>JACKCM010000009.1 GCA_020634035.1 Candidatus Obscuribacterales bacterium | reverse complement strand
CCAAGGTCGACAACCGTTCTGATATCTATTCACTTGGTTGTGTCATGTACGAGGTGGTGACCGGCGCTCATCCGATTCGCGGCAATACCATGCTCGAGACCCTCACCAACCACGTAGAAAAGGTCCATCCTCCTCTTCTCGAAGTCGATCCGTCTTTGCAAGAGTTATCCAGGGCCGGCTGGGTAAATCCGGACGACTTTCAATATATCGTCCAGAAGTGCCTGCAGAAGAATGTAAACGATAGATATTCTTCGGTGGATGAGATCCTGCAAGATTTGCGGAGCCTGAAAGAGAAGACTCTGGAAAAGAAAGAGTTGCCAAAGACTACTGTCAAAAACCTCAGGATGTCTGAGAATCTCGAGCCGCGCAAGGACCCCAAAGAGATGCTGGTTATGGTGGCGACTCTGGTTGCCATCGGTGTCGGTGTCGGTGTGGCAGGGGTGGCTACCTGGTATCTTTTCTTTCAAGAGAAACCGAAAGTGGTGGCAAAGGATGATACTTCCGAAAGCGAGTCAGCATCAAAGACCGGACCGAAGAAAAAATCCTATAACATCTTGCTTGATGGCTCAGAAGAGATGCAAGATGCTCAGGATACCGACCGCAAAGTGGTGCGGTATATGAATGAAGGCAAGTATGAGAGCGCAATTCCTCTGTTGGAATTCTCTATACAAGAATACCGGGCTCAAGGAAACCGTCAGATTTTTGTGGCCGAACATGAACACAAGCTGGCTAATTGTTATGCCAACAAGAAGGAGCCCGATTTCAACCAGGCTTTCAATCATTTTAAAGCGTCGATAGCAGTTTTCGATAAGCTTCCCGGTGGTGCCGGCGGACCTCAGTATCAGCAATGTCTTCGCGACTATGCCAAAGTATTGCGTCAATTCGGCCAGGCCGATCAAGCCGATGAGTTGGAGAAGAAAGCCAACAGTTTTAAGGTCCTTTAGTGTAGGTCTTGATGAATCTAGACTCTGATAACTTTCCGACGGATAGATACGAGCCTATCAAGAAACTAGGCATGGGGGCCAACGGAGAGGTATATCTGGCCACCGACAAAACCCTGGGAAAGCGGGTGGCGGTCAAGATCCTGCATAGTCTAGATCGAGATCAATTGATTCAGTTTCAGGATGAAGCCAGGGCGACCAGCAAACTCTACCATACCAATATCATTGATATTTTGGATTTCGGCGCTACCGATAGTGGCATTCCTTATATGGTTCTCGAGTATTTTCCCGGTATTACCCTGGAGTCTCACTTAAAGGAAGTCGGTTATTTAGATTGGCAGGTAGCGGCTGGCATCTTAAAAGAAGTCTGTATCGCCCTTGATTATGCCCATGGGCGGCGGATTTTTCATCGAGATCTGACACCGTCGAATATTTTGATTCTATTTCCGGAAGACAATCCTGATGATATTCCTGACGAAGAGATAAGAGTTCGCTTGATAGATTTTGGTGTGGCCAAGGTCTCCGAAATGAGTGGTTTCGTCACAGAATATCAGGGCATGACCCTGGCAGGCACTCCTGACTATATGAGTCCCGATGTGGTCAACGGCTTCGAGTACAGTGTGGCATCCGAAGTTTATTCGATCGGTTGCATTCTCTATCAGGCTATTAGCGGCGCTCCTCCCTTCAAAGCCGATACCGCTCTCGAGACCCTCTCTTTGCATGCAAATAAAGATGCAGAGACATTGTCCAGCGTAACCGGTCGAGATGTCCCAGTAGCGGTGGAGAATCTAGTTGCCAGATGTATGGCCAAGCGTCCAGAGGCTCGCTACCAGTCTATGGATGAGCTGAAGAATGCCCTGGAGAATCTTGCCCTTGCAGTAGAGTCTGAATCTTCTGAGGTCCATGGTCTTTCATCATCATCCACATCATCTTCTTCTTCGGTTGTAGAAGGCAGAAGGCTTTCGACCAGTCGAGTAGTCTCTATTTTGCTTTTCTTTTTGCTGACCGCCACGCTCGTAGTCTATTTCAATCTCTCTTTTCAAGACCGAGAAACAGAGAAGCGATTGAATCAGGCTAATAAAGCCCTTTTGAAGAGTGTCGATAGTTTGGCCAGAGCAAATACTGTCTGGGAGGTAGATGAAAAGCCCAGCTCAACCACTTTTACGAAAGATACCCTCACAATTAGAGGAGTCCGCGTTCTTACAGGGCAGGACCTGAGGGAGTGCAGACCTGAGCGCTTTCGGCATGTTTCTCTAAAGAACATAGGTTCTTTTCACGAAAGTTCTTTAAAACTGCTGGGCGGGACCGCCAATGTAAAGTCACTGGAATTCAGCTTTTGCGATGGGTTGACCGATGCGGATCTGGCTCGCATAAGTACCTATCTTAAAACCAATGATGCCGCCGGAAAAAATCTCAACCAGATAGAGCTGGCTCGTTGCTATGGTATCACCGACAAAGGTGGAATGGTGCTGGCGACCATGCCCGCATTACAGGTGGTGGTATTTCGTGATGTCTCCGTGGGCGATGCCACTGCCGAGTCTCTGCGTAAGTTGCCACTGAGAAAAGTGCTTTTCTCTACCACCGAAATAACGGATAAGGGACTTTCTGTGATCGCAGGCATCAAGAGTTTGCGAGAGCTTCATCTGCGCAATAACCTGAAACTGACCCAGGATGCGGTAGAGCGATTTAAAAAAAGGCGACCGGATTGCCGGCTTATCGATGAGCATGAACCTGTCGATAGTCGGACTGTCGATATCGGTCGGGAGTTTTTTAAAGACTAGCCGGTGGTTTTTATCTCTTTTTTCTGAATCAGTTTGATATTCTCTTTCTTGTCCATGCCTTCCAGCGTCAGAATGTAGTCGCTTTTCTGATTCAGTTTGATGAATTTGTATTTCTTGCGTCTGTCCATCCAGCCCGATTGCCGTTTATCCGTTCCGTCCTTTTTTACCACTGTCAGTCGGTAGGTGGAGAATCCTGGAAAGTCTCCCCAGGCGCAAGCAAGATCAAGACCGGAGAGTTTATAGCTGAAGACCGCCGGCAGGGGATTTCTTGCGCCCAGGGGAAGCGTCTTGAGGCTGACGGTACCCAGATTGGCTCGGGCTTTGCCTTGAACCGATATGACCGAGATCTTGTATTTTTTGTTCGGTGCAAGCAATAGTCTCATTCCTCCGACTTTGCTGGCTTTCGGAAAGATCATCGGCTTAGTAGTGAGGCTCAGTTTGTTATTGTCCAGACAATCTATTTTGAAGGCGATTTTATTTGTTGCCTGGTCGGCTGACCATTGTATTATCGCGCTGCGGTCCTCGACATTGGTGGCTTTCACCGAAGAGGCAAAGGCGGAGGGCGCAAATGCCAGTAGACCGACAAGCAAGAACACTGTCTTTTTCATCAATTCAATTCTCCAGATAGTCGAGCAATTCTCTGGCGCTCTGTCGAGTATCGTACCTTCCTCCAGTGGAAGCGCTTCTTTGAGTTGAATGGGGAGGAAGTATCGCCGGAGTATACGGTTTTATCGCGGGCGATTTAGTGGTAGCTGTGGTGGCGCCCCTGGTGCTGGCGCCTGCTCCATCGATAGAGACTGAGCCCTGTCTGAAGCTTACTGTCAGGCTTAGCGGTCTTTTTGCCGGCGGAGGACCGAAAGGTGTGGCAAATGTAATCGCTTCCACCGCTTTGTCCGCGTCTTCAGCGCCATTGCTCTGGCCAATCAGGCTGGTTCCTTTGATGGCCCCTTCCCCGTCTATATCAAGCCGCACTTTTGCCGTCAGGGAGCGGACGTTGTAAGTCGCCCAGCTCTCTCTAATGCGTCCCAGGACATGGGCAGTGTACTTGTTTATAGCCTGATTGCCGGACGGGGCTGCCAGACCCGGCTGGGATGAAGCCGACAGAATGCATGGTAGCAGCATCATCAGCAGGCAGATAGTTCTCAGGGCTGTTTTCATCTATTGACTCGGTTTCTCTTCGGTGAAGTCTATTATAGATGAAAGTTCTGATCAGATCTAATATTATATATAGCAATTCTCCACCGAAAACGGCTGCTGCAGCCGCAATACAAAAGTTACAAAGCCCGCAGATTTTTGTTGACTTTGAAATCGGCCCGGTATAAAACTACGGCATGAACTTTTACAGCTCACCAGTTTTATACCCTGTTACTCCGTCCATCAATACGGACCTGTCCCTGCTGCTACTGAAAGTTATCTTTTAGGCAGGGCCGGTCCTTTTTTTTCGATTACTCGAAGTGGCTCTGTCGAAAGACAGAGCCATTTTTTATTCTGAAATAAGAGGTCTATTCCATGAATTCAGTCGACTCGCGCCCCGTAAAAATCTTCGACACCACCTTGAGGGACGGTCAGCAATGCCCCGGAGCGGCAATGAGTTTCGAGAACAATATCCGCTATTTCCAGCTGGCGGCTGCCATGCGGGTCGACATTCTAGAGGCCGGTTTTCCTGCCGCCAGCGCCCTCGATTTTGAAATAGTTCGTACTATTGCTGAGATAAGTGCCGAAATGGAGACCTCTCCTATCATTGCGGCTCTCTGTCAATTGCGCCGAGAACAGGTGGAGAGAACGATTGAAGCCTTGAAACCTCTTGTCCATACAGGCAAAGGGCGTCTGCATACTTATGTACCGGTGGACCCTGAATTGATGCAGGCTTCCCTTGGCTCTTATACAGAGAAGCCGGAGTCCATAATCAAAGATGTCTATGAATTGACGAAAATGGCGAAGGAAGCCGGTCTGGAGGTTCAATTCAGCCCCGAGGGCTATTCTCGCATGGGAGAGAACTTCCAGTTTACCTTCGAATTGATCAAAGCCGCTGTGGAAGGCGGTGCTACGATTATCAACTGTCCGGATACTATAGGCGGTGCATCCCAGCTTCAGGGCGCCGACTATTTTGTCGAGCATATGAAAGAGCATCGTCGTATGATCGAAGCAATCTTTCCTGACCGTGAAATATGCTGGTCGGTGCACTGTCACAATGACTATGGTCTTGCCGTGCAGAATACTATTAACGCCGTTTTCGAAGGTGCGGCCACCCAGATAGAAGGCTGCATGAACGGCGTCGGCGAGCGAGCCGGCAACGCCGCCCTCGAACAATGCATTATGATCATCGATCAATTCGGCAAAGAGCCGGGACAGAGAGGTTTTTGCGTCCATACCGATGCCAGGCTCGATCGCATTCAAGAAGTATCCGATTTCATCGCCGAGCATATGTTGAAGCGGCAGCCGCACTGGCCCGTGACCGGCGACAATGCCGCCCGCCATTCTTCGGGCGGACACACAAACGCCATTCTCAAAAATCCGATGGCTTACCAGCCCTTTGATCCAAGAGCGGTAGGTAAAGAGATAAGCTTTACTTTCGGTCCTTTGTCAGGCGGCAACCATGCCCGTTCCGTAATAGAGCGCTTTGGCTATATTTGCGAAGAGAGCGAGAAAGCAGCCATTGCTCAGTTCATCAAAGACAAGAGCAGCGCCCGGCGCAAAGGTATCAGCGACGAGGAGCTTATCTCCTACTATTTCGCCTATCGCCAGCCCATGCAAATCGAAGCGGTGGACTATAGCCGCAAAGGCGAGCAGTCCACTGTCACTTTAGAAGGCCGCTTCTTCGGCGAAGACGGAGCTTTTAGCGCCTTCCACTCGGGTAAGGATTCGGCTCTGGCAGCCCTTAAAAAACTGGTCGAGTCGAAATTTGGCGAGACCCGCATCATAAGACACGAGAGCTATTCGGATAGCTCAGGCATCAATGCCCACAGCGTCTCTACCGTTATTATCGAGGACCAGAGCGGTAATAGATCCGAGGGCAGGGCCAAGAACCAGGATATTGAGATATCGGCTCTTTATGCCTATATAGATGCGGTCAACAAAGCCTATGTCTGCCGCCATTTCTCCCTTGCAGGCGCTGAAGCCGCCCGGGAGCCTGTATCAAGCCGTAGTGTCGCCTAGCCGTCTTTCCATTCGGCACCCGGGTAAGTGTAACGATCTTTTGTTTACTTACTTCAAGAAAGGTTGACCTCTCTGAGTCCGGGAGTATGATGTTGAAACTTGATTGATTTCGAGCGCGTCGCGCCAACGAATCTTGGTCAAGTAAAAGTAAGAAGCAAGATTCGCAAATAGCAATCGTCCAAGATTATCTAAACAATGCAAAACTCTCTTATTTTCGTGGTCGTCAACATTATTCTGGTGCTGATTCTGCATCAGGGGTGTGGGCTGCCAGTCTAAGAGATTTGCTTAAAATCATCGACACTGACCCCCACACCCCTTCGAAAGGTGTGGGGGTTTTGCTTAAGGACTAATTTCAAAATGGCTATGAACAGCGACCAGATCAAAAGCGGCATGCACCGGGCACCGGCTAGAGCGATGCTCAAAGCTACCGGTCTTACCGATGAGGATTTGAAGAAGCCCTTCGTGGCTGTGGCCAACACCTGGACCGAAGCAGGACCCTGCAACTTCCATCTTCGCGATCTTTCTGCCGCTGTAAAAGAAGGCATAAGAAAAGCCGGCGGCACCCCCTTCGAGTTCAACACCGTGGTGGTCTCAGACGGCATCTCCATGGGCACCGAGGCCATGAAGGCTTCTCTGGTCTCCCGAGAGGTCGTTGCCGACTCTATAGAGGTGGCGGTGCGCGGGCATATGTTCGACGCCGTTGTCGCGCTCAGCGGCTGCGACAAGACCATACCCGGCACGATAATGGCTCTTGCCCGCTTGAATCTTCCTTCTTTGATGATCTATGGCGGCTCTATAATGCCCGGTCAGTTTCAAAGCCGGGATGTAACAATACAGGATGTCTTTGAAGGAGTCGGCGCCTGCGCTGCCGGCTTGATGACCGAAGCCGAATTGAACGACCTCGAGAATCGTGCCTGTCCGGGCGCCGGAGCTTGCGGCGGGCAGTTCACGGCTAATACCATGTCCACCGCCGCAGCCTTCATGGGCATATCTCCCATGGGCGTTAACGAGGTTGCCGCCACGGACGCACGAAAAATACAACTCGCAAAAGATTGTGGGACCCTGGTCATGAAGCTTCTTAAAGAGGACGTAAGACCAGGGTCTATCATTACCAGGGATGCTCTGGTCAATGCTATCGCTTCGGTGGCTGCCACCGGAGGCTCTACCAATGCGGTTCTCCATCTTCTCGCCATAGCTAGAGAGATGGACGTCCCTCTCTCTATCGATGATTTCGACGAAGTTTCGGCACGTACGCCTATCATGGTCGACTTCAAGCCCTGGGGCAGATTTACAGCTCCGGATCTAGAAACCGCCGGCGGTATGCGCCTGATTGCTAAACGCATGAAAGAATCCGGTCATATAACCGATTCGCCCACAGTATCCGGACTCAGTCTCTTTGAAGAAGCAGACAATGCGGTCGAGACCGAAGGCCAGAAAGTGGTGCGCGCTCTCGATAACCCTATTCAAAAACGCGGCGGCTTTGCCATTTTAAAAGGCAGTCTCGCGCCGGAAGGCTGTGTCATAAAGGTCGCCGGTCATGAAACGCCGCTCTTCACCGGGGTCGCCAGGGTCTTCGACGAAGAGTCCGATGCGTTCAAAGCGGTTCAAGAAGGCGATGTCCAGGAAGGCGATGTGATCGTAATCCGCAATGTCGGTCCCAAAGGCGCCCCGGGTATGCCCGAGATGCTTGCTGTTTCCGGCGCTCTTGTAGGAGCCGGTCTTGGTGACAAAGTCGCTTTGATAACCGACGGTCGTTTCAGTGGTGCCACCCACGGAATAATGATCGGCCACGTGGCTCCGGAAGCAGCCTGTGGCGGTCCCATCGCCCATATAAGAAATGGCGACAAGATAAGCATCGATTTAGAAAATCGCAAGCTCGATGTGGAAGCCGATCTCGAAGCAAGGGCAAAAGACTGGCAACCCAGACCCCAGACCTATAGTTCTGGCGTTTTCGCCAAGTATGCCCAGCTCGTATCCTCTGCCTCGGACGGAGCTGTGACCTGGATGAAGACAAGCACCAGGGCCCCTACCAAAATCGGCAGTTCTTAAAAGCAATCACTACAAAAGCTACAGATTCAAGTTCCAGGAGATTTAAAAATGGTTTGCAAAATGTATAGAGAAGAAGACACCAACCCTTCCTTTTTCGATGGTAAGACCGTCGCCGTCGTCGGCTATGGCAGCCAGGGCCGAGCCCATGCCCTCAATTTGAGAGACAGCGGCTTCCGTGTCGTCATCGGCTTGAGAGAAGGTGGTGCATCTTACAAGCAAGCGACCGAAGACGGATTCACTCCGGTAAGTCCCGAGGAAGCCGCCAGGCAAGCCAATGTGGTGGCTATCTTAGTGCCTGATATGGCTCAACCTGCGGTCTACAACGAGCAGGTGGCCCCCAATTTGAGACCGGGATCGGCAGTGCTTTTCGCCCATGGTTTCAACATCCAGTACGAACAAATCGCCCCGTCAAAAGAGGTCGATGTGGTGATGGTGGCGCCCAAAGGCCCGGGTCGTCTGGTGCGTCAACAGTATGAAGAAGGCTTCGGTGTTCCCTGTGTCATGGCTGTCCATCAAGACGCCACCGGCACCGCCCGGGATGTCGCCCTCACCTATGCCTACGGTCTTGGCGGCACCAGAGCCGGTGTTATCGAGACCACCTTCCAGGAAGAGACCGAGACCGATCTTTTTGGTGAACAGGCGGTGCTATGCGGTGGTGTCACCGAGCTCATTATGCAGGGCTGGGAGACCCTGGTCGAAGCTGGCTATCAGCCCGAAGTCGCTTATTTCGAATGTCTGCACGAAGTAAAACTGATTGTCGACCTTATTTATGAGGGCGGTTTCGCCAAGATGCACCAGTTCGTCTCTGAGACCGCTAAATATGGCGATCTCACCCGGGGACCGAGAGTGGTCGATGCCCATGCCCGACAGCAGATGAAGACCGTTCTTGACGAGATTCGCTCCGGACAGTTCGCAAAAGAGTGGATGGAAGAGAACAGATCCGGTCGCAAAAACTATCAGGCTCTCTTAGATAAAGACCTCAATCACCCTGTGGAAAAAGTCGGCAAAGAGCTGAGAAGCCAGATGAAGTGGTTGAAAGAGAAAGAAGAGAAAGCCTGTTCCAATACAACGACAAAACAGAAAGTAGAGACCAAATAACGTGAATGGAGCCGGGATACTGATAAAAGCGCTGGAAGCAGAAGGGGTCGAGATCATCTTCGGCTATCCAGGTGGTGCGATAATGCCTGTTTACGATGCCCTCGTGGACACAGAAGTCAGGCATATACTCGTTCGCCATGAGCAAGCCGCCGCCCATGCCGCCGAGGGCTATGCCCGAGCCAGCGGTAAGGTAGGCGTCTGCTTCGCCACCTCAGGTCCCGGTGCCACCAACCTTGTAACCGGTCTAGCCAATGCTTTCTTAGATTCGGTGCCGATGGTGGCAGTCACCGGTCAGGTCGCAGCCCCGTTAATGGGCACAGATGCCTTTCAAGAGGTCGATATCTACGGGATCTCGATGCCGGTGGTGAAACATTCTTTCATCGTCCGTGATGTCAAAGATCTTGCCGATATAGTTGCCGAAGCTTTTCAAATAGCACGCTCCGGCAGACCCGGCCCTGTCTTGATAGACCTGCCCAAAGATGTGGCCCTTGCCGAAGTAGAATTGTCTGAATTGCCCGAGTTTCGCGGTGGTCGCAAAGAAGCCGTCCCCAGACCGGAAGCCCGGCAGCTCAATCAAGCCAGAGAAATGCTTGCTGCCAGCAAAAAACCTGTTGTCTATGCCGGTGGCGGGGTGAGAATCGCAGGGGCATCCGAGCAGCTTCGCAACTTTGTAGGGGCCACAGGCATCCCGGTGGTTACCACTCTCCATGGTATCGGAGCAGTAGACGGTGATCATCCTCTCTGTCTTGGTATGCTCGGTATGCACGGCTCTAAAGAAGCCAATTTATCTGTTCAAGAATGTGATCTTCTTATCGCTGTCGGTGCCCGCTTCGACGACCGGGTTACAGGTAAGCTCGCCGAATTCGCCCCTGAAGCGAGAGTCATCCATCTAGATGGCGACCCCAGTGAGGTCAGCAAATTGAGAGCGGCGGACTGTCCGGTGGTGGGCAATATCAAGACCTCTCTCAACTTCCTTCATATGGAGCTATCTATAGAAGAGTGGGTCACTAAGTGCCTGGCTCGCAAAGAAGAGTTCACCTGTTCTTATGACGCGCCCGGAGACTTTGTCTATGCTCCCGGCTTTTTGAACCAGCTCTCTTCGGTCAAAGATCGTGATCTTCATATATGCTGCGATGTCGGACAGCACCAGATGTGGGTGGCACAACACTGCAAATTCGACGACCCCAGAAAACATATATCTTCAGGCGGACTCGGCACCATGGGCTTCGGATTGCCTGCCGCCGTCGGCGCCCAGTTCGCCAATTCAGAATCTTTGGTCGTAACTGTCAGCGGTGACGGCTCTATAATGATGAACATCCAGGAGCTGGCTACATTAAAGCGTTACAACATACCGGTCAAAGTGGTGGTCTTCGACAACCAGGCATTAGGAATGGTGCGTCAGTGGCAAGAGCTCTTCTTTAACGAGCGCTACAGCGAAGTCGATCTCTCGGACAATCCGGACTTCGCAGAGTTGGCAAAAGCTTTCGGCATCCCTGCCATCACCGTCAAAGATAGAGCCGATGTGGCAGGCGCCATCGAAAAAATTCAAAATGAACCGGGGCCTATGTTGGTCCATGTGATGATCGACCCCAGGCAGAATGTCTGGCCCCTGGTACCCCCAGGCAGAGCAAACTCGGAGATGTTAGAGGAAACCAGCGCATGAGATACACATTTGATATAAGCATGAAAAACAGCGAAGGAGCGCTCGAGCGAGTGCTCGGTCGCTTGCGTCAGCGCAGCTTCTCGCTTTGTTCTTTGAAAGCCGATTCGCTAGAGTCGGGCAAAGAGATGGTGGCACGGGTGACCGTGGAGAGCGAGCGATCTGCTGAATATGCCATGAAGCAAATCGACAAACTCTATGATGTCGCCCAGGTTGTTCTCAATGAAGTGGTAGAGGAGGCCAAGCAAGATGTATCGGCAAAATAAAGTGGATGAAGATAATTTTGTCCATCTTTATGACACCACTTTAAGAGACGGGTCTCAGAAGAAAGGCATCTCTTTCTCCCTCGATGACAAAGTCAAAATCGCCCGCTTATTAGATAGGCTCGGGGTCTCGTATATAGAAGGCGGTTGGCCAGGCTCGAATCCAAAAGACATGGCTTTTTTCGAGCGTATTAAAACAGCCCCGCTCAGACATTCTAAGGTGGTAGCCTTCGGCAGCACCCGCAAAGCCGGTGTCACCTGCGAAGAGGATGCCAATCTCAAAGCCCTTATAGACGCCGAGACTCCTGCTGTCACTCTCGTTGGCAAGTCTTCGGTCATGCATGTCGAGAAAGTTTTGAGAGTCTCGAAAGAAGAGAATCTCTCAATGATCTCAGAAAGCATCGCCTTTTTGAAAGCGCGTGGTAAAGAAGTCGTCTTCGATGCCGAGCATTTTTTCGATGGCTATGTCCTCGATAAAGAATATTCTCTTGCTTGCTTGAGCGCAGCGGCTGATGCCGGTTGCGATTTCTTAGTTCTCTGTGATACCAATGGCGGCTCGATGCCTGACACCATCGCCTCGGTGGTGGCGGAAGTCAACAATATGTTCCCTGGCAAAGTAGGCATCCATGCCCATAACGATGCCGAGCTTGCTGTGGCCAACAGCCTTGCCGCGGTGCTAGCCGGTGCCAGACAAATTCAGGGGACCATAAACGGTTATGGAGAGCGTTGCGGCAACGCTAATTTGATCTCACTTGCCCCTTCGCTTCATTTCAAGCTCGGTTATAAATGCCTGCCTGAAGAGAGTTTTAAAGAACTCACCAAAATTTCTCGCAGTGTAAGCGAGATATCTAATCTGAGTCCGGATCCTTATGCGCCCTATGTAGGCTCTGCCGCCTTCGCCCACAAAGCCGGTCTTCATGCTTCGGCTGTTGCCAGGCTTGCCGAGAGCTATGAGCATATCAAGCCAGAGACCGTAGGCAACGAAAGAGAGATTCTTGTATCGGAGCTTGCCGGTCGTGGCAACCTGCGCTTGATAGCAGCCCAGCTCAAACTGGAGGGTGTGCCCGGTGGCGAGGGCGCTTTGCTGAAGAGAGTCAAAGAGTTCGAAGAGAAGGGTTACAAATTCGAAGACGCCCCGGGCTCGGTAGAGCTCATGATGCGTCGTCTTGCCCCGGAATATAACGAGCCTTTTAAATTAGTCGACATGATGGTCACGGTATCTGACCGCCGCGCTTCCGGCTTTTCTGCCGAAGCCGTGGTCAAGGTCGATGTGTCAGGAGCGCTTTATCACACCGTATCAGAAGGTCAGGGTCCGGTGCACGCTTTAGACTGCGCCCTCAGAAAAGCCCTGGTTCCGTCCTATCCGGAAATCGAGAAAATAAGACTTTCTGACTATAAAGTAAGAATTCTCGATCCTGATAAAGCCACCGGCGCCACCACCCGGGTGGTGGTGGAAGCAGCCTGCGAAGACCAGCGCTGGAGCACGGTCGGATGTTCGGACAATATCATCGAAGCCAGTTGCCAGGCTCTTTTAGAGAGCTTCGAGCTTTATCTCTTACGCAACAGAATAGAAGCGCTATCAAAACAGCCCCAGGAGGTCGTAGCCTGAAATGTCAGCTAAGAAACGCAATATCGTCGAGAAAATATGGGACGCCCATGTGGTGGTCGAGAAAGAAGGACATCCCTGTGTCTTCGCCGTCGACCTGATGCTCTTGCACGAAGTGACCTCGGCCCAGGCTTTTGCCACTATGAAAGAGAAAGGCATCAAAATAAAAGAGCCGGCGCGCTTGATGGCGACCATAGACCACAGCATCCCGACCCGTTCTGACCGCACGGTCTTTTATGACAAAGCGGCCGAGACCCAGGTCGATACTCTGCGCAGAAACTGCAAAGAGAACGGTATCAAGTTCTTTGACTATGAAAGCGGCAACCAGGGCATCGTCCATGTTATCGGACCTGAACTGGGCGCCACCCAGCCTGGCATGACCATAGTCTGCGGCGATTCTCATACAGCTACCCATGGTGCTTTCGGCGCTCTTGCCTTCGGGGTCGGCACCTCAGAGGTCGGTCATGTCATGGCCACCGGCTGTTTGCTGCAGTCGAAGCCGAAGTCCATGAAAGTCGAATTCAAAGGCAAGCTCGGCAAAGGTGTCTATGCAAAAGATGCGATATTGAAGCTTATCTCTGAAATTGGAGTCGGCGGTGCCAACGGGCACGTTATCGAATACACCGGCGAAGCCGTCCGGGCTATGTCCATGGAAGAGCGCATGACCGTCTGTAACATGAGTATAGAATGCGGCGCCCGGGCCGGTCTGGTGGCACCCGATTCGACCACCTATGAATTTTTGAAAGGACGGGAGCTGGCGCCGGAGTCATCGGACTTTGAGGAAGCGGTGGCTTACTGGAACAGTTTCTGCAGCGACGAAGGGGCAGCCTATGACAAAGAGATCGTTATCGATCTCGATGCCCTCGAGCCCATGGTCACCTGGGGAACCAATCCAGGACAAGCCATAGGCATCTCGCAGAAAGTGCCTGATTTCAATGCGCTGCAGGGCTCAGAGAAAGAGGACACTAAAAGCGCTTTAGCCTACACGGTGCTCGACCCCGGTGCTCCTATCGAAGGCACCGCCGTGGACTGGGCTTTTGTGGGCTCCTGCACCAATGGCAGAATCGAAGATTTGCGAGTGGCTGCGGCAGTTATCGCAGGCAAGAAAGTCCATCCCCAGGTAACGCTTTATGTGGTCCCGGGCTCAGAGTCGGTTCGCAAACAGGCCATGGAAGAAGGGCTGGATAAAGTCTTTGAAGAAGCCGGGGCGCAGTTCCGCATGCCCGGTTGTTCTATGTGTCTATCTATGAACGATGACCGGGTTCCCCAGGGCAAGCGCTGTGTGAGCTCTTCCAACAGAAACTTCATCGGGCGTCAGGGACCGGGCAGTATCACCCATCTGGCTTCACCGGCTACCGTGGTGGCTTCCGCCATCGAAGGACGGCTGACCTCTCCCAGAACCTATCTCAACTAACAAAAACAAGGCAAAATCCAATGCAAAAATTTGTTTCAATCCAATCAAAAGTCATCCCGCTCAAAATGAACGATGTGGACACCGACCAGATCATTCCAGCCCAGTTTCTGACCTCGGTATCGAAAGAGGGCTACGGTGCCAATCTGTTCTCACGCCTGCGTAAAGAAGACCCGGAATTTCCGATGAACAAGCCCGAGTACAAAGGGGCTGAGATTCTGGTGGCAGGTTATAACTTCGGCTGCGGCTCCTCGCGAGAGCACGCCGTCTGGGCGATTACCGATGCCGGAATAAAAGTGGTGATAGCCGAGTCCTTTGCCGATATCTTCTTCAACAACAGCGCCAAGAACGGACTTTTGTTGATTCAGTTGCCGAAAGAGGCGGTAGAAAAACTGCAGAAATGTGACGGTTCCGTAACCGTTGATCTCGAGAGCCAGACAGTAAATTCTTCTAACGGAGATAGCTTTAAGTTTGACTACGATCCTTTCAGAAAGTACTGCCTCCTGGGGGGTCTTGATGATATAGACTACATACTCTCATATGAAAGTGAGATCGATTCTTTCCGCAGCGCCAACACCAGAGACTGGATGAAGATTGGCACCGAGCCCCGGAAGAAAGCTGCCACCATGGCATGAGCAAGGAGTTTATTCTGATGAAGAAAACCATAGCAGTGGTGCCAGGAGATGGAATCGGTCCTGAAGTAATGCAGGAAGCGGTGAAAGTTCTCGATGCGGTGGCAGAGAAATTCGGACACCAGTTCGATCTCGTCTATGCCCTTGCCGGAGGCAGCGCCTACGAGAAATATGGCTCTCACCTGCCGGAAGAGACCCTCTCTATCTGCGAGAAAGGCGACGCTATTTTATTCGGCTCCGTAGGCGGACCGGTATCAGAGATGCAGCTTCCTAAATGGAAAGACTGTGAGCGTAACTCTATCCTCACCCTTAGAAAACACTTCTCTTTTGCGGTCAACTTGAGACCTTCAAGGGTCTATCCGCAACTCCAATCTTTGAGCCCCCTCAAACCAGAGCTGGTGGCAAAAGGAATCGACCTTTTGATCGTCCGGGAGCTGGTCGGGGATGCTTACTTCGGTGTCCATAAGAAAGACGTCGCCGACGGCGAGCGTTATGCCACCGACGAAGCCAAATATACCGAAAGCCAGGTAAAAGTGGCTGTTCATGCTGCTTTTGAGTGTGCTCGCAAAAGGCGAGGAAAATTGACCTCGGTAGATAAAGCCAATGTTCTGACGACCTCCAAACTCTGGCGCGAAGTCGCCGAAGAGGTGGCGGCTGAGTATCCCGATGTCGAATACGAGAACATGCTGGTCGATAACTGTGCCATGCAGCTAATTAGAGACCCTTCTCAATTCGATGTGATCGTCACCTCTAATATGTTCGGTGACATTCTCTCGGATGCCGCAGCCGTATTGCCGGGTTCTCTTGGGCTTGCCGCGTCGGCCAGTTTGAACAAAGACAACTTCGGACTCTATGAGCCTCCGGGCGGCAGCGCCCAGGACATAGCCGGCCAGGGTGTGGCCAATCCGATAGCGCAGATTCTCTCAGCGGCCATGCTTCTCAAATATTCTTTCGGTCTTGAAGCCGAGTCGAAAGCGATTGAAGATGCAGTGGAAGCCTCTCTTGAAGAAGGTTATCGCACCGGTGAGATTTATTCGGGTGAAGCCTTTGAGAAGCGCGTCAATACAAAGCAGATGACCGAAGCGATTCTGCGCAATCTTGAGAAAGCTTCTGTAAGTGTCTGCAACGAAAAAGTTTCTGTTCCCAAATAACACAATCCATCTAATTAAAATCCAACGTCCAACGTCCAACAACCAACTAAATCGAATCGTCTATAAGGAGAAAAACCATGTACGGATACAATGGAAATCAAATGCAAAACTATAGCTGTAGCAATGGTGCCGGAAGCGGTAGCAAGAGCGAGCGACGATATAAGAGCTCTTCCGGTGCCACCATAGTTAGAGACTCCAGCGAGCGCATAACCTCTTTTCGATACAATGACTTCGACCCTTTCTATCATTTTGAATACGGCAGTGAAGGGTCCATATGCAGCATCGACCGTACCGATGGCTGGAACTGGCGAAGAGTGAAGTCGAACGATTTTAACGGTTGGGTAATTCATAACTACTGGGATTGTTGGAAAGTAAATGACGAGGCCTGCGCTGTCCAGGTCGATGAGTCCGGGATCAGAACCACAGGCGATAACTCTGATCAACTGGCACTGCCGGAAGGGCAATAGACGATTTTAATCGGTAATCCGTACAAATAATTGAAGGGGAGCGGTTCTAGGTTTTTAGAGCCGCTTCTTCTTTCTCTTCGATCAAATTGCCGAGCCAGGTTAATGGAACCCTGGCGAGACAGGATCTGGCCATCTCTAGAACCTCTTCATCGGGGCAGGCTCTAAGCAGTTCTCCGACAAGAACCGGCGCCCAGAATTCTTCCGACTGACTCTTAAGTAGCGACTTCGCCTCAGCAATCGCCCAGACTCCGTCTTTAGATCGGGCGCTACGACAGCGTAGCACCGCCCCTAATATATACCAGGAGAATCTCTTCTTTCTGTTCTTGCCCCGGATAAACCATGCTCTTGCCGTTTTTATATCGGCATTGGAACCGGTGGCTTCAATCAAGGCACCATATACTCGGGCGAAGTCTCCATCTTTGTCCCTGGCTCGATCATGCTCTTTGAGAAAGGCTCGCGTATAGCGAATCAGTTTCGGTAGTAGTGCAGGATGATTCTGTCCGGCTTGATAGTAAAGCCCGTGAATGCCAAAGCAGAGAAATCCTTTATACTTAGTCTGTCCTTTGAGCCAGTCGAAAATAACTTCCATTGCGGCAGGATAGCTTGTGGCAGTTGCAATACAAGAGATATAGCTCTCTTTCGATTCTTTGCTTAGCTCTATCCATCTGATTGTCAGGCTCTCAACCTGTTTGGAGGCTTTCTGTGTATGTAGCGACCCCAGCCACGAAAAGCTCTCTGGTTCCGAATCCATTCTGTTCTCGATAAGCTTGTAAAACCGGCGTCGATGCTTTGTACTATTGAGAACGGCTCTAATTAAATAAGATAGACTCATACCCAGAGGATAGTTTTGAAGCAGATCTCTGGTGAAATCCGATAGATCACTGTCAGGAAAAGCTTTTAGAATAAGAGCAGTAAGAGGCGGCGTGTATTGGTGTTCTGGATGTTTCTTTATCCACTTTAGAGCAAGCTTCTCCAGCGAAGCAGTCGGCGCATATATAAGAGCTTCGAATAACAATCTGCCACTCTTAGCATTCATCCCCGACTTTTTTAGCGCGGCAAGAGTAGCCTTGTGCTGGGCGATGGTTTTGCTATTGATTGGAATATCATCTAGAGGAGCACAAAAATTCATCGTTTTTGCCTTTTGTCGTTTTATGGACCGCAACTTTTCTCTTCGTCCCCTGTATCTCTATTGTGTGCGCTCCGGCGCCGGTTCTTTAGAAAGTAGAGCAAAAATAGAGATGTTCGAGACCGCTAATACGTTTGTTCCCTTCTTAGCCATCGCCCTCCCCTTTATGGCGCTGGAGGCTATCCTGGCCAAGTTGAAAGGCTGGCAGTACCATAACCTGAAAGACAGCCTCTGTAACCTGGCTATTCTCACCATCAATTTCGTGTCGCGTCCTCTCTCGGTGGTCTATATATACGCGAGTCTCAAACTTATCGAGGGCTTCGCTCTCTTTCATCTGCCGGACAATATCGCTGTTGCGGTGCTGGCGCTTATCGCCACCGATTTTGTTTATTACTGGCAGCACCGCTATAGCCACAAACTGAAGTGGTTGTGGTTCTTTCACGAGGTTCATCACTCGAGCCGCTACTTCAACCTGACCACCAGCTTTCGGCTGCACTGGCTCAATAGAATGGTCGCGCCTCTAATCTTCGCCCCTTTGATTTTGCTCGGTTTCAAGCCAGAACAAGTGTCTCTTTTCTTTGCCTTCAATCTGTTCTATCAATTTTTCCTCCATACTCAAGCCATCGGACGCATCCCCCTGGTGGAGGGAATTTTGAATACTCCTTCGGCGCACCGAGTGCACCATGCCAGGAACAAAGAGTATCTGAATAAGAATTTCGGCGGTATTCTCATACTCTGGGACCGGTTCTTTGGAACTTATCAGCCAGAGGTGGTTGATCCCAAATTCGGTATCATCGGCAGCTTCGAAAGCTACAATCCTTTTACCGTCCAGTTTCACAAGCTCGCCTTATATAGAACCGTTGCCGAGAAGCTCTCGCGACTCTTGAGACCTGTTCGTAGTTAAATCGTCTTTCAGATCTTTTCAGGTAGAATAGTGGCGATACGCTAGCATTCGCACCGGGCTAAGGGAGAGAGGCGATGGCAAAAGAGAAGAAGGGCGCCAGGTATTTCTTGAAGCTTTTTGCTTTCCTTGTGGTTAGTGTGTTCCTGGGTCTCGGAGCCCTGATCTGTCTGTTCGCTCCTGTTACCAATCCTGGATTTCTCTCTGACATTCTCTATCGAGGCAGGCAGGAGAAAGACCTGAAGCAAATGGCGATGGTCTCGCGGCGCATGATGGGTGACAGCAATCGTAGCGCCGCCATCTTCGAGCAGCTTGCCGGAGCTTTTAACGAAAGTGAATTCAAAGACGCGGGTCTCGACGCTCCAGAGGTGCTTACTTTCAAGACCGGTGACGGTATCGAGTTAGAGGGCTGGTACTTCAAGGGGACCGAAGGAAGCACAGATACTGTGCTTGTCTGCTACAACGGCTTCAACAAGCGTCTTCCTGTGATAGCAGGCTATGTCAAAGTCTTTCAAGACGCAGGACTTTCGGTCTTTCTCTTCGACTATCGTGGGTTGAAAGACAAAGGCGTCAAGTTCTCTGAGTACACAGCCATTGACGATGCCCGGGCGGCCTATGACTTCTTGATCAAAGACAAAGGTGTCACTCCGGAACATCTAGTGATTTTTGGCAGAGAGATGGGTGCCCATGCAGCATTGAAGATTGCCCGGGAGAAGCCATGCAAGGCTCTTATTTTGGAGGAGCCCTGGTTCGACGTGAAGAGTTTTATGGAATCGGTGCCCGGTGCCATCGCGATGCGGCTGGTTCCCGCTTCTTTTTATAAAGACAACTGTTTGAACAATGTCGAGCTGGTAGGCAAGGAGCATCCGCCCATACTGGTGGTGACTGAGGCTCCGCATATAAGCGGAGCAGGACATTTCTATAAAGCTATCTCTTCGCCCAAGTCATATCTGTTTGTAGAAGGACTTCCTCCTTTGACGTTGGCACCGGATATGAAGCGTGAAGATGTTCGGTATTTGAATAAGGTAAAAGATCTACTTGCCGGAGTCGGGCTTGAAGCCCCGGAAGTCGGAGAGGTCGCCTGGAAGGATAGTCTTGCCGAGGGTCTGGTTGCCTCCAAGCAAACTGGCAAGCTTGTTCTGGTGGAGCTTGGCGCTGAGTGGTGCCCACCATGCCGCAAAATGGAGGCGACTACATACGTGGACCCGGATGTGGTGGCAAGAATAAACAAAGATTTCATTCCGGTGAAGCTGGATCTCAAAGGTGAAGAAGCGCAGAACCTCTCTGATAGCCTGGGAATCAGGAGCATTCCTACGGCTTTGTTCATGAATGCCGAAGGCAAAGTGATTAAGAAGCTGACCGGTTATGTGGGACCGGGCAAGTATCTTGAGGAATTGCCTAAAGCCGATGCGCCGGTCTCTTCCGGCGACTAGTGTGCTTTTGCTTTGGTCAAGCGAATCAGCGCAAGACGGGAGGCTTCTCTGTTTTTGTCCAGTCGGCAGGCTGTTCTATAGTCTTCGATTGCACTATCGTTATCTCCGAATTTCTCTTCGAGGTTGCCTCTTTGTTCGTAGGCTAGAGCAAAATTTGGAAAGAGGTGAATCGTTGAATTTATACTCCAGTAAGACTCTTTGTATCTACCGAGCTTCTCAAGAAACCTCGCCTGGTCCAAGTAAGTAAGACAGTCGTTAGGATCTCTTTCGGATGCTATGCGGCTGTCGGCAAGCGCACCTTCGTAGTCTTGCAAATGCGCTTTCAATTTATACGAATTCAGTGCAGCAGCAGAGTTTATTTCATCCATCTCTATCGCTCTTTCATAGTCGGCAAGCGCATTCTTATACTTTCTGAGGTTTTCCCAGGTGAGGGCTCGGTTGTTCAGGATGGCAGGATAGTCTGGTTGTATTTCAAGACCCCTGGTAAATAGTTTGATCGCCTCGTCATAGTTGCCCCGCATATCTTCCGCCAAGCCCAGGTTGCAGTAAGCATCGGCCAGGTCTTCGTTGCAGGCGATCGCCGTTTTGTACGCTTTTACTGCACCGGACTGGTCACCCATCATCTGTTTGGACCAGCCCATACAGTAATGGGCTTCAGCGAAATCGGGATTTATTCTGAGAGCCTCTTCGGCAAGGGCTATGGCAATTTTATGATCTTTGTGCAGCCGGCTTCTCTTGAGCCAATGCCAGGCGGCTTCCTGCGAAGCCGTTAGATTTCTGTTTTCGACCTGGCTAAGAAATCTCTGGGTGTTGCCTTTGGGACTGCGATCATGGGGAATGTTTTCCAGGGCGTAAATAGAGCAGATGGCGTCATGACTGCTGCTTCTTTTTAGGAACAGCTTCAGATAGAATCTGTTGTAAGGCAATTTTTCGTAGGGGTCAAGAAAGCTGGCTGTAACCCGGACAATGTAAAAGTCGTTGACTTCCTTGATGCACATATTGCTATAGGAGAATTGAAGGTTCTTCTTTCCGAACATATCTGCGAAGAGCGACATAAACTGTTTTCTGCACTCTGGTGTCATGCGCAGGTCTGACATAGGCGGTGCATTCAACGCGTCCATTACGGGGAAGCTGCTATTGAGCCATTCTTCTGCAAATAACTGGACCTCTCGATAGGCTTGTTCAGCACTATCTCTTTTGTGCTTTTCTAAATTTTGATTGGCAGCTTCTGGTCGACAGATATAGGCAGAGATCGAGGAAGAATTCTGGATCGAGAGACTGATGGGGATGGTTAGAGACACAATTGTCCAGGCTGCGAGTATGCTTTTTGAGTAAGAGCTAGTTACAGGAACCATAGTCTATTCACCTCGCTGGCTGACCCCTTATATTTATCTTCCCTTCAAAGAAGCAAAAGTGGTGAGAAGAAGGGTATTAATGTATTAAATCTGTTCTTAGAAGAGGTTGCAGAACGAAATGTTGACGGTAGAGATCCGGACAGGACTTTTCCCTACTGAACCAGAAGGCGATCTGGAGACTTGTAACGGTCAGCCGGGGAGCGCGTTTGCGATCTGGTTGAAAGAGAAACTTTCGAGCAGTGGTATCGAATGTGATGATGTGCTTCAAGAAGATTATGGCTGGGGGGTCTGGCTGAAGAGCAATGACGAGCCTATTTGGGTCTGTGTCTCGCATGCGCCGGAGGGCGACGATGAGGACGAAGGCGCCAAGACCTGGTTCGTATCTGCCAATTATGAAAGACCGTTCTCCTTTCTCATGCCCTGGTTATGGGGAAAGAAGAAGAACGGTCTTGAGGAGGAGAAGAGAATCTTCGATTTGATCGTCACCTGCCTTCGCGAAGATTCTCAGATCGATATAGTGAATACAAACTAGCCGGTTTCCTAGCGGATGCGGTTCTCTGCGGGCATCAATCCGGAGAGCATGGATCTCATTCCGTAGATGAGCACAGCCATGGTCAGGGTGGTTGTGATGTAGATGATACCCATGGCAGCCTGCTCAGCAGAGCTTGAAGCCAGTCCGAGATTGGCCGAAATATAGCTCTGTAAGAGTTGCTGCCGAGACTCCAGGTGGAGGAGGTTCCATGTATAGATCAGCACAGCCAGGGCTGCCTGTAGTCCTGTGGAGACGGAGTAGAAGAAAGGCGATTTGTCGAAGGATGATCCGTTGCGATCACAGCTTTTGCCTGTAAACAGAGCAATGAGGACAAATACCATCATGATATGGGCGAGGATAAAGGAATGAGGGTTCGTGGTCATGGCGCACTCCAGTGAACAGTGGGATCGGGACTTGTTCGACTCACAGAAAGTCAGAACAGCTGAGGTCGCCACTGCTCTTAAAAAGAAACGTCAAATCGATAGAAATACCATTATATCTACAAGGTTCTTGGCAACGTCCGGTTCCTAATTATTCGTTAGCAATTTCTGGGTTTGCGGCCTGACAAAAAGCTCAACCGATATCGGTTGGGCTTCAAAAAGAGAAAAGCCTCCCCGTAAAAAGGAAGGCTATGTCAATTGCTTAAATCTGACGTCTAATCTGAAGCTTTTTGTGGCTGTCGGCCGCTCTTGAAGGTTTTTTGCTTCTTCTTCGATGCTGGCGACCAGGAGACGGCACATACTTCGTTTTTGCATTGATTCGACGGGTGAACCATGAGCTCTGTACCTAGCTCTTTCTTGTTCAGTTTATTGTCTTCCGGGTTTAGTAATGATTCCTGCATGGGCTTCCCTCCCCGAGTACGGGGCTGTTTCCTTAGCAATCTCAGTGCCTTTTACTGTGAGCAAAGAGCGTGGAGCGATTTTTGACGAGACTGCCTCTAATAACTGATTTACCATCTAAGACCTAATTCTATCCGTGTTCATGGATTAAATTCATCAGTCTTGAGAATGAAGCCCTTGGCTAGCCCAGAAAGCCTGGTGAAAGGAAAGGCTTATATGGTGAATATAGCCTGGTTTGCGGCAACAGGCAATGGTGAAAACCGCATAAACAGTCACTTTGGCTTAAATTTGAAGATTCTTCGTTCTGGTTCTCTTGTCATCCGGCTAATTTGGGAACCTTTTCCAGTAGAGGTGACGTCCTGGCAAGGGCAAGAATCAGAATCAACTGGAGAAGATTCAATGCGCTCAGTCAATTCCATCCTATCGCTGCTTCTAATGGGCCTCTGTCTTGCGGCCCAGCCCGGTCTGGCGCGTGGCACATTTCTCGGTCAGCTCACCGCCATGACTCCTGTTTATGACCACAGTCAAAGTCAATGTCCGGCAAAGACTAGTGGCTTATCCGATACCATTGTCACTTCCTGCCCTCTCCATCAATCACAAGATGATAAAGCTGTTCAGAAGCGCCGAATCAAAGCGAGCGAAGCCGTACTGAAAAAACTGCAATCAATACCCTGTGACTATCTAGAGCTGGAGACAGCCCTGGTAGACTCAAAGTCCAGATAAGGGCCAAAGCCTTTACTTGCCTGTGAGTTTGCATGGTTTTTCGTACAGTGGCGGTGCCTCATGGCTTTGCCGGTACTGAATGTAATATGAAAGTCCGACGCTCAGAACCAGCGCTGCGCCGATGCCCCGGTTGAGGTTACCGTCGAGGATGCCGTGACTGGCTGTACCCCAGTTTGATTTACCCAGATCCTGCACCCTGTTCTGGTGTGCAATATAGCGCCTGGCTGCGATACGAGTTCCTTTCAGCTCTGGTTTTGCCGGTTCCTTCGCATCATTCAAATCAGACAGTACAGATTTTGAGCCGCGCTCTTCAATAATTTCCGGCCTCTTTTTAAGGTCTTTTGCTTCTTCTATAAGTTTGCGCTCTTGGCCCGGGCTTTTCTCGCCTGCGGCCGTCGGTTTCTCATTCGTCCGGGAAAAAGTGCCGTCTTCGGTCATGTTCAGAGCAAGCGATCCTGTTTTGGAGCCATTTAGAGAGACCGCCTCTGCCAGCAGTCTCGGATGTTCGTGCCTTGTTCGGGTCTCTGCCCAGGCTTCCCGGGCTAGTTTTGCATCGGCTTTTTCTAATGCGCCATCGGATCCGGACCCAATGCCGGATTTTGCCTGCAATGATCCTGATTCGATCTGTTCTCTGTTTCCTTCTCCACGTTCTGGCATGAGCGAGCCCTCTTGCTGGTTCTATACAGAAACAGCGTTTACTGGACATAAAAAGCCGGGTCTGCCTTCTAAAGGCAGACCCGGGAGGGAGTTTGGGATTTTGACCGTATTGGCTTTTGGCTAATTCCGGAGCTTTAGCCTTTCTTTCCGTAAGGGAACCAGTAGGACTTCGCCGAGGTGGCGAATTCCCAGTGTACATGCTTCACTTCGCGGAAGCCGTCGAGACCTTCTTGACCGAGTTCCCGGGCGCCACCACTCAGCTTCATGCCTCCGAAAGGACCGGCATAGTTGTCGGTCAGCGGGTCGTTTATCCAGATGGTGCCAGCTTTCACATCTTCGAAGAAGAGCTTGGCTTTCATCGGGTCGCTGGAGAGCAGGCAGGCACCGAGTCCGAATTCGGAGTCGTTGACATAATCAATCGCCTGTTCGAAGCTTTTGTATTCCATCAAAGGAATGGTCGGACCAAAAGTCTCCTCTTTCATGATCTTCATGGAATGATCCACATCGACCAGGACAGTCGGCTCGAAATAATAGCCTTTGTCGAAGTTCTTCGGAACAGAGCCTCCGATCAAGACTTTGGCACCATGGGCTCTGGCGTCTTCAACATGGTTTGCGACCTTGTCTCTGAAAGTGGGGCCGATCATTGGGCCGATATCAGTGGTGGGCTCGATGCCGGGGCCTATCTTGAGCTTTTTGACGAACTCAACAATCGCCTCGGTGAACTCTTTCTTGCGTTTCTGAGGAATATAGACCCTCTCGGTGGAGGTGCAGACCTGGCCTGCATTGGCGAGCGCCGAATAGGCGAGAGCCTTGGCGGTCACTTCCGGATCGGCATCTTCTGCAATCACGAAAGCGTCTTTGCCGCCCAGCTCTAGATGCAGCTTTTTCATGGCCGGTGCTGCCAGGCTGGCGATGCGCTGACCGGTGGCGACACTGCCGGTGAAGGCAATCGCTCTGACGGCGGGATGCTTGACCAGGGTTTCGCCCACATCAGGACCGAGACCGTTGACTACATTTATAACCCCTTTGGGAAACTCGTCGAGACAGTGCTCCATCATATACATGGTGGAAAGCGGAGTCAGCTCACTCGGTTTGATCACCACGGTGTTTCCGGCGGCAAGTGCCGGGGCGACTTTCCAGGCTAACAGCAAAAGAGGATAGTTCCAGGGCAGGATGCATGCCACCACGCCGAAAGGCTCTTTTACCACGATGTTGAGCTGAGAAGGTTCGTTGGAGGGCAGCACTCGACCACGTTCATGTCTGCCTAGTTCGGCATAGTAGTCGAAGGTGTTGATCACCCATTCCATCTCTTCTTCGTTTTCAGGAACGGGCTTGCCTTGCTCCAGAGTGAGAAGCTCGATCAGCTTCTTTTGATGCTTGCGCATTTTATCGGCGGCACCGTGGAGCAACTCGGCTCTTACATTGGCAGAGGTGTCTTTCCACCGTTTGAAATTGGATTCGGCTGCTTCCACCGCTTTGACCACATCGTCGGTGGTGCTGTAGGGAACAGCTCCCAGTTTCTCTTCGGTGGCCGGATTGAAGACTTCTATCTCTTTGACGGCGGTACTTGATTTTGCTGACATAAATTTGATTCCTCTTTTAAAGTGGAAACGCGGGGACTATATAAATGACACCTGCCCGGTTAGGCTAATTGAATTTTTGCGATTGTACCGGATTGAGCTTGACTCGATCATTAGATTGTCCGGAAAAGACCAGACTAAATCACTTTTGGAACCTTATAATGACATCTTCTGATTCTTAGCTACTGGGTTATAGTTGTCTTTATCTGAGAGGAAGGTGACCCATGACTACTTACGACAAGTCTGCCCGGCCAGCCGTCGGAAACGATCTTGAGATCAATCGTTCGATTACGCCGAAGAAAATCTATGAACTGGCCCAGTCCATAGGTCTGGATAAAGATGATCTGATTCCTTATGGACACTATATGGCCAAGCTCAGCCCGGAGTGTCTGGCGCGGCTTTTGACCTCGAAGAAGTCCGGTAAGTTGATTTTGGTCACCGCCACCTCGCCTACAAAAGCCGGAGAAGGAAAGACCACCGTCTCTATCGGGTTGGTGCAGGCTCTGGCTCGTCTGGGCAAAAATGCCCTGGCCGCTCTGCGAGAGCCTTCGCTAGGACCGGTTTTCGGGATGAAAGGTGGTGCCACCGGAGGTGGTTTCTCTCAGCTTTATCCGATGGAGGAGATCAATCTTCATTTTACCGGAGACTTTCACGCCATCTCGTCAGCCAACAATCTGATCTCGGCCATGATCGACAATCATATACACCAGGGCAATGAGCTCATGATAGACAGCCGGGCCGTATTTCAGAAGCGAGTGCTCGATATGAATGATCGGGCACTGCGCGACATTGTTATTGGACTGGGCGGTATTAACGGTGGTTATCCCCGCGAGAGCGGCTTTAATATCACCGCCGCTTCAGAGATAATGGCGGTTCTCTGTCTATCTGATTCTATTGAAGATTTGCGCGCTAGAATAGGACGTATAGTTATAGCCCGCAATATGCGTAAAGAGCCTGTTCGGGTAAGCGATCTCAAGATAGAAGACGCAGTGCTTGCTCTTTTAGCCCGGGCAGTATTACCTAATTTGGTCCAGACTCTAGAACAGGTCCCCGCCATCGTCCATGGTGGTCCTTTCGCCAATATTGCCCATGGTACCTCCAGCGTCATGGCCGGTAGAGCGGCCCGGGCCCTTGGTGACTATGTAGTCACCGAAGCCGGTTTCGGCTCTGATCTGGGCTTCGAAAAGTTTTGCGATATCGTTGCCTCTCCCCGTAGAGAGACCATGACCCCTGATGCGGTGGTGCTGGTCACCACAGTAAGGGCGCTTAAAATGCATGGCGGAGTCTCTTTTAAGGATCTCGACCATGCCTCGGTTGAGGCGGTCATAGAAGGAGCCGTCAATTTAGAAAGACATGTATCGATAGTGGCTAAGACCGGCTTGCCATATGTTATCGCGGTCAATGTCTTCAAGCAGGACAGCGAAGCAGAGGTAGAGGCTGTGCTTGCTTATTGTAAAGACAGGGGCTGGGCTGCAGCACCATGCAGTCCTTATCTGGAGGGTGGTGCCGGGGTAGAGGCGCTGGGCAAGCAGGTGGTCGAGCTCTGCGAAGGGACAACACCTGATTTCAAACCGTTCTATGATATGGACGACCCGATAGAAAGGAAGATTACAAAGCTTGTCACCGAAGTATATGGTGGCAGCTCAGTAGAGTACGAACCGGCAGCGAAGCGCCAGCTCAAGTGGCTCAAAGAGCATGGTTTCGGTCGGTCTTTTGTTTGTGTGGCCAAGACTCAGTATTCTCTAAGTGATGATGAAAAACGTCTGGGGGCACCGAGAGATTTTGTCGTAAAAATAAGAGACTTCGAGATAGCTGCCGGTGCCGGATTTGTGGTCGCCCTCGCCGGTGATATCATGCGTATGCCCGGTCTGACCCGCGCCCCTTCTGCCCTCGAGTTCAAGGTCGATGCCACCGGTGCGATAACACATTTATATTAGATGACGACGATAACGAAAGAGGGAGAGCAGCTTCTGACCAGGGTCTCCTGGCGACTGATTCCTTTTATGCTGCTTCTTTATATCGTCTCTTATTTAGACCGTATCAATGTCTCCTTTGCCGCTCTGCAGATGAACGAGGAGCTTGGCATATCGCACGAGGCATTCGGTTTTGGTGCCGGAATCTTTTTCTTCGGCTATTGTATCTTCGGTATTCCCAGCAATTTAGTAATAGAGAGATTCGGGGCAAGACGCTGGATCGCTTCAATCATGATCATCTGGGGTCTTATTACTGTGGCTATCTGTCTGGTTCGCGACCAGAGTCAATTTTTTATTCTGCGCTTCTTTCTGGGAGTGGCCGAGGCAGGCTTCTTTCCCGGGATGATCTACTATCTTACTTTCTGGTTCCCGCCCAAGTATTATGCTATTGCTGTGGCTCGCTTCATGGTGGCGATACCGGTGGCAGGGATAATCGGCAGCGCTGTCTCGGCCAAGGCGCTTGCCTTGCATGGAGCGATGGGTATAAGCGGCTGGATGTGGCTTTTTGTAGTCACCGGAGTGCCGGCGGTGCTGCTTGGCATAGTCGTTTTGTTTCTTTTACCTGATAGACCGCACCAGGCTAAGTGGCTTTCAGAAAGTGAAGCCGAGATGCTTACCCAAATGACCGGTGCTGATCGCAAGAACAAATCAGATAAAGCTGACAAAGCTGAAAGCGCACTTTCAATCTTTCTTGCCAGTCTCAAGCAGTTTGTGGTCTGGCGGCAGGCGCTTCTTTATTTCAGTCTTACTGTGAGCATGTACGGGTTTCAACTGTGGCTGCCTCAGATAATCAAGAGTTTCGACCATGTCGATGATTCGACCACGGCGCTGCTTTCGGCAATTCCTGCCCTGTTTCAGGCTCTGGGCATGATAATTATCGCCGGCAACTCCGACCGGATATCAGAGCGAAAGTTCCATGTGGCAGCCGCTGCCATATTGACCTGTCTGGGTCTTGCCCTGGCCGCTTTCGGCGCCGGCTCGATCTTGAAGATGGCAGGGCTCTGTCTTGCCGCCTTCGGGATCTGGGGCTCTGTCGGGCCCTTCTGGGCTCTCACCACCGACAGTGTCAGGGTAGAGCATCATTCTTCCGGAATCGCTTTTATCAATTCGGTGGGCAATCTAGGCGGATTTGCGGGACCTTATATAGTCGGGGCCATAACCCAGCTATCGGGCGGCGGAGACTTTGCCGGTGCCCTCATGGCTCTGTGTATAGCATCTGTGCTTGCTTGCGGACTGGCTGTCACTTCTCGGACGTAAAAATATCTAGGCCCTTGCTTTGATGGTGGTGCCGACAAAAAACTGTCTGAGCGCCGCTTTCAATAGAGTGCCGTCCACCCTGCCGTCGGCGATACAGACCTGCTCTACGCCACGCATAAGGGCTTCTATACTGTTGGCGAGCTTTTCGATCATGCCCCCTTTTAGCTCTCCAGAATCTATAATCGCCTTGGCTTCTTCTGGTGCCAGCTCTTTGACCAGGCTTTCGGGATCTGTCATGTCTTTCATCAACCCCGGAACGTCAGATAGATAGACCAGGGTCTTTACGTTTAAAGCGGCAGCAAGGGCCATGGCGGCATGGTCTGCGTTGATGTTGTATTTCTGTCCGAATTCATCGACTCCGGATGGCGCCACCACCGGCACGACTGTGGCATCACAAAAGACGAAGTTATCTAGATTGACGCTGGTGATCTCGCCTACGAAGCCGAGTTCGCCATTTTTTTGTTGCTTGCAATTAAAGAGTTCATTTGAGTCGTTAATCGCTACGGTCTCGATGCCCTTTTCAGCAAATAAAGATCTCAGTTTATGATTTACATTATTCAGTTCATCTATTACCACATCGAGGGTGGTGGCATCGGTGACTCTGAGACCGTTTTTGAATTGAGGTTCCACACCCAGGGCTTGCAGCCGAGCGTTTATATGAGGACCGCCGCCATGCACCAGTATCGGTGTGATGCCATGTTCTACAAGTTTGGTGACCTCGGCTACTATTAGCGCCGACTCAGTTTCGGACTTCAATGTAGAGCCGCCGATTTTTATGAGCACGATGTTTTTTTCTTCTTCTAGAGCTTTCATTCTTATGCGACCTCGCCTTCTTGAACCATAGCTTGCAGCTTGGGCAGGCTCTCTATTACATGGTCGCTGGTGTATCTGCAGGTTCTCTCGATATATTCATGGGTCAGATCGCAGCCCCAGGCTTTGGCAGAGCATTGACCCTGGTTGAGGGCGATGGTGACACATACTTGATCAGCTTTGAGAATCTGGTTTACGCTCACTGATTCGACAAACATGGGGGTGCCGTTCTGCACCAGATAAACCGACTGTTGATTGCCGGCCATGCTTATGTCCAACACCGTCATGTCGAAGGCTACTCCGGTGGAGCCCAGCGCCGCTACGATTCTTCCCCAGTTGGGGTCGTTGGCGAAGGCTGCCGTTTTAACCAGATTCGAAGAGATTATCGCCCGGGCCATTGTCCGGGCTTCTTCTAGCGAGTTGGCGCCCTCGACCTCGACCTCGAGCAGTTTGCTGGCCCCTTCTCCATCGGCGGCGATGGATTTGGCCAGATGCTCGTTGAGATAATTGAGAGCATCGGCGAAAAGATGATAGTCCATATCTTCTTCGACCAGCTCTTCGTTGCCTGCCATGCCGTTAGCCATGGCCACGACCATGTCGTTGGTGGAAGAGTCGCCATCCACAGAGATCATGTTATAGGTCTTGTTTACACTTTCAGAAAGCGCCTTTTGTAAGAGCTGTTTGGAGATTTTTAAATCGGTGGTGATGAAGGAGAGCATGGTCGCCATATTAGGATGGACCATACCGGAGCCTTTGGCCATGGCGCCAAGGGTAATGGTCTTGCCCTGGACCTCGAACTGCACTGCCAGCTCTTTGGTATAGGCGTCGGTGGTCATTATCGCTTCAGCCGCTTTCTTGCCGCTCTCTCTGTCATGACCGAGCTCCTGGCTGACGATGCCTATGCCTTTGACCACATCGTCTATGGGCAGGGGCACGCCGATGATGCCGGTGGAGGAGACCAGAACCTCTTCGGTGGCTGCGCCAAGCTCATTTGCCAGGGCTTCAGCCATCATTTTGGCGTGGACAGGTCCCATCGGACCGGTGCAGGAGTTGGCGTTGCCGCTGTTTATCACCAGGGCTTTCACCGGCTCGCCTTTCTGGTTGATGTTATGGTTCCAGAGGACAGGCGGTGCTTTCGCCGTATTCTGAGTAAAGGTACCTGCCATTACTGCCGGGCAGTCGCTGACCAGAATGGCGAGGTCTTTGCGCTTTCTTTTGAGACCGACATGGGCGCCGCCTGCCTGGAAGCCCTGGGCACTGGTTACACCGCCATTTATCGTTCTTATAGTCGCCTTCATATCCTTAACTCCATAAACAAAGAAAAACCCCGAGCTCACTGGGCTCGGGGTTTTAAAAATGACAAATCTGCTTAGAAAATCAGCGATGCCAGAATCTACCCGAGCGCGTCGTCACGGGGCGGCGTCGCAGGCTCAGATGGCTGGTTTGGGCTGGATTCAACACGATTAATTCTCGATGGACTGATGGATCTGGTTTGTTAGAGAGGCGCTAGAACGCCTGTCCAGAACAGGAATTTAACATCGGCTCCGGGGGGTGTCAAGAAAAACTTTTGACATCTGTTTACAGAAACTGCGGAACAGGCGCCAGCCCGGCTCTTTCATCCAGGTTACAGGCCAGATTCATATTTTGTATTGCCTGGCCCGCAGCACCCTTTATAAGGTTATCCAGGGCTGAGGTGACAATCAGCCGGCCGGTGCGCGTATCTTCTTTGAGGGCGATATCGCAATAGTTAGATCCCCGGACGAATCTTGTCTGGGCGGATTCTATATCAAGCACTCGGACAAAGGGTTCTTTTTCATAGAAGTCTTTATAGAGCGCCATCACCGAATCAAGGTTGTGTCCATCGGGAACCGGGCAGTAGGCGGTGACCAGTATGCCTCGTTGCATCGGTATCAGATGCGGTGTAAAGGTGATTTTAATTGGCTGTCCGGCAGCTTCTGAAAGCTCTTGTTCTATCTCTGGGGTATGTCTGTGACCGGCTACTTTATAGGCTTTCAGATTCTCGTTCACTTCGTTGTATAAAGTGTCGAGGTTGACAGAGCGTCCGGCTCCGGAGACTCCGGATTTGGCGTCCACAATCGGACCTTGCAGAAGACCGGCTGAGGCAAGGGGCAAAAGAGCCAGTTCGCTGGCAGTGGCATAGCAGCCAGGATTGGCGATTAGCTTCGCCTTTTTTATCTGCTCTCTGTGTCTTTCGGGCAGACCGTAGACTGCCTCTTTCAGAGCTTTTGGAAAAGGATGCTGGAGGTCGTACCAGACTTCGTAATCGAGCTTGTTCTTGAGGCGGAAGTCGGCACCAAGATCTATAACGACCCGACTGCGGTAAGAAATCTCTTGCAACATCTTGGCCGAGAGCCCATGGGGCAGGGCGAGAAAGAGGACATCGATATCCTCCACCCGGCTGTGGATATGGTCATTGCCGGATAGCTCCAGATCGACGATGCCGCTAAAAGATGGAAACACCTTAGAAAATGGCTGTCCGGCATAGCTTCTTGAGGTAAGCAGAGCGATTTCCACATCGGGATGACCGACCAGGAGCCGGACCAGCTCTATTCCGGTGTAGCCGGTTGCTCCTATTATTCCGGCTTTTAATTTTCTTGTTTCAGCCATGTCCATTGCGCTCGCTGGGGAATGTAGACCTTGAGATTGTCCAGGGTTTTGTCGAGATTGCGACTCTTGCTCTTGCAGAAACGCAGTATATCCACAGAATCGTCAATGTCGAGATAGCCGTTCAGGTGGATGGAATACAATCTCAGCGCCGTGACCAGGAAGTCTTTATCTAGAATCTGCGAGTTCGCCAGGGTCTCCATTTGCTGTCGGGGAACTCCATAATCCGGTACCAGAGCCATGGTCAGTTCATGGCTCGCCAGGGCATCAGCCTTGAGCAGAAATTCAGGAAAGCTTATTGTCGGTTTTTGAAGAGCCTCGGTTGGTGATACCGAATCGAGAGCGCTGTCCAGTTTTTCGTCGTGGTTGCAGATTCGATCGAGAACATGGGCTGCCTGGTAGGGTTTCAATTTACCTTTTACCACCAGGTCGACCAGACTGCCTGCGCACTGAAGCTGATACGAAGTGACCAGGGCACGCTCCAACAAGATCTGACCGAAAACTTTCATCTTCAATACTTCGATCTCGTAACATTCCGCCAGATCCTCGCGAGAGATGGCACCGGCCATGGTGAATAGATCTCTTTCTTGAAGATTCGCATCATCTACGTGTTGAAAGAAATCCAGCTCATACAGTGCCTGTTCGTAGGCGATATCCTTTTGTCTGGCATAGCGCAGGGCCTGGGTCGCTTTGACCGATTCCATTACCTTGCCTCTAAGGGCGACGACCGCATCGAGAGAAGAGATCAATTCTGCCGGGGTAAGTCTGTTGTCCATGACCAGGAGATGACCGATCATCATCGATGAATCCTGGGATAGTTTAATCAGGCGGCCTAAATCCTCGGATGAGATGAATTTGGTCTGGATAAGCAGAGTGGTCAGTTCGTTGGTGGCGCTGACTACTATCCTGGTCTTCTCGTGAAGCCGATTTACGCTGCTGATCGCTTCGTCTATGCTTACCAGTTTCTGCATCGCTATGCGCAGAGCCCGGATAGCTACGTCAAAAGTGAGCTGTCGGTGAGTTATTCTTTGCTGCAGTTCAAGCGCGAGGCTTAGATTGCTGTCTGAGAGCATACCCGAGCGTTTGATCGCTTCGATCACAGGTAGATTGAGATTCTGGGCCATGGTCCTGGCTGAATCAATCTCTTCTCGGACGACGACTCCACTTCCCTGTAGAAGTCGAAGCAATATCTCGGTTTCGTTCTCGTTTATACTCACGCTTTTATCTCTAGAAGAGATCTAAGAAAGAATAGATCCAGAATCAATAATACAAGCTCCTGCTGCAGCGGTCGATTTATCTGCTCCCACAGCTTTGAAAGGAAAGTTGAATACCGGGTTTTTCCCGTGGATCCGGCTGTTTACTCTCCGTATTCTGAAGGGATGTCAGGAGAGGGGCTATGGCAAGAAACCTTTTGAAATTATCGGTGAAGTTCAGGCAACCTCCATCGCGGCTGGGGCTTTTATCGGCAATAGCTTTTGTCTGTATCGGCTGGTTTGTCCTCTTCAGCTCTATATTCAGTTCGATCTTCCCGGAATCTGCTAAATATCCTGCTATGCCGAGGGATGGAAAGATTGTCTCTCGAAGCGACTATCCTTCAAAAGAGCTGCCGACTTTTGCCGAGAGCGTTACCATGCATCTTTACGATGTCGATGAGGAGACCTATGAAAGCTTCACCGAGTCGTTGACGGCAGGAGATCTGGCGCCTCATCTGGTCGAGAAGTTGAAGGCTCAGGGTCTTATTCCCGACAGTGAGACTAAGCTGGAAGCCAATCTCAAAGCGATAGCCTGGTCGAGATCGACCGCACCGGCTGTAAAGTTCATAAAAGGTAGTCAGATGGGCTTCTCTAAGGCGGATTTTCCTCGGGTAAAAGTCAACTTCGATTTCGAATTCAATAATAATGGCGTAAAAAAAGTGATTCGAAATGGCATCGTCTACACCATCGGATTCTGGAGAGATTCGGGGCGACCGGTGGTTATTGATATGATATCGACGACTCTCGAAGCTAAGAATTGATCAGCTTTCCTGTATCATATTGAGATGACTGTAGAAAAGAACCGGGTACTGGCGGCGGTTATCGAGCGCTCTGGAAAGTTTCTTATGTGCCGCCGACCCGAGCACAAAAATCATGGTGGGCTTTTCGAGTTCCCCGGGGGCAAACTGGAAGCTGGAGAGAGTCTGGCTGATGCAGCCCGGCGAGAACTGCTCGAAGAACTGGCTCTAGAAGTGCTCGATGTGGGAGCAGTACTCTTCAGCGCCCTCGACAAAAGCTCTGGTCTGACCATCTGTTTCACCTCTGTGAGCGCTCTTGGAGAGCCGCAACTGATAGAGCATTCAGAATTGTGCTGGTCCACTCCCTCTGATCTTGTTGAGCTGCCTTTAGCGCCCAGCGACAGGCTCTTTGCCGAATTTCTCCTCTCTGAATACTGCAAGAGCTAGTGCCGGGAATCAAAGAGGATTTTGGTGGTAGAATATCGAGCCTGTTAGTTCAGATACTAGTTACCAGTTACCAACAGGAAGAAGTCATGAGCGCCATATTTTTTGAAATCGATACCGGTAAGCAAAGATTCGAGACCGTCAACCTATCTAATGTAATCCGCATTATTGATATCGGCGGCGGTTACACCGACTTTCACTTCATTGACGGAAGCAAACAAGTTGCCCAGACTCCTTATGACGAAATGAAGGTCAAGCTTAAGGAAGCAACCTCAAAGTAGAGAATTTGTCGTCGGTTCACAAATTCAGCCTGTCTAATTGAAGAATAACAAAGTGCTACCAGCTCTTATCATGATTTCAGCGATTGTCTCGCTGGCATCCTTGATAGTAATCAGCGGTAGCACTGCTTTTTGTCGGTCTTCAAAAAATTCTCCACGCCCTGCCCTCATGCTCTGGGCCTGGGAGTTGCCCCATCGTATCGATTTCATCGACGAAAACAAGGGAGATACCGGGGTTGCCTATCTTGCTCAGACCCTGGTACTGACCGGTGCCGAGTGGCGACGTAAACCGAGGCTCCAGCCCCTGCTGGTGCCTGATGGTACTTATTTAGAGGCGGTGAGCAGAATAGAAATAGATCGAAGACTCGGAGCACTTTATTCAGAAGAGCAGCTGGAAGGTCTGGTCGGGTCCATTGTACAGACCGCCGGCCGACCGGGAACGCGCTCTATTCAAATTGATTTCGACTGTGCTCGCTCGAAGCGTGCTTTCTACAAAAAGCTGGTGAAGAGAGTTCGCAGTCGTATTCCGGCTGACACTGAGCTGACCATAACCTGCCTTGCTTCCTGGGTTGTGGGTGATTATTGGCTCTCTGACTTGAGAGAGGATGTCGATCAAGTGGTGCCGATGTTCTTTCGAATGGGCGCCGGTAGACGTGCGGTTCTCTCCCATATTGGAGCGGGTCGGTCTCTGGCTTGTTCTGGTCATTCTGATGATTCTGTCGCATTCGGTTTCAGTGTCGATGAAGTCGATGTGATCGAGAAGTTTAAATCTTGTATCCCGAAACAACTTTCCGGGGATCGCAGAGTCTATCTGTTCTCTCCCGGTCTATGGAATAAACGTTTACTGTCGAAAGTCAAAGAGGAGATTCTATGAAAAGGATCGTGTCTGCCAGAGCTAAACTCAAGAAAGCTATGAGTGCATTTCTTGCATCTGCAGTTATTGGCGGCTCTATGTTTGGTATCGGGCAAGTGATCGCTTGCGGACCTTTTTTCGAAGAGGCGGTTTTTCACCATGAGCTGCATCCGGATCTTCCTCTCAAACTCTTTGCCGGAGGCAACCTCGGCATACTACAACCTGACTATGCCAGATCCTACCTGGTGGTGGCATATCGACACCTGACCGGAAAGCCGGTTACCCCTGAGATGAACAAACAGTTCACTCTGGTCTGGGATAGCCGACTCTCTGCTTCTATGGATCCTGATTATCGTGACTATACCGACACCTGGCTCAAGGCGCGCAAAGAGGTCTCAGAGACTAAAATAGACAGGATTGAGACCTACAAATATGTCGACTATAGCGCCTTTCTGAACATCAATAGTGATGCTTTCCTCACCGCATCCGAGACGCTGAAAAGTTATATCTCTAAATATGGTGCCAAGGATAAGCGAACAACAGACTGGGTCGCGGCCCAGGATCTGGTCTTCGCCGGCGGTGGCGATTCGTATAATAATAAAGTGAAGCCGGTGGCACCCGAACCGCTGCCAGAAAGTGCCGATGCGGAGCTGCGCAATGACAGGGATTACCAGATCGCCAGTTTCAATTTTTATGCCGGTGACTTTGATAAAGCGATAGCTGGATTCAGAAAAATCAGCCAAGACAAACAGTCTCGCTGGAGCAAGCTCTCTCGTTATCTGGTCGCGCGCAGCATCGCTCGTAAAGCCACTCTCGCCAAAGCGTCTTCCGAAGAGCTTACCGAAGCGCTTACTATCTTGAAGGATATTAGAGAGAGTGACGAAGATAAAGACTTACATGAAGCGGCCGCTCGCTTGATCTCTTTTATAAGAGTAAGAACAGAGCCGGTTGAAAGATCAAGGGAGCTTATCGCCATATTAGAGGGTGATGCCGCCGGCGCCGACTATAGAAATGCCCTCTCCGACCTGACCTGGGTAATGGATCGCTATGCTCCGTCCCGGGAAGAAGATGAGGATGACGATAAGCCGGCACCAAAATCCGAGCCTAAGGAAAGCCCCTTAGACGATGATCTCAGTCGCTGGGTTTTCAACTTTCAGGCAACGGACGCGGCCTCTGCCGATCAGGCTTTCAAAAAGTGGAAGGCTGCCGATGAAAATCATAAAGAGCCCTGGCTTCTCTCTTTGATCTCTAAATTGAAGCCGGAAGATTCTAGGGTTGAAGAGGTCCTGGAAGCAGCCGCCAGAATCAAGTCTGATTCGGCCGCCTATCCTACGGTGACCTTTCATCGGGTGCGTCTTCTGCAATCAAGAGACGAAAAAATGGCTTACACTGTGGTGGACGAGATACTGCGCAACAATGGAGAGAAGTTGCCACCATCAGCTCGTAATTTGCTCAGTGATCAAAAATTGGGTCTTTGCAAAACCTTTGAAGAGTTCGCTTCTCTTATCGAGGCAAGACCGGCTGAAATAGCCTGGGACAATGATGTTGCCGCGTTACCCGATGGGCAACTCGAAGATTACGAAAAGAAAGATAGTTTCACTGTTTATCCGGCGCGATTCACCAAGAGAGCAGCACTCTTGATTAATAAGAAGCTGCCTCTCAGTGCCATGGAGAAACTGGCTACTCACAAAAGTATCGGTAAAGACCAGCAACTGAACATCGTGCAGGCTGCCTGGACCAGAGCTGTGCTGTTAAAAGACGAGAAGGCTGCCAGTCGATTGACTGCACAACTTATCGCTCTCAGACCACAGATGAAAAACGAGCTGACAGCCTACGCAGCCTCTAAGGACCCGGCTTTGAAAGACTTTCTTGCCATCGATATCATACTCAAGAATCCGGCCATGAATCCCTATGTCCGGGCGGGCCTGCCCAGGCAGTCTAAGTTCGATGAGATCGACAGCTATCGAGATAACTGGTGGTGCGATGATGAGCTCAAGGACGATAATTCCAGGATCTCATGCCTGTCTTCTGCAGAGCTGACCCAGGCTGCAACCGAGTATAAAAAACTGATTGCGATGGGAACGGCTCCCAATCTTCTCGTTGATAGAGTGATGGCATATTATGCGGTAGCGCCAAAAGACGCTCGCCTTGCCGAAGCCCTGCACCTGGCGGTACGCTCCACCAGATACGGTTGCACCAACGATAAGACCACTCAGTATTCTAAGAAAGCCTTTCAGGCATTGCACAAAGGTTTCCCCAAGAATCCCTGGACGGCAAAAACGCCATACTGGTTCTAGATCGATCTGAGATTTAGCGACCGCCTCTTCTCAGACCACCACCGAAGCGACCGCTAGCGCCGCCGCTTGATCTGGCACCACCCATGCGATCTCTAAGTCCTCCGGTAGTGGAACGCTCACGTCCCTGATTGCGTTCTTTAAAAGAGGAGGCGCGAGCGTCGCTGGCATTGAATCGGCCTGTGGGTTTGTCTTGATAGTGCTGAGCCACGAAGGGATTATTTCCTGTGCTTCTTTGATTTTGCCAGCTCTCTTTTCTCTGGGGATTCTCTTTGAGCTGGTTTTGATACCAGTTCTGTTGTTGTTGAATATTGCTCTGGTGCTGACTATAGGCTGTCTGCATGTTGCTTTGCCTGGTGTCGTAACGCTGTTGCGCTGCGGCCTGGCGCTGGGCCTGTTCCTGCTGGTTGCTTGCGTATTGGTTGTAAGCAAAAGCTTTCTGGTTGGGGGAGAGATCGTTAACGGTCATGCGCTCGCCATTATTGTAATAATAAGGACCGCCGGCGCCGTAATACATAGGGGTGCCATAGGGAGCGTCGTAGTAGGACCTGTTGATCAGTCCGGTCACCGCTGCTCCGGTCATGGCGCCCAGCCCGGCTGCTGCTGCCGTTCCCATGGCGCTGCTTCCTCCACTATTGCCGGAACTCTGGCTCTGAACCTGGTTCTCTTGCTGGGGCGCCTGTTGATAATAGGGCTGGGGTGCATATTGAGGCACTTGAGCCGGCTGCATATTACCCATTTTTGCCTGAAATCTATGTACTGCCTCGGTCAGGTCGACGTTCTGACCGTTTTTGTCGGTGTACCAGAAGCCGCCACTGGAGCCTATGTAAATCTGGGCTGTGTCGCCGCTGACGCCTGCTCCGGGCAGGGGGGCGACCATCCCTTTAGGTGTTATTACCGCGGTGCCGCCGCCGGGACCTTTGACCGCTTTCAGGGTGACCATAGATACTTGAGGTTCGGACGAATCCTGGGCTAGAACCGGGCTTATCGCCGTGCCAAGACTCAGCCCCGTGACAACCAGCGATGCGGTGAAAAATAGTTTTGCTTTTTTAGGAAAAGTCATTTCCTGGTCCTCTTCGAGCTATTTACAGGCGGTGGATCATTATATATGAAAGATGTCCGGATTTCTTATCTATATGAAAAATGGAGGTCCTGATCAGGACCTCCATTCTTGTTGATTCTTCGGAAACTTAGTCTCCGACTACTTTAACGGTTTTCTTGACGATGTCGCCGAATCGGCTATTGCCTTTGGCCATGGACATTGTCAGCTCCCAGTTACCGGTCCAGGTCGGGGCTTCGACTTTGTAGTGAAATTCCGTTCTGGCGTTGGTATCAACACAGTCTTTCAGATAGACATGGGGGGTGAACTCATCTCTCTGGGTGGGAGCTCCCGAAGGACCACGGCTGATCTTGGACATCAGTTGAAAGTCTCTACCCTGCCATTGTACAGAGCCGACATTCTTGACCTTTACGGCAACGTCATACTTTTGACCGGCTTTCATGGTAGCGGGCATTCTGATATCGCCGCTTCTCAACTCTGCATCGAGATGTCCCTGGGCAAATGCCGCCAGTGAAAGAACAGAAACTGCGGATACCGCTGCGACAGCGAGGCCGGTCAACAATTTTTTCTTGGGTAAAAATTGCATTGAAAGATTCTCCTATGGAAATTGTGTTATCTACGAGGTCCGACGTTGACGCTCAATTTGTATTCACCGTCGGTGGCGCCTTTGGCACCGGCAACGCCGATGAGAATACTGTAGGGGCTATTTACCGAGATGAAGTCGATTTTGCGAACTCCGTCATCAGCATTTTTAATTACTTTGCCGCCTCTCTTTGCGTAAATCGGATAGCTGGCTTCTGCCGAAATTGCCGACTCCACATTCGGTGGCACTGGCTGATTGCCGCCGGCCGATTGTCTGAGCGCATAGAGATTGATTGTCTTGGATTTGTCGGTGGGCTCGAGCTGAATTTTTATCTGCTTGCCTGCCGGCAGAGTGGTTCTGTAGAACACATGGTTGCCGTCGAACATCTCGAATCGAGTGCCGGGGAAACAAGCTACAGAGCTCTTTTCCGCCCACTCGAGAGGGATCTTCTTACCTGATTTGATGTTGCCGGTCACTTCGATGGCTTTTCCTTCTTCCACTTTGATGGGGGTGACGCCGGTAGCGCCTCCCTCAGCCAGAGCGGCTCCAGGAGCCAGGGCAGTGCCGAGTAACAATGAAAGGACTAGAATGCTTCGAATCATCTTTGCATGTTCCTCATTTAAATGTACCGTTAATTTGGATGACCTACCACTATATTCAATATGGCTGTCAAGGCATGGATTTCTAATGTTTGTGTTACATTAGCGGTTGCAATGAGGGGCTTGTCAGGTGGGCTTAGAAGAAGTTGTCCCCGCACCAGAAATTGAGATAGTTGTCCGATTTGGTACCGTTGGTGGTAACGGTAAGAGGAAGAGTGTCTGTCGAGATTCCCAGATCAGGGATTGTTATTACAAGGGTTTCGGTGTCCATAGCCTGCATTACTGTCGCCGGATTCGGACCGACCATGACCACATTCTCTTCCGGCACTCTAGAGAAATTTGAGCCGCGAATTGTCACCGTGGCACCGGTATTGCCGCCCTGGGGGCTCATTGAAATCAGATGAGGCGGTACATAATTGGTCAGGATGCTGAGCTGATTGCTCAACTTGTCCCCTACTTTTACTCTCAGAGTGACCGCGTCTCCTTCCAGTTTTTCCGGTGCTCTGACCGCCATCATGCTGTCTTTAATTGTCAGGATCAGACAATCCTCACCGTTTATGGTCGGGGTCACTTTGTCTTTTTCTGTGCCGAAGCCGACTCCGTGAACCAGAAATTTCTGTCCCGGGGTCACCTTGGTGGCGTTGAACAGACTGAGCACCGAGGGCGCTCCGGTCAGGGTCCAGGCGAAATAGGCGCCTTTATCACCGGCACCTTCGATGGTTAGCTGGCGTGGTCCATCGGCGAAATATCCGGTCAGATCTATGGATTTGGCATGGGTCGTCAAAAAGGTGTGTTCATCGGCCAGGGTTTCGCTCTTCCCATCCTTGTCCTTGGCAGATGGACCGATGGTTACCTTTGCCCAACCAAATCCTGGCCGGTTGCCATAGCCGTTATATAGGGTCAGCCAGGTGGGTGAGTTTTTGAAGTCATCCGGTACCGAAAGGGTAGCCGAGAAATTTTCTTTTTCTCCGTCAGTCTGGGCAATGTAATCTTTTTCGCTCAATAATTTGTGAGCTGTCGCCCATGCTGATTGCGTACTGCTCAGAATCATGCCCGTTACCAGGGCGGCAAGAGCGATTGTGAAGATGCCGAATTTTTCGAATATGCCCTTCTTCATTGTTCCTTATTTCCTTATTACCGGCTGCCAAGCCAAATTTCATTGTTCAAAGAAAGATAGCAGCTTACAGACGATACATCTACCAACTTATAAAAGTCGATTTTCTAGCTGTTACTTCTGACAGTGTCGATCCAGTGGTTGAGACTTTCTTGAAATTCGGTCATATCCTGGAAGCGGAAGGCGGTATGAACATTGAGAGCCTTATATAGCATTCGGTCGAATAACTCTGCCGCTTTCAGCTCGGGACAGACCTCCGAAACCGGTATATGAGTGGTATCAGGATCGCAGTGGGCTGCCATGATCTCGGTAATAGTCTCGCCGATAAAGGGCACGATTCCTGAGACTACCTCATAGGTCATTATTCCGATTGAATACACGTCTGACTGACCGGTGGGCTCTTCGCCTCGACATTGTTCCGGACTCATGTAGAGAGGAGAACCGAGGGTGGTGCCGTGCATTGTGATATTGGCCGCCTTCTGGTGCTTGGCAAGCCCGAAGTCGAGTACCTTGACTGAAAGCGGCTGGTTTATCTCTTTAGACAGCACCACATTTCCTGATTTTAAATCTCGATGCACAATGCCTTTTTCATGGGCGTGCTTGAGAGCGTCGCTGACCTGAAAAAGAATGTCCCAGATCGTCTCTTCATCAACTATCGGTCCGTGGATCTTGAGAACTTCCTGGAGGCTTATCCCTTTGATCAGCTCCATGACCAGAAAAATGTTGCCCTGATCGAGACGGATACAGTCTATGTACTGAACCAGGCTTGGATGGCTCATTCTCTCCATAGCCTCGATTTCGAGATTGAACCTGACTACGTCTTCGAAGCTTTTATTGCGGATTGTTTTAATCGCAACGGTGGCGTTGTCTGAGAGACGAAACGCTCTATATACAGTGGCATTGGCCCCTTTGCCGACTATGCCGTTTATTTTGTATCTGTTAGCCAGAACCGCTCCTACCAGAGGATCTTTCTGGGCTTCTTGTTTCTTTATAGAAGAGAGCTTCTGGTAGCGGCTCATCATACTCTCTTCTTCTGAGAGCTTTCTCAATTCGGCGTGGGACGCTTTTACCTCTTTGAGGCGGCGTCGTTTTCTCTCTTTTATCTCGATATTCGATACCTGCTCTCCATCCTTTGCCAGGGTTTCAGGAAAGGTGAGGGTCTCGAACCGGTCGGAAGAAATAGCATGCTCCTCACCCGGAAGGGTGAGAGACTGAGATTCGAAAATGCTGACTTCGCCACTGAACTCCGCCATCTTTTGCAAGGTGGACTGGGGCGAAAATTTCCCCGGGCTACTTAAGTACGGAGGTTTGTTTACTCTATTTTCTTTGTCTTGATTCATCCGACCGGTTGCGCCACCAAGATCTCGGTCGTCCGTCTCGTCGCTCGTATGATCAGACATATGTCATTCTGGTAATAGGGCTCCTATTCGATTGTCTCACAGATTCTCAGATTGTTCAGGCGCTCCGGCGGTGTCTTTAATCTTAATTCTCTCTTGCATGAGCCTGTCAAGAATATACTGGGACTGGAAGGCGCTTGTCTCACCGACTTTACAGTTGACCGTGCATTGAACGAAGGGTTGCTTTCCTGATTCGGCTTGAAAATCGAAGGCTTTGCGGCTCTGGAGTACTATTTCTATGGTCTCTTCCGGTTTGAACTCTCCCCGGAATCTTGCCCTGGCATGGGCGCGGGTCCCATTTTCGAGCTTTTCGAAAATGGCTCGAAATTCGAGCGGTTTATTTGAGAGGTCGATGCCGCTGACATTTTTTACGGTGATCTTAATCCTTGGTAAAAAGGATGCATTCTCTTCTACAAACTCGGGGGTGGAGTCGACCACAATCACTCTATGAATAGACTTGTCTTTCAACAGGCTGAGAGCAAGCCAGGCCTCTCTATTGCCGCTGGACAGAGACCTTGCTTTTTCGTAGATCGTCTTTGCTTTGTCGAAATCACCAGTGAGGACATAGACCCGACCAAGGGTGAGATAGGTCTGAATCAAAGCCGGATCAAGCTCCAGAGCTTTTTCAAGCTTTGTCTTTGCGTCATCCAGTCTATTGATCAAGGAGTAGACATCACCCAGATAGCTGAGAGTCTCTGCTGTCTTTTCCAGATCGGCCGCTTGTTCGGCTTCTTGAAGTGCTTTATCTATGGTGCCCATTTTTATATAGACTTCACTGAGCGCCAGATGTGGTGCGCTTCGCTCAGGAAAGATCTTGACCGCACCCTGATACCAGTCTAGAGCTTCTTTGAAGCGCTTCAATCGACTGGCGACAAGACCGAGCCGCATGTGAACTACAAAACTTTCCGGTTTAAGGACCTGGGCTTTTTTGAACTCTTCGTAGGCATCGAGGAAGCGCTCTTTGTTGCAGTAGATCATGCCTCGATAAATATGAGCGAGATGAAGCTCAGGATCTAGCTTGAGCGCTTTTCCTTCTTCGTTAAGTGCATCAGAATACTTGCCCTGGGAGGCATAGACGGCACCCAGTTCCTGGTGCGCTCGGGCGTTTTGAGAATCGTTGTTGATCAGCTCTTCGTAGATCTTCTTGGCTTCTTTATAGTGATGTTGCTCCCGCAACTGCATCGCCTCTTTGAACTTCTCTTCCGATGCTTCTGCACCCGCAGTCAGTAATGTTTGGGCGACGCTCACCGTAAGAAGAGTGGCGGCTATTCTTCTGGTCCTGCAGGATAGATATTTCAAGGATTGTTCTTCCGGGGCTTCTGGTAAAGGAAAACAAGTCTCCTACTTTAGCATCTCGACACTTTTTCGTGCTTGTCAATAACAGGCTTTTGAAAGTTTCTGCTCTATAATTCTGAGCTTTGAACTACAGGGTTTAGAGGAGTTTAGATAAGTTTGGAGTTGAAGTCGAAGATACAATGGCTTGGTTTAATAGCCGGACCCGCTTTGGCTTCTATCAGCTATTTTCTAATGCCTGAGTCTTATCTGGATGTTAACGGGAACTCTATTGAATTCGCCTCTGCCGGCAGGGTTACCCTATCTGTTCTTGTTTTGATGGCTGTCTGGTGGCTGACCGAAGCAATACATATTTCGGCTACTGCTTTGTTGCCGGTGGTGCTATTCCCTCTTCTGGGTGCCACCACTGTTGAGGCAGCCACTGCGCCCTATTCTCATCCCCTGGTTTTTCTTGTTCTTGGTGGATTTTTAATTGCCATCGCTCTGGAGAAGTGGCGTCTGGACCGTCGTATCGCTTACAACACTCTGCGTCTGGTCGGTTGTGATCCGATTAATATGATCGGCGGGGTGATGCTGGTAACGGCTTTCCTCAGTGCTTTCGTCTCGAACACCGCAACTGCGGCCATGATGCTGCCTATCGCCATGAGCGTTATCGAATTGGCTTCTAAAAGTGAGAAGGAAGAGAGTAATTTCAATGTTGCGATGCTTCTGGGCATTGCCTATGCTGCCTCTATCGGCGGTATCGCAACTATAATCGGCACCGGTCCGAACGCTTTTTTAGTCGGCTTTATATCCGAAGAGTACCATCGTGAGCTGAGCTTTACAGGCTGGCTTCCCATCGGTCTCAGTGTCACCCTCTTGTTTCTGCCGCTTACCTGGATAATTCTCACTAAGATACTTTATCCGGTGGCAAACGATCCGATAGAAGGTGGGGCTGAGATGATTGAGACCGGGTTGAAAGAGCTGGGACCGGTGAGCAAAGCCGAGAAGCTCACTTTTATGGTCTTTCTGCTTGCCGCTTTTCTATGGACTTTTCGACCTTTGCTTGCCGGTATCTTATCTTTTAAAGGCCTTACAGATGCGGGAATCTCGATGTTCTGTGCACTTCTGTTATTTATCATCCCGGTAAATTTGAAAGAGAGACGATTTCTTTTGGACTGGGAAGCGGCTGCCAAAATTCCCTGGGGAATTCTTTTGCTCTTTGGCGGCGGATTGAGCCTGTCGTCGGCGGTGCAGCACACAGGGGTAGCCGAATTCATCGGCAGTCACGCCGGATTGCTGACCGCATTGCCGGCGTTCATGCATATCTTGCTGGTTACTTTTACAGTCACAGCTCTGACCGAACTGACATCGAACGTAGCAACAACTGCTTCTTTCTTGCCCATTCTTGCCTCTCTGGCTCCGGCGCTTAAGATTGACCCATATTCTTTAATCGTGGCGGCAACTCTAGCCAGCAGTTGTGCCTTTATGATGCCGGTGGCCACGCCTCCTAATGCCATCGTTTTCGGTTCAGGCAAACTGAAGATGGCCCAGATGATAAGGGCCGGCATCTGGCTCAATCTTGTCGGTGTGATTCTCGTCTCAATGATAGCGCTTGTTTTAGTCCCTATCTTTTTCTAGAGTCGCCCTTGAGAATTGCCACCGGCTCCACGCCGCCGTCTATCTGCTCATCGACGAAGATTAATCTGCCGCCGGCTCCCAGGGTGTTTAGGGCAATCTCTGCTATCTGCCTCTCTTCTATAGTATCTACCTGTCGAATGGTGGCATTATCGCCATCGCCAATCTCAGACCGAAGACAGAGAAGGGTCTCGATTCTGCCTTCCAGGGCCGCCTGTTTGCAGGCACGGGTGCCGTCGGCAATTCTGCCGGCTTTTTTGGCTTCATGGAAACGGCTCACATTTTCGTCTCTATCTTGATCGAAAACCGGCTGGATTGTTTTAAGTGCTAGCTCTCTCAGACCCTTCTCATCGAGATCTTTGACATTGCCGGTAATATGTTCTCGGCAAAGATGACGATATTGATTCACTTCTTTGTATATAGGATGCAGATAGTCGACCCCGGCAAGAATGAGTGGAGCGTTCTCCTGTCTCAGTTCTGCCCTCAATATGTTCGAAACCGCCTTGAAATATTCTTTTATTCTGGTCTCATGTTGCTCGCCATCATTGTGACCATGGTAGGCGGGATGACTTTGTACCCCTCCTGCCGAGGTGCTGTGCAGTTGCAGCTGTTTTTCGGCATCGACCAGCTCTAGTAAGGCCAGGGCCTCTTTCATGCCTTTTAAATCTATCTCGAAAAGACCATCAACCGATGAACCTTCGTAGAATTTGCAGCCGTGCTGGTCTAAAGAGAGTAGAAAGTATCGGTTGGCCGAGTCGAAATAAGGCAGTATCGGTCCGGGGTTTAGTTCGCTGCCGACCCAAGCGCCGTTGCCCACAGCTATCGGCAGACGATAGACTCTGTGCCAATCGGAGCCGAGATATATAGCCAGACCACAGGATAGATAGGCGAAAAACATGGTGTCTTCCAGAATGTTTTTCAGGGGCTTCAGAAGCTTAGCTCTATCCGGGGGGCGCAGACCTCTCTCTTTGAGGCTGTGCTCAAGATTATCGGCGAATTTCTTGAGCACCAGGTGATCTTTCTTCCTTTCGTTCCTTATTCTGTGCGTGTTCATGAATATTGAAACACAGTCAGGCTGATTGAATTCTACGATCTCTTGCAGGTCACCTCTTTTTAGTATTTTGAAGGTCATAGCTATTCTCCGAAATTTCTCAAAATATTATTCCCGCTTTTCGATTCACCACAGCGATCACGGAATGCGAACAATCATGTATTAACCTGAAAGCAGAGGAGCTTCAACAAATGATTTTGGAGGAAGGACCATGTTCAGATTAAAACGGCAGAAAAAATTACCACTGCCCCAGGAATCTAGTGAAAAAGAGAGACTGATAGACACGCGTCAGGAGTTCTCTCGCCGCAAACCGACCTTGCCCGGTGAAGACCTGATTTCTCAGGTTCACAAACATAGCGCCCTCAGGGTGACCACTGAGCATCAGCTGGAGACCCTGGGACTGCGTCACTGGCTCGGTTGATTCAGAGCTGTTTTTCAATATCGGATTCAAGATCTTTTGGTGCTACATTCGGTGCAAATCTTTTCAGCACTTTGCCATTTTTATCCACCAGGAATTTTGTGAAATTCCACTTGATCGCTTCGGTCTTCAGCGCACCGGGGGCTTCATGGGTGAGAAACTTATACAGAGGATGGGCATCTGAGCCGTTAACATCGACTTTCTCGAACATCTGGAAGTCGACCCCATAATTTTTCTGGCAAAAATTTGCTATCTCTTCTTCTGAGCCCGGTTCCTGGCCGCCGAACTGGTTGCAGGGAAAGCCGAGAATTTCGAGACCTTTATCCTTATATTTTTCATAAAGCTCTTCCAGACCGGCATACTGATTTGTAAAGCCGCACTTACTGGCGGTGTTCACAATGACCAGGACTTTGCCCTTATAGCGCGAGAGATCTATCTCTTCGCCGGACAGAGAGCGAGCCTTGAAGTCCAGTACTGATTTCTCGGTCATTTTTTTACCTCCGGTTTGCTTTTGCTTGCCTCGTTCAGGAGAGGCTGAGTATGCCTTAGGCCCGATCAAGAAGGAGCCTGCCACAAGAGAAACTGCCAGAGCACTGACGGCTGACTTCCTTATTAGTCTCTTCATAATACCTTCCTCCGGGTCCGGGCAATCGCTAATTTTGGAACATATTCTAGAGCATTTGTAAGGTCACAGACGGTTCACGAACTTTTGACATCCTCAAAATAGAAAACGGTTCCTTTTTTAGATTGAGGGCAGAACATGGCAGAGTTTCGAGAGCTGGTAGAGCGATTGGCAGCCGAGTCGGAGGACCGCGAATATCTGCTGCGCCGGGTTCATAATTATGTCCGGGATGAGATCAAGTTCGGTTGGACTGCTCAGTTCGATCAGGCAGATGCGGACTATACCCTGAAAGTAGCGGCTTTCCTGACTTGCCCTCTGTACTTAGCGGCTTTGAATGAAGTAAAATAGCTTCCCCTTCTAAGTTGACTGAATGATTGAGCGTCCATTCCCAAAAGAGTTTCTCGAAGCCGTGGAAGCTTTTGCTCCGGACGATCCTCATTATCTCTGGCATGATCTTATTGCCAAATCTGACAGTGACGCTCTGGCAAAGCTCGCCTCTGCAGGGTATCCCGGAGAGGTTGTCGAAGCCTATTTGAACAATTTGACTGATCTATCTGTGGACCGGCTTGTGATGCTGTCCACTGTCTATGGTGAGTTTTACTCCGTGGTGCGCTACCTTCTTCAATATCACGGCGGCAAAGAGGCTTTCGAGAAGGCGCTTGTTTTGCTCGAGAGCGTTGATGCCGACGAGAGGGTACTGGGTGCCGAGATTTTGATGCGCCAGACAGGAAAAGACTATCCTCAGAAAACTAAAGCAGTGCTTATCCAAAGATTGTCCACCGAGACTGACTCGGTGGTTCTGGAAGTGCTTGCCTGCTGTATTATGCATCACGAAATTGATGATTGTCTTAAGTTGCTGATGCCCCTGACCAAACATCAAAACCATAGGGTTCGTCAGGCGGTGGCAATGGCACTTGGTGTTCAGAGTTCTATTTACGCGATAGAAGGTCTTGCCAATCTCTGTCTTGATCAAAGTGCTGATGTCAGAAACTGGTCGGTGTTTACTTTGAAGCAGGTGGTGCAGAGCTATCTAGAGGAAGACAAGCTTGATATGGTGCCTGAGCCCCGGGAGATTTTCTACGCTCTGCTAACCGATCCGGATGAGGAGGTCCGGGCAGAGGCTCTGGCCGGCCTGGCGCTCTATAAAGATCCTCGTGCGCTTCCCTGTATTGAAGCGGGACTAAAAGAAAGACCGGTGTCGGCTCTGGTGCTCGATGCCGCCGGCTATATGGAGCATGAAGCCCTGGCCGATATTGTCGAGGGCTTGAAAGAGGACGATGTATGGTCTTCGCCGGCTCTTGATGCGGCCCGGGAGATTTATGGCTTTCCTATTGCTGATCAAGAATGAACCCAAAAATCTGTATCGCCTCAGGCTTTTTTCTCCAGGGCTTCTATCACAGGCCGGGCAAAGTTGCTGCCGAGAAGCTCTTCTATCTGACTGAGATAGCTGGGGCAGAAAACATCAATTTCCATAATCTTAGCGTTAACTATTTTAAGACCGGCAAAGAACATTCCATCTTTCATAAGTTTGGGTTTCGCCTGTTCAATGCATCGAAGCTCTTTTTTACTTAGAGTAGCTGGCTCCAGATGCGGTGTTTCAAGGGAGCCTCTTCCTTGACCTGGTATCACTTTGAGGGCAGCAGCTTTGCCTTTGTATAGCAAAGGGGAGCCTTCCAGAAGTAAGACCATGGTGTAACCGCTTGGATTTGCTTTGTCTTCCAGGAATTCTTGAGCAATTACATAGCCGTCCCGAGTTAGAGATTCTACGATTTGATTGAGATTCGGCAGGTCATCACCAGTTACCAAAAACTCTTCGTTGTCCGGCGACCAGCGTAGAGGTCGCAGCAGAAATTTTTCTCTTTCATGGGCAAATTTCTTTACTTCACCTCTTTTGCGGGTGATTATATTTACCGGTCTGACCGCTTCGGGAAAGAGATCAAGGTAGGATTCATTCAAGGCTCCGCTCAAACCATCCGGATCATTTACCACCAGAACGCCATTTCTAACAGACGACTTTCCGAAGTAGATTCCCACATCTTTTGTCCATCTTCTCTCTCTGCTCTCAGGAACAGGATCTCCTCTCAGGAAGAGGACATCGAGATTGGTGAATTTGATTCTTTTGTTCGCAGCTTTTTTCCCTCTGAGCTCTTCGAGATAAACGGCGGTGGAGCGGTATCGATTTCTAGGGACGCTACGAGCAGTGGCCATGACACAGTCGTTCTCATCGAGGAGAAAGTCGTCGGCCTCTATGAACCAGGTCTGGTGACCCCGGTTGGTTGCTTCCATGGCCAGCCTGATTGTGGTGCTGTCAGTCGCTTCTTTTTTCAGTGCGTTGACGAAAAATGCAATTCTCATCTATATATCAATATCTTAGAATTGCCGCCACTCTATCATAGAGTTTCAGTTTGTCCGGTTCGAAGAAAGCTATCTCTCCTCCCATCCGCCTCGTTTTCCGAATCAAAGCTTCCAGATTATCCGGGACAAAGCAGTCTGAACTTGATCTTGATCTATCCACAGAGAGATCGAGGCTCATTTCTCCTTCGGCTGTGCCGGCGAAGCTATAGAAGTCTCTTTCCAGCATCAGCACCTTGCAGCGACCTTCCTGTACTGTCTGCCAGACTTCTTGAATGCCCTGGGCTGTTTTCTTATGGCCGAGGGCTTCTTGAAATTCTTCTAGAACACAAGCACAACGGCCGGAGAGATGCTTTTCGATAACGGGAGTGGCGAGCTCTCTAAGTTCGGCCAGGCTGGTCTTGTTGAAAGAGCCGTTCAGGAAACCTGCGGCGTTCTGATGATGCTTGCTTAGCTCTTTGAAGCTGGCCAGATTTCTTTCGGTGCCGGCTAGTATCAAAGGATAGGGATGCTCTTCCAGGACATTTGAAAGAACTGCTTCGGCTTTGCGAAAGAATTGTTTCAGGTGTTCTTCTTTGTAGCTGTCCTGATCGGCAGCATAATCGCCTGGCAAATGAGTGGAGCCGGCGGAGCGACTTGCACTTGAACGTACACCTGCGCTCACCGCTGAACTGGACATGGTCCTCTCTAGAGGAGCTTCTTGAATCAAATGCACCAGTGGAAATTCATCTTCTAAATATTCCTTCAGTTCATCTTCTTTGCCGTGATAAAGATGAATGGATGGTTCAGACAGGGTGAGGAGCCAGTAATGATAGGTCTTGTTGACTGAGAGCAAGAGTTCTCGGATTACAAATAGTTCGTCTATGACCACGGCATCTCTCGTCTCAACAGGTAGCTTGAAGAGATGATGTATATGTTCGTTGACAAAGAGTGCAATACCCTTGAGCAGGTCTTTGTGGTCCAGGGTAGAAAGCTCTTGTTTTACTGCCTTCAGTCGTTCTTGTTTTGTCTCTTCCGGGCAGCCGCTTTCATCCAGGCAGGTTTCCAGCCTGCCGAGAATTCTGTGTATATGGTTTTCGAAGTCTTTTCTCTCTGGATAGGGTTTCTCTGTCCGAATAAATAGTGATACGGAATATGGTGATGTGGAAGACTCGATTTTTGCTAGATCTTTTGGTTTCATCGGCAGCTTACCCCCGTGGCGGGATCTTTTAATTAGATCTTGTCAGACTGGCACCATAGCTTTCTTCCACCACTAGGAGGATTGCTATTCTGCTTCGTATTCGGTGTCAACTTCCTCGAACCGAGTTGAGCAACTGGGCTGGTAACCATTTGGTTCTATTCTTTAGGCTGATTGTCGAGTCGTTTCTATCTCGCTTGCCATCCAGGGCGTTCTTTTTTATCGCTCTATCGCATGATTCCGCCTGCAAAGTCTGTTGTTAGGATTAGTCTGGGTAGTGTTTGTGGACAGGACGAACACTCTCATTTCCTGGAATCAAATTTGAGAGTAGTTTAAATGAGCACAAATCAGTCCAAGTGTCCGATCGATATAACCGTCGGAATACTCAGCCACAAGTGGGCAAGCCAGATCATTCGAGAACTCTTTAGTGGTCCGAAGCGCCCTTCTCAACTCTACCGATCGCTTAAGCCAATCAGCTCCAAGACTCTGACCCAGCGTCTCAAGATGCTTCAAGATCAAGGAATCGTCGATAAAGTAGATAAGGAGGGTCCGGCCAGACATACCCAGTATTCACTCACCGCTATGGGACGTGAACTGGAGTCTGTTCTTGAGGTGCTGGTCGCCTACGGAAAGAAATGGAAAAGCGCCCTTGGCTGTGAAGAGCTGGATGAGACCGCAAGAATTTGCAATTCCTGTCCGACTGAGGGGCATGAGGATCGCTGTCCAGCTATTGCTGTCAGCCTGGCTTCCCATTCTTAGAGTCGCTTTTCAGGCAGACTCTACTTTGTCCAGGGCGAAGCTGTGGAGATTTTTTAAGCAGCAGATCATTTCGTCATCTTCGACCTGGTGAAAGTCTTCATAGAAGTCGCTGACTGCATTGAAATCCTTCGGATTTTTCAAGGAGATTATCTCTGTACACTCCGGGTGTAATAATTTCCAGGCCGATTTTGCAATCACCGGGGTGGCCAGAATCAGCTCTCTGGCTCCGGAGGCAGCGAGGCAACGCAGCGCTGCCAGGGTGGTCATTCCTGTTGCGACACCGTCATCGACCAGCACCACAGCTTTGTTTTTGATGTTGTTACGGTCCGCGATACCGGCTTCGGAACGCCAGCGTTTTTCTAGTTCTACGGCTGCATCCATAACCGGCTTACGCTCGATGGCGACATAGCGATCTATGCCGTCCACACTGACGCGCAGCTCTTCGTTGAGAACGGTCACTCCCGAAGAAGTCACTGCACCGAGTGCCAGCTCTTTCTGGAAAGGGGCAGCGATTTTTTTTGCGACTAAAATAGTCAGATCTGTTTGCAATTTTTCGGCAATCTCTCTTGCCACCGGAACGCCACCGCGAGGCAGAGCGACCACCATCATCTGTTTTTGATCGCGCTTTCCGACAGTGCACTTCTTGATTTTAGAGGCAAGTTGCAATCCGGCATCTTTGCGATTTTTGAACATAGCATTAGCTCCACCGGGAATTCTGCTCGAACAACTCCATACTACTCTTTTATGATGTAAATAAACTCACTCGGATGAATGATACTTTCTTGTATGTTGCAAATTCTTATAAAACCGCACTAATTCAGGCATTTCTGTTTATTTTGCTGCCCTCGGAAGGGCATAAGCAGAAGTGGAATATGCTATGAGGAAAACAGTTTGGACTGTATCAATTTATCTGAATAGACGGATTTCCTTGCTCCTGTCCAGATTTCAGAAAGTAAAAAATCAGGAGGAAATCACCATGAACAGTATTACAAAATTCGACGTTTTCGAATTCCTCGAGATGGAGATCAAGCAAGTCGTATCGGCTCTGGATACGGTGCTTGCCTCATACGCACAGATGGACAACGACCAGCGTTCTGATTCGGTAAAGCGGATCTTCGACGCTGTAGAGAGATGCCTTGCCACCGATGCCACCCTTTTTGAAGAGGCTGAGAAGAGAGGTCTATCGGCAGGCTATGTCGCTTCGCTCCATTCGTCCAACGATCGGCTCAAGAATTTGATCAACAGTATGATTCTCGAACATCTTGATGATGGCTCCTTCTTCAAGCACCTTGCTGAGATGAGGGAGATTCTGGCGACCGAAACTCTGAAAAACGCCAGACGTTTTCACCAAGTAATAGCCGATAGAGCTTCAGAAGAAGACATGAAAAAAATCGAATCGACCCTGGCTAAGAGGATTGTACTGCGAGATTAATTCAGCACAAGCTGGTCAGAACCGATTCTAGTTTTTCTATGGTGACCGGCTTGCTTAAAAAGTCGTCCATGCCGGCTCTCATACAGGCTTCTCGATCACTTTGCCGAATACTTGCCGTCATCGCCACGATGGGGGTGCGAATCGAACTGTCTTTTTCTCGCTCACGAATTCGTCGGGTGGCTTCAAAGCCGTCCATAACAGGCATCTGACAATCCATCAAAATAAGCGAATAGTTGTTGGCGGCCTGTAGTTCGACCGCTTCTTTGCCGTTTTCGGCCCGATCTACAAGGCAACCTAATCTATGTAAGACTTTGCCCACCACCACCTGGAGATAAGAGTTATCTTCGACAACAAGTATTTTAGTTCCTTCTTTAAGGGACTTCTTGCCATTGCCGCCTGCACGCTCTTTCGGCTTGTCAGGCTCTTCGACCTGACCAAGGGTGACATCCACTATGGACGAGATAAGGGCTGTCTGTCTGAGCGGTTTGGTCAGGTAAGAAGAGAAACCTCGGCTCCACAGCTCTGTGGCCGGCTGGCGCTTCGATGTCATATAGATCAGTCGCGTTCGTGAGATGCTCGGATCTTTCTGGATCTCTTCTGCCAGGGCGACTGAATGTTTTGAATCATCGAGGTCGACAATCGTAACTTGATATGGCTCTTCCTGAGAGGAAGCATGTCTCAGTATCTCCAGGGCTTCGCCGGCGCTGGCCGCGGCGGTGGCTTTGAATCCAGCCGCGAGAAGATACGAACGGGTAATGATTCTGGCGTTGTCACTGCCGTCCACAACCAGTATTTTGTATCCGGCAAGAGAGTTCGATACCATGGCGTGAAGAGGGATGGCATCTATTTTTCTGACCGGTCTTCCTTTGCGGAAGCGAATCGAGAACCAGAAGGTGGAGCCTTTTTCGGGAATACTGGTGGCGCCTATCTGTCCGCCCATCATATCCACCAGTTGTTTGCTGATTGCAAGACCCAGACCAGAGTTGGATTGTTGCAGTTCTGTAAATCTTTCACCAGGCTCGTAATCTCTATCGCTATCGCCATCACCACCGATATCAGTGGGAAGCTGTCGCTCGAAAAATTCTTTCAGTTTCTCTTCTTCCATACCGCTGCCGGTGTCTATCACCGCAATTCTTACCAGGACAGATTCTTTGTCATAGGACTCTCTTGTCGCTCTTATTAAGATCTCTCCTTTTTCTGTGAACTTGGCGGCGTTGCTTATTAGATTGAGAAGAATCTGCTTTACCCGAACCGGATCGCCAAGCAAGCTCGTGATCACAGGATCTATATAAGTCATCATACTGATGCCTTTTCTGACAGCCAGTGGCGCCATCAATTCGGCGGCGTCCTCTACCAGCTTCACCATAGAAAAGTCGGTGTAATCCAGACCGACTTCGCAGGCTTCCATATTGGTGTAATTCAGATCCTGATTGACGATTTTGAGCAGGCTAGCATTAGAGCCTTCCACCAGATCAAGCAGTTCATTCTGCTCGGCATCGAGTCCGGTGCTTTTTAAGAGTTCGACTGCACCAATTGATGAAGAGAGTGGTGTTCTTATGTCGTGATTCATTCTGGCCAGGAATTCTGATTTATACGAACTTGCCTGCAGGGCCTGGTCTCTAGCCAGGGTCAGGTTTTTTGAGAGAGTGTCTAGTTCTTGATTGGCACAGGCCAGTTCGATAATTCTTCTTTCGAGGTCGTCGTTCAAGCTTGTGATCTTGGTCTCCTGGGCTTGCCGTTCGACAGCATAGCGAATTGCCCTGGTCAGGAGACTGGCGCTCAACTCGCTCTTTAAAAAATAATCCTGGGCGCCGCTTTGAATCGCTTCGGATGCCAGGCGCTCATCTTGATGATTAGCGATCAAGATAATAGGAAGCTGGGGAAAGCGGGTTCTAATAAGCCGAAAAGTATCCAGCTCTTCTGCCCCGGGTAGATCCAGATCGAGCACCAGGGCGTCAATCTCTTTTTTGACGAGCTCTTCCATGCCTCTGGTGAGCTCGTCGACAGCAATAACCTCGAACTCCGAACTCGAGCCGGTTTCGATCAGATGACCGAAAAGTTTCAAGTCATCCGGATTGTTTTCGATTAGCAGAACTGTGAAACCCTGCATACAGATACGGTCTCTCTTGTCTGGTTACCTGAACGCCTGGATTACCTGATAAGAGAGATATTACCACAAGGCACCCTGCGATTGACTCCCCCATTCTAGGGAGAGCGTAGCTCTTTGTTGCTTTCTCGGCTCCGTTTCAGCGACTTGAGCTGATTTAATTTGTTGTGAATTTCATCAACTCGATAGTGGTCTTCCATCCGTTCGCTGATTCTCAAAGCCCAGCTGTAATAAAGTTCTGCCTGGTGGAGGTTGCCAGTGGATTCGCACATTTTGCCCAGTACTCTCAAAACGCTGTTGGTCTTTTGATCGGCGTTCTTTAAAATCTCCTGTCTGACTTCGAGGACATGCAGATAGTATCTCTCGGCATTGGCGAAGTCTTTGTTCATGTAATACAACTCGGCTGCCTGGCAGAGAAGATTGATCGCTTCTTCGCTATCGGGACCGAATCGCTCCACCGCATAGTCATAGGCAGAACGCGCTATTCTGATGGCGTGTCCATACTTGCCTGCAGCCACCAGCTCTTCGATACTGTCGGTTACATTTGAGGATTTCTCGACAGAATTTCTGACGGCTTCGGTATCGGCCGGGATGAAACATTCTCTCAATATTGTGGTGGAGATTGCCGGGTCAAGCCAGCTTCCGCCGGCTGCCACCGCTTCGATACAGGCGGTTAATTTATCGAGGGCGTTCACTTTCAAAAAATAGCCGTCGGCACCGGCATTTAAGGCTGCGATTATCTTTTCGTCCGAATCGCATCCGGTGACCATCACGACTTTGACATACGGTCTCTGGGTCTTGATTATATTAGTTGCTTGAATACCGTCTAGTTCCGGCATGATCATGTCCATCAGGACGAGGCTCGGATTGTTTTGCAGGCAAGAGATAACGGCGGCTTTACCGTCATTGACCTCCGCGACAACTTCTATGTCTCTATCCTGACTGATTTTTTTCTTGATTAAGGAACGAATGAAATCATTGTCTTCAGCGAGCAGGACTCGAATCGGCTTGGGACAGGGCAGATTTAAGTTCGCTTTTGCTTTTTCGGCTTCTTCAGCCAGTCTTGCCAGGGTCTTTTCTGCCCGGTCTTTTACCCAGGGGTTTTCATCTATGGCGAGATCATGGAGCAAGCTCTCTGCCAGACAGTGATTCTCTGCCATGGCAAAACGTAAATCAGCACTGTCGTCTTTTGTCAGATCTTTCAGTGTTTCTATCGGACAGCAAGGATTGTCGGCCACCGCCGTTCTTATCTCCGGGCTTGCGTGTCGTGACAGTGCCTTCAGGGTATCGGCAGGAGTAGACCGGTTTTCTGCCAGATAGGTCAGTATCAAGCGGTCTTCGGTCAGGGTGGCAAGCTTTCGCAGCAATACCGCAGAAGTTTCAGGATTGGCTGCAATATGCAATTGTCTTGTTCTGGGGCTTTCATGGCCGGCAGGATGATAGCTCATGGAGTTAGACCTCCCATTCAGCTTCTCGAAAAATTGAATTTATATGGATGCCTAATGGATTCCTGTGGCTTCTTTTAGATAGAATTCCGTCGGCCTACTTCGATATAATCTTTCTCGATCATAGCATCTTTGCGCGGACCTTCACTATTTAAACCTGTCACAAAGAGCTTTACTCGCTCGCTCATTTCGTTGATGCTCCAGTCACCATGGTGAAGATTTGCCTCCAGATATAGTGTCAGGGGCGCCCTCGATATTTTTGCCAGTCGTTTTGTATTTTCGGGGCGAATAACCAGGTCTTTGCCTCCGTGCCAGATTAAGACCGGCGTCATCCGGTTCTTTTTCATGAACGGCGCTGCACCCATATCGACTTCGGGAAACATAGAATCGGGATAGAGTCTAAGAAAGGGTAAGCTATCCCGAGAAGCTTCTTTTAGCGAGGTATAAGGGCTCATTAGAATTACCGCTGCGGATCTCCTTTGCTCGGCAACGTGACAGGCTACACCGGTGCCAAGAGAGACTCCATATTGCACCAGCTGTGATGGCGGTATTTTTAAATCTTGAACCAGATAATCGTGGGCGGCGACTCCGTCATCGAGCAGTCCTTCAATCGAGGGCTCGCCATAGCTCATGCCGTAGCCCCGATAATCATAGGTAAAGACCGACTGTCCGGCAGCCAGTGCCATGCGGGCAAGCCCGATATTCATGGCTATATTGCCGCCCTGACCATAATGCAAAAGCAGCACATATTTTGCACCGGGTTTCTTTATGTAGGCGCCGTGTAGAAGCGGTCCTTTCTTATTTCTGCTTCTGAACTGACAGTGTTTGAGAATGGCGCCATCGATCCTTTCGGGCAGGGTGCAATAGACCCTTGTCCTCACCGGAAAGAAGAGGTGCCGTTTGGCCAGCTCCCGGGGTGATAGAGCTAAGATAGCTGAAGCCAGAAAGTAGAGAGAAGAGGCAGCCAGGGATGTGAACAACATCCATCGCCCCGGTCCCCGCGAAGCAGTTAGCATAGACTTTCAGTCTAGCCAGGCATCCTGAAGTCTCTTGTGCCGGAGAAACAGTTAATTAAGTGTTTGTCGTCCATTTTTACTCGAGTTTGGATATTATCGGCTCTCCAGCCATATCTGATACTAAAAGTGGCGGCATAAATCGACTCTGGTAACAAATTAATATTGCTTCGATAAAGCCCTGGATTCAGTTACAGGATTATCACAATTGGGCGATAGAATTAATTCGTAAAGACCTCCCATATGACTTTATAATTCCCTTGGTTCTGGACCAGGGGATATAGGATGGATCCGAATTTGAAAAAAGCATTTCTTGCGAAACAATCTATATTGTTTCTGGTCGCTTTTGGCGCATTTTCCCTGGTAACAGTCTGTGCCATCGGAGGTCGAGCAACCCCGGTCCCCAGTCACAGCATCGCGTACAGCCATCAATCCCGGGCTAGTGCCGGTATTGACGGAGAAATCGCCCTCAATCCAACCAGCTCTATTCTCAAGAGAATCTCCTATGGCACTGTGAAAGAACGGCATCTGCCTATGGTGGTGGAAGCCACCGGGCAATTGCAGGCCAACGCCAGCGCCATCACAAGAGTGAGTGCTCCCACCGCCGGTCGTATCGTCTCTTTAGAGGTTTCTCTGGGAGATCATGTCAAAAAGGGCCAGACCGTCGCGGTGATCTCCAGTCAGGAGATAGGAGCTATGGTCACCGATCTGTTCAAACAAGAGACAGACATCGATTCGGAGCTTTCTAAAGACCTGCAGCAAATCGATTTCGACACCACCCAGACCGAAACCGAGCTGACTCTCTCCAGAAAGCAATATGAGCGGGCAAAACTTTTATATGATGAAAAAATCGGCTCTAAAGCCGACGTAGAATCGGCCATGACCGACCTGGAAAAACACGAGAACGCAGTGGCGGCGCTTAAAACCAAGCGAGCCGGCACGGTTAGAATCGCCCGGGAGAAGATGGAGAGAGCCAGAACCTGTCTGGAGCAAAGACTTTCTGTTCTGGGCATGCCATCCACCACCATAAAAGCGATTATGGAACGACGGGATGTCGTCAACTCCATTCCGTTGACCACTCCCCAGGCAGGCATTGTGCTCGAGAGAAATGTTAATGCAGGAGAGCTTATCGATCCCTCCCAGTCACTGCTGGTTATTGATGACATCGATAATCTCTGGTTGGTCGCCGATGTTTTTGAGCAGGATGTTAAACATGTGAGAGTGGGTCAGCCTATTGAGTTTCAGGTGGATAGCTTTCCGGATGAGACTTTCAAAGGAAGGCTCGATTATGTAGCCGGCACTATCAATCCGGAGACCAGAACCCTTGCGGTACGTGCTGTTATTCCCAACTCCCAGACCAAGCTCAAACCCAAGATGTTTGCCCGGATGAAGATCATGGTGGGTGAGTGTGCAGCGCTTACAGTATCGAAGAAAGCTGTTCAGGAAGCCGGCTCCCAGAAAGTCGTCTATGTTCCCCGGGGTAAATATTCTTTCGAGGAGAGACCGATTCAACTGGGTGAAGAGGTTGGCGGCTATGCCGTTATTAAGAAGGGATTGAACGACGGTGAGCAGGTTGTCACCCGCGAATCTCTCTCCTTGCGTTCGCTTTCGATGAAGAACTGGCACTGAGCCTCTAGAAGAAGAAGAAGAAGCGGACTCGCACTTAGATGAACTCTTATATCCATCGTCTGACGGATTGGCTCATAGGCAAGCGCTATTTTGTAGTCTTTGTCCTTCTCACTGTCCTCGCCTGTGGTGTCATCGCTTATCGCAAGCTACCGCTCGAGGCTTTTCCTGATATTGCCAATATGCAGGTGCGGGTCATCACTCTGGTGCCGGGCAAGGCGCCGGAGGAGGTCGAGCGGCTGGTCACCATTCCGATAGAAAAAGAAGTGAACGGCATCCCTAACAGTAAGGCGCCCCGTTCTATATCTATCTTCGGACTTTCGGTGGTGACCGTGGTCTTTGATGATCATGCCGAGCCTTATAATGCCAGGCAACAGGTCCTGGAGCGCCTCGCCAATGTCGACTTGCCTGAAGGAGTAAAGCCTGAGATAGAGCCGAATGCCAGTCCGGTAGGCGAGATCTATCGCTATACGTTACAAGGCAGTCACTGGTCTTCTATGGATAGAAAAGAGACCCAGGACTGGCTTTTGAACCGGCTTTTCAAATCGGTCGATGGTATTGTCGACTCCACCGGATTCGGTGGCCCGACCCGGACTTTTTTAGTCGAAATGGACCCCGGCCGACTGCGAGCCTTCAGTGTCAGTCAGAACGATATACGCCGGGCTATCGCAAAATCAAACGACTCTACCGGTGGCAGCTATGTGGTCAGCAACGATCAGCGCTATATGGTCCGGGGCCTGGGTCTGCTAAAGACTGTCGAGGATATCGAAGGGGTCGTGATCTCCTCCAGTCGTGAGGGGACACCGGTCAGAGTGAAGGACGTTGCTACTGTTAAGATATCGGCGGCGGTGCGCAAGGGCCAGGTCGGTCTCGATGACGATGATGACGCGGTGGAAGGCATTCTTTTGATGCGCCGGGGTGATAACCCCTCCCGGGTGATAGAGAATCTCAAAGAAGCCTGGGGCGATATCGAAAGCCAGCTTCCTGAAGGCATGAAGATTGTGCCTCTGCAAGATCGAACCGCTCTGGTGGACAAGACTATCGAGACTATCAGTCATAATGTAGCAGAAGGCATTGTTCTGGTGGTGGTCATTCTCATGCTCTTTCTCTTTCAGGTGAGAAGTGCGCTTATCTGCTCCATTGTGATTCCCACCGCCCTGCTCGCCTCTTGTATCGCTCTCAAGGGCTTTAATATCTCTGCCAATCTGCTTTCGCTTGGCGCCATCGATTTCGGTATCATCGTGGACGGCGCTGTGATCATGGTCGAGAACATAATGAGACGTATTAGCAGAGCCGGAGACGATCCTGACTCGCTTCGGCTAGGCATCTGCGAAGCTGCTTCGGAGATGGCTCAACCTATCCTTTTCTCCACTGTGATCATCGCCATAACCTTTCTGCCGATTCTCACCTTCGAGCATGTAGAAGGAAGACTGTTCAAGCCCCTGGCCGTGATGATGAACCTGGTTCTTTTTGCCGCCGTACTGACCACCATACTGGTGGTGCCGGTGATTTGCTACATAGTATTTCGATTGAAGCCACCGGTGCATCGTGAAAATCCGATGGTGATCAAACTCGAGACCTTCTACGAAAGACTGACCGGAAAACTTCAAAAACACGCCAGAATGGTGATTGCATCCTTTCTTGTATTCTTCGCGCTCTCCGGTGCTCTGGTACCACTACTGGGGGCAGAGTTTATTCCCGAGTTAGAAGAGGGCAATATCTGGTTGACGGCCAATATTCGCCCGGTCAGTGTCTCTCTAGAAAACGCAGTCGAGATTGCTCGTAAAATCAGAAAGGTGATGCGCTCTTATCCCGAGACCACCAGCGCCCTTACACAGATAGGCTCTCCTGACGATGGTACCGATCCAAATCCATATAATCTCATCGCTGTTCTAGTAGGGCTCAGACCTCAATCTGAGTGGCGCAGTCAATTTCATTCTAAAGAAGAGCTTATACACTCGATGAATGAAGAGATCAATCGGGTGGCACCGGGTCTCTTTTTGAGCTTCTCTCAATGCATCAAGGACAGTATGGAAGAAGCTATGTCCGGTGTGAAAAATGGTGAGTACGCAGTCAAAGTCTTCGGTCCGGATCTTCATACTCTCGAAGGCATAGCCGGTCGTGTCGCCTCTGTTCTGCGTTCGGTACCAGGTATCGTCGATGTCGGTCAGGATAACATTCTCGGTCAGCCCCAGATGATCATCGAGATTGACCGAAAGGCCGCTGCCCGGGAAGGTATAAGTACGGAAGAGGTTTTGGATATCGTCGAAACCTCTATAGGTGGTAAGGTCGTCACCAGGGTTCTGGAAGGGGAGAGAAGGTTCGCCGTTGTTCTCAGGCTGGCAGAAAAATATAGAGACGACTTGAATGAACTTCCTAATATAGAGGTGACGGCACCTTCCGGGCTGAAGCTGCCTCTTCGTCAGCTTGCCCGGGTACAGCAGATGGAAGGCGCCAATTCTATTTTGCGTGACGAGAACAAAAGACGAGTGGCAGTTTTTGCCAACATCCGCGGACGAGATCTGGGCTCTGCCGTTTTAGAATCTCAAAGTAAGATAGCAAAAGAGATCAAACTTCCCCCCGGATATTCGCTTGCTTTTGCCGGTGAATTTGAACGGGCAAGAGCGGCCGGAGAGAGGCTGGCGGTGGTGGTGCCTGCTACCCTGGTGATTATCTTTATCATGCTTTATCTTGTATTCGACTCGGCCTATTTCGCCATCCTTGCCATGGGTGCGGTACCGGTGGCGGCGGCGGTGGCCATTGTGGTGCTTTTTCTCTCTGGTACTAATCTTAGCGTTTCATCGGGAGTGGGTCTAATCGTATTGTTCGGTCTTTCTATTCAGAATGCCGTGATTATTGTCTCGTCGATGAAGAGCATGATGTCGCGGGAGGCCATGGCTTCAACCGAGGCGATTTGCCAGGCAGCATCGGCGAAGTTAAACGCGGTTTTGATAGCAGCCCTGGTGGCAGCAGTTGGGTTGGCTCCGGCGGCTATGTCGACCGGGATAGGCTCCCAGAGCCAGAAACCCTTCGCCATAGTAATTGCCTGCGGGATTTTACCTGCGACACTTTTGACACTATTACTTCTGCCTGCTCTTGCAAAAGTTCTGAATAGACTTTTCGGACTCAGCGCTTCCCGTTCTTCAGAGGATATATAAAAGAATAGTCCCAGTGGTCATGAGAGATCGTGCCGGGTTTTTTGATATAGTCGCTCTCTTTCAAAGCACCTACGGGCCAGCCAGGGCTGTTCAGATCTATCTTTCTTTGATGACTCTAGTTGGGGTTGTTCAAGTTTTGTGGTCATAGGGAACGCCATAGTTATTGTTGAAAACTGTTGATATTGAATTCATCCTAACTTTTAAATTCAACCAGATCGTGACTGTCTAAAAGAGTCAAATATGCGAAAATCCCAGGGTTGGAAGAAGCATCTGGAGGCAGCAAATTGAAGGATTTTATCAAGGGCATTTTCCTATCTCTTACTCTTGCTTTAGGGGCTGCCGATTCTGTTGCCGCCTGCACGAATTTCCTGGTCAAAGCTACTGACGGCAGTGTCGTTGTCGGTCGCACCATGGAGTTTCCTATAGACTTGCAGTCGAAGCTTGTGGTGCAATCCCGGGGGCAGGCTCGCCGATCCAGGGCTCCTGGCGGAGAACCCGGTCTTGCCTGGACATCTAAATATGGGTACACCATGGTTAATGCTTTTGGACTGGACTTTGCCACCGAAGGTGTTAATGAAAAGGGTCTGTCATTCTCTTTTCTCTGGCTTCCCGAGAGCGTCTACGAAGCGGTGCCGGCTGCCGATCAAAAGCAAGCTTTAGAGCTGGGCGATGTCGGCGGTTATATACTTGGGACCTGTTCTACGGTGGAAGAAGCAAGGCGGTCCCTGGAAAACGGACGGATCTGGGGCGAGTCTATAAAAGCTCTCGGCGGTGTACCGACAGTGCATATTGCCGTTCACGACGCCGGCGGAAAGTCCCTTGTGGTCGAGTTCATCGAAGGCAAGAAGAAGATCTATGATAATCCTCTGGGAGTGATGACTAATTCTCCTCAGTTTCCCTGGCATATAACCAACCTTCGAAACTATGTCCATCTCAATCCGAAAGGGCACGATCAGCTCAAAATCGCCGGTATGGAAATAGATGAGACCGGCAAGGGCAGCGGACTTTTAGGAATGCCCGGTGATTTGACTCCGCCTGCACGTTTTGTTCGCACCGCCACCATGGTGGCAAGCGCCAGACCGGCTGCAGATGCCGCTTCAGCGGTGAATGTTGCCGAGCATATTCTGAACAGTCTCGATTATCCCAAAGGCTTGGTTCGAGACCCTGCCGATACTGAAAAGCAAGTGGAGAACATCCAGTGGGTTGTTATCGAAGACCTCACCAATAGAGTCATCTATTACAAGAGCTACGATAATTTGAATAGACGCTCCATCGACTTGAAAAAAGTCGATTTTGCTGCCGGAGCGGCAAGCCGTTCAATATCTATCGAAGATTAGCCACCGGGAGTGGCTGGACCACTGGGACCGGCTGGACCTAAGGGACCGGCTGGGCCTAGGGGACCGGCAGGGCCTCTCGGACCACCAGGTCCGCCTGGGCCGGTTGGACCGCTGGGTCCGGTAGGACCACCCGGGCCAGTGGGACCACCAGGTCCACTCGGACCTCTTGGACCACCAGGGCCGGAAGGACCATTAGGACCGGCAGGCCGGAAGGACCATTTGGGACCGGCAGGGCCGGCAGGACCACCAGGGCCGGAAGGACCGTTAGGACCGGCAGGGCCGGCAGGACCACCAGGGCCGGAAGGACCATTAGGACCGGCAGGGCCGGCAGGACCACCAGGGCTGGAAGGACCGTTAGGACCGGGAGGGCAGGACCACCTGGACCGGAAGGACCGTTAGGACCGGCAGGGGCAGGGGCAGGACCACCTGGACCGGAAGGACCATTAGGGACCGGCAGGACCGGCAGGACCACCTGGACCGGAAGGACCGCCAGGGCCGGAAGGACCATTAGGACCGGAAGGACCACCAGGGACCGTTAGGACCGGCAGGACCAGGGTTGAACATGGTGGCTGTGGGTTGCTTCCCCCTCCTCCGGAGGCGGAGGTGCCGGTGCCGACGCGACACCTGCGTAATCCGGGTTCTCCATCGGTCTTTCCGAGTAAACGGTGAAAGCCATCGGACCGTTGATGCCCGGAACATTAACCACCGGCAGAGGAATAGTCAAAAATGGATTGCAGTTGACGGTTGTCTGGACCGCGACTATCTTTTCGGTCTCAGAACCGGTGGTGACGCCATTCTTATATGAGACATTAGTGTTCGGATAACCGCTCAAATTGGTGAACTTACCCATTCCGGAAAGCCACTGATCAGGAATCAGTTTTTTTACTATCCCAGTGGGGCTTGTTGCATCGGCCGAGGGTATTAGAGAAGCTTCATGAACCTGGTTGTAATTCAGAACTACGCAGAGTCCATAAGATACTGCCAGGCTCAGCATGTTGACCAGGGGAAAGAATATGCAGATCAGTAAAACCCACATGGCCGGACCGAATTCGGACAGGGCGTTTCCTTTCTGGTTGCGCATTACTTTCTTACCGGGCATTGGCTCTCGCTCCATGGGGGTTTTTATTCTTCTCTACGAATAAAAGCTTCGATTTAGCCGGGATAGCCAACAAATTTAGGGCTTCCCATGACTACCTCGCAATCATGATAGTAGAGAAGCTACCAGATTACATTATCTGTATCTTTGTTAATTGCTAATTTAGAGTCGCTATGGACGGACACAGAGAGGAGAGAGAGGCTCCAACCTTCTCCCTCACCCCACTGCTGTCTGGGGAAGCGTTGATAACCTACGCGACTTCAGAAGAGATCGGTAGATTCCTTCACCACTTCCACCGTACAAGAGGCCTTTCTCAGGAATTCTTCGACGACGCTGCCGAGCAGCATTCGTCTCAATCCTTTGCGGCCGTGGCTACCGATTACTATCAAGGTAGCCTTCCAGTCTTCGGCGGTATCGACAATTCTTTTTCGCTCAGGTTCTGGAATTTAGATTGTTCACCATTGACGGTGACTACCGTAAATGGTGGCACGGTTGTGTACATACTGTCGCTGGAGCCATTGTCTTTCAACAGCAACATGGGCACGTTCGGGTCGTCTCCGACTATCTTTAAGCTTTTTGTTCTCAATTTCCTGGGGATGCCTTGTTGGAGAAGCCGGGATTTCGGTTCGTGGAAGACTATAGAGAGCCTCAATTTCAGCGTAGCAATAGAATGTGCTGGATTTGTGATCGTTTCACAGTCGGTTACATCGTACCGCTCAAAATCGCCATGATCTCGTTGGCTGCTGCTCCTAGAGCTGTCAGAGTAAGGATTGCTCGATGGGACACATAGGGATTATGATCCCTTGCAAGACGAACGAGAACCATCCAGGGCATATGAGGGTCTTCGGCCAGTTCAAAGCGAATATCTTCCGATTCATCTTCGACCAGCATCTCTAGTATGTTGAGCGGCACCGAAGGATTTTCTGCCACCGCTAGCCTCACATCCGGTTCGGAATCTCTGCATAGCCTGCCGAGAATATGCGGGGGGCTTTTGGAATTCTCAGCAACCCGACGGCGAATTCTCGGATCGCTATTCTGGGAGAGCTCCTCGAGCTCGCCATCTGAAGTGTTGGGATTTCCTGCCCGAATATAGTCCAAGAACATCACAAAAGTAGAAAAACGGGACGCTCTACCGGGATACCTGTACTAATTTCAGGGTAGCACCTCAGTGTGATGAACTCGTAACAGAGTCTCAATCGTCGTCGTCATCATCATCGTCATCGTCATCGTCATCCCGGTCTTTTTTGCGCTTCTTATCATCATCATCATCATCGTCGTCATCGTCATCGTCATCGTCGTCATCTTTGTCTTTGACTTTTGACTTGTCTTTGACCGAACTCGCCTCCGGTGCTGGTACGACAGGAGCGGCTGCCGGTGGCGAATCAATAACTTGCGGCTCCTGCGCCTGAGCCGGTTCTTCAATGAAAGCCGGTGTATCTTGCTGGACATGCTTGATAGGCACTTCGATTTTTTCGATGATATTTTCCCGGGGGGTAATCTCTTCAGAAATCGGATTTACTGGTGTCTCAGTCTGCTGGGGCGATACTGGCGGCATAGTCTCAGCTGGTACCTCGACCTCCGGTGCCTCCGGTTCGGTCTGCGGTGGTGCCTCGACTGGCTGGATTGTTTCGACAGGTCCGACAGGCTCTACCGGCTCTACAGGGACCACTAAGGGCGGTGTCTTCGGCGCTGACATCGAATCTATCGAAGCGATGATGCCTTCCACCGGTGCAAAGATTCTGGGAGGCAGCGCACGATTTACATGTTTGACCACACCCATTTTGCCGGCAGAAATGACCGAGGGATAGTTGCCCTCTGAATCTTTTTGATTGAATACGCAATCATAGAGATTCACCCACATGTCTTTCTCGACCGAGCGTATTTGAAAACCTTTTATCTCTGCCGCTTTTATCTGTCCGTTCTGGTCTCTAGTTATATTGAAGGTGACTTTTTTCTCCAATCGAATCGTGTCTATGGTATTGCTGCCGGTTGGACTGTCGAATCGGGAAGGTGAGTCGATGGTTACTTCATAGATTTCGCCACTTTTTTTAATCGCTATCTGCGAGGAGTTTTGCTTTAACGCTTCGGAGGCTCCTTTGCCAAGGCTGTTCAGTTCTACAATGGTGCATGAATTAGTCAGTTCTAAAAAAGCTCCATTCAATTCCTCTACCAGCTTTTTGTCATGAAAGTCGCTCGTGCGACACAGTTCTATGGCTTTGTTCAAATAAGTAAGCGCGTCACTGTACTCTCCCGTTTTTGAAAGCGCGATGGCAAGACCGGTAAGCGCCCTGGCATAGCCTTCATCGGTGGTGGCGCTTTTTTCGAATTCTTGCAGTGCCTTCTTATACTTGAGGATCGCTTTTTTATGGCTGCCCGACTGTCTTGCACTATCTGCCGTTTCGAGATAGCTCTGTGCCTTTGATGATGCAGCCGATACTTCTGCCGCTACCGGTGCAAACGAGTTGAGTGCGCTCAGTAAAAGAGCTAAGCCCAGAGCAACCGGGAAGCTAAAGAAACTTTTTTTCTTACTTGTCATGATCTGCCCACGTAAAAACGCTGAGAATTGTAGGATTTAGAAGTATCTCAGGATTTTTCCCCGAAAGAAAGCTTCTTGAGTGCTTTTAAAACTTGCTAAAATTCTCTTCTAGTCGAGACGCAAGGAGCCCTCATCGTTATGATCAGGAAAATGGTTCTGTTGACATCAGCCACCCTGGCCTTTTCCCTGGCAGTTCTGCCTGGTATCTGGTCGGGTCCGGCGGCACTGGCTGCTGATTCGGCAGATGTATCGGGTGCAGCTGGAAGCCAGAGTTCGGCGGAGAGTGAGATAAGAACCCAGGCTTCGGCCTATGAAAAGGCATTCGAGGAGCGTGACCTCGATAAGATAGTCTCAATGTGGATACCTGAGGGCAGTTATACAGGACCATTTGGAAAATCCGCCGAAGGTGTTGCTGCTATCAAAGAAGTTTACAAGGACTTCTTCGACACTACCGGTGACGCCAAAATATCTTTGAAGATTGACATAGAGTCGATTAAATTCATCGGAGACGGTACTGCAATAGAGCGAGGCACCATCAGCAACACGGCTAACCCGGGTAAGGCTACGCGTTACACGGTGGTTCATGTCAAGCGAGATGGACAATGGAAAATCGCCAATGCCGTGGAGCACATTGTCCATGAGCCGAAGCAAACTGTAGATGATCTGGGTTGGCTGCTTGGCAAATGGAAGGCGGCGGGTAAGGACGGCCAGGTTGATATTGACGCCGAACTGGCTGCCAATAAGAAATTTATCGTCTTGAAATTTATGGCTAAAACCAGTGACGGTATTCAACATCGCGACATTCAAGTTGTTGGTGTCGACCCTGCCACCGGTTCTGTGGCTTCCTGGATGTTCGATTCTGACGGCGGTGTGGGTAAAGGGTATTGGTTTAAAGATGGCAAGTCCTGGGTTGTCGAGACCGTTCGCAATGACGGCGACGGCTCTAGAATCGTCTCTACCCAGGTGATCACCCCGAGCGGTCCTGAGGCTTATCTCTGGAAGGCTGTCGACCAGGCCGTGGACGGCATTGCCATTCCGGATAAGTCCGAGTTGAAGATAGAAAAGATTCAATAGTTCCCCTTTTTCCTGCAGGAGCCTCGAGAGTAAGGTTATGAAACTCAAGTCCAGATTGATTCCGATATTGCTAGTCCTGTCATTCACTACCAACGGCAGCTACGCTCTAGCCAGAGGCTTTGGCGGTGGTGGCTTCGGTGGTGGTGGTATGCGTGGTGGTGGCTTCGGCGGTGGTTTCGGTCGAGGCGGCGGCTTCGGCGGTGGTGGCTTCGGTGGTATGCACGGCGGTGGTTTTCATCAGGGCGGTTTTGGCGGAGGCTCCGGCTTTGGTCGAGGCGGCGGTGAGTTTGGTCGTGGTGGCGGAGGCTTTAATGAAGGCGGCTTCGGCCATGCCGGCGGTGAGTTCGGTCGTGGTGGCGGTGGCTTTCGTAATTCCGGTAGTTTCGGAAATATCGGTCGAGGTGGTGAATTTGGTCGGGGCGGTAACTTCGGCTACGGTCGTATATCGGGTAACAATGTTATCGGTGCCGGTCATAATCTGCACAATTATTCAAATAACCACATCAACAACCAGGGCATAGCGGTAAGAAACAACTTCAACCACAATAATGTTTTCGTAGGTGGTTATCGCGGACTTGGATATGGTTATGGCTATCACGGATTCTGGGGTGCGCCAGGTTGCTGGATGTATCCCGGCTGGGGCCTGGGCATGGCTTTTATGATCACGGATTGGTCGATGCTTGCAGGCATGCTCGCCATGAGTGCTGTCTCCAAGCCGAAGTACTATGGCTATGGACAGAATATTACTTATAACAATAATCAGGTCTACTATAACGGCACTCCTTATGCCAGCGCTGACCAGTACTACAGCCAGGCTCAGAATCTGGCTAAAGAATCCGACGCCAAGCCTCCTACCAAAAAAGATACATGGAAGCCGCTTGGTGTCTTCTCAATGGTGGAAGGGTCCCAGACTAACTCCACGATGCTGTTTCAGATAGCAATAGATAAGAAGGGCAACATCGCCGGCAACTACTATGATGCGCTTTCTGGTCAGACTCAACAGATTCATGGAAAACTCGACAAGAAGTCCCAGCGTGTAGCCTGGACTGTAGGGGATAATGACAAGGTCGTTTATGATACCGGTCTGGGTAATCTGATGGCTTCCCAGGCACCGCTTCTGGTGCATTTTGATAAAGACCGCACCCAGCAGTGGTTACTGGTCCGTCTCGATAAACCGGACGATCTGCCTGACTCTATGAAGCAAGAGGTTAAGCAGAGCATGAAACCTGTTCAGGGTGCCTCTTGAATCCGAAGCTGAATGCCGCTCTATTGAGGCATATAGATAAACTGGCTTCCGATGAGCTCGAAGGTCGGGCTCCCGGAACCCGCGGAGAGCAGCGCACCATAGATTATATTGCCGGTCAACTGGAGAGTTTCGGTCTTACCCCGGCTGGTGATAACGGCTCCTTCTTTCAGAGCATGCCCGTCACCGGCATCATCAGTCTGCCTGACCTAAAGCTGTGTTCCGGAGATTGGTCGAAAAGGCTCGAGTTCGCGGTAGATTTCGTCGGTCAATCTAGATATGAGAACTGCGTTGATCAAGCAATTGAGGTAGATTCTTCCGAACTGGTCTTTGTCGGCTATGGCATCGAAGCGCCTGAGTATGGTTGGAATGATTATGAAGGCTTAGACGTCCGCGGCAAGACCGTGGTCATCTTAATAGGTCAGCCAGAGCGTCCCGATCCCAGTTTTCCCGATGATGATGAGAGACTCGACCCCACCCTTTTCAAAGGGCGTACCCTGACATATTATGGACGCTGGACTTACAAATTTGAGAAGGCTTCTGAGATGGGAGCGGCGGCTGCTCTTATCATTCATGATGGCAGAAAAGCCGGCTATGGCTTCGACGTTGTCCAGGCCAGTTGGAGCGGTGAATGTTATCAGCTGAGCTGTCCTCCCGATAGAGTTATGCTTGAAGGTTGGCTATCGGCAGAGTGTGCCGGTGAACTTTTCGAGAAATCGGGTCATGATCTGGAAAGTCTTTCTGAGAGCGCTAATCATAAAGGTTTCAAGGCTGTTTCTTTAGATAGTACAGCTTCTTTCAGTGTGATCAACAGAATTCGCACTTTCGACTCCAACAACGTGGTGGCGAAAGTGGAAGGTAGCGTTCCTGTTTTGAAAGACGAGTGCATCATATATAGTGCCCACTGGGATCATTTCGGTCTGCGCGAGCGAGAAGACGGCGGCAATGATGTATACAGTGGAGCGGTGGATAATGGCTCTGGTGTCTCAATGATTCTTGAAATAGCCAGGCTCTTCCAGAATAGTTCTGTAAGACCGAAACGCAGTGTCTTGTTTCTATTCACAACCCTGGAGGAATCAGGGCTTCTGGGCGCAGATTATTATGTCGCCAATCCCTCCATTCCCCTGGATGGCACTGTGGCAATAATCAACCTGGATGTGATGAATGTCTGGGGGAGAACGAGAGAGCTGGTCAGTATCGCACTTGGCCATTCGAGTCTGGATGAGAATTTAAGCAAACTGGCGGCAAATCAGGGGCGGCACGTGGTACCGGACCCGGAGCCGGAGAAAGGTTATTTCTTTCGCTCCGATCATATGTCATTCTTGAAGCAAGGCATACCGGCGCTTTTCTTCTTGTTCCCCGGATCAGACTATATAGATCGCGAACCGGGTTTTGCCGAAGCCAAGAAACTAGACTATATACGCAATCACTATCACAAACCTGCCGATAAGGTAAAAGACGATTGGGACCTTAGCGGCATGATGGAGGATGTGGAGCTGTTGTTTGAAGTCGGGCAAGAACTTGTCTCTACCGACAGAAGACCTTATTTCGCCGGTGATTCCGAGTTCAAGACTCGCTGGAGCTGAAATTAAATAGGTGGTGCTCCGACCTGTATTCTGATCACTTTGGGTGGACCGAAGGCTTTGCTTTCGAGAGTTCGAGAGCCATAGGTAAAAGATTCGTCGGAGTTGGGAGAAGCCTGTACCACTTTTGCCGCCGGCAGGGCAGACAGTTGTTGGGCTTGCTGAGCTTTGATTTTTGCGCTCAAAGAGCCTCTGCCGCTGGCTGCATCGTTATAATATGGAACCGGCATTGATGCAGGTGTCTGGGCATAACCGGCACTACTTGTAGTGGCAGCATAATTAGACTGATTGGCAAGATTGGCCAGGTTTGAAAGACCAGATCTGATATTGCCGTGGCCAAAGCTTCTTGCCACCTGCGACATTTGATTGAGATTATTTGAAAGCGCCCTGTAGTTTCTGGAATCTCCAGGCGAAGCGATTTTGGGCCTTGTCGCTAGAGGAACGGCTGCGGCAACAGGTGCCGGTGCCGGCGCTGTGGGAATAACTGCCCTGGTAACATCTTCTGCTTTTACAGCCTTTGTGGCGCTCAGTGCCGTTGCTTGCTTCGCAGCCGAAGCCTGTACCCAGTGGGTGGTGCCTTTACTGCCGCCTCTTAAAACCAGTTTGCCTCCGGTGATGCTGAAAGTTCCTTTCTCTGAAAGTCCTGTATCGGTCGATGTCATCCAGTTGCCGTCCACCATATGAAGCCTGCCCGACTCTATCACCTTGCCGCCGTTAAGGGCTTTAGAGTAACGACCCCCTGGCTCTATAGATAAGGTTATAGTTTGACCGGCACCATCTACCTGGCTCCAGGTCCCTGCCAGGCGGGGCTCCACCGCCGCCGAAGCGGGTCGAAAGCCGGAAAGTATTATGGCGATTACGATTGTGATGAAGAGACAGTGATTCATTCGACGCCGGTTCCTGCGTAGCTATCGTCCTATGATAACATTGTGCCATGCGCAGCCTTTATCGAAATTTAGGACTAATTCTTGTTTTGATCATGCTCTGTGGTGTGTTCTGCCCCGAAGCCAGGGCAGATCGTCAGAGCAAGGTCGAGGCAGAGCGGGCGCTACTGCAGGCGCGCAAAGACGAAGCCGGCGGCAACAGTGCGGCTGCCAGAATGAATTACACCAACGCTTTTATCTTCGGGCTTTCTTCCCGGGACAGTTACAGGGAGAGCCTTGCTGCGGTAAGTATTCTGGGGGAGCCACTCTCATCGGTGGGACGCAAAGCGGTATCGATGCAAAGCAGCCTGGTGGAAAGCGGTGCTCACGGTGCCAGTTTTGACAGCCGTCGCGACGAAATGGTGAAGTTGCAGAATCTCTACAACCGAATGGAAGAGGTGGAGCCCAATAATCCCAACTGGTATTACCTTGAAGCAGTGGTCACCTGTGAGTTGGAACATCATTATGTTAAGGCGAGACGCTCTTTAGTACGTTGTCTTCGCTGTCCTGGAAGCTCGCCGGTCAAAGGCAAAGCGTCGAAACTGCTAGCCCATATAAAAGCGGCGGCAGATCAGCAGCAAATCTGGCTTGACCAGGACGGTAAGCGCGCTCGAGAATGGCTTCGAAAGCCAATTGATCATTCCAAGGTCAGCAGTTATCCAAGCGCCAGCAGCAGTAGCTCCAGTTCGAGCAGCTCTTCATCTTCAATTCCTGATTATGAAAGGCGGGCCAGGGATGCCGAAAGCAGAGGTGACTATGGCGCTGCCGGTCGTTTTCGCTCGGGTAACGCTTCTATCAAAGATTCTTCCACCCACTGGTAGAAGCTATAGCCTCATGAGCAGGGGCTCTTTGAGGATATACATCTGGTCGAACATCTGTTGCACCTTCGAGACCGGCAGATTGAGAATACCGTCCTGTTTACCGTCGGAAAAGTTCATATCGTGGACGGTCTCTCCATAGTCTCCGCCCCAGGGATTGCGAAGCGAGAAGGTCCCTTCGGATCCATTTACCCCCGGTGTGTAGCCCACCAGCGTATAGGCATGACCATTGCGTCCGAAGACTATATTGGGTTCCTGACCGGCCATATCTCTGACCACCTTCTCCAGCTCCTGAGGGCTGCGCTCGAAGCCCCGCATTACCAACAGCCATTTGTTGAAATCGCTTGAGCCCACCGCTTCATTGAACTCGCCTAAAGTCATCTCCATTCTGGTCGATTCTGAAGCGATTGGTCTTCCGGTAAGCAGTTTCATCGACCACTCCACAGAGCCGCAATGACCGAGCTGCATTGCCGGATACTTATAGGGAGCGGCGCCGGCTTCTTCTGCCCACAGTTTGCCGGCGGCGGTTTCGAGAACTGAAGGCCACTGTCCGGTCAGACCGCCGGCAGGATCTTTGCCGCTTTCATCGAGCTGTATGGCTCCTTGCGGATGGAGTTCGTCTTCGGTGACTGTCACCGCCCTGTCGGCACCGGGAAATTTTACCGACCAGGAACGTCTGCCTTTGCCTTCCGGATCTTCAATCGGACTTATCATTCTGGCAAGCTCTTCTTTGCCGTGGGGATTTCTCGACACAGACTGGAGAGAGGCGACAAAATGACAATCGGGTATTCGCCCCTGGCGCAGCCGGTTCCATTGAGGATCCATGGCATTATCATAATACTTATCGAGGGATGATTCGGTCAGTTCGAAGCCTTTCAAAAAGTTGGGATTGTCCCCTTCGGCATTGCCGATGCCTTCGCCGGTTTTTATGCCGGTACCGGTCAAATTCAAAAGACTCAGTTTTGGCGCCTCGGGCTTTTCGACGCCGTCTTCACGAGAGAGGTCGAAAGCGTTTCGGTCCTTATTGCCGCCACTTTCAGCATTGTCTTTTGAGGGTTCGTTAAATAGAGCCAAGGGTGCTACCTCCTCTAACATTATAGAGAAAAATCCTCCTCAGATGCGGTAGGATCTTTTGAATGGCAACGGTTAAAAGAGGAGAAGACCGGTGGCGCACATCATAGAAACAGCCAAATCGGGACGGGCAAGCTGCAAGGTCTGCAAAGAGACCATTGAAAAGGGCGATCTGAGGCTGGGAGAGGAGTTTCCCAATCCGTTCTCTGAAGGCTCCCTGTCTTATCGCTGGCACCACCTGCTTTGTGGCGCCAAGAAAAAGCCCACGGTACTGGAGCAAGCTTTAATAGACTGTGATCTCGAAGTGCCGGATAGAGAAGAATTGCTCAAGCTCATCCAGGAGAATAAGTCCAAAGAGAAGCCGACCAGTCTTCCCTATGCTGAGTTCGCTTCAACCGGCCGATCCTCATGTATTCAGTGCGGTGAAAAAATAGAGAAAGGCGATCTGCGTATCGCGGTCAATACCGATACCGAGGCCGGTGCTTTTGGAATGAGGAAAGGCTTTCTTCATCCTGCTTGTGCTGCTGATTTCGCCGGATCCGAAAGTTCTGGGGTGGCTGATGCTCAAGAGCTTTTCGACCAGGTCAAAGTGAACAGTCGTGGCCTTGCCGAGGCTGACTTCGAGGCAGTCGAAGCGGAATTATTCGGATAAGTCTTTCCTAAATCATTGTTTCATCGTAAGGGCGTGAAGATACTTCTTCGCCTCTTCGAGCTGTTTATCGTCGGCGCTTCCCAGGGTGGCACCATCGGGATTGTCTATCACCATATCCGGTGTTATGCCGATTCTGTTTTTCTGGGCGTCTCCAGCCCAGTGTCCATCGGGGGTGAATATCCGAAAAGCGGTGACTTGCAGCGAACTACCGCCGGGCATATTGGTAAATATAGACTGGCCGATGCCTTTGCCATAGGTCTTCGAACCCATGATAAGACCTTCTTTGCTGGCTTTGATTGCACCGATGAAGATCTCGGAAGAGGACGCCGATCCGCCGTTCACAAGCACTATAAAGGGCTTGTTGATGATGTCCGGCTCACGCTTCTCTGTATAGCTGTCTTTGTCGTGACTCGTTTCGTCTTCGCTCTCTACCACTATCTCTTTGTCGGTGAGCTTGTAAGTTTCGGTCAGATAGGTCGGCTGAGACGGGTCTGAATCCGTTCTTTCTCTGGTTTTTAGAAGGGTTCCACTATCCAGAAATAAGGCCGCCAGTTTGTAGCCGTTTTGAAAAATGCCGCCGGGATTGTTTCTGAGGTCTATGATGTAAGAGTCAGCATCTTTATGTTTCTCCAGGGCTTTTTTGACGTCTTCCACCGTGTCTTCCTGGGTGAAGTTGTAGAGACGGACATAGCCGATATTGCCGTCCATGCGCTTCTCTTCCAGATTGGCAATTTCGACCGGGGCTCTTTCCAGGGTGACATCCTGGGGCTTGCCGTCCCGGGTCAGTGTGATAGTCACCGTTTTATCTACCGGTCCACGAATTTTGCCTACGGTCTCATCGTAGGTGAATAGATCCAGGCTCTCTCCATCTACATGGGTGATGATGTCGCCTTTGCGCAGGTCATGTTTTTCTGCCGGTGCTCCTGCTACTACCGATTCGACTCTGACCGGTCCTTTTTCTGTCGGATTCTCCTCGGGTAGCTTGCCGAGCGTTACTCCAATGCCGGTTATCTCGCCTTTCCAGGCTTCTTTCTGGGCTGTCGCTTCTTTGGGCGGAAGTACGTCATTGTAGTGGTCACCGCTTTCATGCACGGCTTCGTCGGCGTACTTAATTGCATCGCCGACATTTTTGATCTGACAATTGAATTTATTTCTGACAAGGTCTATCTGACCGAGGCTGGCTGGATCGTACATTCGTCTTGCGGCACGGTTTATGATAGTGAGATAGTCTTTCGAAGCCGGATTTGCCGGGCAATTGGCGGGCTGCGCTTCCGAGATCAAAATGAGATCAGGCAGCGGCAGGTTCTGGTCGGCCTGGGGCAGCGACGGTCTCTGGAGGGCTGATTTGTGCTCCGGAGCGCTGTTTATGCCGCTTTCAATCAGATTTGTTTTTGGGATCGAATTGTCATCGATTCGACTTTGCTCGAACATATTTTATAGACGGAATTTATCGACTGGAATAAAATTCGGATTCGGATATTGATGCCAACTATTCCATCATAGGCAGCTGCCGGGTGCTGGCCAATTGGGGAGATTACGAACTACTTAGCGATGGCGACCCTTGAGTTATTGAAAAGAGAACACGCGGCGGTTCTGGGTGATGAGGCTCTGGAGAAGACTTTGCGAGCCCGGGGACTTTCTATCTTTAAGTGGTCGGATGGCCCTGGAACGACATACAGTCCTCATTGCCATAGCCACGATGAATACATAGTCGTGGTCGAAGGCTCTATCGAATTTACAGTCCTGGGGCAGGTCTATCTCATGGAGCCGGGAGATGAGCTGGTATTGCCTGAAGGGACAATGCATTCAGCCTATGTCCCGGGAGACGACCCGGTGCATTATCTTATCTGCTCGTGAATAGCACGAAACTAATAAGTAGGCGGACCTAAGATTGCTCGCATCAAGAAGAAGGTGCCGACGCTGCTTCCCAGGGAGGCTGCTGTTGGACCGGCAACTCTTGCTGTGTTTTTGAAGGCGGAGCCGACGCCGCCGAAGGTGCGCCTCAATTTGCCTTTCTTACCGCTTTCTGCCAGATAGCCTTCTTCTTGAATGGATGATGTCCGGGCTCTGTCTGCGTCAGCGCTTTGCCGGAAGCTTTCGGTCATCTCGCGACTCTCTTTCATGCTCTCCAGCTCTCGAATCATTTTTGCTTCTTTGAGCGCCAGCTCTTGCTGTTCGTAAGGGCTCATTGTAGAAGAGGTGGTCTCGTACTGATCTTGATCGACAGCGGAAGCTCTTTTCGCCTGCATCTGCTGCATGGGCTGCATCGACTGCATGGGCTGCATCGACTGCATCGGCTGCATGGGCTGCATCGGCTGCATCGACTGCATGGGCTGCATCGGTGGCATGTACTGGGGCATTGGAGCCGGGGCCTGTGGCTGATACTGATACTGCGCAGGCGGCATCGGCGCAGCGGTATTGTAGGCGTAAGCCGGATATGGCTGGTAGGGCACCTGATACTGCTGGGCCTTAGCTGGAGCCGCCGTTAGTATAAGAGTAAACGCACCAGAAAGGAGCGCCAGAAAGAGATTTTTCATGGGCACTTGAGTTTGAAAGGAACGGGATGGAACAGACTCAGATTTACTAAGATTAGCTCAGTTTAATGCTGTGTGATCAAGATGTCAAGGAAAGGCTCGAATTTTTAATTGTCTCTCTCAAAAAAAGGCCTTTATCGTCAGCCCTGCTTTATTTCTGAGAAAATCGCCAGGGCCTTTTTTCTTGCCTGACCGTGGTCCACCACAGGATGAGGATAGGTTTTGCCCAGTTCGATGCCGCAGGCGGCAAGTTCCTCGGGGCTTACATTCCATGGCTCATGAATCCATTTGTCCGGAGCATTTTTCAGTTCGGGCACCCATTTGCGGACATAGTCTCCGGAGGGGTCGAACTTCTTGCCTTGAAGAACCGGATTGAAAATCCTGAAAAACGGTGCGGCGTCGGCTCCGCAGCCGGCTGTCCACTGCCAGCCGAAGGTGTTGCTGGCTAAATCCGCGTCGACCAGGGTATCCCAGAACCATTCGGCGCCATCATTCCAGGATATGAGCAGATCTTTGGTGAGAAATGAGGCGACTATCATTCGGACCCGATTGTGCATCCAACCAGTGGTCCAGAGCTGGCGCATTCCGGCATCAATGATAGGATAGCCGGTTTTGCCTTTTTTCCAGCTTTTGAACAGTTCTCTGTCTTTGGGACTCCAGGGAAAGTCCCGGAAGTTCTCTCTCAGTGGCTGTTCTACGGTGTCGGGAAAATGATAGAGAATATGATGGGCAAATTCTCGCCAGACAACCTCTTTTAAGAAGACCTCCGCATTTTTCTTCTTCTTGTCCGAGGTCGTATGTCTGACGGCATCCTGCACCTCCTGCCAGATAAGTCGCGGGCTTATCTCGCCGAAGTGGAGATGGGGTGAGAGATAACTTACCCCATCATGATCCGGCCTGTCACGCTCGGTCTGGTATTCAGAGATTGCTTTTGTCAGGAAAGTTTTGAGCCGCGTCTTTCCGCCGGCTTCTCCGGGTTTCCAGAATGCTCGCATTCCTGCTGCCCAGTCTATCCTGGGATCAGGTAAGAGATCGAGCTCTTCTATAGAGAGTCCTTTTAAGTCGCTCGCAAAAGCCCGGGCTTGACTCGGTCTTTTCAGTGGTGGTTTGACCGCTTCTTCTGCGGCTTCTCGACAGGCGCGCCAGAATGGAGTATAGACTTTATAGGCGGTGCCGCCTGCGGTGGCAATGGTCCAGGGTTCGAAGATGAGATTACCCGGGAAGGACTTGACCTCCAGACCACGGTCTTTCAGTGCGATCTTGTTCTTCTTATCAACCTCTATCAAGAGAGGCTCATAGCGCCGGTTCCAGAATATACTGTCGGCACCGGATCTTTCTATCAGCTTTTCGATGGCGGCAAGAGAACTTTCGTGGCGCAGGATAATCAGCTTCAGACCGATGCTCTCCAGGTCCTGGCAGAGAGATTTTAGAGAGTGGTGCAGCCACCACTGGCTGGCACCACCCGGCGGCCATGGACCATCTTCTTCCGGGGACCAGATGAAAACAGGTATTACCGGTGCATCACGGGCGATGGCTGCACAAAGGGCTGGGTTGTCCTCGAGACGCAGGTCGTTTCTGAAAAGGACTATGGTGGCTTTGCTCATTTAATTTCCTGTTGATAGAGTTACTTTTTGCCGAGCAGATGACGAAGTGCCGATTCTGCACCGGGGTAGCGGAATTGATAGCCGGCTTTTTCGGCTTTATCCGGAGCCACCCTGGTGCTGGCCAGCATAGTCTCTTCTGCCATCTCGCCAAATAGAAGACGGGCGGCAAATGTCGGCACAGGAAAGATAGTCGGTCGGCCCAGCACTTTGCCCAGTACCCTGGTGAACTGAGCATTGGTGACAGCTTCGGGCGCAACAGCATTTAGCGGTCCTTCTACCGAGTCATTTTCCAGGGCAAATTTGATCATGCCGATCAGATCATCGAGGGCGATCCAGCTCATATACTGAGAACCTGAGCCTATGTTGCCGCCTGCACCCATCTGGAAAGGCGGTAGAACCTTGGCCAGCATTCCACCTTCCGGCGAGAGCACCACCCCGATGCGCAGCATCACAGTGCGGATACCGAGAGCTTCTGCTTTTGCTGCCTCTTTTTCCCAGTCTTTACAGAGGTCGGCAAGAAATCCGGAGCCGGCGCTGCTTTCTTCGGTGAGTTCTTCGTCACCGCGTTCTCCGTAGAATCCTATTGCTGACGCACAGATAAATACCGAAGGCTTTTTCTCCATCTTCTTGAAGCTGTCTACAAGCAGCCTGGTCGACTGAATGCGGCTGTCCACCAGCTCTTTTTTCTTGGCATCGGTCCATCGACCGCTGGCTATGTTCTCTCCTGCCAGGTGCACCACGGCATCGATACCTTCAAGCGATGCGGCATCGAGTTCTCCTGCGCCCGGGGACCAGAGAATCTCTTTGGCGTCATTTCGGCTCGAGAGACTGCGCTTGAGGCGGGTCACAGAATGGCCGGCGGTGCTCAGGTAGGGAACCAGGGCTCCACCAACCAGACCGGATGATCCGCTGATTAAAACATTCATCGAATTTGCTCCTTTTGAGTCCAGATCCTTTTGAGTTATTTCGTGTCTGTAGGTGAACATAGCTTCCAGTTTACTCCTTATATATGGATAGAGCGGAATCGAGAGCGGATGAGCGAGTAGTTCGAATTCGATTTCGTCTTGCAACAGGCAGCCGCCGTTGTGTTCCTGAAATCGATGTCTATGCCTCCATCTCTTGAACGGTCCCCGCACCTGAAAGTCTGTGAATCCTTTGTTTAATTCGATATCAGTGTGCTCTGCCAGCCAGTCGATATGAATCGTCCGCGTATTTGCAAGAGGAAATATCCTTATTAAGGCTCTTGCTCCCTCGAATAGTTCCTTTTCAGAATTAACCAGCTCTACATTTTCCCAGGGGGGCTTCAGTCGGAGGAAGGCTCCCGGAGCCATGTGCCAGCGGTAAACTTCTGACGGTTCCGCCTTTATAAAACTCTCCTTGTAGAATTTCATGACCATAATCCATATATATAGCTTTCAAGCGTGGTCAAATTGTGAACGTGTCGGTCTGACCTCAGTAAGGTTCACGACGAAGTCACGACCAGCCGCATATATTTTACCTATAACCACTGATAAAGTCGGGGCTTCGGAGGAGAGGTGATGGCGTCGGATACTGATACGGATACTGAGAAAAGGTGCTTGATCATATTCGGTGGCAGCGGCGGCATCGGCAGCGCGCTCGCTAAAAGACTTAGAAAAGATTCTCCGGATATCGATATCGTGATCACCGGAAGAGACCGGGCACAATTAGAACGTCTCGGTCAGGAACTCGGTATCAGAACAACCATTCTAGATGTTTGCGACCCCGGTTCGATTGACCGTTGCGTTTCGGAGGTCATTGAGAGCGGCGCGGTCTTATCCGGGGTGGTCAACTGTATCGGTTCGCTTCATTTGAAACCTGCCCATCTGACCACAGACGAAGACTGGGATTCGGTCATCTCCTTGAATCTCACCACAGCTTTCAGGGTGGTGCGAGCGGCGGCGTCGGCCATGATGCGCAGTGGTGGTTCAATTGTGCTGGTCTCTTCGGCGGCTGCGATATCAGGCATTCCTTCTCATGAAGCAATCGCAGCGGCCAAAGCCGGTGTCATAGGTTTGTGCCGGTCCGCGGCAGCCAGCTACGCCAGGCGAGGGATTCGAGTGAATTGCATAGCACCGGGGATGGTGCAGACTCAACTGACAAGGCAGATCTGGTCCAGTGAGGTAAATCGTCATGCTTCAGAGAAATTGCACGCTCTAGGACGGCTGGGTGACCCGGATGACATCGCTGCAGCGACGGCTTTTCTGCTATCGGAGCAATCTTCCTGGGTAAGCGGCGAAGTGCTCTCGGTGGATGGTGGTCTTGCCCGGCTGAGATCCAAGAGCTAGTCGGGGCAAATAGCTATCTATAAAAGCGGTAGAATATTCCAGACCGGACGCTAGTATATGACAGGACAGGAAGCCCTTAGATGCCAAGTTCCAGCGATAAAGGTTCTGATAAGAGCAAGAGTTTCAAAGGTCGCGAAAGTGCCTGTGTGCCGATTCTCGACAGCGTGAAGAGTCCCCGGGAGAAGTTGACGATTCTCGAGCGGGCAATTGCATCAGCTCGCAACGGCATCGTAATCACTGATCCAACCCTGGATGACAACCCGATTGTTTTTGTCAATCAAAGCTTTCTTACCCTTACCGGCTACGGTGCCGATGAGGTCTTAGGCAGGAATTGTCGTTTTTTGCAGGGGGATGATCGAAGACAAAAAGCCCTGGATGACTTGCGAATTGCTATCAAAGAGACTCGGGCAATTACCTGTGTATTGAAGAACTATCGAAAGGATGGATCTGTTTTCTGGAACGAATTGACAGTGTCGCCGGTTCACAACGAAAAGGGTAAGTTGATTAATTTCATCGGCATCCAGAATGACATAACATCCAGAGTAGAAGCCGAAACCCGCATATCCGAGTTCTATTCGATAGTCTCCCATGAGCTTCGAACTCCGCTTACCTCTATCCGCACATCTCTGGGTTTGCTCGAAGAAGGGGAAGGGGGTAACCTCAGTCCTGAAGCGAAAAGTCTAATAGAAATAGCTTTTCGCAACACCGATAGGCTTGTCCGACTGGTGAACGATATCCTTGATTTCAGGAAGATAGAGTCTGAAAAGCTCGAGTTGAGATATAACCGCATCAAAGCTCGTTCAATAGTCGAACAGGTGGTACGAGAGCTTGGAACCACCGCCAGCGAAAAGTCTATCCGTCTGGTGGTAGATATCAAGTCCGATGTCACCTTTCAGGCTGATCGAGATCGCATTATCCAGGTCCTTACAAACCTGACCGCTAATGCTATCAAATTTTCCGGAGAGAAAAACGCTGTCACCATCGTTGTCGATTTGCGTCGCAAACAGTATTTGCGCTTCAGTGTGAGCGACCATGGTCCTGGTATTCCGAGAAGTGAAGTCGGTAAGCTTTTCCAGAAGTTTCAACAGGTAGATTCTTCTGATCGAAGAAGAGAAGGTGGCACCGGATTAGGTCTTGCTATATCCAAGTCTCTGGTTGAGATGCATGGAGGCACCATCGGAGTTGACAGCAAGCTGGGCGCAGGAAGTACTTTCTGGTTCGAAATCCCTATAAATCGGATTTGAGCATATAGCCTTTGCCGCGCACGGTTTCGATTAAATCCGGACAGCCGGATTGTTTCAGAGACTTTCTCAAAAGTTTGATATGGGTGCGAATCGTGTCATGGGAGGCCGCACTATCGTCTATCCATACTCGCTGTAGAAGCGCCTCGGCAGAAAATACCTGGTCGGGATGACGCATGAAGAATTCGAGCAGATCATAAACCTTAGGCCTGACATGAATAAGTTCGCCGTTTTTAAAGACCTGGCAGGAAGCCGGATCTAGTTTGACATGCCCAAACTCCATGACCGTGGCCGCGAGATTGGCAGGACGACGAAGTAGAGCCCGCACCCTGGCAGCCAGCTCTTTGTTATCGAAGGGCTTGGTTAGATAGTCGTCGGCACCGGCATCCAGACCTAACTCTTTGTCATCGACGGACGCTTTGGCAGTTAACATCAGAATCGGTGTCTTGCCGCCCATCTGACGAAACTGTTTACACACTTCTATTCCGGTGATTTCGGGCATCATCCAGTCCAGCACGACCAAGTCGAATTTATAAACCCTGAGCATACCGAGAGCTTCATCCCCGCCCTGGCAGCGCTGAATCTGATAACCCCTGGCAGTCAGTGCCAGGCTGATCAGATTGAGAAGATCTGGATCGTCTTCGACTACAAGGATTTTAGCCATTGTCAGTTCCTTATATTCATCTGAAACAATCCAGTCGCGTTGTCGTCAATCTGTTTTGTGTTCAGAGAACAACTGACGATATTAGCTCATAGAACTCCTAAATTCTAGGGCCGGATACGTGACTTTTCGGTGAACTCATATCTTCTTATTTCGAACAAATCGGATGTTCACAGAATGTTCCTGTTCGAGGGCTAGGATCTGGTAAGAGGTAATTTTGTCATGGCAGTTAATCAGGAAACCGATCTCATACCCGTATTCCCGCTCGATGTAGTCCTATTTCCGGGCAATCAGCTGAGTTTGCATATTTTTGAAGAAAAATACAAAGCGATGATCCAGCAGATTCTCGACAGTGGTGGATTCTTCGGAGTGGTGCGCCGCGAGGCTGAAGTAGGAACGCTTGCGTCCATCGGTTGCACCGCCAGAATCATTCAGGTCAAGAAGTTGAGTCAGGGACGAATGAATATTCTAGTCGAAGGCGTGCGTCGCTTCGAGTTGCTCGAGCTTGACGAAAGCGACCAGTTTCCCCGGGGACTGATTCGGCTTTGTGCACCGGGCAAGGCCGGAGCCCGGGAGAAACTTCTATCTGTCGAGCTGCGAAATATTCTTGATGATTTACTCCGGCTCTCCGCGCGGGTTACCGGTCAGAAGATCTCGCCGACAGAGATCTGGCCAGGCGACCCGGAGATGCTCTCTTATCTTGTTCCGGCAACCTTTTACGGGTCCCCTGCCGAGCAACAGAAGCTACTGGAGCTGGATGATAATGCCAGTCGCCTGAGCAGCGAGATCGCCTTGCTTCAAGAGGCGCGCAAGCATCTTGCCGTCCAGTCAGCCATCGAGGATGCCTTCAACGAATAGAGAGTTGCAGGCTCGATACCCTTGAAACCTAGTAAGGAGAATGGATACGGCGGTCGGTGTCGGTCATATGGAATTCACAAACCGGTGTCAGAATTGCAATAGGTTTTTCTAAGAGGTCTTCCCGATGCCCGCTTTGAGCAGAATCGAAGTAAAGCCCGAGTCAGGATTCATCAAGCTTTGTGCCGATGATCTCAATTTAGAGCTTAGCGAGAAAGATACCAGAAGCATTTTAGATTGGCTTGTCCAGTCGCTCGACACATCTATTCTTTTTCTTCTAAAAGTCGATGGTCTTGGTTATGAGATTGAAGGTCGAAATTATGCGAACTATCTCGATATTCTAATCTTCGAACATGCCGGAGAAGAGATGAAGGTAAGGACTTTCAACCTGCCCAAGAGCCAGGCGCATCTTCTTATAGATAAGCTGAATGTGGCTTTGGTAGCCGCTTTTGCTTGACCGGCAGCCAGTTTGCGTAGTGTAGGTAGAGTATGCTCTCCAATCCATATCTCTGGGTTTTGACCCTCAATATTTTTGCCACGTTCTCCATGACCGGTATCATCTGGTTTGTCCAGGTAGTGCACTATCCTCTTTTCTCTAACGTAGGTTCCGAGCAATTCACCACTTATGAAGGACTGCATCAAAATCTGACCACTATCGTGGTGGCTCCTCTTATGCTAATCGAACTTTTTACTGCGTTCGCCTTGCCGTTTTTGATAACTGATCAGCCGGCTCGTCTATTCAGTGTGGTGGCACTGTTTTTGATACTGGCTATTTTCGCCACCACTGCTTTTGTCCAGGTTCCCATCCATGAAAAATTGAGTTCGGCATTTTCGGCCGGCTTAGTAGAACGTTTGGTCTTAACTAACTGGATAAGAACTCTGCTCTGGTCGGTGAGAAGCTTTGTGATGGTGGCTGTTCTTGTTATCTGCATAGGCGGTCGTGGATGATGACGGAAGGAGGAGCCGATATGGAAAGAGTTTTAGTGCTCGGTGCCACCGGTTATGTCGGAACCAGGCTTGTATCTCGTTTGCTTGCCGATGACCGAGAATTCAAGATCCGGGTCTGTTCCAGAAGCCGTGAGAAGCTTGAAGGAAGAGCCTGGGCTAAAGATAGTCGGGTGGAGATCATGGAAGCCGATGTGCTGGATAGAGAGTCTCTGGCTCGAGCCGTGCAAGGTTGCGACCAGGCGTTTTACTTAGTGCATTCTATGAATGCTAGCAGCAACGATTTTGCCTCTTGCGACCGAGAAGCGGCTCGGAACATGGTCGATGCAGCCAGCCGAAGCGAACTCAAACACATTATTTATCTGGGGGGTCTTGGAGAAGATTCTCCCGATTTGAGCAAGCACCTGCGCTCCAGATCCGAAGTCGGACGCATATTGCGATCCGGTTCTGTTCCTGTCACCACATTGCGGGCTGCGATGATAATCGGGTCGGGTAGCGCTTCTTTTGAAATTCTCCGTTATCTGGTCGATCGACTGCCTCTAATGATCACTCCTCGCTGGGTCTCGATGCCGACTCAGCCGGTCGCCATCGCCAATGTGCTCAACTATCTAAGTGGTTGTCTGGACCTCGACCTGGATGGCGGTGCTGCGGGCAATCGCACCTTCGACATTGGCGGACCGGAGGTGATTACTTATAAAGAGCTGATGAAGATCTACGCCGAAGAAGCCGGTCTCAGTCGTCGGTGCATTATCCCTGTTCCTGTTTTTACACCGCGCTTGAGCTCCTACTGGATACATCTGGTCACTCCGGTGCCGGCCTGTCTCGGTCGACCGCTGGCCGAAGGTTTGCGCAATCCGACTATCTGTACCAATAACGACATCAAAGAGCTTATCCCCCAGGACCTTTATAGTTGCAGAAAGGCGATACGCCTCGCTCTAGATCGCATGCAGCATCATCAGGTCGAGAGTCACTGGACCGATGCCGGCAAGATCTGGCCGGTGGCCTGGAGCAACGAAGGAGACGCACGCTGGGCTGGCGGCACCGTATACGAAGACAGGCGAGAAGTCTTACTCGATGCCACCGCCGCCGAGGTCTGGCGTCCTGTAATAAGGCTGGGAGGAGAGACCGGCTATTATTACGCCGACTGGCTCTGGCGATTGCGAGGCGTTCTAGACAAACTTGCCGGCGGTGTCGGTCTGAGGCGAGGACGGCGCAGTCCTGAAAGTGTCTCTCCCGGTGATGTCCTCGATTTCTGGCGGGTGAGACATGTGGAGCCCTGTCGTCATCTCAGTCTTGTGGCAGAGATGCGTCTGCCCGGAGAGGCTGTTTTGGAATTCAGAATCGAAGAGCGGCCCGATGGAAGGACTCGCCTGACTCAGGTCGCCAAGTTTCTGCCTTCCGGATTGCTTGGCATTGCCTACTGGAAGCTGATATCGCCTTTGCATGATCTGGTTTTTCATGGCATGCTCAAAGGTCTTGCCGAAGCCACATCCTGCCATATCGTCCAGGGGCCGATCAAAAGTCTGCCCGAGTCGATGCAATTTCAGGCTCGCTGTCCGCGTTCCCCGCATGAGCCCCTTGCGGAAAAACAAGCCGGCGGACCAGGTCAACAGTTTGGTTAAAGTGAAAGCTCTGATTTCAATCGGTGGGCGATGCCATCTATCGTCTGGCACTCTCAGACGGGATGATCGAGCATGAACTGGATCATCTTTTTATTGGATATTACGACGGCGCTTTTGTTCTCGATTCTAATGAAGTAAGCGAGGTGGTCTGGCGAGATTTAAACAGCCTACTCGATGACTTGACCATTAATACTGAGTATTACACAGCCTGGTTCAGAATATTACTACCGGCGGTTGCTGAGGCTGTGGATATTTCTACTGGAAGTCTTCGGGAACCAGTACGTCTCCGTCACGCAGCTTTTTCTGGCAAATAGAATAAGTTTTTCGATCCAGCTCTTTGTCGGCATCCGATCTTTTGGCCAGGCTGTTGAGAGGCATGAATAGCCTTCGGGTCTCTTCCAGCTTTGATCGATGCCTGTCTAAAAACGCCCAGTAAAGTCTTGCAATGGGGCAATTCTTCTTGGGATTGAATTTGCAGCCAGCACAGAAGTCGCTCATCTTGTTTATATAATTCGAACCTGCCACATAGGGTTTTGTGGTCATCAGGTCGCCTGTAGAATGGGTGCCCATGCCCAGTACATTCGGTTCTACCACCCAGTCCCAGGCATCAGAATAAGCTACCCAGAACCAGTCTGTCAATTCGCGAGGAGATAAGTCCAGCAAGGTGGCTATGTTAGATAGCACCATCAGCCGGGTTATATGGTGGCTGTAACCTTCTGCCCAGACATTTGCCACGACTGTGTCCAGACAATTCAATCCGCTCTTCTTCCCCCAGTAGGCCGCAGGCAGTGGATTATCCGCTTTGAAATAGTCAGGACAGGCACCACCGTCTACGCCAGGGTCGGGCTCACTGTCAGTATCTTCTGTCCAGGCTTCTTTCGACCAGTTGCTATAGCCACCGTCCCCGGGGCGCTCAGAGCAGGATGTAGCTTGCAGTTTTCGAAAGCCGTCGGTAGCCCGATGAATTTGATATACGAACTCGCGCCAGCCGAGAACCTGACGAATAAAGCCTTCTTTACTGTTTAGAGAGATATCCAGTTCAGATACATCGTGCACCACTCGCGATGGTAGCAGGCGATGCAAGTTCATCAGTGCCGATATTCTTGTGTGAAATATGCCGGTAGATTTCGTAGACATGGCGTCTTCATAGGGACCGAAATTCTCCATACAATTGTCCAGGCACCATTGCCAGTATTGCTCTACTTCTTCCAGGCTTGCCGGCAGCGAGCTTTCGTCAATGATACCCGGATGGCGTGCGAATCGTTTCGCTATCAAATTCAATACTGCCTGTTTCAGATCGTCGACGGCAAAAGTAGGCGGTGTCGGAGCGGCCGGCTCTCCTCGCCAGGGCTCTCTGTTATCCGGGTCGAAACTGTATTTGCCACCGCGGGGAGAGCCGGCTTCCATGAGAATGCCGGTTCGTTTACGGACATGTTGATAAAATCGGTCCATTCTCCAATTATTGCCGGTTCGCGCGGCCTTCATGTCGTCAGAATTGGTGAGCCAGCCTTCGTGGCGGACAACTTTCAGATCTCTATTTGCCGCAAGAGAGCTAAGCTCTGCTCGCATCTCTCTTTCTGCCGCTTCCATCATGGTCAAAGACTTTGCCCCGAGATCATCGATAGATTTTATAATGCTTTCGGCGAAAGTCGATTCGGTTATTAGATAGCGAACTCGGCGTCCTTTTGCCGCTTGTTCCGTCGCAAACTTTCTTTGATTGGTCAGTACCAGAGCAAGTTTTTGTTTGTGATACGGCCGCCTTGAAAAATAGCGATGGTTTTCTATCAGAAGTAACGGTCGATTACCAACGAGCAAACTGAAACCATCATTGAGCTGGTCATGGGCAAGGAAAACCCAGTCTTTCGAGTCAGCGGACTCTGTGTTGAAGTCGGTTATCTTCTGATCAAACATACTCACAGGTTATCTTGAACTTCATGTTCATCTTGTGACCGTTAAAAAACTCGAATCAGATGAAGAAAGTGTCGGATAAAATAATGACACCATATGTGGTGCTGTGACCCTTGACAGGGAGGGGGCTCTGTGCTATTATAGTAGAGCAGACTATGGAAACTTTGAGTGCGCGGGCGATCCCCGGCGCCGGATCTTTCGTGTCAAATTTTAATCAATGAAAGAGAGTGAAGTATCCGACAGTAGAACGGTCTGCATGGTGGTCAAGTGGAGGTGGTTAAGTGTTCTACATTTACCGAAAACGGCTATTCTTTTCAGGTCATAGCTCCCATCCTACCTAGTGTCCAGGCTTCTATTCAAGTAACAGTTAGAAGTCTAGATGAGGTATTTGATGAGTAACGGAACAAATAAGATTTTCAATGTAATACATGGATGTCGGGTTTTCTTGAAATGGCTTCACCGCGAGGATGTAGTCGAGATCAAGCAAATGCCCGAAGAATACAAAACAGATTGTAAGAAGCTTCTGGATCTGGGCATCGTCTATAAACGAAACAACCGCACCCTCGGTATTCGCTGGCAGCGTTTGCGCAGACTTGTGGAGAGAAATGGGGAATCTGTTCCCTATGACGCCGATGAGCTATTGAGCTACATCTGCCGTCCCGCTCTTTCTGCTTCTGTCTAGTTTGAACTTTCGTCAGCTTCTTGAAAAATAGAAGGGGCGTGGGGCACCATTTTGTCCTGTTCGTCCAGGCTGACTAAGGATTCGGGCGATTTTTCGCAGACTTCCATAAACCGATCATAGACGCTGTAGGCGCTCCATAGCTCCCTCAGCGCCTTGATCGCATCGGTCGACATGTCAACTCGCAAGTTCAGATGACAGGCTCCGGCCTCGTCGTAGACAAGCACGCAGGCGGCTCTTTCTCTCAGCCTCCTGCCCTCGGCGCTCTGACCGCCGGCATCTTTTCCTGCTTCCAGGGCGCTTAACAGTCGCTCTCCTAGAGAAGCGCTTTCGTTATTGACGAAATCATCCACCATGGCATCCAGACAGCTAATTTCGGTCAACATGTTGCCGGCGACCACGAAATTCTCCCCGAGCAGATGTCCGGCTACCGGACTGGCATTCTTGCCTGTGTGGCCGAAAGCCTGACCATCGAAACCGATTATGGCAATCTGTCTGTGTTCGTAGAAAGGGTCGTTAGCCTTGAGCTCGGCATCAAGACTCTGGACGGAACCAGAGAGGGCGAGAATTTGTAGAATATCGCTTTTTATGGAGCGATTGACGAAAGCTTGAATAGTGCCGATGAATCGCCCCGAAGGACAGACAATCGGACAGGTCGTTCCGGTAAAAAGTCCACAAGAAGCCTGGGCCAGTCCTATTTGTTTCGTTTCTGGAGAATAAACCGCCAGGGAAAACGTCATTCTCGTTGCCTCCACGCTGGGCTTTTGCCGCTAGTTTAACATCAACGTTTTTTGCGCCCGGGAAATTCTAGTTTGATTTTTGCGGGCATCGCGCCTTTAAGATGTTTGATCTGATTTTTGTCTATTACCGGCTGGAAGATAGTCAGACTTTTCAGTCCGGTAAGAGTCGGCATAGTCTCTAGAGCCTTTTGCGAAACCTCGCTGCCGCGCCAGATTTCCATCTCTTTTATGTGGCTGTCTCTTATGACTCTCATATCGGCTGCGCTTACTTTTCTGTCATTGAATGAAAGTTTCTCCAGGCTGGGTATCGATGCAAACGGTGCAAGCTCTTGTGCGGAGAGTCCGTTATCCTTGATCAATAGCTCTTTCAGTTTGAGGTTTCCTGCCAGTTTTTCTATGTCCCTGGTAGAGATATTTCTGTTGCCCGAAAGAGCGATAACCTTGATGTTTTTCAGTTTGCTTATCTTATCCAGTCCCGAAGCGGTTATATGGGGGCCTGTTATATAGAGCTCTTCGAGATTCGCGAACATATCCAGATTCTCTCCGGTAATTTCAGTGTTTGATACATCCAGACCTCTTATACTCTTGAGATGCTTGAATCTCTTCATCGCTTCAAGATCTCTGTCTTTGATACCGTTGCCGCTCAAATCCAGGCTTTGCAGATTCAAGTCCAGTCTGGACAGTCTTTCTATGGCAGGACCTTCCAGCATAACTTTGTTCAGTTGCAACTTCGTGATGCTTGTGTCGCCTTCCAGTTGGTCCAGAGCCTTTGCCGTAATCGCACCTTTGCCTATCAGCTCTCCTTCTTCTGCACCTTTTTGAAATGATCCAAGGGTCAACTGTTCGACTTCTTCTCGGTGTTCAAAATTATTCAGTCTTTCTTTTATTCCTAAATCTTTATAAGAGGGCTTATAGTCCGGAGTTTCCCTAAACAAAAGGTAGATTGGATATGACACCAGAGCGACAATGGCGATCGTGGTCACTGCCGCAATAACAGAAAGCTTCCCTCTGGCAGGCCTTTCTCGCCCGGATAAAACCGCAATATGCGGCGCTGGCTCCTCGATTTCGGTTATCTGCATATTGGTATCGTCTATGCAACTTTCAAGAGCAGCTTTCAGCTCAGAGAAATCTGCATAGCGAGACTCTCTATTCTGGCTCAATGCTTTATAAACTACTTCTTTGAGGTTGTTCGGCAGCTCGGGAAGATCCGAAAGCTCATCAGATACAATCAGGGGCGGTGGCACCCTCTCCAGTTTATTCTGGAGAATCTCGAGAGCAGTCTCGCCCTGGTAAGGCGTGTTTCCGGTGAGCAATTCATAGAGCAGCACGCCTAAAGTATATACTTCGGAGCGGCTATCGAAGCTGTGACCGAGGGCCTGGTCCGGGCTCATATAGGCAGGTGTTCCAGCCAGGGTCTTGCCCTGGTACTCGAGCTTGTTTTCGAGAGTGGCAGCGATACCGAAGTCGATAATTTTGACCAGCATTTTTGAACTCGAACTCTCATCGCCTGCGATAAGGATATTGGCTGGTTTTAGATCTCGGTGATAAATTCCTTCTTTATGGGCACAGGCCATGGCATCACATATCTGAATAGCCAGATCAAGAACCTCTTGCCATGGAAAGGCGACCTTCTCTAACAGCAGTGTTTTTAAATCAACTCCCAGGATATACTCAAGAACCAGATACGGGGTGCCTTTCTCGGTGCTGCTAATATCAACTATTTCGATGATGTTTTTGTGTGACAGTCTCGATGTCAGCCTCGCTTCTTCCTGGAACGAGATGATCGCCTCACTGTCTGAACTTGTAAGAATTTTTACGGCTACGATTTTGCCAAGCAATCTGTCCTGACAGCGGAATACGATGCTGCTCGCTCCTCTGCCCAGCTCTTCTATCGGCTTGAATCGCTCCCGGGGAAAGTCAACGCTGATATTTTCCATCTCAGGATAATCTAACAAGTTCTGCTCATCGGATGTTGAATTTTCGATAGTGAGATCTTCTAGCTTCGGCTGTTCACAGCTGCAGAGATCTGTTCTGAAGATCCACTGGGTAAAGCTGCCGTGACGCACTAGATTTATTCTTTTGTGGCACCGTGTGCAGAGGCGCAGAGATAGAAAGAGTTCTTCCTCTTCTTTGATCTGAGAGCATCGACAGCCGGAGACCCACTGGGTCAAACTGCCCGAGCTCTCAGTTGAGTCTGATTTCGGCTGCAAGCATATAGGACAGAGAGACTTATTCATCTCTGATGACTTTCTCTTCGTTGTTGATTTGCTCAATCGCTTTTTTTCTGAATTTTGGTGGCAGTAACGGTAGTAGATTTCGAGCCTTTTCAAAGAGCGCAAAAGCTCTTTTCTTTTCTTTCTCTATGCCGTAGATCCTGCCCAGGGTGATATAGCATTGATAACAGAGTACCGGATTGCGATCCTTTAATCCGGTAGCATTGCCGATGGCTTGAAGGGCCTTTTCCATATGCTTTCTCTGTCCTTTTATATCGGGAGTAAAAGTGGCTAATCTTGCCTCTGTCTCTATGTAAGTATCATAGGTCCTTTGTTGGAGGAACATTTTGCCGCGGCTGTTGTCTCCACCCAGAGTGATAAACCAGTCGACAATTTTATTGCCTATTTTGTGAATTGCTTCTTTCCTTTGTGGTTCTTGAGCTGCCAGATCACAGTTGTATCTCAGTGGCCAGATCAAATAGTAGCCATAGCCCTCTTCTTTCTTCTCATGCCATGCATCAAGCCAGTTTATCTGTTCTTCGATGGCTTTATCCATATTTTTCCTGTCTTTCACTATGGCGTAGCGCGTAATCAGGCGCTCCATTAGATCCATCACTGTGAATCTCTGATAAAGCTGCCGCTCTTTAGCGAGAGGGAGGGCTCTCTCCACGACTTCGAGACTTTCCTTTTGTTTGCCTGCAACCCATAGGATGTCAGATTTAAGCGACATGGTTGGAACCTCTTCGCTCTTATAGCCGCTCTTGGCGATGCTCTTTTCGATACTTTCGATGGTACTTAGAGCGGTATCAATGTCTCCTGATAAATATTGCACAGCGGCAATCTCTCGCATACAACGCTGGGCGGCGCTGCAGTCAGGACCTTGCGCTTTTATCGCCATCTCTTTGCACTTTTCGAACAAAGTCAATTTTTTCTTCAAGGTGTTTTTTGAGTTGGCCGGAAGTCTATTCAACTTTTCAAGATTCTCTTTCTCGAACTTTCTAAGGGGAGAAGTTACTGTTCGTTCCACTTTCGTCACAGTATTCTTGACCAGGATCGCTGTGTTATTCTTTAGCTCCTCCTCCGAGAGAAAGTCTTTTGCGCTATTGTCGACTTCTAAAGTCTTTACTCCGGCAATATCACAATCGATGAGATCATTCGATAGCTCTTTGAATTCTGGGGTATCGAGCAACTTATCATCTACATGCAAGGTTTTCAGCTCTTTGAGGTTTTTCAAATATTTAACTGAGGCAGGAGTCAGACCGCAGCTTGTGACGAGCAATACTTGAAGGGATTTGCTTTTTTGTAAGTCTTTCAGCTGTTCGTCTTTCAGCGGCATTCCGCGCATTTCCAGAAAGAGCAGGTTTTTCAACCGGGCAACATTGTCGAGACTTTTGAACTGGTAAGGATTTGGTCTCAGATACAGTTCTACTAAATTGTCATGTCCATTGAGAGCCGAAAGGTCATCGAGATCGACGTTGCTGTCATTTCTGATTTTGATCAATTGAAGATCTTTTGCCGCAGCCAGTTTAGTGAGATCTGCTGGAGTACGAATGTCGAATTCTTTGCTGTTTCTATTGGTGCCTTTTTCGTCTCCGATTTTCATATCCGGTGGAATTGACAATGGAGAGTATTTAACGGGCGGGATTGCTTGTTTGGATTTTTTTGTAGTTGTTAGAAAAATATTTCCTGCCAGGAAAAGTGCAGCCGCACTCAATGTTCCGGCCAGAGCCAGTTGGATTTTTCTTGCTCGGAGAAGCTCTTGAATATCCGGTGCCCATACGTTGAGCAGAGGTGAATCTTTCTTTTCCTTATCTTCTCCTTCTTCTGCTGCGTTGGCGGCGATCTCATCGAGAAGATTCTCTGCAATGGTTGTAACCTCTTTCATCGAAGCGAAGCGATTGGCCGGTTCTCGAGCCAGCAACCTTGCCACCAGATCATCTAGAGCTTGTGGAATTTCGGATAGAGACATCTCGCTCAATCGCGGTGCTTCTTGAGTCTGTCTCATTTTGATGGTATCAAAAGCGGTATCGCCAGATAGCGGCACATTACCGGTCAACATCTCGAAAATCAGGCAACCGAGAGAGTATTGATCTGTCCTTTCATCTACTTTTTTGCCACTTTCTCCCTGTTCCGGGCTCATATATCTGGGGCTGCCCACGAGCTCGCCTGACGATGTCAGGCTTTGATCTTCTGCATCCGGCTCCATCAGTCTGGCGATGCCGAAATCCATCAGCACCGCCCTGGTAATATCGTCTGTTTCAGTCACCATGACATTTGCCGGTTTCACATCTCTATGAATTATCCCCTTGGCATGGGCGTGGGCGAGGGCGCCGGCCAGATCCAGGACTATCGAAAGACATTCTTCCAGATCGAGATAGTCGTCGGCTTTCAGCTTGTCCTTCAGGGTCTTTCCCTGGAGAAACTCAATGGCAAGATAGGGGATATTGTCTTCTGAGAGACCGAAGTCGAAAAACGGCGAGATATTGGGGTGGTTGAGCTGGCTGAGGATCTTTGCTTCTTTATGGAAGCGGACCATGGCTCTGTCGCTCAAACCTTCGGTATGAAGCATCTTCAAGACCACCACTTTATCCAGATGGATATGATTCGCTTTATAGACCGTGGCCATTCCACCGCTTCCTAGCGGTTCAAGAATCTCGAATTTTTCGAATACTACCGAGCCGATTTCCAGATTCACTCTGATCTCCTGCCGTCCATGCTCTTTGACTATTTTACGATGAATTTCGGGTAAATTTAATATGGTGTTTTTCGAATTGAGGGAGCCTTTTGCCAGACCCACGACAGGAATTTCCTAATTCTCTTCGAACCCGTTATCTAGAGCCGAGTTTCGTCGGTGAAGGAGCAATGGGCCAGGTCTTTCGTGTTCGGGATAGCGCCTTAGACAGCATAGTCGCAATCAAGATACTGGCAAGAGGAGCCGAAGAGCAAGATTTGATAAGACTTCAGCGAGAGGCTAAGACTCTTGCCCAGCTGAATCATCCCCATATTGTCCGGGTTCTCGATTTCAATTTGACCGAAGCCCAACTTCCTTATCTGGTTATGGAATATATCCAGGGTCGCGATCTGTACAGCCTTGGCAATAGCTCGCTTTCTGAGATGTTGCCTGTGCTCATCCAGATCTGTAAGGGCATGGACTATGCCCACCGTGAAGGGGTATTGCATCGCGATCTGAAGCCCAGCAATATTCTTCTCGATGCAAGCGAATCGCAAGTGAAGATAGTTGATTTCGGCATAGCGAAGCACTTCAGCTCCGAGGTCGATACTACCTCCGGTGCGGTGGTCAGGGGCACTCCGGCCTATATGAGTCCGGAGCAGGCTAATAGTGAGCCTGTGGACGAAAGGTCCGATATTTATTCTTTCGGATGCATTCTCTACGAAGTGATCGCTGGTAGAAAGCCTTTTACTGCTGAATCATCTCTGGAAATGATCATGCAGCATGCCTCATCGCCAGTACCCCCTATCGAAAGCGATGATTGCCCCGAGATCCTCAAAAATCTGATTCTCTCCTGTCTGGCTAAAGACCCTGAAGATAGACCCCATAGTTTTGCGGCTATTCTCGAGGTGCTGGATTCAGTAGTGGCAGCTTTGCCTCGTCCTGTGGAACATAAGGAAGAGAAGCCGGAGGAATTTCAGAAAGCCGACACTCTTTTTCTTCTGCCTGAGGAAAAGCAAGATAAACAATTCAGCCTGGTTCAGCTGGCTGTAATTGTTCTTCCTCTTCTGGCATTGGCAATGGTTCTTTATCTGGGCAATCTCGTCTTGCAGGATACAAAGAGCAAAGCCGAGACACAAAAGAAAGGTGGAGGCGCCATTAAAAAGCAGGCTGAGGGGGTGACCCTCAATCAGTCTAAAATCTATGTTTTGCCCGATGCCATGAAGGATATGAAAAATCCAAAATTGCTTCGTGTAGGCAGGGACCTGGCCAAACAAGAGAGGTATGCTACTGCCATAGCTTGTTTCTCTAAGGTCTTGAGTGAAGAGCCGAAAAATACTGGTGCTCTCTTTGGTCGCGCTGATTGTTTTATGAGAATCGAAAAGTTGGACGACGCGCTCAAAGATCTTGATACCTTGCTGTCAGCCTTGCCCGATCAAGAAGAAGCGATAGAATTGCGTGCCATCTGTTATCAAAGAGCCGGTGCCTATGAGAAGTCTTACCGTGACTATTCGAGACTGATTGCGCTTTTCCCTGAAAAAGATTCTTACTATGCCCAGAGAGCAAAGTTGAGCGCTATAAAAGATGATCTGGAAAGGGCACTGCTCGATGTTGACAAAGCTGTTGCACTGAGACCGAAAAGCGGTTCTTACTTGCGTATGCGATCAAGTTTTTTGCAAAAACTTGGACGTTATGACGGGGTTGTGCGAGATCTGTCAACCGCCCTCGGTCGCGAGAAAAATAACTCTAATATGTTTTACAACCGCGGTAGCGCCTATTTCGAGCTTGGTGAGTATGACAAAGCTCTTGCCGATTTGAGCCAGGCGATTCGGATGAAGCCCGGAAGAGCCGACTATTATCAGATGCGAGCGCGGGTATACGAAAAACTCGGTAAAGCCGAACTTGCTGCTAAGGATAGAGAGAAAATGAAAATCGATGATTTTACTCTCAAATTTTGACACAGTTCCAGGAGATCATCTTGCCGTCGTCAAATGGTGCCACTCCATGAAATACTTTATCGCTCTCGTCAAAGACCATATCCAGCCAGTAACGGTCGCTCTCCCAGAAATTGACCCTGGCGAAATCGCTTATTCGAACCCATTCGAGAAAGCCCTCGTGATTCTCTTTCAGGGGCTCGCCTTCGTAAGAATCGACCCGAAATATAAAACCGAACCAGTCCTCTCCGACTCCACCGAAACCGGGCCAGTTTATGGTGCCTTTCAAGATGATATCAACAGGTTCGATACCGGCTTCTTCTCGGACTTCTCTGACAAAGCCCGAGACTATGTCTTCACCGGGCTCCAGTTTGCCGCCCAGACCGTTATATTTGCCATAGTGGATATCATCAGCCCTTTTGCTGCGGTTCACCAGAAGGACGCTTTGCTTATCCCTGGACATAATATAGCCGAGGGTTCCCAGGATAGGACGATAGGTCATGACTCCTCCTTCAAGAAGAATCTATTATAATCAAAGCCTTTGTATCTTCGGGAGAGCGTTTTTTGAATATTAAGCTGGTTCACTTGCTGTCGCGTCGCACAACGGCGCTTGTGGCAATGTTTTTAGTGGTGGCTACTGCCACTTCTTCTGGGTTGCCCGCATTCGCTGCCGAAAAGGACACTAAGATAAAGCTTGTTCTTCAAATAACCATAGACCAGCTTCGTGGTGACCAGCCTCTTATTTTTAGAGAGCGATTCGGCGAGGGCGGATTCAAACTGCTCTTCGACAGAGGTGCTTACTATGCCAACGCGCATTATTGTCATGCCGATACAGAAACAGCTCCGGGCCATGCAACCCTTGCCACCGGTACTGTGCCTGCCAGGCATGGTATCACCAACAGTGAATGGTACGACTATGAGAAGGGGCGAATTGTCTATTCTGTAGAAGATCAGAACTCTCCTTTAGTAGATCAAAACTCAGTCAGCACCGCCGGCACCACCTCGAGCGAGAAAGGAAGAAGCCCGGCTCATCTTTTGTCTACCACCATCGGTGACGAAATAGTATTGGCTTCCTTTGGAAAAGCACGATCAATTGCCGTGTCCGGCAAGGACCGTGGTGCCATACTGCCCGGCGGTCATTGTGGCAAAGCTTTCTGGCTCTCCAACGGCAAGTTCGTAAACAGCAAGTATTACAACGATGCTTTGCCGGTCTGGGTGGAAGAGTGGAATCAAAAGAAGGTAGCGGATACCTATCGTGACAAAGCCTGGACTCTACTGAGAGATAAACAGTCTTACCTTCGAAAAGATATCGACGATCGCAGCTTCGAGGGTTACTACAAGCATCTGGGCCGTACTCTTCCCAAGCCGCTCGCTTGCAAGAACGACGAAGACTATTACGAAGCTTTGTTGCACACTCCGGTCAATGATGAACTGGTGCTTTCTTTTGCCGAGCACGCCATAGCCAGACTCGGGCTCGGTCTGGGTGAGGGCACCGACTATCTATCGGTCAGTTTTTCGTCTACAGATTATGTCGGTCATGGCTGGGGTATAGGCAGTCTCGAGGCGGAGGACAATCTGCTTAGAGTCGATCGCAACCTTGCAGAACTTTTCTCTTTTATAGATAGGAAAGTCGGTCTGGACAAGGTTTTGATAGTACTGTCCGCCGATCATGGAGTGGCTGAGATTGCTGAGTCTATGAAAGGGCTTTCTATAGATGCGCAGAGAATTCCGAGCAAAGAGTTTCGTGCATATGTAAACGCGCGTTTGAAAGAGCGTTTCTCTACAGAGCACGATTTGATCAAGACTTTTATTTATCCATATATCTATCTTGACCGCAAGTTCATCGCCGATGGCGGTATCGGCGCCGGTATCGATGTGGTGCAAGATGCAGCCGCCGAGTATGCCATGCAATATCAAGGAGTAGCTTATGCAGTCGGTCGATCTAGAATCGCCCGGGGCGAATTGCCTGCCAACACCGGATATTATGCGCGGATTGTGGCTAACTTTCATCCAGAGAGATCGGGCGATGTCCATGTGGTGCCCAAGCAGTTCGTCATGTTCGGAAAGGTTAAGACCAATCAGCCCGGCGAGCATGGCTCGGTCTGGTCTTATGACACCTATGTGCCGGTGGCATTTTTCAATGTCGGTGTCAAACCGGGCTTTTATCGCCGTTCTATTGGTCCCCAGGATATTGCTCCGACCATTGCCGCCCTGCTTGGAATCAAATCTACCTCAGCAAGCTCTGGTGAAGTTTTGAAAGAGATTGCTGAATAAATTCAGATCTCTCCACAATTCCTCCACATTCTTCATCCTCTTTCCATAGACCTCTGGTTTCATAGTTTTGTGGGTCCGAAGAAGGAGATGCGAAATGGCTGGCAAGAGTAGGACGGTATCCCTTGCAATTGCTCTGGTATTGGCTACTTTTAACACAGGCTCTACTTGGGCTTTGAGCGACATCTCAGAGTCCGGCACCTTGAGGCGCTGGAAGGAGACCGCTAAAGCTACCGCCGCCGGGACTAAATTAGTGACTCTTTTAGAAGATACCGACAGGCGTATCAAGCATAACTCTACCGATAAGAAAGCTTATTACACCCGGGGTTATCTTTATGGAATCATCGGCTGTACTTCGTCGGCGATTCATGATCTCTCCCGGGCTATAGAGATAGACCCTTATTACAGCGATGCTTATACAGAAAGAGGCATCTGTTTTATGGATTACAAGCTCTATAAAAAGGCTCTTGCCGACCTCGACCGGGCGGTGGAGTTGAACAACTGGTCGGGTGACGCACGGTTTGCCAGGGCTCGTCTTTATCTGAGCATGAACAGTCTTTATAAAGCCGAGCACGATCTCAGGGCACTTGCCAACGGTGGAGCCAAATTCAAGCCGGCCTTACCCGGGGAATTGCCCGCCGATTATTACAATGCGACTCACTATTATCTTGGCCAGGTTTATGAAAGATTGGGGCGCAGACATGATGCCGTTCGGGAGTATAGAGCTTTCTCCAGAGCCTCGAGAAAGCTGGCTGCCGGATATCTGCATAGATATTCTGAAAAACCCGATGATACCAAGAGCCGGGTGGAGAAACTAGGTTATAGACTGTAACAGATAAAAGCGATGAAGGAGGTAGCTCTTATGGAAGAGACAGTGGTTCAAACTCTGAATCGATTGAGACAACAGGGGCGGCTAGCCCAGCTCGCTGTCAGCGAGACCGGATTCAGCTTCGACCCGAGAACAGGGCAGAGTTTTACGGTGAACGAGACCGGTCTTTTTGCCCTCAATCTTCTCATTAATGGTGGAGACACCGGCTCTATCGCCCGGGGGCTGGCTGACGAATTTGAAGTCGAAGAAGAGATGGCGAGAAGTGCTGTGGAAGTATTCATTCGCCAGCTGGGGAGATACTTGCAATGAACAATAAATCAGACTGGCGCAACTGGAACGTGGCCATAACCGGTATCAATGCAAGATCCGACAATCCTGGACCGGGCTGTGCTGTCGCCCGTTCTATAAAAGAGTCGCGCCGCTTTCGAGGGCGGCTTATTGGACTCGGTTATGATGTTTTGGATGCCGGCCTTTATAACCGCGATATTTTTGAAAGCGGTTATCTGATTCCTTATCCTGCATCGGGAGAACATGCGCTTCTCGAGCGAATTCAAGAGATCCATGCAGTTGAGCCTATAGACGCGATTATTCCTTGTTTAGATTCTGAGATGGTCAGCTTCATCCGCATTGGTTCTGCGCTGAGCGAACTCGGTATCAGAATGTTGATTCCTGATAGAGAGCAGCTCATGGCCAGGGCGAAGAGCAGTCTGCCTGAGCTGTGTCAATCTGTCGGTCTGGATACGCCTGAGATAAGAACCATCTCCGACCCTCGTTTTTTCGAGAGTTTCAATGATTTTGAAGACAACAGCTGGCAGTTCCCGATAATGCTCAAAGGTATCTTCTATGATGCTCAAGTGGTATACAGCCGCGAGGAAGCCCGGGCTGTCTTCGGCAGGCTGGTCTCTACCTGGGGATTTCCGGTGCTTACCCAGAAGCTGGTGAAAGGCGATGAGTATAACCTCACCGCCATTGGTGACGGTACCGGCTCTATGTACGGAGAGGTGATGATGCGCAAGCGGGCGATCACCGAAAAAGGCAAAGCCTGGGCCGGCGTTACAATGAACGATCCTGACATGAAAGAAGCGGCCAGCCTTCTGGTCCAGAAGCTGAAATGGAAAGGCCCCTTTGAACTGGAGGCGATGAGAGGCTCTGATGGTCGGCTCAATATCATCGAGATCAATCCGCGTTTTCCTTCCTGGATATACACAACCACCGGTGTCGGGCGCAATCTTCCTCTGACTTTGTTGCAGATGCTCGCCGATGACTATGGCTCGATACATTTCGACCCGCCCCGCTGTGGAATGCTCTTCGTGCGCTACGCCGAAGAGATGCTGGTGGAGTTGTCAGAGTTCGAGTCAGTCTTTGTAAAAGGCTCGGCTATGACCAATCGAGCCGTTGCCCGTCCCCTTGAATATTCTGAGTTTGGAGCTGATAGATGAAAGTGAAAAAGCCCTGGGAACCGCCGGTGATATTACCCCATCGTCTTGGAGAGATTAATAAATTCGGCAATCGTATCTGTCGAGACGAGGTCGAAGAGACCGTCTTTGGCCTGAATGTAGAAGAGCTGGTGGAGCGATTCGGCTCTCCTCTATTCGTCTCTTCAGAATCCAAATTGAGGGCTAATATTCGTCGTCTGAAGCGCGTTTTCGAATCGCGCTATGCCGGACCTGTGGTGCATGCCTGGTCTTATAAAACCAACTATACCAGTGCCATCTGCAACATCCTTCATCAAGAGTCATCCTGGGCCGAGGTTGTCTCTGCTTTCGAGTATCAGAAAGCGCGTTGGCTTGGCGTGCCGCCTGAGAGAATAATCTTCAACGGGCCTAATAAAGACGAAGAGATTCTCCGCCAGGCGGTTTCCGAAGGGGCTCGAATTCATATAGACCACATGGACGAATTGCGTCTGTTGGAAAGAATCGCAAAAGATCTGGACAAGGTGGTAGAGGTCTCTCTGCGGCTCAATTTCGATACCGGATTCAGTGAACCATGGTATCGCTTCGGTTTCAATATAGAATCGGGCCAGGCGCATCATGCCGCCAGCGCTGTCGCTTTCAGTGCCAATCTCAAGCTCACCGGTTTGCACAGTCATATAGGTACTTTTATCACCGAGCCAAGAGCCTATGAAGCCCAGGTCAGAATTATGGCAAAGTTCATGCGCGAGGTAGAAGAGAGAGGCGAGGGTCTCATAGAATTTTTCGATGTGGGCGGCGGCTTTCCTTCGGTCAATTCATTGAAGGGGGTCTACCTGCCTCCCGAGCAGACCATCGCCGATCTCAGTGAATATGCCGAGGTCATTTGCGGGACCTTAATGGAAGAGACCCAGTATCGTCGAAGAGATGGACGCAGTCTACCGATGCTTATTCTAGAAAGTGGCCGGGCTGTGGTGGACGACACCCAGGTATTGATCGCTTCGGTGGTCGGAGGCAAACGGCTGCCCGACGGCAGGCGGGCGGTGGTGCTCGATGCAGGCACCAATTTGCTGTTCACCGCCTTCTGGTACCGTCACAAAGTAAAGCTCACGGCGCCAAACCAGGGGCTTCCGGCAGACACAGCGCTTTTCGGACCGTTGTGTATGAACATCGACGAAGTCAGAGCCAGTATTCAACTGCCGCCTTTGAAGCCAGGCGACAGGCTTCTGTTCAAATCGGTGGGAGCCTATAACAATTCTCAGTGGATGCAGTTTATCGAATACAGACCAAATGTGGTTCTGGTCGATAGACACGGAGAAGTCCAGGTGATTAGAAAAGCAGAGAATCTAGAATCTATGACCGCCCATGATCTACTGCCCGAACATCTAAAATCGCCGCTTCTGTCTGCCGGAGACCCGGCTCTGAGGGGGGCTTCAAAATGAAATCGCTGAAGTCCATGAAAGAGGCGCTTTCGACTTTAATAAGGGCTTACGGAGCTTTTTTCCTGCTGGAGCACCCTCTCTCTAATATTTTGCTGGTCCTGTGCACCATGCTCAGTACCTGCACCCATCTTGGATTCATGGGACTTTTAGGGGGCGTTTCTACAATAGCTTTTCGCTCGGTTCTGCGTTTTCCGCCTCTGGCCCATGATATTGAGGTTGTGAACGGTATTCTTGTCGGTCTTATGATCGGAGCCTCTTATTCATGCGACGCTCGCTCGATTATGGTGACGATTATTTCGGGTCTCCTGGTGGTCATCGTCAGCGCTCTATTAAATGACTCATCAGGGCGCTGGCTTCGGCTACCATTATTAGGATCACCCTATGTGCTGGTCTCATATCTGATCATCTCGGTGGCAGGCGTACTCAAGCTCAGTCCACTGGCTCTGGCGCCGTTGAGCACCAGCGCACCGGCCACGGTGCTGAGCGCCATCGGTGCGTTTTATTTCAACCCTACTGCCCTGGGCGGAATCTTGGTTCTGGCGGCCATCGCAGTCTCTTCTCCTTATCTGTTTATGTTGAGCCTGGCAAGCGCTCTATCGGGAACATTCGTGCTTGGACTTATGGAAATCTCTCAGACAAACGCATTGCATATGCTGGCGCTCATGAACGCGGTTCTGACCGCCATCATTCTAGGAGGGCTCTTTGCCAGACCGGGAGCCAAATCTTTCATAGTGGCCATGGCCGCTTCCACCCTGGCATTGCCGGTCACCGTTTCGGTCTCGACAATACTCTGGGGGCTCGGTCTGCCTGCCCTGGCTTCTCCATTTCTGGTCACGGTCTATGCTGCCCTGGCTGCGCTATCGGCTGAAAGAGGACGCTTCTGGTCTGGTTTCTGGTTACGGCTGCCGACTTTGCCCGAGCGCAGTCTCGAGCTGTATAAGCTCTCCAGCTCCCGAGGGGTGGATGAAGAGAGTCTCGCTCTCAAGGCACCGGTTTCCGGCACCTGGCAAATTTATCAGGGCTTTTTCGGACCCCATACCCATCAGTCCCCGTGGCAGTATTCCCTCGATTTTTTCAAGACTATAGACGGTAAGAGTCACAGTGATAGTGGTACCGAATTGAGTGACTATTATTGTTTTGCCGCACCGGTGTTGTCTCCGGTTTTCGGAGTGGTGGTGGCGATGGAGAGCGGCCTCGCCGACAATCCTCCTTCTCAGATGGATCTGGCTAATGTCTGGGGCAACTATATATTGATTCGTCTTGATTGCGGTGCCTATCTGAAGCTTGCTCATCTCAAGCAGGACAGCATCAGAGTAGAGCTGTTGAGTCGAGTGGTGCCCGGTCAGACTCTGGCTCTCTGCGGCAACACAGGCAGAAGCCCTCAACCCCATCTTCATATGCATGTCCAGAAAGAGATGGCTGTCACCTCTTCTACCCTGCCATTTCATCTTACCTCGGTGGTTAAACGAGACGCAGGCAGCGACAATGAGCCTCTCTACACTCTCAACTTTCGACCGGAAGAGAATGAAAGTTTCTCTACTCCACAGATTAATACCGCATTGAAAAAGGGTCTGAATCTGCCCATTGGAGGAAAGCTCGACTTCGATGTGGTGGAGGGTATCGGCCGGTCTTCAAAGCGCAGTCTATCCGTCGAGGTCGATTTATCAGGACAGTTCTCACTGGTCTCCGACCGCGGGGCGCGAGCTTGCTTTACAAGTAACGATGAGTTGATCGCCTTCTACAATCGCACCGGACCTGATGATGTGTTCTTCGACTGTTTCTTGCTTTCTTACGGCGTGACGCCATTTCTCGATGGTCATGTCAGTTGGATGGATGCACCACCATTTCGACTCTTTCCTGGACGCAATCTGCTCAAAGGCTTTGTCAAGAATTTCGCCGGTAGCTTAAACAGCAAATACACCCGTTACTGGGAAGGCTCCGGCAGGCAATGGATTCAAAGAGCCGTGCATTCAGCTCCTGCCTACCTCTCATTGACTTCGATCGAGCCCCTGATCACCCGCGCCTATCTGTGCGAGTGCAAGGGATTTGCCGGGTTCATGGCGGTGCAGGGAGGTGAAAAGCTCATCATGGCAACCCTTGCCGGAATCGGCGCCCGGGCGGATAATGGGCTTTCTGAGTGGTACCGGGAATCTGTCCCGGTGTGAGCCGATTATGAAATTGAGCATTACCCTGAAATTATTTTTGACTATGTTCCTGGTCTCCTGCCTGGCGGTAGCGGTCTCTATCTGGCTATGTCTGGGTGTTGTCGGCGATGGTATTGCCGGCTATACCGCTCGAATTGAGATGGGGATGCTGGAGCCTGTAGCAAAGCATCTGGAAGCTGAGTTCGAAAGTCATGGTGACTGGTCTTTCTTAGATAGACGTCGCCCGCCCTACAGAAGAATCATGGCTGAGGTACTGGAGAGAGCGGCCCATGGCGAATCTTCTCGTCCGATGCCGCCACCGCCGGTACCGGACTTTGAGCGTCCGGGACCGATAGAAGGAGGTCCGCCGCCGCTGCGCATCTCCCGAGCCGAGGCAGAGCTTATAGACCGGCTCTGTATCTTCGATGACAGAGGACAGAGGTTATTTGGTTATGGTTCGGAGCGCGGGCCATATATAAACGGGCGTCGAGAACTATCCGCCGGCGGCAAGACCATCGGCTCACTTCGCCTCAGCGGTGACCCCGGCGATAGAGCCTCTCTGGAAGAGCCTTTCTATGAAGCGCTGAAACGCAATCTCGGTGTCATTTTCGGTGTCATTCTGCTTGGTGCCGTCGCCGGTGCCCTGGCACTCTCATCTAATTTGCTCAAGCCGATTCATATCTTGCTCGGACAGACCGAAAAGCTTGCCGGCGGCGATCTGTCGACCAGGGTAAATTTAGATCGCTCGGACGAACTTGGCGCTCTGGCAACCAATCTCAATAAACTGGCCTCGGCGCTTTCTAAGAATGAACAGTCGAGAATGCAATGGATGGCTGATACTTCGCACGAACTGCGCACCCCGATTGCTATTCTCAGAGCTCAAATAGAAGCCTTTCAAGACGGTGTTCAGAAAGTCACTCCTAAGACCCTGGCTGTTTTACACGGTGAGATCATGGCTCTCAATCGCTTAGTAGATCAGCTCTATGACCTTTCGCGAGCCGATCTAGGCAGGCTCTCCCTCAGGTTCGCTCCATTTGACCCCCGGGGACTGGTTATTGAAGCGGTCGAGTCTTTTGAAAACCGCTTCGAAGAGAAAGGCTTGTCGATTGAATGTCGTATGCCTGATGATAAGAAAGTTCGAGTACGGGTTCGCTGTGACGCGGATATGCTCAAGCAACTTTTCTCTAACTTGCTCGAGAATTCGCTGCGTTATACGGATAAGGGCGGCAAAGTCCTCATTACCTCAGCTATCCATGAAAACGAGAAGCTCTCGATAGCCTTTGAAGACTCTGCTCCGGCTGTGCCGGCCGACCTTTATGACAAGCTCTTCGAGCGCTTCTTCCGGGTCGACTCATCGCGAAGCCGACTGCTTGGTGGCACCGGTCTTGGACTGGCTATTTGCAAAAACATCGTCGAGAGTCATGATGGTGGCATCAGCGCCGGGCCGTCTTCTCTGGGCGGGCTGAAGATAGAGCTATGGCTACCTCTAGATAGGAGTGCTGGCAATGAGTGACAACGCTGAGAAACCGAGAGTTCTGGTAGTAGAAGACGAGGAGCGCATCGCCGGTATTCTGCTCGACTATCTCAAACAGTCCGGTTTTGAGACCGACGCAAGCTACAGTGGTGACGGGGTAGTGGAGTCGGTGAAGGAGAACCCGCCGGATATCCTTTTGCTCGACCTGATGCTGCCGGGTGTGGACGGGCTCACTATATGCCGGGAGGTGAGGAAGTTTTCCGAACTGCCTATCATCATGGTTACCGCCCGGGTAGATGAGCTCGACCGACTGCTTGGCCTGGAACTGGGCGCCGATGACTATATCTGCAAGCCCTTCAGTCCGCGAGAGGTAGTAGCCAGGGTCAAGGCGGTGTTGAGAAGACACCGTCATTCACCGGAGCCGGTGAGCGATTCCAGAATCTTTCAAATAGACGAGGGCGCTTTGAGGATCTGTGTCGAAGGCGAGAAGCTGGACCTTACCCCCATGGAATTCAGGCTTTTGAGCAAACTGATTAATAATCCGGGAAGGGTTTACTCAAGAGCGCATCTGCACGAACTATGCACCGGACCGGAGCAAAGAAGCGTCGACCGGACAATAGATAGTCATATTAAAAACCTTCGCAAAAAAATCGCGCGCTATCTACCTGACAGAGAGGTGATTCACTCGGTCTATGGAGTCGGTTACCGCTTCGAGATCTGAGGGCTGGTCTAATTCGAAAGGACGGGTTCATGGCATGTTCACATTGCTCCTTCTAAGCTAAGGATAGTGTAGAGACGGAGGTGCTGACCCATGCTGTTTATCGAGACCAAACTGGATGATAGCCGGATTCTTATCAATGTAGATTCCATAGGCTATCTGGAGCCCCATAAAAAAGAGACAGGCAAGACCATCGTCTATTTCAAGGGTCAGGTCGGCAATGTCACCTATGCCACCCTTTCAGAGTCCTATGACGACCTGCTTAGAAAAATTCATGATCCCTGCAAAATGCCTCAACCTGTAGGATAATCTTCGACTATGGAGAAGAGCCCGAGTACAGTGAGCAAAGCCGCACTAGATGCAATCGACCATCTCGCCCTCGAGGTGGACGACATAGACGGTGCCGTAGCCTGGTATCAAGAGCGTTTTCGGTGCGAAGTTCTTTATAAAGACGCCACCTGGGCGATGCTGGAGTTCTCCAATCTCAAACTGGCTTTTGTTGTAAGAGAAGAGCATCCGCCCCATCTAGGCATCGTCAGAGATGACGCCGAAAAGTACGGCAAGCTGAAGCAGCACCGTGACGGCAGTCGTTCTTGCTATCTGAAGGGCCCGGGCGGCAACGTGGTCGAGGTGCTCACGCCCTATTCTCTAGACGGGTCAGAATGATAGAGACCGAGGTCCTTGTTCTGGGAGCAGGACCGGCCGGGGTGAGCTGTGCCCTGGAATGTCTCGATAACAAACTGGATGTTCTGGTTCTGGAGAAAGAGCGGCAGCCCGGCGGGCAGCTCAATCAAATTCCCAGTGCTATCCGCAATCTTGCCACGGGCTCATATGATGATGGAGCGTCCCTGGCGGGCTCTATGACCGAGGCAGCCCGGTCTGTGCTGGCAGAGAGGCTGCTCACAGATTGTGCGGTCTCGTCAGTTGATCTTAAGAATAAAACAGTGGAGAGCAATAGAGGACAGATCTCTTATCGTGCTTTTCTTATTGCCACCGGCTATAGAGTCAGACGTCTTGGCATAGACTGCCCGGATTATATCTGCGAGCATGTTCTCTACCGAAGCGGTATCTATAAAGACCTTCTCAAAAAGAAGTCTGTGGTTGTGGTTGGTGGCGGTGACAGTGCCTTACTTACTGCTCTTGACCTTGAGGCTATCTGTTCTTCGGTTTATTTGATCCATCGCTCTTCGACATTTCGGGCGCGACCGGATCTGGTGCAGGCGGTGGAGGAACATCCTCGCATTGCCGTTCACAAAAACAGCTCTATTCGGTCTTTCAGAGGCGAAGCTGCCCTGACCGGAGTTCTCATAAGCAAAGACGGCGAGGAGTTTGAAATACCCTGCTCTAAAGTGGTGGTCAAGATAGGTTACGCTCCCAATACAGAACTTTTTGCCGGACAGATTAATATGGACGAAAGAGATCATATTGTCTGCGACCGTCTGGGCGCGACCTCTATTGCAGGGGTCTTCTGCGCCGGTGATATCGTCAGTGGCGGTGTCGATAGAATCGCCTGGGCGATGGGCTCGGGTACTGCTTCTGCTTTTGGTATTCGCAAATATCTTGGTCATAAGTTTTGAGAAGTTTTTTCTTCTATTGAATCAGGTTCATTCTCTGTTCATGCCGGTCCTATAGTATTGAAGGGTTGGTAGAGAATCTATTGTCAATCAGGAGTCTTATTTATGGATGTCTCTTTGAGCGAACTGAAAGTGCCGGAGCTTAAGAGCCGGACGCGATCCGTTACCAAAACCGGTTCCGGTGCCAGGGTCGACCAGGACAAATTGCACCGGGCAGGGGCTTTGATTTTAGAAGCGATTGGTGAGAATGTCTTCCGTGAAGGTCTTCGAGAGACTCCGGCTCGTTTTGCCAGGATGTTTCAAGAACTCTGTTACGGAGTGGGAGTCGATGCTGCTTCCGAAATCACCTGTACCTTCAAAGAAGGGGGCGAAGGTCTGGTTGTAGTCAGAGACATCAGCTTCAACAGTCTCTGCGAGCACCATCTTGTTCCTTTCATAGGCACGGCTCATATCGCCTATCTACCAAGAGAAGGTGTGGTCACCGGTCTGTCCAAGCTGGCAAGAGTGGTCGAACTCACCGCCCGTCGTCCCCAGGTCCAGGAGCGCATGACCGAAGAGATTGCCGACGCCATAGTGCGGGGAATAGATCCCCTTGGTGTGGCTGTTTTGCTGGACGCAGAACATTTTTGTATGTCTATGCGCGGCATCAAAAAGCCCGGTGCCAGAACCTTGACCACAGTTTTCAAAGGGCTTTTGGCTGAAGATAAAGATCAAAGAAGAGAGGCTTTGAGTCTTCTCAAAGATTGAGATCCTCGTCTTCTTCATCATCATCTTCATCCGGATCTTCGATTATTCTGCCATCGATGCCCAGACCGACTACTTTAGTCTCTCCGTCGTTTTTTTCAAGAGTCAGTTCGTCATAGCCGCCATAGTCGAGGATATAGTCGCTCAGAAGTTTGGAGTGGGTGGTGACCCAGATTTGAGAATTCTCTGAGGCCCGCACTATCGCTTTAGCTAAAGGCTCCATCAGATCATCATGAATGCTCGTCTCCGGCTCGTTTATGGCAAGCAAGGGCGGTGGATCAAGGGCGTGCAGTGCGGTTAATAATGCGATATATTGCAGGGTGCCGTCCGATAGCTCGGGCGCCTCTAAAGACCGCGCCATACCCGGATAGTTGACGGCAAGTTTTAATCCCTGACGGCTGCCTTTGATACTGAGGGTGGTTCCGGGAAAAGCTTCGTCCAGGGCGTTTTCGAAATCTCCCGAATCGTCGGCGGTGACAATCGAGGCGATTGTGGCAGCAAGATTGCTGCCGGTGGCATCCAGGGCGCCACTGAAGACTCCCGGCTGGGGAAGGCGTAGCGGAGACTCTTTGTCGGTGCGGAAACTTTCGTAGAAACGCCAGCGCAGCACTTCCATCTTAAATCGATGCAGTCCTGGATAACGCAGTGGATCTCCAAGTCCACCCAGTACCGAAGCGTTGGTGGGAACGGTGGTAGTATAATCGCTTCTGACCCCATTATTATCCACCGCTTCTATGCTGCTTCTTCGTCGGGTCAAAAGCTTTTTGAAGGTTCTCTGTCTGGTCTGGAATTCGAGGGATTCGCTTTTGATATCGAGATCGTCACGGAAGAATGATTCGTCGTAACGAGCTCCCAGAGGAATGCGGCCGAAATTGATACCATAGCGATAGTTCTCGGTGGTCACCGCTAATTTGATCCGATTGTTTTTTTTATCTCCCCGGTAACCGGAGAATATAGCCGAGGCGATACCGTTTTCGGTGGCTATGGCATCAGCCAGTCTTCCCCGTGCCGCTTCCTGCAAAAGTTTGAGAGCCCTATATAAATTACTTTTGCCCGAGCCGTTCGGTCCGACTATTACTGTTATCGGGCGCATCTTCATATAGATATGCTTTACCGAGCGGAAATTTGTCACCTCGAATTCAGTCAGCATCGTCGACCTCTTCTTCGAAGCGATAGCCGCCCAGACCAAGCGCCGGTGCGATGGTGGCACCGTTGTCTCTATCCAACTCTATTTCGCTATAGCCGCCGAAGTCCATGACATAATCAGAGAGCAATTTTGAATGGGTGGTGACCCATATTTGAGAATCGGCGGCGGCGCTTACAATAAGCTCGGCCAGGGGTTCCATTAAATCTTCGTGGATGCTCATCTCGGGCTCGTTCAGCACCATGAAGCTGGGTCTGTTCAGCGAATGAAAAGCGGCCAGCAAGAGCAGATATTGCAGTGTCCCCTCCGATAGTTCACCCAGATCCAGTGGTCTTTTAATACCGGGATATTCTACTTTGAGAGTAAGGCCGAGACTCTCTTGCTCAACATAGAGAGAGGTTTTTGGAAATGCTGTTTCGAAGGCTGCTAAGAACTGTTCTCTGTCACCCAGTTCGAATATGGTGGCGACGGTGGCGGCTAGATTGCTGCCATCTTGATTGAGCATTCTGGTCGCCACCGGAAAGTTCGCTTGTCTGGCAGGGGCATCTTTATCCGTGCGGAAGCGATGATAGAACCGCCAGCCGGCAAGCTCTTCTCTTATCTCTGTTAGAGCTGGATAGCTCTCCGGGTCGATTATTTCGGCAAGCACCGATCTGTTATGCCTCAACAATGTGGTGTATTCGGAGCGCCCTCCTCTGGCAAGCAGACCTTCTGCCGATTGTCTTCTACGTACAAAAATCTTTTTTGCGGCCTTGCCGCTAAAAGAATGACGGGAGAATATTTCGCTTTTGATTTCGATGTCGCTATAGAACGGGCCATTCTTTGCCATGGCAAGACCAGGTCCGCCGAAGGTCAGCTCGTAGTTGAGGTTTTCTGTACGCATGGCCAGTTTGACCAGATCAGATTTGAAGTACTTAGATGTCGGTCCTCTGAATAAGATTGAGCTAAGACCGCCTTCTTCGGCTACTTTATAGGAGAGGTCACCTTCGGCGGCGGCGGCGAGCAGCATCAGGGCTCGATAGAGATTGCTCTTGCCGCAGCCATTCGGTCCGACCAGGACCGTGACCCTGTCTAGTTTGAGCCACAGGTCTTTTATGGAGCGATAGTTATTTACGGCAAAATAATTGAGCATAGATCAGATCTCTCAATTTTCATCATCTTCATCGTCACCGAAGTCTTCCATCAAGTCTCCTTCTTCGACTTCGTTCTCATCGCCCTCGTAATCTTTTTGATCCTCTAATTTAACTGCGGGGACTATGGTGGCACCTTCTTTTTTGGCCAGTTCGAAAAGTCTGCAATTAGATTCTTTTTTCAAGACCGAGGCAAGCTCTTGAGAGTGGGTAGTGAGGAAAACCTGACTTTTTTTAGATGCTTCTTTAATAAGCTCCGCCAGAGAAGGAATGAGATCCTGATGAATACTGGTCTCTGGTTCATTCAGCACCATAAACGGTGCCGGTCGAGGAGAGAGCAGGGCGGTCACCAGAAGCAGGTATTGCAGAGTACCGTCCGAGAGTTCTCGGGCGCTTAATTTACGATACAGTCCGGGGCTGACCATGGCGATATCGAGAACACCATCCTCTTCGTCCAGATCTATTTCGGCACCGGGAAAGGCCAGATCTATCAAACTATCGAAGCGTTCTCTGTCTCCGACAGCCCAGATGGTGGCGATGGCAGAGGTGAGGTCATGACCGTTATCGCTCAACACTGTGGTCATCGTCGCTTTCTGCGGCTTGCGAATCGGTGAATCCAGATCGGTTCTGAAATCATGATAGAAGCGCCAGCTCAAGAAGTCCTGGCGCAGTTTAAAAAGCTCTGGAAACTTCTGGGGTTCTCTGAGAGCCGAGAGCACCGATTCGCCGCTTTCAAGAGGCAGGGCATAGGGAATACTGCGACCTTCCATGTTTCTGGCGATTACCGCAGCGCGTTTTCTCTTTAGAAGAGGAATCGCCTTTCCCCGGTCCATAAATTCGACCTGTTCGAATTTTATATCCGGGTCCTGCTTGAAATAATCTAGACCGCGGTCTCTTATTCCTTCGCCATCTTTCATGCGCTCGCTTCTCGGCATTATTCCGAATCGCATAGAGTAGGACATAGCACCTGTACGCAGACCGATTTTGATTTTGCCGGTCTCGTCTTCGGTTCTCTCTCCTGCCCAGAAGATGGAGTCCATTCCACCTTCGGTCACGATAGAGCGAGCAAACTCGCCTGCGGCGGCTGCTTTTAACAGCCTGAGGGCATTATAGATATTGCTCTTGCCCGAGCCGTTCGGTCCGACACAGACAGTGACAGGACCAGGATGGATGGTGAAACTTCTCAGCGAGCGGTAGCCGCTTATGTTTATCTCTTTGATTCTCATGGCAAGCCGAAGATACAGAACCCTCTATCTTCGGCTTATTTTAACCGCTTTGGAAGCTCAGGCTTTGAGAGCCAGTTCCTTTACATCCCCCTGGGTGATGATGCCACCGCTCAGGTTATAGGCGTTGAAGCCTTTGATGCGAAGCATTCTTGTGGCGTAATAGCCACGCTGGCCGACCCGGCAATAGACCAGAATCGGTCTGTCTTGAGGCAATTCGTCCAGTCTCTCTCTGAGATCATGCAGGGGTATATTGACCGCGTTGTCAACATGGCCGCTTTCATATTCGGAGGGATTCCTGACATCGAGGAAGTAGCTCTTATTAGAATCCGTCAGTTGGAAGTTGTTCCAGTGGGCAAGCGGTGCATAGCCCCGCAGTTGATTGGCTGCGATCATGCCGGCTATATTGACCGGATCTTTGGCGGCTCCATACTGCGGCGCATAGCAGAGCTCGGCTTCTTCGAGATCAAATACGGTGCCACCCAGTTGTAGTGCCATGGATATAACATCCATGCGTTTGTCTATGCCTTCTTCACCGATAGCCTGGGCTCCAAGCAGCTTACCGTCTTCTTTTGCATAGAGCACTTTCAGATGCACCGGTTTGGCGTTGGGATAGTAGCCCACGTGGTGCCCGGGATGGAGATAGACTTTCTCGTATTTGATATTTGCTTTTTTCAGACTCTTCTCATTTACTCCGGTGGCTGCTGCCGTCAGTCCTAAGATGCCGCAGACCGCTGTGGCCTGGGTGCCCCGGTATCTTCTTTTCTGTCCGAAAATGTTGTCGGCGGCGATTCTGCCCTGCCTGTTGGCCGGTCCTGCTAGTGCCACCACCTGTTTTTCTCCGGTGACGAAATTGGCGTTTTCTGTGACATCACCCACCGCCCATATATGAGGATCACTGGTGTTCATATATGGTGTTACCACGATACCGCCGGTGGCGCCCACTTCCAGCCCGGCTTCTTTAGCCAGGGCGCTGTTCGGACGAACTCCCACGCCAAGGATAATAAGATCCGCTTCCAGGGCTTTGCCCGAATCAGTGTGGACAATTAGTTTTTTATCCTCTTCTCTGCTGGAGAATCCTGTTACCCCTTCGCCTAGATAAAGCTCCACACCATGGCTCTTCAAGCGCTTTTCTATCTCGGAGGTCATCTCCGGATCCAGAGGGGTGAGGATCTGATCGCCTTTATCTATGATACTTACATCGATGTCCTTGTTTATCAAATTCTCGGTTATTTCAAGACCGATAAAACCGCCGCCTATCACCACAGCCTGCTTCACCGAATATTCACTGAGCCAGCTTCGGATCATGCGGCTCTCCGGAATCGTTCTGACTGTAAATATGCCCGGCAGGTCGATGCCGGGCACCGGCGGACGTATGGCACTGGCGCCGGTGGCAAGCACCAGATCGTCATAGCGCTCTTCATACTCTTTTCCGCTGTCGCGCTCTCTTACTTTTATCGTCTGAGCCTGCCTGTCTATGGACAGCACTTCGTTCCGCAGTCTGACCTCTATATTGAAACGCTGGCGAAATAATTCTGGTGTTGCTACCAGAAGGTTTTTCTCGTTTTCAATCACGTCACCCACAAAATAGGGCAGTCCACAGTTGGCGAAAGAGACGAAAGAGCCTCGCTCGAAGACAATAATCTCCACATCTTCGTTCATGCGTCTTGCCCGGGCCGCGCAGGAGGCGCCACCAGCCACTCCGCCAACTATCAACAATCTCTCTTTCTTATTTTCCATGGCCGAATCCCCTACCCTTTTTTGAACTTCCCGTTGGAATATTATACAACTATATCGTTAAATGGTTGAATAGTGGTCTCAGTCGTAGCAAATTTTAAGAATTCCAGACAGGATGAAACCGCCCGAATCTCCGAAAACTACGCCCCAGGCTTTATCACAAGTTGATCACATTTATGATCTAGGCTTAAGATATGAGCAGCCCTTTAGTAAAACAGATCGTTGCCTGCATCACCGATGAGCGTTCTGCCTGGAAAGTTCTCCAGGAAGCGACCATGCTTGCCGGAGAGCAGTGTGTCGGATTGCGCCTGATTATCTGCCAGGGCATTCTCGGCAAAGAGAGTGGACCCGAGGCTGCCAGATCTTTTATAGATAAAATCCGCCATGCGGCGGAACAGGGCTGCAGAGAGTCCGGGGTCAATGTAATAATAGAGACCCTCGATTGCGGTGCCCGGGAAGCTGCCCGGGTCAAGAAAATCATCGAAGAGTCCGGCATAGAGCTTCTGGTTTTGACCGACTCTCTGCCGAACAATCGTTTTGCCAGGTTGCTTACAAGAAAAGCCGAAGAGATAGCCCGGGGCTGCAACTGTTCGGTGTTACTGGTTCGCTAAAGCGCTTTTACTTTTACTGGTTCCGACCTTTTATTCAGTCGTGTTTCAGACTTTGTTGTGAAACTGTGATCGATTCAGGAATTATTTTGGGCTTGTGATTAAACGATCACATTGTCATCACATGACATTGCTAAGTTAGTAGTGTGGATGTTCCCTTATTCACACTATAAGCGCGATAACCAGAAGTTTTAGAACCCGGACAGAGATGTGCCCGATAGCTTTTCTATCGGTGCGGCTTGAATTGGTAAGTTTTATCGAAGAAATGGAGAGCAGGGCAATGGAGTCAGATCACGAGATCAAAAACGAGAACAGGCACGAAGAAGCTCCTGAGAATGGCTTGAAAGGCTTGAAGCACTGGCGTCAGGATATGTTCGCCGGCTTCATCATCGCCCTGGTATCGGTTCCACTCTCCCTGGGTATCGCCCTTGCCTCCGGGGCGCCTCCCATATGTGGTATCACTTCTGAAATTATCGCCGGACTGATCTTTCCGATACTCGGTGGTGCTTATGTGACGGTCAGTGGACCGGCTGCCGGACTGGCACCGGTCCTTTTCTCTTCTATCACCGCTCTCGGTCACGGCAATATGGATGTCGGCTACCGCCTGGTCCTGGGCGTTATCATGTTCGCCGGTCTTACTCAGCTTGTGCTCACCTATTTCAAAGCGGCAAAGTTCAGCTATCTCTTTCCGAAATCGGCCATTCATGGAATGCTTGCCGCCATCGGTCTATTGATCATCGCCAAGCAGATTCCCAATTTTATCGGGCATAAGTATCATGCTCACGAGTTTTTCAGCATCATCTTCGAAACACCCTCTCATATACTGCATCTCAATCCATATGTTCTCGCGATATCATCCATATGTCTCGCCTTGCTTTTCATACTTCCCAAAGTAAGAATTCCACTTGTTAGACATGTACCGCCGCATCTCATCGTTGTTCTGGTCGGTATTGCTCTGGGGCAACTTTTTCATCTCTCTCCCTCCTGTCTGGTAGAGATTCCGGCGAATCCATTAGAGCACGGTCTGGTCTTTCCTGATTTCAGCGGACTGTTCAAGGATATGACCCTGGTGCCTACTATTGTTCTCAGTGTGCTCGCCCTCACCTTTGTCGACGGTTGTGAGTCGCTTGCCACCATCCATGCCGTCGATCAGATCGATCCTTATAAACGCAAATCCGACCCCCATCGCACTTTGTTTGCCATGGGCGTATCTAACATATGCTCCAGTTTAATCGGTGGTCTGACCATTATTCCGGGCATTATCAAAAGCACCACCTGTATTGTTGCCGGTGGAAGAACAGCCTGGGCTAATTTCTATAATGCCATCTTTTTAATCACGTTTCTGCTCTTGTTCAACAACCTCATCTCGCTGATTCCTATTGCGGCACTCTCGGCGGTGCTGGTTCATATCGGCTATAAGCTGGCGGGTCCTCATAAGTGGCAGCAGGTGGCCGCGTTCGGCATGGAACAGATGGCTGTTTTTGCCACCACGGTACTGGTTACGGTTTGCTCCGACCTGCTTATCGGTATCGCCAGCGGTATCCTGGTCAAAGTCGGTATTCTGCTTTTCTATGCCCTGAAATGCGATTGTAGAAGAAGCCACGACCCTCTCCAGTTTTTGCGCAATGCTCTCGATTGTCTGGTCAGTCTCTTCAAGAGTCCGGTTGCTGCGGTCAGCAATGACGGCGAAGCCGGAGAAGTTATTTTCGACGGACCGATAACCTGTTTCAACAATCTCAATGTTCGTGCCACTATAGACCCGCTTCTCAAGAGCTGTAAGACCGTCAAACTGGTGCTCAGTCCTGAGGTGGGTATCGTCGATCACAGCAGCACCTCTTATTTGATGCTGCTGGAGAAAGATTCCGGGGTCAATGGTCTGGCGAAAGTCAGTGTGGAGGGTCTCGAACAGCTTTGCTGCCGTACCAGCGACTCTCAATCTTTGCACTATCGGGTCAGCACCGCCGTATAATCTGCTGAAATACAGTGTCAGTCCAGGTGATCACAGCCCGATCACAATTCGATCACATGTATCTGTTAATCTTTCTTTAGCGGCGGATTGAAGTTAAACGCAGATCTTGAAATCATTCAGTCATCACTCCGAGGCCTGGCAGGACGAAATAGCACTCGGTGGAATGTCGTTGTCAAGTCAGTGGTTTGCTCCGGGGAAGTTTCGGTTTTAGATAAACATGACTCATATCAACTGGTCTTTTATTTTTCCGAACGCCATTCTCCTGTTAGCCTATATTTCGATAGTTCTGGAAAGAATTCCGAAGGTTGCCACCGCGCTGCTCGGTGCTTCTATTCTGATCGTCAGTCATTGCATCACCCAGCAACAGGCGATATCTTCTATCGATTTCAACGTGATTTTTCTGCTTGTGGGCATGATGATCATCGTCAATGTGCTCGGTCACAGCGGCGGACTCAACGCCCTTGCTATCTTTGTTGCCCGTACTTTAAAAGGCGACAAGATCAAACTGCTTCTGATTTTCTCATTGATGACCGCAGTCTTGTCTGCCATCTTCGACAATGTCACCACGGTGCTTCTGCTCGGTAGCGTCACCTGTGTAATCGCCCAACACCTCAAGGTGAGCCCGGTTCCTTTTTTGATCTCCGAAACCATCTGCTCAAATATTGGTGGCACCGCCACCCTGATAGGCGACCCGCCCAATATCATGATCGGCTCAGCCGCCAAGCTCAGTTTCAATGATTTCGTCATCAACCTGGCACCGGTGGTTCTGATGATCCTGCCCGTCACCCTGCTTACTCTATTTCTGATTTATAGAAAACAGCTCACCGGCAATCAGGTCTCGGCAGAAGAACTCTCAGATCTCTCCGCTCGGGAAGCAATCGCCGACATGCGGCTTTTGATAGTCTCTTTAATCACCACCCTTCTGGTGATCACCGGTTTTGCCTTACATGGCATGCTCAATCTCGAAGCCGGCACCATCGCCCTATCCGGAGCCGCGTTTCTTCTTGTTTTCGAGAATCGTAAGAGTATCTGGAGTGATGTGGAATGGACCACGATTTTCTTTTTCATCGGTCTATTCATAATGGTGGGTGCAGTAGAACATTCCGGTGCGATCGAAATGCTCGCCCATGAATTCATCAAATGGACCGGTGACAATGTTCATTTCATGCCCCTTGCCATTCTCTGGATCTCCGGCATTCTCTCGGCCATAATCGATAATATCCCCTACACTGCCACCATGATACCGTTGGTGAGGACAGTACAGGAGCATACTGTGTCCAGCGATGCTCTCTGGTGGGCTCTAGCCCTGGGTGCCTGCCTGGGCGGCAACGGCTCGCTTATCGGTGCCACCGCCAATGTCGTGGTGGCAGATATGGCCCATTCCCGGGGGATGCCTCTCAGTTTTATGGAGTTTACTCTAGTGGGCGGTTTTGTAATGCTCGAGTCTCTGGCTATAGCATCTTTCTATCTATGGTTTCGCTACCTTGCTTGATCTGATGTGATCAGGTTCGCAGCCTGTAGCCCACTCTCGAGATATTTTCGATAATCGAATCTGATAGTTCGGCATCGCCGTCCACGTTCTTACGGATTCTTCTAATGGCCGCTCTCAGACCTTCGGATGATGCATCCGAATCGGCATGCCAGACCCTTGACAAAAGCGTGTCCGCAGAAAATACTTGATCTTGATTTCGCATGAAGAACTCTAATAGAGCAAAATCCCGGGGCAGAAGATGTACCTCTTTGCCGTCTTTGGTAAGCCTGTGTTTAACAGGGTCGAGCACCAGATCCCGGGCTCTGAGGACATTCTCTACGGTGGCTCCGGGTCGTCTTAGCAGGGCGCGGATTCTTGCCACCAGCTCTCGCATATCGAATGGCTTGGTCAGATAATCATCGGCACCGGTATCGAGACCGGTCTCTTTATCTGTGATGTCGCTCTTTCCTGTCAGCATCAAAACCGGGGTTTTGCCGCCTCTGTTTCTGAAAGCGCGCAGTACTTCTATGCCGTTCATAGAAGGCAGGTCCCAGTCTAGAATCACCACATCGAACTCGGTGCAGCTAAGCAGGTCGACAGCCAGGTCACCGTCCAGGGCATGTTCTACAGTATGCCTTTCATTACTCAGCCCCGCAATTAATGTAAGGGCAAAGTCTTCATCATCTTCCACCAGCAGGATTTTAGCCATCTGCCTCTTGCTCTTGATAATAGCCGCAGCTTGCAAAATACGGAGTTCCCAGACAAGAATATAACCTGATGAAATGATTTTGCAAGGCACCCGGGAGAATTCGAGAAATTGCGACTGCCTCTGACAGCTCAGGTACTTATTCTCGTGGTGACCCCGCTGCTCTTTCAACTGGGCTCTTTGATATGGCTGAGCGCCTTGCAAGAAGAGGCTGAAACTGAACTGAAGCGGGCTACCCGGGCAAACAAAATATCCGAGGTCGTAACCCAGCTATCCAACGATGTTTTTTATGCTGCCATGTATTATGGCTCGGAAGAGCGCGATTTTCGCATGCCGGACTCTTCGGTGCTCACTGATTTGACCGCCAAGCTCAAGGGGCATTATCGTGAGCTCAATGAATTGACTCGCGATAATGCCGAACAACATGCCCTGGTGGTGGAAGCCGAGAATGCCGGTCGGCAGACCATGAAGCTTTTGTCTCAAATAGATGTCTCTATGAAGCGCTCTGAAGAAGGGGAGCACGATATGAGAAAGGCGCTCTGGAAGCGTCTGCACAACTCATCGCGCAATCTTTTGAGTTCGGAGCTTCTCAGTATGGCGAGAAAAGAGAAGCGCTATGCCGACGAAAGTCCTGAGGTCCAGGCTCATATCCGCCAGAACATGCAGCAGGCGATGCTGCTTGCCGGTGGTGCCAATCTGGTCATCGCCCTTTTTGCCGCGACTTATCTAACCCAGTCTATTACCGGCAGAATCAGACGCTTAAATGAAAACACCTATAGACTGGCAAGCGATCTTCCGCTTCATCCGGCATTACCCGGCGACGATGAACTGGCCCGGTTGGACAGGGTATTTCATGATATGGCAAGAGACCTGAAAGAAGCCCGGCGCAAAGAGCGCGCTCTCATTGATAACGCCAGGGATTTGATCTGTTCTATAAATGACTCCGGCAAGATAAGCGCCATCAATCCATATATAGAAGAATTGTGCGGCTATGGTCGCGACGACCTGCTCATGACCGCAGCGGTTGATCTGGTGGAACCTTCTTCTATGGCGGATTTTTTGAATCAGCTCGATGGTATCAAAGAAGGTCGAGAAGGCAGCCGTTTCGAAACCAGGCTCAAACATGTAGACGGCAGAATCCTTGATGTGGTGGCATCGGCGCACTATGCAGCAGAGGATCAATCCATCTTTCTGGTGGTGCATGATATAACCGAGCGCAAAGAGGCGGAGAGGCTGCGGCAAGAGGTGGTGGCCATGGTCACCCACGATCTTAGAACGCCTCTGAATACGGTCAGCAATATTTTTGAATTTCTCGAAGGGGGCTCCCTCGGCGAACTTTCTGAAAAGGGAAACAAATTCGTCAAATCAGGTATCCGCAACCTGGGCAGGATGACCAGTCTTGTTAATGATCTGCTCGATATAGAAAAATATCGCGCCGGCTCTATGGAGCTTATTAAAGAAGAGTTCGATCTTTATGAGAGTCTCAACGCCTGTCGTGACCTTCATCTTTCTATTCTGGAAGAGGAAAAAATCGAGGTGGCTATAGCTAAGACCGAGCGCAAGATTATTGCCGACCGGGAGAAATTCGAGCGTCTACTGGGCAATTTACTGGCTAACGCTATCAAGTTCTCTGAGAGCGGGGGCAAGATAGATATTCTAGTAGAAGACAGTGACAGCGCTGCACTGACCATAACCGTGGCGGATCACGGACCGGGGATTGCCGAGGACCTTCTGGAGAGGGTTTTCGACCGTTTCTTCCAGGCAGGTACTACAAGTGTCCGTAAAACCGTAGGCTCCGGGCTTGGCCTGGCTATAGCCCGAAGCATAGCCGACGCTCACGGCTTTACTCTGTGGGTCGAGAGCCGACCGGGAGAAGGCTGCCGTTTCAAGCTCTCGATAGCATAGCTATCCAGTCACAAATCGAACACAAATCAGTCACCAATCGAATACAACCCGGTTGTAAATTGAAAGCATGGAAAGGGAGCCGATTGCAGTGTCCCGGTTCTTAACCCCGTTTCTAATGTAAGAGGATAGTTCCATGTCAACCAAAGCTCAAGGAAATCATCTCGAGTCTCCAAAGGTTTTAGAGAGTCAAGTTGATAAAGGTGAGACCAATCTCTCCGGCAAAATCTGGCTGGATGATATGAAACCTCTGGGGAAAGAGATGGGGAAACATGTATCCGGTGAATCTAAAGATCTCAAAGAGCTCGAGTTCGAGGATATTTATTCTAAAACCGAGAAAAAAACGGCTGTAAGCGATGCGGAGGCTAAGAAGATAATCGAGGCGAAAAAACTCGCCGAGGCAAATGAGAAAGATCCCGATAAAAATACAGGCAAAAAAGAGCTTGATCCTGAGCTGAAAGAGGCAATTTTGAAAAAGCTGGAAGCTATCAGAGAGAGAAAGCTCGCTGCCCTCAAAGAGAGAAAAGAAAATCCGGATGAGGTGCCGCAAAAGCCCTCTAAATATCTAAAAGTAAGTTGACGACAAAGCATTCCGGGAACTCAAAGATCTTTCTGCCCAGTTGATCTTTCCCGTGACCTCAGAAAAACCTGCTCTCCTTCTCCGCCGCTGGAGGGCAGGTAATCTGAGACCTGGCTGGCACAATTTCAATAAGACAAAGTTTTTTTCCAAGCAGAACAAACAATAGGGGGGATTACTCCGGTGCGCAAGCACCGGAGTAATTCATTTTTCAGTGAGCCAGCTCTGAAAGTCTTTATCTCCGGCTCTTTCAACCAGCTCTTTCAGGGTGTGTTTCTTGAGGAAGTGTTTGAGCAGTTTGTTGTACTTCAGATAAGAGCCGCGCTCTTTTTGATCGAGTAGTTTTGCAATCTCTTCTGCACTCAGATCCGCTTTGTTCTTTTCGAATTGACCACTGGCTATGGTGGCAAATCCCTCGAAGAACCAGATCGGCCCCATACGCTCTTCGTCCCCGTCGAGAATGCGAACATGCAGCCTGTGAGCAAGCTCGTGGGTGAATAGCTTTTCAAAAGCATCCGGATCTTCTCCCTGGGGATAGATACGAGCATAAACCGCCGGCGATACCGAGAAGTAGACGCCCTTCTCTATACCGGCAGCAAAAGTCTTTGGAATGGTCTTGTTTTTCAGTTCAGGATAGATAGTTCTCAACATCTGGTCATAGGCTTCTTTGCCGTCATAGATCTCGATGCGTTTTATAAAAGGCTCGTTTAAAAGACCCTCCCAGCCATGCTTCTTTGCGAAGCTCTCAAGCCTGGTGCGAGACTTTCTATAAATGTCCCGGTAAAAACTTTCTTTGCCTTTCAAAGAATCGCCGAGGCGAAGCTCTATATCTTCTGCCGCATGAAGAGGCGATTGCATAAGGATAGCGATTGAAAGCAGGGCGATTAAGTTAAGTAGCTTCATTATCTAGTAAAATTTTTCTATTCCAGGGAGATAATAGCAGGCCCATGGCTAAATCTGAATCAGAAGAGCTGTTTGCCGACCGCTACCGAGTAGTGGAGTTGCTTGGTGAAGGCGGCATGGGCAGGGTTCTCAAGTGTCACGATCGGGAGCTCGATCGTTATGTCGCTATCAAAGTTCTCTCTTCGGAGACCAAGTTGGATGCGATCAAGCGCTTCCAGAAAGAGGCTGTGGCCACGGCCCGGCTCAAGCATCCTAATGTGGTCGAAGTCTATGATTTTGGCGAGACCGATGGTGCGTTCTATCTGGTTATGGATTATCTGGAAGGGGAGAGTCTCGATAGGTATTTAGCGAGAGCGGGGACTCTTTCCTGGGAAGAGACCAGGGAGATAGGCCTGGCAATTTGTGCCGGTCTTGCCCATGCTCATGGGCAGGGAATTGTGCACCGGGATCTGAAACCTTCCAATGTACTTATTTCCACCTCTGTGGACGGGGAGTCTCGGATTAAAATCGTCGATTTCGGTATAGCGAAGGAGTTGGATGCTACCTCGACCCTGACCGGAGCCGATCTGATAATCGGTACTCCTGCCTATATCTCGCCGGAAGCTGTTCGGGGAAGCGGTGTGTCGCCAGCAAGCGATATCTATAGCCTCGGTTGTATTCTTTATGAGTGCTTGACCGGAGAAAAGCCGATTCTGGGTGATTCGGCGATGGCTACCATGATGCTCAAGCTGGAGGTCGACCCGCCTTCGCTTCGGGATTATTTTGAAGAAGAGACAGGGGCGATCATAGATAGCATCATAGTTAAATGTCTGGCTCGCGATCCGAAGATGCGATATGGCAGTGCCGGGGAACTGGCGAATGTTCTCGAGCAGTCTTCAATCAGTACAACCACCGATGGTGACATCGGCGTTGCCGAGGAGAACTCGAGCGTTTCTATCAAAAGGGAAGGAGGATTTAAGCGTCTTTCACTATTCTTATTAGGTTCGCTTATTATTCTTTTGGTGGCGGCATTCCTGACTGGCTATCTTTTCAGAGAACCTGAAGCGAAACGAGAAGTAAAAAGAGAGGTGAAGTTAATTACGCCTGCTCTTCTGACCACTGAAGAATCTGCTGCGCTTGGTACTGAGAAACATTGCGCCTATGTCCAGGGAAACGGCACGGTGCAGGTAGATCCTGATTTCAACGATGCAGATCTCAAAAATGCGGCAGACACTTTCTCTGATAAATCCATCTGGATGCTCAAAGAGTCGGCCATAAAAGGCCCCGGATTGCAGTATCTGGAGCCTCTAAAAGTTACTTTGCTTGATTTAAGCCGTAACACTCTAAGACCAGGAACTATGGCGCGCATAGTTCGGCTGCCCTATCTCAGAAAGCTTATTCTTATTGGATGCTCCGGTATCGAAGATCGGGACCTCAGTCAATTGAAAGAGTTGAACAATCTGATGATGGTGAGTGTTTCCGGTCCTGGTATAACAGGTGGTGCTTGCGAGTATCTTTCCGAACTCAGTAAATTGCAGGCTATCAGTTTGCGAGAAGTGAGTTTGAAAGAAGAAGACCTTCGCCAGCTGAGCAAGCTGCCCCAGCTGACCTCATTAGGTTTGAGCAGCTGCAAAATGAATAGCAGAACGGCAAGCGTTATCGCAGACTTACCCGGTCTCACCAGGTTGAAGCTTGCTAAGTGTCGTCTTGACAAGAAAGTAGCTGCTGCAATCGCGAAGTCGAAAACAATAAACAATCTTGATCTGTCCCAGGTAGAAGCATCATCTGCTGCGATCCTCAGCATGAAAACTCTGCCTCTTAAGACCTTGAGGTTGAGTGATACCAGAGTGGACGAGATAACTAAAAACAACCTCAAAAATTCTTTGACCGGTTGCGAGATATTTTATTGAAAATAAAAGGAAGAGAAGCTCTCGCTTCCCTTCCTTTCTTTCTCTTCATCCTTCGGACTAAAAACGCTCTTTTAAAATTCTAAGCGGTCTTTCTTGTAATCAGAGATACCATGAAAACAAGAATTGCTGATCCAAGAATAGCCGGCAGTATCGCCACCCCGAAGAAAGCCGGACCGATGTTGCCGACCAGGCTGCCGCCCACCCAGGCACCGAGGATACCGAAAATCACCGAGGTCAAGAAGCCGCCGGGTACTCTTCCCGGTACCAGATAGGCCGCGATGCCGGCACAAACTGATGCCACTATGCAGTACATGATAAACATTAATAAACCCATTAGCTGTCCTCCTTTTGTCTAACGCTTTCATAGCGCAGACTGAAGAGGCGATGCCCGAAATTAATCTAGGTGCAGGGCGCCTGATGGGCGGCTCTTTGTCGGGCTTCTCGTTTGAGCTCCCGGGAGTAGTTCCGGGCGAACTTGAAGCTGAATATTCCAGTTAGAAATAGGTAAAAGGTAAGCATAGTTCTTATGGTCTCACAGATTCGGTTAACGACCTGTTAAAGGATAGGGTTTCAGTCCTCTTCGTTAAGTTCGATATCCGGAAATTTCTCTTTTGCCCGTCCGAAGAGAGTCTTTTGCATCTGGAGTGTCAGGGGTAAACAGATAATAAACGTCGTGGTACCAAGCACAAAAGCTGCCTTTAGCTTTGCCGGAAAGTCCTCTAAAGGTAGAAGATTTGCATAGAAGCCTGAGACTATCATGAAGCTGAAAAATGGACCGATGAAAGAGCTCAGGGCAAGCACCAGTCTCAGTACTGAACTCTGAATAACATCCGAGGCTATTTTAGAACGATCCAGAGGAGCATCTTTTTTAAAAAAGAGGATAGTGTAGATAACCGAGGCGATTACGCTGCCGCCTACAAAAAGAGAGGAGACTATCCAGAAAACCAGAACAAAAACGGTCTCTTCGCCTGCCGTTCCCGACCAGTGAAGCATAAGCAGCTTCGGAAAGATCAGATGAAGGCAGAGTAAAAACGAGGCTACTTGTACCAGGGCGAATAATTGCTTGTAAAGTGGTTTCATCGAGCCTCTATTGTGTCCCTCTTTCCTGATTTTACCTGGAAATATAGAAGCCCTACATATATGTGTCGGTTTTCGACTGGAAATGCTTGCTGTTGGCACATTCAGGTGAAACCACTTTCGATACTGAGTCTGGTTTCGCCAGCCGTCTTTCTGATTTGCCTCAAGGCCCTTGCTCAGGGGGATACGGGGCCTGTGGCGTTTTGCTCCGGGTGTGCAAAATTTAAGTAACCAAATTTCCGGTTTGGCTGTATAAACTCGTTGATAATCTTCGCCGACGGCCGGAGTGCCGAGGAGACCAGCCAGCAATGCAACCCCATACTGGTACCGCTTCAGGTACCAATTTCGACAGGGATGAAATCACCCCTGTCTCTTCCGGGGACTTTTACCGGAGCGATGACCCCGAGCCTCCAGGGGGGTGTTGTTCGGATAAAGCCGATTCAGTGGAGGTTCATGTATCTGAACCGGGCTCTATCAGCTTCTTGCCGGCTGCCGGTCTTCCTGACCTTCTAAAGAAGCAGGTCTCTTCCGAAGGCTCTGATTCCGGCTCTACTTTGAACCATGACTTTCCGGTCAGCCTCAGAGCGCTCTCTTTCATCAAACGTTATTATCCGGGTGTCAGCGTCGACGATTGGAACGACTGGCACTGGCAGGTTCGAAACCGAATCAGGTCGGCAGAGCAACTGAGCCGATTCATCGAGCTGACCTCTGACGAATACCGCTCGGTGGAGCTGCGCACTGCCAATTTGCCCATTGCGATAACGCCTCATTATCTCTCTCTTTTGAGCCGGGATAATCCCGAACAGCCGCTTCGCAAAACCCATATTCCGGTAGGTGGAGAGTTTGAGCGCACCCCGGGTGAAGACCCGGACCCGCTTGGCGAGGAACATGACAAGGCGGCGCCGGGTCTGGTGCATCGTTACCCTGACCGGGTGCTTTTTCTAACCACCGGTTTCTGTTCTACCTATTGTCGTTATTGCACCAGGTCGAGGATGGTGGGAGAGACCAACGGGCAGTATAGTTTCTCTAAAGATGACTGGGAGAAGGCTGCTCAATACATAGAAGCCCATCCTCAGATTCGCGACTGTCTTCTATCCGGTGGCGACCCTTTGAGCATAGGCGACGGCAAATTAGAATGGCTATTAAATAGACTGCGGTCTATAAAGCATCTCGAGTTCATTCGAATCGGCACCAAGATACCGGTGGTGATGCCCCAGCGAATCACCCGGGAACTTTGCTCTATGTTGAAGAAATACCATCCGCTCTGGATGAGTATTCATTTTACCCATCCCGAAGAGCTCACCGAAGAGACTATAGAAGCCTGTACCCGGCTCGCCGATTCCGGCATTCCACTGGGCAGCCAGACAGTTTTGCTCAAGGGTATAAACGATGAGGTCCCCGTTCTCAAAAGTCTGTTTCATGGTCTTTTGCGCACCAGGGTCAAACCCTATTATCTCTATCAATGTGATCCGGTGTCGGGATCTGCCCACTTCCGCACACCGGTGGAAAAAGGGCTCGAAATAATAAGGCAGCTGCGTGGTCACACCACCGGCTATGCAATACCACAACTGGTGATCGATGCTCCTGGCGGTGGCGGCAAAATCCCTATCGCTCCCGATTATATTCTCGGTCGAGATGGAGACGACCTACTGCTCACCAATTTCGAAGGAGGGGTGTTTCGCTATCCGGATCCCGGCGGTCGGGTCGGATCTACTCAGCAGTTTTTGACTGCCATGGGCGCTGACTATGTCCCACATTCAGGAATTTATCTGCCATGAAAAATGTAATCACTGTCGGATTCACCTATGACCTCAGGGACGATTATGTCGGTCTGGGTCTTTCGGAAGAGGAGCTGGGCGAGTTCGACCGGCTCGATACGATCATCGCTTTAGAGAAAGCCCTGCAAAAGAACGGTTTTATAGTAGAGCGGATCGGCAACATCAAGGCTCTGGTCAGGGCTCTGGCTGCTGGAAAAAGCTGGGACATAGTCTTCAATGTCTGTGAGGGTCTGGCAGGCATCGGCAGAGAAGCCCAGGTCCCTGCCCTTTTAGAAGCCTATGGCATACCCTCGGTTTTCTCTCCGTCTGAGGTGATGGTGGTCACCATGGACAAGGCTCTTGCCAAACAGGTGGTCAGGGAACATGGTATCGCCACTGTTCCATACAAGGTGATTCGCAACGCCCGGGATCTGGAGCACTTCGATTTTGAAGAGATGCCCGGACCGCTCTTCGCCAAGCCCCTGGCCGAAGGAACAGGAAAAGGCATTCATGCTGCTTCGGTGATTTCTGATCATGATAAGGAGCAGCTCGAGCGAGTCTGTATCGATATTATCGAGCGCTTCAAGCAGCCTGCCCTGGTCGAGACCTATTTACCGGGGCGCGAGCTTACGGTGGGCATTGTCGGCAACGGAGAAGATGCCACCGTGGTCGGTGTGCTCGAAGCTATCATTCTGGATGGTGCCGAAGCCGGCGGCCAGTCTTTCTATAACAAAGAGAACTGTGAAGAGGTCATAGAGTATCGTCTGGTCGATGATGCGGTGGCGGCCAGAGCGGCAAGCACGGCTCTTGCGAGCTGGCGGGCGCTGGGTTGTCTTGATGCCGGCAGGGTCGACCTTCGTTGTGACGCCTCGGGTGAGCCCAACTTTCTTGAGGTCAACCCCCTGGCCGGTCTTCATCCAAGCCATTCGGATTTGCCTATTTTAGCTGCTTTGAACGGAATCGATCATGTCTCTTTGATAGGCAAGATCATGGAAGCGGCACTTCTGCGCTATGATCTGAAAATGCCTGAGGGAGTCTCCGTCTATGCGGATAGCTGTTCTTTATAGCGGCCAGGGCTGCCCGGATCTTCTTGAAGAGGCCGATACGGTCTTGCAAATGGAAGAGGTGGTTTCGACCCTTATGCAGATGGATCATTCAGTGGTGCCGGTTGCCTATGGAGAAGCGAGAACAAAACTGAGGGCATTGAGGCAGAATTTAGATCTTGTCTTCAATCTGGTGGAGAGCGTAGAGGGAAGCGATGCACGCATCTATGAGGCGGCGGAGCTCTTCGAGTCTTTTAATCTGCCCTATACCGGATGCGGTGCGGCATCACTGCGTAGGCTCGCCAGCAAGACCGAGCAGAAGCTGATAATGAGAGAGCATCATCTACCAACTCCTGATTTCATCGGAGCAGACTCACTCCAATATATTGGTGATGGTGCTCCTTCGAAATTCATCGTCAAGTCCGATACCGAGCATGCCTCGGTCGGTCTCGATAGCACTTGTCTGGTAGAAGGAATTGACCAGGCGAAGAAATTAATCGCCTTGAAATCTGCTGAATATGGCGGATTCTGGTTTGCAGAAAGCTTTATCGACGGCAGAGAATTCAACATATCCGTTCTGGGAAGGGCCGGTCATGCTCCCCGGGTGCTGCCACCGGCAGAGATGCTCTTTGTCGATTATCCGGATAATATGCCGAAAATAGTCGATTACAAAGCCAAGTGGGAGCAGGATAGCTTTGCCTATAGTGCCACCGTCAGATCTTTTACGTATCCTGATAGTGATAGAGAGCTACTGAGTACCCTTTGCGATCTTTCAGTTCGGGCTTTTGAGCTCTTCGAACTTACCGGCGCGGCAAGGGTCGACTTCCGGGTCGACAGCAAGAATCGGCCATTTATTCTCGAAGTAAATGCCAATCCCTGTTTGACCTCCGACGCCGGTTTCATGGCTGCCGCCCGAGAGGACGGGCTTTCTGCCGCCCGGGTGCTCGAGACGCTATTTCCTGTAAGTGAGAGTTGAATGTTTCGCATCCGTCGAATCCTCGATGCCTCGGCTCCGGCAAACAAAGCCTGTGTGGAGCAAGTTATTGCTATTCTAAAACAGCGTTTTGCGCAGCTTTCGCTTCAAGAACTCGAGAGTCTTACCGAGAAACTGAACAATCCTCTTAAATATCGCTTTCAATGTCGATTGCTGGTGGCAGAGCGAAAGTCCGATCAGATCCAGGGTTTCGCCATTCTTTTATATGTGCCGGATCTTAAGTTCTGTTTACTAGATTATCTGGCTGCCGGAAAGGAGGTCAGTGGTCGAGGACTGGGCGGTGCGCTATACGGACGGGTGAAAGAGGAGTGTCGCAACCTCAATGCGCGGGCGCTTTTCATGGAATGTCTGCCCGATGATCCTGAACTCTCTCCGGATCCGGCGATTCGAAAAGAGAACCAAAAACGTCTGGCGTTTTATGAAGGCTTTGGTGCCTTTCCTATACTCGGAACTCAGTACGAGACTCCGATTAAAGAAGGCGACACCGACCCACCGTATCTGGTGATAGATACTCTCGGTGGTGAGTTTCCCGAGCGTGGTTTTTTGAGCCGAGCCGTGCGGGCCATTTTAGAACGCAAATATGGCGATGTCTGTCCGCCATCCTATATTGAGAATGTCTCTCAGTCTTTTCTCGATGGCGATCCGATATTGCGTCAGCCACGCTATCCGGCGCCTAAAAAGCGTTCAACGGAAAAAGTACAGGATAAAGACGAAATAGACCGAAGCAGGCGAATCTACTATTTCGCCAACCATGAACATCTTATACATCATGTCAAAGAGAGAGGCTATGTCGAGAGTCCGGTCAGAGTGGGTGCTATTCTAAAGGAGCTTGTGCCTCTACCCTTTATGGAAGAGAAAGAGACTCGTGCTTTTTCAGATCGTCATATTCTCGCGGTTCATGATCGTGATTTTTTCACTTTTTTAAAACGCGCCTGTGCTGCCGTTCCCGATGGCAAGTCCGTCTACCCCTATGTCTTTCCGATTCGCAACCAGACCAGGCACCCGGAAGATACGGCTCTTTTATCTGGATATTACTGTATCGACACTTTTACACCCATAAATAAAAACGCCTATGCTGCCGCCAGGCAAGCGGTCAATTGTTGCCTCAGTGCCGCCGACTCGGTACTCTCAAGATCTGGTGTCGCCTATGCTCTGGTGCGTCCCCCTGGACACCATGCCGAAAGACGCTCTTTTGGAGGATTCTGCTATTTCTCAAATACCGCCATCGCCGCTCAATATTTGAGTGACTACGGGCGGGTGGCTATCCTTGATATTGACTATCATCACGGCAATGGACAGCAAGATATTTTCTGGCGCCGCGATGATGTTCTCACCATCTCTATCCATGGCCATCCTCGTTTTGCCTATCCTTACTTTACCGGTTTCCCCGATGAAAAAGGAGAAGGTCCCGGCACCGGATTCAATATCAACTTTGCCCTTCCCGAAAAGCTCGAGAATGAAGACTATATCAAAACCTTTCGCAAAGCACTGAATAAAATAGAAGAGTTCTCTCCCGACTATCTGGTGGTCGCCCTCGGGCTCGACACTTCCAAAGCCGACCCCACCGGCACCTGGACCCTGGGGGCGGAGAGCTATCGCTTAATAGGCTCTATGCTTGGCGCCCTTTCATTGCCTACTCTGGTGGTGCAGGAGGGCGGCTATCGCACCAGAACCCTTGGTGCCAACTGTCGCAATTTTTTTCACGGAATCTACACTTCATGGCGACCGGTCAGAACTAAGAAGAGGCGCCGTGTAACCTCTGGCGATAGAGCAGCCGGACGCCGGCTGCGCCATTCTGTTTCGCGGCTTGATATAGAACCCGTAGGAAAGATGGTGGCGGATACCGGGGTGTTCAGCCCCGAAGAGGTGGATTGCGCCAAAGAGCTGGTGGCAGAAGCCTGCGAACGTGGTGCCAGCGGCAGCAGCTATCGCTTCGTCTTTTTAGAACAGGGCGGTGATATGCTGGGTTACGCCTGTTATGGCAGAGTTCCATTGACAGAAGGCAGTTTCGATCTTTACTGGCTGGTGGTAGATCCACGGTATCACCGACGGGGCGTTGCCGCCGAGTTGCTTTCGGCTGTAGAGACTGAAACCGAACGCATGGGAGGACGGGCTATCTATGTCGAAACATCCTCCACCGAAGTCTACTCTCCGGCAAGGTCATTTTATCTGAATCAGGGCTACAAAGAGGTCTCTCGCCTGAAAGACTTCTATCGCCCGGGCGATGATCGCATTACATTTTTGAAGCAGCTCGAAAAATTTTAGTATCATTACTCTCCTGTGTTATACGGGGGTAGTAAAGATGTCTCTGGATAAGCCAGAAGCAGCCACGCGCGCGGTCTGGGGCGGAGAAGAGAAATATCTGATGGAGACGGTCACCCAGGTGCCCGTGGTCCATAGTGTCTCTTTCGGCTATGAAGATGTGGACGACTGGAAAGCCGTCGCTTTAGGAGAGAAGCCCGGTCATATTTACGGTCGTAATACCAATCCGACTGTTTCGGTCTTCGAAGAAAAACTCAGGCAGTTAGAAGGAGCTGAGGCTGCCACCAGTTTTTCTACCGGTATGGCCGCCATCAGCAATACCCTTTTTACCCTGCTCAGCCCCGGCGACAGATGTGTCAGTGTGCACGACACTTATGGTGGGACGAACAAGATCTTCATCGAGTTCTTTCCCCGCTTCGGTATCGAAGCGGTGCTTTGTGATACCACCGACTTTGCCGCTATTGAAAAAGAGCTGGAGAAAGGTTGCAAAGTCTTTTATATGGAGAGCCCGACCAATCCTACTTGCAAAATAATGGATATCGAGCGGCTGGCCAAAAAGGCCCATGCTGCAGGCGCCTGTGTGGTGGTGGACAATACTTTCGCCACGCCAATAAATCAAAACCCCCTTTCTCTAGGCGCGGATCTGGTCATTCACAGTGCCACCAAATATCTGGGCGGCCACGCGGACGCGCTTGGCGGAGCGGTATGCGGCAAAAAAGATCTGGTCGAAGCAATTTATCATTATCGAGAAATAAATGGTGCCACTCTGCATCCGGAGGCAGCCTATCTGCTTCTACGCGGTATGAAGACTCTGGCATTACGCATCGAGCGCCAGAACGAGAATGCCATGAAAGTGGCTCGTTATCTTGCCGGACACTCTTTCATCTCTCGGGTTTTCTATCCCGGTCTCGAAGACCATGAACACCACGATGTGGCCGCCAGACAGATGAGAGGCTTCGGAGGGATGCTGAGTTTTCAACTGGCTTCAGATAACTTTGATGCGATCAGGCGCTTTCTGCCCCGGTTGAAGTTCGCCCACCGAGCGGCAAATCTAGGCGCGGTAGAAACCATCGTGGCACCACCTGCCACCGGCTCTCATGTGGAGCTTACCGCCGAAGAGCGCGCCCGGGCAGGGATCCCTGAAACCCTGGTACGCTACAGCGCAGGTATTGAAGCCAGCGAGGACCTGATCGCCGATCTGGAAAATGCTCTTTCGACGATGACAACCTGAAACTATGAAACCGGAGGCTTACCATGGCTGAGAAGAACGTGCTTATGTTAGTCGGTGACTTTGTAGAGGACTACGAGGCCATGGTGCCTTTTCAGATTCTTTTGATGGTAGGTCACAGGGTGGCGACGGTCTGTCCGGGCAAAGCGCCCGGAGACAAGGTCAAGACCGCTGTTCATGATTTCGAAGGGGATCAGACCTATTCTGAGAAAAGAGGGCACGATTTCGCCATCACCCATGGCTTCGACCAGATCGTGGCATCTGACTTTGATGCTCTGGTTATTCCCGGTGGCCGCGCTCCGGAATATCTTCGCTTGAATGAAGATGTCCTTGCCCTGGTCCGACATTTTTTCGAAAAGAACAAGCCGGTGGCGGCAATCTGCCATGGACCCCAGATTCTCACAGCCGCCGGGGTGCTGAAAGCCAGGGAATGTACCGCCTATTTCGCTCTCAAACCGGAGGTCGAAGCAGCCGGATCTTCCTTTGTCGACCCAGAAAACGACGCCGGCTTTGTTCATAGAGAAGGCAATCTGGTCAGCGCCGTGGCCTGGCCGGCACACCCGGCATGGATGCGGGAGTTTCTCTCGATGCTGGGTACTGAGATATTGACTTGATCCCCTGACAAGGGGATGAATTAATTCTTTTTGCCTGAAATAATGGCTCCTATATCTATTAGAGCGCTATAGTTTTTTTGTTATAGAAATCTATACCAAGTGAAAGGGTCCGGGCACATGGCAGAATCTGTTCTGGTTATCGACGATGAAAAGAGTATCCGGGAGGTGCTCGAGATTGCCCTCGAAGACAGATTCCAGGTCTATCTTGCTTCTTCAGGCTCCCAGGGGCTGGAGATGGCCCGGGAGCTGAAGCCAGATCTTATTCTTCTTGATCGGATGATGCCGGAGAAAGACGGTATCGCCACCCTCAAAGAGCTGCGGCTGGACGATTCTACCAAAGGCTTACCAGTAATCTTTCTTACGGCCAGGGTCCAGACCCAGGACATGAGCGAATATGATGGTCTCGATGTGCTCGGGGTTCTGAGCAAGCCTTTCGACCCGATGAGTCTCAGCGATGAGATCGACTCGATGCTTCAGAGAGCCTCTGATGAGAAGAGCCAGGGATAACAGCTCAAGAGTATTGCTTATTCTGGCTGCCTCGGTGGTGGCAGTTATTCTCATGGTGGCAATAACCGCTACCTATGTTCAATCACGCGAACTTGCCGATCATAGAAGGGCGGTGATACGTACCCAGGAGCTGATCACCAGGCTGACCCGGCTCGAATCTACTATGTATAAAGTAGAATCGCTTCAAAGGGGTTATTTGATCACCGGCAGGAAGCGCTATCTCGGACCATATAACGAGAGCAAAGCGGCGGTTTTTAAGCTCTATGACAATGTTCTCGCTTTCATGGTCGGCAAAGCGAATCAGGAAGGGCGACTGAGGCGAATGCGCGAGCATATGGTGAATAAATTCTCTGAACTCGATCGCACTGTCGAACTTCGGCGCCAGGGACATTATGAAGAGGCTCGCAATCTGGTTCTCACCGACCACGGACAGCACGAAATGCTCGCATTCATCGAAGAGATGCGAGGTCTTAAAAAGGAAGAAAACCGCATTCTAAGAATTCAATCGAGAAAGCTCGAGGCTGCCGCCTCCGAAGCTCTCAATCGACTTTATATTCTTTCGGGGATATCTCTGGTGGCATTTTTTGCCGGTCTGAATTTTATCAACAAAATCACCGCTGCCCGTAGACAGAGCCAGCTTGCCCAGTTGACCCTCTTCGAGATCTCTTCGATTATGGCTACTGCCGAGGGGTTATCCGACTCACTCAAAGGCATTCTCGCCGACATTTGCGATATCTATAACTGGCCTGTCGGGGTTTTCTGGAGAGCCGACAGCGGAGGCGAGTATCTGTTATTAGGAGAGTTCTATTCTGTCGAGCCATTTCCAGAATTGAAACGACTTCTTTCTTCATTGAAAATCGCTCCTGACCAGGGCCTTTGCGGCAGGGTCTGGAATCATGGTAAGTCAGAATGGGTGCAGGATATCTCGCGGGACAGATCAGCTCTCATAGCCGACCAGGCTAGATGTGACGGTTTACATGCCTCTTTTGCCTTTCCGGTAAAAATAGGCGACGAGTTTGTAGGGGTCTTCGAGTTTTTAAGCCGCAGGGCAGAGAGACCAGATAACGAGGTCATGGAAGCCTTTTCTGTTATAGGCTCTGAGATAGGGCAGCTGGTTGCCAGACGGGAGATCGAAGATCGTTTGCAGCTTTCTCTGACCGAAGAAGCGAAAGCGAAAGGAGTCCTCGACTCTGTTCTGGATAACATGGGCTCCGGGGTTATTTTTGTCGATATAGACCGCAGGGTTCGAATATTTAACAAAGCTGCCGAGCGCATCCTAGGACCCGGCAGTCGAGACAGAACACCCGAAGAGTGGTACGAGCGCATTCGTTCTGAAGACGGCAAGGATAAGATTCCGATGGAGAAACTGCCCATGGTGGCGGCAATGTCGGGCAAAGCTGTCTCCAACCAAATCTATATGGTGAAAGGAGATGAAGATAATGTTTTGATCAATGTCAATGCTCGTCCGGTTTACGACCACGATGGCGGTATCATCGGCGGGGTGGTGGTAGTCGATGATGTCACCGCCAGAATTCAAGCCGAGCAGAGAGTGAGCGAGTTTTACTCTATGGTCTCCCATGAACTGAGGACACCGCTTACCTCTATAAAAGGGTCTCTGGGTCTACTGGAAGGCGGCAAAGGAGGCGAGCTATCTGACCGAGGCAAGCGTCTTGTCACCATGGGACGTCAGGAGTGTGACCGCCTGGTGCGACTTATTAACGACATCCTAGACATAAGAAAAATAGAAGCCGGTAAGCTGGAAATAGAAAGAAAGTCTATTGCGCCTGACGTGATAGTGGCAGAGGCGATTGAGGCTCTTTCGGCCTATGCTGCCGAGCATCAAGTGAGACTCGAAGCTTCCGAAATCGTAAGCGAACCTATCCTGGCAGATAGGGATAGAATCGCCCAGGTTCTGACCAATTTGATTTCTAACGCGGTCAAGTTCTCGCCGGAAGACGGTGTCGTCGTGGTGTCATCCATGTTGATGCCCGATAGAGTACGATTTGAAGTAACAGATCAAGGAACCGGTATCAGCGAACAGGATCAGAAGAAGCTCTTCAAAAAGTTTCAGCAGGTGAACTCTACCGATAGTAGACCCAAAGGAGGCACCGGACTGGGCCTTGCTATCTGCAAGGCTCTGGTCGAACAGCATGGGGGTGCTATAGGACTGACGAGCACGCCGGGAGAAGGCTCTACATTCTGGTTCGAAATCGGGCGCGAGCATTGTGATGATGCGGATAGTTTAGTGACGGAGACCATTGAAGATAGTCTTCCAAAAGTCCTGCTCTATGTAACCAGCGACGCTTCGGCCGGCACTCTAATCGATACCATCGAGAAAGACGCTCAAGTAGAGAGAGTCGCTTCTTTAGAAGAGCTTAGAGAGCGCCTCAACAGCAAAGATGCGGTGCTTGCGTTAATAGATGTTGAAGGAGAGAGTGATAGTGAACATATTCCTATTGTCGATCTGCTCAATATAGCCGCTCCTGTGCCGGTGATTTTGCTGGGTAGATCTGCCGAAGGCAGCGAAGAAGAGTTCGCACTGCCTCTGGTGCTGGATAGAATCGAGCCCCCCTGCGACCCTCACAGAGTCAGGCAATCTCTGCGTCTGGCTCTTGCCGGTCATTCTCACCGTAAAAAGGACGCAAACGGCAAAGTCACTGTTCTTCTGGTGGAGGATGACCCTTCGACAAGAGAAGTGATTCAGGTACAGATCGAAGGACTCGGTGTCGAGTGTCGCCTGGCTCCGGATGGCAGGCAGGCTCTCGATGCGGTCAAGAGAATCCGACCGGATTTAATTGTTCTGGATATCGGCTTGCCCGACATGGACGGCTTTGCTGTGGTGACAGAGCTGAGACGAGTAGAGGAACATCGCGGTATTCCGACGGTTATTTATACAGCCAGGGATCTCACTGCAAAAGATAGAGATGATCTGCAACTGGGTTTGACGAAGTATTTGACCAAGGCAACCACTTCGGAAGAAGAATTTTTGAGCAGTGTGCGAGGTCTGCTTATTGAATTATTGAAACAGGAGGAGAGCGCAAGTGAGTAAAGAAACACGGGGATCTATTTTGGTTCTGGATGATGATGCCGGCTTCAGATCTCTTCTGGTCAATCTCTTGAGACCGCAAGGATTCAAGGTCGTCGAAGCCAGTTCGCCGGATGAAGCCTTCTCTCTATTTTCCAAGAAAGATACGGTGCTAGCCATAGTAGATTATCGCCTGCCCCAGATGGACGGCATGAGCTGGATTACGAAATTGCGAGAAGCCGGTGCCAATGTGCCGGTTGTCTTCTGCTCTGCTATTCCCTGTGACGCAAAGACCTTTTCCTGGCTCAGAAATATTCTTCAGGTGGCGATGATTGTACAGAAGCCCATTGTTCCATCTGCTTTCCTTCAGCAAATAGAGTCACTGTTGCCGAATTATGTCAAAGATTATGCCAGTGAGGGTATTGCCGGAGTCGATGAAGTTGACATCACCGGTGATGCCGATTTGCAAGCCGATATGTCTATGCGTGAGCAAATAAGTCAGCTCGATAAAAAGGTAAAAGTGGCCCAGGCTCTGCAGAATGCCCGGCAGGAGTATTTCATTCAGCTTGATAACGACTGGAAGGTCCTGATTGCCAAGATAGAACAGCGCAATCACAACGCCGGCGACGAAGCGGCGCTGGCCGAGGCAATTCGTATCACCCATTCTATCAGGGGGACAGCGGGTTCTCTAGGTCTTGAAGATATCGGCAAACTGGCTGGTCAGATGGAGGACTTTCTACTCTCTTTAGACCCCTGGGATTCGACCGATCAAGAAATCTACTGGTCCGAGATCATAAGGGCGGCGGCCAAAGGCACCGAGCTGATTAAGGACGCGATAAAAGAGGCGAAATTGGTCAAGCCGTCTTCCGTAAGAAACCGTGTTCTGATTCTCAGTTCGAACGAAAACATTATCGAAGCGGCTCAAGAAGATGAGACCAGAGAATTTGCCCATGTCCAGGGTACGGATAATGCCACCACTTTTATGCGCTATGCTGCCGAAAACAGATTGGACGCGGTTATTCTCGATACCGCCCCTGATACCGCCGGTGCCTTTAATAACGCAGAGAAGGTTCGTTCGATACAGGGCAACGAGTCTATTCCTATAGGCTGTATCTGTCTCAGTGAACAGGCGCTCTCCGACTCTGACGTGCTTTATCTGGGCGCGTCGGAAAAAATTGTTCAGCCTGTAACCGGCGAGAATTTGCGAGAGGCTATCAAACGATTGCTCGAAGTTAGAATTCCTGGTCAGCCCAGAATACTGGTAGTCGATGATGACGAGGTGCTCTGTAAGTTCGTCTGCGGCATTCTCAATGACCAGAGAATGGACGCCAGCTATGAGACCAACCCAACTCTTGTCATGGAGACCATGGAAACTGTACAACCGGATCTGGTGCTGCTTGATTTGATGATGCCTGTTGTGACAGGTTACGAGGTCTGTCGACAGATTCGAGCCGAGAAAAAATGGTCCGATGTACCGGTTCTTTTCCTCACCTCTAAAACAGGCCAGGCGGCCCGGTCGGCTGCCTTTGCGGTCGGCGCCAACGACTTTCTCACCAAGCCTGTTCTGGCAGAAGAGCTGCAGGCGCGAGTAGCGGCCCAGCTTGCCATGGCCAGCCGCAAGCGTAAAGAAAGAGCGCGGGATCCTGAATCTGGTATGTTGCGAGGCGAAGCTTACATGGCTGAAGCCGCCGACTTGCTTCTTGCCCACCAGAAAGAGGGACGGCCCCTGTCCATCGCCCTCATAGAGCTGGATGATTTTGACGAACTCACCATCGTCCAGGGTCATCACGGCGCCCAGTCGGTTGCCCAGGCTCTTGCTTCGATGATTCATGCCCGATTCACAGCCGAGACCCTGCGCTGCCGCTGGAGCAGCTCGGGCTTTGCTCTGGCTGTCCCGGGGGCTGACACCGCTACCCTGGCAGGAGCCGTGGCCCGTTTGCTCAGTGACTTTACAAGAATGAAGTTTTCGGGTAGCTCCCATAAGTTTGTCGCCACCTTCAGCGCCGGCATCGCCGACTCTTTGCAGGACGGGGTCGAGCTGGAAGAGATTATCAAAGGAGCCCATCACCGCCTCAGGACAGGCAGACGAGAAAAAGTGGGTGTGATCTCGTCCTGAGCCCTTTTAAAATCTGCTAAGATTTCTAAGGTTTCCCTGACTGGTCTTAGAAGGTGGTCGTTAGATGAATCATGAGGTCCTAGTAAAGCTCTTTGATGATCCCGACGAAGTCAAGCACTTCGAAAAGGGTCGTTTCGAGCTTGTCTATATGCCCAATATGACCATCGGCAGAGCTACCTATGAACCCGGATGGAAGTGGTCCGACCATGTCGGGGTCGGGGTGCGCAAATACTGTACTGTCGAGCATCTTGGCATTGTGCTTGGCGGACGCATGGCCATCCTCATGGAAGATGGGTCCTCCTGTGAGCTGGGACCCGGTTCTTGCTTCTATATTCCTTCCGCTGCCCACGACGGCTGGGTAGTTGGCGAAGAAGACTATGTCTCTCTCCATATACTGGGCGCTGACGAGTATAACCGTCAGATTCACCATACCCCCTGATTACTCTTTCAGATCTTCTCTAGAGTAGATCTCTTTGCCCCTGAAAATAGTCTTCAGCACTTTTACCCTTGCTAGCTCACCAGCCGGCACAGTATAAAGATCCCGGTCCAGAACAACGATATCGGCTTGCTTGCCCACTTCAAGCGAGCCGTTTTCACTATCGCGATGATTTATGAAGGCGCCGTTTATTGTATAAGCCTCCAGGCAATCTTTTAAAATGAGCTTCTGATGCGGCAACCAGCAGTCGCCTTCTTTATCTATGCCTCTTCTAGTCACAGCTACCTGAATTGCTTCAAGCGGACTGAGCGTCGATACCGGCCAGTCGCTGCCGCCCGCCAGCCTTGCTCCTTCGTCACGCAGACTTTTAAAAGGATAGATATTCTGGCTGCGTTTTTTTCCCAGAACCGGCTCGGTGAGCCGGACTATATATTCGTCCGGCTGGGCCCAGTAAGGCTGAATAGTTGCCGATATAGAAAGCGAGGCAAAGCGCGGCAGATCCGATTTGTCTATGAGCTCCAGATGGGCGATATGGCTTCGGCATCGACGATTCTCAGGGTGCTGTCGCCTGCTTCGATCAAAAGCATCGAGACTGGCCCTGGTGGCACCATCACCGATGGAATGAATATGCACCTGTATGCCTGCGCTCTCCAGTTTTGTCACCAGAGAGGCGAGTCTTTCTGGTGCAAAATTCAGTTTGCCGTTGCCGCCTGCTTTGTCGCTATAAGGACGAAGCAGATTCGCCGTCCTGGCTTCGATCACCCCATCGGCGAAGATCTTGGCAGAGCTGACTTTTAGCAGATCTTCTCTATGGTTTTCTCTATATCTTCGGCTCAGGATTTTGATATTCTCTACCTGCGCATCATCCTCTTTTAAAGGATCTATTTTTATGGCGGTGTTCACATTTACTGTAAGGATGCCGTCCCCGTAACCCTTTTCGTAAGCTGCCAGAACTTGAGGGCTGACGCTGGCGTCTTGAATGCTGGTGATACCGCAGGTAGCGGCAAGCTCCTGACCGCGTAGAAGACCTTTGCGAAATTCTTCTTCGGTCGGCGGCGGCAGATGACGCTGGACCAGTTCTATCGCTGACTCTCGAAGGGTGCCTGTTGGCTCGCCGGTTTTCGGGTCTTTCTCTATATGACCGCCCTCGGGGTCTTTGCTGTCTGCGGTAATGCCCGCAAGCTCCAGAGCCTTCGAATTGACCCAGGCAGAGTGATAGTCTTGAGATTCAAGAAAAACGGGCTTCTTGCTTTCGATTTTATCGAGCAGCTCTTTTCTGGCGTTGGCGTTTTTAAAAAGAGGCAGTCCCCAACCAGAGCCTTTGATCCATTCTTTTTGCGGGTTCTCGTCTCGGTAGCTTTTTATCATGTCGACAACTTCATCCACACTTTTGAGATCATCGAGGTTGCATTCATTGAGATGCATACCCCCTTCCACCAGGTGCACATGACAGTCCTGAAAGCCGGGCAGGACCATGCGCCCTTTGAGATCGAGTACTTTGGTCGCGTTTTCTATAAATCGCCTTGCCCCTTTATTAGAGCCCACGTAGATGATCCTATCCCCGGCTATGCAAACTGCTTCTTTTATAGAACGGGCGGCATCCATGGTGTGCACCGATGCATTCAGTAGAACCGTGTCCGCTCTTTCTCTGGCAGCAAAAGCAGGCAGGGAAGACAGTATTGAGATAAGCGTTATCAGCACTAGTGCCAGTCGAACCGACATTTCTGGGTTGGGACCTCTCAGAGAGCTACGGGGCGATGATATCAGGCTCCGGGTACAATTTGGTCACAGTTTTCGGATACTTTTCTAGAAGTTCTTTACTTCTTGCCCTTCCGGCTATCGTCCGGAACCCCTTACCCTGGAGATTCCTCAATATGCCCCAGACCGGAGACCAGATCCGGGAGGTCGAACGACCTTCTGCCGATAACTCGCGCGATAACAGCGAAGCGACAAGAGACAAGATTTTTTCCGACATCATCTCCAGTACAGTAAAAGGATATGATTTCGGCAGTTTTGGCGATCCTAACAAAAGTCAGAGCAAAGAGGAGACCAAGGTGGATGTTGCGGACGGCAATATAGAGCTGACGGATCCATATAAGAAAGACCAGGAAACAAAAGTCGATGCGGCACCGCCACCACCAGAGAAGACCGTGGCCGCAACTACCGAAGACAAGCCGCCCGAAAAGACCGAGGCTGCTCCTGTCGAAGACAAGCCGCTGAAGCTGGAAAAGACCAAGTTCGATGAGAGCGAAATTGGCGAAGCCCTGAAGTTGGCTAAAGAAAATAACCTGCCTATAGCGGTCTACACCGGCGCCACCTGGTGCGGCTACTGTCCTGCCGCTTCAGAGAAATTCAATGATATAGCCTCGGATATGCAGGGCGGCAACAAAACCGACGCTATCCTGCTCAAGATGGACTATGACAAAGCCGCTTCTCTTTCTCAGGGCAATACGGAAGAAGCCAGAGCGCTTCGAGAGTTTCTCGGGGATGCCGATAGAATACCCAATGTGGCCATTTATGACCCTGCCAATCTCAATACTCCGGTGGCCGATTCCACAGTGGCCAACTGGGGCAAAGAGACCATGCGCAATCACATGAACAACGCTTTCGAGAAGATCACCGGGCAGAAGCCAGCTGATAAAACAGAACGCAAGCAAGAGAAACAAGAAAAAGATGTCCCGACGGATTTCAACGAGAACAACTTCAAACAGGCGGTTCTCAAAGCTAAAGAAGCCGGTCTGCCGATTTTAACTCATGTCACTATGGATGGTGGCGCCAACGAGAACGTCGCCAAAGCCTTCAAATATCTGAACGATAAAAACCTGGCGGTGGCATCTAATATAGACGCCAACAAAGCCAAGGGTCTTAGAAGTCGCGGTCTCGAGACCGGAGCCTTCAATGCTCTGGGCAGCGCCATGCAGGCAAAAGACGGCGCCGGCAGCGAGAGTGCTTTCTTCAACAGCTATGACCCTGAAAAAATACCGGAGAACATGAAATTCGGACCGGAGCAGTCTCTGTCATCTTCTGATAGTGGAGCCGTTATCGAGATGATGAAAAAGGCGGGAGTTGATCTATCCGACAGCAATGACCTTGCCGCAGTCAAGGCACTTTTGGAAGGTCGGGAGGTTCCCAAAGCGCTCGAGGGCAATGTCCACGAAGCCAGTTCGGTCGAGGACGCCACCCGGGTGATGAACCTTGCCAGAGAGAAAAATCTGCCACTGGTTGTCCATGCCGAGACGACCATCTGTGATGACCAGACCTGTCAGATGGAGAGTCTCGATCCGACAATTCCGGAAGCGATGAAAGACGAGGCGGTCTTTATGAAAATACCGCGGGGCGGATTCGATCCTGAAACTGTCAAAGAGAATCCGGAACTGGCTAGAATCAACGAGCTATTTAAAGTGACTCCGGAAGATCATAAAACCGAAGTGGATGTGCACAGCTTCCGCTATGACGATGAAGGCGCTCTGAAAGAGTTCGATCTGATGCTCAAAGAGGCAGGACCGGCGCCACAACCGGCGGTGAAGATCGACCTCAATAAGTTCAAGATCTTCAAATAGAATTCTTTCTTTTAGAACGAATACGAGAATCGCAAGAGCGATTGCGACTGCGTTTTGACTCGACCTCATCAGTCAGGGCAAGCAGACGTTCTATTTCTTCCGGGCTTGCGGTTTTTTCTATGCGAGGAAAGAATTCGCGCTCTTCCCAGCGAATATGAGCATCGAGAAAGGCTCCGGCTTCGCCTGCCAGGACCATCGCCGATTTTTCATCGGTGATTTTTTCGCCAAGCATCTGGGCAAAGGCTCTCAGCTTCTTATGGTCATCGAACAATCTTTCTCTATCCGATTCTTCTTTTATGAACTGTGGCAATATCGCCTCTTCGTCGGCCAGGTGAATGGTTATCTCATCCTGCCAGATTTTGGCGAAGGCGCTCAGTCCTTCATCTAAAGAGATCTCACCGCGACTTGCTTTTAAGAGCTTCTGGGCTCCTATTAAAGCAAGCAGATGATCCCTCGAAAGGGGTCTCAGGCAGGGATGGCGTTTTATCCCTTTGTTTCTGGCATTGGGTTCAGGGCTTTTCATTTGCGGTAGCTTAACATGGTTCTCCATCATACTTAACCTTCACGACTCTTCAAAATCGGGCTTTCGCTCTTCCTTTCCCCTGGAAATTCGTTAGGATCGATTGACATCCGGTATCCGTAGTTCGTTGTTCGTAGTTCGAGGTCTTCGACCATGGCAAAAGTCGCTCTCAAAAGTTCGCTTTCTCTATTACTGCTTTCGTCTCTGGTTCTCAGTCTAAATCTGGGCTGCCCGGCGCAAGCTCAGGAAAAGCCTGGTCATACTAATAGCCCTGTGGCAGACGATTCTGACTGGGGCGAAGAGATGGAGCCCTATGCGCCGGTAGACGAAAAAGATGCTGCCGAGCCCGAGGCTTCGCAGAAAGAAAAGAGCGCCGAAACAGCCAGAGTCGAGGGTCAGGAAGAGGCAGCCACTGAGGCTGTGGACGAGAACGCTGTCGAGGCGGCGCCACCGGTTGCGTCTCCGGATGCTTCGTCGGCTTCGGCTTCGGGTTCGGAAAATCGTGCGAGCAAAGCTGTCGAGAAGAAGCAGCCTGAGATAACAAAAACGCCGGTTAAAAAAATCCGCCCCCGTCAGAAAACCATGGATGAGCGCATCGATGACCTGAGAGGCTGGGTAGAGGACAAAGGCAGCTATCTTATCTTTATTTGGCTCCTTGCCATCGTTTTCGTCAAGCTCTCGGATGTTTTTTCCGACTATTTAGTCCGTATTCTCACCCGAAAAAAAGACGGTACCGAGCTAAAGAAAAGAGCCGATACCCTCGGTTCGGTCTTTCGTTATTCTATATTGGCGCTCATTCTCTTCACTGTGGTGCTCGATACCCTGAAGGTCTTGGGTATTGATCTGGCCCCGCTTCTGGCCGGTGCCGGAGTGCTGGGTCTCGCCATCGGTTTCGGTGCCCAGAATCTCGTCAAAGACATTATCTCGGGCTTCTTCATCTTGCTCGAAGACCAGATTCGGGTGGGAGATGTCGTCCAGATTGCCGACAAGAGCGGTGTGGTCGAGAAGCTCACCTTGCGGATGGTGATTCTCAGGGATATCTCTCACAACGTTCATTTCATTCCGTCGGGCGAGGTGACCGTGGTCACCAACATGACCAAAGAATATTCCGGCTATCTCTTCGATGTCGGTGTCGCCTACAAAGAAGACGTCGACCAGGTTATCGAGGTGATGAAGGCGGTGGACGAAGAGCTGAGAGATGACGAGGATTTTGGCCGAGTTATTCTAGAACCGCTCGAAGTCATGGGTCTCGAGCAGTTCGCTGATTCTGCCGTCATTGTTCGTGCCCGCACCAAAACCAGACCGATAGAGCAGTGGCGGGTCGGTCGCGAGTTCAAGCGTCGTCTGAAGAAACGCTTCGATGCCCTCGGTATCGAGATTCCTTTCCCTCATGTCACGGTCTATCCCGGTGTCGATAAGGCAGGACGCAGCCCCGAGTTCAATCTTGCTCTGGAGAATGGAAATACTGAAACGAATTTCAGTCCGGTTCCTGGTCATAGATCAAGAATTGCCACCACTGCCGGATCTAATAAACGCTAAGAAAAAGAGATGGAGTATCTCCATCTCTTTTTCTTTCAGACTTTAATAAATCCTGTGGGCAATTAGCTGACAGGATAGAAGCCGAACTCTTTGAGCTCTACCCAGCGCGGGGTGTTGAAGAACTCGACGATATGGCTCTCTTTGTTTGATACCGGAGCCGGTGCGCCAAGGGTGCGCAGCACTTGAATGACTTCTCTGGTGCTGAGTCTGACCGGACAGAGTTTGGTGTCTTCACCGTAGAAAACTACCGAACAGTTCCAGTGCTTTTCAGAGACTCTGGTGATCTGTACAAGACCGCGGGTCTTGTTTCTTGTGACTGTGTTCATGATGGTCTCCCGGGCTTCTAAAATGAATTTTGAGCTGTGGTTTATAGTTTGAGATTCCCGACCCAAGGCGAGAAGCCGTCATAATAGGGCAAGATCAGAAAAATCCGGCAATTTTTTCGATTTTGTTTCTTGACAATGTTTACGAGATCTGTTCTCAGTCGGCTGAGTCTAGACCAAAAACCATTATCCGGCAAAGGTTTCAGGGGCTGAGCCCTGGGGTTCTGCAAGGCTGAATTGTTAAGTAACAGCCGGTTAAGAGCTTTATCCGGACGCTTTATTTGCCCTGGGAGCGGGCCCAGGAGTCTTTTAAGGTGACTATGCGGTTGTATACCGGCGCATCGGGTTTGCTGTCTTTCTCGTCATTTATGAAATAGCCCTGACGCTCGAACTGGAAGCGGTCTTGCGGCTTGGCATCGGCCAGGCTGCGCTCTAATTTGCAGCCGGTCAGAACAACCAGGGCATCCGGGTTGATGGCGTTGAGAAACTCGCTGTCTTTGCCAGTCGGGGGCGCTTCTTGAGAGAGCAGCCGGTCATAGAGTCTGACTTCGGCGTCCACCGCATGGGCGGCGCTCACCCAGTGTATGGTGCCTTTTACTTTTCTGCCTTCCGGGTTCTTGCCCAGGGTATCCGGGTCGTAGGTACAGCGAATCTCGGTGACATTGCCGGCATCATCTTTGACCACGTCGGTACAGGTGACACAGTAGGCGTAGCGCAGGCGTACTTCGGTGCCGGGGGCGAGTCGAAAGTATTTCTTGGGCGGATCCAGCATGAAGTCATCCCGGTCGATAAAGATCTCTTTTGAAAAAGGCACCATACGGCTGCCCTCTTTCGGCACATCATGGGGCCAGTAGGAAGCCTCTAGCTCTTCTACCTTGTCGTCAGGATAGTTTTCGATAACCAGTTTGAGCGGATTCAAAACCGCCATTACCCGTGGTGCTTTATGATTGAGGTCGTTTCTTATACAAAACTCTAACTGAGCCATATCGACGGTGCTGTTCGCTTTTGCCACTCCTACGCTGGCGCAGAGGTCACGGATGCTTTCAGGTGTATAGCCCCTTCTTCTCAAACCGGCCAGGGTAGGCAAGCGCGGGTCATCCCAGCCCCTTACATGTGAGCCTTCCACCAGTTCGAGCAATCTTCGTTTGCTCATCACCGTATAGTTTAGATTTAGTCTGGCGAACTCATATTGTCTTGGCCGGGTCGGAAATTTGGCGAATTCCATCAGTTCGTCCACCACCCAGTCATAGAGTTCGCGGTTGTTCTCGAACTCCAGGGTGCAGATACTATGGGTGATGCCTTCGATGGCGTCCGATATAGGATGGGCGAAATCATACATAGGATAGATGCACCACTGGTCGCCTGTCATATGGTGTCTGGCATGGCGAATGCGATAGAGCAGCGGGTCGCGCATCTTCATATTAGGATTGGCCATGTCTATTTTGGCCCGCAATACATGTAAACCGTCTTTAAACTCGCCTTTGCGCATACGCCTGAATAGATCGAGGTTCTCCTCGACACTGCGTTCTCTGTAGGGGCTGTTTTTACCGGCGCTTTTTACAGTACCTCGGTACTCGCGAATCTCGGGATCGCTCAAGCTGCAGACATAGGCTTTGCCTGCTTCGATCAGATGCTCGGCACATTCATATAAACGCTCGAAATAATCGCTGGCATGATAAATTTGCTTCCATTCGAAACCCAGCCAACGAACATCCGCCTGAATACTCTCTTCGAAGAGGGTGTCTTCTTTAGTAGGATCGGTATCGTCGAAACGAAGATGACAATCGGTGCCTGTTCCAGGCAGTCTCTTACTGTATTCTTTAGCCAGTCCGAAATTGAGACAGATAGATTTGGCATGGCCGATATGCAGAAAGCCGTTCGGCTCTGGCGGAAAGCGGGTTACGACCTTGTCGTGTCGACCGGCTTCGAGATCTTTGTTGATGATCTCTCTTATAAAGTCCGAGGGCTTTGCCACTTCATGGGCGGGGGATTCTGACATCTTCGATGACCCTATACTAAAGCTCCTAATTTTACTCTATAAGAGGCTCTTTGCTTGCCAAGGGGGTTCTGGTAAGCCGCCCTCTCTTCTAAAAGATTTACTTAGGTCCGCCTTCGGTTCTTAAGAAGAGGGCAATTTATGGGCAAGCCATTCGGGATCGTAAACTGTGCTCATATAGCTTCTGCCGCCATCGGGGAGAATCGCCACAATATTGAGGGCTTTGTTCTCCTTCTCCTTAGCGATGGCATATTGTCTGGCGGCATGGGCGATACAGCCTGAGGAGCTGCCCACAAAAAGCGCCTCTTTCTCCCAGAGCTGTTTTGCTGCTTCTAGCGAGGCTCGGTCCGATACCGAGATCACTTCATCCACCAGCCCTGTGTCGAAATTGCCCGGCATGAAGTCCTGACCTATGCCTTCGACCAGATAAGAAGAACTGGTCGCCTCTTTGCCTTCGACCATGGCTTTCAACATGCTGCCTTCAGGGTCGGCGAGAATTACTTTTATAGAGGGTTTCATCTCTTTCAGATATTTACCCGCACCGCTGAGGGTGCCGCCGGTGCCGACTCCTGCCACCAGGACATCGACCTCGCCATCTGTCTGTTTCCAGATTTCCGGTCCGGTGCTTTTGTAATGGGCTTCCACATTGCTGCCGTTGAAAAACTGGTCGGCCAGCCAGGCTCCCTTCTCTTCGGCGATTGCAATCGCTTTGTTCATAAAGTGATCCGGGTCGGATCTCGATAGTCCCGATGGCATGACCACGGTCTCCGCTCCCAGACATTTGAGCATGTTCACCTTGTCTTTGCTCACTTTTTCTGACATCACCGTTATTAGCTTATAACCTTTGAAAGCGGCGGCCATGGCAAGACCTATGCCGGTATTGCCGGCAGTGGCTTCTACAATGATACCGCCGGGCTTGAGCAGACCGTGCTTCTCTGCCGCTTCTACCATATAGAAGCCTATGCGGTCTTTCACTGAACCGCCCGGATTGAGAAACTCACACTTGGCAAGAAGGCTCGAATTCAGACCTTCGCCAAATCTGTGTAGTTTCAGGATAGGGGTGTTGCCTACCAGTTCGGTAATAGAGTCATATACGTCCAAGTTTTTCCCGCGCTCTTTTGAATGGTCTGTTTTTTTTCGATTTTACAGTTTGCGGGCCCACAAACAGAGTTCTTTTCCATTCTTCTTATCATTGAATTCGAGATTGAGTATTTGAAACCCCTTCAGCATAGCCTTGATCTCTTCCAAATTCCAGAGTAGGTCCGGATCTGACTTTGTCCCCTGAACTCTTGACTGACCCTTGTCTTGTGCTGGAGCGGCACAGCGTCCTACCAGTAAGAAACTTCCTCGTTTCTTCAGGGAGGCTAGCGCCGTCTGCATTCCCTGGCGCCTGACCGAAGGTAGTATGTAGAGGTCGATTATAGCTACCAGATCGTAGGTGTTCTTGTTGGCAGGCGTCTTCTCAAAGTCGGCTATGGAGTATGAGATCGAAACCTTTTCTCGCTCTGCCATTTGAAGGGCAATTTCTCTTGCTTCTTTACTGATATCGAAAGCATCGACCTGCCATCCAGACTTAGCCGCCCAGATTGCGTTGTTACCTTCTCCTTCTCCAGGCAGTAACAGGCGACCCGGCTTTAAATCTTTGAGGTGTTTTTTGAAGAAATGATTGGGCTGCTTTGGTCTGCGATCATCATTCTTACCCCTATAGTATTCGTCCCAATATTGCTTGTAATGATCGATATAGTAATAGTCCGATGCCGTCCATGACTGAAAGCCACCATTGAGGAAGAACACGTTTTGGAATCCTCCGGAACTCAATGCTTTCGCCGCCATAGCGGCTTCTTTCGTATTAGAACCGTAGACAAAAGTGGCTTTGCTCTTGTCCAGTAAATCTAATGATCGACTGAGCATTTGAAACTTACCGGTTCGGCTGTTATATGGATAGAGAATCGCACCGCTGATGGTCCTGCCGCGGCTCACGTCGGAGCTGCGAATATCGACGATTTGAGACGATTTTTTGCCCTCGATCATTTCTTTGAAGCGGGACGCATCAAGGGCAACCACAGAGCAGTGCTTGGCTTGAGCGCCGCTCTGTGGTTTTGCAAGTACAAGACTCTGCGTCTGAATCGTTGTCAGAATCAGAATCAGTGCAACTCTACTTGTCCTGCATCGATTTTTCATGAGCCGCCAGCGTTGCTAGTACCAGACCAGTGCGACTGGCTTCATCGTCAAATTGCAGAAACCTTATCAATGCCCGGCAAATACCCCTGTGAATAGACTCTACCGTGAATGCGTCGTCTTCCTCTTCGCCTAGCAAGTCGTTATTCTTGAGGGCTTCTACAATTCTTTCTCTGTGCCGTACCAGAGAAGGTATTGCTTGTGCTATATCCTCCAGATGGACTTTGTATTCAGAAAGCAAGAATAAAGATCCCTGGTATCCTGCCGATTTCAATCTTTTTTCAAAGTCTTCATCCCAGTTGACGTGAATAAATCTAGCCAGATCTCTGATTTCATTCTTGCTTCCGTCAATCAGCTCATCCGCTTGTTTGAGATGGGCCAGGCTGCTTTCCATATTGTTCAGGACTTGTGGATCTTCCTCTTCCATAATTCCTGCTTCGAGTAGATCGGCAATGGCCATATACACGTGAGATACCGACCGCAGTGAGTCTACCGTAATTCGATCTGCCCGTTTCTGTCCTTCGACCGAAGGATGTACGACGGCTTTTCAGTGATCTTTGCCTGCGCATCCTAAATGACTGCACGGACCGCCCGGTCTGCTTGGCATGACTAGTCCCTCCTTTGCATATGCTTGTTTTGATATTTTACTGCATTGGATTCTAACAGGATTTTATACGATAGCCCCAATTCTGTTTTTCAACCATCCGGGAGCCCGCATAGAACATGGCGGTATTGCTGGCAGTGTCAGCATTTAAATCAATTTATGCTTTCTAAAGATCTGCAGGCCTGGCGATATACTGTATTATTCCGTCTTGTTCCCCGGTGACCGGATGTTATTGCCATGACCAAATTCGAAGAGCAAATTCCTGCCGTCAGTTTCAAAGTTCTCTCCGGTCCCCGTTCAAATACCGCCTATCGAGACGAGTTGAAACGACTGGCTTCGGCTTGTTCTACCTGGGGCTTCGTCTATCTGGTCGATCTCGATAGAGAAGAGCTCTACAAAACAATGTTCGAGCAGGCGAAGGCGTTCTTTTCGCTGTCCCAGTCTAGTAAAGACGCCCTGACCCGCAATAGAGAAGGCAACAGCAACAGATACCGCGGCTTTTTCCCGGTTGATGATGGCTCCAACTCGTTTAAAGAAGGCTTCGAAGCCGGTTGGCAAGGTTATGAGCCGACAGGATCCGGCTATGTGTTCGATGAACTCTCGGTCTTTCCCGCTGAGACCGAATTGCCCGGATTCAGAGCGTTTTTAGATACTTATTTCGAGAGCCATCTTGTGGTCGGCCGGGTAATGTTAGCTGCCTTCGAAGACTATTTCGGTCTGGTCCCGGGGTATTTTAACGAGCGCTTCGGCAATACCCTCTCCACCCTGAGGCTGTTGCACTATCCGGGACTTTCCCAGATGAAGGACCAGTCTAATCTGGAGAGGGATGAAGAGAGCGGAATTCTCTTCACCACACCGACCCATACGGATTCAGGCATCATCACTTTATTGCTGCAGGACAACACCGGCGGTCTGCAAGTCTTGAACGGCGAAGGACAGTGGAGCGATGCCCGGGTGATTGAAGGATCGCTGGTTATGAACATCGGCGACCTGCTCACCCGCTGGACCGGCGGAGAGTTCAAGGCGACTCGTCATAGAATCAAGGCTCCTTCTAATTCTCGCTATTCCGTGCCCTTCTTCTTCGAGCCCGAAGGCAAAGCCCTGATAGAGCCCTTTAAAGAAGGTTCCTCTTTGCAACCGGTCTCTTACGAAGCCTATCTGAACGAAAAATTTCAGGAGTTCGTCGAGTATCGCAATCTGGCGGTCTGATCTTTATTAATTTTGCCAAGATCCTCCCTCAGAGGGAGATTTTATTGTGTCCAAGGGGTTAGGATCAGTCCCCGGGATTACCGGCCGTGCAAATAAAAAGGAAATGGAGACATGACCCAGCAAACTTCCGTACTATCCAAAGCCCCTCAGTACCCTGTCAAACACAAGAAGTTGTTGGCCTGGGTAAAGGAGATAGCCGAACTGTGCCAGCCCGATGACATCTACTGGTGTGACGGTTCGGAAGAGGAATATGACCGGCTCTGCGCCGAGATGGTCGAATCGGGAACATTGATTCCTTTAAACGAAGAAAAAAGACCGAGAAGTTTCCTGGCTCGTTCCAACCCAGCCGATGTTGCCAGGGTAGAAGAGCGTACTTTCATCTGTTGCGAGAACAAAGATGATGCCGGTCCCAACAACAACTGGATGCAGACGGCAAAAGCGAAGTCTGTCTTGAAAGACCTGTTTAAAAAGAGCATGAAAGGACGCACCATGTATGTGGTGCCTTTCAGCATGGGACCGCTGGGCTCTCATATTGCTCATATCGGTGTCGAGTTGACCGACTCTCCCTATGTCGCTGCCAACATGAAAATCATGACCCGTATGGGTCAGAAGGTGGTCGATATTCTGGGCGAAGACGGCGAGTTCGTGCCCTGTCTGCACTCGGTCGGTCATCCCCTGTCCCCCGGTGAGAAGGACGATCCGTGGCCCTGTCACCCCTTCGAAAAATATATTTGTCATTTCCCCGAAACCAGAGAGATCTGGTCCTATGGCTCTGGCTATGGTGGCAACGCTCTGCTCGGTAAAAAATGCTTCGCCCTCAGAATCGCCTCTAACATGGCTAAAGAAGAAGGCTGGCTGGCTGAGCACATGCTCATCCTCGGTCTTGAATCTCCCGAAGGAGAGAAGACCTATGTGGCGGCTGCATTCCCCAGTGCTTGCGGCAAGACCAACCTGGCTATGATCATTCCGCCCGAGAGCATGAAAGGCTGGAAAGTCACCACCATCGGTGACGATATCGCCTGGATCAAACCGGGTAAAGATGGCAGACTCTATGCTATCAACCCAGAGGCAGGCTATTTCGGAGTGGCGCCCGGTACTTCTGAGAAGACCAATTTGAACGCCATGCGTACCCTCGAAAAGAATTGCATTTTTACAAATGTGGCTCTCACCCCCGACGGTGATGTCTGGTGGGAAGGCATGACCGATGAACCGCCGGCGGAGCTCACCGACTGGCGCGGTCGTAAATGGACCCCGGACGCAGACCGAAGGGCCTCCCATGCCAATGCCCGCTTTACTGTATCGGCAAGCCAGTGTCCGTCTCTGGATCCGGCCTGGGATGACCCGGAAGGGGTGCCTATCAGTGCCTTCATATTCGGTGGCAGAAGAGCCTCCGCCATTCCTCTGGTGTTCGAGTCTTTCAACTGGAATTTCGGGGTTTATATGGCTGCCACCATGGGCTCGGAGACCACCGCTGCCGCTGCCGGCGATGTCGGCGATGTGCGCAGAGACCCGATGGCGATGAAGCCTTTCTGCGGCTATCATATGGGTGATTATTTCAATCACTGGCTGCAGATGGGACATATCGTCGAGAACGCTCCTCAGATTTTCTGTGTCAACTGGTTCAGAACCGATAAAGACGGCAAGTTCATCTGGCCCGGTTTCAGTGAGAACATGCGGGTTCTGAAGTGGATCTTCGACCGGGTGCATGGTCGAGCCACGGCCAAGCAGACTAATCTCGGTTGGATGCCCAACTATGAAGACATAGACTGGACCGGACTCGACGGCTTCTCTGAAAAACAGTTCAACGAGCTCATGGAAATCGATGCCGAAATTTGGAAGCATGAACTGGAAACCCATGAAGAGCTCTTTGAAGAACTCAAAAAGAGACTGCCCCGAGAAATGGTACTGAAGCGGGAACTGCTTACTCTTAGCTTCATGCGCTAGATAACAGAGCATTTATCCTGTGACAGACGAGCTAAAAAAGGTCAGATTTGTCTCTGGATGCGGAGATAGTAATCTGGCGGCATCGGCGGCAGAGCGTTTCAATGTCGAGGCCGACAAAGCCCAGGTCAACTGGGAGGCTCTCACAGAAGAATCAGAAAGGGCGCCGGATCTAGTAATTCTGCTGCTTCAAGCAGAAGGGCCTGGTCCGGGGCCCGCTTCATTCTCATGTCCTGTTGATAAATGGGATCTGAAAGGACATTCAGAAGAAGCTGCCCTTGCACTTATAGACAGCAACATCGCCTCTATGATGATTCGTTTGATAATGCAAGGCGGCAGACGAAAGCCCCTGGCTCCTGCAAGTGGTGGCACCGCTTCTTCTTCATCTGAAAAGGGCAAGGACAAAGTGCGGGTGATGCTCGAGTCCAAAGGAAGACGCGGCAAACAGGTCACCTGTATATCGGGTCTGTCGCTTACGCTTGCGGAACTCGATAGTCTAGCCAGCCGCCTCAAACAATCCTGTGGAACCGGTGGCACTGTTAAAGACGGTCGCATAGAAATTCAAGGCGATAACTGTGATCGTGTTCTTTCGGTACTGGCTGAGCTTGGCTATAACGCCAAGCGAGCCGGAGCCCCTTCGAAACGTCGCTAAGGCAAATATTTATGTCTGTCTATGGCTGTTCCGGGCGGCACCACTGCGATTCCTGGTTCGCCGTTGTCACCCCAGATAATACCGCGGATAACCGGCATTCTTGTTTGTAGAGCCGCATCAAAAGAGTCGACCATGGCTTTTGTCTGCTCTGCCATGGTACTCGGGTCGAAGTTAGATCTTGCCGCCAGCATCATGCCGGCGACGGCTCCCTGTAAATTGCGCATATCTTCACTGCCGGGGTCGACATTGCCGGTCCGGAGCTTGCGGTCGATGGCGTTGGCAAGGGTAATAGCCAGATTCTGTCCGACTTTCTCGGGGCTTGAAGGAGGGGTGTCGGTCATCTCTTTGCCCAGGTCAGACAGATCCATAAAGGTCTCGTGGTCATCTTGATAGACAGCGCCCATACGCTCTTGGAACTTGGCAAAGCGAGCAGGATCTTTGACAGCGTCGTCATAGAGTTTGCCGACTTTACCGAAGCCGTCCACAAACTCTTGCAACTGTTCCTGTCTGGTGGCAGGATAATCGCCGCGGTCGGCGATTTCGAGCTTGCCGGCTACGGCATTGACACTGGCGCTGTCATCACCGCCTGCCGTTTTCGGCATGTCTTCTACCCGGGCTTCGGACAGGGTAAAGGACTGGGCAGTGGCATTCTCGCCCTTGTCTCCACCTTTAAAATTCAGGTCGCCTGCGTCTGCGTTTGCGTTTGCTCTATTAGCCATGCTGAAACTCCTGCGTCATGCTTCTGCCTCTGCAGAGTTTCTATATACCCGGGTGAAAGGCTGACCTATCCTTAAAAGTGCCTCTTGGCTTCCGGCTTGTTTCCTTATTTGGCTTTGCCGCCAGCCTTACCAACTGCTATGCCTGCCTGGCTGAGGGCTTCTCGATAAGTCTTATCTACCATCGGCTCCAGTCTCGATCTTTTCATGTTCACGATGTCCTTTTCGAACTGAGGACCGATTTTCATCCCTTTTTTGCCGGCCGGGCTCTGGTAATAGTCGATCATGGTCTTCAGCTCTTTTTCGTTGAAAGACTTTGCATATTCCGCCGCAAAAGTGGCATGCAACTCTCCCACCAGATCAAGGTCTTTTTCCAGAACTTCGGCCATCGCCTTTGTGAAACTGTCGGTAGAGTATTTATCCTTCTTCAGAAATCTGGCTAATTCAGCTACTTTTGAGGACTTCACCTGGATTTTTATGAGTTCGCCGGCGGTTTTCTTGAGCTCTGCTTCGGTGCCGGTTAGTTTGAAAACTTGGTTGGCGAGTTCAAGTCTGGTCTTACCTTTTTTGGCAGTGTTCTTATCAGGGGTGCCTGCCTGGCAGGGAGAACCAAGTAGAAAAGGCACCGTGGACAGTACCGCTACCAAAAGCCTGAGAGAGATTCTCATTCTAAGATCTCGTCGGCTATACCCGACGAGCCTCCTTCTGCTTCCATCATCGCTTTCAGTCTTTTGGCCAGCAGTTTCTCTGCCCTGGGTTTTACCTTTCTGACCAGTTTGATCATGCTGCGGCGAATGATGGCAGGATTTTCCGCCATCGCTTTTTTGCCGGCTTCGGAGCCATAGAAGGCAGCCAGGGCTTTCATGTCGGATGGACTGTAATACTTGGAATAGACCTGAATATAAATAGCCCGGAGTTCTTCTTTGTATTTTTTCTCTAGCTTCGCAGCGAAGTATTCAGCGACGTTTTTAGCTTTATCCTGGGCTTTCTGTCTGGCTCTATCTAAGGACTGCTGATCTGAAGCCTTGGTCTCGCTGACTAGCTGGCGAAAAGCGAGCTGGTAAGAGTTTCTTGCTACCGAAGTGACAATCTTCAGCCAGGACGAGTCGATGCTCTCATCGAGAGCCATGGTCGCGAAGAGCTTTTGCAACTCTGGACTCTCTTTGCTCTTTTGCTCTGCCGCCTCTACCCTAAGCGCATTGCATGAAAGCAATAAAACAACTAGAGAAGCCGTTAGTAGTGGGATAAATCTATCGATGATCCGACACCTTTTCTTAGATTGAGGCATGATAGAAGAAGGCGATGCATTAGTCAATCTTCTCAAATTTCTTATCTCAAATCTCCTGCTTCCTGGATATTTTATTGAGCAATAGAAGCCCGAGAAAAGAGAAGACATTGATAGCCGAGAGAATGATCCAGTATCGAACAGCGAGGTCGCTGCCATGATCCATGGCGGCAAGACCCAGGGCCGGTCCCAGAGAGCCGGATATACCCCAGCATAGAGAATTAATCGCTAGATAAGTCGCTCTTGACTCTCTAGGAGAAATTTCCACCACCAGAGAAGATGCCGAAGGTCCGTAGAGGGCATTTGCCACCGCAAATGATGCGATGGTGGCAATAGCAAGCGCCAGGGGATAGACCGGATCTGCTCCCAGTTGTGCCACCATGAGCTGGGCGCCTGCCCAGAAAATACATGCCACCATCAGCACTTTTATCTTGCTTCTTTGAGCACAGAGCCTGGCCAGCGGCATGACCAGAAGAGAGAGCAATATTATATACACAGAAAAAATAATCGAGACCGGTGACCCGCCTGCTTTCTCCGGAAAGACGAAGTTGGAAAAATAAAGCGGCAGGGTGGAGCTCATTTGCAAAATATTATTGGTGAATAAGAGATTGAGAGATGCATAGAGAAGTAGAACCCTGTCTTTGCATGCCGAGAGCCAGTTAGAGAGGATGCTCTTGGGCCGGTTGCCCGACTTGTGAATCGTCTCTTCGAGACCGCGCAAAATGAAAGCGAACAGAATAAGATATGAGAGCGAATCTAGAACAAAGAGCAGTCGATAAGCATGGTGAAAACCAAGCACCAGACCGCCTGCGATTACTCCCAGACCGAGTCCGGTATAGTCTGCCAGGCGGGTCAGGGCGAAGGCTTCGTTCAGCTTTTTGGCTTCTGTAATGTCCGAGATAAAAGATTCGGCGGCAGGCCAGTAAAGACCGATGCCGAGTCCGGTGAGAATATTGCCGATTAAAAAATGGAAGAAGGTTTCGGTGGCGGCAAAGCAAGCCGCTCCTGCGCTGAGCAAAAGAGACGCCATTATAAGAGTGCCTCTTCTTCCTGTCCTTGGAGAATCCGCCAGGCTGCCCCCGAGAAATCTGCCGAGGATTCCGAAGAAGCCACCACAGCCGATGCCGAGACCGACGCTGGTGGCGGATATGCCCGCCACATTGACAAAGAAAATCGGGGCATAAAAAACCGTCAGACCGGTGCCTATAGCCGATGCCAGCCGCCCGGCGGCGAGGACTACTACTTGCTTGTCAAGCTCCGATATAATGGGAAGGTTGAGATTCAACGGGATTATGCTACGGTCGTTTAGCTAGGTCGACACTTCATTATAGAAGGTAAGGGAAATGAAAGTTCTGATACCGGTGGATGACATGCCCTATACCCTTGCGTCTCTTTATTCTGTTAGCAGAAGAAAGTGGCCTGCGGGTACCTCCGTCACGCTTTGCAGGGTTATGGAGGACTATAGCGAGTCGGATATAGACTACCATCGAGAAAAGACCGAGCGCTGGTTGACCGAGCTGGCCGATACTCTGGATATCGAAGGCTGTAAGATCGACACCGCCATTTTAAAAGGCGATATCGTCAAAAGTATCGCTGACCTGGCCAATGACTATGCTGTCGACTATATCGTCATAGGTTCCCACGATCGCTCCGGGGCGGAGAGAGCCTGGCTCGGTTCGGTGGCATCGGGGGTGACTGAAAGGGTCTCTTGTTCGGTAGAGATCGTCCGTCCGCCTGAACTGCATCGCTTGATGATGGACGAGAACTTCAAACGAGATCAAGTCGAGGGCATTGACTTTACTCCCCATCGTATTCTACTGGCACTAGATTTTTCAGAGAATTCCCTCAGCGCTCTTAAATGGCTTGCCAAAATAGGCTGCCCGGCTACGACAAAGCTAGCCATGATCGTGGTCGATCCGCCCCTGGGCAAAGGCATCATCGATTTGAAACTTAGCCGGGGCACCCATGGTGATCACACTTCTATCCCAAGTCAGGAAGAGCTTTTGCGACGACTGCGCCAGCACGCTGACTATCTCTCGTCTAAAATAAAGGTGCAGATAACCGATACCAGGGTTTTGAAGGGTTTACCGGCAAGAACCATTGTGGATAATGCCGATAGCTGGGGAGCAGACTTGATTGTGATGGGAGCCCATGGTGTTACCCGCAGTGTAGACTCTGCGGTGGGCTCAGTCACCCGAGAAGTGATGGATACCTCTTCTTGCTCGGTGGTGGCAGTTAACTCAAGCCACTGGCAAGAGCTGGGCTTCGAATGGAAAGAAGCTTGAGATAAGAGCTATTCTCAGTTTAGTTTCTTTAGAATCTGTTCTATCTGGTGCCGGTGAATGGCCTGGTGTCTGCCGGCGAGAATATACCATTGTCTGGCGTTCATCGGTCCGAACCAGGGATGGGGATAGGTCGCCTCAGGATGATTGTCCAGGGCTCCCGGCTCTATCTGGGTAAGAAAGACCTCGGACATCGCCTTGAACGAATTGACACATTGCTGCGGTGGTGAGTGCGGATCTGGTTTGACATCTTTGATCGTCACCGGTTTTTTGTCGGTACCGCCCCTGGTGAGATCTATAACCGCTTCTGTGATACCGCCTCCGACTATGGCCAGATGCTCCAGCACCATGGCCACCGACCAGTAGCGTGAATTGTCCTCGAGTCCTCGCAGTCTGGGTATAAGAGCGCGGGTGGTCAATTTGGCTTCTTCCAGGCCCTCTGCCAGACTGAGGATTTTTTTTGTCTCCGCTTCGAAAAACTGGCGTGCCTCTTCGTTGCCGGTTTTGCGATAGACCCCCGGCAAAAGTATGTATTTGGCCAGGAACCATTCGAAAAATGGCAGTCCTGCTCCGGGTTTACCCACATTCGGCTCTTGCTCTATGGTCTCAGGCATCTTATTAGACCGCTCCTTCTTTTGGGTACTTGCAAAATGCAAGTGGCATAAAGTCGATGATAGCATGGGTTGCTTGCAAATTGCAAGTGCTCTAAAATGTAGTCATGGCTAAGAGATCAAATAATGAGAAAGAGCAAGTCTGTCCGCCTGCAAGCGGCAGTCGCTCTCCCTGTGCCATCAGTAATATGCTCGATATTTTCGGGGACAAATGGACCCTTCTGGTTGTCAGGGATCTTATCTTTTATGGCAAACATGAATACAAAGAGTTTCTAGAGAGCCCCGAGGGAATCGCCACCAATATATTGTCCGACCGGCTCAAGCGTCTGCTTGCCACAGGGGTGATAGCAGAAATTCGCCATCCTCAGAATCGTTCACGCAAACTATATTATCTAACCGCCCGGGGCAAGGCATTGCTGCCGGTTCTCAAAGAGATGCTTGTCTGGGGAGAACAACATCTGCCTGAGGTTACCGATGTGATGCGGCCTATATTCGACCGGCTCAGAACCGACGAAAAAGGTTTCGCCCGGGAGATCCTGACCAATCTCTCCGCCTGGGAGCGGCAGTATCTCTCTCAATCGCAATCTCAATCTTAACTGTTATAGTCGAAGGCTCTGGGACCGCCCCTGGCTTCTTGCAGCTGTCTGATCAGAACATCCTGATTCTTGCGCATGCTATGCACGCCACCATGCCAGCCGAAGATAACGAAATAGAGATCCTCTTTCTGGGATCGCATCACGCCTACTAAGGCGCTGACACCGCCATCGGTGGTGGTCAGGGTGCCGGTCTTGGCCACGACACTGCCTTTTTCCGACTCTCCTGTAAAGCGCTTTTCTAAGGTACCGTTATCGATACCCGCCACCGGCATGATGTTCTGGAAGTCCATGTTATATCGGTCCAGTTCGGTTTCGAGTGCTTTGAGCACCTGCATCATGTGCTTGGGCGAGATCCTGTTTTGACCCAGACCGCTGGCGCTGGTGATGGTGATGCTGTCTTCCGGTATGCCTATATCTTCGACGGCGATTTTTCTGAGTTTTGGGACACCGCCGATGACACTGCCGATTCTTTCGGCAGCATTATTTAAAGAGCGGCTCAGCATATGCTTCAGGGTTGAGCGAAGCTCTTCTGACTGATGGGTGGTCACCAGTTGAGCCGACTGCGGAGCGCTGCCCACTTCTACCGGTCCTACTACGATGATGCTCTGGTCCGGTCCGCCTCCATAGCGGAAGATTTTACTGAGACCTTTGCCAGAATAGAGCGCGCTGTTGCTGCAATAAAGCGAGAAGGAATTGGATACGATGAGCTTGCCTTCGATTTTTTTGACGCCGTTGTCGGCAAGCGCTTTCAAAAGGTCCACGCTGTCGGCTTTGCCGAATTCGGGATCGTTGCCCTGGATATAGACATTGCCTTGCAGAATGCCGTTGGCCGCATCTAAATCGCCGTCCATGTATAGGTCGGTGTTAAATTGATGAGTGGGACCGAAGGTTTTGAGCGCACCATAAGCGGTGAGCAGCTTTATCGCCGAGGCAGGATTGAAACATTTGTCTGAGAGTTTGTCCTGAACTACTGTGCCGTCTTCCGACTGTATGAGAATGCCGAGCTGGTGCGGCGCCCGGATTCTTGTCGCTCTTTTGCGTTTGCTTTTGCTCTTTCTCTTGCTTGCGCCCTTGCGACTGCTCTTCTTATGAACTCGATGCTTCTTGCTGGTCGATTTTTTGGACTGACGGGCGTCCACTTCTAGCGGGGCGGCTAAGAAGGTGGAGGCGATCAGGGTGAAGATCAGGGTAAGAGCAGTAAATTTGCGATTCTTTGACATAGTAAGCGGGCTCCCCAGCGTCTGATTAATATGTACCCAGACAATATTCTTTTCAAATAAAATTGTAAGTTTTTTGGGATCGCTGTCAATCTAATTTCTTCTGTATTACCTCTGCTCCGGGGCTTGAGGTGGCTTTTTTATTCCGACCCGGGCTATGCCTTCGATAAACGGCTCGGCATCAACGAAGGTAGGTTTGATCGCATAGCTGCCATCTTCAGATATATAGCCATATTTTAAGGTGCGCACTTTGTCCTCTCCGAGAATACTTTCACCTGCCGGATAGGGAAAGGATATCTCGGTCGGTGAGGCCACGGCCACAGCGCTTTCATTTTTGGCTTTGATCACGAACTTGCCTTGTCTGTCTATGATTCCCCATTTGTCTCCGAGGGCACAGGCGCTCACTCCCCCGGAAAATGATTCGGCAAACTTAAAACGCGGGGCGATAGCCATCTTTCCGTCTTCGTCGATAAAGCCCCAGAGATCACTGTCTTCTGGTTTTACCGCCGCAAGACCTTCTGAAAAGGGCAGCGCTTCTTTGAAGCTTTTGCCAAATAGTTGTCGACCCTGCTTGTCTATGAAGATCTGCGAGGTCTTATCATTCTCCCCGGTTCTGACCAGGGCTTTTCCGTTTTCGAACTCACCACCGTTCATATAGACAGGCTCGATTAAAAAATTGCCGTTCCTATCTAGATAACCGGTTTTGTTGTTCACAACCACTCTTGCCAGACCTTCTTTGAAGGAAAATGCCATGGCAAACCGGGGAGCGATAGTGAACTCTCCTTTCTTGTCGATATAACCCCACTGGTCACCGAAGTTTTCTCTGGCTGCCGATAGACCTTCCGAGAAGTTCTCGGCAGCATCGAATTTGCAAGCAATTTTAAGGTCACCGGTTCGATCGATAAATCCTGTAAGCTTGTCCTTCTTTACCCTGGCCATGCCCTGACAGAAATCGTCGGCGTCTTCGAAGCGGAGCTTGGTCAGAAAGGAGCCGTCTTTGTTGATGAAAGTGTACACGGGCTTATGGAAGGAAGTGCAAGGATGGGAGTGATGGAAATCGACGGAGGTCCCTAGAATTGCCAGGACTTTCGAAGAGACGTTGGCGATGCTGAAAGCAAATGCAAGGTAAATGATAAGAGCAAATGTGAGACCGGCTACCATAACTTTGAAATTCAAAAATGGGGGCGGGTCATTGCTTTCAAACAGGCTCTCTTCTTTAAATCGAGCCAGAAAGACCACGCGACCTGATACCAGATCGACCAGGGTCTGTTTTTTCTTTCCGATGAAAGGAGCGATCAGACCTGCCAGATAGAAAACCAGAGTGAGGATGGCGGCCGGTGCATTGGTCAGACCGGCGTCAAAGAAGTTACCGAGGTCGCATCCGCATATTAAAAAGGACGCCACTAAGTAGAAGAGAACGGTTAAAAGGTAGAAAGCACCGTATACGAACTGTTTTTTGAGAGCGCGAAAGAATGTGAGAGTCTTGAAATTGCAGTCGGTAACCTGCAAGTTGAACATGAGTTTGCCCGGGGTGGCGCGCAGGGGTGAGCATTCGAAGGCCGCCAGTACTATTGTGCCGACAATCACCGCAATCGGAGTCATGCCCATAAGAATAATCAATCCGAAATCGTCAGCGGAGATATTGAGACCTCTAATTAGCTGGAAAGAGATCAAAATGAACATTACTGCCATCAGCTGATGAACTAGATTCAGCAAGAATCCGTCGGCAATGGCTGCCCAGAGTCGACGCCAGAAACCGGCGTAGAGCACGACGTTTTGATTGTGTTCTTCATCAGTCACCGGCGTGACCGCACTGTCTCCGGTGTCTATCGGAGCAAGGCCACTATTCGATTCTCCGGTGACTTTAAATCTGGTGCTCTCGTTTTCTTTCTCTTTTTCTTGAAAGTCGGGCATGTTAGTACTAAGTGCTGAGTCTGTTTGAAAAGGCTCAGACTATTATGACATGGGAAATAACTGCTGATGTCAAGCGTTAATTCGAGCTTTATAATCGCTAATGCCGCAGGTCTTCGGGCACATCCATGAAGAAGCCGAAATCATTGGTACTGTCTCCCATTTTGGCTTCAATGCGAAGGTTTTTTTTCATTTTTGCACTGAATGACGCAATCCCCTCTCTTGTCACATGAGGCGATTCAATTAGAGTCAGTACTGTGAGTTGCTTAAGTGGAAGCAGCTTTTCCAGATCCTGGTCGCCAAAAGTGGCATGTCTGATGAAGAGAACCCGAAGCTCCGTATTCAGTGCTACCGCATTCAGCATCTCAGAAGTAACCGGGGTCCCCGAGATTCTCAACATATGCAGTTTCAGAGCCCGGGCTAGTTTCGCCAGATCCGCTTCTGTGAGGTCGCTCATATTTAGATTGAGTGACCTGAGCTGCCGAAGGTCTTTCTCAATGATATCGAGAGAGGCCGGTCCTAGATGAGGATTTTGCTCTAAAATCAATAGACGCAGGCTTTTTAATTTAGCCAGGCTTCTCAAGCCCTTTTCGGTTATATTCGAATGGCTGGCGTCGATACCATCCAGCGATTTGCACCGAGATAGATATTCGAGAGTTCTGTCGGTGACCAGATTCCTTCCCAGGGTCAAGACTTTGAGCTTCTCTAATTTAGATACCTCTTCCAGGCACTTCTCAGAAAGCAGATCGCATTCTAACAAGTTCAAGAAGTCCAAATTTTTTACCTTGAGGATGTTTTCAAATCCTGTATCGCTTATTTTTGTCCCGCTCAAGTTGAGATAAGTAAGCGGCAAGTTAATCAGGTCGCTGATCATGGAATCATCTAGATTAGAGTCGCTCAGATTCAGCTTGGTTACAGGTCTTTCGGCAAGTAGTTTCAGATCATCTTCTTGGAAGCGCCAGTGGCTCAGATCCAGTTGCAGGGGTTGCGACTCTTTCATTGTTTTTGTCGGAGTATCTGCCTGCAATTTGTCGATTTCATATAGAATAAGCGCTAGAGAGAGTCTCTTTCTTTCGTCTTCTGAAGTACGGGCTCGATAAAATGTACCCTCGGTAAAGTTCTCTTCGCCAGGCTCGAAACGATATGTCTCGACCGAGAATCGAACTGGTCTTTGTACTGTTTTTGCTTCTTTCTTATATGACTCGCTCTCGTTTTCTTTCTTCAGATAATTAGTTGCCACCGAAACCGACACCATGGTCAGAATCAAAAGTACGGAAGCCGAAATCAAGATTACTCGCTTGTCGACTTTCTTACTCTGCTTATTATGCAGATCGAGGTTCTCCTGGGCGCCTTCCAGAGCTTCTCTCAGCGCTCTTGCCGACTGAAAGCGCTTATCAGAATCCTTTGCCAGGCATCTTTCTATACAGCTTTTCAGCTTCATCGCTTCGGCGTTGTTGAGATCGAGATATTGAGACAGATCAGGCGGTGCTTCTTCGGCGTGTTTTCTCAATATTTCAAGGGCGGTTTCGCCGGTAAACGGCACCGAACCGCTCAGGGTCTCGAACATCAGACAGCCAAGAGAATAAATCTCAGAGCAGGCATCATAGGCTCTGCCCTGCACTTGATCTGGGCTCATATAGGCCGGGGTGCCGACCACGGTCCTGCCTTGAATAATCGTGGGCTCCATCAATTCGTGCTTGGTTTTTGCGACACCGAAATCTATGAGTTTTACCCGACAGTCTTCTAAAGTGCTGCCGTTCAGTATCACATTGCTGGGTTTCAGGTCTCGGTGAAAGACCCCGCCTTCATGGGCGTATTCAAGCGCCAGACATAGTTGAACAAATATTGAAGCCGCCGCATCCGGTGCCAGGGGTCCGTGCTCTTTTAGATAGTCTTCCAGGCTGATACCCTGGAGATATTCGAGGACCATATAAGGATAGCTACCGCCGGCGATGCCGAAATCAAGAATACGGACTATATATGGATTGTTCAGTCTTGAGGTGTTTTTAGCCTCTTCCTGAAAGGCGAGGAGTTGGTTTTGATCTGAAGAGGTCAAAACTTTTATCGCCACCCGTTTTTGCAGGCGTCGGTCCCGGGCCAGATAAACTCTGCCGCTTGCACCTCTGCCCAGCTCTAACAGGGGGATATATCTATCCAGGGGAAACTTCGCCGGGTCTAGTTCAAGCTCCGCTTCTTCAATACTTTTACCGGCTTTTTTAGAAAGCGCAGAAGGATCTTCCGTCTCTTGCTCCAGCTCGACCAGTGAAAGCGGCTGTGGACAGTCGCAGAGTTCGGAGCGAAAGATATACTGGGTGAAGCTGCCCTTTCTTCCTTTGCCGATATGCTTCTTACAGCGCAGACAGATATCGAGAATGTCTTCTAAGTTGCCCTCCTCTTTTCCAAGAGAGCAGACACAGGTCCTTATGTACTGGGTGATACTGCCGGAGGTACCGGAATCTTTTGTCAGACCGCAGAACCTGCACAGTTCATTAGAGCGATCTGCTTCAGTCATTGCGCAATACTTCTGCCGCTTCGACCATGTTTTTCAGTTTCGTCCGGGCATTGTCCGCATTACATACCGGATTGTCGGCGAACGTGGCGAAGCCGCAATCTGGGACCAGCATCAATTTGTCTTTGGCCAGATATTTGAGCGCTTCTTTTGCCCTGGCTAGAATCTCTTCTACTGATTCTACCTGCGGTGATTTGGGATTTACCATTCCAACACCGACTTTGATATTGTCGGGGATTTTTGAAAGCAATTTAAGAGAACCGGCTCTTTCGGTGCAGTACTCTAAAAACAGATGACCGACTTTTACAGATTGGAGCACCGGAAGCAAGGGCTCATAGCTGCCCGAAAGGGCTACCGATTCGTCGGTGGTCCAGTTGCCGCGGCAGATGTGCAAGCCGGTTCTCTCGGGTGGTATACCGGCGACGGTGCTGTTTATCAACTCGGTGGCGAAGGCAAGCTCTTGCTCACTCTCTTTTCTTTCGCTCAGGGCACCGCACATGAAGCTGCGTTTGTTCTTGGGACCACCATTGTTGCTGTATACAACCTCTGACAACACCGGCTCGTCCAGCTGGATTATCGAAGCACCGTCGGCGAGCAGATAATGAATCTCTTCTCTCAACACCCGGACGATGTCTTTTGCCAGCTCCTCTCTTGTGGCATAGACTTTGTTTACTATACAGTCCATCCACATCATGCGGGTCAATAGATACGGACCTGGTAGAGCCAGCTTAATCGGTTTGTCGCTGACAATAGACTTGACCAGGTCGAGATCTCGTTTCAAGAGGCTGGCACTGCGTCCAAGCGGACCGAAGACCACCGGATGGCGCACTTTATCTGCGGGGACATCGAGAGAGTCAAGCTCTTTTTCGAATTCTTCCGGGTGCTCTACCATCGGCAGAAGATCTGTCAACGGAACTAGTTGGCAATTGTCGAGGATATTGCCGACGAAGCTTGCATAATTGTCCCGACGCTGTTCTCCGTCAGAGACAACGTCTACACCACTGGCTAGCTGAGCGTCGACACAAAGACGTACCGCATCGTCGGCGGTATTATCGAAATCTTCTCGGGAGAGCCGCCCCGAAAGATAATCTGATAAGGTCCGCATCATCCATGGCGGTCTTGGCCAGCTACCGATGCCCATCACAGGGATCAGTCCCAGCTCTGGTGCCGGACCCGGTTGCGGAAGCTGCTCCGGGATATTTACAGCCTTGACGGCAGGCAGGGTGATTTCTAGATTGTGCTCAGGCTCTGTTCTTTTTGTGGTTGGAACATAGGCGCCTTTCGATACTAGAAAGCTCTTTCTTTTGTTCTCCAGTTCCAGAACAGAAATCAACTCGTTTTTGGTGAGCCGACACCAGGAGCGCAGCTCTTCGTCGACAGTAGGATCGCTTGCGATAATCTCGAGGCACTGTCCCTGACTGAGCGGATCTATATGTCTTCTGATTAGAAGCAGCAGTCCATTGCCGCAATGTAGATCGCCTCCATCAAAACTCGTGTCAGGATCTATCGGATGTACACTGCTTCTGGTCATATCAATAGGTCACGCAGGAAGAGCCACCATCGGTGGTGAGAAACTCGACCAGTTTTGCTCCGCCTACTATTGTGACGCCGTCGACCAGTTTGTCCTCACCCAGATCACGCTTTTTAAGGCATGGAGAGCAGGCATAGAGCTTGCCACCGGCGGCGATGAAATTGTCCATCAATTCTTTAAGTGGAGAGAAGCCATCTTCGTGGATGTCGTCGGCATAACCTTTTTCTGCCAGCCTGACTCCTTCTGTAGAGAGAAAGACCAGGGTGTCCTTTTCTGAAGCGACAGCAGCATTGGCGACCACAAAGGCGACGGTGGCTTTGTCCGTATCGTTCTTGGCTGATGTGAGGCTGACACAGAATTTATTAGACATCTACGGTCTCCTTCTTGCGAATCAAATAGTGGGGATGCTCGGCAGCTACCAGAGTATGACCCGTTAGTTTACACCAGGCCGGCATATCTTCGGGAGCCCCCTCGTCAAGAGCCGTGACTTTAAGGCATTCTCCACCTTTCATTTCAGAAAGCTTGATCTTCAGTTTCATCACCAGCTCTCCGCAGCCCATCTCTCCGGCGTCCCATTCCTGGTCATAGTGGCCGTTCATCGTAGTTCCTCTCATTCCTTCTTATTTACGCAGTTTCTGTAACTGCATTTCTCTTAGATCATCCCGGGTCCAGCGATAGGGAAGGTCTATGATCGTTCCTGCTGCATGGTCCTCGGTGGTCAGGTTCAGTACTGTTTTCAGAATATCCATCTGGGTGTTCTCGTCTTTTATATCTCCCAGGGTGAATCCGAAGGGGTGTTCTAAATAGGCTGCCAGAGATGGTTTTACAAATTCGGTATATTCTCTCAGAGTTGTAAGCGACACTGTCGTCAGTCCACAGGCATCGAAGACTCGCTGGAGCAGACCCACGGACTGCTGGCAGACCGGTCAGGCAGGGACTAAAAGAACCAGATCGACATTGTCATGGGTCATCTCTTCGGCGATGGCCGGTGCTGTTTTCTCCATGAGCGCGGCGGGTCTTGGGATATAGCCCATAAATGAATAGGCGTTTGACGCCACACTGCCTATGATACCGGCTTCGGCAAGGGCATGCAGACGTTCGAGGGGAAAGACCGTGTTCACGTCTTCTATGACTCGGGCAGTGTTGTAGCCTGGATGTGAAAGCCGAAAACTGGCCACAGCCGAATCGCTGGGAATGCGCCTGAAACTGTCGTCTCCTTCGGCACGATTGATGATAAAGGGCTCCTGACCATCGAGATGCAAACCCGCAGTGGATACCAGCGCCACCCTGGCTGATTCGAGACTTTTGCCAAGTTTTTTGTGCTCGGTAGCTGTTTCGAAGGAGGTATATTCGAAATCAGGCAGCAATTTTTCGCGAATGAAATCCCTTTCTATATCCACGAATTTTTTCGAGAGCTCACTGGTTCTTGCAAGCATCAGGACCTCCTGTTCTTTGCTGTTTTGGAGCTGTATCAGATTTGAGATCTTAGCATGCAAAGAGATCTCTTTCTGTATTAAGATATTGAGGCGTCTGTAATTCTGGTGAGTATCTTTCATGAACGAGAGCTTCAAGCTCTGCAAGCTATGCCTTATTCTTTCCGCTCTCTTTCTGGCCTCCTGTAATGGCGGGGAGCCTGTTAATAAGAGCTTAGCCTCCGGCAAGGCGAAGAAATCGGCTGAGAGCAAGAAGGATGTAAAGGACACTGAAAGAGTGGTCGATGCTCTTCTCTCCGACTCTCCTCATTTGAGCCTGGCAGAAGCAGAGAAGAAATATATGCGCTTCTCAAAAGCCAGCCAGGACTGGAAAGAGTACCGCAAGGCAGCAGAAGCGGCCATGAATCTGGATGATTATGAGTCCTGCGATACCCTCATGACCAGGGCGATAGAGTTGAATCCCAATGTGGCGGAGTTCTATTTCTATCGTGGCAAGGCGAGAAACAATTCGCTCACTCAAAAGACCGACGGCGCCATTGAGGATTTTGAAAAAGCGATAGAGATGGGTACGAAAGACCCCGGTGTCTATGAAAGTCTGGCAGGAATCTATGACTCTCGCAAACAGCCTGACAAAGCGATCGAAGCGCTCACCATGGGCATCAGTGTTTGCGGTGACACGAAAAAATTGTACCGAGCCAGGGCTACGGTCTATCTCGGTCGTGGAGAGAAAGAGAAAGCTCTGGGAGACTATAACAAAGCGCTGGAGATGACCCCTTCTTTTACCCGGGGCTATATCATGCGTGCCCAACTCTATGAGAGCCTCGGTCGGTATGAAGAGGCTTTGCAAGACTATGAGAACGTCTCCAAATTCGAGCACGATGGTACCAAACTCGATACGAAATCGGTGGCAAAGAAATTGAGAGCCGCCTTGCTAAGTAGACTGGACCGGCATCAAGAAGCACTCGCGGTGCTTAACGGGGCTCTAGAAGAACAGAAGAATGACGATGAATTGCTGAGATTGCGCGGTGAGCAGTATATGGCGCTTAAACAATACGATAAAGCGATTGCCGATCTGACTCGCTCTATCGAAGTGGCGCCACACTATGCCCGGATGACCTACGAGGCGCGCAGCAAAGCCTATGAGGCGGCAGGCAAGCCCGAACTGGCGGCGAAAGACCTGGAGCGAGCCGCTAAGCTGAAAGAGACTCCGGCAGAAAAGCCTGTCTATTAGGCAGCTATCTGATTTTAAGGCAATCAGGCAACTGGAAAACCACGGTCACGCATGAGGGCATTGGTGTCCACCGCTCTGCCCCGGAAGTTTTTGAACGCCACATCCGGTGCCACCGAATTGCCAACGCTAAATATGGTCTCACGGAAGCGGTCGCAGGTTTTTTTATCGTAGAAGCCGCCTGCTTCTTTGAAGGCCTCGGACGCGTCCGCCGACATGGTGTCTGCCCAGATATAGACATAATAGCCTGCTGAATAGCCGTCATCGGCGAAGATATGTCCAAACTGGGTCGGACGGTGGCGCATTACTATCTCTTTGGGACAGCCTATCTCTGCCATCGTAGCCTTTTCGAATTGATCCGGATTGATATCACCGCCTTCGGTGGCGGCAAGATGAATCTTCATGTCATAGAGGGCCGAAGCCAGATACTCTGTGGTGATAAAGCCCTGGTTGAAAGTCTTCGCCTTTCTTATTTTGTCGACCAGCTCTTTAGGTAGCGGCTTTTGCGTTTTATGATGAAGGGCATATTTGCTCAGCACTTCATCGGTAATCAACCATCTTTCATTGACCTGGCTGGGAAACTCGACAAAGTCTCGTTTGACATTGGTGCCTGCCAGAGTCGGATAGTCGACGTTGGAGAGAAGTCCATGAATAGCGTGACCGAATTCATGGAACATGGTGTTGGCATCGTCCCAGGAGATAAGCACCGGTTCGCCTTTTTCGCCTTTGACGAAATTGGAGTTATTAGAGACTATCGGTGTCACCGGCTCTCTAAATCTCTCTTGAGTCCGGTATTCATTCATCCAGGCGCCGGACTGCTTGCCGTCTCTGGCGTAGGGGTCAAAATACCAGAGACCGATTTGTTTGCCGTCTCTATGGACCTCATATACGGTGACATCGGGATGCACCGTCGGCAGTCCTGCGACTTTTTTCATCTCTATGCCGAAGACCTGTCCTGCAGCCCAGAACATACCTTCTAGAATCTTGTCCAGTTGCAGATACTCTTTGACCTGATTTTGATCAAGATCGTACTTGTCCTGTCTGACTTTCTCGGCATAGTAGCGATAGTCCCAGGGTTCTATGTTGACACCGTCACCTTCTTTGTCGGCAATGGCCTGCATGTCCGCCACCTCTTCGGCGACTCTGGCGGTGGAGGCCTTCCATACTTTTAACATCAACTTCATGGCAGCATCGGGTGTGCCTGCCATGTTGTTGTCCAGTACCCAGTGGGCATGGGTAGGAAAACCGAGCAACTTCGCCCTTTCTGCCCGCAATTTCAAAATTTGGGTGATAATTTTCTTGTTGTCGTGAGAGTCCCCGTTGTCGCCTCTTCTAGTCCAGATTCTCCAGCCTTTTTCGCGCAGGTCGCGTTTTGTCGAAAATGTCAGGAAAGGCTCCATCGAAGAACGGGTATTGGCTATTACCCATTTGCCCTCTTTGCCGCGGCTTTTGGCCTGGGCGGCGGCAGCTGCTTTTAGATCGGCAGAGAGTCCGTCGAGATCAGATTCATTGTCCAATACCAGGCAGAGGCTCTCTTCATCCGCGAGCAGGTTGTGGCGAAAATCTGTATAAAGAGTGGCGAGTTTGCCGTTGATCTCTTTTAGTCTGGCTTTTTTCTTCTTATCTAAACCGGCGCCTCTTCTGGCAAAACTTTTGTAGACAACTTCCACAAGCCGTTTTTGTTCAGGGTTCAGCTTGAGATCGGCATTGTCTCTGGCTTCGTATACGGTCTTGATTCTTTCAAAGAGAGGTTCGTTCTGAATAATCTCGTCGTGAAACTTCTGCAGCACCGGAGTAATCTCGCTCTCCAGAGCCTGCATATTTTTGTCGTTCATTGTTGACGTGTAGATGTCGAAAAATCGGGTGCAGCGATCTAGAGAGCGTCCCGAATCTTCCAGGGCACAGATGGTATTCTCGAAATCCGGATCATCTTTTTGACCGGCGATTTTTTCTATCTCGCCCTTCTTCAAATCCATACCCTTGAGAAGAGCGCTTTTCAAATCTGTCACTTTGACCAGATCGAAGCGAGGGAAGCCATTGTGAGCACCTACCCAGGGATCTAGAAAAGGTGCCGTGTTGGCTGTGGCGGCAAGCGCCTTAGAAATCGAAAAAATCGGGTTGCTACCAAGGGCTGCCAGGGCGAACGCGCCTCGGAGAAAGTTTCTTCTATCCATCGAATACCACCTGTCTGCAAGGATTTAAGAAGGGTAGCAGATTGGAGAAGCCAATAGGTTAAGTGAGGGGCTCTTGACAGGGCTGTTTTATTGTCAGCGTAGAGAAGACCACCAGTGGCTGTGGAAGCTTTTCACTAAATCGAGCCGATTGTTGAGAGCCTGGTCGTTTCGATTTGAACTGAGGTTCGTGCTGACGCCATTGTCGGGGCGATTCTCTTCTAAATCACCAAGCACTTTTAGACAGGCAAGAGTACCCTGGGCAAGAGCCCGCTGGCTGTATCCGCCTTCAAGAAAGACTCCCAGACCATTGCCAGGCCCTATTCGTTGATTTAGCGCCAAAAGTCGCCTGAGCATCGCGACATAGCCGCTCACAGAAAGATTCTGGTGCCCGAGTGGATCATATTTGTGGGCGTCGAAGCCGGCCGAGATCAAGATGAGCTGTGGCTCGAAGCTTTCAAATATCGGCTCGACTATCTCTTCGAGGATTTTTAGATAGCCACTGTCTCCGGTGCCCGGTAAAATTGGAATGTTGATATTAAACCCACGGCCGGCTCCCCTGCCATTATCTAAATACCAGCCGGTCTCTTCTGGAAAGAGCCACTGTTCATGAATAGAGACAAAGAGAATATCCGGGTCTTCATAGAAGATCTCTTCGGTGCCATTTCCGTGGTGGACATCCCAGTCTAAAATCGCGACTTTTTTCAGTCCGTACTTAGCCCGTGCATACTGAGCCGCGAGTGCGATATTGTTGAAATAACAATAGCCCAGACCCCTGTCGGTGGTGGCGTGGTGACCGGGAGGTCTTGCCGCCACGAAGGCATTTTGAAATGCCTCGCCGCCCAGCATATTGTCCATAGCCACCAGACCTGCACGGGCAGCCAGGGAGGCTATTTCGAAAGTGGTGGCGTCCACGAAAGTATCATAATAAATTTGAACAGGTTTGCCTTCTTCTTCAGCTTGCTTCGACTGTTCTTTTATCCTGGATATATAGCCGGGCGAATGGACCAGAGAAAGCTCTTCTTCTGTGGCAGGACGAAGCTCTGCCGTGGGCAGGGAGTTCATTAACTCAGAACGCCACAGTGCCTCTTCGATGCATCTATAACGTGCCGGAATGTCCTCGCAGGGCTCTTCTAATAGATGCTCTGCGAAGCGGCTGTGTCTGAGCAGTATCACCGGTGATGTCAACTTCAGTCCGGCAACCCCGGCGCTTTCTTCTCGTATTCGGCCACTTTGTCCCGGGCATCTTTGGATTTTTTCAGGCGCAGAGCCTCTCTTGCTTCCACAGTGGCGCTGACATAGTCTCCTTTCTCGGCGAACTCTGAAGCCAGGCGCATCCTGTCCACATAAGAGGTCGGATTGGCTCCGTCACTTTCGACATGGCTGTCCAGATTCTTTCTGGCGGTATCATTGGAGGACCATACGAATAAAGCTTTGCGATAGTTTTTCGAGCGATCTGCCATAGGCAGCTTATTGCCCTGGTTGTTATAGGCGATTGATAAATTCTGTCTGGCGTTCTGAAACTGCGGGTCGGCTTTGAGAGCGTCTTTTAGATACTCTATCGCTTTGGTCAAATCGCCTTTATCAAATTGCTCAGAGGCTTTGTTCATAGAGATGTGCGCTCTGGGCACCAGGTCGTGTTTGCCCGCGTCCCCGGTATGATGGTCGGCAATCACCACATCGATTTTTTCTTTCTTGCCGGTTTTCTTCTCTTCTTCCAACCGCGCCAGGAGATTTTTTGCCATGGTAGATCCAAGGTCTCTCTCCAGGGCCAGTTTGTAATACTCTTCTGCTTTGTCGTAGTCTCCTGCCAGCTGATAAGAGCGCCCCATGCCGCAGTAGGCTTCTACGTTCTTGCAGACTTTCAAATACTTTTCCCACTTCCTTGCCATACGCTTGCCTGCCATTATTCTGTAGGCTTCGGCCATCTTTTCGGTGGGGCAGGTTCCTTCTTTTATATTATTGGCGGCTGCGTACTCGGCAAGCGCCCCTTCGGCATCGAATTGAGCCAGTTGCTTATCGCCCAGGGCCATACGCTGACTGGCAGAGTTCGGATCGATGCCTGCTGCTCTATGCAAGACATCGAGCTTTTCTATGGCTCCGTATTGCAGGGGCTCGATGGCGAGAATGCGATGCAGTAGATGCACCTTATCCGGTGTATCATCGTCGATATAGGCTGCTATCTGTCTGAGAACATGAGAGATCTGGGTGTTCTTAGGATCTCTTTCAAAGGCGAAGTCGAGATTGTCGAGCGCTTTTTCAAACTCTTGATGATTAGCCATTCTTGCCGCTTCATTGGAGAGGCTGAGAGAAATGCGACGCTCTGATACAGGTATTTGATTCATCCCGGATCTGTTGAAAGCTCCAAAAGAATAGGTTATCGGCATCAGATTAATACCCTCGGGCAGCGGCTCAAAAGGCGCCGCCTTTGCCACCGCATCGATGGCGGCTTTGTCATTCTCCGGATCGCCCGAGGACAGATCGATCATCAGACCCGAAATCTTGCCGTTTTTGAGAATCTGGAACTTTACCCTGGTCTCTTTAACCGTTTTGGGGCGGTTCCATTTGCTGCTCACCGCCTTAGACATGCGGACCATATAAGGACCGGTGTCGAGATAGTTATTCTTGAGCACCTTATTAGAAGGAGCGCTTTTGTCGCCGGCTTTCACCCGCTGGGGAACCGGCGGCTGAGCTGTGGTCGGCACCGCATAGGCAGGCGAAGCCCCACCAATAATAAGAATCAGGGCAGCAAGCCCTTTATCTAGATGCATGAAATCACTCCTTCACGACTGAGTAGTTTTATATAGATTCTCTGGTAAGTTTTGCCCTGTTCCGCCAATCTTAAATCGCCGACTGGAACCAAAGAGCTAGCTCTATTTGGCACCCAGGGTAAAGCCCAGAAAGTTGCCGCTGTCATGCAGTTTGCTTGCGGCCTCTCCCAGGGTGACCGTGGTTCCTTTGCAGCCGCTGCGAAAGTCCATACTATCCTTGCAATTCTCCATCGCTTTTAAGGTTTTCAATCCGAGCTTAGCCTCGATTCTATAGAGCAAGGCGGCGGCATAAATGCGCCCTGCCGGGCTGCCGGTCTTTGCTATTTTGAGTAGATCCGGCTTGGCTTCTGGTCCCAGAGCGGCTACTTTCAAATAGAGCTGGTACTCCCGGGGCATCTCGCGCCCTTCGCCGATTACCTCGGTGCAGAGACATTTAACCTTCGAAAGCTCTCTGAGAGCGCTGTTCATACTTTCGTCCTTTGGATTTTTGGGATTTTTTTTGGTCTCTGCGGCAGTGCAGGAATTTGCCATGATCCCGGAGCCTATTACAGGCAGCACCAGAAACGGTATTAGAAGCAGAATAGACAGGGGCGTAAGTTGTTTTCTGTTTGCGTTCATTCTTGAAATCGATGTATAGTTCGTTTATTAGCTTTTTAAAGCTTCTCACATTCGGGAGTGTTTAGCTATGGTCGAATCGAACAAAGACGGGTCCAATTCGATACTGGATAATATCAAGATCGCCTCCCCCTGTCCTGTGCCCTGGGACACTATGGAAGCGACCGAAGAGGAGCGTAAGAGATTTTGTCGCCAGTGCAGCCTGCATGTCTATGACCTCTCCGGTATGTCGGCGACCGAAGCCGAAGAATTGATTGAAAGCAGCGTGGGCAGGCTCTGTGTCAATTTCTATCAGCGTCCCGACGGCAAAGTGATGACCGATGATTGTCCGGCGGCATTGAAAGCGCTGCGCAATCGGTATCGCAAGGTGGCCGCTTTTATGGCAGGTATTCTCTGTTCTGTTCCCTGGCTGCCATTGCAGGCACAGACTCCGCCTCGGCTGGGTGGGATGATTTGTCCGATGCCTAAAGACGTCGGCGATACAAGCGAGTACGGCAAGAAGAATGTGAAGAAGCTCTATGGCATCGCCTGTAAACAGGTAGATTCACCCGGTACGGATCTGGTGCGTGGTTCCATAAGAGTAACCGTGGATAATTCCGGCAAGGTGAGCGATGCGGTGGTGCTGACCAGCACCGGCAGTGTAGCTGTGGACAATAAACTTATTGCCGCGTTTAAAAAAGCTCAATTGGATTCATTCAAGAAAGAGCCCCGGGGCAAAAAGTTTTTGATAGTCAATTTCGACGACCCTGCTCTGAAGAAGCAGATGGATAAGAAGCCGCCGTCGCAACGTTCGACACCCACGCAGCAATAGTATCAAAGTAATATCGAAGAAAACACAGAGATTCTGCAATCATCTATCGACATCCAAGGATCTGATCTACTTGATCTGCTCTGGATTGAATTTCATTTTCCCAAGATAGGTACCGTCAATCGCCCACGATTCTGACGATATAGGAGTTCCATCTTTGGAATACTGTACTTTTATATCAAGCGGAATTTTTTTGAGAGCTGCACGTTGCTCTTGGAGTTTGCTGTTAATAACTCCATAGCCAATCCCAAATAGAATAAAGAACAGTATTAATGAAAGGCGTAATTTCAGCATAAACTTTCGCTCCCTAAACTATTATATCCAGTTGGGTATGAAAGAATCTTCTGGCACACTTAGGATTTAGTCTTTATGAAGAGAGATCTATCAAAGTTTATTCAGCTGGGGATTTTACTCTCAACTGTTGCCTTCATATTTGAAAGCTGCGAAAGTCAGACTAGCTTAGAGAAATTAGCAGAAGACAGCAAAGACGAAGCAGTTGTATTTGTAGTGGAACGATCTTCAAATGAAGCTAGGCTTTATGCTTTTTCTACTAGATTATTGGAAGCGACAGTTGATGTGTCAGTCAGCGGATACAACTTGATATGTAGTCCTAGTAGCAAAGTTGTTCGCGGCCTTTCTTCCGGCTTGAGCGATCCAATCGTATCTATTCGATCTTTAGCCAACACTCAGGATTTTAAATTTGATTATTCTCGTTCCTGGCACGTAGGGAGCAGAAGTAGAAAGTTAAGCTCAAAAACAAAGCCTCATGTGCTAGACCGATTGCCCTTCGATAGTCACCAAGAGTATAAGGTTTCACAGGGAGCATTTGGTCCTACTCACTTGCGAAATAGTTCTACTGAAAATTCTGTAGATTTCGATATGCCTATCGGCTCTCTAGTATGCGCAGCTCAAAGTGGTGTCGTTATTGGTTTTCGAGAAGATTCTGCGGTCGGAGGTGTTGATGATAGATTTGACTCCTGTGCTAATTACATAGCGGTTAAACACGATGATGGTACATATGCAGCTTACTATCATCTCAAGCGTCATGGAGTATTGGTGCCTATAGGTCGTAGAGTTTCAGACGGTGATGCTATTGCACTTTCAGGTAATACAGGGAATGCTGGAGGACCACATCTACATTTTGAGGTGTTCCAATATGATAGTAGTGGAAAGTCTCATAGCTTGCCTATTCAATTTAAAACCTCCATTGGAATTGTGACCCCAAAAACTGGTATGGTCATGCATAACTAGGTTCTCTGATTCGATGTAGGTAGATCGCCAATTGCTTGGTTTTGTGGTTATTCCTCGCAGGAAAAGTCTTGGGTAAATAACGGGACAAGGTAAATTGATGACTGTATTTAGCAAGCTAAGCTGGCGCAAAAAGGGATTCACAGTGGCAAGTTTGTTTGCCATTTTAGTGGCATTCGGTATAGGCATGATTTTTATCTCTGTACCTGACCTATCTGCGAAGAAGTATCTTATGCCTGCAGTTCATGAGGTAAGACTAAAAGCTGATAAATATTCCGTATGGTACTTTCCAATGCTTCCTGAGGCGAAAGATGAAGATTACTTTGCATTTGCCAAAGGTACGCCGCCCAAAAGAATAGAAAAAAATTTTCCAATTATTGAGCTGACTGATTCGTTGGGTCAATTCGTACCTATGAATTCGGTAGAACATTCACCATTGTATCCAATGACTATCGGCATCTCAAGCGAGCTTGCATTACCAGTTTGTCGATTCGATATTACTACGCCCGGTGTCTACCGACTCACAAGTAGTCTCCAAAGTCAAAGAAGGTATGTAATAGCTATCGTTCCGAAAAATGCGGAAAGACCTTCGCCTGACTTTTACTTCTCCGGCTATTGGGATCAGAGAGTAAATGTTGCGGGCAACAAGAATGGAGAACAGTTTAGTAATCTTGTCGGACGAGATTGAATGGTACTACCCAAGGGGTCACGTCAATGCGGGTCGCCTATTCCTAAAATTTTATAGGAGGGGAGAGAACTCTCCCCTCCTTTTTTAGCCTTGGATTACTTTTGAACTTCTATGAAAGGAGAAACCTCTAGCCCTGATGATGGTGACTCTACTTGCGAAGAAAGCAATAGAATACGATAGCTCTTAAGTTTCGATGTGGGAAGAGTTTTCTTAAGTTTCTTATCTGTCTCGAAGTCCATGTACATCGAAAAAGAAAAATCGGTTGAGCCAAGTCTCAGGAAACAAACACCATGATCCTCTAAACCGGAAGTTTTATATCGATATCCGAAATGCTTCTCAAAATCGGCTCTGGTAAACTCTTTTAATGATAGTGCGGTAAAACATGGCAATAGTTCCACGTTCCCTTTGCCATCCGATTTGAGTAATGCAACCAGTTTCCCATACTTAGGTTTTCTTGGAATACCATTCCATGTTTCAACTCGATGGAGGAAAAAAGTCTGAGGTCCACGAATGGGCATACCTTTGATTCTCAATCCGTCAACTTCGTAACTACCACCTTCTCCATAAACTGGTTTGGCCAGGATAAATGCAAGACTTAACAGCGCAGCCAAGTGAACAATATTTTTCAATTTCTGCTCCAATATTTGATTTTTGAATCACAATATGGTGGTCAATATGATACTAATCATAGTATCACTACTTACTCTTTATATCACTTGAAGCGGTTTTAAGTTTGGCAAGTGCCTTTTGGGCTTGAGCAAGGCTTTGTTGCTCTTGGGCTCCTTTATATTGAGACAAGTGTTTTATTGCATAGATTAGAGCTTCTTTCTTGGACCTAAAAACAGGTCGTTCGTATTCTTGTGTGCAACCTTCAAAAACACCTTGAACTGATGAGACCCTGTTATTGTTGAAGGATAATTTGAATACGGCACCCTGATAGCCTAGACCCGTCCCTTCTTGTTGGAAGGTCGCCCGTTTGAAGCCGTTGGAAAAAAATAGCTTACCTTTGAACTTTTTTGATAGTTCTTCTTTACTAAGTCCCAACAGTTGATACTCTTCTATGCCCCATGGGGTGAAGTTGCAACAACGCTCACAAAATCCTGGATTCGAGCAAACGATTACTGAAAGACACGCAAAAACTAATAGAGAAAACTTGAGTTTCATTTGCCACCTTCAACAATCGAAATAGCTGTACCTCAATTGTATCAGTCCCGATGACCAGCGACCCAAAAGCTGTTATCCAATTATAGGCTCATCTTTCCAAAATCCCTCCGAACCAATGCCATGTAGATTCAGTAGGTTGGCAAATCGATCAAGTGTCGCTATTCATGCTGGCTCTCTGCTCTGCAAAATTTTCGACACGAGGCTCCTGGGGGCGGCACCATCAGAGTTGTGAAAGTTTAGGCACGAGTGATATCATTAATCTGTGAAGGAAGTTCAAGTTCAATTTGCGAGAGCAGAGGTAAGTTAGAATGAAAGCTTTCGTCTATTCGTGTTTCTCGTTGCTACTCTTGCATTCATCTGCAAACGCTCAGAGTACTTCAATAAAAGACAATCCCAAGAGTATTGTACGGGTAGACAAATCACTTTTCCCATCATCAGTTAGTTTATATCCTGAGTTGCTATCTCCTTCCTATTGCCTAGAAGCCACTAGTTGGGAAAAAAATAGAGTAGTAGAAATCCAAATTAATCAAAACAGACTGGATAAGAATATTGCCGATTTAGAATATGTTCTGGAAATTTACCCTGATGACATCGTTTCTCTGTATAACCTGGCAGTTCTGCAGTTTAAATCCAATCAGCAATGCAATGCCGAGAGAAGTGTGCGAAAAGCTCTGTTGGCAGTTGATGCATTATCACTAGAAAAGCTGAAAGAAACCGATTCATCACATTCCACGGTCTTTGTGGAACCAGAAAAGTTGCTGAAGTTGTACAAAACTAAAATCAGAGAAAAAGTTGTGCGTTTTCAAAAGTATCTGTCAGAATCTAGAATCAAAACTGAGAAAAGTAAGGGCAAGCAGAATTAACTACTTTCCCTTACTTCAAGCCAGTTCAGGCATAATCAAAACCTTCATTAGTCCACAGATTTGAGTGCGAATATTCATGCCTCCTATGCGAACATTTTCAGAGTTTAGCTAGTCTTTTTTACTAGAGAATCAATCGCCGCCAGTTTTATATTTACAATGAGCCAATGAAGAAAGGCATATTATCTCTGTGCCTGCTGTTGCTGCAGACCCAAAAATCATCATCGGCATGATCAAATCAACCCTGTCGAAATTGCGTCCCTCCAGAAGAACTACCATTCTTCTGTCTCTTGCGTTTTTCATCCCGTTTATCTTCTCGTTTTGGTTTTTCTACATTGCCGGAGTAAAACGATCCCTCGATGCCGCAGAAAGGGAAAACTGGCAGACCCCATACGAAATAGAACCGCTTTCATCCTACCTATACTGCTTCTACAGACCAATGGCAATAGTTGCTCTTCCGGTCGGACTTTTCTGCCTGGGAACAACGCTTGCCATTTACGTTCCATGCAAACTAGCCCTGGCAATCTACCGAGAAAAGAATCAAGCCTGAGCCAAATTTTCTGATTTGTCGAACTTCAAAATATTTCGAGCGCCACCACAAATGGTATAGTTATCAAAGCACCTCCTGTAGATTATTCCGCCAATTCTCAATCTCGCATAGATACATGAACACTACAACAAGGATGGGACGCAATCAGGCAAATACTGCTTCGGCTAAACAGTGACAAATCAACAACAAGTGAATACGAATTTAAAACAAATCCTAACAACATTGGCTCCCATAGCTATTCCAGTTATTCCTGTTAGCCTTGACTGCTTATTGGTTCCATACAGTTTGCATTATTATTGTGTTTTTAGTTATATGACTATTTCAATAGCCTTGTCTTTCGTGCTGTATCTGCTTGGACTCCTCCTCTACAGGATTATCCGAAATAAGACAATGAAATATCTCGTTTATTCGCTATTGAGCCTCCCCTTGTTGTTTCTGCCTGCATGGAAGGTTTCTCTATACAATCTTCAAACATTGATAAGAGTCAACAGCTATTAATCGGAGACATTCGGTTAACCAGCTTGCAACACGCTTTGATTGAAATTTTACCCATTGGGTCTGACGTGCACCAATAAATTCCCGTAGCTCCTAACTACTATGGAAAGTCAGACGGCCATTCATCTAGCACGCCAATGTCTTTGACCAGTACTGGAGTTACATCGCTAAACTGCACAACCGAATCTATCTCTTGTTTGCATCCACTGCACTTTCCATAGCAACACTCTAAGAAACTATCGGGCTCCTTTGGAACGGCATGAGAGACTATCCATTCGGCAAATTTAGGATGACTTTTTGACCACCATCGCATCTTCTCTCCCAAAGCATAACAACGGTCGAAGAATAGGCCTCTCTCGTCACCACCGTAAGATGAGGACATGTGCGTTTGAATAACTATTTCGTGCTCCGTGCCACAATGGGGACACGTGGCAAAAGCTGTTATCCAATTATAGGCACTCATTCTAAAATCCCTCCGAACCTATGCCATGTAGATTCAGTAGTTTACCAAATCGCTCTAGTGTCACTATTCATGCCGGCTTTCGGCTCTACAAAATTGTCGAAGCGAGGCTTTTGGGCGCGGCACCATCAGAGTAGTGAAAGTTCTGGCACAATGAACAGTTGATGAACTGCAGTTTCGGCTCTGCCGCTAGCACAGTTTTTTGTAGATTAGAAGCACTGATACCACTGAAAAAATGCTGAGGAGAACGCCGTGAAACACAGAGAAGGAAAGTATTTCATGGCATTCTTCTTGATTTTTGTTTTATCGCTTTGGATACTGTACCTTGAGGCGTCCTTCGAAATCTATAATTTCGGAATTGACTACGGTTTAGGAGATAGACCATTAGCAACTGATGCAATTAGAATAGGGCTGTTTGAGAAAGCTGTACTCTTCCACTTTTTAGAAAATTTTGTAGAGAAGTATTCTTTAATTGGATCATCGGCATCGGATTTCGAGATCCGCGAGAGAATTACAAGCTGAGCTTCGCATTTTGATAGGCGTTTTCGGAATGAACCCGATTACCGGAGCCGATAACTTCAAAGCTGTTTCCGAAACTGGAGACATATCTATCTGACTACAGTGGGAAATGCACCATTCTACGAACTACAAAAATTGAGTGTAATTAAAATCGAGTGAATCTGAGGAAGGACGATATGCGGCAGGTTATAAGGACTAAGCACCTGGCACTAAGCTTGATTTTGCTACCGCTGCTTGCCATGCCGGCTGCAACTGAGATAAATTTGCCAACTCTCGACAGCGATGAGGTCACAAAAGCTACCGGAGTCTATCCGGATACTCGCTCAAACGCTGACAGAGCTAGTAGAGTGACCTACTTGCTCAATCACTTGCTGGGAATAGCCCGGGAAGCGCATAAGAATGGGAAGCTTTCAGATTCCCTGGCAGCCTATAAAGCAGCTGCAAAACTGGATAAAGAACACAACAACGGCAATTTCTTT
>JACKCM010000008.1 GCA_020634035.1 Candidatus Obscuribacterales bacterium | reverse complement strand
GCCCTTCGGATAGACAGTCCGGCATGCTGGGTTTAGCGTATTTGCCCAAGACCATACGCCAGCGAGGCAGGGAATTGTTGCTTTTGTTATATCTTGCGTTAGAGCTACCGGTCATGGTGACTCTCCTCCATCAAAAGAGAGGTGATCTCGCCGGAGCAGCCCTGTCACAGCATTGTTTAGTTTCAGACCATAGAGAAGATCCTGCTCGGTCAAATCAGTGTTCACAATCGCACCAAAAGACTTGTCGTCATGAAGTGAGGCTACCTTCTCTGCAACCTTAGCCACCTCTGACGGTGTAAGGTGAGTAAAAGCGAGGCGAAGATCTGGTAATAGAGCAAGGAAGGTATCTTCATCCCAGCCATTGAACATGCTATCGACTTCTTTCAAGACGGTCTCGACCTGCCAGACGACTTCAGAGGCAGTGTGCAACAGTCCACGAATAATGCCGGCAGATTTCTTGGGATCGGAAGATGCCCCCGACAAATAACCGCAGACCCGCAAGATAAAGGACTCTTCGTCGATCAAGCCGTTACGAAAGAGAACACCATAGGCGGCACCGACCACGGCAGACTCTACCTGTCTATCGAGATTGTCGACAATGTCTTTAAGGGCGTTAAAATAGAGGTCTTTATCAAGTGGCCACTCAGTCTCGTCGGCACCAGACCCAGTACCTGCACCGGCAAGAATCTCGTTGAGGTCCTGAATAGCTATGAGCCATTCTAATAACTCTCCCTCTTTCACTGTACCTACTTCATAAAGCAAACGGCAGGCTCTTCTATAGGCAGTCTGCTTCAGCTCCTCCACAGGCTCAAGAGAAAACCCTTCAAGGGGCTCCCTTGCCGAAAGCAAAATATCGAGCTGTCCCAGGGCAGCCACCACCGACCCCACCGAGGGATCATCAGCTATATGACTGTCAATCAGGCGAACCAGGCGGTCGAGATGTCCATGCAGACCAAGCCTCAGAGCCCGAATCAGAAGCTGCACCGCATTACTGGCCGACCGCCCGGCACCGACTTCTTCGAGCTCGACAATCTGTTCTTGCAACTGAAAGAAGGCAGCCTCCTCCACGGTAAAACCATAGACAGAGGCCTCTATCAAAGCGCTCTCCACCACCGGTGACCAGGCAACCGACCAGAGTTCCCGGACAAGATCCAGCCTGCGTCCCTGAACAAAATCCGGTCCACTTAAATAGCGTGCATAAGGAACTGCTAGCAATACAAGCCGGTGCAAAAGACGACTGCTCTGCCGGTGCTTCTCTTCTTTATAAAGATCAAGGGTGACTTCCTTCGGGCTAAGGCTGTCCACAGGCAAATTCAGTCGACTGGCCTCTTCGAGAAAGTCTTTGACAATTGGAGGCAACTCCGTTCCGGCCGGGACTTTTCCTACCCTGTCACCGGCGAGGTTTTTGTGCACCAGATCCATCAAAGCACGACCCTCTATATGAATCTCGCCTTTGATAAAACAGGCTCTGATGCTGTCGAGAATGTCCTCTCGCAGAGGAAAGCGGTGCCCCCGCAACAATGCAAGCTGCCGGGTCATCTCGACTGCGGCTATGGTATCGGGGGTCGTGATTTTAGAAGAGTATTTTTTGTCTCTGGTTATCCAGCTTATCTCGGTATATATGTCAGCCGCCAGCTCTTCTACTGCGGCGAAAGGCGGCTGGCTGTGCTTGTCCTCTCCTTTTGAGAGCTGCCACATCTTTTCATAAAATGCCGGTGAAGGCATACCGGCGGTATATCCGGTTTTAGAATCAAGTCGGTCATAGCTATAGCGCATCAACCAGGTACCGGCTTCGTCATCGGCAAATTTGACCGACTTTGGTCTTTTGACAGAGCCAGATACAAGATCTGGCAGGACCGCTGTATGAAAGCCTCCGGTCACCACCAGCACTTTTCCTTTGATTCCGGCCTTCTCGAGACTATCGAGCTCATCTCTTATATTGGCAGCCATGCACTGTTCTCGCGCCATAGTGCCATCGAGACGCAGATCCTCTTCGCTATAATCCAAACGGGCTAGCGCGCTATAGGTCGCCAGTCTCTCTACAAAAGAGTTCGTGTCGAGCCTGTTAATAGAAGACTCGAAGAGATGATCCCACATCTCGTCAAAGTCTCTACATCCCATACGCTCGACCAGAGAGTTTATATACTGACTGTGCTTGAGATGAGAATCGCTGGTCAGCTCCTTGACCCGGACTTCGGCGTCTTCGTCACCAGTATCGGCGGTCTTAAATGACTCTTTGAACTTATGGAGAATCTGCTCTCCATACTCCAGATCTATAAAGCGAACCCGAGCACCCGATTCGACACCGGTGCGCACCGCCACCATTTCTGGTGAGTAATCACAAAAGGGATAAAATCCGGCGAATCGCGCAAAGCCATCTCGCCGCCGCGTCTTCCCTGCACTTTCTTCTTCAGCCCTTTCTTCCTTCGGCTCCGGGTCTTCGCTATCTGCCGAATCTTTTTGGGACATCAAAGAAGCAACTCTATTTTTGCGGTCGATGAAGCTGGTATATACCGCCACCGGATAGTGACATTCTTCTGAAGCCAGCAATTCGACCTTGGCTGTTATAGATTCTGGCCCTTCTATAAGCACCGCCGCCGGTTTGTTCTCCAATATCCACTTACGAATATGCCAGGCGCAGACAGGCGAGTGATGACGAACAGGAAAGTAGAATACCCGGTCACTATTTAACTTCGGAATCAGTTCGGCAACATGCCGCTCAGGCTCCAACTTCATGAACCAAGCGTTCCTCGCCCATCATAAAAGGACTTCCAGTGAGGACTTTTCCTGGCTCTGTTCTTTACAACCACATCGAAATAGTGCTTCACTTTCTTGGCGTCTTCATCAGAATCCTTCAAAACCGTTCCGACAATCTGCCTGGCAAGGTGCTCGCCTTTCAGCTTGCGCTCACCAAAATAACAGGCGTCCAACCCGGCGGCAAAGGCGACTGCTACGGCTTCGGCAGTGCTCATGGTGGTAGCGGGTTTATCCACAACCGTGCCTTCTTCTGTCCTGCCATTGCGCAAGTCGACGAAAGTGGTAATCAGGACCTCCACCACATCCGGTTCCATATCAACCTTTGCTTCGACATTGGCAAGCAATTCTCCGGCTTGCTGCAAGACAAGCTCCAGCTCGAATTTACGGTCCGCTATCGGCGCCACCGTCTCAAAATTGAAACGGCGCTTCAAAGCGGCAGACATCTCATGGACTCCCCGGTCTCTGGTGTTGGCGGTGGCTATCACATTGAATCCAGGCTGGGCAAAGATCATGTTGTTGTCATCTTTGAGCTCCGGTATGTGCATGAGCTTTTCAGAAAGAACACTGATGAGCGTGTCTTGAATCTCCGGCGGGCATCGGGTTATCTCTTCGAACCGGACTATCAGTCCTTTTGACAGTCCATGGTAGAGCGGTGCAGGCACCAGAGACTGTCGTGTCGGTCCTTCTGCCAGAAGCAGAGCATAGTTCCAGGAATATTTGATCTGGTCTTCGGTGGTACCGGCAGTGCCTTGTATGGTCATGGCACTGGTGCCGCTGATGGCGGCAGCCAGAAGCTCTGAAAGCATAGACTTCGCCGTGCCCGGCTCACCTACTAAAAGCAAACCTCTGTTGCTCATTAAGGTAACGATGGCGCGGTCTATCATAGAGACATCACCATGAAACTTCCGCTCTATAACAGGTCCTTTGCCGGATGCTTTTCCATCATTGCCGAGAATAAAACGACGCACAGCAGAGGGACTCATACGCCAGCCAGGAGGTCGAGGGTCTTTGTCGGTGGCGACCAGGCTGTCGAGTTCTTCTCGATAGCGAACCTCGGCAGTCGGCCTCAGCATAGCTTCTTTGACATTGCCTTTCTCCATCAGATACGACTGACCTCCTCCCAGTTTTCGTTATAACCATTGCCATCTGCAGCTATCTGCTTGATATCGTTGTAGCACTCGGCAAGCAGAACCGGTGGCACCGAGCCAATGTTTATTTTAACGTCTTGGCAGTAGTCTCCAGCCTTAGAATGAGGATAGAAACAGAAACATATCAGTGCTACCTGATTATCAGCAGGTCCACTTCTGCCACCAGAGAATTCTATTACCGCATCGAAACCAAGAGATGCGAATTCTTTGTGGAAGCAGGTGAATATACCATCATCTCCAATCGCTCCTCTGCTATATCCCAGTCTCTCGGCCTTACTGCGCAATCGCAACGCACTGATCATATGACCTTCGAACTCATTGATCTCATATACCGAATCGATAGATTCCGGCGGCTCCCAGGGCAATCTATCAAATTGCTGAAAGAGTGGCTCCACATCATAATCTTCAAAATGCTTTTTCCAGGCGTTCTCAACCTGCGGTTCAAGATTGCAGGTATGAGCGAGTTTGACTAGATTGTCAGATTTCAGCTCCAAAACCTCGTCAGCGTTGTCCGTCAAGCTGCCATCTTCAATAAGCCGGAAAGAATTCAGAAAGAGCGGCTCATCTTTCTCATTCTGCGGTCTTTCGTATGCGTTCCAGATAAGCCTGGTGCACAGGCGGCCGACAATCGGATGTTCTGCCAGATAAAGCTTCCAATCTTCGAAGCTCCAGGCTCTCTGCGTGCACATCGCCTCATAAAGACGCTCTTTCTGCTTCTTGACCACCTCTTTGACAACTTTCTTTCCGTCAGAAAAATCTTTCTTCGCCTCCCGCGCTTTTTCAGCATCATCACTCTTGCCAGGTATCGGCAAACTTTTGAGTACTTTCCCATCAGCTTTGTTCAATAGAACTGGATTCAAACCATCATCGAGTTTTACAATAAACTGCCTAGGGCCGAAATCCAACTCGAGAATCGCCTCACTTCCAGCCAAAGGTGCGCCTTCCTCATCCAGCGGTCGCGCGAAGCCGCCATCGGGAACTGTACGGTCAGCCAATTGTTCCAGAGACCATCCACTTTTCTCAGCCATTTGATCAACATATAACCTGGCCAGGTCTCGAATGGTTCTTGTTTTAAATCGATTAGCAATAGATAGAAGACTCTGCAATGCCACTTTAGAATCTATGTGGGCCAGCACTATCACTAGTGCTTTGCACTGAGCCAGCCTTTGACCGTACCACTTATTGATATAGCTTTCACACTTCTTGGCGCAATCGTCTCCGCCGGCAGCAGAAACAATAGAAAGCATACCTTTCTGATTTGCTGCGATTCCCCTTTGATCTCCATCAATCCAGGTATGAAGAATAAAACTGGCAAATCTTTGAGCATCAGATTTACGACACATCGAAAGATAACATTGCAAAAGTGGATTAGTATCCGGAAGTTTAATCTGCACCGCCTGTACTACCCACCATTGTAAAATCTCTTTAGCGACAGGCTCACCGCTATCTGACCAGTGCACAACCGGCAAGCATTCCAGCGGTATCCAGTCCATTCCCTTCGGTCTTTTATTGGAAAGCCCTTTTTTTGCCTCTTCAAGCAGCTTTTCTCTATCGACAAACTCATCTATTTCAGCACCGAAACGCTTCAGGTTCACAAGCATTACGACTTTGGCCACTTCAGCGGTCTCTTCTCTGATAGCATTTATCAACGGCGTTATCGCAGACCTATCTCCCAGCCTCCCAAGCCAATCTGCTGCTGCAACTCTCACCGCCTGCTTCGTATCCTTGAGGCGCTCTTCGATAGTGGGTAATTTATCTGGCACCGTATCAAGTGCACTTTGCGCAAACTTTTGATCGGCTTTTCCTTCATCAAACGCCGCCTCCCAGAGAACAGAATGATAATCAATGGGCAACACTGGAAAAGTAGCCAGTACTTTATAGGCAGCCTGCCTTCTCTCTTGAGAATAGCTGGTCAAGCGCCTTGATTCTGTTAGTGCCTCCAAAAGCACCTGGGTTTCGTTCTCAAAAGCGGGCCAAATTGCTTCTGGCTCCCAGTCGCAGAATTGCGTCGACTCATTGTTTCTATAGAGATACCCTTGAAGTACACGACCTGGTTTCGAAGCGGAATCAGGAAGTTCTGCCACCATGATGTCCAGCTCTTTTAAACCAAAACTCTTACCGCAAGTCTTTCTATAGTTATCCAAAAGTTCTTGCCTGGCAAAAAATATATAGTCATGATTATTGTGACGCCTCGTGCGAATTTGATTGATAGAATAGAGCAGCCGAACAACATGTACGGGCTCTAATTCCAGATCCTGACTGAATAGAGCCTCTTTTTTCACACCATCTTCAAACTGATAAAAAGGCTCCATTCTAGAAGCGCCCAGGTCCAGAGCCTTCCCTTCTATGAAATCTAGAATTCGGCAGGCAGCATCTTCCTCGAGAAGAGAAAGTGTAATTGAACCCGGTCCGTTCCAGGAAATCGCCACCGATTTAACACCTTTGAGCTGGCTTTTATGATATCGCTCGTTAAAGCGATTAATCTGCTTCACCATTTTGTTCAGCCTCTCTTCTAATTCGGCTCGCTTTTTCAGCGGAACCGGTCGAAGAGAAACCTCAGCAGAAGGTAAATCCACTCTATTTAACCTCAGCTAAACTTAGAACAAACATGAGCTTTCCCAGTTCTCTTTATAGCCGCTGCCTTCTGCGGCTATCTGCTTGAGATCGTTATAGCACTCAGTCAAGAGAACCGCAGGCACCGAATCGAGATCGATTTTTGCCGGCAACCACGAATATCCGCTTTCGGATAGCGCAGTAAAACTGAGCTCTTTCAGGGCGCAGGGACCGTCTTCTTCCGGCAGCATACTGCCCGAAAAATCTATCACTGCCTGAATGCCAAGGGACTGAAACGGCTTATGATAGCGATAGAAACAACCGCCATCTTCAGCCGCTCCCCGGGTATAGCCAAGCTTGGTCGCTTTAGTGCGCAGCTTGAAGACAGTGAGCATATGCCCGACAAAATCCACCACATCGAACTGCGGTTCTTTGCCATCAGCAAGCTTATAAACAGGCCGATCGAACTGGTTGAAAAGCGACTCTACATCATAGTCTTCAAGGTGCTTTTTCCAGGCCGCTTCAGTATCGGCATCGAGCTTGCAACTATGGACAAGACTTATTAGATCATCGTCTTTCAACTCCACCGCTTCGTCGGAACTATCGGTTAAACTGCCGTCTTCTAATAAACGAAAAGTTGACAGCAACTTCCCTTCCGCGCCATCCTCATCTGGTTTTTCCCGGGCAGCCCAGATCAATCTGGTACAGAGCCGGCCTACGATAGGATGCTCGGCAAGATAGAGCTTCCAGTCTCTAAAGGTCCAGATACGCTGGGTGCACATCGCCTCATAGAGCCGCTCTGTTTGACGCTTGACCATCTCTTTGATGATTTTCTTGGCGTCAGAAAACTCTTTTTTAGCTTCCTTGGCCTTCTCTTCATCATCATTTTTGCCAGGCGCCGGTAAATTCTTGAGAACTTTGCCGTCCTCTTTATTTGTTAATACAGGAACAAGGCGATCATCGAGCTTAACGAGAAATTGCCGCGGCCCGAAGTCCAATTCCAAAACAGCTTCGCTACCTTCTATCGGCTCTTCATTTTCATCTAGCGGCCTCGCAAAACCGCCATCGGGAACAGTGCGATCAGCAAGCTCATCCAGGGTCCATCCCTGGCTATCGGCGATGGCGTCTACATACTCGCGCGCCAGATCTTTGATTCCTTTGGTACGAAATCGATTGGCAAGAGACAACAATATCTGAAGCGCTAACGTAGATTCTATCGAAGCCAGCACCGTCACCAGTGCCTTGCACTGAGACAATCTTTGACCATACCACTTTCTAATATACTTCTCGCACTTCTTGGCACACTCATCGTCACCGGCGGCAGAGACAATGGCAAGCATACCTTTTTGTGCTGTGGCAGTGCCCAGAAGTTCACTGCTGTATTGCTTGAAAAGGTCCTGATAGAGAAGTTCTTTAGAAGCATAGTTCTTGCGGTAATAGTCCTTCATGTAGCTCGAAGAAGAGTTCCAATTCTGGTCAGCATCTCTTTCTGCCCTGGCAGCAGCGTCTTCCGGATTGACCGTGGCGGTGTCATGACTGATCCAGGAACTCAAAATATACTGAGCAAAAGCGACCGCGTCAGCCTTTTTACACATGCCAAGATAGCGCTTCAAAAGAGGACTGCACTCGGCAGACTTTAGCTGAATGCCCTGCACAACCCACCACTTCAAAATATCAGAAGACACAGGCTCTCCACTGTCGGCCCAGCGAACCGTGGGTAAGTTCTCCAGGGGAACCCACTCCATACCCTTGGGCAGTTTTTTGGTGAGCCCTTTTTCCGCCTCCTTCAAAAGCTTCTCCCTATCGAGAAACTCGTCTATCTCGGCACCGAGGTTCTCTAGCGCTTGAAGCATGGCAGCTTTAGCCACCTCAGACTTCTCTTTTTTGAGAGACTCTTTCAGTGGCTTAATCGCCGCCTGATCATTGAGTCTACCCAGCCACTCTGCAGCGGCGGCTCTAACCGCCTGCCTTCCATCTTTTAAGGCTTTGCTGACAGTGGTGCCTTTGTCGGGCACCGCTTGCAGTGCTGCTTGAGCAAGAGGCCTGTCCGATTTGCTCTCGCCCAGGGCGACTTCCCAGAGGACCGTGGCAAACTGTGGCGGCAACTGAGGAAAAGTGGCAAGCACCTTATAGGCGGCATGCTTGCGATCTCCATAATAATTTGGGCCTACAATGGTCCCGGTCAGAGCCTCCATAACAATCTTCGGATTCTCTATGAAAGCCGGCCAGATAGCCTCGGGCTCCCAGTCACAAAAACTGCTCCACTTGCTGTTCGAATAAAGATAGGCATACAGAACCCTCCCCGGCTCTGGTCCGAATTGAGGCAGGGTAGCGACCATTCGATTAAACTCGCGAAGACCGAAAGGTTTTTCACGCTTGGCTCTGTACTTATCGAGATAGTCTTGATTCCACATCGACATCGACGGATGTTTCAAATGATTAGCAGGATGAATCTGACCGAAGGCGCAAAGAAGACGCACCACATGTATGGGTTCGAGATCCGGGTTGAATATATTTGCCTGGTCGATGAACTTTCTATGGTCGGATGAAAGATGAATGCGTGCCTCCACCGCATTGCCCTCGACAAAATCAAGCACAGCTTTCGCTCTCTTACCGTCATGCATATAAGGCTCTCTGGGTTTAGAATACTTTCGACCATGCTCTTCCCAGTATTTGACACCATGCTCATGCCTGCGTTTATTATCCGCGTTTATCGAATCGACAACAGAAGAAAGCTTGGCTAAGAACTCCTCTCTGTTTTTCAGGGGCACCACACCCAGTGCAACATCCACATCAGGCAGATCGATTTCTACCGGAGCGGAGCTGACACTATCAGCAGCCAGAGCGATTTCTATGGCTTGCTTGACCTTTTCTGATTTCTCAGTAGCCTGATGCTCTTTTAAAATCGCAGGCGCTCTATCCTGGACTACTTTCGCAAGCAATGAGACAGCCTCGTATCTCTGGCTAGCAGAGCCATTTTTCAGAAAGTCCAGAAGCACAGGCTCGACCAACTCAGAAGAGTTGCTGACTAAAAGATAGGCTTCCTCCCGAGCAGTTTTCGAACTACCTACAGCTATTTCGACAATCTCTGAAGCAAGGGGGGTGATATCCAGACAGCTTGCCCGTAAAGCTTGCAGAGCATCTATTTTTTGCTCGGCGTTGGCTGCGGCAAGAAAGGTCTTTATCTCTTCTACATGCGCAGCAAAATATTTGTCCATATCGGCAAAACTGCTGGCGCTGGTCTGACGAGAGCGATAATAGAAAGGAGAGCCTGTACTCAGGGGAATCCACTGCTTGTAGTCCAAGAAAGCCTCAACCAGCAGCTTTTTATCGCTTTCTCTATCGAGCACCTGATCAAATACAAGAGCAGAGAACTTAGCATTGGCCTCCTCCAAACCTAAAAAACTTACATTGACGGACATCCTCACAAGCGCGTCAAACCAGCCAGGGAGGGAAGACGGGGTGGAATGATGAGGATTGGAGAAATTAAAGATGTGCTGATGAACTTCGGCAAATCTTCTAAGAGTTGCGGTTGGCCCATGCCATAACTTCTTGAGGGCAGCATGGCGACACAGGAAGGGATGTTTAGCTCCTGGATTATGCATATAATTTGACAATCCGAGCGCTGTAGCCGAATCCTTATCAACCAGAGCGGCATAGCCGGTGTCCTCACCGTCGACTATATAGCGAATAAAGGCGTTCTTAACCTGCTTTTTCCCTGTCTTGTCCAGCAAAGTGAAATACTCCAGCAAAGAAGTAAGTTGCTCCTCACTCAAACCATCCGGATTCTTGAGCTCCAGCTTTCCGAACCCCGCCATCTCTTTGATCTTCTGGAAAAAATTCAATTTTTTGACTCCTGGGTCGACTCCTTGAAAATACGTACCCAGATCTATATATATAGGAACCTAAAAAACCGCCGGCGCATTTTTCAGCACCGGCGGCAATTTTTAGACTAGAGACATAGCTCTTGAGCCTTATCTCAAACTAGTCAGCCAGGTTCATCCAGACACTCTTGATGTTGCTGTAGAGCTCAATCGAGTGTTTGCCAAGCTCACGACCGTAGCCGCTCTGTTTGTAGCCACCGAAGGGAACTGCCGGGTCGAAGACGTTGTAGCAGTTCACCCAGACGGTACCAGCCTGGATTTTCTTGACGAACTTGTGCGCTTTCTTGACGTCTTGGGTCCAGACAGCGCCGGAGAGACCGAAGCGAGTTTTGTTGGCTTGCTCGGCGACTTGATCCATTTTCTCGAAAGGAATAACCGAGAGAACAGGTCCGAAGACTTCTTCCTGGGCAATTCTCATATCGTTGTTGACATTGGTGAAGACCGTGGGCTTGACGAAGTAACCTTTGTCGAGACCTTCGGGACGCTCACCACCACAAGCAAGCTTGGCGCCTTCTTTCTGGGCGATGTCGATATAGTTGAGGCAACGCTCTTGCTGCTCTTTGGAGACCTGCGGTCCGATCACGGTCTTCTCATCGAGACCGTTACCCTGAACCATTTTGCCTACGCGATCGAGGAGCTTGCTCATGAACTCGTCCTGGGCTTTCTTCTCGATGAAGAGTCTGGAACCTGCGCAGCAGACCTGACCCTGGTTGAAGAAGATGCCGGTGATGGCGCCGTTTACGGCAGCATCCATGTCGGCGTCGGCGAAAACGATGTTGGGAGCTTTGCCGCCCAGCTCGAGCGATACACGCTTGAGGTTGCCGGCAGAAGCCTTGACGATGATCTGACCGGTTCTGTCTTCGCCGGTGAAAGCGATCTTGTCGATGTCCATGTGGTTGGCGATGAATTCGCCGGCGGAATCAGGACCGAGACCGGTGATGATGTTGATTACACCTTCGGGGATTCCAGCTTCCAGAGCCAGTTCGCCCAGTCTGAGAGCAGAAAGAGGTGTTTGCTCAGCGGGCTTGAGGATAACGCTGTTACCACAAGCAAGGGCTGGGCCCCACTTCCACGCAAGCATCAGCATCGGGAAGTTCCAGGGGATAATCTGACCGACTACGCCGACAGGCTCGCGAAGAGTGTAGGTGAAGAAGTCGTTATTGGTGTTGATGGTCTCGCCTTCGAGCTTGGTGCACCAACCGGCGTAATAGCGGAAGGTTTCGGCGGTCATCGGAACGTCTACCCAGCGGGATTCTTTGATGGGTTTACCGTTATCGAGGGTCTCGAGTTGGGCGAGTTCATCGGCATGTTTGTCGATGAGGTCTGCCAGGGTGTAGAGGCACTTGGCTCTCTGGCTGGCGGAGAACTTGTTGTAGAAGGCGCCGGTCTCGAAAGCTCTGCGAGCGGCTTTGACAGCGAGATCTACATCTTCTTTGCCGCCTTCGGGAATTTCAGCCAGTACTTCTTCGGTTGCCGGGTTATAGGTTTTGAAAGTTTTGTTGGTTTTAGCTTCTACCCATTTACCATCAATGAGCAGTTTTTTCGGCTTAGCAAGCCATTCTTTGCACAGTAATTCTTTTTCTTGGACAACGGCCACAATAAGACCCTCCCGAGATTGTCTTGCACTATCACCACGGCGTCTTGCGCCTACGGAACCCGTACAAAGTACCATGGCCAATCTATATTTATTGAATAGATCCTAAAGGTTTAAGATTGCTCTAATGATTGCATAATTAAGATACCCCTTGAAAAGGAACGGGGGTAAATTGAGCAAAATCGACAGGCCGGCAGCAATCTAATTGCACAACATTTCGACACCACAGGCGACACCACTTTGACCCGGCCCATCCTGAGAGATCCTTATTTAAATGAACGATGAATCTATTAGACTGAAAACCAAGTTGCAGAGACTGGAAGATGTACTCGAGAAGCAGCGCTGGTCACAGAAAGAACAGTTGATCAAGTTCGAGAAGAGCATCGACAAGCTTGAAAGAGACAGAGACGAGCAGCGCTTCGCCGCCGACTATAACAAAGAGCAGGTCGCTCGCTACCAGTTGGTGCTGGCCAGCCTGGCCGAGGGCATCTATGCCATGGATGCCGACGGCAACGTCCTGGCGATGAACGAACAGGCGGCAAAAATGCTATCGGAAGAAGAGATCACCCCCTATCTGCTTCAGGCTTCATCCTTTCACAACTCTCCCGAGTCCACCATCGTAGAGGTTGTCGAAGCGCGTGAACAGATCTATCAAATCACAGCCAGACCGTTAATAGACCAGGAAGGAAAGATAGTCGGCGGTGTCGCTTCAGTTCGAAAAGCGCCCCACCATATGTAATACCATCTACCAGAGATTCTTATACTCGGTGGTTGCTTTTCCACGGGACATGGCGCTGTCGATGCGCCAGACCTGACCTTCTTTGACCATCCGGTACAGACAATAACCCCGGCCATTGCTTTTGTAGACTTTGATATTGCCGTCCACCCGAACATCACAGCTCAGCCCACCCGGATGCATGGTCACCGAGGTTATCTTGGGGCTGCCTACATAAGTCGCTTTGAGTTTTACGAGAGTACCGCGGGCTATCAAAGCGTCCTGGTGCTCCATGGCTACTCTGCAGTGCCGGGTGTAGAAATCTTTGACCGGCGTCAGATCAGTCGCGTAATAGAGCTTGCTGTAGAACTGTTTGAACCAGGCTCTGAAGTAGGCTTTCATATCCTCTTCAGAGACGGCTTTTTTAGCTTCGGCAGGCTTTTCTATGTCGTCTTTGCTTTCTTCCACCGGCTCCGATTTAGATTTAGAGTCAGCCTCAGTCTCTGGCTTTTTCGTTGCCTCAGTCTCTGGCTTGCTCTCGTTCTGGGAGCCGGTCGAAGCTTCATCAGCCCTGACCGCACCGCAGCCAAGCCAGAAACCAGCGCAGCAAAACAGCGCAAGGATAAATGACAGATTACCGCGATGACGGAGCTTCAGCATAAATGCCCTATCAACTAAAGATCTAAAGATCAGGCGAAACTGGGCTTCCAATCAGGTGCTTTATCGTCCTGAGAGTCATCGTCCTTGTCTTCGTTCTCTTTGGATTCGGCGTTATCAGAGGTGGTCAGCTTGATTTTGCCTTCCTTATCACCTTCGCCACCGCCGCTCACCTTGGGAGGACCGAAGCTGGTGGGATCTTCCCCAGCAGCCAGGCGACGATCTACATCTTCCATGATCGCGTCCACTTCGGGTCTGTCCAGGGTCTCTTTCTCTAGAAGAACCTTGACGATAGCGTCCATATGAGGACGATATTTGATCAGCAGATTTCTTACCTTCTCGTGTTGATCCGAGATCAAGGTAGAGACCTCTTCGTCGATGATAGTGGCGATGCTTTCACCATAATCTCTTTCGTGGCCGAAGTCCTTGCCGAGGAAGACATGCTCGTTGCGCTTACCGAATGTAAGCGGTCCGAGGCGGTCGCTCATACCCCAGGAGGTGACCATCTTACGAGCGATACTGGTGCTCTTCTCGAGGTCATTCTGGGCACCGGTGGTGACATCACCGTAAACGAGATCTTCGGCTTCTCTGCCACCCAGCGCCACTCCAATCATGGCAAGCAACTGGGACTTGGTGTGTGAGAGCAACTCTTCATCCGGCAGCATCATGGTCACACCGAGGGCGAAGCCACGGGGAATGATGGTTATCTTATGCAGAGGGCTAGCCTGGGGCAGAAGTAACGCCATCAGGGCATGACCGACTTCGTGATAGGCGGTCATCTCTTTTTCGCGGGCGGAGATAATGCGAGATTTTTTCTCTGGTCCCATACGAACCTTGTCGATGGCCATCTCCACATCTTCCATACCGATTTCGAGTTTGTCCTGACGAGCCGCTTGCAGCGCTGCTTCGTTGAGGAGGTTGGAGAGATCGGCGCCGGTGAAACCGGAGGTTCTCTTGGCGAGTATCTTTAGATCGACATCCTTGCTTATCGGCTTGCCTTTGGCATGGACCTGAAGGATTTTCTCGCGACCGAGCACATCGGGCGGATCGATGACGACCTGGCGGTCGAATCGACCCGGTCTCAAGAGGGCAGAGTCGAGGATATCGGGGCGGTTGGTGGCAGCCACGACAATGATGCCGGTGGTTCCTTCGAAACCGTCCATCTCGACCAGCAACTGGTTGAGGGTCTGCTCCCGCTCGTCATGACCGCCGCCGAGACCGGCGCCGCGCTGACGACCGACAGCGTCGATCTCGTCTACGAAAACAATACAAGGAGCGTGCTTCTTAGCCTGGTCGAAAAGGTCACGTACCCTGGAAGCACCCACACCGACAAACATTTCGACGAAGTCGGAACCCGAAATACTGAAGAAAGGCACTCCGGCCTCACCGGCTACAGCTTTAGCCAGCAGAGTCTTACCGGTACCGGGAGCACCGACCAGCAACACACCCCGGGGGATGCGAGCGCCAAGAGCGGTGAACTTCTCTGGGTTCTTGAGGAAGTCGACAATCTCTTGCAGTTCGAACTTGGCTTCGTCAATTCCGGCAACATCGTTGAAGGAGACCTTCACTTTGTTGTCAACCATAAGCTTGGCTTTGCTTCGTCCGAAACTCATAGCCTGGTTGCCGCCCGACTGGGCGCTACGGAACATCAATAAAAGACCGACAAGAATGAGGATGGGCAGCAAGAAGGAGCTGGCCATGCTGAACCAGAAACCGGATTTGTCCACCCCTTTTACATCTACAGGGATGCCGGCACTGTCGAGCTCTTTGAGAAGAATCTCTTTGGATTCTTCCGGAACCACTACCGGTACGGGCTTCTCGCGTTCAGGACTGCGATACTTGACCTGGATGGTGGACTCACCATTGGTCATGCTTATCTTCTCAATGGACTGCGGTTCATTGCGAATGGTCTTGATAAGGCTCGAATAGGTCATCGGGCCTTCTTTTTTATTGATGCTCGACAACGAAAAGATGAACACTACAAGGACAAGTAGTAAAACAAAAACGGCCCAGGTAGTACCGTATTTCCTCATTTAACTCACTCCACAATAACCCGCTGGCATTATATCACGTTACTTAATAGCTCTATTATAGCTACAGAGGGGCTTTTGCGCCGCTCCGGCAGCCTTTCACTCAAGCCGAAGACCGGCGGGATGAGGCATCGAAGGGGATCTAAAGATTCGGGCTGCTCTCTCTAGTATGGCAAAGTTTTACTGACTTAGCCTGAACTGAAAGGGATAATGCCGCCAAAACAAGCCGATTAAGCAAGGGGGCCGGGCAGCCCGTTGCAACAGACGGGATAAGAAGCTACTGAAAATAAGGCTTTCGGCAATTCCAGCCGCTTTGAATAAAATCCAAAAATATTAAGCTTCCTAAAACACCTTCCCAGGCATTCCGGACATAACTAAGCCAATATCGGCCCCCCGCTGGCGAGGTCCAACCACTCCATGACATAGGTAGGTTTACGCCGCGCCCTCAACCTTTCACTCAAACCAAAACCCGGAACCCAGAGCACCTCTTTCTGGTCGGCGACCACAATCACCGTCCTCAAATCCCTTTGAAATTCCGGCAAATTCTCCTCTGCTTCGCCCTTATGCGTATGGAGATATTTTTTCAGCCGGACCGAATTCTCCATGCCAAAAGGCTGGATTATGTCCCCGGCGCGGCGCATGCGAACACAAACGGGCTGACTTTGAAAATCCAGGTCTACATGGGCGGTCAACTCTCTTTGACCGGGAAAGCCATCGGCGTCTCCATCTTCGTAGCGCGAGATTCTCAAGCTCTTGTTGAGCCAGGTGATTAGATTCGAACAGCTACCCCTCTCTGAGGTCAGGTCAGGAAAGTTGATTTGGGTGTTTTGTCCGGACAGAAAGTTATAACGTCTGGTCTCAGAATCGTTGTCTATATAGCGAAAGATGAGAAGCCCTCCTTTGACCCTGGCTTCCAGCCAGTCTGATAGTGTCACCGCGCCGGTGAAATCGGGGTCCACAGCATTATCAATCAGATCGGTCACATAAGAGATTCGCTCATAACTGGGCTCCATCTCGAGATCACGAAATTGCCGGGCGATCATCCGTCGAAGCAGAGCACGATGAATATTCTGCAGCGCCGGCAACTCCCAGGCTGCCGCCACCATTTTGGCGGACCGCGGCTTCTTCTGAGAGCGGACTTTTGAGATCTCGTCTTCAACCACCTGATTGAAATAATCCTCTTCGACGCTCACCACATCGTGAAGACGCAAAAGGCTTCTCTTCCACTGCCCGAATCGACTCTCGATAACCGGGATAACCTGGTGGCGGATATAGTTGCGATCATAGTCGCAGAGCGCATTCGAGCTATCTTCTCTAGCGGTGGTCTCGCATTCGGCCAGAAATTTGAGACAGTCTATTTTTTCAAGAGCCAGAAGCGGCCGCATCAGCCAGATGCGATCTGTCGGGGTGAGCCGCCGCACCGGCGACATGCCCAGTAGACCCGAAGGAGAAGTGCCTCGAAACAGCCGAAAGAGCATGGTCTCTAACTGATCGTCCACGGTGTGCCCGGTGAGAATCAGCCCGGCTTCAATAGTGCGTGCATACTCCAACAATTTGGCATAACGGGCTTTGCGCAGCTCGTCTTCAGATGGATTGGCTGAGAGTTCATCCCCCAGACTCTTAATGGCGAGTCCCAGTCCGAGCCCCTTACAGAGATTTTTGCAAAACTCCTCATCGGTCTCGGATTCTTCTGAGCGAAGCTTATGATTGACATGGACAGGTCGAAGCTTGATATTGCTGGCGGCGGCAAACTTGCTGAGGGCAATTAAAAGGGCGGTCGAATCCGGTCCTCCGGAGATAGCCACCACCGGACGTCGGAGGCTCCAGCTATCGGCTTCGCCACTCAACTGTTCTATATAACTGAAAAAATTTCGGCGCACACGTTCGATGAAGCGCTCTTTGTATTCAGTAATTTCAGGGAATTCGGCACTTTTCATTGGCACATTTTATTATATTGAACTTTTGCGTTATCCTACAAAATAGATTCTGAATATCGTCCCCCATACATCTATAAAAACTCGGAAATTCATCCATGACCCTCAAGTTATCGAAGTCCATCGCACTGAGCCTGACGCTGGCGATTTCTATCGGCTCAGTCTGCCAGCAAGCGGTCTTTGCCGACCCACTGCAGGGCTCAATAGATCAGACCGATATCGAACCTTCTACCGTAGAAAAGGCCGCTCCGACGTTCTCTATGCCGACTCCGGTACTGCCGGCGAGCGCATCTAAAGATAAGCTCAGAGCCGGTGAAGGCACCCTCGACTCTCAAAATGCTTTAAAAGGCAAAGCCGATGATCAAGCCCTCGAGGGCACTGTCGAAGATGAAGGGGACATCGAATTCAGGCGCCGTTTCGGCAGTCTTGATAAACCGAAAAACACCCTGCAGGGCAACGCCAACAAAGATGCTTTAAAAGCCACGGTTTCTAAAGATGAAAGCACGCTGCAATCTCAAGATCCCGACTTTGGAGACCAGGAGCTTGCCATAGCCTGGGACAAATGGCGCAATAGATTTTTGTGGTCGGTGCAGTCCGGGGTCACCCAGGCCATGAATGATCCGGATAATCCTCAAATCAGATGGGATCCCCAGAGCCAGACTATGGTAAGCAAATTTCCCATGGGCACCATCGCCTGGTTCTCTTGCAAAATCTCTAACGACCGCAAGATATCCAACCTCAAACTCTTGCATTCATCCGGTTTTCCGGAGTATGACCAGGCGGTGCTCAATTCGGTGCAAGCTTTAGATGGCTCGGCGATATTGAAATTTCCGGCACGGTCCAGACGTCCCTGGGTCTCTCAGAATGCCGGCATCAAAACCGCTGCCACCGGCGGCAGGCAGTTTTTCAAATTCGGCGATGTCGAGAGATACAACGTACAGCCGTAACTCTCGGTAATACCGAATATGGTTATTAGTCAAAAAAATAGCACGGGACAGAATCGAACTGTCGGCCTGGCGATTATGAGTCGCCCGCTCTAACCATCTGAGCTACCGTGCCGCAAAGTTGACAAAGGATGGTAGACGATTATCCTTATCCTTCCCTTTCCGTGTCAAGTTTAAATCGAGATTATGAAAATCTTCCACCGCCTGACAGCCCGCTAAGATGGTAATATCGGCAAATCTGGTTAGTGAAATGATTTATTACGAACTAGCAATTTTAGGGGGCATCTTCATTCTGGCCCTGGTCGCACTTGCCTCCTTCGGAAGACCGATGGCAGAAGCCTATGCCGAGAAAGTGAAGCTCGAATCCCGCGAGGCGGGAAGCGAGAAGACTATCAAGCTGGAAAAACGGGTGGAAGAGCTGGAAAAGCAGCTCGATCAAGTCACCAGCCAGATGCTCCAGATGCAGGAGACCCTTGAATTCACCAGCAATCTGGTCGATTCGAAGATCCATTTGAAACAGGACAGATCTGAAAAAGAATCTGCCTGAGTAAGACAGATAAAGGAGTTGTGCTTTTAGCCATGATTGAATTTGTATTTTTGATTCTAGCTGTTGGCTGTCTCTGTGTGGCTGCCGGCTCCAAAGAGTCCAAGGCTCGCATCGGAGGCTGGTTCGGCTTTGCCGTATTCGGCGCCATCTGGGTCACCACCAGCCTTGCCGTGGTGGTGGATGCAGGCCACGTCGGTGTGGTTTTTAACCGCATGACGGGCGTCGAGCCCCGGGTCCTTCATCCTGGTGTGCAGATCATCATTCCGGTGGTAGAGACCGTCGACCAGCACGATATCCGCACCCAGCGCATGTCCCTCAAAAACGAAGAATCTGTCAGCTCTGACCAGCAGGTGATTCACACCGATGTCACCCTCAACTATCATCCCCTTCCCAATGAGCTCTGGAAGCTCTACAACGAAGTGGGCTTCGACTATGGCAGCAAGATTGTCGGACCGGTGGTAAGAGAAGCGCTCAAGGCAGAAATTGCCAAGCACGAAGTCTCTGAACTGCTCGCCAATCGCGCCGTGGTCAGCCAGAACATAAGAGACTATGTCACCCGCAAACTGGCCGAAAAGCACCTGGTTATGGAGATGATCTCAATAACCAATGTTCGCTTCTCTAAAGAGTATCAAGCAGCCGTCGAGCAAAAACAGGTCGCCCTGCAAAACGCCCAGGCTATGAAAAACACCCTGACCAAAGCCAAGATCGAAGCAGATATCACCAAAACCCAGGCCGATGCCGAAGCCTACAAAATCATGGCGGTGCAAAGAGCCCTGGGCAACAGCCCGGACTATGTCAAGCTCGAAGCGGTACGCAAGCTCAATCCCAATGCCGAGATAATCTATGTGCCCCACGGCACCTCGGTACTGGTTCCCGGAGCGATGCCCGGATCTAAATAAGCTAGCGGTTTTTAATTGCCGTTGGCAGAAGCTTTGACGAAACTATCGAAGAGGGGCTTGTTCAGGTCATAGCCCCGCTCGGGGTGCCACTGTACACCGATGACCATGCGCTCGCCATCAAGCTCGATAGCCTCGATCACACCGTCATCAGCATTGGAGACCACTTTCAAACCTTCGCCCGGGTTCCTGACAGCCTGGTGGTGCGAAGTGGAGATCTGCAGCTCTTCTTGCTTATAGATTTCATAGAGCCGGCTGCCCTTTACAAGACGGACGCTGTGCTCGTTGAAACCTTTATTCCAGCCATCCGGGCTGGCATGTTTGATGCCTGATTCAGGATAGGTCTTGGGAATATCCTGGACCAGATCACCGCCCCGATGCACATTGAGCAGCTGCATCCCCAGACAGATCCCGAGAACAGGAACTTCATAGCCGGTCATCACTTTGTTGATGAAAGCAAAATCGAAATTATCCCTGGTGGGATTTATCAATACGGTCTCTGCCTCTTTCTCCTGGTTATAGCGACAGGGGTTGTAATCGAGACCGCCGACGAAGATGACACCATCGATCATCTCCATTATCGCCTCTAAATCCCCTTCGGACATGGGAGGGATCAAAACCGGGATGCCACCGCTCTTGGCCACAGCTTCGAGATAGGTGGTCTGCAGACTGGCCTCAGGCGGAGGACCGTCCCTGACGTCCAGATTGATTCCAATAACCGGTTTTACACTCTTCGATTTCATTCCATGAAGGATACAACAGTTGATAAAAAACTTGAATCCCTGTATACAAATCTAATCAAGGATCAGGGGGTGATTGACCATGACAGAGACTTCTATAAATACGGCAGATATAACAGGTAAAACCTTGAAATCCGTCGAAGCCTGGCAGACCGGTCACTTCATCTTGACCTCGGGCAAACACAGCAGCGAATACATGCAATGCCAGAAAGTGATGCAGTATCCGCGTCTGGGCAATCTGCTCGCCGACCTGCTTATAGAAAAGGTCCTGGACGCCGGACTGAAACCGGAAACTGTTGTAGGTCCCGCGCTCGGCGCCATCCACTGGGAACTCTATGTCGCCCAGGCGCTGGAGAGAAAGCTTTGCAAAGACAGCAAAAATGCCTGCGACACCACCGGCAGTGCCGAGCAGCTCGAACACCTGGCCGGTCTGAGCGCTCAAGCAAGGGCAGAGAAACCGCTTGTCAAAGCGGTCTTCGCCGAAAAAATCCCAGAAGACCCGGGCTTTGCCATAAGACGCGGCATCGAATTGAAACCCGGTGAAAAGATTCTGGTGGTAGAAGACGTGACCACCACAGGCGGCTCTGCCAGAAAAGTGGTGGAGATGCTCAAAACAATCGGCTGCGATCCAGTAGCAGTAGGCGCCGTTGTTGACCGCTCTGGCGGAAAAGCCAGTTTCGATGTTCCGTTTATAAATCTGCTCGCCCTCAATCTAGAGACCTACGAACCGGACTCTTGCCCTCTGTGTGAGCAGGGATCCGCAGCGATAAAACCGGGCTCGACAATTAAATAGCTTGGGCGCCTGATGGAGATTCGGACCGGCTTCTTAAAGGGCATAAAGTTAATCGGGGATAGCATAAAAGGCTATTGTTTTGAAGCTGGTCAAAAGACTTTATCGCCTGCAAAATAAAGGGTTTCGGTACTTTCTGCCGGGGCTCATGGTGATACTGGCTGTGGTCGCCTGTCTTCAGATGGCCAGTCCAGTGCAGGCCCGCTCTATAAAGGTGAAGCCGGTAAAAGATATCCAGACCGAGAACCATACAATAAGACTCTACAAACAAGCCCGGGAAGTCTATATGAAAGGCAATAAGGTCCAGGCAAGAAAGATCTTGATTGAGGCTGCCAAATACGACCGCACCGGTATGACCCCACATATCCACGAATTTTTATCCCGAATCTATTATGAGCTGGGCAATCCGAATCAAGCTGTGGACGAGGCTCTGATCACTTTCAGATACGACCCGGACAAGGAGAATTTGCTCTATAACTTAGGCATCTACTGCAACGAAGCCAATCGTCATGACGAGGCGATTTTATTTTTGCGAAAGTATGCCGACAAGACCCGGGGCGAGAAGAAAGCTCGAGCCGAAAGCCTGATTACCATGCTCGAAGAAGAAAAAGGCAAGACCCAGAAATACTCGAGCAAATCTCCCGACTATCTAGACAAATTGACCGCCGAAGACAACGTCAACCGCTGGGACAAGAGTAAACTGCCCCTGAAAGTTCATATAGAAGAGAACTCTTCATCGAAGGGCTATCAACCTTCATTTCCGACCATCGCCCGCCAGTCTTTTATTGCCTGGTATCGAGCCTCGGGCAAGAAGCTGCCTTTTACCTTTGTCGAGTCGCTGGAAGAAGCGGACATCAATCTGGAGTGGACCGACAAGCGCCTGAGGATAGGAGACGACAAAAAAGAAAGAGAGAAGGCCGGTCTGACCACCAGTGCCACCACATCGGCAGGCGAAGTTAAAAAAGCGCGGATTCAGATAAGAACCCAGGATCCTTTTACCAAAGAAGGCACCGACGAAGACCGCATCAAAGAGACCTGCCTGCACGAAATCGGTCATTCGCTTGGCTTGAACGGTCATTCTACTAATCCTTCCGATATCATGTACCTGGGTACGACCCAGAGACAGCTTCCGGCCCTGACCAAACGTGACAAAGCAACCATTGCAAAACTGTACTCGGCCTATGCAGTGGTCACCATGGCCGGTGTCAAAGACATACAGAAAGTCGAAGTCAAAACCGCCAGCACTCAGCCGGCTGCCCAGCCCAATGCCGGGGTAGCCATAACAGGCATGGCCGCACCCTATACTCAGCCGCCGCCGCAATATGGCTACTATCAGGCACCGCCATATTATCCCCAGGCAGGCTATCAACCCACAGCCTATTCACCACAGGCGCAGGCTCCTTACTATCCAAACTATCCTAACTATCCGAACCAGCAATACGGCTATACGCCTCCTGTGATCCCTCAACAGGTCCCTTCACCATATCCGGTTAATTCATATCCGAATCCGAATCCGAATCCGAATCCTTATACTAATCAGGTGCCGATGCAAAGCCAGGGCAATATGCCCCAGCCTCTGCAGATGATCGACAATGTTTTCCAGGGCCTGAAGCCTAAGATTCAGCAGTTTCTGGGCAATCAGAATTCTTATCCGAATCCGAATCAGATGCAGCCCCAGCAGTATCCATATCAGCCTCAGCCCCAGATGCAAATGCAGCCGCAGCAAGGCTATCCCTACGGCTATCAACCACAGTAAGCAAAAACGAGAGCCTCTGTCCCGACTATTTCTCGATTCTTTTCTGCATCAAGTCTTTTAAGGCGAGCTGCGACTCATAGTCATGGGGCATCATCTTGGTCGTATGAAGCAGCTCGGCGATAGCACCGTCTATGTCGCCCCGGTCTTTGAGCGCCATTCCCAGAGCGCGGTGCAGCTTGGCATTATCCGGATCGATTTTGAGGGCGAGGCGATACTGCATGACCGAAGCAGTATGGTCCCCGGCCTGAGAATAGACCCAGGCTAAACTGGAGTGAGTATCGGCATCGTTAGGGGCGAGGGTGACAGCCAGACGGGCTTCTTCCAGGGCTTTCTCGAGCTTATCCTGCCGAGCCAGCACCCAGGCTAGACCGGTATGCCCTTCGGCACTGTTGGGCTCCAGCTTGACCGCAAGGGTAAACTCTTTTTCTGCTTCGTTCCATTTTTTTGCCTGGCCCAGTGCCACCCCATACTGAACCCGGGTAACCGGATCACGGGGATCCAGAGCGATAGCTTTTTTATAGTGCTTATCCGAAAGCTCTTCCAGCCGGGTGACGGCGTAAGTCTTGGCCAGGACCAGATGGGGAAGAACCAGCTTATCATCGAGCTTGATAGCATCTTTGCATTCTTTGACCGCCAGACGATAATCGCCCTTGGTCCGGTAGCACTCTCCGAGATAGGCATGGGCAAGCGCTCTGCGAGGGTCGACCTTGAGGGACATCTCATAACCGTCGATCGCTTTGTCATTCTCGCCCAGCATCCGCAGGGCTTCAGCCTTCATATAATGAGCATCGCCAGATGTAGGCCTAAGCTCGGTAAGCTTCTCGTATTCTTTTAAAGCTTCTTCGAAGTCGGACATCGCCATCAGAACTTTGCCGAGCATAAAATGAGCTTTGAAATTGTCGGGGTCGACTTTGACCACATCCTCATATTCGAGCATGGCATTGGTCAGGTCACGCCTTTTGAAAAACATATCGCCCAGCTTCAGGTGCTTTTCGATTTTGGAAGCTTTCTCAGGGTTGAGTTCGTCGACGCCACCGAGGTCCGGAGTCTTTTTATCTTTACTTTTATCGGCATTGGGCTCTTTTTTGACTTTGGACAGAACCCGGTCTAAAAGCGGAATAGCAGATGCAGGCTCAGCCGCACCCAGGAAGAGAGCAGGAGCCATCATCGACATCACGAATAGGGTCACCGACCTTTTATTGCGCATGGATAGAGCACTCTCGTTTTCTCGAAAACCCAATAACTCTAGCACCCTGAGCCTTAAAAAGTCTTCTAAACAGGCTATGTGCCGTTAACATCCGCTCAGGCTCTCAATTCGATCAATTCTAAAAGTCCGCTCGGCCCGGGCCATCTTGCAGAACGCCGTGAGATAAATCTGACCGCGACTGTGAATAAGCGAGATAGGCTGCACTTTACGCCTGGAGACTACCGCGCCGTTGTATGTAATCTCTACCACCAGCTTCGAGTCTATCGCTTTTTGAATCTTTTCCATGGTCTTCTTTGCTGCTTCGGGCAGGGCATCGGCCACCTGCTCGGCAAATTGATCAAAGTTGAAAGTGGTAACCGCCCCGATTGCGCAGAGATTCTCGAAACAGGGAAAGTGGCTTCTGGCGGTCAACAAGCGGAAGACCTCTTTCACATGTTCACTGTCGGCCAGGGCACGGTGGTAGCCGCCGGAGGGCAGCTCCAGCATCTCGACCACGGTTTTGAGCTGATGCCGGGGGGCTTCGGGTAGAACCTCCCTGGAGAGTACCAGGGTATCGACCACATAGTTCTCTGGACAAACAAGCCCGAGACGGGCGATATTGACCCGCATGAACTCCAGATCGAAAGGAGCATTGTGGGCAATCAGAACCGAATCCGCGCCTATAAAGGACAAAAATTTCGGAATAACGGCTGCAGCATTGGGTTTGCCCCGAACCATCCGGTCCGTGATGCCGTGAATATTGGTCACTTCTCTGGGAATAGGCATCTCCGGATCGATCAACTCGGAAAAGGTTTCGACCTTGCCGTTGTCATAGCTGAATTTGACGCCGGAGAGCTCCACCAGACGGTTCGCCACCGGCGATAGCCCGGTGGTCTCGACGTCGAAAGCGACAAAAGTGATGTCATTTAGATTCGAGTTATAAGTGACTTTTGGCATAATCTGAACTTTTCGGCTAATAATTAAAACAACAGGGCGGCATACAGCAAATCCAACTACATTCTCCCATCGTTAGATGCGATTCAACAGGCGAAGCGGAGAGATTCCGAATTAAAATAGCTACAAGATTAATCATCAGAAAGCACGAAGGGGCCTATCGGAAATAATGCAGATATATATTTCGAACTTTCTGACTCTGACGCTGCTGCTTCTCAGCTTCAATCAAGCAGCCTTCGCCTCGGACACTGACAGATCCATTATTCAGGAAGCTTTGAACGGCATCGTCTGCCCCAGAAATATAGATGTGATCGTCGAAGGCGCCTATTATCAAGGCCACCGTATGAACAGCAAAGAGAAAAAACCGGAGCGCCATTTTGAAAGCGACACCCTTGACCATTCTTTCAGGTATATAAAAGCGGAGAGGAAAAAAATCTTGAATGCCGCCCGAGACGCAGGGCCGGAGCCGGAGATGCGCACCAGGGCCCTGTTTCATTTTGGAATGATGCTCCATACTATTAACGCCTTTTATCAGAATACGAACTTTCTGGAAAAAGAAGAGAAAAAACTGGCAGATTCAGGCAGCAACAGTTTCGACCCCTACGAGATGGAACTTATTGACTGGTCCGAAGCGGAGAAAGCAGGCTATAAAAAGCTGAGCAAAGAGGAACGAAACAAAAGAGCGACTAAACAGCTTCAGAACAGCACCTACGGAAAAGTCGCCCGGGGTCTTGCCATCAGAGAAGCGGCCAGACAATGGGACTATCTCGAAGGGCTGCTGCGCAACCGCTATCCACAAGATGCCGACACTATAGTCGCTGCACTTAAGTCAGCCGGTTGCGACAATCTGGTGCCGGAAGAGATAAAAGACCATGCCTTACATGCCCGCACTCAAAGCAGTCAATGACTTTTGAATGGCAGACCGCAGTCCGGACAATCCTTGACCGAAGCCAGATTACGGACCGCTTCTATATCACCGCTTAAAGGATCTATTCGCCATAGCGTAGTGGTCTGAATCACGCCTAAATCAGCCAGGTATTTGATCGCATCCAGAGCCATCAAAGAGCCTGCCCAGGTTTCGACAGCCTTAATTGGATGGGGGGCAACCGCTCCCAGAGGGAAGTCTTCGATTCCGACCCCGGGTAAAGCACAGCGGAGACAAGCACTTTTGCCCGGTTTAATGAAATAGATCTGATAACGATGACCGACTACACCGGAGTGAATCAAAGCTTTGCCAAGACGCATGGCAAGGTCGCTCAAGCCAAGCTTGATCTGCCAGTCGAGAAAGGTTTCGACCACAAGATCGACTTCGGCAAGAAGACCTTCCAGAGCATTTACCCCTTCCGCTTCGTTGTAAGAACGGATTTCTAAGCTGGTATCACTGGAGGTGACAGCCTGAAACCTGCCACACTTTTTTTCGCCCTGCTGAACCAGTATTATCCGTCCGACCCCGCCCTCAGCCAGAAGCTCGATCAGGCTGAGGGCCGCATCAGCGCCAGCAACCACCAGCACCGTCGAGCGGCGCAGCGCCTCCAGCTGATGTCTGGACATAGACATAGCGGTTAGACCAGGTTTTCTCTCTTCATTTTCCATCACCGGACTAATATAAACTATCGTCCTTGAAATGACCAAAAACCCCCCTTCTGGGAGGTCTCTGGCTGGCGTTGGCGGGGGAAAACCCTAAATTACTTTTGCTTAGCCGATTTGCTTGTTAGCTAAAGAGGTTAGCATCTCTTGCGGAAGCTACGAGCCAGTTGATGGCACCAGGGGTAGCCAGACCACCGGTTACACCAGCGGCTCCGAACAGAACTCTCTTCATAGCATCGTGAGTACCGGCTGCCATGTGCATGAAGCCCATGATCATGGTCGGTCCGCCCCAGGCTATCCCGAGGATTTCCATACCGTTTGCGATGATGTTGAGCAAAGCTTCCAAGTTAGCCAGGTTGTTGACACGAACCGTACCAGCGGTGTTTACACCCATGATCGCGGTGGCGTCATCGCCCTGAGGACCTACCGTACCGTTGGTGGCACCCTGCAGAACAGGAGCATTACCGTTGGTGATTTGTCGAGTCTGAGAACCGGTGTTGTAGTCAGAGTTATTGACGTCGTTACCCATGACACCCTGGGAGGTGAATGCATCTCCGCCGGATTGCGCCATTGCTGGTGCGGTAGAAAGACCGAGTACGAGGGCTGCTGCCAGGGCTACGCGAGAGAAAACGTTAGAAAGACGCATGTGGAAACCTCCTGCAATCTCTTCAGATATAAAAATGTTAGTAAGGTATTTAAAAACTCGAATCAAGCGATTCGTCCTATAGATTAGTGCCAACCGCCCCCGAAGTCAAGCACCGTTTTGTAGCCTGGAATACACTTTTTCAAGATCTTGGCATCTATTCGATAAATTTCTCGAATTTGCTCGCTTTTTAGCAATAAATTCGCTGGCATAACACCAAATACGCCATCGCTTTCACCTATACATAATTGGCAGGAAGAGGGCTCTAGAAGCTCCTGGAAGGCTCTTTTATAAAGCGATTCTTGCAGCTTGCGACTCTCGCCATCAAAAGAAAGAGAGGGGCTTCACAAGCCCCTCTCATGCACTTTTATTTACTCTTTGATCTGATAACTAACTACCTTCTAAATTAGCTAAACAGGTTAGCATCTCTAGCCGAAGCTACAAGCCAGTTGATTGCACCGGGGGTAGCCAGACCACCGGTTACACCAGCAGCTCCGAAGAGAACTTTCTTCATAGCGTCCTGGGTACCAGCAGCCATGTGCATGAAGCCCATGATCATAGTAGGTCCGCCCCAGGCTATACCGAGGATTTCCATACCGTTAGCGATGATGTTGAGCAAAGCTTCTAAGTTAGCCAGGTTATTGACACGAACCGTACCAGCGGTGTTTACACCCATGATAGCGGTGGCGTCGTCACCCTGAGGACCTACTGTACCGTTGGTGGCACCCTGCAGAACAGGAGCATTACCGTTAGTGATTTGTCGAGTCTGAGAACCGGTGTTGTAGTCAGAGTTATTGACGTCGTTACCCATGACGCCCTGGGAAGTGAATGCGTCTCCGCCGGACTGCGCCAGTGCGGGAGTGGAGGAAAGACCGAATACTAAGGCTGCTGCGAATGCGAGGCGAGCGAACGAATTAAAGTGACGCATGGGATGTCCTCCTGCGGTCATAAAAAGATTGAGTTTTATACTAAGGTTTTTAAATAACTCGGAATCGATTGAATCGATCCGAACTGTAGAATATTCCTATTCCCAGGGGAAGTCAATCAGTAATATGTATCCCAGAATACAAAAAACCATCTTTTAACCCGCGACACCGAAAATAATACCAAAAATGGTATCACCGATCACACCTCCGTCACACTTCGACCTGGCCAAAACCTGCAGATGCTCCCGTGTCTAGAAGGTCTTGCCCGGGAATTATCAAGAAAGACGGAGAGAACCCTGCGAAAGTATGCCATAAAGTAGAGAGGGGCTCGATGAGCCCCTCTCGTTTGTTGGTGTGATTTGCTAATTGCTTGAATGTGCTATAAGCCGATTAGCTGACTTAGCTGACTTAGCTGAAGAGGTTAGCGTCTCTTGCGGATGCTACGAGCCAGTTGATGGCACCAGGGGTAGCCAGACCACCGGTTACACCAGCAGCTCCGAAAAGAACTCTCTTCATAGCATCGTGGGTACCGGCTGCCATGTGCATGAAGCCCATGATCATGGTCGGTCCGCCCCAGGCTATCCCGAGGATTTCCATACCGTTTGCGATGATGTTGAGCAAAGCTTCCAAGTTAGCCAGGTTGTTGACACGAACCGTACCAGCGGTGTTAACACCCATGATCGCGGTGGCGTCATCGCCCTGAGGACCTACTGTACCGTTGGTGGCACCCTGCAGAACAGGAGCATTACCGTTGGTGATTTGTCGAGTCTGAGAACCTGTGTTGTAGTCAGAGTTATTGACGTCGTTACCCATGACACCCTGGGAGGTGAATGCATCTCCGCCGGATTGCGCCATTGCTGGTGCTGTGGAAAGACCAAAGACTACAGCGGCAGCAAGAGAGAGACGGGCAATGGTTTTAGTAAGGTTACGCATAGTTGGAGCCTCCTGCGAAGTTGAAGATTCGTTAGCGAAATTTGTGAGTTAGTAAGAGTTTTCAAGTGCTTTGAGCCTGTTCAATATAATCCGATTCGAACCGGAAGTCAAGCGGTTTTAATCAAGAAAGTGAAATTAACTCGCATTTTTAATATAACGGCATGAGCAGCCACTTTCAAACAGTCTCTTAATAAGCTTATCCAGCCCTTCTATACGAAAGAGGAGCCCGGAGGCTCCTCTTTGGCGTTGCGAGTTGCAGTAAATCTGATTAGCTGAAGAGGTTGGCGTCTCTTGCGGATGCTACGAGCCAGTTGATGGCACCAGGGGTAGCCAGACCACCGGTTACACCGGCAGCTCCGAACAGGACTCTCTTCATAGCATCGTGGGTACCGGCTGCCATGTGCATGAAGCCCATGATCATGGTCGGTCCGCCCCAGGCTATCCCGAGGATTTCCATACCGTTTGCGATGATGTTGAGCAAAGCTTCTAAGTTAGCCAGGTTATTGACACGAACCGTACCAGCGGTGTTCACACCCATGATAGCGGTGGCGTCATCGCCCTGAGGACCTACTGTACCGTTGGTAGCACCCTGCAGAACAGGAGCATTACCGTTGGTGATTTGTCGAGTCTGAGAACCGGTGTTGTAGTCAGAGTTATTGATGTCGTTACCCATGACACCCTGGGAGGTGAATGCATCTCCACCAGATTGCGCCATTGCCGGTGCTGTGGAAAGACCAAAGACTACAGCGGCAGCGAGGGAAAGACGAGCGATAGCGATAGTAAGGTTACGCATAATTGGAACCTCCAGTAAATATGGAATGTAGTAGTAAGGTGTTTGAAATAACTGGTCGCGAAAAGTGCAACCGATTTGTTGGACTTTATTAGAGTAGGTTAAGATAACAGCCAAGTCAAGCTCAATTTTGTAAATTAGCTAACATTTTCTAGAGAATTTTCGACTTTTTTCTATCAAAACCAGACTCAGGAGTGGGCCAGGATTCTCGAAAGCCTGGTATGGCTGAACATAAGCAGCTCGTAAGTAGCAGCGGCCATACCATCGAGGGCAGTCTCTCCCAGGCGCTTCTCAAGTTGCCTTACGGCGGCTACCACATCCAGATAACTGACTTTCTCCGCGCCCCTTGCTTTCGCCAGGGCTTTCGACTGTAGCTTGAGCAGAGCGTAGATAATCGAAAGATGGTGAAAACCGACAATCAGAGAAAGCTGACCGAAGCCGGCGCCAAAATAGAGCTTTCCGAAAATGCGCTGGAAAAGATATCTATATATAAGATTGTCTATCTCCTCATCCCCGAACGGAAACTCCATCTTCTCGAGCTCTTCAAAAGAATAGGATTTCATCAATACTTTTATTCGAGGCGGCAGAAAGCCCAGAAAGATAGACTGGTAGAGAAAGCGATAAAAATTGAAATTCTGCTCTCCGCGTCCCAGGGTCTTCACCGGAAAATAAATACTGTGCAGCGCCACCAGCAGTTGCTTATCCAGCCCCTTCAGGGCAGGAGCGCTATCCAGACTTACCGGCTGAGGACTGGAAGAAGAAGACTCTCGCTTCTTCTTGAGCTCTCCCATCAGATAAGTCGAGCCATCTAATAAGCGCTGATCGAAGGTCTTGCTCTCGTCTCTAAGAAGCTCAATCAATTTCGCTTCGTGTTCCAGATATTCATCCCAGGTTAGTGGAATGCCTGTGGACATCTGGAGCTTCGACCAGTTGGGCTGATGCTCCGGATAAAGAGTTTTGAACTCTTTCAGTTTCTGCTCCAGATATTCTCTTTGTTCAGATAAAGCCTTGCCCGAGTTATTCACAGCTCCCACACTGACAAAGCTCACCGTGGCATAGATGCCCGACGGGGTCTCATTGAAGCAATAAGGAAAGAGCTGACAGATAGATGGCTTGGTAGAAGACTCGAACTGACTGTGGATAAAGCAGAGCTTGTCGACCAGAAATGGACAGTGCCCATCCTCTCCTTCTTTTATGGCGTGGGTATAGGGCGTGTCTTTGCTCTCGTAGTCTTTCAGTTCCCGAAACAGGCTTTTGCCGACAAACTTGTCTTTGCGGGCAGCCCAGTCGATATCGGATATCCTGAAATAATCCTCTTCGGTCATGGGCACCGACCAGCCGCCGCAGCAGGTGCCGCAGCCGGTACATTCATAATTAATGCCGTCCGGAATATGGAGAGTGAGCTCTTCTACCTGATTCGACATCGAAAGTTATCCTCTGATGAGTTTACCCAAGCATACACGTCTTGCCGCACCGGTACAGACCGGGACATTATTAGGCACTTGAAAATAAGTCGTGTAGGCAAGGAGCGCAAAGAGCAGCGCCTCTTTGAACTTGGTCGAGATGCCATAGTCCTCGTGCAGCTTAATTGAAACCGGGCCGTCCCAGTACTCTTTGATAAAGCCAAGCATTGTCGAATTCTGTCCGCCGCCGCCTCCAACTACGAGCTCTTCGATGGCAAACTCATTCCTTATATATAGATTGTATGAATCGGCTATGGATTTTGCGGTCAGAGCCGTCACGGTCGCAACAGCGTCTTCTTTAGCGATTCCTTTCTCACGCGCATCTTCAATAAGCTTATCGGCGTATTTATAGCCGAAGTCCTCTCGTCCGGTGGTCTTGGGCAGTGGCCGAGAGAAATAAGGATTCTGCATGAGTTCGGCAAGCCACGATTTATCTATATTGCCGCTGGCAGCAATTTTGCCGGCATCGTCATACTCTTGATTGAAAAAGACCTGACAGAAGCGATCAATGACCATATTGCCCGGTCCGGAATCATAGGCATAGCGCGCCCTTCCCGAAGAGTCCAGCACTGTGAGGTTGGCGATGCCGCCGATATTAAGGATGCCCAGGGCGCCTCCGGAGTTTCCGAAAAGTACCTCGTCGGCAAAAGAGACCAGGGGCGCGCCCTGACCACCGAGTGCGACATCGTTTGTGCGGAAGTCACAGACAACTGGGATTTTTGTGAGAGTGGCGATTTCAGAGCCATCGCCAAGCTGCAGAGTGCCCCGGGTTTCTACCCCCCACAGTTCGGTGGCAGCCGGCTCGTGCCATATAGTCTGCCCATGGGAGCCGATCAAATCGACTTCTATCTTCTGCTCGGCACAACTTGCGATCACCTGTTCGGCAGCCCGGGCGAAAACCTTACCGAGAGCGGCGTTTAACAGGCAGATCTCTTTTAGGTCGGCACGACCTGAGTTGACCAGTTCGGTGAGATTCTTTCGAAAAGACTCTTCGAAAGGGATGAGCGTAGAGTAGAGAAGCTCGGTGGAGAGCTTCGGCGGACCGCCATTTTTCAACTCCGCAAGAGGAGTTATCTTGAATACAGCGGCATCGATGCCGTCCATCGAAGTACCACTATTGAGACCAAGCACATTGAGAGATTTCACTGGACCGCCCCTTGCAATCGGAAAAGAACTGTAATTGTAATTGCTTCTGACAGATTAGTAATTAACAGTCAGTGTTAATATAGGCGAAAGTTGATCTCGGGGTTCTCAACATGGGCAAAACACTTGAATATTCAGGTTCTACACTGGGCAAAGATTTGTTTGTCGGCAAAGGCAAACCGACAAGAAGGGCCTATGGCTTCGACGAGATAGCCCTGGTGCCGGGTTCCGAGACCCTGGATCCAGAACTCTGTGATATCACCACCACCCTGGGCGGACACAAGCTGGAAGTGCCGATTCTGGCAAGCGCCATGGATGGAGTGGTCGATGTCAAAGTCGCCGGAATCTTCGGAAAACTTGGTGGGCTGGCGGTTCTCAATCTACAGGGCGTACAGACCCGTTATGCCAATACCGAAGATGCCTACAACGAGATCACATCCTGCGACAAAAGCTCTTTTGTCACGGTGATGCAAAAGATTTATTCCAAGCCGATTGACGAAAGCCTGATTGCCAAACGAGTAGAAGAGATCAAAGCTCAGGGTGTGGTCGCCGCCGTTTCGGTGACCCCCAATATGGCAGAAAAATACGGACCAATCGCCAAAGAAGCCGGTCTCGACATCGTCTTCGTTCAGTCCACCGTAACAGGCATCGAACACCGCTCCCAATCAGGAGAGGCCAGCCTCAATCTGGAATCTTACTGCAAATCCATCGGATTGCCGGTGGTGGTCGGTAACTGTGTCGCCTACAGAACCGCTCTAGAGCTCATGGAGACCGGAGTCGCCGGCATTCTTGTCGGTGTCGGGCCGGGAGCAGCCTGTACTTCTAGAGGCGTTCTCGGTATCGGCGTCCCGATGGCTACCGCCATCGCCGACTGTTATGCAGCTTCCGAAGTCTATGCCCATAAACACGGCAAAGCGCCTCTGATTATTGCCGATGGTGGCATGGTCACCTCGGGCGATATCTGCAAAGCCATTGCCTGTGGTGCCGATGCAGTCATGATCGGCTCTCCTCTGGCTAAAGCAAAAGAAGCACCCGGCAGAGGTTATCACTGGGGCATGGCTACCCCGAGCCCGGTTCTACCGCGAGGTACAAGAATTCAGGTCGGTACTACAGTGCCGCTCGAAAAAATCCTCAACGGTCCAGCCGATGTCGATGACGGCACCCAGAACCTGACCGGAGCCCTTAAAACCAGCATGGGCACCCTGGGCGCGCCGGATCTAGAAGCGATGAAAGACGTAGAAGTGATCATTGCACCTTCTATCCTCACCGAAGGAAAAGTCTATCAGTCGGCTCAGAACCTGGGCATGGGCAGAATCTAGTTGCCGATTCTCCAGAGCAAGCTCTTAATGCTTCTTCTGGCGGGCTGCCTTATGCTGCCCGCTCCTCTAGCATTTGCCCAGAAGAATAGCGCCGCCAAAAGCCAGGCAAAAAATCAGGCAAAGAGCCAGAGCAATGCTCCAGGACCTCGCAAAAAACTCAGGGAGAGAATCTCTATTGTCTATCCGCGCTTCAATCACCCCAGAGTAAGTGAGCACACTTTATATTTAGTCCGCACCACCATAGAGAATTTGCCTGCCCATATCTATCAGATTCTCGATGAAGGAGGAGCCACAGTCTATGTAGGCACCAACCCGCTGGATAAATTTCCCGATTCTCTCAAGGTGGTGCATCCTGCCGATGGGCATCTCTTCTGCAACGAACCAGGCAGGACTTATAAGCGCGAGATGTACATCTGGGAAAGAGCCCTGGCTGAACCCGGATATCCGGAGGTGGGCGGAGTCAGAACCGACGCGGATATTCGGCTGGCTACCCTGATGCAGTGCGCCCATGCCCTCGATGACTGCCTGGAGAATCTCTCTAGAGATAAAGCCTATCTTGCCCTCTATAAGCAGGATATCGCTTCTATGGCCCCCCAGCTACGCTCCGAACTCAGCCTTTATTGCGCAGATCGTCCGGACGCGCCCATGGAAGCTTTCGGAGAGATTCTGATGCTGTTAACCGGCGCCAGGACACCACTGGGAGAAAAGATCAAAGCCGGCTTTCCCCGGGCAAGAATGTGGGTGGACTCTACGATAAAGGCAATCAAGCCGGCAAACAGCCGCTAATGCCGGTTTACCAGCCCGCCCCCGGGGGAATATGGCCTGGTATGATCCGCTCTCACGCTATTGCCTGTCTCTCCTTTGTTGTTGCCGGCTTACTGCCGCTAACGACTCCCGTGTTTGCTCTGGATTCGCCAAAAGATTGTGCTGCCATAAAAGCGCTGGCGACAAAAAGACCAAACGATCTTGAGCTGCGCTATCGCCTGGCCGAATGTTATTTGAATACAGGCAAAGTCGATGCAGCAAAACGAGAGCTCTCTCTCTGCATCAAATACGGCGGCAAAAGCCCGGTTGCGCTTAAAGCAGGCAAAAGACTTTCTGAGCTGAAAGAATCCAGAGGAATCGACGCCGATATTGAAAAAAGCCGCGCAGAGCTGCTTGCCAGATTAGAGGCAGAGAAGAAGCAGGCTTCTCAGCGCTTCGACCTGGAAATCAAAGCCATAGAAAAGAGCACCGCCAGTGAGGCGGAGAAAGAAAGGCGAATGAAAGCAGCCTTCACGAAACTGAAAAAAGAAGAAGAGCGCTTGACCGGTGACTATCAAAGAAGAGCCGATCAACTGGCTTCTCAGCGCCAGGTCTTTATAAAAAGCGCAGGCGCCCACGAGAAGATGCGCCTGGTACCCGCCTTGAGCAATACCAGGGTACGCAATTATGAAAACCTCGGTGACGAATCCGATATCCAGGACATTCCGGAAGAAGCTCCGATGAAAGCAGATCAGAAGAAACTGCGATGAACTCATTAAAGGTACTGGCGCTTTTTCTGTTGTTCTTGCTCGCCCTACCGCTTCAGGCGCAGGCTGATGCTAAGAATAAAGCAGTCCCGCCCATCACTCTAACCGGCAAGGTCGACGTTCTAGCGAGCTATCTGGCTGGCGCCGGACTCGAGATAGAGTCGAGGAGCCTGCCCACCCTGGTGCTAAAGGTAAGGAAGGGCTCGCCTGCCTTCTATGGAGGGGTGGACGAAGGAGACCGAATACTGGAAGGGACGATTAAAGATAACCGTCTACATATAAAGATCGAACGCAAAGGCAAAATCTATCTGGTTAAACTGAGGGCAAAGAAGGCGCCGGTGCCGCCGCTTACCGGCAAAGACCGGAGGCAGATGCTGAAAGGCGGGCAAAAGGCAGGCGACTATCACCTGGTGATTCTTCTCGATCGTTCAGGCTCTATGGTGCACAGCCTCGGCGACCGCGGTGTCTCTCGCTGGAGCTGGCTGGCAAAAGAGATCAAAGACTTTGCCTCTAGATTAGATCAGCAAGACCATGCCAGGTTCGACCTTGGTCTCTTCAACGAAAGCTGTATCTTCGTGCCGGATATTGACGCTTCAAAAACGAAAAATTTGATAGATCGCACGATAACCACAGGGAGCACCGACCTCTTACCGGCTTTAGCGAAGGCAACTAGCCACTATCAAGAGAAAGCGGAGAAAAAAGAAGAGAGCCGTCCATTGCTTGTTCTGGTATTCACCGACGGAATCGGCCTGAATCAACAAAAACCTGAAGCTACAACTAGATCTGCCCTGGGTGAGTTTCTGCATTCAAACCTGGAAAAAGACAGGCTCAGCATCATCATCTTTCAAGCCGGCTTTTCGGAAGAAGGCAGTCGCTTTGTGAGCCGGCTCAATCAGGAAGCGGGCGGGTCCTGTATAAAGACTGTGCTTTTCGATAAGATAAGAGAGAAGGGACTTTATGAAAGTCTCCCCGCACTTTTGCAGACAGATTAACCAGAGCTAATTATTTTGTTTGAACCCTTGAAAACGTTTCTACGTTGAAAGTAGTAGGAAAACGTTGAAAGTCTGTTTGAAACAGGAGTTGAATAAAATGAAAAGAACCATCAGCCTTGCCCTGGCAGTTGCCCTCTTGAGCGGAGTCACCCTGATTGTCGGCGCCGACTCGGCCGAAGCCAAACCCTGGAAGAAAAGAGTGAACCACCGTCAACACCACCAGCAAAAGCGCCTCGCCCAGGGCATGAAAGACGGCTCGCTGACCAAGAAAGAATATTGCGGACTGCAAAAACAACAAGCCAAACTGAACCGGATGGAGACCAAGATGCGCCTATCCGATGGCGGTCTCTCGAAAAAAGAGGCAGCCAGACTGGAAAAATCCCAGGATCGCCTCAGCAAGAACATCTACAAGCAAAAGCACGACGACCAGAATCGTAACTGAAGCTGAATTAGCCTTGCAACAAGCTAAAAAGACCGGGGACAGCAGCCTTCGTAACAAGGTCGCTGTCCTCTCTTTGGCTGAGAAGAGAAAAGCATGGCAAAATATAGAGATTGTCTTTTGCAGATTAAGGAGAGAGCTCCATGCTCCAGAGAAGAAAGCAATCTATATATAATGCCGTCGTATTTGGAGTTTTGTCCCTGGCGGCGCTGGGCTCTCTTACTAGACCGAATCCTGTTGTCGATGGCGCTCTAGCCCACGAATCCAGCTCTCATCTAAATCTCGCCCCTGAGACAAAATCTCCGTCCTCGCAAGCGGCGGTACTATTCCAGGGAAATCTCATCGCCGATATTGCCGAGAAAGCGGCTCCGGCAGTGGTCAAACTTGAGGTTGATCGAAGCCGAGACATGAAAGCCGGCAGCGGCAGCCCGAGCATAGATCCGATAATCTCTCAGATCATGCCGGGCTTCAAAGATTTCAATATGTTCTTCAATCGCTATCAGATAAGAAAGAACGGTGTCTTTCCCTTCATGCCGAATACGCACAATTCGGGCTCCGGTTTTATCGTCAGAAACGACGGCTATATCGTCACCAACGCCCATGTGGTAAAAGACGCAGCCAAAATAGAGGTGCGTCTCAACGACAAGTCTGTTTACCAGGCAAAAATTGTCGGGAGCGATTCTTTTTCTGACCTTGCCGTATTGAAGATCGACGCCAAAGACCTGCCGACCCTCAAACTGGGCAGTTCGAATAAACTGCGCCCGGGAGAGTTCGTGATCGCCATAGGCAGTCCCCTGGGCTATGACCACTCGGTCACCCTGGGCATCATCTCGGCAGTAGAGCGAACTGTCACCGATATCAACGGCAATATCAACTTCATCCAGACCGATGCAGCCATAAACCGCGGCAATTCGGGCGGTCCGCTTATAAACTTGAACGGAGAGGTAATCGGAGTGAACACTGCCTTCCAGGGCAATGGACAGAGCATCGGCTTCTCCATACCGGCCGATGTGGCCAGATCTGTGACGGATGATCTGATCGCCAACCGCAAAATTCTCAGACCTTATCTTGGTATCGGCATGGAAGCGCCCAGTGAGGTTGTTCTCAAAAGTCTGGGTCTGCCGCTTGATTCCCGCGGAGTATTTATCAAGCGTATCTACGAAGAGAGCCCCGCCGAAAAAGCCGGTCTAAAGTCCCAGGACCTGATCAGAAAAATCGAAGGAGAGATTGTCGAGTCTCCCCAGGATGTGCAAAAGATCGTGAAAGCACACAAGGTCGGAGAAGAGCTCAACTTCTTGATCACAAGAGACAAAAGCGATATTTCCTGCGTAGTGAAGATTGGAGAATACCCAGATCAGTCAGTCCTGAACGCTGAATAAAGACTGATTGAAATCTAGGTACACTTTGGTCACAGAGCCCGGCTATATTAACAGCATCCAATCCAATCCACACACGTCCAACCCCCTTGATATTCCATATCAAAGCAAGGTTCTCGGCAAGCTAAGGCATGTCGAGATTTTGCTTTTTGAAATAATGCTGTCACCACATTTAATGCTGCCTCTGTCAAATTTCGAATTCAGTCGCATATAGACTGCAGGAACCGCAACCAACTGACTTCGGTTCTTCTGCCCCAACTCTTTGTCGCACATTTTTTATATATGGAGTAGATCAAGATTATGCCTGATCAAGTTTCTTTCACCGAAGTAGATAAATCCCATACCCAGACAGCATCTTCAGGCAGCGAGAATCGCTGGCAAGACATTGCATCCGGTATCATGGCCGGCGCCGGACTAGCGGCAAAAGCAGGTTCAAAATACGCCACTGTCGATAACCTCAAAGATGCCGGAAAGGCCTGTGTCGAAGGAGCTATCATCGGCTCTGCCGGTCAAGTCGGTAAAGCCGGCGCAAAACTTGCAAGTGATGCTCTGCATGAAGCGATTCAAGGCGGTGTCAAAAGAGCGACAGACAATATTATCATCGATAAGTCCGGTCGAAGTCTGAACAAAGCCGATGACGCGGCTGACGCCGGCAAGAAATCAGGCAAAGACAAAGCCTTAGACAGTGCAGCTAAAGCGACTGAGCTCGGTGCAGCCATCGCAGGTGGAGTAATATTTAGCGGACCGGTGCTCGGCAGAGGTGCGGCCGAAGCGTTGAAGGCCGGCAGAGCGGCAGAAGCCGCTAAAGAGGCAGGACGCGCCGTCGGTCAAAAAGCGATCGAGAACAAAGCCAAAGTCCTTCCGGAGAAAGACTTTGATCTCAAAGGTGAGATCTTATCCACCCCCAAAGATATAGCCGACCATTTCAAAAAGCATCCTATTAGAGCTACCGCAGAGGCTTTCGCCCTGCCGAGTCTGCTAATAATCGACGCGAAACTCTCGAAAGACTAATAGCTAGGGTCAAACAGGGTCATGGCTGACGGTTGCGTAACGCAAAGCAGCCATGGCCGCACCATAGCCATTGTCTATATTGACCACGGTGATACCGGCGGCGCAACTATTGAGCATGGTCAGAAGAGGAGCTATGCCACCGGAGCCGGCACCATAGCCAACCGAAGTGGGAACAGCTATCACCGGACAGGCGACGAGCCCGCCCACCACACTGGGCAGGGCGCCATCCATACCGGCTACGACTATCAAGCAATCCTGCTTCATAAGAAGCTCGGTGCGATCTAACAGGCGGTGGATACCGGCTACTCCTACGTCGAATATTCTCTCTAGAGAGACGCCGCTGTATTCGAGAATCAAACAAGCCTCTTCGGCCACTTTCAAATCGGCTGTACCGGCAGATACCACTGCACAGCGATATTTAGAGAGAAGAGAATCACGATGATTCAGATCGCCGATGACGAAAAGCCGAGCAGCTGCATTGTAATAAGCGGCAGGGAATGCAGCACGAATCTCTTCGACTTGCTCCGGTAAAACCCGGGTGGCAAACACCTTGGCACTGTGATCAAGAAGACTGCGCGCCACTTCGACAATTTGAGCAGCGCTCTTTCCTGGAGAATAAATGGTTTCGGGGAAGCCCTGGCGCAATTCCCGGTGGGTGTCGGCGCAGGCGAAGCCAAGATCGGTGAATGGCATATGTTTGAGCCGGCCAAGGGCCTCCTCGGGCGATACTTCGCCACTTGCCACCATGGACAGTAGCCGGGTCAACTGATCGCCATTCATATATTCCGCCGCCTTACTTTATCGCGGCCGCTACTCTGCTGGAAGCCGCCACCGGCGCCGCGTCGGCACCACCGGTTTTATAACCCTGCGGATCGATATCGACCTCAGAGAAACCGATTCTCAGAAGCTCTTCTTCGATACGCAAAACCATATGGGGACGAACTTTGAAGACGTAGAGTTCATCGGCACCAACTTCAACCGAAGCCTTGCCTTCGAAATTACGCACCCTTACCTGATTAAAGCCGAGACTGCGCAGATAGGCTTCGCCTTTCTCGACCAGATTTAGTTTTTCCACTGTGACCTCCACGTTCACCGGAATGCGCGAAGCAAGGCAGGCATCCTGGGGTTTATCCCAGGAGGGAAGACAGGCTCTGCGTGCCAGAAAACGAATCTCTCGCTTGGTTAGACCGGCATCGACCAGGGGGCTCTCCACCTTGAACTGATCGGCTGCCATGTGCCCGGGACGATGCTCGCCCTGATCATTGACATTCGCCCCGGAGGCGATGTGCTGTATGCCCCACTGGCGGGCTTTTTTAGAAAGTACATCGAAGAGGGTAGCTTTGCAAAAGAAGCAGCGCATCCCTCCATTCTCTTTGTATTGAGGAATACTGATCTCGTCGGTTTCGACCTCTTCGAGATCCCAGTCGCAAAGCTCTGCCTGGGCCTTTGCCGAGCGCAGAGAATCTGCCGCCAGGCTTGATGAGACCCCGATTACTACCCGGGCTCGGTTGACCAGCAGACTCTTGGCGTAATGCGCCACCAGAGAGCTGTCCACTCCGCCGGAATATGCCACCACCAGACTGCCGAGCTGCAAGATTCTGTTCACTAGAATCTTCTCTTTCTGCTCGACTACTTCAATCTCCTCTGGAGTAAATTTCAGTTCCATTTCCCTTACTGTGTATCCTGTTTGTATTCAGTCGCCTTAGTTTAGTCCGTAAGTTTTACTTTCGGTTTCTCCCGGCTTCAAGCAGCCGCCAACAATCTTGTTGAGTTCAGCATGCACGCCCATGTCGTCTGCATTCTGCACCCCTTTCTCCAGCCTCTCGATATAACCTCCCAGTTGTTCACGATTAATAGGCTGGGGTTTACCCACAAAAATCTTGTCATAGACCGTCTTGGTCAGCCCTTCTTCTCTGGTGAGCAGCTCTTCGTACAGCTTCTCGCCCGGTCTCAAGCCGATGAATTCGATCTCTATATCCACTCCCGGCTTCAATCCACTGAAGCGAATCAGGTCGTTGGCAAGGTCGAGAATCTTGACTGGCTCGCCCATATCGAGCACAAAGATCTCACCACCTTTACCAAGAGCAGTAGCCTGTAGAATAAGCTGCACCGCTTCCGGTATCAACATAAAATAGCGGGTAGCCTCGGGATGGGTAACTGTTACAGGACCGCCCATGGCTATCTGTTTGCGCCATACCGGAATGACTGAGCCCCTGCTGGCAAGGACGTTTCCGAATCTCACAGCCACATACTTTGTGCTGGTGCGATTGGCGAGGTCCTGCACCACAAGCTCGGCCATACGCTTGGTGGCGCCCATAACAGAAGTAGGATTTACCGCCTTGTCGCTCGAGACGAGTACGAAGGTCTCGACCTCATAAAGATGCGAAAGTTCGGCGATTACTCTTGTGCCCAGCACGTTGTTGGCAACAGCCTCGGTGACGTTGCATTCCATCAACGGCACATGTTTGTGAGCGGCAGCATGAAATACCGTACTTGGCTTGAACTTCTCGAATATGGCTCTCATCCGGATAATGTCCCGGATATCGGCTATCACCGGTACGATCTCCACCGGCTCCGGTCTGGCTTTGAGCTCTTGTTCGATAGAGAAGATAGAGTTTTCACCCTTGCCCAAAAGAATCAGACGGGTTGGTTGAAACCGCATGATCTGCCGACAAAGCTCACTGCCGATGGAGCCTCCGGCACCGGTGACGAGCACGGTGCGATCTTCGAGGTAGCCGGCGATGGAGGCGTTATCCATCTCGATGGGCGCCCGACCGAGCAGGTCTTCAAGCGAAACTTCTCTCAACTGACTGACACTGACTTTACCGTCAATCAGCTCGAAGAGTCCGGGCAGGATTCTTGTGTCGACCTCGCATTCTCGGCAGATATCGACAATCTTGCGAATCTCGGAAGCCGGTGCCGATGGCATGGCGATGATCACCTGATCGATGAAAAGGGATTCAATCAGATTGGGCAATTCTTTGGTGGTACCGAATACGGTGAGAGAACCGATTCTTGTTCTCAGCTTCGAAGGGTCGTCATCAATCAGGCCGACCACGTCCACTCCAAGGTCCGAGCGCTGGGACAGCTCTTTGAGCACCATCTGTCCGGCATCACCGGCGCCGACCACCAGACTGCGTCGGCGAATCGGCTGCCGCCAGTGCTTTCTCTGGCTGTGCTCAATGGCGAGCCGCCGCAAAACCCGGGGACCGGAAAGGCTTAGAAAAGCGAGAATACAGTTGATGAAGATTATCCCGTAAGACATGTGATGGCCACCGATGATCAGATAACCGGAGGCTCGAACAATCAAAAAGATGGTGGTGACCGAAAGAACCGAGCAGAAAAGCTCCATCACTTCGGTAAGACCGGTGTATCTCCACAGGCGCCGATAGACACCGAATGCCCAGTTGGAGAGCAGCATCATGGTGATAGTCAGAGGGGCGTAAACCGATAGCTGATACCAGTAAGGCTCGGCGATATGACCGTCGAAACGAATCAAATACGACCCCAAGAGGGCGACAGCAAGCACGCCACAGTCGAGTATCACCTGCATGACCCGCTTCCAGCGAACTTGCTCCACGAGCTTGACCGAATTTGTCGGTGCTGAATTAGCAGGAGTTCCGGAGTTATCTAGTTTTTCCAGGCTGTCCAAGTGCAATCGACCCCACTGACGGAGATGACCTTATAAATCGGGCCGATTCTACACTAGTCAGGAGATTAATAACTTAGGCTCTATTCAGGTTAAGCAGTGTTGCCAAGAGAAGGAATCAACGATCACATTCGATCACAATCGAGCAATACCGCAAACCGCTATTTGACGCTCATTTTGCCCTTTTGCTGGCTGACCCATTCTTTGACCCGCTCTTCAGGCAGACCAAGGGCCATAGAAGTACCGCGAATAGCCACATCATGACCGACATCGAGCTTGAGAATCTGGTTGTACTTACGGATACACATGAGCTTGATAGCGCCGTCCTGGAGCGAGCCTGTCGCGCTCCAGACAAGGAACCCGGCTACTAAATAGCCCATAATCAACCCGGTTAAAGCCGGCAGCCAGTGGAAGGTGAGATAGCCTGCAGTAATTTTAATGCTGTAGAAGTACAAACCCACTTCATACATTGCAAACAAGAGAATATAGAGCTTAACGTTGCGTTTCTCGTACTTCTTGGTGAAATCCTTCTGTTGATCCCGGACAAAGATCTCACCACGGCTCTGCTTGAACCATTTGGTGTTTATCTCTTTGGGCTCCGGAAAGAGGAAATAAGCCCCGAGAATAGTCAGGATAAGAAAACAGGGACCGTAATAATGATTGGCGTCGACAGTCCGGTAACCTTCGTACCAGAGGGCGACATAGGGGATGTACATGGCGGCGAGACAGAGCAGAAAGTATCGTCCGGCTCCCATCTTTTGCTCTACTTTAGAGCCGAAGAACCACAAGAAATAAGAGTTTCCGATTACCTGAAAACCGGCGAACGCCGCCATGGTGGCCATGGGCAGCTGTCCAAAAATCTTCTCCCACTGCTGAGCGACTATCCACTGCTGCATCGAAATAGCCGTGAAGCTGTTGTTGTCCATCCAGCGCTGAGCCAGGGCATGGGGCTCCCAGAGCTCGATTTTGTTGGTGCTCATAAAAGCATAGGCGACCACGAAGCCGAAGATCATCATCATGGACACAATCGGTATTGCACCCTGGGTATCAATCTGGACATCGTTGCCTGACCGGCCGTAAGTCATCTCGTCTATCCTGCTTTTGAAAGGAGAATTCTGAGACCTGAAGTCTCTATATAAGATTACCCTTATCCAGTCCTGCTGTAACCATGGTTGCCAAGGTAGCAAAAACAGGCGGAGCCCGCCTTTTGCGCCCATGGCGCGGCCAGCGCCAATCCCGGAGATCGACCCTGGCTATTCCCGAACAGATAAGACCGGCATGGTCCGATAAAACGGCTCTCAGCGAATCAAAGAACTACATTGACCAGCTTATTGGGAACCACTATAACCTTCTTCACCGACTGACCATTGAGTTTGGCTTTGACCTTTTCGTCGGCAAGGGCTAGCTCTTCTACTTCAGTCTTCGCCATGCCCCGGACACAGGGAACTTTGTTGACTATTTTGCCGTTCACCTGAAGCACCAGCTCGACTTCGTCGTCAATCGTCAACTTATCGTCGAATCCGGGCCAGGGAAATACATGTAACGAGCTGTCGTAAGCCGCCATAAAGCCGGTGCGACTCCATAGCTCTTCGGTAATGTGTGGCGCCATGGGGGCAAGCATGAGCAGCAAATTGCGAACCGCAAAAGAGAGCAGCTGCCTCTCTTCGGCTTTCAACTTTTCACCGACCGGGGCGAGATTTTCGCTGGAGCCACCATTGGCGGCACCACCGCTGCTCAACTCCTGGCAATATTTATAGAGCCCGTTATTGAGCTCGATACAGCGCGCGATGGCAGTATTGAAGACATAGCGACTGGGGTCGAGATCGTTTGTGACAGCCTTCAAAGTCTTATGCACAAGCATATGAAACTTCTTGCTCTCGGGGCTCAACTTGTCGTGGTCGACTTCTCCTGTATAAGACTCTATCGCTTTATGCTCGAGAAGGTCAGTGACGATTCTCCAGATTCGGCCGAGGAAACGATACTGCCCCACGGCGCCTTCTTCGGACCACTCCAGCTCTTGCTCGGGCGGAGCGGCGAAGAGGGTGAAAAGACGAGCGGCATCGGCACCGTACTTCTCGAAGAAAGCGGTGGTGCCGACCACATTACCCCTCGATTTGGACATCTTCTCTATACGTCCTGAAATCTCGGAATATTTAGTCACCATGCCCTGGGAGAGCAGGTTGGCAAAAGGCTCATCGCACTGGACAAGACCTATGTCACGAAAGGCTTTTGTGAAAAAGCGAGAATAGAGCAAATGCAGGATGGCGTGCTCGATACCGCCGACATATTGGTCGACTGGCATCCAGTAATCGGCCTTATCCCGGGCGAAAGCGGTGGTATCGTTATTGGCATCAGCATAACGAAGGAAATACCAGCTCGAATCTATGAAGGTATCCATGGTGTCGGTCTCTCGGCGCGCTTCTTTGCCGCAAGCAGGACAGGCGACCTTCAAGAAAGAGTCGTGCCTTGTAAGGGGCGAGCCACCTTCACCAGTAAAGTCGATATCCTCAGGAAGCTCGACCGGAAGTTGCTTTTCAGGAACCGGCACTATGCCGCAATGTTCGCAGTGTACCAGAGGAATAGGACAGCCCCAGTAGCGCTGACGACTGATCAACCAGTCACGTAGACGATACTGAACACGCTTCTTGCCCGAAGCGTTGTCGGCTGCCCACTCGGTCATTTTAACCTTGGCTTCGGGGCTGGTCAGACCGTTGAAAGGTCCCGAATTGACCATTATTCCAGGTTCGGTATAAGCTTCTTCGAGCTCACCTTCGCTGGCCTTGCCGTCGGCAGAGATGACCTCGACCACCGGTAATCCATGGGATTTGGCAAAGAGAAAGTCTCTATCATCGTGGGCAGGCACACCCATGACCGCGCCGGTTCCATAGTTCATCAACACATAATCTGAAACCCAAATAGGCACACTCTCGCCATTAAAGGGATTGATTACCGAACAACCGATGGGCACACCGGTTTTGGACTTCTCGGTAGAGATACGCTCGAGCTCCGTCTTGTGACGAGACGCTTCTACATATTCGTTGACCGCCGCAAGACATTCGGGAGCCGTCAACTCTTGCACAAGCGGATTCTCGGGAGCGAGAACCAGATAGCTGACACCATAAGCAGTGTCAGGACGGGTGGTGAAGACGCTGATCTGGACATTCGGCTTGCTGTCCACGGTAAAGTGCAGCTCCGCCCCTTCGGAGCGGCCGATCCAGTTTTTCTGCATCAAACGCACCGGTTCGGGCCAGCCGGTCAGTTTCTCGAGATCATCGAGAAGTTCGTCGGCATAGTCTGTGATCTTCAAAAACCACTGACTCATCAGCTTCTGCTCGACCTTGGTCTCGGAGTGACGCCAACAAGCGCCGTCCACGACCTGCTCGTTGGCAAGTACTGTGTGACAGTCCGGACACCAGTTGACCGGCGCCTCTTTGCGGACAGCAAGACCCTTTTCGTAGAGCTTCAGAAACAGCCACTGCGTCCAGCGATAATAATCGGCTTCACAGGTGGTGACTTCCCGGGACCAGTCATAGCTGGTTCCAAGTTTCTTGAGCTGGGAATCACGCATGAACTTTATATTCTGGCGGGTCCATTTGCCCGGATGCATCTTATTTTTGATGGCGGCGTTCTCGGCAGGCAAACCGAAAGCATCCCAGCCCATGGGATTGAGGACGTTATAGCCCTGCATGCGACGCTGACGAGAGATCACATCCGAAATCGTGTAAACCCGCATATGACCCATGTGCAGGTCGCCCGACGGATAGGGAAACATCACCAGCGAGTAGAATTTCGGCTTCTTATCCAGGTCATGGGCGACGTATATGCCGTCTTTCTCCCATTGCTCCTGCCACTTCTCTTCTATCTCGCGGGGGGTGTACTGGTTAGACATTGCTGAGCCATCCTCTATCCTAAAGTAGGTGATCTTATCTCAGACCCGGGCCAAGCTCAACGAAACTGCAGTGGCATGCAAAGATTTTTCACTGATCTGTTTTACATTATTGTAAGGCGGACCGCTTTTGATTAAAGTCGATAGTCGCAAGAGACGCGACGAGGAAAAGACGGTGGACGCCACACAAACCGACTCTAAAAAAAGCGAAGAAAAAATTCCCGACGAGATCATCGAAGAAGCCCGCGAGCTGGGGCGCGGAGCCGAGATTTTGCCGGACGGATATATGGGTCTTGCCCGCAAGCTTTACGAAGTCAAAAAAGCCGGTCGCAAACTGAGGGTCAAACTCGGTGTCGACCCCACTTCGACCGATTTGCACCTCGGGCACTCGGTGGTTTTCCGCAAGCTCCGACTCTTTCAGGACTTCGGACATCAGATTGTTCTCATTATAGGCGGATTCACTGCCCAGATAGGAGACCCCTCCGGGCGCAACGCCACCCGTCCGCAGCTCACCTCGGAGCAAGTCAAGGAGAATGCCCGGACCTATTTAGACCAGATGGGGCTGATTCTCGACATAGCTAAGACCGAGACCAGAAATAACGAAGAATGGCTGGCTCCGATGAATCTAAATGACATATTGAAGCTGGCAGGCAAAGTCACGGTTCAGCAGCTTCTTGCCAAAGAGGCTTTCGGCGAGAGAATGGAAAACCAGCAACCGATCTCTTTTCATGAGCTTTTCTACCCGATTCTCCAGGGCTATGATTCAGTCGCTATTGAAGCGGACGTAGAGCTGGGCGGTACGGACCAACGCTTCAACATCCTTCAAGGTCGAGAACTGCAGCCGCACTACGACCTCGACCAGCAGGTCGCGTTCCTGTTGCCACTTATAGAAGGCACCGATGGCGCCAAGAAGATGTCGAAAACCTACGACAACTTCATCGGTCTGTCCGAGCCGCCTTCGGACATGTTCGGCAAATGTATGCGTATTCCGGACGAACTGATCGTCAAATATTTCGAGCTCACCACCACGCTTTCGGGCGCCGAAGTAGACGAAATCAAAGAATTTCTACAATCCGGCGGAAATCCTAAAGAAGCAAAAGCCCGACTGGCGAAACAGATCGTCCTGCAATACCACGGCGAAGACGCCGCCAGAGACGCCCTCACCGAATGGGATACCATTCATAGCAAACGGCAGATCCCGGACGACATGCCAGAGTATCAGCTGACCGAAGAAAAACCGCTATTTCGTCTTCTGGTCGACACGGAGCTGGCAAGCGGTTCAGGGCAAGCCAAACGTCTGATTGCAGACGGCGGAGTGCGCATCGATGGCGACCAGGTCAAAGACCCCAATCAGTCAATTGGTCCAGGAGATGGAAATTCGATAGTGCTTCAAGTGGGTAGAAGACGCTTCATTCGCATCAACCTCTAGTAGCCCCGGCTGCCTTCTTCTTTCATCAGCCTTTTGAAGCTGAAGTCAGCCGGATAGGTCTTTTTGTAGGGCAGTGTCCACTGCACAAAAACATCGTCGCGGATGCTCATAAATCGATTCGCCTGGATCTCTCCAATTCCTCCACAGCGAGCGACGTTCAACATGTGCAATTCAGGGATTCCAGTCAGACTCATAAACTGATCCTCCGTCAGGGCCGCTGCTGTCAGGGTTATTCTTTGTAAGCCCTTCATCCTTAAAAGAGCGTCGATATCAGCCTGGGTCAAATCGCTGTATTCATCGGTGATTCTGGCAAGCCCGTTCATATCTTTTAGATCTCGCAGTCGAATCTCCGTCTTGGTAATTCTTATTCGAGAGAGCAAGGGCATAGCCTTTATAGAGGCGAGGCTGGCTTTGGTAACTTTGGAACATTTAGCAATATCAAGTAGATACAATTTTGGTGCATGGGCAAGAGCTCTGATACCATCATCGGTGATCTGGGTTCCTTCGAGCTTAATAGACTCGAGCAAAGGCAGTGCGGCAACAGCTTCTACGCCTTTGTCGGTAATTTTTGTATTGTCGGCATAGATCTCTTTAAGAGAAGGAAATTTGGCGAGATAAAGCATTGTCTTATCGGTTATGCCAGTCGAATCGAGCACTATCTTCTGCACTCCGGTCAGATCAAGAGCGGCTATGCCTTTATCCGTAACCCGGGAATATTTCAAATCGAGGTCACCCCCGGTAATTTTGAAATCGCCGGCGATCAGATCAGCGTCCTCTACATCGGTCCTTCTGAAATCACCGGGAATATAACCGTCGGGGGTTACTTTTAAAGCCTCTCCAAGATATGGATACTGCTTGGCGCCGATGATTTTTATGTCTTCTGCAAGGCGCTCGTCTACTTTCGCCGACTGTTGCGACTGAAAGAGCATTACTAAAATTGCCGAGATTGAAAGCACCAGAAGCGCCACCACCGGCATAAACGCTCGACTTTTGACGAATCCCGCCGTCCAAGGAAGATTGAGCAACGGACCCTGCTCCTGAGCGTCGGCTTTGTTCATCTCTGCCTGCAGATCTATAGCTTCAAGCACCTCCAGAATTTTACTCCGTGCTTCTAAGAGATCCTCGGCAAGCAAACCCATGGACGGATATCGCTTTCCCGGGTCTTTGGCCATACATCTTCGGATGATCGTATCGAAGCATTCTTGAATCTCTTCCGACAATGGCGCTTCAAGCAAACGCAACTCAAAAGGCACCACACTCGGCACTATCGCCTTGATATGCATCTCCATGGTAGCCAACGCCGTCTCTCCGATGTAAGGCAACTTTCCGGTGAGCATCTCGAAAAAGACACAACCAAAAGAATAGATATCCGTTCGAAAATCCACCCGATCGGCTTTTATAGACTCCGGGCTGATATAGCCCGGCGAACCAATCACCGCGTTACCGGTGCTCTCGAAAAGAGTGTTGTCTGCCGGAACCGCCAGGGTGCTCAATTGGGCTATGCCGAAATCAATCACCATGGCGCGCGGCTCTCCATCATCGTCTTCGGTTACGACAATATTTGCGGATTTCAAATCACGATGGACAACCCCCTGGCCATGGGCATGGGCCAGCGCACCGACAATCTGAATGGCGAGGTCCAGAACCAACAGAAGTTTTTGATTGCGCTCCAGTGCTTTTAGATATTCGTTCAGGTCGGAACCCTGGACATAGTCCATGACCATATAAGGGTCTCCGTTTTTCATGATGCCAAAATCAATCACCCGAACTATGTGATCATGATTGAGTTTGGCGGCAGCCCTGGCCTCTTTCTGAAAACGAATCAACTGGCTCTCGGTGGCAGCCGCGCTGGACAGGGTTTTAATCGCCACCGTTCGCCCGAGCACCAGATCCCGGGCCAGATAGACTATGCCCATGCCGCCTTTTCCAAGCAGATTCAGGTATTCATACCTTTCTAACAGCTCCGGCGGAAATCTGGTCAAAGCGGTCCTACATTATTGAAGCATTACACAAGCCGTCTCTAGCGGAGGGCAGCTCTCAGACCGTAGTTTACCACTCCTCTTCCACCGGACTGGACAATGCGACGCATCTTGCCGCCCTTTCGCTTCTTCTTCTTCTGGGGTACCTGACCGAGCATCTCTTGCGATTTTGCTCCATTACGATCCACCAGCATGCCGTTATCATTACGAAAGTCTTCGTTCTTGTCGTACTTCGGTCTTCCATAGTCGACAAAATGGGCCACGTCGAATTGATTGAAGGGCAGAAACGGCCTTGCAGCCATGCGTTCATGCATTATCACATCGGTGGTTTTGAAGGCTCCAGCCGGTATTTTCTGCCCCTTTTGCAGAGCATAGCTGGCAAGCTGGACATTGTTTATTGTGTCTGATGTACGGAGCCTGTGTTTAGCCTCGTACTTCTTATCGAAACCCTGCATGTTAGAGCGTCGCACCATGGCCTGGGGGTGCTCATGAACATGAGCTAACTGCATGCGCCTGAAAGCCTGATCTTTAGAAGCTCTAGAAAGAGACGGATTGGTCCAGAGATCATGCAGTCGACCGGCAAATTCAATCTCCCGGACCAGATCCTGCGGATTCCAGTAGCCGGGCAAACAGTGCAGCACAGTGCCGTCCGAGGCCAGGATGAAAGTCTGCAAATTATGAGGACCGGCTCCATTTGTGGTCTTTATCGCATTACCGTCCGGTTTGTGCGCCCCGGAAAAACCGGCATAACTCTCTTTCGAGATATCTCGATAACCGCAAACCAGTTCATTTTTCAATACCGAATAGGCGGGGTCCTGCGAGAGCGACACGGCTCTCAAGCTATTGGCGGCCGATCATGTGGCGCCATCCATCTGCCCTATCATCTGAACCCAGAGGATCATCTTGCCCTGACTGCGGGCTGAGTTTATAGCTTCGGATAGATGGGTGTGCCAGTGAATATCCTGGTTGACTCTGTCGATATTCTCTTTAGCTGCATATCCGGGCAAAAGCTTGCTGTTCTTAGCTTTAGCTTCCACAGCAGCGCCGCCGGAAAGAAGCACCAGACCCAGAGACAAAGCCAGCAAAGCTCTTTCAAACGACCAGATCATAGACAAACACCTCTAACGTCCTATTGGCAATATACCTTGACAGACGCAGGGGAAGTTCAAAAAGTTCAATAGAACTCTCGATTTAATCATTAAAAAATGGAATGGTGAGCTGCTTGAAAGAGGTTGAACCCGGTGGCGGCAGCATGGTCGAAGAGGTCGGTGGAGCATTATCTGCGACCGGCTTTGGATCAAAGGCAGGGTTATAGACCGGAATATCGTTCAAGTTGAAATCGAGAAGCTCTTCGAATACAGCCTGATCTTCGCTCGAAACAATTAACTCGTGCTCTATTTCAATCTCTTCTTCTTCGACTTCTATTTCCGGCTCTGTCTCGAGCTCGATCTCCTGACGCCGATTGCGCTCTTCTCTGCGTCTTGCCAGAGAGACAATGTTTTCACCGGCAAATTCATCTTTATCAACTGGCTCGGGCTCTGGTTCCGGCTCAGGTTCAGGCTCCGGAGGCAGAATAATCGGAAATTCGACCAGATGAGTCATCACCTCAGACAAAGAGAGAAGACCCTTGCTCAGATTAGAGAGAAACATGGCGATGGCAGGCTCTAAAGCGATATCCATGCGCCGGATCAATGGGGTGCAATGGTTTGTCGTCCAGACGAACTCTCGCTGCAGAGGCAGCTCAAGAGGCTCTCCGACTGCAACCACCTGGACATCCAGCTCCATCTCACAATGCATGAGCCAGTTTTTCAGAAGCGGATGGAGACTGACACTATCGAACTCTTCGTCGAAGCAGAGATAAACATTGATTTCGCCAAGCTCGTTGACGATATAAAAGCAGGGCTTCTCTACCCCGATAGCTCTCAGTTGCTTAACCAGAGCGGACTGTTTCTCGACTCTTTCTTCGGGGTCTTCGATTTTGACAGAGAGCACCGCCAGATGAGAGCGGCGATCAAGACTGATAGCCACCGGTCTCTCCCATTGAAGGTCGATAACCTCGAGGAGATTCTCATCGGTAAAATAGTTGAATTTGCTTTGTTTACGCCAGTTTGTAGTCTCCGGCTTGCGGACGAAACTATCGAGGCGGTCTTTGAAAAGGGCAGCAAAACTGCGTCTCAATACTTCCGAATTGGATACTGTCGTAAAACAGCTCGACTGGCTCTGATTCTGGTTAGTAATTTTGCGTTTCGCTTTCTAGTGATCACGCACCGGTGATAGTGTGATCATCGACACTTTGATACTAAGGATACTAAGCCGATTTGCCAAATAGTTCAAGCCCCCAGAGGATATATGCGGAACAGATCTACTGCGCCCCGCATTCGATACCGACAGAGAAGTTCACTTACCAGAGGCTTCTATCTCTCGAAGCTTCTCTTCGCTATATCGAAATCTCCCCCAGCTGCCTCTATATGTGTCAAAAACAGGCTTCCCTGCTTTATCAGAAGCTTCTCTCAGAATCAAAATCCAGGAAGAATTGAGGGCAGGCATCACCGCCGGATCGAATTTCCAACCAGGAGGGGCAAGACAGGCCGTACCATCATCAAATTGATAAATAACCACTACGGATTTGCCCACGGTTACATTTTGTGCTGGTTTCTGCCGCTTGTCCTTGATCACAGCCTCGACTCGATAACGCACCCTGACCCCGGAAAAATAGCTGCTTTCTTTTGCGTTTCCAGAAAGACCGAGATAGCGACAACGTAGCACCACCGAATTTTGAAGCCCCTCGGCAAGTGTGGCAGGAGGCATAGGCTTTGCCTTTACAGAGGCTACAAGACAGAACAGAATCAAAAGCCCCGAGAGAATATACTTGAGAACATTCATGCTACTCGACCGCCTCTGCCGCACGTCGCTCATAAATAACGGCCAGGCCGTCCTTATAGATTTGCTTCCAGTCTTCAGCCTGCTCCAGTTTATGGGCTAACATCGACTGGGTCGGCACGAAGATCCAGTCGATTTTGTACTGCTCCAATAGCTTCTCCCAGCCGTCGAGACCACTCTCTATCTTCCATGAATCGATAACGATTTTGCTTCCGTAGACATCGAATCTGGTATCGACAAAAAGCGGCGGACATGGATAGAGATGCCAGAGCAAGATGTCCCCGAACTGAGGATCGTTGAAGAGCCTTCCCCGGGGCTTGTTCTCCTGGATGTAGGCAACCGCGGTTAGAGGCGGTGCAAAGCCGGTGCTCACCTGGGGAATGCCTGGTATAAAAATACGACACTGCAAAAATGCGGAGAATAAAACGATAACCAGACTGACAGAGGTCGACCACCATCGATACTTGAAAAATCTGTAGAGCTTCTCACTCATCTCCTTTACGAAGACCGGCTTGGAAGGCTCGAGGATATAGGCTTTTAAATAAGCGAAAAGATAAATCACCTCGAAGATCATGACCAGCGAAGAGAAAGGAATAAGACGCCGACAGAACATGCCCACAGGAATAGCCAGGATTACAATCACCAGGCTGTGAAGGACAGGCCGAATAAGAGCGATGCCTCCCCGCAGAAGACAATGCCCACAGAGGCCTGCCACCAGAAAAATGAGTATCAAAAACGGAAAATAACTGGCGGTCAAATAGTCGGCTGGGGCAAGCGGTCCGAGCTCTTCTATCAAGCTGTTGGAGTCGGCAAAAAACAGATGGGGCAGATATTGATAAAGTCCGATTCCAAAAGGGGTAACAAAAGTCCCAGCGAGAAACACAGCCAGAGCCGATGCGCTCAATCGCAGACTTACCGTATTGCCTTTTATAGATTCCATTAAAACAAGCACCACCAGAAAGATTATTCCGCATACAAAGCCGGAGTGACTGTTCGCCCACAGAATAGAGAGCAGAAGAAGCCCACCCAGATGCAGGCGAAAGTCACGGATGCCGCGACCTTCGTAGGTTGAGACCAGGCGTATATGATTGACGATGGCAAGAAAGACCGCAAGATAGAAATAAGAGAAGATTTCCGGCCTCAGGTAATAGTGAAATGAAGCCGCCGAGCTGCCCACCACCACCATAGCCAGCGAGGTTATTGGGCTATGCTTGCCGCCAGGAGGGAAGAAGACAGGAATAACAATAAACGAAAGCACTACCAGCAGTGCAGAAAGAGCCAGCAATGCGACAGCGGCGGGGTCCGGAAGACCAGCATCGAGACCAAATTCGGAACCTTCAGGCAGATGACTCTTGAGCCGTTCTTTGAAAGCGCTGGTCAATCTAGAATTGACACCGCTTTGATCAATCGAATAGTCGGAGCGGCAGACAAGCTTCTCGTAACCTCGATAGACAGAGAACAAAACCACTTCGCTCAGCCACTGGTAAGGCACAAAGCGACTCTCCGCCTTAGCAATGCTGTGAGAGAAAGGATCTTTGTCAGGGATTTTTCTGGTTTGTACTATCTCTCTGCCGGTGGCAAGCAACCAGCAGGTATCGGGATCTTGAAGAGCCGTCCCCGATACCACAAAACTGGTCCAGAAAACGAAGACCAGATAGAAGCAGACGATCAAGATGGCTCCGGCTCTAGAGAATCCTGATCCCATACTCTTGATTGTCTTAGTTAGCGTACTTGACCGAGCAGCCGTAGGCCTTCGAAGAAGATACGCTCACGGCTTTTCCGGCAAGGAGTTCGTCGAGGGCCTTAGCCACGAAATTCTTGGCGTCTTTAACCTCGTTTTTGTCGACCCCGGGGGTGTCATCGATGGCTCCGGCATAAGCCAGAATGCCTTCTTTATTGATGATGAACATATGAGGCGTAGTTTTGGCGTCATAAAGCTTACCGACTTTTCCATCGGCGTCCACTAGCACCGCTGACGGTGCGCCGCCTTTATCTTTGAACATCTCTTTATGCTTCTCGGCAGACTGAAATCCCTGCCGTCCTTCGGCACTGGAACAGACGCTGAGCCAGACCACACCCTTGTCGGTGAACTGCTTTTGAAGCTTTTGCATATTGCCGCTGTCATAGTGCTTCTTAACGAAGGGGCAACCATGGTTGAACCATTCTAAAACGACAACTTTCCCTTTCAGTTTCGAAAGTTTCCAGACCTTACCGTCCAGATCTTTGAGAGCAAATTGCGGTGCTGCCTTACCTACTTTTGCCTTGCTTGCGCCTGCCTGCTTAGCTTTGCCGGAGTCTTTCGCAAAGCCGGGCAGCGAGCTTATGAAAGGACTGTTGCCCAGACAGAGAACCGCAGTCATGAAGAGAAGAGCAAGCAGCTTCTGGGTGGACTTCGAATACTTGATCATTAGGATTCACCGTTTGAATAGAGGATAGGAGCCGGATTCGATCCCTATTAAAGCGAGTATAACGGAAAAGCGGGCGCATTTCTGAACGGCGCTCGGCGGTGGCAATATTATCAGAACGGGCATATCCTTATATAAGGAATGTCCCGATTCGTACCTATATATAGTAGAGAGAAAATATGCGGGCTTCCTGGCAACATCCCTGCTAAACCGGTAAACATTTTCGCTACAATATGAAAATATCCCGGACACTCCGTTCTATACCGAACGGTTCGGTGGTAGTATTACTTTCCCACGAGATGGCGGGCTATTAGCTCAGGTGGTTAGAGCGCACCCCTGATAAGGGTGAGGTCCGTGGTTCGAGTCCACGATAGCCCAGTCTTAAGACATTCTTGCGGAAACGGAGTCTGACTCCCCACCGTAATAGAATGGATAAAGGTCAGGTCATCCGAGTGTTTCGAATTCTTTCGAAATGTTCGAATGAGACTGATGGTGATACCGAATCATATGGTTCATACCGTATAATGAATCTCGGTTTTCAACCAAACAGTGTGGGGGCTTGGCTCAGTTGGTAGAGCGACTGCTTTGCACGCAGTAGGTCAGCGGTTCGAACCCGCTAGCCTCCAAGCTTAATTACAAGGCTGAGTTAACCTTTAGATACAAAGCCTTCCACAATCAGAATCGTCTGGTAGAATAGGTGATTCTGAAAGGGCGAAAGCCCAAAAGCCAGCCGGGAGGCTGTAAATCTCGGTTCCGTACCCTGAAAACTGTATATTGAAGTCTGTATCCACACCAATGTTTTGTCTAGGTGTAAGAGGTTCTGTCCTGGAACTTCTAAAAACACCTGAGACGTTGGTAAAGCTACTAAGAGCGCACGGTGGATACCTGGGCACCAGCAGCCGAAGAAGGACGTAGTAAACAGCGAAATGCCACGGGGAGTTGTTACGAACTAAGATCCGTGGGTGTCCGAATGGGGCAACCCCGCCGGGTGAATGCCGGCGACGCATACCTGAATCCATAGGGTATAGCGAGGTAAGCCAGGGAACTGAAACATCTTATTACCTGGAAGAAAGGAAAACAAAACAGTGACTCCCTCAGTAGCGGCGAGCGAAAGGGGAACAGCCCAAACCTTTAGGACGTCAGTCTTAGAGGGGTAGCGGGACTCTATACGAGATGGGAAGAGAATAGTTGAAGTGTTTGGAAAGGCACACCATAGACGGTGACAGTCCGGTAAGCGAAATTCTCTGAACCTCAAGAGTATCCCAAGTAATGCGGGGCACGAGAAATCCTGCATGAATCCGCCAGGACCATCTGGTAAGGCTAAGTACTGACTGGTGACCGATAGTGAACAAGTACCGTGAGGGAAAGGTGAAAAGAACCCCGGGTAGGGGAGTGAAATAGAACATGAAACCGTGTGCTTACAAGCAATCGGAGCACTATTTTTATAGTGTGACGGTGTGCCTGTTGAAGAATGAGCCGGCGAGTTACCTTGTGTAGTTAGGTTAAGCGGTTAATACGCGAAGCCATAGAGAAATCGAGTCTGATAAGGGCGTTAAATTACATGAGGTAGACCCGAACCTAGGTGATCTAGGCATGGCCAGGATGAAGCGCATGTAACAGTGCGTAGAGGTCCGAACCAACCGATGTTGAAAAATCGGTGGATGAGCTGTGTTTAGGGGTGAAATGCCAATCGAACCTAGAGCTAGCTGGTTCTCCCCGAAAGGCGTTTAGGCACCGCGTCGGATTTATCTTATGGGGGGTAGAGCACTAGTTCGGTGCGGGCGGAGAAAATCCGTACCAAATCGAGTTAAACTCCGAATACCCATAATGTTATTGTCCGGCAGTGAGACAGTGAGAGATAAGTTCCATTGTCGAGAGGGAAACAGCCCAGACCGCCGACTAAGGACCCAAAGAACATGCTAAGTGGTTAAGGAGGTGGAGTTGCATAGACAACCAGGATGTTGGCTTAGAAGCAGCCACCATTCAAAGAAAGCGTAATAGCTCACTGGTCAAGCGACTCTGCGCCGAAAACGTATGGGACTAAGCATGTCTCCGAAATCGCGGGAATAGTATTTATACTGTTCAGTAGGGGAGCGTTGTGTTGTAGGCTGAAGTGAGAGCGTAAGCACTCATGGACGAACCACAAGTGAGAATGTCGGCTTAAGTAGCGAAAACATTGGTGAGAATCCAATGCACCGGAAGACTAAGGGTTCCTGCACAAGGCTCGTCCTTGCAGGGTTAGTCGGGGACTAAGGCGAGGCCGAAAGGCGTAGTCGATGTACAACGGGTTAATACTCCCGTACCACTTATTATCCGTTAGGAGCTAAGTCGGGACGCAGGAGGCTATACGAGGGGGGCGAATGGATGTCTCCTCCAAAGGCGTAGCCAGTCTGAGTAGGCAAATCCGCTCAGGCGTTACGGTGAGGCCGAGTAAGAAAGGTCCCACGGGACCAATCTCGTAGACGCCACGCTGCCGAGAAAAGCGGCGAAAGCCAGGATAGTGAGTGCCCGTACCCTAAACCGACACAGGTAGTCAGGTAGAGAATACCAAGGTGCGCGAGATAACTCTCTCTAAGGAACTCGGCAAATTGACCTCGTAACTTCGGAAGAAGAGGTGCCATGTTAGGGTGTAGCCCCTCGCGGGTGAAGCCTGAGATGGTCGCAGAATATAGGTCCAGGCGACTGTTTAACAAAAACACAGGTCTCTGCAAAACCGTAAGGTGAAGTATAGGGGCTGACGCCTGCCCAGTGCCGGAAGGTTAAGTGGAGCGGTTAGCGTAAGCGAAGCTGTGAAACAAAGCCCCGGTGAACGGCGGCCGTAACTATAACGGTCCTAAGGTAGCGAAATTCCTTGTCGGGTAAGTTCCGACCCGCACGAAGGGCGTAACGATCTGGACGCTGTCTCGGAGAGAGGCTCGGCGAAATAGGAGTGTCTGTGAAGATACGGACTAGGTGTGCCAGGACAGAAAGACCCTATTGAGCTTTACTGTAGGCTGAAATTGTCCGCGGGTTATGTTTGCGCAGGATAGGTGGGAGACTTTGAAGCAATGATTTCGGTTGTTGTGGAGTCGACGTTGAGATACCACTCTAATGTAGCTAGCGTACTAACCTCATTCCGTGAATCCGGGTGGGGAACAGTTTCAGTTGGGCAGTTTGACTGGGGCGGTCGCCTCCTAAATTGTAACGGAGGCGCTCAAAGGTTCCCTCAGGCTGGTCGGAAATCAGCCATCGAGTGTAAAGGCAGAAGGGAGCTTAACTGCAAGGGAGACATCCCGCGCAGATACGAAAGTAGGACTTAGTGATCCCACGGTTCCGCATGGAAGGGCCGTTGCTCAACGGATAAAAGTTACCATAGGGATAACAGGCTGATCTCCCCCAAGAGTCCACATCGACGGGGAGGTTTGGCACCTCGATGTCGGCTCATCGCATCCTGGGGCGGTAGTACGTCCCAAGGGTTGGGCTGTTCGCCCATTAAAGCGGTACGTGAGCTGGGTTCAGAACGTCGTGAGACAGTTCGGTCCATATCCGGCATGCCCGTAAGATTCTTGAGCGGAGCCGTCCCTAGTACGAGAGGACCGGGACGGACGAACCTCCAGTGTACCTGTTATCGCGCCAGCGGTATACGCAGGGTAGCTGTGTTCGGAGCGGATAAGTGCTGAAAGCATATAAGTACGAAGCCCACCGCAAGATGAGGAATCTCATAGAGTAATCTAGTAAGGATCCAGGAAGACCACCTGGTTGATAGGTCGCAGGTCGAAGCGCCCCGCAAGGCAAGCGCGTAGCCGAGCGATACTAATAATCCGAGGGCTTAACCAACAAATTGGTGTGAGTCATTACATACTTTCAATATACAGTTTTCAGGGTTTGGAATAAGTTCCAACTTCTAATTCGGGTGAAATACGCTGAAAGGCGGTTTCAATAGAAGAAGGAAATTCATATTCCAATGAATCCCTAAAAGGTTCTTGGTGCTTGTGCGACCGGAACACACCCGTTCCCATCCCGAACACGACGGTAAAGACGGTCAGCAGCGACAATACTTGGCGGGTGACTGCCTGGGAAGATAGCCCGGTGCCAGGATTTGAAAAAGCCTCGAGTTAATAGCTCGAGGCTTTTCCTTTGCATAGTTTTCTCTATTCGACGTAGTTTCGATTGAATTCTCGAGCTTCGGCCAGGCGCTTTTCTTGTTCTATCTTAAAAGTATCGATTAACTTATCTCTGTGTGTAGGCGATAGACTACCGAAGATTCTGATCAAATCTACTTTTGCCGACAGAGTTACAGAATCATCTCCAAAACCGCCGGTGATACCGGCAAGTTTTGCCTCATCATTGCTCTGGGGCATTCGATCCAGGCCTCGAACAAGATCGGCTGGTATCAATCCAAAATATTTAGCCATGTCCAGGACGTTTCGATCGAAGGTGTTCGGATCCATTCCTGAAACTTTGCCATCCCAGATAAGATTCTTGAGAGAGGTCAATTTAGCCGAAGGTCTCAGTTCATTGAACTGGCGCATCATCCCGACATGCTCGGGACTGCCGACTTCGGTCTGTCTCATTATTCCGCCGAATTTCAAGGCGAGAAAGTTATAATCCCGCTCAAGATAAGCCGGGTCTGACCCTTTCATGACTTTGCTGAAGAGATCAAGAGTGGTAAGGGTTTCGGAATTACTGTCTCCTGGAGTCGCCTTCTTCAGTACTTCCTCGCTCAGCTGAGTCAAAAGTTGATACTTGCCCAGTGAAGCGAAATAAAGCTGTGTGATTGGAACTGAAGAATCATCAGTATTTCGATCGTTCACACTGCTCCACTGATTATCGATTTCGACCCGCCCGGTTTGTGGATCGAAATCGGTGATATTGACCACATGCGCTCCTTCGGAACTGCCACCAGCGGAGCCACCACCAGAATCTCTCCAGAATGGCGCCATTTTGGTATTGACATGCATCGGAAAAGGAAATGCGCCTTCCTTTTTGAGCTGGGTTAGAATATCGCGAAACTCAGATTCGGATGAATAGGTTTTAACCCCGTCCGAAACATCACTGGCATATCGGGGATCTAACAACCAGTCCCTGGAAGCAGCATTGTCACCGACCAGCAATCGGTAGACAGCAGCTATGTTTTCGCTGGCAAGTCCGTCATATTCCACGACATCTCCACTCTCTTTATTGAGCAGAGGCTTATTAGTAGAGTTCTCGACCATGATATCGCCGGAACTATAGCCCTTCATACCAGGCTGCATCGGCATCGGTTCGTAGCGATAGAACAAATTCTTGTTCTGGAGAAAAGCATTAATCGCAGTGGCATCGAATATCTGGCCGGCAAAACTGCGCTGACCATCAAGGGTAGGAATCTTCTCTGCTTCGCCCACAGGAGACAGCGCTCCTTTCGGAAGATCTACCTTGACCCCGGAAGGCAAAGTATATTTGCCGGTCAGGGCCACTTCTGAAATCATGTTGGCAGCCATGGCAGGATCCTTGGCATTTACAACCACATCAAGAACCTTTACGTTACAGGTCTTATGAAACCCCTGGGAGATAGTATACGGATCGGCAAGATTGCTCATCGTCTCGGCCGCAAGCTGATAGCGCCTCTTCTCGTCTATCGGAGCATTATCCTGTTTTCCGAGCATGGCGCTGAGGGCTATATAAGACTCTGCGATTTTTTCCGGCGGTAAATTTCTCTCTTTAGCTCGATTCTCGAACCGGATCATGTCGGCTTTGAATTTGGTCAGGGGTACCTCGTGCATGCCGGATGCATTCATCTTTTCAAGCAAAACACGCCTGGGCTCAGCCAGACTCTCGAACTCTTTACCTTCCAAAAATGAAAGTTTCTCAGGCTTGCCATCCATCGAAAGCTCTAACTTGCCGGAACCATCCACCGGTTCGGATAAAGTAAATCGATAGTCCGGCCTGGAGTAGCTCTGCATTCGACTGACCGAAGCACCATTTCCTTCGGTGGTGACCAGCCGGAACATACCCCTGCCGATTCCGCTGCCTATTCTTTTGCCTTCTTTATCGAAGACTTCACTAGTTCCGTCCTTCGCAAATTCAGTGCGCACTCCATTGGCATCGACATCTCTCATTCTGCCGTCATCATAATCGACATGAACTACGCCGGTAGGATAGGTGAAGGTCAGCTCTCCATTGTGTTTTCGAAAGACAGTACCATCTTTTTCTACACCTTCGAAGTCTCCGGTTTTATCATTGGCACGCCGAGAGGAGCCATCACTGCGCTCAGTCACCCACCAGCCGCCTGCTTCTGCCCTGGAGGTAGAGACCACTCCGTAAACATCTCTGGAAATATGCACTCCGTCAGGTCTTGAGATGCTGTAGCTACCATCATCCCAGTCTGTACGCATAGTTTGATCGGCACTTTTGGTGGTGACGGAGTTGCCGACCCAGGTGGTAACTTTACCTTCCTCGATATAAATGGCAGTGCCGTCGGGACTACGACCCGGTGTAGTCAATTTCTGATCTGCTTCAAGAACCGCATTCTCAGGCAGTTTATTGATATAAGCCAGGGCTTTTCGATAGGCCTGCGAAAATGCCTGCAGATTAAACTTATCCTGAGCGATTTCCTGATAGCTATCACCAAGGAACTCTCTGATATTTTTTTCCGCCACACTATTCAGAGTCTCTCCCGCTTTGGCGATATGTTGACCTGGCTGGCGCTCATACTCATAGGACGATGGCTTACTAAGTTCCGGGTCATCAGAACCTTGAGGTGGATCGTCAGCAGCCAGTTCGAAAGAGGTCAAAGAAGGTGATTCACCGGCAAGAGGCAAAGCTGACTTATCAACAGCAGACCGGTCGCTGGAATCTTGAAAAAGCTTCTTGTATGCACCCTGCTCCGCACCAGCACCGACAGATGGAGCCTGTTCCCCATCGCCTTTCTCAACTAATCTGTTATCAGAGCTTTTGGTTGCCATAAAAACGATCTGCCTTGCCTACTAAATAGTAATTCCCCGAAACAACGGCTGCGTGACAACCAGAGTTATTAAATGCACATAAAAAATGGAGTACTATTAGGAGTTTCTATCGGTTTGTGGCATAAAACCCTAGGAGTAAAGGGAGTATGGCGATGTCGATTCCGGCGGACGCCCAGGAAGACAAATGGATTGGTAAAACCCTGCTTGGCGATTATGCCATTCAGGAATTGCTGGGCAAAGGAGCCATGGCACGGGTCTATAAAGCCCACCAGGGCAGCACCGGCAAATACCTTGCCTTGAAAACCCTTATCTCAAAAGAGCCCGAGCTTATCGCCCGCTTCGCAAAAGAGGTCGAGATGCACGGCAAACTCAAGCATCGCAATATTGTCGAAACCTTCGGCTGCATCAACGACGCCTCCACAGGCCAGGCTTTTTTCGTGATGGAGTTTTTGAACGGCAAAACTCTCCAGGAGATAGTCAAAGAAAAAGGCCCTGCCGCCTCTTCCGAGGCTATTTATGCAGTGACCAGCCAGCTTTGCGACGCGCTTTCCTACGCGCACAATATGGGAATCATCCATCGAGACCTTAAACCAGCCAATATTGTGGTGGTCGACACAGAGAAGATCGAACTGAAAGTGGTTGATTTCGGAATTGCAAAAGCCCGCAACGAAACTGTGGCCCTGACCATGCCCGGAACTGTGGTAGGTTCGCCCATCTATATGAGTCCGGAGCAATGCCGCGGTATGGAGCTCGACCCGAGAGCCGATGTCTACTCGCTGGGCTGTTTGCTCTATGAGCTCGTGACCGGCAATGTGCCTTATTTCTCGAAGAACGTCATGCAGGTGATGAATTCTCATTGCCGTCCGGAAGTGCATCCCAAGCCGATTATAGCCTTCTCGCCCAAGGTACAAAGACCGATGCACCTCAATCAAATTTTGAAAACAGCGCTCGAGACCGAGCGCGAAAAGCGCTTCCAGTCTGTCGCTGAATTGAAAGCAGCTGTGGAAACCTGGCACAACGCCATAAAACTCGGTCATGATGACAATGCCGAGATGGTCATGCCGAAAAATTAGCCGATTCAATAAGCATCAAATATGGTGTTGCGATCTAGTGATCTCTCACTACATACGGTGCAGAATTGGCTGGATCGCAGCCCTGCTTTACAATTCGTTACATTCCTGTCAGACCCCCGGGCGCCCCTGCGCGGAACCTGGAATTTCGGGTGAATTCAAGCCGAACTCCCCTGGATTGTGCGAAGTGACCACAAGCCCCTCTTGATAAGCCCCCTGTACAGATGAGTACGAAACATTCACAATGGGTAAAAGATGTTAGGAAGTGAAAGGTCATCAGCAAGCAGCATTTAAAAAGCTAGCGGATTTTTGCTTTGATGAATTCTTTTCCGGAAGCACTCAAATGCTGGTCAGTCTTTATGAGCCCGAATCGCAGCAGCGTAGAGGACGGGCGTCGCAAAGCCGATAAGCGCGAGACCCTGTTTCAACAGGAGTTTCAACCGGTATCCATTACTAAATACGCCAAGTAAGAGGTAGAGATAACATGTCGGAAATCACGAAAATGCACGTGCTCGAACAGATCAATGAACACCGGCAGAACACGCTGGACAAGCTCTCTTTGCTGATTGTCGACTTCTCTGAGTCTACTCAAAAACATATTGCCAAAGAAGTCAAAATGATCTCTGCCGATGTCGAAGAACACCTCGATCATGATGACACATTAATTGCTCAGGTCCGGCACCACAACGACCTTCAACCAGAAATTCTCAAGTACGAAGAACGCAAACAGCGCATCAGCAATACACTGAGCCAGATCGCCGGCCAGGACAAAAAAGATAAAGACGGACTGTTGCAGTTGTTGCGCCAGCTATCCGGAGAGTTGCGAGTGCTGGCCGAATTCGAAGAACTGCGTCTTCACAAGAAGATCAGTCGTTATAGCTCTGCAGAAGAGCTAGAGAACGTATACAACCAGTTTGCAGAAAACAATACCTAAGGTCGCCATAAAAGAGAATTGAGCAGGATCATCGCTCAAGAAAAAACGATTCGATTGAATCCGGCTATAGTCCTGGTTGCGATTTGCGCAGCTATAACCTTTACCGGATTTCAATCAGCGCATGCCTCAAGCAGCACTAAAAAAGAAGGGATGGTCTGGATTCCAGCAGGACATTTCACCATGGGCGGTGTCGGTCAGCATGCTCGCCCAGATGAATACCCGAGACACGAAGTTGAAATCTCGGGCTTCTGGATGGATGAAACCGAGGTCACAAATAAACAGTTCTCTGCTTTTGTGCAGGCGACTGGTTATATCACTACAGCAGAAAAAAAGGTGGACTGGGAAACTCTAAAAAAGGATTTGTCGGCAGATACAGAAAAACCTGACGAAGATAGCCTGGGCCCCGGATCCTTGATCTTTCAAAAACCACAGACTCTCGAAAGAGACATGCACTACTCTAAATGGTGGCACTGGCAAAAGGGCGCCTGTTGGTCCCAACCAGAAGGTCCAGGCAGTTCGATTGAAGGTCGAGAGGATTATCCCGTGGTGCATGTCTCTTATTTCGATGCACTGGAATATTGCAAGTGGGCCAATAAAAGATTGCCTACGGAAGCAGAATGGGAATATGCAGCCCGGGGTGGACTGTCGGACAAAGAATACTGCTGGGGAAATGTACCAATTGACGCCTCCCGCGCCAATACCTGGCAGGGTACTTTCCCTGTAACGAATCTCAAGTCTGACGGATACGAATCCACCGCCCCGGCAAGATCTTTTCCCCGCAACGGTTATGGTCTATATAATATGCCGGGAAATGTCTGGGAATGGTGCTCGGACAACTACAAGCACACCGCCTACAAAGAGAGGCTGGAAGCAAATTCTGAAAAAACAACACTAAAAGATCCATCCGGGCCAAAGAACAGCTCCGACCCAAGACATCCCTTCGCAAAAGTGCTGAAAGTACAGCGCGGAGGCTCATTCCTTTGCAACCCTGGCTATTGTACGAGCTATAGACCAAGTGCTAGGATGAGCTCCACACCAGATTCCTCCACCTGCCATGTTGGATTCAGATGTGTTTCAAATTAAAGTTCCATATCAGCCCAAGGAGTCTGACCATGGTTAAAAGGTCATCACTGTTCGGTTTGTACTGTGCATTCAGCCTGTTTATGAATACATCCCCAGGTCTTGCAGCAGATCCTGCAAACGGTTCACCCGAACCGGACCGAACACACCTGCCGATAGCGAGCCCAGATTATCCCTGCTCCAACATTCTCGATGCCAGGGACGCTGTCGCACCACCTCAGTTCCAGGTCAAAGCTCCGGCTCAGGCACCAAATGTGATCATAATCCTAATCGACGATATGGGCTTCGGTCAGTCGAGCGCTTTTGGTGGTCCTGTTCAGATGCCAACCCTTGAGAAACTGGCGAAGCAAGGATTGAAGTACAACAACTTCCACACGACCGCTCTTTGCTCACCTACCAGAGCGGCCCTCCTCACTGGCCGCAATCACCATCAATGTAATATGGGCTCGATTACCGAGACGGCTACGGCTTTTCCTGGTCAGACAGGAAGAAGACCAGAGAGCGTAGCTCCCCTTGCCAGCATGCTACGTTTGAACGGCTATTCGACAGGGGCTTTCGGCAAAAGCCATGAGACCGCAGCCTGGGAAGTTAGCCCATCGGGACCGACTGATCGCTGGCCGACTCGCTCTGGATTCGACAAGTTTTACGGATTCATAGGAGGGGAAGCAAATCAATGGGCTCCCACCATATATGATGGCTTGACCCAGGTTGAACCACCAGCAGATCCTAATTACCATTTCACAAAAGATATGACGGATAAAGCGATTGATTGGATGAAGTCTGTCAAATCCCTGACTCCTGAAAAACCGGTATTTATGTATTTCGCTCCCGGAGCCACCCATGCACCACACCATGTGCCGGCAGAATGGATAGCTAAATACAGGGGTAAGTTCGATCAGGGCTGGGACAAACTTCGTGAAGAGACCCTGGCCAGACAGAAGAAACTGGGTACAGTGCCGACGGATGCGGTACTGGCCAAAAAGCCAAAGGCGATTAAAGATTGGGACAATCTGTCCGACGCAGAAAGAAAACTTTTTGCCAGACAGATGGAAGTCTTTGCCGGATACGGCGAATACACAGATCATCAGATAGCCAGGCTGATTGAAGCAGTCAAGGAACTTGGCGAAATGGATAACACGCTCATCTTCTATATTGCCGGGGACAATGGCGCCAGCGCTGAAGGCGGTTTCAACGGACTGTTCAACGAAATGAGCTATTTCAACAATCACGCCGAGACCGTCGATGAAATTCTAAAACATTATGACCAACTGGGCGGTCCTGATTCATACGGACACTATGCAGCCGGTTGGGCGGTGGCAGGAGACACGCCATTCACCTGGACCAAACAGATAGCATCAGATTATGGCGGTACAACTAATGGTATGGTAGTGCACTGGCCCAAAGGAATACAAAAGAAATCGCAGCTGCGTTCGCAGTTTCACCATGTCATAGACATCGCTCCCACAATTCTGGAAGCAGCAGGACTGCCCCAACCCAAGAGCGTCAACGGTGTATCGCAGACTCCGATAGAAGGGGTCAGTATGATCTATTCTTTCAATCAGCCAGAGGCAGATAGCAAACGGAAGACACAGTACTTCGAGATATTCGGCAACCGTTCCATCTATCATGACGGCTGGCTCGCTGGAACTGTTCATAAAGAACCCTGGGAAATGAAGCCGAAAACAAATTTTACTGAGGATAAATGGGAGCTCTACGATACTAGAAAGGATTTCAGTCTTTCGAAAGACCTGGCGGAGGAGAACCCGAAGAAGCTTAAAGAGCTACAGGAACTCTTTTTGAAAGAAGCATCCAGAAACCATGCCCTGCCGCTGGATGATCGCTTTCTAGAGCGGATAAACGCTGCTACTGTAGGCAGACCGGATTTGATGGCAGGTCGGAAAACCCTCGAGCTCTACAACGGCATGAGCGGATTGACTGAGAACGTATTTCTAGATATCAAAAATAGATCCTTCACTATAGATGCGGAGGTCGAGATGCCGGATAGTCCGGCAGAAGGAGCAATAATAGCCCAGGCCGGTAAATTCGGTGGCTGGAGCCTTTACTTCAATGAGAGCAAACCGAAGTTTACCTACAATTTCCTCGGACATACAAAATATGACATCGAAAGCAACGAACGAATACCCGCTGGCAAAGCCTCTCTGAGATTCGTTTTCGAATATGACGGTGGTGGACTGGGCAAAGGAGGAAACGCAATCCTCTCCGTAAACGGCAAGGAAGTCGCCCGGGGTCGAATCGAACAGACCCAGAGCTTCATTTTTTCTGCCGACGAAGGAGCCGATGTAGGAGCCGATCTGGGCACCCCTGTAGCTGACTATCAAGTCCCCTTCCGTTTTACAGGCAACTTAAAAAAAGTGACCCTATCAATAGAAGCCCTGAAGAGCGATGAAAAAGCTGATCATGCCAGAGGACGTGCCAGCGCAGCTCTAAAGAAAGCGATCTCAGACTAAAATCTGATCGGTAATAAAATCACTAACGGCTATGCCGCTTCTTCTTGCGCCTTTGAGCTGCTGCTGCGGCTTTGCGGCGGCGCTTCTCGCTGGTCGACTCAAAATATCTTTTTCGCTTATAGTCCGACAGGATTGCAGCTTTCTGCACCTGCTTCTTGAAGCGCTTAAGCGCTCTTTCTATACTTTCATTTTCTGAAACTCTTACGTACAAACTTTGCTCCTTGTGATGGTGACGACACTTATGAGAAAACCATATCGTCTGGAATTCGCTGTTGGCGCACCGGACGACAGAAACATTTATAGATCTTCTCATTGTTATTATACCCGGCCACGCATCATTCGTCAAATCCCGACACCACATATGGTGCTTCTGGCAACAACAAAACAAGAAAAACCCAGCCATCCTCCGGGTTTTTCTTGTTTTATGGGAAGGGGGACAGAAAACCAGTAAAACAGCTACGCGCCAAGTTGAGCAGCGTTTATAAAACTCAACTCGCGCTTAAGTTCGCTTCTCAGGCGGCTCAACGGATTGTCCGCGTAGACCACCTGTAAATACTCTGATCCTTCGAAAGCCCGAAAAGTGAGTTTATTCACTGAGGATTGCAGATAGTTTCCCATCAAATCGAGCCCCATCTGCAGGCCAGAGACATTAGTAAGAACAAGACATTGCTTTTGAAAAGAGACCTCGAAGTAAATTCGTTTTCCCAGAATCAACGACCGGCCTTGAATAGACTCCATCTCCGGACACATGCAATCATGCATCTTGACCGACTCTTCTCTGCGCACCAGCTCTACCGATCCACTCTTGAGCAGATGATTGAACTGACAGGTCACTTTGATATCGGGTCTCAAAGACCTGATGAACAGATCCATCGCCGCGACATTCCTTGCGGTTCCCGGTGGGGAATGTTTCTCAACCTCATGCAAAAAAGCACTATAAGAATAGAGATTTGTCGCTTTGTCTATCTGCTCCATCCTGATATAAGAATTGGACGGCGACTTCTTTTCTGTAGTCGCCGGCTCCGGCGGACGCACCGCCGGCATTTTATAACTGGAAATTTTATTCAATGTGTCGCTTAATTGCGTCTTCTGTGTTTTAAGCCAAAACTTAGGCGAATCCTTGCCTCTATCGATACTCATCCTGAACTCCTGAATACCCTGAATAGTAATTTAACGCGGGTCCCAGGGCCGGTCTAAATCCAGGGCAAGCCGCCTAATATCAATCTATAAGAAGTTCGCACACTGCACCATCATCAAATCGACCAGTTTCCCATCGGTCATATGACCTATTTTGCATTCCCTCGAAAGGTGGAGATAGACGAGGATGCGCTCAGGGTTTTCCCTATTACCAAGCCGGCTCAAATAGCGATTAATGGGAATGCGGGGTTTTCTTTCACGAATTTTTCAAAGGAGGGAGCGTAATGAATCCATTACGAAACCTGATGATTGCCATATCACGAATACCACCAGCAATACAGCTTTTGACGATCATCGGAATCGCCGTCGCTGTCACAATGCTGGTCAATGGTCAGCTCATAACGAAACAGAAAGAATACGACGACAAGATGGCCGAAGTCCAGAACAAGCTCAACGGAGTCGACGGAAAAGTGGTCATGATAGCCAGGGACATTCAGGAAGGTTCTGTGATTTCATCCAGCTCTCTGGAAGAGAAGTCCTTGAACATGAACAAGGTGCCACCAGACGCGATTACATCCACCAGCATGGCCGCCGGACGAGTAGCTAAATACAGCCTCATGGCCGGTCAGATTCTCTCTCAGCATGATCTCGCTCCCCTGGGCATATCCCTGGGATTCGAATCGAGATTGCCCAAAGGCATGAGAGCGATCACTTTCGCCATTGACACCAATTCTGGTGTTGCCGGCTTTGTCTCGCCAGATAGCCATGTCGATGTGATGAGCATGGTTGGAACTGGTGCCGAGACCCAGGTTGCTCCTATTCTGTCTGATGTGCCGGTGATCGCCGTAGGACAGGTCTATGAGAAGACCACCGAGAAGAGTGCGGCCATGCCTGCCAACTCTGTTACCGTAGCAGTATCACCGGAAGACGCTCAGAAACTTGTCAAAGCGATAGCCGCCAGCAAGCTCTATCTCTCTTTGAGAAACAAAGATGATCATATACCGGTTGCCACCGTCGATGTTACCGCTCTGTTCCCAAAGGGAAACGGTGAAGGTGGTAACGAGAACAATATAGCCAGCTCGGAAAACGGACTGGGCAATATACCGTTGCCACCACCACCGGTTGCAGGAGAACTGGACAATCCGTCCTTTCCGCAGCTTCCAGGAATGGGCACAGCCGAACAGCCGCCGCCTCCCAACCATCAGATCGAGATGTGGTCCGGCGAACGAAAGTCGTTGATCGAACTACCGGGTTCCGGTCAATAACCGAGTAAGCAAAGCTGTCTCTGCCAGTGCAGTGGAACACCGGGAGGTGAAGTCGAATTTCGGCTTCATCTTCTGGTTATCTGGCGATTTTCTCCAGATCTCGCTCCAGATCCTGTTCTCGATTCTTTTTAACGAATATTCTGCTATCGTCCCTTTCTTCCGGGCCGGTTCTATCTTCCCAGCCCAGAATCCCCCGGGTCACAAAGAGATAGACTTTTTTGCCCGTGGCCATCCAGATTCTTGTGGGCAGGGCTTTCTTAGCCAGAACACCGGCTTCTGCTGCGGTCACAGGAAAGTGACGACGCTTCAATTTAAGAAGATGCCTGAGGTCTTCGCGACAGAGGGTAAGAAACCACTTGCTGCGCCGGTTGTTCGAACAGAGCGCCAGCTGAAAGTCCACTAGAACAGGCTTCTGGCTGCCTGCCATCCTCAACCAGTTGGCCTGTTTAGCCAGATCGTTGTGACAGACACCCTGGCGTCGCATCACCCGCAAAATCGCCTTTGCTTCGTTATAAAACTCTACGGTCAGGGGCTCTTTGATCTTGCTCAGGACTTCAGCATCTATGAAACCCCTCACATGAAAATCCCGCCCCCGGCCAAGCAGCGCCGGAATCTGACCTGTCGCCTTAGCCAGAGGAGCCAGCTTCGTCAGAGCATTCTTTTCGTTATTGGCAAGAATAAGCGCCACAGGCCTGGCAATCGGGTTCTTCGTATACAGCCGTCTGATAGCCGGCTCGCTTTTGCCGTCCTCGTGCCAGACACCGACCTCTATTTGCCCGAAGATATCCCTTTTCAGTACTTTTTCAGTCTCGAATCGGCCTGGAGCCACACCTAAATCCTCATTCCCGGACTTGCCAATAGGTGCCCATGATAGCACCAGCATAGGTCAGATGGATTAAAGGCTGATTATCCTCAGCCTTCCGGGAATAACCTTTAGTGATATGAGCACAGAAGAGATAGAAGAGAGCATAGAAAGGCTTGTCGAAGCCCAGCCAGAAGCGGCGGCGCTTCCAGAGCTTGTTACGGTAAATCAAGGCAATCTGCTCGTATTGCCAAGATTTGCCTGTGACAGCCCGGCCATAGAACGCCTGCTAGCCAGACCGGCAGCCCTGGCCGGTATTTTCCTGGGTCTGGGGATATTTTTCGGCTTTCTTTACTCCCTCTTCATCAATCCTAATGAACTCAACTTCATAGACCCGATCTGGCTGCCTCTTGCCCTGCTTCTCCTGCTCATTGCTATCAGCAAGAGCACGACCCGGCTGGCCGATAGATTCAACTGCCCCGCCCTGCCAGAACTAGTAGCCGGAGCTCTCTATCCCTACGGAAAGGTCCTTTCGGCTCTTGGTCTACCCATCACAGAAGCCCATGTCTGGGACCATCTCGCCGACGCAGCTAAACAGACAGGACGATTCGACGATGCCGCCGCCTGTGTGGCAAAAATTCTCAGCTTCGAAAAACCGATGGAAACCCTCTATAAACTGGCAGAGAACGACTATTGCTGGAATCTCGTCTTTGACGGACAAATAGATAGAGCGCTTCACTATGCCGACCACCGTCTGTTCTATTGCAAGAGCCTGATTGCCGATTCTGAATATCCTCGAGAGGACGCTCTATTCGATTTAGCTTTCACCGCCCACTATGCCGCCTCGATCCATGAAGCCGCAGGCGATATCGATGGCGCCAATACTATCCGCAAAGAGGTCTACGAGAAGGTCAAAAGCGGCTCCGGCATCAGACTTTCTTATATTCTCGGCTGCCTGCTCAAAGCAGATCTGGATTTCAGCCTGGGCGACTTCGGCTCGGCTGCGGTTATGTACGAAGCCTATATAGAAAATCAGAAACACCATAGAACCGAATTCACTATCTATGCAGCGCCGGAGAAAGGACGGGCGGTGATGAAGCTGGCTTTATGCAAAGCGCATCTCAAAAAGCCAGAAGAGGCAAGAGACCTGCTTGCCCGGGCCAGAAAAGATATTTTCAAAGAGCTTTCTCTGGGAAGGCGGCTCGAATTCGAGCTGGCAAAAGAAGAGATGGAGAAGATTCTCAAAGGAGAAGCCTCGGTCGAAAGACCTCTATTGACGCCGGACACCAGTAAAGTCCGCCAACCCAGAAACAAAGACGGCTGCCCCCATCAAGAAGAAGAATGCTCTTTCATCCCCGGTCCGGTCAAAACCCTGACTAAAGCGGGCAACATGCTGCTGTTTATGGTGGCTGGCTCGGTGCCCGCCCTGTTTGTCGCCCTGAGAGAACATAGTCCCGCGAGCTTTGCTTTCGCTGGTGTAATCCTTGCTATCACTCTGGCTCTGGTGGCCCGCAGAAATAAAAAGTTGAATCAAACCAGGCGTCTGATCAAAGAGAAAGACGGATTTCCTGTGACGGTTACATTCAACCAACTGAGTGTCAGCCTGACAGATAGCCAGACCGGAGAAGACCTGGGCATTTACTACATGAACGAGCATCTGCATACCGTGCTCCAGGCCAGAACAGAAAAAAGCTTTGCCGCCACAGCCTATCGCGACGAAAAAGAGATTCGTGCTATCGAGGCCTTCGGCTATGCTTCCGACCTTTCTCGCTGAAGCTCTGTCTATTTCTATTTTTTGACTAAATCCATCACCGTCGCCCCTTCTCTCACTTTGGCAAGGCGCTTCATGGCCTCTTCCGACTGGAAGAAATGGGGCTTTAGCCGAGCCGGAACCAGGACATTGCGCCAGAGCAGCTCTCTGATTATCGGTAGATAACTGAGACCGAACTTGCCTACATAGAGCATTTCGATATCGAGACCATGGCGCAGATGATCGAGCAAAGAGAGTAGACCGCGCAGATAGACCACATCTTTGGTGAAGCCGCCACCACGGAAGACCCGCATGGCGACCGAGAAAGAGATCTCTCGATGCAGTTCATACTCTTTGGTGAAATTGCGGAAGACCTCGACAAAAGAAGCCCCCTCCACCAACCAGTGCACAGCCATGACCCGCATAGCCAGCGTCCGCATGCGACGATTGCTGAGACCGCCGACCAGATATTCTGATAGCACCGCCAGCGGTTCTTGCAATTCGTCATAGCCTGGCAGTCCGGCGCTCAATTGCCTGAAAGGCTGGGCTTTCCCGTTATAATTGGTGAGAATATGGGTGCCCACTTCATGGCTCAAAAGAGCCTCTGCCCTACCCAGAGGAATCCGACGTTCCTTACCAATTATCAAATTGCCCTGGGATACCAGCACCCCGGGAACATCGTCCCGAATAACCACCGCCGCCGGCAGGTCGGGATGATCTTTCTTGTAGAAATCAAGCTCTTCCTGGGCGCGGTCGGCAAACTCTTTAGAGCTCAATTGCTTGTCGAGAGTTTCATGGGTGCTTACCTCCGGCAGACTGCGCAGAATCTTATCTGCAAGAGCAACCAGAGCATCATCAGGTTTTTCATAGAGTTGCAAGCTGGAATAAAGAAACTTTCTGGTACCACGTTCGATGATCATATTGATGCGATGGTCAATGTCGAACTGTTGCTCTCGGAATAATTGAGCAAGGGTTGGATCCTCTATCTGTTCCACCCTCGAAGAATAGAGCTTACGCTTCAATAGAACAGGATCGAAAGGAGCCGGATGATAGGTAAAGTGAGGCTCCTTCTGAAACAGATTGTGTTTGAATTCGTGATAAGCCTCACCGGTATTGGTGGGCGTTACCAGCAAAAGGAAGTCGATTTCATCGGCCACCTCGGACAGTATCCTGTCGACCTGTACCACCGAATGAACCCGACTGCGCTTACCCAGGGCAAGATAGCTGGGAGGGCAGATGGTAGTTTCGGTTTTGAGAAACTCGAAGAACATTTTCTCGAGACAGTTTGTAAACTGTCTTTGCAAGACCTGTAATTCGAGGGTGAAATAATGCTTCTTCTCAAGATCACGATAGACCGGTGAAACTTCGAGTCCGACCAGATCTATGCCCACCTCTTCCAGTTGCTCTTTAGACAACAGCTCTTTGAGGTGGTCAGGCTTTATAGCTTCATTAGAATGCATCGAAACATGGGCACTGGCCCCTTCAAGCTCCACCAGACTCAACTCTTTTGCCAGAGTCTTGAGATACTCTTTAGCAGCCAGTTCATGCTCCGCCAGGATCTTGAAATCGGGACGACGTTGTTCTTTCTCTACATTTATTTTTACTTCCGGCCCGCTCCAGATTTCGAGCACCAGAAAAGCACCATAACTGGCCCTCAGTTCGCGCGCCACCGCTTCTACCAGACGATTGACATCGGCATAGTCATCTTCGTCAGCCGGGGCAATCAAATAGGATGATTCGCCAAACAATAGATGATCCGTTCCCCAGTCGGGCAACAATTCTGCTTCGTTCTCTTTTTCGTTATCGCCATCGACTTCGGTCTTCTCTTGCGGTCGAGGAAATCTGTATACGATCAAATAAGGAAGTTGCCGGTCGACAAAGATCTCTCCGCTTATGGAAGGCAGCTTTCGCCTCAATCTGCGTCCCTCTTTTAAGGCGTTGCAGACCTCTTCTATGAACCGATCAGAAATATTGGTTTTAGTATGTTTAGTCACCGAATTTTATTTGCATCTCCTGTGCCAGCGAATATCACTAACTCGATCTAAATTTAAAGCGCTTGTAGCGCGGATACCACATAGTTTTTTCGAGCCTTGCAGATAAGGCCTCTTCTGAATCTATTGCCGGGTCGGAAAGACCCGATTTCACCGCCTCCATACCAACACTAAAGGCGATTTTGTTCGAAACCGCTCTTATATCCGAAAGTGCCGGCAACAAAGAAGCCCCCGGTCGAGAAAGGGCCGGGGATAGCTCACTGAGAGCGATAGCAGCTTTCATGAACATCGCATCAGTCACTCTAGTAGCACCACTGGCGATGACACCCAGACCGACTCCGGGGAAGATATAACAGTTATTGCACTGACCAATCTCTATGGAGCTGATACCAGAATCTAATGAAACCGGACCGAATGGACTGCCCGTGGCGACCAGGGCGCGCCCACCGCTCCAGGCAAGTATTTGAGCCGGCTCGCCTTCACAACAAGCATTGGGATTGGAAAGAGGAAAAATAATCGGGCGCTCGCAATTGGCGGCCATGGCTTCTACCACATCTTGATGAAAGGCATTGCCCTGGCCAGAACATCCTATTAAAACTCCTGCTCTGGCACCACGCACAACCTCCAGCAATCCCAGTTCTGTACGGGCTTCGCCACCAAAAGACAGTTTGCCAAGATCTCTGGCATAGGGTCTTTGCACTTCTTGCAAATCCGGAGTCTCACTATGAATCAGACCATATCTATCGACCAGCCAGATTCTCTCCCGGGCTTGAGTCCGGCTCAACCCCTTATGCATGAGGGAGGTTTCGAGCAATTCGGCTATGCCTATCCCGGCAGAGCCTGCACCGAAAATAACATAGTTCTGGTCGGCTTCTTGCATGGACGAGACCTTTAGAGCCGACATTATCGCAGCCACAGCCACCGCCGCTGTCCCCTGGATATCATCATTGAAAGTACAGAGCCGGTCACGATACCGTTCTAATAGCCGTCTCGCGTTACGGTTGGCAAAGTCTTCCCACTGCAAAAGGACACCAGGAAATTTAGCAACTACATTCTCGACGAACTCTTCGACAAAATCATCATAGCGCTGATCTCGAATCCGACGATTTCGCCATCCTATATAAAGAGGATCTTCTAAACGCTCTTCGTTGTCGGTGCCGACATCGAGAATGATTGGCAGAGTAGTGGCAGGGTCGATGCCACCACAAAGACTGTAGAGACTGAGCTTACCTATCGGAATACCCATACCATCGGTGCCCTGATCTCCTAAACCGAGTATACGCTCTCCGTCGGTGACCACAATTACACGGACTTTGCGGCACGGCACATTGTTGAGAATTTCAGGAATTCTGTGGCGGTCGGGATAAGAGACAAAAATCCCCCGACGCTGACGAAAGATATGGCTGAACTTCTGACAGGCCTCTCCCACCACCGGCGTGTAAATGATAGGCATCATCTCGGGGATATGTTCCATCAAAAGTCGATAAAAAAGGACCTCGTTATGATCCTGAAGATTGCGCAGAAAGATGTATTTTTCCAGATCCGACGGCTCCATCTCGAAAGCCTGATAAGCCCTGTTGATTTGACCGTGGATATTATCGACATGGGGCGGCAGCAATCCCCAGAGGCCGAGATCGTCCCTCTCCTCTTCGGTAAAGGCCGTTCCTTTGTTATAGAGAGGGTTAGTAAGAAGCTCCACGCCTCGAAGCTCAATCTCTTCCAGCACTTCAGGAGCATCTACGCTCTTTGTCATTTAGCTTTGAACCTGCCATAGGATCTGAAATAAAAACCGATGATATAAATCTACCCGGTCGCAAGAAAAGATCAGACAGGTAATTCAAGACAGCCAAGGGCCACTGCAGTCAGCACCGCCGCTCCGGCAAGCTGGGGACCGGCGCCGAGACGTCCGATCAAGAGAATCAACAGGGCAAGCGCTCCAAAAAACCGAATTCTACTACGGTTTTCAAGGCCGACTCCGAAGAAAAAACAGATCGGATAGCCTAAGACAAATAGGAAGCCCCCCAGGGGCACTGTCAGGAAACGTAACCAGCCCGGAGGCTGTCGGTCGGGAATTTCTTCGTCACAGATACAGATTTCTCGAAAGTCTGCCCTGGTGCAGGCCGGGCAAAGCCTTTTCACTTGGATTTTCATTGGCAGGGAGGTCCCGGTTGCTTTCTCTTAAATTAGCACCGATCCCCTTGGCATCCAGAATTTTTTCGAACTTTTTTTATCATTTTCGGGCTTTGAGAAGATCTCGAATCTCTTCGAGGAGAATCTCCTGACGGGGCGGTGCTTCGGGCGCGGCGGACTTTTCTGCCTCTTTCTTCTTAGCGGTATTAATCATTTTGACCAGCAAAAACACTGAAAAAGAGACAATCAGAAAGCTGATCACATGGTTGATGAAAAGACCATAGTTAACCGTGGCGGCTCCGGCTTCTTTGGCAGCGGCCAGGGAGTTGTAGCTGCCATCGCCGAGATTAATGAAAAGGTCGCTGAAATCGACGTTACCCATTACTTTGCCGACCGGCGGCATGATCAGGTCTTCAACCATGGATGAAACTATCTTGCCGAAGGCGGCACCGATAATTATCCCAACCGCCATGTCCACCGCATTGCCTTTGACGGCGAACTCTTTGAATTCCTGAAGCATCCCCATGCCTGTTTTCCTCCCGGATCTATATCTGAATCTGAAGAACTATTGAAGCACGGCATACCGAAAGTTTGCAGTCACCCTTGTTAACTTACCAGACAGGCTGAATGCGCATCATATACGCCACCACTTCAAAGAAGCGCCAGCTATGACCTGGATCTTCCCGGTCCGGCTTTATATAATGACCGCAAACGAAGCAAATTCGAAATCGAATTCAAAGGACCATAAATGAAAATCGCCCAGCTCGCCTCATCTGTCGAAAGCGTACCTCCTGCCGGTTACGGCGGTACCGAAATCGTAGTAAATCTGCTGACCGAAGAGCTTGTGGAGCAGGGTCACGAAGTGACTCTCTTCGCCTCGGGAGATTCTAAGACCGCAGCCAGGCTTGTCAGTATCACCGATCATTCGATGAGAGCAGACCACACTATTCCCCAGTCAAGGTGGGCTGCCTACGACATCAGAACGCTCCTGAAGCTGGAGGAGATGCAGGATCAATTCGATATCATTCACAACCATATGAGCTGGCAGGCTCTGCCATTTCTGGCCAATATGAAAAAGCCGGTGGTGACCACCAATCACAATCCGATCCGAGACTATTGCAAAGACATCTATTTCGCCTATCGAGAACTGCCCTATGTCTCGATAAGCGATGCCTATCGACGCCTCAATCACCCCGAAGAGATCAACTATATTGGCACCGTATACAATGGCATCAATCTGGAAGACTACCGCTATCAGAGAGACAATGATGGAGAGTATCTGCTTTTTCTCGGTCGTATCTGCCATGACAAAGGCACCCGAGAGTCGATAGAAATTGCCCGCGCCCTTAAACTGCCCTTGAAAATCGCAGGTAAAGTAGATCGCCGAGATCAAGATTATTTCGATAAAGAGGTCAAGCCCGAACTCGGCAAAAACGGCATCGAATATGTCGGCGAAGTAGATCTGCTACAAAAGAACGACTTATATAGAAACGCCATCGCCATAACCTATCCGATTAATTTCGATGAGCCTTTCGGTCTTGTCATGGCTGAAGCCATGGCTTGCGGAGTCCCTCTGCTCGCCCTTGAAAGAGGCTCGGTCAAAGAGGTGCTGGAAGACGGTCGAACGGCCATAGTCGGCAACTCTGTCGAAGAGCTCATTCAGCGCTTTCCTGAACTCAAAGAGATTCGACCGGAAAATTGCAGAAAGCGCGTAGAAAAACTCTTCGGCAAAGCAGAGATGGTCCGAAACTATATCAAGATCTACGATAAGGTCATAGAGAACCAAAACAGCCTGATCAAGCAGAAAGCCTGAACGGGCGGTATACTGAATCCGTCTTATGGAGTGAAATCGATGACAATTTCAGGGGCTGCACGACACTTTTGTCTGATTATGCTTTCAGGTTTCATTTTGAGCCTGGTCATGCCGGCAGCGCAGGCTGCTGGCACGCTCCGCAATATAGACGGAACCTGGGACTCCAAATATGGTGTCATCGAACTAAAGATGGAAGGTCAATCTAAGAAAGGCGACGCAATAGTCAGCGGCAGCTATATCAGCGGCAGCAATGTTGCTCCTATAGCCTGGGGACGCCTGGAAAATTCGGTCTTAAAAATAGAGTACTACATGAAATGGCGTCCGATGTGGGGCTATGCCGAATTCATCCTCGATGGCGATCAAGGCGTTATGCGGGGCAAATACTTCCAGGCCGGCACAAGCGGCGAATGGATTCTGAACCGCCGTGGCGGGGGTTCTCTAAAATCGAGAACCGACCTGAAAACGATAGCCAACCCTGCCACCGAAAGAGCGCCGCGCATCTTCTCTGTGGAAGGCAAATGGGACTCCAGTTTTGGAGAGGTCAATCTGAAGGGTACTTCGCTGGCCGTGGTCAAGCAGCTAAACGGTAGCTTCACAAAACCGGACGGAAAGGTGGCAAAGATCACTTTCGGATCTTTTATGCGTCAGCCCGGCGGCGGCATTCTCAAAATTAATTATGAATGTCCCTGGAACAAGAGCAAGGGTACAGCCCAGTTTAGACCAGATCAGAATATGGGTGGACGAATGCTGGTCGGAGTCTACAATGAAGGCGGAAAAACAGGACCCTGGCTGCTTTGCCGACCGGCGAACTATAAGTTCTAGATATTTCAACCGGACTTTAGACTGAGCTATAATCTAGCGACTCAAGCGCCGCTGGCGAAAATGAAAGGAGAGCTTCGTATGAGCAAAAAGACGGACGTCATTGTCGTGGGCGCCGGAATGGCAGGGCTGAGCTGTGCCCTGACCCTTCAATCCGCCGGTCTCGACGTAGTCGTGCTCGAAGCCGGCGATAGATGTGGCGGGCGGGTGCAAAGCGATCGTCTCGACGGCTATATACTTGATCGAGGCTTTCAAATCTATTTGACCGCATATCCGGAAGGCAAAAGATTTCTCGACTATGACAAGCTCAATTTCAAGAAGTTCTATCCCGGAGCAATCGTGCGCAAAGACGGCCGCTTCCATCGCGTAGCCGATCCGCTGCGCAGCCCAAAAGATATTTTTGCCACCCTGACTTCGCCCCTGGGCAAACCGGCTGACAAAGTAAAAGTGGCTTGTCTGCAAAAACAGCTGCAGATGGAGAGCATAGAAGACATTTTCGACAAACCGGAATGCACGACCTACGAAGTGCTGCGCCGAGAAGGTTTTTCTCGTCAGATGATCGATGATTTCTTCAAACCCTTCCTTGGCGGCATCTTTCTGGAAAGAGACCTGAAAACATCCAGTCATGTCTTCGAATTCGTATTCAAAATGCTCGCCCTGGGCGACAATGTGTTGCCGGAACAAGGGATGCAAGCCATTCCAGACCAACTGGCCGCGCGCTTGAAAGACGGCACCATAGAATACGGTCAAAAAGTAGAGGCGGTAAAAGATGGCTCTGTGGTGCTGGCCTCCGGTAAAAAACGCTCGGCGAAAGTAATAGTGCTGGCGACAGAACAGACTACCGCCCTGAAACTGCTGCACAAAGAGATTCAGGCAAATTATTGCTCTCAGACCAGCCTCTATTTCTCTTCCGATGAAGCTCCGCTGAAAGAGCCCTGTCTGGTTCTGAACGGTGACGGCGACGGCTATGTCAATAATGTGGTGGTTCTCTCCAACGTCTCACCGGCCTACGCCCCTCCGGGAAAAGCACTGACGGTAGTATCATGCGTCGGAGATCCGCCGGTAGGTGATGCCGAACTGGAGAATTTGATCAGACAGGAAATGGAAGAATGGTTCGGTGCTTCTGTAAAGGGCTGGAAGCATCTGCGTACTTATAGGGTCAGATACAGCCTACCTGCCCAGTCTCCCACCGCCAGAAACAGCACTTTCAGAAGCTATCAAGCCGACGAGAATCTCTATTTATGCGGCGATTATCTTGAAACAGGCTCTATAAACGGCGCTCTCAAGTCCGGGCGGACCGTGGCATCAAAAATTCTCTCTGAGATATTCGCGAAAGTCGGCTAATAGCTCTGCGGTTATAAAATAGTGAAAAAGCGGGCAGAATATAATAGTAGGCGCATCTCCGGTAATATCCATGCAGGTCAGCGATATTCAGGAAAAGAGAGTGGACACTCCGCCGGAACTGGAAAACCAGGGTAAAAGCACCCTGGCCTGGGTTGTATTCGCTCTTTTCGTAGCACTGGCCCCTTTCATAGTAATTCTTATTCCTAAGATTGCCGGACCGATGGTGCTCTTTGGCGCTTTGATATTTTGCGGTTTCTTTCTTATAAAAGATCAGCGCAGCAATCTCCACAAAAATGCCCTTAAACTCTGGCAGGCAAGAGATAGAGCAGTGCCTGTCAAAGTCGATTTGATGGCACAAGCCGGAGAGAACAAGCGCTTCTATTTCGGCCTGGATAAATCATCCACAACTCTGAACGCCGAGAACTTCATCATCTCCCAGGCCAGCGAAGGTGGACGTGAAAAGCTGGCTTCAATGCTTGCCGGTGAAGAGAAGATTGTCGTACCGAAAGCCTCTCTGGTCAGTGTCAAAGAGAGCGAAGACCTCATTCTCATTCTTCTCGATTCACACCGTTACTGGTGCCGCCCCTGGAACTTTCAGCTCAATTTTAACGATCAGATCAAGTTTTTCGAAGAGAAGTCTCAGTAAAACAAAAAGATAAAAAGCCAGTCTCTGGGCAGGAAACTGGCTCTATTACCTTGCTTGGGCGGGTAAGCAATTTGTGTGTTGATTGGATGCTTTTATATTAGGACCTGAGTATAACCACAACGTTACCGAATCACGATTATTCGATTATTTTTTGCAGTTGCAAAAGATCCAGAAAATGAAGCAAGAACCAGCAAATTGCTGGTCCTCGCCTGTCCTTTCCCCTTGTCGATTCCGCTTTCTTCCTGGTCTATGACCAGTCGGTCAGCTTTCTCCTTAAATTCTTGGAAGCGCTTCTCTCGTCTTGGGCTGTTTATTCAGCTCTCTCGCTCTTCCTGACTATAATCTATTCCACCATCGTTACTTCAACGTGACAGAACTCGACTTTTTTCAAAATTTGCTGAAATTGCCGTTTTATTCGACTTCGAATTTATAGCCCAGACCCTTGACCGTCTTGATCAAAGAATCCTTGCCGTCCTGGGCGATTTTTTTGCGCAGACGCAACACACGCTGACGGACCGCTTCATCGGTGGCTTCTGATTCGGTCTTGAATACTCGGTTCAGAAGCTCATCAGAACTGAAGAGCCTTCCTGGACTTTTCATAAAGAGCTCAAGCAGGGCGAATTCGGACGGCGCCAGATTAACGGGCTGGCCACCATTTGTTACCGAACAAGTAGCCAGATCCATGCGCAAACCGCCGGCTTCCAGAATCTTCTCAACCATCTGGGGAGGTCTGCGCAGCAAGGCTTTCACCCGCGCCATCAATTCTGAAAAAGCAAAGGGCTTGGTCAGGTAGTCATCGGCACCAGAGTCGAAGGCTTCGACTTTATTAGGCACATCCGACTGACCGGTGAGAAACAAAATAGGTATCTGTCCGCCGGAAGTTCGATACTTCTGACAGATCTCTATCCCGGTCAGACCCGGCAGATTCCAGTCGATGATGGCCAGATCGTAGTGATAATAGGTCAGACGCTCCAACCCATCGAGACCGTCATCCACCGCCTCGACAATATGATTGAAAGCGGCCAGAGCCTCTTCAACCACCTGGGAGACTTTCGGATCATCTTCTACTACAAGAATTCTTGCCATGAACTCGCAATTCTATATAAGGCCTGCAACTCCTATTTATTATCCATAATTTGACCTGGATAAAACATGCAAAAAGGATCTTAAGTCCGATAATTGCGATTATTCAATGCAAAGCAGATGACATCAATGACGCGGCGGACAGAGTGAATATCTATTGGGATAAGGAATCGCCGACGCCAGAGGCTCGCAGGTCCAGACCCCGCCATCCCTGGATTTGTTGTTGCAGATGCTGTTACGGTCGGTACCGACTATTCCTATATGGGCCTTGCCTCCACCATTTTTCCAGGAGCCACCCCGGTGACCGATTACCACACAGCCAGGCTGACGTTCACTGACAGAGGCGCGACTCCAGCCCCTGCGGCGCAGAGAGTTGTCGAGTTGACCAACTGTGGCGGCATCGGGCACCCGCACTCCTCCTCGCTGAAGCACCTCTGCGGCGGAAGCGGCACAGCCGAATTTACCGTCTACGGTAAGATCCGCCTTAGAAGAACTGCGCCACATTTTTCTGCCTTCCGCCCCTTCTGCAACAGAAGCTATACGAGAAGAGCCTCCAGTGAGGTGGAGAAGGTCTCTATCCTCTACTCCGGAACGGAAATCAGCAGTGGTGACAATTCCCAATTCAGGAAGGTGGGCGCTAGAGGTCGAGGTTCTTTCTCTATCGCTTGCAAATGCCCGCGAGAATGATTGTGAGGTGTAGACACCATCAAGAAGGTGTGACCTGTCACCACCGCCATGACCGTCTGCTCTATGCATCTCTTTGAGGCTGTCGCCTGACAAATGTCCAATTGGCATCATAATCCTGTACCTCAACTAGTGGGCGGTCTGAGCACAAAAACCCCCCGGGGGTATCGTCTCGTGTTCCAGCGCGCCAGTGTATCTTGTATCCAGTGCCGACGAGCCGAGCTGTTGTGGTAGGTGGTGCCGTTATCGCCGACGATACCGATATGGGAGCCGCCGCCACCACTTTGCCAACTGGATCGTCTGATACCGATGATGACATCACCGGGTCGAGCTTCCGAAACGGGCAGCTTCTGCCAACCATTCTTCAGAAGTTGATTGTGCAGTCCATAAACCAGGGCGCTATTGGCGTATTTATATCCGGCTTCCTTTAGAACCCCGGACACACTGGCAGCACAGCCCAGGCGTCCCATGGAATAAGAGAGCATCGGTTCGTACATGCGCTTACCGACACTATCCACCGCCGCCTTGACTATGTCGCGACTGCCTCGCTCACTTCTATCGGAGGGCGATTCGCGCCTGCGCTCCGGTCTGCGCTCGGTGGTCTCGTCATTGCTATCGTCTTCTCGATATTCGCGATCTCTATAGGACCGATCTTCTCTGCCCTCGTAGCGCTGTCTCCAGTAGTCGCGCCAGTATTCTTTGAAGTAATCGCGCCAATAATTCTTCCAGTACTCGCTCGAGCGATCGCCTCCACCATCGGCTCCACGCTTCAAACGTTCGTAGGCCTCTCGTCCATCCCTGGCACCACGGGATTCTTGACTCCCCGTGTCATTCTCCTGATCTTCATCGTTTCTTTGCAAGGGATGCAACGGTCGAAAATCACCACCATTCCCAGGAAGCGAATGAGTGAAATGTGTTCGCGATATGGGTGGAATACTCAAATATTTCCTGCCATGATCCCTGGCTTTATCACCATTATCAACGGGAGGACCATGAGCATTAGAAAACAGATCGGCAAATTCTATTGACATTGGGGAATCCTCTCTTCAAAGTCTAATCAGCCATTTGTGCGCATCAGACCAGGCCGGCTCCCATGCCCTGCCACAGCAAGACACAGCCCCTCGAGCCGGAACAAAAATCATTTTATCTACACCGAACGAAAGCCGCACCACAGGCAGTGACATGGCACCATATAAGATGGCACACCAAACCCATGCCGGCAGCATCCTGTCGGCTTTATCGAGAAAGAAACTTTGCCTGATCAGGAAAGTCAGCCCTGTTCATGGGCGTTTCCATCGGCAATTACTAAGGCGTCAACAGAGAAGTGATTCTGAAAATGAATCGCAGAAACGGTATTAAGCCTTGCTAATAAGATATGAAACGAACGTGACCGGAACGTGACACACCAATCAAAACCCTTACCAGCACTCAATATCAAAAGGGAGATCCATCGACGGATCTAAATAATCGACTTTTTGTACCTTTTATATATGTCGATATTGAAGACTTAAGCGTTAAGCGTAGCTGCCGGGCGGACGCAGGACCCAGACACCGGCTCTGAATCGGCTGGTGTTGTAGTAGCTATTTAGATTGGTCTCGATCCACTGCGCCTGGCCGGAGCTGTTGTGATAGACCTTGCCGTTATAGCCGACCACGCCGATATGGGAGCCACCGCCACCGTTGCGATAGTAGGGAGTGCGGGCACCGATGACGACATCACCTGGCTGGGCCTGGCTGACATTCATCTTGCGCCAGCCGTTGTTCAAGAGCTGGCTTTCCAGACCGCCGACCCCGGCACTTCTGGCATAGTCATAACCACCGGCATTGAGCACGGCAGAGACACTGGCGGCACAACCGAGTCGAGCCGGAGTGCCTCGAATAAAGCGCCAGAGCTGTCGACCGACGCTATTGCTGGCGATCTCAGCCAGCGAGGCGTTGCCGCCCGGACTGTAATCGCCCCTTCTTCTGCGCTCATAACCTCTCGGGTCCTCACCGGGATAGTCACGATAGGCATACTCATCTCGCTGGGGAGCTATATAGACCTCTTGATCGGGAGGACGCAAAGCCCAGACCCTTCTGCCGAATTCCTGAGGGTTGAAGGCATCTCTGACATCGGCTTCGGTCCAGACCCCGTTTCTGGAATCGTTGTGGAAGACCCGACCATTGGTGCCTACTATAGCCACATGGGCATTACCGCCACCTTCTTCCCAGCGTTCATTCTTACCGCCATAGAGCACATCTCCGGGACGAAGCTGGTCTAAAGAGACCGGCTGCCAACCCCGGGCAAGTAGCTGTCTAGCCAGGGTCGAGACCCGACCGCCGTTGGCGTACTGGAAACCAGCCGCTTGCAAGACTTCAGAGACACTGGATGTGGCACCCAGCCGTCCGTCGCTGGTATCCGGAGCATAGTCGGACTGCTGCCACATGCGACGCCCTACCGAGCTGCGGGCGGCATCGTAGATGCGTCTTGATTTATCCTCACTGTTGCCGGGCGGACCTTCGTACCGGCGGTCATAGGGACTGTCTCCGGGACGATTGCCGTTGCGGTCCCCAGAACGATAGTACTGGCTCCAGTAATCGCGCCAGTAGTCGCTCCAGTACTGTTTCCAGTAATCACGCCAGTAGTCGCTCTCTCCGTTCTGAGAACGGCGCTGATCGTCATAGCGCTGCCAGTTATCCTGCTCGCGTGGACGATAGTCCGAATAAGAACCAGGACCGTTGTTATAGCCGGGATTGATGTCACGGCGGAAATTATCTCTGATATCTCTGTTCTGACCGGGCGGGTCTAAAGGCGGTCTCAGAATAAAGATCTGGTCTCCGTAGACCGCAGGGTCGAAGGCATCCTGCCTGGATACATTGGTCCAGTTGCCGGTACCGGCGTCAGAGTGATAGACAGAGCCCCCGGGGCCTACTATGCCGATATGGGCGTTTCTAGAATCTTGATTCCAGCGAGTGCCGAGCTTGCCACCTACGATAACGTCGCCTTCTTTCGCCTGACTTACTCCGACAAGCTGCCAGCCATTGGCGACCAGCTTCTTGACCAGGTTATTGTTATTCGCCGAATCGGCATAGTCATAACCCACCGACTGCAGCACCAGAGAGACGCTGGCGGCGTCGGCCAGTTTGCCGTTGTCCAGATATTCGCTATAGCGACTCTGCTGCCAGATTGGATGACCGTTAGCTTTGCGGGCGATCAACGAGATAGCGTCATTACCCGAGAAAACGAGAGGATTGTCTTCGCTGCGGTAGTTCCGGGCATCGGGCCTATCAGCGCGCGCATCACCGGGATTGAAGCGAACCGTAGAATCTGTCCCTGCGGGCTGTTTATAGATGCCGTCGGGAATTTCAAGCTGACCGGATTGCTGGCCGCTCTCTCGAGCCGGACTGGCCGGTTTGAAATCCAGAACCTTGCCTGTCACGGAATCGGAACTGGAGCTGGAATTTGAGTCTGTGTCGGCCTTTTTGGCCGCTTCTAAAGCATTTATGTCACTCAGCGGCACCGAGCCTCTGGAAGAGGCGAGAAAGTTTCTATATTCAGCGGAAAGATTCTCCTTAGCCTGGCTTGCTTCCGGGCTACTGGCGACCTCTTTGGCTGAATCTTGTCTTTCTAGACTGGCGCTCATTATTTCCCTTGAGAAGGCGCTCCGGTCGATGCTTTCGCAATTATTCGACACTCCGAAATTCGGGTTCGATTGATTTATCCGGGGGCACTTCGAGATTCCGTGACATCTCCTTCAGTTTAGATATGGCGGGCATTTTGAGGAATGGGGGAAATACGAATGAAGCCGGTCCGATTTTCTTAATATGCATAGCAGTAACTATCATCGGGAAAGATTAATCTGAGAGCCTCTATTTAAGAACTCATTCGGAAACTATGTTCAAGATTACCCACAAAATAGCTCTTCTGATCATAGTTCCTCTGGTGATCGAACTCTGCTTTCTGGGCGTGGTCATGTCGTCCCTGGAAGACATGGAGAAAGACCGCCAGGACGAGTCTCGGGCTGTAGAGTCGATGGTCTATGTGAACCTGATTCTCAATGACACCTGGACAGCAAGCACCCAGATGGTCCTCTTCAAGACCACCCGCTCCGAAAATTTCATGACCGAGATGCAAGAGCTCTACGAGAGCCTCAATGCCAGAAAAGAAAAGCTCATAGAGATAAACGACTTAGCCGGAGAACCTGACCCCGAGACCGCTCATTTCATCCATATCATCGAAGAGATAACCGAAGTCTTCAAAAACACCGGCGATATTCTCGATGAATCTGCCGAATACACCAACATCAGCCTGATGAGCAAAGTGAGCGGTCTGGTGAAAGAATTGAACAAGTCAGGTCTCACGGTAATAGAGAAACAATCCGATGCCCGCAGACGCTTCCACGAGAAGCAAACGCTTAATAGACAGAAGCTCAAATCGATTGTGGAGAGTGCAGCAATTGCCAACGTCATACTGGCGGTTTTTCTAGCCCTGATTTTCTCTCTCACTTTCGCCCGCCGCTTCAATGTTCTGATGAACAATACGATGAACATTGCCATCGGAAAACCTCTGGGCAAGCCTATTTCAGGCACCGACGAACTGGCCAAACTTGACGGAGTGATTCATAATCTCTCCACAGAGCTCGAGGCGACCAGAGAAAAAGAGCGTGCCATGATCGATAACACAGCGGTTATCATCTGCTCACTGAACGAATCCCTCAGAATATCCGAAGTCAACCCGGCCATCGAACCCAAGCTCGGCTATGAAATTAGCGAACTGCTGGGCACCAACTTGCTTACCCTTGTCCACGAAGAGGACCACAACCAGGCTTACCGTGGTCTGGAAAGCACCAAGAATTCAGTTCACGAGGTCAACTTCGAGATTCGTCTCAAAAAAAACGACGGTCGCTATCTGCACACAGAATGGACTGCAAAATGGGCAGAGAGCAGCAAGTCGGTTTTCTGCGTGGTGCATGACATCACTGAGCGAAAAGAAGCTGAGCGCCTGAAGCAAGAAGTTATTGCCATGGTAAGCCATGACCTGAGAGCGCCTCTGACCTCTCTGGGAGTGATACTGGATATGATGCTGGAAGGCGTGGTCGGAGATCTGAATGAGAGAGGCAATCGCCTGGTCGGACTGGCACAACAATCAGTCACCGCGCTGATTACGATGATCAATGACCTGATCGATGTAGAAAGATATGAATCCGGCGGACTCTCTTTGAATTATGAAGAGACCGAGCTCGAAGCCCTCATTAATAACGCTATCTATATGGTCAAACCGGAAGCGGACAGAAAAGAGATCGTGCTTCGTCCAAGATTCGAGCCCGATGAAATTGTTGTAGACTCCGGACGCCTCAACAGAGTCCTGGTTAATCTCATAAGCAATGCTGTCAAATTCTCTCCGGAGAACTCCTCGGTCGATATAACCTGTGAAAAATCCACTGGTAAACACTCTATCCCGATGCTGGAATTCAAAATAATCGACCATGGTCCGGGTATTCCCGAAAGCAAAATAGACCTGGTCTTCGAGAAGTTCAAACAGGCCGGTCGGGGAGACGAAGGCGAGAAAAAAGGAAGTGGACTGGGTCTTGCCATCTGCAAAGCGATTGTCGAAGCCCATGGCGGTGAAATAGGGGTAGAGAGCGAACTGGAGGAGGGCAGCATCTTCTGGTTCCGCATACCTCAATATGCCGAAAGCAATGAGGATGCCGCCTGAGGGCGGTTTCCATTTTTAGCTCCTCCACTTGACTATTGGTCCTGTAAACTCAACCTCTATATAGGTTTACAGACCATGCTTTGCAGCATCAAGACAAATGCACCCCCCGGGGACCTTAACCGGTTTAATGATCCGAGCCCTTCTTGACATTATTTTTGGGACCGTCCCGAAAGCCCGAAATCGCTATTCTGGCGACACTTCCTGAATTGTGAATTATCAAGAGCAAAGATCTCGGCTTAACCTTCCTCTTAACCGCCCCTTAACCCGGCCGGGAGGAGAATGAAAGAGTAGAACTTCGCACTAACAAAGAAGGTTCAATCGTGAGTACCATTGCTCTGTGTCTTTTCATTGCAGCTATCGCTTCGGCAGTAACCCAGTGGGTGAATGATAAATTCGAACTGGGTGGGTACATGTCCGACGACCAGCTTGCCGGCTAAAACCACAGAATAAATCAACAGGCTCTTCGCAAGAGCACCGGATTTGACACCATAAATCCGATTCATAGCCCAGAACGTTTAAAACAGAAGACTTCTCCTTGTTGACAATCGAGCCCTGCGCCTCGAGACTGGAAAGTTTTCTGTTTTTCGCTATAAAATGGTTCTGGAGTAGAGGAGGTTTTCGATGTCGAACTGGGATCCAAGCCACCAGACCGATCACGAAGAGAAGGTTGTCACAAAGACCAAGAAGAAGGTAAAGAAACCTCCTCTATACAAAGTACTTTTGCACAATGACGACTTCACGACCATGGAGTTCGTGGTTCAGATTCTGATGACGGTCTTCCACAAAAAAGAGGAAGACGCAACCATGATTATGCTTGCCGTTCACATGCAAGGAATGGGCGTGGCCGGAGTCTATACCCATGAGATTGCCCAGGAGAAAGTGAACCGGGTAATGACCGAAGCAAGAAATCACGATTTTCCTCTGCTCTGTACCATGGAGCCGGAGTGATTAAAGTGGTAAATTGAATTGTAGAGTCGGTAAACCACAGGAAACCTGCCAGACAGATGCTTTCTCCGGAACTGGAAAAAACTATCAGTAAAGCAGCCGAAGAGGCTATCTCCCAGAGGCACGAGTATCTCTCCCTGGAACATCTTCTGCGCGCCTTGCTAGAAGACAAGACCGGGATAGAAGTTATCAGAAAGTGCGGCGGCGATATAGACGAGCTCAAGAAAGAGCTCGACGATTTCATCTCGAAATCCTTTGAACAGATTCCTTTTACTGTGGACTACAATCTTTTGCAGACCGCTTCCTACGAAAGGGTGCTGCGCCGGGCCATTATGCAGGCCCACAATTCTGGTCAGACCACTATCGATGCCGGCAATGTAATCGCCGCCCTCTTCGACGAAAGGCGCTCTTACGCCACTTATTTAATCGAAAAGCAAGGTATCACCAGGCTCGATGTGCTCAACTATATATCCCACGGAATTCCGAAAGACGGTATCGAAAATGACGACGAAGAATCGATGGAAGTCGATTTCGGCGAAGACGGCGATGAAGAAGACCGACCGATACATAATCCTCTCGAGATTTTCGCCTCGGATCTCACCCAGCGTGCCCGGGACGGCAAGATAGATCCTCTGGTGGGCCGAGAGTCAGAGCTGAAACGCACCATCCAGGTTCTATCGAGAAGACGAAAAAACAACCCTGTCTTTGTCGGCGACCCCGGTGTGGGTAAAACTGCCATCGCCGAAGGGCTCGCCATCAGAATCGCCGATGGAGACGTACCGGACCTGCTCAAAGGCTCCGAGGTATTCTCTCTGGATATGGGCTCTCTTTTTGCCGGAGCAAAATACAAAGGAGAGTTCGAGAAACGCTTGAAGAGTGTTCTCAAGGCTCTGAAAGACAAAGAAAAATCCATTCTTGTTATAGACGAGATTCATTCGATCGTCACATCGGGCACCGGTGGTGGTGGCAGCATGGACGCCTCCAATATTCTCAAGCCTTATCTAACCAGCGGAGACATCCGCTGTATCGGCTCCACCACCCACTCTGAATACAAGGCGTCTTTCGAGAAAGACAAGGCTCTCGCTCGCCGCTTCGAGAAGATAGATATCATCGAGCCCAGTAAAGCAGAGTCGGTCAAGATTCTAAAAGGACTGCGAAAACAGTACGAAGAGTTTCATGGTGTCAAATACAGCGACGAAGTGCTGGAAGCGGCAGTGGAGCTTTCTGCAAGACATATCAACGAAAAATTCTTACCGGATAAAGCCATAGACGTTATAGACGAAGTCGGTGCCGCTTTCAGGCTATTACCAGAAGAGGAAAGAGCCGAGCGCGTTGTAACGGTCAAGGACATCGAAGATATAGTCGCATCAATCGCCAGAATTCCGGCCAAGTCGGTATCGGGCTCGGACAAGGACAAGCTCAAAAATCTCGAGAAAGAGCTGAAATCAGTGCTCTACGGTCAGGACCATGCCGTCGAACAGGTGGTCAAAGCGATTATCCTATCAAGATCAGGGCTGGGGACTCCCAGTAAACCGATAGGTTCATTTCTATTTTCCGGTCCGACCGGAGTGGGCAAAACCGAGCTGGCGAAACAGCTGGCTACGGTCATGGGTGTCAACTTCCTGCGCTTCGATATGAGCGAATACATGGAAAAACACACAGTGTCGCGTCTTATAGGTGCGCCACCAGGTTATGTCGGCTTCGACCAGGGCGGACTCTTGACCGACGCCATCAACAAAACCCCTCATTGTGTCCTGGTACTGGACGAGATAGAAAAAGCCCATCCTGATCTTTTTAACATCTTGCTTCAGGTCATGGACCACGCCTCTCTCACAGATAACAACGGCAAGAAAGCGGATTTTCGCAATGTGATTATCATCATGACCACCAATGCCGGTGCCAGAGAGATGACCAGCGAGGATATCGGCTTCAGTGTCCAACCGCAACTGGCCGGAGATCATCCCAGAAAGAATATGACCCCGGGAGCAAGCAAGGCAAAAACAGCCATCGAGAGAACCTTCAGTCCAGAATTCCGCAACCGGCTGGACGCCTGGGTGGCTTTCAACCAGCTCTCCATGGATCATATTCTCCAGGTGGTGCAAAAATTCCTCAAAGAGCTGAAATCACAACTCGACGAGAAGAATGTCACCCTCGAAGTAGACGAGAAAGCTGTGGAATGGCTGGGCAAAAAAGGCTTCGACAAACTCTTCGGAGCAAGACCCATGTCTCGTTTGATTCAGCAAAAGATAAGAGAGCCACTCTCAGAAGAGCTGCTCTTCGGCAAATTAGAAGATGGCGGCACCGCAAAGGTGACCATCAAAAACGACGACATCGAGATCAAAATTCAGAAGAAAAAGTAACGCTGCCTGATTTAGACTTCGGTCGAAACTTTTCTTTTTCTATCGTTGCCGATATAAATCCGAAACGTGCCGGCGCCTTCGCTATCGGACAAAACAGGCTCCCAGCCGGCTTCCGGTCTGTAACGATAGAAGGTCTCATCGCTATCGTAATCAACAGCCATCAGATGAATCCATTCGTTATCCCGCAGTTGCTTGAGGGTGGCGTTCTGGTCGAAGAGAGACTCGATTCGATCTCGCGGCGCTTCTATCACCACAAAAAGACGCAGGGGTTCGTGATAGACATTTTCACCGTTCATCATCGACTGCCAGGCCAGCCCGGTTCTCAAATCGCTCCGGGGACCGGACATGATACCGATACGTCCGACCACATTATGGTAGATCTTGCTGCCTGCGCCATAGACTTCGGTATCGGTGGCAGAGAAATAGTGCTCTGCATTGATCCATTGACCGACCACCATAGGTCCGCCCAGAATACCCTGCAGCAGTGCCCCGGTCGGGTCTATTCTGTAGTCATAGGAATTGAGGAAGGCTCGTCCCTCGAGATTAACTGATTTTGTCAGGGTGCGGTTTCCGATGATGAAGGCTGCATTCCCGGCAAGCCCCCACTCCGGACGAGTTTCGCTCCAGTCACCAGCCCTGCGTCCAATCTCTTTAAGCGCTTTGTCTGCGGTGAGATCGGCTCCAGCACCAGGTAATCGAGCACAACGCTCGATGTTGGTTCGCAGGGCGGCTTTCTTGAGATCTGCTCTCAAGCGCTCCACATCCTGCTCATGACTGGCCGGCAGATCCTCTAGATCATAGAGTTCGAGGATATCGGTGGTGGTATCATGGACGGCACCAACAAAATGAGTGTCTTCCGGAACATCGATACCATTCTCGGCTAAATGTTTTCGGACATGCGGCTTGTTCGCCATGGCAGCGAAAAGGCGCGCGTTCGGCTTACCTGAATTGCCGCCACAGGCACCACAGTTGAGAGCCGCTTCATACGGGTTGTTATCCGAAGTACTTGTATGCCCTGCTACAACCACAAGCCTGGCAAAATTCTTGACCAGCCCCATCGTTCTCAAGGCGGTCTCAATAGAAACAGCCTGCTCTTCTTCGGTCAAGCCAAGACCACATTCGTCTCGGTCAATGGTCATAGCGGTCCCCACCGGTGGTGCTATCGCTTTGCGAACCATGGCTCTCCATCGGCGATAACTGCGGGGGAAGAGGGTCCGCCCGAAAAGCTGGATTCCGAAGAGCCAACCCAGAGACTCGACCATTACATAAGGAGTGAGAACATGCAGCTTCATGTCCCGGAGCATCTCGTGGATGGTATACATGAAATTCTCGCCGGCGTTATGCCTGAGCAGTTCATCTCCCTGGCTCGACCTGGCCACCTCATGCACTTCGTACTTAGGTGAAACAATGGCAGGCAGTTGATCGGTGTTATGTTCCTGGCCGAGCGCCCGACTGCGCATCGGTATACCGAAGAACCCGGCAAAACCGATGGTTTCGTATTGACCGACAGATTCCAGACTTCGACGAAAAGGTTCAGAACGAACGTCGATACAGAACATAGCCTGGGCCAGGGGCCGCGAAACACCTTCTTTTGCGGAACTTTTATCCGCTACCGCGCCCTTGAGTTTGCCGACCAGAGCACTCTGATAGCCCGCTTCGTAAGCCTCGAGCCAGACCGGTCCATGTTCTGATTCCGGAAACTGATCAAGCCATTGGAGCAAAGTCTTCAGCTCTTCGCTGCCTGCATCGAGCAATTCTGTCGGGGCAATAGCCAGGGCGCTACCCAGCATCGCCAGTCGCCAGGCGTCTGCAAGACGTGTATCTCTATGTTTACTTTTTGTAGCTACTTCAAAAGCGAGCATCGCCTCGAAACTTCCTTCGATTCCCAGATCGACCTTACAACAATGCTGAGTCAGTTCACGCACATAAAACATGCGCACAGCCAGATATTGCACCAGATCTATCGGATTGGCAGCCTGCCAGTCATAGGATTCATGTTCGGCACGCCAGTTGATGAAACTAGCCCAGCCATATAAAGAGGTGAGTTCGAAGGTGAGGACCTCTTGCCACTGCTCGGCAGGAATAGCTAGAGCCTCCAGATGACTGACCAGAGCAGCTTCAGGGTCTGAAGGCAATGCGGCGATTTTTCTGCCACTATCGGCGATTCCACAGGGGGACCATTCCATAGAAGCAAGGCCTTTCCAGGCTGCGTAAAACCCCTTTTCTCTATCCGGCATCGGCCATGATGCGTGACCCTCGTCTAAATAAGCCTCGCACCACTTGATCAATTCTCTATTGACCAGCCACTCCAATTGCTTGTGAGCTTTTCGGTCGCACCAGGAAAGCAGATTGCTAGCGATAGAACCGGAGCCTTTTTCTGCCTGAGCGTCCTTAGCACCGGACTGCCCGAGTAAATTCGCAAGCTGCCGCACCTGGGCTGCGTTCATCCTGAACTGCGGCTGAACCCCATCATTAACATAGGTCCGCCCACCATCGACCAGGGCTGAGACTGTATCTAGACTGGGCGCGGTGATACCAGAAAGCAGATGAGCACGGAGGACCTCGAAGTCAGAGATCTTTTTACTGGCACCCAGTTCGATCTCTTGATCACCGGACACAGCTCTAAGAGCAGATTCCAGATGACTAGCTTCAATCCGACCGCTTTCTACCAAGCGCCGGTATTGCTCGTTGGTCAAATAACCGCGCCCACCGGTAAACCGATGTGCTTTTTCGATGGCCTCATGGAAACGAAAAGTCTCGAGACTGCGAATCGGGTTGTGATGCACAAAACCGGTCATCGGCCAGTAGTGGGAGAGCACCAGACTGGACCGCTGGATCAGCTCACGGATCTTGCTTTCTTTTGTCATCAACGCGTCCATTGCGAGCCTCCTGTGACCCTGTAACTAATATTGGATTCTCTTGAATCGCTAGAGATGGCAGTCTCCAACCAGGTCTGTGGAAGACCGCCTAGCACAACCAGAAGAGCGATAACCACTGCAAAGCCGGCGACCTCACCGCCACCGAGGTCCTTATAGCGAAGGTCCTGCCGACAGGGTCCGAATAACAATAGCTGCATCAGCTTGAACGAATACCATGAAGCGGCGAACCAGGCAACAACCATCGCCACCAGACTCAGTGACATCGTGGTGGATGGACTGACCAGAATAGCCAGATAGCCATAGAAGAGGCCGAAGGGAGGCAGACCGGAGGCAGCCATCACAAGCAAGGCCATACATAGAGCAAATCGAGGCATGGGCTTGAATAAACCGCCGATCTCATTCAAATCGAGATCGCCAAAGCGAGACCGCAGTCGCTCCCAGGCATACATTAAGCCACCAATAGCCAGTGAAGCAGCAACGATAAAGAGAAGACCCTGGGCAGTCAGTTTACCCACCTGGGCCAGGTGCCACCAGAGTATGGAACTGAGAGCCATACCGCCGTAGGCAAGGCGGCAAGAGATCCGAATTTGAATCACCGCTTTCAAAGAACCCCAGAGGGCTCCGAAAGCCGCAAGTACTCCTAAGCCGGGTAGAATCTCCCTGGGCAACGCAGGCACCAGCCAGGTTCCTAAAAGAGGCATGGCAACCGCGGCAACTACCGCCAGCTTGCCGGATACTCTGGTGAGGGCAGAAAGATAGACTCCATGCAATGGAAATAGAGGCAACAAAAGAGCCGCCGCCAGAAGCGGGCCTATATTAGAAAGAGCCTCTGAAGAGACAACACCGGTCTTCTGCCAGGCGAAAAATAGTGCCATAACAACGACTATTGGCAGAGTAAATCGAGACTGATCTACTTTACGTCCGGCCCGCTTCAACACGGTCAGAAGCCTCATTACAAAGGCATCAAGGTAGAGCCTGTTGATGAAAAGAATATAGACATGATTCCAGAAGCTGCCGGAATGAAGCGCGAATTTGTCGTGATAATGAAGATATAGGCCGAACCAACTCAAGAAGATAGAGAGAACAAGCCCCCCGGCCAAGCCATAAAACACCCCGTCCGACAGCCGGGCTGCCGCGAAGCTGGCTGCCACGAATGCAGAGTCAGGATAGAGGAAGTGCGTGAAGGCCTCTGCCGAGAAGAAATATGCCGTAGAAACCAGAGATACGGAAAGGAGCATAGCAAGAACCATCGTCCAGCTATTCTGCAATCGGAAGAGGGTGAGCATGGCATGAGATGCGGTCACCCAGCTGAAAAGCAGAAACAGGAACATTCCCTGGGAATCAAGGAAGTCTATGCCAAGCAAATAGTGGGCTCCGGTCACAATACCGAATGGCAACATTAGAGAGACAAGAAAACCGGTCAACCAGCCGAAGAATCCGGGCGAATCCGGTGAAGGCTGAAACGGATGCTCCGGCTCCAGACGAGCCTTGTGGATAACATCGCCGCAATTGAGGAAAACCGTCGCTTTGAAAAGTCCATGGGCGATAAGATGAAATACGGCCAGCGAGAAAGCGCCCACACCACATTCCATAATCATATATCCCATCTGACCGATAGTAGAATAACCGAGAGTCTTCTTGATATCGTTCTTCACCAGCATCATGCTCTTGCCCATCAACATTGTGGCAAGCCCTATGAATAGCACCAGATGCAGTGTGGAGGGACTGAGTATATAAAGAGGAGCCATGCGATTGAGAAGAAAGCCTCCGGCATTGATAATACCGGCATGCAATAGCCCATGAATAGGAGTGGGTGCATACAGCGAGTCGGGCAACCACATGTGCAATGGAAACTGAGCCGACTTGCTCATGGCGCCTACAAAAATCAATAGTGTCACGGCGGTAGCACCGGCAACTTCCATACCGCTGCCCCAGAGCGCTATAGATACAGGATTGGAAGCGGCCTGTTCGAACAAAGGCTTAAACTCGATCGTTCCATACAGATGATAGGCCAGGGCGATTCCGGAAAGGAATGAGACATCTCCGGCTCGCAACATGATGAAAGTTCTGAAGGAACTCTGGGCGGTAGGCAGATGAGCGAAATTATGTGAAAGAAGGCAGAGAATCCAGCTCAAAAGCTGCCAGGCCATAAACAACATCAACAGGTCTGCGCTCGACACCATCCAGAGCAGAGTAAAAACGGCAAGAGAAAGAAGCGCATGAAATCTGGGCTGCCCGGCATCTTGTTGTAAATACCTGATCGAATAACGATAGAGGACCATTCCGATTGCAGATATGACCGTCATCATAACAGCCGAGAGCCTGTCTACAGAAAGCTCCACCGAAGGAAGCACGGTCCACGGCGACTGGAACAGCGGTATTAAAAAAGGTGCGGTGGTCGTGGTGGAATTCCAGAGCACCACCGATGAAGCCATAAAACTGGCCACAAGCGCCAAAAAGCCGAGACGATAATTAAGTGCACTGATAAATCGGCGGGGCACAGCCGTCATCAACGCCGCGAACAGTGGTGCCAAAATTGCTACTGCTGGAAATACAATGTTCATAAATTAGCCTTTAAATAAGCTCCTAACACCGTCAACATCAACGCTCTCCGACTAGACCTTGATCAGGAACGAACTTGATCCGTGGCTCGTAATCCAGTCGACTTATCTGCTCGACAAAAGACTTTCGCACAGGATCAAAGACCTCCAGGTGTTGGCTCTCGGAGTTGTAGAACCAACCATGCACCCGTACTCGAAGCTTTTCGTTGGCAGCCAGTTCACCGATGCGGCTCTCTTCAAGCATACGCAGCATCTCTTCAAGAACGCCACGGCGACCGACTTCCAACCAGTCAGAGTCTTCACCCGGCGCTTCTTTAGCCTGGTATTTCGCAAAGCCGCAAGGAGAATGACCATAGACAATTATCGTCTCGAGCCTTTTATCCAGGACGGTTTCGACGAAACCGCCGCTATCTGTTCGGTGCCCGAAATTCTGAAAAAGATGCAAGTTCGCATCCGGGTCGCTGCAAACATAACGCAACAACCAACCCATATCCGAGCAAGCAATAACCGCAGCACCGGCTATGGATCCATCGAGCAGCCCGTCGGACAGTTGCACATCATCAAGCAATTCGACACTCTTGAATTGCACTAGCCTGTCGGCAATATATTTGAAAGCGATATCAGAATTCTTCATGCTCGATAACTGCCCGCCTTTACTATCACTTCAGATACGATATGCGGCATCTCTTCCATAGAGAGCCCCAGACAGGCAGCCGCGGTAACAGCGCACCAGGCACTGACATCTACTTGCTCGGCATCAGGGGAGACACCACTGGCTTCAGATATCCAGGCCAGGGCAGCTGTTGAAATGTTCGAAACATTTCCGGAGAGAACCGCACTGTTATCATCCTTTAGAATCGCGTCCACTCGCTCTTGCAAAACCGGATTGCGATCATTGACCACCGCCAGTTTTTCGAAAACCGGATTTTCCAGGCATAGCGTTTCGAGAATCTCGCCGTATAAGGCGGCGTTTCGAGCGTTCCTCTTTGGAGAAGGCAGAGGATGATGAGCAGCGGTAATCACTGCCATATCAGGCCTGGCAAAATTGCCTGTCCTTGCTACTTCACCACGATTGGCACCACTTGCTTCGACAATCAAGAGCTCAGTATCGGCAGGCATCGAGAAAAAACCAGGAAGGGAGCCAAGCGCACCACTGTCAATTGCAACATGGCAACGAAACTGCTTGCGAACCAAAAATTCTAGAAATGCGATGGTCTCTTTTCGACCGACACTACCGGTAACAGCCACCACTTTCGGCGCTACTTTCCGGCGCCAGGAACCGGCCAGCTGCCACAGAGCGGTCTTGGTATCATCGACGGATATAATCGTATTCGTTCTATCTAGTCTAGACAGAGAAGCACGCCTGCCTTCTATGATGCAACCCCGAGCACTGCGTTCAAAAGCAGACTCGATATAATCATGAGAATCCTCGCCGCCACAGGACATGGCCAGGAACCAATCTCCCGGACCGATCTGATCGGGAAGCCATACAACTCTGCCCGAGTCGGACTGGCCTCCGTCCCCCTGGACCAGGTATCCGTGAGTCGCATTGACGATCTCTTCTAACGTAAATTGCGCCGTCATTCGGATCAGGCCTCCCCTTTTAGACTAGATTCATTCAGGTCGGTGTACTCGATACCGTCGAGCATCCATGAGGCAAGCTCCGGATCTATCAACCGATAGAAAACACTGCGGCCTTCCCGCCGCTCTACAACAATCCTGTGGGATCGCAAAACCGCTATATGCTTTGAAATTGCTGATTGAGGCAGCTCTAGTAAGTTCTCCAGGGACGAAACGTCCCTTTCGCCGTGGCGCAACTCGTCGACTATTTGAACTCGACGAGAATTGGCAAGCACCCGAAACAGGTCGGAGAGCTTTTTTACGACTATCTCAACGGACTCGCCGGAACTGGAACTTCTCAGCAACATAATAGATTCTCATATGCAAATCTTCGCATACGAATATATTAGCACATGCAGACATTTTTACAAACACCTCCAATAAGCTATGTTTCAAGCCCTGGAATCATGAAAAACGTACCTATATATAGGTCGGCTCTTACCTCTCCTATGCAAACATGCTAAGCTTTGCATAGGAGGTAAGCGATAAAAAATGCCGCATAGAGCTGTAATAAGTTCAGAACTGGCAAGATTGTTTGCCGTTTTGTCCAATCCGAACAGGGTTAGAATCGTTGAAGAATTGAACACCCGGGAGCTATCGGTGAACGATCTTCAGGATTTGCTGGGCGTCACCCATGCCGCCGTATCTCAGCAACTGGCCGTGCTGCGCACCAATCGCATTGTCTCAGAGCGCCGAGAAGGCAGACATGTCTATTATCACCTCAAAGATCCGGCTCTGGCTGCCTGGGTGCTGAGCGGAATCAGCTTCATCTCTCCGGATCATCGAGAGATGCAAGAGATGACGAACGCCATAGAAAAAGCGAAAGAGAGCTGGAGCGCAGAAGACGCTGCCCAGGACAAAGAGAAGAGCAAAAGCAAGGCTAAAAAATCTTAGTAAGCCCAGCGCATCAACATTGCTCCGGCACTGAATCCGGCACCAACTGACCCGAACAGTACCAGATCGCCTTTCTTCAATTTACCCTGATTCAAGGCTGTGTCTATCGCAAGAGGCAAAGTTCCGGCTGTCGTATTTCCATACTCTGCGATATTGACAATAACCTTGTCCATCGGCACCTTAAGCCGGTCTACAGCGGCAGAGATAATACGCAGATTCGCCTGGTGCGGTATGAACACATCCACATCATCGCCACTATAGCCATGTCGCTCTAACAAGCGCACACAGAGCTCAGGCATTTTTCTAGTAGCAAATTTGAATACTACCTTTCCATCTTGATGGACAAAGTGCATCTTGCTGTCCAGAGTCTCTTTAGAAGTGGGATGCTTTGAGCCTCCTGCTGGAATACAGAGAAACTCTCCACCGGAGCCATCTACTTCGTGCAGAAAGTCTATGATCCCTTCTTCACCTTCTTCTGTCGGTTCGATAAGCGCAGCACCACCGCCATCTCCAAAAATGATACAGGTCTGCCGATCTTCGTAATCGATAATCGATGACATAACATCAAGACCGATCACAAGCGCCCTTTTATGGGCGCCGGTTTTAACAAACTGCGCAGCCACCTGGGTGGCATAGAGAAATCCGGAGCAGGCGATAGACATATCGAAGCCCCAGGCACCCTTGGCGCCGATTCGATCCTGGACAAGACAGGCTGTGGCAGGCAGCATCATATCCGGCGTTATCGTAGCCACAATGATAAGGTCGATAGTGGTCGGATCGATACCGGTCTTATCTATTATCTGCTGGGCCGCTTCGGAAGCCAGATCCGATGTTGTCACACCTTTCTCGACGATATGCCGGGTGAGAATACCGGTACGCTCCACTATCCATTCACTGGAGGTGTCCACCATCTTCTCAAGGTCTTGATTAGTCAAAAGACCAGGTGGAACCCCCACCCCCATGGCTGTTATCTTGGCTCCAGGCACGATCGAGAAAACCTCATCAGTTAAATTACTAATTGGCAAAGATTAACAGATAATAGGCGATGTAATCCCTGCAGCTCTATTTAATCTTTACTACTTGTATCTACAATTAACGTCATGGTCGAACTTACAAAGAAACCAATTCTCCTGCTGGGAGCCAGCGGCACCACCGGCCAGACCATAGCGCGTTTACTCGATTCATCCGGAATCGAGCTGATACTGGCCGCCCGCAAAAGACAAGGGCTTGAGAAGCTGACAGATTCATTGCAAGCGCATCATAGAATCGAAGTTGTCGATATCAGCGCCGATCTCGCTTCTCTCTTAGACAAGACAAGCCTGGTAATCAACTGTGTCGGACCTTTTACCCGCTTCGGCACCGCGGTTCTGGAAGCGGCTGTCGAAGCCGGTCTAAGCTATTTGGACATTACCGGTGAGCAGGCTTATATAGCCTCGACCATCACTCGATTCGATGCCAGAGCAAAGCAGAGAGCAATCAGCATCCTGCCCTCGGCCGCATTCGAATTTGCCCTGGGCGATCTGGCTGCCGCGCTCCTTGAAAGCGCCTTCGCTGCCGAGGGAACTCGGCTTGACAAGATAGAAATCACTTATAGTTTCAAAAACATAGCCACCAGTAAAGGCACCAACAGTAGTGTCATCTGCGCTCTCGCCGCGCCTTCCTATCATCGGGTCGATGGTGACTGCAAAGAGATCAAGCCGGGAGAGGGTATAGAACCCCTGCCGACTCGTATGCGCTTCAATGAAAAGGATCGCTCCAGATTCGCCTTTCCCGGAGGAGAAGTCTATCTCGTACCTCTGAGAAACAACTCGATCAATTCTATAAAAACCTATTTGACTTCACCCCTGAATAGGCCGGCTCTAGTAATGCTGTCCAGATCTGCCGGCTATATCGCCCGCCATTCTCCCGGTCTTCTGCAGCCACTCATAAACAGCTCCGAGCAAGCCATAGACGAAGAGAAGCAAGCCAGGACATCTTTTCAGATTCTGGCAGAAGGCTGGTCCGAATCGAATTCTTCTTCCGCTTACTCAAGACGGTTGATCATGAAAGGAAGTAATCCGTATCGCTTGACAGCCGCAATTATCAAAGCGTTGGCTATCAGCCTGATAGAACAAGGCGAAACCGCCACCCGGGGCGTGCTCAGTCCTACAATGCTGCTCGACAAGCTGGTTCTCAAAAAACTGCTCGAACAATATGGAGTGCGCTTTATAGAGGATTGAGCTCAATTTCGCCGGATCAGTCGAAAATCTTGAGCAAGGCGGGTATAACCACTATGAAGTCAGGAACGAAATTCAACAACTCAAGATAGGGATAGAGCTATGAGCGATAGACAACTTGATCACAATTCCGGCAGCGACAATCTCCATCTTACTTCGGGCGAATCAGACTCGAGTCAGCCCGAAAAACATAATTCTTTTCTGGCTGAATTCAGTCAATCTCGCCCTTCCGACATCAAAAAGGTGCAAGCCGGCCCTGACACGGGAGCTGATGCCGAAACCATAGAAAGATTCAAAGAATTCTTGAAGTCCTTCGGCGTAAATCCAGAAGCCGAAGCCAACGAAAGACCAGCCGAACCGAAGGATCTGGCACCCAATCCGGGAAGACAAGCCTTCGACAAAACTTACAACGACCTCGAAGCTGAAAACATCAAGAGTTTCCGAACCAAACAACCGGATTTCAGAAAAGGCCTCGAAATGGCCGACAAGCATCTAGTAGATGCCGCCAATAACTATGTACTGGAAGGCTATACTTCAGAACGCTTCGACAAAATAACCACCCTGGGCGAAAACATGTCCGAAAATGTAGACGGTATCTATGATTCTCTCAAGAAGATTCCGCTTCATCAGGATCAAGTGAAAGTAGTCGATCTGGTCAATCGTTATCTAAATGGAGAAACGCCCGATACAGACAAACCAGAAATACTTGCCGAGCTGAAGAAATCAGGCGTTGTTGGTACCAGTATCGCGGACAGAGTAGAAAAGCTCGACAAAGACCAGAAAGAGTTGAAGCCGCTTTACGAAAAAGAGCAAGAAGAAAGAGCCCGGGTCTATATGGCTTACAAAGATGCGGCCGAAGTTAGAGGCGCTTATTCCACCATGCTCGAGACAGCTATTCAATCACCGCTGACCGACGAAAGTGCAGACACCAACGACCAGAAAGAGCTGGAAGATCTAGAGCTATCAGGCAGCGATCTGGTCGGACGCTTCGGTCAATTTTCCAGACAACCGATGATCTCCAACAAACCATTTCTACAACTCGAGCCGCCGAAGCCGCCAAAAACCTTTAGTGCCTGAAACTATTTCAGATGGATAAAATCGACTCTAATCGTGAACTCTGGAATCAGTTCACACCGATTCACGAACGTTCGGAATACTATGATCTGGAGGGCTTTCTGTCCGGTAGAAACACCCTGAAGAGCATCGAGTTGCAGTTGCTTGGCGACATAAAAAACAGCTCGATTCTTCATCTGCAGTGTCACTTTGGAATGGATAGCTTATCTCTAGCCAGGCTCGGCGCCCGGGTTACCGGAGTCGATATCTCGGACCGAGGTATTGAACTTGCCCGGGAGCTGAATGAAAGAACCGGTCTCAATGCCCGCTTCATTCGCTCGAATATTTATGAGCTGGATACAGTACTGGAAGAACGCTTCGATATAGTTTTCACTTCCTACGGCATTCTCTGCTGGTTGAACGATCTCGACGGCTGGGCTGCCACCATCAAAAATCATCTCAAAGAAGGAGGGCGTTTCATCATAGTCGAGCAACATCCTCTAGCAGATATTTTCGACCAGACAGAAGACCGAATAGAAGTGACCTATTCTTATTTCGACTTTGCAAAGACCGGTCTGGAACTGAAAGTAGACGGCTCATACGCCTCTGAAAGCGAAAAGATTGCGCCGCGAATCTCTTATGAATGGCAGCACAGCCTCGAGGATATCATCAACGCTTTAATCACTTCCGGACTGAAGCTGACACGATTTCGAGAATACCCCTTCTCTATGTATCGCAAGTTTCCGCTAATGGAACCGAGCGAAAAGGACGAAGGCTACTGGATTTTCAAAGAGATGCCCGAAATGCCGCTGCTTTTCTCGATCGAAGCCTCTCTTTAAATAGCCTCTATTATTCTCTATCCTCATGTTCCTGCTCATGACGCGTACCGAACTTGCCTACAGTATGGGACGAGTATTGTCTCGGTGGCGGAGCAGTAAAGGTAAGACCGGCTACCTTGGTGGCAATCCAGACATCTTTGGCGAATCTAGTAGCGGAGAAGTGATCTCTTGTGCCGTCAACATAGAATTGAAACCAGTCAGGCCAGAGCTCTTCGTACTCTTCACAAGCCGCCGCCCATTTTTCAAATACACCAAGGATGATGGCATAGGGTAAGAGCTTATGAAACAAGAATTTATCCTCTTGCATTTTCTCGGCAAGATCTCGCTCCTTTGCAGTCCGCATCGTCTCTGCAAAAAGATGGATCTGATCAATTGTCTTATTACCTTTTTCAGTTCTCAACGGAATGAAAGCAGGCGCTATCGAAACCAGAATTCCAGAGACCACAAGACCCAATCCGGCCGCTTTGAGAAAGTCGGTTTCACCCATAAGAAACAGCAGGGCGACCCCACAAATAGCCAGAGCAAAGCCTATAGAACCATAGAGCTTTTTATCCTTGCTGGGGTCCTTGGCGAGCATTTTGCTGTCCACCAGAGATTTATAGATACTGTTCCTGATATCAGGCAGAAACTGTCGGAAGATCCCCTGAATATTAGAGAGGTAAGAGGTAGAGGCGTTGCCGAAGATAGCCTCCATGAAGATCTTTTCGTATTCTTTTAACGGATCGCCCTTGGGCGGCGGCAGTCTCTTAAATTCATAATCTCGATCTGACAGAGCGAAAAAGCCGGTGGATGGAATCTCCCTTACAGTGTAATAGCCGCGCACCGCTAGATTAATCAGAGTAACCGAAACATCCGATACATCGCAGGATTGATCTATGAGAGTACCTATCTCTACCGGACGAAGTCCTTCCGGCGATTTCCATACTTCTGATGCTTCATCCACATTGGTAGTTATTCTGGTTTTGAAAAGTCGAACCAGAGCGAGCACCACCACCGCAGACAGTGGCAGCAAAATCAGCAAATACCAGTCGCCGGCGATCCATTGAAGACTCTCCAGAAATCCCGGCTCGGTCACCGTGCCCATGGGCAAGTCGACCTCGACCTTGAAACTCTCTCCCGGAGCTACGGCACTTGTTGTGGCAAGCACCTCTCCGTTAGCACTTTTCGCAGCCGCTTCATGACCTTTGCCCGGCTCGCCCTTCCAGGCTTTCACAGCGGTTGCCTTTGAGTTTATCCCCTGGGGCAGCTTCAACTGGAAACTGGCCTTTTGGACCATAATAGGGAAGTTCTCCCCGGTCACATCCCAGATCAGGGTTGGGTGATTGTCTTTGAAATTGACAGCCCCTTTTACTTCATAAGAGAGGATATAGAGAATACGACCGGCACGGCCGGCATGGCTCTTATCCAGATTGACGATCACCCCGGTAGCCTGCCTGCTCTGGGTGAACTTCAGGGCTCTGCCCTTGCCGTCCTGAACGGACTTAACCTTGACATCGAGCTTCTGAAGATGCCCTTGATGACTGATGGAATTATCGATGATTCGATAAAGAGCCTTATGCCGACTGCCTCTTATATCAGCTTCAATAGTCTCCTTGACCTCCATCACACCGGAAGAAGAGAGACTGGCTCGACTGGTAAAAGATTCAATCACTTCTCTGGCATCAACCGCGCTGGCACTGCCGATTAAAAGAAGCAAAGCGATAAATAGGAAAGAATTCCTCATCAAGGGCCCTTACTAAAAGATTCCGACCTCGATATTATACCGACAGTGAATTGAAAGAGTTATAAGATGTGTCCTCCCCCTCCAGACAGCCCCCATTCTGAAACAGCCTATTTCAAGAGGTCTGCTCGACTGGGATTCACTTTATGGAACGAAGACCAGCTCGACCATGCTCTGAAACTGTGGGGAGATCCGGCTGTCACCAGGCTGATAAGCATCAAGGGTTTTAAAGAGGACGAGATCAAAGAGCGTTTGACAACCGAAATCCATTACCAGAAGGAGCATGGTTTTCAATACTGGCCGCTCTTCATTCTCGAGAATGGCGACTTTGCAGGGTGTACCGGCTTCCACCCGGTACCGGGTTCGACCTCTACAATCGAGCTCGGCTATCATCTGCTGCCCGATTACTGGGGGTCAGGCTATGCTGTCGAAGCAGCAGAAGCAGCCATTGAGCATGCCTTCAGCACCCTGGGCGCAGAAAAAATAAAAGCCGGACACCATCCGGGCAACTCCGCTTCGGCTGCAGTCTTGAAAAAACTGGGCTTCGAGCTCAAGGGCAAAGAACTCTATCCTCCCACCGGTCTCAGGCACCCAACTTACTTTTTGGACAGAGCACTTTATTTGGTATCAAAGTCCGAGTCAAATTGAACTCCATAACATCTTATGATCCGGGCATCGTTCTTCATTATCGGCTCCATCGGTGCTCTTAATCACCTCGAATCCATGTTTTCTATAGAAGGCGATGGCAGGCTCATTTTCCTGAAAAACCCAGAGCTCAAGACTGTCGTTTTCAATTCTGGCAGTCTCTAAAAGAGCTTCACCAAGTCCACAGCGGACATGCTCGGGAGCGATATAAAGATGATTGAGGTGACCACTTTCAAAGGCGATAAATGCGATTATTCGCCCCGTTTTAGAATGCACAGCCACGTTAACCGTATTGTCTACAAAAACAGTCTCGCGAAAATATTCTCTGTCCTCCTCAACGCTATGAAGTATTGGGAGATATGGCAAAAAATGAAGGCGCGATCTTCTGAAAAGTTCGGCAACCTCCGCCGACTCTTCCGGTAAAGCTTCACGAATCTGATATGACAAAGCTTTAGAGGTTGTACTGCTTCATGGTCGACTCGATATAGTTCGAGACCACCGGCAGACGACCGGGTTTGCCCTGAAATGCTCCGTAACCCAGACGGAAGCTGATGCCCAGATAACCGAACCAGAGAGCAAGCACAACAATACCGCCAAGCATGTCCACAAAGGGAATCCAGCTGATTACCCAGAATACTGTGTTGACGACCATGACCAGCAAGAAGAAAGCCACCGCCAGCGCCAACGCCTGAACCGCATGGAATCGGACGAAGCGATTATCTTTGGGCTCAGAGTAAAGCCAGGCAAGAGGCGCCAGAATATTGAGCACGAAAGGCACATAGCAGACAGCAGCCGCAACGTTGTATGGCAGCTCCACAAGGACGGTCTTTTTATTCATGATCACGTCCCTGGATTCATCGCCTTCAGATAAGGTCGGTTTCGAATTATGCGGATTCTGGTTCAATGGTCTTCACCCGGGTAAATACAGAAATACTGGACAAGCTAGTATGATACCATTTTTAGCCCTTGTAAAATTTACGAAGCAGTTCGAGTGACGTGGCAAGCCCATCCCGAGCCTCTCATTTGAGACGGGCGGTCGAACTTGGCATCCACCGAGAGCCGGGTCGACACCCCGGTCGATATCTACTTGTGGTATGTTTAACCAGGTATATAAATACATTGATCCCGAGTGGTAACTGAAAGCGCGAGTAGAGCATGTCGACGGAAGGACCATCCCTGGTAGGACAGCAGTTCCTGGACAGATACGAGATAAGAGCCGAGATCGGTCGGGGCGTCTTCGGCATTGTCTACAGAGGCTGGCACAAGCAGATGGACAAACCGATAGCCATCAAAGTGCTCTATCAAAACGTAGAAGCCGATGAGACCGGTTTCAAACGATTTCACCGCGAAGCGCAGTTCGCCAGCACCGTTGTCCATCCTAACATCGTCAAAATCTATGATTTCGGTGTATCAGAAGAAGGCCAACCCTTTATTGTCATGGACTGTGTTCCGGGGCTGAATCTGAACGATATCCTTGAAACCGAACAGCGCCTTTCTCAAGAACGTGCTCTGCCGATTTTTCTACAAATTTGCGACGCTCTTGGACACCTGCATAATCATGGCTTTCTCCATCGCGATATCAAACCGGACAACATGATTATCAACGACACCGCCTATCAGAAAGACTTTCTCACTCTGATAGATTTCGGAATCGCCAAGAAGATCAAAGAGCCCAAGAATCTGAAGCTGACAGCAGAAGGCACCGTGGTCGGTACTCCGGCATACATGAGCCCGGAACAAGTGATGGGCAGAGAGCTGGATATTCGAAGCGATATATACAGCTTCGGTGTATTGATGTTTTTCGTTCTCGCCGGCAAACTGCCTATAAAGGGAATCAACCCGGTGGAGACCATGACAAAACAAGTACAGCAGGACGCCCCGAGCATCCACGATGTCTGTCCTGAAGTGAGAATTTCTCCGGCACTGAATATGGTACTCAAGACCGCCCTCAAGAAGGATCCCAGAGACCGCCAGGCCAGTATGAAAGATCTGGCAATGCAACTCAAATCCTGCTTGTAATCGCCCTTACGACAAATGCTAAGAAACATCATAGTGATAGTGACACTGGTGCTGGTGGCAATTCTGCCCTTCGTCACCAGAGAACATCGAGCCCAGGTCCCATCCGGTGTCAAGATCATTCGCAATCTCTCTTACCTTCCCGAAGATGCAAAGAAAGATCCTCTCAGAGAGCTGGATCTCTTTTTGCCCAGATTGAAATACGGAAAGTCTATGCCGGTCATAGTATGGATTCATGGTGGCGGCTGGATTGAAGGAGACAAAAACGACTCTCCTGCTCTGGAGCTTGCTCGCCAGGGCTTCGCCACCGCCTCGATAAACTATCGACTGGCACCTGAGGCAACTTTTCCTGCTCAGATCAGAGACTGCAAAAGAGCAATTGCCTGGATCCGCAAGCATGGCCCGGAATACGGCATAGATCCCGACAGAATAGGTGTCTGGGGACTATCCTCCGGGGGTCATCTGGCGGCCTTGCTGGCGACCACCAGCGGCACAAAACTCTTCGAAGAAGATCTCCCGGCTAGCGAAAAAGGATCTACTGCTATATCTGCGTGCTGCGACTGGAGCGGTCCCACCGATTTGATCAACTTTAGAGAACAATGTCCACCGGATGCGGTCTATTCCACATTTCAACCGGCTGACTTAGTAGATAGACTGCTTGGCGGTCCGGTGCAAGAGAATGAAGCCCTTGCCAGGGAAGCCAGCCCCATTACCTATGCCAGCGAAAACTGTCCGCCGATTCTTATCATGCATGCGGCCGAAGATCCAATTGTGCCTTTTATACAGAGCCAGGAATTCGCCAATAAGCTCAAAGGGCTGGGCGCACCGGTAAAGATGATCAAGGTGAACAGTGATGACCATGTCATTTTCAATAGCGGCACTTTCGAGACAGTAACCGACTTCTTTGCCGAAGAGCTGAAAAGCAAATCTCCTGCAGCAAATCAAAGCCAGCACTAGATCTAAATCTCTTCTAGAAGCTCCTGCGCCCGGGCCACCCCATTGAACGCAGCCCTTTCCAGCCAGAGCCGGGCATTATCAGCGCTTTGCTGAACTCCCAGCCCCTCCATATACATAACAGCGGTCTCGAACTGAGCCCGGGCGAGCCCATTTTCAGCCGCTTCGAGAAAATATCGAAAGGCCTTCTCACTGTCGGCGACCACACTCTTGCCTCGATCGAGCCTTCCCTGGTAAATAAGACCGAGATTATAGAGGGCATCAGGATCACCGGCGGAAGCCGCCTGCTCGAACCAGTAAATCGCCTGGTTGAAATCTGGCTTTTGTACTTCACCACCACCATCACCACGCAGATAAATATCGGCCAGGTTGTACTGGGCGCCGCTATGGCCGGCCCGGGCGGCAAGCAAATACCAGTGGCGGGCGCGCTCGGCATCTTTTGCGATTCCTCTGCCGCTTGCATAAGCAAAGCCCAGGGCGCACTGAGACTGCGGGTCGCCCGCTTCTGCTTCTTGAATTAGAACTTCGATCTGCTTCACAAGCTCGATTGTAGCCATGTTCCGGCGGGTATATCAAGTAATAGAGCAATTAAAAGTGTATCGCACCGTGAGCAAGTTCAATCTACAAAATGAACTCCTTGATCGCGCCAGGCTGGCGAAACAGCTTGAAGACTACCTGGGCGCGGAAAAGCTTGTAAAAAGAGCTATTGCTCTCACTCGTCAGGAAGGCGGTCCGGAAGAGCATACAATAACCCGCTATCTAACAAGAGAGCTGGCTGGCATCCATGTCAAAGCAGGTTCTCTAAAAAAAGCTGAGAACGCCTGGAAAAGCCATCTTAAAAGCTTGCGCCAGATCAAGAAGAATACTGAGACAGAACAGCTGGAAATATCCAAAACCATGGTACAAATGGCTCTTTTTTATCAAAGCCAGGATTTAGCCAGACAGGCAAAAATTCGCTATGGTCAGGCGCTCAAGATACAGGAGCCTCTGTTTTCGAAGGAGAATCCCGACTATGTCCTGACTCTTTCAGAATACGCCAGGATTCTCTGCCGAGAAGGGAAACGTCGAAAAGCTGAAAGCCTGTTTTTAGAGGCTTTGAAGCTGGCTGAGAATATTCTGGGAGACTGGGACGAATATGTCGCCCTGGTCCTGCGCAGAAGGGCCCTGGCCTTCAAAGGTCTGGTCAATCCCGAACTGCTCGAACCCTACCTAGAAAGAGCAGTGGCAATCCTCGCCGACGATTCTGCCAGCCCCCATCCCGAGCTGAGCAAAAGCCTGGCTGAACTGGCAGATTTGAGCCTGGAGCGAGGCTATGTTCGCAGAGCAGAGAAACTGTATGTCAAAAGCTATCAACTTTCCGAAGGGGTGCTCGGCAGCAAGCACAAAGATTCGGTCTCTATTCTGACCCGGCTTGCCAGATTAAGACGCTCTCTGCGTAAGTACGAAGAGGCGGAGTCTCACTTTCGAAAGATCCTCACCGTGGCAAGACAGGTGGGCAACTCCCGTAGCTTGAAAGTGGCCAGGGCCCTGAGAGATCTTGGCTCTCTTTTAGTAGAGAAAAGAGACTACGAAAAAGCCGAGCCATTTTTGCTCGAAGCCCTGGACATCCAGCAGTCTATATTAGGGCGCGACCATGTCGACCTGGCCAGAACCCTGATTGAGCTTGCCTCTCTTCACAAATCCCAGAACAACTTCAACCTGGCTGAAGTCGAATACAAGCGGGCCCTGAAGATAAGAGGCAACGCACCAATGGCAGTGGCAGATACACTCACCGGCCTCGCCCTGCTGCACCAGGCTCGCAAACAGCACGCACCGGCAGAGAAGCTGCTTCTACAAGCCCTTTCCATCAAAGAAGAGGCCTTCGGTCCGGAAGCGCCGCAACTGGTGGAAACCCTCAACAAACTGGGAATTGTCTATGAAAATCTGCTGGAAGTGGATCGAGCGATTGAATTCTATGAAAGAGCCAATGTCATAGAGATACAGCAGCACGGCTTCTACTGTCGGCTCTGGCTCGATCCTGACGAATCTAATAAAACTTAAAGATGATACAAATTCGAAGCATTAAGGATTTGCGCTTGGAATTGGTTGCAAGTAAGCGTAAGCTTTAGCTTGAATCAGGTCATTCTTCGCAAACAGGCACCTATGTGCGGAATTATCGCTATTTCAGGAACCGACAGCTCAGCTTATGAAGCGTTCTTCGGCCTGATGAACCTTCAGCACAGGGGTCAAGACGGCGCGGGCATTCTCACGGTAGACGAGAAAGAGCCCCCGGGCTTTCATGTGCACAAGGGCAGCGGACTAATTGATAACGTATTTTCGGAGCGCTCCTTCAAAAACCTCAAGGGTCGCGCGGCAGTAGGGCATACGAGATATGCCACCGTGGGCGGAAACAACCCCAATTTATTACAGCCTTTCTTAGATTTCGACGAAGGTCTCGGTCTTGCCCACAACGGCAACATTGTCAATTTCTATTCTTTGAAAGACAAATGGCTCTCCTCGGCGGCTTCTCGCAATCGCAGAGTAGTATCCGATTCTGAGCTCATTCTCCGCTTGCTTGCCGACGAACTCAAGGGCGAAGCGCCGGCAGCCGAGAACTTCTTCAAGGCGCTTGAAAGTATTATGAAAACCCTGGTGGGAGCCTACTCGGTGGTCGGTCTCACCAAAAACGGCGACATCTTCGGCTTCCGCGATCCAAACGGCATCCGCCCTCTGGTCTTCGGCACCAGGGATGGTGAGGACGGCAGACCAAACTTCGCTCTCGCCTCAGAAAGTGTCGCTCTGCGCTTTCTCAGCTATACAAACATCGAAGAGATTGCCCCTGGAGAAGCGGTTTTCATCAGCGCCGACGGTCAGTGCCAGAGGAAGGTCATACACCGAGAATCGGTGTCACCCTGCATGTTCGAATGGGTCTATTTCGCCAGAGTCGAATCGGAGTTCAACTCTACCTCGGTCTATAAATCGCGTTTTCGTCTCGGTCTTTTGCTGGCGGAGCAATTGAAACAGACCAATATAGAGGCGGATATCGTGGTACCGGTTCCGGAGACATCGAGAGCTACAGCCATAGCCCTTTCTGAATCGCTCAACATTCCATTTCGCGAACTTCTTATTAAGAACCGCTATGTCAATCGCACATTCATACTGGATGATCAACATTCCAGACAGGAAGCGATTCGAAGGAAACTCTTTCCTATTGCCGATGAGTTCGAGGGTCAGCGCTGCCTGGTGGTGGATGACAGCATAGTGCGCGGCAACACCGCTCAACAACTTGTGCGGCTCATCCGACAATCCGGAGCCAAAGAGATTATTCTGGTGTCGGCATGCCCGCCCATAAGCCACCCCTGCTATTACGGCATCGACTTCCCCAGCCCCAAAGAGCTGGTCGCCTATGGCAGAGACGCCGAAGCGGTGGCAAAAGAGCTCGGTGCCGACAGAGTTGTCTACCAGAGCATCGAAGGTTTGAAAAAATCCCTGGAAGAAGAGACTCTCTGCACCGGCTGCCTGACCGGCTCCTATCCTACTTCTATCGAAGAAGGGCTCGATTTCGAGAAGCAGAGACTGCTGGACAGGAAAGACAGAATCAAGGAGTCTTCCTGTTGAGAACAACACTCAAAGTAAGAAGATAAGGGGGTCTGGGCTTTGTTGAAACTCGTATACGAAGGATCAGTAAAGCGCCTCTTAGAAAGAGCGGATATTCCAGAACGACTTTATTTCGAATTCACCGACGACTTCTCGGTATTCGACTGGGGCAAAATGCCCGACACCATCTCTAAAAAAGGCCTGTCCCTGGCGTTGATAGGCGCCTATTTCTTTGAGACTCTTTCAACCCCGGGGACTTTCGAAGAACTCAAGTCGAGTCCACACTTCACCGACCTCGACCGAGAATTTTTGAGCGAACTCTTTCAATCAAAAGAGTATATCTCTCTGTGTAAAGACGGTCTCGGCCACCACTATTTCGGCTTGAGCGACGGAGAGAAAACCTTTGCCCTTTCTGAGTTGCTCACAGAAAAAAAACCGGAGACCCTCTATCTAGAAGTAGCAAAAGCCAGTGTTTTCGCCCCTTCCTCAAAGAATTACGGCGCCAACCGCATCTATTTCTATCCTGAAGAGTTAGAAAGCCCGCTCAAAAAGCGCTTGATACCGCTAGAGGTGGTCTTCCGCTTCGGTATGCCCCAGGGCAGCTCCTTGAAAGGACGCCTGGAAAGTAATCCAGGCTATCTAAGAGAGCTCGGTCTCAAAACCATGCCATCCGAAGGGGATCTTTTCGAGTTTCCCGTAATAGAATTCTTCACCAAATTGGAACCGGAAGACAGACATCTGTCCTATCAAGAAGCGGTGCTTCTCTCCAGGCTAAGTCAAAAACAGTTCGAAGAGCTGCTCGTTACTACAAGAGCACTGGCTCTTGCTCTGCGCCATATTTTTGCCGAGCATGATATAGCGCTCTTCGACGGCAAGTTTGAATTTTTGCTGGATCAAGAGAAGGACAGAATTTTACTGGCGGATTCCATCGGTCCTGATGAGCTGCGCTTGATCTATCGCGGTCATCATCTCTCTAAAGAGCTGGTTCGCCAGTATTATCAAGATTCTAAATGGGCAAAGGCGGTTAAAGAAGCGAAAAGATTATCCAAAATCGACCCCAGTACTGACTTCAAAGAACGCTGCATCAACGAATTGAACGCAACCCCCGAGCCTATAGCAAGCGATAAGAAAAGCTTGATAGATCTGCTTTATCCGGTGCTAGCTTCTACCCTGATCGGCAAGAATCTGCTTGACCCTCAAAAGCCGGTCAGCCTGGCCGAACTGGCAGAAAGATTTGACCATGCTTTCAAAAGGACCGTAACAAGATGACAAAAGCAAAAGATTTGAAGGTGATGATAGTGGGCGGCGGCGGCCGCGAGCATGCTCTCGCCTGGAAAGTTGCCGAGAGTCCGATGGTCGAAAAGATCTTCTGTGCCCCCGGCAATGGTGGCACCGCCCTCGAGACAAAAGTAGAGAATCTTCCCCTGGCGGTGGATCAATTTGCTTTGCTTTCAGAAGCAGCCCTTAAAGAACAGGTCGATCTCATTGTCATAGGACCGGATAATCCGCTTGCCGACGGCATCGTAGATTATCTGGAAGAGAAGGGTCACAAAGTATTCGGTCCGACAAAGGAACAAGCCAGGTTAGAATGGAGCAAGTCCCACGCCAAAGAGGTGATGCGGAAGCTCGGCATTCCCACGGCCCGATACGGACTGTTCACAGCAAAAGAGGAAGCCCTGGCGTTTGCCCGGCACAATGAATGGGCCAGGGTGGTAAAAGCCGATGGTCTGGCCTACGGCAAAGGTGTTTTTGTCTGCTCTAGCCTCGAAGAGGTAGAAGAAGCTTTGAACCAGTGCTTTGCCGAGCGTGCCTTTGGTGCATCCGGAGATCAGGTAATCATCGAAGAGAGACTGACCGGCGAAGAGCTATCGATTTTTCTTCTCATGGACGGCAAAACCCTTTTGCCGATGCAAGCCTGCCAGGATCATAAAAGAAGATACGAAGAGGACCGCGGTCCCAATACCGGCGGTATGGGAGCCTATAGCCCGGTTCCTTTATATGACCGGTATCGCTCGGAAATTGAAGATCAGATCACCAGACCCCTGGCCGAAGCGCTTGGCCGAGGCGATTTCAGCTACCGGGGAGTGCTTTTTGTCGGCATTCTGATTGCCGACGACGTTCCTTACGTTCTCGAATTCAACGCTCGATTCGGCGACCCGGAGACCCAGGCTTTGCTGCCCAGGCTGCAATCAGACTTGCTGCCTGCCCTGATGGCCTGTTGCGAAGGTCGCCTTGCTGAGATAGAGCTCGATTGGACTGAAGAGAAAAGCCTTTGCGTGGTGGCCTGTGACGATGGCTATCCGGCCACCTCATCTAAAAACGAGGCAATAGAGATAGGCACTATTGGCGGTGACGCCAGACTTTTTCATGCCGGTACGGCAATCTCTGACGGCAAGCTTGCCACCAATGGCGGCCGGGTGCTGGCTGTCACCGGACTGGGCAAAGACTTCGAACAGGCTTCTGATGCCGCTTACCGCAACCTCGAAGCTATTACTTTCAAAGGCATGGACTACCGAAAAGATATTGGTTGGAGGGTAAATTCCAAGTGTCGATCAAAATAGCCGTATTCGTATCGGGTCGAGGCTCCAACCTGAACGCCATCATTCAGGCAGTCGAAGATGGCGATCTAGACGCCGAAATCGTTCGGGTGATCTCCAATGACCCGGAGGCACAGGCGCTGACCATCGCAGCCCAGCACGGCATCGAGACTTTCGCCCTTTCGCACAAAGGCCTGAAGCGCCGTGAACATGAAGAGAAAGTACTGGAGCATCTCAAAGATCTCTCCATCGACTATATCGTTTTAGCAGGCTATATGAGGGTTTTAAGCTCTCATTTTCTCAAAGCCTTCAAACATAAAGACGGTTATTTCAGAGTTATAAATATCCATCCTTCACTGTTACCAGCTTTTCCTGGTATCAACGGCTATGAAGAAGCCTTCAACTATGGTGTCAAGGTATCCGGCGTGACGGTGCATCTTGTGGACGAGAAAGTAGATCACGGACCGATTCTCGCCCAGGTGCCCTTCCCTCGCTTTGCCGAGGACACCCTGGATAGCTTCTGTGCCCGCGGTCTATCGGTAGAGCACTCGCTATATCCCAGCGTCCTCCGACAAATCGCCGAAAGCGGTATCGAAGACCTCAATCTAATTAAACCCGAACAGAGAAACCGAGAGAAGACGGTGAAGAAATGACCCAGAGCACACACGATCAAGAGTTGGATCAAAACCAGAAAAAATCTGGCTTAGCAAAAGAAGACAGCAGCATTCTCTGTCTGGCGGTCCTTGGCGAAGGTAAAACCCTGCCGACTTATTGGATACGATACGATCAACAAATAGTCAACCGAAAAGAGCTTGAAGAGGCGCTGATAAAGGTCCTGGTCGACAGCACCCACCAGAAAGCCCTGCTTGCTCCCAATCAAGAAAGACTGACCTGGCTCGACCAATGGAAAGAAGAGGGCTATCTCTTCTGGGCCGAAAAACAATTCCAACCCGGTGTAACCGACAACCTCTCCAACACTATTGAAGAAGCTCTGGGTCTGACCGGCATCTCTTCTACGGTAGAGGTCGCCTCCGGCGCAACCTATTTAATCGGCGTAGAAGAGCTGGAGGCCTGGTCGGTAAATAGTCTGGAAGGAATCCGAGAACAAGCCGCCTACAGTCTCTACCACCCCCTGGTGGAGAGCTTCCATGTCTACGATCTAAAATCGGAGCCCCCGAAGGCCGAGAGCCTGCTGGCATTTCCTTCAGTCAGCCTGAACGCCCGTCGCAAACCCGAGATAATACCGCTTGATCTGGATGACGATCAGCTGATCGACCTCAGTCGCAATAGATTGCTCGCCCTCAGCCTGGACGAGATGAAAGTGGTGCGCTCTCATTACAAAAACAAGAAGCATCGCCAGCTAAGAAAAGAGCGGGGTATGCCCGAAGATCCCACCGACGTAGAACTCGAAATAATCGCCCAGACCTGGTCGGAACACTGTAAACACAAAATATTCAACGCCAAAATAAACTATGTAGAGAGAAAAGCAAAAGGCGAGAAGCCGGCTTATCATCAATCTATTAACAGCCTCTACAAGACCTATATAAAAGGCGCCACAAAAAAATTGAGACCGGTTAGACAAGACCTGCTTTCAGTCTTCGAAGACAATTCGGGCATTGTCAAATGGGACGACGAAACCGGTGTCTGCTTCAAAGTAGAGACCCACAACTCTCCTTCGGCCCTGGAGCCATACGGCGGTGCGCTCACCGGCATCCTGGGAGTCAACCGAGATATTCTCGGCACCGGTCTTGGTGCCAGACCAATCTTCAACACCGACATATTCTGTTTCGCATCCCCGGCTAAAGAGCAACCGCAACGACCCAAGTTGTTGCCGGCTGAGACTATTCCAAAAGGAGTTCGCAAAGGTGTGGAGGACGGCGGCAACAAAAGCGGCATCCCCACCGTTAACGGAGCGGTTCATTTCCATGACGGCTATCGAGCCAAACCCCTGGTCTTTTGCGGAACCGGCGGTGTATTGCCTCTCAAGTTGCACGGATTAGATCATGTCTTCAAACACACAGTCGTCAACGACCGCATTCTTATGGTCGGAGGACGAGTAGGCAAGGACGGAATTCACGGAGCGACATTCTCTTCAGAATCTCTGCACGAGGGCTCGCCGGTGACAGCGGTACAGATAGGCGATCCTTTTACCCAGAAAAGAGTTATAGACTTTGTAATGGCAGCTCAGGAAAAGGGCTTGATCAGCGGACTGACAGATAACGGAGCTGGCGGGCTGTCGTCTTCGGTGGGCGAGATGGCCACGATCACCAATGGCGCCACCATCGATCTCGACAAAGTGCCCCTCAAATACCCGGGTCTCGACGACTGGGAGATAGTGATCTCAGAATCTCAAGAACGCATGACCCTTAGCTCCAGCCGGGTCGATGAACTGATGGAGCTGGCCTCTCACTATCAAGTAGAGGTCTCGGATATTGGTCACTTCCATGATGGTGGCAGTTTCGAGGTGATGCGCGGCGGTGAATGTGTCGCTGCCCTGGAGCTGGAATTTCTCCATGGCGGGCTACCACCGCTTGAATTAGAGGCTACATGGTATCCTACCGCTCTTGCCACCAGAACATCCGGACAACAAACTACAGACAGCTGTAAGACGATGTTGCTCGAACTCCTCGGCCATGAGAATATATCGAGCCGCGAAAAAATAGTTCGCCAGTATGACCACGAAGTACAGGGCAAAAGCGTAATCAAACAGTTTATGGGCGCAGCCCAGCAAGCCCCTTGCGATGCCGCCGTAATTCTGCCGGTGCTCACCAGCCGGACAGGTCTTGTTGTATCGAACGGTCTTACCCCCCAGTGGAGCGAGCTCGATCCGCATTTAATGGCGATTATGGCTGTGGACGAAGCGATTCGAAACGGTGTCTGTGTCGGTGCCGATCCCCGAAGCTTCAGCTTGTTGGACAACTTCTGCTGGCCCGACCCGGTGCTCTCGGAGCGCAATCATGATGGAGATTACAAACTGGGTCAGCTGGTAAGAGCCTGTCAGGGTTTATATGAAGCTTGCCTTGCTTTCACAGCGCCTTTGATCTCGGGCAAAGACAGCATGAAAAACGACTTCGATGACGGCGTGCTTAGACTTTCGATTCCGCCGACTCTTTTAGTATCGGCCATCGCCCGAGTAGAAGACGTCGGTGATTGTATCTCATCCGAGTTGAAGCAAGCAGATAATGCCATCTATTTGCTGGTAGCTGGAGAGCAGTCTCTGACCGGCTCCCACTGGCAAGAGCTCTATGGTGACGGTGACGAGAAATTGCCCTCCCTCGATCTGGAAGCGGCACCGGCTCTCTATGGCAAGCTTCATCTAGCGATCAAAGAGGGACTGGTGACAGCCGCCCATGATCTATCGGAAGGTGGACTGGCGGTGGCCCTGGCCGAGATGGTGATTGGTAGCGAATGCGGTGCCGAGATTCAACTGGATGCCCTTGCCGAAAGAGAGCATAGAGATGATCAAAACTTCCTTCTCTTCGCCGAAGGTCCTGGTCGTATTCTGGTGGAGATAAGGAAAGAGAAGAGAGAACAGTTCGAACAATTATTTGGCAAAGATCAAGTCTTGCTCGGCCGCGTTACAGCCGAAAGCAGATTTAAGGCAGGTTTATCCGGCAAAGAAGTTATCGATACAGCCAGAGAGAATCTGACCGGAGCCTGGCGCAAAGGTCTGCCCTTCAATTGATCGACCAATCAACCAACTGAGGCTACCGAGGATGAAAGCAGAAATATGAAAGGCAAAGATAAAGCACTGGTGCTCATGGGGGACGGCATTAACTGCGAGTTCGAGACAGCCCACGCGCTCAGGCTGGCCGGGTTCAATCCTGAACTTATTCATGTATCCCGCCTGATTGAAGATCCCTCTGTCCTCGACCACTGTTCTTTTCTGGTTCTACCTGGTGGTTTCTCTTTCGGCGATGAAATTGAAAGCGGCAAGGTGCTCGCGATCAAGCTCCAGGAAAGAGTGCGGCAACGCCTTGAAAAATTCATCGAATCGGGCAGACTGGTGCTCGGAATCTGTAACGGCTTCCAGGCCCTCGTGCAAATGGGCTTGCTGCCCGAATCGACTGAAGACGGCAAAAATACCGTCAGTCTGTTGAGCAACGCAAATCACCATTTCATCAATACCTGGGTAGAGTTGACGGTGCCTCCAGCAAGCCGTACAAGCAATAATGGTTTCTTTGAGGGTCTGACTCACTTCCAACTACCGATTCGCCATGGTGAAGGTCGCCTCGCTGTGCCTGCCGAGTTGAAGAAGGATATTCTCGGTAATTCTGCCCTCGTCTATGACAGAGATATAAACGGCAGCTTCGAAAAGATTGCCGCACTAAAAAATAGCCGGGGCAATGTCCTGGGTATGATGCCGCACCCGGAAGCCTTTGTGCGCTGGACCCATCATCCGGCCTGGACTTCGATGAAACTTGACAATCCAGCGCTGTTTCAAAAAGAAAAAGCGGGCAATCTACCGGAAGAAGAAGCTCCCCAGGGCTTGAGAATACTGATGAACGCAAGAAAGATGACGGAGGTACTTTGATAAATGGAATCTGAATCCAAATCAAAACCGAGCTCTTATGCCCAGGCCGGAGTAGACATTCATAAGGCCGAGTCCTTTCTGACCAGGCTCAAAGTCTCTGCCCGCAGGGATGGACACCGAAGACTCTGGCGGGGATCCGGCGGTTATGCCTCGGTCTATCCGATTCAAGGTGACTCGGCAGTGGCCCTCTCCACCGATGGTGTCGGCACCAAATTGCTACTTGCTATCGAACAAGATCGTTATGACACAATAGGCATAGACCTGGTCGCCATGTGTGTCAACGACCTGCTCTGTGTCGGCGCTACCCCATCGGTGTTTCTCGATTATTACGCCATGGGCGCTTTAGATGAGCGCGTTTCAGATCTGCTTATGGAAGGAATTATCGAAGGCTGCGACCGGGCTTCTATGCTGCTTGTCGGCGGCGAGACGGCAGAGATGCCTGACCTCTATGACAAAGGACATTTCGATCTGGCCGGATTCGCGGTCGGGACGGTAAAAAGAGATTCTTTGATCACCGGAGACGAACTCAAAGGTGGAGAGAGAATCATCGGTGTCTCCTCCACCGGCATTCACTCCAACGGTCTTTCTCTAGCTCGAAAGCTGATTAAAGAAGACTCTCCTCTAAGAGCTGAGATGCTGACCCCTACGGCTATCTACACTAAGCCAGTAGTGCGGATATTCAGCGAGTACCCGGGAATAATCAAAGGACTTGCTCATATTACCGGTGGTGGCTGGACCAATATAACCAGACCGAAAGAAGCTCTCGGTTATGTAATCGACAAACATCTGCCGGTGCCAGAAATATTCAAACACCTCGGCACCACAATCGAAATAGAAGAGATGTATAAGACTTTCAATATGGGAGTCGGCCTTTGTGTAATGGCTGACGCTGAAGAGGTCGAGCACATCATATCTATCTTCAAAGCCTGTGATTTCGAAGCCATGGAGATAGGAGAGGTTACTGCCGACGGGCCGGCTCTTATCATTCGAAACGCTCCGGGAGCGGAAGGAGAGATATTCATCCACACCAAAGCTACATAAAAAGCACAATCGACCACTATGCAACACTTAATTCCTTTTGAAGGAGGGGAAAATGCCTACAGCACTGGTTAGCGTATCGGACAAAACAGGTCTCGACAAACTGGCCCGCGACCTGCAAAACAAACACGGCTATAAATTTATCGCCACCACCAGCACCGCCAAATATCTGAGCGAGCTCGGGGTCGAATGCAAGAAAGTCGAAGAAGTAACCGACTTTCCCGAGATTCTTGGTGGACGAGTCAAGACCCTCCATCCCAGAGTCTTTGCAGGCATTCTCTCCAGAGATTTAAAAGAGGATAAAGACTGCCTGGCCGATCTTAAAATCGACGAACTTGGCCTGGTCATCGTCAACCTCTATCCGTTTGAGAAAAAACTCAAAGAAGGTCTTGCCGAAGACGCCATGATCGAACAAATAGACATTGGCGGAGTCGCCCTGATCAGAGCCGCAGCAAAGAATTTCAACCGGGTGGCGATTCTCTCCGATCCGGCTCAATATGAAAGCCTGCTTTCAGAATACGAACAAGAAGGCAAACTTTCTAAAGACTTTCGTCGCAAACTCGCCTACGACGCTTTCAGCCGCACCATGAGCTACGATACGGCAATCAGCACTTATCTAAAAGGCAATCTTGGCGAAGACAAAGGCGACAAAAGAACCAGCTTGCCGAGCAATGTTGATCTCAGACTTAAAGAACACATGACTTTGCGCTATGGAGAAAACCCTCATCAATCCGCAGTCTGGTACATGAACAACGTTCAATCAAGTAACGGAGATGAAGGAGCGCTCAAGTTTCCGCCTTTCAATCAACTGCAAGGCAAAGAGATGTCTTCGAACAATATTGTCGACACCTATGCCCTTGTCTCGATTCTAAGAGACCTGGTCTCACCGGCGGTATGTATCATCAAACACAACAACCCTTGCGGTGTGGCTGTGGGCAAGACCCTGGCCGAAGCGCTGGATAAAGCCTACGAAACCGATCCTGTCTCGGCCTTCGGCGGAATTTTCGGATTTACCGAAAAGCTGGAAGCACCCCTGACCGAGAAGATACTCCAGGGCTTTGTCGAAATCGTGGCAGCGCCTTCTTTTAGCGATGAAGCGATGGCTCTTCTTAAGAAGAAGAAAAACGTGCGGGTACTCGAACTGGCTCCCCATCTGCTCAGAGCCCGGGACGAAGAATTGTGGCATGCCAAAGACCTTCAGGACTTCGGTTGGATTCTGGAACGCGCCGAAGCACCTGCTGTGAACGCAGATGAATTCGAATGTGTCTCCGGCGAGAAAAACGATGCTTTGCTAGGTGATATTCGTTTCGCCTGGAGCGTGGTCCGGCACCTGACCTCCAACGCTATTTTCATTGCCAAAGACGGTCAATCTCTGGGCTTCGGCATCGGTCAGACAAGCCGCATAGCAAGTGTCAACATAGCTCTTGCCCAGGCAGGAGAGGCGGCTCGTGGTGCGGTTCTCGCCAGCGATGCGTTCTTCCCGGCTACCGACAATATCGAAGCCGCGGCCAAAGCGGGCATCTCGGTAATTGTACAGCCCGGCGGCAGTATCAAGGACAAAGAGGTAATAGAAGCCTGCAAGGAGCACAACATCACAATGCTGCTCACCGGTCAACGTTGCTTCAAACACTAATTGACCAGATTAGAAGGAAGAAGAGAAGGAAGAGGCAGGCATGAAAGAGAAAGGCACCCGGATACTGGTCGGCATCATCATGGGAAGCAGCTCTGACTACGAGACCATGAAGGAAGCCGAAAAAATTCTGCGGGATTTTGCTATCCCGTATGAAATCGAAGTAGTGAGCGCTCATCGCACTCCGAAACGGATGTACGAATACGCTGAGAGCGCGCGAGAGCGCGGACTGAAGTGTATCATCGCCGGAGCCGGCGGTGCCGCCCATTTGCCGGGAATGGTTTCAGCCATGACACCATTGCCGGTGCTGGGAGTGCCGGTAAAATCTCGGGCTCTTAACGGGCTAGACAGCCTTCTCTCCATTGTGCAAATGCCGGGCGGTGTTCCCACAGCCACTTTCGCCATCGGTGAAAGCGGAGCAAAGAACGCCGCCCTCTTCGCCCTTCGTCTTTTAGCCCTGGAAGATCAAGCACTGGCAAAAAGACTGGACGAATACACAAGCAAACAGGCCAAGACCGCCCTTGAAGGCAATCAAACAGTACAGGCTTTGCTATTAAGCGAATAGACTGGAGACGATCTCGGTGAAAACTGTAGGAATCCTTGGTGGCGGACAACTGGGTCTGATGCTGGCTAATAGCATCTATACATGCGGCGCAGACGTTATTGTCTATGACCCGGATCCATCAGCTCCTCTTTGCCGCCACGCGGCAAAAGCCTATAACGGCTCCTGGACGGACTATGCCCTGATAGAAGAGTTTGTCCGAGCTGCAGATATCGTCACCTATGAATTCGAGAATGTCGAATGTGCGCCGCTGCGCCCGCTAGCGCAAATCAGCCCTATTTATCCAGGGCTCGACCTGCTTGCAATTACCCAAAACAGAATCAGTGAAAAGCGTTTTCTGAAAGAGAATCGACTACCTCATGTGCGCTTCGCCACCGTTGAAGATATCCATGAGCTTGAAGAGACGACCAAAACATTTCCGCTGCCTTTTGTCATAAAGACAGCCCGGGGCGGCTATGACGGCAAGGGTCAATATCTGGTTCGCTCGAAGCAAGAGCTTGCCGAGACCATCACCAACCTGAAAGAGCTGGTTAAAGATGACCAGCCTTTTTCGGCGATTTTAGAAGAGTTTATAACTGTCAGTGACGAAGTGAGCTGTATCGTAGCCCGGGAGCTGAACGGTAAAATTTCAACCTTTCCGGTTTTCGAGAATCATCATCGCAATCATATATTAGATAAAACCATCGTGCCTGCCGGTGTTCCTGTGGCGGTCCGGAATAAAGTCAAAGAGATAGCCGAAGAGGCTGCTCTTGCCCTCGACGTCCAGGGACTTTTGACCACAGAATTCTTTCTTTCCAGGCTCTCCGACCAGGAGAAGAAGCAAGAAGTGTCCGGCACCGTTTGCGGTGACTATCTGATTTATATAAACGAATTTGCTCCCCGCCCGCATAATTCGGGTCATATCACCAGAAACGCCTGCCATATGAGCCAGTTCGACGCGCTGGCCCGTATTCTTCTTGAGATTCCGCTCACCGACCTGTCTTGCAATTCGAAGAACACCCATTGCATGATCAATATCCTCGGTGACAGTTATAAAAACGACTCTCCGGCCGATTTAGATATGAGTTTTCTCGCCGACCATGCCAATGTGGCCGAAGTCGTACTCTACGGCAAGTTGAGCGCCAGACCGGGCAGAAAAATGGGTCACCTGGTCGCCTGGGGAGAGGATAGAGAATCGGCTATTCAAAACGCCCAGAGCTTCAAGGACTCTTTAGATCAGCTCAATTAAGGAACAATTTGGTCACAACTTCTGCGTATCATCCATATCAAAAGCAGAAAGCCGTTTGCCGTTTCTAACTTCAAAAACCTTCCTAGCCGATATGAAAATCAAAGCAATCCTGGCCACCCTGGCCGTCTATGCCTCCGCCCTGGCGCTTCTAGCTGTCGTGTACAACTCTGCCCTGGAAGAGGCCGTCACCCTGGGTAATCAGCATCTCAACCGAGCCACCGCACTTCAGGAGAGCCAGGTCATAGTCGATCCAAGAGCACGAGCTGAATTAGGTAGCGCTATTGCCGAGTTCGATAAGGTCCTTTTTTTCGACCATGACAATCTTGATATTCTCAGCAACCGAGCCGGAGCTCGATTCAAGCTGGGCATCTTCGACGGTGCCGTGCAAGATCTGGATCGGTGTATAGCTCTTGCCCCGGCAGACTGGTATCACTATTATTTGAGAGCCAGTGCCTATGAAAACCTGGGCAACTACGATGCCGCAGGCAGAGACTATCAGGCTGCTCTACAGACGGCCAATCGGGATATCAATCCAGGCTCTCTGCAAATAGTCAATCGCAGCTACGAAAACTTTTTGAGAAAAACGCGCATGGCCAGTGCTGCCGTCAACGGCCTCAATCTGGCATCATATAGATAGATCAAAGTTTAACTGTTAGTACTGCGGCATCATCGATGGACAGGCATTGACCTTACCGAAGACTTCTGCATGAGCCGAGGCGAACTGAGGATCGATTTCCTCGGCAGGGATCAATACCCTCTCTTGCTCATAAGCTGCGGCGGTGGTATCCGACCAGGCATCGTAAGGAAAGTCGGTGGGCTTGATCTTTCGATACCAGATTTCCACAGCTTCGGGCTTCCAGACCAGTACCACAGGCAGTGGCTGCCCCTCATCGTACTTGCTTTGAAAGTTTGATATAACCGACTTTTGCATCTTCACAGCAATACCGCCGGGAAACACCTTGACTTCACGCTCCGGCATCTGAGCAAGGACTTCGGGAGTGCCTTTATGAACGGCCACCAGAATATTGTCGCCTTGTTTGCACCAGGGCAGCGTTCTCAGATAATCTAGAAAAGTCTCCGACTTGACCACGCCTTCTGTCATAGTTTCGATCTCGCTCCAGGAATCTACATGCACGAGTTTACCCGGCATCCTCGACTAATTCCTTAAATCAGTCAGCAAACCCCTTGACAGTCCCGCCAGGACAAATGGCACCGATAAATCTGCAAAACTGAAAAACAGTTGAGAAAGTTGTTCAAATTTACGATTATAGTGGAACATGTAAAGATGACTTTTCCGGAGATATAAGAGCCTGAGATGACGGAGCAAGAGATCGACAACAGCCCAAAAGCGTTTCTCGTGGAGCTGGTTTCCAACCGAAAAATCCCAATATCGGCGCCGGAATGCACCGTCGGTCGCCATGACTCGAACGAAATCGTGATCTCGGACGACAAATCCATCTCCAAGCACCATTTCAAGATTTTGCTCGAAGACGGCAAATACCTTATAGAAGATAACAATTCGAGCTACGGCACATTCGTGAACGGCGAAAAAATAGACGCAAAGATTGCCGTAACCGACGGAGACGTAATCAAAGCCGGCAATTCGATGTTCTGGTTCACCGAGGGAGAACGAGACCTGAAAGTCTCCCGCGAGATGATTAAACCCTGAGCCAGATCCTAACTGAGAAATTAGTCCGATAAAGCCCCAAGCTATCTCAAATGAACCGGAAGCGGTTTATATTGTTCTACTCGTGGAACATCTAATGATGACCGGGAGTATCGTAAAAGACCTATTTTATTGAGGTTTTGACGGATTTTTCGCTCCCGAGGTCACCGGAGCGCCCCCAGGGCCGCAGTGATTTCTAGTCTAAAGACAAGGACCAATGGAAAACAAAGAATCTAATTCAGTTCCTACCGCATTCCTGGTTGACCTGGTGTCCAACCGCAAGATCCCCGTGACCACTCCCCGGTGTCGGGTCGGAAGAGATGACCTCAACGACATTGTTATCAGCGGTGACCAGTCCATATCGAGATTCCATTTCATCATCTCTTTCGAGAATGGACAGTACCTCGTCCAGGACGCGAAGAGCCGCCATGGCACCTTCCTTAACGGCAATCAAATAGGCGAACCCGAACCTATTAACGATGGAGACGTTCTAAAAATAGGCGTCTCTCTGTTCTGGTTCGTTATAGAAGCCGTCAGCGCAGAATCAGGCGATTCGCCCAAACCGGTCGATGTCAAAGAAGAAGTAAAAACCGGAGAAGCGAACCTCACTGCGACCCAGGAGATAGACATCACCAGAGCAGAAGAGGTCGTAGCCAAAGTACTCGCCCAGGAGCCGCCGCTCGATATGGAAGCTAAAATGGGCGAAGTCGGCAGCTCTTCTCTTGGTCAGCTTCTGGAACCGTTAAAAGGAAAAAGTGCTGACTCTGACAATGACGACAGTTCGAACGCCAAAGCTGAAGACAAGAAAGAAGAAGAAGATTTACTTTCGAAAGACTTGATCAAAGACGCTCTCGACAAAGGCGATTTGAATAAAGTTAGAGAAGAGGAAGAAGCTAAAGCCAAGGCAGAGGAAGAAGAAGCCAAAGCCAAAGCTGAGGAAGAAGAAGCCAAAGCCAAAGCTGAGGAAGAAGAAGCCAAAGCCAAGGCTGAGGAAGAAGAAGCCAAAGCCAAAGCTGAGGAAGAAGAAGCCAAAGCCAAGGCTGAGGAAGAAGAAGCCAAAGCCAAGGCCGAGGAAGAAGAAGCCAAAGCCAGAGCTGAGGAAGAAGAAGCCAAAGCCAGAGCTGAGGAAGAAGAAGCCAAAGCCAGAGCTGAGGAAGAAGAAGCCAAAGCCAGAGCTGAGGAAGAAGAAGCCAAAGCCAGAGCTGAGGAAGAAGAAGCCAAAGCCAAAGCTGAAGAAGAGGCTCGCGAGAAAGCCGAGGCAGAAGCCAAAGCCAAAGAAGAGGAAGAGGCTCGCGAAAAAGCTGAGGCAGAAGCCAAAGCTAAAGAAGAGGAAGAGGCTCGCGAAAAAGCTGAGGCAGAAGCCAAAGCTAAAGAAGAGGAAGAGGCTCGCGAAAAAGCTGAGGCAGAAGCCAAAGCTAAAGAAGAGGAAGAAGAGCGTGCTCGGGCCGAAGCCGCCGAGCAAGAGCTTCAAAGCAGCGATAAGAACGGAAACGATAAGAGTATCAGTACAACGGTGGATCAGATGGCAACAACAATTCCTGACTGGTGTAAGCGGTATTTCTCGGACGAGCTCAAGAGCCTTAACGAAGAACTCGACGAACTCAATGAAAAGATTCGCAATACCCAGGAGCGAATCAAAGAGATCGAAGGACAGACGGCTCTTACTAAAGGTCTGAGAAATACTCTCCTGACTCACAGGGGCGACGAATTGATAGACGCTTGCAAGAAAGTGCTCAGCCTGGTCGGTTGGAAAGTCACCCAATCGGACGAAGACAAACACGAATTGCTACTCGAAGGTGAAGACGACAGGGTCGCCATTGCCCGCATCATCTGGACAGAAGAGAATGCAGAAAGAAGCCATCTCGGAAAACTTTCAATCTCTCAGACTACCTACTGGTGCGAAAAAGCGATCGAACCAAAATGTCTTTTGATAGTCGCCAAGATAACCGAAGACGAAGCCTCGGAGCCGGCAGATTCTACCGATACAGAAGTGGTCAATTACGCAGTCAAGAAAAACATCTGCCTGTTGAGCACCCTGCAACTTCTGGCAATCTACCGCGATATCTCCTTGAAAGATGGTAGCGCTGATGATGTCAAAAAAGAAGTGCTCGAATCTAAGGGCTGGTTGGACGGCTACAAAATTGAGCCCGGAGATGAAGTTCTCGAAGAAGATGAAGAACAACCCAAAGGTCAGACGCTAAGCGCACTTCTTGCCTAAGGCAACAATTGCGCCCGCTTTTCCTGAAGCTTTTTGCGCCAGATAGCCCGCGCGTTATTTTCCAGTCGTTCAGCTTTATCGTCTCGACCGGTAAGGCGCATCAACCTGCTCAAGTCAGCCATGCAAGCAGCAGACAGTGGACTCTCTTCTCCTGAGGCGGCGGCCGTAGCAGCCAGGGCATATTCATATAGCTTGCGGGCTCTCTTAATTCGCCCCTGACAGTAACACTGAAATGCAAGTTCATTCAAACGAAAAGCGGTATCGAGATTCTGGGCGGACAGCGGAATCGTCGGCAACTCGCCAGCCAGGGAGACAAAGTGATAGTCAGCCGAAGGAGACTCTTCTTCAGAGATAAGCTGGAGAAGCAGTCGGGTTTGTTTGACAAGCTGAGAATCAGACTCATAAGAATCTTGATAGATCTTCAAAGCTCTCTGTAAAAGTGGCTTTGCATCTTCATATCGTCTCTGGCTCAAATAGATATTAGCCAGTCCGGTCAGATCTCTGGCCACACTGGGATGGTTTCTGCCCAGGGATTTGATATCAACTTCGATCATGCGCTCATAAAACAAAACACGCTGTCGATTAATCTTCTCGAGTGCCACCAGATCCGAGGGCTTGCGTGCAGGCACGAAAGTGTCGTCAACACCATCAAGAGCGACTTTTGACTTGGTATCACCAGTAGAACTATTTATGTTGGAGCCGGTTGATATTCGGTAGCTGACCTCTTTGCTAAAAGCCGAGGGAGCCACACCTTTGCGGCGCGCGAGCTGATCAAGCTCATCTTTCAAAAGCTCCCCCTGAAATCGAGACTGAAGTGCCTTGGAGGGAAGATCGCTCTTAAAAATCAAATCTATATAGTCGCTCAAGAGCACTTCTAAGAAGTCGGATGAGAGTTCCGGTTGGGAAGACTTTGAAGAGCCAGAAGAATTTTGCGGTTCGAGAACAGCCACCAGCGTTTTATAGAACGCCTCTTCGGCTTCCAGGGGCTTTTCCTCAAGAAAGTAAATATGCCCGAGTTTATGCCTGCAGGAAGCGGCAATCAGACTCTTGTCACCATCGACTTTCTCACTGATATCGAGAGAACGAAGATAATACTTCTCCGCCTTTTTGAAATCCCCCTCATTTTCATAGATACCACCGATGATATTAAGGGTCGGAACCAGAGCGATGCTCTCTTTACCTTCATGCTTCTCCAGAATCTCCAGAGCCTTTCGGTAAAGACGCAGAGACTCTTCCAGTTTCTCCTGCATATATTGAGATTTGGCCAGACTTTCCATCACTGTGACCAACTCAAAAGGAGTGCTGTTGGGATCCCGGCGAATCAGCTTGTATGCGCTTTCGAAACAGACTTCTGCGTTCTCCAGTTCTTTCGTTCTCAGATAAGCTTCACCCTGAATCAGCTCTTGCTTCCATTCTCCACTAGAGACAACAGGTTTCCGTGAGAAGACATTTGCTCTTGCGGCAGGCATCGCAGGCGATGCCATAAGAGCCACTACCGTGGATACCAGCAAATAACGACTGAGCCTGGTGTGTTCGGTTAAATTCTTGATTTTTTTCCTGTTTGGCTGCATCTGCTCTCTAATCCGCCTCTTCGGCCCAGGGCCGCTTTCTCTGTATATCCAGATGTCCATTCAGACGATAAGGCACCGGGAAGCCATTATCAGGTTCTTTTTCGAAGGCACCGTTGTGAAGTCGATTGACTCTGTCCGGAACCCAATCTTTCAGCATGCCCGGTATCGGCTTTGTCAGACTACGGAAAACCCTTTCGTCATCTCGCTTTACCGCCGGATCATCCTCATAGTCTCCGCCAAGATCGGGCTGTTCGGTGACTCGACCATCGTCGGCATCATCGTCGTCATCCCCGGGAAGAGTCGCTTCATCAGCCAGCTCAGAAGAGTCCGGTCTCATATCCCTCAGTTCATCTCTTCTTTCCCGATCTTCTCTCGCTTTCCTTTCATCACTATCGGATTTTGTCACCGGGTCCCGATCGTCACCATCATCATCATCGTGGTCATCATCCCGATCATCCTTCCAATCACGAGCACGAGAATCACGCCGGGGATCACGCAGCAAGAAATCGTCGAAAGTTTTCTTTCTGAAGTCTGTGTCCTGGAAGTCCTCTAGCCACTTGCTGCGAAGCCGGTCCTCTTCATCTTCATCGTCGTCGTCTTTGTCATCATCATCGTCGGCTCGGTCATCTCTGCGTTCTCGAGCCGCCCTTTCTCTTTCGTCATGCTTCTCTTCTCTTTCGACTCGACGACGTCGCTTGTCGTCATCCTCCAGCAAGCCGCCAGAGTCTTTGTCCGAATCTGTATCCGAGTAGCTGTTGTCTAAATAGTCGTCTAGAAGCTGGTCGCCAGGAGAATCGTCGGCTTCAGCCAGGGCACCGGGGATGGTGCCGACGATTGCACAGACAAAGAAAAGAGAGATAACCAGGACGCAGCCCGGTATCAATCCCAGAAAGCGCTGAAGCCGCAGGTTCTGCAAGAGGTAACTCCGAAAAGACACTGGCACAAGTTTATAAAATCACAAGCCTGAAAGTGAATTACTTAATCTTAACAAAAACCATGACAAGAAGCAGGTCGAGTAAAATAATTGGGCTTTTAATAAGCTGTCTGAATCCAGCTTTACTACTGCCAGCTCAAGCTGTTCGCTGAAGCCTGCTGAACTCAGCAATCAGCCTGGCGTCCGCCTCGGGTCCGAATTCTCTCGATGAAATTGTTGAGACATGCAAAACATGGAAGCCATGCCTTTGAACTAGTTTCAATTGTGGCGATCTGCATTTTGCTCTTTGAGACCTGCTTATCACCCGCTCTGGCAGCCGGCAGAGAAGTTCCGGTTCCGGATTTGCAGTTTCAGCCTATCAGGCCGACGAAAGCCCTCAGCCTCAAAGAATGTGTCGACATAAGCCTGCGCAACTATCCTTCCATCCAGAAGAAATTCTTCAAACTGAGAGCGGCTAAAGCAAACGTCACCCTTGCCAAGACCCAGTACCTGCCCAACCTCAACTTCGATATCCAGCAATCGGCGGTAACTCCGAACCGAATCGCCAGCGTTGTCATGAACAATGTCTCCGGATTCGATACCGTGCCGGTAGACTCAGGTCCTCCGGTATCCAGCACCACTCTCACACCGCTCTCGAACAACCTTCAGGGCCTCAACTTAAACTGGTTACTGGTCGACTTCGGCATGCGAAAAGCTAATGACAAGTTCGCCTTTGCCGACGCCAGAACGGCAAGAGCCGATGTCAATCTCACCAAGCTCGACGTCGCTTTCGATACCTCCGAGGCATTTCTACTTGCGGTGGCAGCCAAACAGATGATCGAAGCCCGTGAAGCGGAGCTGCGACACATGGAAGCATCCAAACTCCGGGTCAAAACCCTGGTAGCAGAAGGGTTACGCCCGGCGGTGGACACGGCAGATTTAGACTACGAAGTAGCCAAGACCAAAATCGCCCTGATCAAAGCAGAGAAAAATGCCCGTCTCGCCCTGGTGGGTCTGGCAGAAAAGATGGGTCTGGCTTCAGAAGATATCGAAATAGTCTCGGATCCCATGGTCAGAAGCCCTCTGAAAGTAGAAGATTCCGGACCGATAGACCTGAGCAGCCATCCTCTTGCGAGGATGAAAATGGCCGAAGTGAAAAGATGGCGAGCCAAGCAGCTTGTGCTGGACAAGGCCTATCGCCCTCACCTGTGGTTGAACGCCTCTCTATGGGGAAGGGGCAGCACCGACGGCGTCAACCCGATCCGACCAGTTGCAGGAGGAGTGCTACCCCAGGTTTTCAACTATATGGTCGGAGTGAGCTTCAGCTTCCCGATCATGGAATACTTTCCTCTGAAAGCGCAAAAACGCATGGCTCGCAGCAATGAGCTTGCCGCCAAAGCAGATTTCGACCTGGCAATGCAGGTGCTCGAGAAGAAAGACGCCAACAGTCGCATCATGCTCGAACAGGCACGCAAAGTGGCGGAGCAGACACCGATATTAGTACAAGCAGCTAAAGTCAGAGAGATCAAAGTACAAAAGCGATACAGCACCGGTCTGACCAACGTGGTTACCCTGGCCAATGCCGAGAAGACCCTCGCCGAAGCAAAAGTGGAAAATGCAGTAGCCCAGGTGGAGGTCTGGCGCTCCATCCTATCCCTGGCCTACGCCCAGGGAGACCTGAAACCATTTCTAGAACTCGTCGGCATCGCCGAAGGAACCAGTCCGGAGCAGTAGAAACCTAGAGAAAGCGAAAAGAAAGAGTAAGCAAAGAAGATGTGGATTATCGCAGCAGCAATGAAGAGACCGATCACCGTGGTGGCGGCGGTCCTTTCTATTGTTCTGGTGGCGGTGATGGCGATCACCAGCATGAAACGCGATATCTTCCCGGATCTAAAAATCCCGGCGATCTATGTAATCCAGGGCTACGGCGGCATGTCCCCTGAACAGATGGAAGGTTACATCACCTCCACCTACGAACTCTTCTTCCTCTATGTCCCTGGGATTGAACATATCGAATCCCAGTCGATCCAGAACCTTTCTCTAATCAAAGTATTCTTCCAGCCCGATACGGATATGGCCAGTGCCATGGCAGGTATCGTCGCCATGGCCAACCGTGCCACCAGCTTGATGCCTAAGGGGACCTATAACCCCTTCGTTTTGCGATTTGACGCAGGCAGCCTGCCGGTCGGGCAACTGGTGCTGTCATCCGACACGAAGACAGTTAAAGAGCTGGAAGACCTTGCATATACAAGAATAAGACCGATGCTTGCCACCGTCCCCGGAGCGGAGGCACCACCACCTTTCGGCGGTAACATCCGCAGTATCGTTATCAGTGTCGACGCAGATAAATTGCGCAAATACAATATCTCGGGTGATGAAATCATCCAGGCCCTCGAAACAGGAAACAAAGTCCTGCCCGCCGGCAACGTCAGAACCGGTGACTATATGCGGATCGCGCCGGTCAATACTGACTTGCCCGATATTCATCAGCTCGATTACCTGCCGATTCGAACCGGGCATGGTCCCCAGATCTTCATAAAAGACGTAGGCGTTGTGCAGGACTCTGCCGATATCCTCTGCGGCTACGCTCTTTTTCAGGGCAAGCGAACCGTCTATCTGCCTGCTGTAAAGCGAGCCGACGCATCGACGGTCTCGGTGGTGGACAACTTGAAAGCGGCATTACCCAGGATGCAAGCGGTTCTCCCCAACGATGTGAAGATCAGCTACGAGTTCGACCAATCCAAATATGTAAGGGAAGCAATTGACGATGTCTTCCGAGAAGGTCTGATGGGCACGATTCTGCCCGGTTTGATGATCTTGATATTCCTGCGAGATTTCCGCAGCACCCTGATTGTGGTAACGACCATTCCACTCTCCTTGCTTTCTGCCATCGTAGGTCTCTGGCTCTGCGGTCAGACCTTCAACATCCAGACCCTGAGTGGTCTAGCCCTGGCTATCGGTATTCTCGTCGACGAAGCGACGGTCTGTATCGAGAACATCCACAGCCATCTATCAGAAGGGGCTGCCCTGGCAAGAGCAGTCTTCGACGCCTGTGTCGAGACCATGGTGCCTCGAATGCTAGCCATGTTCTCGGTGGTGGCGGTCTTCGTGCCTTCTTTCTTCATGGTCGGAATCACAAGAGAGCTATTCATCCCGCTCTCCCTGGCCGTCGGCTTTGCCATGATCGCATCCACCACTCTTGCATCCACCGTCGTTCCGATTATGGCTGTCTGGATTCTGAAAGCCGAGCATAAAGAGGCCAAGCGCGACTTTGTCGATGTACTGAAAGACGGACTTGGTAAAATCCTCCACTTCCTGGCGCCTATCCGCGGCATTGTCGTGCCGGTATATTTGATTGTCGCCGTCTCTACCGTCATTTTTCTCTACGACGACATCGGCAAGCAGCTCTTTCCAGATTCAGGAAGCAGCCAGTTTCGGGTGAGGATCTCGGCACCCACAGGCATGCGCGTCGAAGCCCTGGAAGACAGAGTGCTCAAGACTATCGAGCGAGTCAAGCATCTAGCCGGACCGGATAACGTGGAAAAGACCCTGGGCTATGCCGGTCAGCAGCCCCCGATGTTTCCGATCAGCTCAGCTTTTCTCTGGACCTCCGGTCCGCACCAGGCGGTTCTTGATGTGCAGCTCAATGAAAAAGCCGGTATAAACATATCGAAATTCAAAGACACACTGCGGAAAGACCTCAAGAGAACCATCCCCGATACGTTGTTCTCTTTCGAACCAGGCGATTTAGTAAGCCAGATCATGAACCTGGGCTCTCCGACCCCGATTACAGTACAGGTCACCGGGCCGGATCTAGTAGCCGACAAAGTCTTTGCTGGAAAAGTTTTGAAAGAGATGAAAAAGATTCATCAACTTCGCGATCTGCAATGGGGTCAACCCCTCGATTATCCATCCTGCGAAATCAAAATAGACCGTGAACTGGCTGGTCAGCTGGGAGTCACTCCCGAAGACATAGGTATGTCATTGCAGCCCGCCTACTTCTCAAGCCGATTCGTACACCTCAGCCTCTGGCGTGACGCCAAGAGCGGATTCTCTTATCAGGTCCAGGTACAGGTACCCCAGGATCAGATCCGATCGAAAGAAGACATCGAAAAATTCCCCACCATGAAAAGTACCCGCACCGACCAGATGGCCGAATATCAAGACCAGCTGGAAGACCCGGATACAAACAGATATTATCCCGGCAACCATACAAGACGCAGGCAGCATCCTCTTATTCAGGACGTAGCGAAAGTCGAATACGGTGTTACTAATGGTGAATTTGATCGATACAACATGATGAGAATGGTATCGCTCACCGCCAACATAGAAGGCAATGATTTAGGAAGAGCCGGAGAAGCCGTACAAGAAGCGGTGCGCAAAGCGGGCAAGCCACCACCGGGAGTGTTCGTCAATGTCCTCGGTCAGGTGCCTCTTCTGGAAGACACCTTCTTCCACCTGCTTACCGGTCTTTTGCTGGCGGTGGTGATTATCACCTTGATGCTCCTGGCCTACTTCCAGGCTTCTCGGGTGGTGCTTATCGTGATGTCCACCAGTCCCGCCATACTTCTGGGAGTACTGACTATGCTCACCGTAACCGGTACTACCCTCAACGTCCAATCTTTTATGGGCGCTATCATGTCGACCGGTGTTGGAATAGCTAACGCCATCCTGCTTGTTGTCTTTGCCGAACAGAGTCGAGCCAAAGGGATGAGCGCCGAAGAGGCGGCGATTCATGGAGCCCAGAGCCGGATGCGCCCGATTCTGATGACTTCAATCGCCATGGTGGCAGGTATGATACCGATGGCCATATCCGGAGGTCAGAGCGCCTCTCTGGGTAGAGCTGTTATCGGTGGACTGTCCATGTCGACTCTATCGGTTCTGACTATTTTGCCGCTAGTATTCATGATAATTCAAAAGAGCGCCCCAGTAGGCGTTCGCTCGCTGCATCCCGAAGACCAGGGTATATGACCCGGTCATGCATAAGGTACGTGGAAGATGAAGGAAAACGAGACCCCGGAAGAAATCAGAAATAGCGAAGAGAAAGGACTCTCTGTCTTCACCAAGACGAACATGGTGACTGTTGCGATTGTGATTGCCGTGGCAGGGATCGCCTTCTTCTTCCTGTGGAAAAAACACTCCAGACCCCTGGTGGACACCAGAGAAGTACCGGATGTAGCAATATCGGTGCCGGTGTCGCCGGTGGTGAAAAGAACTCTCTTTCGTGAGGACCAGCTACCAGGAGAAATTGATGCCTACCAGGATGTATTGATCTACCCGAAAGTACCGGGATTCATTCAATGGATAGGTGTTGACCGGGGCTCTGTAGTAAAAGCCGGCCAACTAATGGTTCGTATGTACGCTCCGGAATATATCGCCAGAAGAAGTGAAGGCATGGCCAAAGTAGCAGCGGCAAAAGCCGCCCTGGCTGCCGAAGAGTCCAAACTGGAAGACATGAGGGCGGAGCTCAAAAAGAGAAAAGCAAAACTGCTGGCTGATCAGTCCACTTATCAAAGAGTCTACGCCGCCTCTCTAGTACCAGGCGTAATCGCAGACAATGACGTCGTCCAGTGGTCCCAGACGGTGGAAGCCTCGGAACAAGAGGTCAACACCTTTATTAAACGGGTGAACGCCAAAGATCACGAAGTGAATATGCGAAAAGAGCAAGTAGAATCGATGATTCGCGGATTCGAAAACTTCGCCGATTTCGCTTCTTACCTGGAGATTCCAGCACCTTTCGACGGCTATGTAACCGAACGAAAAATGCACGTGGGCAGTTTTGTCGGCCCCGACGGCACCGGCGCATATCCGCCAATCTGTAGACTGAAACAACTTGATTTACTGCGGATCATAGCCCCGGTTCCGGAAATCTATACCGACGGTCTTATCCTGGGCTCAGAGGTTGATTTCTCGGTATCGTCCTTCCCCGGACGCCGTTTCAAAGGGAAGGTAGCAAGAATCAGCAACAACCTGGACAAAGACACCCGGACCATGCCTGTGGAGTTGAACTTCCTCAATCCTGAGTACAAAATTTTGCCGGGCATGTTCTGCAAAATCTACTGGCCGACTCGCCGCAAAGAATCAACACTTTTTGTACCTATCAGTTCAGTCGTTTCAACCCCTCTCAATACCTTCGTCTGCAAAATAGAAAGCGACAGGGTCAAATGGGTCACTGTTAAAAAAGGGCAGATCATGGAAGGCATGGTCGAGGTCTTCGGAGATCTAAAAGAAGGCGACCAGGTAGCTCTCAAAGGTTCTGAGGAGTTAGAGAATCAATCCCGAGTCAATCCGGTGGGCAGCTCTTTGAAGAAACAAAAGCAAATGACCGATGTTCAAAATAACGAAAGCTGAGTCTGGCATTTAATAGCTTTCTCTTCGCCTTCCTCCATCATGTGCTCCCGGACAAGCGCATTATATACGGTGCACTATAGGCTCTTAACTTCGCTCTGCTCAGAGCCCTGCCGCGTACAAAGCAAGAAAGCAGATTAAGCGGGTCAAAACGACAGGTCTGTCTGCGAAACGAAAACTCTGTGATATAGAGCTGTGCATACTTCCTGCTTACACCTTTATAAATTCCGACCAGAAAAGCGACTAACTCAGGCACCAGTTGAGCCACCTCATGAGAGCGTAAATCTGATGGGGTTTCCTCTGGCGACACGTACATCGTTTCACTACTTGCCTTAAATAAAGCAGTCTTCAGAAGGTCACAGGAAATCTCTAAATCTCCCTCTCCTCGAACAAGGGCTTCGTACAAAACCAATCTGATTTTGTGCATCATAAACCAGGCAGTAGCGTACCCTCTATCCAGGCGGATAGCCATAGAAACTGCTGTTCGCCCATCTATCTCGAATAAACTCAGTATTGCTTCGACCCAACCTCTGAGATTGCGTACTCCATGCAAAAACGTTCCCGAAGTGGCAGAGGACTGCAATCCACAAAGCTTACATTCATATAGTTCTCTGCGAGGCAAATGATAGGCTCGATCATGATCGCACCGGGGACAATGGAAACCGCTGCTCCAACGCAGTCGCCAGAGAATCTCCCGATAGTCGGAGTCGCTCTCAGCTTGTGCCAGAAGTTTTTTCAAGTCTTGCATGGCAATCACCTCCATTTTTATACAACGGAAAAGGTGGCGAAAAGTTCAAATGATTCCATGCAAAGAACCGAATGAAGTGTCAAGGGGAGCCTCTATAATTCACTCCGAATTAATTCGGAGCCGACTACGGAATGTATGTTCTGTTACCCACGCCGCGCCACTCTAGAATCAATAGCAAAATCTCTGTTCTTTCACTCACTCCGAATTACTTCGGAGCCAACGACAGAATCCATGTCCTATTACCCACGTTGCGCCACTCTAGAATCAATAGCAAAATCTCTGTTCTATCACTCACTCCGAATTACTCCGGAGCCAACGACAGAATCTATGCCCTATCAAAATCTCTGTTCTATCACTCACTCCGAATTACATCGGAGAGAACAGCAGAAGCGATCAAAAAAACAACTAATTACTCTGGGCTAGAATCGAATCCGCCCGCATCTCCACTTCTTTCGCCCGGCTCTCCTTCCCTACACTGCGCAGAACCCTGGCGTAATCTTTCAAACATGCAGCCAAAAGAGGATCATTACTGCCGGTGGCACTTTCAGTGCTGGAAACAGCCCATTCATAAAAGGTCAGAGACTCATTCAATTTTCCCTGGTTGTAATACAGGTAGGCCAGACCGTTCAAAATCCTGGCGGTCTCGAGATTATTAGGACCCAGGGACTTCTGACCATGACCGAGCGCTTTTCTATATAAATCGGCCGAGCGATCATAATTGCCCAGAGCGAACTCGACCTGGGCAAGAGATGCCGTGGCACTGATAGTGAGCAGATTGTCGCCACCATAGGTAGAGTCATAAATCCTGAGGGCTTTCTGCAAGAGACCCTTTGCCTCGCTATATTTTTTGTGCTCTATATATAGCTGCGCCAGAGCAGCCATATCGTTTGCCACCGAAGGATGGTTGGCACCAAGAGCGTTAATATCGATAGCGATTTTTCGCTTGTATTGATCTTCAGTAACGCCATAGCGCTTCTGATTAAAGACACTCTCATTCACGGCTTCGTAGGCAGGCGCAAGAGACTGACTGGACTCCGGACGAATCAAGCCTCTTAGTGCAATCTTTTCGTTCTCATCAGTTTGAGACCGACCCATTGATTGATCGCGAGTTCGGCTTGCTTGCTGAAAACTAGATCCACCGCCTCCGGCATTGATATCTATCGGAGGTCGCAAACCGGCATCCGAAGTCTCGGCTGAAACAGGAGCGGATTGTTCAGAAACTCTGACACCGCCTTCCTTTACAGTTCCGGAGTCACGAGAAGAACTGTCTTTCTCTCCCGCCTTGCTATTCAAAACATCTCGATCAAAGTCTTCTAGCAGTTGAGAATTCGAATGATCATCACCTTTGATCAAATCGCCGTACTCGTGCATGACCGCTTTGAGTTGCTGAGCCGCTTCCTGATTAGGCTCTTTGGAGAGAATAGTGATAGCGCGCTTGTACTGTACAACAGCAGTATCCCTGTTGCCCAGCCGGTGATTGACCCTGCCTAGCTTACTCAAAGTATTTGCATAAGCCGGACTGTAGACCCCATCATTCTTTTCGTTGATCTTAAGGGCACGGTTGTAGTAAGTCATGGCAAGACTGTGATTGCCGGCGGACTCTTCGATAGATCCCAGAGCCATGAGAAGAGGCTCCGTCTCGTGACTGCGAGCGCCATATTGACGCTCTACCCTGGCTAGCAGGCTTCGATAAAGCTCACGGGCTTCACCGGTTTTGTCCTGAAGGGTAAGGGTGGCAGCCAAGCGTTTGGTGCAGAGCGACTGGTCATCGAAGGACTTTGATTGTTTTTTGACTAATTTAAGTGCTTCTCGAAAATGATCTTCAGCCTCCTGAAAATCGCCCTGGCTCAAATATTTATCAGCCCGGTCATAGGCAGACTTCCAGCTAATTTCCCGGCTCTCGGCTGCCAGAACAGCGGACCCATCTGCCAGCCCTGGCTCTGGTCGAGGTCCTGCTACCGAGCCGGAAACCGCCAGCATGGTCGGAAGAAAGAAACACAATGAATATCTACTCAAAATTCGCAAATTCGCTGCGCCCCTCTATTTATGACTACAGTCGCCGACTTTTATTTTACCTATTTTGAGCAGATCAAATACAGAAGTATTCAATAGGATAGACTTCGAACCGAATCATCTTGATGTCAAGCCGCAATTTTAGTGAGGCCCATCGTGGATCCAGGGACCGTTAAACTAATAATTCTGATCGTTGTTATATCTTGCCTGGGCGTCGCGTTCGCGATTATGAATACGCTCACGCAACGAGATTCTCTGGTCAAAAGATTCAAAGAACATTTTGGCAAAGAGCCGAAAAAACTCGCCAACGCCATTCGCAGTTTCCAAGGAATAGATTTCCCCAATCTCCATATCGCCATCAAAGCCCTGGTCGAAGAAAAGGGCGGAAGCTACGAGTTAATTGGTCACGCAGGATTCGGCCTCAAATACCTTGTTCAGGAACTGCCTCCACCAGGACCGAAAGTCTCTCTGGTCCAGCAAGAATGTATCGATACCGACACCGACACATCTATTCAGTGTCCCAGAAACGGGATCTATCTAATTACCATCGCAGACAAAAAATACGCTGTGGAGGCGAGTTTCATTTACGAGGGTAGCAACCAGGTCGACCTGATTGTCTATTCGACCACCCCGGAGAATTGCGCCAGGTTCATCGAAGAGGTTAGAGAGCAGGTAAATAAACACAGCATTTACCGGGGCAAAGTAATCTCCCTGTCCGGTCAGGAGAGCTTCGGAGACGTAGCCGGCTGGCTCAAAATCCAGTTTCATAAATTCGCCGAAGTATCCAGAGAAGACATTGTTCTTCCCGAGAAAACCATGGACCTCATAGAGAGAAATATCGGCAGCTTCTATAAGCATTCCGAAAAATTGAAGGCTGTGGGCAAGTCCCTCAAAAGAGGCGTGCTCTTCCACGGCAAACCAGGCACCGGAAAAACATTCACAGCCAAGTTCTTTTCTCAATATCTGGACGGTGTAACAGTTTTTTTGCTTTCGGGAGAGCAACTGTGGCTGATCAAACAATCCTTCCAGCTGGCAAGATTACTGGCACCATCCCTGGTGATTATGGAGGATGTCGATTTAATCGCCCATACCCGAGACGAAACCCTCGGTCAAACAATACTGCATCAACTTCTGAACGAACTCGATGGTCTCAACAAAGATACGGAGATTCTCTTTCTGCTAACCACTAACCGTCCCGAGGTAATTGAACCAGCTCTTGCCCTCAGACCAGGTCGAGTGGATCAAGCAATCGAATTCCCCCTGCCCGATAGAGAATGTCGCCACCGCTTGATAGAACAATACGCACGCGGCATGGATCTGAAGCTAGAAGATATGGACCGCATAACCCGCAGAACCGAGGGAGCAAGCCCGGCATTCATACAAGAGTTGATGCGCAAGTCGGCATTGATAGCGGCAGAGACCGAATCAGAAAACGGCGACCGATTGTCGATAACTGATGACCATGTGCATGAAGCCCTGGACGAACTGTTGCTCAGCGGTCCACTAACCAAGAAAATAGTTGGCTTCCACCAGACCGACGATTTCTTGCCGCTTTAGTAGCATACTAAAACAACAGAGTCACAGTTAACTCAAATATCCACCGACAATCAGCGCTGGGGATTATTCTGGTCGTAGGCACGGCCAGGAACTATAAGCCTGTCGGCGTCATTGGTCACAGGAAATTCCAGATGATGAATCAAGAAGCCGTAGCGCAGCATCTCTACACCGGCACGAATCGGATGCCAACCCTTTTCTATTACTCTCCAGCAAGCAAGATAAAAACTAGTCCGGTCACAACCGGCGTTGCAGTGAACGAAAACAGCCCCTTTTTCTCCTGCGGCATGAGCCTTTTCCATCTCTTTCACTCTTTTGATAAAACGAGCAACTTTAGCCGGATGCGGCGGCGCGTTTCCGCTGGGCAGGCTTATGTACTCCATACCAAGGGTGGTGGCAACATGTTTTTCGAGGGCAATTCCCAGAGGGTCACAACGCAAATCTACTATGGTATTGATACCATTGTCATGTAAAGCCTGAATCCCGTTCGGAGTCGGCATGCCGCCGCGATAGAGATAGTCATTCACTTTGTGAAAGTTGCGAAGCTCCTTGTTCATATTGGCCGATATAACAGGAGCCTTACTTATAGTCGGCAGTTCCGCATCTCTCATGGCACAGGAAGTCGTGCTGCCCGTAGTCAGAATCGCAACCGAAAGAAAGGCGAAAAACCTCCCCTTATCGACTCTTCCTTTTCTTGCCTTCACAGCCACTTCAATCCTGCCTTTACCTATCTATCTCTGCTTTTCTGACCAGCTATTTTGACCGGCTCTTCCGGCAGCATAGGGCACCGTCAGGGGTCCCATACTTGTATCTCCGTCCATCAAACTCTGAAACACCTCGGGCATCCGAAAAACATCTTCCAGAATCATAACCTTTTCTACCTCGAAGCCGCTAATTCGATATAGACCCCATTGCCCGGCTTTCTCCACCGGCTCGAGAACCAGACCTGGTACCTCCGAAAGCTTTGGCAGGTCACGGTCCCGCACGATTATAGTGCGCCTGATCGCATCGCTTGTTGTAAGCGGTTTGATTTGCTTGGTCAGAAAGAACGTATTCACCGGACCCCGAGCATAATATATCGCCGAAGGCATAAAGACCCCGAACATATGGACCCGGTCCGAGATCTCTCCGGCTTTCGTCGACACCTTCATCAAATCGCCTTCTTGATGGGTGTAGAAAAGATGAAATCCGGTATTGGCTAAAATAGAGAGGGCAAGAACCATGGTGGCAAAAGCGACAGAGACCGACTTCACGAATGCACCGCTGCGGAACAGACGAAACTGAATCACAGAGCCGACACAAAATAGCGTAAGCCCAATAACAGCCAGAGCTTTAACCAAAACATTCCAGGTACTGAAATAGAACAGTGCGAACACCAGCCCGGCGGCGGCGACCAGTCCATAAACCAGCACCGAAAGACTGAAAGTCTTGCGCCATATAGCCAAAGAGCCATTATCATCACTTTTGTTAGCTTCGGCAGACCGACAGAGACTGTCTATAAAAATCCCGACAAAAACAGCTATCGGAGCCATGACCGGAAGAATATAAGTAATCAGCTTGGTACCGGAGAAACTGAAGAACGTGAATGTGGCGGCTGCAAAAGCAAAAACGAAAGCCAGCCCGCGCATTACAGGGTCTTCTCTCAAACGTTTTCCCGAAAGACTGAGAGCATTTTTGAAGGCTGGAAAAAGGAGCAGAACAAAAGGAAAGAACCCCGCGGCCAGAACCGGTATGAAGAACCAGACGCTCATTTTACCCATATTAGTATGGCCGGCATAACGAGCCACATTTTCGTAAAGGAAGAAAACCTTCAAAAAGAGCCCTTCGGTCTGCATCCAGACCGCAGCATGCCAGGGCAGAATCACCGCCAGAAACAGCGCAATGCCGGGTAAGAGCTTAAGCCGACTCAACCAGCCGCCCAGTTCCTTGAGACCGGGTCTGGTCATAACCAGAAAGAGAGCCACCGCCATCAGATAGAGAGCCACTGCCGCCGGTCCTTTGGTGAGCACAGCCAGACCCAGACCGATATAAATCAAAGTCCAGGAATATCTGCTCTCTTTCACTGGACTGGACAGACAGATGCCGGTAGCCAGAACAGCCAGGGCTAAGAATGCCGAAAAAGCTATATCTATGGGGGATTCTCGGGCAATCAACAACAAAAGAGGGGAAGCCGCCAGGGACAGACCGGCAAAGGCACCGGCTCTTACGCTTTTAATCCTGGAGACAAATAAATAGACTCCCAGGACCATAGCACTGGCGATCAAGGCAAAAGGCAGCCGAGCAGCCGCTTCGGAGACGCCAAAGAGCTTATAGGAAGCAGCCGTCAACCAGAAGGTCATTATCGGCTTGGAAAAATAGATTTGATAGTTGAGGTAAGGGGTTATGTAATTGCCCAGCTCAACCATCTCTCGACCGGCTTCGACATAATAAGCCTCTGCCGGATTTACCGCCGGAAAACTGCCCAGACCGGGGAAATAAAGCAGCGTGCAAGCCAGAACGAGGACACCGACTGCCAGGGACGGCTTCATGCCAGGCTCTGTTTCGAATCCGGGTTCAAATCCGGGTTCGGATCCTGGTCCGATCTCGGACTTGCTAGTGCCGGACAGGCTTTCTCTGGTGGTCGAGGATCTCATAGAAGCAATTTACTGAATTCAGGCTTTCAACACCTGAGAATCATATACAGATTATCTCTTGGCTTCTTTAGATATAGCTAACGCCGCGGGACCGACTTGCACTAAATCAAACCGGGCGCTTCGTATCAGGCAGAAGGAAGAATAATAGAAGACAAGAAATCTTTACCAAAATTCAGCCAGGTTCAGGCGATATAGCCGAATTAGGATAGAATTCAAGCTTCGCGAATCCAGAATCCAGATTCAATGTAGATCTTCAGGGAGCCCCCGAGAGCATGGCTTACGACGAACTGCTTGCCAAAAGAGTACAGAAAACCCTGGCGGCTTGTGGCTTAGAATTCATCGAAAGAAAGATGTTCGGCGGCATCGCCTTCATGCTCAACGGAAATATGTGCTGCGGCATCATCCAGGACGAGCTGGTTCTCCGTGTCGGTCGGGAAACTGCCAGAGAGATGATTCAGGACGATCACATCCGTACTATGGACTTCACGGGCCGACCGATGCACGGCTTCGTCATGGTCGAAGCAGAAGCATTGATGAACAATAACAGTCTTTTCGAGTGGCTGGAGCCGGCAATATCCTTCGCTTCCAGCCTGCCGCCTAAATAAAAAGAGTAACCGGCGGGCTAACAAAAAGCACTGCGCCCTTGTAATTTACTGCAGCAAGCTTACCACTTTCTCTGTCGACATAGCCGGAGAGCGTTATAGATTCACCAGATTCGCCAGATTCGCCAGAATCTCCATCTGCGTCCGAATTGAACTCTGGCAATGATCGAATCACCGCCTCGCTGCCTGAGGTAGGGATGATCATATAGCGCTCCACAGTGGCCTCGCCATCGGTATCGTCGATGATATCAACACAAGAGAGCACATAGTCGCCCCGTCCAGTTATCTTGAAGATTCCCCGGGCTTGCAGATCCTGGGTCTGGCCCGCCGCGACAAGCTGACTGGAGCGTTCTAAAAAACGCATTCTGCGTATGCCGAGCAAATATCCACCCATGGCACATATGGGCACTTGAAGCACAAAGAAGACCACCACACTGGTGAGGTGATGACCGAGATAACCCAGACCAGGCCCGGAGAGATAAAGAAAGACAAGGGTCGCCAGGGGAAGAAAGCCCGAAAGACAGAGAGCAAAAAACATGAAGCGATAACGATTGTATTGCTCCTTTAGCTCCGAATTAATTCGTTCACCGCCCTGCACTTGTCTCTTAACCTCATTTCTTTTTGATTCTTTGCGCTCATGCTGAAAGGTCGAAATATCTCCCAATTCTACCTCGATTTAAATGTCCGAAATTTGCCGGAAGAAAATATTCAGATGAGATAAAGTGTGCCCATGGAGACACCAGAGAATCACAACCACTACTATCACTGTCTAACCGCCCGAGACAGACGCTTCGACGGGATTTTCTTCGTCGGGGTAACCTCGACAGGCATCTATTGTCGACCTATCTGTACAGCCCGAACCCCCAGCGCCAAACACTGTAGATTCTTCAAGAGTCAGGCCCAAGCCGAACAGGGCGGCTTCCGCCCCTGTTTGAAGTGTCGCCCGGAACTGGCTCCCGGCCTCGCTCCGGTAGATTCGAGTAGCCGGCTTGCCAAAAGCGCTCTTGACCTGATCAAAGAGTTATCGCTTCAGCCAGAGGAGAGCGATCTTCCCCTGGTGGCAGACCTGGCCGACAGGCTGGGAATTAGCGACAGACATCTGCGTCGCATTCTCAAAACTGAATATGGTGCCTCACCCCAGGCCCTCGCCAGAACCCATCGTCTGCTCACGGCTAAAAAACTGCTCGCCGACTCCAACTTCTCCCTTACCGAAATAGCCTTCGCCTCCGGATTCGGCAGTGTCAGAAGTTTCAATCATTCTTTTAAGCACCACTATGGTCTATCGCCCTCCGACCTCAAACGAGACCAGTCATCAGCCAAAAAAACGCAACTAAAGCTTCGACAGTGCATTCGGCTGACCCTTGCTTTTCGGCCGCCCTTCGACTTCGAGGAGCAACTCGCTTTTCTCTCTCGACGGTCGATAAAAGGCGTCGAAGAGGTTTGTAAAGGCACCTATCGTCGGTCTGTAATGGTCAAAGGATATCGAGGTTGGATGCAAGTATCCCTGGACAAAGAAAAAGAGAGCCGACTGCTGCTTGAATTTCCCGAAGGGCTCATACCTGTTCTCTCCACCCTGGTGACAAAAGTAAGCGAGCTCTTTGATCTCGACGCTCAGCCGGATCTGATCGCTTCCACGCTGTCGACAGACCCCGAGCTTGCCCGCCTCATTGAAGAACGACCGGGCTTGAGAGTAGCCGGCGGCTTCGATCTCTTCGAGATATGTGTGCGAGCGGTGACCGGACAGCTGGTCTCGGTGGAGACAGCGATAAGAATTCTGGAACGGTTGGTGCAGTCCAGCGGCGACACCATAGAGACGCCCTTCGAAACCCTCACTAGAACTTTTCCAACACCTGACAAAGTGGCGACTATGACCGTGGCTCAATTAAAAGAATGCGGGCTTACTGCCACCAGAGCCAATACCATCCATGAGATCGCTTCGATGATGGCAGGCGACAGAGATGGATATGCAAAAGCGTTCATTCAAGAGGATCAAGAGGATTTTCTAGAAGCGCTTATCAAAATAAAAGGTGTCGGTCCCTGGACCAGCAGCTATATCGCCATGCGCGCTTTCAAAGATCCCAACGCATTTCCGGTTGATGATCTGGTCATCAAAAAAAGTATGCCAGACAAAAGCCGCAAAGAAATTCTAGCAAGAGCCAATTCGTGGCAGCCCTGGCGCGCCTATGCCGCTGTGCATCTCTGGCGCTCCGAGCTTACAAAGGAGAAAGTAAAGTCATGAGTTATCGTCACTATTATGAGAGCCCCCTGGGCAGGCTGTTGCTTCTTGCCTCGAACACAGGTGCCCTCAAAGGAATCTATTTCGAGAATCACAAACATATATCGCGCTTGACTGAAGAAGAGATCAAAGAAGCCTCACCATCGGCAGAGAAACTGGCAGATGTCGCACTTTGCCTGGACCAGTACTTCGAAGCGGGTCGGTTCGCAAGAATGCCTGAGCTAGAGCTTCAAGGCACTCAGTTTCAACTGGAGGTCTGGCATCGACTGATGACCATCGCGCCAGCCACCACCACCACCTACGGTGATATCGCCATAGATCTCGGTCGAGAAAGTGCCCAGCGAGCAGTGGGCGCGGCTGTGGGTAAGAACCCCGTCTCCATATTAATACCCTGTCATAGAGTAATCGGCAAAAACCAGAAATTAACAGGTTTTGCCGGTGGACTCTGCAACAAAGAATGGCTTCTCAGGCACGAACTAAATCTGCTTGCCGGGCACATCGACAAGACAGGGCAGAGAGTCGAGGCTGCGGTTACCAATAACGGCTGAATCTGTGCTCAGACGATCCGCATATCTACTGGCGATGCCGTCTAAATAAGCCTGTCCTCTGCTCTTTTCTAAATAAGCAAGCAACATACTGATTGCTGTCTGACGCTGCCAGACAGGCATATTCTGATCGACCCGGTGAAAACCCTTTGGATTGACACCATAATTTCCGGACTTTATCACCGGTGGCAGTTCATCAGCCAGACTCGACAAAAACTTCTCTAGATCAGGCTCTTGTTCGAAATGATCAAAATCAATTAGTACTTTCTCGAACAACTCATCTAAACAAGGCTCGGGTTTGTTTAAAATAAAACCTCCGCCTCTTGCCTTTTCTCCAATAAGGCTATCTTGCAGAATCACAAACAGATCATCGGCAGAGAGTCCATATAGTCTGAGAACAAAAACATCAATAAGACTCATCACTATACGCCTCTCTAAAGAAGATAGAACAGATCCTCCGGTTATTGCCCTGCAGGAAAGACCGAGCTCGAGTAAAGGCATCGAGTAGCGGGGGCTCTCCATATTGAGCAGGGCGACAAGATGCACTATTGAAGCAATAGTCGCCTCGTCTATGTTTCGACAATCGGGCAACGGACATTCGGCAATGACAAAATGATTGAGATTCGTTCCCGCCATTCTGCGCCGGATCACAAAGTCGAACACGAAGCTGTTTAATATCGCGGTCAAAACAAGTTGCCAGCGGATAGTCTGAACAGCCCCGCCCTCCAGATAAAGAACCGGCACGGAGTTTCCGCAAGGGACTTCATACAAGAGCGAGGCCATCATAGTCCGCCGGTTCGTATCGCTACCCACGGCAAGGAACCCTGTTTTCAATCCTCTCACCGCCCGCGATGCCCTGTATGCATCGGCATCGATTAGATAATGGGGCTCGATGAGAGAATCTTCAAAGTTCTTTTCACGCCAGAGCGCTCCACGACCAGAGCCCTGTACCCAGCCCTTCTTCCTGAAATCATAGGGACCGATCATTCTGCCTTCATACAGTGGCAACCGAATAGACTGCACCGAATCCGTCCGTATACAGTACGCTCCGCAGGAAGAAGTGATAGAGCCCCGGTCATCGTCATCGTCATCGTCATCGGTATCATCCTGTCCTCTTCTTTTCCAGGGACCGGATAGCCAGTTGCCGCCAGAGTCGCTTCTATAGCCATTTTTCTCCAGCACATCTCTGGATTCAAAAAGCGAAGAGTCTACGGTCATGTCAAACTCCCGGCGATAACGCAAGGGAAATCCGCCCAGGACAGCCTCACCAAGATACTGAGCAGAAGGGCTGTTATAGATTTTTTCAAGCAGTTCGAGGGTGGTGGCGCCTTCGACCTCCAGAATGATATTACTATGGGGGCTGAATCGCTTCAGCTTGGCCGCATCATATATAGCGCCACTGCCAATAAAATCGGACTTTCGTTCAGAGAAAAAATTCACATCGATAGCTTTTGTCCTGCCCTCTTTTCGAGCGACAAAGTAGCAATATTTAAAAGAACGATGAATATCGAAAGCGGCGTCGGAGTTCTCGAAGCCCCTTAATAAAAGCCAATCGGCTTCCTCGATTAGAAGACTGCGTAGCGGACCCGAGCCAAAATCACAGTAGAGACCACCAGGAACTATTAAGGAGATCAAACCTCCATCGGCTACCAGCCTGAAACTCTGTTCGATGAAGTATTTATAGAAGTTGGCGTCACCGCCGCCCTGATGAAGAAAAGTCCGTTTATAAAACTCTGCTTTTTCTAGATAATTTTGATTTATCTCCTCCCATCTCTTGCGACTGCCGGGGAAAGCAGAATAGATCTCCTCCTGTCGAATCAGAGCTTTCTGCTTTGGATAGCTGTAGAAATCCGGATCGTATAAAGAGAAGAACTCTCGCGAATTAGGTTTATGAATCTCCCAGGGCGGATTGCCAGCCACCACATCGAATACGGTATCACTACCTGATTCTAAAAGAGAACGAAAGGGACTATCGCCATCGGCAAACAGCCTCAGAGAGTCGCCACACAGAACCCTGGATGCTGCTATCTCTGGAGGCAATCCGGCTCGACAAAGGAAGAAACGAGTTAGAAAAACCGAACCCGGGTCGAGGTCAATTCCGAAGAAGTCGGCTTCAAGATTGCGCTGCTCAAAACATCTGTTTAGCGCGAGCAGCACAATCCCCGGTCCACAAGCCGGATCCAGCACCTTCAATTTAGTTGCTGCAAGTCTTTCAGTAAGATTTTCTGCAACATTCCGGGCAAGCTCCCGGGCCAGAGCCGCCGGGGTGTAGTAACTGCCGCTTCGCTTCCTTCCGGGCTCAGTCGCCCCATACAAAACCGAAGCACGATACAGCTCTTCGATGATATCTTCTGCGACTATCTGACTTGCAAGTTGGCCAACACTGTCCTGACCAGGCAGATCAAGTTCCGCTCCGGCATCACATACGATACCGACAGCAGCGAGAAGATCCTCATAGAGTACTCTCGGCAGATCCTGAGACCCCAGAGCACGAGCCAATCCCAGGCCGAAAAGCAGCCTCGCCGACGGTCCGGCATAACCGTGGCGCGAGGTTTTCCCGAGCCATTCATCGATTTTTTGACGTCGGTCTCTGGTCAACTTAAAAACAGTCAATTTTGCCGCAGCCTTATCAAAAATAACCAGCTAAGAGTTTACCAGGAGAGCACGCCGACCAATGACATCTTCTCCTCTTGTCCGGGCCGGAGCCCGGGTGCTAAATTAGGTCAAGTGCATTATAGAAAAACAGAGGAAGCAGGCTATGACAGTTCCCAAGATCATGCTGATAGACGATGACCCGGATATCCTCAAGATCGGCACCCTCAGCCTCACCGGCATAGCCCGCTGGCAGGTAGCCACAGCCTCTTCCGGCAAAGAAGCGATTCATCTTGCCCCCCAGGAAGAGCCGGATTTAATCGTACTGGATACTTCGATGCCCGATATGGACGGCCTTACAGTGATGGCTAAATTAAGAGAAGCGCCGGTGCTCAAGAAAGTACCGATAATCTTCAGCAGCACCCACGTGGAAGCCGGAGAAGAAGACTTCTATAAATCAAAAGGTGCCTCTGGCCTGATCGCAAAGCCTTTCAACCCAGAAACCCTGGCCCAGGATCTTCTGGACAAAGCGGCCGGTAACTAGATCTGCTATACCGTCAAAGAGCTGCGATCTTTTATGAGGGCTTGCCCCAGTACCAGCCCTGGCCGTAGGTCACTCCCATGTCGAGGAGCAACTCCAGCTCTTCTCTACATTCGATGCCTTCGGCGATAAGTTCAGAGCCCAGGGCGTTGACTACTTTGACGAGACGACGCAAAAGCCTCTCTTTAGTGGGCTCCTGGGCAATACCCGAGACATATTTACGGTCGATTTTGACGATATCCGGCTCTAAAATAATCAAACTCTCCAGAGAACTTCGCCCGAAGCCCACGTCATCGATGGCGACAAGCACTCCGTTTTTGGTGAGCTCATGGACATGATCCCTTAAATAAGTGGGATCCCCGATGAACTGCTGTTCGCTTATCTCGACACAGTACTTCTGGTTGGCTGGTCCGTTAGTGTCTTCCGGAAACAGGGTCATCAGCCGGTCTATGGGCGTGTCGATGATGGTGGAAGGGAAGAGGTTGACATGCACCCTTGCCTGTTTCTCGAATTTATCGTCGGCGCTGGCGGTAAGGCAAGTCTTCAAACAACGCAGGTCGACTATGGTAAGCAGGTTGTATTCCACAGAAACTCTGAAAAGGTCGTCGGGCATTTCAAACGCCCCTTTGGGACCGCGGCTCAGGATCTCGTATCCGACCAGCTTCTCATCAGGAAGATGCAAAATCGGCATGGAGACGGCCCGGAAACAATCACCCTTGCGGAGCTTCTCGGTAAGCTCTTCCAGAGCATCGCGATCCGGTTGGTGACCGGGTCTTTTATGCTTCTCGCCGGAAGACACCCTGTTTTTACCGAGCAATTTGCTCTCCCGGACAGCCAGGCGCACCAGTGAGAGAATCTCTTCGATAGAGCAAAATTCGTAGGGTAGCGCCAGAACACCCAGACTGGCTGTAACTCTGATGGTCTCTGAGGCTAGCCTCAACGGACTCTCCGCCACAGATAGACGGATCTTCTCAGCCACCAGCATACCTTCGGCAAATCTGGTATCGGGAAGCAAAAGTAGAAACTCATCAGAGCCGATTCGGGCAATATGATCGGTTGGCCGCACAGTCTCTTTCATACGTTTAGAGATCTCTTTGAGCACCACATCGCCGACACCATGGCCGAGCTGGGCATTAATCCGGTCGAAATCATCGCAATCTAGTAAAACCGCCACCAGGGCACCACCACCCCGCTGGGCTCTTTCAAATTCGTTCTGCAGAGACTTTTCCAGACCGGCGACATTAAGGCATTCTGTAAGAGGATCGTTGTGAGCCAGGGCTTCTAGCCGAGAGGTAGCAGCCTCTAGCCTGGTAGATGCTTCGTTCAAGGCCAGCTCTGCTCTTTTTAAATCGATGGCATAGCGCAAAGACTGCAAGAGCCGACCGCCGTCCAGACTCTCTCGAGCCAGCCAGTCCTGAGCGCCGCTGTTGACAGCGTCGGTGACGGCGGTATCCCGGGGGTCATCACTGAGGACCACCACCGGTACACTGTTGTCGAATTTGCGCAGCTCTTTGAGAACTTCCACCCCGGACTTATCCGGCATAGACAGACTGAGAAGAACCACATCGAACTTGTCCTCTCCGAGCATCTCCATCCCGGCGTTGAACTTCTCGGTCCATTCCATGGAGAACTCTTTGCCCGCGGCCTCTTGCAAGACTTTTCGCAAAGCCTGGGCTTGACCAGCGTTATGATCTATCAAGAGAACCTTTGTTTTTCTGTCACCCATTTAATTGTCACCAGATCTTTCACTGAAGTCGCAGGCAAAGGACTAAAATTGTTATCAGTCACCTGATCTCGCCTTTTGCACTGTTCTTTTACCACGCTGTCTCGATTTTTCTGCTTAACACTCTTTCGAGGTACCATTGTGCGAGCAACACACCTCTTCAATGGTCAATAATTCCCAGATTTATAAGCAGTAAAACTCACCTTCTTATGTAATTGCCAAAGAATCGACCTTTTAGTATGCGAACGAGAACCGATGGAAGCCGATAAAACCGATAGCCCCCAGAACCCGGAACAGAAGACGAGCTGGCTAAAGCTGCTGCTGGCCTTGCTTCTTGGTCTGGGACTGTTATGGTTCGCCTTCAAAGACTGCGATTTCGAGATGATCCTCGCCAATCTCAAAGATCTGGACATTTTCTATCTGGTGGTGGTTTTCATAACCGGACTTCTCAGTCACATTGTCCGGGCCCTGCGCTGGATCTGGCTGCTCAAACCGGTGGCCGATAGATCCATCAGTCTCTGGAATTCCTTTTATGCGACCATAGTGGGCTATGCCGTAAATGTGGTCATACCCAGGGGTGGCGAGGTGGCAAGACTGGTCGCCATCAGTCGCATGGAAAAACTGCCCTGGGCGGCAGTTTTGCCGACCATGTTCATCGACCGCCTTTTAGACATCGCCTCTCTGGTTATTCTCATCGGTGTCTCCCTGACCATACTGCCCAAACAGATTCTGGACGAAATGCCCTGGCTGGTGCCCGGTGGCGCCACCATGGCTTTCATCTCGGTGGTCGCTCTGGTGCTTCTGCCTCGCACCCACAGCATCCTTTCATGGCTGCAGAAACAGCCTTTGATCGACAAAACCCTTCCTCAGCCTATCAAAGAAAAACTCTCCGAGCTGAGTGCCCAGTTCGACCGGGGCACAAAGTCTTTGTTAGATCCGGTCGCATATCCGGTTATCGCGCTCTTCACTGCCGTAATGTGGCTTCTTTATGGACTGAATTTCTATTTCATGCTCTTCGCATTTCATATTCAGGACAAAGTCGGCGTCAAGAACTGCCTGCTCACATTCACCATCGGTTCATCCGGCAATCTCATCCCGACCCCGGGCACCATCGGCACCTTTCATGTCCTGGTCAAAGAGTCTCTCGTCAAAACCGCCCATATAGATCCGAATCTGGCAGCAGCCTATGCCACCGTCCTGCACCTGATGTGTTTCATTGTGGTCACATGTGTTCCGGCCGCGGTCTGTGTGGCGGTCAATGCCATGCTGACCAACAAGAACAAAAACTCTGAAGAGACACCATAGACGACACTATTATTTTTGACACTTAGGACAGTAGTGGGTCGATCTTCCAGCCAGTTTTATTCGCTCTATCTTTGAACCGGAGCCACACTTGCGGCAGTTCTGGGCGAACCTTCCGTAGACCCAGGCTTGACTCTGATAATTGCCGTTCACACCATCGGCTTTGCGGTAGTCCCTCAGGGTACTGCCACCCTGCTCAATCGCCTCGGAAAGTACTGACTTCACCGTGGAAACCAGCCTTTTCAGTTCGGCGGGCTTGAGCGATCCGGCTTTTCTATTCGGTCTGATGCCGGCAAGAAAGAGAGACTCGTCGGCATAGATATTGCCGATTCCGGCGATGATTCTTTGATCTAATAAGGCGTTTTTTATAGGTTGAGACTTGCCTTTGAGACGTTCTTTCAAATAAGCAAAATCGAGGTCATCGAGAGGCTCCACGCCAAGAGATTTGATACCACTGACAATATCAAGCAGATCAGCCCTTTCAGGAACATACCAGATTCTGCCAAAAACTCGCATATCTTCGAAATGCAGCTCTTTACCGCTCTCAAGAGCGATTTTCACCCTCAAAAATCTATCGGCCGGAGAGCCTGCTTTCTTGACCAGCAGCCGGCCTGACATACGCAGATGAACCACCAGCATATCGCCTTCAGAAAGATCAATCAGCAAGTATTTGCCGCGTCGGCTCACCGAGACAACCCGCCTGGCCCCTAAAGACTGACAGAACTTTCGCTTATTAAGAGGATAAGCCACCGATTGCTCGCGCAGAACTTGAGCGCCCTTAATGGTCTCTCCTATTAAAAGCTTTCTTAAGCCGCTGGCTACAGTCTCTACTTCCGGCAACTCGGGCATGCAAGGAATCCTCAAATAAAGCGACGATTGAATCAGGAAAAATCAGATAAAGAAGAAGGTAGCGGCAAGAATGGCATAAACAGCCAGTAGTTGCACCCCTTCCAACCAGTTGCATTCTCCGTCAGTGGCCACAAAAGGCAAAATAATTACCGACACGACCACGGCAAGGACCTCTATCTCTGTGAATACAAGATCCATCGGCTTACCGATTGCAAAACTGGTAAAGACTATGAACGGTGCCACAAACAGAGCTATCTGACTGGAAGAGCCCAGCGCTATATTGATAGCCAGATCCATTTTGTTTTTCATGGCCATCAGGATGGCGGTAGAGTGCTCTGCCGCGTTTCCTATAATCGCCACAAGAATCACACCGATAAACAGTTGACTCATCCCTACTGTGTGGGCGGTTACCTCGACCTGCCCGACCAGGAGCTCACTGAGAAGCGCCACCAGCACCGTCGATACGGCGAGCACAGTAATCCCGGTTTTGATACCCCATCCGGTGGTACCGATAGCTTCGTTGACCTCCACATCCATCTCTCGAACATAGAGGTTTTTGTGAGTCTTCAAACTGAAGAACAAGCTGAGGAAATAAACGATGATCTGCACTGTTGATATCGCTATAGCCAGCTCGTCTTCGTTAGCCCTGGAAGTATGCGAAGCGGCATAATGAAAAACCGTCGGGACCACCAGACAAATTGCGGCAAGCGCCAGCAAGGTAGCGGATGTGGTGGCAGCAGTGCGGTTGAAATACTGTGTCTTGAATTTCAAGCCGCCGGCCAACATAGAGAAACCCAGAACCAGAAGAATATTGCCGACTATCGAACCGGTAATCGAAGCTTTGACAACATCGGGTAAACCGGCTCTCAACGCGGATATGGCGATCAGAAGTTCGCAAGCGTTTCCAAAAGTAGCATTCAAAAGACCACCCAGACCGGCGCCCAACCTGTCTGCCAGAATCTCAGTCGCTTTGCCCATCAACCCTGCCAAAGGGATGATCGCCAGACAGGAGATCAAAAAGATACAGGGACCAGGCCAGCCAATAAGCTTGCCGATGAAAGCAAGGGGGACAAAGACCAGAAAAATGTTCAGAATGGTTTCCGGTTGAAGCTTGATAACGCCAGAATTAAGCAATGTCATGCCACCATAATTGATACTGCTGTCCGTCCGTCTGCACGACCAATCTCAGGACAGCGAAAATGAGCTAATCAAGCTTACCAGAGGAGAGTCCGAGAGAGCCTCTTATCCACCGGATCGGGCCAGGTCTTGAAAAAGATTTTAACAGTTCAATTTACACCTAAATATATACGTTTGAACAGCAGAAGAGTAACATATGCAGAAATAATCGCTAGATAACGAGGTCCCAACTATGCTTACGGCACAATCGCGTCCACCCAAAACAATGGAATGCGAATCGGAACAGTTTTTACGATGCCAACAGCAGCTAGACGAAATCGCTCGCGAAATGGGTCTCTCGCCGCAACTGCATGAACGTCTTCGCTATCCCAAACGCTCGATGGTGGTATCCATCCCGGTCCGCATGGATGATGGACTGGTCAAACTTTTTACAGGATATCGTGTACACCATGACGTCACTCTCGGACCGGCCAAGGGCGGTATCCGCTTTCATCCGGAAGTGAACCTCGGTGAAGTCTCCTCTTTAGCCATGCTCATGACATGGAAATGCGCCTTGATGGGTCTTCCCTATGGCGGAGCCAAGGGCGGTATCAAATGCGAACCCTGGAACTTTTCTCCTTCAGAGAAAGAGAAAGTGACCAGACGTTATACCTCTGAAATCATCAACCTGATCGGTCCGGACAAAGACATTCCCGCCCCTGACATGTATACCGATGCCCAGACCATGGCCTGGATCATGGATACCTATTCGACTAATGTCGGCTACACAGTGCCCAGCGTAGTCACCGGCAAACCGGTCTCTATAGGCGGTTCTCTGGGAAGAAACGAAGCCACCGGTCGCGGGGTGGCTTACTGCGCCAGACGGGCAGTGGCCTTCACCGGAATGACCACCGAAAATCCCACAGTTATCGTCCAGGGCTTCGGAAATGTGGGCTCCGTAGCCGCCCAGCTTCTGCACGAGAGAGGCTATAAGATCATCGCCGTCTCTGATGTACATGGCGGTATCCACAACAAAAAAGGCATCGATATACCTCGGCTTCTTGCCCACCTGGGCGAAGGCGGCAAGCTGGTAGATTTTGGCGACTGTGAAAAGGTCTCCAATTCGGAGCTGCTCACCCTCGAATGCGATGTCCTCATACCGGCAGCCCTCGGCAACCAGATAAGATCTGATAATGTCGAGAAGCTGAACTGCAAAATCATCGTCGAAGGTGCCAACGGCCCTACTACTCCTGAAGCCGATGTCTATCTGCACGAGAAAGGTGTCTGCGTAGTTCCGGATATCCTCGCTAATGCAGGCGGTGTCACCGTTAGCTATTTCGAATGGGTGCAGGGACTGATCCAACTTTTCTGGTCTGAAGACGAAGTGAATGCCAGACTCGAAACCATCATGGGCGGCGCCTGCGATAGAGTTCTGTCTCTGACCAGTGAATCCGGACTGAGACCGAGGATGGCAGCTCTAAGAATCGGAGTCTCCACCATCGCCGAAGCCAAGAAATTGAGAGGGCTCTATCCATAGCCTCACAGGGCTCCGGGAAATTTTATCCGCACTAATTAGGAATCAAAGTGGTGATTAACTATGCAAAAGGGGTAAGGTTGTAATAGAGAAAAGCTACCATTTTTAGATTCGTCACGAGTGTGCATCAACCCCCATGTTTCAACAGCACGGCAGATCCCAACAACCCCAGCAACAGCGAAGTGTAAGACTACCCAAGCAATCGGCCATGCCGAGCTTTGGTGATGTTCAATTTCTTCTGCAAGAAGCACAAAAAATGTCCGGTCGGGTCGTAGAACTTCCTTTCTCGACTGTGGACAGAAAGTCGGACTTCGTTTTATCAGTTCGATTCGAATCAAGAGACGTGGACCCGGAGCAGATTCAAGATCCGGAATGGACCCTGACTCAATTTACCGGCGGTCCTCCCAAGATTTTATGGAAACATCCCTCGCGAGATCTCTCTTTGATCTGTAACCTGGTGGCAGGTGCAGCAGGCGGCGATCAGCTTCCCGATGTGATGGACCAGAGTTCTTCTATCTACGGCAGCTCGGGAGATCCGCTCGGCGGCTCGACCGGTGCTTACAATCCAGTGGCCACCGCCACCGGTATAACACCGACCTCTTCGGGTGGTGGTGCAGGCGCTGACGCCAACATCATTTTCGAGCCTCCCCGCCCCGGCGCCAAGGCAACTCTGGAAGGCGATCTGAATAAACTGCAGGTGCCGAACCTGCTTCAATCTATCAGCCTTGCGAAGATGACCGGCCGGCTTGACGTCAAGACTAAAGCAGAGAACTGCGAGGTCTTCTTCCAGGAAGGAATTCCTCTGCATTGCAAAATCAAAGAAGGCAGCGGAGACTCAGCCCTGATCGAACTGATTACCTGGACCAACGGCGAATTTCGCTTCTGGCCTGACGAAAAAACCGTGGACCGCACGATCAACAAAAGATTGGACTCTGTCCTGATGGAAGGTGTGGCTTTATTAGACCAGTCAAAATATCTCGATTCAGCCGGACTGAAACCGGAATCTTGTCTGGTCAAGAAAAACGCCATGATATCTGAAGAAGAGTTTGCCGCCAGAGTAGAAAAGGGAGCACCTATTCCTCTGGAACCTCAATTAGATTTCTTCGAGCTGGTGGACAACAGAAACACCCTCTTCGACCTGCTTAGAAAGCGACCAATGCCCAAAACCGACTGGGTGCCGATTCTCTTCAATTTAGTAAGCTGCGGTCTGGTTCAAATAACCGACCAGGCTCCTACTCAAGACAGATTGGCTCGACTGAAAGCACTGGGCATCAACGATAACGAGTTCCAGGCCGTGGTCAAATCGCTGACCCGTTCCGAAACCGGTATCAACAGCTATAACGCTTTTCTCTACTTCCTCGACCAGGAATACCTGAGATACGAGTATTTCAACCAGCCCTTCTCTCTGGTGATTTTCAGCCTCGGTCACAAAAAAGACGAGGAAGGTGTCCGGGTCGAAGCTCTACAGATGCTTGCCGTCAGACGAGCCATGCAGCGTATAAGTTTGGTCAAAAGACAGGTGGATGTCCTCGGTCACTACAAGACTTTCGACTATGCCCTCCTGCTTCCCAACACCAACTCTGCCGCCGCAGGAGCTCTAGCCAATCGAATCGCCGATGTACTCAGAGAAGCGCCCCTGTCTTCCGATATGGACGCCCGCTCTCTGGCCATGGCTTTCGGAGTGGCAACAGTACCGGAAGATTGTGTCGATATGGACAAGCTGATCGTGGCCTGTGTCAAAGCCAGGGATCGAGCCAAAGAGACCCAGAGACGGGTCGTGCTGGCCAGGGACATCCTGGGCGGAGCTCAAACTAACACCTAGTTGTTAAAGCCGAGATTAATTCGGCTTGACAACGCTTTCTTATGATCTACTATTAAAGGTGCTGTGCAAAGCACTTACTAACAGGCGCACCCCGACCATGGCCTTCAATCCTGCGGAATCCAATCATTCTGACACCTATTCAGCAACAGGTGGTCGTTTCGAGCAGCCTAATTTTCGTCGAGATGCAGGAAAAGACAAGTCGAGCGGCATTGGTCCCCCGCCTTCTTCCGACTGGGAAGATAAATCTGGGTCGAAATCAGCGTCGGACATGAGCGCCCCACCGCTGGCGATTCCGAATCTCCAGCACGAATACCTGAGCCAGACTCTGTTCAAGTCAGGTTACTCCGAATCAAAACCTCAAACTGTAGAACAGCCGGTTCCGGCAGCGATTGCCACCATGGAGCCAATAACCTCTGACGGGGTTGCCGGAGCGATTAGAAGAGCGGCTCAACAAGAGCTATCAACCGTACCAGAACTTACCTTGACTTTGAACGATAGTCAGCCAGCGCCGCGCTCTAAGGACATCTACAGCAACGAGGCCGGCGGTGCCGCCCCAATCGCTCAGCTCCTCAAAATGCGGACCCCTGCTGATTCTTCGACTATGAAAGACAGTCGCGAGATGCCCATTCCAAAAGATCTCTACCAGGCCAGAGAGACCGCAGCCAACGAAGCAGCCCGAATCAATAATATCGGCATCGGAGTCAGTGACGGAATGCCGCGGTATCGAGAGCAAAAACTAGGACGTCTGCCCGAGTTAGCCCGTCTAGAAAAAACCGATACTGGATTAGACAACCTGAACGGTAGCCCAGAAGGTTATCTCTTCGCCACAAAGCTCGATATGGCAAACAAATTCAAGGGTTCCGACACGAAATACACCCGGGTTGTAGACGCCAAAGGCACCACAGAGATCCAGACAGCAGGCGACTTCTCAACCATGCATACTTCCTACGGCGAAGATGGTGCCTGTAACACTTCTCATTTCGACAGCTACCGCAGACCGCTTACCAGAGTATCTGAGCGCTATAACGAAGGCAACGTAGAATACAACATGGTCCAGTACCTCTACAGTGATGGCGCAGGCGGCAAAGTCAGCCCGTTCCCGAAAGAGACCCGCGAAATCAACTATGCCGACGGCAAAGCGGTTGTCGATCATTATGACCACACCGGCATCAAAGCCAAACTCCTCTCGTCAGAAACCTGGTCCTGACTGAATGACCATCAGTCTCGTTCGTGGTGATATAACCCGAGAAGAGACAGATGCCATAGTCAATGCCGCCAATTCGTCCCTGATGGGCGGAGGCGGAGTAGACGGAGCCATCCATAGAGCCGGCGGTCCCTCCATAAAAGAAGAATGCAAACAGATAGTCGCCCTCGAAGGCAGGCTGCCCCCGGGCAAAGCTGTAATCACCGGCGGTGGCAATCTGAAAGCCCGCTTCGTTATCCACACAGTAGGACCGATCTGGCGCGACGGCACCGGAAACGAAGATATGGTTCTAGCCAGCGCCTATCGCTCCAGCCTCGAGCTTGCCGAACAATACGAAATAGGCAGCATTGCATTTCCTTCCATCAGCACCGGCGCCTATGGCTTTCCTGTGGATAGAGCAGCCGCAATAGCAATAGCGACCGTAAAAGAGTTCTGCGCAAATCACCAGAAGCCTGACCGAATAAAATTCGTTCTTTTCGACGAATTCACTCTCCTGTCTTATAAAGAGGCCTTAAATAAGTAGATAATTTATAAATCTGCCGCGCAATTAGCCAGGTGTGCGCAAATCCTGGTGAATATGGGCAAGATGATATAGTAGCGGGAGCGATTTCATTTAGTTATCCGGTTTATTCTGGTGTCATCTATTTTTCGCAGATATTCTAATAGTGCCCGGCTTGGCGATCTTCTTGTGCAAGCCGGCGTATTATCGCCGCCTCAGCTACAAGAAGCCGTCAAACATTCCCGTTCTAAGAAGCTTCAGATAGGTCAGGTCCTGGTCATGTCCGGTCATCTGACCCCGAAAGACCTGCAGGTCGCCCTGGAAGCTCAGTCCATGCTGCGGGACCATACTATAGATATAAATGTCGCCGTACAGTGCATAAAGGTCGCCAGAAAAATTGGCGCCTCCTTTGCCGATGTCCTCGAGGACTATGACGCTAACGCTGCCAAAAGAGCCCGCACCGGCAAACTTGGCGAATTGCTGGTGGATGCTTCGATAATCAGCCAGGATCAGCTCTCTCAAGCGATGGAACAGGGGCTGAATACCGGCATGCCCCTCGGCCGGATGCTGGTTCTAAATGAAGCAATACAAGCCGAATTTTTAGAAAAGGCTCTCGATATCCAGGTCCGCCTCCGGGACGAGATGATGTCCAGAGAAGAGGCAGTCAAAGCCCTTCAAGAGCTAGCCGGAGTCGAAGCGACTGCCGGTAAAGAAGAAGAGAAAAAGCCAGAGAAGAAAAAACAGATTGTCAGACTGGGCGAATTGCTGGTCATGGCAGGCATTCTATCGGAAAACGATGTGATGGACGCCCTGGAATGGGGTCTGGCCAACCAGCAACCAATCGGTACCGTCCTGGTATCCCAGCAGCTTATCTCTCAAGAGCTGCTCGATGCCGCACTCTTCTTCCAGACCTGTGTGAAGAGCGACGAATTAGATCCTCTCAAAGCCTGCGAATGTCTCTCCGAAGTCTTCTCTACCGGTGTCTCACCGGAAGAAGCGCTGAAAGAAGTCACCGATAGTGCCACCATCGAAGCGCCGGACAAGCCCCCTATAGACTACCGCACCCTGGTCAAAATGGCTCGTGTGGTCACCGATGAAGACATCGACAAAGCTTTCGACATTACCGCCCATGATGCCGCCCTCATAGGAAAAGTCCTGGTACTGACCGGATTCATGGATGTTCCCACTCTGCAAGCCACCCTGCGTTGCTACCAGATGGTATCAAAAGGCTGGCTCAACCCGGACGATGCCATAGCCGCGCTCGACTATTGTTTGCACCAGAGCCAGAGCGCTTCTCCCAGTTTCGAGCAAGCACTGCGAGACCTTAAATGGAGCCCGGAAAGTGGTCTGAAGATGCGCGGCGAAAAGAACCTGATGAAACAGACCCGCGAAAACATGGCTGCCCTTTCTGCCGGAAAACTGACCTCGTCGGAACCGGTGCAAGAAGTAATAAAAGAGCCTGAGCCCGAGCCGGAGCCAGTTCAAAACGAGGTTGTAGAAGAGGAAGAAGAGTCGGTCGTTCCGAAAAGCCTGCTTGCCGCCCTTGCGGTCAAACCCACAGAAGAAGTAGAAGAAGAAAAGGTTGCTGAGCCAGAACCAGAGCCCGAGCCGGAACCCGAACCTGAACCTGAACCTGTACCAGAACCAGAACCGGTAAAATCTCAGTCCACTCCTCCCACCCTGGACACCCTCCTGGGACCGCTGCGCAATGGCGAAGAGCCTCACGAAGAAGAAGCTGCCGAAGAAGCTGTAGAAGTAATAGCACAAGAGAAAGTACAAGAACAACCGGAAGAGGAAAAAGTCCCGGTTGCCCAGGCTGCCGCAGTCGCCCAGGAAGAAGAGACTGGTGGCGGACTCGGTGCCCTGCTCCAGGGTCTTGGTGGAGGTTCGGACGAAAGCTCCCGCGCCGACGCACCACCTAAAAAAATGGGTGGCTTACTAGGAAACTTGATTCAAAAAGGCCCCGATACCGAAGAATCAGCTCCAGAGCCGACTCCGGAGCCGGAACCTGTACCTGTATCCGTATCTGTACCAGAACCGGAATCAGCACCAGAACCGGTAAAAGCCGAAGCAGAAACAGACTCTCTAAAAGGCCTCTCGGCAGAAGAGCTGCTTGCTCAAATAGAGCAGGGATCGCAGCAACACGACAGCGCCAAAGGCATAAAAAGAAAAGGACGCCATGCCGATACTATAATGCCTGAAGCGGCAAAAGCCAGGCAACTAGCCGCTCTCATAGCCAAAGAGCCCAGCGCCGCCAACAAATTTGCCGGAGCCGGCGAAGGAGCCCAGGACGACGATGCCCTGGGAGAAGCATTCGAAAGGCTGGCTGAAAGACATTTCGAGCAGGGCAACTATAAAGAAGCTCAGGTTATCTATGAGCGCATTCTTGTTCACAAGCTCAACGACCTCGGTCCGGAAAGCCCGGATCTAATCGAAGACTACAACAACCTGGCCATGACCCTGTGTATTCAGAAGTTCTTCGACAAAGCCGAACCCTTCATGAAAAAAGCCGTGGCTTTGTACGAAAAGAAAGAGCGCAAAGATCCTCTCGCCTTTGCCGACTATCTGCATTCCCTGGGTACCATTCACTATCGTCTCGAAAAGCTCGAAGAAGCCGAAGACGAATTCTCGCGTGTGCTCGAAATAAGAAAAGCGATGCTAGACAAAGACCACGAAGATATAGGGCGAACCCTGACCGACTATGCCAAAGTGGTGAAGAAACTCGGTCAGAACGAAAACGCCGAAGCGATCTATAAAAAAGCAAAAGAGATTTTGAAGCGCAACAGCTAAGCAGCATCATCTAACAGATTCCTTACGAATGCGATAAGGCTTATCGTCTCTGACTTTGCCGTCATTGTTGGACAAAAGTCTCTGTTATCCAACGATGTCAAGGCGACTCGAAAAGAGATAGACAACGTCGCTGATCGAGCCGGATAGGCCTGTCAAAGGTAATTACCATGTCCTCTTCTTCTTCATCCCTTGCAAGGATCTGTCGTCTCACTGCTCTGTTTCTTCTTCTAGAGCCTGCCCGTGGCTTCGCCCTCGATAGCAATGAGCTAAAGCTGCCTATCAATATGCATATAGAAGCCAATCAGTATAAGCCCAAGTCTCCCCTGGAAGAGGGCTCTCCTCTACTGGCCCCGATTGATGTAAAAACGACAAAGCCACAAAGCCTTGAATCATTAAACGAGCGAAAAGCCGATCAGGCCAGGTCACTGAATCTGGTACCACTGCCTCTAATAGAAAGTGCAGAAGAAACGGCAAGAATCAAAGACGAGACCAGAGAGAAAGAGAAGCAGCAACTGGCGGCGCTCTGGCAGGCCACCCTGGCTAATTCTCCCGAGATCAATTTCGTCCTGCAAAAACTGATACCATCCTCCGATCCAGGTAAGATCACCTCGCTCATGATGCGCACCCTGAGCGCCGCACTCTATGGCGGGGTTGGTTCGATCAGAGCGATCAGCCCCGGAATAGGCGGCTCCGCTGCCACCAGTCTGGGCCTTTCTCTATTGAATACTGTCTTCGACAAGAAAGACAGAAGCGACCTGGAGAAGCTGAGAGTAACTCAAGTCGAGCAGATTCTACTTTATCAAATGGTACGAGAAACCGCAGACAAGCTGGTTTTGCGCTATCGGCAATACAAGAAATTCCACAACAATCTGCTCTCGGCAGAAGATGATTTAAGAGCGCTAAAGGCGATGGCCTTGCAAGCCCAGGCGCATCTCGACACCGCCGGCCAGTTCTCCGTAGAGTATACGCTGCGCAAACAGACGCGAGATCTGGAGAGCCTGAAAGAAGAGCTCCACATCTATCGAGAAGCCCTGATAGATTTAGCCGGCACAAAAGCTGTAGAAGAATTTCAATCAGAGTTAGAGCAAGAGACCCGGGAGCTCTATCCTCAATTCAGCGAAGTAAAACGCTGACACTCTTTTTAATCTCTTTGAGAAAAGAAGGGTTCTTGTATAGATAGAAACCGGAACCCAGCGAAGAGAGCAATACGATAAAAGAGAGCCCGATTTTAACCAGGGTGCCGACCACAAAGCGGGTGAATTTATAAAAGAGAAAGGCGACAAATGTGCCCAACACAAATATGGCCACCGGCACACCGATGAGAAGCGAGAGCAAATCAGGAGATAAAGCCATGGTTTCCATAGCTAAAATGTACCGGTTTTAGCCGGCGGCATCAAGCTTAACTGACTCAGCAAGAACCCAGGGAATTGCCTCCGGCTTCGATGACCATATCCGCCGCCAGGTCAGCCTTAGCCAAAAGCTCTTTCCAGTCTTTGCCGTGATGGGGAACCGAAACGATGCCGAAACTGCCTTCCAGCAAGAACTTGTATTGGTGGTACTGCACAGGCACAGTGGCAAAATGCTGCCTCATCTCTTCAAATCGCTTCACCGCTTTGTCCGGCGGATGTTCCGGCAGAACGAGCATAAATCGATAGCTCTCGTAACGAGCTACGATGTCGATATCGAGGTCGACAAAACCAGCAAAAGTCTCTCCTAGATAGCGAATCGACTGTTCCTGGGCAAGCACGCCGTACTTGCTGTAGACCAGCGGCAATTCGTGAAAGCCGACAATGGCCATGGTCAGAGGTCGATTAAACTTTATCGCTCTTTTAGTCTCTTTCTCGAGCTGTCTGGCGGCATAGCGAAAGTTGAAAACCGCAGGAGCTTGATCGTCAAACTGAACAGAGCGCTCGAAGTCCTGACGTTGCTCGTCCGACCGGGTTGCCGCGCTGGGCATCGAGTAGAGAGTACTGTGGGTCAGGGCGCCACGGGCAGCTTGATGATGCTCCATCACCATGGCATTGATATCGGGATGGTTCTGCTGCACAGCCGAGTTTCTTACACCGGTCAGATTTCGATGGAACTGATTGTCGAAAACGACCTGTGATTCATCCTCTCGCTTTTTCTTGTTCATAGAGCTTGATTTCTGCCATTGTCAAAACCGGCTGTCGGCCTTTTTAATATTTACCCTCAAAAAACCGATTTTCCTCGGCGATATAAAATCTAAGATAGATTCGAAAGTCTCTTGCCGACCTCTTCTGCCGAGGCAATCCGCCCTGACGGAGCCAGGGTCATGAGGTCTTGCACAAGAGTATCGAAAGCCTCGGATACCTGGGCATTAATCTTGCGCGGACTGTTTACCGAAAGAGGCTCCGGCTCTTTTGCCGTAAGCATAAAATGGAGCACCGCCCCCAGCGAATAGAGGTCGCTCTCCAGACAGGCTCGACCGGAGAACTGCTCCGGGGCTATATAAGAAGGCTTGCCCACAAGGGTACCGGTCACCGTCCCGACAAACTCATTGGCGGCACCGAAATCCACCAGCACCAGAGAACCGCGCATATCGAGCACGAGATTCTCCGGGGTCAGATCGCGGTGAATAATGGGCGGAGTGCGGCTATGCAGATATGAGACAATCTCGGCGATTTCGCGAGCCCAGATCAGCGCCTGATGCTCCGAAACAGCACCGCGATCCCGGACATAATTTCGCAAAGTAGATCCGTTGATTCGCTCAAGAAGCATGTATTGCCTGCTATTCTCGACAAAATAATCGATTACCCGGGCGACTCTCGGATGCTCCAGGCCAGAGAGCAAGACCGCCTCTCGTTCGAAGTGCTCCCGGGCTTTTTCCTTCAAACTTTCGTTGGCGGTGGGCGGCACCACCGCCTCTTTCAAAATGGCCGGGGTCTTGCCTTTCCATTCGCATAGATAAATCGCCGACCAGCCTCCTGCTGTGAGGAGCTGGATTATTTTGATTCGGCCGTCTTGCAGCCGAGTCCCCGGCTCTAGAGGCTGAAATGGGGTGGTAGAGATGCGGCGCTCGGCTTCTTCCATCCATATGCCGGTAAAGCTCGTCTGCTCCGCTTCTACCCTGCCACGGACCACCTTCTCGACCATATTGTCGAAACTCTTGTCCCGACTCGTCTTTTCAGCCCACAGATCACAGGCGGAGATCAGTTTATCTAGTTCTTCTACGCCCAGAGACGACGTCTTTATGGCGATGGTCTCGCCTCCTTTGCCGAGCCTGAATACTATTTTTTCGTCGCTCTTTCCCAGGGGCTCGACGAAGATACGCTCCACCTGCCCCCAGCTCAGCCCCCGGGCACCATCACCGATATCACCCTGTTTGCGCGGCAGAACCAGACCATCCTCATTGAAAATCAGACGAGAATCCCTGGCTTTCGTATAGTTAGACAGGCAGCGAAACAACCAGAATGCCGAGGCGATAGAAAGAAAGACAAAGAGAATCTCTACCGGTGAAATAACGGTCTTCGCCATCACCAGTGGATAGACCACGGGCAGTGGAAAAACCACCATGAAAAGCGCTATAGACCAGACAGCCTGCAAACGACTCTTCTCGGCATTATCGCTCTTATAGGTAACGACGGCGGTCTTTGCCGAAAGCCTGGTCAAATCTGCCTCCTGTTCTCAGGCGATTTTTGGAGTTTTCTCGACTTCAGAAAGATCGAGGGTAGAGCCATCGTCCTCCTCAAGCCAGCTCAGAACGATATCGGCTCCTGCAGGCCGATTGGCAGCCTCAAACTGACCGCAAGCTTCGATAATCGCTTTTAAATCTTCGGGTATCCTGGCTTCGCCATCGCGATCTCTATCGCCCTCCAGTGGTGCCGGATCGCTTCCTAGAAGTAAAAAGTGCAAGATGGCACCAAAGGCATAGATATCACTCTCTCTAACCGGCCTGCCGCGGAACTGCTCCGGCGGCGTATAGGCAGGACGAGCCGCCACCACCTGCGGTGCTATGCGCCCATCACCATCCACTCTTGCCACATCGAAGTCTATCAGTTTCACATTCCCTTCTTCGGTGAGGATGAGATTATCGGGAGCCAGATCACAATGAATTATCGGTGTAGGCAGATTATGGAGATATGAGAGAATCTCGAGAATCTGGCGAGCTATGTGCCTGACTTTTGACGAAGCCAGAGGACCTTCTTCAGCCACTATCTGTCTTAGAGTCTTACCGGGGATATATTCCATTACCAGATAAGCTCTTGTGTCTTCGATGAAATGCTCACGATGACTGACGATGTTTGAATGCTTGATGGCAGAAAGCAACTGGCTGGCATGCTCGAAGCGAATTCTGGCATTCTGCAAGATACGCACGTCTGCGTTACCCGGCAAAACAAGCTCTTTCACCACCACCGTTTCGTCTTCTTCTAAAGAGCGGGCGATATGAGTGGTGCCCTGACCTCCGTAGCCGAGCACCGATTCTATCTGATAACGCCCCTGTCCTATTCGGCGTCGATCTATGTAAGCACTGTCCAATTGACCGGTGCCAAAATCTTGCTCTTCTACGAGCAAAGCATCCTTGCCTGCCTGGGCAAGCCAGAGATCGGTAAAGTTGAGGTCGGCAGATACCGTGGTGGCTCTCAAAAATTCGTCGTTAAAATGAGCTTCGCCGGCATAACGCTCTATCAACCGGAGCACCTTCATCCTCACAGTCACTTGTGGAATTCTATCGAGACGCAAAATCAAGATTTTGTCGGCTCCATGAATTCGAAGATAACCATCCATCGGATCGGAGTAAGCTCTATCGGCTAGAAGCTCGACGAATTGAACATGTTCGAAAGGCATAAAATACATGCCCTGACCGATACTTTTGGCGTCGACGAAAAGAAAGTTCGGAGTCATCCTTCTGATGATAGGAAGAAAGACGAAAGCAACCAATGCGCTCATAGACCAAACAATAATCAATTGATAGAGCACCGTCCCTGAGCAGAAGAAACTGGCAGCCCCCCGATATAAAACAAGCCAGAGCAGGCTGAGGTTTTGATACCAATGCTTCGAACCTATGTCCTGAACAAGCCGCTCCACCACTTTGCTCTCGACTTCAGGATTATCTCTCCAGAAAAGATCTCCTTCTTTGAAAGCCTCAGGATATGCCGCTTTAGCCTGGGCAAAAGTCTGACTGGCGATATTCTCACGCAACTCAGCTTCAGTGATCGACTTGCCGCAGGTCACAGTCATAACCGTGAAAACGAGCACAACCACCATCCAGCCTGCCAGATAGATAGAGAAAAAAGTCTTCTTCTGCTGATTGACGAGCTGGAAGAAACTATCCTCTATATGGCTCTTAATCTGCCTTGCGATAACACTATTGCTATCGCTCGATTCATAAATAAACTTGATCAACCCCCGGGACTCCAGAGGCAGGACATCTCCATAACTAAAGATGCAATCGGGTCGAAGATTCTTGAGGGTATTGAGAAAGTCTCTCAGGGTCTTTTCGTCATAGTCATCTAGATAGAGCGTCTCTTCGACACCGTTGTCAAAGCGAAGCACTATGCCTTCACGATAATCATTGAGAACAGAGCCCGCTTCTCCAGCGACTTCGACCAAAGTGTCCAGAAGTCTTTTCTCTGCCGAGAAAGGTCCCAGATAAATAGCGTCATTACTGAGCACCACCTTGTTGAGATAATGTCCCCCTAAGACCGCAAAATAGACCGGCGGCAAGAAGCAGACCCAGACAGCCGATTGAATAACACTGGCCATATCCGCCATAAAATTGCTCATATAAGCTCCGCCGGTGACAGCGATTTGTAAAAGCAAAAGAAGCGGATAGAAGAAAAATACCGGCGATAGAAACAGCAGCATCTGGATAGACCTGGATACCGACTTCTTTCGCAGAACCAGCTTTTTCATGGATCAAATACCGGCAGTGGTATCGAATCCGCAAGAGGGACAGATATCTTTACCACCCAGGGAGGCACCGCAAATATCGCAGCTTTGCTCTAAAGCCTGGGTAAGTGACTGTACTTTGGTTACCTGCATAACCTTCCAGGAACCGGTAATCCGCCCCATGGTCTCGACATCCATGCTGCCACCATTATCGGTGTCAGGCTTTTTGGCCGTCTGAGATAGCAGCTCGGCATAAGAATTCATCAGACGCTTGGTCTCAGGGTGCTCGGGACCGAACACTTTATTCTTGATATCCAGAGCACGCTTATAGCCTGTTTCGGCATGCTCATACTTGCGCTGGACATGATAGAGAGTAGCCAGGTTATGAATAGCACAGGCTACTTCAGGATGCATCTCACCGAAGACCTTTTCATAGATATCGGCACACTTACGAGCCAGGGGTTCGGCATTTTCATAATCGGAGAGCTGATAGTAAAAGTTGGCCAGTTGCCCGAAAGAGTGGGCGGTGACCGGATGATTAGAGCCCAGAGACAGCTCTTTTATCTTGTGCGCTTCTTGAAAGTACTCGATGGCGTCTTTCACCATACCCATTTTTTGCTTCACCCTGGAGACCGCCTCGTAGGCTCTAGCCAGGATCTGCCCCCCGACCCCGAATTTCTTGAGGATGTTCAGGTTAATCTGATAAAGACAGTCGGCATAGGCGAAGCTTCCGTTATTTTCGGCATTCTGAGCACTCTCCAGATTGCTTTGATAAATCGCCTCTGCTTCTGGCTGGGTAACGGACAGGAGCATGACCTGCTTATTGGTACCGGTGGCAACCTGCTTCTCTACCGGTACTGATTCTTCTGCCGAAACAGGCAGCTTCAAGACATTGCTACCAAGCCAATCGGCGATGGTGACCACCTTCGGATTAGCCCCCAGAGCTTTCGCCCCGGCAACGTCCCCCCTGGAGCTGAGCAGGTCGGCATAGAGACTGCGCACCTTGGTCGAACACATATGCTGCGAACCGAGCATCTTATCAGTCAGATCGAGAGCGGATTTGTAATGCTTTTCTGCTTTATCTAAATCGCGCGAGACATGATAGATCATCGCCAGATCTATCGAAAAGGCAAGCAGGTTGGCACGACTGAGAGAATGATTGTGTTTATAGAGACTGACGAGCTGCTCGCAAAAAATCCTGGCTTGCTCGAAATTGGCTGTGTACCAGTAAAGCTCCGCAAGTTTCTCCAGGGTCAATAAATTGCGGGCGTCAGTCTCTTTGAAATCGCTACACTCTTCTAAAGCGGCGATAAGCGAAGATTCGGCACTATCATAGCGCTTTTCATCCAGCGCCTGAAGGGCAGAGTCTTTATAGATAACCCACTGCTTACTTGACTTACTCAACTGCTGCCCCCATGCCTCGGGCAAGCCCAATTCCCACTAGAGACCGATAAGCCGACTTGCTTCTTCCATCTCATACCCAGATATGAGATAAAGTATTAGACCACTGAGTTATCAACATAACAGCTCTTAATCAAATGAAAAGCCCCCGGACAATAGCTCGGGGGCTTTTCAATGCTCATCACTCAAAACACTCTTAAAACTCTATTTCAGGACCACGCAGCCTGCGCGGTTGCTTTTATCCGACTCAGCAGTTTGGCAGGCTACTTGCCGTATTGGGTTTGCTGTTCATGGCATCGAAATAATCCTTGTTGCTCGTACCGAGATTAGAATCGGAAAAGAGCTTGCTGTTCGTTTTAAAGTTCTCGAACGCGTCAGGATTCTCGGCCTTGTCTCCATTGGAGCCGGACTCAAAGCTGTTATTCATGTTGTAGAACCTGGGTAAGGGGCGGAAATCGCAGGGGGATTTATCAAGTTTCGATATTGTATGAAACAAGTGTGACCAAAGTGTAGCTCTCAGGGAACCAACAAATTGGGCACCTCCTGGAAGGTTGTCGGTCTGTAGCCCTGCACCGCCACCGAGGTTACTCCACCTGATGTAACCGTATTGAAGGTCGGCACCAGCCCACCGCCGCCGCCGCCCGAGTTCAAATCGCTGAGATCGGTAATAAGATTCATATTGCCATTGAGGGTGATATCGACTTTGTTGCCGACCAGGGCACCGTTAAAATTACCGTTGCCGCCGATGGAGATATTGGCATTGGGTGCGTAGATAAGCCCGTTGAAGTCCTGGCTGCCATCGACATTGATTTTGATGTTGCCCGGACCGCTGTAATAGATTTGCAAATTGCGCGGATCGCCGGTGTTGTTTTTGAACATTGAAGTATCGATTTTGACGGCATCGGCTGTATTGCTGCCGTCCACAAAAATCTTGGTGGCGTTGAGATTGCTGCTCGAAATATTCACTGCCCGCGCTCCTGGATCAGAGGTGTCTATCTGGCTTGTAGAATAGCTGTTGACCTCGGTAGAGGTACCCGGCACCGTGCCATGATTGAGGTCGATACTGGAGCCACCGCTGTCTATTGAGGCAAGAAATGAATCAAACTGGTTGGTGGTGTCGGCGGTGCCGTCACCTGTGGTGTCCACTGAAGTCAGACTGGCAGTAGGAACCGGGCTCGGATTGACCGGAGATTCACCACTATTGAAGACTGTCGGACTGCTGTCATTGGCACCGACCCTATCGCTGCTCTGGCCGGAGGCTATGTCCGCCACGGCATCGACATTGTCCGAACCTGTGGGCTGAGCACCAGGTGTCGACTGCACGCTGGAATTGCTTGTGTTATTGGTAAAGAGCCGACCATCTATGTTGGCATTGTCAGAAAGCTGGACTACATTATTGGGGGCGCCGGTGCTGTTATTAGTAACCAGCAGATCGCCGGTCAAAGTCGTGTTGCCCGCTAAAGAAGCGCTCTGATTCGATTGCATTTTGAGAGTAAACTGACTCTCAGAGCCCGAAGAGGTAGTAGACGTTCCTAAAGAGTTGAGCTGCAGATTGCCGGTGGGCTTTAAAGAAAGATTGGTCACGGCAAAAACCGCAGACCCCGGAAAGAGTGCCGTGGGAGAGCCGGAGAAGTTGCCGGCACCGCCGGGAGGCGCTTCTAAACGCGGCTCGAGCACCGCCCGGATGCTCTTATGAAAGACCCCTCTCTGGGCGCTGACCTCGACAATTCTTCCGTAATCTACTAAGTTCATCGAGCGAACCGGGTCCGAATACTGGGTGCTGACTGCCTCCAGGGGTTCCATCTGGGGACAATAAAGCACACCGAAACTGCTGTGCACCAGCCTTTCGGCGCCGGTTAGTTTGCGCACCTTAATCTTGACGGTGGTGTTACCGCCTCCCGGCAAATAAGAACTGGGCAGAGTCACCACCTTTTCAGGTAGGGAATCGGAGACTTCGAACAAAGATTGATTGCCTGTTTCGAGGGCCTCGTTCAAGTTGCTGACCGCATAGTCGAGCCCTATTTCGGCAGCATCGAGAAGGTTGGATTTCTGCTTGGTGACCGCCTCGCTGCGCGCCAGAGAGAGCAGCATGCCGGCAAGAGCCAGCATGAAGAGTATGGCAAAGAGACCTATGACTATGATGGAGACGAGGGCATAACCCTTCTTTCTACTGCGTTGCCGCATCGGTGAGAACTCCTTCCGACCTCACCATAGTTATGCCCCGGCGCCGAAGAGCAGTCTCAAATAACCTGATTTAACCTGTTAATCTTCGGCATTTTTCTTGCCAGTCAGGGCTTCGCGAAGCGCCCGTGCCATATCGGTCTCCGGCGCGGAGCTCCAATCGATGCTCTTACCAAGCTCCCGCAGGCCTTCGTTATCGGCGCCTTTAGCTTTGTCTTTGACTCTGGGCTGGCTGGCAGGCTTGTCTCTCTTTTGCGGTTTCACAGGCTCTGCGGCAACTTTTTCCGGCGCAGGCTCAGTTCTTTCTACAACCGGCTCAGTTCTTTCCACAACGGGCGCAGCTTGCTCTACCGGCTTTTCTGCCGGTTTTTCTACAACTTTCTCAACTGGTGGCCTGGCCGGTTTTCTGTTACTGGCCACGCCTCCCATCACCTTCTTCGCTACCGCGTCTGCCCTGGGGTTTACCTCTACCGCCACGGTCTCCACCGCGATCTGGGCCGCGATCACCGCCACGGTTAAAACCGCCTTCTCTTCTCGGCGGACGAAAACGACCGGAGATCAGACCATCGACCAGCTCGAGCGCCCGGCCATGCTTGCCGCCGGACGGTGATACCATCTGGTTGACGAGAGAGATAGCAAGCTCCTGATTGACCTGGACGTCGCCTTCGGTGACGTTCTTATTATAATTTCTGTCTTTCGGATTTCTGACCCGATGCAGGTTATTGCCCTCGTTTATTGTCTTCATCAACATAGAGACATCATCAATGCTCTTCGCCCCTTCGGTGACTATATCAATTAACTCGCGATACTCCGGAGCAGAGCGCTCAGGATTGAGCCGGAACATTATCTGATCGAGGGCGGCAGGATTGTCGCCGGCCAGGCTCTGAAGCTTGGCGACAAGCTCAGGAGAGCCGGGTCCCTCTATAGAGAGCATTTTCTCTACCCGGTCGAAGCGATTTTGAAGAGTCTCTACTCGAGGCGGTCTGGAACTAGAACCGGAGAAACCGGCAAGCTCACTGGCTTTATTAGGATCGCTTCTGCGAATACTCTCCACTTCTTTTACCAGCTCGGCATTGACTTCGGGTTTATACGCGTAAACCCCATCGGGTCTGACTTCAACGTTACCCCGCAGCAAGTCTTTGACCAGCCATTCGGGTAAAGCTTCGCGCAAGACCTGCCCTGGCTGAGCGCTAGAGCCCAGACGTCCTCTGGCTACTTCTAACTTCATGCCGATATGATCACCAAGCCAGGCGGGGACTTCTGCCGACTTCTGAGCTTCGGCTGCCAGCAACATATCCCGGAAAGATTTCACCGCCCCATCGCCGGTGGCGTCTTTCGCCACTGCCTCGACCAGCTCTGGTCTATTGAGCACCTTGGCACCGACTATGCCCATTCTGTCAAAATTAGTCAGCTCGCTGCCTTCCGCCTTGGCCTGACCAAAGGCAAGCCAGTCTCTGAACTGCTTGGGCGTCATACCGTCAATCAAATCCACCAGCTGATGCCCTTTAACAAGTTTGGCGTTGCCGGTAGCCGACTCGAACTCGGGGTACATCTGCTGGGCGCGATAGCTATTCGAGCGCGCCGCGCCTTCTGCCCCCGGACCGACCTGAGCATAATCAAGCTCTACCGGTCTGATATCCGAGAATTTAGATAAACCGTAGTCCGTTCTGAAATAGAAATCAATCGGTCCCGCCACGGCGCTGTATTGCGACTGCGAAGCGATAATCTCGAAAATATTCTTGCCATAGTTTGGACTGCTGGGATCGGTCTCGATGCTGTAGCCTGTTTCGTGAGCGCGTTGAGGCTGACTGGGGTCGGTAATTTCACGACGATTGCGAGCGATAAAATCGATCACCTGGGCTTTGAATGCCGCATATTCAGCCGGATTGGTCGGCACTTTAGAGATAAGGTTGAGGAAGGGCTCGATAACATCGGCATCGTGACGAATGCCCTTGAGCTGGGCATCACCGACATCACGGCGACCGCCATTCTGAGCGAATAGATAAGCCTCTTTAAGAGTGGTGGCAGCCCGGGGGTCGATTTCCGGATTGAGACTTGCCAGCTTCTCTAGAGCACGACCAAGATGCACCCCTTCACCCATGGCATATTCTACTAAAGCCGCTGTCGCTTCTTTATTGAACGGAGTCGCTTCAGAGACGACACCATTATCCCCTTCGGATACTTTCTTGCCCATGGCGGCATCGAGCAACTCTACGCCTTTCATGAGGGTCGAACCCAATCGAGAGCTGGGAGCGCTGGCATAGGCCATGACCACGGCATGTTCCATATAGGGGTCGTTGTTGCGCACCGCTTCGCTGAGCAGATAGTCGCCCACCGCCTGACCATCGCCTTCGGCATACTGAAGGAATCTATCTCTCAAACCTTGCGGAGCATCGGGATGGAAAGAGCTACGTGCAAGAGCCTCACCTTCTATAGTGCGCGATTGCGTATAGTCGAAACCGTAGGCTTCTTCAATCGCTTTCACCATGCGGGGATTATTGACGGTATAGGCCCATTCTAATAAAGCCTTGCCTACCGCCGCCCCGTCGCCCCGGGCGTATTCTCCAAAGGCTCTGGTATCGACTTCGGTGCCCTGGTTCTCGGCTTTGACCAGCATATCGAGCCCGCGATCGAACTCTCCAAGCCGCTCGTTGAACTTGCCGTATTCAAAACTCTGAGGGTCGAATTCGTTGCGCGAGTCGACCTGCCGACGCAACCTGCTGGCCACGGCCTCGGTGGCTATCTGAGAGACAGCCTCGTTGCCTTCACCTTCTACTTTGTACTCCTGACCATATTTCTGGCGAATCTGCATTATAGACTCGCCCATTCTCAAATCTTTGCCCAGAGGAGAGTTCTCGATCTGGCGATAGGTCTCGATAGCGAGGTTCTGAATCTCGGGCTTGCCCATTCTCTCGCCCATGGCGACCAGCTCGTGCCCGAACTCGACACCCCCGGTTCTGGCCCATTCGGTGAATGCGTCCCGAACAGCCTGGGGTGAAGCAGGATCGGCAGCCGCTTTGGTAAGCGCTTCGCCTCGCAAAGCGTTGCTTACTTCAGGCGACAGTTGATAAACCCGGCTGACCAGATCTATTAAGGCAGGATCGTTTTTGATATGAGCCGCTTCGATAATGAATTTGGCTGCCGGGGCGTTTGCTGTGTCTCCGGCAAATTCGAGAAAGCGACCGGCAGACTCTGAGGTGCCGTCTTTAGCCGCTTCCAGCGCCCGGGTGAAGCCTTCTTTCACCGAGGGAGCAATCTCTTGTGGTACGTCATAAACCTTGAAGGTCTCTCCGGTTTTGGCACCGTCACTGCCCGCCAGTACCGTGTTCTCCAGGCGTCTGTCGGCGCCTTCACCTTCTATAATGCGTCTTCCGGCGTCTTTTGCTCTCTCTAACAAGCCCTTGCCGGGAGCGGTTTCAAAAGCCTCTGCCTTTCCAGGCGCTAGGTCCGCAGGCTTTATGTCGATGCCGCCTTCTAGAGCTGTGCTGCGCTGAGCCGCTTCCAGACCGGTTTTAGCAGCCTCAGGAGCGATATCCGATCGCAATGATGCCAGAAGTTCTGCATCATTCTGACGCTTTACTCTGCCCTGTTCGGCAAGTTCGTGGAATGTAGGAGCCGGTTCGGCCCCGGCGAAACTCTTCAGTTTAGCCATACCGGCGTCTTTGAGACCCAGCCCCAAACCGACCACACCGAAGGTATAGGCATTCTTGCCATAGTCTTGCAGACCGGAGTATTTAGAGAAATCAGTTCCTTTAAAGGCTACGTCATGGGAGAGCGTGTGAGCAAAGCCTGCCGGCGCACCCGAGAGGGTGGTGGCTGCGATGTCACTGCCCAAGAGCCTCTGCGCCCAGGGTTTCGCCAGGGCACCGGCATAGGACTTGATGCCTATGGTGGAAGCGGTCAGGGTGCCGAATGTGGCGGCACCGACGGCGAAATTCTTCGGTCGGGTCCAGATGCTGTCCCCTTCTTCGGTGGGCTTGAAGGTAAATTCGAAAGCACCGCCGGCTAGAGCCCCTTCGGCAATGGCGACTTTGGTAGGCGTATTGAGGACCCGGCTCACCGCAAGCCCTGCTTCGGTGGGAGCCAGTTTAGTGCTCATCATCTTGACGCCTTTATGCGTCAGCATAAAGGGCGCGATTATTCCGGCAGCCCCGCCCAGCTGCTGGGCATGCCAGCGAGAAGTGCCGAACTCGGCCGGTGCCGGAATATCCATCTTGCCGATGGCATCTTCCAAGCCTACCAACTGTAAAGCGCCTCGACCGGCACTATGTAGAGAGTATGCAGCAGAATAGAGCCCTTCTCCGACCAGGGTCTCGGAAGGCTTGGCAATACCGGGTAACGGAGTCTCATCCGGTTTGGTCAGTTTTACTAAAGATAGGTTATCGCTGGATATTCCCAGGTCCATATCGACCTTGCTCAATTTGGAAGGCTGGTCTTTATCGGACTGGATTTCTGGTGTGTCTGCCATAGAAACGAACTATTCTCTACATCTGTTACCCAAGAGGTTACTTACTATTTATTCCGCGGACAATGGTAAATCTCCCATGCCGATATTATTTATGCCGAAATCAAAAGGGGCTTTGTCGAAGTGGGTATGATAGAAATACCTCGAACAGCAGCAAGGAAAAGCCAACAAAAGCCCAGATGGCCAAGATCCTTTTAGTAGAAGACGAGACAGATATTTCCGAGCTGGTCAGCGAATGGCTAGCCCGCGAACACCACGTGGTGGAGGTTGCCTCTTCGGGAGAGGAAGCCCTGGATATCATCCGGGTCTATCCTTTTGATGTGCTTATTTTGGACTGGGTCCTGCCAGGCATAAGCGGTGTCGATGTTTGCAGACACTACCGCAGCAAAGGCGGGCGCTCTCCCATATTAATGTTGACGGCAAAGAAAGATGTGGACGAAAAGGAGACCGGTCTCGATGCCGGCGCCGATGACTATCTGACCAAACCGTTCGAACTAAAAGAGCTTTCGGCAAGAATCCGCGCCCTGTTGCGGCGACCGACCCCCTTCGCCGGCAATGTATTAAAAGTAGGGCCGATTACCCTCGATACGACATCCCACGAAGTGACCCGGGATGGAGAAGTGGTGGAGCTGTTGCCAAAAGAGTTCGCCCTTCTGGCATTTTTCATGCGTCATCCGAACCAGGTCTTCAGCGCCGACGCTCTATTAGATAGAGTCTGGTCCTCGGACTCCGAGGCGTCGCCCGAAACAATCCGAACCTATATAAAAAGATTGCGCAAAAAAATCGATGAACAGGGAAAGCCTTCCATGGTCGGCACGGTGCATGGAGTGGGCTATAAACTGGTCGGTCCGGAGTAAAAGACTCAATAAAAATCAGACTCGGCGAAATTTTTTGGCGCGGACTTAGAAATTCCACAAATCTGTCACAAACCTCTTCTAGGATAGGAGCATCGAGATCAAACTCGCAAGCTGAAGTCCGAGGTCCCCTGCAAATGTCGCACAGATCAAAAGTTACTTCCCAGTTCGGTAGATATTACAGCCTGAAGTCTCTTCAAGCGCTGAATGTCGCCGAGATGAGAAGCATGCAGCAATCATGCGTCAATCCTCCGAATGCATCGGGCTCTCACAACCAGGGCTTCTTCTGCAAATGTGTCGAGTCTTTCAAACTAAACTTCCCAAAGATAAGACAGTGGGCCGAAGACCTGTTCTACGAGCCGGTCGAGCCCACCAGCCACAAATAATTGATCTCGAAAAGCTTTTCTGACAAAGGGGCGGACTCAGTTTACTGGGTCCGTCGGGGTCTTTAAGGGTATTAGAGAATAATCACTGCAAGATCACTGCACAATTGCTTGACAAGGATGTGGTGGTGCCTTATGGTTTGATTTATCTCTCAAGAACCACTTATCATTTTGAGCAGGAGACAACCAATGACCTGGATCGCTTTCAATTAAAAGGCCTGGCGCAGTAGCCATCTTCGACCGTCATACGAATCGACTTCATATAGATGGCCACAGGTTGTAGCTCTCTCTGCACGAACCTACGCAAACGCAACAACTTTTGCAAACCAGGACCTTCATCTGTTTGTGCTCGTAACCAGCTCGGCAAGTCGCAAGCTTAGTTCGAGATTGAGTTCGGTTTCGGCACCGGCAACGCAGTTGAATCTGAATACTTTCAGCGGTCCATTGCGTCTTTTGCGTGTCGAATCGAAGCTAATCGAAATCGAATTTGAAAAAGCCTCAAGACTTGTCTTTTCGGAGACAGTTCGATGAACTCGTTTATGCAAAGAAATCCCTTCGGATTTCTCATATCTCGCGGCTGGCAGTATGCCGGTGACTTACGATGGATCCTGATCGTATGCTACATCATGCACGCCTGCGCCCAGGCCGCACTACTGGCGGAGCCCTATATAATTGGGAAGCTATTAAACACTGTGCAGCTGCAGACCAAGGCAGCGCCTGCCTTGATGCAGGAGATCTTCTACACCCTGGCGATTTATTTCTTTCTGCAATTCACATTCTGGGTGTTCCACGGGCCAGCCCGTTATCTGGAGATGTTTCTCGGATTCAAAATAAAGCTCAACTATAGAACCGCTCTATTTAGAATGGTGACTTCTCTGCCTCTGCCCTGGCACCGGCAGCACCACTCTGGTGAGAGCATCGATAAAATAAATCGCGCAGCGAACTCACTGGGTCTATATTTTGAAGACGGCTTCCAGGTATCGTATATGGTGTTCCGATTGATAGGCGCCCAGGTTATGCTGTGCTGCTTTCTGCCGGAGGCCGGCTTTGCCGCGCTTACAATCACGACCATAGCCGCGATTATGGAAATCTGGTTTTATATCTATCTATCCAAGATGTATAAAACCCTCAACAAGTGCGAGAACCACGTCGCTTCTGCCGTTCACGACTATATCACCAACGTCGAGAGCGTCATCATGCTGCGCTTAGAAGAACGCACCACCGAAGAGGTGGCGCGACGCATCGCCTCTCAGCTCGAGTTGATTAAGAAAGCGGTTCGCATGAACGAAACCAAATGGTTCATCAGCACTATGCTGATTGCCACCATGACGGTGATGGTTCTTGGCTATTACACCTTCTCTACTCTGTCGAGTGGACAACAGCTAATGGCAGGGACCTTCGTTGCCTTATTCGAATATCTGCGTCGCATCGGCGAATCTTTCTCTGATTTCGCCCTGCTCTATGGCAGAGTAGTAAGACAGGCGACCGATGTAAAAAGCGCGGACACCATTGTCTGTGCCGCTTCGGCTTTAGTTGAGTCTTCGAGTGCGGATAGCCACCACAGCCTGCCCACCGCCTGGAAGACGCTCGCCATAAACGATCTGAACTTCGCTTACGAAGACGCCGAATATGGCAAAATGCATCTGCGCGACATCAATATAGAGTTGAGCAAAGGCAAGAGCGTTGCCCTTGTGGGCGAGAGCGGCAGCGGCAAGAGTACTCTTATGTCCTTGCTGCGTGGACTGCAAGACCCGGACAGCGTTGAAGTTCGCTGCGATGGTGTGCGTTTGCCTAAAGGTCTCAAGCACCTGGCGGGAGCCACCACATTGCTTCCCCAGGATCCGCAGCTGTTCAACGACACCGTGGAACGCAACGTCACCTTCGGTCTTGAAGCGCACGAAACGGCCATGCCTGAAGCCATCGAACTGGCGCGCTTCGCGCCGGTGCTGGCAAGACTGTCCCGGGGAGTTGCTACCAACATCGCCGAGAAGGGTGTCAACTTGAGTGGTGGCGAAAAGCAGCGGCTGGCTCTAGCGCGCGGATTGTTCTTCGCGCGTGATTCAGAGCTGGTTTTGTTAGATGAACCAACCAGCAGCGTCGACACCTATAACGAGCGCCTTATCTATACAGGCGTTCTGAATAGATTCCGCGACAAATGCCTGGTTTCATCGATTCACAAGCTGCACTTGTTGGATCTCTTCGACCAGATCTATGTCCTCGATGGTGGCAGAATTGTAGAGGCCGGTGACTTCTACAGCCTACTGAAAAGCGATGGCGCCCTGGCACGGATGTGGAAGCAATACCAGGTCGGTGCAGGCGACATGGTCAGCGTGGGAGGTGAGTAAAAAAGCCTGGCTGAGCAGGAGGATCGCATAGTATGATGCCTGCTCGCTTTTACAGATACCAGGGCAATCCGGAAATTGAACCACTAATTTTAGTTTCTACATTCTACTGTTCTCATTGATCACTCAAAATCCTCTAACGTGACCGCTGTTCTCTGGGAAATTTTAGATTTTGCTTTTCGTCCAACTATCGATTCCGTCGACTCTAAATTATTCCTCGGCGCCAGGTGAGCACCGACGATTACTACTTCAACGTCTTCTGGCTGAACTATCTGCCCGTCAGCGATATCTCTGACGGTATAAACTACTGGCACAGGAACGTCCCACGGTGGCTTTTCAAAATCAAACATAGAAACAGGTTCACCTTTGGTAATACCATATTTCAACTTGAGACCGATTGCAGAAGCGCCATTTCCGAGTGCGGAGCCAGGGATTTTTTCTTGAGGCACTTGTTTTTCTTGCAGATCTTCTCTGACTATTATTTCGCCGGCTGCGACATTTCGAGCAGCGTAAACAAGAGTGCCTGTCTCTGGTGAACCGTGAGCCATATCCCGTTTAGTATCATATTTTGCATCTTGCGAGTTCAACTTCCAAAAGCAGAAGCTAAGACCTACGATGAAAAGTACAACTGAGCATATGATGGAAAACTTTGTCATGGTTCTCTAAGGCTCGAAACTGTTGACCGATAGTATTGCACCTTTGGGGATTTCATATTTTGCTTTCTTACCTACAACTTTTTGAGCTGGCAGATATCCTGCACTCGAGCCAACAAGTGCCGGGAATTCGAATTCTTCCAAATCGCCACTTCTAATGGTTGAGCCTTTGGGGATATTCTTTGTCGCCATAACAGAAACAAGACGGGGAGGTGTCGGTCCAGGATCGAGATCGTAAATACTCAGCACCTGACCTGCACTGATAGCGTACCTCGCCTTCTTTCCAACAGCCGCTTCAATTTCACAAACAGCAGCATACGGAATATCCTCCAGTGCCAGGTGCCTTTCTTCAAGGGACTTGGCCAGGACTGGTGAACCTTCGGCAATATCTTGGACAACCAATACAACCCTATCCGGCGGAGATAGCCGGATTGCAGGAAGCGCTTTCTTCTTAGGATCACTGACCTTAGAACAAACAAACATTCCAGCAAACAAGAAAACAATCATACAAAAAATCGCAGTTCTAGTCATAGGACCACTTTATCACCCCGAGTTACTAATAGTAGAAATAGAGGAAGGTGTATCTCCAGCAATCAGCCCCAGGCAAAAGGACTAGCTCCAGGTCGATTCGGCAGCAGTTTATCTGAAGATGAAATAGAATAGAGTCATTCTTGCTATCAAGGACGCTACTTGAATTGATTACGTCGGTCAAAAGCAATAGGTTCTGGCATATTGGATTGTTTGCGGGCGTGTTGCTTGCGATTTATCTGTTGAACGCTTCAGAATTGGCTGTTTTCTTTTTGCCGGACAGGGACAAAGTAAAGTTTTACCTGGAACACAATCGGTTGAGCGACGCAGTCAGGGTGGTTGAGGCGATTCCTTTTGATACTACTTGGGCGAACGAAAGAGAAAAAGAGCGACTAGATGAGATTCAAAATGCTCTATCCAAAGCAGAGTTACAACAGAAATCAAATCTGCTGGCAGAAAGGGGCGTAGCTAGACTTACTTCCGGAATTTGGAAAGACCTCCCTACCAGATTGTTGGATATCGATTTGGCATTAAAACTCGACCCTAAAAATTCCAGGGCGCATTCAGCCAAAGCGCTGTATTTTATGAAACTTCAGATAGCCGTCGCGGGGAAACCTGGAGGAGCAGAATTCACAAACTGTGAAGAAGAGCTTACCAAAGCCATTGAATTGAGCGACAACAATCTCTGTGATCTGCTGATTCTCAGAGCAATGAACTCCTTAAATCAAGCATATTATATTTCTCCCTGGCATGTTTCCGAGGAGATTCGAGCAAATACGGAAAGCAAATATAGAGCCGAAGCGGATAAGGATTTACATCTGGCATTGGCGCAGGCAGACATGAAGCCAGATAAGTGGAAAGCAATGTACAAAGCTGAGATATTCTTCTTACTCAAAGACGATAAAAACCACACTGAACAACTGGATATCGCACTGGCTAAAGGCTGTACGATAGAGGATTTTATGAACGAATTTCAAAAGAATACGCTTCACCCGGACGTACATCCGTTCAACCTAGTATTTAGACAGAGACTCGGGTAATCACTCGGTATCATATTTAGCACCAGGCATCTTGATAGAGGAATCAAAACTTTGTCCTACCGAATCAAACGACAATCTATCTTAGCGGCGCTCACATTATCGCTAACGCTTCTGCATGGATATCAGCTACCGGTGAGAGCGAACGCCGAGAAAGCTCCAACTATCCAAAATTGCCCAGATGAGGTAAAGAACGCCGCAACTCAACTGAACAATTTTTCAATGCGGCTTATGAAAGACCTTCTGAAAGAGAGCAAGAAGGACGAAAATGTGGTCATCTCTCCCATAGGTATTGCAGCCTGCACCGCAGTACTTGCAAGTGGCGCAAAAGGAAGCACCAAAGATGAGCTACTACAGGCGCTGTCATCGAAGGACTCTTTCTCGGCAACAGAGTGCTCTAAAATCTACCGCTACATCACCCGGCCAGTACCTGAGATTGATTTGTCCTTCGCCAGCTCCATCTATGCACCCTCCAATGCCCCCTTTGACGCAGCATTCAAAAAGAAATTCCGCATCGACTTTGACGGAACCATGCAGACGGCAAGCGACGCAAATAGCCTGAGCACACAAATCATAGAATGGGTCAAAGCAAGGACACACAACAACATTGTTCTTAAACCAGAAGACATTAATCCATCAGATATTGGCATCATCAATGTCCTTTACTTCAAGGGTCTCTGGTTTGATCAGTTTGAACCGAATCTCACAAAGACTGAAGATTTCATCAAAGGTGAAGGCGCATCGATGCCGGTCGACATGATGCATAAAAGCTTCCACGTTCACGTATTGTACGGAGAGCCAGATGAGAACCAGATGATCAAGCTTCCCTACAAGACACAGTCAGATCTGTTACCGTCGCCTTTTTCGATGTACATAATTTTGCCAAAAGAAGGAGAGCAACCAGAGAAAATACTGAGCGAACTGACGGCGGAGAAACTCGCCAATCAAATTGGTTCAATGCAGAGCAGAGATGGCTCCCTGGCGCTTCCAAGTTTTGCCATCACTGTTGATTCATCGCTCACCGAAACGCTTCAAAGGTTGGGCGTCCGGACGGCGTTCTTACCCGAAGCGGACTTCAGTGGAATGGTCGGCACCACTGGAGCCCGTATAGGCCAAATGACTCAAAAGTTGAAGCTAATTCTAAATGAACGGGGGACAGAGGCATCGGTTTTTACCCAAGCCATAGTTACTCTCGGAGGAGGAAGCTCAACTCCGTTTAAAATGGTCGTCAACAGACCATTCATTGTCATCCTCAGAGATGACCAGAGCGGAGCAATATTGCTTATGGGGGTCATCCGCAACCCCGAAAGAGACACGGGCTCGGCGCAAAAAGCAGAAGCAGAGCTTACCCAAAAGGTTGAGGAACTAGAGAAATTATTTGCGAAAAAACCCGATGACAATTCATTTCTGAGATTTGAATACTTGCTTATGCAAGCGCGCGACTATTCTTTTTCTCGAAGCGACTTTAAAAAAGCCAAGGAGTATTCTGACAAAGTCATAGCCCTCGGAAAGAACCCCTACGTTAAATCTAATAACTGTGATCCACTAGCGGGTAATCTATATAAGCACCTGGATATCGAGTTAAAGCTGGGCGACAAGTCGGCAATAATTCAAATCATCAATAAGATTGTTGATTTGTTTTTCAGCGAACTGCAAGAATATTCTGGCGATTTTAGCTTGTTAAGTTCATCCTGTCACTGGGAGAACATGCTGGATGACTGCGATAAACACCTTCGAGCATTGAACCAGGATAGAACAAGAGTGACTTTAGCAAGAGAGTCGCTACTAAAATCTTTGATACAAGAAAACGCGAATTGGAAAGAGAGACACTACGGGGCATGGCGGCGCGAACCCACAACTATCGGGATTCCTGATAGCACCAATAGCATTGATTTTAAGCAATTCTTGACCCGCTACAAACACGACCTCGAAGTCCTCGAGAAAGACACCCGTGCGATGCAAGAGCTGCAAGCTGACGACAAAGCCTTTCTTAAATGGGAACCTAGTTTTCAACCAGATATCTCGTACAATTCATTCGACACACTGGGACCCAAACAATCAAAGCTGGCGCAGATCTATATCGAGACAAAAAGACAAGAGAAAGCCGCTCCGTTGCTGGAGCTTTCTATTCTTAATCTTATAGAAGACAAGCACAGTGAATCTGCGGTACCGAATGTGGTTTCTCTAATAGAGGTATTGAAGACGCTGGGGCAGCATGAAGAAGCAAATACTCTTTCTGAGACTCTGAGCCGTTGCAAGTCGACTTGCAACTCGTACTTCCCGTTTTACCAGAGATGGGTGAAATTACAAAAAGCGGAACAGCAAAGAGACATGGCCGAATCCGAACGACAAGAGAGGGAGGACGCCCAGAGGGAACGGAACCATGAAAAGTAGAAAACCTGCATTGAAACGAATCGCCATTTCTCTAGTGGCCCTAGGTGCGCTGGCACTACAACAGATCCAGCCTGCATCTGCCGAAAAGAAACTTCCACTTCCAAAGTCAGCCGACGCACTGCATAAAACCACCGCAATGAAGCTAACTGAAGCTCTCAATGAAGCGAGTACTGCAGAACTAAAGAAGAGCGTTATGAGCCTGACGAGAGATCAGTCTGTTTCTGCCGAAGACTGGCAGAAATTTCTGGCTGCTCTCAGAGACAGTTTAATTGAATCGAATGATGATCGTGAAAAACTTCAAAACGAGCTTTGCATAGAGATCCTGGAGGCAACAAATTCACGATTCGGCAAGGGAAGCGTCGAGAGCAGCATGGCTCATTTGACATATGCAGTTAGTTTGGCTGTCATAGAAGAAGGAAGAAAAGCCTGGAATGAGTACGACGAAGCTGTGAGCTCCGGCAAACTCGCAGCTTCTAATCCGGACTTTCTGGTGAAGTCCCTGGAGATGTTAGGATTCAACTTCCGCAAAAACTTCTATGACGCCGACACACTTCATGCATTTCAACTGGCAGATAAGTTTGTAGACAATCATAAGGTGAGCCTTCCCGTAAAGGCAGATCTGTACAACACGGGGACAGAACAACTATATCGCTGCGATTCAGAGGAAGAGGGTATAGATTCTCTGTTTTACAAATACGCAGATCGCGCCATCAGCCTGGATCAAAAACTGGGCTCGAAATATGCGAAACTGTTAGAAAGTGCCCTTGATTTAAAGAACAACAAAAGAGATTGGGAAATAAAATCTGCGGCAAAGACGAAAGAGTTCAAAGAAAGACGAGAAGCGCATTTGAAGAGCCTGGAGAAACAGTGATACGGATCAATACGGCTGTACAAATAATCCGTTGGTGATTGCGATATCTCGAACGGCTGCCCTCAGGCTATCATGCCGCAGTGGTCGCACATCCGCTGCGGTACACTTAAAAGCGTCGGAGGCTCGCTCATAAAACGCGAACGCTTCCTCGTCATTATGAGCATTATAGAAAACCAGCCCATCTACAGCAGTGTAAGCAAAAGTGGTGTCATAAAAGAACCGCGACCACTCCTGGCTGAAGCGACGGCTGCTCTCTTTAGAAATAGCAGATACCGTGCCTGCTCGCACTGCACCGGGACCACGCAGGTCTAAAAGCTTGAGCGGTCTTGTAGTGGTCAATGCAGCAACTTCCCAGGTTCCGGTTTCGACAACTTTCGAATCGCCAAATATCTCCACCAAACATGAAGACAATTTGCCGGCACCATATACAATGCCCCTATCCGGATCTTTGCTTATTGCTGGAAAGGGCGCCCGATGATGATCAAATCTGCTAACTGGACCAAAGCTACGAAAAGAGAGTGCGTGGACACCATGTGCCAAAGGGTCATAAAGTCTTACTATGGTCGCTCCCTTCGGAACAACAAGAAAAAGAGGATCAGGAGCCACGGAAGGAGGGGGTGGTTCAACGGCAACCAAAGCGCTTAGCTAGCTCCTACTGCCTGGGCTTCATGGAGAACTTCGGCGACCAATCCCTTCTTCAGAGCATCTATTGGCTTCAGCCCGTCAAAAATGTTGTTAGGACTGGCCAACCAACTGATTTGGGCAAATGCTCCACAGTTCAGGGCCGCAAGCACCTCTGGCAAGCCTTGAACCACACCATTGGGCCCGCTGGCATCAAACTGCCAGGCTGGAAATTTCATGACATTATTCTCTAAAACACCAAGAAGCAGACCTGCCTTAACTCTGTCATGGGGCGTTTGCCTGGAGACCCCTAGCATTTTTGCAACCTGAGAAGCGGAGAGCGAATCTTGCAAAATGCGCTTGCGATAGGCAAACATCTGAACAAGAGAAACAAGCTCTAGCGATGCCTGTTCATCTTTTGAATACTCGCGGACACCGATGCGACGACTAAAATCGTTATCGCCTGACTCTGCATCTGACTCTGAATCTGGATACGAAAAGAGAAGCTGCCTGGCAAGAATGGATAGTTCTTCCTGACCCAGCCCCTGTAGGAGCAAGTGCACAAAAGCCTGCTTGCTCTCTTCACTGGAGAGCAACTCCAGGGCTCTTTTCTCGATATCTGCCGCTGAAGCCATCTTTGCCCATGCCTCAAGGTACACCATAATTCTAATCTGTGCCGTAAGACTCGTCAACTTGATACACTTTACATACTCAATGATTTACTAATCGGCTTGCCCCTCTCTCACGATGTGGTCACGTTGCCGAGGCACAATCCAATTTATAGCCTTTCAAAACCCGGATGCGGGTAATGTCGAGCAACCCACAATTAATAAAAAATACCGGGAATAGCGACACAGAGGCGGGTACAAGCTAAATGGTATCCAGATTTTTCAGATCCTCCCAGGAGATTGACCCCATGACTGACAGACATAGTGGCGAAAGCCGTGCTAAAGACACGATCAATCAAGTGTCCGATACGGCAAACAACGAAAGAACGGGCCATGCCGCAGATCTCAGTCGCACCGTTTGGTCCCAAGACAATAGTAACACCGTGCGAGATTCGAAGGTGGGCAACGGTGCCACCAGCGCCACCGCTACCGATGGATTTCAGATTGTGGACGGCGACGAGACCAGTCCAACCAAAGTCCAGGAGAAAGCAGAGTCTGGAGACCGTTCCAAAATAATGGATAAGGGCGAAAAATCCGATGACCCCAGCCATCCGTCCAACTGGAAGACCGACAAGTTCGGCAATGTGACCGAAGCCGGTCCGGATTACAAAGCCGAGTACAACGACAAAGGCGAGTTGCAGAGCGTCACCCAGGGCGACGACACCTGGACCCGTCTACCTGACGGGACGATTCAGCATGACGATACTGACGCCCAGGGCAACAAGAGGTCTGAAATTATCGACAACGTTAGAAGCTTTAGCGCAGAGCCTTACTTCAGCGACCTTGGTGGTGGCTTGCTCGGTGGCATGAATGTTGAAATCGGCACAGGCAAAACCGGAGCGTCTGGTTACAGTAAACCGATATATCAAGATTCTGCGCACGACAAGGCAGCAACGGGCATAGTCGACAATATGATAAAAAGCCTGCAGGGTGCCCAGGGCGGTGAAGAGAAGAAAGGCAGCAGCGCACACGAAGGCTACCTGGGTTTTTAGAAGTAAATCGCACTCACCAAAAGCTATACTCTCGCACAATCTTTAATCGCAGGCACAGCGCGGCTAAAGTTATGCTATTCCGGAATTGATACCGAAGCAGTATGAGTTTGAATTTGAGAGATAGATGCAAAAGTATAGTGCAGAGCAAATTACGGTCATTTACCATCTGCCAAACAAGCAGCAACGGTGGCAAACAAAGACCGCAATTATCGAAAGAGGCAGAGATGGCAAAGAAGAAGAAGTCACCTACGAAAAGCTTGCTTTTCTGGTGGATAGAACGAGTGCCTCGTTGAGAGCCTGTGGGGTTGCAAACAAAGACAAAATCATTCTGCTGGGTCCAAATTCAATAGACTGGATGGTGCATTGTCTGGCAAGCTTCAAGATAGGCGCGGTAGTTGTTCCTGTAAATGTTCAATCCGATGACAAGACGTTGAAGCACATCGTCAAAGACAGCGGTGCTCGATTCATCTTCACTACTGATGTGTACAGGAATCGCCTGAGAAAACTGTCCCTTACGGAATCGATCAATATCATGATGCTGGAGAATGATTTTGAAGGTCGAGATGGTATCAATGATGATGAGCCAGAAGAAGGACCGGCAACGTCAGAAGCCGATACCGCCGCAATTTTCTACACATCAGGCACCACAGGGATGCCAAAAGGAGTCCCCCTGAGCCACAGAAACCTCTGCCACCAGATCAACTACTGCGCCAATACAACTTTGGGTGACAGTGATCAGGTGGTTCTGTTACCTCTACCGCTTCATCATATTTATCCATTCAGTCTGGGCTTTCTCTTAAGCCTCCATGTAGGAGCGACCCTTATTCTGCCACATTCAATTACTGGACCGTCAATAACGCAGGCTATCAAAGAGAACTCTGTAACGACGATTATAGGAGTGCCCAGACTCTATAGCGTCCTCGAACAAGGCATTGCAAGCCGAATAGAATCTCGCTCACTTTTTCTCAAATCCATAATCAAATCCGTCTGGTGGCTATCTACGATCATCAGCAAATATACCGGTCTAGCGGCAGGCAAATTGTTGATGAAACCAATACACGCAAAACTAGGCAAGCAGCTAAAGCTGCTTGCCTGTGGAGGAGCAGCAATCGATCCAGAATTGCTAGAAAAACTAGAAGGTCTTGGCTGGAAAGTGCTAGTAGGCTACGGCTTGAGCGAGACTTCACCGCTCGTCAGCATCAACTGGTCCGGTGCCAAGCACTCCGCCAGCGCAGGTCACCCCATAGACGGATGCAATGTTCGAATCGGAGATATCAAAAGCAAACTAGGCAACGAAAATGAAATTGGAGAAGTGGAGGTAAGAGGACCAAATGTTTTCAGCGGATACCACAACCTGCCGGAAAAAACCAACGCTTCATTTACGGATGATGGCTGGTTCAAGACCGGTGACCTGGGGACAATCAAAAACGGACTCTTGTATTTGAAGGGACGAAAGTCCACTGTGCTGGTCACTGATTCTGGAGAGAATATTCAAGTAGAAAAACTCGAGTCGGTCTATGAAGAAAGCCCATTGATCAAGGGTTGTGGAATTCTAAAGAAGAACGGAAAGTTAGTAGGCGTAATTGTTCCAGACCACTCTGCAGGCAACAGTAAACACGAAGTCGAGCAAAATACGATTAAGGAGATTTCTAAAATTGAGAAGAATCTTGCCAGTTACGAGAGGATGAGTGATTTCATTATCACTTCAAAGTCTCTGCCCAGAACAAGGCTGGGTAAAATCAGAAGAAAAGACTTGAGTAAACTATATGATCGACTCTCGGGCATAGAGCAAACCGACGTCGATGAAGCTCATCCGATAGAAATAAGTAAAATGTCTTCGGAAGATCAAATTTTGCTGCGCAACGAGAATGTCAGAAGAGTATGGAGGCTACTGGCTGACAAGTACGACAATGAAGAATTGACTCCTGATACTAATCTCAGCCTCGATCTGGGCATAGATTCTCTAGCCTGGGTCAATCTAACTCTCGAAATCAGCAATAAAACCGGACTTCAATTAAGTGAAAACAACATCAACAAACTAGACACTGTAAGAGATCTGTTGGAATGCTGTGAAGAGAAGCACAGTACTGTATCTGGTGAAGATAAGATTCAAATCTTCGAATCGCCAGAGGACAATCTGCAAGAGAGCCAAAAGCGCTGGCTAGAGCCGGTAGGACCGCTGAGGAGACTTCTTTTATTTGGTGTCCATGCTCTTGGACTGACCATTGCAAAACTCTATTTCAGACTAAACGTTGAAGGAGTAGAGAATCTAAAAGGTGATAAACCGCTTATTATTGCACCAAATCACTCGAGCTATCTTGATCCATTTGTGCTGGGAGTATCGATTCCATTCAATGACCTCAAAAATGTTTTCTGGGCTGGATACGAAGGTATAGCATTCGCTAATGCTCTAGCAAGGTTTGGCAGTCGCACTGCCCAGGGAATTCCTATAGACCCCTACAAAGATATAGTATCAAGCTTGTCTCTGGCTGCTTGCGTACTGCGAAAGGGTTATCGGCTTGTTTGGTTCCCCGAGGGCGAGAGAAGCCATACAGGCAAACTGGTGTCTTTTAAACAGGGTATCGGACTGCTCTGCGATCGCTTGGATATTCCTGTCCTACCTGTGTATATCGAAGGTGCGTATGAAGCGCTTCCCCCGGGATCTATTTTTCCTAAGCCTGTTAGAATCACCATTCGATTCGGAGAAGTAAAAATGCCGGGTGAACTAATGGAACGAGGATCCGGAGAGAAACAGGAAAAGAAACTTGTATCTGGGCTCAAAGCCGAGATTCAAGAAATGATCGACAACAATCAAGTTGATACCAGAGTCGGCAGCAATCGCTGATCGCTGAATCACTATTATAGATCTTCAATAGATGTACTTATTCAGACCACCAAATCGGGCGTTTATCTTAGCTCTTGGTATACTGATCAGAACTAAAATTATGCCGGCGCATACTTGATTTGCAAGAGCGATTACAGTAACACTCTGAATGAATAATGGAGATATAATCAGAGCAATCGCAATCGGAATATTCAACAACCGGGCTGAATGACTTACTTCTGCCATCGCGGTTATTGAGAAAGTAACTACCAACGCGCCTGTAAAATAGTCAAAATTCGCGGCGACACCGGCAAAACCTAATAAAGCCGGGGCGGACATCATCCAGGCACCTAAAAAAAATGAAGCGACCAGCGTCCACTGCAAGGTGACTCCAGCCCCTCCTAAAATTCTCCAGATACCGATACCAGATTCTTCGGCTTCTAAATTCTCAGCCGCACTTTCAGCTTCCACTCCACCTCCGAACCAGAATACTGTCCAGAATTTTTTGCCTGATTTCTTGGCTTTATACAGGTATTGAAGCGTTGCAACTATTTCGTCAAAGGCAAGAGGCACCATTATCAACATAACTGCAGAGGTAAACAGACATATGCCGCACCAGGCTCCTACCGCTACCGGTTGCAGAATCACAAGAGTTACACTGGTTATTCCTGGTGGAATAATCAAAAGCCCGAAAAGAACGACCATCCATGGCATTGTACGCCATCGGTCTCTGCCCCCCGCAAATCCGGCAAGGGCATCGATCATATAAGAAAACGCACCGAGACCGGCGTCAGAAACAGGAAACGCATGAGACACATCTGATGTGAGTATGTTTCTGGTGCCACTGCCGAAGAATGGATCCCATACAGTGTCGATATAGCCAAGTTGAAACGAGGCCAGATAACGCGCGCAGAAAAAGCCAACGAAAGCAAGAGCAATCAGTGGTCCTCTCTGCTGCCATGAAGAAGGATTAAAAGACCATCCCGGCGGAACGTCCGTATCCGAGGACTCTGGCGCCGCTTTTCTGGGCATGCCCGGGAGCAAGAAAGAGAACGTAATCAAAAGTGCTCCTGCCAGTGTATTCGAATCATAGACTTGAGCAGTCGGAGCCCAAAAGACGAGGGGAGCAACAAGCAACCAGCAACCGATGGCACCAAGAAACCAGCGCAGCCAATCGAACTTTCTCTGCAACGACAATGCCCCCAACAAAACTATCGCGGAGCCTGATATCAAATTATCATAGAATATAAAGCTACTTCCGCTAGAGAATGAAAGCGCATTAAAAATGAGCCAGACTCCGATCAAAATACTGGCGAAATAGCACCACTTAACTTTCGAAAGCCTTTCGTCCTGCAACTTGATTAATTCTAGTTCGGTCAATTTTCCTTCCTGGTGTACTGATCATCCTTTTACAAATAACGCTTCGAAGTTTCATAGCACAAGCAATAAAAACTGGTGCACAATCCTTGCATCGATTCATGAAAACTGAGCTATCTATTTAGGAAAGCAGCTGATTTAGATTTGAAATCTTCCAGGAGGGATTCATGAATGAAGTGATAGTTTTGACGGGGAGTACCGGACGCATTGGCAACGCTCTTGCGAAGAAACTGCATGAGGACTTCACAATAGTCGGTCTGGATATTGTCGAACCCGATAGCTATCACATTGATGACTGGCTATATACAGATTTCACAGATACAGCAGTCGTCAAATCTAGCTTTAATTCAATTAGATCAAAATATGGCAGAGACCTTCGAGCTGTTGTTCATCTTGTGGCCTATTATGATTTTAGCGGCAAAGAAAGTCCTTTATACAAAGAACTCACTGTCAATGGAACGAGACGCGTGCTGGACTGCCTCAAAGATTTTGATCTCAGACAATTTGTATACACCAGCTCCCATCTAGTTCACGCTCCATGTGACCTCGGAGAAAAAATCCGAGAAGAAGATTCGCTAGAAGGCAAGTGGGAATACCCTGAGTCAAAAATAGAAGCCGAAAAACTAATCAAAGCTACACCGACAGATTTCTGCTCAGTAATTTATAGAATCGCCGGAGTCTACGATGACTATTGCAATTCGCTGCCTCTCTCCAGGCAGATTCGCAGAATCTACGAACGGAGCGTAACCTCGGCTGTTTATCCAGGAGACATAAAAACCCATCAACCCTACATTCATATGAATGACGTTGTTAGCGCCATTGCTCTAGGTATCAAAAAAGAATTCGATAAAGATCAGATATTTCTTCTGGCTGAACCAAATGCTCCATCATATGACGATTTACAAAGAGTGATAAGTAAGTGCATCTATGGAGAAGAATGGGAGACCGCCTATGTCGCTCCAGAGTTGGCCAAAGCTGGGGCCTGGGTTCAAGACCTATTGCCCTGCGACTCGTTTATAAAACCCTGGATGGTTGATCTGGCAGACGACAACTATGAGCTTGATATAGCAAAAGCTGCATCACAATTGAACTGGCATCCCGTCAATAGAGTCTTGAGGACAATCGAGAAAATGGTCATAGCCCTGAAGAATAATCCGTCAGAATGGTTTCATCACCATGGCATTGTAGTGACACCAGAACTCGATGCGATAGCCACCAACTAAACAGGATGGTGAACGATCAATGTCGAACTACAGCCAAGACTACGTCCAGAATAAAATCGAACAGCTCATAGCTTTTCGAAAGGTTCATGATGATACCTTTTCGGACAGTGTGCTGCATCAAGACTGCAAGCAGCGTATCGACCATGTGATAAATACCCTAACCAATGAGTTAGAAGACCTTGAAGGACCTGATAGTTAAAATGGCGCTTTCTGAGCTAGACTCTAGCTTGGTCTCTATCTGCTGTATATTCGATGCGCTTTATCGGATGAGGATTATAGGACAAAATTCGCCCCCACATACTCTTGGTACCCCAGATACCCTGTCTCAGGGCTTCTAGTTGCACTATCTGACTATGGTCAACGAAAAGATTTACCTCAGGTCCATAGTTTTTGATATACCAGGCGAATACTTTTGGATCGGCCGCCTCAAACATCAACTTATCGAGACCCAGTTCATCTATCAACCGAGCAATCACATCAACTCTCCACTCCTGGACATTCTCTGTTATTCCTTCAGATTCGATCATAAGCTGAGGAACACCCTGGTCCAAAAATCGTTTTGCCTGGTGTATGACCCAACCTACGTCCTGAGTTCCTTCTTCTTTCAAAATTTTAGCAGCGGTATCACCTCCGGCTCCAAACTGAATACCTAGTTCAGGCTTGGGTTTCATCCCCATTTTCATAACTCTTTCAATCAGCCTAGACCAATCATCCGTGGGAATACTTATAAAGCCGCAGGACAGCTCTATCGTGTCAAACCCCAGACTTTTGCAGGCCTCAAGATAACTTTCAACAGCTTCCGGTCCCTGAATAAGAACATATTCTATGAAACCGCCTGTGGAGACCTCGATATCGTAGGTGTGAGCCTTTGCTATCATCTCACGCACAACGTTGTCAGGCATCATAGAGAAAGAACCGCCAGAGAACTTGAGAGAATCCACATACTCACCCATAGTAGAAAAAACGTCATCGAGGTAATTCGGTCCAACAGGAGTGTAGTACGGTCCTCGAATCTCTGTGATTCCAGAGGTTCGTGGCTTTTCCTCTCGATAGTTTTTTCTCAAGAAACTAAACTTGTTTTCCTCAGTCATTCAATACCTCCCCTGGTGTAGTTCTTCGGTGGCAGAAATAAGGCTTCAATGGATCAATTTCAGACAATAGTGCCATCAAAAGATTCACCGGGACTGATTCCAGATCTACCACTGCATTGACAATTTTCTTTGACAGTTTTGAATCGATTTTGTCCCAGGTCAATAATTCAAATTTTTTCTTTGTTGTGCTCCACTCTGCCGGTCGCGTATGGAAACCTTCGTAGTCTTTCACCGCAAATTTATGATGTTTTCCATCAGAGGTCAAAATATCTATACTGGCCGGCATCGACTCGGGAAATTGATTGGACATACTGAGATTCGGTTTAATATGCACTCTTTGAAGTAGATGCTGCACATCACTACGCTGAATCCTGTCTGCAGAGTATTCCCGCGGGAGGACCTGCCCCTCCAACAGTGCCACTGACACCATATATGGCAAACTATGATCTGCTTCTTCTTTGAGGGCTATCTCGTTCTTAGCACCTTCGTTGCCACCGCCAATAATATTATAAGCAACATCAAATATCTCTATGTCGACTCGTTCAATATTCTGAACATCGATCTCATCCCTTACTCGACAGATGCCTTCTATGGTTGATTGCGAGTGAATCTCGGCATTATACTTCTTGGTGATCGTTCTCATCACTCGATCAAATTTTTCGTTGGACCAGTCTATGTAAAAATCCCCACTTATCGAGGACATAAAGCCTTTCGTCCCTTCAAATACTCGATCCGGTCCGGTTATGCCATGCTTAGCCAACAGAGCACAATTAACAGCACTAGCTGCCGTATACGGATAAGCCAGGCCTTTCCAATTAGATAGCTTTCCACATCTCGTCACCCTCAAAGCATTATTGGTGGTGCCACTAATTGCTATGGCATTCTTAATTTGATCTCTTGACAAACCCAATGCCTTGGCAGCTCCAGCAGCAGCAGCATAGGCACCCTGAGTAGTATGATCGAAGCCCTTGTCACGCACAGGTGCCTCATCAGAAAGCCGACATTGAATTTGATAAGACACAGCCAGTGCCGTTAGCAGCTCTCTTCCATAGGCACTGATGTGTTCACTACAAGCCATGATAGCGGCAAGATTGTCGCTTGGATGACAGGTTTCATGCGGAGCAAGATAACTGTCATTAAAATCAAGGTATCTGACCAGAAAAGAATTGTACAAAGTTGCTCTATCCAGAGAGGTACTGCCACCACCGATTAAAGATGCCTGCTTGTTTCCTCCCAGCTCAACCACATAATTGAGCACTTTCTGAACCGGATCATATCCAAGAGCTCCGATGGCGCATGCTATAGAATCAAGGATCCGCAGCTTTAACTGTAAGATCACTTCTTCTTCGAGATCTTCGAATTTACTCTCCCAAACATAGTCAGTCAAATCATCCAATTGCGATTTACCGACCTCTGCTCTATTAATTGTCTGCATACCGGCCCCCTTCTTGCAGAAGGTATTCAGACCACTACATAGCACACTGAATTCATGCCAATGCTTCAATAACTATCGAGAGACTGTTCATATTGCCAGGCATCCCAATAGCCGCGCAAACGATTTGATAGCGCTTGCGCCGGTTCACAAAAAAGACGCTGACCAAGAGGTTGTGCCTGGGTCTGAACTTGAGACCGGCGTCGATCTATAAAAGCGACGAATGCTTGTATATCCCTCTTGTTACCATATTCTTCCGGATCATCTACCACTGTTTTACGCAAGATAGCAAGATCATGATCCTCGCCCAGATAGTCTGTCAGTGCTTTCGCCTCATTACGCCGGTCTTGCATAAGCGGCATCCAAATCATCTGTAAAAGTCGTGAATGGTACCTGTGATACTTCGAGCGTTTGCGCCATTCGTGAAATTTTTCTACCGAGAGCTTCTCATAAGCTGACCCCATAGCCTTACGCCCACGGTTATATGTTTTCTCCAGACCAGGTGCCACCGAATCAAATCCTTTACCCTCGATTTTCCAATTGTCGACGCGAGTCTTGGCTTCACACATTTTCTCGTAAAATTCATCCAGGCGGTGCTGCAAACCGACCTCATCCTCGGTGACCCGAACTCGATGCCGAACCAGCTTCTTTCTAATTGAGGCGAAGACATCAGACTGCAACTGATCGTCATATCGACTGACAAGGCTATCATGGGTTTCAATAAGGGACTGAGCATCTCTTGCATAAGACAGCTGACGGGCAGCATCACGGTAACATGCGTTCTCGCCGTCATAGACACCATCGGCCAGGCTCAAGCGCACCAGCCTCAAGAGACCCCGTAACTTCTTGCACCTTTTCCTTACTTGATGTACTACATCGTGGGGATCCAGTTTGTCATCCGTGAGTTCATCTATCGCGCTATCCAGTTGCTCATGCGCAATACGCTTGATGCCTTTCTCAATAGATTCTCCTATTTCTAGATGATAACTCATGTTGTCGACCGCCTTAGATGAAGTGTCGAACTACCAGACTGCCTCGGTATAGTTCACGCAACTGCGATTGTTACCGAGGTTATAGAGTAGTTTGATTCTGGAGATGCCTTAACCTGAGCCCTATTATAACAGCTTGAGAATAAGTTCGAAGTTAGTTCGAATCTTGATCTGAGATCTCACAATGGCTTCGAAATCAACGCTCAGGCTACTGTTGAGGATGAAGGATCTATGTACAATTCATTCTCCTCGAACAAGTGCCGACCACTCTCCCAGGCCAAGCCAAATGGCGAATCCTTCGATCGTCAAGAAAATGGGCAGCATAGCCATGAACATTGTGTATTTTAGATAACTCTCTTCCGGATTGGCGCGGTTGTAGTGCACAGAAATCTCTGTCCCAGATTTATGCTCATCTGCCATTCTCTCTGTATCTTCCTTGTGCCGTCTGCATCCTAATTCATCAAAACCCACATGTTTTTTATCATCAACACTAAATTCATACTCCAGATTCAACGCATACTCCGGGCTCGGCTTTTTATAACCCTGGCGCTTGTGAACAAAAGTATTCGTAACCACGCCGGTGGTGACAGGCCAGCTCATCTGGTCGATAGCTTTCCAGCACAACACCGAAACGACCGCAAAAACGATGAAAGACCAAAGCAATCCAGTTCTAGGAGAGCAAGACTTTGCAAGCAACTTACTTCTAGGCATAGTCGCCTCCCCCTTATCCGGAAAAATCGCGAATATTACCAGGCTATCACGAGACAATTGAAAGCGATTTCTTTCTTTATATTCTGTTTGACATTAGGGTCCCGCGACACCATATTTAATTCCACCAGCAAAAAACTGTTCAATTTAGCCTGCGTCGAAAAACCGTTCAATCTCTTCTGCGAACTCTTTTTCGCAAACGTAATTCATCAATCCCAATCCATCAGAAAGGAAGCGCTTCGCTCTCAAAGAATTGAACCTACTAAGAAATTCATTCGGAATTTCATCAGCTAGAACCATACAGTTTGGAGTAAATTGCTCTTCCACGGCGTAGACAAGTTCAGGAATATCACCGTAATCACACAAAAATATCTCCTCAAAACCATCGAAGGGCCATTTATTCTCAATCAACTTCACCACTCCATCGGGTGGAAATACAGCAGCATGACCTCTTCGCTCCATTCGATGCAAGGCTTCCCATTCGGGCTTAAATGTGACAATGCCACGGCTGTCTACCCTTGTCACAACCATAGCCAAATCTTTGAAAAAGGCGGGAATCTCCTCGACTATATCGCCGATTGATAAATCAACGGTGCCAAAGTACAAACCATTATCATATTTCATTCTAGTTAACTCGAATCGAGCGCGGCTTGGTTTCATACTCTATCCGCAATCTCTTGCCAGAGCCGACTGCGCCGGCATCTATAAACAGAGTTGGTGTATCTGGACTCAACTGACTCTGGAATAGCTTATCGTTTTTGAAGCGCTGCAAACCCATTTTAATAGCTTCTTTGACATTGTCTCCAGGTAGCAAAACGAAGCAATTTGAAGCTTTGCCATTTACCTGCACAGAAACCAGTTCATCGTTCGGAGCATGTTTATCACGGTACTGAAAAAGAGGAATCAACGCTATAACCCGAAGAGGTTCTTTAGCGTTATTGATTCCACCGACGGTTATCTGTTCGCCAGAAAGAGTAGTTCCTCCATACTGCCCTTTAGGAAGGCCGGGCTTGAGAACGGAAGAATTCCACTTTACTTGCCAGCCCGGAATTCGCTGAACCGAAACGGCTCCATCGAGCAATACCAGATCCGCTGTCGAGATGGCAGAAAGACACGTTTTCAAATCTGCGGAGCTAGCCGCCCGCACCTTTGCCTCCGCATCCGGTACCGAGAACAGATAGGCTATTAAGATGCAGGCGACAAGGAGCATCATTCTTCTGATCAAATAAGTCATGCTATTGCCAGCTCACATCCGATTGAATACTAGTATCGCCTTCTCTGAAATCAAGTAGAGTCAGGAATCAGAGAACTGATACTTGTTAGCTAGTTTTGGAAACCTTTCAACCAGCTCAGAGTCATCTCCCCATGCTTCACCGGCAGGATCGCTATCGCTGTATTCGAAATTAGCATTATCCTGATAGTCATCTAAATAGCATTCAAATTCTTCCGGGTTGTTTCCAGAGCGCGACTCATAGATTTTCAGCGGCAAATAAGAAAATAGTTCGTACTCGCAAAGACTTTCGGCTATCTCCGGATTGAGTTCGCTCAAGCTATCCACGTCAGCCAGAGTGGCTTCAAAAATTTTCTTCCCCTGGAATATCAGTCCACGTCTAAAGTCCATAAACATATCATCGCTGCAACCGCCATTGATTATGTAGGCAGAAGCCCAGACATCCCAGTGGCAAGCCTTGTTTTCAAAGAACAATAACTTTGCCGCGAACTCTTTCAGTTCTAAGTCCGACAGCTTTTCCAACCTATCTTGGGCATCTTTGTAATGGGATTGTTCATCGCCCAAATAATCTTTCTTTTTGCATTCTTCAATGATTGACCAAAACTCCGAATCTTCCACTTGAACACCTTTGTAAGTTGCACAACAGACAGAAATGATACCAATTTTGATAGCCTAGTATAAAGTTGAAAGATTGTCCTTTTTCTCAAGGTCAAAATTTCCTTCTGGTGTCTCCTCGATAGGGTCGAGAAAAAGCTTGTCAAACCAGAGAGATAAGCGCTTAAACTGCGTAGTGTCTTTAACCATGAAATAAAGAGACCCCATCACAATGGCTGCGACAAAGATGATGCACATGCATATGAGTACTCGACGCTTTAGGACCTGATGCAACTTCTCTTACTTCCTCTAATTAACTACAGCCTGCGCCTCTATAAGTGAAGCAACCAACATGTCTTTCAAACCGCAATTCATTTCGAAGGTGATTCCAGGATGACACAGAAACTGAAATCTGTCAGGCTGATTTTTTCCTGATGTTCTAATATAGCTGCATGGACAAACTAGCAAACTTATTCGGACTCTTTTGCGCCGCCTTAAACGGCATTTTGATTGCTCTTTCGGTTGTCCATTTCGCACTAATCGGCGTGTGTTTTGCAATGATGCAAATTGACAAAAATCCAGTATGCACCTGGAACTGCGGTGTCCTTATATATGGTTCCGAAGCCGCAGTTCTATTCCTGGTCGCTTTGCCATTCTACTTTCTGGCAAAGTTCTCTTTATGGACTAATCCTCTGAAATCCACAACTTGGATAGTAGCCGCCGCCAGCGGATTTCTTCTCTCGGCTGGCTGCTACGGCTATGCTTTTCTAGACCATTTTCGAACTTGTGAGTCCATCCAATAGCAGAACCAATAAGACAACTTAGCATTTGCATATAGTATCATTTTATGATACTTTTAAATAACGCACCCATTTGCACAAGGTATTACTTTTCCATACTTTTCGCTAACGACTAGAGAAGCAATAATACATGAGAAGGGAAAACATCTCGAACTTTGTAAATGGGCTGCCTGCAAAGGGCCGCTATACATTCAGTCGCGAAGAAATTGAACAAAAATTCGAAAAATCAGATGCAGCGATCAAGCTATCTCTAAATCGACTAAAAAAGAAGGGAAAAATCGTAAGCCCCAAGCGGGGCTTTTATGTTGTTGTTCCTGAACAATACCGGTTAACGGGTGCACCACCGCCAATATGGTTTATAGACGCGCTTATGAAAGACTGGAAATCGGAATACTATGTAGGCCTGCTAAGCGCTGCCGAACTACACGGCGCCGCACATCATCGCCCCCAAGAATTCCAGGTAATCTGCGATACGCCTCATCGGTCTATACACCTGGCGCGGTACCGAATTCATTTCTTCAAGAAGTGGAACATACAAAAAACGCAAACAGAAACTCGAAACACTCCGACAGGACAAATGAAGATCTCAACTCCCGAAGTGACGGCTCTTGATCTGGTTCGTTACTACGAGAGCGCTGGACACTACAACAATGTTGCTACGGTCCTCTCAGAACTTTCAGAAAAAATGACCGGGCGCAGCCTCGTTGCGGCAGCAAAATCAGGAGTCGAGATGACAGTAATCCAGAGACTTGGATTTATCTTAGACCTTGTTGAAAAACCAAAACTGGCCAACCCTCTACGTGACTGGCTTGAGACCCAGCCTCCACGCCTAACTAGCTTAAGGCCGGATCTGGATTCTGAAAGCGCACAACTTAATAAGAAGTGGAACCTCTACATAAACGAACAGATTGAGCCAGAAGAATGATACCGCAAACAGTGCTTACCTATTGGCGTTCAAACCACGCTCCATGGTCTGGAGATGACCAGGTCGAACACTTTCTGAAGAAGATGGATGATGCGGCCTTTAGAGAGGACATCCTGCCGCTACTCCGAGAAGGAGTCGACTATGATTTCGACTCGGCGGCGCGTTTTGTCCTCGACGAAGTAGTAAGTAAACTGCCAGGGAATCCGTGGAAGCGACCACAGTAGCGCAGTACAGTATGCGAATAAAGTTCCTCCCGACCTCTATTTACCTTCAGCCTGCGCCTCGATAAGAGAAGCGACCACCATGTCTTTCAATCCGTATTTTAAAATCTCGGGAAAATAACGGGTGTCGACGATATCGTAGGCAGCCCCGGCATCTACCAGGTCATCGTCCAACGCCTTCAAAGTCGGAGAGCCACGGGTCACGCTACCCACCGATAGGAAGGTGATTTTTATCTCTCTCGAATTCTTCATCTTCATGGTGGCATCTATTACCACATCGCGAATTCTGGCAAAGCTATCCTCGCCATCAGTGAGAACGGCAACAGCAATAGGCTTCGCTCCACCTCTTGCGCGTCGAGCGAAATAATCATCCAGTACATAAGCGAGCGGCTTTGCTATGTCAGTCCCACCGACAGGCAAGAGCCGACGAAAAACGTCATCGATGTCGCTGCGATTTGCATTCTTCGCCACGGCAAACTGATGATTGAATGGCACCAGAGTGATACCACGGGGAAAGTAGCGGGCGGTGACAAGAGAAAAATTCATACTGTTCAGTCGACACCACTCCCAGCGGCTGCCCAGGAAGTTGTGCGAGTCTCCGGTATCTGCCGGGCTGGCCATGCTGCCGGAATTATCAATTAGCAAAGCAAAATCATAAGAGCCCAGCAATTTCTCGGACTTCTTAACCAGCTCCGGATTTTTCACCAGCCCGGATTCAAGCACCGTATCGGTCTTGCGACCATCTTTTTTAGCCTGTCCTGCCGCCAGCTTGGTGAAATCCAGTTTCGCCTTTTTGCGCAGGCGCAGCTTTATCTGATAGGTCTTCCCTTTGCGGACGACAGTCAGGTGATAAACGTCGTTCTCGACCCGCACTTTGGTAACGCGGTCGTCGGCTCTCAGACCGCTCAACCAGGCTAAAGAAGGCTGAAATACTTTCTCGACTTTTCCGGTCAGGGCATTTTTGTTTGGATTGTCAGTCTTATAGCCCAGTTCCGAAGCAAGGCCCATGCGCGCCTCGGTGGCTTTGACGGCAGCTTCGGCGTTTTTCATACGCGGATCACCGGCCCGAAATTCATAGGATCTGATCAAGGCAAGATTAAATGCGTTGAGCGCCCGGCGATAGTCGCCTTCATTAAAGAGCTTCAGACCTACTTCATAGGCTTTGGCTGAGCCAGAAGAAGGAATCTCTAGCACCTCGGGATTATAGGTGTCGCTAATCGCTCCGGACAGAGTCTTTTTTATAACGCCATCTTCGGGGGTAGAGGTATCCAGCTTCGGATTGAGCGCCTCCAGCTTTACAGGAACGCCCACCACCGGCTTGTCCACAATTTGTCCGAACAAAGGCTGCCCCGTGCTTACAAGCACTCCCAGCGATAAAAGCAACACAAAAATCTTGTTCGGATTTCCCATTTTTCTCCACTGAATAAGGATTTTCGGACTGTTCAACAATATGCCCATTTACATTAATTGATAAGATTGAAAGAGGAGGTAGCAGCGATTAAAAAACCGAGCTTGCCAAAAGTGCTGGTTTCGACCATTCTTGCCGCCGCAGGGTTTCTTCTCTGCGGAGTAGAACAGCGTGCCTCTGCCCAGAATTACCACGAGCTCTACCAGACCAGAAGAATACAGAGCATAGAGGACCTGCGTCGCTATTTCGAGACAGAGCAAACTTACTCAAACCGCCGAGGTTATCGTAACTACCGAAGATCTTATAAGGCGCCGACCTATTCCAGACCAGGTGTGGAAGGACGTGAGACCAAGAAGCTGACTACCTGGGAGGGTCCCACAAGAGAGGACCGGTCGATAGATGAAGAGATCACCAAAGCCCAGGTGGACTACGGACCGACCAGCCCGGAAGTGGCTAAACTGATGCTCAAATATGCCCAGCGCTACTTCGACGCCCACGATTACACCAAAGCCCAGGCCATGGCCGAGCGAATCATCAAAATCAACAACATCTCGAAGATGGAAGGCATCAATATGAATGATGTCCAGGCTATTCGCATGACCTCTATGCAAAGAATGATTCCAGAGAACAAACCGCGCAATCCATACTATAGAAAAGGAGTTTTGATCACCGACGACGACTACGCCCGCATGGCTCTACCCGGACGGCAGAAAGAGTCGCAGCCGGCCCAGGCGAGAGTTGTCTCGAAAGGCAGCGGTGTCACCGAGGTCAAGTACGGTGCCGAAGCCAGAGAAGCGCCGAAGGTCAAGCAAATGGTGACGACCAGCCCGGCGCAGCTGAACCAGCCAATTAAGCAAGCCCAGACCAGTGGTTCAGCCAATAGTCCTGTCAATACTCCAAAGCCCCCCGCTGTCAGATACAGAAAGGTGACCGGGTCCCAAACGAGCCCCGGAAGCATTTATGCGCCTAATCGCTTTAGAGATCCAGTGGATGACAGTTTTGACAACCTCGGCAGAAAGTTCGAGACCTATAAATAAGCAAGCGAACAAAAAACTCCATGGAAAACCCTGCATATTTTGTCCGGGGCAATTGTTAGGATAAATTTCTGCGTCGTGTTCCTGAGTTAACGCCCGAGACAGTTATGAAAAAACTTCCTGCCGCCCTACTCCTTTTAGTCGGATGCTTTTCGTCATTCAACCCTGCCTTCGCCGGCGAGGCCACCGCCGTAGATACCATCTGGACAGCAGATCAAAACAAACTCGACGTACTCTGCCAGAAGCCGCGCACGCCGGGCTGTATATTCCCTGGCAGAATTCCCGCCGGTCGCGTACCAGCCATAAAAAGACCCTCCTTAGAAATGCCCCGCGTGAAGCGACCGAGCATAGATATCTCGATTCCTAGAGAAGAAATTTCTATTCAGCAGAAAACCATCTGGGAAGCACCCACATCTTTTGATCGACTGATTGAAAACGACATTGAAAAAGCACAAATCGACCACGGACCTTCCAGCGCCGAGGCGGGACGGCTGATGCTCGCCTATGCCAAACAGTATCTCGACCGCAAAGAGTATGGCAAAGCGGCGAAGCTAGCCGACAAAATAATAATGCTCAATTCAAAAACAAAGATCGACGGAATCTCTATTGGAGATGTAGCAAAACTGAAAGCCGAAGCTCGGCGCAAGGATAATCTCAATCATCCGAACAACCGGAATAGGGTCAAAAACAGCTACTACGTCTCGAATAAACCAATATCTCCGGTGGCGCCGACCGCGATAAATATCGGCCCCGGCCTGAGACAGATTTCCTACTAACTTCTGAAAGTTCATTTCGAGAACCAGCTTCCCGACCTGCGATGCAAGTCGAGAACAGATTCGGAAATGTAATAATAGATATAGCACCAGATGAAATATCGCATCGCAAAAAGTTTTCGCGATTGATATGCGATACGCATACCATTTACCCTGTAAGGCTTTCCGCCTGGTATCACTTATGGTTATGCTTTCTGGAGTGGCCAAAGTCACTTGACATAATACCAAATTATTTGCATGCTCTAATTAGGGAAAGCAAGGAGGGTTATTGCCATCGAGCCTTTTAATCTACTGGAGTTTCAAAAGCGAGCAAGAGAGACAGTCGATCCAAGACAGCTCTTCGAGCTATGGGAAGACGTCTGTCAACGCTATGACAGACGGGAGATCGGCTCGTATGAACTCGAAGAGATGAAAGAGATCATTCTCCCTAACCTAAAAGCCCTGGCCGGTCTGCGGCGCTCTATCAACGATACCGGTTCCGCCGACGATCAAAAAGAAAACACCCAGGTCAAAAAGCGAGCCTGAAAAAACGAAAAAACTTCTACGACTTAGCAAAAGCGCCTCCTCACCGGGGCGCTTCTTGACATTAAAAGACACCTGACAATTATTTCCAGGCTGTGCTATTTTGCACCTTATGTACCGAATTCGAATTCCTGTCAGTTTCAAAAAAGCCCTGACCATCTCTCTGACCGGTCTCTTTTTCTGGTCGGCAGCTTCTGTCGGGCTCGCTTCGGACTGGGTAGAAGAAGGGGTATCCGATATAGCACCCAACTCCGGTCAGAGACAGCCGATAGAGAGAGCACCGGTATCGACTCCAGGTTTTAATTCTGGTCCTGAATCAGGTTCAGATCAGGGCTCGGATTCAGATTCTGATAGTCCATTCGACACGCAACCGCAAAACCAGAGCCAGAACTATCAATCAGGCGAAGATTCGAGCACAACCAGCACCTCCAGCCAGAGCGGCAACACCCACGACACATCGAAGCCGCTGCAAGCCACTATCAGTACAGTCAAGACCGACTATCGCAGACCGAGCCGCTTTCCGGGTCTGGACGGCTATGCAAACAACGTCATGCAGAACGCGCCGATGATTCCGCTGCCGCAGAAAGATGAGGCGGTCAACCCACCGGCTTACAAGTCCTGGCTCAGTGCAACCCATGCCGGTATCACCGAAAATCTCAACCGCGAATCTATCATCGAAGTAAAAGGTAAATGGGATGATTCCGGTCATGTCCTGCACTCTTTTGGAATACCCTGCAAAAGAGTTTCGCCCAACGAACTTGGCGATACCAATCTAGATAATGTCTATGTGGTGGTGGTCAACTGCGCCGGCGACCTACCCACCGAAGCGATTCTTGCCCTCCGGCGTTATGTCGGTATGGGCGGCTATCTGCTCACCACCGACTGGGCTCTCGATGGAGTTTTGAAAAAAACCTTCCCCGGTTATGTCACCTGGAACGGTGGCTATACAGAAAGCGGCGTAGTAGATGCGGTTATAGTAGACCCCGATCCAAGGCTTTTCAAAAACTGTCCTCCGACAGCATTCTGGAAACTAGATAAAAAGAGCCAGACGGTCAAGGTAAACCGCCCCGGCGAAGTGCGAGTGCTGGCTAGAAGTAGGCTGCTCTCCAGAAGCGACCCGTCCCAATTCGGCATCCTTGCTTTTACGCTGGATTTCAGACAGGGCAGAGTGCTGCATCTGGTCGGACATTTCGACAACAATTCAGATCGCGCCTTCAATAATGCCCTGCCCGATCCGGCTCCGGGAATTCAAATTAGTCTAAGGCAGGCTCTGGCAGCTAATTTTATAGTGGAAGCAATCAAAAACGGCCGCAGCCGCTAGAGCCTCAGATCAACATTTTTACCACGGCTATGATAAGCACAAATGCTATCAGCCGACGCAGACCCTTCTGCGAAGAGCGGCTGGCGCCATAATAAGACCCTATTAGAGCACCGGCAAGGGCAAAAAACAGAAATGGGACGATCTCAGTAAAGTCCATTCTGCCTGACAGATAGCGGGCACCGAGGCCGGCAAAAGAATTGAGCACGATAAACAAAGCGGAGCATCCGGCGGTGGTTTTAGAGTCGGCCCAACCGCAAAGAATAATAAGAGGACTTAGAAAAACACCACCCCCGATGCCCAGGGCACCAGAGACGAAACCGAGGATCGCCCCGGCAAAAGCCGCCACTTTGAGATCCGGGCTTTTAACAAAGGGCTCTTCGCTATCGGCTCTGCCTTTATGAGACCAGAGCATCACAGCCGAAACCAGAAGCACCACCGCCAGCATCCACCCGAACTGTTTTTCGGTCAATCGCACCGTCGCCCCCAGATAGGCGAAGGGTATCGAAACCAGAATAAAGGGCAGACTGAGCTTCATAGAAAGATAGCCCCGAAGTCCGTAGGTCACGCTGGATATACCGGCGGTCAGACAGTTGAGGGTAAGCGCTGTGGTCGCCATCACATCCGGGGCTACCCCCCAGAAAGACATAATCGCCAGATAACCGGTGGCACCACCGTGCCCCACGCTTGAATAAAGCATGGCGATTATCGATATGGCAGTGAGCAGCAAAAAATCCATGGGCTGATTATATAAGGTAGATCCACATCCACAATATTCTTACTGACTCAACGGTTTCCAAATTTAGTCAATGCTTCTAAACACGCAGGAAATCGCATGGCACGATAGCACAAAATCGTATCCCTCCAAAGGATGAGCAACAAAATCTCACCCCCGTATGCGTTCAAGCGGACAGGCGCCTTCGACTCTCATCCTTTAAACTCAATAAAATCAAGCTTCCTACCGGAAAAATCAATATTGCCGTCCGCCTTAGGATGGATACGGTCAGGAGACTGAAGAGAACATAATTATGGGGTTGAACAGGAATCGCGGAGCATTTGCCAGTGCAACTTTCAAGAAGGAAGCTATTCGATAGAAGAAGAATGGCACTACCTATAGGTCTTGTTTTAGCCTACTACGGTCTGAGCGCCTTGATACCGGCATATTGTCAAAGTGACCTATTCTCTTCGAAGTGCTCGGGTTGCCACACCATTGGCGGTGGTAAAGGCGTTGGGCCTGACCTTGCTCCAACGAAAGACTGGCCAGACGACAAACTCAAAGCAGCAGTCGAAAAAATGGCTCCTATGGCTGGTGGACTCAGCCCGGAAGAGGTAACCGCACTGGTTTCCTACTTGAGAAATCCGGTAGAAGCGGAAAGGAAGGATTCCGAAAAAGCCGGAGAGCCAGCAGCCCAAGCAAAATCAAATAGCGAAGAATCGGAGGAGATCGAACTGCCCGGCTCAATAGAAGAAGGACGCCTGTTGTTTCTGGGACTCCAACCCCTCGAGAATGGCGGAATGTCTTGCATTTCTTGCCACCAGGGTGGCAGTGCGGTGGGACTGGGGCCTGACCTGAGCGGAATATCCAGTAAGTACAAAGGAAGAGCCCTGGTCTCGGCTTGCAAACAAGCACCGTTCAAGGTAATGCAGGCAGCATATCGGTCCCATCCGATAACCGAGTCCGAAGCCTTGAATCTTGCCAAATATCTGGATAACGGAAAGAAAAACAAACAGATTTCAGAGACAGAGAACTATAAGGTTTCCATTCCCGTGATGGGTGGCGGTGGAGCGCTAGCTGTACTGGCAATTATAGCGCTCGGTTACCGGAACCGAAACCGAGGAATCAGACAAAAATTGAAGAGGAAGTAGGATCATGGGTTGGATAAGAGACATCTTCGCACCAAAACAGCGTCAGTGGGAGGATATGTACAGAAATCGCTGGCAATACGACAAAATAGTGCGCAGCACCCACGGGGTAAACTGCACCGGCTCATGCAGCTGGAATGTCTATGTAAAAGGCGGAATCGTCACCTGGGAGCTCCAAGCCCTGGACTACCCTACCATAAGCAAGGATATCCCACCCCATGAGCCAAGAGGCTGCCAGAGAGGAATCTCCTGCTCCTGGTATCTCTATAGCCCACTCCGGGTCAAATATCCATACATAAGAGGCGCTCTGCTCGATCTCTGGCGAAAGAGCAAAGAAGAGTGCGGCGGTGATCCGGTGGCGGCCTGGTCCGGACTGGTAAATAACGAAGAATCTCGAACTCGATATCAACAAGCCCGCGGTAAAGGCGGCTTCCGGAGAAGCTCGTGGGATGAAGTAAACGAGATAATGAGCGCAGCAAACATATACACCGCCAAAAGATACGGCTCCGATAGAGTTGCCGGCTTCTCTCCCATACCGGCCATGTCCATGGTGAGCTACGCGGCAGGGGCAAGATTCATGCAACTATTCGGTGGTCTCTCCCTGTCCTTCTATGACTGGTACTGCGATCTGCCACCGGCCTCGCCGGAAATCTGGGGTGAACAGACAGACGTGGCCGAGAGCGCGGATTGGTTCCATTCAAAATTCGTCGCTGTTGTCGGCTCGAACGTTCTGATGACCCGGACCCCCGACGCTCACTTCCTGGTCGAGGGCAGGCATAGAGGATCTAAAGTAGTGGTGTTCTCACCGGATTTCTCTATGACGTCAAAGATAGCCGACGAGTGGATTCCGATTCATCAGGGACAGGATACTGCATTCTGGATGTCCGTTGGACATGTGATCCTGAAAGAGTTCTACGTGGACAGACAAGTGCAGTACTTCACCGACTATGTAAAAAAATACAGTGATTGCCCGTTTCTAGTGAAGCTGGACAAGCAGGAAGACGGCTCTTACAAAGCAGGAAGTTTTCTTAGAACCAGCGAAATAGAAGCGACTCGAAACATGGACAATTCAGAGTGGAAGATGTTCGTGCTAGATTCCAAATCAGGGCAGCTCAAAGTACCTAAAGGCACTATGGGTCACCGCTGGCAGGAAAAGAAGGGAGAATGGAACCTGAAACTGGAAGACACCACATCCGGTGAAGCTATCGATCCTGTGCTGCGTTTGAATCAAGAAGGAATCAAGCCGGATGGGGTGGTGGACCTCCTGGTCAATGACTTTTCCGAAGGAACCAACGACAAAATCTCGAAACGGCAAATTCCTTTCAAGCGGATAATGACCATTGACGGAGAGAAGCTGATAACAACAGTCTTTGAATTACAACTGACACAATACGGCATCGCCCGCGGACTCAAAGGCGACTATCCTTCTGACTACAACGACGAAGAATCGCCGTACACGCCAGCCTGGCAGGAGAAATTCACCGGTGTCCAGGCTGATACGCTGATAAACTTTGCCCGGCAATGGGCCATAACCGCCGAGAAATCTCGCGGAAAGTGCAGCGTCATAATCGGTGCCGGAGTGAATCACTGGTATCACAATAACCTTATTTATCGCTCTATAATCATGCCCCTCATATTCTGCGGTTGTGTCGGTGTAAATGGGGGCGGACTGAATCACTATGTTGGTCAGGAAAAACTCGCCCCTCAGGCTTCATGGGCACCAATCGCCTTTGGTGGAGATTGGGCAGGTCCTCCCAGACTACAAAATGCTCCTTCCTGGCACTATATGCACTCCGACCAGTGGCGCTATGACAAGAATTTCGATGAGATGTGCCCGGTAAGTGATCACCAGCATATAATGGCCAGCGGCCACACCGCAGACAAACAAGCCCTTGCCGTGCGAGCCGGCTGGTTACCGTGCTATCCCCAGTTCAACGAAAGCAATTTCGCCCTGGTTGAAGAGGCGCGGGCAAAAGGAGCCCAGAATGATCAAGAGATAATCGACTACATCATCAATAGGTTGAAAGATCGATCTCTCAAATTCTCTATGGAAGATCCGGACAATCCGGAGAGCTTCCCCAGAGTGTGGTACATCTGGCGTGGAAACGCAATTCTCAGCTCGGCCAAAGGTCACGAGTACTTTCTCAAGCACTATCTGGGCACCCATACCAATTCCATCGCGAAAGAAAAAGCGCAAGAGCTGGTCAACGAGGTAACCTGGCACGACAAAGTGCCGATCGGAAAAATGGACTTGATCGTGGACCTCAATTTCAGGATGGACTCATCCGCCCTATATTCGGACATCGTCCTGCCGGCATCGACCCACTATGAGAAGCACGATCTTAACAGCACGGACATGCATACCTTTATTCATCCTCTACAACCGGCGGTTCCACCTTGCTGGGAGTCGAAGACCGATTGGGACATCTTCAAGGGTATTGCAAAGTCCACAGCTAAAATGTCGGAAAAATACTTTGACGGACCGGTCAAAGATGTTGTTATATCACCTCTTCTTCATGACACACCGGCCGAGATAGCCCAACCAACCGTAAAAGACTGGGCGAAAGGAGAATGCGAGGCAATTCCCGGCAAAACCATGCCGTCTTTCAAAATCGTCGATCGAGATTACCATAATCTCTTCAACAAATATGTCTCGCTTGGGCCTAACTTCCGCAATAACGGTCTTTCGGTCCACGGCACCACATACGATGTGGATGATATTTATGACGAATATCTGGAGTCCTATCCGACGAGAACCTGGGGAGGCAAAACCTATCCAAGTCTATACGAAGCCAAGGACACCTGCAACGCCATACTACACTTTGCGGCCGAAACCAATGGAGAGCTAGCTTATAGAGCCTTCAAAGCAGAGTCGAAAAAAACCGGTATCGATCACACCCACCTGGCGGCGGACACAAGAGGAGTCAGAATGCACTTCGAGGATCTGGCCGTCCAACCCAGGCGAATTCTGACCACACCCTTCTGGACCGGCATAACAACAGGCGGCAGGACCTATTCTTCTTACTGCCAGAACAAAGAAGAACTCATTCCATGGAGGACTCTCACAGGTAGACAGCAAACCTATCAGGATCACGAAGTCTATGTGGCTTACGGAGAACACCTTCCTGTATTCAAGCCCAGAGCCGAAGCTCGAGTAACCGGCGATCTCGAGCACACCGAAAGTGGTGAGGGAAGGTTGGTTCTCAACTATCTGACACCACATGGGAAATGGCATATTCATTCCACATTCGGCGACACGCTTCGAATGAAAACCCTTTCACGAGGCACCGAACCTGTCTGGATAAACGATAAAGACGCAGACATGATAGGCATCAACGACAATGACTGGGTGGAAGTCTTGAACGACCACGGAGTGGTCTGCACCAGGGCCAATGTCAGCGCCAGAATTCCAAGAGGGCTGGTAATGATTTACCACTCTCCGGAAAGGACCGTTGGAGTTCCCAAATCGAGAACAAGAAACATGAAAAGAGGAGGCGGTCACAACAGCCTGACGCGAGCCCGCCTGAAACCTCTTTTCATGCTGGGAGGATACGGGCATCATACCTTCGCTTTCAATTACTGGGGTCCGCAGGGTGTGAATCGAGACACATTTGTTGTCATCAAGAAGCTGGACAAACCGGTATGGTGACCTGGAGGAATTCGATATGGACGTAAGAGCTCAAATCTCCATGGTGTTTCACCTGGATAAGTGTATAGGCTGTCACACCTGCAGCGTCTCCTGCAAGAATGTCTGGACCGACCGAGCCGGGTCGGAATACATGTGGTGGAATAATGTCGAGACAAAACCTGGAACCGGATTTCCTACCCTCTGGGAAGACCAGGAACATTACAAAGGCGGCTGGACGAGAAATGGAGGAGGTGACCTGAAGCTGAAAAGCCAGAACAAGTTGGACGCCTTCATAAAGCTCTTCTACAACCCGAACCAACCAGGGCTTGAAGATTACTACGAGCCCTGGACCTACGAGTACGAAAATCTCTTCGACGCAGAAGAAGGAGAAGATCAACCTACCGCCATTCCAATCTCGCAGATAACTGGTCAACCGATGGATATCGAAGCCGGTCCGAACTGGGATGACGATCTCTCGGGCTCACCGGTCTATGCGGAGAATGACATCAATCTGGATGAGCTTACCGAAGAAGAGAGGCATCAACTCTTCGAGATTGAGCGAGTGTCGATGTTCTACCTTCCGCGTATATGCAATCATTGCGCCAATCCAAGTTGCGTCGCCTCCTGCCCTTCCGGCGCTCTGTACAAAAGAGGTGAGGACGGAATCGTTCTGGTCAATCAGGACGTCTGCCGGGGCTGGAGAGCATGCGTATCGGCCTGCCCCTACAAAAAAGTCTACTACAACTGGAAAACAGGTAAATCAGAGAAATGCATCCTCTGCTATCCAAAGCTCGAGACCGGACAAATTCCAAACTGCTTCCAGTCGTGTGTCGGCAGAATCCGTTATCTGGGAGTTCTTCTCTATGACGGAGATAGAGTGGCCGATGCCATGAAAGTACCGGACCACTCCCTGGTCGAAGCCCAGAGAAATGTATTACTAGATCCAGAAGATGAATCCGTCATTGAAGCGGCAAGAAAAAACGGCATCAGCGAAGAGTTTCTGGAAGCGGCGAGGAACTCTCCTGTATACGACTATGTGATGCGCTGGAAGCTTGCCCTGCCACTGCATATCGAATATCGGACCATGCCGATGCTCTTCTACGTGCCGCCCCTGCTTCCTGCGATGGGGAAAGTGGACAATGGCATTTATGAGCACTCCTCAGAAAAGTTCTTCACGGCGCTGGAAGATTCGCGTGTTCCAATCAAATACCTTGCCAGTCTGTTCTCCGCAGGCAACGAAGAGATCATCAACGCTACCATGAAAAAATTGATGGCGATTCGCTATTACATGCGCTCGCTTGATCTCGACGATGTCGATGTGGTTGAGATAAGCAAAGCACTCCGTGAAGGCAACACCAATCCGGAAGAAGCCGAAGCGATCTACCGGATGACAGCCCTGCCGACCGTGGATGAGCGCTATGTGATTCCACCCTTGCAAAGAGAAGAGGTAATCTCTACCACTTGCAGCCCCGAAATGTGTAAAGGCTGCACCGGATTAGGTGTCACAGTAGAGATAGATCGAGGTCCATAGAGATGAATCAAAAAGCACCTACTAAAGGAAAGATCCTGGCCGAAATCGCTCCCTTATTGCAATATCCAGGCAGTGATTATAAATTGAAGCTCGAGAACGTCATTGCCGTACTGGCTGCAAACTGCCCTGCCGCTGTCTCGCCACTGGAAGATTTCAAAAAACAGATTGCCACTCTCAGCACAGAGGATCTGGAAGAGCTCTACACCAGGACATTCGATGTCGCGCCCCTTGCCAGTCCATACATAAGCGTTCATATCTATGGCGATGAAAACTTTGATAGAGGCAACCTCATGGCCACTCTGGCCACCAAATTCGAGGAGCACGGATTCGAGCACGAGAATGAGCTGCCCGATCATCTCGCTTTACTACTCAAGTTTTCAGGCTATCTTTCAGAAGAAGAGCTTAAGGAGCTAATCGAGTTCTGCCTGGGCGAGCCCCTTGAAGATATCTCGAAAACACTGAAAGGGAGCAAAAGTCCAAACATGTTCTATTATCCAGTGTTAGCAGTCCAGAAGGTAATCAAAGCCGGGTAATCTCAATCAGGAGCAAACAAGTGAACGCAACGGTGATCGACACTTTATTTTATATAGTTTTGCCATACCTGGCGGTGCTGATCTGCATTATCGGATCCATATACAGAATCCGCAGAGAGCCGATGACATACTCATCTCTGTCATCGCAATTCCTAGAAGCCCGAGGACTGATGTGGGGCTCCCTGCCCTGGCATATCGGTATCACTCTCATACTTCTAGGGCATGTGATACCGTTTCTGTTCCCCGGTCAGTGGAACGCTCTTGTCTCCAATAAGCCGGTGCTTCTGACAATTGAGTGCCTGGGTTACGGACTCTCGGCGCTCTGCCTTTTCGGTCTGGTGGTGCTGGCCGCGCGAAGACTGGTTTCATCACGGGTTCAGAAAGTAACAACCGGCATGGATATGCTTGTGTTGCTGCTGCTGGTCTTCCAGGTGATTCTGGGCATGATGACGGCGATGAGCGCCCAGTACGGCTCTCTGTGGTGCACCGGCACGACGGTGCCGTACCTCTGGAGCCTGGTCACCATGACCCCTGATGTCTCCTACATACAGGATCTACCGCACGTGATGAAAGCCCACATTCTGGGCGCATGGCTAATTGTCCTCCTGGTTCCTTTCTCCAGACTGATCCACATGTTCTCAGTGCCGCTATCCTATCTGACCAGACCACCGCAAAACGTGATCTGGACAAATCCAAGGCACGAAAAAGACAAAGCCGAGACCTTCGCTAAAGACGACGCAAGGAGACATTTCATCAAAGCAAGTTGCGGAGTATTGGGAGGGATAACGCTTCTTTCCATTGGGGCGTTGGATAAGATAGGTCAGTTCTTCTTCGGTCCCCGATTATCTTTCAACGAAGAGACAGAGCTGATGGAGTCCAAGTTAAAGAGACTGGAGCTGACGGCCGAACAAAGAAAGCTGGAGGTCGAGAGGAGGGAGAATGAATTTATTCTTGTTTCGGCTTTAAAAGACCTGGATCCGATAGAAGGCAAGTATTTCATCGATTACCAGATGCAGCCTGCCATAGCATTTAAGCGAGAAGATGGTTTACCACAACTGATCTCGGCGAAATGCACTCACCTCGGCTGCACCGTGGGCAACAAAGCCGACAACGAAGGAAAAATCCTCTGTCCATGCCATGTCTCATACTTCGACATAAAAACCGGAGTGCCAAATCAAGGAGCACCGGCGGAAGCACCACTGCCGATACTGGGCTGGGTGGTTCTCAATCCCAAAGGCGAAGTCCTCGCCAGCCGTGAAAAATCAGGAGAGATCAAAGGAAAGATCAACAATAGCGATCTTGATAGCGCCCAGGTATTTATCAGAAGGGCCGATTTCACCGGTTAGTCAGGCAAGTTTCAATAAAGAGGTTAGCGAGCATGGTCGAGACACAAGACAAAAGCAAGTCGAGAAGCGAGATTGGCGGCAGCCCGTCAGACAAAGGCATGCTTATGCTGCTCGACTTTGTAAAAGAGCGCTTCCCGACGGAAAAGATGAATTTCCAGTACATGGTAGAGAAGAAAGAAGTTCCGGTACATAGAATGTCCTGGGGCTACTACACCGGTGGACTGACCTTCTTTTTCTTCATGATCCAGGTTGTGACCGGACTATTTCTGCTCTTTTACTATCAACCGACGGTAAGCGACGCCTATCTGTCCGTAGAGTATATAAACAAACATGTGAGCGCCGGTCCGCTTATAAGAAACATGCATGCCTGGTCTTCATCATGCATGATCTTCTTCGCTACCGTTCATCTGATCGTCGCCTTCGCCATGAAGTCCTTCGAGAAACCTCGGGAGATAACATGGATTGTAGGCGTTCTACTTCTTTTCATTACTTTCACCTTCGGCTTTACCGGTTATCTGCTTCCCTGGAATCAGATAGCAGTAAATGCGACAAAGGTCGGATTGCAATCCATAGACAACCTCGGGCAATACCTGGGACCTCTATCCCATATCCCTGTGCAGCTGCGAGAAACATTCCAGGGAGAAGCCAGCGTCGGTCAATCGACTCTCGGTCGATTCTATGCCCTTCACGTTGTCATTCTGCCACTGGCTCTGGTTGCACTTCTGGGGTTGCACCTCTTTCAAGTGCAGTTGCACGGCATGAGCAAAGGAGTGGACGAGAAGACCAAGAAGACCGAGAAATTCTTCACGGCGTTCTTCTTCAAAGATCTGGAGCTCTGGGCCTATGCCTTCCTCGTGCTGTTCATCCTCGCCTCGTGCATCCCCTTCGAATCATTCCTCCCCTTCCCTCTTCTGGAGCCCTATAACGCTCTCGGCGCCACCCCGCCAGGCATCAAACCGGAATGGTATTTTTTCTTTGTCTATTATCCGCTCGAGATGTTCAACTTTCTCTTTATAATCGTGGCGAGCACAATAGTCGTAGCGATCCTATTTCTCACTCCATGGATATTCAAAGGAACGAGCAGGCGCAATCTCAGCTACATAGCCCTTGCAGTATCGGCTTATCTGGTAATCATGACAGTCTTCGGGGAGCAGATATATCACTGGTGGAAACATTGAGGCTAAAAGAATGCGGAAGAATAAGAAGGGAGTTCGATTAGTGCTATTTGAGAGAAAAGACCACTTCATAGCCGGCAATAGTCGAGCAGCTATCGCACGCCTCGCGGTGTTTATTTTTATTTTTTCAGGGTGCAACGAGGCTATCGCCTATCCACAGTTTCAAGAATACGCCGAAAAACATTCGGGTCAAGCGGCCAACTGCGCCATGTGCCATTCGAACGGTAACGGTCCCACAGGAACAGGACCCGGACAGATAGGTGGATTGAACGAGGATGAGCTGAAAAAGTTGGATGAAGCGCGCAAGGCTTTCGAACCCGGAGAAAAGATCGACAGCCCGATACTAAATGAATTCGGCAACAAAATTATTGAAAAGCTAGGCAGAAAAGAGGTGATCGCCCTTGTAAAAGAGCCCGCCAGACTGGCCGACAAGCTTGGCAAAGAATTGGATACGGACCATGACGGAATACCGGATGCAGAGGAGTATCTCGATGGAACCGATCCGAACAATAGATTTCACGGCAATCCATGGAAACTTTTTCTGGTCAATCTTGACCGTTACAAGCAGCATATTCTTCTCACAATCGCCGCTGTACTGCTCCTGAACTTCGGGCTCGGGCACCTGATCAAAGGCATCGCCTTGATCACGGAAAAGCGCTGAATTATGATCAATCGCATCAATCTCGAGAATGATTGATTCCGTAGACGGTTGCTGATACCGTAACAGGTCGCATTTGCCCCTCATCAATGAATAAACGGAGACAAAAATGTCACTAAATGTTGATCTGCTCAAAGAGACCTTTAACAGAGCGAAAGAAGAAAACGGCGGTCTCAAAACCCTGGGACTGAGATTTTATGAGCGCTTATTCGAGAAATACCCGCAAGTAAAACATCTCTTCCACACTCCACCGGAGGAGCAACACAAAAAGCTGATGGCCTCCGTAGGAGCCACCATTGCTTCGCTCACCGAGCCGGAGAGAATGGTTCCGTTTCTGCAAGCTATGGGGGTTCGCCATCTAAAATACAAAACAGAATCAGCGCACTACGGAGCAGTCGCCGAGAATCTGGTTGCGGTGCTGGGTGAACATCTCTCTAAAGAAGGAGAATGGACATCGGATATGCAGACAGCCTGGGAAGACGCCTTGAAAGCGGTCTCCGATATTATGATAGAAGCGGCCGAGAACCCTGAGAGCTGCAAAGAGAGCCTTCTCAAAGCGGGCTACGATGCCGACGGCTTCCGAAAAGACACGGAACAACCCTGGGTGCTGGTCAACTAGACCCTGGCCAGACAAACACCGATTCTAGAAAGTAGAGCCCGATTTTGATTTGATCGGGTTCTTCTCTGTTTCAATTCCGTTCTCTATGGATTCTTGAACTCCGCGCCCCGGCGAAGGTAGAAGTACCAGTTGAGAAGTACGCAGAGGAGATAGAACACGGAGAATCCGTAGAGAGCGTATTCCGGAGTGGTGGCAGTTATCTGCTCACCAAGCACCTTGGGAATAATAAACGCCCCGTAGGCCGCCACAGCAGAGGTCCACCCCAGGACCGGCCCGGCTTGCTCTTTATTGAAGACCACAGCTATGGTTCTGAATGTGGAGCCGTTACCGATACCTGTCGCGGTGAAAAGAATTAAGAAGAGTAGAAAAAACGGAATAAAGTATTCTTCGGGAGTAGCGGACTTATAAGCCATCTGCATGTAATAAGCAACCCCGAGCGCGCTTACCACCATTATCAGAGATACTATCTGAGTGACCCTGGCGCCCCCGAGCTTATCAGCAATCACGCCTCCGACCGGTCTGACCAGAGCTCCGAGACAGGGTCCGATCCAGGCGTACATTAGGGCGCTCGGGCCGTTCGGATTGGCCGTATCATGGGTCAAAATGCCGTCGGCACCAAGTACATGACTGAAGCCGAAGATTACCTTGATCGCCAATGGAAATGAGGCGGCAAAACCGATGAAAGAACCGAAAGTCATGGTATAAATTACCGTCATTATCCATGTATGCGGATTCTCGAAGATCCGGTATTGCCTCTTCAAGCTGGTGCTGATCTCACCGGGAATAAGCTTCAAAAGAAAAACCGTGGCAGCGATTACGGCAGGCAAAACCAACCACTTGCTAAGATTCCAACCGGCGCCGTTGGCGGCGGCAGGTAGAATAAGCCAGAGTCCTGCGCTTGCCGTCAACAGTCCGATCATGAGCATGCCGATAAGTTTGACGAAAGAGTTGAACGGACTGCCTATATCGGGCGAGACATGCTCGTCTCGAATATTGTTCATGCCAAACCATGCCAGGATGGAAAGAGGCAGAAGCATGAGCAACCACACATATCCGGCATTTTGAATATAAGTTTCAGCTCCTGCCGGTATCTTGCCGATTATGGTGCCGCTGGAGCTCTTCAATATCATCGACTGCTGCCCGAAAACACCGAAAGTCATGGCAAGAGGCACCAGAACTTGCATTGTCGTCACCCCTAGATTTCCCAGGCCGGCATTCAAACCAAGAGACAATCCCTGGACCTTTTTTGGAAAAAAGAAGCTGATATTGGACATCGATGAAGCGAAATTACCACCGCCTATGCCGCTTATAAGTGCAAGAAGCTGAAACACCCAGAGCGGCGTGCTTATGTTTTGCAGTGCCAGACCGGTGCCCAGGGCAGGGATTATCAATAACGCCGTTGTCAAAAAAATAGTATTGCGCCCACCTGCGATTCTAATAAAGAAGGTACTGGGAATCCTCAAAGTAGCCCCCGATAATCCGGCTATAGCCATCAAGGTGAAAAGATCATCCTTGGCAAAAGGGAATCCGAGACTGAGCATCTGTACAGTAATGACGCCCCAGTACATCCAGACGGCGAATCCACAAAGCAAACACGGAATAGATATCCATAGATTGCGGTCCGCAATTTTCTTAGCAGAATGACTCCATTGCTTCTCATCCTCAGGATTCCAGTTCCTGATGTCCGCATTGGCGGCATCCGGTGCCCTGAAAGTCTTCTGCTCAGAACCTACCTCTGTCTCCATGACTGATACACTCCCGATAATTCATATTTGTTGGATTCAAAATCCTTATAAGATTGAGCACTTGCTGCCCATCGACAGGAAATCGGCTCAGACAGAGTCATTTTCCATCCTGCCAGACATTGCGGCATCCATCAAAAGAATATGAAAAAGGACTTCCCGGACCATACTCCGGGGTGGTTACAAATTCGTATCCGGCCAGAGGCCGACTAGGTAGACCTATAGTGTATAGGACAGGGAAACCGCCGCCGGGCTGTAACTTCGCGCCAAGAAAAGATCGCTCGACAAAAAGATGGATGTTCGTCAGGTTACAACCTGAAACAATAATCTTGTCTCTACCTCCATCGCGGGATTCCGAACACATGAACGACAACTGCAAGCCGAACTCTAATCAGTCCGAATGTCCCATATACAATATAATGCGGCTGATTTCGGCAAAATGGACCGTGGAGATAATGCGAGAGCTCTCCATTCAACCCACAAGAACCCGGCAATTCTTGAGCAGAATTCCCGGGCTGAGCATGAAGTGCCTTCAAGAAAGGCTGAAAGAGCTCGATGCGGCAGGCATGCTCAGAAGGGTCAAATTCGACGAAAAGGTGCCTAAGGTAGAGCACCACATCACTCCCAGGGGCGAGAAGCTGCTTGCAATCTTGCTCCAGGTTAAACAGTTGGCAGAAGAGAGCGCCCCAAGCGACTGCCAATGCCCCATCGAATATTACGTAAAGGAAGTGCCTCTTTCTGAGTCTTCCTGCCCTAAAAGACGCCAATAACGATCCTGCAGAATAAAAACAAAAAAAACACACCCTGCTCTGGTTGGCTAAAGGACAATCATTCTAAATGCCGAGGTGCCTAATAGCGACCATAGCGCACAATGAGCAAGCTACCACCGGCAGTTACTATAACCAGGAAGGAACTAATTCGATGCCATTCGGAAAAAAGCTCTCCGATACGATCTCCGTCTCCATTGCAATCAGCATACTATCGTGTAGTAGCGGCTGTGCGGGATTCGCAGCGGAAAGCTATGCGGAGCCAGGCTCTCCGAAGGGCACAGGCACCAAATGTAGCACCTTCGATCTCGCCACCGCCGGTAAAGCAAAAAAAACAGAACCGCTATCACCCATGGAGCAGAGCCGCTTGGTGAAAATCGATTCGCCCGATGCCGATATTGTGGTTCAAGAGAAAGAATTAATGGCCCAGGTAGAACCGGTCGAACTCAAACCGGCAATCTCGAACGATGGAGAACCGACCGGTGCAATTCTCAAATCGAGTGTGCAGGCGTCGAATGAATATGATGAGATTAATAAACTGAGCAACCGCATCTTAAAAAAAGAGGTGGAGCTTCTCAAGCTCAATACGGAATTTCGGATAAACACCACCAAACAGAGCAAATGGAAACGATGGAGAGCATTCGGCTATAACATGGCCGCATCGGCGGTCTCATTCTCAGGTATCACAACCGTCGCCTGGGAGAACTGGAGAACTCATCACAATTTTAGAAAAGGAAACCGCGAAGCCTTCATCACCGGACCGCTGCTGCTGCTGATCGGGCATTCCATCGTCCTGGGCGGCATTGTCGTTGAAAGCGGGCTCGATAAGATGAAGGAGTACAAAGACTGGAGAAAGGGAATCAGTCCTGGTGGCATGACCAAAAAGGTTATCTCGCTTCAAAACGAGATCGATGCCCTTATCAATGAAAGAGAAAAAGCCCTTCAAGCCTTCCGTCATCCATCGGACCGGCAAAAGAGCTTCATGACCGCCGAAGGCAAGGTACTGAGGGACGTAAGAGATCTGGCTCTTGTGGAATTTGCCTCATTCTACATCAGGGCGAGGAAAAGAGCGATATCCAGGGACGCCTCATATATAAACGGCTCGGCAATCGCCGCAACCGGAGGCTATCAAGGATCGCTGAACGGAATGCTGTCCGTAATAAACAAAAGGCGCATGCAAGCCGTTCCAGCCGGACTGGGCTTCCTGGAATCCGGTGCGCTTATAGTTCTTGCCCCCTGGATTAATCGGGGAGCGGCTGCGATTACCGGCAAAGTGGCAGGCAAAAACATAAGAAAAAAGCTGGGTGATTTAGGCGATACCACAGTGAAGCAACTCGAGTCCGATTTGAAGGAGCTCAAAACGGTTACGGCTCAACTGCCCGATCCGCTTAAATCAAAGCATATGACGCACCGAATCGAACTCTATGACGACGGACAGGGTGTATTCGAACAGCAAGCCGTCTTTGACGCCGCGGAGAAGAGCAAGAGCAAGAAAGAATTCTGGGAAAGAGTCATTTACAACTCCGCCATCGGTGGTACGAAAATGGCCTGGGGCATCAATCTTACTTACGCCGGGGCTGCATTTCCCACCGGCGGAGGTCGCAAGGTAGAACAGTTCAGACGCATCGTTGCTAACGGGAGCACCACTTTCGTCGTCGGCACGAGTATATGGATGTTCGATACCCTCCAGGCTCAAACCAGAGGCGAAATCGATCTCTATACCATGGGCGTCAATCAAGCGACGCCGATACACAAGCTCAATCGCAGGCTGGAGATGCTGAAGAGATTGGATGAGAAGCTGAAGATCTAGACAACGATAGCGAAGGAAGCTCGATGACTACGGACAAGAAAGCCATATCGGTCCTTACCGCCAATACCCTGGCCTTTTGTATCTGCTTTGCCTGCTGGATGCTCTATGGGGTCCTGATCACTTTTCTGGTTAACAACGGACTTTACCATTGGGACAAAGCCGAAATGGGATGGCTGATCGGCACCCCTGTGCTGACCGGAGCGATACTACGCCTGCCCGTAGGTGTCTGGACCGATCAATACGGAGGCAGAACGGTATTTCCCCTGGTTATGCTGGTGGCGGCGGCAGGAATGTTCTCTGTCAGTTTCTGCGACACTTATTATCAATTTCTGGCAGCTGGACTCCTCTTCGGTCTTGCCGGCGCATCCTTCGCCGTTGGAATCGCGTACACATCAATCTGGTTCCCTAAAGAGAAACAAGGAACGGCACTGGGGATTTTCGGCGCAGGCAACGCCGGTGCCGCAATAACGAGCATAGGAGCACCGCATCTTCTACTGGCCGTAACCGACAACCTCGGTAATCTGGAAGGCTGGCGAATGGCGCCAAGAATCTATGCCGGAATATTGCTCGCCACCATAGTCTTTTTCCTGATCTTCACATATCCCAAGAAGATCGAGCATGATCGAGGTTCTACATTGAAACAACGCCTCGCTCCTTTGAAAGAGATCAGAGTCTGGCGTTTCGGTCTCTATTATTTCTTCGTATTCGGCGGCTTCGTGGCGCTAGCGCAGTGGCTGGTACCATACTATCTGAACGTATATTCGATGCCGCTGGCCACGGCAGGTCTGATGGCAGCAATTTTCAGCCTGCCCTCCGGAGTAATACGAGCCATAGGCGGTTGGATGTCAGACACGTGGGGAGCCCGGATCGTTATGTACGGAGTCTTGATATCATGCCTTGTAAGCGCAATCCTGCTCTCGGTCCCACGCATGGACATACAGTCTCCCGGCCAGGGAGTAATGTCTCTAAATGACGGGGTCGTAACCAGAGTAACAGGCAGCTCAATTGTGGTCGGCGTTCAAGAATACAAACTCAAACAGAAAGAAGAAAAAGACATTATCACCATAGCCGATGAAAACAAAGATCTTCTGATCTGGCCGACCTTCGCCTTCTGGCAGGAGCCAAAAGTCGAAGCAGGAGAAACTGTGCAAAAGAAACAGATCCTGGCAAGAGGTGTGACCCATATATTTTTCCAGGCTAATGTCTGGATTTTCACTATCCTGGTCTTCGTGATAGGCATCGCCACTGGTATCGGCAAAGCAGCAGTATACAAACATATACCTGACTACTTTCCAAAAGACGTAGGCGTGGTCGGCGGAATCGTGGGAGTGATAGGTGGGCTGGGCGGCTTTTTCGGTCCGATCATATTCGGTGCGGCGCTCAAGGCGACCGGCATCTGGACGACCTGCTGGATGCTTCTAGCTGCTCTCATCGTAGTCTGCCTGGTGTGGATGCACCGAACAATCACAAAGATGATGAATGAAAGCTCACCGGGACTTCAGCACCAGTTCGAGCATGAGCTGATAGCCTGACCGGTATGAGACGAACCAACTAAAATCTGGAGGAAACGAGCATGATCAACTTTGAGCTCTCCGACGAGCAGAAACAGATCCAAGGGTTAGCCAGGGATTTCGCCTCTAGAGAGATTGTACCGCTGGCGGCGCGGCATGATAGAACGGGCGAGTTTCCCCGGGAGATCTGCCACAAAGCCTGGGAGGCGGGGCTGATGAACGTGCATATACCTGAAGCCTATGGTGGTGCGCAATTGAGCTGTCTGGACGCCTGCCTGATAGCCGAAGAGATAGCGGCCGGCTGCACCGGAATAGGGACGGCAATGGAAGCAAACGGTCTGGCCATAGCACCGGTGGTTCTGGCTGGCACCGAAGAACAGAAAGAGCGCTTCCTGAAACCGATGACGGAAAAATTGATTTTCGCTGCCTACTGCGTTACCGAGCCCGACGCAGGCTCGGACGTGGCGGGCATAAAAACCAGGGCGATTAGAGAAAAAGATGTCTATGTTCTCGACGGAGAAAAGATGTGGATTACCAACGGCGGAGTGGCTGACTGGTATTATGTTCTAGCCAAAACCGATCCATCCGCCGGACACCGCGGTATTACCGCGTTCCTTGTCCCCCGAAACATAGATGGTATCGAAGTCGGTAAGAAAGAGACAAACATGGGACAGAGAGCAAGCGACACCAGATCGATTCGTTTCAACGAGGTGAAGGTTCCGGTCGAGAATCTGCTGGGTCAGGAGGGCGACGGTTTCAAAATCTCTATGGGGGCCTTCGATCATACCAGGCCGCTTGTCGCAGCCGCGGCTGTCGGACTGGCAAGATCAGCTTTGAAATATGCCACCGGATACGCCACCGAACGAAAGAGCTTCGGTGCGGCAATCGCAACCCATCAGTCGATAGGCTTTATCCTTGCAGACATGGACAAAGACATAGACGCCGCCAGACTACTGGCCTGGAGGGCCGCCTGGCTCAAGGACCAGGGCAAGAAAAATACCAGAGAAGCTGCTATTGCTAAAACCTTCGCGGCGGATACCGCAATGAGGATTGCCACCGATGCCGTGCAGATTTTCGGCGGCTACGGATACTCGAACGAATATCCGGTGGAAAAGCTTATGAGAGACGCGAAAATTTTTCAAATATACGAAGGAACAAGCCAGATTCAAAGAATGATCATAGCCAGAGAACTCATACAAACATACAAATCCCATTGAAATCAGATTGCAAAGCTTGTTGAAACCGCCACTAAGGTGATGAATAGAGCTTGTATCATACCGATCCGTTTCAATCCCATCGCACCCAGCCCTTTTCTAAAGACCAGTTGAAGCATGACCGGAAGCAGCAGGGCGGAAGCAAGCCATGGAGAAACGAAGAGCAGGAGAATAACAGAAGCAAGAAACAATATCCCTTCAATGAGACAGACACCATTTATCTGCTGGATGGCAACATGCACGGCAAAAGAGGCTCCAAAAGCGGCTCCCGTTATAGACAGGGCAATAACAAAAGCAGGATATAATTGCGCTACGGAATCGAAGCCGGCTGAAACCAGGATGACTGGCATGGCAGCCGCACCGAACATCCCGAGAGACTCCCTCAGACCCCTTCCCGCTTTCAACAACCGACAGCCAAGGAGACAAAGCAGGTAAATCAGAGCGTAATAGAAATTGCCGCTCAGCCCGGATAGCAGCAGTCCACCTATAAAAGCTACCGCAAATAGCAATCGAAGGTTTTGCACGGTAAGCCCCATCAGCCATAAGAACATAAGAGCCAGAAGCGACATCGGAGCCTTCTCCCCGGAGACACTGAGCGCTGCCACCGAGGATAGCAAAAACGTATATACTGCACCGTGCTCACTGGGAACCTTGAGTCCGTAACGCTTTATGAGTAACGACAACCTATTCCTGATGCTATTGAACTCAAAAGAGCCGCTATTCATATCGAAACCTCACTCAGTCTAGAATATCCGTCATGCTAATTAAATTGCATTTCGGGTAGCTGATGCATCGCTCTAAAGCATTAACGCGAGGTCTCGCCGCAGGGATGAAACAACAACGTCATAGTAGTCTCGATCGTCTTTTCTGCCCTTCCGGTAAAGTACGGCATCGTTCAATACGGCCTTATCGCCTTACTATTGCTCGGTCTGGTTCCCTTGATTGTCTATGTCATGAACAAAAACGAAGTTGCAGAAGTCGATACGGAGGTCTCAGCCTGCGGCATACCGCTCTGTAAACAATGCGACAAGACTCTGCTGTAAGCAGCGAATGAAGTGGTAAAAGAGTACGGAAGGAATCTCTGGAGCCTCATCAATGCTGCGGCTCCAATGATGCTCCTGGCTGCGGCGATAAGCGCGGTGGTCGCGGAGCTGGCGCCATTTCAGACCATCTTCTCGGAGGTCACATTCGCAGGATTGCTGCTCACTGCGCTGGTGTCGGTTTTCTTGCCGGTCCCGATAGCTCTGGATGTGATCGCCGCCCACTATATGTACACCCAGGAAGTACCGGCGCCCTACGTCATGATGATGCTTTTCACCCTCGGCACCAACAGCATCCTGCCGATGATCTTCCTCTGGCAGGAGGTCTATAAGAAGCTATCCATCGCACTTTACGTAATGTTCGTGGCACTCGGGCTGCTGGCAGCATACACGATCAACCTGATTTGATAATACCTCGGCTTGCTTATAGCATACCTGGCGCCACTGGACATATGGCGGGAACGGTTGCGCAAACGGCAACCGGCACACATCTCGTCAAGTCCCCAGCGATCCCTCTTCAGCAATTCTCACAGAGCGGAATGGAGCCAGTCGGGTTCGCAAGAAGCTCCGCCAGAGTAGTTCGAGAAAAAGCTTGCTCCATTAATAACATCGCTCCATCCAACCTGCTGTGCAAGGCACACAACGTGACACCGTGTGTTTGCAACCCCAGAGGGCAGGTCGATATCCGCTGCAGCGGATCGACCGCATTGACGATCTCCAGAATAGTTGTGGATTCGGCTGGACGCGCCAGACTGAAACCGCCGCCGATTCCGCGCCTGGACTTCAAAAGCCTGGCCCGGCACAGGGACTGTAATACCTTAGATAAATAACATGGCGGTACTTTAGTGACTAGGGCGATTTTCTCTGTGACCTGGGGAGCCGATGGATTCATTGCCAGAAAAATCATCGCTCGCAGGGCGTACTCGGAGGTTTGAGAGATCATTGGCATCCTCCTAATGGACTATTGGATACAGATATCCATAATTTAATATTATCACCTCCTTCGGGTCGTTGACGAGGAGAAGCGATTCAGGCTAAATTTGGATAAAAACCTCCAATTATCTGATTAACTCAGAACGCTATTGCAGAGTACAAAGTCTATCGACACTTGCTTATATAAGGAAGACTAACAATGAGCATTACAGCCAGACATTCAATTAACGACATTATCAAGAACTTTCCCGAGTCCGGGAGTCTGCTCAAGCAAAAAGGAATTGATCCGGAAAATCCCGAGATTAAAGAGTACGTAGACCTCCCCCTGGAAGTGAGCTTCGAACAGCTAAAAAAAAGGTGCAATATCGCAGAAGTCGACAACCTTCTAAATGATCTGAATTCCGGCATCAAAAAACTATTTGAGCAAAGCACAATCGGTGAGCTGGTCGCAGAGAATCCACTTAGAGCCAGGGTATTCGATCAATACGGCCTGGATTTCTGTTGCGGAGGTAAACAGACCATTGAAGCGGCTTGCCGGAATAAAAGAACCAGCGTCCCGGATGTGGTGAGCAAATTGCTAGAGCTAAGTGAAAGCACCGGCATCGGCGATAGCTGGAAAGACGCCAGCCTGGAAGACCTGCTGGACAACATTCTGACCAAACATCACGAATATTTGAATCAAGAGTTGCCCAGGCTAGATAAACTGGCTGAAAAAGTTGCACGTGTTCACGGAGAAAAAGAGCCACGAATGATCGAGTTAGCCTCTGTATTTCAGAACCTGAAACAAGAACTCGAACAACATACGATGAAGGAAGAGACCGTGTTATTTCCATATATCCGGGAACTTGAGAGAGAAGAGATCTCGAGCAGTCCCCGTTTCGGAACGGTGGCTAATCCGATCCGGTGCATGGAGTTCGAGCACGAAGAAGCAGGTCAGGCTCTGGAAAAGATGCGAGCCCTGACCGACGGCTACACCCCTCCGGCAGATGCCTGCGGAAGCTGGCGCGCTCTACTTGCCGGCCTTATCGCGCTTGATGAAGATCTTAGAACTCACATACATAAAGAAAATAGCATACTGTTTCCGAAGGCACTGAAGCTGGAAAACGCAAAAATCACAGCCTGACGCTCTATGAACGGTGGACTCCTTCACAGAAGAACTCCTGCATAAAAGTCATTGTGCGGGAATTCTGTCCTTGAACACGCACAGGGGATCTTCTGCCATATAGTCTCCATAACGGCCATAAGCCCTGGCTCTGGAGCCACCGCACAGCCTTTTGTAGCGACAAATGCCGCATTTGCCCTGCAAGAGATCCGGATCGCGAAGTGTTTTGAAAAGAGGATGATTTCTGTATATATCTGTAACGGAATCCTCCCGGACATTTCCTGCCACTAGAGGAAGAAAGCCGGACGGCATTATCTCTCCTCTGTGCGAGACGAATATCAAGCCGCGTCCATCATTGACCGAGCCATAAGAACGCAACCTCCCCAACTTGAGCTTGTGGTCCAGCTGGTTTAGACCCCCTGCACCAGCCCTGAACGCAACACTCGAATCTTTCGCTCTGCGCTGAAGCAATACTCTCCGAAACTGCGGAGCCGCAGTACTCTTCACATCAAACTTTCCACTGGAGGCCAGCTCCGCCATTCCAATCATTACGCGTTCAGCCTGAATCGGGGTAATCTGCATATCTTCACTGGCTCGCCCGACCGGCACAAGGAAGAAAACACTCCACAAAACCGCTCCGAGGTGTTCGACCAGAGTCGCCATTTCATCAAACAGATCTACATTCAATGTACTGATTGCAGTGTTGATTTGAAAGGGCAGGTGGTGCTTTCGCGCCCAGGAGATAATGCTCATGCTCCAATCGAAAGAGCCTTCTACCCCGCGAAAGTAATCATGGGTCATTCTATCGGGAGCATCAAGACTAATAGCCAGTCGAGTCAGTCCTCGCGATTTCAACTGCTCAATAACATGCTCGGTAACCGAAGGAGTACCGCTGGGAGTCATGGCGGTGGCGAAACCTCGCTCTCGGCACAAGTCAACTATATCTAAGAGGTCCGGTCTCTGCACAGGATCACCACCGGTCAACACAATAAGAGGTCTGCCCATACCACTAAGATCATCGAGAAATCGAGCAGCCTCCGAAACTTCAAGTTCCTCCCTGTCCCTCTCCTTTACGGCCACGGCTCTGCAGTGCCGGCACTTCAATCCGCAAGCCCTGGTCAGTTCCCAAAGAACAAGAAATGGAGATCGATCGAAATCCAATTTAGGTACTCCCGCGATCCTTGTATTCAATTCACTCTATCCTCCGCAGGGATTGAAAAATTCTATCAACTCACAAAGACGCGTATTCGAGGCGGCTACCGCCGCTCGAAGGAGCCATATCGCATAGATAACCATAAACACCGGCGGCGGCCTTCTCTCCACTCGCCACGCAGTCAGGAATGCCCACTCCGTGATAAGAGCTTCCGGCAATCTCCAGACCCGGTAAGGCAGCCACTCTCCGTTCGACTCGCTCGAGCAGACCAAGATGGCCCACATCGTATTGCGGCATCCTCCGTGGATGCCTTACCAGTTCGCGATAAAGCGGCTCCCCGGTGGCTCGAATCAGCTTGCCCAGCTCTGAAACCGCCCGCGATATCAAAAACTGATCATCGCAGTCCAGTATATGTTTGTGCAACATGCCGCCAAGGAATAACCTGACAGATACCAATCCCGGTGAGGCCCGATGAGGGAACTTTACACTGGTGAATGTACATGCGTTGAAACAGAGGTTCTCGCTATCCGGCACCACAAAACCGAATCCATCCATCCGATTCGAGATATCGTGCTGCCGGTAGATAAGATTAAGCACCGCGCTTGATGCAAATCGAATTGAAGAGAGCCAACCGGAAAGCCGCCGATCAATGGAAAAGACCAGCTTCGAAGCATTTTCGGCCGGTGTCGCAACTATAACCGCATCGGCCCTAACACTGTCATCATTATCCAGAACAACCCTGAACGAACCTGATTCTAAGTCTCTAAAAACATCTTTGACCGCTCTGCTCAACACAATAGAGCCTGGAGGCAGCCGCGCCTCGATAGAACGAATCAACGATCCCAGCCCATCTTTCAAGGTAGCAAACATGCTGTAACGGGCTCCGCTGTCGCCAGCCGGAGCCGGCATACACAAAAGTCCGCGGATAACGCTTCCATATTTGCGTTCCATTTCCTGGAATCTTGGCATAGTCGCCTTCAGGCTTAACTGTCTCGGATCTGCGCCATAAATGCCGCATATCATCGGTTGCGCAACTTTCTCAAGCACCTCGGCACCAAGGCGGCGCGTGACGAATTCGGCAAGAGACTCATCCCGGTCGTCGGATAAAGGAGGAACCAGGAGTTCCATAGTCATTCGCAACTTTCCGGTCAGAGAGAATAGAGGCGATGAGACGACCGGCCAGACTCTGCTTGGCGCCATCAGCATGAATCCTTCTGGCAGCGGGTGCAATCTACCTCCACTGACCACCAATGTCCGCCTCGATTGCGGATTAGTATTGAAAAGCTCATCGATTAACCCCAGCCTCTCACACAAGTCGATAGCACCGGATTTGGCGGTTATGAATGAATCAGGGCCATCCTCGAGCAAACAGCCCTCAATCGAACGAGTTTTGATCGTTCCACCTGCACTGGCGTTGGCTTCAAACACCTTTATCTCGGCATTCTTCCCGCTCAACAACTCGCTCAATTTAAAAGCCGCAGATAGTCCGGTGATACCGGCACCAACAACCACTACTCTCTTTCTCCGGCCGGATGCGCCAAACAATTCGCTGTCAGCGCTAACACTCATAATTACCAACCCCTCCAGAAACCCCTGACTGGTGAGTGAAGCTATTTTCGATAGGCTCCATTCTCGCTGAAAAATGCCTCAAACATTCTGGCTGCTGGACGATGCGCAGGCCTTTCAAGAAGCTCCTTCTATCGAACACGTTGCAAACAGCCTCTATCACATAGTCATAATGGCTCTGTGAATATACACGCCTCGGCAAAGCCAATCTGACAAGCTCTGCCGAATGAGTTGTCTCCGCTCCGGATTGAAGATCCCTCCTGCCGAACATAAGCGTGCCAATCTCGCAAGCTCTTATACCGGCCTCAAGATAAAGAGCGCAAACAAGAGCCTGACCCGGGAGTTCTCTGGGCTCCAGATGAGGCAGAAACTTCGCGGCATCTATATAAACAGCGTGTAATCCGGGTGGATTTATCAATGGAACACCGGCGTCGTTCAATCGCTGCGCAAGATATAATGTGGATTTTTCCCGATAAAGAAGATATTCGTCTTCGAGTGCTTCGTTAATACCCCTTGCAATGCACTCAAGATCTCTACCACTAAGCCCACCGTAGGTAGGGAAGCCTTCGGTCAAAATAAGATTCTGTTTGAGACTGTCGCAAAGATCGGCTTCACGGCATGCTATAAAGCCCCCCATATTTGACAGGCCATCTTTCTTGGCAGACATCATGCAACCATCCGAAACCTCAAAGATCTGCCTGACGATATCGAGAACAGAAAGCTCCGGACGCTCTCTTCGCTTTATCAACCAGGCGTTCTCCGCAAATCGCGCGGCGTCTATGAAAAGCGGAATATCATGCGATTTGAGTAATGCCGCATAGGCAAGAATATTCTCAAGAGATGCCGGTTGACCTCCGGCCGAATTATTGGTCAGGGTGATCATGGACAATGGAATTGAACTCCTGCCATGCTCATCTATGAATCTCTTAACTGCTCGGAGATCTATGTTGCCGCAAAACTCGCGATTGCCGCTGTCAGGAAAATCTATAGCCTGAGCACCATTACTCTCAATATTAGCGCGAGTCGTATCAAAATGGGTGTTGCTGAGCACATGCTGTCCTGGTTTAACGAGCGCGCCGAATAAAATTCTCTCTGCGGCTCGCCCTTGATGGACGGGAAGCACGTGCTCGAATCCCAGAACTTTAGAAACCGTATCTTTGAAACGGAAATAGCTGGAGCAACCGGCATAAGACTCATCGCCTACCATCAATCGAGACCACTGCTCGCTCGACATTGCCGACGTGCCACTATCCGTAAGCAGATCTATGATGACGTCCTCGGCTTTGAGATGAAAAAGATTGTAGCCCGCCAACTTCAATGCTGTTTCACGCTCCTCTTCGGTAGTGAATTTAATGGATTCAATCACCTTGGCGCGAAAGGGCTCAATTACCGTCTTCATGGCATTCCTCAAATATCTGTGAGAAATTCTTCTCCGTTTCCACCGTCAAATCATCAGCCTCGAGGATGATTCGATCAGCGCAAAGTTTATGATTTTTTGATGTGAAAATTCTCAATCAAATCTGATACTACCAGTGGTTACAAAATAGTTACCCGCATACAGAAAAGGCGAAATAGAGTATTCTTGGCTCTCACGATAGATGAAGGATGTGTCAGCCTGTATAGAGACATCCGGGGAGAGCTGCAATGACTGTAAACAGTAAGAGAAAAAGATCATGGGCGGAGCCCTTTAAAATAAAGATGGTGGAACCCATCAAAATGACCACAGCGGAAGAGAGGGTCGAAGCGATGGAAACGGCCCGCTACAATACGTTCCTTCTCAAATCCGCCGAAGTTTATATAGATCTCCTTACAGACAGCGGCACCTCCGCCATGAGCGACTACCAGTGGGCTGGATTGATGCTGGGTGATGAGGCATATGCCGGCTCGGAGAATTTTTTCCGACTGGAGTCGGCAGTGGAGAAATTCTACGGCTATCCTTATACAATTCCGACCCATCAAGGAAGAGGCGCAGAAAATATTCTATCGAAAATCTTGATAAAGCCGGGTGACGTTGTTCCGGGAAACATGTATTTCACGACGACCAGAATACACCAGGAGTTGGCGGGCGGTGCGTTCGAAGACGTGATTATCGAAGAAGCTCATAAACCCGATAATTTGCATCCTTTCAAAGGCAATATTGACCTGGACAAGCTAGCCGATCTAGTAGACAGGCACGGAGCGGAGCGCATTCCGTACATATCTGTAGAAGCATGTGTCAATATGGCAGGAGGTCAGCCTTTCTCCCTGGCCAATTTGAAAGAGGTACGAGCATTTTGCGACAAACACGGGATTCTCCTCATTCTTGATGCCACCAGAGCGATGGAAAACGCCTGGTTCATAAAAGAGCGAGAGCCCGGATACGATGATAAGAGCTGCGCGGAGATCCTGAAAGAGATATGTGACCTCACCGATGGTTGCACGATGTCGGGCAAAAAGGATCTGCTCGTGAATATCGGCGGATTCCTCTGCTTTCGAGATATCGAATATTACAGAAGAGCCTGCGAGCTAGTGGTGGTCTATGAAGGACTGCATACCTACGGCGGTCTGGCCGGAAGAGATATGGAGGCGATGGCGAGAGGAATAGAAGAGGCTGTAGAAGACGAACATCTCAAAGCCAGAGTCGGCCAGGTCTCTTATCTGGGTCAGAAGCTTAAACATTCTGGCATACCTATAGTAGAGCCGCTGGGCGGTCATGCGGTCTATCTGGACGCAAGAAAATTCCTGCCACATCTGAAGCAAGATGAATTCCCCGCGCAGGCTCTGGCCGCGGCACTCTATATCGACTCCGGTGTGCGTTCGATGGAAAGAGGGATCGTATCTGCCGGCCGAGACAAGAAGACCGGCTCGCACCGTTACCCGAAGCTCGAGCTCGTCCGGCTGACAATTCCACGTAGAGTCTACACGCAAGCTCACATGGACGTAGTCGCGGAGAGCGTAGAATCATGCTACGAGAATAGAGAAGGCATCAAGGGACTGAGGATGACGTACGAACCGGATAATCTCCGCTTCTTCCAGGCTCATTTTGAGCCGAGCGCTCCCTTCGTCCTGGAAGGTGTCGGACTAGACAGGAGTAAGCGTTACTCCGCCAGCAGAAAGTAATTGCCAATGATCAAGAAATGGTAACTAACTTCTCAAAAACTATATTCTCTCTCATACTGGGAAAGTATCTTCATAGAACAAGGGAACCTCATGTATTCGATCGATGGATGGTTGTTTAAAAACCACAAAACAATTAAATTCGTACCCGAAGAACCCTGCTTCAACTGTGAGAGCTTTCCCTGGGAAATCCTGATGAGCACAGAACTACTGAACGAAATGATTCGGCAATTCGCGGTAGAGAAAGATGAGGATCGCCATTACGAGAAGCGCTATCACATCATAACCGAAGAAAAAAAACTCTGCGACTGGTTCTCGATGGCAGCATCAAGAGGGCCTCAACTAAACTGTTAGCGCGCTTCCAATCCGCTCCCTTTGATAAATCAACATTTAGAAGGATGCCTGCTTGAAAGCCAGGTTGCTAAGTTGGTAAAGGTGGCCGGCCGAATAGTTGACTGGGGAGGTGCGTGCCACCATGAAAAAGATTCTACTGGTTATCGACGGCTCCGCCGAAGCCAGATATGCCGCAGAGACGAGCTGGGCACTGGCACAGAAATGCGGCTATGCTGTCACCGCGCAATATGTAGTAGACAGATCGGCAGTCTGGAACTTTTTGCAATACTCCTTAGCAGGGTTTACCGGAAGTGGACCATTCTTCTCTGTATTCGAGACAATATGCCAATCTCTTAGAGACCTCGGAATCACCTTGACGGATATCTATTGCGCCCATGCAGACGCACTGGGCATTGAAGGGATCTGCGTTATAGATGAAGGCGAAACTCTTTCCGAGATAAAGAGGAGAGCCGCCGACCACGATCTCGTCGTAGTAGGTCAAAGAAGTTCTCATCTAAACGGAAATAGAAGGTCTGAGCCGCGATCGCTCTGCGAACTACTAGCTGGCGAGATTGACTGCCCTTTGCTATTGATACGCCGTCCGTGCTCGTTCTGGCAAAACGTCAGAATTCTAACCGGAATTGAAGGAATCACGGAATCTTCAATGGAAGCAATTCTCCAGATCTCGAGCAGGCTCGAGATCAAGCCGGAGCTTATATGTATAGATAATCATTCTCGAACCCCGAAAGAGCTTCAGGACAGGCTCAGGGCTTGCATCAGTCCTGCCAAAATCAAGAGCAACGACATAGACAGGAAAGCACCCGGATCTCTAATGAATGTGCCCGATAACACTCTTTTAGCCATTCTTTCCATTCGGAGCGAATCTGGAAGAGTAACGTCGTATGGTGGAGAGCTGAACAAAATCATTCAAAATATGGAATTGCCGGCTGTACTGATCTGGCCGCCAATAGAGGAAAGAAGAGACGTAAACGCTCAAATCGAGCCAGATCTATCTATCTCCTCTGGACACAAGATTGCCTGAACTCCCTTCCGCCTCATCGAAAGAAACAGAATTTCGCCCGGTATGTCCAACGGACATCATCTCTTCCAGACGTTTTCGCTCAGGTTGCCTGACATCCGAAGCCAGACCGGTAGCCTCCAGGGCTTTGAGAATCCACCAGGTGAGATCCGGTTCTCTGGTCAACATTCCATGCCGTGCGGAGCTGGGCAAAGCGTGATGATTATTGTGCCATCCCTCGCCCAGGGACAGCATGGCGACCCACCAGATATTGCGGCTATTCTCTCCGGTTCTGAAATTCTGGTATCCCAGACTTGACATATGCCCGAACGAATTGACCATCAAAGCGCCCAGAAAAGGCATTGATGCGCCCAGCAAATTAGCGACCAGCGCAGCCGGTCCCAGGACAATCAAAATCACTGCTCGAAACAGCAGACAGAACGAAAAGCATAGCATCGCATGCCACCGGGAGTGGTTGCAATGAAGAAATCTATACAAGGGATCTCTATAAAGATCGGGACATAAACGCATACTTTCTGCTGCGTCATAATCGACAAGCGGAGAATACATCCAGCCGATAAACGAATGCCACCACCCGTCTTGCGGAGAGTGCGGATCACCTGGCTTGTCCGAATACTTATGATGCAGCCTGTGGGTGCCCACCCAGAAAATCGGCGACCCCTCGAAAGACAAATATCCTCCTGAGACGATCAGATACTCGAGCCATCTGGGCACCTTGAAAGACCTGTGGGAGAGAAGACGGTGGTAACCCAGGGTGATACCCAGTCCATGATATAAATACGAAAGGATAAATACCAGAAATGTCGAAACCAATTAACTGCAGCCTCCCATCTCTTCATTGATCACTAAAAAACATAGTGCGGCTCCCTCAGAGCACCAACAAGAAGCTTCACCACATCCCTGGCGCTATAACTGTTCTTTCCTGGTGGCAGGAACCGTATGATGTTATTCACACTCTGTCCTGCGGTTACCAGAGGCTTCTCAACCTCACCATTTTTTGGCACCTGGGGATAATCCACCGCAGCCATCAATCCATTGCATAAACACTTCCTGCACTCGGTATCCTCCAGTCGACCTCCTTTTCGCAGGTAGTTATCCACGGGCTCGCCCGGGCATCTATACCCGATGGTGCCGTCCTCCTTGAAAAAGAGAGTACGAAGATAACCCAGATCGCAAACGCGTTCTCGACTCTCGTATACCTCGTCTTCAGACAGCGTGCCCGGAATTGATGCGATTTTGAACGGATAATTGGAGCTTGAAGCAAGAACATCGGTGCTGACGGATAAATCACCATTTATGGCACGAGTCAGAACTTCTTTCTTCAACTCATCGCTGAAGCCCGACTCCTCACAAAAAGCAAAAGGAGTTCCAACCTGAATACCAACAGCCCCCTCCTCCAGCGCCTCTTTTAACTTACCGTCATTTCCGTAGCTGCCGGCAAGCCAGAAAGGCAGACCAAGGGATCTCATCTTACCGAGATCTACACTGTCTCGAGCCGTATAAACAGGCTCGCCCCTGTCATCGAGTTTGATACCACCACGGGGTGGTGCGTTATGCCCGCCTGCTGTATGATTCTCTACGACAAAACCATCCACTTTACTCCGTTTAGCCAGCATCTCCGCCAGGGTATTGGATGATACCACCGCAACGAATTTTGGTCTGTTCAATCGCCCGGCGCCCAAATCGGGGAATTCTGCAGGATCAAACCGGGTTACGGCTTCTCTGGCATCACCTCCGGGAAACTGCTCTACATGAAGCTTCATAGAAACAGATTGCCTAATGGAGAGCGCATCGAGAATCTCCGGTATCTGCTTGGGAATTCCAGCTCCCATGAGCACATAATCAACTCTGGCCAGCATCGCACCATAAAGAGAAGGCAGGGTAGGTAATTGAATCTTTTCGAGAAAATTTATTCCGACGAGGCCATTATGACCTTCCTTAGCCAGAAACACCTCTACGAAATTGGCAAGAATCAGCAACTCCTGCGCATCTCTTGTCAATCGAGCTGTGTGCATAGGTATACTCTTATACGGCGCCTCTCTCTGCTTGCCACCAGGAATATGGTAACGATGGTATATACGCTCTGCCATGAGGCGATCCGGGAAGGCTGCCAGGGCGCGCCTGATGTCTCCGGAAAGATCGCCATCTTGCAGCCGCCGAACAAAAACGTTGTCCAGCATAGTACCGGATACCACACCAAGATGCCCTTCGGCAGAAACGGCACGGGCTAACCTCCAGTTGGAGACAGCCACCCCCATACCTCCCTGGATCAATAACGGCTCAGTCACAAGCGCTCCTCCCTTTATAAATCGCAAAGTCAATGCTATCAGTCGCTTCCCGGCATAATAAGTAAGCACAAAAAGGTACCCAGGCATTATCCGGTCCCCGAGCCGTAAAGAGTAATGAGAATAAGCCGAAAGGCGCCTATGGCAATATTTCAGGTTGTGAATAAATAATGCGTCTTGTCATAAACCTGCACCGCAAATAATATCTAAATCTAATGCAAGGAGAAGAGATCAAGCATGACCCAAAACTATAATTTAACCATCAGGGGCGCAGTCGATCGCGAAACAAACCTTACGGTCGCTGACCTGGAAAACATCGAGCACTATAAGCTTCCGGCTCTCGACATTTTGAGTTTCTCCGGCAGAGCGCTCGAAACAGATATAGAATTTAGCGGAGTGCGGCTGAGGAACGTCCTGGAAAAAGCTGGTATCAAAAGTTATGATGAGAAAATCAGATCCAGGATATTCATAGAAGCCGTGGCAAGAGACGAATTTTACGCCATATTCTCCTTCCATGAGGTTTTCAACTCAGTCAACGGAGACTCCATACTGGTTGTCACAAAAAAAAACGGTAGACCTATCGACGGCGACTCCGGACCGCTGCAAATAGTCTCGGCATCAGACCTGAAAACAGGCTCGAGATACCTGAAAATGCTGGAGACTATCTACGTCAAAATAACGAATCAATAAACACCGGGAATAAATCGAAACCTGACACGCTCGCAATATTCCTTGTAATGTGACTCTCTCATGAGGTGCCGCTCTTCGGTGATACCGCGCAAAAGATAGGTAACATTGATCAAAAGAAGTACCAGAACTGAAATCCAGAGGATCTGCTGTTCAACTAACATATAACAGATAAACGCCAGCCACCAGGAAAGGTTCTTTGAAGCATAGGCCGGATGCCGCACCGCCCGATATGGCCCACTCACTATGATTCCACGGTTGGTGAGATTGGAAAAACGCAGACCGAAAACGACAGTCGACCAGCAATAAATAGACATCAGAATAACAATGGCGCAGGCCATGAAAACCGAAAGAGCAGGATGAGAAACATAAATCGCTTCAGTAAGTTCATAAGAAGCGAATTTCCAAGCATAGGCCTCGAAAAGAATATTAAACGGAGGATAACAGATCAAAGCCACCACCCAACCGGAAACCGTAGGCTCAACTGAAGTAAACTGGGTATCGAGGAGGCGACAAGAGGTAAGATAACCGAGACTGGCAATAGTGACATCGATCAGAATAATCAGATCTATAAAAGCTTTAAAAAAAAGGCTCCAGGTATGAGCCTGATCACCGCCAGTGAAGGGTAAATTTGCTAGGGCGACTGTGGCGTGCATCTCCCAGTAATTCCAGAATGTTATGCAACTGACCACCATAAACGGAATGAAGAACCCCTTGACCCCTACCCCCCGGAGCAAATTAAGAGAATGTTCTTTGCGAGATTGCCGGTCAGCTTCACCCTTGCCGAAAAGTATCCGTCCGAAATTCAATAGTTCATCGTCAACAGCATCAGGTCTTCCATATCGCTCCAGCAGATAGAAATAGACGGGTGCCAGAAGCAGTATTAAAGGCAATGCCACATAGAAGAATATAATGAACTGCGGGAACCAGTTGGTCGCAACAACAAAAATCGCTCCGGTTCCTGTCAGGCATACAATCAGCGCAACCATGCGAAAAAAGATTCGCATTTTCGCCGCCGCATCGAGTTCGCGCTTCAGAGAAAATTCGAAATTACGTCGATGCACCTTAAAGAAGACTATCTCCGTAAACGCCATGACTAGAAACACGGAGAAAAAACCGATGATCTTGCGCAGATCGAAAATCAAGGTCCGATTCAGCTCATCGTTGTTCTTCATGTACACTGCCGAAAAGGCGAGGACAACGATACAGGCCAGACCTGCGTAACCCGTCAACGGATTCTGGGTCTCGCCGAGCCTCCAGTGGGGATTTCTAGTAAGCGTTGGTGATGTCTCCAAGAAAATTGACCCAAAATATAAGAGGGAGAATAAGAATATCATTATAGATAGAGATGCAGCCCGAGAGCACATAAATGTAATCAATCCGAAGCATGATGCTCGCCCTGGAGCTATCCCATAGAATCGTTCCATACCGAAACCTCCAAAGGACGCTTGGGGTTGGCGAAAATCAATCCCGACTTAAACCAAACCTACAAAAAAACGGAACCAGACGAGCTGTCGCCACCAGATCTAGATGATACAAATCGAGTTCTACTACCAGGGCGGGCAGACATGTGACGAGGTTCTGTTTTTTTGTTTGTAGCATTCTCGCTTATAATAAAAATCGGCTAGATGTCCCTGCCATGAATCCTGAAACAAGTGCACATTTACGACGATCAAATTAAACTTTCCTTGCTGGTTGGTACAGACTTTAGAGTTGCATGTATTCTGGACATATTCAAGCTGGACTTCAGCTCGAACGAAGATAAAAGCCTCGAGACAGCAGCCATGGAGGCAGGAGCCTCTCCGGAAGATATCTTAGCCACCCTCAACCGCTATCTGCGCGAAGATTTTTTTCCGGAAAGCAGCGTTCAATCCATCACCTCAAATATCGTCACCATTCATCATGGCTTTCTCTGGAAGACTCTTCCCAGAATAGAAAAATTGTTTGAACATATAGCACTTGAAGATGAATTAGAAGAAGCAAAACGACTCTTTTTTAAAGTAGCCGAGAATATCCGCAATCATTCAAGGGAAGAGGAGCAGCGCTTCTTTCCCGCCTTGATTGAGCTGGAGAGCAGAGAATCACAGAAACAAGCAATCAGCATCGAAACAGAAAAACTAAAGAAAACCATGGTGGAGATGGAGAACGAGCACAGCTCCTGCGCGATGGCTTTCGAGAGACTGAGGCTCCTGACATCCGGTTATACCTGGAACCGAAGCGATAAAGCCGACTACCGATTACTAATGCAACAGCTGAGAATTCTGGATTTTGATCTTAAACTCCACATTTACAAAGAGAACAATTTGCTGCACAGCAAATTGAAACAGATTACGCAATCGATCGAAGTCCCCGTTAATGATTGACATGTCTCATGGCAACCGAGGAGACGAACGATTCCTGTAGCTTCGGTATTTGTGCTGCTAAAATGCGGTACAAATGATTAAACTCCAAAAGCACAATGAAGCTTTTCTCGAGCCGTCACTCAGCTACAGCTCCGTTCCGCGTGACCGCTGGAATGTTCTCGATCTGCTCACCATTTTCGGCGCCAGGGCGGTCACCACCCATGTTTTCTATGACATCGACATGGGCTGGGAAGAGGATAAACGCAAAGCCCTGGAAAAAGCTGGGGTTCATGTAACCGTCACCGCTTTTTTACTGAAGGCGATAGCTATAGCCCAGCTCAATCATCCTGCCTCCCGCACCATTCTTCTGCCCGGCTTGAGAATTGTGGTGCTGGAGGAGGTAACCGCCGGATTCACCGTCGAAAGAGAAGTGCACGGCAAACCGGTGGTTTTCTTCGGCGAAATAGAACGCGCCCACGAAAAACCACTGGCGGAGATTGCCTCGGAGCTAAAAGACTATGTCGAGAAAGACATCGAGCAAATGCCAAAACTGAAAGAGCAGCTTCTCTTCACCCGCTTTCCCTGGCTGGCAAGGCAGCTGATTTTTCATATCGGCTCCTGGATACCACGTTGCCGCTTGGTATGCATGCGCGCCACCTTCGGTCTGAGTTCCCTGGGAGCCCTCGGTGTCAAATCGGCTTTCGGTCCCAGCGTCTGCACTTCGGTGTTCGGAGTCGGAAAAGTAGAAGACAGGGTGGTGGTCAAAGAGGGCAAAGTGGTATCGAGGCCGATGCTGAGCCTCGCCCTCAGTTTCGACCAGCGCGTTATGGATGGCGGTCAGGCTGCCGAATTTGTTCTAGAAGTCAAACGACTGCTGGAAGGAGAGCTGGAGAAGCATCTGGTCTAGTTTGCTCTGCCTCAATTATTCCGCACAAAAGAGGTGATCGCATCCACCACCTCTTCTTTAGGCTCACCGCCCTGCAAGAGCAGATGTCCGCTACCGCTGATTTCCTTAACGACTATACGATCTGTCCTCAAACTGTCCAGGAATTTCTTAGTGGAAGCCGCCTTACAGACACAATCTTTCTCTCCGCGCAATACTAAAACCGGCACCGCAGGCGATATCGACATCAACTGACAGGCATTAACGACCAGCACCGATTTGAGCAGTTCACTCACTTCAAGAGACTTGCGATTCATCGGATCGGCAAGAAACGCCTCCAGGCTCTCGGGCTCATCGCGCAGGAAACGCCGGGCAAAAGGTGCCAGGTCTATCTCTTTGCGGGGGTCCAAGCCTATCTGAATGAGCGAGGTGAGCGCATGGGGAATGAGCGGCAGACTGACCATTCTGGGACGAATGCAGGGGCTGGACAGAATCAGAGCAGAGATAAGGTCGGGATGCATGGTCGCCAGTCGCCTTGCCATATGCGCTCCCAGGCTCTCCCCCAGGCAGACGAATGCCGTCTCGGAATCAGAATAGCGTTCTTTCAAGAGCTTCATCAACGCATTTAGATCTTCGAGACTGCCTTTATAGTCCACTTCCCGGGGTTGTCGCCCCGACACTTCCTGAAAGTAGTGCTTTCCGAAACCACGTATATCCGGCGCCACCACCACGGCACCGTCGGATGCCAGACGTTGCGCCAGGCGCTCAAAAGAGCGCCCGTGCATCATCAAGCCATGAATGGCAAGATAGAGCTTATTTGGAACCGAGCCTCGCTCTGTCCCCCAGCTATAAAAATGCATTTCCCGGTTGGTATCGGGAAGAATAATGCGCTCTTCCATTTAGTGATCTGGTCTGACCTGATATGCGTTGCTTCTATTTTAGCGCCTATCGCCGGACCAGTTCTTCTGCACTTCTATCGCTCTCGACCTTTATATAACTTCTCTCGCGAATCTCCCGCCCGCGCATAAAAGTATAGACAGCGATGGCGCAAGCCCAGCCCTGGATAGAGCAGATTCCCTGATGCCAGCTCTCCAGCCCCGGTATGACGCCGGCGGTGGCCACTCCCACCAGACAACCGGCCAGCAAAGCGCTGACTGCCGCCCGGGAAAATGCGGGCAGCTCTTCGTCCCGGGGCGGCTTAGAGAAATCCGAGTCCTGGCGGTAAAGCTTACGAACAATGAAATACTCGGCGATTATGATAACTGTAGGCACTGCAAGCAGGACACAGTTTAGCGATGCCACTTTCTCGAGGGCGCCGGCGCAACCCGTGCCGGAGAGAACCACAGCCACCAGAGCGCCCAGCACCGTCAAAAGGGTGACCGCCTTTCTATGAGGCAGTTTTACGAGGTGATTGAGGGCGTTGGTAGAGCCATATAGATTGGAGTCATTGGCGGCAAAATAAGACGCCGAGAGAACCAGAGCGCCTAAGATGGCGATGCCCCCGAAAGAATAGTCGTTCATGAAGGCTGTAGCCCCGGCATAATCTGTTATTCCGGTCATGCGACCGACCAGCCAGCCGGTGGTCGGAAAGATAATCTGCCCGATGGTAAGGGCGAAGGCCACAGGAAGCAGGGTGGCTGAAACACGGCTTCTGCCATAACGCCAGTAGTCAGCCTCATTACCCCAGACAGAGACCCCGATGATGAAATTGGCCACCATGGCGAAGGCAGCAAGCCCCGTACAGGTACCGGGCTCGGTCAAAACCGACATCGGCACGGTCTGGATGGTCTTGAAAAAAGTGTAGCCCACCCAGAAGATGAGAAGCGGAGCGGCGAAAAAGCGGGCGAAATTAGCCACGCCTTTGAAACCCCAGAAATTATTGAAAGCCATGACGATGGACAGAATCGGAGCCAGCACCGTCAAAGAGAGATCAAAATGGAAGAGCCCATGAAGATTCTCTGCCAGAAAAAGACTGCACAGCCCATACCAGGCGATAAACATAAAGACCAGATTGCAGGCGACTATCTTGTTGCCGCTACGTCCGAACACGCTGCGAATCAGACCACCATAGCTCCAGCCACTGGAAGAGCCGATATGGCAGGCAGGTATGGCATAGGCGAGCATGAGCAGGCAGCTCAACGCGGCAAATCCGACGACCTGCATGAAAGAGAGCCCCTCTTTGAACCAGATGAAGCCCTGAAGCACACCGGGGAAGAAGGTCACCATCGTGATCCATAAAAGTCCCATGGTGACAGGATTACGACGCTGGTCCTCCGGAATCGCCTCGTCAGCGTGGGATATATCGACCTGATTTGCCGGATTCGCCTGATTGGACAATACTTCGGACCCTCTATCTATTCACAAACGCGACTCTAATATATGGCTTTTAGAAGAGGTTGTCATGAGAGAATTGGGGTTTCTACGAAACATTTTTACTTTTGTTATCTCCAATCTGCTAAATTCGACTGGGTATATTTGAAAGAGAGGATTTCTCGGCGGATTGACGCTGTGATATCGTCGTCGGTGCCTTTTCTAATTCGCGGAGCAGTACGGCTAGTGAGAATCGATCATCTATGGCCATTGATGGAGAAGGTTCCGGACAGCCTCAATCCGCGCGAATATTATGAGCTTGGCGTGGTCTACAGGCTTACCGGCTGGATCGAACTGGCCAAAGATTGTCTCTACCGGGCAGAAACCATGGCCAACGGAGACGAAGTGGCCGTCCATGCCGAACGTTTGCGCCGTACTGAATTGCCCCGGATGGAAGTGCCGAATGCCGCGGTCGAAGGAAATATAGAAGGCTTCAACTTAATGCGCACCGAGCCGGACAAAGCCAAAAAGGTCTTTGAACGCTTGATGGAAACCTATCCCGACTTCGAGTGGCCCTTTACCAATCTGGCAAAAATTTATATCCGGGAAGGCAATATGGAAAAAGCCCGGGGTCTTGCCCGTTATGCCCATTCGGTCAATAGCCAGCTTTTGAGACCGATAGAGCTTATGGCCCATATCGAGCTGGAGGAAGAGAACGATAAACAAGCGCTCTCACTTTTTGAAGAGCTTCTCAAACTCTCGCCTCTGAACTTCGAGTATCTAATAGCTCTATTACAGCTGCGCAACGCTGTCTTGAACTGGCCCCCGGATAATCCGCCCGACAGCTACGGCGCGCTCGATTACTATGAGATAGGCTACTGGTACCTGGCGAACCAGAGGTATGCGCTATCCAAGAAAAATTTTGAAAAAGCCATAGAACTTGCCGGTCCTGATGAGAACTATGTCAAAGTAGACGCGGAGCGTCTGATCAAGACCCAGCTTCCCAAAGTCGATCTACCGGATCATGCTGAAAAAAGATTCTCTCTTTGCTGCGATCAGTTCGAAAAGGACGAAGAGAAAGCGACAAAAGAGTTGAAAGAGCTCACCGAAGAGTTTCCTGATTTCGAGCGCGCTCAGGTCTTGCTGGCCACCCTTGAAAAAGCGCATGGCAACGGAGAAAAAGCAGAAGAGCTGATAGAGACAGTGCTCTCTGATAACGCCGACTTTATGCCTGCGATAGAGATGGCCTATTATTTTGCCCTGACCAGAAACGACCTGAAGCTGGCTCTGCAACACATAGAACACGGCATCAGCCTCAACCCTTTTAACACCGACTTTATCTACGCAAAAATGGCCCTGGCCAGAAAGCTGTACGAAGCCAGAACCGCTTGATGCCACGCGTCAAGCTTTAGAGAGCCATGATTCCCGCCTTCAATTCGGCCAGATCACGATAAAGCAACCCAATTTCAGCGCGAACATCAGAAAGAAGATTGCCTCTCAAAACCAAAATAGAAAGACTGATTTTCTCTGGCTGTTCGACGGTCTGGGTAATTAAATCCAGTTTGTACTTACTAGATTCGCTATCGTCGAACTCCATTTGACGAAGATTGCTCCAGCGCCTCAACAATAGTTGTCTGCGAGTTTTACCATCGACCGAGCTAGGTGGAGCGGTGTTTAAATATGTCCAGACCGTAGAATTGAACTCACTGGAAGACCCCTTGCCCCGCTCCAGAATCTGAGAGAGCATATTAGGTCGGCTATCCCTGAATTGCGGATATTTGTATTTTCGCGGGATCAAATTGATGGTGGGAACTCCCAGAGATGTAGAACCAGATACAGTGCCGAGCACGTTTCCTACATTTCCGGAGGACCCGAAAGAAAGTGCTTGATTCAGCACAGTGAGAGCACCGGTAGCCATAAAAGTGCCGACTGTGGTAAAAAACTCTCTCTTCTCCTTCTTGGCCGAAAGATAGTCGAAAACCTGGTCGTTGTATGCAAGGTCCGAATCTATCGCTGCAAGCGCATCTTGAACCTGAAATGATGTGTACTGCAAAATATCTGTCAGTTGCTGTTTGAGATGCAATATCTGATCGAGGGAATCTTTGTCTCCCGCACTTCGATAGTGATCCTGCAAAAGAGCCAACCTGACAACAGTCTTCTTGACACCAAGCTGCTTTGCAAGAGCCTCCGCTCCCGGTGACAGGAAAGGAGATGATTGCTCAGAGGTCTCCTCCAGCATCGGTGAGAATGATTCATCACTTCCAGCGTCATCGGCTGATACCGGGGAACAGACGCTCAGCACGAGCAGAACCAGGAATATTGTTTGCCACTTACTCTTACACAACATAGGATTTGCGATTATATCAATGCGCCGCTTGCAGCTTCCTCTCTCATATAGTTAAATGGAAAGGAAGCTAGAAAGCGAATGCGGCCGACTGCCAGGGCATTCTGCCAGTTTTTAAAGATCGAGAAATTTGCCTGGAGAATGAAAACAATTAAGTTAAGTTATCTCTCAGCTAGATTATTCAGAATGCTTTTCCTGCTCTCTGTTTTTTTCTTGATTACATCGAATAATGTTTACTCCAAACCTGAGCCTACACAACTAACTACTCCTCAAAAAGAGATCTCCATCGACTTCGTAAAAGAGGCTGGCTGTCCGATTATCACGACAGATTCAACCACCAGGGCGATTCTCGATCTCGATCCATTCGGCGCACCTAAAGATGCCCGTATTTATATTTCGTTCAAGAACAACAGTGAAAGACCCGTGGCGGCAGTCAAGTTCAGGCTGCGCTATGTAAATGCAAGGGGAGAAGATCTCGGTACATTCCATGCAGCTCAAGCTGTGATACTGGGGCCTGGTGCGGAAGCCCGGGGCAAATGGAAAGGCAACCGCATTCACCCCGATACTAGCGCTCTAAAGCTTCGAGTGCTGCAAGTCAGATATTCGGACGGCGCCCAGTGGAACAGCGTCAAAGCTGAGGCCCTGAAATAAGAACCAGCGAAGAGCGCTCTTGCAGACGATAGACATCCGCCTTTACATATGGTGCCTCATGCAATTCGCAAAAGTCCTCTGGAAATTGGCGATAGGTATCGATTATCCTGCGCCACCGACTGCCTTCGGTCGGAGCCGGCAACTGAAAACCAAGGGGACGCCAGTAGGCATTGAACGCTACATACAAGTGCTCTTTCTTCAGGACATCCCTCAATTCAAAAGCAATACTATGGGACCAGTCACTGGTATCCGGCTCATGCAAACGCACACCATGCCACTGTATATAGGGCTCTCTGGCATTTACCGTTTCGAGTAGATCGTGGTCAAGATCAAAGACCCCGAGTGACTGGGTAAAGCGAATTAACTTGCGCGTAAACTCCAGCATCCCGCCATTGTCGCTCTCTTTAGACCAATCCAGCCAGTTGAGCTCGTTGTCCTGGCAATAGGCGTTATTATTGCCTTCTAGAGATCGGCGCATTTCATCGCCCATAGAGAGCATCGGTGTACCCTGGGACATAAACAGAATGGTGAGCAGATTCTTCATCTGCCTCAGTCTAAGACGCTCGACTTTTGCATCATCGGTCTCGCCCTCCACACCACAATTCCAGCTATAGGTCTGGTCGTTGCCGTCTCTATTTTCGTGACCGTTGGCTTCGTTATGCTTGTGGTTATAGCTCACCAGATCGTTGAGGGTAAAACCATCATGACAGGTCACATAGTGGATACTTCTATTAGGATCCCGACGAGTTTTTCGATAGATATCGGCACTGCCAAGAATTCTCGCCATCAGAGCGTGCACCATCTTCTCGTCACCGCGGACGAACTTGCGGACATCGTCTCTAAAAGGACCGTTCCACTCGGCATACCAGTCGCCCTGGTTTACGAACCAACCGATTTGATAAAGACCTGCCGGGTCCCAGGCTTCGGCGATGAGCTTGGTGCCTGCCAAAACAGGATCCGACTCGATGGCAAACAAAATCGGCGGTCGCTCCAGGGGCGCACCGAATACATTGCGCGACAGTACCGAAGCCAGGTCGAAACGAAAGCCATCCACATGCATATCTCGCACCCACCAGCGCAGCGAATCGAGAATGAGCTTGGCCACCACCGGATGTTCAGCTTTCAAAGTATTGCCGCAGCCGGTAAAATCCTGATAGGCGTTGGTGGCTTGGTCAAGAATATAATAGCTTCGGTTATCGAGACCGCGCAGCGAAAGTGTCGGTCCAAAACGATCGTTTTCGGCGGTGTGATTAAACACCACATCCAGTATCACCTCCATGCCGTTGGCATGCAAAGCTTTCACCATATCGCGAAACTCATCCACCGAGTTGCCCTGGTCAGATGCATATTGTTTGTGGGGGCTGAAGAACGAAATCGGGCTGTAACCCCAGTAGTTAGAAAGTCCGGGCGGTCCGTCTTGATGGTCGAATTGTTGCACCGGCATAAGCTCGAGTGTGGTAACACCCAGCTCTTTCAGATAAGGGATTTTCTCAACGATGCCTCTGTAGCTTCCTCGCAAACTGGCAGACAGACCGGAGCTTTCGCTCTTGGTAAATCCGGCCACATGCATCTCGTATATAACCGTATGAGAGAAAGGAATGCGAGGTCCCCGGTCGTCTTCCCAGTCATAGGCGAATCTATCCAACACCACCGCTTTGAGGGAGCTATTTTCTTTACCGAAAACCGAAGCATCGCTTCTAGAATAATTGGCGAAGCCGACCACATCTTTGGCATAGGGATCTATTAAAAGCTTGCTTTCATCAAAGAAAAGCCCCTGATCAGGATCGTAGACACCGCCCGCCCGCCAACCGTACAACTGCCCAGCCCGGGCGCCTTTGACGAAGATATGCCAGTAATAAAAGGTCTTGTTCTCCCGGGGCTTCAGCTTGAAAACCTGAGAAGGCTCCTGATCATCTTCGTGATCGAAGAATTGCAACTCTATAGAGCGAGCCTCTCGCGAATAGATGCTGAAGTTGACCCCATCATCCCTGACAGTGGCCCCTAGAGGCGATGAGGTTCCCATTGATGTGCGGTAGAGCATCTGATTCGACCCGGCAAAAGCAATGCGACCATGATACTTCATTGGCTTCAAGCTATTGGCAAAATAAAAATGTAAAATAAGCCGCTATGAACTATGCCCGGAAGCAGAAAGAAATTCTAGAACGACTGGAAGCCCTGAGCTGGGCAGGTGAGAGCCCCGCTTCGTCGGTTCCCTTGAGCAGCGATTTCGAAAACGACGCAAGACTATGTCTGACATTTCTCAGCTTTCTACCCCCTGCTATCAAGGAGACTGTCACGACCCTGATAGAAGAGCTCAAAGCGCTGGATACGAACCAATATTACTATCTCCCCGAATCTCTGCACATAACCATCCAGAATGTTCGTCGCATTGCAGACCCGCCCACCTTCACCGCCGCCGATATCACAGCAGCCGACCGCGCTTTTCAAGAATCTATAGCCGCGGAGAATCTGAGGCCGATCAGATTTCATCTCTCGGGCTTGCTCCTTCTGCCCACCAGTCTTGCCGTCACTGTCTTCACAGATAAAACCTATGGTGACTTTGTCAAAGCGCTCAGACAGAATCTGACAAAGCATAAGATACCGGACAACAAAAGCTATATAAGTGACGATATCGTCTTTGGAAACATCACCATCGCCCGCTTCGGCGCCCCGCCATCAATAACGCTCAAAGAGCGGGTAACCGAACTAAAAGAAACTTTCTCCGGTGGAGAGTACCTGGCAGAAGATATTTGCCTGGTCACCACCAGCGCTGTCTGTCATCCGGAATTCACAACAATTCGACAGAGCTATAAACTCAAATAAGATAAGCACTGAAATCCGGTTTCTTCCCTTCTTTTAGCTGATCTATCCAGTCAAAGAGAATCCCTTCTTTCCAAAAAAGCGAAGCATGGGTTAGATAGTTGATTACGATCTGCCGCTCTCCGGCTAGAACGAACTGCTCGGCAAGATAAAGATCCGGTCCAGCCGTACATAGATATAGTGAAGGTCTCGTCTTCACGGACCATATAAACCATTGCTTGGCTCGTTTGATGTCACCGCGCTCGAAAAGCACCCTTGCTATCCAGAGACAGGCACGATGAAAGTTGCTGCCGTACTGCAGCGAATCGGCCGGTAATTCCTCTACCTCTTTCAAGAGTTCACCGGCATACTTGATGGTATCATCGAAGCGACCTAGCTTATAAGCGTATTCGGGCAATTGCATCAAGATCTCGAATCTTCGCCGGGGAGACAAGGTTTTCTTATGATAAGCCAGCAAAAGCGCTTCATAGGCATTGGTGGCATATTCGATATCAGTTTCCACAGTTCCCATGACGCCAAGGCAATGTCTGATGATGTCCTCTTTCTGGCTCGGTGAAAGCTCAACTACTCTTTTGCCGATCATGGCTGAAAGCGCCGGGTCACGCCAGGCATAAAACATCGATGCTGCCTTCAGAATCTCTAAATTGCCCGGATCCCGTTCGATATGACCCAGCCAGATATTCTGGACAGCTTCGTAGAGTTCGGCCTCGCCTGAATTGACCGGCAAGAGCGGAATATTTTCATCAAGGGGGTTATTCGCCACAAAGGCTTTGACGTGATGGGAGAGCCGCCTGGCTGCTTCAACATCTGTCTTTCTATAGAGGCAATAGTGTTGAATCAGTCGGATTCTCTCAAGGCTATTTTTCGGATTCTTCGTAAGATGTCTTTCAGAACGAAGCAGCACATCGACAGACAGTTTCATCGGCCGTATCAGAGACGGAACCCGCTCGACTTTCTCCCGGATTTTCTCATTCTCTTGTTCACGCCAGGCCTGCTTGAGCCTCATCAAAGCAGCCCGCCAGAGCCGAAACAGCCACTTGTTTGGCAATTTCTCCCCGGCGTTGCAAGGTGCTTGATCGATACTCAACGGCTGCACTCCTGAATCGCCACTGGCATTGGCGTTTGCTGACCAAATAGCCTTATATCAAGATTCTATAGCCGCTGCCATATATTAACAACCGTGATATTCCGGTGTTTCTCCTGCTTGTAAGCAAGCCAAGTATTAATTTTTCGCGCTCCACTGCAAACAAAAGCGCTAAAGAGCTTGCTAAATGCCCGGGGTCTGCGTCAAAGTATAGGGGGAATCCGGGAGGTTGTAATGGCAAGAATTGCAATAGATATGGACGAGGTAATCGCCGACGCTCTGGGCGGTCTACTAGATTATTACAACCGCGAATGCAATACCAGTCACACTCCCGATGATCTGGTCGGCAAAAAGCTGACGGATATCCTCACCGAAAAAGAGTTCAACATCATCGAAAACGCCCTGGCCGAAGAAGAGTTCTGGCTTGATCTAAAAGTAATAGACGGCTCCCAGGACGTCATAGAGCGCCTTTCGGAAAAGCACGAGATCTTCATCTCAACAGCAGCCATGGAAGTGCCGGTTTCTCTGAGACCGAAGTTTCACTGGCTTCAAGAGCACTTTCCCTCTATACATCACCTCAACTATATTTTCTGCGGACACAAGTACATTGTGCGAGCCGATTATCTAATCGATGACAATCCACGTCATTTCTCGACTTTCGAAGGTCAGGGAATACTATTTGATTCGCCGCACAACAGACTGGTAGAAGGCTATCCCCGGGCACGCTCCTGGCACGAAATCGAAGACCTGCTGCTAGAACTGGAAGAGAGTCGACTGAGCAAACTAGCCTCCGGCGCAGCCAAGATTTAATATATACCGATGTGATTGTCGAATAAATTGCTTTCGCCCTGTAGCTCTTTGTTTTCACGGATCTGTCCGAAGACCGAGCCACAGATAGGAGTACAACCGTGACTCTGTCAAGGGTGATTTGCATCACCTGATGGGGGTATAAAGTTCGAAGACCGATTTATTTCCGACTTTACTAGTTTTCAAACACCGACAGCAGGTCGCTTCATGAAATTTCAAAGATCCAGCCAAAACAACAGCAGTACCGATAGCAAAGCGGTAACCGAAACATCTGCGCTACCAATCCTGTCTCAGGATGATCTGAAAAACGGCAGCGAAACGACGATCTCATCGTCAACGCCTGATGCAATAGATATGAAAGCCCTGAAAGAGCTGGTATCTAAAGCCGGGGAAGATAATCACTGGTCCGAGGTCGAGAAGAAAGAAGCCAACAAGCTGCTGAATAAGGTTCAGAACTGCCTGGATGATGGCGAACTAAAGAAAGTAGAGCTACCGCTCCTCAAGCTTCTCAAGCTTGTCACGTCCTTCGAGAATGAATGCTATGAACTGACCTGGGAAATTTGTGAAATCCTGGCAAAAATCTACAACCGTCAGAACAACCACGAAAAATGCCTGACAATGCTGAGTCAATCGCTTAATTTGAAACAGCAAGTTCTCGGTGAGAACAATTCTAGTTATATTCTCACCCTTATAGAAAACGCCAACTGTCTCAAACGTCTCGGTCAGACCGAAGATGCCGAAGAGCTGTTTAAGCAAGCACGAGAGCTGAAGACAAAATCTTCTTCTTAGCTGTCATAAAGCTTTCCAATAATTGCGGGTCTTACCGCCATCGCTTCGACCAGATCGATCATGGTCATGAAGATGAAGATCTGAAGAAACGAGAAGGTTCCGCTTAAGAAGAAAAGCACTACACATGCCGCCTGGAAAAGAAATCCGGCGGCTGTTGTTTTGTTCCAGGATACACGCACCACCTTGTCGTCACGAATTATAGAAAGCAGATTCTTCGACAGCACTGCCACCGTCATAATTGAAAGCGCGGCCACAAGAACAATTACCAGCCAGAAAAGGTCGGTCTGCTCCCTATTCGGCTCCTGTGATGCGGGGACTTCGGCATTATCAAAAGGCTCGATAGTTTTACCCCAGAGCGATACTACGTCAGCCATTAAACAGAGCCTGAAAAAATAATACTTCTCTCCGCCGGCTGTGTAGAAAGGCAGTCCGACAAGCTCCAGGCTACGCAAAAGCCGATTAAATGAGACCCGGTCACCAGCGCGCCGGGCTGCCGCTATGCAGATGCCGCTAGCCGCCGCCCCCATGCCAAACACCACCGGACCGGCATGAAAGTTGGTACTGGTCGACTTGCCGCGATACCATTCGTGGGCAGCTCGACATCCCAGAACATCGACATACCAGCTCTTTCGAAAAAGAGCATATTGACTGCGACTGAATTCCGCATCTATAGATGGAAGGATAGAAAGCCCCCAGGCAGCGGCACAGCCCCGGGCCCCTTCGATGCTCTTTCCTGAAGCAGGATCTACCTGGGCGATCATCAATCCTGAAACAGGATCGATGTGCTCTTTGAGACCGCTGACATATTTCTCTATCGCCGCACTATAATCGGTGCCAAAAAGCCTGTCGTGAATACGCAGAGAATCGACCGCGAAAACACAATCCTGGGCCCAGGTGTAACCTTTGTAGCATTGGGGAAATCCTGATGGAGTGGCAAGTATCGCATCGTTTATCAAACGAGACTGTCGACCGAATGCGGCGACGATATCCGGTCTCCTGCCACCAAGGGTACAATACCCGGCCCGTAAGAGATTCTCATGACCGCTGATGATGATACCACCAGGTGGATTCAATTTTGTATTCAGCTCAAAAGGATAGCGCTCTCGCATTCTCTCGACTTTGGCTATCAACCTCTCAAGTCGCTCCAGTAGCCTTTGTCGCTCAGGACTCGTTCGGGGCAACTTCTTGCCCTGGCAGATCAGGCTGAAACCGAATAAGGTATTACAAAAAAGCGCCCCTTCCGGAATGATTACATTCATGAGCTCGTCTTCGCCCAGAGCAAGACGCCTCTCTATAGAGCGGGTCTGAGCCCGGATCTCACTTTCCCGACAATTCTCTCCGGCGACATCTATATGAGAAGCAAGAGAAGCTAGCCAACCGATACCGAACCAGAGCACAAGTAATACTGCAAAAACCCGATACAAGATTCGCCCTGGAGTGAGAATCCTGACATTGCGCAAACTTCCAAGGCTTTCACCCATAAAGACCAATTCCTGCTCTGTCCAGCTTAGATATACCCGAATCTGCTAAAATGCCTGGATTCTGTAAGCCATCTATGAAGATCTGTTCTGAAACGGGAAAGCATGTATCACGATAACGCCCTGACCATCCGAGACCCGGGCGCTGACGAGGAGATTCCTTATCATCTGCTTCTAGAAGCGGACCCTTCTAGAGAGCTGGTCGATGCCTATCTGAAAGACGCAAAACTCAGACTGGCTTATCTAAACGACAAACTGGTCGGAGTCTATGTACTTCGAGCCGCTGAAAATAGAATAGTGGAGATAATGAACATCTCCATAGAGACAAATCTTCAAGGCAGAGGATTCGGCAAGCATCTGATACTGGATGCGGTTAACTTAGCAAAGTCGCTTGGCGCCTTAGAACTTATCGTCGCCACAGGCAATTCAAGCATCTCTCAGTTAGCCTTTTATCAAAAGTGCGGCTTTCGCATATCCAAGATAGTTCCGGATCATTTTTTAAAACACTACCCGGAAAAAATCATCGAAGACGGCATCTGGTGCCGCGACCAGATCATCTTGTCGATGGACCTCAAAAGCGTCAGTGAACATCTCCTTCGTAGAGGACCTTGACCAACCAACGCTTGTCTTTATCATAGTCTACCGTGCCGAGTCGTACTTTAAGATGAAATGAACCCACCCGTTCGAACTCATAGATATGTTCGGAATAGGACTGTTTCTTGCTGTGATCGCTAAATGCAGTACGGACAGTACAATGCGAATTGAAGAACAGCGAGGCAGCATTATTTCCCGGGCAGGGTCTTGATACAAGAAGAAGGACTCTGGTTGAGAGTATATACCGAACCGTCCTTGAAGCGATAGATATGCCGTCTCTCGTTGAAGTTGCCGTTGAGAAGTTCACCGCGACTAACATGAGCCCGGATCTCCTCTTTAGCGATGGTACAGGACAGAGGGATATCGCGCGGAACCGGAGCGGCTCGAAGAATTGGAAATGGATTGGCTTTTGCAATGAGGGCGCGGATGTCTTCTACCGGGGTGAAGAACATCTCGGATGTGGCACGCTTATACTGGGTAGCGCCGACAACCGCACCGTCAGCCATGGCTGGACCACCCGAATTGCCGCCGATCACATGGGCAGCTACCTCCACCACCTGATTATCCTTCCAGGGCTTAGTCTTGCCGTCAGGATGATTCTCGATCTCGCTGTGTTTTCTGCCGTTATGAATCACATAGCCGCCGCTCAAAAACTGTTGCTCGGCGCCGCCGGCATGGCCGATGGTCGCCACCCGATCCGTACCGGGGTGGAGACTGGCTGAGCTTTTACCAAGGGGCAGCACCGGACAGGAACCGATAGAGGCCACAGGCACAGAGAGAAGCGCCAGGTCAGACTTGACGTCCTGCGCTTTGAGCGTTGCAGGAGCACGTTTGCCATCGCGGCTCTTTACGGTCAAATTAGGTTCTAAATCGCCGGCATCGGTGGTGACCACATGATAGTCGGTCATGATCTGACACTGATTGCCCTCTTGCCTGACAGCAAAGCCTGTGCCCAGTCCACGGTTCTCGGTCTTGCCGGCTTCTCTGGAATCTATTCGAAAAACTCCCGGCGAGGCGATGCGGTACTGATTCAAGTCATACGCCATCTCAGGCTCCAGCTTGCTCGCCTCGCGCAAATCAGCATCTCTGCTGTTGAGCTTGAACTTTCGGTCGGTCTCGACCAACTCTTTGTAAGATTCGGCTATCTCATCATGAAGGCGGCTGGAAGTACCGACCCTGTCGACCTGGTCTTTCACCAGAGAATAGTCGGTGCGATCGCAGGGATCTGCATCTCTTTTGAGCCTTAAGGTAGGGACTTCCTGTCCGGTGGGAGCAGGACACTGGGAATCGAAAGCCATAGGAGCTATGTAATCGCGAGGGGATAGCTCTAAAGATAGCCCTGAGAAGACATCTACGTACATGGGGAATCTACGAGCCCGTCATTAAAACGAGGCGGGAGCAGCACAATGCTCCCTGGATGATTTCAATAGGGTATCCTTTCATTCAACCGAAACAGAGTACAAGGAAGCTGCTGAATATGGTAGAGAGCAAAACAGAAAAACTGGCTATGGCTGTCGCCAACCACATGGAAAAAGGCGACAAATTCAGCAGCATGCTCGGCATGAAACTGGTCAGCGCCGAAGCAGGTGAAGCGGTGGTCTCTCTAGAGATAACCGAACTGCTGGTCAATGGTCACGGCATCTGTCATGGCGGCGTCATGTTCAGCCTCGCCGACACAGCTTTCGCCTACGCCTGCAATTCTCGCAACCATAAAACCGTCGCCCTCAACTGTTCGATATCCTTTCTGGCACCGGTTAAGATCGGTCAGATTCTGCGAGCCACCGCGACAGAAAAGAGCTTGAAGGGCAGAACCGGCGTCTATGACATCGCCGTATGCGATGAAGCCGGTGAGACCGTAGCTCTATTTCGCGGTACTTCCTACCGAATGAAAGATTTTGTCATCGAGACAGATTGATCTCGGTTTCCAGATCTCGCGAGTAGTAGCGGACCATCGATCGGCTTGCTCGGCTGCGATCTATGCGCTCTCCCAGGGAAGTCCAATCACCCATCCCTAGATAAACGCTGCGCCATTTTTCCGGCAAGCCATAACCAAAGGTACTTCGCCTTGGTGACATATTTTTGACAAATTCAATTATTTGGCCGGTCAACCGTCCAGATTTTCTATTTCTTTTCGACAGATAGAACCCGCGGGAAATTATAAAGCGCAGGTGTGCTTGCTGCTTTCTTCGTAGCATCCGGGTTTTCCGGGCACAGATCGTTGAGGGTCCAGTCGAAGGGCTCGTATATGACTCTGATTTCAGAATCCTTCTTACCGACACGGTCAATTTGTGTACGAAGGTCGCTGCCACCTTTCTTTCTTAGGTAAGCGACGATGATCTGGTCATCGGTAGGAGGAGGGAAAGCCCGCCCCAGACCGACAGATTTGGCAAAATCGAGAGGAAACCAGCGAAAGAGTTGAGGCACGTAAATAGTACCGCTTTTAGTATCGACCCTGACATTGCGCGGAGAGCCCAGATATTCTCTGGCTTTTCTATCTAACCATTGATCGAGACCTGGCGCAGAGAACGCGACGCGCTCGATGGTGGCACCACCGACAGCGGCAGGCACCACCGCAAAGTGGGTTCTGGGGTCACGAAAATCACGACGCAATAGATTGTGTTCGATCTGGGCAAGAGTAGCGGTTTTACCACCGATGGTAATTTTGTTGTCTTCCCAGAATCCGTCTATTTGACGTATGCTGCTGGCTGGATAATAAGCCTTTTTCCCTTTGACAGGATAGTATTTTAAAACCAGATAGATGGTGAGAGCATTATAGGCATTCAGCCAGAGCGCTTTCTTTTCGTCCTCAGAAAAGCTTTTGTACTCTTCTTCGCCGATGGCGGTCAGGCTGTCTATATAGCGTTTTAGATTCTCTGGACTTTTCTTCCAACTGCCATAATCTATTAAAGACATGCCGACATACTTTTGCAGTTCGTCGGTAAATGCCGTGTGACGGTGGTCAAAGGCAAAGGCGCTGCCGCAGCCACTGCCGACAAATAGAGAAAGAGCCAGCGCGGCAGATATGCACAACCTGGAGAGACTAGAAAATAACACTCGTCGCGCCCCTTTGCTCATGGACTACTCTTCAGAAGGAGGGAGTGAAGAATGGGTACCATCGCAGCGTGGTGGATTGTGGGTGTGTTTGCAGTTACACAAAGCCATCTTTGTCTCTGTTTCCACAGTAAAGCGATGGGGAGTAAATTCGGTTCCGGCATGGGAGCCGTCGCACATCGGCTGCTTTTTAGAACGACCACAAGCGCACCAGGCATAATTGCCCGGGGCAAGAGTCATGATGCAGGGCTTTCTATCGTAGACGACTTTCTCACTCTTGCTCTCGCTCATAATTCGACGAGTCTCCTCTTCTGAAAGTGTGCTCTTACTATTCGCCTCGAAATCGACAGCGACAATTTTACTCGATCTCAAGGGTAACCTATTGGCATGTTCGACGCCATTAGAATCAATATCATCACTTGTCTGATCGCCAGAAAGTGACCTACATATCCTTATTCTTACTGCGAGGCTCGAAAAAACGCTTCACTTGAGAAGGTTCATAAACCGGCGCCGAACAGATGCCGTCCCCACAAGAGAAAACGGCAGCCTTGCCCAGATCGGGATATTCCACATCAGAGTTGGGCAACACTCCCTCGGCGCTGTCATAGAACTCGATTCGGCTATATACGGCAGGACCGGCGATAACCGCCTTTAATAGAGCTTCCGCCGTCGCATCACCTTTTTTACCCACCACAGTCACATGCAGGGGATCTCTAGAAAGCTCATAATCAGCTAACAAAGGCGCTGCCACAAGAATTTTGCGCTTTCTGGCAATCTCGGCAGTGGCGATAAAGCGCATCGCCCGCTCCGCCATCGCTTTGTATTCGGGCTTACCAGAATAGTGATAAAGAAGATTGGCAAATCTACTGAGCCTGGCGTTTTCGTCGGGCAAGCGCACAGGGGCTGCTATTTTGCTGGAAGAAAGATCAGCGGTGATATAGCCGGCATCGCCCTCGCCGGCTCCGGCAAGGAAATGCTTCTCTATAAAATCCGCCGCCGCCCGGGCTTTGCCAAGCCAGGCGCGGTCACCGGTAACGCCATAGAGCGAAAGATAAGCCCTGCCCATGGCAAGAGTGTCGCCCAGATAAGGTCCGGCGGCATCCCGGGCATCATGGCTGAAACCGCCTGACTTGCCACCGTCTAAGGCTCGATTCTTCTCCACCCAGGCAGTTGCCTCCAGGGCTCGGTCCAGATATTTTTTCTCGCCGGAAGCAGCATAAAGCGCAACAAAACCGGTAATCGCCCAGCCGTTCTCCCGGGCATAGCTATGTTTGTCTATCTTGGGAATGCCTCTGGCGCGGCGGGCGGCATCGTCGAGTTCGAAAAATCCGGCGCTGTGTTTGCCCTGAATCAAATCGGCGTCCTGGCTGGTATAAAACGCGCCCTCGGGTGAACTGAGAAATTGATTGAGATAGCGGGCGATATCGGAGGCTGCTTTCAGATAGCGCTTGTCTTTGTACAACCGATACCCCAGCGAATAGATGCGCATGTTCTCAGCCTGCATCTGCATGATCTTTTCAAAATGAGGATGCTTCCAATCGCCATCGGTAGAATACTGATAGACTCCACCCCAGACAGGATCTAATAAATTAAGCTGACCATCCAGGGTCTTGCGCGCTCTTGCCTCTGCCTCTTTGTCACCGGCAAGACCGGTCTCCATGGCATACTCGACGCTGTCCCAATCGAGGAATTTATGAAAACGTCCCCAGGCACCATATTCGGCATCATAACCTTTGCGATGCTTTTCGACAAGCTCTTTTCTCAGATCATCAGATAAAGCGCCCTTACGACTGTAAGTTACCCGCGGCGGCTCTTTTTCTTCTGGGGTTGGATCTTTGATAATCGCCTTTAGAAGACTTCTCATTCTCTCAGTCCGAATATAACCCGAACGCTTCACTATCTCTTTGCCATCCGCGTTGAATACAATGGTGGCGGGCCAACCGTAATCTTCATACTTGTGGCTGAGATCCGGTCTTGCATCTTGATCTACTTTGACCGCGATATAGCGCTCATTTATGAGCTTGACCACTTCGGGATCGGTATAAGTCTCACGATCCATGACATGGCACCAGTGACACCAGACCGCTTCGAGATCCAGCAAGATGAACTTGTTCTCTTGTTTAGCCCTGGCAAAAAGAGAATCATCGAAGCTCTGCCAGTTGATCTTCGTTTTTGCAGGCTGTTTTGGCGGTTTCGATTCACTCGCCTTATCAAACTTTGTAGATTTTTCTGCCTGAAGAGAACCGGCCGCAAGCAGATCGCTGGTATCTCTATAAACAAAAGCATGAAACGGAGATGCAGCATCGGCACTGCTCTGGCTTAGACTTAGACTCAGAGCAGTGCAGAACAATGCCGACAACACCGGCTTTCGGACTCTGCAGTTGAAGGTCTTCTGGTCACGCACGGCTCTTCCTCCCTGACAGTGGGCATAGTATACGCCTTCAGAGAGGAAATCGCCTGAGATCAGCTCTTTCTATTTACATAGAGGAATCTTCAATTAGTGACAGAGCCGAACTTTTGAAAGTCGTTAAAAGACAACTGGTTGTCGAAAGCGGCTTCGACACCGGTGAAATCCTCGTGACAGAGCCGGATTTCATCGAAACGCAGCCAGATGGCAACGAGTATGGTTTGCTCTGCCATACTGAAAGCTCTTCTCCAGGGTCTCGATGATTTCATGAACAGAGACCAGACGATCTGAGGGATTGGGGCGAAAATCCAGCTTATTGAAATTAGCCACACCATAATCAGATATCTGCTTGGCAGTGACCGCATCTACATTATTGAGGATGTGCATTACAGCCTGGGGTCCCAACCACTTTCAGGGCGTCCACAAGCTCGAGCTCCTTTTTGTTGCGGGGATTATTGATGATATTGAGCAGTGTTGCTCTTGAGCTCGGGTTGTTCATTTTCTGGACCTCTAGAAACAGGGAACATGCTTGAAATTAGTGATCTACAGCAATTCCAGAAGAATACCACCACTTCTTGACAACTTCTCCGTTCTTCATGATTTATTTAAAAGCGCTAGAACCATGCATAAATAAAAGGCTCGGCCGGCAACGACAATTTATAAAGCAAAAAGTGAAAGAAGACACCGCATATGATTCCAGCCAAAAGCGAGATTACAAAGTTGCTTTTTGAAGCTGTTCTATCTTTGTCCATTTAATTGTCTCCTTCTCGACCCAGTCTTTTTAGGGCTCGGCACACTTGCTCGGCCAGAATAGCTCCGCCCCGGGCATTGAGATGGACACCGTCAATATAGCCTTCTGCATCGATAGCATCCACATCGAGGACGGCATAACCGGCCTGGCGATAGATGCTTGCCGCTCTCTCTCTAGTAGTGGATAAGAGCGTCCTTTCATGTTCTGACAGACGATTGACTATTTGCGGCGATGGCGCCACATCCACGATCAACATTCTGTTGCGCAAAGATGCAGCTGGCGACAGGGCTCGAACGGCTTCGGCGAGCTTCGACCAGCGAATCTCGTCCTGCACGATATACTCTTTTTTGATCAAATCTAAAAAGAAGTCATCACTTTTCTTTGCCGAATCGAGATCTATCGAGGCAGTATCTAAATAAGCAGAACGCGGTTTAAATGAAAAACAACCCAGCTCTTTAGACCAGCTGGTAGAAAGCACCGAATACGATGCGGCGTTCCAGAAATCCTTAAAATAGAAAAGACTATCCAGACGGCTGCCCAGGAGTTGATCGGGAGAAGTAGAATCTTGTTTGCTTAATGAAGAAACAGTCTTCTCTATATAATTCTGACGCTCGGCACTCTCTTTGATATAGCCTTTATCCAGCCCATCTAAATACAGATAACTATACGGAGAGTCAGAAAGCGGCGCCTGCACGACTCTATCAGCCCAGGTATTGCCGACGAATACCACGTCTTTATACTTGCTTCCCAGGCTCTCGAAGACAAACCAGGCGCCCTGCATAAGACCACCGCCCCTGAAGGCGAGATTGACCACCGTAAAATCGCTTCCCAGATCCTTTTTAAGAGACTCGCTCCAGAGATGCTCTCGGTCCTGACCAAGACCATAGAAAATCGAGTCTCCACCGACAATTACAAGAGTACGGTCTTTCTCTCTTGCCCCTAAAGCAAGTTGATAGAGCTCAGAGAAGGTAGGTAGAAACTGTCCCTCGGCTGATATAGCCTCGGTGAAGCGCTTAAAAGGTACTGCCGATGAAGAATTCAATATATCTGTGCCTGCCAGATAGCGACCGACGCAGCAGCAACTGCCAAAAGCAAGCACACAGGCCAGAAAAAAAGGATAGAACTGCAGTTGCACAGAAGAGAGAGAGTTGAATTTGAATTTCATAGACTCGCCCCTCTAAAGAGAAGAGCCATTTTAAACAAAGCTTCTTCCGGAGGATAGAAAAAGATGAGCCAGCCGAAGGCGACGAACAGATAGGTAATCAGCCAACCTAAAAATGGCACCGCTTGAAACAGCCCATACAACCTGGCTCCCACCGGACCCAGATGACGATAGCCGAGACAGACTCCAAAACCGAGACCATGATAAAGACCCCAGACAACGAAATTCCAGTGAGGTCCATGCCATAGTCCACATAGAGCAAACGCGATGCCGGCGTTGAGAATGGTTCTGGCAAGACCGCCACGATTGCCCCCCAGAGGAATATAAACATAGTCTCGAATCCATGAGCTGAGAGACATATGCCAGCGCTGCCAGAAATCCTTGATGTTGCGCGCAAGATAAGGCCAGTTGAAATTGGCCGGCAAATCACCCCCATTATGCGGGCAAGACCTATTGCAATGTCTGAATATCCGGCAAAATCCATATAAATGCGAAAACTCAACAGCACAAGAAACAGCCAGCGCATAGCCGGATCAAGCTCGACAAACTGGTCTCGATAGGCCTCGGTAAAACGAGTGCAGTTGTCGGCAATCACAAGCTTTTTGAAAAAGCCCACCGCCACAAGAACGAGCCCAGAGGCGCATCGGCTGAGGTCGGTGTTATGAAGCCCGCTTTCAAGGGAGGGCAGAAACTGCTGGTATCGTTTTATCGGTCCTGCCACAAGAGAAGGGAAGAAAATCGCGAAAGCGGCAAAGCGAAAAGGGCTTGTTATAGGCTTTCCACCCTTCAATACCTCATAGAGATAATGTACGAATTCAAAGGTGAAAAAACTTATTGCCAGAGGCGGCAAAGCCGGCAGGGTAGAGGCTGCGTAATTTGACAGGGCTTTGCCCTGACCCGAGAATAACACTCCGACCACTTCGCCCGAGATGAAGTAAGCATACTTATAAAAGGCAAGGGCCAGCACACACAGGACAATCGCGCCTTTAATTAGTGGGCGAGAGCCACTTCTGGCGCAGAGATAGGTAATTGTCGCCAGGACTATTATAGGCAACACTCCTGACGGACCGGCGAAATGGGCATGAAATATCGCACAGAACAGAATCAGCATAAACAGGCGTATTCGTGCTGAGGGCACCAGAACATATAGCACCAGATATGGCACCACAGCACATATAAACCAGTAGGTGTTGAATATCAATGTCCTTGTTTTGCCGGAGTCCGCCGCAATTTAAAATAAAAGAAAAACAAATTCTACCTAGCAGGATCGCTTGCCGCACTCCTTGACAGTGATATCCATCGGAAGTTTGATGAAAAGAACGCTTCCTTAAATCATTGGATTATTTGCTTCAGGAAGTAAGATTAATTGTCGTCAAGGGGAATGAATAAAGAGAATAGTTAGGGCCGGTTGTTTTTTGGCGCCCTGGAATCCCGTGATAGACCCTGGCAATCCTACGGAATGCACTGATATTGAGGACAAGAGCGTCGTGAACGAGGAACTGTGGTCGGAATTCTATAACGAAGCCTGCAACGCGCTGCAAGAAAACAATCTCGACCTGGCAGAAGCCAACTGGCGCAGAGCCTGGAGTCAGGTGCGCAATCTAGATAAAGGCGACGGGCGCTATCTGATGACTCTAGAGTACTTTTGCGATCTGCTCTGCCAGCGCCAGAAGCTGAGAGAAGTCGAGCCATTGATGCTGGATCTGCTAAGCGCCAAAGAACTGGTATTCGGTCCCGACGACCTGAAAACCGGCATCACCCACAACGCCCTGGCGGGGCTGTATTATACCGGCAAAAATTTCGACAAAGCCGAAGAACATTGCGAGAAAGCCCTGGCGATTCACAGAGGCACCCTGGGAGAAGAGCATCCCGATGTGCTCCTGATCATCCAGAACCTGGCGATGCTCTACCATGCCAGACAGGCCTATGACAAAGCCGAGCCACTCTATGAAGAGGCGATTAAGTTAGCCGAGAAAATCCACGGACCCCAGAGCACCTTGACCATGGACATCAACGAGAACTACATGGCGCTTCTCACCATAACCGGTCAGAAGAAGAAAATGCGAAAGGTCAAAAAGACACTGATTCTGCCTGTTCTAGAACGTCTTATCCAGGTTGTCGGCGAAGACAGTAAACAACCGGTAACTACCAACAAAGGCTTCCCCGGCTCTACCCTGACCGGACTGAAGCGAGATCCAAGACGCTCTAACCAGTGCCTCTACCGCATCACACCTCTGCCCACACCGGATCGCAAAGAATAGTCTTTGCTTTTAAACTGGATCGGTCTTGTTATCAGGCTTCTTGCCAAATACCGAATCCCAATCCACCCTACCGGTAAACTGCATCATCACAAACAGAGTGAGGATACAGAGCACTGTGACGATCAGACCGGTGTAGTGCTCGAAGAAGAAAGTGTACGAGAACAAAACCAGATAGACGATCTGGGCAGCAGCCACCTCGAAATAGGCGAACCAGCCAGGCACGACAAGGCGCATATAAGAAATAACCAGAAAAACCGAAACCACTGAACATATCGCAAAGGCCAGCTCTATGGCGACATGGTCGACTAGATAGGCAAGCAGAAGATGAAAGCTGAAAAAGCCTGCGCCCATGAAGAAATAGTTCATGGGATGGATTTTTATGCCGCGCACCGTCGAGATCATGAAGACGATAAAGAAGAAGAGAAAAAGCGATATAGGGGCAAAGAGAGTGATCTCAGACACCCAGGGCCCTGGATTAAGCTTCTTGGGCAGGTCCATGCCGACGCTATAACCGGTGAGCAGATTGTTGTAATGCCAGTTCAGATTCCAGCCTTTCTCCAACTTGGTCTTCACCGTGGGCGAGATGCTGCCTTCCGGAAAGTCTATACCGATGAAATTGGTCTTCAAATCGAGATTGAAGTCTTTGACCTGGGAGACTCCATTGCCGAATTGATAGAGCCACTGGTCCTGCCCCTGAGATTTGTAAGCGACTTTCACCACCGTGCTTTTGCCGGCGCCAAGCTCGACGGACTCTTTGATAAGACTGCCGTCCGGCTTTATCGTATCTACCTTTTGATCTCCGAACATAAAAGTAAAATCGTCATAGACCGCGTCCGAGGCAGGCAGCGGAAAAGAACAGGTGATTTTCTGAGGAGCGTCAGTGCTATTGGTTATTTTGTAGCGGGCGGCAAAATCGACCTTATAGGTCGAATACCAGAGCAAGCCCTTGCGACGATAACCTAAATCGAGATTGACATCGACATCGGAAGAATCGATGGCAATGTCGACATTCTCCATGACAGTCTTGACTCGATTGACGGTCTTGTCACCCTCTAGTTCGGACACCGTCACCTGCTTCGGGACCTGATAGAAAAAGGACGGTGCATACTGTCGGTGAATCTGTCCCCACAGTTGCCCGACTCTCTCTTTCATAGCCAGATCCTGGTGGTTGGTTCGATAGTTGATTGTGGCGCCCAGCAAGAACCACGCCAGAGTAGTGAAAGCAAAAATGATCGCGATGGCGACAATTCGTTTAACCAATATCGATACCTCGAATCAGGACATAGTCCCATGCTAATCAGCCGCTGTTAAAAAGAGACACACACAGATGGAAAAGATTGATCGCAGTTTGTAAATTCGACGATCTTGAACTATTACTGACAGAAATTTGAAATTAGGACGAGCTCGGTGCAAATTTCAAAAAGCTCGATCATTCCGTCAGTATCGCCAATGGTGCCGATGGAAAAGCCTGCCTCAGGCTAAAGCATACCTATAGACTGCATCCAGGTCTCGACCAAAGCAGGCCACTTTGTAATCGGATTTTTTGAAGGGCGCAAGCCGAAAGCATGACCCCCCTTCGGATAAAGATGCATCTCCACCGGGACTCCGGCGCGCTTGAGAGCACGATAATAGACCAGAGAATGCTCAGGCGGATCGACTTTGTCGTCTTCAGCCTGCAACAAAAATGTGGGCGGCGTCTTTGAGGTAACAGGAACGGCTGCGTTTAAAACGAATCGTTTTCTATCAATCCATAGATGCCCCGGATATAGTGCCACGGCGAAATTCGGCCGACAGCTCTGTTTATCCGCCGCATCGACAGGTGAATAGATTCTTTTATCGAAGTGAGTACTGATTGCTGCCACCAGATGGCCCCCGGCAGAGAAGCCCAACACTCCAATTTTATTCGGATCTATTTTCCACTCTGCCGCTCTCGCTCGAATCAGCCCCATGGCTCGCTGCGTGTCTTGTAAAGCCACCGGTGACTTAGGATAAGAGCCCTTATTCGGCACTCGATATTTGAGAAGAATTGCGGTAATGCCTTTTGAGTTCAACCAATCACAAACTTCTGTGCCTTCGAGGTCCATCGCCAGTATCTGATAGCCACCACCAGGAAAGACAAGAACAGCGGCTCCGGTATTTTTGCCTTTTGGCTGATACACGGTCATGGTGGGCTCCGCCACATTGGTGACATAGACCCAGGGCTTACCCGCCACCAGTTTGTCAGTTACAGTGGAAAGGGACTCTGGTCCTTTAGGTGGTATCGGATTCGGAGTCGATTTTGGCCAGAGCTTGATCTGCTGCCTCCCTTCCGACGGCTGCCAGCTCTGGGCTCGGGCAATGCCACCACAATAAAGAAAGATCAGCGAAACAGGCAGAAAAACACGCAGTAAAACAGTCAGAACAAAACAGGGAAATCTCATCGAATTCCTCCCGGCGGTTACAGGCTATTCTTCGAATATACGCAACGCGAAGTAAAGAATCGAGGGCTCGACAGATCTATTAACAGGAACCGAATGATCTCATAACGAATAGCGAACCTCCAGAAAAAGATCGCCCAGAGGCTTACATGAAATCAGCTTGAGTGAAGGCTTCACGATTTGCCTGGGCAAAAGAGGAGCACCGGCGCCCAGGGTGACGGGCGCGATACTTAGAATAAGTTCGTCCAACAAACCATGATCATAAAATTGGCCGACCAGCTCCCCACCGCCGGCAAGCCAGATATTTTTACCTGCGGCGACAGCAGCCATCTCTTTGTGGACAGCCACGACATCGCCTTTCACAAAACGAATATCGGCACCTTCCACACGTCTAAGATCTCTAGTGGTGAAGATCCAGCAAGGCTGCTCATAGGGCCAGGGCTTTGGTGCGTCCGGATCTTTGAAAGTATCATTATCGAGAACCCACTCATAGGTGGTGGACCCCATGGCAATGGCACCGACCTCATTTATAAAAGCAGAATAGCTATTTTCTTCAGGACCATCTCCGAACTGCATCAACCAATCAAGAGAGTTGTTTTCGTCGGCAATATAGCCGTCGAGACTGGTCGCGGTGAAATATTGGGTCTTCAAGGTGCGAATCTCCGTCGAAATTTAACTCAGTCAAGTATATTACTAAGGTTAATACTCAAGGTGTCACCGATGTCTGAAAAACAAAAGATGCTGGCAGGCGAATTTTATATCGCCGATGATCCGGAACTGGCCCAAGACAACAAAAAAGCTTCTCTGTGGATGGACCGCTATAATCGCAGTCATACTCTGTCCCAGCCAGAGCGGGAAGAGTTGTTGAGAGAACTATTCGGCTCGGTTGGCAAAGGTGTCAATATTCGTCCGCCGTTCTTCTGTGACTATGGCTATAACATAAACATCGGTGATGGTGTCTTTCTCAATTTCAACTGCGTGATTCTGGATGTGGTGAAAGTCGAAATCGGCGCCATGACTCAGATAGGACCAGGAGTGCAGATTCTTACCGCCGACCATCCCCGCGACGCGGAACAGCGGGCAAAGATGCTGGAATTCGGCAGGCCGGTAAGCATTGGAGCAAATGTATGGATCGGCGCCGGCGCGATTATTCTGCCGGGAGTAAAAATCGGAGACAACGCCCTTATCGGCGCAGGCAGTATCGTTACCCGGGACGTACCCAAAGGCGCCACCGCCGTAGGCAATCCAGCCCGAGTTGTCAAAAGAGGTAAAAGCGTGTGACCACAAGAGACCACTTCAAAACCGTAGTAGCAGTTGTCACTGCGGCAAACTTTCTTATCGCCCCGGCTATTGGACAGTCCGCCGCCTCAAAAGACACCGCCAGGGTGGAAGGTCCCCGCGATAGGAATATGTTCAAAGTAGAGCCGACCGTTGTGGATGAAAGACACTATTCTTATGCCTGGGACATCCCGCCGAATAGTTTTAAATACGATGCCGATTCGCGCAGTCTTGTGAGAGCCAAGCGCTAATCAATAAATTTGTAGCACACCAAATAAGATACTAAACAGATAATTAAACTCGGGCTTATTCCCGTCCTGAAGAACCTTCAGAGGGTATATTAGGAAAAGACTTTTCAAATACAAAAGCCGTTCCCTCTGCGAAATAAAGCGCGGCAGTTTTGCATTTTGGCAAAAGCTGTCGAATGGTAAGGAGTAGCTATGAATAATTACAGATCTCACCCACTAGTACTGGTGCTTCGCGTGATAGTCCCCGTAATCTTTGCCGTAGGCTGGGCGACCTGGAACAGCCAGCAAAGAGCACAGATGATAAAAGACAACTGGAAACCGGTACAGGCAGTTGTACAGGATGCAAGACTGCTGGAAACCGACTGGAAGGGAGAGAAAGTCTCTATGCTTACTGTGGACTATGACTACACCATGGGCAAGCAAGTCTTCCATGGCTCCAAGCGTTTTCAAACGAACGAAGCCGCTGAAGCATCCGAGCACTATAAGAAAGGCACGAAGTTTACTGTGTATAGCAATCCAGAAGATCCGGCCAGCTCCAGACTTGAGTCTGACCTGCCGAAATAGGCAGGTACACAAAGGCTACATTTCCCCTGTATAGATCATGCAAGTGTTTCTATGGATATTGTGGCGGAATGGAAAAATTCAACTTTCAAGACAACGCGTCGGGCGTTGACCATGGCTCAGAAGAGGCGTCAAAACGACTTCTGGCAAATTCATCAGAGCTGTTCTTCAAGCCTATAGATTCAGGCAATAAAGACTTTTCTGACGTCATCACCAATAAGATGGATCAAAGTGGCGTCGGCAGCAGCAAATTCGAATTGAAGTCGTTAAACGACCCGACTGACGATAATTCTGCAAAGGATCCGACGAATCCGGCATTTGATCTGAAAAGCATAATCAAAATGCCTGAGAGAGATACCGCTTCTGATATTCGCCCCTATGAACCAGCAAAAGACGAGTCAAAAGCAGCAGACCCGGATAACAAGCCGCAAGAATCCGACACGCTTTCGTTCGACAGCTTGAAAGCGCTTGAGCGAGGCATGCCCCTCGAGAGAGCCACGGCTCTCACCGCAGTCAACAACTTCTTGAAAGACAACTTCGATAAGTTCGACAAAAACAAAGATTCTCTGGTCACAGGCGCCGAATTGACAGAGAGCTTGAAAGGTCAGAATACCGACGGCTATGGCGAAAAAGTGCTCGGATTCTTGAATGACTCTCTAAATACGCTGGGAATCGAACCGGATTACTGGGGCTCTCGCTACGGATTCACCCGGAACACCCTGCAGAGAAACGAGCAGAAAATAGTAAACTACAACGATTACCGCGCCAGGCAAAAGGCCCTGGTTCCCGACGCGTATGAATTGGCTGACTTCGGACTGAAAAACTTTGACTCCATAGACACCAATGGAGACAACCGAGTGACAAGGTGGGAACTCGGCAAAGCGATAAACAATGCCCCGGATGCGGAGAGCCGACATCAGCTTTCGGAGATGCAAGAGAATTATAAGTACCTGGTGAACGGCCCCATGGGCTTTACCCTCAACAATTACCGCCGCTTCTTCAAAGACTATATAAGTAGAGAGCGCCTCTCCGAATATGCCCGCGAGCAATACAGTGCCCGGTACGCAAGAGAGAATGGCTTTGCTACTGGCTTCAAGCAAGCCAAAGCCGACCTGGGCAAATGGGCGATGGGGGCTTCCGAACAAGAAGCGAGAGGCTACCTAATGGGCGAAAAACGCCTGGGTGACGCCGGCTGGTTCTAAAGGACTGCTACTCTTTACAGAGAACCCAAGCATATGTAAAATATACATATAGTTTACACGCGAGTATTTATGATGCCCGCAAAACCGAAACCCGAAAAGAAAAGAGAGAACTTCTTCGTCTCACCTGAGATTGAAGCTAGCGTTGACTACCTCCTGACCGTCATGAATGCAGAGTCGAAGACCGATGTCTATGTATCTTCTGTGCAGATGGCAGCCTTTCTAGCTGCTGAATGTCAACGAGGCAGCACTTTCTATGTCAGCGAGCCAACAACAAACGAATATCGACGAATGCCATTGCCATGGATCGAAAAATCGCAACCAGAATGGAATTTCCTTGTTTCAAGACCACATAAGTGGAGAAAGCAACTTTACATAAAAGGCACAAAAATCCCTGCTAGCACCGTATGGAGTGGCTTAATATCCAACAATCTTTCACCGGAAGCCGCTGCAGAGAACTGGGATATTCCAATAAAAGCTGTTCTTGAATCGATAAACTATTGTGAGCTCAATCGAGACCTCCTGAAGATGGAAGCACTTGAAGAACGCCATCTCCTCGAAGCAGCAGGTATAATTTGTGAGCCTGAAGATTCTCATTGATGAAGACTCACAAGCAAAGCTCTTGGTCAAGAAACTTCGTGACACCGGATACGATATTCTAAATTCAGGTATCGATCTAAGAAAGCAAGTAATCGCACTCAATCTATACCGCTTCGGTTAATTTTATGGAAAAATGCTCGACCATGGTTGACACCTTGTTGTGATTAGCACAACAATCTATAGCTGCCTGCTTAGAAATCATGGAAATCAAACAAATGGAAACCGACCGCCGGAAAGAAGTATCTAACTATAACTGTTGGACAGAAGTAACGCTGCGCTACAACGACACTGACGCAGTCGGACACATCAACAACGGCGCTTTCTTCTCCTTCCTCGAGCAAGGACGTGCCACCGCGATGTTTAATGGCACCTCCCCCATTAGCGAGCCGGGAACTATGTTCGTCATCGCCAGCGTCAAGCTCGACTTTCTTGCCGAGATGAACTTCCCTGGACTGGTAAGAATCGGCACCGTGATTAAATCCTTTGGCAGAACTTCGCTGACATTGAATCAGGCGATATTTCTCGATGGCACTTGCCGCGGAGTTTCTGAAGAGGTAATGGTGCTTATCGACCTTGTTAGTCGAAAGCCGATAGTGATAACTGAAGAGACCCGCAAGAAGATCGAATCGCGCGTCATGCCAGCGCTTTCGAATTCGGACTCAAAATAACAATCGCAAGCAGAGATTATAAGATTGGTCAAAACAATCGTCTAAATGTAATCTCGCATCTTGGAAAAACGACCAAAGATTTCGGATTTTTGTTATACCGCTCTGCTTGCTAGAGGCCGTACCATCGAAAGTATGGAGCAGAGGCAGGGAGCAAAACAGGCATATGAATTATTCTTTCCAAAACAAAGTAGCCCTGGTCACAGGGGCGGGCTCCGGCATAGGACTGGCGGCAGCAAATGCATTTGCCACAGAAGGAGCCTCTGTTGTCCTGGCAGATGTTGACAAATCGGCTGTTGAAAAAGCGACAAATGATCTTATCTCCGCAGGTCATCAGGCAAAAGCCATCTGCTGCAACGTAGCAGATGAAGATGATGTAGCCTCTATGATTGAAAGCACTGTGGCATCTTTCGGTCGACTCGATGCAGCGTATAATAATGCCGGCGTCCAATCACCGCTGATGAATCTCACCGATGTTAAAGGTGCAGAGTATGACAGAGTGGTAGACATAAACCTGCGCGGTGTCTGGAACTGCATGAAATATGAACTGCGCCAGATGCAAAAGCAAGGAAGTGGTGCGATTGTAAATTGCTCTTCTATTGGTGGCTTGATTGGTATCGCCGGGCGTGCGACCTACCATGCTACAAAATTCGGTGTCATCGGATTAACCAAGAGTGCCGCCCTCGAATATGCCTCTCAAGAGATTCGAATTAATGCCGTTTGTCCGGGCACAATTGAAACGCCGATGGTCAAAGAGATGTTGGAAAAAGAACCGGACGCAATGCAAGAAATACTTAGAGAACAGCCGATAGGCCGCCTCGGACAACCAGAAGAGATAGCTAACGCTGTTCTCTGGCTTTGCAGTCCGGCATCCAGCTTCGTGGTTGGTCATGCACTGGTTGTGGACGGCGGCTACACAGCACGCTAACACTGGTAAATTGAGTTAAAAGGAGGATTGTGAATGGAAATCATTAGAGCTGGCACCCAGGCATCTGTAAAAGGTCCGTCAGAATGGTTTACTGGCGATGTAAGGATTGATCCACTAGTAAATTTAGATGATCCGGCGCGTGTCCAGGCTGCTTCAGTAACCTTCGAACCGGAAGCAAGAACAGCCTGGCATACTCATCCACTGGGACAGACAATAATTGTCACTTCTGGCTGTGGCATAGTTCAAGAAGAAGGACAACAGGCACAAATAATCAAACCGGGAGACATTGTTTGGACTCCTCCCGAAATCAAGCACTGGCATGGTGCGTTGCCGTCTACCTCCATGACCCACCTGGTCATAGTCGAAAAGTTAAACGGCAAAGCGGTTGAGTGGATGGATCATGTTAACGATGATCAATACAAGTCCGGCTGCTCCATTTGCGAAAACAGCAAGTAGCTAATTCTTCGAAAATTGATGGAGTGACTAAATGAACACAATGATCCAATGGAATAAATCAGATCTTCAAAAGATTGCAGAGACAGACGATCTTCACATTGCACCGCTTCGAGATGATGGTGTCACATACGGTACACCTACATGGATCTGGTCTGTGGTTGTAGACAATCAGTTATTCGTTCGACCTTACAACGGAAAGCGCTCTAGCTGGTACAAAGCTGCTATCAGCCAGAAAGCCGGACAAATAGAAGCGGCCGGATTGACCAGACAAGTAAACTTCGAACAAGAATCGGATGATGCGGTAAACCGCCGTATAGACGATGCCTATAGAACAAAATACAAAGGAAGCCCCTATTTAAACGCCATGATAGAGAGCGGTCCTCGCTCAGCCACAATTAAGATACTGCCGCTTTCTGGCGAATGAGGCTGCGAATCAAATCATTCGGTTCTGCGGCGCTGGTCTGTTGTCCTCTTACATAAACTCTAATCGGTTGACAAAATTGTGAACCAAGAATTATACTGCTATACGGTATAACGATAACAGCGCAAGTATGTCGATTCAGTCTTTTGGCGATGGATTAACCGAGAAGATATTTCTTGGCATCAAAGACAGGGAAACATCGAAATTTCCTCAAGATGTTTTGCGAGTTGCCACCAGAAAGCTAGATATGCTTGAGGCAGCTGCAGCAATACAAGACCTGGCCTCCCCTCCGGCCAACAGACTAGAAAAACTAAAAGGAGACCTAAGAAACTACTGGAGCATAAGGGTCAACGACCAATGGCGAATCATTTTTGAGTGGACAACAACTGGTCCACACAAGGTAAAAATCATTGATTATCACTAGGATTATGAGGATATAGGATGAGAAAGAAGATGCGAAGAGAACCGACTCAACCAGGCGAAATTCTGCTTCATGAATTCCTCACTCCGCTTGGACTGAGCCAGAGCAAATTTGCTCGCCATGTGGGCTGGACTCAACCAAAAGTAAACGAAATAGTGACAGGTAAACGCGGTATAACGCCAGAGACTGCTATGGTGCTGGGTGATGCGCTCAACACAACTCCAGAATTCTGGCTTAACTTGCAGATGGCAGTCGACTTGTTTAGAGCAAAAAAGTCACACAAACAGGTGAAAACACTTAAACGCTCAATAAATTAGCAAGCTAAGACACTTAGCAAAGGTATAAATGCACCCAAACTGGATTTACTCACCGGAGAGCTTGTTCAAGCCTACTACAAAGATCCTTTCTGCCGGCGATATCCGGTTTGTACCCCCATCTGATTTCGCCACCAACTAGAGAATGCAAATCCGGCTCTAGATCTAAACTTTTCCTTGCCGCCACCAAGGCCGATTTGTATTGCCCTTTTTCGGCAAGAATTGAAGCTAATTTTCCCCAAGCCGCACTGTGATCCGACTTTATCTCAACAGTCTTACGAAAATCTGCCAGCGCCGCATCCAGATTCTTCATTTCAGCCAGGCAACACCCTCTGTTATAGTACGCATGAGCAAGGGATGAATTCGACCTTATAGCGCTTCCATAGTCCTGCATCGAACCTTCAAAATCTCCATGATCAAATCGATAGTTGGCGCGTGCGGTCAAAACAAAGCAGTTAGCTGGATCCAACCGAATCGCTTCCTCATAGTCTTCGATAGCCCCTTTCTCGTTGCCTAGACTTTCTCGGCAATGACCTCGACCATAGAACGCATAACTATCTCGGGGTGCAAGTTGGACCAGCCTATTCCAATCTTCCAATGCCCCGGAAAGATCTCCCAAAGACTCTCTAGTGACCGCTCTATCTCTCAAGATTTCCCGATTCGAAGGTTGAATCTTCAATGCTCGGTCATAGTCCGCGAGAGCGCCTTTAGCATCTCCCACCTCATACTTAGCGATTGCTCGGTTAGCAATGGCGATTGCCATATCGGGTTCTTCACGAAGGATATGATCGAAAAGTTCTAGGCTATCACGGTACCGCCCTTCATCCATCAAATCTCCCGCAAGACAGAAATTTTGCCAGATTAGCAAATGAGATCGAACAGGAAAGTAGAACACTCCAGCTATCAAACCAACGATTGTAGAGAAGGCCACTAATACCAAACTGAATTTCATACCTTAGAATGTAATGCTGAAGCGCCCACAAAACCAGGGGGGTTCTACGCTAAGAATGAGATCAATTAAATTTGAGGTCGCAGGAAATGAGCAAGAAGAATCGCATTCTAGAAGCAGTTCATGAAACAGCTAAAGATCTGCATAGTGCAGGTGTTATAGACTTACAAACCATGCGGGAGTTCGACGCTCTTTGCCTACCAAAAGTCAGAAAGTATACTCCGGAGCAAATTAAGCTTCTACGCCGAAGAAACAAAGTCAGTCAAGCAGTATTTGCAGCCTATCTCAACACCACATCCAGCTCTGTTCAGCAGTGGGAGCAAGGGAAAAAGAGCCCCAATGGAACTAGCTTGAAGCTGCTAAATTTGGTCGATAAAAAAGGGCTCGATATTTTAGCCTGAGTGCCACTTTGACAGTAAAAATCAAACCATTTGCTAACCAGGTCCAGCAGGGCCATTTGGTCCATTCGGACCTTGCGGGCCACCGGGACCATTGGGACCCATTGGGCCACCCGGGCCATTGGGACCTCCCGGTCCAAGCGGGCCATAGGGACCCACAGAGCCCTCAGAACTTTTCGATCCAAACTTGACAGTTATAGGCGGGCCCAGATCAAAACTTGCCTGAAACCTGAGAAAACCCAGCGCCGCAGCTACGAAGAAGATAACGAAAGCTACTGAGACAACCGAGGTATTTTTACCTTCTAATTTCATGAGATTCACTCAAACGAACCGAATTATCTATCGCCATCTTTATCGCTATCTTTCTCACCGGAGCTTTCTTCAGATTTCTCCTCAGCTTTAGCTCCATCCTCTTCTTCGAACCATATACGATACTGGCAGAAACCTTCTTTGTTCTTTCCGGCCCTTTCAAAATAGCCATGGGGCCCGCGCTTGTCACGGTGATAGAAACGAAACTTCTCCTGCCCCTTTTCCATAGGCTCGCAAATCACTTTGCCTGGACGCGAGGGCATATATCCCTTCCAGTATTTGACTATGCCACTACTGAAGGTGATATTGGTTTTCTTATTGGTCGGGATCTCCCACTTGAATCTCTTATTAAATGGCAATAGCTCCCAGTAAGAATACATATAGAGACTATCGTTGGTATAGACTTTGCCGGTGATCCAATCTGGCTGTTTAACCACCGAGCCCTGTTTGGTGACGGAATCATCACCAGCCTCGGTGCTCATCTTAGCTTCTTGCTGCTCAAGCTTCAGATTATGATGTTGCTCTTCTACCGATATTCCGCCACGAATCTCCCGAGCATCAACCGAAATTGAGCAAATACCCAGAACAAGCAAAGCAATCAACAATGAAATACGCATAGTAAATCTCCTGCCCGGACTCCCTAAAATCCACGCCTGAAGGCAATTTTACAATTATATCGCCGGGTTTGAAACCATTCCACGAATAATTCACAAATCGGTGGTCTAATAAAGTCGGGTCCAACCCATTTACTATTTTCCAGGCATCCCAAAACCGAAATACTTCCCTAGCCTCCGGTGATCCCTATGAAACCGTCGCTTTACCATGCCCTGAAATATCTCTCCCTCGCCCTCGTCCTTTCTACGACCGGCGTGAGCGCTGTCAGCGCCGCTGACAACAGCGCCATCACCCCCCAGCTCACTCAAGCCAGTGAAGCCGGTCATGTCGAGCTTAGCGAAGACGAACTCTCATATAAAAGCATTCACCAAGAAGTTGTGGAAGCGATGGACAAACTAGAAGAGTCCGGCGGTGGCATGAAGCCCCTGCGCAACTACCTGGCTCAGATAGACAACGCCTTTGAAGCTGGCGACCAAGAAGGTGCACTCAAGAAGCTCAATTCTCTCAAAGAAGGCGTCGACCGCCAGCTCGCCAATGTCAAAGATATAAAAGCAAGAAAACTGCAGGCTAAAAAGGCAGAGTCAGAGCCTATGCAAAGCCTGGAACAAGCAGTGCGCACCGCTGCTCTCCCCCAGAAAGAGCCTGCCCGAGTGCTGGTCAATGCTCTGCAAGAAGCCCAATCAAGAGTCAACAGCAACCCTTCATCAGCTACTAATTTTCGCGGCTCTGCCAACGATTATCTCAAGATGGTAGTCAAAGACATCGTCGCCCGAGAGCTAGGCACCATCGCCCTTCCCGTAAACGGTCCTTTCCGCCTGGAGCGCTTTAGAATCGCCCAGCGCATCAGCGAATTACAAAAAGGCGGTCAGGACATAACTAACTATCTTGCTTACTACAACAAAACCGAAGAGATAGCCAGAGCAGCCAAGCACAACCCCGGTCGCATCGGCGAACTGAGCGGCAATGTCCAGTATCTGAGCCAGCAACTACAGTTGCCGCCACTCTCCGGATCATTGTCCGCCAACGCTAGAGCCTACAGATAAACGCGGAGTATCGGGAAAGTGGCATTCGAAGATATCACCCGCCAACTGAAAGCTACAGACGAAGGTCTGGCAAAGGCTAAAGAGCTTGCCGCCCGGGGCGAATTCAAAGCTGCCGAGCAACTGCTGAGCGAAAATCTCAATTTCGTGGTCGAGTTCTATGGTGCCAGCAGCCTGAAAACCTGCAATGTTCTTCTTGATTTTGCTGATGTCAACTATGCTCAAGAAAAATACGCCAGTGTGATAACTTCCTTACAGCAAGTTCTTATCACCAATGACAAAGAAGCTCTCTACTCTCAAGAGGAGCTTCTCTCAATCAAATTCAAATTCGCAAAAGCCCTTGAACACGGCGGCAACTATCAAGACGCCTGCAATTTTTATCAATCTCTATTAAACGACGCAAGCACTACTTTCGGTGCCTCATCCCGCTTCACCAGAAGTGTCGCCGAAAGCCTGAATGCTCTCACCAGGCGACATAGCGCTCGCATCAAAAATGTCGAAGACGCTCAGGAGCAAGCCTCTCAATTCGATACAGGCAAGAATCTAATCGTCAGATACTCCAGACCTTCAAGCGCAGATGCCTCCACCGCTTCTGGTGCATATGCTCAGCAAAAGAACTTCCAGGAGATAAGAGACTTCTACAGAGGCGAAGACCCCGGTCTTACACATAGCACCGGCAAGACTCTGGTTCGTCGCCTGGGACCCGGACTGACCCTTGTGGCAGCGACTCTTCTATGCGTAGGCATCATGCTCTCAGGAGTACTGACCGACAAATCAAGCATCACCAGCGGTGACGCCATTACCGCCGACGGCGCCTCCTCTGCCCGGGCGGCACTCGATACATCTGCCGGCACATTGGCGCCTGGCTCTTACTGCACAGCCGACGGACTCAAATCCCTGACCATCGTAAAAGCAGGAGAAGCGGTGCTCTACTCTAACGGCATCGAAGCCAAAGTCAGTATCGAAAAATGCGGCAGCGAAGTCTATCTGAGCGAAGGCGAAAATAAAAAAATATTCCGCACCAGTCGCCATGGACTGGTCGACGACCAGAACACTATTCTTTATAAAGCCGGTGTCCCGGAGTTGGAAACTGCAAAAGCGCTCAGAACCATGGCAACCAATCTGAACAGTTATTACCAGGCTAATGGACGCTATCCGACCAGCCAGGCGCAGCTTCGCTCTATGGATGACAGAGCCAGCTTCAAGAATCCGCTGAACCAGGGCATATCCCACCCGCGCCTGATGCAGGTCATAGACAGAGGGTCTTCCAGCAAGATGACCCTGGCCGACTATAACTATGCCAATCAGTTTACCGCTCAGTTAGTCACAGACTCTGGCGAGAGCGGCGAGCCCTGCGGCGTCGAGATCTATGTCTGCCCCATGTCCGACCGCGGCGAAACCGTCGTGCTCCGAGCCTACGACTCGAATGGCAGACTGCTGCCTTCCAGCCATGCCGGACGTTGTTATGCGCTGGTTCTCAATAGCGGGCAAATCCACTCTTAAAAGAACCACGGAAAGCTCGAAGCATAATATGCTGCTATGCTTATCTGATACCTGGATGTCAGAGACAGTTATTTGTAGATTTATCGTTCACCATGGCCAAGACTGAGCACCGCACCCACCGTTACTTTTGCCTGCCTTCTATAGAATGGGCGGCCTCGACGCTATTTATATCGACATTGTCATTGTCGATTTCGACGATGCCGGTAAACGCTGCACCGGCAGCTAAGCCACCGGCAAAAAAGGCTGTGGCAAAACCCGCAGTCTCAGAAGACCAGTTCATGCAGACCCTGCAAGAAAAAATTTCTTCCACCCCCAACAAAATTCCGGTGGATAAAGACACAAAAGTGGTGGTGATGATCAACATTACCGGCACAGGTGCCCTACAGTCCGTCACGGTCAAAGAGTCATCCGGAATAGCCGAACTGGACGCCGAAGCTGTCGCCCGGGTCAAATCGGCGGCACCCTTTGGACCGATGCCCCCAGGCTTCAAAACGGGCTTGAATCTGACCTACACTTTCCAATTCAAAGCGGCGATTCGAGCCGGCGCACCGCAAGAGAAGGTCGACACCGAGCCCTATATGCAAGAGCTGGCACGGAAAGTAAGCGATGTCTGGAGCCCGCCCGATGTACCCAAGAGCTGTACTGTCAGCCTCAACTTTGTGCTCGATAAAGAAGGCAAGGTGAAAACCGTAGAAGTGACTCGCTCTTCGGGATTCGAAGTGGTGGACGATAAAGCCAAACAGGCTGTGATGAGAGCCGCCCCCTACGGCGACCTACCTGAGGGTCTCAATATTCTGCCGGTGCGATATATGTTCGCAGCCGGTCCCTCCGAAGGTGGGGCGGAAAAGTATCAATGGAACGGCAAGCCTTTAGAGAAGGCAAACTGGCAGGTGAGCCGCAGCGGCAGCACCCTGAAGCCTCTTGATGTAAGCAAGAAGGTCGAGAATCAGGTCAACGACCGCAAGTGGAAGATTCAAGACGAGATCGAGAGCTTAAAAGGTCGGTTGGAGAAAGCCACAGCCCAGGACAAGAAAGCCGAGATTCTTGCCGATATCGGCAGAAACTACAGAAAGATAAATGATTTCGAGAATGCCACTCGCTCTTTCGAGCAAGCCGCCGCCATTCTAAAGACAGAAAACACTGCCGACGAAGCGATTCTTAAAGCTGAGCTTGCCGAAGCTTATTTTACAAAAGGCGAGAACGACAAGGCTTTTGGACTCTTTGAGGAATCCGCCGCCAAATTGCGGACCAGCAAAACCGAAAACAGCCCGGAGTTGAAGAAGGTCTTACAAGAATATGCCAGGGCGCTATATAAAGTAAAACGAACAGAAGAAGCAGATAAGCTCTATGCAGAGATTCGCAGCCTGAAATAATTCTCCTGTACATGGCGTCATAACTGCCGGGGGTCGGTTTATAATGACCCTCCGGAATGAAATTACCGCACGTTCTTTGCCAAGCATATCCAGGAGGCTCCAACTGTGAACAAGATTCTGCCCCTTTCGGCTGCCACAGCCCTGACTCTTACTGTCGGCTTCATGCTGCCTGGTATGGCTCAAGAGCTGCGTCCGGCGCTGCCGGAGACCGAAGCAGCCCAGGTTAATCCGCTGCCGGATCAAGTGGTCAAAGAAGAGGAAAAAGCCGAAGGGATTGCCGTGCCGGAAGAGAAGCACAGCTTCAAAGACGACCATGGCGTCGTCACCGACACAGCCAAGACAGTGGGCAAAGGTGTAGAGGCAGTCGGTAAAGGCGCCATAGAAGGTGTCGGAGCGGTCGGCAAAGGTGTCGGCAAAGGCGCCGGCAAGGTCGGCAAGGGTGCTGTGGTTGGAGCCGAAGCGGTCGGTAAAGGTGCCGAGAAAGTCGGTAAGGGCGCCGTGGTCGGCGTCGAAACCGTCGGCAAAGGTGTTGGCAAAGGTGCTGAGAAAGTCGGTAAGGGTGCCGTAGTCGGAGCCGAGAAAGTCGGCAAAGGCGCCGTAGTCGGTGTCGAGACCGTTGGTAAAGGTGCGGGCAAAGTCGGCAAAGGTGCCGTGGTTGGCGCCGAGAAGGTCGGCAAAGGCGCAGTGGTCGGTGTTGAAGCCGTCGGCAAAGGCGCCGGCAAGGTCGGCAAAGGTGCGGTCGTTGGCGCCGAGAAGGTAGGCAAAGGCGCCGTAGTCGGTGTTGAAGCGGTCGGCAAAGGTGTAGAGAAACTGGGCAAAGGACTGGTAGACGGTATCAAAAAAGTCGGCGGCGGCGGAAGCAAGTCGATCAGACCGGCTCGGGACATCTCCAGCAGCACACCGGCAGTTGCAGCCCCTCAGGCGGTCCCTGCAGCATCGGCTCCGGTAACCAAAGCAAGCCCCGATCTGGAAAAAGCTCAAGGTTGGGAGTAAAGCAGAATCTGGGTTTCTGGGTAGATACTATCTATGGACCGGGAAACAGAATCAGCCAATTCAGAAAACAAGAAGAGCTTCGGTGTTGCCGATAGCGGCACTGGTTCTTTAAAAGCCTTCGAGATTTTTGAATTAAGCAAGAAGCCTGAGCCTGCCAAAGGTGCATCCGAAGCCGGCCAGAAATTTGAGTTCACCGTCGAGCAAAGCGCCCCTTTCGATCCGGATCAATTCTTCGGCCCAAAATCAGGCTCCGGGACTGCGGATGTAGAACTGAAGCCTCAAGATAATCCTGCCCCTTCGCCTTTTGATCCCAACGATTTCTTCGGTCCCAAAGCAGGCTCTGGCGCCGCCGCCGATACACGCCCGAAAGAGACTGAAAAAGCACGCGAGGTGGAAGAGGTGTTTCCAAAATCAGGCAGCGGAGACCGCCTGACCGACGCGGTTAATTCTATAAAGGACATTCCAGCCATTCATGAGCAGATGGTGGTGGTGACCACTCCATTTAAAGAGAGCACCACAGGCACACTGCGCATCTATGACCGAAATGCCGACGGTACCTGGGTCGACAGCGGCGAGAGAATAGATGTTAACGTCGGTCGCAAAGGTCTTTCCTGGTCGGTTGATAATGGCGACCTGCTCGATAGCGAAAAAGTGAACGGACGTCGCAAAGTCGAAGGCGACGGCACCGGGCCGATAGGCCTGTTCACCATTGAAGGTGGCTTCGGTCTCAAGAACAATAACGCCATCGAATCCCAGCTGGCCGATTATGGCGCTGTATCAGGCGACACTTTACCCTATCGCCAGATCATACCGGGCTCGCAATGGGTGAGCACCGCAGAGAATTATAACCAGTGGATAGACAACGGCAACCACAACTATGCCGTCCGTGAGAATCTCCACTCTATTGCCCGCTCCGGACCATATGAATATGGACTGGTGCTGGGCTACAACGGTGCCGACATGTTCGACGGTCGCACCGCCTCGAACTATCCCCCGGGACAGGCTCAGTACAAAGGCGGAAGCGCCATCTTCGGCCATGTCTGGAAAGGTCCCGGTGTTCCCACTGCCGGCTGCACCGCCATGAGCCGAGAGAACATGATTCATGTGATGGCCACTCTACAACGCTCGCAGAATCCGCTCTGGTTGCAGATTCCGGAATCTGAGTTAAGCAATCTAGAAGGGCTGCGTTTTCAGCGGCGTTCTTGATACATCGAATCAAAGAGCCCTAGACTCCACGCCACTATATACGCCACCACGCAAATATTACCTTTGTTAAGCACCTTTGTATCCGTTTGCTTAATAAACTATTGCCATGCCTCGATCCCGGCCTTACCCTAAAGCGAGAAGCGACGGAATTGCGCTCTGTCGCCATATACAGCCCCACAGGCGAATTCAACGAATCCCCGCAAATACAAAAGAATAAAGACAAGACCTTTATATCTTTAGAAATGATGCCTGATGCCGGCTGTGATTCTTTTACGGAGGCACCGCATATGATGGAAGTGAGAACTGATATTAGTAAAGTAGAATACCGACTGGCCAGCCGTATAAACCAGCGAACCAAGCTGGTTATAACCGATGTAGACGGCACCCTGGCTTCATTCTGGGACTATTTCGTACCTGCTCTAAGAGACTTTCTCCGCCAGATGAGCCAGGAAGTCAAAACTCCGATTTCAGAACTCGCCGAAGACATCGGACGGGTAGTAGAAAGACACGGCACCCACGAGTATCCCTGGCTCCTCGAAGAGACAGGCTTCGCCTGGCGGCACTATGAGAAAGACCCAGAACTTTTCGTCGAGCGCTATGTAAAACCCTTCTGGAAAACCCTCGATGAGAATCGCCAGAAATATCTGCGCCCTTTTCCTGAAACTCTCAGCACCCTTGCAGAGCTGAAACGAATGGGTATCAAAGTGGTGGCACTGAGCGACGCCCCGGACTATATGGCTCGCATCAGAAACAAACAGGTTTTTGACGGCTTATTAGACGCGGTCTATGCCCTGGAAACAGTGGAGCCTCCGAAAGACTCTATCTTCAAGCCGATAAGTCTGGAGCACGGTAGACAACGCTTGAAAGATCTAAAAGACGCCACAGACAATCTAAAGACCCGCCTGGTGACTCTACCCAAGAGCTATGAAAAGCCCTGTCCTTCAGGTCTGGATATGGTGCTCGAAGATTTTGAGGTTTTTCCCTACGAAGCGATCTTTATCGGAGACAGTCTCAAAAAAGACGGTCTTGTAGCCGCCTCTCGGGGCATACGCTTTATCTGGGCTCATTACGGCAGCCATCTGCCGGCTGAGTACGAAGAGCTGGTGCTGAAAGATCTAAAACCGGCGGATCAAGAAGATGTGCTGGATCAGAAAGAAGAAGAAGAGAACATCGACTGTCGCCCTCCTATTGTAGAAGCGATAGCGGCTCGCTATGACGAGCTACTCAATCACGTCTAGCCTTTACCTTTGTTATGATACCGCCCCCGAGGCGGCCTAAAAGACAGCCGGATAAGAGAATCAGATTGAGTGCGGCAAATCCTAAAAATGCCGAGATTAAGTGCCCGCCTTCCAAACAGAAGACCCGGCCATAATCCAGATAATCGCTCATCACAAATTCTATGAAGAGCACCACCGGCATAACTAGAAAGCTCCAGCCTACCGGATACCAGATCACGATCAGATTCTCGAGACAAGAACGCAAAGAAGATGCAGCGAAACGGGCTCCGACCACGATACCGCTGACAGCTATCAGAGCAAGCGGTGTCAACAAATAGCGGGTGTTGAGCTCGATAACTCCTTTGGAAAACACAGCATGCACCAGTGGTGCCGCCACCACCAGCATCGCCACCCAGAGAAGGACAAGCCTGTGGCGATAAAGATATTCTCTTCTTTGATCATCTCCTGAAACTCTATGAAAAACAGAAGAGTATCCATCTACCACCACATCCAGTGCGGCCGCTCCACCGAACCACAAAAATGCCCTAACGGTGAAATGCGGCAGCATCACAGGTCTTTGAGGCCACAAACCAGTCATATATCCGGCAAAGAATATCAATAATACGAGGCCTTCCGCTATCGGCCAGCTTCGTCCCCCAGCCCGGCGTACCCGGTTGGTGCTATGCACCGCCGTAAATACCGAGGTGAATACAAACAAGAATGTATAGTTGCGGACGATAAAAACCGACGAGTCTTCGGTGAGACTGAGCACCGATGTCAGATATAAATAAAGACCGGCGAAGATGAAACTGCCGCCGGTCGCACAGATTAAGCCGGACAGAATTGATAGAGGCAGTGCCGGAGACGGCATCCGCCTTATCTGCCGACGGCTGAGGCTATGTTGCTGGCCAGAGCAGAAGCCACATCAGGCACATGCTTCTTGGCGAAGACTTCATAGACGGTATCACCGGACTTGCGAGTAAAAGCTTTGATTCTGTATTTTTTGCTCGCTTCTTGCCAGACCCGTTTTCCAGACTTTGCATCGACCAGTTTGGTGGTGATCACCATCTCGTATACATCTTTGAGAACGGTGTTTCCATCGAACTCGACCCGCTCTATGGTGCCGGTGACAAGATACTTGGCACCAAGCTCTTTGGCAAGCTTGTCAGTATCACCGGCTTCCGGAGCGGCCTCTCCCAGAACCTTATCCATATCAGCTTTGGCCAGGACTTTTTTTCCGATCAACTCTCTTAACTGTTGAATCAAATGCTTTTGCAAATCGACATTGAGCTTCGAAAGTTCACCTTTGGTGGGAGGATCGACCTTATTCTTCATTTTCCAGATCTCATCGGCATCGACATCGACAATCTGGGGTCCGGCAAAGCGCATCACGGCGATATTGTCGCCGTCGGCAGCCAGAGCGGCAGTCGACGCTCCCCACACAAAGCATGTCATCAATGCCATAAATAAAGAGCTGAATCTCATGGAATAGTATCCTCCTTACGAGATCGGTTTCTCAATTATACAGAGCCCCGGAGCTTGACAAGCCGCTTGATAACGACATCCTCTTCGCAGGCTATGCACTACAATTAGCACAGATTCAAAAGCGAAAGGCGAGAGGCTAATATCATGGACAGGAAACTTGTGACATCGGGATCTCCGTATGAAGCACAGATAGGCTTCTCCCGGGCGGTTCGCATCGGCAATATCATCGCAGTATCGGGCACCGCCCCCATCACCGATGACGGCAAGACAAGCTGTCCCGGCGACGCTTACGGTCAGACCCTGCGCTGTCTCGAGATAATAGAAAAAGCCATAGAAGAAGCCGGCGGCAAGCGCGAGAACATCATCCGCACCCGGGTCTATCTGACCGATATAAACCGCTGGAAAGAATGTTCGAAAGCCCACTCCGAGTACTTCAGCGAGATAAAACCTGCTTCTACCGTCGTCGAGGTGAGCCATCTGGTCAAATCAGAATGGCTGGTAGAGATAGAAGCAGATTGTGTTCTCTAGTTCTCTCTAAGCTCTAGCCTTTGCGCTTAGATTCTTTTTGCGCTTCTTTGGCGGCTTTGTCCGTCAGCTTTTCAATCAGCTTCTCGAACTTCTCTTTATCCTTCTGGGGAAGAGCAGCATCCAGCACCAGATAGTTCTTGTACTGGGCGGCAGCTTCAGCGAGCTCGGCAGAGGTGGGCTTCTTCGATTTTTCCAGAGCCAGCGCCAGTCCGTAACGAGCTTCGGCTAGTTTGGGATTTTGAGAAAGCGCTTTTCTGAAGCGGTCTACTGCACCGTCGAATTGCTTTTTCTTATTGAGCTCATCGCCGACTTTGACATTTTCCTGGGCATCGGTGCGCAGCTTGGCTATTTGAGTCAGACCACGTTCGACCCGCTTGGGAGAACCACTGAAAGCCTGGGCTTTCTTGTAAGCGGCTTCAGCATTGTCCAGATCTTTGATGAGGATGGCGACATCGCCGACCGCAAATGCCTGACGAGCATCTTGCAGGTTACCTATCACCTGGGTCAGATCGGCAGAGGCTTTCTGAAAGTCTCCCTGGGCCATCAGCGCTTCGGCCTGGGCAAGACGCTCTCCGTCGTTCTGGGGCTCACCAATCTCGTTGATATCGGGTTTGGTGCCGGCAAGAGCCATCAATTTAGCTTTGGCCAGTCTCAACTCCATATCGTTGGGGGTCAGTTTAACCGCTTCGTCGATAGACTTCATCGCCTGTTCATAGTCGTTAGAGGCAAGCAGCGCACTGGCGGTCTGCTTCTGGGCTTTCAAACAGAGCGCCTTGGAGAGACCCTTGATGGCGGTGGTGTCATTGGGACCCATCTTCAATATGGTCTGATACTCGGTGATAGCCTGATCGGCTTTCTCGAGCTTCAAGCAAATTTCGGCGATATGCTGACGCAGGTCGAGGTTATAAGGCATCTGGGTGAGACCGGAATGCAGCTCAGCCAGAGCCAGTTCGAGGTCGCCTTTGCTCTCTCTTATCTCGGCAATCTTGAGATAAGGAGTGGCGTTCTCCGGTTTGATCATTATAGATTGACGGTATTCTTTGAGAGCAGCAACGGTATTGCCCTGTTGCTGATAGGCTTGACCCAGCTCCATCCTTACCGGCCAGCTATTGGGGAATTGATAGAGCGAGGTGTTCAGCTCTTGAATGGCCTGGTCGATATCGCCCTGGGCAAGATATGCGGAGCCAAGACCATAGTGAGCACCAGAGTTGCCAGAGTTGAGCTCGATGGCACGCTTGAAGGCATCGACAGCCTGGGGAGTAGCCTTCTGGCTCAGATAGATTTTGCCGAGCGCCGAATACGCATAAGAGTGATGCGGGTCGAGCTGGGTGGCGGTGCGCAGTTCACCGGCGGCAGAATCAAGATGAGCCTGTTCTTGATAGACCCGACCGAGGGCGAAGTGCGACTCGGCAGATGCGGGAGCAAGACTGACCGCTTGCTTGGCGTAGATCTCTGCCTGCTTCAAATAAGACTCGCGGTTTTTGCGGATGGTCATAGAAGAGGACTGAAGACGGTTGAGAATCACCTCTGCCTTACCGGCATAGGCCAGGGCGTTGTGCGGGTTTTGCAGAAGCACTCGATCGAACATCTCTTCGGCGCCGTCAAGCTTGAACTGCTTGGCAAGAGAGATACCCAGACCGACGGTGGCGGCAAGATCCTGGGGATCTTTGACCAAGAGCTCACGAAAAGACTCTTCCGCTTCGCTGTATTTGCCTTCGGATAGCAGCTTCTGGGCGGGGATTATGTCGTGGGAGACCTGACCGGTCATCACCCCGGAGCCCGCCTGGGCTGCCGATGACGAGGGCGGAGAATAAACTTGAGGCGGAATGTACTGAGAATCTACACTTTCACCGGCACCCGGCAGCGGCGACTGAGCCTGAACGCTTCCTATTGTTGTCATAGAAAGGGACAGGGATAGGGCAAGGGCACCTGTGGCAATCCGCTTGGTTCTCGAAAGCATGGCTATTCTCCAGTTTTGACGTCGGAATTCGTGAATGAACAATCAGAACTCCCAATAAACGCCGCGATCATAGCAGGTCGAATCGCGCCCCGGGTCATTCCCGGGGATTATCTTGCCTTCTTTGTTTACAACTACCAGTTTGGTTTGAGTCCCGTATGGACGAATGCCTGGTTGGACTGGAGGTCTTCGCGGGTGAGTGGCTCTGCCTTCTTCAAGCGCTCCTGCTCCAACGAGGTATTCTCGACTTTGCTCAAAGCGTAAGCTTGAACCAGAGCACTGGCTCTCTGCTCTTCTTTGTAGAATCCCATCGGTCTATATTCGGAAGTCGCGCCCAAAAAACCGCTGTGACGATAAGAGTCCGCTACCTGTCGATAGATAGGGAGAGCCTCTTGCTTGCCCTTCAGCTTTTCGGTAAGGATAGCGTTGAGAAAACGAACATTACCATCATTGCTGTGATCCACTTCCAGATGATTTTGACAGACCTCTCTGGCTTCATCATAGCGATTGAGAGCGCAAAGCATTCTGGCTTGGTCGAAACAGGTCTCAGTGTTCCAGTTATGTTTGCCGTCCTGAGCCTGGCGATAAAGTTCCAGGGCTCGCTTATAGTCGCCCTTACTTTCATAGACACGCGCTTTCAATATCTGACCTTTTGAAGACTCCGATTTACTGGTCAAGCTATCGTATTTCTCCGCCCTTTTCATCGCCCGGTCGACCTTGCCGTCGTCCATCAGAAGTACACAAGAATCATATTGAAAGTTAGAATTTTTGGGAGACTGCTTTATGGCACGCTCCAAAACATCGATAGCCCTGGTTCTATTACCGGCTTTGTTCTCTAGATAGGCGAGAGTTCGCACGGCGTTTTCGTCATCGGCATTGAGCGCCACAGAAAATCCTGCAAGGGTTCTGCCTGCCGTCGGCAGATATTCACAAGACAGGTTAGCCACACCAAGACAGAGCTTCGCGACCTCTTTAGGAACCACTACCACGGTAAGAAAGGCCAGCACTGCAAAAATACAGGTGGAACGCATTAAAAAATCGCCAAAGCCGATTTTGCGCTTGCCGCGCCAGAAAAACAATCCGCAGGCACCGATAACCACTAGAAGTAGAGAGGCGAGGTGAACATAGAAATCAATCACACCCAGCACTTTCATCCACTCGGGGAAATCAGAAAAAGAGCCCCCGGGAGCGCCTTTAAAATTGAAGAGCACACCCCAGAGCGCCATAAATCCGGCGATTGCAGTGAACGGCAAAATTGTCGAACAGGTCACTCCAAAACTGAGACTGATTAGAGAGAGCCACCAGCCGCTGGCGGTGTTCTTCCAGTCGATGGTATTGCGCAGCTGATCTAAAAACGAGGAGAAACTGACATAGATGCCACCGACCACAAGCAGATTGAGCACCGACACCATAAGAATCGAGGCGACTCCAACCTGATTGAAATAGGTAGCCGAGACCACCGCATAAAACAGCACGGCAACGCCACCGACCACGGTGCCGATCATCTGACGTTTTGTGAACTCACGTTTCTGTTTGACCGTCTTCTTATATTTGGAAGGTTGCTTGCCCTGGGATACAAGAATCAGATCTTTGATCAAATCACCGACATTCTGATAGCGGTTGACTTGATCTTTTTCAAGACAGCGCATCACCACGCTCTCCAGCCGCCCCGCCAACTTCTGTCTTTTCAGAGCTGAGGGAAACGGCTCTATCTCTTCGTTTATATGCTTGACGACAACCTGTATAGGATTGGCTCCGCCAAAAGGCGGATCGCCTGTTAGAAGCTCATAGAGCAGACAGCCGAGAGAATAGATGTCGGATCTTGCATCCAGCATAAAACCAAGACATTGCTCCGGGCTCATATAATGCGGGCTGCCAAATACCTCGCCGGTCTCGGTCAAGTTATGGGTCTCGCGATTGGCTTGCGGCATCACTTTTGCGATACCGAAGTCGACTACTTTGACGCGCTCTTCGCCGTTATCGCCTTTGCCAATCAGAATGTTGTTCGGCTTGATATCGCGGTGAATTACATCTTTGCTGTGGGCATGGTCGAGGGCGTGACAGATCTCGCTGAAAATAGAAAAGGCTCTTTCTGGCTTGAGTAAACCCTCTGCTTTCAAGACCTCAGCCAGACTGACCCCTTCGAAGTAATCCATCATTATATAAGGCAGGCCATCGTCGGTGGTGCCGAATCCGAAAGTGGTGACCAGACTGGGATGATCCAGATGGGATGCCGCTTCTGCTTCTTGCTCGAAGCGCTTCAGGGCAGCACGGTCAGAAGTGAGCTCAGCCTGCAAGACCTTGATACAAATAACTCTATCCAGATTCAGATCTCTGACTTTATAGACGCTACCCATGCCACCACGGCCGACCAGAGCCAGCACTTCGAACCCATCGCCGAATGACGGGTATTCTTCTTCAGGTCGCCCGGCGTTTTCAGTGTTTTCGGATTTCATGGACTTCGTCCCCCTTACATCTCCGCGTGGAAACAGAAAAACCCTGCGGACAGCAGGAGGCTTTTCTATCTGGACTTAAATTTCTGATGCGAGAACTCCAATTCATTATACCCTGACAACCGCTTTCAATTTTAATCTAGCCCAGAAAAGCCCTTAGTCGGGCGATTATTGAGGCCGACATGTCGGACAGGGTCAGAGGATGACTCTTTACGAATCTTAAAACCATGCTAATGTTTTACGGTTTCGGCATTGGCAGGCATCTACACACACGCAGTAAGCGGTAAACGGTAAATCGGTATCCTATGTACATTCAAAACAGATTTAGATTTTTAATAGCGGCAGCCCTGGTCTCGACCCTGGTCAGTGCCCTGGTTGCGCCCCCGGCGGTTTTTGCAGAAGGGGACGGTAACAAAAAGATTGCGGGGACGGCGAAGCAAGCCCGAACAATACCCTGCTCGAAAGTAAAACTGGTTCTTCAGATAACCATCGACCAGCTTCGCGGCGACCTGCCTCTGCGTTTTCGTTCTCGCTTCGGCGAAGGAGGCTTTCGTTATCTATTAGATAACGGCGCCTATTTTGCCAACGCGCACTATAAACATGCCGACACCGAAACCGCACCAGGCCATGCGACTTTGGTAACTGGCGCCACGCCTGCCCAGCACGGCATCATATCCAGCGAATGGTGGGACCCGGAGAAGAAGAAGATAGTCTATGCCGTCGAAGACGAGAACTATCCTTTGCTGGGCGAGAATCTTGAATCTACCGCAGGCTCCAGCACCACCATCGAAGGCAGAGCCCCCACAAATCTTCAATCCACCACCATCGGTGACGAGATCTTTATCGCCTCTGAAAAACAGGCAAGAGTATTCGGCGTCTCGGGCAAAGACCGCGGTGCGGTGCTGCCGGCTGGCAGAGCCGGAAAGGCTTTCTGGCTCTCCTCGGGCAAGATGGTGACAAGTTCCTACTATTACAAGAAGCCACCACAGTGGGTCACCACCTGGAACGATCGCAAACTGGCCGATTCTTATAAAGACAAGAACTGGGAGCTTTTAAACAATCGCGAAACTTACTGGCGCAAAGATCTAGATAAACGCCCCTATGAAGGCGGCTTCGAACATCTTAAAAAAGAGATGCCCAAGAGTTTTGCCACCGAAAAATCCAAGCACTTTTACAAGGGACTGATGCATAGCTATGTCAACGATGAGCTGGTGCTGGACTTCGCCAAGCATCTGATATCAGACCGGCAACTGGGCAAGCGTGAGAGCGTTGATTACCTGTCCATCAGCTTTTCGTCCATAGACTATGTCGGTCATACCTGGGGTATCGAGAGCCTGGAGTCCGAAGACACGTTGCTGAGAGTGGATCGCAATCTGGCGGATCTTTTTAAACATGTGGACAGTACAGTCGGTCTGGAAAACACCATGATTGTATTGAGCGCCGATCATGGTGTGGCTGAGATTGCCGAATATATGCAGGGTCTCGGTTTTCCCTCTAAAGTTATCGACTCTCGTGCTCTGGTCAAACACATTAGAGACTCGCTAAAGAAACGTTTCTCTACCGACAAAGACCTGGTGGCACATTTTCTCTATCCATATATCTATCTCAACGAAGCGGTGCTCTCCGACCTGAAGCTGGATATGGAAGAGGTCGAGGAAGAGACAGCCAAAGCGGCCATGGCCTTTCCCGGTATAACCTATGCGGTGGGAGAAGCGGCCATAAAAGAAGGCGAGCTTCCCACAGACAACGCAAACACTATCTATGCTCGAATCATCAACAACTATCATCCCAAAAGATCCGGTCATGTCCATCTGGTGGCGGATCAATACAAGATGCTGGTGCACTGGGAATGGAACGGCAAGCCAGGCATGCACGGTACGGTCTGGAGCTATGATTCGTTTGTGCCGGTGGTCTTCACCGGTCCCGGTATCAAAGCCCGCAGAATCGTAAGAAGAGTCGGTCCCCATGATATTGCGCCGACGATAGCGGCCTATCTGGGCATCAAACCGCCCTCCGGTGCCGTCGGAGATCCACTGGTAGAAGTGGTGCCCGAGACGAACTGGTAGCTCTAGCTCTATAAATAAATCAAGGCTTGAGCAGGCCGGGTTTTAGTTTATACAGCGCCTTCAAGGTCTCTACATCGCGTCTGGATAGCGTGGTCTGATTCTTGTCCACCGACATGAACATGATGTCTTTCGAGTCGCTGCTGTGACCGTTGATCCCCAGAGCATGGCCGATTTCGTGCAGAGCAATGCTCTGCATCTGGGAGAGACTTATCGGCTTGCCGTCGCGCCTGGTCAATATGAGAGTGGTGGAGGATATGCGTCCGGCGCTGCCGTCACGGAAGTTGGTGACGGCACCTTCTATGGGAGAAGCAAGTTTCGTTGAATCATCGGTGAAATTGACATAGATATCGGCGTGGCTGCCTTCGGGAACGAAGAGGAAGCTAACCAGATCATCGCTTCGAAACTGCCAGGTCTTAAAAGCGTTCTTCACCGCTTCGAGATACTGAGGTTCTATGGCGGTGCTGGCGATATGAACTTTGAGGGGCATTTTGTCCTGTGCCCAGTGAGTAACACCGCGAATAGTGGCTTCGGCAAGGTAAGTCCCCGGAGGAGAGGCCGCGTCACCGGGCTTCTCTACAACAACCTCGGTCTCGATGGTTTTGATAAAATCCCGGACCATAGTTGCGTTACCAGAACCGGGGTCGAGTTTCAAATAAGTGCGCAGTGCTTCTAAAGATTCGCTCTTCTTGCCTGCTTTCAGGGCGGCATTGCCCAGGGTAATATAGAAATTGGCTGTCGAAGGAGACATTGTCGATGCCTGCCTGGCTTCGAAATAGGCTCTTTGATAGTCGCCTTTTTGATAGAGGATCTTGGCATAGTTCCAGTGCAGCGATGGGATATTGCCATTTTCTTTCATCAGAGAAAGCACCGCCGGCAATGCTTCATCGTATTTGCCATCGTTAACCAGGCGTGCCATGGAGTTGAGCCTGACGACAAAATCTCGACTGACACTCTGTCCTTCGATATTATAAACTTGCTGAGCTTGAGCCTGGCCGGTGATCAGCACCGCAACCAGAAAAAATATTGTCACTGGCAATTTGATCGACATTTTATGCGGATATAAACTCATGCACTCGCAAGGGCCATTCGTGGACGTCAGATGCCTTCTTTGCAGTATAGTGCACACTGTTCTCCAGTACCGAACTGAGATATTCGGCGGCTTCAATCGGATGGGTGGGATCATCTATACGAGACAGAATCAGAACCGGACACTTGATCTGCTTCAGAGCCGCTTCGTGCGGAAATTCATTCAAAGCCGCCCCTCGAAATGCGGCGGCAAGAGATTTTGAATTCGCCGACGCTTCCAGCTCTCGATAAGAGATCTCGCGGTGCTCGGGACATTCTCTAGCCGTAAAAGGTGTCGGAGGAAGACTGCGCCAGTGCTTGACCAGAGCAGAAGATCCGCCCTTCTCTAATATGTCGGCGAATTTAGAATAGACTCTTCCGGTCTGCTTTCTGGCCTCTCCAATAGTCGGTGGAATCACCAGCACCGCTCTGTCTACCTCTAGACCGGCGACAAGGGCGCACAAGATAGTGGCAGCGCCCATGGAGCTGCCGACCGGAACTAGCTTCTTATCAGAAGCCGCTAAACAAAGACTTTCGACAAGGGCAATCAGATCAAGGGCTAGATTCTGCCAGGTAAAATTAGCAGGCTCGCCTTCAGAGCCAGAGCGACCATGTCCTCTTGCGTCATAGCGATAGAGAGGAAAGTACTCTTTGAGCCGGAGCCAGTCTGGGAAAGCAAGCCTGTCATTTAAACCGCAAGAAGAGGTCAGACCATGCAACAGCATAATTGAAGGCTGGCACTGCTGCTGTTCTTCCAATGCCGCAGGTCCCTCGACATAGAGTTCGGTATCTCTGACCGCAAGCAACTGCCCTTTCATATTAGTGCTGGGGTTGAGCTTTTGCTGCGCCATCGGGCCTATCGCTTTTAGAAGCGAGCAGCTCTGCTTTATCCAGCTTCTTGATGTTCTCTATGACATAAGGAGATATGGAGACAAAGAAATTTTTGTCGGAGGTCTTGAGAATAAAACCATCGTTGACGGTGCGTCGCCCTATCTGAAACTCCACCGGCTTGCCGCCTTTGAGCACCACAGAATACTTCAATTCGGGGCTGGCAAGCCCGTATTCGGGATCATCTTTTTCGCCTTCTACATCTTTGAAGACGATACCGCACAAAGTGTTGAAAGCCGTATCGGCTTTGACCTGATTGGTGACTTTGTCAGATGGCGCCCCATCCACTTCCCACTTGCCGTTCTTGCGCAGCAAGGTGAATTTATCCGTGATCACTTTCTCTACTTCGTCGGCGTCATAGGTAAAAGCACTGCGATCAATCCAGTCTTTAGGACGCAAAGAGAGATCCTGGGGTTCAATACCGGCAGCGAATATCTCTTTATTGCCGTCGGCTCGTATATGACGTTTGCGGAAGCTCGGTGCGGTTCCTATATATATTGTCGCCAGGGCTTTGTCCCCCTGACTGAAGGTGACCTTGCCTTCATAATCGTCCTTTGCCACCTTAAATCTCGAAGCCGCATCATCGGTGGTGGCGACAGGCCAGTCTTCTTTGATATCGGCGAATTTATCAATCAGTTTTTTGACAGCGGTTTTTCCGGCTGGGAAGCCCTTAACCGAAGGCACTGTCCATTTGCCATCCACAGATTTGAGCACCAGGGACTCGTTTTCCCCTTTGCCCTCTTCTGAAGCTTTCTCTTCTATTTTGATTTGATCGGCTTTGGTTATATCGGCTGAAAGAAGCTTCTTCTCTTTGCCGCCCCTGCCACCGGCGCCACCAAGCATATCGGTGCCGAGCACCGCTGCCAGACCTACTTGAATCAATAATACAACTGTCAGGATTTGAATCATCTTGTTCATGCTTGGGATACTCCCAGGATCTGGCGGCATCTAGCCTCGCTCGCCTTTCTTGCGTTCTGACGGAAGATGAAGACCACTCCCAGACCGCCGGCAGCCAGGGCATAGTTGAGGTACTCCCAGAAGAGAGACTCGCTCTTATCCAGTTTTTTGAGTGTTCTAGAGAACTGGGCTCGACCTCGAATAGAGAGGAGGTCTCTATCACCAAGGGACCAGTCGATAGAGTTGAGCACCAGCTCTACCGGGTTCAGATAACGAGTGCCCATACCGGCAGAGGCAAGCTCCAGCATCTCGTCAGACAGAAAGGTATTGGTCGAGTAAAGAATCACTTTGGCAGATTCGGCCGAGCTTTCTATGGTGTTGACGAAATCAGCTTTAGAGCTATCTGTGTTTTGACTGCCATCGGCTTTGAGCGGCGAGGGCTTGCCTTTGAAGAAAGAATCGAACTTGCCTTCCTGGGCCACGCCGATTAGATGGCTGCCCATGGTCTTCGCCTCGGGAAGCTCGAAGCCTGTTTCGCCATATTTATTGAAGTCCGGCTGAATGTCGGTGTTTTTAGAAGTCCAGGACTTGACCGAGCTTTTGAGAAGCTCATAGTTTTTTCTGCCCTGTAACTTGTCTTTGGGGACCTTGACAGGTGATGCCCAGTTGAGTGTGACCTGGGGCAATCCGGCGATGAGACCGCTGTCTTTGTCCATGCCATCCGAGCGAATGTCGACGAAATAAGGATAGGGAGCCATTCTCAGCTCTTGTATCTCGAAGCCGTTGATACTGCGCTGCACCGGAATAGGAAAGGCGGTGTTCTGGGCATCGAGAACTATGGTCTCTTCTAATTCCATACCATTATGTTTGAGCCATTCTGACAAACCGGATTTGACCCGGTGACAGCTAAGGGCCTTCTGCATGTCTATGTCATAAGGAGAGGTGGACAGGATAACGGTGCCACCTTGCATCAAGAACTGGTCGATGGCGAATACCTGCTTTTCGTCGAGATCCTCAGGAGAGACTATGAGAAGCAGATCGACATCGCTGGGAATACCACCTTGAAGATTGAGCGGTTTGACCTGATATTGCTCGGTCAACTGCTGCTGCAATATATTGAAGTGTTTACTTGAACCCGGCATGCCGTACTGGGGCATCGCTTGCTTCGGTGGTGGCAAAACAAGACCGACAGTCTTTAAGAAGCCTTTTGAATAGCGCTTCAAACCGGCAGTGATAGCGCGCTCGAGACCGCCTTTGGTAAGGTCCTCGGGCAGAGGAATCTGTACCGTTTCGTCGCCGCTTTTCAAAGTCATGTAGAACCAGAAGCGTTTGGTATCTAACAAGCCGAGCACCATCGGCTTGAAACCATATTCTTTTTCGATGGTGGCAGCAACCGCACCACCCTGGGCCAGAGGATCTTTCAACTCGAAGCCGAATTTATCGCCGGCTTTCTTTTTGAGATCGGCGAGGGCAGAGATAAGGTCATTCTTGAGAGCCACAAGTGGTTCGGGCAGGGTCTCGTTGCCAGAGATATAGCCAACGAACTGAACCTTCTTATCTAGATTGGCGAAGATGTTGCCAGAGCCCTGGTAGCTATAGAGAACCTTTTTAATGGCGCTGGTGATGTCATATTCGGGGTTTCTCAGATCGACTTTGAGATCGCCCTCGCTCGATGCCGCTTTGACGTCGATGAGGTCACTGAATGTAAGGGTCTCGAATTGATCGCCATATTTTATAAGGATGTCGAAATAGGAATTGGCGATAGAAGCCTGGTACTTGTCGCTTGTCTGGAACGGCTTGGGTTTGATGCCGTATTTCTCTCCGGCTTCTTTCTCCAGCTCTTGATTCTCGATAGGATCAACGAACTCGACTTTCACTTTGCCGCCCCCGGCCAGTTCGTACTCTTTGAGGATATCTCTCAGCCGAGGCACCAGAGGGGCAAGCAGAGAATGGGTCTTGGCGCTGAAATAGCCACGAATGAGAAGCGGCTCTTTCAGCCTCTCTAAATAAGATCGGGTGGTGGGCGATATAGAATAAATCTGACCGGCAGTGAGATCCACCCGGGCAAAAGTAACTTTCTGAATCCAGAGATTGCCGGCGATGAAGTTGGCGACAAATAGTGCCGTAATCAAAAGCCACTGGTCATGGCGACTGTTGCGAGGATTATCCGCCCAGCGGATTTTCTCTAAGGCGAGCACATTGAGGGCAAGAAAGATGCCGATGATACTCAGATAATAATAGATATCGCGAAAGTCAATCACTCCCCGGGTGATGCTCTCGAAGCGAGAGCCGCTGCCGATAAGCCCGAGCAGTTCACCAAGTTTGTTATCAAAAAGACCGGTTATCGCTTCGGAGCCGACAAGATAGAAAGCACCACAGACAAGGACAGAGAAGATCAAGCTGACAATCTGATTGGAAGTCTTGGCGCTTACGAATAAGCCTATGGCCGAATAGGCGCCGGCAAGGAAAATGGTGGCGATATAGCCGCCAATAACCGGACCCCAGTCGAGGGGACCGAGCATTGATACAGTGAGAGGAAGCGGCAAAGTCAATGCCACCGCCAAAGATACCAGACCGAGACAGGCTAAGAACTTGCCCAGAACCAGATGCAGATTGGAAACCGAGGAGGTAAGCAACACTTCGAGGGTACCGGAGGCTTTCTCTTCGCTCCACATCTTCATGGTAAGAGCCGGCACCAGAAAGATGAGCAAGAGCGGGAACCATTCGAACATGGGCCTGACGTCGGCTATGTTGCGGGCAAAAAAGGTCTCTACCCAGAAGAAGATAAAAAGCGTGGTGGCAAGAAATGCGCCGAAGAAAATCAGTCCGGTAAGAGAGGCGAAGAATCCGGCAAATTCTTTGCGGGCTATCTGCATGACGTTATTCATCTTGACCTACCCCCCTGGATATTTCACCGAATATCACTTCGAGATCCCTTACTTTGGGCTTCAGGGCATACAGCTTGAGCCCCTTCTCCACCACTTTCGCAGCGATGGCGGCAGCAACGGGATCCCGCTTCTTATCCGCTGCCAAAGACAGAGAGAAGGTTGCCCGCTCATCATCAGCATGCTGTTCGAGTACCGATGCCCCGTCAACCCCGTCGACCTCTTCGAGCAGAGCGCGAATGGCAGAGACAGCGTCATCGCCGCCTTCCTCGCTCTCTTCAGCAGAAACGGGACCGAGCACAACTTCAAGACAGTTCGACTGATCGAGGTTCTCCATGGTCGAATCGAGGGCGACTTTGCCGCCCCGGACAATAATCACCCGGTGACAGGTCGCTTCCACTTCCTGGAGAATATGGGTAGAGACCACAACCGTAGCCTTCTGGGCGAGTTCTTTGATAAGAGCGCGCATTTCGAGAATCTGGGAGGGATCGAGCCCATTGGTAGGCTCATCGAGAATATAAATGCGGGGAGAGCCGAGAATAGCCTGGGCTACTCCCAGCCGTTGACGGTAGCCCCGTGACAACGTATTGATGCGCTGGGCAGCTACATCGGTCAGCCTGGTGCGATGAATGGCCTGGGCGATAGAAGAATTGGCCTCTGCCCCTTCCAGCCCTTTGAGACTGGCCGCATAGACAAGATAGTCGGCTACGGTCATCTCTGGATAGAGCGGACAGTTCTCCGGTAGATAGCCTATCTTCTTCTGGATTCTGGAGCGGTCTTCACAGATGTCGAGACCATCTACAGTAAGTTTGCCTGCCGTGGGCTCGATAAAACCTGTGATCATCTTCATGATCGTGGTCTTTCCAGCACCGTTGTGACCGAGCAATCCGACAATCTCTCCATGTTCTATCTGAAAAGAAGCGGTGTCCACGGCGACCAGATCGCCATATTTGCGGGTCAAATCTTCTGCCTTGATCATGGGTGGTTCTCGCGCATGCCTGGGACAGTTACGTCGTAGTAAAGCAATTAGATAACGCTAATTGAAATTTGAAAGGTTATCGAAAAGCCAGGACGCCATTTTACAGAGCGTCATAGCGATAAGTACTTAGATTTCGACAATATTTAAGGAAATGGAATAAATGCTTACTTCAGCAAAAAATCGAATCAGTACTCTTCTTGCACTATATATAGTGGTCTGTCTCGATGGTGCTCGAGTCCGAGTGCCAGGTATTCACCGATGATACCAAGACAGATAAGCTCGAGGGCACCGACAAAAAGTATTGCTATCACCGCCGGTGTCCAGCCAGCTGTCTGAGCCGGCCAGATCATCAAAACCAAGGCAAATAGAAGACAAAGAGCAAAACAAAAGGCGCCCAGAATCACGCCCAATCTCAACGGAAACTTCGAAAAGCCGGTAAGTCCAGCCATAGACAGATGAACTAATTTGGCGAAGGTATATTGCGGCACTCCGGCAAAACGCTCTTCGCGATCATATTCGATTATTGTCTGTTTATAGCCCACCCAGGTAGCCAGACCGCGGATGTAACGATGCTTCTCACGCAATTCACGAAGATTGTCGCAGACCCGCTTTGAAATCAGCCGGAAGTCACCCACATCGACAGGTATATCGATTTCAGAGATGGCGCGCATGATGCGGTAATAGACTTTCGCCCGCAAATGCGCCAGAAAGGACATGCCTTTTCGCTTTATGCGACGGGCATGCACCACATCATAACCTTCTTGCCACTTTTCTACTAAACGCGGAAAAACCTCAGGCGGATCTTGCAAATCGCCATCGATGACAATGACACAATCACCGGTGGAGCGATCAAGACCGGCGGTAATAGCTGCCTGGTGCCCGAAATTGCGACTCAAATCGACGATACGCAGCTTGTCGTCCCTAGACTTTTCATCTATCAAAAGGGCAAGGGTATTATCTGCACTGCCGTCATTGACGAAAATGATCTCATGGTCGCATTCCATGGAGTTCAAAACCTCTTTGACGCGACGCACACATTCCCGGGCACCCTGCTCTTCGTTATACATCGGGATGACGATGCTTAGCTTGAAAGGGAAAGGAGGCGAAGAGAGGGATGAGAGGGATGAGTCTTGCATGGTAGCCGAAATTAAAATCTGCTTTTGCTGAGCGAGGGCATAAGCTTGAATATGCCACCAGGGACCAATTTTAAATACTTTATCCTGATTTATGAGCCAAATTAGAAGTAGGCGTCGACAAAATTATCTTTTGCATATTCGTCCGTGACAACCGGCGCGGCGGGGCGGTGCTCTATCGAGCCGGTTGTCATCAGAGTGCAAATAACACAGGAACCCATATTCAAACCTTCTTCACTTCCACTAAAGTAGAGTTATCGACCGCAGTACATCCAGGGAAGATGGCAAGCAGCTCAAAAGATTCCAGCAATTCGGCTAAAACCGAGAAAATAGGCAAGTTGTCATGGCTTACAGCGGCAATATTCATCATCTTTGCCCTCTTCTCAACCCTGATGATGGTCCATAAGCTGTCCGAGCCCCTGCTCAACCCTCGCTGGTTCATCAACACCAGGACAGGCAAGGCCGACATCACCGACTTCTTTCAGTACTATCAGGCAAGTGCCCTTGGCCAGTCGAAGCAATCTAAAAAAGTCTATGACCCGGATGTTCAAAAGGCCTGGGCCGATGAGCTGATTGCCCCGATCAAATCGGACAAAGTCTTCTACAATCAGCAGCCACCCTTCTCTTATACTCTGCTTCTGCCCCTCTCCTGGCTGCCGCCACCGAGCGCTTATCTGGCATGGTGCCTGGCGCAAATGGGCTTTGGTCTCTGTGGTCTTTATTATCTCAGTCGGCTTGGTCCACTCAAAAGCCGGGACAGACTCTTGTTTATCGCCGGTGTCGCCCTGAGCTTTCCTGCCTATAGCTGTATCTGGCACGGCAACACCAGCTTCTGGCTCCTTGGAGCGATGAGTCTTTTTATCGCTTTTCTATATGAAAGAAAAGAGCTTTTATCGGGAGTTTTTCTGGCACTCTCTACATTCAAGCCCCAGTATCTCTTTCCTCTCACTGTGCCTATAACAGCCATGAAACGCTGGAAGATAGCCGCCGCCCTGGTTATTTTCGAGTTGCTTCTGATGCTGAGCGCAGCTCCTTTGATAGGCTTCGAAAATGTGATCGGCTATCCCTATGTGGTGACCCATGCCGAATCTTCGGACAATTTCATCGGTGTCAACGCCCACAAAATGATCAGCCTCAGAGGACCGATAGCGATGTTTCTGAGCACCGGAGCATCGCTAAAAATTACCGCAGCGGTAATGTTTATCTCTCTTGGACCTTTGTTTTTGCTATGGCGCAAATGCACCGGTGTCCTGTCTACTGTAGCAACCGTAGACTCTATGCGCTTTCTCTGGGCGGCCACCATATGCACCATGCTTCTCACAAGCCCCCACTCTCATCTTTTCGACTTTCTGCTTGTGGCCATGGCCGCAGCCCTTACTCTTAAAACCCTTTCGCCGATAGGCCGCTGCCCTGGTGCAGACAATTCTGACGCAGTCGGCAAAATATGGACGATTATGCTGGTTGTTTTCCCGCCCCTCTCCTGGGTCGCCAACTTTGCCATCGGCCAGGAACATGCGGCGGTCTATTTCTTCTTCCCCTATCTCTTCACCCTCTTAATCCTCGCTCTGCTGGCGCTTAAAGACAGTCTCTCCCGGTCAGAAACTGGGGGGCTTCGATAATGGCAGCCGAAGACAAAAAGAATATCCAGGCAAAAGATCTTGTCGCTTTTCTGGTCGCTATCGCTCTCACCATCGCCATCAGTCTGATTTATCTAGGTCAGGAGAAGGCGCTCTACTGGAGCGATTTCAATTATTATCAAATCATCGCCATCGCCGCCGCCAGAAAGTTTCTGGAAGACCCTGCCATTTTTCCTCTACTGGTCCTGGGCTCGACCGGTCTCAACTATAACCTGATCTACACGGTGCCGTTAATCCCAGGGATGCTGCTTGTCTCACAATCCAGAGAGACTTTTATAGCCTCTCTGGCGCTTATCTATCAGCTACCGTATGTGATGCTTCTCGGAGCCCTGGCGGCCTCTCTGTTCAAAGAAGAAGAGAGCAAAGCGAGCCCGGATATAATCTTCTGGTTTCAGGTCTTTCTTGCCCTCTCCCTTGCCACTCTCTGGGCTCCTACTCTTAGAGGCTATCCTGATTTCGGAGCCGCCTCTCTAGTTTTACTCGCCTCTCTGCTGTATCTGAAAAAAGGCGGTTTTACATCGGCGAAAACCATCGCCTCTATAGGCATATGCCTTGCCCTGGCACCGCTTATAAGGCGCCATTTCTTCTATCTTGCTTTTGCTCAGGCGCTGGCCATGCTCATTCACCAGCTCTATCTCAATAGCACAAGTACTGGCGGTTTCAAATCGGCAGAATTTTTCAAACGCTCTCTTATACCCTGGCTGGCCACGGGCATGGTATCGGCAATAGTGCTCTGTAGCCTCGGTTTTCTTTTTGTATCGAGCATCATCGGCAATCCTTACTTCTCTCTCTACACATCAGCCTATGTCTCACCTTTCGAAGGGCTCGTTTATCTTGTCTCAAGCTATGGACTGGTGGTTTTCGCGATGGCCTGCGCAGGCTTGGTGATGGCTTTCAGATCCGGCATCGTTCATAAAGATCGAGCGGTTTTTCTATATAGCTTTGCGATTCTCTCTTTTCTTATCTGGCCTGTCTTCGGCAAACATCTCGCCATACACTATACAATCTATTCGGACCCTTTCATCTGTCTGGGAGCGACCTGCCTGTTCATCTGGCTGACTAAATTAGAGCCGATTCGCCTGCGCTCTTATGTTCTTGCCATCTTAGTATTCTTCTGGTCGTATAACTTTGTTATCGGATTATCAATTCCAAAAGAATCTTATCTAAAACAGACTGAGTACGGCATGTTGACGGTGCCCATGCAAGAGCCGAATCTGGCAGGGAGACTGGTGAGCGCCAACTATGGACCGATCATACGCAAAGATTTCGCCGAACTGAATCGTTTGCTCGATAGAATAAGAACTCTTTCTAAAGACGGAAAAGAAGTCTTCATCGCTTCGGATAACGGCATTCTCGGTGCCGACATACTGCGCAACCTAGAAAGAAAAAGAACCGGGACATTCGAAGTCGATCATCTCAAACTGGTAGAGCCCCCGATGCTCGACTCTAGAGACGCGCTCGCCTTAGAAGGCTTATTGACCGCTGACTATGTCGTACTGGCAAGGCCATTTTTGCCGATGTACCGACCGGAGGATTCGCGAGATCTGCTTTGTGTTCTCGAATGCTTCGAAACCAACTGGCAATTTGCAAAAGACTTCGAACAGCTCCCCGGTCAATTCAAGCTAGACCGAAACAGTACCATAACCATCTGGAAGCGCCTCAAGCCGACTTCACCGGCGGTGGCAGCGACCACCTTTGAAAAGATGAGAAGCTTCGTCAAAACCGATCTGACCGGACAGCCCCGATGGATATCCACCGACGAGCACTATGTCGCCCACGACCGACAGAAACTCTCTATTTTTCAGGTTCGGCTGTCGAAGGAAGGCTCTGAAAACGCCACTCACTATCTGATGTCCTCCGACACCATAAATGGTGCATTCAAACTAACCGGCAGAATAGACCAGCACGAGACCAAAATCAATCCGAAGAATATAAAGATAGAAGTGCTGGCGGTGGATGCAGAAGGCCAGGTGCACAAACTAAAAGAGCCCCGCAGATCAAAAGACGACGATTCTGAGTTTATTCTTGAAGACAGGCTAGAATCACCGGCTCATCTGATTCTTGTCTTCTCGACCACAAGCGAAGAGAATAAAAATGGCGAAGGGGATCTGATTCGCATCCAGGATCCTCAGATAAAGTAAAAGCGTTGAATTCCTTACCGAATCCAACGCTTTCATTTTTCAAGGACTATAGATATTGCTTTGATCTATCAGGAGACCGGCTGTTTTTGAAGAGCCTGCAAATCCTTGAGCACTTCCTGGTCATGACCGTCGGGCTTGACGCTATCGTAGGTTTTGACGATTTTACCACCGGGAGCCACCAGGAAACTGACACGATTCCAGTACATGTTTCCTTTGTACTCGGACTGGCCGACTCCTAAGGCGTTCAGCAAGCTGGTTTCGGTATCGGCAAGCAAATCGATGGTGAACTCGAACTTGTTGCAGAAATCTTTATGCGAATCTACGCCATCAGGGCTGATACCAAATACTCTGGTGTTCAGTTTGTCGAACTCTCCTTTGGAAGCGGAGAATTGCTTGCCTTCTATAGTACATCCGGGGGTATCATCTTTAGGATAGACGTAGAATACAACCCAGTCATTGATTAGGCTTTTCATATCTACGGTCTTACCGTTTTGATCTTTCAATTCGAAGGATGGGAATTCCTGACCTGCTTTCAACATGGCGAGTCTCCTCTGGTTGGGACTGTGGGATTATTCAAGCGAATTTATGAATATATAAGTCTAGGCCAGTTCTTGAGAAAACCGGCTTTTCTAAAGCAAGACTTTAGTAAGCTGAAAAGACATAGGACTACAACTGGCAAAAGCGGCCTAGACGCCGCTATCCATTTCCATCTTGGTCTGCGCTATCCAGTTCAGTTCACGCAGGGCGTCGTCGGTGGATATTCGCCTGGTATGGCAATGATTGAGAACGACTATCGCTTTCTCCAGATCAAGGAAGCTGCTGCGCATCAAAAACTGGCAGCGACAGGCATTGTGCAGGGTAAACTCATCGATTAACTCTGCCGAGATCAAGTTATGACAGAGTTCGTTGAAGGGCAGGTCCTCTCTCATAAAGACAGCGCTCCTGGCCTCTTTGGCGATGATGCCAGAGGCTGTCAATAACTGCCAGAGCGATTTTGTATCTTCAAGAGAGGCGCTGGAGACTGCGAGTTCTGTCAGAGCTGCCGTAGGCGAGAAACCTTTTTTAGCCACCTTGGTAAGCACGGCGCTGGCCTGCTCGGAAGAGAGGGTGGCGTTGATCACCATCTCCTGGAGAGCCAGAGCAATTTCGAGATCGGCTCTCGAAATGAGATTCTTCTGAATCATCGCCTGCCCCACAGGCATCTCTTGATCAAGCGCCATTTCAAGAGCGCTTAAAACATCCGCTTCCTCCACCAGATTGGCGTTTATAAAAAGCTCTCCAAGTAGGGTATGGGGGCGAATCGGCTGGCGATAGAAGCCCAGCTCTTTGAGCGAGTCCTCCAGGCGAGAGCGCCTGCGCCGGGTGGTCTTCAGGGCTTTGACCGCTTGCTCGCGGGTCACCTTGCCATCACGAACCAGGACCTGGGCAGTCAGTGCCGCCGAAAGCATCTCTTTGGAGATGTTGCCGTAAAGCAGAATAATCCGCCCCAGGGGCAGACCGGATTCCTTGGCATCGACAAGAAACTTCTCTTTCTCATCGTGTCCGATAAATCCAGCCTCGTACAAAAGTTCACCGAGACGAATGGTGGGCTTGGGCTCGGTGACGGTCTGACCGGTGCGCTGCATGGCCTCTTCTAAAGAGATATGAGCCTTATTGACCATGGTGAGCAGAACAATGGCCCGATCAAGGTCTAAGAGGTTGTCACGAAACATAGACTGCAATTGCACCGAGGTGAGAAGCACCTCTTCGGAAACCGCACCGGACATGACAAGCATACGCCCGATAGGCATACCGGTTTGCTTTGCCAGTTCGATGGATTCCAGCAGCTGCTGAGAGGTGAGAATATCGGACTTTGTCAGCAGTTCGCCCAGTTTAAGTGACCGCTTCGTAGAATCGCTCATTTGCCCACCAGAGAAAACACTCGGTTATCTTATACACCACATGTATGCTTTTTGATTCACCCGGGAACATCAACATGTGTACCATAATATAAAACCATAATCTTACTAATATCATCGGAACGCGGAACCATGTCAGAAGAGAAAGCCATTATTATCGGTGCGGGTCCAGCCGGCCTGACCGCAGGTTATGAGCTCCTGGAGCGCACGGCGGTAGTGCCTTTGCTGATAGAGAAAAGCGACTATATCGGCGGCCTGGCGCGCACCATGGTGTACAAGGGCAATAGAATCGACATCGGTCCGCACCGATTCTTCTCAAAGTCCGACAGGGTCATGGACTGGTGGGCGATGATGATGCCTATCGAAGCGAGTGCCGAAGGAGAGCACGAGATCACCTATCACCAGAAGAAGCGGGTGATCAAGGTAGATGAGAGCAATAGCCGAAAAGACGGAGAAGACAGCAACGACGGCAACGAAATGATTCTTCTCAAACGCCGCACCAGAATTTATTATCTGCGTAAATTCTTCGATTATCCGATCAGTTTGAAAGTTCAGACGTTCACCAACCTCGGTATTGTCAAAACCATGCGAATCGGCTTCAGCTATCTAAAGGCTGCAGCATTTCCGATTAAACCGGAGACCAATCTCGAGCAGTTCATCACCAATCGTTTCGGAAAAGAGCTCTACAAGACCTTTTTCAAAGATTATACGGAGAAAGTCTGGGGCATCGACTGCGACAAAATCAGCGCCGCCTGGGGAGCGCAACGCATCAAAGGTCTGAGTATCACCAAAGCGGTTTTTCATGCCCTCAAAAAGATCTTTTCAGGCATAGGCGACCTCAGACAGAAACAGACCGAGACCTCGCTTGTGGAGCAGTTTCTCTATCCGAAGCTGGGAACCGGCAGCCTCTGGGAGAAAGTAGCCGACAAGATCAAGGATGGTGGCGGCCAGATAAAGCAAGGTTTCGAAGTCGAGAAACTGAGAGTGGAAGGCAATCGGGTGGTCAGCGTCGAGCTGAAGAATTTAGAAAACGGCACTGTGGAGAATCTAGCCGGTGACTATTTCTTTTCGACTATGCCGGTTCAGGAGTTGATTAGAAAGCTCGACGGACCGGTGCCTGCCAATGTGCGAGAAGTCAGTGAAGGTCTTGTATACCGAGACTTCATCGAAGTCGGCATGCTCCTCAAGAAGATGGCGATTAAAGACAAAGAATCGGGAGGCCGCGATCTGATTTCGGACAACTGGATCTATATCCAGGAGTCGGACGTGATGATTGGCCGCCTGCAAATCTATAACAACTGGGGACCGTGCATGCTTGCCGACCCCGATACAGTCTGGCTCGGTCTCGAATATTTCTGCAACGAAACCGACGATATCTGGACCTGGCCCGATGAGAAGATAAAAGAGCTTGGCGCCATGGAGCTGGACAAAATAGGGATCATCAATAAAGAAGATGTGCTCGACTCGATGGTTATAAGAATGCCCAAGACCTATCCTGGCTACTTCGGGACTTACGACCGTTTTGAAGAGATTCAAAAATATGTTGATACTCTGGAGAATCTCTTTTTGATCGGACGCAACGGTATGCACAAATACAACAACCAGGATCACTCCATGCTCACAGCGATGGTGGCGGTAGATAATATCGCTGGCGGTATCAAGACAAAAGAGAACATCTGGGACGTCAATACCGAGATGGAGTATCACGAAGAAAAATCCGCTTCTGAAGCAGGTGCCGAGTAATCGTGATCAACCGGCTGAATCTGATATTTTGCAGCCTTGCAGCCGTTGTTATCGTGGTCTTATATCTTCAGGGCTGGGCCCTGGCGATTTCGGCACCGCTCTCGATAGAGTACGAAGGTCCCTGTCTCTGGGCGACGATTCAACTCGCTCACGGGCTCGAGATCTACAGTCCAGCGAGACTGTTCGAAGCCCCCTATCAAGTGGTCATTTACCCGCCGGTCTTTTTTCTGGTCTGTGTTCCTTTTCAGGTCTTTGCCGGCACCAGCTACTGGGGACTGAGGCTGGTCAGTATCCTCTCTTTTTTGATCAGTGCCGTTTCCTCGTACAGAATATTTCACCGCAGCACCAGCTCGCATTATGCTTCGCTGGTTTCCTTAATTGCTTATTCGAGCTTCTTGCCTGTCTGGAGCTGGTCTTTAAAAGGACGAGTGGACATGCTCTCGATGGCACTTTCTATAGTGGCAATCGATCTATTTCTGGTCGCCTACGACAAGCGCACAGAAACCGAAGCAGGCCATAAAGGCGAATCCGATTCAGAAGAACCTCAGCCCGGTCCGAAGCAAAACAGTATCGATGCGTCAAGCAGCCTGCCACACAAACTTCTCAAGCTACTAGGGATATATAGTCTATTCATCATCTGCTGCGTACTCGCCATTTTTACCAAGCAGCCGGCGGTGATGGTGCCTGTGGCAGTAGCTATTTTTCTTCTTAGCAAAAGAAGATTCGCCGATTTCTTTATAATCAGCGCAGGCTCCGGCGGCTTATCGGTAGCAACCTTGTTAGCCATCGATATCTGGACCCGGGGCGGTTTTATGCAACACATGCGCTTTTTGAGCCGCATGCCCTTTTCTTTCGAAGATCTGAACAATCACCTGGCCTGGATGGGTTCTGACTGGGCCAAGCTCCTTTTGATACCGATTGCTATCTTCTCTCTTCGCCGAAGAAAGCCAGAGACCCTCGACACAACTTTGCCGGTGGCACTGATTCTGCTCAGTGGGCTCCTCACCTTCTATTCGCTGGGTACAATGTACGCCAACGTCAACCATGCCCTGCACTTCTACTGGGCGTCAGCCTGGCTGCTTGCACTTTGTGTGGCGGCAGCACCACGAAAGTTAGGGACGATTCTGGTGGTCGCTTCCTTGTTGAGCGCTTACGCTCTATACGCCAATCTTCCTAATATAAGGAATGTGGTTGCGAAAATGCCGAACTCAATTCGTTTGCTCGAGAAAGAAGAACTCAGAGGCACAACCATGTTTGTCGAAGATCCGGCATTAGCGCTGGAAGCCGGAGCCGAGCCTTTGTTTGTGGACGTAGCCACCTTTGTCCAGGTCTGGCAGAGAGAAGGACGCTCTATGGAGCATCTGCTCAAGAATATTCGCAACACCACATACAGTGCCATCATAATCAACCGCCACGACAGTCAGCTCGAAAAGCCCCCTTATTTCTGGACGGAAGAGATGGTTAATACCATAAGAGAGCACTATCGCTATGAAGGTAGGGTCGTGGGCAATGGAGAGATCCAGGACATTTTCTTGATCAAAAACGAATCTAAAGACGAATCACAAAACGAACCCAAAGACGAATCTAAAGACGAATCTATAAACGAATAATCAGCTACCGGCATGGGCTGCCCGGGCGAGCAACTCTTTACTCTTGATTGTAATGGGCTGGGCGAAAGGCTTCTTCAAACTCTCCACCGATTCCCCGATGATCTCGATTTTCTCTTCATCAATATTGCCGACCACCAGTCCGGCAAGAACGATGTAGGACAACTCATGGGGATCCACCGAGGTGATCCGAACACAGGTAGCATCTACTGCGGCAAGATCAGTGCCCAGGGCCAGGAAACCGGTCTCTAGCGCCGTTCCGTTAATGGGACCATCCCCTTCCATGGCGACAATCGCATCGACCAGGGTGAATACGGGCTTGACGATGTGCACCAGATCGATGATCGAATCTCTTATTCCTTTTATATGCAATAAATTTTTCGGCCAGCCATATTTTCTACCGGGTACGGTTCCGAAGAGATTCTTCATCGAACAGGTGACCCCGACCCAGTGATGCATTTTCAGCTTGGGAAGGCTGATCACCGCGTCGGCATCAATAATGGTGCGCGGCATGTAGAAATGCTTCAGACCATTGAAGCCTGCCACATTAGGGACTTTGACCAGATCATCCAGGTTGAGATCGACAAAGCGACAATCCGCTTCTTTTATGGCGGCGCCGAGGCCGGTGGCATCGAGCAAAAACTCTGTGTCGCGCATATGACCGGGTCCTTCAGCGACCACGACCTCCTTCGCGCCCATGTTTTTGACCACCTGAATGGCAGCACTCAAAACTCTGGGATTAGTGGTGATCGGTCGGTCGGGCTTGAATTCGACCATATTCGGTTTGATCACCACTCGTTTATTGGAGAGATCCGGCAGGTCGACTTTTGCAGCATAGCTTTCGATCAAAGAGACCAGATCTTCGTCATAGCTGCCGGCTTTGATGAGGGCGACTTTTGAAATGCCTTCTTTTTTGAGAGCAGCCTGGGCTTCCGATACTTTAGGAATGTTGACGAGTTTGGCGTTCTCGTCTTTCATGCTGCAACCGGACAGACCAAGAGAGGCAGCTCCGGCGGCTTTCAAAAAATCTCTCCTCTTCATTTACGCTCTCCCCTGAAGAATACCTACAGTTAGATCTTACCGAACTTAAGCCGATTGGCTCCCTCAGCGCAAGTGAGGGCAAGATAGGCCATGGCATTGGCGACATTGTTGTCGGTGAAGCTGCCGTCCTCTTTCTGGCGACCGACGAGAAACTCCAGCTCCCTTTCGTAGCTCTTGCCGTAGGCATCCAGACAGAGGATGGACCAGGCAAGCCCCAGGGTAGAGGTATCGGCATCGCGATAACTCTCAAGATGGCTGAGGGACTCATTAATAGCCTCATTTCGGTCGACATCCTGAAGGGCGAGAAGCGCCTCGGCGGTGGTGACCCGAAACGGTGTCAGAAAAGCTCCCAGGGTCTCTCGGTTGCCATAGTTCCAGCCGCCGCCCTTGCAGACTCGCTTCAGGATATAACGATTGGCATGGTCGACAATCGAGCGATAGACCTCCTGCTCAGGCATACCGGGCACTTTCAGGGCGAAGAGATGATAACTGGTGGGCTCGACCCAGTGAAAACATTCAGGGTCCCAGGGCCAGCCCCGGGGAAAATGCACACCCTCCGGTCCTTTGGAGATCAAAAGAAGTAATCGCCCGACTACAGGATAAAAATAAGGTCGGCTGTCGGCCAGATGAAGCATCCCCTTTTTGAGCACCGGCTTGGGCAGAAGCTCAGGATTCTTGCGGGAAATCTCTCTGATAGACATCAAAGCTGGACCGGTCACCCAGTCAGAAAAGCCGGTATCCGGTGCCGTTGACCAACCGCCATCCTCATTCTGCTGGGTGGACAGGAAGCGAATCACCTGGCTGGCGAGCTCTTTGCGGTCGGCAAGAGCAAAGGCGCACCAGGCTGTAGCTTCCAGGGAGGGGCCGTTGCCATCCTTGTAAGACCACCATCCATGGGGACTCATGGATGAAGCAAGATATTTCTCTGCTTTCGACCTGGCTTGTTCGCTCTTCATCTATATATTGATTAAAGACTCCTGGAATCGGCGCCGAACCCTATATATAAGGACTCGGAATCAGAATCCGAATTATGACTTGACAGCGGTTAATAACCGGAAACACAGCCCTGATAATAGATTCAATTAACCAGCTCCCGCCACCCCTTGACAAATGTATCGAGAAGTTAAGAAGAAAGGCCCAGAATCAGCTACCCCAATTATATTGGTATCCGGTCATCCGGTGGGCGAGACTAGACTTTGAAATTCAGAGGTCCGGGTCGCCTAATTTTTTTTATCTCAAAGTTGTCATGAAAGAGGCGTTTGCCTCTAGGCGAAATGACCAACTCAATATAAGATGGAATTAACGCCCAAGAACAAACCATTTTTCTCGGTAGATATATTTGGTCTGAAAATGGGTAATAAGAAAGAGCTAGACAATTGACAGGAGGTGGTGAGTAAGTTTAGTTGAATAAGCAAATCGGTTTCGTACAGTGGAATACGTTACTAAAATTAACAATACCTAATACCTTTATTGTCGAGCCGATATTATTTTGAGTTAGCCTTAGTAGTTAAGCTCGTATTGGCTTTGCGCAAGGTATTAAAGGAGGTTTGAAAATGAGGGAAACGCTAAATCGGTTTATCCATGACGAATCAGGTCAGGGTATTACTGAATACGGTGCTATTCTTGCGTTCGTCGCTATTCTTGTAGCCGTCGTATTTGCTATCACTCAGGGTGCCTTAGCAGGCGCTATCTCGAAGGCGTTCTCTTCGGTTGTGAAACAGCTCAACGCTCTTTCCGACGCTGCAGCTTCTGCATCCTCGTAATCAACCAAGATACAAATTCAAAACCGGAACGGGGGGCTTCGGCTCCCCGTTCTGCTTTTTGTTTTCAGGCCGTTGTCCGCGTTAAATAAAAGAAGGTCTGCCCTTCCTCCTCCGAAACAAGAAGATGGACCAGGGCGTATTTTGTTCCGAGTCAAAAATGCGGCTAGAAAGAAAAACCCGAGTTTTTCTTTCTAACTCTAAAAACGAAGTGAGAGACATGTTCGGAGCAGGTCCAAAACAGGGATCCTCACTGCCACACTCTCCTTACAACCCCTTTCTTGTCGCTTTGTGAAGGCGACTTTCAACAAATTTGCACCGATACACCGATATGAAGATTCCGGTTTCTTTTCAACCAGATCGAATCCAATAGCACTCCATCGCACCACGCAACAGATATCCATTACGTATCGCCTGATCGGAACTGAAGCCAGATCGAAAGCAGGGTCAAATCGGGCTCAAGCCTTTGCAAGAAAGACTTTTGGCAATCCCCTTTCAGGGTGATTCTGGATCTCAGGAGCTTATATCAGTCTCTTGAGAAGCGGTTTTCAGCCGGACAGAATTTGCTCTCAACATCTCGTTACTTCTATATCTACTTTTTTAAAATGAAAACCCGAGGCCAAAGATGGTTGCAAACAGGTCAGAACGGCTTAAAAACAAGGCTGAGCGTCCGGTAAAGAGATAAAAATCGGTAGAAAAGGGGAATGATTTTAGTAGATCACATATTTGAAAATGTAGATATCAAGCGAGAATTGAGTAGTTTCGTGGTCAGCATTAGCGGTAAGATTGGGTGCGTGTTGGAATCCGTGTTCCAGGGTAAAAATTTTGGACGCGGACAAGGACCGCCGTTGTCCTTGAATCGCTGATGTGCGTTAATAGTAAAAGGTTAATCTTTCTCCACTAGAAAGAAGGGGGAACCGTAATGAACCCATTACGATCACTGTTCTTAAGTCTTTCCCGAATGCCTCCAGCTCTGATGCTTTTGATCATCATTGTTTTGGCTGTAATGGTCACGATGATGGTTACCGGCAGAATGTCTCAACAAGAGGCTGAGCTAGAGCTTAAGAAGAGAGACTTAGAAGCAAAAATGAGTGCCAAAGGAAAGGTCGTTTACGCGATCAAAGATATTCCTGAAGGCCAGACGATTCCAAGTGACGCTCTTGAAGAAAAGGAAATTGAACAATCCAAAATTCCTCAGGACGCCCTCACCTCCTCGTCGCTCGCGGCAGGACGTGTTGCCAAATACGGTATCTCGCAGGGTCAGATCGTGTCTCAGCACGACCTTGCTCCTCAAGGTATCTCGCTTGGTTTCGAATCCAGACTTCGTGAAGGTATGAGAGCCGTCACATTCGCCATTGACACAAACTCTGGCGTAGCTGGATTTATTACTCCGGAAAGTCATGTTGATGTCTACGCTATGGTCGGCACGGGCGCCGAAACTAACGTAGCTCCTGTACTCTCCGATGTAGAGATCATCGCTGTTGGTCAGATGTACCAGAAACAGCCCGGCGGCACCGCTGCTGTTCCCGCTAACTCGGTAACAGTACTGGTTTCACCGGAAGATGCTGCCAAACTGATCAAATCGATCAGCGCGGCTAAGCTCTACCTGACTCTCAGAAATGACAAAGACCACACCCCGGTTGCTACCGTTGATGTGATTTCTTTGTTCGCGAAAGCTCCGGATAAGGAAGCAGACGATTTGGCTGCTCTACCTCCTCCGTCAGCACTTCCTCCGCCTCCCGTTCCTGGAGCACCAGATGGTGAATTGCCACCTCTGCCAGGCGGCGGCGAACCCGGCGCGCTGCCCGATGCAGCACCGCCGCCACCACCACTTCACGAAATAGAGATCTGGTCTGGCAGCAAGAAAGATGTACTCTCGGTACCGAAAAGCTAGAACTTAGCGGATACTTAGTGAACATTAGTTCTCCAGTGGGTACAACACTAGGAGGGCTGTCAGCGAAGGGGAGAACCTAAAGGCTATGAAATTAACCACGCTTCTCGTTTGCGATGCCGGTTTGGATAAGCGCCAAACCATCGAGGACTTGATCCACAGTCAGCCATCGCTGGCTCTGGTCAGTACGGTCTCGGGCAGTATGGCTCGTGAGCAAATCGGTAGTTTGCATCCCAAGCTCGTGTGGATAGAACTTAGTCCCGCTCCCGTTCGCGGACTTTCGCTGTTAGCAGAATTGAGGGAAACCTTCCCTCAGCTCTACTTCTTCGTGAGTTACGAAGTTCCGGACCCCGAGTTGATCCGCACCGCGTATCGACTCGGGGCTTCCGACTTCTTGGATGCTGAGCGCTGGCGTACAGACCTTCCTGCCGCCGTGCAAAGTATTCAGTTGAAGCATCAGTCCGAGTCGGTCTCGACCGCAGCCGGTAAGGTGATTGCCATATTCAGCCCCACAGGCGGAATCGGCGCCACCACCATCTGCACGAACCTGGCCGGATATCTGGGCAAGTACGGCGAGACCTGTATAGTCGACCTCGATTTGCAGTTCGGTATGATCTCGCACTATTTGAACCTCGAACCATCATTCAGTTTAAGTACAATCGACTTTTCTCATACAAACTTCGACGCCACGTACCTGCGTAACCTGATGACCAGGTATGACGATAAGCTGAGCATCCTCGCCGCCCCTCCAGAACTTGAAGATATCGGAGACATTTATGCGGCGCAGGTTCAGGAGATCCTTTATACAAGTAAGCAAGAATTCCGATTCACCGTAGTGGATCTTCCAAAGAACTTGCTCGACGAAAGAGCGATCGCCACCCTCGACCTTGCAGACCACGTGCTGGTTATCACCGAGTACAACTGGGCTGCCATCCTCAATGCTCGTAAATGTCTGGATACATTCAAGGCGCATTACAATCAGGAAAAACTTCTACTTGTGGTCAACCGTTCAGAATGGCTGCCTCAGGACGTTCTCTCCGAATGTCGAGCCAACCTCAACTATCCGGTATTCCACGAAATTCCCAACGACACCAAGACTGCTAAATGGGTCAATAACCAAGGTCAAATTGCCCCCGGTCATACAGCGCTGGGTAAATCCCTCGATTCACTGGCACGCAGAGTCGCCGGCGGAGAGCAGCTCCTTCTCACAGAGAACAAGGACAAGAAGAATATCTTCCAGCTTCCGGCTATATTCGGTGCCAAAGGTAAGTAATAAACAAAAGGCGGTGACTTCAGATGTCTGACGAAAAGAAGGAGAATCTACCAGCTCGTCCTAGCTCATCTCTGATGGGACAGTTAGTTAGGCAGCGCCAAGCATCGGATGTGGTGCCTGCAAAACAGCAGAACACAGGAGTTGCTGGCAACCAGGGAGCGACTGGTGTTGGAGCCAGACCTGGAACAGGACCCACCCCGGGTCAAAGCGGAGTCGCCCGACCAGGCGGAGCCCAGACCGGTGTGGCTGGTCAGCGAGCCGGAGCGCCCCAGACCCAGGTCAGCAAAGACGATGGTCCCTCCAAAGCCGACATCGATAGAATCGACGCTAAAGATGAATACTCGGGATACTCCGATGAACCGGTAGACATCAGCGGCGGAGACAGCGGCAAGTTTTCTGCCAACCAGCAATTAATCAGAGAACGCGAGAAGTTCATTATCGACCAGCTCAGACGAGAGCTGGATACTTCGCGTTTGACCAACATCTCAGAAGATACCCAGGCACAAGTCCGGGCTCGTATCAGAGAGATCGTTAACTCCGACCCTGCTCCTCTAACCATGATGGAAAAGGGTATTTTGCTTCAGAACGTACTCGATGAAGTATTCGGATTCGGTCCCCTCGGTCCGTTGCTGCGGGACCCGTCCGTCGGTGATATTTGTGTCAACAACGTAACTTCGGTATACGTGGAACGGCACGGTCGTCTTGAGAAAACCAGCGTTGTTTTTGAAAACGACAGACACCTGAGACAGACCATCGACAAGATTATCCAGCCCCTGGGTCGTCGTCTCGATGATAACTCGCCCATGGTTGACGCCCGTCTTCCCAACGGTTCCCGTGTGAACGCCACGATTCCCCCGGTCACCATCGACGGTCCCACCATCACAATCCGTTGTTTCGGTACAACAATCATGTCTCTCGGTCAGCTGGTCGAGAAAGGCGCTCTTTCTGTTCAGATGGCTGAGGTTTGCAAGGCCTGTGTGAAAGGAAGAATCAACGCCATCATCTCTGGTGGTACAGGTGCCGGTAAAACAACTCTTCTTAATGCGCTATCTGCACACATCAACCCTCGTGAAAGAATCATCACCATCGAGGATGCTGCCGAATTGAGACTGCAGCACGAACACTGGGTGCGGATGGAGACCCGTCCTCCGAACACAGAGGGTCGAGGTCAGATCACTCAGCGTATGCTCGTTATCAACTGTCTGCGTATGCGCCCCGACCGAATCATCCTCGGGGAGTGCCGGGGAGAAGAGGCCTTCGACATGTTACAGGCCATGAACACCGGTCACGATGGCTCAATGACAACGATTCACGCCAACAACCCGAGAGACTGTACGAAGCGTCTTGAGAACATGATCCTCATGTCCGGTGTGGAAATGCCTCAGAAAGCGGCGCGAGAACTGATCGCATCAGCTATCGAGGTCATCATCCAGATTCGACGTCTTGAAGACGGTACCAGAAGATGTACCGAAATTGCCGAGATAACCGGTATGGAAGGTGACACCATCGCGATCTCTACTCTGTTCACTCTAGAGCGGGAAGGACGAGATCCAAGAGGCTTCTTCAAATGTCGTCACGTCGGTTCCGGCTTGCCTCCCAAGTTTCTCGAGAAACTGGAGCAAGAAGCAGTACCTTTCAAACTAGAGTGGCTGCGCTAAAACTGGTAAATTGGAAATAGAGATAGTTACTTGAAGCGAAAAGCTCAGGAGTACTCAAGGTAAGAGCATATGGAAATTCCAATGATGGTTTTTTGTTCGGTCATCGCCATCGGCGTGCTGGCAATTGCTGCTCTTAAGAGTGGACACGCCGACGAGCTGATGCGACTGAGCAAGCAAAAACGCAGACTTGCTGATCGTGATCGCGACAACGCCGAAGACGACGATATCTTCACAAAACAAAGAGACGACTATCTCTCCAGAGTTCTTGCTCTGGCTGGCTTGGAAGCAAGATACGACCAGATGAAAACGAACTGGATCATCACCACGGTGTCCAGCGGAGTCGTGTTTGCAATCATTATGATGTTCGGTGTGCCGGAGCTGATGGTGGTCGGATTCATCATCGGTCTACCTATCGGTGCAGCAGGCTTCATCTTCTACTTGAACTGGGTAGCAAAACGCAGACAAGCTCGTATGACCGAGCAACTGCCCCAGGTTCTTGAAACGATGGTGTCCTCACTGCGTGCCGGTTCTCCTATCATGGAGTGCTTCAAGGTAATCGCTGAAACTTCGCCGGATCCGATTCGCGGTGAATTTAAGCGTGGATTGATCTCTCTTCAATTAGGAAAGCCATTCAAAGACACTCTCAAAGAGATGTGCCTGAGAATCAAAGCACCGGATTTCCAGCTTCTCACCCAGGCGATCTTTATCTCCCAGGACGTGGGTGGTAACCTGGCGGACGTTGTCTCGGTAATCGCTGTAGCCATTCGTGAACGATTCAAATTGAGAGACTTCCTCGCCGCCCTCACATCCCAGGGTAAAGCAACAGCGATGTTCATCGGCTGCCTGCCCTACGGCATCACGATGATTACTTATCTCGCCACCCCCGGATATATCATCCCGTTCCTCAACCACCCGATCGCTCGTATAGTTCTTTTGCTATTGATCATCTGGGAAGGAATCGGCTTTTACATCCTCATGAAAATGACCACATTCGAGGTATAGAAAGGGATCTATGTCGACGCTCACCATTTCCATTCTCACTTTTTGCGGAGTAATCGTCCTGGGATTATTGATCCTCAGGCCGGTAATGGGTATTTATGTCGACTCCTACGCGGTCAGACTGAGACCCAAGAAAGAGAACGAAGAGACCGCCGCCGATAAACCGAAAGACTCGGCACTCTTAATGCTCTGCCGCACCATCGGTGAACTGGTGCTCAGTATTATGCCGGCCCTGGCAGACAAAAGAACCGTCGAGCTTCTTACCCAGGCAAACTATAGAACCCCTCAACACCTTGCCATATATGTCGGTATCAGATCACTGGTCGCCGGCTCGATTCTATTAATGGGATGCCTTGGTGCTACTTCGAACCCGATGGTCCTTATTCTATCTGTTCCTGGTGCGGTTCTTGGTTGGTTGATCCCGAACTTCTTCCTGGCTGGTCGAGTAAAAACTCGTCAGGCTCAAATTCTGCGAGAGCTACCGATTATCATCGACCTTATGATCGTATGCGCCCAGGCTGGTCTCGGTCTGCTTATGGCGGTGGATAAAGTATCGAAAGAGGTCGGAGACTCCTGTCCTGTTCTTGCCAAAGAGCTCGAACAGCTGATTAACGACGTTAAGGTGTTCGCCAAATCCGTACCCCACGCCTTAAGAGAGATGGGTGAGCGTTGCGGAGTAGATGAGCTGATCAACATGGCAGCAGCCTTGATCGCGGCAGAAGCGAAAGGTGCCGACATCAGTTACCCGCTACAACAGCAAGCTGACGCACTGCGTGACAGATTGAAGCGTAAGAAAGAAGAAGAAGCCGGTAAAGTACCAGTCAAAATGGTGCCTGTGATCATGTTCTTCGTCATGCCTCTAATCCTTGCACCGATGCTTGGTCCTGCTATCGTCACAATCATGACGGCGATTGGACCAATTATGCAGCAGGTCAAGTAATTGCTTGATGGCTCTTAAGAGAGGCCTGTACAACAAGACTCGTGAAAGACCAGTGGTGGCAAAGGTTGATCTTGCCACCACTTTCTTCAAACGACTTAAAGGGCTGCTTGGTACAAAGAGCCTGGAGGAAGACCATGGTCTCTTTCTCAGTCCATGCAAATCGATTCATATGTTCGGCATGAAGTACGCTATTGATGCCGTATTCTTGAACAAAGATCTAATGGTAGTGGAGCTGGTAGAGAATATTCAGCCCGGTGCGGTATCTGGTCACTATCGGGATGCGCTGTCCTGTCTGGAGCTGGCCCAGGGCACCATCAAAAGAGTCAATCTAGAAATCGGAGACCAGCTTTGCTGGAGTGATTGAGACTTGACACCAGCTCGAAATCGCCCCAGAAATGATCTGGGGCAAAACTGGACTTTTGAAGAGAGGACCGGAGCAGCAGCCTCCTGCGGAGGTCCCCATATGTTCGGCATAAAGACAAAAATACTACGAGGACCGGAGCAGCTAATTAAGGACTGAACCCGAGTGCCACCAGCGTAGGCGCATACATCACAATCCCAGCCAGAGTGCCCAGAGCAATCAAAGGACCCAGCGCTATCGGCGACTTCATAGCTTTGATAATAGGTTCGGCATCGAAGCTGCCCTTACCTGCAGCAGTGCCAACCCCTAGACCGAATACGGAAAACAGCTTGAATACTTGCTTCCAGGGAATGACGATTGCAAGCTTCACGGTAGCCACCAGACCATAGAACACACAGAAATAGAGAAAGACAACCATCAATCCCTTCGGTCCAAGAAATGCTCCGATGGCAGCCATCAGCTTGGCGTCACCGAATCCCAGCTTGTCCTTCGGATGGGGAAAGGTCATAATCGCCGCCCCCAGGGCCCATCCGGCCAACGACCAGAGTACCGCCATGCCACCACCAGTAACGGCATTGGAAATCACCCCGACAGCCGCAGCAGGAAAGGTTATCCAGTTGTAGATCTTTTTGGTGCGCCAATCTATTACTGCGGCTACCAGAACCACAATTAATATTGCGATTTGATTGAATGTAAATTCCGGCATTTTTGTCTGGAATAGTAAGTTAGTTGGTTAGTCGGCTATTCCAGGGATGCAATGGCGTCAATTTCGACACTAACATCCTTGGGCAAACGCGCTACCTGTACAGTGGCCCTCGCGGGCTTGTGGCTGGAGAAAAATTCTCCATATATCTTATTTACCTCGTCAAACTCATTTAGATCCGTTAGGTAAATAGTGGTCTTAACAACTTTGTCGAAAGAAGTACCTGCTTCCTCCAGAATCCTGCCAATATTCTCCAATACAAGCTTTGTCTTCTCACCGGCAGTGCCCGCCAATAATTCGCCGGTGGCAGGATTTATAGGAATCTGACCCGACACGAAAACAAATCCGTTGCACTTTACGGCCTGGGAATACGGACCAATTGCCTGGGGCGCTTTGTCGGTATGAATTGTGGCTAGCATGCTTAAACTCCGCTGTAGACTGGTCTAAAAGTCTAGCAGAAAAAGCATAGAAAGCTGCCTGGAAAAACGATATGCGGGATGAGAAACGCATATGCGCTCTAATTGAAATTATCCTGCTTATGGGAAGCTGAATCCAAATCCACCACCAGAGTTATGCGGCGTGGTCTGGGTCGGCATCTGGAAAGTAGGAGGAGCGGTGGTGCTGCCCATGGCTCCTGGCGCGCCACCCATATCAGCCCGAGGAAGTCCGAACTGAGTGAGCGATTGTCTCCAGTTGGCATTAGAACCACCATTGGGACCGGAGCGCGGTTTGCCTTCATAGTCGACCCATTCGTCACCACCCCAGCCCGGAGCCAGGTTGCTGCCATGACCGGTTGAAAGACCTCTGTTTCCTTCGATACCTCTTTGAATACGACTGGCCGGAGTGAACTCTGACATCGGCGGCAGAGTAACTCCTTCATCTCCATAAATATGGAAGTTGTACCCGCTGGTTTTGACAAAACTATCCAGCTTTGTAGGGGGCAGTCCGTTCCTTCCCCGGGGTCCTAGAATCGGCGTCAGTCCGCCGAATCCGGCTGTTCTGGGTAGCGTACTCAAAGCTTGCTTGGCTGTGGTCAACGCGTCAGCTCGACCGAGGTTATTGGTTCTGTAAGAACTCCGCCCGAAAGTACCGGTAGCGCCCTGAGACTGGTAAGCCGCCTGAGCTGAAGCTTCTGGAGCCATCGCCAGGGTGGACATAAAAGATAGTAAGGAAAGAGCTGTAAAAGCTAGCTTTAATTTCATTAGATACAGGCCTCTGGGTTTGATTGGTCGTACTTTTTAGTCGGTGTAAGAGATAGAACCTCTGCGGATTTCCTACTTTATTCGTTTAAAACATTGATTCACCATCGAAGACTTTCTGGTCAGCCGAGGGATTAACAAGATCATTGTTGCCGGAGTTGAATTTTTGCGAGAAATTCGAATTCAATCCGCCGCTGAAAGACCGGCCACCATCGGAAGCAGGTGCTTCGGTGGAGAACAGTCGACCGGCATTACCCAAGCTATTAAAAGGATTGCTAGTGGCACTATGCTTGGGTCCCAGGGGTTTCAACTCTGAAGCGCCGGAGGCACCGAAGCTCTTACTAGAATGGTAGGCAGGGTCATAATTGCCATCAACCTTGGGAGCCGAGTAAGCGGCATCTAAGTAAGGATCCGATTCTTTCGGTTGATATCTTTTCGTCTTCAAAGTCTCAGCATTGAGATAGTCGAAAGCTTTGCCGCTCACAGTGCTGAATCCGACCGCTTTGCCCCGGGGACCATAATCTTTCATCAGCGCTTTGCGATGATAAGAATGCTCGGGATACATATCCGGAGTAATGCGAAATTCAGATAGACCAAAAGTCTCAGCACCTGCTTTGAAATTGGACATGTCGTAGCCATCGGAACTCTGGGCGAAAGCCGGTGCCGTTGCGAAGATTGCAGCTATCAGCAGTGGGGCGAAATATTTTTTCAACGGTCTGTCCTCAATCTGTTTCCAAAATGCGATCGGCAATTTATCTAGGGATCGACAATGTCGAGATCCACTGCGGTGGTGGAGGTAGGTGGCAGAATCCATCCTCTACGAATTCCGTTATAAACCGTACCGCCCCAGCCCCGGGCACCACCCTGGAAGCCGTAGTTATGAGAGTTGGAAGGTATAGGCTGAGCAAGAGCTCTTACCGGCTGACTCAAAAGGTTTGTCTCTTGATAGGTCGCACCTCGGTTGCTCATCCATCCTTGCTGAGGCGCGGTTTTGCCGGCGTCGCCATACCACTTGCCCTGGGTCGTTATAGACTCTCGAGACTGGACTCCGGTGTCTCCCTGGGAAGACATGGCGTTGCCGCCACTTCCCACTCCGAAGCTGTATCCGACTCCGCCTTGACCCTGAGGTCCGGTGGGGATACCGGCAGCGCGAGAGCCACTGTCGACCGGGCTGAAACCGAATCCAAGATTCTGACGAGGAGCGATTACGGTGCTCTGACCACCAAGCAGACTCGAGTTCTGGAATGTGGCAACCGGTCCGTTCTGCCCCATCTGAATGCTGCCGCTGGGCAGGAAACCGGCGGATTGAGCCCTGGCATCACCTGCCATGGAGACCATGAAACCGACTACTGAAGCCGCTAACAGTGAAAGCTTAAAGGTAGTTTTGAAATGGCTGAGCATGTTGAACCCCTGTGGCAAATCTATAGACTGATGGAGACTGAAAAATCTCGGTTGTTTTAGTAAGTACCGCGAAGAGAACTTCGCTTCGCATCCAGCAATTGATCCTTAGAAAGCGGAAAATTTAGCCTGGAATGAACTAGATGAATAGTACTTAATAAAAGAGGGCTTGTCAATAGCTTTTGAAGCGCCGAAACCTTAATTTTGTGAGCCTTTAGACGATTTTCCCTCCCCTTCGACAACCCCTCCCGGGAAACTTTTTGAGAAACCACCAGTGAAAGCCCTGGACGATTTGAGTAACTATTACTTTTATACCCATTTCTATGCCCGGTGCCATCCTAGTAAAATCCAGTATTGAAGCTGTTTTCAGAGCACAATTGTCATGAGCCTGATCCTTGCAATCGAGACAAGCTGCGACGAAACCGCAGCGGCAATAGTAGAGGACGGACGCAAAGTCCTGGCCAACTGCGTGGATAGCCAGATTGCCATCCACGAAAAGTATGGCGGAGTCGTTCCGGAAGTAGCCGCTCGCCATCATCTCTCCGCCATCAATCAGGTAGTGGAAGAGACTTTGCGCCAGGCCGCCATAAAACCGGAAGCACTCACTCATATTGCCTGCACCAACGGACCGGGCCTGGTCGGCACGCTGCTGGTCGGGCTTTCTTGCGCCAAAGCGCTGGCATGGTCCTGGTCCAAGCCTCTGGTGACAATCGATCACCTCTTTTCTCATGTCTACGCAAACTATCTGGATTCTGATCTGGAGCCGCCTTTCATCTGTCTTCTGGTCTCCGGCGGTCATAGTCAGCTGATGAAATTCGACTCTTACAAAGACGGCGAGATCCTCGGTCAGACCTTCGATGATGCTGCCGGCGAAGCCTATGACAAAGTGGCTCGTTTACTCGGTCTGGAATATCCAGGTGGTCCGAACATCGACAAGATAGCCCGCCAGGGCAACGCAAAAGCCTTCCGTTTTCCTGAAGGTGTGGTGGAAGGATTCAACTTCAGCTTCAGCGGCTTGAAGACCGCAGTTTTGAGACAGGTAGAAAAGCTGGAGGAACCTCTCCCCCGGGAGGACCTGGCCGCGTCCTTTCAGGATGCGGTAAACAGAGTGCTTTTCAAGAAAAGCGTACAGGCTATGGAGAGCGCCGGCATCGAAAAGCTGGTTCTGGCAGGTGGTGTGGCAGCCAACTCAGACCTGCGGAAACGCTTCGAAACCCTGCAAGAGGAAGGCAAAGCCAGAATTTATATGCCGCCCTTGAAATACTGCACCGACAACGCGGCCATGGTGGCATCGGCAGCCCACTTTATCGGAGAAGAAGCAGGCCTGGACGCCAGTGTCTACTCTCGAAGCCCTTCCCGCAGGAAGGCAAAGTCTGCCCGTTTAAAGAATTAGCCCGGGGTTAGCCGATGTAGGGAGAGCCATATATTTCTATGGTGATTCTCCTATAGTCAGCCAATATTCAATTCTATCCGCTTTCCCTGCGTGATAGCATGATTTCAAATAGTGTGATTCTGTGCGATTTTCCGTTCAGATTTTTTGTCAAGGTGACCCGAGCAATGGTATTTGAAGATAAGGACCTAACCTGTAGAGACTGCAGCGAGACATTCCTCTTTTCCAAAGGAGAACAGGAGTTTTTCAGCAAAAAGGGGCTGGTAAACGAGCCCAAACGTTGCCCCAACTGCCGCATTCTGATGCGAGCCCTGAGAAATGGGGATGACCCGAATAAAACAACCGAGGTCAAATGTGCCGAGTGTGAAGCCCCGACCAGGGTGCCCTTCCAACCAAAAGGTTATCGTCCTGTCTATTGCAGTTATTGTTTCCGCTCTAAAAAAATGGAGCAAGACAAAGAAGAGCAGACCAAGACTACATCCGAAGCAGATACGGATGTCAGCATAGCTTCAGCTTCTTGAAACTGTTTCCTGAAACCGCTTGAAATCAGACGGTTTCAACAGTCGCCATAATCCCGACGTTTCGCTACAATTGGGGTGTGGATATTGCCATGGTGCTTCGATAGTGTGAAAGCGCCAGGTCGCGTCATCGAGGAAGCCTGATTCAAGTGAGCGAAAAAGACCAAGACAAAAACAACGACGTACCGCTAAATCACTCCCAGCCGAATCCTCAAAAGGACAGGCGGAACAGGGCTGCGAACCAGGAAGCCCCGGAAGTCAAATTCGCGACCCGGGGAATATCAGAAGAAAAATTGGAGTCTTTGAAAAACTTTCTCAAAAACGCCTCGGCTGATGACATCAAGGTGATTCGAGATTGTTACGGAGAGAATCCGGAAGTCCTCAAACTGATTGGATTAGAGCTCACCGAGGAACAGACTAAAGAGAACTAGATCAGCCTCGATTGCTGATTTGACATCTGGAACTAGATACCCCTTGATGTATCGACTTTCCAAACCGTTATGTTTTTCGCTCCCCTCTCTCGTATAATTACTCAGATTGTAGTGTTCCAATGAGTCTCAATAGCAATCCAACATGAGCGATAACACCAAGACAGAGCCTTGTGATAGCTGTGGCAGACCCACGCCTGCTGGGGAGAAGTGCGTCTACTGCGCCACAGTGACGGATCTCGATCTCAAGAGCCTCCAGAGTGATTATCTGAAAGCCGAAGCGGACAGTGACGCCAACATGCCTTCCCATGTGTGCGTAATTGTCCAGAAGACCGGTCAGAAAATTCCTCTCAAAACCAACAAAGTCAAAATCGGTCGAGACCCGACCAATCAGGTGGTAGTGGCCGACGACACCTTCGCCTCCCGGCACCACGCCTGGATTACCTTCGAAGACTCGGACTTCTGGATAGAAGATCTGGGCTCGACGAACGGCACCTTACTAAACGGTCATCCGGTTGTTAAGCGGCAGATATTATCGACTGGGGACAAAATCCGGGTCGGACACACAGAATTGACGTTCGAAGTGGAATGACAGATACAGACCTGGTAAGTTATTGATTCTGGAGGATACCTAAATTGGCCAGTTCGGGTGGCGCAAACCGAATCGAGCTCGAAAGTCAGATTCTATGCTCGGCTCTGAGATTGAGTTGGGCAGAGTCCGATGTGTCCGGTATGGTCAAATCCTGCCAGGAACTCTATCAACTTTTCCCCGACCTGCTTCCTCCGCCCAAGGCAGACTCCGACGTCTACGCCGACAATTACTACGAGTTGCTCCAGATCGAGTGTGATGTGAACCCCAGCATGGTGCTGGCCGCTTATTTCAAATCGATCAAGCGCTTCCTTCGCAAACATGCCGATCCCAAGGAAGACAAAGAGAAGTATTTCAAAATCCTCAACGCCGGCTTCATTCTGAGAAAACCCAGATTGAGACTGAGTCATGATTTGATCGTCGCCCGCAGCAGCCTGGTCGAGCAGAGAATCATTCCGGACGACGGCACCCTCGAGATGATCGAAGCGCCGGATGAGCCGATTCCGGAAACTCAACCGATCCAGATGGTGACCACCCAGCAGATCGACGACAGCCTGCCCAAGCTTATCGAACTGATGAAAAATGCCCAGTTCACAGGTCCTGCAGAGGTCCAGGCCCTGCTCAACCAGATGAAACTCTATCCCGATATTCCGCTCATCGATCTGGTCCTCCAGGCGGGCTATGTCACCGAGCCAGAATTAAAATCCTTGCAGCTTGCTGAATATTTGCTCAGCCAAAATAAAATTACTATGGGTCAATTCTGTGTCGCCATGTACGATGAACGCACCACAGGCATTAGGATGGCAGAATCGCTCCAGGTCAGAGGATGGCTCGACACCGAAGCACCACGCTACGACAAATAGCCCCTTCGATGTTAATATAAGAGCGCTACATTACCAGATCGACTCCCATGGAGAGCGACGGTAAGCGTAACGTGGACCGCTGGGGGTGAAGGCGAATATGGACTCAGAGCGCACCGCTTGCTGGCCTCGCCACAAACGCAGGGTGTACGCTCAGGCTGAGGGCTTCGAAAACCCTCAGCGTGCGGATTATCGCCGCCTTATTAACTTCCTGGCGAAGAATTCCGGTCTCTGTCAGAAAGCCATTTTGAACACCGCCAGAGTGCCCGAGTTCGCGGCGGTGAGAACCATACTGAACCGCAAGCTCAAAGAAACAGAGCCGAATCCCGAGGTAGATCTGCTTGCCCGGGAACTCTTGAAAGAGACTGCCATCCAGGAAGCGGCTCACCTGGGCGATATTGCCGATCTCACCACTCTCGACAGCATGGACGCAGGCGAACTCCTGGACAGGCTGCAAGCCCCTGAGGCTTTCCTCAACGAAGAACAAAGGCTCGAGCAGTTACAAGCACAAGAACAAGCACAAGAAAAAATTCGAGCTGAAGCAGAAGCATCCGCCGTGGGCGATCTCTTCGGAATTATCCATGATGACAGTCGGGAGGTCGAAGAGATGCTGACAGGGGAGAAACGCCCCTGGGACGATCTCTCTGATCTGCTTCAAGATATGAGCCCCGTCAATGATTTGCTGAGAGAGGACTCTGCCGGCTATGACAATCCCGGTGATGATCGGGTTGATTCAGCCACCGAAGACCTCTTCCATGGCAAGCCCAACACTCGCGGTCGTTTCGGACGTCGCCGCGTCAGTCGCTCGCTGTCCAGCCTGGTGATCGAGCATGTCCTGAAAAACACCGAAGAAGAGCAAGACCTTTACGAAGGAATCGAGGTCTTGAATGATCCTTACTCAAACGCCGACTCCATCTCTGAATTGGGCACCGACTCTACAACAGATATCGGCACCGGCCCCATCACTGATGCGGGCACTGGCTCCACAACAGCTGTCGACACCAAAGTTGGCCACCGGAGCAAGCAGGAAGAGACCACTACCATCGGTGGCACAGATACAGATAAGGCAGAGCCCACCGACCGTGACCGGTCTCATGCCTATGAGCTCTGGTATCAAACCGTCAGCAACGATCTAAAAAGCCGGGCCGAGACCAGAGCCTCTTCAAAGTCAAATCTCCCATCAGGCAGTCAGATTCAGCCTTCCATCGCCACCAGCCCGGATCTCGGATTTGCGGCCACACCGGATCCGGTCGCCGATCCGAATAATTTTGCCACCACCAGCGCTTCGGCAGAAGAGCCTACTGAAGCCGCCGATTTCACCTCTGCCCTGGCATCGCCCTCGGAGAGAGTTGATATTTCGCAGCTCCTGGTTGCGCCCAACGGGCTGGAAACAGCTTTCAATCAGCAAGAAGTGCAAATGCAAGAGAGACGCGTTGCCACAGCGCCCCTTTCTCGAACCGAAGCGATGCTAGAAAAATGGTTCCGGGCCCTGGACGATCGAATGCACTCGGTCTCTCTTCTGGAAGAGAGCACTGAAGAAGAGGAAGAATCAGACTATTGCGCAGATGACGAGACCACGACAGGTATATCTATTGCATATGCAAATCAGCCGGAGCCGGTCAATAAATACGGCAGCTATGCCGATGAGCTGGCGGACAATCCGGCCGAGTTGTTGAAACAGCTCGAGAAAATCGCCCGGGGTTCCGACGCCGACATTCTTGACCTGAAAAGAAAGAATCGAGGCTCCTTCATCAAACAATCTCCTCAGCCCTGCCTCTTGCCTCTATCGAAAGGCAAACGCAAAGAGGTCTATCCCAACGGTGCAGTTGTGGTCAAAGACTCTGTAGGCAAGGTGCTCGCTGTGCGGTCCGGAGACAAAGTCTCGATCACCTTCACCTACGATGGCAGCGGCAATTTAATCGCGTTCTCGCGATACAACGCCGATGGCAGCCTGCACACCTATGGTGAACGAGATCACCACGGAGTAGTGGTCAGGGATCCCTGCGGCAGGGTTCGCGCCCAGGGCGAATCTATGACCTGCGATCCGCGTGGCTGCCTGACTATCAGAAAAATGGACGGTCAGTTCTGGTGCGTAGATTTAGTGCGCAATATCCACATCGAAAGAAGAATTCTAGAGGATTTAGACGGCAACTGGAGCAGCCTTACAGCCTTACTCACCTATGATGGCTTCCGGATGGCGACCCGCTTCCAGGAATTGAAAGACAGCTATAGAAGATACGGAGACTGGCTTGCCCAGTCGAACGCATCGACATTCAGATTTTATGGACGTGACGGCTCGATGATTCAGTTCGACTCTGACGAGGAGTTGCAATCATTGCGTCCTTCATCAATCAAGCCTCCCGGCACTAAGGAGGTTGATGAAGAGCTGAAGGGACGCCGAAAGGCAAGAACAGCCTGGGATTCTGTCCATGAATACGTTTCCCAGTATCTTGCCGTTCTATAACAGGCGAAGCGTAAAGGCGATACTTAGATAAGTTCTGAAAAGAGGGAGTTGTACTACAAATGGCAGAAGTAATCAAATTCGGTACAGACGGTTGGAGAGCTGTTATAGCCGAAGAGTTCACCTACGCTAATGTGGAGCGTGTCGCCTATGCCGTGGGTCTCTATGTAAGAGAGAACTACCCGGCTGGTACTCCGCTCTTAATTGGATACGACACCCGTTTCATGGCCGACAAATTCGCCGAAAGAGCAGGTCAGGTCCTGATGGCCATGGGTGTTCCGGTTAAGGTGACCAGCCGAGACGTGCCCACTCCCTGTATAGCCTGGGCTACCCAGCATGAAACCACCGCCGGTGCGCTTCAATTCACGGCAAGCCACAACCCGCCCGAATACTGCGGCGTTAAATATATTCCGGAATACGCCGGTCCTGCCACCGACGACATCTCCGCCAAGATCGTCGGCAACTTGAGCCGCACGCCGGCTCATATCGAGTGCTCGAAAGAGGATGTTCCGCACTTCGATCCCCAGCCACCATATCTGGGATCGGTGGCCAACTTGATCAACATGAAGAAGATTGTCTCCTCCGGCATCAAAGTCGGTTTTGACGCCCTCTACAGCACCAGTCGCGGCTATCTTGACCATATCCTGCGCCAGTGGGGAGTGCCGGTCAAAGTGCTTCACGATGTCAGAGATCCGCTCTTTGGCGGAGGCATGCCTGAGCCCAAGAAACAATATTTGAGAGACCTCAGTGGACTGGTCAAAACCGAGAAACTCGATGTCGGACTTGCCACCGATGGTGATGCCGATAGATTCGCCGTCATCGACGAGCAAGGCAACTATTTCTCTCCTAACCAGCTCCTCTGCCTGCTCACCATGCACATGGTCAAAAACAGAAAAGAGAAAGGCGCAATTGTAAGAACAGTCGCAACCACCCATTTTCTAGATCAATTAGCGAAGAAGTATGACCTGGAGGTGATTGAGACCCCGGTCGGCTTCAAGTTCATTGGAGAGGAAATGCGCAATAGAGACATTCTCATCGGCGGAGAAGAGTCCGGTGGAATGTCTTTCAAAGGTCATATACCAGAGAAAGACGGCATCATGGCCAATCTCCTGCTGGTTGAGATGATGGCTTTCGAAGGCAAGCCGCTATCCCAGATCTGGGACGATCTCCAGAAAGAGATCGGCTACGATTTCACCTATCTGCGGGCAGATATGCGCCTCAACGACTTCACCCAGAAAGGCCTGATGAAGATTCTCACCGAGAAGCCCCTTGAGACTCTGGCTGGAGAGAAGGTGACCCGGGTGGGACGCAAAGACGGACTGAAGCTCTATCTTGACGAAAGCAACTGGCTTTTGATCCGACCCAGCGGCACAGAGCCCTTGATCAGACTCTACTATGAAGGCACCTCCAGCGAACGCATCAACAAAGTTGCGGAGGACTTCGCCAAGCAAGTGGAGGCGATTGTGAGCGACCTCGAGAAAGAGGCAGAAAAAGCATCTAAGACATCTAAGACAACTAAAAAGGATCAATCCGCCGCAAAAAAGAGCCCGGCAGGACCGATTGAGACCGTAGGGGCAAAGGCTTAGTCGCTGGAAGCGAGAGGAGCACGATATGACTTTTATTCATCCGGACGAAAGAAAAGGCATCATCCGCCAGCTTCTGGTCATGGCGGTCTGTCTCTTCGCTATCTGGCAGGTGGGCAGGTCTATTCATTCGAGTGTGGACCGGCAGATCTATCTTCATAATCAGCAGTTAGCGCTGAAAGCCGGACAGCTCCAGGCAAGAGAGATTAATAAAGAGCTCAGAGAAGGTCTGACCAGCTCCCAGTCCAATACAGGCATCGAGCGCCTGGCGCGAGAGCGACTTAACCTGGCCGGCAGTGAAGAAGTGATCATCAGGCTTGCCAAATAAAAGAGAAAAAGACTGGTCAATTAAAGAGTGGCCAATTAAAAGCCTGCCCTCCCAAGAAGAATGACAAACGGGTCGCCCTGAGGCGACCCGCTCGTTTTAAGTCCGAAGGTTTGTTTGTGTTCAGCAGGGCCTAGGGCCTGCTATCAATTTGTTTCCTAAAGGCTGCCTTGACGACTGGCTCTAGCGCACAATCGCTCTAGATAGCCAGAATGCTCTAACTTGCCTGTAGGTGTTAAGAACTTTCGCCGACAGGGGCGAAGTTTTAACAATTGTGGCCTGCGGAACTGCCGGAGCAGGTGCTGGACCGATTACAATAGGACCACTAGCGAAAGACGACGTGGCGAATACGCCAAGCCCCAATACTCCCGCTAATAGTGCCGATGCAAAAAGCTTCTTCTTCATCTAGTTGTTTCACCTCCGAACTTCAGGTGTTTTTACCGGGGTAAATATGCATCATATTCTCTATCATAGAAGATACCCGGCAAATTGTATCTTGACAATATATTATCATGCCTGAGTAACATTAAAAATAGTAAGAACCCCATTTCTTTAGTATCTTATCGGAGATTTCCCTTGCTTGACCTTATTTTTATACTGGGCTGTTCAATACTAGCCATCATGGGGCATCTAGCCAGGAATCGTAAGTGGCTGGAATGGATAATCAGAATAATTATCGGCTCCTTCTGCGGCTGCGAGTTGCTGGCTGCTGTGGTCACCCAGGATTCGACCATTCCCTGGGCAAACCAGGTGCTCTACGCCATGGCAGCTGCGACAGGGCTTCTCCTTGTCCTGCCAGTCAGAGAGATCTACAGCAAGGCTCTCACCGTGATAGATGGAATCGTTTCGCTTCGATGCATCACCGGTCCGATAAGGCATCATATGAACGCCTTCAAGTCCATCATGGACAGAGACATTTTCGTTCCGAAGTCCGTACCTCATATGGTGGGGCTTTTCATCTACATCACGACCTTCGGGATGATGCTCCAGACAATAAATCCGGCAAACTTCAGTATCCCGGCCATTCCATTCCCAATACCGATCAGCATCATTCAGCTTTTTAGCTACAACGGGCTCGGGCTTGTTCTACTCTCCTTTTGCGGCGTGGGGATTTTCATTACCCGAGACTGGAAAGCCGCTTTCAAAAGGCTGGGATGGGAGAAGCCGACCTGGGCGCATGTCGGAATTGGACTGGCTCTAATTGTTTTCAGTTTCGGATTCGACCTGGCCTGGTCTCTGTACACCCATGGACTCGCCGACCAGGATCTAGCGACCAAACTGTCGCAGTACAACTCTGGGACTTTCAGTGTAGCCGACGGCTTCGGCATGTCGGTCTTCATCGCCCTCTGTACCGCTATATTTGCCGGCGTTGGAGAAGAGACCCTGATCAGAGGGGCACTGCAGCCGGCGATAGGGATTTTGCCCGCCGCTATCCTGCATGGCATCTTGCACGCACAGTTCGCCCATGCACCAATTTTTATCATTCAGGTAGCATTGTGGTCGATGGTTATGGGAATAGCGAGACGTTTCACCAACACGACAACGACAATAATCGGTCACGCGGGATTCAACTTTGTGACCACGTTCTTGTTCGCGTTCAACCCCTAGGGCCAGAGAGCACTACTACTACTTACCTGACTACTGCGTGTTTGCCACCATAGAACTGCTATTCATAGGCAAACGCAACGCCATTGATTAGGTAGAAAGCAGAGTTTACATGCTTCCGCTACCATTGATTCGATTGATGTTGTTTATTGCAGTCTGGGCGTTACTGCGCACACTTGCATCGCTGTCCTTAGTTGCTTTCTCCAACGCGGGAAGAGCATCCTTCGCCTCTAAACCGATTGCGCCTAGTGCCCGACAAGCATACTGTCTTTGATAACGGTCTGAAGAATCCAGCATCTTGATCAATTTCGGCACCGCCGGTGCTGCCCTATCGCCGAAGTAGTACAAGTAGGACATAATACTTCGCCCCAGGGTCGGATCATCGAGCAACTCAATAAATTTGTCCACCACACGCTGATCGTCTTTACCTATCGTTCTCAAAGTGTAGATCGTGCTAGAGCGAATCCCTTCATTGGGCTCCTCCTCCAGCAACTTTAGAAGTGGTGGCACCGCCGCTTCAGCGCCGGAATGATAGTTGCCAATCGCCTGCACCGCTGCGGTTCTTACCAGCAGATAGTTGTCGTTGAGAGCTTCTATCAGCGCGGGCACTGCTATCTCCGGGTCATTGTGATAGCGGCTCAATGCAATCGCCGCCGACTTGCGCAAAGAAGGAGCATCGTCCCCTTTGAGAATGCCTACCAGTATTTCGGTTGATTTCCGGTGAAACTCAGGCTTCTCCTGCTGAGCAAGTTTCGCCAGCGCTTCGATGGCATTGCGCTTTGTAGTCGCCTCGGCGTCACCACTGATATTTTCTATGATCGCAGCCTTCACATCTTCGTTCTTGGGTCCGATATTGCCCAACACACGAACTAAAGACGCCTTCACTTCGGGCTCTTTCGATCCGCGCAAAATCGCTATCAAGGTCTTCAAAGAGCTATCCGAAATAGAAAAATCCGGATTATTCGAAAGGCGCTCCAGAACACTAGCGGCCTGAAGCTGGACGTTCTTGTTGTTTGTATCCAAAAGATCAACCAGAGCCTGTGCCGCCTGCCGCGGTCTGTTGCGCAACTCTTTTTCCAGATCATAAACATTGACGTTTTGATTGCGTTCCGAATAGACCTTGATCATGTCAACGATCTTCTTTACCGAGTCGCTAGAGTTGAGACCGGGAACAGCCAACACGGGATCGCTCACCATTTGCGCCCCCAGAAAGCTGAAACAGATAAGCGAAGCCTGACCTAGCCTTCGCAAGCCCCGGGTAAAATGGCTTCCACTCATCATCATCATCAAAACAGTGCCCATAACAACCTCTCTAAAGCCTTTCTAAAGCCTTTTCCAATCCTCTGGCAGTGTTCTCCCAGGGCCTCTCACTTCATACCATGATATTCAAAATACGCCTCTATTTTGAAGCGGAATTACCCTGACTCCCCTGAAAATCGAGCCTGATTTTCAGAGCCTGGGGAAAATAAATTTCAGGCTTCGAAAAATGCTCCTCCATCGTCTTCGTATTTCGACAGTAGGTTACAATCAGCTCTCCGTCAGCCGCATCATCGGAGAGCAACTCCTGGTGAGATTTTGCACTGTATTGCAAGATCGAATCATCCTTCTCCGGACAGTTATAGAGAGTAAGCGGCTCACTCCAAGGTCCTTCTGGCTTTTCAGCCCAACGCATGGCGATGCGCCTGGTAAGTGGAGGCATGTAAACAGCAAAGTAGCCCGGAAGTCCTCTGACGCGGCAAACCGACATCTCCGGTGCTCCATCCATGAACAGAATCTTTGGTTTTTTGGCATCTTTGAAAATGTTTTGATTCTTCTCATTGCCTGCACTCGCAAGCACTCGCGACCAGGAGCCGTCTTCTAAAAAATACTCTACGCAGCTAAGATCAGGCTCCATCACCTCCATATCGGCCTTCTTGATTCGTGAGACAATCAGCGGATGGGGATTGAGATCCCGTCGCGCCGGAATGTAATTCGAGTAGATATAGAGATAATCTCCATCCAGAAGACAGGCCGTAGCCTGGTGAAAAGTTTTCGAGTCGGTAGAAACGACTTGCTTCTTCTGACGCCAGCGCTCCGGCGCCTCGAGCGGATTCTCGACAACAACCAGATCATCGCCCGCACTTTCGAATTGAAACGGCTCCGGAAGCTTCAAATTAGTACGGATCTTGTGCAGAAAAACAAAAAGCCTGCCGCCTACAAAGGCTCCGTCGGCGGGCCAGTAGTAGGTCTTGCTCTGCTTCGCATTGTCCGGAACCCACATAGAGCCAGGATGCTCCATTCCTCCGGGCCAGTAAAAATAGATGCCACCATTGCCTGAGCCTGAAGAACCAGTTTCGGCACCAGCTGAATTGGCAACGCTCCAGCTCTGCACCGCCACCGTGTTGTTCACCATACAAGGCTTCTCTCTACGTCCATTTTCAATAACACCTATCCATGTGTCGCCGAAAGTCCAGATAGATCTACCTGGTGCCACCGGTATCGAATAAGCACCATCGGCACCGACCCATCCACGCTTCACTCTGAAAAGCTTGTTGAGAGGCTCCCAGGACTCGACGGACTGCACTAGAAATGGGGGCGCCGGTCTACTTGCACAGCCAGCATCACCTTCAGCGCCATTAGCTGCAGCCGCAAGAAAACTCGCGCCCAGGGACAAAGAGATTAGCAAAGCAAGCCCGAGCAAAGGCACAAACCTGCGCCTCTGTTGCCTATTGTCTGTGAACTTTAACCTGGGTCTAGGAATCACCACCGCCATCACTCAGAGTTCCAGCCTCCGAATCCGAGCCAGAGGTAAGATCAGAACCAGGAAGAGCTCGATTGTTTGATGCACCACTGGCAGGGTCAGAATCAGAGCTGCCGCCACCGTTGCCTCCGTTACCGCCATTGCCTCCGCCAGAGCCATCTGAGCCTTTGCCCCCACGTCCCTGGGCGATTGTCGCAAGACTGGAAAGAAAGTCCATGTTGATAGCTGGCTTTTTACCGACCAGTTTACGCTCGGAGAGAGCTTTGATCTCTTCTTCAATCTGAGAGTCGGTCTTGGTCGGCTCCAGAATCGAGACTATGTCCCTATAATAGAGCGTCTCTTTTTCTACCAAGGCGGCGGCGAGTTGGTCGAGTTCTTTGCGGCGGGAGCTTAGCAAGCCCTCCACTGTCTTCATACAATCCCGAACAATCTCCATGGTCTCGGTCTCAATTCGCAATTCAGTCTCTGGTGAAGCCTTATCTTCGTTATACTCACCAAAAGCCGTACTGGTATTGAGCGGGAAAGAGCCCATTCCAAACCGACGCACCATGTCCCTTGCCACACCGGCCACATTCTCCAGATCGCCGAAAACGCCCTGGGTATTTTCACCCTTTTGCAGACGCTCGGCAACCATACCGCCAAGAGAGACTTCGATGTCGGTCATCAACTCAGCCTTGCCTTTGGAGTGATGGTAATAGTCATCTTTAGCCACGGACCACATATATCCAAGCGCGTATCCGCTGGGAATGATCGTCACCACCTGAATACGATCCATTCGATTTCTCAAGAAAGAAACGATCGTATGACCAGCTTCGTGATAGGCGGTAGCCCAGAGATCTTCGAGAACAATGTTCTGACTTCGGTGCATTCCAAAATGCACTCGCTGAATCGCCTGAATAATGTCCACCTGGTTGAGTTTCAACCGGCCATGCCGAACTGCAATCAATCCTGCTTCGTTGACGATATTTGCCAGGTCAGCGCCGGAGTTGAAAACTGTCATCCGGGCAATCTCTAAAAGATTGACCGTTGTATCCAGCGTAAGGTCTTTAATGTGATGATTGAGAATAGCCTCTCGTCCCTCTAAGTTGGGTAGAGGTACATCAATACGTCGGTCGAATCGTCCTGCTCTCAATAATGCTTTATCTAGAGCCTTCGGATTATTAGTAGCACCGATGGTGAGTACTTTATGTCTACCGAAACCATCCATCTCGACCAGCAATTGATTGAGAGTGTTGTTGTGCTCGGTCTGACCACCGAAGCCCCGATCACGAACCCGGTGACCACCGACAGCATCGATCTCGTCTATAAAGACTATCGCCGGTTTGCCACTGCGTCTGGCTTGTTCATAGACAGCCCGAACCCGCTTGGCTCCCAGTCCTACCCACATCTGCACAAAATCAGTTCCGGAAAGAGCATAGAAAGCGACTCCCGCTTCGTTGGCGATTGCTTTAGCAAGCATGGTCTTACCTGTCCCGGGAGGACCGACAAGAAGCACACCATGAGGAGACTTCAAGCCGCTCTTTTGAACGAGATCAGCATTCTTGAGCAATGCCACCACCTCTTCGGCTTCGGCTTTGGCTTCGTCCATGCCTTTGACATCATTGAGCTTCACATTGAGGTCGGGAACCTTGGATAGATTCATGCCGGCCGTATTTAGCTTATGACCGGCATCAACGGCGATTCTTCTGGTGGCTTCCTCCAGATCTTCAAAATTGATTTTCTTTCTGCCGTTGCGCACCGCTTGAATCGCCGCTTCATTCACACAGGCTGCCACGTCGGCACCGGAAAAGTTGAAAGAGACCTTGGAAAGTTCTTCAAAATTGATATCTTCCTCGACCTTCACTTTTTTCAAATAGCGCTCAAACAGCACTTTTCGAGCATCTTTGTCAGGCAGACCGAAATAGATTTTGCGATCAAATCTGCCGGAGCGCATAAAGGCAGGATCAAGACTGTCTTCTATGTTGGTGGCACCGATGGTGATGACATTGGCATGACCACCTATACCATCGAGTTCGATCAATATCTGATTGAGCTCCTGGGTACGCCTGCTACCGCTGTCGGTCATGGTGCCGCCCAGAGCGTCGATCTCATCTATAAAAACGATTGCGGCAGGGCTTTTTCGCGCCTGACTGTACAGGTTACGGATTCTTCCAGCCCCTTCTCCCCGCCACATGCTCTGGAAGAACGTAGCAGAAACTCCATAAAATGGCACTCCCGCTTCGTTTGCGATCGCCTTTGCCAGCATGGTCTTACCCACCCCGGGCGGACCGACCATCATCACCCCTTTGGGCAGCTTGGCACCGATGCTTTTAAGCTCTTCACCACGCTTCAAGAAATCTATAAGCTCCTGGATGTCCTGCTTGCAATCATCAATACCGACCACATCGTCGAGCCTGATAGAAGGGTCATGGGTGATAAGCTCCACACCGGATGTGAGGCTGCGCTCGAGACCGATGGCGATATTGTCCATGGCATCTTTGATAGTCTGCATGGTCACCCGGTTGGGTCCGCCGGGACGGCGAGAGAGCAGAGCAGCTTCATTGACCACATTGGCTATATCCGCAGGAGAGTAGTTGGCAGTCATCGAGACCATCTCTTTATAGTCAAGTTCAGGGTCACAGGCGACTTTACCGAGATAGTAGCGAAACAGCTCTCCACGCTCCTCTTCGGTGGGCAGCTGAAAGTATATGCGGCGGGACATTCTACCGGCGCGCATCAAAGCCGGGTCCAGCATGCCATCGTTATTGGTGGCACCAATAACCATCATATTCGACGAACGGAAGCCGTCCATTTCGGTAAGCAGTGTATTGAGAGTCATGTTCATGTCGGACTGGGCACCAAAGCCACGGTCCTGCTCACGCCTCGACCCCATCGATTCGATCTCATCTATGAAAAGAATCGACTTTTCATGTCCTCTCAATTTGGAGAAGAGCATTTTCAGCTTCAAAACTCCAAGGCCGAAGATGACGCCACTGAAACTGCCACCATCGACCACATAGAATGGAACCCCTATCTCGTTGGCGATGGCGCGGGCGAAAAGAGTTTTGCCCACGCCGGGAGGACCGACAAAGAGCATGCCCTTGGGCACTTCGGCTCCGGAGTCTTCGTAGCGAGAGGAATCTTGCAGTATGTCGATAACTTCTTTGATCTCGATTCTGGCCCGTTCCTGACCGATGAGTTCATCAAGGGTCTGTGGTGCCCGGGGATTGATAGGAGGCTCTTTGTAGAGAAAGGGAAAGAAGCGCTTGCCGAAAGGCTTTGGAGCCTTGGCATCAGCCCGGGGAGGCAAGGGAAAGATAATATTGACCAGCACCCAGAACTGCATCAGGATGATGAACAGCCCAAAGAGCGCCGCCCCCATGGTGACCACTACGGTATATTTGAGCAAAGCCGGGAAAGAGGCGAATGGGTTCCAGAACTGAGCGGTGAGTATAAGACCCAACGTCCAGATAATGAGTAATGTCCACCGAGCCCAATTTTTCATGATTACTTTGTCCTGATTTGTCCTGAAGATTATCGAATCAAAAACGCTTTAGCTGAAACCGTTACCTATTGTCGCCCTAACATAGGGAAATCCGCGGATGAATATTTGGCGGTGTCCTCCACCCTGGCGGCACCCAGATGAGGCCGGTCCATATCTACCAGAATCAGCTCACCGACCATTCCTTCTTTACGGCAGGCAGGCAGGGCTGAATCATCGCTGATCTTCACTTGAGAAACACCGACTCCCCTGTAACTCCTGGCATTTTGCGAGCCGGCCATGACTGTGGTGAAACAGAGAACGACTATAAAGGTGATGATGTACGCTTTCATATCAATTTCATTGAATCATATTATCTATAAAAAGCCATTTTCACTATATATGTGCCCAGTTTGACCGGTTTATCCAATGATAAAGCCCCAGCGCCCCTCCGTCGCCTGGCTATTGCCTTCGAATCGACCCGGGTAAACCCTGAATATCTATTTTAGCCTTCCGGAGAGCCTGGAGAGGCTTCAGCCCTGGGAATCTCGACTCCATAATTTATGAGCCAGGCTCGCATCTCGTCTTCGTTCATGCCGCCGGCAGTCGAATCCTGCATGGTGCCGTCCTTGAAGAGGACAAAGGTAGGAACCCCCTGGATGTTGTACTTTTCAGCCAGGCTCTGGTTTTTCTCGGCATTGATTTTGCAGAGCCGGATAACATTCTGGCCCTGGATGGCAAGCTTGCCCAGAACGGGAGCCATGGTTTTACAGATAGAACAGGTATCGGTGTAGAACTCCACCAGAACAGGCTCGTGGGCATCCATGACATAGCCCTGAAACATGCCCTCGTCCACCTCGGCGATAAGCTCCTGGCCGACCAGCCCCGGTTGCATGGCACCCTGCTCGGCTCCTAGCGGCTGCACATTAGTGCGCATGCCATTCCAGGCAGCGCCGATGACAAGCGCTATTATGAATCCGATCACAATCTCTTTCATCGAATTAAATACCCCTGAAAAAAGAAGGCAGACCGCTAAGCCTACCTTCTATATTTACATAGAGTTCGATTCTCTGCACGAAAAATCGAAAGTTAATTTGAAAACGACAATTTATTTGCCGCGCTCAGGCACCAGCAAGAAGTCGATTTCGTGGATGATACCGTTGCCGGCTTTGATGTCCGGTTTGGTAACGATTGCACCGTCAACTACGATAGTGCCACCATCATCTTTGGAATCTACCATCAAGAACTCGCCCTGAATGGTCGGGATAGAGCGCTTTTGAGCCAGGTCTTCGGCAGAGACTCTACCTTTGACTACGTGGTACTTAAGCACTTCCCGCAGCTTATCGCGATCAGAGAGCAGCTCTTCTACTTCAGCCTTGGGCAGCTTGGCGAAAGCAGCATCGCTGGGAGCAAAGACGGTGAAAGGACCACCACTGGCCAGAGTTCCGGCAAGACCGGCTTTGTTAATGGCTTCAATCAAGGTGGTGTAGGAACCATCTTTTTGAGCCACACGCACGATGTTATTGCTCTTGGCTCTAGCTTTCTTCTTGCGGGATTTAGCCACAGCAGCTTCAGGAGCTGCCACCGAGAGGCTCACGGACAGGCCGGTACCCACAACTGTCAACGCCATCAGACCTATTGCCGCGCGTTTCAAGTACTCCATCTTGATCTCCTTTTCAAATCAAAGAACGATATACAAATTCGGAGCAGACCGTCCGAATCTTCAGAATCATTGCCACCATCACCGTCGACCGTCTAATCGTCGATAGATTTGTCGACAGGTTATACGTGCTTGTTGATAGCTGATGTCAGCTTAGATTTCGGAACCGCACCGACTACCTGTTCAACAACTTGACCAGACTTGAACAGATAGAGGCTGGGAATTCCTCGAATGTGGTAAGCCTGAGCTGTTTTCGGATTCTCATCGGTATTCAGCTTGACTACCTTGATTTTACCTTCAAAGTCCTTGGACAGATCCTCGACGATGGGAGCCACCGCCTTACAAGGACCGCACCAAGGAGCCCAAAAGTCTACCAATACTGGAACGTCAGCCTTCAAGACTTCAGCCTCGAAAGTTGAGTCGGTTACATTTGCCACCGCAGACATTATGGATGGACCTCCCCGTGGATGACCGGAACACTGTAATTCCCTTAGAATGGGAATTATAGTCTCAAATGACAGTTTCCCACACAAATGGTCAATTTGTCTTAAGGCTTCTGGAAAGTTGGTTAATGTCTTGGCCACTCAAAAAACCCTATTCTCCGGGCGATAAAGCCCCAACCCGGTTGCAAAGAGAATGGTCAAAATATTAGACCAAGCGTAAAAATTCGGTGAGAAAATAGATGAGTATTAATATCTAGTTCGATGCCTGCTCTAAAAAAACTCTATCAATGGTTATTCAGCAGTCTGGCAAACCAGCTCCTGATCACCTATCTCCTGATTATCACCATCGCCCTGGTGGCCGTCACCTTCTGGGCACTTTTCACGATCAAGAACGAGTCCATAACAGACTTGAGGAACTCCCTCGAGGTCGAGGCAGTCAACCTTGCTCTGGAGATAGACAACGATCTGGAGCTGGACTCTAAGACCGCCCGGCAGAGAATTCAAAAAGCGGTGGATCGCCGTGCAACTAAACTCGGTGTATCGATAACAGTGGTAGACCGAGACGGCCATGTCCTGGCGGACTCCTCCGGCGAAGAGTCCACAGTCAAAAAGACCGCGGAAAACGCCAATCCTCATTTAGACAAGCGGGAGAACCTCTCTAACGAATCAGAGATCAACGACGCTCTAGCCGGCATTATCGCCGTAAACAAGCGCAGCAGCCCGGCCACCAACACGAACTGGCTATATGTCGCCTACCCGGTCCGCTCCGCTGGTGTCACATCCGGTGTAATCAGAGTAGGCGTTCCACTAACAGAAGTAGAGCAGCGCCTCTCAAGAGACCTGATTGTCTTTCTTGAGATCATCCTTGCCACCGGTATTCTTACGGTCTTAATCAGCCTCTGGCTGGCCGAGCGCTTCAACCGCCCGGTCAAAGAGATGAGCAATATGGCCAAAGAAATTTCAATATCCGGCGATATGTCGACATTTCTTCCGGTCAGGCGCCGGGACGAAATCGGCGAGCTCAGCCTCTCATTCAACCAGATGATCGGCCGGCTGCGCGAAGAAGAAAAGCTGCGCCAGGAGTTCATCTCTAACGCCTCCCACGAATTAAAAACACCGGTGATGGCAATCGGATCGGTGGTAGAGGCGCTGCAAGCCGGTGCCGTCGACGATCCAAAACTGAGGGATCAATTTCTCGCATCTTTAGAACGCTTAGTAGAACGTCAGCGCAGCCTGCTCACCGACCTGCTCGACATCTCCAAACTGGACATCACAGCACCGGCAGAATGGCAGGAAGAAGTCGACATAAAACAGATTATCGAAGAGGCGGTAGATCAAGTAAGAGCCCAGGCCGAGAAAAAAGAGCTCGAACTAAAAGTAGATCTGCCCGAAAGCACCGAAGCCTCCGCCCTCAAAATTCGCGGCAACAGCATCCAGCTCTTGAGAGCGATAGTCAACCTACTAACCAACGCCATCAACTACACTCCTTCCGGCGGCAAGATCTATCTGTCGGCTCGCTCAGATCACGGCAACCGGCTCAGAATCAAAATCAAAGACACCGGCGCCGGCATATCGCCGGAAGATATCAACAGGATTTTCGATCGTTTCTATCGTGGCGAAAAATCGAGAACCCGAGAAGCCGGGGGCTCCGGACTCGGCCTTGCGATCACAAGAGAGATTGTCGCCAGACATCATGGCAATGTCGAAGTCGAATCTACCCTTGGCCAGGGCTCAACCTTTACCATCGTTTTACCAAGGTTCGAAAAATCGAGCCGCAACGAAAACAACGGCAACGATAGATCATGACCAACCTTCCCCAGAGCATCAAAAAAAAACTGAAGTCCTACATAAACGGCCTGCTCGGCCGAAAAGATGAAGCCGGCAGAGATGATCAAGAGCCCGATTCGGCCACAATTTGCTGCGGAGGCGCTGTACACATCGCCTATCGAGGTCTCTCGGACGACCGCATGTATATAAGCTACGACCGCAAATGGGAAGAGGTGAGATTCTTCCGCCAGAACTCCCTGCGGGTGTTTTGCGCCGGGTGCCGCCAGCGTATTTATTCGAGCGAGGACACTGAAAGTTAAAAGGCTCCGGCACCACATATGGAGCCAGAGCCTCGATACACTATTCAGTTTTACCGGATCAGGAGACTTCTTCGGTATGAATTACTTCGACCAGAGCTTTGCGAAGCGAACCGCAGCATCTGTCGAGCAGCTCCTCGGCCTGCACTCTGCCGATTTTTCTTTTAACCATTAGGATGGCTGTCTTGGCACGGTCATGCGAAGAGACGAGAGCCCCCTCGGCAAGATGTCTCGGCACTTCTCCCAACAAAGAGATAATCGAAACCGCTCTTTCACGAAGCTTATCGTTGGTAGGCTGGAGGTCGACCATCAAGTTTTCATAGACCTTGCCCAGTCTCACCATCGAACAGGTAGAGAGCAGATTCAGAATCATTTTCTGAGCGGTACCTGATTTCATCCGAGTGCATCCGGACAGGGCTTCTGGTCCGACAAGACAGGTGATGGCAATATCAGATTTAGAAGCCAGCTCTTCGTTATAGGTATTGAGAACCACGATGGTAGCAGCTCCTACCTCTCTGGCTTTTTCCAGAGCACCGAACACATAAGGCGTTCTGGCACTGGCGGTGACACCAACCACGGCATCATTGGCAGTGATTCCAGCGGCGACGGCATCTTTGGCGCCCAGCTCTTTGAGGTCTTCAGCACTCTCGAAGGCGTGGAACATAGCTTCTTTGCCACCGGCAATATAAGCCTGTACCTGATCTGCGGTAACACCGAAAGTAGGAGGACATTCGGCAGCATCGAGCACACCGATACGTCCGCTGGTGCCGGCGCCGAAGTAAATCAGACGACCACCGACCCGCAACTTCTCGGTAATGACATCGACAGCCTGGGCAATCTCCGGGATGTTCTCCTTGACCTTCTCGGCGACGGTAAGATCCTCTGCCTGGATACGCTCAACCAACTCGACGGTATTGAGCAAGTCGAGATCCATCGTCTTTTCGTTGCGTTCTTCGGTGAGGTGTTTAGTGAATTCTTTGGTGTAGCCCATGCCTAGATCTCCAGAGATGCCTGAGTGATTGAAATACTTTTGAGTCAGTTATAAAAGATTGTCCTACAGAAGGGCAATTTTTGCACCTCTCCTTCGACAATATTACGTATATATGATTATCTTGTGACCAAAAGAGCCTCCTTGCCAAAAGGACGAGGCGATCCGGTGCTCAAATCTATCCGAGAACGCTTCACGAAACTGCCGTCGCCGGCTTTTCCTACATACTTGCCTTGCTCGATAATCACTTTGCCCCGGGAGAGCACGGTCTCTGTGACGCCCTGGACTTCGAAGCCCTCGTAGCAACTGTAGTCGACATTCATGTGGTGAGTATCGGCGCTGATAGTCTTTTTCTTTTCGGGATCGAAGATAACGATATCGGCATCGGAACCCACAGCGATCGTACCTTTGCGCGGAAAAAGACCGAAGATCTTGGCGGCATTGGTAGAAGTCAACTCGACAAATCTATTTAGAGAAATGCGACCTTCCACTACCCCTCCGTTGAAGACCAGACTCATTCTGTCTTCCACTCCCGGTCCACCATTGGGTATCTTAGAGAAATCATCCCGTCCCAGTTCTTTTTGCTCTTTGAAGCAGAAAGGACAGTGGTCTGTGGAGATCACCTGCAGATCGTTCATGCGCAGCCCGTTCCAGAGCTCTTTCTGATTGGCTTTGTCCCTCAGAGGAGGAGTCATCACATATTTAGCGCCTTCGAATTCTGGCTTTTCATAGAAAGTATGATCGAGGAATAGATACTGAGGACAGGTCTCGGCAAAGGCCGGCACTCCATAATCTCTTGCTTCCTGGACTTTTTTGAGCGCATCGTGACAGCTCAGGTGGACTATATACACCGGCGATTCGGCCATCTCGGCAAGAGCTATCGCCCGGTTTACGCCTTCGGCCTCGGCCTTTGTAGGCCGGGTCAGGGCATGGAATTTCGGCTCTCGCTTTCCATCAGCCAGGGCTTGTTCGATAATCTCGTTGATCACAATGCCGTTTTCAGCATGCATACAAACAAGACCGCCTTCTTCTCCGGCGGTACACATGGCGCGATATATGGTGGCATCATCCGAGAGCAAAACACCAGGATAAGCCATGAAGAGCTTGAAACTGGTCACCCCTTCGTTATGGATGAGCTTCTTCATCTCGCCCAGTTTCTCCCGGGGCAAGTCGGTGACGATCATATGAAAAGAGTAGTCGATGGCGGTTTTGCCGTCCGCTTTCTTATGCCATATATCGAGCGCTTCGCGAATCTCCTGACCCTTCGATTGAATGGCGAAGTCGATGATGGTGGTGGTGCCGCCATGGGCAGCAGCCCTGGTGCCGGTCTCGAAATCGTCTGCCGAAACCGTCCCTCCGAATGGCATGTCCATATGGGTGTGGGCGTCGATTCCCCCGGGAATGACAAGCTTGCCCTTAGCATCGATCACTTTGTCGGCGGCAATATCGAGGCTTTTGGATATAGTCGAGATCTTTCCGTCCTCGATCAGAATATCGGCGTGGTAGTCGTCTACCGCGGTGACAATTCGTCCGTTTTTGATCAATGTTTTCATGAGCTATCTGCCTTATTGCGAAACTGTTCTCAAGAGATTCCGGAAAATATCAAACTGCATTATCCCAGAAGCGAAAGCAAAATATATAAAAACCACATACAAAAGAGAGCCCTTGAAAAAGCCATATTTAAAGTTGAGAAATCAATTAATTAGATTTCGAGCCGGTTCGCAAGATAATAGACTGACGAAGTTATTCTATAAAAAACCGGGATACGAAATCCCAAGAGAGGTCTTTTCCTTGAAAGGCGTCACCACTGATGTCATTTCCGAAGTAAGAGCCAGAGCCAACATCAAGGATGTCATCTCTGAGACTGTGGTTCTGAAGCGAGCCGGAAATTATCACAAAGGGCTCTGCCCCTTCCACAAAGAGAAGACCCCTTCTTTCACCGTCAATGAGGACAAGGGTATTTTCAAATGCTTCGGCTGTGCCGAAGGGGGCGATGTTTTCGCCTTTGTTCAGAAGATAAAAGGGATCAACTTTTACGAAGCAGTGCGGGATCTGGCCGCTAAGTACGGAGTTGCCTTAGTAGAAACCGAGCAAGAAAGACAGGAGCACGACCGGCGCAGCGCCATTTTCATGCTCTATGAACAGACCACGGTCTTTTATCAAAAGCTCCTGAAAGAATCGATAGAAGGGGAAGAGGCACGCAAGTACCTCGAGAAACGAGGCATCACTGCCGAAACCATAGAAAAATTCCGCCTGGGCTATGCCCCCAATACCTGGGACAGCCTGCTCAATTATTTAACCGCCAACGGCAAAGCATCCAGCGCCACTCTGGCCGAAGCCGGTCTGGTCAGGCAGAAACAGGGCGGCACCAGTTATTTTGATCTTTTCCGCAACCGGCTCATGATTCCTATTTGCGACGACCGCGGTCGGGTCATCGCTTTCGGAGGCAGAACCCTGGGGGATGACCAGGTCAAATATCTGAATTCACCGGAAACCCCTATCTACCACAAAGGACTGCACCTGTTCGGTATGCATCTTGCCAAAGATCAAATCCGCGAAAAAGATTCGGTGATTGTCGTAGAAGGTTACTTCGATGCGATCACCCCTCATCAATTCGGCTTCGGCAATACGGTAGCCACTCTTGGAACGGCACTGACCGAACAACAGGCCAAGCTTCTGGTGCGCTATACCGAATCGAAGCGGGTCTATCTATCTTTCGATGCCGATGATGCCGGCGCCCGAGCCGTCCAGCGCGGGGTGGAGACCCTCAGCCAGATAGCAGAAGGTATCGGCATAGAGCTGCGTGTGATAAGAGTTCCGGGAGGCAAGGACCCCGACGAATGCCTGCGCCAGGACGAAAGCGGTCCTACTATTTTTGCCGGCGCCATCGAAAACGCCCCTCTGATGATCGACTATCAGATTGAAGAAGTCCTCGATAAAAGCGCCCTATCGAGCCATACCGGCAGAATCGAAGCAGCCGGAAATGTCGTGCCGATTATTTCGCAGCTCAAAATGGCAGTAAATCGAATGGAATACATCCGCCAGCTTGCAGGCCGGATCAATATCCGAGAAGAAGAGCTTCTTTCGGATGTCAATCTATATAGAAGAGAGCACGGTCTCGATAAAGAAGAGCGGGCAGCCATGCGAGCAGCCAGTTTTCAACGAGAAGGAAATTATCAGGGCGGCCAGGGTTTTCAGCGCAAAGGCGGAAATTTCAAGGGGGGCGGCGGCGGCAATTTTAAAGGCGGCGGCGGCTTCAAGGGTAAAAAATCCTATGATCGAGATCGCGACCACAACGATTATGAGGAACCCCGGCCAGAAAGACCGCGTTTCGGCAGCGGCCTCGACAATAGACGGGCGGCTCCGGCCGGTCATACCGAAGCAGAAAAACAGCTACTCGCCCTTTATCTGATTTCACGCGATGATCACAAACGGGTTCTATCCGCCATGGAGTCGGAACGCTTGTTGAGCCCGGAGCATCAAAAAATCAAAGAGACCATAGAAGGCATAGGCTCAGCATTTCAAAGCATCGAAGATCTTCGTTGCCAGCTCCAGGACCGACTGGCGCCGGATCCAAGACTTTCTGCCTATCTCACCGAGATTATATTAAAAGCCGATGCCCTCCAGAAACAGGACCTTCCAGTAGATGTGGTGGTCATGAACTGTCGAGCCAGAATTCTCGAAGAGAGAATGAGTAACCTGATTCAGACCCTGCGCAATGGGCTGGTCAATGCCCAGGATGATGGCGAAGAGAGAGAGATTCAGACTACAATTATTACTTTGACAAGATTAGCGGTAGAATTACGTTCATCAAAAAGTTTGGAAGAATTAGTACTTTTGAAGAATAAAATTGAGCCAATGGAGGCTAAATATATACAGCGACCCAGCATGGAGTCCAAGGTGTGACTAAAGGCAAAAGTAACAGTAAAAGCAAGAGCAAAGAGAAAACCAAGGGCAAGAGCCAGGAAGACTCTTTCATAAAAAGATTGGACAAGCTCGAAGAAGCCGGCAAGCAGAGGCAGAAATCCGGTCTTGACGACCTGCTGTCAACGTCCAACGAAGAGGACGATCCGGATGATTCCGAACTCGAAAAGGAAGAAGGCGAGGAAGAAGAGGAAGAGGAGAATCTTGAGACCGTTTCCAAGAGCCTCTCGTCCGACGACCCGGTAAGGATGTATCTGCGGGAGATTGGACGCATTCCTCTTCTAAAAGCAGATCAAGAGATCGAGCTGGCAAGAAAGATAGAGATGGGCGGAGCCGAAGGGGCGATTGCCAAGCGGAAGCTCACCCAGGCCAACTTGAGACTGGTCGTTTCAATCGCAAAAAAATATGTCGGTCGCGGCATGCTTTTCCTCGACCTGATTCAAGAAGGGAATCTGGGTCTTATTAGAGCAGCCGAAAAATTCGACTATGAACGGGGCTATAAATTCAGCACCTACGCCACCTGGTGGATCCGCCAGGCGATAACCCGCGCCATAGCCGACCAGGCCAGAACCATCCGTATACCGGTGCATATGGTCGAGACGATTAACAAGCTCAAGAAGATAACCAGAAAGCTTGCCCAGGACAAGGGCAGAAAACCGACCGAAGAAGAGATTGCCGAAGCGATGGAGATTTCGGTCAGCAAACTGCGCGACATAGTCAAGGTAGCCCAGGAGCCTATCTCTTTAGAGACTCCAATAGGAAAAGAAGAAGACAGCAAGCTCGGCGACTTCATCGAAGACCGCGACGCCGAGACCCCAGCCAGCAATGTCACCCAGGAACTGCTTAGAGAAGACATCATAGAGGTGATGGCCGGTCTATCGCCTCGAGAAAGGGATGTTCTCAGACTGCGCTTCGGTCTCGATGACGGTAGGACCCGTACCCTCGAAGAGGTCGGTCAGCTCTTCGGAGTGACCAGAGAGCGGATTCGACAGATCGAGGCTAAAGCCCTGAGAAAGTTGAGACATCCGAACCGCAGCCGCAGGCTCCGGGAATATATCGACGATTAGCGCCTGGTTCCAGCTGCAAAATCAATATCTAAGTCCGAGCCAGCAGAGAAGCGGCACCGGAATTAGTGCCCTGGATTGAATCAAACCAAGGCACTGTATCTGGTGAAACCTCGAGCTAAGAGAGCTTCTTCTCCAGGACAATCTCATCAAGGATTTCAATACCAAAGCTGCCGAATTTAGGTATGGTCGGCTTCAGAAGACGACTGGATTCCACCGCCCCGGGATGCAATTCGACCATACGATAGCCGCGACGTTGATAGAAGCGAAGCGCCTCGATGTTATCGTTGGTAGTTATTAAATAGACTGTGGCGATACCCTCTTGAACAGCCAACTCTTCCACCGCTTTCATAAGCGCGCTGCCGATTCCTTTGAATTGCTCGAGAGCATCTAGAGTCACTACCTCGAGCTTAGAAGAGGAATCGACACGATAAGTGAGAATTCCCACTAACTTAGAATCCGCCTTTTGAATTGCGACAAATCCAGAAAGCGAAGCCGGTTCGAAGATATTGCCCCGGCTAACAACAATTTCGCCACCGAAAAGTTCATAGGTTCGCCTCTTAACCCGCTCTCTAAAGTCACCGGATAGAGGTTCTATAACAAAATCGGCTTCGGCTGCGGCTGCGCCACCGCTACCACATCTCGTCATCGGGCAACCACTCCAGAATCTCCGGCGGACGGCGAATCTCTTCGATGACTTCGTAGGTCTCGGAGGCCAGATTCGCCCGGGGCGCTTTGAGGGGCACCGATAAAACCTTGATGGTAAGAGCCCTTGAGCCCAGCTCGATATGGACTTTGTCGCCTTCTCGAACGGTAGAAGCAGACTTGGCCGGCTTGTCGTTGATATAGACACGCCCCTGCTCGCAGGCCATCTGGGCCACCGTGCGCCGTTTAATAAGGCGCGATACTTTCAACCATTTATCGAGACGCAAAAAGGAAATCCCCGCTTCGTGCAAAGTAAAGACAATTATAGACAAGAATGGAAACCCAGGAGTATTCGAACCCGGTAGCCAAGGGGATTTTAACTTTCAAAACAGAGCAATAGAGAATAAAAGGCTTTTCGTGTATCCTTTCTAGAGGTAGTAGATCTGCTGTACTAATCTGGTGTCCCGGTGCGATTTTTCCACTTTTTCCCAAGCAACCAGATACGGTTCCAACGAAATTACGGCATGGCGACAGCAACGGCCATGTTGCTTGCCATGCTCTTTTTGCTGGGCGGCTGCGACAAAAAAGCAGAAGAAACCGTTGAACCGGAGTCCAAAACAATAACCGGCCCCCGGGTGCTGAAAGTAACCGATGACGTCATCAAACGGCTGGAGCTGAAAACCGAAGTGATTCAGAAAAGACCGGTGGCTGTCCCCCTGCATCTGACCGGCAGAATCGAGCCGGATGTACAAAAAGAGGTGGACATCAGTACAAGAATGTCCGGTAGAGTGACGGATATTCCCGTCAAACCTGGAGAGTTCGTAAACAAAGGCTCGGTGGTGGCACTGATAGACAGCCGCGAAATTTCGGACCTCCAGTCTCAACTGCTCGAAGGCAAAGCAAAGCTTAGAATCGCCGAGCTGCACGAAGAAAGAGAACGTCAAATCTATGAAGAGCAAGTGCGGCGACCGACCCAGCTGATAACGGCAAGAGCGCTCTATAATGAAGCCAAGGTTCAAAAGGAGCTGGCAGAATCAGAATACAAACGTCTGAGCGGACTTTACAAAGAGAAGATAGCCGCTACAAAAGACTATGTAACAGCCAAAGCTACCCTTGCCAAAGCCCAGGTGAACTATGAAGAATGCCAGGCAAATCTCGCCAGAGAAGAGCATCTCTACAAAAACCGCGCCATGCTCAAAAGAGATTATCAACTGGCCCAGGCCGAGGCAGAGCGAGCCAAGAACCATGTGAAGATGCTCACCCAGCGTCTACAATTTCTGGGCTGCGATCAGACCATGATCAACAAAGTGCTGAGCACCGGTCAGATTGGCGGCATTGTCCGAGTTATAGCGCCCATAGGCGGCATCGTCACTTTCCGGGATGTGGCCATCGGAGAGCAAGTGAAGCCGGATAGACTAATCTTCACCATAAGCGACATGTCGACCATGCTTTTGAGAGTCGACCTGCCCGAGGTTGATCTGGGCAAAGTGAAACTGGGAGACAAGGTCAAGATCCATATCGCCAGCTATCCTGGCGAGACTTTTCAAGGCACCGTGAGTTATATAAGCGTCCTGGTCAATCAGAGCACAAGGACAGTGGCAGTACGTGCCCGGCTCGACAATGCCAAAGGCCTGCTTAAAAAATTCATGTTCGCCGAAATCGAGCTGGAAGGCACACCCGAAACAGTGCTTGCTTGCCCCAAAGACGCCCTTCAAGAACACAGCGACGAAAAAATCGTGTTTGTTAAAACGCCTGAAGGCTTCGAAGAACGCCGAGTAAAAGTGGGCTTCGAAGGAGAAAAGTTCTGTCAGATTTTAGCAGGACTGTCAGAAGGTGAAGTGGTGGCAACCCAGGGCAGCCTCATGCTCAAGACGGAGATTTCGCAACTGCACTGATACATGGTAGACAAGCTCATTGAATTCGCCCTCAAGAACAGGCTGCTTACCGCAGCAGCCGTTGTGGGCATCGCCTGTTTCGGGGTCTGGAGCATGCTCAACATATCGGTGGATTCTTTCCCCGACGTAAGCAATGTCCAGGTTCAGATAATCACCGAGCCAGAGAGTATGGCCACCGAAGAGGTGGAAAAACTGGTCACCTTCCCAATTGAAACCGGCATGAATGGATTGCCGAAAATTACTAATATACGCTCCAACTCAAGCTTCGGCTTCTCGGTGGTGACAGTCATATTCGAGGATAGCGCCGATGTCTACTGGGCTCGCAACCTGGTCAATCTTCGCCTCAGTTCACTCTCACTGCCGGCAGGAGTCCCAAAACCCCAGCTCGGTCCGGTGGTCTCGACCTTCAGTAATGTCTACGATTACTATCTGGAGAGCGACAGGCACGATCTGACAGAACTAAGAACCATTCAAGACTGGTTCGTATCCAGAAGGCTCCGCTCCGTGCCTGGTGTCGGCAACGTAGTCAGCTATGGCGGTTTCGTCAAACAGTATCAAGTATTCGTCTCACCGCCGGCTCTCAAAGGTTATGGTATCACCCTCAAAGATGTCTCCCAGGCGCTTGCCGCCAACAACGTCAACGCCGGAGGCAATTTTATCGTCCGGGGCGGAGAAGAGGTCATCATCCGCGGTATCGGTCTTATTGAAGGCATAGAAGATATCCGCAACATCGTACTCAAAGAGCAGGACGGTGTTCCGGTGAAAGTCGGCCAGGTAGCAGAAGTGCGCATAGGTCCTGCATTTCGTCGTGGGTCCGCCTCTATGGACGGCAAAGGCGAAGCTGTCACCGGCATGGTCCTGACCCGTAAAGGGGTGAACACTAAAGCGGTGGTGGAGCGGGTCAAAGAGCGCATCGAAGAGATCCGCAGAGAGCTTCCGGAAGGGGTGACGCTCAAGCCTTATTATGACCAGACCGAGCTGGTGGAAAAAACCATCGAGACCGTCAAAGAGATTCTCTTTTTCTCTGGTGGGCTTGTGATAGTGGTGCTTTTCGCGGCACTCCTCCATATTCCAAGTGCTCTCATAGTCTCGGTGATAATCCCCCTGGCACTACTTTTCAGCTTCATCCTCATGAAGTTTACCGGTCTATCAGCCAATCTGATGACGCTTGGAGCGGTCGATTTCGGTGTCATAGTAGATGCCGGTGTGGTCATGGTCGAGAATATTTTTCGCCATCTCTCCGAAGCCTCCGAGCGTGATGAACCCCCATCGGCAGAGGACCGTCTTCAAATAGTTTTGAACGCAGCCCAGGAAGTCGGTAAACCGATAGTCTTCGCCATCGCCATAATTATCGCAGTCTATCTACCGCTCTTTACCCTCGAAGGGGTGGAGGGCAAGATGTTCCATCCCCTCGCCCTGACCTTTATCTATGCCTTAGTAGGAGCGCTTATCTGCTCCCTCACGCTTATCCCTCTGCTCTGCTACTGGTTCATGCGAGGCAAAATCGTAGAGAAACACAGCCCTATCGTCACCTACGGCAAAAAGCTCTGCAGCCCCAGCCTCTATCTCTCTATGAAGTATCCGAAAACCACCATCGCTATTTGTGTGGCGATGCTGGCAGGCTCGCTCTGCGTGATGCCTTTCTTAGGCTCTGAGTTTATTCCAAGTCTTGACGAAGGCTCTATCTTGCTCAGAACCAAGCTGGCACCCAGCACCTCTCACATCGAAGCGAGAAGAATGATTCAAATTGTCGAAAAAGAGATCATGATTTTCCCCGAAGTGGATGTCGTGGTCTCCAAAATAGGACGGTCAGGCATGGGCGGAGATCTGGATGGAGTAGACAATGCCGACATCTATATCGGGCTAAAACCACACTCAGAATGGAAGACTACCAAGGACAAAGAAGAGCTGATCAATAAAATGGCGGAGAGGCTAGATCACATTCCTGGGTTGATTTATAGTTTCTCGCAGCCGATTGGCGACATGATCGATGACCTCATCGCCGGTATCAAAGCCGATTTAGGCATCAAGATTTTCGGAAAGGATCTGCAGGTAGTAGACGGCCTCGCCTCGGAAATCATGGCGATCGTAAGCGAAGTACCCGGTGCCGCCGACATTCAAAAAGAGCAAATTCTCGGTCTACCCCAGCTCAGCATCAAGTTGAATCGAAAGATCATCGCTCGCTATGGCCTTAATGTTGAAGACATTCAAGAGATAATTCAAACCGCCATTGCCGGAAAGATAGTCACCGAGGTAATCGAAGACACCCAGCGCTTCGGTCTGGTACTGCGTTTTCCTTATCGTTTGAGAGATACGGTAGAAGACATCGAATCGATACCGGTGGAGACCGCCTCAGGAGCTAGAATACCGCTCAAGTCTCTAGCCACCATCACCATGCCCCGGGGTACGGTAATGGTCAACCGAGAAGAAGGCGAGCGCCGCACCGCAGTCCTGGCCAATGTTCGTGGTCGGGATCTCGGCAGCTTCGTAGAAGATTGCCAGAAACGTGTGGGAGAGAAGGTCAAGATTCCAAAAGGCTATCGAGTCGTCTGGGGCGGACAGTTCGAGAACCAGCAGCGCGCCATGGGCCGCTTGACCCTGGTGGTGCCCATCGTTTTGCTTTTGATATTTATCCTTCTCTTTGCCTCTTTCAACTCGCTGAAAAACGCCGGTTTGATAATGCTCAACGTCCCCTTTGCCATGGTCGGCGGCATAGTCGCTCTTTTCCTCTCGCATCAACCGGTTTCGGTGCCTGCAATTATTGGATTTATCGCCCTCTTCGGCGTATCGGTTCAGAACGGCGTGATCATGGTCAGTTATATAATGCAGCTTCAAGAACGCGGTCTCAGGGTAAAACATGCCGCCATCGAAGGAGCAAAAGTAAGACTGCGTCCGGTTATCATGACAGCGCTGGTGGCGATAATGGGACTGCTGCCCAAGATCTGGTCCCACGGAACCGGTGCGGAAATTCAAAGGCCGCTTGCCACAGTGGTTCTCGGCGGTCTGGTCACATCTACCTTTTTGACCCTTGTAGTACTGCCGACAATCTATAGCTTGATCAATAAAGACGAGCACAGGCATGGAGTGTAGAATAGATTTAGTCCAGAATATCGGTTCTAGATCGTTTTGAAGAAGTTTCTCTTGAAACCAGCAATATCAGCGGCTCTCCTGGCGATTATAGCCCAGCCGCATACTGCAGCGGCAGCAAAAGTCGAAAGCGGCTGGGTACTTCTTCAGAGAACTCCAATCGGCATGTACAATGTGTTTATCGCCAAAAACAAAGTGCGCATAGAAGAGGCGAAAACGCACTATTTCATAATCTCTAAAGCACCGGACTGGAACGTCTATGCTTTTAGAAAAGATCACCGCACCATCTGCAAAGTCAGCCCGCAAAAGTGGGAAGCAGAAGGACTCTTCACCATGAACGAACGCAACTTCGTCAAAAAAGTGAATCCAAAGGTGAAGCCGTCATCCAGATCCATGGACAACATCAACTATCTGGAGTACAAAATACCTTTACGACAAGCACGTCGATTCGCCAACGGAAAAGTCCTGAATATGACCGCTTTTATGAGCCCAGAGACCAATGTCAAAAAGATCTATTCTACCGAAACAGACCTGCTGGTATCACCGACGGTTTCAACAGATCCAAATATTGCCCGCGTTCTCGGCAGCCTCTTTGTCGTTCCTATAGGTGCCGGCGCCCCGATTAAGTTCACGATCAAATACGATAACGGTGCTGAGCACAATCCCCTTTTAACCGCTCGCATTCGTCAGGCGCCTCTGCAAGCCGATCTATTTCAAGTGCCCAGCGGATACAAAACAGTGGCAAATATTCAGCGAATAACTACCGGTTATAGAGCAGGCGAGATCGATGATATGATCAATGACCTAGGACTCGGAAACTCTTTCGGCAAAGACAAGAAGAACAAGAAGCCTTAGAATCTACACCTGGTTCAATCTCAACTCTCAGTATCTTTGCGAGGCTTCCATTGCAGGGTGCAGACACCGTCTTTGCACTTCCAGGAAAGATCGGTCAGACCGGCTGAACTCTTCGAGTTAATCTCAGTAGACGTACCACTACTCTTGGACGTCTCGCTGATGACAGCATCGGATCTGGTATCACCAGATATAGACATGCGACTCACTTTCTTCATCTCCTCATACTCGTTAATCATCACATCACCTGAAAAGAGAACACGCAAAAGAAACCTGACGCTCGCTATTGATTCACCTATAAAGGAAGCGAACATCAATCAAAAATTTCACAGACATTCTGAAAAGACGCCACCGGAGTCGATCTGTTCCCGCAGCTAGAACTTCAATACAATTCTCAATTCTTCTCTTCGTATCTCTTCTTCCCATCCCCTAGCACGACGGCATAGGCGCCGGTGCCGCCATGGTGCATGAAGCGAATATGCAGATAGTAATAGCCAGCCGATAAATCTCGGGAGAACTTGAATCCAGGTCGACTGTCTTGATGCCCCTGACGCTCCACGAGCTTGCCGGAATCACCGACAAGGTCGGCGACAAGATCCAGATCCCCCTGCATATAACAAGAGAACTTGCCCCCGGGGAAATAAAACCGATAGGTATCATAGTCGCCCCGGGGCTCGATTCGAGCCGACACAGTGCTGTTATAAGAAATAAGCGGAGCCTCTCCCCGGGCGGTCGGAACCTCTTTCAAAACGGTGAGCGAATCTACGGTACTAGAAGGCGGACTCTCAGTACGGTCAGGGCGTTGGACCGGTTTTTCATTTTTAGAAGCGCTTGAGTTGCCGCAGAAATAAACAGGTTCTTTCAAAACCTGCCCCCAGGTGAAGCCCTTCCGTCCGCTATAAGGCGAATATGTGGACTCTGTCACCTCTTTATCGCTGTCAGGGCGGTCCTTCAACAAACAGCCCATGGCCCATCCGGGCTTCTCTGAACTGAAGAGAATATAGAGTGTGTCTCCGGTGCTCCGGGGATCCACTCGAAAGTTGATGCGCTTTGCCGTCCATCCGGTTTTAGTTTTATAGGGGCTCTGACCCCAGACTCCGAAGATTTTGCCTTTGTCACCACTACTGGCATTCTTCTCTTTATCTAAAGAAGGATCAAAAGAGAATGCCGCCGCGTTGGCATAGGGAGCCGTGACCAGGTTATCCGAGCTGCCCGTGTGATAGAGATGATAGAGAGTATACGAGGCACCGGGACGAACTTTGTATTTGACCAGATGCAAATATGGACCATAAGCCGCCTGGGACCAGACCCAGTTTGTGCAATCAGCTTTTTGAACCTTATTCAAAGAGGTGGTGACCCTTTTCTCGGTCGCCACCGAGCCCCAGTCATAGGCCATATTGGCAGGTAGAGACGAGCTGCTCTGGGCAAACACCGGCAATGACACCAGGGTTGCCAAAAGTAGAGTCAGAGTTTTCAAAATGATAGACAAAAGAATTGCTCCTCAATTCGATAATATCGATAGCGTTCATAAAAGGCCATCGTCCGATAGAATTAGAGCGTTCTCTGTTCACTGTTCACTGTACTCTGTCCTCTCACACAGACTGATTTAGCCGGGAGCGAAACGAATCTATATGGCTTTATATGAATATCCGATGCTGAAGAATCTCGGCGGCAAGATGCTGGAGCTCAAAGAAGGCTATGCCCGGGCAGAGCTGCCCCTGAGCGAGAAAGTAATGCAACCGGTGGGGGTCTTTCACGCAGGAGCAATTACCACCCTCGCCGACGAGGTCGCTTCTGCCGCTATCCACGGAGAGCCGGTCGACCCCGAGGACATGAAAGGCAAGCTCTTTCCCTATTCGGTCCAGTTGAGCATCAATTTAATCACCAATGATCCGGTAGGTCCTATAAGCGCCGAAGCGAAGGTCTTGAAGCGCGGCCGGCTGACCATTGTCGATACATCGGTCTACACTCAAGAAGGCAAACTGGCGGCGACCATGCGCAGCACCCATATGATGGTCAATCCAAGAACCACCGGTCCCCACGATCGCTCAAAATGATCTTTATATATAGATAGGCCTAATACATGCACGGCGGCGAAATGTTAGAAAATAAGCCTGAGCAAGCAAAAGGTCTCTGAAAATGAAATCTCTGATGAAATCCAGCAATGTGGCCGCAGCCGGGACGATGGTTCTTTTATCCTGCCAGCTCTCCGCCTTCGCTTATCCGATAAGCATGAGCCCGGGCTCCGCCGATAGCGAAGCGGCCATTGAAGCGAAGCTCGCCACGGCAAATATAGGCATGCTCAAAATCCCCCGGGGATCAGTCAAACTCAAAGGAGATTCCATCAGCATAGGCGCTGTGCCAGATTGGCTTTTTGACCGCCATGTGGTCCTCAAAGGCAAAGTGATAAGCACCCGCCTGGAAGGCTCCGGTAAAGAGACCAAAATCCGAGGGCTTGCATATTTTCTGGATGGCGACTGGTTGAACAACCTGGATAATATTCGCCGAAAAGACAATATCGTACTGGACAATGGCACTATCCTGGTCGGTAAAGTGCGGGGCGTCAACGAAGACGAAGTGGTGTTTCAGCTCAGTACAGGACCGGTGAAGAAGATAAAGAAAGCGACAATAGACAAGCTTATCTCTCCGCGCTCTTATCTATTTGAGATCCCGGCCAACAACGTCAAAATAGACGCCGGCACAGGCGCTTTATCGGGAGAAGCAGAGAACATCGCCTTTATTACAACTCTCGATTCCAAAAGCAGCAAAGGCTTCCGATGGCTGGCTAAAAAGACCCCGGTGGAGCCGAAATCGCTGCTCGCGGGCACCGAGGGCGGTATCAGCAAAGCCCAGCTTTCCAGCTTGATTTTCCTGGATATAGCCAACACAGTAGCCCCTATTGTAATTGCACCAATAGTCGCCTCACCCCTGGGTACCAAGTCAGCCGACCGACAGTTGAGAGAGTTCAACCAGTTCGAAGACATTCTCTCGAATGGTGGAACGGTTCTTATCCCTTAGATTTTGACCGAACTCAATCTTCTATCTTCTAGTCTTCTTCGAGCAGTGGCGTACCACAGGCCATTTCTAGCTCGGTAAAGGCTTTTTGATAGAGGGTAATCGCTTCCAGATACAGACTACGGATCTGGACGTTGTTCTGCTGAGCTTGCAGCGTCGATGTGATATCCGACTGACCGACTTCATAAGAGCGCCTGGCCAGACGGGCCACTTCGTACGAGTCGGCAAGAACGTGGTCTTCATAGACTTTCAGCCATTGTCTGGCAGCCAGAACATTGTTGTAAGCCGAAGAGACCTCGGCGGTGATTATGTTTTTCTGGGCACCGTATTCGTACTTGAGCTGTCTGCCCTGGGCTTTGAACTCGGCTATATCGCCCTGGTTGAAGCTGGTTATCTGAGTGGGAACACTCACCCCTACATAATAAGCGTTCAACTTCGGACCGACAGGCGGGTTGCCCGCCGCCGATTGTCCTATCCAGAACTGCGGAGTGGGGGCGATGTCGCCTATGGTCCTGCGCATATTGGCTTTGTTCAGGACCAGGTTCTGATTGATGGTTTTGAGTTCATAGCGATTCTCTACCGCCCGGGCGATGAAGCTATCAAGGGTCGGCATCGGTCTCGAGAAATCAGGCAACAAGGGATTTCGCACATCAGCCGCCCCTTTCATGTCTTTGGTCCGCAAAAAAGGCGGCAATCTGGGGATGCTGATATCTTTCTCCGGGGCACGCCCCATGATGATATTGAGCTGCTGCTTGGCCCTTATCACCCGACGCAATCCTACTCTGCGCTCCACGTCATAACGTGACTCGGCCAGGCGCGCTTTGAGCAAATCGAGTTCCGGTACGTCACCGGCGGCGAAACGCTTCTCGGAAACCACCCTCAAACGGTGGGCAAGATCGTAAAGGCTGGTAAGGGTTTCAAGGGTTTCCTGAGCCACCACCACCTCGGTATAGGCGCGTCGGACATCGGCCCGCAAGAGCCATAGTTGAGCCATGAGCTCGAGCTTACGAGCACTGACCGATTGCTTGGCTACTAATAGACGAAAAACCAGTTTCCAGGGCGGCTCCCAGTTGAAAACGGCACCCAGACGACGGTTTTGCTCGGCTCGCACCCCTTCGTCATAAAAGAACTGGGGACTGGGTTGCTCGGTGGCACGGGCAAAGAGAGCCTTGGTCACCGGCAGATAAGCCCTCATGGCGGCAGCCCGGGGACTTTTGACCAGAGCCTCATCGAGACAGGAAAAGATTGATAGACCGCCTTTTAAATGCTTTCGATCTGCTCGTCGGTCGTCGTCGAAGCGAATCACCCCCATGGGCTTTAGAGTGGAAGGCTGGTTTGATTTAGTCGACGACTGATCTTTGTTCTCTGCGTTCTCGTTGTTCTCTTCAGGCTTATCGAGCGAGATAGGCGCTCTCAAATTGACCTTTCCTTCTCCGGGCGGCTGTATGTCAAAGTCAGGAGTGGTCTTATCTGAATAAGAGCTGGAATCTATATTGATTCTCTGACTTTTATCGCCGCCATTTTGGGATTGCTTCGTCGGGTCCGAATTATCGGGACCCCGGGCGATGAGCTTCTTAAAAGGAATTAAATCCCTGGCTTTCTGACTGATATTATCCCTCTTTGGGACTCGGGGCTTATTCCCCCCGGATGCCAAGGGAGCGACCTTAACGCCGGAAGAGCCGTTATCCAGACCGAATGCGCCCGGCACAGCATAGAATAGGGCTGTGGTAAATCCGGTCAGGATGGCTATAAGGCTGGTTGGTAAGGTGCTCATTCCCCCACAGGATAACGTAAGGAAACAGCTGAAAGTAATGGATTTAGACGAATTTATAACTATCGGCAATCAAGCTTAAAAGCTATTTTTCCTCCCATGCATTGGGATTCGCTTACAATTTGCTAACATTGAAGCCGGTTGTTTTCTAATTATCGTGGCAAGAAATCAGGAGAATCGGATACACACAATTGAGAAATAGTAGGCGGAAGTTTATCCATAAATGAATAACCAGGAGAGCAAAGCCTTTCTTCGGGGGGAGATGAATTTCACCCCTGAGAGAATGATGCGCTATATTCGCTCTCGGGCGCGTCTTGCCACCTCTGAGGATATAGAGGACATAGTGCAGAACGCGCTGATTATGGTCACCAAGAATTTCGATCCTTCTCATCCCGATGCCAACCTATCCTTATATTGTCTGGGCGCCTGCAACAAAGCCATAGCCCAGAATCTGGAAAGATATCACAAAGTCAAGCTGCGCAAGCGTTCCGAGCGCAAGGCCGAAGAAGAAGAGAAAAAGAAGAACGCTGCCGGGGTTCAAGTCGGCGCCACTCGCCAATCGGAAGTCTACGAAGGCGAGATGATGACTGTCCAGGCGCTCAATCCCGGCAAAAGCTTCGACGAGACCCCTTCTTCTACCAGTAAATATAGAACCACTTCACTAGATTCTATGTTCGATGACGAAGACGGCAGGACTGCCGAGGATGTAATCGGATGGGATCAGAGCGTAATGTCGACCTCGGAAAGTTCGAGTCCGGCCGAAAGAGCAATGATTAATGATCTGGTGGATCTTATTTTAGAAGAGCTGCCCGCCGGAATCCACCGCACCTGCTTCGTTTTGAAGTATGTGCAAGGATATAAAAGAGAAGATTTGATTTCGTGTCTAAAAATGGAGCCCAAGAGTATAGATACAGTCGATAAGAAAATCGTCCGAACGCTGAAAGCATTCAAAGCCAAAATGGACACGGACGAAGCAAAACTCTAGGAGACGGCAATGACTACTCTTAACGACAAACTCGCTAAAATCATGGAAATCGCAGACGGAGAAGAATGCTCCCGCGCTTTTCAATTATTCTGCCGCCAGCACGAAGCAGAGCTTCCTGTTCCCGGCGAGAATCCTCTTTTTGACAAAGCCATGTGGAATGCTTCCAGCTTCACCACCCTTTCGGCTAATGATCAATCTATATTAGAGAAAGTGACCGGCAAACTACTCGGCGAAACCCGCAACGCCGCCGAGAAGACCGTGGTCGCCCTCAAAGATCTGGTCACCGCTTCTCGCGAAGCCGCCATTCAAACCTGGCAGGACACCCTGGCTTCCATGCAATGGAATCAACTCGTCCCCGCCGGTGCCACCCGGGGCGTTGGCAGCCAGCTCGTTTCACTCGGCACCTTCGAAAAACAGATGGAAGACATCAAAATCCAAATCAACCTCGGCTATCTCGTGGACAAAGACCAACTCAGAATTCTTCTTCAGGCTAAAGACTCCGAAGAGAACGCCCGGGAAGATGTCGAAATCAGAGTAAACGAAAGCGCCAGAGGAACAGTGTTCTCGAGAAAAACCAACCAGGACGGCTCCATGGTTGCACCGAGCATCCCGGTCGGCCCTGGCGAGTATCAAATTCAAGTACTCTGGACCGATCAAGTAATCGAAACACCCTTCTTTCGCATCTAAAACCAAGCCCTGACCTAGAATTTCTTATCAAGTCTTTCTCGATTTGATCCAAGGGCAGTAGATCGAATCGAGAAAAAATCCCCGGCGGCGGTAGTTTATACCGTGCCGGGGATTTACTTTGGGATGAAAATTTAAACTCCAAAATTTCCCGGGCGGGAATATCTATTACATATGAAGCAGAACAACTCTTATGACTCCCAGGGCAAACTTCTGCCCCGGTCCGAGGCACTAAATTTGCCTGAAAACTTTCCGGAAATTTTTCCGGAGATCTTGCCCGAGCGATATCAGCTCGGAGCAGTCCTGGGCGAAGGTGGAATGGGAAAGGTCTACAAAGCCTATGACAGCTTTTTAGATCAGACTGTCTCGATCAAATTTTTGAAAAACTCAGACAATCTAGAGAAAAGCGCTCTCCGTTTTCAAAAAGAGGCCAAAACGGCCAGCACTCTGAAGCACAGCAATATAGCCACAGTTCTTGATTTTGGCATATTGAACGACAGCACTCTCTACATGGTCTCGAACTATATAGAAGCTGTCGATCTCAAAGAGAGAATAAAAGAGTGTGGACCACTGACAATTTTAGAAGCGCTGACTGTCTTAGAGCAGATTGCCGACTGCCTGGCTTATATTCATGAAAAGGGCATACTTCATCGTGATATCAAGTCGAGTAATATTCTGATCAAAGAAGATGGTCCTGGCTGTATTCAAGCATATTTGCTCGATTTTGGCATTGCCAAGTTCGACAAAATAGAAGGAACTGAAGAGTCCGCAGATCTCGAAGACGGAAATTTAACACTGCCAGGCGGTGTACTGGGAAGCCCCCAATACCTGAGCCCGGAGCAAGCAGCTGGTCTTAGCCTGGATGAAAGAAGCGACATCTATTCACTGGCCGTGGTGGCATACGAGATAATTTCCGGCAAATTGCCATTTCAGGGCGACACCGCTTTTGACACCATAAACAAGCACATACATGAAGAAGCTCCACCTTTAGACTCAGTATCAAATCGCGCCGATCTTCCTGCCGCTCTCAACACCCTGATCGAGCGCATGATGGTCAAAGATCCATGCACCAGGGTGCAGACCATGAAAGAAGTCGCCTCCACTTGCGCCACCATAAAAGAAGGAATTCTAGAGCAGCAGAAGAAAACTCAAAATCAACAACCACTCTTCGCCGAAGAGCTGAAGATTCATCTTACCCCCATGAAAGAAGACCCGGATCGGGCTAAAAATCGCAAATTTCTCTACCTGGCGGCAGGTCTTATCTTAGCAGCCGGCTTAATAGGTCTGGCTGCCCTTACAATGCAAGAGACAAGAAAGAAAGAGATCTCGGCAGCGGTCCAGAAGCATGAAGTCAAAGAGGACAAAGGAAAACTGACCGACTTCGATGTGAACTTCAAAGATGCGCTCGTAGATGAAGCGATGATCCGAAAAGAGAGCTACCGCAAAGAGGTTGGTCCAATCTCCCTCGACAACTACAAAGCAGTTCCCGGCTCAGACGGAAAGTGCCCGGACTGGTCCTCGCTGGCAAGAGCAAATAGCGACTTTTATCTGATTCTAGAAGAGATCGATTTGAAAAAAGGCGATCTCGAGGAGATTTTGAAAGCCCCTCGACTGAAAGGCCTCTCGGTCAACACGACCGGAAATTTCGACGACAGAAGTATGGAATTATTGAGTCAGAGAAAAGATCTGATCACATTGCGGCTCTCGCATCAAAGGGCGATTTCCGAGAACGGATATAGACAACTGAAAAATATTACCGCCTTGAAGTCTCTAGAGGTCAACCATGCAGCGCTCGACCGGGACAAAGTGGCGGCAATATGCACCGCCGACTGGCTAACCATGGTCAAGCTTCGCAATAATCCGGCTATAGACGATGAGGTGCTGGCGCTGATTCTAGAAAAGCTGCCCATTCTAGAGAGCTTGAGCCTGGAGGGCTGCAACATCCATGGGCAGACCCTGGACCAGACAGGCAAAGCGAAAAAGCTGACCACTTTGTATCTGAATGAGAACCCTCTCGATGACCGGGGTCTTGCACGACTGGCCAAAAGTGGCTCTAACCTGGCTTTTCTTGAACTGTCTGATACTCAAATCACAAGAGCCGGGCTGAAGAGCCTCTCCCGCCTGAAGAACCTGACTGAACTCAGCCTGGGCAACTGCCCCAGGCTGCCCTCCTTCGAAATTGACACCCTCAGCCATGGTCTAAAATTCAAGATAACCCAATATCAGACACGCGACAAGCTGGAATCTCTGCTCAGCTTCTGAAACGCCGGAGAAAGAGAGCCTTAAACACCTCTTAATCTGCTATGACCAATAATTTGAATGCGAAACGTCCATCTTCGCATTTTCAAAACTGAATATTTCCGACGGCAATCTGCTCAGGAGTCACCAGCTATGGGACTGACAGTCTTCTTAGTTCTCTTCGTCTCGATCCAGTTTGTTATCTTCCTTTCGGTACTCAAATCGACAGAACCCTGATCTAGATTCAGATACGACCACCGCCCCTTAGATCTCTACAGGGACAATATAATAGGAAGAGGTATTTCCTTTTCCCTGCGTGAGATTCGTCTCTTTGAGCATTGATCAGAACAGCGCCGGTGGCGGCACCGCCCCTAGAATTATAGTCGACCGCTACGAGGTGACCTCAAAACTCGGAGAGGGCGGCATGGGAGTGGTCTACAAAGCATGGGATCCTGTACTCAACCAGGATGTCTCTATAAAGCTTCTCAAAAACATCGGCAACATGGAGGAGAGCGCGATTCGTTTCCAGCGTGAAGCGAAAGCGGCAAGTCATCTCACCCATGCCAACCTGGCGACAGTGCTGGACTTCGGTGCCACCGAAGACGGAACGCTCTATATGGTTTCGAAATTTATCGAAGGTCAGACCCTTGCCCAACGCCTGAGAAAAGAAGGGGCGCTCTCTCTGGAAAAAGCGATCTCGGTTTTTCTACAAGTGGCCGACTGCATGGCCTATATCCACAGCAAAGGGATTCTGCACCGCGATCTAAAATCCGGAAACATCATCGTCTGGGAAGAGGGCGAAGAGATAGAAGCCCATGTTCTCGACTTCGGCATCGCCAAATTGCTCGAAGAGCATATCCTGGAAGACGATGTCACCAGTGCCGGCACCGTCCTGGGCAGCCCCATGTATATGAGCCCCGAGCAAGGACTGGGTAAGGCTGTGGACTTCAGAAGCGACATATACTCGCTGGGCTGTATGTTCTACGAATCTATAACCGGAAGCACGCCATTTAAAGCCGACACCATATTCGATGTCATCAAAATGCACGCAGAGGTGCACCCCTCTCCATTCTCTGCAATGATAGACCGGGATGACATCCCGGAGGATCTAGAAAAACTGATTTATCAAATGCTCAGCAAGAAACCGGAAGAGAGACCGGAATCGATGAAGCAGGTGGTATCGAAATTAGAGCAAATCTCTGGTGATGTAAAACGAAAAAATCTGTTCAAAGGGAAATCATCGGGAAGAGAGAATCTGTTTGCCTCACTCTTCGCCACCCAAAACAACGCGCTGGGCGGCAGCAAAGCGTGGATTTATATAATTCTCGTCGCTTTGTTGTTCGGAACACCGGCAATATATTTTTATTTGAACAACATTCAATCAAAGCAACATCAAAAAGATAACGAAATGATAGAGCGGGTCAATAAAAACAGTATCGAAGTAAGCGCCAACTTTCCTGCCAAAGAATTGATGAAAGTGGACGAAGATCCGAACAATCAATTCCTCAGCTATGAGTCTCAACATCCCGGCTATCGACGGATTCACCGCAATGAAGGATGGAAAGAGAAGTATGACTACAGGCGTTTGAGAGATTTTGACTATGACTTCTATTTGAGCGGCTTCGACAAAGACGCTTCAAAAGAAGAACTCAAAGAGCTCCTATCCGTAGATCATCTTATTGGACTAAATTGCTACGAGACCAAACTGGATGATAATGACCTCAAAACAATCTCCACCAAGAAAAATTTGCGCTTAATAGAATTCACCAGGGTAGGCCCCTTAACAAAAGCTGGTCTGACCAACCTGGCGGCCTTGCCCAGGCTGGAGATCCTGCGGCTGTCCGAATGCAATCTCAATGACGACTGCATAAAAGAGCTAAGCAAGCTAAAGAATCTAGAGGCGCTCGATGTCGACTATAACAAAGCAGTCACTGATAAAGGCATCGAATCGCTTTCACGCAGTAAAAGCAAGATATCCTCTTTGAGCTTGAAGAATCTGTCTATAACCGATGAAGCGATAAAAACATTGAGCAAACGCCCGGAACTCAAAGAGCTTCGCTTGAACAACACAGCCATCACGGACAAAGCCCTGAAGTATCTGGCGGACTCGAAGATAGAGTCCCTCGACCTCTATGGCACCAAGGTGAGCGACATCGGTCTGAAATATCTAAGCAAGAGCAAGACGATCAAATTTATATGTATAAGTCAGTGTCCGCTCATAACCAAATATGGACTACGAGCATTCACCCAGAAGACAGGCTGCCAGCCAGTCTCGGTCATTTACTGAGTTGGCGAATTTCAGGATTCTTTAATGATGGAATCAACCTTTGGGTTCATGAAATCCTGATTTGAAGCAGGCACAATTATATATAGAAAATGCTATGCGCGAAAAAAAGGAGCGGATTGATGATCACTTACAATGAGATTCCGGAATCCAAAATCGTAGAATTCACCGTCGACGGCAAAATCAACGCCGAGGACTATCACAAGTTAGCCGAGAACTTCCTGGCTTTTGTAGAGAAGCACGATAAAGTCAGAGTCTTGAAGCAAATCAAGTCTTTCGAGGGCTTTGATCTGGAAATTTTGAGAGAGAAATTGCTGGGCGAATTGCTGCGCCACCAGGGCAACATCACCCACGCCGCAGTGGTCTCGGATGAGCCATGGATAGAGCAAATTGGGCGCTTTACAGCACCGGCCTTCGCTTGCAAAACCAGATTCTTCAAATGTGCGGACATAGAAGAAGCAAGAGAATGGCTGAAGACAGCCACCGTCCATTCCCTGGAAGTGACAGCCGATAGCAAAGACAACTTCATGTGCTTCAAGGTCTATGACAAACTCACCCATGAAGACTATGAAAAGACGCTGATTCCCACTCTGGAAGCGGCTATCAAAGAATACGGCAAAGCGCGAATGCTGGTGGATTTCGGCAAGGAATACCACGGCATCGAAGTGGCTGCCATGTGGGATGACACCAAATTCGGTATGAAGCACAGAAAAGACTTCGAGAAGATTGCTATCGTAGGAGGACCGAGCTGGTCAGCCTGGGCTGCCAAACTTGGTGAAGCGATGATGCCCTGCGAGGTAAAAGCCTTCGACGCGACAGCCTATGATCAAGCCCTGAAGTGGGTGCTGGAGCCGGTAAAAGCCAAAGTCTGATGGCAGCGGTCCGGGTCGGGAACGACTAGCTTAACTGCTTACTTGCTTCTTTTCTTCCCTTTAGCCTCGGCCCGGGCCTTGCAATCTTCATAGTTGACACGAATCGCCTCAGCCTGCTTGGGATTTTCGCTTGCCGCAAGCTTCATCGCCTGCTCGAAATAGGGCAGCGCTTCTTTGAACTTTTCTTGTTTGAAAAGACATACGGCTAAAGCATTTGCGGCTTCAGCGGCCATCAATCCTTTTTGAGACTCTATCTTGAGCCGCTTGGCCAGGAGCTTCTTAAACAGATCTTCCGCCAGACGATATTCGCCTCGCTCCATCAGCGATTTGCCTAATTTAGATTGCAACACTCGCACCCAGGGACTTTCGGCACCGTACTTCTTCTCCAGGGTCTGTCCTTCGGTTGTATAAAGACGAACAGACTTGCTGGCCGAATTCGACTTGGCATAAACCCGGTCGAGCTGCTCCAGACAAGAGAAGTATTCCTGGGGCGATTCTTCTTCACGGAAGATAGTCAGAGCCTCTTTCAGCACCTTCTCGGCTTTTTCTAAAGAGCCAAGCTCGAGATAACTCTCTCCCAGATTACTCAAACTGGTGCCGAGCTGCAGGCGGCCTTTCGAGCCCTCCAGTTTGGCTCGCATGCCCACTGCCCGGGTGAGCTCTTTCACCGCCTCTTCATGCTGGCCGGAGACCGCCAGATAAGTACCGAGCTGGTTGAGGTCGAATGCTACTTCGTAGCCTGGTCCGAATTCTTTTTCGTCGATGGCCAGGGCTCTTCTGGAAACCTCGATAGCTTTGTCGAACTCTTTGGCATTGGCATAACAACTGGCTAGATTGACCAGACTGCCTGCCACCCGCTTGTCGGATTTGCCGAATTTTTCTGCTTCGACCAGGGACTGATCAAGAAAACTCTGGGCTTCTTCCCATTTGTTCTGGCGAATTGCGTCCATGCCGCGGTTCAACTTCTCTTTCCAGAGGGCGTCGTCCCCCCGGGGAGCCGGAGGACCGCAGGAAACCACACAAGAAGTCATAGCTATGACAAGGGCCAGATTGATTATATTGCGCATGGTCAGGGAGTTTTGCTGATCGGGAAGGAGGAAACAGGAAGCGCGAAAAAGGTGGAATATGATGGGATTAAAACCGGTTTCAAGACAATAATACAGGGCTATGTCCCAGCCTGCCCCCTTGAATTCCAAGATCGACTAAAATGCAAGCAATAACAAGATCAGAAACAGGATTTGAAGAGATGAAAGTGCTTTTGGCGATAGACGGAACCACCTGCTCGGACCTGGCGGTGCGGTTCGTAACCGAGCGCGCTTATAAGCCTGGTGATCAGTTTTTGATTCTTGCCGTGGTAGAGTCGATTCCCAGTGACCTTGGCTTCGCCGACGCAGAACTGGCACGCAAAGAACATGATCGCCGACTGGCACCGGATATGGAGAGAATGAAAGAGGTCTCACAGAAAGCCGCCGATCTGATATCGGCCGCCCATCCTGATCACACTGTAACGGCCAGGGTAGAATGTGGCACCATCGTAGATACCATAGTCGAAACGGCGGAAGCCTTCGAAGCTGATCTAATTATTCTGGGCTCCCACGGGCGTCAGGGTTTCGAGCGCTTTTTCATCGGCAGCGTAGCCGAAGAAGTTCTGCGGCGAGCCCACTGCTCGGTAGAAGTGGTCAAGGGCAGCGGCTGAAGCCGTCCTATTTAGAAGCTTCGTTCTAAGACAGCGGATACTCGCATCTACTTCGTGATCATATGCTCGACGGCAATGTCGAATATGGGGTTGCCCACATCCTCGCGGACAGGCTGGGCGATACTGGTATTGTTCAAGATTCTATAGTCAAGCGATTCAGGATTGGCTGCCTCATACTGCCTTGCCACCTCCAACTCTCTTTCCAGGGTATCGTGGTCTACTTTTAGTCCAAAGAACATGGCAACTACGGCGCATTCGACCACGAGTATGGTCAGGACCAGATCTTTTTCTATTCTAGGCATTTCCTTGTCTCCAGAGAGGCTTTTCCTTCGGGGCGTTCTCCTTAACCGGCGAAGTCGATCTCCTCTACGCTGAGAATATTAGAAAACAATTGTGAGGGTCTCGTGATCGCCCGCAATCTTCCTTTATATGCGTATATGCGCAGTCACAAGTCAGTAACAAGTCGGTCACCAATTCAAAACGACAAAGAGGCAAACTAGAGTGACCACGGTTGCTCGCAATTTATTGCACCATAGGAGATACAGATATGGTCGTTGATTTTAATGGTTCAGAAAAATTCGTACCGGAGAAAAACGCCGGTGAACTTAGTACCAAAGCTGGAAACAAGATGATGGAAGAGGTGACGAAATGCATGGGCGGAGGCCCCGGTATCAAATGCGAAGGCGCCTCTCTTCACGATATGCCCGTGCTTACCTTCTCGGACACAGGTACTGATGCTCGCAATGGCGTCAAGCCCGCAGACAAAAATCCTGCCGCAAGACTTGTGGCGGAAGCCGATATGGACGGCGACAAACAATTGTCCCGCAAAGAGATAGAACAATGGCAGGCAAATGGTGATCACAAAAAAGGTGATGACTATCTGATGGGTAAAGCGCTGGCGAACTTCGATGCGGTCGCCGACAAAGACGGGATGATATCAATCCCGGAACTCACCGCCTATAACAAAGATCTGCGTGCGGCAAATAATGGTCTTCATAAACAAGAGCTGCATTCGCCTTTATTCGACAAGATAGATGCTGACGGCAACGGTGAACTGACACGACAAGAAATAGAGCAATCGCTCAAAAATCCGAATTTGAATCCTAAAGAGGAGCGCATCATCTCTGGCATAGAGCAGAAATTCGATGCTATATCCAGGGGGGATGGCGAGATATCGCTCAAAGATCTCTACGCTTCACTATACGGCGCGCAGCAGCATCAGCGCATCAAGCCTCTAAAACCAGTTGATTCGAGCAAGCCCGGCGATGCGGTCACGGTCAAACCGGTCGAGCACGCAAAACCGGTGGACCCGCATCACTACCTCAAAGCTGAGGCAGAGAAGAAGTAGGTCAGATTCAGCCGTACCCTACCTAAGCTCGTTATCTAACTCGTTCAGTCCCAGGGATGGTAGTCATCCCTGGACTGATACCAGTAGAAAATACAAATAAAGATACTGAGAATGACAAAGCAGAGAGCGAAGATCTGGAGCGAATCTGAGTAATTCAGAAGAAAGCCCATCATATGTATATCCATGTAAGATTTATACCCTACTCTGGGGATCTATGCCAGATTTCAGGATGGGATCCTGGAAATCTATAATCATCCCATTGCGATCGAGATTCAGAATCTTCAAAGGGATAAGAGAGACTATTCATATCCATGTCGGTGGGATAGACAATCAGAGTGAGGTATTGACTGCTCACAGAAGCTCCGCTGCGGCGGCTTCTCCGAGGCAACAAATCGCCTCTGTCTCGACAAATTGCAATCGCAGAAGCTCTCTGGTGAAAACTGTTACTGGCATAGGGTTGATAGAAAAGCAGTCGCAGTTCGCCTGACCGATATTCCAGATGCAGAGACAACAGTCTTTGCGTGCCAGAAGAAAAAATCAAGGCAGACGGGATCGCAGGAAACTGACGTATGCTTGAGATTTTGTCCATAATTAGTTTATCCAGATCAGCAGAGCCCGAAGAGCTAAGCTGTTTCAAATCCGAGAAGCTGCCATCTTCGTGTACCTTCACAGACACCCGAAAGGTTGACGAGTATTCCGGCATCACTTTCAAGTCTGGTATCAGATCGACCAGAGCCCGGGCAAATTTGGACCAGGTTGCTTTCTCCGAAGCGGCGCTCCTGGACCAATTCATCTGATCTGCTAATGCCCGATAGACACCTTCGAGAGCGACTTGCTTTTGGGTTTGCTCGAGACTCGAATCGTTCTCGATGCTCTCAATATGCTTTTTGTAAGAGCTAGTCCCTATACCCTTTTTGCTCGCTATTTCCAGAATCGATTGCAGCCACTGGTAAGTGAGATCCGGAGACGTTTTATCATCGCAGTCAGCTGAATCCGCCGGTGCCGTAGACATCAGCGATAGGACGAGACCGATCAATACTAAATGGAGAAAGATCTTCATAGTACGATTCTAGCCTTTTTAACAATTAAATCTCAGGCTTTGAATTTCGACTGCACCGAAGAAAGGCAAATCCGAAAACTATTGCCTCGATTGCGATTTCCGGCTAGAAAGAAAAACCCAGGTTTTTCTTTCTAACGGAAAAAGGTGAATTGAAACCAGGTCGATTCAATCGAAAAGATTAAACGGCAGAATTAACCAAGCCCATCTGCTGGTGGTGAATCAATCTCCATGGTAAATTCGAAATACGGATGAGCGACGTCAAAACATTTAGGGCTTTCTGCCAGATATGTCAAAAACTGGAGCTTAACTGCACCAGATTGCTGCCGCACATGGACTATTCCATCTGCGAAACTTGTGCACCCCAGGGAAAGAACCAGAGCATCTCAGAAGAAGAGATCGAAAACAAAGTAACCGCTCGCTGGACCGATACTCAGGTTCAGTCTCTTGCTGCATATCAAGACTCAGATACTTTTCTTCCTTTTATATGTGAACGGGGACATCGCCTGCAAGCAACCAACGATCTCCTGACCTGCGATATCTGTCAGTTCAATCTTACCTGGGCCTATAACTGGACACTAGACTGGTCCTGGAAATTTCTTGAACCTCCTGCAGGCGCAGGAACAAGAGCAAAACTGCCACCAGGAGGTCCTCTCAAATCTGCTTCCATCGCCCTTGATCTACCAGAACCGAATGCCGGGGCAGACGCGGAAGATTTCGTAGATTGAAAGACCTGAAATGATACTATTTTAAATACCAGGTGGAAGGAAGACCTATGACGAACTCTACTCAAATGGATCCCGGCACCCCCAACCTCCAAAACACTATCGGATACCCGGTCTCCAGCCTAAAGTTCTGGATGATGGGTATTTTCACCGGCGGAATCTATCTGCTCTACTGGTCTTATAAGAACTTCCGCGCCCTGCAAGTACCAAGCGACTCTAAAGTAGCGGCAGTTATCTGGTGCATCTTCTTACCTCTTTCCTTCTTTAGCATGATGCAGGGACTAGAGACCAAAGCATCAGAGAATAACTATCCGATCCGCACTCACAAATGGGCCCTGGCATGGATTTATTTCTTGCTTGTAACCGCCGCCAAATTTCTGGATCGGATGTCGGATAGAGTCACCGATGAGACCCTTGCTTTGCTGGGCTTCGGAGCTCTAGGATGTCAACTTCTATCACTGTTCATACTATCGATATTTCAGCGAAAGATGTTAGTGCTAAATAGAGAGCTTCGCCCGCAGGCGCAGATAGCATCAAGATTCACAATCTGGGACATTATCCTCATGATTGTTTGTGTTGCCGTTTTCATCGCGCTGGTAATTTTCGGCTAGCCAGAAAGTTCTCTCAAATCGCGGCTTAAGCTACTCTTCCCACTTCAATTTATAGCCGGCACCATACAAAGACTGAATAATCGTCGGCTTGTCCTTATCATCGATTTTCGAGCGCAAGCGGGTTACATAAGTCCGCACCGACTCTGGTGACACATCAGAATAAGAAGTCCAGACACGATCTATTAAAGCCTGGGCGCTGAAGACTTGCTCCGGATGCCGCATCAAAAATTCTAATAAAGCAAATTCCTTCGCCGATAGTTTCACATCCCGCGTCCCCCGCTTCACTGTTCGCGTGGAGGTATCCATAGAAATATCGTGATAGGTAAGACTATCTTTGTTCACATCCGGTGTCCGGCGCAAAAGCGCCCGGATTCTCGCAGACAACTCTTTGACATTGAAAGGCTTGGTCAGATAGTCATCGCCACCAGAGTCAAGACCGGTCATCTTATCGTCAATAGAGTCTTTTCCGGTCAGGAAAATAACCGGTGTTTTGCCTCCGGCTTGCCTGTAGGTACGAATGACCTCTATCCCGCTCATACCAGGCAGCCCGACATCAAGTACCACCACATCATATTCGTAGATCTTCAAATGGCTGATCGCTTCTTGCCCATCATCGAGATGATCGACCACATGATTCTCAGACTCCAGCCACCTTTTCACATAATCAGCCAGGGTAAGGTCATCTTCAACAATCAGTATTTTTGCCATAAAGCCAAAAGCCAGGGGTATCGGTACAGGCGCAGCCGCAACTAGTAGTAATTAGACTTGTATTTTACCTTAATCGGCCCATTGTTCAAAAAGGCTTCCATAGAAGGCAAAATCCGGCGCCCAGAGCACCCAGAGCGCCACTTTCCAGAATTGAGACAAGCGCCCTCTTGACTTGTAGCAATTCTGCAACATTTTGGCTGTAGCCTACGAGAACGGTCGGAGTCGAAAGACAAAAACCGCTTACTAAGAACCCTCACTTCATCTGCTCATATAAAACGACGCTCTGTGCTGGCGGATATCCGATACTATATCTGGTATCCATTTCACCCCAGCTTGTGCAAAGATTACGGCGCACTTACTTCGCTTGGTGTGCCTCAATCATAAAAGTTTTCGGCACAGTTCTGTCGCCGGAGCAGCCTGGAGCGTGGGGAAAACTTGCCATTCGAGATGCACTGATACTCTCGAATGTCGAGATACACACAAGAATATCCCGATACTCTCATGGATACGCACAAAGCTATCCACGAAGTTTTTTGCTCGCCCAAAGGAGTTCTACCATGTCTAGCCTGGACCATTCCCCTCGAGGTCAAAGTGAAGTATTCGAAGCTCAAAAATGTATGCGCGACGACTTCCTGACCGTATTCAACGAATCACCCACCGATGTAGCTCAGCAGATAAAGTCCTTCAGCGGAGCAGAGAATCAGGACAGCCTGAAACACTTCCCCGACTCTTGCATCATCATTGACGACGGGCAGAAAACTCCAACTGACAGCAGTAACGAGACAATCTATACAGCCACAACAGCCGACGACACCCATGCCACACCCGATGAGACATGTCCGACACCTAACGAGACACCCAATGAGACACCTGCCTCCGCTGGCGACACCAATGTCACCGCTACCGTTGGCGACACCAGCAACTCAGCCAACGTTGGTGATACCAGCGCCACCGCAACCAATGGCGACAATTCCCTGTCAGCCAATCAAAACATTACTATAAATATCGAACTTCCCGAATCGAGCGAACGGTCAGAACACGGTCACCATCACAGAGAGCATGGTCGCCATCATGGAGAGCACCATCGCCATGGTCATGAACACGGTTCTGCCGATGAGACTCCCGAAGGAGAGCATCACAGCCACGAACGGGAAACCGGAGAAGATCGGCGTCGCGGCCGTAATACCGAATGCGATGACGCTACCGGCGAAACCGGAAACGGTGACACTAGAAACAACGACGGTCGCAATAGCGATAACACTGACTGTGACAACACGACCGGAGACAACACCACCGGAGACAACCGAACCAGTGAAGGCGATGATTCCAGTCGTGATACCACTCCAGACTGCGAACCAAGCCCCTACCATTGCACGATCAACATCATCAATATAACACCGGCTCAGTTGCCAAACGCGTTCTCCGGTGCATGTGGTGGAGACTCCTCCAGCTACGTACCGCATCCACAAAGTCTCTTGCGCGGACTCCAAAACATCTTCCGTCCAACAGACGCTTTCTTTCCAGTTCCTCGCATTCCTTCCCCGACAGATTTCATGCAAAACCTGGGCGACCTGATGAACGGCTCAAATAACAGTTTTCTACCTCCGAGCCCGATGGATTTCATCTCCAACCTTCAGCGCTCTTTTACTAATTCCGACAGCAACAGCTACCTTCCGATGCCCCCCAGCCCAGATCGCTTCTTACGCGATCTGACCAACCTGCTGGGCTACACATCTGACAACCAGAGACTGTTTCCGGCCATGCCATCGCCAGAACAATTCACCCGTGGCCTCGGTCGCTCCCTCGGATTCGATAGTGCTCCGATCGGCAACACCAATATATTCCGAACCCTGGGCCCGCGGCACTCCATGAACCCCGATCAGGACTTCTCTATCAGAATTCCTGAGCTTCCCGGACTTCCCGGCTTTCCAAATCTGCCGGGAGAATCAGGCGGAAGCAGCTTCCTGCCGAGCCCACCCAACCCAGGTGATTTACTAAGCGATCTTCCTTTCAGCCCGCCGAACCCAGGTGATTTGGTAGGCGATCTTCCCTTCAGCCCGCCCAACCCAGGTGATTTGCTAGGCGATCTTCCTTTCAGCCCGCCCAACCCGGGCGATCTACTAGGCGGTCTTCCTTTCAGCCCACCCAACCCGGGTGATCTCCTGAAAGACCTGCCCAGCCCGCTTGATCCCCTGGCGCCGATAAAAGTTCACGAGAAAGTCCAGGACAAAATCGAAGATTCCCTGAAAGCGCCTCTTAAACTTGGCAAAAAGCTTCTGGGCGGCCTCTTCTAAATCGGGTAGGTACACAAAACCAAAACCCGGTAATAAACCGGATTTCCTTCGAGCAAGCAAGCATGGAAGAGATCGTTGACGAACGATTTCTTCTTTGCCTTTCTCACTGCTAAACTAGTTGAATCTAATTGAAAATGATTTAGCCTCAACACGCACAACAAAGGTCACCGGACGTTTTGAGAAAGCGCAGGACATTGAAGTTCAAATTGACAACCCAGGCAGCGCTTCTTGTCGCCTTCTTCGTCTTTGGCGAGGTCGCGCTCTTGCTCACCCTGGGCTCGGTTCTGAGCGACACAAAAGTCCATTACACCCAGATGCAGAAATCCAGGGCAATAGTAAACAACGTCAACGACCTGATCATGTACTCCTATACCTCGATAATGGCCCTGCTCCAGACCACCTATAAGGAAGGAAACAGCGACTTCACCGCCAGCGACACAGCCATGAAAGAAGTGCTGATGCGCCTCAAGCGCCTTGAAACTCTTACCACTGAAGATCCCAACGAGGCAGCCATCGTCGCCAAGACTAAATTTCAGATCCAGCAGATCGTATCGTTGATGGATGAAACAAAGACGGTTCTGCAGAACAAAGAGGAATACACCGATACATGGCAAGCTATGAAGCTCCTGCAAAAGGCCCGCAGTGTGATAAACGACGTGGTCGCTCAAGTTACCGAACTGGCAACTCTGGAGAGAAAAAAGCAAAAGATCAAACAGTCCATTGAGAAAGAAAAAGCCAGTCGTGAGCTGCTTGAAAAACTGGTTATGGTCGGGGTAATCTTCAACATCGTAATGGCTGCTGTGGCTACCACAATCATGACCCAGAAGTTTTCACGCAGAATCTCCGTCCTTACAGCAAACACACGGCGCCTCTCCAACAACGAAGAGTTGCTTGCCCCCATCGGCGGTGACGATGAACTCAGCCGCCTGGATGAAAGTTTTCGCCAGATGGCCCAGATGCTGCTCGCCGCCCAGGAAAAAGAGAAAGCCAACGAAGCGAGAATTCGCGCTTTCATCGACAACATGCAAGTCGGTCTCTTGATAGTGGACGACAAAGGCGAGATCACCCAGTCCAACCCCTATGTAGAAGAACTCTTCGGATACAGCGCCGAAGAGTTGATCGGTCAGAGAATCGCCGCTCTCTTTTGCGACTCCGAGACAATGTCCCTGGATGCTTTTCTAGATATGCTCACCGAAAGAGCGCTGGGCAAAGCAGCTCAGATTCAAGCCATAAACTCTGTCGGCAAGACCTTTCCGGTGGAAGCCAAGCTCAGTATCATGCAGAGCGATCTTGGCACCAGACTGGTACTGAATATAGTTGACCTGACCGCAAAATTTGAAGTGGAGAGACTGAAAAAAGAGATGGTCTCTATGGTAAGCCATGACTTAAAGACACCGCTCAGCTCTATTCAAGCGGCTCTTGCCCTGGTGGGCACCGGCAAGATGGGCGAGATTTCAGACGATGCTCAACGCATTCTCAACAAATCAGACAGAGAAATAGACCGCCTTATCAAACTCATAGGCGACCTGCTCGACATATCAAAAATGGAAAGTGGCAAACTGGAACTGGAAATCAAAAGAGTCTCCGCCCTCGAAATCGTCGACAGATCTGTCGGCGCTGTCGAAGGCGTAAAATCGAAACGAAAACTCGAAGTCAGCCTGGATGATCCGGATATCGAGCTGGCTGTCGACCAGGAGAGAATCGTCCAGGTCATAGTCAACTTGCTATCGAACGCAATCAAGTTTTCTCCTCCGGACAGCACTATCGATCTGAAAGTTAGAAAGACAGGCGAGGCAGTCGAGTTTCAGGTATCGGATCAAGGTCCGGGAATCTCTAGCGCATTCGAGAGTAAGATCTTCACGCGCTTCGAACGCGACAAAGATGACGCCAAGGCTGGTATTGAAGGCACCGGCATAGGCCTTGCCATCTGCAAAGCCATTGTTGAAGGTCACGGTGGAGAGATAGCTGTGCGCAACAACAAAGAATCGGGCTGCACTTTCACCGTCAGCCTGCCCGCCGAAAAGTCCTGAGAAGGTACACTTTGGCTACATATCACTAATAATATTATCTCGTCCGCCTGATCCTTCCTATTTGGTGCCACCAGGCACTTCAACTCCCCTTTCTCCAGAATTCTCCAAGTTTCCTTTAAGATGCCGAATCCCGCCAGGGGCGCTACGGATCAATACGTAGAGCGCCCGACCAGCAATTCTTACGAACAACAGAACTATGCAGACTTTGGCGACCCCGCAGAGCTGCTAGCCGACCGCAGCATGGACGGCTGCCCCGGCGGTGTCTGCCCTTCTCGAAGAGACAGCTCCAGTGGCCCCGGTGATGCAAATCTGCCAAATATGGAGATCACCGGGACGATTAATCCGGTGGAAAACCAATGGGGAGACAACCGCGAAGACTATACCGAAGCCATAGAAAAATCCGGCTTCTCCTACAACAACCTGGGCAACTCTAAGAAAAATCCCGGAGAAATATCTGATCAGCCGCAGCAGCCCGACGAGAATGAAGACGCCGGTCAAGAAGCAGGAAACGGAGAAAACGGCAACGAACCCTCATCGCAAGCAGGTCCGGAACAGGAAGGTCAGGCGCAGGACTCTGCCAATGCAGATAATCCACCCGAAGGAGAACCGACCGACGACCCAAACTCCGCTAATGCTGATGCTGCTGCCGCCAACGAAGCGAATGAAAACAACGAGGACGCAGGCGAAGGCGAGAGCGCCGGCGACACCAGCGCCGATAGCGGAGAAAGGACTCTGGAGCAGCAATATCAGGACGCCCTGCGTCAGGCTGCTGAACAGGGCAAACCGGTGGTGGTGGTCTTCGGCTCTCAGTCAGCCCGGGACACCCAGAAACAGACCGGCGAGACATTACAAGCCAACATGAAAGATGGCGACGCCGTATTTATGTACGTTGACACCGACACCCTCGACCCTAATTCTGATCTCGGTCAAGTCGCGCGCCGAAGCGAGGAAGACGGACGAGGTCTGGGCGCCGACGGCAAATCCGACGCCAATCTTGCCTTCACTGGAATCTACAATGTAGAACAGCGCGCCGACGGAAAATTCGGTCTGGGCAACTCTGTGGCCACCTTCCAGGGCGGAAGAAGCGAGATAACCAGTATCATGCGCGAGCAAATGCAATACGCAAAACGCTCAACCCTGGACCTTCGCAAAGACAATAACCCTGACGTTCAACCACCGCAACCAAATCAGCCGGATGTTGACACGCCCGCAGACAACCGACCGCCAGAGACAGACAATAGACCCGGAGACAACCGACCGAATCCCAATACAAGACCTGATCAAAGACCCGAAAACAACCCTGACACTACAGACGATACTGACGACGGTCGAGACAGAGAAGACCGCGACAGAACCGAAGCGGAACGCAAAGAGGCAGAAGAAAGAGCGCGGCTCGAGCAGATAGCCAGAGACAAGCACTTCAATGGCTCAGAAGTACAACAAGCCATGGAAATAGCAGCCAAAACCGGCCGCCCCATGGTTATGAAATTCGGAGCAAGCTGGTGCGGTCCCTGTCGCAACATGGAAGCAGGCACCTGGAACAACGGCAATGTCCAGAATTTCATGAGAGATAACGACGTCTTCACCAAAGTCGATGTCGACGCCAACCCCGGACTTGCACAGCAGTACAACATCACATCCGTGCCCACCACACTAATAGGCAACGTAACCCAGGGGCCAGACGGCCGCTACCGCTTCAATCCCAGCGAGAGATTGAGCGGCAACATTGGCCCCTACGACATGCTCAACTATCTGGCAAAATACAGAAGGTGACCACATAGTATTATCTGGGATTACATAAGCAGATCGAACCTCCCTTTCATGACTTGATCTAGTCGAGGGGTCTTTCTGCCGGTGCGATGGTCGACAACAAAAGAACGAATAAAGTTGTAAGTGCGGATTCGACCACTGCGGCTTCCAGAGCCTATCTGATCCGACTTCAACCTTCGTTGGGTTTCGCTGGCGGCTTCGCTCTCTAGCTTCTCAACCCGCGCCCGGAGAATCTCCAGGGCAAGTTGTTTGTTCCTCTGCTGGCTCCTGCCGTTTATGAATACACTGATACCGGTGTCTCTGTGGATGACTCGAACAGCGGTCTCAACCTTGTTCTGATGTTGACCACCTTTACCATGACCGCGCTGGGTAATGACCTCCACCTCATCGAGAGAGAACAATGTGCCCGGGCTGGTGCCTGCACCCTCCGACATCGGTAGTACCGCCACCGCCACCGTCGATGTGTGACGACGCCCCCGGGATTCACTCGCCGGTACTCGGGTAACAACGTGTTTACCCGACTCTCCTTCGAATGCTTCCCAGCAGCCCTTGCCCTTCACAAGAAGAGACCAGGAGCTATCAGAGTCATAGACAATCTCGCAATCAAAGCGATTTGCGCCAGCGTATTTACAATACGCTGCCATCAATTCTCTTGCGAAATTCTTCGAGTCCTGTCCACCCTCACCGGCGTGTATGTCCAGCAGGAGGCTAAAGTCGGTGTGACTTCTCGGCGCCTACAATGCAATTGTTTTTCTTGTTCTTGGACATAATCAGCACCTCCTCTGGGTGAGAAGATCATTTTACCACGACCGTCAAGATCGAAAACGTTTCAAATAAAATTGCTTCACTTCACACCAGTAAGCGTATCAGAGCACAAAAACTACGGTGCAGAAGCGCTGTCATATCCGCTTAAAGTCGTGGACTTTCCGCTGACAAAATTCTGAACACTGCTGTTAAAGGTGCGAGACTCGGCATCGCGGGTGACACCATCTAAATAAGCGATGATCACCTGGACATATAAAAGACTGACAACAATAAATGTCACCGAAGCCACAAGAAGACTTTTCGGATTCAATCTCTTCTCTATCGACGCTTCCATGGCGACAATGCCCTGCAATATCAAAAGTGGCACGGGCTCCCTGATTTCTATTATACACGCAGGCAAAGATTCGGAACTTTCACTATTTGAACAAATTGAACAGATTTGATCCTGGTAGAAAGGGACAGCCTTGCGCCGCTTCGTCGGGCAAGTCTTTAACCCGAGGATCGAGATAGCTCAAATAGACCCTGTTGGCGGTTTCAATCTCGGCAAGAACCAGCGCCTTCAAACGCTCCTCCCGCGCCGAACCATACAACGCTGTTACCTCGCGACGCAAGCCAAGCTCGCGTCCGACTTTGTTATGAGCAAGGTCTTTGCGCCGATCTAATAAGTCTTCTTCCGAAACCCCGTCATGGTCGAAGAGATACTCGGCATATTCATTGGCACAAAACAGCAGATGCGCCGGCAGCTCCCCCAATTCGCTTGCAACCAGAGCCGACCCATAGACATGCTGAAAACTGTTTATCTTGTCCGTCCAGACGACGACTTCGTGATCACCCCGGACAAAACGATAGCTGGGGGAAAAATAAGTCTCGGGACCACAGGGTCCGCGTCCGGCTATATTTTTAGAAGGCATCGGAATCAGTTTGCTGGCGCCGAATAGCTCTACCTCGGCGCAGCTCACCCGCCACAGTATCGAGACCACATAGCCGACAAGAACCAGAGCCAGAACGTCGGCGACGAGAAAGAACCAGGTTTTCTTGTCTTTGATAACGAGCATGTATACAAGATAGCAGCGAAAAGTGCCTTTAAGCTTAAGACCTTGCAAAATCCCCGGGAGCCTGACTTTAAGAATTAGTCCTTGAGCCAATGTTTTCCCTTTTATTGGAGAAAATAATATACTCAAAAGAGTTGCCGGATGGGTCGGGAAGAATTTCAATAAATGATCGAGAAAATCATCGAGAGAAATATCGAGAAAGATACTGGGGTACAGGTGCATACCCTTCGGCCGGGGTCTGTGGTCTGCCGCTATCTGGCTGGCATGACAGTGGCAATTCAAATAGCCACGACCGCCACCCCGGCATTAGCTGCCGACAGCCCCCAGGGAAGCAGCCAGGGTAAAGCACAAACCCAGAACCAGGCACATAGCTTCTCTAGCGCCTGGGACCTCTATCAAAAAAACCGCTTCACCGAATCCGCCGACGCCTTCGAAGCCGTTCTCAAGACCACGAGCCCCTCGGCAAGAATCTATTATCATGCCGCTCTGGCGAACTTTCGCGCCAATCGCCGCGCCAGGGCAAGACAGCTCTGCACCCACATAGTTACCTACTCTAGCAATTCTCCAGAATCGGCTTACTGCCTCAAGCTTTTCCCCGAGCTTTCAAAGATACTAGAAGCGAAGAAAGCGGAGAAAGCCAAATTAGCCTCCGCCGCCACAGATTCTAAGAAGCCGGCCACCGCCAAAACCGAAACCGAATCCAAATCCAATAACGAAAAAGAAGGGGATCTGAACGAAAAGAACCTGCCGCCCGATTTCTGGGCATCACTACCTAAGGACCTCCGGGAAAAACTCAAAACTCCTGCCGGTAAAGCGGCTCTAAAAGGCGCCCTCAAAGACTACAACAAGCGCATGGCGGCGAAGAATCGTACTGCCGCCAGAAAAGTGGCGTCGGCTGCCGCCATTATCAAAGTCAACACAGACGATAAAGAAGAGAAGGATGAAGACAGCAAAGAAGCCACCTTCACCATCGACAACACTCTAACCCGGGGAGCTTTTGCTTTTACCGCAGCCCAGATAGCAAAGGACGGCGCCAACGGCATCGATCAAAACATCAACCCGAACTGCTGGTTCGAAGCCTCCATGGCCGCTCTGGCGGAGCTTCCCCGGGGACAACGCCTGCTCGCCACCATGATCCGCTACGGCGGCAAAGATACTTATATCGTTCGCTTCCCGGGTGATGGTATCGAATATAAGATCACTCGCGAACGTATGGAGCAGCTTGGTATCAATGATCGTTCCCTGTGGGCTTCAATCATCGAAACCGCTCAGGTTATGAAATTTCCAGGCAACGCCGGCGCCAATGGTGAGTCGGGGATGGAGTCGAGACTGGCTATCGGTCTTGGTTGTATAACAGGCTGTAAGGCAGAGATCCGTCATCCTGCCAATTGCAGCGAAGGGGAATTGTCTAGTTTCATCGGCGGTGCTGTATCCTCGAAAAATCCGATTGTATGCGGCAGCTGGCCTGCTTCGTATATAGCTCACTTACCCTATATTGTGGTGCCGCAGCACGCCTATACAATTATTGGATTCGACCCGGCAAGCAAGTTGATTACAATTAGAAATCCCCACGGCAAAAACTCCACGACCTTCTTTTTAGCCGGCGATACCAGGCACCAGAAATTCGAGATGAAAGAAGACGGTGTTTTCAAAATCCATCTATCTCTCTTCAAAGTCTACTTTAATCAAGTCTGCCGATCTTTTATCTAGTTCGTCTGCTATGGAAAAACTTGTAGAGTTCATCAAGCGTCGTCTCTTGACGCAATATCTCATATTGAGATATCCTCAAAAGGAAGTAGCAGTATGGTAGAGACCCATGACGAGTACAGCAAGAAAAGGAACTAAAAGAAAGGACCGAGCCTCAGGATCTAGAATCTCGCTTCAGAAAGTTTCAACGACTACAGACAGGTATTCAGATCTCGTCCGTCTATTTCCACTCAAACCGATTAGAACTGCATCAGAGCACAAAAAAGCAATTGAACAATCTATCAGTGTAGGCAAACTTTTAAATTCCGACATTACTGACAGAGGAACAGAAGATTACTATACGGTGCTGTCTTTATTGATCAGAGAATATGAGAGTGCCCTTCCTAAGCGAGCTAACCAAGCAAAACCGAGGGATATCGTAAAGTTTCTGATGGAACAACACCACCTTAGACAAGTTGACCTCATTGAAGAATTCGGAACTCAGGGCCTGGTATCCGAGTTTCTAAACGGCAAAAGAGAATTGAGCAAGCGACAAATTCGCAAAGTCTCCGAAAGATTCAAAATCGATCCTTCGCTACTAATATGATCCAGGCAGCTTAGAATTAAAATCGCGGTATCAAATCCACCACCACAATCTCCGGCCTGCAAAAGAAACGCAATCGCGGAGCATCGGCTCGCTCCATGCCGATGCCTCTAGAGATTAGCAAGTACTGACCATTGGCACGCTTCAAGAAACAGCCACCGGCCCAATCTCTGGGCACTTTCGAATAAGTAATCAACGGTCCAAAACCAGGTATCTGAACCTGCCCACCATGGGTATGTCCGGCAATCAGAAGATCGCCGGGAGGGTCTTTCAAAAAATACTCCGGCTTATGCCCGAACACAATATGAAACTTGCCTTCCTCCGTCCCAGAAAGACCCCGGGCAGACTTATTCGAATCCGCCAGAGTAAGCCCCGATAGATAGATCTCTCCCAGGTCCTTAGAGCCGGTCTTGCTGAACACCTGCACTCCGGAACCGTCGAAGAGATCCTCCCAGATGCCGTACCATTCCATATCACCCTGGACCGCATATGCTCCAAGAGAAGGCTTCAAAGGCTTATCTGCAAATATCTGCCGCCATTTGACCTTTTGCTCGTTCCGCTTCACCGGATCAATAATCTGAAGATAATCTCCAGGCAAGAGAACCAGATCCGGCTTCTCTTTTGCGGCTCTGAGCAGGACACTTCGCTCGTAACCTCCCACTACATCGGTCTGAATGTCGGAGAGGACAACAACTCTGATAGGTCTCGAGACTTTCGCCGTCACCAACCTTTCATGGCGAACTTCCAGCGAACTCGGCTCAATCCAGAATGCATCAGCTGAAACCACAGCCAGTAGCACAGCCACGAGGGCAAATAATGAAGCATAAATCCTAGCCTTCTTCCAGAACAAGAAAGCCAACAAGGCAAACAAAGCGGTGATACCACCAAAGATACCGATGCTCCAGTAGCCGAAACTTGTAAGGCCAAAGCTAACAAAGAAGAGCGGCAGCGCAATAACAAAAATGCCGAAGCCGAATATCGCCACCCAGGCAAGCCAGAGCGATCTATATCGATAAAGCAGGATGCCGATTAAGCAAAGAGCGACTGCCAGGGTTGCGGTGTAGACAAAATGATTCATTACTGGCCAGTTTAATGACCTCGCTTAAAAAAGCGGCGCCCGAACGCAAAATATCGTTCTATCTTTTCGAAGTCTTAACGAATGGCGTCTTTATCTGCCTGGGTAGTTAAGTCTTTGATCTTACGCTCCAGAAAGACCCTCTTATAACCATCCTGCTTCCAGTGTTCGGTCCAGCTCGGGTCGAAGAAATGAGCTTCATAGATGCCATGCAAAGACGGCGAGGCACTGAGCGAGAACTCCGTACCAAATCCCATGGTCGGTCCGGTAGAGATTGTCGGAATCGCAGCCAGCTGCTTGCGAGCCGCCTGCCTGTCTTTAGCACCTATGAGCCCCCGGTAGGCTTTCTTATACGCCTGCAGGTCGCGATGGTCGATAAGAATCGCCTCGCTGTCCCAGCCGATGCCTTTGACATAGTCGACGGTGAAAGCCTGCAATTTAATCTTCTTGCCTTTGAGGGCGGCAGGAGAATCTTTGAGGATTTTAGCCACTTCCCGAATCGTATATATTTTTTCTGTATCTGAACTCTCTGCCTTGTCTTGAGCATAGGCAGAAGGGGGTATGAATAATACAGCCAGGGCCAACATCAAAAATCGAGCGTGCATACGAAAATTCGGAGCCTCCGGTCTCATTTTGGTCCTACTCACTATGCCCCTTCTGAACAGTTCCTAGTCACTCTCAATGAGCTCAATCAGACAAAACTCTCTGATAACGACAAGCGCAGTGCTTATAGTAACCCTGAGCATCTTCGGCTGGATATATAGCAAATTTCCTGCCGGATGGTACGAACCGACCGACCTGGGAGCGATGGCGAGCACCGCGGTGATTCATTACATGATGACCGGAATGTTTATGCTGACATTCCCACCCGTTGGTATAGTTGCGTTTGCGGCTCTGACTGTTGCATATATCTGGCGACCGCAGAAAATAAATCATCGCCATCTGAGTCTTCTCATTCCTCTGGTTGCTGTTTTACCACTCTGCCTCTGGAGTGGCTACTGGTTCCAACACGACGCGAACTCAGACAGCTCTATTGCCTGGATGCTCGAAGTAAACCAAGATCTGATCAGGCTGACATTGGCAAGCCTGGTTCTATCTATTCTTTTCGTGGTTTTCTCAAAAAGCTGGAAGAGAGAGCGCTTCTTCGGGCTCTCCCTTCTCACTTCTGAAGGTGTCTATTTAATGTTCCTCCTCTTCTCCCTCGGAATGCGGATGGACGTCCAAATGAATCTGCTTTGATAGAGCAGTTTCGCAGATTAGAATCTACCTTCTCGGACCGCGGTTGTTATTGCGTTCTGCTTTGGGTGGCTCGATAGAACCGCCATAGTCAGAATAGGTCACCGGAAGCGAAGGGTTAGTCTCTCCATCGGACAATCCAAAGAAATCGAGAATCATATCGGTGGCATTATTCTCAGGGTGCACTGTCCCATCGCTGCCCGGCCACACATGACGCTCGTCGGTCAGGCGAACGCTGGTTACCCGGGCACCGGATTCGGGGTCAACGGATGACGACTCATAGCGCACCACATTGCCCTCGGCATCTCGCACCACCTGACGAGAAGCAGGATCAGCTATCTCGTTACGCTGGCGATAATAGTTCTCATCGTAACTCTCCGGCTTCATGTTGGCGAACCAATAGTTAAACCGACCTCGCGCCGGCGATATGGGATCATCATTGGACTTGATAGTAATGATAGAAAGATCGTCGCCATTCGGGTTGGCTGCGTCCCCGTTGACGCTCTCGCGCCCGGTCATCCAGCCACCCGCCACTCCGATGGCGGCGAATTTGCCAGCCATACTGGGGTCATTGGCAAGTCGATGCACCATGCTCTCGCCCTGAGAGAATCCAACAGCAAAAACCTGAGAAGAATCGACTTTCAACTCACTGGACATTTGATCCATGACGTTTCTGGTAAAGCCTATATCATCTGCTTTGCTAAATGCTAGCTGACCGTTGTTCCAGGAATGCAGCCCGTTATCCGGATTGCCGTCCATATAGACAACGATAAAGCCCTCTTTGTCGGCGCGCTCGCTGAGCTGACTTCTCTGCTCCATCTCTTCAGCATTAGAATTGACACCATGGTAAACCATCAAAAGGGGTGTATCTTTAGAGCCATCATAACCCTCCGGAAGATGCACCCGATACTCTCTAGTCTGCCCGTTTATCTCCATGGTGCGCACTGTGGTCTCGCCGGGCTTCAGATCGCTTGTCTGGTCCGGCGGAGTATTGTCGGTCTCTGGTGGAGTCTCGGTGGTGCGGTCAGGCACCTCTCCGCCCCCGCCACCACCTTCGCTACCACCCTGATATCCAGGCCAGTAATAAACGTCTTCAAAAAAATATGGATCTGGAAAAACATTCCAATCATTACCGGTGTTCCAGCTGTTGCTAGAGCCGCCACCATCGACATACAGTGTAGGCAATTCGTAGACGTCGTCCTGTAAACCATAACTTTGAGAACCGTCTATAGAAAGGGTCGGCAACTCATAAGCACTGCTGTTATACGACTGAATACTGCCGAAGTCATTCATATTCAAGGATGAGTAAAGGTTATTGGATTCGTGAGAATTGAAATTGTTTCCAATATAACTCTCCGGGGAATAACCCCGGTCTTCTAAAGGATCAGGCATAGTGACTCCCCATCGCCCTAAGGCGATGTAGTAAATAGTAAGAAACGTAGAAATTGCTGCAGCGTTTAGTAACCAGTCTATTAAAATGGCAAATAGTGACAGAATTGTTACACGGCTTACGGGGACTATATTTGCGGGTTTGGGACCATCGCCAGGAAGTGGAAATCTAGCTCCAAAATGGGTAAAAATGAGTAGAGAAGACTAGAGTAGATAAGCGTCTATTTGAGGAAATCCCGTGCTCCCTCCAAAAGAGATACCTGACAATCTTACCTATCAGGAATATTTGAAGCTCTTTCTGCGCTATCAAATATTGGGCTGGCAGCGTCAGATTGCCAGAAGCTCCAGGATGGTAATGAAAACGCAACCGCCGTCCAGCAATCTGTCGGAGGACGCCAAGACTAAGATGGCCGTCCTTATGACGGGGTTGGAAGGCGTGATAATCGTCCGGGACATTCAGCAGGGCATCACAGAGCACGCCGGCGCTATCGTGGGCGTTACAGCCTCCCAGGCCGGGCAGTTGATGGACAAGAACGAGACCCTGAAAAAAGCCCGCAACGGACTGGCATCGGCTTTTTCGCTTCTGAGCAGCTCTGTCCAGAGCACCATCGATAAATCTATCGCTTCTTATGTTCTGCCGGCTTTTGGTCTGCCGGTGGACGGCATTCCGGATGGCAAAACCGCCGAAGAATATATGCATATGGCGGAACAATACGAAAGAATCGGCTTACCTGAACCGACAAGAGACGCCCTTGATCTTGCCCTGGCCGCAGCCGACACCGATGACCTGCGCCAGAAGGCTCGCAATATGTTTGTTACCCGGGTGCCGAAAGTGCGGGTCGACGACAAGGTGCACGAAAAGATGATCGCCGGTGCCAGACACAACCTGACCCTCAATCTCAGCCTGGCGAGAGATATCTATCTAGAGCTTACCGGAGAGGTGCCGAAGTTCGAGTGGCCCTATGTCTATCTTGCCTCGATAGAGCTGCAACGGGGCGACGAGCTGCGCTGCAAGGACCTTCTCGACAAAGCCCACAGCCTCAATTCTAATTCGCTCAAAGTGCTGGCAGGGCAGGCTCGCATGTATCTGGCAGAATGGAAAATCAATGAGCTTAGAAAGGTAACCACCCGGATGGAAGCTCTGGAGCCCGGCAATAACATTGCCAAATCATTTCGTGACGTGATCAACCTGGCTGACCAGAGCGGGATTTAACTGCTCTAGAGTAAGCGCATCGCCACGATTCGCAGCTCGCTATATCTATTTAACTGCTTTGTCCGCGAAGTGCAATTCGAGAAGTCCCTGAACTCTAGAGTCTTGATAATATAGGTCTTTTGAGGCTACATATACCTCCGATCCCCATGCATAAATAGCCTTCTATATTTTTCGAATTCTTCAAAATTTGAATCTTCAACTCTACGATTCTGCCTTCTTAGACGCCACGCCTCGATTGCAAAGGTTGCGCCGACCGACCCGCCAGATATACTCTCGCTCTCACCGTAGGGAGGCAAAATAATCCAGGGCTTGTCTTTCAATCGCCCATTGGACTGCACGTCGTTACTACGACGTTGAAATTCAATGAATGTAGGCTGTGCACATACGCCGCCAGCGTCTAGCAGCGCGACGAAGAAAGAAATGATGACCACTACAACTCTCATAAATCAATTCTATCGGCTCTTCAACGCCCTAATATTAATCCACAAATATTACCCCCTTCGCTTACCCTGGCGCTATAATTCGGCAATGCGCTTCCGAAGACAACTAGTTGCAGCCATATGCTTGATCCTTCCGCTTGCCTTTCCTGCTGAAAGTCGAACGAAAAAATCATTTCTTGAGTATTTCGCTGCTTCTAGAAACAAAAACTGGTATACCGACTCGAGATCAGAAAAGCTGGCGAAGATGCGCCGGCTAGAGAAGGATCTGCAAGAGAACATAAGCCGTGTCGCAAATCAACAACCAAACTGGAATCCTGAACCAATGGAAGTTGTTCTTCAAAAGGCCATAGAGTCTTTTGAAAAAACCGGCTATGGTTGGCACAAAGACCTGAGAACTCTTCCCTGGTTCGCTTGCCAGTCGCCTCTGCTAGATATGCAGCTATTCAAGTCAGCGGTTGCTTTTTCTAACCACGTAGGGGAAGGATGGGCGATGAGCGGCAACGACTTCTCACCCCTTTTGCCCTATGTTGAGTCAGCCAACCATGAACTCGAACAAAAACTTATAAAATACAGGACCACTGACAATGTAGACCTCATTCGAGAATTGCGCACGCTATTAGGCCGAGCAGCAGAAGACTTTGCTTGCGGTGACACAGACAAGGCAAAAACAGACTACCTGAAGATGATTTCAAAAGTCGAGGCCACAGACAACTATCAACTCACTTCAGACATTTTGACTTGCTACCAACAATTTCTTCGAGCCATCTGTTATCGACCTAGCAACGAGCATAATGCGAAGTACCCTGGGTCTATATCGTCAGAGTTAGATTGCCTTAAGAGCGACATCCAACTAAGTTCTGTACTTAAGATAATGAATTCATCAATTTCAGATGCAGCACTCAGCAATCTCAATATTCTACACCGGGCAGCCGTAAAACTAAGGCGAGAAGGGAATCTTGACCAAGCAGAAGAAAAATACAAAGAGCTGGTGGCGGCAGCCGATGCCACCAGGGATGAAACCTCAGCCATGCAATACTATGCTCTGAATGCGTACTGTGAATTTCTTACCGGATACTACTCAAGACGCACAGATTCTCATGAACCTCTTTTCAAAAGGAGAGCCATGTTGTCTATCGCTGAAGAGCTAGGAAAACAAAAACGACTAGAGCAGGAAAACGAAACTCGCGGCGGGGACTGGCTGAAGCTGGAGCAAGCTTTTCAAAGGCTGAAAAGAAAAAATATCGTCGTCATAAGAGAATCGAAAACAGCCATAACCAATAATCCATCAGATTCTTTGCAAAACGACTTTGCAAAATCACGACCGGTGTCCGGGCTTGTCTATTATTCAGACGAAGAGCCTGCGCCTATAGAGATTCTTGAAGACGGCAAACTCATTCATAAACAAACCATCCGGCTGGGCTTCCAGGGACGACTGGAGAGATCCAAATGCTCTCACTGCGGCCACAAACACATCAAAGATAATTCCAAGGCTAATACAAAGAAGCAACTACTTGCAGCTTTGAAAGATGCAGGGCTTGAAGCACAAGATACAATCAATAGTGCAAACTCTATTGAAGTAGTTGGCGATTGGTCGAATCACTCACCATGAATAGACCTCGATTAAGCGCTATTCGACACGCCCGCAAAATCAGCTTTCAAGCTCTTCTTATAGCTCCAAATCGAATAGAGAAGCAAGAATCCGAAGGGGATGAGTAAATCCATCAGACCTGTATCTCCGGCTGGTCCGAGCAACCACCCAGGAGCATTAGTAAGATAGTTGAAATACCCCGGAACATCCTTACCACCCTGCCCCGTCCCTAACGCAAGCAAGTCATAAAAAGCGTGGAATCCAATAGCGAAATAGAGATTACCAAAAGCGTATCGATTGAAACACTGCGCTACACCGAACATCAGATAGCCGACAGCGGCCAGCGCAGGCATCTCAGATCCGTTCGAAATGTGTGGAATCCAGAACAATATCGAAGTCAGGATAATTGCCACGGTACGTCCCTTCCACTTCTCGAAAACATAGAGCAAGTAGCCACGGTATATGAGTTCTTCTGTGAATCCTATGATTGCGCATGCGACAATCAGCCAAACGAAATAAGGCTCTGGCACCTGATTCGGTACCAGTTTGAGCCAGCCGGCACTTGTGCAGATGCCAAATTCAATCAAAAGAAAAAGAATTGCCAGAAATATACCGGTGCCTAACTGCTTATAGCTAATCGCCTTTGGCAGCCCTATATCAGCCAGCTTAACTCTCTCTACAAGCAGAACAAAAAGCAGTGTCGAAACCGCCAGATATACATATAAAACGAAAGCCGCCAGTCCGATAGCCAACAGAGGATGCGAGCCACCGATAGCCAGACCGATACAAGCGCTTATAAGAATCCCGATAGCAAATGCGCCAAAGAGGAGAAATAGATATGCCGTCAAACGCAATGGCACAGACTTGATCAATGGCTCTCTAGGAGTTTCTGTCGATTCCACCCTGACTACTATTCTCCAAACTCGACCCTGCTATTTTAGCCGGTTATCAAATCTCATTTTATCCTGTTCATTACCTGGTAGTATATTCCGACCATATACGGCAGCGAGCCAGTACGAACAAATCGGGAGAATCGACAATGAAGAAGCGCAGAATCGGCAATACCGCCCTCGAAGTAGCCCCTCTTGCTTTCGGTTGCAATGTGTTCGGCTGGACCGCGGACGAAGCGATGTCTTTCAAGTTGCTGGATGCTTTCGTCGACGCCGGGCTGGACCTTATCGACACCGCCGATGTGTATCCCGTCTGGCACCCGGGCAATGTCGGCGGCGAATCCGAGGCTATCATCGGCAACTGGCTGAAGAAGTCTAATAAGCGCGACAAAGTGACCGTGGCCACAAAAGTCGGCATGAAGATGGCTCCGGGACTTGGATGCGAGAGCCTGTCCAAAGACTACATAATGAAATCGGTAGAGGACTCGCTGAAGCGCCTTCAGATTGATACCATCGACCTGTATCAAGCTCACAACGATGACCCGAATACTCCTCTCGAAGAAACCATGGAGGCTTTCGACCAGCTCATTAAGCAGGGCAAGGTCAGAGCCATCGGTGCATCTAACTACAAGCAGGACAGACTGAAAGAAGCTCTCGCCGTGAGCAAGCAACATGGCTTTGCTCGCTACGAATGCCTGCAGCCGGAGTATAACTTGTATGATCGCGAAGACTACGAAAACAATCTAGAAAAGCTCTGCGCAGATGAAAAGCTGGGTGTGATCTCTTATTTCTCGATGGCCAGGGGCTTCCTCTCTGGCAAGTATAAATCTAAAGCCGATCTCGATCAGAGCCCGCGCGGAAAAGGCGTAGAGAAATATATGAACGACCGCGGCTTCAAAATCATCGAAGCACTGCATACAGTGGCGGCTGAATATAGCAGCACCCCAGCCCAGGTATCGCTTGCCTGGCTGATTGCAAGACCGAGCATCACTGCCCCTATTGCCAGCGCCAGCAAAATGGAACAGATGCCGGATATTATCAAAGCGGCACAGTTAGAATTGAAGCCCGAGGCGGTAGAGTTGCTGAACAAAGCCAGCGCTTACGAAACTGCCGGCACCAAGGCCTAATTTCACATTGTCAAAAATACCAAAAAAATTCCTAAAAGCGGCTGCCTGGCTGGGGGTATATTTATTCTCTTGCAGCTATCTTTTTGGTGAGATCAAAGTGCTCGAAGTGGATGTTTCAGAGCGCTCCAGTCGAGAGATGGGACTTGATGCTAGAACCTCTTTCAAAGACACAAAAAAGCGCGAAGATTTCGAGCGACTGCACGCGCTTATACAATCCCAAAATGGTCTACTGACACCAAAAGCGAAAGAGGAGCTAAAAAACTTAAAACTGGCACGCGACTATATCTGGGTTATCGCTATCTTTCCAGCTTTCTTTGTTGTTCACTTCCCGCAAATTTGCAGTTTTACTTCCCGCTATACCCGAGCAACTAATTCAACACTAAAAAAAATAGGTATAAACCTTGCTTTGATAGCAACTATTCTTGTGATAGTTTGTGCACTCTTGGGTTTGGCAGCAGGATTATTCGATTGAGAATTTACTGGGCAATTCTATGCCGGAGTCAACTCCGCCATAGACCAGTCCGAAAAATACGCTAACGAAAAATAGAACACCAGCTACTACTATAAAAGAATTGGCTTGCCAGATCCGCTTCATCTCTTTTCCATAAATGAAGATGGCTCCAGGCAGAGCGAACAACGCATATCCCATACAAGTAAGAAGCAGTTCCCAAACTTCCATTCTTCTATAGCTCACTTTCACAGAAGGAACGGATTTGTCATTGCCGATCTTCTGGTCGACATTGCCCTCGATTCTTTCTTGAGAATCACTCTTGCCGTCCGAACTAAGTTGGTGCTGCTTTTCTATCTTACGCTCTAGCTCCAGCTTCCTTATCTCTAACAACTTTTCTTGCTCTGTCATCCTTCCGGTAGAGATAAAATTGATAGGACAGAAAAGCAAAATTACTGCGCCAAAACACAAAATATAAGAAAGGACCCAGGCGACGAACCGGTTGAGATTCGACTTGAATACAAATTCGCTGAGCTTCTTCTTCACGCGCCCACCCGAGAATATCTATAGGGCGACTAAGGCATCTGCCATACCTGCCACCACCCTGGTTAGGCAGTCGAAGTCGACTTTGTCCACGGTATCATTGACGGTGTGATAGTGCTCGTATCGATAATCGGCGGTATCAGTGACCATGATACCGGGATAGCCAAAACTCCAGAACTGGCTATGGTCAGACCGCCCAATACTCTCTAAAAGAGTCGGCGCTATCAAGCCCTCGGAGGGGAAGTCGACCGCACTTCTAAACGCCTTGATCACATCTCGCAAAAAGACTCCGGATTCCAAATTGCCGACAAAGCCAATGAAGTCGCCAGTATCGGGATAGACAGCGTCGAGCCCTTCGGGAAACTTCTGCGATTCGGGCTCACTCGAATAGCTGCCCATGGTCTCTAGCGCGATCATGCCGATGATGTTTTCCTGGCGATCGGAACAGCGCTCGGCATAAAAGTAGCTGCCCATGCCCCTTGAGCCATAGAAATGTTCTTCATTGGTAAAAGCAACCAGTCGGATAGTTTTGCCAGGCGACACCTCTTGCAGCAGTCGCCCGATCTCCAGGAGCCCAGCCACCCCGCTGCCATTGTCATTTGCCCCGGGGCAGTCGGCAGAATCATAATGGGCACCTACAACAATGATTTCCTCGGGGTTCGTGTCACCCTCGACCTCTGCTTCGATATTCTCAAAACTCATCCCACCATGCATAAAACGATGCCGGCAGGGAGACAGGCCGACCTTATCGAAATAGTCGAAAATATAGTCAGCCGCTTCTTGAAGCTGTTCTGGCTTTTTGTAACTTCGATCGCCGATCTCTGCAGCGAGCATGTGGACATGCGCTTCGACATACTTGCGAAGCTGCCTCTGCTTACTTGTAAGCGGCGGCAACTCTCCCCGGAAATAATCGCCGGGCATCTCGAACTGGCAATGTTTGAGCAGCTCTTTCATTCGCCTGTCATACGATTCTTCACCGTGGATGTACAATCAGCCTCTGGGATCCGCTAGTGCCCCACATGTCCTTATTGTAGACCGTTTCAGCCTCAACCGGAGGAATAACGAAATCTCCCGTGTTTGGAGCTTCTACATAATACTCCATCTTATATAACCTTGGACCAAGAGCATCAACATAGATATTCATCTCTTCTTCGCCAATCTCCAAACATTCCAGCCAGAGATGATACACTTCCCACATTGGAGTATCGTACCAAGTAGGAGAAGACCCATCCTGTTGCGGATAGGGCTCACACAACTTAAGCCCGGCAGAGATGCGATCTCGAACATGAACTCCCGCAGCAACCTTTGATGGCACCATATCTAGCTTTACAACAAGCTTAGCGCCTTCCAGGCAATGGAGATTGCCTTGCTGGTCAATCCAAAATTTTTCTGATCGGTCAGCGGGCACTATTGAGCGACGCAGAGCAAATCCGGCATTTTCCGGTGCAGCTGAAGCGAGGTTTTTTGAGTATCCGGAGAGAATACCCACACGCAGGCCAGGCGTAATCTGCAGCACATTGTCGACTTCGCCAGCTCGATAAAATTCTCGCACTTGCCACTGGGGTTCTCCCTTCTGAAACCGAACGTTCTTACCTTTCTCTGACCGCAATTTACCCTCGACAGCAAGCTCCGGATATGCCGCCTCGAAGTCGATCATTGCGCGCAAAGCGATGCTTCTCGCTGTGGGAGCATCGAATCTGCCATCCTCCATTCGCTTCTCTATTTCGGACAGTAACATCTTGGCAGCATCTCTATGCTCTTTTCGATTCTCTCTGTCCTCCAATAACGCAGTCAGCAATACAGCGTAAGCGCTTGAGGAACCAAGCTGCAACCCGCGTCTCTGCAAGCGCCAAACTTTATGCTGCCCCGGAGCGACACAACAATCTAACAATCGATTGTTCAACCGGGTCTTCAGTCCTTCTGCAATTGGCAGTCTTCTAGAGGCCATAAACAACCAGCCCAACTCTTCTCCATTCAATTTAGCTATGTTGATGGACTGAAGGCTGCGTTCCATGCTTTCTACACAAACATTTCTAAAGTGTTCTCTTTGATCTTCTGCGACTGACTCAGAGACTAGAGCACCAATATACTTCGCGTAAGCTTCGTATTTGCGGGCAAGCTCATTTGGAAAGTTATAGATATTCCGAAATCCCGAAGTTTGTACATATACATTGCTCAAGTCCACATTTAAATTCTGCTCTCGATTCAAACCGGCCATAGACTCTGCCAGTATCATTGCGGGGAAACTATCAATACTAACGTTGCATTCACCTCTGGGAAACCAGCTTGCGTGCTCTCCTCGATCAGAAAACACTTTTGTAAGTTCTGCAGAATCCAGACTGATACAAGTTTTGATTTTACTTTTCAAGGCTGGCTCGATCCGATCGGAAAATCGAAACATTAGATGAGACAGAAAAAGTAATCGGGCTGAACGTTGATCGACTGTATAAATGTCTGCCTGACACCAATCCTGAGCTGACAAAAGGAGTTGACCCATCAAACTGTTGCCGACAATAACTGTGGTTGGCAATATCTTCGCCCCTTTGGGTCCTGATATCAAAACCCTGGAAGATCGCGTCGAAGCGCTAGCCTGATTGAACCAAAGGCAATAATTGCTATCGACCAATGGTTTTACCTTAAAAGAGACCGGCAGCCTCTGTCGATTGCCTTGGCTACTAGCCAGGACCTCTAAACCACCAGGATACTCTTCTGTATGCTCCAGGCAGATGGTTTTGATTCCTTTTCCGGGCAATTGAACTGAGCTTTGCGCCAGTAATTTCTGATTCGATTCTCTCTTATCTAACCTCTTTATCTTTATAGACAGATCAATATCCTCAGCAAAATTATTTTTTACTTTCAAAATACTGGAAACTTTGTCGCCTCTGAATACGAATTCAGGAGCATTCAGAGCCATTTCAAGGGGGCTATAGGCAGTTAAGTCCGTGTAGGCAAAGCCAGAAGCATCACCATTTTCTGCCACCACTTCTGCCACCAGCCTGTACTTGCCGGATGCTGCGGGAGTTTTTATGTCGACCCGAAGATATCCGTTCGCATCAGTCTGAAGGATTGGAGAAACCCAGGTTCCTTCGCCGCTCTTCTCTTGCAGCATACAATACAAAGGTCCAGCACCACTCATCCATCCGTGTTGGGTGTAAAGCCCAGGTCTGAAAGTCAACCGCGAATCACTAGGTTTTGAAAGTGTCCAGCCCAGATGGTCAGGTACCATGGAAGTCGAAAACAAGCGAGGATACCCGGCATCACCGGCATATTGATTGTATAGATCGCCAGAATCTGCCGGCAGCGAGCTATAGTTAAGTGGACCCAGCTTCAGCACGACGTCTGCTTTCGAAACGCTAGTGCCATCATTTTTCTTCACCGATACTACAACAGGATGATTTGCTCCGGCACAAAGATTTCTATCTTCACAGTTCAGAGAGATGATAAGGTCCTGCCTCTTGTTGATGCGAATTACCAGAGCAGATAGCTCTGGTTTAACTGAATCGGCTTCTTCCGATAAGCCACCGTTATTAGAACCACTTTTAATAGACGGTTCTCGTTCCCAAACCTTAACTATTGCGCTCACAACAGTACGCAGGTCACTATTTATTGGCATTTCAACATCTGCAACACCGTCAGCTATATCAAAGAAAATAGAACGGGACGAATCGTCTGTATTAAAAATCAAAACCCCTGATCCGGTTTTATATGGAGTCCTGACAAATACTTTTGCGGTATCTCCATAGTCGTATATATCACGGTCAGAATAAACCCTAATCCTTTTGCTCTGCCAGGGTGGAGTTTGTTTTTCTCCCAGCAGCACAGCCGACTGAGTCTTTGAACCAACGACTCTTGCTATAACTCTGACAGTTCTGGATGGTCGAACCGAAATACTTCTGACCACTTCGGTAGAGCCAGACTTGAGCAAAACCTTGGCAAGAAGATTTTTGCTACCAACCGAATAGTCACCGACAGCCTCCGGATCAACCACAAGAATCTCCACCGGCACTGACGGAACGGCCCTGTCTTTTGGGTCGCAAACAATAGTGCTCAAGGATATACGTTGATCGTCAATTCCAAGAAATCGCTCAGCTTTCACTCCTACATACTTATCTTCTGTGTGCAACGTAAGTGACTCTTGGACACCGGGATTATTTACAGCAACTCCAGAAAGCTGCGCCCGCACTTCAAAATGCAAGGGCGAGAGCAGGAGCTTATCCTCTGGCACCGAGGCAATTATGCAAGAAGGTCGTGAACCATCATAGGTCACAGAGAGATTCTTGCTCTTTACATCACTCTGATGCGATTGGTCCGGATCTATGAAACAGTAATCCGTCCATTTTTTTGATTTGAATTCGGCCTTGTGAATCGAAGCGAACCAGTTCAGATTTACAGGATTGTCGAACTTCTTCAAAAGCGGAGGCAAGAACAAACGGCTGCCGGGAGACAACGAAGCCTGAACAGAAACAAGCCCATCCCGGGATGGTCGGCGCTCCACTGTCAAACTAAAGGCATCATGAGATTGAACCTCTTTCTTGAATACCAAGGCACCCACTTCATATTCGCTCAGAGACTTACCTGATTCGGCGACTAATCTGAGTTTTAGCTTTGCCTCTCCATATGGAGCCTCAGCCGGCACTTTCACAGATCCGGAGAAGCCACCCTGGCTGTTCAGTTCGCACTGACCAGAGTCCAGGACTTTTCCAAATGCATCGCAAAATTCATAAACAACGCGGTTCCGGAAACCATTTTCGGTAATGGTAGTCGGCACCTTTACCCAACCCCAGAAAGCAGACTTTTCTCCCCGGTCGATGTTTGTCAAATCGAGTTCAGCATGCCAGCTTTGCCTGGCATACTCTGGTACCTGAAAAGGCCGACCCTGGTAAGTGGAGAATATGATGTCTTTATCGAGAATTGCGCAGAAGTACTTTGGTTCATAATTATTGAGACCCTCGGGGACAGGAATTCTGGCAAGCCCTAGTTTGTCTGTTCTAACGAAACTGCCGCCCGGCAGGTGACGAACCTTTGCATTTTCAATCGGTGCTCCGGAGCGAGAATCAGAAACACAACAAACAAACTGATCACCGGCCGGCAAAATTGCTAGAGCGAGGTCAGAATACTGTACCCACATCTGGTACCTATTGACCAGACCAGGTCTTCTGATTCGCTCAGATGCCTTCTGACCTGAATCTCCTTCTACGACTATGGCCAACTGCCGGTGTCCACGACGGACAACATCGGCCAAAGATACTTTGGTGGCTTGAATCTGGTCTCGCTTACCGCTGGTATCATAGGTAGCTTCAAACACTGGCGCAGAAGACGGATTGTAGTTCCACGAAGGCACCGGATATCTGCTACTTTCCGGATGATAATCATAAGCTCGGACCCTGATACTTTTCAAGTTTATCGAACGAACAACATAGTCGCCTGCATTGCTGGCGCTAAATCTATATGCTGCTGCATAAGGTGAAATCAAACCTGAAGGGTAACCACCGACCTGAAGAACAAGCGATTCATCATACTTGAGCCGGCTGACGCTTCCCTTGAAACCTTCTCGAATTGTTACCCGATAATTTGTATGGGGCTGAGTATCGCCGCTGATTATCAAATGAGGACCGTATCTATACAGGCGCATGTTTTCGATTGCCGGTGATACCAAAACCTTATCATAGTCATTGCCTTCTGCAATTCCATCGGAAAATGAAATTTGCATGTCATCGCCGGGACAATAACGCGAGACGGCTTTAGCAACTGACAGCCAAACCGATCGCCTATACCTGGCCAAATCAGAATCGCTCTTGATCGCTGTCAGGAGACTGCTCCTGAAACGAACCGTTGTCTCTTTGAGTTCTTCGCTTGGAATGTTTCCTTTCAAAGGCTTGATTCCACCGGATACTGACACTTTCATATCAAAGTCATCAATCGGCAGAACGCCCTTTGGCGCGAACATTTTATAAGTACCTGGAGCATCCTTGACTGCTGCAGCTTTAACTTCTATATCGGTGCAATTTCTCAAAGCAATGGGCTCACCATCGTAGCTGCACCGAACTTTCTTCAACAAATTAGACGTATCAACCGGCTGACTGAAATTTACCAGCAAAAACCGACTGGGATAAGCCACGCTTGCATACACCGACAGCTTCCTGGTTTTAAATTTCACATTTAACGGCTTATCGATTGTGCGCCCGCTAAGGGACTTGGTTTTCGCAGGTACATGAAGCAGATAATTAGTAGCGGCGGGGAAATAGCCACTCTTGGTTTCGAATACAAGGGTACAAGGATCTATCCAGCGCCAGCTCCCATCAGGCATCGGATCAAGAATCGCAGGTACTACCTTAGAAGCTTCCTTTCTAACTTCGGATGGTGGCACCATCGGCTCTGAAAATATCAAGCAGACATTCTTTAGCTCTACCATTTCGCGATTCTCACTTCCATCAGGGAAACAAGAATCTATTCGAAGAAAACCATCTGTTATTCTAGATTGCTGGCGCTGCTTACAAGCCGGAATCGTCAAACTCGGACCTTTACCTGTACGATCAGAACCGACCAGAATAGAAATAGACTGCGCAGGAGACCCATCTGATTGTTGAACGCGATCAAGAACCGAACTCCTTTCCCTTGTGCCTGCAGAAGCACCTAGATCAATTTTTTCTATCGAATCGACAGTAGATTGCAGATTTGACGAAGGAAGTTCACGAAGTTCAATGCCCTCTTCCGGGGCGTCGACTGTGTCTCGTCGAGAGACATGATGGATCTCCTCAAAGGTATCGCTAAACAAATCGCTCCTGCTACTTTGTGAGTCTCGAAACCGATTGTTCTCCAGCTGTCGAGGGAACGGCTCAATCTCGCGACACTCAGCAGCGCTGGCGGCAATTGCAAAAGCGAAAGCAGTCCAGACCAAAAGAGCATGCCGAATCAGTTTCATATCGAGTCCCCGGAAACATACGCAGTAAACATTGTATGCTTCTCGGGAGCTAAAATCTCGATATTATTGATGAAGTTACGAACTTTCAGATCGGCCGAAACGCAGTCGCCTGGCGCCTAAGAGCTAGTCCTTGTTGTGATCTACGCGGCAGATTCACCCTCTAGCCTCAAACGCGCCATCGTCCTGTCGGCACGGTCGGCGACGTAGGGATTATCGTCCTCCATCAAAATCAAGAGAATACCCTCGGGCAGGTTATGGTTCTCCGCCATGTAATAGCGCAGATCGACACTATCGCCCAGCGCCAGAGAAAGTAGAATGCCATAGGGAGTGGCAGGATTGTCGGCTATTGCTTCGCGCACTTCTATATGCCTGCTTGTCGCCAACTCTGCAAGTATCGTCACAGGGGTGCCCTCCTTCTGTACCAGCTCCAGTTCATAAGGCAGATCATTCTTCCTGTCAGGAGACTGAGTACGGTTGAATTCTTCGCTAGTATTGAAATTTAGAACAGCATAGGCCCTGGTTTCGAGATTGGCCTCTTCGTCCGGCAGGCGTCCAAGCGCGTTCGAGATTGCTCTGGCTGCCGTCGGCTCTAGCGACTTTAAGTCAGAATGGGTTCTACTGTGATAGAGATCGGCGATGATCTTCCTTCTCTTCCAGTAATTCATGCTGAACTCATGCCCCTGGGCGTCTGTATCTTGTTCCTGTTTAAGTTGATGAATTGCATTTGCGCGAGTCACCACAGCATTCAACTGATCAACAATTGTTTGCGTGGCCAGATCATCTGATCTAAGCGATATTCTCACGGTATTAGCAGTAGTATTGGTATGGTCTTTCATAAAATGAGCCCTCTCTGGAAAGCCCTGTTTTGGCTGGTCTTCGGGTACTACCACAATAGCAATCTCTTTTCCAACAGCTCAACAGGAAATTTCGTAGACTATACTCTACTTTTTGCAATCAAGCCGCGAATCACCCCTGGGGTTTTATATAGTTATTTATAGCTTTGCCCGTGTACACACCTTTTCTGTTTAGACTATAATAGATAATGAAGTGTCCAGCTCCATTGATGCCGTAAGACGAACAGGAACCACATGCCGATACTATGGGCGGTATCCGTCGCCCACGCCACCATTTCAATTTGATCACAAGTATCGGATAGAATTAATTGCATAGATATCAAGCCGCGCATTGCACAAAATGCGCTATCTATTGATGAAGCCAAACGCAGAGGTATCCCGATGAACGGTCTCAGGGTAGCCATAATCGACAACGACGATCTGTTCAAAGATGTCATAAAAGATTTACTAGAAGACGACGCACACTTTCAAGTCGTCAGCTCGATGTCGAGCGAAATCGAAGCAATCGAATGGATTAACGAAGAGGGTCACAACAAGGTTGATGGCATAATTCTCGACCTCAACCTACCCTATTACATGGACGACAAACACACCAACCCCCGGGCGGGTTTACGCATACTTCGGCGCCTGCGAGAAGAAGCTCGATTTTTCGGAACCGTGGTAATTTTGACAAACTCCAGGGATCTCGATGACGGAAAAGATGCTCTCGATCAAGGGTGCGACGGCTATCTATGCAAAGATATGGAGATGGAATCCATCTACAATCTTATAACCGAGTTGAAACTTGCTCTGGAAGGTCGGGTCCTAATGATATCCAACGAAATGCGCTTCGCTTTCCTGAGAGATTCGATATCTGCCAGAGAAGCACAGCTGATGGAAATGCTTCGCGACGGCAAAAGCTGGTCAGAGATTGCAAGGGCGATGGAGTACAGATCCTCTAAAGCAGCGGCGAATATTGGCGACAGAATCTTTGACAAGATTCTGAGCGAAACAGACAAATTCAAGCGAAAGAGCCAGGGACTCAAGAAACGCGAGGTCGCCCTGGAAGTCTGGAATGAGAGACACCGGGTCCGGCACTAGACCCGATTGCGCATCTAAGAAGTCAGGCATCACCATCACGCTGCTTGCTGGCCAGGCTCTGGCACGAAACCGCTGATGGTAAAATGATCCATAGGTAAAACGAATCAAAGTAAGAAGTAAGCAAAAGAGACTCGGCTGGCACAGGAAGGACAAATAGGTTTTGGGCAGGCTCGGTGCGCTTATATGTATTTGTGTTTTCATTCTTGGCGGATACCACGCCTGGTTTGGTGATGGCATCCTGGTCGAAATTCTGTTGTTCTGGGGCAGCTTCTTTATCTGGCCGATCTTCGGATTTCTCTACCACGACAAAAAGCCCGAATCTACTCTGGCGCTGTCGAAAACCTTCAGGATAACCTTCTCGATCGCATTGATTCTCAGCGCGTTCGAATTTGCCACCCTGGTAGCAGGAGACACGACGAACGACTATAACTGGTACCTTTGTGTTATTTTCCTCTCTTTCCTCTTAAGCCTGTATTCTTATTTTGCAGCGCTGCTTATCTGCTACAAATCGACAAAGCATCCGGCGCCAAGAACGCAGAGCTAGCTCCTGGTTCGGCATCAATCTTCGACGTAGTAAAATAGCATTGCTGTGAAGGAGAGCATATCCATGGGAAGAACCAGAACCATACCGCAGGGCTGGGTTGTGACCGGTCACAACGAAGGCAAATACAATTTCGGCTCGACCGGCGATGCCAAACACAACGAGAAACGAAGCGCTTTCATCAAATCTAAGACGGATGCTGCCGACGGCTTCGGGACGCTGACCCAGGGGATTCGCGCGGTAAAATACCGCGGCAAGAAAGTGACTTTATCTGCCTGGTTAAAGACAGAAGATGTCGATGGATGGGCAGGCATCTGGTTGCGAGTCGATGGGGACGCCAGCGCTAATGTAGGTCCTCTGGAGTTCGAGAACATGTATGAGCGACCGGTGAAGGGTGACACCGATTGGAACAAGTACGAGATCACGCTACCTGTGGCGGAGCATGCCCATGCCATCGTATTCGGTTTCATGCTCTGCGGAAGTGGCAAATCATACTGCACCGAATTCAATCTTTCTACCGGTGACGGTCAGATCAATGATATCAATGACGGTGACTACAATTATTTCGTGCCGGCTTACATAAACGACGAAGCGATGAATCTCGACTTTGAGCTTGATTAGCTGATTTCACTTCTGCAAGCACATTCATCGGCACGATTCGACCTTATTTCGAGAACAGGTTGTTTTCTCTCTCAAGATCGCGCATAGCTCCCTCATAAAGCAACTGCTTCATGTATGTCTGATACCTTACTCCTCTGAGTTTAGCTGCACGCTTGAGCAAATCAACTTGTTTTTTCGTCCACCGAAAATTCACTCGAACTTCTTCGTCCGCTTCTGTGATCATTCTTTTGACCTTCTTATCCAGGTCCGGCGGCAAATCGAAGTCACCAAGATCTTCAATCTCCTGACTTTGCCGCTGCCTTTTAGCCATACTCCTCACCTTCTAAAACAGGAAATCACCATCACAACTTGAGTGGGCTCATCTATCCAGAACCAATAGAGAACATGGGTATCGTTCTGGCTCTCATATCTCTCAAATTCCGAATTCCATTTGTCTTCCTCAGCCTCAAAGAAAACGCTTATCGCATCTTCTGCTCCGCACATATGCCTGGCATAAATATGCAGCAGTGAATCATCTACCTCATCGTACTTGAAGACAAAGGTAACTCCTGAATTCCGAAGCTTCTTATAGCCTGGCATCACGAACCACACTTTATGAGGACCCAACAGATACCGATACTGAAATTGTAGCCAGATAGTGCATTTTTGTCAATACGCAAGTCAATACATTGCCAAGCCAGATAAGTAAAGTTCCTCCGCCCTTTCATTAACAGCAGCACTCCACAATATGGTAAAACTGCTCAATCAGGAAGCACAACCAGGTATCGCGCAGGCAATCCCGATGATGATTATCAAAGCCTCCTCCCGGGGAGAAACCAAGACCGAATGGCTGGACAGCAAACACAGCTTTTCTTTCGCCGAATATTACAACCCGGACAAAATGGGCTATCGCTCTCTCAGGGTTGTCAACGAGGACAGGGTATCTCCCTCGCGCGGATTTCCAAATCATCCCCACAGCGACATGGAGATCCTGACCTATGTAATCTCCGGCAAGCTTGCCCACAAAGACAGCATGGGCAACGGCTCGGTCATAGAGCCGGGGGATTTTCAGCTCATGACCGCCGGTGAAGGCGTAATCCACAGCGAATTCAACGCCTCTGAAGACGATGAATGCCACTTCTACCAGATCTGGATCAAGCCCCACGCAAAAGATTTAAAACCCGGATATCAACAAAAGAGTATTAAAGAGCCAGGTATCAGAAAAACTCTATGACACCTATTGTGACACCAGCCGGTGGCGACGATACCATGTCGATCAACCAGAATGCAGAAATAACACTTGGCGTATATGAAAAAGATGAAACCATCAACTTTCCGCAAAAACAAGACTATCCATACGGCTTTCTCCAAATTCTGGAAGGCAAAGTAAAACTGGCAGAGCACATTTTAGAAGCCGGTGACGGAGCCGGATTCGAATTTACCAGAGTAGAGCGAATTACCGCCGTGGAAGACTGTCGACTGCTCTTGTTCTATCTTACTTAAGTCCGGAGACTCATAGTCAATGGCATCGGATATCCACATACGAAACTATCGAGAAAGCGATAGAGATAACCTGTGGTCGATACTGGAGCCCACCTTTCGTAGCGGCGAGAGCTATCCGGTTGATCAGAACATTTCGAAAGTAGACGGTCTTACATACTGGCTGCAACCGGTGCACCAGGTATTTATCGCAGAGCGAAACAACACCGCCCTTGGGACATATTACCTGAAGGCGAATCAATCAGGAGGTGGCTCACACGTAGCAAACTGCGGCTATATCGTGGCGCCAGAAGCCACCGGCCACGGTATCGCATCCGCCATGTGCACTCATTCACAAGAGCAAGCCAGGCAGCAAAATTTTAGAGCCATGCAATTCAACTTCGTGATAAGCACCAACAAAGGTGCAGTCAGTCTGTGGCAGAAGCACGGCTTTGAGATTGTCGGCACTTTGCCGAAAGCCTATGCCCACCCTTTGTTGGGATTCGTAGATGCTTTCGTGATGTATAAAACGCTGTAAGCGCCTTACACCCTCATTCAATCGGGGCGAATGATTTGAACGGTCCCGACCTTACCCTATCTTATTGTCCGCGAGTTCACCACCGGCGCCATGAGAATCAAAAGCACCCGCCTCGTTCGCCATTTTTCGCAAATGAAACCAGGTCCTTTGGACTGAACTTGCCGGTAAGACTTTCCATATCCAGATTTTCGAAGCCCGGTTCTCCTTCATCTTCATCAAAGCAAGAAAAGCACTGTTTCTCTTCGCTATATCCGCCTCGCTGTCTCCCGGGAAGTGTTCATTAGCGAGATCAATCCTTCTTTAACAGGGTCGACATCCATCTGCTGACTCATGAAGACCCGGCTATCGCGTTGGCGTCGCTTGTCTCAAGCTGCTCTGACCCCCGCACTGAATTGACACTATCAATGAATTTATTTTCCGAACCAGCCGGATCTGGCTTGTCAACAAGCTTACTGTCGAAGGTCAGTGCTCCGTTCTCACCAAAGACTATCAAAGGCGTTCCAAACTTTCCGTCGACTTCTTTTCCTGCGGACATACTTTCATTGGTTTGTACAGGCTTCTCGCGAAGCAACGCATCGGCTTCTTGAGACATTTTAAAGTCCGCACTACCACTGGCTTTTTCTACAGGTGCCTTCGGTGTTTCCAGTTGATTTTCAGCCATGGTATTTCCTCAAAATAAACTTGACCACTCAACAGGAGTGACCAACAGAAAATAGATAGAGCGGCTAGTAATTTGCGCTTGCCACATTTTTCACATTAATTGAGCAGAGTGACCGCATCGTGACAAAGCACTGCCTGACAGATTTTCCTGGCTAGATACCGCTTCCTAGTCCGACTCAAAATCCAAGTTTTGAGCAGCTTTATCTCTTACCGCTCCAGGGCTGCATGGACATGAGGTCGTGGGCGTCTCCCGGTCCACTACTTGAAATGAGAAATCATCCGCCCACATCTTACCGTTGCCATTAAAAATAACCCCGAAACCAATATTTGTACTTTCTCTGGGGATATCGAGCACAATCTCTTGCTTAACCCAGTCACTATCCCCTTTGACTGTCCGATTGCACATGTTGTCGAATGCCAGCACTTCTTTCTTGGAACCGTCCACACGCATCCATCCTGAAACATAGCCGACATTCTCCGAACAAACCCAAAAGTTCATCCGAAGTCTTTTACCTAAATACTTCCAGGTCCCATATTCTGCATCAACGTTGTCCAACCTGATGCTTTATCGGCGATGCAATCGACTCGACAACTGCGGGTACCGCTATGAAACTTCTCTTGTCCAAACTAGCCTTGTACTCTTCTGGATCGGTTCCAGCAAGGAACCATCCCTCTGGAGCATCGTGTCTTATTTTTTATCCATCGTTCCCTGTTTTTTTCTGAATCTGCCAGGGCAGCTAGAGGTAAGGATGACTGACTGGCAACAAGTATCAATAGGACAGCACCCATACTACACTTCTTGAATCTCATATGACGCAGGTCTCCCCAACCGCTATACCAGCTGTAAGTATTCCTGAAATCGGCTTGATTTAATACCCTGAGACTAAGTCTGTCAAAATTCAGATTCGGTCGAGACCCAACAACAACTTACTATACTTGTTTCCTCTTCGGAACTATCCTAAACTGTCTCAATGATATTCCAGGGAGAGAAACCTTTACTATGCAGTCAATTTCGATTCGAGCAATATGCCTTGTAGTCACCTCTTCTTTGATTTCGTTGCTTCTTTCTCCCGCCACGGCTAGCGAAGAGCTGACTAGGAGAAAAATTAAAACGAATGGCACAGCAGTTTTGTATGTTCAGCCGAATGTATTCACAGTTATCGTAGGAGTAGAGACCGTCGATAAAGATCTGAAAAAAGCGTACCAATTTCATGAACAGGCCTCGGCAAAAGTACTTAAACTAACTGAAAAATATGATATCAAACCCGGTGACGCTCAGACCACACAAATGTCAGTTTCACCGATTTATGAAACCGAATCGCAAAAAAAATCTTCTTTGAAATTGATTAAGGGATACAATATATCGAACAGCATATCTTTCACTTTCGACAACCCAAAAACAATAGCTCCGCTCTTGCAAGATGCGATAGAGTCAGGTGCTAACACTATTGGCAGTGTCACTTTCAACACGACCGATCAGAGAAAGTACCTTGACGAAACGCGGATAAAAGCGCTTCACGCAGCCAGAGAAAAAGCCGAGCTCCTAGCGAAAGAGGAGAATTCGGTAGTTGGCAAGGCGATGGAAATAACCGAATCCTACTCTTTTAGCGACGGACTGGCAAGTAACAATATAGGAATACAACAACTTCAGAACATGCAAAACGACTATTTGGGCGGCATAGCAGTCGGAAGAATACCTGTCCGAGCCTCGGTCTCTGTCACCTATGAGCTACGGTAGAAGATCGCAGAGAATACCGCTTCGAGGTCGCAATCGGGAAGTATTACTGGCATTTACGTCGTTGTTTGAGAACCTCGTCATAGTCAACGCCTGCGAACGGACCGATCGGAGTCAAAATAGCACCATCGATCAATTTCATCCTGATGCCCGATCCTTCGTAAAACTGAACTACCAGATCAACAGGTGCCTGCAACTTCCGCAGCGGCTTTACAAGTGGAGCTTTTCTGAGAGAATTGATCACTGCCTTATCCACTTCCTTCGAGCCGGAAGACCTGTATATTTTTAGATGGCTAACTCGTCCATCTCTCTCAAGAGTAAAACGGCAAGAAAGCCTGGACTCTTTCCATTGCTCCATCACATTCGAAATAGCGTGCCAGTATTCAGTACACCATTTACTTACTATTCTAGTCTCAGACATCTTCGCCGGATCCGTTCTCTTCTGCGGTGGGCTCAATGGCAACGGATCACTCTTACCCGGATTCGCAAAGACCAGGCATGATAAGGTAGCTATTAAGCTTGTTTGGCACATCTTGCGAATCAAGAACTAGTCCCCTTTGTCTACTGAATTTCTACTGTTTCTTATTCTAGTGGCAACCTTCAAAATATGGCACGATTTATAGCACTACTTACTCTCTTGGTCCTTGGACTTACTTCAAGCTATCCTGTTTTCGCAAGGCAAGAGAACCAGGTGGAAGGATTCTTCCCCTACAATGCTTGTTTGTTGATTCGACTGAACAAAGTGGGGAGAGTAAAGGTCTATAAATCTCAACGCTTCTACGATGTCAAATTTGATGCAACGATTGAGAGAGCTTTTCGGGGTTCCTTCCAACAAGGAGAAAACATTGTTTGTTCCCTGCCCAGTTGGGACATGGCTCCAAAATCAACAGAAAAGGTCCTTTCAAAACTCGTTGGCACAAAACAAGTAATTGCCTTTTGCTTCATGAGCGAGACTTACGGGTCCTATGACAGCCTGAAGAAAGCAGGAACTCCCGTTTGCAACTTATATTTGCCATTTGAGGGCAAAGTTCCCGATGAAGCTGACCTGGCTGAGTTAAAAGCAGAAATCAAAAAATCGGATTCGTTCCCTGGAGGAACAAAAGCTGCTTTTAAGAGGTACCTGGAGAGCAGATGGACAACTGCCCGAATCAATGACTTTTGCCGACCAGAAAATCAGCGAAATTGGCTATCTCCTTTCAGCAGCCCGCGGACAAAGGGATGGGAAGGAACTATACATGAGAATCGCTCCGATGATCTAAGAGGCAAGGAAGCGTTCTGGACGGCTCATGCATTTTTAGAACAACCGGAGCTATACGCGGTTCGTGTTAGTGAACCGAATACAGCTGGATGGGAGTTAGAGTTTGCAGATCCATCTATAGAGCGCTGGAGCGACGATGATTTCTTGATATACAGGCTAGGCAAATCTATTGAGAGAGCTTTCTTCAATGACTGGAGCGCAAATTCAAACAACCGAAAACGCAATGAAAAATTGAATAGGCTATTTCTCAACAGAACCAATGAATCCATCTCAAAAAACAAAGGAGGGAAGACAGAATCGTATCGTTGCCGGCTCAAGAATGGTTCTTCATTCTGCGCAGTCCTTTCACCAGAGGGGGACATAAACGAAATCTTGATCAACAACTCTGCTGATCCAGTTTGGAATCAAATCTATCACCAAACACTGGTTAATTTGAAACGAGCGAAAACTCGCCTCCATGAGCTAACTACACCGCCTTATAAGTAGTTACTTTGATAATAAGAAGAACACTGCGCTCACTTCGGCCACTCAAGCTTCGCCCTTAGCTCGGCAGGATCTATAGCCCCCTTGCTTTTAGCTCTATCAGCAATCAATCTGGCATCCGATTTGAATTGCTGATCCACACCCAATCGATCAATTATCTGGTGCGATAAATTGAAGGCGTCTTGATACCTGCCAATGTGTATCGCAACAAGAGCATAGTCTAGCAGTTCGCGAGCGGATAGCTTGCGGAAATCTGCCCCAGAGATCATCTCTTCAAAAGTTTCTGGATATTTATAGGATGAGAAAAATGTCTTGCCATGCTCGTTCCAGAACTGCTTCAGATTCTCCAAATATTCAGGAAGCTCTGAAACGTCTTTTGGATCGTCCCACCCTTGAACTCGAAGACTCATTCTGAACAGACAACTAGACTCTTCAACCTCATCAGGAGCAATGCTCTGTTTAGAAATCGGAGACCTCAATGAATCGAGATGCACTCCCATATTGATATAAAATCCGCCGCCGTACTTCCAGCTGTTTATTTCAACTACATGTGTAAGCGGCGGATGAAATCGCCTGAGAATAAGCGAAGACTTTTTTGAAGATTCGAATCCCTCTTCTTTCAATACATCAAAGAAAAATTTGATCAGTTTCCTTCGCAATTTGTAAGACAAAGACAAACCCTCCGTCCGATCAAGGTCTCCAAACTTGTGTTCCGGGTGGAACTTCTTCTTTGGCGAGAATACCCTCTAAGAAAAATGATAATTGGCGTGCCTCATTAGGATGCGACGAAACAAACGAGGGATCTGCAGTGCTTCTAATAAGCCAACACTTAGTTTCAGTAACTTTCCCATCTGGTCGCTTCAATAGCACTGACTCGCCATCACAAAAATCTTGCGGATGATCAGTTATGTCTGCTACCACATGAACAATAGAACCAGCCAGTAGAAACGGTTCAACAACAGTAAATAGAAGCCTAGATTTGTCCTGAATACTCATTTGGCAATCCATCCTCTCTTTATAAGTTTATCTAGCTCTTTTTGTTTCAGCGCTTCTAAAACCGCCACGTCCTTTTCGCTCAATCCTAGCATTGTCTTATGTCTGATCATAAAGTCTTTAACGTCAACTTCCGCCATTCCTAAGTCCTGAACACGATCTATTACACCGATCTTCTTCTGAGTTCCGTGTAAAAACTCTTCCAAAGCAGCGATCTTCGAACCATTTTCTTTAAGCAATACATGCATGTTGTCTGGTAACAGAGCAGACCCATCTGCATTGATGCCTTCAAGATATCTCATATCTTCGGAGCCTGGCTGTGCGATAGTAATTTTTCTCCCCTTTGCTTCCATAGCCTGGAGAAGTTCTGGAGTGGCTTTTTGTATCTCGACATGGCGCAGATGCTCTGGGACCTCGGGCATGTAAAGTCTATCTGCACTATATCTGGTATGCAGATCCATTGCTACAAATCTCTTTGAAATTTCTTCGGGAATGCCTCCATTGACGATATCATCGCAGTTTGCGGTGGCGTGAGCCCATTTAGGACCTATATGTTCTCTTAAATTGCCAACTACCGGATCAATGGCTTCTTGAAGCTTGTTGATTGTTTTGTTGGAAATCGACTTTCCTGCTTTGTGCAGCATCTGTGCATCTTCGGCGATGGTGTCTAAGATCTCGGTGAATTTTGAAGCTTTACCTAAGTTCCTGGCTGCTCCCAGGCCCATTAGTCCGTCTGCGGCCATGTCCGTTGTCAGTTTAGCGAGAATTCTGGATTGTTCTCTTGGAGGGAGATCAGACCAGGCTTTGTTCAGATTCTCGCCCAGTGTCGATACATCTCTAAAGACCTTTGAGTAATCGCCTTCGGCACCGGCAGCTCCGACATCGTTGAGATATTTGTGGGCTCCTTCGAAGAGTTTGATGCCGCCGACAATAGACTTGCCCAGGGACTCACCGAACTCTGCTCCCATTGCTACGGCTCTGTCATCGCCGAGAATGCAATAGGCGCTGAAGTCGGCGATTTTACCGAGATTAGTTGCGATCTCACCAACACCCTGCACGGTGCCTATGACCGCTCCAATGGATCTTTCTCTTTGCTGGTGATTGAGTTCGGTGATGCCGGCGGAGAGTCCGGCACCGATTACCTGCAGTTGTTTGTCCAGAGGAAGCTGGGAGATCTTCTGGGCGGCATCGAGCCAGCCTATCTTTTCAGTGGTATCAGATTCGGGGGTGTTTGAGATATGACCTTCCAAAGACAGTTTCGACTTATTTGAGTCGGTCTGGGGATTGTCGGACAAGACCTCAGTATAGGAGGCTTTGATTGCTTCTTTTGCCTGGTCCTTTTCTGGTCCTTCAGGCATCTTGTTTATGGCATCGAACATCATCTCCGCGTCTTTGCCGCCCAGGGCTTTGACCTCTGCTGTGGTCATATTGTCGTTCTGGTCTTGTGGAGAATTAGTCCCTTCCTCGAGGCCGGTTATCTCGAAGCGGTTGTTTTGAATAGCTTCGACTCTTTTTCTATAGTCCTCGATTGACTCGCCTTCTTTTGGAGTTAATAGAGCAGGGTCTGAGAGGTTGTGTTGGTTGTCGGACAACTTTGCCTTGTGGTGGAGGCTTTGGTTTTTGTCGTCGCCTACAACGGCTTCCTGGGCAGTCTGGTGAGAGGCTCGATCTGAGTGATCCGAGCGTTGGGTTTTCTCTGGAGATTTGGCGATCTCTTTTTCTGTCATGGGGGATATATACCCAGATCAGGAGATGATTGAGCCTGGCTTGGTTTTGGGGTGTCTATTGTAAGCGGTAGTAGGCAGAAGCAGAAAGGAAAAGATGGTATCGAATCCGGGACTGATAATGTCCGTTATGTATCATGAGATCCTAATTCATGTACTTTGCGCAATAGGTACCCTCTGGGCTCCATGCTTTTGTAATTTATGGAAGTAACAGTTACTGCTTCTTTGAAACTTGCTATCGCAATTATTTAGCAGCGATTGGTCAGTAAATCCCTAAAATTGATTGTTTCTGTTTCACCATATCCAGTAGCTTCTCGCCTCTAGAGTGCAGCTATTTTTTGCCGAGCTGAATTGAATGACGGTTCTCTATGAAAACTGATAGAGATGATTGCACAAATTTCCGATATGGAGCTAGCAAGTCAGTCAAGTTGTATGACCATGGAGTATTTTTATAACACTCCATACTCACGACGAGCCTTTCTGTGAAGGAGAGTAGTGTACGCATACCCTTACTGGTTACTTGCAGAATCTAATCGAAGTCACCGATGCCTTGCCGAAACCAATAATGACCTGCCTAGTGCCTGATCGATGGTTCGATGGCAAAGAAGGAAACGGAGAAAGATCCAAAACAGATTTGGTCATTACAATCTGTTTAGCCTTAGACAACTTGATAGAAAAGATTACTGGACCGGTTACATCTCCGGTATGACCAACACCAATAGAGCAACTTATGTTCTTAAAATTTTCCCCGTCAATTGATAAATTTTTCTCTATATGAGCGATGGCCTTATGAATCCATTCCCTGTCTTCAACAGGCAAGTTCTTTTCATAATCCGCTTGATCAACAGGTCTCAGTGCAGGAAACGGTGGTATACAATTTGTAGCCATATCTCTTGATGCTTTTTTGTCAATGGATTTGCTGGCCTCAGCAAGAACCGTCGAACCGGACACCAACGTGAGCAACACTAGAAGGGAGGCAAATTTATTCATGGACATTAAACCATTTGATTGACTACATTAAACATACCATTAGAATACGTAAGTGTACATCATTGTTTTTTTGTCTATTAGAATACTTCTCTCGTCGTTAGTAATGTTCCTTCTGCTAACCTTTAACTGGGGCAAGTAGAGACTTATACTGCATTGTGATCTCTAGTGTCCGTCCGCTCCGCTACGTGGTAGCGAAACAGAAGTCAATCTGATTTCCTAAGAATGTCACCATCCGGAAGCTATGTGAATTTCGGGGGCGGCGGCGTCCAGTTCTGTGGAAGAAGTTGATGAAGTTCGCTGGTTTTCATTTCATTGATGCGAGAGAGCACATCGGCATACCAGTCGACAGGGTTGACGCCATTGCGCTTGCAGGTGGCAACGAACGACAGGTGAACAGCTATGGCTCTGGCACCATTATCGGAGCCGGCAAAGAGACTGTTTTTTCTTACGAGAACCCAGCATTTGATCGCCCTCTCGGCCGCGTTATTGTCGATGCCGATTTCCGGATCTTTCAGAAACCGGGTGAGTGCAATCCAGTGTTTCAGGGTGTAGTTAATCCCTTTCATGAGCTCATGAGAAGGAGTGAGCCTTGCCTGGGCTCTCAGTATGGTCCTTCGCAGTCGTCTAATCAGAGGCTTGGATTTTCTTCGCCTGATAGCGAGGCGCTCTGGCGGAGACTTATCCTTAACTTGTCGCTCGATTTCGTAAAGCTCGCGGTATGTATTGAGAACGGAATTGCGAAGGTTAGCCTCGCTAAATTCTGCTTCGAAATATTTGCGCCTGGAGTGGGCGTGGCAGCCAGCTTCGATTTTGCTACCGTCTCTGAAGAGCGCATCGAATCCGCCGGCGGCATCAGCCTGGACGATGCCTTTAAAGTCCTTGAGGAATTCGAGGTTTCTGCCGAAGGAGAGGTCTTCACTGAAGTCGAAGACAGTGCTTTTGTGATCAGGGTCTCCGATATATGCGGTGATTTTGCCCTTACGAATGTTGTTTCTGAGTTTGCGGTCTTGAATTTTAATCGAAGTGTCGTCGGTTTTGATGATTCTGGACTGGAGGAGATCTCGCTTCTGAAGCTCGTAGAGAAGGGAGAGAGAAAGGGCCGTGGCTTGCATCCAATCGCTTTGAGTGGAGCGTGGAATGGTCACATTGCTTCGAGCGAATCTTTTCTGCTGGCGGTTGTTGGGCAGTCCATCTTCGACTTTGGCGACGATGATCTCGCCCAGGAGGCGGGGACCAGCGTAGCTACCGGGAATGGGCTGGCAGGGCTTTTCGCCCTTGACGATGTAGGTCTTGCACTTCGGGCAGGAGCGGGTCTCCTGCAAGTGGTCGATGACTTTCAGGCTGGCGCTGAGCATTTCGAGTTGGTGAGTGAGGGTGTTGCCGACAAAGACTGTAGCGACCCTGCAATCCGGACAGACGGAATCCTCGGGCTTAACGGGATGATGAAGCGGCTCGCGGGAAACATTGGCAGCATTTTTGAGAATGTGCTTTATGCCGATAGATTTTTCAGGTGCTGGAGCCGCACTGGAGTGATCCATCTTCTGATCGAGTGCTGGGCGAGGATTATGTTTCTCGGTCTTCTTACCGTAGTCGCGCTTGTTACGCTTTTTGGTCTGGACGATCAGGATATCGAGCTTTCCCTGGAGGTCCGCGAGCAGTACTTCGAGTTTCTTGTTGCTGTCGAGGGACTGCTGGAGCTGTTGCTGCAAGGTCTCAACGAGAGCGGTGAGGCGCTGAATCTCAGCCTGAGATTCGAGGAGTTTCTTTTGTAAATCTGTGTCGTCGCGCATGTGGCACCAGAAGTGGTATCGTGTATTGATTATACACTATATGATATCGTAAAATAACGAGAAGCTAAAGTGCTACCAAATTTAATGCCTGCTAAAATTCAGGGAGTGTCTCGAAATATCTATTATGTTTCATTTGCCAGGCTCTGAAAGAGGCAACCTATGGCGCTTCTCGCCTCGCTCGTGCCGGAGCCGGTAATTTTGGGGTACGGCTTGCTGTTTGATCTCGGCAGTTCCGCCTGTAGCGTTTTGCTCTCTTTACCTGACCAATATCAATGCCTTCGAGAAGCAAGATCAGGTCAGCCCGCTCGATCTCGACGGGCTCGTATTCACCATTGATGAAGCGGACATCTGGGAATCGGAATGTGCCAGTCTCTAA
>JACKCM010000007.1 GCA_020634035.1 Candidatus Obscuribacterales bacterium | reverse complement strand
CGGTGCAGATTTTTCTGCCGAAGCAAATTCTCGCAACCTGAACCCGAGAGCACAAGCCGGTTCCACCGGTATAGACTCTCTATCTCCGGCTTTTAGAGATGAACTTCAGAAGACCTTTAAACCAGAGCTTCTAAATAGAATCGACGAGATCGTGCGGTTCAAACCCTTGAACGGAGAGGCGCTGAAGGCGATTGTGCAACTGCAACTAGAAGAACTACGCAGTCATATGAAGAGCACCGGTCATGAGCTTCTGGTGGCCCCGCAGGTAGTCGAACATATAGCCAACCTCTGCACAGACACTGACTATGGTGCCAGACCTATAAAGCGCATGATCCGAAATTTGATTCAAGTTCCTGTATCCGAGCTTATCTTGGAAAATGGCAGCGAAATGGAAACAGACAGGGACAGAAAAATACGGATAGATATAACCGATGGCGAGATCAGGGTAAAAGCCTAAACCGGCTCATCCTATTATTTTATTCGCTTATGAAATCACGGTGAATCTGCAAAAGAGCTGTTGCAGGCAAAGATACTTCATCTTGCACCAGTGCGGTCGACTCTTCAGAAGCGCTCTCTTGATCGGGTAATAGTCCTTCATCATGGGCTATATCAATAGCCATCTCGACTGGAATTTGAGACGGTTCAGGCAAAGACTGGGCTATTCTATTCGAGTGTTTTCGACTCGAGATTCTCTGACGGGCTTTCGGATCGTGGGTAACTTGATCTAATTGCTTGCGCAACCTCTCCACCTGGGCATAATAGGAAGGCTTGATCACACTCATTCGAATACCGCCAAAAATTCGGAAATCGAAACCACTCAGTCCCGGTACACTGTTGCTGCCGAAGTTCCAGATAGGCTCTGCCCGAAAGAACGCCACCGTACCCGGTACCTTCTTCGAAATCGGTCTATTGAGCTCGAAAGAGCTGATCATGGCGTAATTGCGCTGGGGTGGAATAGCTTGAGGGTATCTAAAGTTAGAGACAAAGGTATTGGTGGCGATGGCATTCCAATCTTTCCACCTTCCCAGAACCCCGAGGGTGAAAAATGGATCAATCTCTCTAAAAGTACCGGTGGCAAAAAGATTTCTGCTTCTCAGCTGCAACTGGGTATTGGCAAAACCGATTAATTTCGGCGAAAAAACATGAGTATAGGTTATACCTGGCAGAATGTCTGCCTGCCTCAGATTCCTTGCTTGCCATAGCTGTCGAACTTGAAAGTCGGCCTGGAGATTAGACCTGGTTCCCAGCGGCACATCCTGTCTTAAACCGCCAGCCAGAGACATAAATGTCGGATTGGTCAAGAATCCATGTCGAGCATAAACGTCTTTGATCAGAAAGTAATTGCAGTAGATGCTCGAATTAGGCAAAAAGTTATAACCGAGAGTAACATTAGGCTGCACCCGAAAAACATAGTCTCTTTCCGGATTCCTTGCGGTGAAAAGCACATTGCTCTCGAATCGTTGAGACACTTCGGTGACCGAACTAAACCATAATCGAGGAAACTTCTGTTTCCAATAAAAAGTATAGCCAGGTCGAATCAGCTCCCTCTCATCGCCAACCCGGGTCGGTGTGATATCCGTCGGAATAATTGCAGGACTGGGTGTACGATCGCCACCGCCAAAGTTCTGCGCCACCAGTGTACGGCCAGTTAGAGTGATAGGACTGAGACCGGAAGCATCCTGACAGAGCACAGCCTGACTGCTGATGCCGAATATGGCTGCGGTCAGAAACAATAATTTGCTCACCTTAGAAACTAAATTTCTAAGGCACATTGAATCAACCGAATTGTAGGACCGAATACCAGGAGATTCCATTTTGAAAAGGTTCTAGTAAGTTCCAGAGCCAGAGAGCGCGAATTCATGATAACCGAAGGAGCATGGTGCAGCCCATACCCTTGACTTCATCAGGTTTTCACAAGTTCTGAACAAACCCCTGATCACAAACTGCTATCCGGTTCTCAGCTTGAGATAAAAGCGAAAAGCCAGTTGTTAAGATTATTCCAAAACTTTCCAATCTGTTATTGACAACCTTTTTCAAAGACGGCGTTGTTCAACGCTTGGGCTCCGGCGACATCCCCGAATTTTCGATTTTGACCCTCTCTTTTGATTCCAGCCAGACACTGTTCGGGATCACCAGAAGATCACAATAATTGAGATCAAAGAAATTTCGCCTGGAAGTTATCCCCGTGTAATCAGCTTCGTCAATCGTGTCTGCCCCCAAAGGAGATCGTATTCTACGGGCGAGATCCTGCATCTTCCTGCGACTTTCGGTATCTTCGTCCACCTCTGCTCCATTCTCAAAGTGGACCGCCGCTTCTTCAAATCTCTTGTTTTCGAGATCCAACGTGCCAAGAGAGTAATGAACCGAAGCATTTTCTTTGTCCAATCGGACCGATTTCAAAAAGGCTTTCTCAGCTTCGTCTTTCTTGCCCTGTCGATAATAGATATTTCCGATAGCCTCGTGTACTCTGGCATTCTCAGGCTCTTTCTTTAGAGCTTCCTTAAAATCAGACAGCGCACCGTCAAGTTTATTCAGATTTGCCCGCAGATGCCCTCTGGTTAAGTATGCACTGCCGGTACCACCACTTTCTTTAATCAGAATATCGAGATCGGCAAGAGCATCATCACCTCTATTCATCCTGAACTTAGTCACCGCCGCTCCCAATCTTGCATCGACAGCAGCAGCACGATCTTTGCCATCGGCGGCTCTGGCAAAACAAGTCAGAGCCTTTTCCAGTTGCTTTGAATCGAGATAGATATAACCGAGAATATTCATAACTGATTGCTCCGGTACCCCGAGAGCGACAGCCGTTTCAAACTCCTTCACCGCTTCGTCATAGTGTTTATCCCCGCGATAAAGATTGCCGAGCAGCATATGCATGTTTTTGTCTTTCGGTTTCAGCTTCACCAGAGCCTTAGCATGCTCCAGCGCAGCCCCACGATTTTTACTGAGCAAGTACAGATTGACCAGACTCATGTGAGCATCGACCATGTCCGGCTCCAGCTCCGCTGCATGCTCGAATCGCTCTATCGCTTCGTCGCGATCACCATGAAAGTAGAGAAAATCGCCCGCTTCCTTCTCTTTAGCCGCCTCTGATTTTGCTTCAACTTCCAGAAGGAAGCCGACCGAGATCATAAAGCTACAAAGAAGCGGAAGAAAAACTGGCGAAATTCTAGTGATTGTCGATGTCGAGACTTTCAAGACAAGCTACCGATTCAACTACAGTCTAAAGGATAGCGCATAGTCAAACCCATTGCTAAGACTTGAAGAACAGAACAAGAGTTATCTATACTTCCAGAAACAAGGAAACTGATTTAAGAGGACTGCAGATGGCAAAGAGAACGAAAACAAATGGTCCCCACTCCAGCGGATTGATTCTCTGCGAGCGCGTTTTACAGGATCTCGTCAATCGAGATGCTGTTACCTGCGTAAACATCTTCAACGGTCTTTCAGCCCAGAGCTTTCCGATGCTAATGCCGGTAGCTTACGCTTTCGCCCAGGTAACAGGAGCATCCGGTCCTTTCGAATATGAGTACAAGATAGTGGATGGCGATGGCAACATAGTTGCACTTTCGCAAAAATCGAGAGTCGATCCCCAACCTGGAACCGACGAAACTACAAGCCATAAAGTAATCAGCGCCTTCAACGGGCTTGGTTTCGAAAAAGAAGGTCTTTATGCCGTCATCCTTGAAATCGATGGCGTAGAAGCCGCCGAATTACCGCTCAAAGTGACAAGAATAATGCCCCAGGTCGTCTCTGGTCAGGCGAGCGGCAGAGCCTGAGATAAGCGACCTTTTCATGGTCGAGCGCAATAATAGCAACAGACGATTATGAGAAAGAGGACAGTTCCGCCCAGACTCCAGAAAAGGAGATGGTTTATTGTATCCACCTCTTCCGAATCGCTGCGATTTAAATTGTCACCCATAGTTCCATCTTTAAAAGCATAAATTCGAAGCTGATGTCAATGTACCAGCAGGGATATGCAACTGTTAAACTTTGCTCTACAAACCGACGGGAAAGCAGAGGGAATAAGAGATGACCAAGGCAGACTGGGAAATAACCCGGGGAGCAGCACCGATTCTTGCCACCGCCATTCATAACGGCAATCAGGTCAGAGAAGAGCTGAAAAAGAGAATGATTCTCGCCGATGCTTCAAGGCTGCGTGAAGAGGATCCCTATACCGGAAGATGGACAACCATCGCCGAGAACAGAATTATTCTGAACACTTCCCGCTTCGAAGTCGACTTGAACCGCCCCAGGGAAAAAGCTGTCTACGCCAGGCCAGAAGACGCCTGGGGTCTGAATATATGGGACAAGAATCTGGAGCCAGAGGTAGTAGAGGGTTCATTGACAAAATACGACCGGTTCTATACTGAACTGAAAGTTATTCTAGACGAGCTCCAATCTCAATTCGGCCGATTCGTGGTCTATGACATCCACTCGTATAATCACCGCAGAAATGGAGCAGATGCACCGCCTGAGCCGGTAGAAGCAAATCCCGAGGTCAATCTGGGCACAGGAACCCTCGATAAAACTCGCTGGGGCAAGGCAGCCACTGCGTTCATGGATACGATAAGAGATTTCGACTACGACGGACGTCATCTCGATGTCAGAGAGAACGTCAAATTCAAAGGCGGCTGGCTCTCCACCTGGATTCATGAAAATTATCCCGAAACAGGCTTATGCCTTGCGGTGGAATTCAAGAAATTCTTCATGGATGAATGGACCGGAGAGTACTTCGAGGAAGACATGGTCAGAGTCGAAAAAGCATTGCGCTCGACAATTGAACCGGTAACTAAAGCGGCAGGTCTGAATCTGCCTTAAAGAGCTAGCTCTTCAAAGCACCGGATTCATCCTCTGGCATGAACTTGAGTCAAAGCAACCATATACTCTGATACCATTGAGATAACGGCACCTCAAATTTCTCCAATCGGTAGCCTTAAATGCCTGAAGAGCCTGGATCAGATTCGAGCATAAAAAAACCTGTTTCTATCTTGCTGGTCGAAGACCAGGAGATGTTGCGACTTGGGGTCAAGCTCTCCTTGCATGGCAATAATGATCTGCAACTGGTCGGAGAGGCTTCTAACGGACCGGATGCTGTGAAGCTGGCCAGAAGCCTCAAGCCGGATCTGATCTTGATGGACATTGGTCTGCCGGAGTTCGACGGAATTGTCGCCACCAGAAAGATCAAGGGAGAGGGCAAAAGCAAAGTGCTCATTTTGAGCAGTCATGGTGAGGACGAATTCCTTTATCCTTCTCTGGAAGCCGGTGCCGACGGCTATTGCCTGAAAGAATTGAGCAAAGAAGCACTTTTAGCGGCTATCAGAGCGGTGGCGAGTGGCGGAACCTGGCTCGACGAGACCATTGCTCGGCGGGTGATTAATGCCATTCACAGAAGAAGCAACGATTCTAGCGGACTGGATAGAACAGGATATCTGAGTTTAGAAGAGAAGGATCTTCTCAATCTTTTGTTAGAGGGGAAAAGCACCGAAACCATCAGCCAGGAACTCGATCTCTCTTTTCACGCTGTGCATGATCTGACCAGAACCGTTCTTCAAAAAATAGCAAGAAAAGCTGACTCTTATGAAGAAGAGAAGGAAGAAAGCCGGGCATTGACCGCAGAGCACAAGCCTGCCAAGCGGTGTCGAATCTGCCACTATATCGTTCCCATGGAACTGGATTACTGCCCCATAGACGGAGAAAAAGCCATCTTAGATAGAAGGATCGGAGCATCCTTTGCCAATCGCTACGAAATACTCTCACTTCTGGGCACCGGCTCCGGAGGTTCAGTCTACAAAGCAAGACACAGGTATCTCAACAGCCTTGCAGCAATCAAGATCCTCCATCCAGATTTGATGAGCAATCTTGATCTGCTTCAACGCTTTCGCCTGGAAGCTGCCACCATCTGTTCGCTCAACCATCCTAATATAGTCACCATCAAAGACTTCGGGATCTCGGAAGAAGGCGACACTTTCATGATTATGGAGTACTTCGCAGGAAAAGGCCTCGACCAGATCTTAGAAGAGCAGACTGCGCTCGAATTTAAAAAAGCACTGGAGATTTTTTTGCAGATTTGCGACGGTATGCAAACCGCCCATGAAAAAGGGATTCTCCACCGAGATCTCAAACCAAGCAATATTCTAATCCAAGACACAGAAAGGAATACCGTCATCGCAAAGGTAGCCGACTTTGGCACCGCAAAAATCATCAAGGGTGAAAACACTGTAACGAACAACTCCTTTCAAAACTTGACCAGAACCCATAACGGCCAGGTTCTGGGGACACCACTTTACATGAGCCCAGAGCAATGCCAGTCCCGAAGCCTCGGCCCGACATCGGATATCTATTCCCTGGGATGCCTGATGTATCAATGCCTTTCTGGAGAGCCCCCGATTCAAGGCAACGACTATATGGACGTCATGTACAGACATGTCTATGAATCGCCGAAAAACCTGGCCGATACTGCATGCGGCAACACTATCCCCCGACGCTTAGAAGAGATCGTGATGAGTACGTTGCAGAAAGATTCGACCAATAGACCGCAGACCATGAGGCAACTGGCCAGTTTGATGAGTGGAGCTTTGCAATGAAAAAGATGGTGGCATCCCCCAGGTGAGTGATGCCACCACTGACGAGGACTACGCCCAGAGAATTAATCCTCTCAATAACCAGCTGATAATCTTTGCCGGCAGTTCATTTCAAGCGATTCTACCGTGGGGAGATTCGGGCAATTTAATTAAATGACAGAGCATTCTCATACTACGTACTTTATAATTGGTAACGAAGGTATCCAAAGTAACCCCTTTCCCCTATCCGAATAGATTCGCTATTGCTGATCTATTCTAGCCTTTGTATGCAATTCAAAACATAATGGATAGATTGAAAGACGAACACTTTCAGCTCGATCAGGCCGGCTTGCGCATGATTCTCGATACCGCCCCAAACGGTATCTTAATGGTGGACGAGAAAGGCTTCATCGTTCTAGCCAATAAAGAGCTAGAAAATCTCTTTCGCTACGAATGTAATGAATTGCTTGGTGAGCCCATCGAAATCCTGGTTCCCCATGCGGCCAAAACCAGTCACCCTGGTTCGCGTCAACATTTTTTCAAAGCGCCGGAGCCCAGAGCAATGGGAGCCGGGCGCGATCTGAACGGCTTGCGTAAAGACGGTACGCTCTTTCCTGTTGAGATCGGACTCAATCCCCTTCAGGCTGGCGACAAGCGTTATGTAGTGGCATCGGTTGTGGATATAACCGAGCGAAAAAAATCAGAGAAGATACTGCAAGAGAATCTTGTAGAGCTTAAAAGATCGAATGAGGACCTGCAGCAGTTTGCCTATGTTTGTTCCCATGACTTACAGGAACCTCTCAGGGTAATAACCAACTACACTCAGCTACTCGAAAGACGTTATCGAGGTCAGCTCGACGACAACGCCGACGACTTTATCGAGTTCATAACCGACGCAGCCAGCCGTATGCAAGTCCTGATCAACGATCTACTGGTATTCAGCCGTGTTCATACCCGCGGTCAAGAGATGCGTGAGACAGATTGCAATTACGTGGTAAAGAAAGCGATGGACAATCTAAAACTCGCCATAGAAGAAAACGAAGCCACAATCGTAATCGAAACAGAACCACTACCTGCGGTGCTAGGTGACAGCACGCAACTAACTCAGCTATTTCAGAACATAATCGGAAACGCGATCAAGTTTCGCTCTGAAGTCAAACCGATCATCAGAATCAGCACTGAAGAAGGTCAAGAATACTGGACCTTCAAAATAAGAGATAACGGCATCGGATTTGAGATGCAATACGCAGCGAGAATTTTTGTAATTTTCCAGAGGCTGCATCCCAAAGAGACCTACGCCGGCAGCGGCATCGGTCTGGCCGTCTGCAAAAAGATAGTAGAGCGGCATGGCGGCGTTATAGCAGTCGAATCCGAACCTGGAGAAGGAACGACTATAGAGTTCACCTTAAAGAGAACAAGAAAAAACAGCTAAAAAAGGTATTGGAGTTATGGCGGAAACAATAAATGTATTGCTGGTCGAAGATAGTCACGCCGACGCGAGGCTGATAACCGAAGTTTTTCACGACGAGAAGATAATGGTGACTATCGAAATCGTCCGCGATGGCGTTGAAGCGATGGAATACCTGCGAAGCGAAAAAACGAAGCCTGATTTGATCATTTTGGATTTGAATCTACCAAGAAAGGACGGCAGGGAAGTGCTGGCAGAGATAAAAGAAGACAGCCGACTGAAAACTATTCCGGTTGTGATTCTCACAACCTCGCAATCAGAAGAAGATATTCTGAAGAGTTACAAGCTGAATGCCAATTGCTATGTAACCAAGCCCATCGACCTGGATCAATTTATCAAAATCATCAAATCAATAGACGAATTCTGGTTTTCAGCGGTCAAATTTCCGCGCTTCTCCCAACCTGAACTAGAAAAATGAGAAGCAAGACTACAAAGATCCTTCTGGTAGAAGACAATCCGGCCGATGCCCGTTACACGCAAGAGCTCTTAGCCACTTCGCAATACTCGATCGTGACAGCCAATACTCTGGTCAACGCTCTCGAGATAATTCAAAGAGAGCGAGTTGATATCGCGCTCCTCGACCTGGCTTTGCCGGATAGTATCGGAGTGCAGACGGTAGCAAAAGTGCTGGCAGAGAATAAAGAGCTGCCCATAGTGGTCCTCACCGGACTGGAGGATGTGGAATGCGCCATAGAAGCCCTCAGAGTAGGAGCCTATGACTATATCGTCAAAGGGAAACTCAACGAAAAATTGCTGCTCAGATCCATTAATTTAGCTATAGAAGAAAAAAAACACCAGCTTATTCGCGCTAACCTGCTGAGCAAAACCCGCTTGAATAAACTGTCTGCGGCGGTCGGGGATGGTCTGATCTCCTGCCATAGTCTGTCGGATTTTCTCGAACATTGCAGCCGGGCTCTTTGTGAGCACCTCAATCTAATCCATGCCCATCTCTGGACCCTGAACGACCAGCTCAACGAGTTTCATCTGCAAGCGGCCAGCGGCAAGTGCAACGATTTACTTACCGACTCGGTCTATGTTAGCCTGCCTAAGAACATTGCCCAGCCATTCAACTCAAAAATTCTAGCCCAGATAGCTGAACAGATAACCTCAAAAACCCTGGCTTACTGCGAAAGCCCCGCAGGTCTCGAAAACGATTTCGAACTTATTATCCAGCCGCTCACCTGCGATGAGCGTCTATTTGGCATAATGACCCTGCACATGCACTCCTTCGCAGAGTCCCTGGCACAGCCCTCACTAAATGTGGTGGCAGAGCAGATAGCCAGAGGTATGGACAGAAAGCTGTCCGAAGCAGCCCGGTCGCTTCTGGCAAATATAGTGCAATGCTCGGAAGACGGGATCATAAGTTTTGACGCGGGAAATAAGATCAAGACATGGAACATAGGCGCAGAAAGGATTTTCGGCTACTCTTCAGATGAAGCAGCCGGAAAAGACCTGTCGCTGTTCTTGCCGATACCAGAGTCATCTAACCTTGCAGAGATAGAAGAATCCATACTTCACGGAAACTCTCTTGAGAACATAGAATTGAATGGAAAGAGGAAGGACGGCACCAACCTCGAGGTAGCCCTGACAGTCTCCTCTCTACTGGATAGCGGAGCAAAAGAGTATGGAACTTCGATTATTGTTCGTGACATCACCGCCAGAAGAGATGCAGAAAGAATAGAACAGACTCATATAAAAATCATGGCCACTCTAAAAGATTCTGCGTCCATAGAAGATGCCGCCCAAAAACTACTCGAGGCAATCCGAGACGCACAAAGCTTTGACGTGGTTTCGCTCTGGCTCAAGGGAAAGGACATAGCCAAATTAGCGTGCATAGCCACCAGCGCTACGGACATTCCCGGAATATCAGATCTGGAGACAATTACAAACCACCTAAAACTGGCAGGCGATCTGTTTTGCCTTGAGAACATTGCAAATAGCCCAACCGGCTCGATAATTTTGGAAATCGACAGAGTGGAGGATCCGCTTAAAAGAAGCCATTCTGAGAATTTGAAGCCTTTATCTATGATTGTGTATCCGATTATCTGCGGGAATGAATGCTTGGGCGCGATAGAGCTACACAAAAGCGCTACACTTTCCTCAAAAAACGATGCCTTCGATAAGCTGATGAAGCCTATTTGTTATCAGATTGGTCAGTTTATAGAGAAAAAAGATGCCGAGAAAACAGCAGAACGAGCCACAAGGGCACGACTACGAATCGGAGAGGCAATAACTGAAAACGCCCCAATCGGCATCGCCTGGCTGGATAACAACCTGGTGATCACAGAGGTTAATCGGGCTTTCTGTACCCAACTAAACTTGGTCAGAGAAGAGATACAAGGCAATCTAATTCTCAAAATTCCGACAGGCATTCCCGGTGATTGGCTGCTCGACGTTGTCGAAAGCGGACTACCTATGAGCCATTCAAACTACAAAATGGATATATCCGAGAAAGAGATATACTGCGATCTCACCATTTGGCCGGTGAAGAACGACGGTGATACCCCGGATGGACTGGTGGTTCTTTCTGTCGACGTGACCGAAAGAGTAGAATTGAGCCGCCAGAAAGAAGACTTCGTGGCCACACTAACCCATGATCTGAAAAATCCCTTAATAGGTCAGACCCATATCATGCAAGGTCTTCTAGACGGGAAGCTTGGTCCGCTAAACCCCGAACAGATAGAAGTTCTAACCATTGTCAATTCAGGCACCGCCGAGCTTCTCGACCTGATAAAAATGCTTTTGGACGTCTATCGATATGAGAACGGCAAAAATATACTGCGCCTAGAAGAAGTAGAGTTAAGGGAAGAGATAGACGGGATCTTGACCCAATTCAAACCGCTGTATAAACGCAAGAACCTAAAAGTCACCGTTACAGACCGCTTGAAATCGCCTGCAATTCAAGTTGATCGAATGGCGATCAGAAGAGTGCTCTCCAATCTTGTAAATAACGCCATTAAATTCACAGGCAATCAAGGAAACATTAACCTTACCTGTGAAACAAAGCCAGTTGGAGTATCAATATCCGTCAAAGACAACGGCTACGGCATTCCCAAGGAGGAATTGCCTTACATTTTCCAGCGTTTTTCAATAGGTAAGAATCAGACTGTAAACAAAACCGGCTCAGGGCTCGGACTCTACCTGTGCAAACAGATTGTCGAACAGCATGGCGGCAAAATTTTCTGTAAAAGCTCCACAAACACAGGCACTGAAATCACTTTCACCCTTCCGGTGGATGCGGAATCGAAAGATAAGGACCTTTAAACCATATAGCCAGACATCCCAGGCAACAAAAATCCAGGCGACATCGTGGCAAGCAGACTCACGAATACGTAATTCTACCGATTGCTACTTGAATGCACTTTAATATAATAAGTGTTTAGAGCTAGCTCTATATTCACGCAAAATTCACACTATCGTGTGATAGTAGAAGAGAAGTTATGGCGGGTCCAGAGCAGGCCTGAAGCGCGGTGTCCTTGATAAATTTATCGAAACGGCTGAAATCCCTTTTGCAGTATGGAACGCTGGGGATTTTACTGTCTTACACCATCCCTTTAGAGAGCAAAGCCCAGGATGCCACAGGAACTCCAGGACCATCCGGTGGGCCGCCTGGAGGGCTTCCAGGAGACTGCCCTCGGGCAGCGGCGATGCAGGCTGCTGCCAATGCCTCGACCATGTCCGCCTTGACCCATGGTGGTGGACATCACCACATGCATCATGGACATCATGGAGCAATGTTCCAGGGCGGCAGAGGTATGCATGGGGGCTTCAACCAGGGCTCCATGGCGGCCGAGCAGGCTTCTCATCATGCCGGCAACTGTGCCAGTATGGCTGCCCAGCAGGCGGCTCAGCATGCCGGTCATTGCGCCAGCATGGCGGCCGAGCAAGCGGCTCAGCATGCCGGGCATTGTGCTTCGATGGCCGCTCAGCAAGCGGCTCAACAGGCATCTCATCACGCCTCGATCGCGGCCAACCAGGCGGCTCGCCATGCCAGCCATTGTGCCTCGATGGCCGCAGAACAAGCTGCCCACCATGCCGGTCACCATGCTTCGATGGCTGCTCTTTCCGCCGAACAGGCAGCACATCAGGCTTGCAATCTCTCCGGTGTCGCAGCCAGTCAGGCAGCCCATCAACATTTCCATCACCACCACTTCAGGCATAATCCAGGCAACATTGCAGCTTTCACCGCGGGCGAAAATGGTGCTGCCAGGGGTTTTCATCTGACCCGAACTATATGCCAACCCCAGATGTTGTCGGCCACTGAAACCCAATCCCAATCTACAGTCAACAACCTCAGCAATCTCAACTCAATAACCCAGACCACGACGGATCTATCCAGTCTCAGCGGTCTTACCGGTCTCAACTTCTCTTCCGATCTGACAAGCTACACAGCCCCTAACACCACTCCGGTCACTATAACCGTAGGCGGTCAGCTCAGCAGTGCTGGCTCCGTCGTCGGCGGCACCAGCCTGACAGTAAACCCCGGTGACCATATCACCGCCGGGCAGCTCGAAGCCGTGGAACACGTGATGACTTTCGGAAGCCAGAGCGTTCTCCTCAACGGTCAGGGGCAAGCCATAGGTGGCTATATCACCCTCACCTCTCAAGATTTGAGCAGTGCGGGCAACCTCTATGTGCCAGAGTCGGTCTCTCTCAGTCTGATCAATTTCAACGCCGCTTCACCTCTGACCATCTCGGACAGTGTCAACATCCTGGGATCGGTTTATTCTATTCAAGATACGGCAAATCAGGCTTCGATCCTCAATTTCGGATCTTTGAACATAGGCAGCACCGGTCTTTTATCCGGTGCGCTTCCCACCATAGATCTTTTCAGCAACTATTTTGCCTCCAGTTCACTGACCATCAACGTTCTGACTTCGGTCTTGAATGCAGGCACCATTACCTCTCCGGGAGCGTTGAATATAAACGCCGGCACCACAATCACCAACAGTGGTCTGCTCTCAGCTAACAGTGTCAGCCTGGCAGCCAACCAGGCCATTCACAACGCCGGCACCATTGCAGCCCTGGCCGGCAATGTCAATTTGAACTCTGTCTCCGGTCAGTATTTCAACACCGGGACTATATCAGCCCTGAACAACATCAACATTGCCAACCAGAGCGCAGCCGCCCTGGCCAATATCAACTTTGACAATACCGGCGGCTTGCTCAAAGCATCAGAAGCGGTCAACTTCCGTGCCACCGACTTTATGCAGAAAGCAGATCTGGCTGTTTCCGGTGGAGACATTTATTCTAAAGAGGTCAATCTCAACGGCGGCAACGGTAAAGTCACTTTCGATGTCCATGACGTTACCGGAGTAGTGAATGCCACCGGTCATGATGTGCAGATCAATGCCGACACCGACACCCTTACACTGGGAACGCTCACCGGTACCGGTGACCCGAGGGTGTCTAACACCAATAATGTAAATATCGGCGGTAGTATAATCGGCAATCCAATCTCCATTTTTGCCGGACAAAACGTTCGATTGGTGGGCGCCTCGGCGAAGACAATCGATTCTCAGGGTGGGGATCTCTTCATCGCAGCCGGTGTCAACTTTTCAAACACCGGCAGCGGGGATCAGACCATAACAGGAGCCAGTGCCACCGGCGGCTCCATTCTGCTAAACAGCAACAACCTGACATTGACCACCTCTGGCGGCAACCTGGTCGCCATCGCCTATGAGGGCAGCTCCGGCAATTCCGGCAGAGTAGATATAAGACCATCCGGTCAGATAACCACCAATGGTGGTAACGTAACCGTAATCGGCTCAGAAAGCAGCTCCGGCAGCACCGCGGTACAACTGGGCACCGTTAATAGCGCCGGTGGAAACATCAACATCTCTGCCGCTTCGATAAATCTATCCGAAGACATAGTGGTATCAAACACCGGAGCTATTACAAATGCAGCCGGACTTGACGCCATATCAGCCGGCACTTCGACCGCCGGCAACATCAACGTCAACCAGGATCTGATTGCCGGGGGCGCCACAGTTGTCGTAAAGGGCGCTGGCAACATCCAGATTGAAGGGGTTGTCGATAATGCCACCACCACAGGAAATGCCGGCGGGGTGTCGATAGCTTCATCCGGCGGCACTGTGCGCATAGACAACGACACCTCGGCAGCAACAGCTATAAACAACTCGACCACCGCAGGAAACGGCGGTACAGTCTTTTTGTCAGCCGGTGGTGCGACAGGAGACGTAATTGTCGATGGAGCTATAAACAACTCCTCCACCGGAGCCGGCGGCACCGTTTCTATTCTCGCCACCGGAGACGACGTTCTGATCAACAGCTCCGCTGCCTTCCAGGGTGATATCAACAACTCGACCACCGGTGGCAACGGCGGAAGCATCGCCATATCGGCAGCCAATGATATAAACATCGGCGGTGTGGTCGACAACAGCTCCACCGGAACCGGAGGCATCGTAAGCTTCTTAGGCACCAATGGCGGTGTGACGATTTCAAACTCTGCCAACAATACAACCTTCGCTATCAACAACTCCACCTCTGGTGGAAACGGTGGATTTATCAACTTAGGGGCAAACGGCACCGGTGAGAACATCAGCGTGGCCGGTTCGATTTTGAATACCTCTACTGGTAACGGCGGCAATATCTCTCTGATCTCAGCGAATAACGCTGTCTCGATTGTGGACGGTGGTTCTGACACCGCCAACATAGACAACAGCACCACAGGCGGCAATGGTGGCGTGATATCGGTAATCGCTGCCAATACAATCACAGTCGACGGCTTCATCGATAACTCAGCCGCAGGCTCTGGCGGATTAGTCAACCTGAATTCCACGGGCAATAGTGTTCAGATTCTCAACGACGGGGACAATACCTTTGCAATAAACAACTCCACCACAGGCGGCAACGGCGGTGTAGTCCTCATGTCTGCCGGTGGTACCGGCGGGGATGTGAGAGTCGATGGTTCTATTTTGAACACAGCCTCCGGAAACGGTGGAGTCGTGCAGCTGATCTCTGCCAATGACGACGTCCAGGTTCTAGCCTCCGGAACAACAAACCGGGGCAATATCGACAACTCGGCTTTCGGCGGTAACGGCGGCGCAATAAATATTGTCGCCGGCGACGATCTGACCGTGGACGGTGAGATAAACAACAGCGCCACCGCCAGCGGAGGAGCAATTGTTCTGACCGGTACGGATGGCTCTGTCGTGGTCAACAATAACGGCAACAACACCTCTTTTGCGATAAACAACTCCACCACTGGTGGCAACGGGGGCACAATTACCGTCACCTCCAGCGGTGCCGGAGAAGACATTACCATCGGTGGAAGCATATTAAACCGATCCACCGGCACAGGCGGTTTCATTAATCTAGATTCCAACGGTGACGACCTGACCATCCAGAAAAATATCAGCGGCACAGGCTGGATATCGACCAATATAGACAACTCGACCACCGGCGGCAATGGCGGCGCTATCGCCGTCGAAAGCTTCGATGACATAAATATTCGAGGCGATGTTATCAACACCGCCACGGCAAACGGCGGCAGTGTGACTATTCGCTCTACCGACGGTCGAGTAAACCTGCAGGATTTGAGTGCAGCGGCTGCCGATATTAACAACTCCACCACCGGCACCATCGCAGGAAGTGTAATAGTATCGGCTACCGGAACAGGAGCGGCGGACAATGTCTATATAGAAGGTACGATAAACAATTCTTCTAATGGAACAGCAGGGGTTATCGCCCTCTCTTCAGCCAATGCCAGTGTCACCGTGGACAATGTTCTGGCTGAAACACCGGCCATAGACAACAGCACGGTGAACGGACCGGGCGGTACAATCAACATCAGCTCCGGTGGTGCCAACGGCTCTTCCAGAGTAGACGGCACAATAGACAACAGCGCCACAACCACTGCCGGCAGCGTGGCCATAGCATCGACCAATAATGATATCACCATCGGTGCGGCCAGCGGTGCAGTGCGTGGAGACATTATCAACTCGACCATAGGCGGCGACGGTGGAAGTGTCTCGCTGATCGCCGGAGACGATATCTCGATAGATGGCGTGGTAGATAACCGCGCCAGTGGAAACGGCGGAAGCATTGTCATAACTGGCTTAGATGGCAGCGTTACAATCTCTAATAACGCAAGCAATCTTACTTTCGCTATCAACAATTCGACCACCGGCGGCAACGGCGGAACCATCAGCCTGTTCGCCAACGGTGCCGGAGAGAATGTCACCGTGGCCGGTTCGATTCTTAACAAAGGGGTCATTAGTGGCGGCATTGTCTCCATCGGCTCGACAGACAACGCTGTCACCATTGCCGACAGCGGCTCTGATACGGCAAATATAGACAACAGCACCACAACGGGCAATGGCGGCATAATATCAATAACCGCAGCCAACACTATCACCGTCGACGGCTTCATCAATAACTCGACCAGCGGTAGTGCCGGCATAGTCAGCCTCCTCTCCTCTGGTAACAGCGTTCAGGTTCTCAACGACGCAGACAACTCGTTTGCTATCAACAACTCCACCGCAGGCGGTAGTGGCGGCATAATAGTGATGGGCGCAGGCGGAACCGGAGGCGACGTTAGAGTCGACGGTTCCATTTTGAACACCGCAGCCAACAATGGTGGAATTGTGCAGCTTATCTCCGCCGACGACGTTCAAATTCTTGCCTCCGGGGCAACAAATCGGGGCAACATAGACAACTCTTCTATTTTCGGCAGCGGCGGCATCATCAATATAGTAGCCGGCGACGACCTGACCGTGGACGGAGTCATCAACAACAGCTCTGCTATCAATGGTGGAATCGTCATTCTAACCGGTACTGATGGCTCGGTAGTTGTAAATAATAATGGCAACAACACAACCTTTGCAATAAACAACTCGACCACAGGCGGCAACGGCGGCGCTATCACCGTCACCTCTAGCGGTGCCGGTGAAGACATCCTCATCGGAGGAAGCATATTAAATAGATCGACCGGTACGGGCGGTACAGTTACGCTGGATGCCAACGGTGACGATCTGACCATCCAGAAGAACATAAGCGGCACCGGTTGGATATCGACCAACATAGACAACTCAACCACTGGCGGCAACGGCGGCACAGTCACTGTCGAAAGCTTCGATAACATCACTCTGCGAGGAGATGTTATCAACACAGCCACTGCCACCGGCGGTACCGTGACAATTCGGTCCACCGACGGTCTGGTATCGCTCCAGGATCTGAGTGCAGCGGCAGCCGATATCAATAACTCCACCACTGGCACCACCGCAGGGAATGTAACAGTATCGGCGGCCGGAGCGGGAAGCTCCGACAACGTCTATATTCAAGGAACGATTAGCAATACTTCCACCGGAACAGCCGGAAATATCGACCTCTCTTCAGTAAACTCGAGCGTCACCGTAGACAATGTCCTGGCAGCTTCAACGGCGATAGACAACAGCACCACAAACGGCTCTGGCGGCATCATAACCATCAGCTCCGGTGGAACTAACGGCTCTTCCAGAGTTGACGGCACCATAGACAACAGAGCCACCACGACGGCCGGCAGTGTGACAATGACCTCGACCAACAACGATGTCATTGTGGGTGCTGCCAGTGCCGCTGAGCGGGGAGACATACTGAACTCGACCACAGGCGGCGATGGCGGCAACATCACCCTGGCCGCCGGAGATGACGCTTCGGTCGATGGCGTGGTAGACAACCGATCGACCGGAACAGGCGGAACCATCAGCATCACCGGAGCCGACGGTAGCGCCACTGTTTCTAATAACGCAAGCAATCTTACCTTTGCCATCAATAACTCTACCACTGGTGGTGCCGGAGGCAACATTACTCTTTCTGCCAGCGGTGCCGGTGAAGATGTAACCGTGGCAGGAACCATCCTCAATACTTCCACAGGAAACGCCGGTAACATAACCCTGACTTCTGCCAATGACACCGTCTCGGTCACCGATGGCGGTGCCGACACTGCCAATATCATCAACACTTCCAGCACGGGTAATGCCGGCAACATAACAGTCACAGCATTCAATGCCGTAACCGTAGACGGTTTCATCAACAATTCCACCACGGGCTCAGCGGGCAGCATCAATCTGACTTCGTCCAACAATTCCGTCCAGGTTCTGAATGACGCCGACAACTCTTTTGCAGTCAACAACTCAACCACTGGCGGCGACGGCGGTGCGATCACAATGTCCGCTGGTGGCACCGGTGGTAGTGTAAGGGTCGATGGACCGATTCTCAATACGGCTTCCGGAGCCGGCGGAGTCGTCCAGTTGACCTCGGCCAATAACGACATATCTGTCCTCAACACCACCACCGACCGCGGTGATATCGTCAACACGGCGGCTTCCGGCAATGGTGGCTCGGTGCTGCTTAATGCCGGTGACGACATAGTAGTAGATGGTGTGATCAACAACTCAGCCACGGCCAATGGAGGCACGGTTTCCCTGATCAGCACCGACGGCACCGTGGACGTTCAAAACGACGGCAACAATGCCAGCTTCGCCATCAATAACTCCACCACCGGCGGCAATGGCGGTGCAGTCACTCTAACCTCAGCCGGCGCCGGTGAGGACACCCTGGTGGATGGAAACATCCTCAACAACTCGACCGGAAACGGCGGTTCCGTGACCCTTACTGCCAGTGGCGATGATCTTACTGTCAATGGTCTGATCAACAACTCCACCACCGGCGGAAACGGCGGCAGTGTAACCACCTCCAGCTTAGATGTGAGCATCTTCAGAGGAGATATCGACAATACCTCCACTGGCAATGGCGGCAGTATCAATCTTGCTTCCACGACGGGCAGAATAGACATCCTCGACAACAGCGCAGGAATCGCCGACGTGCTGAACAGTACTACTGGAGGAACCGGCGGCACTGTCAACATATCGGCTTCCGGCCCTAATTCGGGCTCCGGCGGTATCAACGGAAGACTATATATAGAAGGCACGGTACAGAACACATCTACGACAGGCGGCGGCTCGACCAGCCTGGTCTCGGAGAACAGCACAGTCACTGTAGACAATAACGGTGGTGCTGCCAATGCCATCGACACCTCCGCCAGCAACGGCGACGCTGGATCTATAACAGCAAGAGCCGGCACCAATTTATTTATAGACGGCTCTGTCACAGCCAATGCTACCGGTGCAGGTGCCGGCAACGGCGGCGATATCTTACTGCAATATGCCAATGCCGGTGGAGCCTCATTCATAGTAGGAGGCTCCGGAGCCAGAGGCGTTAACGGATCTGTAAATGCCAACGCTCTTGGAACAGGTAAGGGTGGCAGCATCGAAATTAGAAACGGTACCGGAGCCGCAGGAATTCCAATAGGCAACCTCAATATAGATTTGAGAAGTACTCTATCTGCCAACGCCGCTTCGGGACTGACTTCGGATCTTGGCAGAATCACCCTCAGCTCACAAGGCTTCGATGTGAGCGCCGTGGGAGCCGGCAGCATCATCGGCTGCATTCAGGGCACAGGCAACAATGTGACGATTACTACCGGCGCCGGTGATTTGAATATCGGTGTGCCGGGCGGCACACCAGGTACTCTTACCGCCACCGCCGGGAATATGATCCTGATCGCCAACGCCGGAGACATCGCCTTTAAAAACGATGCCTCCGCCACAGGATCAATGACTGTCAGTGCTCAAACCGGAGGGCAGGTCACCACAGGAGACGGAGTCAATGCCGCCATTGTATCCGGTGCCAGCACGCAGTTAAATGCGGCAACCATCACAGTGAACAATAACAGCGGCATTCGTTCGACCGCAGGAGACATAACCCTTCAAGGCAATGGCGCCGGTAATGCGCTGGCGGTATCTTTCGCCGGAGCAAATGGCGACATCAGTTCTACCGGCGGCGATATTAATTTCAATCAGATAGCTTCCCAGGGTGCTGTTACCGTAACCGGCGGTCCGGCAAACGGCCTGATCTCAGCCGATGGAGGGGCCGGACTTGTTGCATTCAATGGCGGCAGCAACGCCGTTAATGTAAACGTCAATCAGATTCTTGGTTGTATCGGCGGCTCAGGCAATCCGTTCAATATAACTATTGGTGGGACAACCGGAACCACTCAACTGGGCAATATCAGCTCGAACAGTGACATAGCGGTCACTGTCGGCAATGACATCATAATCTGTGCCCCCATAGACTCCACCGGTGGCAGCGTCAGCCTCACCACCGGTACCGGAGCGGCGAACTTCATCACTCAGAACACCGGCGCGACAGTGACAGCCGATGACAATGTCAATTACAACACCGCTAATCTCAACCTAAACTCTACCACCACGGCAGCAACCGGCGTCATCAACATACAGAGCAACACGACCGGCAACGCCCTCACGGTCAATTTCCTGCAGCCGGGTGGAAACTCCGCACTGATAGCCACCAATGGTGCTGCAGGCACCGACAACGTCATATTCAACGGCACCACCGCCGGGGCCATAACAGTTACTGGTGGGTTCGCCACTCCGAACGGACTGATTAATGCCGGTGCCGGTAATATCCTCTTCAATGGTGGCAATGGCGCCAATCCGGTCAATGTAGCGATAAATGACACCATCGGCTGCATAGAAGGCTCCGGGACAAGCTTCACGGTCACCACCGTCGCCAACGACGCTCATCTAATGGCCGGCAATATTGCTGCCACCGGCAACATTATTCTGACCGCCCTGGGTCAATCGGCAGATTTCTCTACCTGTAACGGACCTATTACAACTTCAGGCGGAAGCATATTCATCAATGCCGGAGCGGTCGGATTCGACAGTTCGATAATCGACATCAACCATGACCTCAGTGCGGCAGCTGGAAGCGTCAATGTCACTTCGCTGGGACTGCTCGCTTCCTCCGTCAGTTTCAATAACGCCGCTGTCAACGCCGGCACCACCGTCAACATCATCTCAGGCGCCGGTGCCGCCTCCGACATCAATTTCACCAATTCTCCGGTAACAGCAGGCGGCAACATCAACATCTTGACCGGTGCCCTGGCTACCTCCGACGTCAACATCGGAACAGGCTCCGCCATCAACTCTACCGGCGGCTCGGTCACCATCGCATCGGGCTCCTTAATCGACTCTGATGTGATTATCAACTCTGACGTAACCGGCGCCACCTTTGTCGACGTCACCTCAGCCGCGTTTCTTGGCGGTTCAGAAAGAATAGATATAGGTCCAGGTGTAACTGTCCAGGGTGGAAGTGGAAACGGCAGCGGCAACGGTGTCATCTTAAATTCCGACACAGTCAATCTGGGCACAAACGCTACGGTGGCAACCACCGCCAGCTCTATTCTTTTCGAAGGTGGCAACCGACTCAATGTTGGCTTCGGCACAGGTGCCCAGGTGACCTCGGTGGGTGGAAACATCGACTTCAACACTACCGGATCGCCCACGGCTATCAACATCACCGGTGGAACCAGTGGGCTTATATCTTCCAACAGCGGCACAGGCACCGTCGGATTGAACGGCGGCGGCAACGCGGTCTCGGTAAACATCAACCAGATTGACGGCTGCATTATAGGAACCGGCAGTTCTATCTCAATAACGACGAACAGCGCTTCCGGAGACATTCTTGTAGGTACGGACACCGGAGGCAGCCTCAACTCCACAGGAATCCTCACCCTCAACTCCGGGCGAGATGTGATATTTAAGGGCGGCGTCAATACGGCCGTCGACGCAGTCGACATAGACGCCGTCAGAGACGTCATAGTAGCTGACACAGCCGATGCCACTGTGAGCACCGCCGGTAATATATTTATCGATGCGGGCGATGGAGTCAACATCGGAAACGATGCCGTAGGGACGGTATTGTCCACGGCAGGTAATATTTCCATCAATGCGGGCGGCGCAAGCGGCACCGGAACCAACGACCTCAATATAGGCGCTAACGCCGGCAGTTCCGGCAGTAGAGTTGAAGCCACTACCGGCAATGTCAGCCTGGCTACCACCGGCGACAACAGCGACATTCGAGTCGGTCTCGATGGCGATGGCACCCTGGTAGCAGGCGGTACGATCGATATAACCACAGCCGGCATTGACAGCGACATAGATATCGGTGACGAAGGCGGCAAGGGCTCGGTAACCGCAGGCGGAAATATCACATTCAACTCCTCCGACGGTGTATCCGTAGGTGATGATTCCACCGGCACGGTGCTATCGACCGGCGGAGATATTTTTATAACCTCCAACAACGACGTTCTCGTGATAGGTGACGAATTCGGAAGCGACGGCAGCTTTGTGCGAGCGGACAACGGCAATGTAAGCTTATTGGCAAACGGTCCGACAACAGACATCATAATAGGTAATGTCGGCAATGCTTCGGTGCAAGCCTCCGGGCTGGTCTTCGTTTCAGCCAGCGGTGTTAATGGCGATATCAAACTCGGAGAAGACTTTGGCTCCGGTACGATAACCGCCGGTGGCGACATAAATCTTCTGGCGAACGATGGAGTAAAAATCGGTAACACCGGGGTGGGAACCGTGACTTCCACCAACGGTGACGTTAATATAGTAGCCACCGGAGCAAGCGGGACATTTTTCAATGACCTTTCGATAGGCATTTTTCCCAGTGCCTCAGGCAGCAGTGTCAACGCCAATAACGGCAGCATTTTCCTGACAGCCGGCAATGGCTTCGTGGATGTCGGCCTCTTTGGCGATGCTTCGGTAAATGCCCAAAATAATGTCTTCATCTCTGCGGCCCAGGATGTCACCCTGGGCATCACTTCGGTGGGCACGGTGACAGCGAGTACAGGCACTATAGATGTCTTCACCGGCTCCGGCTTCATTAATATGGCCGACAACAGCAAATTCGTGGCCCAGGGCAATCTTAGCTTCGACACTCCCGGTACGGGCTTCCTTGATATTTTGATGGGAACGGGAGCCTCCCTGACCAGTAATACCGGCAAAGTATCCTTTCAGCTGCCCGGAGTCGCCGACGAAGGCGAGATCATCATCAACGGCGGCACGATTAACTCTGCTATTTGCATAGACTACAACGTTGGACCAAATGATCTTCTGGTCGATGTACAAGAACTCAACAGCCCGCTTGGCAATAGAGTGCTGACCTCAAGCGGCAATCCGACCTCGATCTCTTTCACCACCCAGACCGGTGACATCGTATTCTGTGCCGGACTCGATATCAACACCGCGAATAACGGTGCTGCCGGTGGAGGTCCTATCTCGATAACAGCCGTCAATGGGGCCGTAGATTTGAATGGCAACAATGTCACTTCAACCTCGTCCACCGGTGACGGAGGAGCGATAGACATCTCCAGCACCGATGGCATTTTGAACGGAGGCAATATCAGCTCTCGCTCCACCGTCGGTTCGGGAGGTTCTATAAACCTGGATGGTGGCACCGGTGACATCAACGTGGGTACCGTCACTACCTCTTCTAACATAGGCAACGCCGGTAACATCACCATCGCAACCACCGGAAACATAACGACAGCGGACATGTCGGCCGGCAGTAACGCAGGTAGCGCCGGGGATATTACTGTGAATGGCGGAGGCAACGTCACCACCGGGGATGTGAGAACCGCATCCAACGGCGGTTTTAGCGGCAATATCTCTCTTTCCGCAGGCGGAGATCTGGTTACCGACAGTCTCAACTCCAGCAGCAATGGCAATAGCGCAGGTAGTATCACCACTGTATCCGGCGGCAATACAACCACTAGTTTCATAACGGCGGGCTCCAACGGCGGCAACGGTGGAGCGGTGAATTCGACCTCCGGCGGGGATCTAACTACCCTGCAGATTCTTCTAGGCTCGAACGGCGGAAACGGCGGAAGCTTTACCGGTACCGCAAACAGTGGAACCATAACCACCGGGCGGATAGACGTTTCCTCCAGTAACCGGCAGGGTGGCAGCGTCAATACCAATAGCCAGAGCGCGATCATAGGCGGCAATGTCGATGCAGACGGAGGCACCAACGGCGGCACCGTCAGCATCACCGTTCAAGACCCTCTTACAATTGGAGGTGCGGGCGGCGGCTCCAGCATAGCAGGTAATGTCACAGCTAATGGCGGCACTGGTAACGGCGGCACCATCACCTTCTTCTCCCAGGGAGGTCTTACACAAAATGCCGGCAATACGATAAGCGCCAACGGTGGAGCAGCCGGCGGTGTTATTACTTTCAACAATAGCGTCGGTGGAGCCGGAACTTCCGCCTACAACATCAACGGCACTGTGCAGGCCCATGTTACCGGCACCATTCCTCCGGCAGGCCCGAACTCAGGAGTAGTAGGCTTTAACGCCGGTCCCGGTCAGGACATGATTCTCAACGTCGGAGGCTCTATATTAGCCGGTCAGCAGGTGACCCTGGGCAACCTCGATCCGTCCACCGGGCTGCCTAACTTAGCTACTCCTTCAGGCTTGATTGTCACCAATCCATTTATACCTGATCCTAATAATCCCAATCCGCCTTTCTTTACGCCTCTGGTGGTATTCAACGGCACCCAGTTCATCCCGCCCACACCTGCCGATTCCGGCTCCACATCTGGATCCGGCTCTGGCTCAGCATTTTCGAACGTCAACTCGGTTTCGAACAATATTGCTGAATTAATCGGTCAGTTTCTACCGACCGATCAAACCAGAATAATCGAAGGCTCGGTTCAGAAAAGCATTGATATAGGTAAAACCAGAGTATCTAATGTACTACCTGCCTCCAAGACCTTCAGAAATTCGTTCGACAAACAAGAGTTAACCAGACTGGTGGCCGAAGGAAATGACGTAGAGCAGTCCCAGAGCCGATTCATCTCGATTAATAAGGGCAGAATTATCTTTGCTCCGGACAAAACCATAGTGGTCAAAGTTAAAGAAGGCCAGGTGATTATCCCAGGCGGAGCGGTGGTCATGATCGACGAGAACAGCGCCGACTCTGCCATATTCGATCTTCATCAAACCGGTAAGAATGGAGTCAAAGTGGTATCAGAAGGCAAAATGATCGACCTTCATCCCGGCAGAATGTTGTTCTTGAGCAAAGGCTCTAAATCAAACTTCGAAGAGATAGACCACGACTGCAAATTAATCGGTTATCAAAATCCGGTACACAAGAAACTTAGTGACGACGTAACAGCTTTCTCAATGAGATTCTCTATTCCGTCTGCAATTAAGAAGGTGCAACCGTTCAGAAAAATGATGGACTCGAAAGATAAAAATGATCGAGCTGTGATCAACAAACTGCTTTTGAATGCCGTGCTCTTAAGAGAACACATGCCCTATAAAGGTCCTTTCATGTCAACGGCTAATATAAATCCCTAGAAGAACCTTGACTGTTAAGGGCTGGGGGCCAATAGTGATAACTATCTTGGTGAAGGGGAATAAAGTTAGGTAGAATTCGAATCGAGTATGGCAACTTCGATCTTTTTTACCCGGTAGCAAAAAGGTATGGATGATATCAAGGAAACAAAAGAGATCACCGTAATGATAGCCGAGGACCACGAGATCGTTAGAACCGGTCTTAAGCTGTTATTTCATGGTGCTCCAGATATAAAGATTGTCTCTGAAGTGGATAACGGTAAAGAGGCAGTCGACAGGGTTGGTCTGGTTCGGCCCGATGTTATTTTGATGGATGTGACCATGCCGGTCATGGACGGCATTGAGGCCACCGACAATATTTTATCTCGTTACAAAGACGCCAAAGTAATCATGCTCACCTCGGATGGTTCCGAAAGAACAGTGATGGCCGCACTCTCCTGCGGGGCGAGCGGTTACTGCCTGAAAGATGTCTCTCCGGACAGACTTTTTGCTGGCATTCGCCTGGTCTATGAAGGTGATGTCTGGATCGATTCGGCGGTGGCAAAAGTTATCGTCAAAGAAAGCGGCGCAGCCGAACCTGGCAAAATCACCACAAAGCGCAGCTCCCATGGTCTGCCAGCGATCAGATCCAATAAAGCGATCGAGTCGGATCTTTCCGAAAGAGAGCAAGAGGTCCTCTCACTGATTGTAGAGGGCTTCTCTAATCAGAAGATAGCGGACCATCTGCATATCAGCATCGACACGGTAAAAACCCATATCCGCCACATCATGGAGAAGCTCTCGGTCAGCGACCGCACCCAGGCAGCGGTCAAGGCGATAAGAGACAAGATAATCTAGGTTAATCAGGTAGGAAGTCTGACCATATCGCACCAGAACTCTTTTACTGTCTGGCATAGCTCCCGAAACCCCTGTAAATCGCTAGGTTTTTGTATATAACAATTGCAGTGATTGTCGTAGGCCTGTTTTATATCGCTTGCATCATCAGAGCTAGTGATGATGATCACCGGCGTCTGCCTGGAGCGCGGGTCGGACTTGATGCTGCGAAGAACCTCATGTCCACTTAATTTCGGCATATTCAAATCGAGCAAGACAAGACCGACTCTCTCGCTTTCTCTTTCGCCCTCTTCCCAACTTGCTTCGATAGCTTTTAGAACAGCCTCGCCATCTTTGGCTACAATCAGCTCGAAACCGAACTCTTCGGTGTCGCCCATACACTTCTTGAATAGAATGACATCGGCCTCGTTGTCCTCGCCGATAAGGATCTTTGCTTTTGTATTCATAGAAAACTCAGTACAGCCAGCACCAGAAGATCTGCTCAAGTCTACTAACAAAACTAAAACCGAACTTCTGTATTTTACTTACCCCTTTTCAGGTATATTCCACCAAAACACCCAGGGACTAGTCCTTGCTCGCCCTACAAAATGGCACTTTCCGATGCACTTCCAGGCAGGCTAACCCGATGGTGTGATCGACTCGATATTTTAAGACTTCTGAGCGATTAAGCAGGGAAGAGAGCTGCGCTAGAGTAATAGTAGGAGACTAGTCGGCTGGCAAACCGAAGAGAACTCCTGGAGCCACCTAACCCCATGGAATACATAATGATGAAAATGGCCGTTGAGACTAAACCTGCTGTACAAGCCAAAAAGCCGATCCGGATTCTCCTGGTCGAAGACCAGGAAGTCTTGCGCCTGGGTATAAAACTATCCTTTCATGGCAGCCCTGACCTGGAGATCATCGGAGAAGCCGCTGATGGTCCCTCGGCCGTAGCCATGGCCGAAGAGTTACAACCGGACCTCATCCTCATGGACATCGGTCTGCCGGAGTTCGACGGTATCGTAGCCACCCGCAGAATAAAGGCAGAAACAAGCAGCAAGATTCTCATTCTAAGCAGCCATGGAGAGGACGAATGTCTCTATCCTTCTCTGGAAGCCGGTGCCGATGGCTATTGCCTGAAAGACATCAGTAAAGATTCTCTGCTCTCGGCTATTCGTGCTGTCGCAGGCGGCGGCACCTGGCTGGACGACTCCATCGCCCGCCGGGTTCTGAAAGCGGTGAAAGCGGTGGATCCTCAATCTACCTGCCAGAATTACCGACTGGAGGATGTAGAGCGCAACATCTTGAATTTAATCATGGAAGGCAAATCGGCAGAGCTTATCGCCCAGACACTCGAGATGACCCTGACCGAAGTACATAATCACACCAAAGTGGTGCTCCAAAAGGTCTCCCTCAAAGATAGAGGCATATCCCCAGAAGACAGTGATCCGGCCAGGGCCAACCGACGCATTACCTATGAGCATGAGCTGGCCAAACGATGTAGAGCCTGCTACAAGAAGCTACCGCTCTCGGCTGAGCGCTGTCCCTATGACGGACACGAGGCGATCTTCGACAATCATATCGGGTCTATTTACGCCGAGCGCTATGAAATCCTTTCTTTAATCGGCTCAGGAACCGGTGGCGCTGTATATAAAGCCAAGCACAAATTCATGGGTAAACTGGTTGCAATAAAAATCATGCATCCGGAACAGATGAACAACATAGATTTGATCCAGCGCTTCCGACAGGAAGCCGCCACGGTAAGCATTCTAAAACACGAGAACATTGTCTCGGTTACAGACTTCGGTCTTACAGAAAGCGGTGATGCTTTCATGATAATGGAATACTGTGATGGTGTCGGACTCGATACCATATTGAACGAACATCGGTACCTGAGAGCGGATGTGGCCGTACCGATTTTCAGACAGATCTGTACCGGTATGGCCGAAGCGCACCGTAACGGCATCCTCCATCGGGATCTCAAACCCAGCAATGTGCTGATCTCACATTTCGGCTCTTCTTCTATGCGCGTACAGATTGCTGATTTCGGAACGGCCAAGGTGCTCTCCAATGAAAACGGTCTGGGGGCTCCGGTGGTCGAGACTAAAGTCGGTCAGATCTTCGGAACACCTTTGTACATGAGCCCCGAGCAGTGCCAGGGCAAAAAGCTGACCCAGGCCGCCGATATTTATTCGATGGGCTGCCTCATGTATCAGAGTCTCACGGGAGAGCCTCCCATTACGGGAGAAGACTATGTCGACGTGATGTACAAGCATATAAACTGCGAACCGACCAATATTGCCCAGACCGGAGCAAGCGGCGATGTGCCGGCCTTCCTTCAGGGCATAGTAATGAAAGCGATCAGAAAAGATCCTGGCATGCGCTATCAATCTATGGAAGAGCTAAAATCGTACCTGGACGGAATTCCGGTTTAGATCAAAGCAAAATTACTAGATTACAATCGCTGCCGAGAAACTGGAATCCCCCATGAACTGTGTCATGACCCAAACCCGAACCTTAAGCACGGAGAATCCCATCAAAATTTTGATGGTGGAGGACAATCGCGCCGATGCGGTACTCACCACCTACGCCATAGACAAAAACCGCTTCAACCACGACCTTCATACAGTTAACGATGGTCAGAAAGCCCTGGAATACCTTTTTCAATGCCTGGAGAGTAATCCGGAGAATCTACCGCATTTGATTCTCCTCGATCTGGATCTTCCCAAGAAAAATGGTCTTGAGGTTCTGGAGCAGATAAGACAGAACAGCAAGCTGAAGAATCTTGGCGTAGCAATACTATCCAGCAATCTGGGGCAATCGGTATTTAGCGATAAGCTGAAAAATCTTGATGTACTCTGCTGCCTGAGCAAGCCCCCCTTGAAAAAAGAGCTGGAAGATCTGATCGAACCCTTCTATCGCCAGGTCCTTCCTCCGGCGGCCGCAACCACGACAGAAAGCAGAAAAAATACAGTCGAACAGGAAAAATCGCCTGAAATCACCAGCAAAAGTGAAGAGGAAGAGACCACCGAAGAGCTGAAACTTTCTCTCAGATCCTCTACGGTCTTGCTTATCGAAGACAATAAAGCCGATGCTCTTCTGATCTCCAAACGACTGACGATGCAGTTTCCGGAGAGATTTCAGATTCTTCACAAAGCCACCCTCAAAGAAGGAATTGAGCTTCTCAAAGAGGTCAGAGTAGACGTTATCACCCTGGACCTTGGTTTACCCGATGCAGTCGGCATGCAAGCCTTCGAGAAAGTAAAGCGCGTCTCGGAAGATACCCCTATTGTAGTTCTCACCGGAGTCGATGATGCGGATCTGGCACTGAAAGCGGTCAAGCAGGGTGCCCAGGACTATCTCGTCAAGGATCCGAAACGTTATGGCGATGTTCTGGGACGGATTCTTCTCTATGCAATCGAGCGAAAAAGAGCGGAAAAGGTTGTTCAACACTCGCTCAAGCTTGAACAGAACACCCTGAGAGAAGTTCTCGACGAAGCACCTCTACATATCATACGCATAGACAGCAATCTCAGAATCAAGGACGTCAATCCTATGGTTATAAAGACTGCCCGGCTTGAGGAGCCGGATCTGCTCGGACAGGATATCGTCAACATTCTACCCGACCTGGAGAGAACCAGGTTGGAGAGACTGGTCAAAGCCGGTCTGACATACCATGACCATCAGCTCAAGATTAGCCGGCTCGGTAGGAGCTATTTCAATACCTATTACCTCGATATAGTGGGCTGGCCTACTCAGAGAGCCCTGACGGATGAAAAAGAAGCGATCATAATATGCACCGATGTATCCGAAAGAGTTCGCCTTGCCAACCAGCGAGATGAGTTTATCGCCGCCCTGGCCCACGATATAAGGAATCCGCTTATCGGCGAGCTGCGAGTGCTCAATGGCATCATCTCCGGTGCCCTGGGGGAGATCTGCGCCCCGGTGAAATCGGCGCTGGAATCTTTGATGAAAAGCAACAACTCATTGCTTCTGATGATGACCAATATGCTGGAAGTGTACGAACTCGAAGCCAGCGGCACCACCCTTCATCTTGAACGCATGGAGCTCGCTGCACTGGCCCGCGAGGTGGTGAGCGAAATGAGCTACCTCACAATCGGATCTAAGCTCAGCCTTCAATTCGAAGATCTCTGTCAGTCTTCGACCATAGAAGGAGACGAAACCGCTCTTCGAAGGGTGATCCAGAACCTTTCATACAATGCCGTTAAATATGCCGATTCAGACTCTTTGATCACTATATCAGTCTCGGAAGACAGCGGCGGCAACGTACTTTTGCGCGTACACAACCAGGGACCAAAAATCAAAGACGAAGAAAAATCGCATCTCTTTGACCGCTTCACGAAAGCGGCTCTGGGCAGAAGATACATGCACAGTTCAGGTCTCGGTCTTTATCTATGCAAAAAAATCATAGAAGGGCATGGAGGCTTCATCGGCTGTACCAGCGATGACGAAGGCACCACTTTCCTGGCCTCCATCCCCAGGGTCTGAGTAGAAAAGACCGATAGCATTAACCCATCAGGGCTCCCCCCTCATCCGATAGTGTTCAAGCCTATCCTCTAATCGCCCGATTAGAGGATTATAGATAAGGCCGACGCTGCCATAGTGGTATCAATCAGAGGTCGACGATCCGAGCCGCAAGCGGCTCTGCTTCGACCTGCCTGAAATTCTGATAGAGCGGAGGACAAAGAGATGAAGTCGACACGAGAGCTAACAAATTTGCTTGTTGCCATGGCGGCTTTGCTTCTGCTCCCAGCCTCGGTGCAGGCCGAAGATAGCAGGGCGGAAAAAACCATGATCAAAGCCTGGCAGAGCTTCAACCGCGGAGAATATCGCCTGGCAGAAAGCTTGCTCATTCGTTCGACCAGACTTTCTCAAAAAAGTCCTGAAGAGAAAGAGCAGTTCGCAACCTCTCTATGCAACCGCGCCACGGTTATGAGCGAGCGAGGCGACTATGGTAGCGCCGAGCCTTTGTTCAAAGAAGCGCTTAGGATCTATAGAGAGCTACATGAAGAAGATCATCCCTATATAGCCGTCCTGCTAAACAATCTGGCCGTCCTCTACTACCGAGCCGGACACTACCAAGAGGCGAAACCTCTATATCAGGATGTCCTGAAACGCAGCCGCTCCAGACTCGGTGACGAACACCCGGCTTTGGCCATCAACCACAACAACCTGGCGGCGCTCTACTCGAAGCTGGAGAACTATCCCGGCGCCATCGAACATCTGCAAGCCTCCCTCGCCATACACAGAAAGTCCGTCGGCACGATGCATCCGGCCTATGCCAGCAGTCTCAACAATCTTGGAGCGGTCTACTTCTTGATGGGACGCTATGACAAATGCGAACCCCTCTATGAAGAGGCTCTGTCGATCAGGCAAGATACTCTCCCTGACTCCCATCCGGACATCGCATTGAGCTATAACAACCTTGCCAGACTGAGATGTGCCCAGAAACGCTTCGAGGAATCCGCTCTTCTCTTCAAAAAAGCACTAGCCATAAGAAAGTCCTGCTTCGGTAAGAGAAACACCCTGATCGCTGTTACGCTCAATGGACAGGCAGAACTCTATCTGTCCATGAAAAATTATAAGAAAGCCGACAAGCTCTTTCGAGAAGCGCTGGCCATGCGAGAACAACTGCTTGGAGAAGAGCATGCCGATGTAGCCGAGAGCCTGCTCGGCCGAGCAAGGGTCCAAACAGCCCTCGGTAAACCTGCCATTGCGGCAATATTCACAAATAGAGCCCTGGTGATTAAGAAAAAGATACACGATCAAGACCATCTGGCTATCATTGCTCATTCCGGAGACTGAGGCGGCACTGAAACGAAAAGCTCTGGTAACAAAGGCTTCAGCCTTAGTTCTGAACAAGAAAGCCAAGTCGTCGGTCTTATCTCCCCCCGGATATCACACTGGCAAACAGACATCTCCCACTAGAGTGTGATGCTTACCGAATGAACATTATGCCAAGGTGGGAATAGAGGCTAAGAACCTCGATAATCAGATAGAGCAGAGTCAGAATCATGAACAATCAGATCCTCGTCCTCGATGACGATCCCCAGGTAGCCAAAACAATAAAAACAGTGCTGTCCAGATATCACTATGAGGTGAGCTGGGCTCGCACCTCGGAAGACGCAAGCAGACAACTCAAAACGAACCGGTACGATCTGGTCATCGTCGACTATAGGCTGCCCGGAGACAATGGCATCACCTGGATGTCGACAGCAAGAGAAGCGGGTCACTTCATGCCCTTTATCCTCCTATCAGGATTCACCATGAATCGAGAAGACCAGGCCCGTTTGCGCAACCTCCTTGGAGTACGCTATATTCTAGAAAAGCCGATCGACATGATTGGCTTCATCGAAAGTGTATCCATTGCCATCAAGCAATCGAACGAAGACATCGAAAGTCTATTTAACAACCGCTCCAGACAAAAACGGGTGCGCAAATTCTCCGACACCTCCCAGATTGCCATTCAAGAAGTAGTCGAAGCGGTGATCGAAAGGGGCAAAGAGGAGCCGCCGGCAGAAGACGAATTCGACCTGGCCTCTTTCCTGGCCGAAGCTTCGGATGACCTTACCTTCGATACCAGTCCCCTTGAAGAGATTGACTCCCAGGAGACCACCGGCGACTACCCCGCCGTCAGCATGGGAAGCAGCGATGTTTTCGATGCAGAACTGGAAGAGAGCCTTATGGAGCTGAGGCTTGAGTACCTCAAAGATCTGCCTGACTTACTGCGCAGCCTGGCCGACAAACTGGAAATTGCCGCCGCCACAGGCTGGGAACAGAAGGATATAATGGAAGCATTGATCCAGGCCCACAACATAAAAGGATCTTCCGGAAGTCACTCTCTGATGATAGTCTCGGAGCTGGCAGCAGCCATAGAACACGCCCTCGATGCCATGGAGAAAGAGTCGAAAGTCATCTCAGGAGGAGATCTCGAAGCGGTACCTCTGGCACAACCTGAATGAAAACGGAGCAGAACCATGGAGATCAAAAAGGTAGTGATGGTGGATGACGATGCCAGCATCAGAAGAATAACCCAGATAGTCTTGACCAAGTTGAAAAGTTGGGAAGTGATCCTGGTCGAATCAGGCACAAAGGCTCTGGAGCTAATTCCAAAAGAAGCCCCGGATGTCGTCCTGATGGACGTAATGATGCCTGGAATGGACGGAGTCACCACTTTCACCAGATTAAAAGAGATGGGATTCGAGAATCTGCCGGTCATCTTCATGACCGCCAAGGTCCAGAATCAAGAGATGGATGCCTACCGCGAGATGGGAGCCGCCGGCGTAATCTCGAAACCGTTCCAACCATCGGATCTTCCCGATCAGATTCAGTCGATCACGATGCAATGGTGCACCGGAGGCGATGCCGTATGTCAGAATTGCTGAAGCATCTATATTACAATAGAAAAAACATTTTCAGCACCAAGCGCCTTATCCAGGCAATTCTGGTGGCAACCTGGCTGGCTATGCTTATCGCCACTTATTCCTTCGCTGTTATCTATGCCACCACTCCTGGAGCAAGAGGACATTCTCCCGCTGACTGGCCGGAGAAATCGGTCTTAGTCAAAGACTCGAGCCGACCTACTCTGATCACCTTTATTCATCCAAAATGCAGCTGCTCCCGCGCCACCCTGAATGAACTGAATAAAATCGTCTCGCACTGCCCGGACCGCTTAAAAGTATATATCCTTATGCTGGTGCCCAGAGGAGAAGGCAAAGACTGGGCGAAAACCGACCTGCTCGACAGCGCCCGGGCAATACCCGGAGCAGAGGTCCGATTCGACATGGAAGGGCAAGAGGCAAACCGCTTTCACTCTCTCACCTCCGGGCACACGCTTGTCTATCTTCCGTCCGGAGAGCTCGTTTTCAACGGCGGCATCACCGCCTCCAGGGGCCATGAGGGCGATAATAAAGGGCAATCGACCATAGAAGATATAGCCCGGGGGAGATCGGAAAAATTGTGGTTCAACCAGGTATTCGGCTGTCCGCTCAAGGAGAGATAAGCAGTTTTGGATAAATCGGGAACAGCATTGTCTCTGACCCCCGGAGCCCGGGCGATATTCGAACGGCGCAAAGATGAACTATGCAAGAGTACCGACCGGCTTTTCACAACTCTAATCCTCCTGGAATGGCTCGCTATGATCATAGTATCGATTATAGTGTCACCGCTTGCCTGGGAAGGAAGAAACAGCTATATACATCCTCATATTCTGGTGGCCATTTTTCTTGGTGGACTGATAGTACTACCTGTGGTGTATTTCTACATTACCACGCCAGGAAAGCCGATCACACGCCATGTCATCGCTTTCAGCCAGACACTGATCTCGGCGCTTCTCATTCACCTCACCGGCGGTAGAATCGAAACCCACTTTCATATATTCGGTTCCCTCGCCTTTCTCGCTTTCTATCGAGACTGGAGGGTCTTTATCACCGCGGTCACGGTTGTCACCCTGGATCATATGATCCGAGGGATTTTTATTCCAGAATCAGTATACGGAGTATTCACGGCAAGCCCCTGGCGAACGGTAGAGCATGCCGGCTGGGTGTTATTCGAGAGCTTTTTCCTGGTCAAAGTCTGTCGACAAAACGAGCGCGAGATGATGACCCTGGCCTCTCAACAAGATGAACTGGAGACCACCAACGACCGCATTCAAGAACTTGCCGAAAAAAGAGCAAAGGAGCTGGCACGCAGCCAGAGCCTGCTAGCCGCCATTGTAAACAACTCTTTCGACGCCATTGTAGGGATCAATCGCGAATACAAGATCACCAGCTGGAACCGAGGAGCGGAGAGCTTGTACGGATACAACCCCGAGGATATCAACGAAAAATTAGTCACAATTCTGATACCGGAGGATCTTCAAGCCGATTTTTATAAACGCATCGACAGAGTATTCGAGGGCGAATCGATGAGTGATATCGAGACCCTTCGATTGAAAGCGGACGGCACCGTTATCGATGTCGCCCTTACAGTATCGCCGATTAAAAACTCTGAAGACGAGATTATCGGTTGTTCTTTGATAGAGCGGGACATCACCAATAGAAAAGAGCTCGAGAAAAGAATCAGCGAATTCTACTCTACAGTCTCCCACGAATTGAGGACCCCGCTCACATCCATCAGAGGAGCGCTGAGCATTATCGACGATGAAATAGTCGAACTCGACTCGGAAGAAGCAAGAGAGATGGTACAGCTGGCCAGATCCAGCTCTGAGAGACTGGTGAGATTGATAAACGACATTCTCGATCTACGAAAGATCGAAGCCGGCAAACTGGAGCTGCATCTTGAAAAGACCGATGCCTGCAAACTGCTCAAGAACGGCATCGAGACCATGCGCGGAATGGCCCAGAAAGCCGAGGTGACAATCTCGACCAACGTGAGTCTGAATGCCGAGGTCGAGGTCGATCCCGACAGGATGATCCAGGTGCTGTCCAATCTGATCTCCAACGCAATAAAATACTCCCCACCCAATGGCATGATTCTGGTCTCTGTGGACAGCCTGGAAAACGGCCGGGTGAGATTCTCGGTCACCGATGAAGGCGAAGGTATAGCCCCGGAGAACCTGGACAAGCTATTTGGAAAGTTTCAACAAATCGACAGCTCCGACACTCGCCCCAAAGAGGGTACCGGACTGGGGCTCGCTATTTGCAAGGCCATAGTAGAGCAACATAACGGCACCATCGGCGTGCATAGCAGGCCGGGTATAGGCTCCACCTTCTGGTTCGAACTGGCCTACGAAAAGGAATGGTCGGATCAGACCGGAAACAAAGATGACAATGATACCGGACCCGGGGATGGAAACGGAAATGGCAATGGAAACAATACGGGAGACACAGACATGATCTTGCTTATCGAAGACGATCTGAATCTAGCACAGCTCTTAAAGCTCTGCTTGAAGAAAAGAGGATTCGTCTCCAGGCATGTCACCAATATTGCCGAAGCGACACGCTATCTAAAGACCGGCCGTCCTGCGGTGATCATATCAGATGTGATGCTGCCGGACGGCAACGGCATAGACTATCTGGAGACGATCAAATCGAAGCCGGAGCTGGCCAAGATTCCGGTGATTATAATCAGTGGAAGAGACAAAGAGGAGTTCGAGTTCGCCCATCCTTTCATATATTCCTGGTTTCATAAACCCTTCGAGCTGGACGATCTGACCGATGCTGTCACGGCCCTTTTGAACGGAAAAAGGAAAGTGCTGGTGATAGAAGACGACGATGAGACCCGGGCGGTGATCACGACTCAATTGAGCAAGAAGATAAACGCTGTCTGCCTGGAGGCGGCCGATGGCAAAAACGCCATCGACATTGCGGTCTCGAACAATCCTGATGTAATCGTTCTCGATATCGGTCTACCCCAGAAGGACGGCTATGAAGTGGTCAAAGCTTTGAGCGGTAAACCGCCGCCTGCCCTGCTGGTCTATTCAGGACTGGACTTGAGCCGAGAAGAAAGAGAGAAGTTGAAGCTCGGCATCACCCGGCATCTCACCAAAGGCCGGATCAGTCCTAAAGAATTTGTTGCTACGGTTGAGGAATTACTGGAAGGGGTGAAAAGAATCGGGAATACGGAATAGTTTCCCGACCCAAGAGGATCATGTCTTGAAAATCAAAGTATTGCTGATCGAGGACAATCAAGCCGATCAGAAAATAGTCAGACACTGCCTCAAAAGCGACGAATATGACTTGAAGCTGGCCGGCAGCCTGGCCGAGGCCGCCGACCAGCTTCTCGAGACCCACAACATCATATTGATGGATTTGAATTTGCCGGACAGCAGGGGTCTTATGACCTATAACCGGGTACGAGCCAAGGCGCCGAATCTGCCTATTATCATCATGTCCGGCAGCAGCGACCAGGCCATGGCCATGGATGCGATCGCGGACGGAGCACAGGATTTCATCGTCAAAGGACGATTCGATCCAAGAAACTTGAACCGAACCATTCGCTATGCCCTGCTCCGGCACGAAGTAGAAAAACTGAAGCTCGAGCGAGAAAGAATTAAAGAGAGAGAGAACTTCAGCGCCATGCTCACCCATAACTTGCGGGTGCCGCTCATCGGCATGGAAAATGTCCTGCGTCCCCTGATAAGCGGAGTGCTGGGAGAACTATCGACTGACGTCAAAAGTGCCATGGAAACTCTTCTTGGCGCCACCACCAGCACCCACGCCCATATCAAACGGGCCCTGGAAGCCTACCAGTTATATAATCAAGAAGACGATATCGCCCGCACCACAATTGCCCTGAGTAAAATATTCGAAAGATGTATCGAAGAGGTCTCGCTTGCCTACAAAGAGAAAGAGCTACAGATAGAATACCGATCGTCCGGTCAAGAAGTGGTTCTTTCAGGTAATGAATATTCGATCTACACCCTGTTTCTCAATCTGCTCGATAACGCAGCCAAATTCAGCCCGGCAAAAGGCCTGGTAAGCGTTTATGTATCGCAACTGGCAGAGGACACTATAACGGTGGCTATAAAAAACAAAGGTAGGGATATTCCAATAAGTAAGCTCGAAAAACTCTTCGACTACTTCTACCCGACCAATACCAGAGAGCAGGGGGTCAACGCCGGTGTCGGGCTCTATCTGTGCAAGCAGGTCGTGGATAAACACGGCGGAGACATAGAGATCACAAGCAAGAATGGCACTATTACTGTGGTGGTGGAACTGAAGACTGAGGCTCCTGATCGATAAAAGCCTTGAGCTTGAGGAAGAAAGTGCATCCGCCCTCCCCGGCCGATTCTAGCCGGATACTGCCGCGGTGCAGATCGACAATCTTCTTTACGATGGAAAGTCCTATGCCGGAACCTTCGTACTGTTCTCGAGAATGCAGCCTCTGGAAAGGCAGGAAAATCTTTTCTTTAAACTCGTCCTCTATTCCAATTCCGTTATCTTTGACCCGGATAACCACAAATTCGCCTTCTTCAAAAGCATCGATCTGTACCAGCCCGGTATCGGCAATGGTGAATTTAACAGCATTGCTGATTAGGTTCTGGAAGACTTGAACGAGCTGGGATTCGTTGCCCGCAACCGGTGGGAACTCGCCAGCAACCTCTATTCGACACCCCTGTTGCTCGATCTGGGCGTGAAGATTCTCCAGAGCGGTCTCGATACAGCTCCTGGTATCGACTCGCACGAAATCGAATCTGGTCCGGCCCAGCCTGGATAGCTGCAGAAGCGAATCGATCAGCTGCTGCATCCTGGTAACTGATTGGTCGATAAACTCCAGAAACTGAAGACTCTCACCGCTGAGTTCGTTTCCGGAAGACTCTTTGAGCAAATCGGAAAAACCGCGTACCACCCTGAGAGGCTCACGAAGATCATGGGCAGCTACATAGTTGAATTGCTCGAGTTCTTGATTGAGAGCGGTAAGGTCCTCGGTTCGCTCCAGAACAAGCTGCTCGAGATTCTCTTTAAAAATCCGCTCGTCCTCCACATCTATAGCGCAACCGAACCAGATAGTGTTGTCCTCATCCTCGCTGTCTTCTATGCGAACACCGTGGGAGGCGAATCTCCTCAAACTGCCGTCTTTGCAAATCAGCCTGAACTCATAGTCAAATTCCGAAGCATTACTAGAAACAGCCTCTTGCCAGGCCTTAGAAAGTCCCTCCAGATCATCCGGCGCTATATACTTGGCCCAGCCTCTGCCAAGATTATCGTCCAGGCCGGAGCCGGTCTTCTCAAGCCAACGATCATTGATAAAATTCAAATCACCGCTGGCATCACAGGTCCATATCGGAATAGGTAGACTCTGAGCAATCTTGCGCTTGCGCAGCAGGGCCTCAAAACGATGCCTCTCTCGCTCGGCTTCACTCAGCTTTCTCTCCGCCTCTTCAAACTCGTCCTGGTGCGGAATCCGTACTAGAACAGGAACAAGCTTAAACAGGGTTATGGCAGTGGACAGAGAAACCAGTCCGGTAATCAGGTCGGCAATCGCCTCCAGCCAATAATCAGGATGCCAGAAAGTCCATATTTTGATTATATGAGTCACTGCGCAGCAGAAGATGAAAGCGGCAAACAGCCCCACCAGTCCCTGGTGTTTGATGTCTCGTCTACGTTTCGCCACCATCATAAGCCCTACGGGAATAGCCATATAGGAGACGGCAACCAGGATATTACCCAGGACGAAGATCCATAAAAGCTTTTGATCCCAGGCGATGCAATAACCGTGTGGTGCGTAATGCGAAAAATCCATTTTCTGGATGAAAGAGTTATAGAAACAGGTGGATAAACTTCAATAATATATCAGGCAAAAAGGTTATCCGCCAGGACTATTTCGCTTCCGGCTCTACATTGACGGAAGGCGCCGGTGCCTCTTCCGGCAAGGGTTCTACATGAAGAAGCGGATCTTTTATGTTGATGCTGCTGTCGCCGTTATCTTTGATTGGTCGTTTCTTCGGCTCCGATACGGAAGAAGCAGGATAGGAATAGGATTCCGGTTGTGCCGGACTCAAATCAAAAAACGGATCGACCGGTGCTTGACTCTTTTCAGGACTGGAGCCGCTTTCTCCAGCATCGGCTTCCCATTGCACGCTGGCGGTATCTATCGATTTGCCTATCGGCAGAGTCTTCTCCTTTTCTCCTTCCGGTGTCACCTCAATAGCGGTCACCACCGTAGAAGGGATAACCCTGAGCTTGAACTCGATAGGAATATTGACCTGTTTGACCAGAAAATCTTGAACAAGCTTCACCTGTCTGGCATTGATGCTCTCGGTGCTACCAGACATAACCGTCGCCGTAACCTCCATCGGCTTACGGAATCTTTTCACCTCCACCTTTTGCAGTTGAACATCACGAAAGGTATAGGTCTTCTCGCTCAAGATCTGACGGATCTTTCTAGCTAACTGATCTTCAAGAAGAAGCTCTCTCATACTGAGAGCCAGTGGTATCGCCAGAGACACCATTAAAAACAGAGAGATGGACAGACTCTTCTTCGCCCTTCTTAATGGAGTATAGCCCATCACCAGAAACACAATCATAGCGGCGAAAGTGATTCCTACCAGGTTAGTGGCGTAGAGCAGGCTTGCTCCGACCCAGATCTTGACCTGCCCCAGGGCAAGACCGATACCGATTACTCCAATTGGCGGGACCAGAGCGACTGCGATGGCGACACCAGCCAGAGTGTCTGCCAGCTCTTTCCGGGTCTGACAATAGGCACCGGCGGCACCGGCAAACACAGCGACCCCCAGATCGAGCAAGTTGGGACGGGTGCGGCTGGCAATCTCGGCAGTGACATCGATGGAGTTCAGAAAAGTGGACAGGATAAAAGCGATAAAGACACTGAGCAGGGTGCCGGCAATCACCGTAATCAGCGACCGACGAATCAGGTAAGCGCTGGCAATTAGACTGCCATAGGCAAGCCCCATCAAAGGTCGCATCAGGGGCGCAATAATCATGGCGCCGATTATCACCGCGGCACTGTTCTGAAAGAGTCCGAAAGTGGCTATCATAGTAGAGGTGGAGAGCAGAACCACAAACTCCGACGAGAGCCTGGACATATCGTCCAGGCGCTGCCTCAATGAGGTGATGTCCTTGTCCTCTTTTCCGAAGAGGGGCTTGATCCTAATATTCTCGAGATAAGGTAGAGAGTCGAAGGACATTATCACATGACATCCTGGCGCCGGGAATCAAAATATCATATCGTGGGAGGAACTTGCCGGTTCTTGCTATGATTAAGGTCGATTCTGATAATTTAGACTATACACTGAATACCAGGTAATTGCGAACTCTCGATACAGCAGTCAGCATCGATTTTGGTCTAAAACGCTATAAACAAAGTCCGGCTACGGGACGTCCATACGAGGAGAAAGTCCATTGAAAAATGTGAAAGCGATCATTTTGATTCTTGGGCTTTTGATCATGATCGGTATAGGCATCTATCCCCCGTGGGTCTACCAGAATTCAGACGGCAAAAGTACGCCCATGGGCTATGCGCCAATATGGGCACCACCGGAAGTAAAAATCGAGAAAAACGCCAATATATTCGGATTCAAACTCGAAATGGAGATGGGCACTATGAAAGCCAATGCCCTCGATATCTGGAGACTGCTCATTCAAGAAGCGATTGCTGCCGGTATTACTTTTGGTGGCGCCATGGTAGCAGGCTCCGGCTCAGGCAAGCCTGAAAGCGCCCCTGATCATCCTTCCAGGAAGGAAGATTCATCCGCCTAGTCCCTCGCTTGAGGGAAGGCTGATTTTATATCCGCTGCTATAATGGATAAAGCAGTTGGCAGATCAGCACTCTCTTTCAACCGGAATTCGGTTCCGGTAGACCCCGCAAATTCCTTTGTCAGAACAGTAAACGATCTTCGATTTCGCTGGAATCACCGGAACCCGGTCGCCCCACTCCACAGACAAATGGAGGGCTTTGGGATGTCCGCCCTCATGAATCTAATCGAACGCATTAACCCCTCGGCAATCCTGGCAAATCGAGATCATTGTCTTGTGATGGTGGTATTTTTAGGCGCCCTGGTTATCTTCGCCCTGGATCTGTTCGTCCCCCTGGGCGTGGCCGTAGGAGTGCTCTATATCACCCTCGCTCCTATTCTACTGAAAACAAAGGAGAGTAAATGGAATCTGGTGCTGGCGGCATTCTCATCCATGCTCACCATTCTAGCTCTTGCAATTCAAACTGAAGCCACCACCAGTTGGATGGTCTACTGCAACAGAACAATTTCGGTGATTGCCATCTGGACCACGGCGATTATTATCGCTATTCACAAGAAGGAAGAGGCTGATGCAGAAAGCGAGCGACAGCGCCAGGATAGAGATCTACAAGAGTTTCGCTTCGCCGCCTCCCACGATCTGCAAGAACCGCTCTGTGTTATCTCTAGTTTTGCCGACCTGCTCACCGGCGAGTATGAAAACAGCCTGGACGACACCGCCCGGGAGAGCCTTAAATTCATCCGCCATTCCAGCACCCGCATGCGCATGCTTATAAAAGATGTTTTGCTCTACTCCCGGATAAGCGATCCGATGAAGGCAGAAAACATCCGCCTGGCCGATGTGATGACAGAAGTTGTCGAGGAGCTCGAAGAGCCCCTGAACAGAGCCGGGGCTAATATACGGATCGAGGAACTTCCCCAGGTGCGCGGATGCCGGCAGAGACTGAAGCTACTGTTCAAGAACCTTGTCGCCAACGCGATCAAATTTCGCGATGTGGAAAGACCGCTTACAATAAGAGTCTTCGCCAGAAGATCAGCCAGAAGAAAAGACGGCAGCATGGCCGGCTGGTGTGTCACCATAGAGGATAACGGCATCGGGGTAACCGCCGAAAACAATGCAAGGATCTTCAAACTCTTTCAAACCTTGCATGGCAGGGAGTCAAATCAAGGAAACGGAGTCGGTCTATCACTTTGTCGAAAAATAGTCGAGATGCACGGCGGCAGGCTCTGGGTAGAGTCGAACGGAAGTGACGGCAGCGCTTTCCACTTCACTCTTCAGGAAAAAATAGAGTTATAGCAGCAATGAATATCGAATATATAATGCTTATCGATGACAGCAAAGCGGATAACTTTCTCCACTCAATAGTTCTCTCCAGAACAGATTCCTCATTGCGGATCGAAGCCCATATCAGCGCAAAAGCTGCGCTGGAGTCGATCTATCAGTCTATTCAAACAGGAGAGAACCTGCCGGATCTGATATTCGTAGATCAAAACATGCCGGGTCTAGACGGATTCGACTTCATTGAAGGCTTCGACAGAATCACGGCAGGAGAATACACAGAAACAGTTATTGTTATGCTCTCAACCTGCGAGGACCTGCTCGATAAAGATCAGGCGGAACGCTTCGCCTCTCTTTCTCTATATATGAGCAAACCTCTGACCACATCGAAAGTTATAGAGGTGCGCGATCAATTTTTCTCAAATCAGACAGGATCCTGTCTGCCAGCAAACAATCAGCATCCGCAGAAATAAAATCACTCTCAGATCAGCACCAGATCCGGAGCCTCTTTGAAGCGTTCGAGAATCGCTTCAAAAAGCCGATCTTTGGTTATCTGGCGTTCTTTAAAATCAACAGGATAGCGTATTGTGTACTCCATAGCGCCGGAGGTGACAAACAGGCTAATTATAGGATCCAGCTTTTCGTCTTCCACCAGATATTTGTTTTTAACCGATTGCCAGTGGACCTTGGCGTGCTTTACATAATCTCCGACAATCTCATCGGCGACCTCTTCCAACAACTTGCGAACTTGAACGAAGTCACTACCAAGTTTGACGGAGATCACGATCTCGTCCCATAGAAAAGGCAGATCCCGAGAATAATTGAAGAGCGGATCTGTAAAAACAGTGCTGTTAGAGATTCTCACGATGCGACCGGTATAAAGGTCACCGTTCACCCACTCTCCCAACTCCATCAAAGTGGTGCGCATGAAGGTGATATCTATCACATCACCTTTGATACCACCTAGCTGAACTCGATCGCCCACCTTGAAGAGGTCGCCAAAAGCGACAGCGAACCAACCCGCCAGAGAGATGAAAACCTCTTTGAGGGCAAAAGCGACACCGGCAGAGATAGCACCAAGAATGACAGCGAGATTGCCGAGCACGTCGCGGAAAACAACAGTGATAAAAATCAGACAAATGAAATAGGCCGAGAACTCGACAAACTTAGAGAATGTGTATTTATGCGAGTTATCGGGGAAATATTTGATGAAAGAATTTCTAATGGAATAGGCGACCAGCATCACCACCAGAAAGCCAAGAAGCGCCGTCAAGGCTTTCAGCGCCACCGGGGTGGTGAGCATATGCAAAAGATTAGAAGAAAAATTCTGCCAGCGCACTTGTTCTAAAAGTTCGGCAAAATTTCTTTTGGCTTTGTTAGCTTCGACAAAGGCACGTATTCTGGCCAGATACTGGTGCCCGAGTTCCATCTGCTCGGTATCGGCAGCCTCAGCATCGGACCGGGTTATCGTGGTCAGTACGGTAGAGCCGGCCATGACATTGACATTGTCTCCGGCTATGCTCACTTTGAAATTGGTGGGGTCGAAATCAGGCTGCTCCAGAACTTTGATAATTCTAGTCTGGACATGCTCAGCCCGGGATTTAGGACTATATGGTCCAAGACTCTCTCGAATAGTGAAAAGGGTCTGGTTCAATATGACCACATCGGCAGGCTGTTCAGCACTTTTCTTCGCCAGAGCAGGCGCTATAAAAACGCTGCCCAGAAAGAAGAGTGAGAAGGCCAACGCCAGAATATAGACTCTGACCTTTTTGAGATCGAGCATTTTCAGAGCTTTCCTCCTCTCTCTATCAAGTTGACGTTAAAAGATGGTGCCTGGTAGTTGCCCGGTAACTCGTTTGCAGGAATGGTAATCTTATTGCCGTCCCGTATTGCAGAATAGGCAGGAGAGAGAATCTCTATTCCTTTTTTGTGAAAGCGATCTTGAATTTTGAGATGCATCTCCGCATAGATGCGCGCCATCAAATGCGGATGTTCAGTATAAGCGTTGATCTCGTATTTCACAGAATAGTCACCAAGCTCGGTCTGCCACACAAAGGGAGCAGGGTCTTCGAGAATATGCTCGGTCTCCCTGGCAGATTCTAATAAAGCTTCATGCACATCCTGCCAGGGAACATCGTAGCCGATAGTCACCGATGTATGCAGAATCAGTCCGCCTTTTTTGGCCGATGCGCTGTAATTGACGATGTGGTTGCCCAGCACCAGACCGTTCGGAATGGTGATGATCTCATTTTTTATAGTCTTGATTCTGGTGGCAAGAAGCGTTTTCTCCATCACATCACCGACGGTGTCTGCAATCTTGACCCGATCTCCTATTCTCAGAGCACCGGTATAGGTCAAAAATATCCCGGAGATGATATGAGAGAGCGCTCCGGTCGATGCCAGAGAGAAGAGAACTCCGAGAAAGATAGAAACCTGCTGGAAGGCAGGACTGCCGGCACCAGGCAGATAAGGGAAGAGCAAGATCATCGCAAAGGCGATTATCAAAAACCGGGCTATCTTGTAGGTGGGCATCGACCAGTCCGGATCGAAACCGGGCATGGTGATGGTCTCGCGCTCAATCTCTCGAAAGATAAAATGGGTGAACGCGATTACATAGTAGGTCGAGATCAGGATGAATATGATGAATAGGAAATTCGGAATGTAAGAGATTATCGCCGGCCAGACCACTCCGGCAATTGGTCTCAACAAAAGATGAATGCCTTCCTGGGCTATCGGTTTGGTGGCAGGGAAGTAGGAGAGTACGAAGGATAGATAGATTGAGATGATCGATATGAAAACAATAACCCTGGTCGCCCGGATGAAGCCCGAGATCAAATCGGTTATGGTGGCAGCAGAAACCAGCTCCGCTTGCTGGATCTTAAGAGGACCTATAACAGTGCCCTTCCATCGATGCAATAGAACGTAGACCTGGCGGAAGAGCCAGTTGACCGATCGAATCAAGAAGAAGAGTGCTACCGTCGTCAAAATAGCAAGACCGATAGCGGCTAGATTTGTCTCGACGGTATTAATTCTCAGCTCCTGAGCCAGGGCTTTTCTCAATAGATAAGCATAGTCTTTGGCAAGCTCCTGACGGCTCGAATAACCTTCTGCTACCGCATCCGGCTCGGTTACGGTAAACAGCGTATGGCTACCGGCTACGATATTGGTACTATAGCCACTCTCTTCTGTTTTGATCTGTTGAATCAGGGCGGCACAATCCGGATCATCTATGAGTTCTTTGAGACGTTGCTCAATGCTCGAGACCCGGACCTTGGCAGTGTAGGCACCAAGAGAAGCTCTGATACGAAATATCTCTTTGCCATCTATAAGTAAGGGGACACCACCGGCGGTTTTTTTCAAATGCGGGGTTCGCTCGACCGGTTCTTTATAGACTTTCTCAAGTACTTCGAATTTAGGAACCGGTGGTCCTTGCTGAACCGCAGGAGAAGGAGCTGGCGCAGGACCAGGAACAGGAACAGAAACAGGAGCAGCTTCCGGCGTCGTGGCAGGAGCAGGGGTAGAAAGAGGCTCTGGCTCCGGATCAGATTCATTCTCGGCTTCGGCTTCAGATTGTGCTTCTGATACCGGCGCTGATTTGACCGGAGCAGGAGGTTCCTGCGCTCCTGCAGGATAAAAGAAGCCTATCAAGCCCAGGATCGCCACCAGACAAATGACGCGATAGCTCTTATCGAATTCTCTAATTCTCATCAATGCTCGAATCAATGCACAACACCGCCCAAACTCCACTATATTAGCGTTTTGAAACCGATACAGGCATCAAATTCGGCACCACTCGATAATAAACAGCTCAGGTTCGAAATATGCTCATGCTAGCGGTATATATATATCCACTTCGCCTTCAAGAGAATGGGGATCGAATCGGCTGTCATAGAGCTCGAAATCAGGCCCTTTCTTCAAGATATCCGAATGTTTGGGAACCCAGGTGCCCCATATATAGTGAACGGTCTGGGTGATAGTCGCGATCGAACCCTTGTGGGTAAAAACAGCGTACTTCCCTGCAGGAAGCTCCACACCGTGCATGCCAGCAGGAACCTTCTCCAGCGATTTGACCGGCAGACAGGCAAGATATACGAACTGATCTCCTTCGCCGACTTCGATATCCGGATGAGAGTCCATACAAACCCCGAGAGAATAACCGCTTCCGGCAGATTCAATCTCGGAAGATCGCTTATCGAATTCTTTCCAGAGCTTTGAGATCTCTCGAAAATCTCCTATTTTGAAACTTCCGCCCACGCCCACAGCTAGCTCTTTCTCTCGTTCACAGAATTCAGGCTCCATTGTGATACCTCCTTTTAGATGCTCCAGAAATTCGATAGAAAATGTTTGAGCGATGGCAATCGGCACAGCCCTCTCCCCTTTTCGATAAGCCCGGGGTGTAACAGAGTACATTTTTTTGAAAGCCCTGGTAAAGGCTTCCTGACTCTCGAAACCGGCCTCCGTCGCTATCTGACCGATGGATAGCTCACCGGCACCAACTAATTTGGCACCGGCCTCTGCTAATCGCCGTTTGCGAATGTATTCAGTCACCGACTCCCCGGTGGCTCCCGAGAAAACCCGATGAAAGTGGAAGGCCGAATAGCCCACCTGACTGGCCACGTTCGAGACAGTCAGGTCGTCGGCGTCCAGATTCGATTCGATATAATCGATAGCCGCCTTCAGCCGTCTCAAATACTCAACCATCAACTCTACCTCAGGGACAGTCTAACCGGGTAGAGCCCGGAGGTTTTGATATTTTCTGCTATTTCTTGACCGAATCGACTTTGCTATCGCTGCGCACCGCGTCTTCAAAATTGCGTATCGAAAGACCCTGAGCCTTGATGAACCAGTGCCTGACCCTGGTCATCATGCCCCGGGGTCCTTTGTACATATCTTTGCGCACCGAAGCGATACGGTTCCTCTCCAGCTCATACTTGACCTTGTGAAGCTCAGATCTAAATTCTTCGGTCTTGAAAGCGACAGCCATAGCTCGATCTGCCTGTTCTTGCAAGTCAGGTAAAAGCTTGAGTTCGGTCTCGAGGCCGGCAATTCTGGCTCTGTCCTCGACCCGGTCGGTCAAAAGCTTGATGATGGTTTCCTGGGCTTCTATAACCAGGCGACGCATATCTTCGAGCTCAGCGGTTTTATCTTCGATATCGACATCGGTAAATTTCAGCTCTTCAGCCTGGGAACCTCTCAAAACATTGAGCGCGGCTCCGCCGTTGATATCACCGTCTCTCTTCAAAATGCCGACGAAACCTTCGAGCAGACTGATTAAATCAGAGCGGGAGACCTTGTCCGTCGCTCCCACGAAAGAGGAAGCATCGCTTTCGTCCTCGCTCTCTTCATCGGCTTCAGGCGGAGAGAGGGCGGTGCCAGGTTCTTGTTTATCCTGAATCTCTTCTTGTTCGTCGGTCTCGGTGGAAAAGACCCCATCCAGACCATCCAGTGAAGCTCTATCCTGCTCTTCAATCGGTTGTGGGGTACTCATGACTCTCTCCAATTCTAAACTCAAAAATTTATACTCTGCCAAGCGAAATTATCCTAGAAAGAACCAGTACCTGTCCAGTTAAGCCTTGGTGCCGTATTTGGTGAGCGAGGTTGGCATTTACAGTATATAAAGCCACCACTGCAAATAAGATACATATATTCAAGCAGCGTATTGTATTACCGATAGTACCAGAACGTCCTGGTTTCGACAGAAACAAGGATAAGCCAATTCTAAGAAAAGTCCTGTCCTTCTCAGTGCCCGCCCTTGGGTTTGGTGGCAACCACGGCATTGTTTTTCAAACCGAAGTACTGCTCGAGAACAGCTTTGCAGAGTGGTGCGGCACCAGATCCACCGTGACCTCCATGTTCCACGAAAGCAGCCACTGCAATCTCTGGTTTGTCCGAAGGAGCATAACAAGCGAACCAGGCATGGGTCTTGCTGCCTTTCACGCCGGCCTCGGCGGAGCCGGTCTTTCCAGAGACAGCCACCGACTCTAACCTGGCTCTACCACCGGTGCCACCGTGAACTACCGCATAAAGTCCATCGGTCACGCATTTCATATAGGCTTCAGTAGGACGATAGACCTCAGGTTTCGGCGCCGGAATCTGGCGCTCGCCTATTTTAATCACCAGGTGCGAAGCCGGTACCCGACCACGCATTCCGATACCAGAGTACATTCTAGCGGCCTGCAAAGGTGTCACCTGTAGATAGGTCTGACCGATAGACATATGAAGGGTGTTGCCTTTGTACCAGGTCTCACGCAGGCGGTTCATTTTCCACTCTGCATCCGGTACCAGACCACTTTTTTCGTTAGGCAATTCAACACCGGTCTTACGCCCGGCACCAAAATTTTCGCCCCATTCTTTAATCATCTCAGGGGTGAGCCCCATGGCCATCTGATAGAAAGCGGTATCCCTGGACCAGGCAAGACACTTAACCAGATCATAGACACCGCCCTTACCGGTCCAGTCATGGAATGTATAGCCACCAAGAGAAATACCACCCGAAACAACCAGCTTGGTATCAAGATTGACCACCTTATTCTCCAGGGCAGCCAGAAGAGTAATAGGCTTCCATATTGATCCAGGAGGAAAGCCTGCCAGGGCACGGTTATGCAGAGGATGCCTGGGGTCCATTAAAACCTTTCTGTCCTCTTTAGTAAGACGCCGGGTAAAAATATTGGGATCATAACTGGGCCGCGAGACCATACAAAGCACTTCACCCGACTGCGGGTCCATGGCGGTCACCGCTCCGGATTTTTCCCCGAGGGCGTTGTAGGCTGCTCGCTGTAGATCAAGATCAAGAGAGAGCACAACAGGCATACCCGCCTTCGCTTTCTTCGTCACCACCGGGTGAGCTGTATCCTTCGAAAACGCCTGACCCGATGCGTTGACTCTTATACGCTGTTCTCCATCGACACCCCTGAGCTGATCGTCATAGAGATTTTCGATACCAGCCTGGCCGATGACATCACCCATTTTGCGAGACTCGGTCCGCTTGAGCTGAGAGCTGGTGATCTCGCCACAATAGCCAAGCACATGGGCAGTGACATCGGCATAGGGATAAGTTCTGCTGATATCAGGCAGAATGTCGATTCCGGGTAGAAATATTTTGCTTTCATAGAACCGGCTGACAATCTCCATATCCAGATCTCGCTCCACCACCACCGGTGTTACCGACTGGGAAGTTTTTGCTTTCATCAATCGATCAAGCACTTCAGGATATTCCAGTTTGAGAATTCTAGAAAGTCGACGAGAGGTCTCTTCTAGATGCTCTAACTGGTTCGGGATGACGATCATCGAAATTGACTGTTTGTTGGTGGCAAGCAAAGTGCCGTGCCGATCATAGATACTGCCCCGCGGCGCCCGTAGAAAAGTCACCCTGGTGGAGTTCTCTTCAGCAGCTCCTTGATAGTATTTATTCTGCAAGACTTGCAGCCAGAAAAGTCTTGCCACTAATAAAAGCATCAAAACCGTGACCACCGATGCAAGTACAAATGACTTGACCAGAAGCCGCTCGGTTCTCTCGTTGTCGGTAACCGAGGAGCTCATCGACTGACCTCCAGCTCTTTCAAGCGAGTGAACTCGATCCAGCCACGCATGGGGAAGAAGATAAAGGGTGCAATCAAAGAGTTGAGCACCCCTTCAGGAAGAACGATTCTAACGAAATTCTCTATCACTCCCGGTCTTTGCAAAACGAGAAGCTGGAAGGCGGTGATCATCTCGGACAGAAAGGTAAAGATCAAAACCAGCGGAATGCAAAAGATAAGAGCCCGATTGAATTTTTTCAAACAGAAATAACCGGCGGTCCATCCGACAATCGGATAGGCAATCGGATAGATAGGCAATACCGATGAATAGAGCGAGGCAAATACGGCTCCGAGCAGCGCGGCGGAAAGAGAGCCCGAGAGAAGCTGCCGGAGGAGAACCGACTTGAGGGTGCTTAATCGAAGTTCGTCGAGGGTGGGCGCTTCAAGGGGAGAACCGAAAGTAATGCCCCAGACAATGGTGAAGGTGAGAACAAGATTGCATTGCACTTCATCCAACCGAATCTGGCTCAGAACAGCCATCTGCAACATCCAGACGATAGCGACTATAAGAACGCAAAATCCAAGCGCTCCGATTCGTCCTCTCGTTCTGTTCGTCAAGAAAGACATTGTCTCGGTCTTACACCCCTCAGATCAGATCAGTACTCTTCCAGAGGAGGGAGTACCAGCACCTGGTTTAAATCGTAACAGTTTTCGGTCAACTTCACATCGATCTGCATAGAGGCGCCATTAGTATCGCGCCGCACCGCAGCTATGGTTCCGACCGGATGATTGTCGGGAAAAGTCCCCCCCTTACCAAAGCAGACAATCTCGTCTCCGACATCCACATTGGTTCCCACCGGCACGAAGTCCATCACCGCCAGATTCTGGCCGTTGCCGGAGATGATGCCGGGAAGCCCTATGCGCTTAATAACCACACCGAGCTTTTGATCAGGATCGGTTATCAACCTAACTACGGCGGCATGTTCTGAAGTGCTCACCACCTGACCTACTATTCCATCGGCGGTTATCACCGCACTGCCCTTCAAGACTCCGTCCTGGTCACCCTTATCGAGAACAGCCTGTTCGAACCAGTTATCCGGATTACGTGCCACCACTTCGCAAGCGATGGTGCCACGGGTCAATTTTTTCTTGAGACCGAGCATCTGCCGCAAAGAATTGGTATCCCTGGCCTGCCGACGCAATGTAGAAAGCTCAAGCTCCGCATCGGTCAACTTCTGTTCCAGTTCTCGAATCCGATTAGATGACTCGAGCAGCTTTTCTGCAAGATTCTTGGTCGATTCGACTTTGTCGAAACTCTTGTTCAGGATGGATGAAGCCCAGCCACTGACCGAGAGAATCCCCCCGGAAACCGGTCCGACCAACATGACGATCACGATAACGACGAAGACTATCTCTGCTATTGAATCGGTCTGCTCGAATAATCTGGGCTCATTTGGACTGGCCACATCAAGAGCCCCGCTACTTGTTGATCTGGCAGAGTTCGAGCACGCGATTATAAGTGGGATCCGTAAGCATCTTACCGGTGCCTATCGCCACCGCCGACAGCGGATCGTCTCCGATGAACACGGGCACTTCGGTCTCGCTCGAGATCAATTCGTCGAGGCCCTGGAGCAACGCACCACCACCGACAACGACGATACCACGGTTATAGATATCGGCTGCCAGTTCAGGAGGAGTCCTTTCAAGGGTTCTTTTGACAGTATCGACAATTTGAGAAAGCGGCTCTTTAATCGCTTCTCGCACTTCTCCACGGCTGACTGTTACCGTCCGGGGCAGGCCGTTGATAAGATTGAGACCACGCACATTGTACTTGTCGTTCTCTTCGGTTTTCCAGGCGGAGCCGAGTCTGAACTTCAGCTCTTCAGCAGTCTTTTCGCCGATTTCCAGACTGTGGACCTTTTTGAGATAGCTTCTGATAGCGTCGTTCAACTCGTCGCCGGCTATACGAACCGACTCGTTCACTACGATACCGGAGAGACTGAGCACCGCCACTTCACTGGTACCGCCGCCGATATCAACGATCATTGAACCGGTAGGTTCCGTCACAGGAAGATCGGCACCGATAGCAGCAGCCATGGTCTCTTCCGGAAGGAAAACACGATTGGCTCGGGCGTACTCGGCCACGTTGTGGATGGCGATTTTCTCGACGCTGGTGATTCCGGATGGAACAGCAATGACGATGTCCGATCTGCGGATACCCGATGAATTCTGGGAGACTCGCTTGATGAACTCGCTCAGCATGAGCTTGGCATGATCAAGCTCGGCGATTACTCCATCGCGCAATGGTCGGGATGCGGCTACCCCCTGGGGAGTACGGCCAATCATCGCTCTTGCCTCTTCACCGACTGCAAGCGGCAAATTAGTGTTGGTATCGATGGCGATCACCGAAGGCTCCCTCAACACAACACCTTGACCCTCAAGGTAAATGAGCGTGTTGGCGGTTCCCAGGTCGACACCGACACCTTTGCTCAGCAGTCCTTTAAACCAGCTGCCCACTAGATTAATCACTCCGAAAGCCCCAAATATTCTTTACCAGGCCTAAGTCTAGCATGACCCGCTTCAAATGCCCACCAGCACAAAGGCATAGTGAGTGCATATAGAGCGGACCGGAAAAACTATTACCGTTAAATAACAAATTTAACCAGAATCACTATCGAGAAGATACGAAGCAATCGAGATCAGCTCTTGCTTACAAGCGGTCCATAACCCAGGACATTGCGCTTGATCAAGGTGATGGTGCTTCCATCATCTTTGATCAGACAGAAGGCATCTTGATCAAACCACTTCAAAACCCCCTCGAAAGAGGTTCCGTCCACCGAATGAAACTGCAGTTTGACCCGCCCCCGGACAAAGCTCTGCAGCTCCGCCACACTGGGCCGCTTGCCATCATGACTGCTAATCGACATGGCTAATCGGAAACATCAGGCATGAGCTTGGCTTTCTCGATGCCGCGAGACGACTTGATGGTCTTCTGGGTGCTGACCACATATTTGCGACCTTTCCAACTGACCTGCTCTCCGAAAAGAACTAAATAAGCGGCATGCAGAAATAGACCGGAGACAGCCACGCCACCAAACGGAATCAGGAAAAAATGCATCCAGTTGGTTCCGGCATGATGCTCCGAAACGCGCTTGAACCAGGAGAAAAGCACTACATATTGAGCAAGCACAAAGAAAGTGAGCCTGTAAAGACTGACTGTGACATCCCCTTCGATCCACTCAGCAATCACCCAGGCCAGCTCGAAATAGGGCAAGAGCAGCACAGTGTTCATCAAAACGAGAATGATGAACAGGTTGCTTACTTTGCTGTCGATGAAAGAATAGAGGTTCTTTGTCCAACCCTGCCACATCGATTCCCAGTCGGTGTACATGCGGACCGAATAAAGAGATTTGCCGTCGGCGACGCCAATCTTATAGCCCTTCTCTTTGAAGACCCTTGCCATGGCGTGATCTTCGACGATCTCGTCCCGCACCGCCTGGTGACCACCGGTGGCTATATAAGGATCACGGCGGCACATGACGTACTGACCGTAGGCATAAGCGCGCTTGGCGTCCTGGTCGTTGACGGTGTTAAAAGGATCACCGAGCAGAAAAGAGCTGAGGAGAACCGGCATAACCAGTCGCTCCGGGAAGCTGCCAAGTTCTTGAACCGGCACGAAAGAGAGAAGGTCGAGCTTGCTCTCCACGGCATAACTGACTGCGTCTCTCAAAGAGTTGGGGTGATGATAGGTGTCGGCATCGGTGAAGATGAACCAGTCCCCGGATGCATAGCGCACAGAATGGGCCAGGGCGTTGCACTTGCCTATCCATCCATCCGGAGCGTCTTTACCCTGAACGAACTTGATCCTGGGATCTTTTTCGGCGTAGCCTGCGATGATCTCTCCGGTGCGATCGGTAGAGCGATCGTCGATGATGATCAACTCGAAATTAGGATAGTCCTGATTGAGAATAGACTCGATACAGCGTTCTATCTTGCCTTCTTCGTTCCTTGCCGGAATCAAAACCGAGATAAAAGGCAGGTCGGAATCGGCGATGGTCGATTTGTCCACCGTCTTCAAGCAGTAGTAAAACGCGCAGGTGAGTAAAAACAACCCGAGAATGAAGAGGGTGCTCACCATGTAAATACTAATAGATATCACCCTTTGCCACCATAATCATAGAATCCTTTGCCTGTCTTGCGTCCCAGGTGACCGGCAGAAACGAGTTGTCTCAAAACCGGACAGGGACGATATTTTGTATCACCGAAACCGGATTGCATCGTCTCCATAATATGAAGAACGACGTCCAGCCCGATGAAATCCGCCAGAGTTAAGGGACCCATGGGATGATTGTAGCCCAGGGTCATACCGGTATCGATCTCCTCCGGCGTGGAGAGCCCTTCCATTAAAGCGAATGCCGCTTCATTGATAAGGACCATCCCCAGGCGGGTGGTGATGAAACCGGGAAAGTCAAGGGACTTGATGATAGTTTTGCCCATCTCTTCGCCGAACTTGCGTACACGATCGATGGTTTCGGTGGAGGTATCAACACCGGGAATAATCTCCACCAGCTTCATCACATGGGCTGGAGAGAAGAAGTGCATTCCAATAAAGCGGTCCGAGCGCTTCGTTGCCGAAGCAAGACTGGTTATGGGAAGCGATGAAGTATTAGAGGCGAAAACAGTGGTGTCGCCACAGATGCTATCAAGTTTAGAGAACAGCTCTCGCTTGGTCTCCAGATCTTCGCGAATCGCTTCTATGACCAGATCGCAATCTTTCGCGGATTGAAGATCACCGCTGTAGTGAATGCGCCCCTTGGCATCGGCGAAGTCCTTTTCGGTGAGAATACCTTTCTCGACGGACTTCCGCCCGTACTTCTCTATTTCGGCAGCTGCCAGCTTGAGAGAATCTTCCGATACGTCGAAGAGTTCGACAGAAGCATTAGTCCGACTCACGATAAGAAAGGCGATTGCCCTTCCCATGAATCCGCTGCCTGCCATGAATACTCTGGTAAATGTCGAAGACTTAGCCATGAAAAAATGCTTTCTTTCAACTTGGTGTGTTTTGCCTGACCAGTAGATCCTATCATTATTCACCGGGCGAATATTAAGAAGTCAACAGTTTTGAAAGCGGATCGGTCGGCGGATCGCCCACTGAAAAATGATATTTTCCTGTTTTCTAATTCCTTTTTATTCCTTTGCTGATAGCTTAGAGGTCACCGGGACATATGCCTCCGGTGAAAGCTAATTTAGCTGCGTATAACCCTGCCTCTGACAAGGATAGAAGTAGACATGTTCAAAAAAGTTCTGATAGCCAACCGTGGCGAGATCGCAGTTCGAATCATTCAAGCCTGTCGCGAGCTTGACATCCTGCCGGTGGCAATTTTTTCAGAACCCGATCAAGATTCAAAACATGTCAAGCTGGCTGCTGAAACATGGAAGCTGGAAGGGGCTCCGAACCAGGTATACCTCGATGTAGAGCAAATCATAAATATTGCAAAGAAATGCAAGGCCGAGGCTATTCATCCGGGCTACGGATTTCTGGCCGAGAACGGAGATTTTGCCGACCTCTGCGCCAAAAATGATATTACTTTCATTGGTCCCAGTTCTGATGTCATCAAGATGATGGGCTCCAAAGTGGAGTCCAGAAGAGTGATGGACAAAGCCGGAGTTCCTGTTGTCCCCGGCACCACCGACCCGGTCACCACAGTGGAAGAAGTGAAGAAGCTAGCCACTGAATATGGTTACCCAGTCGCCATCAAGGCAAGCGCCGGTGGTGGTGGCAGAGGTCTGCGCGTTGTCCGCAAAGAAGAAGAAGTGGAAAATGCTCTTGCCGGAGCAGTCAGAGAAGGTTCTTCTTATTTCGGCAGCGGCGAAGTCTATGTTGAAAAATATCTGGACCGACCAAGACATATCGAAGTACAAGTGATTGGTGACAGCCACGGCAATGTGGTGCACCTTTTCGAAAGAGACTGCTCGAGCCAGAGAAGACACCAGAAACTGCTCGAAGAATCTCCTGCAGCCAGACTGGATCCCAAAGTCAAAGAACAGCTGCTCTCGTCAGCGGTAAAAGGGACCAAAGCCCTCGGCTACACTTCTGCCGGTACGCTTGAGTTTCTGGTTGAGGACGACCATTTCTACTTCCTCGAAATGAACACAAGAGTTCAGGTCGAGCATCCTATAACCGAAATGGTGACCGGTGTCGACATCGTCAAAGAACAGATTCGAGTGGCAGCCGGAATGAAACTCTCTTTCACCCAGGAAGAGACCAGCCAGCGCGGTCATTCTATAGAATGTCGCATCAACGCAGAAGACCCCAACAAAAACTTTCTGCCCAATCCAGGCACCATCCACAATTATGTAGAACCTCAACATCCCTGGAGCCGAGTCGATAGCGCTTGCTATCCCGGCTACACAGTCTTACCTTTTTATGATTCTCTGCTTGCCAAACTGGTGGTCTGGGGTAAAGACAGAGATGAAGCTATAGCCAGAATGAGACTGGCTCTCACCGATTTCATCATCGAAGGGGTGGCAACAACCATTCCCTTCCATCTTGCGCTTCTTGATGATCCCAACTTCCTCTCCGGCGAAGTCACCACGAACTATGTGGAGAAAGAGATGATGAAAAACTGGAAAGAGATCGGTCCTAAATACGAAAAAAAAAATTCTCAACCTCTAGCCAAGAGCTAGAAGAGAAGATTGAAAACGCCCTGGTCACCCGCTCCAACCTCCGTTCTTTCGAGGTGGAAGTAGATCAACGGGTCTTCAAAGTTTCGGTCGCCGAATTGATAAAAGAAGGCGAAGAGTCTTCTGCGGGCGGAATTGCAAACAAAGCGAGAAAAGACAAACGCGCCAAACGGCAGGATCCACGTCGAACCGGCGAGTATCAAGCGATAAACACCGGCGAAGTCAGAGCGGCCATGCATGGACTGGTCAAAGAGGTACTGGTGGAGAAAGGCTCAAAGGTTGCCAACGGACAGAGGCTGATTGTATTCGAAGCCATGAAAATGGAATCAGATATAGTGGCACTCAAAGATGGAACCGTCACCGAGATTGCTGTCAAAGCCGGTGAGACCGTAGACAACCAGAGCCTTTTGCTAAAAATCGGTGACTGAGGATTCGACAGTGAGCAAATTTCGCATCGGCCAGGGCTACGATATCCATCGTCTTGAAAAAGGCTATGATCTGGTGCTTGGCGGCGAGAAACTGGACTTCGAGCTTGGTCTCAAAGGACACTCCGACGCCGATGTTCTCACCCATGCCATAATCGACGCACTTCTGGGTGCTGCCGGTCAGGGGGATATCGGCAAGCTTTTTCCTCCTTCGGATCAATCTATAAAAGGAATCCGCAGTCTGACCATGCTGGCAAGAACCCGAGAGATTCTCGAATCTCAAGGATGGGCGATTGCCAATATTGATACCACTCTGGTGGCGGAAAGACCAAAACTATCGCCCCATGCAGAAAAGATAAAAGCCAATCTGGCAGAGGTGCTGGGGCTTTCAACAGATCAAATCAGCATCAAAGGAAAAACAAAAGAGAAACTCGGTCCGGTCGGTGAAGGCCTGGCCATGGAAGCCCATGCCATTGCCCTGATATTCAAAAACGAGGAGTGACCGATGTCAGATAGAGAAGAGAAAAGTGCAAACAACCTCGACGTACTGGTGGTCGGAGCCGGCCCCACCGGTTTGATCCTCGCCCTCGAGCTTGCTCGCCGCGATATCAATATAAGAATAGTCGACAAGAACTCCGGTCCTTCCACCACATCCAAGGCTCTTGCCATTCACTCCCGCTCACTGGAAATGCTCGAGAATATGGATCTGGTGCAAGAATTTCTCAAGCGGGGAGTCGAGCTCAAAGGGGTCAATATCCACGCCGACAACAAAAAAATAGCCCACTTCAGCTTCGAAGAGTTGGACAGCCTTTATCCATTTGCTCTGAGCATCCCCCAGAACATCACCGAAGAGATTCTAATAGCCGCACTTGCAAAAAAAGGAATTCGGGTCGAATGGAACACCATGCTGCTCGACCTCAATGACTCCGGTCGTCATGTAAGCGCCCGGGTGAAGCAGGGTGGAGGCGAAGAAGAGGTGATTTCGACCAACTATCTGGTGGGATGCGATGGTGCCCACAGCACAGTGCGCCACGAACTGGGTCTCGCCTTCGAAGGCGAGAAGTATCCCGAAACCTGGATCCTTGGAGATGTGGTGGCAGAAGGGGATCTAAGAGAAGACGAAATCAATCTATTTAACACCGACGAAGGTCTGCTCGCTTTCTTTCCTTACGGTGGGGGCCGCTTCAGAGTGGTGGCGGACAAAGAGGCCGACCCTGCGCTTTCTAAGAACACGGAAAAAACCTACACAGAATACACTGCTCCCACCCTCGAAGAGTTACAAGATGCGGTGGACAGACGCAGCTATATTAAAGAGAAACTCAGTGACCCTCTCTGGACCAGCTCCTTTTCGATCCACAGAAGACATGTCTCTAAATACCGCATCAATCGCGTATTTCTGGCTGGAGACGCGGCCCACATTCACAGCCCTGCCGGTGGCCAGGGCATGAATACCGGCATGCAAGATTCATTCAATCTCGGCTGGAAACTGGCTTTAGCCGTCAACAACCTGGTGACGGATAGTTTCCTCGACAGCTACGAAGAAGAGAGACTGGCAGTTGCCCTCAGCGTTCTGCAAATGACAGATTTCATCACCAAGGTCAATACCACCAGAAATCCCATTGCCCAGCATATCCGCAATAGGCTGGCCCCGATACTCTCTGCCCAGGAAGTTATTCAAAAACGAATTAGAAACAACGTCTCCGAACACGCATTGAACTATCGAAAAAGCCCGATTGTCCAGGAAGACTTCCCCAATCTACTTGAATCCGTATCAAAGTCGGGTTCGGCGATGCACCAGTTCATCGACTTCAAACACGGTCCCCCGGCAGGAGAGCTGGCGCCCGATGCCTTCCTCTGCCCCGACGGCAGCTCTGAAAATCCGGTCAGGCTGCATGAACTGCTCAAGATGAAAGATCATGTCCTCCTCATTTTTAGCAGTTCAGATAGCGACAATCTGGTATCGGAAGTGGAGCAGATAGCCGAGCTCACTTGCACCGGCACCAACTTAGATATAGACATTTTTATAATCGCCTCTAACGATGCGGAGCTCAAGCAATTAGAGAATCTGAAGGAGAAAGCCAGGGTTACTTTGCTGACCGACTGGGAGTTGAGCGCTCACCATAAATATGGAGCCCGGGGTAACTGCCTCTATCTCCTCAGACCGGACGGCTATATAGGTTATCGCTGTCAGCCTGTTCAAAGTGCCCGATTGAAAGAGCACCTGGAAAAGAACTATCTCAACAACGAAATGATCAATATCTCAGCGGTCTAACATAAAAGAGCAGGCGAACTTCAATAGTTGTCGATCTCTCCTTCCATCAGTAGATTCGATACGAAGAGCCTGATTCGCTTGCTGCCAGGCACATGAATCGGCTTACCGTCGATACCGGCCCCCCAGACGACAATCAGATCCGAATCATTGGTGATAACCGTGATATCGCCGGGTGGATTGCGCCAGGATAGAGGTGGGCTCTCTTCCCATTCCCGAACGGTCTCGGCGGTGAGGCTGGCATTGTACTCGATGTGGACTTTCTTATGACCGTAGGCTTCATAAGAGTTATTCGGCACGAAACTTGAAGGATCGAAGCCATCGGAAGCTTCGCCATTATAAAATTCATTGAGCGGTTGATTCAGATAACGATAATCAGGATCGGTACTGCGTCCGGAAGACTCTTGAATCTGGTCGGCTCTATATGGGTTGTTAGGGACCAGTTCGCAAAGTTGCACAATGACCTGGTTCATCTGCTCGACATAGGAAGGCATTCTATGGTTCCAGGTGGCCCACTGGCTCATATAATTGCTTACTTTCTGCATCTGTAGATAAAGCTGAAAGTCCGCCTGCTGGGTGCGCATCTCGCGCTCCACCCTGGCCTGGGTCCGGCGAGCCGCTGTCTGCGCTTTGCTAGAACTATCTGAAGCCGCCGGCTTTTCACTTTTATCTATCTCTTTGTTCAGATCAAAATCAAAATCGGACTTAAAAAAGCCTTTGGTAATGTCTTTGTTGAAGTCGCTGTCAAAATCAGCCTGCGCCCGGGGAACACAGACAGCAAATAATAAAGTCAGTGCTCCCAAGCATGAAAGAGAGAAAGAGAAAGCAAGATTTCTTCTAAATGCCATGGCTCCTCCTGCTCCGATATGCTAAAAAAGAACTTTCCGCCCAACCCCGATAAAGATTATACTATTGAATTCTGGCTTACTAGACCGAACCGCCCTGGAAGAAGCAGCCTCGACCGTGGCTCGCTATCTTCGCCCGACTCCTCTTATTAGAAGCAGTTATTTCAGCGATCTCACCGGAGCTGATGTCTGGCTCAAGCTGGAGAGTCTGCAGCCGACCCACTCGTTTAAAGTACGCGGCGCGATTAACGCCGTTGCCCACCTCGACGAAGAGCAACGAAAAAGGGGAGTGGTGACCGCCTCCGGCGGCAACCACGGACTCGGTGTCGCCCTGGCCAGCCGTTTGCTGGAGACAACAGCGACGGTATATCTTCCGGTGAAAACCCCCGAACTCAAAGTAAACGCTCTCGAAAGACTGGGGGCCGAGATAATTCTGCATGGCTCAGCCTGGGACGAAGCCAATGCCCTTGCCCTGATGGAAGCAGAAAAAAATGATCTTGCTTATATTCATCCTTTTAATGACAGCCTGGTGATGGCAGGTCAGGGAACGATGATTAAAGAAATTGCCGAAGATAAAAGCTCCCCGGAACCAGATCTGATCATGGCTTCAATCGGCGGCGGTGGTCTTATATCCGGTATCATCTCGGCGACAAAATGCTATCTGCCTTCAGCCAGAGTTTCTGGAATAGAGACCCTGGGCGCAGACTGTATGAAACGCAGCATCGAGGCAGGAGAGCTAGTCGAACTCGATCGTATCGCCTCTATTGCCGACAGCCTCGGAGCGAGAAAAACCGAAGAAAGACCCTTCTCCATAGCCAAAGATTACATCGCCGAATTGGCTGTGGTAGAGGATAGAGCCGCGGTAGAGGCAGCCTTTACTTTGCTCGCAGAAGAGAAGCTCCTGACCGAACCAGCGGCCTCTTGCTGCCTGGCGGCGCTTATCGGTGGCAAGATCTCCTTTTCTAAAGGAGAGACCATCGTAGTTATCGTATGTGGTGCCAATATCTCACTGGAGAAATTGCAGGGCTTCCGCACTGATTTGTCAATATGATCTTGTCAGAATCCGCCCATGGTGGTCGTCCAGGGATCACGCTCTTTGTCTCTATAGTCCACACTGGTGGTAAGCGTTCGATAGCTGGATAACTCCATCTCTTTTCGCAGTCTCTCCGACCAGGCTTTCTCGTGATTCTCCAGCATAAGCGAAAACTCTTGAACCAGATAATCCGCCTCGGGAAGCTTCTTTGTATAAACGACAAAATGAGCCATCTCTCTTTGAATAAACATATGCAGCATGGCGACATTGCCGTTTCGGTTGATCTCGGCCGCTTTGCCGACCACCTGAGCATGCCAGATCTGTGCCACCGTCAGCGCCACCTTAGGATCCAGCTTCTTGGTCTTATATCTTCGCCCTTCGGCAAAGCCGAGCCCGACTTCGTCTTTAGCCTCTACCCGTTTATCCGCATCAAGTTTGCCATCGACAGAGCACTTAAAGGTCAACCATTCGCCATCCTGTCCCTGGGGAGAAAATATCCTCAGCACCGCCCTCTTGCATGCTCCATCCGTGATAGAACCAAGGTTCAAAGTCAACTCTCTTCCGACCAGAGACTTGGGATAGCCGCTCAAACTCTCCACACGACAGCCCCGGGGCAGGGTAACTTTTAGCACCAGATCATTGACAAGACTGGTACGAAGCTCTTCGAGCTCTCCTTTTAAGACCGAAACAATCTCTTCGGGATGTTCGGCATCGTGGAGACGACCACCGCCATGATCGGCCAACTGCCGCAACAAGGTACTGCAATAATCGTTGCCTATTCCGACTGTCGAGGTATAGACTTCCCGCAATCTCAGCTGCCGAGCATGCTCTGTGAGTTCATTAGAATCCAATATTCCGACATTGGCATAGCCGTCCGAAAGTAGAATCACATGACTGTGCAAATCCTTGACGCTATCCATGGTGGCAGCCACGCAGGCTGCCCCTTCCAGCCATCCGGAGCTCAAGTTGGTGTACATACGATGATCGAGACCAGAAACAATTCGAGCAGCCAGTTCTCGGTTGCTGCGGTTCATCTCTAGACCGGAGAAATGGACCTGAACATCGCGACCGAATGATACCACCGATAGATAATCTTTCTCGCTCAAAGACTCAATCAACTGCACCGCCGCTTTTTTGGCGTTGGCAAGTCGACTGCCGCGCATAGATGTAGAAACATCTATTACCAGAGCGAGATTGAGAGGTCGCCTTTCTGTGCGGTGACCTTCTTTTGCACGGGCCTCCACATCTATCAACAGATGTCTCGTGGAGCCGCCCTGGGTATTGATCAACTCGCAATCGAACCGGGCTTCCAGGCCCAGAACCTTATTTATATCCTTTTCCGCCATAATTCTACTCTTCGCTCCCTAAATTCCCCAGGATGAACTCGCGCAGATGATCGGCGATTCTGGTGAGACGAGCAATATCGGTCTCATCTTCCAGCCCGCGCACCGATATCTCTACATCGGGGGTAACACTTATTCTGTGCCAGGTCTCCGCGCTGGCTTTATTTCTTACCGATCTACCCTTGCTCAAATTCGAGAACTCCAGAAGAAGTAGTTCTATGGCATTTCTAGATGTGCTCTTCTTCTCCTCGGCAGGACTCTCCTCAGCCCTTGCGACAGGTGGGGGAGCCGAGCCTCCCCGAATCGATTTCAAATAATCCGTTGCCGAAGTGGTCGACGAACGAAAACTCTCTTCAGGACTGAGCGCCACCTGATCGACCTCGTCCTGACTCATGGTAAGCAGCCTGGTTCGAATCACCCCGGTACTGAAGCCGTCCATCTCTTTCATGTTCTTGATTGCCAGAAGACGAACCAGATGATCTTGCGAGTACTGGGCATAACGTCCCATCTTGTCAGGGCCCCTCATCAAACCCTGCTCGATAAAACTGCGTATGGTTCTCCTGTCGAAGCCGGTCATCTCTGCCAGCTCTTCGATGGAGTAAGATGTTGCATTTTCGGTGTCCATATCGCCACTATACAACTCGACAATTCGCCATGTCAAGTTGTCGAGTTAAACGCGATTAAGTTGCGTAAACTTGCCGGGGCGGCGCTATAGGAAGGACCTATATTTACCTTATCCCATACTAAAGAGATCTGTAAATAGCGCCGCCAGCTCCTTCCAGGAGCAGGTGGTGCATTCAAGCGTCAGCCGGGTAAGAATCTATATCCGAGCAACGATTTCTGGGAGTACCAAACCGATGAAAATTTCAGGCAGAGGCATCCTCGCGGCTCTGGTCCTTGTTTTTTGGACGGGCAGCCAGCTCGACCAGGCTCTGGCGGATGACCCAGAGAAAGAGAGAAGAAGGCAAGAAAGAAGAGACAGAATCAGACGTCTTCATGATTCGGCCCCGAAGCTGGAAGTGGGCGAATCAATACAATGGGGTCGCTCCGGGCAGCCTATATACCAGAATAAAAAATGGACCGATGGCGCTCCGGATATAAAAGTTGCATCCTCACAATTCACCGTGCCGCTATATCCTGGCAATGTCAAATACACCAGTTTCGGTCAATCCGGTTCGGGGCAACAGTCGAGCCGGGATAAAAATATGCAGTTCTGGACCCGGGACAATGTCAGCCAGGTCTACGCCTTCTATGTAGGCAACCTCAAACGTCAGGGCTGGCGTTTTTTGAAAAGCTCCACCTCATCAGAGATTCAGGCAGCATTGCCGGGAAGGAATTTGGGAGTTTCGATAAAGTACAAGGCTCTGCCTGCTCCTTATAAGGGAACGGCGGTGGCGGTAAGTGAAGTCTGGAGCAAAAGCGGAACACCTTCAAAAATCATCAGCTTGAACCATGTCGATATGAACAAGCGCAATCTAGAGCGCTGGTATAGCGGCAAATAGAAAATAGAAGAGGGGCTCGCCTATGGCGAGCCCCTTTCTTATGGATTTGCTTTTACTTTCCGATCTCGGTTAGAGATTAGAAGCCCATACCGCCCATTCCGGCACCTTCGGGCATCATCGGCATAGATTTCTTGTCTTCAGGAAGATCTACAACGAGGGCCTCGGTGGTGAGGAACATAGCAGCGATGGAAGAAGCGTTCTGAATTGCGAATCTTTCGACTTTAGCAGGGTCGATGATTCCGGCTTTAGCCATATCGCAATATTCGAACTTCATGGCGTTGAAGCCATAACCATCCTGGTTCTTCTCTTTGATACGCTCAACAACAACTTCTCCGGAGAGACCGGCGTTGTCTGCAATCTGACGAACAGGATATTCGAAAGCGCGGAGCACGATGTCATATCCGGTGCGCTCGTCACCCTGGAGTTTGTCCAGGTTTTTGTGCAGTTTGTTGACGAGGTAGAGAAGGGTGGTACCGCCGCCAGGGACGTAACCTTCTTCAACTGCTGCGCGGGTAGCGTTAAGAGCATCTTCGAAACGATACTTGCGATCTTTCAGTTCGGTCTCGGTAGCAGCGCCGACTTTGATTACGGCAACACCACCGGCGAGCTTAGCAAGACGCTCTTGAAGCTTCTCTTTATCGAACTCGGAATCAGACTCTTCAATCTGTTTTTTGATGAGGCTGATGCGACTTTCGACAGCTTTCTTGTTGTCTTTACCGGCAACGATGGTGGTTTTCTCTTTGCTGACGATAACTTGACGAGCTTGACCGAGCATTTCGACGGTCACGTTCTCGAGTTTGTTACCGGCTTCTTCGGAGATAACCTGACCACCGGTGAGGATAGCGATATCCTTGAGCATTTCTTTTCTTCTGTCGCCGAAGCCAGGAGCTTTAACAGCGCAGCAGGGAAGAACTTTTCTGAGGTGGTTGACCACGAGGGTTGCAAGAGCTTCACCTTCAACATCTTCAGCGATGATCATGAAGGGTTTGCCGGAGCGAGCAACTTTCTCGAGGACAGGAACCATGTCGGCAAGAAGATTTACTTTCTTGTCTACACAGAGAATGAAAGGCTCTTCAAGAACAGCTTCCATTTTCTCGGAATCGGTGATGAAGTAGGCGGAGATGTAGCCTTTGTCGAACTGCATTCCTTCTACAACTTCGAGTTCGGTAGCGATGGACTTGGACTCTTCAACGGTGATTACGCCGTCTTTGCCAACTTTCTCCATAGCTTCAGCGATGATAGATCCGATCTCTTCTTCGTTACCAGCCGAGATGGTGGCAACTTGAGTGATCTCTTTCTTGCCTTCAACAGGCTTGGAAAGCTTTTTGATCTCTTCGACTGCGTCATGAGCGGCTTTGGTGATACCACGACGAAGAATCATCGGGTTAGCACCGGCAGCAACGTTCTTCAAACCTTCTTTGATCATGGCTTGAGCAAGAACAGCAGCGGTGGTGGTACCGTCGCCGGCGCCATCATTGGTTTTGGTGCAAACTTCGCGAACGAGCTGAGCACCAGCATTCTCCAGGTGATCTTCCAGTTCGATCTCTTTAGCGATGGTGACACCATCATTGATGATCTGGGGAGCGCCGAATTTCTTCTCAAGAACTACGTTACGTCCAGCCGGTCCAAGGGTGATTTTAACGGTATTAGCTACCTGGTCAACACCACGCTCGAGGGCACGACGGGCTTTTTCGTCATAACTAATTTGCTTAGCCATTAGTTTTTCTTCCTCTCTATAAAATTAAAATGCATACTCTAAAGCGGTCAGGCGATTTCTAGCCAACTACGGCAAGAATGTCGCGCTCTGCAAGAATCAAGTACTCAACACCGTCAATCTTAACTTCGGTTCCGGAGTACTTGGCAAACAGAACTTTATCGCCTACTTTTACTTCCATGGCTTGACGATTACCTTTGTCATCGAAACGGCCAGGACCTACAGCGAGGATTTCTCCCTGCTGGGGCTTCTCTTTAGCAGTATCCGGCAGAACGATTCCACCAGTAGTCTTTTCCTCGGCATCGAGTTTCTTGATGACAACTCTATCTGCCAGGGGTTTGATTTGTAGCTTGGTTGCTGTAGCCAATGCTATATCCTCCATTGTGAAGCTAACTTCAGACCCAAAAGATACGTCGCTCGGCGACCCGACTCAGGAGCCTGCGTTGTTATCTGCTCAAAGTGTAATAACGAGGACCTGATCAGGGCTACTTTTGCGCATTTTCTTAATGATCTGAGCGCGCCTTGAAAACAGCAAAATGAGGGCTTGCCAAGTAATTGATCGCTTAGCAAAATCCCGCGAATTGCCGAGCCCTTCCCCGTGGGCGCCGGTCAGTAATAGCTGTGCTCAGGCAAAAACCCGACCACCGGCTCAAAATAAAGGTTTACAAAGCCTTTCAGTCGACTCAGTCGTTCTTTTTCTTGCCTACCATCTGGGGCGAGGCGGTGAGCCAGGATGCGTACTCGGGAGAGACCGTGAGACGGCTCTGCAGACGTCCCTGACGCTCCGAAATAACGGCAAGCTTAGCCTGATTGGCCAGCTCCTCCCAGGAGATGTCTCCGGGCTGCATGTTCTCCCGGGGGCGAACCACCACAACCCTGTCCCGTCCTTCGTATTTGGCGATATCCAGAGCCTGTTCAGCCCCTTCCACAAGACTCTGGAAGGAATCGGCCAGGGAGGGGAAGCTGGAAACACCGATAGAGACGGTTATAGTACCGACCCCCGGCGCTGTCTGGTCCCGAACCGCAATTCGCACTCTTTCGGCCACTTCAAGAAGATTGGCATGGGGAGTCTCGGGCAGAATGATGCCTATCTCCTCTCCACCATAACGACAGGCGATATCGATATCCCTGAGGGTGGATTTGATCACCTGGGCAACATGGCGAATCGCTTCATCGCCTTTGGCCTGACCGAGATGTTCGTTGATCTGACCGAGATGATCGATATCGACAAGCATCAGACCCAGTTCATGCTTATGCCGGCCAGAACGCTCCACCTCTTTGACCAGAGCATCATCAAAATGGAGACGATTATAAAGCCCGGTATGCACATCGATGACCGACTGAGAAGCGGCGGTCTGATGGGTGAGCGCATTGTTCAAGGCCGTGGCCACTTGATCTGCCAGAGATTCTAATAAAGCTATCTGTTCTTTGTGGAAGGCGCGCAACTCGGTGGAATAAACCTCCATCACACCGATAGGTTTTTCTGCGTATAAGATAGGAAAAGCAGCAACCGACTGGAAGGTACTACCCCCGGTGGCACGTGGCATGCCGTAAGGAGGCCTGCCGCCGTCGCCCAGGTACTCGACTTTGCGATGACGGATGCAGCTTCCGGCGATGGAATCGTTGAAGGAGAGATCGAACTCGTTCAAACTTGCACCTTCTAAGCCTTTGAATGCCGCCAGCTTGAAGGCGTTGCCTCCGGCACTGTCATCGAGAAGCAAAATTGAACAATAGGGAGTGTTAGCCAGGATAAGAGCCGTGTCGGCCGCAATCTGAAGCACGTCGTTTACCTGGAGCATGCTTCCGGATAGAGCACTGGAAGTCTTGTAAAGGGTATTGAGACGCTCTCTTTCATATTCGCTGCGCCCGAAAAGAATCGAGTTGGCCACCGCCAGAGCCGTCACATCGGCAACCTCGCTGTAGAAATCGAGATAAGCGGCGATGCTGGGATTGTGGACATCCATCAAAACAGCCCCGACAAGCAGATTAGCCGATATCAAGGGAAGAGCAATCTGTCCGCCGGAGCCCTCTACCTGCATAATAGTCCGGCTCATATCCGGAGCCTCTTCCAGGCTTTCCACGCTTAAGGGAGCCCGGTTCTGAACCACATATTTCAAAAGACTCTCGGCAGAGAAGGAAACCACCCGCAGGTGATCAAGAGACTTTTCAGAATAGCCCTTAGCCGCCATCAGCTTGAAAGACATGCTTTCGTTATCCGAAAGAAAGACCGCCACGCTGGCTCCGCCGGCCAGTTCAGAGAACTGAATAACGCAAGAGTCGAGAACATCCCTTAATCGCAAAGAAGACAATAATGATTTCTGCAATCCGATGTAGCGCTGAAGCAAATTGCCGTCACTGGTCATCTATTCTGTTCTCCGTATCCGTTAATAAAAGATGTTCCAAGAAGTTATAAGAATAAACTTCCACATTAGATCAAGCTACCCACTAAACTATAATTTCTCACCAAAAATATCCCTTACTATCCTAATAATCGTGTTTGAAAAATGAACGCCGAATCCACTACAAACCTCAAAGAAGAGTCCGAAAACTGCCTTTTCTGCAAAATAGTAAAAGGTCAGATACCGGCAGATATAGTTTCCCAGGGAGACAACTGGCTCGCCTTTCGAGACATAAATCCCCAGGCACCCAGTCATATTCTGGTGATTCCCAAAAATCATGTGGCGAATGTAACGGAATGCAATGAAGCAGCAGAGCTTGGCAGCCTCTTCCAGGCCGCCAGCGGGGTTGCCAGGGACGAGAACCTGGACCAGGGCTTCCGACTGGTGGTCAACACCGGGGAGCACGGTGGTCAGACTGTTTTTCACCTGCATATTCACATCCTCGGGGGACGCTCCCTCACCTGGCCGCCCGGTTGATATCACACTGATTACCCGAATGGGTGATTGCAGGCTGTTTTGTTGTCTAGCTACATACAGTCTCGGTTTCGCATGGTCGGAATTTGGGTATTACAAGTGGTGAGGGAGCACAGCGACCCTGACGAAAAGTCTCTGTTTTCGTCTCTCGAAGTGAGGAAGAAAAATGGCCACCAATGATACAACCGATCAAATTCTGTGGATGGCAGACTGCTACAGCCTCGCTAAGCGCTTTCCAAATCCCCATACCTGGCTGGCGTTGCTAGAGCCGATGGATGTAGAGGATGTGGACAAGATAAACCCATTCCACTACTGGCTCTGGATGGAGATCTGGAAAGCGGCCCAGACAAGTACCCAACCTACCGCCTGCGTCAAATAGACCAGGCGGATCTGGACCTTTTAAATAGCTAGCCGGAGAATCCGGCAGTCTGCGGTTCTCTATTCTGATCTACGATCAGAGTATCATCTTCATGTTTCGCTTCGGCTTCAACCGTATAGCCGGGGCCTACGATAGTATCTTTCAATTTGGCTCCCCGAGCCACTCTTGCGCCGTTGCAGATTACGACGTTCTCCATTTCGACGCCATCTTCTACGGTGACATTGTCACCAATCACTATCGAGCCGAAAAATCGACAACCCGAAAGAACTTTTGAATTTGCGCCGAGCATAGTAGGACCGTGCATGACCGAACCAGAATTTATAGACGATCCGGCTTCCAAAAATCTGAGCTGACCATCGACAATCTCTTTGAGACCGGGCACCGGTATATTGATCAGACCGCGAATCACATCGAAGTTGGTCTCACGATATTGCTTGATCGTACCGACATCGGACCAGTAGGTGCCTATTTCTGAACCAAGCACCGGCAAACCTTTTTCAACCAGGCTGGGGAAGAGTCCACGTCCGAATCCGTATACGCCGTCGGCAGGCATATGGTCGAATACCGCAGGCTCAAGAACATAGATACCGCAGGAGGCACGATTAGAGCGGGCTTCCTCACGTCGAGGCTTCTCTTGGAATCCTTTGATATAACCATCGGCATCTTGAACAACCACACCGAAATGTTCGACATCCTCAACCTCTTTGACGGCGATGGTGGCAATCGCTTTTTTCTGTTTATGCTCTGCCACTATCTTGGAAAGGTCGGCATCGGTGACCAGATCACCCATCATGACAATAAAGGTATCCTTGCCGAAGAAATCTCTGCAGGCTCTGACGCCGCCTGCGTCTCCGGTGAGCTGCTCCTCTAATCTAAAACTCAGATCAACACCCAGACGGTTGCCGTTTCCGAAATAGCCACGAATCTCGTCGGGCAAATAGTGGAGGTTGGCGATGATGTCGGTAAAGCCGTGTACCGATAGAAGCCGAATGATGTGCTCCATCACCGGGCTGTTTGCAACGGGGACCAGCGGCTTCGGCATGACTGTTGTCAGGGGATCCAATCTCGAACCTACACCGGCTGCCAGTACCATTGCTTTCATGCGCCTAAAATTCCTCCGTCACCCTCATAATCCGAAAGATTTGAGGGATCTGTATAACCTGTTTCGAACTGAATGAACTGATGACTTACTATAGTCTCAGATCAATGCCCAGAAAGCCTATCATCCAAAGGGTTGTTTAAGATTTTGGCTTTTTGCCGGATCTCTCAGAAAGCCAATCCCTATCCTGGCCCAGTTCTTCTCTGCCGCGGCGGAGAGCCTCATCAACCTGAAGGTGGGCTGTTCCTCCCAGGGAGTCCATTATCTCGGTGGCAGTAGAGGCCGTGATATAGCGATAGATTTCGTCATCGAATGCCGGTGAGAACTCCTGCCATTCACCCCGGGTCAGATCGATGAAATGTTTAGAGCGTTGTCTACAATATTTCATCAAGCCCTCTACTATCTTAGATGCCTTATCCGGCTCGAAATTTCTCTCGATCAAATAATCCATGACATTGCCGGCATTAGCTAAATCTACCCCGGCCCGCTCTTCCATTCTTGTGGTGTCGAATATCATCGCCGGCAATACCACCGAGGTCAGCTCCAGAATAAAGCGAAGGTTCTCCATCACCTCGAGCAAACCAGGAAGAGACTCCTGCAGATCATGGCTGTAGCTTATCGGAATTCCCTGCAACTCACAAAGAAACTGGCCCAGTCGGCCGGTCATCTGGGCAGAGCGACTGCGCAGGACCTCTAAGGGCTCGGGATTGCGCTTCTGGGGAAAGTTTCTTGTTCGATAAGAAAACGCCCGGGGCAATCTGACATAACCAAATTCTTGAGTAGCCCAGAGTAAAAGCTCGGTAGCCATCTGAGAAATATGCACTGCGACAAGGTTGGCGCATGTAGATAGCTCCACCACCGAGTCTCTATCAGTGACCGCATCAAGACTGTTCTCCAGCACCCCGGCAAACCCCAGGTGTTCCGCCAGTTTAACTCTATCGATAGGTTGATGAGAACCGGCAAAAGCTCCTGCTCCCAGAGGACAGAGATCTATGCGGGCAAAGCAATCTGCTAAACGCCTGAAGTCCCTGGCGAAGCGGCTTGCACTGGCAAGCCACCAGTGAGCCAGCAACTCTGGACTGGCCGGCTGCATATGAGAATAACCGGGCATGACCACATCACGATGGGCTTCCGCCAGAGCAAGAACAACTGTTCTCAAATCGAGCAACAGTTGCATACTGGCCAGGGTCTCGTCCTTCATCCAGAGCCGGATATCACAGGCGAAGTGATCGTTGGGAGAAAGACCCATCCTCAAAATGTTGGAGGCCGGTCCCAGATTTTCGTCCAGTTTACGCTCCAGGCCGGAATAGATATCCATGTCCTCCGGGGTAAGGAAAGACTCGCCCCGGCTCAGCATTTCTTCTAATTCGGCAAGGAAGGAAAGTACTTTGGTTAGTACCTCATCCGATATCAAAGATTTTTCGTTCAAGACCCGCGCATAGGCCCGGGCTGATGCCACCTGATAAGGTGCCAGACTCTGCTCGACCGAGTGCGGCTGCCTGAAGCGACTGACGCTGCCCATGCTAAAAGGGCGACCGCGGGCCGCTTGTTCATCCACACTGTTATCTAATTCTGAAGACATAACATCTATGTTGTATCACAATAAATAGATGTCTAAGCTGCTTTGACTCTGTCCTTCTGGATATCTTCGTTTTTCTTTATCTGCTTTCTGTACTTGTTCAGCTCTTGTTTATAGCGTTTCTGAACTTGTTTAGGAACAGGCATTTTTTTCTCTTCTTTCAATGCCATAGAGATTTACCACCTCAATCTATTAACTTTTCGAACCAGACTAAAATTTGTCTTTCTCAGGTTACTACATTTTTTGAACTACTGTTAATCTTAACATAAAAAATCTAGCGATGCACTAGGCGGCAGGTTTTCCCTGTTCAGCCGAACCGCCATGTGATACCTCCGGCAGTAACAAACTGAGTACCACCGCCAACACCATGGTGGCGGCCCCGATGATATAGGGACTGGTGGCACCATAATGTTCAAAAGCGAATCCACCCACAGCAGGACCGAGGATCCGACCCATGGTCGAGAGCGATTGACCCACTCCCATGACACCACCGACGGACTCTTCCGGAGCAAGTTTTGATAGTATGCTCTGGTTGGCCGGGGTATTGATACCGGAGCCGAAGGCGAGGATGCCGAGCGCGATATAGAGTACGGTCGGGTTCGATGTCAGAGGTGTCAGAACAAGACCGATAGCGATCAATAAACAGCCGGCAAAAATAAGCTTTCGCTCTCCGAACTTTTTGCTCAGTCCATGAATCAGTCGGCCCTGAACAATCACCATGAGCACCCCGATGTAGAGGAACATGAGCATGTTCTGCATGTTGTCGAACTTGAATTGTTCATTGGTCAGAAGCACCAGGGTTGCTTCCATATTGGCGAAGGCAAAGGTGGAAACCAGGAAGATCAAAAGAGAGACGCGCAGATTCGGCGCTTGCAAAGTGTTCAAGTAGAAGCTTATGCCCATGCCATAGCGCTGCTTGCCGGCATCAGAGCGCACCTTGGGTTCCGGCAGATAAATTGCGGTGAGAATCAAATCTATAAAACTGAAAGCCGCTGCAATGAAGCCAAGCGCAGCCAGACTCATACCCATAGCAGAAGCACCGGCACCGATAGCCGGTCCGATCACAAAGCCCAGACCGAAAGCCGCGCCCACCAGTCCCATGCCTTTTGCTCTGTCCTCGAGACTGGTCACATCCGAAATATAGGCCTGGGCAACTGCAATGTTGGCGTTGCCGAAACCGGCCACCATGCGAGAGAAGAAAAGCAGCCAGATCGAATCGGCAAAACCCCAGATCAGGTAGCCAAGAAAGGAAGCGGTAAGGCTGACCAGTAGAATCTTCTTTCTACCGACCCTATCCGATAATCTGCCCCAGAAAGGCATGAACAGAAATTGCATCACCGAGTAGGAGGCAATTAAATAACCGACGGTGGACTTGCTGGCGTTCAATTCCTGGGCATAGGTCGGCAGAGCCGGAATAATCAGACCGAAGCCCACTAAGTCTATGAAGATCGTCAAAAAAATCAGCAACAGGGCCATTTTGCCGGGTTTGGACCCGTCATTCTCGGGATTTGCCGATTTTTCCTGGTTTTCGCTCATGCGCTGTAAAAAGACTGCTCTGGTAAGGCTGATAAACCTTTAGATAGTAACAACCCGGACTCCTCTAAATCTAGCCGTCCGGAACTTTCGAAATACGACTGTTAACAGCTTTTATAAGTTAGCTTTTGAAACAATGATATTAAGCGGTCCGGTCAAATCTGGTTTGTCCCTGTCCTCCGGTGGTAATTAAAAGTAATATAAAGAGTAAAAATTGCTCTGAAAATCCCTGGAACCCTTGTCCATATTGTTACTAGAAATAGATAAATCGCTCCTCTTTCATGAAACTCTGTCTGGTATGTAACTTTCAGACCACCGAAGACCAGGAGACCTGCCCCCGGGACGGCTCATCAATGGTCACAGTCGGTGACGACCCGCTGATCGGCGAGGTTGTCGAAGGTCGCTATAAAATTCAGTCGGTCATCGGCCAGGGTTCTGCAGGAACCGTATATAAGGCGGTACAAGAGTTGATCGGCCGGGAAGTGGCGATCAAAGTTCTGCATGACTATCTGGTTTCGGACGAAGAGTTCATTAAACGCTTCCGTCAGGAGGCAAAAGCCTCCAGCCGTCTGAGCCATCCCAACATCATTACCATTTACGACTTCGGGGTTATTCCCCAGGGCAACCGACCCTATATCGCCATGGATCTCCTGGTGGGCACGCCACTGTCCGACCTTCTGGCCCAGGAAGAGCGCCTGCCATATAAGGAAGCGATCCCTATATTCATTCAAGTCGCCTCGGCCCTCGGTGAAGCGCACCGAGAAGGGGTGGTCCACCGCGATGTCAAACCAGAGAATATAGTCCTGGTTGAGCGAAGCGGTCAGAAGCTTTTTCCGATGATGGTCGACTTTGGTATCGCCCGCATAGTCGAAGAATCCGATGCGGCCAAGATTACCAGAACAGGAACAGTCTGCGGAAGCCCGACCTATATGAGTCCCGAGCAATGCACCAGCTCTAAGGTCGACAATCGCAGCGATATCTACTCGCTGGCCGTGGTTGTTTATGAAACCCTGACAGGAGAAGTGCCCTTCCACTCTGATGAGCTGGTAAGGGTGATGGCCATGCACCTCTCGGATCCGCCTACTCCTCTCAATCAGGTCAAACCGGGTCTGAGATTTCCTGACGAGCTCGAAGAATGTGTCTATAAAGCCCTGGCTAAAAGCCCCGACCAGCGCTACCAGACCATGGAAGAGTTTGCCGAAGCTCTTGAAGCGGCCATGAACCAACCGGTGGCCTCGCCGACTAAAAGAGCCACCAGCCAGTCTCTACCCCATTCAGACATCGAACCGGGGCCGCTCGCCCAGGATGATTCGCTCAAACCTCAACATACAAATACCGGGGAAGTCAACATTCCCGGGCGTTCGACCAGAGATCTGGCCAATCGAGCCCTGGAAGAGTTTCAGACTCGCACGCCTAATCCGGACGACCATACCGCATCTACCACCAGCGCCGCCTCCGTGCAAGCCCAGGTAGAGGCGATGCGATCTCAGATTAAACACGACCGCGCCGAGGCCATGAAGCAACAGGGAATCAAGTCCCAGGACTTCAGCCGCGGTAGAGGCGGAGCTTCACCGGCAGATCTATTGCGCCGTGCACTTCCTATCGGTCTTGGTGTTCTGGGTGTGGGAGCGCTCTTTTTCTCACTTTATACTTTTGGCGGCAAGTTCGACCTGAGTGGACTGATGCCGGAAAAAGAGAATCCTCCGGAAGTAGTCACGGTAGAAGCCGCCAAAGAGGCCATTGCCAAAGGCAAATTGAGCGACGCGATTGCGATCATGGAAGCGCTGCAAAAAGAAGGCAAGCTCAAAGGCAAAGGCGTTGAAAAACTGAACGAGATCTACGTGAATCAGGGCAAATACTTCCAGAAACAAGGACAGGATGACAATGCCCTTGATGTTCTCACCAAGGTAGACAAAGACTCGGCCTATTACAAAGAAGCCCAGAGCCTGATCAAATCTATCGACAAAGATGACGATGACAAAGGCAAGGATTCCGGCTCAAGAAGGAAACGCCGTCGGCGTTAGTGAGCTTCGACGAAAGCGCCTATTTTGCGATATTTATTCTGGCGGTCTTTTCTTATCTCGGCAGGGCTGAGCTTGAGAAGACTCTTCAATTCTTTTATCAGAGCGGCTTTGACATTGGCGGCAGCCATATCCATGTTGTGATGGGCACCACCGAGAGGCTCTTCGATGACACCATCTATGACACCCAGAGCAAGAATTTCTCTGGCGGTGATTCTCATCGCCTCGGCGGCTTCCAGGACCTTCTCGGCAGACCGCCAGAGAATAGAAGCGCAGCCTTCCGGTGAGATAACCGAATAGACCGAATGTTCCAACATCAAAATGCGGTTGGTGACACCGATGGCAAGAGCGCCACCGGATCCGCCTTCACCGGTGACCACCGATATGACCGGAACAGTCAAGCCGGAAAGCTCGAGCAAATTGACGGCGATGGCCTGGGCCTGGTTATGGGCTTCGGCTTCCAGTCCAGGATAAGCTCCGGGAGTATCTATCAGAGTGACAATCGGAATTCCGAACTTCTCGGCGTGCCGAAAGAGCCTGAGCGCTTTTCGATAACCTTCGGGTTGAGGCATGCCGAAATTGCATCTTTGTTTAGCTCTTAGATCTCTGCCTTTCTGGGTGCCTACTACTAAGCAACGCAGATCATCATCGAAGCGCACCAGCCCACAGACCATAGCAGGATCATCATTCCCTTTGCGGTCACCATGCAGTTCGAGCCAGTTCGGATCCCAGCGTTCGAGATAATCTCTTGTATAGGGTCTTTGAGGATGGCGGGCAATAGCCAGGTGATCGATAGACTTGAGATTTGAATAGAGCGATTTTTTCAGTTTGGAATACTGTTCTTGCAGCTTCTCTATGTCGGATTCCAGCTCAGGATGACTGACCAGTTGTTGCTCCAGACGGGTTATCTGTTCTGACAAAACCTCCAGCGGTTTCTCGAATTCCAGCGGTATCGGTTTGTTCTCAGCCATTGTTCTCGCCTCTACTACTTTTTAGCTCTGGAGCCGACTTTGCTTCTTCCATTTTTAGAAGAGGCTTTGTCCGGATCTTCCACCAGCGGTTGATGAAATTCGATCATATTGGCCAGGGTGTCTTTGATTTGCAGTCGGTCCAGCACCATGTCGACCTGACCATGCTTGAGCAGATACTCGGCCGTCTGGAAATCGGCTGGAAGTTTCTGACGTATGGTCTGCTCGATGACGCGCCGTCCGGCGAAACCGACTCGGGCACCACGTTCGGCAATAATGATATCGCCCAGCATGGCGAAACTGGCCGTGACACCACCGAAGGTGGGCTCGGATAGAATCGATATATATAGAAGTCCGGCGTCACTGAGATCTTTCAGGGCAGAACTGGTTTTGGCAAGTTGCATCAGACTGAGGATACCTTCTTGCATTCTGGCGCCACCAGAGCTCGAGACAATGATCAGAGGAATATGTTCTTCAATGGCTTTTTCAATTACCCTGGTCACTTTTTCTCCGACAACAGATCCCATGGAGCCACCGAAAAAGCCAAAGTCCATGACACCAAGGGCGGCATCATGTCCGTTGATTTTGCAGGTGCCGGTCAGAACAGCTTCGTAAAGACCCGATTTTTTCTGAGCCTGCTTCTGACGCTTGGGATATGCATCCGTATCAAAAAACTCTAGGGGATCGGCAGAATCCATCTTTTGATCGATCTCGACAAAAGTATCGGGATCGGCTATCTGCTCTATCCTCTCTTCGGCGCCTATCCGGAAGTGATACTGACACTTGGGACAGACATGAAGATTGTGGCGCAGGTCTCGGGCATAGAGCATCTCCCGACACTGAAAACACTGCTTCCATAAAGCACAGTACTCTTCATTGGAGAGCGGCTGCTTGGGAACCAGGTTCTCGCGCTCGCGGCGTTTTCGTCTGTTGGAGAACCAATCCTTGAGATCCATAGCCATTGAAGATAACCCGGGATAAACGCGTGAGATAGAATTCTGTACAGGCCTTGCGATGTTGCACAGGTGGGACCCGCAAAGCAAGCGCCGATTATATCATCGAAATCTATATGACAGGTTATATAACTAAGAAAGATGAGTAGACACAGGTTCATAGTCGATATAGAAAGCGACGGCGAGGTGCCGGAGAACATAGACCTGACTGAGTCACGGCAGATCCATCAAATAAGGAAAGTGTTAAGACTTTCGACCGGGGATAGACTGGATCTTATCGACGGCAGGGGCATGCTTTTCACCTGCTCTATAGAGAGTATCGAAAAGACCTGCGTAAAACTGAAGGTGCTTGAGACGGCTACCGAGCCGCCGCCGCAGAGGCCGGCGGTTCATATGATCTGCGCCATGATCAAAAACGACAAATTCGAATTGATCGTTCAGAAACTGACCGAGCTGGGAGTAGACCGAATAACTCCTGTCCACTGTCGACGATCGGTGGTGAACATGGCACCGGATCAGCCGGAATCCGAATTCAAAGATTCCAATAAATACCAGCGCTGGTTGTCAATACGCAATGAAGCCACAGAACAATCCGAGCGCTATCGTCCTCCGAGAATCGACAGCCCTGAAAACCTTGAACATTTTTTAATGCACTTAGCTGAAGAAGATCGAGCTATGGAAAAGGATGAGAATCGCTTGATAAGAGCATTATCATTTATTTGCGATGCCCGGGAAGTAGCACCACCCTTAGTAGAACAAATCTGTAGGGAAAAATCGATAAACGCATCGCGGACAATACCACTGTCGCATATACGAATAGTTATCGGCCCGGAAGGAGGCTTTACTCAGTCGGAGATTGACATGGCTTCGGCTGCCGGTTTCACCCCTTGTAATCTGGGCTTGACTATACTCCGTAGTGAGACAGCGGCGATCGCGGCTGCCACCATCGCCACCTCCTTTGGAGATTTTTTATGACACCGGCAAAAATATCAGTCGGACCATAATCGGACATATAAATCGGACACTATACAACCACACTTGGCACCACATCAGAATAAGCGAAGAACCAAATTCGAAAACCCCGAAAAAATTTGGCACCACCGGTGGTCGGGGCTTGACAAACATTACTAATACAAGGCTTAATATAGGCGTTGTAGGTGACATCACTTGTATTGAGTCGAGCGACTAGAAAGGCATGGGTGTGGCTGCTAACTTAGCCCGGATAAACGAAGAATTGGCTGGTAAGCAAGTCAGGCTAATCGCCGTGACCAAGAAGGCTGAGCCATCTCAGATGGAAGAAGCTTTCGGTCTGGGAGTCACCGAATTTGGTGAAAACCGAATTCAAGACGCCCTGGCGAAAAGAGAAAAACTTTCACCGTCGCTGGTGCAAAATGCGAAGTGGCATTTTATCGGTCATCTGCAAACGAACAAAGTCAAGCAAGCAGTGGGTAATTTTTCTCTGATTCATTCAGTGGACTCGCTCAAGCTGGCCAGAGAGATATCGAGAGTTGCTTCCAGCCGGGGGATGACCCAGGCGATCCTGCTTCAAGTCAAGCTGGCGGAAGATGCGGACAAGTCCGGGTTCTCGAAAAACGAGCTTCTGAGCCAATTTGACGAGATCTCGAAATTACCCAATCTCAGAGTCGAAGGACTGATGACAATCACGCCGCTCACTGATGATCCATCCATCAGGAAGCAATGCTTCACCGGCTTGAGTCAACTGAGATCAGAGCTCGAAGCCAGCCATGGAGTATCCCTGAAAGAGCTGTCCATGGGAATGACGAATGACTGGCAAGAAGCAGTAGACTGCGGCGCGACGATGATCAGACTGGGAAGGGCGATTTTCTACGATTCATGCGCTTGAGCGCTCAGCACTTAGTGCTTGAAAAGGTGATTTAAAGTTTTCGAGGAATCGATCAAAGGGGAAGTATCTTTAGTCCGGCAAGGAGGAACGTGGTGCCTAATACATTAGTTCAAAAATTCAAAAGTTTCTGGTTCGGTCCATCCGACCACTATGAACAGGAAGATTTCGAAGATCTCTTCGAAGCAAGCGATGAGGTCTATGCGACCAATGGTCAACTAGCTCTCGATACCGCTCCGGTAGAAGTTAGAGAAGCTATGCCGAGTCCTGTTCTCACGACCAACAACCGCTCGAAAGTGGTGGAGCATCCCAGCGCCGCCACCGCCAGTGAAGTCCTGGTCGTAGAGCCGCGTCAGTTCGAAGAGTCTGTCGAGATTGTCGATCATCTTCGTAATCGCAAGTCGGTTCTCTTGAACCTCCACATGCTCGATAACGAGCAATCCCAGCGCGTTGTAGACTTTCTCTCCGGCGCAACCTGGGCTATTGACGGTCACCAGCAGAGAATCGGCGACGGAGTCTTCCTCTTCGCACCGGCCTCGGTTACCATCAGTTCGGAATCCAACTCCTCTAAAGTATTGAAAGAAGCATTCTGGAATCAAACCCAGACCTACTAATAGCATCAAAGATCTTTCAGACTTGTCGGCAAAGCCACCCTATTGGGTGGCTTTCTGCTATCTCAATAAGTTTTGACGAACCAGCTTGCCGGATTGACACAAGCATTGTTGACATAGACACCAAAATGCAGATGCGGACCGCTGGCTCTACCGGTGGAGCCGACTGCTCCTATCTTCTGACCCGATTTGACCAGGTCGCCTTCTTTGACACCGACCGAGTTCATATGAATATAGATAGAGATGACTCCCTGGCCGTGATCAATGCATACAGTGTTGCCATGCAAGCGCCATCCGGTTCTAGCCACCACCACCTTGCCGGCTCCGCAGGCATATATAGGTGTGCCTCGACCGGCAGCAAAGTCGGTGCCGGAATGATAATAGTCTTTCAGTAATTTGCCGTTTACGATACGGCGAATACCGAAAACAGAAGAAATTCGACCCACCTTTACAGGCTTCTCGAATTTGCCTTTCCAGTATCGCTCGGCAGAGACAATTTGCTTGGCCTTCTTTATAGTCTCTTTCTCGCCTGGAGAGGCGATGAAATTGTCTTTCTTCTTTGGAAGACGCAGATGCTGGGTGGGAAACTTGCCGTCTACGACGGTGATTTGTTTACTGATACCACCGAAGGTGACAGTGTATTTGCCCGGATCAATCTCCGGCGAAATCCCAAGCAAGCAGGAGAGACCTGCGCCGTCTTCGAAGAGCTTGTAGTTCTCTCCGTTGAAAGAGACTATGCGATCTTCGCTGCCGCCCCGCACGGATACTTTGATGGTGTCGCCCTGACGAGGACTGGTGGAAGAGAGAAACAACTCGACAGGACGGCTACTTTCCGTAGTCGCCCCCGGAGGAGGTGCCCCTGCATCAGAGCTTGTTGTACTGGGATTCTCTGTCGCCTGGACAGGTACGACCGATAATAAAAACGGGAGAACGGCAGTCATACCAGCTAATGCGACATGACGTGCATGACTGAGCATTTGCAAGCTGGGTCTCCGAAAAAGCTGGTGTACTGAGAGCGAAGAGTTATTCTTCTTCGGTGTTGGGAACCAGTCTCTCAATAGCTTCTTTCAGAGCTTCAATTTTTTCGATAGGAATTGCCACACCTTTTTTGGTAGGCTTCTCTTCTTGCTCTTTATCCACGTACCATTCACGAATGTGAAGATACTTGGTACCGCGATATTCGCCAACGTAGACATTAATGGTCTCGCCTCTGGCTTTCTCGTGTACGGTGATTCTCTCTTCCAAGGTTAATCCCTCCGTTTTTGACCCACCCTGAGATTCTACTAATCTTATCTACAGGTGTACATAAATAGTTTACTAATAAGAACAACATATCATTTCACGCAGCGCAACATTTTCTTATAAGAACATGAGTAAGTTCATAGATGAAGTAGAGATAGAGGTCCGTTCCGGGGACGGGGGCAACGGCATAGTAGCCTGGCGCCGAGAAAAATATGAGCCACTGGGCGGACCGGCAGGCGGAAACGGAGGCAATGGCGGCGACGTCGTCATTGAAGCCACCAACGACCTGAACACACTTCTGGACTTTCGTTTCAAGAAATCTTTCAGAGCCGATAACGGAATTCGAGGAGGCTCCAGCCGCAAGAACGGCAAGCGAGGCAAAGGCATAACCTTAAAAGTACCGGTTGGTACGGTCATAAAGAACGCCGAGAACGGGGCTGTGATTGCCGACCTGGTAAGAGACGGAGCCAAAATAATGATCGCCCAGGGCGGTCACGGCGGCAAGGGCAATGCCATGCTGGCCTCTCCCACCAGACGAGCGCCCCACCACTGCGAGCCAGGTCAACCAGGGGTGTTCAGACGACTGAAACTGGAGCTCAAAGTTCTGGCAGATGTGGGCTTAGTAGGCTTGCCGAATGCCGGTAAATCGACCCTGCTCGCCACCATGACCGCAGCCCGACCCAAAATAGCGGACTATCCCTTCACCACCCTGGAGCCCCATCTGGGTGTGGTGGGTCAATCGGGTGGCGACGGCTTCGTGATGGCCGATATCCCCGGTCTTATAGAAGGGGCATCGGCAGGCACCGGTCTGGGTCACAAGTTTCTCAAACACCTGGAGCGCACTCGGCTTCTGGTGCACATGCTCGATGTCTCCGCCGAGTCTATAATCGAAGACCTCGAAACCATCGAAAAAGAACTGGCTTTATACGGCAACAGACTTTCGGAATTGCCCAGGATAATTGTGCTGAACAAAGCCGATCTGTTAACCGCCGAAGAGGAAGAACTAGCCGAAAGAAAAAAACTGGTTCAAGAACATACCAGTTCAGGAGCCGACGAAATACTGGTTATTAGCTGCGCCACCAAAGCAGGGGTGACCGAACTCAGAAATCTACTGACAGAAAGACTCGACCAGCTCAAATCTGAAGAGCCCGCGAAAGAAGTACCGGAGGCTCTTGAGATTGAAGCGGATGAAGAAGCCTTAGCCAAGACTGACAGTAGCTTCGAGATCGAACGCTACAAGGGAATGTTCATCATCCACGGCGACAGACCCAAGCGTCTGGTATCGGTCACCAATCTAAAAGACCCCGAATCACTCCACCATCTCTTCCGAAAACTGAAAGGTATGGGGGTAATCGAGGCCCTGGAAAATGAAGGCATCGAACTCGGTGCCGAAGTCAACATAGGAGGAGTGGCCTTCTCCTACGGAGACGACTGGATCTGAGTTCTAGCTCTCTTTTTTCTCTTCTTTCTCTTCGCCAGCCTGGGATTCGTTTGCTTCGGCAGAATCTTCTAGAAGCATTCTCTCCATTTTTCTGAGATTGGCTTCTCTAGCTTTCTGCTTCAATTTGCGGGATCTCTTGAGCACTTTCTCGGCTCTTTTCATGCCTCTTTGTACAGCCATGGCTATAACAACTCCTGATTGCAGATCAAATTACGACAGATTCACTCGTCGACCGCAAAGATGAACCGGTGCTCATCTCAGCACAGTGTTCGAGTTCTTGTCAGAACGCTAATGATACTACATCCAGAGATTACCTAGATATTTTATGCCCCTGGGCTCGGCGCCCCGGGCAAGCTCGATTATTTGTTTACCCACAGGGGGAAAGAGCTTCAGCGTTTCCAGCTTTGCAACAGGAATGTAATCAACCGCATCGAGGACCTTCTCTTCGCCGCATTTAAGCAGCCCTCCGATGACAGTTGCTTTGACGAATATATTGACAATATGTCGAGACCGGTCCGGGGCGAGAGCTTCGGAAATATAGAGAAATCTATCTATCTTGACTTCAAGACCAGTCTCTTCGACCATCTCGCGCCGGGCGCATTCTTCGAAACTCTCACCGTGCTCCAGACGCCCTCCGGGCAGAACCCAGTGTCGCTTCTTACCCTTGCGATGACGAACAAGCAAAATGTTGCCCTCATCATCGAGGACAACAACCGACACGCGGGTGGTGGGTAAACTCTGCTTTCTGCGACGCCCGGGCAAGAGTCCGTAACTTTCCTTTCAACTGTGGTCAGATTTGATTTTAAGACATTCTTCCCGGACCAGGGCGGATACAAGCCCACTTAATAACAAATGCTCAAAATAAAGCGGGAGAAAGACCACGGCCGGGGGCTCTTCTGCTAACGTTATCTGACTCGATTGACGACAAAAACAATTTTTCCGGAAGCAGCCGCCATGAGCCTACTCGAAATAGAAAACCAGTTGAAAGCCTTCGAAAGTGAAGCGATTGAAGCCTTCCAATCGGTGAGCGATCTTAAGGAACTGGAGAACCTCAGACAGAAGTATCTGGGCAAGAAAGGCACCCTCAAAACCTTCCAGAAGGGCATGGGTCAGCTCGACCAGAGCGAACGCCCTAAGTTGGGTCAACTCACCAACGGCGTTCAAGAGAGGCTGGAAAACGCCCTTACACGACGCAAAGACGACCTCTTCGAAGAAGAACTCCTGGCTCGCCTGGAAGGAGAAAAAATCGACGTCACCCTGCCCGGCTCTTGCACCGGCATCGGTCATATCCACCCTCTTTCACAGATAACCGAAGAGATAATCCAGATTTTCTACTCTATGGGTTTCACCGTGGCAGACGGTCCCGAGATTGAGACCGACTACTACAACTTCGACGCCCTCAACACCCCCGACAATCACCCCGCCCGGGACGAGCAAGACACTTTCTATACAAATGTCGGTCCGAAAGTCTTGCTGCGTAGCCAGACTTCCACAGTGCAAATCAGAGTGATGGAGGACAAGAAACCGCCTCTCCGAATCATCTCGCCGGGCAGGGTTTATCGAAACGAAGAGATAAACGCCAGAAAGTATCCTCTCTTCCACCAGGTCGAGGGACTTTTGATTGATAAGGATGTAAGTTTCGGGCAACTGAAAGGTACCCTGACAGCCTTTATACAAGCCCTCTTTCAAAAACCGGTCAAAACAAGATTTCGTCCCGATTTCTTTCCTTTCACCGAACCCAGCGCCGAACTCGACAGTCAGTGCCTCTTCTGCATGGGTGCCGGCTGCCGCACCTGTGGTAACCGGGGCTGGCTGGAGCTGCTCGGCTGCGGTATGGTCGACCCCAATGTGCTCCAGGGTGTGGGAATCGACCCCGAAGAGTGGAGCGGTTTCGCTTTCGGTATGGGTGTAGAGCGCCTGGCCATGCTGAAATATGGCATCAACGACATCAGGTACTTCTTCAACAACGATATGAGATTCCTCAAGCAGTTCTAGAAGTGAAAGCAAGAAAAGCAGGAAAAACAACTCGATGAAACTATCATTCAACTGGCTTTGCGACTATGTCGATCTCGACGGCATCTCGGTCGAGACCGTGGCAGAAAAATTGACCATGGGCGCCTTTGAGGTAGAAGAAGTGACCACGGTGGGACCGGACATCACCGGTCCTCTGAGAGTGGGCGAGATTCTGGAGATTTATCCCCATCCCAATGCCGACAAGATTCGCATGACCAAAACCAGGGTCGAAAAAGATGCTGCCCCGCTCGATATCGTATGTGGTGCAGCCAATATCGAAGTGGGTCAGTACATCCCGGTCGCTTTACCCGGGTCGGTCGTGGTCGATAGAAGAACCGGTAAAAAATCAGAGATCAAGAAATCCGAAATCCGCGGAGTAGAATCGAACGGCATGCTCTGCTCGCCGCCGGAGCTCGGCATCACCGATGGTGACAGCGAAGGCATCCTCATCCTCGACCCGGCAAAATACGAGATCGGCGAAGACCTTATTGAAAAGATGTGGTTGAAACCCGATTACATTCTGCATGTAGAGCCTCGCTCCAATAGAGGCGACGCCCTCTGTGTCATAGGTCTGGCCCGCGAAGTGGCTGCCCTCACCGGCAGAGCTTTGAAAGCCGATATCGATACCCTGGATAACGCCAGAGAAATAAAAGGTTCTGAATTCAAAGTCGAAATAGAAGACGAAGCCGACTGTTCCTTCTTTACCGCAAGGGTGATAAAGAATGTGAAAGTCGGAGAGAGCCCGCTTTTCATAGCCAGAAGACTGGAAGCGCTCGGTTTGAGACCGGTCAATAACATAGTCGACATCACCAACTATGTCATGCTCGAAACCGGCCAACCGCTGCACGCCTACGACCTGAGCAAGGTCGATGGCAAACTGGCGGTGCGAAAAGCGAAACCCGGCGAAAAGCTGGTGACCATAGACGGCAAAGAGCGCGACCTCACCGAAGAGGTGGCAGTAATCGCAGACAATAATAATGTGCTCGGTGTTGCCGGTGTGATGGGCGGCAAAGACTCTGAAATAGCCGACGACACCACCACCATCGTCCTGGAAGCCGCTGCCTTCAATCCCAAAAGGGTGCGTCGAGCCAGCCGCTTACTTGGATTATCGAGCGACAGCTCTCATCGTTTCGAGCGCGGAGTCGACCCGGTCAATGTGGCCCACGCCTCTAACCGAGCCAGCCATCTGATTTTCGAATACGCAACCGCAAAAGATAAAGCCGAGATAAGCGATATGAGCAAAGCCGGCTCTTGCCACTACGAAGGAAAAGTCCTTGCAGTAAGACCGGAGCGCATTAAAAAACTGCTGGGTGTAGAGGTGCCGGAAGAAGCTTGTACAGAGTATCTAAAAGCACTGGGCTTCGAGCCGATGGCAGATAAGAAACTCTCTTTCAGAGTTCCGAGCCACAGGGCCCACGATGTCACCCGAGAAATAGACTTAATCGAAGAGATCTGTCGTCTCTTCGGCTACGACAAGATAGAAGAGGCGATGCCCACCAGTACCGTGGCACCGCCCACCTATTGCCGACTGGAATACAAAATCAAGAACATCCTCTCCAACCAGGGACTATCCGAAGCCTGGGTTTCCAGCTTGCGCCCCGACGACGAGGTAGTCAGCGCCGCGGTAAAAGGTGAACGCGAAGCGGTGCGAGTTCTGAATCCTCTTTCGAAAGACCATCGAGTGCTTCGCCAGAGCCTGGTTCCCGGACTGCTCGAAGCGATCAAATACAATCTCGACCACGGCAACAAAGACACCTGGCTGTTCGAAGTGGGCAGAAGCTATCACAAGACCGGCTCAAATAACGGCGGACCAAAATCCGAAAGCGATGGCGTAGTAGGCGCCGAAGAGATCACTCTGGTCTCGGCGACGATAACAGGCTCCTTAATCAAACAGATCAATGTCGGCGCCTTCGATGGCGAAAAGTCGAAAAGCCAGGATCAACTGACCGAAAGCGTCGATTTTTTCAGAATCAAAGGAATTGTCGAAAATCTCCTGAAGCAGCTCAATATCGAAGAAGAGAGCCTGGATTGCAGCGCCACCCAGGCAAATCTGCCAGGATTTCTGCATCCCTATCGTTCTGCCAGACTGAGCCTTGCCCTTGATGACGGCAAGAAAAAGGGCAAAGGCGGCAAGCTCGAAGAGCTCGGCTTCGTCGGCGAGCTCCATCCTAGAGATGCGCACAGAATAGGGATCAAACAACCTGTCTTCGTATTCGAACTGGAGCTGCCGGTACTGCGTCAAGCCAGAAAAGACAGCCAGTTTCTAGAGCCGGCCCAGACGCCGAGCATATCCCGCGACCTGACCGCCGATCTGGAAATCTCGGTACCCCAGGCCGATGTCATGCGCATGATCAGATCTGCGGCTGGTAAAAAACTGGAAAGTGTGGATCTGGTGAGCATTTTCGATTTATCAGCAACCAAGAGAAGCCTCAGTTACAGGCTGACCTTCCAGGACAGAGAAGAAACCCTCACCAACGAAGAGGTCGAAAAGCGGCTGACCAAGGTAAGAAACACCCTGGCGCATCAATTGTCTGCCACCTTCCGCGGCTGATTCGAAGAAGCTAAGAGCCAAAACAAAGGTCATATTTGGGTTGCCATGTAAGGCAATTGTTCGATTGTTTTGAGATAATTCTATTCGACGACTCATATATATTAGAGGTTGGCGATAGGGGTATATTAAAGTGAATCGTTTGAAGAGCCCCGATGCCTGGAAGTCTACAGGTCGACGAGCTCGACAGACCAGCGGCCTGGCAGGGTTTCGAAAGGTGATTGAATCCATACATGTATAGACTAAAAGCTCGATTTTCTCCGGTTTTGATGGTAGCCGTCCTGGTCTTCGGTGCCTCTATCGCCTTTCTTCCAAAACTCGACACATTCGCCGGCAGCTATCACTTTCACTATGCCGTCCTTATCCTGGTCGAACTGGGCGTCAGCCTTGTAGCAGCGCTCATTCTTTTCGACCGGGGCAACTTCGTTCAAAAGTACAAAATCGGTCTTTCGATGGTAGCCCTGTCGTGCTTTTACGGCACTCTGGGTAATATCTTTTGCAATTTCTGGAAAGTCAATCCGGGTATGGACCTGGAATTCAGCACCGCCCAACTGGTGATCATGAACCTCGGCGGCGTTCTGACCGCAATGGTCCTCTATAAGCTAGAGCCCATCGATGCCTTTTCCGATGGCGGACTCGATCGCCTCAAAGGCAAAAGCACGGATGCTACTCTTGAACCTGGCGCCATCGAAGCAGGAGCAGTAGCTGCCGCTGCAGGTGTTACGCCTGCTCTGGACAGTCCTGCGCCGAGTCCAAAAACTTCTGTAAACAAGCTCAGGGGTGTAACCAGCTCTAAGCAAGATATCCCGGCCCAGGAAGCTCCGGTTGTCGAAGAGAGAAAACCTTATACCAGTCCTCCCCAGGTGGAGATCGACCTCGAAGCGTCGGATGAAATGCTCTCCGGACCGCTCAACCCCACCCCCCAGATGCCTGCAGCCTCCGGCGCCACCCCAGAGGCGAAAGCTTCGCCTTCGGTAACCGGCAATCGTATTCAAGCAGCCAGACGGAGAAACACCAGCACTTTCACAAAATTGCAAGCCCTGTCTGCCAGCGGCACAGGCTCGGTATCCGACCCTGAAACCAAACTGACTGAAAGCAGCGGAGATCTGCGCAGTTTATTAGATCGACTCGATACCGATGAGGAAGAGAACGAGAAACCGGCGGCAGCAGAAGCGAAACCGGTAGAACGGGCTCCGGAGCCTGTGACCAGAACGCCAGAACCCCAAATCCAACCAAAACCGGTTGCTCGGGAAAAGGCAAAATTCGAAGCTCCAGAAGAGATTCATGCCGACTATCTTTTCGATGACCTGGATGAAATAGACAAACCCAAAGCAGCGGTCGAAGTCAAACCCGAGCCCGAGCCGATAGCAGAACCGAAAGCTGCAGTAGTAGAAGTCAAAGAAGAGCCGGTGGCCAGCCCGAAACTGGAGAGCCTTCTCGATAGAGTAGATTCGGAGTCTGAGGTCTCTCAAGATTCAGTCAGCACCGCCGAAGCGGCTCCGGATACTGCCGCCGAAGCGGAGTCCGGTCTCGATGATTCGGTCAGCGGTCTTCTCTCCAAGCGCTTCATGGAACTCTCGGATGACGACGAAGCAGTAGCCGAAACAGCCCCGGAAGAACCAGCCGCTAAAGTAGCGGAGGAAAAAGAAGAAGATCTGGCCGAAGCCGGAGAGAAAGTCTTCGAAGCCGGAGTAGACTCCGAAATAGATGACATCTTCTCGACTCTTGCCCCAGAAGAAGCCCAGCGAGAAGTTGGCTCTACCGAATTGAAGTCTGAGCCGGTAGCTGAAGAACCGGCAGAAGAAAAGCTCTTCAACCAGGATGTAGGCTCAGAGATAGACGATATATTCTCGAACCTCGCACCGGAAGAGGCCCAGAAAGAAGTCGGCGAACTCAAGAAAGAACCCGAGACAAAAGAAGTAGCAGAAAAGGTCGAAGAAGAGCAGGGCATCTTCAAGCTTCAAGATGACGATGTGGACGACATCTTCGCCGGTCTGACTTCCGAAGCCCAGAAAGATGTCGATGCCGATAGTCTGGCCAAACTTAAAGAGAAACCGGATAACACCGTCAAGACCCCCAAACAGACCGGAGACATGCCGGCGCTGAACGAAGAACAAGCCAAACGGATTCGCGAAGAAGCCAGCAAACCCGGCAAGTTCTCCGATACTCTTTCTAAGATTCCCAGCCTTAAGAACACCGTCGAGGGTCTGCTCCATAGCCTCGAAGAAGAGCAAGGAATGAATGACCTCGATGCCGATCTGGAGGTCGAAGAAGAAGAGGAGGAAGAGGAGGTCAAACCGACCGAAAGCCTGAGTCCCGAAGCCAAGGCCGCCCGCGATGCAGCGGAGAAGCTGAAAGATTTCGGTCGCCTCTCAGGCAAGGCGGTGGCGAAGCTTCCCGAAACAGCAGACCAGGGTACGATGAAAACCATCGGCAAGCTGCTTATAGACAAACAGGCTGTCGAGAAGATCATCAAGTCGGGCGAATCGAAAGAGCTCGGCAAAGGACTCTCCAATGCCCGCATCATTTCTGCCGCTCGAGGCAAAGGCATAAGCGATCTGCTTACCAAAATCGATCAATACGATGGTGTCGCCGGCAGTATCGTAGTCGGCCACGACGGACTGGTGATGGCATCAACGCTGAGAGAAGGCTGGGACAAAGATATGATGGGAGCCCTATCCACAGCTCTTCTCAGCACCTCTAACCTGACCACCAAAAAGCTTGAGATTGGCAAATTGCGTCAGATGGTGATGCTGACCAAAGATAACGGACACGCAAAAACCACGGTTCTTACCGACGTCGATGTCGGCATCCTGGCTGTTTTCCTCGAAGAGACCAATGTCGAAAGAATAGATGGTTTGCTCGATACTATTCAGAAAACCATTCACGGCTAAAGAAACGGATAAAAGACGACATCCCTATGACCAGCCCAAAATCCAAACTGGACAACATTCAAGAAGGTACTGATGCGCCCGACTTCGAGCTGCCTGCCTTCACCAAGTGCTCCGGAGAGACAAAGATCAGTCTCAAAGAATACAAGGGCAAAAAGAATGTCGTCCTCGCTTTCTATCCCAAGGATATGACACCCGGATGCACCCGGGAGATGAGCGCATTTTCCGATCAGCTCAATATCTTCGAACTCAAGGACACCGTGGTGCTGGGCATCTCGGCTGACTCTATAGAAAGCCACCGTAAGTTCTCCGAAACTTACGAGCTAGAGTTGACACTGGTAAGCGATGACAATCTTGAAGCCATCACCAAGTATGGTGTCAACAAAGACGGCGCCCCGAGAGCCGAGAGAGTCCTCTTCGTCATCGACAAAGAAGGCGTGGTCAAGCATATTCAGAAGGGTATGCCCGACTACCAGGCTTTACTCTACGAGATAGAACAGCTCTAGGTCCTGTTTTCTTATTGTGCTTCGCTGCGACTCGGACCGGCCTGGTCCAGCGCTTTCAATACTGTATCTGTGGTCAGAATGCCATCCGGCAGCGGATTTGGTTCGTTCGGTTTTCCGGCCGGAAAGACTACATATAGAGGCACACCAGATCTTTGAAAGCGAGCCAGCAACTTTGTGATATCAGGATCTCGATTGGTCCAGTCGGCTTTCATGGTCAGCACATTCAGCTCTTTGAACTTTTTCTTGACCGGCTCAGTATCAATCACCGTCTTCTCGTTAACTTTACAGGTGAGACACCAGTCTGCCGTAAAATCGAGAAAGACTGTTTTGTCGTCATTAAGAGCTTTGTTCAGCCCCTCTATAGAGAACGGCTGCCAGACAGTACCATCGCCTGCTACGGTCGACACAGTTTTCTGAGCACCAGAGCCCACGACATTGCCGGGATCTCCAGCAATGCTCAGCATAATAGAGGGTTGCATCCAGATAAACAGATAAAATCCAAGTCCGCTTACAAAGGCAGCTACAGACCAGACTTTTGTTTTCCGGGCGGACGAAGATCCAAGATCGGTAAAACGACTGACTATCCAGGCAGCTAGAGCCACTGTCAGAAGGAAGAAACTGGTCCACATCACCCCTTCTGAACCCACCTGACTGGCAAGCACCCCGAGCAACCAGATCACCGTGGCAAGCATGACGAAGCCCATGGACTCTTTGAACTTCTCCATCCAGACGCCGGGCTTCGGCATAAACTTCATCCATTTTGGCTGAGCGGTAAGCACCACATAGGGCAAGGACATGCCCAGTCCACTGGCAAAAAATATGCCAAGCACCACCCATGGAGGCTGGGCAAAAGCGAAGCCCAGGGCAGCACCTAGAAACGGAGCTGTACAGGGAGTCGAAAGCGTGGTGGCAAGCACTCCTTTGAAGAAGGTCCCCAGATAACCCTCTCGGCTGGCAAGTTGATCCAGTTCATCCTGACCGGCAGAAAAGGATAGATAAAAGAGCCCGAAAAGACTGAGTGAAAGCAAAAGCACGATAACACACATGCCGATAACGAATCCGGGATACTGAAACTGAAAGCCCCAGCCGACAGACTGACCGGCGGCTCGCACAGCCAGCACAATCAAGGCAAGTGCCATGAAGGCGCTGATGATACCGGCGGTGAATACCAGACCGAGATTACGAACCCGAGCCGGCTCTTCATCGGCCTGTTCCATGAAACTCATCACCTTGATGGCGATAACCGGCAATACACAGGGCATGAAATTGAGAATGAAACCGCCGACAAGGGCGAAGGCTAGATAGTATGCGATACCTTTGTCTTCGTTTTTATTATCGTCTGCCGATTTGAGTTCACTATCGAGAACGGAGAAAGTCCCTCCGCTACCGGTCTTTCCCACCTCATCTTGAAGCTCCTTGACCGATCCTGCAAAACCGACACTATTAAAACTGGCTGCCTCAGCCGAGCGCTCGGCCGAACTGGCGACAGGGAAGCTGAGCTTCACTTCAGCCGAACCGGGAATACAGACATCCTTGCAGGACAACCACTTCAAGTCGGCTTTGATCTCTACCTGCTCACCGGGCTTCACAGTATCCGGCACAGTCAACTCGGAAGCAATCAGAGTGGTATCACCATAACCATAAGTGATTATGTCGGACTCTTCGAAACGATGCGGTTTCTGCCATAGTAAAGGACCGGCGGCAAATCCCGTGGGCAGCTTCCAGGCAATGCTAGTCGGCATGCCCGCATCACCGGGCTCTTTATAATAGATATGCCAGCCGGGAGCCAGATCGAAAACGACACCGACCTTGACCTTCTCGCCGGGAACCAGCGCAGTCTTCTGAAGCACCAGCCGTGGCTTGACCCTTTCACCCTCGGCATCCTGGGCCGAAGCGCCAGAGAAGAACATTGATATCGCCGACAAAAGAAAAAAAGCTAATATGAATATACCTGGCAGAACAGAAAAATTTTGCTTTCTAAAATACACTGGAATCGACTCCCCTGGATTCCCATAGAATAACAAAGATGACGCGATTACCGGTCGATTGTTTCCAGGGCATTGGCAGCGGCAATTTTAGAATAGAGCTCGGCACTCTCCCGCAGCTTTCTGACCTGATCTTCGTAAGAGACTCTGACAAGCCCGAATCGAGGCGTAAGCCCTTCGGACCATTCGAAGTTGTCGGTCAGGGACCAGTGTAAATACCCCTTGATATTTACACCGGCCTCAATCGCCTTTTTCAAAACAACTAGATGCGATATCAGATAGTCACAGCGCTCGCGATCTGACAGAGACCAGTCTCCCCCACTGAGTTCAGGAGAGAAAAGAGTAGCAAAGCCGTTCTCGGTAACGAAGACCGGTCGCTGCCGTCCTTTGATGTCAGTAAGATAGGGATTGATATCGCTAGTCAAGACCCGGTAAAAGCCTTCCGGATAAACTTCCCAGCCCAGGCCGTTGACAGGATAATCCGCTCGATTCGATCTGGTGCCGAAGAGATCCGGAGGCCAGCTCAGGTCAAAGCGAGAAAGCTCCCGGGTGTAATAGTTGACGGCAAGAAAGTCCATAGACTTCTTCAAGCCGGCAATCTCTCCTTCTAGCTCTCGAAACTCCTTGCGACCGGACAGTGGTGCCGGGATTTTGAGACCACCTGCATCGATGGATTCAGGAAAAATATGGTTGAAGACCCGCTCGCGATAATGGGTAACCATTAGATCTAGAGGAGACCACTTGCGCTCCGGAGCAAAAGGTCTCCAGTGATTGGCGAAGCTGACCTGAACGGCTTCGTCTCCACCTTTCAAAGCATGATAGGCCCTGGCATGGGCAGCCAGCATACTGCGAATTGTGACAAAGGCACCCAGATAGTCATGGGATGCTCCAGGCGGCCAGTTGCCTGCTACGTAACCCTGATAGATGTAAGCCATGGGCTCGTTGACGGTCATCCAGTAATCTACTAGATCACCGAAATGTTTCCGGGCAAGAGCTGCAAAGACTTCAAACTCATCGGCAATGCGCTCCGAAGTCCAACCCCCTTCTTCTGCCAGCCAATCGGGTAAACAAAAATGGAACAGGGTGACAAAGACCTTGATGCCCTTTTCTTTAAGGCGAGAGAACAGATCTCGATAATATTCGACCACCAGAGGGGCGAACTGACGCTCCGACACGGCCGTACCGGGAGCCTCAGGCATGAGCGCCGCCCAGTTCAGACTGGTTCGATAAGCTTTGAGATTTAGCTCTCCGATAAGCTCTATATCGTCCAGATATCGCTTATGAAACTCACAGGCTCGGTCGGCATTGCTGCCGTCTAGAATGCGTCCCTCTTCTTCGGTCCAGCGCGACCAATCGGAGAGCCGACTTTCAACTTCGGTAGGATAACCTTCGATTTGAAAGTGCGAAGCCGAGACTCCCCAGAGGAAGTCTTCCGGAAACTTAATGATATTTGCCGAGGTATCTGTCATTTATCCGGCATTTTAACAGGGAAGACGCTAGTTATTGTAGGCTCTTGGCGGAAAGCGGCCTTGAAAGAGATGCAAATTTGTCGCCAAAATTGACCTGAACGCCAAGCATCTCTTGACGATAGGCTGGATATCAGGCTAATTTCACGGTCTTCGATCTCGTCTAAAATATACGGAACTCTTAACTGATATATCGTTATCTATCGGAGAATATCTTTGGTCGAGCTACCCGAGAAAGTTAGTAAACGCTGGCAGCCAAGAACCCTTTACTTCTGGCTGGCCAGAATGGGGGCGAGCACCACCTTTACTATCTTTCTTCTGGTTTTGCTCAACGTCATCTGCTACAGCTCTACGGTGGACGGATATTTTCTAGCCGATGACTTCAGCCATGTCAGCTACCTCTACCAGGTCTTCCATGGTCATCCCGAGCTTCTGCTGCAGAACTTCTGGACAAACTGGATGCAGACCGAGGGCACTCGATTTTACAGACCGGTGATTTCGCTCACCCTTGCTCTCGACTATTTGCTCTGGTCAGGCAGCGCCAAAGGTTTTCATCTCAGCAACCTGATCTTTCAAATTCTCTCATCAATCGGTGTTTTTCTAGTAAGCAAAAGGCTCTTTCTGACAGATCTCAGAGGCAAGCAAAAAACCGATGGTGATAGCGGCAAACAGCTCGATACCAGGGCGCGTCTCAAATACAAACTCTCTCCGGATCATGTCTATACAATAAATTTCACCTCTCTTCTGGCCGCCTCTATTTTTGCGGTGCATCCTCTGCATCCCGAGGTGGTGAGCTGGATTATCGGCAGAGTAGATAGTGTCTGCACCACCTTTTATCTCTTCTCGCTCTGGCTTTTCTTGATATCAATTCAGACCCACAATGACAGGATGGCGATGCGGGCACGTTACGCTTCGCTCGGTCTCTTCGCTCTGGCTCTGGGATCCAAAGAGATGGCAGTGACCTTGCCGCCAACTCTGGTGCTCCTGCTACTCTTTTTTCAAACACCGCGTTATGGCAGAGCCAAAAGTATTTTCATTAGAATATTCAACGCCATAAGAGGCTCCTGGCGCTACTGGCTTCTGCTACTGCTCTACCTGATCATACGAACAGCTTCTCTTGGAACCTTTATGGGTGGCTACCAGGGTTCTATCGGAGAGGGATTTTCCTCATCACTGATAGAAAGACTGCTTTCTCAAAGAAGCGCCTACCGGGTGATGTTCCCACTCAATTTAGAGATCTTCGCACCGAACTCACAATGGTTCAATTATCTCCGCATCGTCTATCTAACAGCCCTGGGCAGCTTTGTCCTCTCTCTATTAATCTCTCGATCAAAAGAGACGATCATCAAATCGGTGCTTTTCACCGGGCTCTGGTTCATACTGATTATGATACCGGCGATTCCGGTCTGGAATTTGACAGACACTCTGCAAAGTTCGCGCTTCATTTATATGGGTACGGTGCCCATCTCAATCTTGCTTGCGATCATCATCTGCCCCTTATCTAGATACGGCAGACGTCGCCACAGAAATAGAGAAAAGGCGGATTTCAGCCTGCGTGCCACCCAGGATTTTCTCAAAGGAGTGAGCGCCTCTCTTGCGGTACTATTGATAATCGCCTTCACTTTTATAACCACTCAAAACAATTCGAGTTGGGCCCGGGCTTCAAAAGAGGTAAAAGAGCTGCGTGCGCAACTGGCTGAAACAGTAGAGGTCTTACCCCCGGGAGAAAAAATCGCCCTGCTCAACACCCCGGACAGATACAAGGGCGCCCACATGATCTATAACGGTGCACAGATACAAGTGCTGATGGAGCCACCGCTGACACCTTTTCATGGAGAGGACAGGGTCATAACCTTCGAACCGGCTATGTACGGAGAAAGCGATTTAGTAAGGGCTTCGAGACTGAGACAGTTATTGAAAAACAAATCCCCCGCACTACCGGTCTATAAATGGGACCGTCGGGCGCTCAACCTGGTGAAATTGAATCTGAAAGACGAGGTTTCAATAGTTGATTTCAAAAGACAGGATCTGGCCGATTTAAAAATACCCGGCAACAATTTACTGATGTCTCCTTATATCAATACGGCGGCTCTATCCACAGACTTTGTCGAGCTGACCTGCAAAAAAGAGAGTAGTGCAGCTGCGGAGATTCCGGTATGCATTTACTGGACATCACCTTCAAAAGCCGGTCTCGACCCCGAAAAACAGCTGACGGTCATTTTGAAAGACTTTGACAAAGACGGCAGAACAAGGGTCCGTCTCAATGCTACAGAGCATAAAAAATGGATCGATTCGATTGCGATAGGCAGACTGGCTTTTACAGATCCGAGCACATCTTCAATAACACTAGAATCTCTCAGACTCTTTTCAGGAGAGAAAATGATCCCGGTACTGGCTGCTTGCGCTGTGCCGGATAACAGAGGCATAGTCAATTTAGGGCCGGAGAAAAAGAGCCTGGGCATCACCTACGATACCAGTCAGGTATCCGGTGCGGTCTCCGCCATGGTCGAGATATCGAAACCGAATAGCTGGTTCGAGCACTACACAGGCACCTTCAGAGACGACAGCCCGAGCGAAAAGGCTCTTACAAAGATTACTCTACCCTCGTTAAAATCGACAGATCAAAAAATCGATCTCACCTCACTAAAAGAATCCGGCTTCTATCAACTGAGAATTGCCGCCATAGATAAAGAAGGAGCGATGACAGGCTACTTCTCTGACCCGATTGTGCTTCAGGTGACAAGATAATGAGAGACCGAGAGATCACCATCGTCAAAGACTACTGGGATTTGAAATCCGATCGGATTCAAATAATCACCGGTTTATTCTTAGCGACGGCTTCACTACTGGCACTCTGGCTTCTGGCCGACAGAGACTTCAGTAACTCCATCGCCCATGTCTATAGTGTCTCGTTAATAGATGTCTACAGCACCACCCAGAGCACCGCTATTGCGCGAGCACTGACTGAGCTGGATGCCAACTATCTGACTGTGCTCCGCCTCCTTCTTCATGTGATGACCGGTATCTTTGCCGGATTGACAGCGATGGAAGTGACAAAGCTCTTCGGCAACCGGCGCGGAGTGATGCATGCTGTCTGGGTAGCTCTGATCTATGCCGTCTGCCCGACCTGTATCACGCTTCTTTATTCGGGCGACGGATTATCAATTCTGGGTGGAGCGCTGTTTTCAACCATCGCCCTCTATCTAGACCTGCGTTATCGCTTTCTAGAAGAGGAAGCTTATCTGATTTCCAGCAGTGTATTCATAACGATTTCGATGTGCTTCGATGTGGTCTCGGGTTTGACCGGTCTGATAGCGATAATGCTTTCTCGGCTGATTCTTAGAAAGTTGACCGGCAAAATTCTCAGCAAGAGCTTCAAACTATCCTACTTCGCCCTTTTGCTACCACCTCTCTTTGTGCTGGCTCAGAACCAGGGTATGCGATACGGTCAGTTCTCACTTGCCGGCATCAAGAGCTTGCTATTGGAGCTGTTGAGTACACCGGAGCACCTCACCGGCGGTGCCAGGACTCTCAGTACTATTTTCTTTATCGTGGTCATTGTCCTGGGCGTAAGCACTGCCCTCAGAATAATCGGAGGCTCTCTCTGGCTGCGCCCCTTGATCTTTCTTATCACCTGGCTTCTGACAAATATTTTTGTCGCCTCTTTCTATATTCTCGGCGCTCATTATCTGGCTGATACCTCAGTCAATGTGGCTGCTTTGATATTTTATTGTTCGGCACCGCTCAGTATCTTGCTGGTTTTGACAGCGCTTCCGGTAATTGATGCAATAAACAAACCGTTATCGATCGCGCTCACTTTTACCGGTTGTCTCTGTCTATCTTTCATTTTTACCCTCTGGGGAGTAGAGCTTTATTCGGCCCAGAATCGCCAGGTAAAAATTCAAGAAAAATTCAGAAGCTACGAGACCATAACCCATCAGACCGCCGCCGGCTATCCCGGCAAGAACCTGGTTCTGGTAGGACAACCAGAAGTGGTGCTGGACTATGTCAAAGATCACAAGATGCATTTTTCTAAAAGAAGGACGGCCCGGCTTTTTGAAGCGGTAGGCTCCGGCAGAAAAAATGACTTGACCCTGGTGAGCGCCCTGGGTTACAGCAGTACGAATCTGCCGGACAAAGCCAAAGAGACTGTTTATCTACTCTGGAACGACAAGAAAGCCGGATACGAGCCGATATTTTACAAAGGCGGCTTCAATTTCAGCATGCTGGCCGACGATGAGACCGCTTCGATGACAACCGTAGAGCCAGAGGACATACCTGTTTTGAAAGTCGACGACTTCAAAGAGCTTGCCCCGGGATCTCCTTATGTAGAATTTTTGAAGGATAGATTTCGACTGACCGCCGGCAGCAGGCCATTTATTCTGAAACTGCCTCCGGTAGACCTTAATCCCTCTGCCACAGGCCGGCTGGAGATCGAAGGCTATATATCGAACAATAAAGACGCCAACCTGAAATTGATCTGGAAAGGCAGTGGTTCAGCCGCCGCCGAAGCACCAATTACAATCGATAACAAGGGCAGGATCTACGCTGATCTCTATCAAAACCCCGAATGGTTGAGAATACCGGATATCACCACTATCGGTATCAAGCTCGAACCGGGGAGTTATTACCTGGACCTAAGAAAACTCAGTTTCCGTGATCCCTATGCAAAGGAATTAATCAATGAAGAAGGCAGATAGAGAGCAGGTCGGTCTCAAAATCAGCATGAGAAACCGCTACCTTCTCATCCTTGGGCTTGTGGTCGCGGTGGTGGCGATTCTCGCCTACCAGATTCAGGCAGTCTTTGTCGCTCTGGTAATATCCCTCACCCTGGCTTCGGCCATAGCGCCGGTGGCGGAATGGATGGAAGCCAAACTTAAATGCCCCAGAGTAATCAGTGTGGTCCTGGTCTATGTCGGCACCATCCTCATCTATTCTTCGTTAGCCTACTTTCTCTATCCGACCTTAAAAGAACAGGCCCAGGATCTGATTCGCAGTTTTCCGGACTACTCAAGAGGAATATCCGGTCACTATCGAGACCTGATGAGCATCGTCCAGGAAAAAGCCGGTCTTGATGCGATAAGCCAGGATGATGTCAAAAACGTGGTCAAAGGAGTCACTTCCAGGGCTCTTGCTTTTACATCCGACGCGATCACGGCTCTTGCCACAGGAGTGCTGGTTACATTCCTGACCGCTTATTTCGTTATCGAAGCGCCTCATATCTGGCCACGCCTTTTGCGCTGGGTCCCCCATGAGCACCGGGACAGAATTGCAGCCACGATAAAACCGCTAGAGTCCCGCCTGGGAGGCTATGTCCGGGGACAGATTCTGGTCAGCCTGGCGGTCGGGACCTTTATAGGAATTGGGCTGAAGGTCCTCGGCGTTCACCATGCACTTATACTGGCGGTACTGGCCGGGCTGCTAAACCTGGTGCCATTTGTAGGCTCGCTGCTGACCGCTGTCCTGGCTATTCTTGTTGCCTTCAACCAGTCTCTAACGCTGGCCATTTGTACGGTAATTTTGTACATGGTAGAGCAATGGTTCGAGAGCAATTTCATCGTACCGCAGCTGCTCGGCACGCAAGTGGAGCTGCATCCCCTGGTGGTGCTATTTTCTATTTTAATCGGCGCCAGTTTAATGGGTCTTGCCGGTGCACTGATAGCGGTGCCGATTGCCACCGCCACAATGTATATCGCCGAGGAGTTCTATCTAAAACCGCTGAACGAACACGAAAACGAACACGAAAACAAAAACGAAGCAGACCAACCAGCGACATAACCTGCCGCACTCCACAACCCTCAATATCACAACCGGAACCCTGTCGAGAAATATGGGTTAATATGGATACGGATCCTCTAAGTTTGCGCCTGTCTATGCCCAGATCAATCTCTCTGTTCGATAATTTCGCGTCAGCCGGACCTCGCATTATCACAAGCCTGGCCGTCTGTATTAGCATGGCGATTATGGGAGCAAGAGCCGGTCTGGCTGGAGAGATCTATATAGAAGACGATGACGAGATTCTCAAGACCTACGAATTCATCTGTGACGGCAAGATCAAACTTGCCCATGCCAGGGTATCGAAGCTCCTTCGTGACCACAAAGACAACATCCATCTGCTCAATCTAAAAGCCTATATCGAAGTCTATCTAAACAACTTCAAACAGGCAGAGCTAGATAGCGACAAGGTCCTGCAGCAGGACCCGGACAATGTCGGGGCGCTGGCAAGAAGAGGCTATGCCCGCCTTAACTTAGGCAGATACAAAGAAGGCATAGCCGACCTCGATAAACTTTTAGAGCAAGTCCCTGAAGACTATCCAAATTTGCTCAATCGATCTAAAGCGCACCAGCTCCTCGGACATAAAATGGAAGCGGCTAGAGACTACCAGCTCGCCTCCCGTTATCTTCTGGTCACCGACGTTTCGCTCTCTCCAACCAAAGAGAAGCTTTTGGAGCGTCTCAAAGAGATAAACGACTGTATCGATGATGATCCAAAAGACCCCTATCTATTTCTGGCCCGGTCGAAGTGTTTTTATCGCCTCAAAAAATATGACAACGCCATCGCCGATGCCAGCATGGCCCTGCTCAAAGACCCGGCTGTCGCCTGTCGGGCTCGATTTCAAAGAGCCAAGGTCTATCTGCGTCGAGGCAACGCCAAAAAAGCGATAGAAGATCTGACCTTTGTGATTGGCAAGAAGCCCAAGATAGCCGACTGGAACTTTTTCGCCATGTGTCCGGACAATCCAAAACTGAAAAAATGGCGCCGTCGCATAGTCAAACTGCCCGATGTCTATGTAGAGCGAGCCCGGGCCTATTCGAAAGAGGGCTCCTACCCCAAAGCGATTGCTGACTGCAACACAGCTCTTTCTATGGAGAAATACAACCTCGATGCCCTGTTAGTTAGAGGCGGCGCCTATGATGCCCAGAAGAAGTTTCAAGAAGCCGCCAACGACTATAAAACAGCAGTTCGCATCTCGAACAATCGAAAAGACACAGTCTATATGCTGACCAGAAGCCTGCAGAAACTCAATCAGGTATCGAGCGGACGGACAGATTTGCTGGTCTCACTGACCGCTTCTCTACAAGATCAGGGCAGGCATCAAGAAGCACTGAATACAGTGACTAAACTTTTGAAGACCAATCCAAAAGACAAATCTCTCTACAAAGCAAAGATTCGGTCGCTACTGGTTTTAAAACGCCCCTGGTCGGCGGTCACCGATGCCGACAAGCTCATCAAGCTGGATCCCAAAGACGCCGATTCTTATATTCTAAGAGCCGAAGCCGAGACCCAACTCAAAGAATATAAAAACGCCATCACCGATCTGACCATGGCTATGAAGGTGGGCGGCGGCATCAGGGCAAGAAAAGCCCGGGCAGAAGTGTATAAAAAACAGGGCAGAAACGATCTCTATGAAAGCGAGATGAAGTTGATTCGTCTAAAGAAGTAGACGCTTGATCAACTTGGCGGTCTTGCCGCTCACCTCCACCGAAGCCAGATAGCTTCTGGTCTCTTCGCTGGTCAAAGTGGCGCCGCATTGAATCAATAGCTCCAGATAAAACTCCAGCAGATAAGAGAGCCCCCGGGGAGCCTGCTTGCCATCACCAACTAATGTAGCTTCGATAACCTGGCGAACCGCATCGGCATGAAGATCCGAGACCCGGGCCACTTCTTTGAGCGATTCGGCCAGACGTCGGGGCTTGGTTCTCTCAGAATGAAGGAATGCTCTGACTGTCTCAGCCAGATCAATGACCGAAAGTCGTTTATCTTCTATGGCAATAATCATCGCCTCTCTGGCCAGACTGCAACACCTTGCCTCGGCAACAATCAAGCCGGTTCCCATGAGCTTGTAAGCGAACTCCCCTAATGGAGCGCCGCTTTCCATCAGGACTTCCAGAGATGCTGCCAGACGATAATGCGCCACCTCCATCCAGTCGATGCATTCGGCCGCATACCCTTTATTGACTCTATAACAGACTTCTCGTAACCGCGGAATCGAAAAGTATAGCCATCGCGCCGCTGGATAACTATCCTTCTCGGTAATTAAATAACCGTTCGCCAATTTGAGATTTTCCCTGGGGCTTAGCTTCAGATAAGCAATCGCAGCTTTGACCCGGTCACTCTTCTTACTCCAATCTCCAAGCACTTCGGAAAAGTCATCTAACGAAGCAGTACGAAAAATCGCAAGAATAAGATCATTATCGTCGGGAAGAAGATCAAGCTCGCGATAGAGAGCGACTCTCCGCCGAAGTACATCCGCATCTATCCAGCCCTGACTGTGGGTCGGAGTACTGAGCACCGGAGCGTGAACATCCTCTGCAACCCGTTTTAAAATTGCCTCGAAGCGACCGCGAAACAGATCCGAAGCGGCGTCCCAGAATTCAAACTCGAACGAATCAGGTGGATAAGGACTTGGGTTCACTGGCTGCGTCAGCCATCCATAGAAGCCACCGGCCATCACTCTTTTAAAAAATGGAGTCGAAAAATGATTAGCATCTCGAAATTGCAAAGCTCGTTTTTTTAGAGCACCGGTGTTCTTTTTAAATTCAGCGTCTCTAACTACAGGCAGTCGCGCCATGGCATCAAGAACCCGCTCGAACTCGGCCACATCTTCTATGTTCTCCAGGCAATAGGCAGCCTTTTCAATGAGCTCGTCGATACTTTCTATAGGCTCTACTGGTGAAACGAAAGCGAGAGGATAGCCATCGGAGGCATGGGGATCGAATTCATAGTGGATTGATTTGCTGGCACCAGTTTCGACCTTCCTCACTGGCGTTGGTGCGGAGCTGCTTTGAAGCCAGCCTTCTATAGAAGCTTGGACACTGACAGGGGCCAGCTCCAGCCTGGAGGCGACTGCCTGGGACAACTCAGCATCGTCGGGGTTTCCATAAGCCTTCAGCAAAGAGACTACCTTTTCAGCCACTTCTGGCGTCTCATGACATAGTGATTCTGCCGCCAGGATCAAACCCGGAGATCTATAACCGACATCTTTTTTTATTGTCTTTTCTACTAAAGCAAGGGCAGCCATGGCAGAAGATTTAGAACGGGCAGCCAGAGCCGGAGCAAGATATCTATCCAGATACTCTCCTTTGATAGGCAGTTTCGCCTGAATTTGTTTCAAAGCCTTCAAGGCGAAAGACACCGTGGGCGGTATCGAGCTGCCCAGAAGCTTCAAATAGGTCTCTTCTCTTTCTTTGCGTTCGTTATAAGTAGGCTCGAGCGCTTCATGAAAGCGAGAGAACCAGCCGGCGCGAAACTGAATGAAGTCTCTCAATAAAGCAGCCAGGGATTCATCAAGTAGTCTCTCTCTATTCAAATGTCCTTCTTTGCATAGATACAACAGAGTGTTCTGCCAGTTGTTTTCCGGAGCAGAGTATTTATCCACCGAAGCAAGGCTGTTCTCCTGATCTCCTTCTACTTCGAAAAGTCGATAGATATCCTCGATCATATCGGGGTTCTCTAAAAATGTATCGCGAAGCAGACGCCATTTGCCATCGGGGTTATGGGCCATATACGGCGAGCCGATTAATGCTACTAAATAAGCATCTCCGACAGGCTTGCGACAGAGACCCAGTTTCATCATTTTACGAACCACAGGAAAGAAGTTGGTACTACTTTCAAGTAGAACATCTCCGATAGCATCTAAGCCCGGTGGTTTCAACTCGACAAGTAAATCCCAGTCTATAAAATCCCGGACCGAAACAGGAAAGTCGAGAGACGACAGCTCTTCGCCGGAACAGAAAGTAAGCACAGCGCCGGTAGCAACTGCCAGGCTATCGTCACCCATGTCCCAGTTCCAACCATAAGAACCGGGCTTATTCGGTCTTGGACCGACACTGCCATGGCTTGCTTTTTTGAACCACTTCTTCGCCCGCTTCGAGAGCTGACTGTGTTCTTCAGAAGAGCGTTCGCGGACAAAGCGCCGGAAGCCTTCTTGATCTCCTGCTTCGACAAGCTTGTCGAGCTTCTCTTCGATAGCGGTCATTCTCCATCCTCCGCTTCCATGAGCACAGCAAGAATATGTTTGCAGAAGCCTCGCTTGCCCTGGTATTTGGAATGCCAGGGGCAGGTGCAGACGGCGTCGTTATCTGCGCTTATTTTTACAATGTGCACCACACCGGAGCCTTCTACCTCAGCCCGAAGCACACCGTCTACCTTGCCCAGAACTTTGACACCACCTTTTTCAATCAACTTTCTTGCACCGATAAGCCTGGGATGGACAGCTTCGACTTCTTCAATTCTGAAGGGAAGCTCCCGGTGAAAGTAACCGCCTTGATTCAGATCATAGCCGACCAGTCCTCTTGAGCCGAGGGTGGCAAGACTACGCCCTACCGAATCTTGCTTCAGGCCAATCTGTGACCCGAAGCTATCAGCCTTTATACATGACTGCCATTTCAAACCTGCATAAACTCTGGCGAGGTTCTTTTCAGAAGCACCATCCACAGAGGCAAGCTCCGAGAGCACCTGCCCCTCGCCGGAGAAGCCCCGATAAAGATCTGCGGTAATTGTGAGCACAAAAGAGAGTCCGCCGGATTTAGATTCAATACGCCATTCTGTCGATTGATTGTCCTCGGTGGCGAAGACTTCGAGTCGGTCTGCAAAGGGAGCAATATCGGCCAGTACATTGAGTCTTTTCAATCCGGCTAGCTTTACTGCTTCTCCTGAGCTGTCGGCTCTCTGGCTCAGTCGCAAGCTCTTTCCGTTACCGGTGGGCACCACATAGAATTCGGCTTTCGAGCTGACGTTTCTTGGCAGTGATCGCAAAAACCTGAGCACTTCCTGGCCTGTAAGAACAAAGCGAGGTTTCATTTTTGCCTGATAGGCCTGAACCTCGACAAAGCCTTTGATCCAGCGCTTCGGCAATTCGACCTTTCTTTCGACCGAAGCATTACCTTCATGCTCCAGCTTGAGCTCTGCTTCTCCTACTGAGAAAGCAAGCCTGGAACCATCCCTGACAAGAGCGAGTTCATGACGAGTCGGGGCGTTGAAATCTACATTGGTGGTCCCTTTGCCGACGATCTCACCGCGATAGCCATCGGGAGAGATATCTACCCTGGCGTAGGCGCCGGCACAGACGCTGAATCCTTCGAAGCGCAAGAAACCGCCACCTGAGGTGATCACCGGATCGCGCTCACTTATAATTCGACGCAGCATATTGGGCGGGTAATGGAATCGAGTGGTGACTATCTTTGAAAGATTGAGGAGCATCTGGGCGGTGACATTTGGTTTGAGAATCTCCCCTTCGAAAAAATAGGGGAATTTGTCCTCGATCTTAGAAGCGGCAAGACGTAAACGCTCACCGTTTTCTTCTGAAACCAACTCTGAGCTATAAGGATAGATATAGTCGTAACTAATGGCAGAATCGGCCATGACCAGGCTCCTCTTCCGGTCCTAAGAGTATATCGCCTTGAGCGTCATGATATCCCGAGAAGAGGGCTCTTCAAGGGGCGATTTAAAGTACATCAGGTCCAGGGCATGGGGAGAATGGCCGTCCAGCCCCAGAGCGTGGCCTGCTTCATGGGCAGCCAGGGCTTCAACTTTGCTTCGTTCTACCGAGGCAATCATTATGTAAGCTCGCAGCAGCCACTCGACACCATCATCGTCGATGAAGCTTTCATAGGTGGTCTGTCCCCCTGCCGGTCCAAGAAACAGAGGATCTTTTACCACAAGAATCGAGGCTTCTACGGCGCTTTCCACCAGGCGACAGGGCAAGATGCCGGTGCGCTCGTTCCAGATGGTGAATCCGTTAAAAAGCACCGAACTCAACTCGGGAAAATCCTCATCCTCAGCATCTATATATATGGTCAGGGGAAGACGGTCGGCAGGCCAGCGCCTTGGCCGAATAAAATCGAGATAGTCACCTTTATCCGGTTGCCCCAGAACCTTTTCCATTCTCTCTATCTGTTCTTCTATTTGACAGATTAAGGGAAAAAGATTCTCGACCCCGTCGTGACCAGGATGCGAATATTTCAACTCTCTATAAAGTGAAAGCGCCCGGTGAAAGTCACGGAGCGCCAGTTTCGAATCACCACCCAGATCCTGGGCCAGGGCCCGGTCGAAATAGAGACAGATGATCAAAGGTGCCTCTACAACAGGTTTCAACAGCGCAAGAGCATCATCATAGAGCTTCATCGCCTCGGCAAAGAGACCGCGGTCTCTGGCGGCGCTAGCACTCTGATAGATAGAACAACCCTTATCGAAATCGTTTGTCATACTTATCCTTATCTATCCTATCGATTATAGAAGGTGAAATTATACAAATCTACTCACGCACCAGAAGTGATGCCACGAAAAAACATAGCGATAGTATATGCAATCGACAATCAACTACATTCGGTAATATATCCGTCGTGCCCACTCAAACCCTGTCCCTGTCCCAATATTCGAATGATCTCATAACGTTCCACAAGCGATAACAATCCCATATACTTACTCCGTAAGCTTGACCGCAGGAGGGTATATTTCGTGTCCAAGAAGGTACTAATAGCACTGCACCCGGGGATGCTGGAGCAAGTCGATTACATCGCTGAGTGTGAGCACCGCACCAGATCCGAACTGATCAGAGAATCTCTCAGAAGATATCTGGAGAATTTCAAAAGAGTTCAGGGGACCCAGGTGTCCACATCACGACAGGCCGACGTTGTTTCGATATCCGCTAATCGTTTCGAGTAAGTACTATCTTATCTAGAAAAACTTAGATAGATTCTTGATTGGAGAGAACTTTAGCGGAGAGCAGTTTGACTGCTCTCCGCTTCTTCAAATCAAGACAGCTTCAGTATATAAGTGCTAATATCGCTCCAGAATGCCATTTCAGACTTGAATCAGCTTCGGCAATAGAACCAGAAAGAACCAATGACAGACAAACTTGTAAGTTTTAAAGCGGATTTTTTCAAAGCTCTGGCCAATCCGCTCAGAATTCGAATTCTAGATGAATTGAGAAGCGGTGAGATGTCCGTCACGGAGATAAAAGATCAACTGGGAGATGTGGAGTTACCGAACGTCTCCCAACAGTTAGCGGTATTGAAAGGCAAAAATATTGTCTCCTCGCGGAAACAGGGAACCAATACTTACTACTTCTGCAATGACCCCACCGTGTTCAAGCTTCTCGATGTGGCGAAGGAAGTATTCAACAATCATTTGATTGATGTACAAAAGACCCTTAGAGATCTATAGCCCGCTACTTGACATTATACGGACTGTTAAGCCGAGAAGGGAGCGATCACAAGTTCATCACAATCCATTGATAACCTTCAGATGGTTGTACTTGTCTGGATTTGTAAAATCTGAAGTCCGTTTTTTATCTTTATACAAAACAAATAGAAATGGTATCTCGCTTGCTTCGCAATGGCAAAAAAGAAGCAACTTAAACGGTAGAACTTAGAACATGATTACTGAACTGGCAATTGTCGCTGTTGCGACAATTGCTCTGGGACTGCTTGTCCCTCTGATTAGCCCTGACAAAATCTCCCATAAAATACTCTCCACAGTATTATTGATCTTCGCTCTGTCCATCATTGCCCTGGGAATCTCCTCCTTTCTGGAACCCAGACAAGTTAAACTCCCACCTCCCTTCTACCTCGGGCTGGCTCCTTTCGCTTTCCACTTCGATCGACTCTCCTCCATCTTTCTGGTATTACTGGGCACGCTGACCTCCACAGCCGCACTCTATATTCCAGGCTATCTAAATCATCAGGAAAGCAAAGCTGGATTTGCGGCCTTTTGGATCAGTCTTTTACTTTTCGTCCTTGCCATGGCCTCTGTAGTGGTGGCAGAAAACGCCCTCACATTCCTCTTCTTCTGGGAATTGATGTCTCTCAGTTCCGCTTTTCTGGTAGCCCAAGACTTAAAAACCAGAAGCGGCCGTCGAGCGGCTTTCATTTATGCAGGAGCAACACGGCTGGCCACAGCCTTCATCGCTCTCGGCTTCCTCGCCTTCGGTAACCACTTCAAGAGTTGGAGTTTCTCCGACTGGAATCCTGCAGAGCCTGTCCTTCTTATTCCTTCTCTAATGATAATTTTGGGTCTGGGAATAAAAGCCGGTTTGTGGCCATTCCATATATGGCTGCCCTACGCTCATACAGCTGCACCGAGTCCAGTATCAGCCTTAATGAGTGGATTCATGATCAAAACGGCTATTTATGCCATTCTTCGCCTTTTCGTTTTAAAAACAGTGCTGACGCCACCGGTGGCTATCGTGCTACTGGCACTGGGAGCGGTATCAGCAGTATGGGGCAGCCTATTTGCTCTCATGCAGAATGATCTAAAAAAGGTGCTGGCCTATTCAAGTGTAGAGAATATCGGTTTAATTACTGTAGCACTGGCCACATCCATGTACGCACAAGCCGCTGGCAACAGTGCAGTGGCGGAGCTCGCCTTAATAGCAGGTCTTCTGCATTGTGTAAACCATGGCGTTTTCAAGGCGCTGCTATTTCTCTGCGCCGGCAGCATCGATATTAATGCCCATACCAGGCTCTTGAGCAGACTGGGGGGACTGGGCAGGAAGATGCCATCTACAATGCTCCTCTTCATAGCCGGATGCGCCTGTATATGCGCACTCCCACCGACCAACGGATTCGCCAGTAAATGGTTGATTTATCAATCACTTTTTCAATCGCTCTTTATCACAGCGGCTCCACTGGACAAAGATCCGACCGGGCTGCTCTTTATCCTGGCAATCGGTTGTCTTGCTATCACCAGCGGTTTAACCATTGCATGCTACTCTCGAGTCGCCGGAATTATCTTTATGGGTCGCCCCCGCTCCAGTGACAGTTCTCATACCCGAGAAGCAGAACGCAACATGATTCTGGCAAAAACTATTTTGGCAGGACTCTGCCTAGGTCTGGGAATTATTGCGCCATCCCTGGCCAATACATTCAAAAAGTCGCTAGAGATGGACTGGGCAACAACAACAACGATTCATAGCCTGCCGGAGCTTCCCCTGCCGCTGATTGCAGTTTTTCTCCTTTTGACGGTACTCATGCTCTATCTGCTCGGTCGAACAACGAAAAATGCTAGCGAAAGTCGCCGGGTAGACAGTTGGGATTGTGGATACGGCGGCTTCACCGAAAGGACACAGATCTCTCCGGAGAGTTTTTCGCAACCGGTGGCATTTCTTTTTCGGCCGATTCTTCTTTATCGCATGAACTCTGACATAACAGGAGCAGACCGAAGGCATTTCCCGGACAAAATCAGATCAGAAAGCTCCATGCAATCCTTGCTCGAAAACAGCGTCTACAAACCGATCGTCAATCTGGTTATCTATGCAGGTAGACACCTGGCAAGGCTTCAAGCGGGCAGTGTCCATATGTATCTCTTATATGTACTGAGTTCGCTGGTGGGTCTCTTATTGGTAGGTGCACTGCTATGAGTATGTTGCTTTCTATCGGATTCTATTCTCTCTGTCTATTGCTCTTGCCGTTTTTTACACTCGGTCTGATCGCCTCCCTCAAAGCCCGCTGGCAGAATCGTCGCGGACCATCTCTACTTCAGCCCTTTTTTCTCTTCAGAAAACTTTTCGCCAAACAGGATCTTAGAAGTATAGATGCGAGCTGGGTCTCTGATCTATCACCACCTATGATTCTAGCTTCAGCTCTGCTGCTGGCAATTTTTACGCCCTGGCTTTCATTTAGTCCTCTAGTACACGGCTGTGATCTGTTCTTAATCGTCTATCTTCTTGGTTTAAGCCGATTTTTCACAATTCTGGCCGCCCTTGATGCAGGCTCTCCCCTCAGCGGCTTTGGTGCAAGCAGAGAAGCCACGGTCTCGATTCTTACAGAACCTGCTCTTGTACTAAGCCTGCTTTCTCTTGCCCTGGCAGGCGGTAGCACAAATCTGGGTAGAGTGTTCGACTTCAGTGAAGGAGGAGGGATTCTGGATGTTGCGATATGGTCCCTGGCAGCTGCTGCAATTTTTCTAACAGCATTGATTGATCTATCCCGCATGCCGGTGGACGATCCGACTACCCATCTAGAACTGACTATGATCCATGAATCAATGGTGATTGAATTTGGTGGCAGAAGAATGGCTATGCTTCTTCTGGCTTATGCCGTAAGGTTGGTAATCCTACTTGGTCTAGCCAGCCAGTGCGCTATCCATAGCATTCTTGCAATCCAACCAATTCAGACATCAATACTTCATTTCTTGAGCGTTCTCGGGATACTAGTCGGAGCGGCAGCCATCGCATTCATTGAGACCTTTTTCGTTAAATTAAAATGGACCAGAGTGCCGGAATTTATCGCCTATGCCGTTACCTTGAGCCTGCTTGGATGTGGTGCGGCTCTTCTAGGAGGGGGTATTTCATGATTCTTCCTCTTACTGATTTTTTTGCCGTCGGTTCAGTCATATTCGCTATCTTCATGTCAGGCACCATTCAGTTGCGCACCAATCTTCTACTCTATGCAGTCCAAACTTTTCTGGTCGGAATAGTAACAGCAGCATTTTATGTAGCTTCGCACGAGAACCATTATCTATATCTTTCACTGGCGATAATCCTGGTCAAATCCGGTGGCATATCTCTCTTTCTCGCCTGGGTGCTTCGCCGAATCAACGTTTTTAGAGACGGCGCCACCTATCTTCCCATTCCGATAGCCATGCACGTCTGCATACTGATGCTCGGGATAGCCCATTTCCTCGCAGACAGACTACCGCCGCCCCCTGACCTACCAACCATGCTCCAGGTAGGCAGCGCAGAGTCAGGCATAGCACTAGTCTTGATTGGCACTCTTTTTATGCTCACAAGAAAGACTGCCATAAGCCAAATAATCGGTTTCTTGACAATGGAAAACGGGATTTACCTCTTTACCCTGGCCCAGGCTCACGGGATGCCTATGGCTGTCGAACTAGGAATTCTGCTGGATGTTCTGGTAGGTGTCATGGTGGCAGGAGTGATAACTTTCCGTATTCAAAAGAGCTTCGAACACATAGACGTGACCAGGCTCACGGACTTGAGAGATTAAGGGGCAGATTCATGGACATCATAACCGGATTAATCTCTATACCAGCTACTCTGACAGCTTTAGCCACCATGCTTCTGATTGGAAGGTGGAATAAAGCCAACGCTTTGAGCAATCTTGTAATAGCAGGTATGTGGGCTAATTTCCTCCTGTCGATAATGATGCTCGAACCTTATTTCACCGGCATCGGTACTAGCACCAATCTCAGCTTCCCGCCGGGGTTGAGCCTTGATGGACCCGCCGCCCTTTTCATTCTACTGACCAGCCTGGTATCTGCCACCACTCTGAGCCATGCCAAACTTTTCTTTCGCCGCGAACAAGAACTCAATCGAGAACTGGATGACAGCAATCTGATCACCTATTATCTGTTCTCTCTCCTCTTTCACATCTCGATGGTAGCCGTATTCCTGTGCGATAACCTCGGTTACCTATGGATAAGCATAGAAGCGACCACACTGATGTCGGCAGCCCTGGTTTACTTCAACAGAGACAAACATGCTCTTGAGGCGGCATGGAAATATTTGATCATTTGCAGTGTAGGCATCGCTTTCGCTCTCTTCGGCACTGTCTGCTTCTATATTTCATCTAAATACGGCGCCGTTCCGGGAGGCAGCCTCAGCCTCAATCAATTGATTGAAGTAGCACCACATTTAGAGCCCACCTACGCAAAACTTGCATTCATTCTCTGCTTTCTAGGATATGGCACCAAGGCTGGTCTCTTCCCTTTACACAGTTGGCTGCCGGACGCTTATTCCGAAGCACCGGCACCGGCTTCAGCGATGATCTCAGGAGCGCTTTTGAACTGCGCCCTCTTCGCAATCTATCGAATATACCAGGTTGCCTACGCCCTTGAAAGTCACAATTTCTACCAGGAGCTATTGCTCTGGTCCGGGACGGTAACCGTGGTAGCAGCGAGTGTCTTTCTTGTTCGCCAGCATGGCATTAAAAGACTGTGGGGCTACTCTAGTATTGAGAATGCAGGATTAATGCTGGTGGCTATCGGTCTTAATTCCACTCCGATTTTTCTCCTGCATGCCGTAAACCACAGTATCGCAAAGGTCGCGCTCTTCCTTTTATCCGGTGATATCATCCAGCACGCAGGCAGCAAAGAGCTTTCTCAAATCAAGGGTCTGTGGACCTCAATGCCTGTAAGAAGTACTATGTTTGCTTCTGCTGCAATAGCTGTTACTGGCGCACCGCCTTTCGGAGCCTTTATATCGGAATGGTTAATGCTTACAGGATGTGTTTCCATGCAGCGCTGGATTTTAGCAATCTTGTTGATTTTAGCGCTATCCCTGGCATTCATCATGGTCGCCTATCACACAGGAAGAATCCTGGGTGGAGGTGGTCCCAGACCGAGTGAGCAAGCAGGTCTAAATGGCATTGTCCCTGGCGCACTCTTGATTGCCGCGCTTGCTCTGGGAATTGCCACCAGCCCATTGATTCTGGAGTGGCTCAAATGAAAAATATGCTAACCGAAACAAAATTGATCGCCAAGTCAGATCTTAAGAGCCTTCTCAAACAAGAGCTGAACAAGGAAGAGAATCGGCTGGGATTAGTCAGCTCCATCGACGGGGAGCAGGTTCTCTCATTGATCCTCAATAAAGATAAAGGAGAAGCGGAACTCTGGCTCAGCGATCTAGAAGGAACAGCACAGTACCCCTCAGTATCACCAGTGGTGCCTCAAGCGCATTGGTTCGAGCGCCGCCTGAAAGATCTTTTTCATATCGAGCCCACAGGTCATCCGCGTCTAAAATCGACTCTTACAAAATCTGCTTTCGAACAGGAATTGGCCCCCCTGGCGGCTGATCAGAACAGAGATTTCATAAGCCCTCGTGATTTCTCTTACTTGAAAGTGGAGGGAAAAGGCGTCTATGAGCTACCAGTCGGACCTGTTCACGCCGGCATTATTGAACCAGGTCACTTCCGACTGAGCTGCCTGGGTGAAGTCATACAGAATCTAGAACTTCGTTTCGGATATCTGCACCGGGGAATAGAAAAAAGACTGACCGAAATTCCCTGGAAAAAATCAAGACACCTCTGCGAACAAGCGTCATCGGACACGGCTCTGGCTAACGCACTGGCCAATGCCATCGCGCTGGAGTCGCTTCTTCAAATAGAAGCCAGCGACCAGCTCAACAAGTTACGAACAATCGCCCTCGAAATTGAGCGCCTGGCTATGCACATTACCGACGTAGGAGGCATGGCCGTAGATCTGGGGATTCCGGCAGAAGCATCAACATTGTCCAGACTGAGAGGACAGATTCTGAGATTGGGAGAACTTTTGACCGGGTCCAGATTGATGAAAGGCTTTGTTTGCCCGGGAGGAATCGCGACCAGAACTTTTAACAAAAATACTCTTCAAGAGATGAGAAACCTTCTAACCGGTGTCATCCCTGAGTTATCCGAAGTGCTTCATACCTTCACCGACAATACCTACGTCCAGGAACGGCTGGATAGCACAGGTAAAATTCCCCGCTCCCTTGCCGAAGAATTCGGATTGGTCGGGCCTTCGGCCAGGGCAAGCGGCATTGCATATGACACCAGAACTTGCTTTAACCAGGCTAGCTACCCAGATATAACAATAGAAGTAAGCAACGAAAAAGCGGGTGATGCACTAGCGCGAACTATGGTCCGGGTAAAAGAGATCGAAACCAGCATCGCCATTTTGAAGGAACTGATGGAGAATTGCCTGACCGATTCAAATCCTTTGCCTGACTCTTTGCCTGACTCTTTGCCTGCTGACAGCTTCGGTCTAGCGGTGGTGGAAGCATTTCGGGGCGAACTGATTCATCTAATCTGTACAGATTCAAAAGGTCGAATTCGTCGCTATGCGATCAAAGATCCGAGCATGAACAACTGGACAGCAATGGCGATTGCCGCCCGCAATGAGCTGATAGCAGATTTTCCGGTCTGCAATAAGAGCTTCAGTCTATCCTACTCCGGTCATGACCTGTGAGGTTGCCACCATGCTTAAATCTCTCGCTAGAATAATAAAAACAGGCATTATCACAGAGAAGTCCATCTTTCCGGATCTCAATCCGGAGAATCGTGGTCTACCTTCGATCAATAAGAAAGCCTGGGATGAGATCGGCAAGGAAAGAGACAAAAGCTGGGTGGAATTATGCCCGACAGGAGCAATTGACATCCTGCAGAGAGACACTACGGCGGAGCTGACTCTAGATCTGGGACGCTGCATAGCCTGCGGGCTCTGTCCTGATATCAGTCCTGATGGTGTGATCGAAAAGAACCTCTCGTCACAAACTTCGGTAAATCGTAGACAGGATCTAGTGCTCAGCACGCGAGAATCAGAAAAGCAGAAGAATTACAGTAAGCCTCCGGAAAATATTTTCAAACGCTCAATAGCAGTTCGAGTAGTATCAACCGGTTGCTCTGCATGTGATCTAGAAATCAACGCAGCATTTAACCCAATTTTCGATCTAGAGCGTTTTGGCGTACAGCTGGTGGCATCTCCTCGATTGGCAGATATACTGATGGTAACAGGTCCTGTAGCAGACGGCATGAAAAAAGCGGTATTGAGAACTTTCGAAGCCATGCCGGAGCCGAGAAAAGTAATTGCAGTTGGAACCTGCGCAATCTCTGGTGGCATCCATGGACAGAACAACTATGCCTCTACCGGTGGTATCGATTCCATTTTGCCTGTAGACGCCTACGTACCCGGCTGTCCACCACATCCATGGAGCATCATTCATTCTGTCCTCAACGTAATGAATAACCGATAAACAGCGCAACAACAATAGTTGTGAATACAACTTCTATCGTACCCGAGAAGCTGTATACTAGCCAAAGTAACGAGAGAATTTGCTTACTTGTCGACAGAAGGCCTCTCGCTCCGGGCCATCTACGAGGATCGACTCTAGAATGGAATAGTCTATGACTTTCCTGGCACACTTGCCCCTCCGTCCAACAACGACCAGGGTATAGATTTCACTTTCTTCATCGGCCTCAAGACTCCAAGACTGGATCTTGCTTTCTATAGGATGAAGCGCGTCAGCTATTATCTCTCTTAATCTATTCACTCTCAGTCATTTGCCTCCTTAACCCGGCCAGCGGCAACTCTATCCCCTTTGTTGCAAACTTTCGCAATTTTGCAACATTATAACGCACCGGCTCAACTATTAGCCGAAACATCTGTTACTAGTTTGACGCATCCCCCAGTGAGTGCTATCATTACTAGTACTTGCAAACTTTAGCAAGTATGCAAGTTTAAAAAAACGTGGTCAGGAATCTCAACTATGAGTCAAAGAATCCTAATTGGAAATCTTCCAGTAGATACTACCGAGGATGCTCTCAAAGATTGGCTAAACGAAATCCCACATGCCCTCAATATTTCCGTTCATCGCAATCAGTCAGGAAAGTGCAGGGGTTTTGCCACCATAACTGAACTGCCTTCAAAAGTGACAGATCAGATAATCGAAAACTATGATCGTACAAGCTTCATGGGACGAGTAGTATTCATGCACAAAGAAGAAGAAACTCAGCAACCGCTCGGCATTATTCATAAATGGAGACAGTATTTCAGGGGTCTCTCCGGAGCCAACCCCAGCCACCGCGAATAGGATGATCCGTCCTTCCTCCCCTCAAGAGCACTTCGAATTAATTCGAAGTGCTTTTGTGGTTCAAAGTGACCGGGATACTTTTAAAACCGCTTCTTTAAATTGTGTGAAATCCGGCTCTTGATTGAGATGCGGCTTCATATAAGGCGAATCGATTTTTTCTGCACTCATAGAAGGGTCCATCACCACTTTTTTGCCGGTGAAGACTAATCTGAGTGCAGCCGGCTCGAGCTCAAAATCACTCGCTTTCATAGAGTTTAGATCATCATCCGAAAGCTTCCAAGAAAGCTTTCCTTGCAAGCCGTCGAATACCGCCCGGCGAATGTTGTTGTCGATGCTGGCTCCTTCGGCTCCCTGATTGCCTCCCAGGGTCATAACCGAGCCGATGCTGCCACCATTGTCGATTGAGATTACTGCTAGAGTCGGCTTCATCCGCTCCATATAAGAAGTCATCGGCTTCCACTGGGGTTTGAGTTCGCCCACCGCCAGATAAGAGAAAAGATGATTGCGCAGGGCAGCAGCAAGAGCCAGATGCTTCTCGAAATTGGCCCTGTCATTGAAGCGCAAATAGACCCTGGCCATTCGGCGATGCAGATCTATGGCGATTCGATAAGATTCGATATCGTCCTCAGAGACTTTCGAGCCGACAAAACCCTTATGAATAGCGCCGACCCAATCCCGGGGCAAAAGGGCAAAGCCTCCTTCCAGGGCCATTACAGCGTCGGACTTCTGTCCGGCAAGCGCCAGCGAATTGGATGCCTGATAGCGCTCTTTGAGCAAAACTTTAGCCCGGTCTAAAGACAAGCCGCTTGAGCTGGCGGGCTGAAGGACACTAACCTGCCTCCAGTATTTGCTTGCCAGGGTATGATAGCCCAGTTGATCGGCCGCCTCGGCCGCCAGGGCTAGATTATCCTCCAGGGCGATGACCTGCGGATCTTTGTAAGTCACAATCCGATTGGACATGCGTTGAAGCAAATCAAGGACATAAATTTTGGCGGCGTAATCTGCATGGTCCAGGGCACGTTTCTCTTCATGACGTTTGTGATAAAGCACGGCCAGAGAGTGGTGGCTCTGGGCCGCCCCCAGATCGTTTTTACCGAACAATGTCTCTCTAATCGTCAGGGTCTGAGAATGACAGTATTCAGCAAGCGTGGGACAGAAATCAGATATATGTTTGATTCCACCACCCAATACGAGAAAAGCCGGTATAAGAACAAGCACCGAGACTTTCAGACACCAGACTTTCCAGTTGACCAGAAGATAAGGAGCCGCATCCTCATCACGATCATCACAGACGCTCTCGATGCCCGTGGACCACTGACCCGATAGCCTGGTCAGGGTGAATTCGGACTGGTCGCCCTCGACCTTGAGTTCAGGTACAGACTCTCTTGCAGGAGCTGCCGCCATGCCTGAGGACTTCGAGATATAACTCTTATCTAGATCAGGCTTGAAAAGGGACTTGCCGGACCACTGACTGGATAGCCGATCTAGAGTACCATCGGCGCCGTCTTCCCAGCGTTCGAATGAATTCATAAAAACTGGAACCTGCAGTTAAGGAGCCGAAAAACTGATGCACAAGATCTATTTTTCCCCCGTATATGAAAAGCCAAAAGCGGGAAAACCCTGAATTCCTGAATCTGTTACCTTTCTACTCAAGGACAGATAAAAAATCCCAGTTTCAGGCCAGGACGAAGCTCTGGCGAAGATAGCCGGCATCGATCAAATGAGGTCGGGTTATAGTAGAAAAAGGGGGCGAATCACATGCCGGGTTCTTCAATTCTAAAACCAGCCGCGATTATTCTGGCAGCGATAGTGCTCTCATATTTCTTTGCGCCTGCCGCCACAGCCGAAGAAGATCTGAAGCTGAGCGGCGGCATCGCTTATATGCGCATGGATGAGACCAGTCCGGAGCATCCCTCCTGGATGAAGGGATCGGTCTATTCGACAAAAGATATGACCCTCAGAGTCTTTCAAGACGTGCACTTTCTCTTCTCGAAGACCCGCATCAAATCTACGATACCTGACTACACCACCAGCTCGGTAATTCTGCACAAAAGAGTATTGGAGCACTGGTCAGGTTATGTTCCTTCCGGTACATGTAGAGTCACTACCGTGCCCATAATGGAAGGCGGAGAGCCGGTGGGCAGCTTCGAGTTCCATCACTTTGACTCGAGAGGACCGAAAGGCTATCTACAGAGCATGGGCAGAGACAAAGAAGGCTATATGCAATACCGTATCTGGTTCGTCGATCAAATCGCCCAGATTCAAAAACAAGAGCCAGAAACACCGCAATAACAGCAGCTCAATCGGCGACTTTTATTTTAACTCCCCGTACCTCATTAAGTTTCAGCCCTTGCTGCTCAAGAATCTCGTTCAGTCGGCGATTAACTATAGAGGCTACAAAAGGTCCCTGGTAGATCAGGCTGGTATAGATCTGAAGCAGGTCGGCACCTTCTTGAATAAATTCGAAAGCATCATCACCGCTGGATATGCCACCACAGGCGATGATCATCTGGCTTGCCTCTTTCAGGGCATAGACCCGACGGACAAGATCCAGTGCTCGTCGCTTAAGAGGCCGACCGCTCATCCCCCCTCTGTTAATCGAAGCAAGTTCGTCCTTCGAATTAACAAGAGCGCTACGGTCCATAGAAGTATTGCCACAGACAAAACCTTTGACTCCGCCTGCACTGGAGACTGATAGTAGCTCTTGCAAAAGACGATCGTCGGCATCGGGGGAGAGCTTAATCAGTATCGGCAAAGAGCGCTGATTCAATTTAGCTATCTCGGAAAGTACTGTGGCAAGCTCTTTTCCGATGGCGGTAATCTCTTCCTGGGTATTGGGACAACTGACATTCACCGCCACATAGGCGGTCTTTAGATCACGAATTGCCCGGAAGCTAAATAATATATCCTCCACCGCTTTGTCGCCGGTCAGACCGGGATCGTTGGTCTTGGCGATGTTGACACCGTATGGAAGATTCGGGCTTGCCGCCTTCAATCTGGCAGCTACCGCCTCGGCACCCAGTCCGTTCAATCCCATGAAATTGATCACGGCTTCGTCGCCGGGCAGCCTGAATAGTCGGGGTCTGGGATTGCCACAAGATGGCCGTGCCGTTATCGACCCGACCTCCACAAAACTGAACCCGAGGGCATCTACGGAATCTAACAGAGCGCCGTTCTTATCGAAACCAGCCGCCAGCCCCACCGGAGCAGCAAGCTGGTCTTCAAAAAGTCTGCAATGCAAACGGGCAGGGGGAAGGTAGCCCCGGATAAGTCCCATACTGACCAGTTGCTTCAAAAAGGGCATGCCCTTGTGCGCCAGATCATGGGCCAGTTCAGGATCGAGCCGGAAGAGATTCGGCTTAATAGACCGGCGGTAGAGATCGCTCGCTGCTTCGAAATCCATTATTTTGCAATCGTCTTCTAGAGCACCCTGGCAAAAAGATAATAAAGAACTATGCCTACAATGGCAAGCAATAGTGAACAGTTGACCATCAAGAAAGTGCCATCGTCCATAAATTCGCCGATTCTAAACTTTCTCAGGAGGCTCTCATCGCCTTTCGGCACCGGCTCTAGATAAAGTGGGGTCTCATCCCAGGTCATCAGGCGGCGCTTTCCTTCAATGAGCTCTTTCTTCACACAGAATGCCGACTGATAGCGCTCTCGATTATCGTCGCTCAAACAACGGTCGACGATGCTGTCCATCAATCCATAACCCAGCTGTCGAGAGATCAGGTGACCTTCGTCGACTTTGCGAAAAGCCCCGGAAAGCTGACTGGTCGCCGGTGCCTCCCGGCGCAGCAAGACTTTATGAAAAATCAAACCGAGAGCTCTGAGGTCACTGTACTTGTCCCGTCTGGATTTCGTGTTTGCCGGATCCTGATTATGGGAGCTGTCGATATCACCGACGAAATCAAGCCCGGTGAGACGTATTTCGAGCTGACCGCCGTCTAAGATAACCAGAAAGCTGTCCAGGCTGAGATTATTGTGAATCACTTTGTGATCGTGCATATACTCGACTATTTCAGCCATCTGAATGAAAACATCCATGGCGCTCTCCAGATTCGGAATCGCCTTACTCTCGATATAATCCCTCAGGGTCTGCCCGGAAAGACAATCCGAGACTAAATAAGGCGTCCCGGAAAAGCTGCCGAAGTCTAATACGGCCTCAACCTTCGGATGAGATAGTCTGGCCGCCGACCTTGCCTGGCTCTCGATTCGATGCAATTCTGCCTCAGAAAGACAATCCAGATCTTTGACGGTCTTGAGCAGCACCTCGCGCTTCAAGACATGGTCCTGGGCCCGGTAGGTGGTCCAGATCCGGTCGACTTTCACTACATCCAGTAATTGATACCGATTGCTGACCTTGGGCAGCTCGGCAAGAGAATCTTGTGGCATGGATATGGCTTTGGTAAGTGAGCGCTGAGATTATTAGATCTCAACACTAAGGATGCCACGGCAACATAACCGGAACGTGACACAATATCGAAACTTTTGGACGGAACTGAAAACGAACTAGTGGATGTGGATATTCGCTTCTTTGCGATACTCTTCCATCTTGTCCCATTCGAGCACTTCAGGTCGTTTAGTTGTAAGCTCGTTCCAGGTGACATGGGGGCGTTTGCTGTCGACTTCGACCATGGTGATGCAATCATCCACGGGGCAGACTGAAGAGCAGAGCGCACAACCCACGCAATCTTCTTCGCGAACCACAGGCCAGCGTCTGGCCGGCTGTCCGCCGTTCGAATCGGCACCGTTGGCACCATCGACCAGTTTCATCTCTTTTAGGTCGATGCACTGGTGGGCAGCATCATTACAGGCGATATAGCAGAGATCACACTGAATACATTTGTCATGGTCGATTCTGGCAACAGTCTGGAAACCGAGGTCGAAATCGCCAAAGTTAGATACGCGAGGCAGGGATTTGCCGATGAAGTCGTTGCAGGTCTTGAAGCCTTTGTCATCCATCCAGTTGGACATACCGTCGATCATATCTTCGACGATGCGGAAGCCCCAGTGCATGACCGCGGTACAGACCTGGACAGAGGTGGAGCCCAGAAGCATGAACTCTACCGCGTCCTGCCAGGTTTCGATGCCGCCTATTCCGGATATGGGCAGATTGGCTTTAGCAACTTCAGGATCATTGGCCACCGAGCTGAGCAGATGCAGAGCGATGGGTTTGACTGCCGGTCCGGCATAACCACCGTGGCCGCCCTTGCCGCCAACGTTCGGTTTCAACTCGAAAGAATCGAGATCGACCCCCATGATACTGTTGATGGTATTGATTAGAGAAAGCGCGTCGGCACGTCCTTTGACGGCAGCTCTTGCCGGCTGAACGATGTCGGTGATATTGGGAGTCAGTTTGACAATAACAGGCTTGGTGGCAACGTCCATTACCCACTCGGTCACCATGCAAGTGTATTCCGGCACCTGTCCCATGGCAGAGCCCATGCCTCTTTCAGACATACCGTGAGGACAACCGAAGTTGAGTTCGAAACCATCTGCACCGGTTTCTTCGACTCGCTTTACGATATCCTGCCAGGCTTCCTTCTTCGACTCGACCATGATAGAGACGATCACAGCGTGACCGGGGAAGTTCTTCTTCACCTCGGCAATCTCTTTTAGATTGACCTCCAGAGGTCTATCGCTGATAAGTTCTATGTTATTGAGGCCGACAATCTTTGTGCCTTTATAGTCGATGGTGCCGTAACGGTTGCAAACGTTCAACACCGGTGCACCGATAGTCTTCCAGACCGCACCACCCCAGCCCTGCTCGAACGCTTTCTGAACTTGATAAGCAGAATTAGCCGGCGGTGCCGAAGCAAGCCAAAATGGATTGGGGGATTTGATACCGCAAAAATCGATCTCTAAATTAGCCATTTAATTGAATTCCTTTATTGGAGGTTCCTCGCCCAGTAAAAACTTTTAGATCGCCGACTTGGCTGCCACTACCAGCTTGGCCGCATCCACGCCTGTGAGCGACTGATGAATGGCCCGGGCGGCAATCTTGCCGTCTTCCACAGCCATCACGGTAGAAGCTTCGCCCTTGCTGCGCACACAGTCGCCTCCGGCAAAGATATCAGGATGAGCAGTACGATTCGTACCGTCTTCCACCGCTATATAGCCCTTTTCGGTTTTGACACCGAATTCTTTTAAAGCATCGATCACCATATTCGGTTTTTCTTGACCGATGGCTTTGATCAACATATCACACGGAATCTCGAATTCAGAGCCTTCCACCGGCACCGGTCTTCTTCGACCGCTGGCATCGGGCTCGCCGAGATCCATGCGCAGACACTTCAGCGCGGTCACTTTGCCGTCGACGCCGACAGCCTCTACCGGCTGGGTGAGAAACATGAAGCTGACCCCTTCTTTGAGCGCGAATTGATACTCGAAGTGATAAGCAGGCATCTCGGATTCGGAGCGGCGATAGATGATGGCGACACGTTCAGAGCCCAGCCTTCTTGCGATGGTGGCACAGTCGATACCGGTGTTGCCGGCACCTATCACACAGACTCTCTGACCGAACTTGATCTCTTTTAGATCTCTTACCTTGGTCTCGGCAATGAACTCGAGCCCATCGTGTACACCTTCCAGATCCTCGCCCGGTATCTGCATCTCCGGCACCTGACCCAGGCCGACTGAAACAAAGACTTTGTCATAGTCTTCTAAGAGTTTCTTGAAGGTGATGTCCTTGCCGATTTCGACGTTGTATTTGAACTTGACACCGAGCTTCTCGATCATCTTCACCTCATCGAGAGAGACCTCGACTGGCTCACGAAAAACCACGATACCATAGGTATCGAGGCCGCCGCCCCACTCGCGCTTCTCGAAACAGGTAACCTCATAGCCGAGCTTGGCCAGCTCACCGGCGCAAGACAAACCTGCCGGTCCCGAGCCGACCACGGCTACCTTATGACCGTTTGCCGGAGCAGGTTCGAAGAAGGTGATATCTTTCTCTTTGGCATAGTCCATGGCATAACGTTGCAGACGTCCTATCGTAATAGGCTTATGATCATGGGCCAGCACACAGTCCCCTTCGCAAAGCTCCTCTACCGGACAGACCCTCGAGCAGGTGGCGCCAAGAAGATTCGACTCGAGAATAGTACGAGCCGAGCCTTTGACGTTGCCGGTCGAAATCTTGCGAATAAACGTGGGGATATCGATGCTGGTCGGGCAGGCCACCATACACGGTGCATCATGGCAATAGAGACAGCGGTTCGCTTCTAACACAGCTTCCCGCTCAGAATAAGGCGGATAGTATTCTTGGAAGCGCTCCTCCAGATTCTTTTCCCATGGTTTGTACTTGTATGGTTTGTAATGCTCAGCCATGACTCTTCCTTATCTTGACGCTCGACTCAGATTCTTTTAACTCGCCTCAAACCTAAAGCTTGACCAGTTCTTTGTAGGTTTCCGGTCGACGATCCCGGAAGAACTGCCAGGTGTGACGCACTTCTTGAATCTGATCCAGATCCAGATCGGCCACCACCAGCTCTTCTTGGTCTCTACTAGCCTCTTTGATTATTTGACCACGGGGGTTGCAGAAATAGCTGGTGCCGTAGAACTCTCCGATATTCCAGGGCTCTTCGGTACCGACACGATTGATCGCACCAATGAAGTAACCGTTGGCAGCGGCATGGGCCGGTTGCTCCAGCTTCCACAGATACTCGGAAAGACCGGCGACGGTGGCACTAGGATTAAAGACGATTTGCGCTCCATTCAAGCCCAGAGCTCTGGCACCTTCCGGGAAATGACGGTCATAACAGATATAGACCCCGATAGTGGCGTATTTAGTGTGGAATACCGGATAGCCCAGGTTGCCCGGTCTGAAATAGAACTTCTCCCAGAAACCGGGGGCGACGTGAGGAATATGATTCTTCCGATACTTGCCCAGGTATTTGCCATCGGCATCGATAACGGCGGCACTGTTGTAATAGATGCCGGTCTGTTCCTTCTCATATATAGGTACGACCAGAACCATGGCATGTTTTTTGGCCACATCCTGCAAAAGCTTCACTGTCGGTCCATCCGGAATCTCTTCGGCGGACTCGTACCAGCAGGTCTCTTGCTCGGCACAGAAATAGGGACCGTTGAAGATCTCCTGATAGCAGAGGATCTTCACCCCTTCTTTAGCAGCTTTTTCTGTGTACTCCAGATGCTTGTCGAGCATGGATTGTTTGATCTTCTCCATGGTGCTCTTATCGGTTCCACCGGCAGGTGATACCACAGCGTTTTTTGTCTGAATCAGACCGCATCTTACGACGTTCGACATAATCCTGTCTTTTCTCCCTCTAGCTAGAGTCAACTAATTCTATGATTCAAATATCTAAACAGCCACTTTAGCCACGGCTTCCATGGCTTTCCTCAAGACTTTGAGGGTAGAGTCTACATTCTCTTTGGTGATATTCATCGGCGGTTTAATTCGCAACACATTGCCGAAGAGTCCGCCTTTACCGATGATGACACCATCATCTTTAGAGAGTTCGACAATTCTCTGGGTCTCGGCCACCAGCGGTGTTTTGTCCGGAGCGGCAATTTCGACGCCGAGCATAAGTCCTTTGCCCCTCACCTCTCCGATTAGAGACGGGAAGCTTTTTTGCAGATCCTTCAGCCCTTCGACCAGATAATCGCCGACTACCCGGGCGTTCTCCATCAGCTTCTCTTCTTCGATGGTTTCAAGCACAGCCAGGGCTGTTGCCGAAGAGACCGGATTGCCGCCAAAAGTATTGATCTGCTGTTTGGTGAGATGCTCGGCAATCTCCGGCGTTGTGACCACGGCGCCTATGGGAAGACCGTTTCCGAGTCCTTTGGCCATGGTCATCATATCGGGCTCCACACCCCAGTTAGTGATTCCGAACCAGTGCTTGCCGGTTCTACCTACACCGGTCTGGACTTCGTCTGAGATAAACAGAGCACCGTATTTGTCCAGAACCTTTTTGACTTCTTTGAAATAGTCATCGGGCGGGGTGATGGCACCACCGACACCCTGGATAGGCTCGGCGATCATGGCGGCGGGTTTGCCCGAAGTCTGGGTCTGAATGGTACGCTCGAGATCTTTGACACATTCGAGAGAACAATTGTCCGGGGTTTTCTTGAAAGGACAACGATAACAGTATGCGTTCGCCGCATGCACTATTCCCGATGCCGGCATGAGATCAGGCCGCCAGTTATGGTTGGCGGTCATGGTGGTGGCAAGGTGAGACTCACCGTGATAAGAATGCTGGAGGGTGATTACCTCGTGCCTTCCGGTCGCCAACCTGGCAAATCGGATGGCGTTCTCATTGGCTTCGGTTCCGGAGTTGGTGACAAAGGTCTTCGAGAGCTTTCCGGGAGTTATCTCGGCCAGTTTCTCGCCGAGATCCGCCATGGGCTGAGTCATAAAGATGGTGGAGGTATGCTGCAAGGTTTGCAGCTGCTCGACGGTTCTCTGGGTGACCTTGGGATGACAGTGACCGACACTGATGGTCACGATACCGGCGAACATATCGAGATACTCACGACCGGTCTCATCGTACAGATATTGCCCTCTGCCTTTGACGAAATGAGGAGGCTCGGCGAAGAGATGTTTCACACCGGGAACGATGTATTTGTCCCTCTTCTTGCGCAATTCTTCCCTGTTCATAGTGGATTTCACTGGCTAACTCCTCCGCCGAATGTTTTGAACATGCACTGTATTCAGTGCAAACCCTGTGTCAGATCCCGCCCACAAATTATTAAAGACAGAAAAACCACCCCTGACGCTATCAAGGGGTAAGGCCACCTCTATAATTTATGGATATCCGACTTATGAAATACTACTAACTCAGCTTTATAATCGTCAACATTTTCGTGTTAATGCTGGTTAATAGAAAAGAAGAAAACAGTTTCTCTGACTATTCACATTCAGTGACAAATAGAATAAAGCCTTGACGGTCAAAAGATTTGATTGATAGTATCTTAATCCGCATCAACTGCTTGCGCCCGTAGCTCAGTTGGTAGAGCACTCGGCTTTTAACCGATTGGTCCTGCGTTCGAGTCGCAGCGGGCGCAATTCTTATAAACGAAGCGGAATATTCTTCAGAGAGTATTCCGCTTTTGACTTTTTGAGTTTTTCGAGTTTTTCGAAGATGTCGCCGGATGCTACCAGGGGAAGTTGTAGCGACAGAACATCGGCACTCCGCCGGTGGTAAGACCCTTGCGGAAGTCGATCACACCTACCTGGACACCTCGGTCTTCAAACGAGGTGGGGAAGAGATAGAGCGAAGCGGAGAACTGGCTGACATGACCCCTGCGTGTCGCACCAGGCCCGAGTTGGAACACAACTTCCAGACCCCGGGGCGATTTCACCGGTGCGTCCAGTTCGAAATATTTTTCGAGCAAAAGATCATCCCCGTAGGGCGGCGGCTCTTCAAAATCGATAGGCTCTGAATGGGTCGACCATTGCCAGAGAATATCATCGGTTCCCGAACGCTTCAGGCTCACGTTCAAACGTGGAAACCAGTAATCATCACTGGAAGATTCTCTATATACACTCAAGCGGCCCCGGGTGAGAGACGGGCGATCTATCAATAACTGACGGCCGAATGCATCTATTTCATCCATAAAATACGGGACTCCTTGCCTTGAAGTTGCCTGACCTACTTAAAAGAATAGCACTGTATTTCCTCTTAGTTACCCCGGGATTTAGATCCCAAGGTTCCAAAATCCGAAATAAGATTGGATAATAAACAGATTATGGCAGTCGGTCGCAAAATAAACTTCCCCAACGAATACTCCCTCGGCAGCGTCTACACGGCGCCGGCGAAACAGCCGGAATCCTGGGAATTGCTCACTGTTCCCCAGGGGCTGATAACCAAACCGGAGAATCAGCCCATCAGTTGGGAATGGTTCGATGAAGCCCGGGGCACCATCGAGGTGGCACCGGACACCAAGGTGAAGTTGAAAGTCAGCGCTTCGGCGGTGGAATGCATAGAGGCTCTTGAACATCTGGGCCCGGACGATCTGCATGTGCTTGACATGAGCCGAACCCAGGCCACCGACACCAGTTTGATGAGCATCAGGCACATGAGTGGACTCAGAGTGCTGGAGCTTGCTTACACAGCCATAACCAACGGCGCTCTCGATATCATTCTCAGTTTGAAGAACCTGCATACGCTCGGGCTGACCAACACCGGACTCTCGAACTCAGGCATTATGACAATCGGCAACTTCAAGCATCTGCGCGAACTCTGGCTGAACGGCACCCTTATTGATGATGAAGGCATGGAGCATCTCCTCGCCCTAAAAGAGCTCTGGCTCCTGGGTCTGTCCGGAACCAAGGTCACCGGCGACGGACTCAAGACCCTGGGAGCGCTGCCTGCGCTGCTCCGCATCTACATGTTCAACACCTCCATAGCCGAATCGGACGTAGAGCAATTTCGCGGCAAGAATGCCGGTTGTCGAATAAAGTGGAAAAGAGCCCTCATGCAACAGAGACCAGAGTTTCTCGACCCGGATGACGTGCTCCTTGAGCTTCCCCACGAAGGTGGGACAGAGGCAGGATTCGAGTCTGGATTTGGCTTCGGCTTCGAAGCCCTGGGCATCTACAACATCGAGCCGATGCTCGATGAAGAGTTCTGGCCAATAATAGACTTATTAGACTGGGACTCAGAAGGGGACGATCTCAAAGTCATAGAACCGGCCATAGTGTCACTGGCGCAAAAGAGCAAAGAAGAGATTCTCGCATTTGAAGAAGCGCTCTGTCGCAAACTTTTCGCCCTCGACGGAGAGACCTATGCCCGCCATGTCGGCAAAGAGTCTTATAGAGGAAGAGACAGTCATTTCTCGAAAAACTGGTTCCTTTCTGCTCGTTGCTGCGCAGTCGCCAACGGAAAAGAAGCCTACGAAGAAATCTGCGCCGAGCCCGAAAAAATGCCCAAAGATCTCGGCTTCAAAGCCCTCTGCCAGATAGCGCCCCGTGCCTACGAAAAGAAACTCGGAGAGGAGTTCAGCTATGTCAGCCGCTTCGGCAAAGAGACCTTCTCTAATGCCACCGGCTGGTCAAACTTCTAGCCTGTAACCATATTCAGTATCATGTCCGAATCAAGTGCCGCCCTGGATAATATTCTCAATCTAGACAGAGAAGAGAATGCCATGATCATGGCGGAGCTCTGTCGCAAAGATGCAAAACTGAGAAAAGCGATTGAAAGCGTCGGTCCTTTTTCTATAGAGAAAAGAAAAGAGAGATCGATATTCGGTGCTCTTGTCCGCTCGATAATCTATCAACAGTTAAACGGCAGAGCGGCAGCCACTATCTACGGGCGCTTTACCGACAGCTTCTCGAAAAAGAGCTGTCCCTCGGCAGCATCTATTTATGAAGCGACGGATGAAGCCCTTCGAGAATGCGGTATCTCGAGACCGAAGCTCAATGCGATACGCGCCCTCTGCTCTCATCAGCTCGAAGGCAGCCTTCCCACCGAAAAAGAAGCCCTTCTTATGTCCGATGAAGAGCTGATAGAAGCCCTGACCAGGGTAAAAGGGGTGGGACTCTGGACCGCCCAGATGCTGCTTATCTTTCATCTCGGTCGACCGGATGTTCTTCCTTATACAGACTATGGGGTCAAGAAAGGTTTTCAGAGGGTTTTCCATCCGAAAGAGACAGACGAACTGACGGATTTACAAGAACGGCTGATCAAAAGAGCAAAGCTCTGGCGCCCCTATCGCTCGGTGGCAAGCTGGTATATGTGGCGCGTGCTGGACTGAAAAGTCTGCGCGCCCTCTTTGCAGCCAGGCGGTCACAATGCTGGAGATAAAGCAAAGACCGGTGAAAGCAGATAGAATTTGATGTATCGTTTTCATGTAAAAGTAATCAGCAAGCTCCATGAAATTTGCTTTCTCCCGCAATTTGACCCGTGTTTTCGCCCTTACCCTAATCGCAGCGGTCGGGCTCGGGACCTTCTGCCCTCCGACAATCGCCCAGGGCGCCTCTGCCGATAGCGACTCGAAAACCCTCAAGATAGAGGCGGTCAACTTTCTGACCTGGTGGTTCCATGATGCCACCGGCTATCATCCCGCTATTTTGTTGCGCCTGGAAAATGCGAGCGGTGTCGATCTATCCGGGGTGCTGGTCAAATTTCAGGCCCGCTTCACCAATCTCAGAACCGGCTATATCAATGTGGCGAGAGTAGAGAAGCGCATCGAGTATCCGCCCGGCAAACGACAGGTTATTTTGCTGCGCGCCCCCAAAGCTTATGAACTGCCCATCGATCAACATCTCTGGCCTCGCATAGAGTGCAAAGTCATGTGCCGCGTAGGTGATGTCGGAGACGAAGAGACCCAGGATCTGCTCGTCACCAAATTAGATTCGCTCACCATGAGTTTTGACGAAGCGATGACCCTCTTGAGCAAGCGCAACGACATTCGTATCAAAAAAGCACCACGCATTGCCAAAGGCGGCATCAGACAATGGAGAGAAGAGAAAGCCCTGGTAGCCAGCGCCGGCTCCCTCAATGGCGGCGCTGACTCTGCCCAGAGAACGAAAGTCACCCTGACAAAATATTTGAGCACCAATACGCTTCCTGGCCTCGGCAATGATTTCTATCAGTTCGAGAGCAAGTTCGGACTGCCGATTACCACCGACACCAGTGTATCCACCTGGACCTGGGCAAGCTATTCGGTGGAGGATCTAGACCTGGACATCATCGTCGGCTCCCGGGGTAGAACAGGTAAAGCGGATCTAATCGTCACCCGAATTCCTGCCACCAGCATCAAAAATGATCAACAGATTATCTCTTTGATCAAAGCCTTCGGCGGAGTCTTCCGAAACGAATCGATGAGCGCTCCCAACCGGTCGGTGCGCTATCTGCCGGCCGGCAGAATAGAGTTCGGCATGTCCCAGGCACAAAATTTCCGCGCCGCCTTCTTTCCGCCGAATTCCAGACAGGATGCCACTTATGAGGTAGTGCTCACCAGATTACCTGGAAATGTATTAAATATTTTGAGAAACGAAGTAAGAAACGCTAAACTATTGAAGTTCCTGGCGCCGGTAACCGGATTGGCGGATGCCCAATAAGTAACCGGAGAGCAGGAATCCCAACTTGAGAAGAGGGTTTCTTATGCCGGTTAAAACACCTGTGAAACCACCTGTGGAACCAGAAAAGATGATGCGTCCCAAGGAATCCGCCGCCAGCGCGATGATAGATAAAATTCCTATTGCACTGGTTCTTTCTCTGGCTTCTCCCTATCTTGCCGGTCAGAAGCCCGAAGAAGCGATAGAGCTTGCCCACAAAATCCGCAGTCAGAGCGGCTATACGTCAACCCTGGATATACTGGGCGAGGACATGGACTCTGACCTCACCTGTGACGCTTCGGTGGAACAGTATAAAAAACTGGCCGACGCAATCTGTGCCAATCCAATAAATGTCGTAAATAGCCGCGAGCAACTGACGATCTCACTGAAACCTTCTATGTTCAGCACGAAAGCCCCCGGCGAAGCCGGTGCCGAAGCCGAACTGGCAAAAGCAGCAAGCAGAATAGAAGCAGTCACCGCCTATGCCCAGGAAAAGGGCTTGAACGTCACCCTCGAAGCCGAAGACCATCGCTGGACAGACTTCCATCTCGATACCTATTTCAAACTGATTGAAAAAGGACTCACCAATCTCGGTACCGTGATTCAAACTCGTCTTTTCCGCACAGAACAAGACCTGGCACGCTTCGACGCCCGTACTCGCGTTCGCCTGGTAATCGGCATCTATAACGAACCAGAGAAGATCGCTCTCACCGACAAAGTCGAAATGAAAAAGCTTCTGGTGCGTTATGCCGGTATGCTTCTCGACCAGGGAGTCTATGTAGAAATAGCAACCCACGATCAGAGTTGCATAGAGTCATTTATGCAAGATGTAATCCTGCCTAAAGGCATCGAAAAGAACCGCTTCGAATTTCAATTTCTCCACGGCGTTCCCCGGGATGATCTGCAGAAGAAGCTTCATGATCACGGCATGCTGGTCAGAAAATACCTGCCTTTCGGCAAAGCCAATGTGGCAGGCGCCTACTGTCGCCGCCGCCTCAAAGAGAACCCTAATATGATCTCTTACGGCATCAAGAATTTATTTCGTCTTCAATAATCAGGCGCCGCCCATTACCGATTCGTAGAGATGAACAGGATCGATGCTAGTCTCGAGCATACGCTCGGATGCCATGCGTGCCTCTTTGCGCACCCAGTAATCATGGTCGTTTTGAAGCTTCTCTCGAATTGCTCGGGGTGCGTAAGGCAGCCTCGAAACCAGAATTCGGACATAAGGATCATCGTCAGAGGCAAGCACACCCAGAACGATGAAAGGCGCGAAGCTGTTTCTTGCCACCCATTCTCGGACACGCACATCGGGGTCCCGGGCAAGCTCCATCAATGTTGTGGAGCTGGTATTTTCGTTGGCTGCCACCCGCATTCTTATCGATGCCGAAGCATCCCGGGCAAGCGTCGCCAGCACATCCCGGGGAGTAGAAGACTGCCCGGCCAGAACCAGCCGAGCGAAATGATCTCCGGAACGAGCCACACTTCTTGCCGCAGAGGCAGAAAGTCTTGCCACGTTCAATTCGTTGCCGGGTCGAATCGTGTTAATCAAGGTGATCTTATCTTTGGACAGCTCTCGAATCGCCTCGGGCGGTGAAGCTGGATTGCCTGCCACAGCCTGACGCACCCTTTCATCTCGATCGCGCGAAAGCGAGAATAGCACCTGGGGTAATACCGACTCGTTTCGAGCGAGCCAGACTCTGACGTCGGCACTTTGATCGCGAGCCAGGCGCCACATCAGATTATGCGAAAGATCACCAGAGCGAGCCAGAACGACCCTGACCTCGACACTGGGATCAAAGACGAAATTCTCCAGAACCTCCCGGGGACGCATGGCATTCATCACCACAAGATAACGCACCATCAAATCCGGATCCGAAGCCAGATAACGCATGGTCCGGGGACTGGTGTTCTCATGTTTTGCCACAGCCCGACGCACATAGAGATCAGGCTCTTTAGAGAGCATATGCAAAGTCTCAGGAGTGGTGTTGGGATTCTGAGCGACAAGCTGTCGCACAGAAAGCTCTCTTTCTCCGGCAAGATGAACCAGAGTACCGCCCAGAGTCTTGATATTGCTCGCCACCGCTTTGCGCACCGGCAACTCCTGGTCGCAAGCGAGAGCATTGAGGGCATCGGGGGCGGTGCTGAAATTGGCGCCGACATGTTGTCGCACCAGAAGATCGGCATCCATGCTCAGCTTCTTCAATATCACAGAGGAGCTTGCCGGATTGGAAGCGACATTGCGTCTTACTTCCACATCGGTGCTGTCACTCAAAAATGCCAGTTGCTCCTGGGGAGTCTTGCGATTGCGGGCAACAGCCCGTTTAACTACCACCGACCTGTCTTTAGATAAAACAGACAGCACCACCCAGGGACAGTTCGGCTGGTTGACACAGGCTACTTTCTCGGCTTCGCTGGCATCATCGGTGATGTAGTAGAGCCAGGAGTTATTGTTGACCTGATCAGTGTCTTCGGACTTACCGGTAAAAAGGGACTGCACCAGCTGATCGATAGACCAGGCACCGCTATCTAACGATGATGGCGTCCTTTCGCTCTCCTGCTTTTGAGCATAACGTTCCAGCCTTGTACTGGACGGCAAAATAGTATTGTGGTTTTCACTCTGCTCGGGTTCTGCTGGCTGGGGTTGAAGCTTTTTAGATTGTTCAAAGAGCCAGGCCATCTCGGACTGGTCGGCTGACTGTCTTTTGTCGCCGAACTCGAAGATAGACTGTGCTAATTGCATGACCTTTCGGTCGAAATCTGCTGAAACCACTTGAACCAAATACCTTAAACGCCTGGAGATGCCAGAGATACCAATGAATTAGAGGTTGCCAAGTACATTTTTGAGTAGAATGTGACCTAAGTCTAGGTAAATATAGTTCACATAACAAGGGTGGTTATACGAATACCCCATAACGCTTACAGACAAAGCGTTTTCAGCCACAGCCCCGTCAGGCTCCCCGCCTGCTCCTTAACCCGGATTAATTCATGAAGCCCGGATCGCTAAGAAGCGCTGCAAACCGTTTTCAGTATGTTAGACTTCACCCTCAATTCGTGAAGATCCCCTGCTCTTGCCGGGGACTCAGTGGCTATAGAGAGGTTAATCATGGCTAGAATTCCCACAATCGATGTAGAAAAAGCCGATCCTAAAGCAAAAGAGCTGATGGAAGGTATCAACAAAAAACTCGGCACCGTTCCGAACATCTTCAAAACCTTCGCCCATTCTCCTGCCGTTCTGGAAGCTTACCTGAACTTCTCCGGCGCTCTGGCCGGCACCAAGCTTTCTGCCAAGCACCGTGAACAGATCGCTCTTGCTATGGCCGGCAAGAATACCTGCGACTATTGCGCCTCTGCCCACACCGTACTCGGCGCCAAAGCCGGTCTGGAAGAAGCCGAGATCAAACAAAACCTGGAAGCCAAAGCCAGCGATGCTAAATCCCAGGCTATCCTCGACTTCGTCGCCCATGTTGTCGAAAAACGCGGCAAAGTCAGCGATGCCGAAGTAGAAGCGCTCAGAAAAGCCGGACTCGGCGAAGATGAGATCGTCGAAGTGGTGGCAACCATCTCGTTGAACATGTTCACCAACTACTTCAACCATATCGCCGACACAGAAATCGACTTCCCGGTGGTTAGAACCGAGAAAGTCGCTGCTAAATAAATACCGGCAATATAAAGACGGTATCAATAAACTGAATGGAGCACCGCATGGTGCTCCATTTTTCTATAATTGGCTACTATGAAAGTTCAAGCCATTTTCATTCTGAATACTCTGATTCTTCTGATTCTTCTGCCGACTATGGCAGCTTACCCGGCGTCGGCCGCAGATCCTAAGATAATAACGGTGGAGCCATCGCGAGCCGATCTTGCGTATATAGAAAAACAGCTCATCGATCGAAAAAACCTTGGTAAAGCGCTCTATCTACTGGACAAAATCATCGAAAAGAATCCAGAGGACAGCTATGCCTATTTCTTAATCGGCCTTACCTATCATCGCAAAGGCTACAGAAATCTTGCCCAGTACAAGACTCTGCCCACCGCCCTCAAAGACTTCAAAACAGCGATTACCTTCTACGACAAAGCCGATAAGCTAGGCTTTCGTACAGCCCAGCTCTATTATCACCGCGGGGAATGTCTTCTCAATACAGATAAGGTAAAAGAAGGAATGGCCGACCTGAATCGCTCTCTTGCCATCAACGACAAGCGCGACTGGGTCTGGGCCACCCGGGCCATGGCCTATCGCAGAACGAAAGAATACGGAAAAGCCGAAGCAGATCTTAAAAAGGCGATCGGGATCAATCCCAAAAGAGCGACTAATTACGCCAAACTATCCGAACTCTACAACAACATGGGTCAAACAGATAAAGCGATCCTCGCTTGCGGTCGCACCATCACCCTCTCTCCGCGCTGGGCCGCCCCCTATGAACTGCGAGCCAGACTCTACTACAAAAAGAAACAAATAAAGGAAGCCCAGGCAGATTTAGATCGGGTACTTGCCCTAGATCCAAGCAATGCGGCGGCTCTATCATTGCGAGGCAAGATCAATGCCAGCCAGGGTCAGCTCGAACAGGCCACCATCGACCTGAAAGAAGCCCGAGAGATAGACAACAGCGTTTTCAAAAATTCGAAAGCCAGGCAAAAGATAGATGCCCCGGGGGCAAAATTGCTCTTCGCCCAGCTCGAAAAAAAATGTCTGCGCCTCACCGGCGCCGGATTCAATACCAGCGCCAGCACCTTTTATGATCTGGGCGTAAGCCGTTTTGGCCAGGGCAAATGGCAACTGAGCAAGAAAAGCTTCCAGGACTTAGATAGCCTGCTTGCCTCGCAAAAGGATACAGGTTCAAAAGCAGAGCTCAAGCTCTATGCCGCAGCCATGAAAGCCCTGGCCTGCCTCAGTCTCAAACAGACAGGAGAAGCCCAGAGACTGCTGGCTAGCGCCCTGACCACAAAAGTGAAAAGCACTAGCCTGGCGCTTAAAACAGTCCGCTATCTGGCCGGTCGATCTTCGCTTGCTTCGCTGTTGTCTGAAGCAAAAACAAGAGAGGATAGAGCCAGGGTAAGATTTTTTGCCGGAGCAAAACTGGCAAGAACCGGCGACAAAACCCAGGCTAGAAAGCTCTTTCAAGAAGCCCTCAAAACAGGCGCAAGCGAACTGGATGAATACATGCTGACGGTTATAGAAGCGGACAGGCTGAAATAAAACCCTGCTTCAGTCCGTCTCGACAATTAGATTGGCCTGATTGCTCGAGCGCAAGAAGTTGTCGAAATCAGCCCGCACATTTAGACCCTTGTACTTGTCCACCGAAGTAAAAGGAGTGATCAACCGGTCAAAGGCGACATTTTCCTGCTGATTTTTAGGGCTGCCGTCGGCTTGATAGATTTTCACCGACATCGAGGTTTCGAGCAGACCCCGTTTTACCGGTCTATACTGGGTCAGTGATTCGACGATGTAGGACTCCATGATCGCTCCGGTTCCATGCATCACATGCAGTACCACAAACTCTTCTTGCAAAACTAATCTTGAAGGCTCGCTTACCACAGGCACTTGCTTACGAACAAGCGCCACCGAACGATAAGATCCCCTGTCTGAGACACCTTTCATAGATAGATTGCAGTTCCAGATAGCTCCTTTAGCATCTCTCTGCACTCCGAAATCGGCTATCTGCTCCGAACGAATCGCTTTTCTTGGAAAGCTGACCTGACCGGTTTGAAAGTCCCGGGTGCTTACTATGGTCTCTTGCTGCCGCCGCCACTTGCCGGCCATCCACTCTGGTATGCGATACCACTGCAACCTGGAAGGACTGCTGAGAATACGTTCATCGAAAATCTCGCCAAGCTGAAGCTTGAGTGGAACCGGCGCCACAGTTTCGGAATGTTCCACCCCCAGCTTGAGAGTGATACCGCCACTGTTTTTCTCTACTTTTGAATTGAACGAAGTAGAAGCACCGTCCTCAACCCAGTCAGAAGCCTGAACCGGAGAACCGGTCGCAACCAGAAGGGCTACCGGCAAAATAAGCCTTAGCCTAGCAAGAGGCAGAGACGACGTCCTGGGCCTGTTCATCGGCGTGATAACTGCTGCGCACCAGAGGACCGGAGAAGACATTGGTGAAGCCCATCTCCATACCGATATCTCTGTATTCATCGAACTCTGCCGGAGTAACCCAGCGGGCAACGGGCAGGTGCCTTTCGGTGGGCTGCATGTATTGTCCGAGGGTGACGAGGTCCACATTCACCTCTCTCCAGGCTTTGAGGACTTCGATTACCTCTTCTTTAGTTTCGCCCAGACCGAGCATGATACCTGATTTGGTTACCATGCCCTTCTCTTTGGAGATCTTCAAAAGCTCGAGACTGCGATCGAAGTTGCCCTGAGGTCTTACCGGCAGATAGAGTCGGGGAACTGTTTCGGTATTGTGATTGAGAACGTCAGGTCTGGCGTCGATTACAACCTGGAGTGCGTCCCAATTGGAGCAAAAATCGGGGATCAGAACCTCGATTTTGGTCTCGGGATTTCTCTCTCTGACACAGCGAATGGTCTCGGCCCAGACCGAAGCTCCACCATCTTTCAACTCGTCTCTATTGACCGAGGTGATAACCGCGTACTTAAGTTTCAGAATTTCTACAGCTTCTGCCACCCGTCTAGGCTCATCGAGATCGAGTTCGGTTGGCTTTCCGGTGATTACGTTGCAAAATCCGCAGCTTCTGGTGCAGATATTGCCAAGGATCATGAATGTCGCCGTCGACCGCGACCAACACTCGCCACGGTTGGGGCAGGCGGCAGATTCGCAGACCGTATGCAGCTCATAATCAGTGATTAGCTTTCGGACTTCGCCGTAGACCTTACTGGTAGGGAGGCGAACCTTGAGCCAATCAGGCTTTTGTCTACCTTTCACAGAGCTTTCCGATGTGTTTTCGACTGCCATAGAATTTTTATGATTCATTCAGATTTCCGCTCAACAACAGCGTTTTAGCGAATTTTAGCCCTTTCTTTATGGACCGTACAAGTAATGATATGACATACTTTCATGGACTGTCTGTTAACGTCAAGTAATTGTGCCGAATCTTCATCTATATGAAAGGTACAGGGCGTCAGGCAGTTTGGAGCGCGGCGATTCAAAAGCTGCGCCGGAACAGTCAACATTAATGGTGGATTGACATGCCAAGAAAACCGATCAAGATAGCTGAGACCATCGAGTATCTGGAGATACTCGACGAGAACGCCAAGGTTGACACCAAGCTCGAACCGAAGCTCTCCAATGAAACTCTTATAAAGATGTATCGCTACATGCTTCTGGGCCGACGCGCCGATGAGCGAATGTTAAAGATGCAACGTCAGGGCAGAATGGGCACCTTCCCCCAGGCTTCCGGTCATGAAGCGATAAGCATGGGTTCGGTGATCAATATCGATCAGAGCGACTGGCATGTTCCGGCTTACCGCGAACTGGCCGGCATGCTCTACAGAGGATGGCCGCTCGAAAATGTGGTCATGTTCTGGAACGGCTTCGAAGAAGGCACCGCTCCACCGGAAGGAACCAACGACTTGCCTATCTGTGTTCCGATTGCCAGCCAGCTTCTCCATGCTGCCGGCATAGGCATGGCCATGAAGCTGCGCAATGAGAAAAAGGTTGTGATGACCTATTTCGGTGATGGCGCCGCTTCCGAAGGAGACTGCCACGAAGCACTGAACTTCGCTTCGGTCTTCAAAGCTCCAGTCGTATTCATCTGTCTCAACAACCAGTACGCTATCTCGGTGCCATTGCACAAACAGATGGCTTGCGAAACCATTGCCCAGAGAGCCATCGCCTATGGCATGCCCGGCATCAAAGTGGACGGCAACGATGTGCTGGCTGTCTATCAAGCCACCAAAGAAGCGGTGGAGAGAGCACGCAACGGTGGCGGCCCCACCCTGATTGAAGCGCTCACATACAGAATCACCCCTCACACCACCGCCGATGACCCCAAGAAATACAGAAGCGAACAGGAGCAGGACGAATGGCTCCAGAAAGAGCCTCTGATCCGCTTTTCCAAATACCTCAAAAGCAAAGGCGTGCTCACCGAAAAAGAGCTGGTCGCCATGGAAGAGGATGTGGACAAAGAAGTGAGAGCCGCTGTAGAAAAAGCGGAGACCCTCTCCAAATCGGACGAATATATGGATCCTACCAGGATGTTCGACTATCTCTATAAAGAGATTCCTGATTTCCTCGAAGAACAGCGCCAGGAAATGGTCGCCTACGTAGAGAGGGAAAAGGCTAAAAAAGCAAAAAAGTCAAAAAGTAATGCCCCCAGCGGCGCCGGTGCAAGATAGCACCGGATTCAAGGAGAAATATTGAAATGGCAGAAATCAACATGGCCAAGGCTATCAATCTTGCTCTCCATGAGGCTATGGAGCATGACGATAAAGTACTGGTGATGGGAGAAGACGTCGGTCCCGATGAAGGCGTTTTCAGAATTACCGAAGGCTTGCACGCCAAATACGGTGATAGCCGTGTGATAGACACCCCGCTGGCCGAATCCGGAATCATCGGTACTGCTATCGGCATGGCTATTTATGGCTTAAAACCGGTATGCGAAATTCAGTTTTCCGGATTCGCCTATTATGGCTATCATCAGCTCGAAGCCCATGCCGCCCGTTTCCGCAACCGCACCCGGGGCAGACACTCTGTTCCTATGGTGATGAGAGCACCCTACGGAGCCGGTATTCGCGCCCTGGAGCATCACTCTGAAAGTCGTGAGGCTCTCTACGCTCACACCCCGGGTCTGAAAGTGGTGATTCCATCGGGACCGAGAAACGCTAGAGCACTGTTGCACAGCGCCATTCAAGATCCTGATGCGGTCATCTATCACGAGCCCAAAGCCCTCTATCGCCTCTTCAGAGAAGAAGTGCCGGAGAAGATGGAGACTCTGCCTATCGGTCAGGCCCAGGTGGTTAAAGAAGGCAAGGACATCACCCTTATCTCCTTTGGTGCCAGCTTGAGAGCCGCTCTAGAAGCTGTAGAAGAGCTGGAAGAGGACGAAAACATCAAAGTAGAAGTTATCGATCTTCTCACCGTCTCTCCGATGGATCACAAAACCATCACCGAGTCGGTGCGCAAGACTGGACGCGCTATCGTTGTCCACGAAGGTCCGCGCAACTGTGGCATCGGGGCAGAAGTGATTGCCAGAATCAACGAACACGCACTGATGTATCTAGAAGCACCGATCAAACGTGTCACCGGATTCGATGTGCCGACCCCGTATTTCTCAAAAGAGCGCTACTACATTCCGGATACCGATAGAATCAAATTCGGAGTCAAAGAAGTTCTCAATTTCTAGAGTTGTCGATAACGAAAAGCAGAGGATAAAACCTGATGGCAGTTGAGTTCAAATTACCGGATCTCGGAGAAGGCATTCACGAGGCAGAGATAATCTCAGTCAAATTCAAAGAAGGTGATGTGGTCAAAGAGGACGATGTGCTTTTCGAAGTCGAAACCGACAAAGCCATGGTCGAGATTCCCTCGCCTTATTCGGGAACCGTCGAAAAGATGTTTGTCAAAGAAGGGCAGACAGTCAATGTAGGAATAGTGATGGTCAGCTTCTCCGGAGCAGGAGATTCCTCTTCTTCAAATGGAGCTGTCGAAAAAGAAGAAGAAGCGGCGGTAGCCGCACCGGTGAAAGAGCCTGTCATGGCCGCAGCCACCAGTAACAACTCTACTGCCACCATGGCTCGCAGCGGTGCTGTTGTCCACGACAGAGAAAGACCGGTACCGGCAGCTCCGGCTGTGCGCAAACTGGCAAGAGAGCTTGGCATCGACCTTCATTGCGTGGCCGGCACCGGCCGCGGAGGCCGGGTCTTGAAAGAGGACGTCACCGCCTATGCGGCCGGCACTCTGGAAAGCAGCATGACAGCCACCCCGGTTAATACAGGTCATGTCAGCGCCCAGTACCAGAAAGAAGAGCAGTTGTCTCTGCAAGAGCGTTTTGGCGGCGACGGCAGCACCGGTGGCGGTGCACTGAGCTTTGCTTCGTCCGGCACTTCGGCAGCGGCTCCTCTGCCTGATTTCAATAAATATGGTGAAACCGAACGCATTCCATTGAAGTCGATTCGTCGAAAAATCGCCGAGAGCATGATGCAATCATGGACTCATATACCGCATGTAACCACCTTTGACGAAGCGGATATCACCGAGCTCAACAAGCTGATCAAGGTGCACGAAGAAAACTTCAGCAAAAAACATGCCGGCGCCAGGTTGACGATTACCTCTCTTACAGTGAAGGCCGTGGTCAACGCCTTGAAGAAATATCCTCAATTCAACGCCAGCCTGGATGAGGCATCGGGAGAGATTGTCTTCAAGAAGTTCTACAACATCGGCATCGCCGTTGCCACCGAACGTGGTTTGATCGTCCCGGTCATTCATAATGCCGACAAAAAATCGCTGGTGGAGATTGCCCGCGAACTGCAAGACATCGCCACTAAAACCAGAGCCGGTAAAATCGAACTGGATAAACTGCAAGGCGGCACCTTCACAATCACCAATATTGGCGCCATCGGCGGCACCAGTATGTCACCGATGATCAACTATCCGGAATGCGCCATCTTGGGCATGGCCAGAGCCAAAGATCGTCCAGTCGTAAGAGACGGCGAAATCGCCATCGGGACCATTATGCCGCTTGCTCTCTCCTTCGATCATCGTCTGGGTGACGGAGCCGAAGCAGCCTATTTCGTACAACACGTGATCAATCTTCTATCCGATCCGTTCAACTTCTTGCTGGAGGAATAACCCATGGTAGTAGGTGAGATGGTCGAACAAGTCGACCTGGTAGTGGTTGGCGGAGGACCCGGCGGTTATACTGCGGCATTGAGAGCGGCCGAGCTGGGCATCAAGACCATGCTGGTCGACGACCAGCCCAAGCCAGGCGGTGTCTGCCTGCATATGGGTTGCATCCCCAGTAAAGCGCTTTTGCACGCCGCTGAAGTCTTGAACACAGCCAAAGAAGCACACCGAATTGGTATCAAATTCGATTCGCCCGAGATCAACGTCGACGAACTGAGAAGCTGGAAAGAAGACGTTCTCAACAAACTAGCCCAGGGTGTATCCGGACTTTTGAAATCAGCAAAAGTAGACCATCTGGTAGGCAAAGCCCAGTTCATCGACTCTAAAAGCCTGCGCGTCGATAGAGAAGGCGAGAGCAATGTCAGGGTCAAGTTCAAGCATGCTATTCTCGCCACCGGCTCCAGACCGACCCCTCTGCCGTTTCTGTTCAAGAACGAAGCCGATATGGAAAGCCCGCTAATCATGGACTCGACCGGTGCCTTGGCGCTTGCCGAAGTACCGAAAAGACTTCTGGTTATTGGTGGTGGCTACATCGGTCTGGAGATGAGCACTGTCTATGCCGCCCTCGGATCGGAAGTTACCGTGGTCGAGATGATGGACAATCTTCTGCCCGGGGTCGACAAAGACCTGGTCAGACCGCTTGCCACCAAGCTTTCCGGTCAGCTCAAAAATATCTATCTCAATACCAAAGTAAAATCTCTCGATGTCAAAAAGAAAACCGTGGTGGCACATCTCGAAGGAGAGGGCAGCCCAGAAACGCTTGAAGTGGACAAGGTCCTGATTGCAGTAGGACGCAAACCCAACTCTGAAGAGCTCGGTCTTGAAGAGACCGAAGTCGAAATAGACGAATTCGGCTTTGTCAAAACCGATGCCATGCAGAGAACTGCCGACAAAAGAATTCTCGCCATAGGCGATGTGTCCGGTCAGCCCATGCTAGCCCACCGAGCCATTCGCCAGGGTATCGTCGCCGCCGAAGTTCTGGCAGGAAAGTCCTCACAGTTCGACAACCGGGCCATTCCTGCAGTGGTCTTCACCGAGCCCGAAGTAGCCTGGTGCGGCATCACCGATACCGAAGCCAAAGAGAAAGGCATCAAAACAGCCAGCGCCAAATTCCCCTGGTCCGCATCGGGACGCGCCATGACCCTGGCCGAGCCCGCCGGTCAGACCAAGATTATTTATGATCCCGAAACTTTGAGGGTGCTTGGTCTTGGCATGGTCGGTCCCAGAGCCGGCGACCTGGTCGCCGAAGGGGTGCTCGCCATAGAGATGGGGGCGGTTCTAGAAGACCTGGCCGAATCCATCCATGCCCACCCGACTCTTTCCGAGACCATCAACGAAGCTGCCCTGGCAGCGCTTTCCAGAATTGAGAGACAGGCCCAGAAGACATCTTCTTCTGCCTCGACCGGTGCAAAAGCGCGCGGATAGCAAGAGGTCCACAATCTATCTGACACCCCGGTGTCCCTTGTGTAGTTCTATGAAAATATAGATCGACCTGGGAATAACTTATATATGCTGTCCCCAGTGGCATAGCGGAGCTGAACCTGCGCCTGGCGGACGTTTTAAGTTGTTTATCGGTCACACGAAGAGAAAAAGGTTGCTTGAAAATGTAAAAGAGTAGGGCATAAAGTTGTTCAGACATTAAATATATGGCGATGGGTGAATTCGGAGCGATTATGCCGAAACAGGGTGAAAAGAAGTCACAGAATCTAAATTCTGCGCTGAATCTCTGGCAGGAAGCCGTTGAAAAAGCATCGGTAGATTTGGAAAAAATTGTCAACAGCTGCATTCAGCGGCTCGAGACTTTCAGCAAAGAGCTGGAACGCTCTTTAGATGAGCAGCTTGAACGAGCGGCCAGAGCCACTGCCAGCTCGATAGAAGCGAATGCAGAAGAGCTCGTCAGCCAGAAAGAGCTGCTACAGCGAGAGATAGTCGAATTCGAGCGCGAAAAAATCGAGACGATGCTCAACACCGCCCACGAATCCAGGGCACGCATCGACAAACTGGTTCGAGATACAAAAAGCGATATTCTCGATCAGTTCAATTTCAAACTCGACGAGTTGACCGAATTGCTTGCGGATCCAAGAAAGCACTTCGAAGACTTTGAAGAGCAGAAAGAAGACATCATCGACGAAGTATCGGAAAGTGCACGTGAAAAAACCGTCGAAACAGAGAACGAAGTAAAGCAGAGAATCACAGAAAAGGTCGAGATGCTGAGCGAAGCAGTCGACATGGCTGTGGAGGAGACTCGCAGAACCGTAGAATCGAAACTGGCAGAATTTGACAGAAGCTTCGACCAGAAAATCGAAATGGTGCTTGCTCAATTAGATGAAGTCTATAACGTCACCCAGGAAGCTTCCCAGCAATCCGTAGACAACGGCATCGGCAAACTGGCGCATCATAGAGAAGCCAACGAGAAGTTTCTCGATGAGAAAGTAAGCGACTGGAGCAAGTCGGTAGAGAATCTCAAAGACAGCTTCGAGAACGAAATGGAGACCCGGACTTCCGAGCATTTCAAAAACCATATAAATAGACTGGAGTATCGGGTCTCGGAAGCGAAAGCGACCATGAATCATCTCTCCAACGACGCCAATTCTCGGGTTTCTGCCATTCATAAAACCTATTACTCTTCTTTGAAGCGTCTTGAGCGCAAATATCAAGAGCGCATTCAAAAGCAGCTTGCCAAATTAGAGCAACTCATAGCTCAGGAAAGCATGTTGCCCCAGAGCAACAAAGTGCAAGCGGAACAAATAAAAGAAGAGCTCGAGAAAAAACTGGATAGCCAGATAAAGGTACGGGGCAATGAGCTGGTCAAATCCGTCAGAAAACAGGTAGAACAGCTCGAAGGCGATTTTCGCCGCCGCAATATGAACTCCACCGAACAGATAGACAGCATTCGTCTTCAGGCGATCGAATCTCTCGATAAACAAGTCCGCATCATCAGAAGCGAGCTGGAGCGTATTCACAAAACATTCAACAGCGAACTTTCCCACCTGTCCACCGAACTCCCTGAAATAGAGGAGCGCGGACATGTGGCGGCGATGTCTGTCTCCGCTTACCTCGCGTCGATGCTCACCCTCGAATCAGACTAAAAGGACCTGGCAAATGACACTGGCTGGAAAAAAACTGCAAATACTCTATGACAAAGGTACGGAGAAAATCTCCGAACTCGAGAACACCACCGTCGAGAATCTCGATCAGATAGCGAAGAAGCATGATGTCAGAAGAGACAGCGATTCTGATCTCGATGCCCAGAAGCTGGACGCGAAAGCGAAGCACATGGAGTCCGAGATAAACCAGCTCATGGACGCTTCTTACTCAAAACTCGAAGAGTTGAAAGAAGAACAAACAGAGAAGTGTCGTATTCACTCCGACCACCTGGCAGAAGAGCTGAACAAAATCGGTGATACCATTCGGGTCTCCCTGGGCAACTTGATCGAGTCGATCAAAGACCAGCTCACCGACGTCAACGAAGATCTCGCCTACGACTTCGACACCTCCATGGATGATTCCGAATCCATGTTAGAGACACAAAATTTCGAATCTACTAAAGCGATTCACCAGCATGGCTCCGGCGCTACAAATAAGCTGCAGCAAAAACTGGATCAAAATGTCTGGGAATCACGGGGCTCTGAAAAGCAGTCAGTTTCTCAGCTCTACAAGAGCTATATGGCTAAAGCCAATGGTATTGAAGGTCATTTCTCTTCGCTGCTCAAAAAGCTATCCAACGAATACTCCGGTCAATTTCAACGGCTGGAAGAATCGATTGCAGAAGCCCGCACCGGCATCGACGAAAACACGCAAAAGTCCGTCGAGAATCTCGACCTGGTCACCTCCGAAATAGAACGAGAGATAAACTCCTTCTTCGGGGATAAACTCTCCGCCAGCTCAAAAAATCTCGACGAAAAGCTGACAGCCATGGCTAACGAGATCACCAATTCTCATTCGGTAATCACTCTCAATCTAGAACAGAAGACCAACGACCTCAGCTCCGGTTTGCTGACGGCCGCCGCCGCCGCTCAAGACAAACTCAAACACTTCGCCCAGGAAGCGACCCAGAACGCCGACCGAATGACCACCGACTTCACTAACCGGATGGAATCTAGAGTTGCCGACTCCAACCTGGTAAGAAGAGAGCTGGAGCAAGCCAAAGAAGAATGTATAAAAGAGATAAAAGATGAACTAATATCCATTAGAGAAGAGTTCCAAGAGAATTTATTGAAACTCGCCAAAGAGTCTGAAGATGAGATCTTCGCCACCACCGAAGCGGTTGAACGAGACATAAAAGCGGCACATTCCCGCTGCTTCAACAAACTGGAAGAAGACGGACGAAAAGCCAAAGACGAGATCGAGGCGAAAGTGCAAAATCTGCTCGATAGAATCGCAGAACACAAACAGACTGCCCTGGCTGAAATAGCGGCAGCCGCATCAGGAAATCAAAAATCATAACAACCCCGGGTAGGAGAAGGATAACGACAAATGCATTCGATGCTCCGTCAAAACCAAATCAAACTGCAAGACATAAAAGCCTATGTCCGCACCTGCGATCGACAGAGCAAGCAGGGACCGGAAGTCTGGGCTCAGCAGGAAGCCAATGCCTTCGCACCCGGAACTCTGGTATTTCTTCTGGAGCCGGCTAAGCGCCCTCCGGGTCTCACCAGTTTTGCCGCCAAGTCGCAACCGGGCAGTGCAGGCGCCACCGCATCTGATACCTTCCGAGTCAAAGACCTTGCCGTTGTGGTAGATATGGTCGAGGATAAAGCCTGGGTGCTGAATATCACTCCAAGCGCTTATGAACTGAGATTTCTAGATACCTTATTCAAAGAGAAAGCCACCAAAGCCATTTTAGAAGGCATCGATTTCAACTATCTGATCGCCACACCAAGAAAAGGCCTGGACGATGGCGCCTTGAAAGAGATGAGACAGTTAGCCAATCTCTACGGCTCGGGCGGTTCTCGTCGCAGTCTCGCCCAGAATCCCTCCGGTCCCGACGAACCGGCCAGAGCCATCTTAGGCTTCCTGGGAGTCAAATGGGACGGTGGCGGCAGCGGCGGAAAACCGGTAATCGAGCTTGGTTCGGTCTGCCATCTTATCTTCGCCCCCGAAGGACAAGAAGAGAATCCTCTACGATCGGTGATCAAAGGCTGTTTCACGCCAATTCTCGCCACGGAAAAACTATCAGATGTTTCATCCCCGGCGGCGGATGCAGCGCCAGAAGCTTCAGGCGCTGTCCAGGTTCCCCCGAAGATGCCCAGCCCTCCGGAAGCAGGTTTCTCCAGCCTCAGTGGAATAGAGACGCTAGATAAGGGTCAGAGCGATTCTATCTTCGCCCCCATAGGAGCACCTTCGTCCTCTTCGCCACCACCAGAAGGAGACGCACCGGCTGGTATATTCGAAGCCAGCGATCCCTTTAATTTATCAGGACCTACAGGTGCTCCTCCAGATCCTTTCGCGCCCATCGGCTCCCAAGCACCTGAGCCGGACATGAACTTACAACCGGACTTGAATTTGCAACCGAAACTGGAGCCTATGCTGCAGACACCTGCTCTGGAAAGTGAACCGGAGCTATTGAAAGAAGCAAAAGAAGAACCCACGCCAACACCGGCGCCCACTGCCACCCTGGCATCCCCCGATGCTCCCAAGGCAGAAGTCCCGACGCCTGCCCCCGACGAATATGTTCCGGCCTGGTATCTGCTCACCCACGACCTTGACGAAATGAACAAAGTCGGTCGAGAGAAGGCAGCGGCCAGAGCCGTACCCAAAGCGCCCGAGCCGAAGGTGGACTACTCTGAGCAATTCTTCAGCGACTTCGAGGGCGGCCACGCCGGCACCAAAGCGATAGAAGCAGCCGAGCAGAAGATGCAGGATGATCTCGATCGTGATATCGAGTCCAAATACAGCCCTGCTTCCGCTGACGATGCCGCTCATTATGAAGGATTCAACGACTCAATCTTTGCAGAGTCCGGGGCGAAAAGCTCTATGGAGATTAATCCGGACGCTGAAGTGGTTAGTAAAAGCGCAGTGGAACCGCCCAAGCCGATTGAACCCAGTCAGCCTCTACCGGAAAACGATCTGTTCAAACCGATAGAAAGTCCTGAAACATCAGGAGAAGGCAATCTTTTCGAGAAGCTCACCAGTGAACTGGCCGCCGAGACCCCCGGCATACAAGAGCTTCAGCAGGAACAGACTCAAGAGCCTGCATACGGTCAGACAGGCGCCGCATCCGGACCGCCGACCAATCTCATGGACATGCTCACGGCAGACAGTGACGTATTCACGACAAGTTCGGCCAAGACAAGCTTCCCTGAAGTAAATGCCGGTCAACCCGGCGCCGGTCAGGACAACTATGATGATCTTGCCGATGCCCTGAGCGGCTTAATAGATTCGCGCTCAGCGCCAAGCGCTCAGCCGACTGCTGCCGAGGATGAAGATTCGTCTGCTCCCGCCCCGGTCTCCTTCGACATGGATGTGCCCCAGGCTCTGACGGAATCCGGCAGCTATCCCCCGATCAACGTAAATCAAGGAAACGAAAGTCAGCAGAGACCTTCTACCAATCTCTTCGACGATGCAGAAGAAGATGATTTTGACTCTGAAATGAACGAAATGGAAGAGGTTCAGACCGCTGCCTATGGAGAGTCCCACCAGGCAACCGGCGAGATTTCGAAAGTCGAGATCCGCCCGGAGCTGACCCTGACCGAAGGACGTGGAGCCGAAGAAGAAGCACCGCAAGAGTTCGCGACAGAACCAGAACCGGAGCCAGCACTTCAGACAGAACCTGTTGAAGTCGAAGCCTACGAACAGCAAGCGATTATCACCCCTCCGCCTCCGCCCGCAGTCGAAGTCGAAGCCGAAGCAGCGCCTGAGCCGGTTGCCGAAACCCAGCCTGAGCCTGAACCGGTTGTTACTGAAGCTCCTGAAGCGCCCGTCGCCGAAGAGGTCGAAGCAGCTCCAGTTGAAAGAGAAGCGATTATCACACCGCCTCCGCCTGTGCTGGAAGCAGCACCCGAGCCGGTTGTCGAAACCCAACCAGAGCCAGCGCCTGAGCCGGTTGTGACTGAAGCTCCGGAAGCGCCGGCAGCAGAAATAGTTGAGACCTATGAACAAGAGCCGGCAGCAGAAATAGTCGAGACCTATGAACAAGAAGCGATAATTACTCCGCCTCCGCACGCAGTCGAAGCTGAAACCGAAGCAGCGCCCGAGCCGGTTGTCGAAACACAACCAGAGCCAGCGCCCGAGCCGGTTGTAACTGAAGCTCCGGAAGCGCCGGTAGCACATGAAGCGATTATCACTCCGCCTCCACCTCACCCCGTGGACGAGGTCGTCTCGGAATCTGCTCCTGAATTAGCTGAGGCCCCGCCAGAAGAGCCGGCAGAAGAAAGCGATGTCGCCACCGATGGCGACACCACAGAGAAGAAAAAGCCCATCATGCTTGGTACCAGCAGAGCCCGTGGCCCGTTGCTGAGACCTTCAGGAAAAGGCATCAAGCGCACCACTGCCAGACCAGGGGCTTTTGCAAGCGATGCAAGCGAAGAGCCGGAACCAGCACCACCAGAAGCAGTAGAGCTGCCCACCGAAACCGTCGCCGCTATTGAAGAAGCTCCTGCGAGCGTCGCCCCACATGAGGTGCCACAAGAGATTCAAATACCGGCAGAAATGCCACCACAGGCAGAACAGGTCATCTCGGAACCGGAACCAGAGCCGGAGCCAGCACCAGAGGCAGCTCCTCAAGAAGAGCAAATGCCCGCACCCGCACCGCTTTCTCAGCCGGAACCAGAGCCTGAAGCACCTGTTGAAGTCCAAGAAGAGATAGAAGAAGAGCCTCAACCTACCGGTCCGGCTCTAGAGCCGAAGCTGGTACTGTCAGAATCGGCAAGATTCATGGCTCGTCTCAATCAACGCCTGGCCGAAGCCGACAAAAAACTGGAGAACAAAGCCGAGCAAGCCAAGGCAAATGCCAATCAGCGACTGGCAGAGCACCTGGAGAATTGCGAGAGAGTAGAAAAGGATAGAGCAAATTCTTCTCAGGCCCTCGCCGCCAAGCATACTCGCCAGCTCGAATCGATAGCATCCCAGGTTAAATCCAGAATAAATGAAACTGCCGGCGATGCCATCGCCTCTCTGAACGCTGTCATCGGACAGGCAGAACAAGAGATCGACCAGGTGAAGCAAGAGCTTATCTCGACTCTGCGCTATGCAGAACACCGGGCGCGTTCCGATTCTGAATCGCTGCAAGAGGATGCGAAGAAAGGGCTGGAGAATCACATCCAGGAGAGAAGTCAGGAATTCAAAGAGAGAACCGAGTACGTTTGCGGTCTTCTCGAACAAGCTGCCAACGAACACATCGAGCTGGCAGACAAACGCTTCGAGAAATTCAAATCGCGCATGGAAGACGAGCTTAAGTCGATAATCGCTTCACTCGAGCGCAATGTCAACTCGATGAACGAAGAGATTGACGGCTCCTGGGAGAGAGCATCGGCAAAACTACAGTCGAACCTGAAAGAATTCGAGAATACCTCGAATCACATGGTGCGTGACTGTGAGCTCAGCATGGAGAACAAAGTCAAAGAGGTCTATGTCGAGCAGATTCTGCCCAAGCTGATAGACAACAAAGCTATCTTCCGGACAATGCTCTTTGACATGAAGAAGAACTTCGAAGAACAGTCGGACAGGACCATCACCGAACACCTGGCTGGACTGGAATCGAACATCAAGAATGCCCAGGAAGAGCTAAAACTGGTGGTCTCAAAGTGTCACGCATCGATAGACGAAGTGGGACGCGGTCAGCAAGCCGGTCTAGAAGAGCTTTTCGACCACACCTCGGCAAGAATGCAAGAGTTTAATCATTCGGTGAAAACAAGATTGGAAAAAGCCAGACAGAATCTGGAACACAATCAAGAAGCTTGCAATAAAATCGCCGAATACGGTCCTGAGAACGAAGATACGACACTTTCGGAAGAGCGCACCGTCACCAGGAACTCCATCCAGAATGTCTGTCGCGACGCAGAGAATTCGCTCGAACAGGCTATAAGCTCCGGATGCGACAAACTGGAGCGAGTGAGCGACGATCTGCAGCACCGCTTGACCAGACAACGAGAAGACTGGACAGGAAAAGTGAAGCTCAGCAGCGACGAAGGACTAAGCCGCGTCAAGCGAGCGATTCAGGATGCCTACCAGGCTATTGAGCAAGCAAAAGACAAACACATGGAGTAGTTGCTTAACGAACGGTCCGATTTAATCTCAAATTCGCGCCGGAACTTGTGTCCATCGAGTCAAACGGGTATTGACTGACGGGGAAATCAGCCCTATTAGCTGTTTTAGTACCGCCACGAGTTAATCTTGGCAACGGTTTAGCAGGCTTATACAAAGGGGCATAGGGAATAAGGAGGTGAACTTCTCTTTTTTCCTTCATCGTGAGGACAAAATCCTGGAAAGTTATTACGATCACCAAGTCCCTCCGGCTCTGCCACAATTTGCGGCTGAGTTCTCCGGCCTGGATTACAACCGAGAGCAGAAGGAGCTCTACCTTTACCATGGCACCAACTGCTATCGTCGCTTCGAGATAACCAGGTCAGGCTTCATTGAGCCCGGACGCAACCACTATAGCTTCTTCTGTACCAATCCGGGAGAAGCTTATACCTATGCGCGCGCCGCTGCCATGCGCGATATGGACCCCAACAGTATCAACTCCCTCATCTGTGAACCGGTGGTTCTCAAAGTCAGGTTTACCGAACGTACCTGGGTCCAGGTCGACTTCGTCAAGCCGACCAATCCCAACGAAGTCAAAGAGGTGGATTCCGAGATGGACTGCCTCTCCATGGCTGTTCTGGGACCGATTTCCACAGACAACATCATCGAGGTGTTGCACTGCACCCATGGCCGGCGTATTGAATACGGCGGCTTCGCCATCAAGACCTTCGCCGACGGAACAGTTCTGGAAGGCATTCAACAGCTCAAAGAGACCCTGGCGAAAAAGCGCCTGGATGCCTGGATGATGAAAAAGATTGGTCTGATGAAGCAGACAGTTTCCACCAAACTTTCTGGTGGAGAGGTTCCGGAGTTGACATCCGACGACCATCTGCGAAAATTGAGAAAGAATCAACTGCGGGCGTAGTCTCCGTTTAATGCAATGACAAAAGAGAAGAGAACAGGATTGTTGGTGACGCTGGCAGTCCTTGCTGTGTGGATCTATATAGAGATGGAGCCGGTTCTCTCTCAAAACGCCGGTGCGGGCTTCTTCGGTCAGCAGGGTCAAGGACAGGTTCAGGCTCAAGATTGGTCAGGAAATGCGCCCCAGCTAGTCCCCCAGAACTACTTAGATCAAGGAATCCGCTCCCAGGGCTACGGTCAGGGCATGCCCTCCATGCCCCAGAACCAGATGCCGATGCCGCGCAATGACTCTATGATGGGTGGCGGAGGCATGGCAGCCAATCAGTTTCAGCAAATGCCCCAGCAACAAGCCGGCATGCCGATGTTTGGTCAAGCCCAGATGCAGCAACAAATGCAGCAGCAAATGCCCCAGCAACAGGCTGGCGGCATTCGCGGGCTCTTACAGAAATTCATGGGCGGCGGTCAGCCCCAGGCTATGAACAACCAGTACATGCCCAACCAGGGGAACAATCAAGGATTCGGCCAGTTCTTCAATCAGAATCCCAATCAAAACCAGATTCAAAACAACAATGACGCCATGATTCATCAAGCAGTGGCCGAAGTGCAGCAAGAACTTTCAATAGCGGCGAACAACGCGTCCCAGGCAGAAGGCTACCGCAGCGAGGCTTATTCGGTCAGTGACCGCGGAGCAAAGCAGAGTGCGGCATCAGAAGCACGCTACTATGCCAACGAAGCGAGAGCCGCCGCTTCACGCGCCATGTCCAAAGCCCGGGGCATTCCCCAGGCCATGTCCATCGCATCTCAAGTACAGTCCCAGGCATCGAGAGCCCAGTCAGCAGCTGACTCAGCCTCTTCGGCTGCATCCGGCTGGTAAAGCCACTGTTCGCATACGGTCCATATTTGCTTGATACCACTGATGACACCACGCCAACGTGGTCGCCGATTACGTTTGGTAAACGAATCATACGAATTTATACAGAATGCAAAAAATGCCTCTGTCTTGCCTTCCTATTTATGGTTTCATCCTGTTATCATTTAACCTCCCCTTGAGAACCCGAATCGAGAGTCCAACCGCGATTCCACCCGAGACTCAACAGTGAACAACCCGATGAATAAATTGAAAGCAAAAGAGAAATCGACAGAAAAATCGAATACTGCCTTCCTGAGCGACTTTGACCTGCATCTGATTGGCGAAGGCAACTATCAAAAGCTCTACGAAAAACTCGGGGCTCATCCCATGGTCATTGACGGCCGCAGCGGGGTTCACTTCGCCGTCTGGGCTCCCAATGCCACAGCCGTATCGGTGGTCGGAGACTTCAACGAATGGAAAGGCGGCGATTCGCCGATGAAGCCTTTCAAAAATTCTGGCATCTGGGCATGTTTCGTTCCTGGTCTGGAAGAAGGCGCTAAATATAAGTATCTTGTCGAAAACAAAAACACTCACTTCAAAGAAGAGAAATGCGATCCGATCGCCTTTCGTTCGGAAGAGAGACCGAAAACCGCTTCAATAGTCTCTTCTCTCGACAATTATGAATGGACCGACAAAAACTGGCAGGCAGAGAGACTGCAAAAGAATGCTCTCAACGCTCCGATTTCAATATACGAAGTTCACCTTGGTTCCTGGATGCGCATGCCCGGTGATGACAACCGCATGCTCACCTACAGAGAGCTAGCCGAGAAGCTGGTACCATATGTGGTGGAGCTGGGCTTCAGCCATGTAGAGTTGCTGCCCGTCAGCGAGCATCCCCTCGATGCCTCCTGGGGTTATCAACAAACCGGTTACTTCTCCGCCACTGCTCGCTTCGGCACCCCGGAAGATCTCAAATATCTAATCGACACTTTCCACAATGCCGGTATTGGCGTAATTCTCGACTGGGTTCCAGCTCACTTCCCCAAAGACGGGCATGGACTGGGACTCTTCGATGGCACCCACCTTTACGAGCACGCCGACCCGCGCCAGGGCGAGCACAAAGAGTGGGGCACCTATATCTTCAACTATGCAAGAAACGAAGTCAAAAACTTCCTTATAAGCAACGCCCTGTTCTGGTTCGAGAAGTATCACATCGATGGCCTGCGGGTCGACGCTGTCGCATCCATGCTCTATTTGGACTATGCCAGAAAAGACGGCGAATGGATCCCGAACGAATACGGCGGCAGAGAGAACATCGGCGCCATTCACTTTTTGCGTCAGCTAAACGAGACTATCTATAAAGAGCATCCTTACGCCATGATGATCGCCGAGGAGTCCACCTCCTGGGGCATGGTCACCAGACCCCCTTATTTAGGCGGTCTCGGCTTCGGCTTCAAATGGGACATGGGCTGGATGAATGACACCCTCGTCTACATGGAAAGAGAGCCTGTTCACCGGCAATATCACCAGGACAATCTCACCTTCCGCGCCATCTATCAGTTCACCGAAAACTTCATCCTGCCGCTTTCTCACGACGAAGTCGTGCACGGCAAGAAGTCCATTCTGGGCAAGATGCCCGGTGACGACTGGCAGCAGTTCGCCAACGCCAGACTGCTCTACTCCTACCAGTTCACCACTCCCGGTAAGAAACTCAATTTCATGGGCAACGAAATCGGCCAGTGGATAGAGTGGAAATTCGACGAAAGCCTGGACTGGCACCTGACAGAATATGACCGCCACCGCGGTATGCAGACCCTTTTCCGTGACCTGAACGCGCTTTATAAAAACCATCCGGCGCTCTATCGCTTCGACAGCTCCGAGCAGGGATTCCGCTGGATCGACTGCAGCGACCACGCCAACAGCGTTCTCGCTTATCTGCGCAAAGGAGAAGATGGAGACAAAGATATTCTCATCTGTCTCAACTTCACCCCTGTTCCAAGACAACAGTACCGGGTCGGTGTTCCCACCGGCGGTTACTGGAGAGAGATTTTCAACTCTGACAGCACCAATTATGGTGGCAGCGGCATGGGCAACCTTGGCGGCGTCCACACCGAATATATAAAACAACACGGATTCGATAATTCCGTAACGTTGACACTCCCACCGCTGGCAGCGGTAGTATTCGAGGCACCCTGATCATGAAAGGATATGACGACCAATCCGTAACTCCCTCCGACCTGTTGAAGCTCGTACCGCTATCGGTAGCCTTCGTGGCTTTATTGACCTTCATCTGGAGCCTTCCGGACGTCATCATCCGCTAACCGCGATTCAGAACAGAGCACAGTCAATTTGCCTAAGCAAATAGCTTTACCGACCAGCTATTCGTCAATTTAAAAGCGAGTCGGCTGCGGCTCCGGCAAGAATTCAAACTGGCCTTGCTTGTTTCGGATATTTCGAATACAATAATTTATTGCGATTACTTTAAAAGGGGATTGCAGTATGGCGAAGTCAAATTCTGTTCGAGAACCGATCTATGCAGAGAAAGAGCAAGCCGAAGCGGTAAAAGCTTTCGGAAAAGCGCTGCATGCTTTCAAACGAACACGCAAACAAGCCAGACTGCTGGGCCCAGAAGGGCAAGAAATCCCGCTTCCTGAGCCCCTTTACAGAGTCCTGGAACAAGTGATACCGCTTCTAGCAGCAGACATGGCGGTCTCAATAGTACCGGTTGAACATCTCCTCACCACACAGGAAGCGGCAGATCTACTGAATGTCTCTAGGCCACACCTTATCAAACTTTTGGAAAAAGGTGCAATCAGCTTCGAAAAAGTCGGTACACATAGACGTATCAGATTCGATGATTTGATAGAGTACAAAAACGAGCGCGACAAAGATCGTAAAAGGTCTCTCAAGAGACTTACCCAATTAGCCCAGGAAGCCGGTCTATACGAGTGAGGTTAAATTTGATTGGCAGTATTTCCAGCCATTTTGGACTCGTCAGTTCTATTTAATCGCCCGGTCACAGATACTTTGTTAAGAGCAGCAGAGTACGGTCTCTATCGAGTTCACTGGACCCAAAGAATTCTAGATGAAACCACAGGAAGTCTAATTAAAAGAAGCAAAATGAATCGGGCTCAAGCCTCTCACCTGCAAGAAGAGCTAGCCAAAGCCTTTCCTGAAGCAATGGTCAAAGTGCCTGCAAAATTGATTGAGCAGATGACAAACGATGACGATGACCGCCATGTTGCTGCTGCCGCTGTCATAGCGCAGGCACAAATAATCGTAACCTTCAATTTAAGTCACTTCAAACCAATTGACCTTGCACCCTGGAACCTGGAAGCAATGCATCCAGACGTATTTCTATCAGATCTATTTGATCTGGATTCCAGACTCTTGGAGCGAATAATCAGGGAGCAGTGCAAAGACTTAACAGGTCTAAGCGCTGAAGACCTTCTAGCAAAACTTGAAACACATGTACCCAATTTCGTATCGCTCATTCGTTAGTCTCCAGACCTTGCTGACCTTCATCTGGGGTCTTCCGGACGTCATCATCCGCTAACCGCCTCGCACAATTAGCTCGCGAAAGAGCAAGCTCTCCGCCGCCTTCAGGCGGACTGCCACCTGGTCTAGGTATTCTTGCAGGCGAAAAACCGCTATCATCGTCGTCATCAGAAGAAGCCGATAAGAAGTTACTTGCAGGTGCTATCAGTAAGCGATCACAAAATCGACAGAAGCGGTCGGTACGCAGAACAGGCTCGCCGCAACCACCACATTCTATTGCCATGGGCCGATAGACAACCCGAAGGCAGAAGCGGCACCAGATCACATTAGCTTCAATACTATTGCTGCAATAAGAACAGCGGACTACTTTGCTCATAGAAATTTAGACCTCGTCTTGAGAAAACAAACAAGAAAAGCCCCGCCGCTCAATATAGCAGCAGGGCAAAACCGGAAGACGAAAACGCCTCCCGGTCAAAAACATTTATTCGGATTTACTATTTCTATCCTATCACACGACTAAAATCGGAATCTCTACTAAGCAATAGCCGTATAATGAAGTCGACAAATTTTCAAGACAGCAAATAAGGGAAACGAACATGGTACTGGAAACCGGAAGCCTCGACCTGCTAAAACCGGCGCTGGCAAAATTAGAAGAGAGCTATAACGATTTGCCGGAGTTCTCGCAATCTATCGACGAGAAGAAGCTGAAAGAAGTACTGATCGAAGTTGCCGAGCGCATGAAGGACAACTATCCCTATCCCCATCCTCTCTACGCCGGGCAAATGTTGAAGCCACCACATCCGGTTGCGCGATTGGCCTATATGCTCTCTCTTTTCGTCAATCCCAATAACCACGCCCTCGACGGCGGCCGCGCCAGCTCTGCCATGGAGAAAGAGGCGGTGGCCGCCATAGCCCAGATGCTCGGCTTCAAGACTCATCTGGGCCACCTCTGCGGCGGCGGCACCATGGCTAATCTAGAGGCGCTCTGGGTAGCGGGCAGGCTCGCACCGGGCAAACTGGTGGTCGCTTCCAATCAGGCCCACTATACACATAGCAGAATCACAGAGGTGCTCGGCATCCCTTTTAAAGCGGTCGCCGTCGATGAACGTGGACGCATGGACATAGAGGATCTCGACAGAATTCTCGAAGAAGAGGAAGTGGGCTCAGTGGTAGTAACCACAGGGACAACGGCCCTGGGTTCGGTCGATCCCCTGCCTGCGATTCTCGACCTGCGTGAGAAATACGGTTTTAGAATCCATGTAGATGCCGCCTACGGCGGATATTTCAAACTGGCGGAGAATCTAGACACAGAAGCAAGAGCCGCCTTCGATAGAATCGGCGAGGCTGATTCGGCAGTGATAGACCCTCATAAACACGGGCTCCAGCCTTACGGCTGCGGCTGTGTTCTTTTCAAAGATCCGGCTGTAGGCGCGCTATACAAGCACGATTCGCCCTATACTTATTTCAGCTCCAGCGAGCTTCATCTGGGCGAAATCAGCCTGGAATGCTCCAGACCAGGTTCGGCAGCGGTGGCGCTCTGGGCGACCCAGAGACTGCTTCCTATGACTGCCAAAGGCGAATTCGCCGACGACCTGGCGAAGAGCCGCAAAGCAGCGCTAGAACTTTATGAACGGCTAAAGCAAGACAGTCGCTTTCTGACACCGCTTGTACCGGAGCTGGACATTGTCATCTTTGCAGCAAATGCAGAATCTGCAGAAGAGAGCTCGAGAATGGCAAGGACGATATTTGAAGATACCGCCAAGAAAGGCCTGCATCTGGCCCTGGCAAATCTGCCGGTGAAGCTCTTTCCCGAATCCATGTTGAAAGACCGGACGCAAGAGTATGTTACCTGTCTTCGCTCCTGCCTGATGAAGCCGGAGCATCTGGACTGGCTCGATGAAATTTGGCAAAAGCTTGATCTGGCCATGGTCGACGTCGGTCAAAAGGTGCTTTCTTAAGAACGATTGACGCTTTGCAGAAATTCTGGAGAGGCTTCAAAGAGCGCGAACAAACTGGCCCCTGGAGGACTGAGAAGAATTAGGTTGTGGTTTATTTCCATAGCCAATGCAGCAGAACTCTGCGCTCCGCGACCTTCCTGACTGAAGAAGATAGCAGCCTCCATCTTTTGTCCCGTCGGCAGATGATCGTAGATCTCTGACAGCACCTTCTTCGAATAGATAACCACATCAGGCTGAGCAAGGCTGCTGATATCGGCATAGGTATTGCTGCCCTCTTTTCGAAACTCGCAGAAAAATCCTTCTGAAGGTCCCCTCGAAACTACTGCCTTGACTGACTTGCGCCAGTTTCTCCAGCTGTTTAAATTACCGAAACAAGCCACGGTAAACAGCAAGCAGGCCATGGCGAGAATCGCAAATGCCCTGGTGACAATATCGGCAGGGCTCGTAATGGAGTTGACAAAACAGTATGCCGCCAAGCCGCCTAGAACCAGGAGAGGCAGTGCACAGAGCGCTAAGGGAACAGAACCGATTGCTATGTAATAGCGAGCAACCTTATCTATATGGCGATCTGCGTTCTGACGATTCAATGTCTCTAGCGGCTCTTTCATCACTTATATGTACCCATAAGGCATCTCTACCGAAAACAGATGCTAGGATTAATCCTATGATTAAATCAATGAATCTCTTCTGCAAATTGCTTTCACCGATGGTGGTCGCAACCGCCACAATCGTCATGGCGCTGGTCTCTGGCTGCTCCGCTTCTGACGGCACCGGTCAGCCGTCTCTTTCATCCCAGAAGAAAGAGCACAAGACGGAACTTATCAGTGAAGGTCCAAACCGTGCCCAGTACGACAACTATGTCCCGAGGGGAGCAGAGCGAATAACTTACGAATCTGACGGAATGAAGCTGACGGCCTGGCTTATGAAGCCGACTGTCAAAGGAAAACGCCCGGCTCTAGTCTATGCCCACGGCGGAGACGCGCTTGGGGCAGGCGATGTAGACGATGCCAGAGCTTTTGTCAATTCCGGATTTATCGTGATGCTGCCTGCCTGGCGCGGAGAAAACGGAAATCCAGGTAACTATGAAATGTGTTACGGCGAGGTCGACGATGCAGTAGCAGCGGTCAATTATCTTGCTGAGCGCAAAGATGTCGACCCATCTTTGATTTTCGGAGTCGGTCACAGCATAGGCGGAACCACAATGCTGCTCGCCGCGGAGTGCACGGACAAACTGGCGAAAGTGGCTGCCTGCGGCGCCCTCACCGATATGACCGGGCTCTATGACAATTATCCCAATGAGCCCTTTGAGCAAAATCGCCTGGAAAAGAGCCTGCGATCGGCAAAAGAGCATGTTGTGAATCTCACCTGCCCGGTCTTGCTGACCTACGGCGTAAGAGATCCAGGGGACCGCTCCATGGCTCGCAAAGCGGATAAATTCAAGAAGCTTGGCGAAAAGCACGGCAAGGAAATAGAGATTATAAGGCACGAAGAAGCTGATCATTTCTCTAACTTGCAAGCCTCGATACCAGTGATAGTCACCTTCTTGACCAGCCGCTGATTGGCACTTCTCCCAGCCTAAAAAGAGGGTGGATTGATCAAAGGCTCAAACACTTTATCTATATCTTCTTTGCGCAAACCGTTTTTCGTTACCCAGACTATTGAACGAGTAGTAAAGGAAGGGTGATAAACGCACCATCCATTTACCTTATTGCCCGAAATACGGAAGTAAATTCCACTGTAAGCATTGGGACATCCTGTTCTTACCAGGTCGTAGTAGACTTCGTTCACACTCTCGAACTCACTTGGCGGACGATTAAAGGGAGTCCCAAGAACCTTAAAGAGCCTCTCCTTAGTCATCCCGATAACATCATAGTCATGAAAGAAGCCCCTAATCTCATCTATTCTGGAGATTGGCAAATAAGCCGGCTTTGATGACCAATCTAAATAAGAGAACTGCCTGACAGACTTACGAGCGAACTTAATTCGATCAGGTGCCACAACCTCCACCTCTTCAAATTGAGGAGCAATCAAATATTTGCCTTGCTTATCGATAAGTCCCCAGGCGGGCCAGCCCTGCCTGTCTGCTCTGGCAACCGGGGCCATGCCATACTTAAAAGCACCAGCATCGACAAAACGAGGTGACAGAGAAATCGAACCATCGATTCGGCTTAGATACCCCCAGCGCTCAAGGCTTAGGCTATCTGCTCCAGCCTTCTCTGTTCGATATAGAAGTAAATCATCACCAGAAGGGCTTACCGCAACAGTACCAGGCGGAGGTCGGAACTTAAGGCCAGTAGACAAATCAACCACAACAATCTCAGAAGGTCTCTCACTGCTTCCTGCAATTAGCGAGAAAGTCGATCCTCCTAGACGACCTATCGAAGGATATATAGGCTCTACAAGAACATTACCGTCTCTAGAGACAATTCCGTACTTAAGGTCTTTCGAAAAAACAGCAAAGCCATTTTCGAAGTTGCGCGCAAAATTTATTGGGAGCTTGAATCGAGCCTTAAACTCCCGATCAATGCATATCTTCTCTCGCTCATTCTCATTCTGCTCAGCCCAGGCCAGACCTTCACTGAATGACCCACTGCGAAGGAATCCACTCTTGACCAAGTTGCCCTTAATATCGCAGTAAGCAAACTGAGAACGATTTGTCCTCCGGTCACAAAGAGAAAGCAAACCTTCCTGGAAATGATCTCTCAATTTTTCTCTACTCCACACCAATGAGTATTTCTCATTAGAGATATAGTCAGAAGGCAAATGAAAGGTAGGTTTGCCTATACCATCAAAAAAACGAACTTCACCGGATTTGGTGCAGGCTACTATTACAGAATGAGAGACATGAAGTATATTTGCATAATTAATGTCAAGCACCTTCTCTCCATCGATCGTATACAGCCCGACCTTCGGAAAAGGAACTTTCTCTTTCTTGTCGACAACCACCAGCAATGACCTATAGTTAGTCACATACTGAACATTCGGGGGCAGCTCGATTTTTTTATGGGTTCCTAAACCATCCACTAAATAAACAGATTCAGGCGATTGCTTTGGATTTTGATGGTCGAAGGTGCCCAGTATGAATTGGTCTTTACCATAATTATCGACCAGGAAAAATCGGTCAGGGACGATAACCTTGCCCTTTATGTCCATAATTCCATACTTCGGCAGACAGGTGTCAAGCTTTGCCGGAGGCCAGTCCTCAGCCTCTGCAGGCATTGATAGCACCAGCCCCAATATATAATTCAGCAACACCAGCTGTACGATAAACCGGCAACATCCATTGCGCATGGTCATTCCCCGACTTAGAAGAATAAATCAATACATGCATTCTAACCCGAAGACTTGCAAGTAGATTAAATTCGAGCGCTCAATTCATAAGCGAACTAATTGATGACATAATCTTCAATGTCAATTGACTCAATCGAGGATTTTTCTATGTCGATGAAAGTAGGAGCCCGCAACAAAATAAAAGGGAAGGTCAGTTCAATTAAAACCGGTGACATCATGTCCCTGGTAAAATTCGATGTCACCGACCCCTGCACCATGGCTTCGGTATTGACTACCGAATCGCTTGAAGAACTCGGCATCAAAGATGGTGACGAAGTCGAACTGATAGTAAAAGCCATACACGTATTGCCGGTCAAGAGTTGAAGAGCCCTCGTAATTCATTACGAAAAAATGTCGAGAAAACGGCTGGGAAGACCAGCCGTTTTTTCAGGTTTCTTTTTATCCTCGGTCAAATCCTTGCTATATGCGCACTTACAGGATGCGGAGCAGGTGATCAAAACACTGCGCCGGATAGCGTAGATAATTCGCAGATAGAAATTCCTGTCCCCGACGTGGCAGCGCCGGTAATAGCGGACAAAGCTGAGCCCCCTCATAACAGCTTAAAGCCCTGGACCATAGAGTCGGGCTCGTACTTATTCAAGTGTGTGGTGCCGCAGTCAGAGGCAAAGTCTGCCTTCGTGATTGAAACCAGGGGCAAGAAATTATTTTCTGTCCCCCTGAAACACACCGATGAAACAACTCTTTTAGCAAGTAGCCCAAAGCCGATAGAAGATAGACTGGCTCTCGAATCTCTGCCAGAGGAGTTTCCTGTCGGCAGCAAAAATGCCGAGAACTTTCATTTTCACTTCTACAAAAATGGTCCTGACACTATTGTGCTGGAGACAAAACATGATGACGGCAGCCTCGCCTATGACTTTATAGAGCTTGGCAAGAAGCCGAAAGTAAGGCTCGCTTTTGACAATAAAGACACCCAACTAAAAATCGCCTGCTTCAGCCCAGACAACACCCACAAAATAATCTCGACCGAACACTTCAGGCAGTGGGGGGCAAGGGCAGTAACCGCGATTCGCATACTAAATCTATCTAAAGGCGGTCTTTCTCTTGATGCCGCGCTGATGAAGCGCTTCTATGGTGACTTCGATATGCAGCAAGAAGTAAAAGAGGCGAAGGCTCTTTTCAAAGACTATCCCGATGAATACAACAACAAAGAAGACCCGGCGACTATTCTGGCACCGCCCGAAGTAGCCGCCGATATCATTCAACTATGCTGCGCAAAAGAAAAGAAACTTGCCCGGCGTTATCTAGAGCTGGTGTGGCCCGAGCAACGCCGGGGCAAAGAGAGGTTCTGGAAAGCGGTTACCGGACTGATGTCCGATTGATTCAAGAAAGACACTCAGATTACAAACCGCCCCCTGTCCCCCCATAGTTGTTGATGGCAAAAGTGCCGACTAAATGTATAAATACAGGCACACAGGTCCTGGCTATAACAGTGAGAGCCAGTTTTCGAAGATTCTCTCGGGTCTCTTTCTTTACCGGCCAGAGTGCCACCAGAATCAATGAACACAGAGTAATCCCCCGGGAGATATCACGGGCGGTGTCATAACCGAAGTCAGCATACTCCTGAATCTCGGTACTATAACCAAAAGGTCTATCGACCGGGGCGCCGACCAGCCCCTGGGCATCAGCACTCAGCGCCAGAGACCAGGCAGCGATCAAAAGCAAACTGACAGCGACCTTTCTATAGTGATCCCTGACCTTTCTCAATGCCACCGGACAGTTATCAAATCTGACCCGACCGTTTCTGTCTTTGCTCATGATCACACAGGTCTCTTTGATCTTACGCTCGGCAAGAACTTCCGCCAACCGGTCATCGGGCAAGGTGCTGAGGTTATGAACATTCTTCTTGCACTGGCCGCAAAAGCGGATCATATCGTCGCCGGCCATCTCGTCCCAGCCGACCTGACAGGGAGCCTGTATAACAATTTTCTCGACCTCGTCCCTCAGATCATCTCTTGATCTTCTTCTTTCCATAGTAAATTTCCCCACTTTCAATGCGTCTATCATCGTCTCGATCTGGAATTCGAAGAAGGGGAATGTTCACACTGAAAGCGACCCGGTTAATGTAAGCAGCCGTCTTCAGTGGGGCTTTTCCGAACTAGCTCCAGCTTCTACTCTGTCGGTGGCGACAAAGATTTTGTAGACACCGTCAACCAGCTTGTGAAAATAAAGAGTCTTACCATCGGCAGTGGTGGTGACACCTTCGACCACATCTTTCTCATTGCCGAAGCCTGCCACTTTTCTAGGTTTTGAAAATGGCTCTTTGAGGGAATCTCGGGTGGCTACCATAATTCGGACAAGATTATTGCTGCCGTCCTGTCCTTCCTGGGCGATGGTTGCCCGGGTAAAATACAGCTCCAGACCGCCTTTTGAAATCGCGGGAGCATACTCGAGCTCTTCGGTATTGATGCGCTTCAAATAAAAGTCACTGTCTTTGTTTTGGACAGCCTTGCCATCGACAATTTCGGCGATTATGAGATTTGACTGGCGCGGTATATGTTCGCCTGCTCGAAATCTAGCCATGGAATAAACAAAGAGCTTGCCGTCAGCGCTGACATCACAATCCATATTGAGCCAACCCGGAATACTTGAAGCGACATTGCCGTCCAGGGCATGAACCTCGGTTACATCTTCACCGGTGAAAGTGCCCTTGAACAGTGTCCTCAGGGAACTTTTCCCATATTCTCTTAAGCTGGTGAAATAAAAATTGTTGGTTTCATCTATTGCCGGAGCCAGGTCTTTGGTATCAGAGAAGGTACCTTTCAAATCGCCCTGGTACTGAAACAAACAATCAGATTTCTTAGTAGCGTAATGCAATTTAGAGTGAACACCGGTGGCGTTCGAGTTATTGAAAAACAGGGTCTCTCCGGAAGGTGAGATCTCAGGCTCCATAGCGTTGTCGTCATATCCGCTCAGTTCAATCGGGCGGACTGTTTTGAAGAGCTTGACTTCGGATTGATCTTCGAGTGCGGTCAGCTTCTTTATTTCGGTGGCATCTTTATCGCTTTTTGCCTTTCCGCAAGCGGCAGAAAATAGCATTAAGAAAGCACCGAATATGATGAAGAGAAAATATCTACTTTTGCCGAAACCTGAATTCATGCTACCACAACCCTGTCCAGCTGACTCTTCAAAGAAGCGACCAATCTCTCTAGCTCTTCTTCGTCATTGAAGAAATCCACCGCCACCCTGACCCAGTCATTTCTTACCGAGGTAATGATATTGGCGCTATTGAACTCACGGTCGACCGCCAGGGAATCTAAAGAGGGATGACAAAAAGAGACAATGCCTGACCAGTCATCTTCCTCTCGGGGGCTGACCACGCGACAATCCAGACTCTCCAGCCGTTCAACTAATAGATCTGTAAGGGCTTTTATCCTCAATGAGATATTCTCGATTCCATAGTCCAGCAGATAATCTATACTCGCACCAAGAGTGGCTATTCCGGCGAAGTTCGGTGTGCCTTCCTCAAATCGTTTGGCCGTGGGCAACAAGCGTTTGTGCGATTCGGCGAAAGAACCGGGGGCGGTGTTGAATGGGTCATCCACGGATAACCAGCCAAAATTGGGGACTTTTTCGACTTCGAGCCACTTTGGATGGATGTATAGAAGACCGGCTCCCGGTGACGAAAGAAGCCATTTTTGAGAACCGGCACAGACGAAATCGGCTTCGAATTCTTTGAGGTCAAAAGGCAGTGCACCGAGACCCTGGATGGCATCGACCACGAAAACCAGACCAAATTCTTTCGCCAGGTCGGAAAGCTCTTTTATATTGCGACGGGCACCATCATCGAACTGCACGAAAGAGACAGAAAGAAGTTTTGTCCTCTCTGTGAGCAAAGGTAGAATCGACTCTCTATCAACTCTTGGAACAGGATGGTCTTTTATATTGGGCTCTATCCATTTGATCGAGACCCCCCGCTCTTCTAAAGAGAGCCAGGGATAGATATTAGATGGAAATTCTCCGGCAGGAAGAATGATCTCGTCACCGTGCTTCCAATCTAATAACCGGGAAGCAATCCAAAGGCCAATACCGGTATTTTTGACAAAGGCGATGTTCTCTTTAGGGGCACCAAGCAATCGGGAGGCGCTGATGCGGCTCTTCTCCATGTACTCAATCCACTGAGGAAACTTCACCGAGCCGGTCAGATGAAGCAGGCTGCCGAATTCTACAAAAGTTTCATAGGCAGGCTTCGGCATCGGACCGGCTGCCGAGGTCATGAAATAAGCATATGTGTCCTTGATAGGAAAATCGGTTCTCAAATCTTTCACAGCTAAGAGTTTATAGAAGATCGAAGCAGACGGAAATCAGGCTTTATCAAATGAATATTAGAAATATATAGCCAGCCCGGATAGAGCCCGGAGACGAAGCGCAAAAGGCACTGAGAATAAGGCTTTTACAGACAAAGCCGTTTGACAACCAGAGGCTTTTACCGGCGGACGAGATTGTAATAGCGAACAAATACATATATCTTATAACGCTATCCATATATAAAGATCGCTGTCGGAGGAGTTCGAATGGCCGTTAAACAGAGCAACGCGGTGGAAACCTGCAAACTATTGATCGATGGCACCTGGCACGAGTCAGAAGCCACCGAGTATGGAGACGTATTCAACCCTTCTACCGGCGAAGTGATAGCCAAAGTCCCCATGGGCGGTGATAGCGATGTGGACAAAGCGGTTCAGTCTGCTCATAAAGCCTTCTTAGAATGGCGAGAAGTGCCGGCGGTAGAACGGGCCCGGCTGATGTTCCGCTTCAAGAATCTACTCGACTCGAACTTCGAAGAGATTGCTCGCCTGGTCACCCGGGAACACGGCAAGACGCTGCCTGAAGCGAGAGCTTCGGTACAAAGAGCGATAGAAGTGGTGGAGTTCTCCTGCGGCATCCCCAGCCTGCTCACCGGAGAATCGATAGAGAATATCGCCCGCAATGTAGATTGCGAAACCGTGAGACATCCCCTCGGTGTCTGTGCCGGTATCGCCCCCTTCAACTTTCCTGCCATGGTGCCTCTCTGGATGTATCCGGTGGCTATTACCTGCGGCAACACCTTTGTTTTGAAACCCTCAGAAAAAGTGCCCCTGACCAGCCTCTTCATTGCAGAGCTCCTGGTGCAGGCGGGTGCTCCCAAGGGCGTGCTCAACGTGGTGCATGGCGGCAAAGACTGTGTCAATGCCCTGCTCAATCATCCTCAGATCAAAGCAATATCATTTGTGGGCTCCACTAATATCGCCAAATATGTCTACGAAACCGGCACCAGAAATGGTAAACGGGTTCAAGCCGCCGGTGGCGCCAAGAACCATATCATCATCATGCCCGATGCCGACATGGACTCGACAGTGCAAGCCCTGCAAGCGTCAGCTTTCGGCTGTGCCGGCGAAAGGTGCATGGCAGGCAGCCTGGCCATTCCTGTGGGTGACGCAGCCGAGCGCCTTATGCCGCAACTTATAGAAGCAACCGCTAAGATGTCTGTGGGTAGAACCGACCTTGATGCCGATGGTAAGAACGCTCCGGATATGGGTCCTCTGATTACAAAAGAGCATCTCGACAGAGTCAAGGGCCTGGTGGACAAAGGTGTCAAAGAAGGCGCCGAAGCTGTCGTGGACGGCAGAGCAGCCATGGAAAAGGATGGCTTCTTCTTCGGACCGACCATTCTCGATAAAGCCAGCCCCAGCATGACCGTGGTCAGAGAAGAGATTTTCGGACCGGTACTGTCGGTAGTGCGGACCGCATCAATTGAAGAAGCGATTAAAATCGGTGAAGACTGTCCTTATGGTAACGGCGCTGTTATCTATACCAATAGTGGTGCCGCCGCTAGAGAATTCAAACACCGCTTCAATGCCGGAATGATAGGCATCAATGTCGGTGTTCCTGCACCGATGGCCTGGTTCCCCTTCACCGGGTGGAATAATTCGTTCTTCGGAGATCTGCATATTCAGGGCAAAGAAGGAGTGCAATTCTACACCCAGCAGAAGATGACCATGACCAGATGGTTTAAACCGACTTCCGATTCGGGCAAATTCCACGATCCTATCTGGAAGCCGGGAAGCAACTGATAGCACTCAAAGAGTATTACAGCTTTTTCGAGCGACAACAAAAGAGCTGCCCCCGGGCAGCTCTTTCTATATATCGAATCAACCAGCTCTTTTACTTGGCAGTAATAGATTCAATCTCTACGGAGCTTTTGGCATGGGAGGCATGGGAGGCATGAGATAAACCGGCAGCGCCGTTTCCATTGCCGTTACCGTTTCCATGGCCACCGCAGCAGCTTCCACCCTGAGCATGCTCAGCAACCTTGGCGACCGAGGTGACTTCGGCTGCGTTCCAGAGATTGTTGGGAACGGTGTTAGCCGGTTTAGGAGGATGCTGTTCTTCCAGGGTTTCCGGAACCACGGCACCATGGCGGTGAATATCCTGAACCGTGGGCATCTTTTGCGGTCTGACCACATCGGTGGCAAGACCAAGTTTCTCGAGAATACAGATGGTGATATAGGTGATGTCTACCTCCCACCAGAGCATGCCGTGACGGGCACAGCGAGGCACGGCGTGGTGAGTGTTGTGCCAGCCTTCGCCGCAAGAGAGAACGGCTACCCACCAGACATTGCGGCTCTCGTCCCGGGTCTTCCAGAGACGATAACCATGGGTCTGCATGTGGCAGAAGGAGTTGACCAGTTGAGGGCTCCAGAAAACGATGAAAGAGGCGATGGCGTTAGCCACGAAGGGCACCCAGCCAAGAACAGCCAGAAGAATCAAGCGAGCCACTATGCAAAGAGTGAAACAAAGACCAGCCTGGGATGGGTTGTGGTCGGTGCCGAGCAGACAGAAGAGCTTGTCTTGCAGCAGGTCAGGGACCTGCTTTTGCAGCTCTTCATCGGATTGGCGCTCACCCATGGTGAACATCCATCCGTATAAAGCGTGTTTGAATCCGTGCACAGGGCTATGGGGATCGCCATCCTGGTCGGACTTCTGGTGGTGAAGTCGGTGAACGCCTACCCAGTTAATGGGTGCGCCCATGAAACAGAAATAGCCGCCGGAGACTATGATGTATTTGAGCCAGGTCGGCACTTTCAACGACTTGTGCGTGAGCAATCGGTGATAGCCGAGTGTCACTCCCAGTCCGTGATAGAGAAAGGAAGCTAGAAACCACAGAACAAAGGAAACAGCTGTCATTCCGATGTCACCTGTGTTACCCAAAAATCCCACAACTAAGGTCCCCCAGTAATTACCGACTGTCGAAAAGCCCGGTCGGACGACGGGCCAAGTCTTTTATATCACGTATCTAGTCAAGTATCTGGAGAAGCAAACAATTTAAAAGGTGATGTTTTTTTCCCTTTGCATCCTCAAATAATGTGTTTTCCTCCGAGCATCGGATGAGACGGGTCTCACCTTCAATCAGGCAAACTGAGAAGCCTTTTCCCCGGCGAATTTTGAGGTCGCAACTAAAAAGAACATGCAAAATGAAATGCCGACGGTTTCTTGAAAGTAACCGGTTTACGGGCGTTCTAGAGGATCAAACTTTTAATGCTACTAATTCTTCTCTGGTTAAGGTCTGTAAATCATCCTCACAGAATGGCAGCCAAAGACCGGAAGCTAACGAGAACCAAAGGCTCGGCACCATATATGCCACTATCTGCCAATATCGTTCAAATAAGATGATCATGGCTCCTTTGAGACGAAAACACCTTGACATCCTAAAACCTTGCTAATTATCTTTCGCGTCTGCATCGATGCCGCAAACAACCATCCCGCTTGTCTTCCCGCTGCCGAAGCCGATCTCGCTATCGCCCCCACAGCCCGCAAGAAGGAGGATTTTGCCCGAACATTGCAAGAATTTTCATTGCGGCATCCTTGATCATTAAATACATTAGGTTCAAGAGAACGGAGTCCATATAAAACGGCGGTAGCAAATGCGAGTAGTAATCACGGGCGGACCATCGGTAGGAAAAACCACCATAGTCAAGATTCTCGAGGAGAAAGGCTATCGGGTCGTCCATGAAATCGCCACCAGGTTGATCAAAGAGGGCAAGATCCTGCCCTGGGACGACAGAGCCCGCTTCCAGGCAGAAGTCCTGCGCCGCCAGCTCGAAGCTGAATCTTCTCTGCTCGAATTCGATCGCATCACATTCTTAGACCGGGGCGCCTTTGACGGTGAAGCCTACTATCGCTGTGATGATCTGCCAGTGCCTCCAACCTTTTCTATGGTCGACCCTTCTCAATACGATCTGGCTTTCCTGGTCGAGCCGCTGCCATTCTTCGATGCCAATGAAGTACGCCGCGAAGATCTGGAATTTACCGAGAAGATCACCTGTATGATCGAAAAATGCTATGCCGAGCGCAATATCAAGGTTTTGCGAGTGCCCTTCATGGCTCCGGAAGACCGGGTCAGATATATTCTGGCTGAAGTTGAAAAGGCAAGAGACTCAAAAGTGGCAAGCCCGGAGCAGGCCGCCACTATGTTCCGTGTCAACGCCCAGGTGGTCAGCTCTTTCGCCGGCTAGCCGCAAGCGAAATCTCGTCTCTAAAATATAGTCTCAATCACTATTCAAGATGATAACCTATTATCTCCCACTGGTAATGCGGAGATAGTCATGTCAGCCACGGAAACAACCAAGTATTACTTTCAGAGAGCCTCGAAAGAACTGGGTATCGAATCCCAGCTCGAAAAAGTGCTTATCACTCCGAGAAGGGAAGTGAAGGTAGAGTGCATCATCGAACTCGATAGCGGCGAGATGGCAACCTACACAGGATTCAGAGTACAACACGACTCCGCCCGTGGTCCGATGAAAGGCGGTCTTCGCTATCACCCTGAAGTCGACCCCGACGAGGTCAACTCTCTGGCATCGCTGATGACCTGGAAAACAGCCGTGGTCAACATCCCCTATGGTGGAGCAAAGGGCGGTATCTCCTGCGATCCAGGACAGCTATCGCACCAGGAACTTCAGAAAATAACCCGAGCATTTGTCGATGAAATTCACGATGTGATCGGACCGCAGCTCGATATTCCGGCACCGGATATGGGATCCAATGCCCAGACCATGGCATGGATCGTTGACCAGTTCTCGAAATATCATGGCTGGACCCCGGCTGTGGTAACCGGTAAACCACTAGAGCTGGGCGGCTCAGAAGGAAGAGAAGCCGCCACCGGTCAGGGTGTGTTCTATGCCATCGAAGCGCTGATGAAAGACGAAGGCAGAGCCCTTTCCGACCTGAGATTCGCCATCCAGGGCTTCGGCAACGTGGGCTCATACGCTGCAAAATTCATCAGCCAGGCCGGCGGTAAAATCGTCGCCATCTCCGATGCCGGTGGAGCCATCTATAGCAAAGATGGTATCGATATTGAGTCACTGATGTTGCACACTCAATCCGCCGGAACCATATGTGGTTACGAAGGCGCTGAAGCTATGAAACGAGATCAGCTTCTCACCGTGGATTGCGATGTTCTTATACCCGCTGCCCTCGGTGGCGTTCTGACCAGAGAAGTAGCAAGCGAAATCAAAGCGAAATATATTATCGAAGCAGCCAACGGTCCCACCACCCCGGAAGCCGATGAATACTTCATCAAGAAAGGCATCATTCTGCTGCCGGATATTTTCGTCAACGCCGGCGGTGTTGTGGTCAGCTATTTCGAATGGGTTCAGAACATTCAACAATTCCGCTGGAATCTGAAAAGAGTGAACGAAGAGCTCAAAACCATAATGCTGGACGCTTATAGCGAGATAGTCCAGACTGCCAAAACAACCAACTGTGACCTGAGAACGGCAGCATTTCAGCTGGCCATCTCGAGGGTCGCAAGAGCCACTGCACTTAGGGGTCTGGAGAACGAGAGCTTCTGCATGATTCGCTGATTAGAAACGGAATTTACAGATGACCGAAAAAGAGACCATCGAAGCAGATACCACAGGCGGTGAGTTGAAGGCTGACTCTCCCGAATATCATGACCTGGTGCAAAAGCGCTGGCTCGAAGAGACCTACCAGGGCGACAGCGTACCGCAGCTTACACTAAGGGCTGTGCTCATGGGAGGCTTTATCGGCTCGCTCATGTCTATTTCCAACCTCTATACCACCCTGAAATTAGGATGGTCTTTCGGAGTGGCGATCACTGCCTGTGTCTTGTCTTTCGTGATCTGGCGATTCGTCCGGGTGCTCTCGGGCAACAAACTGAGCCAGATGAGTATTCTCGAAAACAACTGCATGCAGTCCACCGCTTCTGCAGCGGGCTACTCGACAGGGGCCACCATAGGAACAGCTTTTGCGGCCCTTCTCCTTATAAACAAAGTCCACATCGGCTGGGAAATAGTCTTGCCCTGGACACTTATAACGGCAGCCCTGGGGGTCTTTCTGGCAGTGCCGATGAAACGCCAGATGATAAACAGAGAACAGCTCCCCTTCCCCGACGGCATCGCCGCCGCCCAGACTCTGCGCAGCCTCTATGGTCAGAGCAAGCAAGCTATTCATCAAGCTTATGCCCTGGTGAGCTCCCTGGGTATAGGTGCCGTAGTAGGTCTTCTGGGTAAAGGTCACTTCAAATGGATAACCGAACTACATCTGAAACTGCCAGAGTTGATACCGTTTGCGGGCAAGACAGGCACAGTACAACTGAGCCAGCTGCCAGGATTCGGCTTCGAACCCAGTGTGCTTCTGATTGGAGCCGGCATGATCGTCGGTCTCAGGGTCTCGGCTTCTATGCTGGTCGGCGCATTGCTTCTGTATCTTGTTATCGGCCCCAGAATTATAGAAGCCGGCGATATAAAAGCCCCGGGCGAGCTTTTGCGCTGGTCACTATGGACAGGCACATCGATAATGGTGGCATCCGGTCTGACAGCCTTTGCCATACAGTGGAAGACTATTCTAAAAGCCTTCTCTTCGGTGAAGAAAGCCGCTCAGCAAGGGGCAGAAGAAGGCGGTGCCGATCCCCTCAAAGATATTGAAGTCCCGGCAAAATGGCTTTTGATAGGCTTGATTCCGCTGACACTTTTGATGGTCTTTTTACAGTGGATCGCATTTTCAATTTCTCCGCCCCTGGGCTTGCTCTCAGTGGTGATGAGCTTCTTGCTCGCTCTCGTTGCCTGCCGTGCCACCGGAGAGACCAATATCACGCCTATAGGCGCCATGGGCAAAATCACCCAGCTCACCTATGCCTTCCTCGCTCCATCGAACATTACCACCAACCTGATGGCAGCTTCGGTTACCGCCAATGTGGCCAGCAGCTCTGCCGACTTACTGACCGATCTCAAATCAGGCTATTTGCTGGGCGCCAACGCTCGCAAACAGTTCATCGCCCAGTTCATCGGTATCTTTTTCGGCACCCTTGCCGTGGTGCCGGCCTGGTTCATGATGATTCCCGACAAAGAAGCCCTGGATAAATTCAATCCCCCGGCGGCTCTCATGTGGAAAGCCGTGGCCGAGGCACTTTCTAAGGGTCTGGATTATATTCCCCATACCGCTCAAATTGGCATCTTAATAGGCGCCGCCATCGGCATTACCCTTGCCATAGTCGACTATTATGCACCGGCAAAATACAAAAAATATGTCCCTTCAGCCATGGGGCTGGGTCTTGCCTGGGTGGTCTATTTTGCGAATTGTTTCTCTTTCTTCGTAGGTGCTGTCATCGCCTGGCTCTGGGGCAAGCTCAATGAGCAAAACGCTGCTGTTTATGTAATACCGGTGGCTTCCGGAGCAGTGGCCGGTGAGTCTCTAATGTGTGCAATTATTGCTATGATTACAGCAGCAGAAGCACTCGGCAAATTTTGACATGGCTACCCAGACTAGAGAACGACAACAAATAATCAAGGCGATAAACGACCTTAAGTTGAAGGTCACGCCTTCGGATGTGGCGGCAAAGACCGGACTGCCGATTCTGCATGTTACCTCCGAGCTGAATAAAATAGCCACCGATACTAATGCCCATTTACAAGTCAGTGAACAGGGCGATATCGCTTACAAATTCAACCCTAATATAGAAGGGGCCTATATGGCCCAGGGCATAAGAAGGGTAATGGACCGAATCGGGAGCAAAGCGCTCTCTATTCTCTTTTTCCTGGTGCGAATATCGTTCGGGATCATGCTCATAGTCTCTTTGATAGTCGTCTCGGTTCTGATCGTCTTTTTCTTCATCATCATCTCCCAGCGAGGAGGCTCTAACGACAGCCACGGAGACGGGCTCTTCGGCGGTCATGGCGGTGGTTTTCACTTCAGTTTTTTCGACTATCTTATATTGCGCGATCTGATGTACTGGGGCACAGCCTCGGCCTATCGCAGCCGATACCGGCTCGAGGAGCCCACCATAAGAAGACCGGACCAGGGCAACTTCCTCTTCAATGTTTTCTCTTTTTTATTTGGTGACGGCAACCCGAACCAGAATCTCGAAGAGAGAAAATGGGCGATGGTAGCAAAAGTAATTCAAAACTCTGGCGGTGTAGTCACCGCAGAACAGCTTGCTCCATACACCGGCGCGGACCCTGATGATGAAGACGCGGTCTTGCCTGTTCTGACCCGCTTCGACGGACGCCCCGAAGTGACTGATAGCGGCAATATCGTCTATGCTTTTCCATCGCTTACCGTAACCACCCTGGATAGCGAACTCTCGACGCTGCCTTCTTATCTCAATGAATGGAAGTGGAAGTTCTCAAATGTAGAAGAGGGAGGTCTTGTCCCGGTTTATATGTTAGGGGGGCTCAATTTTTGCGGCAGCTTCTTTTTGCTTTTCACCGCCGCGAATCCGTTTTACTTTTCAGAAGCGGGCAGACGATTGATCAACCCCATGCATGATTTCTTGCCTCTTATTCTGGTGCTGCTTACCTATGGCGCACTCTTTCTGGTGGTACCGGCGGTGCGTTATCTGATTCAGACAAAACTCAATGTCAAAATCGAAAACCGCAACGAAAAGCGCGCCAGAAACGCTGCCCTGCTTGAGACTCCTCCGGATCAACTGTTGCAAAAACTGGGCGAAGCCCAGGCTATGAAGATGGATCGCCGCATTCTCACCGACGATAACGCCATCTACGATACAAGAAAAGATCACATGGATCAAAAATACAAAGACGACCTGGAAAAGAGATTCGATGCCACACCCTGATTCTGATATCACTGTCTCCCAGCTTTATGTCTATCCGGTGAAATCCTGCAAGGCCGTCTCTTTAGAAACGGCCTCTTTCGACAAGCGCGGTTTTGTCCATGACAGAGCCTGGGCGGTGGTGGACAAAGACGGAAAAGTTCTGACCCAGCGCGATGATTCTAAGATGGCTTTGATAGAACCCCGGGTAGAAGAAGGTCAGGAAACAGACTCTTATATTCTTCACTTGAGCGCGCCGGGGATGTCACCGATTATGATACCGACACTGGAAGACGATGGCTCTCAAAACGCAGAGGTCTGGGGGGATCTTTGTAAAGCCTCAGACCAGGGTGAAGAGGCAGCTTTGTGGCTGAGCGAATATTTAGAGCGCCCGGTCAGGCTCAGAAAAATGCATTCGGCAGAAAAAAGAGCCGTGGGTAAAGCCGGCCGGAATTATCCTGAAAGTACCGTCAACTTTCAGGATGTCTATCCGCTTTTGATCATCAGCGAAGCATCTTTGAACGCCCTCAATAAAGAGCTGGAAACTCCGGTCTCGATGAATCGTTTTCGCCCCAATATCGTGGTGAGAGGATGCGGACCATATGCCGAAGACAACTGGCGACAGATAATAATCGGCAAAACCAGAATAGATGTTGTCGAACCCTGTGCTCGTTGTGTGATCACAACGATAGAACAGGAGACCGGTCACAAAGGGGGAGAGCCGCTCAAGACCCTGGCTCGGCTGAGATTGCAGGGAAACAAGACCATGTTCGGTCAAAACGCAATTCACCTGGGTCTTGATAACATAGCTATTGGTGACAGCCTGGAAGTTTTGCTATAAATAATCCAGAATACTAATATTGCATTTATCCCGGCCAGAGACGCCAGAACACCATGTCCGATCAAGCAGATGCCAGTTATTTTACTAGGGCTATAGAGTGCCTGGAAGCTGGTGATCTGGATCGGGCGGAAGAGCTGTTTAAACTAACCATTCAACAACTGGGCAACCAGCACAATCAATCCCATCTGGCTTACAAAAGCTTGATCAGTATCGCCTCGGAGAAGGGTGAATATAACCGAGCCCTGAACGTCTCTCTCGACTTACTCGATGCCCAGATCAACACATTTGGAATAAGGCATGCCGAATCTTCCAGAACGATAAACAACATCTATACCCTCTGCAACACCCTGGGCAAGCACGAACTGGCCAAAGAGATCATGCAGATGGCCAAGGACGCCGAGCAGAAAACCGTGGCATCCAGTGTCAAAAAGCTGCGCGGCGACCAGGAAGAATTGCTCGAGGAAGAAGAAGAGAAGATAGAGCTTCCCGGTGCTCAAACAATGATCGGCAAGATAACCGAGCCGGTCAATTCTCTTTTCAGTATCATGGGCAAGCGCTTGAAGCGCCTTGTCTGCATGATTATCGTCCTTGGACTAGGCGGCACTATTTTCGGTGCGCTTTTTGCTCTCCAGTATTTAGAGAAAGGGCGAGCCGATGCGGTCAAAGCTCTCGCCCGGCAGAATTACTATTCTGCCGACGGCGGTATCAGCCTCGATTTCGGCAAAGGCGGAGTGGCCGCCTTCGAAATCGCCGATAAGACCCTGGAGCTACCTACCAGCTTTTACAGCAATCCCGCAGGCAATATAGGCAGCCTGCTGCTCACGCCGATAACCAGCCGGGAGTTCTGGATTTACAAAACCCCCCAGGGCATAGACGGCATGGGTGATTTTACTCTCTACGGCTCTGGCAGCGAAGAGATGGAACAGATAGCCATGATGAAAAACATCATCTCTGTGGCTAACCGTCTTTATGAAGAGCAAAAGCAATATCCCGAATCTTTTAAAGAAGGCCTGGAAAACGAAAGGATGTTCGTCTACAAAAATCCTTTTACCCAGAGAGAAGATTATCCTGTCGTCCAGCAGCTCAAGCTTCCGGATAGGCGCTTCCAAAATATCAATCAGCTGCTTGCAGCGTTGCGTACAGGCAGCACCTGGACCAACGAAACCAGCCTCTATCCAGGCACAATAAACTGTTTGCATGTAACTGCCGAGACAGAGAACTCCTTTCAAGAGAAATTCATCATCCATGGATGCGACCGTTACGGACGACTGATTACCGATGCCAGTAACGGGACCTATTTATTGATCTCCACCGGTGGTATCACAGAGAAAAGAACCACCCCGATAGGCGCAGCCATAAAAGGAGCCTCCAGAGTTTCGATAATAGACCAGAGCATGGCAGGACTTGCCCCCTTGCTCAAATACAGACTGACGCTCTTCTATGCTTTTCTAGGCATCTTATTTTTAGGGGTAGCAAAAGTAATACCGGATGGACTTTCAAAAGGAACCGCCGGTCTGGCTGCTGTAATATTTTTCATGATCGCTGCCGTCGCTGCTTTTATCTGGTATCTGCCGATATAAAATCGCGGCTCAATTCAAAAAACTCATGCGCCAACTTCTCGTCTCTGGCAAGCGCCGAAGGCAAGACCTCTTTCTCTCGGACAAAATAGGCACCGGTAACATCCTCTACCGACGGAGAATCAACCAGATGAACAATGGTCTTCGCCCCTTCTTCCGGTGAGATACCGAATATCATCGTAAGAATACTGAGGGGCAGGCCGACCAGTCCGTTGTTGCCGGCAAATCTGGTGGCGACAAAGCCAGGGTGCAGCGCGTTCACCTTTATACGCGGCGCCAATCGGCGAGCCAGTTCGAAAGTAAACCAGAGATTGGCCAATTTGGTCTCGCCGTAAGTAAAATACCCCATGAGGCCTTTGCGTTCGAACACAGCATCGAGGGTCTTGATCCAGGCTCGCTTATGGGCGGCGGAGCTGACATTGATAATACGAGGATGGGCACAGGGGCTCTTTTCTATAAGTGGCAATAGTGCCTCGGTAAGCCAGACATAGCCGAAGTGATTGAGCGCCCAGGTCATCTCTATGTTATCCGCCGAGCGCTCTTCTTTCATAAAAACGGCGCCGGCATTATTAACCAGGATATCTATATGATCGACTTGAGATCGCAGTTGAGCCCCGAGTTCTTGAATAGATTGATAAGACGAGAGATCCGCCAGAAAATACTCCACCGGATTATCCGGGACGACCGAGGCAAGCTCGGCCACGGTGGCAAGACAGCGTTCTTCACTTCGGCCAATTAAAATCAGATGATAGCCACGCAGGGCAAGTTCGCGAGCCGCAGCTCTACCGATACCGGATGTGGCACCGGTAATCAGACAGACTTTTTGCTCAGTAGAAGCGTTCATAACGTCCTTTCACCAAAACTATTTGGCAGCAAGAAACTGCTCCAGACGCTCCAGACCGCGGCTGAATCGAGCCGGCGGTATGCTGAAGCAAATACGGCTCCAGTCGCCGGTTCTAGACCAGTCGCCCGAGTTAATCAAAAGCTTCTGCTCTATGGCGAGCCGATCACGTTCAGGACCTAATTTAGCCAGCAAAAATAGACCGCCTCGATAGGGCGTATCCAGGCCGTCATCCAGGCCATGCTGCCTCAGAGATTTGGTCAGGGCCTTTCGGTGATCCGACAGTTCACGACGAGCTTGATTTAGAAAAGCAAGCAGTTCGTCCCGGGCTTCACTGACATCGATCATCCCGTGCGGTGCTTCTTCTAGAAAAGCCGAATAGAGATTGTCGCAGGCTCTTAAAATTGCCGCCGGCGGCACATCGAGGTGAGATTGAATCGCCTTCGACCATTCTCTATCAGGAGAGACCATGAAACCGCTGCGCAAGCCACCTGCCGCGTAAGCTTTGGAGGCACCGTCCACCATAAAGAGATATCTGCTTAAGTCAGAATCGCCCAGATGAGAGCCGAAACTGAGATAGTGCGGAGTCCAGTCTCCGAGCCTGTAGTCACTCAGGAGGAAGAAAATCTCATCGGCAAGAAGATAGATTTCTTTTTCTGCGCATATCTTAAGCAGGTTGGAAACCGCCGAAGACTCATATAACAAACCGCTTGGATTGCCGGGTTGAGTAAGCCAGAGAAGATCCGGCTTCTCTTTCATGGCTTTCACCATCTCTGGTGTCACCGCAAATCCGTTATCTGCGACGGTCTCAATCGGCACTATCTCAGCACCATGATAAAGAAGCATCGGATAAAGCGGTCCATAAGAGCCATCGGGAATGGCCACCCGGGGGCGTCTTCCCAGTCGCGCCCGCAAAGCTCTTATCAAAGCACCAAAGAGAGGAAATGCCCCTTGAGCAAGGGCAATACGGTCAGGCACCACCATGGCTCTTCGAGTATGGGCAAGGTAAGAGGTAATTCTATATTTGACGGTCTCGGCAAGCACATCGCTGTGCGGTTCTACAAAGCCTTTGATAAGCCCTTTCACAAGCAGATCGGGCACAGAATGTTCGAACTCTCCATAGTCGAAACGGATCAAGTCTTTGTCTTTGGTTGATATCGGCTTGGGAGCGAAGGAGGGATCTTTAGAAGCCTCTAGAAAGTCTTTTCGAAAATCTCTCTGGTCGGCACTATTAGAAGACCCGGGCTCGTTCTGCTTGCCTGCGAGCTGCCCCGGAAAAGGAAAAGAGAGTAAGTCATCGAAGAGCCATTCATAATAGAGTTGGCTCGGATAGGGAATTCTCGAATAGGTCAACTCGGCGGCCACATCAAAGCCTTCTACCCATCTATCCGGAGCATTTATAAGGAAGCTCAGTTCGAGATCAGGACAGACGATATTCTTAATCAGGCCATAGAGCAAAACCACATTGTCGGGAATCTGCATCTGTCCGGTGATACGCAGCAGCATATTAGAGTCCAGCTGCGAGCCGATATCGAAGTGGGTAGAGTCATCTATTATGTACCAGCGATCAGGATGCTTGCGTGCATGCTCGAAGAGCGCGTTAAGAACGATAGCCGAGGGCGCACTGAACTGCACCGGTGATAGCACCACCATAGCCGGCTTGATGATCTCATCCAATTCGAGAATCTCGGAAAGATCATCGTTGCTCCAGGTAGTCTTTACATTGCTGTTGCGTCCAAGCAGCTCATAGACATCTTTTAGAGACTCGGACAGCAGCACTTCGGCATCTTCTTCAGCCACCATATTCGCTATCATAGAGAGGAGCTGCCCTCTTTCAGGTGCCACGAAGAGACTGTCATTCTCCACAGGAATCTGACAATAGATGCGCAGGAACTTACCCAGTCTTGTGCGCAAGCTCAGGTCCCCACGCTCATTGGGATAGGGCAGGGTTTTGTGTTTGATGAAGTCTTCCGAAAGACGTTCCAGAAAAGTCATCTGCTCTTCGGTCATCCTCGAGAAATCCAGCTCTTTGCGGAGCGCATCCAGGGACATACGATGCAGATTGCGAACGAAACCGAAAGTCGGACCTTCAAACTGTGTCGTAGCCTGATAGACGAGTAAGTCATGATAGACGTCTTTGCCGCTTCTAAGAATTGAAACCGCGGTCTCGGCGCTTACAGATTGGCGAGAATTGCCCGACATGAAGAAGTGGAACTTGATACCATGATCCTTTTCGAGACTGACCAGTGATGCCAGATCAGTATCATCCGCCTGGGGAATACGACGACTCCAGACCACACTAGACTGAAAACCCCGGCGGTCGAACATGGCCTTGATGGCGTCGGGTCCGGGTCTGCCCCCTAGAATGAGGGTGACTTTGCCGCCGCGTTTCAAGCACAACTGAGACTGCTCGAGCGCTCTTGCGATAAGTGGCAATCCGAAACGGTCTTCTAAAATGCCCTGCTCGAAACAATAGTTGCTGAGGTCATAAAGCTCTCTTTCTTTGAGGCTGGTTTCATAGCTGTCCCCGGACTCGCCGCCCGGATGCAGCACTTGAGGAATACAACCGATGATATGGTCGAATTCGTCGCGATGCCTTATAGAATCGGCCAGCAGATCGGACTGAGCGATGCGGAAAGCACCGACAATGGGGACACCGGCCTGACTTGTCAGCACAGTGCCGTCTTTGAGGGTCCCGTTCAACCAGGCATTGAGACGCGCGATAGTGACCGCCACCGGATTGATATCGAGCCCGACCACTTCTTTGACGCCGGTTTTCTTTAGAAGCAGAAGGCTGATCCAGCCACATCCCGTGCCAAGCTCTACCACCCGGGTCGAGTCGAATTGCTCGGGATTTTTCATCAAACCTTCAGCAAAGGTCTGCCCCCACATCTCAGGCGAGAAGACCGCCGGGGTCAGCAGCAGATTAACCGGCTTGTCAAGCCCGGGGACATCTATGGAGCGGACGAAAAGATGCTCTCTTTTATCAGAGATAAGCGTCTCGGCAAGCTCATGCAACATCGCCACCGCCGCCTCTCTGGTGGCGCCGGATTCCAGATTGGCAAGCAGCCGATTGAGGAGTTGATAGGTCTTCTCTGCCCGGTTTCCATCATCGGGAAGGTCTATGATTTCGCCAATTCCCGGTAGAGCACCAAGTTCTAATCCCGACTGCGCCATAACTCCCTCTCCCCGGCATACATTGACATCTGCCGCCGTAAACTTACCGAAGCATATATACCAGTAATAGACTCTGCTCTGTTATCCTATAGGGAATATTTAAGGGATTGATTAGAAAATGTCCTCCAGATGGAGTCATCTAAAAGCGGACGCCGATGTCGCTCTCGAATACGGCAGCTACGGAGAAGCGGAGCTCCTCTGGCGGCGCGCCCTCGAAGAAGCCCATACCTTCGAAAAAGGGGACTCGCGATTTCCTCTGACCTGTGAGAATCTGGCCAGGGTGCTATGCCACCAGGACAAGTATCAAGAGGCGGAACTGCTGCTTGAAAAAGCGCTGGACTGCAGAGACGAATATTTTCGCTTCGAAGTCGATCAATTGATCGAGACCATCTCGAACCTGTACGAAATATATTTCAAACTGGGCAAAGTAGAACAGGCAGAGGAGCTTTGCCTGCGAGTACTTTCTATTATCGAAGACAAAGAAGAATCAGAGCGCCTGGCCTCTTGCCTTTTCGACCTGGGCAACCTCTGTCATGTACAGGGGCGCTTGTTAGATGCCGAAGAACACTACCTGAGAAGCCTGGTAATGCGACAGCACTGCCTTGGCGAAGAGAATCTCAGCGTGGCTGAATCTATGTACGCCCTGGCAGCACTCTACGATGAATCCGGCAGACTAACCGAATCAGAACCGCTCTATGAAAAGTGTATAGAGGTAAGAGAGCCCTTGTTAGGCGCGTCCCATCCCGATGTGATAGCGGCCATGGGCTCGCTTGCCAATGTCTATAAAAACTCGAATCGTCTGGTCGATGCCAAATTCGTATACGAAAAACTCTGGTATGTAATAGACAAGATTCCGGAATCTCGTCAACCGCATCTGGTACCACATATGATTAACATGTGCGAGATGTACGAGATGCAAGGATTGCACGGAGAGGCAGAACAACTCATTCGTCGCATACTGAGAATACAAAGCGAGACCCTCAGATCAAGCGCCCTTGAACTGAGCTACACAGAAGAACGCCTGGCTCGCTCTCTGGGTCTGCAAGAAAAATTCGACGAAGCCGAATCGGTTTTGACCGCCGTTTTGGAAACCAGAGAAGAGACCCTGGGTAGCGATCATCCAGTGGTGGCAGAGACCCTGGACAAACTGGCGGCGCTTTATTTTGAAACCGACAAACACGATGTGGCCGAGAGCATCTGTGTAAGAGCGACGGAAATTCTGGAGAAAGACGGCACAGGCAACGAAGAAGAGGTTATTAAAAGCCTCAAGCATCTCGATGAGATCTACCGCACCCAGGAAAAGTTCGAAGAAGCAGAAAGCGTTTTAATCAAGCTATTTATTCTACAGAAGAAACTTTTCGGCACAGGCCACGCCGAAACGGCAGAGAGCCTGGCCAATCTTGCCCAGGTCTATAAACGCCAGAAGCGACTGGACAAAGCGGCAACCTTCATGCAAAAGGCGCTCGACCTGAAGAAGCAGGCAGTGGGAGAGGATTCTCCGGAAGTACAATCCATGGTCTCTAACCTGGCCGAACTCGAAGAGCTGCTGGGTTCAAACAATCGCGCCCTCGAACTATGGCAAGAGCTCGCCTCTCTCTACCGAAAATCCTTCGGAGAGAATCATCCCAATGTGGCAGAGGTGCTCGACCATGAAACCCGAAACTATATAATCCTCGGCAAATATTCTCTTGCCGAAGAATGTGCCGAAAGGGCCCTGGCGCTTCGGAAAGATGCTTTCGGCGAGGAGCATCCGAAGGTCGCGGCGAGTCTGGTTGAAATAGGCCGGCTCTATTTTGAGCAAGGCAAGCTCGATGCAGCAGAAGAGAACTGGAAAAAAGCTCTGGCGATGCAGCTCGATATCCTCGGTGCCGAACACGAGAACGTTGCCCAGACCTATAGCCTGCTTTCTGGGTCGGCTTTTCAGAAGAAAGAATTCGAAGCCGCCGAAGGCTACATAGAAAAAGCCTATGCCATAAGAGCAGCCCGCTATGCACCAGATCACCCTGATGTTCTAAACTGTTTCAACAACTTCGTCGATATTCTGGCCGCACTCAAAAAATACAAAGAAGCCGAAGCACTCTGCCGCAAAGTGGTCTCTTTAAGAAGCAGAACCCTTGGTGCCCACAATATAGAAGTATCATATGCGATGGCAAAGCTGGCCGAGATCTATCAGCTCCAGGGCAAACATGACCAGGCCGAGCCTGTCTTCAAGCAAGCCATCGAAGTCCATACCATGGCCAGAGGAAGAGAAGGTCAGCCCCTGGTAGACATGCTGAGAGGCTATTCAAAGACCTTGTTAGAACTCGGTCAAAAAACCCGGGCTGCAAAAATGGAAACTCGGGCAAGAGCCATAGCCGATGCCCGAGAGAGAAATTCCAGGGTCAGCCACGCCTCTATCTAGGGCCGGCTGATCCGAAGATACCTTCCTTTATTTGCCCATCCGCTTCATCATCCAGCTGCGCATCATAGAGCTGGAGCCGGAACGACCGCAATGACCTTTATGCTTGAGCATCGCTTTTCTGAGTTCCTGACGCTGAGCACCGGTCAAAACCTGGGCCATTTGCAGCTTATAATCGAGCTTCATGGCGGTCATCTCTTTTTTCAAAGAAGCAACCCTGTCATTCATCTTTTTGACTTCTTTGACATCGATCTCCTCTTTGGTGAGAAGGTCTCTGAGATGCCGTTTTTTGGACATGTATTCGACTTTTAACGGACCCATTTCGTCCATCATCTTCATTTTGAGCTGATAGTACTTTTCGTACTGTTCATCGGTAATAGCATTCTCGCCGGAAAGTACCGCAGAGATGCCACAACCGTGACCGGACCAGCGCTTGAGAATCGGGCACATGGGCATGGCGCCACCGGTGGATAGTCCTTTGCCCTGGGCTCCGGCAAGCAGACTGACCGCTTGTTCAGCCAGACTGGCAAGGGGCGATCCCGAACCCTGATCAGCCTGGGCAATGACTTCTGAACTGTCCTCGGCAATATGCTCCACCACCTCAGAAAGGTCTGCGGTCTCGCTTTCTTGCGCAAGCGCAGGCGAAATCGCCCCGAAAGAAAGGGTCAGGGCTACTGCCAGTGCAGTTCCCAGAGTCGGGGCTAAACTGAGTTTTTTGTTTCTGGACATAGTCTCGAACCTCTTTCGAAAGAGCATTTGTTATATAACGGCCCAACACTATAACCGCTCAGAGCCCAAAAAACCTGAAAATTGCGCGATTTAATACAATCGTCCCCTGACATCCATCGAAAACAAAAGAATAAATTGCACTGCTTGTAGTATCAGAATCAGAACCTGAAATTCAGCCGGTCTTTTCTTCTGTTTCTGCTATAAGTTTCTCTGCGGTTTTTTCATCCGCTCTTGTCCCTGCATTAAAGTGAATATCCTCCAGAAGCTTCCGGGAGAATTCTTGAGATTCTTCGATGGCGTCATATTTATTGCGCATCTCGTTTATTTCGCCTTCCAACATGGCGACACGCTTCTCTAGCTCACTCAGCTCTTTTGCGCCGGGACGCTTTCCGGCGATTCGGTCCGATATGGAGACTATCAACGGGCGAAAGAGAAAGACCGGCGGCAGAACCAGCAGAGTTATAACCAACAGGGCAAGCAGTGAGATAGGAATTTCCATTATTTAAATGATACAGAAAAAACCGAAAGGCATTACCTTAGCTTACAACAGATTATATAAAGTTGACGGTAGCAGGACCAATGCGTAAGCTCTATGATTAAATCAGTGAATTTAACGAAGGATAGTGGGCTTGAGAAACACCGATGATTTCGAGAAGATCAGAAGCTTCTCAGGTGTAAAGCCTGTCATAGATGGTGTTTTCACGGCCATTCGGGTGACCTTCACCAGCCTCACTCTATTGACCGCCATGGTCGTAACCGTGGTGGCCATGTTCGTCTGGGTGCATTTGGCCAGGGTTCCCAATCTCTCGATGCTGGAGGACTACAACCCCGGTGCCTCTATTCAACTCTTCGACCGCAACGACAAGCTCATCTGTACTTATCCAAGCAAGAAGAAACGCCAGCCGATAAGCCTGGCGGCGGTCTCTCCCTATATGGTAGATGCCGTGCTGGCAGCCGAAGACCACAGCTTTTACGAACATCAGGGCATCAGCTTCGTGGGCATATTGAGGGCGGCTATGGCCAACCTCACAGCCGGCAAAGCAGTCCAGGGCGGGTCTACCCTAACCCAGCAACTGGTGAAAAATCTATTCTTTCAAGATGATCAGCGCACCATCCCCCTCAAAGTCGCCGAGGGTATAGTCGCCTCGGAGATAGAAAAGAAATACAGCAAAGAAAAAATCCTTGAAATCTACCTCAATCAAATCTACTTCGGCAGCGGTGCCTGGGGCATAGAGCAGGCAGCGCGAATTTACTTCGACAAAAGCGCCGACCAACTGAATGTAGCCGAATCGGCCTATCTAGCCGGGATAATCAAATCTCCATCATATCTTGGCGACATAAAGCACCGGGACAAAGCCATTACGCGCCAGAGAACGGTGATAGAGAAGATGGAGGAGTATAAGCTGATCTCCACCCTGGAAGCCAGAGAAGCCCTGTCCGAAACACTGATATTCAGAAGAGGAAAGACCGGTAGTGCGAGTAGCACCACATCCGGTGAGGAAGAGCAATCTGTTTTTGTGCCTCCTTATCCCTATTTTTGCCAGTATATAGTCGAATCTTTAGAAGGCACGTATAACTATAACCATAACGCCGGGCTCAAGGTTTATACCACCCTCGATACCAGCGCCCAGAAGTCGGCCGAAGCGGTTATGCAAGCCTCGGCAAGAGGTCTGCCCCGGGGTCTGGACCAGGCCGCCCTGGTGGCAATAAACTTAGCCGACGGTTCTGTACTGGCCATGGTGGGCGGTCTTGGAGACTATCTGGAACACCAGTGGAACTCTGCGGTACACCCGCATACCATGGGCTCTTCATTTAAACCTTTCGTCTATTTGAGCGCCTTCGAACATGGCGTTATTTCACCATCCAGCCAACTCTACGATTCGCCCCTTTCGGTTCTCGATGAAGATGCCGCCAAAAGAAACGGCGGTAATGCGACAATCTGGCAGCCCCAGAACTTCGATCACAAGTTTCTCGGTTATCTAAGCGCCGAAGACGCCCTTGCCCACTCGAGAAATGTTTGCAGTGTGAGAGTGGCGCAACAGGTCGGCATCAATACCATAATCGACACCGCAAGACGCGCCGGTATAAAAGAAGAGTTGACACCTACTCTGGCTCTGTCCCTGGGCGCTTCCGCAGCGTCTCCCCTATCTATGGCCAACGCTTATGCCACCATCGCCCGGGGAGGACAGTACATGGAGCCTCATTTCATTCGAAGAGTAGAAGACGACCGCGGCAAGGTCCTGGAGACCTTCGAGCCGATTCAATCGAGATCGCTAGATCTAGACGCCACCAGACAACTGGTAGACATCTTGAGAAAAGTGGTGGAATCAGGCACCGGAACCAGAGCACGGATGCCCGGCATTCAGGTAGCAGGGAAAACAGGCACCGCCGATGAAGCCAGAGATCTCTGGTTTGTCGGATTCACCCCGGATTTGGTCACGGCTGTCTGGGTCGGCAACGCTGAAAACAAAGCGGTGGGAGGCAGCCATACAACCGGTGGCACTGTGGTGGCACCAATCTGGAAACGCTTTGTCAGCGCCTATTATAAAAATCATTCCAGACCTAAAGGAGAGCTTATCTCTGCAGGCGGTCCCAATCCCGAGTCATCTATAAAAGCGGAGAACGAAGTCAAACCCGGATCGCAAGAAGCAACAGCAGCCCAGAGCTATCAGCATAGCGTCGCCCCCCGCCAGGCTCGATCGAGACGAGCAAAGAAAGCACCTCAAAACCATGGTGGAGCAAGGCATACCGGAACCGGAATCCAGGAATACAACTGGGATAAGCGTTAGCAGGCTCTCTACGTAGTTACCCCCCAAGAAATCGAAAATCCCCTTGACTTCCCCGCTTGAGACCGGCATATTGAAACTGGAATCCCGGTAGCGTGTTGGACAAAAATTAAGCGGCGGAATTATAGGGGGTTTACCTTGTATATAGTTCCAGAAGACCTGCGCGAAGATTTCGAAAATTACCGGAATAAAGTCGAGAGAGACGATGCGGTTCTATACCGATACTCCCGCAGAAGAGTAAATAAACAGATTGTAATTCTGACCAAGATAGGCCTGGTACTCGGTACCGGATTTCTGATGCTGGTCCTTCTCTGCAAACTGACTGAGAAGGGGGAATCAGCAGAAAGTCACCGTCAATACAGTCAATACAAACAATGCAGTCAATACAGTTTCGGAGCGCCCAAGAAGCGCAACGCTGCTGCCGGGCAGGTCTATGTCCCTGTCCAGATTGCCGCTCCACAGTCATCTCTCTCTACAAACGACGGTGGCGGCGCGGTCTATTACATATTCAAAAACCAGGCCAGGGGGGTCTACGTCACACACTGACTGACTGCAGGAAGTTTACGCTATGTTGCAAAGATAAGACCAAATTGAAGAAGGCCGCAAACTAAAGCAAACCGATTAAATCAGCCTGCCGGTCTACGTAGATCCACCACAGTCGGTCTTGACCGGCATAAGCCCTGGTAAGACAATTAGTTCACAAGAGGACCAGATGTTTTGAGAGACCCGTCAGAAGCGCAAATGAACAGCCTACCCGAGAGCCGAGAGCCTCATACCCAGCAGCCTCATACGAGGAATTGCCTCTGCGGATGCAAAGCCCTGGAAGGGGACGACGCTATCAAGCGTCACCTGAAGATCCTTGCCTGCATAGTCTTTGTAGCCACCCTCGGGCTGGTGGCTCTGAATTCGATGGTCCGAGACAACGAAGAAGCCAACGAAGCCGCGACAACCATCAACTATCCAGCCGGTGCCATTCAGGCCGCTGAAGGTAGCTTCCCGATGATGACGCCAACCCAGAACAGCCCTCGAGTCTATGCCATCGTGCCGATGCAGAATGCAGCCCAGATGCAAATGCCGATGCAATTTCAGGTCCCTGTCGCCACCCAGAGCGTGGTGGCACTGCCCATGACCGGCGTCAGCCAGCTCCGTCCCGAGATGCCCTCCCATATGACCCTGGCCATAACCAGCATGGATGGCAAGACCAAGATCAAAAGAATCGCCGGTCGCTGACAAGCACCAACTCTTTTAAAGCGCTCTCAAGCCAGAGATTGAAATTTCTGCTTATCTATCTATTTTATGGATGGCAGCAAAGTGAAAAATCAATTCTGGCTTTTTAAATCCGAACCGAACGTTTACTCAATCGACGATCTCAAGAAAGAGAAAACCGCCTTCTGGGAAGGGGTTAGAAACTATCAGGCCAGAAACCTGTTGAGAGACACGATTAAAAAAGGAGATCAAGTTCTCTTTTATCACAGCAATGCCGAACCGCCGGGCATTGTCGGCATTTGTCAGGTAGTTAAAGAAGGCTATCCCGATCATACTCAGTTTGACGAGTCCTCCAAATATTTCGATCCCAAGAGTAAAAAAGATGACCCTCGCTGGTACATGGTCGATGTAAAATTCGTCAAGAAATTCAAATCTATCGTCAGCCTGGAAACCTTAAAAAATAGCACCGGGCTCGAAGAGATGATGGTAACCAAAAGAGGCGCCCGACTTTCCATCCAACCGGTCACCGAGAAGGAATGGAAAACCGTTTTGAAACTGGCCGGAGAAAGCTAAGCCCCTTCCATGCCCCTGGAAAATCTACTGGCGATAAGCCTGACAATCTATATCGTTCTGATGTTCGCGATCAGCATCTATGCCCAGAGCCGGGTAAAATCGGTCGAGGACTTTGTTGTCGCCGGACGCAGGTTGCCTGTCTGGATGGCATCGGCGACGCTACTAGCCACCTGGTTTGGTGCCGGTCCGGTTCTGACAGCCAGTACCGAGGTTGCTAATTACGGCGTTCATAAAGCGGCGCTCGATCCTATAGGTGCCGGTCTTTGTCTATTGATAGCCGGTATTTTTTATGCGAAAAAACTATGGCAGATGGGCATCCTCACCATATCAGACTTCTTTCGAGAGAAGTTCGGAGAGAAAGCCGAGATCTTTTCTGCCTTTATTCTCGTGCCCAGTTATTTCGGCTGGATAGCGGCTCAATTTGTTGCCCTTGCGCACGTTCTGGAATACTTCTTTCATATCCCGATTCCGGCAGGCATTCTGTGCGTAGCCATTGTAGGAACGCTCTATACGTCGTTAGGCGGTATGTGGTCGGTGACTCTCACCGACGCTCTACAAATGGTGCTGGTTATAGCCGGTCTATTGATGTTAGCCTTTCAAGCGCTATTTACCATAGGTTCCGGCGACATCGTCAACGGCATCACCACGGTGGTGAGCGAGTTAGAGGCCAAGAGCCCAGAAAAGCTCTCTCTTTTTCACAGCACTAAAGACGGTGGCATGTTGATGTGGGTCTCTATCGTGCTGGCAGGCTCTCTGGGCAACATCCCCGGTCAGGACCTGATGCAGCGTGTGTTTGCCGCCAAGGATGCAGCCGCCGCCAAGGCATCCTGTATCATCGCCGGAGTTTCTTATCTTGTTCTTGGTGCGGTGACGGTATCACTGGGACTGGTGGCTTCCTACCTCTACCAGGGCAAAATCCTAGATTCAATTCTTCCCCTGCTCGCCTCCCACTATCTGACTCCGGTCTGCACGACAATATTTATGCTGGCGGTGGTATCGGCGGTGCTATCGACCATCGACAGCGCTATCCTTGCCCCGGCTACGGTTCTGGCCCAGAACCTGGTCGGAAAAATCCCCCAGACCAGAATCTCGGCAATCACCCTCAACCGACTCAGCATCTTCTTTATCGGCTTCGCCACCTATCTGCTCGCCATCTCGGGCAAAGGCGCCTATTCTCTTTTGGAAGGAGCCTACAGCCTTACCATGGTCGGGCTCTTCGTCCCTCTGACCATGGGTCTCTTCAGCAAGATCAAAGGCGAAGCGGCAGCCCTTGCCGCCATGGCTACCGGTGTCTCTATCTATTTTTGCCACGAGATGATGGCATGGCATTTCTTTCTAGAGCCGGTTGAAGCCGTAGGAGCCCTGAAGCTCTCTCCTTCTCTGACCGCCACCGCTTGCGCATTTTTGATCTTCGTCATAGTCGGCAAGCTCTGTCGACCGACCGAAGCAAGCTGACCCAAATCTATTTATTCGGCGGACCGAAGAAGTTGTTTATCTCCATCGAGGTCAGCGCTTGTCTTAGCTGGCTATCGTACTGAGAGCCTCTCAACGCACCGCTGGAGTTCTTGATTATTTGATCCGGAATAATGCCGTAGCGCTTCTTGGCTCCATCGCCCAGAAAGCGACCCGCAGGAGTGGTGTACTCCCCGGTGGTGACCTTTAAGGCTGTCCCGTTGGGAAAAGCCATGTCGATGGTCTGGATTTCGCCTTTACCGAAGCTGCGGGTGCCCTTGATAGTAGCGGCACCGTTATCTCTCAAAGCAGCCGCAAAAATCTCAGATGCCGAGGCACTTCTGCCATTGGTTAAAATGATGACGGGCTTGTCTACAAGATCCGGAAAACGCTTCAGGCTGCGATCCACCGATGTTCCATTAGGATCAGTAACTTTCTCGTACATGCCCTGGTCATCGAGTCCGTATTCTTTATCGGCAAACTGAGGGTTGCCCGGCTCGGAGCGCAGCTTGTTGTGAGAGCGTACCAAAACCCCTTTGTCCACAAAGAGCGATGCTGCTTGCAGAGCTGTGCTGAAATAGCCGCCGCCGTTATCACGCAGGTCGATGACATAGCCCTGGGCGTCCTTATACCGCTCCAGAACAGCCTTCAAGTCTTCGGCCACATTGTCGTGCAAGAAAGTGTTGATCTTGATATAGGCGATATTGCCTTCCATGCGCCCACTGACGGGCTTCTTGTCTCGCAACTGCTTCGGAATCTCCAGTTCCATGGGGACACCGTCCCGCTCGATGGATAGCTGGACCTTGTCGCCACCTTCGCTTCCAAACGCTTTCATGGCGTTATAGTTGCTAAATTCAGTGGCATCCCGCCCATTTATTCTGGTAATTTTGTCTCCGACCTTCAGACCATAGGTCTCGGCACTGGAGCCCGGCTGAACCTCTTCGACCAAGAAGGGCGCCCTTATCTCTTCGCGCTCCTCGGCGTCGAGGTTGGTCTGCAGAATCACCCCGATATTTCTTGAATTACCCCCGGCAGCCTGCCGAAACGCCTCCATCTCTTGTTTGGAGAATACTTTGTCGTAGGGGTCCGGCGTGCTCTCGAGAAACTCGTTGGCCTTGCGCACCGCATCCTCGTCGGTTTTTATGCTGCAGGCATCCTTAGAACGAACTGCTTCTCGATCCCCTAGATTGCGCGTGTCAAAAGAGCGCAAGAAGATCTCGTCGATGAACTTGCCGTATACCGGATTGACGGGACATTCTTTGCTGGCAGCAGGACCAAGCTCAAAAGGCAGGGCATCTGCCGGTTTAATACTGGGATTGATCTCAAAAGGTGCTAATTTCGATGGCTCCTGCTTAGGACCAGAATCCGCCAACAATTTATCGGAGGTCGAATCGACAGATTCCCCCCGCTTATCTACATTATCACCTTTGCCAACGTCGCTCTCTTTCACTCTATGCTCCACTATTTAAGGGTTCAGTATTTTAAAACTGCATGAGGAAAGTAACTTCATGATAGTGCCGGTCTCCAGTTAATGAAAGGGGGAAACCACGATTTCCCGCCTACGCATGTATAAACTTATATATGCCCAAGTCGAGAAATTTTGACGTTTTCTTTATGCCTTCCTGTTTTTTAATAGAGTCAGGAAGCAAATTTAGTAGAAAACCTCACAGAAAGGAAGGAAACAGCGGATGCTCACAGGAACCCCGGAGAAGAAAACAGAAGGAGAAGAGAATAGACGCTTGGTGGAGTTGCTCGGAGGTCGGTCGCCACGACCGGCAGCCGGCCTCGCCAGGGAGCAGGCACGCTTTTTGAAGGGCGAGCGCAAACCGACCAACAGCTATCACAGGCTGGAGGCATTCTTAATATCGGACGACAGTCAGAAATGGAGGTGACTTAATCTATAGAACAGACCTAGAAATCAGCACTCTCAGGAGCCGGCAGGGGCGGAGCAGCATTTAGATGCGCTTCCTGTCGGCTTCCGTTTTCTCTGTTCCAGTTGTCGGGCTCAAGCATCGCAGAATATCTCCATGCCACGACTTTTCCAGAATCGAGCATGATCTGAACGCTCTTTGACGTATAACCGCACCAGTTTTTGGAACCTAGGTAGTATGTCGCGATAGTGCCAGCTTTCACCGCAGGCATTGGAGGATAGTCTACTAAAATAGGTCCCCCGGGTCCTCTATTCCAAGTCGGCGGTCCCAGAAGAGACTCCATTTCTGCTTTCTTCATGCCAATCAGATTGTAGTCCGCGACAAAAGCTTTCCACAGCTTGTCCCTGGATTTGGTATTAGAAAGCCATTCTTTCTGATCAAACCTACCGGTAAGATCTGCCGTTTTTATCTGGCTGGTATCTATGTCTTCAGCATGCGACGCCGTGGGAGCCAATGCAAGCAAGGTTGCTATAGTCAGCAGGACTAGTTCTTTCATCATACGTAGCTCCACCGCATTTTTAGATTTGGATTAGAAACCTACCCTTAGCTCCCTTTGCGCTATTTCCTTAAACAAAATCCAAAACAGAAGTCAGTTTGGGACCAGGTACACTTCCTAATATGATTAGGTACGCAGCCAATCTTCCGGACAATTGAAGACTACGAAGAGTTCAAGAAATCTGCTAAATACGCTGAGAAATCAGGCTTTTAGACTCTTCTTTGTATGTGTCAGTCCACACTTTGAAAAGTGTCGGCTATTCAGGAATTCTAAACACATGGAGTCTAACATCTGAATAAGTGCCCTGACCATATTTCAAAAGCCCTGCAATGAAACTGAAAAAAAGAAGTTAGCCTGACTCAAATCGCCACAATAATTGCACTGTTTGTCTGTGCCTATGGATTCTATGAAGCTCGAAACCTTGGCTATAGCGGAACAATTCCAAGTATGGGCGGCAAATGGGACGTAACTATGTATCGACGAACAGGATTAGAGAAGAAAGTATTAGCTCATTCAACCATGGGCATCTTCAGAGAACCGATAAGTGGTCGAATGCAATTCAAAAGTCCCTTACCGAGCTTCTTTAGAGAGAAAGGACATCCACTTCCAAAGGTCTTATACACAGTCCAAGGGGAATTAACTTCACCGGATAGAATACGATTCAAAGTCATCTTAGGACGGCATATGCCGGACGAAACGTCTGCGTTCAGTGAATGCAAATGGCTAGCTTTTGAAGGTAAATTGAATTCAAAGGAGAGTGGTCGACCAAAAGCCCATGGAACCTACAGAGTAGTCCAATGTATCAAGCAAGAAACCAATGAATTCGAATTCGGACCAACCCAAGAGTGGAGCGCTGAACTTATTGATCATAAGCATGATTTGAGTATATTCGAGAAGCATTATCCTACCCGGCTGCAATGAAATCTGGTGGTCGGCGGAAAGGACTTTTTAAAGCAAACTGCTTCCCTTTCAATACAAGTTCAAGGGTCAATCAAGTGTTTCTGCCAGAGATTGAGGAAGCGCTGTCAGCGCAGAAAGCGATGGAGAAAGAACTCGAAACCAGATTCGCTATTAATAGTTGGATCAAGTATTAGCCAGCATCTACTACTTCACCAAGGAAGTCCGAGTATTCGCACCATCTGGTGGCGTCCCAAAAAATTTTGTATAAGAGTCGAAACTATTGGGATTCAACTTCGCTCCATATTTTCGTTGAATTCAGAACACAGCTTCCGCGATTCTTTCAACGAAATCATGGGAACAGAATCTGAGCGAATCCTATCTCGTAAATACCAAACAAACTGCCAGGCCGGGAACGTATTGTATTGTTCCTCGAGAATCAATTTTGCTTCTTCTTCACTGAGGTTGTCTGAATCCACTACATTGCCGTTTTGCATACGCTGCCAGTGGTACCTTCCTGTAACTTCGTCGATCTTGACAATATCCGTAATTCCATAACTTCTCGCCACGGTCTCACCGTAAACGACTCAAAGGGAGCTTGGCTAATCTAACTCGATTCCTTGGAGGTTCGTCACACCGATAAGGTCCAGAAGAAGCTTTGTTCAAATTTTGGTTTACGCGATATGGTGCGATAATCCTTGATACTCTCTCGATTCGACTATGGTAGTTATAGGCAAAAACGCCTCCTGCACAAACGAGCAGAAGTACACTGATTAAGCCTATTCCTGAAACCGTCCAAGATCTTGTCATACTGTGGATTATATATCATCCAATAAGCAGGCATGGTACAAATCAGAGGCAGATCGATGAACTCCAGGAGGCAGTGCCAAGACTACATGCCACCATTTTCAGTGCATGGCCAGCTAAAATGTCCCTCTTCCAGTTCTACCTCTTCTCCAGTGAATTTAACGAAAATTCTGTTTGTAACTGGACAGGGTGGAGCCTTGAATGGCTCGGCCTTCTTGACTAAATTGATAGCTTCTAGATCAAGTTTGCTATCACCAGAGCTTTTGAATACCTCCAGACTGGAGACCCGTCCATTGTCTTTTACATCAAAGACCAACCATACCGGTTTCTTAAGCTGATAGCGTTTTAGAACTTCTCCCCTATGTAAGGGGTCTCTTTGCGTTCCAGCCAGCTTGATTTTGGTCTCACATTGGCGACGCCAATTAATTAACCAAGCTTTCTTCTGATCGTCATCAGGAGGCAGGGAGTTACCTTCGAAAAATTTTTGCCGAATCTCTCCATTTGAGAATTCAGCCAATACTTTAACTAAGACCTCTTTTTATAAAAGCATCGAGGAAATGGAGCAGCTTTTCTGATAATCGATATCGCTGCTTGATCTGCAGATAAGGAGCCTGAACTTTTATAAATCGTCAAACCATAAATCTTTCCTTCTTGGTCAATAGAATATGTACAAGAGACAACATTATTTTTTGAGAGACTGAGCTCTTCACTAGATCGAGCTGTACTGATCAGTTTATCTCTGCACCTATCAAACCAATCATAATTTGCTCCATCTGGATATGGTGCAGAAGTTGCCTCAAGCCCTAATCCGAGGGCAACAAGTGCGCATAGAGAGGCAAAACTCAGCCTGGTTGCGTTCAAATGCTGTGCTCCGAAGCTATCTCGATCTAAATCACATGCCCAATTCCGCCACTGTCAAAGCGCTGCGATTATAGCAACTCTTCCAGGGAGCAGTGCCACACGCTGAAAGCGGGAGCAATTGTATAATCTAAACAACCGTGAAGAACACTATCTATTGCTCGTTTCAAATCGCAAAGGATTCAGTAAGGCATAAGCAATGTGGCAATTTCTAACTGCTATTCTCAAAGAGATCTCCGCGAGCCTGGGTGGTGGCAAGTCACAAAATGACTGCCAAAGTATGAAGCGAATGAAGAGGGCATCGTCGAGATCTCTAGCGAAAATAATGAGACAAAATATCTTTGGTCAGACGTCCAACATGTAGGGATTCTAACCACTTCGGACGGTCCCTGGTCTGAAGACGTCTTTTTCATAATCAAGACAAACCATGGAGACCTCTGCATAACACATGACCAGGCTCACATCGTTGACAGCGGATCTATCCATTTGCATTAGTGCCATTTTCGGCCTATACAATGGGTATTGGAGCCATTCTTGACGGTTCTGGCGAACTGTATCTGTGCCGCTCATCGTTAGCAATCTGCATTAGCCAGCGTTTCCTCGCCGCGGCTATGGTCGTCCTTTTCTTCAGATTCATGGTCAGCTGCACGATAGACACTCTTTCTCCCACATCAAATAGTTCGGCAGCTGCCTCAAAGTCATTACACGATATTAAACGCGCCTCATTCCTCGAAGGCGCTCCGTCCAGTGTTACATGAACAGTCGATATAAAAACAGCTGTAACTCCTAACAGGTGCCTGTAAATCTCGACAAGACAGATAACCTTGGCTCAGCGCTGTAAAGATCGCGAAGTCCAAACTCTCAGGAATTGTTGACATCGCCAAAAAAGCCGTGACATAATCGCTTCCCTATCATTAACAGAGATTCTTGCTCAGCTTTCCTCTAACACTTGCTGATTTGCGCCTTCTGCAGCATGCATGTTAAGTGCAGATTGGACAAAGGGTCGACGTCTACATCAGGTATTTTTATGAAATTTGTCGATCTAGGGCTATCGGAAAGAATTGCCTCTTCACTAACAACGCTGGGTTTTGAGAAACCTACTGAAATCCAGGGCAAGGCTATTCCTGCGATTTTTAGCGGTCGTGACATTATGGCCTCGGCTGAAACAGGTTCTGGCAAAACTGCCGCTTATGCACTTCCGATTATTCAGGAGATTGGAAAGCAAATCCCAAAAGGCAAGAAAACAGTTCAAGCTCTCATACTAGTGCCGACTAGAGAGTTGGCCATTCAAGTACATGAGCAGTTTAAGCGTTTCTCTCTAAATTCTGGAATACGTTCTGCCTGTATATATGGTGGCACCCGTTTTGAAAGACAAACAAGAGATTTAGATAGAGGAGTGGACATAATTGTCGCTACGCCCGGAAGATTAAATGATCACATCGGTCGCGGCAACGTCGATCTAAGTAGTGCAGGAAAACTTGTTCTTGATGAAGCCGATAGAATGCTAGATATGGGCTTCATGCCCCAGGTGCGTCAGATAGTCAAAAAGATGACTAATCGTCGTCAGACTTTGATGTTTTCTGCCACCATAAGTAAAGGCATTGTATCAGCAGCAGCAGAGTTTCTCGCCAAGCCAGTCACCATACGTGTTAATACCAATCGCATTGAACCCAAGAACATCATTCAAAATGCATTTCTTGTAGCTGAATCAGATAAAGAAGAGTTATTGCTGAAGTTGCTCACGGAACAACCTGATTTGAATTCAGTTTTGGTATTTGCTAGAACTCGTGCTAAAGCGACCAGGATCCGCAAGAAGTTGTGTGCAGCGAATGTACCAGCAGAGGAGATTCATGGCAATATATCTCAAAACAGACGCGAAAAGACTCTGTTGCGTTACCGAAAAGGAGAGTTCTCTGTTCTTGTTGCTACTGATGTAGCGGCAAGGGGGCTCGACGTTCCAGAGATTAGTCATGTCGTTAACTATGATCTTCCTGACCAAGCAGAAGACTATGTACATCGCATTGGTAGAACTGGCCGAGCAGGACGTTCTGGTGTTGCTTATTCATTCGTCTGTTCAAACCAACGACATCTAGTCAGAGAAATTGAAAAGGTAATTGGTAGAGAGTTGATTGCTGGTGGAGACCGCTCCAATTCTAAATCCAAGCCGAAAACAGGCAATCCAAAAGTAAAAACGACGCAACAGCAACCTAAGGGTAAAGCTCGTCCTACCAGGTCTGATTCAACTAGTAATTCAAAATCCGATGCCACCAGATCAAAAACCAAGCGCGCTGGAAACATGTTCGGTGCTACTAAATCCAAGATTCAGCGGCCAAAGTCAAAATCTCATCACAGCCAAACAAAACCCGATGCCAACTGGATTACGGAAATTGATCCTAGAGCTAAATCGAGTCGTTCCAAAAAAAGAAGAAGAAGTCGCCGTGTTAGAGAATACTGCAGTGAGCTAAAGGCTAGGTAGCCGTTACCCTTCAAAAACAAACACCGTGATCACTGGCTCCTTGATAGCACGGGCAGCCATTGCATAGGCTATGCAGATTTTACTAGCTCATTCTATACACCGACTATGGAGAGGATCTCGTAATGGCCACCGATAGTCGTTCCGATTAGTTGATCACTGCCGGGGCTCGAGTCTGGATGGCTCATCTGCTTTACTCCCTCCGCATATGGCCGGTTCAGGCTGTATCATATCGAAGCTGAAGGTAACTTCGTATCAACCCAGAACGTTTTCTTAATTCTACCCGCTTAGTTGGACGTTCTATTCGCGGCGGAGTAAAACCGAGGAAATCTAGCGAGGACATAACAGCAGATATTAATCAGACAGAAGAAGTCCATATGAACAAACCTGATCATAAGCGGATGGCAATACACGACAGTACCTCAATATGGCACTGAGCAGAACCTAGTCCGATTGCGACGACAGAATTTTTAAATCAGATTTGGCAATCAGTAATTCTTTTTCAAGGACTTTTGTTTGCAAGGTTCTTTTATAGTCAATTGACTTCAACTTGTCCAAAGCATTTATGTAGTGACGCCGAGCAGCGTCATACTTTTTCAACAAAACCAATGAATGTGCATATCGAAATTCTTTGATAATGAAAGGGCACTCCATACTAGGAGTATTGGGCGAATTAAAAAGCGACGCTTCTTTCGCCAAAAGATATGCAACCTCGGGATTCTCTGACAAATCTGACGCTCTTCTGTAGTAGCTGAACGGGTTGTTCCGCTCTGCGCCATTCCAGAAGAAAATCTCCACAGGTGCTGTTTTTAGCCTGTTATTGATTCTTTCCACATCGGCCGCATAATTACCTTTGTACACCGTTTCATAATCCATTACTGGCTCTTGATAGTAGGTCAGGTCCTTGATACCGTTCAATACTTTACGAGCCAGCTCTTTAGCCTCAGACTTTTTGTTCTCACTCAAGAGCTTTTTGTACTCGATCTTATAAATCAAAAACTCTAATGATCTACTTTCGGGCAGCTCTGAAAAGTACTTCACAGTGCATGATTTTGCTATGTCATACTTACCATCCTTGATCAAATTATTTATCCAGGAAATAGATATATCAATTAGAATATCTGGTCCGAATTGATAGTCACACCTTACTTTCTTTCCGGCTCTGGAGACCCATATGACCTTCTTTGCGCCGGGCTTTCCGAACAACTCAACGGCTATCCAGGAATCGCTTTTTGAATTAGTTGTATTCGCGTCAATTGCAGTTATCAAATCACCCTTTCTGATACCGGATTGGTAGGCGCAGCTATTTTCTCTGATATACGTGATTATGCCGTTATCAATTCGAGCCCCGAATACATTCAGGTATACTGCCGCTTGCACAGGAGAAAACGAGGCTATGAACAGAGCCAGCAATAGACTCAAAGTTTCAAAATGAATAAGCCTGGCTGGACGCAAACGGGTTTCTCCTAGCTTACCTCTTCCTCTATCTTATACTCTGCACTATCATTAGCAATGGCGCAGTTGAAAAGATTACTGCGAGCCTTCAGATAAGCGTTTTGCCATACACAGGAGAGGCCCACCGGATATGACAAAAGCAAAAACACCCGAGTGGCTTCCCGACTGGCGAGATCCCAGCCTTTATCCGGACCCGAAAGTGGCACCCGAGAACCAGTGGCAATGGGAGTTTCTGCGCCGCAATTCTGAATACCAGAACGACTATGATGCCCTCAAAAGCACAGGCAAGCACAAAATGTCGCAAGAGATAGCCGAAAAATATGGCTGCCTGGGCAATAGACTGTTCGATCCTTCAGATGCCAGATACAAGATCGTAGCCGATGTAGATGACGACACAGCGTTTGGAATGGTGCGCAAGTTCGAGATTAAGAAAGGCTCGCTCATACTAATAAGCAACCTCCACAATGCAAGAAAATTCATGAATGGAGAAGGTCGAAATCAATACGAGCATGCCAGACGTTTCAGCGACCCCGAGCGATACCAGACAGTCATAGTCGACATGAGGAAACCTCTATCTGACCAACTACGTGTGATAGAGACTATGTTGAAGGGGCGTCAGAAATCCTATGTAGAGAAAAACGAGAAAGCGCCGGTTTCTTCGGATAAGTTCTTGCGCTTGCTACGTACATGGGACGCGCTCCAGACCGGCGCAAGCCCGCTAGAAATTGTCAAAGAGTTGAACGGAAAAGATCTAGAAAGCGACAACATTGATGCCATCACCGATGAGGTCATGCAAGACAGCGCAGAAGCTCAGCTTCTAATTGATGGTGGCTATCTCGATATCGCTCTCGATATTGCTGAAGGGCACTAATCCTCGGCAAATAGAGAAAAGGTGATTCGAAATTCAATTGACTTTTACAGTCGCATACATCAGTATGGTTTACGGATGTTCCAGATCAGCCGGGTTGCGGGAAAGTGGTTTCTAACCACTTCCTGAATTGCGTTTCATGGAGGATACGCTAATGAGCGAATTGAGTGAAGTTCAACTCACCGAATTCCAGGCATTTCGCAGGGAATTTCGGCATGGAGTCTCTTATATAAACGCGCGATTCGATTCTGTAGATGTAGAATTGCATGCTCTTCGAACTGACTACAGTCAAATACGAACCGACGTCAGAGCGCTATGCTCCGACGTTAAAGCACTAAAGGCCGACGTCAAAGCGCTGCGAACAGATCTCCACAATGCTGTCCAGGTGATAATGGGTGGCTTGGACCGATTCTATCTCCAGATTCAAGAAGATTTGCGCAGAATCGAAAACAAGAACAGCTAGACGACCTGAAAGTCATCACTCTCCGCGCCAGATAAAAGAGCCTTAGAAATCAGCTGTCTTAGGAGCCCGCGGGAACGGTATCACATCTCTGATGTTGGCCATACCGGTAACGAACTGCACGGTCCTCTCCAGACCGAGACCGAAACCGGCATGGGGAACGGTTCCATAACGACGCAGATCGAGATACCACCAGTATTCTTCAGGATTGAGATCACAGTCGATCATGCGCTCTTTCAAAACATCGAGACGCTCTTCCCGCTGACTGCCGCCGATTATCTCGCCGACTTTAGGAACCAGCACATCCATAGCACGCACGGTCTTGCCGTCTTCGTTGAGGCGCATGTAGAAGGCTTTTATCTCCCGGGGATAGTCATAGACAATCACCGGCTTCTTGAATTTTTTCTCGGTCAAATAGCGCTCGTGCTCGGACTGCAGGTCAATGCCCCACTTAACAGGAAACTCGAAACTCTCCCCAGATTTCTCTAGAATCTCAATCGCTTCAGTATAAGAGAGCCTGTGGAAATCACTTTCGACAATCGCAGTCAGAGTTTCTATAACCGTTTTATCAATTCTCTGGTTGAAGAAATTCATGTCATCAGGACAGTTTTTCAGAACCGAAGAGAAGATATGTTTGAGGAAGGCTTCGGCAACATCCATGTCTCCTTCGAGATCGCAGAATGCCATCTCGGGCTCGATCATCCAGAACTCTGATAAGTGCCTTGATGTATTGGAGTTCTCAGCTCTAAAAGTAGGACCAAAAGTATAGACATTGCTCAGAGCCGTGGCATAGATCTCTGCTTCGAGCTGACCGCTTACGGTAAGGTTGGTCTGACGCCCGAAGAAATCTTGCTCGAAATCAATCTCGTTGCTCTTCTCTTTGCGCGGCACATCGTCGAGGTCAAAGGTGGTCACCTTGAACATCTGACCGGCACCCTCACAGTCACTACCGGTGATGATAGGGGTGTGAACATAGACAAATCCACGAGACTGAAAGAACTCATGAATGGCACGACAGATCTCGTTGCGCACACGCGCTACGGCACCAAAAGTATTGGTGCGCGGTCGCAAGTGGCCTATGGTACGCAGAAACTCAAAAGATGTGCCTTTCTTCTGAAGCGGATACTCTTTGGGATCGGCAAAGCCGAGCACTTTCACCGAGTCAGCCTTCACTTCTGTAGCCTGACCTTTACCCGGCGACTCTACCACTTCGCCCAGGATCTCTAGAGAGCTTCCGATGCCGGCGTTGAGAATTTCGCTTTCATAATTGTCCAGCTCTTTTGGTGCCACCACCTGAATGCTGTTGAAACTGCTGCCGTCGTTCAATTCTATGAACGAGAATCCGGCTTTTGAATCTCGCCTGGTTCTAACCCATCCGCAGATCTTCACTTTCTTACCGATGCTCTCTTCACAAAGAGCTTCCTTTACAGGAATCCGATCGGTTGTCTTGACTGTAGACGTCATCTCTTTCTCCTCAGTGCTTGCGAATCAGATACACACCATCGCGCACCGTCAGTAATACCTTCTCGACGCGCTCATCTTTGGCTACATGTTGATTGAATTCATCAATGGCAATATCGCTCTTGGCTTTCGGCTCTAGAACCGCACCGCTCCAGAGCACATTGTCCACCAGGATTATTCCGCCGGATTTCAATAAAGGCAGAACAGCTTCGTAGTAGTTCAAATAGTTGCCTTTGTCGGCATCTATAAATACCAGGTCCAGGGGTCCGGAGAGCTCTTTAATAGAATCGAGCGCCGGTCCCTCTATGATTTTGATTTTCTTGCCATGGCTGCTCCTGGCGAAATAACGCCGGGCAAGCTCCAGGCTGACCGGATTGAGGTCAAGGGTGATAAGCTCGCCGTCTTCGGGCAGCCCTTCAGCCATTGACAGAGCGGAATAGCCTGTAAAAGTACCGATTTCTAAAATGCGACGGGCGCCGGATATCTGAACAAGCAGCTTGAGCAAGCGCCCTTCTACCGGACCGGTGAGCATATTGGGCGAGTCCATGGTTGCATGGGTCTCTTTCATCAAAGAGGAGAGCAGCTCATCATGGTCACTGGTTTTTGCAAGAGCGTACTCGTCGATGCCTGGCTCGGTCAGAATTCTCATGGGCATAACTCCTCTCAACCTCTCGTCAACGTCCCGTATTTAATAGATTTAGAGTTATAACAGATCTGAAATGAGCCTAAAATAAATTCGCAGCAAAATTACTAATGTTCACGCAAAGAACAGCTTTGCGGTGTTAGAATAATATATTGACTGACGCGTCAGTAAACTAATCCCCAGCACGACCCAGTCAAGGCATAAAAGCCCGTGAGCAGCTCAATACAGAACAAAAGAGGTCCCGGACGCCCCAAGAATGTGGAGCGTATCGGCAAGCGCAAAGCCCAGATTCTCGAGGCTGCCAGCAACCTCTTTGCCGAGCGCGGATACCAGAGCACGGACGTCCAGGAGATAGCAGATCAAATAGGCGTCGCCAAAGGCACTATCTATCATTACTTTCCAAGCAAAGAGAAGCTCTTTCTTGCTTCCGTAGACCAGGGCATGGAAGAGATGAGCGAATTCATCGACAAAATGGTCGAGAAGGTCGAAGACCCTATTAAGAAGATCGCCGGGGCGATTCAGGCTTATCTAATTTATTTCGACAAAAATCCCCAGCTCATCGAACTAATGGTTCAAGAAAGGGCAGAGTTCAAAGACCGCAATAAGCCAACCTATGTATTGCATCGAGAAAAGAACATCCAACCCTGGAACGAAATGTTCGAAACTCTGTCTAAATCAGGCAGACTGCTGAAACTAGAGGCCGAGGAGACCACCCTCACTATATCGAGCATGCTCTACGGAACTATCTTCACGACTTATTACGCCCACCAGGGTATTACATTCCAGTCCCGTTCCAGAGAAGTTTTAAGAATGGTCTTCCAGGGCATTCTAAGCGACTCAGAAAGAAATAAAATAGACGACCTACTTGCGGAAACTCTGATATGAAGGAAACCATAGACAAGACATTGAAAGCGAATTATGACGCCGATTCGGGGTCCCCGCCCCAAACCCCGTCTCAGTCCACTCAACAAGACTGGGCCGGCGTCATAATAGACAAAATAGCCGGCAGCCCCGGTCTCAAAATCGCGCTTATTGTCATAGCGGTGGCGGCGGTAGTCGCCGTCGGCATCCGAATCTATACCAATTTAAAAGGGCCCGAGACCACGGCGGTAAATCAAGCCGTGCTCACCGTGGGCACAGAGAAAGCCGCAATCAGACCCTTCAGCGAGCACCTCAAGGTATCGGGCACAATCTGGGCCCGGGACCACCTGACCGTAGGCGCCGAGATTGGCGGTCTCAAAGTGGACTCGATAAAAGCCGAAGAGGGTGATTTCGTCAAAGAAGGTCAGGTTCTGGCAACGCTTAACGCCTCCATTTTAAAAGCCCAGCTTAGTGGAGAAGAGGCGAGACTGGCTAGAGCCAGAGCCAACTTAGACAAAACCATTCAGCCCAACCGCCCCATGGACATAGCCCGGCTCGAATTCGCCGTGCGCCACGCCAATGCGGTTATTTCGCAAGAAGAAGCCAATGTTGTTAGAGCCAAGGCCAACTTGCAGAACGCTATTCAGAATACGCTCAGATACAAAAAGCTGCGCACCGAAGGAGCTGTCTCTCAAGAGGATCTGGATAATCGTCAGACCACCGAAAACACCATGGCGGCTGATCTTGCCAATGCCGAAGAGAAACTAAAAGCAGCCCAGTTCGCCAAGCGTCAGTCCGAAGAGAGCCTGAAGCTGGCACGGGAAGGCGGCAGCAGAGAAGACGTGAGCATGGCCAGGGCTGACCTGCAAGAGAGACAGGCGACCATCGACCATATCAGAGCTCAGCTTGCCCAGACTGTTATAAGAGCCCCCGAAGACGGCTGGATCGTCAAACGTCATGTTCACATCGGCGATATCAGCTCTATCTCTGAGCCAATGTACGAGATGGTCAAAAACAACACCCTCGAAGTAAGAGCGGATTTACCTGAGAACGACCTGGCTAAACTGCAAACCGGTCAGGTGGTGCACTTCGCTACGCTCTCAGACCCGCCGCATAAATTCGACGGCAAAGTCCGAGAGGTGAGCCCGATGATCAATCAGGACACAAGGCTTGCCATGGCTCGCATAGACATTCCATTTAACGCCAAAGTGCTGAAGCCGGGCATGTTCGTGAATGGAGCCGTAGATCTGAACAGCACCCCGTCACTGACCGTGCCATCAAAAGCGGTATTAGATAGAGACGGGCGAAAGATAGTCTTTGTCTATCAGGACGAAAAGGTATTCTCGCGAGTCGTTCAGATCGGCGAGAACGCAGATAATTTTACCCAGATCAAATCCGGGTTAGAAGAAGGCGATGCGGTGGTGGTCACCGGCGCCGGCTTCCTCAAGGATGGAGACATCGTCAGACTGGGTGAAGAACAGGCAGCCAAATGAACCTTCGATATATCTCAGCCTGGTCGATTAAAAATCCGATACCGGTGCTGGTGCTCTTTCTCTGTTTAACCATCGCCGGGCTCGTCGCCTTCAGCTCGATAGGCATCGATGAGTCGCCGAACATCGACGTGCCCATCGTCTCTATCAGCGTCACCCAGGCAGGCGCTGCCCCGCCAGAGCTAGAGACCCAGGTGACCAGACGGGTAGAAGACGCTGTCGCCGGTATAGGCAACGTCAAACACATCATCTCTACGGTGAACGAAGGTATCTCTTCGACCACCATCGAGTTCGAACTAGAGACAGATATAGACCGCGCGGTCAACGACGTGCGCAACGAGGTCTCAAAAATCCGCACCCAGCTACCCCGGGACATCGACGAGCCCATCATTCAGAGAATGGACTTCGCCGGTGGTCCTTTCGTTACCTATACTATTAAGTCAGACAAACGCAATGCCGAAGAGCTGAGCTGGCTGGTGGACGATACGGTCTCAAGGGCTTTGCTCGGAGTCAAAGGGGTCGGTCAGGTTCAGAGAGCCGGCGGTGTCGACCGCGAAATTCGGGTCAATCTAAACCCGGCTAAGCTGCTGAGTCTTGGTATCACCGCCGACATGGTCAGCGCCCAGGTGCGCGCCATCAACACCAACCTGCCGGGTGGTCGAGGCGAGATCGGGCATCAAGAAGAAGCAGTCAGAACCCTGGGTAGCGCCCCCACAGCCCAGAGCCTGGCCGAGACCAGGGTCGGTCTGCCGGGCAATCGCTGGGCGAGGCTAGATACTCTGGGCACCGTAGAAGACTCCAACTCTGAGCAGCGCCAGCTTGCCCTCATGGACAACGAGCCGGTGGTGAGCTTCTCTATTGTGAGAAGCTCCGGAGCCAATATGGTCGACGTCGAAGAGGGCGTCGATGAAAAGCTGCATGAACTGAGAAAGCTTTTGCCCCCGGACATCAAAATAGAGAAGATCAGAACCCAGACAATCTTCGTTCATCAGTCTTATCACGCCGCCATCGACTCTCTTTTGATAGGCGGCGCCCTGGCTGTGTTCGTTGTCTGGCTCTTCTTAAAAGACTGGCGCTCGGCGGTGATTTCGTCACTTGCCATGCCGCTTTCTTTGATCCCGACTTTTGCGGTGATGCAAGTCTTCGACTTCACCCTGAACAATATGTCTTTGCTAGGGCTGGCGCTGGTTATCGGGGTCCTGGTCGATGACGCGATCGTGGAGATCGAGAACATCGTCCGTCATATGAACATGAATAAGACCCCGTTCAAAGCGGCTTTCGATGCCGCCGACGAAATCGGTCTGGCGGTGGTCGCCACCACGATGACCATCATCGTGGTCTTCGTCCCGGTTGCGTTCATGGGCGGGATTCCAGGTAAGTTCTTGAAACAGTTCGGTCTGACCGTGGCGGCAGCTGTGTTTTTCTCTCTGGTGGTGGCAAGGATGCTCACCCCGCTAATGGCTGCTTATTTGCTGAAGCCTGTAAAAGAAGACGATCACAAAGGCGGAATCATGCGCTTATATGACCGCTCTTTGCTATGGGCCCTGCGCCATCGCTTCATCACAGTAGCCGCCGGCGCCGCCTTCTTTATAGCCAGTATTTTTCTCTTCAAACTGATGCCGACTTCCGTCATAGGCAACATAGATAGAGGTGAGAGCATCATCTCGGTCGAGTTGCCGCCGGGGACCAATATCGAAACCACAGAGAAAACCGTGCGCAGGCTGACCTCGCTGCTTCTGAAGCACCCGGACACAAAAGATGTCTTCGTCAGTGTAGGTGCGCCTACTCAAGGACGCGGACGCAGCAGCACAGGCTCTGCCGGCGAGGTCAACAAAGCGACCCTTTATGTCACTCTAAAGCCGCGAGAAGAGAGAAAACTCTCTCAGCAAGACTATGAAGACGAGATTCGTCCGACCCTTAATACGGTGCCCGGACCAAGAATCAGTTTCATGGCCCGGGGCGGCATAACCGGCAAGCTGAAGCTGGTTTTGATAGGTGAAGACTCTGAAGAGCTGAAAGATTTCACCAACGAACTGAGCACCGAGATGCGGACCATACCAGGCATCTCTGACATCATATCCAGTGCCGCCCTGGAACGCCCCGAGATTCAGGTCATCCCTGATTTTGCCCGGGCATCCGAGCAGGGCATCTCTGTCGAGTCCATCGCCAGGACGGCGCTTATCGCCACCCTCGGCGACGTCGACCGAAACCTCGCCAAATTCAATTTACCCGAACGCCAGATCAATATCAGGGTTCAAATAGACCCTAAATACAGAGAAGACATCAACACCATCGAGAACCTCAGAATCGCCAGAGCTGACGGCAAGTTGATTCCGCTAAGCAACGTAGCCGAGATCAAGTTCTCTAGCGGCGAAGCTCAAATAGACCGCTATGACCGCTCTCGTCAGGTCACTATCGACGCCAGTCTCGCCAAAGGACTGCCCCTGGGAGAAGCGCTCAAGCAGATAAAACAACTGCCGAGCTGGAAGAAGATGCCCTCTTCTATCAAGAACAAACCAGCCGGCGATATCGAAATTCAGAAAGACATCTTCTCTGGATTCGGCTGGGCTCTCACCGTCGGAGTTATCCTCATCTACGCCGTTCTAGTATTGCTCTTCAACGGCTTCCTCCAGCCCCTGACCATCATGATGTCTCTGCCTCTGTCTTTAGGAGGGGCCCTTATCGCCCTGATGATCTCGGGCGACACCCTTGGCTTCTACGCCCTTATAGGCATAGTGATGCTCATGGGTCTGGTTACGAAGAACGCGATTCTTTTAGTCGAATACTGCTTGATGACCCGGTCGGCGGGCGTCAACCGCATGCAGGCGATTATCAAAGCAGGCGAGACCAGAATGCGCCCGATTATCATGACTACTGTCGCCATGGTCGCCGGTATGTTTCCGATAGCGCTTAGAATCGGCGCCGGCTCCGAAGCCCGGGCACCTATGGCAGTGGCTGTCATAGGCGGCCTGATAACCTCTACCCTGCTTACTCTCATCGTCGTCCCGGTGGTCTACACTTATTTAGACGACCTGGAGAACTGGTTTAGAAAGAGCTTCCGTTTCCTTGGTCTGAACAAGACCGAAGAGACCGAAATCCCCAGCCAGCAAGAGAACGAGCCGGCAGGCAAACTGTAGACGCCGCCATAATATATAATTGTCGGACTTTATTCCCACAGTTCATAAGAGCGGTCAGAAACTAGAAAATGGAATTGCAACGCGCCGACCATATTGGTCCCCTCGATATGTTCAAAATTGGCATAGGACCATCCAGCTCCCACACCATGGGACCGATGGTAGCCGCCCGGGCATTCCGCAAATCTATAGAAGATCATTGCTCAGAAGCGGAGCTATCTGAAGGAGACTGGCAGGTAACGGTAGATCTGTTCGGAAGCCTTTCGGCAACCGGAAAAGGACACGCCACCGATGGCGCAGTCTGCGCCGGACTTGCCGGGCTGCATGTCAGAGAAAACACTCCTGATGAAATCTGGGCTACTCAGAACGAACTTAAAAAGGATCCCTGGCTCAATATAAACGGCGCCAGGGTAGCGTTCGATCCGGACAAAGATCTGCTCTGGCGCAAATGGCGCATGAATGAGAAGGCGCTTCCCCACCCGAATACCATGCGTTTTCGGCTGCTCAAAAATGACCAGGTAGTTTTAGAAGACATACTTGTATCTGTAGGTGGCGGCTTCGTCGAAAAAGCCGGAGCCCTCAAAGACAACAGCACCACATCCGACGGCAGCTTGCCTAATCCATATAACACCGCTGCCGATTTCGTCAATCTGGTCAATGAAAGCGGCAAGCCGGCCTGGCAAATTGTTTTAGAGAACGAAGAGGCAAGAGGCACTTCTGAAGCCGAGTTACGGCAGGAGCTGCAGATCATCCTTGACACCATAGACGGTTGTATAGAAAGGGGACTATCTACCGAGGGCATTTTGCCGGGTGGACTGAATGTAAAACGAAGGGCAAAATCCATTTATGATCTGCTGCAATCAGGCTCAGCCCCTGCCTGGACAGAGAGCGACCTGCGCCCCTCTGTCTATGCCATGGCGGTAAACGAAGAGAACGCAGCCGGAGGACGGGTGGTGACTGCGCCTACCAATGGCGCTTCCGGACTGATTCCCGGGGTCTTTCGTACTCTCAAAGAGATTCACGGATTATCGAACGAGACCCTTCAGAATGGCTTAATAGTGGCATCTGTTATAGGCGCCCTGGTCAAAGTGCATGCCTCCATCAGTGGTGCCGAGGTCGGCTGCCAGGGTGAGGTCGGTACTTCTTGTGCCATGGCCGCAGCGGCGGCTGTGGCGATGCTTGGCGGTACCGCAAATCAGATTGAACAAGCAGCAGAGATAGGCATAGAACACCATCTGGGCATGACCTGCGACCCGATAATGGGTCTGGTGCAAGTGCCCTGCATCGAGCGAAACGCCATGGGGGCGGTCAAAGCCCTTAACGCAGCAGCGCTCTCCCTGGCTTCCGACGGCACCCATCTGGTCAGTCTCGATAAAGCCTTATCGGTCATGAAACAGACCGGGCTCGACATGAACAAAAAGTATAAGGAGACTTCCACCGGAGGGCTTGCCCTGGGCTAATTTTGAGCGCATGAAGGCCCCAGATAGCCCTCTTCAGGAAATATTAATTTCGCTTGACATCCCTATTTTTTCGACGTATTCTTGATAGGCCCCAGAGAAATAGCTTCTCTACCTTTAATCAGATTAGTACCTATAGTCGCCGCACCCGCATTCCCCTTGCATCGCTGCTTATGCTTCTGTGGCTTTCCACACTTTCTCGAAAGAGAAAGAAGTTTCTTTCACACAGGTATCCTAAATGTCAGAGCAAATGAGAGACATCAAGCCTCAGGTCCCTACCCAGTCGGGTAGTTGGGACGAGATTGACGTCGGCACAAAAGTCGATCAAAACGGCAAAACCACTTACCACGTCCTGCGCAACGAGAGCAACGTGGGCTTTTTTGTCGAGAAGCTCTACGGCAACAACAATAACCTGGTAAAAATCGTCAAACGCGGCAGAACAAGCCGCTCCGAAACAGACTTCGACCCGATAACCGGAGACGTAGCCCGCATATTCGAGGCTGCCACCCTGCCCGACGGCAGCTCCATGACCAAAGAGATCTCCTATGTCGAGGCAAAAACTATCGAGTCCGTTCTAGTCATCGGACAAGACGGTGACCTCCGAAGCTCGGTCCAGCGCGAGAGCATCGGCATCCGCACCCTCTATCAAGGTCAGACCGACTATCGCCAGGACGGCTCACCGGACACCACCGTTAGCCATCACATGAACCACGAAACAGGCAAGCTGGAGCATCGTGAACAGATCAAATGGCTCAAAGACGGTCAGCGCACCCTCACCGAACACTTCTATTTCAGCACAGACGGCAAGGTCAACAAATACACCAAGCTCATGTACCACGCCTGTGGCGGTCCCTTCCTCGAAGAGACCCATCGCTACGGTCCCACCGGACACATGCTGCGCCGGGAGATTATTCAATACAATCCCAACGGCGTCCAGACAGCCTGCGACCTGACCACTTACGATGTTACCGGTGACATAACTCATAGAAGCACCACTTACTATGACCACCGCGGCACAGCAATAGTCTCGCACGAGCAAGAGATCTCGCCACTCTCTTTCAAGCCGCCCCAAGAGAGAAGCTGAGCCTGAGTCTCAGCCCGAGTCTAACTAATGATATTCTGCTTCGGGCACTGTAGCCGGATGTGGAATGGCCGTATCCTGGTGAATTTGAGATTGAGGAAGTGACGGTGTCACACTCTTTCTGTCGAGAACTTTGGTAAGGTGACCGAAGCCTATCCAGGATGCCACACTAAAAAGAATAAGCGCGACCATAATAGCCATCAGAGAAAAGTCACTGCCTGCGCCGAACCCTGATCCGGAGCCCGAGACAGAGTATGAGTCCGGACCAAAATCCGCAAACTCATTTTTTGCCCTGGCGTTTTTCTTGACCTTTCCTTCCGCGCCCATAATTCTTTCTTACTGACACATTAGCTCTTGTTTGCTGAAACAATAACACCTACAAAACATAGTATGCCTTTTTACACCGCTAGACAACTCTCCTCCCACAGTCGAGCAGGAACTACATCCAAAGATGGATAAAAAAACGGGTCAAATAAACTAGATTGGCAGTAGCACAGGTGTAAGGACGGCAGGCAGCAAACATGACCGGGGCTGGCGTTTTGAAGAATCTAAGACATAGAACCGTCTCTCTTTTGACTTTTTCGGCGGTGCTTTTCGCCACCACCCTGGCACCGGCACTGTACGCGCAGGATTCGGATTCGCAAAAACCGGTGAAGGACAAATGGGCTGTTGTTATCGGCATCAGCAAGTTCAAAGACGGCAAGATAAACCTGCGCTATCCTTCTAAAGACGCCGAGGACTTTTATCGCTACCTCACCGAAGAAGCCGGGTTCGCGAAAGACCACGTCCTTTTGCTGACCGACCAGGAAGCGACAAGACTGCGCATTCTTTCTGCCCTCGGTGACAAATGGCTGCCCCGCCTGGCCAATCCCGATGACCTTGCCGTTATCTATATATCCAGCCACGGCAGCCCCGCCGACATAGACGTGGGCGGACTCAACTATATAATCGCCCACGACACCAATCTAGATTGTCTTTATGGCACCGCCATCCCCCTGCAAGACCTGATGAGAATCGTCAAAAGCCGAGTCCACTGCGATCGGGTGGTGCTTATTCTCGACGCCTGTCACAGTGGGGCTGCGTCTGCTGAGGCGAGCGAATCGAAAGGACTGTTCCGCTCGGGCAACGTCAATGCCTCGGCCATGGCCGAAGGCACCGGTCAACTGGTGATAGCTTCGAGCAGACCAGATCAGGTCTCCTGGGAAGGCAAGAACTATCAAAACAGCGTCTTCACCTATCATCTTCTCAAAGCTCTGAAGCTAAAAGGCAACAGCACCACCCTCGGTGAAGCCTTCGAAGAGATGAAGGACAGCATTCAAGAAGAGGTTCTGAGAGATAGAGGGCGACTGCAGACCCCGGAGATGAAGAGTCAGTGGCGGGGCGAGAGCCTGGCGCTGGGCTTGACCCCGACCAAACCGCGACAGGGTATGGAAGAGGTGATTCCCAAGCCGATACCATTATCGGTATCAATCGCAGCGCTTACAGGCAAGACTCCGAAGCCGACTTCTGTACCAAGTCCAAACCCGAGTCCAAGCCCAAGCCAGAGCCAGAGCCCAGGTCAGACTTCTGCGCAGGACTCGTCCATCTTCGACATCATGAGCATGCCGGCGATACCTCCGGTCACCGTTCTGGATAACGGCAACATCTACAAAGTCTTCAACGGCGCCACGAAACCCACCACATTCAGTATCTCTTATCCGGCACTATTGACCTATATCTATACTTACCACTGGAACGATGCCCGGGGAGCCCGTCCCGGCAAAGTCGCCCTGGTACATGAAGACGGCACGCGCTATGGTCCCTGGCAGACCACCGGCAAATCCGGTCAGGGCAATGTCAAAAACGCCTACTGGGAATGCGAGCCTCTGGCGAAGTTAAAACCAGGCACCTATAGAATACTGGATAGCGATCCCAAAACCTGGGCGCAGAATGTAGGCTCTAGAGGTGCCGGATTCGCCCGGGTCAGGGTGGCACCACTGGTACAAAAGGTGGATAGTGTCAGCGGCAAGCGGATTAAACGGACACCTTCTGTGAAGCTATACGATAATGGCAACATCTATGGAGTTCTGAACGGTCCTACTAAACCAACCAGATTCGCCCTGAAAGCACCGGTCTTGATTACGAGAATCACCAACTATCACTGGAATGGTGGTCGTGGATCAAGACCAGGTCAGATAAGCCTGGTCAAAAACGATGGTACCGTATATGGTCCCTGGCAGGCGAACGGTCGCTCGGGCCAGGCCGGTGCACCAGATGTATACTGGGACTGCGATGTCGATCTGGTTTTACAACCGGGTGTCTATCAAGTAAGAGACAGCGAACCATCCACCTGGTCTCAAAATGTCCAGAACAACAATCGCGGCATGACCACCATCGAAGGGGTCATTCAGAATTGAACAAGGACTAATTCTCCCCCTGCTCTATAATGGATGAATACCATGGTTCAAAATCCATTATTGCTATGGCCGAGATCAACAATCAAAAGCACGGAATTTCCGATAAACAGTCGGAGAAATCCGGCGAAAAGGAAACCCTCAATTCTAAAGTCGCAGAAAGTTCCCAGACTGACGCCCGGGGACAAGCTGAAATTGAGTCAAAGAGAACAAATCGACACTCTGGTTCGGCATCAGAAAATCCAGATCCCAACGACCTCAGCCTGCAAATAGTAGATGCTATAACCGGAGACGTCCTTGCCGAGAGACCTAAAGACAGAACCGCGAACAATTCTCTCGAGTCTGCTTCCTTGCAAGCGACCAAAGAACTGGCCCAGGCCGACCCTGCCGCCAGGGCGATTGCCGAAATCAGAGACAATTTAAACGGCATGCCAAAAGAATCCCGCCAAAGCTTTGAGGAAGCGGCCCGGCTCTCTACCAGAGAATATCTGGATTCGAAGAACAGCTCCCCCGACGAATCATTAGAAGGCGGTTCACACAAAGCCCTGAGCCTGGCTAAGAACACCAACGAAATGGACATGCATTATCCGGCTCCAGCCATAGCCTTGCCCGGCAGTGGCGGCGGTCAAGCGGTGAAGCGGTTCGAAAAAGTCGAACTGAAGACTGATAGTAGCAAGGTACAAATGAATGACAGCAATAAAGTCGAAGTAACCGACCCGATCGAGGCACCGAAGCCGACAGACTCGACAGAGATTCTGAAAGATCCGGATCTGAGAGAAAAACGAGAACGCCTTGAGAAGCTGGCTAACGAAAAAATCACCGACCCGGAGAACCGAGAGCGTTTTTTCAAGGATATGAAAACCTTCGAGAACCGCCTGTCAAAAGCCGATTGGATGAGCCCGGCAGAAACATTGAAGCAGATGGGTGATACCTATGAATCTCTCTCTAAGCTCTTTTCAGCAGACTCCGACGTGCTGGACAAACTGCCACCATCGGGAGTCAAGCCCAATACTACGAATCCCGACAACTATCGAACCCAGGCGGCAGAGCAGATCATGCATCAAGCTGCAGACCCGACGAGGATAGATCAGGGCAGACAAGCAACTTGTCCCACCGCCGCTCTGCAAATACGGCAATTCACAAGAACCCCTGCCCATGCCGCTCGTTTAATAAGCGATGTCATGCTAACGGGAAAGTACAAAGCTACAGCTGGAGGCAAATCGGTCGACTTACTCAAACATCCTGTCAATCTATATCCCGATGATGAGGCGCAGAAATACAACTTCAAAGGGAAAGAAACCGAGTATCTCGCTGTCGACCACAAGATGCATGGGGATCCGAGTAGAAGCTATGCTTCGCAGCTCTATGATGTGGCTGCAACAAACTTGATCACCGAAGGAAAAGGCTTTGAGTATGTTCAAGATCCAAAGGATTCTGATTCTTCGTATGCTCTTAAAATTGGAAGTAGAGAACATATTGCCTGGAAGTCAGCAATTTCCAGACAAATAAGCGTTAGAGACTCTGAACTTGTTAAGCTAAACGAATGGATTACAGGGACAAGGGAATCAGGATTCGTAATTCGCTCATCTACCTTAAATGCTGGAGAAGCAAAAGATCCAGAATTGAGGAAGTTCTATGATTTTTCCGAAAGAGATTCCGGAGTAAATAATATGTACTCCACCGACGACCTCCCCAAGCAGCTTAAGGAAATCAGAAACAAGAAACTCTGGCCTCCCATTGCAAGCATAAATACTGAAGCTCCGCCGATTAGTAAAGTTAACGGTGGTCCACACGATTTGGTGATTCACGACGTAAGCCCAGACGGAAAACATTTGGGCTACGACAATACATGGGGGATGAAAAAAGATCATCTCTCGCCCTCAGCTATAGAAACAACAACTATGGCAAAGGCAATTCAAGCAAATAGCGAACCGCATGACCCAAGCCTGATAAATTCCTTGAAAGCGTTGATCAATTTCAAGAATTCCCATCCAGAGCGGTGGAAGAGTATAAAGAAATCCTGGTTGGAGTTTCCGGAGAAACTAGCGAAGAGCTACGACGCTACCAAGAGCCTGAAGGAAAATGTCAGAAATAACACCTCCGACGCCTTTCTTGTAGAATGGGCAGAAAGACATCCAGAAGACAAAGAACTCAAATTGTGGGCAATCACCTTGCAGGAATGGCTCAACAAATATCCGGAAGAACGACCAAATAAGTGAGCTTTAAGAGCAATGCCGATAGATTTACCACCACCGTCTAAAATCGAAGTCCGAAGAGAAAATAAGCGCATTCAGTACATTATTGGCGACGCATCGAACAAGACTAACGAGTCAAAGCTGATGCAAGCTCCTCTGGTTGCTCCACGGCACTCAAAACCAAACCTACCCAAATACGATCCGCCACTGAAAGGACTTGTCCATTTCTCGAAAGGACCCATGGCTTTCCCAGAGATAGAATCGATGCGTATACCTGACGGCTGGACAGAAGAATATGTTATGCCGATTGGCGCACCTGGACCTAGATACCATCATTTCGAGAAGAAAGGTGATAACGATTCTGTATTTGTTCTAGCATGTTCAGCGTATGAAGATGACGCGGAGGCATCAAAATTGCTGGAAACAACACTAAAGGCACCTCCTCATATTATAGAAGAAGAAGAACTGCAGCTACTTCGTGAAAAGGATGTCGCTCACAGAGGTTTGCCCGTTTTAGCACAGATAAGTTTAGCCAGAACGGTAGATTGGAACGGTAAAAGAGTTATCGAATCTCAGGGGATAGATAAAGACAACAAACACTTTTACGCCATCACCTATAGTGTTATGAGCATTGGAAGGGCTCCATTAATAGACTCGACAATTAAATTCGAAGCCAAAGAAGCCATCTTCTTGAAATATCTCCCGGCGATGAAGAAGTCTATGCGCTCTATCAAATGGACTGACTCAATGGACAAGAAGGAGTCAAGCAATGCACAGCAAGAAACAAAAATTCCAGCAGCTCTGAAAAAATTGCCGCCTGAGCGAAGAATGACTTTCAATTCGATAAATTTTGGACCAAAATTTAAAGCCTGGTGCGAGGAACGGAGTAAGCTGTATCCCGGAATCCTCCTGCGGAGAGACGATATTCCTCCAATGCGTCCGTATAAAATCAAGTCAGGGAACGACACCGAATGGGCTTGGGATTTAGTCGAACAGAACAACAAAACTGACGATTCGGAAGACTACCAGAAAGAGAATTGACTCTCATCAATCGAAAATAAGTTGACATGACAAAATTCGGTACGATCATAGCGATTATTCTTTGCATAGCCGGTAGTTTATATTACAACTACTTGTCTCAACTCAAAGCCAGCAATCTAGAGAAGAAGAAGCTAGAACTGAGTATAAAAATGAATACGCCAGGAACAGTTGTCTATGCAGTCAGAGATGTCGCTGCTGGAAAGCGATTATCCACCAGCGATGTAGTTGAAAGAGAAATACCACAGTCCAGAATACCATCGGCTGCACTAACCAAAAGTTCGAACGGAATCGGACGACTACTGGGATATGGCATCAGCAAAGGTCAAATAGTATCGGGCTATGATTTTGACCCACCACTACCCGGATTAACAGTATCAGTGGTTATGTCCTCGCGATTTCTAGAAGAAGGAACCACAATAAAGCGAAGTGATTTGGCTAAAGAGGATACTATCGTTCAACCAGAAGGAACGATCAAACCAGCAGGTGCCATAAGATCTTTTGACACTGTTGTCGGCAAGAAGCTCAAAAATTCTATAGAGAATGGAAAAATTCTAACAACATACGATTTCTAAGCAAAATAAAAATCAGAGCTGACTTTTGACTAGTCTCAACTCGGTAAAATATAAATGTGTCTTCACGATGCCAACTCCGCTCTCGAAGATTCATAGAACCAAGTCTAAGTAGCAAAACCCAAGAGGAGTATTGTGGCTATGAAAGTAATGGCAGATGTTTGTTTGATTCCAATAGGCGTCGGAGTATCACTATCCAAATACATAAAAATCGCTTATGAGATTTTTAAAACGGCAAACCTTAATGCGACGCTTACTCCCTATGGAACGATCATAGAAGGTGAGTACGAGGATGTATCAAAGGCGATAAAAGCAGCTATTGAAGCAGTCCATGAAGCAGGGGCTCCGAGAGTTAGCCTGACAATCAAACTCGGCTCGCGAACAGATAAAGAGCAGACCACAGAAGATAAACTCAACGCCGTTCTTAAGTAGAGGCACTTAAATAATATGTCGAAGATGATTTCGGGGCATGCACTACGCTCGATTCAGGGTTAACCCTGAGCAGATGCCTGAGCGGACATGGTTGAATACGACAGTGGGATAAATAGTTCGACGAATAACGAAAAGCTAAAAGCGAAACGCGAAAATTCGATCGAACAACCTGTGTACAGGTTTCCATATGTTTATAATGACCACCCATACAAACATATTCGGCAGGATGGCAAAATGCGGAAAGTCTTGAGTCTCACTGCGAGAACCCGGTTATTCCTGGTGCTCGGCATATTTATCTTGACAGCTTTTCTGACCCATACGGGCAATATCGGAAACGCTTCAGAAAATAATGCCGACTCCAGCAAGGACAAGAAGCCGAAGAACATTGAGTTCACCTTAAAAGAAGCCAAGGTGACTGGCTCTGGTGCAGACGAAGGCACCGGCCAGACAGAGCCTGCCGAGACGCCAGAGCCTGCGCCCAAAGCAAACATAGAGAATATCACCGCCGACAGACTGAAGCAGTTGCTCAGTCTGCTTTCTCCTATAGAGCAAGTCAAAGAGAAAGCCTTTGTGTTGCCCGAGCAGTCGCTTGTCAAGCCGAAGTTGCCGGGAAATATCGTAAAAGAGAAATTTCCCCCGGAGCAGACCAACGAGAAAAGACCAGAAGTAGACGTAAAATCCGAGCCTTTGCAGGTAGTGAGAATCAGCCACACCGGTCCGGTGGATACTGTAGGTCAGTTCACAGTGACATTCTCACATCCGATGGTGCCTATTGGCGAAGCCAAGCATGAAAGCAATCCGGAAAAATACATAATCATGAAGCCGATGCCCAAAGGCACATGGAGGTGGCTCGACACCAGAACCATACTCTTTGAACCTGAAGGTAAACGCTTCCCCAGAGCCACTGTCTTCAAAGTCGCCGTTCCCGAGGGCATAAAATCGGTCAACGGCAACGTATTGAAGAAGACCCGCAGCTGGGAACTCACCACCTCGGCACCATCCGTGAAGACAATCTACCCGTCGCCCCATTCTTTTCAAGATGTCAATCCACTGATTGTCGCCATCTTCAACCAGAAGATAGATCGAAACTCTGTCCTGGAGCATCTTACCGTCAAATCCGGCAACTCTAACTTTGCCGTAAAACAGGTAGATAAGTCGCTTGCCATCAAGAACTATGGGCTGGATAAACTGCCGGAAGATGAATGGATTGCGGTACGAGCCACCAATCCTTTTCCTAGAAATTCTCAGGTAATCTTGAACTTCGGACCAGGTTATCAATCAAAAGAAGGCCCGCTTCTATCTGCAGCCAACCAGTCTTTTGCTTTTAGAATCTACGGTCCACTTAAGCTGGCGAGTTCTCCCAAAGACGGTGTCAGCCCAGATGACTGGAACTCTCGCAATCTCAATTTCAACAACAGCCTTGATGCCAACGCCTTTCAAGAGTCGATGGTAACAATAAAACCAGAGATACCAAATCAAAAGATTAGATGCTATGGTGCGCGCATTTATCTAGAACAGCCTCTGGAGCCCGTCACCACTTATAAAATCACTTTCTCGTCCAATCTAAAAGACATCTACGGTCAGACCCTGGGCAAAAATGTAACCATCAGTTTCACCACCGGGGTCTATAACACCCAACTGCAGTTCGATAAAGATTTCATCACCCTTCCAGGATCTCAAAAACCGCAGTGCCTGGTCAGAGTAAAAGGCTCCGACAAACTGGATGTCACCATATTTAGAGCCAAAGCTGAAAGTGCCATGGAGTTTCTGAAAAACAATCTCAGCCATGGCTGGGTTAGAAACAATGGCAGTTGGTTCGATGAAAACTCTTACGAAGTCGCAGGCAAAAAGACGATCAAGCTCGAACCAAAAACAAAAGACCTGCTGGTGGATCTCAAACCTTATCTCAAAAACAACTATGGTCAGTTTGTTATAGCCACTGCTGTTCAGGACAAACGAAACAATCAACGCTATCGTGCCGCCGCCTGGGTACAGGTGACGGACCTTTCCGTAGACGCCTTCAAAGGCAAAGATCTCTACACTTTCGTATCTGCTCTTGATTCGGGCAAACCGCTTGCCAAAGTCGATGTCACCCTTTTGCCGCATGGAGACAAAGGGGCAACGGACAAAGACGGCATGATCAAATTGCCTATAACAGGCTCCTGGCATGATTCCAGAATGCTGGTCGCCACCAGAGGCAGTGACCAGGCAATACTTCCTTCAAACTATCGCGCCTGGAGCGGCTGGTCATTCTCGCCTCTACGCCCCCAGAACAAGTGGTATGGAGTCACCGACCGCAATCTCTATAAACCGGGTGAATCGGTGAAAGTAAAAGGCTGGACAAGAAAGCTATCCTATATACAGAACGAAAGCGAAAAGATAGAGCTAGCCAAACCGGACTTCTCAGAACTGCTCTACAGAGTAATGGGCTATGACGGTCAGGAGATTAGCCACGGTGAAATACCTGTGGATCAAAGTGGCGGCTTCGACTTCGAGTTCAAAATCCCCGATAAAATCAATCTTGGTCAGGGCTACATCAATCTTGGCTTAAAAGCCGATAACAAAGGCTATCTTGCCAATACAAAAACCAATGCCACAGAAAGACCGGTCAGCTTCAACGCGGCCCACACGATTCAATTCGCCATTCAAGAGTTTCGTCGCCCCGAATTCGAGATGAAGGTAAGCTCTTCTAAAGGCACCAGTATGCTCTTTGGTGAGACCACCAGACTTACTTCGAAAGCCAAATACTTTGCGGGCGGCAGCCTCAAAGGCTCGCCTGTCTCCTGGCAAGTACGAGCTTCGGAAAGCACCTATTCACCCCCTGGATGGCAGGGCTTCCGCTTCGGCACATCTACCAACTACTGGGGCGGATGCTGCCCTATGCCGATGCCCGGCGGCAATTACATAACTAAAAACCTGCAAGCCACCGCCGACGGCAACGGCGAAACCGCCGTCGAAGTAAAACTGGATCTATTGCCCAAACCGGCTCCGGTAAGCTGTGTCTGCGAAGCGACAATTCAAGACGTCAATCGCCAGTCCTGGTCAGACAAAGTGAACATTCTTGTCCACCCGGCTGATACCTATGTCGGTGTCAAATCGAGACGCTGGTTCTATAGAGTCACCGACCCGATAGAATTGGAGTTCATCGCTGTCGATCTCGACGGCAAAGCGAAAGACGGACAGAAGATTGCGGTTGAATTGGTTCGCAAAGAGCGGACGAAAGACAACAAAGAGAACGATGTATCGGTCGAGAAGCGTGATCTTACCTCCACAAACTTGCCCCTGAAAAGCAACTTCAAAGTAGATAAGGGCGGCAACTATGAGCTGATAACCACCGTTACCGACAAAGCCGGTCGCAAGAACGAAACCAGAGTATCTTTGATGATTCAGGATGATAAGACGGCTTCCACCAAAGACCTGGTCAGCGACAAACTGGTTCTGATCGCAGACAAAGAAGAGTATCAGCCTGGTGACACCATGGAGCTCATGGTCTCATCCCCCTTCTATCCTGCCCATGGACTGATGACCATTCGCAGACATTCTATAGTCGAGACAAGACCGATAGAAGTAAAATCCGCTTCGGCGACTTTCAAAATCCCGGTGAAAGCGGACTTCTATCCGAATTTCGCGGTCGAGGTCTATTTAGCCGGTGACGACTATCACTTCGGCTCCGAGACCGTGACAGCAAAAGTGCCGCCAAAAGAGAGACAACTATCGCTCACCGCCGTCGGTGCCGACAAGTTGACAATGCCGGGCACCGAGACCACCATCAGTATCGACCTCAAAGACGCCCAGGGTAAACCTGTACAGGGCGGACAGGTCGCCATAGCTGTCGCGGACGAGTCGGTGCTCGCTTTGTCCGGATACAAATGGTCGGATCCTATAAACGCTTTCTATCCTCAATCAAGTCCGCATATCGATAACACCTTGATTAGAACTTCAGTCATCCTGACTGAGAAAGAAAGGAAGAAAGATCTCAGCGAGGCTCCGCAAGAAGAGCAAGAAGCGGATGACCTGGCAGCACTTCCTAAATCTTCTGGGTTAGTTCCACCTCCGCCGGGAGCTCCGAGTAGAGGAGGCGGCGCCGCCGGATTCGCCCAGAGTATGGCAAGCGCGCCCAGAGACATGAACATGTTTCAGGTAGAGCCTACAGTTGTAGATGAGAGACATTATTCTTCCGGAAGGTCCGAGAGGCAGAAGCAGATGCCTCAGGTCAACATAAGAACAAATTTCAACGCGCTTGCCTATTTCAAACCTTCAATTTATACCGACGTGAATGGTCACGCCCAGATTAAGTTCAAGCTCCCCGACAGCCTGACCAGATACCGCGTCATGGCCATAGCAGTGGCTGGCGACAACTTATTCGGCTCTTCCGAATCGAATATCACCGCCCAGATGCCTCTGATGATCAAGCCGAGTGCACCGAGATTCCTCAATTTTGGCGACCGCTGTGAACTGCCGGTGGTGCTTCAGAACCAGACCGACGAAGACATAGCAGCCGATGTCATTCTTCGCGCTGCCAATGCGGCAGTTACCAACGAATGGCAAGAGCTGCCTTCCGGCAAAGCACTGCCCGGAGACAAAATGGAAGGAGAGGACGATCTTTCTCACGCAGCCGGCAAACACCTGGTTATACCAGCCAACAACAGAGTCGAAGTGAGATTTCCGGTAAGCACCATAGACGAAGGCAAAGCCAACTTCCAGTGTGCTGTGGTGGCGGAGAAATTCACCGACGCAAGCCAGTTCAGCCTGCCTGTTTATGTGCCTGCGGCAATCGAATCCTATGCTACCTATGGACAGGTGGACAAAGGCGCCATCGCCCAGAAGCTGGATATCCCCAAGGCCGTCTTTACTCAGATCGGCGGTCTGACAATAAGCAGCAGCAGCACAGCGGTGCAAGCCCTGACCGATGCCTACTTCCAGATCCGCGACTATCAATTCGGCTGCTCCGAACAGCTATCCTCGCGCATCATCGCCATGGTATCGCTGCACGATGTCCTCAGCGCCTTCGGCAAGATGGACGCCCTTGCCCAGAGCCAGTACCGCAACAAAATCCAGCAAGACCTTGATGAACTGGTCAACCGTCAAAACGGTGACGGCAGTTTCGGTCTCTGGACAAAAGACGAAGGCAGACAGCAACGCTATCCTTATATGTCCATTCAAGTGGCTCGTGCCCTCAGCCTCGCTCGAGAAAATGACTATAAGGTAGCCGATGACAAACTAGAACTCAGCCGCCGCTATCTCAAGAACATCCGCCAGCATATCCCTGCGGATTATCCTGAGCGCTTGAAGCGAAGCATCGAAGCAAGAGCCCTCAATGTTCGTTATCTGATGAAAGATGTCGATTCGCGGGCAGCCGCCGACCTAATCAAACGAGCCCTGGCTGACCGCATCAAGAAGATGCCGAAAGGTTCTAACTACGCCAACTCGCTCAAGAAGATACCGGTGGATTTCGTCAAAGAAGATCTGTCTCTGGATAGCGCCGGATGGCTTCTGCCCATCGTGAGCAAGGACACCAAGCTAGAAGACGAGACCGCGGTTCTAAAGAAAGTGATAAACAGCTCGATCAACGAGACACCCTCGACAGCATCTTGCAATGATAGAGGCTTTGGTATCTTCGACTATTGTGTCTTCTTCTCCCCGAGAAGAACCGATGCCATCCTTATGGAAGCGTTGATGGAAACAGAACCGGAGAATCCTCTGATTGCCAAACTGGCTAAAGGCTTGCTTGCCCACAGAAAAAATGGCTCCTGGTCAGGGACTCAAGAAAACGGCTATATCCTGCAAGCGATGAATGCCTACTTCAATCGATACGAGAAGGTCACTCCGGACTATACGGTCTCGACCTGGCTCGGCGAGACCCTGGTGGCAAATTCTACCTTTAAAGGCAGAACCACCGACACCAAAGAGACCATGGTGCCGATGGCGAATCTTGCCGATATCAAAGGCGACACCATATTGATGGACAAGAAAGGTCCCGGTCGACTCTATTATCGAATCGGACTGGACTATGCCCCTCGCACCCTCACTCTCAAACCGGCTGATTTCGGCTTCGCCGTAACCAGAACCTATGAGGGCGTGGATAACAAAGACGATGCGAAGAAGGACGAGAACGGCGTCTGGCATTTCAAAGCCGGAGCTCTGATAAAGACCAAAATAGCCTTCACCACCGCCGGTGCGCGCTATCACATCGCCCTTGCAGATCCTCTGCCTGCCGGTGCCGAGCCGGTGAACACAGCTCTTGCCGGCAACCGAGAGGTGCTGCCACCCAACGAAGGTCCCGGCGGCGGTCCGATTCCGCTGAGTATCCGCTATCCTTTCTGGAGAATGAGCTGGTACGACCATCAGAACTTTCGGGATCACCAAGCAGAGGCTTTCACCTCAGTCTTGTATTCAGGCAAGTACGACTACGAATATCAAATTCGTGCCACCACTCCCGGTCACTACCATGTTCCTCCGACCAAGATGGAAGAGATGTATTCACCGGAGACCTTCGGCCGCACCGCCACCGAAGAGGTTATTGTGGAATAGATTCGCGGATAAGGTCAAGTACAGATCATGCTGCCAAAGGCGTAGGACATCACAAAGAAAACTCCTCCGGCTGTTTGTTTGTCGATTTTCAACGACATCTCAAGCCTTTTGCCCGCTACGACCTTCGAGTTCATTATAGCTCCATCACCCTTATTGGGAGAAATACTTGCTCCCCAGAGCTTAATCATTTGGTCCTGAAAGGCGCGACAAGAAGTAAGATATGTAGCTCGTCCGGAGTTCGACTGCATCGAATGCTGGAACAAGACTCCAACCGCATCTACTTTGCCCAAGTAACCAGACCTCGTCATTGTCAATTCAGGCGAAGTCGGATCAAGCATAGAAGTTAAAGGATTGTAGTGACGGAGCGCAAAGAATTTAGAATCTCGATCAAGATACTTCCATTCTGGTAAAGCACGAGACAAAGCTCGCTTACTTTGCTTGGAGGCTAGCCTGGTTAGTATCTCTTCAATGTCAGATTTACGTGTTGCGGTAAGCAAGATACCTTCAGTTGGGACACAGACATAAAGCCTGGATGCATCGTCCTCTGCCTCAAAATGATATTCAAGAATTTGCACTCCTTTCCAGAGCGAATATCGCTGAGCGTCTTTGGCTATGAGTTCCCAGGCTCTCTGTGCCGCCAGCTTGTCCTCATCACTAAAGACTGTTATCGTGTACTCGTCACCGGGACTACCTCCTAGTCCGGTAGGATTACGGTAGTTCTTACCTGCTCTAATTCCAACTTTAATTTGTTTGCCCCAGAAGAAACTTTTAGCGTGTCGAAACGGTCTATCAAAAGCGGCTCGTGGTAAAACGCTTGATCTAAAATCTTCGGGCAAACTTGACTCTATATCAACAGAAACAAAAGGTCCGCGAGCAGCATACAAAACTTCAGTATCTGTCGGTAACCAGCAGATCAGCTTCTCAAGATCGGAGAACTTAGATCCTGTAGGAATCAAGTTCTCCGGGGCGATGTTGGCTATGGTGGCAGTCAGATCTCGAGCTTGACTCAATCGAGTCTTCAACTTTTGTGGCAAGAAAGACTCTTTGTATACTCCTTCAGAACAAGCCTTCTCATAAGAATCCTTTGCCAGATTCAACTGGTCGGCGAACTCAAACAATTTTCCTCTATCTATTATGGTTTCTCTAAACACTGGATTTTTGCTCAACTCTTTTAACTCACCAGCAGCGATATATCTTGTGTAACTATGAAGAAGCTGGTCAACGTCGACCTCACTATGCCTGGACCAGGTTATCTCTTGAAACGCTACTGATTGAAGCAGGGAGGAAGAAAGATACTTTGACTCAAAAAAAAGGCTGGTATCACCAGCTGTATACCTGGCCGCCAGGAACATCTGTTCAGAAGAACTGGGGTCTAGACCAATATGGGACAGCGCTGATATTGCTAGCTTCTCTAGTTCCCTGTCATCCGGACAACGACCCAGAGCTTCTAACAATTTGAAGGTGCTTTCCCACTGCTTAGAAATCTCAGATCTAGATTTGGGATTACGGACATGAGACTTCAGGTACGCAGATTTGAGTTGCTCTACACTCTTGATGGTTTTACTATCTAAATTTGCATTTTCGACAGAAATAGAGACATCTTTGTTAAATGAAACAACAACTTGAGCTGGTCCATCCAAAGGGGATTTCAACCCTGCCTCAATAGAACTCAAAATCTTCCTCAAATACCCCCTGTCACTCTGAGGATCTTGTGACAAACTGAGTACCTCTGGAACCCCTATGAAACCGTTTCTATATACACGAAATCTCACCCGAAAGCCTCTGGAAAGCTCTATTTGAGACTGATCAGAAGCTAAAATAATGCTTCTCAGATTTTCTCGATAGGCATCAATTCGGTCCAAACTTTCGTTATTCGCTGAAGCGGCTTGAACTATAAGTATCAAAAAAGCAAAAGCAAAATTGAGTGGATTCACCAGCACTCTGGCATAGCGTTCAAAGCAAATCAAAACGTTTCTATCCCTGTTTCACCTATAGACTCTGTGAAGGATATGCGAATATCGCTGGCACTATGAAAAGGCACCAACACTTTCTACACTGTTGAACATTGACCTGCTACAACTAATTTCGATCAATGAAGGCCGACTATATGTCGGAGCTTTCGAAGGGCTCTTTGCTCCATAGCTCTGAGGCGTGGCAGCTCAATGTCAAAATGTGCAGACAGCTCATCCAGTCCATGAAATTTGTCGTCGACAAGCCCGTACCGCAGTTGCAGAAATTCTCTGTGCATTGGATTGAGTTGTTCCAACTTGCCCCTATTCTCTAGGATGAACGCCCGAATCTTATCCGCATTTTCCATGACCCCATCGGATTCTCTGTCAATTTTATAGACGGCGAACAGGTCTTCCATTGCTTCATCAGACACTCTAACAACCACTTTATCTATGCAATTTTGGTGAATCGTCATAGTTGACTGCGCGGACAAGAATTCCATATCGCCAGCGCTTAAAGAAGAAGAAAATAGACTAACTTGGCTGACCTTCCTGTCTTTGAGCGGAAGAACAACATATTGCCAACATTCAAAAAACAGTGCATTCTTCAGCAAAAGATAGTAAATACTACTCCCGGGAAGTTTCTCTTTGGTGCCAATAGTCAGTAAAAAATGACTGTATTCGCGCCCTTTGAGATCAAGATCTCGCTCAAGCTCACTATCATAGTCAATATTATCAGGATCCTTTAAACGGACGATATCACCTGGTTCAAAGATAGAAGACACTTCAAGCAGCCTCTCGCTTCCTGGCATCAACCATTCTTCTTCAGACCTTTGATCTCATCTTCCAGTTTAGCGGCTTCGTCTTTGTTGTCCATGCGGCGCAAAACGTTGAGGCGGTCTTCGAGCAGTCGCAGATATTCCGGACTGTTCTTGGTCAATAGCTGCTTAACAAGCTTTTCCTGGCGAGTCAGCAAATCGAGCGCTTCTTGATACTTACCTTCTTTCGTATAGAGCGAGGCTATCCAGCGCACGTCGTGCGACAGCGACGGATCTTTATCAGAGCATATAGCCCGACGCATCTCGAGCGCTTTGAAGGCAGTCTTGAGAGCTTCTGTGTATTGTTCATCGTTGACCTGCAAATGGGCAAGACGATTGAGAGCGCTCACCACATCGATATGAGAGCTACCCAGAGAACCTTCCAGCAACGAGATTTCTTTCTCGACAAGATTCTTTGCCTCGTCAATCCTGTCCATGTGCTCGTAACAACGAGACAGGCGTTGCATACCACGCAAACAATCGACGTTGTCTTCAGGCAGATTCTTGCGTCTTATCTCAAGAGATTCTTTGTAGAGTGGCTCGGCATCACCATATTTCATCTGACGCATATAAAGATCGGCCAGGCTGTCGAGGTCATCGGTCAGCTCAAGATTAGTGTTGCCGTGCAGCTTCCTTCGCAGAGAGAGTGCCGATTTAAATCTCTCTGCGGCTTCATCGAGCTTGCCCTGTTCACGATAATTGCGCGCCATCTGCTCGTAAATTTCGGCGGTTTCATTATGCTCGACACCAAGGTCTTTCTTGCGAATAGCAAGCAAGCGAGTCAGATATTGATTGGCATCTTCATAAAGATGCTGCTCTCGTTTAATACGCGCGAGCATTTCGAGGGGACGCTCGATGTCGGTCTGTCCTGTCTTGTTTTTTATATCCAGCTCTTCTTTCAATACCGCTTCCACTTCGCGATATTTACGCTGGGACCACAGACAATAAGCGAGATCCTCAAGATTGCGCAGGGTAGATTCGGCGTTTTCGCCAAGCTCACTCTTTCTCAGTGCCAGTGCCTTGCGATAATAATCTTCTGCTTTATTGAAGTCTCTCTTGTCTTTGTAAGCCCTGGCTAGATAAGTGTAGCTCCTTGCCAGGAGAGAATCTTCAGCTTTGACAGCCTGGGCTTCCTCCACCGCTTTTTGATATTGTTCTATCGCTTTATCGAAACGCTTGGAGCGCAGCGCCTCGTCCCCACTGTGAACGATATTTCGCCAGTCGCTATGACTGGCATAAGAAGGCTCAGCAAAGGCGCCGCGCAAGGGAAGAGATGCTATGAGGGCTATTTGAATGCGGCGCAGCATGGCTCTATCTAGTCCCATAACAGAAAATCCTTATCGAAACAAAACCGGCGAAGAAGCCCTATCTTATCAGATAGTATCCGAGAAGATAGCGTCGCCCCGGGCAAAAAGCTGCCTGGCAAAGTCGATATCGAGATGGGCAGAGCGTGCATAGCGCTCGGCTTCAGAAGAATTGCCCTCTTCTTGCAAGCGCAAGGCTCTGCCATAGTAAGAGCTGACCTGATGCAATCTTCGAACAATCCTCAAACCATCAGGGTCATTGTCTTTAATAAGCTGTTGCAGATGGGCGATTCGCTGCGAAAACTCATATTGTCTATCAGAAAGGCGACGTTCGGCATCAGAATCGGATTCTGACTCAGACTCGTCCGCCACCGCCTGCGGTTCTCCATCTGCACTGAAGCCCGATTCTATTAAGCGGTTTGCCATGCGCACTTCCATCTTGCCGGCTCGAACCAGCTTTTCTATCGAAGAGCCCTCGAGAAAATCGCTTACACACTGGTTCAAAGTCCTGGTAGCTGCCACCAGATATTGCTCGGTTCTGGCTCTTGTCGATTCAGAAGCATCAAGATGAAGCCGTCTCGCTTCTACTAAGCTATCGACAAGATCTAGAATGCGCTGGATATCCACCGGTCCATGTTCTCGCAGGTAAACCCCGGCAGCCACAGTCATCGAAGCCCCGCTGCGCACTTCTACAAAGCGAGAAAGCATATAGAGCCAAGTCAGTCCGGCAAGGGCGTTGTTTGATGCGACCTCTTCTTTGCCACCGGCAAGATCGTCGAGGCTGCGATAAAAAATACGCACCACTTCCATATAGCGCTCATGTTCTTCTCGAACCAGCTCACAGTTGGTGTACTCAATTACTGACTTGAACTGGCCTATGGATCGAGCCAGCTTCTGAATGGCATCCTCACAAGAACCTTCTTTAAAAGCCGGTTCCGGCAACAGTTCCTGGTTGGTCTTCAGATGAAAGTTGGCGACTTTCAAATAGCTTATTGCCTTTTTGCAGCAACGCATCGCCTCTTCTGAATAGCCGTCTTTAAGCGCATAGATTGCTTCTTGATAGGCGTCTTCGGCGTCGTCAATGCAAAAGCGCGCAACAGATTTGATAGAGCTGTCGGCGCTCAATAGCTTCTGCCGAGCGTCGCCTAGCTGATTAGAGACAGCATCGGTAATTTTTGTGAGATTTGATGGCAGCAATATTGCCACCACTTTTTTCATGGTCGAGAAAAGGTCGTCTCCGTTAGACTTATTAGATTTGTGAGACGGGCTCAAAGCGCTCCCCCTCGAATCTCTTCTCTCAGTTTGATTATCTCTTCTTCGAGACAGCCGAGTTCGGTTTCAACAAAGGCTTCCCAGTCATCGTCAGAACCTTTCAACTCGAGAAAGTTTTGATCGCCCAGATACTGCTCGGTCATTTCGGCATCAAGAATTACCCGGGCAAAAAGCGCATGAATCCAGGCGACTTTAGAATAACGCCAGGCTTTGCCGCTTTTGGTCTCGGCTAGGAAATCGATAGCCTTATCTAATACCGACTGACTCTTCGCAATCCCTTCTATCACGACTTTGTTCGGGCTGAATCCGGCAGCATCGAGATCCGCTTTCAAAAGCGCGATATAGCGTTGAATCGAAGCGAGCTCCAGTTCTACAGAATGGGGCTGACTTTCAGAACGACGATCCGTTTTTCCCATGGACTTCAACTACTAAAATCTAGAAACGTGACCTGATGATAAACCAAAACCCTTGACAAGCATTAATTTATAATCGCGACTTAATATTTGTAATTTTACTGGATGAAGCGCCTTACTCATAGAGGCAGGCTGCGTAGCCGAGAACCTTCTCCCCGTCTACCATTTCGGATGCGGTAGGTTTCCAGCCCAATTCCAACCTCCAGCGAAGCAGCTCTTCGGGCGAAGGTCTGTGGTCGAAGACCGCGACCGCGGTCAGCTTTCCTAGTCAGGTCGAACCAAAGGCAAGATAACTGCTCCTGCCGGCACATTCCAGAATGAGATCGTGGCTGTATTCGTCCTGGGCCATTAAATCGATAGAGCCGAACTGACCGCCGCCTTCTCGAATCCAGCAGAAAAGGTCCTCCAGCGTGGTGCAGTCTTCCAACCCCACAAGCATCGCGGCAGGCAATCCACCATTTGTACTGCTCTTCAATTCCTTGAGCTGTTTCTTGAAGCTTTTCATCGCCCGTAGCCCCTCCGCTCAAGCAGTGTCCCTAATTCGAATATAGCAAAAGCTTGTGACGATGATGTCCACTATTTTTGAATATAGCCGGGATTAGCTCCCTTCATAAGAGCGAACAACTGCTATACTCGACCACGCAATCGGGTCTATAGACCCTTTCCACGCCCGGGTAGGAACAATGGCACCGCAAACAAAATCTTTTGGAATCGCTCAGATTATCGTACTTTCGATCTTTCTGTGCGGCTGTACCCAGACGAGTTCGCTTACAAGTTCTGAGAGAAGCAGGGATAGCGCCCAGAGCCAGAAACTGTCAGGAAAACCGATCGATTTTGGATCATCGCAATCACCTGAAGAGACACAGAAGAAGACGCAGGAGCTATTCGATAAAGTAGACTGGAGTGATGACATAGCATCCAGAATCAGTTTCCGAGCCCGGGATAACGAAACAGATGAACAAAAAGCTGCCCGTCAAAAAGCGAAAGAGATCGAGAAATCTTTGTACGAGCTTGGTCCGACAGCTATACCGGCTCTATTAGATCACGCACTTTCCCCGGACAGACAAAATAGAACCATTGCCTTAAATACGATCAAGCGTTTTGGCGCAAGCGCCGTCACGCCCATGATGGCGAAGCTAACCGACAAAAATACAAACAGCCGCCAGAGAAGAACCCTGATCGAGATGGTGGCGAGTCAAGGCGAAGAGGTGTATCCGTCGATCGAGAAACTTTTGAAGAGCACTAATCAGCGAGACATCTCTATCGGTGCCGATCTCGCTGTAAAGGCAGCGAACAGAAATGGGAGCTTCCGGAGTCAAAGCGAATTTCAGGAATGTCCATTCTCAGAGGAGACCAGAACGGCAATGCTAGCCGCCATTAGGATTCATCCTGATTCCGCCACTCGCGCCAACTTAGCTAAAGCAATTAGCCTATACGGAGAGAGCAACGAAAGCATAAAGCCGGAATTGATAGAATGCTTCAAATACGAAGAATCTACTCAAGCGAAAGAAGAATTGCTGAACACTCTGACAAATCTGGGAGCGACCGAATCAGCCGGAAAAGCCTCAGAAATTCTCAAGGTGTTGTCTACGACTCTAAACGATGACAAGGATCCAAGAGTTAGAGCCGCTGCTGCCAGATCTCTTTTGCGATTCACACTAATTCTCGATGATAATGCGGTCAACGCGCTAAAGAAAGCCACAGGAGACAACATCAAATCAGTTCAAGTAGCCGCTTTCAACACATTGATCGCAGCCGCTCGCCAGAGAGAAGACTGTAAGCCTGTGGTTCTAGAAGCCTTAAAGTCAAATGATGAATCGATTTCCAGCGCTGCTCTGAATTCTCTTCGTTACCTGAATCTAGATGATAAGACCCTTTTGCCGCTTGTGCTCGAATATGCTAATTCCCACAGCGCACGAAGAGCCGATCAGGCGTACAGAATTCTGGCCGAGATGGGTCCTGACGCTTCCGGTCAAGCTGTTTCTGCCCTGACAAATGCGCTCAAATCGAATACCAACAATAAGCGCGAGGCTATAAGAGCGCTAGAGAGGATGGGACCCGCCGCTAAGGCTGCGATTCCTTCTCTCAGAGCAGTTTCCGAATCAAATGCCATCGAAGACATGATGGTACGTGATGATGCCACCAGACTCCTGACAAAGCTACAGGCGATGTAGCAGCTTCTGTCTCAATATGTTTGAATACTCCTAATAAGCGGTATGACTCGGGTAGAATTGAGCGTCAGCAATTAAAACGCTAGTTACCACGAGGTGGAGAAATTGACATTGCGATTCAAGAAGATACAGGCAATGCTGGGCGTTTCGCTCGTTACTATGTTTTCCTTTTATTCATTGAATGCGCCTTCCCTGGCGGCGGAAGCGGCAAAGCCCACCGATAACCATACGGAAACTGAAAAGTCTCAGCCAACAGAACAGATAGACAGCGCCGCAAAATCAGAGACTGCCGAAGGTGATGCCGAAGCCACCGCCGCAGCCGATGAAGAAAAATCTCGCCCGGTCCGAGACAAATGGGCACTAGTGATTGGCATCAGCAACTTCAAAGAGAAAAGCATTCCGAAGCTCAAGTATTCGACAAAAGACGCCAACGACTTCTACAAATATCTGATTAACGAAGCCAATTTCAGAAAAGATCATGTCCGAATTTTATTAGATGAGGACGCTACCCAGAGAAGAATTCTTGAAGAGATAGGCGACAACTTCCTCGCCCGGGTCACAGAGCCCGATGACCTGGTGGTGATTTTCATATCCAGCCACGGCAGCCCGTCCCAGCTGGACGCGCTGAAGAAGGCTAATTATCTTATCGCCTATGACTCTGATCCAAAAGCCCTTTTCTCGAGCGGTATCGAGATGCAAAAGGTCAATGCAATATTAAAAGACCGGGTGCGCTCCGAGAGAGTGCTCCTGGTTCTAGACGCCTGCCACAGCGGCAACGTCAACGTGAACAAGAATGCCAAAGGCATTTATCGAGTCGGCAACTTCGACGCCCAGGCTCTCGCCCAGGGTTCCGGTCAGATGGTTATATGCTCCAGCGCTCCCGATGAGCAGAGCTGGGAGTCGAAGCGTTACGAAAACGGTGTTTTCACCCGCAAACTGCTGGAGAACCTCAGAAAACATGGTCCGGCAACGCCTCTTTCTGAAGCCGTCAAAGGCAGCGTCTTCGACACCAATCAAGAGGTGAAGCAAGACTATCCGGGTATGCGGCAGAATCCTCAGGTGCACAGCGCCTGGGAAGGTGAAGACCTCATTCTTGCAGTACGACCGATAGATCCAAAACCGATTCCTGCAACTATCTTTAAAGAGCTGGAGCCTGATAGCTCTCCGGAGAATCTGCGCAAACGTCGGCACGATCAATTTGTCTATGGCTACAAACCCGATACCGGCGACGCGCCCCAGAATCTGGTCTTGACCAGGCAGTATTTTTCTGATGTAGAAGATCCACATTCTGCTTACACTGCAGCCTGCGAAGCCCAGGCGGCCCACTTTAACGAGCCTGATTTCTATTATCGCAAGGCCCTGGTGCAGATTCAGCTCAAGAAATATTCCGGAGCGATGCAGACACTAAAAGGGGTTATCGTAGACAACCCCAATAAGTATGAATACTACCTGGCAAGAGGCTATTGCTTCCACAAGATGGGTCAGGCAGGCCTCGCGGCCAGCGACATTCGCACAGCCCAGTTCAAGAATCCGTTGTTACCGAAGAATATCACCTTTGGTGACTAGCGCCAGAAATAGTGCCAGCGATAATCTAAGGTGACCTTTTCACCGGGGTTCAGTTTGGTATTCCATTTGATGACAGAGGATCCATTGACGCTGTGCCACCAGTGAGGGAAGCTATAGTAGTTCCACCAGTAAGGAGGTCTGTTGGCGCCATCGGCTTCGACAACGTTCTCGAAGAAATTGGTTCTTTTCACCACCCCATTTTCACCGACGCTGTCCACGAATCCAAAGAGATTTCGATCAATTTCTATTGAAGCTGCTTTTTTCGAATAACTGGTTATTGTAATAGAAGATTTGTGATCAACTCGGCAGTATTTATCATCCTGCCATTTGACCGCATCGGGCAGGCGAGAAGTCTCCACATCCTCTCTTTTGACGGCAAAGTCGATAGCTGTGCCGAGATCAAGGTCGACTCTGGCACCGCTAGCAGTATAAGTCATTAAAGACTGCCCGAGAACCGTCTCACGACCTGTCTTTTGATCTGCCGATACTAATAAGGTCGGAGCTGTGGTAAACGGCTGCCGTCCTTTGTTTTTGATGCGCAGCTTATGCATCACCCGGGGCGATTTCAACAGCTTTTCGTATTTAACAATATCCTGGTTATAGGATCTGGGCACCTCCGATGGTGCCCCAAATGGAAGGTCGAGAGTATAGACATCCTCGTAATCAAGCTCATATCTAGCCACGGGCAAGACCATACGCTCACCTTTGGCGAGGCTGACGTGCTCTACCGTATAGACGAACATATCCTCGTTCTTAGTCCCAGAGTCTACTCTTGTGGAAGAGGAGGAGGAACCCTCATTAGATCCGTAATCAGCACTCTGGGCACCGATGGTACCGTTGGTGGCGCCTTGCAAAATAGCCGCGTTAGAAAACTGTGAAGCGATTATCGAGTTTCTATCGAGCCTGCGGACAACATCGGCGACACTGCCGTTGAGGGCGAAGGGATCTATTTGATCTTTGAAAGGAAAGGTCGGCACCCCGACCACAAGATCAAGCCGAATATCTTTTAGATCGCGAAGACGATTCTCTACCGTGGCGTTGAGAAGCACCACCGCTTTGCCGTTGCCGTCGATTATCACCTTATAGCTGGGCACCCAGCGAATACCTTCTTGAAGATAGATCATGCCCACATCGACTTTGTCCCTGGCTCCAACAGCGGTGCCAGCTCCTGGCTTGTCGCCCTGCCAGTCCAGTTTGAGGGTGATCAAATTGCGAAGCTCTTCATGCGATAGAGAACTTTCCACCTCGCCTTTGAAGGCGATAGATTCGATGTTGGCAAAGGGCTCAGCCCGAAGTCCATCTTCGGTGCGGATCATGACGACATCGCCCCGGCGGGGCAGCTTCCGCTCTGTGCGGTCAGGAGCGGTGCGCTCCATCTCTTCGCTGCTTCTCTCCGGTACTGATTCGATCTTTCCTTCGATTACACTGCTCACACTGTCTCTTACATCGGCTCGACCTTCACCATAGGCTACCGAACGTGGTTTCAAAAGCACCCTGACCCTGGCGCCAATATTGCCTTCTATCAACTCGGGCACGGTCAAAGCGGTATTGCTGACGCTGACCCGGCGCACACCTGCCACCGCCATAGAGAGCCGAGCTCGCCGGTCGCTGCAATAGGGCCAGAAAGTGCCAAGCACCGGCTTGGGTAGATCATCCATGACCACATTGCCGGCAGAATCTGTCTTCATCAAACCGCGATGAAGCACCAGAGCATGACCATCCTTGAAAACCGTCACCTCTTTCACAGGAATCTCGGCAAGGCTATTGAGCGGAGTGGCTTTCTCCGCCCGGGCAGAATTAGAAAAGCTCAGCAAAACAGCCGCGAGCGCAACCTTAGTGATGGTGGCTGACACAGACTTGAACCTGCGTCTGATTCGCCGCTTCTGATTTCTTGCCGAGAACATGATAAATCCCTCACTAAATCTGGTGATAAAGGGCTGGAATATCCATTCTGGCTGACAACGAACATACTTCGGTAGAGGAAAAACACTGATTCGACTACGGTGAAATAGAGAACAATCGGGGATTCGCGAACCGCTTGATAACACCTTTCAAGAGGAAGAATAAAGTCAATGCTTTGATCCTCAGTAATATATAAATCGATTTGCTAAGCTGACAGGAAGCCGGGACCTTCTATGGTTCAACCGGCTGGTTTCTATGGTGAAGGAGGTAGAAGATGAGTATATATTCGACGAAGATAAAGGCAAACAAAGCAGACCAGGCGGAGTTTACCAACCCCTTCACCAATCAGGTCTACAAAAGAGGCGAGCTCAACGTCAAGGTTAATTCAAAAGAGCTTGTCGGCGAGAGAGCCATGGCGATAATGAAACGCCAGACAGACAGCATCATCTCTACCACCCATCCTGATTTTCCTGCCATTATCGACCCCACCCATATCGCCATCGGTCCTTTCGTGAGCGGTCTCGATGACAATCTCTTCATAGATACTGTTCTTGGAGTAGGCACCAACGGCGTCTTCGGCTACAACCATCCGAAAGTGTTTCCGAGACTGCAGAAACTTGGTTCGATTATCCCTGGCTATATGGCAGCCGGTACCGACTTCTTCTTCGATAGCCGTCATGGCGCTCCGGCAGCCCAGGACCTTGCCGAGATGATGTGCGCAGAATTAAAAACCGCATACGGCGAAGAGTACATGATGAATTTCGCCAACGCCGGCACCGAATCCAATGAGAACGCTCTCAAAGTAGCGATGTTCTCTAAATTCAGAAGAGTAAAAGAGCAGCTCTCCGACAAGCAATACGACAGCATGTGCGAGCAGCTCGAGATCAAAAAAGTCGAATTGCCCAACGACACGATGTGGTCTAACTATCCTTTCTTCATCATCGCCTTCAAAGGCGCTTTCCATGGCAGAACCACCTCGAGCAATACCATCTCTTACAGCAAGAGAAGACAGAAAGAAGGCTATCAGTCGATACCGTATGTGATGCATCTGCCTTACAATGAAAAAATCGATTTTACTCAGTACATCGATACGACTCCGCTCAAAGAGCTGATTGAGAAAAAGAATCTAAAAGCGGTTATCGACGAAGGAAAGATTCCTGCCGATCTTCTTGCCGGAATTATCATGGAGCCCATTCAGGGTGAAGGCGGCTATATCGTTCCCGAGAGTGATTTCCTCGACTGCCTCAATACGTTTCTAGGCAAGTATCGCTCTCGCGGTGTTATCTTGATCTCCGACGAAGTACAGACCGGTCTTTATCGAACCGGTACTTTTTCCGGCATGCAGAACTGGTACAAAGACTATCCGAATCTAAAACCGGATGTACTTTCTTTTGCCAAGCCTCTGCATGTAGGCGGGGTCATGGTTCAGAAGCGTCTTCTCAATGACTGGCCGGCAGGCAAATTCTCCGGCACCTGGTCGGAAGGCAATCTGCTCGCTATTGCAGTGGCGGTGTATACCCTGGAAGAGTTGAAAAACGAAGACCCGACCCTGGGACGTTCTTATCAGGAGAACTGTGTAGAGGCAGGCAAATATCTGCGCGGCAAACTATCTCAACTGGCTGAAACCGTTGAGGACAATTTCCCCGGAACCTGCGCCATGAGCAATATCCGCGGAGTTGGTCAGATGAACGCCTTTGACATGCCCGATGGTGACCTGGTCAACAAAGTGGTTCATCAAGCATTTCTACACGGCATGCACATCCTCGGCACCGGTCCCAATTCGATCAGGATTTTCGGCACAGTAGATCAAAGAGAAAGAGAAGCGGATATGATCGTCGAAGTACTCGAAGACGTCATTCTCAATGTATTGAAAGACGAAGCCGACAAGTCTTCGGAGTTCACCACCGTCTCGGTCTCGAAAAAATAAATGAAGCCAGTCGATTTTTTCAAGCAGTTCTTCAAAGAGAAAGTCGATTTCTATGCCCTATTAACAGAGCAGGGGGAGACCACCCTGGCAGGTATGGTCGCCCTCAAAGACTGGATAGAAGCAGGCGCCGAAGGGCGTTGCCAGACAGTCCGAGACTATGAGCACAAAGCCGATGAGCAAAAACTCGATCTGCTAGAGAAAATAACCGCTACGCTTGTCACTCCTCTAGATAGAGAGGACATCTACGATCTGTCTGACAGATTGGACGGAGTTATAAATGGTGCCAAAGCGACAGCGCGACAAATCGAGGCGCTGGGCTATATTCCAAGAGACGAGACCCTTTCGAAAATGGCTGCGGTTCTGGTGAACGGAACCGATGACATAGTCAAAGCGATCAAATCTTTAGAAAGCGATCTGAAAACCGCCTCGGATATCGCCTATAAAATGAAGAAGAAAGAGCGCAAGCTGGAGACTCTCTATAGAGAAGCGATGCACGAACTGATTCAGGGCGAGGACTATAAGCATATAATCCGCAGCATGGATGTCTATCGCACCATGCTCGATACCGCACAAAAGATAGAGCTGGTAGGCAAGACCATTTTGCATATGCTTATAAAAATCCGCTGAGGTCGCAAGAGAATAACGTCTATGTTCGTCTACTTCGTTCTGGCTCTGGTGGTGATTCTGGCGGTCGCCTTCACCTATACCATAGGATTCCAGGACGGCAGCGGCGTGGCCGCAAGCGCTATCAAAGCCAGGGCGATAACCGGCAGACAGGCTGTGGTACTGGTCTCGATTTTCGAATTTACCGGGGCGATGCTGGGGGGCTCGGCGGTGGCGAGGGCGATCAGAGATATCACCAGCTGGCCGGCAAGACCGGATCTGCTGCCGGTTCTGGCAAGCAGCCTCAGTGCAGCTATCATCTGGAACATCTTCACCCGACGCATGGGCGTGCCGACCAGCTCTACCCATGCCCTGGTCGGCGGCATCTTAGGCGGAGTAATAGCCGGAGGCGGAATGCAATATATAAGCTGGGGCAGTCCGGATTTGATTTATAAAGCCACAGGAGTATGGAAAGTTTTACTGAGCCTCTTTCTTTCACCCTTCGCCGGATTTTTAGTGGGATTGCTCCTGTTCAAATTTTTCGCCTTTATTCTTCAATCGGTCTCTACCAAAGCCAATAAATATCTCAACGGTATGGAGTGGGTCCTGGTGCCGATGCTAGCCTTCGGCCACGGAGCAAACGAGACCCAGAAAGCGATGGGGGTTATCATGCTCGCTCTCTGTGCTGCCGGATTGAGTCAGGGAGAGGAGATTCCTCTATGGGTCCGTACTATATCAGCCCTAGCGGTCGCCTCCGGAATTCTCTCGGTCGCACCACTGATAGTGCGGCGAGTAGGGGGCATCTATAAGCAAAGACCTCTCCACGGCTTTATCTCTCAGCTATCTTCAGCATCTATTGTTCTATTTGCCTCCTTCACCGGCGGTCCGCTTTCGACCTCGCAGGTGGTCGCCTCTTCCATAGTCGGGGTGGGCAGCGCCGAAAGAATAAAAGGAGTTCACTGGCAGGTGGCAAGAGAAATTGTCCGAGCATGGTTCCTGACCATACCGGCTGTGGCTCTCTTTGCCTGGCTTCTCTATATGCTTCTCTTCAGACATCTGAATCTCTTTTTATAGAGTTCTTGAAACGGTAAAATAAAAGACCCCGGCCAGGAGAGTAGCAATGTGGCAAAAGCAAAATGAGCTGGCGATGCAAGCCTTCGTAAACGGAGACAGTATCAACGCTATCCGACACTGGGAAAATGCCGTGGCGATCGCAAAAGAAGAAGCGCTCGCCCCCTGCCCTGAACTGGCAGAAATTTATTACTGTCTTGCCAAAGCCCAGGCAGACTCAGGCGACCTGAGAGATGCTGCCGAAAACTACCAGGCTTCGGTTTTTCAATTTGAACAGAGCGATCCAGAAAATCAAAGGCTGCAAAGCGCCCGTTATGATCTGGCCCAGACTCTGAGAAAGCTGAATATAGACAGCGATAAAGCCACCCAGCTATTTCAAGAAGCTCTAGATCTGCCGGCCAGTCGTCCGGCTTTAAGCCTGGCCGAATCAATCGCAGCAATAAGATCGCTCAATTTTATGGAAGAGCTCGATGGAGCGTATCTTAACTCGCTTTACCGAAAACTTTCGCTAGAGCCGGATAGCCCTGGCTCGGAAGCATGGAGAGTCTTAGGAACCTATTACTCGGATCCGGATAAAGGAGAGTCTCGCTGCAGGGTCGATCGCTTCTTCCTGGCCGATAACTACCAGTTTGATAACCAGACTATCCTCGATAGACTTGCCCTTCTCTCCGGTGAACCTGGTACCCTTAAGATCAAAGAAGCAAAAAACATCTCAGAAGAAGAACTGCCACTCTGGGTTATTCAATTTGAACTCGAAAACGGAGCAGAAGTGGAGAAGATGGTCAAAGAAACCGCTGCTCTAGCAGATGTTTTCAACGATGCCCAGGAACTCTTGAAAAAACCTTTGCGCTGTTGCGAGATAGAGAATCCCTACGCTTGCGATGTCTATAATTTCCACGAACTTGTGGCTCCTCCGGATAGCCACACAGACTGTCAAGAAGCCAACTTTCCGCATTATTACATGGCCTATATCATCGACGTGCCGACTCATAAGAGACTCTATGATTCAGGCGCCATGAACTTTTCTATCCTGTACAGTTAAACTCGTCCGGTTAAATTCGTCCCGCATCATCCCCAGAATATCCACCCTTCTCTTCTTTCCTAAAATCTCTTCTCCCTATATTGATGCAACAAAAAAGTTGCCATAAAAATTTCAAGCTTAAAAATGAGAGACTTTCGAATCCCTTACTATTTGGACCTTCCAGAAAAAAGAAGGCAGCATCCGTACTCTTTCCCTGGCAACACAGGAGTTGCCAGCTTATAGGCAGTCTGGACTTTATTGCAGTTCGTTGAGCCTGTCCGCCGCTTCTTCTGAACCCTGGTCCCGGGCAAGCTCCCACCAGGAGCGCGCCTCTTCGACCTTGCCACTATCAAAAAGATAACTTCCCAGTTCAAACTGAGCCGCGGCCAGGCCGCCTTCGGCGGCTTCCTCAAGCAGCCTCAGATATTCGGCTTCGTCCTGGCGAACACCATTGCCGTCTCGATAAAGGGTAGAAAGAAGATAAATCGCGTACGGATGCCCATCTTCAGCCACCGGCTTGAGCCACCGTGCCGCGGTGGCATAGTTGCGGGCCACCCCGGCACCGAAAAGATAGACCAAAGCCATTTCAAGATGGGCTTCAAGATCGCCCAGATCGGCAGCCATGCGAAAGTAACGATTGGCTTTTTTTAGATCGATCTCAAGACCATGCTCCCCTTCGGTAAATCCTCTTGCCAGCCAGAGCAAGGCCTGGGTATCGCCATTGTCGGCGGCTGCCGTCATCCAGCGTACTGCTTCTTCTGCACTGGCGGTGGTGCCAAGACCATCTTCGTGCATATAAGCAAGTAAACGCATAGAAACAACTTGACCACCTTCGGCAGCAAGGCCAGCCCAGCGAAAAGCCTCTTCAAAACTGCGATTGCCTTCCACCGCGTCATCGAACAGCCAGGCAGCTATAACATTTTGACTCTCTGAATCACCTTGCTCGGCTGCCCGACGATACCAGTTGAGAGCCTGGGAAAAACTCTCGGGAAAGCCGATTCCATAACGATGAAAGTTGCCCAGTGCTTTCTGAGCCTCGATATCCTCCAGGGCAGCAGCCTTTTCATACCAGACAATTGCCTGGTCGATGTCCTTTTCCGCCCCGAATCCCTGTTCATAAAAATATCCAAGCAGACTCATGGAATAAGGACTGCCCTCCTGGGCTGCTTTGTAAGTCCAATAGAAAGCTTTATCATGATCAACCGGAACAACCTGCTCAAAAAAGAACATGGCGCCGGCTTCGGTCATGGCCTCAACATAGCCCTGGCTCGCGGCTTTCAAGCACCACTCCAGCGCTCTGGCACCGTCTTTCTCGACAAAAATTCCGTCTCGATACAGAACAGCCATCTCCAGCTGAGCAGAAACAAAGCCATTATTTGCCAGATATTCATAGTGCTTGAGCTGGGAGTGATTGAGCCCGAGTTGTGCATCGTTCAGATCTGCTTGTTTTAAAAAAATCTCTAACTCATCATCAGGATTTTCTTTGCGCCAGATCATGGCATCTTTGCACCGGGCAAGTTCATTCCTTAAATCCAAAATGCTCTCGAATCTATCGCCGGACTCTTTTGCCAGGGCGCGAAATATAGCCTTTTCCAGAAGTTCTTCCTCTTGCGATCCGGCAAAAGATCTGGGTTGATCGTGGATGTGTTGAAAGATAACAGTCAGTGGATTGTCACCGGTGAAGGGTGCATCTCCGGTAACCGCCTCGTAAAGAATACAACCGAGTGAATAGATATCGGTGGCAGGAGTTATCTTGAGACCCTGACATTGCTCCGGACTCATATAGGGTGGAGAGCCGAAGATCTGACCTGTTTGAGTGAGATGCATACTCAAGCTTCCGGTCTGGCTAAAGATTTTCGCCAGGCCAAAGTCCACCAGCACAGGTCGGATTGTACCGTCTTCCTCTTCCACCACGATTATGTTACCGGGCTTCATGTCTCGATGTATGACATTGCGGCGGTGGGCGTGACCGATGGCATCACAAATCTGAATCACCAGGTCAAGCATCGCTTCTATGTCAAAGGCGCCTTCGGCCAGCAATTTGTCCAGGGTCTTGCCCGGCAAAAAGTCCATGACAATATAGGGCATGCCATCGGATGTGATGCTATATTCTTTTACTTTTACAACGCCGGGATGGGCAAGACTGCTGACAGCCCTGGCTTCGAGCAAGAAGCGGTTGCGACTTTGCTCCTCTTCGCCGATTTGCTGAAGCAAAACTTTTACCGCCACAAGAGAGGCACTTTCATCCTCGGCCTCTAGATCGCGAGCCAGATAAATGGCCCCCATGCCACCACGGCCGATTTCACTGCGCAGTTCATAGCGACCACCCAGAACAGTGCCGGTCAGCTTTCCTGATTGTCCGAGATCGGCATTGTCCGAAGATGAAGGCACCACCGTATCGGAGGCGCCAGAGGCACTTTCCTCTGGTGCGGACTCTTCGATTGGCGGGTCTTCATTCATGACTGAGAGTCTAGCATGACCCTGCAAAATTTCTCTAAAAAGCAAAAAACGAAGACCGTAGTCTTCGAGATTCACTTATTATCGATTGAGTTTTTCAAACCCTGATAACTGAACAGCCAATTAAGATGCCTGTCGCCTCGATAAATCAGGTCTTCGAGTAGATGTTCAAACCTGATTACTTCTTCGGCATCGACCTGTGAGAACTGAATATTGGTCAAACACTGGCTAGATTACCAGCTCCCAACATTCTTAATGTCGGAGTTCGAACATTGAAACCGCTTCCAATGCCTATCCGAGTTCTCCCTAGAAAGGAGGTGATCCAGCCGCACCTTCCGGTACGGCTACCTTGTTACGACTTCGTCCCAGTCACCGGCCCTGCCTTAGGCGGCTACCTCCCAGAGGGTTAGTACACCGACTTCGGGCGTGACCAGCTTCCATGACGTGACGGGCGGTGTGTACAAGGCCCGGGAACGTATTCAACGCCGCGTGCTGATCGGCGTTTACTAGCGATTCCGACTTCACGCAGGCGAGTTGCAGCCTGCGATCCGAACTGAGAATGGGTTTGGCGATTCGCTCCCCCTCGCGGGCTTGCTTCGCATTGTCCCATCCATTGTAACACGTGTGTGGCCCAGGACATAAGGGGCATGATGACTTGACGTCGTCCCCACCTTCCTCCGGTTTGTCACCGGCAGTCTCGCTAGAGTGCCCAGCATTACCTGATGGCAACTAACAACGGGGGTTGCGCTCGTTGCGGGACTTAACCCAACATCTCACGACACGAGCTGACGACAGCCATGCACCACCTGTCTCTGAGTTCCCCGAAAGGCACTCTTCTGTTTCCAAAAGATTCTCAGGATGTCAAGCCCTGGTAAGGTCCTTCGCGTTGCTTCGAATTAAACCACATGTTCCACCGCTTGTGCGGGCCCCCGTCAATTCCTTTGAGTTTCAACCTTGCGGCCGTACTACTCAGGCGGGATACTTATCGCGTTAGCTGCGGCACTGCAGGGGTCGATACCCGCAGCGCCTAGTATCCATCGTTTACGGCCAGGACTACTGGGGTATCTAATCCCATTCGCTCCCCTGGCTTTCGTTCCTCAGCGTCAGTTACGGCCCAGCGAGTCGCTTACGCCACTGGTGTTCTTCCCAATATCTACGCATTTCACCGCTACACTGGGAATTCCACTCGCCTCTACCGCACTCAAGTCAGCCAGTATCTGATGCAGCTCCGTGGTTGGGCCACGGGATTTAACACCAGACTTAACTAACCGCCTACGAACTCTTTACGCCCAATAAATCCGGACAACGCTTGCATCCTACGTCTTACCGCGGCTGCTGGCACGTAGTTAGCCGATGCTTCCTCTGCTGGTACCGTCATTGTGTTCGTTCCAGCTGACAGAGCTTTACACCCCAAAAGGCTTCTTCGCTCACGCGGTGTCGCTACGTCAGGCTTTCGCCCATTGCGTAAAATTCCCCACTGCTGCCTCCCGTAGGAGTATGGACCGTGTCTCAGTTCCATTGTGGCTGATCATCCTCTCAGACCAACTACCGATCGTAGCCTTGGTAGGCTTTTACCCTACCAACTAGCTAATCGGACGCAGGCTCATCTTCCGGTGGATTACTCCTTTTACGATTACTCGCATATGGGGTATTAGCGCAACTTTCGTTCCGTTGTCCCCCGCCTGAAGGCAGATTCCTACGTGTTACTCACCCGTCCGCCGCTAACTAGGATTGAAGCAAGCTTCAATCTTCGTCCGCTCGACTTGCATGTGTGAGGCACACCGCCAGCGTTCGTCCTGAGCCAGGATCAAACTCTCCGTTGTCAATTCGACTTCTGTCAGGAGTACTGACAGAATCAAAGAGTTTAATGCCTACTCAAAAGTTTTGACAGGCGCCTTAATGGCTATTCAGTTATCAGGGTTCAAAAAATATCTCGCTGCACGAATCGAATCGTGCTGCGTTCGACAAGAAAGAATCTTACCAACACCCTAGAACAGTGTCAACTTACTCAATGCCCGAAATTTGCACCATGTAGCAATATTTTCGGTCAAGAAGGCATATACATTGCCTTAAGAATTGGCTCAACCCTGATATTTACAGGGTTCCAGATCACTTTATTACTGACTTAAGCATTGCTCATTAGTTCCCGATCCGGTGATCATTCGTAAACGGTTTCGTTACGTACCGCTTGCAATTCCCATGGTCAGTGCGTTTCAAGCCATGGTCCAAAAGTCACAGAAAACAACCAGCCACCATATTTGAGGAGGCCATTTCGAAGCTTGGTCGTTCCTTATATATATAGATTCAGATCTGACTGGAGAGAGCCTGACAGGAATTCTTCTTGCGGGCACCAGAGATGACCACCAGCCTGCCCCGGGGCTTCAGCTCGCAGAGCACAAAGCGCTTGTTCAACTTGAAGAGAGTACGAGGGCTGTGTTCAGGGCCACCATCAACGGGTGGCTGAAGCTCGCTCATGCTGGAGGCAAAATTGATATAGGCTCGCTGCGCCTTTTCTTGATCACCGTAATCTATATATAGAACTTTGAGCCGTTCTCTATTCGGATAGTAGACCTGATAGTCGGCCACCGCCGCGCCCCTTGCCGACTCGATAAGAAGCTTTCCTATATAAGGAAGAGAATAGTAGTGGCTGGCAGTTCGAGAACCGCGCACCACCTTCTCGCTACCTTTGACCCGATCTAAAGAAGGCAGGCTTTTCATAATCAAAATCGGACCGGCGTGGCCGCGAATCACTTCGTTGACTTTGCCGGCTATGGCCGAAACAACTTCCTTCGCCTCAGAATCATCCTCTTCCGAAGTAAATATCCGGAAGAAATATTTGTCCTGCCAGAATGAAATGCTCTGGGAATCTTCCGAGGAACCATCGCCTCGTTTCACCACTGTTGTAGAGCCGCTTCTCAAGAAGTTGTAACCGGCAAGGGCACCGACTGTGCTATCGAATTTGAAGGCTTCGAAGGTTACAAAACGATTGCCTCTACGAAATACTTTCTGGGCGACGGCCTGGCAGCCACATTCTTCGAGAATGCCCTCCTTGCCGGAGGCAAAAGAAGAAGAACGCAGATAGCTGTCTTCCGTGGCAAGAGAATCTCTATACCGTCCGCCCTCTTTCAAATAAAGCCCTGACTTGACCTCGGTCCAACCGGTGAAGTTGAGACTCTTCATCAGGCTATAAAGTGTTTCGTATTTGTATTGAAATTGAGCTTTAGCCTGGGACCGGGAAGAAGGCGAAACCGACATGGTTTTCGAACCGCTTCCACTTTCCGAGCTCTCAGCCTGGGCATTCACCGGAGCCATAAGAGAGACTGTTGCGGCGAGCGCAATAAGGAAAGTAAGCGTTTTCCGGCCAGAGAATGTAGTCATCGAACTCGCTCAATGCTTTCTCTAGCAAGTTTAGCATTAGCCGGAAAAACCTATGCTTTTTAGTCAGATCAGTCTGAATAGTCCACGTTCAGATCTTTCTCGGCTTTTTTACGTGCGGCACGAATCAAGACCGAGTCGAGATTATTGGTTTTACGTCCGAAACTCTGGGCAGGCGCACCGCCTCGGGCCATCGATCCTGATTCGTAGAAAGAATCAGCCATGCCCATCGGTGCGGAAGCCGGCATGACACCGCGGGATGAAACAGCGCTCATCGAAGGGGCTGCCACTTTGCGAACTTTACCTTCCGCCATCAGTGCTTTGGCTCCCCGGGTCCACTCAGAAGAAGGAATATCCGCCTTCATCTCATAGGTCTCGCCACCGGCTCGGACCAGGGTAGCGCTCTTGCCATCACCCCTGGTTATAACCTGTTTGTAGGCAAGCAGCTCGAACTGCCCATCGGCCAGTTTGGCAATCTGCTTGAAGACATCCATTCCCCGGGGACCAGGGAAAGACTGGAGCCCTTCGCAGCCGATGGTGTTGATCTGGATACCCCGGGCTATGGCTTTGCGACTTTCGTCTTCCCACTTGTAATCATCTTTATAAACTTTAGGACCGGCATCTCCTATGAGAAAGAGAAGCTTCGAGGTTTTCTTAGAAGCATCCCATTCAAGATCGTTTACCGAAGCATGCAAGGCCTGACAAACAGCCTCTGGTCCATCACCGCCACCCCGGGCTTTGAGATCGTCGATATCTTTTACGAATTGATCTATATCGTCGGTAAACTTGAAGGTCTTGGTTACATATTCATCGCCCCGGTCACGAAAAGCGATCATGCCTACTCTTATGTCCGGCGACGGATTGCCATGGGCAAGCTGTGCCACCAGCTCTTTCACCTTGCTCTTGACCATGTCTATTTCGGCCTGCATAGAGCCGGTGGTATCGATACAGAAAGCAAGATCCATTCTCGGTCTTTCCTTCTTGCTCTTTTTATCCTGGTTTACAACTTTGTGCGGATCAGGAACGTTATCGATGTCCTTCGCCGAAAGCTTTTGACAGGTGAACCAGGTCAGAACAAGGCCGGCTGCCAGAAGGATACCTATTTTCTTTCTATCATCTTCCATGGGTAATCTCCGTATCGATTGAAATCCGACCAACTTCCATTACCAGGCTACAAAACCCCGGCATAAATTTCGGCTACTCTATACCTGATATCGACCCAGGGAATTCCCCAGAATTTTCAAAAGTGCCATGCCGAGCCCCCCTTCCATAAGCGCCAGACTGGAGCGCCTGCCGATTACCAACTATCAGCGAGTTATTTTCGCCGTGATAGCCAGCGCCTGGTTCTTCGACTGTGTCGATGTGGCCACCATGACTTTTATTCTCTCTTCTATAAAGAAAGAATTCGCTCTGGCCACCGACCAGGCTGGAGCCCTCGCCAGCATGAGTTTTCTTGGCATGTTCGTAGGAGCAGGTCTCAGTGGATTGCTTGCCGACCGCTTCGGGCGCTGTGTAGTATTTCGCTGGAGCATCATGCTCTGGGGTCTGGCTTCTCTTGCCTGCGCGTTTGCGCCCAGTGTAGAAGTCTTGATGTTCACCCGGGTGCTGCTGGGCATAGGCATGGCCATGGAGCTGCCTGTCGGTCAGTCTCTGGTTTGCGAATATATTCCTGCCAAAAAACGGGGCACTTATGTGGCGCTTCTAGAAGGCGCCTGGCCGGTAGGTTTTATCGCCGCCGGGATACTTGCCCACTTCATTCTGCCAGTCTGGGGCTGGCGCGGTGCATTTATTGCAGAAGCCATACCTGCTGTAATAGTGCTTATCATAAGAAGGATCGTACCCGAGTCACCACGATGGCTTTATGAATCAGGCAGGGTAGAAGAGGCCGAGGCTGTTATCACCCACATAGAAAGCAAGGTAAAGGCAGAGCTCAAAACCGATGAGTTGCCGAAGCCTGAGCCGGAGCCTGCGCAGGCAAATTCGGTTTCGAACAAAGAGAGATCTCATCCTTTTATAGAACTCTTCAAAGGTGAATACAGAAAAAGAACGATCATGGTCTGGACACTGTGGTTTTTCGCGCTCTTAGGATATTACGGACTGACCACCTGGCTGGGGGCCTTATTAGAATCGAAAGGCTTCACCATGGCCAAGTCCACCAACTATATAACCCTTATCTCCCTTGCCGGCATTCCAGGCTTCATCACGGCAGCGTTATTAGTCGAGAGTTGGGGGCGTAAACCGATGATGATAACGACTCTATTAGGCAGCGCCTTGATGGCTTATTTTTATGGCACCGCCGATAGTGTGCCTGTGATTGTCGGATTCGGGCTTGCTATGCAGTTCTTCATGTTCGGAATGTGGTCGGTTCTCTATGCCTATACTCCCGAACTCTATCCTACCCACGCCCGGGCCACAGGCGCCGGATTCGCCAGCTCGATAGGTAGAGTAGGCGCGCTTATAGGCCCGGTGCTGGTCGGCATGCTGCTGAGCCAAACCGGTCAACCAGGAGTCTTCGCCCTGGCGGCGGGCTCTTTTGTTATTGCCGCCTTAGCTGTGGCTTTACTTGGGAAAGAGACCAAAGGACTTACCCTCGAAGAGATCTGACTTTTTAAAAGTCGAGCCAACAATTGAGATAGTGTTGAAAAGATCGAAGAGGAGCGCTGCCCTGGATCTAGAATCAAATTCATTCGAACACTCCTTATTTCCAGAGGCATAACAAATGAATAAAAAAATCACCCACGCGGTATTAACCGCGTTGTTTCTCGCTGCATGCATTCCGGCACCGGGTCAAGCCAGAGAACTGAGCGAGATAGACAACCCGATTGAGCTCACTTATAGAACCCTGGGAGCAGCATCCGGTGTCACTTTCGGCCTGCCAATCGCCACTGTCCGTACAATACCTACCGAAACAGGACAGTACATAGAATCTTGCGCCAGAGAATTTGCATCGGGCAATGACCCCGACCCCATGCAATACACGGTTGCCACTGTTCCTGGTATTGCCATGGGACTGACTACCGGACTCTTCCGAGGGATGGCCAGAGGCTTGATGACCGGAGCCCATAGAGGTTTCAACAATCCATTTAGCCTGGATTCTTTCAGCCTGGGCGAAGACATGGAGGATGCAGGCTTTTAGCCCTTGCTCTTACCGGCGGCTTGCTTCTCTTTGAGCTGACTCTCGAACCATTCTATGGTTCGAGTCAAGCCGTCATTGAGTTCGACCTGGGGTGTCCAATCTAAAAGCTCTTTGGCTCTGCCAATATTCGGCAGACGTCTTTTGGGGTCATCTGTGGGCAGAGGCTTCATCACGATCTCGCTCTTGCTGCCGGTAAGCTCTTTGATCAGATGAGCGATTTCCATCACGGTCTTTTCATATGGATTACCGATATTAATAGGTAGATGGAAATCAGTCTCCATCATACGTCTTATCCCCTCGACCAGATCCGATACATACTGAAAGCTCCTGGTCTGACTGCCGTCACCATATACGGTGAGAGGCTTGTCTTCTATGGCCTGGCTGATGAAATTTGATACGACCCTGCCGTCATCCATTCGCAACCTGGGACCATAGCAGTTGAAGATTCTCACTATCCGAGTACTGAGATTGTGCTTCTGATGATAAGCCATGGTAATCGCTTCGGCAAAACGCTTGGACTCATCATAGACACCCCGGGGTCCTATCGGATTGACATTGCCCCAGTAGTCTTCCGTCTGGGGATGCACTTCAGGATCTCCATAAACCTCTGAAGTACTGGCGAGAAAATACTTCGCCCCTTTGGACAACGCCAGTCCCAGGGTGTTATGGGTACCCAGAGAATTGACTTTCAAAGTCTGGATTGGAAGATCGAGATAGTCAGGCGGAGAAGCAGGAGAGGCGAAATGCATCACCCAATCCAACTCACCGGCAACAAAAATAAAATTAGAGACATTGTGTCGGATGAATTCGAAACGATCGCAACCGGCATGGTGAGCGAAGTTTTCAATCTTTCCGGTGACCAGATTGTCCATGCAAATAACATGGTGCCCTTCTTCGAGTAAGCGATCCACCAGATGAGATCCGATAAAACCTGCTCCACCAGTTACTAAAATTCTCACCGGCCAATACCTCGATAAGTAAACCCTGCAAGCTTGACGTCCTCTTCAGGCAAGCTGTTACGACCATCAATCACAAGAGGCCAGCGCATAACCGATCCGATCTCGTTCCAATTGGCCCGCTTGAACTCTTCCCATTCAGTGACCAGAACAAGAGCATCAGATTTGGTGGCAAGATCGAGCAAGCTCTCGGCGTAGGTTACCTCTAGCTCAGGATGCTGATTACGACAAGCGTCCATGGCGACAGGATCATAAACCCTGACCTCGGCGCCCATTTTGATGAGCTGTTGAGCGATGGTCAAACTCGGTGCATCTCTCAAATCGTCGGTGTTAGGCTTAAAAGAAAGCCCCAAGAGACCGATGGTGCGTCCTTTGATAATCTTCAACTCTTCCTGGAGTTTTTGAATCACCACCTGCCGCTGAACAAGATTGACCTCGGTGGTAGCATCGAGCAATCGGGTCGGATAGCTGTATTCTTTTGCCACCTGCATAAGAGCCATGATGTCTTTGTGAAAGCAGCTGCCGCCCCAACCGACACCGGCGTTCAGGAAAGATGCTCCGATGCGGCTGTCCAGTCCTATACCGCGCATCACCTGCTTGACGTCGGCTCCGACCTTTTCGCAGAGACCGGATATTTCGTTGGCGAAGCTGATTTTCATGGCAAGAAATGCGTTTGCAGAATATTTAATCAGCTCTGCACTGGCAAGGTCGGTAACAACAAAAGGAATATGTTCGAGACCCTTGGGTCGTGGGGCATAGTCGGGAGCATCGAAATCCTGGGTAAGAATCGGTTTGTAGAGCTGACGCATCAAGTCGATAGCTTCTTCATCGCCGGAGCCCACCACAATTCTATCCGGATAAAAAGAATCGGCGATGGCGCTTCCTTCTCTTAGAAACTCCGGATTACTTACCACATAAAAAGAATGGGAATCACTCTTGCTGCTTCGAGCCGGCACTGGCTGAACCTGTTGAACACCCTGATTAACCAGCATCTCCACCCAGTTGCCCGAGCCCACCGGAACAGTGGACTTATTGACTATTACCCGGCTGCGGCTGGAATCAAGCGCTCCACCGATACCGCGTGCCACCGACATCACCTGGGATAGATCCGGCTCGCCATTACTGAGCGAAGGAGTGCCCACGGCTATGAATATGACTTGGGATTTTTTGACGGCCGTATCAAGGTTGTCAGTGAACTCAAGCAGCCCTGTCTTGATACCGTCACTGACGAACTCTTGCAAGCCCGGCTCGAAAAACGGCACCACACCTTCTTTAAGACGGTCGAGCCGATTTGGATTCGACTCGACGGTGACTACCTCATGTCCGAGATAAGCCAGACAAGCGCTAGTTACCAGACCAACATATCCAGCACCGACAACACAGATCTCCACTCTAACTTTCCTTCGTTAAGGGCTCAAAACTTGCAACACCTAATATAACAATAAGTACTGATCAATTGTTTGAAAGATTGACCTGTGTTAGCCTCTTTCAATCAAAAAGTTGCTGTAGTCATAAGGGCGGAGCTGCGCTTGACAGCAACAAAAGACGAAAGATACATGACAAGACAAGCCAGGTTGAATCAATTCTTTTATGTCCACTAGCTTTGATGAATTTGTCGCCACCATCGCCCGGTTAAGAGGACCGGACGGCTGCCCCTGGGATAGAGAGCAGACCCACCAGAGCCTCGGTCGTTATCTGATGGAAGAATCCTATGAGGTCCTGGAAGCGATTCATCTGGATGATTCCGGAAAACTAAAAGAAGAACTTGGCGACCTCTTGCTGCAAATTGTCCTCAATGCGCAAATAGCAAAAGACAATGGCGAATTCGACATGTTCGACGTGGCCGATTCAATCAATCAAAAGATGATTAGCCGCCATCCCCATGTTTTCGGAGAGAACAAACTGGAGCACCCGGACCAGGTAGTTGCCCAGTGGGAAGAGCTCAAAGAGAAAGAGAAACAAGAGGCTGACAACAAAAACGAAAACGGCAACGGTGAAAGACGAGGCGCACTCGATAGCATTCCTCGCGCCCTGCCTGCACTTCTTCAAGCCCTGAAAGTCTCGGAAAAGGCTGTCGGTCAGGGCTTCGAATGGAAAGAAGAAGAAGATGTCTGGGACAAACTGGTCAGCGAAATGAACGAATTTCGAGAAGCCGTGGCCGAAGCCCGCATAGAAAAAAGCGACAACCCCGAAAAGCGCAAAGCCCTCAACGAAGAGGTAGAGCTGGAGCTGGGAGACATACTATTTTGCCTTGTAAACGTAGCTCGCTGGCAGAAAGTCAATCCGGAAGAAGCGCTGCTAAAATCCATCGAAAAATTCAAACGTCGTTTCTCTACCATGGAGACGATCTCGGCAGAACCTCTTACCGAGCTCACTAAAGATCAGCTCTATAAGCTCTGGATAGAAGCGAAAAGCCAATCTCATTAAATTCAAAGTTAAAGCGGTTTGTTCTCGACTTCAGAGATTTCAGAGATCTGTGGGTGCGCAGCTGCGGCTGCCGTCTTGGTCGCCACCTTTTTATCTTTGACAAGCTTTGAGAGTTTTAGCGGAATGTTGTTATCCAGCGCCAGATCGACATATTCGAGCTGATCTCGATAGGCGGCCACTGTCTCCATAATAGAAGAGATACGTCCCAGCCTGGTGGCAAGAGTGGTATCAGGAATACCAAGACGGAAAAGAGTCTTATCGGTCTTGACCCGCACATCATACTGCCTGCGTAGATCGACAAGCTGCACCTTTTCGCCGGCCTGGTTCTCTATATAACCGATCCAGGTCGCCCATTGTTTTACCTCTTCAGGCGAGAACATCTTCTTAGCCTTATTGAAATCAGCGCTTATCACCATCGGTGGTCTGGGATAAGAAGGAAACTTTTTGACAGGGATCATCCGACCGCTCTCGGCCACAATATAAGCCGGCTCGCGTTCGGGATCGTTGCTCAGACTGGCCCAGGGAAACTCTTCTTTGACGATAACAACCAGCTTGGGCCGGGGGAAGATATATCTTCTTACAAAAGCGAATTTAATTGACTCGAGCTTCTCAACATCCTTCTCCACGTTCTTTGGATCTATTTCGAAGACAGGACGATTCAGATAAGCAGCCAGAGACTTTTTTATCTGGGTGGTACCGGAATAATTATTTCCCCGGACGATAATGTCCTTATCCAGATTGCCCAGGCGCCAGGAAGAATTGGCAAGAAAATAAATGCCGGTGCCGACCAGAAGAACCATCAGAAAATAGCGCAACAGAAATTGACGTACCCGGGCATGGCGAGCAGTTTTCCGTTTATTGCGCCGGCTTCGCATCCAGGCTTGTCTTTGATCGGCTTCAAGCATTCGAGACTGCTATCCTCCGCGACCCGCCATCATCCTCGATCTTCTCCAGATTGATCCATACAACTCCCGAGAAAACCTCCCGGGCTGCTCCTCGCATAGAGATGGTATCGCTCGCCTCATCCCAGGCGATGGTCAACTGTCCACCCGGCAGGCGCACCGAAGCCTCTCGGCTCAACAAACCTTCTAAGACTCCGGCAACAACCACCGCACAGGCACCGCTGGCACAGGCGAGGGTCGCACCACAACCTCTTTCATAGACAAGAACATCGACAGCGTTTTCAGAGCGCTTGCGAACGAATTCGACATTTACTCCTTCGGGAAACAGCTCATGTTGCTGAATCTGTTCGGCAACTTCCTGCAAAGCGAAAGGAAAGAATGTGGCGCCCGGACGATCTCTTTGTTCGAATTCCTGATAAACCGAATCTATCTCGGAATCAAAGGCTCCAAATACCACCGCATGGGGGTTACCCATACCGACAGCGGTAAGAGTCACAGTTTTCTTAGAACCGCTGAGTTCCAGTTTCTCGCTGACCACCGGGCTGCGCACCGGGCCGGAGACCGGTATGGATGAACTTTCTAAAACAGGCTTGCCGATATTTACTTCAATCTGGTCTTCGGAATCGACCCTGGCGGTGACCGGCCCCCTGGCAGTAGCAATGGTAAAAGCTGAGTCCGGCCGCTCTATGTGATTGGCGGTCCACAAAGCTAGAGAACGCAGGCCATTACCGCACATAGAAGCTTCGGAGCCGTCCGAGTTGGTGTACACCCAACCCAGATCGCAACCTTCGGCATCGGGATAGGCGGATACTATGCCGGCAACAGCTTCTTCTATCTGTTTGAAACACTCGGCAGATGGAGCGCTATCCTCCCGGTCGTGCCGTCGAGGAAACTCAGGACCAGCCTTGCTCAACTTCCGAAACCGCCCTGAAGCGGTGGAAGAAGCCGCTCTATTGGACTTCACCTCCGGATGCCGGTCCACACAATCATAGTTCTCAGATTTGATTGGCAAAGCCAGAATCAGTCCGTCGGCACCGATTCCAAAATTTCGATCACATAAATACCGAGCCAACCTGCCGGCCTGCCTTGGCCAGTCACAGAGGAGTTCGAACCCGACCCCATCCCTCGCCAGTTCCCGGGCGTCTATGATGACGAAATCGTTGCCCAGACCCTGGAATTTGGTGAAAGGGATTAAGAACTTCAAGGGGGACCTTCTTCTTGGGAGCTCAGCGCTAATTCGCCCGGAAACCCCGGATCGACTATGTGATTATAACCTCGAAGCTTGACATGGTTTGCATTAATAGGAAAGCTCTTATTCGAAAGAAAGGCTCGGTGCTATGGACCCTGCAACAATCGGTAATACAAATCGCCCCAAAAGCAACCACGACCATATATAAATTCACGCATTAAATTTGTTAAATCTTCCTCTTGACTTGTAGGCCAGTTCGAAGAATACGGGTATCTAAGAATTGCCAGGGTGTATTCCGGCTTTTCTGTATAAGCGATTTCAATCTCCGACTTTCCCCCGGGAAAGCCGAGCTGATTCGACACGGAATTCAATCGGCATTGAAAAAGGCGTGAGGCGCAGTAGCTACAGGCTAGAGACAATAATTATGTTCAATTCCAATTCCTCTTACCAGCACAAAACCCAAAGGCAACAGGTTATAGCGCTCAACCAGAGCTACCCCTGTCCCCGGTGCAACTGTGGAGTGCTCGAACCTTTCGGTCATACCGAGACTTTCCAGTGCAGCGGCTGCTCTCGCTGTTTCGTGCCCCTGAACAATGGACGCAAACTCTATCCGGCAAATCGCATGGGCTGGAAAATAGCCTCCACATACTGGTGGGACGGCCTACGCTGGAACTGGGCCGGTACAACCGCCTCGGCATTTCAGCTGCTCTCCATCGTGATGATGTTCATCACCCCGATGCTCGCAGTCAATCTGCTTATGACCTCTAACGTCTGGGCTCAAAGACCTGAATGGGTATCTCCCCTTTTGATGACCGCCGTCGTTGGCCTGGTCATGGCTGTGGTGTTACGCTTACTCTGTTGGGACTTCGATATCGGCTCGAACAGTCAAGCAGCAAACAGTGAAATCCAGAAAAAAGCCCGTTAAGGCAGAACAATCGAGAAAGAAGAAATATACTGAAGAATCCGAATCCACTTCGATTTCGGATTTTTCTTTTAGGGGCGCCCATATTCCGGTAATGCTCGAAGAATGCCTGGATGCGCTCGCCATAGACCCGGACAAGACTTATGTAGATGCCACCCTGGGTGCAGGCGGTCATTATCTGGCCATCGAAAAGCAACTGGCCGGAGGCTCCGGCAGGATAATCGGTCTGGACCGTGACTATCGTTGCATAGAAGCCCTGAAGGACCTGGTCGTCTGCCCGACCAATCTGATTCATTCCAATAACGCCCGGCTCGAAGAAGCGCTCAACGACATTGGTATCGGCACTGGCACTGTAAACGGTGGCATCCTCGCCGATCTGGGGGTCTCCTCCATGCAGCTCGACAATGCCGAGCGAGGCTTTAGCTTTATGCAGGACGCACCACTTGACATGCGCATGGATTCAAGCCAGGCCCTGACTGCCGAACAACTGATAAACACATGTGAAGAGGATGAGCTGTCAGATATTATTTTTAAATATGGAGAGGAGAGACATAGCAGGCGTATTGCCCATGCGATAGTGGGCAACCGGCCTATAAAAACGACCCTCGAACTGGCCGATCTGGTATCAAAAACATTGAGTAGATTTCAGAATCGGGGCACCAAACGTGCCAACAAATACGGTGCCGGTAAGAGACGGGAAAAACACCCTGCAACCCGCACCTTTCAAGCGATTCGCATCGCCGTCAACGAAGAATTGACCAGCCTGGAATTTTTTTTAGATCAGGCGGTTCGAATGATGGAACCGGGCGCCAGGCTTGCCGTTATCACCTTCCATTCACTGGAGGACAGAATCGTTAAGCAATTTCTAAAAGAGAAGGCGGTTAACTGTATATGTCCTTCATGGTATCCGGTCTGCAAATGCAGCAAGGAAGCCGAATTACGGATTGTGACTCGGAAGCCCATCGTCCCCTCCGAGGAGGAGGTCGAAGCCAACCCCCGGGCGCGTAGTGCTAAACTTAGAGTTGCCGAACGGATCGAATGATTTTGTTGTCGTAAAAGTCAGATTCAGACCTGAGTATGCTAGTCGCCCGTCCGCAGCAAGCCGCCCTTAGTAAATCCATCATTTAGAAACAGAAAGCAGAAAAGTATGCCCGCCACTGTTCAAAAAAGAAGAGCCAGCTCGAACCAGGTCGTCAGCTTCAACTATAAGAGACAGTCTTCCGGCTTAGCCGATGCGTCGGTCTCCCAGGCAGAGCCCAGAACTATCTCTCTTCCAATATCTACTTTCCAGACCAATGCCGTTCCGGCTACACCGCCACCGAGCCCTAAACCACATCTGGTACCGCTCGAGTCGCCCGGAAAAAGAAAGTCTTCTCGTCGCATTCCGTTTCTCGTCAGAGTAAACAAAGCGATTCAAACAGGCCTTGTCGCACTATGTGGGCTGGCTATCTGCGCCTACGGACTCGATGTGGTCGTCACCCACGATGTGAGCAAGTTGCAAGAACAAGCACGTCGTTTGAGTGAACAAAACTCTGAGCTTTCCGCTCAGTTGTTGAAATCAATTTCATATGGTGAACTGCAAGACAGTGTCGTCGGAAGATTCGGACTGCGCGTGCCCGATCATGTACTTATTGTCAAAGAATTGGCAGCGCCCGAAGCACCAGCATTCAAGCCGCACCGGCATCAACTTCCTTTGATGTCCGGATACTAATGTCCGTTCGACTGAAAACCTTGTTTAATAAGTAAAGTAAACGAGTAGTTTTTGTCGCGATCAATTCGAGAGGTAGCCGTGTCGTCAACGATAGAACTTCAAAGCTATCGAGAAGCCCGAAGAAGACGGCGACAACCTAAAATTCCCATCTGGAGAATCCGCATTCTTCAGGCGGTCCTTGCTCTTTGTGTACTGGCAATCTGTGTTCGCCTCTATTATCTACAGATCTATAAAGGTGGAGAGATCAAAGGCAAAGCCTTCGAGCAGCGCCAGAAGTCGCGCATGCTCATCCATAGAGGTGCGATCACCGACAGACATGGTCTTCCTCTGGCGATTGATACCACCAGATATGATCTGTATATCCACCCCAAACTTTTAAAAGTCTCCTATAAGGAAGCGGCTTCAAAAATTGCTCGGATCGCAAAGATATCAGAAGAGAAAGTCTATAAGCGCCTGAGCAAAGGTTACCCTGTGGTGACCGTGGCCAAGCATCTGGAGCGCGAAATCGTAGAAGAGCTTCAGTCTCTCAACTGGCCCGGTATGGATATTGTGCCGAGACCATTCCGGCATTATCCGGAAGGTTTTCTCGCCGCCCATATTCTCGGTTATGTCAACCATGACACCAGAGGTCAGGGTGGTGTAGAACAGTCGAAGCAGAACACCCTGATTAGTACAGGCGATATTCCCAAACCTCAATTAGATGGGCGTGGCAAGCAGATTCTTGTCGCCCAGGATGGACCGACCTGGGATATCACGCCTCCTCTAGGACGCCATGTCGAGCTCACCATAGATAATGCCCTGCAACACCTGGCAGAAAAAGAGTTGAACGCCATGGCGGTTCATTCTATGTGCACCAAAGCCAGTGCCATTCTGCTCGACCCGACCAATGGCGAGATTCTCGCCTGGGCAAACTATCCTACTTATGATCCGAACAACTACTCTAAGTTTCCGTTTTCATCGACCAAGAACTGGGCCATGGTCGATGTCTACCAGCCAGGATCCACCTTCAAAATAATCACTGTCGCCTCCGGCCTCGAGACCGGCGCCATTCACAAAGGCACCGTCTTCCACGATGGTGGCGCTTTTACCGTCGGCCGCCAGACCATCCATAACGTTCACGGCGGAAACGGTACCATCAACCTGCTCAATCTCTTTATACACTCGAGCAACGTCGCCTCGGCGCAGCTTGCTCTGCGTATGACACCGAAACAGTTCTACGACAAGCTCACGGATTTCAGCCTGGGCAGAAAAACCGGAATAGATCTTCCTGGTGAATCCAAAGGCTTGCTTCTCAACTATAAAAAATGGAAACCGATAGACCAGGCTACCACCGGATTCGGCCAGGGTGCAATATCGGTGACACCGTTGCAGCTTGCCACTGCCGTCAGTGCTGTGGCAAACCGAGGAACATTGATTCAGCCCCATGTGATTCGAAGAATCTATGATCCGAAAACCGGTGTCACAGAGCGTTGGACCGAAGCAGAAAAACGCCAGGTACTCAAACCCGAAATTGCCGAACATGTGGCTAAACTGCTCGGGGACAATATCTCCATGGGCAACCAGATAGCAGGAAAAATCCCGGGCTATGTCGTCGCAGGCAAGACCGGTACGGCACAACGGGTGAGAGAAGGCGGCAAAGGCTATGCCCGGGGTCAGACCATCGCCTCTTTCATAGGTTTCCTGCCTGCCGATGATCCTCAGATTCTCTGTTTGGTTGTGGTGGACAATCCTCAGACCGACGGCAAATGGGGTAATACCATTGCCGGACCGGTATTCAACGCAATCACAAGCGAAGCGGCTCGCTTCCTGGGAATACCAAAATCTTACGAAACCAACGAGAAAAACGGTCAGGTGATCGGACCTTTTAACAAAATCGTTCCTAAAGTGGTGAAGCCCTCCGTCAAATATGCTGAAGAGCTGGCCAAGTACAATGCTGCCAACGGAGACGGAAACGCAGATGGGAACGGCACTGCCACTAGCACCAACGCAAGCTCAAACAGCAAGAAACAGGTCCATTAGAAAGTGTCCGGGCAAGAGCCTCCAGAAGAGATTCTAAAAGAGAAAAAGAATCAGAGAGAAGCGATCGGAAGAACTTTCGGTCTGGTCGCCCTGGTAACCTTCTTATCGAAGTTCATCGGACTGGCCAGGGACATAGCCATTCTCACTGTCTTCGGCACCTCGAATCTTACCGATGCCTACTATTTCGCTTATTTAGTAACCGGCAATATCCTGGTGCTTTTCGGCGGTCTTGGCGGCCCTTTTCACTCGGCGGCAGTCTCGATAATCACACCGGAAAAGGACAAAGAATCGACCGGTGTTTTGATCAGCCAGATCCTTGTATCGACAGCGGTCTTTCTCACCCTGGTCTCGATAGTAATCTTCTTCGCCGCGCCTTATGTAGTTCCCCTGGTGATTCCAGGCGCGGATAAAGACGCGGTTTTGACAGCCCTCAATATAATGATGCCGCTGATAGTGATAGCCGGTCTGGTCGGCGCCGGTGCAGGCATCTCTAATGTCTACAAAGTCTACTTCTGGCCTTCGATAGCTCCGGCGGTGGCATCGATTGCGATCATAATCGGAGTTTTCCTCTTCCCCGATAAAGAGACCGGTATTGTCTGCCTGGCCACCGCCACCCTGGCAGGGGCAATCGGCCAGTTCATCGTGCAGGTACCAGGGATTTTCAAAGCCTCGCCGAAATGGCCGGGGATGCCTAAATTAAGTCCGGGCTTGAAAGCCTATTTGTTCATGCTCGGACCTGCCGCCATCGCCACCACAATCGGTCAGCTCAATATCTATATCGATGCCTATTTCGTCTCCCAGCTCCCCCAGGGAAGCTACACAGCCCTGCTCAACGCCAACCGCTTGATTCAGCTGCCCCTGGGAGTCCTGCTCACCGCCATGATCGTTCCTATCCTGCCGCGCTTCACCGAACAGGTCGCCGATAGAGAGATAGACGAGTTAAAAGCAGAGTTTCAGCGTGCTCTCAGAATACTCTGGTTCCTGGTGTTACCCCTGGTGACCCTTCTCTTTGCCATTTCCGGACCGGTGGTAGAACTCCTTTTCCAGAGAGGAAGCTTCGACCAGAATTCGAAAGACATGGTGGTCCTGGCTCTGACTTATTTAATCCCGTCGGTTTTCTTCTATGTCGCCAGGGATCTTCTTACCCGAATCTTCTATGCCCATCAGGATTCTACGACACCTTTCAGAATCGGCATGGCCGCCATAGGAGTCAAAGCGCTCTCCGACTATCTGCTGGTCGGTCCGCTCGGGCTCGGAGGGATCGCGCTATCGACCACGATTACCACCATCTTCAATATGACCATGCTCTCTATTCTCTGCACGAAAAAAATCGGCAGCCTTCATCTGCATAAGCTGATTCGACCAGCCCTTATCATGGTGGCAGCATCTCTGCTTTGCGGAATCTGTGCTTATTTTATCCAGGTCGGTGCCGAGTCTATGCTCAGCCAGATAAAAGGCATCGCCCACTTCATCTCGCTTCTGCTCTCTATCTGCGTCTCAGGACTGGCTGCCCTGGTTATATATGTAATAGTCTGTCTCGCTGCAAAACTGGAAGAACCAAGTCTCGCCTATAAGAAATTGAAACCCATGCTCAAAAGATTCCAGCGCTAAGTTGCAAGAACTTAAATGCTGGAGATCTTTTGAATCGGGAACCGAGATACTCTGGCGCTCTGGCGAACAACCGCCCGGGCAACAGGTTTCTCTTCGATTTTGTTTTCGGGTTTCTGTTCCACGAAGTTCTGGTAAGCAGTCTCCTCGTCCATTTCGTTCAACAGGGGCTCGAGCTCGATGCTACGATGCCACAGTTCGCGAATCTTGGCACGGCGAGTAATTGCTCTTCCGGTTTGCCAGAGAGCATAGCCGAGACCAGCGCAGGTGAAAGACGACAGAACAATCTGCCAGCTCGCACTTGCAAGGACATAAGATGCGCCAACCACTCCGATCAACAGAACAAGTGTCTGTAGAATCATTTCTGAGCGATCCTTGCGGGTCACGAGGGATATCTATTCAATTGTGAAGTTCAAGTGCATCTAGAATACACCGAAAAACACGGCAGTAATACCCCCGATCGCATATATGGCGGCAATTCCGACGAAGCTTTCACAGCCTAAACCCGCATGATTAGCCATAGTTCGCAGACTGCAGTCATCTTGATCGAGATAGTTCAAAGAATTTCTCAATTGGTTTTATCGGAACTCTCAGAATGAATACCAGGTCCAAAGAGGCTTTTGAGCTTCCTATAAAAGGAACGGGACAATCGGCGCCACTGAAATTGATACCAGAAGAGGCGACATTAAGAGCTTATTATTCTCCCTGACTGAATTGATCTCCACCGGCATTGGGCGCAGTGGTCGAGTCAGAAGAACCAGGCGAGCCTGGAGAACCTGGAGAACCTGACGAATCAGGCGAGGCCATGGAGCCGGGAGAGCCCTGCTGCCCCACCGCCGGTTCATCATCCTGCTCATCCAGCTCTTTGGATTTCAAGCTGTCCCAGGAGCTGCCATCGGCATAAAGCACTTTGAAAACTCTGATTTTGAAGGAATGGATGTCAGGATGCAGTCCCCCTTCTTTTCTCCATTTATTCGAACGACTCTCTCCGGGCGATACTCCCACCGTCGAACCGTCCGGTGCGTGGAAGGTGCCACGATCCTTTCCTTCTGCATCGACATAGCGAATTCTAAATTTCACAGCCCGAACCGGCTTTGTTGAGTTATTCTTATATGTTATGTAAACCCTGGAGGCTATCGGCGCACCGAACGGGTCGATCTCCAGAAGTGTACGGCAGGAAGTGACTTCCACCGGACAACCGGCCTCAGGGTAGAAACTGGCTTCTATCGCCTTTGTATGGACGTTGCTCTGGGCCAGTACTGGTAGAGATGAATATGTTGAGGCGAGGAGAATCCCCATGGCAACCAGAACTATAAAACAGTTTTCTCTCAAGGCTTTCAAGATAATCCTCCCGCTGATTCTTCTTTTATGCCTGGCCCTGAACCTCGGATTCGGCTCCCTCTCGCCGGTAAAAGCGAAAGACGGCGGTAAAGAATTCCTACTAACAATAATACATACCAACGACATTCATGCCCATGACGAACCTTATTTATACAAAGGGAAAATGGTGGGCGGTCTTGCCCGCCTCGGGCACACCGTTCGAGACCTGCGGGCAAAAGCCCTGGAGGAAGAAAAAAACGTCATAGTCGCCGACGCCGGCGACGTTTTCCAGGGCTCGACCCTCTACAGCCACTATCATGGCGAGGTCGAGATCAATCTGATGAATATGATCGGATACGACGTTTTCACCCTGGGCAATCATGAGTTTGATGATGGCGCCAGCAATCTGGCCAAGCAGCTTGCCAGGGCTAAATTCGACCTGATCAACTGCAACCTCGATATGAGCCCGGTGAAGAAGCTCAATGCCCTGGTCAAGCCCTATGTAGTCAAAAAATTCGGAGATCAAAAAGTCGCTTTTGTAGGCGCGATAACTCCCCAAATGGAGCTTCTCTCCGGAGGTCTTGAAGGCTCGAAGCTGAAAGCCAAAGGAGACACCTGGACCGCTCCGATAAAAAAACAGGTTGAGGAGTTGAAGCAGAAGGGTTTCGACAAAATCATCCTGGTTACCCATTGCGGGGTGGATGAAGATCGCGAACTTGCCGAGGCGGTGCCCGATATCGATGCGATAATCGGCGGTCATAGCCATACAATGTTAGACAAGCGCATCATCGTCAAACACGATAACGGCACCTCGACCACCATAGTCCAGACCGGCTGCTATTCGAGATATGTAGGTCAACTCGATCTGGTTTTCGACGATCAGGGCCGGGTGAACACGAAAAGATCCTTTTATCGTCTCCATCCGGTAACCGAGAAGATTACGGCGGACACCGACATAAAAGAATATGTCGCCACCATGGTCAAGCCCTTATTGCACTTGCGCCACGAAATCGTCGGCTTTGCCACTGAAGACTTCGGCAACAAAGTAAGGCGCTCGGACTCCGCTATCGGCAATCTTGTCTGTGATGCCATATATGAACTCGGCTCCGAATACGGTGTCGAGATCACCATGCATAACCGGGGTGGTATCCGGGGCAATCTGGAGAAAGGTCCTATTTCTGTGGAGACCGTAGAGCAGATCCTGCCGTTCGACAATTTCGCAGTCTTCTCTTCTATTAAGGGCTCTCAAGTAAAGGCTGTGCTGGAGCATTCTCTGGGCGGGGCCATCGGCGGAAAGTTCATGGATGTGCGCGGTCTCAAGGTCGCCTACGATCCTGAGAAGCCCCGGGGTGAGCGAGTGGTCTTTGTACAGTGCCAGGATAAATCAGGTAAATGGTCGCCGCTAGATCCTGATAGATGGTACAAGTTCGGAATCAACAGCTACAATTTCGCCGGCGGAGAAGGTTATGAATTCAAAGGCGCAAAAGATATAGTCAATACAAAACTGCGGATCAGTCAGGTTCTCCAGAAGTATCTGAAGAACCATACAAAAATCCAACCACAAAAACCTAATAGGTTGGTGGCTATTCACTCCGGTCTACTGAAAGCAAAAGCTCAAGACAAGATAAGCCTCACCGGCGTCGCCCCCGGAGCCAGACTGGCGGTGGTGGCAGGAACAGCGCCCGGGGTAAGCACCATATACAATGCATTTCCGGTTCCCTTGAATAATGCAAGTGTGATCGGAAAGAGCCTGAAAGCCGATACAGAAGGTCGTTTCGACTGGCCCTATAAAAAGGCGGAGCTAAGTAAAGCCCTATCTAGAATCGGTGGGAAAGAAGGTAAAAAAGACCTGTGGCTCTGTGTGGTCGCCCATCCCCCCAAAGGAGACCGGAGCGCCCAGACCCGCACTTTGATAAGCAACCCGGTCAATCTAACCGTTCACTAAAAGGAGGATAGAAATCTTGAAATCAGCAAAACTGTCAGTGACGATGCTGGCGTTTATCGCCCTGGCAGCATCAGCTCAAGCCCCGACTTTAGCCCAGCAGAGATCAAGCACCGGCGAGATAGACAGCTCTAGGACAGCAAGAGAATCTACAACTGGTTCGACTTCGGATAGATCCTCTTCAGATAGGTCTTCTTCAGATAGATCAACTTCAGATCGCTCTTCCATAGACCGCAGAGAAAGAGTGCGGCGCATGCGAGACAACTATAGAAGAACCAGAACAGGTACTGGCTCTGGTTCTGACTCTGGCACCGGCTCCAGCGGGGGCCGGGGGACCAATGTGGTCACCGAAGACGAAAGGAATGCAAACTCGAGAGCTGCAGGCGGTCGAGGAACCAATGTAATCACCGAAGATGATCGGGAGCACAGCCAGGATCGTAAGATCAACGAACTAACCACCCGGATGGAAGCTCTGGAGCGTCGAGTCAAAGAGCTGGAGCAAGCCAGACAGCGCTAACCGAAGCATCGGATCACGGATCACGGATCACGGAACACGGATCACAGATCTAAAAAATTGACCGTATCCAGTTTCTATCTCCCTATGAGCTGGCAACTTTTTTGTTGCCAGAAATATTTCACCGCCCACTTGCCCTGCAGCCCCAAAGGCACTGCTATTGTACGTTTAGAGAAATATTGAACTTTTTCCCTGAATTCTACGTTGCAACTTCTATGTTGCATCAACATAGGGAGAAAAGTCAGATGATCACAAGCGAAAAAGAATACTGGCGCAGAAAGCGTCAGCTAGCCAGATTGAGAGCCTGGCTCAAACAATCCGGACGATTGGCTGACAATCTGGAGATAGAAGATTTCGACGACAGACTAGAAGCAGTCTTTCAATACATAGAGAAAACCGATATAGCTATAAAGCACTTTGAGAGTATGAGAACAGCGTGCTTCGATTCGACAAATCTGAGTTCGCCTGCCCATCTTAACGCCCTGCCAGAGGAAATTATAAAAGCAAGAGTCGCCCTGGGTTGGACCCAGACAAAAATGGCAGATAAGCTGGGTATCAAAAGACAGCAACTGACCCGGTATGAAAAAACACTCTATAGCTCAATCCGGTTTTCGGAACTGGAGAGAATTGTGAGCCTGCTGACACTAGAGATAGAAAAACTGAAGCAGTTCGATCTTGACGAGGCGGATCTCGCTAAATTTACTGAAGCTGACTAACGAGCAACAGAAAAAACTCTGTCTTGGCATCAGGATCATGATTGAGTATACTTGTCTGATCATGAAAGAAGAAGCGGTAAGAGAAGCTCTCCATACATTCCTCAGAGATAATCTGAAAGATAAATACTTCAACTCTTTGATCATTGACGAACTGGGTCTGATGGAAGGCAGCTTTCGAGTCGATATGGCTGTCATTCACAAAGACGAAATGCACGGCTTCGAGATAAAGTCCGCAGCCGATAATCTTAAAAGACTTCCCGCCCAACAAGAGAATTACTGCAAGGTTTTCGATCGCATGACCCTTGTCTGCGATCAAAAACATGTTGCCGAAGCGCTAGAAATCGTCCCCAAATGGTGGGGGCTTATCTGTGTGAGCGAAAAAGATGACAGACCGTATCTCAACGAAATCTGGCCTTCTAGAACTAATTTCGAAGTCGATCCCTATTCGATGTGCCAGCTTCTCTGGCGAGAAGAGGCCTTTGCTCTCTTGCGAGAAAACGGTATGCACAGAGGCTTTCGCAAAGGCTCCCGTAAAAAGATGTGGAAGGCTCTCGCCTCCACCCTCGATACCAGTGAAATCAGACGGGCAATCCGCCTCAAACTGGCCGCTCGAAAAGACTGGCGCTAGCTTGTTAGCTTCGTCGAACTTGGCTGTGCCTGGTCGTGCCTAACGGGACCAGGGCTTATTAGGGATCACCAGGTCGTTATCCAGCTCCACACAGAGTTGAGCTCCAGCAGGCAACTCTACTCCCAGCCCGCGGTGCTTGGTCCCCAGAAGCAATGAGCCCCCGGGCAGACCTTTTACCATTCCCTGACAGAAGCCCCGGAAGCGACGATGGCTCTCATTTTGAGAGACCGGTCTATCTAAGGCATAGGCTGGATCCATGGCACCGGCCGTTCCGGATAAAGCCGGTCCGACCACCAGGCTCAAAGGACCGGTGGCAAGGCTGACCGCTCCTACCGCCACCGATGTGGCAGTATACTTCCCCCGGCTGAAATCAAGGGTTATTTCACCGCGCTTATTGACAGCAAATTCGAACTCGCTTCCGGTCCCGAATACCGCTGTTTCTTTGGCCGGATTTGCCGATATCGCAAGCCCCGGTCCATGATGAGACTGAATTCTATCGAAATGAATATTGAGAGCAGCGTTGGAGTTGGACCAACGAGAAGGAGACAGCTGGGACGACAGCGCCCTCCGCACATGAAAAACATCGGAGACCCAGCCGGACAAAATGGTACCGGGAGCCAGCAAATTGCTACCATTTTTTCCGGCTGCAACCGGTGTAAGCAGCATGGCAGAGACCCGGTCTCCGACTCTAGCCGTACTTGAATCGAGAGGGGTGAGTATGGAGACAACCAGGCGAGAGCCTGTGCAGAGAAGATAGCTGTCTCTTTGACGACGCAGATCAATATGGCTCAAACCCGGAGCCAAATTGATAGGCTCTTTCAACCTTGTGTGACTGATACCACCCTCGAGAGCGTGAGCATGAACGCTAGTATGAGTATGAGCCTGGGCCTGTGCCGCAGATGAAACAGTGCAGTCCAAAACGGCACAGCAGAAGACCGGCATGGTAAGCATCAGAAGAGTTAGTAAATGCTTTGGCAAGGGCGCAAATCCAGTCTAATTAGATTTCGCGAAAGCGGCTGAAGTTATGAATCGATAATACACCAAAACCCGGCTTACAAAGGAGCTTATCGGTCACTGGCAGTGGTGCCTTATTGCTAAAGCCGGACGACCTTTTATGAAGTCCTTGATGCTTATGTCAGAATTTGCTGGTGTTGTCGGCAGTACCGCCCAGGCGAGAGAGATTCTCACGAGCTTCTTTGAAATCAGGGCTGATTTTTAGAGCGGCTTCGTACTGCTGACGAGCTTTGACGAGATCTCCTCTGGCAGCATAGGCCACTCCGAGATTGTTGTGAGCCTTTACATTTGCCGGGTCAGCAGCCAGGGCTTTTTCATAGTGATCGATAGCCTCTTCAAGGTTTCCATCCTTATGCAGAAGCAGACCATAATTGTAATGCGCATCAGAACACTCAGGGTCGATATCCAGAGCCTTTTCAAATTCTTCTCTGGCTTTATCAGTATTTCCCATGCCCAGATAGGTAATACCGAGACTGGTATGAGCCTGGGCATAACCGAGATTGCGTCTGGCATGAGAGAAATCGGGATCGATTTTGAGAGCCTTTTGAAAATAGTCGATAGAGCGAGGGAAGTCACCTTTCTCCGAATAGATAACCCCGAGGTTGTTGTAAGCCTGTACAAAATTGGGGTCGATCGAGATAGCGCTCTCATACTCTTGAATGGCGGTTTCATACTCTTTGCGTAACTGGGCGATTCGGCCAAGACTGAAATGACTGACTGCACTTACCGTATCTGAGCGCGCCGCCCTTTTGTAGCCTTTTTCAGCCTCTTTCGCGTCGCCGAGTTCTTCCAGGGTCAGGGCAAGATTGTACAGATACTCGGGATTGGAGCGATCAAACTTGCAAGCCTTCTCGAAACTCTCTTTCGCCCCCTGAAAGTCCTTCTGGTCATATAAAGCGACGCCCATAGCGAAAGCGGCTTCGGCGCTGTGCGGCTGAAGCACCAGAGCCTTGCGATAGTTTTCGAGTGCCTTTTCAACCTCTCCCTGCCGGTGCTTGATTTTACCCAGCAAAATATAGGCTCGATAATTGGACGGCTCATTTTTAATAACCCTGTCGAGTCCGGCAGCAGCCTGATCTAAAAAACCCTTTTTATAATCCGCCTCAGCCATGGCATAGGCACCGCCATCACCTGCCCGGGCAGCCGCTTGACAAAACAGCAGGCAAAGACATAGACAGATCAAAAACAGGCTTCTGAGCGAACTCTTCATCGGGTCATATAAAATAGGGCTGTTCTCCAAATGGACTCTTATTTTGCATCATACTCAATATAACCCGATCAGATCGTTTCCCGCCGCCTTATTGACAGCGTTGACAATGCAATTTGCCCTGGGCACCATCCCGGGTGCATGGGTTGAAGCCTCGGCAAATCCATCGGACTGTAGCGCCGTCATCAAAGAAGCGACCTCTCTGTTCGCCCGGGGCAAAGTCATCGATGCCTCTAGATTGCTTGAAGAAAACGAGAAGCGCTGTTCTAATTCGGCAGAATATCAGCTTTTGCTCTCAACAATAATGTTGAGAAGACACGGCAAGTCTTTTATTCCTAGAGCCCGTCAGGCAGCAAAGCGAGCCACCGAGCTTGATCCCGAATCGAAAGCCGCCTGGCTTCAGCTCGGTATCTGTTGCCAGGCACTGGAGGACAACGAAGGTGCCGCCTACGCTTTCGAAGGCTTGCTTAAAACAGATCCGACCAGTTACGAAGCCTGGTCCTCGCTGGGGCAGCTCTATCTTGCCCTGGGCAAAAACAAAGAAGCCCAGATCTGTGCCCGAAAAGCAGCCTGCCTCGAGCCCGAATCGAGAGAAGCTCGATTGAAAACAATCGGCTCGCTTGCCAGAATGGGCAAGCTCGAAGAAGCCCGGGGAGCAGTCCGTTCCATAATCGAGGACGATAGTCTGGAACCGGAGTTTTTCATTCTGGTAGCAGAAGAAGCCGTCAACGCAGGTGCCTTCGAAGAAGCGATCAAGGCAGCAGATCGAGCCCTTGCCACCTATCCGGATGACGCCCGCAGCCTCAAATGCCGAGCCATTTCGCAGCTCTCGCTGCGCCGATATAAAGCCTGTCTGGAGACCACAGCAAAGCTAAGAACCAGCGGCAAGAACCTGGATGAAGCTTTCGCCCTGGAAGCCATGGCAAATCTGAAACAAGGCAATGCAAAAGGAGCAGCCCTGGCTCTTGCCGGAGGGCGCAAGCTCAACCCAGCCAACCCAAGACTGCTGGTCGTGTCCGGCATCATCAACTACCGTCAGGGCAAGGTAAAAGAAGCGCTTGCCGACCTGAAAGAAGCCCTGGCAGAAAACCAGCTCTTCCCTGCCGCTCACCTTGAGCTAGCCCGAATCTATATCAATCTCGGCGACTCGAAAGAAGCCCTGGAAGAAGCGATGGAAATTGCAAGAAATCCGGAATACAAAAGCACCGCCCTCGCCATGGAAGGAAAAGCGATAATGAGCCGGGGCTCAGCCACTGAAGACCTGAAGTCGGCTCGCAAAAAACTGGAGAGCGCTCTGAATAAAGACGAGAAAAATCCCGAAGCCTTATTAGGACTAGGAGAGCTTGCGCTCAAATCGAGCAAGGTCGAAGACGCAAGAAAAAACGCTGAGCTCTGTCTTAAAATAGAGCCCGGCAATACCGAAGCGATGGTCTTGCTTTCGAGGGTAAAAGCCGCCTCAGGAGATAAAAAAGGCGCCGAGAAGCTGATGAAATCAGCCAGAGCCGCCGCTCCTGGTGATGGCTCGGTGATAATCGCCCAGGCAGAACAATTGATAGATGAAGGCGATACTCATAAAGCGGTCAAACTGCTGCAAGGTTCGCTAGATGCTTTCTCAGCTCAGTTTCCGCCCCTTGAATACACCCTGGCCAAGATTTTGAATGAAAACGGTGACAAAGATTCTGCGTTGAAACACTTCAAGAACAGCTTGAACAAAGGTCTGGCCGGGAAGAATGCAAAGGAGGCCAGAAAGGCCGTCGAGACGCTAAAATAACAAGATACATGTCCCACGGTAATGAGATGGTAACGAGCAAGACCCTGACAATCGAATCGGTTAATCCGGCCAATAAAGAGGTGCTCGGAGAGTTTCCGGTCATGTCCGAGAGCCAGGTCAAAGAGGTGGTGGACGGCGCCTGGAAAGCCTTCGAAGACTGGCAGATCCTGGACTTCGGTCAGAGAGCCCGTTATATCCTGAAGCTCCGCAAGATTATCGCCGCCCAGAGCGAAGAGCTGGCCAAATTAATCAGCCAGGAAGTCGGCAAGCCCCTATCAGAAGCCTATGCATCCGAGCTCTCAGGCACCCTGGACACCTGTGTCTGGCTAGCGGACAATGCCGAACGTCTGCTCAAAGATCAGATGATCAGCCTCAATAGCCCGATTTTATCAACCAAACAATCGGTGGTGGCGTTCGAACCGCTGGGAGTAATCGGTGTGATTTCGCCCTGGAACTATCCGTTCTCGATTCCTATGATGACTATTCTCATGTCGATCATGGTCGGCAACACCGTGGTGCTCAAGCCCTCTGAAAAATCCACCTTAGTAGGGATCAAAATCGGCGACCTCTTCAAAGAGGCAGGCTTTCCCGAAGGAGTTGTGCAGGTTGTCACCGGCGATAGGGTCACAGGCAAATACCTCTCCGAATCGAAGCTTTCGCGGCTTATCTTTACCGGCTCGGTGGAAGGCGGCAGAAAGGTCATGCAACAGGCTGCTAATAAAATAGTTCCGGTCACCCTCGAATTGGGCGGCAAGGACGCAGCCGTGGTTCTGCCCAGTGCACCGGTCAAATGGACAGCCCGGGGCATTGCCTGGGGCGCCTTTACCAATGCCGGTCAAGCCTGCGCTTCCATAGAAAGACTCTATATACTAAAGAGCAAGAACTCCGAGAAGTTTCTCGATGAACTTGTTAAATTCACAAAAGAGCTAAAAGTCGGTCCCGCGGTCGACCCGAACGTCGACATCGGTCCTGTGATAGATCAAGAGCAGCTGGACAAAATCAAAACCCTGGTGGATGACGCTGTCGAAAATGGTGCCACAGTTCTCACCGGTGGTGGTATCACCGAAGAGCATGGTGGATTTTTCTTCGAGCCCACTATTCTGACCAATGTCAACAACTCTATGCGCATCATGCGAGAAGAGACCTTCGGTCCGGTATTACCGGTGATGATAGTAGAAACAGAAGACGAAGTGGTCGATCTTGTAAATGACAGCGACTTTGGTCTGACCGCATCGATCTGGGGCAAAAATTTAAAACGGGCAGAAGATATCGCCAGAGATCTCGAGGTCGGAACGGTCTACATAAACGATTGCCTGTTCTCTCACGCCTCGCCGCAATTGCCCTGGGGCGGTATTAAACAAAGCGGGTTCGGCCGCTCCCATTCGCAATTCGGTCTTATGGATCTTGTAAATATTAAGCACATCAATATTGATGCCGCCGGCGGTTCATCGAGAATCTGGTGGTATCCATATGGACCATCGAGAATCAAGATGATGGCTGGCGGATTGCAGGCTTTTCACGGAAGCTTCCCATTTGGAAAACTGTCCGGTCTATGTCGCTTCGTCAGCAACATGGCCAAAAAACCTAAATAACCGAGAGCTTTTGAGACTCGAAAACAGACTTGATCTGTGCCACCGCTTCGCGGCACTCTTCCATGGTATTGAACTTGCCCAGTGAAATTCGAACCGAGCCCTTAACCAGGCCGCAGGGCAGATCAAGAGCCGACAATACATGGGAAGGTTCAACGATTCCTTTATGACAGGCAGATGCCGACGAGCAGCAAATCCCTTTAAGATCCAGCTGCATAACCAGCGCTTCCCCTTCGCAGTTCTCCACCGCGACACTGACATGCCCCGGCAGCCGCTTATCGAGATCTCTGGTACCGGTTATATGCACGCCTGGCACTGTAGATAACTGCTCGATCATATAGCTCTGCATCTCTTTCAACCGAGAGACACTATCCTCCATCTCTCCGGAAGCCAGCTCGGCAGCCATTCCCAGAGCTACAATATTGGGCATGGATTCAGTGCCGGGCATTAACCCTCTCTCCTGACCGCCACCAAATGTGATGGGCATGAGATTGACTCCCCTTCTTAAAAATAGAGCACCAACGCCTTTGGGAGCATGAAACTTGTGACCGGATATTGAAAGCGCAGAAACCGGTACCTCTTTGAGGTCGATTGGTACTTTACCGGCAGCCTGGACCGCATCGGTGTGGAAAAATATTTCTCTGTCTCTCTCTTTGGCATATTCTTGAACGGCCTGGGCCATCTCTTTAATCGGCTGCAAAGTACCGATTTCGTTGTTCGCCCACATAATCGAGATAATGCTTGTTTCATCGGTAAGAGCGTCCATAAGTTGCTCGACCTTGATGAAACCTTCTTTATCTACATCCAGTACAGTCAGCTTCCAGCCCTGGCCCTCCAGATAGCGAGCCGGTCCGGTTACAGCCGGATGTTCGATACGACTGGTGATTATGTGTTTACCTAAACCGTTGGCTTCGACAAAACGAGCTCGACCTAAAATCGCCAGATTATTAGCCAGGGTGCCGCAACCGGCAAAACAGATCTCGGTCGGAGAGCAATTGAGCAATCCGGCGACTCTTTTTCTCGCCAGCGCCATGGCTTTATAAGAATTGCGACCCACCGCATGGATGGAAGAAGGATTGCCATAATTGGTCGATATGAACTCGACCATGGCCTCCGCCACTTCTTTTCGGACCTGAGTGGTAGCGCTGTTGTCAAAGTAAATAGTCATGGCAAACTGCTCTTTCCTGGCAAGAGAAGAAAACTTGAGAGAGTACGATCAGATTCGGTGATCTTCTACTACACGGGTTCCTTGAAATACTACCATGACCGCCAGCGGGAATTTGATAGAACAGGAGCTAAATAATAGAACGCTAAAAAACCGTGAATAATCAATGAATTATGCCCATCCTGATAACCCGAAGGGGCTCCCTATCTGCTAATGTCATGGGCACCGGAACATTCAAGATATTTAGGGAGACAACCTTTGCTCCTCAAGATTGTCAGTCTGATTCTAATAGTAGGTGCAGGTATTCTTTTGAATATCTGTGTGGGCGATGTGCAAATCTCTCCGCAGATTGCGCTCACGACCCTGTTCAGCCCGGCAGCGATTCCGGTAGACCAGGCCATGGTCCGCGATATCATCTGGCAAATTCGGCTGCCCAGGCTGCTCACAGCCATCACTGTCGGAGCAGCTCTCAGTGTGAGCGGCTATCTCCTTCAAACTCTGTCCAAAAATAATCTCGCCGACCCCTATTTGACAGGTGTTTCAAGTGGTGCCGGAGTCACTGTGGCCATAGCCCTTTCGCTCGGTCTCAGCTTCAGCTATGTGCCCATAGTGGCTTTCACCGGTGGGCTTGTCGCCAGCCTGATAGTCGCATCCCTGGCTAAAATTCCTACCGGTCTATCGGTGACCAAAATGCTTCTGGCCGGCATCGCACTATCGACAATCTGCAGCGGAATCATCACCTTGATTATCACCAATGGAACAGACCCTATTAAAGCCCAGGGAATATTTTTCTGGCTGGCAGGCGGAATCTCGGGGCGCACCTGGCAAGAGCTGGCCCCGGCGGCAAGCTATACGGTGTTCGGAATTCTACTTGCCCTGGTTCTCTCCAAGCAACTTCGACTGTTATCGCTGGGATCGCAGCATGCCAGATCCCTTGGTGTGAATGTGGAAATCCTGCAGCTGGTCTTACTATCCATCGCCGTTCTGATGTGCGGCGCGGCGGTATCGGTTTCGGGCCTGGTCGGCTTCGTCGGTCTGGTGGCACCACATATAGCTCGAAGAACTTTTGGTCGGGACGAAAGACTTCATATCATCTGCACCGCTTTATTAGGCATCGGCCTGGTGCTGGTCAGCGATCTTGCCGCTCGCTCCATTGCAGCCGGTCAGGAGTTGCCCCTGGGTACACTATTATCTTTGATTGGTGGTCCCTTCTTTCTCTATCTGGTATCAAAACAAAGGGGAGAAGAATTCGCCTGATATGCCTGATTTGAAAGACACAGAAAGTCGAACTGATACCATAATCGAAACCACCGAGCTTTGTGTCGGCTACGAAGATACCGCCATTATTGTTGATGATGTCTCTATAAAAATTAAGCCTGGTACTATAACCAGTCTTGCCGGTCCCAATGGCTCCGGCAAATCGACCCTGTTGAAGACTCTAGCCCGGCAGATCAAACCGAAATCAGGCACGGTGCGCGTTGAAAACCGAGACATCTGGTCGATGAGCGCCCGGGACTTCGCCAGAGAATGTGCCTATGTAAGCCAGTTTTTCGACAACAGCCTGGCACTGACCGTCAAAGAGTTTGTCGCCATGGGACGAAATCCTCACCAGAAGTGGTGGTCCTGGAACATCTCGCAAGAAGATTTGAATTCTATAGAATCAGCCATGGAACTTGCCCAGGTAAAGAGCCTGGAGAAAAGATTCGTCGCCAATTTATCCGGTGGAGAAAAACAGCGTGTGGCCATAGCAGCGGCACTTGCTCAAAAACCACAGATTCTCCTTTTGGATGAACCGCTTTCCAGTCTGGATTTCAAACACCGCATCAATGTGTTCTCTTTATTGAAAACCCTGAAAGAGAACAATCTGGCGATTATAGTAATCCTCCATGATCTGACCATGATCGACCAACTATCGGATCAAGTCATACTCATAGAGCACAAAGAGAATCTGCCTAACAAAATCGCCTCAGCCGGCGCCCCAGATGAAACCCTGACCAGAGAAGAGATCAAAAGGATCTTCGAAGTCGATGTAGAGATCCTGACCGGCAGTACGCCGAGTCAACGATTTTTCGAAATGCAGTTTATGCCTTAATGCCTAAGTCCAGAATCGATGAATCTTAGCGATTCTTAGAACGGACCAGGATATCTCCCATCACACCGATCAAACCGATGGTCTCTTTAGGAGTCCAACCGCCGTTCTGACGGCCGGGGACAAAAGGAGGAGTTCCGACCTGACGTCCGTTGATGATGGTGACATCATCATAGACTTCGGTATTACCGACACGCACACCTTCGCTGCGATCATAGACACGGTTCTGACCACCCTGGACAATTATGTTTCTGCTGCGATTGCCGCCCTGATTCTGCCATTGTCCGTTGTTCTGCCAGCCATTGTTTTGATAATAGCGCTGGTTCGGGTTGTTCTGATATCTGTAGTTGCGGCTGTCACCGTAAGGATCATAATAGTCGCCACCCTGATTGTGTCCTCGGTTACGCATGCCTATAGCGGTTTCACCGACCACACCGACAAGACCGATTACTTCTTTCGGGGTCCATCCCTCGAGTCCCGGTACTCCGGAACCGCGTCTTCCCGACTGGTCGCCCACAGGATGACCGTTGACCACGGTGGCATCGTCGTAGACTTCGGTATTACCGACTCTGACTCGAGAAGTGGTGTCATGAACGGTTTGTTGACCGTTACCGGTTACGACGATGGTCTTGCTGTCGCCACCCTGATCGCCGTAGTTTCTATAGCCTTGATTCTGCCAGGGGCTGTAGTTTTGATAGCCGCCATTTGAACCGCCGCTGGACTTTTGAATGATTACAGTACCCTCTCCACCAGTCTGGGGGTAAGTAGGATAGTTGTAGACTTCGCGATCGCCGATGGGCACGAACTGACCGGGATTGGTTCTGCCAGTGTTCCAGGGTATCGAGCCGGCGGTGACCACGGGCTCCTGCGGTCTGAACTCGTGGGAGCAGGCGCGATAGCTGGTCTGGGACAAGCCCGACGGCAGACTGTCACAATTCAACGGTGTATTAAAGTTGGAGGACATCGCTGTCCTGTCCGACACGGTATGCCTGTCCGAGCCGCTCGGTGGCCCCCAGAAATCTGCAGCGTTGAAGGCGCTGCTGTTCGCGTCTCCGGAGTCCGCTATTTGAAACTGGTCTCTACCTTGATATCCGCCGTCTAAAGTAGACATATGTAATCTCCCTAAAGCAGCCCGGGAGCCGCTTATATCCAATCCACACGTCTACATTGTGGCTTGTCAATAGGCAATAGTCAATGGGAATTCTCCCACTGCGGCAATTTAATCTTCAAAATAATGCGACGAATTTCGGAACGAAGACCAGAGCGCCCACAATAATGGCGGCAAGCGAGGCAATAAGCACCGCAGAGGCGGCGGTATCCTTGGCACAACGAGCAGCATATTTGTATTGACCTTCGGCAGAGATATCCACCAGGTGCTCGATGGCTGTGTTCATAAATTCGGTGGAGATCACCAGAGCCATTACAAAAACCAGGGCAAGCCAGCTCACGCTATCTATATGAAGAAAAAGCCCCATGACCACGACCAGAGGAGCAGCGGCAAAATGAATGCGAAGGTTTCTCTGGCCTCTGAGACCGACCTTTATACCGTGAAAGGCATGATAGAAAGACTCTAATAAGCTGTGTGCTTTGCCGGTCTTACGCTGCCATCCGATAGGAATCACACTCTCGTCTCGGCTCTGAGCCTGAGAATTGCTGTGAAGTTCACTGACCGGTCGGACATTCGCCTCCGCTCTTCTCTTGGAAGAACGCTCTTTGAGCGGATCGCGATGTTTTATGGATTTCAAACCAGGGTCCTCAAGGGGTTCTTCTAATATTAATGCACGGAGATGCCCGATAAAGGCTCGAAATTCGTCTAATCTTCTTTACAAGCCTTATTAAACCAGACCAGCGTGAGGCCAGCGTGAAAACTGGAGCCTGTCCAGGTAAAAATAACCTTTTACCTTCTTATATATCCGCCGGATGAGAGAATCTTTTTCTGGCGCCCGAACATCTCGGCTTCATCCTCCGGCGTTTCATGGTCGAAACCGAGAACATGCAAAATGCCATGGGTAACAAGAAATGCCACCTCTCGCTCCAGACTGTGACCATAATCCTGTGCCTGGGCGATGGCTGTATCCACTGAGACGATTATCTCTCCGACTTCAAAACAATCTTCTTCCGCTTCCAGACAAGCGATCTCGAGATCCGGTTCAAGATCCAACGGGAAAGAGAGAACGTCGGTGGCCCTGTCTTTGCCTCGCCACTGTTTATTCAGCTGCCGGATTTTTCGGTCCGAGACAAAGACCAGGTTGAAAACACCCTGCCTTTCTATGGCAGCCAGAATGTCCGGCGAGATCCAGGAACAGGGACTTTCTTTAAGATTTCTACAAACTTCCTCCCCCAGCCGAGAAGTCATGGTCTGGAGGTCGAGATCACTGAGGTCGTGCTTTCTCTGTCGATTCGAGATTGTAAAGGATGGAGCCATATTCGCCCTGCTTGCCCGGTTCGCCATTGATTCAAGGAGGTGAGCCATGTTAACATACCGAACTTGAAGGTAAAGAGAACGACCAAACGAAGGCAATTTTACTTTCCCGGCACCTCGAAGGGGTGCTTGTTTGTTTTTAGAACGGAGAATTTAAGGACAGAGTGACGGATAGAGTTAGCTCGAGAAAAGCGATAGAAAAGGTGTCGGAGCTGTTGACGCCCATACTTTCACCTTTAGGTCTAGTCCTGGTCATAGCTCGCTTTATCAATCAGGGAAGCAGGAAAGTCCTGGAAGTCACGGTTCATAAACCAGGCTCCAAAGTCAGTCTCGATGACTGTGAAAAGGTCTCTCGAAATCTAGAAAAGAAATTAGACAAACTGGCTGCAGGCAAATCCGGTCCTCTCGTAGACGGTCCATTCGTACTGCAAGTCCAGAGTCCCGGTATCGATAGAAAGCTCAAAACCCAGAAAGAGCTGAAGGTCTTTGTCGGAGAACTGGTCGAAGTCCAGTCGAAGATTGCGATAGACACGCTCGGTCACAACTTCACCGGAGTTCTACAAGATGCTGAAGAAGGCATGGTTACCATAGGCGAACCGACACCGGTCTCAGACGATAAAAAGTCTAAGAAAAGCAAAAAGAAAAAGAACGAGAGCCTTGTGCTGGACCCGGTCACTGAAATTACCCTCGAGTTCCATCTTCTCTCCTCGGTGCGCCTCTCGCCCAGGCCCGTCGAAGAGCTGGAAGAAGAAGAACCCGAGGAAGAAGAAGTTTTGAGCTAAAAGCTCTCCCGCTCTTGAAAAAGAGCCCTTGAAAAACTGAATAACCAATAGAAAATCGGAGGATCCACCGTGATCAAGATAGGCGATAAGCTGCTCGAAGCCGCAGAAGAGCTGGAAAGAGATAGGAATATTCCCCAGGAGGAATTCATATCCTATGTTTGTGATGCGATAGTAGCCGCATACAAGAAGAAAGTCCCCGACCATGATGTCGAGGGAGTAAGAGCGATCTTCGATACCGAAACCGGTGAGATAGGCATCTTCGCCCCGAAAGAAGTGGTAGAGGAAGTTTCCAACGACTATCACGAGATCAGCCTGGAAGAAGCCCGGGACCTGATTCCCGACGTTACCGAAGGCGAAGTTCTCGAAATCGAAGTAACCCCTCAAGACTTCTCCGAATTCGGCCGTATCGCCGCCCAGACTGCCAAACAGTTGATTACCCAGCGCCTGAGAGAAGCTGAGAAAGAGCTTATCAAGCGCGAATTCGAAGCCAGAAAAGGTACCTGTACCACCGGTCAGATCGAGCGGATCGAGGTGCTATCGAACACACGCAACAACGTTATCGTCAACCTCGGTCGGGTGGAAGGCTGTATGCCGACCAGAGAACAGCTTCCCGGCGAGACTTACAGAGTCGGCAACCGTGTTCGTGTTTATGTTCTCGAACTGCGCGAATCAGGAAGAGTGCCCCAGATTGTCGTTTCCCAGGCTCATCCTGAGCTGGTGCGCGAATTGTTCGAGCTCTACGTTCCGGAAATTGAAGACGGCACCGTCGAGATTCGTTCTATTGCCCGGGAAGCCGGCTACAGAACAAAAATCGCAGTACACTCCGAAGATCCTGATGTCGATCCGGTCGGCGCCTGTATCGGTACCCGCGGTGTTCGGATTCAGAACGTCGTTGCCGAATTGAGAAACGAAAAGATTGATGTAATCAGATTTTCGACCGACCCGGTAGATTACATCTCCAACGCTCTCAGCCCTGCCAGAATCACCACCGTGGCTCTTTATGACGATCCACCCGAAATGGGCGGCAAGAGAGCAGAAGTGATCGTACCGGATGATCAGCTCAGTCTCGCCATCGGAAGAGGCGGACAGAACGTGCGTCTGGCTGCGAAGTTGACCCAGTGGAAAATCGACATCAAGTCGGAGAGTCAGGCTGGCGGTTCCTTCCGCAACCTGAATCAGACCCTCGAAGACATGGACCTGGAAACCCAGGCCTGACAGGTCAGGGTGAAGTTTTATGGAGGTAGGCAAGAGACCCGGAAGAATCTGTTTCGCTTGTAGAACCGAAAGATCAAGATCTGAAATGATTAGATTGACGGTGGATTTCAAGACGATGGAAGTGAGACTGAATCATGGACAGAAAGGACTTTTCGGACGCTCTGCTTACCTTTGTAAATCTGAACTTTGCCTCAAACAGGTAGAGAAAGGCGGTCGCCTCAAACACGCTCTGGAAGGCAGAAAGAAAAAAGGCGAAGAGAAAAAAAGGCAGATCAAATGGCCGCTTGAATCACAACTTATCAAGGCAATTACCGAACTATGCACAGAATCGGATAAAACATGCCAAAATACAGAGAACTGAAATAGGATTTCAAAAGAAGTAGCAAATGGAAGAACGAGTCAGAATCTACGAACTGTCAAGAAAGATGAATGTCCCCAACCAGGATATCATCCAGACCCTGCGTGAGCTGGGTTATGACGTGAAGAGTCATTCGAGCACCGTCGACAGCAACGCTGTCGGTCTTCTGATAGCGGCCCTCGGCAAGAAGAAAGAGGACAGCGACGACGCTACCAAGAAAGCTCCTAAATCTAAGGCGACCGCCAAAACAACCTTGAATGTGCCGCCACCGCCCGAGAAAAAGAAAGACAAACCGAAACCGAGAGTTCTGAACAGATATCGCAAAAAGCCTGAAACCCCTGAAGGTGAAGGTCTTGATCCCGCTGCAGCGGCAGAAACATCCCAGGGTCCCGGTTTGCCCGCCGGAGGACCGGCGCCGTTACCGGCTTCGCATATTTCATCTACCCCCAGAATCGCCAGACCGACCAGACCGGAAGGCGAGATCTCTTCAGGCAGCGGCCTGCCCAGTCAGATCTCTTCTTCTAACCCGACATTACAGTCAGGCCAATCTTATCAACCTGTGCAACCTGTGCAACCGGTGCAATCGACCCAAACTTCTCAATCCGGAGGCGCAACCCAGGCCCCGGCCCGAGAATCGACTGCTGCCGAAGCCCAACCGAAAAAAGCCCAGGCCCCGGTGAAAACAGCAGAACCGGTAGCCCGCGAAGAGGTCGCCCCGGAAACTGTTCGTGAAACAGAACAAGAAGAAGAGTCGATGCCGCAAGTTGAGCCGGTTCAAGTAGGAAAAGTAACCGGTGACTCCTGGTCCGATGAATCTAAATTCGGCCAGCGCGCCATTCGCAACCTCGACAGACATTTCGAAGAGAAGCAGCGTAAAGAGCAGCAAAAAGCCAAAGAGCAAGAAGACAAAGATCCCAAAGCTCCTGGCACTACTGGTGATGCCATCGACTTCGATCCCAACGGGGATACAGCAAAAGGTCGCAGCAAAGCGCCTAAGAAGGAAAAAAGAGATTATCCCCGTGGCGAGCGTGGTGAACGCGATCGGGGAGAGAGAACGGAGAGACCCATGGCACCATCAGTACCTATAAGGGTGGCGGCGCCGTCGATGCGGGCAACTCCTCCCAGACCACCGAAATCCCACAGACATTCCCAGGTCAAGAAAGAGCAGAAAAAAGAAGAAGAGAAGCAGAAGGAGATTATCGAACAGGATCTTCCAAAAGAGGTCGTGCTCGTCAGAAATCTCACCGTGCAAGAGCTGGCCGAAGCGATGAAGCTGCCGGTCACCGAGATTATCAAACACCTCTTCACCAAAGGCATCATGCGTACCGTCAACCAGATGGTAGAGCTGGAGCTGGCCAAAGAGATGGCCACTGAACTGGAATATGAAATTCTCACCGAAGAGGTAGCTAAGAAACCTACCAAGGCAGCCCAGGCTAAAGCAGCGAAGGCAGCAAAAGAAGAGAGCGAGGACGACGGCAATCTAATAACCAGACCGCCGGTAGTCACAATCATGGGTCACGTCGACCACGGTAAAACCAGCTTGCTCGACGCCATCAGACAGACCAAATTCAAAATCACCGACGAAGAAGCCGGTGGTATCACCCAGCATATCGGCGCCTATCATGTGGAAGTCGAACATGAAGACGGGCTCAAACAGATAGTCTTCCTCGACACCCCCGGTCACGAGGCGTTCACCGCCATGCGTGCCCGTGGAGCACGTTCTACAGACATAGCTATCCTTGTAGTGGCCGCCGATGACGGTGTCATGCCCCAGACCAAAGAGGCAATCGACCACGCCAAAGCGGCGCAAGTGCCCATTATCGTAGCCGTTAACAAAATCGACCTGCCCGGCGCAGAACCGGACAGAGTGCTGACTCAGTTAATGGAACATGATCTGCTTGCAGAATCCTATGGTGGTGACACAGTCACTGTTCAAGTATCCGCCAAGAAGAAAACCGGTCTCGATGACCTTCTCGACATGATTCTCCTGGTAGCCGATCTTCAAGATCTGAAAGCCAATCCCGAGAAACCTGCCGAAGGCGTCATCGTAGAAGCCGAGCTTTCACGCGGCAAAGGTGCGGTCGCCACCGCCCTGGTGCAAAACGGCACCCTGCGTGAAGGCGATCTGATTGTTGTCGGCAGCACCAGCGGTCGTGTCAGAGCCCTCTTCGACGACCGTGGCAACCGTGTCAAAGCAGCCGGACCCAGTATGCCGGTAGAAGTACTCGGTCTCGACAGCGTTCCCCAGGCCGGAGATCCTTTCCGGGTAGTGGAAGACATGCAAGAGATGAAAGAGACGGTCGAAGACCGCCAGGAATCCGTGGGCGCCATGAGACAACACCATGTCACCCTGGAATCTCTGCACGACATGCTCGAAAGCGGCGAAGTCAAAGAGCTGAACGTCATCGTCAAAGCCGATGTTCAGGGTACGGCAGAAGCTATCGCAGACTCAGTGGTCAAACTCAGTGATGAGAATGTCCAGGTTCGAGTTCTCAGGGCTGCCTCCGGAAACATCTCAGAAAACGATGTCAACCTGGCTGCTTCTTCAAATGCGATTGTTCTGGCCTTCAATGCCCAGACCGATCCCAATGCTCGAACAGTGGCCGACGCCAACGGTGTCGACATCAGAAGCTACAGCATCATCTATCAGATTACCGAAGACCTGACCAAAGCTATTCAAGGTCTGCTCGAACCTATAAGAGAAGAGGTCAAACTTGGCTCTGCCGAGATCAGACAGATCTTCAAAGTAGGCAAAGGTACTGTTATCGCCGGTTGTATGGTGCAGGAAGGCAAAATTCAGCGTGGCTGCATAGTCCGGATTGAAAGAGACGGTCAGCAGATCTATGATGGAAAGATAGATACTCTGAAACGATTCAAGGACGATGTCAAAGAAGTTGCCCAGGGCTTCGAATGCGGTATGAGCTTCGAGAAATTCACCGCCATCGAAGAAGGTGATAAGGTGCACGCCTACATCATCAAAGAGACCAAACGCGGCGAGTAATCCAAAGCAAGCAAAGTTCTTTGGCATGGACCTTAATACGAGGTGACAGGAAATGGCCATACAACGCTCCCTTAGAGTATCGCAGTCTATAAAACGCGAACTCGCTCAAATGCTGCTCAAGGACATAAAGGACGAAAGAATTTCCGGTCTGGTTTCGATCGTGGATGTGGAATGCACAGCGGATTGCCGCTCGGCAAAAGTCTTTGTCTCGGTCTTTGGAGACGAAGCGGCCCAGAGCGGGACTATGGAAGCACTCAACGAAAAAATCGGAGTGATTCGCGGCGAACTCTGCAGAAGATTGAGATTGCGTTTCGCCCCGGAGCTTCAATTCAAGCTCGATAAATCACTGGAGCGCGGCGCGAAAGTGTCGGAGATTCTCGGGAAAATCGCCCGGGGAGAAGTCTAGGTCCCAAGCCTATTTCCATGATCGGTTTCCTCAACGCCATAAAACCGAGCGGGATAACATCCCACGACCTGGTTTATAAAATTCGCAAGCTGAGCGGAATTAAACAGGTCGGCCACGGCGGCACGTTAGATCCCCTGGCCCAAGGGGTGATGGTGGTAGGGCTGGGCAAAGCCTGTCGCTTGCTTCAGTATCTGCCCGACGACAAATGCTACCGGGCAGAAATCCTGCTTGGTAGACGCACCGACACCGATGATACCGAAGGCTCGATTCTGGAAGAAAAAGAGCTGGATGCTTCCATAACAGAAGAGCTTATCAAAGAAAAACTGGCCGGTTTTGTCGGCAAGCTCATTCAGATACCGCCGGTCTACAGTGCGATAAAACAGGGCGGACGCAAACTCTATGAGATGGCTCGCAAAGGAGAGGCTCCCCGCGAACTTCCCGGACGCTCGGTAGAAATATACAAGCTAGAGGTGCTATCGATAGAGCTACCTGTGGTAGTGGCACAGGTCGAATGTTCTAAGGGAACGTATATACGATCGATAGCTCGAGATCTCGGTATGCAGCTGGGCACGGGCGGATGCCTTCAGGGCCTGGTTCGAGAACAATCGGGCAATTTCAAAATCGATCAAGCTCATACAATCGAAGAGCTGACCGACCTCAGCGCTAAGCAAAGCCTTTCGAATTGCCTGGTTTCACCGGTAGAAGCTCTGGGTCTCGATTCTTTCGAAGTGGATGAAAACATGGCGAAAAGAATTGCCAACGGTCAACGCATCGCCCTGGGCGATCTGGATCTAAATCTAAGTGCCGCCCCGGAGCAGAGACTTTTCGCCTGTTACAGAGCCGTTCCCATCGCTCTTATGAAGTTGACCGAAGACTCTTTGCTGAGACCAGAGGTGGTTCTAGACCATGCCGTCCTCTCAAACTAACCTCAGTAAAAACCAGATCTTCAATCTGATCATATTGATCGAAGCCCTGGTTTTGATCCTGGCCACCGCCTGGAGCTGGCTCGCCAAGATCGAGTTGCTGACTGTCTTTTCAAAAGTAGATCCGCTTCAAATGGCTGCCGGTCTGGGCACCGGTTTTTTGCTCAGCCTGACAAGCATAGCAACCGCTCGCCTGGCCCTTGCCTTGAGAGACAAGTTCAAATTCTTCGATATCTATCTGGAGCTTATCAACGATGTAATGGCTCCGGTCTTTTCAAAATTTCTTTTCCGGGACATTGTCTTAATAGCCCTGGCATCCGGCTTTTGCGAAGAGGTCTTCTATCGAGGCGTCCTTCAGAACCAGTTCGGTATTTTGATCGCAAGCATCGTTTTCGGTCTCTGTCATTTCGCCGGTAAACGCTATCTTTTCTATGCAATCTGGGCGGCTCTTGCCGGAGCCCTTTTCGGCTATATGATCATCCTTACAGGCAGCCTCTGGCCACCTATCCTTGCCCACATAACCAATAACTTCGTCAGTCTCACCTACTTGCGATATCGCCACAAAGCCGATGAAGCCTGAAATGACAAAAGAGGGAGGATTTAAAAATCCTCCCTCTCTTTCAATCTTTCGATTGTCCAATCGCCTTTTTAAAGACTAACGACGTTTTGCAGTCTTCTTAGCGGGCTTTTTAGCAGCCGGCTTTTTAGCGGTGGTTTTCTTAGCAGCTTTAGCAGTGGTCTTCTTAGCAGCAGCTTTCTTGGGCTTAGCTTTGGAAGCGGTTTTTGCTTTAGCTTTAGCGGCAGCTTTAGGCTTAGCAGCTTTCTTCGGTTTAGCAGCGGGCTTGGCTGCGGTTACGGTAGCAGCAAGGGCAGGAAGTTTTTTCTTGCCGTTGACTACGCTTTTCAGTTCCTGTCCAGCGCGGAATACAGGTACTTTAGCTGCGGGGATTTTGAGCTTCTGATCGGGGTTCTGGGGGTTGACTCCCATGCGCGACTGTCTTTGTCTGCGCTCGAAAGTACCGAAACCAACGAGGGTAACTCTGTCACCTTTAGCCATGGAGGTGGTGAGGTGGTGTAAAACTGCAGCCACGGTATTGTGGACATCAAGCTTGGTTTGACCAGTAGCTTTTGCAATTTCGTTTACAAGTTCTGCTTTGTTCATGCTTTATTTCCTAAGGTTTTAAACAGCTTTGTCGGAGACAAACTAGCCTTTTTGAAGGCCAAAAACTGTGTGATACTACCACCGTAAGTTCAAGAGTTCAAGAGGTTCTTCAAAGATAATTTCAAATCACTGTAGATAGGGTAACTTGTGGTAAATTGAATTCCCATGATTGAAAGAGACACGATTGCGGCTATATCTACTCCTGCGGGCACAGGCGCGATCGCGGTCGTTCGAATTTCTGGTCCTCAAAGCTATGGAATTCTTGAACAAATATTTTCTTCTTCATCAAAAGAGTTAAAGAAAGTCGACCTTCGAAAGCCCGGAAGCCATAAGGCTATCCACGGATATATATACAATCCCCAGAAAGCGATTTTTATAGACGAAGTGGTTTGTATTTGCTACCGGGCACCCAACACCTATACCGGAGACGATCTCATCGAAATCAACTGCCACGGCAGTCCTCTGATAACCGAAGAAGTACTGGCCTTGCTTTTGAGCACCGGGGCAAGACTGGCTCTGCCAGGGGAGTTTACCAAGCGTGCGTTTCTATCCGGCAAGATGGATCTGACCCAGGCAGAATCGGTGCTAGATCTTATTCAAGCCAAAACCGGTCGCCAGAGCAGGCTTGCCCTCTCTGCTCTGGAAGGTCATATAGGCAGAAAAATCGCCGAAGTCCGAGGCGAGCTTCTGGCGCTGCTCTCCAAGCTCATAGCAGGCATTGACTTTCCTGAAGAAGTGGGTGAGCTTCCCCGGGACGATATAGAAGCCGTAGTGGAAAGCGCCATAGACAGGCTCAACAAGCTGGCTCGCACAACCCGCTCCGGTCGCTTCTTGAGAGAAGGTCTCAAACTCTCTCTGGTCGGCAGACCGAACGCCGGTAAGTCAAGTCTTTTGAACAGGCTGCTTTGTTTCGACCGCGCCATAGTCTCGGACACCCCCGGAACCACCAGGGATTCCATCGAAGAACTGCTAGATCTCAACGGCGTTCCCGTAACCTTAATAGACACGGCAGGAGTTAGAGTAACCGATGATTCTATCGAAATAGCTGGTATTGAGCGTACTACCAGGGCAATAAAAGAGAGCGACCTCACTCTCTTCATCGTTGACTCCACCATCCCTTTTGAAGAGCCGGAGGAGAAGATTCTGGAGCTGATTGATAACGCCCCTTATATTCTGGTCTGGAACAAAATAGACTTATCAAAGAAAGACCCCGATCAAATCAACGGCTCCCAGACTGTAGCCACCGTGCCTATTTCAGCAGTCACCGGAGAGGGTCTCGACAGGCTCTCGGCCGAGATAGAAAAATGGGCTCTGACCGGCAACGCTCTGGTAGAAACAGGGGGCTCTCTCAACCAGAGACAGGGTGAACTCTGCCGCAAAGCGACAATCTCGCTTGAAGAGGTCTTGAAAGCAAGCGCCCTGGGAATGCTCGAAGACTGCATCGCCACCGACTTGAAATCAGCCATCCACAGCCTCTCGGAAGCCTGTGGCGATGAAGTGACCGAAGAGGTGATCACCGAAGTATTCTCTCGATTCTGCATCGGCAAGTAACAGAGCCGCAAGCAAAACTCATCATATATAAAGGAACAGAACACAGAGCGATGGCCAGATTACAATCGGAAGACCGGGAATACATGAGCGCCTTTGAAATCTCGCCGGAATCACCGATTGAGCGTCATCAAAGTTATCCGGACCAGGCCATTCAGTATTTCTCCTGGCGAATGACCCAGGGCAAGAGGCTTATCTCGTCTGCAAAAGAGCAAGAGAACAAAACCGCTGAAGCGCCGCTAGAGAAAGACGGCTACATTTTTTTTCGTGAGCCGGAGGATGAAGTCAAGCTTTTGATCTCACGTCTGGAATCCCTGGCAGAAGGTAAAGTAGACACGGTTCTATTCGAGCCCTTCGAGCCTTCTGTCGATCTGCGCATAGAAAGACCCGACAGAGAAAGAGCCGACCTCAAAGTTTATGTATTCATAGATGAAGGGGGCGTAGAGACCGGCATCAGCCGCTGGGATGCGCTGGGCTTGAGATTTCTTACAAACACCGAAATGCTATCTCTCTTTATAAAGGACCTAAAATCGGAGTTCAACTGCTAAAATTTCTGATTCCAGGGCAGTTTGTAGATGCCCTCTATAAGAGGAAATTATCATGTCTAAAGTTGAAACACCTGTTGTGGTCACGCTTCCTGACGGAGCCCAGAAAGAGCTTCAGGCAGGCGAGACTGCCGCCGATCTGGCCAAGTCCATTAGTGAAGGACTTTACAGAAACTGTGTCGGCGCCCTCATAAACGATGAGATCAAAGACCTGCACACCCCTCTCCACACCGGTGACAAAGTCAAATTGCTCACTGCCAAGGACGAAGAATCCCTTGAGCTCTTGAGACACTCCACCGCCCATGTCATGGCCGAAGCCGTACAATCGGTCTTTCCCGAGGCAAGAATCGCCATCGGTCCCACCATCAAAGACGGCTTCTATTACGATTTCGAAATACCCGAGCATACTCTCTCTATCGAAGATCTAGAAAAGATCGAAGCCAAGATGAAAGAGATCGCCAAAGAGAATCAGCAGATAGTCCGCTTCGACATTCCCGACGTGGACAAACAGCTTGATGAATTCCGCAAAGACGGCGAAAAATTCAAAGCCGAGCTTTTAGAAGAGCACCGGGACCACAACCCCACCCTCTATCTGATGAAAGACAAAGACGGCAAAGTGATCTGGAACGATCTCTGTGCCGGTCCGCACCTGCCTTCCACCAAGCATATAAAAGCCTTCAAACTTCTCAAAGTCTCCGGCTCTTACTGGCGCGGTGACGAGAACCGAGAAAACCTGCAAAGAATCTATGCCACCGCCTGGTGGTCCAAACAAGATCTCGACGACCATCTGACCCGGCTTGAAGAGGCAGAGAAAAGAGATCACCGTAAACTGTCCAAGCAGCTCGATCTTTTCTCGGTTCACGAAGAGGTCGGTCCCGGGCTTATCTTCTGGCACCCAAACCTGGCGACTGTTCGCGACACCATCGAAGACTTCTGGCGCAAAGAGCATCGTAAGCGCGGTTATCAGTTTGTCTACACTCCCCATGTGGCCAGCGAAGATCTCTATAAGATAAGCGGCCACTTAGAGAACTATGCCGAAAATATGTACGCGCCCATGGACATCGACGAGCATCCTTACCGATGCAAGCCCATGAACTGTCCGGGTCATATCATGATCTACAAGACCAAACTGCGCAGCTATCGCGATTTGCCTCTGCGCTATGCCGAGCTCGGCACGGTCTATCGCTATGAAAGATCCGGCGTGCTACACGGCATGCTGCGGGTGCGCGGATTTACCCAGGATGATTCTCATATCTTCTGCACCCCTGAGCAGTTAAAAGGTGAGATCGACGGTATCCTCGACCTGATAGATACTTTGATGACCACCTTCGGCTATACGTATAAATGCTATCTCTCCACCCGTCCCGAGAAGTATCTCGGCACCGACGAAGAGTGGGAGCTTGCCACATCCGGATTGGAAGACGCCATGAAAGACCGCGGCATCGACTATGAAATCGATGAAGGTGGCGGTGTTTTCTATGCACCGAAAATCGACGTCAAACTCTTCGACGCCATCGGTCGCGAATGGCAGGGACCGACGATTCAAGTCGACCTCAATCTGCCCCGCCGTTTCGATGTGAGCTATATCGGCGAAGACGGGGAGAAACACAGAGCGATCATGATCCACAGAGCGGTACTCGGCTCTATGGAACGTTTCGTCGGCGGCTTGATAGAACATTATGCCGGCGCCTTCCCGCTCTGGCTCGCCCCCACCCAGGTGCTTGTTCTGCCAATCTCCGACCGACACCAGGAGTTCGCATCGAAAGTCCACCAGCAACTGCGGGACAACGATATCAGGGCTCATATCGACAACCGATCTGAAACCGTGAACTATCGTATAAGAGAAGGTCAGATGCAACAGATTCCTTATATGGTAGTGATCGGAGACAAGGAAGAAGCCGAAGGCAAGGTCGCTATCCGCCATCGCCGGGATGGTCAGGCAGGCATCCTCAGCGTGGATGAACTGCTGGCCAAACTGAAAAGCGAGATCGATTCGAAAGAGCAGTAAAATAATCTCCTGGATTCAGGAGGTTATCAATGGCTCTGGAATTGACCGGAAGCTCCCTCACCATAGAAGACACCGTCAAGGTGGCGCGAGATCATGCTGACATCTCTTTGGCTGCTTCGGCTTTTGCCGCCTGTGAAAAGGCTCATGCCCTGGTAACTAAACTGATTAATGCAGACAACGTCATCTACGGTGTCTCGGTCGGTGTCGGCGAATTAGACTGTGTCGATATCTCTAAAGAAGATCAGAAAAACCACCAGGAGAATCTGATTCTGGCCCATGCTTGCGGTGTCGGTCCCTATATGAAGGCGGATCAATCGAGGGCGATGATGTTGATTCGGCTCAATAACTTTCTGCGGGGTAAAAGTGGGGTCTCGCCGCAGCTGCTCGAGAGCATGGTCGCTTTCTTAAATAAAGACCTGGCAGCGTCGGCACCGATGCTGGGCTCCATCGGCTCCTCCGATCTTGTCCCTCTGTCTCATATGGCAGCCGCCCTTATCGGTGAAGGCGAGATCATCGATGGAGACAGGCATGAGCCGGCAGCTTCAGTATTACAGCGTCACGAACTGGTCCCTTATAAATTGCGGGGCAGAGACGGACTCGCCCTCATAAACGGGCTTGCCCAGAGCCTCGGTGTGGCAACACTCGCTCTATCTGATATGCGCAGCCTCGTTAATGTCGCTGTCGCCACCGCCCATTTAAACGGCGAGTTGATAAGCCCCGGCTATATGAGCAATCAGTATGAGTTCATCACCTACAAAAATCATTCGACCCTCGATACTTTGTGCAAAACCCTGTATGAACTGAGCCCCGCCAACGATGACCATCTAGTTCGCTCGCCGCTCTCCTGCCGCTATGCCCTCACCGTCTTCGCCTCGCTATTAGATGCGCTCAAAGGTGCCGAAGAAGCCATTTTAGATGAACTGAATGCGGTATCGGATAATCCGATAATCAATGAAGACGGGACCTATACTAATAACTCGATGAATACCTCGGGGGCAAGAATCTCTTTTGCCCTGGACGCACTCTCTCAAGTGGCAGCCACCGCCTGTCTCGCCAGCGAACGCCGCACCGGACAGTTGACAGTGAGGGAGCCTATCAACGACCTGCCCGCCTATATGACCCACAAAAGTCAGGACCCCGGCTCTAACTACGGGCTCATGATTGCTCATTACACCGCCGCTTCGCTTTCTTTAGAGATTCGGGCGCGGTCCCATTCAAGAAGTATTCAGTCAGTACCTGCAGGCGGCAAGTTCGAGGACTTCAACGCCAACGCCGGCAACTGTGCCATTCATCTAGCCTGGCTCATAGAGATGTTCGAGTATCTCACCGCCATTGAGCTACTCACCACCCTCCAGGGCTACGACATCATAGACAAGAAAATCCCGGCTCCGTTCAAAGACTTATATGATTCAGTCAGAGAAGAGATCCCTACCCTGGTGGAGAACCGCCTCTTGAGCCGAGATATCAATGCCCTGGCGCAGATGATCCAGAAGAGACAGGTGAAGGCGCCGGTGCTTTTTTAGCGGACTCATAGTGTACCCATTCATCGCCAGCCCAGGCTGGAAGAAGCGGCTCAGATTTGAAATCGCCGACACTCTCCTCTGAGTAGTTCTTGAACAGGGCACAATCAATGGAGGCTTCCTCCGCAGATGCAGCGAGAGGATAAAGTGTAATCAAAATAAGAACTAATACCGGTGCTATCATCAATCTCATCATTCTATTTTTTCCGGTTGAGAAGCGCCTGGCAGACTTTTTTATCCAGCTCTTCTATGGCAAGACTTCTAAAATCAGCCTCACTGCTTTCAAGACAAGCATACTCTTTAACCCAGAGCTTCAAGCAGGTGTTCAAATCAGCTCTGGCGCCGACATAGTCTTTGAACAAATACTTAAAGGCAGCTCGGTTATAGAAATTTTTACTGGCTTTGGAATCCTTACGGACGATCCGGTCTAATTGCTGGATACCGTCTTTCAAATCGTTGTTTAAATATGCGATGCAAACATCGGCTTCTGCATCGATTAAAGAAGGTCTAAATTCTACATTCTCTTTGCGATCGAAACTATAATGCCTGCCTGGCGCAAGACCATCTGGATATCTTCTTAAGACAGGATTAGAAAATCTCCAATTCTGGGGAAGCAGATTGTCTCCATAAATCTGGAAATCACTGCTACCAGATAGATCTTTTCCAAAAATCTTGAAATTACTGCTACTCGGTGGATCTCGCCTGGGTAGATCCCCGGGCAGAGTTCCATGTACTGGCAAACTATCTCGGCGGTAGAAGTCACCGACACTGTCTTTAGGAAACTTCTTGAACAAAACACACTCGGTGGAGCCGGCCTCAGCTATTGCGGCCAGGGGAGAAGCGAAGATCGCTCCCAGAAGCAAAACAGTCTGCAGCGCTCTCATACCTATATTTTGCCCGGTTCGCCATCGATTTTGCGCAGATCGGAAAATCCGAGTAGACTACACTTGAATGGAGTCTCTAGAAAGGGTCTGAAGTGCCTCGTCACAATCTGAATCTACTATATCTGGCACTTGCCGCAGGAAGCATCTCGCTTTTAGCAGGCTTGGCACCCGTTGCCTTCTGCGACGAAACCGGTGCAAAAGATGCCGAAGCGAGCCAGCGCTTGATCACACCGCTAGATAAAATAGACCGACCTCAGAAGCCCGAGTTCAGACAGGAAGAATCGACTGAGCCGCAGACGTCAAGCGATGACGAGGATGATTTTCTGGAGCTGCCACCCTGGGGTTATGTGCCGAGAGAAGAGGACGAAGCCAGCCGCAAGGGTAAAGAGCTCTACGAAAAGCACAATTGCAAGGAATGTCATGCCATCTTCGGAAAGGGCGGCGAAGTAGGCCCGCCCCTCGACGGTATAGGCGGGCACCGGGGGCCCGAATGGCTAATGGACCGGATGATGAATCCCAAAGACCAGATGAAAAAGTTCGCCCATGTCTTCGGGAACAGACCAAATATAATGCCTCATCCGGCATTAACCAAACAAGAAGCTGAGTACATAGTCGACTATATACTGACCCTGCCCGAGCCCAAAGAAGGCTATCTGGTCGCCAGCCATTCTACGACCTTGAAAGAGAAGCGTAAAAAATTCGGCAAGCCGGATAAGCCAGAAGAAGTGAATGTGGAAGGCGCCGTCCGTGGTGCCAAACTCTTTTATGAGATGAGCTGTTATACCTGCCATTCTACCGACGGATCAAAAGACAGATTCGGACCGGACTTAGCCGGCATTAGCACCAGAGCCGGTGGCAAAGAGTTGAAGCGTTTTCTGAAGCGAACCTCTCGTTCGCCCCTGATGAGAGAGCAAGAAGAGAAATTGACCGACGAGCAACTGGAAGACTTGAAGGAGTTCCTCATGTCTATCCCCGAAGCGCCGTTGAAATAATTCTGGTCCGCAAAGCTCGAATAAATCAAACCCAGCGAATTAGATTCGCTCGGTTTACCCTTTGACAATTCTGCGGGCAAGTGAAATAATATATCTATATATTCAAATATCTAGATGTTTTAAACATTCAGCTCTGACCTCTCAGCCGGAGGTCGGAATTTTAGTAGCGACCTGTCTTAAACAAATTCGACTTCTGTTACCCGGGAGGGCGATTAACAATGCCGCAAAATCTATCTAACAAGTCAACTAAGCCAGCAGAGTCGCATACGATTCTTAGAGTCGCCCAAGTGCTGACAGTATTGATAGGGGCTTTCTTGATCTTCCAGATCCAGCCGGTCGTCGGCAAAATAGTCACTCCAAAGTTCGGCGGCACCAGCACAGTATGGACTTGCTGTCTGCTTTTCTTTCAGTTCGTTGTGCTTGGCGGCTATCTTCTTACTTTCGCTCTCTCTAAGATGCCACCCAGAATTCAGGCTTTCATATACGGCAGCAGTTTTGCTCTATCGGCGCTTTTCCTGTCGATTAAACCACCTCAGGTATGGGAAGCAGGCGCGTCAGACAATCCGTTCGTCAGCTTGCTTCTTATTCTTGGAGCCAATCTTCTGGTGCAATGCCTGCTACTGTCGAGCGTGAGCGGCATGATGCAACTGTGGTTCAGACTCACCAACCTTTCTGACCCGTACTGGATGTACGCCGCTTCAAATATCGGATCGATTGGAGCGCTGGTCACCTATCCACTTATAATCGAGCCCAATATCAGCCTTTCTACCTCTATCGATATCTGGAACGGTCTGTATGAGGCAACGGCATTTCTAGTAATCGCTTCGGCAATCTTTGTTTTCTTGAGAGGAGAAAAAAGCGAAGAGCTGCTCTCTGACCTCGAAGGCAAGGTAGATAGCCCAAGAGCGAAAAGCTTTTTATACTGGTGTTTTCTGACCACGATATCTACGCTTGTTCTGATCTGCTACACCCAGCATCTCACCCAGGATATCGCGCCGATTCCTTTGTTCTGGACCGCACCGCTCATTCTATACTTGCTTTCTTACATTATATGTTTTGCCCGGGAGAGCCTCTGCAAGACTAATCTTTATCTGATCGCTTCTGTAGTACTCTGGATACTGGAGCCATTTCTGTGGCATTCGATTTATTTGAACACAGCATGCATCCTCGGCTTTGTGTTCCTCACATCCATGGCAATGCACGGTGAACTGGTGCGAAGCAAGCCCGGCGCCCGGCATCTTGCGATCTTCTATCTGGCTATTGCCCTTGGTGGAGTGGCCGGGGGAATATTTGCCAATCTGGTGGCACCACTGACATTTGATTTTTATGGAGAGAAGGCAATTATTTTCATAGTGATTGTGGGAATGTCTCTCAGATCGATGACCAGAAATTGGCTTCAATACAAATCTGGCAGATTGATGATAAGCGGCGCTAAACCAGGTAGAATACGCTTCGCTCTGGGCTCCGCCTATTTTATGGTAGCCATTTTGATGGGCGGACTTTTGATCGAGAGAATAGTGATACCACAACCATATACAGTATCTAGAATGAGAAACTTCTATGGCTGTGTTTCGGTCGAAAGATCCGCTGACTTCACCTCGATTGTCCATGGCAGGGTAATTCACGGCACCCAGCACAACGACGAAACCAAAGTTCTGGAGCCGACAAAGTACTTTGTAAAAGAAGGCGGCTTCGGCTGCTCTATAAAAATTATTAGAGATCGTTTCAAAAATCTTGAAGTAGCGATCCTCGGTCTTGGAGCAGGCACCATCGCTTGCTATGGTGAAGAAGGCGATCACATGAGATTTTTTGAGATAGATCCAAACGTGGTAAAAATCGCCAATACTCACTTCAGCTTCTTAAGCCGCTCTAGAGCTGATAACGATGTCGTGCTTGGTGACGGCAGGCTGGAATTGCAAAAGGCTGATGAAAAATACAATCTAATTGTGATGGATGCCTTCAACGGCAACGCCGTGCCGGTTCATCTTTTGACAAGAGAAGCGTTCGAGACCTATTTAAGTCGCTTGAACAAAGACGGATTTATTCTTGTGAATATCTCAAACCGGCATATCAATCTAGAGCCCCTGGTCGGCAATCTAGCCAGAGAATGTTCTCTTCACTCCATCACCCTTGGAACAGATTCAAGCACCTGGATTCTAATGTCCAGGCAAGAATTCGAACCCTGTAAAACTGACAATCCGGAGTTGAGAATATCGATGACTCCGGCAAAAGATGACCTCGGATTCTGGACAGATGATTATTCGAATGTATTGAGTACATTGATTCACAGACGCTACAACTAAGTTGACCGGCTGCTCAGGCGGATGCTATCATCCACACATTCACTATTTCATATTAATGAATATATTCGAGATTCTTCGCCGATGAAGACCGAGTTTTGAAAGCAAAATATAGAATTGAAGACCTGTGCGGGCGCACACCAAAATTCTGGGAATCTAATAAACGCTTTCTCAAAAAGGTCTTGAAGCCTGTGAGCCGCATCGAAGGCGAAGTGCTGAAACGCTCAGAGAACTAGAAAGAATTCGAGCTATCAGCTCAAACTCTACTCTTCTTCGTCCGCTAACCAGAGCTCTTTAGCTGCTCTTATCGCAGAGCGAACTTTGCGGGACTCTTTGGCTTCCGGTATTACAAAATTGAGCCCATCGGCAAGCCAGTGCGCCAGCTCGGGATTGTTCAGATGATAATAGACATTGCGACCTTCCCGGCGCTCAGAAATAACCTGATGAGCGCGCAAAACGGCCAGGTGTTGAGAGACGGTAGCCGGCCTGAGCCCAACCCTTTCTTGAATCTCTCCGACTCGCAATTCACCGCTTCGCAACTCTTCTAGAATCCGAATCCGGTAGGGATTTGATAATACTCCCAGAAGTTTCGCTAATTCTCTGGTTGCTACTTGTCTATATGGCATAAGGCTGGTCTTGCTTTCATAACAGATTTCATATATTCATACATTTCTAGTATAGAACAAATCTCCTGGAAGCGATCTTCAAGTTCTTTTATTAAATGTCACCGGTAACAGTATTAAAAGCCGCTAGAGCTTTTAAGTACTGACCATAGATTTCAATCCGTTTTTCCTCCGACTCGGCTCTATCCCGCTCCCTTCGATTGACAAGAAAAAGGCTGGAGTCACCAAGACTGAATCTCTGCCGCTCGCCTTCTTCCACCGCCCGGGCTTTCTCTACCTCTTCTCCTGCTTGAATAAAACGATCATAGGCCGCATTCAGCTCAGAGGCACTATCCTGGACCTCTAGGCTGACTTTGCGCTTCAAATACAGCTCTTCGAGTTCGAGCTTTCGCAACTCCATGTTGTGCTGCTTAATCAATCCCCTGGCTTTTCTCTGTCGTATTGGAACAGTCATTTTTACACCGCCGGTGAAAACATTGCCGATACCATCAACACCGGTGTCATAGCCCTGTCGATAAATCAGATCAACCACCGGCAGCATCATGTTCTTTGCCACTTTCAGATCGACTTTGACTATCTCGCGCTGAATACCGATAGAGGCAAATTCGGGTCTGACCGAAAGCGCTCTTTGAATACCGCTCTTTAACTCCTGCTCCGACATTTTTCTTGGCACCAGATCTGCTCGAACAAGGTTGCCAGAAGAAAGATCAGGCGGGTTCTCATCTCTATTGCCCCAGAGAAAGAGAGAGAGCTTGAATCCTGCTTTGGCAATCTCCCTTTCCGCTCTAAGTAAATTGCCTCTTCGTTTTCGAATCTCTTTTTCCGCTTCGGTAATGGCTAGGGCGGGAAGATCGCCATCCGCCACCTGCTTCTTCACCAGGTCCTCTCGTGCGATCGCAATGTCTAACAAACCTTTGACTATGTCGAATTTTTGATGTGCCACCATCCAATCCCAGTAAGCCGATGATGCGTCAAACAAGACATTCATCCTGGAGATATTGAGATTGATCGAAGCTAGAGACTGAGCCAGTCGCGCCTGCTGCTCTTTGCCTCTTTCGGGATTAACGATAAAGTTGCGCAATAGAGGAATGATCGCACCACCACTATATTCACCGGATCTACCTGACTGCAATACCGGGCTAGAGGCGTCATTCGGGTTTACTCTCACCTCGGCGAAGAGCCTGATACCAGATCTGGTGGGTAGCTCAAGACGGCTTTCGTTATGGACAGCGTTCTTAAACACGCCTGACTTTGTTATATCTTGAATGCGCTTATATTCGTTGATATTCCTCAAAACCGGGTCGAACGCGCCCTGTGCTTCCATGGTTCTGCCTTCCGCTTTGCTGACTTCGACATGCCCCTGAAGCAATTTGGGATAGTGAGTATCGACGATTGACAGGGTCTCTTCTAAGGTAAGCCTGGAGTCTGTGGTGAAACTCTTCTGGGGACGAGGTCTGGGAACAGGTTCTATCTTTATAGACTTGATCTTGCGATCGGTATCATCACTGAATAAATTAATTGGCTTGAACAGAGACCGCCCTGTACTGCTTTGATCGATAGCAAAGCACTCCGTACCAGAGAGAAGCATCATCGACGCAAATCCCCAGAAGAAAACGAAATCAAGCTGATTCAATCGAAGGAGCTTCATTTGGACTTTCTTTTCACATCTCCCAGTTTGAAATTTGACTGCGACTGCATCTCCGACTTATCTATACTGGGAGGGAAAGCGTTGAACTGCCGCCACAGCTCAAATCCTAGTGGCACCGTATTGAGCATCACCCAGCCATGCACCTCCGAACCCGGTCTCAAGAATTGAGAGCTGGGCCAGGGCTGATCTTCTAAAAGTTCTACAGCTCTTTCATCGGGGACAACTATGATTCTGAATTTACCAGTGCCATCATCCACGGCATCGACCACCGAGACTCTTCCGGCGAAAGTACCTACCGCCACCGATGGCCAGCCGGTAAACTGCACAGCAGGCCAACCGGCAAACTGCAAGCGCACTGGACGCCCGGGAGCTATAAGCGGAGCGTCATTGCCTTTGACAATCAGCTCTGCGGCAAGGTCATTGGTGGCTGGAGCGATCACAGCCATCTGAGTACCGGCTTTCACAGTCTCGCCTGCACCGGCTACCAGTAAGCGCACCACTCGACCATTACAGGGAGCGGTCAGGATACGCTGCCCGATTCGACTTTCTAGGTTACCGATCTCAATATTCAGTTTCTGGATCTCAGCTTCGGTGGTCGCTACGGTCTCCCGGGCGCTGCTGAGAGAAGCAGCAGTAGAGTCGACTTTTGCGAGCGTATCGGCGTCGGTTTTAGAAAGTTCGAAGTCCGCCACTTCTACCTCTTTTCTGGCGACCTCCAGCTGGGCAAGCGCCCTTTCGAGCTCTGTCTTGTTCTTGACCAATTCTTGTTCAGCCAGCTCCAGATCCCGCTTGGAACGAAGCCCCTTTTGATAAAGCGACTTGCGTCTTTCAAAATTGAGCTCAGAGGTTTTCAGATTCTGCTGAGCGGCTGTTACCGCTTGTTCCGCCGCACTATAGCGATCTCGTGTTTGAGCCTTTTTCTTATCTATAGAAGCAACAGAGGATACTCTAGAAAGCTTCAAACTCTCTATCTGAGATTGATATGAACTAACTTTCGCCCTGGCGGCAGCTTTCTTCTCTTGCAAGGCGCTTAAATGCGCTCGCATGCGAAGCAGTTGATTCTCAGCTAGATATTTTGGATCCACCTCGGTCAGTTCGACTATCGGGTCTCCTTGCTTGACGGTCTCGCCATCCCGCACAAACCACTTCGATATCCGTCCAGGTATAGGGGCTTCCAGATGCTGGGGTCTTTCCATCGGAGAAAAAATTATCACTTTTCCACGGCCGTCGATAGACTGCTGCCATGGCACGAATACCAGACAGAGCACCGTCAGCAACACCAGAACAAGACAGCACACAGCCACTATCAACAGACCATTGGGGACTCTTATCATAGAAAGGGCACGACTTCTATAGGTCCCAACAAAAACCCCATTTATCTCCGGTCGCTGCACCACCTTGATATACCGACAGTGAAGATCTGTTCTTGGAGCGTTTTCTTCTTTGATTTCGATCTTAGAATTATCGAGATTGTTTTCCATGGGTCTCTTTCCATTCGATATGATGAGAGAACAACTGTGCAAACTTACTGGTGGGCTTGTCTATCAACTCGAGGGGTTTTCCAGTTTCTGCTATTACTCCATTAGCTAAAACATTGACGGAATCACACTCTAGAACAGTCTGAATATCATGAGAGATATTGATGATTGTCCAGGGGTTTGATCTATCGAAAATATCCCTCATGATTCGCAGCTTCTTGTACTCATCAATACCGGTAAACGCCTCGTCGAGAATGAGCAACTGCGGTCTTTCGACAATAGCCCGGGCAATGAGAATGCGCTGCACCTGCCCCCGAGAAAGGTTTCTGCCAGAGCTGACCAGTTCGGTCTTCAAACCATCGGGAAACTGCACCATATCTTGATCTAACCTGGTCACAGAAAGCGCCCAGACCACATCGGTATAGCTGACGAAGTCACGACCGATGGTTATATTCTCTTCGATGGTACCATCGAAGATCTCGTTGGCATCGGTAACTAAAGCAACATGCTTTCTGAGGTTCTTCAAAGAGATGTCAGAGACATCCAGACGATTCAGTTGAATACTGCCGTGACTGGGCGACTGCAATCGAGAGATCAAGGCTGCCAGGGTTGACTTACCACAGCCACTCTCGCCCACCAGAGCGAATCGCTCACCGGAGCGAACTCTAAATTCAAGATCCGAAAAATATCAATTTGATTTTGATAGGCGAAATGCAATCCGGAAACAGAGATTTCTGCACCGGTGTCGCCCCAATCCACATCGAGCCCCTCATGCATCTCGGTGGGGAGGTCGGTGATATGACCCACTTTGTGCAAACCCGTCACCAGATCGAAATAGGTCTCGATGCTTCGAATCAGTTTCTCGACAGAACCAAGAACTACAACAACGATGATCTCGGCAGCGACCAGTTGACCCAGGGTCAGCTGCCTGTCTATAACGAGGAATCCGCCGATGCCCAGAATACCGGCACTGGCAAAAGCCTGAAAGACATAAGAACCGAAAGCCTGTCGCAAAAGCACTGCAAAGTGAGAGCGCCTCGCCTCGATATACTTGACCACGAGCTCGTCTGTTTTTCGAATCAGATACACCGGTATACTGCACATTTTGAAGCTGGTCTCGCATCGAGCCAGCTCTTCTAACCATTCAGCCACACGATACTTTTCGTGAGATTCGGCAATGCTGGTTTTGATACCACCTCTTCCAAGACCGAAAATAATGATTACAAGGGCAAGGATGATGACCAGATCGAAGGCAAGCAGAATGGGACTATAGAACGCCATTAAAATAAGTCCGACCGCCACCTGCAAAAAAGCGGCCGGTACATCCAGCAAAAGCTTTGCCCAGGATTTTTGAATGGTTACCACATCAAAGAAGCGATTGACCAGCTCAGGCATATACTCGTCCGAAAGCACCATATGCTCGATTCTAGGTATCCTACGTCCAAGCCTCAAAGCCACCTCAGCAAAGGTTTTCTGCTGAATAGTCTCAACCAGAGAAAGAGTCAATATCCTCAAAACTCCGGTTAGAATAAGCCCCCCAAAAAGAAGGAGGGTGAGAATCACCAGGGGTTGTATGAACATCCCGGCGGCGATGGTATTGACCAGAGACTGGGCGGCCAGGGGTACGGTCAGGGAGAGCAAACCTGTTAAAAAGGTATAGGAGAGCAAGACCACAAGAATATCGCGATGGTCTCGAAACATCACAAAAAATCGTTCAACCGGGTTCGGATGAGAGATGGAAGCCCAGGTAGAGATTTCCTTTTCTTGATCAGAAGTTTGCATCAAAACACAGACCTTTTCCAAACAGGTTGCAAGAGATCGGAACCTATGCAATTATATATTTAGTTCGTTAGTTTCGTAATTCTGAATATATGAAATCTTACATTAATTCATCAAACCAGAACCAGAACCCGGACTCTCATACAGAACTGGCGAGGAAATTATCTGCCATCGCTCACCCGTCCAGACTGACACTTTTGGAGCTATTGAGCGGACAAGAAAAAAGCGTAACAGAGCTTTGTGAACAATTGGGAAAGAGTCAACCCTATGTTTCGCAACATCTGAAGATGCTAAGAATTCATGGAATTATTCAATATCGCCGCGCCGGCCAGAGAACATTTTACAGAGCTCCGCAATCTATGCTTTTGTGGCTGACTACCAGCCGGAGCCTTTTCCTTGGCGAAGATGAATCTGCTATCGATGCTCCAGAAGAAGCTTTCTAGGTTTCGAAACCAACCGCCTCAGAGAGATTCAGCGCCAAGCTCAACCAGCTCTTTATCAAGATCTTCGAGCTCTTTTTTGTATTTGTCTTCGTGGGCGTCGATCCAACTGGCGATGGCGCTGACGGTATCAGAGTTGATATATTTCGTCTCCAGTAGCAAATGCGAGAGATGTTGCATCCAGCGCAGAGTCTGATCATCAGAGCTCACCGAGCCAAGCAGCTTCGTCACCCGGCGAGGCACCACGCACCGATCTTTACTGCCCTGTAGTATCAAAAGCGGTATCTCCGGCTTGAGCTTGCGCGCGAATTTGACGTTCTTTTTGACATAGGCATCGGTCCTGAGCAAGTCTAGAATCGTCATCTTTTTACGAATCAGAGGATCATTCTCAAGCTCGCTCACTATGCGGGTGTCTTGAGAGACCAGTTTACGCATGAAAAAACCGAGGTCTACGTTGAAATGCGGATCAATTACCAGTCCCCAGGCCCCGGCAAAAACGCTCTGGGGATGAACCAGCATCACCGGATTTACTGTCACTGCCGGCCCTGAGAGGATGATACCATCGACATCTTCCGGACGCTGACTGGCAAGACGCAGACAGGGTGTAGCCCCCAGACTTTCACCGACCAGAATGAGCTTGACACCAGGATATTTTTTCCTGGCCAACTTCACCAGCTCGACCATATCCTGGTAGCTGCCCTCATAGTCGATTCTCTTCTTGTGAAACTTGTTATCCGGGTCGACATAACAGCGCCCGAAACCGCGCATATCGAACGAGACCGCATAATAGTTGCCGGAGGCGAAGGCTTTGCCGGCCAGATCGTATTTTTTGCCATGTAGAGTAAGACCATGTACAAAGACGATGATGCCGCCGGGCGGCTCGTTATAGCCTTCCGGAATCCACTCGTAGGTAGGGATTTTCAGATCTCGATAATCGGCACCATCCTGGACATACCTGAATTTTACTTTCACATCCGGCTCATGGGTCTTACCCAGAGCAGAGGCCTGAACAGGAACCGCCGCAAATGAAAAGACGAGGTAGAAGAATGAGAAAAAGAAGACCATGGCAGATCTAGCCAGAACAATCTTTTGAAGCGAGATAGCTGAAGTAAGGGGGAATTTCATAGCCATAAAGAATACATGATCCTCCCCTATAACAAGGCTTCCTTTACTAGATTAAAACCGGTCTACGTAGAATTCACATTGACCCGAAGCCTCCCCTGGCGCATCATGGATTGAATTGCAGTAGAAACCGAGGAAAATCGCATGGGCGACGGTCTTGAACCAGTAAAAATCGAAGGCACAGGCTCCCAGGGAGACAGCGTCGAGGTCGCGCAGGAGAGCTTTGCGGATAAAATGCGCAAAGAATTCGATCGCAGACCGGCAGAGCCGCCCCAGGACGCCAAGCCAGCCAACGACGGCAGAACCGAGACCAAAGCCGACGGTGCCGACCAGGCACCGGGAAGCCCCGAGAGAGTCGCTACAAAACCCAGAGAATTCAAATCGGTAATCGAAGCCGACTTCAACGATATGCCGAATTCTCAAATAGGTCGCCTATTCTACGAAGCAATCAAAGTAGAGAACGTCCCCAAAGGGCTTATTCCCGACAAAGTCGTGCCATCTCACTATGTCAACGACAACGGTCACTTCTTCTTCTTCATGCCTAAGGACGGCTCAACTCCCATAGACAAGGGCGATCACTACGAGCTCAACGACGGCACTAAGTATCCCAAAGGGATTTTCTATTACTCTCAGACAGCCAAACAGATAGAGATGACCGACACCGACGGTAAAGTGGTAGCTTCTCTCAATCTGACCGAGGGTCGCAAAGCTGCTGACGCAGCCTATCAACAGCGCGAAGGTCATCCTCACCACGCTTATGATGTCTATAAAACACGCTATGAAGCCTTCGCCTCTTTAGAAGGCAAGAAGAGCGACACAAGCAATCCCGTCACCTATATGAATAACCTCTCCAAACTGGCGGATAGAGGCATCGATCAAAACATCGAATCTCTGCGCCAGATGGCGGAAGGCAATCCTAATCCCTATTACAAGATTTATCTTGCCGACATGTTGCTGGCGAAGGCCATGCTACCCATCGGTCGTTCTATAAGAGAGAATCCGGTGCAAGCCCTGAATGACGCCAGATTCGTCCAGCTCAACAATCCCGAGACCATGCGTTTACTGGACGAGGCGATTAGAAATCTAGAGGATGTCTCTAAAGAGTCCGGCGACACCCTGCACTCCAAAGGAATGCGCACTCCGGGCAATGTTCTGATGCCCATGTATCCCTGGGGTTACGGAAACAATGATCGGGACGGCTATTATCGCTTCTGGGGCGGCAGCCTCGATCAGGCCAGACACCGGGAGCTGCAGCTGCGGTTCTTGAAAGGCTTCCTCCAGGCAATGCCCACGGTAGAGCTTCCGGGCAATCTACCGGCTAGAAAATACTGAAGATAAATATGCGATAGTTAAAATAGGAACGTCCCCAGTAAAATAAATGGGGCTCCCAGGTGCTATAGTTGAACTAGCTTTAGCTGCTCCCTGTTTAGTAGTCCTTTCATTAATCAAGCCAGATAAGAATCCAGAGAATGAGTCCAATAAACGACGACGAAGCTTTATTCGGAAGAGAATCATTATTTCGCCAGAAGCTGCACCGGCTGAGATCCCAGTGGTCCGCTCCCCAGGATGCGAGAAAAACCACCGAGGAGATAAGCCAGTACACCTATATATCCGGCGCTGAGCAGAGCCTCAAGTCAAGAGACTCTAACGAAATGGAGCGCCTGGCTTTATTAGATTCGGTGACCGGGCTTTACAACCAGCAAGCTATCTTGAAAATCCTCGATTCTGAGGTAAAACGCGCCAAACGCTATAAAAGACCGGTGGCTTTGCTCTTTATCGAAGCCGACCAGTATGAAGAGATGGCTGATATGGCTGGTAATCTGGTGATCGACACCCTCATGAAAGGTCTCTCCGACCTGGTCATGAAAACCGTGCGAGACGTGGACATTCCCTCCCGATTCTCCGCCGGTGTTTTCATGGTCGTCTGCCCAGAGACCAACGCTCAGGGCGCGCTTATAATCGCCGACCGGATGCGCTCCAGAATCGCCAACGAGTTTACTCTCCAGGTGGATAGGAACTGGTCTGTAACAGCTTCAATAGGCTATGCCGCCTGTCCTCGCCACGCCATGACCGCCGACGACCTGATTGTCAAAGGCGAGCAAGCTATGACCCGGGCAAGAACCGCCGGCGGCGACCGTTGCGAATCGGCCTGATCACTCGCTGATTCTGTTATAAATACGACATGAACAGCACAAAGCCCAAAAGAATCGCCTTGTTAGGCAGCACAGGCTCGATAGGCACCCAGACCCTGGATGTGGTCAGGGCACATACAGAAAGCCTCGAGGTGATCACGCTTGCGGCAGGAAACAAATCTCTGCCCCTGCTCTCTGAGCAGATAAAAGAATTTCGACCTAAATTGGTCTCGTTGCCGAAAGAGGCTGATCTGAAGCCGGTGATGGAGCTGCTCCAGGGCTTTGAAGCGCCGCCGGAATTTGTTTTTGGTGAAGAGGGCTTAGTGCAATGCGCCACCCACGGCGATGTAGAGACTGTGGTCACCGGCGTGGTCGGCTTCCTCGGTGTAAAGCCTACTCTTGAAGCGATAAAGAAAGGCAAAACCATAGCTCTCGCCAACAAAGAGACCATGGTAGCTGCCGGACCAGTGATAGTAAAAGCCCTGAAGCAATACGGTGCCACCATAATCCCTGTGGACAGCGAGCACTCGGCAATCTTTCAATCGATGCAGGGCTATTGCGTAGCCGATCTGGAGAGAATCTGGTTGACGGCTTCTGGTGGTCCATTCAGAACCTGGTCGAAAGAAGCGATTGAAAACGCCACCATAGATGATGCGCTCAAACATCCCAACTGGTCCATGGGTCCGAAGATAACCATAGACTCGGCAACCATGATGAATAAAGGGCTAGAGGTAATCGAAGCGCGCTGGCTGTTTGATATCCAGCCCGAGAAAATCGCTGTTGTCGTTCATCCCCAGTCGATCCTGCATTCGGCGGTTCAGTATAAAGATGGCTCGATTGTAGGGCAGCTCGGTGTGCCCGATATGCGTTTGCCAATTCATTATGCTCTTTTCTATCCGGCAAGACAGCCCTCACAAAAGGTGCCGAGACTGGATCTGACACAGTTAAGCGAGCTTAATTTTGAAGCGCCGGATCTGGATAAATTTCCCTGTTTGAGATTGGCTCAGGAAGTCGCCCGGGAAGACAACACCCTGGCTTGCGTTCTCAATGCCGCCAATGAAGTGGTTGTGGAATCCTTCTTAGAAGGAAAAGTCGCCTTTGCCCGCATCCATGAGCAAATTGAAAGGGTTCTGACGCTTCACAAACCGGTATCTGATCCTGATTTAGAGGATATACTAGGGGCGGATCGCTGGGCGCGGCAAGAAGCCCGGGAGCGAGTTCTGGCTAAATAAGAGGATGGAGTTCAAAAAATCATGATCGAAACAAGCACAAAACTGAGGGTAGTCGATCATCCGCTGGTAAAGCAGTCTTTGACCAGATTGAGAGACCATCAGACCCCTAGCAACGAATTCAGAGCAACCGCGCTCAGACTGAGCAGATTTCTGGTTTATGAGGCGATGCAGGACCTTAGCGTCAGACCGGTAGGGGTTGAAACCCCGGTAGGACCCGGCGAAGGCGTCGTTCTCAGCGACTATGTCATCCTGGCCCCCGTACTGAGAGCCGGTCTGGTGCTGTCTGAAGCCGCAGAAAACCTCTTTCCGAATGTGAGAATCTATCATGTCGGTCTCAAACGAGATGAAGTAACCCTCGAAGCTATCTCGTATTACGCCAAACTGCCTGACTCCCTGCCACCTGATTGCAAAGTCTATGTCCTCGACCCGATGCTTGCCACCGGCGGCTCGGCAGTGGCGGCGATTTCACTATTTCAAAAACTGGAAGTGAGAACCATCAACCTGGTCTCCTTTGTGGCGGCACCGGAAGGAATTGAAAAGGTCCATAAAGAATTCCCCGACGTCACCATCACCACCGCTGCGGTGGACGACCATCTGAACGAGCACGGATACATCGTTCCTGGTCTGGGAGACGCCGGGGACCGGATCTTCGGAACTTAAAATCTAAATCCTAGATTCCAGGTTCCAATCTCCACTATTCATCGAGTTTGAAGCCGACCTTCATGGTTGTTTGATACTCGGCGATTTTGCCATCTTTGATCTTGCCGCGCATTTCGGTGACTTCGAACCATCTGAGGCCGCGCAGGGTCTTGGAGGCTCTCTCCACCCCTTTGCTGGCGGCATCAGCGAAGCTCTTCTCGGAAATACCTACAATCTCGGTCATTTTAAATACGTCTGACATCTAAATCTCCTTGTCAAGCATGCGATATGCTCTTAGTAGCACGAATTCTCAGAACCTAAGCATTTGAGCAGTTAAGCGGCAATAAAACTAAACCGCTAACCTGGCTAAGTTTGAGAGATTCTACCAACTGAGATCGGACAAAACAACTTGCAAAGAACCACATTTAATATCACACCCTTCTGCTTGATTTATGGATATAGATAGAACGGGTAAAATAGATTGAGATCTCCTTCCCCGAGAAAAAATGAACGTCAAAGCCCCCGAAAGACTATCAGACCAAATTCGACAGTCCGGCACCACGCTCTTCAAAGATTGGCAGGATTGCCTGGAAGCCTTCCGCATCTTTTTGAAAGAGGAAATCGGCACCATTGATGATGGCACTGATTCCGTCGTAATCGTCACCGCCTCCCTTCTGATCTCCGAAGGGGACGATGGCAAGAAAGTCTTAGCTCTGGGCGAAATCGCGAAAGTAGAAAGCGATGACGAAAGCGAAGGCGAGAACAAGACCAAAAACGAAAATCCAGTCGGTGACTATCCCCTCGAAGCTTATATGAGCCCCGAACATATTCTGGAAGCGCCTTTAAGTCAGCGCTCCCATATCTATTCTCTGGGCTGTGTGATCTACGAATGCCTGGCCGGGCGCCCCCCCTTTGCCATGAAGAGCAAGAAGGCTCTCATAGAGCAACAAATAGCTTTCGATCCCCCCGCTCTCATCAGACTTAGTAACGGAGACAAGTTTCCTCTTTGTGTCAACGACCTGGTTTTAAAATGTCTGGCTAAAAATCCAGAAGACCGCTACCAGAGCTATGAAGACCTGGCAGCCGCGCTCGCCGAACTTCCAGAAAAAGCAATCGAAGAAGAGAAGCGACTTGCCGAAATGGCAGAAGCCAAAAGCAAAGTCGTTGTCGACCGCAAACCGCTCATAATCTCCGGCAGCATTATGGCGGTGCTGACCGGACTAATAGTGGGCACCATCTATCTGGTCAACTCCGACGCTTTTCGCTCTTATCTTTTCCAGACGCGAAATAAAAACAAAAACATCTACGCATTAAGCCTGGAAGACGGCAGATATCGCCTGCAGATGGACTTCAAAGACGGCAAGCCTACACCTGAAGAGGGAAAAATACCCCTGGTGCTTCGCCAGAAAAAAGACGGTCCGGTGCTCTTTGCCACCACCAGATTGACGACGATTAAAGATGCTCTGAAAGAAGCCTGGAACAGAGGACTGCGCCTCAATCAAGTTGATCTTCGCCAGACTGATTTGAGCAATGCGAACTTAGTTGGATTTGACATAAGAGATGCGGATCTCACCGGTGCAGACTTAAGCGGTGCCGAACTCACCGGTGCCAATCTGACCCGGGCCAGCCTGCGCTTCGCCAACCTGAATAAGACAAGGCTGGACAATTGCAGTATGCCATATGTAGATCTGCGCAAAGCCAATCTGAGCGGCGCTTCGATGATCAAGACCTTTATGCCCAAGTCTAGTGTGGAAGGAGCAGATCTCAAAGATGCCAACCTCGAAGGTGCCACCATATCAGGAGTCATAGTCTCTGGTGCCAATTTTAAAAATGCCAATCTTACCGACGCCATGGCCGCTAATATAGACTGGACCAATGCGATTAATTTCACTGAAAGCCAGTTCAAATCTACCCTGGAAGAGAAGATGGCCGAAAGGCAGCGAAAGATGAAAGCAGGAAAGAAATAGGCTATAAAACTGACTTATGACTGAAAAGATCAAAATAGTCGTGATAGAAGACCATCAAGTGACCCTTGAGGGGCTGATCAGCGGTCTATCGAGGGAAGACGACTTCGAGGTCATAGGCTCCTCTGACAATATCGACGACGGTCTCAAAGTAACCGAAGAGACCAGACCGGACATTCTTGTTCTCGACCTGCATCTACCCGGCAGTCTCGGTCCCAAAGGAATGATCGCCGAATTTTTGCGCTTTCCGGGTCTAAAACTGGTGATATTCTCTGCCGAAAGCCGCCAGGCTTTCATCCATTCTGTCCTGTCCCTGGGTGTGAGTGCTTACCTGCTCAAGTCCGAGCGCATCGCCACCGTGGCAGATACGATAAGAAGGGTGATGGCCGGTGAAACTAATATCGTCACCAAAGACATCAGCTACGATCGAAAGAAGTTGACCCCTTCGGAGCAAGAGGTTCTACACATGCTCGGTCGTGGAATGAAGTATCAAGAGATAGCCGACGAGCGATGCACCTCGGTGGCCACCGCCAGAAAGCAATGCGAAGTACTTTTGCTCAAGCTCGATCTGGCCAATAGAGAACAGCTTATAGCCTGGGCCGTCCAGAACGGCTACGGCAGCGAAGAGCTCGAATAAACAGAAGATCTACAACGGTAACCCATGACCCAGACCCGCCAGATCCCGAATATCCAAGACCTGCTCTTCAAGTCCGGCATCATAACCCAGAACCAGCTGGCCAGGGCTATGGCGACCTCCGCCCGCACCGGTGAGTCCATCAGCAATATCCTCATCCACGACAAAATAGTCTCAGAAGAGACCATGCGTACCGCGGTCCTCACTCATGGTCTGATTCACGAGAACTTGATCTCGGTAGAGCTGGCCACCGACGTTATCTTCAAATCGGTGGTGGAAGAGATCAGCCTGGAAGAAGCCTTTCGCCGCATGGGCGTGACCCCGGACTTTCACCTGGTCACAGCCCGCCTCAGCCAGATCCTCAGAGAATCAGGCGTAGTGGGCGAAACCGAGCTCGACACCTCGATAGAGGCGAGCTATTCCAGCGGTCTTCCCCTGGGAAGAGTGCTGGTCATCCGCAATGTGATACCGGAAGCGGTAGCTTATGCAGCGCTGTCCGCCCATATGTATCTGAAAGAAGGCAAGATAACCGCTCAGCAGGCGATTGAGGGCTTAAAACTAAGCGCTCAGAAACACATATCGATGGACAACGCCCTGAAAGAGCTTTCCTTCATGCCCCGGGCGCGAATGGAGCCGCTTAGACTGGGCGAACTGCTGGTGGCGGCAGATCTGGTCTCAGAGATAGATCTTCTTTCGGCGGTGGAAAAGCGCCTGGGAGAAGACCTGCCCATCGGACAGATTTTGCTGCGCCATAATCTCATCTCGAACGGACTCTTGCAGAAAGCGCTCAAACTGCAAGACATGGTCAACAACCACGGCAAGAATCCATCCGAGATCCTCGCCATTCTAAAAGAAGCCAGCGAGAACGACCAGGACGACATCGGGGTCGAGACCTCCGAAGTGATGCCTATCAGCTTCGAAGACCAGGCCAGCACCCACCCGCATTTATTGGGCAATCATTATGCCCTCAATAAAAGCGAAGACTGGATGAGAACTGTCCAGGAGCTGACTTTAGAGAAGCAGAATCTCGCCTTCAAGGTGGTCAATCAGCAAGAAGAGATGAAATACCGGCTGGCTCGGGAGCTGCACGACACTGTAATAGCCGATTTGATGATGCTGAAGCGCTATCTGGGCGGAGACAAGAAATTGAGCCAGGAAGAGATAGTAGAGATTGTCGACCATGTGATTATGCAGCTCCGCGATATCTGCAGCGATTTCGCCCCGCGAAACTTCAAAGAATGGGGTCTGGTCATGTGCTTGCGTGACGTTCTGGAGCGTATGAGCCAGCGCACAGGCATAAACACCTCTTTCGCCTGCGAGTTTACCCTGCCCGAATTACCCGATCCCGTCGCCCTCCACATATATAGGATTATTCAAGAAGGACTGAATAATATAGAAAAGTACTCCGGCGCCACCTCGGTGCATGTTGTCGTCGAAAAGCCCCGGGAGAAGCTTTTGCGCTTCGTCCTCATGGATAACGGGCGCGGTTTTGACGTGGGAGAAGAGAAAGAAGAAGAGGAGCGCTCGGCCGATTTCGGCGGCATGGGTCTGGGCGGCATGCAAGAGCGCGCCGATCTGATCCGCTGTTTCTATAACACGAGCTTTAATCTGGTCTCCGAACCAGGCAAGGGTTCGATCATCACCCTCGAAATAGAACTTTTCTGAAAATCTTTGTTTTTTTGCAGCGGGCGCTATCTATGTATAGCGGCTTTGCATGCGGTTCTTCTTGGTTTTATACGCACTTTCGCTATACGCATTTTGCGAATTCACAGACGCTTGCTCTAAGGCTAGTATGGTAACGTGCCCTTCAGCACCCCCGCATTTAAAATCCTTACTAGTTCCGTTCAAAACCTTACTATCATGTACACTTCCTTCAACAACCAGTATCTGAACGCCGGCAGCCTCGGCGCAGACAAAGCAGATTCTCCATCGGTTTCCGATTGCGAAAGACTGGCCAACTATATGGTTCGCCAGGGTATGGTGAACCGCGAACTCGCCGAAAAGGCACTGGCATTCAGCAAAGCCAATGGCATCGCTTTCGACGAAGCGCTCTTGATTCTGGAGAGCGAAAAGCACGAGGACACCACCTCGACCAAATCTCATATATCCGGTCAGGAAGCAAAGGTTCTCAGACTGCTTATCAAAAACGGTCTGATCACCTCGGACAAAGCCGCTGAAATAACCCGTGACTCTCTCAATCTCAAAATCTCCGCTATCAATATCCTGGGGCGGGTCAAAGAGCTGGTCGAAGCCAGAGAAGGTGAAGACGAAGCTCTCGATCTGCTGGTCAAAGCCGGAATACTTCAAGATAACAAAGCTGACCAGTATTGCTCTAGAAACTGGCAACTGGAGAACACTTTCAGACCGCTGGTGATCGAGATTCTCAAAGGCGCAATCTCCGGCAGTCTCTCCGAAGCGGCCCTCGAATGTGCCGAGCTGGTGGAAGAGAAGAAGATGTCGCGCCAGGAAGCGGTGCTGGTTCTGCGCCAGATGACCGAGAAGAATATAAGCTTCGAACAAGCCTCTCACGATCTCGGCTTCAGCTACGGCTACTGCCCGGAAGAGGATTTAGATGATTCACAAGCCGCCGATACTATAAAAGGACAGATCAAAGCCAAGTTAGATCAGTACTGGAGAAGACTAAGTTTTAACCCGGAATATCAACCGTAAGGTCAGACGATATCCCCACAACTAAATATCGTCCGTAGCTCCCGAACAATGCTGTGAAGCGTAGTCGGGAGCTTTTTTTGGCGCTGTAATATAGAGGCATTGTGCCAAAAATGGCATAAACAGCTAAATTTCTCAAAAAAGTTTTTTTGAACCACTGTTTACGAATGATGCGTAAACACTGATAAACAGCCAGCCTCCGTTGTTTTATACGCACTTTCGCTATATAAAGAACGTCAATAGACCTGCCCCTTGAAAATCCTTATATTAGAGGGACCTTACTAAAACCGTCCCCCATCTTACTTTTACTAATACGGAGGCATCACAATGCATCCACCTAATATGGAATCCTATTCGAAGAGTACTTCTTACTCGCCTTCCTTTACTAATTCCGGTGACCCTTTACTAAAATCCCCCCGCCCCAGAGTGAAACTCGGTGTTCTTTTGCTCGAAGCAAGACTGGTCTCATCCAGCGCCCTTGCCGTATCGGTTCAACAAGCGGAGAAAACCGGCAAGCCCCTGGGACAAGTTCTGGTCGAAACTTCGAGAATCACCGAACTGGATCTCGAAAATGTCCTGGAAGCCCAGCTCCTGGTCGAAGCCGGTGCCCTCGGCAGACAGGACGCCGCCAGCGCCCTGCGCTGTGCTCGGGAGAAGAACCTGCCTCTCAATAAAGTAACTCGCTGGCTTTCTGAAACCGACAAGAGCGTCTCTTCTAACGAGACCCTGTTAATCGAACTCATTTTAGAATCCGGTCACAGCCAGAGCCGCGCTGTGGAAGAAGCCAGAAGAATCGCCCAGGAAAGAGAGATAAGCGTCGCCGGTGCGCTGCTCAAAATGCGCAGTCTGCCTTTCCATAACCTCAACATGGTGGTGGAATGCCTGAAGCTCATTGTCGATAAAAAGCTCGATAAGTCTCTTGCTATCCGCGCTCTAAAGACCGCTAAAGAATCGAATTGCGACCTTGAAACCGCTTTTGAAAAATGTGGTATCAAAGCAAGAAACACTCTTTCAAAAATCAAAATCGGAGACATTCTCCTCAGTGCCCGGGTAGTATCAGAAGCAGAGCTTCTCTCCTGCCTCGAAGCTTCCATAAACGATAACCGCCTTCTCGGCGAGCTTTTGATCGAAGCAGGCATAGTATCTAAAGAACTGCTAGATGAATCTCTGTTTCTGCAAAAACTCTGCCAGATAGAGCTCTTGAGCAGACAGCATGCGGCAAGACTTATTAAGAGAGCCCAGGATCAAAACAAATCGATCAAATACCTTACCACCGAACTCAATATTTTCCGCGACGACCCTGCCACCTTCAATGGTGCAGTCGATTTACTAATATCCGCCAAACTGACCGAAGAAAGCAGCATCTGCTCTGCGGTGAAGCACTTCTGCCAGTATGGCATGGATCCCCTGCATGCACTGGTTGCTCGCAATCTTGTCAGCATACAAGTATTTCGCGCTGCCCCGGTTCTTGCTCAGCAACTCGCCAATGGCGATATCGAAAAAGAAGAAGCGGTGCGGGTTCTCTATCAATGCGAGATGGCAAAATGCGAAATCGATGAAGCGCTAGAGACCCTTTCTCTCAACAGCAAAGAAAGACAGGCTAATCGCATCGAGCAATCGATAACCGCCGGTGTCAATAAAAAACATTCCCTTCCCGACCTCTTTCATTCGGTTGAGTTTCTGCTTCTGGCAGCGGTCATGGTTCTGACCACCGCAGCGGCTACTCTGCTAAATCTCCATGGTTCGGAGCTTGTGGTCGCCGCTGGCACTATCTGCCTTCTGGTGGTCTCAATCTTCCTCACCTTTACCGTGGCGAAATTCCGACAGAAGCGCCTGGTCGCCTGTCATCAGGAGATGACCCAGAAAAAAGAAGAGGCCCATCAAGAGATGCAGCGCTTGAGAAAGTACAAACAGATCTAGTTGGTTGACCAACCAAATTTCGAAGATTTCAAATTGAAATAGATGGCTATGTCCGTAGGAAAATTGCAAAACAAGTCAGTTGACTGACTGAGTATTCGGATTTTCATCCGAATAGAGACCGGACAGGGTCGCCGACCAATCATAATCTTAATCCTGATCCTAATCCTAATCTAAGGCCAGAGCTTTTTTGAGATAGTCCGTCGTTCTTGGAAAAGCCCGCTGAACCGGAACCAGGTGATCATCCTCGCCACTGATTAGAACACCTATGATTACAGAACTACCAAGAGCACGGGCATCGGCATTTCTTTGTCTCTCTTCGAGGTATTCGTGATTAGCCAGAAACGGCATGTGATCAAGATCCTCGTTATATAAATCTCTCAGTTCTGCTTTGTTTGTGACAACGCCCATACAATCATTGATTGCGTGGCCCAGCAGTTGGTACAAACTAGAGCGCATATAGTCTTGCGAGCGCGGAGGTTTCAGTTTCTGGCTGCCTCTAATCTTCGCGGATTCATAAATCCAGACATCTCGCCCGTAGCATCTTCCTGACTCTTCGCCCATGGTCATATCAGAGACTCCAGGGCGCGCACCGTCTCCTGAACCAGGCCAGTTATCCTCGATATTGGGAGCGATATTTATGCTTGCCCCGCCATCTTCGAGCAGAGTATAGATCTGTTTGGGAAGGTGTCGAAGAACATCCTTGCATGTGGCGACGGTGGCTTTTCTGACTGGCGCATGACCGAATCTCGGAGGGATCACCCTGACTCGATTCATCAAAGGTCCAGAGTTCGGTATCTGACTTGTATGCTTTTTCTCTCGAATTCCGAATCCAATGCCGAAGCCGAATAGCAAAATACTGCAAGCGATTGCAGTTACGGCAAAAGAAAGTGATCGTTTCTTGGCGAACATCATATCTTTATCCTACCCGATGTTGATCCGGACATTGATCTAGACATTTGGTCAGTTGACCAACCAAATGTCTAGACCGCCGACTAGTTAGAACCCTGGACCATGACCATCCATGCCACGCCGAAACGATCGGTGAGCATGCCATAGCAGGGCGACCAGAAGGTTTTGGAGAGAGGCATATCGACTTTACCGCCTTTTGAAAGCCCTTCAAAAATTCTCTTCGCCTCGGCTTCGTCATCCAGATTGATAGCCAGGGAGAAGCCCTCGAACTTGGCTTCAGGGCCACAGCCGTCGGAAGCCATTATCGTCGTATCCTTCACTCTAAATGTAGAATGCATGATCTTCTCTTCAAAGCCGTCTGCGATCATACCCTCGGGCAACGGATCCGGGCTTTCGCTGAATCGCATTTTGAAAAGGGTCTCGGCTCCAAGTACATCGGCATAGAAGGCGAGCGCCTCCTCGCATTTGCCCCCAAAGAACAGATAGGGCTCTATTTCAAGCTTTGGCATTGTTTTCTTCCCGGGTCTTACCTGTGACCTGGCAATTATATTACTTTCGACCTAGATAAGGGTTGTCCCCGGTCTCTTCTTCGAGATACCGGACTATTTCATCGATGCTGGCTTTGTTTTTAGAACAGTCCTGGTCGCAAGCCTCCAGAATCTTATCGAAGACTCCCCAGAGCTCGTACTGCTTCATCAGATCCGACGCCTGCTCAATGCCCGCGATGGCGCTTTCGAGGTCGGAAGACGCCTTGATTAAAAGGGCTTTGATATCGTCGGTCTGAGAGGGAGGCAATTGCTGCCTCAGATCCTGTCTAAGTTCTTGTCCGAGGTCGTTTTGACCGGAGTGGTTTCCCTGGGATTCCTTCATTTCTCTTCTCTAAAACAGGCAGAGGAAATTGCGATTCTAAGAAGAAAGTACCAGGAAGATATGACGATTTTGTGACACCGAGGACTAATCCCATAAATAACAATCAAAATACTTCCGGCACAAACCTACCTCGATGAATAACCGAACCGGGTGGCGCATTCAACAACTTTTTGAAGATCTCAAATTTCTCGCCAGGCCTCAGATTCTTGTGGGCAACTTCAAAAGTATCTCGATCAATCTGAATTGCATAGTTATTTGTGTATGTCGTCATCCTGCCAGGCTCGACCTTTCCTTCTAGGTCGACCTTGGGAGGACTGAGGAACACCTCCTCTATCGATACGGACGTCTTCTCACGAAGCTTCTTGCTCTGAGCAGGAGTCAGCTTCAAAATGGCACACCAGGGAACTCTGGCAAAGTCCTTTTCGATCTGCTCCTTTTGAGCGGCAGTGAATCTGAACAGAGTAGCTGACCCCTCAATCCTGCCGTTCACGACAGAGACTCCCTCTTTCTCCGTCGGGAGAGAACAGACAGGCCTGCATAAAGCTATCGAACTAAACAGAACAACGCTGACCCCAAGAGCCAGCAATTTGAAGCAAAAAGTTTTATCGATCCCGGTCATGCTACTGATTATAGCTTTTCAAGCCTGGCTGGCGTTAATCTGAAACTTAATTGCGAATTCCACCGGCGAAGACATCAGGGCAGGCACCGGCAGGTCGCCGAGCCTAATCTGAATACCTTTGAGTTCGATGTCATCCTGCTCGGGTTCGCTGACGAGCTTCCAGCTCACTCTTTCATCGGGCTCTATAACCGCGTCGAGGGTGATGGTCTTGGCCGATTCGGCACGGCGGTCGATGAAATAGCCAAGGACCGTCATCTCTATTGCCTCGATGTACTGACAGAGAATTCTAGGATTGATAGAGGCGAGAACGGCTTCTTCTTCAGTCTTCAATTCAGCTTCAAGGACTTTGCCGCAGCCGTCGGCATGCTCGATGGTGGGCAGGTCCGGAACATGGTCCATGGCCTCCGGCACCGGCAACGATGCCACCTCCGGACTCTCTTCGTACCATTCCACTTCTATTTTGCCGCCCGGATGTGCCGAAATAGAGCTCGGTTTACCGGTCATAAGAGCGTTGCGCAGCTTCTCCCAGTCTTCGGTTTTAAGGCTGAGGAAGAAGCTGTCTTCAATAACCTGGACATTGGTGGAATCTTGTTCGGGAAAGACCAGAACAGAACAGCCGGCTACTCGTGTGCCGTCGCTTCCCGGTGGCGTTATCGCCGAGGGTCCGTTGTCCATTGTCGCCTGCCAGACCAGCATCGCATTGGCGGCAGGATCTATGTCGCAACCGATAGAAAGCGGCGCTTCTTTAGGAATCTGCTTGAGAAACTCACGGATAAATTCATGGGTGCCTTTGCGGCAGAAGATCTTGAGGGTATCGACACAGAGACAGACCCTGACATGAGGGATGCTCATGAAGGGGACTTTGGCGAGAATACTTTCGTTCATATCTTCAGAAAGCTTTTCATTCACCGTGGAAGCTCTCGACAGATCAACCCAGGGAGGACAGGGATAATGATTGAACTTGTGCCCCAGAAGTGATACCACTCTTGAGAGGCCGAAGCGTCGAGCCACTTCAAGCTCTTCTTCGCTCAACAATATGCAGTTCAAGAGATTGTCGGTGTTCTCGGCACCATACAGACCAAGGGGTCGGACATAGGCAATCGCTTTGAATTTAGGATCCAAAAATCCACTTTCACCAAATTCGGTGATATCGCCTTCCATGAAAACATTTTGTTCCATGGCGTAGCGGCGCACTGTCAGAAAGAATCCAAGAACGTCTGTCGGATAGTCGTTGTCACTCTGGTCATCTTGTTTGCGAATCAACATGGCAAGCTCTCGCTGCCCGAGACGGGAGAGCCCTTCGCTCACAAAGGACCAACAAGAGAAACTCTCTTCGCCCTGGCGCACTTCGTGCAGATTGACAGTGGCAAAGAGTTCATTGGGGAAGATCTCGAAACGCACCGGCGGGTTAGGCGTGTCCATTTCATTGACGTCGTTAACGTCGTTGCCATCATTTAATTTCGTTTCTTCTGACATTATCAAGCTCCGACCTTGAAAAGGGAAGCGTGCCAGAGAATTTCTCGTTTAGATAAATAATCTGGCACGCAATGTTGTTTTGGAAACGCGGCTTAGCCGACGTAAGCAAGGGCAGTCGGTCTGCCGGTTTGCTTGCCGTTGGCATAGCGGATACCGAGGGCATCCTGGGCGATGATCATCTTCTGAATTTCTCTGGTTCCTTCGTAGATGTTCAGAACCTTAGCGTCACGGAAGAATCTCTCGACAGGATATTCATCGGAGAAGCCGTAGCCACCGAAGATTTGCACGGCGTTATGACCGGCTTTGTTGGCAGCTTCACCACAGAAGAGCTTGGCGATAGAAGTCTCGAGGGTGTTTCTAACATCCTGATTCTTCAAGTGAGCGGCTCTCAGATAAAGGAGTCTACCGGCTTCGCAATCTGCCACCATGTCAGCGATCATGGCTTGTACTTGCTGGTGTTCACCGATGGGCTTGCCGAAGGTGATTCTTTCCATAGCATATTTCGTACTGGCGTCGATACAGCCCTGGACGAGACCGACAGCACCGGCAGCCACCGAGAATCTTCCGTTATCGAGGGCGGACATGGCTACTTTGAAGCCGTCGCCAACATTACCGAGAATGTTCTCTTTGGGCACTCTCACTTCGTCGAGGAAGAGGCTGGAGGTGTCGGAGGCTCTCAGACCGAGTTTGCCTTTGATCTCCTGAGCTGTGAAGCCTTTCGATTTGGTATCGACGATGAAGCAGGTGATACCTTTGTGGCCGAGGCTCGGGTCTACAGTGGCGAATACCAGAGCATGGGTTGCGATGGAACCACAAGAGATCCAGGTCTTCTGACCGGAGAGGAGATAATCATCTCCATCTTTTACAGCTTTGGTCTGCTGATTGGCGGCGTCACTGCCGGCTTCGGGCTCAGTGAGACCGTAGCAACCGATGAACTCACCGTTACAGAGCTTGGGAAGCAGTGCCATCTTCTGCTCTTCGGTTCCCCACTTGAGGATGGTGAGAGCCACCAGAGAGGTCTGTACCGAGAAGAGAGTTCTGGTCGAGGAACAGACTCTGTTGACCTCTTCGGTCATTAGACCGTAAGCAACATAGTCCAGGCCAAGACCGCCGTATTTTTCCGGAACGGGGCAGCCGAGGAAGCCTTCTTTGAAGATCTTCTTGGCGATATCCCAGTCGAATTTGCAGTTGCGGTCATTCATTTGAGCCTTGGGAACAATCTCTCTTTCCGCAAATTCACGCATGTGTTTACGAATAGCCAGTTGCTCCGGGGTGAAATCGAAATTCATCTTCCTAATCTCCAAATCCTAATAAGTGTTGAAAAAACGAACTGAGTTAAAACTTTAGCGGGAACCCCCAGACTGGGGCTCCCGTCCCTTAAAACGAAGTAACTATTTTTTGTCTCCGTGGTTATCTATCTGAGCTCTCTGCAGGACACCGGAGTAATCTACATAGATAGATTTCCACTCGGTGAACTGGTCGATGGCAGTGGTACCGGCTTCGCGGTGACCGTTACCAGTCTGCTTGACTCCGCCGAAAGGAAGCTGAATCTCAGCGCCGATGGTAGGAGCGTTCACATAGACGATACCGGATTCGAGGTCAGTGATGGCGTTGAATGCACGGTTGACGTCCTGGGTGTACATAGAGAGCGAGAGACCGAATTCGGTTCCGTTAGCCACCTCGATGGCCTCTTCGAAGCTGTTCACCTTGATGAGGGCGACCACCGGTCCGAAGATCTCTTCCTGGGCGATACGCATGTTCGGCTTCACGTCACCGAATATGGTGGGCTCGTGGAAGCAACCTTTAGCGTGGTCGCCTTTGTCCAGGATTTTACCGCCGAAGAGAAGCTTGGCGCCTTCATCCTGACCGATTTTGACATACTCGTTGATGCTCTTGAGCTGGTCTTTGTTGATGACCGGACCGACATCGACAGAAGGATCGAGACCATCGCCGACTTTCAGCTCTTTAGCGCGCTTGACGAACATGTCGACAAACTTCTCGTAGATATCTTTATGAAGAATAACTCTACTGGTAGCGGTGCAACGCTGGCCGGTGGTACCGAAAGCACCCCAGAGAGCGCCATCCACAGCCAGTTCGAGTTTGGCATCATCCATTACACAGATAGCGTTTTTGCCACCCAGTTCGCAGGAGATCTTCTTCATGAGCTCACCGCAACGACCGGCTACTTTGCGACCGGTGAAAGAGGAGCCGGTGATAGAGATGAGCCTGACACGGGGGTCTTCGATTATCGGATTACCGACTCTGGAACCGGATCCGGTGACAAAGTTGATTACGCCCGGGGGAAGACCGGCTTCTTGCAGAATCTCGACGAAGCGATAAGCGCAATAAGGCGTGTCGGTGGCGGGTTTGAAAACGACGGTGTTGCCGGCAACCAGAGCAGGAAGAATCTTCCAGCTCGGAATAGCCACAGGAAAGTTCCAGGGGGTGATGATACCAACCACACCCAGAGGGGCTCTCACTGCCATGGCGAATTTGTTGCGCATCTCGGCAGGTACGGTCATACCGAACATTCTGCGACCTTCTCCGGCGGCATATTTAGCCATGTCGATCGCTTCTTGAACATCGCCGCGAGCTTCGTTGAGCACTTTGCCCATTTCGCGGGTCATGTCTTTGGCAAGACTCTCTTTGTGTTGTTCGAGGAGCAAACCGGCTCTCAAGATGATCTCGGCTCTTTCAGGAGCGGGTACTTTTCTCCAGGTTTCGAAAGCCTTGGCGGCGGCATCAACAGCCTTTTTGACATCGGTCTCGTCAGAGTCGGCGAAGCTGCCAATCACTTCTTCCTGGTTGGCGGGGCTGTAAGAGGTGAAGGTCTTTCCGGTGTTGGATTTGACCCACTCTCCCCCGATGAGGTTGAGGCAGGTTTTGGTTTTCTCTAGTGTTTTAGTCATCGAATCATCTCCTGACTTTCGTATGAGTGAGGCAACTTCAATCAGGCTCTGGTGACGATCTCAAGGATCTCCAGAGCTTTTTCGGCTTCCGAATCAGATATGGTCAGCGGCGGAATCAGACGGACTACCTGTCCGGCCTGACCGCAGGACAGAACGAGCATGTTGTGTTCGAGGCAACCTTTGACGACTTTATCCACCCATTCTTTGCTGGGCTTGCCGTCTTTGTCGCAGAACTCGATACCGATCATAAGACCACGGCCGCGGACTTCACCGATATGCGGTCTGTCTTCGGCCAGCTTCTTGAGACGGGTCATCATCTCGTTGCCCAGCTTCTCGGCGCGCTCGGCAAGTTTCTCTTCTTCAATAACTTGCATGCTGGCGAGGGCAGCGGCACAGGCGACCGGGTTACCACCAAAGGTGGTGCCATGTCTTCCTGCCGGCCAGGTGTCGGTCAGCTCTTTGCGCGATACGAAAGCGGCTAGCGGCATACCGGCTGCGATCCCTTTAGCCATGGTCAGGATGTCGGGCTCGACACCGATATGATCGATGGCCCACATCTTGCCGGTTCTACCGAATCCACTTTGCACTTCGTCGATAATCAGCATGATACCGTGCTGATCGGCAAGCTTGCGAAGACGGGGCAAGAAGCTATCGGGCGGGACAACATAACCGCCTTCACCCAGAATCGGCTCGACCACAAAAGCAGCAACCTGCTTGGGGCTGATGAACTGATTGAAGAGAACGTCTATTTGACGGAAGGTCTCGTCTACTACCGCTTCCGGATTGTCCGGAGTATTAGAACGGAAGACATAGGGGAAAGGAGCTGTATAGATTGCCGGAGGCAGGGGCTCCATCATGTCTTTGTAATACAGTTTCGAAGTGGTCAGCGCCATGCACATATGGGTTCTTCCGTGGAAAGAACCCAGGAAGTTGATCATGCCCGGTCTGTTGGTGACATATTTAGCTAGTTTGACCGCACCCTCGACACATTCGGCGCCGCTATTGGCGAGGAAGACGCTGTCCAATTTACCGGGGGAGAGAGATTTGATCTTCTCGGCGGTCTCGATATATTTGCGATGGTAAGTGGTTACCGAAGTGTGAATCAGTTGCGAAGCCTGTTCTCTGATAGCTTCGACCACCCGGGGGTGACAGTGACCGACATTGGTAACACCGATGCCGGTGGTCATGTCGAGGTACTTGTTACCGTCCACATCGTATAGATAAGAGCCTTCACCTCTTTCGGCGACAATCGGCGCCAGTCTAGACAGCACCTGGTTGACGCAGTGTTTGTCCCGGTCAATAAATTCTTTGTTCTTGGATTTTGTGGTAACCATACTCGACCCCCTTCGCATCTTCGAGGATTTTCTTTTCAGACTGTTCTGAAATAAGCAGAAAACCGCTCCACTGCCCGAAGCAGAGAACAGATCTCCTGTTGCTGGAGATCATATCAATAGTTGCCGAAAATCCAGCTAAACTTTAGTATTTACGCTGCTTTCAGCACTTGACAATAAGTGCCGAAAACCAGCTTAGAAAGGGCTTTTAGAAGACTGTTTATCTACGGCTTTTTGATCTGGGTTTTGTGCTGGTCTTCGCTTTTGTTTTAGGCTTCGGCTTCGGCTTAGTTTTCGGCTTCGCTGTCGAAGCAGTTTTTGCTTTGCTCTTGACTGACCTGGCCGCGGTCGATGTTTTTTTGAACTTTCCTAGCTCACCGAAAACCAGCGGATAGACTTCATCTAGATGAGAAACCGGAACCAACTCAAGCTTATCCTTGACATAGTCCGGAATGTTCTCCAGATCCTTTTCGTTACTGATCGGAAAGATGACTGTCTTTATACCGGCTCTAAGAGCGGCAAGCACCTTCTCTTTTAAACCTCCGATGGCAAGAATGCGTCCCCGCAAAGTGATCTCACCGGTCATGGCCACATCGGGCAGCACCGGCTTCTTGCAAAAGGCGGAGATAAGCGCGGTTGAAAGCGCCACACCGGCAGAGGGACCGTCTTTTGGAATGGCACCCTCCGGTATATGGATATGAATATCGAGCTTCTCTTCAAAGCCCGGATCAATATCGAAAGTTTTTGCATGGGAGCGAATATAGCTGAAAGCAGCTTGAGCCGACTCTTTCATCACATCGCCCAGTTGTCCGGTCAACTGTAAGTTGCCTTTACCGGGCATGGTGTTGACCTCGACCTGCAAAGTTTCGCCGCCGGTCTCGGTCCAGGCAAGACCCGTCACAAGCCCGATTTGAGCGGTTTTCTTCTCGCCTTCTCTAATTATTTTAGGCGGTCCGAGATAGACCGGCACCAGCAGTGGTGTTATCTTCTCTGACTTTATCTCGCCGGTTACGACCTTGGTGGCCACCTTACGACATATCGAAGCCACCGCCCGTTCTAGATTACGAACACCGGCTTCTCTAGTGTATTCCCGAATAATTCTGGCGATGGCGGCAGGCTGAAAGCGAAGCTGTTTTTCTTTCAGACCGTGTTTCTCCAGGGTCTTAGGAATGACATGCAGTTCGGCAATTTTTATTTTTTCTTCTTCTGTATAACTCGATATCTGAATGACCTCGAGCCGGTCGGCAAGCGGTCTTGGCACATAATCGAGAGCGTTTGCAGTACCGATAAAGACTACTTCGCTCAGACTGAACGGTGCATCGAGATAATGATCAGAGAAGTTCTGGTTCTGATCCGGATCGAGCACTTCCAGCATGGCCGCTGTCGGATCGCCCATATAACTGCGGGTCATCTTCTCGATTTCATCGAGCAAAATAACCGGGTTTTTAGTACCGGCTTGCTTAATTGCCTGGATGATACGACCGGGCATGGCACCGATATAAGTACGACGGTGACCGCGAATCTCGCTTTCGTCATTGACCCCGCCAAGACTTATCCTGGAGAACTTGCGGTGCATGGCTCTTGCTATCGACTTGGCAAGACTGGTCTTGCCGACGCCGGGCGGGCCGACTAAGCACAATATGGTGCCCTGTTGCTGGCTGGAGAGTTTGCGCACAGCCAGATATTCTATGATGCGCTCTTTTACTTTCTCGAGTCCGTAATGGTCCTCTTCGAGGATAGCCCGCGCCTCTTCCACATCGATTTTCTCTTTGCTGCGTTTAGCCCAGGGCAGAGAGACAAGGGTATCTAAATAAGAGCGAATCACCGATGCCTCGGCACTCTGGGGCATCATCTTCTCGAGACGTTGCAGCTCTTTGTTGGCTTTTTCAAGAGCGACACCCTTGATTTTGCACTTCTTGATCTTGGCTTTGTACTCGGCAATTTCACCGCCGGCTTCACCATCTTGATTGAGCTCATCTTGAATAATCCGCATCTTTTCGCGCAGATAGTATTCTCTCTGGGTCTTCTCCAGATTGAAGCGCACTTTATCGTGAATCTGCTGTTCTAAATTAGCCAGTTCAAGCTCACGAGAAAGCAGTCGGCTGACAAATTCCAGCCTTTCGAAACTGTCGGTTATCTCGAGACAGTTCTGTCTTTCATCCAGCTCCAGCCCCAGATAGGTGGCTATGATGTCGGCAAGCCGTCCTGGCTGGTTGATACCAGAGACCGCAAGCAGGCTTTCAGGATTTATCTTTTTGGTGGACTTTACATACTGCTCGAATTTCTCTACAGAAACCCTGATCAGAGTCTTGGTCTCGGCGTCGTCTTTCTCTTCTTCGGGATAGTCGGTCACCTTGGCGGTGAAGTTCTCTCCGTTCTCGCCGAATTCGGTCAGAGAGATGCGGCAGGAGCCTTCCACCAGCACTTTCACCGTGCCGTCAGGAAGTTTGAGCATCTGCATCACTTCAGCCAGGGTACCGATGCGATAGAGGTCCTCTTCGACAGGGTCCTCGGTCTCGGGATCTTTCTGGGCGACCAGCACCACCAGTCGATCATCGCGAAGCAGAGCCTGCTCCAGAGCGGCTATAGACTTAGCCCGGTGGACGAATAACGGTGTCACCATCTGAGGGAAGACGACCACATCCCGCATGGGAATGAGAGGAAAGATGGTCGTACTCAAGTCCGCCACGGTATTGGTTGGTGTTTTTTCTAGGGTCATCAGTTAGGTGGTGACTTAAGAGGCCTTCTCTTTTTCACCCTTGCTCTTATGCTTTCTTATGTCTAGAAGCTCGGCGGTAGAACGCTTGTCGACCAGATCTTTGGTGATTCGGCAGACTTTGATGTCATCCCGCGACGGCACTTCGTACATGATGTCGAGCATCATCTCTTCGACGATAGAACGCAATGCCCGGGCGCCGGTCTTGCGCTTGAGCGCTTCTTCGGCGATGGCTTTGATTGCTTCGTCCTCGAAGGAGAGGTCGACATTGTCCAGTTTCAAAAGTTGTTTGTACTGTTTGACCAGAGAGTTCTTCGGCTCGACCAGAATCTTGATCAGCGCTTCGGTATCGAGGGCTTCGAGCACTGCGATAACCGGAATACGACCGACGAATTCTGGAATCAGACCGAATTTAATTAGATCGTCCGGAGAGGTCTCCATCAGGATCTTACTGGTCTTCAACTCACGCTCCCAGGAGGTAAGCGGTTTGTCGGCGCCGAATCCGATGCTACGGTTGTTGGAAGTACGCGCTTCGACAATCTTGTCGAGACCGACAAAGGCACCACCACAGATGAACAGGATGTTGGCGGTGTTTATTTGAATGAACTCTTGATGGGGATGTTTGCGGCCGCCCTGGGGAGGAACGTTGGCCACAGTGCCCTCGATCATCTTGAGAAGAGCCTGCTGAACACCTTCTCCACTGACATCGCGAGTGATGCTGGTGTTCTCGGACTTACGGGAGATCTTATCGATCTCATCGATATAAATGATGCCGCGCTCGGCTCTTTTGATATCGTAATCAGCGGCTTGATAGAGCCGAAGCAGGATGTTCTCTACGTCTTCACCGACATAACCGGCTTCGGTCAGGGTGGTGGCATCGGCCACGGCGAAGGGTACATCCAGGAACTTAGCCAGGGTCTGAGCCAGGAGAGTCTTACCGCAACCGGTAGGACCAATGGTCAGGATATTCGCTTTTTGAATCTCTACTTTGCCTTCACCCTCTTCGGCGTTGTGGGTGATTCGTTTGTAGTGATTGTAGACAGCGACCGACAGGATCTTCTTGGCTGTCTCCTGACCGACAATGTGGTCATCGAGATGGCCTTTGATTTGATGGGGCTTTGGAATCTCCATGGGCTGCGGCTCAGGGCTCTCGGTGGGAGGAGCGCTCTGGGCGGGACCGCCCTCGAACAGCTCTTCATCAAGAATCTCGTTGCAGAGCTCTACACATTCATCGCAAATGTACACACCGGGTCCGGCTATCAGCTTCTTGACCTGGTCTTGACTTTTGCCGCAAAAAGAGCACTTCAAACGATTGTCCGACTTATTGGGAGACATATGGTGACCCTATCTAGCTTATTTAATTGATCCCGAGGATTCAGAGTCGATTGTACAGGTTTTCAAGATAAAACTCGACCCCTACCCTCGACTATTATCCTATCCTAATATTGACAGATTGGCACGCATTAATCTATCTAATTTCCTAACTCAGACCCTTGGGGCTCTAAGTTAGACAGCAGACAGATTCGGAGCGTCTTCGAGCCGTTCGATCACCTGGTCGACCAGACCGTATTCTTTGGCTTGAACAGCGGTCATGATGTTGTCACGATCCGTATCTTTCTCGATATTCTTGACCGACTGGCCGGTGTGCTCGGAAAGAAGCTCGTTGAGCTGTCTTTTGATTCTCAGGATCTCTTTAGCCTGGATCTCGATGTCGGTTGCCTGACCCTGGGCACCACCTAGAGGCTGGTGAATCAGGATTCTGGAATGCGGCAGAGCCATACGCTTGCCTTTGGCACCGGCGGCGAGAAGGAAAGCACCCATACTGGCAGCCTGACCGAGACAGATAGTGACAACATCGGAGCGAATATGCTGAATGGTGTCATAGATAGCCAGACCGGCGGTAACCGAACCACCAGGAGAGTTGATATAGAGACGAATGTCTTTCTCGGGATCTTCGCCTTCCAGCAAAAGAAGCTGGGCAACGATCATGTTGGCGATGTTGTCATCGATGGGAGTACCGAGGAAAACGATTCTCTCTCTCAACAACCGGGAAAAGATATCGAAAGCGCGCTCACCACGAGAGGTGGTTTCGATAACGGTGGGAGGGTAGGCCGAGACAGGGCTCACCAGGGAGCTCATGCTGTGTATATCCAATACATTTCTGTACTCTTCCATTCTGCCTTCCTTATTCGACATTTGTTTATCTCCTGCTTCTTCCAATTAAAGGATGACTAATTTTATCCTAACTGAGCCAACCTTTGTAAGAATTACTCTTTTGCTTTTGCAGCTTTTTCTTTCTTCTTGGCGTCTTTCTTAGGCTTCTCTTCTTTATCGTCTTTGTCAGCCTTATCGGCTTTCTCAGCCTTTTCCGCTTTCTTGGTGCTCTTGGCAGATGACTTCTTGGTTTCTTTTTTGTCACTGCTTTCGGTATCAGGGACATAGTTGATTTTGGCGTTGTTCACCAGGAAATCAACCACTTTGCCGGTAAGCACCTCTTCGGTGATCTGGCGCAGAACATACTCATCCTGGAAGATCTCAGCATATCTATCCGGCGGAATGTTGTTGCGCATCGCGTATTCGTTCAGATAAGGAGTAACCTCTTCTTCGGTGACGTTCATATCTTCGGCTCTGACCACTGCACCGAGCACCAGGCTGTGAAGAACACGCTGGGAAGCTTCATCCCGCTTGGAGCTTCTCAAAGACTCGAAGTCTTCCATCTTCTGGAACTCTTCCCAGTCCTGACCCATTTGCTGGATCTGCATTTTGATCTGTTCCATCAAAAGCTCGTATTCACGTTCGATCATGGTATCAGGAATATCGATGTCCGAATTCTCGACCACCGCATCTACCACGGCTTTCTGGGCCCGGGCTTCGTTTTCGTATTTGATCTCTTCGTCCATCTTGGCTTCGATGGTTTTCTTCAATTCATCGAGCGATTCATGGTTGACCTTCTTGGCCAGTTCATCATCGACAGCGGGCACCACTTTTTCGCGGAGCTCTTTGAGATTGACTTTGAATTTAGCCGGTTTGCCAGCTAATTCAGGATTGCGGTATTCCTCGGGGAAGGTCACTTCCACTTCGAATTCGTTGCCGGGCTCTTTGCCGACAAGCTGCTCGCAGAAGCCTTCGACGAAAGCCCCTTCTTTGATTTCGAGAGGCAGGTTCTCTGCCTTACCGCCTTCAATCAACTTCTCTTCGACATAACATTCGAAATCGAGAAGCACATGGTCTCCCATTTTGATTTTACGGGGGTCGATTTTGTTGACCGCGGCATGCTGTTCGGCGATGCCATCAAGAGCTTTGTTCAGTGCGTCTTCCGGAATAACAGCTTCCGGCACATCGGTCTCTACACCTTTATATGTACCGAGCTTCACTTCAGGACGAATCTCGAACTTGGCAGCCAGGGTAAGGGGCTCGCCCAGTTCGAATTTGCATTCGATGATTTCGGGACGGGTGATGATGTCGAGCTTCTTGTCGGTGATTACCTGCTGAAGCAGTTCCGGCAAAAGACGCTCCAGGGCTTCCTGTTTGATGGCGTCGCGACCGAATCTTTTCTCGATGATGTTGCGAGGCGCCTTGCCCTTGCGAAAACCAGGTATCTCAACATGGTTGCTCAAATCTCTGCAGGTTTTCTCATAGGCTCTCGTGGCCCTGTCTGCTTCGACTTCCAGTCCTACACGAACAACGTTTTTACCTTCCCGGTCAAGGGTAACCTTCATCTTCTACTCAAGCCCCATAAACAACATGAATTCAAGCAGTGAGCCGTATATAAGCCCGCGCACTGACAGAACCGGATTTTATCACGACCACCGGAGCATTTTCGGCTTTAGCCTAATGTCTTTACCTTCTATGGAACATTATCGAAACGAGGCGATTAGAAGCCGGTCGGATCCACCGGTGTTGTTGCCACTACGAACATGCCCAGAACCAGAGCCAGATTGATGGTCAGAAATATGCCGAAGAAAGCGGCACCCATCATCAATTGCCAGGAAAGAAGCGCCTGGCGGGGATTGAATGTTGTAAGGATGCCGAAGCGGTTTGCCAGATATATAAGAATAGAGACACCGATAAGGGCGTCACAGGCAATTAACAAAGGCATACGGTGGGCAGCGGCTTGCTCGATGAGCATGGCTGCCACAGTACCTATAGAAGTGATTAGAAGAGCAATACTTGTAGCTCGGTCCGAATCCCGTACCTTAACAGCCTCGTCCTGAGAGATGCTGTTTACATACTTGAAGGATTCCATCGAAGCCTGGTAAAGAGTACGCCGCTTGAAGACGCCATCGGATGCTCCACCTTTGTTCTCGGTGGTTTCCTTGCTTTCTTCCGCTTTCGTCTCCTCGCCTTCATCGACGTGATCGGCCTGATTTTCGGAACCCTCTAACTCTTTGCTTTCTTCGCTCATAAGAGGCCTCGGTAACTTCTGTGGACAACTTGCCTTATTTAAGCTTTACCCGTTCCAGGTAGGTCAATCACTACCTGTCCCTCCATTATGAGGTAAGCAGAAGCCCATCTCAGTTATCCGTTATTGAGACCACAGTTATCCGACACAGAAAACAAAACGACCACCCAGAGCCTGGATGGTCGTATATAAAATGGAGCGGGAGACGAGATTCGAACTCGCGACATCCTCCTTGGCAAGGAGGCATTCTACCACTGAATTACTCCCGCAAAAATCGCTATTTCAGTAAATCAGCAAGGAAATCAATTATATTCTCTTTCCAACCTAATTGAAGCGAAAAAGAAAATACGTGACCAAAAGTAAATTTCAGTGCCACTCTAAAATTTACTTCGAGAGAACCTGTCCGGCATTGATCTTGGGTCTGGCCGACAGTCTCTTTTCAACATCCGAGAGAACCCGGACGACATGATAACCGTTATTAGCGTCAGTACGCGGTCTTTCTCCGGTCACCACGCATTGCAGAAAATGCTCGCATTCCAGATGAAGCGGCTCTACATCGGGATAATAAGGATATTCGACCACCATTCTTCCCGACGGTGTCAGCGAATGAAGCTGAAGCTTATCACTGGCCTGGGTGTCATTGAGCACCGCGGTTTTGAGAGTGCCGTTAACGGTCAGTCGTACTATCTTCTGGGGATCGATCCAGCTATTGCGGACCTGGCCCGGTGTCACTTTATCCCCATGGGGAAAAGCCACATCTAAATAGGCGACATCCACCAGAGAGTCCTGTTGGGTATCCCAACCGCCCACCCGGGTCACTTCGGGGGCGTCACAATCGAGCAGGTAGCTCATCATGGAAAGGTCATGGGGAGCAAGATCCCAGAGCACACTCCAGTGAGCCCGGGACATGTTGAAATTCATCCGGTCGGAGCGAACGAAAAGAACATCCCCCAGTTCGCCCTGGGAGATGAGATCTTTCAGGCAATTCACCGCAGGATGGTAGAGCAGAAGATGCCCCACCATGAGGATGAGGTTGCGCTCGGTGGCGAGCGCATCTAGTTCCTCTGCATGCTTGACGTCGCGAGCCAGAGGCTTCTCGACATAGACATGCTTGCCGTGCAGCAGTGATTTCTTGGCGAGCTCGAAGTGGGTATCACTCGGAGTGGCGACCACCACGGCTGAGACCAGTTTGTCCGAAAGAACACTCTCGAAGCTATCGGTCACCCGAATGCCGGAGTATTCTTTCGACAAACGATCTAGCTTTTCGGTGTCGGCATCGCATACTACGGCTAAAGCGCCTTGATTCGCAAAGTTACGAACCAGGTTCTTGCCCCAGTTACCACACCCTATCACTGCTACCTTAGGTAGCTCCAACGGACCCCCTCGCGCTTGCAGTTACTTACGCTTGTTAACTGCTTCGCTGAATTCCTTGCCCACTTTGAATCCGGCAACACGTTTAGCCGGAATGTTCAGCGGTTCGTTAGTCTTAGGATTTCTACCCAATCTGGCTTTTCTATTTCTAGCCTCAAAGGTACCAAATCCAACCAGTGTGACTTTATCGCCACCAGAAACGGTTTTGATAATAGTCTCCATCATCTTGTTGATGATCTGCTCGGCATCCTTTTTGGTGGTTCCTGCATCGGCTGCGACGATATCGACCAATTCAGCTTTATTCAAGGCTCATACACCCCTTTTATAGATTGCAAAACGAAAGTGATACCGGGATTCCAATGTGTTTCCTCAGTCGGATATGATTTCAATGAAGGTTTTTCGCTTTATCAAAATCGATCTCGTAAGGTCAAAAGACCAGGGAGAAACCGAACTGAGTGCAATGCTAGCATAAAGTTTCCCTTTTAAACCCCACAGCATCACGGTTTATAACAAAAAAATAGTAATGGTTTCATCAAGACAACAATCTCAATCATCCCTTTTGAGAGACGCCTGGGTAGAAATAGACCTCGATGCGATCGAGAGAAACATAGGCGTAATCAAGTCCTGGCTTGGCGAAACTCCGAAAAGCGGCATCATGGCAGTGGTGAAGAGCGACGCCTATGGTCACGGGGCAAGAAGAGTCTCGGAGATCCTGGTCGCCAAGGGCACTTCCTGGCTTGCGGTCGCCTCGGTGGATGAAGGTATCGATCTCAGAGAAGGCGATCAAAACACGAATATATTGATTCTCGGTCCTGCTCCATTCTGGGCTGTGGACAATGCTCTGGATCATAACCTCGATCTGACCGTGACCAGCATGGAACAACTCGAAGCGGTGGAGAAACACGCTCGCAAAAGTGCTCGAAGGGCTCGTATTCATCTAAAAGTGGATACGGGAATGCACCGCCTGGGGCTGGCGCCGGAACGTTTTGGCGAAGCACTGGAGCGAGCGATAGCATCGCCAAATCTAGAGCCGGTCAGTGTTTTTTCGCATCTGGCCATGGCTTCCGACCGAGAGGCTGTTGACTTCCAGCGTAAACGCTTCGAAGAGACTATAAGGGTCTTGAAGGAAAAAGAGATCAAGCTGCCCTGTCATCTAGCCTCTTCCGAAGCTGCTGAAAAATTTCCTGACACCCATTACGATCTGGTTCGAATCGGCATTTTCCTCTATGGACTGAGACCCCGGGGGGCGTCGCTTGACCTGCATCCGGCTTTATCAGTCCGGGGCAGGATAATGAGCATTGTAGAAGTCCCCGAAGGCGAGAGCGCAGGCTACAACTGGACCTGGACAGCAAGCAGAAACTCTCGCCTGGCATCGATTCCGATTGGTTATGCCGACGGTGTCTCTCGCAAACTATCCAACAATATATATGGCTATCTGATGGGCAAAAAAATCCCCCAGACTGGAATGATATCGATGGATCAAATGCTCTTCGATATAACGGATCTTCCGGAAGCCCAGGAAGGCGACGTCATAACTTTGATAGGCAGTGACGAGAAAGCCCCGCAGAAACCGCTCGCTTTAGCCGACTGGGCACAGCAACTGGATACCATCACCTATGAACTGGCCTGTCGTCTGCGGGTCCGGCTGCCCCGTATCTACTTTAGAAGAGCGAGCACATCCATAAAAAATGAGAAGCTTCCAAAAGATATGGAAGGCAGCACCGGCTAAAATCAAAGAAACAAAGGAAGCATTGCAATTGGAAATCGGCGTATTTTGTGGAACCTTCAACCCCGTTCATCTGGGGCATCTTCTTATTGCCGAATGTGCCCGCGATCAACTGAAGCTGGACAAGGTCATATTCGTGACCAGTCCCTCACCGCCGCACCGCGCAGATGAACTGCTGGACGGCCGCGCCCGCCACGAACTGGTCAAAGCCGCAGTGGCCGACAATCCTTATTTCGAGGCGTCTTCCATCGAGCTGGAACGCCAGGGGCCTTCCTATACCTATGACACCATAAGCGCTCTGGGCTCCATATATGGTGAAGGAAGCAATATCAATCTGATTATCGGAGGCGATAATCTAAGTCAACTAAAAGACTGGTACGAAGTGGAAAAGCTTCTTAAAGCCTGTCGCATTCTGGTGGTCCCGAGACTAAGATATATCGAGAATACCGATGGATCGCTGGTTCGCATCGGAGAAGAGCCGGACAAACTGAAAGAAGAATTTCCCGAGGTAAGAATCGAGATTATAGATTTTCCGGGGATTGCCATCTCCGGCTCAAAAATCCGCGAACGCCTCAGCCAGAACAAGTCGATATTATATATGGTGCCAAATCCGGTCAATGATCTGATTTTGAAAAACGGCTATTTCAAAGCGAAGCTGAAAACGTGAGCAAAAGCAAGAATTCAAAAACAAGTTCCAGTAGCGGTCTTACACCAACAGATGGCATTCCTGCCGATCTCGAGCTGGACAAAGTCAAAAAGTGGGTCCGTTCGCGAGTTACGGCCAAGCGCTACAAACATATAAAAGGTGTCGCCGATGTGGGCAAACGTCTGGCTAAAGCCTGCGGCGTAGAAGAATTGCCGGTGCTTTTAGCTTGCTGGCTGCATGATTCGTGCAAAGAGATAAAAGCGACAGAGCTCATAACCATGGCGCGCTCGTATGGCATGGAGCTGTCCACAATGGACGAACGCAACGGTCATATACTGCACGGTCCGGTGGCATCTTATGTGGTGCAAGAACAGTTCGGAATAACAAACCATGATGTGCTGAGCGGCATCAGCGAGCACACCCTGGGCGCAACAACCATGACCAGGATCTCAAAAGTAGTCTACCTGGCAGACATCTTAGAAGCTTCCAGGCCAGAAGCCCTGACAGAACCTATCTGGAACGCCCTTACCAGAGGCGGCGACAAGGTGCGACTGAATACGCCGGAGATGGATTCAAACCTCGATCTGGACGGGGCGATACTGAAAGCCTCGGATCTGGTCATCGCCCATCTGCTCGAGAAAGGCAAAGCGATTCATCCCAAAGCGGTGGATGTGCGCAATCACTTTCTCGAAGCAGTCAAAAATCAAGAGACAGCGTCGTCTCGAGAGCCGTGCAGCCAGTAACCGTTCAAGGCTATGCCCACCAGAAATATCATGGACGCGGTCTGAACCGAACTATTGATACTGAATACGATGGCAGCGATTCCAAAAAGCAACACGAATATATAGCGATAAAGCCAGCTCGACTCGACAGTGTTTTTCAGAACAGTACGCCTGCCGTGCCTGACACGCCGACAACGCAAAACTCGTTCTTTGCGCAGCTCTAATTGATGAACAAGTTCGGGATGGCCGTCATGGTCGTAGATTTTAGATAGCTTACCCATAACCAGTACACGACTGGCTGTGTTGCTCAATAACTGATCATCTAAATGAAGACAACGCTGGTACCACAGCCGGGCTGCCCTGGTGTTGCCACTGGCGTTGTAAGAGTCGGCGATCTTTTCCATAAAGTTGAAAACCACTTCGCCGGCGCACTTGACATAGATAATCAGAAATCCGCCCACCGCAATAAGCGTAAGGAAGAAAAGTCCAAGCATCTCTTCGAACTGAAAAACATTGTCGGCAGACATCTTGGTCACTGCTACGAAGTAGAGACCGATGAACGCAAAAGCGCTGAATATTCCTAGAATGAGACCTTTGAAAGTCATGATGTTGGAGCAATCGGAGCCAAAAGATTAGACAGAACCGGATACCGAAAAGGGAAGCAGACAAACCGTTAGAACGGGACCGTTACGATCGTTAATATAAAAGCATGTTGTATATAGAAAAGTAAAGGACAGAGCCTGACTTCTAATCTTAATCCACGTAATATCTATGGAAAGACGCGCTTGACATCCGTGGCGCTAGAAAGCCCGATGAAAGACTGCGCCCATGACTACTTGGATTCGTCAGAAGAATCTTCTACTTTCGACTCTTCGTCATCTCTCTCTTCATCATCGGCAAGACCGAGTTCGACTCGTCTCTGGTTATAGCCGTCTTCGAAGGTTTTCAGATAGACATAACGGGAGAAAAACCAGGCAACCACGCCGAAGAGGAACATAAACAGCCCCACAGGCTGATTGAGCTTCAGGGGCACTTTGCCCCCGGGGATAGGAAATTCGACGAACTGGGTGAAGAACATTCCATAGAAAAAGAGAAGCGCCCCCAGAAGGAGAAAGAGAATTGCCAGCGGTTTTGCAATATCGATCATGGGCGGAAACTCAGACGAAGGATAGGTTGAGAAGGACAATCAAAACAAAAAGAACCATCGAGATCACATACGGATTAGAGAACCAACGTTCGTTCTCATCCTTTTCATATCTTACCCGGGTGGACCAGGTCAGCCCGGCAAGCGCCTCTTTCGGCTTCGGCTTCGTCACCAGAGAGACAAGCACAGTAATGGCGAAACAGGATAGAAAAGCGAAGACGGCACGCCAGAAATTGCCCGCCATCACAGTGCGGTAAGAGAGATAAGGCTTGAGCGCCGTAACAAGAGGCGCCAGCGGTGCCAAATACGGTGGCAGAAATTCTGGCGAGACTTTGACCACCTCTGAGAAGAAGTAGTGTAGAACCGCTGCCGTTGTGCCGCATACCAGCCCGATGAAAGCCCCCTTCGGACTGGTCCTTGCCCAGAACATACCCAGGAAGAAAGTGGCGAAGAGAGGCGCATTAAAGAAAGAGAAGACCATCTGCATGTATTCCATGATGCTGGTGAAATTCATGACCAGATAGGCAGCTCCCACGCTCAGCACTATACCGGCGACAGTGGCGGCGCGCCCCATCCATAGATAATGACGGTCGGAGCGGTCGGCGGCAATGTAGCTCTGGTAGATATCATAGGTCCAGACAGTGTTGAAAGCTGTGACGTTGGCAGCCATACCGGACATGAAGCTCGCCATCAATGCTGTCAGACCCAGACCGAGCACACCGCTGGGATACCAGAGAACCATCAGCATCGGCAACATCATGTCGTTAGGAACATTGACCCCGGCGAATTTATCGCCAGAGAAGACAGCCACGGCAATAAGCCCGGGAAGAACAGTTATAAGCGGAAAAAATATCTTTGGAAATGCGGCAATTAATGGCGCTCTTTGAGAGGCACGCATATCCCTTGCCGCCATCGCTCTTTGAATAACAAGAAAGTCGGTACACCAGTAGCCGAAAGAAAGAACAAAGAAAAGCCCGGCGGCGAGCCCTATCCAGTCCACCCCCAGGGCATTTGTCGGAGCCCCCATCTGAATCCACATATGAGCCATATGCGGATTGGAAAACTCCATGGTCAGCCGATCGGCGATGATAAAAGGCGGCTTGGTGAAATCGACTATACCGAAGTGAGCAATACCTAGAAAAGTGATAGGCAGGATACCGGCCACGATAAGAAAGAACTGAATAACCTCGTTATAGATAGAGGAGGTCAGTCCACCTAAGCAGGTATAAGCCATCACGATGATGGCTGCCAGAAAGATAGAGAGATTCATGTCCCAGGAGAAGAGCAGATTGAGAACCCTGGCCATGGCATAGAGGTTGATACCGGACATGAGAATAGTCATGACCGCAAAAGAGATAGCGTTAAAAGCCCTGGTATGCTCGTTGAAGCGCTTCTGCAGATACTCCGGCACCGAGCGCACCCCGGAGCCATAATAAATCGGCATCATCAAAAGAGAGAGAAACACCATGGCCGGTATCGCGCCCAACCAGTAGAAATGGGCTGTGACCATTCCATACTGAGAAGCCATACCGGCCATGCCCATTATCTCTATAGCGCCAAGATTGGCTGCCATAAAAGCGATACCGCAAGCCCAGGTCGGGATGCGCTTGCCGGCAAGGAGGAAGTCACCGGCTGTGACCATGTGCTTTTTCAAGCGATAACCGACACCTATTACGAAAGCGAAATAGATGAAGATGATTAAATAGTCTATCGTTTGTAGTTGGGCTAATCCCGCACTGGAGCTCATCTTTCAGTCTTAGAAAGACATATCTCCGCCGGAATCACGCTTGCTGCCTAGCAGTCTCATGTTGGTGGCGTTGATATAGGGACGAACTTGTTTTTGACCCTGATCATCGGTCCACTTGTTGAAATCCAGTCTGCCTTCGATGCCGATCAAGCTTCCTTTACGGACATATTCACCGGCTATTTCCGCCTGTCTGCCCCACATTTCGATATCGAACCAGTCGGTTTCCTTTTCCTTGGTCGGTCTGTTCACCGCCAGGCTGAAAGTGGTTTTCACTCTGCCCGACTCGAAATAACGCATCTCGGGATCCCGTCCGGATCTTCCTACTACAACCACTGAATTAACCATATTTTCGCCGACTCCAATTGACAACTCGGTCAGTACATATTCTTGTAAAAAGATTACCGGATCGAAGAAGACTATGATCATTAAAGGATAGAAAAGGATCGATTTCATAGAAACATGTGAGAATTACAGTCCCAAGTAATCAAGCAGAGCAGTAGCGCAAAACCTATAGATATGACTCAATCGACCCTGACCAGATCAACAGAAGCTGATTCAGCAACTGAGATAAATCGCAAGACGCCTGACTCAATCCGGCAACCGGTCTGGCATGTGGCGGTGCTTGGCTTTTTCAGCTTCGGTCTCTATTTGATCTACTGGTTCCACAAGACCTGGAGCACGCTCAAGGCTCACGCTCTGACGCTGGAAGAGAAGGGACTGAAAAAATCCGGCGATAATGAATTTCCGGTTCAGACCTATGCCAGAAGCCGACCCTGGTTGAAAACCCTGGCGTTCTTCGTACCCATGCTCTGTTCGCCGCTGGGCTATACTCCAATAGCCCCGGTCGTCGCCCTGGCGCTCAAATTCGTCTATCCGGTGGTGATGCTCTTTCTTTTCGCCAATTTATTTAAGGACATAGCCTCTATGATCCCGGACAGAGGCGCCGACAGCAGTTGGGCAAAAACCAATTCTATCCAGGCAGGCTTTGTGCTCGGCATGGCGATTCCGTTTTGTCTGGTACTGGCCGGTGCGAACGGCATGGCTTATCTGCTTTATCTTCTGGTCGTCATTCCAGTATCTGTCGCCCAGGGCTGGCTCAATCAGTACTGGGAGCACTGGGAAACGAAAGAGCTGGGAGAGGTCAAAGCCCTCAGGACCGCCTTTACTCCCCTGGAGACCATCCTGATCATTGTCGGAGCATTAGGTCTAGGGATGGTTATGTTCACCCCTAATTAATTAGAACTAGTTAGAAACCGTGCTTTTTAGCCCATTTAATCAGGTGTTCGATAGATTCCAGCTCCAGCTTTTCAGCCAGATGATTGGCTGTATTGGTCAGGGTCTCTTCTGATACACCGATACGCTCAGCGGCCTTGGGCAGCTTTCCTCTTTTGGTCAGGTGCCTGAGAATCATACGTTCGTCCGGGGTGAGCCTGGTTAGATGACGGGGCAGAGAGGGCGAAATCACGCCCTGGGAGCCCCGGGAGACCATTAGAATCGCCATTCTTATAAGGGCGGACTGATCTGTTTTAAGAACATAGGCCTGGGCGCCGGCATCGAGCCAGTCTTGCACATCGGCGGCTTTGGCCTTGCTGGCGAAAAGCACCACTTTTACATTGGTAAGGGTATTGAGCCGCTCTAGTAAAGCTTCGGTGGTAAGAAAGCCGGGCAGATGGAGATCGAGAAGGACGATATCAGGAAGGATAGCTTTGGCACTCTGCCAGGCTTCATCGCTGGTTCCGGCTTCGGCGATCACATCTATAAGGTCTCCGGAGGTGAGCTCTTTGATGATTTTTTCTCTGGTGGGCAGGTGGTCGTCGACAACCATTAAACGGATCATATGATTTCTCCGGATCATGCTCCAAGTTTGTGCACAATCAATTTAACATGATCCGATCTCAGACTCAGAAAAATGTTCTTGAAAATCTCGATTCGTGCAAGTTCTGGCCTCAACTTATATAATGGCCGACTGATAGCTCAAAGTAGGAAAATGAATCTGATGCGGAGAATAATTGCAACAACGGCTGCGGTCCTCTTTGTTCTGGGTTGCTCCACCAATGGTGCCCTGGCAGGTAAATTCACCACCAAGAAGAACAATGAAGCGCTCGGTCCCGGGACGCTTGCCACACCCAGCGGACTGCAATACAAAGATCTGAAAGTCGGAACCGGTAAAGTGCCTACTAAAGGCAGACCGGTAAAAGTGCATTACACAGGCTGGCTCTTTCCCGATGGCAAGAAATTCGACAGCTCGGTAGATAGAAAAGTGCCTTTCCAGTTCCTTCTGGGTGCCGGTCAGGTGATAAAAGGCTGGGACGAAGGGGTTGCCACCATGAAAGTGGGCGGCAAAAGAGAGCTTTTGATTCCGCCGGAACTGGGCTATGGAAACAAGCGGGTAGGACCGATACCGTCTAATTCGACCCTCAGATTCGAAGTCGAACTTTTAGAAGCCCATTAGATCAACTAACTGGTTTTACTTCTGGGCGACCAGAACCTTGTTGCAGCCTTTCTCTTTGGCTACAAGAAGGGCATCTGACGCACATTCTAGAAGGTCCTGGGGCTCGTTGCCGTGCATCGGATAGTTCGATACGGCCAGGGTAGCTGTAACTCTGATCGGTTTGCCGCTCTTGGGGTCTTTGATTTCGAGCATAGAGACTTTGCGACGTACACGCTCAGCCACTACTTTTGCCCCTTCTGCATCGGTTTCGTGAAGAACAGCGACCAGCTCTTCTCCACCCCAGCGGGCAGGCATGTCGATTTCGCGCACTGACTTCATGAGAATCTTGCCCACTTCGACCAGGACCTGATCGCCCACTTCATGACCATACTTGAGGTTGATGTCCCGGAGGTGATCGATATCGACAATCATCAAAGACAGGGAATAACCCAGACGTAGAGCCCTTTTAAGTGAATGGGTGAGATGCTCTTTAAATACATGTCTGTTAGGGAGACCGGTGAGCACGTCAGTACCCATCATCTCTTGCAGCCTTGCTTCGCAATTGGCGAGCTGGTGACGGAGTCTGTCGATCTCCCTCTCTTTCTCTTTCAAGGATCGCTCAAGCTGAACGTTCTGGTTCTGCAACTTTCTGAGCTGGCTTTCAGTCTGACGGTGTCTGGACTGTCCGTGAATTGATTGCCACATCTGCGTAAAATGGGCTTTCATTCAGTACCCCCTTTGCCAATTACCCTCATCAGCAGTTCTGATTAGTTTTAGTTAGTTATTGAAGAAACTACGGACCGGGGATATAAAAGATATATTTCCTGAGATCCCCACCCGGTGAGGGCTTTCTAGATCTGATGGCCTGCAAGCCATATCAGCACTGTCGGTCTTCGTAAACTGGAGTTCATCTTTCCAGATGCCTTATATTAGCTTTATTTAGGATTTATTGCTAGTACTTAGTGGGAAGAATCCCATTTTTAATTTATGGAGACGCTACTAAGCTCATCATTATTGCGTCTGCTGAAAAAGAGAAGTGTGTACTTTCTTTTTGGGGAACCCACCAGGAAGCGGATCTTGCCCGCCCCGGAGCCTCCGGGAGCGATTTTTTTGCCGGTCATACCCATATCGGTAGACGGCATGGGCCGGAAGTTCTGGTGGATATCGTCCTCCACAGCCAGATCGAAAAAATGAAAGACTTTTTTAGAACGGTTGTCCACAGCCAGATCGAGATCGAGAAAGCGTGAGCCTTTGTCCTTCCACGGCACTTTGTGGAACTTATAGTTCACCACCTTTATATCTAGTCCGGCAAGCTGCGGTTTCTCTTCTGCCGAAGGAAGGGCGAGGGGATCGAACTCGGGCAGAGCAAGACCCTCTTCGGTCTCGAGCTTAATTACATGTCCTTCGCGCATGGTGGTGATATGACCAAAACGCTTCGCCGCACCGATAGCTCCGATGGTGGCACCGATAGCGCCACCGACACCGATAGAGATTCCATAAGTAGATATAGCCAGGGCAGGACCACCCCATTGCCAGGCCAGTAGAGCGCCGGCACCGGTTCCTGCCGCGACATAACCGCTGTCGATTGCCACCACTTTAGCCACCGTTTTGAGTTTCTTCTCTCTGGTAGAAAAAGAGGCGTTGATATCGAGTTCATACTGATGGTCGGGACTGACCAGTTTGTCGAACTCGACTTCGATGATACCGTCGCGACCGCCTCGTTTGCGCTTCTGGGTCCGGGTAACCAGCCCGCGCATGTACCATTCTCCGGGCAGCAAAACTTTAGAGCCGTCTTTGCTCAGCACATCCTTTCCGACCCGAAGATAGACTTCGTCGCCTTTCTGACTGTATTCCGAATCTAAAAAGACGCCCGGCGGAACCACCAGCTCTATCTCGGTTTTGGGAGGTATGTTCTGAATAGAACCACTTAATATAGGAATACGTCGGTCACCGGCTGGAGAGATGACTCGACCTTTCAAAATTGGCGCATTGGCATGTTTTTGAAGCTGCTCTGCCTGATTAAGTAGCTTGAGAGTCTCGGACTGGGGCAGCTCTACATCATCGAAAGGCTGATCGGATTGACTATCCGAGTCATTATCGTCGGCACCGGGGGCGGAGGCAGCAGCATTGTCGCCATCCTGGGCAAAAGCAGCTACAGAGAGCCAGGGGCTAATTACAAGAGACAGAGAAAGAGAGAAGCATAAGCCGGCGGCAAGCAGGCTCCTTTTATGGAGACCGGAGGAAGGAAATGGATTTTTTCGCTTGGACTCAGGCATAGATTTCTTGTTTTCTGAGTTTCTTCAGGACGGAAAAGGTTTTAGAAGGTTCCCAGCCTAAAGCTCTTTGGTCAAAATATCCTTAAGCTGCTGAAAGAAACTCTTCTTAGATTTCTGATTGGCTTTGTTTTCTTCGTGATCTCTTGCCGCAGCTTTGATTTTAGTTTCTAGATTACGCGCTTCGGCATCTCGTCCGTCAAGCCGGAGAGCGGTCTGAACCTCGGTGGTAGCAAGAGTGAACCAGCCCCTCGAAAAATAGACCTCGGCTAACTTGGTGTGATAGCGAGCCTCTTCGGGCACCAGGCGGATAGCCTCTTTCATGGCGGTTTCGGCTTCTTGATATCGCTTTTTGCGAAGCAGATCGTCAGCCCTCTGCAGATGCTTGTTCGCCCACTTGACGTTGATGTTGCCCTGGGAATCCCGGACATTCATCTTGATTGTCATATCGAGATCTTTGGGGATATCGATAGAATCTAAAGTCTGGCCCAGTTCGTCAGGATTTTGGGCGGGCAGGGAGCTATCCGAGCTCAGACCCAGCTCTTTTTTGCGCTTCAGCATACGAAAAGCGTCGTACTCTCGACGTCTTTCCGGATCGCTCACCACATCGTGGGCTCTGGTTACCTGGGCAAACTGGCGCTGGGCGGCGTCCCGGCGCACAGGATCGTTAGGGTGCTTGTCCGGATGCAGTCTTTTAGCGAGCATGATATACGCCTTCCGAATCTCTTCGGGAGTCGAATCTTCTTCCACGCCGAGGATAGCGTAATAGTCTTCCTCAAATTCCTGCATTGATCGAATTTATCTGAAACAGAATTCTCTTCCGGGGCTCACCGCATCATTTATACGGCTCTACTTTAGTATATTCAAGAACCGCAGACAAAATCTACGCAAAGACTATGCAGAAAGAGGTAGATAACTGGCAAACTGGTGACTGATTCCAGACTTATAAAGAAATTGTAGATTTATGGCAAGGGCGCATTTGGGTCCCCCATAATTTGAAATAGAGTACAGGCGACGAACCGGAAACATACTGCCTGCAACGTTTATTGGAGGTCCCATGAACTTAGACCGTTTCACGAATAAAGCCCAGGAAGCGATAACCAATACAAAGAACTACCTGCCTAAGTTTGGACACTCTCAGGTGACCCCCGAGCACCTGCTTCTCTCTTTACTTGAACAGGAAGAAGGGCTGACAGCCAATATTCTCGAAAAACTCGACGCCAAGCCGGATCGAGTCAGACAAGAGGTGGAGACTTACTTAGAGCGCCAGCCGAAAGGCTCTAACGTCACCATGAGCAAGGACGAACTGCATGTCTCTTCCAAACTGATGAAACTTTTGGAAGAAGCCAGCACTGAAGCGGAAAAGATGAAAGACCTGTATATCAGTGTCGAGCATCTGCTCATTGCTTTATGCGACCAGAGCAAGAACCATGCCGGTACGATACTCAAACAGAATGGCATAACCCGGGACAGAATCGTCAAGATTCTCGCCGAAATTCGTGGTAATCAATCAGTAACCAGTCAGGATCCCGAAGCTACCTACCAGGCGCTGAAGCGCTATGGCAAAGATCTGACCGAAGCCGCAGCCAAAGGCAAACTCGACCCTGTTATCGGAAGGGACGATGAGATTCGCCGGGTGATGCAGGTGCTCTCCAGAAAGACCAAGAACAACCCGGTTCTGGTTGGTGAGCCCGGGGTCGGTAAGACAGCCATCGTCGAAGGTCTGGCCCTGAGAATCACCAAGGGTGATGTCCCGGAAGGACTGAAGGACAAAAAACTGATAGCACTGGATATGGGATCGCTTATCGCCGGAGCGAAATACCGCGGCGAATTCGAAGAGAGACTGAAAGCGGTCCTCAAAGAGGTGGTGGATTCCCAGGGCAATATCATTCTTTTTATAGACGAGCTGCACACCGTGGTCGGTGCCGGTGCCACAGGCGAGAGCGCCATGGACGCGGGCAACCTGCTGAAACCGCCGCTTGCCCGGGGCGAACTGCATTGTATCGGTGCTACCACCATCGATGAATATCGTAAACATCTGGAGAAAGATCCGGCTCTGGAAAGACGTTTTCAGATGGTGATGGTGGACGAGCCCACGGTGGAGGAGAGTATCTCTATTCTGCGTGGTCTGAAAGAGCGCTACGAAGTGCACCATGGTGTCAGAATCAAAGACTCGGCGCTGGTTTCAGCGGCGGTGCTGGCTCATCGTTATATATCCGACAGATTTTTGCCGGATAAGGCTATCGACCTGATTGACGAAGCGGCAGCACGCATGAGGATAGAGATAGATTCTATGCCCACCGAACTGGATGAACTCGAAAGACGAAAGATCCAGCTAGAGATAGAAAGGGAAGCTCTGAAAAAAGAGACTGATACAGCCTCTAAAGAGAGACTGGAAAAGATAGAAAAAGATCTGGCCGACATCAAAGAAGAAGCTGACGCTCTGAGAGCCCAGTGGCAGAATGAGAAAGCTGGAGTGAATACAATCCAGAAGATAAAGGCAGAGATTGAAGAGACCAAGATAAAAATAGAACAGGCCGAGCGAGCCACCGATCTGCAGACCGCTGCCGAATTGAAGTTCGGCAAACTGCGGGAACTGGAGACAAAGCTGAAAGAAGAAGAGCAATCTCACACCGGCAAAAAAGGAGCTGCCCGCCTGTTAAAAGAGGAGATAGACGAAGAGGATATCGCCGAGATCGTGGGCAAGTGGACCGGCATTCCGGTGACCAAGCTGATGGAAGGCGAAGTGCAAAAGTTGCTCCGCTTGGAAGAACATCTGCATCAACGGGTTATCGGTCAGGAAGAAGCCATCGAAGTGGTTTCGAATGCGGTTCGTCGAGCAAGGGCAGGATTGCAGGATCCGAACCGTCCGATAGGCTCGTTTCTCTTTCTGGGACCGACCGGTGTCGGTAAGACCGAGCTGGCCAAGGCGCTTGCCGAATTTCTCTTCGACGATGAAAACGCCATGGTTAGAATAGACATGTCCGAGTATCAAGAAAGACACACGGTGGCTCGATTGATCGGTGCTCCGCCAGGATATATCGGCTTTGACGAAGGCGGTCAGCTTACCGAAGCGGTAAGAAGAAGAGCTTATTCGGTGGTGCTTTTCGACGAGATTGAAAAGGCCCATACCGATGTTTTCAACACTCTTCTGCAGGTGCTCGATGAAGGTCATCTGACCGATTCGAAGGGACGCCGGGTCGACTTCAAGAACACGGTCTTGATCATGACCTCGAACGTGGGCAGCAATCACATCCTCGAATATCAGCTCAAGTCCGCGGTGGACGGAGATTCTTGTTATGAGGAGATGAAAGGTAAAGTGCTGGAGGCTTTGAGACAACAGTTCCGTCCAGAATTCCTCAACCGAATCGACGAGACCGTCGTCTTCCACGCGCTCACTCAAGAACAATTGAAGAGTATCGTGGAGATTCAGCTCAACTATCTCAACCGTCGTCTGGTCGACCGGAAGATGGAAGTGGTGGCCACCGATGCCGCCCGGGAGTGGCTGGCGACCACCGGCTATGACCCGGTCTATGGCGCACGACCGCTCAAACGACTGATTCAGAAAGAGATAGAGAATCCGCTATCCCGCTATATGCTCGAAGGAGAGTTCCAGGACGGCGACACAGTCAATGTGGACGCCGACGAAGAGGGACTGATCTTCGAGAAAGAGGAAGAGGCGGAGCACCCAGAAGAAGAAGCGGTTTCGGTCCAGCAAATTTAAGTAAATCGCGCAAAAATTTATATGCAGCCTGTCCAGAAATCGGCCGGGCTGCATATAACTGCGTATCAGAAATAAAACGGCAAATTCCAGTGCCGAAAGCCATCGTTAAATAACGAAAACTGCCCTCGCTAACTGCTCTCTGGAGATAGACAATGAACGATTCTTGCCATACCAGCCAAAATCTGGACAGAACCAGCGGTCTGGGAGACCTGCGCCAGAGCCCGATGAATATCACGGCTCTATCCCGCGCCCAGCTCAACGGCGGCTATCCCGAGTTGTTCAAAGGAAACAGTCACACCCATGGGGGCATGAGCCTGCCCGATGTGACCATAATCGACTCTTCAACAGTGCAGGTAGAAAGCAAGGGACAGGGTGATTCGGCAGAATACTGCCTGGCAAAGGCGGTGGAATCGCCTCAAAAATTGCCGGTCTTCACCGCTCTTGATCTCGCCAATTGCGATGAAAGATTCAAGACCCTGATTCAAGATATGGATAAAAATCTCGGTCTCACTCCAAAAGATCAAAGCGACATGGCCGAGACCGCGAAAAAAATCATTGAATATACTCGAAACGATGACAAATACAAAGAGTTGCTCCAGCCTTTCATGGAACATCTCTTCGATGTGGCTTATCATCAATAAATCTTGATCAGCCGGTAGTTTTGAGCGTACCGATTTTCTTCTTCAAGCGTTTCATGGCGCTCTGATAGATCTCATAATCCGGGCGCATGGCGCTGTGCCTGGCGGCCATGGAGGTATCGTATTTCTCTTTGGCCTGCTTATAAAGTGCCAGGGCTTGTATCGGGTCGCCACCGATGCTGTAGCAATCGCCGAGGTCTTCAAGTATGAGCGCCACCTCGGGGTTATTCTCGCCGGCGACATTGCGGCTCAGCAATAAAGCCTCTTCCAGGGCTTTTTTGGCATCGACCACTTTGCCCTGATGGCGATAGCAGGACGAGAGCAGGCGCATGTCGCCAACAAAGCCGGGTCTATTGTTGAGGGCGCGTTTCCTCTGGGCTTCCACCAGGAACGTAGCAGCTTGCTCGGCTCTGGCGTAGTCGTTCTGGCTTTTGAAATAAGTGGCAATCTGGCGCAGGACATCGAAAGAAACGGATGTATTTTGATCTGATTTGTCCGAGTCTATGGCCGACAGCAATCGACCATAGACAAGATCTGCTTGTTTCAGGTCGCCCCGGAGGTCGAAGGCTTTGCCCAGGGCGAAGAGCCCATTGATAAAACGCTGATTGCGGAAGGCCTGCTGTGGGTCCTGAGAAAGAGCCCAGTCGAAGAAGACCCGGGAAGCGTAGAGTTCGTTATCTGCAGTCAGGGCAAGGGCTGGATTGAGATATTTATCGAAGCGGCTTACGGCGGGCTCGTTGAAGTTAAGCGGGACAAGCACCATTTCGTTTCGGACAGCGCCATTGTTTAACAGGCCTGCTTCTACCGAGACCAGGTCTTTGCCTGTAAGCAGGACATCGACATAACCTGTGCCGTCGGGCTGGTAGAATCGGGTAATCACACCCCGGACATAGCCCGGGTCGGCATGCATGATGGCGCGCCCGGCAAGATAGGCCTTTTCTTTGAGGGCGGCGGGGCTCAAAGCAGGCAAGCCGCGAATCTCGACCAGAACTTCTTCTTCCAGGCGAGAGGAGCTGACCGAGGCGGTGGCAGGGGCGATTTTTGAGGCGAGTATCAGTTTATTGATCTGGGCAGGAGCAATCTGGGCCAGTGCTGGCTCTGCGCGCAGGGCAACAGTCGTCAGAGACAAGGCCAGAAAGACAGCCGTGGTCACCGGTCTTTTCATCAAACCAGGCAGGCTAACAATCTTCTCTTTGTGCTCTTGCATCAGATAATCGCAACCAATTCAAATATAACTAAGGACTATCATGCCCAGTTGTGATTCTCTTCTTGCCCTCAGTCAAGCTCACTTACTTTTCTATAGCTCGAAAGGGCAAGATCAAATACCTCTTTGAGTGGGAGGTCGTGCTTGCGGGCATATTCGGCACAGTCGCGATATTCGGGGCTGACATTGACGATTTTGCCTTGAGAATTATAGCCGAGCTTGACACTGACCTTACCTTCGCCGGGCAAATCCACCACGGTAGATTCTCGCCGCAGGGCAAGGCGCTCGACGAAATAGCTGCGCAAACCGAGGGTCGAGGTCTCTCTAAAGAGAATCTCTTCCAGGCGGCTGCGGTCGGAAGGCTTTGCCATCACGGTTATAAGGTGACCGCTTCGGCTTTTTTTCATAGTTATGGGGCTCACCGACACGTCTAAGGCGCCTTCTTCGAGCAGTTTCTCCTGGGCAAAGGCTAAAAGATCCGGAGCAAGATCGTCGAGATTGGCTTCTATAACAGCCACCACCTCGCTGAGCACGCCTTTGGCGCTGGTGGCGCCATTTGAGAACACTTCAGTTCGATCCGGCTCTAGAGCACCTAAGAACACTCTGACGACGTTGGGATGGATGGCAGGGTCCAGGGTACCGGCACCGGAGCCGACAGTGGTCAGGTGTGTGAAGCCCGGCGGCTGGCCCCAGCCGGTGGCGATGCTGCACAGGATAGCAGCACCGGTGGGGGTAAGGCATTCGAAAGGGATTGCAAGAGAAGAGGTCGGGGCGCTTACCTCGGCAAGGATATATGCCACCGCCGGTGCTGGCAGGGGGAAGAGTCCGTGTTCGGTTTGGACTGTGCCGCTGCCCAGAGGAGGCGGTGTCACCCAGGCTTTCTCAATGCCTAAATTGACATAGGCGAGGGAGAAGCCGACGATATCTATGATCGCGTCCAGAGCTCCAACTTCGTGAAAGTGGATATCCTCGATTGCTTTGCCGTGCACCCGGGCTTCGGCTCGGGCGAGACGATGAAAAATAGAAAGAGCGAGTTCTCGGGCTGGTTCTAGTATTGTCGATGAGCGGATCAGAGTAGCTATTTCTTTGTATCGCCTGCCGTGTTCGTGTTCATGTTTATGTTTATGTTCATGCTCGTGCTCATGATCGTGCTCATGGCTATGTCTATGCTTCTTGCTTCCGGCAATAGACCGGGAGAAACACCTGACCTGGACATAATTCGATTCTATGGTGCAGCGTCTTACTTTCTGGCAAGAGAGCTCGAAGTCTTCACCATTCAAATCGAGTTTACGGAGCTCCTTCTCGATGAAATCCAAATCGGCGCCACAATCTAATAGGGCGGCCAGGAGCATATCGCCGGCAGCGCCGAAAGAACAATCGAAATAGGCTCCTTTTATCTCATTCAATTTTTACTTCTCCGGAATTTCAATATCGGCAAGTTGAGCGTCTTCGATGACTTTCAGCTTGGCTTCGTAACGGGGCGAAAGCTCTGGATAACGGCTGTTTAATACCACGATTCTTTTTTCACCCGGGGTGAGCACCATTTCAAAACCGCCCATGATACCGGTTCGAGCGGCACCGCCACCATAGGTACGGGCATTATCATCGGTGGCATGATCTTCGCTGTAAACTTTTACGACTAAGTCTCGTAGCGGTTTGCCCTGGTGAAGCACTTTGCCCCGGATAAGAAAACCGCGTTTCAGAGAGACGAGAACGCTGCGGTCGTCGTTGCCGGGGATGTCTTCGACCAGAGCTTGTGCCAATCTGCTTTTCAGGGGGGCGACCACTTCGAGATAACATGGTCCGCAGGGATCATGTTTGATTTTGAACTCACCGCGTCGGTTTGTGGAGGTGTGTTGGTAGAGTTCACCATCTTTCTCCCAGAGTTCGACTTTGACAAATTTAACGGGTTTGTTATGACCATCGGTTACTCTGCCGCTGACGATCTCCTGACCGAAGGACCAGACCGGACTGATGAGACCCGGCAAAAAAACTGTCGAAAGAACGAGGAATAGTGTCGAAAAGAGTGATGTTGAAGATAGATTTTTCAATTTCAAAAACTTTATCGGGGCGACAAAAATACTGACTATGTGAATTGTAATCTGTTCCCCTGGTTGACAATCGGCTGGATGGTTCTTGTAAACTAAGTAGTCAACACGACTGTAGCATTTGATCCAGACCGCCCGAGCCATGGCTATTAAAATAGGAAACCTCGAAATACCAGGCAGAGTCTATGTGCCGCCCATGGCCGGCGTCACCGACATAGTTTTTCGCGGTCTTATCCGTAAGATGGATCCTGGCTGTATGCTTGCGACCGAGATGGTTTCGAGTAGAAGCTTGCAGCAAAAACCGGAATCACGGCTGATGGACCTGGCGCCTGATGAGAATCCTATCGGCATTCAACTTTTTGGGCATGAACCGGAAGTAATGGCAGAGGCAGCGGTGCTGGCGCAGCAACGTGGGGCGGATTTTGTCGACATCAACATGGGCTGCCCGGTGCCAAAGATCACTAACGGCAAAGACGGAGCTGCGTTGATGCGGGAGCCGGCTCTGGCTGCCGAGATTGTCAGATCGGTACGATCGGCTGTGTCGGTACCTGTAACAGTGAAGTTTCGCCTGGGATGGGATGAGAGCCACAAGAACTGTATCGAGTTCGGTGAACGGCTGGAAGAGGCGGGAGCCTGCGCGGTCACTGTGCATGGCAGAACCCGTCAGCAGAGATATGCCGGAGTGGCGGACTGGAGCCTTATTGGCGGCGTGAAGCGAGCGCTGGGAATACCTGTGTTCGGGAACGGCGACGTATTCAGCCCGGAGGACGCAGAAAGGATGCTGTCCAGTACCGGTTGTGACGGTGTGGCGGTGGCCAGGGGGACCCTGGGTAACCCCTGGTTGATTCCGAGAATTACAAGCTATATCGAGACCGGGCGGCTGGATGACCCGCCGGATGTGGTGGACAAGCTTATCTGCGCGGTGCAGCATGCGCTCGGTCTGATCAAATATAAAGGCGTGCGGGTGGGCACAAACGAGTCGAGAAGGCATATGACCCATTACACCAAGGGGATTCCCAGAAGTGCGCCTTACAGAAACAGGCTTACCCAGATAGTCTGTGCTCGCGAGGTCGTGGATATTCTGGCCGAACTTGCCTATGAGGCAGCGGGCAAAGAAGGGCGGGATCGCTTCTTAACGTCGGTAGAGGATTATGATTTCGAAAATAGCGAACATCCAGGCGAAGGGAACAGCCAGGGTGAAGGCGGTTTCGAGTCCCCAGTTGATAGGGTTTCCGTCTTTCCAGTCGCAAAACCAGATAACACCGTTCAGGAAGGGGGTTATGCACCAACCCATGATTCCTGCCATCAAAGCTGTTAGAAATAGTACCGTCCAGATGTCCACGATAAAGAATGATTTCCCGGCCGGGTAGCCTTCTGCGGGGATGCCTTTTGGAATCAGCTTAGGTGCCGAAAGCGCCTTTGACAACCCGGTTTTCACCATGGCGGCAAAGAACTGAGCAGAATTTAAGGAATTTATTCTGATATTGAAACTTAGTAGAGCTGATATCCGGAAGGAGAGATAAGGATTGTTCCATCTCCTTCTGCCGCTACCATTTGAAGGGCCTGGATGACAGCGTTGGTCGTTTTGGCCTGTTCTCTCGATTCGTTCTTGATTTGCTTGGCGCGCTGGGCGACTTTAAGGACAAGCTCATACCGATTGGTATTTTCGTCGAGAATTTGATCAAGGATATTGGTAGTGCTCATTTTAAGGGCGCTCCGAGTCGCCGGTCTTGATTTTCAGTCTTTCAGCATACACGATATGGGCTAAATTGCCGATAGCTTCTTCAATATTGTCGTTAATAACTTCATAATCGAAGAGGTGACGGCATTTTATCTCTTCACGGGCTTTTTCCAGACGTAAGGCAATTCGCTCCTGGGATTCGGTGGCTCTTTTAGCCAGGCGCTCTTCAAGGGCTTCGTAAGAAGGGGGTGAGAGAAAGATCAGAACAGCGTCGGGACAACTTTCTCTGACCTGCATCGCGCCCTGGACCTCGATCTCGAGAATGACATCGATACCCGATTTGATTTTTTCTTCAACCCAGGATTCCGGAGTGCCGTAATGAAAGCCGGCGAATTCAGCATATTCAAGAAATTCGCCTTGTTTTCGCATAGTAGAGAACTGCTCTTCAGTGCGAAAGAAGTAATCTTTTCCTTCGATCTCCCCTTCTCTCATGGGTCTGGTGGTGACCGAAACGGATTTTTCCAGTTTATCGACCAGGGACAACAATCCGCCGGTGACAGTACCTTTGCCCACCCCGGACGGACCGGTTACGACAATAAGCGAGCCGAGACTGTCCATCTCTTCGGAAGACAGCAGGGAAGTACCTCTAATGATTGACTGTTCAGCCACTATTGATTCCGTTTTCGCTTTCATAGACCCATGATTGTAGCTGGCCGAAGCAATTAATTGCAGAAGAGATTCAAAGCATGGAGAAAATAATACAGATATTTGATAAATTTTGACTACTAATTCTTACTTCATTACCAAAAGTTGGAACGATCATGCAGCCATTCGACGCTCTTTCAATAAGGGCGGTACTTCTAGAATCCAAATCACTCCTGTTAAATCGAAAGGTGGACAAAATCCACCAGCTGGCCAGGGACGAGATCCTGGTAAATATGCGCTCGAAAGGAGGGACAATCGGCCTTTTTATTTCGGGTCAATCAGTTTATGGTCGCATGTGCCTGGTAAAAATACCGAGTTCCCAGGACTCTACGAAAGATAGCGGCGATGGCAATCTGTTCGACCGGTATAGATCGAAGTACGGAACGAACACACCGCCCAATTTTTGTATAGTCTTGCGTCGCCATCTGACCGGTGCAACCCTGGTGGGAGTAGAACAGCTACCCGGGGAAAGAATTGTCGACTTCGTTTTCTCGTGTGTGGACGAAGTTGGTGGCGCCTCGCTCAAAGTCCTGACTGCAGAGATAATGGGCCGGCACAGCAACTTGATCTTCTGGGAAAAAGAATCGAAGAAAATTCTGGCTGCTTCCCATGCAGTCACAAAAGAGATGAGCAGACAGAGAGAAGTGTTACCGAACCTTCTCTATGAGAGACCACCGGTTCAAGACAGACCGAATCTCTTTCTGATTGATGACGAGAGCCTTAAAACAGCGATCAGAGAGATGAAAGAGAACAGTTCAAAACCGGTAAATATCGAAGAGAAAGAAGAGAGCAACGAGACCAAATCAAATAAACCAACCAAATCGAGTCGGCCGGTTGTAACTATAGAGCAGTGGTTGCTGACTACATTTACTGGACTGGGCAAACATCTCTGCGAAGAAGTGGTAGCCGGAACAGGCTTGAATAATGAGCTAAGAGAGTTTGGAAAGCAGGAAGGAGCAGAAGAAAAACTTTTCGAGAAGCTCAAACAATTGCGTGAAACTGACTTATTCAAGCCGGCCATGCCAAAAGATCTGAGCCGCTATTCACTATTGAGTTGGTATCAAAAACCAGATGATGAATCCTGGAATTCTAGTAAGTCTTGCAATGATTTAATCGAAAACTACTATCGCTTGCTGGAGGCAAAAGAGCAGTACCTGCAGTTGAAAGAGAAAATCAAATCGGAGATCAACACAGAAGCAGGTAAATTAGAAGAGAGAAGATCTACTGCCCAATCACATCTGAGTCCAAATCGAGAACTTGAGACCCTCAAAGAATTCGGAGATATGATTTTAAGCAACCTGCCTTCGATCACAGCAGGTCAAAGCCTTCTTGAGCTAGATGACTGGAATACCGACACCACCACCAATGGTGGCACAGTCAAAATAGAGTTAAATCCGAACTTGACCGCGGTTCAAAACGCACAAGTCTACTATCGCCGGTACGCTAAAGCACGAGCCAGAAAAGGGGCGGCACAAAGTACCATCTCAGAGGTAGACAAAAGACTTTCAATACTAAACGGTCTGCGGTCAAAAGCCGATACTGCGCCAGATATGGACGAACTGAAAAGGATAAAAGAGACCCTGGCAGGTCGCAAGCAGCACAGTCAACCAAAAGTACAAAAAGTACAAAAAGCACAAAAGACTAAAGGCAAGTCGCGAATGACGAGCTTGATTTCTTCAGACGGCTGGACAATTTATGTAGGCAGAAACAAAAATGAGAACGATCATCTGATCGGCAAAATCGCCAATCCAAACGACCTCTGGTTTCACGTTCTCGGCAAAGGTGGCGCCCACGTTTTAATTCGTGTCCCGGCATCAAAACAAGACCCGCCGAAGACGACTATCGAAGAAGCAGCGCAGGTTGCTGCGCGTCTTTCTAAATCTGCAGCAGGATCCAAGGTAAGAGTTATTTACACCCGGTGCAAGCACGTTAAGAAGGTGGATAAAAGTAAGCCGGGATTAGTCCGCTACGAAAACGAGAGAACTATTGAAGTTGATACAGCCAAGCCGATGCCGAAACTGATGAAGAAGTTGTTCAACTAGTATTTGGCTTAAGTCCTGTAAAACCGATAACAACAACGGCTACTACAACTACATCTTGCGGAACAACCCGACAACAGTGCCCTGGATTTTTAAATCTTCTCGAGCATCAACATAGATAGGCTCCATGGAAGCGTTGGCAGGCTGCAAACGAAATCGACCATTCTCTTTGAAGAAGCGCTTCAAAGTGGCAGTTCCATCCTCAAGCAAGGCAACCACTATGTCACCATTGAGAGGCGATGGATTTGGCTTGATAATGACCATATCGCCTTCATAGATACCATCTTCGATCATCGACTCGCCTCTAACTTCTAAGGCGTAGCAACCACTGGCGGTGTAGTCTCCTTCGAGATCGAGATATTCTGGAGATTCTATTGCATCGATTGGCCGCCCTGCGGCGATACGACCACGGAATGGGACCCCTCTCTGAACCGACCCGGACCCATCGTCGCCAAAACCTGAATTAATAGAAGAACCGGAACTATCCTGCCCACCTATAAAATGATCGTTGGAATATTCGATGGTGACATGCTTCAAACCCTCTTCAAGGAGAGTCAAAGAACGATTCAGCCCGGATTCCCAGTTGACCAGTCCTTTATCTTTTAATGCTTTTACGTGCTGGTGAACAGTCATTCGGTTTTTCAAACCAAGTGCTTTGGCCAGCTCGGCAAGCGATGGCGGATAACCTTGTTTGTCGGTCAATTCGACAATAGCGTTCAATACGTCCTGCTGTCTGGGTGGAAGTGCTTTCATAAAGGTTTCTGTTAGCTCGATGCAATGGGTTGCCAGGAATACATACGTAAGTATAGTACAACATTTGCATGGTGTCCAGCCGGACCCCACAGATATCCGACACATATACGCGCTTGGTAGACCGCTTTTATTTAAAGGATACGCTTGCCGAGACAGGAGAGAACCAGCTCGACAGCCAGTTCTGCAGTCTTGTTTCTCATATCGAAGGCGGGATTGAGTTCCACTATATCAATCGAACGAAGCATCTGAGACTCCGCCAGAAGAGTAAGCGCCAGATGGCTCTCCCTGTAGTTCAAGCCTCCACGAGCGGCAGTGCTGACACCAGGTGCAGTATCGGGATCGATTACATCTATATCGAACGAGAGATGAAGTCCCGAAACATCGTGCCCCATGGCACCTAGAGCCAGGTCTGTTACCCTCCCCAGTCCCAGGTGATCGATATCTCGGATGGTGAAGGGCGTTATTCCCGACTGGTTGATGATATCGCGCTCCGGCTGATCGAGGTCTCTTATTCCTACCAGAACCGAGCGATTGGGCTTGACCTTCGGCGTATATCCGAATAGTTCTGTAAGGCGCTTGTCACCATGCCCCAGAGAGACAGCCAGCGGCATGCCATGCACGTTTCCACTGGAAGAAGTATCGGGGGTGTTTATGTCACCGTGAGCATCGAACCAAACCAGACCGAACTCTTCGCTGCGCTTTCGATAATAGTTGGACACCCCGGCAATACTACCGATAGCCAGAGAATGGTCACCACCGATAGTGATAGGAATAGTACCCGCATCCATGGCCGACTCCACCGCTTCAGCCACCTGCACGCTTACCTCGGTGATCTCTGGCACGCACTTGGCTGTGGAGTTTTGATCCCACCAGCAAACAGAATGAGGAATATTGATCTCTTTCTCGGACGCTACTTTGAATCCGAGTTTACCGATGCGCTCCGCGAGTTCCTGCACTCTAATCGCCGCCGGTCCCATGCTGGTGCCTTTGTGCGGTCCACCGAGATGAAGCGGAACATAGATCAAAGAGACAGAATCTATCCGCTTCTCAGGAAGTTCTCGAGTTGCGCTGGTCTCAATATCAGTGCCCTTATGCCCCAACGAGGTTTTTATGTTGCGTGCCACCATCTTTATCACCTTTTCTTTAGAAAGTCCCAGAAAAGCAGACCCGGCCAATGCAAAATTGCGTTACAGACTGCAATCTGGATAGATAAGCAGTGCCTATTCCCGCTATCTCTAGTGTATAATCATCCAACAGTTTTGACTGTATTGTCTAGGTTGACAGCCGATTTTGATAGCTGATTAAGATTGACCCGGCTTTCAAAATGAAACTCCGACAATTTCCAAGAGTCGAGTTTCAACCGTCAATTTTAAATGGAGGTAGCACTGTGATCAGGCCGCTGATAAAAATCTTCTTTCTGGCTAAAGCAGCAGTGGAAGTAGGTCGGGAGCGCGTCGAAGACTGCGTTGACGCCCTCACCGCCAGAGCGACCGAATACAAGTCCTCCGGCTCCGAGAAAGTCTCGGAGACAAAGGACAAAGTCAGAGAAGTCGCCAACGAAGTATCCCAGCATGTCTGGCAGCGCTCCGAAATTCTGGAAAGCCAGGTTAGAGAAAAGATCAGAAGACAGGTAGCAGACTTTTCTCTAGGTGCCCTGGGCGACTCCACCGAGATAAACGAATTGAGAGCTGAGATCGCCACTTTGAGAGCGGAGATTGCCGAACTGAAGCAGATGAAAGCTTCGGTTTAGTTTCGCTTAGCCCACAGCCGAGTAGCCCATCCCTATGAATTCTTCTGCATCCGACCGAAGCAAGGACGAGCTCGACTCTGACAAGGGCTCGGAAAAGACAGCGGTAAGCTTGAAGAAAGACAGCGACCGGAACAAAGCAGGCACCGGTTCAACCAAGACTTCTAAAATCACTAAGTCTACTAAGACAACAAAGACCGGCGCGAGAAAAGCTTCCTCTTCGAGAAAGAAAAGCGACGCAAGCTCGGACTATGTCTACGATCCCAAGATAGCTGACAAAACAGTCCGCCCCAACGAAATTCTCAAGGACGAGAGATTCTTCCAGGTCGCCCGCACCATAACAACCTTTGCCGCTGCCTCTATCTCTGAGAAATATTCTCTGGGTGAAAAGATAGGCAACCAGGAGTTGTCAGCCTCAGACAAACGGAAGCGCCAGGCCCGACGCCTCAGAGAGACCCTCCTGGAGCTCGGCCCGACCTTTATCAAGCTCGGTCAGTTTCTATCGGTCCGGCGAGACATCCTCTCTCCGGAGATGGCCGATGAACTGGCCTACCTTCAAGACAAAGTGCCTCCATTCAGTATTGTTCAAGTCAAAGAGATCATCGAAAGGGATCTGGGCAGCCCGCCCTCAGAGCTCTTTTCCAGTTTCGACGATAAGCCGGTAGCTTCAGCCAGTATCGGCCAGGTGCACCGGGCCTTGCTCAAAGACGGTCGCCGGGTAGTGGTCAAAGTACAGAGACCGAACCTGGCATCCCGCTTTTATCAGGATCTCGGTTACATGAGATTGGTCACCCGCATGGGTACCACTTTGAAACCGGGCAGCGAATGGGAGAACTGGCTCAAATTATCGGACGAATTCGGACGCAATCTTTTCTCTGAGATCAATTATCTGCAGGAAGGGAAAAATGCCGATCGTATAAGACAGATTCTCAAGGACAACCCTGACATCCGGGTCCCCAGGGTGATCTGGAAATACACAGGCAAACGTGTGCTCACCCTTGAATACATCCCGGGCATCAAAGTAGATCAGATTGAAGAGCTGAGAAACTCCGGTATCGATCTGACCAGCATCGGCAACACGCTGGTGGCAGCATATTTAGATCAGGTCCTCCTTCACGGTTTCTTCCATGCCGACCCCCATGCCGGAAACCTGGCTATCGATCTACATGGGAACCTGGTGATCTATGATTTCGGCATGATCGGCAAAATCACCGAAAGTCAGCGCAGCGCCATCACCGGATGCATAGCCGCGGTGATCAAGAAAGATATTGACGAGCTGATCAAGCATCTGACCGTGCTCGACATCGTTCGCCCGGATGCCAATACTGAGCCTCTCAAGAGAGCACTAACTCCCTTCATCGACTATTACGCCGGCAAAGGTATAAAAGAGATCGACTTCACCAGTATCGAAGACGACGTGGATGAGATAGCAGGCCAACGATGTCTGCGCATGCCACCGACTCTTGCCTATCTCATGAGAACAGGCACAGCCCTGGAGGGCGTCGCCCGCACCCTCCATCCGAACTTCTCTTTCGTTGAGGCAGCCAAACCTTCACTTAAGCGCTGGATTATGGAAAGACCGGAGCAAGCGGTCCAGGTTCTCAAGATGATGAGCTCCGACTCTCAGATGTCAATAAAATCACTCTGGCAAAAACTTGTTAAGTCAGGCAATGCCAAGAAGGGCCTGAAATTTCTCGACAACCAGAGAAGCAAAGGGGAGAGCGATCCCCAGGGAGCGGTACAGGACGAGGATTCGGGAGTCATTCTATCGAGAGAGTCTTATCAAGAAGTGCTCGATGAAGTGGCTGTTCTGAAACGCAGAGTTTACGATTTAGAGGAAGACTTAAAAAACGAGCATAAAAATAGAGTAAATTTGTTAGTGCAGACCGTTTGGTTCTTAACTTTTGCCGCTTTGTTCCTCGGGGCGTCTATGATTCCTATAATTGAGCCAATCGCAAAATATTTCTTGATTGGAAATGTTGTAATGGTGGCAAAAATAATACGACACCTCGTAAGATCTAATAGACTATTAGGCGAGTCTGCCAAGAAGGAATCCGCGAGGAGGCTACGGAGATAAACGATGCTAAAGTGGCGTGCTGCTGCACGAACTGATGCCGGATGTCAGCGTCAGAGAAATGAAGATAACTTCTGGATGAGTCCGGATCAGCGAGTCTTCGCTGTTGCAGACGGAATGGGAGGCGCCGTTGGCGGCTCTCGCGCCAGTAAACTGGCTGTCGAAGCCATCGAGAAGCACTGGAAAGAGTCTCCACCCCAGACCGACTCCAGAGATGCCATTCAAGAGTGGCTTGATAAAGCCGTGACTATGGCTAACCAGAATGTCTGGAACGAAGCTGAAGAAGACGCCACGGTGCGCGGTATGGGCACCACAGTGGTGGTAGCCGTTCAAAGCGACAACAGCGCTCTTATGATCGCCCATGTCGGAGATTCCCGGGCATACCTGGTCAGAGACGGCAAACATCATTTAGTAACCAACGATCACTCGGTTGTTCAAGAGATGGTTCGGGCCGGTCGCCTTACTGAAGAGCAGGCAAGAATCAACCCTTATAAAAACTTAATCACCCGTTGCCTCGGCCACGAAGAAAAAGTAGAAGTCGACCACACCCCGGTAGAACTCCGTCCCCATGACTGGATTGTGCTTTGTTCCGATGGTCTACCCACCGTTCTTCGTGATGAGCAGATCAGTGATGTAATCACCAAAGGCGAAGATCCGGACGATGTGTGCGAAGAGCTGGTCAAACAGACCATCGACGGTGGAGCCCCCGACAACGTGACGGTGGTGGTAATCAAATACCAGGAAGATAATTCCAACGGCTCCAGTAACTAGCGATCAAATGCTAGCTCTCGACCCCTAGTTGAATTTCGGATCACTGACATCGGGCCAGGGAAGAAAGAATAATGGAACCAATGCACAACCAAGAGCAAATGGACAATTCCAATTCTATCCCGGCGAAACCGGCGTTCCTGCTCAACAAGCTTACGAACGAGCGTTTTCCTTTGAATCAGTCCGTATCAAAAATCGGACGGGATCAGACGAACAATATTCCGATAACCAACGATCATTATATATCCAGGCACCATGCCTGGGTTCTGCAGATGCAAGGCTCTTACTGGGTAGAGGATCTGGGCTCCACCAACGGTACGATGATCAACGGAGAGTTGCTCTCGGAGCGTAGACAGATCAGCCCGGGCGATAAGCTTACCTTTGGGAAAACAGAGCTTATTTTCATTACGGAATAAAGCCAGATGTCAGACGGGTTCGGATACTACCAGATCCAGGCCGAGATCGGACGGGGCGGCATGGGTATCGTCTACAAAGCTCTGGATACCCGCAACGAGAAAACAGTGGCGATCAAGCAATTGATTCTCGAGAATGTAGATCCTGAAAAGCACAACGAGTTCACCGAACGCTTCAGCCGCGAAGCCGAAACCGCCAGCCGCCTCACCCATCCTAATATAGTAAAAGTACTCGATGTCTCCGACAGTACCGATAGCCATTATTATGTGATGGAATATCTAGAAGGCAGAAGTCTTCGCCAGGAACTGGCTCGAAAGGGCGGCAAGCTCAGCCCTCAGGTTTTCTGGAATGTGCTCAAGCAAGTATCCGAAGGTCTTTCCTATGCGCACAGTCTCAATGTGGTTCATCGAGACATCAAGCCGGACAATATCTTTATATTGAATGACGGTCGGGTGGTGCTGACCGATTTCGGCATTGCCCGAATTGCAGATCTGGAAGCGACAAATATAACCAAAACCGGTGTCATGCTGGGGACACTTGCATATGTATCGCCTGAGCAGCTGCAAAACGCAAAGAAAGTAGATCACAGAGCCGATATCTTTTCTCTCGGCGTGGTCTCTTACGAGGCATTGTCCGGCGAGTTGCCGTTCACCGGCGACGGTATTGCCGCCACCATAGTGAAGATAATGTCCCAGGAAGAGACACCACTGCACATCGTCAAACCTTCGATTTCCGACGAACTTTCCGCCGCCGTTTCGAGAACCCTCCGAAAGAAGCCCCGGGATCGATTCCGATCAGTAAGAGAGTTCTTGCGTGAAGTTCAAAATTGCCCTGATTTAAAAGATCTTGATAGTGCCGATGCCGGCTCCATTTCAGAAGAGATAGACATGTTCGCTACTTCGGTGGATCTGCAGATTGACGATAGCCTTATAACAACTTCCTCCGGAGAGTTCAATAACAATTCGACAGAGACAGAAGGGGAAGTTACCGAGACTCCTGAGATTCAAGACAGACAGATGACAGAGACCGTGCAGTCAGCCGGCTTTTCTGATCTGGCAAAGAATTTGAAAGAGAGCTCTCACAAAGGGCTTGCCCCGATATCGAGACCGCCGGAAAAACCGAGGAGACGACTGCTTCGCCGCGATGATCGAGAAAACTCCATGACCGGTCGTCCGGGCAATGCCGCGGTAAAGAATTCTCAAGAGATGGTGGCAGGGACCTATTCTCCAATAAGACCCAAATTCACCATAGACAGCGTCAACAATGAGCAAGCATTTCTTGAACCGGCTGTAGTGGCATGTCGTTCCGGAAGGATAGTGGTGGCAGACATAGCCAAACGGAGAGTTTCAATTTTCTCCCAGGATGGCCGATTCATATCAAATCTGGTTCTCCGCCCAGAATTGAGTAATTCCAGCACCGGAGGGGGAATGCTCACCAAACCGAGCGGCATGGATATCGATGAAAGAGGTCGTATTTATATCTGCGACTCCAGCGATCATTATGTGAGAATTTTCGACAACCAGGGCTGTTTTCTCAAAGAGTTCAAAAACATCAAGGGCAAAAGTTCCGGTCTCCAGGGCCTGGCTATAGACTCGACAGGTCTTCTTTATGTCTCTGATGCAGACAATCGAGCCTTGCAAGTTTTCCAGTCTGATGTGGGTATCTGGGTAAGAGAAATAAACAAAGGTCATGGAGAGGAAGCCTTCCACCTGCCGTCCGGAATCACCACCGACAGATTGAACAGAATCTATGTAGTCGACTATGGCACCAGTCAGATCTCGATCTTCAATAAGAAAGGCAGCCTTTTGCGAACCTTTGGCCAGAAAGGCAAGGGCAAAGGCATGTTCAACGTACCGCGAGCAGTGGCGGTCGATAAACAGGACCGAATCTATGTGCTCGATTCTCTCAATCATCGTATACAAGTCTTCGCCTCCTCTGGAGATTGGCTCTATACCTTTGGCGAGCTCGGCCAGGGTCCCGGTCAGTTTGTCGGTCCGGCAGATCTTTGCATTGACACGGACAATAACTTAGTCTTTGTTGCCGACAAAGGAAACAAGCGCATTCAAGTTCTGGAGATAGCTTTCAAATAAGCGGACTATGCAAGAAGAAGAAATACCAAAACTGATACTGGCTTCAGCCTCTCCAAGAAGGGTGGAGTTGCTCAGATTATTAAAATTGACCTTCGATACCAGGCCATCCCATGTGGACGAGAGCGTCGCCCCGGGGACTTCTGCCGAGGATGCCGTTCTTGATATTGCAAGACGAAAAAGCACCGCCTGCAGAAAGGAGACAAAAGACGAGTACCTCGATCAATCTGTCATCGTCCTTGGTGCCGACACCACCGTCGCTCTAGGAGAAGAGATGCTCGGCAAGCCGCAGACAGATGAAGAAGCCTTCGAGATGCTAAGCAAACTATCCGGCGGAGAACATCTTGTTTTGACTGGTGTATCGCTGATTGCTGCAAACGGCGAAGAAGAAAGAGAATTTCATGGCATTGAGACCTCGCTGGTTACATTTAAAGCTTTGCAGGAGGCAGAAATCTGGTTCTATATAAATTCGGGAGAGCCGATGGACAAAGCCGGTGCCTACGCCATCCAGGGTCTGGGCTCAGCTTTCGTCGAGAAGATAAACGGCTGCTATACCAATATCGTAGGTCTGCCTCTTCCTATGACCGTGGGATTATTGAGGCAAGCCGGCATGCCTGTGATGAACTGTTTCGAAAGTGAAGTAAAGCTATGAACAATGCCACCGATGTAGCGACTATCACGGCAAAAGCCGACAGGGAATTCCCCATCTTTAAAGAGATCGAGTCGCATCTAAAAGCCAGAGGAAAGCTGAATAATATTCAAATAGGATGGCACTGTCACCTGACGGCGATAACTGCTGTGGCGGCAAAATGTCTTATCGCAGCAGGGGTAGATCTATATCTGAGCGAATGCACACCTGCCACCACAGAAGGTTCTGCAGTAGAGCAAATGCGACTGGAAGGTGCCACCATCTATCTCGGTCCCGATAGCCCGAAGCGAGTTCTGGAGCACGATCCTCGGGTAATATCCGATACCGGACTGGTTCTTATTGAGGCTTATATTGCTGCAACAGAAAGAGAATCAAACGACTTTCGAGGAGCTTCAGAGATAACCGGAAGCGGCATCAGCAGGCTGCGCAGCCTTGAAACAATCGGGCTTCCGGTTGTTAATCTGAATGACGGAGTGATCAAATCTAAAATCGAGAACTTTCACGGAGTTGGAGATGGACTGGTGGAGGCCCTCGACCTTGTTTCGAAGCGAAGTTTCTCAAAAGAGACCGCGACGGTGGTGGGCTACGGACAGGTGGGCGCCGGCGCTGCACACTATCTGAAGAGATCCGGAGTCAATGTGAAGATAGCCGAAACCGACCCGGTTCGCGCCCTTTTGGCTCATTACGACGGCTACGAACTGGCTAGCCTGGAAGAGGGAATGGCATGCGGCAGCCTCCTCGTAACAGCCACCGGACAGAAGTTCCTGATATCCGAAGCACTCTGGCAAACTGCCAGCAATGACCTGACTGTGGTGAATTTAGGACACTGGCAGGAAGAGCCCAATCTCGATGCCCTTGAAAAAGTAAGCAAACATCAAGAGAAATTAAGCAAAGGTCTATCTACCTATACCCTGGCAAAGAGTGGCAACAAGGTCCATGCCTATACCGGAGGAGCGCCTGCTAACGTGGCGCTCCTGACAGGTAGCATCGAGCCGACTCTGCTGCACTTAGCGACTGAAATCCTTACCATGGACTACCTTGTCGACCAGGGGCAAAACTTAGACCCCGGAGAGCAGCCACTGCCCTACGAAATAGAGAAAGAGGTAAGCAGACTGGCTTTGCGAGCGCTCAAGCCTTGATGTTCTGCAGAAGGAAAGACAGCTCGGCTTAAAAAAGCCCACTGGTCCCTGATATTACTTAGATTCAACCTTGTATATATTGCACTTATTGTAGAATATAAGGCATTTTCCAAGGATCTCCTTCAGCAAGGAACAGACGGTGAAACGATTATCAGGGTCGCGACTAATACTTTCTCTATCTCTTTCTTTTTCTTTTGCGATAACAGAATCAGTAGGGGTTATCCTGATCTACCCCAACCCTGGCAATGCCGTCCTGGCCGCTGAAAGCACCGCCACCAAAGGCGATAAAGAAGTCAATCTCGATGAGATGTGGAAGGATGACTCTATTGAAAAATCCACAGATGATTCCGGCCAGGTCAAGAAGAAAACCGAAGGCAAATCACCCCAGACAGTAGATACGGACACGGATTTCAAGATCGTAATGCCGGAGGGTGGTGTCGATACCACCACCACCTCAGAGGGAGAAGAAACCTCGACCGAAGCCAGGGAAGAAGAATCTCAATCTGACGAAAAAGCAGAAGAAAAAACAGAAGAAAACGCGACGGAGCTCCCGCCAGGAGAGAAGAAAATAAAGCCGCTCTGCACCACAGAACACTTGAAAGGCAGTGTTTTCGTGAAGTCAGGAGGCTGGCCCGGTGTTGGTCCCTTTAAAACCGGCGATGGTGACGAACTGGTGGATCAGTACAAAAACCGGCTGCAATACAAGGCCGAAGGCAATCAGATACAAGAAGCTCAACTAAAGCTTGCCAACCGAGGAGCCGGATCTAAAGCCGGGGTGGACCAGCTCTTATCCGTCCAGATGGCCGCCGACTTCTTCCTGGAAGCTCTGGGAGCAAGGGGCAGCAAAATAGCCGATTTCAACTCTGTCCTTGAAGAGAAACAAGAGTTCATAACCGATCAACAGAGCAACCCGGACAAATTGACACTGAATGCAGGTTTTTACGAAGTTTCAATCGAAAAAGACGGCTCCGGAAGCGATGGAGAGCTGACTATCAGCGTAAAGAACACTGAAGTCTATGATGCCTCCAACAAAGGGACTGCCAGTGACGAGCTAGATTCGAATCCGGTCGATAGCGAACTGAGTCAGAACAAGAACGAGAACGAAAACGAAAACGACAACGACAATGATACCGGTGACGACACCAGCGATCTTGCCCCCAACCCTAATGGAGTAAAGCCGAAAACATCCTCGGCAAGCAGCTCTACAGATTCAGACTCGGGTTCGGGTTCAGTACTGGACAAACCGATAACCTACAGCAACGTCACCAGTGACGATGATGACGACGATCAAGACGACAAACTACTTGCTATCAAACCTGGCGGTGACATACAACCAGGAAGCGAAGAAAAGGATCTTCTCAAACGGCAATTCATCAATCTGATTACCACCTGGCAATCTATAAAGAGAAGAGCTGTCAAAAACAGACAGAAAGAGAATTTAACCAGAATCCTGGGCGGCAAGGCTCTGGCTACCCAGAGCCAGGCAATCAAGTTTTTGCTGGACAAACATCGCTACTATGAGATGACACCAGGCACAATGACCGTCGAGAGCTATAAAGCAATCACTCCGAACAGAAAGTACGAAGTGGTTGCAAAGATAAATGAGCGCCGAAGATATATAGATGCTGACACTCTCAGCGTTCTCAAAGACGAGAACACCAACTATACGGTCAGTTATGTCGTGGAGCAAATCCGCGGCCAGTGGTTGATTACCGACTCGAAAGTAGTAAATTAGCGCTCCCTACATGACATCTCTAGTGGTGGCAACCGCTATATCTGAAGCAAGCCAATAGTCAACCGATAAAAAACTCGGTCAGATAGTGACTATACGGCTCATTTCCCGTAGAATCTTAGGCAATCGTGTTTCATCGATAGTCATCCTGTTTGCAAGAGGACACTATGAAAGATAGAAGTAGAGTATCCAAAGCCCTCAACGCCACCCTCGGCACCGGTTTTCTGTTCGCAAGACAGTCAATTTGTTGTTTGACGGCTCTGACATTCTGCCTCCAGGGAAGCGGCATTTTGAGTGAAGCTTCAGCGCGCTCCACCCAGAAAGAATCAAGTTCGTCCTACGCTCGAGCCGATAAACAAAAAATCGCCAGACTGCCTTTCGGAAAGAAAGAAGAGGTAGACGAAGAGAACGAAAAGGATTCAGACAATACAGAAACCTCAGAAGAAGAAGAAGAAGACGACAACGACTCCGAATCAGCTTCTGATAAGAAAGTAGAGAAGAAGAAAAAGTCAGACGACGACAAAGAGCTGAAATCCAAAGAAGCAAAGCCGAAAAAAGAGAAGAAGAAAAAACAGAAGAAAAGCAAGGAAGACAAAAAAAACAAGTCTGCCGCCAAAGACAAAGAAGCTGACGAGGATACTGACGAAGCAGAAGCAAAATCAGAAGAGAAAGAGAATTTAGCCAGAGAAGAAAAAAGCAAGGGCTCTAAATCGAAAGAAGCGGACGATCAACATGTAGACATCCAGGAAGTCGATGTCATAGAGGTCGAAGATGAAGAGGGTTCTAAAAAGAAATCAGAATCAAAACCCGCGTCCGAAGCCGAAGCAGAAGAGAATGCAGCGGAAAAAGCCAGCCTCGAAGAACCCAGACTTTTGCCGGATAGCGCTCTCATAAGCGTATTGAAAGATATATCCAAATCACTATCAGAGCTGGATGCAAATACTGGCATCGATGATCCCGATGAACACAAAATAGTCAAATTATCAAAAGAGATTCTTGATAAATCACTGGCTGCAGACGGTGTGGAAGCCGACAGAATTTTGAGACCAGAGCACCGCGCCGGCGCGAAATCCTCGATGGTGGTCGAAGCCTGGTCATCCGGCGACGTAAAACTGAGAGAGAATCTCCGCGGTTCGGTAGCCGCAGTCTGGGGCAAGAGAATCGATGGCATCATCAATGTCACCATTGCCGGTGAGTGCAAAGATTTGAAAGCAAAAGACGGCACCACCATCGGAAAGTTCATCGTAATCGTATCGGCAAAATCACCGGTCAAGAAAGGCTTCGATATCCAGAGTCAATCGGATGTTACTTTCTGGCTCGGTGAGGTCGGCAAAGTCGACGTCGACGCTGCCGGCTTGAAAAAGCCAGAGAAAAAATCAGAAGAGGGCAAAGACACCGATTCGACTGATCAGAAAAAGCCTGAAGAGACCGGAGATGCAGGAGATCCAGTAAAAAAAAAGTCTCTAGTGACACTGGAGCCGGTACTGACTGATAGAAAGCGAGAGTACCTGACTCGCTATGAATCGTATCAAAACGAACTTGAGAAGATTCAGCAGTCGAAGCAGCAAAAGCTTGAACAAAATCGCCTTGAAAAAGAGCGCTTGATTGCCGAAGCAGAAAAACTGAAGCAAGAAAAAATCGAACAGGAAAAAGCCAGATCCCGCCGGGCGCAGCGTCCGGACGAAGTCGCCTATGGTTTCTATCCGGATGATGTCGAGATTATCGAGATCGTAGAAGAGCTTGAGCCCACAGGCAAAGACAAATCAAAACCCGGTAAGACCTCACAATCGGTAGAGTCCGACTACGACAATATTCAGGCACCGGAAAAGAAAGAGAAAGAGACGGTAGCACATACCAGAAGGAAGCGGACGATTCGGCGAGTGCATCGAAAGTCCAAAGAAGTAGAAGATGAAAAGGAATCCTCTACAGCGCAAGACGAGAGCGAAGTAGAAGAGAAAAAAGAAAAGATCGCTGAAAAGTCCCCGGAAGCAGAGGACTCAAAGAAAGCCGATCTCGAAGAATTGGACAGCGACACTGATGAGAAGAAGTCAGAAACGGAAATTACAGACGAAAAAGCAGATGCAGATGCAGATGCAGAAACTGAAGCAGATAAGGTTGCAGAAGTAGATGCCGATTCTGAAACCGCTTCAAATACCAGACCCAAATCAGATTCCGAATCAAAGTCAAAAGAGAAGAAAGAGCCAGAGCAAAAACAGGAGACTTCTACCACTACTGCTCAAAAAGAGCCAGAGCAGCCTTCAACACCACCGGCGGTGGAAACAGAATCTGAAAGCGCTAAAGAAGAGAGAGAGTTAAAAGAGAAGCTGGCCAGCATCACTAAAATAGCTCCGATTAAACCGAGGACAGAGGAGAAGGAGACCTCAAGCTCACCTTCGCCAGCCACAGCTTCCAACAGAGAATGGGAAAGTCCGGCTGTTTCCTACATCATGAAACAGCCAAGCCTGGGAGCCAACTTAATCTACCCGGAACGAGCCATAGCCGGCAAATTCTTGACTGTGGCAGTCCTCGATAAGTACGGCAATCCAGAGCCTTCGGTGGAGCTGAGTTTCAATGGTGCGACAATATCTACCGACGCTAAAGGTCAGGCGATGTTTATGGTCCCCGAAGACGCAACACCAGGACGTACCTTGCATGTATCTCTTGCGGCGCGCCCAGAGTTGAGCCCAGGAGTAATAGATGTTTTACAGCCCCTGTTTTCGAGCACCGAAGCGAACGCACCAACCATAGACAACGCATCGAAACTGGTACCAAATACAAAAGTACTGGTAATAGATGGTCACGACTTCATGGGCATGGCCGGCAAGAACAGGGTGATGATCGACAACTCTTCAGAAGCGCAGGTAGTGGCATCATCGCCAGTACAACTGAAGTTGAAGATGCCCGAAAGCCTCAAACCCGGATCTCATAAAGCCAACATTGCCAATTCAATACTCAGAAGTAACCCGGTGGTATTCGAGTTTGTCAAAGCGGCAGTAATCGAAGGGAAGAAAGCAAAGAAAAAAGGTGATGGTGACCTGATCGTAAAAGTTGAAGGAACCTCCAAACCGGTTCATGTACGGTTGACAAACAAGACCCCGGAGATCATCAAAATAAGCAAAGGGGATGAATTGATTGTCACCACCTCCGGTGGCACAGAGAACACTTCGAGAATCGAGATCAAGCGCCTGCAAAAAGGCGACTACCGGGTAGACGCCCGCATCGAGATGTGATTCTTCATCCGGTGAGTCTGCATATATTTGCGACTCATGTTGACAAGCAACTATTCAAAACCTCGGGGATTCAAACTGAGCTATGACCAGCAACACCACAAAAGAGAAAGACCGTTCTGAGAAGACCGACAACATGCCTATAGGCCTGGTAAAACCCTGCACTAAAACAGAGAGCCTCGGGAAGCGCATTGCCGAATTAATACCAGGAGGGGTAAACAGCCCCTTTCGCTCTTTTCACGAAGTAGGCGGCCAGGCGATCTTTTTGGACAGAGGCAAAGGTTCACGTGTCTTCGACGTGGATGGAAATCAATTTATAGACTATGTCGGAGCCTGGGGACCTGCGATTCTCGGACACGCACCGCAGGCGGTAATAGATGCGGTCAAGGGAACGATCGACAAAGGTCCCCTTTTCGGCGCCCCCCACGAACTCGAGCTGCGCCTGGCCGAAACCCTGGTGGAAGCTCTGCCTTCAGTTGATATGGTGCGCTTCGTCAATTCCGGGACAGAGGCTGTAATGAGCGCCATTCGACTGGCCAGGGGCTATACCGGACGGGACAAAGTGATTGTTTTTGAGGGCTGTTACCACGGTCACAGCGATTCTACTTTGGCTAACGACCGGATCAAACATTCCAGCGGTGTCCCAGACGGCTTTGCCGGCTCGAGCATCCAGGCCGAATTCAACAATCTGGCATCGGTGGAAGAATGCCTGGAGAAGCATTCAGGAGAAGTGGCAGCGGTGATCCTGGAGCCCGTTACCGGCTCCATGGGAGTGATTGAACCGCATCCGGACTTTCTGCCCGGGCTGCGCAGCCTGTGCACCAAATATGATGCTCTGCTTATATTTGACGAGGTCCTGACAGGCTTCCGTCTGGCCTGGGGCGGAGCACAAAATCTATATGGTGTAGAGCCTGATTTAAGCACCTTCGGCAAAACCCTGGGAGGCGGCATGCCCATAGGCGCCTACGGTGGTCGCCGAGAGATAATGAACTGTTTGATGCCGATTGGCAAGGTCTATCAAGCAGGCACGTTCTCAGGAAATCCCCTGACCATGGCAGGGGGACTGGCAATTCTAGGAGAATTGAAGAATAAACAGATCTATCAAACGCTTGAGAACCGGGCTAAAAGACTGTTTTCAGGACTCGAAAGAGTACTCGAGCAGATTGAGCAAGAACAGGGCAAACGTCCACCGATTCAACTTCAGAGAGTCGGCTCTATGTTTACGGTACTCTTTGTGGAGGCGCCGGTTAAAAACTTCAATGACGCTCGCAAAATAGACGAAAAACTCTTTGCTAAATTCTTCCATCACTGCCTGGAAGGCGGTGTCTATCTGCCACCTACCGCGGTAGATGCGGCCTGCCTCTCTAGCGAACACAGTGAAGAAGACATCGACAGAACCATAGAAGTCATGGGAGCAGGTATCAGATCAATCTTCGAATAACAGCAAATAGACCGGATAGCTGTTATATTTGAGTAGTTTCGAGTAAAGAAAATCAGAATAGAACAGGATAGGATAGAGCGCAATGATGGCAGGGCGAAACGGTAACAAGACAGAGCTCGATTTCGGTAAGTCCAGAGAACTCCGATCCGGGATTATTCTACTGGCATTACTATTGATACAGTCCAGTCCGCCGGCATCTATCGCCCAGGAAGAGGCAGATTCGCCGAGCGACATAAAAAGCGAACAGCAAACTACCAACAAACAGAACTCAGAAACTCAAAATTCTGGTCCTTTTAAAGCAGTCGATCTACTTCTAAAAGAGGGCCGATTCAAAGAAGCTCGAAGTGAGCTAGAGAAGCTCTCAATCAAGTTTAAAGAGAAACATCAGACAGAAGATCTGATCAGAGCCTTCGAAAGACTATCGATTGCCCAAAGACATCTGGGAGAATTTATAGAAGCGGAGCGCACTCTGAAATTTGCGCTGGGCATGTGCAAACCCGGAGAAGAAGATAAAGACGGCAACTCTACAAAAGCCCGGGTTTTGTTTCATCTTTCTGACATTTTAGATCAGGCCGGACAGTACAAAGAAGCCGGCTACATAGTCAAACAGGGCACCACAGCAGTGCGCCACCTCTCCATCGCCGGTTCGCTTCCCTATCTCGAGACCGAGCTGGTGAACATCGATGCTCGTATGCTGGTCACCCAGGGAGATCTGAGCAAAGCAGAAGAGCTGGTCAGTGAAGCACTATATATGGTTAATGCGTTGCCGGAGAAACCTGAAGAGTTCTGTCTGCCCGGCTCGAGTCTCTCGGTTTCGAAAGCCTATCTAAAAGGCAAGGTACTCAGCACCCAGACTCTGCTGAAAGAGTCTGAAGGCAAGATGGCAGAAGCCGATAAAACAGCTAAATCCGCCTACGAAATATTCAGCACCGATACAAAAACCGCTCTCAAAGACCCACGCAGCGCCAGACTTCTATTCAGATTTTCTCCGGAAAGAGCTAAGCTGAAAGCGGATCTTGGAGAGGATAACGAACTATCAAAAGCGGTTCTACTAGAAATAGAAGCGCGCGAAAAACGCGACAAGAATGATCTTGATGGAGCCCTCGCTTCGCTGCAAGAAGCCTATAAAATACGGTCAGCAAATCTAGAACCGGCAAGCGCCATCATAGGCAATACCATGGTCGGCCTGGCTGATTTGAATATCCGAAAAAACAAATTTGCCGACGCTGTCTCACTGGCGACAAAAGGTTATGAGATTCTGGCAAGAACAGTAGATCAAACCAGCCCCTGGATTGCCGAAGCGACTTCCACTCTTGGTCGGGCTCATATGGGGCTCGGTGCAACCGAAGGGGTCGAACCGCTGCTCACCCATGCCTGGAATATCGAAGCAAAGCGCCTGGGCAAAGACAGTCCTGCCGTGCTGGATATCATGCAGTCTCTTTCAGAGCTGTATTTGATGCAGAAAAATTATGTCAAAGCGATTCAAGTCGGCGCTCCTGTTACCACTGCTCGAGAAAAAGCATATGGCTCAACCAGTCTCGAGCTTGTGCCGACATTGACCAGCACAGGCACAGCCTATGCCCGCCTGAAAAAATACGATATCGCTAAAGGGCTTCTCAACAGAGCAAAATCTATACTAGAAGCAAATGGACGCGCTAAAACTTCGGTCTACGGAGACGTGCTCGCAGCTATCGGTGTAAACGAAACCCTGCATTATCGATGGACCCAGGGCAAAGTAAGCTTGCAAAAAGCGATTGATCTATACGAGGGCCTCTACGGTGCAAACAATCGCAAAACAATCTCGATGAAGCTTCTCTACCGGCAGATGTCCAAGCATCGCACTACGATACCGGGCGCTAAAAACGTCCTGATGCAAGGCGGATTCAAACCCCAGGCTCCGGATTCTTTCTAAATTTTGAATTTTAAAATCTGAATTTTAAAATGTACTGCGCATTTTAATCAGGTCAGAGAAAGTGTCGAGAATCACCGACAACTTTCCGCCGGAAGCCCCTTGAGTCATTCTAGGTAGATGCTCGATTGGAATCTCAATTACTTTGTAGCCGGCTTTTGCAGCCCTTATACAAAGCTCTGCATCGACAAAGGGACTCTCGGAACGCAGTTCGATATTGTCGAGAATATCTCTGCGGAAAAGCTTGATCGAGTTCACGTCCTTGTTGCGATTACCGTAGAAAGTACGGAGCATCAGGTTATAGACCATGGACTGCATCTTCCGTCTGGGCGGATCATTGCGGTTTACTCTCCAGCCGATTACAAAGTCGTTTTCGACCAGACCTTTGACCATGGTCAAAAGCTCTTTGGGAGCATACTGATAATCACCCGGCAAAGAGAAGATATAGTCGTTGCGACCGGCAAGATAGAGCTCACGAATGGTGGCACCAAAGCCCTTGTTGGTCGGATGGTTGATCAAATGAATATTAGAATCTTCGGCAGCCATGTCTTTGATGACCTGCAAAGTTCCGTCCGAGCTTCCATCGTTGCAGACAACGATCTCGAAGCTGTCGCAAATAGAGGGCAACAAACGACTGGCATCGGAAAGTAGACGACCGATGGTTTGCTCGTCGTTATAAGCCGGTATCACCAGAGATAGTGACGATAGGCGGATTTGTTCACCGGGCTCCAGTCTAACCGACTGAAGAGGCGACCTGGTCAGGCTTCCTGTCGACATCTAGATGTTGCTCCTTGTGCAGGGTCTCGACTTTTCTGGTCTTATAGAACTCCGCAATCGATTCGATCACGAAATCAATCTGGTCATCAGTAAGACCGGGGTACATAGGCAAGCTCAAAATCCTCTCGACGGCGGATTCCGTCCGGGGCAAACTTCCCTTGGAATAATTCAAGTAACTGTAAGCATCCTGGAGGTGAGCAGGCACCGGATAGTGAATCAGGGTCTGCACATCTCGCTCGAGTAAAAAGCTCTGCAGCTCTTCACGATAGCTGGTCTCAATAACATAGAGATGATAAACATGCTCATTGTCGGGAGTTTCTTCCGGTGTAACCACAAGCTCTTTCAGTCCGGCATCGTAACGAGCGGCTAGCTCTCTTCGGCGCTCATTCCAGCCCTTGACGAATTCTACCTGGGCTCCGAGAATGGCAGCTTGAATCTCATCTAGGCGGCTGTTAACGCCCTCTATATCGTTGTAATAACGCTTGGACTGACCGTAATTTCTGATTTTAATGAGACGGTCGTAGTCTTCTTTGGTCTTGCAGCAAACCGCGCCGCCATCTCCGAAAGCACCGAGGTTCTTGCTGGGGTAGAAGCTGAAAGCACCGTAGTCGCCAACGGTTCCGGATTGCTGGCCTTTAAAGGTCGCACCGGTAGATTGAGCACAGTCTTCAACCACGGTCAGACCGTGACGAGAAGCGATGGCATTGATCCTGTCCATATCGGCGGTCTGGCCATAAAGATGTACCGGTACTATCGCTTTTGTTTTCGGGGTGATCTTCGCTTCAATCTGATCCACATCTATGGTGTAGCTGCGGGGACAGATATCGACAAATACAGGTGTGGCTCCGGTGGAGCGTATGGCACAGATGGTCGGCACTGCGGTATGGGAGGGGGCGAGCACTTCATGCTCCGGCCCGACCCCGGCAGCAGCCAGGGCAAGATAGATGGCATCGGTTCCGGAATTACAACCGACAACGCGGTTTTCGGGAAGACCGAGAAACTCTTCGAACTGCCTCTCGAAAGCGGCCAGCTCAGGTCCAAGAATGAAATAACCGCTCGCCAGCACCCTGGCTACGGCGGCATCGATCTGTTCTTTATATGTAGTGTAGTGGGATTTCAAATCCCCGAACTGGACTTTCACCGTGACTGACCTTATGAAAGGGACATCTCAATATAGAAGAAAAGAGCTTGCGACGAATTAATGACTACTTAACTGACAGAGTGCATACTCTGGTTGCAATCCTCGCCATACCAGTTAACAGAGGCTTGAGAACCGGATTGAGATGAAATCCTCATGGTAAAATCATTCTCTACTTTGGTGATATTTGTTCACCAAAGCGGTGCCAGGGCATTTCTGGCACCCATACAACAGATGAAGCGCATTTAAGACCAATAAGAAAACAACCATGGCAGATCTTTTAAAAGAAACAGACGCGTTAGAAGAATTCAAAGGCAAATCCGTTCTGATTACAGGCGGTCTGGGCTTCATCGGCTCTAATCTCGCACTCAGACTGGTCAAGGCCGGAGCCAGGGTGACGGTTATGGACGCCATGATTCCGGATTATGGCGGCAACGAATTCAATGTCGCAGAAGTAGCCTCTGATATCCGGGTCAATTTTTCGGATATTCGGGATGAGAATGCGATCATCTATCTGGTCAAAAACCAGGACTATGTCTTCCACCTGGCAGGGCAGGTCTGCCATATCATGAGCCTCTCAAATCCGTTTCCGGATATCGAGATCAACATAACGGGCACCGCCATCCTCATGGAAGCGCTCCGCAAATACAACCCGGAAGCGATTGTGGTCTATACCGGTACTCGCGGTCAGTACGGCGCCTCGGTCTCTCTGCCGGTGAACGAAGAAGCCCCGACCAATCCCAAAGGCATCTACGAGATCTCCAACCTGACTGCAGAAAAAATAATCAAGGTCTATAACGATGCCCACGGCATTCGTTCAGTTTTACTGCGCCTGTCCAATATATACGGTCCTCGTTCCCAGATGCTGCATTCCCGATTCGGAGTCTGCAACTGGTTCGTACGGCTGGCCATGGACAATGACACCATCAAAGTCTTCGGTGACGGAAGTATCCTCAGAGACTTCTGCTACGTAGATGACTGTGTAGAGGCGATTATAAAGTCAGCGATTGTCGAAGAAGCCTATGGCGAAATCTTCAATGTCGGCTCCGATATCCCTGTGAGCTTCGTGGAGCTGGTTAAAACAATCATCGAGCAAGCCGGTCGCGGCAAGTGGGAGTTTGCCGAATTTTCTCCGGAGCGAAAAGCTCAGGAACCCGGAGACTTCTATTCGGATATCACCAAGATAAGAAGAGTAGTAGGCTGGGAGCCCACCACAAACCTTGCCGACGGCATCAAGAAAACTATCGATTTCTACGAGCAATACAGAGATCAGTACTGGACCAGAAACGATACCACTGCCGGTGCGGCAGCACAGAAGAACCAGGTAGAATCAAAACTGATCAAGAGCAAAAGCTGATTTTGCTTATCAAAATTGACAGTCTTCTTCGTCCGTATTCAAACTCTCATCCGGTGCTGTTTCTCGAAAAGCATCCGCCCTTGCCTTGATTATAGAGAAGGTCTCTGCAAATCCATCCTGGGTCGATAGACAGGCTCTATCAGGGTCGGTTATCTGGCCATGACCGGCATGACGAAGCACCTGCTGTATGCACCAGGTTCCGTAATCTTCCACAGAGTCGGCATATTCCTTCTCTCGGTCAGTGATGCCGATGGCGGTAAAGATACCGAAGCCACCGGAAGGTAATTGATACCAGTCATTGGGCACTTCGTCGGCGTACCATATAAAGGCATGACGCAGGGCAGAATCAGTATCCGCTGAGCCCCCGGTGATTGGATTGTTGAGGCTGACCCGGACTCCGGGGTTCAGCTGACCGGCATGATTAAAGACATAGAAGGCTAGGGTGCGCAGCAGTTGCGATGCCCAGGGCAGGTCTACGGGGCTTTTAATCATTATTTCGCAGCCAAAGCCAGAGACCTCCTGACTGTTTGTCTGCATCCAGGGGCTGGCGAGACCGGCGGTTAAATAAGTCCAGTAGGGTCGTGTGGGATCGGGACCATAGGCGAGAACAGCGAGATGCTGCTCTTCCATAGTAGGATCCCCCGGATTGAAGGTATCAGACGAGGCGTTTGCCTCCTTTAGCGCAATCTGCTCGAGATAGTCATCGGGCACATCTTCCATCGGCGGTCCGTAGTTGGCGGGGCTGACATAAGAAGGTCTACCAAGAATTCGTCTGTAAATGTTGTCGCGCTCTCGCCAGGCAGCAGCCAGCAGCTTGCGACGCTTTCTTTCCAGGTCAATGTCGTCGAAGCCATCAGTGATGGGCTTGCTCAGCTCCTTTTCGAGGATCTCTCGGACATTTTTCTTCTTGCGCTTAGCGAAAGTCGCCTGATTTTCAGTGTTATCAAGATTGAATTGAAGCGGAATATGAATAGGTGCCGTTGAATCCTTTGAGCCCGAAATAGTCCCGGGTTCTGAATTCCTGCTATTCTTCTTTGGTCGGCGCTTCTTAGCCATCGCTTCCCCCGCGACCCTTACCTAACTTATTATGCACTATTAGAACCGGACAACGGCATTTTAGATGGAAAAGCTTGGAGATCTTATAGAAAACCGTGGGCGAAAAGGCGCCTGGGTGCTCTATCTATCCTGGTTTCTTGCCGCGGCACTATTTCTTGGATCAGCTATCGCCGGAGTTATAGAGCTGAAGCGGATAGACCTGCCAAGACCGATAGCATCAGAAGAAAGCTCTGACTCTACTGACGAATCAGAGCTTTCGGATGATCAAGAAGGCGAAACAGCCAGAAAATATCTTCTGGAAAAAATAAGCACAACGCTACCTGTACCCAAAGAGCGCCTGGTTCTTGAAACCCCCGGAGTCAAACCGTTCTACAGCATAGTATTAGTGGCATCGGCCGATGACAAAGAGAAAAAGCGGCTGAAAGAAGCAGCCGATCGCTGTGCTGATGACCTGGCTTTTGCGCTCAGACTGATGCATACAGGCGAAATTTCAGTACGGGGGGCATCAGGAGAATCCAACGACTTTCTGGTCAATCCTCTTTTAGATCACTGGCCATCCTTTAGTACAGAAACAGTCAGTTTGTTAGAGAAGCTGCCGAAAACCGATGCCAACTATAGAACAGCTCAAGAACTGAGGCTGTATCTGCTTGGACGAATCGAACATCTTCTTGATCTACATCTGAAGAAAAATCCCTTTGATCTAGAGATACAGCTATACAGAATCGTTGTCCGAAGAGAAGCAGGCAAAGATACCACCGTCGATATCAAAACGCTTCCGGCACTTTTCAAACATTCCAGTCCCTTTGAAGAGGCAAGAGCCAGAACCCTTGAACGCATTCTGCTGGCTGAGAATCCACCGGCTAATGAACAGGAGCTTCGAGCAAGACTGGAAGAGCTAGAGCATATCCTCTCTCGCTCATGGTTTCGCGAAAAGCTCCTGCAGTCACTCTGTGTTCAAGCCGGTCGAGCTGATATGGCGCAGATTCATTATCAAAGAGCGCTTGAAGAATGCGACAATTCAGTGCTCACTATCATCATTTTGATAGCAATCTGGGCTCTCGGACTGCTTTTGTCACTTTTTCTCTGGCGAGACCGACGTTCGAATATAGATTTCAAAGACCATGGCACGGCGGCAGAATATGCCTTCGGTCTCTGGAAACCCTGGGCAATAATCATAGCCTCTACAGTCGTATCGACAATAGCCTTCGTGGCGATCCTGCTTCTGATGCCCTCCTTGCACTCAGACGATCGCTCCATGGTTCTGGCATATTTCAATCCCACCGAATACGGCTTAGCCAGCTTGATTGAATTTCTGGTTATCACCTTACCGATTTTGATTTTGACCTGGCTTATCGTGGACAGAAAGCTTCCCTTTTTGAAATTCATCAGATTCACCAGGGCAGAAGGCTACGACCTGCCATCAATGCTCAAGATGGCGCTGAAAGTCTTCTCTATTTCGATGACGACGATCGTCGTCTCCTGCCTGCTTTCGGAGCACTATTTCTATCCCCCGGAAGATGCCTACGAAAATGCCCTGGCTCTTATGGCCGCCACAGGCTCTTTCGGCGCTATCGTCGTGTTGATTTTAATGATTGGTCTCGTGCCGCCATTTATCGAAGAGGCACTATTCAGAGGGATTCTCTATTGCGGACTGAGAAGACACTGGGGCGTAATACCATCGGCGGTGGTGACCTCGGTCCTCTTTGCCCTGCTTCATGGTCAGATGTTGTGCTGGCTCCTGGTAGACAAATTTGTTTTCGGCATGGTTACCTGCCTGGCCACAGAGAAGACAGGCAGTATCATTCCGGCGATTATCGTGCATGCAGCAACCAATTGCCTGATGGTTCTTCTTATGATTTTACTGACCAGCCACTGAAGGTGAGATCAAGAAGTCTCTGAATCTATTTTGAGCAGTGCCATAAATGCTTCCTGGGGGATTTCTATCCTGCCAACGGATTTCATGCGCTTCTTACCTTCTTTCTGCTTCTCCAGAAGTTTGCGCTTTCGAGAGATGTCTCCACCATAACACTTAGCCAGAACATTCTTTCTCACGGCAGAGACATTGGTACGGGCGACGATCTTGCCGCCTATCGCCGCCTGAATTGGCACTTCGAACATCTGACGCGGAATAACGTTCTTCAGTTTGACCGCCAGATGTCTGCCGTAACTGGCTGCTTTGTCGGCATGAACTATAGCCGAGAGCGCATCCACCGGATCGCCTGCGATGAGGACATCGAGCTTGACCAGTTTAGATGAGCGATAATCTAAAAATTGATAATCAAGGCTGGCATAGCCCCGGGAGCGGGATTTCAGCTGATCGTAGAAATCGGTAATGATTTCGGACAGAGGCATCTCGTAAATCAAGAGATTACGTCTGGCGTCGAGAAACTTCATGTCGATATAGACACCACGCCGACTCTGACAAAGTTCCATCAAAGCGCCGACATAATCGTTAGGCACAATGATATTGGCTGTGACTATCGGCTCTTCGATAAGCTCCCGATGATTGGCATCGGGCAATAGAGCCGGATTATCTACCATGATGATACTGCCATCGGTTTTGGTGACTCTGTAAATAACCGACGGTGAAGTGGTGATCAAATTGAGATCGTATTCCCGCTCGAGACGCTCCTGAATGATCTCCATATGAAGAAGACCGAGGAAGCCGCATCGGAACCCGAAACCGAGCGCCTCAGAGCTTTCTGGCTCGAAAAACAAGCTGGAGTCGTTTAATTTGAGCTTCTCCAGAGCATCACGAAGCTCAGGATACTGTTCATTGTCCACCGGATAGATACCGGCAAAGACCATGGGTTTGGCAGGCTGGTAGCCGGGCAGCGCCTCGGCGGCAGGAGCCTCTGCACTGGTGATGGTATCACCGACCAGGGTGGCGACGTCCTTGATCGAAGCGGCCAGATAACCGACCTCTCCGGGTCCGAGCCTGTCCACCTTAACTTGATTTGGTTTCAAGACACCCAGTTCGGTTATCTCGAAATTCTTCTTGTTGGCCATGAATCTTATGCGATCCCTGGCGGTAATAGAGCCGTCCAGAACCCGAAAGTAGACGATTATGCCTCGATAGCTGTCGTAGAAACTATCGAAAACCAGAGCACGCAGAGGCTTGTCGTGATTGTTCTTAGGAGGCGGCACATCCCGGACAATAGCCTCGAGCACATCCTCGATACCGATGTTGTTTTTGGCACTGGTCTCGACGGCATTATCTGCTGGCCAGCCAATAACTTCTTCAATCTCTTGCTTGATTCTCTCCGGGTCAGCACTGGGCAGGTCGATTTTGTTGATCACCGGCACAATTTCAAGATTGCTCTCCACAGCCAGGTGAACGTTAGCCAGGGTCTGGGCTTCCACCCCCTGGGTGGCATCGACTATCAACAGAGCCCCTTCGCAGGCTTCCAGGCTTCGAGAGACTTCATAGCCGAAATCGACGTGCCCTGGAGTATCAATCAGATTGAGCACATAGGTCTTGCCGTCCTTGGCTTTATAATCCATGCGCGCCGGCTGGGCTTTGATGGTAATGCCCCGCTCGCGCTCGATATCCATCGTATCGAGGACCTGATCCTGCATAGCGCGCTGTTCTATCGTTCCGGTGAACTCGAGCAGGCGGTCGGCCAGGGTCGATTTACCGTGGTCGATATGGGCAATAATGGAAAAATTCCTGATTAGCTGGGGATCTGTTGGCACGAGGCAGTTACATCCGCGGAAAAAATACCAGCAGATCTTATCAATTAATATAAATAACTTGATAGCGGTTGTAAGAAAGAGTAACGAGCCGGTTAGAGTCATATATAAGAGCGTGTTAAAATTGGCGTTCTTCAAAAGGGAGAGGACGTCTGATGCCCAGTTCCAAGTCTGCCAGCCAATCCGGATCTGTCAGTCCTTTCATTAAAGCCGTCAAAGAAAGACCGCTTCTGGCTGACGGCGGTATCGGCACCTTGCTCTATTCCCGGGGTGCTTCACCGGACGCCAGCTTCGAGCACCTCAACCTGACCAACAAAGACCTGGTTCAAGAGATCCATGTCGAATACCTCAACGCCGGCGCCGAAATAATTACCACAAATTCCTTCGGCGCTAATAAATTCAAACTGGCCAATTTCGGTCTTGAGAAAGATGTCTGGAACATCAATGTCTGGGCAGCAAAAGTGGCAAGAAATGCCCGAGAGATTGCCGGGATACCGGCGTTCATAGCAGGCTCGGTGGGACCGACCGGCAGGCTGATGCCTCCCATAGGCGACACCGGAGAAGAGACCCTTTTCGAAGCATTCCGAGAACAGATGGACGGACTGCTGGCAGGAGGGGTGGATCTTTTTACCATCGAGACCATGTCCTCGATAGAAGAATTGACCGTGGCGGTAAGAGCGGCCCGTTCAATATGCGACTTACCTGTAATAGCCCAGGTGAGTTTCTCTCCGGAAGGTCACACTTTCTTCGGCATCACTCCGGAGGATGTTTCGAGACTATTCGACAATCTTGGCAAAGACGCACCAGAGATAATCGGTATCAACTGTGGTGCCGGTCCCGGACCGGTATTCGACGCACTGTTAAAAATGACCTCTACTCTTGCCCGTCGAAAAGACCTTCATCTACTGGGTTATTCGAGTTTGCCCAACGCAGGGCAACCGAGTATGAGCGAGGGTCATTTCAAATATGTCAGCCCTCCGGATTATTGCGCCTCTTATGTAGATCCATATATCAGAGCGGGCTCAAAAGTAGTTGGTGGCTGCTGCGGTACTACACCTGCGCATATTTCAGCGATGAGAAAGAGCATGGATCGCTACATCGCGAACTCTAAACCGCACTCGCGCAGCTCGACTCTCACCGACATTCCCGCCCAGGGTGGCGGCATCGCGATAAGCCTGAGAGATCAAGAAGAGAGCGAAGCACAAGAGGTCGATGCAAAAGATGATAGCGATGCGGCTGAAAGAGAGCCTCTTAGATTACGCCTTCAAGCGCTCAAAGACAGCAAAGAGAAGAAGAAAAATGATTTCTTTGTCAGTGTTGAATTAGATCCGCCAAAAGGAGCCGTCACCAAGAAGCTGCTCAAAGCTGCAGCCATGCTCTACGAAAGTGGCGCAGATTCAATAAATGTGGGCGACAGCCCGATGGCTAGAGTAAGAATGTCTTCTCTTGCCTCCTGCCAGCTGATAAGCAACAATGTCGGCATCGAGACCATAATCCACTTCACCACAAGGGACAGAAACTTGATGGGAATCCAGGCAGATCTTCTGGGCTGCCAGGCTCTCGGCATCCGCAATATCTTAGCCCTCACCGGAGACCCGCCGGCTCTGGGCAATTATGCCCATGCCACCGCCGTCTATGATGTCGATTCGATTGGACTGATTCGAATAATTTCCCAGCTCAATCAGGGCAAAGACATTGCCGGTAATACCATCGGTAAACCGACCAATCTTTCCATCGGCTGCGCTCTCAACTGCACCCACGAAAATCGCAAACTGGAGCTCGATAGATTCAAGCGCAAACTCGAAGCAGGCGCCCATTTCGTCATGACCCAGCCTATCTATCAAGTAAGCGATCTCTCGGACTTTTTAGACCAATTCGGCGACTGTCCGGTCCCGATTCTGGTGGGGATTATGCCGCTCCATTCTTCGAAGCACGCTGAATATCTGCACAATGAGGTGCCGGGAATATCTATCCCGGATAAAATCCGGGCAGCCATGGCCAAAGCAGGCGATCAAGGAGCGCGCATCGGTCTGGAGCTGGCGGAAGCCCTATTAGAACAGGTTCGCGACATCTGCCAGGGCACTTATTTAGTACCTTCTTTCGGCAGATATGAGGACATGTGTGATCTGACCAGACGCCTGAAACAAATCAAATCTCAATCTGAGTCAGTAACGCAAAAATAGCAAACCGAAATTACAGTCTGTGCCAGGTGCCGTGCCGGGCTCTGATACTGTGCACTTCCTGGTCGATGGTCTGGGCTTCTTCGATACGCTTCATTTTGCGAAGCAATTTAGCGTATTGAGTAAGCGCCTCGGCGACCTTGGGATGTCTCGGTCCGAAGAGGCTTTTGCGGATGGTTATTGCCGCTTCGAAAAGAGGCTTAGAGACCGTGAACTTGCTCTGAAAGTAATACAGTCGAGCCAGATTTTTAAGACTGTTCGCCACCAGAAAATGATCGGTGCCGAGCTGGGCTTCTCGTATCTTCAGAGACTCTATCAGAAGAGGCTCCATGGCCTCGTACAGTTTGGTGCGACAGTAAAGGTCGGCAAGCTTGGTCAGACAATCAGCCAGTTGCAGAGATTCAGAGCCTGAGACCTGACGGATAAGATCTACTTCTAGCTCCATCTCTTTTACTTTCTCGGCAAGATTCTGAGCATTCAATGTATATGGTGTATCCGTGACCATATCCAGTGAGGTGGAAGAATCCACCGCTGCATTGCCTGTTCCGGTGCCAGTACCGGTGCCAAAGTTCATGTTATGACCCTGATTCTGACTCTGATTCAAGCTGGAATAGCCTGCGCTCGAGCTGGTACCGGCATAAACCGGAGCCGGAGGGACAACATCCTCTTTACGGATTGCTTTGATACGAGCCAGACTATTTCTGGTCTCTTCAGCCTCGCGATTATGCGGACCGATAGCCCGCTCTCTAATCTCGAGCGCTCTTTGATACAACTTCTCCGCATCATCGAGCAAACCCTTATCCATATATAGGTCCGCCAGTTTGGAAACTGTGCAGGCTACTTCCGGACTTTGTTTACCAAGGGCCTGTTCTTGTATGCTCAAGAATTTGATCAGTTCAGGTATGGTTTCTGCTTTCATAAAACAACTTCGATTTGCAAGGAATTCTGAGTCAATTAAATGACCATATGGGAAAGGGTAATTCGGGGCAGCGAATGGCCGACAACGGCTATCAGCATTTAAAATGTACTAAGTGTAAGACACCATAAAAACGAACCTCTTTTCCTACTTTCATTCTTGCCCATCAAATCTGACAATGTAGTACGTGAAACTTATATTTTTGTACGCTAAATCAAATAAACCGCATCCTATCGGCGCTTCCAGACCCGGATTTAATCAAAACAAGGGATAACCTATACAAAATTATTCGATTTCCAATACCCCTAATTGCTTAACAGCACTTAGCATGGGAAATGTGGGAGTAGATAGATTCTATTAATAGCTTGAATGAGCCCGGTCAACCCGGGTTGGTTCCTTTGCATCCATCATTTGATTTGAGGGAGAGCAAGGTTGCTATAGAAGTTGGCTAGATGAACGATAGGGACAAATCGCTACCGAAAAATAAGTCCCCCATCAAAGATGATGGGTCGGGGTCGTTTAGTGATGCGACCGAAAAGAAGCAGGATGAGCAAATCATCCCGGTGATGCCGGCTGATCATGACTGGACGACCTGCCTTGCCGACGAGTGGGAAATAAGCGAAAGCTCGATGCTCACCGACGAGATCATCGCCGCCCATATGCTCACCGTAAACGAGATGGAAGCTATCATAGACCAGGTAGCCCATGAAACTTTCGAAGAAGAGACAGAAAAAAGAGAACAACCCACAGGCTCCAATCACAACAGTAGCGGCAGAAAAGCAGCAGAGAATCTGATTACCTCTCTATCGGAATCTATAAGCGGCACAAAAAATCCCACCATAAAAGAAGAGAACGGCAAAGCAGACAGCTCGACAGAGGCCGGTAGTACAGACTCCCTGGTGCCCGATGAAACCGCCGACTTCCCCTCTTCTAGTAATCCTTTTAAACATGCGACAAATAGCGGGCTTCTTGAGATAGCTCGCTCGAGCGGCACCACCGAATCGACTTTGATGTGGCTCGCCCAGAATCCTGATGCTTCTATTCGCAGCGCCGTGGCAGGCAATCAAAGAGCATCGAAACCGATACTAGCCAAGTTGATCAAAGACCACGACGGTCACGTCAAGCTGGCGGCGCTGGATAATCCTGAGTTGACCTCGGACCTGGTGGTGGATCTGCTTAAGGATAGCAATCCCCTGGTATCGCTTCGGGCCTATGAAGTCTTGAATGAAAGACGCAAGAAAGCAGGTCTGGAGCCGATAAAAGACCGGCGAAAAGTTAACACAGTAAACGATCTGCCGGCGCTTTCGAAAGAGAACAGCAAAATAAAGAAGGCCCAGGAGGCACCGATCACTGCCAGCGGTGCCCACGAGGCGATAGAGTTTCTGCGTATGATGGCCCAGAGACATTCCACCCCGATAGAACGTCTGGCAGAGCTGGCCTCGCATCCCGACACTCTAGTGCGTGCGGCGGTGGCCCGCAATTCGAAGTCACCGATTGATGTTCTCTGGGGTCTCGTCAATGATAAGACCACCGAAGTAAAACAAAACCTGATCAAAAACGAGAGCTGTCCTCTAGAGCTGCTCTGGGCTCTGCGAAACGATCCGGATCAGCATGTATCGGGCTTTGCCCGCCAGGAGCTCGAGAAATTCGACATCAAGTGAAATCATCTCCCTTCTGCCAGGCTTTCATGTCAGCGCAGGTGTTGGCCCTGGTGCTGCAATTCTCATTCTTGAGTAACATCTACTTCTGTCCGAAAGTCCTTGCAGCAGATGCCGTTACAACCATTGAATCTGATTTGCAGCTATACAGCACGCTCATGAAAGATCGCAATACTAGAGATGATGCTCGCAGGCATCTCAATCAAGCCACCGCTAAATTCGAAGAGAGCTACGACAGTATTCCACAAAAGAAGAGAGCTCCTCTTGCTACTCGCCTGATAGACGGCAACTATCTGGCTGGCAATTTTTATACTGTGGAGCGCTTGTATGAAACTTACCGTCGAGAACCAGGCAACCCGGGACATTCAGAAAGTATAGACTTTCAAGTAGCAGAAGTTCTGCTCAGACAAAGACGCTTCGACGAAGCAAAAACACTGGTCGCCCCCTATGAGAAGAAGGTGAAGGCGGAACACAAAAGACTGTCAAATCCTCCCAAGTATGCAATTAGGTTTTGCGGCACTCCCCAACTGGAGAACAACCGGAAGATGCGTCTCATTGAGGTAATCGACAAGAACAGTCATATCTCGACCAGGAAGCAAAATAGTATACGCCTGGAAAGAGAGAAAAGATTCAAGCACAATGGGAGAGCTCAAGAATCACTTTGATGCTTCGGAATTGTACCCGGCTGCAATCTCTATTTTTTTAGGGGTGATCTCGATATCCAGGCCGTCCAGCCAGTGCTTGTTCTCATCTCCATAATAGAGATAAGCCCGGCTAGCAGTACCTTTATAGGTACCGGGAACGGCGGCAACTAAATTGATCGGTACAACCACCTTCTCGCCGGCTTGCAAACCTCGCCAGTAAAGAACCAGTTCTCTGCCTTTTACCTCGTAGGCATCGATGGTCTCTTTTTTGACAAGCTCTTTGAGCTGATCATAGCGCGGCTCCAGACCGCCTGGAATACCGACGATAGCTAGCGGGGAAGGTACGGAATCTTTAGATAGATTCGCAAGGGTAACGGTAGCATCGACAGTCTCTCCTTCTTCGACCTTCGTGTCAGCAAGTTTCACATCGATGGACACTTTGCACTTATCTGAAGAAACCGGTGTCGGCGTATTATAGTTTGCCACCAGAGAAAATGGCATGGGAGCACCACCTTCCATAGTCAGGGTGATCTTATGCTTGCCCGCCTTGAGTGCATTGCCGAAATCAGGCAACTTCAACTCTCCTTCGCACTTCTCGTCAAAAGCGATCCAGTTGCCAACCGGCTTACCGTCCACACTGAGTCGATATTTACCCGGCGCTTTTACCCTGGCTGCCTCTTTGTCATAAGCGATTATCGCTTTGAGAGCCAGCACCGTAGCCTGGGTAGAGCCGTAGCGGCCCGAGCGACAGGATTCGGTGAGATACTTCATGCTCCGGACGACATTATCGCTAAAGGACTGATCGCGCAACCAGGCAAGATTCGCCAGGGCGGTGCCTTCAACTTTCAAAGAGTCCCCGTCACTACCCACTATAGAATTCTTAGCTTTGTCGACACTGCCATCTGGCAATTGTCTGTCGGCAAGCCTCTTCATGAGCCGGCTAGCGGCTGCTTTCTCGCCACCCATATAGAGCGCGTTGGCACCAAGGGCGATGACATAACTGTCATCACTTTTGAAAGCCACAGTTTTGACCCTTTCCAATTCGCTTTTGAGGCTGTCAACCGGTTCGCCGGATTCTAACAAAGCCCAGACGATATAGGTGTTAGAGCTATCGGTATCGGCGGTCCAAGAATGCAGCCCCCTTGTCTTGTGGTTAAAACCGCCTTTGCCATCTTTCTGCTTCATCAACCAGGCCCTGGTGGTAGAGACCATTTTCTGATCGACCTCCCGGACAGCGGACATATCTTTGAAGTGCATCAAGCCGAAAGCTGTCAGAGCTTCATGCCCGGGGTTGTGACCGAACCATTCATAGCCGCGGTCAGGACACCAGTAGCTGACCAGCAGTTTATAACCGGCGCTCAGCTTTTCTCTGGATTTTTCGATCCAGGAAGGGTCTACGTCGGAATGGGAGAGGAAGTACTGCTGCGCCATGGTGAGCGGATAGCTGGTCGAGCTACACTGTTCGAAACAGCCAGACGGGTCCAGGATCATGCGCTCGAGAGCGGCGTTGAGCTGACCCAAGGGAGTGGCATAGAGGGCGCCTTTCACTTTGAGACTGCCAGGAACTATCTCCAGGGGCAAAAGAAGCTCTTTTTCCACCGATTGATTCGGCTTCAATAAACCGGCGATACCGGCTTCTTGAGGGAAGCCCCGGGGTTTGACCGAAAGCTTTCTCTCAACGCGATCTTTATATTGGCCAGCCCTGGCCATTATAGTGAAACTATGCGAGCCTTTGAGACTGCCTACTTCAATCGGCTGCAGACAGCGAAGTCTCTCACCGGCGCCCAGGTCAGTCCTGGGGGTCGAGAGGGACGCAACGACAGAATCACCGTTCAAATCGGTCTTGCAAGAGAGTCCTTCGAGTTTATCGGAAGTGGAGTTAACAAGATTGAGCGGCAGCAATATGCGATCGCCCTCGGTGACCTCCAGCGGAAGCTTCGCTTCGGCATAGAATGGATTTACCGCTTCAATAGAAGCTTCGGTGCTACCCAGGGTTCCATCCTGGGTAAATCCGTCCACAATAGCTTTGAAGGTGGTGACACTATCGCTCAAATCGAAACTGACTTTTGCTTCACCGGTGGTGGCATCGGTTTTGACGATCGGATTCCAGTATATCGTCTCGGTGAAGTCCTTTCGATCGGTACCACGCCTGGCACGATTTTGATGAGCGTACTCCCTGGCATAGCCGGTCACTTCTCCGATACGAGCGCTGATGAGCCTGTTATTGTCGAAATCAGGAATAGGTGCACCTTCAGGCAGGGTCGGGCTGGTCTTTTGATGTCGCTCCGCTCTTCCGGAAGAATAATGCCTTTCGTCTATAACAGTCGGCTCCACCTGGAACATATTCATATCCCGGGGTCCTTCCACCCGGCCTATCTCTTCAGGCAGATTCAGCCGTGAGAAGCTATCCGGAAAGAAAGTATATCTATCAACCTGACTCAAATTTGCCAGGCTATGACCTCTATAAGCCAGAGCCCTTCTCGCTTTGTCGCCATGTTCTTTGAGAAACTTTTCCACATCGACCAGGGCAAAACGCCGCCAGCCTTGAGTACCGAGCAACAGGTCAGTCGCAAGCGCAGCTTTCGGATTCTCAGAATCCAGATAAACGGCGGCATCGGCAAGGTCGGCAACCTCCGGTTCAAGATAGACCATAACCGGTAATCGTGGCGCCTTTTCTCGATTGTCTAAAAGCTCGAGAATACTGTCGTCGGTAACATTCAAACCGACAACGGTGGCAGCCGGCTTGCCACTCTCATCGGTGGCTTTAACTGCCAGAGTGACCTTATCACCGGGAATATAACTCTTCTTATCCGCTTCGACCTTGATATTCAACTTTTGCGCAGGTTCACGAAAAACAAGGCGCTCAGCCAGGGGCTTGTCGTCATCACTCCAGGCAGTGACTGTGAGCACACCATCAAACTCTTGGGAAGGGAAGAAGGCAACCTCTTCTAACTCCTTTGCCTTGTCACCTTTCAGTTTTATCTTCTTGTAGGCGACCACCTCTTCTCTTTTTTTCAATGTAAGTAGAACCGAGTCATAATCGGTGGTTGCTGCCACTTTGAATTTGACCGGCTCATCTTTTTTATAGACTTCTTCTATCGAGCGTATCACCACACCGCTGCTTTTCAAATCAGGTAGCGGATAGGTTTTCTTTATGCCTGCCGGCTCAGAGAGACTGAGATAATAGGTCCTGCCCTGCTGCGGGACGAACTCTATCCTTCCGCGTCCTTCATGCTCGGTGCGAAAATCGCTGACGACCCCGGTAGTTTTGCCCTCCTTCCAGTGCAACTTTCCTGCCAGATCTGCCGGCTTACCGTTGCTTTGATAGGCCTGGAGATAGACTCTGTTGGAAAGTCCGGAGACAAGTTCTCCACCTTCGGGATAGATATCGAGTTTGACAGTATTGAGCAATATGGGGATGGTCTTAGATGCGTTCTCTACCACGCCACCATCTTTGATGCTGAATGCCAGGGTCCCGTTCCCCTCGCTTATAGCTTTGGGTAGCTTGAAACTGGCAGTACAGATGCCGCTTTCATCAACTCTGGTTGTCCCACCAGATATAGCCTTGCCGTCTACCCTGGGGATAAATTCCACTTCGGCACCTGCGGGAATGCCGCCTTCGGCTCTTTTGACTTTTAGAGTCGCTGTCACTTCATCGCCAGGCCCATAGCCGTCGCGCAGAAATACTATTTGAGAGCTCAATCGCGGAGCCCGGTAAGAGCGAACTTCGAATCGTCTTTCGGCAGGAGCATAGCCCTGATTCGGATAGGTTACATAGATCCTGTACTGTCCTGATTCTTGATCCTGTGGCAGGGTCAGGGAGGCCCCCCAGACACTGTCCTTTATAGGAACAGAGCGACTGACAAGATTCTGACCCTTGGCATTTTCGAGACTTACGGTAGCATAGACCACATTGTTATTAAGACTGTCCCTTTCAGGCATCGGCTTGTGCTCGGTGGAGGTCAACAGCACGCCTCGAACATGAAAGTGTTCTCCGGCTTTATAAATGGGTTTGTCCGTAGAAATAGAAGTGAGATATCTATCCGGTCCTCCCAGCGCTTTGACAATAGGAATAAGCGATTTCGCCTCTGCAGTTTCGCTGGCAGCAAGTTCAATAGCATTGCCTAGCCAGAACAAAAGAGAGAGAGAAAGGACCAGACTAATCCAACCAGTCTTCATCGGAAGCATACCCCGGCACATCAGGAATCTTATGAAAGTGGGATGATAACACAATCTCCGCAGGTTGAAGGACTTAGTCCTTAGCCAAAGAAGCATTAAAATCGACAACTCGTCTAAGTTTTAATCTGGTTTTGGCTTGAAGCACATACATATGGATGTATAATATAGATATAGGATTTTTCTCTCCATAATCAGATCAATCGATCAAAAAACATCTGCCTTATCTGGCCGCAAGTATCCACCCTGTACATCCTATGCGCGAGTGCTGCCCGGGGCCCTCGCGCAGGAAGAAGGGCTGTCGTGCGCTCAGAAAACGAGGCGGCTATAGCCGTTTTCTACTAACAAAGATCTTTCAGTCATCTTTGTATTTTTCTTCAATCTGTTTGAGATAGCTTCCGATTATGGCATCGGGCTCTTTGAAATAGGACTTTACCATTGAACAGGTCTTAATCCGCCATTCATCAGTCTCTCCACCGAATCGAGCACAACACAATTCGGCAAAAGTCTCAGAGGAACCGCCGCTTGCAACCTGCAAAAAATAATCCAGGCGCTGCCGGTCCTCGGCAGGTACTCTGGCTGCAGCCAATCTATATGGGTGGCGAAACTTATCTTGCTGGCTTATATAACCGAGACAATGATCTATACAATGTCCGGTCTCATGCCGTATGGAACCGATCTCGGTAGCAGCGGTAACAAAATTGCCGCTGCGAGAATCGAGCCTGTATTGCGCAATATACAGATTACGACCAGAACACATGGCATTGCTGTTCTGCCAGCTAGAGCCTTCCGAATAACCTCTCGGTCGAACATTCTGCATACGATAGTCGGTTTCGACAAGCGCCGGCACCAGGTGAATGCGCGCGTTTCTGTCGTGCATCATCAACAGCACATACCTGGGCAAAGCGACCATGATGCCCTCTACCCCTTTGACAAAACTGTCGCTGACAGCAGGAATTTTACCCCGGGGTTTATGAATCTCCAGCATCGATTTCACCAGCTGTTCATTAGAAAGACTCTTCTTCTCCGAGGTTCTAGCGCCAGAACCGGCACTCCTGGCAGCGGTACTGCTGCTGCCGCTAGAAGCGGGAACGACCGAAGAGGCAAGAGCCTTTCTGGCATCTCCGCCATGGCGATTGAAAGCTGGATCTATACGCTGAAGAAAAGCTTTTGCATTCTGACCTTCTTTGCGATTCGGAAACTTATCGACCACCAGCCAGAAAGTTTTGATAGAGTCATCCTTCCTGCCTCCCATATAGAGGCAATAGGCGGCATAGTAGGCAGCGGTAGCATTCTCAGGCTCTACCCGCCAGGCTTCCATATACTGAGCGGCGGCAGGTATGTACTGCTTCTTTTTGTAGTAAGAGTTGGCCATGGCCTGAAAAATCTGGCCGCCCTGCAAATTCTGCCCGAGAGCAGCCGGTCCCGCCAGTGAAGCTACTAAAGCCGTAGCGGCTACAATCCGGGACCACGAAAAAGAACTAATTCTTAGTGGAAAGAATCTCAATCTCGACATGGCTGAATTCTATCATCTTCTCAGGAAGCGGTCTCTTTACGCTTTGGTTTGAGGATATTGAAATACTTGGCTTCAGGATGATGAACAACCACCGCCGAAGTACTTTGCTCCGGCACCAGCTGATACTCTTCGGTGAGATCGACTCCAATTCTTGCCGGCTCCAATAAATCAAACAGCTTGGCCTGGTCCTCTAGATTGGGACAGGCAGGATAGCCGAAACTATATCTGGTACCACGATAACCTTGCTGAAAGAGCTTGTTCATATCGTCGGCGTCAGAAGAAACAAAACCAAGTTCGGTTCTTATTCGCTTGTGAATATACTCGGCGGTGGCTTCGGCAGACTCCACAGCCAGTCCATGAAAGTAAAGATAGTCCGAATATTTGTCCGAGTTAAACAGCTCCTCAGAATATTCTGTGGCCCGCTCACCGACAGTGGCAAGCTGCAAAGCAAGCACGTCCATTCGCCCTTCCTCTTTAGCGGCGAAGAAGTCTGATATACAGAGATTTCTGCCATGGCTCTGCCGGGGGAAGGTAAATCTCAGACGCTCAGTTTTTTGATCTTCTTCGTAGATGATCAAATCATCGAATTCCGATTGACAGGGGAAGTAACCATAGACTGCCTTCGGCCTGAGAAGCTTGTTCTTGCGCGACTCTTCTTTTAAGCGTTCTAAAACCGGATAGATCTTCTCTTCTAAAAGCCGGTCATACTCTTGTTGAGGAGTATCACCCTGGCGAACTCTCCACTGTCCTCGAATCAAGACATTGAGATTGATATAGGGAAAGACGTCAAAGGGATCTATGTCTTCGACGACTTTAGTGCCCCAGAAAGGCGGCTCGGGTACAGCGACATCGCGAGCCACATCAGAACGAACCAGAATCTGGGTTTGCGATTTATTCTGAACAACTTCAGAATCAGAATCAGAATTAGATTTAGACTCGGCTTCGTTTTCAGATTCTAGTTCAGGTTCATCTTCACAGACAGAAGAGGCCACTTCGGCACCGCCAAGAAGCTCTGCCTCGCTAAAGTCTTTCAAGGACTTGCCTTCCTCTTTGGCTCGCGCCAGGATCTCCATGATCTTGAGGTCATCGAAGGCATCCTGACCATAAAAAAGCTTTCCGTTGTACGTCTTGCGACAATCGGTCTCCACATAGTTTCTAGTCAGGGCGGCACCGCCGAGAATCACCGGAAGATCGATACCACGCTCATTCAAGACCGTGAGGTTATCCTTCATGATCACCGTCGATTTTACCAACAGCCCGCTCATGCCGATACAGTCGGCATTGTGTTCATGGACAGCGGCGATGATGTTTTCTATCGGTTGTTTTATTCCCAGGTTGACGACCTTGTAGCCGTTATTGCTCAATATGATATCGACCAGGTTCTTGCCGATATCATGGACATCGCCTTTCACCGTAGCCAGTACCATGATGCCGCGTTCCTGTCCTTCGACTTTTTCCATAAAGCGCTCTAAATAAGCGACAGCCGCTTTCATGGTCTCGGCGGATTGCAGAACAAAGGGCAGCTGCATCTTGCCGGCGCCGAAAAGATCTCCCACCACTTTCATGCCGTTTAGAAGAATCTTGTTGATTACATCCAGCGGCTTGTAAGTCTTAAGCGCAATATCCAGATCTTTCTCCAGCTCCACCCGATCACCGTCGATGATGCGATTCTCGAGGACTTCTTCGATTCTTTCCGGGCGCTTCGCCTTCTTCTCGGTTTCACCGGATGCCTGTTTCTTCTTGTAATGATCTAATAAAGCGAAGAGCGGATCATAGTCTTTAGTGCGCTCATCGAATATAAGCCTGCGGTGAAACTCTCTTTCTTCTTCGTCGATTTTGAAAAGGGGCATTATTTTCTGGGCGTTCACTATGGCCATATCGAGACCATACTCAACAGCATAGTGCAGAAAAACAGAGTTTAGAATCTGACGAATACCCTGATCAAAACCGAAAGAGATGTTGCTCACCCCGAGAATGGTTTTGACTCCGGGTAGAGCGCTTTTGATCTCTTTTATCGCTTCTAAAGTCTCGAGCCCAAGACGTCTGTCGTCATCGTTACCGGTAGAAAGAGTAAAAGTAAGCGCGTCGAAAATAATGTCGCTGGGAGGCATTCCCGCCTCGATACAAAAGTCGTAGATTCTTCTGGCGACCTCGACTTTTCTATCCAGGGTCTTGGCCATCCCTTCTTCGTCAATGGTGAGAGCGACGGTAGCAGCACCATATTTAGTGATCAGTGCCAGCTTCTCTTTCATAGAGTCGACACCGTCTTCTAGATTTATTGAGTTGACGATGGGCTTGCCGGCGATGCACTGCAAGGCGCTATCGAGCACAGGATACTCGGTGGTGTCGATCATTATTGGAATGGATAGCTCGGTATTGAGCCGTCGAATAAAACGGATCATATCCGCCTCTTCGTCCCTGCCTACATAGGCGGTACAAACGTCGAGGACATGGGCACCTTCTTTCTCCTGGCCCCTCGCCATCGAGACCATGCCGTCCAGGTCTTCTTTTTCGAGCAGCTTCTTGAACTTGCGACTGCCATTGGTATTGGTGCGCTCTCCGACAATCAAAGGGGGATTGTCTATCTCCAGGGGTACACTGGTATAGATGCTGGCCACCGAAGGCAGATAGACTCCATTGCGTTTCTTCGGAGCGACATTGCCCAGTACCTGCACGACTCGCTCTAGATGTTCCGGAGTGGTACCACAGCAGCCGCCGACAATATTCACTCCTTCTTCCACGGCGAAGTGTTTCAGATGATTGGCTAGTTCATCGGGGGTGAGCTTATAGACGGTCTCGCCGTCGACATTCTCCGGCAAGCCGGCATTGGGCAGCACCGAGACATAGCGGGGGGTGCTGGCGCAAAGATAACGAATATGATCGACCATCTCATCGGGGCCGGTGGCACAGTTGATACCGATGACATCCACAGGAAAAGAGGTGAGAGTGGTCAGGGCACAGGAGATATCCGAGCCCACCAGCATCGTCGAAAGGGGTGGTGCTTCTATGGTGACCTGGACTATGATCGGGATTTTTTTACCGACCTTGCGCAAGTATTCTTCTATGGCTATGACAGCAGCCTTGGCTTGCATAAGATCCTGGCCGGTCTCGAACTGCAAAACATCGACACCGCCATCGACCAGGCCGCGCACCTGTTCATAGTAGGCATCTTTCATGGCCTTGAAAGTGATATGACCTAAAGAAGGCAATTTAGTCGTCGGTCCGATGGAGCCCGAGACGAAGCGGCGCTGACCGGACTGCGAATAGTCCCTCGCCACTGTCACCGCCAGCTCAGCGGCTTTTTTATTCAGTTCATAGGCTCTTTCCGCCAGGTCGAATTCAGAAAGCACCACCGGTGATCCACCGAAAGTATCCGTTTCTACCGCGTCACAACCGACTTTATAGAACGACTCATGAATCGAAGCGATAGCATCGGGTCTAGATTCAACCAGGATTTCAGGACAGTTCTCATAACCGAGATAATCTTCTAAAGTCAGATCGAGCTTATGGATAGAGGTCCCCATGGCCCCATCGAAAATGAGGACTTTCTCTTCGATCGCTCTCAAAAAATCTGACATTAGCTAAAGATACCTAAAGAAGAGAGTCCGAAAAAAAAACTATTTGATGCCCAGATAACCGTTCTCCCGAACGATTTTCTGGCCTTCTTTGCTCATACAAAAGTCGACGAACTGCTTCACAGTAGGCTTGGGATCGACATCGTAAAAAAGATAGAGCGGTCGGCTTAGAGGATAGTTAGAAGAGATACTGTCGAGGGTCGGCTTGACGGCGGTAGAGGTCGAGAGCAGCTTTATATCAAGGGTCTTGGCTTTCGACTTGAGCGCAATACCCAGCCCGCAATAACCGATGGAATTCTCATTGGCATCGACACCGGCAAGCATAGCCTCGTTCGAGGTCATCACCTTATTGTCTTTGCTGTAAGGAACTACTTTCTCATCGATTCGTTTCATGACGTGCTCGGTGAAATAGCGATAGGTGCCGGACTGCTCTTCTCTATTGAGCACCACTATTTTCTCCCCGGCAACTCCGCCCAGGTCGCCCCAGTCTGTTATCTCTCCGGAATAGACCTTGAGCAAGTTGGGGATGGTTATCTCATTTACCTGATTCTTAGGATTTACAATCACCGCGATAGAATCAAGCGCTACCATAGAGCGGCTCAATTTCATGCCTTCATTGTGCATGAGGGCGCGCTCGGTGGTGGTGATATCCCGGGAAGCGGCTGCCACATCAGTGGTTCGGTCGATGAGAGCCCTTATACCCTTGCCCGAATCGGCACAGGTGACAGAGACCGGCACCGTCGGATTCTCTTTCATAAAGGCTTTACGCCAGGCTTCCAGCATAGTCTCCATGGTGTCCGAGCCTTCCACCGACACCATTGGGGTTTCAGCCCGGGGATCTTTATTGCTTCTTAAATTGCAGGCTGCCAGCGTCGCCATCAAAGCTACGATTACGGACAAGCCCATGAAGAGGGTAAGCGCTCTTCCGGCATGAAGACTGTAATTGCATCGTTTCATGCTCAATCCCCCGCAATATCCCTGGCATTTTGACTGCTCAATTCTCCAATTTATGCGGGCGAAAAGCCAGCAAGTTAGGCTTTTGTTTAAATATCTTATCTGCGATAGACCTCGATCATCGCCTGGGTTCCGAAGCCTTCTGCCGCCTCGCCATCGGCTTCCACCAGCTCTTTGAACATAGATTCAGCCATCTCCATAGCAGGCAAATTGAGAGCGGCGCCGTCGGCATTATCATGAATGAGCCGCAGGTCTTTGATCATGTGCTTCAGCATAAAACCCGGGGCCAGATCATCTTTGATGATTCTCGCCCCCAGATTGGCAAGGGCCCAGGAGCCACCGGCGCCTTCTTTCAGGACATCGACCACCAGAGAGGGCTCGATTTCAAAGCGCTCCGCCAGAGACAGGGCTTCTGAAACCGCCAGCATATTGACGGCACAGAGAACCTGATTGGCAAGCTTCAAAGCCTGACCAGAACCTGCCGGTCCACAATACTCTATGACTTTGCCCATTTTAGAAAGATAGGGCAGAGCCTCGTCAAAATCGGCTCTCTCGCCACCCAGCATTATGGTCAGGGTGCCGTTTGCCGCTCCGATGTCGCCTCCGGTAACCGGCGCATCCAGAAAACGCAAGCGGGCAGGGGATTTCGCCAGAGTTTCCCAGATTTCCCGGGCAGCCCGGGGTCCGATGGTAGAAAAGTCCACAACCAGGGCGCTTTCAGGGGCAAAATCCACCACTCCGCCGGACTCCGCCAGCACTGCCTTCACATCCTCGACATCGCCCAGACAGGAAAAGATGATAGAAGCATCGGCCACACAGTCCTTTATCGACTCAGCCCCCCGGCATCCTGCCGCAAGCGCCTTCTTCAGCCCCGGCTTGCCCGGGCTGCGGTTCCATACTTTAACCGAAAAGCCTGCCTTGCTTAGATTTGCAGCCATGGAGGCACCCATGATACCCATGCCTAAAAACGCCAGTGATACTCCCGAATCCGCTGTCATTTAATGCCTGTCCTCCCTTGATGGTAATTTCCCCATAGACTACCTTACCTGGCTTTTGTATACATAAGAATATCGCTCACAGCTCGCTCAAAACAAATCAAAAATGCTCAAGCAGTTTCTAGTGCTAGTTTTATCCGTGCTCCTCTTTGTCGGGGCTCCAACCCTTGCCCGGGGGAAGGCTCGCCATGACGGGTCGAGACCGAACAGGGTAACGGTAGGCACGGTAGAGATCAAAGGCTGGCAGCACGGCATTGTGAAAAGCTATCCGAATCTCAAAAATTATCACTGGAATCCCATGTACGCCAATGTTCAGGGCATGAACATGGTGCGTCCGACAAAACATTCAGTCAAAGGCAAGGCCAGAGCACCACAGAAACAGCAGCCGAATCAGAAAACAGTCAATAAAATCGCCGACAAATATGTCAGATACCGCCCGGTCCAGGCTAAACCGGCCTACGTAACTTATCAAAGACCGAAGTCGGTCTATAAAAAGCCGGTACATCTACCCGCCCAGAGACCAGTTGCGACGAACAATACAAATAACAGGACTGATATCGGACTGAATAATCAAAAGACCACAATCGGCATGAGGACAGGGAAGCAGACAAATAATATAGATGGGCAGCTCTATCACAAGAAAAATGAGATTGCTCTGGGATCTCCTTCTACTGCGGCTAATCTAGCAGAAAGAAGAACCGAAGCCAGCCTGACCGCTCCCCAGGTCGAAGCAGCCCTGGCTGCTCCAGTGACCACCCTCAAATACAAACCCTATAAATCAGGCGGCGGCGGATATATAGTCGAGCGCAATTCCGGAACTTCAAACACCAGAGTCCAGGGTCGGGTAAACTGGTAGGTCAGAGTAAGCTAAAATCTGACCTACACCCTTCATCTAAGGACCCTTTTGTTGATGCAACTAAACTCGAGACCCAGATCGAATTTGAGCCTGGCATGCTGCGTTTTGACACTCCTGGCAATTTGCTATGTTCCTGGTTCTGATTCTGGTTCTAATTCGGCCTCGGCAAAAGAGCCCGATGCGCTGGAGCTTTATAAAAACAAAAAGTTTCTCAGTGCGGCTAAAGCATTTACCGGCTTGATCGAAAGTGAAAAAGGCGGCAAGGACCCGGTCAATTACTTCAACCTGGGCAACTGCTATTACCAGCTTTCCTATCCTGCCAGAGCCCGTCACATGTACGGTCTCACTATAAAGAAATTTCCCGAGAGCAAAGAAGCGGAATACGCCAAACAGATGATCGCGCGTATAGATAGCCAATCTTCAATAACCCAGCCAGAGAAGAACCTTACCTCGAGCAAGCTGGTCAAGCTAGAGAATAAGAGCCCGGCAGGTGCGCAGAATTATTCTACCTCTGGCACCTCTGGCACATCTGCCCAATCTGCCACCACCGACAGTGAGCTGGCCAGATTACCGCAGTCGAATACGATTTATTTCGATCTGGATCCCAACTCCGGTCATATGATGGTCGACATCTATCTGAACGGACGAAAAATGCAGGCTATTTTCGACACTGGCGCCAGTGCTCACTTTGGTGCCAATCATCTGAGAGCAGCCGGAGTTGAAGTCCCCCGCGGTAAGTTCGATGCCTATACAAGCGGTTGGGCCAATAAAAAAGTCCCTATCTGGGTCCGCAATATGCCGGTCAGAATCGGCAATCTAGAGAGAACTCTTCCGGTCACCATAGAAGAGAATATGACCCTGCGCCCCCTGGTGGGCCAGGCTTTTCTCAAAGGCTATGAATACGAAATACACAGCAACAGCGCTCGCAAATTCCTGGTGATGAAGAAGCGAAGCAGCCAGGGCAGCAGCTATGCCAATACTGGCAAAAGTGATCTTTACGATGTCCCCTGTGTGACGCGCAATCTGCGTGAGTACGTGATTATGAAGGTAAATGGTAAAGACATCGAAGTCTTGCTCGATACCGGCGCTTACCGATCGATACTATCTGATGATGCGGCCAGACGACTTGGCATAAGAGTGCCGGAGGACGCACCCACCACTGTCGGTGTGGGCGTGGGAGGTCAGGTTGTCTACAAGCAAGTGCCGGTGGATATAAAGATAGGTCCTATTTACGAACGGAACTTTGTAATCAAAGTTGGCGGCGGTGGTGACTTGAGTGCGATCGGGCAGGATCTGCTCAGCAAAAAACGCTACACGATAGATAGAAAAAACAAACTTCTGCGCTTCTTCCACTAACTAAACAGCATGGAAAACTGGGACGACTACTTTCTCTTTCTACAACTCTGGGACGACAGCCGCTCGACAGGCAGTTCTATCGAGACCGGCAAAAGAAAACAGTCAGAGCGCCTGGAGGCATTCGCCAGACTAAAAGGTCTTCTCTTCGCCGAAGACGAAGAGACCGTAGCGGCACGAGCCCGGGCAAAGATACTGAGAGACATCGTCGAATATCCAAACTGGCACCTTGCCAAAAACAATTCTGACGAAAAAGAACTTGCCATCTATACTTTCGAGCCAGAAGAAAAAGAGACAACAATCCTCGATGGTCCGCATTTAGTTCGTTCCATTCCGGAGGGTATCGAAAAGCTCCTGGTCTATGACGAGGCTCAAGACAAAGCCAGTGTACGGATGATAGAAGCCGAGCACTTTGCCGAGCTGCTCAGCCTGGCCGACTCTGTCGAGCTAGAGGACCTGCTTGCCAATCCTGAATCTGAGCAGCTAGAAAAAATTCTGGAGGGCACTTATCTGGTAGAGGCTTCGGAAGAAGGAGAGAAGCTTGAACTGTCACCAAGGTCAAAACATCCCGATGATCGAATCGCCTATGTCTATACTCATAAAGACAAAATCAGCTACCGTCCAGTTTTGCCGATGTCAGGCAAGAGGCTCTTCGAGCTGGTTTCGACCAGTCCTGAAGTGGACGGAATGATATTCAACTCGACCAGCCTGGTTGGCCGCAACCACCATTCTATAAACCGCCTGCTTCTCTCTCCCGGCTTTGCCAAAAATGCCCTCGAAGGCACTGACATCAGATCCGGTGCCGGCAGATTGAAAGCCCGCAGCCGAGAAGAGATAGAGCTCTGGCTCGATCTCAATGACTTTCCCCACAAAGATAGAGAATGGCTCGAAGAAATCGAAGGGAAGACAACAATCATCAAAATACAGGCTGCTTCCGATTATAGCTGGAGCACCCAGGAAGTGGACGGAAAGCAGATTTCAAAAGAAAGAGAAGAGAAGGTCCTCAGTCCTGTCTTTTGCCTGGACGAAGCCACAGGTGAATCCGATGGTGCTTCAAAGATACTCTGCCCCGGACTGCTCGCCCGCAAGCTCGGTCTTAGATCCGGCGATATCGATCTGAGAAGACGAAAGAAGCCCGGACAGTTTCTTTTGTTTTTCAGACTGGTGGCAGAAAAAGAAAGACAACACTATCGAAAACGCCTGGTCATGGCTGAAGAGCTGGCTGCTTTCCTTCCCAAAAGCGGCGACAGAATTCCCAGAACAACATGCCTTACGGTAAAAGGAGCCAGAACCCTATCTCGCTCGCCATACGCGGCGACAAGAGCCTGGATAGAAAAGACGATTGCCGGAGCAAAGCGCGGCACAAGAAAGTTTCTGCCACCATTTTAGATAACAGAGAGCTTTATTTAAGCAGACGTTTTGCTCGCTGGAGAACTTTCTCGATGGCAGCCCGGTCTTCAGAACCGAGCTGCAATGCTTTGTTCAAATCGGCTATCGCCTTTTTGTAGTCTTTCTTCTTCATATAGATTTCGGCGCGATAGCGATAGCCGTCGTCGTCTTTCGGTGCAAGCGCAATAACCTTGCTGTAGTCTAATAAGGCTTTGTCGAGGTTTCCGTTACGCTCGAAAAAATGGGCTCTCAAAGTCAAAGCACCGGGGTCGTCAGGATTTTTGCCGACGATAGCGCTCAAGTCGGCTTCGGCTTTGTCTTTCTGTCCTAGTTTTTCGTATGCCCTTGCCCGTTCTAATAAGGCTTCATGAAACTTGGGACGCAGAGCAAGGACCCGGTTGAAATCAGCCACTGCCATCTGCGCCTGGTTTTGTTTCATGCGGATCTTGCCCCTCTGATAAAAGGCTTCCCACTCTTTAGGATCAAGCTTGATTACCTGATTGAAGTCGGCTTCGGCATGTTTCAAATCTCTGGCGCCCAGATAACAGGACGCTCTCAAGAAGTAGATGTCGGCTAGATTCACCGGCAGCACATCGCTGTATTTGAAGTGTTCGCGAAATCGTCCGGTGTTGGCCGTAAACCGCAAAGCCGCCACCCGGGCTTTGAGCTTGATGATATGACTGAGATCTATTATCGCCGCTGGATAATCCTCCAGCTCTCGATAGGCATCCGCCCGCAGATAAAGAAGTGGTGTCTCATCGGGATAATGTTTCAAATAGGTGCTGAAATCGCTGACGGCACCTTTATTGTTTTGAAGATTGAGCCTGAGCACGCCCCTTATCGGATAAGAGATCAAAAAGGCTGGTGCCTTTTTAATAACAGATTCGACTCGGTTGAGAGCCGCCTTGAGCTGGCTGGCTTCTCTTAGATCCAGCGCCTCGGTCAGGGTCTGGCAGTAAGAGGCATAGACAGCGTTCTGCCTGGCTTTCTTAGAATTGCGCACGATGGCATAGGCTTTAGATAAATTGACATAGTCTTTTAGAGGAAAGACATTGTCCAACTCGAGACCGGCTCCAGCTCCGGCCCCGATACATTTTTCTAGATCGGCTATTCCTTTTGCGTAATCTCTTTCAATCAAAAAGCAATAGGCGCGGGCCCGATAAGCCGGTATAAAGCGAGGATTTTTCTTGATAGCCTTCGTGCAATCTATTATTGCGTTGCGATGCATTTTGAGCTCGGTATAGACCCTCGCTCTCGCGACCAGATAATCACAATCTTCAGGATTTTTCGCCAGACAGGAATTGATTAAATTGAGAGCCTGCTGAAACTTTTCGTTGTCATAGGCAAGCAGATATTGTTCATAGACGCTTTTCGTGACACTGGCAGAAGCATCGGGCAGTATCAGTATGCCTGTCAGAGACAGACATACAAAAACCGCAAATAATACCGCCGACCTAATTATGGGCCCCGGAAAGAGCATTGACTTTAGCCAGCGCGACCTCGAGGTCTTCGAGCAGATCTTCGATATCCTCGATGCCTACCGAAAGACGAATCAAGCCGTCGACTATGCCTCTTTCTTCGCGAATCTCTTTAGGAATGGCACCATGGGTCATCGAGACCGGGTGACAAGCCAGGGACTCGACCCCGCCAAGGCTCTCGGCTAAAGCGAAGAGCTTGAAGGTGGACATAACCTTGTTGGCATTCTCGAGACCGCCTTTGATCACAAAAGAGACCATGCCGCCGAAACCTCTCATCTGTTTCTTGGCGAGTTCATGGTGCGGGTGGTCTTTCAAACCGGGATAAATCACCCGCTCCACCGCGTCGTGCTTGCTCAGATATTCGGCTACTTTATGGGCGTTCTCTTCATGGGCTTTCATACGAACCGCAAGGGTTTTGATACCACGCAGCACCAGCCAGGAATCCATCGGTCCAGGCACTCCGCCCACCGAGTTCTGGTGGAACTTCATGTTCTCGTAGAGCTCCTTGTTATCGGTGATGGTGGCACCACCGACCACATCAGAGTGTCCGCCCAGATATTTGGTACAGCTATGAACCACAATGTCAGCGCCCAGCTTGATGGGGTTTTGCAAATAGGGGCTGGCGAAGGTGTTGTCCACCACGGTTATCAGCTTGTGTTCCCGGGCAAGATTGGCAATCGCTTCTATATCCACCAGTTGCAAGAGCGGATTGGTCGGGGTTTCGAGCCAGATCATTTTAGTGTTTTTCTGAATGGCGTTCTTGATATTGCTTAAATCGGTGGCATCTACCCAGGAGAAGGTGAGACCATATCTGGTGAGCACTCTCTCGAATAGCCTGTAAGTTCCGCCGTAGACATCTTCGCCGACGATGACATGATCGCCGGAAGAAAGCAGATGCAATACATTCTGCTCGGCTGCCAGTCCCGAAGCAAAAGCAAGACCATAGCTGGCGTATTCTATAGAAGCAAGACACTCTTCCAGGGCGGTCCTTGTGGGGTTGCCGGTTCTGGAATATTCATAGCCTTTATGCTTGCCAATCTCTTCCTGGACATAGGTCGAGGTTTGATAGATAGGGGTGATTACCGCACCGGTGGTGGGGTCAGGATCCTGGCCGGCATGAATCGCCCGGGTTGAGAATTTCATCGCTTAAACTCCTGCTTTTGTTTTCTTTTCTGCTTTTTCAGGGACACTGTGAATCGTCTCTCTCAGATGCCACATGATATCGAAACGGGTGAGCACACCACAGGCTTTGTCGTCTTCCATGACCACAACCATGGCGTTGCCGAGACGGAAGAGCTTGTAGAGCTGATCTAACTCGGCGGTCATATCGAGCTGGGGAAAAGGTCTGCCCATCACATCGCCGACTCTTATATCAGTCGGGTTCTTACGCTCATAAACGACCTGCATTGCCACCACGTCGTTGACGTGGCCCACATTGCGTCCGTTGTGATCAACCACAGGAAGCTGGTCTATCTGATGCTTTTCCATAAGCTCTATCGCTTTTCTGACAGGCTCATCAGGACTGACGGTGATCATGGCAGGATACTTGCCACGACCCGATTTGCGTTCTATTAAGTCACGCAGATAATAAACCTGGGCTTCGGCGGGCATGAAGCCAAGCGACTTCATCCAGTCATCGGAATAGAACTTGGACAGATAACCTCTGCCACCATCGGGCAGGAGCACCACCATCACATCTTCTTCAGTCAGTCCTTCAGCCACTCTAAGGGCAGCGCTCATGGCAGTACCGCAAGAGCCGCCGACCAATAGTCCCTCTTCCCGGGCCATGCGTCTGGCCATCTGGAAGGATTCTTTGTCGCTGATTCGAACCATCTCGTCGACTATTTTCATGTCGACATTCTTGGGAATGAAATCTTCGCCAATTCCCTCTACATAATAAGAGCTGGCCATATCGCCCGAATAGATGCTGCCTTCGGGATCGGCTCCGATTATTTTGATGTCGGGATTCTTCTCTTTGAGATAACGGGCGGTACCGGAGATTGTTCCACCGGTGCCCAATCCGGCTACGAAATGGGTGATCTTGCCACCGGTCTGCTCCCAGATTTCGGGCCCGGTAGAAAGAGTGTGGGCCAACGGATTATTAGGATTGGCAAACTGATTGGGCTGGAAAGCACCAGGAATTTCCATGGTCAGCTTATTGGCCACCGAGTTGTAACTTTCGTGAGAGCTGGTCTCCACCGTGGGTACCACCACCACTTCTGCGCCGTAGGCTTTCAAAAGGTTTATCTTTTCCGGAGCGACTTTTTCCGGAACCACGAGAATACATTTATATCCTTTCACCGCAGCCAGCTGTGCCAGCCCTGTGCCGGTGTTGCCGGAGGTCGGCTCGACGATGGTGCCGCCGGGTTGCAGCAAGCCCTGCTTCTCGGCTTCCTCGATCATCTTCATGGCAGGACGGTCCTTAACGGATCCGCCTGGATTAAAGACCTCCATCTTTGCAAGAATAAGAGGCTTGAGGCCCTCGTTGAGCTTGTTTATTTTGACCAGCGGTGTTGACCCAATGGTTTCAAGTATGTTCTCGTAGTACTTCACGAGGAAGCTACCTCCCTTAAAATATCTGAGCAGAAAGCCCCGTCATTATACGGCTATATGAAGAATGAAAACTGAACAATATATATATAAACCGGAAGATCTGAAGGATTTCGACCCTGCAAAAGAGCTCGGGGAGCCCGGCCAATATCCATATACCAGGGGTATCTATTCCTCGATGTATCGCTCTCGGGTATGGACCATGAGGCAGTACGCGGGCTTTGGTAACGCAAAAGAAACAAATAAAAGATTTAGATATCTCTTAGCAAACGGCCAGACCGGCTTGTCAACAGCCTTCGACCTGCCGACCCAGATGGGAATCGACTCGGACGACCCGATGGCCCAGGGCGAAGTCGGCCGCACCGGAGTGGCGATAGACACGCTCAAGGACATGGAGCGTCTCTTCGAAGAGATAGATCTGTCCAAGGTCTCGACCTCGATGACCATCAATGCCACCAGCGCTATTCTGCTTTCTATGTACAAAGCGGTAGGCAAGAAGCAAGGAGTGGACTCCAACCTGCTGCAGGGCACCATCCAGAATGACATCCTCAAAGAGTACGAGGCGCGCAACACCTACATCTTTCCGCCCCAGGGTTCGATGCGGCTGATTACAGACATCTTCGAGTTCTGCTCGAAAGAAATGAAGAAATGGAACACCATCTCTATCTCGGGATATCACATCAGAGAAGCCGGAGCCACCGCCGTTCAAGAGCTGGCTTTTACTTTTGCCAACGCCATCGAATATGTGAAAGCCGCTCAAGATAAAGGTCTTGATGTGGATGACTTCGCACCGAGATTGAGCTTCTTCTTTGTCTCTCAGATGAATTTCTTCGAAGAAATAGCTAAGTTCCGAGCGGCCAGGAGAATCTGGGCTCGAATCATGAAAGATCGTTTCGGTGCTAAAAGCGACAAGTCTCTGACTCTGCGCTTCCACACCCAGACCGCAGGCTCCAGCCTGACCATGCAGCAGCCGGACAACAACACGGTGCGTACAGCCATCGAGGCTCTGGCTGCCGTTTTAGGAGGCACCCAGTCGCTGCACACTAACTCTAAAGACGAAGCTCTTTCTCTGCCCAGCGAAGCGAGCGCCCTGCTCGCCCTGCGCACCCAGCAGATAATCGCCTACGAAACCGGTGTGACCAGCGTGGTCGATCCGGTGGGGGGCTCTTATTATGTGGAGAGCCTCACCGACGCCATAGAAGAAGCGGTTCTCGAATACATCGAAAAAATAGAGAAGCTCGGCGGCGCCATCAAAGCGGTGGAAGCCGGCTTCATTCAAAAAGAGATTCAGAACTCGGCCTATGAATATCACCTGGCGGTGGAGAGCAAAGACCGAATAGTCGTAGGCGTCAACGACTTTATCGACGAAGAGGAAGAGGCGATTCCGATACACCGGGTCGATCCAAAACTAGAGGAAGAACAGATCAAATTCCTCAAAGAGGTGAAAGCCGGTCGCGATCAAGCAGCCCTTGAAAAAGCCCTTGGCGCCTTGAAAGAGGCGGCGGACAAAAGCGACAACCTGCTACCATTCATTGAAAAAGCGGTAGAAGAATATGCCACCGTCGGCGAGATCAGTAAAACCCTGAAGGACTCTTTCGGCAAATTCAGACCATCGGTAACCGTCTGAGTTTCGAGGCACCAGCATCAATGACCAATTCAAATCCCACTGTATCCATAGTAATCATCAACTGGAAAACGCCGGATTTACTTGCCAAATGTCTGGATTCAATCCGAGAGCTGGACAGCAATTTCGAAAACTTCGAACATCTGGTGGTGGACAATAACTCCGGTGACGGTTCGGTAGAGATGCTGAAAGAGCGCTTTCCTTATGTGAGCGTCACAGCCAACACAGATAATCTGGGCTTTTCGAAAGCCTGTAATCAAGTGATCCCGGGAGCAAAGGGTAAATATGTACTTCTGCTCAATCCGGATGCGGTGGTGACCGAAAACGCCATCACCAACCTTGTCAACTTCATGGAAGCGCATCCCGATTGTGCCACCGCCGGACCCAAGGTGCTCAATGCCGATGGCACCCTCCAGCTTGCCTGCCGCCGCTCTTTCCCCTCTTTAGAAGCCTCTTTTTACAGGCTTACCTATTTATCTCGCCTCTTTCCAAAAAATGCCCGTCTGGCAAAATACAACCTCACCGACGCCGACCCCGATGCCACTATCGAAGTCGATGCACTCTCCGGCTCTTGCATGATCGTCCGCAAAGATGTCATTGACAAGATAGGCCTGCTCGATGAAGACATCTTCATGTTCGGCGAAGATATAGATTGGTGCTGGCGCATGAAAGAGGCCGGCTGGAAAGTTTTCTACACCCCCGACAGCGTCGTCTATCACATCCACGGGGCAGCCTCCCGCAAGCGCCCGGTGGGAACCACCATCAACCTCCACAAAGGCATGGAGGTCTTCTACCGCAAACACTTGGCAAAGAATTACTGGCTTCCTGTTAACTTACTCGTTTACGCTGCAATTTGGTGCCGCGCTGGCCTGTTTATTCTAGTAAACTTATTGCGAGGTTTCTTCGGACCAAGCAAAGAGCTTCCACCGGGGAAAAACGATTCTCGACCGCCGGGCAACGCGACGGACAGAGAGTCCGAACCTTTAGCAAACTCCAAAAACCGCTAGACCGCTAGAAAAACAGAGCAGAAGATGGGATCCGCCAACAATAATAGAGTGCTTGTTACCGGTGCTGCCGGAATGATAGGTCGTCAGTTTTGCGCTGCCCTGCAAGGCTCGAGTTATGGAGTGGTTCGTGCCCAGGTAAGAGACCGCACCGAAGCCCGCGAGAAAGCCGGCACCGCCTTCGACTTTGCTCTTGCCGAAATCGAAAATGCCGATTTCACCATGATGCTGGAGCAGGACCATGTCAACCTGACCCAGGGCTGCAAGACTGTTATTCATTGTGCCGGTCTGGCCCACAGACCGAACGCCCCTTACCAAGAATACGAAGTGGTCAATGTCAGAGCCACCCAGGCCATCGCCGAAGCAGCGAAAGCGACCGGCGTGCACACCCTGGTATTTGTCAGCTCCTCGGCGGTATACGGACCGGGGCCTTTTTCGGCAGTGCCCGAAGATGCGCCCCTGAAAGCCGAGAGCCCCTATGCCGTTTCAAAAATGACCTCGGAGAATTTCTTGAAGAATTTCCAGGGAATTCCAAGAATTATTGTTCTGCGTCCGTCCCTGGTGGTCGGCGAAGGCGATCAGGGCAACCTGATCAAAATGATCAAAGAGATCAAAAGCCAGCGCTACAAGCATATCGGCGCCGGCGACACCCCGAAAAGCGTCATCTATGTAAAAGACGTGGCCCGGGCCATGCTCGGCTGTCTCAAGCGAGTGCCTGAAGGCTTTCATGTATTCAACGTCGCCAATCCCGATCCGGTAACTGTGCATGATCTGGCCGAAGAGATTGCCGCCTGTCTCGAACTGGAGAAGAAAATCCCCTCGGTGCCTGCACCGCTTGTGAAATGGGGCGTAAAAGCGGCAGAGCTCTTTGGCAAATCGCCGGTATCCAGCGAACAGGTCGAGAAACTGACCACCGAGACCACCTGTTCAGTGGACAAACTCGCCAAAGCTACCGGCTTCAAGCCGAGAACCCCTTTGAACAAAGCGATCAAAGCCGAGATAGACTGGGCAAAAGCCAATAATCTGCTTGATTAAATCTGAGCCCCTGCCCGACGAAAGTTCTTCCTAAATGTTTCCCAATCTCAGTGGATTAAATCGACTGTAGGCAATTCGTGTCATCTCTTGGCATAATAGGCCATAGTCAAAGGAACGAAAGACGAAATAAGGCTGGGTGCTTTATCCATAGAGTAAAAGCGATGAAGAAACTGCGTATCGAAAAAATTTGTTTGTCCTCTCTTATGATCCTCTCCCTGGTTACGGGGCTGGGACTGACTTATTCAGACTGCGCCTGGGCGGCGAAATCGGAACCCAAAACAGATTCCGGGAAGGGTCCCAGCGAAGAAGCCAAAGAGAAGCTGTTACAGGCAGCTGCTATCCGACCTATTAAAGACAAATGGGCTGTGGTGATAGGTGTCAACAGATTTGAGGACAAATCTATTCCTACACTGCGCTATGCGGCAAAAGACGCCCGGGACTTCGCCACTTTTCTGGTGGAGAAAGGTAATTTCGCCAAAGATCATGTTCTGCTTCTTTTGAACGAAGACGCAACCAAACACAATATCGTCTCTTGCCTGGCTGACTCCTGGCTGCCCAAGCGCGCCCTGGATGACGACCTGGTGGTTATCTATGCCTCGACCCACGGCAGCCCCAAAGAGATAGACGTGGGCGGCGACAACTTTCTTATCGCCCATGACACCAAGCGCGAAGAGCTCTTCACCACAGGCATCAAGCTCGAAGATCTCGCCCCTACAATAAAACAAAGAACCCATTGCGACCGGGTGGTGCTCATTCTCGACGCCTGTAACTCTGGTGCGGCAAAAACCGGAGGCAAAGGGCTTTTCAGAAGCACCAACTTCGATGTCGATGCCATCGCCGGTAAAGGCCAGATCGTGATCAGCTCTTCTGATGCAAACCAGCGCTCCTGGGAATCGAAGCGTTATAAAAACGGTGTTTTCACCCGCTCTCTTATTCAGGTTCTAGAAAAGAACAAAGAAGCCACCGACACCGATCTGTCCAAAGCTTTCGATACTCTCAAAGACTCTGTTCAGTCCGAAGTGCGCTTCGACCGCCAGGCTTTCCAGACCCCGGTCATGCACAGCCACTGGGAAGGAGACCCCCTCAGGCTGACAGCCAAACCGGCTGCCCCCAGAGAAGTCTTCGCGGACAAGAAACATCCCTTTGTCTATGAGATAGCGATCAAAAAGCCGGACAGCCCGCCGCCTAAAAAGCTGATTCAAAAGCCGGTGGCTACCACCACCCAGGCTCAGCCCAGTCAGTTGCCGACTCAAACTCCAGCGCAAACTCAACCCCAAGTCCAAGTCCAGACCCAGGTCAAGCCGCCGACCATAATCTATCAAAATGATCCCACCGCCAAGCCGGTGAAACCGATAGTGGTGCCGGCAGGCAAAGAGGCCGACCTCTGGTTCAAGTTCAAGAACCGCCCGAACTGAGCTTCTTGAGCTCGGCAGAAAGAGGATAGTCACTGTCTATAGACAGCACTTCTTTGATGACCTTACGAGCAATATCGTCTTTCTGAATTCGATGAAAGAGCTCTGCCGCTTTATAAAGCGAGTTGGCGTCTTTGATAGAGCTGCAGTTCAGCGCATCGATCAGATTGGTATAAGCATTGTCTTCGTTGTTAGATGCCAGATTTATCTCGGCAGCCAGGACATAGATCCAGGGGTTCTCCGGCATAAGCTCTCGGCATCGCTCTAGAATATTGCGAGCCAATTTCAATTCGCCGGTCTTTATACGAACCTCGGCCATAACAAGCAGGGTGTCGACATTGCAGGCCCGAGCCAGGGCAAGCCTCGCCATTTTAAGAGCCTTCTGATTCTCACCCAGAGCAAGATAGATACGGCTGCCCACCATAAGTCGATAAGTAAGATTCTCTCCACCCCGCAGTTTGTCTTCGGCAAAGGGCAGATGGACAATCTCTTTGAGACCCTGGGCAGCCAGACCTTCTTGCAGCCTGGCCTGGGCAAGCAGGCACTTAGCCATATAGACATGTCGATAGGCACCGCCTTCTTCTCTGGCGATAATCAGCCGTGAGAGCTTCTCGCTCTCTTTTATTCTGCCACGCCGCAGCTCGAGATCCGCTTTGTTCAAAAGCGCCTCAGAATTATATGGATCGATTTTGAGAGCGCTGGAAAGAAGCTTCTGGGCCTGGTCGAACTGGCGGTTCTGGAGACTGAGATAGGCAAGGCTGACCTTGGCCTCGACATAGTCGGGCTTCCAGTCCAGCGCTTTTTTCCAGCTTCTGGCCGCCCCTTCGAAATCCCCCTGGTTGAACTGGGAGCCGGCGATACCGTGCCAGGCAGGCGCAAAGGTCGGATCAAGACCGAGAGAGAAAGCAAAGGACTTGCCGGCATCGGCAAAACGATACTGACGGTATTCGCGTAAGCCTTCGTTATAGGCATAGAGCACGCAGGCTTTGCGAACTAAAAAGAGAGAGACTCCAAAACCGATTAAAAGAGAGAGAAAGAGCCGCTGCCAGCTCACAAAGCGATAGCTGCGCCGGACCGCCTCGTATTGGTCACCCGGAAAGCTCAAATAGCTGAAATCGCCGGGAGTGAAACCATATTTTTTCTCTACCAGAAGACGACTGAGGGCAAGGAACTCTGCTTTTTTAAATAGATAAGAAGGAATATAGAGCGGAATAGAACGGGGCAGATGCAGCTTCTTCAAAACCGCAGAGCCGGCGGTCAAGCGCTTGAAGACAGTGAGCCTGTGAATGACCTGGTCGTAGGAAAAAATCGCGGTAAAAAGAAACTCGGGCTCCAGTGCGATGGCATCGATGGCTTCATAGGGGATAACGCGCCCGAAACGCCACATACGAATGCCGTCATCGCCCACAAAAATACCGCCCGCCACAAAACGAACCACCTGCATCAGCCCCAGGGCAAAGAGGAACCAGGCGATAAGGGCCGTGGTCCAGCAGGCGACAAGTTTCAGGATCCAGGAAGTGATGGTCGAAACCGATGGAATGAGCGCTACTGCATCTGGTATCGCCAGGACCGTAGCCACCACCACCGCCGACTTGAGAGCGAACATGGTGATCGCCTGAGGATCTATCTTGAATTCTCGAAACCCGTGCTCGCTTTGATTATCAACTCGAACAACACCCAAAATTTCCACCATACTCTCAACATACTCTGAAGTTCTGAGCAAATAAATTTGATAGCTAGGCTACAAAATAAAACTTATTGGCGTCTAACCTCTTCCCCAAACATTAAACACCTGGTAGATTTAATGTTCATAACTCGGAGTCAATTGTCATATGGGTAACCCATATGGAAATGACCTATAAATGTTCAAATACCTAGATATCTAGTTATCAACAACGAGTATGAACTAACATGGCGGGTAAACCGTAATTAAGACCTTCTCCATCGGAGAGAATCGGGCATAATGAAACCGGTCTCACAAATCCACTGGAAAGAATGACGGATTCAACGGGGGTTAAAGCTAATCGTGGCAACAGGAAATGATGCGAATTCGCTAAAGATTCTGATTATTGAGGACGATGTGAATATCGCACGTCTAATCGAACTGGAACTCGGATATGAGGGATATCAAGTATCCGTAGCTCATGAAGGGAACCAGGGACTAGACCTTTTCAAGAAAGACCAGCCCGACCTAGTACTCCTCGATGTGATGCTCCCCGGTCTCGATGGAGTCGAGGTCTGCAAGCGTCTCAGACAGATGTCCAAAGTGCCCGTGATCATGCTTACCGCCAAAGATGGCGTTCAGGACAGAGTTGTCGGTCTCGACAGCGGTGCCGACGACTATCTCACCAAACCTTTTGCCACCGAAGAACTGCTGGCTAGAATCCGGGCAGTAATGCGTCGCAAACCCCAGGAAGGCATCCTCACCTATGCCGACCTCTGGATGGACCAGCTCAACCGTGTGGTCAAGCGTGGCGAGCGTCAGCTCGACCTCAGAGCAAAAGAATTCGACCTGCTCAGACTCTTCATGCAGTACCCCGAACAGGTTCTCTCCCGGGAGTTCATCTTCGACAAAGTCTGGGGCTATGACTTCATCGGAGAATCGAACGTAATCGAGGTCTATATCCGTTATCTGCGCTCCAAACTGGAAGACGGCAATCAGAAACGCCTGATCCAGACCGTCCGGGGCGAAGGCTATGTCCTGCGCGAAGAAGATTCTTCTAGGTAGATAGATAGCCAAACAGCTAGAAGAAGCTCTTTTATAAGCCGTCAGAATCATTGAAAAGCACCCGTTTTCAGGGTGCTTTTTGCCATCCGGCCATTAAAAGAGGGGAATTTCATGGGGGTATTCCCACTGACAACGCTTAAAGAAAGCCAAGGAAAAGATAAAGGGTATTGTGAAAAAGATGAATGTAACGTTATGATAACTGGACACTCGAATCGGAAGGGTCTAAGAACTAGCCCGCCGCTCTCGAGATAGGTACTCCGACTGGGGTGCCGACAGGGAATCCATCGAATAAGGGACAGAGCCATGCTATCTACAGCACCAAGCAATATATTTGCCCAGGAAGAGACGTCAGTCACAACCGGCAAAGCGTTACTTGAAAGACTGACTGTACCTGTCGACCTGCGCCCCCACTCCCACGAACTGGAGGCGCTACTGAACAAAGTGTTCAAGAACTGCCCAGAGACAAGCCAGAACCTGGAGCTAGCCAAACAGCTGGCGATTAACTGGTGTTCTTCAAAATGCAAAGAGCTCAATTTGCCGGTAGAAGCGCAAATTGCCCAGCTCTCCTCTTGAACGCAGACCGAAGCCGACAGACCCAGTAATGACTTAGAAAGTCCTTCCCCCTCTTCTAGAAAAAGAAATACAAAAATAAGCCGCCGACTCTCTGCAGAATCGGCGGCTCAATTTTTAGCTGGCGAATTCAGCGAAGTCTATTCTTCGTCTTCGCCGGATTCGTCAGATTCGGCAGCTTTGCCTTTCTTACCTTTCTTGCCTTTTGTGTCCTTGCCGCCTTTGTCCTCAGCCTTCTCTTCGCCGGCTTCAGTGGCATCAGTATCTTCGGAAGAATCGGAAGACTCGGCAGACTCCGGAATATCTCCTTCGTCATCATCATCGGTGGCCGATTCAGGTTCGATAATCGGGCTGACCGAAACGACCGAATCGTCCTCGGCAAGCTGCTGGATTCTAACCCCGGTAGCCATCCTGCCCTGGGCGCTGATGGCAGAGACCTGCTGGCGGACCACCACACCGTTGGCGGTGGCAATCACGATCTGATCTCCGACCTCGACCACGTTCAGACAGGCCAGTCTGGAGTTGGCTCCCTTGAACTTGGTGCCGATGATACCGACACCGCCTCGACCCTGCTGGCGGAACTCTTCTAGTTTGACCCGTTTGCCGTAGCCGTCATTGGTCAAGACAAGAACAAAGGACTTCTCGCTTGGTTCAATAGCGTCGCAACCGACAATCTTGTCGTTGTCTCTCAGAGAGATAGCACGCACACCACGAGCCGAGCGGCCCATGGGACGCAACTCGGACTCGCTATAGCGAATGCACATACCGTTGGCAGTACCGATGATCACATCGGATTTGCCGGACGAAGAACGCACCCAGCCAAGACCGTCGCCATCGCTAAGGGTAATGGCGATGATGCCGCTTCTTCTGGTGTTGGCGAATTCTGACATAGAGACCTTCTTGATGAAAGCCTGCCGGGTCAGCATGATGAGATAGTCATCGTCTCTGAATTCCGAAACCGGTATCACCGCAGTGACGTTCTCTTCCTGGCCGATCGGCACCAGATTGACCAGGGCAAGACCCCGGGCGCTTCTGCCGCCTTCGGGAAGATCCATCACCTCGAGGGGATAGACGACCCCACGGGTGGTGAACACTAATAAGCGGTCGTGCATATTAGCCACGAAGAAATGCTTCAGTTCATCCTCGTCTCGGGTCTTAACGCCGGTCACACCCCTGGTGTTGCGTTTCTGACGTTTGAAAGTATCGAGGGGGATACGCTTCACATAGTTCTGGTTGGTGATGAAGACCGCCATGGGCTCATTGGGGGTGAGATCCTTGGCCGAGATATCGTCTTCGGCGTCTCTTTCGATGCGGGTCTTGCGATCGTCGCCGTGCTTCTCCCGTACTTCTTCGAGCTCTTCTTTGATGATATCGAGCACCAGTTGTCTGTCGCCGAGAATCGCTTTGAACTTCTCGATGGCAGCCAGTTTCTCTTGATACTCGTTCTCGATTTTCTCCCGTTCCAATCCTGTTAAACGACGCAGTTGCATCTCGAGAATGGCGTTGGCCTGGGTTTCGTCAAGCTTGAACTTCTTGCCCAATTCAGCCCGGGCATCATCAGCCGAAGCCGATCCGCGGATGATCTTAATGACCGCGTCGATGTTCTCGAGGGCTTTCAGATAACCGGCTAAGATATGCGCTCTCTCTTCGGCTTTACGCAGATGATACCGAGTGCGTCTGGTGACCACATCGATGCGGTGGTCGACGAACTCGACCAGCATAGAGGCCAGCTGCAGGGTGCAGGGTCTGCCCCGGACTAGAGCCAGGGAGTTGACCGCAAAAGATTGCTGAAGCTGGGTGTGTTTGTAGAGGTTATTGAGAATCACCTCGGGATGGGCGTCTCGCTTGAGCTCGATCACCACCCGGATGCCGTTACGATCGGTCTCGTCGTTGATGTCGCTGATACCGGTCAGTTTGTCGGCTTTGACCATGTCGGCCACCCGCCTTGAGAAGGCTTCCGGCCCCACTAAGAAAGGCAGCGATGTGACGATGATAGCCATGCGGCTCTGACGACCGCCGCCGCCGGGCAGCTGCTCTATGGCGGCATCTCCGCGGCATTTAATAGAACCGCGCCCTGTGGTAAAGGCGTCTACAATGCCTTCGGTGCCCATGATCACTCCACCATTCGGGAAGTCAGGACCTTTGACATGTTTCATCAGCTTCAGAGAAGCCTCGGCGACCACAGCCGGATCCTCGCTGTTGGCCTTTTCATAAAGATCTTTGTCTTCGACGATTTCGATACAGCCGTTGACAACTTCTCTGAGGTTATGGGGCGGAATATTGGTGGCCATGCCCACGGCAATTCCGGCTGAACCGTTGAGAAGCAGGGTAGGAACCTTAGAAGGAAGCACCACCGGTTCTTGCAAACTCTCGTCGAAGTTGGGACGCATATCGACAGTTTCGGCATCGATATCGGCAAGCATCTCCTGAGAGAGCTTGGTCAGACGAGCTTCGGTATAACGCATAGCCGCCGGCGGGTTGTCGAGGTCACCGAAGTTTCCGTGACCATCCACCAGGGTATAGCGGCTGGAGTCAGGCTGGGCAAGACGGACAAGAGAATCATAGATAGCCGAGTCGCCGTGGGGGTGGTAGTTACCCATCACCTCACCGACAGTCTTGGCGGACTTACGGTATTTGCTGGTGGGACCGAGTCCCTGCTCATTCATACCGAAAATGATCCGCCGGTGCACCGGCTTCAGACCGTCCCTAACATCAGGAATGGCCCGGCTTACAATTACGGACATCGCATAGTCGATGAAGGACTTGCGCATCTCTTCATTCAACTGGACATCGACGATGCGACCCTGGGAACTATCGCTACCTGTGTTCTCAGCCACGTTTCAGAAACTCCTTTCTTCTTCCGGGGTTATCTTATGTATATAACTCGACGAAGTATATCATGTCACGCTATCCGGCTGGTGAAGCTGGTTTTAGCCAGATTCGCGTCTACATAGACTGGCGCTTCTGCTACCGCCGATGATGAAATCTTAATCCTCGACTATGTCAAAATACCGTTCACATTCATCTCTTGAATATAGCGATTCTGTGCCGAAACAAGATAATTCAGAATAGGCATTTTTTAGATATCCGGCCCTTATATAATTGCCGCGGAGAAACAAAGTGGTAACTACTATGGAAAAAGAAGACTCTCGCCTCAAGCAGGAGAGAATGCGTAAACTGAGCGAGCTCCAGGATCTGGGCGTCCAGCCCTATCCCTACCGTTTCGAGCGCTCGCATAAAGCATCCGAGCTGCATGACAAGTATAAGGACCTGGCCAATGAGGAAGAGACCGAAGACGTGGTCCGGGTTTGCGGCAAAGTGATGAACGAGCGCAACACCTGGATGTTTGTCGATCTTTATGATGACTCGGGCAAGATCCAGCTCTTCTGTCATAAACAGAGCCTCGACCCTGAAAAACTCAAGCGGATGAAGCTCCTGGACAAAGGAGACTACATCGGCGTGACCGGGACCATAAGAAGAACGAAAGCCGGCGAGCTATCGGTCCGGGTGACCGACTATGAGGTCCTCTGTAAGACCCTTCTGCCCCTGCCTGATAGCTGGGAAGGTTTCACCGATGTGGAAGCCCGCTATCGTCAGCGTTATGTCGACATGATCATCAACTCGTCGGTCAGGGACACCCTGCGCAAGCGCAGCGTCACTATAAGGGCGATTCGCAAGTTTCTGGATGACCGGGACTTCCTCGAAATCGAAACCCCGGTGCTGCAAGTAGAAGCCGGCGGTGCCGATGCGCGTCCTTTCATCACGCATCACAACACCCTGCATATGGATCTTTATCTGAGAATCGCCACCGAGCTGCATCTGAAGCGCCTTATCGTAGGCGGCTTCGAGCGAGTCTATGAAATCGGGCGCATCTTCAGAAACGAAGGCATCAGCCCCAGACACAACCCCGAGTTCACCATGCTCGAGATGTATTGTGCCTATGGCGACTATAACGACCTGATGAAATTCACCGAAGAGATGCTCTCAGAAACAGCAAAGTCTGTCTGCGGCACCGAAGATGTCGAGTATCAGGGCGAGAAGATAAGCTTCGCTCCGCCTTTCGCCAAAGTAAGAATGGTGGACGCGATTAAGAAAGTCACCGGAGTCGATGTCGAAGCGATAAAAGATTTCGACGCCATGAAGAAAGTGGCTGCCGAGCTTAAAGTACCGCTCGAAAAAGAACGCAGCCGGGGTGAGATCATCAACACCATCTTCGAAGAGAAAGTCGAGTCGACCTTAATACAGCCGACCTTTATCATCGATTATCCGGTCGAGATATCGCCTCTGACCAAAGCTCATCGCGAAAACCCGGGCGAAGTAGAACGCTTCGAACTGTTTGTCTTCGGCCGAGAGCTGGCCAATGGCTATAGCGAGCTCACCGATCCCATTGACCAGAGAGACCGCCTGGTTGCTCAAGCCGACAAGAAAGAAGCCGGCGACGATGAAGCCACCCAGGTGGATCTCGATTTCGTCTGTGCCATGGAATACGGCATGCCGCCTACCATGGGTATCGGTATCGGTATCGATCGCCTGGTGATGTTCCTCACCGACTCGGCTTCGATACGAGACGTAATCGCCTTCCCGACCATGAAACCGCTTCATAAGAGCGGCGAAGAGAAAGAAGAGCAGAACACCCAGAACGCTCAGGACAAATAAGAATGAGCATGGTTCGCGTTTATCTTTATGGAGTCGACCGCAAGGTATTGATTCCTAAAATGGCCCAGACCGAAGACGGCATGCTGGTGGAGACCGCCCCGGTAGAGATGTTCGACGTGACCGATGTCGATACCTGGAAAGCCCATGTCTATAAACAGCTTGTCGAAGGGCTCAAATATATCAAGGGCAAAGATCAGACCACCAACCCCGGATCAGCCATTCTAGAGAAGTTGAATCTCAGCAAATGGTCCGACTTCGAGCGCTTCTCGGTGATGTATATCATTCACCGAGGTCCCAAGTTCATATCGGTCTATTCTACCGGTAGAGCCGATGACGGCATGTGGACCCAGGGCAAATCGCACCGCACTTTCCACCCCAGGGCGCCACTGGATATAGTGGTGACCGAGATGGTCATGGATCTACTCAAAGAGCCTGAAGCAATTAAGAAAGAACCGCGCTTGTTATTAGGTTGAATCCGGCGGACAGCGCTTCAAAAATTCTTCCATGCTCTTTTTCTCGGCGGCGGCTTCCTCTGTTTTGCCCTGCTGAATCAATAGACGGAAGAGATTCTCATAGTTCTCTCTGGTCCGCGCGGCGCTTTTTCGGCGCCGCGAGATTGTCACCGCTTCTCGAATTTCGCGCTCGGCCCGGCCTATTTTGCCCAGATCCCAACTGGTATAGCACTGCCAGCGGTAGCATTCTTCTAGCTCAAAAAGCCGATCTGACAAAAGCTTCGGCGGCATGGACTGAAGCAACATCTGGGCTTGATGCGCGTTTTCGTGAGCCTCGGCAGGACGCTTGAAATGCATTTTCAAAAAAGCCGCCAGGGCTATGTGCGCTTTTGCCCTGAGCCAGTAAGGCGCTCCGAATTTTTCGGCTACCGCGGTGGCCGATTTCAAAGCGGCGTAAGCCTGGGTATACTTGCCCCGGTGCTCGTAGCAGAGTCCGCCATAATAGTGGCTGAGTGCCAGGAGCGAGCCCAGGAGCGGATCTTTTTTGAGAGTTCCAGCGCCTCTTTCGCTCTTCAATAAATATTCGAGGTTATTACCGTAAAACTGCCCACCTTCGTGATACTGCTTGAACTTCACATAGGTCCCGACAATCTTCATGATCACCGCCACTCTTGTAGCGGTAGAAGTCTTCTCTTCATCCAGTTGTTTCTCCAGCTTCAGATAGACCGGGATACTGTGACTGAAGATGTTCTCGTGACTTGCCTGTTCGGCAAGCAGAAGCTCCGGCAGAAGCTCAGCCTCCAGGCGACTCTGGGTCAGACTCTCTGCATCAAGAGCAACCTGGCCGCTTTTAAAGCGCTCTGGAACGAATTCGAAGAAACTAAATATACAAAGAGCGATTGCCACCATTATCAGTATCGCCGTTATAGACTCGAAACGAAATATTTTCGAGCCGATCTTCACAGTATGAGAGGCCAGCAAATCGTCTTTGATCCTTAGCAAAGCGGCTTTCAACTCGTCAACGGTCTGATAGCGATAATCCGGATCTTTCTCCAGGCACTTCATCACCGTTTTCGCCAGCGCTTCGGGAATCTCATCTGTGCTGCCGGTACTCAATTCTTCAAAAGAGCGGGGCATCTCATTGAGCTGCTTTTCTAAAATGGTCATTATGTTATGACCGGCAAAAGCCTGACGCCCGGTAAGAGCTTCGTACATGACACAACCGAGAGCATAGATATCGGTCCTGCCATCGATAGTAGTGCCCTGACATTGCTCCGGGCTCATATAGGCAGGGCTGCCGAAGACCTCTCCTGTTTGGGTGAGCATTTGCATATTGCCGCCGAGATCCTCGATTTTTGCTATGCCGAAATCAACCACCACAGGCACCCTCGCCCCTTCAGGGGTGCGGGTGACGATGATATTGGCGGGCTTCAGATCGCGGTGCACCACCCCTTCGCCATGGGCATAAGAAAGGGCGGTGCATACCTGAATAAATACCTCGAAAAAACGCTCTAGAGAAAGCTTACCGTCATGCTTGATGTCATCGAGCAAAAGCGGTCCTTCGAGAAACTGCATGACAAGAAAAGGCTCACCGTGCTCTGATATGCCACAGTCATAGACGGATACTAAATTAGGATGAACAAGAGCGGCACAGGCACGAGCCTCTTGCTCGAAGCGCTTCATTATAGACTCTTCTTCGACCAGCTCCTGGCGCAGGACTTTGAGGGCGACTCTATTGTCGAGGACGATATGCCGGGCATCGTATACGGTGCCCATTCCACCGACCCCGATCACACCCTTAATTACATAACGCCCCGCCACCACATGTCCAATCTGATGGGCACCGGTTTGAAAGATTTGAGCAGAGCCCTTATCTTCAGAGACAGTGAAAACAGTCCGGCAGGTGCAATCGGAGGCATTTTGCCCGCAATTCTCGCAAACTCCGCGATCTTCGCCGCCCTGGCTCACAGCCTCTTCCTTCTAAATACTAGAGATAATAGATTCCTTGTTCAATCAAGCTGGAAAGATCATAAGCTATCTCTTCGAAAGATTCATAGCCTTCATCAAAATCGAGTACACCCTCACGGTCGAAGCACAGCCTGACAGATTTAAGCAAAACCTCTTCCATCACCTCGGGCATACCCGGCCGATATTCGGAGGGTCGCTTCGCTTTTACTATGCGCGAAAAGTGAAAGTTGCCCAGGGCTTCTTCTTCGTAAACGACCGAAAGAAGCTCGTCGCCGACCTTAGAAATATCGTGATCTTTAGAGTAAGAGACTTTGCCTAACAAAGGCTTGCGACAGGCGCTTTCCCAGAGAAGCAAACCGAAAGCGAGCAGGTCGTCGGCGATTAGATGGGGATAATAGCGCGGTGTGGTGACAATAAGAGTTTTCTTGTCATTATCCGGGGTGGACTCAGGCTCTATAGATCCGAAATAGCCGCAGTCTACTAAGACGACACCTTCTTCGGTGACGATCATGTTCTCCGGCTTGACATCACCGTGATAGCCGAACTCGTCGTTTTGAGAGAGCCTGTCGAGCGTCAGAGCGAGGTTATGGAGCAGGTCGATTGATACCGGTCCACCCTGCATGTACTGCCGAAATGCAGTGCCTGTGATGAGCGGCATGGCGATATAAGACTTGCTCGCTTCATCGAAAGAATAGTCGGTGACACTGACCAGACCTCTATCTTTGACGGTGCGGGTGCGCGCCACCTGAATTTTTTGAATATGAATAGGAGAGGCTTCCTGGGGCGAATAGCGATCCTGTCTTTTGATGAAAACCTGGGTGGGAACAGAGTCATCAGACCGGGGCGGAGCCGCGGTGAAAGAGCGGGGGATTTTAATCGCCCTGGTATTTCTGCCGAGCTTGTCGACAGCACGAAAAACCAGCGAGAAAGTACCCTCTCCCACCAGCTCCTGGATTGTGTATTCACCTATCTGGGTGCCAATCAAGTCATTTAGATATTGATTGGACATGGTCACCCTCTAGCGAATTGCCACTTCTTCCAATTTGTCTTGAACTTATTCTTCGTCGTCGCCGTCGTCTTCATCTTCGCCGGCGGACAGCCTGGCAATCTCAGAGAGATGATCGACAACTTTTTCGAACTCTTCGTCACTTTCTATAGTGCGAAATATATTCTGACCGTCTTTCTCGACCAGACGCATAATTACCAGAGACTGATCGTCATCATCGGCTTCTTCGGCGGCTTCGGCGCCTTCCGGAGCATTCTCGTCCTTGAGTTTGAGAAGGATGACATAGCGATTGTTTTCGAAATCAATAGCATCGAGAATCTGGCAGGTGTATGCGGAGCCGTCCTCCCCTTCCAGGGTGATGATTACTTCCTCTTGCTGTTGAGCGGACTCGTTAGACATTGTTACTCCTCAATTTCGATTAGATGCGAGCTTGGTCAATCTATTCAGATCCTGTTGCGCTCCTAATGCTATCAGTTCATCACCGACACAAAAAATGAGATCCGGTGAAGGATTAGTAATCAGCTTACCACTTTGGTTGACCGCCAGGATCATCGCACCCGAGGTCTGCTTTATATTCGTTTCTTTCAAAGTACGGCCAATCAAGGGTGATTCGTCGGCGATATGGACCTGTTCGAGCCGCAAATCCTTGCCCGGCGTATGCATGACGAAGTCCAGAAATTGTGTAACAAGGGGATGGGTGACCGCCGCCGCCAGTCGTTTGCCGCAGATTACATAGGGCGAGATCACCATGCGGGCTCCGGCTCGTTTGAGCTTCGCTTCTGAACCAGGATTAGCCGCCCTCGAGACTATGTCGATGTTTTCGTTGAGCCCCTTGGCTGTCAAGGCAATAAAAGTATTGTGGGTGTCGTCGGGCAGGGCACAGACAATGCCCTGGGCTCTGGCAATCTGGGCATCTAATAAAGCCTCGTCGGTGGAGGCATCACCTTGCAAAACAAGCATGCCCAGGTCTTCGGCTTCTCGCGCCACCAGAGGGTCCTGCTCGATGACCACAAAAGGAATCTTATTGGCTTTGAAGTGCTCACAGACTTCCTGCCCGGTTCTCCCGAAGCCGCAGACTATCTGATGTTGCTGCAACTTGACAATCTTGTATCTCATTCTTCCACCGAGGTTTATATCAATTAAAAGTTCTACCATGTCCCCAAGGATGTAAAGCACCACACCGGCACCGACAAGAATGAGAACGATTGAATAAATCTTGCCGTTGGTATCGAGGGGATAGACTTCACCGTAACCCACCGTAGTCAAGGTAATCACGGTCATATATAGAGAGTCGAGAAAGCTCCAGCGCTCGACCAGCATGAAGCCCACCGTACCTACGATGACCAGCAAGATTAACTTAACGAAATCCGACAGGAATCTCTGGGTCTTGGGATTGCTCAATGCTTTCTTTCGAAAATTCGAAGATCAAAAGGGTGTCGCTAAAGATTTAAAACCGTTAGACGGTGCTTTTGCAACAAAGCGTTAAGGATGTTGCTACCGCATACGAAAAGTATCATAAACGACCGGGTAAAAGCAGCGTTTTTGGTATACCCTACCCGAATAAGATTTTCGTTCTTATTACCGCACAGCTACTGGAGAGAAAATGAGCACAGTTCTGGAAGCCAAAACAGGCACACAAGGTCGCGTGGTACAGGTAATCGGAGCCGTTGTCGACGTCGAATTCGAAAGCGGTCATCTTCCCGAGATCTATCACGCTCTAGAGATCATCGGCACCAACCCCGCCGGAGAAGAAAAGAAAGTTGTATGCGAAGTGCAGCAGATGCTCGGTGACAACCGGGTAAGAACCGTTGCCATGAGCACCACCGATGGTCTGGTGCGCGGCATGACTGCCATCAACACCGGCTCTCCTATTAAAGTTCCGGTTGGCACCGCCACCCTCGGCCGTATCCTGAATGTGCTCGGAGAGCCCGTGGACAACGCCGGCGAACTGAAAGCCGACGACATGTGGCCGATTCACCGCGAATGTCCCGACCTCACCGAACTGGACACCGCCACTGTGGTATTCGAAACCGGTATCAAAGTTGTCGACCTGCTCGAACCCTATATTAAAGGTGGTAAGGTCGGTCTCTTCGGTGGAGCCGGTGTAGGTAAGACCGTTATCATCCAGGAGCTTATCCACAACATCGCCATGCACCACGGTGGTTACTCGGTGTTTGGCGGAGTGGGCGAAAGAACCAGAGAAGGTAACGACCTCTGGAACGAATTCATCGAGTCTAACGTTATCGACAAAGTCGCCCTGGTCTACGGTCAGATGAACGAGCCGCCCGGCGCCAGAATGAGAGTCGGTCTCTCTGCTCTTACCGTTGCTGAATACTTCCGTGACGTGAGCAAACAGGACGTTCTTCTCTTCGTCGACAACATCTTCCGTTTTGTGCAAGCCGGTTCTGAGGTGTCTGCGCTTCTCGGACGTATGCCTTCGGCGGTTGGTTATCAGCCTACTCTCGCCAACGAAATGGGCGAACTGCAAGAGCGGATCACCTCTACCAAGAACGGCTCTATCACCTCGGTACAAGCTGTATACGTTCCCGCCGATGACTTGACCGACCCGGCACCTGCCACCACTTTCGGTCACCTCGACGCCACCACCGTTCTCAGCAGACAGATTTCCGAACTCGGTATCTACCCCGCCGTCGACCCGCTTGCTTCTACAAGTACCGCTCTCAAACCCGAAGTTGTCGGTGAAGAGCACTACAGAGTGGCTCGTGAAGTTCAGCAGACCCTGCAAAAATACAAGGATCTGCAAGACATCATCGCCATCCTGGGTATGGACGAACTTTCTGAAGAAGACAAACTGGCCGTCAACCGCGCCAGAAAAATCCAGCGCTTCCTCAGCCAGCCTTTCCACGTAGCCGAGATCTTCACAGGCCGCCCCGGTAAATATGTGAAGCTCAAGGATACTGTCGAAGGCTTCAAAGAGATCATCGAAGGCAAATGCGACGACATGCCCGAGCAAGCCTTCTACATGGTCGGCTCCATCGCCGAAGCAAGAGAAGAAGCCAAGAAGATTCAGGAAGCCTAAGTGAGCAAAGACAAGAAAAAAGCTGCCGAAGAGCAGGAAAAAGAAGAAGAGAAAGACACAGGGTCTCGCAGTGTCTACATTTTCGGCAGGCTCGAAAATGAAATTGCGGTCCCTGTGATTCGACGACTTCTCCGGCTCGCAGAAAGAAATGCGGTAGAGCCCATAGATCTCTACATCAATTCTTCCGGCGGCAATGGCTATAACGCCGACGCCATCATCGCGATAATGCACAGCATCGAGCCTCCGGTTAATACCATCTGTCTCGGTCACGCATTATCCGGTGCCTGCGAAATTCTTGCCTCCGGTACAGGAGAGCGCTCCGCCTACGAATTCTCTACCCTGATGTTCCACCAGACCATCTGGGAAGCAGAAGGTGATATCACCGCGCTCGAGATTCAGGCGGAACAGGGCAAGCGCTTCCGCGATGCCCAGATTGAGCTCTTGCACAAGTGCACCGGTCAATCTAAAGAGACCCTGCGCAGAGACATCGAGCGGGATCATTACCTGAATGCCGAAGAGGCTAAGAAGTACGGACTGATCGACAGCATCATCAAGCATAGATCGGGAACCGGCGCTAAAGCCAAATCGAAAGCAGGCGCAAGAGCCAGATCCGGCAAGAAAACAGCTGGCACCAGAACACGCAAAGCTTCCACCCGGAAGTAGTTAAAATCAAGGGAATGCAATTATGGCAAGCAAATTCAAGCTCAATATAATCACCCCGGAAAGAGTGGTACTGGAGACGGAAGCGGAGAAACTGACCGCCACCGCCGTTGATGGCGAGCTCACCATCCTCCCCAACCACGAGCCGCTGGTGACAGCGCTGGGAATCGACATTCTTCGATACACTAAAGACGGTGTCGAAGAGAGTGCCGCCGTTATCGGTGGTATCCTCGAAGTGAACAACGAAGAGGTTCATGTGCTCAGCAACGTCGCCGAACTGGGAGTCGAAATCGACCAGGCGCGAGCCAACGATGCTAAAGCAAGAGCCGAAGCGGAGAAAACTCAGAAAACCGACAAGCTCGACACTTACCTTACCGAGATGGCCCTTGCCCGCGCCATCGCCCGTTTGAAAGCGGTGGAGTTTGCTCAACGCCGCAAGAAAAACCGGTAGTAAATAAAGAACGAAAATCTAAAGGTCGGTGCGCATGCGAACTCTCTTCAGCTCACCGACCTTTTTTCTTGCCTGCTTTTCCTTCGTCAGCTCCGGCTTTTCTAGAATGCTTATTTCTATAAAACTGCCAGTCTACTAAAGGCATCGCTCGACGCAAAGCCTTGCGATCAGAGCCTTTTAAAGAACAGCGAAAACAGGCGACCGAATCTAAATAATCGAGATCCTGAAGCTTCATCAAGCCATCGACATTGATATTGTTTCCGTTCACGGTGAGCATACGGAGCCCGGAACAGGCGACAAAATAATCAATTGCCTTATTACCGAGATTGCTATTCGGCATATAGATACTGTACAGAGCAGGCAACTGAGATAGAATCCTCAGTTCACTCTCTTTGACCCCGGTGGTAGCCAGGTTGATACGTTCCAGTTTCTTGAGCGGTTTCAAAAATCCCAATGAGCGATCTTTCAAATTGCATCCGGAGAGATTGAGATATCTCAGTTCGGTCATTGCAGATAGAGCCTTATAGGCGCTGCTGTCGAGATCGCATTCGGGGACTTCTAAAGCTACGGTAGACTGCCTGCGAAACTTCTCTATATCAGAAGCCCCGATTTTGCGTCCTTTCACCCGCACCACTCTTTCTCCGTAGAGCCCCTTGAGCCGATTAAGATGGGCGATAATCTCTGGCGAGAATTCATGCTCCTGGTCTACGGTATTCATCCCTTGTATGACAAACTCAACCGGCTGATCACCTAGCTTTCCGCCGACTTTCTTTTTCATCTGGTCATAGACTTTGATTTCCGGGAACTCGAAATCTTTACCAGATTTAGATCTGGGAGCCGATTGATTGAAGCCGCCTCCCATGCTGAATAGAACAAAGCAGAGAGCAAGTCCGCCGCAGAACACTGCCAGCAAAGCCAGCACCCTTGTGGAGAGTGGACCAAATGGTGCCCTGTCGTCGTCTCCGGCGGTGATACCAAATACGTTTACGGCATCATGCAGAGGCAGAGACTGAGATTCAGCGGCAGAGAGTGAGCCATCGCCTTCACCGACAGCCGATTCGGACGAGGCCAGGACATTAGACAGAGCAGCTTCGAGCTCGGTCATAGATTGAATTCGATCCGAAGGATTCGGCTGCAAAGTCTGCGTCACTATATCTGCCACCGCCGGCGAGATCGCAGTTTTCGACTCGCAAAACTCTAGCAAAGAAGGCGGCGCCTGCTGTCCTTTCAAAGCCAGCAGAGCCAGGCTGTTGTCCCCTTCAAAAGGCAGCCGTCCGCAAAGGACTTCGAACATCATCGTACCAAGAGAATAGATCTCGGATAAAGCACTGAACTCATGACCGGCGATCATATCCGGAGCCATATAAAGCGGTGTTCCGGACAGGGCACTGCCGGTGCTATCATCATCCAGAGACTCTTCTTTGAGAATGCGGCTCAATCCAAAATCGACTATTTTTACCGAATAGGCGCCGCCAACCCGGCTAACCAGCACATTGTCCGGCTTGAGATCCCGGTGAAAGATCCCCTTCTCATGGGCATGAGCCATAGTGCCCGCAAGATTGGTGAAGATCGGCAGAGCTTCTGCCTCTGGAAGAGAACCCCGGTCTTCTAGAAGCTTTCTAAGAGATATACCGGGGAAATACTCCATCACCATATATGGAGCGCCGCTTTCACTGGTAGAGAAGTCATAGACTTCGATGATGCCGCCATGTTTAACCCTGGATATCGCCCGGGCTTCGTTCTGAAAAGAGATATACAGCCTCTGATCGCTTACTCTCAAAAGCTTGATCGCAACACGCTTGCCCAGATGGCGATCTATAGCCAGATAAACCGAACCGGTGGCGCCACCGCCCAGCTCGCGCACAAGCCTGTATCTCTGAAGCGGAAAGTCGGCTGGACAGGCAACAGCCGCTTCGCTTTCATCGACGTCCTCTTCGATTTCATCGGTTTTGAAACCGGGCATGGTCCGGGCTTCGAAGCCTTCTAAGGCATCACCGGGATCTAGAACCGCAGCTTCCTGGCTCTGGCACTGACATAGATGAGACTGAAAAATCCACTGGGTCAAAGAGCCCACCCCGGGGACTTTGCGCTTCATACCACAGGTCGGGCAGAAGCCGGCCGTGTCGGAGCTATCGCCCATATCTCCCGACTCACCGCCTTTAGAAGGCGGTCTGCCCAGAAGCCACTGGGTCAGAGAGCCGGCAGAGCCTGTCTTTGGACGAGAACCGGTAATAGAGCCGCCATCGACTGCCTCGGCTCTATCTTCGCCCTCGTCCCGGTTTTCTCTCTCTTCTATCTGATTCCCCAAGCTTTTGTCTCTGGCGCCGACAGACTCTAAGATTATACCCAGCGGAGCTTACTGAGGATTTTTATTGCCGAATTCTCAATGGCAACCTGGCTTTCAGGTATTTGTTATAATTTTGCCGCCGCATTAGTACACAGCCAGGAATCATGGCAGAAGATAGAGACAAAGAGCCGGATAATTATGCGGCGATGAGCAAAGAAGAGCTTGTCGCTCAACTAGAGACGCGCGATAGCAAGCTAAAGCAATACAGCTCGATGCAAAAGTCGACCTGGAAACAGGTCAATTCGATTCTGGCAAGTATTCCTCTGGGTCTTGCTATCTTAGATGAAGTGGGCAATATCGAAGCGACCAACCTGCAACTGCGGCAGATGCTGGGCGCAGAAGCCCGGGATCTATTCGGAAAATCTATTAGAACAATTATTCCGGAGCTCGATATAGAGAAGCTGGATAGTTCGTCAGGCACCAGCGCTCCCCATCGAAACAAAGCGCTAACCACAGAAGGCAAGAGTTTCTCGGTCGAGCTTTCAGTAAATGAGATTTTCAAAGACGGCAAAAAATTATTTCTCCATATAAAAGACATATCCGAAGCCGAGAAGCTGCTGGAATACAAGATGTCTCTGGTCTCTATGATAAGCCACGATCTGAGAACGCCGCTCACCACTATGCGATCGGTACTGACGACGGTGCAAGACGGTCTTTACGGCGCCCTGAATGAAGACGGCAGCCAGGCTGTGAACTGGGCGCTGGTCAGTAGCGATCATATGAATTCAATTCTGGCCAATGTTCTGGATGTAGAAAAACTGGACTCGGTCGGTCTGGTACCGGACAAAACCGAGACCAGCAGCGGCAAAATAGTAAACGAAGCGGTATCATTATGTCGGCTCTACGCCGAAGAGGCAGAGGTTGAACTGACCGCGAACACCGAAAGCAGCCTCTTCCATGCCGACGAAGCGAAGATGATCCGCATTCTGGTCAATCTGATAACAAATGCGGTCAAGTTCTCGCCGCCCGGGGGCAAAGTGCAGGTGGAGAGCCATCTGAATGGTATCGAGATAGAGTTCAAAGTCAAAGACCAGGGTCCCGGTATAGCCGAAGAGATGCAAGAGGCAATATTCAATCGCTTTCAACAGGCCGGTCTTTCGAAAAGACGCGGCAAAGCTGGTTTCGGCCTGGGGCTTGCCATTTCAAAAGCCTTCGCCGAGATGCACGGCGGCCGTCTGTGGGTCGAGAGCGACGGCAAACACGGCAGCGTCTTTGTCCTGAGAATCCCGCTCTAGAAGCAGGTTTAGAACTTATCGGGAGTCTAGCCTTCAGACTGAGAGAGAATTGAAGCGATAACCTCGTCCGTGCACCGACTCTATAATAGACTTGCGGTCGCTTATCCCGAGCTTCTTGCGAATATTCGACACACAGGTACGAAGCGCCACTTCGCCGGCATCAGAGTCTGTCTCCCAGACCCAGCCAGCAGATCTGCCGGTTCGTATATGGTATCAGGATGACGCATCAAAAATTCTAAGAGCGCCATCTCCCGTGGTTGCAGCATAATCTCTTCGCCATTAAATATGACGCGCCCCGCCCGGGGCTCGACGGTCAAAGAACCGGCTCTAAACACATCGCTTTTCATCGCCGCCGGCCGTCTGAGCAGGGACTCTACCCTCAATAGAAGCTCCTTCATATCAAAGGGCTTGCACAGATAATCATCGGCACCGGCATTGAAACCAGCAGTCTTATCATCTATATCGGACTGCCCGGTTAGAAACAGCACCGGCGCTTCGCCGCCTTTCTGTCGGTAGCTAGAACAGAGATCGACCCCGGTCAGCCCCGACTGCCCGGGCAGGCACCAGTCCATGATGACCAGGTCGAAGTCCCCCACATCTAAATAAGCCGCCGCCTCATCGGCATCGCCTACCGCATCGACCACATGCAGCCGCCCCCGCAAATGCTGGCAGACCAGCTTCAAGAGCATCAGATCATCTTCGACGAGCAGAATTTTAGCCATAGTAGAAAGAATTATACTAAAAGCGTTAAAAGCGCAAACTGAAAATAGCAGATAGAGTGCAACCGCTGCGCACAGCTGCACTCTACCTGATCTTCCGAAACTATTCTATGAATGAGCTATGTATGGGCTATGTCCAGACTACTCTTTATCAGAGCCCTTGGAAATTTCCCTCAGAGCCGATAAGCTTTGGGCAACCTTGGCTTCGCCTTTGTCGGCACCGGTAGTCTTTTGCTCGAATATTTCCACCGGCGGCAATAGACTTTCTCCATTTTTAATGGCTTCGTCAAAACCTTCCACCGACCGCGTCATCCGCGGTACATACAAAAGCTTCGCTGGAAGAAGCGGAATCGCCATGGGTTTTGCGCATATCGTCCCAGGTCTTAGAGCTCAAATCATAGGGACTTGCCGCCACCACCGCTGGGACCACCGCCGTCTGTGACTCTGGCTGTTCAGGTGCTGCGACTCCGGATAACTGTTGATAAACGTCTGCCATGTTAACCTCCCGAAACCTCTCTAGAAGGCTTCATCGATTGAAGAAACTGTGTGATAAAACGAGTGAGCGAGCAACAAAAGGTCATTTAATTCGATGGACTGAATGATTACAAGACACCGCTGATTGCTCTCCATACTTTTATTATGACGTCGAATTGTTGGCAAATTGTTGGCGTATTAGTTACTACAAGAGAAATAACGTCACTAATACAATACTGCTCTTCAATGCGGGTAGACCGGATCAAAGAGCAGTATTGTTTTTTTTCTATCTAAAAAGGAGAAGGCGGAGATGATCGATGGAGCAGATCCGGTGTGAACTCAACTCTCCAGGCGCCGGGAGGATAGGATAGATGGCGCACTTTTATCGGTTCGCAGGGACTGAGCCTATCGAGACATCTCCGTCTCGCTTGTCCGGAGCCTGGTGAACAGGGTGCGACCGCCGCGCACCGCCGCACTCTGTTCACTTCTCCGGACTATACTCGGAACGCTATCTTAACTCTTGCGTTCGATTACCAGGCCTTCCCTTGGAGCAGGAATAATAATTTGAGGACCTTTGGGGTCGGCGGGTATGACGGCGCCTTTTGGATCTGCCCCATTGGCTCTAGGTTCTTTAGGATCCCCAGAGTCTTTCTTTCCGTCACCCTTGGGCAGGTCCTGAGAAGGTTCCCCTGCGGGAGACTTTGCCTCACTATCTTTTTGACTGTCAGCTCGATAGAGGGCAAATTCTTTTCGCCGCTGTCTTTGACTCTTTCCTGGCTGAGGCTGTCACTGTTCGAATCGGACGAGGTGGTGCTACCAAGCTGACCGTTGACCTGACTGTCGCCTGTGGTTTTCTGCATCTCGCCCAGATCTGAGAACTAAGATCCGCCCCGCTTCCAGCCGATGCTGGTACCACTATCGGTGACTCTGGTGTTCTCCACAGGAACGACCTGGGGCGCCTCTTGAAATACATTAGCCATGTGAACCTCCCGAAGCCGATTTACGCGGCTCCATCTAAAAAGAAACTAAGTGTTTAAACGAGTGAGTGAGTAAGTAGTTAACTTAAAAATGAGAGAGTCGATTGCGAAAAACCGCTTCGTTTGCTCCACTCTTTCAGTATGATTCGGATTTGTTGGCGAATTGTTTACAACCTGCCAAAGCCGATTTTTTTGAAATTTTCAATCCTGATGCTTGAGACGATAGCGCCACCAGGTGTCGTCGACTTTGTTCTGGTCGGTGCCTCCGCCGGCGGGTCGGCTGAGGCGGTAGGGAGAGCGACCGGGGGCAGCGCTGCGGGCAGGAAGTTGTGGAATGGCTCTTTAATAGAAGAGCCTCTGGCTGACTTATTAGAATTGTGCCGCGCGGGAGCGGGTTTTGGAGCTGTCGCGGTGGAAGCTCCGGATGCCGAGGTTCCAGTGCCCGTTGTACTTCTAGTACTAGCAGGCGACGCGGCAGCGCCTGTTGCCGGCTTGCCGGTCGAAGGAAGCTGATCTCGAATAGTCTTATACTTAAGCTGCTCTGAAGATGGCGTCGCACCCAGGCGATTGGGACTTCTGCCATTATTTGATTGAGAATTAGAATCAGATCTGGTATCAGACTTAGAATTGGCGCCTGAATCTGCCTCTCCTGCTGGTCCTGCCTCCCCCGACGCCCCGTCTTTGCCATCGCCAGAAGTCGCCTGCACGGCAGGGGTCTTTACTTGAGGCTGATTGAAAGAGACCAGAGCCATGACAGCAAAAGCCATGGCAAGAAGGGCACAAAGACCTATTACCAGTGCCTGGGGACTCTTCCAATTGAAACCTTCTTTTAAATCTGCGCCGGAAGCCGCTCTGCGCCGCAACTTTTCAGAGCCCCGAGACCAGGCGGCCGCCCCGGAGGCTCTATCTGGACCTCTATCTGCCCCCCAGTTGGTGTCCATGTCGGCGTCTGGATTCGATTGCAAATCGACAGCCTGACCAACAGCGCCTCTGGCACCGCTACCGGTGCCAGCACCAGAATGAAGCGCACCATAGCCAAGGTCCAGTACAGCCAGAGAATCTGTCCTGATCTGGGCAGCTTCGGCAACTTTTTTGAGCTCTCTAAAAACCTCGCCCATATCTTCATAGCGCTCATCAGGCGAGATCCGCATACACTTATATATAAGTTCGTCCAGGGCAGGCGGCCCGACATGAGACGGATTAAACTCCTTTATCTGCGGACACTCTAAAGTGGTCTTCATCACAAAAGTGTCATGCAGGTTCGAAGCTTTATGCGGGAAGCGCCCGGTAAGACAATAGAACAAGATAATCGCGTAAGAATACATATCGGAGCGATGATCCATAGGCTTACCCTGGCACTGCTCGGGGCTCATAAAGATAGGACTGCCCACAGCCTCGCCTGTTTTGGTCAGACGCCTTGAATCTGACAAAATACGGGCGACACCAAAATCGAGCACCTTGATGGCGAGCTTGTCGTCGACTTTGCCCAGCATCACATTCGGTGGCTTCAGATCCCGATGCACAATGCCTTCGGTATGGGCTGCCTGCATGGCATGGGCTAGCTGCAAGCCGACATTGACGGTCATATCTAAGGGCGCGGTGCCTTTGCGCTCGACATAGCTCTCCAGGGTCTCCCCCTGGACAAATTCCATCACCAGATAAGCCCGACCGTTATCTAGAGTACCGAAATTATAGGTTTCCGGAATATTAGGATGCTTCAAATGCGAAAGCAGCTGCGCCTCTTGAGCCATTCTCTGGATGGCGACATTGTCCTTGACCAGCTCGCTTGCCAGAAGCTTGATAGCGACCTCTTCGCCAGAATGGGGCTCGATACCCTTGAGCACGATGCCCATGGCGCCGGTGCCGAGCATCTCCACCACTTTATATCTGCCAATATGAGAACCGATAGGGATGTCGCCTTGCTCGTACATCGTCTCTAGCTTTTCTCTTGTCTTTAAAGAACCCGAAACAAATGACGCCTATTCGCTCAAGGATACCATCTATCTAGGCACAATCGCCAGCGCCGATTTAACCTTGCGCTCCTCTTCGTTGGAGAAGACCACCGAGTATTTGTCCTCGGAGCGGACAGAAGCGCGGTCGAGACCGAGTTGCTCGGCGGTGGCGCGGACAGCCATGGTGGTGCTTGTGCCACCATCAAGATTGAGGGCGGCGGTACAGCCGACTTCTTTAAGGAGCTGTGCCATGTCTTTTAATGAGGCGCCGGCTTTGAACTCTTTGCCCCGGGAGCCTTCGATAATGGCGAAGACTATGCCACCACCGGAAGTTATGCCGATAGCGGTGCGCGCCGCCTTTCTGGTGGTGCCGATGGCGTCGACGCTCTTGCCGTCTTTGCCTTTTCTAATAAAGGCTTCTGCCTCGGAGCGAATGGCTGGCAGCAAAGCCGGTCCGCCCTGCATGACATGAAGGATGCGGACTTTAGCTGGTATCGGCTGATGATGGGCGACGATAGCCGCCTGCAGATCGCCTGGTTTTCTTCCTTCGCCGACGGCTTCCTTTGAAGCTGGTTTTGAATTTTTCGGCTCGTAAATGCGTAGCTCGCTTCTATCGAAGATCTGCTTCAAGAAGGGCTTTAGATTGGGGTTCTCTATCAAAGCTTTGTTTACGGTGGGGTCGAGAACCTGCTTGCCGTCTGCGGTTACATAGCTGGCGCTGACACCATCGGTGAGGTTGAAATAGCCTGCGTTTATTCCTGCGACGGCACTGGCGCGGGCGGTGAGATCGGTGGTGGTGTCTCGGCTTTGAGCTATAAGAGGAACAACTTTGTAAGATGGGTTGTTGAGATCCATCGATATCAAATGCGCTATCATCTTGCCCGACTGAAGCCGGTAGTAAATGACCCCGTCGGCAATCTCTTTTTGAAGGGCAGAGCCTCGATAGTGCTCGGGTAGCTTCAGCGTGGCGACAGCGGACCCAGCTTGTGGCGGCTTCGCTTGTGCCTTGCAACAGGCATCTTCTGCGGCGGCGGCTGAGGCAGGGACAGAATTTTGCATATATAAACCTGAGCCCACACAAACGCCCACAAAGAGAAGCGCTGCCGAAGGGATGAAAAAACGAGCTTTCATTGATGACATGGTAATGGCCGACTTTCTCATATATTTTTATCTATAGTCGCGGCAACTATAGCCGACACAAGCATAAGTATAGAGCCTGCCGGGGATTTTTGCTGAAATTTCCGATCAGTCAAAACTTCTGAAGGCAAAGCCAAAAACCAGGCCGCTCTTGACAAAAGATTCTCCTCAAAGTTCCTTCTGAACTCGGCTTTCGTAGACATCGTTGCCGTTGCCACGAGAAATTATTGAAATCCCTTTTTTATGTGGCTTCTCAACTGTCCACCAGTTGCCTTTATCATCACCTACTGTATAGATAGAACTCTCTTTGTTCTCGGTAGACTGGGTGTAGGTGCCATCGAGATGTGTTGTCTTAATCGTGTTGACACCGTTTGTGGGGTCCGATGATCCATCCACCCTGGTGCCATCAGCAGTAGTATTATGAAATTCGCTAGTGCCATCCGCGTTCTCTTGCACCTTAGTGATGCTACCATCGGCATTCACGTGATTATTCTGGGTACTGCCCGGAAGATGGACCTCCTGGCTGACTATCTCGCCTTCCTGATTGTAACCTTCAAAAGCAATCCCCATGGACGTCTCCGTGGTGCGCGTCTGAACACGACCACTGGCATCTAATTTGTACTCGATAACCGACTGTGCCTTTCCATCTTCGCCATATTGAGTCTCAATCTGAAACCCTGTCCCGAACTCTAATTTGCTCTTGGGCAGACCATCGGCACCGACAGTAATCTGAATTGTAGACTTTTTGGAAGCGTCATAGACTTGAAATGCAGAATTACCGTCCTTGTCCTGCCCTCTGGCTAGGGAGTCTTCGGTGTTGACGGGCAGCTGCCTGGCATTTCCGTCTTTATCGACAGATTGCTTCGAAAGAGCTTGGCCTGTTTCAATGCTGTAAGTCACAGTTTCTGTGCCGTTTTCTGTCGAACGACTGAAGCTTACACCATTCTCTTCGGCAGCGAGACGATAATGGACATCTGCATCCTCGATTTGAATGCCGGCAAGCGCTCCCTCAGAGTCTACCTCCGCAGCAGCCGAGCGTCCCGCCATGCGGTCGAGCACGAGAGGAGTCAGAACGAATTTTTCACCACTTTCGGCATCTTTGCCAACTATCGTGCCGTCCGCATTTCTAGAAATTTCTGCTTCATCCGAACGTCCGGAACTTTCACCGACACCTCTGCCTTCCTCCCATACCGTGCGGGGAGAAAATACACCAGAGAAATAGCTTGGTGTTTTATAGAGATCGCTATTGCCTGGAACAACCACGCCGTCGATTTTGAATTCGGCAGATTCTTTGCCCGACAGAGCTCCAGGTTGAGCGGCGATGTTCTCGATGGTCGGGGCGTTGGCGCCGTCGAATACAGCCATAGCACCGGTCTTTTGAGCATCGCCGCCCCTATGCATAGAATTGCGGACGTCTTTGAGGTCGCCACTTTGAACCAGGTTGAGGCTGCGGTCGGAGGCGTTGTCGGCCCCTGCTTTGGAAGAATCGGTGGATTCGGCGGCTTCGGGGGCTGCGGGGACTGCGTCAGTACGCCCCGTGTCAGCGTTGCTTTTGAGGCTTTTTAAGCTAAGAGTATTGACCATGATGAAAGAAACTCGCAATCTGGAGGGGCAGGAGGAATATTTTGATATTACGACCCGAATCCAACCGCTACGTTACAGTCCAAATTAGAAAAAGGCACGACTACTATGTGCCGTTTTAGAAAGTAGGTTATTTAGTTGGTCAACCAACCAAATAGCCTACTTTCTCTGCAGGAACTACAGGCAGGGGCGTCGCCGGTCTGGCTGATGCATGCGAGCGACCGTGCTTGCATGCATACGTCCATGCTTACGCCCATACGTGCTCGCTGGCTGACTAGGGCGTCTTAAAGACTTGCTGCTCGAGAATTTCGAAGATTTCTGGCTGGATTTTGAGCTCGCTGCTGAAGGGCAGGCTGTAGGCGGCGAGCAGCCATATATTGAGCCCCAGCGAAATCGCGATGAGAACGGTCAAAAGGGTGTGCAGACGCCCTATCTTAGAAGTGAAGAAATAGGTGAAGACTATGGTGATGATTGAGCCGAAGAAAATCGCCGCCCATAAAATGGGTGAGAGCTTGGCTTTGCAGGTTATGCTGCGGGCGCGGCGGGTTTCGCCCAGGTTTTTGGCAGAATCTAATAGGCTCGACTGAATGTTAGACTCCTGCTCGGTTTCAGGCTTCAGCAGAACACAGTCCGACCAGATTTTACCGTAGAGGTCCCAGCAGTCCTGGGACATCTCCATGTTAGCCATTTTTGGCCACTCGTCGGTTATCACCTTGCGGTTGTATACCCTGCAAGTCTCGCGAATTTTGAGCCTGTCGACTGATTCGAGCCCTTCGGAAAGGCGATATATATTCGCCAGAGAATTGGCTTCCTCAGAGACCTGGACCTTGATCTCGTGGTAGGACTCGATGGCGTTGGCGACAAGCAGCCCGAGCAGAAGCGAGAAGAGTGTGCCGACGACGCCGAGCATCGCCTCGACCATGCCCTGGCTGAGTTCGAGGTTATCGGTCTGGACGACTCTGCGGGTGTATACCTGCCCGATGACGGCGAGGACGACCAGGACGGTGATGATGATGATTGCGAGGGACATGCTTCGATCTCGGTTCTCTGGATGAATTGGGGTTGGCGATGGGACAAGCCATCGCCAGAAGTTTACTATGAAGAGGAGACTTATTGATTATTCCTTTGAGTCACGTGAGTCAAGTGAGTCAAGAGCTTCAAAAGACTCTCGCGCCACTCTATAACACTCACAAGCCACCTCTTCGAGACCCTCACGATCAAGAATGGTTATTTTTCCACGAACATAGGTTATAAAGCCGGCTCGCTGAAGAATGCCGGCAGCCAGATTAACACCAGTTCGCCGGACACCAAGCATCTGAGCCAAAAACTCCTGGGTTATCGGTATGATATCGTCATTGGATTCTCCGACTCTATCATGCAACCGCAAAAGCCATCTGGCGCATCGCTCTTCTATACTGTGCAGACGATTACACGCCGACGTCTGTGCTAAAACATCAAGAAAAGTCTGAGTGTATCTAAGCAATAGAACCGTAAATTCTGCACTGCGCAAACAATACTGAAAGTGATCAGCACTGATTCTCCAGGCGGTTCCAGGAATTTGACAAAAAGCTCTAGTAGAACTTTTGCGCGCCCTCAAAATGAGAGGTATCCCTACCATTCCTTCATCACCTACGGTGGCAGCCTCTACCAGGACACCATCACTCATTGGTGTCACAATCGAAATGACACCACTTTCTGGAAAGTAAGCATTTTCTATAGGTTCATTCGACTCATAGGCCACTTCTCTAATTTGCAGCTCTACTAGTTCTGCTCTTTCTAGAACCAGATTCTTGATATCCGGAGAAAGCTTTTTCAAAATACCGTTAGATAGCAGTTCCATGGCCAGAAATCCCTCGGGTCAATTTCGATATGTTTGGATTTCAATCCCTCTGTAGCTAAACAGTCTCTTAAATTGTAACTACATTTACTGAAGTCTTTTAGACCGATGAATCCTGGCATCGGCACAACTCCTTATCTACTTATCGTGTCACAGCAGCACTAATAAGTAAAACCCGAGTGTGCCGAATAGCAATCATTTAGGTTCTGTTTATGCCCGATACCTGACACATAAAACAGGTTTATGCTCGATGCCGGACATATCTGCAATACGACTTTAGGGGCTTTCGAGGCTTTTTACCAGATATCATCACACCGGGTGATCATATTGCCGTTGAGACATGTTTCCATATGCGCCAACGAAGCAAAACGCAGGAGGTCAGATATATGTATTGCGATAAGACCTTGATTTGTTGTGAATGCTCGGAGAATTTTTGTTTCAGAGCAGGAGAGCAAGAATTCTTCAAAGACAAAGGTCTTGTGAATGAGCCTAAACGGTGCCCCAATTGCAGAGTCATGGTGCGAGTCCTGAGATCTGGCAAAGATCCAAGCACTATATCTGAAGTCACCTGCGATCAATGTAATAACCTTGTGGTTGTGCCTTTCAAACCAAATGGTTCACGCCCGGTTTATTGCAATAGATGTCGCAATCAAAAGAGCCCCGACCCGAAACACCTGGTCCAAATGAAGGCTTAAAACACTGCCCCCAAGGAGAGTACACATGAATCTAGTAAGGCTTCAGGTACTGACTGAACACTTCGAAGAACTCGGCGATTATCCCATGGCAGAGTCCTTCAATAGACAGATAATAGCCATAAAAGAGACAGAATACGGGCCTGACGCAAGTCAACTAATACCAGACCTGCACAATCTGGCGATGCTGCTTGAAGCCCAGGATAATAGGCCGGATGCTCTTCGCACGGCGAAACGAGCATACAAAATCGCGAAAGAGAATAACAGTGATTCTCTCGGCGACATCGGCAACTTGATAATAGAAGTAGCCAACGGAGCTAGAGCAGTTAGCTGATGCACCATCGACAGTTAACTATTGAGGTAACCGGTTTTAATTCAGCAAAACAGATAGGGTGAGGTTCTCAACAATGAGTAAAAGCATGATCAACGGAATCCTTACTGTCAATTTCGACCCCCCTTATCTTTGCTTTCAACGAGCAAACGAGACTCGCAACGACACCTGTTTGCGTGATTGCTCCAGAGAAGAGATACGAAATATGCTCTTGAAACTAGGAGCGCACCACTCCACCCCCTGGCCGATAGATGACTGCATTATTCGCTCAAAAGGTTCATTCTCACAAGAACTGCTTGAGGACTTCGATCTGGCGCAGCACATTCCATTCAAAACCCTGAAGAAAGCTTCAGTCAGCCAGACTCGGCGCCAATCTGCATAAACCTAAAAATACAAAGTCAAACAAACAAATAAACAAACAAAGGAGAAATCTTACATGAAGGGAGCAACCTTAGAGAAGAAAGAAACAAAAAAGCATGAGCTTAGAAAAAGACCAGAATCGCATCTGCCATTCGCCAACTTAAGAAGAGAGATGAACCGGCTATTCGACGAGTTCTTTCACAAAGAGGAGAGTATCTCTCACTGGTGGCCGGAATTAGAGGCAGACATTCAAACAAAAGTCGATATCACAGATAAGGACCTCGAACTGATAATCTGCGCAGAGTTGCCCGGGGTTCGGCTGGAAGACATTGATCTAACCGTAAACTCCAACTTCCTCACCCTCAAAGGAGAGAAACTGGAAGAGACGGAGCACGACCAGAAAGGAAAATATCGCCTTGAGAGATGCTATGGCTCTTTCATGCGGCAGATCCCGCTGCCCTGCGAGGTCGAAAAGGACAAAGTCGAAGCATCTTTTAGAGATGGCGTGCTGCGCGTTGTTCTGCCAAAAACCAGAGCTTGTATAGAAGACGACTGCAAAGTCAAAATTCGTAAGAGTTAAGTCCCCCCTCCCTCAGCCCTGCTGACCCCCACAGAGAAGAGCTCGGTGTGTTGCTGCTTCACGCGCCGGGCTTTTCTCTGTAGAGAAGTTGACCAGACCTTAAAGCGGATCTGTGTCTCGCTCCAAAATCTTCAAATAGCGGTCATAGACAAAAACTCGACCACGCTGCTTTCCGGTTATTTCTCTAACGATGCCGAGGCTCTCCAAATTCTGCAGAGCACTGGATGCGCTCTCCTAACTTGGTCTGAGGGTCGTAGTTCATGCTTATTAAAGGTGCCTTTAATAAGCCATACTGACCGGAAGTGAACTGAGGAGCATGTTGTTATTCGACGGAGCCGGCAAACTGGTGAACTACGCCGAGCGCGAGGGGACCGGTCAGGTCCAGGATGGCGCGGGCTTGTTCTGTGTCGGCGAAGAAGATTTTGTAGCGATAGCTCTCGGTGGCGCCCTCATAGACGTGGACTTTCAGGGCGCCATCGGAGAGTAACTCGACCTTGCGATAGTGGCCGCTGTCGACGGCAGCGCGAATTTCTTCGGCGCTCGGCTTCTCGAAGGCTTCTTTTCTCGGGTCCCAGAACAGCTTGAGTTCTCCTGGGTGCATGGGGCCGACGATGGAGAGAAAGTCAGCGTGCTCACTGGAATCGGGGAGCAGAATTTTGTCGAGGGCGACGACCTGGGTGGTGCCTTTAGCAGAGCAGCTCAAGTGGATGGAACCATCTTGTTTGCATTCGGCAGAAGTGATGGTCAGAGTGTCGAGCAGCCTCTGCATGTAGGCGCGGTCCCATTTACTGGCGCCGGTCTCGCTGGACTCAGCCATCTCATTAGTCTCATTAGTCTCATTTATCTCTTTAGACTCATTCATCTCACTGGTCTCGCCTATGTCGCTTTCCTCGACGGCCATGGTCGTGCTAGCCGCCGTTGCACATATCATTCCCTTTTCCCTGGAACACGAAGCCGCGGCAGCATATAATGCAAACGGTGTTTCATCCCCTACCGTTGTCAACCGCATGAATCAAAAAATCGAATCGCTCAGAGCCATTTCCAAAAAAGCCGCCGCGCCATTGCCGGATAGTTTGGACGAAGCGCTCATTGCAGAGTCAGTATCATATCTGGGTTCGGACGAAGCCGCCGCCAGTATCGCCGATGATGCCTACTGGCCAAAATGGAACAGCCCCTGGTGGCATATGATGCTGCTCCATGAACTCGGGCTTACAGAGCGGATTCCAGAGCGCGCTGAAGAATCGATAGTCAAGGCTCTGCAAGAGAAGTTCTTGCGCTTCTTTCCTTTTAGAGAAGAGGAAGTTCCAGAAGGCATGGACCCGCTCAATTCGGTAGCCTGTCATTGTCAGCTGGGTACGATTTACGGTTTACTCTTCCATTATGGACTGAATATTGACAGTCGACTACCATGGATACGTCCATGGTTTCTCAAGTACCAGCTTCCTGACGGCGGCTTGAACTGTGATGAGGAAGCTTACATTCGAAGTGAGCCCAAAAGCTCGGTCGTCTCGACCTTGCCATCTCTAGAAGCAATATTGATGTCATTGAAAGATGGCTCCGCGGAGGAAGCGGATTATCTTGAGAAAGGGGCATCGTATCTGATATCAAAGAGACTGTTTCGATCCTCCTGCACAGGCGAGCCCATTATCGAAGGTTGGACGAAATTGTCTTTCCCCCGATTTTACGAATACGACATTCTAAGAGGTCTATCTTTTCTGCTCGCCTGGTCGAGGGCGACGAGGAGACCGCTGCCCCTCGATGCGATCGCGGAGTGCATCGAGCTTGTCGATGGTGATGCTCCCGATGGTGTCATAAAAGTACAGAGACACGCATGGGGCGAACACCGGACTCGGATGCTTGACCGGGCGACCGGAGAATGGATAAAAGAAGATGCATCGACATTTCCACTCTTGTCTGCTGCCAGTAGAATAGGCTCTGAGTCGCGCGCTCTGACCGCCGAATGGTCGCAGGCTAAAAACGATCTGCTCTTCCTGCTGGATAATGACCTTGTGCGTGAGAGCATCGACTGCGTTCAGTAGGATTTGAATTGCCTCAGTCCGAACTCGGCTTAAACTCGTGGACTTCGCCGACTTTAATAGGACCGGTGATTTCTAGGATGGCTTGGGCTTGCTTAGAATTTGAAGGAAACAATTGATGGCTCCAGTCATCCAGAAAATCGTTCCAATGATAGAGCCTCACGTCTCCGTCGTTCAACAATTCAGCCTTCTTAAAGTATCCCCGCAATATTGAAACTCGCACATCTTCCGGGGAATACTCTACCAATTCTTTTACATCCGGCAAATCGAAAGTAATCAATTGACACGGTCTCATCGGACCAAGAACCGCCTGAACAGCTTCGTACTCACTAGTTCCAGGAGCCATCTCTTTCCCATATACAATCGACCGCCCCCGACTGGATATCATATACTTAGCTGAGATGGAGCCGTTTTCATGACACCGCGCCATCAACATTAGTTTTCCTCTTACCAGGGTCCTAACGAGCCCCTCTGTCCATACGCTAGAATCTTTCAACATAATTTCTAAAATACCATCTGCTACTAAATGTGGAACCTTCATGTCGGAGAGAATCGGAACGCCGAACTTCAGCCTGAACTTGGCTTGAGCTCGTGGACTTCGCCGACTCTAAGAGGAGCGGTGATTTCTAGGATAGTCTTTGCCTGTTCTGTGTCGGAGCGGTAAAGATCCTCGTGCCACACTTTTGCTACATCGCTCCACTTCTTCAGTTTCAAATCACCATTGGGCAACAACTCAGCTCTTTGATAATATCGACTCTCAATAGCGTAGCGAACATCTTCTGCTGTGCGCTCTGTAGACAGCTCTGCCGCATAGTCCCAAAAATATTTTGTTTCGCCACGCTGGAAAGGTCCAACTAGCTCTAAAAAGTCCGAATGTTCTTGAGTCCCAGGAGACAATATTTTCTCCGATGTCATCGACTGACTCATTCCCTTGAAGAAGCAGCTCAGGGCGATGGATCCGTTACTATGATAATCAGCAGCGGTTATACTCTGACTATCAATCATCATTTGCAGGTAGGACCTACTCCATTGTTCTTCTTTTTTCATAGTAGCATTGACGAACACTATTTCTTGTTTGATTGGAACTCAAAAACATCTCCGACTTTCAGTGGTCCGGTAACTCTCAGGATGACTTGAGCATGCTCTGAGTTTGCAGAATAGATGTCTTCCATCCACTTGTTCGTAATCTCGTTCCACATGAATAGTTTTAGATGCCCTTCCGGCATCATCTCGGCTTTCTGATAGCTACCATCTGAGATAGCAGCTTCCAGCAGCGCTGGAGTGTACTCTTCCTCTGCAGGCTTAATATCTACAAAGACTTTCTTCTCTCCCGGCGACAATGGTCCTACAACTTCCAGAAACTCCTGATGTTCAGGAGTCCCAGCTGACAATTCTGCAGAAGTTGTAAGCGCCTGGCTTTTCCCCCTAATTAAAAAGCTATAGACAATACTTTTATCTGGTCTCATAACAGCGCAGATTAAATTACCTTCTCTGACCAAGCTCAAGTAAAAGTTTTTTCTGGACATTCTAGCTCTACTCATAACACTATTTCCGGTACCAATTTCTACTCTTCAATCCTTGATACAACTCAGCAAAGTGAATCTTCAATTGTTCATCAAACAGCTTGCCGTAGTTAGACCCCCCATGCTCTATAGCGTACAAATCTGTAATAGTTTGTTCAAGTCCGTAATCGACATCAGATACATGTGAAAAGAAATCCAGGACATTGCTACCATCCTGAGGTCCAAGAGAAGCTCTCTTCAACTGTTCGGAAAAGACGGCTCCGTCTACAACATTGTCATCCGCAGCACCGACAGACTCAGCTATAGACTGCAACAGCCTCCTTCTTTCAGACAAATACTTATTATGCAACTTGGGTTCCTGGATTATGTTCTCGACCCATTTGCCATAGTGAGCCAAACTCTGGCCCAGTTCATGTCGAACAATCCCGTCTACTTCTTTATCGCTAGCATTATCAATCCACTCTTTTGCCACCCTTTTTGCAATGGACTCTTGATCATCGAGCGGAACTACCCTTTGCTTTGGAATGACCGTATATCCTTGATCTGCTACAGTGCATGCAGGCAAATTGTCCTCAAACATTCGGGACTCAATTTCGCTTCGCCTGTTTGCTAGCTTCGGTGCAACGTCTTCCATTTTGTCTGGAGTGAGGATCATGTGATCCTTTTTGCACAGCGTAAGAAGATCTTCAGGGCTCTTGTGATTTAAGAGAGTGTTTCGGCAATCTGAATAGTGGTCAAAATGCTCGGCGTGCTCAGGTACACGTTCAACCAGCCAGTCCACAGCACGGAGGTGCTGCTCCTGAGCGCTCAAACCCTCTTCGAAAGGACTTGGCAGATCGCTCCGGTATCTCTTAAACCTGGATTCGATACGGCCCAGATCAGATGTCAGCGCTTCCCAGCGACGTGTTATGGGTTTAAAGAAACCATCCCCCATCATCGCCATGTTGAAGTTGTCGAACTGGGGTCCAAGGGCAGCGAACGACTCTTGCTTGCCTATATTGAGCGCTTCAAATACACCATTCTGCAACAAATCCTTGAACTCATCGGACTTGACCAGATCTTCAAGGATATAGAGATTGGCTTTAGCTTCTTGCACCGTCGCGGAGCTAGCAGCGACCTGAACGATTTCTTTCGCCGCATTGGTGCCACGCTTGGCTGTTTGCGCCATCAGCGTCGGTGCTTCCAGCGTGCCTTCAGGATTGATCATATCGAACATGAGCAAGCCGATGACGCGACCCTTCTCCCTGGGAGGCAGATTAGAGTACTCATTACTTGCCTTCAGTACGGCATTGCTCGCGATACCAAGGCCTTTGGCGAGAGCATCATTTATGTACTGAGGATTCTCAGACATATCATGCAGCATTCTGCCGCCGGCATCGACCATGGGCTGCACAGCATGGGCGGCGCCATCCAGACCTTTCGAAAGCGCTTTGTTAACGGCATTTGGGTCCTCGGCAAGGACTTTCAGCACCGCCTGGGTCTCTTTGACGACCGCCTCATTTATGTCCGCGGGGCGCGACAGGGCATCGACCAGATGACTGGCGCCTTCCTTCAGATTCTCGGCGCCGTGACCGAGTTGCTTGAACCCTTCACCGGCGAGGGTTTTGAACGCCTCTTTGGCGTCATTGAGCCCGATGCCGATGCCGATGAACTTCTCCTTCTGCTCCTCGATATACTTCGCCTGGGCGTCGGGATTGGTGAAGAATGCCTCGGCGCGGTGGGTCGCAGCCTGGAAGAATCGAGACATTTTCTCCATGGTCTCGTTCTGAGGTGGCGGCGTGCCCTCCTCGTAACTTAAGCCAAGAGAGAAAGTCTTCTTGTCCATCTGCTCGGGCTGGTGGTCGACGATGGGACGACCGTCTTCGTCGAGGTGACGGGTTTGAGATTGGGTCTGGGGCGGTGCTGCGTCAGATGGCGAAGCGCCTTTAGTCAAATCGGTGCGCTTCGCCATATCGGCATCGGAAAGCGCCTGGAACGTCCCGCCTTCGTCCGCGCTTGAAGAACGCATGTTGCGAATCTCGTCCTTGAAGGTCTCGCTGGCGAAGCGGTCAATCTCTGCTGTGGGCTGATTGGCGTCTTTGGCGAGGCTGCGCATCTCTTGCAACTGCTGCGCCAGGGCGCGCTTTTCGGCGGACAGCGACTGGTCAGTTTGAATCGCCTTCAGCTCACCTGTATGAAAGCGCTCTTGCGGCTTTTCGCCTTTCGCCAGATAATCCCGCTCAGTTCCGCCGCTCACTCTCGACGCAACCGTAAACTTCTTGCCGTTCTCGTCCACGGCTTCTATCGTAATGCTGTCGCCGTCGCCACCGTCTTTATTGCTTTTGCCGCCTTTATCGCCCTTGTCGCCCTTGCCGTCAATGCCGCCCCTGGCAGAAGTCTTACCAGATTCTTTGCCAGAATCAGTACCAGACCCCCTGTCCCCACTGCCTCTATTCCATTCCAACTCGCTGGCAGAGCCAGAATGCTTATTAGTCCGGGTGCTCTCGACTTCCTGCATGCCACACGCGTCGACCTGGGCAGACTTCGCCACCTCTGGACGCACATGGGTGCGCTCTGTGCCAGCCTCCCGCGCAGAGTCGGATTCCTTCGTCTTCATTGGCTTCTGGGGATTATCCGCCATGTTCTACAAAAGCTCATAGTTACTACTGGCTATATTACTTTTCCCAAAAAGCGCAGCTTTTGACACCCGTGCGCCAAGTTCACGCAACAACCAAAGATGTACTTGTAAAAAGATCCTAGCTCGGCAACGAACCTCAAACTCTAGGTTGGCTGCAGAGCAAGCAAAAATCATAATTAATCGGTGTATGCTCTTGGCAGTGAGAACAGACAACACTCTCTGTCAATCTTCCGTCGCCAGAAGCTACCGGCACAGAGTCGCCGATCGCTGATTCTACCGGAATACTGATTGTCTCGTCCTCTGCCTGCAATTCCAGAAGGCTTTCACTTTCACTTCTGCAATCGCCACTAATATTGATGTGGTCATGAGAGACGGTATGCTTCAACCGACGCGGAACCAACACTGTGCCCGCAATCGTCCGCACCCTGATAGAAGTTCTCCACGAACCAGCATAGGCTTTGCGATCAAATGGAAACTGAAACCACTCGCCCTTCATAGATTCGCAATCGGCGCTGACACGCCCTTCATAATATATTGTTCCCAGGTGCGCTCCTACGTGCCATCTTGCATTTTTCGAAGATTCATAAGTCTTGACGAGCTTTATATGCGGATACTTGAGAACACCACGGACACTCGCTTCGCCCAAAGAATCGGTTATATGCCCTGCCAATGATTCTCCGTTTTGAGAAAGCTCCAACATAAATTGCCCGTCGCTCTCGCCAACGGACGATTTCTCTACACTGTTGTACAGAAATGTGCCGGACCACGTGCCGGAGATCGGGTTAATGTGCTGAGAATCGGCATCTATCGAGGCAACGGCACGGGTGCGTGATTTAGCGCCCGCACCTAGAGATGACATGAAGTCATCTTCGGCAGCTGCTGTACCTAACCACCGTCGCTCCCACTCAAGCACCGCTCTCTTGCGGCCGGACGCTCCGGCAAGCTTGTATGCAGCAATCATTATTGCCGAAAGCACCACAAATACCGCAAGAAAAAAAAGTTCCTCAGAGCCCATGGAATCCTAAAGTGCACTTCAAAATCGAATAGAAAACTCAAACCCAAATCGCATCGACAACCAATCTAATAATTATACCCGCTGGTACCAAAGGTCTAATCTACTATTGCGCGGCGGCCGAGGTATGCAACACTTAGAAATCAACAAGTGAACTTGCACTGCTCTACGAGCAGTCGCAATGCGTTAGCGTGCTACAATAGCCGGTCTTTGAATGAGGTAGCACAGATTATGACTAAGTTTCTAACAGCGAACACACTGGCACTTTCATTTGCGCTATTAACAGCGATGGCAGCGAAAGCAGAGATGGACACCGACATCGCCGGCTACTGGTACATGGAGACGCCGGACGAAAAGATAATGAAGCTCCATATAGAGCCGAACGGGCGGTTCAAAACAACTTTAGAAGGCAAAACCCTGGAATCAGGCATGGTGCACATCAAAAAAGGCAAGTGGTCGATGAAGTGCGACTCGGGTAACTTAGACGAGGGCGCGTTTAAATTCAACACCAACCGCATGGAGTTCGTAGGCGCCAAATCCGGGACTGCGAAGTGGTCGAGGACGATGCCGGTGGTGCCCGCCACAGGGATGATCCCTGATAGTGCATTCAAACTGAATGTGGTGCCGAAAGCGAAGACTTCAGCCCCGGCGGCAGGCAAGCCGGGCGAAAAGAAAGCAGGCGGCAAGAAGACAGGCGAGAAGAAGGCTGTCACAAAGAAGGTTACTAAGGAAACGAATAAATGAAAATCGCAATCATGGGCACAGGCGGAGTCGGTGGCGTATTCGGTGCGCTACTGGCAAAAGCGGGCGAGGACGTAACCTTTATAGCCCGGGGCGCGCATCTAAAAGCGATAAGAGAAAACGGGCTGCAGATAGTCAGCAAGACCAATCCCGAGATTCATATAAAAGACGCCAAGGCGACCGATGATCCGGCGGAAGTCGGCGAGGTCGATATCGTCTTATTCTGTGTCAAACTCTGGGACACAGAAAGCGCTGCCGAGTTGATAAAGCCGATGGTCGGCAAAGACACAGCGGTAATCTCGCTGCAAAATGGAATCTCTAAGGACGAGACTCTCGCTTCGATTCTTGGCAAAGAGCACATGGTCGGCGGCATCAGTTATGTCGCCTCTGCCATCACTGCCCCTGGTATCATCGAACAGCGCGGCGACAGGCAAAAGCTGGTCTTTGGAGAGTTCGCTCACAATGGCGCGACTAAATCTCCCAGGGTGGCACGCTTTGAAGAAGCCTGCAAAAATGCCAGCATCCATGCGGTGGTGCCGGACAGTATCGAAGTCGCCATCTGGGAGAAATTTGTTTTTCTCGTGGCGATGAGTTCGCTTTGCGCTGGCGTGCGCGGCAGCATCGGCATCGTGCAATCGCATCCTAAAACCCGCGAGCTCTTTATAGAATCTATGAAAGAGGTGCTGGCGGTGGCGGTCGCATCCGGCGTCGATATGCCAGCCGAGACCCTCGACAATCAGATAGCCTATTTCGAAAGCCTGCTGCCCGAGGTCACCGCATCTATGCAGGTGGATTTATCCCAGGGCAATCGCATAGAGCTGCCCTATCTTGCAGGCACCGTCGTAGAACTCGGCGAGAAGCTATCGGTGCCGACTGCGGTGCTGCGAGTATTGAACGGAGTGCTGTCGCCCTACGCCGACGGAGCTACCCTAAAATAGCGACCTAAATACGAAAAACATCCTCATAGCCGTCAGCGATGACAAAGCCCCAACCTGGTGGCAAGCCAAGATACTTCAAGACAGCAGGGCACCACTCACTGAGGTGGTGAACATGAAGAGGCACGTAGAAATCATCATCTTCCGATTCTTCTTCACCGGCAAAAATGTACCAGCCGGTGGTATCACCGACCGGCTCTTGTCGCAAGCCTTTTATAGGCTGCAAACCGGTTTTGACGTTCTCTGCGATGCCAACTTTTAGATTGGGTGGCGACTCTAGATACTCAGCTCCAAATCGCAAACAGACTTCTTTCTGATCATCACACACATCTTTGCCCACAGGATAACCCTCAGAAAGCTACAGCGCCCAAAAGCCCTATTAATTGAACCTCGACAATACGGGTCTTGCCGCTGATATTCTGCCATAAAGTCAGCCAATGTAGTATCCTTGACCACGCGAAAGTATCAAGGGCTAGCAAAGCTTGAGAACTGCTCGCGCCCACGGAAGCACGGAGAACGAACCTGATGAAACCAGCCAAAAACATGATTTGTCTGTGGTACAACGGCGACGCTGAGGAAGCGGCGCGATTTTATGCCGAGACCTTTCCTGATTCGTCCGTAGACGCGGTGCATCGGGCGCCCTCGGACTATCCATCGGGCAAAGAAGGCGACGTCATAACCGTCGACTTCACCGTGATGGGCATTCCTTGCATCGGGCTCAACGGTGGTCCGGGCATAGAGCACAACATAGCGTTCTCGTTTCAGGTGGCGACCGCCGATCAAGAAGAGACCGACCGCCTGTGGAACGCCATCGTCAGCAATGGCGGCGAAGAGAACGATTGCGGCTGGTGCAAAGACAAATGGGGCGTAAACTGGCAGATCTCGCCGGTGGCTCTGACCCAGGCGGTCTTTGGCACCGATACCGGTGCCGCCAAGCGCGCCTTCGAAGCGATGATGGAGATGAAGAAGATAGACATCGCCGCCATTGAAACCGCCGTGCGCGGTTGATACCGCAGTTCGAGGCCGAACCTGAGATAGAGATAAAGACCGAGATTTGGATAGCGATTAATGACGCCGATTTCTGATAGTACTGATTCCACCACTAGCCTGAAGTTCATCCCGAAGGTAGAGTTGAGCGGCTTATTGCAGAAGCGCAAGATCATCAGTGCAACTGTCGCCCATGATGGCACGCTGGTTTTGCTGGTCGTAAGCGAAGGTGAAGAGCAAGTTGCCTTTCCTGTGCTAGAGCAGCCTGGGTGGGCGACTTTTCCTGAGACCAAATCAAACGAAGCCTACAAGGCATGGTTGCTGCGCATTCGCAACGGGATAGAGCAAGAGGTAGAAATCAGCACCATGAAAAGCGCCTACCCTCGAGTGGATGTCCTGCCTGATGGTGGCTTCATCGTGGTCTCCTGTCGCTGCAAATTTGCCGACGGAAAAGGAGAGCTGAACGCTTGCCTATATGATGCCAACGGTTCTCTGCAAAAAGAGCTCTGCTTCGGTGATGGCATCGAGGATATCGCCACCACCGCCGATTCACGAATCTGGGTCAGCTACTTCGACGAAGGGGTGTTCGGCAACTACGGCTGGGATGACCCGATTGGCTACGCCGGTCTCAATTGTTTTGATACCGAGGGCAAAATCATCTGGCAATATCCTCTTGAAGATTCGCCGCATTCAATCGATGACTGCTATGCCATGACTCTAAACCGGGACGAAGTGTGGACGTGCTTCTATAGCGACTTTCCTATCGCTCGAGTCGATGGAAATCACCAGATTAAATACTGGCAAAACAAAGTCGCCGGCGCCAGATGCATAGCGATAGACAGAGAATTGGTCATGCTCTACGGCGGGTATCAACCGGATCTTGAGAGGCTGGTGGTGCAGAAATTGCAGGATGATGGAAGCTGCGATGTCGTGCTCGGTGGCACTCTCGCCTTTCCAAAACACAAAGATTTCCTCAAGTTTACCGGCAGAGCAAACGCGCTCCATGCCATCACCGATGATTGCTGGTATCAGTTTGCGTCCAGCGACTTTCCTGATGGACGGGTCTGAATCCAGCGCGCGCTGCCAATACGGCTAAAGTGAGCATCACTTCGCCTCATCAAACTTGAGTTCCACCTCGTTGTCAGGGAACACCATCTTAACTTCCAACTTAGCGCCGAGTGCTTCTGCGTACTTCTTCAAGCTTGACAGCAGAAAATCCGACCTCGCCTCAGTGCGAGAAATAGAAGCCTGCCTGCTTCCAAGTCGCCGAGCAACTTCCTCTTGCGAAAGACCACGCTGTTCACGGACTTCTCTGAGCTTTATAGCCTCTGGCGGAGCAGTGGTTTGACGACCGGCTACAAGTTCTACGATTCTTGGTAGCGCATCCTCAAGAGTATCGTATACTTCGTCGGCTCCTTCACCATAGCCATGCATATCGTTTGAGACAATACCGAATCCTTTATCCTTTCTCCAAGCAATCGCAAGGTGATAATCCGGCAAGAAAAGATCTAGCAACCAAACACCACCTTTAACCAGGGGTTCATCGACAGTGATTCGTGCCGTCGGAAAGGCTCTGGTAAGGAAGTGCTGCAAGTGCCGGAGTTCATTCATCACAGTAGCCTTGCTGACAGGCTTAGGCGTAGGCTTTGTCTTACTCATTCCCAGACCCCCTTTCCATCTGCGCCAGGTTTTGAAAAATCTACTTCATTGCTGGCGACTAGCTTTACTTCGATGGCACCATTACTGGCAATGTACGTATTATGCCCGAAGCTCCTATAGCGCACCACATTTGGGAAACCATCAACTGCATACGAACGATCGGGACGAGGCGGATACAGCCTGCCATCAGTTTGCCAGCTGTCCGGATTGTTGGATACTCCGCTATGTTCATCTTCGATAGCAACAAGAGTTTCACATAAGAGCGTGTAACTCTCGTCGTGCGTGTGCCCAGCAGGTGCAGCTTGTAGCCGCTCATAAAAGAGCTGCAGTCGAGCATGTTTATCCATCCAAGACTCCGGTTCTCCTCACATTCTCCAATATACCCTCAAAGATATATAACGTCAAGGGCATATACCCTTCATGTAATTAAAACTCCCGCCCAGGACAAAGGCAGCTGTAAGGTGGCTGTGAGGCGGCCTATCTGCATTTTTGCCACTACCGAAGAAGACTTTAGTTGACATTTGTCGACGATACCATCAACAAATTACCCTGTATAACCGGTCAATGCTCAGCAAGCACTTAAGGGTCCGATGGATTGGCTAGAATTCGCAAAAGATTCTCATAACCAGGAGGTCCGCCACAGCCTTCTGGCGGACAGTTGCGCTCGCCCCCGACAAGACGAGGATAGGTCTGCTTCGGCACTGGCTCCGATATCTCTTCGATGAGAACCTCATGAACCCAATCATCGCCGAAATCATAAACATATAAAATTCTCATTAGTCTTTAGCTCGGCTTCTGCGGAGTGTACTGCGACCAAAAGCTTGACTTGAGTTTATGTTTTTGACGCAGATTCTGTAGGTAAAGGGAATGAGGATCAAGCTCTTTCCATTCGCGTACTTTTGGCGCGAGTGAATCTAGTTTCTTCAAGTAACTGATGCCGTGGTGATAGTACTTTGACTTAGCCCTGGCCAAAATGGAATTGAGCAAAGCTCGGTATAAAACACTAGCTGCGACAAGTCGGTCATGCTTCAACATTGCCTTCGCAAGTTCCAAAAGGCTAGAATAGAAATCACCGTTTAGCTGATTTGCATGCGCGATGATATACGTTTCCGCATCATCAACATGACCTATTTCGATAAGAAAGCCCGCATCACTTGAATCAAATTCGCCAGCTTTTAAGATTGATTTTGCTTCCTCTTCCACGATGCTAGCGCGTTTGTCTTCACCAACGGCTCTTAATAAAAGCTCGAGTGAGTCCACGCTGCGATCTCGTCGAAACACTCGCCATGCGGTTTCGATTAGTTTCTTCTGGTTGTTTTGTCCCTGGTAGATGGCGATCAGGAGATTGTCGCGCTCATGGGCCATAAAGGATTTATCCAATGGAACGCGCTTAATCCACGTAAGCGCAGTAGCCAAATCCCCGCACTCGAAGTGCAGTTTGGCAATATCAATGATTGAAGCAGTCGAAAGCTCGCCATCGGATTCCGCGCGTTTTACCTTTTCCAAAAGCTGCGGGTCCTTCAATTGCTTAGACAATTCATCGATTGCATGAAGCCAATGTTTACCCTCATACTTCTCCGTTTGAGAGTGTGCCAGATCCCACAGTCGATCAACCGCTTGGCGGATGAGCTCTTCAGGCAGAAAATGCGACATCTTCTCGAACAGCACATCACGAACGCCGTAACCGTTATCTCGATTGAGAGCGAGAACAAGCTCTAAGAGCCACTCTTTATCTTCGCAGCAGGAAGCAAACGAGACAAATAAATCTGCAGCATCGAATCTGAAAACATCTCCAACGTTTCCACTTGAATCATCGCACATGTCAAAAATTTTGGCGTCTGCCTCGAAGAACGCAGCAACGGATTCGACGCCAGCTTTTGGATCGGACTCGGAGGCTTCCAGTGCTTTAAGCAAGTCAGCCAGTTCACGTGCATACGCTCCGGACTCGCCCCACGAGATGAAGTGGCGTCGACGCTTGAAGCTCGACAGCCTCTTCTTGAAACTCTTGGCGGTCTCCTTTGGGCTGGCCAGCAAACGCTCGACTACGGCATCAGCATCGTCGCTGTAGTTGGCTAGATCCAGCAACGCAGTGGCGAGAGTGTCTGCTCCCAACTTAACAAGATTCTTGTGCTTGTCCTTAGCCAACTATCCGGATCTCCTTACCGATGAGAATTCATTCGTCTTGGTCATGCTCCTCGTTCTCTTCGGACTGCCATGCAGGCTTTGATCTGACGGTACCAAAATACCACTTCGTGAACGGCTCATCGGCAGAATCCGGGATGAAGTCCTGCTTCTCTATTGGAATCTGGAATTTTGACCAATACTCCTGCTCGTAAAGATTAACCAATTTCTCCAGAAAATGCAGGCGGCTGCTCGAAATTATAATCCACCGTTCAAGTAAGCTCTGTGCTGATTTTGTCGAATCTACCAGAATAGACCGACGCAATAAACTAATCACGACACAGCATGATAAACTAGTGGGTGCACAGCAGAATAAACTAGTAGGCACCCGGCTCAATAAACTAGCAATCGTCCACCAGGAGCTAAGCAATATGGTTTCCCCCGCCGAAAAGTTAGCCCAGTCCCTAGAGAAGCTCCAGCATCTCCAAGACGCAGGCAAGATCGCGATTAGAAGTAGCGATCTGACCAGGATTCATCGCGAACGCCTGGTGAAGAACGGTTTTCTTACCGAAGTGATGAAGGGTTGGTATATCCCTGCACGTCCTGATCTGCTCGCAGGTGAGAGTACGGCTTGGTATGCATCCTTCTGGTCTTTTTGCGCTGACTATTTGACTGTTCGTTTTGGGTATGATTGGTGCTTGTCGCCGGAGCAGTCCTTAAATCTGCACGTTGGAAATCGAACGGTTCCTCAACAACTGATTGTTCGCAGCAGTGCAGGAAGTAACAACATAACTCGTCTTCCGCAAAACACTTCAATTCTCGATTTCAATGGAGCACTTCCACCTAAAGCTGATATCGAACAGGTGGAGCAGCTCAATCTGATTCGTTTACCATCGGCATTGATTAGTTGTTCACCAAACTATTTCAGAAACAATTCGACTGATGCGCGAGCTGCCCTGGCAATGATTTCCGATGCATCAGAAATCTTGCCGCTTCTTCTAGAAGGCGGACACACTATCATCGCTGGACGCCTGGCAGGAGGTTTTCGCAATATCGGTAGAGACCGAATCGCCGACGATATTTTGAAGACGATGAAAGGTGCTGATTTCGATTGCAGAGAGGAGAATCCGTTTGTCAACACACCGTCGATCACATTTGGCAGGACCGACAGATCTCCTTATGTCAACCGAGTTAAATTGATTTGGAACGACATGAGGGTACCAATCTTGGAGACATTTCCAAAACCGCCCGGATTGCCGCAGAACATAGACAATTATCTTGAGCAGGTACAAGAAATATACGTTACGGACGCATATCACTCACTGTCGATTGAAGGGTACCGAGTTAGCCGCGAGCTAATCGAAAAGGTACGACTGGGATCTTGGAATCCGGATGCTGATGAGAAGGATCGCGAACATCGCGATGCACTCGCGGCTCGTGGTTACTGGCAAGCATATCAGGCAGTAAGACAAAGCCTAAAACGAGTGCTTGCGGGAGAGAATGCTGGACTTGTTGCTGACGAAGAACACGGCGATTGGTTTAGAGAACTCTTCGGTCCCAGTGTGACGGCAGGTATATTGCGTCCAGCAGATCTTGCCGGCTACAGAAGCGGACAAGTTTACATAAGGCATTCCATTCACGTGCCACCAAATGTGGAGGCAGTACGAGACATGATGCCGACGTTCTTTGAGCTATTGCAAGATGAACCAGAACCTGAAGTTAGAGCTGTCTTAGGACATTTTGTGTTTGTCTATATTCATCCGTACATGGACGGAAATGGCCGAACTGGTCGATTCATGATGAATCTGATGTTGGGATCCGGAGGTTATCCTTGGACCGTCATACCAGTCGAACGTCGAGCTGATTACCTGAGTTCGCTCGAGACAGCCAGCACTAAACACGACATCGCACCATTTGCCAAGTTTCTTGCAGAACTTGTTCAGAAATCAATTGAAGGCAACCCTGAAGCAAAATGAGCTGGTGATCCAGTTTAGGCACTTCGTTCGCTCCTTGCTACTTCTATTCGCTCGTTTCGCTTAGCCAGAGCCGTTTTCTGTCATCTCGCCAGTTCTTTGTCCGTTTACACCGAAGGGGTTAGGAGTTCGAGTCGCTCACCGACCAAGGCTTATTTAGAGCGGGATTCAGTTGGATCCCGCTCTTGTTTTTGGGGTAGGCGATTTTGGCGATCTTCTATACATCATCTATTCCATTGCGCTCGCCCCCAATAAGACGAGGATAGATCGCCTTCGGCTCCGATATATCTTCATCAGGCATTCTTCTCTTCACAGTTTTGTTCTTCATTTGGGTTAGACAAAAGCTTAAACTTCGAAGTCAAAAACTTTAACCGCATGCTGAGCAAATCTCATTATTCTCTTGAAACAGACTTTCAATTTGCCTGATCTTGCTTATCATCAATCTCAACCCACTCTCCGTCGACAAGGCGCCTTAAGATACACTTGCTGTCTCCAGGTTTCTCCAATCCGTACTTTGCACAATACTCGCCATATTGTGGATCGTCCGGCGAAAACTGCTCCCAACCTCCTCCAGAGACATAATCTTTTTGACCGACGTAGTTTATACAGATTGTTCCGTCTTCGCCGATAAAGGCAATCTCTCTGCTGTAACCCTCAATCAAATCCACTTCACCTTCGCGAGGCTCACGGTCTTCATCTGAGACACCGCGAGTCAGATAATCTATCATCTTATCCCCTGCATTCTTTTCTTTGTCTTCAGACTTCTTAGACACCGTGAAGTCCCTCCATATGTTTGAATGTGTTGACGAAATACTTCCTCATTAGCTGCGAACGAAGATTCTTTGTAGGGAAACCAGTAGCATGTGCAAAAGTGTCTGCAAAAACTTCGTCTCGAGCGAATGCAAGACCCTTCTCTGTTTGAATGTCGAATCCGAGGGTCCGCAAAACATCGGACGGAACGTTTGGAATATCTTTGGCGAAGGCCTCCATAAAAAATGAATCCTTGTCAGTTATTCGAACCGGCGACGAGTAGAAACGATTTGGCTTCTCCAGTGATTTGGCGTTAACGGCGTGGCCTACCTCATGACGAATAGCAAAATCTAAATCGAAGTTATTTATATACTCGCCTCTATGCCACACTGTTTTTGGAACAAAGATAGTATTTCGCCCCCAATCATAAGACCCCAAATATTTCATTTTTTCCACATCACCGGGAAATGCATCTTCCATTTTTTCTATGATTTCAATCTTAACCTTGTACTTTTCAATAAACTCTTTCAAGGGTTCATCTAAAACTTCAATAGCATCCATAATCTCTTGATGCATATCTCGTGGTTTGAAGATATCGTCCTCAGATTCCCGGTGGTCAGGTTTGTCCGCAGGACGCTCTGGTTCGTTGGGTGAGTCATGGTGAGAGCCACGCTGGGGTGGCTTGTGCGATGGGCTCTCCGGTGGGTGATCCGATGGACCTCCGCCCGTTCGCACCGGCGAGGGCTCCTCTGGTCGCCCGGACAGTTGCCCTGAAGCACGCTCTGGTGGATTACCCGGATTGGGCAAGTCAGAACCACCCGGATTATGCGCCTGGGAGTAAACAGCATTGTCCGGCGCCTCTCTAGCCGGCTTTATCTTAATCCTCATCCCATCTGGAGTCACCGCATCGGGCAGCATATAATCCTCGACGGCATCCCTCACGACCCTGGCGCGCTTCTTCGCCCCGTCGAAAACTTTCTTCCCTTGCTTCGCCATCTCCCCGGCGACATCATCAAGAAACTCTGTCAGCTTGCCAGCCTTACCGGCAGAGTGCAGCCCACCGCCCCCAATCAGCGTGTCGGCACCAAGCTCCGTCAAGAGCTTGAACTTAATGCGCTCCTGCTCACCAGGAGGCAAAGCCGCCCACTTCTCGTTCATGGCACTGCCGAGCTGGACCACATCACGAAAAGGTTTGCCGTAATCCCCGGTGAATCCGATATTGAACAGATACTGATCGGCGGCGTTGAAAAGCTTGACGCCACCGACAATGGTTTCACCCAGCGATTGCCCAAACTCCGCCCCCATCTTGCCGGCACGATCATGGTCGTTCAGAATAAGCGCGGCGCTGAAGTCGGCGATTTTGGCGAGATTGACAGATACCTCGCCAATACCCTGGACGGTGCCAATGACGCGCCCCCAGTTGCGTTGGTTCTCCTCATGCTGGTATTGATTGATACCGGCGGCAAGACCAGAGCCTATAATCTGCAACTGTTTGTCGAGCGGCAGCTCGGCTATTCTTCGACCGGCTTCCAGCCAACCATCGGGGCTGTTGGTCAACGGGGGGCGGTCCTCCGCTTGAACATTGTCAGAGACATTGATTTTTAAAAGCACAGAGCCATCGTCGTGCTTCTCGGCGACATTTTGGGGGACTTTGAATGTCCCACCATGAGCAGGATCATCCTGATCTGGCTCCTGACTCTTCATATGCTCCTGCAGCAACTCGGCAGGGTCTTTACCCGAAGCCCGCAGCTTGCGCTCTATGTAGCTCTGGTTGAAGTCAATCTCTGCCTTCGCCGCTTCCTCCGGAGTCTTCGCGCTCTGCCTGGCGGCTTCAAGACCGCGCGTGTATGAGGGATAAGGGTCAGCTTTGTCGGCGTTGGCTGCGGCTGTGCCGGGGTCCGGCCTGTCTTTGAGGCTGTTACGGCCGGGGGCTTCCGCCACGTAGATGACTTTCTCGCCGTCTTTGACCTCGGACAGTTCCAGGCGCCCGAAGTTGTCGGTAGTGGGTCCGCGAGATTCCGGGACTAGTCCCGCTTGCTCGTAGGCGCCCTTCTCTTTCTGAGATTTTTCCATGTGCTCAGGCATGTCGGCGTGAGCCTGGTCGCTACCAGCTCGGGAGGCATCGCGCTCAGTCCGGGATTCGGCAGAGACTTCTTTTGGCTTAGGTTTGTCAGAGCGGTCGGACATTGACGGACCTGATGGCTAGCATGACTCTAGTATATAGCCAAGGAAGCACTCACGCGACCGAGCGACTCTTCCAGCTGCAACCGGAGCTCATGAATAAGTTAGCATCATGGGAATGAAGCGATAAGCATTCGGGTCAAAGCCCTCCGGATCGAAAGAACCGCCCAACCACTCCAGAGTTTCGCCATACTGAGGGTCCGAGGGGTCAGCAAGAATTCGCAAAAGACTCTCATAACCAGGAGGTCCGCCACAGTCTTCCGGCGGACAGTTGCGCTCGCCCCCGATAAGACGAGGATAGGTCTCCTTCGGCACTGGCTCCGATATCTCTTCGATGAGAACCTCATGAACCCAATCATCGCCGAAGTCATAAACATACAGAAATTTGTCGCCGACCTGCAAATCGAGAAATTTCAACTTTGACCTGGTGCCTCGTTCAGTCTTGAAATTCTCGGCAGGAGGATTGTCCGGATCACCATATACAATGCCTTTTATATGAAAAGCATGCAGATGGCAGTCCTTCCACCCCATTGAGCACTGAATGGTCTCATGAAGCATATCTAGCCTGATGTTGCCAGGGACAAGCAAACGCCGCCATATCTCTGGCTTGACACCAAGGAGAGTGACTTTGATTTTGAATAACTTGGCTCCCGGGTTGATTCCTAACTTCGTCATAGCTGATATTTCTGCCTCGTGCTGGTCGCGACCTTCCAACATCGTAAACTGCTCGCGTCGCAAACAGATTGGTTCGGATACAAGGAGAAATTTTACATGTGCCGGCGAGGATGTAAGCGCGAGACGCTGGAGGGACTAAGCACCTGGCAACGCGACCGAAAAATTTTTCTGTTTGTTAATTGGCGCATAAAAGCCCGGCATTAAGGGAAATTAAATCGTATGGTTTTGGATTAAATTATCCCTTCACCGTTGCCAAGGAAAGCAAAGAGCAGTCGGACTTGCCAGCATGCGCTTCCTCTGGGAGTGACCAATATGCCCATAGGCTAGCCATTTGCAAGGGGCACAACTGTCAAAAGAGGCACCAGGACTAGCTCTTTCAGAAGAAAAAGAAAATGATAGAATTCGATTCTGGTCGATAAATCGGCTCCAAAATTGGAGCACTTCGTTTACACCGAAGGGGTCACACATCCGATCCTGAACAATTAGCCGAAAACCTTAGGAGCACTTCGTTAACCACGAAGTGCTCTCGCTCAAGAGAAAAGTACCAGGTACTAAGCAAGAAATACAATAGTCATCCTGAGGAATTAGAATGACTGTAGTAATACGAGGAAAAGACAGACTGCAGGAACATCTATTCTGCCTAAAAATGAGGAAGCTCAAAACAATACCGCTACCGGCTCAGCGAGATACTTTCGGCTCCGATAAAAACGCAGATATTCCCTCTTTGCCTAGTACTTCGCCGTATCCTGCCGGCGGACCATCGAAGAACCCCCACTCGGTCTGACGACGCGGCTCAGCCAGTCTCACGCCCAAAGCGACTGGATCCGGTTTGAGCTTACAGCACGCATCCAGGTGCAAGCCAAGGTATGGCTCGACCAGGTACTCCAGTTCGCATTCCTCTTGCAATTCAAATGCGCTATCGATTTTAACCAGTGCATACTCTGCTATCTCTATGATTGCCTTTTCTTTACCTGGAACAAGGCGAGCAAGGATGTCGGCAACACTGTCGAAGCCGGTAGCCGGTAGCCGGTAGTCGGTAGTTGAGATTTCCAGGTGCCCGGTCCGTGGTCAAAAATCTCTGACACGGCTTCGTCAATTTGGCGCTCGGCAACTAGGCTTATTTCCAGTGTTCGCCTTTTGCTTTTAATCAGACTAGTCGGCAAAAACTGTATAACGGATACAGAGAATCAAGTCATCAATCAGCTCGTATTCTGAAACGTGAGAGTCAGACGTGTCGAATTGAGGATTCCAACTCTTGACCATACTCCAAATCACTACATTCGATGCCTTGCTTCTTGAGTAGTCAGCCTTCCACTCGACTTCTCGAACTATTACTGCATTGTAAGTCAGTTCTTTTGTGACTCTAAGAAGAATAGTGCTCATACCCGGATAGAGTATTTGAATCGATGCGTCAAAATATCGAAAAGTTCGTGTTTTCTCGTCAAATTCGAGAAATCTCTGTCGCCGCTCAACTATTGCGGGAACTATTCTCTGCCGAAGTTCAGAAAGCCGCACTCTGAACCACTGGCGATACTGCTTTTCCTTCCGCTCTAGTTGTTGCTTCTGCAGTTCGAATTTGAGCTTCTCTATTGTGCGATCTAGTTCTGCTTCTACTCCGTAATTATTCACGGGAGTGACACTAATCTAATTTTCAAAAAGCACAAAAGCCCTGTCATTTGGCTCAGAATCTGAAGTTACCACACCACAAATCTCAGCAAAGAACGAGGCTTTTGATTTGACACAGTGTAAAACAGCAGGCGCAACAGAACAAGGCCAAATGACCCTGGATTTGGGGGTTGGGAAGTTAATTCGAGCAAACTTTGACGGTGGGCAGATCTCAAGCGACGGAGGATTGCTGCTTCTTCGCAATGCAGATCAGGAGCTAGAGTTAACAGAAATGGCTCAGTACTGCTTTGGCGACCAGAGAAGGCCAGATCTACTACGACACCCCATACTAAATTTACTGCGCCAGAGAATCTACGGAATTGCTGCTGGCTACGAAGATTGCAACGATGCTGCCAGGCTCAAAAATGACAGCATGCACAAGCTATCGGTCGGAATCAAGCCAAACGATGAGGCCTCTCTGGCATCTCAACCCACCCTCTCCCGCTGGGAGAACTCTGTAGACGAAGCTGGATTGGGAGCTTTGCAGAAATTGTTAGTCACAACATTCATCAAGCAGGTAAAGAAACGACCAAAGGTTTTGAAGCTATCCGTCGACACAACTTGCGACGAAGTCCATGGCTATCAGCAACTATCTTTCTACAGCGGGTTCTACGGAACCGCATGCTACACGCCTCTTTTCATTTTTACCGAGGATGGCTTTCCCCTGGCGTCTTTGCTGCGAGCAGGCAATGCCGGGAAGTACGACGGGACGTTGCGAATGCTAGGGCCTGTGGTTGAGGAACTTCGCAGACGCTGGCCCGGAATTCGAATAGAACTCACTGCAGACGCCGCATTTGCCGCTCCCGATATCTACGACTATTGCGAGCAAAACCACATCACCTACTACATTGCCATTGCCGGAAACAATTCCCTGAAAAGCAAATCAAAGCAATTTGTTCAATCTGTAGAGAACCTGTACAACGAGTGTTCCCAGCTTGAACCTGAAAACGCCCTGACCTGGCGCCAGAACGAGGAACGCACACGGTTCGAAACGAAAGAACAGGGACGCATGCAAGAAAATTTCGAAGCCGAGCAAGTCTACATCCGCAAATACACAGAATTTCCATACCAGGCGAAAGAGTGGTCTCATGCACGCAGAATCATCTGCAAAGTCGAACGCAATTCCGAAAAAGCTGATATCCGCTACGTTGTAACTAATTCGAGCAGAAACAGACCTGCAAAAATCTACGAGAAATACTGCCAGCGGGCTCAATGCGAAAACTGGATCAAAGATCTCAAAAACTATCTGCGTTGTGATCGCACTAGCTGCCAGGAATTCAAAGCAAATCAGCTTCGTCTTCTGCTACATACCTTCGCCTACATTCTTCTCTGGAAGCTGAAAATGAAAGCAGGGCTTAAAAATTCGACCATCGAAACCGTCCGTCTCCATCTAATTAAAGTGGGAGTTCTGGTAACCGAGTCGGTCAGACGAATCTCGCTCAAGCTCTCGTCCAATCATCCCTGGCAAGATGCGTTTCGCAGAGCCTGGCAAACAGGGTAAAACCAGCCTGGACAGAACAATCCAAACTCACTCGCCTCTTTCAAAGGCTGGTTTTACCCTGTCTAGATTTCCTATTCTCGGTGTTTTTCACCGATACTCCTCTGTAATTTGCTCTAGAAAAAGTCCGAAAAGACTAAAAGACCTTTTGATTTCGACTTCGCTGCCGCTTGGATACTATATGTATGAATAGAGCAGGTACTCTCTTTCTCATACTACGCTCAATTTCTAACAATTTCCAGAGTTCAGCTTTGCGCGATTTTGCATACGTCATGTTGTTGTTAATAGACCTACCCTCCACCTATTTTGAACAGCTTAAAATGATCGAGGTGTCCCTCGATATGACGAGCATACGCTGGCCTGTCAAATCTCAGTTCTTCATCGCCAGAACAATCTCTAATTGCTTATACAAAGCAGCCCGCTTGTCCTTATCCATATTTTCAAGATTGCGCAACTTCCATCGCACCGCCGGCAGTTGCTCTACATCTTCGACAGCAAGCAGACTCCAATCAGGATTTCCATTTTTCATAGAGAGCAGGAAACGTCTATCCGAGTCAAGGAATGAGCTTCGAATAGCGATAACAAGTTGTTCTCTAGTCTCTTCAAGATCCGCTAAGGACACCGCTTCTGTTGTCATCCCGGTAAAACCACGTTCGAACTCTCGTCTTATATCTTTGAACTTCGGACTGATTATCTCGGACATAGGGCGATTGTGACTGATGAGATATACAAGGAAAGCTTCAAACAACTCCCGGCTGATTCCTTCGGCAGCAAGCAATAGCCGTACATCAAAAAGGTCCCGGGGATGCTGCCGGTCCAGGGCAGCAACGAGTTTGCCACCATACAAATCCGCAAAAGATACAACATTTACTTTCGCAAACCCAAATTCCTCTTGTACTTTATCTGTTGTTGCTAGCGTCTGGCAAGAGTAGACTGTTCCGCGCAGTACTGGCGTAACTTCAATTTTGACTTGAGCATCCACCGTATTCACGATGAGTTTTACGACAGAGCTGGTACCAGGAAGAACAGAAGCTTGTACGCGACTGCCCGAAATGCGCTGACCTAATTCACTGGCAATTCTCTTGAGTGAAGCATCGATTTCTCCTAACGACTCTTCTCTATCCAGAAGTGACAGATAGGCGAGATCAATATCGACAGACAATCTAGGCATATCGCGAACGAACAGATTAATCGCCGTTCCTCCTTTAAGTGCAAAACATTGCTCCTGCGCTACAATCGGCAAAATACGCATCAAGAGCGATACTTGCTTTCGATAAGCGTCAATAGACATCGGCTGAGAACTCTCCGGGAACGGTGATAAGGTATTTCGAATCAAGCTTTCCACCGGGCACCAACATTCGTTTGCCAGAACCTATATCTATTTTTGAAATATCAATTTCGCTTAGCCAGCTATGCCTATGTCTATCGGCGAACCATAAGAAGAGACGCTTAGTTTTGACGCTTCTGCAGCAAGAAAGAAGAGTGGTGACATACTTCGGACGCAGATTGCTCAACCCTTCCATCAATACATCTACTTGATGAAAAGACTCTTTGTTTGGCAGTTCATCAATCACTTCCAGAATCGCTCGTTCAGGTGTAGATATCAGCATAGACCAATCCGACATACCCCAGCGCTGCACGAGAAAACTTGCTTTCCTCAGTGCCGATTCTAAACCGGGCGACGCCGGTGCCTTTATCAAATTGGCAGAGTGAACAACGAATTCTTGCTTTACCGGGAGTGCATGGATCCAATTTGGCGGGGCTTCCGAAGCATATAAATGGACTTCTTGAATATCTGAGAGTGAAAGATAGTGGGTTAAACCCTGCAATTCAAGAGCAGTTCGTCCTCCAACAGTGAGCGGGAGTTCGAGAAGCGCTTGAATAGACAAAACGACAGGTTGCCAGCTATCGCCTTCGGCAATAGTGGTGGGTCTTCGATAGACCCCGCGAGTTGGAGACTCAAGCCAATTGTGCCGAAGGTATTTGGCTATAAGCTGGCGTGAATAGCCTCTTTTCTGCAACCAACCAGAGTCTACCGGAAATCCTTCCGGCAAAACGGACTGCAACTGGTTTAGCTTTTTATATTTTTGTATACCCATAGTGTACATAATAGCACATTTTCAAACCTGCCGGTTTAACTTCTCGCAAATTTGTCTATCATGGGTATACATTCTGACCTGGTTGCAAACCTCGAAGGTAACTCGCACCTGCGCAAGGAGCATGTGGTAAAAACTTCCTATGAACTACGACGATGTCATCAGCCAATATAATTCTCAGGTCAAAGAGCTTTCGGCGCGCTACGAAAGCGTCCGGTTCGAGGATGTGCATCCTTGTTTATTTCGCTTTCTATCAGGAATTAGTCCCGCGAAGATTTCCTTCGCGTTAACAGAGTCAGCCAAATCAACAAAGTTTATAACTCCAAATCAAAACACCAGAACCACTCTCGACATCGGCGCCGGCTCCGGCAGAGACTCCGCCTGGTTCGCGCAGCATGGATACGACGTGGTGGCGGTCGAGCCCAGCCCGCTTCTGATGGAAGAGGCGAAAGAGAGACATCCCCACAAGAATATCCACTGGCTGCAGGACAAGATGCCGGACCTGCACAAGACCATCCGGTTGGGAATGTCTTTCGACCTTATTTTATTAAGCGCTGTCTGGATGCACATACAGCCCCAGGATAGACCGCGCGTGTTCCGCAAATTAGTATCGCTGCTGAAGTCAGGCGGCGTTATCGCAATCAGCCTGCGTAATGGTCCCCATCGCATTGCCGAATCGACCTATCCGGTTAGCGCGCTGGAGCTCGAGAAGCTGGCGGTGCAGCACGGACTCATCGTCGCCGCCAAAGAGAATGGCGAAGATAGGCTCGGCCGCCAGGACGTCACCTGGCAGACGGTGCTGCTTCAGCTGCCCGATGACGGCACCGGGGCGCTGCCTCTTTTGAGGCAGATTATCACCAAAGATCGCAAGTCCTCGACATACAAGTTGGCGCTTCTGCGCTGCATAGTCAGAATCGCTGACAGCGCCGCCGGGCTTGCTAGATTCACCGGGGACGATACCGTCGCCATACCCATGGGTCTGCTGGCACTTTTTTGGATACGAATGTTCAAGCCTCTAGTAGAACAGGATATCCCCCAGGCTACAGACCGACGCGGGCTGGGTTTCGTCAAAGCGCCTTTCAACCAGTTGCGCGGAGTTTCGCCTTTTGAGCTCAAGGTGGGCGGGGTGTTCGAAGGAGACAATGCCTGGGCTTTGCACAGGGCGCTAAAAGACGCCGCCGATACCATCCGCAAGATGCCGGCGACTTATATAACCTATCCAAACAGCGAAGAGCAGGTGTTCAAAGTCGAAGGGAGAACGGCATCACATCGTGCTGGCAGCGCCACCTTCACCGGTATCACCAGCGAGTATCTGTGGTCCTTCGGAGAGATGACCATTCCGTTGAATATCTGGAATGCATTGGTGCGATATGCGCACTGGATAGAGCCGTCATTGCTATTTGAGTGGAGCGAGCTGATGCAGCAATATGCGCAATCGAGAGGCATCGACATAAGACTCGACCAGCTGATGAATGCGCTCAAGTGGCTGGATCCCGAGCGTGATACCAGCCTGGTGCGGACGATAGTGCAAAACAATATAGCGGATGGCATACCTGCGCACTGCATCTGGAGCGGAGAGGCGATAAAGAAAACCTTTGCGGTAGATCACTGCTTCCCGTTTTCGGCTTATCCTTGCAACGACCTCTGGAACCTGCTGCCTACAAAAGCGAAGGTTAATCTGGCTAAGTCGGACAAGCTCGTTACCTCTGATACGCTGGCAGAGGCAAGAGATAGAATGGAGACCTGGTGGCAGAATGCTTACTTTAGAAGTGAGCGTGTCGAGAACAGACTCTATGCGGAAAGATTCCGACGAGAAGCGCTGGCAAGTCTGCCCCTGGAGGTCGACGAGCGCTCCGACGCTTTCTTCGAAAATCTATACGAGGCGATTCTACTGAAGCGGGTATTTTTGAAGCAGAATCAGAACCTACCGGACTGGAACGACGCCTGCTAAACTATCCATATTGTAGCGGTCAAGCTCAATTATAATTTGGCTCGACGAAGTACCAGGTCTAACAAGCTGAGAAATGCTAGAAATCATATTGGCAGGCGTATTGTACATATCTGTGCTCATCTGCGCGGGCACGAAAATGGTCAAAGACCACGAGCGCCTTGTTGTGTTCCGACTGGGGAAGTTAGCAGGTCTTCGAGGTCCCGGCTTGGTGTTCGTCATTCCAATATGCGAGAAATACAAGAAGATAGACCTGCAAGCCACACCGCTTCAAAAGCAGTCCCTCGAGCTGCAAACCTGCGATGCCGGCGAGGTAAAAATTAACGCATCCTGTTCTATTCAGGTGGTCGATCCGATCAAGTTTGTAATGGCTGGTGACGATCCGGTTTCTGTGGCGCTGTCCCAACTGAGAGGCGTCGTCGGTAAAACCTGTACTAAAGCGAGCGCATCCGAGCTGATTGAGTCAAGCTCGAATATCAACGAAGAGATTGGCGCATCGATGAAGGCATTGGAGCAAGAGCTGGGCATTATTTTGTCTGTCGAAATAGAAAAGGTCGAGCTGCTGGCCGGTCCTAAGAGCTGAAGTTCTCGGCAAGGAACTTCGACAATTCATTCAGTCAAGATTTCTGTTTAGACTGTTTAGACTAATCTGACGATTGAATCTAATCACTGTCGAGTACCATCGATGGAGGCTCAGTAATCCTGGTCAATATGCCTGTGCCCGAAAGATTGGCGTATGTTTTGGAACTCTTTGCCACGTCGTCTGGCACTTTGCCGATGTACCTCAAATCATCCGCCATAGGACTCAAGCCCTTACCCACATATCTGTGGCGATTCAACCAATAGCCTGGCTCCAAGGGACCTACCACTTCCATGATTGCATGATACTCAGGCATATCACTCGTTATGAGACAACATCGATTATCAACCGGGTCCCGTGATACTTTCAGATCTCCTGTCTCCAGCATCAGCAATGTAAGGTAACCATTCTGAACTTCATCCCGAATAGCATGAACAAGATCTTCCCATTTTTCTCTTTCCATTGCTATCTCCTGATCCAGTGGTGGATTTGTTCAAAAGATTCAACGCACTACATTGATGTGTGGTCATTTTCAGATACTCTCAAAACTTACTTGAGCCAGAACTCAATCGAGCGGTCGCTTTCGAATCTTGAACTTGTACTCGCCAAGCTTCTCGAAGTCTATTACATCTCCTGGCTTCAGCGGACCGACGTGCTTCTCTATAACGCCCTTCAATGGCGAATCTCCCGGATAATTCACCTTATCCCCCTCCTTCCCATCGATAAGCATATCCCAGACATCGAAACTATCGTCTTCGCACACTTCTATTTTGTCGTAAGACCCTGCCAGCATAAGCTTCTCAAAACTATTCGGAGCAAGAGCCATTTGGGGAGGACGCTTTGATTCAGCAATCATGTAGTTCGTGGCAGTTTGACCAACAATCTTCCACTTCTTCTTAGAAGGTTTTGGCACTTTCCCAATGTACCGCAAGTCACATTCCATAATTCCTCGTCCAACATATCCATAACCGTTCAACCAACAGCCAGGCTCCAGGGGACCTGCCAATTCCTCAATCGCGTGATACTCAGGCATCTCCTCTGTCACAACAGACCAGGAATTATTGACATAGTCTGTGCTGACCCTCAGGTCGCCATTCTCTGCAACCCAAAAGGTAAAGTAACTGTTCTCAATCTCGTCTCTGATCTTATCGACCAAATGAGCCCATTTGCTTCTTTCCATGGCTATCTCCTGAACCACTTGTTTTCACTCAAAAATGCATAGAGTTCCTTAAAATTCACAATCAAGTCTGCGTCAAAGTTGGCTGAGTAAGATGAGCCCCCCTGATGTATAGCCCAAAGATCGCCCAGGGTCTGCTCTAATCCTATCTCGCTGCCAGCAATATGATTATCAAATAAGACCTGTCGATTAGCCAATTTTTGGTAATCACGGAAATTAAGGATCTCTACTTCTGAGAGACCGGAAGTTTCCAAACTTCTGTACATTTCAGCCAGTTCGGCCCCTAGTCTTTCACGCCTATCAATTAGTGCTTGCCTACCCAGGTGATACAAGTCATTAGTGGACCGGAGCCTACCATCAGGCAATTCGACGCTGATATCCTTCCATCCATGGATCTGTGACAAAGCTTGGCCAACCTCATGCCTGAGCAGTCCGTCCATACGAATCGGTTTCAATGAACCATCAACATCAGGTACTTGTAAGTCTTTTGTTCGCAACAAGTCTCCCGATTTATTGTCTTTAAAATGCTCTGGAATTATGGTAACTCCCTTCTTGCCATCAGCCTTCTCGAATATGGTGACTCCGGGCAGTGACTCCAGATTCAAACCACGTGACTGAGGAATTTCAGCGGTTTGGCGTCCTAATCCGTGGCCGACTTCATCGAGATCGACAAAATGAAATCGATGTCCTATTTCATACAGTTTTAGTAAATCTCTCGGGTCTTTCAACTTCCCAAGTGCATCGACAAGGGTGTCAAAGTGCTCTTGCCTGCTTTGCAATCGCTCAGCAATCTGTCGAGGGTCCGCATCGGGCAGAGCTTCGGACAGCTTCTTCATATCAACGTCCGGCAAAGGTTTGACCATCGTCTCTACAGCCATCTCAACGGCTTTGGTCAGTTCGAGCTTAGGATTCAGCGCCGGTTTACCAAGGTACTTTATCCACTCAAAGGGATTGCCTCCAACCATCGCCATTGTGTTCGTGTCATCTAGAACATCCTTGGTCTGAGGCAGCTCAATTTTGCCACCATGAGCGAAGGCATACTGAGGCGCATCCTCGTGACCCATTAGCCAGGCTAGAGCATCGCACGCTTCTTGTGGAAGCTTACTCATATTGTCGAGAATTTCTTGCGGCTTAATGGCAGAAGTAATTGCCTCAGTCTCTGCCTTTGTCTCGGCAGAGATTATATGCCCCTTCGGAATTCCGATGCCTCCGGTGACAACTCCGAACGCACCCTTGTACAGGTCAGGACCGAGAAGTTCTTTGGTTCGTCGGCTGTACTGGGCCAGCTCATCGGGACCCGAAGCATCAAGCTTCGAACACATGTCGAGAATTTCCCGATTTCTCGCGCTGTTCTCGGGTGAATTCAACTGATCATTGATGAATTGACCGGTGAAGCCCAGGGTCAGTCCCGCAATCATCAATGGATGCGCACGTTCAAGCACGACACCGATGCCGGTACCAGCAAGAAAGTTGACTTCTCCTTCTTCAACTGTTTTCCCCGAGCTCTCGAAAATCGCTTTCTGCGCTTCCTGAGCCATGCCAAAGATGGGTGCCACCCCAAATACGAGCAGGCGATTGCCAAAACTCTTCGCTTGCTCTGGTCCGATGACATTAAAAATATCCGGACCAAGCAACAAAGCGGTCATGGAGCTGCCTACATCATCGGGAGCAATCTTAAGCTTGTCGACGCTCTCTTTTCCAAAGCGCTCTCTTGCTGTCTCCAATATTGCGCCTGTGGCATTTTGAAGTTTGATCTTATCCTGGCTTGCACCAGAGTCCATATCATTGGACTCTTCGACAAACACATTCTCTCGGACCACCACATCAAGTTTGTAGCCTGCGTCGGTCTTACCTACAATGCCTTCCGGCATGCTCTCCGGTATCGCACCAGCAGTCTTGCCTTCTTGAGGAGAAGATGAGTTCTCAGCCCCGTAGTAAGCCTTCATCTCTGGCGATACTTCCGACGCCTGTTGCCTGGAAAGAGCAATCAATCGCTCTTTCTCTTCACCCGGCGGCAACGCCTGAGCATAGTCCCTCAATAGGCTCACAGGTTTCAGAGCGGGATTGTCCGAAGCCAGGGCTGCCAGATGCTGACTCGACTCCATGTTTTGCGGTTGATCTAGCGGCACTGACGCCTCTTTCGAGCGCTCTAGTGCTTGATTTAACTTGGAGCCTCCGTCATAGACAACATTTCCGCCATCGGTCAGGACAAGAGGATTCGCACCTTCCGCCAGTTTCTCTAACCGAGACCTGTAAGCATCGTCGCTCTCATCACCGCGCTTCTCGGGGATAGACTTGGTCGTAAAGCTCTCAAAGTTATGGCCAGCCTTCTCCATATGCTGATGAAGCGCTTGGTGCTCATGCTTTCGGTCGCCGGCAATAACAGAATCAGCAGCAGTAGAGTCAGCCGTCCGCTCCGTGCGGTCCGGCTTGACCTTGTCTCCCGTCTTTCCGATGTTCTTTTCTGCAGGCATTGAGTCTTCCGAGATTACTGTACAGATTATATTCCCCTAGATGTACCAAAAGCGCTCATACCCGCTAATGCCGGTAGCAAATGAACTCTCGACCAAGGTCCGTAATGTGCTCTATCATCCATCGAGCCAATCAGGAGATCATGAGTGTGACGCAGAGTACCAGAGAAGCGGTCGGGCGACTCCTATAGACGAGGCGACCGAACGACTGCTGGCTAGCGCGACCAGCGTCCTGGTCATGGACAAAATCCTCTCCGGGCAGTCGCTATTTCAGATACTTCGTTATAAAACAATGGAGAAGAGATAACGGCATTGGTGCTAGAGTGGACGGTGGTCAAAAAAAAACGCCGTAGTAATCGGGCAACACTTGGAATCCGGCAGAGCTGCAGGCAATAAAGAAGTACCAGAAAAGTACTGGAATCGGAGCCTTCATGTTTTACCTCAGGAACCGCCGAATATTCGAAATGCTCAAGAGCTTTCCCCTTGGCAAAGTAATTTTTAGATGCGCTCTATTTGCATTCGCCTTCTTGTCTTGCGGTTATGTGAACGCGGAAGAGAACAGCAGATTCTCGAATAGAATCAAAGCCGAGTCAAAGAAATCCGAGTCAAGGATCACCGAAGCCGAGAGCAAAGGCGAGGCCGGGTTATTTGAGCCGGCTTCACCCGCTATCAACAAGTTAGCGAACGCAACTGTAAAAGATGCAAGCGCGGACACTCCTCGAAAAAGAGAAAGTGGTATCAGACCGGTTCGCTGGCTCTTTGGTCCAGTGATCAGCCTGGAGAAGCAAACCATCAATTTACAGCAGCAGATAAGCAAAATGACCGCACCACTGACGGCCCTGCCCCCGCTTTTAAGCGGTGTCCAGAAAGAGATCAAGGCAACACAAAAAAGCATAGACACGGTCGACAAACGTGTTGATGCAGTCACTGGTCAGCTGGATTCTTTGGCACCGAAGCTGACCATGATAGACACCAGTATCGAAAAAACGAACCTGCGCATCAAGACCATAGAAAACACGCTGCGCTCCGTTCAAGAAAGCACGGCCAGCGTCAAAAATTCTATTGATGGTACCTACACCAGTCTGGGCGGGATAAGAAAAGACATAGGAGGCATGCGAGAGGATATCACCATAATCAAAGATCCGATCCTCCGCATACAAAGACCCCTCGAGACTATAGAAAAACCGGTCAAAAATCTCGACCAACAGCTTGACTACGTGCATAGTGAACTAGAATCGATTCGCAAGCCTTTGAGCAATATGGAGAAACCGATCGCTAACCTGGACCAGGAGCTCATCGGTTTGCACGAAGAGATCTCGGAGTTGAGAAGGCTTCTCCACCTGGTTCTGACAGCTATTTACGCTGCTGCAGCTTTAGTTGCTATGGGCACACCGGTGGCCGGCGTTTTAATCTGGCGAAACAAAAGTAAATTCCTGCCCTCTCGGACTAACGATTAGCACTACCGATTTGCAAAACAAATTAGCGTCATAGCGCCCAGTTGATGCCATCGATAATCTGGTCGCTAGAATCTGGCGCTCCGGCGCTTCTTGCTGCCAGCCTCGCTCTTTCGCCCACGTACCAGGCGTCCACTTCGTGGAACTGCATATAGTTGTCGTATAGCTGTTCTCTTCTAGCGTTTATTCTTTCGGTGCGCCCTTCGTAATAGCGGCGAAGAACCTGGCGCGCCTCGCGCTCGGTCTCCTGGGTCCAGGCGTCATCGGCGCCTCTATTAAACGCCCTTATACGATCCATGTAAGGCTTCAGTTCAGCCGGCACCGGCCCTTCAAAGAGGTGCTTCTCGAATTTGCCCGGTTTCGATGCCATCTCTGACAAGATTCTAAAAGCGGCACTGGGTTCGGTATCACCGGTCAACTTTTGAAGATCTCGATTAACCACACGGAAGCTGTTGCCCAGCTCACTCCACTCTTTATCAACTGGCGCGTTCTCACGCAAAGACCCCAATATCTCATAGAGCCTGCCCGCATCTCGCGGCGATAGCTCGGCGCCATTGCGCAGCGCCACCACTTGATTGACATAGTCTTCCGAGACGGATCTTCCGGTGAAGCCCTGGAAGACATCCTGAATCTCTTTAACAGACGGGTTGCCGCCCAGGCTGTCTATGACGCCCCAGACTGCTATCTTGTTCTGCTCATTGTGAGTCATCTCATGCAGGGTGCTGCCAATAAGATTCGCTGCCTGCCTGTCATTGAGCAGCGCTTCTGTGGTGACCGTTATTTGCCCGTCAGAATAAGTCGCGCCGGCATTAGCCATATCGCGCTGCGGGCGATGTTTCAGCTTGACCCGGGGCAAGTCATGGCTGTCGGCATAGCGATCCAGGACATCCTGAATCTGCTGAACGCGGCCGTCCACGGCTTCGTTGAAGCTCGTCAGCTCTCGGGCGTAGGCGTCTCTTGCCAGCACATAATCATCCAGCGCTTTCAGGCGTTGCGGGTCATCCTTGACGAATTCTCTAAATTTAGCTTCAAAGTCCGGAGCCGTATATTGATTGAGCGGGAAGTCCGATGTGTCTCGCGCCAGCATGTAAGCACCGACTTTCTCTTCGTAGCTTGCCCGCAGTTCCTCGACATGCTTCATCTGGGGAGCCATGTCATCTTTGAAGCCCTTCACTATAGGGACCATATCTTTGACGAAGCCATCGACACTGTCTTTGGTGGCAAGGGGAGAGACCTTGCCTTCGAGAATCTCTTTGACCTGCATCCGCTCTGCGGTGGTCAGCTTTCTGAGATCCCTCTCCGGATACCACAGTTTGCCGTCGCCGCCCCGGGCTCCGATTATCTCGGCGTGTTCTCCCAGCGCGTCGGAACCGGCTTCGCCCAGTTCGCGCAGTCTCATGCGGGTGTTGTCGAAATTGCCGGGCAGCGATCCATCAATGCGATGCTCTCGCCTCATCACGTCTGCCATCTGAGATCTTATCTCTTTGGCGAACTCGAATTGTTTAATCTCGTCTTCAGACAGCCCGTTGTACTTCAATTCCCTGATGCGGGCGTCTCTACTGGCTCGGGCTTCGGGTGTGCTTGCATCAACCCCGGCGGCACCCGGTTTGTTCATAGCTGTCAGGCTGTTGAGTTCCTCGGTCTGTTGAGGAGTCAACTTCTCTGGATATTTAAGCGGCTTATTATAGTAGGGGATATCCTGGCTATCGGGATCCAGCCCTTTGCTTCTCAGCCACTCGTCCATCTTGGCTTTGACACCGTTTTCAGTGTCATGCAATATTTGATTTCTGCCGGCTAGGCTCTGGTTGGCTAAACGCTGGCCTTCTGGAGTCATTACATTATATGCGTCCCGGAAGCTCTGATCGACGGAATCAACAGACTTCCACACGGTGGCATCCTGGAACATAGTCTCTGGTCCGCGTATAGTAACGATTTTGCTGGCACCACCAAGGGTGGTGTAGTTGTCTATGCCGTCACCATCAATAAGCGCCCGCGATATCTTGTACTGCGAGATAAGCCTTTCTTGCTCTGCCTTCGGAAGCGCCTCGAATCCTGCATCAAGTTGAGGATTTGCCGGCACGGACCAGCCCTCGACCCCGGCGACTTGCATAAGCTCTCTTTCTTGAGGTGTGAACATCACCTCGTAAGAGCCATCGGCATTTCTTACCAGCGGTGCGTCGTTGACATTGGCGATTTTGTCGATATAGCTGAGCTCGACACCAGGAGCGACCTCTTTCTTGACGGTCATGCTATCAAGCACTTCCATCATCTGTCCGTGCTTCTCGGCGGTTATAGCATTATTGGCCAGTTGCGCATCGAGTCCGCGCTTGATCTGACCATGATAGAGAAGCCCCATGAACTCTGGCGGCGCTATCTGGTGCTCTTTGATAGCCTGTACAATTCTGTCGATGCGCTCGCGCGGGAAGCCCTGGCGAGAGAGCATCTCGTCTGCTGCAAGCGCGCCTTCTAGATGGTGGGTGAAGAAGTTGGCGTTCGCACCTTCGGGCGGCGGGAAGGCAAACTTGACCGAGTCCGAGTACATAGAAGCCAGCATGGCATCTTCCATCTCTTCGGCGGTTAATTTATTGGCGCGGGCAGATTCCATAACCTTGCCGAGTTCGCCCTGGGTATGAATCCAGTTGACTTCCGGATCTGGATGCATGCGGTCGCCCTGTCTATAAGCGGCGAAGTGCTCTCTGACTTCTGAGAGGTTATGAAGGATATTCTCTTTCTGCGCTTGCGATAGTGTCGGGTCGTCCATCAAACTGTCGTAGACGCTGACGGGTTTTCCGTCGGGTCCGATGGCTTTGACCTTGCTTAAGTCGTCGGCGACTTCTTGAACCGAGGCTGCTCTTTCGGTAGGGTTGAGATGCTCGAATCTATCGATGGCGCCGGCGCGTTTGCCATAGGGTCTGCCGTCCACATCGCGCAGCATTCTTTCGGCGGCGACTTCTCGGGCTTCTCCGGTGAGTTTATTGATCTCGATGTGCTTGCCGTCGGCGGTGGCTATAACAGTATTACCACCATCGGGAGTGAAGGCTATGCCACCATCTTCGTGGACTTCCAGGCGTCCTTTGACTTCGACCTTGCCACCGGGGGCGTTGGCGTCGCTCACTGTCCAGGTTCTGCCATCGGCACTTGAATAGTTGACACCGTCTGCGCTGCTCAGGTGTTTGATCTGGCCATCTAATGGCCCATCGCCATGATAGTCAATTTCGATTTTGCCTTTGGCAGTCGGGATTTCTGTTTTGCCTTCTAAGACATCCCTTGCCGGTCTGCCGCTGGCGGCTTCAAGAATGTCGTCTGCCGCTGATTCTGGTATCAGGTCGTCGACGTGCCCACCTATCGCAACATTCTCGCCGCTGGCACCGCGCAGCACATCATCGGCGACGCCGGTACCTTTTGAGAAGGTTCTTCCTATAAATGTCCCGCCGATACCGGCGAATCCGGCGATACCTGCTGTCATAAGCACCGTATCGAAACCGGCTTCGTTGTCTATGTTATATACCGAAGCGGAGCCGACACCACCTATTTCTGCCGAAGCAGTATTCAGGGCGTATTGCCTGAAGGCTGCTTTGACAGCGTTGCCAGATTCTAATTGAGCCGCCTCGGTTATATGTTTTTGAATCAGTCGGGTGACATTGGGGATGTCATCGGCGCTGGCGGTTACTCTGGTGGCGAGAGTTTTTATAGCCTGCTCTGAAACTTCGCCGGTATTATTGGCGATGGCAACAGTTATCTGGTCCATGATGCCGCGTTCGAGGACCTCTTCAGCTCCCTCTTTTAGAAGCTGCTTGCCCCCTGCCAGACTGACCTCTTCGGCGCTGGCAAGTATTGCCTGGGTGGCGGTCTGGGAGGTTGCCCGACCGATGCCGAGCGCCCTTGCCACAAACTGAGGAGCGGTGCCCACACCGGTGTCTATGGCACCGGTGGCAAGATCAGTGACCACATCTGAACTGCAAAAGTCATAGTCATCGCCCAGAATAATCGCCTTGGTGCCTACTTTAGCCAGCGCACCGCCGGCGGTCCAGTAAGCCGCTGCGGCTATGCTGCCCACCCCGCCTGTGGCAACCGCAAGGGTTATTAAGCCAGCGTCGACGGCGGTGTTTGCCGCGAACTCTTCGCTCTCTCCGTATAGTCTGATACCTTCTTTAAACTGATCTTCGATTTTAACCAGATCTTCTTTAGTAAGCTCTTTGTCGCCTCTATTACACTCGGCCACAGATGCCGCAAGTCTATTAAGCAGGTCTTTGCTCATGTCGCCGGTGCCGTCGACGCCATCGGCCATGGCTTCGCCTATGCCATCGACACTATTGGTGGTGCGGTCTAAGACGTCGAATAAAAGCTCGGTAGAATTTTTAGGATCCGGTCTGGCTTCTAGAATAATCTCTTGCTTGTCAGAGCCACCGGTCTCGTCCAGCATATCGCCGAGGGCGTCGGCGTCATACTTTTCTACGAAGGCTCTGGCAATCTCTGGGGTGAGGTCCCTCGACAATCTTTTAAGTGCGGCCTCGTCGGTGCCGGCACCGAGCATGGCGATTCGCATCTCGTCTTCGGGCTGCAGTTTGCCGCCCTGTTTTGCGATGTTTACTGCGATCTCACGATAATCCTCTCCTAAGAAGCCCAGCACCTTGTCGGGGTCTGCGACAATCTCGTTCCAGTCTTCTTGAGAGCCTCGCTTAATCGCCTCGTAGAGACCGGACTCGTCATTGATGATTCTGTCATATAGCTGAGCCTGGGTCTTGAAAGGCAGCCGCTCACCATTGAGCATCGGGTCTATATACTTTTCTCTGTCGGCGGGCAGAACGGCATTTGTTAGAGCCTCATCGAACTTCCTTCTGTACTCCGGGTCTGCGCGGTAGGCTTCGACGATGCCAGGGTCTTTCCGTATGGCTTCTTTTATGTCTAATACGACTTCGCGGGCGTCGCGGTCTCCTTTTGCGCTGTGCATGAAGACCTTGGCGACGATGTCATTCTCTGGTGGCTTGCCCTGCTTTATAGAATCCATGATAGAGTCGGCAGCTTGTCTGTGCGCGGGCAGCAATACAGACCCATCTACCTTGCCATCTAGCTGCTCTTTAAAATCATTATCAGTACGATAACACTCTTGCTCTTTAGGAGTCATCTTCTTGAGATTCGTTATGACTTCATCACCGGTGCTGCTGTCAGCGAGCGCGTCGAATACGTCTCTGCGAACATGTTTTTTAGAATAATCATAGTCGCCGGCTTCCATCTTGGCTTTCAGCAAGGCTTCAGCCCGGGACATCTCACTTTTGCTCAGGTCTATCTTGAGGACGCCGGTTACTTCTTTGTAGAAGTCTTTGTCTTCTCTTAATCGCTTCCAGTCTTCTTGAGACATGTCTTCGATGGTACCAAGCACATCGTTCATGCCATCGTCGATGATACCGCCATGGGCCGCCAGCTTTGTTACCAGACTGCCGTCTTTGCCATGCTTTATGCGGTCTTCCCAGACGGCGAGTTCTCTTTCGTTGCCGGCGCCCTCGAGGGCAGTGCGGATCTCTTTGAAGTAGGCAAGATCCTGTTTTTCGGATGCCGATAGCTCTGATTCTGGCTTCGCCGGTGAGCCCGACGGGTTCTTATCGCTGAGGTCGCGACCGTGGAGATAAGAAGCTCTCTCACCTTTGGACATACCATCAAGAGCAAGCTCGATGGCGTCTTCATTGTCCATGAGAATGCCGGTGTTGGCTTCTATCTTGGTGGCAAGTTCGAGCCCGCCCCCGCGCGCATAATCGAGCGCATGCTTGGTATCTTCGTTGGGTAAGTAATATACCTCAGGATCATATTCGGTGGCATAGGGCGTGCCGAACGCCTTCAGAATTTTGTCCGCCCCATCGTCCTTCATGAACTCTGCGCGCGCGCCGGGCGACGCCGTAGAGAAAACCTCCTGGAACATATCCATATTTCTTGTTTCAAGGGCGGTCTGGGCAAGCTTACCGGTATCGGCGTCGGTTCTTTTGTCCGTGCCTTTGAGATAGATATCGACGGCTTCTTTGGTCTCTCTCGAGATATCCGGGTTGTTGGCGATGGTCTCTTTGAACGACTTGCCATAGCGCTCTTCGAACTTGGTCATCTCTTCTGTGACCTGGTCCGAGGTGAGGGTGCTCAGGCTGATGCGGATGTCTTTCTCGACGTTCGCGGTCGAGCGAGCGCCCCAGTACTCGCCGTGCTCTATCAGGTCGGTGTTGAGCCTGACGGCGGTGTCGTTTTGACCTTTCCAGAGCGCCATGCTTCTGGCGAGGTCGCTGCCGCTCAGCTCGTCTTTGAGCTCGGCCTCGATGTCATGCCCGGTTCTGATTTTGTAGAGCCTATCCAGAGTCTCTCGTTCTTCTGGAGTTTTGAGGCGCCGGAGCTGTTCGTTGATAGCCTCTTTGTCGGTGCCTATGCCCAGGAAGCCGCCATTGGCTGCATTATCTATTGCTTCGGCGATTTTTTGAATCTCTTTGCCAGAAAGGCGTTGCTCTGGGGTGGCTTCTGGCTTTGGCTTCGCTTCTGGGGCTCCGGTGATCTCGAGAGCGTGAAGCGCCACACTATCTTTACCGTCGCCTCTGCGGTCGCCTTTGCCGTCATTGCCCTTGAGAATAGAGAGGGCGTCGGCATCGAGAGACTCCCGGCTCAGCCTGTCGCTGACCTTGCTTGCATCAACAGGGGCGAGAGCCTCGCCTCCGGCTTCTGATTTGGTTTCTGCCTTAGTAGCAGATTCTCTGCCCTGGGTTTCCGCTTTGGGCACATCGAACTGCTGGCGACTTACCTCGGCGATTGCGTCCTTGGTATCTTTATCGCTGCCTTTGCCGCCATCGGCTCTGCTTTTCTCGATTTGCTTGGTATCGGTCATTGGTAAGGGACAAAGGAATTAGACAACGAACAACGGAATCGGACAAAAAAAGCCCGCAATAGCGTGCTTCAGTTTTATACCCGTGAGCAGGATACATATAAACTAATAGACTATATGACTGCCGAGCCGTTCTTCGACAGGTCTTAGATTAGTTTTTCAATTTCTGAGAGCAACTGTTCCAGAGACGCAATATCTGGCTTGCTTTCGGGGCTCGTAGATAAACTCGCCAGGCTTTCCAGCTCTCTAGTCAGAGCGACAGGGAGCTTGCTGCCGCCAGAGGGTCCGGAAGTGCCACCCGTGGACGCTTCCAGCCGATGGGCTCCTGTGGCAAGCTCGTATAGAATCAAGCCAAGGGCGGACCAGGGCGCATTGTCGAGGCCGGGGTTGTATCCGGGGGTAGTCAAAATCCCCGAAAGCCTGCCGGATGCGGTGCTCAGCCATCCAGAAGAGCCTGCATCCAGAAAGACGGGCGAGTCACCCTCAAAAATAATGTGCTCCGGCTTCAGATTGCTGAAATAAGAGAGCCTGTTGGCGTCGACGCCGAATTTCTTGATTGCGTCGAGAATTCTTCTGAAGGCTTTTACAACGTCGCTCAGGCTGCCTTCGTTCATTAACTGCCGCATGGTCTTGCCGGCGAATAAGGGCATCAGATAGTACGCTGCCCCATCGAGCTTGCCGCTGTCTAGTATGGGCACAAACGGTCTGCCGGCTTTCTTCAAACGATTGGCCTGCTCTTCGACCACCGAGTTGTATTCCGGGGTCAATATAGTGCCCTCGGGACAAAGCGCCAGACTCTTGCCATTTACTGCATCCGAGTCTTTCTCCGCCCGGGCGAGATTTATATAGCTGTCGGGATGGCTGGCGATTTTAACAGCCAGCTTCTTTCCGGCGTCCTCTACTTCGAAAACACAAGAGTAGGAGCCTTCATGCAAGAGGTGATTGATTATATAGCCAGAGACTTTCTTACCAAGCCAACCGGTCCATAGAACCGGCGCGGTCCCCAGAGAAGCACTGCCTTCCTGCTGCTGCTCTTTCTCCTGGTTCTCCAGCTCTGAAAATGCTTTCTCGAGATCCGCCGGCACTTCGACGCCGGCCTGGTGATAGGCCATAATCTCGCGGTCTAATAAAGCTTTGCGCTTACTGAGACTTTCTAGATTTTTAGAGTCGTCCATGAAAAAGCTCCGGAGACCTTACAGTAGAAACAGATACAAACACACTCTAGCAAAATCAATTTTACTATCATCTGTCCTAGTCATGGGAGTTGCCTTTCAGATTGGGCTGATAGGCGCGCGTCTCGATGCTGTAGACGATACCATGCTTTTTCAGCCAGTCTTCTAGAGGCGCGTCGACCTCGGTGAGAACGCTTCCGTCTGTCAGTGCCTCTAGCGACCGGTGCCAGTTGCCCAGATGATGGGCGACCACACAAAGCTCGCGATTGTCCTCGGGTTGAATGCGAACCACTTGCTCTGGCTTGGCGACAACAGTGACCACGACTTCCTGGTCGCGATGCAGCACCACGCCGTCGGTCAGCACCGTGCCACGCGGCAGGGCGAGCGCCAGTTCGCGTCCGCCTGCGGTCGCGACAATCTGGCGGGGACGGCAGCGGTCATGGTAATTTAGCTCGACAAAATCAACAACTAAGCCATCAAAATCGCCGGCATCTTTATGCTCGGGCAGCGCCTCTACGACAATGGACATAGCAATCTCCTTAAGCGTTAAAACAAGAAATACAACTGAGACATGGGCAATTTCTCCGAGGGTTCGGTCTTCGCGAGCTTGCCATCGACGAAGACTTCATAGGTCTCGGGATTGACCTCTATCGAAGGCAAAGCGTCATTAAGCCGCATGTCCTTCTTGGCTATGTTGCGGCAATTCTCAGTCGCCACCACCTGCCTGGTAAGATTCAATTTTTCCGGGACCCCATTGGCGATACCGGCGGCAGACATGAAGACAAGGTTACAAGAAGATCTGGCACCGCCCAGGCTACCGAACATAGGACGAGGAAGCACCGGTTGCGGTGTCGGTATGGAGGCAGCGGGTGAACCCATCTGGGCATAGGCGATCATGCCGCCTTTCAGCACCATCTCTGGCTTCACCCCAAAGAACTGTGGATTCCATAGAACCAAATCGGCCCATTTGCCGATCTCGACCGAGCCTATGATGTGCCCGACCCCATGGGTGATGGCAGGATTGATAGTATACTTGGCGACATAGCGCTTGGCGCGGGTGTTGTCGTTGCGGTCGCTGTCAGAGGCAAGCGGACCGAACTGCTTCTTCATCTTGTCGGCGGTCTGCCAGGCGCGCAGCACCACCTCGGTAATGCGTCCCATCGCCTGAGAGTCTGACGAGAACATAGAGATGGCACCGATATCTTGCAAGACGTCTTCTGCCGCTATGGTCTGGGGGCGAATTCTCGATTCGGCAAATTTAACGTCTTCGGGGACCTCTTTATGCAGGTTGTGGCAGACCATGAGCATATCGAGGTGCTCTTCTATCGTGTTCACGGTGAAGGGCCTGGTGGGATTCGTAGAGCTCGGCAAGATATTAGCGTGCCCGGCGATTTTTATGATATCCGGGGCATGACCGCCACCCGCACCTTCTGTGTGGAAAGTGTGGATAGCTCTACCGGCGATGGCTTTAATAGTATCTTCGACAAAACCGGCTTCGTTAAGGGTATCTGTATGGATGGCGGTCTGAATGTCATAACGGTCGCTGACGCTGAGGCAGGCGTCTATTACCGCCGGTGTAGCGCCCCAGTCCTCGTGGATCTTCATGCCGCAGGCTCCGGCTTCGACTTGCTCTTCTATGGGAGCCTCCAGGCTGCAGTTGCCCTTGCCATAAAAGCCTACATTAACAGGGAAGGCTTCGGAGCTTGCCAGCATACGATGGAGGTTGAAAACACCAGGGCTGCAGGTGGTGGCGATGGAGCTTGCCGAAGGACCGATGCCACCGCCGATGAGGGTGGTCATGCCTGCCGCGATGGCATAGTCACAGAGCTGGGGACAGATGAAGTGAACATGGGTGTCGACACCGCCTGCGGTGAGGATCATACCCTCGCCGGATATCACATCGGTGCCCGCTCCGACCACAAGGTCCGGATGGACGCCTTCTTGAATATGTGGATTACCGGCTTTGCCTATGCCTTTTATCTTGCCGTCTTTTATACCGACATCGGCTTTGACAATCCCCCACCAGTCTAAGATAAGCGCATTGGTAATAACCACATCGAGAGCGCCTTCGCGAGACAAAGCCGTCGGGCTTTGCCCCTGACCGTCTCGGGTTGTTTTACCGCCGCCGAATTTTATTTCGTCACCGTATACAGTGCGGTCTTCTTCGACTTCTATAAGCAAATCCGTATCTGCCAGGCGGACGCGATCGCCTTTGGTAGGTCCGTAGAGCGATACATAGGTGTCTCGGGGAATCTTCAATGTCATGGTGCGGCTCCGGTTTCTCCTGGTTTACTCAAAATATCTAAGACTGAAACAATCTGGTATGTAGATTGCGGTGCTCGGCGCAAGCCTTTTCATATAAAGGCATAAAAGAGCCCATCTCCTCGATGGAGCACTCTATGCACCCGGGGGCAAGGCTTTCTATAGTCGGAGCCATGCCGGCTAAAAGCTTTGTCCGGCGCTGTGACCCAGAGGGACCAGTCTGACACAGACTGATATCAGACCGCCGCCGAGCAATGAAGATAAGCGTTGACTGCTTCGGCTTCGGTGACTGCGATACGTTGACAGAGCCAGCCGAACACTGGCGCATGATGGACACCACCTTTGAAATCTAAAGTTTCGACTTCTGATGCTTCGATCCAAGAAAGCTGGGTGGCAAGCTTTATAGTGCGCTCGCCCAGAGCAAGGGATGCACGACAGATCTCTTCTGGCCATTTCATGGCAGAAAGCACTTCATTAAGGTGCATGAAACCGGCGATATCGTTGCCCTCAGCCATCTTATAACCGAGCGAACAGGCGGTACCGTCCATGGGGGCAATGGCTCTCTCTAGTATGCTGCCTATAGCCCGGGCGCAGGCATCGGCGTCTCGGACTCCACCTTCTATCAAAGTTTCCAATCCATATGAATGAGCATAGCCACCTATGGGAAAGGCGGAATCAGTTAGCTGTATGAGCTTCAGTAGGGCGCCGCCACTTTTCATTTTATAAATTCAGCCATCTTCTCTAGAGCGGCTTTTCTGACATCGGGGTCATTGATGTTGCCTTCCACCAGCCGGTTGAATCCATGAATAAGACCGTCGCCAGATAGCTCCACCAGCTCGACTTCGTGTGACTGTCCTGCTTCGAAGCGCACAGCTGTGCCGGCAGGGATATTGAGCCGCATTCCAAGAGCCTGCTCCCGATTGAACAAAAGCTTTCGATTGACCTCGAAGAAGTGAAAGTGCGTCCCCACCTGTATAGGTCTGTCGCCTGCGTTGCGCACGGTTAAACGAACCGTCTTTCTGCCCACATTGGCTTCTATCTCTGTCTCTTCTAAAATAAATTCGCCTGGTCTCATCGGCTTCTCCCAGATAGTCTCTATTGCATTCTTACTAAATACTCGACAAAATCACGTGCTACTGCCCGCGGTGCCCTCAGCGAATCGGCTGTTCTACCGTTATCAGCTTGGTACCATCGGGAAAGGTCGCCTCCACCTGAAGTTCATGGATCATCTCGGGCACACCTTGCATGACATCATCACGATTGAGAATCTGCGTCCCTTCGCTCATAAGTTCGGCAACGCTTTTACCATCGCGAGCGCCTTCCATGAGGGTGAAGGTGAGAATCGCCAGCGCCTCTGGATGATTGAGTTTCAAGCCCCTGGCTTTGCGCCTCTCGGCAAGCTGCGCGGCAAGAAAAACCAGCAGCTTCTCTTTCTCAACAGGCGATAGATTCATGACATCTCCAGAGCTTTTAGAGCCAAATTTTTCGAAAACCAAAATAGACGATTAGTATAATATAGTTGCTTCGATAGCAGCGGATCTAAACCGCCAATCACAGAAATAACAAGAATGACAGAACGAAAAGCAGTGAGAATAGGCATCGGCGGACCGGTGGGCTCTGGCAAAACGGCGCTGGTGGCAAGCCTCTGTCGGATGATGAGAGACAGCCACTCGGTGGCTGTGGTCACCAATGACATCTATACAAGAGAGGACGCCGAGTTTTTAATACGGCAGGGCGTGCTCGAACCAGAGCGAATTGTTGGTGTCGAGACCGGTGGCTGCCCGCATACTGCCATACGCGAGGACGCGTCGCTGAATATAGACGCGCTAGAGAAGCTTGAAAGCCGCTTTTCGCCTGACATAGTCTTTCTGGAATCGGGCGGCGATAATTTAGCCGCGACCTTCAGCCCAGAGCTTGTGGACGCGTTCATCTATGTCATCGATGTTGCCGAGGGCGACAAAATACCGCGCAAGGGTGGACCGGCGATAAGCCGCTCGGATCTACTTGTAATCAATAAAATCGACCTGGCCCCCTATGTGGGCGCAGATTTAGACGTCATGGAGCGCGACTCTACAAAAATTCGCCAGGGGCGTCCGTTTATCTTTACCGATATCAGGCATGACAAAAATGTTGACGAGGTCGTCGCCTGGATAGAGAAGCATGTGCTTTTCGAAGGGCTGGCTCGTGCTTAACCACGGCATCGCCCGTTTGCGAACGGATTACCGCCCGCAAGAGAATCGGTCGGTGGTCAGCCACCAGTTTGGCAAGGCACCATTGCAAGTGCACCGCCCGCTTTATCTAAGCCGCAACAATCACCCGACAGTGTTTTTGCGCAGTCCGTCGGCGGGGCTTTTAGATGGCGATCGGCACGAAATAGAGATTGATGTCGCAGACGGTGCCACGCTAGAGGTCCGCACCCAGGCAGCATGCCTGGTCTACACCGGAAGCTCGCGCCAGGACGTGGTTATTAAACTGGGACGCGACAGCAAGCTGTGCTTTTGTCCGCAGCCATTTATTCTAACAGCAGATTCCGGTTTGACCCAGCGGATAAAAGTAGAGATGCATGAATCCAGTGGGCTTCTGTTGAAAGATTCTTTTAGCGCAGGCCGAATAGCCATGGGAGAATGCTGGCAGTTTAGAGAGATGGATAGCTCTATTCAGATAGCTATCTCTGGCAAAGTAGCCTATCGAGACCGCTGGCGGCTGAATCCGGAGAAGCATGCTGCCGACGACGCCCTTGTCGCAGGCAAATACAACGCCTACGAATCTCTATATCTATTCGGAGAAGCCTACAAAAATTGTCCCGGTGTGCCGGATGACGGCGGGCGCCTGAAAGAAGACTGCGAAGACGGCACCACCGACAATAGCACCGCATGGTCCATGGAGCGCGACGGCAACTGCATAAAGCGCATGCTCGAACAGCGCTAACGCAATATCTTTCTATATCAGGGCCGCAATATTCAAACGAAAGCGCGCAGCAATTCGTTTTGCCTGCTCCAGACTGAGATCCCTTTCGCCCTTCAAAAATTCTGATACACGACTGGGCGAACCAAATTCTGGCACCAGATCTTTCTGAGCCAGAGCGTTCTGGTCCATGAGGTAGCGAATAAGTTCGCGTGGCGTCATGGAAGCGCATTCAGAATCCCATTTAGATTCATACTTGGCGACTAGATCGCTCAGTACTTCTAGATAGTCGCTCTCAGAGGGACTCAATGAATCGATTCGGTCAAGAAGTTGATCGCAAATTTTTGCTGCCTGCTCATTCTGTTCATCATCACGTATGGGGCGAAGCGGAAAACGATTGATCAGCTTTCTGTATGCTTTATTGTCATCACTTATGGCTGTCGACACTGCTCTGCCTCCTAGTTCTTCCAGCTGCCTTCGTCGTATTCTTGATGCGAGATCACGTTGCATATTTATAGTTTCCCATTCGGGAACAGAATTAATCCAAACAAGAAAGCGTCAAGACCCCCTTGTCGCTTCAGAAAGCCTGACATAAGGGAAGAAATCAAGTCATATGAATTCGGACTATACAGACCGTCCATTAAGCCGAGATTCAAGTCTCTGAATGTCATCAATGATCTCCTCAAACAAAGCTGGTCTTTCGCTGAAAAACATCCCGGATTCAACCATGGCTTGATAGTCAGCTTTGAGCAGATTTAGTGTATTGCCAGTTGGAACCAGTTTAAACTTTCTGTTTCGACAATCGTCGTATTTAGCCTTACCATCCCGCCAGAATGAGTCTTTGTGGTCGACAACCTTGAGAAGCAGCTCTTCATCCCTGATTGCTCGCTCGCCGGTATCTGTCTTAGCAATGACCGAGATATCCGACCAATGACGCGACAGACGATGAGGAGATCTTTGAATAGTACCAGCATTTAAACCTGCATGAATCAGAGTAACCTTCTCCCAGAAGGTCCGCTCGGCGGAAAGAGCATCCACTGCAGCTTCAGGAAAAAGAAGATCCGTCGTCTGCTCCTGGAGATAAGGATGTACGACATGCCGCGAACTTGGAACGATCTCATTTCGTCCACTCAACTCGATTTTAACTCGAGCTTTCAAATAACTCGGAATACTTTTTAAGACAGAATTGTAATTGACGTGTATTTCCCAATCGGTATCACCTGCTTCAACGGTCAGTCCGTAAAGACGCGCTTCTTTGCTTAAGACTGGGAGCAATCTATCACTTTTATAGATTCGCAAATTCGATTCGATTTCGTCTCTTATTTTTCCTGCTTTAGTTTTAGAGATTGGCTTCGCGTAATCTTCAAGGAAGTCGATAGAAACATCTATGTCCTCTGAAAAGCGATTAATCAAGTTGAAAACTTTCGACAGCGACGTGCCACCTTTGAAAACCATCGGTCTTCGATCTGGCATAGCATAAAGAATCTTCAATACATAGCAAACCCAAACGTCCTTTTCCAGCACCGCGGGTAACATCCCCAACTTCGAGGCTGCTGCGTTTATTACTTCTTGCTGGACTTCTGCGCTAAGCCGAAGAAACTCGTCCGCCATGGCGAGCCTCATATTGAAAGAATTTGTCCATCGCCCAGCCAGGCAGTGCGGTCGTAGCCGTGCGAAGCGTTTCAAAATCATCCTTTGTCAGGGCTCGCTCGAGAGAAGAAATAACGCGCGCGGTGACGAATTCTTTTCCCAGATAACGAATAGCAGCTATCGCGACACCAACTTCTGTTCCTGCATACTGCATCTGACGAGGAGAAACATGCCGAAGGCGGATGGTGTTTTTACCCAGCTTAACTTCGCCAGTCCGGCCAGTGGTTAAGTAGACAGGTTGAGTCGGCATCTGTGTTGACAGACCTAGCCGATGAGCAGCCTCTGCTCCGGTCACGCCGACTTTGACGCCTCTTGTTTTGGCAATCAATGCGGCAACTTCATAAGGCTCTGGCAGAACCGGAGCTTTTACATACTTGTTCCACTTTGGACGCGCGTAAATGCCACGGGCGACTCGTACAATTTCCTCATTTTTGGCCATTCTATAGAGCACTTGATCGACTGCAGCACGTGTACCCAGCCCAAGAAGATCTTTTGTCAAAAACGGCTTACCTTCGGGCATTGCTTCAATGGCTTGCCTGATCGCCTTCGCAGTTGTCACTTCAGATACCTCTCTGTTGTTAGATTACTATAGCATCTTTTCTAACATATTGGCAAGACCCAAACCAGTACAAAGATTCGGTCAATCTAATATGAAGAATTAGGATCGGCCCCCGCTCTATTCATCTTCTCTTTGGATAGGCGCAAGAAGATGCTCCAGATCCCCTTCAGAGAAGTGCGTGTCGGCGTTGCCCCGATCGTCATAGATCCCTTGAGCAAGCTCTCGTTTCTTTGCTTGCAACACCATCAATTTCTGCTCTATGGTCCCGTATGCCACCAGCTTGTAAACAAACACCGGCTTCTCTTGACCAATTCGATAGGCGCGGTCAGTCGCCTGGGACTCCACAGCAGGATTCCACCACAGGTCATAGTGGATAACAATATCGGCAGAGGTAAGGTTCAAACCGACACCGCCAGCTTTGAGACTGATCAAAAACACCGGCACTTCACCATCTTGAAAGCGACGCACCGGTGTGACCCTATCGATGGTTGCACCTCTCAGCTCCACATAGCTGACTGATCGACTATCGAGTTCATCGGCGACAATATCAAGCATCCTCGTAAACTGAGAAAAGATAAGCATCCTCCGCCCTTCTCCAAGGAGTTCCTCTACCATTTCCATCAAAGCGGTTAACTTAGCGCTCTCTTTTGTTGACCTGGCAGCTTCTACTCTTACGATTCGAGGATCACAGCAGACCTGCCTCAGTTGAAGCAGCGATTTGATGATAACAATCTGGGCGGCGGCAATGCCCTTGCTCTCAATCTCCGCTCGAATCTCAGCTTCGCAAGAGAGCCGGACAGATTCATACAGATCCAGTTGCTCTGGCCCGAGGTCCACAAACTTTATGATCTCGGTTTTCTCGGGGAGTTCCGGCAAGACCTCTAGCTTGGTGCGGCGCAGTACCAGAGGTCTGATTCTCATCGAAAGCACCTTCAACATTCGATAATCCCGAAACTTCTCAACAGGAATTCTTATATTTGCGTTGAACCACCTTTTTGTGCCCAGAATTCCTGGCATCAAAAAATGAAACAAAGACCAGAGCTCTCCCAGGTGATTTTCTACCGGTGTTCCGGTGAGGCAAAATCTATACCGTGCAATCAGATCTCGGGCGCTCTTAGCAACTTTGGTCAGGGGATTTTTTATATACTGAGCCTCGTCCAGCGCCACCCCGGACCATGATACTGACGTAAACAACGCTTGATCGCGCAAAAGCAAAGCGTAACTGGAGAGCACAATATCGACGCCTTCAAAGGCGCCCTCCTCTCTAGAACGCGCGGGACCACTGTGAACATGAATAGAAAGACTAGGGGCAAAATTGCGAACCTCGCTTAGCCAATTAGGCACCACGCTGGTGGGACAGATGACAAGAAATGGCTCTCCTTCCAACCGTCCTGCGACTTTCTCTTTGCATATGTGGGCAATAAGTTGGATGGTCTTACCCAGTCCCATGTCATCGGCAAGAATCCCGCCCATGCCTGCTGCAGAAAGAATCTGCAACCACTGCAAACCGATAAGCTGATATGGTCTGAGCTTGCCCTTAAAAATATCCGGCACCACAGGCGGCGCCTTGCCCTCGAGCTCACACAACTCTTTGAGAATCAAAGCTGTCTGCTTCAGCTTATCGGCATTGAGCCAGACAGCACGATCCAGACCTTCATCCAGAAACAAATTAGCCGCCTGAACCGCAGACATCCCCATACCATGATCACTCAGCAGCTCTTGTAGTGCTTCTAGAATAGCCTTGATTCTGGCAAAGGGCATGCTGATTCTGGTGCCATCTTCGAGACTGGCGTAAAAACGACCATCCCGATTCAAAGCATCAACAGATTGCTGCGAAATCACAGGAAGCTTATCGAGGGCACTTTTGACCACCGGCATTAGCGGGATCTTTCTATCTCCTACGTTAATGAAAGCCACTAGCGAAAACCACCAGGAGAGCCCACTCGACTCATCGACCTCGAAAGTAATATCCCCCTCGTCCAGCACCACAGGTTTTACCGTATTCAAGAAGCCTTCTTCAATATCGATGCCTCCATCGCTCAAGCACGCCAGCGCATGTTCGTTTAACTCGTCCCAACTATCAGGACTGCTCGCACAGAAGAAATGCTCGTCCTCATCAGCACCCTCAACTTTGTCTGTAATATCGACAAAGCCCAAATCTCTGATCATTTGAAGCTGAGTATCTCTGTAAGCTCTGTCCTGAACCTCGACTATTTTTCTGCCCTTTTTGTCATAGTAGACCCTGTCTGTAAGCGCCATCGATGGATAGCTGAGGTGCAAAACAGAACAGCTATTATCATCCGAACTCTTGCCCTCGCTGCTGCCGGGGAGGGCAGGCAAATAACTTGTATTGAGAACAGGTTTTCTATCTACCAGTTTTAACTCGATTTTAGGACTCGGGGACGGAGGAAGAGAAATATACTTACTGAGACCACTTCGAGCCAACCGGACCGCAAAGGCGGTCGCGTCACGACCATCGAGAGGATTGAGCTCAAGAACTCTAGAGTGGAGAAACTCTGCCCCGGGAATATCAACCGGTCCAAACCGGCCAGTGTAAGCATCACGATACCAGGGACAACACCACGGCATCACCGGGATCGTCCTTTTACCATCGACAGCCACCAGAGCCAACTTATATGTATTGCGGTATACTTCCTGCCACTGGAAACGTCCGGGTAACTCACGCCCAAGATGTAGAAGTGGTCCATCTCTACATCCCAGGAAACATCGTCCGGTCTTGAGGATACGAGTCATGAGAAGCTTGAAGACATCGTGGTAATCATCCGGAAACTCGTGATAAGAATAGGCTCTGTTTAGCTCCCACTGTTCAATTCCTTTCTTGAGCGAACCGATGGCATAATCCAGAGGCAGATCACTCTGGGCTGCCAGCGTCTCGACCTCTCCAAAACTGATCGCCCTTTTTCGCCCGAGCCTGCCATTCTTATGAACCCTGACCGCAAACGCGGTCAAATCAGGAGAATTGATGCGACGCTTACGCGTCTCGACTATATAAATCAGCTTTTCGTCATCGATAGTTAATTCATTAATGTCTATATTCGATTGAACGATGCCATTGTCTCTGGTATCAACACTGCAAATCCCAGCCTCTCTCAATTTCTCAAAGGCAAATGAGAGATTAGAATAGGTCTGCTCTGCGGTTTGACCCATGGCGATCATACCAGGCAGAATCGGACTGCAGGATAACTCTTGCGAATCCTCCGAAGAGTTACCGACAACGTCCCGCCCAGATATCGACCGCCTTGAACAAGCCGCACCAAGAGATCCAAACGCCAGACTGTGAGGTCTATCGAAGTCCAATGAATCTAGATAACTACCCAGGGCCAGAGCGCTATGCTGGCAAGCTCCTCCTTTAGTACAAGAACACTCGATACAACAAATAATCGAAGGTAGACTATTGAAGTGAATACAGGTGGACGCCAAAATGAGACTATTGCAGATGAGCTGTCCATATAGCAGATCTCCGCTCTCGACAAAATACTCGATCTTCAGATCGACCTCTTCTCTTGCTAGAGCAAGCGCAAGGCGAATGGTCTCCTCATCGAAGATCCGCTGTAGCATAATTAAAGTACTCGGCAAGACTTCCTGCATTTGAGATCGCCTCGCTTCCGGGAGCCTGCACAGACTCGCCGGGGTAAAAAGAAACAGTTTCTTTTCGAATGTACCAGAGCCGAAAACAAACACAAGCCCCGCATAGGTCTCAATAAAACAAAGCGTCAAGACCCCCTTGCCACTTCAGAAAGACCCATACAAGGGAAGAAATCAGGTCTTATATATTCCTTTGTAATGCTTTTCAAGTTGACCGCTCCCTTCGGCAGCCTTACACTAAAAGAACTGACACCTTCCAAGTGATCTTCATGCCATTCCTTCTAACCATCGTCGCCGTCGTTTGTATCGCCAGCTCTGTAGTACTGGCCAAGCTGGTCAGCGACACAGAGAATTGGATTCCTGCTAACGGAGTGATCAGGGAGAATGAGGTCGACCATCGTTTGATTTTATTCAACGTCGGCAAAGGGACCTACACCACTTCGAACCAGACCGCAGTTGATTTGCTAGCGCACAAAGTCGGTCTGGAAACAAACTTTCGCCCGGGAGCAAGCAAGACCAGATACAACGGAGTCGACCCCGAGATCGGGCGCAGCATAACCATCTTTTATAATCCGAAAAATCCTGCCGAAGCAGTGGTTGAAAAAGGCTGGTCCATGTCGGTGATCATCCTGATGTTCTGCACCACGGCTCCCTTCTTGCTGAGTGTATTCGGTGCGATCAATGGCTGGGAAAGCCCGGAATACGATCCTTTCAACAACTAGTTTCGCCGTGGTCGCATATGACGCAACTGTCGCTGCCGCTGCTCTTCTAGTTTCAGGCTCTCCATCCTTTCAATCTCAGATTGTTTTCCTACCTTTCGAAGCACACTATAATAATCCGGACCCAGACTGCTCAGAACCCACATAATCCCCTCGTACTTGTGCATAATCTCTTTAGCCTTTTCGAAAGCTTCATAGGACTCTTGATTCTGGCCTGCGACAAAACGAACCTGCGCAATGTTACTGTAGGTCAGACCTACTCGATAGTCATCCTTGCTGAATTGCTCTAGCTCCACCGCCAGTAGCTCATTGAGAAAACGCAATGCGACAACGGCTTCACTTTTGACAGTTGCCATCTGCCTTGCAACCTGAAGCACCTTTTTTACCGCGTCCATGCTTGACTGAATAGGATAAGGCCCAACTCCACAGACATACAAGTCGTGATTTGGTGGCGCATATCGCCCTTGATTTAAGTCAGTTCTCAAAAATGACTTGAGTACTTTCTCCGCCCTGGTGTAATCTTTGACTCTAACCAAATACTCAAAATGATTGGCCATCACTGCCTGGGCCGGCATGCTGCCTTCACCGGCGACAGAAGCTACTTTAGCGTCTGCCTCTTTCAATATAGACTCCGCTTTCTCCGGATAACCGGCATGCGCTAACTTCAAACAGAATCCCGGATGAACAAAAGTACTCAGTGAATGATATTTTGCATTCTCGGCACCATAGGCGGCAATTGCCCTGCGCGCATCGGCTACAGCATCGTCTACTCTGCCAGCTTCAACCTCTGCATAGGCAAGACGCAACCAGTAGTCGCTTGCATCCTTTGATTTACTCTTAGAAGCAAGTTCTGCGGCCTTTCTTGCAGTGGCGATTCTTGTGTCATAGTCCCTCTTTTTCGAAACAGCACTTGCCTTGCTTGATTTCAACCGTGACTCGGCCAACAACTCTTCTACATATCCGACAGTCGAAAGTTGTTTAGCTTTCTCCGGATCTGTGTCGCTCAATAATTCAACTGCTTTCTTGCGATAGGCAAGAGATCTGCTGAGATTGTTTCCACTGGGCAAATCGGCAAGAGCGACATATACCTTGGACAGCCGGGACCTGTCATATCCGGGAACCAGAACAGCGCATCGAAGCGCATTCTTCAAAAGCCGCTCTCTCTCTGACTGAGCAAAAGTGTCGTAAAACCTGCCAGCCTCATAATAGTAATTAGCCGCATCGGAATACTGACCCATCTCCTCGCTGAGTTCAGCCATCAGACGACTGACTTCGACATTGGGAGAACCTCTAGAATCGCTGATTATACGCTTGACCAAACGAAGGGCTTTAGCAGGCTGTCGGCTCTGTCGATAAAATTTCACGAGTTTTATATGAGCGTTTTCACCATCAATTCTATCCATTCGTGAGGGAAACTTCTCTTCGACCTTCTCGAGAATATATATCGCTCTATGCGCAAGTCCACTATCACTATATACAGTGGCTAAAGATGAGAGAAGTGCCGATAAACTACCGTCTACTTTGCATGGAAGCTTGAAAGCTTGCTCAAGGTATTTGTCAGCTTTACTAAATTCACCAGACTTGGCATATATGTATGCCGCATCGAAAAATACAGCTGCGTTACAATCGGATGGAAGCTTCGATAGCTCAAGATTGAGGTTTGTGCTGACTGTTGAATTCAACTCATTCATCGCTTGGTCAATGAAATATTTTGCTCGTTCCAGCTCATCTGCACCAGCATAGGCCAGAGCCAGCTCTCGCAGCCGATGAGCCAGAGATGTATTCGGTCTTCGTCTTCTCGCATCATCAGATATGGTGTTCTGCAAGAAAGACCAGTCAGGAATGTCCTTAGGTCTGGCCAGATGAGAGCAATAGGCCCGCTCCGCAGCGATCATAGTCCAGGCCACATTGTTAGGCGAGAGCCTCGGCGATCTCTTCTTGGCGACAGTCTCCAGTTCCGACAAGAGTCTTTCCGAAGAATCATACCAACCTCTATCGGTAAAAGCCCTGATAATCCGCAAGCAAGTACAGAACAAATTCTGGCGAACATAAAGAAAAGGCGCGGCTGTGATACTTTCTCTGTATGCGTCTATCAGCTTATCAGCGACTGCCATTGCCCCCTTCTGATCATTCTCTTTGAGTAATGCAAAGCAGTTGAGAGCCTGAGGAAATTGCAGTCGATAGGCTGAAGCATCCTCATTTAAATACGGGTCCTGACTTAAATAGCTCCTTAATCGTGGAGGCTCTACGATAGCTGTGGCAGAACGACTGAGAGCATTTCTGGCTTTCTCGATATCGGTGAAATTGGGAAAAAACTCGGGCAATCGACTCAACAGCTCTTTCTGTTTGGGAAGCAAGGCGTTGTATGTTCGTAGGATTTCCTGAAGGTCCTTTTTGGCCTGCTCCTTTCTTCCTACTATAGCTTCCAGCCTGGCTCTGGAATATAGACAAAAACCTTGAAGCTGAGGTCCAGCCAAATCTATATAGGTTGGTCGCGCCTTGAGAGCATCATATTCCTTAGAATAAATATCTATAGCCTCTTTATACCAGCCCTGAGACTCCAGATACTGGGCGAACCAAAACGCGTTCTCAGAAAATGCATTTTTTTTATTGGCTCTATTCTCAGAAATAATTCTCTTCGCCAGTTCACGACACGCAGCCTGAGCCGATTTTGTTGGTATCAAAGAGTAGGCTTCGAGCAATCCGACGTCTGCTGGAAGATGCTTGGGTCCTGCGGACCTCGATGCCGATAGAAATTTGCAAATCTCCTCGGCTTCTGCAGATTTGCCGAGAGCAACCAGATTCTGTACTACAACGGCACTTCGATATATTGAATTAGCCTGTCTTAAATTAGAGGTTGACTGGCTCTTCAGTGAATCTAGGATCAACTTCAGATATTCTTCTGCCGCATCGAAATCACCAACCGCTTGACTGAGTAACATACACTTGACCAGGAAGCCAGTTCGATTTCTACCGTCACTTTCACTGACTTCCACCGCTTGAGCACATTTAAGCTTTCCGATAAGATCGGTGTTCTCGTTAGTATATTCAAGAAGGTTATTGGGGCTTGAGGAATTTGGAGAGAACAACCTGTCGATCATGCTTATCGAGTCAACACTAGCCTGTTCCTCCCAGCTTTTTGGAAACTCTCTCAAGATCTCTTCACTTTCAATGTCACCATTCGGATGAGCGAACTCAACCTTGACGACAGAACCCGATGGACCACCGAGCTTCTTCTTTATCTGGTCGAAAGAGAAATTGCGCAGGTTCTCTCCATCGATACTGATCAGCATCTGCTCGATGGATCGATTGCGAATTGGCTGATGGAAGCCAATTGTAACGCAGCGAGTTCGCTGCAGACGCAAATCGGCTACGGTATTGGCTGGTAAATAATCACTAGCGAGAGCAGAAATAGAGACCTGATGACATAGTACTACCAGGGCTGCGGCTAGATTGATACTTTTTCTAAATTTCATAGCACCTCTTGCCGTCCGTATAGTCAGCAGGACTAAGCCTTTACAGCCACCGCAGGCACCAGGAAATTATACCCTTCTCGAATTAAATTGACACTATCTCAAGACGCGCTTAAAATCGGAAAAGCCGGTGATAATAGATGATTTACTACGAACTCTATCAAGGCGACTTCAAAGACGGACTGCGGGTTCGTCTGGAAAACCTTTGCTATAAACTAGAGGCGCAGATTGAAAAAGAAAGACAGCTCGACCCTTCCGGGCTCAATAGAATTGCGAGGAGTCCCAGAAACGATATTGCCCTTGCAATTCTGCGCTGGCAGAAAGAAGACGCCCTGGCTCATAACAAGCGCTTCGAGGCTACTAAGATCCCTGTTTGTCGCAACCTCCTTCTGAAGCCTCTAGATCTAAAAGCCCTCAGAAACTTTCTCAACGACGTCTACAAGGGCAAACGCAAGAGGTTGCCGTCCACGAAAGAATGGATAATAGTCGATTCTCCGAAGACCGCCAATCAATTGGCTCTGGCGCTTGTGAATCTCTCCTACGATAGAGACGACTCGCGTAGTCGTGGGCACATTGATGCCCGGGACTTTCCCTATGAACTGGCTTTGGCGATGATAAACAAGTCCCTGGATGCCACCGTAAAATCGATGAAGCTACCTGTGGGTCAGCTGGATGTCGAATTTGTCAGCTATGAGTTTGAATACAAATCGACCATTGAGCCTGATTCAACAATACGTACAGGCAAAGCGATCAAAGCGGTGGTATCACTTCGAAGCAGCGATAACAGACCGCACAAAAACGGTCTTGAAGAGAAGCTTGCTGAAATTGTCGAACTGACCAGAAAGCGCTATCGATACATGGTCCATACTAGTATGAAAATATCGCCGGTCTATGGATTCGTTCCGCGCCAAGAGAACGGACATTATACGAACATGAGAGGTAGAATCGAATGGAACAACCTCCATCGCACCGCCCCTTTATCGTTTTTCGACTTTACCGTCTCTAAGGCAATCGCAGAAGAAGTCGACGGAGAGAAAAATGGCTATTACCCGACTACACTACACGATGCAACCAGATTGATAGATCATGTTGGAACTTTTGCCTGGCTCTACAACGATCTGGTCATTGTGGCCAGACCGCCTGTCGCAGTCCACTTTGACGACAAAGGCTACCCGCACAGCCCCGACGCGCATACGCCAGCCATCGAGTACCCTGACGGCTGGAAGATCTGGGCAGACCACGGCAAAATCATAAAATCGGCGAGAAGCTGCTGACGAAGGCGTTAGACACAGACTCAAAAACTACGGCTCATCATAATTAATTCGCATCTGCCACCGGCGCCGGGGGCAAAACTCATCCACTTCGACTTGGCACCATTGGTAGTGACCAAGAAGTTGCTGCCTCGCACCGCAGCCCGGGTTCTATCTACCACAGCCCATCCACTCTTGGGAAGCGCCTGCAGATACCAGGCATAAACACTTGGCGCTGCGGCATTGACATAGAGCTTTGTCCAGGAGCGCCCGAGAACGACCTGATTGTCCTTCTTATATGTAGAGGGATGCACCGGGATGGCGGCAGCTTTTGGCAAGCCCTTGGTCGGCTGGCCTAGATAAAGCTTGCCCCGACACACAGAGCACATGCCGCGATCTTGAGGACGACCGCCAACATAATCAATGGACTCGCCCAGATGATCGATACTCCAGCATTCTCCCTGACCGCTGCCGTCTCTATACTGAAAGTTCTTCCAGATAAGATACTCCGGCTTGCCCGGCATATTTTGATAGATCCATCCCGATTGGCTGAGCTTCAAACAGGTGGCAGAATTGCAGGGTGCCCATGCCGATGCGCGAGCGCCGGAACCACTGGTCTTGTCGGCTGCCTCTGCGCCTGGATTACAACAGATCAGAAAAAGAGCCAATACCACTGCAGACACGAATAGAACTGCTGGGTTCCTATGAAGATTAAAACAATTTGTTGACAGACTCACTTACTTCTCCGTGCATATCATCGAACTTTCGAGATCGAATCAACTCAATAAATCGTTTAAGTTAGCTGATTAAGTTTACTACTTCGAAATCAGATTCTGTACCGAATCTCTAAACGCTTGGGTATGACGGTCAATGTCTTCGGCCGTGGTGGCAGGTGATACCAGCGCCATATTATGGAATGGTGTCATCAAGACACCACGGTTGAGGGCAGCCAGATGCATGTATTGATCCAGCTCAAAATCCCCGGCGGCGGCAGCTTCGCCACCGTTCACCGGAGACTGCTCCGAAAACCAGTACTCGGCCCGACAGCCAAGCTGACGCACAGTCCAGGGCAGCTTATACTCTTCGATGACCTGTTCAACCCCTTCTACAAAACGGTCACACAGTGGAATGGTCTTTTCATAGGCTTCTTCTGTCAGAACATCCTCTAAAGTAGCTCGCATGGCAGCGATAGAAAGAGCGTTACCAGCCAGGGTGCCGCCGATGCCCGATGTATCGCAGACCTCGACACTGGATTGTTCTTGAATTTTTCTCGCCAGCTCTTCGGTGACACCATAAGCAGCACCGGGGATGCCGCTACCAATAGGCTTGCCTATGGTGAGCATATCCGGCTTCAGTCCATACTTTCCGGTATAGCCACCAGGACCGGTGCAAATAGTATGGGTCTCGTCCAGTATCAGAAGAGTGCCGGTCTCTTTAGTGATCTCCCTCAATGCATCCAGATAGCCGGGCTCAGGATGCACGATGCCGATATTGGTCATCACAGGCTCCGCCAGAACACAGGCTACATCCCCCGGGGCAAGCGCCTTTCGCAACGCCTCTATATCGTTGAATTCAATCACCTTTGTGGTCTGGACAGGATCTATCTGAGGTCCACAGTTGCCATGGCGAGCCCGGGCTTTGCCGTCCTCCAATATTATGAATGACTCGTCAACGGTGCCATGGTAGCACCAGTTGAAAACAAGTACATACGGACGTCCGGTCAACCGGCGCGCCAGCCGCAGCGAGAAGCGATTGGCATCGGTGGCGGTGAGCGCAAACTGCCAGTAAGGCAAGCCGAATCTTCTGGTCAATTCTTCTGCGACATAGAGACTGTTTTCGGTGGGCAGCATGCAGGTGATACCACGATCAAGCTGTTCTTTAATACGCGCGGTGGAAGCCGCCGGCGAATGTCCGGTCATGGCGCCGGTGTCGCCCAGACAAAGGTCGACATAGTCGATACCGTCCACATCTTTGAAACGCGCGCCGCTAGCGCTCTCCACAAAGACAGGATAAGGAGACGCCCACTTCACCATCCAGTTCATGGGAACTCCGGCAATAAGATGAGACTTGGCGCGCTCGAAAAGCTCTTTAGAGCGAGGATGACGCTCGACAAACATCGCCTGCTCTTCCTTGATGAGCGCCTGAAGCCGCTCTCTATCTATTTCTGTCGCCTGCCTGGATACCATCATCTATTCCTCTATTAGCGCCTACGCCTGCCCGTACCTGGGTATTATATGCCTGGCGAAGCATCGAAGTATTAACTCTGCGGCGACTGCACAAATCCACATTACATCCATCTTTTGTAATGGGTATAAATGTCTGTACAAGAGGAAGCTCTGTCCACAATTCATAGAGCTAAGCATCAGCAAAAACGATTCAAAATACATGCCGGACCGTCCTCACAACCACGCCAAAGACGCCAGTAACACATCGCACAATGGCGACAAGAATATCGAGAATAAAGCCGGAGAAAAGTCGGCTCTCGACCCGAAAATTGCCGAAAAATCCCAGGTAGATGCTAAGGGGATGGCGACCATTGAGAGCCAGCGGACCAACAAGCATGACGGCTCCGCTGGAGGCAATGATAGTGCCGAGAGCGTGACGATAGAGGCTCTCGATAGCGATGGCAATAAACGCAAGGTCTCGCGCCTTGATGGCGGTACCGAAAAGGATCTGGAAAATCTCGAATTCAATCGTGACCGCCCGACGCCGCTTGGCGGATTTAAAGAAGTGCACCGCCCCGACGGCGGCATCACTCTCAGTGGAGTGATTCCAGGAACAGACACCGAGCTGGAGAACATCACCACCGATACCATGCGAGCCCTTGCCCCGGAAAACAAACTGGTGGACAGCGCGCTGACCATGCGCCAGCAAATAGAGCAGCACATGCAGCCTGGCCCGGATCGGGACCGAGCAATAAACCAGCTAAAATCCGACGTGACCGCATCTCTCTTCGGTGTGTCCAACGACAGCGGTGGAGCCGAAGACGCCGGTGTGCACAGAGCACTGACGCCCGAGGTCACACCTATATCGGTATTTGACAAAATCAGCAAACTGCCGCTAGATAAGCAAGCACAAGTAATTGGCGCCGGCATCGAAGCGTTTCAGGCAGAGCTCGGCAAACAGGGCAGTGAGATCTGGCTTGGGACTCAGAAAGGTGTCAACAAAAGTGTAATGGGCATGGTGGACGACGTCGTCGGTCTCGGTCAAACCGTGGGCAAAATCTGGCAGTTTGGCCAGGACGTCATGACGAATAATCCAAGAGCTTTAGAAACCAGCGCCCAGGCGGGAGAAGCCATAGGGGGCGCCATGGTCACCGGCGTCAAACTATGGGGTGTTACCGAGAAGTATCTGGGAGAAGTGGGCGCGACCGGAGACTATGGAAAGCCCCTGCGCGATTTATCTATATTGGGCGCAGAGATAAATCGACGCTGGCAATCGCTTCCGCCGGGCGAGAAAGCGGAAGTAGCCAGCGAGTTGCTGACGAACATCGCGGTGCCTGGTGCAATGGCAAAAATTGGCAAGAGCGCCAGAATTGTGGAGAGACTGGAAGATCTCACCGACACCTTGAAGAAGCTGAAGCCAGAAGACAAGCAAGTCTTCTGCCAGAAATTCGGAGAATTTCTCGATCGACTATTCCCCGGTCCAAGACATGGCCAAATGCGCCCCGCCTATGCCACCGCCGGCGGTCCACCGATGGAAGGTCCTCACCGTCCCAGGTTTACCAATCAGAGACCTGACGCCAAGAAGGACGAAAACATTTTGCTTTCGCAGACAGAAAACGATGGCACTGGCAACATCGGCAAATCCAACAAACGAAACAGGCATCATGATGAACCGGAAATAGAAAAGCATGAGAATAAGGTTGCAAAAAAAGGGGAAGAAAAACCCACTGAGAAGCTTAATCACCCCAAAGAAATTAAGTTTCAGGTAGACGAAGCAACTGGTAGACTACAGAGAACCGACATGGGAAAAGTCAGAGATTCCTATACTTGGGAAGTAATCGACGAAAGATTCTCTGACTCTGTAGTTAGACAAAGACACAATCTTTCGTGCGTATCGGCATGTGGTGAGATGATAACAAATGGTCAAGTAAAACAGGATGATTTGATTGAGGCATTCAGAAAGTATGTGCCAAAAGAACTGAGAAAAAAAGAGATGGCAGCTGACTTGGAATGGCTGAAGAAAGAGCTTATCGAGAGACATAGTCCAGGATGGAAAGCGGGGCGCGTCGAAGATAACGCACTTAATGCTCTTCTTGAAAGGGGAAACTTCGTAGCCGAATTCAGAGAACCTGGCAGCCGTGCTGGTCATGTTGTCTTGATCGATGGTCTAAGTAAAGCAGGTCGTGTAATAGTAAGAGATTCATGGGAAGGAACGACATATGAAATGAGACTTACAGAGTTCTTCAACCGAAGAACTGGAAGAGTCTGCTTTCGATAAGGAGAAATCCAAATAGCAATGCATGCATTAGAACCCGTAGGCATAAATGTAAAATCCGACACCAAGCTGACACTTAACGCAATTTGTGGCGGTCAGAAGAGCTCTTTTGAATTCATTCATGAAGACGGAGAATTTCCGCTGCTATCTTCAGACGAGCAATTTCAATTAGCCGCTCTTGAACTTGCCAACATTCGAGCTTGGAGTTCCCGAGCGGTAGCATCACTTTTATCAGCCCATAAGAACTGGATAGAAATAGAGAAGGATGGTCGATCTCACAAGCTCAAACCTCTCACCCTGGAAGTTAGTCAGAATTCAAAAATAACGCCAGCGAACTCAACAGAATCAACGGACTACATTGTCACCTTTGAGGATTCAAATGGAGATAGATCTCGGGAAGTATTCTCAGTTTCAGGCAGTGGCTCCAAATTTTGTGTAAGTCTCCCCACTGAATCATGGACCGGTGTATTCAACTTCATGGATTTGAAGATCGACAAAGACTCTCACCGAAAAGATTCAGCTGCGCCACTGATAGAGGCAATACTATCTATTCACAAGGCCAGAGACTCTTCCGATTTCGCCGAATGAACAAAAAAGCTAAGCCTTTCGGCTGGTCTCAGTGCTTCCACTGGTCACCCCAAGCGTCATGTTAGATACTGACCTAAGGACAGGAAGGTGAATGGGGACTGGCACTGCTGTCTAGCGATATGAAAAATCCCCTTCTGGCGGAGATGCCTTTAATTGGATTCTAGAACAACTCAAAAATCAGCTTACGCAAGTTGCCAAAGGAATCGCCGTCGTTTTGGTAGTCATCTTCCGTAATCTGCCTGACAATAACAAGCCGCTTCAACAAATCTACAATCAAATACTGCCCGAACTCTCCATCAGAAGAAACATATCTAATGAAGTCACCGCCGCTGGACTTTGCTTCAGTCTGCGACTTCAGATCATTCTCCTTGAGCCACCACAGATAGCCTCGAATCGGATCACGTCCCTGAATCTGCAATGTTGAGCTTCTCATCCACTCTCTGCTAAGCACTTGCCGTCCCCGCCACTGACCCTCATTCAAGATCAACTGTCCGAACTTGGCAAGATCTCTTGCAGTGAGGCTCAATCCGGCCATGCAATGTGAACTGCCGGCAGGATCTCTATGCCAAACATAATTTTCAATTTCAAGATGAGAAAATATATTTGCAGCTATATAATCGTCGACAGTTTGCGATGTCAGGCTTTCAACCAGTGCCGAGATAAAGTAAACAGCCAGATTGCTGTATTCGAATTTCTCTCCAGGAACACCTGAAAGACTTGCTGCTAACAGAAGCTCAAGAGCACTATCGGCTTGTTCAATTTCTCTTGGACTGCATCCCTCCAATCCGGATGAATGGGTGAGGACATGTCGCAACGTAATAGTCTGTTTGTCAGAGTTTCTAATCGCAGGAAGAAAATCGGACAGCCTGGTATCAACACCATCTATCAATCGCTGGTCAAAAAGCAATCCCACGGCAAGACCAGCAATTGATTTGGTTATTGATCGCAAAGCAACCGGATTATCCGACCAGTCAAGATAGTCTTCGCATAATAACGACTCACCCTGGGCGATGAGAAAGCTAGAAGACTTCCTCTCTCTGGCGGCTTGAACCAAAGCTTCGATTTTTACCTGGCATATTGAATTCATTGTTCCAAGCATACTCAAAGTTTCGCCGAATTATTCGTCGTGAAAGACATAAGACAAGAAACTCTCAATGCAAAATAATCGAATCTGGCAAGACCCACCTCAGTGCTTCCACTGGTCGCCCCAGTCGCCATGATAGACAGTCACCTTCGGCATCTTCTTTCGAAGCGCAGCCGCATCTGCCGCAGAAATATTGGGACAACCATAGAGCCGAAGCTCGCGCAACTTTGGCTGCGCAGTTAACGCCTCTAGCTCGTCAAACTTAATCAGGGTTCTGGAAATATCCAATACCTCAAGAACAGGGAACGCGCTCTGTAAATGTTCTAGAAAACGTCCATCGATCTCATTTTTATTAATAACAAGAGTAGTAAGTTCGGCAGGACCGGTGAGACTGCGAATGTAGCCTGGAGACAGCCGATTGTCTTCCAGAACAAGAGCGCGAAGGCTCTTTATAGAAGAGAGAACCTGTAAAGCCTCTCTATCAAGATCGCTGTTGTATACCCGCAGTATTCTCAAACCACAATCTTCCTTAAGCGCCGAAAGCTCCTGTGCCCCAACGTCAGAGCTGCGCAGTTTGAGCTGATCGACTGGTTTGTGATCGCGCGCGAACTCCGCCAGCTGTTTTTCCGTTACCGGTCCGTTAGCGACCCAGGCTTCGTTCTCTTTGACTATGGTGGCGGTGAGGTCGTCGGGCAAAAGGCTGGGCGGATTGGTGCCCTTGCGCAAATAGTTGTAGCTGGCATCCGTCGCCGCCTTGTCCTCGGAGTGAAAGAGAGGCAGCGTTACGGCGACACCTATGGCAAGAAATAATACCGATACCACAATCAGTACCACAACTTGTCTCTTGCTGGACGCACGCTCTGACATGTCGCCTCTCACATCCCCGCTACAAAGGCGCTATCTTAGCAGATCGGTCAGTTGAATTCATTGAGTTTCGCTATCATCTCCTTAAAATCCGATGGCTCGAAGCCGTCTTCTTCTATCCACTCACTCTCTTCAATAGGATGGTCTCGCCGCAGTTCGGCGATACAGACCATCTTATCTGATAGCTTCTCGTACGTCCTTTTGAACTCTCCACATTGCATACAGGGTCCCCAGCAAGATCCACTGCCGCTCAGTGGCGAGCCGCCGACACCAACCAGATAGATAGAACCACCACATTCGGTGCAGCACTCCAGTAATCTACCAGACTGCCAGCCCAGCAATAAATATCCTGTATAGACAGGACCGTCGCCAGGGATATACGGCCAACTGCCGAAAGCGAAGGAGCCGGGCCAGGAGAAAAAGAATTTCGGACTCTCCAGCACTGCTTTCTGATGCTTCAGAATAACAGGCAGATTCTCGAGAAAGAAGCGCTTTTCTTGCTCTTGCTCTTCTTTGGTCGGTGGATTTTGGGGCGCAAAACCCCGTGAATAAACAACCATGTCTATACCTCTCTTTAGCTGTTTTGTAAGCGCCCGCAAGCTGAGAATTCAAATCGGCGCTTTCTCAATCATAGCAGATTCAATAGTCGAAAGTTCACTAAAAACAAGGCCAAAACAATGCTCAAAACGCCCTATCTTCGCAGCCGCAAACCACCACCCACAGTGGCTTTTCAGGCTTGCCAACAAGCTGCAAAACTGAGATAATAGTTACTAAGGTTAAAGCGAATCCATAGAAATTTTCAACCACCCGCAAAGCATGCGGTGGGCTTGTTTTGGGATTTCGCCAGCCTCAGTTGTAGATCCTCTGGAGACAAAATATGAAGAACATTTCCAGTGCCGCCCGCGGCATCACTTTTGCTGTGCACTCAGTCGAACCGACAACTACCCCACTGAAAGAACAAAAGCTTCGCGACTCACTCAAGTATCTGCTGAGAATAAACCACCAGGACCCAAACGACGAGACCATACTTTCCTGCTCCGGCTACAATGCCAATGCCGTAACCAGAGTCGCTCATCATCCACTGATCACAGCCGTTCATCTTGCCTTCGCCGATCACCGCCCGCTCATTCTATCTCCGGATATGATCTGGATAACAATTGTCCAGGGCCTCGCCCGGCACATAAACAATGATCCGGAGCGATTCAGAGACTATCTTGTCAGCCATGAAGGCCGAATGAAGATTGAGTTCGCAATCCAGGATCTCAATCGACACTCACCAGAAAGCGCCTGGGATCTAGGAATCCACGCCCTGGCGCTAGGAGTTGAAAACGTAGTCGGCGAAAAGTTCAAGATACTGCAATGTGACTTCACCACCAGTGGCATAATCGAGAAACTCGCCTGTCAGGTGGCGCTGTTAGACGCCCTGCAGAACTACTTCGAATATCGCCTCTGGTCTGGCTGCGGTATCACCGAAATAACCCTCGAAGGAGAGACCGCCGACTGGCAACACCTGCGCCACAAGATAGATCACCTTGAACCCTATGGGCTAGAGTGGTGGACACCTTCCCTCAAACAAATTGCCGACCAGTTCGTCAGAGCCTCCCGGGGAGACATCGATCTGCCCCACTGGCAAGACATCTATAAACAGAAGTCTGCCTACGGCGAGGCTCTCATAAACGGCTGGATAGTGAAGCTGATTCCCTATGTCAAAGATAGTGTAGCCGGCACTTTCTCGACAAGAAATCCACTGCTTCTAAACGACACCTGGCAAGATGATGACTACAGCAACCGCATCGACAGCAACAACTTACCCTCTGGTGTCTCTTGCGCACCTTTCACACTGGTGGATGAAAACAAAGAAGAGCATACAATGGAGTTTCTGGGCGGCTTTCTTGGAGTTTCACAAGATGCCGACAGCCTGGCTCTCAGGCCGGTATTGGGATGGGCTGTTAGAAATGGCGCCCCTCAGGCAAAAATTCTCGATGGACTGGCAGACGATTGCACTGTGTCTACGCCGCTTCCTCCGGCGGACTATAGTGCGATCGTCCATCACATCACAGGAAGGGGTATTCGCCTGCAGCTTCCATCAAATTTGTTGAGCATCTATCAACGATGCGACGGCATCACCCGCAATGGCATCTCAATACGCCCTCTTAAAAAGCTGCAAGAGATCTCGCACCTCGAAATCGAACAGAAACTAGCGGGGACTTATGTAAGCCTGCCGAAGACTGCATCACCGACCACGGACACGGAGAACACTTACGAAAGCATGGTGATCGATATACTGGATAACTCGGTGATATTCGCCGATTTCGATAACGGCGACCAGATCGCCTTCGAGCTAGATAAAAAGACCCAGCGAGTGATTCGGGTTGGCGCTAAGGCCGCTGCAGTCCTGGCAGATTCTCTGGAGGAGTTTCTAGAAGTCTATTTCAAGGGGCAAAGTGCCCGATGCCCAGAATGAACTAGCAAGCGGGACTCGAATCCTAAAACCCTGCCCCATCTTGAGATTTAAGAATTTAAGGAGGTAAACGATCCCCACCGGAGGGTATATACATAAAAGTGATCTGGTCGAAAGCCTGAAAAAGCTTCCGACTGACACTCTCAGACTCTCCGGTTTACTAAATGGCAGCAGACAACGCCCCGCCTAAGGGGCTGGAAAAAGAAGTCAAAAATCCGACTGATGCCGGCGATAAAAGCGCCGTCAGTATCGCCAGCGTGGACGATGCCAGCATCAAGAGCTTCAGCGAGAAGACTGCCACAGACAATGCCGCCGCGGCCAAGAGTGTCGAGAAAGACTTCGGCACCCTTGCCTTCGACTATGGCAGCGGCACCGAGAACACAGACGCAAAAGCTGGCGAAACCCCAGCCGATGGGGCAAAAGAGCAACCAAAAGCGGGCGAGACCAAGCCAGACGCCGAAAAGGACCAGCCCAAAGCCGGTGAGACCGAGCCAGACACCGAAGGCGATAAAGCGCCTCCGAAACAAGGTGACGCCCAGACCGATGGCGACAACAAGCCCGCCGCCACCGAGGGCGAACAGACCCCAGAGCAGGCAGGTACCGCCGTCGGCGAAAACATGGCTGAACAATCCTACGACTGGGCAACCGACATGTATTCTCGCTTCGCCCTGGGCGAAGGCCGGGCTCGCCAGGCTTCCGAACTGCCCGGCAGTTGGGAGATTCAAGACACCGAGGACGGAAGGAACGACGCCCTTATTTTGGCAGAGGAAGATCTGCAAAATTTAGGCGACAAATTCGCCCATGTACTCGACCCGACGATTTCGAAGGAGTTGCTTAAAGACCTGGGCGACGATACCCACAATGTCAGCGGCAACTGGGCAGACAAAGATGCCGGCATCGCCTATCTCAAGATAGACAGCTTCATGGGCTCCGACACAGCCGAAGACGTGGCCAAGCTGCTGGATGACGGATTCAAGGGCGCCAAAGGAATAATTCTTGATCTGCGCGGCAACCCGGGAGGACAGGTCGACGAAGGGCTGCAGACAGCGGCGCTGTTTTTAAGTTCGGGCAAAATGATGAGTAATCAGGAACGAGTGCCGAATTTGACCAGTGATGAATTCGACTACAAAGAAAGATCCAACACATTCAACCTCACCGCTGATAGTATCGAAACACCGGCACTTCCTACCGACGATAGCCACCCGGACGGCAAAGTCGTCACACCGCGCGGAGAATTCGCCGACAGAACCGACGGCACGCCCCTGACGATTCTGGTCGATGAACACACGGCATCCTCGGCAGAGATTCTGCTTGCTGCCCTCCGCCAGAACCAGGAAGCCAACGCCAAAACCGTAGGTGAACAAACCGGCGGCAAAGGCATCGGTCAGGCTGTATTAATCAACCCCGAAAATGGCTCTGCCAGTACTGTCACCTCGACAAAATTTTTCCGCCCTGATGGCACCTGGGCTGGTGACTATTATGATCACAAGTATGGCATGCTTCCCGATGTGACCATCACCTCCAACATAACCGACCTCGGCACCGATGACATCCAGTACAATTTCGCCGTTGCCGATATGCGCAATCGCATCGGACAATAATTTGTGCTAAGTTTGCAAGCTTGCTAATCGGAATGTTTATGTTCTATGTAAGGCATACCAAGCTCTTTGGCCGAATCTTGCCGCTTGCAGCGCGCCGCATCGGCACAATGCTTGGACTCTTCCACACGACCCAGTCTCTCGAGGACGTTGGCGTAACTTGTATAGAACTCGGCTAACTCATCGGGTTCGAACTTTCCATTCTTCTTCGCGGCCTCAAGAGCAAGTTGGATGTTTCGCTCGGCTTCTTCCAATTTGCCGGCAGCCCTTTGCCATTGACCAAGAGACAATATAGATCTTATGTAGCCGGGATTCTTGCTGGTCTGCTCCAGAGTGATACTCTCTTCCGGTTTGAGATTTAGATTCTCACGAAGATTCACTTCATAAATCGCTTTGATGCTGCCATAAAGTCCGTCGGCACCACGCTCGGGGTCAGCGTTTTCAATCACATCAATTCGATCTTGCCTCTTCAAGCAGCTTGCTCTCTGGCTTTTGAGCTCTGCCAATCCAATAAAATTGGGACCGTATAACTTCTCCACCACCTGCTCCATACGAAACAGCAGCTGATACTCGAGCTCATACGAATAATTAGCTTCCAGACGCCGCGCCAACTCTACCACTACCTTCACCGATGGTGCCAGGTTGAGCCGGCGTTCGGTCAGCTGTCCCTGTATGGGCTCGTTCTGTGCCCTCAACTCTTTGATATACGCTTCGGCGCTTTTGACATCGCGAATGTACTTGTGCGCCAGGACCTCCCAGCGCTCACGATCGAGAGCGGTGTACTTCGCCAGGACTCTCTCAAAGTCGCTGTTCTTACCAGCCAGTTGATAGCAGCTGGCAAGTCGAGTCATAGTCTGGAAGCGCTTTTCGTAGTTGGGTCGATTTAATATAGGATCCAGATGCTCCGAGTGCCAATCCGCCAACTCCAGTATCGGCGCCGCCAGAGAAAACGCGCCGGCAGTCATCAAAGTCTCGCCGAGCGAAAGCTCCAACTGCCAGATCATCTTCGCACCAGGCGGACCAGGGTCCTCGTGCGGTCCCTGATAAATCCAGACAAAAGCGAGCAGAATCAGCAAAATAGCGGTGCTCAACTTCGCCTGCTTTTCATAGGTGAGAAAGAAGCGAGAGCGCTTCTTGATTGTGGTCGGCTGCCCAGTTCTGACACTGTTGGTGGTGGAAGAGGTTCCAAGCAGATCCACCAGACGAACCGCCACGGTCTGATCTTGGGATATAGCAGGAGCCGAGACCTTCTCTGGCATCTCCTGCAACAAATCAGTCACCGACCGAAATCTCTTATCCGGCTTTTTCTCGAGGCACCGCAGAACAAGAGACTCCATCTCATCCGAGACACTTACATCCGGATTGAATTCTTTGAAGCTCAAAGGCTTTTCATCGAGGTGCATACTCATGGTCTCTATGGCGTCCTTACCGCAAAATGGCGGCGCGCCTAGCAAAAGCTCATACATCAGACAACCGAGAGAATAAATATCCGAGCGTGCATCGGCACTCTGACCGCCCCACTGCTCAGGGCTCATATAGAGCGGACTGCCGAAGACCTGCCCGGTGCGCGTCAAATGTTGAGAGGCTCTATCCTCGGTGCCCTGCACCTTGGCGATACCGAAGTCGACGATTTTTACAAGCACAGAGTTGTCTTCATCCACTGTCAACATCAAGTTTGCCGGTTTGAGATCGCGATGAATAATGCCTTTCTTATGGGCATGGATAAGACCTTTGCAGACCTGACGAATGATATCAATCGCTTCATGTTCCGGCAGAGGACCGCCCTGATCGAGCATGGCATCGAGGGCGCGCCCTTCTAAGTAGTCCATGACGATAAAAGCATCACCCTCGGCGCTGACTCCAAAGTCATAGACACTGATGATGTTTTGATGGGTGAGACTGCTGGCGGCGCGCGCTTCTCGCTGAAAGCGCTTGACGCTGTTGCTGTCATCCACCAGATGTCTGTGCAAAAGCTTAATCGCCACCACCCTGTCGATATACTTGTGCTGAGCCCGGTAGACGACGCTCATGCCACCGCGCCCGACAGACTCTATGATCTGATAACGATCGGCGAATACTTTCCCTATCAGTTCATCCTGTTTGACCGCGACAAGCTCGGTATTGTCGAAAGGACAATGGGTCTCGCTCCCATTGAAGGACCGGTCGCATTCAAGACATCTGAAAGTGGATTCCTGACCCATGATAATTTCCAGCGCTAAGCAATCGTATCTATATACCCGCTTACTAAAAAGAGAATACTGATAATCGTGTCCTACTTTAGCAGGTTCGACGGTCAAATTTGCTATGATCGGCGCTCTACAAAGTAACCCTGCGGCATCTCGAAGGAAGCGACCATGACCCAAGCACTGACCGGCAAAAGAGCCCTGATAACGGCGGCAAGTTACGGTCTTGGCTATGCGGCAGCCCGGGCCCTGGTCGATGCCGGTTGCAAGGTAGTGCTCAATTCTCGTTCGGCAGATAATTTAGAAAAAGCGGTTAGCCAGTTAGGCGATAATGCCTCGGGCATAGCTGCCGATCTGGCCATCCCGGAGGAACGCTCGCGCCTGATGAAAGAGGCGCTTGCGAGGCTTTCCGAGATCGATATCCTCGTGGTCTCCACTGCCCATCCGCCGACCAGGCCCTTTTCGAAGGCTACCGACGAGGACTGGGAGCTTGGCCATCAGCTTCTGCTTCGCGCCCCCATAGAGCTAAGCCGGGCAGTTTTACCCGCCATGAAAACGAACCGCTATGGACGATTGATTTACATAGGAAGTATTTTCGGATTGGAAGCCGAGGCATCGTCGGTGGTGCAGTCGACTTTCAGAGCCGGATTAAATAACTTCGCCAAGTGCATCGCTGTAGAAGAAGCCGGCAATGGTATCACAGCCAATGTCATCTGTCCCGGCTACTTCGACACCCCCTTAGTACGGTCTCTGGCAGCGCAATACGCCCAAGAGAGCGCCCGAGACGTCGAAGCAGTGTTGGAAGAGTGGAAGACTTTCTCGCCGATGAAACAATTCGGCAACCCGGAAGATATCGGCGCTTTTATCAACTATCTCTGCTCGCCACACGGTTCATTTTTCTCCGGTGCGGCTGTGCACATAGACGGCGCCGCCATCAAAAGGGTTTAGGGTCAGAGCGAACCAAAATGAAAACGATTCAATCCAGAGCCAGAGCACTATTCGATCAGATGGAGAGGCTTCCTCTCAAAAAAGACAGAGCCTTTCGCCAGGCTGCGCCGGAGATTGTCCAGAAAGCCGTAGCGCTGATCGATGAGATGACCCAGTATCGCTCATGGTGTACTATCCTCTATCTGTCATCCTATTTGCTCAATTCTCAAAACAGCGAGATTGAAACGGCAGCGATAAAGGCCGTCGTGAAATTGCTCTCGGCACTTCGCCCCAGTGATCTTTTACAGCTGGATTATCAGTATCGCCATGGAAATTACTATACTCCTCGTTACCTTCAACAATGGGACGAACTCGACAAAAGCGTTCTGGAAAGCTGGAAAGTCCGGGAGATGCCGACTGAACTCTTCGGTCTGGCATCCTGTCATCGAAACGGCTTTGTTAGAGAAGCCGCTCTGGATCACCTTTCATCAAATCTGCCTACAGTAAACGGATGCGAGATACCTTATCTGCTCATTCGTACCGGCGACTGGGTCGAAGAGGTGAGAACTATCGCCTTGAACAGCCTCGATAAAATTGTCGAACAGCAAAATCTTGCCAAATTCCTTCCCTATCTAGAAGTCGTTCATCGCATGAGTCTCAGGGTAAGAGATGCCGGACTGGATAAAAGACAATTCCTTCTTAAAAGAATCGAAGAGTTTCTAAAAACTGAAGAGCATCGAAAACTTCTGCTAAGCGGACTGGACAGTAAATATTTCAAAGACTACTTGAGCCGTCGCCGATGTCTTGCTCTTCTTGAAGAGATCCCGGACAGATCAACTAGCCTGACCGAGGCTATTATTTCGCATATTTCACAAGACCCGGACATAACCATTCGATTCGCTCTAACCAGACTGACGGAGAATCTTTCCCCGGAGCGTAGAATGCTGATCTTGAAAAAGCTTGCAGCAGAAGGCACCGGCATTGAAAGACGCGAAGCGCTACGAACACTATTCGACCTCAGCCAGGATGGAGGAAAAGAGCTGGCATTCAAAGCTTTGTTAGATCGCTCGGCTTCGGTCCGCATTCTGGCAAGATGGAAATTGCGAACTCTGACCCCGGATATCGATTTCAGACTTTACTACCAGAAGACTATCACTCAAGATTTGGGACGGCAGGTTAAAGCTACTGCCCTTATCGGGCTTAGCGAAACAGGCACCGCAGAAGATGCTGCCACCATCGAAGAGTATACAAGGTCTACCGACCGAATCTTAAAAAAAGCAGCGATAAAAAGCCTGGCTAAATTAGATGCCAGTAAATACCTGGACTTCTTCGTCGCCACTCTCGCTGGAGAAGATGCCGGTCTATCTAGAGAAGCCAGACAAGCACTGGCTCCCCGTGCCAGATTGTTGAACCCCGAACAATTGGCAGAGATTGCTTCCACTTCTCCCTACACCCATGCTAAACGAAATGCCCTTTTTATCTTGAGCAAAGCCGAAAAATGGGAGCGTTTCATCAGTATGATTAACGCAATAGGCGATCATGACGAGATGATTGTAGAAAGAGCAGAATATCTTCTGCGGCAGTGGGAAAAAGACTTTCACGCAATCTGGCCCTATAGCCTGCCTGATACTGATCAGCAAACACGTCTGCTACAGGCCTACATAGACAACAAGGACATAATGCATAATTCAGTGGCTGAAATCGCAAAATCCTGTTTGAAGCTCTGCGGCAAAGAGCCCTAGTTATTTGGTCAGTTGACCAACCAAATTGTTGAAATCCCATCTAAGAACATGCCGCCCCCTCACTGGGACTCACAATATCAAAAGCACTATTTTTCGGAAGAGATCTCAGAACGGCACATCTGCTAAGGCTTGCCAGCACAGCATTCCGTCGAGTCACCCTGGCTGCTTGCATAGATGAAAAGCCGAATATATCCTCCGGAAAGCCCGGATTCTAATGTGAGAAATGGAGTTCAAAGTATATAAGCGGGAACATAAGACAAGAGTTTCTTTAAATCCCCAAGATGTCAGATTCCAACTCCCCCGAGAAGAAAAATCCAAAAGAGCAAGAAGTCGAAAGAGACCCGGCCCAGGACTCAGAAGAGACCAGCCTTAAGCTCTCGGACGACACGGACAGCCAGGACGATAAAAGCAACACGTCCAGCCTGTCCGACAGCTCCAGCACAGGCAGCAGCGCCGATGCCACCGCCGACTCGACCGAGAACGGCGAGCAATCAGCCGATGCAGAGTCGGGTGATGGAAATGGAGACAGCAATGGAAACGATCTAGCAAAAGATCGCCCCCCGGTGACCGCCGAGCAGATGGCTGACATAGACCGGCGGGACCCTGAAATTACGGCTATGAAAGAGCTTCTGGATAGAGTCAGGGAAGACGCCCCGGCGACCCTCACCGACGAGCTCAATCCTGATGGGCGAAGGAAGAGGACCACCACAACCCTCCACGGCGCCGACGGCAATCGGGTGGAACATGTCTCGAACCACCCGCAATTCGGACAGATTAAACAGACTCAGTTTATATCAGGGAAAGACGAAGGCAAGGTTCTGACCGAGTTCGAGAACCATCCAGCCATCGCCTCGATAGAATACGACAGCTCCGCCCCGGATAAGGCGCCCGTTATCAACTGGCGGGAAGGCGCAGCTCCAGAAAACAACACCGAGATCCCGCCGATTATCGATGGCAAAGACGCCCTGGGTCAGCCCTGGCAGCTTCGCGCCGACGGCAACTTAGAACGCTATTTATCAGGCGAGCCTGCAAAAGTAGTGCAATACACGCCTTTTGACGGAGCCGGTCGGGAACAGAGCCGACACTTCTCTGACAGGGTCGAAACTGTCTACAAAGACCGCCTGGAAGTGAGCTACAACGACCCGAGCAGCCATGATGGGCTGGCGCGCGTTATCCAGAACGAAGACGGCAGCATCCGCAAAGAATATGCAGACGGAAGAGAAGATGGGCTGCAATCAGAGTTAATCTCCAGCGATGAGGCTGGCCGTATAAAAGAGCGAACCTACAGCGGTCGTGCCGATGGGCTTCTAACCGAGACCGAGCATATCGGCGCCGAATCTAGCGAAGTGCAGCGCATTTTTCAGGACCGCGCCGCTATTTTAGAGTCACTGAAACAGTTTGCCGACGTCAATGCAGAAGGCGTGACCCAGAGAAACCACGAACTGGCGGTGCTGGCGGCGGCAAATTTAGGCGGAGCCGAAGCACTAAAAGAGATGGGCTTCGAACCTTCCGAAACCCGGCGCGGCTTTTCGGTCAGCTCAGCAAACGGCACCCGATTCGAGTTCGAGAATTCAGACAAAAACGGTCTTCAACTGAGTGCCATACGCAACCGCCCCGACGGCGGTGTCTTCGTCAATCACTGGAACGACGACGGCAGCCTGGCTAAATCTTACGAACAAGTCTTCGACGGCGATCAAAGAACAGACTATATGCGTGACGCCGAAGGTGATGTCACCGAAATTCGGCGACCGGATGGCAGCACCGTAAACATCAGCTATGAAGGAGAATCAGAAGACGGCTCAAAGATAGCAACTGCCATCCGTGACAGCAACGGCCATGAGTTGCGCTCCGAAGACGGCAAGATCTGGCGCAATACCCTCGACTCGAAAGCAGAGAGTTTCGAAGCGCAGTTAAGCACCATCGAAGGCGGAGGGGTCAGGCTATCCGGCTCGACCCGAGATCTTATACTAGGAACCGACGGTGCCACCACAGAGATTGACAAAGTCTCCGGTCTGGCCACTCGCACCGAACTCGATGGCACATCCGTCACCCGAGACACCACCGGTGAAGTGGTATCGACGGTCAATCGCCAGGGCGAACGGTCGACATACTCGCGAGATCAAGATGGCGAACTAAAGGCATTTGTCGACGCTGAAGGCGCCTGGAGAAAAGATGCTGAGGGCACCTGGCACAATGAGCGCACCGGCGAAACGGATAACAAAGAGAGATTCGTCGACAATGAAGGCAGGCTCCATACAAAAGATTCAGATGGTGCCGGGACAATTAAACAGCTTGACGGCAGCTTACTTACCGTAGATTCTAAACAGCGCATAACCGAAATTTTGAGCGCCAACAAATTGAGAACGCGCTTCGAATACAAAGGCGACGATCCCAGACCGACCGGTATTCGTTATAACAATAGCGACAAGCTCTGGGTTGCCACAGACCAAGCAAGAAGCCAATGGAAAGAGGTGAAGCTCGAAGGAGAGAAGCGCGTAGCCACCGGCAGAGACTGGCAAGGAACAATAGAAGCCACAGCCGAGGGACACAGAGAGACCAACGCTTTATCGGGAACCTCAATAGAGAGAAACTCGGATGGATCGATAACAACACGCAACCGGGACAACGATATCACCAGATTGAGAACCGCCCGGGGAGATGTCTACAACTTCAAATATTCTAGGCAGCATCAATTGAGCTATGTCGAAAAACCGGACGGCTCCAGCGCTTCGTCCGGAGGCGAACATGGCTGGTATACGAACAAAGGTAGACCCATAGGCGGTGCCAGGGTAAACCAGGAGACAGGAGCCTACACCGAATATAGAGACGACCTCAGCGCCACCACAGTACGTGCTGATGGCGGCTTATTCGAATACGACAAATACAAGAATCTGAACAGTGTCGACCTTGGCGGCGGACGCACAGCCCGGTACGAAAGGGATGAGACAAGAGCAATCACCACCGGTGAAGTCATCGACGGCGCCGGCAATAAGACCGTATCAGTCGCCGACGGCAGCCGCGAGATAGACACCGCCGACGGCCGACATCTGGCCTACGACAGTGCAGGCCTGTTAGCATCGGTAGAACGCCCCGACCACAGCACGGTCTCTGTAGAACGGGGCGAAGACGGCACCATAGAAAGACTGGTCGACTCGAAATCAGCAATCGCATTCCAGCGTCAACCCGATGGCTCCTATTTGCAAGAAGGCAGCCAGCCTCCGGATCTTATTGAAAACGCTGAAGCCTTCTTCAACGAAGACGGCACCTATGGCTTCCGCAATTCAGAAAGAGAGATTCTGAAAACAGCCGAAGGCTTCCGTATAACCGCCGACGGCACCACTACAGAGCTGCTCGAATCAGGCGCCATGCGTCGCACCGGTGCAGATGGACGAATTGAAGGAGCCACCTCCGCCACCGGTCTCGATTGGTCTTTTGAAAGATCCGGCTCTGCCGGTGACACTGTCAATCGAGTACGTGTCGGCGACAGGGTATGGACCAGAGAAGGGGACGAAGCTTCTTCCTGGAAATCTAACGATGGTCGGTCGTTCAAAGGTGAGATCGAAAGCGATGCCGATGGCAATCTCCGCTTCATAGACGCCGAAACGAAATTCGAGACGATTCAGAAGCTTGATGGCTCGACGGTGTTTCGCGATGCCGATGGGCGGGTGCACCAGGTCACCAATCCAGATGGGGGCGTGACCAGATATGCCTACAACAACCAGGGTGGTCTTGCCCGAATAGAGATGCCCGACGGTACAGTATTTAATCGTCTAAACGACCGCAAGGTAAAAGACGGACAAACCGAAAAATCGATTGAACGATGGGTAGAAGCCGGCACCACAGATGTGCGCGAAGGCAGCCGATCGGTCGACAACGATGGCGATCTTGTTTATAGAAGCACCACAGGCGAAGTCACCACCGAACAGACCGACGGCTGGAAGAAAGTGGTCTCTGCCCGGGGAGAGACGACCTATTCAAAAGAAGCGGACAACGGCTCTTCTGTGACGAAAAATGCCATGGGGCAAATAGTCAGAACCATAAACGCAGCCGGTCGATTGACCAGATACGGCTATGACGAAGCCGGCCATATGAACTCGGTCAGGTTGCCCGGCGGTGAGAGCTACAGCTCGCAAGACGGAGGCAAAACCTGGGATCACAAAGTCGTCCGGGGTCGAGAAAGAACCACAGAATCGGGACCGGGCACAGCTTCAGTTACCGCTGATGGCAGCTTCGTTTTCCGAAGTTTCGAACCCGAGCCAGAAGCCGGCACCGGCGGTACGGAAGTAAAGCATTCTAAAGAGGTCATCCACAAATCGGACGGCTCCGTTCTCGTTGCCCGAGACGGTAGATTCACCACGGTGACTCCTCCCGACTCCGAGCCCATCGGTATCGGATACGATGCCCAGGGCAAGGCGAACATTCTTACCTTACCAGGAGAATCAGGACAGTGGCGCAGCGAAGACGGTGAACACTGGGCAAAATATGACGCAGCCGGCAACTTAGATAGCGCTACCGAGCCTCGAACTTTCAAACTGGATGTCGGCGCCGACGGCTCCATAAGAAGAATTCACAACGCCGAGACTCCACCCTATACAGAGATACTGCACACCGACGGTGGCAGTCTCTCTTTTAATGAAGCTGGTCAGAAGCTGCAGGAGACCAGGGTCGAATCTTATAGAGGCGGCAAGCCACAATTCTCTACCACCGAGTATCATTATGACGGAGAGAACGGCAGAGAAGGGTCTCTCGGGTCTCTCGAATCTTACAAGCGCACCGAGGCAGACGGCTCTACCTTCAACTACGACAATCTCGGCCGACTGACCAGAATGGAGAGCGGCTCTTTATATACGGCTGGTGGTGCCAGACGCCCACGCCAGGTTCGAGAGTTCGAATATGTTGGCGACACAAACACGATATCGGCGGTGGTGCGCAACGGAGAGCGCTTCGACCTTGACCGCGAATCTCTTACCAAGGGAACTCCGGTCTACAAACACGACAAAGAGATGCTGGTGGGCAGGCTCGAAGCCCGGGACGACGGCACCCTGGTCAACTATCGCGCCGACGGCGCCATTGTCTATGACAACCTCGACGGCAGCAGCCTGACCCAGCTCGGGGACGGCTCGATAATGAAGAACCGCTATGACGGACTGCTTGAAGAGCGGGTTCGAGCCGACGGAATAAAAGAGAGTTACCGCTACAACCTCAGCTCCTCTAATCATGTTCTAGGTCGAAGAAACGAGATAAGCAGCATGACTTATCATTATCCGGATGGCAGAGTGAACCACTGGACGACCGCAAACGGCTTCGATTGGAAGCGTCGGGAAGACGGCAAAGTCTGGCACGGATTCGAACATATCGACCATAAAACAGGACGACGTATCGAAAGACCGATGTCAGGCCGAACCTACGAAAATCGTCTGGACGGTTCTCGAGAAGAGATCCGTTACATGAACATCGAGGCACGTACCAAAGAAATAGAAAAGACCTTCGACTACTGGACCCAGAGAGGAAAAATTGCAGACATCAGGTCGCAGCTTCGTGAGCTGGATGCCGATGAAACCTATATGGTCCGTCACCAGTTCAACGCGAAAGATCGCAATGCTCTGGCAGACGCCCTGGACGAAGAACTGGGCGGACACCGTCTGACAGAGGCTACCGGCTATCTGAAACGAAGCGAGACCCTGGGCTATGACGAGGCCAGCTCGAATCAGGGAGAGAACTATGCCATCCAGCTCGAGGTCGACGCCCAGGAGATGGACAGATGGTGGTGGAACCGAGACCGCTCGAAAGAAGAGATCCTCACATCTACCAGACATATTCTGGGCAGCGCCTCAGAAGCAGAAAGACTGTCTATTGACGCAGCCTACGGACGCATGTTCACCACGGGCAATGCCGAAGGTGAAGTCGGACAAAACAACCTGGCGCGTTTCTATGGCGAAGGCGGAGCCGGATATGAAATTGCCAACTGGGACTCTTATCATCGCACTCTCATTTCTATCGCTGCTGAAACCGGTGCAGACAAACGCAGCCCCGAACAACAAGCTCAGATAATTTCATCAGCTTTAGACAGTGCCTACGGCAATCGGCTTGATTACATGAGCGAGGCTTCCAGTCGCGCTTTCAGTAACCAGGAAGGACGAGACTATTTCCTCGCCCATGGTGGCGAGGCTCAGATTCGCCAGGCTTTCACCCAGGAGCACTATACCGAAGACGGAAGCTCTTACACCACCACCGATGGCTGGAGTATCGAGCAGGCGACGGACTATGCTCGCCTTGGAGAGCTGCGCCCGATTACCGAGTTTAAAAAAGCTTTCGGAGTATTCAGCAACGACCAGAAAGCGATGGAGCACGCTCTGTCTCGACTGAGCGACGAGCAACGGGCTCTGCTTGCCGACGGCAAGCAGCTATTTGATGATGGCGTCATGCCTCAAACAGATGGGCAGAAAGAGGCACTGGCCTATTACAAATCCTGGCATAAAGCTTTCCGTGATGCACACTGGTTTTCAGAAGAAGCAAAAGCTACAGGCTATGAAGATCAAGCGCTGCGCCAGGGCGGCACCGGCATCAATCGGGACATAGCTCCCATAGGCACGCATTGGACCAATAGCCACGAAATCAATGCCACCGCCATCGAGGACATGAGCCTTGCCACCTTCAACCTGCTCACCCAGGGAATTGGCGACAACGATGCCGGCGCTCCCAGCTCTCCATACTATGAACAGATGCAGGATGCCCTGGCTAAAAACCTGGGCGCAGGAGATTATCAAGATCGAGCAACAGCTCTGCTGGCAGAGAAAATGAAGAGCGCCGATGCGCTTATAGAAGCGGCAGACACAGGCAACACCGACTATCTTCGTGACAATGTACCGGCCTTAAAAGACATCCCCCAAGACCAATGGCAAAAACTCTCCGGTGGCTATGCCCTCGAAGAGAGCCTGAGAACGGGAGAAGCCCGGGAAGAGAATCTTTCTGCAGAACAAGCTGAGATGCTGACTGCTTACAGAGGAGACAATAATCTTCGCGCCTTTATAGAAGGGCGAGAGGTGGCAAGACACCTGAATGAGGTCGACACAGGAGAAGCACTCGGTCGCTATATCCAGGGTAAAGAGCTCGATAGAAAGATCAAAAACGGTGAACTCGAAGAATCCGGTCTGTCTGAGGCAGACAAAGAATCGCTGAGATACTTCACCGAATATGGTTCCGATGGCGACATTCTGGAAGACAACGATCTGTCGCTTGCAAACTCTGCCATTATCGAGATGCGCGCCAAGTTCTTTCAAGAGCGCGGCGACGCCAGCAAGACAGCCTTAGAGACTTATCAAAAGATGCTCTACGAATCTGTCAGAGCCAATGTCAGAAGAGACGTAGTCGACGCTATCAAAGACAACGATCATACTTTCTCTGACGATCATGGCGCCATGCTCGACGCTATTTCAGAGATGACCGATGCCGAAATAGATCGTTATCGAGACCCAAATGACAGCTATAAGCAAGAGCTCGATCAACTGCTCGCCGAGCGCATGGGCGGAGAGAACAGCACTGCCTATAAAGCGGCTCAAATTATCCTTGGCCAAATGGAGAAAGGAGATTGGAACCCCTCCACTAATCCGGAGCAAAGTCTGACCTTCGACCTGCTCAAACAAAGACTGGATAAAGGCTATCTCAGCCAGGCGGACGCAGCTAGAACCATTCAGAAAGCGCTTGGCGCCAATGAAAGTCTGCAACAACAGCTTGCCCAGAATCCGGCATTTGCAGAAGCGGCGACCCTTGCTCTCAGTGGAGAGGCTGGCTTCGACAAAATAGTCAAGCCGCTTTTAGAAGATGGACACTTACCGGTATCTACACTGGTAGAGCTGAACACCAGAATCATATCCGATGGAGAAGGTGGCACCCACGAAGAGTTTCTACAAGACGACTTTCTCGAAGACGCCATTCTTAATGCCACTCCCCAGAGCCTGGCTTATCTAGCCAGCGATGCCGGAGAATCAGACAGGGAGAAAATCCTCGCTAAACTATCACCGGACAGAAAAGAGATAGTAGAAGCGGTGCTCGCCAACCGCAGCTCCGACGCTTCTAGAATACTTGAAGGAGAAGGGGCAGTGGTGGCGCCCCGGGTCGATCCCGAGGATCGCATCAGAGCAGCCATTGTCACCGGCAAAGATCTGGACGATATCAAAGACATACTGAGCGGTCTCGACGAGAAGAACCGGTCGATGGCTATACAAGACTACCAGCTCAAGTATGGCTCTCAGTTGCGGGCGGATCTGTTCGAACGAGCAAGCTCGAGCCAGAGAAGCGAATTCGAATATCTGACCCGAACTGCAGAGTGGTCCACAGAGCAATCGCATCTATTTAATATAGACCGGGTCGCCTCTACCGACGCGGGCATCGGCGGCAGCCTGTCGCGCAACTGGAACATGATGCATCGCATGGCTCTGACTGACTTCGAAGTGGCTCGACTGGAAACCGAAGGTCATATCGAACCGGAGCGAATGCGAGAACTGAACGAGGCAATAGATCATGCCGTCGAAGCATTCAGAGAAACCAAAGAAGCCACCGCCGAGACTGTCGTCAATGGCATCATCACAGCCGGTGCTCTTGCAGCCGCACCTTTTACCGGCGGCACCAGCCTGGGTGCGCTCTTCGCCACCGGTGGTGTCATAGTCGGAGGCGGCATCATAGGAGCCGGCGGCAAGTATTTGCTCATGGGCAATGACCATGAAGGCATGCGCACCCTGGCAGGCGACTTCGTCAAATTCTCTGCGCTCACCGCAGCCAATGTCATTGGTGCCGAACACCTGGCCCTGGTCGGTGGACTGGGTCGCAAAGCGGCTCTTTCTGCCACCGAAAGAGCGCTGGCTGACGCAGCCTTCCAGGGACTGAGTCGAGAAGTAAAAGACGAAGTGGCAAAAGGCATGATGCAACTGGTCAGAGACGGCATCGCCCACGGTGGCGGTGTAGCCGACGATGCCATTGTCCAGATGCTGGGCAAAGTCAAAGGGCTAGATGACGTTGCCCGGGCGCAACTTGCCAGCGGACTGCAAACCAGCCTGAGAGAAGCTGTCGATCAAACAGCCCGCACCGGACTTCGCCAGGTCCTGAAAAAAGCCCAGGACGAAGCCACCTCGATGGGACTGATCAGCCTGTCCGGAGCGGCAGGTAATGTCATAGGCGACTCTGCCAATATGCTGATTACCAGGGGCGAAATAGATTCAGATCAACTGCTTCTCTCCGGCACCATGGGAGGCACCTTCGCCTTCGGCTTCGGGGGAGTATTCAAACTGGGAGGCAGCGCCTATTCTCGACTGCTATCGAGATCCGCCCCAGATGCGCCCCATGTTCCATTATCCGAACCACATGTAGCCGGACCTGATACCCCACATATGCCAGTTCCGGATGTTCATGCAGGCACCGGCGACAATGTCATTCCTTTTCAAACTCATACTCAGACCCCGGACAGACTGGCGGCACGCCTACCAGAGACCCCCGGGCATCTCGAAAACACTGCCTTGAGCAGCAGCGCAGCAGAGGCTGCCGATGTATATAAACCGAGAATAGAAGCACCTGATGCGGCCAAGGTAGAACGCCTCAGCCAGGAGGTGCCCGAGCTCAATGCAGCCGTTGCCGATGACTTCGGCAAACGTATGACTGAGGTAAGAGAGAGTTGGGGCGAAGATCTATCCGAAGAGTTGAATCTTGCCCGAGAGCTTGCCCCGCGGGTGGACGAAGCAAGAGCCAGACTAGACCAGGAGATAGCCAGGCTCGAAGCAGCCGGACATAGTCCTGAAGCCATTCAAGAAGCGCTGACAAGCAAAAAGCACCCGCTTCATAAAGACTCTGAGCTGAAACAGCTTCACACAGAATGGAAAGGTCTGGCAGATCAACATGCCGGCAAGACACGAAAAATAGAAGAACTTGCCCAGATGAGAAGGGATCAACTTCAAACCGAGCTCGATCGCTTCGTCGCTGAACACAACCTGGCCAATTCAGATAAGCCTCTACCGCCAGTAAAAATTGAGCTGGCAAACAATATGGCGGCGGCTGGCGGATACTCTTTTGGCGAAGGAGTGGTTGTGCTTCCCCGGGCAGAGCTGATCAAAGCCTCCGGAGGACAAGATCTTTCAAGAGCGGTATTTCATGAGGTGGTGCACTCTCAACAGGATATGGACATCATCCGCACCCTGGCGGCAGAGCAGTTGTCCCATGCGGATGGCGGCGGCGTAAACAGTCAGCTTCTGAAGGAAGCTTATAAAGATGCCACCGGCAGAGACCTCAATGAGAACTGGATGAGAACGGTACTAGATACCGCCAATGATGCCCCGCCTTTAAGCGCGGTTCGTCAGCAGCGGGCTATTGTTCTGGCGGACGAAGTGGCAAGAACCGGCCCGGTGGCGGAGTTGTCGCGAGATCTGACAGACACGGCAAGCCATATACATAACAGACTGGCTCGGCTGAGCGACGGGGCTCGCAACGCGAACTGGAACGAATTCATGGCCGACCTGGCACGTCCAGGCTCTGGCGAAGAAATGGCCAGAAGACTGTTCGGAGAGGGCGGCTATGATGCCATGCCAGAGAATCTTCAAACGGCTCTGGCACAGTGGCAGGCTCTGCCCAAAAACAGCAAGGGCCTCCCCAATAACTTCAAATTGGAACCCGAGCTGAAAGATTCTGTGGTCGCCCATCTCAAATCCAGACTGGACACGGTCAATACCAGACACAGACAGCTCATAGATGCTTATGCCGGATCCAGATTAGAGACCGAGGCCTATGGATTCGACTCGAATGTGAGCCAGGGCTTGAAAGAGGTTGAGAGTGACATCAGCCGGCTGCCACCACCCAGAGAGTATCCTCTGGACAGAGTAGAAGCTCCCGATCAATTCCGCACCGACGAGATAGCCAGACTGGAACAAGAGAGCGCCTCTTTCAGCTATGCCGTCGATGTCAGATACGGTCTGATGCCCAATGAGAATACCCCCTTTGCCGATATCGCCCAGGGCGAGATATTCAAACAGATACAGAATCATGTCCTGACCAGGCCAGGGCTAGATGGGGGCCCATCACTTGCTGATCAAGGTTGGACCGTATTGCAGAGTCAGAAATTCTCTGCCGCCGATCAAGCCGGTGGAGATTACATACTGCTCAACAGAAAAACCGGCGAATATCACATTCTCGACGCCACCGAAAGACCGGACAAACGAAACAACCTTGTCGAGCGCATAATCTGGAATCGAAAACAGTTCGAAAGCGGCACTCTCAACCGCAGTGGTGTCGACCTGGTGGCAGATAGAATTGCCGAAATCACAGCTCAAAAACCGATCTTGAATGTGGTCGATCACCCCCTGCCATCGCTGCAAAGACCGGCAGATCTGATTGACGGTCGCGAACAGCTAAGACAGTGGCAGACCGCTCTAAGAGAATCGGATAACAACGCCATCAGCAACTTCGCCAATCAAGATCTCGAAGGGGTGATCAAATACTATCATCACAAACTTCGTGAATCTTCCATAGAGTACAAAACAGAGCTTCAGGCGTTTCAAGCAAGCGGAGACCGTAGCGTCAGAGATGCAATCTTAGAATACTATGGTGTCAATGGTAGTACCGGTAGAAACGGCGGATTCAACAACCAGACGCCATCGGGTAGCAATGGTCCGATTAAGGTAACCCACAACGAAATCTCGATGACTATCGGCACCGATAGATACACCGCAAGAGTAACTGCCGAGCAGATTCAAGAACTGGAAAAAGAGGCATTCGGCCTGGCACTGGAGGCAAGCAGAAGCCTGCCGGCGGCTGAGCGCGCTGCGGTTCAAGATAGATTGTATACACTTCGTCAGGGTCTCAGCGAAGACAGCGTCAGAAACAGAGCAGCGACTCTGTTAAGCGAGCAGGACCCGGGCAAACTGCTTGGCAAAGAACTGACTCCGAAGCCAACTCCATCGAGGGTGCGTTACAGCCAGGAGGAGGTGAACGCTCTCTATGCAGCATCCGGAGCATGGAACGAACTGAGAGATTCTCTGCCTGGCACCAGATTAGGTGACGATTTCGACGAATATGTCCACCTTGCCCTCGAAGATCTCAGAACGTCCTGGTCTGACGGCTGCCGACAAAGAAGCTGCCAGACACCCGGTCGTCTCTCGACAGCCGAGATAGATCAGTTCGAGCGTATGATTGCAGAATACAGAGCAGGAGATCAGGATGCAGTCAGGCTCACCCACGAAATGCTCGACCTGCCCTATCAAAGACCGGCAGACTTCACCTCGATCAATCGCAGTCATAGACCCGGTGAGCCGCTCAGCCATATGCGACATTCGGCAAATCTCGATGTCTACGAACCGCTGACACCACCAGTAGCACCGGAACAAACCGCAGCCCTCGAACGTGCCATCCCGGCCCTCGACAGAGAAGGCGCCCAGGAGATGGTCGACCTCATGGCGACCTGGAAAAATGCCGATAGATCGGGAGGGGGAGGGGGAGGCGGCTCCATCGCCGACGATCTGCGTCCGGCCCATGAGCAGGTGCTGGAGCTACATAACCAGGTCGAACAGACCAGACAACTCTATTCGAATATCGTAGAAGATCTGAAAGCCCGGGGCGTCAGCGTCGATGACATCAAAGAAGCATCCCGCAGGTCTAACCATGCTTTAAACGAAGACTACGGCATCTACCAGGCTCGCCAGAACATGCAAAAAGCTGTAGACCTGCATGTCCGGGCGAATTTGAGGCTCGGTCAAAAGGTCGGAGAGCGGGTTAATGAACTGCAAAAAGCGCTAGATCAGTTTACCGAGTCTCGCGGTCTGCCACCGGTGAAGGTGACTACAAAGAAACCGAACGGCAACCTGGGAGACTACAGTAGCGGCGAAGGGACCATCTTAATCGATGAGACCGCCTTCTTAGAACCGGGCGGCGACAAGCTCTTGCCCCGGGTTCTATTCCATGAACTGGTTCATCATGAACAAGATACCCTTCTCGTTAGAAAAGCCATTCAAGATGCCGGTCTCAACGGCAAAGAAATTGACTTTGACAATATGGAGCTTGTCCGGGCGCGTTATGAGGAAGCCACCGGCATCGATGCCAGGGCTCTCGATCAAGATTTCATCGCCCGGGTAGCCGACACCTACAAGAACGCAGGCGATCTAAACCCAGAGCAACTTGCCAGGGCCCAGAAACTGGCCGAAGACGCAAGAGCCTATCGCTTTGAAATCGACCAGGTGATGGAGCTCGGAAACACTGCCCGGGTATTGAGTTCTACAGGCAGGTCTCTATTGCGCTCCACCGATTCGGCCGCGGTCAACAAGCTGTTTCAGCGTCTCGATGGGGATGAAGGAAACATCCACATGCGACGTATGTTCGGCAATGTCGACGGTGAGCCTATTCCAAAAGAGATAGAAGCCAAACTCGCAGAATGGAGATCGCTTCCCCGGGACGAAAACGGACTTGCCGTGGGATTCGAAGAAGGCGATATCAGAAGCCATCTAATCGCGCATATCGAACACCGACTCGACCGGGTCAATGCCGAGCACAAACAGCTGGTGGACAGCTATTTCGATAACGGTCTCGAAAGAGAAGCCTACGGACTGGATCATCTAATTGTCAACGCCGAGCGTCAACAATTTGGCGATGACTACCATCAGAGCTTCGAACCAAGAGACAGAAGCAGGGCGACAACGGATCTCGAAGGGGTAGACAGCAGCAACCTGGCCAGAAATCTGGACAGCGCCTATCGCTACGAACGCAGCGACCTGGCAGGCTATAACCTGCGCTTCGGTGAAAACGGCGAGCCGCAAATGTTGGATGGCACCACCATCAAACTGGGGCGCGGCGAAGATATGCAAGTCAAAATAGGCTCAGACTTTGTCAGCCGGGAACACGCTCAGATATTTCTAGACGGCAACGGCAAGCCGCATATCATGAACCTGAGCAATACAAATCATACTTTTGTTAACGGTGTGCCGGTAGAGATCTATACACCGTTGAAACCCGGCGATGTTATCGGGCTCGGCTTCTACCGCAACAACGAATTCTTCGGACAGCAGCTTACTTTTGGCGACAATTTCAATAGCGCCATGCCCCTTGAAAAAGGGCTTGGACAGTACCAGATCTACAGCCCCCAGGGAGATGTGGTGATGGACTTCACCAGCAACAAAGTCACCCTCGGTCGCAGCGGTCAGAATGCCGACATGGAGTTTCCGGCAGATACTATCAGCGCTCGCCATGCCGAAATCGAGATCACCCCCGAAGGACCTTTGCTGCGTGATACCAATAGCAGAAACGGCACTTACGTAAACGGAGAGAGAATCACAGAAAGAATTCTAAAACCAGGAGACCGGGTCAAACTGTCTGAACAATTCGAGTTTGTCTTCGGCAAGAAAGTCCTCGGCGAACTTGAAAACTTCAAACTCAGTCTACCCGAATCCGGACTGAATCTGGAATTTCCCCAGGGAGCAAAGCGCATTGTGGTAGGCAGAGGCCATGATGCCGATGTCAAACTGGTCGATGACGGACATTTAGATGTAGCCGGAATTAGCAGAAGGCATGCCGAGTTTCGCTATGAAGACGGCAAAATAATAGTGGAGGATCTGGGCAGCAAAAACGGCACCTATGTAAACGGCAGAAGAATAGAAGAGCCTACTGAACTCAAACCGGGTGACGCTGTAAGATTTGGCCAGGGCAGCACCAGCGAATTTCTATTCGAAGCAAACGGTGCGGTTCGAGTCAGAGAACCTGAGAACATAAAAATAGAAGGCACGGACTTCAATCGCGGAGACCGAGTGCGACTGGATAATCCACGCTATGCCGACTATGATGCCGTTGTCGCCGGCAAAGATCCGGACTCTGACCAGCTCATTGTGGTGGTTCACAATGACTATCAAAGACAGATCAAAGTGTTGCCCGATTCAAATGCTGCCCGAATGAAGCCGGTGGACGTAAATGGACAGACTCTGCTCAAAGACGAACACAATATCTTCTACCAGCGCTTCAGATTAGACGACGGCAAATACACGCTTATCTCGAGACCCGATGTGCAGCTATTCTCGAGAGATGCGGTCAGAGAAGCTTTTGCTCAAATAGACTATCGAGTCGGTCAATTTATCGAGAACCCCTCCAGCCCTGATATAACCGGCGAAGTGCTCGCCTATGACAATACCAGCGGTGATCCGATAGTCAGGCTAAAACAAAGCGCCCGTGCTAACACCAAGAAAAATTATGAAGCAAACAGCTCTTATGATCCAGAGTCAGGCACTGTAAAAATCGGCGATCAAGAATTGAAGCCGATTGATGTAGAAGGACAAAAGTACTACCATGACGGTCAGGGCAATGTATACGGAGCCGACTTCTCGCCCGATGGAAAAGATGCTTTTGTTTTCAAACAACAGAGCCTTCGAATCTGGGACCGGGCAACCTCTTTCAAGTCGGCTTTGCAACCGCGAAGAGTGGAGTTCGGACCACCACATATAGAGATGCCGCGCGCTTTTGATGAGCTACCAGATGCAAGAGCCCCCCGGGGACACCGCGACAATGTGCTCTATCAAAACGCAGAATTTTTCTTGCGGGACCAGCCCATGCTGGTCAACGGCAAACCGGTAAATTTCGAAGGCGGCGCAGAAATCGCCGTGGGCAGAGAGTTGCTCGGCATCGAATATGATGGTGCCGGTCAGTATGTCTCGGCCGAACATGGAAAGTTCGGCTGGGATGAAGACCGGCAACTCTTCTATTTCGATGATCACAGCCGCAACGGGACCTTTGTAAGAAGAGCAAACAGCAGCGAGTTCGTCAAATACAACGGCACCATAGAGAATCCTCGTCGCGTCTATCTGGCCCCCGGGGACGAACTGCGTCTCGGTCGGGTAGACGGAGAGAAGCTCAACCTCAGTCTGTCCCAGAACTGGGCGATGAAGCGGGGCACCAACGTGGAAGCCACCAGCAATACCCAGGTCTTTTTCGATGGTCAAAGACTGGAGATGGACGGCAATACCGTTGATGTGGGCAGAAAGTTCCAGGTCTACGGCAACAACAACCCCACCGATGCCCTCAACCGCCGTGTAGCCAGGCACCATGCTCAGCTCGAATATGATGAGAGCCGCGGTCAGTGGAACATAACTGATTTCAGTGGTGGCTCTGGCGGTGTCGATGACCAGTCCGGCTCGATTCTGCAAACCATAATGGTCCGAGATCAGGGCAACGGTATCTTCATCAAACAGGGCGGCACGGACAGAATCTCGTTCCATGCCAATGAGACCGTACCGCTAGGTCCAAACGACCGTGTCTATATAGGTTCATCCAGAGGACCGGAGCTAAAGCTTGTCACCCGCCAGGGTCAGCCTCTGGGCGATGGCAGAGTATCATTTCAACAAGACAACCTGGACTGGCTGACGACCAGACCCGACGGCAGCCACACGGTCAGATCTCATAGCGGCTCATCACGACTGGTATCACCGGACGGCACCGTCGCCGAAGCCACCACAGCAGCCGGTCAGCGTCTGCGCTTCAAATATGACAACCGCGAACTCTCCGAGATAGTGCTGCCGGATAACTCTTCAGTAGTCAAAAGAGGCAATGATACCTGGGTTAGACTGACCCCGGAAGGCAAAGAAGAACCCTGGTGGAAAGGCGGTCTCGAAGTAGAGAACGACGGCAGTCTGCTCTATCGCACCACGGACAAACCACCGAATATGGTCCGACAGAGACTCGACAATGTGGTCGAGACCATCGACGCCAAGGGCAGAGTGAGCTATAGCGATATAGATTACAACTTCGAGCGACTGACCTTGAAAAAATACGGCGAGTCGCTTGGTCATCCTGAGCGCGTAGAAAGATTCGGTCAGATGATGGAAGACTTCGAGGCACGCGCCAAACAGGCGAACATGACCGAAACTCAAATCGCCGAATCCTATCACCAGATACGAAGACTGCTCCAGGCCGATGAAGGCTCGATGCTAAATATGACCGAGCGCCAGAAACTGGCGGAGCAGACCCTGTATCAGATGTCCCATCCCGAGAAAGTCTCCCAGGGCAGCAACAATACCTGCAACGTCACCACTGTAGAAAAGCGCATTCTACAAAGACATCCCGAAGAATTTGCTCGACTGGTGGCGGATGTTGCCACCACCGGCAAATATGTCACCGCCGACGGCACCCTCATTGATATGAGCAGAGTGCCCGGTGCCCTGGAGCCCGATAGAGAAGCAAGAATGCTCGATATCCTTTTCCGGGGCGGCAGTGAAAGCGATATCCATCTTGATGGACGCAGAAGCTGGGCAAGTCAGATGTTCGAGACCACCGCCGTCGGTATCAAATACGCTCGTGGCGGATCTATTCACGGCGAATACATCGGACCGGGCGAAATAGTCATGTATCAGAAACAAGTAGGTTTGCCCGGTCAAGAAGCAGAACAACTGGTCAAATACAGTGTCGGTACCGACGGCAGATTGAATCATAAAGTCCTGGAAGACTCGCCTCATATAAGCACCTCGGAGCTTGCCGACATCAACAACCAGATCATCGGTCGACACGAAGAGAACTTTGTCCTCAGTGGACACTACTTCCCCGATTCTCACGGCAACAACCGCTTCTGGCGAGAGCAAGACTATTCTGCCGGAGCTTTAAAAGTCGCCCGCAGTACAGAGGAATTAAAAGATCAACTCCTCAGCTTACAAGACTCGAACAATATGCCGGCGATTGCCCTGGTTCATACCGGTCATAGCCTCTTCGGCGGTCATGGTCCAGGGACAGGCGGCGCCCATGTGGTCAATATCCAGTCTATAAGACAAACACCGGTCGGAACCTGGGTGGTCGACTTCACAAACCAGTGGGGAGATGCCTATAACAAAACCATCCCGCTCGATGAGATGTTCAAGGTAATGAACGCTGTAGAATAGACAGAAAGACTAAAGAGGTTAGCATGCCAGTCGACGAAACTTCTATCAATCAAATCGGCTTCGGACCGGTATCGAATATAGAGCTGCCCTCAACGTGGGTCGAGCAGCCGCATCCAAATAGTGACACCCGCTCACCCAGAACTCTTAGAAAGTTTCATCACCCCGAAGACGATCGTGTTCAAATATGCCTCTACTATCGAGGGCTGCCTGTGACTGCGCCTTCGGCAGAGAGCTTCGCAAACTGCCTTGAGAAGGAACCCGGCACTATTTCGCAAGCTTCTTTAGAAGCACTACAGGAGGTGCTCGGTCCACTGGCGCTGAAGGATGACTTTAATATTGAGCAAGCCTGCCTCAAGACTCTGAACGGCAAAAAAATCATGGCGGTCGAGGGTCACTGGCCAGGATTAGATTTGAAGAGTTCTAATATCTTCATCGATACAAAAGGTGACGGCGCCATCATCTATGAACTCTACTATGCCGCGCCCGGCGACTGTTTCGACCAACACAAAGAAGCAGCAGAAGCCGCTTTCGCTTCAATAGCCTGGTCAGAATAAAATTTTTAGCGACCGCGCAGCCCGAAGCTCATCTTGTCGTAATAGTTCTGATGATACTCTTCAGCCGGGTAAAACTTCTCTGCCGGCTCCAAGAGGGTCTCTACCTCTCGACTGTCTTCTCCCAGCACCTCGGCAAGAACTCTCATCGCTGTCTCTTTCTGGCTCTTGTCGTGATAGAAGATCGCGGCTCGATACTGGCCTCTGTCATCGGGGAAGTTCCGGCGCGGTCGAAACATCCGTAAATATTCTCGAATAAGGCTCTCATAAGAGACTTTATCCGGATCGAATATCACCCTGACCGCCTCAGCATGCCCTGTTCTGCCGGTACAGACCAGCTCGTAAGTGGGCTCCGGCGCGTCGCCCCCGGTATAGCCCGATGCTGCGTCTATAACCCCTTCGATATGTTGAAGCTCCGCCTCAACTCCCCAGAATCAACCAGCTGCCAGGGTGGCGACATGCATGCCCTGGGGGTCGGGAAGAGTTGCCGGAGTGCGATCCTTGAAAAACACCATAATTATCAAGCATACCCCTACAATCAAAAGTAATGAATTGAACACGATATTCATGAATTTCCTCGAATTACTTGAATCTCTTCGAGAAGAAACCCTGCTTCGGAAAGCTCAATATCAATTATAGCGCCCTGGCATTCGGTGGGTCCGCTCAATTGAATTTTGAAAGGTTCTATCTTTCCTGAATATGGGGAATAAGTACATGTAGGAAGCCTTGGATCGCCGTTATGAGGTTCCTGCCGTGCCTGTAAAACAATGCCCCGCCTGCAACAAGCAGTATGACTTCGACCTGAATCTGCTGGTCTGCCCCGACGACAGGACAATGCTGCTGGTGCCGCAGCCGACCTATGAGATCCCTGGAAGCGACTCTCTGGAGACCCTTGTCTATCGCCTGCTCTGGGATCTCTATTATGAAAGCGATATGGTCTGTCCGAAATGCGGATGGACAGATGACATGCGACTGTATTGCAAAAATGACAAGACCTTGATGGAAAGGCGTTTAGTCGACAATGGCGTCGATGATATCCTTTTGCTTCATAACCGCTATCGAATCGAAGAATATCTTGGCGAGCGCCAGTTCAGTCACTGTTTTTCCGGTATTGACAAAGAATTGAATAAAGAATGTATGATCCAGATCCTATCAAGCAATATTTTGCTGGATGAGAAAAGTCTGCAAAGATTCAACAGGCTGGTAGCTCGTGCCGGGGAGCTGGATCATCCGGCTATCTATAAAATCGACTCTATTAACAGTTATCGCTCGAACAGATATTTAGAGACACCGTATATAGTGGGTGAACCTCTCGATTTAAAAGCTGCAAAACGGCTTGGGGAGCATAAAAATACAAATGGCGGCACGGCTCTAGAGACCATTATCGAGATCTTTATCGATCTTCTGGCCGCTCTGGACTATGCCCACAGCAAAGAGATAGCCCATGGCAATCTGAGCTTGAGTAAAATGCTGATTCTCGAAGACGGCAGCCTTAAGGTGATGGACTTTTGCATGAGCAGCCGCCAGTTCAAAGATCTGGAATGGGACGGTCCCCAGCGCGAGACCGGAACCGTGAACGTCTATGGCGATCTCGAGGCCACCGCTCCAGAGATTATGAAAGGGAAGCATCCTTCAAAGGCTTCGGACATATATGCCGTGGGCTGTGCCCTCTATGAAGCCCTGGCGGGCAAGCCACCCTTCGAAAGAGAGAGCGATATCCAGACTGTTTTCGCCCATTTACATGATGAACCGGAGAGCTTCGATGAAAGGCTTGAGATTCCTGAAAGTCTGACTGAGGTGGTGATCAAAGCGCTTGCAAAAGAACCTGAACAGCGCTTTGAAAGTGCTGCCGCCATGGCCAATGCACTAAAAAACTTACATGACTGACAAACTGATTTCTTAACCAGAAAAATCATTCTAAAGCACCATGTCGAAGGAAAAAATATGAGGCATGCTTTTATCTGATATCAGATACCTTGCGACCGACAGAGGAGGCATCGTGAAAGTGATGATCCATAAGCATTTGTCGAGACCCAAGCGAATACTGACATTGATAGCGCTTTCAGTGGCGATTTCAACTGTCCATCCCCAGGTTTATGGCCAAGCTCTACCGAGCACCCAGGGCACCACCACCCACCAGTCCGAAATCCAATCGAGAGAACAAAAAATAAACTCGATTGACAAAGAGCTCCGCTTGCAAACAGAACGCTTGAACAGAAATCGACTTGACATGCGCGATTTCGTCATTACATATAACGCACTCAGAAATTACAGCCAGAGAAAAGAAGCTGCCATTGCTCTTCAGGAGAAACCAGAGATGGCAGCTTATCTGGCTCTGCAGAGACAACCGTTTGCAAAAGATGAGATCTGGACGAAAACCGCCTTTGACGCTTTGAGTAGTGACAAAAACAAGTATCAGACCTGGAAACCGATTACTATTGCCGGAGGCAAATTTCAGATCAGAACCCCGGCAGAGTTGCGCGAAATCAACACACAACTCAGGAATAAAATGAGTAGAATAATTGACGATTCAAATAAGCTAGAGAAATCTACCGGTGAATTGAAGAAAGAGAAAGAAAGACTGATTCGAGAGATAAAAGCTCTGACTGGCGGTGCCGATGTTGCCCTTACCGATCAAATCATTCTTGGAGTCTGGCGCCTGACCACAGAAAACAACAACTCGACCATAGAATTTATCAAGAACAAAAACAACAACACTTACGTAGCAGTGTTGCGTGAAAACCGCCTCAACTACTATAAATCTAATGCCACGATATTTGTGGTGACCCCACCTCCGAAGGCGGACTATACTCAGATCTTCAAAGGCAAAGAGTATGGATTTACCGATGATGGGCTGCCTTTGATATCAAACGTGAGCGTTACTGTGGCAGGCAGAAAAATGGTATCGATAGCAGGAGACGAAGTGCTTGACTGGGAAAGGGTAGTACCCAAAAGAACTTTGCTTCAAAAGTAGTATCCATCAGCCCTTGCCTCAACTAACTCATCTACCTTTCTACCCTTAAGATGGATTCACCCGGGTTATTACTCTCCGAATCGAATCAATCTATTGACTGGCCGCATAACTGTGCGGCTGGAACTGCACTGCCTATCGAAATCAACAAAATCATCCTATGTATGCATGCCCCTGATAGCGCAATGAGCGAAAATATAAGAGCCGACTCCTCAGGCTCGGGAGGACTATATAATGAGAAATATTATTCTACTGATAGCGTCTATCGCAGCTGGTTTCGCTCTCACTTTCGCTCCGGCAGCAGGAGAAGAGACAGGCAAGACAAGTTCCCCGAAAGGGGTTCTGACGAAGCCACCCGGTGTTCTTTTGTTGAATCAAAAGGCGCCGCGCTACAACCACCCCCCAGAGGTGCAGAAGCTAATTAAGCAAGGTTTTCTGCACTATGGCAACGAGCCAAGAAAACCCGGTTCTGTGACCAGTCCACCGTCCGGTTCAAGCAATGCAGGTGTCGGTGGAACGACCTCCTCCCTGGATAAAGCCTCCGGCAAGCCTGTCTTGGGCGCGAATGCTCTAGACAATTCAAATACCCCCGGACTTCAGCCGATACCATCGGATATGATCATAGGATCCTGGAGCCAGGCTGGAAACACCTATATTGTGCAGAAGCAAGGCAACGGCTATCGAGCGGTGAACGCAGCCAATAACAATAACACCCAGGAAGTAATCGACTTTGGTCCGGGCGCGCCTTCTATAGACAAGTCCTATAACCTTGCAGTTACAAGCTACACAGGCACCTTCCACAGAGTGGACAATTATGGAGGTCAACCTCGGTCGACCAACCGCCCCTGGAGTGCATCATTTCACCGCAATAAAGACGGAAGCACCTGGCTGATGTTCGGTGGAACCACTGCACAGAGAATGTGATACCACAGGCCAAAAGAAGAACAATCTCCAGGACAGGCTATTGCTTCTTGCCAGTGGGCGCAGGCTCGGAGACGCTGCTCGATGGTGCGGGAGCATCGGACTTTAGATGGTACAACTTCATCAACTCTGGTCTGGAGCGGAGCTGTTCGAGAGCCTTCTTGTTCAAGATAAAACCACGGGGCTGAATCTTCCAGTCGGCTTTAAACGGATTGGTAAGGACATAAACCAGCCCGAGATTAGCACCAAGGGCGATGGCTACCATACTGATTAAAACACCATGAAAGATGGTCCCTCTTCGGGTGTAAAGATAAGCAAAAACCAGAACGATAATCGAACACATCAAAAGCACAGGCATCAAGTTCTGCTGGCGGTTGCTGTGCAAGACAAGCATTCTGTCCCGACGATAGTCCACTATATCCGATACCGCAGACAGCAATTCGGCATGAAGGTTATTCTGCCCTTCGGTCTTCGGCTCGAAGATAGCCGCCTCGTTCACCAGCTTGCTCAGGGTAAAGAAGCTCTCGTGGGGAATCTTTCCCTTCTCCATAATCGGCCAGTCGTCATTGACCACCTGTTCACAGTAGGTCATGCAAACACCCTGGATTCGATCGCGAGTTTCGGCGGGCAGTCCTGCGGTGATTCGAAAAACATGCGCCACCGAGGCGGCTTCTTTATCGACGCTTACTTCAAGAGCCTCATAGTCTTCTAATGCGGCTGCCACCAGCAGTCCGAGCAATATAGAAACCAGGGTTCCGACTATGCTCAACATGGCATCTAAGAAGCCCTGATGTGTTTCCATATCAATAGGCTTGACAAAGCGCTGCACTACAAAGAAGCCGACCGCAGCGAGTATAGCCGCTACGGCGCTGAGACTGAAAATTGAAGGTATACCTTCCATCCGGGAACCTTTATCTATAAACCGAGATAACGACCGAAATTATGACCGCTTCAAAGACAATAGTAAAGTCTGGTCATTAGCTATTTCGAGTTGAACTCGAGGATGAAAGCAAGCCACTCCAATTTTTAGTTGCCAGTGGGAAGCAGCAGGAATCGAACTATTGAAGCCGCCGAAAACCATTCCAGCAGAAATACCTGCCGGTCTCTCAACGCACGGACCTACAAAACCTGACGCGAGGGCCCCGGGCAACACTCGCGCACAGGTTATGCTTGCGTAGCAGACAGCAGTATCGGAGGTGACTACATCTAGCAACTTACCTATATACAGATTATACATACATCTGTATGTGCCTGTCAATAAATTTCTGCCTGGGAGACAGAAAAAATCCTAGAAAAACCGGCACCATATATGATGCTCACCCGCAGCTATAGATTACTTACCCTTGACATAATGCCCCAGGGGGCCATCGGCTCTCAGATAGCCTTGCAGCTGACTGTACGGGAAGAAGAAAAAACCCTCGGGCTCGTAGCAGCGAGATATATGAGGGAATCCGAACTCATAGTAGAACGTGATTCCCTCGCCACCCACACAGAATGAATCGATCTCTTTCATGGTGAAATGGGCATTATTGAGCTGCTCTTTGAACATAGAGGCGTCTTCTGCCGGCACGTCCTCTTTGAGCTTGAGCTTAATCTTGTTCTGCATCGCAGTATCAACCAGTTTCACCAGGTCACCCAGGCGCTCCTTTTTGAATATCCCTGCGGCAGGCAACTTTGCACCCGTTTTCAGACTCAGCCTAATAGTCTTGAAATACGCCTCCGGATAAGCACCGAATCCATCGGCCCAGTAAATGACATCAAGCAGATTGTCCCGGTTGTACATTACATAATAGTCGGCGTTCGAAAGCCAGCCTTTAAGATCTGGGTCGTGAATCTTCTCGAAAACCAGCGCACTGGCAAGCTTCTTCTCCACTGCCTTATTCGCAACAGTAACCACTGGATACTGGACGATTCCATCATGCTGCTCGGTTTTGTATTTAGCATGACTTTTTCGAATCAGTCCAGCCGAGCCGGCTCCTCTAGAATCTGCCGCCACCAGAGAGAAGGGCAACGACTTTTTACCTGCTTTCCAGTTGCCGAAGAATTCATAGTCAGTGAGAGCGCCTTCGAACTTGCCCGTGCTCTTGCCGGAAGCATCAAACTCGCTGATTGTGCAGTTGTCTCCGGGCAGCGAAAAGAGCCCCGACCGCATCCATTCACCCTTGAGCTTGATAGGCTTGCCGACATGATCATAAGAATAGGTCCCGGTGACCTTTTCGCCAGCCAGATTAAGGGTCATAGAGATTTTGTACTTTGAAATCGTGCCTTTGTAGCTTTTCACATAGGTCTTGCCTGAGGCTCCGGCAGCGCAGACAGGGTTTACGGCGACAGCAAGCAGAATCAACGCGATGGCGACCAGACAAGCGCATGCTCTCACCGGCAGGGCAGAAATAGATGAAACAGATAAACAGGATGAACCTGGCAATTTCAAAGTTCTCAAGATTAATCTCCGGACAGCGATAAATTACTAACTTTGCGGCGCAGAATATTATGACCGATCGGTAAATTATTGCGAAACCGAACCATTGTCATTGTTGCCAGAATTAATTAGCTGCTTACCGGGTAGATATAACAATGCAGGTAGCAGGATTCATTCCGGGCAAGTAGATAATCGGCTCAGAGGTCTAATTATGGATTGGAGTGAAGACTACGCCTCTCCCGGTGAAGTAATTTACGAGCACTACGAAGTGGTTGAAAGCCTTGGCACCGGTAGCAATGGTCTGGTCTATTTAGTGCGTTCGAGCAAGGACGATGCCCTCCATGCCATGAAGATATTCCGTGCTCAGGACCTGGCGATGGAAGAAGCCAGGAAGCGCTTCGAAAGAGAAGCCCTGGCGCTGAGCAGACTCTCCCATGACAATCTTGTCACTTTGCATGAATTCGGCGTTTTACCTGACGGCAAGCCCTTTTATGTAGCAGAATATGTGGATGGCACCAGCCTGGAAAAACTCCTGGATCGAGAAGTAAGGCTGGAGTTACAGCGCCTTTCAAGCATTACTTTGCAAGTCTGTGCCGCCATGGACTACGCGCATAGTTCCGGCATCGTTCACAGAGACTTAAAGCCGCGCAATATTCTACTGACAAATATCCCGGGCTGCCCGCCGGAGCAAGTGCGTATCATAGACTTCGGGCTGGTGAAATTCATCGCAGAAGAAAGCAGCGATTCGCGATTGACCCAGGAAGGAACGGCAGTAGGCAGTCCTGCCTATATGAGTCCGGAGCAATGCAAAGGCAAAGGCATAGACTGTCGATCCGATGTCTACAGCCTGGGCTGCATAATGTACGAACTGCTCACCGGACAGCCACCGTTCAACGCACCATATCCGATGGCAATCATGATGAAGCAGGTATCCTCTCCGGTAGAGAAACCATCTGCTATAGCCGGTGATGCCGAGATAGATCCGGCAATAGAGGAAATCGTGCTCAAATGCCTGGAAAAATCGCCGTCAGACCGATATCAATCTATGGCAGAGCTGGCAGCGGAGCTAGAGGTAGCCACCGAAAAGGCACACAGGTACTGACAAGATGATGTTCATGCAACCCTATTGCTAAAGAGGTAAAATCATTAAGCTCAAGAGCAAGGTGCAATGAACCCAGGTCCCCATCGAAAGCACAAAACAGAGAGTCAGCAAAGCTCGCAGCCTGGCACAGCTGCAAATGCGGCTGCGGGCAACTCTTCGATGGAAGTAAAAGAAGAGACCCTGGGCGGAGCGGTGGAGAGAGTAACCTTCCACAGCGAAGAGAGCGGCTTTTGTGTTTTAAAAGTCAAGGTGCGCGGTCAAAGAGAGCTGGTCACGGTCACCGGACGAGCCGCCACGATATCACCGGGAGAATACATAGACTGCAAAGGGGTCTGGTTCAACGACAAGAACTATGGACTGCAGTTCAAATCCAACCATTTGAGTGTGGTACCGCCCAGCACGTTAGAAGGAATCGAAAAATATCTTGGGTCGGGCATGATCAAAGGAATAGGACCTCATTTCGCTAAGAAGCTCGTGAAAGCCTTTGGAGAAAAGGTCTTCGAAGTCATAGAAGAGACTCCCCAGCGCATGACCGAATTGCCCGGCATAGGAAAAACCCGCAAAGACATGGTGGTCAAAGGCTGGGCAGAGCAGAAGGCTATTCGCGAGATCATGGTCTTCCTTCAGTCTTACGGAGTAGGCACATCACGGGCGGTGCGCATATACAAAACCTATGGTCACCAGGCGATTGCTAAGGTCTCGGAGAACCCTTACAGACTGGCGCTGGACATTCATGGCATCGGCTTCAAAACCGCCGACACCATCGCCCAGAAGCTCGGTATACCCCATGACTCTCTCATCAGAGCCGAGGCCGGCGTGCGTCATGTATTGCAAGAGCTCTCAGGCGAAGGGCACTGTGCCTGCGAATTTCAGAACCTTATAGACAAATCGGCAGAATTGCTCGGTATAGACACCGAACTTACCGCCACCGCCATCGACACCGAAGTCAAAGCGGGCAATATCATAGAAGAAGAGATAGAAGGTGAGAGAATCTTCTATCTGCGCAATCTCCATCGCGCCGAAGTCGGCGCCGCCGAGAGCCTGGCTCGCCTTACCGCCGGTTCGCCGCCCTGGGCAGAACTAGATGTGGAGGCGGCGATTCCCTGGGTAGAAGAGAAAGCCGGAATCAAGCTTTCTGAATCACAAAAAAGAGCCATCGATCTTGCGGTCAAGAAAAAAGTTCTGGTAATAACCGGTGGTCCCGGGGTGGGCAAAACCACTCTGGTGAAGAGCATCCTCAAAATAATCTCGGCCAAAAGTGCGAGAGTTTTGCTCTGCGCCCCAACAGGAAGAGCCGCCAAAAGACTGGCGGAATCAACCGGTATGGAGGCTAAGACCATACATAGATTGCTGGAGTTCGATCCCAAAATGTTCGGATTCAAACGCAACCAGCACAACCCACTGGAAGCCGATATTCTTGTGGTCGACGAAGCTTCGATGATCGACATCACTCTTATGAACCAGCTTCTGGCGGCTGTGCCAAATAACGCCGCCCTGCTTCTGGTCGGCGACGTAGATCAGCTTCCCTCGGTGGGTCCGGGCGCGGTGCTGGCTGATATCATAGCCTCGGATGTGATACCGGTGGTGAGGCTTACCGAGATCTTCCGCCAGGCTGCTACATCTAAAATAATCGTCAACGCGCACCGCATAAACGAAGGCGAAATGCCACTCAATCAAGAAAAAGAGAAAGAAGAAGAATTGAGCGACTTCTATTTCGTCGCCGCCGAAAACCCCGATGTTATTAGCGAGCGCATTATGCAGGCTGTTTGTGAACGCATTCCCAAAAGATTCGGTCTCGATCCCATAAAAGACATTCAGGTTCTGACCCCTATGAATAGAGGCGGTCTCGGCAGTCGCTCTCTCAATATCGAACTGCAAAAACGCCTCAACAAAGACAAGGGTCCGAAAGTTTCAAAATATGGCTGGAGCTACGGCGCCGGAGACAAAGTAATTCAGACCGTCAACAACTATGACAAAGAGGTCTTCAACGGTGACATCGGCACCATTACCAGTATCGACCCGGAAGAGTCCGAGCTTTTGATAGAATTCGACGGTCGAGAGGTGAAGTATGAATTCAGCGAACTGGACGAGGTCTCTCTTGCTTATGCCGCATCAATCCACAAATCCCAGGGATCCGAATACCCTGCCGTGGTGATACCGCTTGCCACCCAGCACTATATGATGCTTGAGCGCAATCTCCTTTATACGGGTGTTACCCGGGGCAAAAAACTGGTGGTGGTGGTCGGCCAACCGCGAGCACTGGCCATGGCGGTCAAGAACAAACGCTCCGCCACGAGACTGACGGCTCTCGCCCATAGACTGCGGCAAATCTCTACTAGCACAGACAACTGAGCAAGAACACAGAACCGCTAGTACTCGAAACCTTCATACGCAAAAGCACTCTTTATAGTATCGCAATCAGATTCACTTACTCCATGAGCCCGGGCAACACGATACCAGTCTCCTTTGACCACAGACTTCACTTCAGCCAGAATTGCCCGGGCTCTTTCCAGATCAAGGAGATATCGAGAACTCTGAGAAAGTATGTTGCGCTCATTAGCAAAGCGCCCGAGGTCACCTAGCTCCATAGCAAGATCACGCCTCTCTTTAGGCACTCCTGGTGATGGCGTCAGATCATATGCAGGAGAAAGCCTCCAACCCTGATCCAACGCAATAAAAGCATGGTTGCGTGGATGGTCATCAATGTTTGAAATCAAGGCATTAAAACAAGCTCGTCTAAACAGTTCTTCCAAATCGTTTTTTGGATCAGCGACGACTTTCCTCATCGTCTCAGCAAGCTGCACATAGGACCAGTTTTTCCGTTGAGAGACAGAGTCCTCGGCGCGCAGCAAAGCGAGCGCACTTATCATCCGTGCTTTCAAGTAGCCCCCGGCAACTTTTGTCCGGTCAAAACGCTGGACAAGAAGAACATCTCTATCACCGACCTGCTCGACACGACTGCGTGCGACGTTGATACCACATA
>JACKCM010000006.1 GCA_020634035.1 Candidatus Obscuribacterales bacterium | reverse complement strand
AGATTTGATATTTTGATTCCCGGCGTCCGGATGTCAGGTGGATATGTCCTTCGACTCCCTTCCTTATCTCGAAAATGTGAGAATCCAGCCCCTCTTCGGCAAGGAAGAGAAAGACATAAACGCGCTCAGACAGCGCCTCGATGACATGTCCAGGCTCTCTTCGGAGTTTGTGGTTCTGCTCTCCACTTCTACGATGATCGCCACCTTCGGGCTTTTCCAGAACAGTGCCGCGGTGATAATCGGAGCTATGATCATCGCCCCTTTAATGAGGCCGTTAATGGGTCTTGCTTATGGCAGCCTGATTGCCAATACTTATCTGATTCGAAGAGCGCTTATCACCGTTATTGCCGGAACCCTGCTCAGTGTCTTTATCTCCTTTGTTCTATCGACTTTTCTGAATTCCATCGATGTCACCGGAGAGATAGCCAGCCGTACCAGACCGAATCTGCTTGATCTGGGAGTGGCGGTCTTTGCCGGTGCCGCCGGAGCGTACTGTCAGACTCGCAAGGAGCTTGCCGACACGCTTGCCGGTGTCGCAATCGCCGTCGCTCTGGTCCCTCCTATTGGAGTAATCGGTATCGGTCTTGCTATGGGTCAGGTCAAAATCTGGATGGGCGCCACCTTGCTCTACGCCACCAACCTTGTCGGTATCACCTTTGCCGCCATCATCGTCTTTCTTGTTATGGGTTATGGTCCGATCAAAAGAGCGAAAAAGAGTCTTTCGGTATCGCTGGTGCTGATGGTGTCCCTGGCAATACCGCTGGCCCTGAGTATGCGTGAGTTGCTGTTAGAAGATCAGCTCGCCCGCAAGATCCGTCAGATTCTCAGCGAGAAGACCTATACTTTTCGGGATGTGCAGCTTCAAAAGGTTGAAGTGAAGCGCTTTCGCAAACCGATGGAGGTTACTGCCACGGTTATGTCGGGCAGCAACGAGAGTATAAATGCCAAGCAGGTGAAACTGGTCCAGGAGTATCTGGTTAAACAGGTGCATATTCCTATCGAGTTCAAACTGAGAGTTATTCCGGCCACGGTGGTGACCGCAATCGAAGTTACACCGGACGGGGAGAGCGAAAAGACGCTGCCGATTGGCAAGTCCATTGATACAGCCAGTGTGCAGTGGGATGCCGATGCCGGCGATCAACTAAGTGAAGGCGCTTCTGGCGAGAGTGCCGAGAAGCAGCCTGTGGTGGACCCTTTTTTCGATCTCAGTCCGGCTCAACCAGAGAAGCTCCCTACCGAGGGTCTTGCACCGAAGCCGAAGCCGAAGCTTATTAAAGATCCTCTGTTGCCTGCTCCAGAACTGGAAAAGCCGATATCAGAGCCTGAGGTCCAGGATGTCAGACCCCTCGAGCAAGCCCCATAAGTTGCCTGTGATATCATTAATGAATTCATTGTAGAAATCGCTTTGAACTGAATATGGATTTCACCCATTACGCTCCGCATGGCTATTGCATTGCCTGGGACCAGAAGCTGCTCTGGACATTTGTTATCGGCAACCTTCTGGTGGCTCTGTCCTATGTGACCATTCCGGTTGGCTTGCTGATAGTGGTCAGGCGCAGGCGAGATCTGAAGCACAACTGGATCGTCGCGCTCTTTGCCGCATTTATCTTCTGCTGCGCTATTACGCATATCGTTAAGATCTGGACGTTCTGGCATCCTGACTATTGGATTGAAGCAATCGCGGATGGTGTCACCGGCCTTGTTTCAGTGGCCTCAGCCATTGCACTCTTCAAGCTTATTCCTGCCCTGATCAAGATTCCTCATCAGGAGCAACTGGAGGCAACCGAGAGAAAACTGGATGAAGTTCAAAAAGAACGCCACAAATACGAGGCGCTTTTGCGAAAGAAGAAAATCGCCCAGAGTATTCCTATCCCTGTCTGGACCTGTGATGTAAATGGTGATTGTAATTTCATCAATGATCGCTGGCTGGCTTATACCGGATCTACTCTAGAGGACAACCTCGGTAGAGGGTGGTCCCAGTTTATTGCACCGTCCGATCTAGAAGGTGTTTCCGCTGCCTGGCAGAACGCTGTGAACAGCGGCTCTTCCGAATTCGACTATGAGTTTCGATTGATCGGTAAAAACGGAGAGTTGAGAAGATTTGCTTCCCATGGCGTTCGAATAGACGATGTGGAAGATGAGGACAACGCGATCTGGTTCGGTTGTGCCATCGATGTCGAGGATGAAAGGGCATTTAAAGAGACTCTCGAGGAGCTGGTGCAGGAGCGCACCGAGGAGTTGACCGCGGTCAACTATGAGCTGGAGCAGTTCAATTATATTGCCGCCCATGATCTCAGAGAGCCGCTGCGCGTAGTAAGAGGTTTTTCGGATCTTTTGAAAGAATCGGCAGGGGCTGAGTTGAGTGGTGAGAGTCTTCAGTTTCTGGAGTTTATTGATCAGTCAGTCGTCCGTATGCAACAGTTGATCGATTCTCTGCTTCAGCTATCTAGAATCGGACGTTCAAAGACCGAGTTTACGAAAGTGGATGTCCGTGAGTGTATCGATGCTGCACTGGAGAATCTCTCTGCCCAGATAGAGCAGCGAGGATGCCATATCGAAATAGCCGACGATATGCCGGTGATTTATGGCAATGAGTCCCAGCTAGTACAAGTATTTCAGAATCTGATCAGCAATGCCGCCAAATTCTCCAGAAAAGAAGATGGGGCGATAGAGATTCTTTCTGCTATCGATGGAGATCAGGCTGTCATCTCTATCAAAGACAACGGCATCGGTATTGAAGAGGAATTTATAGAGAGAGTCTTCGTACCTTTCCAGAGGCTTCATTCTCGAGAAGAGTATGAAGGCTCCGGCATCGGCTTATCGATCGTAAGAAAGATAGTCGAATTGCATAAGGGATCCATCGAAGTCCAATCTAAGAAAGGTGAGGGCAGCACTTTTTCTGTCCGGTTCAAGCTCTGGAAAGAGGCGAATAGCTAAGTGCGATTGGTCGGCAGCTCCACCACCACTGTTGTGGTTTCATTGGCGCTGGTGATCTCGATGGTGCCGTTATGATTCTCTACCACTCTTTTACACAGATAGAGCCCGACACCGGCATTTACTCCCTGTTCTTTGGTGTTGGTCGGATAAAAATAGTCGAACAGTTTTTCTAGTTTGCTCTGGGGAATGTTTCTGCCGTTGTTTTTTATTATCGCGGTTATTGAGCTATCGTTGAGAGAAGATACATAGATGCTGATCGTGGATGAGACCGGTCCGAATTTGGCTGCATTATCGAGCAAATTTAGAAACAGTGTGTAGATTGAATATTCATCACCTCTGAAAGATTCCATATTGCCGGATGTTCTGTAGAGGATCTCCTGCTTCTTCTCTTTGTAGGCAAGCTCTATTTCGCCGATACATCGCTCGAGAATCTGGTTCAAGTCAAGTGTTCTGAGCCTTGTATCCTCTTCCTGGTTGTACAATTGATAAGCTTCCAGGGCTCTTTTGATGTGAGCATGGGTGCTGGTGGTGGCACTGAGCAGCGTTTGCATCGCTCCTCTAACGTCTTCGGAGAGTTCTCCCAGTGCGCCTCCTATAAGTGGACGAAGCACATTCTCCATGCCTATCAAGGGAACACGAAGATTGTGGGTTAACATGGCGCTGAAGTTCTCTCTTTCTTTCATTCTCTCTTTCTCGAGCTTCAGCTTCTCCACTTCGTGTCTCAATAGAGCATAACGAATGGTGCGGTTGAGATGTCTTGGATCGTATTTCCCTTTGACGATAAAATCCTGGGCACCATTGGCGATTGCTTCCATGGCCAGAGATTGATCGCTGGTTCCGGACATGATGATAATCGGCAACTGTGGAGCATATTCGCGCAGACGCAGATAAGTCGGAAGTCCTTTACTATCCGGCAAGTTGAGATCCATCAAAATTATATTGGGCAGTTGATTGAGTCTCTCTGCAGCATCTTTGAGACTACCGGCTATTTCAAGACTGTATTCTTCATTACGCAGGCATCGACCGACAATCTTTTGATCTGCCGGGTTGTCTTCTATCAGCAGTACTTTTATCTTCATAGGCGTTCATTCTATTTGCCGTTTCGGATGTCCTGGTGCCACCGGTGATCGGACTCCTTCCAGCAATTCTTCTACGGTGGTCACGAACTCTTTAGGACCGATGCGCCCTTTTGTGAGGTGTTTTGTCACACCCAACTTCAACCTGGCCCGGTCTTGCGAGTCTAGGTCACGACCGGAATAGACCAGTAGAGCGGGTGGCGGTTTTCCGCTCAGGGCTTTGACCACCTCGAAGCCATCCATCTGGGGCAGGCTTATATCGAGGATAATCACATCTGGTTTCTTGTCCAGGGCAATTTCGACGGCGCTTTCGCCGTCTGACGCTTCCAGGCAGAAGGCTTTCAGCTTCTTTAGCTGGGTTGCGATCACTGTCCTTGTTTCATCATCATCCTCAACAATCAAAACCTTTTTCTTGCCGCTGAGAAGACCGTTTATGGTGCCTGTCAGTTCGTTTAGATCGAAGGGTTTATGGAACCAGGCATATATGAAAGGATGGGCAAATTCAAACTCTTCTCTGTCTCTGCCGCTTATCACTATGACCGGAGTCTGCTCCAGGTCAGGATTCTCTTTCACGGTCTCTAGAAAGTCTATGCCATTTCCGTCAGGGAGCATGATATCGGCAATTATCACGCTCGGTCTATGCTTCTCGAGAAAAATGTTGGCTCCACGGATGGTGGTAACGTGTCTGGGGCAGAAGCCTTTTTTCTTTAGTGAGATCTTCAGCAACTGGGCCAGATTCAGGTCATCCTCTACTATCAATATTGCATTGTCGGAAGGCTCGAGGGTATCTGATTCGCCTTTTAAATCCTCTTCGAGGTAGGGCAACTCGAACCAGAACGTGGAACCTATTCCGGGACGGCTGTGTACACCGATGGTGCCGTTATGCTGTTCGACAATCGCTTTCGAAATAGACAGACCAAGTCCTGTTCCTTCTTTGGGCCTTGAGTCCGAACTGTCTATTTGCTGAAATTTTCCGAAAAGTTTTTCTATGTTTTCTGTCGATATGCCCTCTCCTTCGTCGGTTATCGAATATCGAACCCGGCCGTTCTCCAGGGTGTCTACCGAGATCAGGACAAGCCCTCCTCGTGGAGAATACTTGATCGCATTAGATAATAGATTGGCCAGTACCTGGGTTATTCTGTCGGGATCCACTTCTACAACGGCATCGAAACTAATATTGCAAGAGATGGTTACATCTGCTTTCTGGGCCATGCCGCTCATGGTCTCCAGCCCTTGCTTGACCAGATTTTTTGAGTCGGTTTTGATCAGGTGAAGCTCCAGCTTGCCTGCCTCTATTTTTCTCAGGTCGAGGATGTCGTTGATTAATCTAACCAGTCGCTCGGAGCTGCTGCGAGCGAGCTGGATCATCTCTCGGCCTTCTTCGGAATCTAGCTCGACGATATCATCGTCGATTATGCTGAGCGCGCCTCTTATGGAGGTGAGCGGTGTTCTCAGTTCATGAGAGACAGTAGAATAGAATTCGCTTATTCTTTTCTCTAGTTCTTTTTTGTGGGTTATATCCCTTTCTATAAGAGAGCAGCCGATTATCTCGTGGTCGTCATTTTTTATTGGTGAGACCGTAAGCGCAACGTCTACCGTGCTGCCGTCGGCTCTCAGTCTGAGAGTTTCCAGATTGCTTATTGGCATACCTTCGAATACATTGCTGATATTCTTGTAGAACTCTGCCTGCAGACTCTCCGGAATCAGCATAGAGACTATCTTGTCTTTTACCTCTTCTTCAGAATAACCATAAAGGTTGGAAGCTCCGTGATTCCAGCTTGTAATCTGATAGTCCTCGTTAATAGCTATGATCGCATCGAAAGAATTATTCACTATCGCTTCGAGCAGGCTTCGGCTCTTCTCCAACTCCCGGGCTCTCTCTTCTGCCAGCTCCTGGATATGACTGTTGGTGACTTCAAGCGCGTCCTGCTGGGAGGCCAGAAACATCATCTCGTGCTCGTTTCGCACACAGACTTTGATCAGGAAAAAGCATTCGAACACCACCCAGCCAACGTGTTCCAGCGTTCTCCAGGGGCTTGCCGTCAGCACTCCATAGACCGATTCGGGAAGATAGATTCCACGAATCATATGATCCAGAGTTACGACAATGACCGCAGTGATAAAGACCCTCCAGTCTCGGTAAAAAGCAAGAAATGCCAGGGAGCCGAATACATGAAAGTGAGTCTCGATGCGCCCGCCGGTGAGATGAATGAGAATGGCCGAGATAAGCATCTGGCTGAAAGCGATTACATGGCGTGTAACAGGCTTACCCGGAGCGGTGAAATAAAAATAGATAACCGGCAGTGTGACCAGTCCGCCCAGGACAAGTGCAACTAGAAGATGAGGATGAATATAGCTGTTTCTGCCTTCCCAGGCGAGTGGTGATACTATGACGGATACCACGATCATAGCCACCCACTCCAGAACGATTAGTGTGGTGAATAAGAGGTCAGTACTCTTGCACCTTTCGTCCATGCGCTGCTCGAATAGTTTTCTGGCGCCTTCACTGAGCGATTCGTAAGTTATCTTGCTGTACATAGTGCTTTATCTCTCATGCAGCGGACAGCCGAAAACCTGGTTGGATGCGGTGCTCGAATTGTTATGAAGGATGATGTCTTCAACCGCACTGCGACCGAGATTGGCGCCCTCATGACCCCGGGAAGAGGTGATGCCACCGGAGAAAGTTAGTTTGCCGTCCGCTCGATATACCAGAGTGTGGCCCGATGTTTGACAGTGAAACCGGTTCGATTCGGCCCCGTTGCGGTCTATCATCGTGGTGGTCCCTTTAATAGAACGAGCGCTCTCCAGAAGGTCCGTGTGCGCCCAGTCCTCTTGCATTGTCTCCGGCAGCAGAATCAGTATGTATGCCCTGACCTTTCCCTGGCTGCGAGTCATGATTCTGCTCAACTCCGCAAGTGTAGCTCGGGAGCATACACACTTGGGATGGATGAAAACCAGCAATGTGGGGCGGTCCTCACCGGGCACCAATCTGCTTGCCGAGGGCCAGGAGAGAGGAGCGTCTGCTTTCTGTCCGGGTGTGGCGGCATAGAGAACCAGATAGCCGTAAGCCGAGACAATAAGCGCCAGCCAGACTGCCAGGACCAGGGCCTGGACTAAGACCTTCCCTTTCATTTTTTCGAGCATAGTTCTCTTCCCTGCTCGACCCACCCGGCAGCTATAGAAATGATCTGATCGGGTAGGTCGGAGGGTGAGAATGGTTTCGAAATCACTCCGGCTGCTCCCATCGCCTCGTAGGCTTCGAGCTCTTGATTCTGGACCTTGGCGGTCATGAATATTACCGGAATACAGTCACAGCCGATTTCTTTCAATCGAGTGAAGGTGGAGACGCCATCCATGCCCGGCATCATCACGTCCATCAAAATAAGATCCGGCTTCTCGGTGGGAATAATTTCAAGAGCCCTGGCGCCACTGTCGGCGAGGATAATCTCCCAGCCTTTTAGTTTGGTCAAAGTTATTTCGGTTATTCTTCTTATGCTTGGATCATCGTCCACCATCAAAATTTTTTTGAGCTCCATGGGGACCTCCTCTTTCGCCAGGGTCTACAACTTGCTAAAGAGATACTGTCTCTCTCTCTCCTCCTGAGATGATTCCGGGGTTCTTATCCAGGGTGTCCAGAGCTTTTTCGATTACGCCGGCCAGCTCAGAGACAATCATCAAAGAGTGGCTTCCAGAAGAACCTTTTATATTGTGGGCCTGGATAAGCGCATCCAAAATATCTCGCTGCTCCCAGCCGTGGGCGGCGGCAATCTCCAGTCGATCAGCCAGGCCGCGCAGCAAGTCAGGCAGATCATGGAGATACTCGAGTCTGAGTTCCATCAAGCTCTCTTCCAGGTCGGCGTCGAAAGGATCTTCTTCCTGCTTTTTGAAACAGGGAAAATCTCCGGTCTCTTCTAACGAGGCGCTCGGCAGCTCGAGCGAGTCTTCGACATCGAAGTGCTCGAAATTCTCCTGGTATTCGGATGCTTCGGTGAGGAAGGTAGCCAGGTCGAACTCTTCTTCTTCGCCTCTTTCTTTCTTCTTCTCCTGAACCGCTTTGATTACTTCCTGGAGCGCAATGCTTGATGTGTCAGAGAAGCGACGCACTCTTTTCTCCCGGGAGGCGTTGTTGAAGAGCACCTCTATATCCTCATGGGACTGAGTGATGGCTACCGCTACACTTTCTATAAAGCGGTTGAAATCAATCGGTTTTTCGAGGATGTATCTGACTCCCAGAAGGTTGCGAAGCCTTTTCTGGGCATCACTGTTCATAGAGAATCCTGAAAGGAGGATGAAAGGCATAAAAAAGCCGGACTCTCTCATTGAGGTCATCCAGTGGATTCCACTATCTCCCTGGAGTCTATAGTCGACTATGACCAGGTCAATCTCGTTGGTTTTCAAAAATCGGCTGGCTTCATCGGTGTTTCGGACCCAGCTGACCTCATAACAATATTTGGTCAGCAGTTTCTTAATGGTTTTGGCCACCCGGCTGTCGTCATCGAGGACGAGGATCTTGTTTTTCATGATTCTGGCTCTGCTCTATCTATTACCGGGTCTAGCATTGACCCTTATTCCAGAATGGCATAGAAACCCCACGGTAAGCATCACACTTCCGATGGAATTGACCGTCCCCAAGTGTGATTGGGAGAGTTAGATAAGAATTGAATCTTTTAAAACAGGTCAAAATTCTCGCTTTTGTCCAGGGGAAACCCTTATGAATACTGGGATTCAGGCATTCGTTCCTGTAGCCTGTCTGGGCAGGCGAGAAGGGCTGATTTTGTTTCGAGCTGTTTATCTTTCTTAATCGTCGACGGCGCTGTCATCCCCGGCCCGGGGGATAGAGACCAGGAAAGTAGTGCCATTGTCATCGCTGGTGCAGCCGATGATACCACCATGACCTTCGATGATTTTTTTGCAAAGATAGAGACCCAGTCCTGAGCTGTGCATATATCTTCGCCCGAGGGTGGCTTTAGTGAAGCGGTCGAAGAGGTGCATCTTCTCCTCGTCTTTTATTTTAGGTCCCTGGTTGTGCACACGCATCAAAACCTGGTCGCTATCATCATCGCAGACGGAGATAGAGATGGTGGAGTCCGAATCGGCATATTTCACGGCATTGTAAGAGAGATTCTGGACCACTCTTTTTAAGGCTGTTTCGTCTCCTTCTATCGTCGAGGACTGACAGAGCGAGTTGAATTCCAGTTTCATCTGGGACCCGATGGTCAGATAGTTCATTTCGCTCACAACTTCTTCTACCAGGTCTGAAAGCTCCATCCGCTCCAGGTGAAGAGTCGTGCCGCTTGCTTCCAGTTCGTAGACTTCGAGCATATTGGTCATCATCAGAAGCAAAGAATTGTTGCTTTTCATGAGGGATTCCAGAGCCGATTTTACCGGGGCGCAGATCTCTCCTAAAGCACCGGATATAATGCCATTGAGTACCCTCAGTTCTCCTATAAGCGGATTTCTTATGTCATGGGCGAGTGCTGCTATGAACTCATCGCGCTGATTGGCCAGGCGTACTCTTTCTGAGACGTCCGTACAGATGATGATCGCTTCTTTCTCGTCGGTGAGAGTCCGTTGGGTGGGCCATCCCACCACATCGAGATAATAGTTGTTGAAGTAGCTTCGACCAAGGCGTGATACTTTCAGTTGTTGGTTGTGATAGGTTAATCCGGCTTTGACCAGCTCTTCCAGCTTCTCTCGATCAAAGTCAGGAAAGATACTTAAGATGTCCTGACCGAGTAGATTATCTTCGTGGATGCCGGCCGCTTTGACTACCATAGGATTGACGTCTTTGATTCGCAGATCGCTGTCTATTCGAATGATATGCAGGGGGGCTTCATCAAGTACTTCCCTGAGAGTATTCTGTTCCAGCTTAAGAGAATGTTGTACAACTTTTTCTGCTCTCTTTCTCTCTATGGCATAGAGCAGTATTCGGCCCAGGACATCGCCGTAGCGTTTCGGGTCTTTGACTAGATAATCCTGGGCTCCTCTCTTTACCGCTTCCAGGGCAACGGCGGAATCATCAACACCGGTGAGGACCACTATGGGCGTGTCTTCCGATAAGAGCTTTACTTTTTCGAAAGCCTGCATTCCCATGGCGTCGGGCAAACCCAGATCAAGGGTAATTACATCGACTTTAATCTCTTTGAGAAGTTCGATGCCTTCTCTCAGAGTCGATTTATGAATGACCTGAAATTGGTCAGGAAATTCCATAGTCAGCCGTTTCGATATGAGCATTGCGTCAGCGGCGCTGTCTTCGATTAGTAGAACCGTTGCCGATCTGGGACCGAGCTTCAGCTCTTCGGTGGTGTCCTCCGATTCAGAATCGGGTTTAGAAGCCGAACTGTTAGAGTTGAGATTCTCCGTATCGACCGCATCAACCACTACGGTATTGCAGCCGTTTCGTCCATTTGTCTTTCTGACCGGGTAGTAACTGGAGAACAATTGATCAAGATCATCGATATGAGCCGGCTTTGTAAGACAGCAGAGAACATCCAGATTTTTTAGTTCCGAAAGCTCGTCTGCACTATCGGTGGTGGTGAGAACGGCTACGTTGAGCCCTTTGAGACTGTCATCACTTCTGATTTTGCGCAGCACTTCGACACCGTTTGCCCTGGGAAGATTGAGGTCCAGGATAATCAGGTCTGGTAGGTTGCGGCAATCGGACTCCAGGCATTCGGAGAGATATTCCAGTGCTGTCTGTCCGTCCTGAACAACATGCATGTCGTGGGCTACTCTGATCCGGTCGATTACGTGTTGAGCCAGGACCACATCGGCGCGATTGTCTTCCACCATCAATATTTTGATGGGGGTGTCGGCATTGTGAATTCTGGCTGCTGTCATAGATGACTGAATTGGTCTGGGCGAAGCTGGCGCCTGGATTTGTCAGCTTCAGATGGGGATTCCGTCCAGGTACGATTTTAGCTCCTCCATGGACTGGTAACGCATTCCGGGATCCTTTCGAATTGCTTTCATCACTATTCCCTGCAGAAAGGCCGGTACATCTCCGCTGGCTTCGGTCTGGGCTATATTGGTCGGCTCGCAGTTGACATGCTTGTACATTACATCTACATAGTCGTCACCATTGATGGGCGGTTGCCCTGTGAGAGTCTGATACATCAAACAGCCCAGGGAATAAATATCGGCAGCTTTGCTGAGATTTTTGCCCTGGCATTGTTCCGGACTCATATAAAGAGGAGTGCCGAAAATCTGGCCGATTTTCGTCTCTACAACCGGCGCGCCCAGACCACCCTGATTCGAAAGTACTTTAGCCGTGCCGAAATCAGCTATCTGGACCCTCATGGAAGAGGACCCGAATTTTGAAATCAGCACATTGCTTGGTTTGAGGTCCCGGTGCAGAATGCCGTTTTTATGAGCTTCCGCCATTCCGGTGCAAATCTGTCTAAAAATCGGCACTGCCAGCTGGGCTCTCAGATAGCCATGTTCATTGAGAATGGTATCGAGACCGACACCATCGCAATATTCCATGATCATGAATGCGTCACCACTCTCGGTGAGACCGAAGTCGGTTACAGAGACGATGTTTTCATGTTTGAGAATGCTGACTGTGGCTGCCTCCTGGCGGAAGCGCTGAATCAAATCGATGTTGTTCATCTGCTCCGGGTGCATGATTTTGATCGCTACCATTTTTCCCATGAATTTATGTCTGGCTTTGTAAACCGCTCCGCCGGTGCCGGAGCCTATCAAAGAAAGTATCTCGTAGCGCTCGGCATAGATAGAGCCGATCCTCTCGTCGAGGATGGCTTCTTGACCGTCATAAGGGCAAGATTCTTCCGAAAGCGGCAATTTCTTGTAACAGTGTCGGCATCTTCTCGCCAGCTCGTGCTCGTAGGTGATGCGTCGGTGAGACCGCGCCGGGTCACTGTCTTCTAGAGCAGGAATTCTGTCTTTGATAGAAACCTTCTGAAGTACCACTTTAGTGTGATTATGTACATCACTCAAAGACATCTCTAGTTCTTGGGCTATAAGCTCTGCCGATTTACCTTCCATGATCAGATTGAGAATGCGGCGTTCCGGTTCGGTGAGAATATAGTTCTGGGAGGTGGACTGGGGATCCACCGATTTCACCGCCTTCAGAACCCGACGGGCTATAGAATCGTCCAGCCAGGTGCCACCGCCTGCCACTGCTCGGATAGCTGAGAGCAGAGAATCTTTGCTGATATCCTTGAGGCAATAACCGTCGGCTCCGGCTTCCAGGGATGGATAGAGGCACTCATCTTCGCCGTGGCTACTGAGGATGAGAATCTTACTGCCGGTCTCTGCTTTTATTCTTCGAGTGGCTACTATTCCGTCGAATTCAGGTAGCCCTATATCCATTAATATCAGGTCCGGCTGCAGCTCTTCTGCCATGGTAACGGCAGTGGGACCATCGGCTGCCTCACCGACAATCTGAAGGTCGGGGCTGTCGTGGAATGAGAGTTTAATGCCGAGCCGGAGAACTTCCTGGTCTTCAACCAGTAAGATCCTGATCGGTTTTTTGGCTTGCACAGCCGGTTTAGTCTGGACAGACATTTTCATCAAGTCGGGTCTCGCCTGGGAATCGGGGTTTCCTCAGAAGATCGGCAGCTCTGTGGCTTCAATCCTCCTTCTTCCAATGTATCGAATCCGTGGCGAGCATTTAATCGCTCATTAGTTCTATTGTGATGCTTCAATCACCCCTCTGGGTTAGAGTCCCTGTCAGTTCAGAGGTGGTTTTCGGGAATTTCACTCGATCAAGGGACTAATCCCTGGTCTGTTTGGTAAGTATGGCTCTAGGCGTGACCGTACATAACTGGTAAGTTTGAAAGAGGTGAAGGGAGATACCGACACCTGTATTACCTTCGACCCCGGCAATCTATAAAAAGCAATGCTGACTAAAACCAAAATTCTTATCGGAGACGATAGTGAAGCGGATGTGACGCTGCTTCTGAAGTGTATGGGCAACACCAGAGAACTCGGCTTCGAGTTGCTTGTCGCCGGTGACGGAGAGGCGGTTTTGAAGGCGATTGAGGCTGATCACGCCGATAGCGAATCCAGCAAAGTAGGTCTTATCCTGCTTGATTTGAACATGCCCAAACTAAGTGGCCATGATGTTTTACGCTGCCTCAAGTCGGATCCTCGATTCAAGCAGACGCCGGTGATCATTATCTCTAGCTCGGACGAACAGAGTGATATACGACAGGCTTACGACAATCACTGTAATTGCTATATTCAAAAGCCCAGCGATCTGAAGGGATTTCGGGATCTGTGTCAGATCGTGAAATCCTTCTGGTTTGATCTGGTTCTCCTGCCTACTCAGGTCTGAATCGAAAGCTAGACTATTTTGTCCCGGATTGCTTTGACGGCAGCCTGGGTGCGATCGCTGACCGAGAGTTTCTCCATGATATGGCGAATATGGGTTTTGACTGTGTCTATGCTGATATGAAGCTGATCGGCGATTTTTTGATTTGAAAAACCTTCCACAATGAGCGAGAGGACTTCTTGTTCTCTTTCTGAAAGCTCAGTCTGTACGGCTTTGTTTGACTTTATCGCCGGCATGCCTGCCGAACTTCTCTTCGTGGTTATCTTGCCGGGTTCTGGCGAATCTGTCTCTTTGACTATCACCTTTGCCACTGCCGAATCGATCCAGACATCACCCTCGTGTACCAGTCTGATGCCGGCGAAGAGCCTGTCGGGAGAAACGTCTTTGAGGCAGTATCCGCTGGCACCGCAGGATAGTGCCGCCATCACGGTCCTTTCTGAGCCGTCGGAGGTGAGCATGATTACTTTGGCGTCTTTATAACGGGAGAGGATATGATCGGTGGCTTCTATACCATCCATTACCGGCATCGTCACATCCATAAGAATCACATCCGGACGCACCAGACCGACCCTGTCCACGGCCTCTTTGCCGTTGTCCACTTCAGAAACTATCTTTATGTCCGGTGCGCCATGAAACAAAAGCTTCAGACCGGTTCTGACGATCTCGTGATCTTCTGCGATCATCACTTTGATATCTTTTGTTTGCTTCGCGTTTTCCATAGACTTCTATTACCGCAGGAAAAAGGAAAAATAATTGCCACTGCCATGCTCGATCAAAATACTACCTCAAATTATTCCCCCTCGCCATGATAGTAATCAAAAACGCTTCGATATCTCGCGATTGTTTAAAAACCGAAATAGGGCGACTTTTATATTCGCTGCATTGAATATAGTGGCGTCATTCTAAAGACCGGCTGCTTTCGTGACAGGTTCTACGGTGCTTTTGAGGGCTTCTTCGACCTTGATCATGTCTGCTTCAAAATACTCGCCGGTCCATTCATCCATGAAAAACTTCTTGAATTCGACCGCCAGGCAACAGCCGCTATCGGGGTAGGTCTGATGAATCCAGGTGGAGAGCCAGCCTCCTTTAAACTTTATGTTCTCGCGGACATCGAGATGGCGGCCGTTATAGTCGAAGTCTCTGATGGTGTCCATGAATGCGTCGGCAACCTTACCCCAGCGGGATTTGTCCAGGCTGCCTGTGCCCAGATTGACCTCCGGATTGGCTTCTTCCGGCTCGGGCGGGGCATCGGCTCCATTACGTCGATGATTATATGAATGGATGTCATAGACCACGAAACGTCCGTATTCAGACTGGAGTTGATCGAGTATACCTTTGAGTTCGAGGTAGAATCGATCATACTTTTCCAGAGAAGACTGGACCACTTCGCTCTCCAGATCATGATCCCAGATGTTCAAACCCCAGGCGTCTTCGGGTCTGGCGTAAACAGCTTTCTCCCGGGGGCGGTTCAGGTCGACCTCGAATCTGGATGTCGAGAGAATTATCCGGTTCTCTGCAATCGAGGTCCATCTACCGGTATAGGGATCTTCTTCTCTAAGCCTGGCTGTATCAGACAGGATCATTCTTTTTTGAAGTTCCTCTCTCACCTGGTTGCCGTTGTGAATTGCCGTAGCGAGAATTGGTGATGCACCCCGCGTGATTGCCCAGTCAGCCATGCTCATCTATAGAATCCTCTGTTCTCCGCTTAAGTCGAACCGTTTATAAGAGGAAGTTTAGCAGAATGAATTGACCGGATCGCCGGTTGACATCCACGGTGGAAATGTGGTTCTAAAAGGAGAATCATGGGTGATAATCTCAATCGTAGTGATTCGCAAGAGGTGGATACCATCAACCACCTCCTCTTCTGGAGTCTGGGCGGGACCGCACTCTTTCTGGTTCTGGTCTGTTGCTATTATTGTGCTCGAAGCGATATCGATCAGTTTTTTCAGACTCGTTCGACCGCGGTGCCGCAGCCGGTCGAGTCTAAGGGCTACCATTGAGCCCGGGGAACAGAATCAGGCGTGTCCGCCGGATTGACCCGAAACAACCTGGGGTATGATCCGGCTTACTTTGAGTGGCAGCTCTGCTGCTTCGACCCCGTCAATCTCCAGTATTACCAGGTAGAGTCCTTCTTTTTCGAAACCGAGTCCATTGAAGGCGCTGATAACTTTATGACTGGTGGTTTCATCGGTACCCGGCTGTGGTTCTACCCGGGATTTTTGTGAGAGTGCCACTATGTTGCCGTCGGTATCGAGGATCTTATATTCGTATTCGAAAGGACCGGAAGCGCCTGTGACCTGGGCGAAGGCATAAGCAACAGGCATCAACATTGGAAAGCTCTGGGCGGACAAACCGTTGAAGATATTGACACAGGTTACCGCGTCGCGGTTGACCAGGTCCTGGAGGACCCGCTCGCAGAGAATAAGCCCGCTCGAATGGGGACCTTTTCCGTTCGCTCTAATTACCATGCCATCGTATCCTATAGTTGCGCCATGCCACATGTCCCCACGCAGTATAGATAATCAGGTACCCAATCTTCAAGTCTCGAGGAGCAAAATAGATTAACCGGCTCTTTCTACTTTGAATATGCGACTGTGATCTCACCATCCATCAGATCAATCTCTATTTTTTTCTTGTTCTCCAGTTCGCTTGCACCCGCTAGAATAAGCTCTGAGATAGGAACTTGAATCAGAGTTCTGATCATTCTTTTTATGGGTCTGGCACCGTAATTGGTGTCGGCACAGAGGTCGGCTATATGCTCGCGAGCACGACTGCTGACCAGTAGCTTATACCCGCTGCTCTCTAAATGACCGCGGAGCTCATCGAGCTGAAGCTCCACAATATTGTTCAGAGCTTTCTTATTCAGCGGCTTGAACAGTACGATCTCGTCGATTCGGTTTAGAAGCTCCGGTTTAAAGACCTTTTGCAATTCGTCTCTGAAAGCCGGAGGCAGGGTATCTATACCCTTAGAATTGTTACTGGCTCTAGGGTTCTTCTTGTTAGAAGTGGTTTCTGCTCTTAAATCAGCGCCCACATTCGATGTCAGGATGATTACCGTATTTCTGAAATCGACTACCCGACCCCGGGAGTCGGAGAGTCTGCCTTCATCGAGAATTTGAAGGAGAATGTTATAGATATCGGAATGGGCTTTTTCGATTTCGTCGAAGAGGATGCAAGAGTATGGATTGGCTCTGACGGCTTCAGTCAGTTGTCCTCCGTCCTCGAAGCCGACATAACCTGGAGAGGCGCCTATCAGTCTAGAGACAGTATACTTGTCGAAGTACTCGGACATATCCAGGCGAATCAGCGCTTTTGCTCCGGGGAAAAGCGCTTTGGCAACGGCTTTGGCCACCTCGGTCTTGCCGACACCGGTGGGACCGGCAAAAAGGAAACTGCCTATCGGTCTTTCAGCGCTGGCAAGGCCGGTGCGCGCTATCCGAATGCTTTGCGCCACCGCTTTCAGTGCTTCGTCCTGGCCTATCACTACTGAAGCGTTCAATTCTTGTTCCAGCAAGAGCAGTCGTTTGGTCTCGGTGGCTTCCAGGTTTGTAGCTGGAATACCGGTCCATTCTGAAAGCAGCCTTGCTATATCTTCTTCGCTGACGAAATCTTTACTAGATTCGCAACTCTCTTGAACCTCTTTGTAAATTCGGTCCTGATCGTTAAGAGACCTTTCTAGTATGGCGGCTTTTTTGAAATCTCTATCTCGCTTGGCTTTTGCTATTTCGTTTTCCAATCTCTCCATGCGCTTTTTAAGAAGACCAAGTTTCTGGTGCTCTTCTCTGGATTGTCTCCACTCAGAAGTGATTTTTTCGCTATCCGACTTAAGAGAATCGACCAGGCTGTCAATTTCAGAAAGGCGCTGGCGGTTTTTTGTCTCTTCATCTTTTTCGAGAGAGGCCCTCTCCAGTTCGAGATGCAACATCTTTTCGTTGATTGCATCCAGCTCTACCGGTGTCGAGTCGAGTTCCATCCCTTTTCGCGAGGCGGCTTCGTCTATGAGATCCACTGCTTTGTCCGGCAGCTTTCTGTCGGTCAGATAGCGCCCGCTCAGTTCGGCTGCCGCCACCAGGGCAGAGTCGCGAATTCTCACACCATGATAGCTTTCGTACTTTGTTCTCAAACCTCTCAGTATCGAGAGGGTCTGGGATGGACTGGGCTCTTTGACCATTACCTTCTGAAACCTTCTGGCGAGAGCCGGGTCCTTTTCTATGTAGCGGGAATACTCACTGATTGTGGTGGCGCCAAGACAGCGGATCAGACCTCGTGCCAGATAGGGCTTTAGAATGTTTCCGGCGTCGAGGGCACCGTCACCGATGGCGCCGGCTCCGACAAGTAAGTGCAATTCATCGATAAAAAGAATCGTGTTGCGACCGGCTTCTGTCGCCGTATCGATCAGATTTTTGAGTCGAGATTCAAACTGACCGCGCATGGAAGTTCCGGCAACCAGTGAGCCGACATCTATGCTGATCAACCTGTGACCCCTTAGACTGACAGGCACTTCTCCTGCTGCGATTTTAATAGCCAGTCCTTCTGCTATGGCGGTTTTTCCAACTCCGGCTTCACCAACCAGTACTGGATTATTTTTAGTTCTGCGAGCCAGAATATTCAGAGCTCGGCGTATCTCTTCGTCTCGACCTATGACCGGATCGAGCTTTGCTTCTGCGGCGAGCGTGGTGAGGTCTATGCCGAATTCATTGCTGCAATCGATTTTGACTTCTGCGCTCTTGTCGTGGTGCGCCCTGGTTTCAAGGGTGGTGCCTGCCTGCTTCGAGTCTTCGTGGAGAACCGAAATCGCCTGGGCGATAAGATCGGCATGCATCGCCAGGTCTTGAAGAATCTCGAATGAGAGGGTGCCCGTAACTCTCGATAGCGAGCAGAAAACATGCTCGACGCCCAGTTTTTCATGACCGAGAATTGTTCTTATCTTATCAGCGTCGATAAATATGAAGTCGGTAATGTTCTGCCATTCCGCTTTACTGTAGTCCGGGTTCTTGTTTGAGCATCCGCCCGAGAGATGTCGCAGCACAGTGCCTTCCAGATATCCGAGCTTGAGGCTCAGCAAATTTGCCAGTCTGGAGAATATCTCACAATTCTGGCGCAGGATGGCGAGCAGAACATGTTCCGGCATCACCTCGGGGAATGGATAGTCATTGAACGCTTTCTCGATCTCGCTCGAGATCATTGCCAGGTTTTCGTCAAATACCAGGCTATCCATAAGTTACTGGGAAACCACTTCGCAATTGGGGAGGGCCTCCCTCAATTTGTCCGCCGCTTTTTCGGTTATTTTTGTATCTCTCAGTTCGATGTAAGAGAGGCTTTTCAGGGCACTGAGTGCCGGTATCCCTTTGTTTGATATCTTTGTTCCGCTCAGGAAAAGAGTAGAGAGATTGGTCAGTTCTGCTAAACAATCGAGTCCGCTATCAGTGAGGCCGGTGTCCGAAAGATAGAGCGCTTGCAGATTTTGTAAGTGTTTTATAGACTGCAGCCCGTTGTCGCTTATTTTGCTGTTTGATGCGTCGAGATGGAAAAGATCTGCTAACGGAATCAACTCTTCAAAACCTTTGTCGGTTATCTGTACCGGTAGAAGAAGGGTCTTTAAGCTCTTGAACTCTCTTAAATGGCTGAGACCGGCATCGGTAATCTCGGTGTTTTTAAGGACCAGATGAGTGAGAGCCGGCAGAGCAGAGAGGTTCTTGATGCCTTTGTTTGTAATGGCGGTGAATAGCAACCAGAGTGTGGAGAGTTCCGGCATCGACTTTAGATACTGAACATGGTTGTCTTCAAAAGGAGTGAAATCGAGTCTCAGTTCTTTAATCCGCTCAAGTTGACTGATGGTGGAAATGAATTTTGCCGAATATCTTACGGTGGAGAGATCGAGCGAACTTAAAATGCTCATAGGACCGGTCAGCTCCCCGAGCATTTCTTCTTCGACCTGACCGGAGAGGGCCAGACCCAGCATTTTGCCCGGGGGAATTTCCAGGGAGAACTCTCCGGCTGCTTCTCCCAGCCAGTTGCGCTGGTGAGGAAATCTCTCATCGGCAAAATAGAGATTTCCCAGGGATATCTTGGTGGGAAATGTTGCTTTGACGGTCATAGAATAGGATTCCTTTCCCTTTCGCGATGATTTCGGCAATTTTAATAGATTTTTGCCATTAATCCTAGGCTAAGTTATCCGCAGGCGATTAAGTCGGACTTGATCTCGTTCATAGATTGATATCTGCTGGCCCGACTCTGTTCTGTGCATTTTCGAACGATCCGGTCCAGGGCTTCGGAGGTTCCGGCATTGAGGTCTTTTGGCGAAGAGACCGTGAGTGCCTCCGGGTCTTGAGCGGTGAGCAGAAAGTGGAGGGTGCAGCCGAAAGCGTAGATGTCACTCTGGGGAGAGGCTTCGCCGCGAAATTGCTCCGGCGGAATATAAGCGTGCTTGCCTGCTACTCGCTTGTTGCAGTCCGCCTCCAGCTGCAGGGCGATATTGAAGTCGGTCAGTTTCAGTACGCCGGTATTGTCAAGAATCAGGTTGTCGGGGCTGAAATCTCGATGAATCACTGGTGGGCTTTTTGCGATGCAGATAGCCGAGGATGTCACACATGACAAGGGTGTATTCGATTACCTGTTTTTGATCCAGGGGACTCTGATTCTTTTCTACTAATGCTTTGAGAGACTGGCCTTCAATATGCTCTAGAACCAGATAGGCTCTCTGTTCCTCGGCGAAGAAATCTAAGAGGCGGACAATATTCGGATGTCGAAGCTTTCTCCACAATACCGCCTCTGCTTTGATGTTCTCCAGCACTCGCTGGCGAGCGTTGACGCCTGCCTGGGCAGGAAGAACAAATTCTTTCAGTACTACCTGCGGTGAGTCAACTTTCGATGCACCGGATTTTCTGTCTTCTAGCTCGAGTGGAGCAGTCATGACTGCCATGTCCGACATGTCCACCATTGTCTCGTTGCGGGCTACGCCTTCGAGACCCATGCTACCCGGAACGGGCTTGAGCAACTGGGCCCGGTAAATCCGGGCTTCTCCGCCGGAGCCTATCTCTTCGATCACCTTATAAGTCTCATTGCTCAAGTGTGTCCCGGTGGTGATGCTGTCGTAGGAAGAAGTAGATTTAGAAGCCGAAAGCGTGTCGAGCCAGAGGTCGGTGTAGGAGTCGAACTTTATATACATGTTTAAATCATCGGCGACTTTGGGTTCGATTCTGTAAGAGGGCAGATACTTTTTCAAGGCGGATTGCAGTCTCTTTCTGTCGTCACTGGATGCGATACCATTGATGTTCAGCTTCAGCAATGGTCGATCGCTGCTTATCCACCCCCAGCTCAAGACAGGAGCAAGTGCTGCAAAAACAATTTTGTCCAGGCTTGAGATCCCGCGCGAGTGAATGTTGAATTCCACTTCGACGCTGAGGGTTTTGAACACGCGGCGGTCCGAGGTCGTGACATGGGAGACCCTGTCCCAGTCTATGGTTATTGAGGAGGCCTGGAGCCAGTGCCTGATCCAGTGTAAGCGAATACCGGATTCGGAAAGCTGAATATGAGTCGGGTAGAGATAGCGCATCAGCAAATTGGGCGCTAAGGCGAAGGACACCGATAAACTTATCAGCCATGCCACAAAAAGGTAGAGCGACAGAGTTTGAAGGGGCGCTATAAAACAGGTCGTTGCCAGGCAGAGAAAGAGAATGAGAGTGGTGATGGTCAGCACCGGTGCCAGTTTCCCGGTCGCTTTCAGATCGACTCGCTCCGGTCTGTAACGAATCCAGAACTCATCGTAGTCCTGCGGTCTGACAATATTGCGAGAGATGAAATACCGCTTGGCCAGCGAGCCTCGCGGTGATCCGGAATTCTGTTTCTCGCCTCTGTCTCCGGTCATGGTGCTTAATTATCCTTCTCGGGGGCGATGTCCAGAATCGCGCCACCGCCTTCTTCGATAACCCTCTGAATGCGATCGTGTAAATCTTGCAGAGAGGTGGCTCGCTCTTCTATATTTTGTTCGGTGCAGGCAGCCACTATAGCGTCTGTTGCCGGAGAGACTTCTTTATTGATTGTTCTGGGACTGGAACAGGTGAGAGGGCTTGGATCGACTCCGGTCAATAGAAAAAAGAGGGTGGCGCCTATGCCGTAGATGTCGCTGGCTTTGCCGGCTTTACCCCGAAACTGTTCCGGGGCCATATAGGCTTGCTTGCCCACCAGAGTTCCGGTGGCGGTACCTATTAGTTCGTTGGCTGCACCGAAGTCGATTAATACCAGAGAGCCGTCTTCTTTTACTACCAGATTGTCCGGGCTCAGATCGCGATGGATTATCGGTGGATTGAGGTCGTGCAGATAACTGACCAGGGCGATCATATCGAGAGCGTATTCCAGGGCTTCGCTTTCGCTGATTGGTCCGTATTGAGCCAGTTGTTGTCGAAGGGTATTGCCGGCTATGAAGTCGAGTAGCAGATAGTCTCTGCCGTTTTCGACGAAATAGTCGTGTACCCTTGCTATATTAGGATGGTTTATCTTCTGAAGCAGAATCGCTTCTCGAGAAAACATCTCGCGGGCCTTTTCCTGCAGGCTGACACGTTCTGGTATGACTGCTTCTTTCAAGACACGCAGCTCTTTGTCCCGGGATTCTACTAAATAAACAGCAGATAGCCCACCGGAGGAAAGCGGCATCACTACCCGGAAGCGACCTTCTTGTATGGTGTCACCTTTTTTTAAGGGGACGAAATTGGTGGCAGAGAAATGATCCTGCATCTCCTGCTCCCAGAGTTCTGTGTAGGTCTGCGGCATTTCCATCACAGATTCTCTACCGCTGTTTTGCTGGAACTTCCCAGAATTATCGTCATGCTCTTCGCCTTTCTGTCTGGGTATGGGAGCGCGGCTGAAGTCGAGACACCATGATTCTATGGCAAGAAAAAGTTTTTCTGAGTCTTCTTTCGAGATGCAGGTTAGATCGATAGTGGCGTGACCACCGGATTTGAAATAGATAAAGACTTTTCGTTTGTTCTTCGCCGATTCGAGTTCGTATTCGTAGGTGCCTTTTTTGCCTTCCACGAACATGGTGCCTAATAAAACACCGGCAATATCGTTCCATTTGCGACTTTGCCTGAAAAGCAGATCCGGAGCAAAGCTCGATGGAAAAGCCAGACCTTCTGAAGTCAACCGTATTAGATTTCTTTGCCCTGCTGTCAGTGGCAGCAGCAGCAGAGTCAGCCAGCCGAGCAGTACTGTGGTGGTGAAGGCAATAAAGAGAGGCAACGCCTGAGCCGGAAGGGAAGTTCCTGAGAAGAAGCCGCAGGCACAGAGGAACAGGATAAAAGTAAGCGCCGCCAACCGGAGTAGGTATCGTTTTCTAGAGACCGGTTCGTACTTGATTTCGAACTCGTAGTCTTCTGATGTTTTCTCCGGCAGGCTCATGGCATGATTATAACGAAAATGCAGCCCCTATTTCGATAGCGGTGCTATATCCATGAACTTCCCATCCGTTAGCAGGGCGTGGGCCGCTTTGCCTGTGGTGGTAGGGAAGACTTCGCAGCCGCTCTGATATTCCAGAGTGGTGGAGTCTTTCTCCAATTCCTTCAAGATTTTATCGGCGCTATTTTTATCTCTGCGCATAAGGACCATGACCAGGTAGATTTTGCCAGCAGGCGTAGATCTCTTGATCAGGTCCGTCAGAGTTTCTGGTTTTAGAGATTGGTCAGCCAGTGCTCTTTTGAAGATCGGGTAGAGCGTAGATCTTTCGCCTTCTCCTATGGTGGCATCGGTCAAACGCTTTGCCTTTGTCAGTGGTTCTATATACGATGGCGTCATGGACTTTAATATGTTGTCGATATCTTTTAAAACTTCCGCTTGGGGTTGGGGTCTTGCGCTGAATCCATTGTTACCGTCGAACCAGTCGATTTTCTCTGCCGTCCTCTCGCCGGTCACCGCACGGACCGAAAGTCCCCAGTTGTTGCCGGTGTAATAACCGGGGTGCTTTTTGAGAAAAACCAGCGCTCGTCCCGGCTTAAACTTGACCTGGGCACAGATGAAGTTTTCGTCTCCGAGAAACACCGCATTTTTAGGCAGGCTGCCTTTCAGCACTTTAATAGGATCGGCAATCGCTTTTTGACCATAATCAAAGGGTTTGCCCGGTGTCTTCTTCTCTTCGACGCGCAGTATGTTGACCAGGGCGATGACATCGGCGCTCTTTATCATCGCTTCTTTCGATTTGAAGGCCGCTTTGGCCGACACCTCCGGAGGAGCTATCAAGCAAAGAAGAATCAGGACCCAAAGGACCACAGGTAATTAACCGGCAGCTTCGACCAGCTCCAGTCTGTTGAAGACCGGACCGGTATTGCGCACTTTCGCCCCGGGTTTGAGCATGTCGAACATGTCGTCATCTTTGCGATCGCCGATAACACCGATGTCATCATCGTTGCCCAGTTGATACCAGATCTTCTGAGCAAGGGCCGGAGTGAATGGGTAAATATGCATGGCGGTGCGTCTCAAGACCTCCATACAGGTAAACAGCACCTCTTCGCCCTCTTTTTTCTTACCTTCTTTGAAGAGGGTCCAGGGCTTCTCGTCGTTCATGTATTTGTTCGCCTGGTCTACTAAAGCGAAAAGGGCGTCAATCGCTTTGGCGAATTCCAGCTTATCCATATGCTGGTCGAAAACAACATGAATTTCATTGGCCTGTTTTCGAAGAATGTGCTCCGGATCTTGATCCGGCACGATTCCGTCGCAGTTTCGGTCGACCAGGGTGAGAGTGCGGTTCAAGAGGTTACCCAGGTTGTTAGCCAGTTCGGCGTTGACCCGTTTGATGAAATCTTCTGTAGAGAAATCACCGTCGTTGTCGAAGGGGGTGGCAGCCATCAGATAGTAGCGAACAGCGTCGGCACCGTATTCATCTACTAGAGCGTTCGGATCGATGACATTGCCCAGAGATTTGCTCAGCTTCTTTCCGTTGACGGTGATGAAACCGTGGGCATAGACCTGACGCGGCGGCTCTATCTCGGCGGCCATCAATAGTGCGGGCCAGAAGATAGAGTGGAATTTATTGATATCTTTTCCAATCAGGTGCAGGTCGGCAGGCCAGTAGCGTTTGAATTTCTCCATGTCGTGCGGATAGCCGATGCCGGTGATGTAGTTGCTCAAGGCGTCGATCCAGACATAGATGACTTGCTCGCTGTCCCCGGGCACCGGAACTCCCCAGGTAAGAGAATGTCTTGCCCGGCTGACGCTGAAATCGCCCAGTTCCGGGTCGTTGAGCTGATTGAGAATCTCTTTCTTTCTGCCTTCGGGTTTGATGCAGTCCGGATTGGCGTCGATCCACTGTCGGAGTTTATCTTTGTATTCGGTCAGCTTGAAGAAATAGTTGTTCTCCTCCAGCTTTTTGGGAGGCTTCATGTGATTGGGGCAGTTGCCATCTTCATCGAGATCCCGCTCTCTTACGAAGTCTTCGCAGCCCTCGCAATAGAGACCCTCGTAGGTACCTTTGTAGATGTCGCCTTTATCCAGAAGTTTTTTAAAGATTCCCTGAACGGAGGCTTCGTGATAGTCGTCTGTCGTCCGTATAAAATGATCGTTTGAAAGATTCAGCTTCTTCCAGGCGGCTTCGAATTTGGAGGACATATCGTCGCAGAACTCTTTGGGTTCTTTTCCAGCTTCTTTAGCTGACTTTTCTACTTTGGAGCCATGCTCGTCCACTCCGGTCAAAAAGAAGACATCCGAGCCTTTCATCCTGTGATATCTGGCAACGATGTCGGCGGCAATTTTTTCGTAAGCGTGGCCGATATGCGGCGTTGCATTCACGTAGTCAATAGCAGTAGTTACGTAGAACTTATTCATGGAATCGGACCTTATTGATATTCTGGATTTCTTCTCCGGAGCGAGTCTCCGAAAAGAGCCCTTGATTTCCAAAATCTATCTGTTTGTTTTGGTAAGTAATCGGCTCTTTGAAGGTAGCCTTATCCTTCAAGAAGAATCATAATAATACAGTGAAATGAGTTTGGGTTTTTTGGGTTTTTAAATTTATGAAAAGTAAGGGTCAGACCAAATCTACCGAAGCAGCCGCCGCCCGGAGGAAGTCAAAGGTGAAGAGCAAAAAGGAATCTTTCGAGACCTTCGCGCCCCTGGAAGACAAGACAATCGTGCTGGGAGTCTCCGGTGGAATCGCCGCCTACAAAGCCTGTGATGTGGCCTCGATGTTAAGACGGGCCGGTGCCGATGTCCATGCCGTGCTCACTCCCAACGCCAGGGAGTTCATCACCCCTCTAAGTCTCACCACCATGACCCGCAACCCTACCCATTGCGAGCAGTACGAGCAGTCCTCCAGCTGGAAGCCCGAGCACATAGATCTGGCTAAGAAGGCTGATTTGATTTTGATCGCTCCTGCCACAGCAGACATTCTGGCCAAGCTGGCCGGTGGTATCTGCGACGACTTGCTCACCTCGATGGTGCTGGCTTCCCAGGCTAAGGTGATGGTGGCGCCGGCCATGAACCCTACGATGTACGGACATCCGGCTACCCGTCGCAATCTCGACATACTTCAGAACACTTTTCGATACGATGTAATCGCTCCAGAGTTCGGCGAAGTTGCCTGTGGCGATGTCGGTTCCGGAAAGATGGCTTCGGTCGAATCTATTACGGCGGCGGTGGCATCTCGCTTGCTTGCCCATAAGACCCTGATGGGCAAAAAGGTGTTGGTCACCGCAGGCGGTACCAGAGAACCTATCGACCCGGTTCGTTTCATAGGCAACCGCAGCTCCGGCAAAATGGGAATAGCCATGGCTGATGCCCTGGCCGGCCGGGGGGCCGATGTGATTCTTGTCTCTACCGTAGCGGTCAATCGTTCTTACAATGTTCTGGTCGTAGAGACCGCCCACGATATGCAAGAGGTTGTCGAGGCAGAGTTCGACAATTGCGATGCTCTGGTGATGACAGCGGCGGTGGCGGATTTCAGACCCCTGAGAGTCACTTCTCACAAAATCAAGAAATCCGAATCGGAAGATCTGGTTCTCGAACTTACCCAGAACCCTGACATCCTCGACTTGCTCGGTCGAATCAAACGAAAAGACCAGGTCGTAATAGGCTTCGCTGCAGAATCAGAAGGTTTGCTCACCCATGCCGCCGATAAATTGCAGCGTAAGAATCTGGATATGATCGTCGGTAATGACATCACTGTTCCGGACATTGGCTTCGGAAGCGATGACAATGCCGTTATTATCCTGGGCTCCGACGGTATCAGAGAGAGTCTGCCCCGGATGCCGAAACGTGCCATCGCTGAGCATCTCTGCGACCACCTGGTGGAGCTGATTGCCAGAATAGATGAGAGCAAGGCAGAGGAAGAAAGCGTTGATGGGGACGAAGACGAATAAGTTCCCAAATATTTAGATTGAAACAATAAGCTTATATATTCAGCTAATAAGCTAATAATTTGGTAAAGTATGGCATGTCTCACCTAGGGTGAAACTTGCTTGAAAAACTACTGGAGAAGTTAGATGAGTAAGAAATCCAGCGAGAATAATTCCGGCTCCGGGCTCCTTTATTGGTTGGCCGGTCTTTTCGTGGGAGCCGCCGGTGGTGCGACTATCGCATTCCTGGTTGCTCCGAAGTCCGGAAACGAAGTCCGCGGAGAGATTAGAAAAACCGCCAAAGATATGCCGGAGAAGATGGGTGAAATCGTCGACGATTCACTCGACCTCTACGCTTCGACGCTGAACTATTGTCAGCTTCTGGTGGAAGAGCAGGCTTCCAGAATGAAAAGAGCCGTGGCCGCAGGTAAGCTGGCTGCCGCTAAAAAACGCGAAGAGATTGAGCTGGGCGGCGGCGCTACCGTCTTTCCGCTACAGCACAAGTAAGCTTTTGTAGTTTCTGTATCTTCGTGTCAGACTTTGAGAACAGCGAATCCACAGCGGGGCAGGTATTTTGGACGTAAACGCAGCCGCAATGAGCAGCAATATTGATCTGGTTATTGTCTTTTGTTTTTTAATCCTGGTAGTTCTGGGAGTATTTCTGGCAATGCCGATTGCTCGGTTGCTAGAGCAATCGACCCGTACGCTGGGAGCGACAGAGAATCTGATCAATACTCTAGATCAAGAGCTAGGTCCGACTATCAAAGAGGTTGACAACGTTCTTATCACTGTCAATGAGTTTCGTTCCATAGCCCAGCGTGGGATAACTGATGTAGGTACCAAGGTCGAGGATGTCACCGGCAATATCGGCAAGGTGGCGGATCAGGCCAAGCATGAGACCCAGGTGTTCGGTCATGGTCTCTTTGCTGGTATTAAAGCGTATTTTTCTGGCAAAACAGATAAAGAGGAATCCTCTTCAGCCGGCTAAGCATTATTTAAGGAGATGATAATGGCTAACAACACAGGAAGATTTTTTGAAGGATTAGTGGTCGGAGGATTGCTCGGCTTCGTTTTCGGTCTGTTGTCGGCTCCGAAATCCGGCGCAGAATTGAGAAGACAGATTGCCGACGGTTCTGAAGACCTCTACAAGCATGCCTCGGACTCGATAGATGATTTCAAGTCCAATGCCGGTCACAGAATCACTGAGATCAAGGACAAGACCGAGAACGCCATCGGCGACCTCAAAGGTAAAAGCAACGAAGTCATGAAAAAAGCCGGTGATAGCGTCCAGAATACCAAGGACGAGTTCGCCAACAAGCTTCAAGAAATGGCTGGAAAAAGCACCAAGGTGCTGGTCGATGATGTCGAGTCGGCTGCTTCGGGTAACTGAGCACTAATAAGTAATCAAAAATAAGGCAGGCTCTAGATTTTTTAGAGCCTGCCTTTAAGTATCCGATTGTTTTTAGCTCAGTCTTCGAGCCAGCGTACCTTGCCGCTTTTCAAATCTCTGACCGCACCTTTGACCAGGAGCTTTTTCTCTTTGACCGCCCTGGCGATGCCGGGACTTTTCATGATGTGGTCTATAGAAAGCCTGACATTCTCTTCGATCGCTTTATTAGTCAGGTCCTCTCCTTTTGCCTCCGGAGCGGCTTTGCGAGCTGCTTTCACCGCCGGGCTTATCTCTTTGATCAGAAGAGGCAGGGAGCCTTTCAGTTCTGTCTCATCCACTGCAGCCTGGACTGCGCCGCACTTCGAGTGACCCAGCACCACTATCAAGGGAGTGTTCAGATAAAGAGAGCCAAATTCTAGAGAAGCCAGTTCAGCCGTGTCGCAGACGTTGCCGGCCACCCGCACCACAAACAGGTCTCCGAAACCTTTGTCAAAGATCATCTCTACCGGCACCCTGGCATCGGCACAGCTCAGGATGCTGGCGATGGGCTTCTGCCCTTTCTTGGCTGTTTTCAGCCTTCTTGCCGGGTCTATGCGGGGGTGTTTGCTGACACCTTCGAGATATCTGCCGTTGCCGCGCTTCAATTCGGTGAGTGCTTCGGCGGGGCTTGGTGCGGTCGATTTTTCCGATGCCGCCTCTGCCGTGGTCTGATTCAGTCCGGTGACAAGCAAGAGGGAAGCCATTAGCAAGGATGATTTTTTCAATTTTGTCCGCCTTCTTTTAAGATGATTTGAAAGATTATAGTAGGAAGAGGGAGATGACGTCGCTAAACATCGCTAAAGGTCGATAAAAGTCGCTAAAATAAATTGATATTTTTAGCCCGGGTGAATCCTTTTGCTTCCTGACAGATATCAAATCGACTGTAAACTCGGGGAAGGCGGTATGGGAGCGGTCTATAAAGCCAGAGATCTGACTTTGCAGATAGATGTGGCTGTGAAAGTACTGCGCAGCAAGCAGGCACCGGAACAAACCCTGGCTCGATTTCAGCAGGAGGCAAAAACCGCTTCACGACTCAATCACCCCGGTATCGTCAAGATTCTGGATTTTGGCGTGGTCGATGGTGAGATGCCGTATATGGTGCTCGAATATGTGGACGGAAACAGTCTTGCGACCCTCATACAAGAGAAGGGACCGCTTTCACTAGAAGAAGCCCTGCCTCTTTTTATAGCCACGGCAGAGACCCTTGCCCATGCCCATGGTGAAGGTGTCTTGCATCGAGATTTGAAGCCCGACAATGTCATGGTGCTCGGACAAGATCAAATAAAGCTCCTGGATTTCGGTATCGCAAAATTTGTAGAAAACGAGGGCTCACTTGCGGTCACATCCACCGGAGCGCTGGTCGGCAGTCCTTTTTATATGAGTCCGGAGCAAGCCCGGGGGCGAGACCCAGACAAGATCGTCGATTGTCGTAGCGATATCTACTCGCTGGGTGTGCTCATGTTTAAAACCTTGAGCGGTCAGGTGCCTATACAAGCCGACTCCGTCATCGAAACCATAGCCCTTAAAACCAGCCAGCCGGCTCCACTTCTCTCCACCACCGGTGCTGCCTCGAACGAGGAACTCGATCGAATTCTAGCTCGCTGTCTCGCCATCGAACCAGAGAAGCGATACGCTTCCGTTAACGAACTCTTGAAGGATCTGCGTGGTCTTTATGTCGAAGAAGAAGCGCTTCCTGATTTGAATCAGGCTTCTTCTTCGCCGAAAGCGCCCTCCGGATCTAAATTTCCGCTATTGTTGGCAGGGGTGGTGATTCTTTTCGCGGGAGGCTATGTGATTTTTCATCTGCCGCTTGCGATGGATTCTCATAAGCCGTCAATGCGAGTCGACAAGGTCCTGGCGGGATCCGAAAAAAAGAGGCGGACCGCCTCGGATTTCCTGAGGGATGAGGGTGCAGGAGTGTGGACTGTTTCCGAAGGGGCTGATTCTGATACCTTTGCGATTCTGGCCAAGAAGCCGCATTTGAAAGAGATAGGTATCAAGTCCGTGAAAATCAAGCCGGCAATGTTGGCTTATTTGAAGGCAGTGCCATTAGAGCAGATCTCTCTCGAGGATGTCGGCAATCTCTCCCCGGATATTCTTTCGGGAATAGCCTCGATATCAAGTCTCCAGCGGCTCCGATTTGTAGATTGCATCGGCTTCGACAAGAGAGGACTGGAGGCTCTTGCGGTAATGCCTAATCTCAAGCGCTTGTTTCTTGAATATTGCCAAAAGATAGATGACCAGTGCATCCCGACGCTATCCAAATTTCCCCGGTTGAACCGCCTGTCCCTGAGGATGTCTGAGATAACGGTTAATGGATTGCGCTCTCTTCCCAGAGACAGAATCTTCTATGAGCTCGATCTTGCTCAGACACAACTGGTCGATTCTGATCTGGCCGGACTAAAGAAGCTCAATTTGCGCAGTATCAATCTGGCTGCAAATAAGCTTACAGAACAAGGTGTGCAGCACTTTCTTGAAGATTGTCCCGGGCTGGGCGAGATCAATTTGAGGGCGATGAACTTCTCTCTTGCGACCAAATTGCGCTTGAGTGCTGCTTTCCCTGATATCATTTTTCACTATGACAGTGAGGACTATCGCTCCGGTAAAAAGCTCTAAACGCTTATGGTACTACTGGTAGTGTGCAATCGTATTCTTTGTACAGGCCAGCTTCTATCTTCCATTCTCCGGGCTGATCTTCTAAAATAGGACTATGCGAATAAATAGAGCGCTCGCTTTGACCGGACACTGCTCCCGGCGTAAAGCAGATCAGTTGATAGAAGAGGGCAGGGTCTGTGTTAACGGAGCGACGGTAAAGGATTTCAGTCTCTCCGTCGATCTCGATCTCGATGTCATTCTGGTGGACGGAAGGCCGCTCGCCTCTAAAAATTTGCAGTACATGATCCTGCACAAGCCCAAGGATGTGATCACCACCTGCGACGATCCGGGCGGCAGGAGGGCGATTCTCGATATTCTGCCCGGACATCTCAAGCATCTTAAGCCGGTGGGTCGCCTCGACCGGAACTCGGAAGGACTGCTTATTCTGACCAATGATGGGGATCTTGCCCAGAAGCTGGCGCATCCTTCTACCCATATCTGGAAAACCTATAAAGTCACCGTCAAGGGTAATGTCCGGGACAGAGATCTTGAAACCCTGGTCGAAGGTGTGGAGTTGTCAGGCGCCAGGACGCTGCCGGCACGATTGAAGTTGATTACCAGAGAGAACGAAAAGACCATCTTTGAGATATCGATAAGGGAAGGAAAGAATCGTCAAATAAGAAGAATGTGTGCGCAACTTGGATATCCTGTGAATCGTTTGGTCAGAGTTGCCATTGGTAGGTTACAATTAAAGCCGTTGGCTCCCGGTGAATGGCGTCTATTGTCTAGAGAAGAAATTGAAAAACTCTGTGGGGTCCGAAGGTAGGTGTAGGTGAGCGTTTTCGAACAGATTGGTCAGAAATTGAAAGCCGCACGGGAGAGCCGTGGTCTCTCTCTTGGCCAGATTTACGACAAGACCAAAATTTCCACAGCAAATCTGGAAGCGATCGAAAGTGGTGATATTGACCAGCTTCCTGAGCCTGTCTATGTTTCCGGTTTTATCAAGCGTTATGCCGAATGTGTCGGATTGAACGGCCAGAATCTGGTGGCAGAATACAGGCAGGCTTTCGACGATTATGAAGATCGCAGCGAAAAGAGTCACTTCGGCGGTTTTCGCAGCAAAGGCGTGGCTGTTCAGCAGGCACCCATCGTCCAGACCAGTTTAACTAAAGCTAAACTGGCACCTCCCAAGCCCAGTTTCGCCAAGCTGGTTTTCTACCCGGCTTTTCTTATCGTGATAATCGTCGGTCTGATCAGCTATCTTTTCTACTATCAGCAGATGCAATATAAGTCCCAGCGCGATCCTTCTATTGTCGCTCTGGAGCAGACGACTTCTCGATATTCTCCGGCCAGTGTTGCCGACTCTTCCAGCAAAGAGGACGGCAAGGGCGATTCTACGGGAGCAGGCGAAAAGAAGGCAGCCACCGGCGACACCAGCATCACTCTTAACGCCAGCCGCCATGTCTGGGTCGAAGTCAAATCCCTGGATAGCGGCAACTCCCTCTTTACCGGTTTCCTCGAAGCCGGTGACCAGAGAGTCTTTCAAGACGCCCAGGGTCTCAAAGTACGAGCCGGCAACGGCGGCAGCTTGAACGTCTCTTTCCAGGGCAAGCATGAGACTTTCGGCCAGAACGGCGTTCGTACCGACCGAACCTTCCAGACCGGATCTGGAGAAGCTTCCGGCGATGGTGCCGGTGCTTCCGACACTGCCGACCGGGTTGAAGGTGAAGCAAAACCGGCTCCCAGGACCGTCAGCGCTCCTAAGCCTGTCGTGCCGAAAAAGGTCGTGAAGACCCCCAGCAAGCCGAAGCCGACCCAGTATCGCAACCTAAATGCGTCTCCATCTCGTTACATTCCAGGGGAGTCCCTGGGTGGATCCAGATCAATTGGCGTACCTTACCGTTATACTGAAGGACGTCTTGACAGCGAGTAGGTCGTGGGCACCATCCACGGTTAACGCGGCTTAATCTCCCGGCAAGATCTTTCAATAACGGAGCTTGAGCTATGCGTAATCCGAAACTTGGCGTCGTCTCTCTGGGCTGTCCCAAGAACACCACAGATACCGAAGTCATGCTCGGACTCTTGAAGGAGTCCGGTATCGACGTGACCTTCGATAACGACGAGGCGGATATGTGCCTGGTCAACACCTGCTCTTTCATCGGCGATGCCCGAAAAGAGTCGGTGCGGACTCTGGTAGAACTTGCCGATCAGGGCAAAGAGCTGATTATCGCCGGCTGTCTGGCTCAGCATTTCAAAGAAGAGCTTTTAGAAGAGATTCCCGAAGCCAGAGCCCTGGTGGGTACCGGTGATATTCACAAAATTGTCGATGTTATCCAGGCTATATCGAGAGATTCCAAACTCCGGGTGATGGAAGTTTCGGAGATACCCAACGATTATTCCGACGAAGTCCTGCCCAGGATGATGACCGGAGTCGGTGCCAGCGCTTATTTGAAGATTGCCGAAGGCTGCGATCATGCCTGCAGCTTCTGTATAATCCCGATGCTGAGAGGCAAGTTCAGATCCCGTTCGATTGAATCTCTTACAAAAGAGGCGCGCATTCTCGTCAAGGCTGGAGTGCGCGAGATCATCCTGGTCTCTCAAGACTCGACCTATTATGGTCTCGATCTCTACAACCGACTGGCGCTGCCTGAACTGCTCGCTTCTCTGAACGAAATCGAGGGTCTCGAGTGGATTCGGGTAATGTACGCCTATCCTACTGAAGCCACCGTAGAGATTCTCGAGGCGATACGCGACTTGAATAAGGTCGTCAAATATATCGACATTCCGCTCCAGCACAGCGATCCTGCTATTCTCAAAGCGATGGCCCGACCGCTCAAACCGGAGAGCGTGGTGGAGAGAATTCGCAAAACCATTCCGGATGTGAAAATCCGCTCTACATTCATTGTTGGTTTCCCGGGAGAGACCGAGGAGAATTTCCAGCATCTGATGCGCTTCATCGAAACATCTCGTTTCGACCGCCTCGGGGTCTTCGGCTATTCCAAACAGACTGAAGTGCCCAGCGGCAACATGCCTGGTCAGGTCTCCCAGAAAGAGAAGAATCGCAGACGGGCAGAAGTGATGAAGTTGCAGCACGGTATCTCGAGCGAACTCAATCAAGCCATGGTCGGCAAAGAGATAGATGTTCTGATTGAGAGTTTCGACGAGAAGAAAGGCATCTATATAGGTCGCAGTCAGTGGGATGCACCGGACATAGACAACCAGGTCTATGTGGAAGATGCCGATGATTCCTTTGTGGACATGGGCGAAATTGTCCGGGTTCGCATCGACGAAGCCAAGCCTTACGATCTTTTTGGAACAGCCGTGGGCAGCACCTTCGATAGAGAGTCGTCCGGCTCTGTCAGAGCCGGTAAAGCTTTAGTCTAAAGCTAAGGCTAATTACAGTCGTAATTTGAAGCCCTGAACTGGGAATAAAGATCTTAAGTGGGGTCAATTTCCGTCGGCTTTCGATTGCTGCTTCGATTATGCAAACTAACGAAAAATATCCGACCAGAAGAAGAGTGCAGAGCCCGGGCAGCGGCATAGGGTTCTGGGCAAGTCTTGGCTTTCTTGCCTGGCTTCTTGCCGGTGCGCTTATTTCGCGGGTTTTCGTCACCGGAGACCTCTGCACCCAGGTTCTTGTGTTCTGCTTCGGATTTATCTGGGCGATTTTCGGTCCGTTCTCTCTTTCGTTTTTCCTTTCCGAGGCAGCCGGGCGAGCGCTTTATGAGGGAGACTTCAAGCTCGCGTATAAAATTGCCTCTCTGGGCGTTGCCGTGGATAGAGCGGTGCTTCCCCTGGTCAATCTTTTCGGAATCTATGACACACCATTGGCGGTGATCAATCTGCTTAACCTGGCCAACTCTCAACTTTTGCTCTCTCGCTTCAAAGAGGCCACCGAAAATCTTGAAGAGTCGCTTGACAAAAGCCAGGGCACCTTTGGATGGGACAATCATCTGACCCGATTAATCACCGGATTTCTTGCCACTTCCTATCTCTATCTCTCACGCTTTATAGAAGCCGAATCTTTTTACAGCAAGACCATTGCCGGTAATACCAGGTTGCTGGAAGAGTTGAAAGAGCAAGAGGAAGAGCCGGCTCAATTCGAGGTGGTCAGCACCCTGGCATCGCTCTCTCAAGATCGATACGGACTGGCTCGGGTAAAAGAGATTCGAGGCTTAGTAGACGAGGCCGAAGCTATCTATCGGTCTGCGATAGAGACCATATTCGACAACACCGAATATGATACCGATATGCTGGCTAATCATATGATCGCCCTGGGAACTCTTTTGATTGACAGAGGCTCTCTTGAAGAAGCTGAAAGCCTTATTGAAAGAGGGCATGAGATTCGCAAAGAGATCTTCTCTGAACGGCACTACATAGTAAGTGGTTCCTTTTTAGCCTTAGGTAAATTGCGTCTTGCCCAGGGCAGGCTGAGCGAGGCCGGCGAGTTATTGAAAAAGGCTCTGAGTATCAGAGAAGACTTCGAGCTCAAGAGGCATCCGGAAGGAGCAGAAGCAATCTGCGCTCTGGGTGAACTTGCTTTTGCCAGAGGAGAGAATGAAGAGGCCGAAGCGATGTTTAAGCAGGCGATAGAAATCTATGAAGAGACCGTTGGCGAGAACTTTTGCGATATAGCCCTGGTGCTTACGCCTTACATAAAGTTGCTTCAAAAAGAGAAGCGAGAGGACGAGAGTCTGGCTTTGCAGGCGAGGCTCACTTTTATTCGCTCTCTTTATCGCAAGTCTTCTTAGACCTCAGACTTTGGTTAAATTGAGCGCTACTTTAGAATGTTCAATCGCTATCTTGAACAGATTCTCGGCCATAGACAGATGGTCATAATCGAAGTTGACCAGGAAAAGATTGAGTTCATCGAGACCGTCTGCTGCCTGGGCGATGGAATGGCGCATCCACTGTACCGCAGGACCGAGCGAATCGGGACATTCTTCTGCCGTATATTTGTTCGAGGCTTTCAGAAGCGTCTCTTCCAACTTCTCTACATAGGCGGAGAAATCTTCGATTAGAAGTTCGTCGTAGATGTCCTGGGAGAGATCTTGAAGCCTGGCGCCGTATTCTTTTAGGGTTTTTACCACCGAGCGCCTTATGGGCATGAATACTTTTTTGAGATATTTTTCTCGTTCCGCATCTGACTCGAAGCGGGTGCCGGTTCGGGGAAATCCGGTGCCGGTCACGCCTCGGCTTCGAGCGCTCGCTCCGGCACCGACTCCCATTTTGAAGTCGTAATCGAGTCGTTTGTTCTTGTCCATCAACGTCTCGTAGGCTTCGTTGATAGATTGCATTCTCTGGTGCGCCAGGCTTCTTTGTTTTTCGTCCTGCTTCTTGTACTCGATATCGGGATGGCATTCTTTTACCAGTTTACGATAGGCGACTTTGATCTCTTTGGCCGAGACATTCGGTGAGAGACCTAGCACTTCATAAAGGTTGGGTTGCCGTTTCCGCATGGTTATCGCGTATTTGAAGAAGAGATTTTAATCATCAGCCGGACTGTTATCTAATGCTTGCCTGTTCCTATTTTGCCATCTTGACCGCAGAATTTGAACTTAACGCGCCGTGAACAACCGCTGCGGCATTTCCTCAGGCGTTCTATAATCAGGCTATGTTCTGTCCTTATTGCCAGATGAAAGATAGTCGTGTTCTAGAGTCTCGCGTCACCGGCGAGAAGGCCGTGCGCCGCAGAAGAGAGTGCGAGTCTTGTGGTAAGCGCTTCACCACCTACGAGAGGGTGGAGGTCATGCAGATTCTGGTGATGAAAAGGTCCGGTGGCAGAGAGCCATACTCTCGCGAGAAGCTCCGGGCAGGAATATCGAGAGCCTGTGCCAAAACCAATGTCACCGCCGAGGAGATAGACGATCTGGTCGATTCGGTAGAGAACGAGATGGCCACCCTGGGTAAGCGCGAGATTCCGGCAAGCACGGTAGGCGAACTCGCTCTCAAATTGCTCAGTAAACTGGACGAGGTGGCTTATGTCCGCTTTGCATCCGTTTATCGGCAGTTTCAATCGATGGAAGATTTTGTCAGCGAACTGCGCCGACTCAAGGATGAACTGACCGTCTAGCTGTTTGCTTAGCGTTGTCTAATGTCAGTATATGAACCTTTTTGAATAGCTCAAAACGAAGGAATTGTATAGTTCCGGGGTTTGCATGATAGAATTTTGGACCGCTTTGCATAAAAGAGATCAGTTCACTGGTGAGAGAAAATGAACCAGACCATTCGAGATATTGAAAGTTCCTTCCTTAAAGAAAAGGACAGCCTCCCCGAACTCAACGTCGGCGATACAGTCAAAGTATTCGTCAAGATCAAAGAGGGTGGCAAAGAGCGTACCCAGGGCTATGAAGGCGTCATCATCAAAAGACGCGGCTCCGGCGTCAACGCCAGCATTACCGTAAGAAGAGTATTTCAGGGAATCGGCATCGAGAGAGTCTTCCCGCTGCACTCTCCCCGGGTTGAAAGCATCAAGGTTCAAAGACGTGGATCGGTCAGACGCTCCAAGCTCTACTATCTGCGCAACAGAACCGGTAAAGCTACCAGAATCAAAGAAAAAGTCGTAGCCAAGAAAGACGCTGGCAAGAAAGGCGAAGTCAAGAAAGCTGCCGCCAAGTAAGCCAGCTGTTCAGTCGCATGGCTCGTTCAAGCTCTGGCAGAGATTCCGAGAAGCAAGCCAGGGGATCTGGTTCATCTTCTAGCGGCGGAGAAAGCAAGAAAAAGCGGAAGCCGAAACAGAAGCAGAAGAATTCTACTTCCGGCTCTCGCAATTCGTCTGCACGTTCTCCGCGTACTCCGTTTCAACATATTCAAAACCTGATCAAATGGGTCGATCTGGTCATCGAGGTTATCGACGCGCGCTTGCCCGATTCCACCAGGCATCCCAATGCCGATGCCATATTCGGGCATAAACCCAGGTTGTTCATTTTCACTAAAGAAGATCTCGCCGATCCAGAAGCTGTCCGGGCGGTACTCGACCGTATCGATGTGCCCAGTGCTCTGCTCTCATTGAAGCGCTCTTCCGGAAAAGACAAAATCATCAACATGGCGATTGAGGCAACCAGAGCGCAACAGGAAGCCCTGGTTCGCAAAGGAATCTTGCCTCGACCGATGCGTATCTGTATTGTCGGTCTGCCCAATGTCGGTAAATCTTCTCTAATAAACTGGCTCATTGGCCGCAAGAAGACCAAGACCGGCAACCGACCCGGTATCACCCAGGGCACTCAATGGGTCCGGGTCCACCCCAAGCTCGAACTGCTCGATACCCCGGGCATTCTGCCTCCGACCGGTTTTACTGAATTGACCAGGGACAAACTTGCCGCCCTCAATCTCCTTCCCCAGTCCAATTATGAGGTAGAGCCGGTGGCGGAAGCGGCATTGCGTCTGCTGAGAGAACGTTATCCGGAGCTGCTCGAGCGTTATATGGAAGGTCTGGCAGACGCAGAAGACGGCTTCGATTATTTTGCCCGTAAACGCAATTTATTGAGCCAGGGTGCGGTTCCTGACAGGCTCAGAGCTTGTAGTATTTTTCTTTCAGAGTTAAGGGACGGCAAAGTCGGTCGGTTGACTCTAGACTGATCTCAATTAGAAACGGAACTTTCACAGTCGATGCCTCAGTCTGCCAGAAGAAAAACTAACAAGAATAAGAGTCGGAAGAAAAAGCAAGAGAAAAGAATCGAAGCGCTGCTCAAATTCGACCGCGATATTATATACGGTGCCGCCGGCGGTCAGCTCGAGCTTTTTAAACGTCAGCCCAGAGCTGTAATCGGAGTCGATGAGGTGGGCCGGGGCTGCCTGGCCGGTCCGGTGGTGGCTTCAGCAGTAATGCTCAAAGAGCTCTCTTGCGATACTCTTTTTAATATGGAGCTGGCGGATTTAGACGATTCCAAAAAGTTGCCTCACGAAATTCGTGAAAAGCTCTCGGTCCATATTCGCTCTGGAGACGGTGCTGAATATGCCATCGCCGAATGTTCGGCAAAAGAGATTGATCGAATCAATATACTGAAAGCCAGTCTGTTAGCCATGAAAAAGGCTGTGACCGATTTGCTCTCCCGGCTGCCTTATGAACTTGAGGAGGTTGTTTTATTGGTCGACGGCAATAAGCGTATTGATTTTAAGGACATAAAACAGATTACGGTTATAAAAGGGGACAGTCATTCTGCCTCGATTGCAGCCGCATCGGTGGTGGCGAAGGTCTATCGCGACGGTCTTATGAAAGAGCTTGCCGAAAAATATCCGCAATATCTCTGGCATTCTAATAAGGGCTATCCGAGTAAAGCCCATAAAGAGGCGATTCAAATTCACGGTCTGACAAAATGGCACCGCAAAACCTTTCGCTGGCAAATAAACGAAGAAGAAAATATATAGATTGCTAGTTGCTCTTGCCCTGGACCGAGCCCTTACATATTGGGTCCGGGTTTGGCGGGCAGATTGGCTCCGGTGGGATTGATCTTTTTCACACTGGTGACCTTCTTCTCGGTATCGCTCACACCGTCGAGAATCTGGGTCTTGGAGAGCTGGTCGACGATATAGTCGACACCGTCGGCAGAGATCATGAAGAGTCTCTCTCCCATCTCGATATAGCCTTTCTCCCGCAGATACCAGATGGCGAATTCGACACCGGCCATATCGTCGGTGCCCAGAACATCCATGATGATCTTGGGGTTGGCACCACCGGATTTAGGCTTCTGTTTTCTGGCTTCGAGCAGAATCTGCAAAATAGCCAGACGTAATTCGATTTCGTTCCAGGAAACACCGGTTTTCGGTATTTTCGGAAGCCCTTTGCCAATGCCCGAATGCACTTTCGGACCGGTTGAAGGGGCTTGTCCGGGGGCACCGCCGCTGCTAACACCTTCTGGAGGCAGGGAGAGATCATAGGCTGCCCGTTTGCCTTCGTCGGATAATGTTCGGAAGGCTTCGGTAATTGTCCTGAACTTGTCGGCGTCGCCACTTTCGGAGTTATCCGGGTGGTACATCGCTGCCAGAAATCGGTAGGCGTATCGGATGATGGTGGGGTGGGCTTCTCTATTTACCTGAAGCAACTGGTAGTAATTGAGCTTGCTCCAGTCTTCCTCTCCCTGGGCTACCTGAGGAGGAGCACCACCACCGGGTGGCTGTCCGGCAGGTTGACCCTGGGGCTGACCACCTCCGGGCGGCATCTGTCTCGGTTGTCCGGGACCACCTGGCTGGGGACCGCCGGGTGCACCTGGACGGGGAGGAGGAGGGGGTGGTTGCCAGTTCATAGACTACTTTCCTTTTATCAAATTGCTAGCTATTACCAGTCTCTGGATCTCGGAAGTTCCTTCGTAGATCTCAGTGATTTTAGCGTCACGCATATATCGCTCTGCCGGGTAATCAGTTACATACCCATAACCGCCGAAGATCTGAACACATTTCACCGTGGAGCGCATGGCCACCTCCGATGCGTAGAGTTTAGCCTGGGCTGCTTCCTGGGAGAAACGCTCTCCTCTATCCTGTGCCACGCTGGCGTGATAGGTAAGCAGTCTGGCCGCATCTATTTCGGTTTGCATCGTGGCGAACATATGTTTGATTGCCTGGAAGTCATTTACCGGCTTACCGAAGGCTTCTCTCTCTTTGGAATATTTGAGGGCATGATCAAGAGCGCCCTGGGCGATACCGACTGCCTGGGAGGCGATACCTATTCTGCCACCATCGAGGGTGACCATGGCGACTTTGAAACCTTCTCCAATCTGACCGAGCATATTGGCTTTCGGTACCGGAGTGTCTTCAAAAATGGTCTGACAGGTAGAAGAGCCTTTGATGCCGAGTTTGTCTTCGAGTTTGCCGAAAGTGAAGCCTTCCGAGCCTTTTTCGACGATCAATGCCACCAGACCACGGTGCCTGAGCGATGTGTCGGTCTGAGCTATGACAAGATAATAATCCGCTTCGATACCGTTGGTTATCCAGTTTTTGGAACCGTTCAATATAAAGTGGTCGCCTTTGTCTTCTGCCATGCAGACCGCAGCAGCAGAATCGGAACCGGAGCCGGGCTCTGACAGACAGAAAGCGCCGAGCTTCTCGCCACGGTTCATGGGCACTAGAAATCTTTTCTTCTGTTCATCGGTACCGAAAACATCAATCGGACAGGATGTCAGAGAGACATGGGCCGAATACATCACCGAGGTGGTAGCACAGGCTTTGGCCAGCTCCTCTACAACTATTGCGTATGAGACATGGTCCATGCCCGCGCCTTCGTATTCTTCCGAAAAAGGCAGTCCGCAGAGGTCTGAGGCGCCAGCAGTTCCCAGTTCTCCCGGGGGAAGCGATGGTTTTTATCCACTTCGGCGGCTCTGGGTGCGAATTCTTTCTGGGCGATTTCGCGCACCATTTGTCTGATCAGTTCTTGCTCTTCGGTGAGTTTGAAGCTTATTGGCATGTTTTCTGTTCTGGTAGTGGTTTGCATGGTGTTTTCCGATGCCCCGGCTATGCGGTTGGCAAGAGTAACTACATATAAATAACAGCCTCAGATCATATCATCCTGGCTTCCTCTGTTGATTTTGATTGTTCTTTGCCGTTAGCAGGGCAAACAAGATTCGAATTACCCTGTAAAATGCTTTGTGTAAGTTCAGGTTTAAATAATAAGTGATGACTGAAACCAAGGTAATTTTAGTAGCGGACCCGAAGAAGGTCCCCTGGGATAAGAAGAAGCTGAAGGTAGAAGACGGTGTCCGTCTGGTGCATTGTGACGGCGCCTTCGATGCACTTGACGAGCTTGTCTCGGATGGAGCCAGCGCCATCATCTCTACCACTTCGCTTCCTGATATGAGCGGCTTTCAACTCTGCGCCTTCATCAAAACATCCCTGGGTCTGATGTCTTTGCCGGTTGGTCTGGTCCATTGTGATGATGAGGATAGTGAAATTCGGGGGGCTTTCTGGTCTACCGCGGCCATGCCTGACGAGATCGTCGGCCAGGCTGAGGTGTCCGGCGATGAAGAGTCTCTGGGGGTTTTGATCGCCAATCTGGTCGGACTTTCTAACGATATGGGCTGGAATCCTGAGAACGCCAGCGGCTATTTCGATGATCCGCTCAATTCCAGAGATGTCCTCAAGAGCTATGGCAATCTGGTTGATGATCTCTTGACAGCGCGTCTGGTCACCGGAGTGATCAGAATGCTATCGGTGGCGGCTCAGTCTAAACTGGAATTTCTCGAAAGTTTCTTCCGGCTCACCGGAGCGCTCGCTCCTGCCGATGCCATCGGAGTGGTCTTAAATGGCGCTTCGCCCTGGGCGGTTTTGAAAGTATCGGATCGGGTCAATGTCACCGAATCCGACACCATTAGAGATTCTGTTTTGCAAGAACTTTCTTTTGCCGGCGATCTGGAATTTACCCTGAGTGCCGGTGAAGAGAACAAAGGCAAAGATTCGATTGAGAGTTTCGAGGTCTTTCCTCTATACTCTCAAGAAGGTCTTCTTGGTGCTCTTATCATCGGTACCTGCGATGGTGATGGCTTCGAGCCTGCACTGCTGCGCTTCTACGAAGGACTGGGCAATGACCTTGCCACCATATACGGTCTACTCGCCAGTCGTGAAAAGGTCTCTGTCCTCGAAAAGCAAGCTACTTACAGCGCTTCTGCCGACTCTCTGACCGGACTTTATAATCTGGAGTTCTTGATAGGCTTCTTGCAGCAACAGTTGCTCTTCTCTTTCCGGCAGAGGTTGCCTGTTGGTCTGGCAATAGTAGACATCGACGGATTGGCTGACATTAACCAGGAACATGGTACCGACATAGGAGACTTCGTTCTAACCTCGGTGGCCAACCGGCTCTTGAATATCACCAGATCAAGCGATCTTGTGGCACGCTACAGCGGTGACGAGTTTGCCGTGGTGCTGCCCAATACCGATGGTGATGGCGCCAGGGTTCTTGCCGAGAAAGTACGCACCGCTATCGAAGGACATTCCTTCTCTCCGGACGGCTCCAGCGCCGGTCCGAAGGTGACTGTCTCTATCGGCTGCGCCATGTTCAATATGGAAGACCTCAATCCTGAAACTATCTTGCGGGACGCTAAGGTCGCTCTGCAGAAAGCCAAAGAGAACGGTCCCAATAGCATCTCTCTGGATGGCACGGGAGAGCAGGGTTAGTTTAGGTTAGGTCAGTTTAGGTTAGCCCTGAATCTTATCTGATTCAATACGATCTTCTCGGGTGAATTCAAGCAGAATCTCCGGGGGAGACCAGGCTGCTGTAGGATCGATCTATTGCATCGAGCAGGGTCTTTTGATCTGATTTTTCAATCAGATTAGCCAGGGCGATGCTGGCACCGGCGCCGACTCCCTCTTTGACATGACCTTCTTCGTAGGCTTTCAGTCCATCATGAATAGATTCACCCAGGCTGAAAGTGGTGCAGGCCAATGGTGCATCAAGCGCTTTTGCCAGGGCTGGGGTATCTGCCTTGGGATCATAAGCCACCCAGCGGGTGGTTATCACCAGGCAGTTCTCTTTGAAATTTTTCTGGTTTTCTTCTTTCATGCTGGCGGCGATTTTTTCTGCCACTTCATGAACAGCCAGCATCTGGCTGCCGCCGGCCAGGACAACAGTGGCTGTGGCGGCAGCACCTATGGCGCAACCTGCCGCCACTGGCTGCATGGGATCACCGACTTTTGAAAGCAAAATAAATGGATCTAGCTCTTCGAGGATTTTTTCTCCGACTTCAGTCCGGCTTTTTCTAGACCTTCGTTCACCAGCATGAAGCGTCTTTTGTTGTCCATCTCCTTTTCGCCGGCAGGGATACTGCTGGAGATGTAATCACTGACTCTATTACCCAGACCGGTAAGCACTGCCATCGCCGTGGTGGTGCCACCGGGGACGCATTCGGCGATGATTACTGCTTGTTTGCCGGCGGCAGCCCTGGCGCCTATCTTGAGACCGCGCTCGAAAAGATCATAGACATGGTCCAGTGGTAGGGCATTGCCGGAGGATACGCACTGGGCAGGCAATGTACCGACCTGAATCTTTTCGACCCGCGGTGGTGCGAAAGTACCACAGTCTATGATCAAACGTTCGCTTTTGAGAATGTCGAGACAGGCTCGTGTCAGCACCACCGGTGATGCAATGCCGAAGGGCGAGACTGGTATGTTGCTACCGTCTGCGGTTCTGCCAAGCATCAGTGCCTCGGCGTCGAATCTTGGAGTCAATCTGCGATCGGCAGCAGTGGCGCCGGCGGCTGAGATTCCTTCAAGGTCGCTGGTCATGGTGCTGCCCAGGCAAAGCAGAAATGATGTGTTGCCGGCGGACTCGAGGCGGTTCAAAATGCGTTCGATGCCATTGTGGGGATCGTTGATGACTTTTATCAAATTGCTCACTGACTCTTCTCTCCTCGGAGCAATTCACAGGGCAGAGCCAGAACAAGCGGCCAGATAACTATCGAAATTGCGGCATGGAAAGCGGCGTTTAAAAGCAAAAAGAACAATTGTCCATAATAGTTGGCAGCGCTGGGGTTCATACTGTTGAACGCAGAGAGGGCAAACTCTCCGGATAAATAGAACAAACAGAAGAGTATAAACAATATCGAGAAGATTGATATCGCCGGTAATGTTTTAAAGGTCATAAAAAATGAATCGAGAGCCACTTTTCTTGAGGACCGGTAAGAAAGGGACGAAAGCGGCATGGCGATTAGAAAGTGATTTAGTAGAATTATCGCCGTTATTACTCCTACAACCCAGGCAGTGGTGGTAACCTCCTGGCTGAAAGGTGGAGGCACAGGCAGTGCGCCAGGGATTGAAAAATAGATAAGGATAAACGCGGTGAAAAAGACCGTCGCCGGAATGAACATTATCAATGAGTAGAATATCCACACGAGAAGCAGAAACAGCTTTCTTCCTTTTACGAATTCGACTGCTTCTCTTTGCCGATCTTCTAAATTCTTCGAAAGATTTTCTGGCAGATTCTCTGGCGGAGTTTCATTCTGAGCAGGTTCCTGCAAATAGGCTCGACAGAAACCTGTGAGCACCACTATCCACAAACCGACCCCGAGGCAGACAAAAATCAGGGCGGAGCCTCCGAATACAAACATCATCAGAAGTCCCTGACCTAGCATTCCAAGAAGATCATCAACTTCTGTTATCGGCTCTCCTGATGCGCTTCGCTCTACAATACCTGCAAAGCCAAGGTAGAGACTGAGCCACATGCAACATTCGCCGATTAAACAAAACAAAGCCGGCTTGAATGATTGTTTGCGGAAGGTCCAGATGAAATTCCAGGTTCTCGACCACCAGCTGCCGTTCAAAACCAGGGCGAGTTTGTCCAGACCTGGTCCTTTGACCACAGGCTCGGGGAATAAATACTCTTTCGTCGGTTCTGCCATTGCGACTTTTTTTCTTTCGCCCTTATTTTAGTTCGACCTGCGGGCACCGAGCCTGACCATACTTTAGCTTATCGGAGCTTCTCTAACAGAATTTTTTCAAACTCTCCTGCTAATTCAAATCTGACCGGCTGTAATCTCTTCAGTTGCCCCGGGGGCTGCCTCTGGCTGCTTTACAGACGTTTACTGCTTGGATTCCGGGGCTTTCATGCTAATCTTCATTAAAAATTCGAAGCTGGGCGGGATCCCGGCGATGGGCGACGCTAGATTTCTAATTACCGGTAGCATATCTAATCATACACCTTGACAAAATATGCGATGATCGACAGTCATCCTTTATAAACCGGGAGTTTCCGGGGGTTACAGCTAGTTTTGATACTGATTCTAAAGCCTGAACTGGATAGCGAATCCGAAGATAGAGTGCTCGACAGACTGCATGAACTGGGGATAAATGCTCAGCTTGTTCGGACGTCGGGTCGGGCTGTGATCGTTCTCAAAAGCGATGTCAGCGAGGAGCCCAATCATCGATTCACCCAGATTGAAGGGGTGGTGAAGGCGGTTAGACTCGCCGCAGGCTATTCTCTTGCATCTTCTATAAAAGATAAAAGTGTCGCCATCTCTGCTTCTTCCGCGGGTAAGTCTCTGAAGCCGAGTTTCATCGGATCGGGACATATGCCTCTGGTTATGGCCGGTCCCTGTTCGGTAGAAAGCGCTGAACATATTCTAGAAGTAGCTGCTTCGGTAAAAGAAGCCGGTGCCAGCGTTTTGCGTGCCGGTGCCTTCAAGCCCAGAACCAGTCCCTATGAGTTTCAGGGTCTGAAAGAAGAAGGGCTCGAGTATCTCAAGGAAGCCTCTAAGCGCACAGGTTTGCCGATCGTTACCGAAGTCCTTTCTCCGGACAAAGTGGAGACCGTGGCGGAATTCGCCGATATACTGCAGATTGGCACCCGCAATATGTACAACTATGAGCTGCTTCGTGAAGTCGGGCGGCTGGGCAGACCTGTCTTGTTGAAGCGAGGCATGTCCGCCACCATCGATGAGTTTTTGTACGCAGCCGAATATATTTTGAAGGAAGGCAACGAACAGCTAATTCTCTGTGAGCGCGGTATTCGGACTTTCGAGAATCGATTGCGTAATACCCTCGATTTGAGTGCTGTGCCTCTTCTGAAGTCTCTGTCCGGATTGCCGGTGGTTGTGGACCCCAGTCATGCGACCGGCTCTAGAGCTATGGTGCGTCCTATGTCGAGGGCTGCGATTGCTTGCGGCGCCGATGGATTGTTGCTCGAAGTGCATGATCGGCCGGATCAGTCGATTAGTGATGCCGAGCAGGCGATAGACCCGGGCGAATTGGCTGCTGTGGTCAAAGATATGGTAGCGATTGTTCTTGCTCTTGGTCTGGGTGCCGGATCTGGGGATAGTGGAGAGTCCGCTGTTGAAGAGAATGCACTCTTTGCTTCGGTTCGTTCCCTTAGCGAGTCTATTTAGTAGAAGGAAAGTCCTTCGGTTCTAGCATCAACTCAGAAGCGGAGAATTTCGGAGCTAACGAGAGAGTGTTCTAGCATCAGCTCAGAAGCGTAGAATTTCGGAGCTAACGAAAGAGTGTTCTAGCATCAGCACAGAAGCGTAGAATTTCGGAGCTAACGAAAGAGTGTTCTAGCATCAGCTCAGAAGCGTAGAATTTCGGAGCTAACGAAAGAGTGTTCTATCATCAACTCAGAAGCGTAGAATTTCGGAGCTAACGAAAGAGCGTTCTAGCATCAGCTCAGAAGCGTAGAGATTCTGAGGTAACGAAAGAGTGTTCTAGCATCAGCTCAGAAGCGTAGAGATTCTGAGGTAACGAAAGAGTGTTCTATCATCAGCTCAGAAGCGTAGAATTTCGGAGCTAACGAAAGAGCGTTCTATCATCAGCTCAGAAGCGTAGAGATTCTGAGGTAACGAAAGAGTGTTCTATCATCAACTCAGAAGCGTAGATCTTCTGAGGTAACGAAAGAGTGTCCTATCATCAGCTCAGAAGCGTAGATCTTCTGAGCTAGCGAAAGAGCGCTGCCCTTGTCGGATCTTGAGAAATTTCAGTGATGGGCATTTGAACTATTCAACTTGCCCCACCGTCTTTTTGTTCAAGGGGTCACGTCAGATCCGGGGAGGTGAGGGAAATGGACGATCTTTATACACTTCTGGAACGGGCAGAATCTAACTCCGACTATCGTTATATCCTGGAGAGGCTGCGCTGGTTCGATGGATTTAAATGTCCGAATTGCGCCTGGGATAAGTACTATCCAGTAAGTACCAGAGGGCTGAGGCAGTGCAAGCAATGTGGACTGCAGGTTTCACCGACATCCGGCACTGTTCTGCATAAGGTCCGCAATTTGCGATCTTGGGTAAGGGCGATTTTGTTTTTTCTTCAAAAGGATGAGATGTCTACTGTATCGATAGCGCTTCTGTTCAATAGAAGCTATGCAACAGCCTGGTTCATGATGCATAAAATCCGCTTCGTTCTGGGGCAATCACTGGACCATGTTTTTTCGACTGAACGCAGAGAGTTTCCTTGCTCAACTATGAGAGCGGCACTGTTCAAGGCAAGTTCCGGCGATGTGCATATGAAGTCCGCTAATATGGCTCTAGCTAAGCCGGATTCCGACTATCGTGCCGGTTTCGATTTTGAAGATTTCGTCCGGCTACAAACTTTTCTGTTTTCTATGCTCGGGGTGTTTCAGGGAGTCAGTCGCAAGTACTCTCAACTTTATGCCTACGAGTTTTCATTGCGTCGAGATCGACAACTTCTTGATCCACTGCGGCTTCTGGGCTGTTTTGTCCGTGGCAGTCCCCTGGGCAGAAGCCAGCTCAAGCAATATTTTGCACCGTATATGATTCGACTATGAATACATAATTCTAATAGCTGGCCAGGATATTCAGAAGTTCTGAATTATTCTTGAATGCTAGTTTGTCTGGTAATCGGGGAGGAGCCTTAAGATTCGCCCTCCCAATGGTGCTCAACTCTTCCGTTTCGCATCTATCCAGTAGAGTGCGTCGATATGGTTGAGCTGCTTTCGGGTTCGGTGCAGTTTTGCCTGTGCATCGAATACGGTGTCTTTGTGTCGAACGGTTTTTAGACCTGGGCAAGACCCGATTAAGTGCACCGAATGCCTAATTCATCTTGGCTGAAACTCTCTTCTGTCACCTCCTTGAATCAATACATAAGTTTGTCTGCCAATAGCTTTTCGATCTTGGGTCTGAATTTGTTCAACACAGCGCCATAGCTCATGGTCGGCTCAATGCATTCAGGGACCTCTCCGATCAATTCTTTTACTTGCCGCTTGGGCTTCTTCATGCCCGGCAGCTTCACTATCTGTCCATCCTGAACTACTGGAGTCAAAATGATGGCACCGACGATTCGATCAGTCATTTCTGCGAATCTGAACAGTCCGGCTCCGTCAGGACCGATACCTTTATCCAGTCTGCTTATGTCGAGAAACTCCGGCGTTTTGACAGCATGGCGAATGGCACTCTCTTTCGATTGGCCCGGTCTCGGTTTTGGTTTTTCACAGGCGTCGATTCTGAGAAGCGGCCTGTCTGAGTCGAGGAAGAAGAAGATGGAGCCATCTCTGGGTAAGTCCCCACTTTCGTGTCTTTCGAGAATCTCTTTGATAATCGGTTGGGTGGCGATTTTTTCGAGCCGTTTGAATTGTTTGGCGTCGATCGCTTCGATTTTGATATTCAGGTGTTCACTGATTGTTTTAAGGCGATCAATGCCTGTCTGATTTTCTGGTTTTTCCCGGGGCAGGTCTTCGCTTCTGCCGGGGATGCCTTTCCAGGAAGTTTCGACCGGTTCCATCATGGTCTCGACAAAGGAGATCGAGCCATTGAGAATCAGATCTTTCATCACAATCTCTTCTGCCGATTCCATCGATTCTATGATCACCTGACAGAAATTTCTCAGGGATTTGAGGGCTCTTGTATACTGCGGTCTCGCTTGTCTTGATTCCGGTGCGAGCGCTCTCAATCTTTCTTTAGTTGCTTCTAAAAGTTCGAATCTTTCTTTCTCGCTGGCGAAGCGGATTTGATTGCTTTCCAGTTTGACCAGAAGCTCTTTTTGTTCCTGCTTCTCTTTTTCGATGATATAAGGTCTGATGTCGCGCACTACAGTATCGCGGGCTTCTTCTATGCGGCTACTGTGCTCGCTTATTGGAATTTCCAGGGCGCTTATTCTGGATACGCTAAGCGAGCCCGCTAGATTTATGAGGGCGCTGTCAGCCTGCCAGAGGGCGCTCGGCTTCGAAGGATGCATCTCACCCCTCAGGTCATGGACGGCGTTTCTGTCCAGTTTCGTCCTGGCCCATTCTCCGAAGAAGGAAAAGACCACAGCTTTTCCGTCTTGCTTCATCGCTCTGTTGGCGATGAATTCTTTCTCTGCACCGAGCGCTCTTGCGGCGTCCAGGTTCTTTCCGATTATGTCTTGATGAATCTGCGTCATTACTCGCTTCCGCTCTTTAGTAGTCAATTAACTGGGATGTTTATCCTTCACGCCCTCAGTGTATGTGCTAGCTGCTTGCTTAGCTATTGGTGTTTTTCCCCCGGCTTTGCGTAGTTTTCCCACAGCTTACTTGACGCGCCACAGGCGCGCTGTTTACGTACCTAATTCGGATCGAACAAGCTGAATTCAGGCGGTTTTGCGGGCGAGCTTCAGATGAATGTTCCAGGAGACCTGGTGTTTGGTTTCGGCATCGCCCCATATAGACCGGGCGTGGTCGTAAAACTGCTCGGTAGGGTCGGTCCCGAATCTATCTATATAGTTCTGGCAGGCGGACCAACTTCTTAAAAATCCCAGGCACTGATTGAGGTCCCAATCGAGGGACATCTGCATTCTGGGGGCTTCCACCTCTGTGAGCCCGCATTCGCCAAAGTCAATATTCTGGTAATGGTCCCGCACGTCTTTCAGCTTGGCTGACCAGTGTCCGTCCATGGCCTTATAAATAGGACTGAATGCCTCTTTGTACTGAGGATCTGTCTGAAATGCTTCATAGCACCAGCAGGCTAGAATCCCACCTGGTTTGAGGACTCTTGCCGTCTCCTGGAAAAAACGCGTTTTATCGAACCAGTGCAGAGCATTGGCCACTGTAACCAGGTCGGCGCTTGCCGAGGCAAGTCCGCTAGATTCGGCTGTGGCGACCCGAAACTCTACAGAGTTCAGGTCGAGGGCGTTTTCTATCTGAGAGTTGCTTGCGTCGGTGGCGACAACATGGTCAAAATAGGCGATCAGTTTTGCAGCCGCCTGTCCGTTTCCGGTGGCGCAGTCCCAGGCCATGGTTCGAGCCGGGCATAAGGCGATAATATACTCGAAGAGCTCATCAGGATAACCCGGGCGGAACTTCCTGTAACGGTCTGCTTGTTTAGAAAACTGATCTTCGAAATCTGACACTGGCATAGTTATGAACGACGGGACATAAGGGATAAATCAGGTATGAATGGCGATTCGGTTATACTGGCGCTATGAGCAGTCGGGAAAATCTACGGAATCTGGATGCTGTCGTTGAGTTTAGCATTTTTCCATTTTTGCAGCGCCGCTCATTGACCGGTTTTATGTCCATTCGCCTTATTCTGCTTGTTCTGCTTAGTATCCTGGGGCTTTTTCCGTTCTGTCCGGCAGAGTCCGGCCCAGTTCGAAAGAAGTTCTCTATTAAAGTCGATAAAGCACCACCGACGGTGCAAATTCACTATTTCGATCCGCGCCATCCACCAGGGGATCTCCCCCGGTTGCGTACCGGAGAGCGTGGAACCACCGTGGCTCGTTACAGCAGGGTGTTCAATTTCGATATAGATCTGGTTTCGGAAAAGAGAGAGGGAGGCACTACCCGAGTTGTTGTGGTACCGAGATCGGCGGCTATAAAGCTATCGTTGCCGATAGCAATCTGGGTACCTGAGCATGCGCCTCGAAAGCTGCTGCGTCATGAAGATGGGCATCGTCGCATCCATGAAGCGGTCTATAAAGACGCCGGTGCTTTGATCAAGTTTTATGGCGAAAGGCTTAAACATGCCAGGTTTGCAGGACGTGGCCCTGATTCCAAGCAGGCGGTCGTCAATGCTTACCAGGCTCTGGGAGAGGATTTGAGCTCTATATACGAAAGATATGTTTATGATTATTCCCGGGCAGTATCGGAAGAGTACGACCTTTTGACCGGCCATGGCACCAATGCCATGCCTGAGGAAGAGGCGATTGAAAGAGCTTTTCGCAAGCATGCTTCCTATCGAGTCGAGTTTGACGAGGTGCTCGACTATTATCAGCGTGCATCAAAAAAGTGATAGGGTCCCTCTGAATTCAAGTGCGACATAGATATAGATGTCTGATTCTATATCTATGTCATATCACGGCTTGACACCGCTATCTTCGACAGTCGATCATTACCTTTTGATCTGACTCTTACTTATATTAATGTCGTTTCTCACCCCTTCCCTCATCATCCTGGTCTTTCTGTGCATGGCTGGTCTCATGTACACCAGGCGAGTGTCCGCATTGCTTGCTTTGCCGATAATGGCTCTAGCCATAGCGGTAATCGGCGGAATCCCGGGACACGACATTCTCACCGAGGTGGTAGGCAAAGGCTCGATGAAGCTGCACAACGCCTATACCACAACCATGTTCGGCGCGATTCTTGCTGAACTCATGAATCGCCAGGGCATTGCCCGGGCTCTGGTGCGCTGGGTGGCTGAATTTGCCGGGGATAATCCTTATATACTCGCTTCGGTGCTCACCCTTGTTACGGCTCTGCTTTTCTCCACGCTAGGTGGTCTGGGGGCAGTGATTATGGTCGGCACTATTGTGTTGCCGGTGATGCTCTCCCTGGGGGTCTCCAGCGCTACTGCCGGTGCGCTCTACTTATTCGGCATCAGTCTGGGTGGGATGTTCAATCTGGCTAACTGGGCGCTTTATATAGATGTACTCGGAGTGGAGCGAGAAAAGATCATCGCGTTTGTAATTCCGTTCTCCTGTCTTATCGCTGTGGTCATCTTGCTTTTCCTGGCGCTCGAATTGAAGAGCTGGAAGAACTCTATTTATCTGTTTATAGGCTCGGCTTTATCACTGGGCGCCGCTTTTGTCTTGAGTCGTGTTTTCGACCCATCGGCGGCCGGGGGGGCCGGGGCTAATCTGGCTCTATTAGATACTTCTTTCAATATAGCTGTCGGTCTTGTTGTGCTACTCTCGCTCTATGCCTGGCGACGCCATAGCGGCGGTAATAATTCTCAAGGAGATATTCCCGGCTTTGCGTTGTTTACGCCGGTGGTGCCGTTGCTTCTCGTTCTGGGTTGTGGATGGGAGATAATTTCAGCTTTTGTCTTTGCCATCATATATGGTGTGCTTGCCACCTGGAACAAAGCTTCTATAAATCAAATCACCCGCTCCATAATCGATGGCATAACCACGGTTATACCGGCTGTTTTCCTGATGGTGGGAATCGGCATGTTGATAAACGCGGTCAGCAACGAGGCTGTAGCCGGAGCGATAAAGCCTTTGATTGCCTCTTTCATACCGACCGATCCGATAAGATATGTTCTGATTTTTACCTTGATGGCGCCCCTTGCTCTTTATCGAGGACCGCTCAGCCTCTGGGGAATGGGTAGTGGACTGGTCAAACTTATTCAGACAGGGACCACATTAAGCGGTCAGGCGATTATGGGAATGCTCATGTCAGTCGGGCAGGTCCAGGGTATCTGTGATCCGACCAATACCCATAACATCTGGATTGCCACCTATCTGGGCACCGATACCCATGCTCTTTTGAAGAAGACTATTCTTTTCGCCTGGCTGGCGGTGGTGGGCGGTCTGGTGCTGGCTTGCTGTCTGGGGTATGTCTGAAATGGGCGATGATATGAAGCCGGCTAATTCAAGCTCTATCCGTATCGGTATCGATGTGGGCGGTACTTTTACCCATGCTGTGGCGATAGATACCCGTACCATGCAACTGGTCGATTCGGCCAAGGTTCCCACCACCCACCGGGCGGCAGAAGGTGTGGCAAAGGGCATCATAGAATCTTTGAGAGTTTTGCTCGATAAGTCCGGGGTCAGCCCTGATCAAGTCGGCTTTATCGCTCACAGCACGACCCAGGCAACCAACGCTCTGCTCGAAGGGGATGTGGCGCCGGTTGGAATTCTCTGTCTGGGGCAGGGGCTGAACGGGGCTATCTCTCGCCAGGTCTCGGACTTGAAGCGCATAGAGCTTTCGCCGGGAAAATATTTGAAAACCGAGCACCGTTATGTTGATATCGCGGGTGGTGTCGACGAAAACAAATTGAAAAGTGCCATCAACGCCCTGGTAGAAGCCGGCTCTGGTGCTATTGCCGTCACCCAGGCATTTTCGGTAGATAACCCTGAAGCAGAGCAGACGGCGGTGGAGCTGGCGCGCTCGATGGGCATATTTGCCACCGCCGGTCACGAAGTCTCTCAACTTTATGGCTTCAAAGTGCGGACTAGAACAGCTGTGATCAACGCTTCAATGCTGCCTAAAATGATCGAGAGCGCCGATATGACCGAGAGCAGCGTCCGGGATGCGGGCATCGCTGCTCCGGTGATGATCATGCGCTCGGATGGCGGGGTGATGGATATCGATTCTATGCGTCGTCGTCCGATTCTGACCATGCTCTCCGGACCGGCTGCCGGGGTAGCGGCGGCGATGATGTTTCTCCATATATCCGACGGCATCTTTCTAGAGGTTGGCGGAACCAGCACCGATATTTCGGCGATCGCCAACGGTCGGGCAAAAATTCGCACCGCCGAGGTCGGTGGGCACCGTATCTATATGAAGACTTTAGATGTACGTACCGAAGGGGTTGCCGGCGGCTCCCTGCCCCGGCTCGATAAAGCAGGCCATGATCTGATTGCGGTCGGTCCCAGAAGCGCTCATATAGCCGACCTGGCTTATGCTTCTTTTGAGAGTGAGCTGGAGAATCCTTCTTTGCAGCTCGATATCGACCGGGTCAGTCCTATAAAAGGCGATCCTGACGACTATCTTGCTTTCAAGATTCGCAGCGGCGGCGATAACACCGCTGAAGCCAGGGGCTATGCCATTACCCCTACCTGTGCTTCCAATCTGCTCGGTTATGTACCGGATGGTGACTGCGCTCTGGGTAACTCGAAGTCGATAGATAAAGCCTTCTCGACCCTGGCGGCTGCCACCGGCAAAGACAAGAAAGCGCTGGCAGAAAGAATTCTTGATCTCAGTGCTGACAAATGCATTCCTGTGGTTGAAGCCCTGATCAAAGACCATAAGCTCGACAGAGAGATGGTCACCCTGGTGGGCGGCGGCGGCGGTGCGGCTGCGATTGTGCCCCATGTGGCGAAGCGAATGGGCATGAAGCATAGCCTGGCAAGAGATGCCGATGTGATCTCGGCCATAGGTGTAGCCATGGCTTTGATTAGAGAGTGTATTGAGCGCCAGTTCGTAAACCCAAGCAATGACGATATTCTCAAGGTTCGACAGGAAGCCCATGCGGCGGTGGAGGCGATGGGGGCGGATCCTTCTACCATAGAGGTGCAGGTAGAGGTCGATGCTAGAACCAATGTGGTTCGTGCCACAGCTTTCGGCTCCACTTCGATGGAGGATGATGCGGATGCCGGCGAAGCTAAGCAGAAACAGCTCGATGACCAGGCTAAACTGACTCTAGCTGCTGACTCTATGCGGGTGCAGACCGCTTCTGTAGATACCGTATTCGATGGCAAGTACTTTCGTGTCTATCGCAGTCTTCGCGAAGACAAACAACTGCTCGGCCTTATCACCCGGCGCTTGAACTCTCTGCGTGTTATGGATAGAGCCGGCTCCATCCGTCTGCAGTTCAAGAACGCTGTCGCCGAAGCCGGACCCGCCAGCGAGACTATCTCTAATCTAGAGCGTTTATTAGAAGAGAACGCCGACTGGGGCGATGCCGGCAAAGTGATACCGGATACGATGCTGCTTGCCGGTAATAGAATTTTAGATTTCTCCGGACTGCCTGATGTGACTGCGGTTCTCAGTCTGGTCAGGGCAGAGCTAGAGCTTGTCCCCGCCCAGACCGAAGTGGTGATTCTGCTTTGCCTGAGTTGACCGAGTTCTCTGGCGCCGATCTGCCGCCCGATTTGCAGGCGGAGTTTCGCCTGGGCATCGAGCAATATAACAGAAGAGAGTTTTTCGATTGTCACGAAAGTCTTGAATCCGTATGGAAGCAATACTTGGAAACCGACCGGGAGCTAATCCAGGGCATTATCCAGGTAGCAGTCGCTTATTATCATCTGGAAAGGGACAATTTTGAGGGCTGTAGAAAGTTGCTTACTCGAGGGCTTGGCAGGCTGAGAAAATATCGGCCTTCCCACCTGGGTTTGAATATAGAAAAATTTGTTGCGAAAGTCGAAGATGACTATCGCCTATTAGAAAGCGAAGGTTGCCCGGAAAAAGAGCGCTTCAACGTTCCAAAATTGCAATTTATCTCTCACCAAAGCGATTGTTGATAGGTCATCAAGGGGATATTATCACTACTGGGCCTTTCAGACTTCAAGTCATGCGGTAAGTCCGACTGGTTGTAAGTAGGTAAGAAGATGCCCAGGCGTCACCGCCTCTTTAGTATGTAAGGAAATTCCGTGAAGACCGGTCACAAGATCTTAGTAGTCGACGATGAGCAGGCTAATACGATTCTCTTGAGCGAGGTGCTCAAAGAATCGGGCTATGGGGTGGACACTGCCAACGACGGATTCAAAGCCATCGCTGCATGTAAAGTGCGTACACCCGATGTGATTATTCTCGACCTGAACATGCCTCTCATGGGCGGTATGGCGGTCTTTCAACGCCTGCGCAAAGAAGAGAAAACCCAGGATATTCCGATTATCTTCCTGGCTGCCCGGGAAGACCAGCTTCCCAAAACAGACAAGATCGAGTCCGAAGACATCATTTATAAGCCCATAAAAAGCGAAGAGCTTCTGGCGCGGGTGAAGAGCATTCTTCGAGAGAAGGCTCTCAGAGACGAGTTGAAGCGCAAGGAGCAACAGCTCAAAGAGCTTTCTCTCACCGACCAACTGACCGAATTGAAGAGCGCCCGTTATCTCGGTGAATTTCTAGGACTCGGCATTAAGCAGGCTCGCCGCTACGGCGTGCCGCTCAGCGTTGTCATTCTTGAACTCGACAATGTAAAAGATCTTCTCAAGAAGCTCGGTCAAAAGAAATGCGATTCGGTGGTCACCCAGATAGCGGTGATTGTGGGACGGCAGATGCGTGATTCGGACATAGTAGTCCGCTCCGGTCCCTTCGAATTTACCATCGCTTTGACCGTCACCCCCAAAGAAGGGGCTATCGAAGTGGCTGAACGTCTGAGAATGAGCTTGTTGGAAGCGACCTTTACCGCAGAAGACGAAATAGTCAATGTAACGTCTTCGGTGGGTATCTGTCAGTTCGCTCCCCACATGGATGATGAGGGCAAAATTCTTATGTCCCACGCCCGGGCCGCGGTGGAGCAAGCCCATAAAGAGGGCGGTAATCGCAGTTTAATGGCGGAGTAACAATTCCTACCCGGGTTGCTTCTTCCATGATAAGATAGGTCCTCTGTCGGGGCGTAGCGCAGCTTGGTAGCGCGTCCGTTTCGGGTGCGGAAGGCCGGAGGTTCAAATCCTCTCGCCCCGATATTTTTTTAAATCCTGCCTTCCTACATGTATATGACTGGTCATGTATGTTCGCATTTCTGAAAGGTAGCATTCATTCCAAGGATTCCACCGGCGGACCGGTGGACCGGTTGGTGCTCGATGTTTCAGGGGTGGGTTTCGAAGTCTGGATGGCATCGCGCAATCTTGCCGAACTGGGCACTCCCGGTGACGATGTTATGGTGCATACGTGGTTGGCGGTGCGCGAAAATGACATGACTGTCTTTGGCTTCTCTTCTAAAGAGGAGCGCAAGATGTTTCAGCTTCTGATGACCGTCAGTGGTGTCGGACCGAGACTGGCTCTTGCTGTAACCGGCAGCTTTTCGGTGCGTCAATTTGTCGAAGGGGTGAAGAGCGAGGATAAGAAGCTTATCTCTCAGGCTCCGGGAGTCGGTCAGAAAGTAGCGCAGCGTATCGTGCTCGAACTCAAGTCGAAGGTGGACGATCTTCTTGTCGGTGAGATTGATGGAGCTTCCTCCGAGCGGACCGGTCTTTCCGGTGAGGACCATGAAGAGGTCCGGGACATTCTTGCCGGTCTGGGCTATACGGTGACCGAGATTAATACGGCGTTGAGCGAGGTTCAGTCTTCTGAGGCCGCTTCTGAAGATATCGAAGATCTGGTCCGTAGCTGTCTCAAGATTCTTGGCTCCCTGTCGAGAAAGTGAACCCGATGGTGGATGTTCAAATAAGCCAGACCGACAAAGCGGCTCGACTGTTGGTTGCTGCCTTCTTGGGACTGCTTCTCGCCGTGGTATTGATAGTGGTGCCGATTGCCGGGGTGCGTCGGGAGCTGAAGTCGCTTTTGCTCAATGCCGAAGAGATTCTTCTGGTTGCCTGCGCGCTTATAACCGGCTTGCTTGCCGGTGCTCTGATCATGAGACGTCGATTGACCCTGGCTGAGAACATCTATGCCTCTTCGGTCAAGATTGAAGCGATAGCTTGCGATGATGATTTTGCGCAGATACAAGAAGTTTCTGAAAATGCTAAGCGACGCTTTCAGCTGAAGTTCGGACCGCGAACCAGGCTGCTTGCCCTTTTTGCCTATCTCATGCTCTATGTCAATCTATCGGCGCTCTGTCTGCAACTGCGTCTTGGCATATTTGATTTTGGGCAGGTCAATCCATATATAAGAATTGTCGGCGCGATTATCGCTTTACTTGGCTTGTATTTGCTTATAAAAGGCCTGCGCTCAGCCAAGTCTATTCTTTATCTGGCTGAGTCTAAATATTACGAAGCGGCTGTCGGTCTCTTTCCTGTTTTATCCGAAGACTCGGAGCAGGTGGAAGAGCCGGCAGAGAAGCAAGCTATGCACGATATTGAAGTGGACAGAGGACATATTCCACCGGTTTCGCTCAGCTTCTTCAGGCGTCATCCTCTTTGTCTGGGCTGGTTCGTATTCATGGCAGGTTTGCCGCTGGTATTCCAGGCCTGGTTTCCACTACTTGCCATTCCCGGTGTTTTTATCTGCTTCAACTGGCTCTTCGAGGGGCGAAAAAACGGATGAAATATGGCTTTCCGTTAATCTAGCCAAATTACTTAGCGCAACTCATCTTTTAAAACCATTGTCAGTCATGGCTTTTGGGGATCTTACCGACTGCTAATCGAAAACCTTGTTGTCAAGCGTTGCTCGTTCTTGGGAAGTCCATAGAATAAAAATTGTGCCTTTGCTCGAACTGACAGGAAATTTGTCCGCCTCGACGGAAATCTAACCAATCCAGAGCAGTAAGTAGAGGTTTCAATAATCCCCCGGGTGCCGACTAGAGCGGGCTGGGGAAGTGAAGCCGGATTCTCCGGAATTCGAGTGAAGCTTCAAGAGTTTACTCTTGTAGTTTTTCTCGGGGATCCGAGTTTCTCCACCAGGAACAACAGGAGTGCTAAAACACATGAATGATGAAGTCTTAACAGCGGATGAACGTCGCTGCCTCCGTATGTGGTTTCGGCAAGCCATTGCTCAGGCGGAGCAGCAAGATGTTGCAGCGACCCTCTATAACGAGCATTATGGTAACGAAGCCGAAAGCGATACCCCTGCCACCCATCGCCATACCGTGGCTCGCAGGCGGTCGAGAAAAGGCCGTATGATCCCTCACCTGAGAGAGATGGTTTTTTAAGTTCTCACCTGTTCTTCAATTGAATAAAACATCCATCAAGCCGGTTCCGATGTCACAGGAACTGGCTTGTTCTTTGCTCAGGGGTCAAGAAAGAAGGTTCAGGGAACAAATAGTGGCTTACCCAGGGCAAAGAAGACTAAGCTATCGACGGTGAGAGCGATGCCCAGTATCGAAATCGTCGCGGCCACAACCAGATGTCCCCACTTAATCAGTTTCTCTTCCACGGCCGAGATAACTTCTCTAGCCCTTTCTTGATTGATGGCGAACAGGCTTACGATCAAGAAAAGCGGAGCAGTTCGCATCATGCTATAGGCGAAGGAGCTCAAGGTAATGGCTGTCAGATCGGCCTGGGAGCGGGCCAGTTCATCGGCCAGAGCTAATAATGGAATATTGGTGGGTAGGTCGGTTACGGTGAAGGTGCCGCCGAGAACAAGGCAGGTAATGGGATTTACTTTGACTTTAATAGGATGGCTCTCTTTGCGATGAGAGAAGTGATACCAGTAGTGGTATGAGCCATAGGTCAAGCCCAGGCCTACCAGAGCTTGAAAGATGAAATAGGGAGCGTTGGGATGGGACATGATACTGTCCAGCTCTTTAACCGGACCCAGGGTTATTACTACTCCGCATAAAAGAGTGGCGGTGAAAATGCCCAGGATAAAGCCAAGAGAGTTGAGCAGGGCTCGCTTTGTTGTCAATAAATAAATCTGGACTGATATGGAGAGAGGATCCAGGCAGTCGGTGGCGGCAAAGGCTATGGCGGAGAGTACTAGTTTAATCATCGCTTCTTCAATCGTTTAACTATTTTGACAGATTGGCCTGATTTCGGCGAATTTGAACTTTAAGAGTAGAAATTACGTATATATTTCTTGAGTCACTTAGAAAAATAGACGCTAGAATTGTTATACGAGGTCGGCCTCTGAGCCTGCCTCAAGATAAATTGACGCCCGGCTCATTCACTAAAGCCGGACCAGCTTTTTAGAAAAGCGTCGGTTTTTCAATGTTTCAGGCCCGTTTTAGAAGAAAAGCTTGAGGTTTTGTCGATGAGCCCTCGTCCTTACGTACCCCTTCATCTACATACGGAATACAGTCTTCTTGACGGCGCCACCAAGATCAAAGATCTTGTCAAAAAAGCCAAGGCTGAGAACATGCCGGCGGTAGCGATTACCGATCATGGTGTCATGTATGGTGCGGTAGAACTGACCAAGACCTGCCACGAGATGGGCGGAGTCAAGCCCATTATCGGCTGCGAAGCCTATATTATCGACGGTGATATCGAAGAGCGTAAAAAGACAGAGCTCTATCACCTGACCATGCTGGCCCAGAATAAGACGGGTTATCAGAACCTGGTCAAGCTCAATTCTCGAGCCCATCTAAACGGCTATTACTATAAACCGCGCATCAACAAAGAGATGCTCGCTGAGTTCTCCGAGGGCTTGATAGTGCTTTCCGGATGTCTTGGCGCCCAGTTATGCCAGCATCTTCTCCGGGACGAATACAAAGAAGCCCGGGATGCCGCCGCCTGGTACCGGGATACTTTAGGGGACAACTATTACATCGAGATCCAGGATCATGGCGTGCCCGAGGACAGGAAGGTCAACAAAGACCTGGTCAAAATCGCCCGAGACCTGGGTATCAAGCTCTGTGCCACCAATGACTCCCACTTTACAAACAAGCATGATGCCAGAGCCCATGACTGTTTGCTCTGTATGTCCATGGGCAAGCATGTCACCGATGAAAAGCGTATGAAGTTCACCGGTTGGGAGTACATAAAAAACGGCGACGAGATGGCTTATCTCTTTAGAGACCATCTAGACAGCGAGCTGATTGAAGAAGCAATTCGCAGCACCCTCGAAATTGCGGACAAAGTAGAAGCGATAAAGCTCCAGGGGGCGCCCCGGTTGCCCAAGGTCGATATGCCTGCCGGTCATACCGCCGAATCTTATCTCTCCAGCCTGGTATTCGATGGCATCAAGACCAAACTCGAGGTGGATGAAATCCCCGAAAACTATGTCGAGCGTGCCAGAACCGAGCTCAAGGTTATCGAGGATATGGACTTTCCGTCCTACTTCATCATCACCTGGGACTTCATCAATTTCGCCAGACAGAACGGCATTCCTGTCGGTCCGGGTCGGGGCTCGGCGGCGGGCAGCCTGGTGGCTTATGCCCTGGGGATAACCAATATCGACCCGATCAAATACAATCTGCTCTTCGAGCGTTTCCTCAATCCCGAGCGAAAGTCCATGCCCGATATCGATACCGATTTCTGTATCGAACGTCGTGACGAGATCCTCAAGTACTGCGCCGAGAAATATGGCGATGACAGGGTTGCTCAAATCATCACCTTCAACCGTATGACATCGAAGGCCGTGCTCAAGGACGTAGCCCGGGTGCTCGAGTTTCCTTTCGCCGATTCCAACAAACTGGCTAAGATGATTCCGGTCACCCGGGGTAAGCCGACTCCGCTAAAAGATATGGTCGGCGAACACCCGGAGTTCAAGCAGGTCTACGAGTCAGAAGAAGAAGTCCGTCAGGTGGTGGATCTTGCCCAGAAGCTCGAAGGGGTGAACAAGACCTTCGGTATGCATGCTGCCGGTGTGGTTATCTCTGATATTCCGCTCGAAGATCTTGTTCCGGTGCAGCGCAACAATGACGGTGCCAAGATAGCGCAGTTCTACATGGAAGACCTGGCCTATGTCGGTCTGGTCAAGATGGACTTCTTAGGTCTGCGCAACCTGACAATGATCAGTAAGGCGATCAAGATCATCAAGCAGACCCGGGGCATCGAAATTGATCTCGACAAACTGCCTCTCGATGACGAAAAGGTCTTTCAGGTTATCTCTAACGGAGATCTGGCCGGTATCTTCCAGCTCGAAACCAGCTCTGGTATGCGTCAGGTAGCCCGAGACATGAGGCCCTCCAATATGGAGGACATCTCGGCTCTTATCGCCCTTTATCGGCCGGGTCCGCTCGATTCGGGCATGATCGACAAGTTCATCGACTGTAAACACGGTCGCGCCAAAATTACCTATATGACTCCTGAACTGGAGCCGATTTTAAAAGACACCTACGGTCAGATCGTCTATCAAGAACAGGTCATGATGATCGCCCAGCAACTGGGTGGTTACAGCCTTGGTCAGGCAGATCTTCTGCGTAGAGCCATGGGTAAGAAGAAGCCGGAGGAGATGGAAAAGCACCGCGGTATCTTCTACAAAGGTTGCGCGGATAACGGCATCAAAGCCGAGATTGCCGAGAAGCTTTTTGACACGATGCTGCAGTTCGCTGAGTACTGCTTCAACAAATCGCACTCCCAGGCCTACTCTCTGATTACCTACCAGACGGCCTATCTCAAGACGCATTATCCGGTCGAGTACATGACTGCGCTACTCTCTTCGGTGGCGGGCGATCAAGAGAAAGTGCAGGGCTATATCGCCGAATGTCAGGCCATGGGAATAAGCATCTTCCCGCCCGATGTAAATGTCTCTGGTTCGGACTTCACCGCTGATGGTGGCGCTATACGATTCGGACTTTCTGCTGTTAAGAACGTCGGCGAGGGCGCTATCCAGGAGATTGTCAGTCAGCGAGAGACCGCCGGAGAATACAAGAGCTTTCAGGACTTTCTCACCAGAATAGATCTGAGAGTGGTAAATAAAAGATGTCTCGAAGCTCTTATCAAAAGCGGCGCCTGTGTCAATTTAGGCATTACCCGTAAACAGGCTCTCGATAATCTCGACGATCTCGTCGACCGGGCCAGCCGTCAGCAGAGTCAGAAGGCGAGCGGTCAGATGAGTCTCTTCAGCATGGGCGACGGCGATGCCGGTGGAGTCACCCTCGATCAACCTCTGAAAGGAGACGGGGGCGAGTATCCTGAAGCCGAGCTTCAGTTCATGGAGCACGAATTGCTCGGCTTCTATGTAACAAGCCATCCGCTCAACAGAGTTGCGAATCGTCTGAAATATATCACCACCCATCCTATCAAAGAGCTGAAAGAGCTCAAGGACGGCACCACAGTGATTGTCGGCGGTCTCGCTAACAGTGTCCAAAAACGTCTGACCAGAAAGAACAAACTTCTGGGAATCGTTCAGATGGAGGATCTTACCGGCAAATGCGAAGCGGTAATTTATAGCGACATTCTCGAACAACTCGATGAGGATGTGTTGAAGCCCCAGGCCTTGTTGCTGCTCAAAGGAAAGATCCGTAAGTTCGAGGATAGTTTCTCGGTCACCACTAGTTCGGTGAGACGAATCGCCGACGCATCTCTGGTGGATGTTTTTATCGACAAAGAGCAGTCTTTCTCAGACCTGCATCGACTCAAAGACATCCTCAACTCTCATAAGGGAGAGGACCCGGTGATGTTGCATTTTAAAAACGGCAAACGCAACACAGTCATTCTTGTCGGTTCACAATTCTGGGTATCTGCTTCTCAGAATCTTATCGGGGATATAAACACCAATTTTGGTGACAGCATGAAGGTTTCGACCCATAAAATCCGCATCTGAATCCGATGATTCAGGTCTGTAACTTTTGATATGGTAGTGAATTCCGGGACAATTAAGGGTATTTAATATACGTTCCCTTATAACGGCATTTCTCTATTTTTAATTGCTGTAAAATAATCGGCTCGTATTCGTAATACCAATGAGAGGTTTAAAGAGACACGACTTAAAAACGCCTAACTCCCAGCCCAGGACGGCTGTAGTCTGAAACTGGTGACACAAGCGTTTCGTGTACCCCTCAAAGCGTAAAAGAGAATCTCCTCTTGCGTTTTGTTTACCTTGTTTTCCAAAAGGGGGAAGAAACATGTTCGGACCACATCTGATTCTAGAAGCCTATGGTTGTGCAAGTGCAAATTTAGCCGACCTTAGCGCCCTTAGTAAAATGTTGGACACCTATCCGCCGCGATTGGGCATGACCAAAATAATGCCGCCTTATGTATTTTCCTATGAAGGAAAGCATAAAGAGGACTGGGGAGTAAGCGGAGTAGTACTCATAGCCGAGTCTCATATCTCTGTCCATACCTTTCCTGATAAAGGCTTCGCCACCCTCGATATTTTCTCCTGTCAGGAGTTCGATGTGGATGAAGCGATCAAATATTTTTGCGATTATTTCGGACCTTCTTCCTATGACCACAAACTGATCATGCGTGGTCGGGAGTTTCCGCGCAGCTCCGGTCGGGCCAGGGCTATTGTGGAAGGGGAGCGCGAAAAGGTCGCCCTTGCTTCAGGCTCCTTCTGAATAGTGTCTGCGTAGTCTATCCAGATCATCTTTCAAGCCGCTTCTGTCATTGAGTACTTTCATGTGAGAGTACTTATAGGCTTTGCCTTCGGTCTCATCCACAACATAAAGTTGATAGCCGTCCTCTGGTGATACCATCATAGGATTCTCTCTAATCTCACTGGCAGGGGGAGTTATCTCAACCCGGACAGTGATACCGGGGGCGATTTCATGCAATTCTGTTCGTTGTGCCACCACTTCGGCCATACGGTTTGGGTAGGCGACATTTGTATCGGCCACCGGCATGCGCTCCAGACGTACTGCCACATCGATTGATTCGCCGCCTGCCGTGCCTTTGAAAAAGAGAGTACGGTTGTCGCTCGATACTCTTTGTTCACTGGGACGTTCCATGGTTCCCTGGTTGCAGCGGGCTCTCATATTGTCCAGGCTATATTTATTGATACCATAGTCCACCGCTTCGGCTCCGGCTGGAAGGTCTTCTCTTGCTATTGTCAAATCGGTGAGAGTAAGCCCGGGCAGCTCTAGCTGCCCATGGCTTGTTTTCTGACCGAGGTCATTTTTGAAGAGACCATGGTCCTGGAGGTTGTTTATCAAAGAAACATGAGAGGTGTTTTTGGACTCTTCTAGAGTTTCAGGTTTTATAGTTTCCATTTCATAGGGGGTCATCGACTTTCTCCTCCGTTAGCTGCTCGAAGTATAGAAAAGCCCCGGGTCAAAATCGGTTCTTATCCGGGTCAAATTCGGGTCAGAGATGAACAGAAACGAGCTTATCGAAGCAGTTCGGTATAGACCGCCGCGTCGACATTGCCGCCGCTGACTATAACAAGAGGTTTCCTGTCGGCAAGCAATTCGGTAGCTCTGTATTTTTTCAGAGCAGCCAGGCTGAGGGCGCCTGAAGGCTCGACCTTTAGATTGGCCAGTTCATAATAGAGTCTCACTGCTTCTTCTATCTCTTTTTCTTCCACAGTGAGAACACCATTGAGTCCGTCTTTGAGAATCTTCCAGTTGCGCTCTCCCAGGCTGAGTGTGCGAACACCATCGGCTATGGTCAGGGGCTCGGTCTCGTTAGCCACCAACCGCCCTTCTTTCAAAGAGCGGGCGGCGTCATCGGCGATACTGGGCTCGACACCGTATACGGTGCAGGATAAGCTGTTTCGTTGCAGACCCTGCACGACGCCTGAGGCAAGTCCACCGCCACCCACCGGAATCAACACAGTGTCGAAACGATCTGAATAGGGGACAAGATCATCTACCAGGCTTGAGTTTCCTTCTATCACCCTGTCGTCATCAAAGGGGCTGACTACTTCTATCTCGTTTTCGCCTGCCGCCTGTCTTGAGGCGATGAACTCTTCCAGCCACTGGTTTCGAGTCTTCAGCGTCACATCCACTAGCTCGGCCCGGGCACCGAAGCTTTTTACCGCTTCTACTTTGACCCGGGCGGAGGTGGCGGGCATGAGCACTGTGCACTTTCTGCCTTCGCTTTCACAGGCGGCAGCCAGGGCCTGACCGAAATTGCCTGAAGAGATGGTGACCAGATGCTCGGCTTTCGAATTGAGCACTGTGTTCATCGCTGCGCGGAACTTGAAGCTGCCGGTATGCTGGAAGGTCTCCGAGACCACTAAAAAAGAGAATCCAAGAAATCGTGATAATTTCCTGGATTCAAATACGAGGGTAGGTCTGGGCTTCACTAATGCTTAGAGCTGCAGATCTTTTTCCTTTTCGGTCGAGGCAGCTGCACCCGGCTCCGGAGCCTGTTTCCTAGAGAAAGGATTGAGCTTCAGCTTGGGCATGGACATCGAAGGCATTCTGCCGAAGCGACCTTTCTTCTCTGCTTTAGCCTCAGGGCTGACGTTGGCCACGAAGGTCTTATCAGGACCTTTCTCTTCATCTACCTTGGACGGTGCTTTAGGAGATTCAGCCAGTTGATCTTTGGTGGAGATTATCTGGTTGGCGCTGGGGGTCTCTTGAAGATCCTGGGGTTTCAGGTCATCGGATTTTTCAGCCACTTCTGTCGCCGGGGCTCCATCGAGAAGTTGCTTATCGAAATGCTCTTTCTTTTTGAACATTCCCAGACCGATGGTCGGCGCTTTCAGCTTCGGCATCCATTTAGATCCTCCAGCCTGCTTTTCGCTAGGGGTTTGATCCAGCGGTTTGGCAGCCAGGGTTTTGACCTGTTCGTTTTGCTTCTCTTCTGCTTTCAGGGCGTCAGCATGTTTTTCTGACGCTTCGCTGGCGAGGGCGCCTTCATAGAAGCCGCTGCCGGAGCTGGAAGGTGCCACATGCTTGGGTTTGCTGCGTTTGTCCAGGCTGAGGAAGCTTCTTCTGGTCATCGATTTTTTATCTTTGGAATCCTGGGTGGAAGCAGCCAGCTGCTTCGAGACCTCTTTATCGTCTATCTTAGCCAGCTCGTCTTTTGCTTTGTTTATGTAGATGTCTGAGACGTTATTGCTGGCTGTCTCACGATTGGGGCTATCGGAGTGACCAGGGACCACATTGGCAATTTTGCTGCCGACGGCCTGGGTGCCGTCCACCAGCTTGCCACCGGAAGATTTGATGCCGGAGCCGATTACACCGGCACCGGATGCCATGCCGGCTCCGATGAATTTACCGCCTTTGACGATATTGGCACCGGCGGCTTTGGTACCGGATACCATGCCGGAACTGGCTTTTTTGATGGTTTTGGTCGGAGCTGTGATGGTGCCCAGCATGGAACCCATCAGTCCTTTTTTCTCTTCGTCCTGATCGCCCATCGGGACTGATACATAAGTCTTTTCGGAGGTTATCTCATCCACCGAAGGGATTGTTTGGGGGTCGGCAGCCTTCTTCGACGCCGGAGCTTTGATGGCGGAATAAGGATCCAGTGCGGAATTGGCTCGGGCTTCTTTGACATAGCCTTCTGCCGAGCAAACGAGCACCAGCACCATAGACAGCGGCAAGTACCGTTTCTTAGAGTTCATTCGATTACCCCCATATAATAAGGTTGGTTGGTCGGTTTCGTTATTGATTCGGATAATTCAGCTTTCTGAGCATTTATATCATAGATCGCTCCGGCTGCCAGGAGCATGTTAAGCCCCTTGAATCGGTTGATATGGTTAAATTACAAGGGGTTTCCCCGGTTTTGCCGGTAAACAAAGCTAAGCTTCAAATGTTTATAATCTCGTCAAAGCCGTGAATATCATTTATAGTAGGAGTTCAGGTCACTGCTAGTGGAGTTTTGTTGATGGCTGAAGCCTTTGATACGTCGCCGGTACTTTTCATATCTATGGTGGCGGTATATCTTCTTATATCCATGTTTGTTCTGGGTGGCTGGGGCGCTTTCTTCGAGCCTTTCAAAAAGTCTTCTGAAGATTCTGAATAGTCTTCATATATCCCACAGATTAGAAGTCTTAAAGCATTAACCTCAGCCAAGTTTGTCTTATCTGACTCGAGCAGGTAGATAGCTGGCTGAGTTTTTGTTAATTACCAATTTATTTTCTATCTTCAGTTTTTATTTTCTGTTTGATCACCTCTACAGAGCAAGGTGCATGGGAGACGATGGACTGGGAGACGCTGCCCAATAGAAAGCGGGTGATTCCCTTTCTTCCATGGGAGCCCACTACTATAAGATCTGCGGGCCAGCTTTCGGCGATATCTAGAATCATGTCGGCGGTATAGCCTTCGTGGACCTCGCAGCTCACGTTTTTCTCGCCGAAGCAGGCCCCGAGCATTTTGGTCGGCTCTTCCACCAGGTGTTTGCCTGCTTCAAGCAACTCTTCCTGGACTTTCAGGACCGCCGGCACATAGTTGGCGTGCCAGGCTCCTCGAACCGGATGATACGGCTCTACTATATGTACAGCTTTGATGCGGGTTTGCTCTGGCCAGGGTCTTCTGATTACTTCCTCCACCGCATTCATCGAGCAGGAGGAGCCGTCTAAGGCGATCAATATGTTCATGGTTATCGTTTATAAAGTCTCGGTGCCTTGCTTATTGACTGACTGAGATTCTACACCTATGATTGGGTCCATGATGAAGAAATTACACCTCTGGCAAACGAATAGTCCACCTGAAGTTCTCTAGCGAAAGCTGTGAGATGCAGGCGGACCGTGGTTGTTTTGATGACCACGGTTTTTTTGTTTTAAGGGTCTCAAATCAGGAGTCGAAAGAAATGGAAAAAAGCAAAAGACAGAATCACTCAGTGAACCCACTCTGGTGGTCTGGCTTTGCCTGGCGCAGTCCTGCCTTTTCGGGAGTTTCAATACAGTAGTCGAAACTCCATAATCCAGAGAAAAGTCCTGACCGGTCGCCGCAGAAGAAGAGCAGCAGCCGGTTTTTTATTTGAGGTAAAAGAAATCATGTCAGAAATCAGTTTCAAGCACCATGGTGCAAAATCCTCTAGATCAGATAGAGCGGAGACAACAGCAAAAACTCGTATAGTCGAAATAAGCGAGGGTATAAACTGCGGTGCCAGGGAGCTGCTTTTAATAGCCGGCCCCTGTGCTGTGGAAGATCTGGAGCAAATGGAGGCATCGGCTGCCTTCCTCAGCCGTCTGGGTATCGGTGCCCTTAGAGGTTGTATCTTCAAGCCGCGCACCTCGCCTTATTCTTATCAGGGTATAGGAGCAGACGGCATCGCTTTATTAGAGCGGGTCAAACGGCAGTTCGAGATGCCTGTGGTTACCGAGGTCATGTCCCGGGAGCAGATTGAGGCGGTATATGAAGTCAGCGACGTCTTTCAAATCGGATCTCGCAACATGCAGAACTTCGAGCTACTTAAAGAAGTCGGTCTATTAGATAAGCCGGTGATTTTGAAGCGAGGTCTGAGTGCCACCATAGAAGAATTTTTAATGGCTGCCGAATATATTCTTTCCGGTGGCAACCAGAGAGTGATTCTTTGTGAGCGCGGCATTCGCAGCTTCGATCCTTCTACCCGTAATGTTCTTGATCTTGGTGCGGTGGCTGTTTTGAAGAGCATGACCGATTTGCCTGTACTGGTCGACCCCAGTCATGCCCTGGGCAAGTCAGAGTTCGTTGCTACCATGGCAGGTGCCGCCATTGCCGCTGGTGCCGACGGCTTAGTTGTAGAGTGTCATCCCCGACCGGCTCAGTCCGTATCTGATGCCCGACAGGCATTATCTTTCGACGAGATGCAGGGTCTGGTTGACGCTATCGCTCCGATTGCCGAAGCGGTGGGACGTTCTGTCGGTCAAAGAGAGTTTCAGAAAGCTCTCCACAATATAGCCTGCTGAATGCGCTTTTAAGTCGATCTTTCGTTCTCGGTCCTTTTTTGAAGGAGTGCCAGCAAGCCTCCTTCTCCCAGGGTGGCGAGCAAGAGCATCAGACGGCTGCCCGGTCTCGGCAGCCTGCCCAGACCTGGAATTTGAATGATCAGGGTGGCGAATAGAGATCCCAGAAGAATGATCAAGGTCTTTCTGATACGCGGTCTATCTTGAAGAAAGTTCGGGGCGAGTCTTGCTAAAAGTGATTCTCCGATCATGATGATACCCAGAGCAAGTCCGGCTGCGATAAAGAACTCAAGCACGCCGGCAAATAGAAAGGCCAGTGGCGTGGTTATCTTGCTTTCTATCGAGACGCGAAAGAGAAGAAATAAAGATATGTTAGTAAGAAGTGCTCTGCCGAAGCACCGCCAGTAGTGCTGCTTGCAAAGCCTGGTGGCAGCTTCTATGGTACCTGGAAAAAAGGCAAGGGCGAGGGCCGAAACCAGAACATTAAAAAGGAATGTAGCCAGGGGCGGTTTCGGTTCATTGAGCCATTCTTTGACTTCGAGGGCATAGCGTCGCCCCAGTCGTTTCTCGCGTTCTTTTTTCACCGCTGCCAGGCGATCTAAAATACCAAAACTGTCTATTTTCTTTAGCTGATTTTGCTCTTTTGGCTCCGGCATCTGAGCGAAAGCAGGACTGTAAGAAGCACAGCCAATCAGGCTGAAAAGTACCAGGGCAAGCGCTGCCATCGCTATAGTGAAGCGAGATCTGATCGAATGCGAATGTGCTGGGAATTTCTTCGTCATAGTTTCTATTCTTGCACTCAGTGGCTTCTCTGTAGATTCTCCCGGGGGCTGCCATCGACCAGAAGAAATTTGAAACCGGCGATGGTGACCAGGGCAAGCAGCCAGGAGCCCAGACCCCATGCCGACTCTAGTGAATCTTGATAGAACAGCAACCAGGCGAAAGTCGAGAGCAGACAGATTGCCAGTGGGGTTTGCAGCAGGCTTCTTCTCTCTTTCTCGTCCTCTCTTACCGAAGAGAGAATTTTTTGTGTCAGGCTTTCGCTGACATCGAAATTGGGCATGCTCTCAGCCATCTCGGTCAAATAGTCGATATCTTCTTTCCAGTTTCGGCAGCAGATACAGTTGGCCAGATGCTCCAACTCATTCTCGTTCAGGTTGGGAAAGGCTGCCGATTCATAATTCTCTTGCACAGTGCGACACAGGCTCGTCGCTTCCTTCTCTTTGTCTTTGTCTCTGTCATTCATAATTACTTTCCAACCTCATTCCTGTTCTTCCACCAGTCCCGATTCTCCCAGGCTCAATCGTTTTCTCAGGCTGTCTCTGGCCCGGAAGAGCAGTGATTTGATCGAGCTGATTGATATGCCCATAATGTCGCTAATCTCCTGATAGGAGAGGTCTTGATGGTATTTATACATAAAAGTGTCTCGCTGGCTGTCAGGCAAATCTGAGAGCGCTTTTTCGAAGGTTGCCCGAGACAGATTCTCTTCTACTCGCCTCGAGGCATCTTCTCCGGTGCTCGGTTCTATGTAGGTTGCTCCATCATCGAGAGAGGCATCGGGCTTCTGTCTTCGAATCTGGTTGAGCGTAGAATTTCTGGCGATTCTCAAAAGCCAGGGTTTGAATTCTCGCTCTTTGTCGAAAGATCCAAGCGCTCGGTAGACCTTCAAAAAGGTCTCCTGGGTCATGTCTGCGCTTTCGTCATGATTGCGAGTCATCTGGTAGACGAAGTTGTAGACCTGTTTTTGATGTCTCCTGACAAGCGTCTCAAAAGACCTGTCATTGCCGGCCAGGGTCAGGGCGATCAATTCTTGATCGCTTAGATCCCGGAGTGAATCTCGGTTTTTAGTCTGATGAGACACTTGGTCAATAATCCAGTTCATAGATTTGAGAACATTGGGGTTAAGTATACATAGTTGATTGTCTACCTGGAGCTATCTCACTTTAATCCCAGACCTAGTCTCGGATTGCCTGTCAGACGTGCTTTTATACGGCTGGCGATCAATTCTTTTTGCTCTTTTGTCAGAATGGAACGTACTTTGATCATTGTATTCCTTCTTCCCGTCGCAATCTCTTCTTTCATCGCTTTGAGTTCATCGGCTTCGGCAAGTAGAGCCTGATCCGATACCGAGTCGTCGGCGATCATGTCTGCCAGTTTCAAGCCCCGGGAGCGCATTTTCTCTCTTATGGGGCCGGCGAACTGACATTGTTCGTCGAAGAGGGCGTTAAGCTCTTTCTTCTGGCTTTCACTGGCATCAATAAGCTTGAAGAATTTATTGATGAAGTGGTTTTTCAATGCTTCTCTTAGCTGCGGATCTCCTGTGGTCATCTGGGGAGAGACCGGATCCATGGCAAAGGCCGGATCGGTGGTGACTGCTCCAAGATAGCCGAGGGAAAAGAACGAAACCGCCAGAAGACTTTGTACCGCAAGGTTTTTTGTTTTCTTATTCATAGTTGCTTTACTCCAGTCTCAGATGGGGTGGGTTGTGATTCTCGTTTTAACGTGATTCAACCGCTTGCGTAATAGATACAGCCCATCGAAAACAAAAGTTGCGCTTTTTTCGAAATTCAACCTGCTTTGTCGAGAATTGGTTTGAGGGACTCGTATATCCCGAGTATTCGAGCCTTTTCCGAAAGGCTTCTGACTTTGCTCCAGATTGCCTGGGTCTCGGCGCTCGAATCTACCTTCAGCTCGAGGATATAAATATAGTGCCAGGGTTTTTCCGCAATCGGAAAAGATATAGTATTGAGCAGCTCCGCCTGGGAAGGAGAGAGCGTGTCTTTCAGAAAACGAGTCAGGTCATAGTCGGCTCGATTGAGCTCCACAGAACAGGACAACCGCGGGCTATCCGGGAACTGGGTTTTGACTGCACCCATGGCCAGGTCTATTTTGCTGACGATGCCAAAACGGGTCTGGTTGTTCGGAAAATCATCGATATTGCGTTCGAAGACTTTTAATCCGGCAGCCTGGGCAGCTGCTTCGCCGGCTATCGCTCCGACTGTTCGGTCCTGGGTCCTCTTTATATAGAAGCAGGCACCGGCGGTGTCCCAGTAAGGACGGACTTCTATGTTCTCCTGTCGCGATAGATAGAGTCTGCATTGTTTCAGGGCCATGGGATGGGATATGACCCTGTTGATATTCTCTATCTTGGTATCGGGCAAGCCGATAAGACAATGACGGGTCGGCATAAAAAGATCCGCCAGCAGAGCTATCTGGTTGTTGGAGAGCAGTTCGTAAGAGCGCACCGCCATGCCGACACTGGAGTTTTCCAGGGGCAGTATTCCATAGTCCACCGCATCGGTAACCACCGCTTTAACCACTTCGTCGTAGGACTGGCATGGTGTGTATTTGATATCGGTGGTGCTTTCGCCTCTCAGTTTATCTAATTCGGGCACTTTCAATTTGCAGAACAGATGTCCGGCAAGGTGGCCGAAACAGCCTGGAGCCCCCTGAAAAGCCAGCTTTTTTACAGTGCTCTTGTTGGCGCTCATTGTCTCTACCAAAATCCACCTGAAAGGAAAGTGCAGTCAAATCCAAAGCAGCTTCAGACAAGTTTGGAGAGTTCGCTAACCGGCATGGAGACTTCGTAATCGACGGTTCCCAGTCTGGTTTGAGGAAGCACCAGACGAATGGTTTCGCCATCGCGCTTTTTGTCGTGTTCCATGGCCTCGATCAATTTCTCTTTAGAGACGCCTTTGGGAATTTCGATGGGCAGCCCGACAGAAAAGAGAATATCTTTTACTTTCTCTAGATCCGCTTTCTTGACCCGTTTTTGCTGAACACTGAGTTTGGTTGCATGAACGAGTCCTATGCCCACAGAGGCACCATGGCTGAGATTGAACTCACCGGCTTTCTCCAGAGCATGACCGAGGGTATGACCGAGATTCAGCACTCTTCTGAGCCCTTCTTCCCTGGGATCTCTTGCAACTACATATAGTTTCATCTTGATACAGCTGGTGATTAACCCTGAAACTGCCGGATCATCGATTTCAAAGCCGTCTTCTACCGCTTTTTGCAGTACTTCCAGAATCGGCTTCTGCCCTTTTTCATAGTCCGTCTGTTTGGCAACGGTATCTTCGATGAGGGCATATTTCAAGATCTCGGCCACCCCGGCGACAAGCTGGGGGCGAGGCACGGTGGCAAGGATCTCTTGATCGGCAAGCACGGCCCGGGGGAAAAAGAAGGTTCCTGCCAGGTTCTTTCCAGCCGGAAGATTGATGGCGGTTTTGCCGCCTATCGCTGCGTCCACCTGGGCAAGCAGCGATGTAGGAACGACGATAAGGTTGAGACCGCGCATATAGGTCGAGGCGGCAAAGCCGGCCAGGTCTGAGACCGAGCCTCCGCCCAGGGCGACAATGGTATCGTGTCGTTCAAAGCCTCTTTCCTGGAGGTGTTCCCAGATTCGGACCAGCCAGTCTACGGTTTTGCAGGCTTCTCCGTCCGGAACTTCCAGGGTGGTCACTTGATAGTCTTCTGAGGGCAGGTGAGCCAGTACGTCTCTCAGCCAGTGTACTGCGGTACTGGGCTGGCAGAGGACCAGTACATGCTTTCCGGCGTTGATCTGGTGCAGGGTGCCGGATAGTTTCGTCCTTGCTCCGGCTCCTACCGCCACCCTGGTTCGCACCTCGATGGCGGTGTTCCACAGCATTGTGATGACGGGACCCTTGTGTCGAGTTTTGTGACGCATACTCATCTCCCAGAAAGTACAAAGTGCGATTCGAACCGGATTTATTCATTCAGATTTTAATCTGAGAATATCCCTTGAGTTTCTATTCCCACAGTATTCTCTTTTTAGAACATATATAGCTATATCGCCGATTTATCGGCTTAATTTGTGTTTCAATTTCAGGGACATTCGGAAAAAGATGAGTCGTAGAGCCACTGTGTCCGATAATTATCCAGGGCGAACTCGATATCGGCCACCGAATCTCTGCCGAATTTTTCTAGAAAGGCGTCGGCGAGCACATAGCTGACCATGGCCCTGGCCACCACCGAGGCGGCGGAAATGGCACAGACGTCCGACCTTTCGTAGTCTGCTTTATGCGCTTCGAATTCAGGATAAGAGACTGAATCAAGCCCTTTTCGGAGAGTCGGAATCGGTTTCATGAAAACCTTGGCCACCAGGCGCTCGCCGTTGGTCATGCCGCCTTCCAGCCCGCCGGCTTTATTAGAATCTCTGCGAAACGGCAATTCGCCATCCGCTTCATTGGGATAAAGCGGGTCATGGACCAGGGAGCCGGGTTTTCCTGCCGCTTCTATGCCGTCTCCTATTTCGACTGCTTTCATCGCCTGGATGCTCATCAGAGCCTGGGCCAGCCTGCCGTCCAGCTTCCTGTCCCATTGACTGTAGTCCCCCAGACCCACCGGCAGACCCTCGGCAATCACTTCGATTACACCGCCCAGGCTATCGCCGTCCTGCCAGGCTTTTTTTATGGTTGTTTTCATCGCCTCGGTGGCAGCCGGGTCGGCACAGGAAAGCTCTGACTCTTCGATCAGCTCCTCCAGTTCAGCCACAGATAGAGACGGGTCTATCTCAGCCGCTTTGACATCGCCCACCTGACGCACATGGCTTACTACCCGAATGCCGAAGCGCTCTAGAAGTTGGCGACAGATGCTGCCCAGGGCTACCCGAGAAGCTGTCTCTCTGGCGCTTGCCCTCTCCAGGACATTGCGGACGTCTTCGTGTCCATACTTTATTGTTCCGGCAAGATCGGCATGACCGGGGCGAAAATGCTTGATAAGCTTTTTCTCCAGGGCCTCTACCACGGCCGGATCGCCGAGGTCTACCGGCTCTTGAGCCATCACAGTTTGCCAGTTTTGCCAGTCGCGGTTCTCGATTCTGACCCCTATCGGGGCACCGGTGGTAGTGCCGTGTCGCACTCCGCCGACGAACTCCACTCTATCCTGCTCGATTTTCTGCCTGGAGCCGCGACCGTAGCCTTTCTGGCGGCGAGCAAGCTCGCTGTCCAGACGCTCTTTATCGAGGCTGAGACCGGCGGGAAAGCCGTCCAGCATGGAGATGAGCATCGGTCCGTGGGATTCGCCACAGGTTAAAAAGCGCAACATAACTTCTACTCTCTACAAAGCCTACCCTGGAGATTTTACAATAGATAGATTGTGCTGCAGTTCCTAGTGTTGCGATAGTGAAATAGTAAAGTGTTGAATGGTAGTCTAAAAGTTCCCGGGGATAAGTCAATCACCCACCGTGCCCTGATCTTCGCCAGTCTGGTAAAGGGGCATGTTGAAATCGAGAATCTGTCGACGGCTCAAGATTGCGCCGATACGGCGCTTTGTATGCAGAAGCTCGGCCTCGAGATAGAGCGCAAGCCGGATGAGAAGGGCTCTGTCACGGTAAAATCGCCGGGACTTTCGGGCTTGAGTCAACCCAAAGATTTGCTCTATGTGGGCAATTCCGGCACCACCATCAGGCTTCTGTCCGGTTTGCTGTCGTCTTTACCTATCTCTTGCTGTCTCGATGGAGATGAGTCGATCAGAAAAAGACCGATGGCTCGGGTCATAGAGCCGCTATCTGCCATGGGGGCCCAGATAGAAGCGCGCGAAGGAAAGTTTGCGCCTATGTCCATCCGGGGTGGCGGTCTTGCCGGGCGACGATTCGATCTGTCGGTGGCTTCTGCTCAGGTCGAGACCTGCCTGCTTCTGGCCGGTCTGTCAGCCGACGGGCGTACTACGGTAGCAACACCGCATCTGGTGCGTGATCATACCCGCCGTATGTTCGGACATATGGCAGTGCCATATTTTGAAGATGACGGTGCCATTTCAGTGGAGCGTCTCTCAGAAGCGCTTCCTTCATGTCGCATCAGTGTCCCGGCTGATATCTCTTCAGCTGCATTCTTTCTGGTTTGCGCTGCTTTGTTAAAAGGCTCTGATCTCAGCCTCCTTTCTGTCGGTACCAATCCAGGAAGGACACTGGTTCTCGATGCTTTGTCCGGCATGGGGGCTGATATAGAGCGCCTTAATGAGCGATTGGTCGATGGAGAGCCGGTGGCGGATATAAGAATCCGGGGCGCTGGTCGTCTCACCGGCATCACCCTTGGTGCCGCCGATTTGCCGGCCGGTATCGATGAGATACCGATTCTCTCTCTGGCCGGCTCTCTTTGTGAGGGAGAGATGGTGGTGGAAGGAGCTTCTGAACTGAGGCACAAAGAGTCTGATCGGCTGGCTCTGCTTGTTTCGAATCTTTCTGCCAATGGAGCCGACATAGAAGAGCGCCAGGACGGCTTTGTTATAAGCGGTCGAAAGACAGTCAAAGGAGGAGCACTCTGGGAGACCCGGGGCGATCATCGCATGGCCATGAGCGGTGCTATAGCTTCTTTGCTGTTCGAACAGCCGGTTCGAATCGATGATCAAGCTTGTATCGCAGTCTCGTATCCGGAATTCTTCCAGGATCTGGAAAGCGTCAAAGGATGAGGAGATGAGGCGATGACGGTTTTTATCTCTTGCGATATCGAGACCAATGGCCCGATTCCTAATCCTAACTCGATTCTGCAGCTTGGGGCTGCCGCCTTTGACCGCAATGGAGAGCTTATCTCCACTTATCAGGTCAATTTAGAGGAGTTGCCCGGGGGGGAACGCTGCGAGAAGACCATGAAATGGTGGGCGGAGCAGGGAGATCTTTTCGAGAAGACCAGGCAGAAAATGGTGCCTCCTGAAAAAGCCATGCTGGAGTTTTGCAACTGGGTAGAAGAGACATGCCGGGGCAGAGGCAAGCCTGTTTTTGCCGGTTATCCTGTCGCCTGGGATTTCTCTTTTGTCTTCTGGTATCTGATTCGTTTTGTAGGACGATCGCCCTTTTCACATTCCGCTCTCGATATAAAAACACTGGCTGCGGTGGCACTGGATAAGGAGCTCGATTATCGACAGGTCTCAAAGAGCAGCATGCCCAGAGACTGGTTTTCAGAGTCTGCCCATACCCATGTCGCTGTCGACGATGCTGTCGAACAGGGAGAGCTTATGTTCAAGATTTTCGAAGCGATTAGAGAACGGCGCTCTTAGCTGGTTTTCGGTTTTCTCTTTTTGGCTTTAGTATCGGTTCTTCTGGTCAGATTGCGAGCTATTTCTTTCTTTTGAACCAGGCTGTATTTGGCGAGCCCACTCTTGTTTCCGTGGGTGGTCAGAAACTTCTTGGCCGGTTTATGCTTGCCCGATCTGGAAACCTGGAAGTCTTCTTGACGGACTTCTAGAATATCAATCGGCTCTTTGCAATATATAGAGTAGTGGCAGGCGGCTTCCAGGGCTACTCTCGTCAATTCATGACCATCGTCCATTATGTCGTAGAGAGCGTACAGGGCACCCATAGAATAATCCGAACCGGCTCCTTTGGCGGCATAGCGTTCGTATTCATGGACCGACAGATTGTTGGAGACGCCGAATATACTGGTCGGTGTGACTAGAAGGAAGACGTTGTAGATACCTGCATAGGTATCTTTGCCAGCGTCTATGAGGGTGTAATTGTCTTTGAGTTCGCCATAGAGACTGAGAAAAAACTGAAATACCTGGGACCTGGTTTTCAGTTCACTGTCTAAAAGTTCTTTGCGGTTTTCATGAAGATGTTCGATTATGTTGTCCAGCAACGTATAGCCGCTTGTTGCCAAGTAGCCGTGTTTGAGCTTCATGATTTTGCAGCTTCCGACCAGGTCGGTGGCGTATTCGCTCCCGAAAGTGGTGATTCGGTCGGCACCTACGAAGACGCGATCATTTTTCTTGACGGCTACCAGTATGGTCATTGCAGTTCCTCTGATTTCGATAGAACAAGTATACGATTAAATTCGGAACTCTATTGCAAGGGCGAACGTCAGAACTTTTTGTGAGCAGGGTAAAATAAGACAGTGAAATTTAAAGAGTCGATGATCGTGAACAAAAGTTCTCTATTCTCCTGGAAATCGCTATTGGCTTTTTCTTTGATAGTCGTTAGCAGTGCCGCTTCGGTCAAAGCCCAGCCGGCAGCAGGGGCAAACGCCTATGCTCAGATGCCTCCTCTTCAAGGAAGCCAAGTGAATTTCGGTCCACCGGTCAAGCAGGTGACGGATAGCAAGCTTATTCGAGACTGGTTCAACCGCTATGATCAAATTCGCAGGAAGGCCCAGTTAGATCCTCGCTCTAAAGAACAAGCAAATGCCCTCCTTTCTAAAGGACTTGCCATCATAGTTCCCGGTGACGATCGTAAAGCTACCCAGAAACTGCTGGCTGATCTTGTAACCAGATATGGTGCAGCGGCAGAAGAGTTGAAACAGCTTCCGCTTTATCCGGAGACTGAAAAACTTCACCGCGGATACTACCAGTATTTCAGCGATGCCAGGTCGCTTTTCTCTGATTATATGGCTGTTCAGAACAACCTTCTGGTACCAGATGCCCAGGGCAATCCGATAGCCAAATCTTTGATGCCGAGAAAGCAGCATCTTGAAATGTTGGATCAGAACAACAAAAATTATGATGAGTTTCTGCGTCGGCAACTTGGTATAGAAGCCTATTCTTATGATGGCTCAAGCCCGAAAGAGAAGCATCACAACTAGTTGACCAGCGCTTCGAAATTTGGATCCGCTTTCATTTTATCGAAGAGGGGACTTAGATAAGCCACCTCTTTTAAGGATGGTTTTATCTCGATCGCTTTTTTCAGCGCTTCTATGGACTTTTCCGGATCTCCGGCCTGGCATTGAATCGAAGCCATCTCGAAATAGGCTCTGGAATGACGGTTCTTATCCGAGATGACCTTTTCTACAATAGAAAGCGCCTCTTGAAAGTGGCCTGCTTTTGCAAGCAGTCTGGCCTCCTCCAACTTTACCGGTGTCTTATTTTCGGTACAGTCCATAAGTTTGCGAATGACTAAAACCGCTTCGTCCCAGGCTTTTACATCAATCAGAAAGTCTGTCAGGTATCGATAAGTGCTTTCCAGATTCAAGTCTTCGCTGGTCAACTCGGTCACCGAAGCCAGCGCTTTATCTATGCCTGAAATGGCTCGGATAGTGTATGCTCTGCCTGCTGCAAACACCGGTTTTGCCGGTGCATTAGCTTCGATTTCCGTCCATAATAATCGGGCTTCTTCGATAGCACCATTATTGGTGAGCCCTTTGCCTTTCATGCATACTGTAAGATGACCTTCGGAATAAGAGAGTTTATTGATAGGATCACCCGGCATAACTGTCTTGAGCGCTTTTTCATAGGACTCTAGCGCTTTCTCGAACTGCCCGACCCGGGTGGCTGCATCGCCGGTGGCGAGCCAGGCGCGATAGTTGCATTTTTCGGCTCTACTGTACTTGTCCCGATAAAACAGAGACTGCTCGTAGATTTCGAGAGAATAGTAGAGATCGCCGAGATCTGACCAGATGGAATTGGGGCTGCGCACAAGCTCGAGTGCTTTTTCGAAGGTTTGAATTGCGCTTCTCGGTCTATTCATCTTGTAGAGTATATAGCCGCGATAATACCAGAGCCTTCGATTTTTCGGTCTGTGAGTTTCCCATTGATCGCAAATGGCAAGGGCGTCCTCATAGCGGCCCAGCTTGCCCAGACCATGAGTCAGCTCTTTGTAGGCTAGAGAATAGTCCGGCTGTAAACGCACGGCGTTTCTGAAAGCCGAGATCGCTTGTTCCGTCTCTTTTATAAAGTTCAGCGCTTTGCCGCGCTGATACCAGGCTTCGCTATTGTCCGGATCGAGTATGCACCACTGGGCATAGGCATCGGCCATTTGTTGAAACTCACCCAGCTTCAATAGAGCGTCGCCTACACCGCGCCATCCAGCCGGCGTTTTTTCGAAAGAGAGGCTGTTATTGAAGAGGACGAGAGCCTCGAAGTGTCCCATCGGACGATAAAGAAGCGATTCTCCGAGCAGATTCCAGATCAGGGCTTCCTGGGGCTGTTCATCTATCAGTCTGTTGATTATAGATTCTGCTTCTTGAAACCGATCTGCTTTTGAGAGATTGAGAGCCAGATTTGCCCTCGCTTCTTGATTGCTCTTGTCCAGTGCGACTGCTTTTTCTAGAAGAGAGATTGCCTCTTTGGCCCGCGATTTTATCGTGTCGTAGCCTTTCTGGTTGCTTATCTCGCTCGCTTTAGCAATCAGCTCTTTTACCTGCGCTTGCTTCTTTTCTCTGTCTTTAGAGGAGGAAAACATCGACTCAAATACCCAGTTTGCTCTTCAACCAGGCTTTCGTATTGGGAAAGTATCTGTATAAGTCCGCCGTGAATTCGTCACCGCCGCCGAGCATTGCCGCTCCCATTTCAGCACATGTTTCCCTTGGTCCCCAGTCGTCGTTTTTCAAAAACGTTGCCAGTTTCGCCTTTGCCGAGTCCGGCACTCTTTGTTTGTCTTTTTCATATAGCTTCCTGAGTTCCGGATCTCCTGATATGTTCATGATATCGTCGAGAATCTGTACACTTTCATTGAGGACGGTGTGCCGCATCATACTCGGTGGTCTGGCTTGTTTCAGCGCAGTAGACCCCCTTACTTTGGCGCTCTCGTAGATATTCATCTCTTTGCCGTAGATCCTCCCCGGTACTTCCGCCAGATTCAGGGTAGGAGTGTTTTCCGGTAGATCTTTGATTGAATCGGGCCATTTGTCGATCATATTTGGAGAGATGCTTATGGAGGCACCGGCGTCTTCGAGGCGTTTTCTCAAATGGGGCGGCAAACTCAGTACCGCATCTCGAATCGCTTTTATAGTAGCCTGAGAGACCGGCTTGTGTCCGAAGTGTGGTGGTGTCACAGTTATTCTACCGGCAAGACCACTATAGACTTTCTGACCTGGCGCCGTGGCTTTTGGCGCACTGGCTCTGGCTGTCGGCTTCGCTAACTTGCCCTGGGGATCGAGGCGCAGCACCATCTTCCGGGCGATGTCTCCTGCCGGCAGGCCTTTGAAAGCCTCTGCCGCTTCGCTAAATCTTTTGATTGCCATTTTGGAATTTCCGGCGCCATAATGAGCTTTGCCCAGATAGAGATAACAGTATGAAGATCCGCATCCGGAAGCCAGTGCTTTTTCGAGGTAGGCGGCGGAATCTTGATAACGCTTCGCTTTATAGAGCGCTACTCCTTTTTGAAATTCGGCTTCGCCGCCGGCCCAAACAGGAAGCGGCAGAGAGAAGATGGTTGCCCCGATCAGAATCGAAACCAGAGTTTTGCTTGGGATAGACATTGTTTGTCCTCTATAGAAATATCAAGGATATGCTTCTCATCTGGTTCTTTTCAAAATCTCAGCGATTAACTCAGCAGATACTTCCGGTACGATTTTGTTCGCCACATAATTCATCCACCAGCCGGTGCTGTCGTTGAGCCAGGGTTGTTTCTTCTTATTTGTTTTGAATTCGCTTTTTAAGGCGCCTGTTTTGCCGTCATAGATACGGGTGGTCATTTTTATGCTATAGACATTGCTCCACGCCACCTGACCCTTGAAATAAAATTCGTCCACCTGTGCCAGAACCAGATTTTGTGCGTTCATTTCAGCCGCTGTTTTTTTCAGTAGATCCGCAGTCGGCGAATAGTAATTGACCTGGGGGTTGCGACTCAGTCGGGTGAGGACATCTATGCACTTTCGCTCATCGACAATCTCGTTGCCGAGGCTGCGGCCGAGTCCTGCTCTTACATTGTTGAAGATCATTCTGTTGAATTGCTTGGCACCGTCGAAGTCTTTCTGGCTAACAACTCCGTAGGTAGGACTCATGGTGATTTTATACTGGAGCGGCGGCAAAACAGAAAGAAATGCGAGCTTCTTATTCAGTAAGTGATGTTCGCTGCTTACCTGACCGGTGAGGGTGGATTTGTCTTTATCTATGCCTACTATGGTTGTATCGGGAGTTGCAACAGCTACAGTCTCTGTCGGTGCAGGCTCAGTAGATTGCTCCGGCACCGTATTCAGTGCGGGCATTATAGACTTTCTGGGATGTGTCGGAATGGCGGCCAGAACAAGGGGCTTGCCTTTCCATTTGCTTTTGAATATCGGAGTCTGGGTGGCTTTCCGGTCGAAGCGGACCTCTTGCTCAACGCTCGATTTGAGCTCTTCGAAAGCCTCATTGAGCGGTCGGTTGGCACCGCCTCCCGAGAGGGTTTCGATTAACTTTCTGGTGAAAACTCCATTCTGATAACGTTTTGACTCCCAGGAGCGCTGATTGCAATCAGAGGAGCTGATCACCACCTCTCCGTCACCGATAATCGAGTTGATGTCGAAGTTGGCCGGTCGAATCAGACCCTTTCCTCCGCCTGTCTGGGCTGCTCCGGAATTGCAGGCGTCGAGAATGACCACCACCCGTTCGCATCCAGTCCGCTTTTTTACCGTGGCTGCCAGGCTGGTCAACTCGATGCCGGTGGAGTAAAACTTGTCTATATTCGTATTGTGCGCGATCAGCCAGTTGTCTTTGCCGACATCCATCTCCCTGGGGCTGCCGTGGCTGGATACATAAATCAAGACAAGATCGTCGCTCAGGGCTCGCCTGGGCAGCCAGGTGTCCCCCAGCGCTTCTTCGATATTCTGGTAGGTGGCTTGTTCGTTGATTAGAGTGAGAATATGGTCAGCGGCGAAATTGCCTTTCTTCACGAGAAAGTCGGCAAAATCTCGAGCATCTTTGGCCGAATAGCGAAGTGTCGGAATGCGCTTGTCTTGAAATCGGTCTATGCCTATAACCAGAGCCCATTTATCGGCCACGGGTCGGTCATCGCCTGCACTTTGAGCTGCCTCAGACTGCGCCCAAACTGCCGGAGCCAGAAACTGAATGGTAAGTAAAACGGTCGCTAGTAGCGCCAGAGCCTTGTTTTCGATGCCGGTGCGCACGATCTCTCCTGCTGCGACAACTCCAATTCTCAATATGCCACGAATCATTATATTCAATATATTAGGTTTCGCATCGGGGCGTTTCGCTTGTGCTAGGAAATTTTTGGGAATTCATGAGGAAACGCAAAAAATTATGGCAACCGATACAGCACAGAGTATATTCGGCGCCTCTATGGCGCCTTTTAAATCGCTGCAAGAGACCGTGCCTATCGCAATGGATATGGTCAAACGAGGCAAGTTCAAGCTGCTCAAGACTTTTCTGGGACCGGCTTATGATGGTCTGGTTCTGAAAAAGGGGAAGCAGTCAAAGCAGTCCTTTATGCATGCCGACCACGATATCTGTTACGACTGGACTTATGCCAAGGGCCGCAATCCGCAGATAGACAGGCTCTATGAAGCCGGTAAAGCCGCCCAGTGGAATGTTTCTACCGATATTGACTGGACGAAAGAGGTGAACCCTCTCGATATTGCAAGACCGATTATTCCCGATAAATTTTGTCCGGCGGCGCCTCATCCGATGTGGAACAAGCTTACCCCCCATGAACAGGCGGTGGAACGTCAGTCTTTGCTTGCCTGGCTTCTGAGCCAGCTTCTCCACGGTGAACAGGGCGCGCTGTTTGCGACGTCACAAGTGGTGCAGTCGATTCCGATTCTCGACGGCAAGCTTTTTGGCGCCAGTCAAATAGGTGATGAAGCCAGGCATGTGGAGGTATTTCATCGATATCTGGCAGAGAAGCTGGAGAAGCGTTATGAAATAAACGACAATCTTTTTGTGCTTATCGAAGCAATCATGCAGGATTCGAGATGGGATGTTAAGTTCCTGGGAATGCAGATTATGATCGAGGGCTTCGGTCTCGGCGCTTTTCGAGCCATCAGAGAGATTGTCAACGAGCCCCTTCTCGAAGATATCATGCTTTATGTAATCGCCGATGAAGCAAGACATGTGCACTATGGCGTTCTTGCTCTTCAAGAGTTCTACAGTAAAGAGCTCTCCGAGAAGGAACTCGCCGAGCGTGAGGACCTGGCTTTCGAAATCTGTCTGCTTCTCCAGAAGCGTTTTTTGGCGCACGAAATTTATGAAGAGTTCTATGGTCAGAAAATGACCTTGAGCCAGTGGGACCAATTTGCCTATGATTCTTATCTGATGCAGATTTTCAGAGACTCGATGTTCGATCTGATCATTCCTAATTTGAAGCAGATCGGTTTGCTCAGTCCAAGGATAGAGCCACTTTATCGATCACATGGACTGCTTCGAAACGATTTAGGCAAGTCGGCACCGGATATGAAGAACGAAGATTATCTGTTAAAAGTCAGGTAGGATGGAATAACGAGGTGGTGGAGGTAACGATGATGCCGATCAGACAGATGAAGCGAATAGTGGTGCGCAGTATTATGATCTTCTCTATGTTTCCTGCAGGAAGCATGGCAGAGACCATGACCATCTGGCAACGTCAGAAGGCTTTGATGACCAATATCAACCAGGGACAGAAGAACAATCAATTGACCGACAAAGAAGCAAAGTCGCTTCGCAAAAAGCTTTCGGCAGTCTCTAAAAAGAAAGCGAAAATGCAGCGGGATGCCGATGGCGGAAAACTCAGCTCTGAAAATGTCATAGAGCTAGAGAAAGATATGAATGATATCAGCGTCGAGATAAAGAAACTTCGACTGGAGAAGCGCGTTAAAGTGCTGGAAAAACAGAAAGAGAAAGAAGACGGCGGCAAAAAGCGCTGGTGGAAGAAGCTCTGATTCTCCTATAGCGGAATATCGACCTTGAGGCCGTAGAGCCTGGAGAGCGTGTTCAGGTCGCGGTCCGAGATGCGAGAATGTTCATCGGTGACCGGATACATCATATCCATTTTTGAATTACTGTGACCGAGTATGCCAAGCGCATGCCCCAGTTCGTGGGTGACGATGTTCTGAAGCACCAGAAATTTGATGTCCTGTCTTTTCGAATCGATCAAATCGAGATTTACTTCAATCACCTGAGCTGGTACCTGATATTTCGGTCCGAATCGCGGAATATATAGAGGCACTGGGATGGCGCCCACCGACATCATCGCCACTTTTCCGTTGCCCCGTTTCTTCCACTTCGTTACCGTGTGGGCTCCCAGGGCGCAGTCGTCCTTATCTTTTCCCATGCCCAGTTGTTTCCAGACCACTATTATTCTGGCTTTACTCTGATCGGGCACCTGGACAAAACGAATGTTTCCGGCTGTTCTTGATTCCCAAGCTTCAAAACCGGCTATACATGAGCGCATGTACTGGTCATTTCTAAGCGGAGTAATATAGACAGGAATCGGCATCTTATTGAAGCGCAACACCTTGTTTTTGGTGGCTTTTAAGATGATGTCGAGATAGTCGGTCGGACCTTTGAAGGTCATATTGACCGGTGTGATTCTATAAAGTCGAACAGGCTGAGTGTTGATATAGGGCACTTCTTTGTTCAGGCGCTCTATATACTTTTCGATGGGCTCACCGCTGTTTTTTTTCAGGCTGTTATCCGGTTCAGGAGCAGGGGAGCTTTGGTTCTGGACAGGATCCGGGGCTTGCTTGAGCTCTTCGAGCCGGTCGACTAAAGAGCCTGGTTTTACCTCTCCGAAGGCTTGCATCTCGAGGGCAGAGAGGCGATCTAATACCGAAGCCGTACTGGTGATTTTTAAGCCGAATTTCTTTTCCAGGTTTGATAAGACCGCCGCCATGGGCTGATCTGAATTGTCTTGATTGACCGTGTTCTGGGCCTTTACCGACAACGGGCAGATCAAAGCAAGCAGAGCTAGTATTGAATACAGTGCGACAAGGCGCTTCTTCTGGTCTCTAATGGAAAGGCACACGGTAAACTCTCTAAGTAGAAAAATTCTGCCTAGTTTAGTTTACCCTTTTTAGAGATCTACCGAATCGATAAAATCAATAAGTCGCCGACTGACACTGCCATAGAGTCTCTCTATCTCTTCGGCGGTGCAGAAGAACTGGGCTCCTGTCATGGCATCGAAACTCATACAGAAAATATTATCGACGTCTTTTGATCTGTTCAGGGTCTCAAGCTGAGTCTCGATTTGTTGAATACCGATGTTGCAGAAGATTCTCTTCTCCTTGAGTCTGGGTGTATCCAGATGCAAAATCCTCCCGTCCTGGCCGGGCTTGCCCCAGACCCCTGCCAGAAATCTATATTCCGGAACAGGCATATGAGCTTTTTCGAATTGCAGGCCGGACTCGTTAAGCAGAGACTGTAGATCTTCCTGGAGATAGCCAAGCAGTTCTCTATTCATCCAGAGCAGTCTCTTGCCGCTGATTTTTCGGTTCAGCACTCTGGAGATGATCAAAAGAGCATCCGATAGTTTTATCTCGCCTCGGGCAAGCTGCCCTTTGATAGTAACCAGTTTTGTTTCGAGCATAGAGCCTTCTATAAATTGAGTTTTCACCCGCTGATTAAAATATACACGAGGGCATCCTCATGGTTACCATTCGACTGTCCGGGATTCTTTTTGAATTTGAGCCGTGCTCTGGAGTGCCGATTTTGTCGCTCTTTTGCCGAATGCATATAGCCTTTATTAGCAACTATAAAGGTGTGGTCTTAGTCGCGGTTAATCTCTTGTTATGCCACCAGATATGCTGGCTTTATATATCCGGCTTCTCTATTCAAAGATTTGGTGCTCTTGTGATAGCTTAGGTAGAGGAGGACAGCATCGATGGCGATACCGGATAGATTGAGGGAGCTTGCTGAGCTTAAATACGGACAGGAAGTTTTTTTGAGAGTTCTCTTTGATCTGGCTCTTGAAGAACGCTGGTTCGATCTTCGTCATATGGTGCAACATGATATGGCCAAGGCCGTGATCGCAGACTATTGCCGGGAACTCGGCTATAAAGAATATCTCGACGAGAAGATCTATCTGGACTGCTGGGAAGAGGTGATAGATATAGGCTGGACCAAATTCTGCCAGCATACCGGTATCACTAGAGAAAAAGTCGATGTTTGTCTACAGCGGCTTCACTGACCGGAGTTATCCTGTCTCGCCTTAAGCTCTGAGTACCGAACCACGCAAGCCATGCCGCCAGGAAACTTGCCATCTGTAGATGCCTGGTAGAAAAGTTCAGAGGCCAGGGACCAGACCCCGGGATTGCCTGCAATAAACTCGGCATCGACGCGGTCTGACGGGCCAAGGGTGATGCTGTCTCTAAATACATGGGGTTCCAGTTTGTCGGCGCCGTTGGCGCTTACCACTTCTAGCCTGTGACCGCTCAGATGAATCGGCACGATCTCATCCGATGCATTTACCAGGCGCAGCTTTACTCTGTCGCCTTTTCTCAATTCGATGGGAGGAATAGCCGGCGCCTGTTTGCCATTGATTAAGTAAGCCACATCCAGCTCTCGATTGAATTTTGCCACCGGTGCCACCGCATATTTCTCGATACTTTTAGGCGCTTTGGCTTTGGTCGGGGCTTTTTCTTTCTCTTCCATGCTCATCTTAGAGAAAATCATGGTGATGTCTTTATCATAGGCTCTCGATCGAAGATTGGGCTCGATGATGATAACGCCATAGAGTCCCTTGAGGCGCTGATCGGCATGGACCACCTGGGGGTGATACCAGAAGGTTCCCTCTTTGGTGGCAGTGAACTGGTAGGCGAAGGTTCCACCGGCAGGCACCAGACCCGCGTCCTTTCTCGGCAAGCCGTTGACTTCGTGGGGTACGGGCAGTCCGTGAAAATAAAGACTGGTAGGTTGGTCCAGTTGATTGTGGAGCACTATTTTGAGGTTGTCGCCTTTTTTAGCCCTTATGACAGGACCGGGAAGTCTGCCGTTATAACTGAGGCAGTGGACGCTGTCACCTTTTCTGGTTTCCCAGGAACCATTGCGGGCGAAGAGATGCACTTCTGTCACCTGAGCTTTGTTGGCGCGATTCTGGAATTGTTGATTGACCTGCTGAAGCTCCTCCAGACCGCCCTTGATCTCGGAGTTAATGGCATCCATTTCAGACCGCATTTTTCTGAGCGCTTCTTTCTCTTTGATCTGCTCTTCGCCGACAGAGTCACCGTCGTCGAAAATATTATCGCCTGGCTGGGCCAGGGCAGGCTGAAGGCTGAGCACCAGGCTCAGGGCGATAAAGACAATCGTTGTTTTGTTTTGCGTTTTAATCATGTTATCAATCCGGTATTTTTACCACCAGATTGGCGCAATTCGAATGGGCAGAAAGGCGGTCGGCAACGCTTCCGATAAGGATATGAGAGACTGCCGAATGTCCTTTGGTACCACAGACGATGAGCTGGGCTTCGTGCTCGTCGGCATAGGCAATTAACTCGGTGGCAGGATCTCCTGCTTTTACCTTGGTTTCGACATCGCTAACTCCAAGAGAGCGCAATTTGTTCAGCGCCGCCGCCACTATAACTTCGCCTTCCATGAGCAAGTTGGTCTCCAGGGTAGCGATGAAAGGAGCCGGAGAGATCAAACCGAGAACAGGCGCGATTGATACCACATTTACCACCGATGCTTTTATGCCGCGCTCTTTCATTTTTAGATTTTTGACAGTGTATTCGATGGCATATTCTGAATCTTTAGAGCCATCCACAGCAAAGACCACATGCTTGAGCGCTTTCTGTCCTTCTTTGTCGCGCAGCACGAGCACAGATGATGGTGCGTGATTGACGACCTGAGAACTGGTCGATCCGAGAAGAAATCTGCGAATATGAGCGCTCTTGCCGGGGGTGACTGCCACCAGGTCGAAGTTTTCATATTTTGCCAGATGATTTATGACAGAGCCGGTCGGTCCTGAAGCGATTTCGATAGAGGCGCTGGCACCTGCCGACTTCAGTTCGCTCGCCAGCTTATCCAGAAGTGTTACTGCTTTCACTTCCAGCTGATGTTGCCAGTCTTCAGGAAAGTCCGCCATGGACTCCACCACTCTTTCGTAGGATGGCAGGATCTCCTTGACAAAGAGAAGCTCTACTTCGTCTCCTTTGAGATCGATCATCCACTGCAGGTGCGAAACCAGATCTTCATGGGGGTGCGACACATCGACCGGGACCAGTAATTTCATAACCTTAATCTTCTTCTCTTAGCTACGGCAGTTTTATTCTAGCGTGCTCGAATCGGTCGAGCATTGGTTCGAGATAATTTAGTTCATATCTACGCTAGAATACGTTTTCATGAAGATCGATACTATTTTGAAAGAATGGCAATTTGTCAGGCAGTTGTCTCTTGATCTGCTTGCTGATCAGACCGAAGAGTCGCTTATTGAGATCCCGGGACCGAATATGGGCGCTCTCTGGAAGCAGTTTCGCCATGTAGGTAGAGTCGAAGAGGATTACAGCGAAGCTATTGTGAACGGCAAAGTCGAATTTTCCGCCAATCACACGAGCTATTCCGGTGGACCGGATAAAGAGAGCCTGCGTGCTTACTTACTGGAATGTGATCAGAAGTTGCTCGAGGCAATCCCTGAAACCGGTGACATCTCAAACTTTACTATAGACTGGTTCGGAGACAGTGTCGGACTCGATTTGCATCTGGTTCGATTGATAAGCCACGAGACCTTACACCACGGACAGTGGATTCAATTTGTCAAATCGAAGCAATCTCTTGACGTCGTCTTTCCGAAAAGTTGGGAAGCCTGGGGTGTTTAATTTCCTCAGGATTTATAAAGCACCCTAATCTCTTGAAAGCCTGGTTCGGTAAACTAGATAGTTTTTTGTGGATTGTTTTTTTGTTTTGGCAGGAGACTTGGTCGTGATTGAACGATATACGAAGCCCGAGATGGGAGCCATCTGGACCGAAGAGTCTAAATTCCAGTCCTGGCTTGAAGTTGAGATAGCGGTTTGTGAAGCCCAGGTGAAGCTTGGTGATATGCCCCGGGATGCTGTGGATGAGATCAAGAAAAAAGCCAAATTTGATGTGGACCGTATTCTTGAGATCGAAAAAGAGGTCAAGCACGACGTTATCGCTTTTCTGACCAATGTCAACGAAAATGTCGGTGATGCCGGACGGTATATCCACCGCGGCATGACCAGCTCTGATGTGCTCGACACCGCGCTCGCTCTCAATATGAGAAAGGCGGGTCAACTTCTGGCGCGGGAGCTGGACAATCTGCACGATGCCATCCTTTTGCAGGCCCGCAAGCATAAGAACACAGTCACCATCGGTCGCTCTCACGGTATTCATGCCGAGCCCACCACATTCGGATTCAAGCTGGCCGTCTGGTTGGAAGAGGTCCGTCGTCATCAAGTACGGCTCAAAGATGCCATCGACACTATCTCGGTCGGTAAAGTGAGCGGTGCTGTTGGGACCTTCTCCAACATCTCGCCTGAGGTAGAGAAGCTCACTTGCGAGATTCTAGAGTTGACACCGGCACCGGTATCAACCCAGATAGTACAGCGCGATCGTCACGCCCATTACCTCTGGGTAATAGCTCTAATCGGAAGCAGTCTCGATAAGTTCGCCACCGAGATTCGTCACTTACAAAGAACCGATGTTCTCGAGGCGGAAGAACCCTTCACTCATGGACAGAAAGGCTCTTCGGCCATGCCGCACAAACGCAACCCCGTAGGATGCGAGAATATCTCCGGACTGGCTAGAATTTTGAGGGGCAATTCTCTTGCCGCTCTTGAAAATATTCCACTGTGGCACGAGCGAGACATCAGCCACAGCTCGGTAGAGCGGGTGATCATCCCTGATTCGACCATACTTCTACATTACATGCTGACTCGATTCACCGGAATCATAAAAGACATCGTGGTCTATCCCGAAAACATGCTCAAGAACTTAGATGTCTTCGGTGGTGTCATCTTTTCTCAGTCGATTATGCTCAAGTTGGTAGAGAAAGGTATGAGTCGCGAAGATGCTTATCGGGTGGTGCAGGGTAACGCCATGTCGGTCTGGAATCAGGACGGACTGAGCTTCAAAGACAAACTGCTTGCCGACAGCAAGGTAACCGATAAATTGAGCAAAGAAGAGATCCTGACCTGTCTTGATCCCAAGCATTATCTCAGAAATATCGAGCAGGTATTCGAGCGCGTGGGGATATAGCCAGTGGGAAAAAAAAGAGGCATCGATGTAAACCACAGAGAAGCGGGGCTTTTGATTCCTGTTTTTGCTTTGAAGCGGGAAGGTGACTTCAAAATAGGAGACACTGATTCTTTTAAAGACGCAATTGATTTTTGCGCTCGCAATGGAATCAAAGTTCTCCAGACTCTGCCGATTAATGAAACCAGTGGCGACAACAGCCCTTACAATGCGATCAGCTCTATGGCTCTGGAACCGGTTTTGCTGTCTATGCAACCGGATGTGGTGCCCGGTCTGTCCGCTGCGGATCATGCTCTGGTCAAAGAAGAGATTGCCGCTCTCGATGACGAAGTGATTGATTATCGCTCAATCAAATTGCTTAAACAGAAACTGCTTCGCAAGGCTTATGATGCTGTTCTTTCTGATTCTGGCAAGAAGTTGCAGAGCGCATTCGAGCGGTTCAAGAAAGAGCGTAGCGCATGGTTGGACCCTTATGCTCTCTTCAGAGCGCTCATCGAGTTGAATGGCGGCAGCCCTGTATGGCCGAGCTGGCCGGAAGAACAGCAGTCATTTCTGGCGGCGCGAAAATGGGTAGAGAGCGCATCTAATCGCAAAGAAATCGAAAGACTGGAAGATTTCTTCAAATTTGTCCAGTGGGTGGCCGATAGCCAGTGGCAAGCTGTCAAAGCTCATGCCGACAAGATGAATGTGCGCCTAATGGGTGATGTCCCATTTGGTGTCAGCAGATACAGTAGTGATGTCTGGTTCGAACAAGCCTTGTTTCAGCTGGAGCTCTCCGGCGGGGCGCCTCCAGAGCCGGTTTTCGCCGGAGATGAGTTTACAAAGCGCTGGGGACAGAACTGGGGCATTCCACTTTATCACTGGGAGGTGCACCGCAAGGAGAACTTCCGGTGGTGGCGCTCCAGAATTACTCGTTTGCTGGAACACTTTCATGATTTCAGAATCGACCATGTTCTGGGCTTCTTCAGAGTCTATGCTTTTCCCTGGACTCCTGATCGCAATGAAGAGTTTTTGCATTTGACCGATACCGAAGCCATGGTTCATACCGATGGCATTCTGCCCCGCTTTGAGCCCCGGGATGACGAGACTGCCGACAATCGCAGATTGAACAAGGTCGAAGGCTATAAGGTGCTTTCTGAAATCTCCGATGCCGCCGGTGACGGATGTATCGTGGCAGAAGATCTTGGGCTTATCGTGCCGCCTTATGTCAGACCGACAATCCACGAGTTGAACATGGCCGGTTTTGCCATTCCTATCTTCGAACGTGATGAAGAGACCAGAGAATTCGTCCCGATGGAAGACCTCAATCCTCTTTCGCTGGCCACCTATGCAACCCACGATCATCAGCCTATTAGAGCCTATTACGAAGGCTTGGTAAAGTGGTGGCATTCTGAGAACGGTCATGAAGGCTGGCTCGAAGTGCAGCGTCTGATGCGTCTTCTTGGACGCGATGAAGATAGTGCTCCTACCGAGTTCACAGACGAGATTCTTTTTGCATTTGAAAAAGCTTTGTTGCAGTCTCCCTGCTGGCTCGCCGTGATGATGATCACCGATCTGCTCGGTCTTGGTTTGCGCTTCAATATGCCCGGCAAGTCCGGTGGCGAGTGCTGGACGGCTCGACTTGATCGTGACCTGAAATCCTACGAAGCCGATGAGCAATTCGGCTCACGAATCAAAGCTTTTCGGAAGCTCATCCTGGAGACAGGCAGAGCCCAGGAGAAAGTCGGAGCCGGTAGCTTATAATTATGTGTTTTTTCGACCATGCCCTGTTAGAAATGGTTATGGTGGTCTAAACTCGTTTAAAATGGTGGCTTACTATGGAGAGGGATTATGCTGCCAGCTTATCTAATCAGAGCGGCTGTTGATTATATTAGACACGCGGATGCCATGAAGGATTCCAATCCTTACTCCCGTTGTGAAGAGGCTCTGAAGCTGGTTTCCAAGCTCTGGCAGGAGAACATCGGCCGGCTCAATACCTCTCTTGTTGAAGTGGCTTCCGTAACCGCCTATTGGGAAGAGTTTTTTCACGCCGAAGATCCCCTGCCTGATGAAAAAGAGTGGCGAGAGGGGCTGGCCAAACGCTCCGGCAATTACGACTCGTTTGAAGAATGGCAAGAGTGGTTCAAAAAGAGCTACAAGTCTGTTTATCAGGAGAACAATGTCTGGACCAGTGTCCTGATGACAGCCTGGGCGAGCACCCACCAATATCAACTGGTTTATGACGAAAGCCGCTGGGATTTCATCGAGTCGAAGTCCTATCTGCCCACCTCTCAGGTCTGGCGCCTGGAGCCCAATGTCGATACGGTCGGCGAAGTGCTCAAAGAGTGCTGGAGGCAAGAGGTTGACAAGTACGAAGAGTCGGGTTTTCATATCGTCGCCGAGCCGGTCAGCTATCTTGGCCGGGTCGAATGTCTGGGTTTCGATCAGGCAGTCCACCGGGTGAACTGGCCGGTGCAAGCCGACCGGGAGCCGGAAGAGCTTGATCTCGGCACAATGATCGCCGATATAGTTGTGCCTGTGGGCGATAGCTGGTACCGTCAACCGGACAACATCATTTTTGCTCATGATCATGTCGATATCACCGCCCTGGTTAATAGAGCCCAGTATATTTTCGGCAGTAAACGCCGGGTTCTGGAGTTGACTGTGGACCATGGTCCGGCCAGGGCACGGCTCAGAGCCGCAGCAGAAGGCTGGCTTGTGCAAGAGCCTGAAGATGAGCTGGAAGCAGAGCTTGAAGAATCAGCCTGATTTGGCGCCGGTCTTATAGCGGTCCAGATCACGCTTGATGTTCTTCCAGGCGCGAGGAAAGCTGTCGGAGCCCCGATTCAGTTTCTCGATTCGAATCAGGACGTGCTTGGAATTGCCTTCTTGTATTTCCGGGACGAGGATTTCTATCTCTCCGCCTCCTAGCGATTCGAGCATCGAATAAAGCACTGGCGCTTCTTCTTTCGCCTGTTTTTCGGTTTTGTAAAAGAGGCTATTGCCGCCTCTTTTCAAAAGCGGCAGACCCAGCTCTGCATTGAGAGCCAGATGACCAAGCGCTCTGGCAGAGACAAGGTCAAAACGACCTCTGAATGCCGGATCCCTGCCCAGCTCTTCGAGTCTGGCATGGACTGTCTTGACTCGATTGCCCAGTTCAAGAGCGCTTGCCGCTTCTTCAAGAAAGCGAATTTTTTTGCTGTTCGAATCTACTAAGGTGACTTTCAGGTTCTCTTTCCAGATAGCAAGGACAAGACCGGGAAAGCCGGCCCCGGAGCCCAGGTCTATCAAAGAAAGCGCCTTATTATCGGACGCCGAATCTGCTGCGCCTGGCCAGAACTGGAGAGCCGCAAGAGAGTCCAGAATATGTCTTGAGCGAATCATTTCGGGCGTTGAGTCGGCGATAATATTAGTGTGGCTATTGTAAGCGGTGACCAGAGTCAGGAGCTTTTCCAGCTTGAAGAGTTTATCCGACGGTGCCTCAATACCAATAGTTTTCAGACCCTCTTTAATGGGATCCGGCTTTTCCTGTAAACTCTCTGTCCTGTTCATTTTTCTCGATTCTCTACCCTGGAATCTCTGCCTAATATATTACTTGTTTAGTTAGGATGTTAATGTTCTGGCCAAGATGTCTATAAAGTTCATATAGAACACTTCGTCTTCACTTAGTAGAGGGTAGGTAGCAAAGTCATCCATGAGTCCACGTGCATTCCGAACGATGCTCGTTGGCCCGATGGGCACGAAAGACCGGCTGGAACTCGAGAGCAGAGTTCTGGCGGCTGCGCTTAAGCAGAGTGTAGAGCTTGGCGACAATAGCGGAGTCAGTTTAGCCCACAGACAGATTTTTCTTCTGATTCGTTCTGCCCATGGAGCCGGTGATAATGCGGCTGAAACTAAGAGCGCCGCCTCATCTCACGAGGATGAGAACTCTGACGCGCCTTCAGCTTCGAGTGCTACCGAAAGTCGCAAGCGTAAGCTGCCGAACATCGTCTGGACTGAGGCTGAAGAGAGTTCTGAAGATTCGCCCGAGTCCGAAGCCTTCGACGAAGAGGAGCACCCTTCCGAGTCTATCGATACTGCGGTGGAGCCTTCTGATGAGACCATAGAAGTACCGCTGAACTCCCAATCCCAGGGCATGGTCAACGCCGGAGTAAGCCTCACCCGGGCTCACAGAGCTCAACCCAAAGCCCATCTTGATGAGAATGTTTTTGATGCTTACGGAATTCTTGGCGTGGAGCAGGTGGCTTCTTTCGAGAAGATCCACGTCGGTTTTCTTGTACTGATTCGCAGGCTCTTATTTGAGATAAAGAAGACCAAGCGGCGCAAACGCAAAGAGCTCTTGCAGCAGCTTCAGGAGCTCTGGATCGCCCATGATGTACTGACCGACCCTGTTACCCGAACGGACTATGATTTTCGTATTCTCGGTCTGAGAGGGGCTCCGGATGTAATCATCGATACGCCCGATAGCGAAGGGCAGGTTGTTATCGGCTCGACCATTCCGCTTCGAATTGGTGAGCTTTTGCAGTGTGCAGGGCTTCTGGAACCTACCGAACTGGAAATTGCCGCCGATATGCACCGGGCCATGCCCGAGATGCTTTTCGGCGCTTTTCTCGTCAAACAGGGTTTTATCACCGAGCCCGATTTAGACCAGGTCTTAATGGGTCAACGGCTTCTCAAAATGGGCTACATGTCTGTGGCCACATTCCAGAGTTGTATGCGCCACTGGATCGATTCTGATACACCCATCTATGAAAGCGCCGTCACCGAAGGTTTGCTCACCCTGAGCGAGATGGAGCGTATCATCGCCCAGGGTCTCAAGGACACTGATACCGAGATCCCTGCCATATCAGGCGGTCAGGTTGGTTTCAGATCCGGTGCCCGGGCCAAAGTGCAGTCTTTCGGAACCGGACCGATGCTGAACGAGGAAGAGGCGATCAAACGCCAGGTCTCTGCCGATCATGCTGTTCCCGAGTGGAAAGATCAGCTCGACTGGAGCGCACCTCCGGAAGAGGAAGCACCGCCGCCGGCCCGGCGTAAAGAAGTTAAGGCGACAATGGAATCCGTCTCGTATCAGATCGAGGGGGTTACAGGCGATAGAGAAGAGCGTTCACCGGAGCGCAAGAGCCTTCGTAGTTTGATGAAGGGTATGCATCTCTCGGATGACGAGGAAGCCTCTTCGGAGGAGGAAACCCCTCAAGAAGCGAGTGCCGGTTCTCTGCAGTCGATGCTCGAGTTCACCCCTCCGGCAGAAGCGGAGCCGGAGCCAGAAGCAGAATCTGAAGCGGAATCTGAAGCGGCGCTCACTGAGACCGATTCTCAGACCGTGGAGACTGTTCCGGTAGAACTTCCTGCTGCGTCAGATTCATCGTCCGACCAGAATCAGTTTACTGACGAAATTGCCGAAGAGTTTTTCGAAGAAGAGGAAGAAGAGAATCTGGAAGACCTGGAGAATCTGCTGGCCTATGACGAAGAAGATGAACCGGTAATGGAGCTTGAGGACAGCCTCGAGTTGCCTTCACCTCAAATGACCACATCCGATGTCGAGACTTCCACTTCGCTTGATAGTGTTCCTGATGTGGAGACTTACTCGAATTTAGAGCAGGTCCAGGAGCAAGTTGAGCATGGTGTGGAGATGAGAACCTCTGCCACCAATATGCCGATTATTACTGGTACTGAATATGATGCTATTCAAGGGCAGGAAGAAGAAGAGACAACCGAAGAGATTCGTCAGATCGCTCTTACCCTGAAAAAAGACGAAGAGTCCGGTGACGCTCCGTCTCCTCCTTCGGATCAGGAAGAAGTCGCTCGGCAGGCTTTGAAGAAATCTATCGAATGGCAGGTGATGTATAAAATCAAAGGAAGCCTTGCCGATATGCTGCTCTCCGATTCAGACGAACCGGATGTGCCGCCGCTTGCTCCGCGGCTGGAAGACATAGATGTTATCCCTCGCAAACCTTCGGAAGAAGACGAGCAAACCGATTGATAGGCTGATAGAACGAATTTTATAGAGTAGCCGGTTTTTGCTTCTGGTCAGAGGCGGACTGATACTTATAGTTGAAATAAAGACGCAGAACGATGGAGAGTTGATCACAAATGATCCTGGTCACTTTCATGTCGCCCGGTTGGAAAGTCTCTTCGGCATGAGGAATCAGAACCAGCAGTCCGAGGCGGCTGCCCTGGATGTCTATCGGTTGACTCATGGCGTTTTTAGGAGCATATTCGCTGCGGTTCAATTCGAGATTGTTTGGTGGCAGACCTGCTTGATGGCAGACTCTGTCTAGATAGCCGGCCATTGCCTCTTCTGTTATATTGCCGCCGCAATCTAAGAAGACATTGGTCTCTTTGATCTCGTTGACAGCGATGGCGCAGGCGTCGTAGTTCAGCACGGAAGACATAAGGTCGAAGAGTCTCTCAACAATAGAGTCTATATCGAGAGATTGATCTATGAGCTTGCGAACTTCATCGGTGATGGTGGCTTCGAAAAGTAGCCTCTCTAGAAGCTGATTGAGGCGACTGTTGATGTCTTCGGCCGAAGGCTTCTTCTTGGAATGTCTTACCGAATGCGGGCTGACCTGCATGTTATCGTCCCGGGAAGCGTCTTCGAGGATTTCCTGGCAGGCAGTGAGCAGGCTCGGAAATCCCGGCTCTTTTGGAATAAATCTATCGGCGCCGGACTTCATACCCCAGAAGCGGTCTACCGAGCCATCCAGCTTCGTGAGGAGAATCACCGGAATGGACGAGAGTTCCGGATCTGATTTAACCAGCCGGCAAAGTTGATAGCCGTTAATCTGGGACATGACGATGTCCGAGATAATCAAGTCAGGATGCTCGTCATAGGCCAGCACAAGGGCCTCGGCCACCGTACCGGCGGAGAGCACTTCGTAGCCGGAGTTTTCCAGCCTTTTCTTAATGGTAATCAGCTGGGTTGGGCTGTCTTCTATCAGGAGAAGTTGCTGCTTCATATCTCATCTCGACTTTTCGACCTGATAAATATAGCATCAAATCATGAGCCATAGACAGGTAGCGGTGCTTGAAGAATTCTTTCGATCAGATTTTCGTTTTCTTCACTCGTCTTTCTCTCCTTGATAAGTCTCTCCAGCGCCTCTATCAATGGACCATCGCTCATTTTTTGTTTGAGGCGCTCGAAGTTTATAGAGGCATTTTTCCAGTGATGAATCTTGACGAAACAGGCGGTGGCGAAAAGTTGAGGTCCCGGATCGGAGCCGCTTACTTTGCTGGCGTAGTAAATTTGAGATAGGCTCCGGTCGAAGTCGCCTCGGGCAAGGAGATTTCTTGCCAGGGCGTATCTCGCCAGATATTGAGCCGGGTCGAGCTTCAAAGACTTTTCGAGCATTCTGTCGGTGTCTAGGCTGTCTTTGCCGGAGAGTGCCTCTGATAGGCAGAGCGCACTGAGAATTTCGGGATGATTGTCTCTTAGTGATGCCGCTTTCTTGAAGGTGGTGACGGCAGCATCATACTTGCCGCAAAAGAGAAGGACCTTGCCTGCCGTCAACAGAGAATACCAGTCATCACCACTGGTGGCGCAAGCGCTGAGGGCGGCTTCTACCGCCTGGTCTTTTCTGCCTCTTTCATATTGATACCTTGCATAAAGTGCATTTTCTAAAGAACTTTTTGTGCTTGCCGGTGCCGGCAGGTTTTCGACGTTTTTGTCGCCTTTAATTTGCTTGATTCGAGCTTCTGTTATTGACGCCAGTCCCCTGTCCGTCGAGGCTATGCTGGAAAGCAAAGAGTTGATCTGAGCAGCTCTGGCTCTTCCGGTATAGTTATGAATTCCTCCAATGAGGTTGTCAATCAAATCAGTATCCGTCGCCGGTCTTGCTTCGGCTCGGCTCGACTCGGCCATGGCTAAAGCCAGCCGACACAGAAAGAATTTATCCGGTTTCTTGCTCTCTTCACAATGATTTACTATGGTGTCGCCGGAGGTGCTGTATAAATCGGTCAGAATATTTTCTATGGAGCTTTCCGTTGCTCGAGAGCCTGGGCTGAGACCAAGATGCATTTCACTGTATAAATTGTCATCGGTATTGACCTGGTCGTAAGTAGACTTGCTGGGAAACAAAATGATTCGTGCCAGAAACTGAGCCGGGTCATATATGCCAGTTTGAGAAAGCAGAGCCGCTGTCGGCTTCGAGTCGAGGGCGGTTCTTATCCTCTGTAGATCTAGCTTCGTTTCTTCGGTCGTACCGATTAAGATGACCTCACCGGCGTTTCGACCATGCATTACATAAGTAGAGGGGAAAGCTGTTTCGAAGGTACGCAGAAGAATTTCGAAATCTCTCTTGTTAATTAGATAGAGCTGGAGCCACTGGCAACAGGCTCCACCCGGCTTGAGCCGACTGCGCACCAGTTCGAAGAACTCTTTGCTATATAGATTTGATGAACCTGAAACCCAGGGTTCGGCCGGTTGAGAGACTATCGTGTCAAATCCATCATGGTTGCTTCTATAGTCGAGAGCAATATAGTTGCGGGCATCAGCGCTTATCGGCTCTATTCTATGTGAGCTTACCCAGTCACTGCGAAGCGGACTCAAATTGGAGGGCTGGAAGTACTGGTCCACAGAATAGACAGCTTTTTCTATTTCGAGAACTTTCAGAGACTTGACCCTGTCGAGGCTCAATAAGGTACCGCAGGTGGTGCCGCTGCCATAACCGATGAGAAGATTTTCCTGGTTGTTATTGGGACAAAATATAGAGGCGCTCAAGCCCATCAAAGTGTGAGTGGACAGGTCGCTTGCCGGAGCCGGTAGTTCTCTTTTTATAGGTATGGCCGCTTCGGGCTTGCCGTTGCTGCTCAGGTAGGTGATGTTGGCTTTCCGGTTCTCTTTGACCGCGATCACCGCATTGCCGCCTTCTCTGTAAAAGAGAAGACGATCGCTTCCTGCGGCTCGATCAATAAATGCCGATACCCCGAGCTTCGATTGCTTCAGTTGTTCCAGGGTAATCAGGGGGTAGCCCACGCTGATTTTTGCTTCTCTCCAGGCTGGCCGAAGCAAGAGTAAGATGGCGGCGCCTCCTATTACAAGAAATATGAGTAGCGTTCTAGATCGGGAGCGATTCTGAATCGCCAGAACGAGGGAAGCACAGATCAAGAGTATGGAGACAATAATGGTGCCTGCCTCGATGGTGCTTTTGAATATATGAGTCAGATCGCCTTCAAAAAGTGCATGAATAGACAGCGCTCCCAGAACAGAGCCGGTCATATTCAAGGCGTAGAGAGAGGCAACCTGTCCGGAGAAGCCCTGTTTCTCTGGGCTGGACCCGATACAGAAAGGAAAGATCATCGATATCAAGGTTGCCGGTAGAAGAATCAACCAGAGACCGGTAAGGAGCATGGTCAGAACTCTGGCTGCACGCATATCTAAGAAGCCGTTTTCGAGACCGAGTCGCAGGTTGAGATAGAGCTCCGGCGTAAGCGGATAGAGATACAGAATACAGGCAGTGACCAGGGCACCGAGGGCAAGCAATGCCGGCAGATAATCGATGCGATTTTTGTCTTTTGAGACTGAAGAAATCAAGTCAGCCAGCCAGGCCCCGAAAATAATCGCTATCAGGCAGACCGCAAGCACGACTGTAAGGGCATAGGTTGAGGATCCGAAGAACACAAGGAGGAACCTGGTCCATACAGACTCCAGGGCAAAGAAGACAAATCCGGAGAAGAAAACTGCAAGATACGGACCAAAGGAGCCCTTTTCCGAAGTCTTTACGGCAACTTCTTCTTCTTTTAAATCTCTGTCCTGGTCCTGTTTGTCGGCTAGAAAGGCCAGCGCGCCGGCGACTAGATTGAGTGAGGCAGCGATGGTAATGGATGCTGAGATGCCGAATTGATAGAGCAGAACTATGCCTCCGCATATGGTTCCGGCCAGGGCACCGAGGGCGTTGATTTGATAAAGCCTGATAACCGATCGAGCCGGCTCTTTTTCCCGGGCTCGACAGTAGTTCGCCAGGGCAGGCAGGGTTGCCCCCATGCAGGTTGTCGGTATGGCGAGAGCAAGAAGGACGAAGCCGTAGCTCCAGGTAGTGCAGGCATTATAAACAGCCTGGTAGTCACCGATTTGAGCCGGCGTCATTGAACGAGCCAGGTTGAGGAGGCTTTCAATATTGCCGGAGGATGTCAGCCAGAGCGAGGCGAAGCCGGCCAGCGCCACCAGGGTTTCTAACAACGCCAGCAATTTTAAGCCGTTTATTTTGCTTTGCGACTTTCTCTCAACCAGGTAATAGATGAGAGCACCACCAGCCAGACCGACCATGAACAGGGTAAGAGTCAGGGTGGTGGCAAAAGTGCTTGTGCCGACCAGCCGGATGAACAGTCTCTGCCAGACGATTTCGTAAAGCAGGGTACAGAAACCGGAGATGAAAAATGAAATTGTGATTAGTGATTTCTTGATGGTTTTACTCTTCGATTCGATTCGATTTGATCCGATTTGATAGAAGCTTTTCTATTCGATTATAGAAAGGCTTAGCAAATTTTTCGAATTCTTGTCCAGGATCTGCGTTCAAGTCGATTTAACTGTGCTACTTTGAACTCTGAGCCCGGGGATGTTTTGTCCGTAAATTCCGTTTAAATTGATAATCAACTCCTTATCTCTTCACAACTTCATGAGCTACGCCGACACCAGCCTTGATCTGACGGCGGTGCGAGTGGCCTGTTTGTCCGGCCAGAATGGCGCAGGAAAGTCCGCTTTGCTCGATGCCATTACCTGGGCCCTCTGGGAAAGAGCCCGGGCCGGATCGGACGAATTGATTCGAATCGGTGAAGGTGAAATGTGGGTCGATATGGTCTTTACCTATGAGGGAAGAACCTATCGAATTCGCCGCTCCAGGCAGAAACGGTTGAGCAAGAAAGGCGGAAAAGCTACCACCAAAGGTACCTTAGAGTTTCAAGTTCTGGTCGATGATGAGGCCCAGGCTGCTTCCTCCGGGGTTTCGCCGGCTCCTCTGGCTGAAGGGCTGTCTGTCAATCAGGTGGTTGCTTCAAGACCGGCGCTGAAAGCAGGAGAAGGCAGATGGAAGAGTTTGACGGCTGGCTCCATGCGGGCAACCCAGCAGGTTATAAACGATCTGCTTCGTATGGAGTACGACACTTTCATCAATAGCGCCTATCTGCGTCAGGGTAGAGCCGATGAATTTACCACCAGGGCTCCGAACGAGAGAAAACAGGTGCTCTCAGAAATCCTCGGTCTCAGCTATTTCGAGCGTCTCAAAGAATCTTGTCGGGCAAGCGCCCGGGAGTCCCGGGGAAAGATCGAGTTGCTCGAAGAGATAGTCAAAGAGTTGCCTCAGCAAGAAGAGTCTATGGCCGTTTTGAACGAGAGCCTGTTAGAATCCAGCAAAGAGCTTGCCTCAATCGATCTTGAAAAAGAGTCACTGGAATCTGTTTTGAAAGAGAGGCAGGAGCGCTATCAGAGCCTGCTGCTCGCTTCGGAGAAGAAGGCGGTCAATCAAGAAAAGGTCGAAGAGCTGGAGGCTGATCTCAAAGAGCTTTCCGCCCGAGAGCTGCGCTTGAAGAATCGCCTTGAAGAGCTGAGCAAGCTTATAGAAAACTCCTCTCATATCGAGGAGCAGTCCCAGAAGTTTGCCGAGATACGCGGACTGACCGAAGCGCTCGATCGAAAATCTCTTGCCGTCCAGGAGCTGACCGAAGAGAAGCATGAGCTCAAAGCGCGTTTGGCCACCATGCGAAGCAGGCTGGAGGTGGAAGCTGATCATGTAAGCACTCGATTGAAAGAGACCAGAGAGAAGATCGAAAAGCTTGAAAGTGATACCGCCGATAGAGCTAAAGTCGAGAACATGTATCGAGAGTATCTTGAGCTTCTGGAGCGAGAATCCCAGGCATCTAATAAGCAAGAGACTTTCAGTCAGCTCAATAAGCGCGCCACAGAATTGCAGGCAGCGGTTACAGAAGCGCGTATTAAACTGGAGGCCGAAGTCGCCCAGCGCAGCAATCATTTGAAAGAACTTGCCGATATCCTCGCTGCTGAGAGCACTTTATCCAATCGAAAAAGTGAACTCGAAGAGGAGAGTCAGGAGATGGATCGTCTTGAGGCAGAGCTGGAGCTGGTCGAGACCCGGGGACTGGAAGCGAAGTCTGAGATAGAAGTTTTAGAGCAGAAGATTGTCGATTTGAAGCGTCGCAAGCTGGAGAACGAAGAGAAGGTTCGGGAGCTGCACGATCACGATCACTCCAGCATCTGTCCACTTTGTTCTGCTCCAATAGTCGATCGCGCTAAAGTAATCGGACGATATCAAATTCAGAACCAGGGTTTCGAGCAAGAGATGCTCGAAGTGGGCGAAGAGATCAAGATGGTCGAAGAAAAACGGGCCGACCTGCGCAATGAATACAAGCGATTGCGAAAACATCTGGAAGGGCGTAAGGACCTTGATAAACGCATCGGTCAGTTCAACGAGAAATCCAATTCGATAGTGCGGGCAAGGACCTCTTTCGATACTCTTGAAAAAGAGTTGAAAGAGATGGAGAGAAGGCTCGAAGAAGGCGATTACTCTCAGGTCGAGAAGGAAAGCCTTGTAGGGCTGAAAGCGGAGATTCATAAGCTGGATTTCGATCCGGTGCTTCACTCGAGCTTGCAATCACAGATTCGCATGAAAAGGCACGTGGAGACCAGAAAGCAGAGTCTCGATCGTGATCTGAGCGAATTAGAACGCCTTAGAGAGTCTTTGCCGGCTCTTATCGAAAAAGAGGCAGAGTATAGAGATCAGCTCGACTCAGAGTCTTATGGCGTCGAGGTCAGGCAGGCTCTCGAGAAGCTCAACGAAAAGCTTCTGTCTATGGACTATGACCGCAGTCGTCATCTTGAACTGAAAAAGGAGCTGGCGGAGCTGCTGCCTTTTGCCGAGCGTCTCAACGAGTTGGCTAAAGCCAAAGAAGAAAAGCCCGAACTCGAAATCGAGTGCCGGTCGCTGGAGCAGAAACGTAGCGGAAAACTGGAGAAAATAGAGCAGCTCAAGGAAGAATCGGCGGTTTTGACCGAGGATTCTGTACGGCTGCCCGAGCTTGCCGCCGAGGTCAAAGTCAAAGAAGAGGAACTTACTGCTCTTTTAACCAGGCGGGACAAGAACACGAGCGCCGTGGCTGTTCTGGAGAGCCAGATTGGCGATCTGGATCGCAGCATGCAATCGCTTAAAGAGAAGCAGAAAGAGCTCTTGCAGTTGAAAACCGAGCGTGAGGATTATTTGCTGCTCGCCGAAGCTTTTGGTAAGAAAGGAATCCAGGCGATTATTATCGAAAATTCCATTCCTGAAATAGAATCGGAGGCCAATCGCATTCTTTCTCGATTGACCGACAACAAGATGCATATCGCGCTTATCACCCAGCATCAGACCAAGTCAGGCAGCATGACCGAGACTCTGGATATTCTTATAGGCGATGAGGTCGGCACGAGAAATTATGAGCTTTATAGTGGTGGAGAGTCTTTCAAAGTGAACTTCTCTATCCGAATCGCGCTGTCGCGACTGCTGGCAAGGCGTGCCGGAGCCAGATTAGAGACCCTGATCATCGATGAGGGCTTTGGCTCCCAGGACAATCGCAGTCGAGAACGGCTGGTTCGTTCGATTAAGGCAATCCAGTCTGATTTTTCGAGAATTCTTGTCATCACACATTTCCTGGATGTGCAGGAGATGTTTCCTACCCAGATCCAGGTCAAGAAAGAGGACGGGATTTCGAAGTTGCAGATCGTCTCATAGGCATCTTTGCGACCTTGCGAATTTTTACAAAAAGAACCCGTTCCGCGAAGACAGGCCCGGCATAGACCGATGTGACCAGGGGCTCTTTCCTCGACCCTGCACCGGTGGCTTAATCAGGGCAAGAAAGGTACACTGGAGGTACTTGATTCCCATGGTCGAAGTCAAAAGACGGTATTTCATACTGTGACCGAGTCCCCCCAAAATCAAATCGAGTTCGAAGCGTTTTTACTGCCGGCCGCTCTAGCCGGTGGTGTTTGCTGGCGATACGATCTGATTGCCGGAGAGCTTGAAGAACTCAAAGATTTTAAGGGGTCGGTCAAGGCTGTCTTCGGTACCGGAGTGCGAGAGCTGAAAAGAGGGTCTCAAAATTTTTTGCAGGATGTTCTTTTGGCCGACCGTTCTCTGGCTGACGAACTGCAAAAGCTTGTTCCTGATGAATTGCGAGTCTTCAAGCATCGTCTGCCATCTGCTTCTACGATTCTCAGCCTGATTAAAAAAGAGAGAAGCGGTCATGTCTTTTCTGGAGTCAGTTTTGCTCTGGAGTCTCTATCTGCAAAAAAGCATAGAACTTCTCTGATCGAGCTTATTCTCGATGCGCTTCTTAAATTCGCCGGCTCCGAAATCGATGCCTGGAAATTGATCTCGGTAGTTCAGGAGAAGTTGTCTCTTGCGCTTGATTGTGTCGAAGCCGATATCTGGTTGGTCGACACACGGGATAAGCTTCTCAAGACCGAGATCTCATGCCAGATTGTGGTGCCCAGTATCGGCCAGGCAAAATGCGATTTTCAGGATATCTATTTCAAAAAGGGTCAGGGGCTTCCGGGCAAGGCCTGGAAAGAAATGACTCCGCTTCTGGAGAGCAATCTCCTCAATCGCAAGCGTTTAAAGCGCCACCTGCAGTTTAAGAAAGCGATGGTGGATGCTGCTCTGGAATTGCCGCTGATAAAAAAGGGCGAAGGCGATCTTGTGCTGGTGATGGAGTTTCTAGGCAGAGATGCCCAGGGTCTTTCTATCTGGACAGAAGAGCAGCTTATCGAGTTTTTGCACTTTTTAGAATCTTTGTTGGAGCTACTACCTCTGGTGCCTGTGTCGAGTCTTTCGACCGGCCACCTGAGAAGACTGGTCGATGCCACCCCTTTGATGATCTGGTTGAAGGATGCCGATGGCCGGCTGCTACTGGCCAACAAAGAAGCGGCCGAGAAAATGGGGTTCTCCGGTTTTCAGATGATCGGTCGTAATACCAGGGACGTTCACCGAGAAGATGGCTCTCGCTATCGCAAGGGCGACTGGAGGGTTTTGAGTTCAAAGGAACCTATCTATGGAGTGGTCGAGCAATACGCTTCAGCCGGTGGTGAGAAGTGCTGGATCAAAGTAGATAAAGTTCCCCTTTTGAGCGATGAAGGGGAGCCGGAAGCGATAGCCGTGTTCTGTTATGACCTCACCAGTGTGGAGCAAACTGATCTGGTTCATAAAGATCGTCTGGGCGAGCTGGAGTTGCAATTTCAAGATCAGGTAGGCGAACTGGCCGAAACCGAGATTTTCTTCGACCTCACCAGAGAAAAACTTTGTATCGCCGATAAATTCGGTTTCTTCAAACGAATCAACTCCGCCTGGTCTGATGCGCTCGGTTACAGTCAAGAAGAGCTTATGGCCCAGCCTTATCTTGCCTTTATTCATCCCGATGACAGAGAAAAGACAATCGGTGTGGCGGAAGAGCTGACCAAAACCGGAAGAATAAAGGACTTCGAGAATCGTTATATAGCCAAGGACGGCAGCATCATCTGGTTTCGCTGGAGCGCCACCGCTTTTGACGATGTTATCTATGGTGTTGCATACGATATTACCGATAAGAAGCGTTTCGAGCTAGAGCTAGAAGATTTGAACTATCGCTATTCTCAAATCGCTTCTCAGGTCCCCGGTGTTATTTACCAGTTTCTCTACAAACCCGATGGCTCTATGTCTTTTCCTTATATCTCTGATGGATGCAAAAGACTTTTCGGCCACGAATACTATGAGATTCAAGAGAACGGCAACCTGGTTTTCGAGGCTCTTCATCCGGATGACCTGCCTGTGGTGATGGAGTTGATAGACGAGTCGGTGAAGAATTTTACCGAGTTTCGCTGTGAATCAAGAACAATTTTGCCGGGAGGAAAGATAACTCATTTGAGGGCTTCTTCGTCGCCGACAAGACTGCCTGATGGCTCTCTTCTTTACTACGGTCTGATGATGGATATCACCGACTTGAAAGAGACTCAGTCTAAAAACGAGCAACTTACCATCGATCTGGAAAGCCGCTTGAATAGCCTGGAGCGAGCAAATAAAGAGCTGGAGAAATTAACCGGCAAGTTAGAGATAGCCTATGACCAGGCCCTGGAAGCATCTAAATTAAAGTCCGAGTTCGTGGCCAATATATCGCACGAGGTAAGGACGCCAATCAGTGCTGTTATAGGATTGTCCGAGCTATTGTTAGATACCGAACTGGATCCGGATCAATCTGAGCATGCCGACAGTATTTTAAAATCGGCCCAGACTTTGCTTGCCATCATCAATGATATTCTCGATTTCTCGAAAATCGAAGCCGGTCGCCTGCATATAGAGAGAATAGATTTTGATCTGGTCTCTCTTGTAGAGGGCAGTGCCGCTCTCTTTGCCCACGAAGCTTCTATAAAGGGTCTGCACTTCTCGGTGCTCGTGGACCCGCGCATTGTCTCTACTGTCTCGGGCGATCCTGTCCGATGCAGGCAGATTCTTCTCAATCTTTTGAGCAATGCCATCAAGTTTACCGAGCGTGGCAAGGTTTTCTTACGGGTCTATCCGCGCACGGAAATGGGCAGTAATCCACGGCTTGTCTTCGAGGTAAAAGACGAGGGCATCGGAATCTCTGACGCGGCGCTGCCGAATCTTTTCTCTCCTTTTGTACAGGCTGACGGTTCTACCACAAGACAATTCGGCGGAACAGGTCTGGGTCTTTCTATAAGCAAGCGTCTGGCTGAGCTGATGGGAGGTAGTATCGAAGTAGATACCACTGCAGGGCGAGGCTCTACTTTCCGCTTCGTCTGTCCTTTTGTCTGCAACTTTACAGAAGGGGGCGACGGTCGCCGGGGTCGGACCGTTATTCTCTATCAGTGCGAAGATTCCGAGTACGAAGTGTTGAACGCTTATTTAGAACACGAGGGATACGAAGTCATAAAAGCCACCGGATATGGTGATTTGATCTACAAGCTCGACGGAATGAGCAGCGCCATACTGCCACCGTCGGTGGTCATTTCATTGACGGATGATCGAGTCAACAATATCGGCGTTATCGAAAAACTTCGGCACGGCAAGCGCTATAGCTCAGTCGATGTGTTCTGTATATACGATTATCGCAGTCGGTCCGTTGCTACTAGAGCGCTCGAGGTTGGTGCCAATGGATGCATGATGTTGCCGATGAAAAAACGCGAATTGCTCGGCCTGCTCAGTGGAGAGAGTAAAGTGCGTGAGCTGCCGGTTTTCAAATCGAGAAAAGTGAAGAACGCTTCTTTAGATTACCCCAGGGTGCTGGTGGCAGAAGACAACAGCTTGATGAGAAAGCTTGCCAGGCGGCAACTTGAGAACCTGAATGTACAAGTCGAGCTTTGCAAGAATGGTAGAGAGGCCCTGGAAGCCGTTAAAAATAAATCATACGATCTTATTTTGATGGATTGTCAGATGCCTGAGTTAGATGGCTATGAAGCTACCCTGGAAGTTCGCAAGTGGGAGAGCCGCATCGGGGGGCATGTACCTATTGTGGCGATGACCGCTTTCGCTATGGAAGGAGATCGCGAAAACTGCATGGCTGCCGGCATGGACGATTATCTGAAGAAGCCTGTCAGTATCGATGATTTGCAAAGAGTCCTGGCTCGCTGGTTGCCCCGGGGAGAGTCTTCGTCCTCTTCCGGCTCTGCCGAGAGGGTTTCTCTTGAAAAGTCCCTGGAAGCTGCTGCAGAGCCTGACTCAGCCAGGCAACAAGAGGACCTGGCTCTGGTGGATTTTGATCTGCTACGCCAGCACTATGGCAGCGATGTTCGAGAGATTCTCGCCAGTTTCAATGAAGAGGTGGTGCGTTTTATCCCGCTGCTTGAAAACTCTATAGCCAGTCAGAACTGGGATCAACTCGCTCGCGATGCCCATCAGTTCAAGGGTCTGGTATCGGTGCTTTCGATAACGAAGTTAGAGGACTCTATGAGTGAATTTGTCAGTCAGGCACGGGAGGGCAGAGGGGCGGAGGCTCGAGAGACTTTCGAAGAACTCAAGAGCTGTGTCGACTCTTTAGTCAACTACATAAACGATGCTCTCAAGGTCCAAAAACTCTAAATAGATGACTATAATTTATAGGCGTCCGTTTCGGCGCCAGAGTGAACTTCCAAAAATCGTCCCGGAGTTCGAGTTTTTACGTGTATCGAGTCATTCTCTTACTATTTGTCCTCATACTTTTCGCTTTGCCGGTCGGCTTCTGGTGGTTTGCCCATTCCAGTCTGCCTCAATATGAAGGCATAGCCAGACATTCTTCTCTCTTCAAAGAGGTGGAGGTCCTGTCCGATTGGCGTGATGTGCCCTATATCAAGGCACTATCCGAGCCGGATATGTACCGAGCCCAGGGCTACTGGACTGCGACCCGCCGTTTGTTTCAGCTCGATATGCTGCGGCGCATCTCTTCAGGAACCCTTTCTGAAGTTTACGGCAGCCGTTGTCTTGCCCAGGACAAACTGATTCGGCAACTTGGATTCAGAAGGCTGGCTGAAAAAGAATTGAAGACCATGTCCACCGACGCCAGAAAATGCTTAGAAGACTACAGTGCCGGGGTCAATGGTTATCTGGACTCAAACGAGTACAAGAATCCTCTTGAGTGCAGTCTGCTCTTTTACAAGCCGCGCAAGTGGACTCCTGTGGATACCATCTGTTTGATGAAGTATCTGGAGTATCTCACCAACGAGTCCTGGAGTCTGGATGACTTGAGGCAGAAAGTGGTGGATAAGGCAGGAGCCGATGTGGCTACCGAGCTCTTCGGTCAGAAACTGGTCAAGTCGGCTTTTCTCGATGGTGATTTAGAGAAGCTTCGTCTGGCTTGTGGCGGTGATCGAGGGCTGGTATCGGATACGGTGAAGAGTATTGCCCAGGGATTGAAGCTGGGTTTGCTTTCTCCTCCTGGTTATGGCAGCAACGGCTGGGTTGTCTCTGGTGATCGGACCGATAGTAAAGGTGGCATCCTGGCATTTGATCGGCACTCCAATTTTATGGATCCCAATCTCTGGTATGTCATCTCTTTGAGCTGTCCGAAACTTAAATTATCCGGCGTCACCATCCCTGGTGTGCCTGGAATACTTTTCGGGCGAAACAATCAAATTGCCTGGGGAGCCACAGCCTATAAAGTCGACGACCAGGATCTCTATGTAGAGCAATTCTCTGAAGAGTTTCCCGACAAATACAAAACCAAAGACGGATGGGATCTGGTCGATACCAGAATCGAAGAGATCCCCTGCCGGGATGTTCTGGGATTCAACAAAGATGTGTTTCGTTATAAAGTCCAGGTCACTTCCCATGGTCCTATCCTTTTATCCTCAGGAAACAGTGCGGTCAGCTTAAAATGGATCGGGGAGAATCAGAAGCTTCCTTCTTTCGAAGCCTACTACAAAATGGCAAGGGCAAAAGACTGGGAAGAGTTCCGCAATTCTCTAAAAGACTATGACGGTACCGCCCAGACTTTCTTGTTCGCCGACAGAGAGGGCAATGTCGGTTTACAAGTTGCCGGAGCGATTCCGCAGAGGCTGACATCTGCTTTGAGCAGCACTTATAAAGCCGGACAGTTGCTGCCTGGTTGGACCGGGCAGTCAGATTGGACAGGCAATGCTTCTTTCGATTCTTTGCCATCCTTCTTCAAACCCCAGGAGGGCTTTCTTGTAGCAAGTTCGAAGCTCTATCAGGGTGAAAGCCTGGAGAGCAGTCCCTATCCGGTCAGCCGCATAACCAGTGCTTTGGAAGGTTATGTCAACGCTTCGCGCAAGGTCGGTTTGCCGGATATGGCCAATCTGCAAGGTGATGAGTTCGCCTCGATTCATAACCTCTTCAAAGAGACGATTATGGCCGCGGTGGCAAAAAACGAAGTAGCGGATCAATACCAGGTCTCTTTCGTCAAACGTCTGGAGAGCTGGAATGGAGAGCTCTCTTCCGACAGCTATATCGCATCTGTTTACGAAGCATTTTTACGCAATCTGGCAAGAAGGATGCTGGTTCCTAAAATCGAGGATGCTCTCACTCGACAGTATATGAGCCGCTGGCCTCGTTGGACCGTCTTTGTAGAGAGGTTTCTCCGCGAGAAGAATCAGGACTGGATGCCACCAGAAGAGAGAACCTTCGAGACTTTTATCGTCACCACGCTCTCCCAGTCTATTGCCGATGTGCGCCTGGCCAGTGAGTCTGAGGATATCATCGATTGGAAGTGGGGCAAAATCCATACCGCCACATTCGAGAACATCATCTTTCATGGTCTGGGTGGATTCTCTTCTTCTATCGGCTGGCTATTGAATCCTCCTGTCACCGGTGTCGGTGGCGACGGTGACACAGTGAGCGCTTGCAACCTATCTGAATATGTCAGCAGAGAGAAGTTCGCCTCTTCCGTAGGGCCGACAACGCGGGTCCTTATCGATATGTCGGACTCGGACAAATATTACGAAACCCAGCCGATGGGCCAGGGCGGGCATCTGTTCTCTGAATACAGAACAGATCAGCTCGACAGCTGGTTGAAGAAAAAGCCTCTTCTAGTCCCCTGTTCGGACAAAGAGGCGATGAGGCAGCAGAGGAACAAAATGGTCCTCACTCCATGATTATTGATCTGAAACGAGGAGAGCATCGATGGAGACTAGAACGGTAGCAGAGAGACAAGAGGTGACTGACTTGGCATTGAAGAAAGTGCTGGTGGCGGACAAGCTGAGCGATAGAGGCATAGAGATCCTCTCGGAAGGCCTTGATGTGGCCTATGAGCCGGATATAAGCGCCGAAGAGTTGCTTGCCACCATCGATCAATATGATGCCTTATTAGTCCGCAGTCGCTGCAAAGTGCCCAGAGACGTTATTGAAGCCGGCTCTAAGTTAAAGGTCATCGGTCGAGCCGGTGTCGGTGTCGACAATATAGATCTGAAAGCCGCCTCGGAAAAAGGAATTCTCGTCCTCAACTCTCCTGAAGGCAATACCGCGTCTGCCGCCGAACTCACCATCGCCTTGATGATGTCTCTTGCCCGCAACGTTCCCGGCGCCGACCGCTCTATGAAAGATGGTCAGTGGGAGCGCAGCAAATTCACCGGGGTGGAATTGTTCAACAAAACACTCGGTGTAATCGGTCTGGGCAAAATCGGTACAAGAGTGGCGCAGACTGCGCTCAGCCTCAACATGAAAGTGATTGTCTATGATCCTTTCATAAGTGCCGAGCGGGCCAAAGAGCTTAACTTCGAGTCGGTCACTCTAGAAGAGATCTGGAGAAGAGCCGACTTCATCACGGTCCACACCCCAAAGACTGCCCAGACGACCAATTTAATCAGCGGTACGGTGCTCTCTCGCATCAAGCCCGGTGTCAGGATAGTAAACGCTTCTAGAGGCGGTATCATCGACGAAGCCGCTCTGGCTAGAGCGATTAAAGAAGGTCGGGTGGCTGGAGCGGCATTAGATGTCTTCGACCCTGAACCTCCTAAAGATTCTCCCTTGCTGGAAGTGGCCGACAAAGTGGTTCTGACCCCGCACCTAGGAGCCTCTACCCAGGAAGCACAGCTCAATGTCGCTATTGATCTGGCTGAGCAGATTCGCGAGTATCTTCTCGAAGGCGTCGCCCGCAGCCCGGTCAATTTGCCTTTTATGAAGCCGCATATTCTCAAGAAGCTCGGCAAATATCTCGGTCTGGCAGAAGCCATGGGAGCTATCGCCGGTGAGCTTGCCTCAGGCACCGTCCAGGATGTCGAGGTTATCTGCTACGGCTCTCTGGCGGAGAAAGACTCTGAACCGTTAGTGGTGGCAGCATTAAAAGGACTCTTTAGCGGAAAGGTAGAAGGGGTCAGTTATGTCAATGCCCAGATAGTAGCGAAAAATCGGGGCATTCATGTGAGGGAGAGCAAGTTCGAAGAGACTTCTCAGCATCATTCTGAACTTGTGGTCATTGTCTCGACCGAGAAAGGTGCCACCGCCATTAATGGTACTATCCTTGCCCACGACGAGCCCCTGATCACCAAAATAAAAGATCATCCTATCAATCTAAAGCCTGCTAAGTTCATGCTCTTCACCACCCATACCGATCAGCCCGGGATGGTCGCCAAAGTAGCTACCATACTGGGGCAGCAGGATATCAATATCTCTACCATGGGGGTCGGTCGCCTCGGTGTGAGAAAGGACGCGGTCATGGTTATGACCTTAGATGATCCGATCTCTCAAGAAGTGGTGAGCATGCTATGTGATCAAGATGGAGTCTACACAGCAGACTTCGTCTCTCTGGAGGATATGACTGCGCAGTTGATCTAGTCTCCATTTCAACCTGCATTCAGTACAAAAGGAGAGCACAATTTCTACCGGCAGACACAGTATTCTTTTCTTGGTTCTGATGGCTCTTTGCCTGCCGACTCTAGTGTGTCCCGGTTTGCCGGCTGTCGCCCAGCTCAGTGAGCCCGATGTGCTGCCGATGAACAAGCTCAACACGCTTCAGTTCGGACCGAGTGCAAACGACCCCATAAAACTTGACCGTAAACAGAAGCCTTCCTTAAATGATCTCTTTCCACTCAAAGAGATAGAAGGCGCCGGGGTGCAGCCTCTTTCTCTGGGCAAAGTCGTGATTCCTGGTCTGAGCCCGGGCTCTATGCAGGCTCTTTCTATCAACCATTTTGTGGTCGCTTCCAATGTCGGTGAGAGCGAAATGTCTTCTATTTATAGATGGAATCGCGAGAACGGCAAACCCAATTTCGTCACCGTCGACAGTCTTTTGCATCCATACTTCGGTTTTAGAAACGCCTTATTTGGCGCGGTAATAGAAGAACATCTCTGCTCTGATATGCTTCATCTGCTCAATGCCACCATTGCAGCCACTACCATGGATTATCGCGAAGCAGAAGATGAAGAGGTTAAAGACGACCTTCAGCGCAACCTCGCGTATTTAACAGTGGGATTGAAATTGCTGGATCCCGCAGCGAAGCTGCCGGATATCGGCGGTGCCGAAAAGCTGGTCAAGGTCGACTATGAATCTTGTGTAAAAGGGCGGAGAGCCAAGTCGGTTATCTTCAACCAGAATGTCGACTTCTCTTATTGCGTTCCCTGGGGATGGTACGCTAAATCTGAGAAGGTGTCCCGATTCTACCGATGTTATCAGTGGTTGTCCCGGGTCTATTTCCCTTTTCGTAATGTCACCGTCAATACCGTAGCCGGTGGGGGCAACAGTTTTCGTAGAGCTGTTCTTCTTTATAGAAGCCTCTCTCTTGCCCGGGTCGGAGAAGCTCCCGCGCTTGGATACTGGAATCGAATCGGCAATGTTTTCTCGCTTTGCGGCATCGACAACTACTACAAAATCCATACTATATTGCCGCCGGATCTCGCCAGCGTTCTCGACCGTTCCAGAGGCAGCTTCGCTCGTCTTCTGGATATAGTCTCGCAACCCTACGCCAGAACCAAGTTGATGTTGCAGATCAGAAAGCAACGTCCTGTGTCGCTCGGTTCTACCTCTATTTTTGAGATCGGCTCTGGCGGCAAAGCGCCCTCGGATCTGGAAGTGTTTCGTTTTCTCCCTTTGATCCAACCTGCCGAAGACGACTGGTTGAAACATGTGGCCCACGAATATAAGACCGAGACAGACGTGCCCACACCGACACCGCTTTCTCTACTTGTTTCCCATGCCCATGGTTCTGTTCGTGCCACCAATTTGCTCGCTTTGCAGTTGTCCACGCTTGATCCGCGTCTGCTCACTGCCGTACCTCGCCTGGAGCGGATAATCTCTATCGCCAATGGCGGCCGGGGTGAATCTGAGTTCGATCGGCGCTGGCGAGTGCTGTCCGAACTCTTCCGACCTTATCCAGATAAGGTACAGGTGGTGTTGAGGACCAATCTCTGGTCATCACGCCAGCTCGAGACCGCCATGGCTGCCTGGATAGATAGTTATACAGCTTATAATCCGGTTGCGAAACCCCGCACTGAAAGCGGTGGCAAAGCAGGAAATGCGAAGTCTGATGGTGGCGCCGCTCCATCATCTGCAAGACCCGCCAGTTTTCAGTATCTAGAACCTCGTCCCATGGTCTATCACCTGATGGCTAGAGACCTTGAAGACTGCAAATCGACTCTGAGCAGCCTGGCTGTTTATCCGAAGCGTTATGACAAAAGATTGGAAGACTTTCGCAGGCTATTCGCCCGGCTCGAAGAGATCTCGAAAAGAGAGATTCTGGGAGAGCCTGTTCTGAAGCAGGATTTCAATCTGCTTGCTAATTTCGATCTGATTCTCAAAGAGATTGATTTCCCCATCGCCGATTCCATATTCTTCAATCTCGGTCAAGCCTATGGCACCGAGAAAAAAGAGGGCGAAGGAGAGGGTGCCACCATCGGCACAGGCGAGGCAGGCAGGCTGTTTTTGATCGCCAATACCACCCAGGGTGCAACCCTCTGCCGTGGTCCGGTCTACACTGTGTACGAAGTGGCCGGTGGACCGTATCCTTTGAGGCACTGGCAGCGCAAGATTCAGTTCGATCTTCTACAGCCGCCTATCTGGGCAAGGCTCTTCGACTTTATCCAATCTAGAGAAGCGCCCCGACAGGGCAAAGCTTCAACCCCGACGGGGCAGCGCACTAGACCAGCCAATTGATAAGTCGACGCTAATATTGCCGCATCAATCGGCGCATGCTGAAGACCGGCTTTTCATCAGGTTTTATGCCGATGACGGGCAAGCTTCGTTACGTTCCTTTATTTCTTAGGTCAATGTAATTTTGTTTTATTACAACCAGTTCGAAAGGCGGTATCCCTTTTAAATACAGGCTTTAGCGCTGATGCTGAAGCAAATCGCCTTTTAATGAGGCCTTACATGTAATAGGATTATCCTGGAATCCAGAGCCCCTTGCGGCTCTGTTTTTTTGTATAACCCCTCCTCTCAAAGCTATTGATTCTCCGATGTTTTCGCCGGACTCCAACCGAAATGGCTTCTCTTACAAAGTACCCGACTGGGCTCCACATGTGGTGTCTCAAGAGATTGACGCCGGTGCTAAGAAGCTGGAGCCGCCGAGCATCATAGACATAGGCCTGGCCCGGGTCGGCAAGCGCGACGCCGCCGGTGTAGTCACCCAGTGGAAGACACCTTATAACCGGCCCGCCTACGAATCTAAAGAGCACATCGGATATACGAAGAGCGCTTTTCAATATATTCAGCAGGGCCGAATCGATGATGCTGAAAGACTGCTTCTTCAAGCCCATGAGGCGATTCGCGCCACCCAGCCCACCGATCTCTCTCATCTGATCAAGAGCATCGAGAACCTCGCCTGGGTCTATTTCTCTTCTCAGAAATACACTAAAGCCGAGCCTTTTATCCGTGAACTAGTCAGCCACAGATTACGAGAAGTCGCTCCAGCCGACCCGCTTCTGGTGGTCGCAGTAGATCAGCTTGCCGAAATCTACAAGAAGACCGGACGACGAAGCGAAGCAACCTGTCTCTATCGCTTCTTTCTTGCCCATCAAGTTGATAGCTACGGCAGGCAGAGCCGCTCTATATGTCCGACTCTCCGGAAACTCGCCGGGCATTATCTGGAAGAGCACAAGCTTATCGCAGCCGAGGGCTTGCTCTTGCGCATCCTCTATATCTACGAGCCGATATACGGACGTTCTTCACTCGAGATAAGCACTCTCTTGGAACAGCTTTCCGAGGTCTACAAAAAACAACAGCGTTTCGACAAAGCAGCCGAGATGCTGGAGCGCCTTTTGCATGTACTCGAGACCATCCATGGTGAAAAGGCGATTGCGGTGGCAAGCTGTCTTCTCAAGCTGGCGGATTTATTGAGCCAGGTCGGCATGACCTCGGAAGCCGAGCCCCTGTATAGACGGGTGATCTCGATATATGAGCAGAGCTTCGGACGAAAGACCGCCGAGATCTCGGTGACCCGCAAGAAGACCGAAACCCTTACCAAAATCCCTGCGCTGAAAGCCCGGGAGCGCAGTTCATCAGAGCTTGTCGCCCTCGATACTATTCGAGAAATCGGGCGCCAGGTCCGAGAAAAGAACGCCTATCCAGACAGAGAGCTGGGTGTCATCGGCGTCTAGAGCCTTTTTGATGTTCTTTTTGAAGAAACTATTCAAGGGGCAAATCACAAGCGGGGTAAGGCTTTGCGCCCTCGGGACAGTCTAATAAAGCAATCTTTCTTTGACAACTATATAGGGCCGTGCCATAATTCCGGAAAGGGTGAGGGGACGGAGAGATACCCCCATCACCTGTCTCCAGTAAGTAAGAACAGACTAGGTAGACAAATCGCAATTCACACGGTCGCCGCCCACCGGAGAACAAAGAGGCTAAGTCAAAAGACTACCGAATATTATTCGAACCATATGCAAACTATAAGGACTGCACATTGATAAAATTCACCGAGCTTGGATTGTCCAAGCCTACTGCCATGGCCCTGGAAGAGATGGGCTTTACCGAACCGACAGAGATACAAGAAAGAAGCATACCATTGATTATGGCAGCCCGGGACCTGATGGCTTCCGCCCAGACCGGCTCTGGTAAAACCGCTGCTTTCGCCCTGCCTATAATCGAATGTCTTGAAGACCATGATGTCAATCCCAGAGCGCTGATTCTGACTCCGACCAGGGAACTGGCTCTGCAAATTGAGAAACAGTTCAATCTCTTCGGCAAGAACAGTGACCTGAGAACAGTAACCGTATACGGTGGCGCCTCTATGGATGCCCAGGCGAAAGCCATTAAAAGAGGCACCGATATCATCGTCGCCACTCCAGGACGGCTCTATGACTGTGTCAAAAGAAAGATAGTATCTTTAGATTCCATCGAGATTCTTGTTCTAGACGAAGCAGATAGACTTCTCGACATGGGTTTTATGCCCCAGATCCGTAAAATTGTCGACAAGCTCAGCAAAGAGCGTCAGACTTTGATGTTCTCCGCCACCATCGACAGCAGAGTAGAACGGCTCGCCCAGGCTTTCTTGAGAGATCCTGAAACTATTAGAGCGAACAGCGATCGCATAGAACCCTCAGAAATCGATCAACGCATCTTTCATGTCAACGAGTTCGGCAAGGACGCCCTGCTCGCCAAACTTATTAAAGAGATGGAAATGGACTCTCTCATCGTCTTTACAGGAACCAGGCGCAAAGCCACCTGGGTTACCGACCGGCTTAATGACGCCGGCATCAAAGCGATGGAACTGCATGGTGATATCAAACAGTCCCATCGGGAGAAGACCCTCAAAGGTTATCGTGAAGGACAGTTCTCGGTCCTGGTCGCCACCGACGTAGCCGCCCGGGGTCTTGATATTCCGACCATCACCCATGTAATCAACTATGATCTTCCTCAGGATCCCGAAGCTTATGTTCACCGTATAGGCAGAACCGGTCGAGCCGGTCGTTCAGGAATCGCAATCTCTTTCATCTCGGAAGAACAGCGTTTTATGCTTCGGGATATAGAAGCGGTCATCGGCCGGGTGCTCGATGAAGAGGCTGCCGAGCGTCGCAGACAGATTGCCTTGAAGATGCGCGGTCGGGGTCGACGCCGGATCATCTAGAAAATAGTTGTGTGGCAATAGGCTTTATAATCATCCCCGCATCTAGGGACTAGCTCCTTTTGGGGCTCAGCATAGGTGTCCGCTTTGTTTAAGCGATATTCCTTGCAGGACATACTATTGCGGTATTTTCTCCAGTGGTTTGATCGAAAAGATCCGAATCGTTGTAACACCTTCGGGTGAGGTCTACGCATAACCCTTCTGTGTGAGCGTTTGGGCTTTGTAAACTGATCTTAAGGTCGATGTGAGTCCAGCTGGACGGACCTAAGATGATAGTGAGGGAATGAGACCGATAGACCCTCAGGAGTCCTTTTAAATAGAGCCGCAATGGTCGCATTACAATTGCCGGATTACGCTAAAGCTAATCCCGGCTGTTAGACCACTGCATCTTGTGAGGGTGGGGACAATGAACGCGTATCATAATTTCTGGGGAATGGATGCCAAACATGATCCTCATTCGAAGACTTCTGACGAGTACGCCGATAACGTCAATTCTATAATCGGCAATCTCAAGGACAGCATCGATAAAAGAGACTGTGAGTGCGATTCCTGGATCCGTAAACTGGCATCGGATTATAGAGACTCCGGCAACTTCCCGGTATACAGCTCTGTTGTGGTCAGCCAGCCGGTGGTTCAGTGGATAGACTTTATCTTTCTGACAGCAGGCCGATTCGTAGAACAATTCAACCATCAGTTCGACGGCTCCGGTGTGCGACTGGAAGTCGAAGAGCCCGCTTATCACCACATAGGGTGCCGTGAAGGCTCCGCCGATTGGGTCAACGAGAAAGAGCGGGTTCTTTATGAAGGGCATATAGCCATGCCTGAAAACTCGCTTATAATCAGGGGCAAAGAGCTGGAAGTCGATATTTTTCTGGTGCCGAGCAATCTTCTTCTAGGTTTCAGTCTCAATAAATATGGCGAGGAAGACTTTCCGACTATTGCCCATATGTCTTTTGCAAGAACATTGCCATCAGGGGTGGTGGTAGACTATAACATCGATGGCCAGAGCTATCAGGTCCTTCTTAGAGAAGCCGAGATTCCTGAGTTCGTGCGCTATCTCTTGACCCTGCTGGTCGAATCTAACATCAAAGTCAGTCAAGAAAAATTCGCCATGGCTCAAAGCGCTTGAGATTGTGCTTCTATCTGGAGCTTTGCCTGATAAGATTTGCAGAACTGTTCTCTTGTCGTAAGCTCTTCTTTGATGTGCAGGATGCCGCGCTCGAAGAAGCCCAGGTCGCGCCTTGATAAATAGCCAGAGAAAAGAATCAGCTCCTGGATAGTACATCCGGTAAACAAAGATAGCTGGCTGCGCAGGGCGGCGGCTTCTCTTTTCTCAATTACCTCGGTATCGAGCAACAGATCAAGCAATAACGCTTCATCGTTCTCTGGCTTGGAGCTTCGCCTGGTGCGATTGAGCTTGCTGAACTGTTCGGCAGAGCGCCGCTTGATCCAGTGTCCGGTCATATGCAGATCGTGGCTCAGCCTCAGGCGCTGACTGCTCAGAATTATGCCGGCATTTAGAACATCGAGAAAGTCTTCTCGGTCAAAATCCGCATTCTCATTCAGAAAGCTTCTTATTTTTCGATGATAACGCTCTCTCACCCGACCCCGATTAGAATCGGGATCCACTGCTACAACCTGATAATAGTCTTTCGGCTCTTTCTCTGCGTCTTTTGTGTTGGGGGTCAGATCCGGATAGAGTCGAGCTAGCTCTTTGTAGGAGAGCATCGCTCCTTCTATGTCGTTCTCGACTCGGCTCAACCTGAGGGCACTGGTGAGAATCTGGGTTTCATAGAACAGTTTGCTTAGGGTGTAGTCCGAGTAGTACATTTGGCTCTTTAAGAAGTTGTTCCGGATTTATAGGCACTGTGGCAGAATAGAAAAAGTACCTTGCGCTATTTAATCCTTTCTATGCGGTAATTGTCAAAAAGTGACCGACAAAGATGAGACTTTTCCTTCGGGCTCTGACGATGCGGATGGCTTTGAACCGGAAGAGCCTGAAAAGCCGAAAACCAAAACTCAGCCTGATAAAGGGGGCTCTGGCAAGCCCCCGCGCCCGACTGCAGTAGCCACAGGCGGAGGTGGCCGCGGTGGCGATAGAGGCGGCAGGGGCCCAAAGCGAAATAGACCAGAAGATGAAGACCGGGGCGAGCAAAATCTCGTTCCGGGACAAACTGTAAGCTGTAAAATCCTGCGTTCGTTTAAAAATGGTTATCTTGTCTATCTGACCAAGTATAAACGCGATGCCATTCTTGTCACCGATGAGGATCTGGCAGTGGGCATTACTGTGATCGCGACCTTCGATAGAAGGGATTCGATGAGTCAGATCTATCTCTTCCTGCCCTCGATACAGAAAGCTTTCTGGCTTCAACCACATTCTTTGCCGACCTATTCTTTTCTGGGACCGGCAGATTCTACCGGTCTACCGACCATGATAGCCGGTGGATTTTATTCATCCTGGATACAGGCGAAAGAGTCGTCTTCAACAAAAAAAGAAGAGCTGAACAGTCGCAATTTCAGTTCAAGAGGGCAACAGATCTTTTCCCGCCACCGCTTGAAGTTGATAGCTTTCTACAGATAAAAATGAATAACTACGAGTCAGAGTGGCTGGTGAGCGATCTGGAGAGTGGTCAGCGAACCGGCTGTGTACGGTTGATTAACGATAAGGAAAAGAGTCGCGGCGCGATTCTAGTTTATCGAGGACGGGTGGTCGGCTGTGTTTTTAATTCTATCTCGTGAATCGCCGAATACCCTGCCCACTAAAGAGTCCCTTGCTCTCTTTGTCCCCGAGCTCTATAAAGCCGACACCGTGGTCACCCTGTATGACCTGCCAGAGAATCTGGTCCTGGCAAAATGCTCTCTGTTTTTAGGCTATCCAGTGCAGAGAACGGATGACTATAACAGCCTTGATTACTATCGCTACATCTTGGACTGGTTCAAGAAAGAAGGCGGCACCGCCTGTCTGGGGGTGTCACTTTCTGGCGGCAGAGGAATGGTTCTTGGCTATATCCATCAGGCCGAACTCATAGGTTCGTTTTCGGTGGATGAGCAGATATATTCTTCAGAAAAGGAGATCTTCGAAGCGTTATTAGAGCATGATTCAGACTGTAAGATGGAAATCTCGATCTTGCCTCCGGAATTTGCAGAGCTCTTCAGCACCTATGGCTTCAAGCTCTCTTCATTCTAAGAAACAGTTGCTCAACTGTTTCTTCCTGATAGAACTGTAATAGCCTGATCTGATTCAATGGTCAGATGACTTTATTGAAAGCCACTCTCGCTTCTACTCTTGCTTTCTCCCAGATAGCGGTGGGCTTGCCCGTACTGGGCAAAGAGGTGTTTCACCGTCTAAAAGTAGATGAGACCCGGCGCAGCTTTCGGGTGCATGTTCCAAAAGGCTATAACGGCACCGATGCACTGCCGATGGTGCTGGTACTTCATGGTGCTTTGAGCAACTCATTCAATGTCGGCTTCGCCAGCAAGATGTCTAGAAAAGCCGATAAAGACAGGTTCTTTGCTGTTTATCCTGTGGGCTCCGGCTATATAGGAGGTTGGTTCAAAACCTGGAATGCAGGCTCTTGCTGTGGTCCTGCTCGGCGCAGACAGGTGGATGACATAGCTTATATCAGGCAAGTGATCGAGACCATGGAGGCTAAATACTCTGTAGATCCGGATCGCATCTATGTTACCGGCATGTCAAACGGCGCCATGATGACCTATAGAATCGGAATAGAGTTGGCTGACAAAGTGGCTGCGATCGCGCCGGTGGAAGGGACGATGATCTGCAAAAGCGAACAGAGGGTTCTTTCTTCTCCGGTCAGTGTTATTGCTTTTCATGGAGAGAAAGATCGGGTGGTGCCGATAGAGGGAGGCACCGGCAGATGGTTGACCTATCGCTTTCAAACCCGTTCGGCAGACGAGTCTATTAAATACTGGATAGAGCAGAATCAGTGCTCTTCGGAGCCTGTTATAGAAAAATCCGACGGGGTTCTGAAGGAGAGTTATGAAAACGACAAAGGCGATGCCGAGGTGGTGCTCTATCGTGTTCGTGACGGTGGTCATACCTGGCCAGGCGGTCCGGGGATTCCTTATATCTGGCCGGTGAGCAAGAAAGTCTCTGCCACTGACGCCATGTGCGAGTTTTTCTGGAAGCATCCAAAAGTCAGATCAAAAGCTGAAGCCGTTGCCGAAGATAAGCTCTAGGAGCCGAATTCAATTTTGTGTAATTCTTCTAGATGGCGCGACGCCGGATAGATGTCGTCTTGCTTGTCCTGGAATTTCGCCTGAGCCTGACCGAGTTCAAGATAGATCGCTTTCGCTTTTTCGTATTCGCCTCTTTCTCTGAAGAGCCATCCGAGTCGGCCCAGGCAATTTTTCGCAAAGGGTATCGACAGCCTTGTTTGCTCATCAAGATCTGTCGGCTGTTTAGCCAGAATGAATCTTGCGGTAACAGCGACGTTTTCAATTATCTCTAGCTCTTTGTCCTTGTTCAGGCTTCCGTAGGCCTGAGCCATGCAACTCTTATTATGTATGGTCCTCCAGTAGAAAGGACCGTAGTATTTTTCGCTTTCGGCGATAGCAATCTCGTAAAATTTGATAGCTGTTTGAGGATCTTTAAACAGTAGTGAATCTGCACAGTTCGCCGCGGCACGGCAATAGAATCGGCTTGCGATGACACTGCTCAAATAGCCGGCAATTTTGAGATTCTGGTCGCCTTTTAGAGAGTTGCCGCACAGGTATTCAGCCCTGGCTTCGGCGAGGTAATGCTTGTACAGAGGGGATTCTAGATACTCCAGTTCTAAACCCGCCATCATAACAATGAGCAGTGCGAAAACCGCTAGTGGTAGTTTCGCTTCGTCTTTCAGTTGTGGTGAGAGAGCTATTATCACTTCGAACTTCCTTTGTTCTATTCTCACCCAGTATCCAAAGGAATGGAATGGTGAATCTACCTGGTTCAAAACTGCTTGTGGCTTATGTATGTACTATATATTGACAGTTGCCTAATCGAATGATATTTGTGTTTATAGGTGAATGTCAGGCGTAAACCTAGTTTCTTGCTTCTAAAGCTAGAGGAGAACAAAATGGCTCGTGGCAGATTTAACAAGAGCAAACTAAAGGATAAAGGCGACTTTGTTATGTCTCCAGAGCAGAGTGCCAGGGCAGAAGCGGCTATACGGCAGGCCGATTCTGAATTCATAGAAGCTAGAGTCAACTTTCGCTGGGGGCAAGAGCAGGTCGAGCTGGTGAAGAAAGCGGCTCAAGCCATCGGCGTTCCTTACCAGACATACATCAAACAAGTCGTTTATCGTCAGGCTCTCGAAGACCTTCGAATGATTCGAGAAAACAACGACAGTAACCTTGCAAATTGAAAGCAAAACTTTTAAAATGCAAGGATGATAGAGCGAATAAAAAAGGATTTGATTGTCGAAGCACTTGCCAGGCAGGCTGCTGTAGCGATAATTGGACCCAGGCAGGTCGGCAAAACAACTCTTGCTCTCGAAATTGCTGATGGCAGAGAGAGCCTTTACCTTGATCTGGAGAGCCGTGCTGATCGGGCAAAGCTTAACGAACCTGAACTGTTTTTACGTAACTACGAAGATCAGCTAGTCATTCTCGACGAGATTCATAGAGTGCCGGAGCTTTTCCCCGAGATAAGGGGCATAATCGACAGAGGTCGACGCCGAGGCAAAAAGACCGGTAGATTTTTGATTCTCGGCTCCGCCTCAATCGATTTGCTCAGGCAGTCCGGAGAGAGTCTCGCCGGAAGGATAGAATATGTCGATTTGGAGCCTATAAATGCTCTGGAGGCTCAAAGCGCCGAGATATCGACGGACACACTCTGGATAAGAGGAGGCTTCCCGGATAGTCTGTTGGCTAAAAGCGATAGAGATAGCAGCCGTTTGCGCAGAAGTTTTATTAGAACATACCTGGAGCGAGACGTTCCGCAGTTCGGACCACGAGTACCGTCGGAAACCCTGGAGCGCTTCTGGACAATGCTTGCTAATGGACAGGGCTCATTGCTAAATGCTTCCCGGCTGGCAGCCGGTCTTTCTGTTAGTGCTCCGACCGTCACAAGTTACATAGATCTTCTTGCCGACTTGCTTCTGGTTAGAAGGTTGAAACCATTTCACAAGAACATAAACAAACGACTAGTACGCTCTCCAAAAGTCTATGTTCGTGATTCCGGTTTGCTGCACGCTTTGCTTGGAATTGTCGACTATAACGAACTCTCTGGTCATCCTGTGGTCGGGTTTAGCTGGGAAGGTTTTGTCATAGAAAATATTCTCAGTATTGCTCCCGAGGGTACCAAAGCTAGCTTTTACAGGACTTCTGCCGGTGCCGAAATAGATCTTGTCCTAGAATTGCCCGGTAAAAATGGGTTATGGGCAATAGAGATAAAGCGCAGCTTGACGGCGAAAGTGGACAAGGGCTTTCATATCGCCTGTGAAGACATACAAGCAGACCGGCAATTCGTTGTTTGTCCTATCGAAGAGAGTTTCAAAATTTCGCAGAGTATTGAAGCCATTGGTCTGGTGCCATTTTTACAGTTGCTATTAGATCGGTAATTTTAGGGCATGCAATTCAAGATGGTAAAATCATCGGATTAAAGCAAACAACGGCTGGAGAGAAAAATGTCTCTTACTACTTACAACGATGTGAAGGCTCCCGATTTAATGTACGGCACCGCCTGGAAAAAAGATGCCACCACTGACCTGGTGCGTCTGGCGGTAGAGACCGGATTCACCGCCATCGATACCGCCAACCAGATCATTCATTATAACGAAGAGAAAGTTGGCGATGCGCTATATTTCTTGAAAGAGAAAGGTATCGAGCGCGATATGCTCTTCCTTCAAACCAAGTTTACTTCTCTTGGTGGACAGGGAGGCGCCGACAATGCACCCTATGATGCGTCCGCCGATGCCGCTACTCAAGTGAGGCAGTCTATGGAGAGCTCCCTCAAGCATTTGCGTACAGACTATGTGGACTCTTATGTTCTGCATGGACCGGAGATGCGCATCGGTCTGACCCCTTATGACCTTGCTGTCTGGTCGACAATGGAAGAGTTGCTGGCAGAAGGCAAGACCCGAAGCATCGGTGTCAGCAACGTCTCGGCAGAACAACTAGAGCTTCTATTGAAGCATGCCTCTAAGAAACCAGCCTTTGTGCAGAATCGTTGTTTTGCTGTCAACGGCTGGGACAAGCCGGTGCGCGATATCTGTACTAGAGAAGGCATCATTTATCAGGGCTTCTCTTTGCTAACTGCCAATCCGCAAGCAATCGATCATCACTTTGTGCGCGAGCTTGCCGATAAGCATGGTGCAACCGTGCCCCAGGTGATTTTCCGTTTCTGTACCCAGATAGGCATGTTGCCGCTTACTGGAACAACGCGAAAAGAGCATATGAAGCAGGATCTGGACTGTGTCAAGTTCGACCTCAGCGCTGACGATATTGAGCGCATAGAGAGTATCGTTCTCTAGTCTTTGCGGAGCAAAGCGCTACCACTCTAGATTGATTTCAGAGAAGTCGGTAAAGACTTTCTCGTTTAGTTCAGATTTGTCCAGACCGGCTTCTTTAGCTAGCTTCAGCTCTTCTCGTGAGAGTTTGATCTCATTGAGATGCTTGTGGGCATAGGCGCGCACCAGAGGCATAAGCTCGGTGTCGTGCCACCATACTTGAGAAGAGAATAGAGCGTTTCTATATTCTAGATAAGCTGCCCTGCGTGCCCCCATCATGCGATAGTACTCCGCTTTCTGTAGATGCAAAAACGGATTTTTATTATCTTTGGTCTGAGAGATTTGCTCGAGAGCGGCTATGGCGTCTTCAAACCTTCCCATTCTGGCATAAAGAGCCGCTTTCAATGAAGAGAAGTGTTGAGAGCCCGGGTCATTGTAGAGCGCCCGGTCTATGGACGACATGGCTCGCATCGGTTGATCTGCTTTGATAAAGAGCTTTACTCTATCGTCTATGAAGCGAAGTTCAAGGGGACGAAGGGCCTGGGCCTGTTCGTTGTCGGCGAGAGCCAGCATGGTATTGCCCATGGCATTATAGATTTTGGCGCGCCTTTCGTACCAATAAGCGTTGTGAGGCTCGATGGCGAGCAGCTTGTTTACATAGACCAGGGCGCGGTCATAGTTCTCTTTCTCTATGGCTTGCTCGCACAGATGCTCTAGTGGCCTGGTGTAGGTCTTGTCCATCCAGGTGGCTTTGTCATAGAGAAAGCTTGCTATAGGAGCAGCAGAGTGCTCTCCTAAATAAACCGGTAGCCTGGCGGCAAGATTGGGTGCCGCCATCAGACAAAGTAAGTAAATTCCTGCAAGTAGTCCGGAGTGCTGAGCAAAGAAGCCTTTCCAACTGAGCTTCTTGTCGAAGCTGAGGACAAGACTGCCGACCCCGGATGCCACCATGGAAAGGGCAGAGACAATCGCTGTCCATCGAGTGATACTGATTATGGTGTTTATGTTTTGCCAATCTAGATAGTTGACGTCGCATAGTGGAGTCATGCCGGTGAGCAGTGCGGTGGCTCCGACGATTGAGAGAAATACGGTGGTGGATAGACAGAAACACTGCTTCCACCAGTCTTTCATTGCTTTGTCATGCCAGAACTTCAGATACTTTTCGTTGCCGAAGGTGAGCGATCCAAATACATAGGCGCCTACGGTCAGAAGTGCGCCGAGAATGAAAGTAGCGCTGTATTCTGAGACCGCTCTGTAATACGTATAGATGAAGCCCTGCAGAGCAAACAGCCCGAATATAAGCAGCATAAAGCCGCCATATGCCTGGGCGTTGGTGAGGGTGGGCCTGGATTTTTTTGAGATCGAAAACTTAGGAATGGCTTTGCCATCTTGCAGAAGCTCCAGAGTCTGTACCAGCTCATCCATAGATTGGAAGCGGTTCTCGGGCTCTTTCTCAAGACACTTGAGCACAATAGACTCTAGCTCTTTTGCCATCTTCGCTTTCTTTATATCGGCAGGAAATTCTTCCACATCTTCGTTGATGTGTTTGACCACCAGTTGAATAGGATTCTGCCCGGCAAAGGGTGGCGCGCCGGTGAGAGTCTCGTACATCAGACAGCCGAAAGAATAGATATCTGATTTGTGATCCAGATTGAAGCCCAGGCACTGCTCAGGGCTCATGTATTCAGGGCTGCCGAAGACCTCTCCGGTCTCGGTGAAATTTAGCGTCTCTCTATTAGAAGAGGGCAGAACTTTGGCGATGCCAAAATCTACCACTCTCGGGATCTCGATACCGTCTTCGCTTCTCGATATAATCACATTGGTCGGTTTGATATCGCGGTGCACCACACCTTTTTTATGGGCATGGGAGATGGCGCCACCAAGCTGAATAAATAAATCAAGCGCTTCTTCCGGCTTTAGCTTGCTCTTCTCTTCGAGCACCCTCGATAGATTATCACCATCGTAATAATCCATCACCAGATACGGTGTACCCTCTTTGGTGTTGCCGTGTTTATAGACCGAGACCAGATTGCCGTGGGTCAGCTTCGATGCCGACGCCACCTCTTGTTCGAACCGTTTGACGGCGGTTGCGTCCTTCGACACTTCTCGGTTCAAGACCTTTACGGCAAAGGTGTCTCCGTTTACCCGGTCCTGAACTTTATAGACTGTGCCCATGCCGCCCGCGCCGACTTTCTCTAAGATCTCATATTGATCTCCTAGATCCGGTATCAGAGGCTGCAATTCACCATGTGGCGAGTCAGTGCTACCCTGAGCTTCTGCATGCTGAGAGCCGGTCGGGATGCGACCCCCGACTCTAAGCTTGAGCTCTTGTTCCCTGAGACTTGTACTGTCCATGTCTTGAGCCTTGCTTTATTCAATTGGAAAGATTAACCCCGGTAGACTTTATGCCCGCAGTCTTCTACTCCGGTCGCTCGATAGCGATCTATCGTTACTTTTCGATAGATTCGCTCGGCTTCAAATTGAATCGGCTTCAGTATAGATGCAAGAGCTAGCTCGCCATCGCCTCTTCCAGGGCTGCTGTCAACTCATGCACTTCTTGATAGCGCTGATCCGGATATCTGGCTAGCGCTTTTGCCACCACTTTCTCCAGCGCCTCTGGAAATCTCAATTCAGGATCGACTGTGTTGATCAATGGCGCGTCTTCGTTGATGCGCAGAATGAGCGTGTCCATGGCGTTGCTACCTTTGAGAGGCGGTTTGCCTGTAAGGGCCTCGAACATCATACAGCCGAGAGAATAAACTTCTGAGCGGCAATCGGCTTCTTCTCCCTGGCACTGTTCGGGGCTCATATAGAGCGGGCTTCCGAAGATCTCTCCTGGCTGGGTCAGACGCTGCAACTCGTCCTTTTGCTCATCGGTGAGGCCGGCGCTGGTTTTGCAGAGCGCTTTGAGCATATTAGAGGTGGTTGGGCAGACCACCCCGGTCTTGCTGCAGACCCGGGCGATGCCGAAGTCGACGATTTTAACCAGCTCGGTGCCGTCGTCTCCGTCTACGATCATGATATTGCTCGGTTTGATATCACGGTGTACCACCCCTTTGGAGTGGGAGTAGCTCAGCCCGCGACAGATCTGGAGGAACAGATGATAGAAAAGGTCGACCGGTACCACGCCCGAGTGTTGAATAAGTTCATCCAGGCTCTCTCCTTTGAGGAACTCCATGATGATGAAGGGCTCGTGCTTTTCAGTAAGACCGAAGCGACAGACCGAGATGATGTTTTCGTGGTCCAGATCCAGCGCCACTTCTGCTTCGCGCTCGAAACGCTTGATATTGGTCTCGTTATCCTGAAGATGGTTGTGCATTACCTTAACCGCTTTCAGGTCACCGGTCTGGGTATCGAGTGCTCGAAAAACCATGCCCATACCGCCGTAGCCGACCTCAGCCAGCAGTTTGTAGCGGTCGTCAATGACACAGTCGACTTTGAGACTGCATTTCTTTCTGGTCTGAACGGCGGATGTGTTCGGGGTCATGTTGTTGCTGGGAGCGGTCAGCTCTACTGCGGCGGCTCGGTTGTCTTCCATGATCGGCTCTCCACGGGGCGTTCGGACAGTGCATTCGATGCACTTTAATATAGGCAGGAGTATAACACCGGAATTGTGGCAATTCGGTATCCCAGCAACTATCGACGGGGATTTAAGGTTGTCTATTGAGGCTGCTCGACCGGTAGTCAAGAGCGGGCTTGGTTCTCTGGGTTTTCTCTTCTTGCGTTACACCGCTTCATGGTTCTTGGTCCGGCAAGCCCACAGAGCTTGCGATCGGCAGATGATAAAATGGTCAGAGGCTGCTATATTGCGAGATATCGATATGTCCGAAAATGACTCTGGTTCTTCAGGGGACAATGTCGTCCCTTTCAAACGTCCGGCTAGTATCAAAAAGGGACCGGGACGGCGTCGGCAAAGCAGTGAGATCAATGCCAATAGTGATTTCGTAGATGGCTTTTCGTCCTACTCTGCTTCACCCTATAAGCCTGGTCAGAATGTAATCTGTCGCATCCTTGGCCACGAGCCGGGCGGCTATAAGGTTATCGTTCCCAAAGATAATCAGCCGGGATTTTTACCCTCCGAGAACATGCACGAACCTGGCAAAGAGGTTTTGGCTCAGTTTGTCTGTATGGACAAGAATCGAGTTTTGCTCTCCGAGAGATTTACCGCCGGTGCTGCCGGAAAAGTTAGTCAAATCCAACCCAAGCGTCCGGCTAGTATCGAACAAGGACCGGTTCAACTCCATCAGAGCAGTGAGATCAGTGAAGATAGTGAACTCGAAGACGGCTCCTCGTCTTATTCTACTTCTCCCTATAAGCCCGGTCAGGTTTTGATCTGCCGCATCGTTGGCCGCGGGCCGGATGGCTATACTGTGGTCGTTGTAAAAGACAAGCTGCACGGGTTTTTACCCTCTGAGAATAAATTCGAAATCGGCAACGAGGTAAAGGCTCAGTTTGTCTGTATGGACAAGAAGCGTCTGCTGTTATCAGATAGATTGCTTCATTTGAATCCCCGGGGCGATGACTCGCAGTGACACTGCCTGGGAAGTTGCATAGGTGTCTACATAGGTATCTGAAGCCTGCTTTCGCGATCTTCGGCTTTGTCATTTTTGTTTTTGCCGGGATTGTTCTGTGGGAAGAGTTCTCTTACACCAAACAGGAGCAGAGTCTAGAGCAGAGTGGTGGCACAAAAGTTGCTCTGGTTTATAGCCCTCGATACAACATCACGGCTTTTGGAATGGAGCGTCTGCATCCTTTCGATGGCTGCAAATATAGAAAGATAAAAGAAGCGATTATCCACAAAGGTCTCAGAAAGCCGGATGATTTCTTTTGCCCGGAAGAAATGCCGGCATCTACTCTAAAGTTGGTTCACTCTCAAAAGTATCTAGGCTCTTTGAAAGACAGCCGGACCGTGGCAGAGATTTTAGAAATCCCGGTGGCTTCGGTGATACCGCCTCAGATTCTGGATTGGCGAATTTTAAGAGGAATGCGCTATGGCGCCGGCGGAACGCTTTTGGCAGGGCGAACCGCATTAAATAGCGGACTTGCCATCAATATCGGTGGCGGCTATCATCATGCCGATCATGATTGCGGTGGGGGCTTCTGTGTCTACTGTGATGTACCTGCTTCGATAGCGACTCTCCGCAATGAGGGCTTGATAAGGAAAGCCTTGATAGTCGACACCGACGCTCATCAGGGCAACGGATTCGCCAATGTGTCTGCCGGGCAGACCGACACCTATGTGCTTGATTTTTTCGACGATTCTATCTACCCGTATCCTAAAGTGGCTGAAGATTTTTCTGTCCCATTCGAGAAGGGAGTTCCCGGGAACTATTATCTGAAAGTATTGAAAGAGAAGCTGCCTCCGGTAATCGAAGAAGTAAAGCCGGATATCATTTTTTATAATGCCGGGGCTGACGTGCTGGAGAGCGATCCTCTGTCGAATATGCGGGTCAGTCCAGAGCAACTGGTAGAGCGTGATCTCTTTGTGGTCAGTACGGCCAGAAAATATGATATTCCTATCGCCATGGTTCTAGCGGGTGGGTATAGCAAAGACTCTGCCTCTGCCCAGGCTGATTCCATTTGTGCGATACTGCGAAAGTTCGACGGCAAAAATATAAGAGCGGATGAAAGATAAGAAGTTCTCCTTGAGAGTAGTTGCGGTTCTGGTGCTCGTTGGGTTCCTCGGAGTTGCTTTCGTCATAGCTATCGGCGGTAGCATTTTAAGTCGCAAAGTTGACGAGAACTTCAACAGAATATCTGGGACGAAGAAAAGCACATCTGCTCGCGCTCTGGCTCTGCACAAAAAACTAACTATCGTGGATTTGCACGCTGATTCTCTGTTATGGAACAGGGACCTGCTAGTCCGCAATGACAGGGGTCATGTTGATGTTCCGAGGCTTATAGAGGGCAATGTGGCGGTTCAGGTTTTTACCATCGTCACCAAAGTCCCGGAGGGTATGAACATCAAAAGCAATACCGCAGACAGTGACAAAATAACCGCGCTGGCGATTGGTCAGGGGTGGCCTCCCGCTACCTATAACAGTCTGGTGGGGCGGACATTGTATCAAGCAGACAAGTTGCAGAGAGTGGCCGATGCCTCTTCTGGGAAGCTGACTGTTATACGCAGTGTCCAGGACCTCGACAAATATCTGGAGCGGCGCAAACAAGATTCTAAAGTAACCGCTGGGATTTTAGGTATAGAGGGCGCCCATGCCATGGAGGGCAAGGTAGCCAATCTAGATGTTTTCTATGACCACGGTATCAGATTGATAGGCTTGTCTCACTTCTTTGATAACGAAATGGCAGGCTCTGCCCATGGCGTAAAGAAGTATGGTCTGACAGATGATGGAAAGAAGCTGGTTGTCTTGATGCAACAGAAGTCGATGATCGTGGATCTTGCTCATGCTTCTCATGCCGTTATCAAAGATGTCCTGGCGATTGCTGAGAAACCGGTAGTGGTATCACATACCGGAGTGAAAGGGACTTGTAATAACGAGCGCAATTTGACCGATAGTGAAATCCTGGGTGTGGCTAAAACAGGCGGGGTTGTGGGCATCGGATACTGGAAAACCGCCACCTGTGGCTGCGATGTCGGGTCGATAGTCAAAGCGATTAGTTATGTGGTCAAGCTGGCAGGCATTGACCATGTAGCTCTCGGGTCCGACTATGACGGAGCGGTGACAGTACCTTTCGATACTGCCAGGGTCTCTTTGATAACCGACGAATTATTGAAGCAAGGTTTCTCCAATGCCGATATAGAAAAGATCATGGGCGGCAACGCATTGCGGGTCCTGCGCCACAGTCTGCCGGAGAAGTAGCTAGCCGCTATCGCCTAAGAATGTTTACTTATCGGTGATCTTGAGTTTGAAGAAGTCGAAACGAGGTTCACCTTCACCCATAGGCCACTGATAGATATTTACGTCGTAGCCTTTTTGTGATTGTTCGTAGTAGTCGATGGTGAACATCCAGCGGTTCATCTGTCTGCGATGTTCCAGCATATTGCTGAACCCCGGAAAGTCCGCCTTTACGTCCCACCACATTTTGTAGTGCAGGTCCATGGCTTGTTGCATCTTGCCGTCGTCCATCAACTTAGCCATCTCTTTTGCCGAGCTGTGCCATTGATTTGGTATCACCTGATGTTCGGTTGGAACCTGGTTCTTGTCATATCGGGCGATTAAATCTAACCCGGTGCCGTCTTCTTCTTTTTCGTCTACCGATTTTATGAAGGCTTGCTTGACCCCGGCGTCATCTGCCTTCTTCAGCTCTTCGCCAAAGATCTCTTCTGCCACCGCCCGTTGCAATCCGCTGTCATCCAGGGCTCCAGCCGCTCTTTTGGCGGAGCTCTCTACATCATAATTATTGCCATTCACGCCAGCCGTTTCGAATTGCGTCGGTCTGTCCATCTTATCTTTTGCCCTCCGGCACCTCCACCAACAATACAGACAACGGTCCGGGACCGATTTGTGTCCGTCTGGTATCAGGTTCTTCCATTAACGTGACCGGACCGTTACTGTGCTGGGGAATCTACGTAGATATAGAATCGAATTTTGCTATGAGGTCTTCTAGTTCTTTACGACTTTCTGCCCGTAGAAAATCTGGTGAAATCGCCTTGAGAGCAATCTGGGTCTCGCTGCTTGCATTCTCTACATTCGACTTCAATGTTCGTACCGCCATATTAACCAGTCGTCTTCTTTTGCTCTTGATGCAAGCCCTGACTAGTCTATCGTTGTACAGTTCTGAGAATGCCATAGGACTGATCAGATTATCCAGGCATTGCAATAAATCCGAATCGAGCAAAGAAGATTCAGTTCCCTGCTCTTCTGCTTCGTGCAGAGGCAAGTGTTGCTCAGCGTAAGCGAACACTTTCTCAATTCTCTCAGGGACCTCGGTGTCGAGGGCGAAGCCGTACCACCTGGGACGGCATGGATTAGCCGAGAGGGCTTTGTAGGCTTCATCCCAGAGGTCTAGATCCAGTCTCATGCTTGCATTCCAGGCGTAGAATCCACTAGTGCTATCTTCAGTTATTATGCTTTCAGTAAAGTCTCTGCTTACAATAGACTTTGCCTTTGGCTCTTCAAGATAGCAATTGCAGAGAATACGGAGAGATTCGATATTTTCTTGGCACCAATAGTTCTTTTCTGGTGCTTTGTAGCTTTCAGATTTTCTATCTTCCAACCAGTATAGAATGCGAGTTACTGAGAATAGACGATAAGAAGTGAGTTCCCGTTTAAGTAAAGTCTCCAGCAGTAGTGGCAGGGTTTCCGGACCATGCTCCCAATCTTCTATCGATTTTACAGGCGTATCGGTAATCAGGCAGAGGAAAAGTGAACATGCGTTGTCCAGCACATCATCTTCTAGCTTCTCATCTTTCAGCAGTTCTAAGAGATTGCAAGCACAGGCACTGACGTAGGCCGTATATTCCGCTATAGAGTGACCGGTGCAGTTTTTTAGTAGCCAGATGGAGTTATCTCGGTCTTTGTTTTGGCTCTTTTCAAGATAATTGCAAATTCTCTCGATAGTGTGCACTTTACCCCAATCTTCAGTTGATTCTGCAAGCACCATCCAGTCTTTGAGCTTGTTTTTACTCAATCGTCCTATGGCGTTGGCGCTGAAGTATGTGAACTCCGGATATCTGCCAATTTCAAGAATCAGCGGTAGATCATCCTCTTCTCCTGATATTCCTAACAGTGAAATTCCTAGCTTTACTGAACTGTAGGCTCTGGAGTTTTTGATCAAGAGGCGAGCCAGTGAAGCGATTGGAGCCTTCTGGACCTTTAGTCCCGGAAGCGCTTTCAGCACTGCTCCCACTCTCACTAACATGAGGCTCTTGTTCAGGAAGGTGTCGAATTCATCTACTGTTGCGAGATCATGATTTTTGTATCTGGGAAGCAGAAAATCAACTATCTCTTCTGCTGTGGGACCCTTTTCGTCATCTCGAAATCCACCATGTTTAATATAGATGCCGTCTATCGCTCCTGGAGCAAATGTTGGCTCTGTTCTATTGGATTTATCTTTGTCTTGAATAAATGTTTGTGTTTTACTGTCCCAGGATTTTACAAGCTCAAATAGCGGTACCCTGGTACACTCAATCTCCTTTATATTCATAAGTAATATCTACTGTTCTAAATACAGCTTTTGTTAGAGTCGTTTCTGTGGCAGGACTGCGCTGCCCGTCAGTCTGTAGAACTTTTCCCATTATACACACCTTCTCCGATTCGAGTTCCCTCGCGTGACCGCAACGTTACCACTGTGGGGATTCTACGCATTCTGCCGTCACGATACGGTCATAGCGGTTTTGTAGATTGAAGGTGTTGGCGGGAGGTTTTTTGTATGGATGGCGCTGAAACAAACACATTGGCGAAGTCGAGTCCTGGTGGGCAGGCGACTTTGCTCGAAATCACACCTAAGGACATAGCATCTTATCGCACGGCTCTCTCACGCATGAGTAGTGGCGGTGATGCATCAGCGACAGACATGCCGCCGACTCTAACAGTGGCGGATGGCAAGACAGAATCGCCGCGCGATAGTCTGACCCAGAGTATGGACAAAGCTGGATACTCGCCCTCTGATCGTGCCCAGATGTCTCAGAACTTCGATAAGTTCGAGAAGAATGCCAGGGAGAACGGCTTAAATGATACGCAGATAGGCGACACTTACAAACAGCTAAATAGAATCTTGACCGCTGATTCGGCCATGACTTCGCCGGAGCTTCGTTCTAAATTTGTGCAACAGTGGTCTGAAAAGCTCGCCGACCCCGGTAAGATTCGCCAGGGCTGGCATGACACCTGTGGAATGGCTTTCTATCAAAAGTTTGCCATTCAAACGATGCCTGATAGATTGACTGGCGTGATGGCCGATGCGCTCACCAAAGGCAACATGATGGTGCCGGATGACAGTCGTTCTCTATTAGGAATGGTTTTCTATGACCGTGGGCAGGCTAAGGGTGAGAGGTCTCTGCCTTTTGAAAAGGGCAACTATCAACCCGACTCTGAAGCACAGGGCAAGGGGGCTCACAAAGATGGTCGCGACTATGCCGACCAAGTCGCCCAGGTGACGCTGAATTCGATAAAATGGAACGTGAAAGAGACTGACCCGGACGGTACAGTGACCACCCAGGGACGGCTTACTTTTAAACAGTGCGAGAAGGTGGAGCGCCCTTCGGATAGCCAGCCTCCTGACCCCCATGCGGACAAGAGCTGCGAATCTGTCGAGCAGAAAAGTTTCTGGGGTGGAAAGATTGTTCATGATGCCAATGGTTACGGATTCGGTGGCTCATCTACGATGGGTGATCTGGCTCGAATTCATCGTGCTATCACCGGCAAGAATGCGCCATTGATGGGCTTTGATAATGCTCAAGAAGTATTCAGCAGCCCCGAAGCGCTGGGGAACTTCCTGGAAGGATGGCAGAAGAATGGTTCTATGCCGCTATCATTGTGGGTACACCCGCGCCATCCCGGCTTCAGAGAGCTTTATCTGGAACGTCACCCCGAGAAGACCGACGTTCCCGCGACGACTATGATGCACATTGTCGGCATCGATAAGTATAATCCTGCCGATAAGACCGTCGAGGTCTACAATCCCTGGGGCAAGGTCTCTCGCATGAGTATCGAGGATCTCTACAAGAGCACCGGTAGATAGACAGAATTTTTGCTACTATGATGCTGTCGGTTTACAGGAAGCGTTTTGTTGGAGCTAGTTCCATTGAAGCCATGGATAGCATCTAAGTGCATACTAAAAGAAGAGCCCGTTTGCCAGATTGAGGCAGCTGGTGGAGCTTTGAGACGACGATGATAGCTCCTGAATTACAGAATGTAATTAATTTATGCGTTGAAGGCAACTATTTAGAGGCTCTTCCAGTTTTGCAGGGCGCCGCTGACAAAGGCGATGTCGAGGCTTCGCTTGCCTGTGCCAAAGTGTTTTGCTATCAAAACCAGTGGCATGAAGCCGGGATGTATGCATCAAAAATGGTGCTCAGTTTTAAACACCAGACTGATTTTGATTTGTTGTTGGATAGCTGGCGCATTGTCACTTTGTCTGGTATCTGTACCGGTGACTGGCAGTTAGCGGACAAAGTGATGGCAAAGTGTGAGAACCATTACGACAAGGAGTATGACAGGAGTCCCGCAAAGAATTCAGAAGTTGTATCTGTTCATGCTAAGGCAAAGTCACATCCAAGAGTGACTTACTATCGAGCTTTCAAGAAAATGATCAAGCGGCGAGGTGCTGGTGCTATCGCTTATCCTGTATTTCCAGAGCCTCGTGAAGCCAGAAAAGAAAGGCTGTTGAACTTTCGCCGAGCAAAAAAGCGCATTCTGACCTCTGAAATGCGGAGGTGGTCAGGCAAAAACTTCTCAGGATACTGGGGACAGAAAACAATAGATGATGTGTATAAAGAGGCTGTCGATTGCTCACTGTCAGAGAAGTGCTTGCAGTTTTACCATGAGACCGGTCGATATCCGAACAATCATTTTTCGTTGCTTGATCTTGCCTTAGCGTTTCTAGATAGAGATGACAGAAGACGGGCTAGCTATGCTCTGCGGCGTTCTATACAGACTTATGAACCCGCCAGCTCTTATGACCTTCTTCCGGTTACTCTTTTCTGGATACCAGAGATCCGCGAGTTCCTCAATCCAAGCCGAACTGAGAAACTGCTTCAATTGAAGCGGGATGAAGACCCCGTAAGGAGCTATAAGTCTCTTGCGCGAGAGAACATGGCAGACGTTAAAAACAGTCGATTTATTGGAAGCCAGCATCACCAGCGAGTAGCTCAAGCTACTGCTTCAGAAATACAAAGATGGGAATCTTGTTTGTCCGCCTGTCCTGATGATCTATTGCTTCGATTCAAGCTCCTTGAAGTTTATCCCTTATCGCAGTTTCACTCTGAAAATTCTAGAAAGGCTCTTGTGCGTCATGTATTTTGGTTTATTGAAAACAAGCCACATTATCATTCGCTTGAGTATTTGCCTACTATTTTTAAGTACCCGGAAGACCAGAAGAAGAGAAAGCAATCTTTTGTTTATCGAGAGTATGACCAAGGGAAAAAACTCTGGCTACAGAAGGTTGGCAAATATAAGGGTCATAAGCAAGTAAGTCTGAATGCAGCTCGGTATCTTCAGTTAGAGGATGCGGATATCGCAGAATCAATTTTGTGGACAGCTTTAGACAAAATGCCGTTGGATTCGGAGATACTGTGGCGACTCTGGTTTGTATTGGCTATGCAATACAGTGATAGCTCTCGAAATGGTTCGAAAACTGAAATCTGTGAGCGAATGTTGCGTGTCCTAAGGCAATTCGTTCCGATGGATTGTGATCTCTTCAACGCTCATTTGCGTGTTCCTGCTGCTGCCTGGTGTGCCGTGGAAGTTGAGAGGTTTGATGAGGCTAAATCGTATGCGAATCATGGAATCGCAAGTTTGACTAAGCAAGGGGATAAACCTTTGTCTTCCTATCTTGAAGAACACGGTGATGAGTCGCGGTCAATATGTTATTCGGTCCTGGGTCGAGTCGCTCTGGCAGAAGGGCAGCACCGGGCTGCTCTAAAGTATCTTGATAAGGCTATTCAAGAAATAGAAGATGCTGTTAACTGGAGGTCTGCCGCTGCGATGAATTTAGCTTTCCTCCTTGCGAAATCAAACAGAGAAGATGTTTTGAAGATTTTGCAGAAATTTCAGGATAGTGCTCGGGGAAGTTCTAAGGAGGCTTTTAGGCACTATATCTCTGTCATCAAGAAAGGTGGCAAACTGAGTGGTCATGACGACTTTCCATCGCTGCCGAGATTGTGCTAATTCAGTAGTTGGTTCGTGAGGAGACAATGATAGCTAAAGAATTAGTGAGCGCAATTAAATTATGCGTTGAAGGCAACTATTTAGAGGCTCTTCCAGTTTTGCAGGGCGCCGCTGACGAAGGCGATGTCGAGGCTTCGCTTGCCTGTGCCAAAGTGTTTTGCTATCAAAACAAGTGGCATGAAGCCGGGATGTATGCATCAAAAATGGTGCTCAGTTTTAAACACCAGACTGATTTTGATTTGTTGTTGGATAGCTGGCGTATTGTCACATTGTCTGGTATCTGTACCGGTGACTGGCAGTTAGCGGACAATGTGGTGGCAAAGTGTGAGAACCATTATGACAAGAAGGATGATAAGAAGTCAGGCAATAAACCCGCAAAGAATTCAGAAGTTGTATCTGTTCATGCCAAGGCAAAGTCACATCCAAGAGTGACTTACTATCGAGCTTTCAAAAAGATGATAAAGCGGCGCGGAGCTGGTTCTATCGCTTATCCTGTATTTCCAGAGCCTCGTGATGCAAGAAAAGATCGATTGTTGAACTTTCGCCGTGCCGAAGAAAGGGTGCTTTCCTCTCAAAGAAGGAAACATGCCGGAAAAAATTTATCTGGATGGTGGGGACAGAGAGTAATAGATGATATTTTTATCGAGGCGGTGGACTGTGGACTCCCAGAGAAAGCAAAACAGTTCTACATAGAATATGGGCGATATCCGTCCAATCATTTTGCTTTGCTGTTTCTAGCACGTGTGTTCATAGGTGAAAGAGACTATCGAAGGGCAAGCTACTCCTTGCGACGTTCTATACAGACCTATGAACCGGCAAGTCCTTTTGATCTCTTACCTGTAGCTCTATTCTGGATACCAGAAATCCGTGAGTTTCTTGTCCCTCACAGAGTGGAGAAGTTGCTTGCTCTTAAGCGTGATATTTTGCCTGCGATAAACTTTGAGAATCTGTCTAGAGAGCATTCGCTGGATGTCTTCAATAGCAAGGGTATTACTTTTTATCATAGCGATAGAGCAGAGCAATCCGTCTCGTCTGAAATCGCGCGGTGGGAAGCCAATCTGTCACAGCTTCCCGGGGAACTATTGCTGCGAATAAAGCTCTGTAAGTACTATAACAATAGGAAGTATCATTCAACGGATTCTAGAAATTCTCTTGCTCGGCATATGTTCTGGTTTATCGAGAATCAACCAAAGGTGAGAGCTTTAGACTTCTACTCTTTCTTTAGTTTCTACCACGACTATGGGAAAAGGCGAAAAGATCGGACCCTGAATCAGCGACTTTATCAAAAAGGAAAGCGCCTCTGGTTGCGACAGGTAGAGCTGAATCCTTGTAGCAAAGCGGTTTGTTTGAGTGCCTCAAGCTATTTCTTTCTAGAGGATGACGAACTGAGCGAGAACATTCTTTGGTCTGCACTGGAGCATAATCCTGATGACTCAGAGATCTTGGATCGAATCTACTATTTTCTTTCTTTGCGATATAAATTGATTTCCGATAGGGATTTGCGAAAAGGTGTTTGTGAGCGTATGCTGCGTGCCTTGCGTCTACTCATGCCCATGAAGGATAAGGAATACAATGCCCAAAAACGAGTCGCTGCTGCCGCCTGGTGTGCGATGGAACTCGCTAGATTTGACGACGCGAAAGTATTTGCAAACCAGGTAATTACTGATCTGAATAAGTCTGGTGGCGAACCTTTGTCCCTATGCTATTCCTCCTTGGGGATGGTCGCAATGACGGAGGGGAAGCATAAAGAAGCTTTGGCTGATTTGGACAAGGCGTTTGGGGCTATTGAGGACAGCAATTTTCGCGACGCTGCCGCGGCAATGATACTTGCTTCTGGACTGGCGGGAAGTCATAAGACTGGCGTTTTGAAGATTTTGTGCAAGTATAGGGACCGGGCTGATAACAAGGTAAAGCGAGAGCTGAAACACTTTGTTGAGCTAATCGAGAACGGCGGTGAGATGAAGTATTTAAACGGCAATTCCTTGATGCCGAATTTGAGTTAAGATTTCTTTTTCACGCCACTGCGTAGTTCTATTCAGTGTTTTTGAATGCCCCAACTTTCTGCACCACAGGCTATTCTCGATTTTATCGAGATTTATGAGTATATAGCCAGTGACAACATAGCTGCGGCAGATAAGCATCACAAGCTGTGGTCTTCAGGTTGTTTTGAGTGCTCAGCATTTTGAATCTTTTTGCAGGTTCTAGGTCTGTTTAACTACTATACGAGCAATTCATAGAATATACCACCCGTAAAAAGAGCTAATGCCAGGGATACAGCAACACCTCGATTGCTCACTTTCCTTCCGCTGATCAAGCTAATCATTATGATCAGCGAAACTGTTGCTGCAGCGATAAAAGCTCTAAATGGAAGTATTGCCATAAGTATTATTCTGGGAGTGAGTATAATATCTTCGTCTGGACACTCATAGCAGAAAAAACAGACCTTGGGTTCCCAGTTGGACAGGTCATTTTCAATTCTGAATACCTTGTCCGTATGATTGGTAGCTGCTGATTGTAGAATAAGACTTCGATAGTTCTTCTTGTTGTACTGATTGGCAATAGCTGACTGAAAGTGAGGATAGAGCGAAAGGCATATAGCACATGCCACCACAGACAGCAACGCTAGCCCTGATATTTCTCTCAAGCTAGTTGGCATCATCAGCTTCACTTAGTGAATAACCCCGTAAAGTATGCCGCTGACGAAGAAGATCACTGGGGATGCAGAACACAGAGTGTTTATGTAGCGGTGTTTTCTATTATTTGGTGCTAGGAGAACTATAAAGAAAACTACTATGGAGCTAGCTATTGAAATCAAAGTGGTTTTGTTCGATGTGAATAGTCTCTCTAGGCGATTCCTCTGTTCCTGCAATTCTTCAGGACTGCTCCCCGAATAGAATACAAACCTTCTTCTGCTTTCGCAGTAGCACGGTGTATCTGATTCGATGGAATCAGCTCCAATATTGCGTAAGATTCTTTCTACTTTGTATGCAAGGTTATTTGAATTGGCTTGCTGCGCAATGTTGAATTCTGACTGTTGCTTTCTGCCGATGTACTGATGGTCAGTACAGATCTTTATCTGTTCGATGAAAACTGCTGACACAAACAGGACTATGAGTAGCCCGGGAAGAATTTGCAGAATCAGATGCAGAATAGGTGGCTTCATTTAGGTCGTTTCTCAAGGGATATAAGGCCGCCTATCCTGCCAGTCCATAGAGCAAGCCACCTACAAACACAGCAAATGTGATTGTTGATGCGGTGTTTTTTGCCACGGTGCCTTTTTTGAAGACAAGGCACTGTAGAAGAAAGAATGATATCGCCCCTGATATCAGAAGTGCTTTGGATTCAACTAGCCACTTGAACAAAATTTTGGAAAGGTTGTATATGAGATTCGTTACGATGTCATCTCCTCCAAATTTGTGCAGCCCGTAGTAGAGATCCTTATCCGATGCACTCCGGTCGTTCTCCCAAAACTTGTGCCGACTGTAGAAAACGTCTCTCTTGACCACAGTACAATCGCACTTCAGATCGTTTTCTATACTGAAAATAGTTTCAGTAGCATCCAGCTTGACCGCTTCTCTCACAAGGCTTATTTCCGTCTCTTCCGTGGCATTTTCATCGTAGCCGCACGCAAATCCAGCTCCCGCAAAGAGCACTACCACTAGCGATGCCACTATGATTGACGGCACCACAAAGTCGGCGAATCTGTTTGTCTCTGCACGATTTCTCATGCTACAACAGTACCGCGCCATGCCAATTCAGGCAGCACGGTTATCCCCACCCTCGGCGACATCAAGCAAAGTTCAGGCAGTTCAGAAAAATCAGAAAGTTCAGGAAGTAACTTTCTTGCGTCGCAGCACCTTTCGCTGTCCGCGTTTCAGCCGCTCTTCTATCCGATCTCGGGAGGCCATCATCAGGGTGGCAATCTCTTCTGCGCTTCTTTCCACACCGTCTTCGAGGCCTATTAGAAGCTCTATCAGCCTTCGGTCTAAATTATCGACCAGAGAGAGAAGGGTTTTCAGCTCAGCGGCATTGCTTTCGTCTATCTTCTTGTCGCCGCTTTTGCGGGCAAGTTCCCTGAGGGTCTCCAGGTCGACAGTCTCCACGCCAAAATCCGGCAGCTTCTTCAGGATGGCATCTTCCACCCTGTAGTAAGCGTGGCTATAGAACGAATCGAATGGGTTTTTCGGAATAAATTCTTCCAGGGCATAGACCAGCGCCCTGTTGCCGATTTCAATCAGGGTTTGCAGTTCGACGCCCAGCGATTGGTATTTCGACACCCCAAGAATCGCAATAAACTGATGCGCGGCGAGCAAGCGGCGTTTTCTCTCCTGGGAGAGAGCTTCTCCCCTCAAGAGCAGTTCATTGATTTGAGTCTCTTCGTCGATATTCATGACCGGAGCCTCCAGGGCTTTGTCGATGTAAGCCACAGCAGGATCATTCGGCTCCAGAATAGATTTCAGGGTTCTGAGAGAGTCTTTGGCGCTGCTGTAGGAGGTGGAAGCCATTTTGTTAAGTAAACCGGAAGCCAGCTAACACAGAGTCATGTGGTTTCTTTGTTATTCCCCTGTCGAGATAGACCGCAACCAATTAATCGTCTTAGGAACCAACTTTGTCAGGGTGCTGCACCTTCCAAATCTCGTTCATGTATTCAACACGATTTTTGTAGGCTTTACACCAGGCTGAGCAGACTTTGCCATCGACAAGGATGTTTGAAAGGTGAAGGTCAGAATCGATATCGGCGGTCAATACTTTTCCATTTGCAAGCTGCTGACGCAAGCTCCTGATCTTGTTCCTAGCATCTCGGATCAATTCGAGGCGTTCTGTGGTGGGCGCAGGAAAGTCAACTGGAGCAATAGCTTCATGCTGATAGGAAAGCTTATAATTCTGAATCGTCCAGAAGGCTTGATAGCTTCTCTGTAAAGTAAGACTAATAAGATCCCTTTTGAAATCATCATCAGAATAATCCTGCAGTTCTAAATATCCGGTTTCCAACCTCCAGACATCTCCAGCTTTGTTTGTGACACCAATCTGAAACTCACCCACTGGTTGCATATCTTGCAGCCATGTATACCAGACTACCTTTCCAAGTTCGGGCTCTAGATCTTTGTATAGTTGTCCGCCAAGAACAGGACCGTTCAGCGGCTCAATGGTAGTTAGCTGAGGACATTCTCTCAAATCCGGTCGCTTCAAATATTCTCGAATGCGCTGTGCTGTCCATCGTTTCTCAATGTGAGATTCTAGCTGACGGCGTAAGCTTTCAATCATTTGTGGGTTGTTGCGAGCGAACTCCTTAATTCCTTCAATCTTTTGAGGTTTATATTGACACAATTCAAATGAGGAATCTGAGAAAGTATTCGGCTTCTGGGAACCTGGAGATCGAGTTGGATTCCATTGAAGTATATATTTCCGACCCGAGATTAGTCCTGGTAGTCTCGGTGGCGGAACGGACAAGGGAAACCACTTAACCTTAATAGCAATCTGGTCTTTGGGTTTAAATACAAAGTGCTCTAGTGCTTGGTCTTTGTATGCCGGAGCATTCTCAAAACCCTTTACTCCCTCCTCTCTGTATTTTTGATCCGCTACAACTATCGAGTCAATTTGAAAGAAAAACTCTTTCGATCGCCACATGCTTTGCTTTTCGTGTTTCGCGTGAACTTCTTTGAGCGTTACAACCAGGCAGGATCTATATGGATAGGGTGTCCTTTTCAGATTCTTTTCCAGGCGAGCAACGTCTTCGTCAAAGAAATTTGGATTTTTGAAGGGAGCATAATCATTTGATGTTGAAAGAATCGTTTTATTCTTCTGGGGACCTTGATGAAAAGCCAAAAGCTGACGAGATCCGACTAGCTGTTTGGAGGGCGCTCCAAATAAAGCTGTTGGTTTGGAATCTAATGCCAGGTGGATAATTTGATTACACTTCAGGCTACCTTTCAGCACAGCCTCGGTTTTAACAGTCATTGTTGGCGTTTTAGATTTGCTATTTCCAGTATCTTTTATCCTGAAAACTGCGCATGTATCGTATGGGAAGAAGAAACAAGGCTCAGCATTTTCGGTTGATAGGCTCTGAACCGAGAATATTGTCATCATCCCGACGCAAGCGCAAAACAATGTAAGCAAAACTGTTTGAGTTTTCCATAGCGCTTTTTGAGATTCGAGTTGTTTGAATCTGTGCATTTATCGATTGGAAGGGATTCTTCTGATGTTGAAATTCGAATTCGGTTATTGGGATTCTACTTTCCAAATTCATCTGGACAAAGTGCTAATGTATCAAAGAGTCGATGTGACCACATAGCCTGGTTTATTAAAAATACTCTTTTGGCTGAGCAGCTTGCCCCAAACAACTGCGATATCAAAGAAGGCAAGAAAAACCTATTTGAGAGAAAGTGCAGCAGGGAACAGCAAGAATTGGCGTATAGCAGATACGAGAGTCAGTTTATTATGGCGTCTTGAGGTTTGGATTCGCTATCGAACAAGTTTTGCCGGCAAGCAATCTGTGCTGATTCATTACAGGCTCAAGAATTCAATCCGAAGCGCTCTAGTACCATTTCAATGAGGCTCTCAAAGTTTGTTGCTAATACCTCTGTCCTAACCTTCTTTCGAAGACAGAGAATGTCTTCGTGATCTATCAGCATAACTGGATAACTGTCAGGGTGTAAGGTTGGAACGACCTGAAAACAGGCTGGATCATAAGACACATCCGGACCCATCCCAAACAAGAGAAAGTTATTCTGAATACAGTACTCATGAATATATTCGTCAGCACATATTTCGCTAAGGAATCCAGATAGATCTTCTCCTGCACGGTTCGGTTTCACTCGCAGTAAAGACAGATCTAGTGCGTCCCATCTGTAGTTCAGAAGAAGTTCTTCGAATAGACTGGGATACTGAAAAGGAAGGTGCTCATACAGTTGCACCAGGGCTTTTCTGTCAGTCTTTTGTTCTATCGTTGTAGAGTCTTCACGTTGGCAATCTAGTTGGGAAAGGCAAGTGGATAACATTCTTAGTTTGTCGGCATTGTCGGTGCTCAATTTATTCTATCCATGGATTTCTTTGTTATTCCCCTGTCGAGTTCGCCTGCAACTAAACTACGAATTCATGTGCCAACTTTCTTGCGACGCAAGATCTTGCGAAGAGCTTTAGTAAGGTAAGATTCCACCAGGGCTGTTGAGTCGCTTCCCCGTGCTCGTGCAATTTCCTTCAGGCTTTTCGGGGCATTTCCAGATAGTCCGCAAGCTTGACTGACAAAGCTCCGCTCAATTGGGTCGAGTAACACGAGCAAGCGTTTAAGTTCATCTTGACTCTTCCCGTCTTCAATGGCATCGCCCGTTGGTTTTGCCAGTTTTATAAGTTCCTCGGGAGGCACCAGCTCAAACCCAGAATTAAGCAAAGCCTCTACAATCGCAGACTCTGCGATATCGTTGCAGTCGCTGTAGAAGGACTCCGACACTCGCTTTGGTCTGAACTCCGGCAGAGCCTCTGATACTGCTTTCTCGGCTGCTTCTATCAGAGAGCCTATGGAAACACCTAGTTGCCGAAACTCCGCCGCTTTTGTCACCGCAATGAACAGGTAACCTTCTGACATTCGTTTCTTCTGGGCTTCGGTTAGTGGTTTTCCTGCAAGGAGATGTTCGTTGATACTCATCTCTTCATCCAGGCTGAGCGTTTCAATATTTAGTGCTGATTCGATGTAAGTTAGCGCCAGGTCGTCATCATCGAGTTCTCGTATCAAGTCTCGCATCTTCTGGAACTCTGATTCAAAAGGATTTGGTTGCACTTTCCACCTCAAGTACAGCCATCACGGCTGAATAATCATGAATTGTCGAACAGAATACATTTCCTTGCGACTTGGCCAGTTAAACTTCAGCATTTGCTCAATTACCGGCACGCATGGCTCATTATCTATTGAGGCGTCACAAGCAAGAGTTACTCCATCGCGTTGGACGTAGCACAAACTTGCCCAGTGCAGGTCTTCAGTAAGTGGCTGTTGCCTTACCGCGGCGTGCCAGGCTTCTTGCCATTCGGGTTCTCCTGTCAGCTCTATGTATCCCCTTCCGCTGGCAAAGCCGACTGTGGCTCGTCTCTCTTTTCCATGTATCTGCCAAGTGAAATCATCTGCGTATTGGTTTGGCTTTCCCAATAAGGCAGAGACCCAGACATGAAATACACAGGCAATAAAATTTGTCTGAGAGTCCATTACCGCCTCTTCTTGAGTCTCTCCCACTCCTGCAAGGTATTCTCTAATCACTCGTCCGGGCGCCACTTGGCACAACGCTTGTAATTCGACAGATTTTTCTCCAGTTCTATACACTTGCAATGCAAACTGGTAGGGAGGTCCATCGGGAATAGTCACTATGCCCTCATTCTCTTGGGTTTGAATTCCATGGTGCTGTAAAAGAACTACCAATAATTCTGAGCATGTCCCGAGAAGTTGCATTGGAAAGGTTGTACTCCTTGAAGGTCACCTTATTGTACCTGGATTCCGTTCGAGTGCTTCAGGGAATTGAGTCTGACTGGTTTTAGGTGGTACAACTAAATGGCAAGCTTCATCTATGACAGCGAGACATATATAAATGAAGAAGTACATATTTCGTGAGTTTCCGCATGTTCGATTTCCTTCTAATGATGATTCGTTGAATCGTTTGATGGGCCGATACGGCGGATGGATACAAGCTCTAGATCCATCTAGCGAGCCGACGACTGAGTTTTTGGAAGAACTTGAAAGCATCGGTTATGCCCGGTCTGAGTTCGAAGCGATGAGGTTTCTCTCTTCAACGACAGAAGAAAGAAAAAGCTTGTTGATTCGAGCTGCTCATTTGAGACATAAGATATTGACTGAGTCTGGTGATAGACTCTCAGAACTTCAATGGCAAGCGATGCGGCCGCAATTGCAGGAGCATGACATTGACGACGGTGAAATCGAATCAGTCATCTCTGAGTATGTTCCGCATTTGCTGCGCTGGTTTCCTCCAGAGAATGGCAACCGCCTGTGACTATGAATCCATGTTGGATTCGAGCAGTTCCCTCTTAAAATCGTCCACCATCTCTCGCCAATTACTGTCCTGCGGTATTAGAGCGGGATGGTCGGCAAAAATCGGCAAGTGAATGGTGTTATAAAACCCAACGAAGTAACCCAACATTGCTCGCAGCCCTAGTTTCTCGTCTTCGCTACAATCAGCCTCATCGATGAAATTAATGGTTTCATCGATCTCCTTTTGTACTTGCTCCATTCTAACAAGGACTAATTCTGCAAAGTCTAATCTTGAGTAGATGATCGTTTTCTCTGCATCTGCATTGATAAGAATCATCGGTGACTCGGCTCTTTCAGATCCAAGAAAGTTCTTCCAGTGCTCAACTGCGATTTGGATGGATTCCTGGTCTACGCCAGCTTTCGATACCTTGTTCACTTTCACGATGTTCATGATAAATTCGTTGCACGAAAGTATCAATTTACCGATCTGCATCTTGAATTCAATTCGCTCATGTTCTTCAAGTTGAAATGTCTCGCATTCTTCGAACAACTCTGTTGATAACCGCTCTATTCTCAGCAGTTTTGAGGCCACTATTTTGGCGGTTTCAGGGTGCGTGATCCGAATATTCTTAATTCTCATTTTTGAGTCTTTTAAAATTCATTCTTGATTTGGCTAATCTGCCCACAATAGTCTCGAACGGCGTATACTTTTGGAGTTATACACCAAAGAAGAGTTTTTCATGCTTCGCTGTTTTGCTGCCCTTATCGCTTCTCTTTTCTGTGTTGTTCTTGTGGTTGCTTGCTCTGGCAACAAGGGTGGCGGACCTTCTGCTTCCAGCGCCTCGTCAACCTATACTTATCCCAAGTCACTGAACGAAGAAGAAAAGGCTCTGGCGAAGCAGTATGGCATTCCTCTCGAAGCGCTGGAACTCATCAAAGAGCGCACCGGGTCGAAAGTTTTCGAGGTCGAGATGCGTTACAGCCGACCCTGGTTGGTTAGTGGTGCGTTTCCCGCTCCTGATTACAGTTGGAACGAAGTTAGTTATCGAAAGTTGCGCGCGATTATCAAACAGTATCCTGAGCTGAAGCCGGTGATAATGAACCAGATCAAGGATCGCTTCAAGTTTGATGACGAATCATGGGTAGAGGGCATCGCTGACTACAAGGCAGCATTTAGTGACGATCTCGAACAAATAGAATACGCTCGTAAACTCAAAGAGTTTGTTCCATATGCAATCTTAGAGCACCGGAAGAAAAGCAGTGATTCTGTTGAAACTGCCATCGCGCCGGCGTATCTGGACGAAAAAGTGCCAGCGCGTCAAATCTACAACGACCTAAAAAAGCGGTATTCCGGATGGACGCTGGGTGAGGAATTCAAACCGATAAAAGTACTTGGTTTCTTCTTGCCGGAGGAATCGAGTCAGAACCCACTTGGTATGGAATCTGTCATATTACGTCGGCTGCAAAAGAAGCTGCAATCGATGGATTGCGTAGTATACGGAGCAAACCAGTTTCCTACTGGCTCTAGAACAATTAAAAGCGGAGTATCGAAAATCCAAAACATTGTTCATGAACAGAGCAAAAACCGACGACAAGTAGTTACTTTTGATCCTGAAAAATACGATCCTAAGAATGCGCGAACTGCCGCAAGGGGATTTTTCATCGCTCCCGGTACTTCTGTTAAAAAGCTATCGAGTACAGAATGGGAGTTGACAGAAAGCGCGCCTGAACTTCAGCTGGAGCCAGAAGCACAGAAGTCTCTGGTCGTTCTGTCAAGAGAGCTTAATCCGATTCGATTTGTTCAACTGGTTGGTACTAGTGGGCTAAACTATTCAGTTAGTAACGACATGCTCGTCGAGAAGTTGAGACGGTGGGACACCACCTATGGTATAGACCTGGTGCGCGCTAATAATGATACCGTAGAATTTCGATGCAAGAGATTGCCTGAGGACCTGTCGCCGTTCTTGACCGAGGTTTTCCTGATCTGCCCTGACACTATTCGACTTTCTCCAAATATGAGAGCATCTGCCGTCGCTATGAAAGAGTACGCTCAGGGGCTCCGGATGGGACGTTCAATAGTATTGTGGTGGGACTAGTTTCTGTAGCTCTTCGAATAGTTCAGAATTCGATTTAAAGTCCCGATACTCATCCTTAATTGTTTTAGCTGCCTCGTTTTGGTGCTCGCTTTCCAGGATATTTGCAAGCAGAACTCCTGCCGGCATAAAGTCTGGCTGTTGCTTGTTGATAGGGGCTAGAAGGCTTTTCGCCTTCTCCTTCTCGCCTCGATTTTTGTAGATCTCAGCCAGTTTTACTTTCGCCCAGGTGAATTCTGGAGAGTCATCTATCGCAGACTTATAGAGTTCTTCTTTTTTGTCGTCAGATTTATTGTCTCGGGCTTCCATATAGGCAAAGACAGCCTCACGGCTCTGCTTGCTATCTGGAATTATTCTCTTCTCTAGAATTGCTGCTAACTTTCCTGTTTTGGTCGAAGGTGAAAGAGAATGAGCAGCTTTGAAAGATGCTTTTGCCTGGTCGAATTCGCACAGGCGCATGTGCACAAGACCGCTTTCATAGAAGTTCTCTGCTTCTGTGGGGAGCTTGTCGATTGCTTCGCGCGGTGGTATCAGAACCAGTGCCAGACCTTCTGAAAATGGGAACACCATTTTGAAAGTGGGTTTGATTTTGAATTCACCGTCGGTTCCTATAAATCCCCAGTTTCGGCCGTCTTCGCTAGCAGGCGCCAAGCCGTCTTTGAACTGTTTTGCTATTTTGAAATGAAAGGGAATTCTTGTTCTGTTTTGGGTATCTATATAGCCATATTTTCCGTCCTTCTCCACAGCGGCAAGCTGATGTCTGAAGCTGGATACAGCGTCATATTGAGGTTTGATTATCTCTTGTCCTGTGGCGTCTATAAAACCCCACTTACCGTTTGCTTTTACCGCTGCTATGCTCTCGCTGAAGTCCTTTCCGGCTTGATAGCGATTGGGCGGAACGAGGAGCTTAGCATTTGATGTTATGTAGGTCAGAGTATCAAATTCCGTCAGTCTTTCTTTGGCTCTGGCGACTTCTGGGGAGTTGGCTAACCCCTCTTTTTTGGCTTTTTCAACAGCATTTTTGAGTACTTCGTACTTTGCACTACTAATCTTCTTGCTAATTTCGAAATCGAGTTTCGAGATACCATCATAGAAATTGCCTGCTTTGCTGAAGATCGGTGCTAGAAAAATATCGCCATTTTCGTCTTTGTAGCCCCATCGTCCGTATTTGCCAGCCTGGAAGGGAGTCAAGCTTTTGGGGGGCTGTTTTGATTTGAGGCTCGCCAACAGGTCTTCGCATTCAATCCGACCTCTTCTCATGAAAGATAAATCGCCGTTGCCTACACTTTGAATACAAGCGCTTGTCTCTCCAGCCTCCGATAGCTTATTTCGTTTTACGATTGTGCCGTCGCGGTGGACCACCGCATCGGTGGGTCTATAGAGAGGAGTAGATATCACAGTCCATTTCTTGTTGATGAAACCGTAGTGGCCTAACTTTGCTCGCGCACGCCCGTTTTTGAAAGACTCTACATTTAGGAACGGTCCGGTGATAACGACTTTTCCTGTTCTGTCTATGAAGGCGAAGTCGAATTCGCAGGGTATTGGATAGCGAAAGTCTTCTTTTACGTCGTAGAACCACATCGGCATAGAAGGAGCTGGTTTGAGTGGCTCTGCATCATATATCTCATCGTCTGCGGTTGCTGCTCTGGAGAAGGTCGCTAAGACCAGGCAGCTTGTTGTAAAAACCGCAGTAGATACGCTTTTTCTATCCAAGAGATTCATAGAAGAAAATCTGCCCTTTTCAGTTGTCTTGCCAGAAGGACATTTTACCCGGGTGAGAGGCTGGAAACAATTTTAGGGCTTGGCTTCTGGGACTAATTCCCCGGATTTTCGAAAGGTCAAAATTATTGGCTGTCGGGGAGATATTCCTGATCATATGGGAATAATGCCTATGTCTCGAGGATTATTAATTTATGGAATTTCTCCAGAATTTCGCATATTCGGCCATCATCGTAGTCTGCGGCGTAATCGGCTTTATTGTTACTGCCACGGTGTCTCTGGCGTATTTATGCGCATGTTGCAAGGCGTTTTGGGACGGATTGAAGCTAGTGCGCCGCGCGACCAGTTCTGCCCTGTCAGTCTGCCTGTTGTGTGCCGGACTGGGCTTCGGTTTCCAGACAGTTACCAGTATTGTCCACGAGCTTACCGATGAAGCCCAATCGACCAATTGTGTCGGTTATATCTCTAAGGGCGACAAGGTCATAGATGGCTATGTTTACCAGAATCCTCGCGAGATCAAGGTCAAAGTAGGCGGCTAGTCTGTCTGGCTGAGCGAAATCCTTGAACACCAATCTATGGAGCGATCGTGAGCGAACCTTTGAAATCTGGGGATTTGCTGGTTCAGCCAGAGAACCCGCAAACAAAGACCCAGGCGCAGCGTGACCAGGGAATTGGTGCCGGCAATGGCAACATCAATCGACCGGTGGCGCTCGATCTGCAAGATCCCGAATCGGATATCAGATTTACCAAAGAAGCTAAGACCGCACTCGAAATCGCCATAGCGATGGCTAAGAAACATGGCGGCAAGCCCGTGTGCTCCGAGCATATTTTGTACGGGTTGCTGAATGTATCTGATTCTCTATCCGGTAGAGCGCTGAGTCAGACAAAGGTCAAGCCCGCCAGTGTTGAACTGTTTCTTCGCAGTGCTTCCGTTGCCGAACCGGCTCCTGAAGATATGCGCGGCTACTTGCTTGGCGGGGATGCCTGTCGCATACTCGAGGGGGCAAGAGAAGAGGCTGAGTACGATCGCGAGCGTCTCATCGATACCGATCACTTGCTTCTAGCACTAATTATGGACGGTTCTGGAATGGGCGACCTGATTTTGCGTCAGCTCAACGTCAATCTCTTTGATCTCGGCGCGGTTCTTTTGTCTCTGGCAGAAGAGCAGCGATCTAAAGGTCGTGCTCCAGCTCCTCTAGAGAAAGAGCCGGACTGACATCGCCCCACTGAATCGCTTTGCCCGGCACTAAATCTCGCAGCGCCAGCTTGCCAGAGACCTCATCCAGGCTGGTGGCGAAACTCGATGGCAGCTCTTCTCGCTTGAAAAATTCTTTCTTCAGCATGTCGCTTTCTATTCTGGTGCCTCGCGGAACGGTCTCTTTGACCGTTATCCCCCAGTAACCCGGCTTGATGTCTATGGTCTCTACGCTGGCTGCCGCACAGTTCTGTTGTTGTCTGTACAGTTGCGCCGGATCTGTTGTCGAGGTTTTGGTTTTGTCTAGTGGCACCGTCGACTTCGCGCTGAGGAAATAAAAGCCCCCCAGAACAAATGAAAGCACCACCGCTAGAATGCCCCATCTGACCATTTTAGCGCCACTTGATAGATTCCAGAGCGTTTATGCCATCGTTGAAATATTGGCTGCGTTTGTCCATGGGCGTCTGGAAAGTGACTTGTTGTACTACTCTTCCGGTGTCATCGGCATCGATAAACATGGTTCTGGCTTGCAGATCGTGTTTTAGATAACGACCTTCGAGCACGAGAACGCGCTTGCCATCGACATCCTGGGTCTTGGCTATCTGAGTATGAAATTCTGAGGGGTTGCTTCTGGTATCAAACATCTCGCCTAGCGATTTCAGCTCTTCGGCGCTCAGTTTATGTGGTGGTTCGGCGAGTATGTCGTGAAATTTGCCGCCTGTCGCTTTGCTCATTTTGAAGCCACGATACTCTAGATAAAGCTTTACCGAAGGGTCTGCCGCCAGGTGGTATTCCTGGAACATGTTACTGCCCACGGTGCCTCTTTCGCTCTCCCCTTCCACAAATCCGGATGGCAGCTTCATCGTTCCTATCTGACCTACATCCACCACCTTGTCCACAGGCTTTGCCTGGGCAAGACGAATTTTGTCGCTTTCCATGAGATACTCCATGTTGAATTTCGAAGATGGCTGAAGGTGGTCAGGGACGCTGACCTTCTCTTCGTGACGGCTCTCGGGAGGTGGAGTGAAATCCATCGGCTCTGACATCTCTGAATTATAGCGTCTTCAGCAACTATATTCCCAGCGAGGCGCGATACTCAGTCAGCTCCGTTCGCTGTGCTTCCGGCAGGGAGCGTATCAAAGCACCGAGCTTCTCTAGCGCTCTATCTTTGCCTTCCAGCGATTTGCCGGCGTCCCAGTCTCCTTTGGCGGTAGCCATGGACTCTTTCAGCTTTTCTGCGTATTGCTCGTTATTGGTTGTGCCCAGGTTGCGCTCCACTCTAAGCAGTTCGAATTCTCTCCAGTGGTCAGGGCTGCCGCCTTCGCGACTGGCTCTGACATCTTCGCGGATGATATCCACCGAGTCTCTGGGGCGCTGCATGGCGATGTAGAGGTCATGGACCGATACGGGGTCGCTGGCGTCGTGATCGTCGTCGGTGCCCCAGGAGTTGTCGATGGCGACCTTGCCGGGCGGTCCTGGTTCAAAGTCCGTGATGTTGAGAACATGTCCACCACCGGAACCACCGGCGACACCACCGCCAGAATCGCTCCAGAAAGGCTCGTTAGTGGTCTCGACTGCCACGGTGACAGGAAACTTGCCATCGGCTTTGGCCTGGGTCAGGTAAGCGGTCAGCTCTTCTTCTGAGCCAATTCTCTTGACGGCGTCAGAAGTGTCGGTGACGAACTTCTCGTGACCGAGGATATTCTCACGCTCTTCGACTCCGGTTATCTGCTTGTAGACATCTCTCAGGTTGTGGAGATTGCCTACGGTCACACCGGGGCTGGTACCTTTTTCTGTGGGTGGGGTGGTGCTGTAGTCCATCAGCTTCTCACCGCCGCCGCGAACACCGGGTACCGGATCGTGCTGTTCATAGCGAAGCTGTCCAGGCGGAGTCGTCTTATTGTTTTCGATATTCAGGTGCAGGTTGACTCCGGTCACTTGAAATATCTCGCTGGCGTGGCTTCTGGCACCGTCGAATTTGACTTCGTTCTTAGATTGACCATGGGGAGTGGGATCTATCTCTACTGTCACACCGTCGGTGGTGGTGTATTTGCCGGTGGTGGCAACATCGACCACCAGCTTGGCTGCTGCCGCCGGTTGTTTAGTGTATGTCTTGACCTCGACAGTGTTCATGTTGCAGGTGTTATTCGTGCCCTGATCAATCTGATTAGGGTTTGCTGCCTGAAACATAATCTGCTGAGCCAGCTTCTCGCGCTGCTCTTGATTAATAGGCGTGTCGCCTTCGGCTTCGAGCAGTCTGGTTACTTCTTTATAGGTATTGTCGATATCGCCGTCGGTGATACCATCCCGTTCTTTTCTCGCTTCGAAGGTCTCCATGTCTTTTTTGAAGTCTTCGAATTTTTCGGGCTCATCGCCAAATTTAGCCTCTGCTTCTTCAAGCAGTTTTTTCTTGGCGTCGCTCTCTTCCGGCTCGGCAGGTGGAGCTGCTTCCGGCGGTGGTTCTACCTCTTCGGGAACTTCTCCGGGAATAATTATCTTTTGATCCGGATAGATAAGATCGGGATTCGCTATGCTGTTGCGCTCCACAATCTTGTTGACCATATCGAGAACTTCTTGATTCGACGGTCTGGTGCCGGATTTTTCTTGCAGGTGCGATTTTGATATGTTCCAGAGATTGTCTCCTGGTTTTACTTCATAGACTTTGTCTACGGCGCGAAGCTCCAGCTCGCGCGGCACTCTTATCTCTGCGCCGGCTTCGATTTTTGCTTGAGCACCATCAAGAGAGTCATTGGCATTGACTATCTTTTCTGTGAGAGCGCGAACATCATCATCAGAAGCTTCCTGACCCAACTGTGACCGGGCGAAGTCCTGGACTGTGGCACCTTCTTTTAATTTGATGGTTTTAAAAGGGTCTTGCTCCGGGGCCTTTTCCGGGGGCTGCTCTCCTTCCTGGGGTTTGTCTCCGGGGTTTTCCGGTTCGCCAAAGTTGCGATAGTGCTTGGTGCGGTCAGAGAGTGTTCTATAAGTGCTTTCATCCTGGGGCTCTCTTCTGTCCGGACCGAACTCGTCAGGATTGGCGTCTCTGGGCAAGGTCTGCTGGTCTTTTGCACCCTGGGGGGCGACGTCGTTGCCATTGCCGGCGGTGTCGCCCGGCACAATTTGACTTTTCTCTTCTTCTGTCCTTCTATCAGGACCGAGTTCATTGGGATCTTTGGCGCGTTCTTCGTCTGTTTGTCCTTTGTCTTGCGGACCTCCCGGGGTCAGTTGTCCCTGACTCTGATCTTGACCGGCATCTTTGCCGTCTTCTGCCGGTTTGGGTTCGACTTTATCTTGGGTGCCATCACCTGCTGGATCCGGCACAATGGCTTTTTCTGCTTCTGCTTTCAAACCAGCGGACTCACCATAGTCTTTTTGAACTATCTCTAGCTGTTTGCGGAAGCCCAGGGGGACCGATGTGTCTACAAATTCATCGAGACTTTCTGTGGTGATTCTGGGAGTGGACCAGTCAGTCGCTCTCCAGATGCCCCGGGGGGTCTTCATCAGATCGAACTTGCTCTGCATGAACTCTAGAGCTTTCTTCTGGTCTTCGCTCAGGTTCTCTGGTTTGGCAAGAAGGTTCTCTATGTCTTTTGCATCGAGTCCGTCTTTGGCGGAGGCATCAGTTTCGCTCAGGCCTGCTTTGGCCAGTGTCATTAGTCCCGGCATCTCACGCATAGCCTGGGCAGTTTGTACTGCCAGATCTATTCTGCCGTCGAAGCCTTCCACATCATTGGCGTCTATGTCCTGTCTATTGCCGGCGATGGTTTCGAAGTTTTCTGCTAGATAACGAGCAGCCATGCCTTTTAATGAATCAGGACCTTCCGATTCACCCAGCTTGGTCAGGTCTTCTTTGGTGACATATTCGTCTTCAGCTACTACACCGGTTTTGATAGCCAGATCCGGCAGCACGCCTTTTGCCTGGAGGTCGTTTTCGACATAAGATTTCTCTGGCGCGGACATCTTTGAGAGGTCTTGATTGACCTCGGTGATAATCTTCTGGCTGGCTGCCTGGTCTGAAGTATCCAGAGCATTGGCGACGCCATGCTCCACCTTGGAAGCATTGCTTTCTAAAGTCATATTAGTAAAGCTCCTGAAATTGAGAGCGCGAGGGGGTTGCTTCGAATTCGCCCGGGATTCAGCGGGATGTTTCGAATCTGTTCAATTGCGATATTACGAGCGAGCTTCTTACTAATAACCCGGAAACCACCAGGTGGTCAAGGGGGGAAAATACGTAGTTGGAAGATTAAAGATTAAATCGGCTGGGTTCACTTGTGCATTCTATCTTCAGTCCGGGGTATTTTTTCTGGTATTCAGCCGCTACAGAAGCGGTTATTGCCGGGCAGCGCTTGATGTTGATCATGTAGCGGGTGCCGGTTTTTAAGGTCGCCTGACCGAACAGTTCTAGAGTCTTTTCGGTAAGGTCACGGTTGTCGGTCAGGTCGATGGCTCTGAGAGAGGGTAGTTTCAAAAGCGGTTTGATGTCGCTATCGCGCAGCTTCAGTTCTTGTACATCCAGGTCTCTGAGGTGCCGGGGACCGGTTAGAAAAACCAGCTCTTTGCCTTTTATCCCAGAATGCCCCACATCCAGGTTGACCAGCGCAGGAAAGTTGGCGCTTATGGTCTTAAGGCATTCTCCGGTAAGTTTCTCGTTGCCCTGCAGATTCAGTTTTCTTAGCTGGGTCATTTTTGCAAGGGCAGCAACGCCTTTGTCGTCAATTTCCGAGTACTTCATGATCAGGTCCTGGATGGTTTTACTGCCGGCAAGCACTTTGACCTGATCTGTCGTGATAACTGTCTCTCGAATACAGAATCTTCGCAGCGGCCGGTCAGCCACATAGGCGACCTGGTCGTCGTTTAGATTAATGCCGACTACCTCAAGCTTGTCTCCCTGGACGCTCTTTTTAAAGGCTTCGGTGTCGGCAGTGCCATGGAAGTCGCCGATGGTGGTTTTTGAGGCATCGCTGTGGACCTGAGCGTTCGGCATAGAGAGAATGTCCGTCTCTCTGGTCAATATGTCAGAGTTTTCTATTGGGCTTGGACCGAGCAGGTAGACACTGGCTGTCACGGCAAGGCCGACGACGGCAATACCCAGGGCAGCAAAGACCCATATAAGAAAGCCTCGCGCTTTTTTCTCTGGCGGAGCGAGGTTATCTAAGACTGCCGGTATGCCGTCGAGGGTGGTCGTGCTGTTCAGATCTTCCTCTTCGAAGAGTGAGTAGTTTCTGGTTATCTCTCTATCAATCGCTTCTTGAAGAGTCTTTCGGATAGTTCTTATGTCTAACAAAAGCTCGTTCATATTCTGGTAGCGATCTTTGGGATTCTTTTTAAGGCAGGTGGCAAGCACCCGTGCCAGCTCCTCAATGGCGTCTCTAGCGCCTTCGGAGAGTTCTGCGTAGGCTTCAGGATCGATGTCTTTAACCAGAGGCACCAGAGGTGGTGCGTCTTCTTCGGCGTGTTTTTGAATTATGGCAAAACTATTTTCTGCTTCAAAAGGCCCGCGGCCGGCAAGACATTCATATAGTGCACAAGCCAGAGAGTAGATATCTGATCGATGATCCGCCTCTTCGCCCCGGGCTTGCTCCGGGCTCAGATATCTGGGGCTGCCCACCACAAGACCTGTTCCGGTGAGGAATTGGCGGCTGTCTTCGATTATGCTCGACAGTCCGAAATCCAGAACTTTTGCTGAAAGTCCTTTTCTGTCCTCTAGAGAGACCATGATGTTTCCCGGTTTTAGATCCCGGTGAATAATGTTTCTGTCATGGGCGTGGACCATGGCAAGGCAAATATTCTCAGCTATGACCAGGGTATCTTCTATGCCGAGCTTTCCATGCTTCTTTAGAAGGTGATGCAGGGTCTTGCCCCGGGCGTACTCCATCACCATATAGGGAGAGCCGTTGTCTGCTATGCCGAAATCGTAGATTCGCACTATATGATTGTTGTCGAGGGCGCTGGTTGCCCGGGCTTCTCTCTGGAAACGCAGGGCTGTTTTGTCGTTGACATAGTCGGCGGCGATGAATTTGAGCGCCACTTTTCTGTCCAGCTTTGTATCCAGCGCTTTATAGACGCTGCCCATGCCGCCCTGGGCAATCAGGTCGACTATCTGGAAGCGGCTGTCGACCACGGGCCCATTGAAAGAAGCCAGATAAGCTCCTCCTCGACCGTCGAGTTCCGGGGTGGGTGTATCCTGGGGGATTTTCATCCTTATATATAAGGGTCTTCCTGATTCTGCCGATTCCTCTGTTATCTTATACCCGTACTTAATCGGGTTTGCGGGTATAATCGAAATTCATCTGGAAAAAGGGAGCAAAGCGATGCATCGATATAGCCGGATAGAATCAGCCCTGCTGGCGTTTCCTGGTCTTTTGCTGGTCTTCAATACCACCATTTTGCAGGCGAACTTGCCTGTATACGCCCGGGATGTCGCTCCGACTGATGCGGCCGGAAGTATTGAAAAGAACAAAGCGGGAGAATCGCCAAAAAAGGTCTATTCTCAAGATCGAAAAATGTTCGCTTACATAGAAACCAGCAAGGATATGGTCCCGACCGGATGCGGTGACGCCCCTGCCGATGTGATCTATTTGAGCGAAGCGCCGGGCAACGCTCCCTATGCTCTATTTAAGAAGGGCGCTAAAGTCGATACCCATCAAGCTATTGGCGATATCTATATCGGTGGTATAGAAGGAATGGACTTTTCGGCTGATGGCAAAGAGTTGTATTTTCTCTGTGCGGCCTATGCGGTATCGGGGGCGGTGCTGGCGATTGATCTTCATAGCAAGGGTATTCGCTATGTGGTCGACGCCAACTCTCTAGAGGTTGTAAGAGATGGCAAATGGAAAGGCAATCTCATAGTCCAACGCCACAAATATAAGAAAGAAGGCGGCGCCTATGAAATACGCTGTGTTGTCTCGCCCCAGGGCAAAGAGCTGAAAGAGCTAAATGTAGTCGAGTACTAGTCTGAGCCCAGGCTCTTGTCGCCACCGTTTATTCTTTCGAGCATCAGCTTCACGGCAGGATCTTTAGGATCTATGCGGGCAGCTTCTTCGAGGTGCTGCATAGCCTTTTTCTGCTTGCCGTCTCTCATCAGAGTAAGTGCCAGGTGATAGTGGGCGTTGGCGTTTTCAGAATCTAGCTCTACCGCTTCTTTATAAAGCTCTTCTGCCTTTTTGAAATTGCTGGCTTTCTCTGCCTGAAGACCGAGAGCTATTTTAAGAGGTGCATAATTCGGCGCTTCTTTGGTCAGGGCTTCCAGTCCTTTTTCCACGTCTTCAGAGATCATCGCCGAAGAGAAATGAGAAGAGAAGCCTGAGGGCAGCTCTTTGGGAGTGGTGGCATCGACCCGCACCAGATCCGAATGCATCTTGGCCGGTGCTCCGTCGGTGGTGCCGAGTTCTACCTGGGCGAAGGTTCTTTGATCGGCTGCCGGTATGGTGCCGTCAATTTTGATTTCGCCGCGCAATACTTCTTTGCCGCCCGCATCAGCAAGGTCAAATTTGAAAACCGGCTCAGATATCGGATAGGCGTTGGCATTGTGCAATGTCACATCTACAAAGGCTTTGCCCTCTTTTACCTGGGGAGCATTGAGCTGTAGAGAGACGTTTCGAATATTAGTATAGTTCTGGAAATTGAGGAGCATCTCCACCGCTTTCCAGCCTCCGAATAAGAGGGCTCCCACTGCCACCACGGCAATCAGAAGCATGACTCCGCGGTTGGTGCCTCGTTTAGAGCTCTCCTCCGCTTGTTTTGCTATGAAACCGGTTTGAATTTTTGTTTTGCTTGCCACCGTTGCCTCCAGTGCCGCTTGCGCCCGGGCCTATCAGGCTATATATCCATGTCAGAGATAACCGGGTAATTATCCTCTTTCCCTGGCTGGAGATGCTTTGATTTGTCTTATCTTTAAGATGAATCTATTTTTCAGTCTTCGTCATCTTCGATGGGATCACTGGCGGAAGGGCGTTTCTTAGAGACTTTCACCGCTTTTTTAGTAGGTTGGGGCATGGCCCGATAATGATCAAGATAATCGAGACGCAACTTGCCGTCTTTGTCCTGATAATACTGTTGCAGAATCTGGTCGAAGCGCCAGCCTCTATCAGCCAGCATGGCGGCGCCGGTCTGGCTCAAGCCCCGGGCACCATTGCCCGGTCCTCTATAGGTAAAGACCCAGCTGTTGCCCTCTTCATGTATATCGAGAATACCTGCGGTGGCAAAGCCCAGCATCTTCGCCAGACCTACACCATATACTTCTTTGCTCTTGCTCGGACCCATCACCTGAATAGAATGCGCATTGCCGGCGGCGTCCCATTGTTTGACCGTCACCCCGACTATATCCGGCACCCCGGTTATCTGTTCGAGCTTGCTACTTAATACACGCGACTTACGAATGTTCAGGTTTTGAAATGCGTCGCCCACTTTGGCGCGGTAGAAGCCCGGTTTGACCCGGTCGGCGTGTTTGAGCACCAGACCGCGGGTCATGCGCACGGCATGATAGGTTTTCGTGTGCTCTTTGGCTAAGCCCTGGTACATCTGGTCTCGGACATCGGGCACCAGATCATAGCCCTGGCTCTTGTACCACTTTGAACCCCGGGGGCCCATGTGGGCCCAGGCATAGCTGCGGGCGGCGATGGCTTGTGCCTTCAAGGCTTCGATGTTCCATGATGCCGGCATCTCGGCGGGCACCACTCCCAGAAGATATTCTTCTAAGTCGAGCAGGTTTATAACGTTTATGGTGCTTCCGAAAGAGACAATCTCCAGGCAACCGCGCCACCATTTGTTGGCTGTCCAGACCCGGAAATCCGGCGTCGATACATAGGTGCGCTGGTCGTTAGGAATAGAGATAGATTTGCCGGTGGCCAGCTCGGTTATGGAACGACCATCGACTTTATAGACCATTCCTTTTTTTATAGGAAAGATAGGTCGTCCGTTGACAAACACTGCACCGGGTTCCCACACTGCAAATTTTGCCGACGGAGCCGAGCGTACAAGACCGACTCGAACCGGATGCATCATCGGTGGATAAGGATGGAAATATGGAAGAGAGGTGGTTTCGCCGGAAGTTTTTTCTGCGGGGGTTGTTTTGGTGGCTTTGCTCTTGGCTTCCGCGCCGGGCGGCAAGCTGGTCAAAACGAGAAGAGTTGCCACAGCCAGGGCAGCGAATATGCGTTTTCTTCTAGCTTCCAACGCTCCAGTCTTCCTTAAGTCACCTTACATCTTTTCTATAAATAGAATAGACTATTCCACGCTAATTCTATGAACAAGCACGTAGAAATTACAGTTCTTAGTTGATAATACTATGATCAGCGACTCGTGACTGTAGACAGTAGAGAGAATGATGAAGAAGATACTAATAGTTGACGATGAAGTCGATATAGCCAATTCTATTCAGTACGTGCTGACCCAGGAAGGTTTCTCGACCATGCTCGCCCATGACGGACTGCGTGCCATGGATGTCTACGAGAAAGACCGACCGGATCTTGTTATCCTCGATCTGATGATGCCCGGCATCGATGGTTATGAGGTATGCAGAAGAGTGCGCTCAGTAGATAAGAAGACCCCGATTTTGATGCTAACTGCCAGGACCTCCGAGATTGATACGGTGGTAGGGCTCGAGCTGGGCGCCAATGACTATGTGGCTAAACCAGTGCGCCTGCGCGAGCTGGTCGCCCGGGTGAAAGCCCATCTCAGGGAAGCTCCCGAACTTAAACCGGAGCCAGCCGGAATAAAACTGGGTGATCTTTATATAGATACCGACAGCCGTACTGTGCGCATCAAAGACAAAGACATAGAGCTGACGTTCAAAGAATTCGAGCTTTTGCTCGCCATGGCCAAGCAGCCCAATCGGGTCTTTTCGCGAGATCAACTCTTCTCTCAGGTATGGGGCTCTGACTTTCTAGGGGAGAGCCGCACTGTGGACGTGCACATTCGCTATCTTCGAGAGAAGCTAGAGGACAATCCCAGCCAGCCCAAGCATATCCTTACCGTGCGCGGTGTCGGTTATCGCCTGGTCTGGGAGTGAGTTCCTTAAAAGTACAGATTCAAAGATGGGAATTTCCCCCCTCTCAATAGAAATTTTTGCTTTTCTCTCCGTCTCAATGCGTAGATTTCCCACTGACAGATCAGCCCCGGATTTCATAGACTAGTAATCGTGAAAGGCGAATATCGACTTCCTTCTCGGGACTCAGGCGGGTCAACGAGGGCGATGTTTGGCGTTTGGTGAAGTCGCATTTAAAAGGTATCTGGGGCTCAATGCAAGTATCGAAGCTTATTTTAGGGGTCAACATAGCGGCAACGCTCTCGGTTGCGCTTACAGGACAGGCGAAAGCGGCAGAAGAACAGTCTGCCACAGCAGAGTTTTTGAAAGCCAGCATGGGCAGCGCTAAAAGCCAGCCCAAAGCTATGGTCGCCACCCAGGCGAAGCTCAAGAGTGCAAGAGCCGTCAAGGCTAACCCGGCTTCGACCAGCAAATATTCGAGCAGTAAATCCGTCGCCACCCGCAATGAGCTGGCCAAATCGAAAGTTAAGATGATGCAGTTCGTGCCCGGACGCAAGCTGCCCACCAGACAGGAACTGGCTCTAAAAGAACAGCAAGCTAAATTTGCCGAAGTGGAAGCAGCCAGATCGTACTCTGCATCTATTTCTACAACTCAAGAGAGTAATGCTCCCTTCTATCTCTCTGCCGAGATGGAAAATAGCCTTCAATCACCTAAAGCACGCCGGGCGACCAAGCGTCAGGCAAGAAGAACCGCTACCAAAGTTATAGATAAGGCTGTCAAGGCTGTCACCCAGATTACCGCAGCGGTCAGCCCCCAGGCTGTGCCCAACAGAGCGCCGGTGTTGCCTGGTCAGGTCGGGCATCCCTGTTCGACGATTCACTCGATGGATCTGAACAACGCAAGACCGATGATCTCCCAACAGCGCCCCCAGGGCCATAGCGCCGACAATGGAGCGATAAGCGAGGCTGAAATCGCCGCCAAGCTCGAAGCACCGAATCTAAGTCAAGAAGAAAGAGCGCAATTAGACAGGCTCGCCCGGGTGCTCTTCTTGCGCAACAATCTCAATCAGGGTCGGGGAGCCGGGTCCTATCATTCGCCTCTTGATTCCAATATCTCTGCAAGACAGAGAGTGGACCAGGCTTATTCTAAGAACGGACCGCCGCCATTTCCGCTTAATCTCGTGCCGGAACCGGCTATGAAAGACTTTCTCTCCCAGGCGAGAAATCGCAAGTCTATGATCAGCTCTTATCCCGGATCATTTGGCGCCCGTCAGAGCGGACCCAGTGGCGGTGCCGGATTCCAGAGCTATGCCAAACAGATGAAAGCCGGCGGCTTCGGCTCTTATGCCAAGCAAGCCAACGCTTTCTCTCACGGTTATGCCTCGGCGCATAAAGCGGCCCATTATCACTCGAACATCACCCGGGGCGGCGGGCACAGTCAAGTTCCAGCTCACTCTGTGGTTAACCATAACGTGCCGGTATCTCACGTACAGCCGGTGATTCAGCAGGCTCAAGCCCGGGTCGCTACCTACGCGCCCTATTCTTCTTATTAAAGTCCGCGCTGCCTGTCCAAAAAGTCTATATTTAGGATAAATACAGGCAATTAGCGGTCAACTGGCGTATCATGGCGCCAGGCTCGGAAGAAGAGACTGTCATGGATAATCGGTCCAGAGACAAAGACAAAGATGACAACGCGGCAGCCATGCAAGAGCTTGGTGAATCCGCCTTCGCGCTTTTTCAAGATGAGAAGTACGAAGAGGCGGTAGATTGCTATTGCCGGGCGGTCGAGATGGCAAGGCAGGCAGAAGATGACCTGCAACTTGCCGTTTTTCTTATCTACCTTGGCCTCAGTCGCTTCGAAGCAGGGCAGGAGCTTGCTGCTTGCGTCGAACACCTGGAGGAAGCCAAGGCGCTTGCCATAAAGTCCGATAGTGCCGCAGTTTTGTGCAACGCAAAAATGGTCCTGGCTGAGATTTATCGTGATACCGGCAGCACTCCAAAAGCGATAGCTGAATTTCTGGATGCCTTTGAAATAGGCACCCATCTGAATGATGCCGACTGCAAGGAGCTCTCCCTCACCAATCTGGGCAGGCTTTATTTAGACCGGGGCTGGTCAGAGCAAGCGCTCGCCTGTTATCGACACCTATTAGATTCGCCTGAAGAGCTGGATAATCGCGCTGCGGTCATGGGCAGTCTCGGTCTTTGTATGGCTGAATTAGGTCAGTTTGAAGAAGCGATTAACGCCTATCGAACCGCTTATCTTGAAGCTGAGCTGGAAGGGGATCTTTCTAGCATGTCCATTTGTGTGGGCTCCGAAGGCAATGTTTTGTTCGAAATGGAATCTTATGATCGTGCCCTTGCCTGCTATGAAAAGGCGCTTGCTCTGGCGGTTTCCTCTGGAGACGAGAGCCGACGTGGTGCCTGGCTGGGTAATATCGGCACCACTTTGCTTAAGTTGAACAGGCTCGAGGAAGCTTTGACAAAGCTGGAAGAGGCTGAAGCAATCGCTAAAAATATTGATGACGTTCATTCTCGGGCGGCACATCTGGATAGCATCGGCGATTGTCTGACTGCTCGCGGTGAGCTGGATGAAGCGAAGAAGCGATATGAAGAGGCTCTATCATTGAGCCGCTCTATAGAGGACCGTCTTGGTCAGCGCATTTATCTAACCAGCCTTGGACGAGTCTATCAGCGGCTCGGTCAGATGCAGCCCGCCTTCGACTATCTGGGGCAGGCAGTGGACATTTTCGATGAGCAGCGTGCCACCATATGTGCTGACGACCTGAAAACCAGTTTTGCCAACCGGGGAGAAGACCTCTACAAAGATGTGGTCGATCTCTGTCTTTCTATGGGCAAGCGTGTCGAGGCGCTGGAGTTTATCGGGCGGGCCAAATCGAGAGCCTTATTAGATCTGTTGAGTAATTCTCCTATTGATTTGAGCGCGCTTGCCGACGATGGTGACGAGTCTCTGCGTCGTTTAATAGATAAAGAAAAAGAGTTGCGTGCCCAGATAGATCATCTAGAGAGAGTTATCTGGCAGGGACCGACCGGTCAAGAGTCCACCTCTCGTGGTGCTACCTATAGTGGCGAGGATACAAAGCAGGTTTATGCCGAGTGGCGCAATACTGTCAATCAACTGAAACGCAGCCATCCTAATTATGCTTCTCTAGTCTCTGCCCAGACTCTGGACTTCAACGCCTTGAAGGCACTCTGGAAAAAAGAGAGCGGTGTCCTCTCGGACAACACTTGCTTGATAGAGCTATATACGACCGAAGACTATTTGATCTCGATGGCTATCTGGGCCGGTGCTGACGAGCCCGCTGTGAGCATCATCAGCGATGCCAGCCAGCGTGAAATGCTGGATGTCGATATCGAGACATTTTTAGAGATGTCCACCACCGAAGGCTGGGAGGTTCCCAAAAGTCTTTCGAAAAGAATCTATAACGCCCTGCTTGCCGAGGTGCTCAAGTCTGCTCCCGAGACCGTTGACAGACTGATCATAGCCCCCCATGGCAAGCTCTTTCATCTTCCATTTGCGGCTTTACATAACGAGGACGGCTATCTCTGCGAGAAGTTCGTTCTCAGCTATGTGCCTTCGCTGACACTGATTACGGTGCTGGCAGGAGGCAGAGACAGCCAGCAGAATCAGCAAGAACCATCGGACAAACCAGCCGAAGGGACAAGAGACAAATATTTGATCTCGGCAATCAGCGACTATTCGGCCACGCGCAAAAACGGCCTGGTTTTGAGCAATACTCTTCGCTCTTCTGCCGGGCTCGACGACCTAAACTATACTCTTGAAGAAGCCAAGTCCATAAAACAGTTGAGCGAATCGAGAGGACAGGGCAAAGAGACCAGGCTCTTGACCAACGAAGAGGTCAAAGAGGTTTTTCCTGATCTCTTTGGTGAGTATCCGGTGGTGCACTTTGCCGGTCACGCTGTCTTTAACGATATCGAACCGATGGCTTCGGGGCTGGTACTATCTGACGGCACTATCTTAACCGCCGCTTCTATATTGGAGAGACGGGCTCTAAAAACCAGATGTGGACGTTTGTTGGTTCTCTCTGCCTGTCAGACCGGCGTCAACAAAGTAACCGCCGGCGGAGAGGTTTTGGGATTGGCCAGGGCGCTTATCTATGCCGGTATGCCCAACCTTATCCTGACTCTCTGGGAGGTCGCCGACCGCTCCACCTCGGATTTGATGAGAGGATTCCACGAGCACTGGCAGTCGGAAGAAGACTCTATCGCCTCGGCTTTGAGAGCCGTTCAGGTGGAAGCTATAAAAGAAGGCATGCCGCTTCATGCCTGGGCTCCGTTTATTCATTTTGGTATCGACTGAGATCGCTGTTAGTCCTGGTCTTCAGTTGTAGCAGGCTTTTTCTCTCTTGGAGCGATAGAGTCTTTTTTCTCTATCTTCGAATTTACCAGGGCATAGACCTCTGGCGACAGCGGATGATCTTGAAAGTGAAACTTGCGAATCACCTGGTTTTCGAATTGCTTCTCCTGATTACAGTCATAAGACCAGGCGATAAGGCAATCTCGATTGGGAATCGCTACATAACAGGGCTTGCCTAACTCGGTTTCGATCTGATTGCGCACCGCAGGCAGTAGCAAGCGCGCTGCGGCATAGCCGTCATTGACTGCGATAACCAGGTATTTGCCCCGGGCTTCGTCGCCGGTAGCCAGCTTGGACGCTAGCTTTGTCGACGCAGTAGCTGTGCCAAGATTGTCGTAGGCTGCTTTCTTGACCGTTTCCAGAGATACTTTCCAGCGACTCAAATCTGATTTGAGCAGATAGCGAAAAGCGTTTTCCGAATCGATGACATAGCCTTCCATCAGCTCATTCGAAAATGCCAGCGGCTTGAAGACCATCTTCTCTTTCAGTTCGGCTTCTTTTAGATAGTCCCGGGGAAAGATCTGGGGACGCACCCTTGTCCGGGCTTCTTCCCAGGTCTTCAGCTCTTCTTCAGGCGGCGGCACATTGGTCAGGACATTGAGAAAACGCACCACTGAGTCTCTCATGCCTGGCTGTCCTTTGTTGTTGCGGACTTGTTTGTAAAGGTTATCCAGAGAAATCTGTCCTTCACCTTTCCACTGTAGAAGAAAGGGCGAGTTCGTAGCCGAGAGCTTCAGATCCGGATATTCTTTCTCTGCTATATCAAGCACATACTGCGAAAATGCTTTTGGAGTATTCGGTGTCTTCTGGCTGACTTTACGCCTTGCGTCGGCACTGAGGCCGAGCACCAGAGCCAGAAGAACTGCCAGCATTGCAGGCACCAGTGCGACAGATAGTCGCCTTGAAATCACAGGGGTGTTTTTGTTCATTCCAGCCAATTGAATTTCAATCCTGTCAGCTTGGTCAGTCGTGCCATATCGCTCTCGTTCATGCAGGTTAGCAAACAATCCTGACCTTCGAAATAGTGACAGCAGAAAGGTTTATTTAACTTATGCTCTTTAGCCAGCATGGCGAAGCGGGCAAGAATGGCAGGATCCAGCCAGTCATCATTGACGGTGGCTTGCCAGTCGTAGTGATGCTCTCCTATTTTGAAAGAGAGCCTTGCCTTGCCGGTGCTCAGTTCAATGTCGTCTTCGAGATCCGATACCACAAGTTCGCCGCCGGTGAGGCGAATGATCTTCTCTGCCACTTTCACATAGTCGCCCTGGTTCTCGATGCACTCGGTATCCAGGTGATAGACATCGTCGGAAAAATCACCATAAGGCTCTACTTCCTGGCTGGCGCCCAGAACACAGAGCAGAAGCTTATACGGATTCGCCTCGTATTCGTCCCGTTCGAAGCTCTTGAGCAGGTCATCTACCGAAAGTCCCTGTTTGAGCTTGATGCCGAGTTCTGATAGATGCTCGAGCTGAGTCTCGAGGGGGAGACTTTCGGGCATGGAAGAGTCGAGATCGGCATCCTGGTTGTCGGTGTGGGGGACGGATTTTCTGAATATCATCTTGTTATAAATGCTCCGCTATTTCATTTCTACTTAGGTTGCCGTATTGGCTATGGCCGCTTCCGCATATTGTTCAATTTGCTCCACTATTTTAGCGGAGCTTCTCTACTGATTTTGCCATCATGATATCCGGTTTGCCCCGACCGTTGGCATCGGGCACGACACCGACAATCTTGAATCCGACTTTCTCCCAGAAAGAAAAGGGATGATCGTTCAAATTCTTGATCGATTTTATTTTATCCCAGGTATCGTTATATAAATCAGCCCCGGAGAGGCTGGTTTGTTCACTTTCGTCGTCGGTGCCCAGGTACAGAGTAAGACCGCCTTTTTTATAAACCTGTACTTCCAGATCTTTCACCAGGCTGAGCCCAATACCGGCTTTTCTAGAGTCTGCCCGGACACAGAGGGGATGGATTTCATAGACTTTGCCGTCATACAGCGATATTGCTCCGATCCAGCCGAGTACTTCTCCCTGGGCGTTTACAGCGATTCTGACGAAGCGGTCTTTGCTTTTGACACAGGTTTCCACCTCTACCCTGGCGGCTTCATCGCTGGGCCAGGCTTCTGGCCAGTTGTATTGAAAGCAGGTATAGAGCAGATGAGCTGCCTGTTTGATCAAGTCGTCATCTTCTTTTTTCAGGGTGGTGATACTGTATGTGATGGTTTTCATCTGGTGTATATCCGGCGTTAAGAAGAGCTGTCAGGCATCTCTCTATTTTACTAGTTCGAAGCTTCTGCTCCTGTCGGTTGTTGAGAGATCGCTATTTTCGGATTTTGTCAGTAGCTGACACAATTGCTTTGAACAGGCTATAGTAAATTAGCCGCGAATTGGGAGCTAGTTAGATTCATGAAATTCCTCACCTTTCTTAGTTTTGCAGCCAGCCTGACAGTTGCTTCTTTGGCTTTTGCAGGCACTGTATCTGCCCAGCCCGGCGGAGGCGGCTCTGCTCAAAATCCGGCTGCCAGTGACCCGATGTATATCTACAAACAGGTCGGCATCAATAGCGAGCAAGAAGGTGAGATTCGCAAACAGGTCAAAGATTTTGAAAGCGCCCAGCGGGTGAGGCTCAAGCTTTTGATCAATCTGGTCAAAGATATGCGCTCCCTGCAACTTCAAGCCGACCCCAGCGAAGAAGAAGTGCTGGCGAAGCAGACCGAAATAAACAATGTCACCTCCCAGAGCGCCCTTGAAAGAGTAAAGTTGATGCTCAAGATTCGCGCCATTTTGACCCCGGCCCAGAAACAGAAGCTGGTGGATCTGGTCAAATCCAGCTCTGAGCAGGGTTCAGGCAATGCCGGCGGCGGCGGTCAGTAGGATAATACTGAAAGCTTAAATCGACGACTAATACCGGGCAAACCTGGCAATTTCTATTTAGAATAGAGAAAGTCGATGTTTGCAAGAGGCGATTGCTTTGTATCCAGCAGCAGGAAGCGTAGCTTTCAAATTGATCCGGACCGTTTTAACCGCAGCCGTGCTTATCGGGCTTTTGCTGCTTGTGGTCTGGGGCGCCCTCGCCCTGACCGGTTTGCCCTTTGTGCCTCTTTTGATGAAGTTCGTCGTTCCCTATCTCTGGATTGTCGGGCTTGTCTATCTACTTTTGTGGATTCTGGTCTATCTCTCTTATCGAGATTACCGCTGGGCGGCTAATTTATGCCAGGCCAAAGAGAGCTTTGACCTGGGTCGCTATAAGAAAGCGGTAAATTTCGCCACGGTTGCCCTGGCTTACAAAGGGCGTTGCGGTCTTTCTTATTATCTGCGCAGCAAAGCCTACGAAAATATCGACAGCGACAGTCTGCCTAAAGCAGATCTCGATATGGCTTTCTCCCTGGGGATAGATCCGGGCAAGTTCGATTTCTGAGTAGGTTATGGCTTGAAATTGGTGAAGTGCACGGTGGTGAAATTGTCGCTCACGTCCAGTTTCGTCACCGAGCCGGTAGATACGTTTAGGCGCCAGAAGTTGCGTACAGGCATCTCCAGCTCTTTTACCAGCACCGCTCGGGTTACTCCAGCATGGGTGACCAGGGCGATGGTTTTGCCTTTGTGTTCTTCAATCAAAGAATCTATTCGCGATTTCACCCTTTCGTAGAGATCCTCTATGGACTCACCTCCGGGTGGTGCGTTTTTAATGGGGTCAGAAGACCATTTTTTGTAATCTTCCGGGTCCTCTTTTTTGACCTCCAGATAGGTCCGACCTTCCCATTCACCCACCGACCATTCGTCGAGACCTTCTTGAGGGTGGTTCTCGAGCCCGAGCCTTTCTGCAATCAAATCAGCCGTAGAGCGAACCCGCCTAGCCGTGCTGGAGAGCAACAGGTCCGGCTTGTGATTAGCCAGCCATTCTCCCAGGGCTCTGGCTTGTTCTCTGCCGCCTTCGGTCAGCTCTACATCGGGGTCGTTGTAGAGTTTGCCGTTTTCGGTCGGTTCGGTATGACCGTGGCGAATCAGATAGATAGTGGTAATTGTCTCTGGAGGATGTAGCTCTTCACTCACGCTCGAAACTCCCTATTAGCCCGGATCGCTGCAGGTTGGGCTGAGGAGCATTTTTTCATTAGCCGGACGTTTTAGTCCATAGGACGAAGCGCAGATGGCAAGCAGCTTCTCGACCTGGGAAGACTTGAGAGGCTTGACCCCGCCCAGCATATTGGCGATTAGAAGGGTCTGGGCGAAATGCTCTAGTGTTTCCAATTTGTAATACGCGTCCCATATATCGCTGCCCATGGTGATGGCACCGTGATGATCGAGCAGGACCGCTTCGTGATCGCGAACGAGCTTTCTGATTGATTCTGGAATTTCATCGGTGCTTGGTGTCGCATATGGTGCGGTGGGAATATTGCCGAGGGTACAGACGACCTCGGGTAACACACATTGCTCCAGGCTGAGACCGGCGACGGTGAAGCCGACCGCTGTGGTGGGATGGGCATGCACCACCGCCCGGGCGTCGGGTCTTTCTTCATAGACAGTGAGATGCATCTTCAGCTCAGTGGATGGACGTTTGCCGTCAGCTGCATCTTCTGCGCATGCTTGTCCTTCTAAATCGGTGATCACCAGATCGTCAGGATTCAACCTGGCTTTGCATGTGTCGGCCGGTGTTGTCAGGATGCGCTTTTCATCGAGACGAATGCTGAAATTGCCTTCTTTGCCGCAAATATAGCCTCTCTGGTAGGCGAGTCTGCCTATTTCGAGCAGATCTTGCCTTGCTTTTGCCTCGTCGATTGCCTTGCCCAATTCTGGTAAATCTCCATTTATTAGAAGCTTCTAGTCAATATTAGCCGCATTTAGACGATTCGTGAACAAACGTTTATGGCGGTCAATTATATATACTATGGCTATTTCGGCGGATTAGACCTTCTTCCTATCCAAATTCTATACTTATGGACCTTTTGAAAATGTCAAGCATGTTGTAGAATCCCTGGGTTCGTTGATATGTGTTGTATTGCACATACCAGAGCGGCTTATTAGCCCATTCGGTAACCACTTGTATATCTTAAACTGGTGCTGAAGGCTCAGGCTTCCGGGTCGCTGTCAAGAGATCGTAGAGGTTCTTATGCGTTGTCCGGAGTGTGAACAGAGGAATTCTGTAGCAGCTCGAAAATGTCAGTTTTGCGGTTCTAAATTCGCCAAGAAGAGTACGACTCTTCCCGTCAAAGCGATTGCCGCTGTAGTCGGCGTCTGTTTTCTTGGATTCATAGCTTTTTCCATCCTGCCCAAGCTTACCCAGCCCAATCAGGACCTCAAGAAAATAGCATCCAGCATCACTTCTGGTCCCGAATCGGCAGAGCAGGCGCAGAAGCTGAAGAATGAGCTGGATCAGGCGATTCTTGCTTTTCTCAAAAAGAACGGCAACATGAGCTCTGGCGATCTGCTAACAACTCTTCAAGCGCAGCTTCCTACCTCTATCTTTGAGGTGCTGGTCTTTGATCTGCCCCGCGGTATCAAACTGGTGGAAGTGGATTGTGTGTTGCAGCCGGCTGATTTTTTGATAATAGATTCCGATGGCGGACCGAAGGTGACTCAGCTCTTCGGGCTCGATGTGTTTGATGAAGGGCGTTTGATCAAGACTGGTTCCGACCCTTATCTTGTGCTGATCGGTCACACGAATGCCGATATGAAGAAGAAGCCTAATCTCAAAGCGGTGGCGCTTCTTCCTAACGGTAATTCGGTTGATCAATCTAATAAGTTGATTCCGCCGATCAGAGGAGAGGGCTCAATCGCCTTCGACAAGAACAATCGAGACATTGTCCTGGAGCGTCATCTGCTCTCTACGGCCAAAGGCGAAGAGTTATTCGAGGGTGATCTGCCTTTCGAAGACAAGCAGTTCAAAACAGTTCTTAAATGGACCAATGGCAAATATGATGCAGAACATAATCTAGGCAGCTCTAGGTTCTCTGCACTGTATGCGGTGGCGTCTGCTTTGACCGCTCCTGGTGAAGCGGAAGACTTCAAGGCCTATTTAAATCAGCCGGCGCGCGATTTTATCAAGAGCATCGCCGATAACCCGGTCTCTGAGCCACCCGGCTTTAATATCGCCAAAATGGAAGAGAACAAGACAAGCAGTTCCGGCAACAGCAGAAGAAGCCGTCGACGAGCTCGCCATGCACCTTCTTCGACTTCACAGATTACTTACGCTCTGACATCCGGCAAGCGCACCTTCGAAGTGGTGCTGTCAGGCTCTGACAGTCAGCGCTGGACGGCGGCAAACATAGAAGAGAACACGCCGGAGTCTGCCAGCGGACAGATGGCGGAGAACACCTCTGAAAGCGCTAATGTGGACGATAAGAAGATTGTCGTTAAAGCGCCGGAGCCGCAGAAAGTTGTCGTTCCTGAGAAGACGGCAGAGCCGCCCAGGAAGGTGGTAGAGCCTCCGAAGAAAGCGGAAAAGCCGGCTCAGGCCAAAGAGAAAGCGCCTGTTAAAGTGGCTCAGAAGCCTGCTCAAGTGCCGGAGCGCAAAACAGAAACAGCTCCTGCATCAGCTGCCGGTAAGAGCGTGATCACCTCCCGGGGAGTGACCCTGCGCTCTGGTCCTGGTACCGGCAACAAGAAGCTTTTCAATGTCGGCAAGGGTACGCCTGTAAAGGTAATCGGCAAAGAAAACGGCTGGTATAAAGTCGTTGTCAACGGTAAGCAGGGCTATGTCTGGAGCGGCCTGGTCGATTATAAAAAGTCCGACGGCTATACCACTGCCGTGGTTCGTAAGACCAAACCGGTGCAGGATTCTAATCGCAAAGTGGTCTCTTCTACGAAGCCTGGCGAAAAGGTTGTAGTGGTGGGCGGTCTCAAGAACAACCGTTACAAAGTCCGCACTGCCAGTGGCAAGATCGGGTATGTTGAGAAAGATGCAGTAGATGTTGCGGTGGAAGAGCCGGCATTTGTTCCCTAGGCTCTGCTCATGCTATATTGATGCTTCACCGGGACGTAGCGCAGCTTGGTAGCGCGGCTGCTTTGGGAGCAGTAGGTCGCAGGTTCGAATCCTGTCGTCCCGAAATTATTTTTCAGGCGCTCTCAGATTCTTGTTCATTGGATGGCACCTCTTTCACCAGTTTGCCATCCCGAATAACAACCACTTTGGTGCCTGTTTGTCTCGCCAATTCTCTTGCACGTTTGCTGGCACGTTCAAGTGCCGCAGTGGCCCCGTCTTGGAGCTTCTTAAGTTCATTTTTTTCGTCAGGACTCATTGATTATATCCTTCGTCGACAAAAACTGGCGCGTCACCACTGTTATTATACCGCCTCCAGTAACTGACCTCATGCCGGTATAGGTTTTCAAAATTTCGCAAACCTGCCCTGAATCGCCTTCGAATTACCTCATCTGGCACGTAGTGTCCGCCTTGGATCACACGTTCTGCAACGCGAGCAATTGCTTCCTCTGCACTTTCCAGGCTGAGAAAAAACAAGATCACGAGATATCCCTCGCTACGCCATTGTCTGATCCGTCTAACATAGCTTCGTCCAGAAAGCGTTGTTTCAAAGGCAAAGCTTGAACCGCGTTGTGCGTGTTCTGAAATCAATTCAAGCATTAACCTGCCGGCGGCAATCTCTGCCAGAAATGGATTGAATGGTGATAGCCCAGCGGCAATCAGGTCGGCATTTATAAAAAACATACATGCCGCTTCGTTCGGCAGAAACTCGCGGGCAAATGTGGTTTTACCAGCGCCATTAGGACCTGCAATAATTATGACTCTCTTTTGTTTCATGGTTCCAGGAAGCTATTCTGACCTAAATGAGAAACCTTTTGCCGCGTATCAATCTGCTTTCTGTTGCTTTTTGATTTGCTTCCAAGTGGCACAACTCTAATTTGTATGCAGTAACCGAGTTTGTTGAGGAACAGCATCAGTCTTTCTGAGGAGAATTCTGAGAGCTTTCCATTCTTGAGTTTGGATATCTTTGGTTGATCGACGCCAAGTATAGATGCCAGCTCATTTTGGTTTAAGCCGGATTCGGACATAATTAACTGAACCTGCCGTAGCAATTCCGATCTCAGGTCTAGTTCTTCTGATTCGGCATCGCTGAAGCCGAGGTCTGACCAAATGCTGTTCCCTTGGACCGTATTAAAATCACTCATCGCATATTGGCTCCTGACTAATCTGACTTCCGTCACTTTGTCTTCTGTGGCACTAGAGACGATACTAGCTTGATTCCCAAGCTGCCTTTTCCAATGTTTTGATCAGCTTCTTCCATAACCAGGATATGCCAAATATGGCATATTGTCTAACCTCCTTCGTTTGACAGGGAGTTTATGGAAGAGTAGGACTTCTATTCATTGAGCTGAGGTACTTTTATCCCTATATAATGATGAATTCTTCAATTGTTAGGTAAAGCGAAATAAAATGGCAGCCAGTCTTTTTTTCTCTCAATTAGTGGACGTATCCTTCCAAGGCTCCCATGAGAAGCGCAATAACCCCTACAAGGAACGCGATATCAGCGACTTTGAGATATCGCAAATAGCGGAAATACAGCTTTGCTTGCAGGTTGCAGAGAACCCGCAAGGCAATGTAGCCTACTGGAGACAAGAACACAGATATTGTCCAGAAGGCTGCCTGGCTTATGAGATAGATCAGAGGCAAGGAAAGCAAAAGAGCGCCTATCCTTAAAAATGATGGAAGCATGTTTGTATGCTATAGGGCAGCTCCAAAACGGCCCGCCCCTAATCAACAGTTGATTAAGTGTTTGGTGGTCGATGACTATCGTTTATTTCGGCGACTTTATAATTTGGTTGGTCAACCAACCAAATAGAAGAAACTCTGTTGAGCTACAGTCCGATGGATTTGCGAGCCAGCCGGCACCGCTCCAGCATCGCATTTCGCCATAGTGTTTCATATGCGCTCTTGGTCTTCGGAGGCATAGATAGAAGCGCCTCGGTTGTCTCTGTCAGCTCATCTATACGAGTCCTGATTTTGTTGAATGATATGGAACAGGTTTGAGAGAAGTCCTGCCAGTTTTTCTCTGATACGTTATTGATACCACTTTGCTTTCCTATGCGCATAGCCATCTCTTTTGATAGCGACTCCATCATACTCAAGCTCAGGCAGTCGTAGAGCGGTGCTAAGATAGGCTTGCCCTTTGATTTATATAGCAGCGAATAATTCTTGCCATGGGCATCGGTATTGCCGACAATATAGTTGAACAGTATCTGGTCTAGCAAAGTGAGTTTGCTTTTCGCCGGAACTCTTGTGTAATCCATCAGCTCAAAGCACATCTTTATTGATGGTCCGCCATCGATTTCGTACTTGTTTAAGGATGGAATATTCAACACCTGGCAAAAGTCTTCCTGGTGAATTCTTGTCTGGCTCCCGTCCGATTGAAGTTGACGGTCGAATCTTTTGACGAGCAGATATTCCCTATCTCCAGCGCGGCGCAATTCTACTTCTGCGCAGTCTAGATTGAGATCTTTCGCCAGTGTCATTGTGAGAAATTCATTCACTGCACTTTCTTGCAGATCTAGAAGCGCCGGTTTAAGAATATGTGTGGAAGGACTCTCTATAGGCAGTGCAATCTTTCCATCATTGGTCAGTATGACCGCGGCTTTATCTTGGACCCCAGCGAGGGATATTCTTACTCCTGTTGTACCTGTGAACAGCGGTCTTGAGGGCAGCTCTTCGATTAATTTGGCGAGTGCTCTGTCGGAAAGAACTTTGAGATCACCGCCAATGGTGGTGGTGGGTTTTTGTCCTTCTTCATAAAATGATATTGCGCCCGCGCAATCACGACCGACAGCTTTTAGAAGACTGAAAGGGCTGTTAGAATTGGTCGCGCCATAGTGATTTGCTATTGCTCTTCTTGCTCTTTCCGATTCCGGCAATAACGCATCGAAAAAGTTTTTGCATTCTTTCTCTGCATAGGGTTCTGATCTGATGGGCAGATTGAGGGACAGTTGATTCTTCGCTTCAGGAATATATTTGAAGGTCATGCCCGCATCTAGATCCTGGCGAAGGTGTCCTACCAGTTCGTCGTTCAAATAGACTTCGAGAAACTGCGCCATTTCTTACCTACTTCGGCTGCTCCGCCAGCAGGCTGATCCCCAGCATTTTTAGAACCAGAAATACCTTTGCTATTTCACAGGTCTCTTTTCCGGACTCCATCTCTATGATGAATCTGCGTCCCACACCACAGGCTGCTGCCAGGTCCGACTGGGTCAATCCGACGGCTTTTCTCGTCTTTCGGGCGATATGTCCGAGGTCTTCAGTGGATAGAATTTCTTCCATGGAATGATCCTGTACGGTAACAAAATAGGTTTAGATTTCTATTTTATCACAGAAGTTCCCGCTCGGGAACAATGTGCCAAATCGAGCTCTATTTTTGCAGAAAGATCCCGTGCGGTAACATCCCTTGGTCAGTGTTGGGAAAGTCCACCGCATTTTACTTCGTAGGCTTCGATAGATTCTTTGATAACTCTGAGCGCATCTTCTTTGCTCAGAAAGCCCTCGACTTTGACCGCTTTTTTCTCGAGGATTTTATAGTCCTCAAAGAAGCGTTGCACCTGCAGTAGTATATGTGGTGGCAGCTCATCTATCGAGTCATAGTGACAAAATTCTTGATCGTCATATTGCACCGCGATCACTTTGTCGTCCAGTTGCCCCTGGTCGATCATCTTCATCATACCGATGGGTTTCACTCGCACCAGACAGAGTGGCACCAGCGCCTCTTTGCCAAGCACCAGCACATCCAACGGGTCTTTGTCATCACAATAAGTCCGGGGAAAGAAGCCGTAGTTAGCCGGATAATAGACCGCGCTGAAAAGAGTCCGGTCTACTTTGATCATGCCACTTTTCTTGTCCAGCTCGTACTTGACGTTAGAGCCCATCGGCACTTCGATGACGGCTGTAAGTATGGACGGGGCTTCCGCTCCCAGTTCCACATCATGCCATGGATGCATGTTTTCTCCTTTGATATTCTGAATCTCTCGATCAGATTTTTGTAGACCGGTTTCTCCCGCAGGAGCCTCACATTATCCGGTATCTTCTAAGCAATCGCAACCAGGATTTCTATTCAGCCATATACGGCAGTCAAACCCATTCCAAGACCGAATACTGCCATCAGCAACGCGATCGATAGAAAAACTTCGAAGGATTTAGTTTCTTGCTTGAGTTCGCGAATCAAAATGAGGATGAGATGACAGAGTAGAAAGGCAGCAGTAAATCCGATAAGACTTGTAGTTCCTAGAAAAAATGGGTCGGTGTGCTTCGGCACGTTCGGTAGAAAAGAGACAAAAAGCATTATGGACTGACTAACTCCCAAACGGACAAAAAAGAAAGCTATAGGCAGTAAAAGTACCAACGCCAAAATCTGTGACATTCTCTGGAAGGTTTTAGTTACTGCTTTCCCTACAGTTTGCATGTGAGTAGTCCCATTAAAGCCATGCACAGTGAAATCGAGATGAAGATTTCATAGGTCTTGGTCTGCTTCCATAACTTTCCAAAAAGATAGACCACAACCAGACATATCGCCAGAGCGAAACAATAGAGGTCATAGCTCAAGAGCAGCATGTAGCAATCTGCGCTTAGCAGAAATTCGGTGAAAGTCTTGAATTTTGTCCAATCAGGGCAATGGAAATAAATTCCCACGCTTATGGAGACAACCGCCAGAAGCAAGAGCATGAACAGCCCTTGAATCATAGCCAGACGTCGAATAGAAGCTTTCATATTTCTATTAATGCACAGTCGCTCAGAACAGACAATCAAATCATTAAGCTGCCATAAATGAAGTGGTGGTGCGTATATGCAACCATATATAATGGCATAAGTGCGTTTCATTGAGGGCGCAACAATGACTAGAAAGAAAGATAAGAAGCTATCCAAAGTCTTCTCCGCGGTTTTGCATCCTGGTGAGAAGCTTTTATGGACCGGACAACCGGATGTCTCGGTGCATTTTTGCACCCAGGATATTCTTTTAATTCCAATGGCATTAAGTAGCGCCGCCGTTATGGTTACTTGGATGGGTGGAGTGGCCTATGCTATCAGCGCCAGTCCTGATCCGGTGCGGATTGTCGCCATGATCATGTTTCTGATCGGCATTCCGATGTGCGCCTATTCTTTGTTTGCCGTCTTCGGACGATTCATCTACAAGGCATGGAACAAGTCCTGTCTGTATTATGCAATCACCGATAAGCGGGCGATTATACTGAACAAGAACGGCGCACTGCAAGAGGTGGTACTGGACCAGATTGCATCTATTACTTTGATTCCGGGAATGCACAAGACCGGAACCATCAAATTCGGCAACTGTAGCCAGGAGCTTTCACGGGCCGAGCTGTATGCCAATACTGGACTGGATTTTTTATCGGTCCTGGGCCTCAATGTCTTTCGCCCATCGTTTTTCGATGTGCCTGACGTCGATAAGGTCTATGGGATCATCAATGAGCTGAGGGGCAGAGAACTTGCCGCCGGAGTGATTGAATCCAATTCTGGCTCAGGAACAAGGACCGTGACAAAATCAAGATCAAGTGCGGTCTCGTCCTCTGCTCTAAGAATGGCAGGCAAGATGCGTGCCTAACTGTCCGAGACTATGGGGAAAGGAAGGGGATCTTTTCGGGGAAACCTTCCTTTTCCACCGGGTTTTTGCAGGGTATATTAGGGAGTATGAGATTATTCTGTCAGCTTCTTCTATTACCTTACCTGGCTTGCTGCATCATGACCCTGGTTCTGTTTGTGCGCAATATGTTGCCCCACGGTATGACCGAGCTTTTTATGGTCTCCCATTCGGCTATTGTCGTCGGACTGCTCTCTATCGTTTATCTACGATCGTTCAAGTCTGTCGCCGGGCTCTTTGCCCGATTGTCCATGGCGCTTGGCATAATCGGCATCGCCTATGGCTATCTAGGATATTTCTATCTAGAGGTTTATGGTCTTGCTTATTTCGCTTCCGCTTGCATCGCCCTGGGGGCTGCTGGTATGCTCTCCAGGCAAGAAGCGGCGCTTAAGAGAATCGGTGGTTCGAGCTCTTCTCCGAGGACACTGACAGGCTAATGAAAAAGGCGTTTATTGCGGTTATGGCGATTGTGATTCTTGGAGTGCTTGGGGCAGGATTCCTCTGGGCAAGCGATTTTTGTAAACAGTTGATTGCTGTCAGCGATGAATCTTTGTATGGGCAGACCAATGGCAACATGCTTGTGACCAGAGGCTTCGCCGTCAAATTGCAGCGGGCATTCCCTAAAGATTCGGATTTCTTCAAGCAGCATCATCTGGGACCTCAGTCCCGGGATACTATCTGGCTTTCTAGAACTCTTGCCGATGGCACCACCGAGTTTACCTATGTTCAAGAGAGCCCGGCGGGAGACTTTCGGTTGAGGACCGAAGTCTATCGAGACAATCATAAAGTAGCCTCAGCGGCTGGTTCGTCTCTGCCTGAGGAGGGCGCGGTGATGCCGCTTATTGAGGTCAATAAGTTTATCGATGAAAAGTTCTTCGACAGTAAAGAGCTGGTCCACGAGAAGTATTCTATTATTGAGCGGGTCAAGGATCTGGACAACAACAACAGGATATAGAGAGGCAACGCTGGGTTTCATTAGCTGAAAGCGGCTATCAGACTGCTTCTCTATATAGCGCCTGACTGCCCACATATTCTGGATGTTCTATCTTGAGCAGGTCGAAGTGGCTTCTATGATTCTCTGCGCAGGGATTGTCCTTGTTGCTCATGCAAGTAAGCTTCAGTCCGAAGCCCAGTTGCTGCAAGCTGTCATCGACCGAGAGATTGTGTCTGGTGGCATGGTCGAAGAGCACCATGGCCTCGTCGAAGCTGAGCAGCCCCTCTTTGATGTAGAAGTGCACACACATGGCAGTCTGCATGGTGGCTTCGCTGACGGCTCCGGTAAAGGTCAGGGCACGGGCGACGATATAGGGGCTGTTTAATGCCTCTTCCAGCTTCTCATCGAGGGCGGCTCGGTTCATGACGCCGGTTCCGGCCAGAAAGTCTTTGAAATCGAGAGTCTTTCTTTTGCGGTCTGGGCTGCCGCACTGGGCGATGGCGGTGGGTACGGAGTGACCATGATAATGCATGTCTATCAGGGCATAGGCTGCTTCCTGGGGGCTGAGGCTGCCTTCTGCCACCATGACCTGAAGCAGGAGCGCTTCTTCTAGAGTCTTGTCCGTGATCAAGCCCAGATCCGCCAGCACTTTGCCCACGGGCAGGTTATTCACCAGTCCCAGTTCGATGGCATAGTCTATCTGGGACTCGCTCAGGATGCCGGCCAGGCTGAGAAGCTCTCCCAGTTTGATGCGCTGAGTGGAAGAATAGATATGGCTTCCGGTGCGCATGCTGTCCGGGTCTAGCTCCTGGCGGATGAAGGCTCTTCTTATGGCGTGGACGGCGTCTGTACGCTCCAACTTCCCTTCTCTGACAAAGCGCTGGGCGTTGACTGCGGTGTCTAGAATAGTCGACGAGACAAGACCTGCCAGAAAGAGCGTCCTTCCCAGGGGAAGACCCAGATACTGGCTTCTGAAAGTCGCCTCTTCCAGATCCTCAGAGCTGATTATCTCAGCGTCGACCAGCAGATCACCAAGTCTGGTGTTTCTGGAGGTCAGGGCTTTTTCGCAGCCGGTGGTCTCCAGGGCTGCTTCCAGGCTCATGTTGGACCCGGTGATTAGATCCGCTGCCTGCAACGCTATGGCATGAGAGATCGATTCGTCCCTCAGTAAAGACTGTAGCTGAATCGACCAGTTTATCTGTTTCTGGGTGAGCCAGCCCGACATGACCAGCACTCGCCCCAGGGGTATGCCGTATTCTTTTGCCTCGCTCAAAGCCTGTTCTAAAAGGTCATCGGTAATCAGCCCGAACTCGACCAGCAACTCTCCGAGTAGATAGGAATTGTTTTTATAAGAGTGCCTTTCTTTGCCGCTGCTTTCGGAGTCGTCCGTCAGTTCAAAAAGATAACTGTCCTGCAAGCGGCTGACATGGCTCAAACGCTGCAATAGCTGAATGGAATTGTTGGAGGAACTGTAGCTTTGCGACATGGTAAGAAACTCCCGGCATACTCTTTGTGTTTTTTTATAGACTGCCAACACCGGAGGCGAAGTATTAATGGTATCCCCCCAGTGTGACGTACAGGTGACGGCCGGGAGAGACCCGAGTAATTTCTGGGGTAATATATAATGGCTTTATTACTTCGGAGATTCGAACTGAAGCGATGCCTTTGAAGTGCGGACTAATGCTCAGTCTACTGGCCAGCTCGACCTTTTGTGCCGGGGTTGATGATTTTCGGGTTGCGGTTCACTATTACAAAACCAGGCATTATTCTCAGGCCTCAGATATTTTGGAGCGGCTGATCATCGGCAATTATGCTGCCTCTGCCGAGGCCCACTATTATTATGCTAATTGCCTTTTAAAGATAAATCGTCGTGACGAGGCTTTAAATGAATATAGAAGGGTGATTCAGTTGGCTCCCAATAGTCTTATAGCGAAGTACTCGGCAAGGGTGCTCGACCTTTGCCAGGGAACTACCACAACAGAAAGCGACAGTGGCTCTGCTTCTAAATTTGAGACCGCTTCCAGCAGTCCTCCTGATTTATCCGGCGATCCCTACCGAAAGATAACCTTAAAAGAGAAAGACGCCATCGCCGCCGAGATCAAAGCGAAGCTTCCACCCCTGCCGGAGCTGGTCACAGGCTATAAACTCGGGGTCAGCCTGGATCATTATCGAGCGACCGGGCAGCGCAATGTTTTTAGAGCCCAGGAATACTGGGCGGTGGCGAAGAAAGCCCATGAACAGGCTATGGAGAATTTGAAGAAAGTTTTGATGGCCACTTCGGGGATGGCGCCTTCCCAGAGGTTGCGCGGTGAAAGCGAAGAACGACTGAGATTAAGACAAGAAGTCTATAAGGACAACGTCAAGGATATAGTGAGGCCCTATGCCGAAAATGTCATAGAGACCGAGGACTGGCTCAAAGAGAAAACCGCTGTTCTCAACGGTGATGCCTCCTGATAGTTTACTCGGGCTCAGGCTCAGGATTTAGATTCTGAATCTGATTTTGCTGTCTTTTGTTGTTCTTTCAAAATATCGAAGACCGCTTTTGCTTCCGGTGCTGATTTGATGCGCATGCAACCTTTTTCTCCGGAGAGTAGAAAGATGTCGCCACGGCTTTTCTTGCCGCCGTGCAGAATCACTCGCTTCAGATCATTGTGCGGCACCGATTCTATCGAAGCCAGCCATTCGTTTATATAAGCGAGCATCTTGGGGCAGTCGCGAAACTGAGGTAGAGGAATTCTCAGATCTTGATACCACTGGTAAAGCCATCCAAGAAGCAAGAAAAAGAAGCCTAATAAACAAAGATAGTTGAAGTCTTCAAAGATTTTGATAACCACATCGGCTATCAGATAGATGAATATGAGCTGAAAAGGGACTACATAAGCCCAGTATAAGAAGAGGGTGCTCTTCTCCGGACGGATTACCCGACGATTAATTCCCGGATAATCGTTGTCTTGACTGTTTCCGAAGCGACCGCGCAGTTTTATGCAGATAGTACGCAGGTTGGTGACCACATAAATAGATTTACGCGCTTGTATAGGAATGGCGATGATCTCGGCTATGCCCATGATCGCTATTAAAATGAAGACGAAGACCACCGCCTGAAAGTAGTCGTTGGTTTCGTAGGACCCGGGGTCGGTGATTGTTCCTATAGAGTAGATGAAGAGTCCGATCAACCATAAAAGAGGGATACGCAGCAGCTGAAATGGCATGGACGTGGTGTCCGGCTGTGCCTTCCAGAGGACCTCTTCACCGGGTTCGAGCTCGCTCTCGATGGCGACATCGAGGTGCTTGCCTATCTCTTCTTTGTTGTTTTCCTTTTCCATCAACCTATAGTTAAATCAACAACACTTTATTGGACCGGAAAAACCGCTTTCATCGTCTGATTGTCCGTTTGTATCGATGTTTTTCGGCGGCTTCGTGATCCATACTCTAATCGAGTCTATGACTATTATAGAAACCAAAATTATGAACACACCACCGAGGGTGGCATCGAGATAATCATTGAAAATAAGTACTTTCAGCTTGTTCGCTTCGGCAAGGGCAAGATCCGGGGCGGCTAGTTTCGCTTTCAGGCTATCGGCATGGGCGAGGAAACCCAGTTTGGGAGAGTCGCTGAAGATCTTGAGATAGCCTGCCGAGGTGGTAACCGCAAGTAACCAGGTAAGGGGCAGTATCGTCACCCAGGCAAACTTGCCTTTGTCCATGCGAAAAATCACCGTGGTGCCGACACAGAGTGCAACCACCGCCAGAAGCTGGTTCGAGATGCCGAAGAGTGGCCATAGCGAGTTGATACCGCCCAGGGGGTCTATCACTCCCTGGTAAAGGAAATAGCCCCAGCCTGCTACTACTAGAGCAGAGCTGAAAATAACCGCCGGGTACCAGTCGGTCCGACCCAGGGGCTTCCAGAGCAGTCTCAAAAAATCCTGGACGATAAAACGTCCTACTCTGGTTCCGGCGTCCAGGCAGGTTAAGATGAAGAGCGCTTCGAACATAATCGCGAAGTGATACCAGAAGGCTATGGCTGCCTCCTGGCCGGGCAGGGACTTGAGGCTCTGGGCGAAGATATGGGCCATGCCCACAGCAAGGGTTGGAGCGCCTCCTGTCCTGGCCCACATAGAGGACTCTCCCACCTCTTTTGCCAGGGCACTCATCGCCTCTGGTGTTACCGCATAACCCCATTCGGTTATATGGGCAGCGGCCTGGGCGACATCGGCACCGACCACGCCCTGGGGACTGTTCACGGCGAAGTATATACCAGGCTCGAGGACGCAGGCTGCCACCATGGCCATCACCGCCACCGCCGCTTCGCAGAGCATGCCGGCATAGCCTATCGGGCGTGCGTGAGATTCGACCATGAGCATTTTTGGGGTGGTGCCTGATGCTATAAGGGCATGGAAGCCGGATATGGCTCCGCAGGCTACGGTGATGAAGCAGAAGGGGAAGATGCCTCCGGTGAATATCGGCCCTTCTCCGTTGGTGAAAATCGTCAGGGCCGGCATCTGCATCTCCGGTCGCAAAAAGAGAATACCGAGGGCGAGCAAGCCTATAGTGCCGATTTTTAGAAATGCCGATAGATAATCTCGGGGGGCGAGCAGAAGCCATACTGGTAAAACCGAGGCGACGAAGCCGTAGATCATCACCGAGATAGCCAGCTCCTCTCCGGTAAGGGTAAAGATTTTGGCCAGCTCCGCATTCTCTGCGATGTACTGTCCACCGACCACCGCTCCTATGGTGAGCACCACTCCTATGATTGTGCCTTCGGTTATCTTGCCCGGTCGCAATAGCCTCATATATAGACCGATCAGAAGGGCTATCGGAATGGTCATCAATAAAGTAAAGGTTCCCCAGGGGCTCGATTTTAGCGCATTGACCACCACCACTGCCAGTACCGCTATCAAAATCAGCATGATCAACAAAATGGCTGTGAGGGCTATTATTCCGGCAACCGGCCCGATCTCCTCTTTTGCCATTTGACCAAGCGACTTTCCGCCCCGGCGCATACTGCAGCAGAGAATGACGAAGTCTTGTACGGCGCCGGCTAAGATAACCCCGACAATCAGCCAGAGGGTGCCGGGCAGAAAGCCGAACTGGGCTGCCAGAATCGGTCCTACCAGAGGGCCCGCACCGGCTATGGCGGCGAAGTGATGACCGAAGAGAACGAAAGGATGGGTGGGAACATAGTCTTTGCCGTCATTCAGTTCTATCGCCGGGGTGGTTCTCGAGTCATCGAGTTCGAAGATTTTTTCGGCGATGAATTTGCTATAGAAGCGATAGGCGACGGCAAAGGAGCACGCTGCGGCAATCACCAGCCAGATAGCGTTGATAGATTCGCCTCGTACCAGGGCGATTACTGAAAGGGCATAGGCACCAAGCAGGGCCACCAGGCTCCAGACAATCGGACCGACGATTTTAGAAAGCTTGAAACTCACATCAATAGCCCTGCCAGGGTGGCCGATAGATAGCTTGCCATGGTGCCGCAGATAAGGGCTTTGATGCCCAGTCTGGCCAGGTCTTCTCGTCTCGATGGCGCGATTTCGCCGATGCCGCCTATCTGAATCGCCACTGATGAGAAGTTAGCGAAGCCGCAAAGCGCAAAGGTTGCTATCGTCTCTGCTTTGGATCCCATGGTCATATCCGAGGTGCCCTTGAGCATGGCCGAGAGATCAGAATAAGCGACGAACTCGTTGATTACTATCTTCTTGCCCATGAGAACGCCTACGGTATGAGCGTCCTGCCAGGGTACTCCCATTAAAAAAGCGATCGGGGCGAAGACGGCGCCGAAAATATCTTGCAGTTTGAGATTGGCCAGATCAATACCGACATTGCTCAGGCTGAAACCCGCCTTTGACAGACCGGAGCCGGCCATGCCTACACAGGCGTCACCAAGTGCTATCAGGGCGATAAAGGCGATTAACATGGCGACTACATTGAGGCCGATGCGCATGCCGTCCGAGGCACCATGGGCAGCGGCATCGATGATATTGACGTTGGTCTTTTTAACCTCTATTTTGACCTCGCCCTGGGTCTCGGATTCTTCGGTTTCCGGATAGACTATTTTTGCTATTACCAGAGCGCCGGGAGCAGCCATGATGCTGGCGGTGAGAAGATATGAGGCTTTGATGCCCAGTCCTATATATACAGCCAAGACCCCTCCTGCCACACAAGCCATGGAGCCGGCCATAGAGGCCAAAAGCTCCGACATGGTCATGCCTTTGACATAAGGGCGGATGAGAAGCTGGGCTTCGACCTGGCCGACAAAGACACTGGCGGCATTAGATAGTGCTTCCGAGCCCGAGGCGCCCATGATAATTGATACCACTTTTGCTACCACCTGCACGACTTTCTGCATGATGCCCAGATAGTAAGAGATGCTCACTAAGCTGGATACGAAGATAATAGTGGGAACGACTCTGAAGGCGAAAATATAGTCGGCTCCTTTGCCGAACAGTTCTGTCAGTTTCTCCGGCTGTTTTACTAGAGGGCCGAAAACAAAACCGGCGCCTTCGTCGGAGAAGTGTAAAAGGGCGGTGATGGCGTCGCCGATATTGCGAAAAATCTCCTGACCAAGCGGTACTTTTAGTACGAAGATAGCCATGGTGAGCTGCAGGGCGAGCCCTGAGAGGACAAGCCGATAGTTTATCTTCTTGCGGTTGTTCGACATAAGAAAGGCTGTTGTCAGGATGGCGGCAAAGCCAACCAGGCCCATAAGCTTCGATTCCATATATCCTTTTGCTATTCCCAGAGATTTTGTAAGTCTAGTTTAGCTTGTTTTTGCCGAGAATCAGCTTTTATGAGGGCTGTCAACAGGAGGCGAATTAGAGATCCAGTAGAGAGTCGTTATGCGGGGTGACATCCGGCGCCGGAGATGGGGCTTTGTTTGTTTTGACCCTTGCTGGAGCGAGCTGCGGAACCTGGGTGCCACCTGGTAATGGTGCACCGCTGCCGGTGGCGGGTGCAAATGCCGGGGCCGGTTTGGGAGCCGGCTGAAACTGACTCTGATTTTGACTAGTTTCTTGATTCGAAGCGCCCACCGGATAGAGCAGGGGATCGAGGGGCGGTGGCTGAATGTTCGGGCTGGTCTCTTTGATATGGCTGCCTTCGTCATCGGGAGCGCTCTCCATATCCACCGGTTTGCTCTCTGCCGATCCAGCGCCTGCCAGTTGCTCGTTGTCTGCCGGTTGAATGGCGTCGGGCGGTTCGTCTATGGTCGGGGTCGGGGCTATAAAGGAGCCAGCCGGATGTGGTCTGGCCAGATAATAGCCTTCCATGTATTCTCGCCAGATAGGAGCCATCAGACCACCACCGGTGATGGCGCGTCCTTTAATAGGTTTGTTTTCGTCGTTGCCGGCCCACACTATGGTGACCAGATCCGGAGTGAATCCGTTGAACCAGATGTCTCTACCTTCGTCGGCTGTACCGGTTTTGCCGGCTACCGGTCGGTCTTTGAGCCGTGCTCCCACACCGGTTCCTTTTTGAACCACATCCTGCATGATAGAGACCAATCTGGCCACAGGCTCTACCCCGAAGACTTTGTCCACTTTAGGTTCGAATACTTCTATAACCTGACCACGATTGTTTTCGATTTTTCTCAATATTTGCGGAGGGATTTTGACACCGGCTCTAGCGAGTGTGGAATAGGCGCAGGCCATATCCAGGGGCGAAATCGCCGAGCTACCCAGGGCAAGAGATAGATTCGGGTCCAGTCTCGAGGTGATACCGGCCTGGCGAGCAGTCTCGACGATGCTCTCCATACCGAGCAATTGAGCTGTTCTTACCGAAGGCACATTCCTCGAAAACATAAGGGCTTTGCGCACGGGAATCTTGCCCATGTATTTATGGTCGAAGTTTTTCGGGGCATAGTCAGGCAATCCCCATTTTTGTTTGATGACCAGGGGAGTGTCCTCGACTATGGTGTTCGGTGTATAGACACCCCTGAGAAAGGCGGTCAGATAGACGAAGGGTTTAAAGGAAGAGCCCGCTGTGTGGGGGTGGGTAGCCCGGTTGAACTGGTTTTTCCAGAAGTCTCCGACACCGCCTACCAGGGCGATAACCGAGCCGTCCTGGACCGTTATAGACACCAGGGCACCCTGGCTCACTCCTTTGGGCGCTTTGGCAATTCTTTCGTTGAGAACCTTTTCGCCCAGTTCCTGGGCGACCGGGTCGAGGTTGGTGTAGACATGTAAGCCCTGGCGGCGCAACTCTGCCTGGGAGAATCGCTCGCGGAGCAATTCCATGACATAGCTTATGTAATAAGGATACTTTTGCAGCGGGTCACGACCTTTTTTAAAGACCAGTTTGCGCTCTTTGGCTTCTTTGGCTTGTTCCGGGGTGATATAGCCATATTCGACCATCTTGGCGAGAATATCGCGCTGTCTTTCAAAGGCTCTATCTCTGCTTCTCTTCGATCCCAGATCCGAAGGCGCTTTGACCAGACCGGCAAGGAAGGCTGATTCTGCCAGATTTAACTCAGCCGCTCTTTTGTCGAAGTATCTTTTGGCTGCCCGTTCTATGCCGTATGCGTTGTTGCCGAAATAAATCTGGTTGAGATACATTTCGAGGATGCGCTCTTTGTCGTATTTGCTCTCCAGGCTGTAGGCCATATAGGCTTCTTTCAGCTTTCGGTCATAGGTACGACCGGCTTTGGTGAAGAACAGGTTCTTCACGAGCTGCTGGGTTATTGTCGAGCCGCCTTCCACAACATGGCCGGCTTTGATATTGGTTCTCATCGCCCGCAGAATACTTTTTATGTTGATGCCGTTGTGCTCGTAGAAATCGTGATCTTCAGCAGCCAGTATGGCTTGTTGCATCTGGGTGGATACTTGATTGAGTGGTATCACCCGGCGATCTTCATCACCTTCTACGGTGCATACCAGATGGTCGAATTTATCGAATATCTGAATCGCTTCAATAGGCTCGTAGCGTTCTACTAAGGTGACATCGGGAAGATCCTGCATCTCTCCCCAGAGATAGGCGCCGATATAGCCCACACCACAGGCTAGGGCTACACAAACGAGAACGAAGCCGACTTTGAAGATCGTTGAAAGACCCCGGAGAATTCCTTCTCCTTTTTTCTTTCTGGCGACTGATCTACGCTTCCCCAAACCGGCTACTTCCGCTTTCCGACTACATTCAGATTCTAAGCAATTATAGCCCAGTTCTACCCTCGAATGCTCTCATTTAGGCAGCTTCAAACCGCCTTATGGGGCTTCTTCTGTCGATTTTTTAGAATGTTTCCCATTCTTTAACTTGGCGCTAAGTTCTGCCTTACGTTCAAGCAGATGGGTAGTACTTACGCCCAGTGGACTTTTCTCTGCTCTGGCCAGGGCTTTTTCTATTACAGCAAGCGCTTCTTTGAATTTGCCGGCGGCTTCCTGTAGCTTTGCTTCGGCCAGCATGGCTCTGAGAGCCAGGAAGTGGCCGGGACCTACGGTTTTGTCTAAATCTTTTTCAGACTCTTTAATGAGGGTAAGGGACTCTTCATATTCTCCTGTTTTTGAGAGATAGGTGGCTTTTTCGGTGTTCAGAAGCGGTACCAGCACCCTTTTGTCCGGGTGTTTGGATGCCACTTTGAAACCGCGCTCGATTATCTCGGCAGCTTCTATATAGCGTTTTTGCTCGATATAACAATCGGCCAGTTCGTAATAAACCAGCGGAACACTGCCGAGCTCTCTGGCATAGGCAGGATCCTTCTCTACTTTCGCTTCTATCTCTTTTAGCGGTTCATCGATTTTTTTTGCGATTCGATTGATGCGAACCCAGTTTTTGAAGGGCTGCAACATATAGCACTGCATCTCGGCTATAGAACAGATCTCTTCTGCCGGGGCATCATCTTTGATGGCAAGGTCAAGGGCCCTGTCATATGCCCTTGCAGATCGAATCGGGATGGTAAGCCGGCTCAGCATGCTTCCTTCGGCGGTGGCGGCGAAGCGCTCTTCGAATTTATCCAGACTTTTGTTTCTGCTTTTGCTATTGCTTTTGCTGTTGCGCTTATCGTTGTTATCATCCTGGTTCTTTAAAATCAGATAGGTGAACACAGGCAGGATCACTATAAGGACGGACTGTGCCGCGATGATAAATGTGGTCTTGCGACGGACTTTTCGTCTGCTGCCGCTTTTTGTCGATTCGCCTTTGCCCGAGATTCTATCGAGCTCTTCTAATATTTGTTTGCAATCGGAGTAACGATCCTCTTTCTCTTTGGCCAGACATTTCAAGATCATTTGATCGAGAGCATCGGGAATTCCTTTAGATGCCAGAGAGGCGGGCTCTTCTTTGAGATGCATCTCGAGGGTCTTCAGGGTCGATTCGGATCTGAAGGGCGGTGCTCCGGATAGAACCTCGTACATGACACAGCCGAAAGAATAGATATCGGAGCGGTTATCTGTTTCGCCGCCATGACATAGCTCCGGGCTTATGTAATAGGGGCTGCCGATGTGAGAGCCTGATTGAGTAAGCGATTGAATCGCTCCGTCCTTGTCTTCGAGGCGGGCGATGCCCAGGTCAATGAGTTTCACCACCTCTTTGTCCGCAGCATCTCTGGTGATAACGATATTTTCTGATTTGATATCTCGGTGAAGCACCTGATTGTCGTGAAGACAGTTGAGCCCCCGGGCTATCTGTTTGAATATCGCCAGGGCTCTATCGAGGGGGAGCGGCCCTGATTTTTCTACCAGAGATCTGAGATTGGTGCCGCTGATATATTCCTGGACTATATAAGGGGCACCATCTTCGGTGACGCCAAAGTCGAAGACCTTCACTACGTTTTTATGATCTATAGCGGCACAGGTCATCGCTTCGCGCTGGGCCCTGGCGAAGCGTTTTTGATTTTCCCAGTATTTGTCTTTGAAAAGCTTTACCGCAAGCTGCTTGTTCAAAAAGAGATGCTCGACAAGATAAACCGTGCTGGTTTTTCCTTTGCCGAGCTCTTCGAGAATTTTATACTTGTTCTCAAGCACATCGTCTCTAGATTCGGAACTGTTATCCATATGGATCAGGACTCAGCCGGTCAGATAGAGCTGCATCGGGGGCAGGACTCACCATCGTAGGGCAGCTCGCAGGTCTGACAGACGCTGATTCTCAAGAAGGTCTGGACCTCTTCTCGGCGTGTCTTTTCGACTTTGTCCGGCTTACCGGAGCGCTCGATGATATCGGCTTCCACATTTCGGTTCAGTCGGCGCAAAAGCTCGGATACGTCTTTGAGGGTTTGTTGGGTCTCTTCGTTATCGTTGCCAAGGCTGTTGCGGAAGTTGTTGAGAGCTTCTTTGCCGTATCTTTCTGCGTCGGCAAAGTTGTTCATCATATAAGAGACAGTGGCCATCTTCTTATAAGCCCTGGCGACCACGGGATGATTCTCTCCGAGGGCGTCTCTTTTTAGCTGTAGGGCTTGTTTATATTGATCCGATGCCTTGGCGAAATCTTCTCTGTTTATATAGATCCAGCCGAGCTGGTCGAGGCAGACGGTGATTCTCTCGACCGAGCCGTCGTTGTTTTTGAGAAAATCTATAGCCTGAAAAAGCAGTGACTCGGCTTCATCGAGACTACCCCTGGCAATCGATTCTTTTATATTCTGCTTGTATTCCTGCCAGTTCATCTACGGCTTTTGTTCTCGCGAGTACTATCTGATTATATATTTTGACGAACGCCCTTGGCTTTTATTCGAAAGTTTTTTTGAATTTAATTGAAGTCGCATCTGGTGGCAGACTTTTGGACTTCTCAAGAGAAGAAACGCCATGGCTAGCCACGGCGTTTCGAATACCATCTTTATCTTCCGTAAACGGAAGTAACTAAGCTCTCGGGTGAGTATCCGAGTAGATTCTTCTCAGTCTCTCGAGGCTTACATGGGTGTAGATCTGGGTCGTGTTGATGGTTGTATGACCGAGCAGATCTTGAACTACTCTCAGATCGGCGCCGCCCTCCAGTAGATGGGTGGCGAAGGTATGTCTGAGGGTATGGGGGGTGATCGCCTTGCTGATTCTCGCCTTTTTGGCATATTTGAGAACCACGCGGTGGACAGATCTGGATGACAACCTGGTGGCCTGTCTGCTCACGAAGAGCGGGCTTTCCGGCTGGGGAATTCTTCCACCGGCCAGTTTGGGCCAGAATTCGTGGAGATACTTTCTCAGCCAGGCGTTAGCGCTCTGGTTGAGAAGAACCACACGCTCTTTGCCACCTTTTCCGGTGACACGCATCTCCATGGCTTCTTCGTTGTAATCCTGTACTCTCAAGCTGCAGAGTTCGCTGACGCGCATCCCTGTGGCGTAGAGTACTTCCATCAAGGCCCTGTCTCTGACTCCGAGAACCGACATGTCAGGAGCGAGGAGGAGGCGTACCACCTCTTCGCGGTCCAGGCAGGACGGCAATTTACGGGTCAGTTTCGGACCGCGCACCAGCTTGGAAGGATCTTCATCAATCAGCTGTTCTCTTCTCAAGTACTTGTAGAAGCTTCTGATTGCAGAGATCTTTCTAGCCACGGTGGGACGGCTGTATTGCTCTTGAATTTGCTTGATATAAGCTTTGAGCCCTTCTGCTTCCAGCCAGGATGCGCTTGTTCCCTGGGGTTTGACCGAAGCGTCTCCATCGGAGGCGACGGTTTCACCGGTAACTGGCGCGGACTGACCGGCTGCATTCATCGACTGTTCAGAATTAGACATCATCGATGAGTCTTCCCCGGTTGTCAGACCGGTTTCAGAAGCCCCATTGGTGCTGTCTATTAACTGACGGAGATCGTTTAGGTATGCTCTGATCGTGTGAGAAGAATAATTTCGCTCGACTTCTAAGTAGCCTGCGAATTGATCGAGCCATACAAGCGCTCCTTGTTGCCCATTCACGTTTGACCGACTTTCTAGTAACTAAGATTGAACCAACATAACAACACAACATTATGAGATCTTCCCAAGGTTTGTAAAGTCCCCCCCTGTCTGGCTCGCGGACGTCAAGTGCTGATATGGGCTAAAGTCAAGCGTCTAAAAAATTCGGGGACGCGTGGGAATCGAACCCACCCAGGGCAGCGTTTCTCTACCCCACAACGGTTTTGAAGACCGCACGCCACACCAGCAGCGCTCCGTCCCCACAATTGATCATAATAGTCAGGAAATGATCGGACACTATGATCGGATTCTCAGACAGGATCTAGCTTTTGATGATCTGCCCCGGTGCTCCACCGGTGCCTAGATTGCGGACCTTCAAATATTTGATAAAAGTTAACGAGATTTAAAGCTGCAATGTTTATCGGACGCGATTTTGCTACAATTAGATGCTGTTAAGAGATCTCGTCCAGACAATACCAGGCGAGGTTTTCGCCGATCGGTTCGAAAGTCGCTTTTTGCACCGTTCGTACATGTTCTTTATGTTTCCCAACAATTTTGTTGACAATATAATAGATGGATATTTATATTTCTTGCTTCGTGCCCATTTTTCGTAGGCATTTGGCAATTGCTTCGCCGATATTATCCAGCCAGAATACCAGAGGTAACCGATGGCATTAGAGTTGTCTGAGCGCGTCCGCACCTTCGGGGTCGGTGGTTCGCGCATCGCTGATTTACCCGACCTAGCCGAAATTCAAAAGGCTTCCTTCCGATGGTTCATCGAGAAGGGTCTTGCCGAGGAGTTGAAGGCTTTCAGTCCTATCAAGGACTACACAGGAAGACTGGAGTTGCACTTCCTGACGAACTATACGTTCGAAGAGCACTCCGAACCCAACAAGCCCAAGTCTCCGGAAGAGGCTAGAGCACTTGATGCCAGCTATACAAAGAAGCTGCGTATTCAAATGCGTCTCGTCAACCGCGAGATTGGCGAAATCAAAGAACAAGAGATTTATGTGGGTGACATCCCGATAATGACCGACCGCGGTACCTTTATTATTAACGGTGCCGAGCGCGTTATCGTCTCCCAGATTGTTCGCAGTCCCGGTATCTATTACAAACGGGAAGTGGACAACCACGGTAAACGTACCTTCTCCGCGACTCTTATCCCCAACCGTGGTGCCTGGCTCAAGTTCGAAACCGACAGCCACGACGTGCTTCATGTCAAGATCGACAAGAACCGTAAGCTGCCTGCCACGACTCTTCTGAGAGCGCTTGGTTACTCGAATACCGAGATGGAGAACATGTTCCGCCACTCGGATTTCTTGAAGAAGACCTTCGAGAAAGACAATAACGAGACCAAAGAAGATTCCCTTATAGAGGTATATAGAAAACTTCGTCCCGGTGACCCGCCTTCGGTAGCCGGTGGACAGAGCATTCTTGAAAGCCGCTTCTTCGATGACAAGCGTTATGACCTCGGTAGAGTGGGTCGTTATAAGCTCAACAAAAAACTAGGTCTCTCGCTTCCTGAAGCCCAGAGAACTCTCACCCCCGAAGACATCGTCGCCGCTGTCGACTATCTCATCGGTCTCCACTTCGATGAAGGCCATGTAGATGATATCGATCACCTCGGCAACCGTAGAATTCGTTCCGTCGGAGAGCTACTGCAGAACCAGTTCCGCATCGGTCTTTCTCGATTGGAGAGAATTGTCAGAGAGAGAATGACTCTTCAAGATGCTGATACTCTCACTCCGGCCAACCTATTAAATACAAAACCTCTGGTGGCTGCCATCCGTGAGTTCTTCGGATCCTCTCAGCTCTCCCAGTTCATGGACCAGACCAACCCGCTTGCCGAGCTTACTCACAAGAGAAGACTCTCGGCCCTCGGTCCTGGTGGTCTGTCGAGAGAGCGTGCCGGATTCGCCGTACGTGACATCCACCCCAGCCACTACGGAAGAATCTGTCCGGTAGAGACTCCTGAAGGTCCTAACGCCGGTCTGATTGGCTCTCTTGCTACCCATGCAAGGGTCAATGACTATGGCTTCATCGAAACTCCATATAGAAAGGTAGAGAATGGTGTCCTCACCGACACGGTTGATTACCTGACAGCCGACGAAGAGGACCGTTACCGGGTAGCCCCGGGAGACGTCTCGGTCAATGACGACGGATCTTTCGCCACCGAGCGGGTTCCGGTTCGCTATAAAGCTGAGTTTATCGAAGCGCTTCCCGAGCAAGTCGACTATGTCGGGGTCAGCCCGATTCAGATCGTATCTGTCGGAACCGCTTTGATTCCTTTCCTCGAGCACGATGATGCTAACCGAGCTCTCATGGGTTCGAACATGCAACGTCAGTCAGTGCCTCTGATCAAGACCGAACCAGCCACGGTGACCACCGGTATCGAGATGCAGTCTGCTCGCGACTCCGGGATGGTTATCGTCTCGGATATCCACGGCAAGGTCGAATATGTCACCGCCAACGCTGTGCATATCCGTACTGAAGACAAGCGTCTTGTTAAGTATCGCCTGAACAAGTTCCAGCGCTCCAACCAGGATACCTGCTTGAACCAGAAGCCGATTGTCAGAGTCGGTGACGAAGTCAAGCCCGGTCAAGTAATCGCCGATGGTGCTGCCACCAACGGTGGAGAGCTCGCGGTCGGACGCAACTTGCTGGTGGCGTTTATGCCCTGGGAAGGCTACAACTTCGAGGATGCCATCCTTATAAGTAAGAGATTGGTGCATGACGATGTGATGACATCCATCCACATCGAAAAGCTCGAGATCGACGCTCGATCCACCAAGCTGGGTCCAGAAGAGATCACCCGCGAAGTGCCCAACGTATCTGAAGAATCTCTTCGTCACCTCGACGAGCACGGTATCGTCAGAATCGGCTCCCGGGTTTATCCCGACGATATTCTGGTCGGTAAGATCACTCCCAAAGGTGAATCGGAGCATCCTCCGGAAGAAAAACTGCTTCGCGCCATATTCGGTGAGAAAGCCAGAGACGTGCGTGACAACTCTTTGAGAGTTCCGCATGGTGAAGGCGGCCGAATTGTCGATGTCAAAGTCTTCGACCGTGAAAAAGGTGATGAATTGCCGCCGGTGGCTAACAAAGTCGTCCGCGTCTATATCGCCCAGAAGCGTAAGATCAGTGTCGGTGACAAAGTTGCCGGACGTCACGGTAACAAAGGTATCGTGGCTAAGATCCTGCCGGTGGAAGATATGCCTTACCTGCCTGATGGTCAGGCTGTAGACATCGTGCTCAATCCGCTCGGTGTACCCAGCCGTATGAACGTCGGTCAGACCTTCGAGACCTTGCTCGGTCTTGCCGGTATGTTGACAGGCGATCGTTATGAAGTGCCTCCGTTCGACGAGATGTTCAAGCCGGAAGCCTCATCGAGACTGGTTCACGATGAGATTGAAAAAGGCAAGAAGAAACAGGGCATCGAATGGGTCGGCACCGACGGTAAGGTCATCCTCCTGGATGGTAGAACCGGAGACAATTTCGATATGCCGGTAACCGTCGGTAAGATCTACATGATGAAACTTGTTCACCTTGTGGACGATAAGATTCATGCTCGTTCCACCGGACCTTACAGTCTTGTCACACAGCAGCCCCTGGGCGGTAAAGCTCAGTTCGGCGGACAGAGACTTGGAGAGATGGAGTGCTGGGCTCTGGAAGCCTTTGGTGCTGCTTACTCTCTGCAAGAGATGCTCACCATCAAGTCCGATGATGTGAACGGACGCTCCAAAGCCTACGAGTCCATCGTCAAAGGCGAGAACCTGAGAAGACCGGGTATTCCGGAATCCTTCAAAGTACTTGTTCGCGAACTCCAGTCTATCGGTCTGGATGTCTCGGTGGCCAAGCGCACTAGAGAAGGTCAGGAAGTCGAAGTTGATCTGATGAGCGAGGTCGAAGATGCAAGACCCCGTGGTCTGAGAAGACTGACTCCTATCGAGATGGGCATGAGCTCTGAAATTGCTCAGCTTTCTCAACAGGCTGTCGTGCCGCAAGCTGCTATGGCCCAGAATCAAATGGGTCGTGAAGGCGGCATGACCAGTGCTCAGATCGCTCACGTAACGGAAGGTCTGGCTAGCGCCGGCCTGCCGGGAGCTCCTCCGAGCCCGAATATGATACCTCCGGTTGGTGCGCCGCCTATGCCGCCTGCCACCGGAATGTCCGCTGCCGAAAGCGCTGTCTCCGGACTGGTGCAGACTGGTGGACCGGACGCAATGATCCCCGGAACCATGGGCGCAGGCGTAAGACCCGATGCTCCCACCACTCCTCCTTCTCTGCCTATGCCGGATGAGCTTGTCGGCGGTTCGCCCAAGCCTCCCAGCAAGGCCGACCTTGAAGAGTTGGTCGGTGGTCCTTCCACGGATGATCAATCCATGGAAGATGCGGACTTCGAGGATGATTCCGAAGAAGACGAAGAGAGCTAGATAATCTGGGCAGCTCCCGACAGGAAGTTTCGGGGGCTGCCAGGCTATTACTTGTAGGAGGTTTGTCAAGTAAAATGCCCACTTCCATTGATCGTTTCGATTACATAAAAATTGGAGTCGCTTCTCCGGAGCGTATTCTCAGTTGGTCACACGGTGAGGTCACCAAGCCAGAGACCATCAACTATCGTACTTTGAAGCCGGAAAAAGACGGTCTCTTCTGCGAGCGTATCTTCGGTCCCTCTAAAGACTGGGAATGCTATTGCGGCAAATATAAGAGAGTTCGTCACCGTGGTATCACCTGCGAACGCTGCGGCGTCGAGGTGACCGATTCCAAGGTGAGACGTCATCGCATGGGTCACATTGCCCTGGCATCTCCGGTTACCCATATCTGGTTCCTCAAAGGAATTCCCAGTTATATCGGTCTTCTGCTCGACATGCCTCTGCGTGAACTGGAGCAGGTGGTCTACTTCAACGCCTACATCGTCACCAACCCCGGTAACGTTCCGGATCTGACCAAATGTCAGCTTCTTTCCGAAGAGGATTACGAGAAGCTGCTCGATGATCCCAACTTCCAGTTCGACGTCGGTATCGGTGCCGAAGCTATTCAAGTGCTGCTCTCTGAGCTGGCCAGACCGGTTTATGAGCGTCCCGATAACGAAGAAGACAAAGGACGTCTCCTCGACCTCCCCGGTTTGCAAGAGCTCTCCGTCGAATTGAGAGAAGTGCTTGCCACTGCCGGCGGTTCGCAGCAAAAACGCGCCAAAATCATCAAACGTCTGAGACTGGTGGAAGCTCTGCTCTCCTCCCACACCGACCCGACCTGGGTGATTCTCAAGAATCTTCCGGTCACCCCTCCGGACCTCAGACCGATGGTTCAGCTCGATGGTGGTCGTTTTGCCACCTCCGACTTGAACGACCTCTATAGAAGGGTGATCAACCGGAACAACCGTTTGGCTCGTTTGCTCGAGATGGGTGCTCCTGAGATCATCGTTCGTAACGAGAAGCGTATGCTTCAAGAAGCCGTCGACGCCTTGATAGACAACGGCAGACGCGGAAGAGTGGTGGTCGGTCCCAATAACAGACCGCTCAAATCGCTCTCCAACATCATTGAAGGTAAGCAAGGTCGTTTCCGTCAGAACCTCCTCGGAAAACGGGTCGACTACTCCGGTCGTTCCGTCATCGTTGTCGGTCCTACCTTGAAACTGCATCAGTGCGGTCTCCCCCGGGAGATGGCTCTTGAGCTCTTCAAGCCTTTTGTGATCAACAAACTGATCGAGCGTCAAATTGTCCAGAACATCAAGTCCGCCAAGAAGCAGATTGAGAAAGGCTCGGCAGTGGTCTGGGAAATCCTTGAAGAAGTGATTCAGGGTCACCCGGTACTGCTCAACCGTGCTCCCACTCTGCACCGTCTCGGTATTCAGGCGTTCGAGCCCGTTCTGGTAGAAGGTCGTGCTATTCAGCTCCATCCTCTCGTCTGCTCGGCATTCAACGCCGACTTCGACGGTGACCAGATGGCGGTCCACGTTCCCCTTTCGGTGGAAGCGCAGTCCGAAGCCCATATGCTGATGCTCGCCTCCAACAACATTCTTCTGCCCGCCACCGGCAGACCGACCGTTACTCCCACCCAGGACATGGTTCTCGGTATTTATTACCTGACCATTCAAAAGCCGGGCTGGGAAGATCCGAAGGTATGTCGTGGTGCAGGAATGCGCTTCGTCAGCCTGGCCGATGCCAGATCCGCTTTTGAAGCCGGTATCCTCGATCTGCATGCCAAGATCAAGGTCAAAGACTACGACGGTCAGATGATCGAGACCACTCCCGGCAGAATCATCTTCAACGAAGTGGTTCGGGAAGCGGTTTCTTCCACTACCTAATTCGGTTTTTAAAGATCATTACGAAAGACACTGCAGATACGCCTTAAAAGGAAGAAAGACCAATGGTCACAGGTAAAAAAGAAGAACAACTTGAGTTCATTAACACCACGGTCGATAAGAAGAAGCTGGGCAAGCTCCTCTCCGACATGTATGAGCGTTTCGGAACGGCTAAAACCGCCGATCTGGCCAACGCGCTCAAGGATCTCGGCTTCAAATACGCCACCAGAGCCGGTGTGACAATCTCCATCGACGACCTCGATGTTCCCGAATCCAAGCGGGATCTCATTGCCGAAGCAGAAAAAGAGATCGAGAAAGCACAAAGACGTTATGAACGGGGCGACATCACCGAGGTTGAGCGATACAACAAAGTTATCGACACCTGGTCTGCCACCACCGACCAATTGACCAAGGATGTTGTAGACAACTTCGACAGACTGAACCCCGTATATATGATGGCGTTCTCCGGAGCCAGAGGTAACATATCTCAGGTCCGTCAGCTCGTCGGAATGCGGGGACTGATGGCTGACTCCCAGGGTCAGATTATCGACTTGCCGATTAAAGCCAACTTCCGCGAAGGTCTGAACGTAACCGAGTACATCATCTCCAGTTATGGTGCTCGTAAGGGTCTTGTTGATACGGCGCTGAAAACAGCCGACTCCGGATATCTGACCCGGAGACTGGTGGACGTCGCCCAGGATGTTATCGTTCGCGATCACGATTGTGGTACTGAACGTGGCATCTACATGCAGCCGATTGTAGACGCCGACAAAGAGATGGTCAGCCTGGCCGAGCGTATTTACGGTCGTACTCTGGCCGAAGATTTCGTCGACAAAGAGAGTGGTGAAGTTATCGGTGTAACCGGTCAGGTAATTGATAGAAAGCTCGCCAAAGTAATTGATGAAGGCATGCCCAAGAAGAAGAAACAACTTCTGGTCAGATCGCCTCTCACCTGTGCTTCCCAGTACGGAGTCTGCCAGAAGTGCTACGGCTGGTCTCTGACCACCAGTAGAGCGGTAGACTGCGGAGAAGCGATCGGTATCATCGCCGCCCAGTCCATCGGAGAACCTGGAACCCAGCTCACCATGAGAACGTTCCACACCGGTGGTGCGGTAGCCGGCGGTAAGAGCCGTATGCAGCAGAAATCTCCGATTGCCGGTACTGTCGAGTTCAAGATTCAGACCCGTAATGTCAGAACCGCCTATGGTGACGTGGTCGAACAGACCACCAAAGAAGGTAAGGTGACTATCTCTGACGGTAAGAAAGAGAAGTCGGTAAATCTGCCTCCCAACAGCCTTCTTATGGTCCAGAACGGTGAAGAGGTGAAAGCCGGTCAGGTTATAGGCGAGTACGATCCGCCTGGCGCCAAGAGTTTGACCGAGCGTGCCACCAAAGATATCACAGCCGATATCTCCGGACGGCTTGTCTTCCAGGGCTTCCAGGCCGACGAGAAGCGCGACAGACAGGGTAACATCTCGAGAACCGCCAACAAAGCCGGTATCATCTGGGTACTGGAAGGTGACGTTTACAACCTGCCTACCGGTGCTTCCGTTGTGGTCAAGGATGGTCAGGATGTATCCGCTTTGGATGTTCTGGCTGAGATCCAGATCAACACCGAACACGGTGGTATCGTTCGCTACGGTAAAGAGATAGAGACCGAAGAGATCAAGCGTGGTCGTAAGAAAGCCACCAAGCTGGTCAAAGGTAAAGAGATAAACGTTGTTATCGCCAGAGTCGGCTCGGAAAATGCCAAGCTCGACGCCGGTCAAAAAGGCGCTTACTGGAAAGTCGGTAAGGGCAAAGAGACCTGGGCCTTGAAAGTGGTCAACGACGAAATTGTCGAGAACGGCAAAATTATCGCCGAGCTGGTGGATGATGGTTATAACACCGTCACCTCCGGTGGTGAGATCATCTATGACGGTGTCGAAATAGACGATCGTCGGGTTGTGACCAAAGCCGGTAAGCTGCTCTTCGTTCCTGAAGAGGTGCACTTCATCTCCAAGGACATCAGCCTAAAGATGGCCGAATCCGGAGAGCTGGTCACGGCCGGTCAGGAAGTGGTCAAAGATGTCTTCGCCCATATGGAAGGTATCGTCGAGATTGTCGCCGACAACGACATCATTCACGAGGTTATTATCAAACCGGGTGAATCGATTGAGATTGGCGATCCCAGCGAATTGAAAGTTGCTGAAGGCGAAATCATCGAGCCCGGCACCGAGATTCTTGAAGGTTACGACTATAAAGAGCGCAAGATGGTCAACATCATGGAGCTCGAAGAAGGCAAATTCCGCGCCATCATAAGACCGGTGGAAGAGTATCTGATCGAGCCCCGCGATACCAAATTCAAACATGAACAATCCGATGAGAAAATCGGCTTGAGAGCTGTCACCCAGCTCCTCTTCAGAGACCGGGAAAAAGTGAGACAGGTGCAGGGCGCCGCTCTCACTAGAACCTCCCTGGTTCTTCAGATGCAGGGCTATCTCCAGCAGCTCAAGGGTATCGTCGAGATGCGCGACCAGCTCGATATCGTGGTCCAAGAGAACATCATGCTCCGTCGTGATCAGGACCTCAATATCACCCTGCTCGAAGTGGAAGACGGCCAGGAAGTGGACGCCAGTACCCCGGTAGCCACCACTCAGGTTCTGACCAGATCCGATGCCCGGGTGCAACTCTCCAAGACCGACGAACGCCGTCTGCTTCTCATTACCGAAGAACAACAGGTGGAAGAAGTCATCAAAGGAGCGGCCACCGTCAAGGAAGGCGAGATCATCCGCGATGGCGACAAGCTCAGCAAAACTACCAAAGCCGAGCAATCCGGTCAGGTAGTGAAGGTCAACAAAGATTCGGTAGTCCTGAGAAAAGGACGTCCCTATCTGATCTCCCACAACACCCAGTTGCACGGTGAAGACGGTGCTCTGGTTCAACGGGGCGACTTGCTCGCAACGCTTATCTTCGAAAGACAGAAGACCGGAGACATCGTCCAGGGTCTTCCGAGGGTAGAAGAATTGCTTGAGGCCAGAAAGCCGAAAGAGAGCGCTATTCTCTCTGAGAAAGAAGGTCGTGCCAAGCTTGTCATCGAGGACGACATCAAGAGACTTTATCTCGGTTTCGATGATGGTGCCGAAGAAGAGATAGTCATTCCGCCAGGTCTCAACATTGTTGTGGACGACGGAGACAAGATCGAAATCGGTGATCCTCTAACTGACGGACCGCCCAACCCGCACGATATCGTGCGTCTGAAAGGCATCGAAGCCGCTCAGAAATTCCTGGTGGATGAGGTTCAGTCGGTCTATCGTTCTCAGGGTGTTGAAATCGCCGACAAGCACATCGAAGTGATTGTCCGGCAGATGACTCGCAAAGTGAGAGTGGATGAGCCTAACGATACCATCCTCCTTCCCGGCGAATTGATGGAGCGTTTCTCTATCGATCGCGAAAACGAGAAGGTCGCCCAGGGAGGCAATATCGGTGCCAGCTACACCGATGTTCTTCTCGGTATCACCAAAGCCAGCTTGAACACCGAGAGCTTCATCTCCGCTGCCTCCTTCCAGGAGACCACCAGAATTCTCACCGAGGCTGCGGTCGAAGGTAAGAAAGACTGGCTGCGCGGTCTGAAAGAGAACGTGATCATCGGTCGATTGATACCTGCCGGTACCGGTTTTGCCGGTCATACCACTCCTCAAGAAGAGGAAGAGGAAGAGCAGGATATCTATCCGCCTATCGGTGACGGAAGCTTCAACGTTCCGCAATAAGCGTCGGAGCCGAAGTAAAACAGGATAAAGCGAGAAGGACCCGATTTTTATCGAGGTCCTTCTCTTATGTCTGGATATCCGGTTCGTATTCGGCTTCATTCAGGCCGAAAGTCCAGGCGATGCCGGCTTTCGCCGTGAGCGTATCCGGAGGAACCCGCAGGAAATAGTGCTTATAAGTGCCGTCCGGTTCCGGAGTTGAATTTTTTACCATAACCACCAGTAGTGGCTCGTCGTTGCCGAAAGTCCGCTGGAAGAGAGTACCGTACTGATCTTGCTGTATGACCCGGGCTCCGGAATCTTCTAGAAAACGAGAGATTCCGTAGCGGTCTATGAGAATGGTCCTGAGTTCGATGTTTCTCTCTTTGTCTATGCGCTCTATCGAGATTTTGTCCGGCTCTTCTATGATAAAAGCCGGTACACTTCTGCCATGCCATGAAAAGATCCGGGTCTCGTCTTTGAAAGTGAGAGCCGGTCCTGCTTCACTGTGATAGCGCCGCTCCGGATCGAGCATGCTCTCTGCTGGTGGGTCGCAGACGAAGCTGATGCCGTCGTAGAGGACAAAGGCATAGGAGGCTCCAATCAGTTCCTCCCAGGCGCTCAGATTCTGGTCGTTCTCCAGGCTGTAGAGACCGGGGAGGCTTGAGCGCATGTAGAGATGCAAGGGAAGCCAATCAAGAACCTGGGAACGTCTAAAAATATCGAGCTGAATAGTGCTTGCAATCAGGCGCACGGCAGGATCGCCATAGGCTCCTATACGGGCACCGCCCCAGAGTTCCATCGCTCTTAAATTTGTGCTTTTGTTCTCCAGATCGGCTTGATAGATCAGTTTGAGCAAATCCGGAATCGCGCCCATGCTTGTGACCAGCTCGTCGGCCAGGTCGCTTCTTTCGGTGACCAGCTTTTCTTTGATCAGGCGAACGGACTCGGCCAGAATATTAGGGATAAACTGCAGACCGATCTGGGTCTCTACTCGTTCGAATGCCGCTGGAATGGAGATCAATTCCGACCGCACTTTCTCTACACAGTCCGGAGAGACTACGGCTTTGAGCTCTTCTTCCAGAGAGAGGCTCAGGGCGCGACTTTCGGCAAGCATGGTCGAGTTGACCATCAGTCCGAGAGAGGAGAGCTTGGGGGAGTCTGTGGTATCAAATGTGGAGCCGGAGTTTTCGTGCAGTTTTCTGAGAAAGCGATTGATATCTTTCAAAGTATCCTTCTGTTGATTCTTAGAACAAGTATGGCGCAGGGTTTCAAGATCCTGGCTTTGCAGCTCTCGATCAAGCACGGTCCAGAGCCTCGACCATTCTTTGTTGTTGAGCAAGCGGCGCAGCGTCGAGATCAGATACTCTCCGGCAGCGCCTTCCATCATAAGGGCAATCACCAGAGGAATATTGGTGAGTTGAAAGAGGCTTTCGACTCGAATCACTTTACCGCGCTGACCGGCGCTTTTTTGTAGATTGGCTTCCTGAAAGATTCGGGCTCTTGCCCCTTCGAAGTCGCCATTGCCCTTGAGATGTCGACTACCCGGCAGAGCAAGCCAGTGATCCCGGTAGATTTCGAGATCTTTTTGAAAGCTCTTGCTCAGTTCAAGAGTGTGATGTGGGCTAGGGGCAGCGGGGTTCATCTCTAATTCAAATCAGTTTAGTTACCTTAATCTATGACCGGTCTCGAAGATCCCGGCTCATATTCTCTTTGTTGGATCACTCTGTAGACACCCGGTTCGAGCACAATGGCGCTGTGCTCTTCGTGGACGAGAGTGGCGCCGGGTTTGACTTCTAGAAGTCGATCATTGCGCCATCTATAAAGACCGGCAAGGCTCGGATCAATGGCATGGGCATGGCCGGTAACCTCTCCATAAGCCAGCACAACCCGGTCTTCGGTCTTTTCTTGCACTGCTTCTTCCGGAACGTGCTCCATCTCGATTTTGACCAGGAGGACGTCTCCCTGTCGATACTGTTTGCCCATCTCAAGGCCTCCCTCAGTCACCCTCTTCCACTGTTATGCCCCACCAGGGCGCTTTTGTCTCGTTTTTTAGAGCCGACCAGTACCAGGCGCCGGGTTCGCTCCACTGGTTGCCGAGGCAGTCTGTAATCCGCTCCCTTACCATTACTTCACGATCTGCCCGGCTCGCTCTGAAAGAGCTCCAGTGCTCTCCTGCGCTTTTTATAATCATCGGTTGAAACTCGACTCTATAGCCGGCTGCCCGATAGCAGTCACTGGCCGGATGCAGCTTCCTGGTAATTTTACGGACGAAGCGGATTATATAGATTCTCTCGCCGTCGCTAAAAATCTTTACCTGGCCGGGAAAGTCTGCCAGAAAGCTTTTTAGCTTCTTGTTTTCGTTATAGACCGGGACCTCTTTCAATACCCTTCCTTCTATCTTGACCGGCCAGTTTATCTGGGTCTTGTCCGATTCCACCGCTTCTGGGTCATGGGAGGCGATTGTCGCTGGCAGTAACATTGCAACCATCGATAGTATCGCCATGGTGATTGTAGAAGGCTTCGACAGGGCTTTGCCCTCTTTGGCACTTCCTGGTTGAGAGGTGATTTTTGTCCCGTAGAAAATAATCGAGAGGATAAGCAGAAGAAAGACAACAAGACCTATGGCCTGATGCAGGAAAGCTTCACTAAAAAGAGTTGCTTCGTGCGAGATCAGACCGGTTTCCAGATAAAAGAGAGCCGTCACCCTCAGGGTATTGGCTATTACCGAGAACAGAACAGAGAGGAGAAGCAGCGATGCCGTTTTGAGCGGAGACAGCTTTAGATAAGAGGCGGTGAGGGCTGCTGTGAATATCGAGAACCAGAGCATTTTTATACCGCTGCAGGGCGCATCTACTGCGACCAATTGATCTTTGAACACAAGCATTGTGCCTTCCGCTCTGGCAGAGACATTACCCAGGGAAAGGCTTATGGAAGCAAGCTTTGCCGAGAGAACTCTCAGGGGATAGCCGACAAAAAAATTGAGCGACGCGATTACCGGAAGCGAGATCAGAGCAAGGCAATATTCACCTGCTAGAAGCGGCATGATAAGGGCGCTTACCGAGGCGGTTAATGCAACCACGGCAAAGGCTGCCGATATCATTTTTGATGCTACTGGAAAGCTCAATATATAAAAGAAAGTGGAGAGTACAGCCAGATAGAGAAAGCTTTCTTTACCCCCTTCTATTGTCTTTTGACCTCTTGCTCTCAGCCCCACCGACATAAGACAGGCCACCAGGGCAAGCAGCCCCAGGGGCTCATCGGAGCCATCTGTAGACCTTTCCAGATACCAGAGATAGACCGGCCAGAACGAGAGAAAAATCAGCCCGGCAAGAAGTCTAAGTCTTGTCCTGGTGGTCATTCTTGCTTTCTGGAGCGTAAATCCGAATTAGAACGCTTGAGGAAACAGAAGCCTGCACCCAGGGCAAGAAGAGCCATGAGAACCATAGGCAGAGTATCCGGTTCCGGCACCACCTGGGCTTTGAGCGGTGCCAATACCGAGGCATCCTTGTCCATCATCACCGGTTCTTGCAGCGCTTCAGTCTCTTCCATGCCCTCATTTGCTGCTATTTCATCCTTGAAGTCGGCTCTACCTGCGAAGCCGCCGGCGACCTTTTGCTCAGCCGGGGCCGAGGCCGGATAGGCGAGATTCTCTTTCTTTGCTAGTAGACCACTGGTTGCTCCTTGAAGAGCCGGGGCATCTTGGGCAGAGTGAAATTGTTTGGTGGCGTACAAGGGGACCGAGCCTGCCGCCGCCGAGAGGCTATCGAGACCCGTTTCACTGGCCATTTGTCTTTCTAACTGCGGCGCTCTAGAGAGAATGTTCTTCATTTTGAAAATCGCAGTTTTCTTCTCAGCGTCTTGTTTGCGGCGGCTTTCATACTTGTTCACCAGCTCTTCGTCCGATACCACCGCACTGGATACCGGACTTACCAGATTCTTTTCCACAGCCAATGCCGAAGCGCCGTAGATGTCTCCGTCATAATAGCGATCCAGAACCTTGCGATAGGCATAGAGCTGCTCGAAGGCTTTTGTTGCAGGAACCGGAGCTTTTTCTTGAACCGTCGTCTGACTTTGATCTTGCCAGCGCTCGGGCAATTTTTGCAGTGATTCATCTACCTCGAGCTCTATCGGCACTCTCACAAAGTTCTTCTCCATCGAAGACTCATCAAATAAGGCGTTCGGTCCGGCGGCTACCTGGAGGTCATAGAGGTTAACAGCCAGGCTCTTGAAGCGTTGTTTTATGAAAGACTTCTCGGCCTCGCTTGCCACGGGCTGAGCGGCATGAACCCATAAAATGTCTTTGCCTTTCTCGAAGGCTGATTCGTTCAGTAACTTGACGATGGCACCGCCATTGGGGCGGCCCCCGACACAAGCGGTTTTACCCAGGGAATCGACATCACCTTCCAGGGGCATGGCGCCCTGATCCCCGACTTCTATAAAGCTGAAACTAATGGCAGGCTCTTTTGCTTTGAGGGCTTTGAGACCGGCTACCACTTTTTCCAGATATGGTGCCATGCCTATCGATTTGTCGACCACCACAGTCAGTTTTGTCGGTTTATTATATTGCCGTGAGGCGACATCGGCGCTGACTACGGAGTTGTCCGCCAGTCTGACCGATGTGGCATAGTCGAAAGCTTTTATAGAGGTCATCACCTGACCCCTCGACATTTGATTGTTATCGTAGGTTCTTTTCAGTTCTGCAGTGTCACCAGGGTTGGTACTGGCAGTGGATATGAGATCGCCGTTTTTTGCAGTGAGATCCAGGACATGCTGCCCTTCGAAGCTGAAGTTGCGTTCCGAATAACCGGGCAGAATACAGCCCAGCTCTTCCGGATAAATCGCCAGGGGCAATTTTTTAAGAGGGGCGACGATGCTGAGCTTCACCCTGGTATCACTACCTTTCAAAACCGGATAGCACTGCACAAGAACTGTGTCTTTGCCCTGCATACTGACCAGAAGCGGATCTCTTTTATGAGTGGTGACCGCCCTTTGATAGATAGCCCTGGCTCTTGAGCGGCCGGTTATCTTCGCCTCTTTTTTGACCCCGTCTATCCAGATGGTGGCGCCGGTTACCGTGGCACCTTCAGGCAGAAGTAGCTTGGCTCGAGCCTCTCTGGGCACTGTCGATATGTTTGTAAAATCCATGGTCCACTCTATGGTGGCAGTTCTAAGGGTGCCGTCCAGTTTCTCTTTAAGTGTAGAACTCTTTAGAGAAAGACCTCGGGCTACACCCTGGACCATTGAGCCTGCAATATCGGGATCCAGATCGAACTCGTCTACGGCACCTGCGTTCAGTCTGGCTGGGTCTGAGATCAGACCGGCATGTTGGATGGTGCCCCGGAAAGAAGCCGGAATCGGAACCGAGTTGAAGGGAATGCCATAGACACGATAATAGATATCCCGGGCTCTTTCTATCGGAATAGGGTGCTGGTGTTCATATAAAGAGCCGATTAGATCCGTTGCCCGGCCGGATCTTTCGTAGCAGGCTCTCAGAAGCACATCGCGACTTCCCCAGGTTCTCAACCAGGAGATAGCGTCGGCTGAATTCTTTTGATCCGCTTGATTGAGCTGATTGGCGTCGGCCAGATGAATGCGTGTCAGGGTGGAAGGCGCTTCCACCGCAATGACCATGACCAGGATGATAATGTGACCGAGATGTTTGAATTGATGAGGGTCGAAAAAAGTATCATGGCGAGAGGCGATCTGACAGATGGTTTTGCCCGCGTTCAATATATAAGGAATCGAAAGCAAGGGCGCCAGCAACAAAAGACCGAAAGGCAGATGAAAGAGGAGCACCGGCGCCATGGGTAACAACATCAAGCTGTAAAGTATGGCTATCCCAAGGGACATTCCGCTGCCCAGCGCTGTGAGCGAATAGACGGCGTTAATGGTCGTGCGCGCCGCAAGCCAGGTGAGAAAGTTGCTTACCGGAATCAACGAAAAGAGCAGATAGTGATTGAAGGTCGGAAATGGATCGAAGAATGACTTTGCCAGGTAATGACTTTGACTTTCATAGAACATGAAAAGCAAAGGCAGAATCACCCCGAAAAAAATCATCCCGGTGCCCGGGCGGACTATAGGCTCCTGTCTGCCCGGATGGCTCGAGAGATTATCTCTGTCGTCCGACCGGGGAGCTTCCACTGTTGCCAGCCCTGTTTTACGGGCGATTTTTTCTAGCTCTTCACTTCCTTTGGCAGAATACATAGGCAGCTTTTATATCCAGGACGGGCTCTGTTCTAATCTTATCTTAGGCCGGGGCAATTTGATTAATAATGGAGTTTACCCGGGAAATTCAGGTAAAGTAGGTACTGGTCATTTAAGCAGGTTTTTCTATGGTCGAGATATTAGGTGGTTTACTATTTCTGGCTTTGATTTTGACTATTTCCGGGCTTCGGTTTGTCAAAGAGTACGACCGGCTCGTTATTTTGAGACTGGGGCGTGCGGTCGGTGTACGAGGACCCGGACCCCAGTTGGTTTTTCCTCTTATAGAACGGGCTCAGAAAATCGATACCCGGGTAATTACCCTGCCCATCCCGCCTCAAGAAGCCATAACCCGCGATAATGTCTCGGCCAAGGTTGCGGCAGTATGCTTTTTTCAGGTGATTGATCCTGTCAAAGCGGTGCTGAAGGTGGAAAATGCTATGGATGCTACCTTCCAGGTGGCGCAGACAACGCTTCGCACAATTGTCGGGCAGCATGATCTCGATGACCTGCTTACCGAAAGGGACACAATCAATCAAAAACTCAGCGCCATCATAGATAGACAGACCGAATCCTGGGGAATTAAGGTCAATTCGGTGGAGCTCAAAGATCTCGAGATTCCGGTCAATATGCAAAGAGCCATGGCCAGACAGGCCGAAGCCGAACGGGAGCGAAGGGCGAAGGTTGTGGCTGCCGACGGGGAGCTTCAGGCTGCCCATAAACTGAAAGAGGCGGCGGCGGTAATATCTTCTCAGGCAGGGGCGATGCAGTTGCGCCAGCTCCAGACCATGCTGGAAGTGGCTTCGGAGAAGACCAGCACGCTTATTATCCCGGTGCCGATGGAGCTCTTTCCGGAAGGCGGTAAAGATGACGAAGAAGATGACCCTCAGTGACGTCGTTTACTGGCTTTTACAAAACTCGGTTGAAGTATCTCGGCAGCGTTAAACTTCTTTCGGATTCGATGGGTCAAAAAGTACGTCAATGGATGTCTATCAGGATTACATTTTTGATCCAGGACGAGATGGGTCAGGATTGAGACTGTAATTCCGACCCGGTAAGGTTGCTTCTTGGGACCTTTGAAAAATATGAAAAAGACTGCCAGCAATTCGAAGGAATGGAGAGGCAGATAGAGCTTGCCGCTGTATTTCTCGTGGGCCGCTTCGGCGAATCTCTCCCAGTTCGGTTTCCAGCCGTGGGCTTTGACATAGTCCACCAGATGGTCCAGGTCTATCAGCCAGCCTGCCAGGAATGTGGCAACTGCTGCAGGTTTCGATTTATAGCGTAAATAACTCAGGCATCCGACGCCGGCTGAGGTGATGATATGTCCGAATGTTCTCATTCAATTAGCTTCCCTTTCAAACTATCTTATGTTCAATACGGCAAGTCGTGCTAAATTGAGACTCGGTCGTATTTCATTCTCAAAAATGCGGCGATCAACTCCATTAGCAGTGTCTAATCTCTACTACTACAATATACGATTTTCTCAATTACTGCACCTGGTTGGACTTTTCGGATAAACTGAACAGATTAGGAACCGGTCGAGATTGATTTGAAAGTCAAGCAGTTGATTCGTCTTCAGGACCTTTTATATATCCCAGGAGTTTTTTGATGAGAACTTTGCCTCTTCTGATAATGATCCTCATTCTCACAGCCAGTTTCGCTCCGGCATTCGCCGCGGCCCAGAGCCCGGATCCCAGAGCGGTGAGCATGTATAACCTCGGTCTCAATGCCTTCAAACAGGGCAGTCCCGAGTCGGCAATCATCTTCTTTAAACGGGCAAGCGATCTCGATCCCAACCTTGCCGATGCTCAGTACAACCTGGGCGTGCTCTATATGAGCCAGCGCCGCTACAAAGAAGCTTCACCCCGATTTGACGAGGTGCTTCGGATCAAGCCCAACGATCCCGATGCCCATTTTCAGCTCGGTAAAGTATTGATGGCTCTGGGCAATACTACCGACGCCAAGTCTCATCTCCAGTCCATCGCTCCCAGCAATGCCAATTTTGCCGAAGCCCAAAAACTAGTGGCAAAATGTGATCAGGCGCCCGGACAGGTCACTCTGCCGACCAGCGCACAGCCTACCCAGACTCCACCTGCCACCCAGACTGCCTATGCCCCTTATCAGGCTCCTGGCACCAATACTACCGCTGGCACAACGCCTCGCTATCTGCCGGCCAATACTGCCGGGCAACAGATTCAACCTGTACAACAGACTCAACCCGTACAACAGGTTGCCGCCGCAACCACCGCCCCGGCTCCTGTCTATGAAGCGCCGGTCGCCGGTCAACCCACCGCTGTTCTGGCCAACACCTCGGTGCGGGTGATTGCCACCGGATTCTCTTCGCCGTCTGGTCTGACCTTCGACAGACTCGGTAATCTTTATGTTGCCAATTACAGCAAGAACACTGTGGACAGAATCAGCCGGGATGGTACCAAGAGCGAGTTCAGCGCCGGTGGCCATCTAAAAGGACCTATCGGTCTTGCCGCGGACGAAACCGGCAATATCTATGTCGCCAACTATAATGGCGGCACCGTTGCCCGTATAACACCTGCCGGTATCTCGACTGTAATCGCCACCGGTTTCAAGAAACCCTACTACCTGATTCTGGACAAAGGTCAAAATCTCTTTGTCAGCCAGCAAGAAGATAATTCGATAATCAGAATCAGCCTGCCTCGCTAAAGGCTGGCCATATCGACTGCGCTTTTCTCGACAAAAGCAAGACCGGCTCTTTCTTCTTCGGAAAGCTTGTCGCAGAGCCATTCGTGTCTGTGTTTATGGCAGCTCAGAATAATGATCTGGTTTTTGTTAATCGCTTCATCCAGTAGAAACTTCATAACGTTGATGAAGCGCTCATCGTCGGCTTCGCTGAAAGGCTCATCCAGTACTATCGGTAGTGGCTCCTGGTGAGAGAGAAATCTGGACAGGGCCATACGGGCCAGCCAGTGCACCTGCTCTTTCACCCCGGTGGAGAGCTTTGTTTTGATCTCGTCGGGATGAAAGGGTTCCTCTCTTCCTTTGAGCTTTACGCTTATATTGAGTTCGTTGTCGAACACCAGTGATTCCACTTCGCTGTCGAGACCTTCTATTATCTCGCTGGCGGCATTGTTCAATTTTTCTGACCAGTCTTCATAGGTCTGGGAAGAAGACTCTTCCAGTTTCTGGCAGGCAAGCTCAAGAGCCAGTCTTGCACGCCTGGCGCAGACAAGCTCATGATCCAGGGTGGAGAGCTCTTCTACGCAATCGAGATAGCTGTTGTCCCGGTTGCTGATTGTGGTGCGCAATCTGACCAGCAGATCGTCTTTTCTTTGCCGCAGCTCTTCTTTGTCGCCTTCGCTTGCTCCCCATGGAAGAACTGCGGTAGGCGGATTATTTGGATCCGGTTCCGGGCAGTCGGCCAGCTCCGGATTGAGCTGAATCAATTCTTCCAGCCTTTCATTGATCTGATTGATCTGTGCTTGTAGCTGAGCGTCCGAAGAAACCATCGATTCATAGCCGGACATGTCATAGTCTAGTTTAGAGAGATCTTCGTTCAATCGTTGTTTCTCGCGGATAACACCGACCAACTCTTCGATTTGATCCGCAGCTTCGTCCAGCTCAACGGCGTGGTCCATTCCGGCTACATCGAGAATCGGTCGAATGCCTTCTTCGATATCTTTGATCTCGGCTTCCAGAAACTCCATCTGTTTTTTTGTATTGTTGATTTCAGAAAACTGTTCTTCCAGCTTGGCCGCTTCTTCCCAGTATTGTTTTATATCCTGAGACAGATCCATCGCTCTTTGAGAATCTATTTGATCCGTATCGCGTCCCACTTTGCGGAAATAGTAAGCCAGATCGTTCTCTAACTTTCTTACTTGTTGCTCTTTCGTCTTGATCGAGTTCTCTTTAGTCATCTGCTCTTCGTGCAACTCTTCTTCCGAAGTGGCTTTCTTGAGATACTCGTTCAGCTCTTCTTTGCTGGAGAGACCGGTTTTGGCGGCATAGCCCGCCAGGGTATTCTCCAGATTGGCTACTTTGCCGCGACTTTGCTGCAATACTTTGTGGATTTTGTCCTCTTCGCGCTGCGCTCTTTCAAGGTCTTCCTGCATAAAGGATTTGAAATTAATCGCTTTGCCGACGAAGAAGAAACAGGCCAGAAGTGATATTAAGGCGACTATAACGAGACCGCCGGTTATGAACTGGGGAATCTCGCTAATTAATGGAGGTACGGCAAAACAGATAATGGTGAGCAGACCAAGCCCTGCTCCTTTGCCTATATTGCCCAGGCGATTGGCTTTCTGCTTCTCTTCGATATCGGTTCTGCTGAATTCGGCTTCCTGTAATTTCTTCTGGGAGTCGACCAACTGTTCGTTGAATGCCACCATCAGGGACGCATAGGAGCGAGCCTCCTCCATCTCTTCTTCCGAAAGGGCTCTCAGTCCTCGACCTGGTGCAGCCACAACCTCGTCACTACCCAGTCTTTCCAGGCGAGTGACAGTGGTCTCTTGCAGGGCGCGTCTGTCTTCATCCAGGTCTCTTTTGAGATTGTAGAGACTGATGGCAAGGGAAGATATTGTGTTCGCTTCTTCCGGTTGGAGCTGATCGAAGCCTGGATATTTATCCACGAGGTCGTTCTCTATTCGCTCGAATTCGGAGTGCTCCGGGCGAACATCCTGACCGAAGGAGAGCAGGTCTTGAATGCGTGATTCTCTTCTGGTCCAGAGTTCGTTTAGATTGAGCAGAGTCTCATCGGCAAGCGGTGTCAGGGTGCTGAGCTCCAGTAGTCTTTTCTCAATAGAATCCCTGGCGCCTTTGCGATCTTTGAAGACTACGGTCTTCTCTTCCAGCGACATCTTCTCTAGTTTAAGGTTGTTGAATTCGGCTTCAGCCGATCCTGCCGATTGACCGGTAAATTGTTGTTCTATGTCGGCGATTTCTTTGAGCCAGGAAGCCACCTGTCCATAGTCGTCATTCATCTCTTGAATGCGAAGCAGTAGAAGGTTTCGTTTACTCTCCAGCTCGGCGATAACCTCATCGGCCGGTGCTGTCTGATTGCTGCCGGGAAAGTTGCGCAGGGCAAGTCGTATGACATCAGTGGCAGTGGCGCTGGTCGCCCCTGGCTTTGAGGAATCAGCCATGCTTTTGAGGTCGTTTCGAAGGTCAGGATTGCCGCCGGCATGGTGTTCGTCCAGATGGCGCTGGCCGACTAAACAGGTGTTGCGAAACAGATCCCGGGTCATGCCTGTAAGGCGATAGCCCAGTTCTTCTTCTCTTCCTTCTTCTACGAAGTCCCGGGTGATGTCGGCTCCGGATGTCCGATCCAGGACCTGAACCGAATCGCTGTCGAAGTCTCGAATTATTCTCAAGCACTGATTCTGAATGGTCAGATCGATGATGCCCCCGAAAGGCGCATTATCCTGCCATGGTCTGTAGTTCTCTTTCTCTTTCTGTCCTTCGCGGGAGGAGGAGAATCCGAAGATAAGGGCCCAGATCGCCTCGACCATAGTAGATTTGCCATACTGATTGGCTTCGATGACCAGATTGAGGCGGTCTTCGGCAAAGTCGACCTGTTCGGCTATGATCGAACCGAATCCAAGAAATTCTACGCGTTCAATCAACATGACGCACCGTCACTTTTTTGTTTTTCAAAGCGTCTAATCCATAATAAAGGGCATCTTCAATGGTTTTGCCCGAGATCATCGAACCGGGTAAACCTGTGAGACTATCGCCTACCGGACTTGTCATTCTCTTTTCTTCGGCTTCCTGGATACTTTCAAGCATTTTCTCGATGAATTTATGCTCGGTGGTCCTCGGGTCGTACTGTTCTGATAGATAATCGGGTCTGGTGCGGTCCATAACGACAAGATGATAGAACTCGTCTTTTATCTCTTCGATCAGCTCCCGGGTAGAGCTGTCATGGCTGAATCGACCTTCCAGGCTCAGACCGACGATGTCGCTGTCCGGATGAACATCGGCTTCTTCCATCATCATGAATATCTCTTCTTTTATAAGCTCAAGATCAAGACCGGTGATATCCACCGAGATGTACATGATGCGGTTACGGGCTGCTTCGATGGGCTCCAGTTGAACCGTGGTGCTTCCGTCTTCGGCTAAGGTGATGGTGCCGTGAATAATACCCCGGGGACCGAGCTCTTCGAAGTTTCTACCCATCAAGCAACCGGAATAGGCTCCGATCAACAGATCTTCTTCGTTCTCTACCTCGAGGTATTCATGGCTGTGACCAAGCGCCGCATAGGTAAAGCGCTGGTTGTCCAGTTCGTCTATGGTAAACGGTGTTGTGTTTTTTCGACGAAAATGAGGCAGCTCTTCACCTTCTTCTAATTCCAGGCTGCCGTGATGCAGCAAAATGTTGATCATCGACCGCTCCGCCAGATTAATCGCTTCAGAAAGATAGCGATTGCTATCTGAGCCTTTTCTTTTGTAGGCTCTTGCGGTGATGGTCACATCCTTTCTTGCCGGGTGCGTCAGGGTTTTGAAGGAATTTGAGTTGAATATGATAGCGTTCTGGGGCCATGGTCTCATGCCCAGTGCCGATAAGAATTTCGAGCTGTAGGGAGAGTCGATGGTATAAGGATCGTTCTCTCCAGGGCTTATGTAGACCGGAATCGGGGCTATCTGTTCGATCGCCTCCAGTACGGTGCCGGCTGTCTGGGCTCGAATCGTCTCTTGATTCCAGAGTCCGCCAGGAACGAAAACGGCATCGACGCCTCTTTCTTTGGCTGTGACCAGAGCCAGGACGAAACATTCTACGAAATCGGCATAGCGCTCCTGGCATTTTGCCGCACTGTAAGAGAGCACCCCGTGATTCTGAGGTGTATCGAGATGAACATCGGAAAATTGAACGAAAGTGAAGCTGCTTTGCTCTGATTCCATCTTTTCAACTCTTGCTTATACGTAGACTCTTCCTCAGGATTTATACCTGAGATCATGTACTAGATAAACCTCGGGATAAACTCCTGGCTAAGTTGGACTGCTGATTTCGATTTATCGGACGCGCTCGACCACGGTGGCGATGCCCTGACCGACGCCGATACACATGGTGGCGAGACCCCTGTCTACCTCTCGACGTTTCATCTCATGCAGCAAGGTGGTCAGAATTCTGGCTCCGCTGGCTCCGAGCGGATGTCCGAGGGCTATTGAGCCTCCATTGACGTTGAGGTTGTTCTTGCCGAGTTCTATTCCCAGGTCTTGAACACAAGCCAGGACCTGGACTGCAAAAGCTTCGTTTAATTCAATCAGGTCTATCTGGTCTATTGTGAGACCGGCTCTTTTGAGAGCTTTCTGACTGGCCGGGATAGGACCGAGACCCATGGTGGCAGGATCGACACCGGCTACTGCAGTGGATACTACGCGTGCCATCGGCTTCAGACCCAGGTCCTTGGCTCTATCGGCTGACATCAAAAGAACTGCCGAAGCACCATCATTGATACCGGAGGAATTGCCGGCGGTTACGGTTCCACCTTCTCTAAAGGCGGCTTTCAGCTTGGTCAAATCCTCTATGGTTGTGTTCGGGCGCGGATGCTCGTCGACACAGATAGCTTCCTGGATTTTTTCGCGTCCCTTCTTTACGGTAACCTGAACCGGTATGATCTCATCTTTGAAAAGGCCTTTTTCCAGAGCGGCTCCGTATTTGTGCTGACTGCTCAGAGCAAATTCGTCCTGGGCTTCTCGTTTGATTCCGTATTTTTCCGCTACGTTTTCGGCGGTCTCCCCCATGGAGTAAGGATGATGAAGTTTAGCCAGTTTTGGATTGGTAAAACGCCAACCGAGCGTTGTGTCGAGCATCGACATTTCGCCGCGCGGAAATGGAAATTCGGGCTTGGCCATTACGAATGGTGCCCTGGTCATGGACTCTACGCCACCGGCGATGAACACGTCTCCTTCACCGCTCCATATAGCCCGGACAGCTTCGTTTACCGCCATCAGACCGGAGCCGCACAGTCTGTTCACAGTTCCGCCCGGTACGCTCACCGGCAGTCCGGCGAGCAAGAGAGCCATGCGGGCCACATTGCGATTGTCTTCACCGGCTTGATTGGCTGCTCCTAGAAGAACGTCTTCGACAGTTTCCGGGTCGAGGCTGTTTCTCTCCACAATCGCTTTGATGGCGATGGCGGCCAGATCATCGGGGCGAATTGATTTGAGCACGCCTCCATAGCGCCCTATCGGCGTTCTTATGGCGTCGACGATAACTGCTTCTTTCATAGTCTCCTCTGTATCAGTTGTTGCGCTCGGGGGAGGTGAGCCAGCTGGTCTCATCATCGGCCAGGCGCTTCAGGGTATCTTCCGGGGTGTTAGAGTTGGATGCCACCGCTTCTCTGATTTCGGGGCGATGGTCCCTGGCCAGTTTTTCGAGCAGCTCTGCGGGGCATTTAGTATTGCGGGCAAGGGCGATTTTGACCCGATCTTCACCGTCCTGACTGAGCGCTTCTAATACGCTTTCCGGGGTTGATCCGTTGCTCGCCACCGAAGCTCTTACCAGGGCGCTATTGTCTTTTGCCAGAACCGAGAGGTTCTCGGCCGGCATCTTGTTATGTCCTGCTGCAATCGCTCTAACCATACAGTCTTTGTCATCGGCCAGGCTTTTAAGCAGATTTGAGCTTGCTCTGACACTCTGGGCAAGGTTCATTTTCAAAAGACTGTCGGCATCTTCGACCAGCTTCAAAAGCAGGGCGTCGGAAAGCGGAGAGCGACGCAGCAGTATCTGTTGTTTGACACCGAGATCCGGATATTGAGCCAGTTGTATGAGCGTGTCTTCGCTGACGCTGGGATTTGCCGCCAGGGCCTTGAGCACCAGAGAGCATTCATCCCTGGAAAGACCGGAGAGAATCGCTTCGCTGCAAACCGGATTGGTGGCCAATGCCTGGCGAACAATCTCGTTTTCGTCTTTAGCCAGGTCGTTGAAGATGGGTGCGAAGGCTTTTCTACCTGTGTCTTCTTTCGAAGCTCTACTCGCTGCAAAAGTATTGGCAGCCAGAGCCGCTCTTACTGCATATTCTTTGTCGCCAGATAAAACATGAGCCAGCTCTGGAGAGAGGGTCGTGTTGGCCGCCAAGACATAGCGAACCAGCGAACTGGGATGTTTGCTCAGGCTCTCCATCACCTGCGGCTCCAGGTCGGATCTCGATGCCACTACCTGTAGTGTTGATAAATCCGTCTCTGGCGATTTGAGCAGGGATTCTATAACCTCTTTTGAGGCTTTCGAATTGGCTGCCACAGCTGATCTAACCATTGCAGATTTGTCCCGGGACAATTTCGCCAGACTCTCTTCGTCGGTCAGTCCATTGGCTGCTACAGCCCAGCGGATTTTTGCCACATTGTCTGAGGCCAGATCCTTAAGTGCAGCCACCGGAGTGTGTGTGTTGAGCACACATTCCATTCTCACTTCCCAGGACTTGTCCCGGGCAAGACGGGCCAGATCCGAGGGCAGGGTGGATGCGTTGCCGGCTACTCCGATACGGACCACCATATGAGAGTCTTTAGCCAGTTTACTCAAGATTGCAGGGGCGACATTGGCATTGCCTGCCACCATCGAGCGTACTCCGAGGTCGCCGTCTTCTGCCAGCAGAGCATAGGCTGCTTTGGTCAGTCTGTCCTGTCTTGCAAGAAATGTCCTGACCAGCCGATCTCCGATTTTAGCCAGACGATCGATTATATCGGGAGTGGTGGAGGGGTTTCTGGCAAGAGAGAGGAGCAAATATTCTGTCTGTATTTTGCCATGGGCCAGTTTGCTCAAGATTCTCGGAGGGGTCGAAGCACTGGCGGCAATGGTTTCGCAGACTTTGGGTTGACCGCTGGCAGCCAGGCTTTCTAAGGTTGCGAATCCGAGACCGCTTTTGTTGCGGAGCAGGGCCTCTACCACAAGCTGATCTTCGTCGCTTGCCAGAATTCTTTTGGCTGATACCGGACAGTTCGGATGGGCCGCCACTGCTTTTCTGACCTGACTGTCTTTGTCGCCGCTGAGATCTTTGAGCACCGATTCCGGTGTTTTTGAATTAGAAGCGACAGCCAGTTTTATAGGAGAGGTACTGGCAGGAGCACTTATTCTTTTTATACTGGATACGGCGGTTGTGCTGGAAGCCTTTGCCGTTTCTGCCGTTTGGGCCGGCAGGGCTGCCACTAAGGCTATGGTTAGAGCAAGACAGATATTATTTTGAAACTTTTTCATACTAATGTATTCGAATAAACGAGAAACGGAGCCCAGGATCTCAGATTTTATCCAGTTGAGGCTTATTAAGCTTCGAATATATCAGTAATTTTAAAAGTTTTCGATCTATCAGATCTAAGGATAAAGAGGAGGTCAGAGTCCTTCGTGGGCGCCCCGGATGATGTCCAGTAGGGTGGAGCGATCCAGGTCCTGGGATACATACTCGATATATTTTACCTGCCAGTTTTCAATGTCCGAGAGAACCTGGGTGAGAGAGGTCTCGGCTCGTCTGGCAGAGGACATGTCCACCCCTATTTCGCATTTTGGGCTTAAGATGAAACATCTTGCTCGGCCCGAGTAGCCAAGGGTATCCCGGAAACTCAGTCGCAAGAAGGCACTGTTCCTTTCGTTGCCGATATGCTCTTTGATGTCGATTACCAGTTTCTGGAATTTGGCCAGGGCGTCTTCCATGTTGCCTTCCGGCACCTTGACCAGACCGTACTCCAGCATAACGTCTATTACGAAGGCAGCATCGGAGGTGGTGACATCTCCCAGGGATTTGATCACCCTGGAGACCGACATCAATCCATCTAAAGCGTTCCATACTCTTTTGGCCAGCTCTTTCTGTTCTGCGGTGAGCACTTGACCTTCCCGGGGCTCTTTGAGCTCTCCATCGAGCTTGCTTTTCTCTTCCTCGTCTTTTTCCAGAGGTGTGTCCGGACCAAGAGGCAGCTTTTTCCAGACCACTACGGTGTTGTCCTGGGCCAGAGCGGCATCCAGCAATAGCTTATCGAGGGGCTTGTTCAATTTACAGGTATCTTTGAGCAGATCTGAAGAAGGCTCTCTTTTGATAAAGACGAAGATGCCCTGTTTCCAGGCCGAGGCGAATTCGATTACAGCCTTATCACCGTGCAGTTTGCCGATTCGGGCATGGGCCGGTCTGCCCAGGTCGAAATGGGCTTTGAACTGCATGTCACGGTATTCCACCGAGAGTATGCCTGATTCTCTGTTGGTGGCCATGTTTTGCAAAAGGCTCATCGGATCGGTAGAGCCGAGGTGGCCCACAAGAGACTGCACTTTAGCCTCTTCCGAGGTGGCTGCCGAAGAAGCCGAAAACTTGGAGTCGTCTGCCTGGCTGTAGAAGGCTTGATCTTCGAGGGCCACTTCCAGGGCGCGGGCACTGACCATGCCTCGCTTTACCGCCAGGGAGCCGAAATTCATGCGCTCTTTTAACTTCGTGCTTTGCAATTCGAGCTGCAACTCATCTATTTGAGCGGCATTGAGCATTTTGCAGCCGGCAAAATATTCTTCGAGGCTGAATGCGCTCTGGTTCTTGAAACATTTGACTAGAAAAGGAACTTTGGCAAAAACCGGAAATATAAGGTTTTCCTGTTCCATATCCCTCAAAATTTCCAGGAACTCGTCCTCGGAAAGTTTGGCTTTTGACCGGGCCAGAATCGAGGCCAGGGGCGCATAGTTGTCTATCAGCGCCAGAACTTTGTTGATTTTGTTGGATTCTGAAAGACTTGTTTTGCGGTCGAGACCGGAGGCGGTGAGGACCGGTGTGGAAGACATGAGAACTTGCTGGGCAAGGTCGGAGCCTTCTTCCTCGAAGCCGGCTTCGGCTCCCAGGGTGGACTTTATCAGTTTGGTCACCGCCGGGGAGTAATCGAATATCTCGGAATAACTATTGAAAACCCGGAAAGAAGGTGGGCTGGTCAGGGATTCTTTGACGATGGCGATGGCGCTGTCCGCCTTGAGGAACATCAGCGCTCCTCTAATCTCCAGCAGATTGTCGACCAGTTTTCTTGCTTCTACCAGGATCTCTGCCGGAAACAGGTAGCCTGAACGGGTGGTATCGACCACCACCGCTTCGAAGAGGTGATTGGCTTCCGAAAGACCCTGGAGTTCATCCAGAAGTTGAGGTCCGTATTTCAGGATGACCATGTTCTCCTGGCCCCTGGGACCGAGCTGGTGGGTGATAACCTGGTCCTGCTCTTTTTCCTCGTTCGATTTTGCTTCGGTGGTCATCTATTCTTTTAAAAACGTCCTTAATTAGCCTAGATGAGATATTCCCCGTCCTGGCTGAGCCTATGTAAATATAGTGCTACTTCTTCATGAATTATGCATTTGCACCCTGGACGATGCTTGACGGGCTTAAATTATCGGAAGATCATCGGAGGATTCAAAGATGAGTTTCCTTTCCTGTTTCTGATAAGTTCCTTGACGTATACTCGAAACTATCGAAATTCCAGTGAAAGTCCGGCATGAGATTCGATTCCAAAAAAACTAGAACCCCCAGGAGCCTGGTAGCTCTGCTAGCAACCCTGGCAGTGGCGGCTTCCACCGTATTGCCGGTGACAGCCAGACCTTATTCTGCCGCTCAGGATCATGAGCGCAACGACGACTATTATTCTTATTCTCGCAATGACGATGCCCTCAATCCCGAGATGTTCGAGAAGGAAGGGGAGCAGAAAAAGGTAGTTCTGCAAGGTCATGTCACGTATAAGGTGCCTAAAGGCACCCCCATCAAGCTCAAGCTATCGATCGTACCTACTTCCGGTCTCAGATTGATGGACCGTGACCTGGACGGCAATCTGCATCCGGCCAAGCTTCATCAGAAGATAACCGCCAAAACCACAGAAGATATCTTTGTCGGTACGAACCGGGTGATTCCTCAGGGCACTGTCTTTTATGGCGAAGTTTCAAAAATCTATCCCCAGCGTAGAGTCGGTCGACCGGGCCATCTGGATATCTCTTTCAGCCATCTAACCCTTCCTGATGGTAAGACCTTCGCTTTCAAAGTCGATGCCGATAATTTCAAGAAATCGACAGCCAAGACCAAACTCAAAGGATTCGGCATCATCGCCGCCCATGCTGCCGGCGGAGCGGTGGTCGGGGCACTGGTCGCCTATCAGATCTTTGGTATGAAGCTCACCATTCAGATGCATGGATACAACATTGCCGGAGGCGCTGCTGCCGGAGCCCTGATGGCGACCGGTTACGCCATCATGCGAAAAGGTCCGAAAGCCACCCTGGAGCCCGGTGATGACCTCAATATGCGAATCAATACTGATCTCCTTATTCCGATCGCCCAGGAGCCCTCAGTGGTCGCCGATTCGCCTCCTCAGGTCGAAGGACTCGATATCAAAATCAAGAGTCTCAAGAAAAAGGGCGACGGTCTGGGTCAGAAGTTGCTCTATCTAGATCTTCTGGTGGACAACCATACTAGTAAGCGTTTCAAATCCATCGATCTCTTTGCCGAAGACACCAACGGCAACCGCAATCCTATATCTCCGGGCGGAGGCTTTGAAGAGGTCATCTCTTTCGATATTGAACCCCATAGTTTGCGCAGGCTTAAGCTCTGCTTCGCTCTGGAATGGCCCAAATTGCCTCATAAACTTGTCTGGCTCGACCATCACACAAGACAGCCGGTGCATGAGATGCCGCTTTTTTGAGGCTTCCGGATTTTTCGACCGGTTCTGATTAAATCTCTGCCTGGAGGCTACGTGTTTTTACGAAAGCTCGATTGACACGGGGTTTCCCTGCCTTCATAGTATAGGAGAAGGGATATTCGGTCCGGTAGTACTCTCAGAATCCTGACCATAAGAAGCCCTGAATCAAGCTCTGAATTCGACAGACAGAGCAGAAGCCAAAATATAAATGATAGCGCCAAGCCGTCCATGGCTGTGATACCGAATGTGGTGTTGCTTTTCCTGGATCCTGTTTTCTGGCGACTTGCTATCAGCCCCCACCGTTATTTGTGTTCTGCGCGTACTAAAAAAATGACCAGCCATCTGCCCAACGAGAATATCTGCCTGGACAAACTGTTTTCGGTTTCTTCAGATAGTGATGCTTGTGAATCCGGTATCGAGATCCTCAACGAAGCAGTCAACGCCATCACCGCTGACCGTCGCGGCAGTGAGAGTAAATACAGGTTATACGATCCGGCGATAGCCAGGGTTAACCGTCTGTTCGAAGGCGAGACCCTGGATTCGTGGCTGGTTCGAGCCGCCGGACTGGTAGAAGACCAGGACGTGATCGAAGCCTATGAGCTGGCATCTACAGCAAATCTTTTTGTGCTCGATGTATTGAATCGTTCCGGAAAGCTCAGCCACTCCGATGTCAGGGCTGTCTTCGAAGCAGAAGCGCTGGTATCCGAAGGCGTTCTTTATAGAGGTTTCGCGGCTGTTGCTCTCAGGCTCGCCTGTCGCAGCTATATCGATCTCAACGAGGCGTTATCTATTCTCGATATCCATCCTAATAAGCCATTCTCCAGGGCCCGGCTTTCGAACCTGCTCACCAAGATAGAGTTGGTCGACGAAGAGCATCTCATGCTTGCTCGGCTCGAGGCACTGGCCAAGGGCATAACCCTGGGCTGGAGTTTGATCAAGAATGAATGTGTGGATGAGCAGATGCTGAAGGTTCTTATCGAAGCGAGCTTCTCTATAAGAGAAAGACGCATAGCCGAGTCCGAAGTGATTTCTACCGCTATCATTGCTCTCTCTTCTCCCGAAGGCGCCTATCCTGAAGCGAGGCTGGTATCGGAACTGGATCTTGCTACCCTCGACCGCGCTTTCGGCAATTTACTTCTGGCCTCTTCCATTATCGGAATAGAAGAGCTTCTCTTTTGCGCAGAAGTGGCCGTTGAAGAAGGCGAGTCTCTTGAGAGTGTGGTGGGCAGCTTCGAAATCGTGGAGCCTTCCGTACTTAACGGAGCCTGTCAGCTTGCTAGAATGCTGCTCAATCGAAAAATCTCTGCCCGGGAATGCACGGTTCTTCTTTCGAAATTGAAGAATACCGGTAAGACTCTGGCTGAACTTCTTTCGAGCGAAAATGAGAAATCGGAAAGAGCTAAGCCTGGTTTTGCGCCGGCGAACACAGCTTTCACTCTGACAGCCAGAACCGCCTGAAAATCAGCTTTCTCGATTTTGTATATATCACGGCATATAGAAAAATATATGGCTGGGTATAGTTGCCTAAGGAGCTGTTTCGTTAGGCTGGATATATGAAAGAGAGTATCGAAGAATTATTGAAAGCCCTGAAGGCGCGCTTTATCGACAAAGATAACAGCGTCGAGTCCGAGCAGTTTTCGAGAGACAGGCTTAAGCAGCTCCAGGAAAAATTCAAGATTGTCGAATATGAAAGTGAGCCGGGAGAAGACGAAGACCGCGGTCTTTGTTTTGAGAATGCTCGCAACCGACAGTCCGGGGTGGTGCACTGGTGCGGCAACAGTGACCGTTTTATGGAACAGAAAATCCGCGGTCATAACGAACTGGGTGGTCACGGTCAGCTTTTCGAAATCGATCCATTAAGCAACCTGCCGGACTGAGGGCTCTCAATATCGAAAAAGAACAGACAAAAAGAAGCTCTTACGGAGGAGTAAAGAGCTTCTTTAGGGTTTCTTGTTTTTGCTTGCTGTTTTTGAGTTAAGTCTTGAGTCTAGTTATTTAAGCTGCCACCAGAGCGACATCGTATTTCAGGCGTACAAAATCGTACTCGACCCTTATTGAAACCGTGTTTTCGGTTGAGAATTCCAGACGTACCCTTCCGAGGCTCGAGGTGCTGTATTCACTCCAGTGCCTGGGCACGGATACTATGACGTTCTCCGGACCCCATTCTTCGACATAGGCTTTGAGTACCTGGCAGAGTTGGTCTTCATCGGTCGGGTTTCTAAACATGCTCATAATCTTGCCTCTTATGATTTTACGGAGTCGTCTTTTGTCTTGCGGCTTATGCATTAAGATTAAGCTCCAGAGCGCATCTGAGCAATTGGGGATTTTCCCCCGGTCTACGTAGATATACGAAAAACAATGTTCTTCTTTTGAAGCTTTTTAAAGGCTATATGCTGCCGAAGCTTGTTTTAGCTTGAGCGCCTCGGGCTCGGACTCGGGCACATCCGTTAGTCGGTCATCTTCTCGCGAGGCTTGATACCAGCGACTGATGCCGCCTTGATTCGGGATCACAAGGACTATGTCACTACCCATGATGGCGCCGTATTTGATCACAACAGGCCAGTTCTTAACCAGCGGCAGGTCGTCTTTTAATAGGGCAACCGCTTCATTGCTTACTCTTGTATGATTGAGGTTCAGTTGAGCATGGCGACAGTCATCTAAGCCTGTTTTCAGAGTGTAGCGCACGCGCCAGCCTTTCTCTTTGAGTACCTCCGATAGAAACTCGGCATACTCTGACATGGGGGCAGCGCACTTCAGAGATATTCTGATTCGTTTTCTCTTTGCCTCCAGGTCTTCGTCGGCTATTCTCGAACGCGCTCTATGCTCATTCTCGTCGTTGAAACCCAGCTTCGAGAAGATCGCCTTTGAGCCGGCATCGCTGAGTACAAGATAGTTGATGTCTTCTATAGTTTCGCTGCGACCTGGCAGGGTAGCGGTGATCAGATCTTTTGTTTTCAGATCTTTTCCAAAAGAGAAAATGCTGGCAATCTCATCCAGGCTCAAGTCTGTATTGATGCTGTCATAGCCTACTTTAATCAACTGTGGCGCTTTCAACAAAATAGAGGGGTCTTTCACTTTGTCGAGTGCCTGTCTTAGAAACCATTGCTGTCTCTCCATGCGGCCGATATCGGCCATGGCGTCATGGCGGAAACGAAGATAGCCGACCAGCTCTTTTGCTTGCAAAACTTGTTCGCCAGGCATCAAATCGATATCGAGATGGGCGGTCTTATCGTGATAGTGCATCTCTTTCTCGACCATCACTTTGAATGGACCGAGAAGCGAGAACAGTTCCGTAAGACCCTGGGTATCAACCACTGCATAATGATCGATGGGGATATTGAAGTTCTCTTTTACTGTTCTGACTGCCAGATTGGGACCGCCGAGAGCATGGGCTGAATTTATCTTATTGACCCCATGACCACGCGGTATCGTGACTCTGGAGTCTCTTGGGATAGATACTATCGAAACTTTGTTTTTATCAGGATCCAGACCGACCACCATCATGGTGTCGGATCTGGTGCCCACATATCTTTCTGCCTCGTCACCGTTCCAGTCGACTCCCATGACCAGGATATTCATCTTGTGATCGAGACGAGGCATCTCGGGCATGGCGCCTCTGGCCATGTCCATCATCTCTGTGGTGGCTTGTTTCATCTTCGACTCTAGGGAGTCGTCGGTGGCTCCCTTCATATGGTTTGCCGTGTTGGCGAAGATGAGGATGCAACCTATGATTACGATGGTGCCTACAGTGACGATGAAAGCGGTGGTGCTTCCATTGGACTCCGGCTTCAGCCTGGTAAATTTATCGGGTTTAGGGCTTCCCAAGCAATCACCTCTTGATAGGTGGACTGATGCCCCATACTAACAGCTTGGAGGCGATTTCACCTTACAAAAGTTTGACAAGTAACTTTAGTACATTTGAAAAATCTAAGCCAGGCGTGAAAGCTAACTGCGACAGATGTCTTCTTTGCCGAGATCATGCTTCTCCACCTCCATCTGAATAGTGCTGTGGTGGATTTCGAATTTTTCCAGCAAGAGATGCTTGATCTCGCCCAGCACTTCTTGCTGGACATTCTCATTGTCTACTGTGACATGGGCAGCCATGGCATGGTGATCCGAAGTCAGTGTCCAGACATGAAGGTCATGTATGTCTGTGACACCATCTATGGCGCTTATGGCGGTGTACATGTCGGATAGATTTATATGGGATGGGGTTCCTTCCATCAATATATGAGTACATTCGGACAGCAACATCCAGGTGCGCGGCAGGATCATAATCGCTATCAATCCGCTCAAAATGGGGTCGGCCTGGTGCCATCCAGTGAACATGATAATCAGGCTGGATAGTACCACTGCGAAAAGTCCGAGCATGTCCGCCAGGATTTCTAGATAGGCGGCTTTCATGTTTAGAGAACTCTCAGATCCCGATGAGAGGATTTTCAAAGATATCACGTTGATTACGATTCCGATAAGCGCCAGGATAAGCACCGGCAGGGTGTTGACCTCCGGTGGGCTGGTGAGACGTTGCCAGGCTTCGAAGAGTATGAAAATAGCGATGCCGACCAGGGCGATGGAGTTGATAAAACCGGCAAGAATTTCGCTGCGATAATAACCGAAAGTTTTGCGCTCGTTAGCCGGTTTAGCTGAAAACCAGATTGCTATCAGGGCTAGAATCAGACCGCCCACATCGCTCATCATGTGGCCGGCATCGGCAAGAAGGGCGAGACTGTTGGCCGATAGACCCACCGCCACTTCTGCCAGCATCAGGCCTAGGGTGAGAAAGAGAACGGTCAAAAGTTTGCCTTTGTTCTCTGCTCTTGCCAGAAGCTTATGATCGTGGGCGTGTCCTTCCGACATCAAAGCTCCTTCTTATAGGTAATAGACGGACCTGGATGGGTGTAGAGTTTACGGATGGTGTTGCTGTCTCTCTCTGACAGAGTGCGCCAGTCGTCGGTGATACCGATGGAGTAGAACATGGCGTCGCTGGGTGTGGTGGTGTGACCTGGCATCCCCAGGGCATGTCCTATTTCGTGCAAAAAGATAAAGCGCATTCGATTGTCCGTTACAGGCATTTCCCTGGCTATGGCCACGGTCAGAAATTTGATCGTACCCCGCACCAGACCTTTGCTGTTGGAATAAAGTTCGGTCTCTCCGAGCTCAGCTATATTTTTGAGTGCCTTTGGATCGTCGGTCCAGCTGCACTGGATGTTAGAGCCTTCTTTGTTGTCGGTGAACTCGAAGCTGACCAGATTGCCCGAAGCTGTCTGCCAATCTATAAAAGATCGTTTCAATACCTCGGTCCATTGTGGTTTATATCCCTGAACGCCTTCTCCAGAGGCGATGTAGATTTTCAAAGGCATCTTCTCTGGACTCCAGCGCACCATGCCCTGGCGAGTAACATCCTCTAGATAATCCGTTTTCAGAGCATCGCTCACATTTGCGCCGCTTCGCATGGAGGCTTCTTTAGATAGCCCTTTGACCAGACTGGCTACATTTTTTGCCGCCGGGTCTCTCGGAAATCTTACTAGATACTGGTTGAAGATTTCGAGGGCTTTGCCGATGTCACCCTCGCTCTGATAAAGCCCCCCTAGATTCAGCCAGACACTGGGAAATCCCGGATTGAGCTGCCGGGCTTTCTCGTAGTGTTGAATCGCTTCTTCTGAGCGGCCGGTTTTGGCCAGGGCAAGACCGAGATAGAACTGAATCTCGTGGAGCTCCGGTGCCAGGCTTTCTGCCTTTTGCAGGCTCTCCACCGCCTCTTTATTCTGATTGGCTTTTATCTGGGCGGTTCCCTGTTTGAGCAGCACGACTGCGTCATAGACCGAGCGAGTCACTATTTTGCCGTTGATCATATATTGCTCTGCGGCGAATGCCGGGCTGATACCCATGAACAGTATCAAACTCAGGCTGAGGCTCTGGGTGGCTAAATTCAGTAGTGACCGGGTTTTAAACATCTTTTCCAGCTCTTCACTTTGCATAGTTTACCATCAAGCTTCTTTGCTATGTTCTGCTTATGCCGATCTCTGAGATAACTAGAAGCTAATAGAGTTCGTATTTCCCGGGGAGACCTGTCCTCCACTCAGTTTGTTCCGAGGTGAAGCCATTGAACTAAAAATAATAGAGAAAGGCGGAGGTTGAAGCTCCGCCTTTCTCTGGCTAGTTTCTTTTCAGCAGCTTTTGCAGCTCAGTTGCAGGCGCCGGCGACTTCGACTGTGTCCAGGCATTTGATGCCGGGTAGTTCTATTCCTTCCAGAAACTCCAGTGATGCACCGCCACCGGTGCTTACATGGGTTAGAGCCTCAGGTGAAACTTTTCTTGCTTTCAGTGCTGAGACCGAGTCTCCGCCGCCAACGATGGTTATTGTGCCATTGCTGGTTAGCTGCACCAGTTCATCTACTACGGCGAAGGTGGCTTTTGCGAATTCTTCGATCTCGAAGACTCCCAGAGGACCGTTCCACAAAATAGTCTTTGATTTCTCGAGAGCTTCTTTGGTTAGTTTGACTGTCTCCGGACCGACATCGAGACCCATTTTGTCCGCCGGTATGTTCTCTACCGAAACGGTTTCGGTTTTGATGCCGCCTTTGAGTTCGTCGGCAATAACCACATCTACAGGAAGGATGATTTTGACACCCAGCTTGGCTGCTTTCTCTTCAAGCTTTTTGCAATATTCCAGGCGGTCGTCTTCCACCAGGGATTTGCCCACCGATAGCCCTCTTGCTTTCAGGAAGGTGAAGGCCATGGCACCACCGATGATTATATAATCGACTTTCTCCAGCAGATTATCAAGAACACCTATCTTAGAAGATACTTTGGCGCCACCTACTATAGTGGCAACAGGTCTGACCGGATTGTCGAGGGCACCACCGAGCATGGAAACCTCTTTGTGCATGAGCAGACCGGCAACCGCCGGGCTGAGATATTTCACTACCCCTTCAGTGCTGGCATGGGCGCGGTGGGCTGTACCGAACGCGTCGTTGACATAGAGATCGGCTAGATCTGCCAGTTTGCGGGCGAATTCAGGGTCGTTTTTCTCTTCTCCTGATTCGAATCGAATATTTTCAAGAAGGCAAACCTCGCCGTCTTTTAAGGCATTGATTGCCGCTTTTGCTTCATCGCCTACGGTGTCACTGACGAAACTTACTTTGACTTGCTTCGCTGACAACAGTTCTCCCAGCCTGGTTGCCACGGGCTTGAGGCTTAGCTTCTCGCTCTTTTGACCTTTGGGTCGACCCAGATGTGATACCAGAATCACTTTTGCTCCGGCATCGCAGAGGAGTTCGATGGTGGGCAGCGCTGCCACAATTCTGGAGTCTTCTGTGATCTTGCCGGATTCATCTAAAGGGACATTGAAATCCACTCGGACAAGCACTTTCTTGTGCTTCAAATCGTCGGCGGTCAGGTCGGAAACATTCTTGGTCATGGCTTGCACTCCTGGATCTTAGGTAGAAATTTCCTTGATTTTTGCCTGAATAGAAAAGGAGCCCGCCTGATTGGCGAGCTCCTCGTCTGTCAGGATTCTAGGCCTTTACTTGCACCGGCAGCTTGCTTGCTACCATGGCGCAGAGATCGACCAGTCTGTTGCTGTAACCCCACTCGTTGTCGTACCAGCTCAGAACTTTGACCATGTTGTCGCCAACGATCATAGTCAGTTCGGCATCGACCAGAGAGGAGTGCTTGTTGCCGCTGAAGTCGGAGGAGACCAGAGGCTCTTCGACGAAAGCAAGGATATTTTTCATATCGCCATTGGCTGCTTTCTTCAGGGCTTCGTTTACTTTCTCAGCGGTAACCGGCTTCTTGGTGTTGACCACCAGGTCGACCACGCTCACGTTCGGGGTGGGGACGCGGACGGCGAAACCGTTGAGCTTGCCTTTCAGGTGCGGGAGCACCAGACCGATTGCTTTGGCAGCACCGGTGGAGGAAGGAATCATCGATTGAGCTGCGGCTCTGGCTCTTCTGAGATCTTTGTGAGGACCGTCGAGGAGCATTTGATCCAGGGTGTAGCTGTGGATGGTGGTCATCAGACCCTGTTCGATCCCGAAGGTATCGTCGATTACCTTGGCTACAGGAGCCAGGCAGTTGGTTGTACAGCTGGCGTTGGAGATGATGTTGTGCTTCTCAGGGTCGTAGTCTTTTTCATTGACACCGAGAACGACGGTGATGTCTTCGTTCTTGGCCGGGGCCGAGATAAGCACTTTCTTTGCGCCGGCTTCGATGTGACCTTTAGCCTTTTCGGCATCGGTGAAAACACCGCTGCACTCCAGGGCGATGTCGATCTTCATCTCTTTCCAGGGCAGTTTAGCCGGTTCACGCTCGGCTACGAAAGCTATCTCTTTGCCGTCGATTACCAGGGCTTTGTCGGTATGGGAAATCTTGTGACCTTTCAGTTCTCCGAGAACCGAATCGTACTTGAGCAGGTGGGAAGCTTGCTCCAGGGACTGGAAGGGGTCGTTGATTGCTACGACTTCGAAATCTTTGGGCTGGCTAGCCAGGTAGGCTCTCAGGGTATTTCTGCCGATTCTTCCGAATCCGTTAATAGCTACTCTTGCCATAAATGTCTCACTCCTTAAGAAATTGCCACGAGGGGCTGAATCCGCGCTATTCATCGGGAAGCGATTGCCTGTGCTTTCGCTGTTCTTCGCTCGCTTCCTGCTACTCGTTTTCTTTGCTTGTCGCTTTTTGTCCGAGTTCAAGTCGCGGTGCTGCCCGATCTCGCAGAATAAAGAGGATAATACTAAAGATCGCAAATCCGTTGCATCTTTATTGAGCATTAACAGATCGAGCTTAATATACTTGATAATCTGCTTTCGGGGATCTAAGATACTCTGTATCACGTGATCTCTTGGTTACCTCCGAAACGGGGACGATGCCGCATCTTGACCGGTAGAGGGTGACGGAGTCACGGAAAACCACAGAGGAAGTAAAAATGACCGAAAAAGTCGAGGACAAGGCTAGCGGAAACGGAAACGGCGCCGAGATGGATGTCAAAGAGAGAGTCGAGCAGATTCTCGAGAGATTGCGCCCCATGTTGATGATGGACGGTGGCAATATCGAACTCGTGGACGTCAAGGATGGAGAAGTGCTTGTCCATTTGATGGGTGCTTGCGGTATGTGTCCCAGCTCTACCATGACTCTGAAAATGGGTGTCGAGAGAGCTATCAAAGAAGAGATTCCTGAGATCGAGCGGGTAGTGCAAGTCTAGAATCGGGCTTACCCTCATGGTTTCGGGTTCCGCACCATGATCTCCTTTCTTTTACTCCTGGTTTGTCTGGTCGTGATGGTCTTATTCGCCATTGCGATGAGACGTTTCATCAAGCGGGCTCGACGGCTGAAAGTGCTGGAAGGAGCAGCTTTCTGGTTGACGAGCTTTTTCCTCTGTTTGATCTTCGTCGGTTTCGGTATACTCTGGGGCTTCTGGCAGTAACTGTTCGGCGGTTACGAAGCTATGGGCAAAGCGGTTTCTACATTCTATGTACCGATAGCTACCTATCGCTACATTTAGATTAGATTCCGTCGACCTTCGCTACTCTTGTTCGGAAGTCCGAGGTGAGGTAGCTGCTCACCACTACCGATTCGTGCTGAGGGTTCAGCCCGGAGCGCTCGCCCTGAAATATAGCGCGTCGAATTGATTTCTTGCTTTCGTATACCGAAGCATAGCCGTTTCCGGCGATATTCTCTGCCAGTTTCAGGGCTTTCGGCTCGAGGTCTTGTGCGGGCAGTCTTCTGTTGATCAAACCAATCGCCAGGGCTTCTTCACTGGATATGGTGTCACCGCTGAAGAGCAGCTCCGCAGCCATTGCCGGACCAACGAGACCGACCAGTCTGGCGACCGTTTCATCGTCCAGCACTATGCCGAATCGGGCTATCGGGATGGCAAAACTGGATTCGAAATTGGCCAATCTGATATCGCAGGCTGTGGCAAGCAAGCAGCCACCACCCAGGCAGGGACCTTCGATCAACGCTATTGTCGGAATATTGAAAGAGTGGACGAAGTCCAGGGTCTCCTTAATCGAGTTCCAGAATTTAAATGCTGATTGATAGCTGTCAATCGCTTTCAGCTCTTGTAAGTCTGCACCGGCAGCGAAACAGGAGTCACTGCCTCGGATGATGACGGAGCGGGCTCCTTTTGTGTAGAGGATGCTGAGAAGCTCGGGGATTGCCTGCCACATTTCGGTGGAGATAGCGTTTTTAAAAGCCGGACGGACGAGGGTCATCAATCCGGTATCGTCTTTGAGTTCGATTTTGATTTCGGCGATGGTTGATTTCATGATGAGTTTTTCTAATTGAAAGAGAATTCGATCGAATCGCCTTCTTTAATACCATGCTTTTTGCAATAGCCTGCGTTTACTTCCACGACCTTGTCAACCATTACCGCTTCTTCCGGGTAGGTCGGGCACTGTCTTGGATCCTTGGATTTGCAGGGTTGGACATTCGCTTCTATTTTGACCACTTTGCCGTCTTTAGTGAAGATCATATCGAGGGGAATGAAGCAGTTGAACATCCAGAATTTCACTTTTCTTGGTGGCGTGAAAAGAAAGACCATTCCCGAATCATTATCGAGGGAGGTTCGAAACATGAGGCCTCTCTCAATCTTCGCATCGGTATCAGCTACTTCCAGCTTGACCGTGTTGTCACCGATTTTCGCAACTGGCATCTTGGCCTCCGACGAACTGGTGCTCACTCCCGACATCACGATAATCGAGGCAGCGGAAAAGCAAATCAAAATTCTAGAAAAAATAGTCAATTTTACATCCACCACATTCTGCTAAATGGAGTTTTCCGATAGAGGAATTGTATCGTGTTTAGAAGCACCCCTCGGTGACCGGACAAAGAAATATTCGATATCATTCCCGAAGGTGCAATGATAGCTGATACTCCTGTATTGGTCGAGATTACGAGGAAGCGGCCGTTTTCAACGGCTCGGAACACTCCGGCTGCTATCAGTTGCTGTTTGAGTGAAGACTCGTGAAACCAGCTCAGGTTAGAAACATTGACAAGTAGATTCGCCCCTTTTCGAACTTCGTCGGCTATCAGGCGTGGATAGAAAAGTTCGATATAGATGGAAAGTCCAACATCGCCCCAGATGCTTTTAAGTAGATTGGTGGAGCTTGCTTTGATGAAGCTTTCTCGGCTGGCAGGAATTCTCTCTCGAACCGGTGCCGGAATTCTTTTGTTCAGGATATCTATCGGAGCCGATTCTCCCAGGGGAACCAGGCGATTTTTGAGATATAGACTGGATGCTTGTTTTGTGGGCTTTATGGACTCAGGGCTAAGCAATCTTGCCGCGTTGGCATGACCGGTTTGCAGGGTTTCTATAGAGCCCGCTATCACCTCTTTGTTTTGAGTTCGTGAGATGTTTTCCAGGACACTGAGCAGTCCGCCGGGCACCATCTGGTTGGAGTTGATTACTCCTTCCGGCAGGCAGAGAATGAGGGCACCGAGATTCTGACCCAGGCTTTTGTAGAGGTCTTTTATCTGCTCAGGTTTTGTGATTTTGAGTCTCTCTTCGGCGATGCTGACATTTCCCTGTAATACTGCCAGTGGTACCGGAGGGGTGTTGGGATCTCTGTGTCTGGCGGTTGCTACCTCTGAGCGAATATTGATACTGGTGACCCGTTGATTTCCCCAGTGACTGAGATTTGTTAAAAGAAGACCGAGGATCAGCAGATCAAAAATGGCACCAAATCTAGGTTTGAGTTTGTCCGTGCGTTCTTCAAGTTTCTTCGCCGGCGAAAGAAACTCGAGAAAGAAGTTAGCGATGCAGCAGTTGAACAAAACAATCATGAAGTCGAGGCTGCCGGGACCGAGGACGGAGACTATCTGGACAAGAGAAAGTTGTTTGTACTGAGAGTAGGCTAGCTGATTAATAGGGAGGCCTACGAATAATTCTGATGGGCTTACGATCCACTGTAGAAAAACCCAGATAACAGAAATAGATACGGCGTATGGGAAAAATGGCCTCTGTATATTCGGCAGAAAACCGGCTCTAAGGGGCAGGCTGTAGACCATGGCGGCAAAAGCTGCATAGAGAATAGATTGGTGAACAATTTCTAGAATCCAGATCGCAAAACTGGTAAAAATGCCTACTAATTCAGGTACTTTCAACCAGCCAAGCGGTGCCAGACCAAGATACCAGCTCAGAGAGACCGCATGATAGCCGAAGCCAAAAAATGTACCTACAAGTAGTGCTTCCGTGAGGCTTTTGCAGCCTCTTAGTAGTATCAGCAGTGGTGCGAGGCCTATCCATGCAAGCCACCAGATTTCGAACCCTGCGCTGGACAATCCCAGGAAACAGCCAAATATGAACGATGCTGGAACTTTGTAAGCCCAGCTGAGTTCTTCTAACCAACTTGTTTTGTTGATTAGAGCGGATGCTCCTTGAATTACTTGTCTACTTTGCATTATTCCGATAGTCTGATACAAAGGATATGTTACACAATCGCAGGCGATTTTGATCCACTCTCCGCCGGAGGTTTGCGTTATCAAAAGAATATTGGGAATAGACCCCGGAACCGCCACAGTTGGATTTGGTTGTATCGATGTTGGTGGTGGTGATTCATATAAATACGTGGCTTCTGGAACGATACAGACGCCGAAGACTATGAATGCCGGACAGAGGCTATCCATGATTCGTCGGGATATGTTTTCTATTCTGGAAGAATATAGACCTGACGAAGCTGCTATCGAAGCTATTTTCTTTTTCAAGAATGCGAAGACTCTTGTTCCCGTCTCTCAAGCGCGAGGTGTGATTATAGAGTCGATAAGTACTTTCGGATTACCTTTTTTCGAGTACACTCCAATGCAAGCCAAGATGTGTCTAACCGGCTTTGGTCGTGCCGACAAGAAAATGGTTCAAGAAGCTGTGGCAAGTGTTTTGAATTTGAATGAGATCGTCAAGCCCGACGATGCCTCCGATGCTCTGGCTATTGCTATCAGCCATCTTCGCATGAGCCCATCTTCGCGCCTCCTGCCAAGTGGTTAGTGTTACTAACTAAACAATTTTTTTACGCATTAATCCGCCCAGGATCTAAACCGATATCGGTTTAAATTTTAGAAATGGGATCTTTGTGTTTTCGTTGAACTTTGTTGTCTCTTTTGCCGTTTTAGATATCGGAATCAGTTTCCGAATCTAACAGAGAGGCGAAAACCATGAACAATGAGAATTCGAAATTCAATTTTGCTCTCAAAAAGGCTAGCTATAGAGATGTAGAGGATTGCTTTAGGGCGTTTAACCGTGCTTATCCTACAGAGGATGATTGTATGGTTGCCTTGATAGAGGCGGCGGCATTTGATGCAAACTCGGGGCGTTTGGAATCGTCCGGAACTTCGCTCTATTCTTGCAGAGCGTGCGGAAGAGATGATGTGGAGAAAATCAATCGAGGCAGGGCGGTGAAGTGTTTGTCATGCGGAAAAAAGACCTGGCTTACTGCTGGAACCTTTTTTGAGAAAATCCGTGCGGCAAGACCGTACCTTGCCTGTATTTGGTTTTTGAGCCATGGAATTTCAGTTAGCTCCGAAACATTTCACCTGTTGATTGGCGTGGCTCAGTCTACTGCCTGGAATATTGCTAGAAAGGTGTCTATGGTACTGGAAGATCGATTAATGAACATCGAATCTGTGGTGCCGGCAGTAGAATTTTATCCAGCCATTCGTAAGCGATCTATCGATACTCCTGCTCGTCAGTCGCCAAAGATTGACCTGACTGCTAACGATTCTGATGCATCGCTATCTTTCCCTGATAATCGATCTCAGTTCACGACCGATTTAAATATTGGGGCTCACGAGGCTAGTGTTCTTTCAGTTTTGTCTCAGGTGCCCGCTCATGTCGATGAAATTGCACAAGCGTGCAATATTCCTGTTCATCAGGTTTTGTCTGCTATGACAATGCTTGAGTTAGAAGGGCTTGTCCAGCGCCTGCCTGGTGAAAGATATGTTTCAACTGTTTCGAAAAGCCGACCTGCCAATTTTATTGAACGGACACCTGAAGTCGTTTCTCTCATAGGAACCTTCATAGAGTTTTTCGATGATGTCTACATCGGCATAAGCGGCCGGTATCTTCAGTCTTATGTGGCCAGAGCCTGGGTGCTTGCCCTCAATAGACTCTGGCCGCTCAAGAGACTTATATCGCTGATATCGTCATCTGGACCGTTGAAGATGGCTCAAATACTTGAGACCGCTCCCAGAACGGAGATCGGCCTTTTCCTTCTTTTGCCGTATCAACATCCGTAGGTCAGCCAGCCTTTGCCTTTGTGTCCATAGTCGAATTTTTCCGGGTAGAAAATTTCTGCCATCATCTCCAGTGATTCAACCAGTCTTGGGCCGGGACGGTTGAAGTACTGATTGCCGTCTGCCACCACGACCCTTCCATGCTTGACCGCGCTGAGTTCGCCAAAGCCCTCTTTCTCTTTTAGAAGGTGCATCTCCTGAAGGGTTCTATCATTGTCAAAACCGCAGGGTGTCACTATTATTACGTCCGGATCTTTCTCTATGATTTCGCTCCAGCTCATGTAGGGGGAGTGCTTACCGGCAATACCGAAAAGATTCTCTCCACCGGCTAACTCCACCAATTCCGGCATCCAGTTACCTGCCGCCATAATAGGATCGATCCATTCTATACATGCCACCTTTACCCGCGTTCCACGCCGGCTTGCTTCAGCTTCGGCGCGCTTTTCAATATCCTCGATCCGTGCTTTCAGTGAATTTATAAGTTCAATAGCGGCTTTCTCGGCATCTAGAGAAGCCCCGACTTTTTCGATGTCTCGCCAGAGATCATTCAGGCAATCCGGCTTCAGGGATACGATCTCAGGCTTAGAGCTAATTAGCTCACATGCGGCATCTTGAATATCCCGGAGGCTTACTGCACATACTTCACACTGATCTTGGGTGATTATATGACTCGGTGCAAGACCCTCGATAATGTCCGCATCTACTCTGTATACGCTCAACCCTTCTTGCACCAGCGCTCTTACCTTTTGATCGATTTCATAGCTAGAGCCATCGGTCCGAAACTTCGGACCGGTGCATACCGGAAGCGAAGCTATCGAGTCCGGATAATCACATTCATGGGAACGGCCGACCATGAATCGACCCAGACCAAGCGCATGGACTATCTCTGTGGAGCTGGCGATTAGGGAGATTATCCGCGGCTCATTACTGCTCATCATTACCTCCGGTCGGAGCCGAATCAGCTCTGTCATCCGATTCTTTATTCTCTTTCTCTTCTTTTCCCTTTGTGAAAATTAGAAAGTAATTCTCTTTCAGCGCCCCCACTTTTTTCTCTTCTTGAAGCTTGAAACCTGCCGCTTCAATCTCTTTGATAACTGCTTTTGATGACTTGTGAATGTGTTTCATTATCCATTCTCGCGACTTTCCTTCGACCCGGTCGAAGTCGATTAACACCAGTCTGCCACCATCTCTAATTGCCTCGTCGATTGACTTGAGCAACTCGCCTTTACTGCTCTCGCCAAAATGATGGTAGGTGTTGCAGATGAAGACAGTATCGACACAGTCCTTTGGTAAGCAAATGGACTGATCTCTACTCAAAACACAAGATAGATTTTTCAGCCCCTTCTCGCCGGCAATCCCATTTATGTGGTTTAGAAATCCTGCAGAAATATCCACCGCGTAGACCCAGCCTCCGGAGCCTACCGCTTTGCTGAATAACTCTTCGAAGATGCCGGTTCCAGCGCCCACGTCGGCAATATATTCACCGGGCTTAATCGCCAGTGCATCGACAATAGCCTCTCGAGCGGTGAAGACCTCTCTGTCCGGCGCCTCAAAACGAGATATGAACTTCTCTACTTCGAGATCGGCCGCCTTGAACTTTTCGTTCATCTCTTCCGGGCTGTGATGCTGGCTCTTTTTGAAAGAAGCTTTAGAATCCGTATGGGCAAGACCCGGTCCAACTGTCCACGAGAACGCCAGGGTCAGACCGATCATGTAAGTCAAACAAGTCAAAAGAAATCCGGCTCGCTGTTTTGTTCTTTGATCTCGCATCTACTTAGATCTCTCCTCTACTTTGAAAAATCAAATCTCTAGTAACCTCTTCCAGTGAGGATGCGCCGGCAAGAGTCATAGCGTTTTCGAACTCTTCGTTTATTAGATCAAGCACCATCTCCACACCCTCTTTTCCATCCAGGGCAAGTCCCCAGAGTACAGGTCTGCCAACATAAACAGCAGAAGCACCAAAAGCGATGGCTTTCAGTACGTCTGTTCCTCTTCGGATTCCGCCATCGACAATTATCGGTGCTCTTCCATTTACCGCCTCGACTACCTCCGGCAGCGCCTCGATTGTGCTTACCGCGGTATCCAACTGCCTGCCTCCGTGATTTGATACCACTATGCCTCTGGCTCCAGAATCTAGAGCCTGTAGTGCATCATCCGCTCTCAGCACCCCTTTGACCAGCACCGGCAAATTTGTCAAAGAGGCGATCCAGGAAAGATCTTTATAGGTCAGGGAGCGATCATAAATAGAAGCAATATAGGTACTGAGACCAGAGTCGTCTCCTTCATCCGGGAATTTTTCCAGGTTATGTAGAGTCAGATTTTTTACGGTTAAATTTGCAGGCAGGTCGAAGCGGTTCTTGATGTCTTTTTCTCTTTTGCCGAGCACCGGCGAATCCACCGTCACCACAAGAGCTTTATATCCGGATGCTTCGGCACGGCTGACAAGATCCCTGGTGATCTCCCTGTCTTTGTATACATATAACTGAAACCAGAGGTCGAAGTCGCTAGCCTCTCTGACTTCTTCCAACGAACATGTCGACAGAGTGCTCACGGTCATCAATGTTTTGCGATTGGCAGACGCTCTCGCTGTAGCCAGTTCCCCGTCTTTATGGGCGAGCATTTGAAACGCCATCGGTGCCACCATTATCGGTGTCGATAGTTCGCAATCGAAGATAGTAAGATTCTTCTTGATTTTGCTCACATCCCGGAGCATCCGCGGTTTAAGTTTAATTCTTCTGTAGGCTTCTCGGTTCTCCCGAAGAGTCGACTCATCGCACGCCCCTCCCCGGTAGTAGTCGAAACTGGCAGCCGGCAATATTTGTCCGGCTCGCGCTTCGAGCTCCTCTAGATTGATGCAAGATTTTATAGAGACCTGCTTCGCCGACATGATAAGAACTAAATGCTCCAGTCTTGAAATCCGTTTTTGATTTCACCTATTCTATCCTGTTGTATAGCCAAACGAAGTCCAGATTAGAATGTCCTCGATCGGCACCAGAGAGAAGAAAACCCTTTACCGGTCGCCGCTACGCTATCCGGGGGGCAAACAGCGTGCCATCAAAGAGATTGCCAAGCATCTTCCGCGTCATGCCAGGGAGTACCGTGAGCCCATGGTGGGAGGCGGTAGCGTCTTCTTCTATCTCAAACAGCGAGCATTTGCCGAAACCTACTGGATAAACGACAAGTTCACCGACCTGGTCGAATTCTGGCGAGCTTCTCAAGACGAAGAGCAATGTCTTCGCTTGCGCCAGGAACTCCATGCTCTCAAGTCGGAGCTAAACAGCGCCGAGGCCATGAAAGACTATTTCCATCGAACCAGAAAGCTTGCGGTGGAAGATCCCTTTGAGAAAGCCCGACTATTTTTCTTCTTCAATAGAGTCACTTTCTCCGGCACAACCAGGGCGGGAGGATTCTCTACCCAGGCAAGCACCAAGCGTTTCACCGACTCTTCTATAGAGCGGCTGGCGGCCATGCCGGAAGCGCTTTCGGGGGTTGAAATAACCAATCTCGATGTCGAGTCGGTTATTGCAAAGCCGGGTGAGGATGTCTTCATTTTTTTAGACCCTCCCTATTTCAAAGCCGAGCGACTCTACGGCAAGGATGGCACCTTGCACCGTTTCGACCATGTACGACTGGCAGAGGTTCTTAAGGAGACCGGTCATCGTTTCTTGATTACTTATGATGACTGCGAGGAGATTCGCCAGCTCTATAATTGGGCTCGAATCAAAAGCTGGCGACTGCAATACGGCATGAACAACTGCAACAAAGAGAAGACCAGCAAAATCGGCAACGAGATTCTAGTCTACAACTATGATACCGCCCACAGTTAAGAATCAGATTGGGAAGCTATTTTAAAATCGGAATGATGCTCTCTTGAATCGGTTGTCCGGCAACAGTTACCGAATTCTCGTCGATATATACATCTATTTCGCTTCTCACCCCGAACTCCGGCAAATATACTCCCGGCTCAATCGAAAAGCCTGTGTTAGGCAGCAGCGCTCTTTCATCTCTGGTTTCGAGATTGTCTATGTTCGCACCGTTTCCATGCACTTCCTCCCCTATGGAGTGACCGGTACGGTGCACGAAATATTTGCCGTATCCTTTAGACTCGATGAAATTGCGGGCCACATCATCCACCTGCCAGCCGAAAATCTGCTTGCCCTGCCCAACTGCCTCTTTCACATAGTCCAGGGCTGCATTTCTTGCGTCTCTTACGATTTCGAATATCTCGACATATTTTTGCGGTACGGCGTCTCCGACGAAGCCGGTCCAGGTTATGTCTCCATAGACTGAACCTTTCATGTCGCTGCGCTTGGCCCAGAGATCTATAAGAAGAAAATCCCCTTCCTTTATCGGTTTGTGCACAGTCTCTGTGGGCTGATAATGCGGGTTTCCGCTGTTTTCGTTGATGGCTACTATCGGTGGAGAATAGGTGGTCAATTTGTACTGATCGAATTTGTCCAGGATAAATCGCTGAATATCGTACTCTGTGGTGGCTTCTCCTTTTGTCAGGCGCCGTTTTACCTCGGCAAAGGCATCGTCGACTATAGAGCGCAACTTGTCTGTGGCGTATATATGACTTTCTAGCTGCGCCCGACTCCAGGTCGCTTCGAAGTGCTGCACCAGATCATGTGAAGAACAAACCTCAGCGCCCGCATCTCTGACCAGCTCCACTGTGCCTGCGTCTACCCTGGCAATGTAGGGAATGGCGTTCTTCGGAGAATATTGCATCGCCAGCTTTTTGATGCCAGGCGAGAGAATTTGCTGCAGTTTCTCTTCCATGTCGCGCCAGCCTACATAAATCACCCTTTCTCCCGGCAGAGAGGAAAGCGCATCGGCTTCTATACTGTGCACCAGTTTGACAGGCTCACCTTCGGCTCGAACCAGATAAAACCACCTTCTCGAAAACATATGAGTTTCGGTAAGCTTGAGGATGCTCAAAGCCAGCGGGTCATTGTTCTTGAAAAAATAGAATAGCCATCCGTCGAATCCCGATTCGCGCAGGCGGGCGCGTACAGAATCGAGATCGAAGCTCTCCGCTTGATCCCGGATGTTATCTTTCATGCTTGTCGATGTGGTCATTTTCTTCTCCGGTAGTCACCAATTATAGTGCCGATGTGTTCTTGCCGATTCAATCCTGGCAAAAAGAGAAGAGTTTTTCTATGGCTCAGGTTAAGTTCCCTGGCTGGCTGCGCCTGCTGCTTTCTCGGCTTCGTCAAGAAGCTGGATGAATTCGTTGCGAAAACGAGCAATTATTCGCTTCAGCTCCGCATTCGCGCAGACACAGACGATTCCGCCGCCACCCTGGGCCATGAAAGTACTGAGCTCGGGCAATTCGACCGTAGAGGTGTCCTCGGGAAGATTAGAGAATTGCTCGATCCACGAGATTGGCGCGCTCAGAAAGTATTCTGTCCGTCTGGCATAAGGATGGTTGAGTTCTTCGTAAGTGCCATCTCTCCAGAGATAAATCGAACCCTGCACAATCCGATAGGTGGGCAGGTCATGATTGGCGGTCTGGTAGAAATCGAGAGCCTGTTGATAGCCCTGGAGTTCGTTCGCAAGCCACATCAGCTTTTCGTCGGAGATCTTGCCTCTCAGATTGGGCAGCGCTTCCGGTAAAGCTTTCTCAAAAGTAGTCTGCCCGGAAAGCAACTTCCGCTTCAATTCCTCAAACACAGTGATCCTCCGAAAATCTCGCTTGCTTCGCTAATATTAGCAATCAATAGTAAGGGTTAAAATTCTTGCCAACCGGACCATTACTTTCTTGGGCTTTTCAGTACTTTCCCTGTAACAGAGACCCGGACAATCTAGATACCTGGACTACCTGAATAATGTGTCATCTTTTCTTATTTACCACTACAGTACCTGCTTCTAATGCTTTCTCCCTAGAATTTAGGCTTTACTCTATTTGATATTAAGGACTTCAGAGTTGACGTACATCTAAAATATATGGAAAGCTAGCCCTGTTAATTGACAACTGGAATTTCATGAAATCTGTAGCCAGCCTGCCGAACAACCTCTCCGAAGAAAAAACGGATCTTTCGACCCTGGTCAAACTCGTAGAAGACGAGATGGGCCTTGTGGAAGAGTGGTTGCGAACCAACCTTATCGACGACAATCCCTTTGTGGAAGACCTGCTCAAACAGGTTTTTCTGGCGGGCGGTAAAAGAATTAGACCGCTTATCGTCTTGCTTGCCTCCCGGGCCACCGCCCCCAGGCAAGAAGAGTTCTCCCGGCTGCACATCATCCTGGCTGTGCTCACCGAACTTATTCATACAGCCAGTCTTGTCCATGACGATGTAATCGACAAAGCCAGTGTTCGCCGCGGTCAGGAGACCATTAATAAACGATGGAATGAAAGACTGGCTGTACTTATGGGCGACCTTCTCTTTGCCCAGGCATCCATCTGTCTGGCTCGGATCATGAACCCCACCGTGGTCGGCATCTATGGCCAGGTTCTGGGTGACCTCTGCGCCGGAGAGATCAAGCAGATGCGACAGCAGTTCTCCACCACCGTCGACTGGGAGCTCTATAAAATCAAATCGGTCGGCAAAACCGCCTCTCTCTTTGCCGCAGGCAGCCACAGCGGCGCCATATTGAACGGCTGTCCCAATAACACCATCCAGTCGCTCAAAGACTATGGTCTCAACCTGGGTCTCTGTTTTCAGATAGTGGACGACTTGCTCGATGTGACCGCCTCAGAAGAGCAGACCGGTAAGCCCGTGGGCGGCGATTTGAGAAACGGTGTGATCACAGCGCCTTCTATGTTCATTCTGGAGGGTGGAGGCAAGAATGCTGCCCGCCTGAAAGAGCTAATCGACAGTCGAGCCGTTCTTGAAGACGGAGGCGTACAGGAAGCTCTTAAAATAATCCGCGACGGCGGCGGTGTCGACAAGACAATTGAGCTGGCGGGCGATTATGCAAGGAAGAGCAAAGAATGTCTTTCCGTATTGCCTGACTCTCAGTACAAGTCTGCCCTTGCATCACTTTCTGACTATGTCATGAACAGAACTTGCTAAGGAAATAAAGAAATCGATGATCCGGCTCTGATTCAGAGACCAGGGGGTAGAGCTTGTGTCCGGCAGCCACAGTATAAAAGAGAGAAATTTTTACCCGATCAATCTGGATATGAAAGAACGTCTGGTTCTCTTTCTTGGCGGTGGTAAAGAGACCCTGAAAGAAGCTCATAAGCTTCTCGAATTCGGAGCCCGGGTTGATATCCTCTCCCAGAGACCTTCTCGAGAGGTGGAGGAGCTTGCCACCACCCACAGCCACCGGGTGCGATTGATCAAACAATCAGTCGACTGCTTAGAATCGCTGGACTTAGAAGAGTATTGCCTCGCTTTTGCTTATTCTAAATTCGAAGAGGCCAACGAAAAGCTGATTCGAAGCTGTGCTTCTAAAAATGGTCGTCCCCTGGTTTCTGCCTCTACTCTCTCATCGTTTTATCGCTGTGGCGATTTTTTGCCTCCGGTAACTCTTCGCCGCGGACATCTGAAAGTCTCTGTCTCCACAGACAGGGTATCCCCTGCCCTGGAACAAGTTTTGATGAACCGCATAGAAGCAGAAATTCAAAGTGAACTCGACAACTATTCGCTCTTTCTGGAGTCGGCTGCCGAGATGCTCGATGGCCTGCCTACTCCACTGAAAGATAGCAAACGTCTGCATCTGCTCAATTCTCTGGCACGCTATTGCGCCGGTGACGATATTCGCTCGGCTTTGAGAAGGAACAATTTTTCCGAAGCCGATCAGCTGCTCAAAGCGCATATTAAGCAGATTCTAGAAGCAGAGGACGCAGAGGCAGCCAGTCTGTGAATAGATGAAAAATAAAGTAGTATCGTATATGGAGTCCAATTAGAAACAGATAGATGAGCGCTGAAACCACGAAAGAGAGAACCATACCGGAGACCCCGGTTAAGAGCAAAAAGAGCAATGTCTCTTTTGTTGCTTCGGTCAAGCTCACGATAATATCGCTCTCTCTTATTGCGGCTACGGTTCTTGTCGGAGCCTGGTGTCCCCAGGAGGGCCAGGTGGGCCGGGAAAAGGTCTTTGAGGCTTTCGGTGAAAAAGCTGCTCCTGTCTTGATTCAGCTGGGTATCTCGGATATCTTCCACACACCGTGGTTTCTCTTTCTGATCGCACTTTTGACATTGAATATGGTTGCATGCAGTTTCCAAAGGGTCTTTCCAAAGATCAGGCTGTTGCGTCAACCTTTACCGGCATTAGCTGGACAAGCGATTCTTCGTCTTCCTTACAACCGAGCGGTGGCGCTGGCTCCCACTTCCGAGTCCGAGGCGGAACTTTCAAACAGGCTCGCCTCTGCGCTCAAGAAAAAGGGCTTTAAAGTTACCCAGGCTGCAAACACGTCGCGTCTTACTGCCGAATATGGCAAGGTCGGCCGCCTGGCTGCCACGGTTACTCATATCGGCTTGCTCACCCTGGTGGCAGGGGTGACGATCACTTCCTGGACCGGATTCAACGGGTTTCAGCCGGTTAAACTGGGCGATTCCATGTCTTTTGCAGACTCTCAGCACTCCAAGCTCTGGGTTGGCAGCCTGCCCGATTGGACTGTGCGGGTGAACAAGACCTGGAAAGAGAGCTATCCGGGCGGGGAGCCCAAACAGTGGTTCTCAGACCTCAGCGTTATCGATAAAAACGGCAAAGAACAGAAGCGCGGAGTGATCTCGGTCAATAACCCACTGACCTACGACTCGGTCGACATTTACCAGGCCTCCTGGGGTCTTGATTCGCTCGAGCTCAAATTCAACGGACAGCCGAGAGAGTTGCCTCTGCAGTCTATGGGGCGGCGCCATGCGGCATTCTTGCCTCTCGACTCCGACTCCGTATTGATTTTCAGCGCATCGGACCAAAGCCCCGACAGCCCCCTGCGCCTTTTCGCCAAACGCACCGAATGGGAGGCCCCCAAGAAAATCACCGAGATCAAGCCCGGCCAGAGTATCGACATGGGTGGTGTCCAGGTTCAGTTCAGCCGCCTTTTGCCCAGAACCGGTCTGCAATATAAGCGGGACCCCGGTCTTGGCATAATCTACGTAGCTTTTGCATTTATCATGGTAGGAGTAATGCTGGCTGCGATTCCATTTCGTCAGGTCTGGGCTTCGGTGGAACCCGGTTCTGATTCTGATTCCGGATCTGAAACAAATACAGAGTCTGATGAAGAAAATGCAGACAAGGAGACAGACTTAAAGACGCAACCGCATAAGGTTCTATATATTGGAGGACGATCTGTCAAAGCGCGGGTCGGCTTCGAGAGATTGATGGATAGTCTGGTCGAAGAGCAATTTACCGCCTGTGCCGAAACAATCGAATCCCCGGAGGAGCTAAAGTCTTAAATGTCCGATTTCCAGATCGCTCTCACTAATACAGCCGGAATATCTTCGGTTATGTCTTTCTGGGTATTCGTCGCCTCCAACGGATTTCGAAAGCGGCGCGAGATCATGGTCAAGGTCGCTTCCTTCGTACTAATAGTCGGTTTTCTGGCCCTGACTATCGCCATTGTCGCCCGCGGCGTCGAAGCCCAGCGCTTTCCTCTCTCAAATCTATATGAATCCTTGCTCTGGTTCGCCTGGGCGACCATGGGCGGCTATATCTGGCTGCGCCGTACCTATGGAATAGGTCAACTGGGCTGGCTGGCCAGCCTCACAGCCGCGGTGATGTTTCTCTATGGCAGCTGGCTTCCCCAGAGCCAACATGAGATCACTCCTCTGGTTCCTGCTCTGGTCAGTTACTGGCGGCAGATACATGTGCCACCATTGATAGTGTCTTACGCCATGCTCTTCCTCTCCGGTCTCTGTGGGCTGATTCAGCTCTGGGCCTCAGGTAGGCTGAGGGCGGTGATTATCGCCACAGTCACCATTTTGATGGCTCTGGGAGCAATTATGATGGGGACCTTCACCAAGGTAGAGGTGCTTTATCTCCAGCTTTTATTTGTTGGCGGCAGCATTGTAGGAGTTCTTCTGAGCTGGTGGTCCCTGAATTTCGTCTCTGAAAACCATATAAATGAAAAACATATGAGTCTATATGACGATATCTCTTACCGTTGTATTGTCGTGGGTTTTCCTCTTCTCACCATCGGCATCATAACCGGCGGGCTCTGGGCCAATCATGCCTGGGGCAGCTACTGGTCCTGGGACCCGAAAGAGTCCATGGCCCTTGTAACCTGGCTCAGCTATGCCGCCTATATCCATTTAAGGGTCCATCGCGAACTTTCTGCGGAAAAGCTTTCTCTGGTTGCAGTGATTGGGCTGCTTCTCACCCTTTTGACCTATCTCGGGTTCAATACCCTGGGCTTTGGCGGTCTGCATAGCTATGGGCAGTTCAAATAGGCTGTTTCAATCTACCTATTGAAAGATTATTGCTAAATATGAGCCGGATCTAGGGATTACCCGGTTATCAAATACCGGCTTGGAACATTTTAATAGAGATGGCGTCACCTTTTCTGGTGAACACGAAAGACCCAATTCCAATGAGTTCTTTTCCGCTTGGGAAAGAATGCTCACCGGTCTGCGTTCGCCTTTCATTGATAGTAGTTGAGAGTGATTAGATTCAATGGCAAGAAGAGCAACCAAACCCAAGAGAAACTACGAAGCTGAGACCGACGATTTCAGTCTGGATGAGTTCATCCCCGGGCTCGGGCCGAGCGGAATCGTCTCTGATGATGATGATGATGCTGTCAATAACGACGGCCAGGCCGACGACGATTTCGAGCCCGGCAGGCGTGGCAGACGTCCTAATAAGACCGAAGACCCTGTCCAGGTCTATTTGAAGAACATCGGCAGAGTCAAGCTTCTGACCGCGGTGGAAGAGATTGAGATCGCTCGCCGCGTCAAAATAGGGGACCCCCAGGCGAAGAAAGAGCTGATTCAAGCCAATCTGCGCTTAGTAGTATCAGTGGCCAAGAAATATCAGAACCGAGGTCTGCCTTTCCTCGACCTGATTCAAGAAGGCAACCTCGGCTTGATTCGCGCTGCAGAAAAATTCGACCCTGAGCGCGGTTACAAATTCTCGACCTATGCCACGTGGTGGATACGCCAGGGCATCACCCGGGCCCTCGCCGATAAGTCGAGGACAATCAGGGTGCCGGTGCACATGGTCGAGACCATCAATAATCTGAGAAAAGCCACCCGAGCGCTTTCTCAGAAGCTCGACCGAAGACCCAATCTCGATGAACTGGCTAAAGAAATGAACGTGCCGGTCAAGAAAGTGAAAGATATTCTGGCGGCCAACCGATCGCCGCTCTCCCTCGACACTCCCTACGGGGACGATGAGGACAACACCCTGGCGGAACTCGTCGAAGATATGAATGCCAAGACTCCGGAGGACAAAACCGCAGCCAGTCTGATGTCCGATGACGTACGTAAGGTTTTGTCGGTGCTCACTCCCAGAGAAAGAGAAGTCTTGATTCTGAGGTTCGGTCTGAACGACGATAAACCGCGCACCCTGGAGCAAGTCGGCAAACTGGTCGGAATCACCCGGGAGCGTACCAGGCAGATAGAGCTCAAAGCGCTGCGCTTTCTGAGGCAGTCCCAGGCCAGTAGTCAGCTCAAGGACTATCTCGGCTAGGATTTTGAACAGGTCCTGGTTCTAAAGTCGGATTTCTTGAATTACGCCGTCTTTGACCAGGATCTCTCCGCCTTCGAGGCGTTGGAAGATGTTTTCGCCGATTCTTACTTCGACCGGATTTTCCACGGTGAACTGGGTGACCACACTGCCGACGGGCAATTCTTTCAAGGCCTGGCTCTGTCCCTGCATCTCTTCTTTTAGTTGAAAGAGACGGATTTTCTCTTGCTCAACCTGCTGGCGAATGCTTTCGATCTGGTAGCGAGCTTCTTCCGAATCCATGCCCTGGGCTTCTTTCTCGATATCGGCTATGGCTCGTTTGCCTTTGAATTCGAGCTGCTGCAACTCGGCGTCTATTTGCTGCAAATTCCGCTCTATTTCAGCGTTGACCTGGTCTTTGAAATTCTCAGTTACTATCGCTCTTACCGCTATCTGCCGGATGAGCTGAATGGACTCAGCCATTGATTCCTCCCGATGGGAAATTCAACCAGTAATGTACTGCCGTAGTAAGCTTTCAGTAGTTTAGCAGAGATGTCGGATCGAGATTAGAATTTAGAAGAAATCTCTTGCCTGTTGACCATCTTGGCTACTGTCAGCCAAAAATTCATCCGCCATTCTCTATAGAATAGGGCTTTTCAAGGATCCGTCATGGTATTTCCTCTTTACGTGTTATGTATTTTGCTTCTTTCAGCCAGAGCTGCCAGCGCCGAGGGCTTGAGTATCAGCCGCCTGAAAGGTGAAAGTGGGACACACTATAGCTACTTTCGCAAAAATGATCTGGCGGTGGGCTGGGGGGTGAAACGTCCTGACCGCGGTGACAAGGCTGTGATGCTATCTATACCGGCGGCCTTTACCACCACCAGTGGAGGCGTGGTCGGAATTTATGCGATTAACGGTAAGGTCCACAACCGAAGAGCGATATCAAAGCCCATCGGCGGTGCCCTCATAATCGAAGACGGGGATTTCAAAGTCTTTCCCACAAAAAAGGGGGCTGTCTTCAGTGATGCATTTGTCTCATCTTTGCAAAAGAGAAGAGCGACTCTCTTTCAGCAGTTCCAAATAGTGGTGGATGGAACGCCTGCCAGCTTCAAAGACAAGAAGCGTTATCAGATGCGTGCTCTTGTGCAGTTCAAAGCTAAGACCGATAAAGGTGTGATCGAAAGCAAAGAAGAGATCTCTTTCCTTACTTTCAATCGTGATCTTGCCGGACTGGGTGTCGTCAATGCGCTCTATACCGATATGGGCGCCTGGGATGAAGGCTGGTATCGCGATCCTCAGAGCGGCCGAGTCGTCACCATCGGTAATGACAGAAGCGCCACCGAGAAGCAGAGCAACTGGCTGTATTTTTATAAATAGCTTCCTCTCTGTCGTGCCAAGTTGAAACTCTCGGCAGGATTGGAAAGAGAGGAAGCTCTATTTACTAGAACCGCTCGGCGATGGATTTGCCCTGGGTGAAGAGCAGAAGATAATCCTTGCCGCCTGCCTTTGAATCGGTACCGCTCATGTTGAAGCCGCCGAAAGGCTGGACTCCCACCAGGGCACCGGTGCATTTGCGGTTGATATAGAGGTTGCCTACATGAAACTCTTTGCGGGCTTGCTCTATATTGGCTCGAGATTTGGTGAATACCGCTCCGGTCAAACCGAACTCGGTGTTATTGGCGATGGCCAGCGCCTCGGTCCAGTCTTTTGCTTTGATAAAGGCCAGCACCGGTCCGAAGATCTCTTCTTGAGAAATTCTTGCACCGGGAGCGACATCGGCTATCACAGTAGGATCGATGAAGAAGCCGCCGTTATTGCTGCCGTTGGCACCGCCACCGGTCATCAATCTTCCTTCGCCTTTGCCCACTTCGATATATTCGAGAATGCTTTCATAGGCGCTTTTCGAAGCGACCGGACCCATATTGGTATCTTTGACTTCCGGGCTTGCCACTTTCAATTTTTTGACACGCTCCACTACCTTTTCCAGAACTTCATCGTAGACATCCTGATGGATAATCGCTCTGGAACAGGCGCTGCATTTTTGACCCTGGAAGCCGAAGGCGCTGGTGACGATACCATCGGCGGCGGCGTCGAGATCGGCATCGTTATTGACGACGATAGAATCTTTGCCGCCCATTTCAGCCACCACTCGCTTGATCCAGATCTGTCCTTTCTGGGGCTTGGCGGCAAGCTCGTTGATTCTCAATCCTACTTCCTTGGAGCCGGTGAAAGAGATAAAGCGTGTTTTGGGATGCTCGACCAGATAGTCTCCCACTTCTGCGCCGGAGCCGGGGACGAAGTTCAGCACTCCGCCTGGCAGACCGGCCTCTTCCATCAGTTTATAGAACTGATAGCCGATGGCAGGAGTTTCACTGGAGGGTTTGAGAAGAACTGTGTTGCCGCCTACAATGGCTGCCGAAGACATTCCGGTAAGAATCGCCAGGGGGAAATTCCACGGCGGAATAACCACACCCACACCCAGAGGGATGTAGCGCAGATCATTCTCTTCTCCGTTTACCGTAGGCATCTCCATCGGCTCACCCAGCCGGATCATCTCTCGGGCGTAAAACTCGAGAAAGTCAATCGCTTCTGCCGTGTCCCCATCGGCTTCTGCCCAGTTCTTGCCGATTTCCAGCACCAGCCAGGCAGAGAATTCGAACTTCCGTTGTCTCATCAGAGCCGCTGCTTTGATGAGGCAGCGAGCTCTTTCGGTGGGGCAGGTGTTTTTCCAGGTTTCGAAAGCTTCAAGCGCCGCTTCCATAGCCATCTCGGCTTCTTTTTTGCCGGCTTTCGAAAAGCTGCCGATTAGCTCTTTGGGATTGGAAGGGTTGGTGGAGACAAGCTCCTTATCGGTGGTAACCGCTTTGCCGCCTATCATTAACGGGTATTTCTTACCTAATTGCGAACGCACTTTCTTAAGCGCGGCTTCCATCAATTCGCAATTCTCTTTTTGGCTGAAGTCGGTGAATGGTTCATTCTTAAACTCGGGGAGCATGAACTTTGCCTCCATGGCTGTGAAACCGGTTACGCGACTTAAGATAGCGCCAATTTATGTCAAGGGGGCGATTTGCTCAGGGTTCATTTATAGTTTGGGTTGATGTCTTGTCAACCGGGCTATTTAACTTGTGATCAGATCTTTCCCTGGGGGCTGAGCCATGTTATTCTTGCTCTATAGAAACATCAGTGAAAGGCAGTGCCTGTGCGCCTTTTCTTTGTATGCGATCGATATCCGGGGTGGTTGTAGATGAAGCAGTATCTTGATCTGGTTGAATATATTTTGGAAAACGGAGAGGCCCGAGAAGATAGAACCGGTACCGGGACTATCTCTATGTTCGGCTTGCAGACCAAGTACGATCTTCGGGAAGGCTTCCCCTTGCTTACCACCAAGAAAGTCAAGTTTGACGGTGTTCTTCGAGAATTGCTCTGGTTTTTGCGAGGCTCCACCAATATCAATGATGATCTGGCCGAGCATACCCCTATATGGAATGCCTGGGCCGATGAAAATGGAGAACTCGGACCTATATATGGATACCAGTGGAGAAACTGGCCCCGTTATGAGTATGACCCTGAGAGCGACTCTTACAAGAAAGGCCATGTCGATCAAATCGAGAATCTAATCAAGGAGATTAAAAGCAATCCCCAGTCCAGGCGATTGATAGTCTCTGCCTGGAACGTTTCGGATATAGACCAGATGGCTCTGCCTCCCTGTCATATGATGTTCCAGTTCTATGTATCTAGAGATCGCAGGCTCGATCTTCAGCTCTATCAACGCTCGGCTGACATGGCTCTGGGTGTGCCGTTCAATATCGCCAGCTATGCATTGCTTTTGATGATGGTCGCGCGAGAGTGTGATCTGACGCCGGGTATTTTTACCCATACTTTTGGCGATGCTCATATCTATCTCGATCATATCGATGGTTTGAAGAAGCAGTTGAAGCGTGTTCCAGGCAAGCTGCCCCGGGTTGAGATTGCGGATAAACCACTTTTAGAGTTGCAATACGAGGATTTCTCTTTGCTCGAATATAATCCCCAGGGATTCATCAAGTTTCCCGTTTCTGTTTAAGTTGATTTGATTTGACCAGAGAGTTCCCATGAGAGATAGGTTCGATATCATCGTCGCCTGTGACTTGAATAGAGGCATCGGGGTCAATAATCAATTGCCCTGGCGAATTCCGGGCGATATGAAGTATTTCAAGAACCTGACCGTGAAAGCGGAAGGGGAAGGACTTCACAATCTCTGCATCATGGGACGAAAGACCTGGGAATCGATTCCAGAGAAACATCGACCGCTGGTAGACAGATATAATCTCGTCCTCACCAGGCAGAAGGATTATCCTTTGCCTGAAGGTGTTTTCAAAGCCGACTCTCTCGATGCCGCTCTCGATTTCGTCAGAACCGGACCGGTGGATAGAGTCTTTATAATCGGTGGAGAGCAAATATATAAAGAGGCGGTTCTCCATGACAGAGTCGGTTATCTATACCTTACCGAAGTTCGTCATCGCTTCGAATGTGATGCATTCTTTCCGGAGTTTCAACCCTACTTCCATCTGATCTCCTGTTCTGAAATCACCACCGAAAATGGGATCGACTATTGTTTCAAAGTCTTCCGTCCCAACATTCTCGGCGAGGTCTGAGGGTTAGCAATAAATTCGAAATTCCGCTAACATAGGCTCTTAAAAGAGGAATCTCGAATGCGTCTTCTCTCGGCTCCGTTAGCCTTTACCACCATCTTTCTAACGCTTGTCGTTGTTTTACCGGGATTGGCCGGAGGTGAGACGGCAGAGAAGACCAGCAGTGAATCGAATGAAGCGATGCTCTCTAGAGGAAAGGTCGTATTCGAAACCCATCTTTGTGTGGAGTGTCATAAGGATGGCGGCAACTCGGTCAGACCGAGCAAGCCGATAAGCGGCAAGAAATTCTTGAAAAAATATCCTGAAGATTCACAGATTGAAAGTGTGATTCGCAATGGTGTTCCCAATGCCAGCATGCCCAGCTTCGGTCCTGCAGTAATCACCGAAGAAGAGATGAAAGATTTGCTTTGTTATGTCCGTAGCTTGACCAGGCCGGATCCGGAAACAACTGAGAAAGAGAAAAAGAAACAGTCGGGACCCACAGGTAAAAGAGCTGGCAAGAAAGCCGGCAAGAAAAAGAAATAGTTTCCGGTGTGAACTGATAGATTACAGCCAAGATGAAGGAACCATTCACAAAAGATCTCGTGCTCAGTGCCTACAGCCAGGGCATCTTTCCTATGGGACATGACGATGGAACTATTCGGTGGTATTCACCGGATCCAAGATGTATTTTCGACTTTGATAAGTTCCATGTTCCCCGTCGTTTGATGCGAACTTATAAGAGCGGCAAGTTCGAGATGAAAGTGAACTCCGCCTGGAGGGAAGTCTTGAAGGCTTGTGCCGATCGTGACAGCACCTGGATCACTGATGATATTTTTCGTGTTTATACCGAGATGCACGAAGCTGGATTTGCTCATTCAGTCGAAGCTTATTATGAAGGAAAGTTGGCCGGGGGGCTTTATGGTGTCAGCATCGGCGGTGCCTTCATGGGTGAGTCCATGTTCCACAATGTTACCGATGCCTCCAAGATTTCTCTGATCTATCTGGTGGAACGTTTGAAATCGAGAGGGTTCGTTTTATTAGATTCTCAGTACATGACCGATCACCTCTCCACCCTCGGTGCAGTGCTGATTCCAAGGCAGGAGTATCTTCGTCGTCTCGATAGAGCGCTCTATCTCGATTGTCGATTCGCTTGAGAACGGCTCATTTTTACTGGTTTTAAATATGGTGCTAAAAACCGCTGTCCGGGATATCGGTAGGTGGTTCGAAATTCTGCGACTGGCCGCCTCGGCTTCGAACGCCTCGTCCTCTAGAATTGCCGGTGCTCTGTGGTCTTGATGTTTGATTGCCGCCGCTATTGATCTGGATTATTTTAGCGCTCAGAATCTGGTCTCCGCGTCCCATGCTCTGGACCGCGTTCAGTCCCTGCACTACGCTGCCGAAAATTGCATACTGACCATCCAGCTGACGCATCGGTTTTTTTGTGATGTAAAACTGACAGCTTGCCGAATTAGGATTGCTGGTTCTGGCCATGGCCACCACACCGGCCCTAGAATGGGCCAGATTGCGATTGACCTCGAGCGGAATGAACCGGGGTCTGCCTGTTGCAGGGTCGACGAAATTGCCATTTGGATCTCCGTTGGGTGATCCGCCCTGAACGCACCAGGTCTCGACCCGGTGAAAATAGGTGCCGTTGTAGAAACCTCGGCTCACCAGATCGAGAAAATTCATAGAAGTTCTCGGGGCGAGCCCTCTAAACACTCGAATGTAGATGTTGCCTTTCGATGTCTGGAGTTCGACCACCGGATCGGCACCCTGGGCGCAAGCCGGAGCGACGCTCAGCAGGATGAACACGGCAAGAGCATTTAGAATCTGTAGAGCTTGCTTCTTGATTGAATGTGAATTCATCTGTTCAATAAATCTCGTCTGATAACGATCTAATTTCTATGGTACCCAATTTAATCCTTTCCTACCCGATCTCTTAGAAGCCAAGCCTAAGTGGGCTTCTGAAGAACGATTCAAGTCTATCAAAAGGCAGTGTTCCAAAATGGACTCAACCGGGAAAGTAAGGGATGGTAACAGATAACAGCTATTGGGATTGAGTTATGGCACTGTATGCTGATCTTCACAGGCACCTTGGCGGAGCGCTGCATCCGAGAATCATCTATAAATTTCTCCAACGTCATGATCATTCGATCTTGAATTTCTTTCCGGATTACAACGGCTTCTATCACTGGTTCACCAGACCATGTCGTACCCTGGAAGAGTTTGTGAAGATCCATTCGCTGGTAGAGGAGCTTCAAAGTCTGGAGCACCTTCCTTATTTTTGCCTTCGGCTTTGCCGAGGAGCATACACATTCGAAAACCTTCAATATCTGGAGATCCGTTACAATCCTTACTTTCGAACGGATCACAAATTGTCGGAAGAGAAGCGCATTTCTCAGATGGATTTGATCGTCGAAGTGATAACCGAGAATGTTAGACCGGCCGACTATCCAATTGTAGTTAAGCAGATTCTCTGCCTGGATCGCAGATTGCCGACCAAATTGAACGAGGCCATTCTCGATGTGGCGAAGAAAAATCTCGGCCCGGTTGTAGGTATTGATCTTGCCGGTCCGGAGATCAATCCGGAGAACTGGCAAGAGTGGGTTGACTTGCTGGGCAAAGCAAGAGCCGCTGGATTGAAGACAACCTGCCATCTAGGAGAGACCAGCGCGGACAATGTCTTCAAAGAATACTTTACGGTGCTTGATCGAATCGGTCACGGTATACACATACCTCTGGTCAAGCCTGAGATGTTGAAAGAACTCGCCAAACGACAGATTACTCTCGAAGTCTGTCCGACCAGTTACAGGCAGACAGGAGTCTTGAAAGACTTCTCTGATCTGAGAACTGTTTTCGAGCGCTGCAAGGAATCCGGTGTGGCGATTGCAGTCTGTACCGATAACCCAGGCCGGAATCCGGCTCCCTGCACCCTGCCCGGAGAGTACGAGAGATTGATCGATCATGACGTGATCGATTTCCACGAGTTGAAACACATTCAGCAAGAAGCATTTCGTTCTGCTTTTGGTTTTGTTCGTGGAGCAAGAACCTTCGACTAGTCGAAATTTTGCTGATTCGTAATTATTCTTAGTCACTCGCGCAACATTTTTTCTTTTCGCGAGAAATTTTTTTGCTCGGATTTTTCAATGCTCTCTTTCAGAAGAGCAAAGCAAAAAAACTTGTCGTTACTTGTGAGTGCAGCTTAAAAGCGAGTGTTCAAGCGGGTTTTTGTTGTCGTGCCAGTTTTTGAAGGTTGATACCACAGCTAGTTAGGCAACCGTAATTGATGCCTATCATTTGCCAGAACTCATAAAGTGTATATACATATCTTCTGAAAAATCCCTTCCATATATTGCATTTTTCGAAAAATGAAAGTAACCTATCAAGCTGTGGTGTGATTAAAAGAGTGAATATCAAACACTCGAACTAAAATTGGTGGCATTGGAAAACACTTCGTTATAATTCGGAATACTTCTGAAAGTCCACGCCGCCTTAATCTCGGGAGGAGAAAAAATGGCAACCAAAATGAATCGGGAGAAAACAGCCAGAGATCGCAACGCGGTCCCCGGCGAAGAAACATCTGCTGCAGAGAAAATGCAATCTGCAACAGAAGCAGTCCCGAATGCGGAAGCTAAGTCATCCACTCGCAAGGCAGCTGGAGCGACAAAAGCCAAGAAGCGGACTGCTAAGAAACCTGCAGCCAAAAAGCCGGCGGCTAAAAAGCCTGCGGCTAAGAAAAAGCCGGCAGCTAAAAAAGCAACAGCTAAAAAAGCTACTGCTAAAAAAGCTACCGCTAAAAAGCCCGCCGCTAAGAAGGCAGCAGCTAAAAAGCCTGCTGTTAAAAAAGCAGCAGCTAAGAAACCGGCAGCTAAGAAGCCCGCAGCTAAGAAGACTGCAGCTAAAAAGCCGGCAGCTAAAAAAGCTCCGACTAAAAAAGCTACAGCCAAGAAAACTGCAGCCAAAAAGCCAGTCGCTAAAAAACCGGCAGCTAAAAAGGCCGCAGTCAAGAAAACTGCAGCTAAAAAACCAGCAGCCAAAAAGCCAGCAGCTAAAAAGTCTACTGCAGCCAAGAAAACTACTGCTAAAAAGACTACAGCTAAAAAGCCGGCTACCAAAAAGGTCGCTTCCAGAAAGCCGGCCAACAAAAAGACTTCCACTGCTCGGAAGCCAGCCGCTAAAAAACCAGCAGCTAAAAAGAAAACTACTGCTAGAAAGTCTACCGCTCGTAAAAAGAGCAGCTAACTTCTAGCTAAGTGAATCAAATCAAAAGCCCCGATCGATTAAAGACGATCGGGGCTTTTGAGTTTAATCTCTTCGAGAAACTGTATGACACCACATATGATGCGCATCTGATTTGTCAATCGCTTTCCGTGACGATTGACTAACCAGCTGCTATCCAACTATACCAGGGGCTTGAGTGTACTGATGAAGTGACCTGCAATTCGAGGGTGTTTCTGCCACCGGCGTCACCCTTTGTGACCAGGATCCATTCTCCGGCACCGTAGAAAGTGTAGACCCACATCTTTTGTTGTTTATCTATGCAGGCGATCCATTGATCGTAATAAGGGACCTGAATAGGATAGTAGGCGAATGCTGCGATATCACCGATATCATAGAAATCTTCCAGCGTATCTTTCCATTCGTCTTTACTGGTGATCATCAAAGTCTGACGAACTCTTTGACCTTCGCTGACCTGGGCTATATCTCTCTGCTTCAGTCCGCCGCTCCAGCGAGAAGGAAGATACATGTACATTGTCCCTTCGAGGACTTCTGCGAATTCGAAGGGAATCTGGGACCACTCGTTCTCGTCTCCCGGATTGGCGTAGCCTTTGAAAGTGAAGCTTCGAGGCTCGATTCCCAGCTTCTCGCAAAAAATCGGTGAAGACTCTTCCATGGTGTCCAGGGGGGCGATGTTCTGAAATGCCCATTTGTCCAGATTCTCTTTGAATTTATCTCGAATATCGTTCATTTAGTGCATCCCATTGTGTCTTTGGCGCCGACGCTTTTCTTTTTATTCCACCCTGAAAACGATTTCGTACCTTATATATATGTACGAATAATGAGATATCAGAGCCCGCAGCTCTTGGCAGGGTTGCTTAAAATCGCGCCGGTGCAATCCTTCTGGACTGCACGGGCGCAAGGGTCGGGCGACTTCCTTGTGGTTTTTAATCTTTATTATCAGATTTATGGGACCCAGATTTTACACAGGCATAACTTTTCTGTCGGGATCTTTTAATCCACTTCACATAGGATGAAATTCATCTGTCCAATAGAGGAAGTTTCAAAGCTTCTTCGCCTCGAGGCAACCGGACAGATTTTGGTTTAAACCTTTTGGAGGTCAGCAATGCAAAAAACACAACTAGCCGCAGCACTCGTCGCTGTACTCGGCTTCGCTCTTCATGCTCCTGCTAACGCAGCTGAGACCATCGAGAACAAACTCGATGTCAAAGAGCAGTCTTCTCCTACCCGTCTAGCCGATGAAAAGGAAGACGGTAAGGCAGAGAAGAAAGAGAAGAAAGAGAAAAAAGAGAAGAAGTCCAAGAAAGAGTGCAAAAAAGGCAAGAAAGAGTGCAAGGGCAAAGAAGGCTCCTGCAAGGGCAAAGAAGGCTCCTGTAAGGGCAAAGAAGGCTCCTGTAAGGGCAAAGAAGGCTCCTGCAAGGGTAAAGAAGGCTCCTGTAAGGCTAAAGACGCCGAATAGGACGACTCTTCGGGAACCTAATAGAACGAATTTCGTTCTATATAGAAACTGGCTTTCTCCGGCCAGTGATTTTGTAGATGTACCAGCCTGTTCGGAGGTCCTGTCCATGTCTCAAGACTTTTTCAAAATCAAAAATGATTTGCCTGTCTTGGGTGTTGGGCTTGGCCTCCGAAGAGAGCTGGAGAGCGAAACCTTCGCCAACGCCGACAAAATTGACTGGCTGGAGATTGTGCCAGAGAATTATATGGATGTTGGCGGCCGAGCCAGAGCGCGCTTAGAGGCCGCCTTAAAGCAGTTCCCGGTGGTGACCCACGGAGTCAATCTCTCCATCGGCAGCACCGACGAGTTGAACAAAGATTACCTCAAGTCCTTGAAGGGTTTGCTCGATTTTATCGACGCGCCCTGGTTCAGCGATCATCTCTGTTTTACCTCCTTTGGTGGAGCTTACATGCATGATCTGCTGCCTCTTCCCCAGACAAAAGAGGCGGTCAGGCATATTGCCGAGCGGATCAAACGTGTACAGGACTATATCGAAAGACCGCTGATTTTAGAAAACATATCCTATTATATGGAACTGCCCCATGCCGAAATCTCAGAAGCGCAGTTCCTGGGCGAAGTTCTGGAGAAAGCCGATTGCGGACTGCTGCTCGATGTGAACAATGTCTATGTCAATTCAATCAATCTGAATTTCGACCCCTACAAATATCTCGCTGCGATTCCTCTCGATAGAACAGTGCAAATGCATGTTGCCGGTCACAGCCATGGCGACGAAGTGATTATCGATACCCACGGTGCTCCTGTAATCGAGCCGGTTTTCGATCTGCTCACCTATGTGCTGGAGAGGGTTCCTGTTAAGGCCGTCATGCTGGAGCGCGATCAGAACTATCCTCCTTTTGAGGATATTCTCGCCGAACTTGAAGAAATACGATCCATTGCGGCCAATACTCAACCAGCACTAACACTGGTGTCACAGTCAAATACGCAACTCAAATCGCCGGCTGATGCGGTTCTTGTAGATTAGATTTTTAAGTGAAGACGCAGAGGAACTTTCCATGACCAGCGTAGATACAAAATGCTCATCCACCGCAAACAGCTCTCCTGATCTGGCCGAGATCGAAAAAAGTCTCTATACGCTCTGGACGAGAAAAGTCCCCAGAGAAGAGTTTTTATCCGGCGGCAGTCCCGAAGGAGTCAACGGCGATTTTGCAGAAAAGGTCGACTATAAAGGAATAAACCTCTATTCGTCTTTGATCAGAACCGGACAAAATGATCTGATGCACTCTATTTATCCAGGCTGTGCCGGTTTGATAGGTAAAGGGTTCCAGGATGTGGTCGGAAAATATTTCGAACAGTTCCCTCCCGATCATCATAATTTCAATCGAGCCGCTTCTCGATTCTCTGCTTATCTTGCTTCTTTTGGCGATCGTTATGTGAAGAAGTATCCTTTCATGCCGGAACTGGCTGATTATGAATGGGTAGAGCTGGAAATTATGGAGCATCCTGCTCTTACTCCTGATAATGTCGGTGATTTTAAACAGCTGGATTCTCCGGAGCTATTCGATAGATTCGGACCGGTGGTCAATTCAGCCCTGGTCATTCGACACTATGAATATCCTATCGCCAAAATCGTGGACTGGTTGAAAGATGGTGTGCGATTGCCCCGGCGAGTCAAAAAAGAAGCATGCACTCTCGCTATTTACAGATCTCCTGAAGATCATTCGGCTAGATTTCTCGAGTTGGGAGAGGTGGCAGCCCTGGTGATCGAACGGGCTATAAGTGATGATTCGGTCAGTTATGCGGACCTCATTAAACTGGCTGTCGAGAGTCAGGTCGGGGCGAATCCCCAGCAAGTGGTACTAGATTTTTTAACTCTGGTGGATAAACTCCGAGAGATGGAGCTTTTTATCGCCAGCGTCGAAATCTAAAGGACGGAGAAGGCTTCTTCGACAAGTGTTTCAAGTAGCTCTCTGACTCCGATAGGCGGTCCCTGTTTGTCTAAAAGGACCAGGTATTCGATATTGCCTGATGGTCCTTTAATAGGAGAGTAAGTCACAGAAGACATGATCAAGCCGGAAGCTTCTGAAGCCGATGCGATTGATTCGAGCACTTTCAAATGAACTTTCGGATCCCTGACCACCCCTTTTCCGACTTCGGCCTTGCCTGCTTCGAATTGTGGTTTTACAAGGCAGATTGCCTGGCTGGAGGCATCTTGTTTTAGATTTGTCGGAAGTACCGGAATTATCTTTGTAAGAGAAATGAAAGAACAGTCGATACAAGCGAAACTAGCGTCTATGTCATCTTCGCCATAGAGAATCTCCGGAGTCAAATAACGGGCGTTCTGTCTCTCTTTCAAAATTACTCTCGGGTCGGTGCGCAGGCTCCAGTCGAGCTGTCCATATCCCACATCCACTGCATAAACTTTGGCTGCGCCACGCTTAAGCAGGCAGTCGGTGAAACCTCCTGTCGAAGCACCAAGATCAAGGCAGATTCTTCCTTCTACAGATACGTTGAATTCTTTGAGAGCTTTTTCCAGTTTCAGCCCACCACGACTGACGAACTCTTTTTTCTTAAATCCTGATTTGAGGCTGATCTCTGCATCGGTATCGATATTGGTGCCGGCTTTTGTGGTTTTCTCTCCGTTCACCAGGACCCAGCCGTCCATGATAGCTGTCTGGGCTTCTTTTCGCGAGGGCAGAATACCCCTTTCCACTATCAGCAAATCCAGTCTCTGTTTTTTGCTTTTCATCGCAGTCTGTTTACGCTCGTTATCGATCATTTTGATCTTGTCTTGGCAACCCTGCTTTCGGCGGCAAGCCGGGAAGCGATTTCAAAAGTTATTATTTCATCTAATTTCATGAATCTCTAAGACATTCATGGCAATATTTAAATCATGGAGCAGACCCGGCTGGATGAGGACGCCGCCTTGAAAGCGGTCGCCCAGAAATGGGTTGGGGGTTCGAGTCCCTCCTGCTCCGCCATTCTTGGTATAAGATAGACTTCAGTAGAATTTCAGTCGAGTTCGATTTGAATCAATGAAATTAACTGTAGGACTTACAACCAGTGACTTGAAGCGTTTGAGCCACGGCTCGCTCAGGTTTCGCACCTCAACGCAGGCCAGGCTCTATCAAACCGCTCTACCAGGCACCGCTGGGACCAGGCTTGGTGCTCTGGTCGATAGCTCTTCAAGAAAAGAGCTCGCTACTGCACCTGCAGGAGCCAATATTTCAATCGGCTGTGTTGCCGGTGGCGGCTTTACTGTTTCAGTAGGTGCCAGAAAAATCAATATACCCGCCGGTAATATTCTCTTTATCGATCCGGGCTTAGGAACAGGTACCCTGAGTTCGCTATCCTTTACCAGAGCCGGTGCCAAAGGCAAGGGCAGTCCATCTTACCGGGGAGCAATAGCGGTTTATTCCGGTACTGATGCGGCCGGCGGCTTGAGGGCTGCATTGATTCTGGATATCGATGATTATTTGAGAGGGGTCTTGCAATCAGAAATTCCCGCCTCATACCATATTGAAGCGATCAAAGCTCAAGCTGTGGCGGCCAGGACCTATGCTTTGAATCCGAGAGTAGACCATGGTCCTGACCGAGTAAATGTCTGCGATTCCTATCTCTGCTGTCAGTATTTCGGTGGGTTGAATACCAATCTGGCAGGCAGTCACAGAACCGCTATCGATGCAACATCGCACCAGATCTTGACTTACGACGGCGCTCCCATTCTTGCCCTTTTCAGCAGTAACGCCGGAGGGCACACTGAAAATTTCGAGAACTGCTTCTCGGATATTCGAACCAATCAGTTCCCACCACAGGCGGTGCCATATCTGAGAGGTGTAAGCGAGGCATTTCATCCTTCTTCTCTGGTTGCTGGTCAAGCCGGGACTGAGAAGTATTTGAGAACTTTGTATTCCAGTGGCGTGCCTCCGACTGCTGATGCCTGGAGTCACCACTTCAAGTGGCATGTTTCGATTAGCGCAGCACAGCTCGAGGCGCATCTGCATAACACCGCCGCTAAAATGCTGGCAGCAGCCGAGACCGCACCATTTGTAATACCACCTGCTTCTGCCAAATTCGGACATATTCTCGATATCTCCGTTGACAAGCGAGGTGTTTCAGGTTCTGCCATAGAGCTTTCGATCAAAACCAGAAGCGGCGAGTGGAAAGTGAAAAAAGAGCTGGTTATAAGAGACTTTTTCGCGATTCCAAAAAGCTCAATCAAAAGGTTGAAGAGTGCCAGATTCGTGATCGACATTACTCGCACCGGTGCCGGGCTTATTTCGAGCATCAACCTCAAGGGGCTGGGCTGGGGCCATGGAGTCGGTATGCAGCAGACCGGCGCCCAGGGATGGGCGAAGGCAGGCAGAGATTATCGGCAAATCCTGGCCCATTATTATCAGGGAACCAAAATTGAACGAGCTTAATATTGGCGGACTTTGACAACATTCGGTCGATCACATACCGATATAGAAGTAGTAGAAAGCGGCTTGAAATGCTACTCTGTCTGAAAGGGCGCGCTTTTACTAACGGACCGGCGAACCAACGAACCTACGGAGAGTTATTTACCAGTGATGAAGTTGAGACAGTCCAGAGTCTTGCACATGCTTTTGCTTGCGGTCATCTCCTCGACCTTTTTGTTCGCTTGTGCTGATGTCAAGCCGTTGTCCTTCAGTCTGGACAGCAAGAAAACCTGGGAGGACCTCGTCGCTGAAGGTCAGGCAGCCCTGTCCGCCGGCAAGATACCGGCCGCCGAAGCGGCATTCTCAGAAGCTGTGGAGAAATGCTCCGAAAAGTTCGGTGAAGACGACGCTCGTACCGGCACCTGTGTGGGCTATCTGGCTGAACTCTACCGCAACCAGCAAGAATGGCTCAAGGCTGGTAAGGCTTACAAGCGGTGGATGTCAATCATGGATAAAAACGACCCCACCGGAGAGCAACTCAAAATTATTCGCAAAGGCTATAAAGAGATTCGTCACAAGATAAAGCAATACGGCCTCGAAGATAGCGACGATAAAGACAAAGACAAAGAGAAGGATGACAAAGGCGCTGACGGTGCCGCATCTGACAAAAACAAAAAAGACTCCTCCGCCAAGGCAGACGAAGACTCGGGTGAAGAAGACGAAGAATAGTCTTTGTTAGAGGTGCCGAGTATGAGAAATCAGTCTTGGAAAAAATTGGTTTTGCTCTCCTGTCTGTTCATCACAGTGCCTTTCACCCTGGGTGGATGCCTGAAGCAGTGGGATTATGAAGAGGTCAAATCCTGGTATGACCCGCAAGCGACCACCTTTGACGAGAATCTTGCCGCTGCCAGGCAGATGGTGCGTGAAGGTCGCCCGGATAAGGCAGAGAACTATCTGAAGACGGCTATCAAGCTGGTTGATTCTCAATATGGTCCTGAGGATTTGCGTATTGCCACTGCCGCCGACGAACTGGCTTTTCTGCAAGAGCAGGCAGGTAAATTCAATGATGCCGAAGAGACCTATCGTAAGGCACTGAAAGCGAGAAGCTCACTGAAAGCCAATAATCCTGATCTGATCAGGACTAAAAAAGCCCTTGCTGCTACTCTGATGAAGCTTTATCGAGCCGAGGAAGCCGAAGCGATTCTCGATGAACTGAAAGGCAAGAGCAGTGGCGAATCTTCTAAGAAGGCATCTGAGAACAAAAAAGGCCGCAGGGATAAAGACAAGGATAAAGACACTTCTGCCCATCGAAGAAAACGGCATATAGAAAGCGACTGAATTTGCTCTCTTTTTTAATTGCTTGTTTGCCTATTCTTCTTTGAGGTCGACCTTGCTGCCCAGCAATCTAACCCTGAATTTGAATTCTGGTTTTTTGACCACCGGTGCGTTATCGAACTGACCGATCTTGATGATCGCGTTCTCCATGGCTTTGCTTATCTTCTCGAATTTGTCTTCGTCGACATGCTTCTCGAGCCGTTTCACCCTACCGGAGTGATCGAGACCGACAACCAGGCTGACCTGCTTCCACTTCTTGGGTTCGCCGTTCTCTTCTTCGAACTTCTCGGCACTTTTCACGAAGCCTTCCGGAAGATCCAGCTCTTTGTCTATCTGCTCTTTGGCTTGCTCGAGGAATTTTTGAATGTCCTCATCGCTCGAGGTTTTCACCACTTCTTTGTCGGTGTCGACATCTTCTTCATCTTCGTCAGGATGGATGAAGACCTGATTGGGCTCGTTCTCTTTCATCTTCTCTTCGTTGCCGCGGGCGGTTATCTCGGAAGCCAGCTGATCGAGTACGAATAGAGTGGTTTTGAAGTCGTATTTGCGCTTATCGGGATCTTTGAAAGCCTGTCCGACCACGAGAATGGATTTGCCTTGCTGGGCGGCAGGGAATGCGGCTAACAGTATATTAACCGTGTTTTCCTGGCCAGGGGAGGTATATTTGCCCAGTATCCATTTGAGCTTGCCGGAGCCCAATATTTGTTCTCCGGCGTCGACTACGGCATTGCTCAGATTGACCCGGTCTACCTCCACATGTGGTGGCTTACCGACGAACTTATCGAGAGAGTTTATCGGGGTCTCGTCGTTATAGATGATGAACAAAATGCGCTGATTCGATTGCTCTGAAAAAAGTCCGAAAGATTTAGCCGGCGCTGTAACTTCTGAGGTATCCGAGTACCAGTACATCGGCGGTGGTGTGGCTGAAAAGCCAGCGTATTCGGTGGCAATCTCTACCGCTTTCTTATCGCTCGGTTCTGCTTTGACGCGCTTCACTTCCGGTTTGGGCTGAGTAGCCGGAGATTCTCCTTTCGGTCCGCAGAGAGCCAGCCCGAGGAGCGATACGCAGAAAACTGCTCCGGCACCAAGATACATCTGCTGGTTAGAGACTTTGTATTTTTTCTGGAGCTTGCGAATCTCTTTGGCCGGCTTCGATGCCAATATAGGATTGCTGGGCTCCTCTTCTTTTGGCGGCGGCTCTATAGTATGGCCGCAGGTCTTACACTCGCCATATTCATCGTTGGCGGCGAAGCAGTTGGGGCACTTGATCAGGTCGTCTTCGGACATACTTGCGTCGACAACCTTGCTTGGATCCAGTGTGCGGAGGCTGCCTACGCCCTCACCGTCTTCGTTGTCGGTGGAGGACTTCACTTTTCTGGTGCTCAAATCTAATAGTGCACCCATCCACATAAACTGAAAACACTTAACCGGCGGCGCTTGCTGACCGGGTTTGATGATCTGCTCTCCGCTGTGGATGCCTATCAACTTGTAGTCTTTCAAAATGAGGGCGCCATGCACATCGTCAGGAATGGCGATGGTATGAAGCATATTCTTCGGTTGAAGCGAGTTGGCGACTCCGAAAAAGTTTCCTTCAAGCCAGGTCGGTCTGCCGCTGACCGGATCCAGATAAAAGGCTTGAAGACCATCCCAGGGATGCACTTCGAAGTCGGTGTGAGATACCAGCGGTGCGCCCATCTGACCGGTACAGGGAAATGGGGAGACCTTATTGATCTGAGAGACCACGCCGCGGTTGACGAGCTCTCGGATGGCGACCAGCACTGTGTAGGTGTCGACCCCGATGCGGACGGGCATGTCTTTCAGGCTGATATAGCCATCGAGGGAGTCCCAGAGGGGCTCCACCATCCACTGAATCTCCTCGGAGGCATCACCCGGATTGAAGTTCTGAACCACTTGCTGATAGCGGGAATCCGGTCCACCGAGCTGTTGAAATAGATTGGGAATCTCTTCGGCTCTGCGCATCGCTTCATAGGCGAGGGCATCGGGCGGAGTCTGCACATCGGGCACTTCGCCCCATTCGATATTCATGCCGGGTCTGAAGGCAAAACCGACCGCCGGCTGTCGATAGACCAGCTCGCAGAAGGCCATCTCGGATGACATCACCTGCTTGAAAAAGACTTTCATGATGCCGCCATTGGCCATCAAAAGATGAGCGACGGGAATATTGCGTGTATCGTAAAGGGTGAGAAGACCTTCTCTTTGCGATTCGACGATGGTCCTAATCACCTGGATGAACTCGGTACCCCTGAGATTGCCCGATGCTTCCACCCCTTCGCTGGAGAAAGGCAGAGACATGGCTCGGTTCAGTTCGGCGATTCGCTCCTGGGGGACTTGGGGTGGATTGCCCTCGATCACCAGCATGGCGATATCGTTCATGTAAGAGCTCGGCATGTCCACCGGACCGCCGGTCTGGTTCAGGTAGCGAGCCCGGGCTTCGACTTTGTCGAAGTCGTTGTGCAGGTTGACTGTTTTTATCGAGACCTGGATATCGGCAAAAGGGAACTTGACCGCCAGGGCCCAGGGGGCTTCGACATAATGGAAGACCTGGGAAGCGCAGGTGACAACACGACTTTTAGAAACCAGAAAGGCCAGACCCAGCCGTTTGGGCGGGTTTACCGAGGTATCGATCACAAAACCAATCGCATTGGCAAATTCTTGTTCGAGATGATGCATTATCTTTTCAGTATATGTGCCGTAAAAGTCGTTATATCATGCTTTAGATCAGACTATGAACTTTAGATATTGTAAGTTCATATGTCTATAATTCAAGATTCCCATTTGGATGAGAAGTCTAATCCGTCTAATTATATTCGCTGGGGCGCCCGGAGCCCAGTATCCACCAGCTAGGCTGGGCCCGGGGCGTTGCCTGTGGCGTTATCTGATACAAACGTTCTTGACTGCTTCGTTTTATCGGCAGCATGCTTTCTATTGACAGGGTTTGACCAGCTTTCCCGTCACCGATTTGTCCCAGGTCGGTAAACACCAGTTGCAGGGGCGATAGTTGAGGGCGGTACCCTCTTCTTTCGACTTGAGGAGTTTGACGTGTTCGCTGCGCATCTTCCTGACAAATTCGCATTCGGGCTTATGAAACTTGGCTGAGTATGAATTGCCCACATAGTGGAAGCCTGGCTGACCTATGCTCTTCGAACTTTGCTGTGCAGGATTTATATAACTGCCTGAATCGTCCTTTGCTCCAGCCGGTTCATATCCGGACCAAATCAGCATAACCAGGCAGAGAACCGGCGCTCCGAATGCTCTAAACTCTTTCATATTCAACCCCTCCTCGCTTTTCTGTTAAAGTTATGGACCATTTATCCGGGGGTGTAAAGGCAATGGTATTAGGGAACGCATTCCGAAACTGTCAAGATCACGCGCTTTTGACAGATCTCTATGAACTGACCATGGCCTATGCCTATTGGAAGAGCGGTAGCGCTTCTAAAGAGGCGGTCTTTCATCTCTCTTTTCGAAAGAACCCTTTTGAGGGCGGTTATGCGGTTTTCTGCGGATTGCAGCAGGTGGTCGAATATCTGAAGAATCTCAAGTTTGATCACGAAGATCTGGATTATCTCTCTACTCTTCAAAATTCAGATGGTTCGCCGCTTTTCGAAAAGGCTTTTTTAGACTATCTGCGAGATCTAAAATTCGAGCTGGATGTGGACAGCGTTCCGGAAGGCACTATCGTTTTCGGTCATGAGCCCCTTATCAGAGTACGTGGCCCGATAATTCAGGCCCAGCTTGTAGAGACTACTCTGCTCAACTATGTGAGTTTCTCTACTCTGGTGGCCACCAAAGCGGCTCGAATCAAAGAAGCCGGAGGCGATCTGCCGGTCTTCGAGTTTGGCTTGCGTCGCGCCCAGGGACCCGATGGTGGTATCACCGCCAGTCTGGCAGCCTATATCGGGGGCTGTGACGGCACTTCTAACGTGCTCGCCGGTCGCTATTTCAAAATTCCGGTGGTCGGCACCCATGCCCATAGCTGGGTAATGTCCTTCCCGGACGAGACCTCGGCTTTCTCTACTTATGCCGAGGCGATGCCGAAAAACTGTTATTTTCTGGTGGATACTTATGACACTGTAAACGGTGTTAAGAATGCCGTGGAGGTCGGTCGTCGTTTGAGAGCGCAGGGCGGAGAACTGCTCGGTGTGCGGCTGGATTCGGGGGACCTCGCTTACCTCAGTATCGAGACCCGCAAGATTCTCGATGAAGCCGGTTTCGAAAATGCAAAGATTGTTGCCAGCAATAATCTGGATGAAGATGTAATCAAATCTTTGAGGGCCCAGGGCGCCAAGATTGATGTCTGGGCTGTGGGTACCAAGCTGGTGACCTGTGACGATCAACCCTCTCTGGGTGCGGTTTATAAACTTTCTGCGGTCAAGGACAAAGGAGAGTCCGAATGGACCAGAGTGGTTAAGGTATCGGAGCAGTCTTTCAAGACATCCAATCCCGGCATATTGCAGGTGAGAAGATTCCACGAGAATATCTCTAACAACGGAAACGCAGACGGAGCCGGAAGTAATCTGCGCTACTTTGCCGACATGATTTTCGATGAAGAACTTCTCTCTTCAAAAAACTCGGGCTGGACGATTGTAGATCCGACTGATTTCACCCGTCGCAAGCTTGTCGAGGCCGATTGTCCTTACACCGACCTGCTCAAGCCAGTCTTTAGAAAGGGTAAATTGATTCAGGATCTTCCTGATCATCATCAGGCCAGAGCCCATGCCCTGGAGCAGATGAAAGGTTTTCACGAAGGTATAAGAAGAATACTCAATCCCCACCAGTATCCGGTCGGTCTTGAAATAGGCTTGAACGATCTGAAGACGGAGCTTATTCTAAAAGCCCGGGGACTCGAAAACGAGGCTGCCGGAAAGTTCTGATCTGTAATAAGCAATATATTCTCAGCGGCTGCGACGCTCGGCCAGAGAGATAACCGTGGGACCACTGGGAGCAGTCATTTTTCGCTCTATCTCTTCTACCCAGCGCCGGAGAATCTCCAGATCGCGAGTACCTTTTTCGGTGATTTTTTTCTGGTTGTTTTTGAGCTGGCGGTAGTACTTCAAAAGTGTGGTGAACAGGCGAAATGCTGCTTCCTGCTCTGATCTTCCGTAACAATGCAGACCGAGTTGCGGTACTCCGACCACGAATCTATCGTGTGCTTTCCACATTCTTGCGGCAATCAAGCCATTGCTGAAGGGCAGGTCGACTTCTCGAATGTTCGCATCATTGGGTGATGTCATAGTTTACGCCTGGGCCTGGAGTTTTCGATTTCGACCGTTTCTGTCGTGTCATCCCCGGTATCATTTCTGGGGGGCAAATATAGCCAAAACCTTTACCAGTATAGCTCTTTCTTGATTTCCGTCCAGTGCTTTTTTACAATCTAAGTTAGATAGACTACATTCAAGCCTTTGATGCTCTGATTATTTCAAGGGCTGCTTCGAGAAGATCCGGGGTCTCATCGACTTTCAGCCAGTTCATCTCAGGGTTGGATCTGAACCAGATCAGTTGTTTTCGGGCGAGTTGATAGTTGTGTTTGACGCATTCTTCGAATGCCTCTTCATAGGAGATCTCTTTTTCGAAATAGCTGATGAACTGTTTATAAGTAACGGCATTTTGCAGGCTGCGAGTCTTGCCGTAGCGGTCATACAAAGATCGCACTTCCGCTTCGAGACCGTCTTCTATCTGAATCTTCAAGCGTTCTATAATGCGCTCTTTCAATTTTGTGCGGTCTTCGAAAGTCAGTCCGATCCATAAAACATCAAAAGGGACAGGCTCCTTTTTCGATGCCATAGAAAAGGGTATGGCTAGAGCCTCCATCACTTCGAGGGCCCGTACGATTCTGAATCGATCATTGGCTTTGATTTTTGCTGCCGCTTCAGGATCCTTTTGCATAAGAAGATCGTGAAGGTACTCGTTACCTTTCTCTTCTGCTTCCGAATTCAGTTTTTCGCGAAGCTCCTGATTTGGCGCCACCTCGGGAATGGACAGTCCTTCTAATAATGCTCTTGAATAGAAGCCGGTACCTCCGCAGACAATAGGGATCTTTCCAGCCGCGAAAATATCATCTATTGCTTTTCTGCCCTGTCGTTTATATTCAGCTACTGTGAAAACACTGTCGGGATCAGCAACATCGATGAGATGATGGCGAATCCCTTTCATCTCTTCTTTTGTCGGCTTTGCTGTGCCGATGTCCATATAGCGATAGATGTTCCTGGAATCACAGGCGATCACTTCTCCATTGAGAAGACAAGCAAGTTCTATGCTCAGGGCGGTTTTACCCGATGAGGTGGGACCGACCACGGCGATCACCGTGTTTTCCGGTCTTTTTAAAGAATCTTTGTCTGCTTTCTCCAGGCTCATCGACACACTTTCTAGATCAGGAGGGCCAGTAGCTTTAGTGTTGTATACGACACCAGAAAATAGAGCCAGAAAGTTAGCACCATAAATATTACCGGTGGTGTCAAGAAAAAGACCGATAGAATAATAGAATAACTCTTATCGAGAACGATTTTGAAGGCGATTAGATTGAGAATGAAAAACCAGATAAGCAAAAGCGCTATCAAGATTTCGACGAAACCGCCAAGGGCTGTCTGCATGCAATAAACGGTCGGAAAAAGTATTAACGGTGCATGGCTCCAGCCAGTCAGAGATAGACATTTGAGGAAGGCTACCTGCTTGCCTACGAGACCCCTGGCGGTTGCATAAAGTATGTAAGCAAGGACGGTCCAAAAAATCAAAGAGGTGAATATCGAAAAAATTACCTGAAGAAAGGCGATAAAAAATTGATCTGCGGAAGCCTGGGAAAGACCTGAGCCTACTGCCGTGAAGAGAACCAGAAAGAAAGCAATAACCGCTGCGCGGTCGGCGTCATCTTCTTTTTGAAGTACGAGGGCCTTGAATGTGCACCGCGGTGCCGTCAAAGTGCCTTCCAGAAGATTGGTAAAGGTCGTTTCCACTTTCTCAGGGCATCATCCAGAGGGGCTGGTTGTAGAAGCGGGCTCTCATTGTCATAGGCAGAACTTCATCGAACATAGAAGCCGGAGAAGCCGAAGGAAAACCGGTGGCGTTGCTCGATGTCTCAAGCAGACTTTCTAGAAGGCTTCCCGATGAATCATCGTCCACTTTCAAATCTTTCTTCAGGCTGTATTTCTTTTTGCAGGTGGCCTGCAAGTCGTTCAGGGCATCTTCGTAAGAGCCCAGCTTGTCGACCAGTCCGTTTTTCACAGCCTGTCTGCCGGAGTAAATTCTGCCGTCAGCCAGTTTTTTAACGGCCTCTTTTTCCATTTTGCGGCCCTGGGCCACGGCAGTTACGAACTGATCGTAAGAGTCATCTATCAGTCCTTGCAGTATCTCTCTTTCTGCGTCGGACATGGGGCGGTACATAGAAGTCAGATCTTTGAAGGGTCCTGATTTTACTACCTTGGGTTCGACTCCCAGTTTCTCTGTCAGTCCTTTGAGATTGAATCCGCTCATGATCACACCGATGGAGCCGGTCAGGGTACCGGGATTGGCATAGATCCTGTCGCAAGCACAGGCGACATAATAACCGCCGGAAGCCGCCAGATCACCCATGGTGGCGATAACCGGCTTCTCTTTGCGCAATTCTTGCACTGCTTGATTCAGTTCCTGGGAGGCACCGACGGTGCCACCGGGAGAATTGATGCGGATAAGTACACCTTTTATATGTTTGTCGTCCCGGGCCTTACGAAGGTTTTTGATGGCAATCGAAGCACCGCGAGGCAGAGAGAGAATCGATTCTCTGCCCTGATCCATGATCATGCCATCGAGCCTGATCACTTTGATCTTGTCTTTTTTGAGCATGGACCAGGCGCTGGTCTCTTCGCTGTCTCCGCCTTTTTCCGAGCCGCCTTTGTGATCTGCTCGGGAGAGCAGTCCCACCGGAATGGCGAGCAGACTGAGAGCCAGAATCAACCAGATAACCCAGCTTTTGCTCTTTTCGTTTCCGTTATTGTTTTCGCTATCGCTCATAATTAGCTCGGTCCTGTCCTCCGACTAAATTTAGAGCTGTTTACCTTTTTTTGTTTTTTTTTCCTTGCCGGCAAGGAGTTTGTCGGGCTCTTTCTGTGGCGCCGCTTTATCAGGCTCGGCCGCTTTTGGTGCCGCTCCAGATCCTTCTGCCGCTCCTGCGAGCATATCCACATCAGAGCCGACCAGCTCGGGATGGAGTTCCTGAAATTCTACGTCTATCTCTTTATCGAGCTTTGCCACCGCCTGTGGTCCTGCCAGATCTACGAGACCCTGCCTGACTTTGCCCAGATTTTGCTCCAGACCTTCAATATCTCTTTGTTGTTTTCTCAGGGTATATTCGATCTCGAGTTGCTGAGGCGCACCCTGACCTTCTCTGGCATCCCGAGCCATTTTTTGCAGATCTTGAAAATCGTCGTTGGCTCTCATGAGAGCGAGATGTTCTTTCTTATAGTCGCGGTATTTTTCCACCAGGCGGTCAGCGGTTTTGCGCACCATCTGATAGAGCATGATCGCTTCTACCTGGGTGACCCGGGCTTTCTTCTGCGCTTTACTGTCCTGGAGTTGCAGGAGCTGAGATATTGTCGAATAACCCAGGTTCTGAGCCATATAAGAACCAGGACCGGGAGAGACCGCACCGAGAACACCGAGACCGCCATACATGGCAGTGCTGAGGGCGCGCATCATCAATGATGTCACCTTAGAAGAATCCGTTGCCGGCATCAACTTTTGCAGTACGAAGTTGATATCGGGCGATCGGGTCAGGGTAGCTTCCCAGAGCGCCGTGAGCTGCTGTCTTTCGAGCTCGCGCTGGTTGCTGACTTTCATTGCCTGTTCTTCCTGGCTGCTGATCAGAGGAAGAGGAGCTGCATTAATAGATTGAGCCTGGTCTACCAGATTGCCGCCCAGGGTCTCGATGCTCTTGGACTTGGTGCCTTTGACGCTGGTCGGAGCAAGCACCGCTTTTTCGGTGCCGTCGAGGGGGCTTTTCGGGACGAACTGGGAGGTTCTGATGGTGGCTTTCATCAGACCGCCTTCGCCTTCGGTTTTTTCGTCGTCTTTGTCGTCGGTCTGTGCGACTTCTTTCTCTTTTGATTTATCACTATCAAGAGAAAGGGGACTCAAATCAATCGGTTTGAGAAGGTCGGAATCACCACCGGTAGAGGAGCTTTCTTCGGGCTTCTCGTCTTCAGCTTCCGGATCGATAGTCTCCAGCTCGATCTTGTCGTTGACCGGCAGCTGCATCGAGCTTTTCTTCGAAGAGAAAAGTGCCAGTGCCGGTACCGGGCAGGAGCATGAGAGAAACAGGCTGAGTGCCATCGCTGTCAGCATTGCTCTGCGCGGGGCGGAGTCGGAGACTCGCTCTAAAGACCGGAAGTTTATGTTTTTGGCGTTGTTACCAGGATTTGCCATTCGGATTTCCTTGGAGTCGTTTCAGACCGAAACCTGCCCAATATACCATGAGGCAATCTCTTTGAAAGTTACCTTTTCTCAATCTGTGTGAGGCTTGAACCGCTTTGCAGTCCATATGCTTAATTTCGGCTTACTTAACTCTTCTTCGCACCAATGGCGAAAATTATGAGACCGCCGAAAGCCATCGCCATGATGAGCTGATCGAAGATCATCGCCTCGTTTTTCGGAATCCCGAAAGTTTTCACTATATACACCAGGTAGAACAGCTTATACAGCATAGCTAAGCCGGCTGTAATGATTATCGCCATATACGGCCATGATGACACTGGAGCCTGGGGGGCCTGGAAGTTGTCATCCCGTCTGGGCTCATCGTCACGGAGCGAAGAAAATGAACGTCTTTCTCTGCCTCCGGTTCTTCGGTCTTTGCCGCGTCGGTCTTTTGGTCCGATATCGGCTGTTTCTTCCTTGACCGGTGCAGGTGTTGGGGCAGGAGCCGGTGCCGGAACTGGAACAGGAACGGGAACGGGGGCTGAGGCGGCCGGAGTCGGCACGGGTGCAGGAGGCGCAGTGGGCTGCGATGGCATCGGCAACGGCGGCATACTGGCCGCTTGAGCCGGAGATTGAATCGGCTGAACAGGCTGGACTGGCTGTATTTGTTGTTGGGGGAGTTCGCCCAGCGCCGGCATTGGAGGCATCTGAGGGGTTCTGGGCATCTGGGGCATCTGCGGAATCTGAGGTTGGGCAGGCGCAGGTGAAGGTGCAGATCCAGGTGCAGGACCAGGACCAGAGCCAGGACTGTTTTCGGGTTGCGGTATTCTGGCCAACTCGTGTTTGGGAGTTCTTGCCATCAAAAGAGGAGAGCGAAGGACATTGGGGTCCCCCTCATCGGTCTCTTCATAGTCATCATCATAAGGATCGTAAAGGTCGTCGCCACCACCAAGCACCGGTGAGCGAAGGCGCGCTTTTCCGCCGGGTTTGCCCGATAAAGATCTGGACGGCGGTGCGCTGTCGAAGCTATCTCCACCTTCACCACCCAGAAGCGGTGATCTTAATCCTTTTCCATGTCCGGTTCCATGTCCGGTTCCGTGTCCAGCCCCAGGCTCGAAGTCTTGATCGAAATCTTCGTCCTCTTCTCCCAGAAGCGGTGAACGCAGCTTCGACTTACCTTTCTTCGCGGTGGAGCCTGAAGTGGCCGAAGTATCCAGGCCGGTCGAGACTCTGGGACCCCTGCGAGGATATTCAGATAAGGGTTCATCATCTTCGCCGCCCAGTAGAGGAGAGCGCAGGGACTTTTTGCTCTTGCCCGGGGCTTGTTTGGGTCTGTCGAACTCATCATCCAGGTCGTCTTCCTGGTCTCCTAGAATGGGCGAATGCAGTTTTACCTTCTTAGGTTTTGGCTTGGGCTGGGGCTGCTGCTGAGCCGGTGCATGCGGTGGAGCCTGCCCGAGGCCGGGCTGGGGCGGAGCCTGTCCTTGACCTGGACCTGGACCCGGTGCTGAGCCCTGGGTCTGGAAGCGATGACCACATTCGGCACAAAACAGCGCTTGCGCATCGTTGGATGTCTGGCAAATCGGGCACTGTTTCACTTTCGCTACCTCTTTATATTGAATGCGGCTCTCTACTATTTAATACCCACTCATTTTATATGCGGAATTTTATAAAACTCAAGAAACTCATAGTTTTGTGGATATAGCGGATGATAAGACGCTGTTACATATTCCGGCTGGCTTGCACTGGGTCCTCCTGTGGAGGGGGACTTTTCCTAGAACAAGCTAATCTTAGAGGTTCGAGGTCCGTGTTAGACTGACAACCCTCGGCCACTTGACTGCTTTTGCTTTCCCTCTAACTTCACCAGATTATGGGAAGCGGCGGTAGAAAGTTTAAAGGAAGAAGGTTCTGATAACCTTCGGCGGTCGAAGAAGATGAGTCATCAGTTCTGGAGACCTCTTAACATGCGCTTATTCTCCAAGCCAATCCTTGCTCTGACCCTTTCGGTGCTTTTGCTGTCACCGGCTTCGGTCTTGCCTGCCCTGGCAGATTCGGAGCCCCAGCTCAATTTCAAAATCTATAATCCGGACAATTCGATGCTCGGTCCTATAGATGAGAGCGATTCTGAGACAGAATCTAAAACTGAAACCGATGTTGAATCCGGATCCGGCTCTAACACGGATTTCGGCTTGAAGGCAGAAGAACCTACGCTCGATGAAGCGAAGGAAGAAACTCCTGAGACCGCCGAGAGTGAACCGGCTCAAACCGAAGCCACCGAAGAGACGGCGAGTTCCGATGACACTAAAGATAGTGCCGACGGCAAAAAGACCGCTAAACTTCTTCAGGGTTATGTAAGAGTGGTTCCGACCGGAACAAAGATTCCTATCATCATGGATACCGCAGTCGACAGTGATACCAGCCAGGAGGCTGATGAATTCTCGGCTAGAACCGCGGAAGATTTGAGCATTGATGGTGCCACTGTGATTCCTGCCGGCTCGATTATCAAAGGACGAATAGCCCAGCTTAACTCTCCCCGGCACATGAACCGTTCAGGTTCGGTGGCTATGAAATTCGATACCATTACGACACCCGACAACAGGCAGATTCCGATTGTGGCCAATCTGGTGGCACGCGGTGGTGTTGTCCACGCAAGACGCGGCATGAAAGATATCGCCATTGATACCGGAGCGGTGGCATTGCCTACTCTGGTCGGCCTGGGCATCGGTGCTCTTGCCGGAGGTGGCTCCAGCAGCAGCTCATCTGGTAGCAGCAGCGGCATAGGCCGGGCAGGCGGAGCGATGATCGGAGCCGGTGTAGGTCTTGCAGTCGGTATCGCTATTCTGCTTTCCAAGAAAGGTAAGAAGGTCGATCTGAGACCTGGCGATGAGTTCAAGATTCAGCTTGCTGAAGAGCTGCGCATGCCGATGATGTAGTCTTGTGACAGTCCGTTCTTTATAAAAATCTCTATCAGGGTTTTCTCTTCCTAGGGAAAACCCTGAAATTTTTTCGGGTCTATCCACAGGTGGAAACTGATCTAAACGTCGATGCGTCTGGTCTTGCGGTTGACCTATGATTGAGTTGGCGTTGACAATCCGCCCTGTTTGAGCAAAGCCAGAGCGCGCACGTATATTCGATACCATCCGCATCCATATGAATTGCCTATACGGTTATTTTGAAGATAAGGTGTTATACTTACAAAACGTTAATGCGTACTGTCGGTCCTATAGGACAAACTCTTAAGGGGAAGTCTGACAATATTTTCAAGAGGCGCACGCGTTTCTTTTTAATTGAAGTCAATCGAATCGGATTCTCAATCGGCGGATACCTGATAAATAACCGATTCCTAAGGACTGACCTCTTACCATGGCTACCTCATCTAATTATCCGAACATGCAGCAGCCCCAACGCGATCCGAATATGGCCCTAATGATGTCGATCATTCCTGGTCTGGGCCAGTTCTACAACGGCGAAAGTCGGAAAGGTCTGTTGTTCTTGTGTGCCGGTGTCATTAACTTTATTACTTTCCTCTGCATACTGTTTAACGGTCCTATTCTCAGTGCTCTCGATAGTTTCGGTCGTAATTTCAATATCGCACCGAACCAGCAACTGATTCATTCTATGGGTGAGATGGGCATCGGCAGCCCGGCATCTCTTGTATTGCTCGGTCTTTTCATCTCTTTCATCGCTTTCTCAATGCGAGATGCCTTCGAACATGCCGCCCACAGACGCAGAAAGTCTCTGTACGCGGACGTGATTCTGGAGATGCCCGAAGCTACCTCCGGCTCTTATCTTCTTCATGTCTCGTGCATGATCGCCTTTCTCATTCTTGCTTTCTTCTTCCTTATTCCGCCGCCTCCCAGGGTTCAGATCACCGATATCGAATTCATCCAGAACCAGGAAGAAGTAAAGAAGAAGGTCAAGTCAAGGCGCAAAGCCGAGCATAACTCGAAGGATGCCGGTAAGCGCGATCCTAACAAGCGTCCGACACCGCCTTCACCGGCGCCGAAATCGGCGAGCAAGCCGGCTCCCAAAGCTCAGCCCAAGCCGCAGCAACCGGCCAAAGCACCATCTCCGACTCCGAAGTCGAGCCCCAGTCCCAGACCGACTCCGCGCCCGACACCGACCCCGAGCAGGACCCCGTCTCCGTCGCCAACTCCTCGTCCGACACCGACTCCGAGTCCGACCAGGGCTCCATCTCCTTCGCCTGCTCCCAAAGCGGCTCCCACACCTTTCAATATCCCTAACCCATTCGCCAAAGCACCGGCATCACCTCGCTCGGCACCATCTCCGGTTCCTGCCCCGGTTTCCGTAGGCAACGTAGGAGCACCATCGGTCCCGGCTCCTCGTATCGCCTCAGCTTCGGGCGCAGCCCAGGGCGGTCCTGCGCCGGCCCCTATCGCATCTATAAAAACCGGCTCCTCTGGTGGTGGCGGCAGTCGCTCTCCCGTACCGATCATGGCAGGCGGAGGCTCCAGCGGCTCCAAGCATGGCGGCGGCAGTCCCGGTCCTGCACCGGCTCCTTCTAAGGCCGGCAGCGGATCTGGCGGCGGCAGTTCCGGACCGTCTCTGGCGGTGGCACCATCGGTTCCTGCTCCTCGTGGAGGCGGCTCCGGTCAGGGAGTACAAGGTAATCCGGAAAAAGACGGCGAGGGCAGACCCTCTCTGGCAGCGGAGAAAGATATCGATTTCGGGCCATATATGGCTGACCTGCAAAGACGTATCAAACGGGCCTGGTTCCCTCCTAAAGGTAACGAAAGTAAACGGGTCATGGTCGTTTTCAAGGTCCATCGCAACGGCACCATGTCCAACTTGAGACTGGCTCGTTCTTCGGGACTGGCCATTGCCGACCAGGCTGCTCTCAAGGCCGTGACCAACGCCGCACCATTCAGACCGTTACCAGCGGGCGCTCCGGACGACGTGGATATTCAATTCACATTTGATTACAACGTCTTCAAGAGCGGTAGAAGTGCTGGCACATTTCGTCGATTCTGATAGACTTTTCTGGCTAGGAGTGAATTGGAGCACACATGGAAAACAAAATTCTTACCTACTTCATCGAGTTCGCTTTGAAAGATTGGTTCGCGTCCATTCCGATTACCATCTGTTCTGTGTGGACCGTGGCGGTGATTGTTGAGAGGTATCTCTATTACCAACAAAACCGTAGAGATGTGACTGCCTTCATTCACCAACTGCAAAGAGAGCTGGAGAACAGCAATCTTCAGAAAGCTCAGGCTACTTGCAGCCGTCTCGGCGGAGTGGTCGGCGAGGTCGCCGAAGAAGGGGTGCGACTTCTGGCGGAGCAGAAAGAAGACTTCTCCAAAGCCTTCGATATCACCGTTGGTCTGGTCTCCAGAAAGTTAGAGAAGAACATCGCCGTTCTTGGTACCGTAGGTGCCACCTGTCCCTTCCTTGGACTGTTCGGTACTGTTGTCGGGGTTGTATTCACCCTGGACGAACTCGGTGCATCCGGTGGTGGTACCCAGACCGTTGTAATCGGTGTTGCGAAAGCGCTGATTGCTACAGGTTATGGTCTTCTGGTCGCTATCATCGCCGTTATCTTCAACAACTGGTATACCAACATCGTTAAACGTTTCAATGATGACTTCCAGCTCTTGAAACTTCTCTTCCTCAGTTTCGTTGCCGAAGCCGAAGCCGGCGAAGCCAACTACAGCTAGGATTCGGATAAGCAGAAAGGGGGTGATCGAGCATGTCCATGGGAGCATCTGGTGAGTCTTTCGAGAACATCAATATCACTCCTTTAACTGATGTGTTCCTGGTTCTCCTGGTGATCATGATTCTGATCGCTCCCCTTATCGATAAGTCTGAGCTCAAAATCAAGCCGCCCGAAACTTATAACGCCAAAAAAGAGAACTCCCGCACCAAGACCATCATGATAGATGTGGACGCGGAAGGCAGGGTCGCTATTCAGGGCAAAACCCTGGAGAGCAACGATGAAGCGACGATTCAGAACACTCTGGGTGGTATCATCAAGAACCTCGGTGTAGAAGACATGCCTGTGACCGTCAACGCTGATGGTAACTGCAAGCAGAAAGATATCATCGCTATCATGAACGCCTGTTCTCAGATTGGTATCAAGCGTATGAGAGTCGCCACAATCCAGACGACCAATTACTAGAATTTGACTCGGACAAACTATTTGCTGGGACTGGTAGGAAAGGGCATCGAGCATTCCAGAAGCCCGGCAATCCATGGCGCGTTATTAAACCTTGCCGGTCTTTCCGGTGGCTACCAGCTTTTTGACCTGCCGGAAGAGGAGCTATCCTCTTTTATGCGGACTATGAAAGAGGGTCGGGGACCGCTGGGGATAAATGTAACCATCCCCCATAAGATTGCGATGCGAAGTTTTGTCGACGAAGCCGATAGCAGAGTCGAGATCCTGGGAGCCCTCAACACCGTTGTATACGACAATACAAGCGGTATATTGAAAGGCTATAACACAGATGTCTATGGCTTCAGGACGGCGCTGGCAGAGACCGAGCATGGATACCCCGGGGCGAGTGCCATTGTCTATGGCTATGGCGGTGCGGCCAGGGCTGTGGTGATTGCTCTATTAGAAAAAGGCTATCGCAGAATTGCCATCGCTGGTCGAAGCCGTGATTCGGTGCAGGATTTTTTGAATGGGTTCTGTGGACAAATAGGCGAATGTAGTTTTGAGGCGCTTGAATCGGTGACGGTAAAAAGCGATTTCGATCTTCTGGTCAACTGCGCTCCCTTTGGGCAGGGGGGTCGCAGGCTGCCCGTAGAGTTCTCTTCTCTATTCTCCTGTCTTAATAAAACAGCCCTGGTGTTCGATCTGGTCTACGCTCCACCCGGGTCGACCGTCTCTACCCTGGTGGTGGAAGCGGCTCGCGATCAGGGTTATAGAGCGATAGACGGCTGGGGCATGCTCATGCACCAGGCTCTCGAGTCTTTTCGAATCTGGACCGGAGTCAGCATAGATAAATCCGCCCTGGAAGCCGCTCTAGACTCAAAATAAAACCAGTCCCGCGATTTGGTGACGGGACTGGTTTTGAAATGATTGAATTGTTTTGTCACTGCATACAGTGTCTTTAAATGAAAGGTGCCTGACCTTCGAAGAAGACGGGAACCAGTTGCATGGCGAGACCAAGCTCTCCTTCGATGGAGAGGATGCCGGACATGGCTGCGGTCATCGCCGTCATTCTGCCGGCGAGGATCATCTCGAGATCATCGGCGTCGATGGATATGAAGCAATCCGCTTTTGCTTTGGCTTCTTCGGAGCCAGGCTCTTGAGCGGTAAATTCACAGGCTCCGTTAGATATCTTTGTGAGCCAGGAGCCGCCACCTTCTCCTTTGATAGTGATCAAATAGGTAGCCGACAGGTTTTTGGCCGCGTCTGCGTTGAATCGTTTTTGTAATGCTTCTATTTTTTCGTTTGCCAGCACCGATGCGTTCTCCATTAGTTTTTTTCTCCAAAATATGAACATCCACGTTTCCGGGAAGCCATAGAATATCGGCTGAATCTGCAGAATTATAACGCACAGGCTCTGATTGTGAATCCGAGATTCTCTTGAATTAGAGGAAATTCCCTTAGGTTGCAGTAAACTGTAATGCGGTTGCTAACTTTCATAACATCCATAACAGAGGTACCGGTCTTGGTGCGAAGCGGAAGAGGCGGCAGAAGAAATAAGAAATTCAGCTCTCTTTCGACGGTGCTGAGTAAGGTCGTAAATAAGTACGGCATTGAAAAGCGGCTCCGGGAGCACACTTTCATGTCTATGTGGTCCCACGTTGTCGGTGAGCCCTGGGCCAGTTTGTCGAAGCCTATTTTTTTCGATTATGAGCGCAATCTTGTTGTGGCGGTCAAAGACAGCGCTGTTGCCCAGGAGCTGTCGCTTCGTAAACAGGATATTCTCACCAATCTGCACAAGATGGCCCGCAGTGTCGGAATCAAGCTCAAGGGACTGCGCTTCGACATCAAAGGCTATTCACGTCTCAAAATCCTCGAAGAGCAAATCGCTGCCGATGCCTTGCTCAGAGAGTCCGGAGGGGCTCAGGGACCCCGGGAGCCCTCTAAAGAGGAGCTTGCTGCCCTGGAGCTGGGTCCGGAGGAGCTTGCCGAATTAGAAAATTTCAAAGAAAATCTTGCGCCCACCGAGGTCTCATCCCGCTTTGTCGAAATATATGAGCGAGACTTAAGAAGACGCGCCTGGCTCCAGCAGAATGGCTCTTCGGTGTGTGGAAGCTGCGGTAATGCCGAACTGCGTTTACACGGTGAAAATCGCCTGTGTGGACCATGCTTCGTGGTATCCGCCGCTTTTTTGAAAGACAAGAATGCTTAAAGATAATGCAAGGTTGATATTTTTCAAGGCTGCCGGCAGTCGAACATGTTATGATTTTGCCCGGTTGTAAGTTGCTTGTTATCCTGACGGTTCCATAGTTTCAAGGGTGGTCAAGAATTAGCGCCCTTTCAGGTAAATCGGTGTCAAATGATTCGATTACAAAACGTCTCCAAGAGTTATGGCGGTCGTCCGGCCCTGAAGGACATTAACCTTCATGTGGCTCTGGGCGAGTTCGCGTTCCTTGTCGGACCTTCCGGAGCCGGTAAGTCGACCCTGATGCGTCTTCTCTATCGTGAAGAAGTTCCTACCGCCGGCAATGTTTTCATTGGTGGGGTCAATCTCAACAAGCTAGGCTCCAGGCAGATTCCTCTTCTTCGAAGAAGACTCGGAATTGTTTTTCAGGACTATAAATTGCTTCCCCGGCAGACCGCTTACGATAACGTCGCCTACATCCTCAGGGCACTCGGTGTCGACGAGAAGGATGTGCGCAAGCGGGTAACCAGTGCACTGAATGTGGTGAATCTAGAAGACAAAGCAGCCGCCTATCCAGATGAACTCTCCGGTGGAGAGCAGCAAAGGGTAGGAATCGCCCGGGCGATAGTGAATGGTCCTCCGGTTCTTCTGGCCGACGAGCCCACCGGTAACCTTGATCCGGCCACATCCCTGGAGATTGTGCAGCTTCTTGCCCGGATCTCAGAGAGAGGCACAACGGTTTTGATCTCGACCCATGACCACACCATCGTCAACACGATGCGCAGGCGGGTAATCTCTCTGAAACAGGGAGAGGTCATAACAGACGTGGATTCCGGAATGTATGAAGTAGAGATGAGTGTCGAGAGCTGATAGCAGATGCGTATTTTAAGGATTTTCTACAGAGTAGTTATTGAGACCATCCTCGGTCTTAAACATAGTGGCTGGTCGAACTGGCTGGTAATCAGCATTCTCGCCATATCTCTGACCATATTCGGCAGCATACTTCAGTTGACCATGACCCTCAAGAATGTGGTCAACTCCTTCGGCTCCCAGATGATAGTCTCGGCTTATCTCAGTGATAGCTACGAGCCTAAAGTGGTGGCTAAGGACGTCAGTCAGTATCCTGAAGTGAAGATGGTCGAGGTTATCACCAAGGACATCTCCTGGCAGGAGATGAAGAAGTCCTTGAATGTCGCCGCTATTAAAAACCCTCTGCCCAACACCTTGCACGTCACTGCTAAAGAGCCGGATCAAGTCACTGATCTTGCTCAGAAGCTCGAACTGCTGCCGTCGGTCGAAGCGGTCAAGTATCCGATGATGGTGGCTAAGCGAATCAATGAAGTGCGTCATTTCTTCGAGATCGCAGGCGTTTTCGTGACCGCTGCCCTGACCACCGCTACCCTTACGGTTATCGGTAACACCATCCACCTGGTCATTCAAGCAAGACAACGCGAGATTCAGATACTGTCATTGATGGGAGTCGGTCACTTCTACATCAAGTGTCCCTTCGTGCTACAAGGGGCTCTCTATGGACTGCTTTCTGCGGTTCTCGCCATGCTGGTTCTCTTCTGTGTTCATATGTATGCGATCCAGCCTTATCTGACAACGAATATGGCCAATATTCTGCCGGCTCTACCCAAAGGTGTGGGCTACAGTCTGGTCGAGACCTTTCTTGTCATGGTCATCTTAGGGGTGGCAGTCGGTGCCGGTGGCGGCGCCTGGACCTCGGGCAAGTATCTCAAGATCTAGCAAATACAAATAAAAAGGACCTGCATCGCAGGTCCTTTCTCTATAGCTGGTTTTTGACTAAGCGACCACTTCGACCTTGGTCATTTTGTCCTGGGCTCTAAGGTTCATGACCACATCGAGTCCCTCTTCCACTTTACCGAAGACGGCATACTGACCGTCAAGGAAAGAGGCCGGTGCCAGGGTGAAGTAGAACTGGCAGGAGGCAGAATCAGGATCATTTGTTCTGGCCATGGCGATTACGCCGGCAGAGTCATGTTTGAGATGCGGTTTGGTTTCAAGCTTGATTTTCTTCGGAGAGCCACCAGTACCGGTGCCAGTCGGATCGCCGCCCTGGATGCAGAAATTCGGCTCGTAGCGATGAAAAATGAGACCATCGTAAAACTTGCTGCCGACCAGCTCGAGGAAATTGCCGGCTGTTATCGGGGCGTCACTTTTATAGATGCGAATTTTTATGGTTCCTTTGGTGGTCTCCATCGAGACCAGGGGATCGTTATTGGACATGCTCTCTCCTTTTACTTTTCGTTTTTGGTTCCTTCGATATAGACTTCCTGCATTTTATCGCCCTTCCTGAGCTGGTAGACGATATCGAGCCCTTCAATAACTTTGCCGAAGACGGCATAGTCATTGTCGAGTTCGGAGCGAGGGGAAAGAATTATATAGAACTGAGATGAACCCGAATTGGGGTCGCTTTTTCTTGCCAGTCCGACCATGCCCATTTCGCTATGTTTCAGTTTGTCGCTGACTTCGAGCGGGATGGTTTTGCCAGAGCCACCAGTGCCGGTGCCGGTCGGATCACCACCCTGGATAACGAACTGCGGATCGTAGCGATGGAAGGTAAGACCGTTGTAGAAGCCCTCTTTCACCAGGGAGAGAAAATGGGCTGACGTGACCGGAACATCCTCTTCGAATATCTGGATTTGAAACGGGCCTTTGTTAGTGACCACGGTCACCACCGTTTCGTCCCCTTTCTTTCTGGTCTTTTTGGTTTTCTTGGCAATCAGCAATTTTTTAGCCGGTGCCGGTGATTTGGCAAAGGCCTCTTGCATAGAAACAGGATTGAGCGATATTGCCGCTATCAATAAAAACACAGAGACTGCAGCTAAGGTGGTCAGCCGAGAGTAGAGTTGCATCGAGCTCTTATCTCCAGATCGGGTAAACGAGACAGATTGTAGCAAGTTTTGAATTGTGCCGAAAGCAGCGCCCAGGAAAGGCATGGACCGACTACTTTCTTACCGGAATGGCCAGGACTTCGGATATCCTGGAATAGGGTGGATACATCACCGGCACATAGATTCGGTCGTTGCCCGGTCTCAGGCAGTCTTCTTCGAAGGCGGCCCAGCCGATGGTGTTGTCGCCGGGCATCACCAGTCGTAATCCGAAGCGTTCTCCTTCTACCTCATGACGACCGCGATCTCTACCGAGGGCGATGCCGAGATTGCGTTTTCTGTTTTCAGATGGGGTCAGATACTCTATGGTCAGGGGAGTGGCCATGCCCCAGGTCGCCACGCTGGCAGCACCTATAATCGCTTTCTTGCCCGGGGTGAGAAGATTGTTGTCATGCCCTTCTAAGGTCGAGGCGTCGATGCTTTTGTCCGGTGCTCTGGCTTGACCGGCTGCCTCTTTAGAGAATGAGGACTGGGCACCAAGAATGAGCATCGGTTTTTCGGTATTGTTCGCTACGGTTATCTTGAAAAATTTGAGGTTGTCCCCTTTGTATCTCGAAAGGGGAGAATAGCTCAGCAACTCGGCGCTGGAGACGATTCCACCTTTTTCCAGTTCACCGCTCAGCTTGAGGTCCTTCGGTTTGGTCTGTTTAAAAAGCTCTTCCACCTGTTCGTCGGTGGTTTTATTGCGGTCTCTGAGATCTGCCGGGCGCACCGGTAGCTTCTTTTCGAGCGCCGGTGCAATCGGGCCTTTTAGCTTGTTCTCGATTATCTCTTCGCTTTCGTCTTCCAGAGCCTGGCTGAATGCCGGGGCGGCAATAAAAACTAGAGCGATAGCTATGGGGATGATGATGGGATTCCGTTTATGCATGGCAGATAAACTACCAGGTCTTGGCGGGCTTCTTCCACTATCGTGATCTCATTCTTTTAGCAGGGGTCTATTAGCGGCGTCTCTGCCCGACCAGCTGATAAGTTACCTTGGCCCGGGGCGGTTCTCCCTGCTTAACAATGGTGATTCGCTCCAGTCCTTTGAAACGCTTTCCATCGGGTGAGAGTTCCATGACAATAGCTTCCTGGGCCATGGTGTTCTTTATAGGATGGCCATAGCGAATGAAGGCGGTATTGCCCTGCACTTTGTTGACGAATAGCGGGCTGCGAGCGCCTTCTTCGTTGGAGAAGGCATAGCCCTGGGTGGGGTTGCCTGAAATCGTCCAGACGTTTTTTGTACTGCCGGCAAAGATCTGAGGAATTGCCGCCTGAAACTGAGGCTGGGCTTCGAAGCCCTGACGCTGACCTCTCACCATCCAGGTGCCCAGGAATTGCGGAGGCAGAGGGATGCTTCTTTGAATACCGGCTTCCATGGGAGGGCGTCCGCCCTGCATTCCGGTGCCACCCTGTATCGGTGCCTGTTCTCGGATGCCGCCCTGATAGGGCTGGATCACCTGGGGTACGGGATACTCTGCCTGGCCTTCATAGGGATTTTGACCGGGCATGACCTCTTTCTGCTCGACGCCGAGTTCGAAAGGTTTTGCAAGGGCGGCAGGGGACGCATAGAGAAATGCCAGGGCAAGCATCAGGATAACCACCTTGGCTGGGTATTCAGGCATGATTCTCTCCTTGTCCGCGGTCCAAGCTATATTGTAATAGGATTAGCCAATTTTAACCAATATGGACCAATCTGATTCAATATATACCCAGAACTGGCTCTATTTGCCGGATGAGGGCGGGGACTCACCTGCCGCTATTTCTAAGCTGTCCTGCTTTGGAGAGAAGCCCAGGTCGGTCAGGCGCTTGTAAGCGGCTGTGCCGGTTTCGCTGGTGGGCTCAGCCACGACGATTTCGACCAGGGGCTGGAGCGCTTCGGGATAACGTTTCTGTTTGATGAAAAGATCCGCTTTTAATAGCTTGGCTTTATTTTTGAGATGGCTGAAAGCAAGGGCTGTCTCTTTCTCTGATTTTGCCTTCAATTTGGTGGCGGGACTTTTATCGAAAGCTTTGTAGAGCTTCCAGTGGGCATCGGCTACGTCCTGGAGCCATTCGGAGACTGCGTAGACACTGTTCTTGATCTGGTCCACCTGGGTGGGGCTGGCGACTTCGAGCAGGTTATTGAGCTCTTGCAATTTGGTCTTTGCGTCTTCCAGCGTAAACGGAAGCTGCTTATAAATGCTATTGGCGGGCATCTGGGCTGTGCTCTCTTCTTGATTGGAGCCGGATATATTCAGTCGCCCAGATGAAGGCCGGCTCTCTTCTTGACCAGGGAGAGGAGCAGTACTGCTGGCGGCGGTCAGACCGGGCATCGGAGAAGTGCCCGGAATCGGAGCCTGGGCCAGGGCAGCCGCCGGGCAGGTAAGTGAGGCAATCAGATAGGCGGCGGCGATAGCTTTTCTTATGGACTGGTATTCGGTTGGCATCGGAGAACCTGCTTATTCTTGGTATCTGAATGATTTTACCAGCCTGTGATAGGATCTGAAGCTTTGAAAGACCTACCTTAGTAACCGGAGTAACCGGCTTTTATACGAGGAATCCCGTGCCACCTCTTCTTCCTTTCCGGCTCTTTCTTCTCTTGACTATAAATATCTGTCTGGCCTGGCTGGTATTGCCGGCTGTGGCGGTGGAGACCAGAGGAGAAGGGAAGCATCTCGATCCTTATGAGCGAGCTTACATAGACCGATTTTTGAAGCCCGGACAGTATCTGCCGGTTTCTGATGTCAAGGAAGGTGATACCGGTTATGGTCTTTCCGTCTTTCACGGTATGAAGGTCGAGAAATTCGATGTTAAAGTGCTGGGCGTGATGAAGCAGGTCCTCAACGGCAGGGACAGTATCCTTATTAAAATTTCCGGCGATGTGTTGGGCAAAAACAATGTGGTGCGCGGCATGTCGGGCAGCCCTATCTATATCAAGAATAAGCTTGTGGGCGCACTTTCCTATGGTTTCGATTTTTCAATGGAGCCGATTGTCGGTGTCACACCGATAGTCGATATGCTGGATGCAATTATCAAACCATCCGACCAGCGGACCTTGCGACTGACCGGGCATAGCCTGCAGCCGTCTTCAATGCCCCTTTCGATCTCATCGATTGTGGGGTCCGGGCGGGAGCTTGATCGACTGAAACGTTCGTTGATGTCTACGAGCACGAGCACAAGTACAAGCCTGGGGGCTGGTGCACCGAAAATGGTGCCGTTGATGTCGCCGGTTGCGCTCTCTGGATACTCTTCCCGGGCAAGGAACTTTCTTTCGGATCGTTTCAAGGGTCTTGGCCTGGACGTTTCAGGCGGTGCCAGCGGTGGTCTCAACAAAGAGCTTTCGAACTTAGAAGGAGGAGCGGCCAATCGACTTGTTCCGGGGGCGGCTCTCGGGCTGTTGCTGTCTACCGGGGACTTCTCCTCTGTTGCCACAGGCACCGTCACCGGTATCTTTAATGATCGGGTGCTTGGATTCGGGCATCCTTTGATGGAGGCTGGTGCAATAGATGTTCCCATGGCGTCGGCTTATATCCATGAAGTTCTCCCCAGTCTTTCGGTAAGCTTCAAGCTCTCCTCTCCCCTCAAAGTCCTTGGCCGTATTTTTGCCGACCGACCCTGGTCTGTGGGTGGCGAACTGGGCAAGAACGCCTCTATGATCCCGGTCGATATAACCGTTATTGATGGACAGAGGCACTTTCGCAAGGACTTCAGCTCCCGGGTGATCAATCATCCTGACCTGAGCTCTGATCTGATATCAGCGATAATCATGTCGGCCATGGACGCGTCTTTTCAGTCCACAGATCCTTATATCGTCAATTTGAAAAGCCAGATCAAAATAAAGGACGGTCGCCTTCTAGAGAGGGAGGACAGTTTCGCCAGCTTCGCCTCGTCTTCACCCGGGCTTTCTATTCTCGGTCTCAAATTCTTTTCTGATCCGGTAGTCAACTATGTCGATTCGGTGGTCTCCAGAATCTATAACAACCGCTACAAGAAAGAAGAAGTGGAGTCGGTCAAGCTCAAAATCAGCTTTGAAGTGGGCAAGAATACGACTGCCTTAAAGAGAGTGATTGCCGAGGACCCTGTGGTGGAGCCAGGAGAGAAGGTGCGATTCACCTGTGTGCTTGCACCCTATAACAAGAAGCGATATACCGAGAGCTTCGAATTCGATGTGCCCAGGGATCTTCCTGATGGCGAATATATGGTCGGAGTCACCGGCGGAGCTTCTTATGACAGTTTGCGCAAGACCATGAAACTTTTCGACCCACCGACAAAAAATCTCGATCAAGAGCTGGATAAAATCCTGAAAGACCCCGACTCTAACGAGCTGATAGCCTTGCTTGCTCTACCGGACCAGGCTGTTCATATCAACAACACCGTAATTCAGAATCCGCCCGGGCACTGGTCTAAGCTGTTTTTCTCTGATCGATACACCAATGGACCTTCTATTGTTCCAGGCGAGAAGCTCTTTAAAAAGAAGCTTGAAAGTTATGTCACCGGCTCTCATGTGGTCGGATTCACGGTGAAGCGCAAGGCGCCTTATTTAGAAGAGGACTCCTGGTATCAATCCGACTCCGGCTCCGGCAAAGGGTCTTCCGGCTCTCATATCACCGGACAGGCGAGGAAAGTGATAGGCTCTCTAACCAAAGTCTCAAAGAGCACCAGTACGACTTCGGAGAACGGCGCAGCCCAGGTAGGCGGCTCTAGTGACTCTAAGTCCAGCAAGAGCACAAGCGCCCAGGCTGCTAATTTCGCCACTGACCTGACCGGTCTCCATACCAGGTTTGCAAAAGCCTGGAGCCAGTCTACCGATTCCAGCTTCACCGGTGGAAATAAAGAGAACTGTACCATCGACAGCTGGGGAAGATTGTTCCCCGGCTTCGAAGTTCTTAAATCCGGCGACTCCGGTCGAGTCGAGGGCGAAGTAAGGGCCTGGGCTTCTGCCATGGTCGGCAACAAATTCTGTCTTTCTGCCGGTAACAAGATTTATTCTTATGATGGAACAAAGCCAGTAGCCCTGGTCGGCTTGAAAACGACAATGATACCGGCGATGACACCAGCCGGGGAGTCCGCCCTTTATGCCGCCTGTGTGCCGGAAGGCAAAGTGGTAAAGGTCGGTGTCGACGGTAGTGTCAGAGATTTCTTCAAGACAGGAGAAAGCGTTATCGCTTCACTCTGTACTGATAAAGCCGGCAATCTGTATGTTGGGGCTGCCGGTACCGGGCGAATTTATAAAGTCGGAGCCGACGGCAAACTTCTTAAGACTATTGATTCCGGTCAGGCCCATATCACCTGTTTGAACTACTGTCCCAATACAGGCAGGGTGATGGTTGGCACCGGTGAGAACGGCAATGTCTATTCTTTCGATCCTGCTCTTGCCGATGATGAACTGAGGGGCGAGTATCAATCCGGAGCACACATTGTCACTGGTGCGGCCAGGGATAAGCGAGGCAACCTCTTTATCACCACTGCCGGTCCCGGCAGCCTGGTGATGGTCGAGAAATCCGGCAAATCCAAGAACCTTGCCACCAGTGATGCCTTCTACCATCTTTATTACGATAGGGTCTCCGACTCTATCTTTACAGGAGATGCCGAAGGCGATGTCACTCAGATTCAGATAGAGCCGCTTCCGAAACGGGCATTTTTCGTGCCGGTCAAACACACCAATCAAGAAGCGGTTATATCCATAGCCGGAGACGGCAATTCCAATCTGTTCATACTGACCAGTAATCTGCCTACGGTGTCGAAGATTCTTTTCAGTCCTTTGTCAAAAGCCGTCTATACGAGTAAGGTGAACGATGGTGGCAGACCCTCTCGCTGGTCTCGATTGAGAGTTTTCGGGGCTTATAATCAGTTCGAGCCGGCGGTACGATCGGCTATTTCGGTTGAGACCCGCACCGGCGACACCCTCAGACCGGATGCTTCATGGCAGAACTGGCAGGCTGCGGCAGCCGGTGATGACGGATTCAAGCTTGGCTCTCGTCCGGGTAGATTTTTTCAATATCGTCTCAGCTGGACACCGGGGTTGAAAGCAGGTGGTGCAGACGGTCAGGACAGGATTTTCCCTTGCGGACATGAGAGTGTTATCGGCATGGTCGAGACCACATTCTCTCCTACTAACGAAAGTCCAACTGTAACCAGCTTCAATCTTGCCTCGGGCTCTTATGTGTCCGGAGAAAAAGAGTTGAAGCTGGTGGCATCGGATCCAGATGGAGACAATATCGCGCTTTCGGTAGACATCTCTAATGATGAGGGCAAAAGCTGGAAAGAGCTTGAAGATGATTTGAGGGGCTCGGAGAAGAAAGCGAAGCCGGCTTCGGATAAGGACAAGAAGAAGTCGAAGAAAGACAAGAAGACAAAGGAAGAGGATAAGAGTTCCAGTAAAGATAACGATAAGGATAAAGACAAATCGGAAGACAAATCGGATGAAGACTCTAAAGAGGATTCTGATGAATCTGAATCTGAATCAGAAAAAGATTCGGAGAAAAAGACAAAGACGCTTTTCCGCTTGCGCTTCCGCAGATTGCAGAGTGGAGGAGAAGCTTTCACCTCCTCGGAGGTCAAAGGTTCGGTATTGAGCAAGGCGAAATCCTCCAAGTCGACCCCGAAAAAAAGCTCTACCAAGAAAGGTAAGAGCAAAACCGATGTGGTCAAGACAGCTTCGGACGGACGCATAGAATGGACCTGGGATACGAAGAAGCATAAGGATGGTGTCTACATGCTGCGCTTTCGTCTATCCGATGCGCCATCAAATGGTGGCAGCGCCGGTGATACCAGGGTAGAGAATTTCTATCGTACGGTGATTGTCGACAACAGCGCTCCGGCTCTTTCGGGAACGAAAGCTGATTGGTCTTCTGCTTCGACGCTGAAAGAGTTTCGGGTGGAAGCTGCCGACAAGCTTTCACCGGTGGTCAACGCTGTCATAGAGTCCGATCATGGCGAGTCCTGGGCTCTTGCTCCTGCCGATGGGCTCGCAGACAGCAAGAGTGTGGTTTTCCTCGGTCGGGAGATGAAGTTCAAGAAGAAGCCCCATAGCCTCAAATTGGAAGTAACCGATAGAGCCGGTAACAAAGCCAAGAAAGATATCAAAATCGCCAGATAGAGAATCAAATACCGATGAGCAACTCCTTATCCCGTATGTTCAGAACCAAGCCGGCTCAGCAGCTAGTGGATGAGGCCTATGAAGGCGATCGCAAGATGAAACGAAGCTTGCGTGCAATCGATTTGATTGCTTTTGGAGTAGGCGCCACAATAGGCTCGGGTATATTCGCACTGACCGGAACTGCTGCTGCCGGTCAAGCCGCAGTCGAACATCGAGACTGGTTATCCACCCCGGTTATCAATTTTATTCTCGGCTCACCCCTTGGTAGAGAGGCCGCCGGACCGGCTCTGGTGATCTCGTTTTTGATCGCTGCCATCGCCTGCGGTTTCGCCGCCATGTGCTATGCAGAATTGGCTGCCATGATTCCGGTATCAGGATCTGCTTATACTTTTGCCTATGCCGCCCTGGGAGAGCTTATCGCCTGGATAATCGGCTGGGATCTGATGCTTGAATACGCCATCGGCAATGTGGCGGTGGCGGTGAGCTGGTCTGATCATTTTTTGCATTTTATTCATGGCGCCTTCAATTTAAAAATTCCACTCTGGCTCTCGACGGATACCGGAACGGCTCTTACCCGGCTTGCTACTCTGCCTGCCGAGCATCCGCAATGGGGTTTTTATTCAACCACCGAACTGCCTGTTCTCTTCGGTCACCAGTTCGCCATGAACGTGCCGGCTTTCGTTATAGTGATGCTTATTACCTGGGTGCTGGTCATAGGCATTCAGGAATCAGCCATCGTCAATTCCATCGCCGTGATAATCAAAGTGCTGGTGGTGATTTTCTTCATCATCTATGGAGCCGGTTTCGTCAAACCGGAGAACTGGGTGCCTTTTGCTCCGGGTGGCTTTGCCGGGATTATGGGTGGTGCGGCGATAGTATTTTTCAGTTTCATCGGCTTCGATGCGGTCAGCTCTACGGCAGAAGAGACCAAAAATCCCCAGCGAGACATGCCTATCGGCATGATCGGCTCGCTTATCATCTGCTCACTCCTTTATACCGGGGTCTCTCTTGTTTTGACCGGCATAATTCCATACCAGAGACTGGCCGATGATGCGGCTCCTGTAGCCACGGCTCTTGCTGTGGCCGGCTCCCCCTGGGCCCATGTTCTGGTCAGCGCCGGTGCTCTGGCCGGGATGACATCCGTCCTGCTTGTCTTTCAACTGGGCCAGCCGCGCATATTCATGGCCATGGCCAGGGACGGTCTTCTGCCTCGCATATTCGCCCAGCTTCATCCCAAGTACCAGACTCCTCTATTGCCGACCCTGGGCACCGGTATTCTGGTCGCTCTGGCTTCTATGTTCATCGATATCAGTCAGGCGGCGGAGCTTACTAACATCGGCACTCTCACCGCTTTTATAATAGTCTGCGGCGGGGTGATTCTATTGCGAAAGACCGATGCGGCAAGAGAAAGACCATTCTCCTGTCCCTTTGTACCGACAGTGCCGATACTGGGCATTCTCTTCTGTCTCTTTTTGATGATCAGTCTGCCCTTCGTCACCTGGATACGGTTTTTCGTCTGGATGGGTCTGGGGACTGTGGTCTATTTCCTGTACGGCTATCGGCGCTCGGGTATGGCCGGGTCCTGAGCACCCAGATATCGTCGGTAGTGCCTGCTATTTTTTTCGTACTTGAGATTTCTTCTTCGAAGGAGTTTTGAGTTTCGGCTTTTTTTTCGCTTCCAGAGTTTTTATGCGGGATTCGACCCTTTCAATCACCCTTCTGGCTTCTTCTACCTTGCGCTCTTCTCTTTCGACATCGCGTTTGAGGCGCTCAGCTTCTCTGTGAGTCGCTTCGAGCTCTCTTTTAGAGACCACTCCTTCTTGATAAAGCGCATCGAAATTGGTGCAATCTTTCTCTTTTCTAGAAAGAAGCAGTTTGCTGTCCGCCAGGTCAAGTTCTAATGCATCGAGCTCTTTCTTCAGACCTTCATACTTGAATTTCAGGTCATCCAGGGACATGTAATCTATAAAAGCGCCCGTGCCCATTGAGAAGGCACCGGGCACCATCATCTCTCCACCCATGTCGGGCATGGTCGGTGGTGGTGGCGGCACCAGGGTAGCTCTGGAATGGTTTTTTGCAGCGCTCTTCTTTGTGACGGTTTGTTTCTTCTCGATTGGCTTGGCTGCTTCGGCACCAGCTGGTGCTATTGCAGTCGAGCTGAACTGGGCACAGAGGATGAAAATCCCCAGGGCGGAGAGATTGGAGTGATTCCTTGAAACCTTGCTGCTTACCTTCATTTAAAAGTATCTACCGATCTTTTAGAGTATGCTCTACTTATGCAGTCTAGCAATTTATTCGATGTTTTGTTTCTCGGGGACGTGGTCGGGCGACCCGGGCGGCTGCATGTCAGAGAATATCTACAGTCCCTCTCTGCTGCCGGTGACAAGCCGGACCTGATTATAGTCAACGCCGAGAACGCTGCCCACGGCTTCGGTCTCACCCGCAAAATTGTAAACGAGTTTGTAGAATGTGGCGTTCATGTTCTTTCCGGCGGCAATCACACTTTTGATAAGAAGGAGATCTTCGAGTTTATTGATGATTCTCCTTTCATTTTGCGACCGGCCAATTATCCGGAGGACACTCCGGGACGGGGCACCTTCGTTTTCGAGGATGGTGACTTTCGGTTTGGTATCATCAACCTGATGGGGCGCGTTTTCATGGAACCGCTCCGTTCGCCGTTCTTAATCGCGGATGAGCTTATCGCTTCTATGAACGCAGATGGGGTGAAAGCGGTAATGGTGGATTTTCACGCCGAAGCGACAGCAGAGAAAGTGGCTCTCGGACTTTATTTAGATGGCAGGGCAACAGCGGTGCTGGGCACCCATACCCATGTGCAGACTGCCGATGAGCGTATTCTTCCCGGCGGTCTGGCTTATATAACCGATGCCGGTCTATGCGGTCCGAGCAACGGCGTTATCGGCATGGACAAAGAGCAGGTCTTTCGTAGACTGGTTCAACAGCTGCCCTGTCGACTCGAGATCGCTTCCGGACCTACAGTGCTTAGCGGAGTTCGATTCAAGGTGGACAGAGATTCCGGAAAAGCCGTATCCATCGAAAGAATTTTGCAGTATTCCGAGCTTTGAAGAGGGTCGATCTACATCTGCACAGTCATTACTCGGATGGCACCTGGTCGCCAGCCGACATGGTTGATCATGCTGTTCAATGCGGAATCGAACTAATCTCTTTGACCGATCATGACAGCCTTGCCGGACTGGAGGAGGCTCGCGTAAGAGCAGCAGATCGAATAGATCTACTAGATGGGCTCGAGCTGTCGGTGCGATTTGCAGGTCAAGCTTTTCATGTACTAGCTTTTTTCCCTGGCACCATCAAGAATATCCAGGGCGACGCCATAGAGCCCCTCGCTCGTGTTCTCCGGCATAATTGCGCTGTGCGCACCGGTTTTGCCGAGGAGCTGGTGCAAAGGCTCAATCGCGATGGGCTGCCTCTCAGTATGGAGTCCATTTTAGAAAAGACCGGACCCGGTACCGTAGGTAAGTCCCATATTACTAAGGCGATAATCGCATGTGGTATCGAGGACGATATCACTGTAGCTTATCGGAGATTTTTCGGCTCCGCTTCGGACTATCATCAAGAGAGGCTCTGGGTAGAGGCAGAAGAGGCTTTCTCTGCGCTAGATAGTGCTGGTGCACTGAAGGTGCTTGCTCATCCCGGCTACAAAGGAGACGTTACCGACACATTGATAAAAGGCCTTGCGGAACTTGGTCTCGATGGCATCGAAGTCTTCCATCCTTATCATAAGGAAGAAGAGAAGAGCGCTCTTTCATTGTTGGCAGCGAAGTTGAATCTGGCTGTTACCGGTGGTTCCGATTGTCACGGACCTTACGAGGGCGAAAGCCCCTATATGAGTGCGCAGAATCTGGCGTCGGATGAAGTAGCTACTTTTCTCGAACTTATTTCTTGAGATTCTTGCTTATCTGTTTTGTCACTTCATTCTCCGAAACTTCTCCAACCTTGCTCCAGGTGGTGGTGCCGTCTGAATCGATCACTGTCTGGCATGGAATGTAGCCTTTGTAGTATTTTTTGATCAAGTCTTCCGCCTCTTTGTTTGCGGGTTTGTCCACATTGATCACGATGAACTTGACGTCCCGGTCTCGAAGTTTGTTATAAGTGCCGACCAGGCGCTTGGCTTGCCGAGCGGTATTCAGATCGCCGGAGGCCCCGAAGAAAATATGATTGGTCTTGCCCGGTTCGACATGGACATCTTCGAGCTTGTCGCCAATTACAGGAAAGCCGTTGTCCTTGTCTTCTACAAAGGATACGCCTTTTCTCATACTGATATTCTCCGCTGCCTCCGCCTGTGGTATCAAGAAGGACAGGATGGTAAGGGAGGTCAGGAGAACTTTATAAGAATTCATTGGAAAATTCCTTTCTGCAGCATATTCAGCTCTTTTAAGGGACACTTGTCGGAAAGCGATTGTTCCCTGGTTGTCAGGGGTTCTTCTCTTTCTTGTTTTTGAAATCACTGGCTTTGATCTGGTGGACCCAGCGCGCCCATTTTTGATGCTCATAGCTCTGGCTATATTCATCTAAGCTTTTCAAAAGGCGGTTGCCCGATTCGGAAGAGCCTCGGAAAAAATAATCGGCTTCGACATCTATATCGTTTTCGCAGAGCAGTTCATCGAGTTTCTGGCGGATGCTTTCGGTTCTGGGCAGAGCCATCACCCAGGCACCCTCCTGCTCGGGGCTGCCGTCTTCTTTACAAATAATGATCTCGAGTTGCAGGACTTTCTCCACATTAGAGCCTGTCTTTGTAGAGGCTAGCTTTTCAAGAAGCCATTCGGCGAGCACGTCCCGGGAATGCTGCCTGGGATCGGCTTCATGAAGATATTCGGCGAAAGCTTCTAGGATCATCAACGGGCTCGTAAAAAGGGCTCTTCTGCGAATATATCATGACACCGCCCAAACTTTGCCATTTCTCGGCATTCTGCCTGGCATCTCGGGCTTCCCTGAAGAATTTTTGCTACCGCAGCCGCCCCGGTTCTTGTAAATAATCAGATTAATCTTAGCCAAGATATCCTTATATGGATATAAAGCGATATAATTAGGTCACTTGAGTTCCGGCCCGTTAACGGGTGCCTTCGAATTCAAGAGAATTTTAGTCCTTTAGCCCAAGAATCAAGCTCGTTCGATTTTCGTGATCGCAAGAGCAGGTTCCTACAGAGCCGAAGGCAACATCTGATTCGGAACAAGCATTACAGACGTGAATACCGCGCATAGCTCGTCAATCAAGAATAAAGAAGTGTTCGAAGCGATACTCGAGCAGGTCGAAAAGCCCGGTCAGTACCTGGGCAACGAATGGGGAGCGATTCGCAAGGATTTTTCTTCGAGTAAGTGCCGTCTGGTTCTTGCTTTTCCCGATATCTACGAACTCGGTATGTCCAATTTTGGACTGAAGATTCTTTATCAGGTGGTCAATAAGATTCCTGAGTACATGGTGGACAGGACCTATGCACCGGCCCGGGATATGGAGGCGATTCTGCGCAAGAATAATCTGCCTCTCTTCGCCTGGGAATCAAGAGAGCCTGTGGCCGATTTTGAACTGGTCGGCTTTTCGCTGCAATACGAGCTAACTTATACCAACGTTCTCAATTTATTGGAGCTGGCGGGGCTTTCTCTATTCTCGATTGAGCGAGAAAAAGAAAGATTATTCCCTCTGGTATTCGGAGGCGGACCTTCGGCTATCAATCCCGAGCCCATGGCTCAATTCCTGGACTTTTTTATGATTGGCGATGGTGAATCTGCCGTCCCCAGTGCGATGAAGGTTATTGAGGAGGCGAAAGCCGTCCTTGAAGGAGTCGAATTCGATTCTGAGACCCGCATGTATTTGAGACGGAGACTGCTATATAAGTTAGCCAGTGAAGTGCCGGGCATCTATGTACCTGCCCTTTATGCCGTTTCTGAAGACGAGCCTGTGGCCAGACCGATAGAAGGCGAAGCGCTGGCTGACTATCTCGGTGTCGACAGGACCGATCTTGAATTAGACCGCCTGCTTACCCTGCCTGCCGAATTGAAGCCGGCACCGCCCAGAGTCTTCCGGCAGGTCTCACCGCTCAACAGCGACAATCAACCGACCCGATCCCTTGTCCCTTATCTTTCTCTGGTGCACGATCGTGAAGTGCTCGAAGTAAGAAGAGGCTGTGATCGAGGCTGTCGTTTTTGCCAGCCTGGTTATTCTTTCTTGCCTGTACGCGAGCGCTCTGCCGAAGACATTTTAGAGCTCTCGAAAAAGGCACTTGCCAATAGCGGTCATGAAGAGTATTCGATGCTCTCGCTTTGCGTGAGCGATTACACCAGTCTGCAAGAGTCGGTGCGAGCGCTCAATCGTGAACACAGCTCGAGGCGCACCTCGATATCTTTTCCGAGCCAGCGTGCCGACCGGATGAATCTTGACATAGCCGAAGAGCTGAAGACGGTTCGTAAATCCGGTATCACACTTGCTCCGGAAGCGGGATCCGAGCGACTGCGCGCCGTAATTAACAAAGGTCTCAATCACGGTCAGATCATCTCTGCCATCGAATCGGCCTATCAATCAGGCTGGAATTCGGTGAAGCTCTATTTCATGTGCTGTCTGCCGACAGAGACCGACGAAGATCTTCAGGGCATTATCGAAATTCTCAAAGAAGCAACCGAGAAGTGTCGTCAGATCAGAAAGAACGATCCGGAAAACCATTCCAGACAGATAGAGTTCACCTGCACTATCTCTAATTTCGTGCCCAAGCCATTTACTCCATTTCAGTGGTTCGGCCAGGTCACCAGAGAAGAGACCCGACGCAAACACAGGGTCTTGAAAGAAGCTCTTAAAAATTCTCATCTCAATAACGTCACCCTCAACGTTACCGAGCCGGAGATAAGCCTCATGGAAGCGGTTATCTCCAGGGGCGATCGCTCTTACGGTGATTTGATTTATAAAGCATTTCGCAAAGGTGCTACTTTTGATGCCTGGGATGATCAGTTTCAACCCCGACTCTGGCACGAAGTGGCAGAAGAACTGGGCACCACCCTCGAAGAGATGGCCTGTGTCGATAGAGAAGTAGGCTCGACCCAGCCCTGGGAGGTCGTTCATATCGGTCTGCATAACTGGTGGCTGGTGAAAGAATGGGAGAAATCTCTGTCCGAAAGCGAGACCGGTAACTGTACCGAGAATACCTGCCATGCTTGCGGTGTCTGTACCGAGCTGGATACAAACCACGAACTGGCCGATCCCAGTAAAGAAGTGATGAAGAAGAATCCTTTCGTCAAAGAGCTGGCCGCTCATGATGATGAAGATTCGCATCCCTCGCTGTTTTTCACCAAGCCTGCCGAGGCTCCACCGGTAGAGACTGTGCAACGTGTCAGACTCGAATTCACCAAATCCGGTGATCTGCGTTTCATAGGTCATCTCGATCTTCAGACACTTCTTATAAGAGCTTTGCGTAGAGCCGGTGTCACCATGGCTTATAGCCAGGGCTTCAATCCTTCTCCCAAGCTGTCCATCGCCATGCCGCTCTCTCTCTTTATGGAGAGCCGAGCTGAAGTGGCGGAGCTGGAGCTGGCCGAAGCTCTGCCTGTGTCCGAGTTTCTTTCACGCTTGAACAATCAGCTACCGCCCGAGGTGCAGGTGTCGAGAGTCCTGGAACTTTCGGAAAAGCCCGGTCAATCTCTGTCTAGCGCTATCGGAACGGCTCGATACGAGGCGCGTTTTGCCGGCTTGCAAGAAGCTGAAGAAACAAAAGAAGCTTTACTCGAAGCGATCTCTTCCTCTATAGAAGAGATCAATAGATCCGACGAGATCCTCGTCGAGACCAAGAAGAAAATCAAAAAAGGAAGAAAAAGAAGAAAGTCCGGCAACGGCAAAGGTTCGGACAAGCCGGTGATGAAGAATATTCGTCCTGGTATTGTCGAGCTCACCTTGCAGGACACGGACGAAATTGTTTTAGCGATGGAGCTTTCTTGCAATTCTGAATTGCACGTGAAGCCCCAGGAAGTTTTGGATTGCATAAGTCCGAAAGGCAAATGGAGGATTTGTAGAACTGGGCTCAAGAGCCTCAGAGGAATCGAATTGATCAATCACGATTTGAAGGGTATTTCGGCAACGGATTCACCCGAATCGGAAAAAGAGCTTTCAAAAGTAAATTAAGTAGAGGAACCTATGAGAAAGTCATTAGTTATATCCGAGCAGGACAGCATCGCCGCTTTGTTGGAGAACGATAGAGTAGCGGAGTTCTTCGTAAACCGGGGAGAGCTGTTACTCGGTGACATCTATACATGTAGTGTTGAGAACATCTTGCCAGGAATCGACGCAGCTTTCGTCAACCTGGGCAAAGACAAGATGGGCTTCCTTCATGCCAACGATGTGCCCGGTCAGGGACCACTCAAAGAGAGACTGGTGCCCAAACAAAAGCTACTGGTGCAGATCACCAAAGAACCCACCGGACATAAAGGTCCCCGGGTATCCACCGCTATTAGCTTGCCGGGTCGCTTCCTGGTTCTGGTGCCGGAAGAAAGAGGCGTTTCTATTTCGCGTCGAATCAGTGAATCCAGAGAAAGAGCTCGGCTCAAGTCTGTGGTTAATCTGATGAAGCCTCCCGGTATCGGCCTGATAATCAGAACAGAAGCTAAAGGTCAGGGAGAAGACGAACTCTACGAAGATTTCGAGCAACTCTGGGATACCTGGCAAACCATCGTATCGGAAGCGGAAGAATCTATTGGACCGACCCTTATCTATCGTGATCAGGATCTTCTCTATAGAACCATCCGTGATGCCTACTCCCATGAAGTCACCGATATCATCGTGGACAGTCCTGATGGACAGAAACGTGCTCAAGACTTTCTGAAAGGTTGGGCGAGCAAAAATACCAAGGTCTCTTTCCATACCGGTGAAGAATCCTTGCTGGTAGAAAAATCCATTGTGCGCGAGATCGAAGCTGCTCTGACAGATAGAGCAGAGCTACCTTCCGGTGGTCACTTGAACATCCAACCTACCGAAGCTCTCACCGTTATCGATGTGAACTCAGGTAGATTCACCAGCTCTAGAACCCAGGCCGAAACCGTGCGTCGCACCAACCTCGAAGCTGCTCAAGAGATTCCTCGCCAGCTCCGTTTGAGAAATATCGGCGGTATGGTCATCGTGGACTTCATCGACATGGAGAGCCGCCGGGACCAGCAGCAGGTTCTGGAAGTTTTCCAGAGAGTGCTGGAAGAAGACCGTGCTAAACCGCAGGTAGGTCAGCTTTCTGATCTCGGACTGGTGGAATTGACCAGACGTCGTCAGGGTCAGAGCCTTAGAGAGCTCTTCACCACCCAGTGTTCTCACTGTGTCGGTCAGGGCATTATGCCGGACCTGGTGATTGGACCTTCTGAAAACCGTACAGCTATTGTGATCAAGCAGGATGAAGATGAGCCTGTTGCCCGCCCTGCCAAGATGAAAGCTTTGAAGAGCGCTTCGGCAACCAGCTCGGGCCGAGTGATCTCTACTCTGAAAGAAGCTCCCCGGGATGACCAGGAAGAGATTCCTGAGGACCTGCTCAATCAAGTTCCCCAGGATCTGCTAGAGCCTGAAAAGCGCTCCGGCGACAGAAGATTCAAACGAATCGAGCTTCCTGAAGATGAAGAGGATGAGGACGAAGAGATAACTCTTAAAGTCGAAGGTGCTCAAATCGAAGCAGGCTCTGCTCTTTATGAAGAGAGTATCTCTGAAACCGAAGTATCCGATGCTGAAGCCGACGAACTGGCTCGCAACATCTCTGCGGTAGAAGAGGTCTATAACGAGCTTTCTCGCTCCGGTAGCGAAGCAGAGATTGAAGCCGTCGTGGTGGAAGAACCCGCTTCGGAAGAAGAAGAGGAAGTTCCGGGCATGAGTGCTGAAGAAGCGAAAGAGGCTTATCTCGAAGATATCGCCACCGCCAGCCCCCATGAAGCGATTGAAGGACCTGTGACAGGAGTCTTCACCCTCAAGGTCAGAGAAGAGGACGCTCACCCCAGTCCGGCTCCAGCAAGCGGTTTCAGCTTCGGTAGTTCATTCGCTGTCGAGGCTCCGGAAGCCGCAGTGGAAGCCGCTGAAGACAAAGAGCTCGAATCGAGTGCCACCACTTCTTTTCTTTTGAAAGAAGAAAGAGAGGTGGAATTGGATTCGGTGCCGACCGTGGAAGCCAGTCAGGATGAAGAGAGCGATGCTGAAAGCAAGAACGACAGCATGAGTTTTCTAGACGGCTTTAAGAAAAGCGAATCGGAGAGCTCTGAATCTTATGATCAGCTGAAGCTGGCTACCTTCGCCAGTGAGAGCTATGGCGGCTCTTCCGAGCAGTCTGGCTCCGGTAACGATTCCAGTTCTGGAACCGGTTCCGGAACCGGCGGTCCTGATACAGGCCGCGACAGCGAGTAAGTAAGCGAATAACAGTCGCACAATTAGAATAGAAGAGAGCCTTGAAGCAATCCGTTGTTCAAGGCTCTTTCTTTATGTTCTAAAATTCCTGTTTGTTATTCTTGCGAGCCATACTCAAGCTGAATCCGAAGCGCACCGCACTTGATGTCATTTGCGGAGGCAGTATGCTGACTCCCAGAGTCGCTTCGGGATCGTTTTGCAGTATCTGTTCAATGTAAGAGCGATCTGGATGGAAGGCTTGATCTTCTACATAGAATGATCCGCGGAACTCACCTTTGAATATATAGCCCAGGCACATGCCGCGACCGCCGGACATCGAGATGGCCAGGGTGGCTGTGCCTTTCTCTTTATCGAACCAGTCGCAGATATAGCGCATATAGTCGAGGGCACTGTAGTTGTCTTCTCGTTTGACCGGATAGCCGAGGAATAACGCAGACATGGCAAGCGTTACGTCTTCGGGCAGATCGTAAAGGGTCACTAAAGTGTCGGGGGACTCGAGGTCATTGAGCATCAGATTCAGTGATTCTTCGGTGGGCTTCGTATCCGGGTCGGCTCTGCATCCGTAAATACAGCCCACTGCTCTACCGCGATAAAGCAGCATTGCCGCTCTAGATAGGCGGCTCTCGCAGGTTGCCTTGACACAGCCTGTCCGCATGCCGCCTTCGAGGTCGGTTATTAGCCATTCTATGTCATAGTCGCCGATTCTCAGAGACTTGAGGCTATCCTGATCGACCGGGGGCATGATCAGGTCGATGGCGCGGCGTAATTGATAGGTTTTGGGTGGGACGCTGTTGGCGTAGACTTTGAATGCTTGCTCTTCCGGGCTGGGCTGCTGACCGGTCTGGTACTGGTCCTGCTGGTATGGATTGGGCTCGAAACCTGATCCTTGTTCTGGCTCGGGTTCGGGCTGATACTGTTCTTGCTGATATTGAGCCTGGGCCTGCTGGGCTTCTTCGGTGTAATTACCGGTGGGGCTGAGAGCGGTATTTGGGTCGGCGGCCATTTGACTGGAAAGGGATTGATGTTTGCCGGTGGAATAGACTCCGTCCGGATCTTCAAGCTGCTCCAGCCAGTTCACTGTCTGGGTTTTCGGCTTGGCTCCGCTGGAGCCTGCGGTAAAGCGCTCGGAGAGCAGCATTCTGTTTTTGTCTACACAGACGAACTGGGCCAGCACCTCTTTGCCTGGAACATGGGTCTGTTCGGAGGGAAGAAATCCCGGCAGATTATCCTTGGGAATGACGACAGCATAGCCGCCCGGTTCGGACTTCACTATTCTGCAAATAACATTTTGCCCAGGTTTATAGCCCTGAATTTTCCAGGGATTAAGTTTGCTGGCCATCGCCTAATCCCTAAATGTGTTGTCAGAAAAACAGCAGAGAGTTCTGATAATAAGAGTTTCCATGTTATAACCCAATGATTCCATAAGGTCTATACCCCTTATCATACTTGAAACAGACCTCTTTTCAGTAGTCTCCACGCCCGCGTCAAGAGAGATTTCTCTGAATCCTCGACAGGATCTTCAGACCCGTGATCATTCTTTTCCACATTTGAGCCCGAAATCTCACAAGTTTTCTCTTGACTATTATTAGTTATATCTATACTAACTATCTCTTCCAGGCAGGGTGAGGGATTCGCCTGGTGTAATTTCTGGCAGGAAAGACAGCTGGTGGAACAGGCCGGATCCAGCTCCATCAGTGTATTGCAGCGGGGGCAACGAAGCGCGCCTCCGCCCTTCTTTCGAAGCGCTTCCTCGCTCAAAGGCAGCTTGCAATTTGTGCAAGTCACCCTGTCTTTCAGAGGAATGTTATCCGACATAACTTCAGTCCTTCTTCGCAGGCTCTGCCGGCTCCACTATCACGCTTTTAGCCAGTTCGCGTCCGATAGCCATTTCGGTGTGTTTCTTGCTGATAATCACCGGACCGTTCTTGATGTTTTTCTGGACCTCTATGTAAGAGCCTTCGACAATGCCCCAGCGCAGTCCCTGGGTTAATATTCTCTCGTCGGTCATACGAACGACAACGAAGACTCCACCGTCTCTGGCATCTGCTAAGGTCATCTCTGGCACTCCGGGCACTGTCCAAATATCTTAAACTGGGCGTCCACCACTTCGAAATCGTATTTTGCACCAATTTTCTGACCGGCATCCTCCAGGAAATGGTCTTCGAACTCCAGGGTCTTATTGCAGTTCGTGCAGATAATATGCTGGTGGGGCAGGTCATCCTGTTTGAGCTCGTAGTGTTTATGTCCTTCGGCAAAGTCCAGCTCTCTGAGCAGACCCAGCGAAGAGAGTAGTTTTAGGGTTCTGTACGCAGTGGCCAGGCTGACGTTCATACCTTCGTCTATGAGCTTGCCGTGCAGATCTTCGGCAGACAGATGGTGCCCGTGGGGCAGGTCGATAAAAATCTTGAGTATCTTTTCGCGCTGGGCCGTGATTCGATGACCCCGTTTCCGGAGGCTCTCGATCACCGGGTTGAGCTCTGGCTCTTCTGTCAGGTTTTCCACTTCTCTTCTAATCATATCCTCTTATGATAACCTCTTTCGAAGCTTTTAATAGGAATTCAGGCAAGTGCGCCTGGTTTACTCAGGAAACTTTTCAGATAATGCCCGGTAAAAGAGGATTTCTCTTTAGCCAGCTCTTCCGGAGTGCCTGCTTTAACGATGGTGCCGCCGGCATTGCCGCCTTCCGGACCGAGGTCGATAACCCAATCTGCTTGTTTGATGACATCCAGATTGTGTTCGATTATCAATACCGTATTGCCTGAGTCCACCAGTTGATTGAGCACATGGAGAAGTTTGTCCACATCCTGAAATGCAAGACCGGTGGTGGGCTCATCCAATATGTATATGGTTTTGCCGGTGGAACGTTTCGATAGCTGCTCAGCCAGTTTGACACGCTGGGCTTCTCCGCCCGATAGGGTGGTGGCAGGTTGACCCAGTTGAATATATTCGAGGCCGACTTCCATCAGGGTTTGCAGTTTGGTCTTGGCCCGGGGGATATTCTCGAAGAATTTGTTGCCTTCTTCGACGGTCATAGAGAGCACATCCGAAATAGATTTGCCTTTGAATTTTACTTCGAGGGTCTCGCGATTGTAGCGGGCTCCCTTGCATACGTCACAGGTGACGAAAACGGAAGGCAGGAAATTCATCTCTATCTCATTCATTCCCTCTCCCCGACAGGCTTCGCAACGACCGCCTTTGACGTTGAAAGAGAAGCGACCGGGAAGATAACCTCTAGCTTTTGCTTCGGTGGTCAGAGAGAAAACCTCTCGGATAGCATCGAAAAGTCCGGTATAAGTAGCCGGGTTCGATCGAGGTGTACGGCCTATCGGAGATTGATCAATGTCTATCACCTTGTCTATCTGGTCCAGACCTTCTACTTTTGTTAGCCCTTTGGGGGCAGGCACGGTGCCGTTTATGTGGTGCCTGAGGTATTCATATAAAAGGTCATTGACCAGGGTGGATTTGCCGGAGCCGCTCACACCGGTGACTGCGACGAATTTGTTGAGTGGAATCTCTACATCGATATTTTTGAGGTTGTTTCTTTTTGCGCCCAGCATTTTTATAGAATATCCATTGCCGGCTCGGCGTTTGACCGGGGTATGAATGGTCTTTCGACCAGATAGATAGGCGCCTGTTGAGGACCTTTTGGAGGAGAGTATGTTGTCCAACTTTCCTTCTGCCACCACATCGCCACCATGCACACCGGCACCAGGGCCGATGTCTATTACCCAGTCCGCTTCTCGAATAGTGTCTTCATCGTGCTCTACGACAATAAGGGTGTTGCCCAGGTCGCGAAGATGTTTGAGGGTGCTGAGCAGGCGATTGTTGTCTCTTTGATGCAGACCGATAGATGGCTCGTCCAGCACATAAAGCACGCCGGACAGACCGGAGCCAATTTGAGTGGCCAGACGAATTCGCTGGGCTTCGCCACCGGAGAGGGTTCCTGCCTGTCGGTTCAAGGTGAGATAACCCAGTCCGACATCGAGTAGAAATCGTAAGCGGGCGTTTATCTCGATCAGAACTTGATGGGCGATTTTCTGCTGGCGCGGAGAAAGTTTATTCTCCATTTCGTTGAAGAACCCGGACGCTTCACCGATGGGCATGGCTGTCACTTTCTCGATGGATGCTCCGGTCACGGTCACCGCTCTGCTTTCGGGACGCAGCCTGCTGCCTTTACAGGTGGTGCATTCCATTTGAGTCATATAGTTTTCTATGTCTGCTCTGACACGGTCGGAAGAAGTCTCTTCGTGGCGTCTGGTCAGGTTATTGACCACCCCTTCGAAGGTCTTTTTGTACTCCCAGAAACCGCTGCCGTCGAACGCGTCATAGGCCAGTTTTAGTTTCTCTCCCTGGGAGCCGAAAAGAATTACACCCTGGTGTTTCTTCGACAATTTCTTAAAGGGTGTCTGCAAGCCGAATTTGTAGTGTTTGGCCACCGAAGCTAGAAGCTGACTGTAATAAGGATTACCGGTCTTGGCCCAGGGATAGATGGCGCCTTCGGCCAGGCTTTTATCCGGATCGGGCACCACAAGAGACGGATCGACTTCGAAGCGAGAGCCCAATCCGTCGCATTCTTCACAGGCTCCATAAGGACTGTTGAAGCTGAAGATCCTTGGGGATATCTCTGCAAAGCTGATATTGCAATTGGCGCATGCGAATTTTTCTGAGAATAAAAGCGGCTCTCTAGGCTCTTCTGACGAAACTATGTCCACTAGTACATTCGACTTGCCCCATTTTAATCCGACCGAAAGGCTGTCGGCAAGCCGTGATTGAATCCCATCTTTCAGAACCAGTCGGTCTATCACCAGTTCGATATTGTGTTTTTTGTTCTTGTCTATCGAGATTTCGTCTTCAAGCTGATGAACTTTGCCGTCCACCCTTACACGCACGAAGCCTTCTTTCTGGAGTTCTTCGAAAAGAGAGTGGTATTCGCCTTTTCGTCCGGAAATCAATGGGGCGAGGATCTGAAGCTTGGTACCCTGGGGCATATCCAGGACCCTGTCTACGATCTGATCTATGGTCTGGGGATTGATCTCGCGCTCGCATTGAGGGCAGTGGGGGGTTCCTATGCGGGCGTAGAGCAGCCTCAGGTAGTCATAGATTTCGGTGACCGTACCGACTGTAGAGCGCGGGTTATGGCTGGTCGATTTCTGGTCTATAGATATAGCCGGGCTCAATCCTTCTATGGCATCCACATCCGGTTTGTCGAGCTGACCGAGAAACTGTCTGGCATAAGCTGATAAAGATTCGACATAACGTCTTTGACCTTCGGCGAAAATGGTGTCGAAGGCCAGTGAAGATTTTCCAGAGCCACTTACGCCGGTAATCACCACCAGGTCATTTTTCGGGATTGAAAGATCGATGTTTTTCAGGTTGTGCTGGCGGGCTCCACGGATCTCAATCAGACGAGAATCAGTATGGGAGCGGCCGTTGTTGTTTTTGCCCACTGTTTTGTATAAATTGTTTCCGCTTGGGGTCCTTGTTTTATGAGACTGACAATAATATCTCTTCAAAAGTGAACTTTTAAGGACTATCACTTTTTACTAATGGGAGCCTGCCGGGCGAGCATGGGGGCAATAGCGGAAAAACTGACTGAAATAAGCGGTTTTACGAGATCTCTTCAAGGGTACATCCTCTTATGAGTATTACTTTTTTTGTAGGAATCATCGGGGAATGTGGCCTAAGCCGAACAGAAAAAAAGTAAAGGGCACCAAGTCAAAATTGAAGGCGGTTAAAGAAGATACCGGCTTGGACAATGAAGAGTCCGATGGCGATTCTTCCAAATCGTCTCGTTCAGATCGACGCAAGACCAGACCGCCTAACCGCAACCGCCGGCAAAGAACGTCCAACTCTTCCGAGGAGGACAAGGTTCAGGATGGGTCAAATTCGCCTGAACCTGAGCCTATTCAAGATAAGGTTGCCGGTTCTGATTCGAAGCCGAAGCCTGAACCGGCGCCGGAGCCCGAACCTGAGCAGCCTCCTGTAGCCGCTGCCAATCTGGAGCGATCACCGCTCACTTCTTCCGGTGATGTCTGGAAAGATCGGATTTTGAAAGCCTATCGCGGCAATCCGAAGGATTCAGCCCAACTGCTTGCCATCGTTCCTAATCAACGCGCTCAATTCGAGGCCGGTGAGCGGCAGAAGCTGGAGATGATCGAAGAGTCGATGATTCGCATTGTCGACCGCATGTTTGACAACTTTCAGAATACGGCATACGGCTTCAATCGTGTTACCCAGGGCTCTGATCTCGAGCTTACCTGGATCCGGCCTTCTCTTACTTCAGAAGCCCAGGGCAACTGGGTAGAAGGCTCAGCCGAAGGGGTTCGAGTTTTTAGCGGGCGAATTTCGACCCGTTACTGGACCCTGGTCGTGCGAGGCACTGCCCGGTCTATCCTGACTTTCATTCTGCCATCAGACAAACTTCTCAGTTTCGGCAGCAGCGCCCTCGATTTCGAGCCGTATCTGGAGATCTTTCCTCAATCCGACGGTATGTCGGTGACCTGGTTTATAAAAGACCGTGAAATTACCCAGGATATCTTTCCCAGTGTGTACAGGGCGTTATTAGACGGGTTGATTAGATTTGCCAACGAAGAAGCCGAGGCCAATGAAGCCTTTCGGCTGGAGGATATCGGTTTTGTTCCTGAGCCCAAACCGGCTCCTGTCGAGACTCCTCATCTCGATGAAGGTGAGCCCGAGCTGCTCGGCCAGGAAATTGAGCCAGAACCAGAGCCGGAACCGGAACCCGAGCCGGAGCCGGAGCCAGAACCGGAGCCGGAGCCTCCGCCTCCGCCGCGAGAGCCGAGCCGGGGACATTCTGTGGAGAAAGCTATCGATCTCGCCCTGGGAGGCCAGGACCATGAAGAGGTAGTCGACCCAGGGGCAGGCTTTATTCAGAGTGTTTCGTCTCAGGTCGCTTCCCAGGCTGCCAGAGAGACAGATCTGCTCAGGGAGTCCATGAAAGAGCTGGCTATCCATCCGTCAGAAGACGAAAGCATGGAGACCGGCCAGTGGAAAATGGTGAATTCTAATCTCCCGCCTTCGGTGGCTTCGCAGTGGCAGAATTATGTGAAGAAGACCGGTGAAATCCTGGAAGAAAGTATGCCTGCGCATCCCCAGGAGATCCAGGCTGAAGAGGAAGAAGAGAAGTGGAACGTTGTTCCGGATACGGATAGTCTGGCTGCACCGCAGATGCCGCAGTTTCAAATGCCGCCCCAGATGCCGCCCGAGCAATCTGAGCAGCTGATGCAGCAACAGGCCGGCTGGGTTCATCCATCACAGTTGCCTCCCCAGTTGACCGCGCAGCCGCAGATGCAAGCACCGCAACCTCCTCAGTATCATTATCCTAGACCGGGTCAGGAAGATGATGAGGAGACCCTCGAGTTTCAGGCTCCGTCAGAGCACAGTCAATACCTGTTGACCGAACAAGATATCGATGATCGTGCCATTCAAACACCACCTCCCGATCCTAATATGAGTCCTGCCGGCATGCTGTCTCGTTCTATGGAAGTAGAGCAAGAAGAGGAGCCGGTTCAATATCAGTACGGCGAAGAAGAGATAGAGTATGAGGACGACGAAGAGGAGACCGTTCAATATCAGGTCGACGAAGCAGATCTTCCCGGTGTTCTGGCTGCCGTGATGAACACCATCGATATGAAGGTAGAGACACTTTCTCAGAAAGGGGCCCATGCCTTCTCTCAAAAAGACTTCAAGCGAGCTGAGCTGATTATCAAGCTCTCTGAGCGTCTCAACGAATTCAAAGATGAAGCCGGAGAACTGTTGAGTCTTCTAGAACAAGAAGAATAAGAGTCACCGATTCAATAAGGATATTGACTGTTATCGTTGTTCTTGAGCGTCTCAGGTGCTTCCGGTTGATAAATCAGATTGAGGATCAGGGTTCGCCCTGCTTCCGACATGACGATACCATATCCGATGGCTAGCGCCACCAGCACCACACAGGTGATCACAAAGGGTTTGATGCTCTCTTTCTTCTGGGCACCCATGCCGGTCTGAGATTCGCTCATCCTGGTCTTCATCGTCTTCATTGTATTGGTCCGTTTTTTCGCCGAACGCGGTCTTTGCCGGACTCGATTTTCTGCCGTTATAGACTGTGATTCGCTCAAAGTACCGACTCTTTCCCTGGTTTTTCTCAAGGCATCTGATGGCGGTATCGTTTGATCCAAATCCGGGTCGGACTGTTTTTCGGAATGCACTGGTTGCACCAGTGAATTGAGCGGTTTTCGGGGGCGTGGGTCGGTTGGTTCGAGCAAGGTTGGCGCAGGCCTGTCCGGTGGTGTGTTGACAAGGCTCTCTTTGGGTAGCGGTTTTAGCTTCTGGGACTGTCTTTGAACATATTCGGAAGGAGCCAGCAATTTGTCCGGCAGGCTGGCGGCCACCACCTGGGGACGGTTGAAGGTGGTTATGAAATCTTCCTGGACTTTACTGGAAAGAGAATCGGTTTTCTGATTGTTCTGGCGCCCTGGCCTGGCGACGATTTTCTTGGTGTCCCTGATCTGCGATTTTGTGATTTCCTCTTCCGGACCGGTATCGCTTCCTATCTTCTCTCGAATAAAAGTCCAGACTTTTTTAGAGCGGTCCAGCTCCAGATCTTTTGACGGCAAGACAGAAGGACTATCGGCTACTTGATCAGGGCTGAGCGCTTTTTCCAGATCCGCTTTGAGATCGGCCATTGTTTGATAGCGATCATCGGGAGATTTTTGCAGAGCCTTGAAGACGATCATCTCTAGAGAAGCTGGGATATTCAAATGCCCGGCGACCTCAGAGAACGGTGCCGGGGCTTCGCTCATCTGTTTGGTCATGGTCTCGACATAGTTTTTGCCCAGGAATGGCACATCGCCGGTCAGGGCTTCGTACATGACTATGCCCAGAGAATAGATATCCGTTCGGGTGTCTATTTTTGTGCCCATGCCCTGCTCCGGGCTCATATAAATTGGGCTTCCCCAGACTTCGCCCAGTCTGGTCAGCTTCGAGGCGTCTTCGGCCAGTTTGGCGATTCCGAAATCGACGATCTTCACATAATCAGAGGTGTGATCCATCTCTACAAGCATGATGTTGCCGGGCTTCAGGTCACGGTGGATAGCTTTATGTTTGTGGGCATGGGAAACCGCCGCTGCGATTTGAACGAAGATATCTTGAAAGCGCCCCAGCTCCAGGGGACCTTGCTTTCTCAGGACCTGGGAGAGACTGACCCCGACCAGATAGTCCATGATGAAATAAGGCTGTCCTATGCGGCTGGTTCCGTAATCGTAGACGCTCACGATTCTTGGATGATTGAGACGGTGGAGCACTTCTGCTTCCTGCTTGAAGCGCTTGACAATGGTCTCGTCACCAAGGCCCTGGGTTCTGAGTGCTTTTACCGCGACCACCTTGCCGGTGCTCAAATCTTTGGCCTTGTATACAAGGCTCATTCCGCCTTTTCCTATGATGGAGAGGACGAAATATCTGTCTTTCAAAACCGTGCCGACAAGCAGGTCTCTTTTGTCTCTTGGCTTTCTGACTCGATATCCGACGAGTCCACCCGCCGGGAAGGCATCCTTTTTGATGGGCAGACCGAGATTTATTCTTGTTTCTTCAGTTAGCACGGGATGTTAACCGGGTCAGGGCACCTTGACAGCCTTTGCGAATACCATATTGAATGTTCCCTGATGGAATCCAGAGTAATCTTAGAAGAGGGCTCTCTGCCGGGAAATCAAGGTTGAGTCGAGCACTGAATATAATATCAACATAATTGTGATCAATAGGTTATCGCATTTATCAGGATCTGGACGATGCCCATTACTGCTCCGATCACACCGCCGAAATACTCCAGGGCTTTTAGCTCGTTTTTGCAGATTCGCTTCACCAGATCTTCGAGCTGTTTGGGAGAGAATAAGTCGATTTTGCTGACAATCAGCCCATGGACACCCAGTTTGGGAATAGCCTGTTCCACCAGCTCACCCAGTTCTCTTTTCAGATAAGAGTAAATAAAAGTCGAGACCTGTCTTTTGGTTCTGTCCAGTACTTCGGCGGGAATGCTTTCTGGATTGAAAGTCACGATAGCGTGTTGCACGGTAACCATCGCTTCATCCTCCAGTTTGTGAGCCGCTTCTACGAGATCATCCTTGTGTTCGATCAGGAAAGCTTCCACGAACTCGATTACGTTTTTCTTCAGTTTGCTTACGTTCTCCAGGGGCATGGAGCGCAGATCGAAGCTGGTGATCTGGACAGCTATCTGATGTTTTATACCGAATCTCTTTATCAGATCCGCTATCAGCTTTTGAGCTTCTTTCGGTTCGTTCTCCATATAGCTCTTCCACTCGTAGCAGATGCGCTTTACCCCGACAATGCGAGCAAGCAGGCGATAAGGACCGCCGGCATAGGCATTGATTGATTCATCCAGGGCATTGATATTTTGAGGGCTGAGCACCTTTATCAAAGAGAGTCGAATCTTCTCAGGGGTGAGCAGGTTTTCCATTAAGCGCTCAGAAAGCTCTGTTGCCTGGGTCATATTGATGCGACTGGAGAGAACCACCTGATCGAAGATCTTGTCGGTGATGGCAGGGATTCTAGTTTCACTGCGGTCTTCGAGAGAATCTATCGTCGATTTGATAAAGTGCTGCAGCAGTGTGGGGCTGAGCTGCGCTATCTCTGATGCTAGACGATGCAGTTTTGTGGTATCGCGAAACTCTTTGAGGAGAACCGAGTCTATGAACAGGTCCACTGTTCTGTAGATGTTCTCCTGGGTGACTAACTCTTCTGCCTTCGCTTTTATATCCTGGGGAGTCAACAAGGTATCGGTAATGGTGGTAGCTACAGACTGGGAGAGCTTTGCCTGTCTTTTCGGAAAGATACCTGGTGTCAAGGGGACTTGAATCTTTGTGCCCGGAATAAACCAGGCATTGTAAGGGCGGAAGAGCATCTTCACCGCGCAATACGTCGCTATCCATCCATGAAATCCGAAGAGAATCGGAGGCACCAGCACATCTACTATGAAGGCTTCCCTGCTGGCAAATAAGGCGTAAAGGTCGAACCCAAAGTTCATTTCTGATTCCGGCAACTAATAGTCTTAGAGGTTATTTTAACCAAATTTGTTTATAAGCAGTGCATATATTCGTCATTTGAGCATTCTCATTAGAAGCCGCTGCGCAGCTCCTGTCCGGCAGGTCGTTTGGCACTATAATTATTCTCACTTCCTTAATAAAGCATTCGACAGCATCTCTATGAAAATTCCTTCGAGTTCAGCCTCCTTTTTAGCACTGCTCATCATGCTCTCCTGCATTCCTTCGAGTACGGCCATGGGAAGCGAGAAGCCCTGGAAGAAGCTGGCAGAAAATGGAGATGCGCTTTTTCAGCGCGGGGCTTACCATGCGGCGGTCTCAGTTTATAAGCAAGCTGTCGATCAAAATCATGAGAGCTGGCAGTTGCATCTGCGCTATGGCCGGGCCCTGTCCCGAATCGGAAGGCAGAAGGACGCGCTTGCCGAACTCTTTCAATCTCTATTTTTGAATGACAAAGATCCGGCTTCCAATATTTCCACCCGGGCAGAGATAGCATCTATCTTTTTAAAGCAGGGTAACTATGACGAAGCCGGGGGGCAGCTCAAGCAGATTCTCGAACTGAAGCCCGATGATATGGATGTTCGGGGCAACTATGCCGTCTGTCTTGAACAGCTTGGGTTCATCGAGCTTGCTTGCGAAGAGTTGAATATGGTGGCACGGGCCAGACCGAACAGCAGCACCGCATTCTATAACCTCGGCAATGCTCTCTTTAAAAAAGGCGATCTCAAGCGCGCCAAACTCTCTTTTAAAAGAGCTATCGGTCTTGACCCTTCCAACAATCTGGCCATTGTCGCCCTGGGAAGAACCCACATGGCACTGGGTGAAGATAAGCTTGCCCTAATTGTTCTGAAGAAGGCTGTGGAGCGAAATCCTAACAATCATTACGCTTATCTTGCTCTGGGTGAGCTCTACGAAAGTGCTGGCAAGCAGGGCGATGCGGCAGAAGTATATAAAAAAGCAATACAAATTAATCCAAGAGATCCGGCATCTAAAGCAGCATTGTCGAAACTATTGGATAATTCGAAGAGTTTGGTCGCCCAAGACCGTCTGGACGTGACGAGGTAAAGATATGAAATTGCAAGCAACGGGAGCCTTTTTCCTGGGGGCGCTTATTATGATCGCCCAGGCAGGCCCGCTTTCTGCCGCCGACAATACCAAGACAAATGCCGAAGATATAGATCGGGCTATCGTTAGATATAAAGCTGGTATCGGTGCAAATCCTAATAACCCGGAAACCCGTATTCGGCTTGGTGAGGCTTATCTCGTCAAAGGAAATCTCGATGGTGCCCTGGAGCAGTTCCAAGCTGCTGCCAAGATCTCACCCAACAAATCGGATGCTTACCTTGGTCTGGCCCGGGTCTACACTCGTAAGCGGGATGACAAGCAGGCGTTAAAGGCCCTTAAGGATGCCGTTTTAAGGGATCCTAATAATTCGGATATACAGTACAAACTCGGACAGATGTATATGCGGTTGAAAGAAGACGATAATTCAATAAAAGCATATCGAAAGTCTATAAAGTTGAATCCCAAGTTCGGCCCGGCCCATCGAGAACTGGGTATGGTACTGGGTTTGCAGGGCAAACTCGAAGACCAGATCTTTGAAGAGAAGAAAGCGCTGGAGATCGATCCGGAAGACGCGGATGCGCTCTATTACCTGGCTTCGGCTTATGTGCATACAGAAAAGCGTGATCAAGCCGCTCAGTGCCTGGAGAAATGTATCGGTATAGATCGCAAAAATGCAGAAGCCTGCTGGCTTTTAGCTGGTATCAAAGCCAGTCAGGATAAATTCAAAGAGGCTGTCGGCTTTGCTCAGAAGGCGGTCGACATTCGGCCCGATAGTGAGAAATTCAAGAAAACCCTTCAAAAAATCAAAGCTGCCGCCGATAAGAACAAATAACTTTTAGTTACAAAGCGCCAGTTGCCTTCAGGTAATTTTGGGGTAGGCGGAAAGCCTCATGGTTACCTGTTGGCAACCCTTTCTTTCCTGGTTACTGCTTTGAAAAGCTTAACTATATGAGCGGGTTTCCACCTTGCAAATGAAAGGTAAAGGTCCTAACATTTATCGGAGTCAGGACATAACCGCCAGAAAGTGAGGCCGCCGAAGCCTCCTTCCATTAATGGCCGGTAAAGAATGTCCGGTGTGTTAATCAAATCAATATAGATCGCGTAAATTTTGTAAGAGGTTGAAAAGCCGTGCCAGAGCAAGCGGAGAAGAAGTCCGAAAAGGCTAGAGAATTTGAGCTAAAAGCTGATATCAAAGTCGTAGGTGTCGGTGGTGCAGGTTCAAATGCTGTCAATCGAATGATTGCAGCCGGGTTGAGTGGTGTTGAATTCTGGGCGTGCAACACGGACGCTCAAGCACTGGAGCTGTCCGCTGCTAAGAATCGATTGCAGGTTGGTGCCAAGCTAACAAGAGGTTTGGGTGCCGGTGGCAATCCCCAGGTCGGTATGAAGGCTGCTGAAGAGAGCCGTGAAGAGATAGCGAATGCTATACAAGGATCGGACATGGTCTTCATCGCTGCCGGTATGGGTGGCGGAACCGGTACCGGTGCCGCTCCTATAGTCGCCGAAGTGGCCAAAGAACTGGGTGCCCTCACCGTAGGTGTGGTATCACGTCCTTTCTTCTTCGAAGGAAGAAGAAGAGCCAATCAGGCAGAAGAAGGAATCAATGAAATCCGCTCTAAAGTGGATACTCTCATTGTAATTCCCAACCAGAGATTACTGGAAGTGGTCGATCACAGAGCCTCCATGCAGGAAGCTTTTGTTGAAGCCGACAAAGTGTTGATGCAAGGTGTACAGGGTATCTCCGATATCATCACTGTTCCCGGTCTGATTAATGTAGACTTCGCCGATGTGAAGGCTGTAATGCAGACTGCCGGTTCGGCCCTCATGGGTGTCGGTCGTGCCAGCGGCGAAGGTCGAGCTGTGGAAGCCGCTCGCAACGCCATCAACAGCCCGCTCCTCGAAAGTACTATCGATGGTGCTTCCGGAGTGATCTTCAGTGTTACCGGCGGTCCGGACCTCACCTTGCATGAAGTCCAGGAAGCTGCCAATGTTATCTATCAGTCCGTCTCCGAAGATGCCAACATCATATTCGGTGCCGTACTCGACGACCGCCTCCACGGCGAGGTGCTGATCACTGTGATTGCCACCGGCTTCGACATGGTTGTTCAGCCCGCTGATCATGCTCTTGTCAGACCGGTAGAACGTCCCGTTCAAAGAAGACCTGAACCGGCTCAAGCTCAAGCTCCGGTTCAACAGCCGCAGCATCAGCAGATTCAGCCTTCTCTTCTTGAAGCTCCTGTAGGCGAAGAAGTCTCGATCACCACCCTCGAGACCACCGAAGAAGAGGACGGTCCCAGCGAAGAAATGCAGAAAATCGCCAGCGATATTCTCGACATTCCCGAGTTCTTGAGAGCTCGCAATCGCTAACAAATAGATAAAGGATCTCAGTTCATAATCAGGAAGGCGGTTGTAAATACAGCCGCCTTTTTCATTCGTAATAGCAGTTCGGTTTGCTAAGATCCTGCTGTACGGTAGATGTTCCTTCTGGGGAGGTTCCCTTTGAGTATCCAGGAAATTGATATCGGAAGCGGCACAATGCCTGTTTCGGTCGATGATGAGAACCGAGTTGTTTTAATAGATCAGCGTGCTCTGCCCCAGAGTCTCTCTTATTTCGATGCCTCTAAATTCGAGGATATGCTCTATGCCATCAAGCATATGGTGGTACGTGGCGCTCCTTCGATAGGAGTGGCGGGCGCTTTCGGTCTGGCGGGCTATGCTGTCTCTATTACCTCTGAAGGTAAGAGTCTCAGTCGAGAGGATTTTCTCAAGCAATTAGAGAAGGCGAGGATAGAAATTCAAGAAACCCGGCCCACAGCGGTCAACTTAATGTGGGAGACCGACGGGATCTACAACAAAGCCCGAGAGCTTGTCGAAGCAGAATCTGAACTGAGCCCCGGTCAGATTGCTGAGCGCTTGTTCGAATCGGCCAGACAGACCATGGATGAGCATGTCCGCAAGAATCGCAAATTGAGCGAGTACGGTTGTGATTTCATTCCTAAAGATCCGTCTATTCTTACCCACTGCAATGCCGGTTCCCTTGCTGCCTGTGGCTGGGGAACTGCCCTTGGTGTCATTCGCTCCGCTAAAATTCGTGGCTATTCGCCCACTGTCTTTGTCGACGAGACCAGACCGCGTTCTCAAGGTGCCCGCCTCACGATGTGGGAACTGAAAGAGGATGGCATTCCCTCAAAACTTATCTGTGACTCCATGGCCGGTTATGTGATGGCCAACAAGCTTATCGACCTGGTAATAGTCGGTGCGGATCGCATCGCTATGAATGGCGACACCGCTAACAAAATCGGGACCTATAACCTGGCTGTGCTTGCCAAATACCATGATATTCCGTTCTACGTAGCAGCACCGCTCTCCACTTTCGATCGTAATCTAGAAGAAGGCTCCGGTATCCCCATCGAGCACCGGGACCTGGACGAAGTTATCAACGTCAATGGCGCATCTATTACGGTAAAAGACGCAGAGGCCTTCAACCCGGCTTTCGATGTCACCCCGGCCAGTTTGATAACGGCTATATTCACCGAGGTCGGTGTTTTGAGACCCGATTTCAAAGATTCCATCGCAAAGGCACTGGCTTGATTTAGTGACGGCCGGGCAAATTTGAGATTTACCGTAGTCAAGGGTGCCAAAGACTATGATCAAAACGCGTCTATTAATGAGACAATCGTCTATCTGATTATTAATTTAGAAAGAGCAGACGAAAGGAGAGATGCATAGTCATGACCAGCGCTGTAGATGTAATCGATATTCCCGTTGTTGAAGCGACCCGGGAAAATGTCAGTGAGTACGGGCTTTTCATAGGGACTGACGTTCCCAATGACGGATTGTCCATCCCTTTCTATAAGGGCTCAGTTCAAGAAGGTCATAATCTGCCATTCGAGTGCACAGGCTCTGCCGTGATTAGAACCGCCCGCATCTCGAAACGGGCTCAGGAGGTAACCTGGCTGGAGCGGCATATGAATATGACCCAGCTCTTTGTCGGTCTTGGAGACCAGCCTTTCGCCATGGTCCTGGGCAAGCCCAATCATAAAGAGGGCAAAGAGGTTCCTGATTTAGATCAGGTCAAGTGTTTCATACTTCCTCCCGGTCACGGCATCATGATTCACCGGGGCACCTGGCATGATTTTCCTCTCTGTGTCAAAGAGCCGGTCACGGTTCTGACCGCTAATTCGCCCGAGGTGGTGGAAGCGCTCGCCAGTATGGCCGGTGCCAATGAAATGAACCATGGTGATGTCTACAAAATAGACATCAAAAAGCATACCGGTAAAGTGCTCAGAGCGGCAGTATAAGAATGCGGGTAAGAGCTTATAAACTGCGGACCTCCGGACCTTCGGATATAAGCGGTCTTGTCGATTTATTCGATAGAAAACAAATTCGTGCCGAAGATGTTATTTGCATCATCGGTAAGACCGAAGGCAATGGCGGTCGCAACGATTTTACCCGGGATCTTGCCATGACGGTGTTCGAGGATCTCTTCTCGCGCCTTCTTAAAATCAGTCGCGAGGAAGTCACCGAGCGCATAATCTTTTCTCTGTCCGGGGGCACCGAAGGGGTGGTCTCACCCCATATCGTTGTCTTCGCCAGGGAAGGAACTGAGTCTTTCGAGGCTGCTTCAGAGAAGAGACTGGCTCTTGGAATAGGCTTTACCAGGGAGTTCGCCCCCGAGGAGATAGGTCGTCTGGCTCAAGTCGAAGAGACTGCCCGGGTGATATCGGATGTGGTGAGGAGTTTGAAAGTCGATTCTCCTTCCGATATTCATTTTGTTCAGATGAAAGGGGCGATTCCCTCATATACGTGGGAAGAGGGAGAAGCCGCTCGCCTTAGTGGAAATCCGATGCGTTCCGATATGATCTATTCAAGAGGTGCCTCCGCCCTTGGTGCGGCGGTGGCCCTTGGTGAAGTGGCAATCGAAGAACTCAGTGACGACAGCATTTGCTCCGATTGGTCTAAGTACTCGCGAACCGCTTCTTGCTCGGCTAAGCCCGGTCTTACCAGGACCGAGATCATGGTCATGGGTAACAGTCGTTACTGGCAGGGAGATCTGGTTATTAACGGTGGCATTCTCAAGGACATGATCGACGCCGATTCTGTCCGTTCTGTGCTCGGTGGGCTGGGAGCGGGCATGGAGGTTGCCGGTCAGGCTTCTGCCGAACAGACCGCTAGATTAGTCGGCATCTTCGGTAAATCCGAAGCGGATCCCAGAGGCGAGATTCGGGGACAGAGGCACACGATGTTGACCGATGACGATATCAGCGACACCCGCTATTCAAGATGTGTACTCGCCAGTGTGGTGGCAAGTGTGGTAGGCGATACCGCTATCTATATAAGCACACGTTCAGAACATCATGGTCCCCTGGGTGGTGGCACCCTGGCCCTTATCGCACGGGTAGATGAAGTATGAAAGTCATGGAAGAAAATCTCTTGAAAGTAAAAACCGGAGCCGCCCTTCATAGAAATCGTCAGGGCGACGGCGAAGAACTGATCGTCTTCCTCCATGCCGTGGGCGGCAACGCCGATTCCTGGAAGCCTCAATTAGAGTGTTTTGGTGACAGATATACTTGTATCGCTTTCGACTTCCGCGGGCACAGCCGCTCTCAATTGAGTGAATGCGATAGCGAAGCACGCGCAGTTTCGATCGATGAGTTCGCCCGGGACACTATCGCCTTGATAGAAGAGTCCGGTTATTCCAGGGCACATTTAGTAGGGCTATCTATGGGAGGAGTGGTCGCACTGCGCGCCTGGTCCCTGCGTCCTGATCTGGTTCAATCTCTGTGCATAGCAAATTCCTGGGCACGACATCCGGAAGCTTCGGCAAAAATCGCTTTTATGACAGAGCGCCTGACTAAAATGACCATGCAAGAAAGTGCAGCCGAGCTTATTCCAGATCTTTTCGGTCCGGGAGCGGCTCCTTCTTTTGTGGAAGAGACCGTGGCCATAGAAGGTGCCAAAGACAAAGAGGTCTTCCTCTTATCCTGGCGCTCTATGTTCGAAGCGGATCTTTTAGACAGGGTCGCAGAGATAACTGTGCCGGTTCTGTTAGTAGGAGGCAGTTTAGACAAGGTGACTCCGGCGGATCCGCTATTGACCTCTATCAAAGCCGAGCTTCCTCTGGCGCAACTCAAAGAGATTGATGGCGGGGGACACTTCTCTAATCTCGACAGCGTAGAGTCGTTCAACAATTTACTTGCTGTGCATTTAAGACGAGCAAGGGCAAGGGGCGGGACACGAGTACAGCCGCCCCGCAGACAGAGCCATGCATATGAAGGAGAGCTGGTCGCCCATGGTCTTGTTCACCTTTTGAATGAGAGAAAGATAGACTACTTCTTCTCTAATTCAGGCACCGATTTCACCCCGGTTATAGATGGTTTCGCCCGCTATAGAAATGACGCCGATTTTAAACTGGAGCCTGTGGTGGCACCGCACGAGAACACTGCTATAGCCATGGCCCATGGCTATTATCTTCTCACCGGTCGGACCCAGGTGGTGATGGGTCATGTCAATGTCGGCACCGCCAATATGGGTCTGGGTATTATCAATGCCAGTCGCTCGCATATCCCTGTTCTGGTGCTCTCGGGCAATACTCCCTGGTATGACGGCGGCATAGATGGATGCCGCACTAATTTTGTCCAGTGGGGCCAGGATACTTTCGATCAGGGTGCATACTTTCGCGAGTTCACCAAATGGGACTATCAGCTCAAGGGACCGCACCATATGGAGACCGTCGTAGACAGGGCTCTGGCTATAGCCGAGAGCGATCCTGCCGGACCGGTCTATTTGACCTTACCCAAAGAAGCTCTCTGTATGAAGCTTGCCGAGGAAGATAGAGTTAGCGCAACCACACCCTGTCAGCGGTCTACTTACATGGGGATGCCCGCACCAGATACAGTGGCGCAAGCGGCTCGCATGATCGCAGAGAGCAAAAATCCACTTATCATTACCGCCGAAGCCGGGCGTTATCCCGGTGCGGTAGAGGCTCTCTTGCACCTGGCTTCTACCTATGCCGTACCGGTAATAGAACACGGTAAGAGAAACTTTTTCAACTTTCCCACCGAGTCGCCTTATCATCTCGGTTTCGACCCTTCGCCCTATGTAGAAGAAGCCGATCTTGTCATTGCGCTTGAATCGCATGTCCCATGGATACCGGCTCTGGCTGATGTTAAAGAGCCGCCGCGCATGATTCATATCTCTGTCGATCCTTTGTGCAGCAAGCTTCCCATGCGCGCTTTTCCAGCCGACCTCAGTCTTACCGCATCACCGGATCAGGCTCTGGTTGCCATCAATAAATCGCTGAGCTGTCTATCTGCCTCGCAGAGCTATGGTAAGAAAGACTTCTTCACAGACGTAGAAAGTCGAAGAAGTAAACTCAAAAATGAGCATGAAAAACTCTTCGTCTCAAAGCGCGCTGCCGCCTCCGGCCTTGCTTCCGAGAAAGAGATCACCAAAGAGTTTCTCTCTTATACCCTGGGCACTGTGGTGGATGATGAGGTGGTTATTTTTAACGAGTACAACCTCGACCCTTATTTAGTGCCTCGACATCTAGTCGATTCCTGGTTCGAGAACTCTGTGGCTAGTGGTCTGGGATGGTCTCTGGGAGCGGCTCTTGGTGCTCAGCTCGCCTCGCCGTCTCAGACCATGGTAGTAACGCTTGGAGATGGCTCATATCTCTTCAATACGCCTCTATCCGCCCACTATGTCGCTTCGGCCTATAAACTGCCGGTGGTGATCGTTGTTTTCAACGATAATGCCTGGTCTACAATCAAAAAGTCTTACAAAGGCTCTATGCCCGGGGGCTGGGGACTGAAGAACGATTATATGCCTCTATGCGACTTTTCAGTACCGGTTGAGTTCGATATGCTAGCTAAAGCAACCGGTGGTGTCGGTCTCAAGGTAGAAGAGCCGGCTAAACTTAAGGCGACATTGCAAGAGGCACTTAGAATTTCCAGAGAAGATCGGAAACATGTGCTTGTCAACGTAGTCTGTAGAAGAGATGGTTGATATTTTGGGTTACTATGAAAGAAAACCAGGGAGTTTCAACAAATGAAGTATGTGAAATCAGCGTTTCTAGCAAGCCTTCCAGCGCTCTTTCTCGTTTCTTTTGTAATCGCCAGTCCTCAATCTAGCGCCCAGGAGAAGCAAAGCTTCGATGGGCAGGACATGGTTTTTCGCGGTGAAAAAAAATCTGCCAAGGATGTAAAAGAGCTTCGGCGGGTCGATTTCAAAGTTGAAGGCAGCGCCTGTGCTTCTTGCCTGAGAAGAATTCGTGAAAGAATGGAGGCGGAAGACGGAGTCGTCGAAGCTGCGGTGATGATCAAAAAGCCCTATGGAGCTGCTGCAATTTATGACGGCTCCAAGATAAAAGTGGACAAGATTTTAAAAGCGGCTCTCAAAGGCGAGAAAGTCAAAGTCAAAATTACCGAGGTCAACGACCGCGCCATCGAGAAGATGCCTTTTATTCTGGTGCCTACATTCAATCAACTGAATAAATAGGGTTATGGAGGCAGGGCTCCGACCACAGGCTCGGTGGCATCAGCCACAAAGACCTGGGAGGTGGCGCCTACGACCGGTACTTGAACTGGAAATACGAAAGTAACCTGGGTCTGTACTCGCACAGTCGAAGCCGGGTCGAATGCCATGATATTGGCTGTGACATTGGTTATTACAGGTGAGCTGAAACCGGAGATGACATTGTTGACAGAGGCGGTGGCTTTGGCGTTGTCCGGTTCACTGGCGGCTGCCCGGGCGCATTTCTTGGCCAGAGCGTCATTGGCTGTCTGGGCAAGGACCATGGCTATGCCGTCAATGAGGAAAAGAACGATCGGGACCAGTACGAAGAGACCGGCCACTGTCTCGATAATGGCACCGCCTCTGGTTTTACGACTCCTGACCAAATACATCTTTTCCTCTACTCCTTGAATCTGCTTCTGATTCTAAATTGAATTACTTGATGCCTTGCTCTTCTACCGGTCGTTCACCAACAAAAGTGAAAGGCAGCGGATTTAGAGGGATAAATGGAACAATCACCAGCGGTTCGATTTGAATAGTGGTGGTGACCCGGACGATATCGTCTTCGGGGTCCGAATCGAGATTGATTCGGGCTGCGGTATTGCTTAGAACGGTCGCTTTGGTAAAAGCGGCAAGTCCGGTGCCCTGCCAGGCTGCCTGTTGACTGGCAAGCGCTGTGGGCATAGCCGAGGGCTCGACTATGGCTGCGGCTCTGGTGCACATGTGGTTGAGGAACCAGCCGCAAGCATAACCAAGTCCGATATAAAGCAGGACCATGATCGGAAACAGGAATACCACCAGAATGATAAAGATTGCCGGGGCGAGTTCGGCAATTTGATTCCCTTTTCTATTGCGTCTGAATCGACTTCGCATTGGTAAAACTCCCGAGAGAAAGGATTTGATGCAATTCTCTTTCAAAATAAAGTAGCGATCTCTCTTTTCTATCTCTTTGCTTATAATGGCTCTATATAGGTTGTTCCCTTGCAGCGGGGCCATGAAGTGTCTCTGGCTTTGATTAATATAAAAATTTGCTCATAATGATGGCAAATAAAACACTGCAGGCGCTTTAGCGAACCACAATATACTTCTACCACTACCTTGCAGGTTCTAATGGTGTTCTCAAAAAGAAAAGCGCTTCTTCTCTCCGCTCTCACGCTCCTTCCTGTGCTCTCTGTGGGATACCCCAGCGGAGTTTTCGCTCAGAGCGCTCTTTTCTCAAAGGTCAAAGAAGAGCTTAAAAGCGATCACCTCAGCCAGTCCTCTCTTGAACAGGTCAGCAATTATGTCGAGGCTAATCCGAGAAGCTCGGATGGTCGGCTTTATCTGGGTTTGATCCTAGAGCGCATGGGCTTGAAAGAGCAGGCTTATGAACAGCTCAAACTGGCGGTGGAATATGGACCGGATAATCCCAAAGCTCTGGTGGAGCTGTGCAAAGAAGAGATTCGTCAGGGTCATGTGAATGGGGCCATGGTTCTATTGAACTATGGTCTCAAGAAATTTCCGAATCAGCCCGAGATGCTCTTTATCGTCGGTGATTATCTGATCAAAGAAAAAAGACCGGTTGAGGCCAGACGTCTTTTAGAGCAAGCCTATAAACTGGACAGCACTCTATTTGGTTTGCCTACCTCTCTGGCGCAAATCTATCTCAATCATGATTACACCAGGGCTGCCAAATATGCCACCATGGATCTCAAGGTCAGACCGAATTATGACCGGGCCCAGCGTATTCGCGGTATGGCCTATTGCGGTCTCAGGCAGTATGACCTCGCCGTACTTGATCTGAAGCCGGCTTTCGAGCACGATCCGACCATAATACCTCTGGCACAGGCTTTATCAGAAGCCTATTTCTGGCTTGGAAACTATGAAGAGGCTTTGAAGCCGGCAGTTTTTCTTCTGGCATTCACCTCTGAACCGGATATAAAAAACCTCGGTCCGACCAACTGGATGGTCAAAGTTTTGAGGAAATTGCCCAAGGAGAAAGCCCTTCCCATGGTGGATTCCTATACCGAGGAGATTGCCAAGAAATTCAATCTGGCTGCTTATTATTACTTTCTCGGCACGGTTTACGACAATCTCAACTATCGTGACGATGCTATTCGCTATTACGAAAAAGCGATTGCCAAGGACGATTCGCTGGTGCTTGCCCATTACAGGCTTGGTCTGGATCTCGAGATGTACCGGCGCGATTCAAAAGAAGCGCTGGCTCAGCTGACCAGGGCTCACAATTTACGACCCTGGGATAACGAGATCAACCTGGCTTACCTTCGTCTGCAAGACAGGACCTATAACAAACACCGCGATGTCTCCGAGTCTATCAAGGACTGGTTGAATAGTCTGGGTAAGCATTGAATCATCGTCATCCGTGATACCGAATATGATGAGGAAGCATTTTTATGAAGCTTCGATACGTTCCCTATCATCTTTTGACCGACGAGCCGAATATCATAGTGGATGGCAGTGGCAACAAGCACACCAGGCTCACTCTTTCACACTGGCCGGGTAACCGCACTCCGGCGCAATACAAAGATGATCTCTCTGCCCAGATAGCCTTTCGCTATGTCGAGGACGAAAACAGGGCGTCATTAGATGGTGTCGAAGTAGTCTCTAATAATCATTTCGATGAAGACGGACTGGTCAGTGTTTTTGCCATGGTCGATCCTGAGAAGGCGCTTGCCATGAAAGATTTCTTGATAGAAGTGGCCAGGGCCGGTGATTTTTCTATGTGTCATGATCGAGATGCAGCCAGGGTGTCGTTTGTTCTTTCTGCCTGGACCGACCCGGATAGATCGCCATTGAGCCGGCGCATCTTCGGTGGTACCACTGAAGAGTTGAATCAAGTGCTCTACGAAGAGCTATTGAAGCGTCTTCCGAAAGTAGTGGATAAGGTCGGCAATTTGAAAGAGTTCTGGGAGCCCGAGGACAGGGTTCTGGAGGCGACGGAGAATGCGATTATTGCAGGGAAGATAAAGATTGAAGAGGATCGTGATATAGATCTTGCCGTGGTCACTTTGCCCGATGATGGCATTCTCGATGACGATGAGGTTCTCGAGAATCCGTCCAGTTGGATAAGCTCAGAGTTGCATCCTATTGCCGTTCATAACAAAATAGACTGTTTTCGGGTGCTGGTAATTCGCAAGCAACGCTATGAGCTTTATTATCGCTATGAAACCTGGATCGATTTCGTATCGAGAATTCTCAAAGAGAGAATTGATCTTGCCAATCTTGTGAAGCGACTGAATACCACCGAACGCTCCGGCGGTCAGTGGAGCTTCAGCGGAGTCGATAAAATAATCTCGCGCCTGAAGCTGGAGGGTGCTGAAGAGAGCAGCATCAGTCCTTCACACTTCCTCGATTATATTAGAGGCTCCCTGACCACCACGCCTCTGGGTATAGGTTAAAACCAGACCTGAAACTAATCTAGAAAGAAGTCCCGCATCAATTCGCTCTGGGGTCCTTCAGAATATTTTGACAGGTCATCAATCCCTTCTTCTTTCAGTACTTCCGAATCGATGTAGAAATTGCCGGTGTTTTCCGCCCCCTCTCGCTTCAAAATGAAATAGGCGGCGTCGGCCATGATATCGGGCTTGCGACAATGTTTCATGGCTTGATCTCCGCCAAGGAGATTGCGCACGGCACTTGTCGCTATACCGGTCTCCGGCCACAGAGAGTTGACGGCGATTTTGCTTTCTTTAAATTCTGCTGCCATGCCCAGAGTACACATACTCATGCCGTATTTCGCCATGGTGTAGGCGACATGGGGGCCGAACCAGCGTGGGTTCATATTGAGGGGCGGCGATATGTTGAGAATGTGGGGATTCTTTCCTTTCTCTAAATGAGGCAGGCAGAATTTAGAAGCTAGAAAAGTGCCCCGGGCGTTGACCTGATGCATCAGATCATAGCGTTTGACATCGGTTTTGGCTGTCGGTGTAAGGCTTATGGCGCTGGCATTGTTGACTAGAATGTCTATGCCACCAAAAGTGGTGATAGTGGCTTCCACCATCCTCTCGATATCCTCGGCGTTTCTCAAATCGAGAGCGATGGCAAGGGCAGAGCCTCCGGCGGCTTCTATGGCCTCGGCTGCCGTGTGGATGGTTCCGGGCAGTTTCGGATGCGCTTCCACTGTTTTGCCGGTGATCACAATGTTGGCACCGGCTTGGGCCAGCCTCTCGCCTATAGCAAGACCTATTCCTCGCGAGGAACCTGTAATTACTACTGTTTTTCCTTTGAATTCCGTCATTTTTTGATTTCACTGAGCAGTTTGAAATAGTGAGAAAAGAGCTTCATGCCGCCTTCGGCCTGGCCCCAGTCGAAATTTTCGTTGATGGCATGATAGCCGTGTTCCGGCAGGGACAAGCCTAAGAAGACCATCGGCACATCGAGAGCTTCTTTCATACTGACCACTGCTCCGATGCTGCCGCCCTCTCTGATGAAAGCGGGCTCTACTCCGAAAGTTAACCGGCAGGCTTCTGCCCCAGCCTGGGAATAATCGTCTTTATAGTGGCTGACGAAGGGTTTGAGTGCTCCTTCTGCTTCTATTTCCGCTTCCGGTAGAATCTCTTTGACGAATTTTTTCAGACAATCCAGAACATGCAGAGGATCTTGATCCGGGACCAGACGCATGCTCACTTTGGCTTCCGCCTCGAATGGAACTATAGTCTTTACTCCCGGGCCCTGGTAACCGCCAGTAATACCGTGTACCTCAAAGGTCGGTCTTGTCCAGATGCGGTCGGCACCCTCTCGATCATCCTCGGTTCTGAGTAAGTTGAGCTCGTGGGCCTGCCGATAGTGAGCCAGAGAGAAGCCTGAAGCGACAAAACTATCGAGCTCCTCGTCGGTGGCCTTTTTCATACCGTCATAGAAACCGGGGATTTTTACTTCTCCGGTTCTGGCGTCATGGCATTTTGCGATTAGATCGCATAGATCCGCTATCGGATTGCGGGCAAGACCGCCGACCTCGCCGGAGTGAACATTTTTTCCGCCGGTTTTGAGTCTGATCATGCAGGCTTGCAGACCTCTCAATCCATAGGGCATGGCGGGTTTGTCTTTAGAGATCCAGACCGTATCTGAGATTACCACCGAGTCACAACGCAATCTGTCGATATTCTTTTTCAAAAACTCTTCGAAAGAAGGACTACCAATCTCTTCTTCCAGCTCCCAGATGAATTTTATGTTGATCGGAAATTTATTCTCGCTGGCGAACTTCGCTCCATAAAGCACGGCCAGGGCCGGTCCTTTATCGTCGGTGGTACCTCGGCCAAGATAACGATCCGCTTCGATTTTCATATCGAATGGAGGAGATTTCCATTTGTCCGGGTCGGCGGGTTGCACATCTAAGTGGTTATAGACCGCCACGGTCGGATATTTTTTGTCAGCAAAATATTCTCCGACAACAACAGGGTTTCCGCGCGTTGGTAAAATTTCGGCCTTTGCACCGTGGGCTTCAAGTAAGCTTTTAGCGTATTTTGCCGTCGCTTCTATTTGAGGCTTTCTTTCCGGATCCATGCTGACGCCGGCTATATCAACCAGCTCTTTGAGTTCTTTTTCGTAGCGGCTGCGGGCAGCGCTGATATAGTTTTCGAGTTTATCCAGGCATACATCTGTTGTAGACATTGGAATCTCCAGGAGTCGGGTCGAGGTTTGAAAGACCCATAGAATACTCCAGTGATTCAAACTTATTCAACTGGCTCAACTGATTCGACTGCCTTAGACCATCGCATCGGAGGTTTTGACAGAGTCTTCGTTTCTGTAGGCGACCATCGGTTTTTTCATAGAATCAGAGAGAAATTTGTTCATCTGATCGGCGTCGAGTTCGCCCACGGCTTGACCGGCAACCCGGATGGTGCGGTCGGATGTGGCAAGAACCACGGTTATCGGGTAGGCTTTGCCTTCGATAGCATCGAAGAGTTGCTTGCCGCCTTGATCTTTTGTAGGGTCACTGACCGAGAAGACTGCTTTGTCGGCGTATTTGGCGCCTTCTTTAGCCAGTTGCTCTTTGTTTCTAGCGCAGAAGCCGCAGTTGTCTCTGGTGAACATCAGAACGGTGAACTTCTCGCCGTAGCCGTTTTCGCTGGTCTTGCCCAGGGCGTCCATGTAAGCATCGAAGGCTTTGTTCTCGAATTTTTCAAGATCTACTTTTTCCGGCTGTTTCGACTTGTCGGAGGTTTCGAAGACCTCGAACTTCGGCAGCTGGAAGCCGCTGAAGCTGCTGCTATCGGATACGTCGGCGGATCTGGCGCCTGACTGGAAATCTGTCGGATTGAAGTTCGGCGTTGTCGTAGATCGCGAGTCATGACCCGACTCCAGACTGCTAACTTCGAGAGATGTTCTTCCCAACGACATGTTGATTCCTCCTGGCCTTAATCAAAAAACTTTGTTCAGTTTTGATTTGCATTGCATTGACAACCGTTCAAGAGGTCTATATGCCTGCAGCAAAGTTTTTGGACAGAATCGAAATCATTTAATCTTTAACGACCGGGGCCCTTTCGGTCATGGTCAAGCGAATGCCGCGGCTATCGAGTTCGGCAAGGAAAAGTCTTGCCGGTACTACCTCTTCCGGGATCAACACCCCTTTTCCTTTTATATCTTCTCGAGCCAGCATCTGGGCGACTATAGAAGCCGGATAAGCGGTCATTCTGGTACAGGCGCTGATGCGCTCGGCGGGGTCGCCATAGTCGACACAATCAAATACATGCTGAATCGGTTTTTCGTCTTTCACTCCGGTGACGATGATCTTTATTACTACAAGGTCGGCTGCTTCTAAGGTGTCAGCCGAGAGCAGTTTTTCGGTAAGCTCGCCAGGAATTACATCTTTGCCTGAGGGTAATTCGACTGCCTTGTTAGAGAAAAGACCGAGATCTTTGAGAAGGGAGACTCGGTCTAAAAAGCCGGGATAATGGATGGACTTGAAGTCGAGGTGGCGAATCCGACCTTTATATAGTTCGGGAAGCCGACCTGCTCCGCCATAGCTCAGGAAGACCTCGGTCTTGCCTATGGGGGCTGGAAAGTCCAGGGTATCCGCTTCTGTCAGCGCCGGAACCTCCAGGACTTTTCCTTCTTTTATAAGTTTGACCGGATGGAGAAACTCTCTTGGATTAAATGATTTGGCTCGAAACTCGTCTAAACTGCCCTCGTTTTCGACAGGGAGGACGCCCAGGCGGATTTTGATCTCGTAGAGTTCATCCAGAGAATCAGCCGCCGATACTGCCAGTATGGAGATAAGACCCGGCGCCAGTCCGATGGAGGGTATGATGGCTACACCTTCATCTTTCGCCACTTCGTCAAGCAGCTGGAGCCGCTCGCTCAATTCAGGGTCCGGGCATAGTTCGACAGCGCAAAAACTGGTTTTTGCCGAAAGCGCCAGCTTGGCCATATCGAAGTGCAGGGTGGCAGGAAGGCAACTTATCGCCACATCGGCCTTGGCCATCAACTCGGCGACATACTCTTCTTGTTCTACGTCCAGTTCTACCGGGACGATTTTTTCGTCTGCCATGGACTCTTTGAGCTTCTGGACTTTGCTTGCATCTTTATCGGCCACCACCACCATCTCGGTTCTGGGGCTGCGAATCAGATCATGGGTTATCGAATAGCCGAGTTCTCCGGCTCCTAGAATCAGAAATCTCACCATGTTCTCCTTGCTATTAATAGGTCGAGCGGCGTTTGCCGCCATCCACACAGATGGTCGAGCCGGTTATATAAGAAGCCCTTTCCGAAGAAAGAAATGCCGCAGCGGCGGCGAATTCTTCCGGCCTGCCCAGTCGTCCTGCCGGAATGCTCTCCAGATACTCTTTCTCGTACTCTTCTCTGGTTTGGCCGCTTCGTTTTATGCGGGCTTCCATTAGTTCGTTAAGGCGTTCCGTAGATATAGCACCAGGAGCGATACAATTAACCGTTATATTGAACGGGGCCACTTCGTCGGCCAGAGATTTGAGCATCGATGTTACTGCCGAGCGAATCGCGTTTGAGACAGCCAGGGTTTTGATCGGCTCCAGAACGCTCAAAGAGGTCACACAGAGGATGCGACCCCAGTTATTGGTTTTCATCCCTGGCAAAAATGCCTGGTTGAGCTCTGTCACAGACTGAAAAAGCTTGTCGAATCCAGTCTGCCATTGCTCCTGGCTGGTTTCAGAAGTGAAAGACGGGCTCGGTCCGCCGGTATTATGAACCAGGATATCGAGACCTCCGAAACGCTCTTCGATTTGCTTAATCAAGGCTTTTCTAGATTCGGCAAGATCGAGATCGCAGGCGAATCCGTAAATCTCCTTGTTCTCTGAGAGTTCTTGTTTTATCGCTTGCACTTCGGCAAGAATGCGGCTTTCAGTTCGGGCGGCCATCATCACCTTAGCCCCTTCTTTTGCCAGCTCCCGGGCGATGGCGTTACCTATGCCGCGAGACGCCCCCAAAACCAGAGCCCTTTTGCCTTTGATTCCCAGTTCCATTTTTCTTGTCTGTTCCTTTCTTTTATGCGATGCACCAGGGGTGGTACTAGCTCGGGATCAATCTCCCATAGCTCTATTTGTATCTGTAAGAAATAGTCTTGGTCTCCGAGAAGAAATCGAGGCTGTGGTTGCCACCTTCTCTGCCTATACCGGAGGATTTTTGTCCTCCGAAAGGAGTTCTCAGATCTCTGGCGAACCAGCAGTTTACCCAGACCAGACCAACTTCGAGATCTCGGGAAACTCTGTGGGCACGGTTGACATTTTCTGTCCAGATCGAGGTGGAGAGACCATAGTCGGTAGAGTTGACCATAGCCAGCACGTCTTCTTCGGTCTTGAATGGGATTATCGGCAATACCGGTCCGAAGATCTCTTCCTGGCAAAGTCTGGAGTCGTAAGGCAGTCCTTCGAAGAGCGCCGGTCGCAAGAAATTGCCCTCTCCCAGCTCTTTTATTCTTTCTCCGCCGGTTATAAGCTTGCCTTCTTTCTTTCCGAGATCTATATAAGATTGAACTTTTTCCAGATGCTCTTTAGAGACGAGCGCGCCCATCTCGGTATTCGAATCGAGGGGGTCGCCGACTCTTATCGCTTCCACTTTCGCTTTGATCGCATCGCGAACTTTCTTGAATGAACCTTCTTGAACAAACAGACGGGAGCCGGCAAGACAGATTTGTCCCTGGTTTCGATAGGCCGCTCTCAGTGATGTTTCTATTGCCGTATCTAAATCGGCATCGTCGAAGATGATGCTTGCTCCTTTGCCGCCCAGTTCGAAAGAGACCTTTTTCAGGCTCTGGGCGCAGTTCTTCATTATCGCTTTACCGGTGGTGGTCTCGCCGGTGAAAGAGATCGAAGCCACTGCCTTGTTCAGGGTGAGGGCTTCACCAGCGCTTCCCGGTCCGAAGCCGTTGACCAGATTGAAAACGCCGGGCGGCAGGCCTGCCTGGCTTGCAATCTCAGAAAAAAGAAAGGCTGTATAAGGAGTCCACTCTGCCGGTTTGAGGATGCATGAGTTACCCATAACCAGTGCCGGCGCTAGCTTCCATGTGGCGAGATAGAGCGGCAGATTCCAGGGGGTAATCAGACCGCAGACACCAAGAGGCTCTCTAATGGCAAGATGTCTTTCGTTGACTCCATTGATACTGTTCGAATAAAGCTCCTCTGCCTGGCTGGCTGCAAATTTGGCAAAGAAATGAAAGTTGAGAGCCGATCTGGGAATATCTCCGGTCAGGCTTTCTGTAATAGGCTTACCTGTATCAAGGCTCTCGGCGGTAGCCAGCTCTTCTTTGCGTTCCAGAATGAGGTCGCCGATTTTGCTTACTACTTCGGCTCGCTCCGCCACCGACATTTTTCTCCATGGACCTCGGTCGAAGGCTTCTTTAGCCGCCTGGGCCGCCATCTCTATATCTTCGGCACCGCCCTGGGCAACCTGACCGAGGACTTTATTTGTGGCAGGATTAAGGGTTTCGAAAGTCTCCCCGCCCAGAGCTGAAGCAGGTTTGCCGCCTATGTAGTTTTTGATCTGGACCGTTTTTTGTGTGGTTGCTGCCGTCATGCGGATAACCCTCCTTTGTAGGCCACAGCTTTGATCTCTATGTAATTGCGACCGGGAAGGTCGGCAGCCTGGACTGTGGTGCGAGCCGGGGGACTGTCGAAGGAGAAGTGTTTTTTATAGACCTCGTTATACTGAGGAAAATCCTTCATGTCTTTCAAGAAGACCGTTACATCGACAAGGTTCTCAAGGGAGAGACCGGCTTCTTCGAGCACCACTTTGAGATTTTTGATCACCGCTTCGGTCATAACTTTTATGTCGTAGGCAATCACCTTGCCATTCTCATCCATGGTGACCCCTTCTTCAATTCCGGTATCGGGATCTCTGGCGCCCTGGCCCGAGACAAAAAGGAAGCCACCGGCAAGCACTGCATGGGAGTACGCTCCCAGGGGGCTCGGCGCCTTGCCTGTGATGTTGTATGCGACTTTGGCCTCAGTTCTGGCTGTAGAGTCTGGCACGGTTCTCTCCTCCCTCGATATTTCGGGGCAATTCGAAATCGCTATTCTACTAAATCTCCACGATCCTTATATAATTCCAGATATAATTCCAGGAATGGACATCAGCGATAAATCCTTCGAAATATTTGACATCTCGCAGCCGGTGGATTCTAAAACCGCCTGTTTCCCGGGGGATGTTCCCTTCAGCAAAGAAGTCACTCTCACCCTTGCTGACTCCGGAGTAGTCAACTTAACGGCTTTTACAATGAGTCCCCATGTGGGTAGCCATGCCGATGCGCCTGTGCATATGGAAGGCAGTCTGGACGAAGGGGATGGAATGGCTTCCGACCTCTCGCTTCGTGCCTTTCTTGGCCCGGTGACCGTAATTGATCTGGCACCTTTTACCGGCGGTATAGGAGTTGATCAGATCCCTGCCGAATTTCAAGGACAGAAGCTGCCCGAAAGAATTCTGTTTCGGACCAGGCACCATATTCGGTATGACGTCTTCGAATCTGATTACGCGTTCATTGCTGTAGAGCTGGCAGAGTATCTGGTGCACGAAGGTGGAGTCAAGCTTATCGGCCTCGATACGCCATCGGTGGATCATACTGATTCTAAGGACCTCAGAAGTCATCATATTCTGCATTCAGGCGGCTTGAGCTGGTTGGAAAACCTTGATCTCAGCTCGGTCTTGCCAGGCGAATATAATTTGATCGCTTTGCCTCTCAAATTCAAGGAGCTGGAAGCATCACCGGTGCGCGCTGTTTTAATACGCTGAATCTGCAATAAGGGAGACCTGCCAGAATCATGATCTACGGCAAAACCTGCGCCCTGATAGGGGCCGTTCATTTACAACCTCTACCGGGAGCGGCTGGTTATGCGGGTTCTATAGAAGCGATTATCGAGGATGCGCTTTCTGAAGCTTTTTTGTATAAGAAAGCCGGATTCGATGGATTGATTGTCGAGAACACCCATGACACGCCATATCTAAAAGGAAGAGTGCATCCTGAAACAGTGGCGGCCATGACCGTTATCGCTGGTGCCATTAAGCGTGAGGTCGGACTGCCTATGGGACTTCAGATTCTGGCTGGTGCCAATCTGGAAGCGCTCGGGGTGGCTGCTTCTCTTGGTCTTGATTTTATTCGAGTGGAGGGTTTCGTCTTCGCCCATGTGGGAGACGAGGGCATACACGAGGCTTGCGCTCCGCAGCTGATTCGCCGACGCTTCGAACTCCAGGCGGAGTCAGTGAAAGTCTATGTCGATATCAAGAAGAAGCATGCTTCTCATGCTCTGACCCAGGATGTCGATCTGGCAGAAACCGCTCGAGCTGCGGATTTCTTTAGAGCCGATGGAGTGGTGGTCACCGGAGTGAGGACGGGCAGCGCGCCATCTGTTGAAGAGCTGCAAGAGGCAAAAGCATCGGTTGAGCTGCCGGTATTAATCGGCAGTGGAGTCTGTCCGGAAAACATTGCTGCCTTTTCCAGCATAGCTGACGCCCTGATCATCGGATCCTATGTCAAGCATGATGGTCGCTGGCAGAACAAGATCGATCTCAAAAGATGTGAACAGCTCCTGTCCTCTCTGCCGAGCAGTTGATCTTTGATCGGGGCACTGTATATGCCACTGCTCACGGGTGTTCTGGTTCAAGTTGCAATTAGGAAATCTGGTTGTCGAAGGTATACGAAACTTTTGTGCTCTGACGATTGTATATACCCATTCTTAAATGTCTAATGGGGTACTTCTAAATATGCGATGCCTTGCTATGATAGTAAGCGAATCAAGGGTGAGTGTTTTATCCAAGTAAAGCGCCGTGAGCCCAGGGACCCTGCCGAAACGTCAAGTCGACGTCGACCGGAAACAACAGCAGGCGAGTCCGCATTCGGGAACATTCTGTCTGTGACCGTTTGAAATACTTTGCCCATCGCAAGGGGCAGTTCAGAAAGTAGCAAAACACCACTCGAGATTTATCTGAGTGGTGTTTTTGTTTTGTTTGCTTTTTTTGAAGACGACCTCAGAAGGACTTCGAGTTTTTAAGATCGCTCCAGATGCTGTTCGCAGGCTTAGAGCTGGCTTTGGGTTTCGATTTAGGTGCTGTGCTGACCGGTGCTTTGTGCACTGGCGCGGGCTTGCTTACTTTCGGTTTGGGCTTCGGTGCCGGTGCCGGTTTCGGTTTTACTTCGGTGACTGCTTCAGTCGGCTCGACTACTTTTTCTGGTTCTTTGACCGCAGGCGATTCACCATTGGTGGTGTCAGGCGTTGTCTTTGTTGCCGGCCTGGTGACGGGCTTCTCAACTGGCTTTTCGATAGTCTTAGTCTCTGCCGGTGGCTTCACGGCAGGAGTCTCGACCGTCTCTTTCTTCGAGAACTGTCCTAAGATAGAAACCAGAATAATGGCGCCAATAACAAGGGCTGCACCACCTGCCAGTCCCCAGTGTAGAAGGGTCATCTTCTTCCACCAGGCTTCTGTCGTTTCGGTGGCTTTCTCTCCTTCTTCCGTATTCAGATCTACGGTGCGCAGGACCTGACTGCGTCCCGGTTTCGGAACCGCCATCTCCAGTTCGGTGGCCAGTTGCTCCATGCTTTGCTGTCTATCTTCTGGAGCTTTGGCCAGCGCCCTGAGAATGACTTGCTCGACTCTCTCCGGAATATATAAATCGGGTCTGGCTTCCTGGAAACTTGGCGGTGCATCGTTGATATGCTTCGACATAGTCTCGACCATGGTCTTGCCTAGAATCGGCAGACGGTTGGTGAGGGTTTCGTAGAGCACGATGCCCATAGAATAGATATCCGAGCGTTTGTCCAGGGGCAGACCCTGACACTGTTCCGGTGACATGTATACCGGACTTCCGCAGACTTCTCCCATCTGGGTCAGTTTCTGTCCTTCGGTGCCTTCTTCCATCAGCTTCGCCACACCGAAGTCGACCACTTTTACATAGTCTTTGTCCCCTTCACGGTCGATGAGGACGATGTTACTGGGTTTTAAATCTCGATGAATAACGCCTTGTTTATGGGCGTGACCGAGGGCATCGCTGGCCTGTCGGACTATTTTGAGGGCTCGGTCGACACCGACATGACCTTCGTCTTTGATGATGTCTGAAAGGGGTTTGCCTTCCAGATAGTCCATGACAATATAAGGTTGTCCGGTGGGCGATATGCCGAAATCGTAAACGGTGATGATATGAGGATGGTTGAGTCTGCATGTGGCTTTGGATTCTTGCTGGAATCGCTTCACCGACATCGAGTCGTTGAGGTGGTGAGCCTGGAGCATTTTAATCGCCACCACCCTGTCCATGACGTCCTGGCGACCTTTATAGACGACACCCATACCGCCGGTGCCCAGAACAGAGACAATATCGTACTTCCCGGCCAGTCTTGTGCCGATCAGAGGATCTTGCGCCACCGGAACCAGCATGCTGTTATCGTGGGGACAAGCCGCCACGATTCCGGTGAACTGCCGGTTGCATTCCAAACAGACCTTGCGGTCCAGGTCTTCGTGTATATGTCCTGTTGAGGAGGTCATTTCTGGTTAGTCTACGAAGGATTCAAGTAGGGATGGGGGTTTTGTGCGAGCAGCATTAAGCAATATTAATTTACCCGCTCCAGCCATTTAGTAATCAGCTACACCCACCTAATTATTTATAGGCTCTTCTTCCTGCTCCATCGCTCTGCCCTCTTTGATTTCGATGAAACGAGCATTCACTAGCCATTTCTTCTCAAAAGCGTCCACATGGGTGGTTGTGATAAGGGTCTGCATGTCTTGATCACAGGCTTGCATCAGATGGCTCTGCCGGCTCAAATCGAGCTCGGCCAGGACATCGTCCAGGAGCAGAACCGGTGGCTCCATAATGTGATCCCGGACTAAAGAGAGTTCTGCCAGTTTCAGGGCGAGGACGAGGCTGCGTTGCTGGCCCTGGCTGGCATAGGCCGTGGCATCCTCGCCGTTGATCGTGAGCCGGATATCGTCTCGGTGAGGGCCTGCCAGGCTTTGTTTACGGACGATCTCTTCTTTGTGTCGTTTTTGATAGAGCCTGTACAGGCGCCGGGCAATATCCTTTTCATCCGGTTCTATACCGGCTTTCATAACCTCTTCGAGATCTCCGTCTTCTCCATCGGCTTCGTCGTCTGGTCTTTTCAAATAATATTCGGCTTTTAGAATCTCCTTCTTGCCGGAGATCTTGGAATGTTCTTCCATGGCCACCGGCAAAAGGTTGTTGAGCACGGTCAGTCGTTGTTTAACCACCCGGGCGCCCAGTAAAGCTGCCTGTTGATTCCAGGTCTTGAGCTGCTCGAGATCCTCTATTTGGTTCGATCCGGAGCCAAAGCCTTTTTCGAAGATGTCTTTCAGCAGTCTGTTCTTCTGACTTGTAGTACGGCTGTATTTGGAGAGGTCCTGGGAATAGGCTTTCTTCAAGGTGGAGGTGAGATTGTCGAGCCAGTCCCGACGGTATTTAGGACCGCCCCGCAAAAGATTGAGGTCTTCGCTTTTGAAGCTTACGGTGACGAAGTTACCGGCCAGTTTCCTGGTTGAATTGTAAGAAGCGCCATTTATCTTCGCTCGTTTCTCCAGGGCGCAGGCTCCGGATTTGAGCGTCTTGGTCAGATTTTTGGCGACGCTCACGAAAAGATTCTCATCGCCCTGAACCGACTCGAAATCAAGCTCTATGGAAAAAGCCGGGGATCCGTAGCGAATCAGCTCGAAATCGTTGGCTGTCCGGGGAGACTTACCCCGGGATGCGAATTCTATTGCTTCGAGCAGGTTGGTCTTGCCCTGGGCGTTCTGGCCCACGATGATGTTGCGATGCTTGTTGAAGCAGACCTCTTCATCTATGTAATTGCGGAAGTCTTTTATTCTGACTCTTTTGGCGTGCATGCGTGCATCTATCGATAGTTAAGCGTGGAGCTTCTCTTCTTTTTCGAGAATGCTACCGGACTTTGATTTTAACCCTTTTAGATAAGACACTGCCTGGGCTTTGTCCTGCTTAATCTGTTCTACTAAAGCCTCTTTGGAATCGAATCTCTTTTCTTCGCGAATATAATCCAAAAATTGAAGGTCCAATTCTCGTCCGTAGAGATCGGCTCCTGCTTCGGTCTCGAATAGATGAGCTTCTACCACAGGTCTTGCTTCACCAGTGTCGGAGCCCTCTTTGAAAGTCGGTCTCATACCCACATTGATCACACAGTCGAAAATCTCATCGTCTCCGAAGCGAGCCCGGCCGGCATAAACCCCCTGTCTGGGCAGCAAATGAAACTCATAGACATCGAGATTGGCGGTGGGGAAGCCGATTGTACGGCCGCGACCGTCTCCATGACAGATTTCACCGCGAACGGAAAAGGGGCGTAGCAGAAGCTCGGCAGCGTCCTGCATCTGTCCGTTCAGGACATGCTCCCGAATGCGCGAACTGGAGACTTCTCTGTCATTGACCCGGATCATCGAAGCCACATTTACGGTGAAGCCCAGCTCCTTGCCCATTTTTTTCAAAAGATCGGCGTCTCCTTCCCGGTCTCTTCCGAAATGATGGTTATGACCCACCGATATGGACCTGGCTCCGGTGGCTCTGACCAGGACGTTCTCGACATATTCGCTCGGACTGAGCTGGCATAGCTCTTCGGTAAAGGAGAGGACCAGGGCGAAATCAACCCCCAGGTCTTTTACAAGCTCCAGGCGCTTTTCTATAACTGTAAGCAGGGCTGGCGATTTGCCTCTTGTCAAAGAGCGGGGGTGGTCTTTGAAAGTGACTATTCCGGCTTTGACACCCAGTCTTCTGGCGTCATCGATAGCCTTTTGAATGACGGCACGGTGACCAGGGTGGACGCCGTCGAAAAAGCCCAGGGCGATTGCCGATTCGTCGACAAGGCGGTCTTTTATCTTGCAGGAGGTTTCGAAAAAGGTTTCCACTCTACGCTCTCTTCCCTGTGTCGGCCGAGACAAGATATTTTTTATCCTGATTCCTCGGTAAGACTGAATACAGATGGCGAAAATAATCCTTATGTATTGTAAACCAGACCGGCATAAGCAATAAAGGATGTCTATACTCGATATGTCAAACTCTTAACCGCCTTGAATCCACATAATAAGCGGCTTTCAGTCTGGAAATATGTTAAAATTCAGTGGTGTTTTAAAGCGGGCTAGAAGTAATTGATCCGGTCTCCAGCGTCGTTTCGATGTTCTCGGAGAAGTGGTGCTTCTGACCTGCCCGGTCTTTATGTGCAGGTTTTCTATCCGCTCATTGGATCCAAACCAAATTAGAGGAAACATGTCAAAGGAAGAAGTTGGAACTATGACCCCTAACGCTGAAGCAATTCCAAACGATCCGGATAACGAGGACAAGGGCTATGACGCCTCGGCGATAGATGTCCTCGAGGGTCTAGAGGCTGTCCGTAAGCGTCCCGGTATGTATATAGGCAGCACCGGTCCCCGGGGTCTTCACCACCTGGTCTGGGAGATAGTCGACAACGCTGTCGACGAAGCTCTGGCGGGGCATTGCGATACCATTGAGGTTGCCGTCAACGAAGATGGCTCGGTGACGGTATCGGACAACGGCCGGGGCATTCCGGTTGATGTGGTCGAGAAGACAGGCAAGAGTGCTGTCGAGACCGTGTTCACCGTGCTCCATGCCGGCGGTAAGTTCGGCGGCGGCGGCTATAAAGTATCGGGTGGTCTGCACGGAGTGGGCGCCTCGGTGGTCAACGCCCTCTCTACCAAGCTCGAAGTCGAAGTCTCTAGAAACAAAAAAGTCTACCGCCAGGTTTACGCCCGCGGCATTTCGGAAGGCACCCTCGACGTGGTGGGCACTTCCGACGCATCCGGTACCAAAGTGACCTTCTGGCCCGATCCCGATATCTTCCATGACTTCAACGAAGAAGGGGAACGCATTAAAATTCATTTCGACTGGAACACTCTAATAGGCCGCCTGCGCGAAATGGCTTTCCTGAACAAAGGCCTGAAAATGGTGGTGTCCGACAAACGCGGCAGCGAAGCCAAGAATGAAGAGTTTCACTATGAAGGTGGTATCGCAAGTTATGTCGAGTACATCAACGATACTCGTAACAGTCTGCACAAGCCGCCTATTTATTTCGAACAAGAGAAAGACGATGTCGTCATCGAGTGTGCTCTGCAGTGGACCGATATGTTTCAGGAGTCCATCTACTCTTATGTGAACAACATCAATACCCATGATGGTGGCACTCACCTTTCCGGTTTCCGAATCGCCCTGACCCGGGTTCTCAATCTCTATGCCAAAAAAGCCGGCATAGTCAAAGAGAGCGACTCCAACTTCTCCGGAGAGGATGTCCGAGAAGGTCTCACCGCGATTATTTCGGTGAAGGTGACTGATCCTCAGTTCGAAGGTCAGACCAAAGAGAGGCTCGGTAACCGAGAAGTGCAGGGTATTGCCCAGACGGTGGTCTCTGAAGCTTTATCAGATTGGCTGGAACTCAACCCTAAACCGGCCAAAGATATCGTCGGCAAAGCGCAAAGCGCCAAAGCCTCCAGAGAAGCTGCTCAGAAAGCAAGAAACCAGGTAAGACGGCAATCTCAGCTCGAGAGTATGTCGCTGCCCGGTAAGCTGGCGGATTGCTCCAACCGTGATCCTGAAAAATGCGAAGTCTATATCGTAGAAGGTGACTCTGCCGGTGGTAGCGCCAAGAAAGGACGCAATCGAGAGTTTCAGGCTATTCTTCCCCTGAGAGGAAAGATCCTCAACGTCGAAAGAGTGCAGCCAAGCCGAATATACGATAACGCTGAAGTTCAGGCGATGATTCAGGCACTTGGACTTTCGGTGAAAGAAGAAGAGGCTGAGGATGGCGGCAAGACGGCAGGATTGTTGAGACCCAATGCTCAGAATCTCGATCTTTCCAAGCTGCGTTATCATCGTATCGTGATCATGACCGATGCCGATGTCGATGGCAGTCATATTCGTACTCTGCTGCTGACCTTCTTCTTCCGATATGCCAGACCCCTGGTCGAGAGAGGCTATGTCTATATCGCCCAGCCGCCGCTGTATAAAGTGAGCAAAGGCAAGCGTTCAGAGTACTGTTACAACGACGCCAAACTTGAAGCTCTCCTGGCTGAATTTGGTGAGAAAGCGACGGTGCAGCGCTTCAAAGGTCTTGGTGAAATGATGCCGGAGCAACTCTGGAACACCACCATGAACCCCGACACACGCACTCTCAAGCGAGTTACCGTAGAGGATGCCTCCGAGGCGGATCATATCTTTGATCTTCTCATGGGAGAAGCTGTCGGACCGCGCCGCGAGTTTATCGAGAAGCACGCTACTTACGCGAATCTGGATCTCTAGAACAGGATAGCTAATGAAAGCACCACCTTTCAATGTGGCGAATACTATCACGATATCACGGGTAGTGCTTGCTGTGGTGGTGCTTCTGTTTCTTGTCGGTGGTGCCGGCGCCCCTGTACCCGACGATCGAACACTCTGGACCGTCTTTTTTCTGACAATATTCATCATCTGGGCAGACGGACTGGACGGATTCTTTGCCAGGAAATTCAATCAGTCATCTAAGCTTGGCGGAATTCTGGATATTGCAGGCGATCGAGTGGTAGAGCTGGCTTACTGGATCGTTTTCGCCACCCTCTCTTGGATTCCGGTATGGGTGCCGCTTCTCTTTCTAGTGCGGGGAACTTTTGTCGATGCGATTCGCTCCCATGCCAGTGAGCAGGGCTACACCGCATTTGGTGAGAAGACGATGATGCAGTCCGCCCTGGGCAAATTTCTGGTCGCTTCCAATTTCTCCAGATTTTCTTATGCTGTGGCGAAGGCACTGGCTTTCTGTCTGGTGGTGGCAGCCCACACCGCGCTTGGAAAAACCTATAACCTGGAGCCGGCAGCGCTATTTCTTGTTTATTTTTCTTGTGTATTTTGTTTGATCCGGGGGCTTCCGGTGCTTATCGAATCGAAGTCTCTATTTATTACTTCCACTCAACGCTGTTCGTAGGCTTATTGTTCGAGTTCGAATCGCTATTCGGTCTGTCGCTACGCGGACCGGTCCAGCCTGCATTGCCCCAGCCTTGATACTGTTTGGTCTTCGGTTTGGGGTTGGTGCCCCAGTCCGGCGACTTATCAGGCTTGTTCATATCAAGCTCGCTTTTCTGGGGAGCCTGGCCCCAGAGGTTGGTGGAGCGGTTCTGGTTGAACTGTCTTGGATTGAGACCCCATTCTCTCGGGCTATCGCCTTCGGCTATTTTGCCCTGGCGGGGTAGCTGCTCGGTCTCGGTGCGAGGAACCGGTTTGCCACCAACATACATCGTCCCTTTGGCTTCCTGATAAGAGCGGTTATAAACTGGTGTCTGGGCGCTCTGGGTAGCACTGGACGTTGTGGTGCTGCCGGTTGTGCCTGTGCTTCTGGCGTTGCGATTGAACCATTCCGGTCTTTGAGCATGCTGTCTTTGAGCATCGGCTTCCTGGGCTCTTTTCTTGTTCCAGCTATCGGTGGTTGATCCGGTGTACCATTTAGGTCCTTTGGTCTTTTTCTCGTCGCTGATCTCGGTTACAGGTTTATTGGGCGTGAAGCGACCACCGTTATCGTAAGACATAACCGGCCATCCTCTCAAATTCTCCACATTGCGTTTGAGTTGCACAACCCGCATTCTGAAGAGGGACTTCTGTTTTCTTATATCCTGAGATTCGTAGTTGTTCTTTCCGAATACCTGTTCGCTGAAGCTGATCAAACGATCCATCCAGCGCAGCTTGTCTTTGGTATCTTCAATCTGCAACTCGTCGACATGGGCCATCGCTTCTTTGGCTGACATTCCTCGCAGAGCTTGCTCCGGTGGTTTGACGAAATAGCTGGAGAGGAAGTTCTGGTGCTTGAGCATCTCTTTGACTCGGCGCTTTGTGACCGGATCGAGGCTGGTCTGACCACGAAGGTTGTTCTCCGCCAGGCGCAGGGACTGCTCAAAATATTGTTTGGCCCGTGGTCTTTCGCCTTTGTTCCATTCTCTCAATCCGAGCTGGTCATAGTAATACCACTTCGGCCAGTCGCTGACGGCGCTCTTGCCGGAGGCGCTTTTGCCGGAGGTTGAGGTGGGACCCGCTGCTAAAACCGGCTGGGAGGACATGGTCAGGCTTAACGCTACCAATAGAAATAGGCTGGTTTTCATAACTTATCTCCTCCGGTTTCGCCGGACTTAAAAATCTGGTTTTCTTTCAGTGCTTCCAAAATTGTCGCAGGCGAAAGTTCGGTCAGGCATTCCCTATTTTGACAGGTTTTCTTGTAGTTGCATGGTCGACAATCCAGGTTATTGTCGTAGATGGCACGAGAATTGTTTCCGTATGGAGCCCATCTTTCCGGGTCGGTCGGGCCGAACAGGGCGAAGGTCGGCACTCCGGTGGCACAAGCGAGATGAGCCGGACCAGAGTCCACACATATCGCCAGATCCATCTTCTGATACAAAGCCATACTTTCCCTGATACTCAGTCCTCCTGCCATATTAACACTTTTAACACCCGAAAGAGCAGCTATTTCAGAGTAAAGTGTCCTATCCTGTCCCGCTCCGGTAAAGAAGGGCACAAAATTGTAATCTTCGTGCAGGCGCCTTATCAGCTCGACCCAGCCTTGCTTCGTATACATTTTGTCGGGATGGGCGGCAGCAGCATGAATCAAGACTTTTGGACCATCTTCTTTCAGCTCGGGTACTTTCTCTTCTATCGAAGCCCTTTCGGCTTCAGAGATCCATGCTTCCAGGTGATCGTCACGAATCTCTATTCCGGCTGCTCTTGCCACATCGAGGACCGATTGCACTTCATGCTCTTTTTCATTGAAAGGGACAGGGTGGGTGAGAATAATAGAACGACCCTCGGTGGCATAACCGACCCGGTATCTGGCGCCGGTGGCCAGGGCCAGAAGAGCTGATGACCAGGAGCGTTTGAGAACGAATACCAGATCATAGTCTTCTTTTCTCAGGTCGAGCGCGTAGGACATAAAGGATCGTTTTTTTGATTTGCCCTGTTCGTACTTATGAAAGCGGCTGGTGTCATAGACGATGAAGTTGTCTACATAAGGGCAGCCGTCCAGGACTTCGCCGCTGGCCGGTCCCACCAGCATATCGATGCGTGTCTCACCTTCAGGATAGGCGTATCTGAGATTGCGCAAAAAAGGCACGGTGAGGATGGTATCGCCCAGAAAGCGATATCGAATCACCAGTATTCTTTTGCCCGGCAGCTTATCTATGACCATAACTCCTCGAAAGAAGGCGGTGCGCTCAACCACTGCGTTCCCAGAACCAGGGCGAAGGTTCGCCTTGCGATCTCCTCTTTCATATTCAGCCGGACCAGGTCCTTTTCGGTGGTGAGGATGAAATCGGCTTTTGAAGCGGCAAGCCGGGCCTCGATAGTCTCCAGATCAGTGGCCGTGAACCAGTGGTGATCTTCGAATGCCATGCTATCTGCGATGGTCAGATTCAGATTGAGCGATTCTATGGTGCTGATGAAGGTCTCGGGCCTGGCTATGCCGGTTAGAGTCATTACCTTTGTTCCTCTAAGACTTTCGAAATCAAGCTCTTCAAATAGAGAGCGGAGCTTTCGGGGGATGAACCTGCACAAACAGGTAGTGATTTCATTTTTTGATTCACCAGAAGCTTCCTGGACCAATCTTCGGATGCGCGAAAGATGCAACTCATCCGGAGCTTCAGGCAGTTTGGTGATGATCAGATCAGTGGCGCGACCCAGTCCTGAAAGAGGTTCTCTCAGTCTGCCTGCAGGCAGGACGGACTCTTCTTCGAGATTGTCGGAATAATCTATCAAAACCAGGTTTCTGTCTCTCTCCAGTTTGACATGCTGATAGCCGTCGTCGAGAACTATGACATCACAGCCAAACTTTTCGATGGCGAGTTTGCCTGTGTCTATTCTCGATGAACCGGATATGACTACGGCACCAGGGCAGGACAATGCCATCAAATATGGTTCATCCCCGGCCTCTTCGCAGCTTACAAAAATCTCGGTGCCGTCGCTGACCACAACGTGACTCTCCTGAGAACGTCTTTTGTATCCCCGGCTCAAAATCCCGACTTTATGACCCGCCTTTTCTAATATTTGAGCGATATCGATGGTGATCGGAGTTTTGCCGGTGCCACCGACAGTGATATTACCAACACTTATGACAGGAGCCGAAAGTTTTGTCGGTGTCAGGATCTTTTGATCGTAAAGCTGCATCTTTAATGAAGCGCCGATACCGTAGAAAAATGCTGCCGGTTTTAGAATCGTTTTGACTGTCTTTGATTCAGGTAGGTTCATGGCGTATTTTTGTAGACAGAGGCGATCATGTTATATGCTCGATCGACGGCACCTTGATTCTCTTTCAGCCAGGCAGCTCCCTTCTCTCCGATGCTTCTCGCTTTGTCTCTATCGAGATATACTTCTTTAACGCGCTTGATCAGATTTTCGGCGTCGCTTGCCATCAATAGAGCACCACATTCGTTGAGGGCATAGGCTATATCTTTGGTCTTCTGAATATTGGGTCCACAACAGACAGGCACGCGATAAGCATAGGGCTCGGCCACATTGTGTCCGCCTATGGGTGCTATGGTGCCGCCCACGAAAGCTACGGAGGCAAGAGAATAAAACTTCACCAGTTGTCCAAGACCGTCGAGCAGGTAGACTTCGTTGCCTTCTGTGCTGAAGCTTTCGCTTTTAGAAAAACGTCTGGCTTTGAAGCCGTGCTGTTCGATTATGGTGGCAGCTCTTTCGAAGCGCTCAGGATGTCTCGGGGCGATGATCAATTTTATCGAGTTTCTTATGACTGTCTCTTTGCTGGACATAGCTTGCAGCGCTTCGAGTACTTTCAACACGGCTTCCTCTTCGCCCTCGTGAGTCGAACCTGCCACAATCACAAAGTCGTCCGGGCCGATATTCAGCGATTCGGCCAGGTCTTTTAACTCTGCTTCCGGCAGGGGTTTCAGTCCGTCCAGTTTAATATTGCCGAGAATTTCTGTGGTATCGCTACTGGCGCCAATTTTTGTGAATCTTTCATGCTCGCTTCTTGTCTGGGCGCCGATGGCAGAGAATTTTTTGAGCAGGGGGCCGAAGAAAAATCTCAGCCGGTGATACCACAAAAAGGATTTCGGAGATATGCGCGCATTGACAGAAAGAATCGGAATAGAGCGGCGCTCACATTCTTCTATGAAGCCAGGCCAGATCTCGGTTTCGACTATGATAGCCAGCGCCGGATCGAGTACTTCGAACCAGGGAGTCAAACAGAAAGGCAGGTCGAACGGAAAGTAAAAAATGGTGGCAATGTCGCCTGCTTTTTCTTTTGCGATACTCTGACCGGTGGCAGTGGTGGTCGAGATCGCTATCGGTGTTCCCGGAAGCTCTTCTTTGAGCTTTTTAACCAGGGGATAGACTGCGTTGAACTCACCCACCGAGACAGCGTGGATCCATATGCAGCCTTTGTTTTCTCTCTGGCTTTTTTTGATATCTTCCGGGACGAATCCGAGCTTTTCGAAAATACCGGTTCGAGTTTTCTTGCGCAGCAGAAACACTGGTCCTAAAAAGATCAGCGCTATCGCTAAACCGATTTGATAGATGAAGGTCAAAACCTGGTGCACTCGATTCGGAAGGCTTCAATTTTATAATGCCTTCCGACCCCGGAGGCTCTTCTATGAACCGCTTATATATAGGAACTTTCTCATGGGTGGCTTATTCTAAAGCAAGTCAAGAGCGTCTACGTCTACGATAACCCGTACTTCCTGCCGGTTCTTTCTTGTTCTGAAAAGAATCAGCAATCCGTCGAAAAACTGGTCGAACGCCGGATCATCATCTTTGACCTTGATCAAAATGTGATAACGGAAGCTGCCTCTCAATCTTTCGATTATGCAGGGGGCAGGTCCGAGAATTTCGCTGGCCACCGGGCTGCCTGTGGTTTCTATAAAGTCTTTCAGTTCGCCGACAATAGAAGCACATTCGCTCTCCACTTCTTCTGCTTCCGCTCCGGAGACCACCACTCGCAAAATGCGGCTGAAAGGCGGATAGGAAAAGGTTTCACGGTTGGCCAGTTCGGTTTCGAAAAATGCCTCGAAATCATGTTTCCTGGCCCAGTCGAAGATCTGGAGCTCGGGATTATAAGTCTGAAAAATTACTTCGCCTTCTCTAACTCCTCTTCCGGCTCTGCCAGCCACCTGGCTGAGGAGCTGGTAACCTCTTTCGGTGCTTCTATAATCCGGCATATTCAAAGAAGCGTCGGCGGCGAGAACGCCTACCAGGGTTACATTTGGGACATCCAGTCCCTTTGCAACCATCTGGGTGCCGATTAATATGTCGGCTTCTCCTCTGTTAAATCTATCTAGAACTCTTTTGAACTCTCCGCGCTTTGTGGTGACATCGCTATCGAGGCGGACGGTAGAGGCAGCCGGAAACTGCTCGGCGATAGTCTCTTCGACTTTCTGGGTACCGAGCCCATATTCTTTCAGGAAGGGGCTCTGACATTCCGGGCACTGAATGGAGAGATTCTTACTGGTGCCGCAATGATGGCAGGCAAGAAATCCGCGCATACTTTTTGGAGTACGGTCGATTTCGATGATACCGGATACGGGGTCAGGTGCCGAAAGCCTTTTAGCCATGGCTTTATCAGTATATCTGTGAAAAACCAGAGATACGCTGCAGTTCTTGCATCTTGCCACATAGCCGCAAGCCCGGCAAAAAACGTGGCTGGCATATCCTCGTCTATTCATGAGCAAAATAATCTGCTCTTTTTTAGTAAGCCTTTCTTCTATGGCTCTCGCCAGTTGTCTGGAGAAAATAGAACGATTGCCGAGATTGAGCTCCTTTCTCATATCCACCACATGCACCGCCGGCATCGCCTGTTTGAAAACCCTCTCCGGCAGACTGAGGATACGACCCTGCTTACTTGCCTCATGGTAAGTGACCAGATCGGGGGTGGCGCTGCCTAAAATAATCAGGGCCCCCTCCCGGCGCGCTTTCTCCAGGGCGACGGCGCGGGCGTTGTAGCGCGGGCTCGGACTTGTCTGTTTATAAGAAGAATCGTGCTCCTCATCGAGAATAATCAGAGCCAGATCTTTGAGGTCGGCCAGTACTGCCGAGCGTGCCCCTAATAAAACCCGGGCGGAGCCTGTCTTTAATCGTCTCCAGGTATCGAGCCTCTCTCCGGGGCTGATGGCACTGTGCCAGATGGCGACAGTGTCTCCGAAGCGCGAAACCAGAAGGCTGGCCAGCTGTGGGGTAAGGCTTATCTCGGGCACCAGAATGAGGGCGCTCATATTCTCTTGCAGCACCTTTTCGACCAGTCTTAGATAAACCTCGGTCTTCCCTGATCCGGTAACGCCGTGAAGAAGCCAGGGTTTTACCGGATCTTCAGCAGGGCTGTGGCGCCCTTCCTTTTTGGCCTGCAACAGCCCGGAGAGTTCCTTCGTGAGAATCTCCAGGCAATGGCTCTGGGCATCGGTCAATTTCAGGGTTTCGCGATCGGGTTGTTTTCGCTCCAGCTTTATCGAAGGTAGCGGGTCTCTAATAACCTCTACCTCTTCTTGTTTGAGAATGCCCGATTTGCAAAGCTTGGCCAGGGTCGCATGGGTGGTTTTCGCTTTCTCTATCAAGTCTTTCTGGGCAAGAAAGCCGCCTGCCTCGGCGAGAATTTTTACTATCTCTTTTTGTCTTTTGGTCTCGGGCGAACTTTCACCGGGGCTTATTTGAATCAGAGTCTTGGCCTTCATCTGGCTGCCGCCATCTGTAAGGATTTCAACCAGCCCCTCGTTTTTGAGACTGTTTATCTCTTTGTAGAAAACAGCCTGGCTCGCTCCGGTCAGTTTTAGAAAACGCTGTTTCACCGAAGAGAAAGAGAGTTCTCTGGCCTCGTCTCCGGATTTCAAAAGAGAGAGCAGGCGCGCTCTTGGACCACTCTGGATGGCTGCGGGAAGCGATAGCCCCAGGGCGCTCAGCTTGACCCGTCGCTTCAGGCGTGGAGCCAGAAAGGATGGCAGAGCGGCGGCGATTACATCGGCGAGACTGGCGCAAGAAGTGAATGCCAGCCAGTTGAGGAAATCTATATAACGGTCATCGAATAAAGGAATGCCGTCTATGACTTCGCTTATGTTTCTGACTCGTTTTACCTCTTTGAGTTCTTCCGGGGCATCGTCGGTGATTGATACCACATAACCACCGATTGAATTCTGGTTTCCGAAAGGTACCAATACTTGAGAGCCGATATAGACCTCATCCCAGAGATGCTCAGGAATTTTGTAGGCAAAAAGCCTGTCTCTGAGCTCCCGGGCTTCGATATCCAGGGCTACATTGGCGTATTTGATCAAAGAGGACGGCGGGGATGGCATAAAACAAATATAGTAAAAGCCGCCCGGATTTCTATGAGAATCCGATTACATATTTTTGCCAGACCGAATCACCATTGCTGCTCGAGTGTTTCGAAATCTCGAACAGCACGTGAGAGAAGGGTCTTCTTGGTTGGCTGCGCAGAAGCATGCCGGCTTCTTTAGGAGTGCGGTTGCCTTTCTTGACGTTGCATTTGAGGCAGGCGGCAGTGACATTATCCCAGGTATCACCACCACCTCTGGAGCGAGGGATGATGTGATCTATGGTCAGGTCATGACGCCTTACACCACAGTACTGACAGGTGTAGCTGTCCCGGTGAAGGATGTTTCTTCTTGACAGGCTGATCTCTTTATAGGGGATCTTCACATAGTGCCTGAGACGAATTACGGTCGGCAGGGGAGTATCTGCGTATATCAACCGGCCGTTATTGTTGTGTTCTACCTGCTCGGCTTTTCCCTTAAGCAGAAGAACGATTGCTCGCCGCCAGGTGCAGATATTCAGCGGCTCATAGGAAGCATTAAGAACCAATACTTTAGACAACTGTTTACCTTGATTAGCGACGATTCACGTTGTTTTATTATAACGATTTTTGGGGTGGATTGTCTAGAAATAGGCTACCGGCGCGGGTTGTGGTAAAATAGCCGGATTCTTCCGAATTCATGCCTGTGTCTGGGAAGCAAAAACCAGTCAGTGATTCGGGTCTTCGGACGGCTCTGTGATGGATCTTTAAGCATTCGCTTAATAGGGCCTTCCGTATATACCGCAAGTAGTGATACTTTTGTGCACTTGCGTGGGCGCTAACCGTTAGCGCTCTTCCAGCAGTGTATATGAAAGAGATTTATAGAAATGTTCTGTAGAGAGGAGAGTACTAGTACCTTGCCAGTAGCATCGATGAGACAACTGTTAGAAGCTGGTGTGCACTTCGGTCACCAGACACGCCGTTGGAATCCGAAAATGCGTCAGTACATTTACGGAGAGAGGAACGGCATCTACATAATAGATTTGGAGCAGACCAGTCGCGCTCTGGACCAGGCATGTGACTTCCTTCGTAAGGCAGCTGCCGAGAAGAAGAATGTAGTCTTCGTAGGCACCAAGAAGCAAGCCGCCGATATCGTCGAAGAAGAAGCAAAACGCTGTGGGTCCCACTTTGTCAATCGTAGATGGCTCGGTGGAATGCTCACCAACTTCGAGACTATTAGATTGAGAATCAACCGGCTCAAAGAGCTGGAAGAGATGAGAGAGAACGGAGATCTTTTCCGTCGCGGTAAAAAAGAGCAGGCTATGCTCAACCGTGAATTCAGCAAACTCGATAAGTCGCTGGGCGGCATCAAGACCATGAAAGGTCGTCCTGATGTGCTCTTCATCATCGATCAAAAACGCGAGTTTATTGCGGTGAACGAGGCTAACAAATCCGGTATCAATACCGTAGCCATCGTCGACACCAACTGCGATCCGGACAATATCTCTTTTGTTATCCCTGGCAATGATGATTCGATTCGTTCTATCCGTCTGATCACCAGTAAGCTGGCTGACGCCATTCTGGAAGGAAGACAGGGATCGGGACAGCCGGATGTGGTTGTTCAGAAAGCTCAGAAACCTGCTGAAGCGCCTCTAGAGGCCGGTCAGAAAGAACTCGAGCCCAGTCTGGTTGGCGCCGGCGAATCGAAAGATTCCGGTGATGCCGGTTCTGGGTCGGACAGCGAAGGCGCATAATCAGCTGCCCGAGCGATAGAGATAGTCGAACATAACTTGTCGAACCTAACATAAGGATTGGAGAACAATGGTAATGGTAGAGATTTCCGCTTCCATGGTGAAGGAACTGAGAGAGAAGTCCGGAGCGGCAATGATGGACTGCAAGAAAGCCCTCGTTGAATCGAGCGGCGACTTCGACAAAGCGATTGAGTGGCTCAGAACCAAAGGTGTAGCCACCGCCAGCAAGAAAGCTGCCCGCGCAACCTCCGAAGGTCTTGTCGTCGGTAAGGTTTCGGATTGCGGCAAACATGCTGTTATCGTCGAAGTAAATTGTGAAACCGATTTCGTTGCCCGTAACGAACAATTCGTCGAAACCTGCCAGAAGCTTGTCGACGTTGCTCTCGAGAACAAAAGCAAGAGTGTCGAAGAGTTGACCGCTGCTAAATGCGGAGACAAAACCGTAGCCGATTTCATCACCGAAGCTGTGGCTAAGACCGGTGAGAACATTCAGCTTACCCGAGTCACCTATTTCGCAGTAGAAGGCGAAGGTGTTGTCGGTCTCTATATCCACAAACTCGGCGGCAAAATGGGCGCCCTTGTGGAACTGGCCGCTGACAAAGCAGTCGACAGCGAGAAAGCCGGAGAGCTTGCCAGAGAGCTTGCCATGCATATCGTCTCGACCAAGCCCGAGTATCTGAACAAAGAAGATGTTCCTAAAGAGATCATCGAAGAAGAGCGTCGTATCGAATCGGGTAAAGCCGACCTCGAGAAGAAGCCGCCGGAAATCCGTGAGAAAATCATCGCCGGTCGGGTAGACAAAATCCTCGCCGAGAGATGTCTCTCCGAGCAGCCTTTCGTCAAAGACGGCAGCGTCACTGTCGGTCAGCTTCTGGCTAACACTTCTAAGGACCTGGGCGCTCAGATCAAACCCAAGCGTTTCGCCCTCTTCATTCTCGGCGACAGCCAGTAAGAGAGCGTATATCCAATCTAGATGCGGTCGGCAGCCATTGGCTATGCCGGCCGTTTCTGTTTTTTAACATGGAGCATACAGGGCTGTTTCTTGACAATGCGATAATTAAGCTGAATGCCACCAGGGTTGGCATCTTCGGTGGTTGTAAGGTAACAATTTGCTTGCATGAGAAGAGGGCTCTGGAAGCGGTTTGAGCGAGGTTGTATGATCCCTTCAAAAGGTCTTGAATTTAGTAGCAGAGCTAAGACAAATGCCGGAATCTCAATATAGACGAATCCTTATTAAACTGAGCGGAGAAGCCCTCCAGGGCGACCGCGGATTCGGTATCGACAATGACGTTATCCAGGAAATAGCCAAAGAGATTGAAGATGCCGCCAGTCTGGGTATCCAGATAGCCATAGTAGTGGGCGGCGGCAACATCTTCAGGGGCGTAGCCGGACCCAGTATGGGTATGGACAAAGCAGCCGCCGACTATGTGGGCATGCTCGCCACTATTATGAACAGCCTTATTCTTCAGGGGGTCCTCACCTCGCGCGGTATACAAACCCGGGTGATGACCGCCATCGCCATGCCCGAAGTGGCAGAGCCCTTTATCCGCCTGAGAGCGATTCGTCACCTGGAAAAAGGACGGGTGGTCATCTTTGGCGGTGGAACCGGTAACCCGCATGTCACCACCGATACCGCTGCTGCACTGAGAGCAGCAGAAATAAAGGCCGAAGTCATTTTGATGGCCAAGAACAATGTGGACGGAGTCTACAGCGATGATCCCAGAAAAAATAAAGACGCCAAGAAAATCGGGCGGATCAGTTTTGACGATCTGATCAAGCAAGATTTGAAGGTTATGGATCGGGCTGCGGTCTCGCTTTGCCAGGAGAACAGCATTCCCCTGGTAATCTTTGATTTCGCCAAACCAGGAAGCATCAGACGTATAGTACTCGGAGAAAAGATAGGAACCTTAGTAGGTTCCCGATTGGGAGGAAAGTGATGAGCAGTACCATGAGCAGCACGGGAGAAGTTCTCTCTTCCGGTGAAGAGCGCATGCAGAAAGCCCTGGATAATCTCCAGAAGGAATTCCAGACCGTTAGAACCGGCCGAGCCAATCCTGCCATTTTAGATAGGGTCGAAGTGGATTATTACGGAACCCCGACTCCGCTCAAGAGTCTGGCAAACATCAGCTCTCCGGATGGACGTTCTTTGCTGGTGCAGCCTTATGACAAAGGCGCCGTCAAAGATATCGAACAGGGCATTCATAAAGCTCAGCTCGGACTGACCCCTACTAACGATGGCAGCGTGGTGCGGATCAATATTCCGGCTTTGACCGAAGACCGGCGCAAAGAGCTCTGCAAGCAGGTCAAGAAGATCGGTGAAGAAGCCAAAGTTGCTGTCAGAAATATTCGTCGTGATTGCGATCAAGAACTGAAAAAATTCAAAGATCAAGGTGTATCGGAAGACGAGCTCAAACGTAGAAACGACGACCTTCAGAAGATGACCGACAAGTATGTCAAAGAGATTGACACCTCGGTTACCGACAAAGACAAAGAGATTATGGAAATTTAGGAGGCCACGGCTTTTATGTGTGGAATCGTTGGTTATCTAGGCAGCAATCAAGCTGCACCGGTGCTCCTCTCCAAACTGAGAGTGCTGGAATATCGTGGTTATGATTCGGCTGGAGTCGCCGTTATCGAAGCAGGCAGGCTCAATGTAATCAAAGCCGCCGGCAAGCTCTCCAATCTCGAGACGCTCTTGCAGAGCCAGCGTCCCCAGGCAACTGTGGGCATCGGCCACACCCGCTGGGCTACCCACGGCACCCCCAATGACTTGAATGCCCATCCGCATATTTCCGCCAACGGCACGCTTGCCATAGTGCACAACGGTATCATCGAAAACTATGCCGATCTCCGTCAGGAGCTGACAGATAGAGGCTATGTCTTTGTCTCCGACACCGATACCGAAGTGGTGGCACATCTTTTGTCTAGAGAGATGGATAAAGGCGCCGACCTGCTCGGTGCGATACTGCAGGTGGTGAAGCAGATCAAAGGCGCTTACGCGCTGGGTATCGTCAGCCAGAACCAGCCGGATCGTATTTACGCCGTCAATCATCATTATTCGCTTACAGTAGGCATGGGTGAGAACGAAAGTTTTCTGGCCTCCGACAGCACCGCCGTGCGTCAATACACCAACAAAATCATCCGTCTGGAACAGAGTGAAATTGCCGAGATCACCGCTCATTCAGTGCGTCTCTTCGATTTTGCCGGCAAAGAATCGACCCGGGAGCCGGTCTCTTTAGAGAGCGATCCTTACAAAATCGACAAGTCCGGCTTCAAGCATTTTCTTCTAAAAGAGATTCACGAGCAGCCCCTGGTGCTCCGCCAAACCCTCAGCAAATATATGACCGGTGCTGAAGATCCTATTAATTTCAATGTCGAGCATTTCAAACCGACCGGAAATGGTGCCAATGATAAAATGGGTCTCTACGGTGTCAGATTGACTGAAAACGAGATCAAAGGCATCGAGCGAATTCATATCGTAGCCTGTGGAACTGCTTATCATGCTGCTCTTATAGGCAAATGCATCATCGAAGAGCTCTGCTCTTTGCCGGTGGATGTCGAAATCGCCTCCGAAATCCGGGGACGAAAACTGCTGGTCAATGAGCGTACCCTTACTGTGGCTGTCTCCCAGTCCGGCGAAACCGCCGATACCCTGGCCGCTATAAAAGAAGCGAAGAAGAAAGGTTCGTATACTCTCGGTATCACCAACCGACCCGACTCGCATCTTGCCCAGATCACCGAAAACTTGATCGTAACCGAATGCGGTATCGAAGTATCGGTTGCCGCCACCAAGACCTATGTCGCTCAGCTTGCCTGCTTCTATCTGCTCGGCATCTATCTTGCCGAACAGCGCGGTGCGGTTAGCAAAGCCAAACTCAAAGAGCTCAAAGGCGGACTTTTGCAAATGCCCGCTTTGATAGAGCAAATTTTAGGACGGGCCGAAGATTATCGTCAGGAATCGCTTAAACTAGCCGATGCCAACGATGTGGTCTTCATCGGTCGCGGCTTCAATTTCCCGACCGCACTTGAAGGTGCCCTCAAGCTCAAAGAACTCAGTTACATTCACGCTTCCGGCTATGCTGCCGGTGAGTTGAAGCATGGTCCAATAGCCGTTCTCGATTCGACCGTGCCGGTCATAACCGTGCTTGTGCCGGGCAAAGTCTACGAAAAGACCCTCTCCAACGCCCAGGAATCTAGAGCCAGACAGGCAAGAATGGTGGCGGTGGCAGTCGACGGAGACGAGAAAGCGCCCAAGACCTTCGAGCATATCTTCAGAATTCCGCCTGTAGACGAGTTCTTCTCGCCTATCCCGGCTTGTGTTCCGATGCAGCTCATGTCCTATTATGTGGCCGACTTCCTCGGTAAGGATGTGGATCAGCCCCGCAACCTGGCTAAGTCGGTTACCGTAGAGTAGCTAATAGCGAGATTTCTAAAGTGTCGGTGAGCGTCCGCTGTCAGAAAGGCGGGCGCTTTCCGGATCTTCTTCCACCAGTTTCGGTGTGATCATCAGCATCAATTCACTGCGGTTGCGCCCTTTCAAGGTTGTACGGAAAAGGGCGCCCAGTACCGGCGCTTCTGCCAGATAAGGTACTTTGGAGAGCTGGGCTTGTTCTATCTCGGTAAATAAGCCGCCAATAACCAGAGTCTGACCGTCTTTGATGCGGACCTCCTGGGTGATCACATCACGAACGCTCAGCAAGGTGACTGTGGTCTGGTTGTTGCCCTGACCGAAAGTCTGGGGACCGCCTATGGGGGTGGATACCTGGGGTCTGAGACGCAGACGGATGAAACCGTCTTCGGTGACCCGGGGCAGGACGTTTAGAAAGATGCCTGCTTTGGCTAGCTCTACGTTGGTGGTGACCACACCAAGGCTGACCGTGGAGGTGACTTTATGAATTACTTCGTTTGCTATGGTTATGAGCGCTTCGGTATTGTCGACCACCACCAGAGAGGGGTTTGCTATCAATTTGGCTTTGTTAGTCTGCAGAAGCATCTGCAATCTGATATTGAGAGCGGTGGGGATGGTGGCGATGTTAGAGCGACCGCCGGCGCCGGCTCCCAGACCGAGAAAGTCGATAGAGCTAAGAGAGTTATTGCTCGGTGTGATACCGGCAATGTTGAAGTTGGCGGCAGCGGGCAGAAGCGAGCCTATTAAGCCGGTGAAAGCGCCGGCAGCGTTGGTGGGCGTCACGTTGTTACCGGTAAAAGGAATGCTGGGCAACTGGGGGTTGGCAACGTTGTTGGTGGTCGATCCCAAACCGGGAAGGAAGGAGAGCAACGGTGCCTGGGAGTTGCCCATAACCGAAGCCGACAGTCCTTCACCCTGGACGTTGAGGGTGGCACCGAGCTGTCTTATCCCCTGGTTGTTGAGTTCGACCAGAGATGCCTGGATATGCACCTGTTTTGGACGTCGGTCGAGAATATTTATCGCCTCTTCGGCGATGAGCATATCTTTCTCTGTGCCGACCACAAAAATCTGTCTGCCTTTGGCATCAGGAATGACAACAGTGCCGCCATCATTGGGTGTGACGTTATAGTCGGCGTTGATCTCTTGCTGCTGGCGAACTTGCTGGGTGCCTGGATCTATAGCGGCGTTATTAAAGCCGACCCCTTCTTGAATCTGTTGTCTTGTGGTACCGCGAACTACTTTGGGCTGCTGGTCTCTGAGGATTTGCTGCTCTTCCTGGACGTTATAGACCTGATCGTCAACGTCTTCATCGCTTTTTAAATTCTGTTCTTTCACAGTTCCGGAGTGTTCGACCCCACCGGATTCTCTCGTTCGTTTAGTGCTGTCACCATCTTTGGTTGCTTCATTAGAGGTCAGTTTCTTGACCGTTTTAAAATCCGGCACATAGCCCCGGTTGAAAACGGAAGCTTGCAGGATCATGGCTACATCGTAGGGATGGGCGTAGCTCAGTTTGAAGGCTCTGGCCACCGGGCGGTTCAGACCTTTCTCGACCATGGCTTGCATGGTGCCTACCATAACGGTGTTGCCGTCCAACTTTCGGCTCTCGAGACCGGCAGAAGCCAGCACGCTGTCCATGGCTTCGTTCAGGGTGACATCCCTGAGTTCTCCGGTTACCTTGCCATTCACCGACTTGTCGATGATGATATTCAGCTTTCCACGCCGGGCGATTTCGCTTATCACTTCTCTGACCGGAGTATCTCTAAAGCTGAGATGATGGATCAAGCTCTGCTGGGCGAAGAGCTTGAACGGTTTTCTAATTTCGACGGTACCGCTGACGGTGGGTAATTTCTGGCTGGGAGAGCCGGTCTTGAGCTGTGGAGTAAGCTGGGCAAGCCGCTTCAGTTTATCCGCCGGCATTGACTGAAGGATTTTCTTTGCCTCGTCGATTTTGTCCTGGTCTGAAGCTGCGGCGCTGTCGGAAGCATCTGAAGCATCTGAAGGATCATAAGAAAGCGAGTTTTTGCCCGGGTTACTCTGATTCTGGGCCAGTGCCTGGGGGCAGAGCAAGCCGAAATTCATGATCGAAATCAGTGAGAGGCTTGCGCTCAGGTATTTGAATTTCTGCGAACTCTTACTAAAAGTCATTTAGAAAACGAAAGAATATAGTGAGCCCAGTATTCACTATCTGTACCCCACTATTTTAGCGAGATCGCCGCAAATTTCAAATGGTTGGTGCCATAGCTGGTATCATCGCACAGCTCAACGATATGCACTGTATATAGTTGCGTCTATTTGCTCTGTCCTGCCAGGCCGAAGATAGCAATTTCGAGATTGTTTCTTGCTTCGCTAAGATGGGGATTCAGTCTCAGGGCAAGCTGCAGTTGCGTTACCGCAGAAGCGACGTCACCCTTGCCGTAGAGCGCATAGCCAAGGTCGTTTCTGGCCTGGGCATTGAGCGGGTCGAGGTTGACCGCCTGTCTGAATTCCTGGACAGAATCTGCCTTTCGTCCGTTGGCGTAAAGAGCCCGTCCCAGCATCATATGGCTCTCAGCCGAAGTCGGATCAAGAAGGGCCGCCTGGCGTGCTGTTCTCAGGGCGCTCTCTTTGTCCCCTCTGAGAAGCAGCGCTTTGGTCAGGGCGATATGGGCCGAGGAAGAATGGGGTGTCAGAGAGACCGCCTGGCGAGCCGCGGTGATGGCACCTTCTTCGTCTTTGGCGATAACCAGTGCCTCGGCAAGACCGGCAAGTCCTTCTGTTGTCGGCTTCACCTCGTTGGCCTGGCGAAATTCGTTGATTGATTCGGAGATGCCACCTTTCTTCAACAGACTTTCGGCGTAGAAGACCCTGGAAAGCGGAAAGTCGGGAGCCAATCGGATAGCTCTTTCATACTCTTCCTGGCTGGTGGCTTCGTCGCCGGCGTCTTCGAGCAGTCTGGCGAGAAGCAGATGACCGATGTGGTTTTCCGGATCTATGGCGATGGCGCGGCGCATCTCCATGGCGGCACCTTCGTAGTCGCCGGTGATATAGAGATAGCTTCCCAGGCGCATACGCAGGTCAGGAGCGGCCGGGTTGTCGGATACTTCACGACGCAACTCTATAATCAGGTCTCCCACCGATCTCAAATCGGTATGGGTGAGTCCCATTTGATAAAGGCTTATTAACGAGGCATCGTAATCGCTTTTCGAATCTGTCTTTTTGCCCGTCGACAGCTTGGTCTTCTGGCTGACGGGCTCTTTCTTTATCTTGAGCGCGCTGCCGCCGGAAGCGGTACTTTCAGCTTCTACTTTGGCAAGGGAGAGAGCGGCTCGGCATGGCGTTGCGGTTGCAATAAGCAAAACCACAGCCAGGCTTGCTTTCTCTATGGATTTCCAATTAACATTGTCTCTTCCCGGAAAGAGCATAGTGTCGAAACCTCCCGATATGAAAGTCCTCTTCTATCATTTCACACCAGATTATCGGTTCATTATGGGCCAGGTAAGAATTTCGTAAATGAGCATGACAGGCAGATGATCGAGACAGCTTATATACACATCCCATTTTGCAGTTACAAATGCGATTTCTGCGATTTCGCCGCTTTTGCCGGACTCAACCATAGAGAAGGAGAGTACTTCGAGGCCCTCTCAAAAGAGATCAAAGGACGATTGGCGAATACCCGGGAGCCGGTAAAACTGTCAAGCATCTACTTTGGTGGTGGCACACCCGGCATGGTGGCTCCGGAGTATATCGAAGCTATTCTAGACCAGCTCGCCTCGCTTGTGGAGCTGGCACCTGCTCTCGAGATTTGTCTGGAGGCGACACCCCATTCTGTTTCTGAGCAAAAACTGGACCGGTGGAAAGCGCTTGGAGTGAGCCGGCTTTCGGTCGGTATCGAAAGTTTTCATGAAGAAGAGCTGCGCTCTATCGGCAGAGATCACAGCAGAGAGGAAGCTTTGCGTGGACTGGAGCTCGCTCTCTCATCGTCTATTCCTGTTGTAAGCATGGATTTTATGTACGGCCTGCCTACCCAGAGCCTAGAGAGCTGGCGGGCTACCCTGGACGAAGCAATAGCCTTTTCTGAGCGCTATCCTTCTCTCAAGCATATATCTGCCTATGGGCTGCAACTGGCGGAGCAGTCGCCATTGTATGGTCGTTTTCCCAAAGACAGCGATAGTTATCCCGATGAAGAGCTTTTCGCCGCGATGATGCTCTTGCTGATCGAGAAGCTGAGGCAGGCAGGATTTGTGCACTACGAAGTCTCCAATTTTGCTAAAGAAGGCTTTCAATGTCGCCACAACTCTACATACTGGAAGAACCAGTCTTACCTGGCTTTCGGCGTCGGTGCCCATCGTTATGTAGACGGGGTAAGAAGCGCCAACTGGCGGTCTTTCAATCGCTATATCCGAGGCTATATGGAAGACGAATTCGTCGAAGAGATAGACCGCGAGACAGAGATAAAAGAGGCGGTGATGCTTGGTTTGAGGATGCGCGCCGGTATCGAGCTTGCGGATTTCTATTCTAAATACGGTTTTCGCCTGGAGGAGAGCCGAAAGAAGGCAATCGAGCACTTCTCCGAAGCCGGCTACCTGAGCCTGTTGAATGGAAGACTGGCGATAACCGATGAGGGGCTGCCGATAAGCAACTCTATAATCGTTGATCTCATATAATGTCGGTTTAGGCCCTCACGGGCTAGGGTATGGAGTAATCAAAATTAGTTGGTTTTTTCCTGCTCTGAATCCAATTTCTTACTATTCTCCGAGCCTTTTGAGGTCTCCCTGGCGTGTCTACTACCAAAAAGACCGTTGATTCCGATAAAGATCCCCACGTGGGGTCTTTGCTGGCGAATCGCTATCTGGTCCAGTCCGTTCTTGGAAAAGGCGGCATGGGTGTGGTTTACAGGGCTAATGACGAACAGACGGATCGAACCGTCGCCATCAAAATGCTTCATTCGCATAAAGTAGCCGACTCTGAGGCTTTGAAGCGTTTTAACCGAGAAGCCAGAACCGTCGCCCAGGTCAATCACCATAACATCGTCAAACTTTTCGATTTTGGCATGAGCAAACAGGGTCAGCCATTTCTTGTTATGGATTTCATCGAGGGGCACAGTCTCAAAGATGAGCTCGAAGCCAAAGGTGCCCTCCCTTTCGATCGTGCTTCCAAAATTTTTGAACAGGTCTTCGATGCCCTTGATCTTGCCCATAGCCAGGATGTGGTGCATCGCGATCTGAAACCGGAGAATATCATTCTCTCTACCGCCGACGATGATGATCACGTCAAGATTGTCGATTTCGGGCTCTCCAAACTGAAAGAGACAGATCCTTTCGGTGAGGATGTCTATCAGATCACCAAAGCCGGTGATGTCTGCGGCAGTCCGCCATACATGAGCCCGGAGCAATGTCTCTCCAACTCGGTGGTGGACCCCAGAAGCGACATATATTCGATGGCTATATGCGTTTATGAAACCCTTTCAGGCAATCTGCCCTACAAGGCAAAATCAGCCATCGAGATGATGGATTGTCATCTTTACGGCACCCCGATTCCTTTTTCCGAATCGGCTCAAGAGCTTGAAGCATGCAACGAGACTACCTATGTGCTGAACAAGGCGCTGGCTAAAGAGCCCGACAATCGTTATCTCACCTGCGGTGCCATGTGGAAAGAGCTCAAGGACGCCATGCGGCGGGACTGGCCCAAGGTGCGCTCCTATCGATATCGAATGTCCGATGTGGCATTCAAAGATCTGGAAAGTGAAGCGATAGCGCTGGCTACCGGCGAACATCCGGTTTTCGTCGCTTCTCATAAGGGAGAGCCCACCGGAGTTCAGCAGGTGATTGCCGAATTCAACACCGAAACAGCTATTCACAAAGAGAACCGGAGCCGGGAAGTCGAAGATAATGGAGCTGAAATGGCAGACGAGAAACAAGGAATAATCGATAAGCTTCTGTCACTCTTTCGCCGCGCTGAGCACGACGAGGATGGTGATTATCAGCTCGATGAAGTTGATCTGGGTTACGACAACTGTCCTTTCTGTGCAGCACCGGTAACAGGCAAGATCCGCTTTTGTGTCAACTGTCAGAGGCAACTTCCCACAGTCCAGGAGTTCACCAAACTACGCCACCAGGGCGGTAGATTCAATCTTCAGGGCACCGGTCTGAGAACCAATACTCGAGAGTCCAAGGGCTTTTCTACAAGGGCTAAAATGCGCTCCAGCTCGCCTGGCATGTCGATGTTCCAGAAGCTGCTCACCCTGGTGCTGGTTTGTTTAATCGGCTATGTAGGCTATGTCAATGTCATGAAAGACAAAGAGATGGTCAAGAAAATCCAGCGTATGGTGGCAGCCCTTAAATAAGCAGTCGCCTACCGACTCAGTTAACTAGCTTGGTTTCCAGTTGCCTTTCATGCCCTGGCCGATTCGAAATCCCTGGACCAGATTCTGGCGGGTCAATTGATAGATTTCATGGAGGGCATCCTGGTCTGTAATGCCATGCTTATTGGCTATTACGTTGACCTGGTCCATCGCCATCGCCGAGAAATAAACCAGTACATCATCGTGCACTTCGCCTCTTCCCTGGTTGGGAAGTTTCAGGACCGCTTTGCCGAAATTATTGGTGAAAGCATCCGCCAGTTCGGCGGTGAGAAGGTCTTGATAGAAGTTTTCCGTCTTGATTGCCATTACGATTCCCCTGGGTCAACTAGATATGTTTTTGTTCTCTTCTTCGAGCAAAATATCCAATTGCTTTCTGACTTCTTTGATATCCTGCCACATCAGCCATTTTGGACTGCCGGCTTTTCTAGAATCGTTCCTCAATAAATAGGAGGGATGGAATATTGGCATTACTTTAGCACCGTTTTTATGATCAAGCCATTTGCCCCTCATTCGACTAATCGAAGAATTTACCTGAAGTACTGATTTCATGGCGGTTGCGCCCGCCAGAAGAATAATCTTTGGTTGAACAAATTTTATCTGAGCATCTAAATATGAACGACATGAGGATGCCTCTTCTTCGGTTGGTACACGGTTCCCGGGCGGTCTGCATTTGACCACGTTACAGATATAAACGTCTCTGTCCTTATCCAGATTTACCGATGCGAGGATGCGATCGAGAAGCTGACCGGCCTTGCCGACAAAAGGCAAACCGCTCTGATCCTCATAATAACCAGGTCCTTCTCCGATTATCATCAGTCTGGCAGCGGGATCGCCCCGGAAAAGAACCACTTTTGTGCGGGTTGCAGCCAGAGGGCATGCCGTGCAAGAACGGGCGCGCTCGTAAATCTCTTCTAGGGAAGCTCTGTGTTCAGGATCAATCAATTATTAAGTCGATCTTATGGTATCGGGCTTGGTGATATCACGTCGACCGGAACCGGGCTTAATCCGGTCTCTTGAGCGGTCAGCTCCGAAAGTGGGATATTGCGAACATTCAGACAGCTCTTATCTATTCCAAGAAGAAGCGCGGTCTTGTCTGCAAAATCATCCGCATCACCGGTGGTGGCTATGTCCAGGCGCGGGGCACCATCGGTAGGACCGCCTGCCAGGCTCAACTGGCGGGTCAGAACCCGAGCCGGATCGATAAGGGTTACATTCCGTCTGGGCGCGAGTTGGCGTACATTGGCAGCCATCGCTTCTCTGAGGAAAGGATAATGGGTACAACCGAAAATAATCGAATCGACATTGTGTTCCAGTAAAGTCTTGGCGTAAGGTCTGAGGGCGTCAACTGCCGCTTCGGAATCGAACTGTCCGCTTTCGACGATGGGAACCAGGTCGGGGCAGCCCAGTTCGAAAACTTCGGTCCTGGCTGAAGAAGCTTTGATGGCTTTAGAAAAGGCTTTGCTGCGGGCGGTGGTGTTTGTAGCGATCACGCCCACTTTGCGGAATCCGATCTCTTTTACATAAGCAGCTGTCGGTTCGAGCAGATTGACTACCTTAACCGGGCAGGTCCGTCGAATTTCTTCGGCGAGTAAAGCGGCGCTGGTGTTGCAGGCCATCACAATGGCGTCTGCCCCTTCTTTGACCAGCCAGATGCCCAGCTGGGTGACGAATTCTCTGATTTCGGCATAGGAGCGGTTGCCGTAAGGGCAGCGTTTGGTATCTCCTATATAAATGAATTCCTTGCGATTCAAGGAAGACTCCGAGTCGATGAAGCTCGAGAGCACGGACAGTCCGCCCAAGCCGGAATCAAATAACCCGATCTTCTCCGCACCGAGAAGGCTTTCGATATTGCTGGAGTCCATGCCTACTAATCTCGTATTTCTGACGGATTAAATGCCGAGACCTTTTTGCGCTAATCTCGACAAAGAGGATATATTACCCTGTTTTTTCTCTGAGTTTCTCAAATTAGATTTAGGGTTACCCTCACTACCTGATTTTACTTCTTCGACTTGAGATTTAGGTTGGGGATTTGTTGCAACCATGTTATTTTCTCTGAGATAGAGCACAACGCCCCTTGCGAGCGCCGCCGCTACCTTTTCTTGATAGGCTTCTGTAGACAGCTGCTTCTTCTCATCTTTATGAGAGATAAAACCGACCTCCGCCAGCACCGCAGGAACCGTGGTTCGGTTCACTACGTAAAATTTTGCTTTTCTAACCGAGCGATCCGGCGCTTTCAGCCCGTCCACCAGGGACTTATGAATCAGCTTCGCCATTCTTTCGCTCTGGGGGGTCTGGTAGTAGGTCTCTATGCCATGGATATCCGTTTTGCTCTCTAAAGAGTTGATATGAACACTGAGAAATGCGTCGGGTCTGGTTTTATTGGTCAACTCCACCCGTTCGGCCAGGCTGACGGTCTTATCTTCGCTTCTTGTGAGCAGCACCTTCACGCCGCTTGCTTTGAGATAACGGTCGGTTTTCTTGACTATGGCGAGGGTAATATCTTTCTCGTCGGTGTCTCCGCGCTGGGCTCCGGGGTCTGTGCCTCCGTGACCGGCATCTAGAATAACCGTGGAGGCAGCAGGGGCTTTCAATCCGGCTAGCAGCGATGTTTCCTGACCGCCCACCTGAATCGTGATTGTATTGCTCTGATTGTCTTTATTCTCCGAGACCGGCGTAGAAACATCAGCCAGGTCCAGGACCAATCTGCCTACGGCATGTTCGCCTATAACGGGGTTGCCTACTCTCATGCTTCTGACGAACTTTCCTGAAGCGGCGGAGGTTGGCGAGGGCAAGGAGCTATCGGCGATTTCAGATAGATTCTCGAAATCGATCACATATCTTTCGGGATTGCTCAGGCGAAAGGTTTTGTATTGAAGCTTTTCTGGAGAGTCTGTTTTGATTTCGATGGCAAAGCCGCTCTCACCGTTCTCTTTAAGGGCAATTGCCGGGGGATTGCCCCGCGGTGCTATAGCAGGAGCCTGGGCTGTCTGGGCCTGCGGAGCCGAGACCGTCTCTTGATCTGTTAAATTCTGGTAAGTGTTTTTAACCTTTTTATACCAGCGAGAAAGGACGCCTTTGCTGGCCTGGGTATTTGCTGAAGGCTGGTTCTGTTCGAGCTTCTGGGCTTCCGGGGCTTTCTCTCCGATAGGTGGTCTGAGGGTGAAATTGTCCGGAGGGCTGCTGGCCACTACATGGGGGTCGAGGGCGCTAATCGGCGGCGCCAGGGGCGGCGCTTTTGCTATCTGCCTGATATTGGCTGCCTGGCTCTGGTGGAAGTCGGGAGCGACCAGGGGAGAGCTGTTATTGCGTCCTGTGACCAGGCTTCCTGACCATTTGATGGTAAGTCTGCCCGGTTTCGAGTCGAAAGATATTGTTTTCAATTTCTGAGGGTCGCTGGATATGACGGCCACTCTGCATATTGGAGGCATCTCCTGGAACTTTCCGATGCGGACTAATTTGATTCCTCTCTTTGAGGCACTACCGGTGGTGACAGGTAAGGAGTTCGCAAAAGAAGAGTTGACTTCGATTACTTTGGTCGGCATGTTCCATAAAAGGCCATAGAAGTCTGCAACCAGAATCGTGTCGCCGTTTTCTCCGGGCAAGAATCTTATTATCGGACGTGGAATCGATGCAGGGGTCTCTGTTTGCAGGGTTATCGACTTCTTCCCCCAGCCTTCTTTAACCGAACTTATTCGACTATATCCAACCTGATTCTGGGCCTCGGCCGCAGCATGCCAGCCGGTCTGTATATACAGAGCAAATACAAGCAGGGTCCAGAATAGAGGCCGATTCATCAAAAGCGCAACAATCTTCTTAACAGGTAAATAAATAGATAACCATTGCCACATGAATGTCTCTTAACTTTCTAGTTTGTGGCTATTGTAGCACTGACGGCAAGGGTTTCAGATTGTTCCGGACACTCACCGGTGGTGCCCTTGAAAACTGTTGCCACCATTGGTGAGGCCTAAATTAAATACAACTCTTATAGCAGACAAGCTAATCCTGCTAAATTTACATCGAGTTTTACGGCTCACCGCTTTGCAAGGGCGGTTCGAGTCCTGGTGCATGCGCTTATGCGAGGCACTATTACCAAATCAGCGCAGTAGCCAATCACTACTTGACGACTGACTGTATTCACGGGAGTTTATCGATGGACGAGTCTACGATTCTTTACTGCGTCATGGGTGGCGGTGCTCTGGCACTGCTCTATGGCGGCTACGCCGGGGGCAGCGTACTCAAGCTATCCGACGGCAACGAGGCTATGAAGAAAATCGCCGGAGCCATACAAGAAGGCGCCAGCGCTTACATGAGCAGGCAGTACATGACGATTCTGATCGTCGGTGTGGTGCTTGCCGCAGTTATTGCTTTAACCCTCGACATCAAAACCGCGATTGGTTTCGTGGTTGGTGCCGGTCTCAGCGCTCTGGCCGGTTTCGTAGGCATGTTTGTCTCTGTACGAGCTAACGTTAGAACCGCCGAAGCCGCCAAAGGCGGATTGAGCAAAGCTCTCGATGTCGCTTTCAAAGGCGGCTCGGTAACCGGCTTATTGGTCGTCGGTCTCGGCTTGCTCGGGGTCACTGTCTTTTACCTGGCCACCAAAGATGTTAATGCTTTGATCGGTCTTGGATTTGGTGCCTCGCTTATCTCTGTTTTCGCCAGACTCGGTGGAGGTATCTTCACCAAAGCCGCCGACGTCGGAGCCGACCTTGTCGGTAAAGTCGAAGCCGGAATCCCTGAAGACGACCCGCGCAACCCAGCTGTTATCGCAGATAACGTCGGTGACAACGTCGGTGACTGTGCCGGTATGGCAGCGGATCTTTTCGAGACTTATGCCGTCACCGCCATCGCCACCATGCTCCTTGCTCACCAGGTATTTCATTCTCAAATCGAAGCGGGTACCGCTCCTTATGTGATGACTTATCCTCTCGTTCTCGGAGCCATCTCGATCGCCACCTCGGTTCTCGGAGCATTCTTTGTCAAACTGGGCGGTGGCAAAAACATCATGTTGGCTCTCTACAAAGGGCTTGTGGTCGCCGGTCTGGGTGCTGCTATCGGCTTCTATTTCGTTACCGAAAAAATGATGAGCGGTCTCAGCCTCAATGGTGCTCCGGTCAGCCCGATGAACTTCTTCTTTGCTTCATTGGTTGGTCTCGTGGTAACTGCGCTGATCGTGTACATCACTGAGTACTACACATCTACCAGTTTCAGACCGGTGCGTCATATCGCCCAGGCTTCCGAGACCGGTCATGCCACCAACATAATTGCTGGTCTGGCTATCTCTATGGAGTCAACCGCTTTTCCCACCCTGGTGATCATCGCCGGTATCCTGATCTCTTTCAGTCTCTGCGGAGTATTTGGTGTGGCGTTAGCCGCTATGGCCATGCTCTCCATGGCTGGTATCATCGTCGCCATCGACTCTTATGGCCCTATTACCGATAACGCCGGTGGTATCGCTGAAATGGCTGAGCTTCCCAGTGAAGTGAGAGACATCACCGATCCGCTGGATGCTGTCGGTAACACCACCAAAGCGGTAACTAAAGGTTATGCCATCGGCTCTGCCGGTCTGGCTGCCATCGTTCTTTTCAGCTCCTACACAGAAGAGCTGCATGCTGCTATCACCAAAGCTGGTGGCGACTCCGCCGCTCTCAGTTTCGACCTCTCCAGCCCCTTCGTTCTGGCCGGTCTTTTCCTCGGTGGTCTCATACCCTTCCTCTTCTCCGCTTTCGCCATGGAAGCTGTGGGTAAAGCAGGCGGTATGGTCGTAGAGGAAGTTAGACGTCAGTTCAGAGAGATTCCCGGCATCATGGAAGGTACCGGCAAACCGGACTATGCCCGTTGTGTCGATATCGTCACCACCTCTGCCATCAAGCAGATGATCGCTCCGGCTCTCTTGCCGGTTCTCACTCCGATTGTGATCGCCATGCTCGGTCATCTCTGGCTCAACCAGGCTATGCCCGGGCAGTACGCCGCCGCAAAAATCCTCGGTGGTGTCTTAGTCGGCTCGATCATCACCGGTATCTTCGTGGCTATCTCCATGACCTCCGGTGGCGGTGCCTGGGATAACGCCAAGAAGTACATCGAAGACGGCAACCATGGTGGCAAAGGTTCCGAAGCGCACAAAGCTTCGGTTACCGGCGACACAGTCGGTGATCCTTACAAAGACACCGCTGGTCCTGCCATCAACCCGATGATCAAAATCCTCAACATCGTTGCCCTTCTTCTGGTCAGCTTCCTCGTTTAAGACCATGCAAGTTCGCATTGCAAATCGTCAAGACGAAAAGGCAATCAGGGAACTGGCCGAGGCATTCTCCTCTACGGAGAATGCCTCCTTCGATTTGAAAGGGCGCGATCGAGACCTTGTAAATATCGAAGCCAATTATTTTGGCAAAGAAGGCTTATTCCTGGTGGTTGAGGCAGACGGAGAACTAAAGGGTTTTGCCGGCGCTCGTTCTAAAGACGAAGAGACCCTTTCTATAGAGCGCTTTCGGTCTTCTTTGATAGAAGCTGAAGAAGAGATGCTTAAAGTAATTGTCGGCTTTGCTCCGAGGCTGCTTTATAGTGGTATCGAATGCGGGGACAATGTTCATATCAGACCCGAGCTGCTTCAGCAGTTCGGGTTCCAAGGCGACAAAGCGACGGTGACGCCGGATTTTTAGGCTAAAGCGGTCCGAAGCGAAATGCGTTGCCGCCGCTCTCCACGACCAGATCCACAGCCAGGTCCGCTTTGGCTACCAGCTCTTTCCAGCTTTGACCATGTTTGGGAAAGCAGGTAATGCCTATTGATGCCCTTATAGGAATCTTGTACTGCTGGTAGGTAACCAGAGATTTTTCAAAGTGAGTCCTGATGCTCTCGGCAACCATGGTGGCCTCAGGACCATTGAGTTCGGGCAGCACCACCATGAATTTTTCGTCGGCGAATCGACAGACGATGTCTATTCCGAGTTCTACATATTCTACTAAGGCTTTACCTATTTCTTTGATACAGGCGTCAGCGGCATGGGAGCTGAACTTGTCTTTGATAAGCGGCAGTTCGGGAAAGCCTACGATCAATACAGATAACGGACGTTGAAATTTCTCGGCGCGGCGATTCTCTAGTTTGAGTTGACGGACAGCGAATCTGAAATTATAAATCTGGGGAATCTCGAGATCGTAAATGACCTTGCGCTCTTGTTGTTCCGGTGATACCGTCGCATTTTGAGCTATGGGTATGGCGAACATGGTCTGCTGCATGGCCTGGGCTTTTGCCCGTCTCAGTTGGGCCTGGGAGGGTTGGTTGAGCTCTCCGCGAGTTTGACCGGCAAGACTCTGATGTATTTTGCTGTCGCCAATATATTCTCTTTTATCGTCCGCCATTTTGTAGGTTCCTTTTTCGTCTTTTACATCAGCTGAGAGATCATTTTGAAATATGCTTCCAGATCCATACGCGATATTCCTTCTGGGTCCTGGTGCGCCCCTTCGTCGAATGAGTCGGCAATAGACTGGCGATTGTCCAGAAGGAAGGCGATGAAGGCTTTTTCTCTTTCGCTTGTGCTGGATGAATTCAAGGCTTCGAGCAATTCGCTCTCATCTATGAAGCCGTTCTTGTCTTTGTCCAATTCGTCGAAGGCGAGATAGGCATAGGTCTTTATCTCGTTGAAGCGCTCTTTGGTTCTTTCGGTGGTGCTTGAATGAACCCAAGACAGATCAAGGTTGAAATTGTTCTGGTCGTTCACTGACCTGATAACCCCCGGTTAAATCACCTTATTTGATTCCTACCTCATTCCTGAAATATTGAATCAATGCAATTAGGTTATGGGGGAAAGAAAGGGACTTGTGCAACCCGGGTGACCTTTGTTAGATTTAAGAGGGGCGATAATGCAGGCGATCTTGCAAAGGATTATATTGATATGAGCGCTTATCGAAAAGCCGTTTCGTTCTTCAAAAGTTTCCCCGGAGCCCTTCTGGCTTCTACTCTGATTATTTCTCCGTGTTTTCTTTCTTCTTGTTCCAACGAACCAGAAAAGAAAGCTGAGTCGAACATCTCTCTGGAAGGCGAAGACAACACCACCAAGTCTTTCGTCGACAGAAAGGGTAGTGACCCTACTAAAAATCCTGACGGAAGCCTCAAGTGGGACAACTCAAAGATTATCTCGAAGAAGAAATTCGTGATGACTTCCTATATGAAAACAGGCCAGGAAGAGGATCCGGTCAAATATTATTTCCCGCAGATTCAGGGTAACAGCATACCCAAGAACGACACCAAGCGAGCCGGCGAACAGCTGAAGACCAATCAATTCGGCGTACAGTATGCCGACCTCGAGCAGGGTACCGGGCTTACTCCTGGAGAAAACGGGCTCACGATGATCCATTATGTGGGCTGGTTGCCGGACGGGACGATGTTCTACAACTCGATATCCAGGGGACAGCCGATTCAGTTTCACATGGGAGACAACAAGGTCATTCCCGGAATTCAATATGGGCTGGTAGGAATGAAAGTTGGCGGCACTCGCAAGATGATGATCCCGGCCAAACTTGCCTGGGGTGCAAAAGGCCTTGAAGGAAAAGTTCCGCCCAACACTCCGGTTGTCTGTGTGGTGAAACTGCTCACCACCGGTCGTCAGGTCGGCCGGCAATTTCTCAAACCTTCTGAAGTCTCTGGAACAACCGAATCTCCCGCTTCGCAAGAGTAGATCTTATATTATCCAGGTGTTTGTTTAGTAGTTCCGTCGGGGAATAATCTCGATGGGCACTCCGGTGCCTTTTAGCCGTAAGTCGGAAAAATTAATTTGGGGTTGTCAATAGGGTACCAAAAGTTCACAATTCGAGCGTAGAGTCGTAGAGTCGCCATCAGACAGGGTCTTGGCTCTCCCTCCAGCCCGCCCCTTTAAGACCAAGACCCGACTTACTAAATCAAAGAGCTCACAAATGGTCGAACGACGGTTCGGCCAAAAAGGTCATCAGAATGCGCATCAGACCTATTTTAAGATTACTGGCAGTCTTGTCGATTTTTCTAGGTGTATACCTGAGCTCAGAAGCATTTGCTCAAATGCCCCGTCCCCAGATGCCGAACACCAGTCTCGGCCAGCATCGAGTCAGGATGGGCGAGGCGCTGGGCTCTTACGGCAAGAAGATGTGGAACTGGCAGACCCAGAGCGCAGTCGAATCGGCTGGTTCTCTGGGCATTCCGGCATCAGGCAACCCTCAGTCCGTATCGATTGGGGATGGCTCTTCCGACCTCCTGAATCTCAACTATCAGTCCGAACCTCAAGTGCAGAAACCTGTACCGGAATCGAAGACAGTCGAGACCCAGATGCAATGGTTCGAGCATTATCCTATCTTCCCACCGAACGATAATCGGGTTGCCCCTAAGCGCGCCATTTTTCGAGCCTATCCAAAAATAGAGAAGAACATCACCATGCCCAGTGCTGAGGCTATGGCAGCCAGAGACGCCCTGGCATCCACCCAGACTTATGGTGGCAAACAGGGTACTGGTCAGCGCATCATGGGTGCCATTCAGAAAGCGGCTGTCGAGTCTATTACCGGGATGGACCCTAAACAGAAATTCGACAACGCCAAGTCTCAGCAGCACGGAGCGGCCCAGGGGGCATCGGACGCGGTGGCGGATGCCTTTAACCCGACATGGATAGCGATGCTCGAGCTGCAGATGAGCAATCTTCTCAACGTGGCCAACGAAGCCACCGGATCGCCTAGCAGTGCTTTTGCTGTGACCAAAACCCATCGTAATGCAATCTGGTTTGTGCAGCGCATGTACTCAGAAGTCTATGTTCCGATGGCGATACTCTTTCTCTTGCCCGGAGCGGTAATCACCCAGATGAAAGGGGTTGTATCTCACGGCATTCTCAGCTCGGGCAACGACGAGGACGCTGCCAGTCCTTTCGTCGGTATTTTGCGGGCGATGATTGCCATATTCCTGATCCCGGCCTGTCAGCTTATCACCAGTTACTGCATTGACGTGGGCAACTCATTGACCCATGAAGTTCGACAACATGTAAATCCGATCACGATTTTCAACTGGGCTAACGAACAGGTCTTCCGGGCTCCGGAAGCGAATAAAGTTAATCAGGTTATGCATCCAAGCAACTTCCCGGTACTGGGTAAATTGACCCAGGGACCAGAGGCCGAGTCCGGAGTAGAAGCTCAATCCACAGCTACGGTAATGCTTCAGACCCTGGCGAACACCATGGCAGAGTCCGCAGCCATGGGACTGGTCATGATGTGTGCCTTCCAGATCACAATGATCTGTTATCTCATGCTGATGGGGCCTCTGGCGGCGGCGTTCTATGCCTGGCCATCGGGTCTGGGCAATTTGTTTAACAAGGTCTTTTCGACCTGGGTCGATGCCATAGTCAACCTCTCTTTATGGAGATTCTGGTGGACTGTGGTTCTACTTTGTATCGACACGAGGCTGGGATGGCTCGGTGCCCTCGGAGGGTATAGCCTTTACTCCGAGTGGGAACTGCTCATGTTTATAGCTTTTCTGACTATCCTTACCTATGTCCCATTCAATCCATTTGATTTTCAGGCGGGTGAGATGGTTTCTCAGCTAATGCAGAAAGCTGAAGGAGCCGTATCCGAAGCCTCTAAGAAGTAAACTCGCCTCCTTATCCAGATGAAAAAACAGCCAACGAATAAGAGACTCTTCACCATGATCGATATCACAAAAGCAGAAACAAGAAAGATGACCCGGGCATTGACCGCATTTATTCTATTGCTTTCGGCGGTGATATCTTCCGCCAGTCTCGAAGCCCTGGCTCACCGTGGTCTGGTAGAAGCGGACGCGGCTAACGCCTTGAAAGGTGATTTTTCAAGATCTCTGGTTAACTCCAGCATCAACGGTGGAGAGGATAATGCCTTTGATGACATTGCTCAGCAATTCTGGCCAAACCACGCCGCTTTGCAGAGAATGAAAGCTATCTATCTAGATGAGAGTGAGAACCCTGCTGCACTTTCAGTAGGCGCAGACATGCCTGCTAAGGTCGGACGCGTCCTGCGCTATGCCCACCAGGCTGCCGGAAGCAACCAGGCTCCCGGTCCGGGTATGAACACCGCCGCCGGTGAAGTAAACGCCAATGTCTTAGGTGCTTTTGCCAAGCAAGCCATGGATGGTCAGGCCTTGCCGCAAGCCCAGGCTGCCCAGGCCGGAGCCATGGGTCAAGCTACGGGAGCTGCCAACGTAGCTGCTGAAATTGGACACAACCAGGCTGAAAGTGCGATTCAGTATGTCAGCAGCTTCCTCTACAACTTTACAGTGGATGGTGGTAACCAGTGGAACAGAATCCGTGACAACATATTCGTTCCCATGGGTATTCTTCTCCTCCTTCCCGGTGCAGTCATCACCCAGACCCGCGCCATCATGGCTGCGGGTAATCCTGTTTTGGGGCAAGTCAATCCTTTTGATGGAATTCTGCGTTCTATGGTGGCAGTATTCTTGATCCCCGGAACCTATCTGGTGGTCAACTATGGTATCGATATCTCCAACTCGATTACTTACACGATCTCTTCAGAGTATTTCCGGCTCTTCGGATCAGATATGTATCGCGATGCTCTCTGCCACGAGATCAAAGCGATGCCTTTCCGTCTTCCCGATGAGAACCGCAACACTGTCGACCTGCCCAATCATTCTATGGGCATTCCACTGATGGGCAACATCACGCCTTTTGCTATTCTGGAAGCGACTCTGATCGCAGTTAAAATCTATGACCCCTGCGTTGGAGTTTACATCGTCCCGGAAGATAGAGCCGATGAGGTGGTGCCTGCTTCGGTCATGGCGGCTCGTTTGATGGCCAATTCTTCTAATGCCGGTCTTGTTACCTCCTGGAACATCCTCTGTGCGTTCCAGATGGCTTATCTTTACTATCTATGGTGTGTAGGACCGGTGGTTGCAGGTCTCTGGGTCTGGCCGATGAAATCTCTTCGCCAGGCTCTACCGAGCTGGGTCGAAGGTGTAATCACAATCTGTTTCTGGTCTCTATTCTGGAATACAGTCATCCTTCTTATGGCTGCCTTTCGAGGCGTCGATGAGACCGGTACTATCATAATGCTTGCTTTGAATACCCTCGCCAATCTTTCGGTCAAATTCGCCTTCGACTTTGCCGGACTGGTTCGCGCTGCCGGTTCCGAAGCCATGCGCCTGGGCGGCAAGATGGCTGAAGCCGCCAAGCAAGGCGGTGGTGGTGGCGGCGGCGGCGGCGGTGGCGGCGGCGGTGGCGGCAACAAGGGCGGTGGCGACGGCAAGGGAGACCCTAACGGCGAAAACCCCGCAGCGCCTGCCAAAGATGGGAAAGAAACTCCCGCTCTTCCACCATCTAAACCTCTTGACGGTGCCAGTGACACGGTCACTTTAGCTGACAATCCGACTCAATCCCGTTCAATAGACATGGCAGGAGTGGGGGCTGATGATGGCCCGGTCGGGGCTAAAGAGGCAGATCCTGAGATTCCGAAAGCTTTCACAGCCGATGCAAAACCAGGAGCAGATTTGACTGCCGGAGTATCGCCGGAAGGTATCAGTCCGCCACCTCTGGATGGCAAAGTAGATGAGGTCGGAGGTACTGCCGAAGCGGCTCTTGCTATGGCCGCTGTCGCAAACGCGAACAAAGATGTGCCTGAAGGCAAGGGGGTTCGTGAGGGCGATGGACCTCCCGGCAGCGAAGATGACGCCGGAGATCCAAAAGATCCTAAGACTCGCGGACTTAAGGCCGGAGCCGGTGATGATGATGCCGCAGGTGATAACGATCTCACTATGATCGCAGCAACGGATGTTTCTGCAAGAGGCAAAGGCAAAGCCGATGTCGGAGCCACTGCAGATGCAAGATTTGAAGCAGCTGTGATTGGTGGCAGTGGAGATGACACCCTCATGGGTAGCGCCGGTGCCGACGACCTGAAAGATCCAGGTGTGCCTGGAGCCGGTGTACGAGATGAAGGTGCTGTTCGCAATCAACAGGCGGCAGTTGAGGCTCAGCGTATAGCTGCTTCTCAGAACCGCTTCAGAGAAGGGACAGGAGATCACACCGTCACAGGCGATGGTCCTCCGTTGTCTCAACAACTGGGTCGCGATGCGGCTGACAGCGGTGATGTCACTGCCCTTGCCCAGAACGACCAGGATGGCCCGCCGGTCTATGGCAATCTGGCCAGAACCGACGGCACCGAAGTTGGTGACGGACTCAAAGTCGAAGGTCTCAAAGGCGAGACTCCTGGAGATTCCAGAAATATCGCCGCCAACAACGAAGGTCCGCCTGTTTACGGCAACCTCGGAAGAGACGACGTGACCACGATTGCGGCCAACGATATGCCTATCGAAGGGTTGCAGGGCAAGGACAATCTAGCTGATGCCGGTCATATACCGGGAGAAACCGCAGGTCATCCGAACCTCGCCAGACATGGTCATGAAGATGGACTCAATATTGTCGCCGCAGATGACACTGCCCACCGTGGCGCCCATGTCGTCGGCGATGCCGCCCGCGATATCACTGGCGGACCGGTGGCCGAGAATCTGGCTCGCACAGATGGTTCTGCTGAGCTGCCGCCAGGCCAGGATGCTCGCATAGAGTCCCTGCCGGGCCATGTTCAGGACCAAGATCGTGGAATGACTCATATTGCTGATGCGCGCACAGAGACCGGAAGCGCCGATCTGTTGAGAGCCGACTACAGCAATGTGGACACAGGCGCCATCGGTCCTGTGGATACTTCTGCCGGCATCAACCGCGATGTAGCGGAGTACCGTGGATCCGACACAACCGGATACTCCATGGGAACTCAGTACACCTCCGGCCATGACCTGGCACGCGATGTCAACCCCGGTGGCACGATCGATGACACCAACACGATGTTGGCGGCCAGCGATAGTGGAGTCGGACCTGTTCATGGAACTGGTCACGGACCGGTCCATAGTCCAGGTATCGAGCCGTCTTCCGGGACTTACGGAGACAATGTCTCTCTTGGTCGCGATGCCGTCACCGGCCATATAGGCCCGGATTCTTCCGAGCCGACCATGATAGCCGGTGCGGAGCCGAGAGTATCGGATACTGGTTTTGATACCAATATCACCGGTACTGCCGGCTATGACACGACCACCAGTAGCTACAGTCGAGATGTGGCAGATAGTGGACACGGACACGGACACGGACATGGTCACGGTCATATGCATGATCCAGGACAACAGATTGCCAGTGCCGACCAACCTTCGGTCAATCCCGGCGTCTCTGGTGCGCCTTCCATAGAGCCGAGTTCCGGAACCTATGGAAACGAAACCTACAGCAGAGACATTGTCTCCGATCGCGGTTATACCGGGGATGAGCCGACGATTATCGGTGGCACTCCGTCGGATAGCACCGTGGGTCGAGATTCCATAGTCTCCGATTCGGGCACCATATCTGGTACTCCAGGAATAGAGCCCGCTTCGGGAACTTACAGCAGTGAGGCCTACAGTCGAGACATAGTCTCTGATCGTGGTCACACCGGAGGAGCAGACTACGGCAGCAGCGAGCCGACTATGATCGGCGGCAGCCCTGCTGATGTCACCGGCTCGGATAGAGTCGCTTATGACTCCACCGGAACTCCAGGAATAGAGCCCGCATCTGGAACCTATAACAGTGAGACCTACAGTCGAGACATAGTGTCCGATCGTGGTCACACCGGAGGATCAGACTACGGTCGCAATGACCCGACAGTGATTGGAGGCAGTCCTGCCGATATGACCGGCTCGGATAGAGTCGCTTATGATGCCAGCGGAGCACCGGGACTGGAGCCTGCTTCGGGTACCTATAACAGCGAGACCTACAGTCGAGATGTGGTAGCCGATCGCGGACAGACCGGAGGCAGTCAGGGTATTGAACCTGCTTATGGATCTGCTCCCGGACATAGTCCTGGCCATACTGGTCAGACCGGACATAGTACCGGTCATACTCCGGAGCAAGGCGGAATGGCTGCCGCTCAAGATATGGGTCAGGCGCAGCCTCCTCAGACCGATTTTGCCCGTGATGCCTATGACGTCGCCGAACACCATCATATGCACGATGGTTCCATAATGGGTGATGCCGGTCACACTGGTCACACTGGTCACACTGGTCAAACAGACGCGGACTATGCCAGAGAAGATGCGATTCGCCACGAAGAGCGGATGCGTGCCGAGATGGAAGCCCGTCAGCGTCAACAGCTTGATGGTCAGCCCAGAACTGCCGGATTCGTACCGGTGCCGACACCGTACCCGCAAAGGCAGCGTCCCGGTGCGCCCGCCCAGAACGTCTACAAGAAGAGTGACGACGCTGGAAAAGGCATATCGAAGGCCGATATGAAGTCGAAACTGCATGACGAAAGTCAGCTCGACTCCGGAGAAGAGGTCGAAGAAACTACCCGGGTTGACAACATTCAACCGCAACCCATGAGGGTAGAGCCTCGACGCAAGGACAGCAAGAACCGATTGAGATCCGCTCTCGGTCAGGCTGATTCTCCAGGACCGGCTCCTGATCATGATCTTACCGAAGAGGCTTCGGAAGAAGAAGAGAAGGATAAGGAATAATCCAAAAGAGAAGGGGCACTATAATCGGTGCCCCTTCCTTTTGATTCTCTATTTGTTCTCTGAAAGCTTCTTCAATTTCGATAAGCCTTTTTCGAAGTCTGCTCCGCACATTTTGTCTACGTCTATGAATATTTGTATGACCTTACAGAGAAATGGGTTCTCCCCTTCCATCGACCAGGTCAGATCGGTGCTAGGCTTCTCTTCCGTCTCTTTCTGCCGTAAAGTGAAGACTACTTTATTGTCTCCCTCGAAGGGCTTTTTGAAGCTAAGCAGGATGTCTATTCTTTCAGGCTCTTCGCTATCGACAATGGTCATGCTTCCCTCGCCCACATCATCATTTCCGCTCCAGGCATAGACGGCACCTTTGCCTGCTTCCGGTCCGCTCAAGCTTCTCTTCATTCCCGGATCTTTCTCTTCCCAGGGCGACCATTTAGACCAGTTGTGGAGGTCGTTTATCAGAGGGTAGATCTCACTGGCGGGAGCGTTGATGCTAATAGAGCGTTCGACCTTAAAGATGTCCGGCTTCATTGCAGCCATGCCAAGTACGGCTATTGCCGCGATCGACAAAATACCAAAAAGTCCTGATGAAATCAGGATTAGTTTCTTCTTCATCCAAGTGCTCCGTGGTGTCTTCCCTGGGGCCTGTTTTCAGTGACCCATTATAGACTGAAGCTTACTTTCGATTTTATTTGCCTCTGCTTTGTTATTGAGCATTTTTAGTACTTTTACATAGTTGACCAGAACCTGAATCAGAGCAGGTCTGTTATTGCCGGTCTCTAACAAAGGGACAGCTTTTCCATAATAGTCGGCGGCACCTTTGAGATTGAAAGTCATGCCGGCGATGGAGCCATAATTGGCATAGACGGCACCTAGATTGGCGCAGACCAGTTTGTTCGCTGGGTCCAGTTTATGCGCTGCCTCCAGCTTCTTCATCGCCACTTCGAATTGATTTGCCTTCAAGGCTCTAGCTGCTTCATTATTGAGCTGAACAGCATTGACCTGGGGATTCTTGCTGTCCAGGAGGGTATTGGTCTCTTGCATGGCTCTGTCTTGATTCAGTTTGATACTGGCCAGGGTCTCTTCGTCCATGCTGTAGAGTTCGTTCAGGCTGTTTATGTCGCGGTCGGTAAGAGCAGCTGCGTCTGTGCTATAGACGGTGGCGAACATCACATCGGCCCTCTCCGGGCTGTGTCCGGTCAGACCAAGGGCATGTCCTGCTTCATGCAGGCATACCCGGCCCATATAGCTGGGGCTGATGGACTCGGCGTTGGGGGCGGGCAGGGTGAGAATCTTCATGTCCACACTGGCGATGCCTTCCTGGGTTGGAACTACCACAGTGTTGCCCCCTTCTTTCGGGGACATCAGGTCATTGTGGTCGTCAGTCCACCGACAGACTATATGAGCTTCTTGAACTGAATCGCCGAAATTTATTTCGAGCTTGCCCTGGCTTTTGTCAGCCCAGGACTTGAAGGCGTTTTCCAGAATGGTCGGAAATGACGGGTCAAAACCTTTGACCGAAGAAGTCTTTTCTATGAATACTTTGATCGGCATATTTTCGGTATTCCAGCGTGTAAGACCCTGTTCGGCGATATTGCCTAGATAATTGTCTTTTATTGCCAGGAGTTCCGAGAGTACTTTAGAACGATCTTGAGTATGGTCCGTTGCAGGCTCTACCGGGGTAGATTGAGGAGGTATTGCCGGCGGTGACGAGGATGTTTCGGGCTTTTCTTGCTGTGGCTCTGGTGGAAGATCTTGAGGCAGAGGAGAACCGTCTTTGCCGACTTCCTTCTCCAATCCGTCCATCATATTGCTCAAACCTTGATCCCAGTTCTTCGGCTGAGCCAGGCAGGGAGCGGAAATGAGGTGAAAGAAAGTTAGAATCGCAATAAACTTGAGCGAGCGCGCTTTAAGCATTGATGCCTTTATCTGGATGCGGCCGGATGAACCCAGGGAGCCTCATAGCTGGATGTGGGCTCTTTGTTGATCCAGTTGGGCGCGGTGGCGAGAAGCACACCGAAAAGGATGCTCATCCAGATTGTTTGCAGGGGTACATTCTTCATGGACCGGGTTCCCCGGGGCGGGATCTCTCTTTCATCCTGCCCTCTTAAGCGCGGAATAAAACGCTTGGAATCGATGGATAGAGGCTTTCGGCCAAAGGCTCAGAAAATATGCCTATAAATGTGTACGGGACCGTTTTCACGGACCCGCACCCACTCGCTGCTCACAAAAATCTTTCTAACTATTCGATCAATCGTTCAGGATCTTGCCGTAGGCGTCCTTATTGCTCAGGTAGCCGGTGGTGGAGGCGGCAGAAGCGCCTTTTCCTGAGTAGTCGGCGTAGACCTTAGCCTGGGTTGCTTTGCTTACCAGTTGACCGTTCACATTCTCCTGACTGCGCGGGAAACGTACCGAAGCTGCCACATGTTTATTGACAGGTACATTCTGGTGGATGTATCTGATTTTCTTGGCCACAGCCTGCTGCCCTGTCAGGGAGTGAGGATTGGCAGGATTGGCTGCGTGGATAGGTTTGATGTAGTGGAAGGTGCGCTGCTTCTGTTCAGCTTTTATGTACTGGACCTTGGTACGGTCCGAGGCGCTGCCCTGAACCATGTGATTCATCGGAGCCCAGTAATAATGTCCAAGGTTTCTATTACCTTTGACCAGACCGTGCTGCCAGCCTGATTCTTTAACCGAACCCACGGTGTATCTGATACCGGGTTTCATCTGTTTTTTGACTTCATCGGTCAATGGAATAGGTGCACTGTAGGTTCTTTCTACAGAGACTTTTTTCTGAATCTTTTGATTCTGCTCGGATGCAGGGAATTCTTGAGCCTGGGCGCTCTGGGCGCCGAGCAGGGCGGTCAGGGTGACGGCTGCTGCCAGTAAAGATGCTCTTTTAGTAATTTCGAAAGTCTTGGAGAACATATGTCTTAGACCTCTAAAGTAACGAATAAGGGCTTGGGGGGCATTCAGAGGAAATGCTGCAATCTCGATGCTATTAATTTACGCGTCAAGTGTGACCTTTTGGTACCTCATTGCAGGGCTAAGATTAAATTGCCTCTGGAGCGCAAATCATGAGCCTGGCACCGTGAACCAGAAAGTGCTGCCCTGACCCTGGGCACTGTTCACGCCTATTTGACCGCCATGGGCTTCGACTATGGATTTGCATATGGATAAGCCCAGACCTTTGCCGCCTTTGACACTGGCGTCCGAGTCTTCTACCTGCTGAAATTTTTCGAATACCTTATCTATATGGGTTTCGGGAATGCCCCTGCCCTGATCTATAACAGAGAACCGCACTTTTTCGGGATCCGCCTCGTCTATCGCCGCACAGAGGGTGATTGTCGTCTCGGGCTCGGAGAATTTAACCGCATTTGATACCAGATTCACCATAACCTGCACAAGCCGGTCTCCGTCCGCCTGAAAGTCTATGTTCTCTCCCTGGCGAGCCAGGATTATTCCGTGTTGTTCGGCGAAGGCGGTCATGGAGCCCATGGTGGCTTCAATAATCTGGTCGGTGTCGGTGGAGGATATCTCCATCTGCAGGGTGCCGGAGGCCAGTCGTTCTACATCGAGAAGGTCATTGGTCATATCGATGAGGCGCTTGACCTCGACTTCGGCTGTTTCGACCCGTTTTTTCGCTTTTTCCGAAATCTCTCCGAAAGTTCCTGCCGCCAGCATGGTCAGAAGTCCCTGCACCGATGTTAGTGGCGATCTCAGATCGTGGCTGACCATCGAGAGAAGATACTGTTTCATCTGCTGAGCTTTGTAGAGCTCGTCGACCATGTCGTGAAATTGCTGGTCTAATTCGGCGATTTCATCGGAGCCTCCTATAGGCGGCGTTAGAGCCTCGCCTTTCGGAACCTTATATGTATTGTCGATAACTGATTTTATTCTCGCGGTAATACTGCGGGAGAAGAAATTGGCGAGTACCATGGCGATAATGATGTTGAAGACGACGAAGCCCATGATCAGGTATTGCAGTCGTTCTCTCGATTTTGCCGCTGCTTTTAGATAGGCCTCGGCCAGGATCTTTTCTTCTTCTAGTATCGATTGAACGTTGCGCATCACCTCGTCAATCAGCTTTTTTGAGGTGACGATGGCAAGCGGTCCGGAAAAAGCGAATCCCGAGGACTTTCCTTCGATGGTGCTGTCGGTGGTTTTGACGATTTTATCCAGAATCGCCTCGCCTTTCTTGGTGGTCATCTCAAGCTTCTTTAGGCGCTCCAGCTGATCGGCTTTATTCGCTTTGGTCATCAAGGACTTTAGAATTCGCAACTGGCTGTGGATGCCTTTGCGATTGTTCTCGTATTTTTCGCGAAAATAGTCGCTGTGGGTGGTGGTGTAGGCCGCTACCACGGTGGCACCCTCGGCCACGTTGCGCCCGAAAACACCGGTGTTGTAGATGATCTCTTTAGAGGTTATCTCTCTACGCAGATCAGATTCTGCCTGCTGGAGCATGAGAATCAGGAAGGTGACGAAGAGAAGTTCGAAGACCACCGGAATCGAGACCAGGATTATTCCTTTAGTAGAGATTTTCATGGGAGATTTTAATAGGCGATTTTCTGGTGATAAATTCCTGGATGGTCTTAGAGCTTGTGCCGGGGTTTAAAAGGCAAAAAAAAATGCTGTAAGATGGGAAGAATATTTAGTGTCAAGGATATTACTTGGTTACTGGTTATAGTAGTCTATTGTAAGTCTCTACCATTCACCTTCAAAACGAAATCTATTACTAGATGGCAAAAGTACTCCTGGTTGAAGATGATCGCAACTTAGCCGGCACCGTTCGTGAATGGCTAGAGTTCGAGCATTATCTTGTCGAATGGGTCGAGACCGGCACCGATGCCCTCGATATGATGAAGTCCTATAAATATGATGTGATCATCATGGATCTGACCCTGCCGAAGATGGACGGTATCGAGGTCTGCAAGAACTTTCGTCAGCAAGGTGGCGAGACTCCGATTTTGATATTGACCGGAAGAGGGACTGTGCCTGATAAAGAGCTCGGTTTCGACGCCGGTGCCGATGATTATCTGACTAAACCTTTTCATCTCAAGGAATTGTCGGCAAGGATAAGGGCCCTTTTGCGCCGTCCCAAAGATTTTGCCGGTGAAGTCTTGAAAGCAGGCAATATCGCTCTGGATATCGGCTCTCATTCCGTTACCAAAGAGGGCAAGGACATTCACCTGCCCCGGATGGAGTTTGCTCTTTTAGAGTTTCTGATGCGGCACAAAGGACAGGTCTTCAGCGCTGAAGCTTTATTAGACCGGGTCTGGACGGCTGATTCTGATAAGTCTCCCGAGACAATCAGAACCAGCGTCAAGAAGCTACGCAGCAAAATAGATACCAAAGGGGAGCCTTCTCTTATACGGAATGTCCACGGTGTGGGTTATAAGCTCGAAGGCTGAGTGATCAATTCTTAGGCTGATTATGACAGTGACAGTAAGTTGATTTGCTGTCATCGTGTTTGTTCAGGCGGCCCTGACTTTTGTTTCTTCTTTGAAGTGCTCTTGCTGGCTGCTTTGTCCCTGGTATCGCTCGGCTTATTTGGATTACAGTAATGATTGAGGATTGCTGTAATCGCATAGATTGCTGTAAAACTGTAACGTATTGTATACGATGCATATCTCCATTATCGGCGCCAGAAAGCTTGAAACTTGCAATAATAGAGGGTTTATGGATTTCGGGCTTGATTTCTGTATAAGTTTGCAGTATCTTGACAGCATTCCAGTAATGAGGCAGAATACTGTTATGGTTGCGGAACGCGCGACGAGTTACACGATAGATGAGTTGTCCGAGCGAGTAGCTCAGCTCCTTGAAGAGAGAGGGCTGAACACCCAGCAGGACAACCGGGTATCTTCTGCGCCCGACCGGCGCACAATTCGGTATTACACTTCTCTGGGCTTGCTTGACCGGCCTTCTATCGAAGGGCGTCAGGCCAGATATGGTGAAAGACATGTACTGCAAATACTTGCTATCAAGGCTCTTCAAAGCGTTTCACTGCCTCTTTCCGAAATACAGTCCCTGTTATTCGGCTCCACCGACGAAGAACTCGAGAATGTGGTCGCCAGTGTCCAGGAATCGAACAGGGTAAAAACGAAGCTACTAAAGAAAGATTCCTTCAAAGAGATAAGCCATGTTACTCGCATGAGCGAACTGGTGATAGAGCCCGGTCTGAGGCTCCTGGTCGAAGAAGGATGGAAGCCTAATTCGGATACGGAACAGATTTTAGACAGAATGAGAGCGGTGCTGGAAGCGCTGCAATCATCATCCTATGAGCCGGGCTCAGGAGGTAATTTAGATGGAAGAGAAGAGGACTTCGGATGATGTAATCAAGCTTTTGAACAAGCTCTATTACGGCAAACGTCGCTCGGTCGGCGAAGTGGTGGCAGAGCGCAATGACAAGAAAGTCAAACTGCCTTTAGCCGGAGTAGATATCGATGCAACGGTCGTGGGCAGAGTGGCGGATGTCACCATCACCCAGCGATTTGTCAATTCTTTTCCTGAAAATCTGGAAGCTGTTTATACCTTTCCTGTGGCGGCGAGCGCTTCGGTTTATTCCGTAGAGATGAAAGTCGGCGAGCGTGTTATCAAAGGGAAAGTAGAAGAGCGTTCCCAGGCCAGAGAGAACTATCGTCTCGCTATCGAGAACGGACAGAGAGCCTGTCTGATGGAACAGGAACGCGATGAGATTTTTACAGTAAGTGTGGGCAATATCCCACCGGAAGAGGAGGTCTCTATCGAGATCAAATATTCCGAAGCCCTCACTTTTTATGAAGATGGCTCTACCGAGATTCGGCTGCCGCTGGTGGTGGCACCGAAGTATACTCCCGGAGAGCCTGTGGCGAGAGAGCAGGTCGGCAACGGTGTCCTACTGGATACGGACAGAGTCTCCGACGCTTCACGAATAAGCCCTCCCAGACTGGTTGACAGCTTTGATCCGGAAGTCGACCTCAATGTCTGCGTGAAGATTGCTGCCCCGAAAAACAGCTCCCGGGGAAGATCAGCTCTAGGTCTTGGTCTCAACGACCTGGCCTGCTCTCAATACGCCACTCGATCTTCTTTCGATAAAACTGGGACAACCGGAACAAAGATATGTCTCGCCCGCAAAAATGAACTGATGAATCGGGACTTCGTTCTGCGCTGGCAGCACGCCGACAGAGTTTTAACCTCGCAGTTTCTCTCCCACCGGACAGGGCAGAAGGGTCGTTATAGCGGTATGCTATCGATACTGCCCCCGGTGCAAGAGAAAGTCCTCGAGACCGGTCGCGATCTGGTCTTTCTTTTGGATCGCTCAGGCTCTATGCATGGAGAGAAGATGATCTCCGCCAAGCGTGCTTGCAAATTCTTGCTCTCTTCTCTTGGACCCCGGGATCGTTTTGCCATCAACGCCTTTGATCATGAAAACGACTGGTTCTCCGAGCCGGCTCTGTTTGAGGAAAAAGCGAAGATGTGCCGCGCCACCGAAGAGGCGGTCAGTGCCGGTCTCGACTTTTTGACCACCGTGGATGCCCAGGGAGGCACAGAGATTGGACGAGCGCTGATAGCATCTTGTGATCGATTCGAAAAGCTCGAAGATTGCAAAGACCCGATTGTGGTGCTTATTACCGATGGCCATATTGGAGATGAATCCGATGTGCTTAAATTGGTCCAGCAAAAGGTATCTAATATCCGGGTCTTTACTGTCGGTATTGATAGCGCCGTCAACTATGGCTTCTTAGAGCGGCTGGCACGCCTGTCCGGCGGAACCTCGGCTTTCGTCAATCCAGGAGACGAGCTCGAATCTACTATGCGTCGAATCGCATGCAACATCGGTCAGCCTTTGATTCAAGAGATAAAGCTGGAAGGAATCAACTGTCGCATCGAGCAATCTACAATAGCACCGAGGATGGTTCCTGATTTATTCAGCGGACGCTGTGCCGATATCTTCTTTCAATACGAAAAAACGGGCGGCGGCAAACCGCGAATAGAGATTAGCGGACTTTTCGCCGATGGCAGCCAGTACAAATCAGAAGTGGATCTCGAGTCTGCTAAAACCGAGGCGATATCAAGGCTATGGGCCCGTCGGGTGATTAGTGATCTCGAAGATGAGTTCCGCTCCGGCACAGGAGATCGAGAGGAGATTCAAAACGCCATAGTGGCGCTATCTGTAGAACATTCTATTTTGTGTCGCTTTACCGCTTTCTCTGTAATTGATGAAGAGCAAATCGATACTTCGTCTCTTGGCAGTCGTCAGATGAGTCAGCCGGTGCATATGCCGTCCGGTTGGGGTGCTGCTCCTGCGCCCGGTCAAATGCAGATTACCGGCAGCAGCAGTGGCAGCTGGGGTGGTCCAGCCATGCCATCTTGCAGTGGCGGCTGGGGCGCACCACCAACAGGTGGATCTTATGGAACTGCTAGCGGTAGTGCTTATGGCAGTGCCGCCTGGGGGGCTGCCGATATGGATGGAGTGTTTGGTGATGCAGGCTTTGGTGCTCCTTCCGGAATGGAGACCGGCGGTCAGTTCTATAGCTTTGGTGCTCCGCCCTCGATGGAGCAGGTTCAAAAGAAGGAGTCTCAGCCACTAGAGGCCGCCATGGCCGAAACCGGGGAATACGACCTACTGTCGCCTTCGTCAAGCTCTGCATCGCTCAAATCCGGAGCCTTGGGTTCCCTGGCTCATCTCTATGATAGCGCCGCCCGCAGTGGTGCCGGCAGATTGACTATGCCTCTTGAGAGAGTGATCATCTCAATTGATCAATTCTTCTTAGAGTGGCAATCGAGTTGGGATGCTATAGAAGCCGGACAAAGCCCTGATAGAGAGAGACTGGAGTATGTTTACGATCAGCTGATTCAGGCGCTTGCCGATCATCCGGTCTCTTTCGAACTCCCAAAATTGGCTTCGTTTTTGAGGCTCAACTATTCGAATTTGTTAGCCGCTCTTGATGCGCCGAATTTTAGCTATACCGGTGTGAGAGCGATGAGAAAACAGCTTAATCTCGGCTATGAGCAGGTTTGTGCGGAAGCGCAGGCGGCTTTGACGAGAGCATTAGGGAAAAGTGGTGCCTTCTGGCAGTTCACGGTTTGAGATTCTGGTGTCTAGCCAGCACCAGGAAGGAGGACAGCGACATTTACCGAGTCTATTTAAACGGAGCTATCTGAATATCATTGAGTTGAGGTCATGAAGTCAGATTTCCGAACAAGCAGATAAGGTCGTCGTGTGAATCTATCGGAACAGGTATCAAAGACGGGTGACCCCATCCACCCGTCTTATCCCTTTTTTGTTTCTATTACTTAAAATTGCAGCTCATGCCCGCTGCCGTCACCATCACGAGCCAGTACAAGGGTGCTGTTTTTACCATGAATTCCAGATAAGGCATAGTTGTTTTTGCCACCAATTCTAATGGCATAGTTCTTGCCCTTGTCCAGGCAGCTGTACTCTATGGCTCCTCTATATAGGCCGGTGGGCTTTGCCTGTCGGGCGGCGCTGAGACTCTTCAATTTGCCGGTCAGAGGAAATGAAGCTATGGTTTTGGTTTCATATGGATTAGGCAGGGGGCGGCCTGCAATTCCCTTTGCAGGATCTCCGCCGGGAAAAAAGCATTTGAAGCTGCGGGTCATGCCTATTGGATAGCGTTTCAATTTTTCGCGATATCTCTCTGCCGCCCACTGAACGGTTCTGGCATTGGCCAGGCTGAGCTGAAGGGCGCTGGCGGAGAATTCCAGGATATTGCCGTTCTTTTGTTTCAGCCACTTGCCGTTTTTGCCCCTGGCCCTGATTTTGTAACTGTTTTTGTCTTTGTCCGCCAGGTACTCTACGGCGCCGGGGTCTCCGGAAGAGGATGCTGAAAAGCCTGTGCCCTCACGGACGATGGGCCAGGCAGGTTTTTTGCTGAAGGGGTTGTAGGGGATGGTAAAGGTGGAATAGGTCTTGCCGTCACAATTTCCCAGAGGAAAGTAGCTTTTGAAGGCTTCATCGAGTTTAAAGGGATATCTGCCCTGGTTGTGGCTTGCATAGTTCTCGGCTGCTTTCAGGGTTTTTCTCATATTGAGAACGGTGTGGTCTTCTCTGTCCCGGTCGGTTTTTATGTAGCTTCTCTCCAGGACCTGGTCGAAGGACTGGGCTCTCTGGGCATATGCCGCCCCAAAAGGGATTATGCCGACTGTCAGCCCGGCAATCAGGAGCTTGATCAAGAATTTGGCAGGGGGTGGTGTACTCATGGCTGGGCTCCTGTAAATTCGGGATTCCTCAGCTACCTTCATCCTGGCTTATCTGAATTTTTTTCTTCTAGCTTTGCAACATTAAGCCTAAAATTGCGTCTATTTCAGTTACGCATAAGGACGCAGTCAGCTTATCATTTGGGAAATATAAGAGCTATTTTCTTTTTGCCCTTCACTAGATCCTCTTGATAATCATATAATAGAATAGTAGTCTACTATTTCCATAGACTGGTAAGTTCATTGACGTCTCCGGCATCGAATGATGCTAATAAGGTACTAGATTAAAGCAAGTACGCAATATTGTGGGTTAAGTAGGTTAGGGAAGAAAAAATGTCAACAGAGCCGAACAAGAATCTCTTCAACTATTCGATATCAAAACTTCCGCGTCCACGCTGGAACGTCCTCGACCTTATCGAGGTGATGAACAAGGGCAACGTGCCCACATATCTTTTATGTGATGTCGATATGACCTGGGCAGAAGACCTTCGCCTGCGTCTGAAGAGTGTCGGTACCAAAGTAACCGTCACCGCTATTCTATTGAAAGCGATAGCCATAGCCCAGCGAGCCCATCCGGAGAGCCGTACCCTGAGAATGCCCTGGGGGCGTCAGGTTACCCTGGGCAATATCGTCGCCGGCTTCACAGTGGAGCGCTTCGTTGGCTCCCAGGCGGCTGTTTTCTTCGGCGCCATCGATGATGCCGACACCAAGCCGGTGGAGCAAATCGCTGAAGAACTCAAAGCCTACGGCACCAAAGATCTTGATGAAGTGGCTCAACTCAATGTCCAGAATCGTTTCAATAACTTCCCCTGGCTGATTAGACAGTTCATTTTGATGATGGGTCGGCAATTTCCTGCTTTTCGTCTCAAGTATCAGGGCGCCACGTTCGGTTTGAGCACCCTGGGCAAATATGGTGCCAGAGTTCTTATTCCGCCCTGTGTCACCACATCTATATTCGGTATCGGTAGCGTCGAAGACAGAGCAGTCGTAAGAGATGGTGAAATCCAGATTCGTCCGATGATGACCATCGCCCTCAATTTCGATCACCGTATCATCGACGGAGCCCCGGCAGCTCGCTTTCTGCAGGATGTGCAGCGTTTGATGGAAGGCGGTCTGGAAGGCTATCTGACAGGAGATCTGCCTCCTTTGAAGATGCAGGTGGATAACGCTTCGTTGTCGCTTTCCTGATTTATTTGCTCCTGATCTATTTTTGAAGCAATTTGGATATTTGCTCCCATCTCTCCATGGTGGCTGTTTCGCCCTCAACAATGGCGCGTTTAGCCAGCTCCGGCTGGCGTGACATCAAACCCATGTGGTCGACGTTCGGTTTGATGACGATGTCTGCATTATCCAGTTGTCCGCGGTCGATGGAGCGTAGATGGGCTTGAATGACCCGGTGGCTGACGCTGCCGGGCTTATAGTATTCTTCGAGCTTCGAGCCCCGGGCATTATCATTGAGGTCGACGGCGATGACAATGTCTGCACCCATCTCTCGCACTTCCTTGACCGGTATGTTTACCGCCACGCCGCCGTCAATGCAAAGCAGCGGATCGGCGTCGGTTCCCAGTTTGACCGGTTTGCGTAATACGGGTATGGCTGAACTCGCTTGTAAAACCGCTCCTAAATTGCCTTTTCTCAGTACTTTTACTTCACCCTCAATCAGATCATATGTGACCGCTCCGAAAGGGATTTTAAGATCTTCGAGATCTCGTTCTGATTCAGGCACATATTTATTGAGGAAACTTTTGAATTTTTCGCCTCGATAGAGACCGTCGAAGCTTTTATGTCCTAAAAGTCTTGAGGTGCTGACCAGGGGAATGCCCATCAGGCGCAGCTTGAGGGGGACATTGAGATAGGCTCTCATCAAGGTTCCCCGAGTGAACATCTCTTTTAGAGAAGAGATTGAAACTCCGGCGGAGTAAAGTCCTCCAACCACAGCACCCACATTGGTGCCGGCTATATAATCTATCGGAACTCCATGCTGCTCCAGAATATGGAGCACCCCGACATGGGCCGCGCCCCGGGCTCCACCGCCTCCGAGAGCAAGACCAATTTTTGGGTGTTTGACGACGGTGCCACTGTGGGTGGTGTCGGCTGCTTGAGCGCTGTTGGTTACAGACGCCGAAATCAAGCAAAGCGCAATATACAGCGCTAAGACGGATCTGTAGATAAGATGGGATAAAACGCGCGATTGCATCGGGCTGCTTCTATATCAGGTCCATACCCATTGCATTCTAGCAGGTACGATCCAGCCCAGTTGCGATAGGGCTTCATCGAGGCTGACTTTGTCTTCCCGGCATTTCGCCAGGGCGGCTGTGGCTTGATCTGCAGAGAGATAGCCTTGTTTGAAAAGAGAATAGGTTCTCAAGGCCAGATAGAGAAAAGATTCGCTAATTACCCCGGCAGCCAGCACTTTCTTGCCGACTTTGATAGAGCTATCGAGCTCTTCGGGAACCAGTTCGTTCATTTTGTCCTGATCAACAAGACCGGACTGGACCAAAAGTTCGGAGGGGCTGATGTGTTTTTGTGGAGCTTGAACCGGAGGATCCAGCTCTGCCACGGCCTGATAGACAGAGACCTGATTGTCTCTTGCTCGCCTGAGAGCCTGACCGGCCTGGAAGGCTCGTATGCTATCGTTGGCGACCATATCTTGAAGAACGATGGCCGCTTCGAGCAGTTCGTGGGTGACAATACCCTGTTCCAGTAAGATTTGACCGAATTGTTTCTCTTTTACCAGCTCGATTTCGAGACATTCGAGCATATCGCTGTCCGAAAGAAAACCGGCTAGAGCGGCAAGCTCTCCCAGTTTGATGGTCTTTCCTTCTTTTTCTACATAAAGACCCAGTTCGAACAGTGCCTGTTCGATACTGATTCTTCGGTGACCGACCGTAGAGAGAGCTTTCTGGGCCTGGTCTTTGTCGATTTTACCGTCTCTGACCAGAATGAGCGCATTGAGAGCGGCGGTCATCATCCAGCTCGAAACATCTCGATTGAGAACCAGAATACGACCGGTCTGCATGCCGGTGTCCTGAGCTTGTTGAATCGCTCTACCGACTTGCTCTCCGGTGACCATATTGGCGCTTAGAAGAAGCTCGGTCAGGGGCGTGGTTATCGTCTGCACCCGGCCCGTCTTCTTGTGTATATCGCCGAGGACGCCAACAGCGTCCTTCACTTTCATGCTGTGCTGTCTTGCCAGGCGCAGCGCTCTGACTGCCATATCCACCGAGATAACACCGCCGGATACCATTTCGTCGGCTTCCTGGACTTTGCCGACACTGTCATCGCTGACCATTTTGAGCATTACCAGCGCTCTTTCCAGCGGTACGCTCAAGCTGTCAGCAGTCTTTTTCGCCTCTTCCAGCTGTCCGGGCGTTATAAATCCAGCACCGACAAAAAGGGTGCCAGCCGTTTCTGTTGCCTGTTTTTCAACCATTTTGTACAGTGGATCGGTCGTGGGGCTTCCCGAAGCAATATACTGCTCCTTATGTAGTGTACCAATTATCGGCAGGGCTCTAACGCTTCTGCGATATATCGGAACCAAGCTATGCTTAATTCTGCTAGAATTCATCCGGGTCTTTTCCTGGCCCGTCGCCCTTAGCCCGTAATTCGTCAGCTCAAGCGAAGGTCCGGACAATGTAGCAGCATTTCCAAAGACGCTTCGTTGCCTCGCTGGCAGAAGGCACCGTATACAATGCCACCATCGAAAAGTCAGTTCAAGGAGATTGTCCTCATATGACCAGAGCCACGACCCAGGACGGGTACTACCGATTCGCAACCATAAAGAATGACCGAATCTACTTTGTCTGTGAAGATGATATCTGGACCACGTCCATTGATGGAGGCAAGGCTTATCGTCTTACCACCGGACAGGGCGAATCGAGCCTGCCCAGGGTCTCTCCCGATGGTAAGCAGGTCGCTTTTGTCGGTCGGGAAGAAGGTCATCCGGAGGTCTTTGTGGTCGATGCCGATGGCGGACCCTCGCGTCGTCTGACCTATGTCGGCTCCGACCTTCTCAATGTAGTTGGTTGGTCCAATGACGGCCGGCATATTTATTTCGTATCGGATCATCATGCTCCTTTTTTCAGAGCGAGCGATGGATTTGCTATCTCTCCTTCCGGCGGATCGCCTACCTGTTTTAAATGGGGTCATGTCCAGTCCTTCGATATCGCTGTCGACGGAAGAGTGGTACTGGGCCGAAACAATTCCGACCCGGCTCGCTGGAAGCGTTATCGAGGCGGTACCAGGGGTGATATCTGGATCGATTCTGATGGCAATGGCAAATTCAACCGTTTGATAGATCTCAACGGCAATTTAGTATGGCCTTCTTGGATCGGGGAACGAGTTTACTTCCTCTCCGATCACGAAGGAATCGGCAACATTTATTCTTGTAATCCTGATGGAAGCGAGCTCAAGCGGCATACCAATCAGACCGATTACTTTGTGCGCTTCCCTTCTAAGGACGGCGAAAGAATTGTCTATACCGCCGGTGGAGACATTTATCTTTTCGATACGGCCACCGAAGAGGAACGCAAACTCGAGATCTCTGCTCCGGCCAGTACTCATCAGATTCAGCGCAAGTTCATAGACAAAGCGGATTATATTGAGCATTTCTCACCCCATCCCGATGGACATTCGGTGGCTCTGATTATGCGGGGCCAACCCCTTACCCTGGGCAACTGGGAAGGACCGATGCTTCAGCATGGTCTGGGTAGCGCTGTCAGATATCGACATTGTGAATGGATGCCCGACGGCAAGCACTTTGTTGTGGTCAATGATCGAGATGGTTACGAGCGACTGGAACTGCATTCGGCGGACCAAGCGGAAGAACCTCAGCTTTTGAGCGAGGTTGATCTTGGCCGAATCATCAATCTCAAGCCTTCTCCTGACGGCAAGTCCATTGCCCTCAGCAATCACCGCCATGAGTTATGGCATCTCGATCTGAAGAGTAAGCGTCTCAAAGAGCTGGACAGAAGTCCGGCGGAGAGAATCAGTGACTTCAACTGGTCGCCCGACAGCAGCTATATCGCTTACAGTTGGGCTGGCGAGCCTTCTCTCTTTATCATCCGCATTGTAGATATAGAATCGGGCAAGATTCATGATGTCACCGATCCGATTCGATGCGATGCCTGTCCCAGTTTCGACCCTGACGGCAAGTATCTATACTTCTTAGGAGCCCGGGATTTTTATCCCGTCATGGACGCCATGTCTTTCGACTATGGCTTCCCTCGCGGTTTCAGACCTTATTTAGTTACCCTGAGAAAGGACATTCCTTCGCCTTTTGTCAAAGAGCCGAAGCCGGTTGTGGCAAGGAAAAGCAGAGCGAAGGAGGCTGTTCAGGATTCGGACAATAAAGAAGATGGTGCCGATGAGACCAACGGCAAAGGATCTAAAAAACGTTCTTCAAAAGAGGTGAAGAAGCTCTATAAGCGCGCTCTGACCGAAGCCTACAAAGAAATGGTCAAAGAGGTAGAGAAGGGTGCCGGGGCTAAATCAACGGGCAAGGCAGCCGGCAAGCCTGGCGCCAGTGAGAAGCTCAAAATAGATTTTGACGGTATCTCTCGTCGAATCCTCGCCATTCCAGTAGGTGAAGGCCGCTACGGTGACATCATCGGTGTGAGCGGACGGGTGCTGTTTACTTTATTTCCGCTCAGAGGAATAAGACCTGATCATAGCTGGTATGACGATAGCCGAATCACCGGCTCGGTAATCGCTTATGATTTCGAGGAGGGTAAACAGGCGGTTCTCTTCAACGAAGTGAACGAGATGAAACTCGCCTTTGATAACCAGACCCTTTTCTATAGCTCGCGCAAGAAAATAAGAGCAGTGGATGCCGGCGAGAAACTGCCTGCCGACGGGCGCAGTCCTTCGACACCATCGGGCACCAGCCGCTCTTCCGGTTTTATCGATTTGAGTCGGGTTCAGGTGCTCGTCAATCCCCAGGACGAGTGGAGCCAAATGTATGATGAGGCCTGGCGTTTGCAGAAGGAACACTTCTGGGATGAGAAGATGTCCGACATCGACTGGGAGCTGGTTTATGATCGATACGCCAGTCTGCTTCCCCGGTTGAGAACCCGATCGGAAGTTTCGGATTTGATCTGGGAGATGCAGGGTGAACTCGGCACATCCCACGCTTATGAGATGGGCGGCGACTACCGTCGGGCGCCTTCTTATCGCCAGGGATATCTAGGCTGTGACCTAAGCTACTCTGCCAAAGAGAAGGGTTATGTGATCGATAAGATCTATAACGGTGATAGCTGGCAGGACCGTAGCTCATCTCCTTTGAGTCGACCGGGTGTCGGTATCGAGGATGGTGATGTGATCATCGCCGTCAATGGTCGAGCCGTATCCAAGGATCTTACAGTAAATGAGCTGCTCTTGAATCAAGCAGGCAATGAGGTGAACCTTGCAATAAGGCACAAAGACAAGAAAGAAAAAAATGTCGTGGTCGAAACCCTGCGCCATGAAAGAGCTTTGCGTTATCGCGATTGGGTGGAGAGTAATCGTAGATATGTCCATACCAAAACCAAAGGTGCGGTCGGTTATGTACACATACCGGATATGGGACCGATGGGATTTGCCGAGTTTCATCGCGGCTATCTTGCCGAGGTGCATCGGCAGGGGCTGATTGTCGATGTGCGCTACAACCGTGGGGGTCATGTATCGTCTTTGCTGCTGGAGAAACTGGCACGAAGAAGAGTGGGCTATGATGTCAGCCGCTGGGGACCGCCTCAGCCCTATCCTCAGGAATCCGTGGCAGGACCGATGGTGGCTTTGACTAACGAATTCGCCGGCTCCGATGGTGATATCTTTAGCCACTGTTTTAAACTTTTCGGTCTCGGCACCCTGGTTGGTAAGCGCACCTGGGGCGGTGTCATCGGTATCTGGCCGAGACACAGTCTGGTTGACGGCACCATAACCACCCAGCCAGAGTTCTCTTTCTGGTTCATGGATGTAGGCTATGGTGTAGAAAACTATGGAACCGATCCGGATATCGAGGTCGATATTGCGCCTCATCAATTCAGAGATGGTGAAGATCCGCAGATGGACAAAGCGATCGCTTTGATTCTGCAGGAGACCAAGGCGAAGCCTTTCAGTCTGCCGGATTTCTCTGAGCGACCGAGCCTGCCGATACCGGCTGCTGCCGGACGCAACGGAAGCGGAAACGGAGACGGCAGAAAGCGCCGGGTGCTGAAGGCACCCAAAGTGAAGTCGTCTTCGAAAACCGGCAGCAAAGCAAGCCCAAAAACCAGTACAAAAAACAAGGCGAAGACAGCTACTAAAGCCGGTACAAAGGCAGAGTCTAAGACTGTGGTAAAAACTAGAGCCAAGACAAAGCCGAAACCCAAAACTAAAACACAACCCAAAGCAAAACCCAAGACTAAATCTAGAGCCGGTGCTGGCGGTTCAGCCCGGAAGAGAAGCAGGAGCAAATAGGATGAAACTTTTGCAGGATAGAATTCTTTCTGATGGCAAATATCTGGGTAATGGAATTCTCAAAGTCGATTCGTTTATGAATCATCAGATCGACCCGATTTTGATGAAGGCGGTTGGCGAGGAATTCGCCAGGCTTTTTGAAGAGGTGAAGCCTTCTAAAATTCTCACCGCCGAATCCAGTGGCATCGCTCCGGCGCTTGCCACCGGCATGAGTCTCAAGTTGCCTATTGTTTTCGCTCGCAAGAATAAGCCTGTGACCATGGCCGGTGCTGACTTCCGTGAGACCGCCACCTCGCACACCAAAGGCGGTGAAGTCGACCTGGTGGTATCTTCTGAATACTTGAAACCTGAGGACCGCGTTCTCATTCTCGACGACTTTCTCGCCACCGCCAACACCATCGCCGCCCTGGTCCGGCTGGTCAAAACAAGCGGAGCAACGCTTGCCGGCGTCGGCGCCGTGATTGAAAAATCCTTCGAGGGGGGACGACAGGTCCTATCCGGGGTCGAGGTGCCGATTCATTCTCTGGCTATTATCGACCGTTTCGACGGGGACAAAATAGTCTTTGGTGGCGAGTAATAGATTGTGCGGCATTAATCAGGATTGATCAGGATTGATCAGGATTGATTAAGATCGAGCGTGTGACTGAGTTCGAATCAGTCAGAGTAAATCAAAGTCAATCAGAGTCAATCAGAGTGAGTAGCAAACTCCGGATTTCAAACCCCTCAAAAACGGAACAACGCTGATATCTGCCACTATCACCCTGCACGAACCTGATAACTCTCACGCGAGGGCCCCGGGCAGCACTCGCGCATAGGGAAGGTTGGCATAGCTCAGGCAGAGATTCTTTCAGTCAGTGTTTGAAATTTGATTGGCGGCTTGCAACTAGCATTCATCCTATATTTATATTATACATACAAATGTATGGCTGTCAATCAGTTCTTTTGATAAGTAACCGATTCAAAGTAAATAGACTTCGCTGAATTTCCTGAAAGTACGATGGTCGCCTCGACATTTTTTTGAAATCCCTTGCCGACAGGCACCTGCTTAATTTCAGAGAGAACTTTCGTCATGGCTTTATCTAATTCTTCATTGCCGGATGTTCGTTTGACAGAAATATTCTCCAGTCGACCGTCTGAATCGATTTCAAAATCTATAGCCACGCTGGGAAAGTTTTTTGAATTGGGATGTTTGAACTTGCATTTGGCTTCAGTCTGAATAGTATCCAGGCATCTTGCCAGGGCCGAGTCACTGAAACGTTTTCCTCGTGGAGGTTTCGGATTTTCCTTGAAACTCACTTCTATGTCGACGGTCTCCGGGCACTTTTGCCTGGCATCGAAAGGCAATGGGTGCAAGGAGTTCGCTCTGCGAGCTTGTTTCAGCCCTAATCTAAAGAAGCATCGGCGGCGCCAATATGGCTTTTCGAGCGAGCGAAATCGACTTTCTCTATCTTGAAGCGAGCCTGGCTGCGCTCTAAATAGAGCCTGCCCTGGTCATAGCCGCTTAATTTTACTGTCGGACTGGTTACAGGTTGGGCGCCAATTTCCATTTGCTTCTCGAAGTCTTCGAAGTAAACTCTGGTTTCCTTGCCATCGGCGATAATGCCACCTTCCAGGTCATCGAAATAGACTATGGGAACACCTTTCTCTTTCATCATGCTTCTACCGCGCATGGCGTGGACATAGTAACTCATCGCCCGATCATCGAAGGGCATATAGTTGGGGTAGTCTAGTTTGTAATGGGACAGATCGATATGTTTCGAAAGTCCCGGACCATCGATATCGACACTGACATAGTGCCTGGTGGCAAAGTCGGCGGTGCATCGCAAGCGATACCATGTGTTTGCTTGCAGGCGCTGACCGAGCTCCTGTATCTTCCAGCTTCTCTCCTTACTGGGCGCGCCTTTCATTGTCTCGTCCGTTCCGGTTGCTATCCAGATGGCGCCGCTTCTCTGCAGTCCTATAAAAGCCATCCAGTCACCGCCTTTGATGTACTTCGGTCGGTTCAGTCCTTCTATGAACTCTTGATCCACGCCGAATATGACATCGTCTGCCAGCTCATTGCCAAAGCGAAAGTAAGTCTGGACATAAGAGATACCCGGCTTTTTCAAAAATGATTCCATGGGCTCGCCTTTGAATATAAGCGCCACCGCACAGGAGAGCCTGGAATCGCTCGCTTTAGCTATCTGGAAACCTATCAAAACCGCAAGCGCGACTATGATAGATAAGATCAGGTATCGCTTCATATCGCTCTATTCGAACAGGATCAATCCAGCATTATCTCGATGCCGGTGCCATTGGCGGGCTGACCAAAATCGAGCCAGGCCGAGCCTCCTCTTTTGAATAGCTCCCAGAATCTATTCTCGTGTCCGGAAGAACCCGGGGCAAAAGCCAGGTCCCCTTCCATTATATTGAAGCTGCCTGTGGCTACGGTGGCGGTGCGGATCCGACTGCCAATTCTTATTTTGACTCGATCGCCTTCTGTGAGTTCGCGCACCCATTCGTCTTGCTGGCGAATAGTGGTTTTGATGTTGCCGAAAGAATCTACATAGCCTATAACCGACATCGGCGCTTCCGGCACGGTGTCTTCGGGATCGAGCTTGTGATTGAGGAAGGAGAATTCTCCTTTCTCAGCCATGCCGACAATCTGGGGAAAGAAGTCGCGGGAGCGGAACTGGCTGCCTTTGTCTTCGCAATTAGTGCTCCAGAGTTCTTGAATCTGTTCCTTGACAAAAGAGAGTGAATAGCCGCTATTTACCGCCACCACATTGATGCCGTTTTTGAGGGTGACATAGAGCAGTCCTTCGCCTTCGTTGTCCACCCTTGCCCGGGGATTGTCTTTTCTTGGAGCGGTGTTTGCGAAGATGAGAATATCTTTTGGTCTGAGCGCTGGATCGCTCGTGGCCAGCTGGTTGAGGACAAATCCGGTGGCCACCGTATCGAAGGGCGGTACTCCGGTCAGGTGCAGGCGCGTGCCTTCAGAGACGTTCCTGACAAAAGCCGAATAGACTTCAGCCCAGGCGAGATCTCCTGGAGCATAGTCGCAGATCAGATGAATCATTTGGGCCATATTAAAAGGTACCTGTTTATGCCTACTGTATTATGATAGACCCGATTTGGGCGTGGAATTTTATTCAGACGTTGGGACCTGTAATATGCTCGACTTAGAGAACGACAGTAGAGGAAAGTGTCCCGGACGCGCCCTTGGTAGTGTGCTGCTATTTGTCTCTAGCTTTTTACTGCAGCTCTATTTTCTCAGCAAGTGCTATTCTGCTCTGGATCCTGTCTGGCTCGACAGCATCGGTCTCTATCAGAAAGTGTTGGGGGCAGGGCTTATTTTCGTTATATGTCTGGTTTCAAGCCTGGTATCTCGGCTGGTTTGTCCGGGACTTTCAGCCGTCAGGGACCTGGGTTTGAAAGAAGAGTTTCCCCGGGCGCTTAAGGGAATCGGTTCTGGATTTCTTCTCGGGGCTTTTTTTGTTACTGCCATAATCAGCTCTCTATCTCTTGCCGGCGGCTATCAGTTTATCGGCATGGCGGAAGCACCGCAAATGGTGCCTTATCTTTTGCTTTATTTTATCTCTGCCGTTAACGAAGAGATGGTGTTTAGAGGCTTTCTTTTTCAGTCTCTCGAAAGGGGCTTTGGTCTTAAAATAGCTTTTGTTTTCGCTTCCCTCCTCTTCGGGTTCGCACATATGATGAACTTTATCGAGGGGGCTGACGTCTCACAACGAGTTTTGCTTTCTGCATTTCTTTCTGTGGAAGCAGGCTTTCCTATGACCATGGCGTTTTTGCTTACCAGAAGCATCTGGTTTTCCGTCGGCATTCATTTTGCCTGGAACTTCTTTGAAGGTGTTGTATATGGTGCTAATGTCTCAGGTCATGAACTTGACGGTGTGCTGGTCGAAGCTCGCCTTACAGACGGAATCTGGGGAGGCGGTGGTGTGCTGGGGCCGGAAGCGACCGTAGTCAACCTTGTGTTTGGTCTGCTTCTGTTTTGTTTTTTGTGGAAACTGAAGGGTAAGAAGTTTCTGAATTAGATTATCTGTCTAGTGTTCAGGTTTGTCTTCTTTGACTCCATCGCGCTTTTCGAAATCTAGAGAGGCTGAGTTTATGCAATAGCGCAGATTTGTCGGTTTGGGACCATCGGGAAAAACATGACCTAAATGGGCATCACATTTGTTGCAAATCACCTCGGTCCGTTTCATAAAGAAAGAGCGATCCTCGTGCTCTCCTACATGCTCTTTGTCTACAGGCTCATAAAAACTGGGCCAACCAGAGCCCGAATCGAATTTCGTGTTTGAGTCAAATAACTTATTGCCGCAGCAGGCACATCTATAGACACCGTCTTCATGGTTGTTCCAGTATTTGCCGGTAAAGGCTCTTTCTGTGCCTTTCTTGCGGGTGACTTCAAATTGTTCCGGTGTGAGCTGTTTCTTCCATTCACTGTCGCTCTTTTTTATCTTGTCCACATCTGCTTCCTTTCCTGACTTCACTGTTACCTGGGAATCTTTCTTGTTTTTCGCTTCTACTGAGCCTATGTAAGATGCGCCGAGGAAAACCACCGAGAGGGAGAAGGCTGTGAGTACAACCCAGCTTTTTAAGACGATTCCCGAGTCTTTTTCGTTTTCATTCTCGTTATTCTCAGCTTTCATCGGGAAATTCTCCTATCGTCAGCTCAAGGGGCACCAGTTTATCTTTTCTCAGGAGCAAAAAGCCGACTTTCTCGCCGGGTTTATGTTTACGAATAGCAGTCTGTACCTCCTTCGAGGATAGCACTTCTTTGCCTTCGATGCGCTGCAGGATGTCTCCTCGCTCGAGCCCCGCCGCTTCGGCAGGGCTGCCCGGTTTTACCGCGCCTATTACTATCCCTTTTACATTGTCCTCCAGACCAAGAGAGCTGGCCAGGGACGAATCGAGTTCTTGCATCATGATGCCCACATAAGGTCTTGCGATCTTGCCCTTGGCTATGAGTTCTTCACTTACCTCTTTGACCAGATCGACCGGAATGGCGAAGCCTATGTTCTGGGCGTTATCTTTAATCGCTGTGTTCAAGCCGATGATATTGCCGTGTATATCCAACAAAGGGCCGCCTGAATTGCCGGGATTGATGGCCGCGTCGGTCTGAATAAGCGACACATCGGAGAGTTCATTCAGGGACCGACCCAGAGCACTTACTATTCCCAGGGTGACCGTGTGATCGAGCCCCATCGGGCTACCTATCGCTATTGCCCAGTCGCCTGCCCTCAAGTTCTTGCTGCCGCCAAGTTTAGCCACCGGCAGATCTCTGGCGTCTATCTTAATCACAGCCAGATCCGTGAAAGGATCCCTGCCGACCACTTTGCCTGCATAGGTTTTGCTATTGCTGAGGGTTACTTTTATCTCTTCGGCCGAGCCGACCACGTGGTTGTTGGTGGCGATGTAACCGTCCTGGCGTATGATGATGCCGGATCCGTTTTTCTTCGCTTCTCTCTCCACCGCGTTGTCACCGGGCATCTTGAAGCCGGGCGGTGCGTAGAAGAAGAGCTCTGGAACCGGCATCTTGTACTTCTGGCTGATATCGATGTTCACCACACTTTTGCTCACCGATTCGGCGATGTCCGCTACGGTGTTTTCCATCAGTACACCGGGACTTTGATTAGCCGTGCCGAGGGAAACTGGGGCTATTGATGAGGAACCGACAAAATAGCCGCCTGCCACAAGGATGATGCCGGTTGCCATACCGATCACTAGTGATGGTGCATGAATTTTTCTTTCGGGCTTATCTGCTTTATTAAGCTCGACCATCTATTTACCTTGTCTTGTCATCCATAATTGAATTCTATTATAGTTTCCCCGGCATAACTTTATATAATGGTTTTTGAGAACGCCAGAACACCAGAATATTAGATAGATAATTTGATGAATTCAGATAGTTTCGACAAGGACCCCCGGGAAGGAGCGAGCACTCCGGAGCCCGTTCCTCCGGCTGATGAGAAGAAGTCAGGGGATAGGAAAGAGATCTTTTCGCTTGATTCGATAGATGATTCCTGGCTTGATGAAACCGACATATTTGTCAGGGGCAAGGACGGACAGCTGACCCGTAAGAAAAATCCCGCGGCGGCACAAGCACCTGTGCAAGCGCCCGTACAAGGACAAGCACCCGCTCCTGTTTCCGGTTCTGGACCTGCGCAAAGACCGGCAGCGCCTCAGTCTCCGCCACCACCACCACCGCCTCCTGCGGTGAACCGATTATCACCACCGGCATCTTCATCACCTTCATCACCTTCATCACCTTCAACAATTTCTTCGACTGCTTTGCCGCCCTTGCCAGCGGCGGCTCCAGCCGGATCTGCGGTAAGACCTGCGGCAGCGCCGCCGCCTCCGCCTCCTCCTCCATCAGGGAGCAGGACTTCGTCTACCGCTCTTCCTCAAGCCGTTCCTACCTCTCCTACCTCTCCCGTATCTCCCACTGCCCCGCCTCTTCCTGGAGCTTCTGATTTGTCAGGGGGCTATGGAATTCAGGGGGTGCCGGGTGTCCCGGGTGCTGGTGTCATTCCCGGACCCGGTCAGAGCAGATCTACTGCCGAGAACGTCGTTTCTGCCCCGGCAGCGGCTAAGCGTTCTCTTAATGTAGATCCTGCTGAGAAACAGGAGAGAGAGAACTATCATTTCTGGGTTGAAAACACCGGTTCTATGCGGCTGCACGGGCAGTATCTGCCTTTCGGCTCTCGATCTGTTTCGACGTTGAAGGCTGTCGCATCTGCTTCTACCGCAGTGGCATCTGCAGATCCAGGACCTTCTCTTTCGTCTGCTATAGTCTCTGCTGTTTCGCCTGCAGAGCCTCAATCCGAATTTAATACCGACAACAAGCCTGAATTAGGACCGGAGCATCGGCCTGAGCCTGTTTCAGAAGTTGTGCCTGATTCGAGAGTTAATCAAGTGCCGGAAACTCCTCTTGTGGTCGAAGCGCCTTTTCGTCAGACCGAATCTACTCATCCTCCATCCAGTATTGAGCTGCAGCCGGATAATCCCTTCTCGCTTTCCGGCTCTGAAGCATTGACTGTTGCTCCTGAGGTTGAGCATAAGCCTGAGAAATCAGTGGTTGCAGCCGAGAATACTATAGTGGTATCACCGGCGAAGAGCAGTGATAATGTCTCTGCAGATCAAGCCCCGGTCGATATTCCTGTTAAAGAAGCAACTCCTGCAATTCCGGCAACTCCTCCCGCTCCTCCAGTTCTTCCAACGCCTCCAACAGGAGCACCAAAGCGTATGCCGGCAGCTTTTCGCACTGCCGAGCCGGAAGCTCAAAGTGATGGTGATCATGTTCATACGCCTGCATCTGGTGGCGCTTTTGCAAGAGACAAAGCCTCTTCCGGTGCCGGAGTTTCGTTCAAGCTCATAATCACAGGACTAGTGGTGCTTGGTGTTATGGGCGGTGTGGGAATCTATCAGCTTTCTCGTTTTCTCGAGTCTAAACCTGCCTCGGTGCAGGACAAAAACGACAAAGATAAAGCCGAGACAAAAGAAGCGAAGAACGATTTAAAAGAATCGGGTAATGATTCTAGTAGAGATCCTAGTAAAGATTCTGGCAGTGTCGAAGAGCCCAAGCTGGTTTCTCAGTGGGCACGCGATTTTGACAAAGGTGTCAAATTTTTTGACTCAAAAAATTATGACAAGGCGATCGTATTTTTTACCACTTCGATAGCTGATGATTCGACCCATCCGGAGGTTTATCATCTCCGGGGCAAAGCCTATATTCAAAATAAGCGTTATGAAGATGCTATTCAGGATTTTTCCAGGGCAATAAAACTCAAAGGAAACGAAGAGAATATTCTTCTTGACCGTGCCGCCGCCTATGTTTACAGCGACGAGTTAAGACGTGCGGTAAGAGACTATGGAAGGATACTGAAAGTCAATCCTGAGAATTCGAAAGCCAGTTATGGACGCGGTCTGGTATACGTCAAGCAGAAGAATTATGAGGACGCTTTGAAAGATTTTCAGAGCACAGTGGATAGCGATCCCGCTTATCTGAACGCTTATTTGCAGATGGGTCTTCTTTATTCTGGGGACGACAAGAATGATAAGGCTGTGGAGTGCTTTACCAAAGCCTTGAACATTCGCAAGCGCGATGATCTTTATTATGAACGTGCGCTGGCCAATTATTCTCTGGGGCAGTTCGATAGCGCACTCAGCGACATGAGTGCCGCCATCGGTATGAATTCAAAGCGCAAAGAGTATTACAACGATCGTGGCTATATTTATTTGAAACTGAACAACACAGAAAAAGCCCGGGCGGATTTTCAAAAGGCTCTCAAGCTTGATCCAGGCTATGATCTGGCTAAGCAGAATTTAGAAAAGCTGACTCAAAATCAGAACTGAAGCAGCATCTCAGTCAGAAGTTGGTGGAGCTGAAGTCTTGCCTGTGGATATTTTGCGGCTCATACCGGACAGTCCTTTGTCGTCCGGTGTCGATTTGGTTGCTACTGCCGATGATGCGGAACTGCCACCGGATTTCGGTTTCTTTCTGGGTTTTCGTTTGCTGCTGAGACCGCCCAATTTCGCTTTTGCTTCACTACAGCGAGGATTCAGTCTGAGGGCATATTTATAGTCTTCTCTTGCCCAGCTTGTTTTGCCGAGCATTTTTAAGGCATCACCCCGCTTTACGTAAGCCGGATAAAAGTTGGGGTTCAGCTTGATGCTTTTATCGAAGAAGAATAACGCCGATTCGGCGCTTCCTTTGCTTAGTAGTTCAGCACCAATTTTGTATTTATCCATCGCTTCTGAGGCCAGACAGGCTGGGCAAGCGATAAACACCGAGAGAAACAGGCAGAGTCCCAGCACTGCAGGCAGTGCAGAAGCCGGGATTGGCAATTTGATTCGATTGTTCATACTACAATCTTACCGCACTCTTTTGGCCATTGCGTCGAAGACGGCTTGCCATTTCTTGATCTGGGCGTCCATCTGAGGTCCGCCTTCTTTAGCCAGTTCTATTGATTCCTGAAATACCTTGGTCGCCTCGTCTTTTTTGCCCTGGGCCAGTAAAACTTTGGAAAGGGCTCGTTTAACTTCTGCTATTTGCAGGGGACGTCCATATTTTTCGCGAATTTCCAGAGATTTATTCAGATTCTTGACCGCTTCATCGAAATTGTTCTGTAGATAGTTGATGATACCGAGCCTGAGATAGCTCTGGGACAGCGATTTGTCCGAGCTCTGACCGCCGGTGTCTTTCCTGAGCTGGAGAGCTTCTTCGTATTCTTTTTTCGCTTTATCGTAATAGTTTACTTTGCCGCCGCTTCTGTTTGTTACCAGAATGAAGGCATCTCCAAGACCATCCATACGCAAAGCCATTTCGAGCTGAGAAACTGTCGGATCTTCTTTGGCAAGCATGACCGCCTGTTTCATATAGGCGCTGGCTGCTTCGAAATCACCCATCAGAATCTTTATTTGTCCAAGGGCGGACAGACAACGCATGATGTCGGCGCTGTGCCCTTCGTGGGCTTCATAGTAGCCCCTTGCCTTTTGAACCAGGGTTTGAGCTTCTTTGAGGTTGTCCCCTTTTCCGTACATCATCAATAGCGCTTTGTTGAAATATACTTCGGCGGCTTCTTGTGATTCCGGAATGGACTTGGTGTCTTTGATCGCCGCGATTTTTTCCAGCTCTCTTAAATAAGTTGCGGCCATGTCGTATTCTTGGGATTCTGCGCTGGCTGCAATCAAATGATGCAGTGCCAGGGCTTGTTTGGCTTTGTCCAGTTTTTCTTTGCTGGCATAAGTGTAGGCTTTGTAGAAATTGGAACGGGCTTCGAAATAATCTCCGGATTCGTACTCGTCTACACCGTCTTGAATCAACTCGTCATAAGGATTATTGGAGTTTTTGCTGTCGCCGGCATCACCTTTTTTCTCTTTGTTGTTAGACATCAGTCCACCGGTGACCGGTACTATAACAAGCAGGGCCGCTACCACAGCTATGCCTATCAAAACGCGCTTGTCCTTTAGCAATGTGGCAGGGTCTAAGGAACCGGTCGGGGTCATGCCGCTTGAGGCGGAAGTATTTTCTATTGCTGACTTCGTGTCCGGTGTGGTATCAGCAAGGACGCTGGTGGTATCGTTAATAGTGCTTGTGTTGACGGTGGCATTGCCTGTATTGACAGCATCCTGACCCGGTTGCTGTAGTAAGGTGCTCGGAGCGATTGTCTCATCGCTGACTGCTGCAGACGATATGGCGCTGGTGGCGCCGGTGGAGACTATACTGGCACTGGCACCGGTACCGGTACCTACTTCGAGCGCGTCTTTATCTTCAACCGCGAGCAGCGCATCTCGAAGCTCGTTCATCGACTGGTACCGAAGGGCTGGATCTTTCATCAAGCACTTCATCACCACTGCTTCCAGTGCTGCCGGTATCTGGTTGCCGGGGAAGGCTTCGGCAAAAGAAGCCGGATCCTCGTTAACATGCTTGTAAAGGCACTCTATTAAGTCCTGACCGATAATCGGTGGTGCGCCTACAAGAGACCGGTAGAGAACGCAGCCCACCGAGTAGATGTCGGAGCGAGCATCCAGCTTTTTGCCCCGGCATTGCTCCGGGCTCATGTACAGCGGAGAGCCGAAGACCTCGCCGGTTTTTGTCAATTGAGTCGAGCTTTCGGCATCATCTGAAACCTTGGCGATGCCGAAATCGAGAATCTTGACCATCTCGTTTCCTTCATCATCCTTGACCAGCATAATATTGCTCGGCTTCATGTCACGATGGATGACACCATTTTTGTGGGCATGACTCAAGGCGGAGCTGGCTTGTTTAAACAGCTCTATCGCTCTTTTGTAATCGATTCTCTCATCTCTGTTGAGAAGGTCGGCCAGGGTGTCGCCTTCCAGATAGTCGGTGACCAGATAAGGCTGTCCCTGCTCGTTCAATCCGAAATCGAAGACTTTGAGAATGTTAGGGTGATCGAGAACGCTTAAGGCTTCCGACTCTTTTTGAAAACGAGAGACTGTGGTTTCGTCCAGAGCCATGTTGGGACGCAGCACTTTCACCGCCACCACCCGTTTCATCAGAGTGTGGCGAGCTTTGTATACCAGTCCCATGGCACCGCCGCCGATAATCGAAAGCACTTCGTATTTGCCGGCGATGATACTGCCCACCGAAGGCTCTGAGGTGACAGGGGTCAGAACGGTGCCGTCATGCGGGCATTTAGTAACATCTGCGGAAAACTCCTGCTTGCATGCGATGCATACTTTGCGGCTGCCGGTGTCTTCTGGGTTCTTTGCGTTCAAGTTGATACTCCTTCACCTCATTATTTTAGAACAGATCAAGGATCCGTCGCAGCCTAATTACAACCCTGCTTATTGTCAAGTTGTGGCGAGGCAGCTCGTTCAGTGCGCTGGAGCGCGTATCAATCTATAATGTCCTCCATGAGTTACAGTGAAGAAAGTTTAGATGGTCTCAAGAAAGCAGTGGATTTGTCTCCTGACAATGTCCCCCTTGGGAAGCATTATGCAGATACGCTCTTTGCCCTTGGTCATTATGATCGTGCTGAAAGAGAATATGGACGCTGTCTGAAGCTCAGCGCCGAGGACAATGACCTTAAATGCGGTCTGGCCGCCTCTTTCTATCAGCTTGGAAAATACAGTCAGGCTCTGGTTCTGGTTGAGGATCTTATTGCTCTGGCTTCACCTCCTGCCCGGGCACTGATTTTGCACTCCCGTCTCTTGCTCAATGATGGCGATTCGAAGACTGCCAGAGAGCAGTATTTGAAGGCTGTGGAGCTGGAACCAAGACTGGTTGATATTTCGTTATCCGAACGGCTTTCTGTCGATTCTGTCGTTTCTGAGCGTCAGACCCAGAAATATATTGATAGAGAGAGGATACCTGCCGGTTATTCCGAAGACAGTTTTTTTGACGCGGATCTCGATCTCGAGATAGAGAAGCCGGCGGTGGGCTTCGAGAATGTGGGCGGCATGGAGTCGGTTAAAGAGCAGATTCGGATGAAAATCATTCATCCCCTCAAAAACCCTGCCATCTATGAAGCCTACGGAAAGAAAGTCGGTGGCGGCATCTTGCTTTATGGACCCCCGGGCTGCGGCAAAACCCATATTGCCCGTGCCACTGCCGGTGAAATCAAGTCTGCTTTCATTTCGGTGGGCATCAACGAGGTGCTCGACATGTGGCTCGGCAGCTCTGAAAAGAATTTGCATGAGATTTTCGAGAGCGCCCGGGCTCATACCCCTGCGGTGTTGTTTTTCGACGAAGTAGATGCCCTTGCCGCCAGCCGAACTGATTTGAAGACCTCCAGTGGAAAACAGGTGATCAACCAGTTCCTGGCAGAGTTAGATGGTGTCGAGACCTCCAATGAAGGTATTCTTATTCTTGCCGCCACCAATGCTCCCTGGCATCTTGACTCGGCTTTCAGAAGACCGGGGCGTTTTGACCGGGTTATTTTCGTTCCTCCCCCGGATCAAGAAGGGCGCGTGGAGATTCTGCGTATCCTGACCCGGGGCAAGCCGGTAAAAGAGATCGATTTCGTTCATCTTGCAAAGAAAACTGATAAATTCTCCGGTGCAGATTTGAAGAATCTGGTCGATGTGGCGATTGAAGGCAAATTAGAACAGGCTCTGAAATCAGGCGTACCGGAACCCCTGACCACAAAAGATCTCGAAAAGGCTCTCAAGGTAGTGAAGCCCTCTACCGCCGAATGGTTCGCCACCGCCCGCAATTATGCTCTTTATTCAAATCAGGGCGGAGTCTATGACGAGATCTTGAAGTATTTTAAAAAGTGATTTGCAGACCTTCGATTCTCTTTGCTCTTTTAATGGCGGGCTTTTTCTATGGCAGCACGACGAACCGTTGCTTTGCTGCGGTCAATGGACTGGAGGAAGTGGGACACAGTTTTCAGGCTGATATGCGCGGCGGTACCGAAGTAGCGGTTGGTGATACGGCCCTCTCTCAGATTCGTCAACCTGCCTCTTGTGCGCTCCATCAAAGGGGTCGGGTCGATACGAAGATGACTTTTATCAATCCGATTTTTGCCAATCGTGGACCTTTGAATACCTCGCATTTCTCTTCTTTCGGAAAGCCCAATTTCAGCATCGGTTATGCAGGTCCGCTGAAAGAAAGGCTCTACATGGGTTTGACGGTCTACAGCAAAATGAGCGGTTCTGCAAAATATCGCAATTATTATCCCGGCTATAACGGTGTCCAGGAAACCTCTTCTTCTCTCTGGAACTATGGAGCAGCCACCACTTTCTCTTATAGGGTAAACGAAAAATTGATGCTTGGTGTGGCACCACGGGTAGAGCTGATGGGAGCCGGTGCCAGAACTTTGAGGAACGGATTCAATGTTGATTTCAACAAGGCTTACACTGTAGGAGCAGGATATACACTCGGTGTACTCTATCTGCCCCGGCCAAACATCTATCTTGGTGCCAGCTATCGATCTTCTTCCTGGATGCTGCCCCTTGCCACCACCAGAAGTTCAATGGAAGCCGCATCCGGCGGAGATCCTGTATCTGGTCCATTGAGACTTAAATCTTTCAGTCTGCCCCAGAGGGTTTCTTTTGGGGCCTCGTGGAAACCCAGGGATAACTTCAGACTTGCGACTGAAGTTGGTTATCTAGCCAATCGCAATACATTTCTTGGCAGCTCTAATCTTGGCGGATTGATCAATACCGGTGTGCCGCTGGGTTATCAGGACCTCTGGATCTTGAACGGTGGCTTCGACTATGACTTCAAGAACGGGCTGGGTCTATCAGGTGGATATAGTTTCAATACTGCTCCCATGAGTCGCAATCGCATAGTACCTGCCTTTGCGTCCACAAATCAAAATACGATTACCTATGGAGTGCGCTATACCAAAGAGCGTTTCTGGCTTGGTGCCGCCCATATGATAGGCTTGCCTTCCCGGGCTTTTAATCGTGGAGTAAGCCCATATCCAGGAACGCCGCAATATGACAACGCCCATGTCAACGAGTTTATCCAGAGCCTTACTGTCGGTGTAGGTTTTAGAATTTGATCGAGAGAGGGCTTTAGATAGGTCCGCTTGTCAATAAGATATATTTGCCTCGTTTAAGTACTTTCGTTATTTTTGCTGGGGCTAAGGCGATGCAAGAGTCTAATATCGGAGCGATCGGTTTTGTTGAGTTGCCCGGGCGCTGGAGCGACACTGCCGCCAGTACAGGGCGGGTCGGGCTTGCCTGGGAGCGGGTTTTCAATCTTCGAGGGCAAGACAGAGTCGAGATTATTTTCAAGTATCGGGGCGTGCCCATAGACGAAGCCTCGAGGAAGGTGCTCAACTTTCTGACAGCCCAGGGACCATGCCCTTCTCTCGATAGAGAACAGATACTAGCCCTGCATACGGTGCTGGGCGTTGCCACCGTGGGCGATAACCAGTTTACCAATGACAATCAGCCGGGTTCCCTCGAAGGACCACGATTTCATCTTGCTCAGGCTTCGGTAGATACGGTTTCCGGTCGCAATGTTTTGCGGGTTCAGGGACGATTTGTCAATAATCTTTTTTACGATGGCATCTTCTACACCGCCGGCAAAGACGGCCGGGTGGTGGAGGAGCTCTTTCTGCAGTCTCCCGAGATAGCGGATTTCGACACAATCAAAGAAGACTACCAGACGATTCTTGATTCTATCGTCTGGCGCTGAGCCAATACTAAGACCAGACCGAGAGAATTTCGCATTGAGGCAGGGCGGTCGCTACCCGGTTTACCACCACCGAATCTACGTCTTCCTGGGTGATATAGATTCTGCTGAGATTTCGCAACCCTTCTAATTCGACCAGGTCACTGTATTTGATATCAGTGTCGACCAGGTTGAGAAACTCGAGTTTGCTCAAATCTTTTAGATGATGCAGGCATTCTCTGGTGATAAGCGAATTAGAGATATCGAGGTCGCGCAGGTCTTTGAGATGTTTGATCTGTTCGATGCTATTGTCGTTGATTTCGCTCTGGCCGATTCGAAGCTCCACTAAATTAGTCAGACGTTTGAGGCAGCTCAAGCTATCCGGACCGATTCCGGTATTCTGCAAGTCGAGCACTATCAACTGGGTCAAATTCTTGATATTGCTCAGGCCCTCATCGGAGATAAGAGTAAAGCCCAGGCGCAGGGTCTGAAGATTGATCAGGTTTTTGATATTGTTCAAGCCGCTGTTGCCTACACTGCTGTTGCTCAGGTTCAGTCTTCTGAGGCCGGGCATGAGTTTCAGGCAAGATAAGCCTGTACTCTTGAAGCGTTTACAGTTATGCAGGTCTATGGATTGCAGTCGGGTGAGATTGCTCAGAAAAGAGAGACCCTGGTCGGTTATCTCGGTGTCCGAGAGATTAAGCGTCTTGAGACCGCTCAGTCCGCTTATATGAAGCAGCCCGGCATCAGAGATTTTTGTACCCGATAGATTGAGATCCTCCAGTTTCTGATTGGAGGAAATATAAGCGAGTCCGTTATCGGTGATCTGAGATCTCGAAAAATCAAGCTCTCTTACATTGTTGAGTCCTTTCAAAAACGCGGCACCCTGGTCGGTTACTTTGCCCAGACGCAGGTTTCTCAATTTTGTAAGATCTTTGACGTTCTCCAGATCCTCATCTTCCAGGCTATTTGGAAAATCTATATATCTGAGGTTGCTCATATGGCTGAGTGTAGCCAGGCAGCGATTGGTGAACTTGCTTCCGGATAGTGCCAGATATTTCAAAGAGAAAAGCGCTCTCAAATAAGTGGCACCGGCATCGGTGCAGCCTGTTAGATTCAAATCGAGCTCTTCCAGAAATTTGAGAGATTCGATATCTTTCAAGATGTCGTCTTCCAGGCTCAGGCAACCTTTTAGATTGAGTGAACGTAAATTCTCAAGCTCATCAAGACCGCTCAGTTCGCTTGAGGTAAAGCCGTTGTTGGCAAGGTCGAGAATTTGCAAAGATGGTAGATTTTTTAGTTCTACTTTTGCTCCGGCGGATCTCAAAGTGAGCTCTTTGAGATGAGGCAGTGACATCACCTGTAGTTTCATGTTCCTGGTGAATTCTTCCAGATCCGGGTCGCTGGTGTCTAGAATGGCACTGATAGTAAGCTTTTCCAGCTTCTTTAGATCACTCAAAAGAGAGCTGCTGTTGCTGTTGATCAGCATGGTTCGAATGGTCAGATCTCGTAACTCTTTCAATTTGCTCAAATGTATGAGAGCATCATCCGAGAGCTGATTGGTACGAATGAATAATCGTTTCAGTTTCTTGAGGCGGCCTACGCTAGCCATGCCTATTTCGGTCAGATCATCGGCGCGCAACACCAGTCTTCTCAGATTCGGAAAGTTGTCCAGGCAGGTAAGACCGTCATCGCTTATGTTGGCGAATACCAGATAAAAATCGGTCAGATTGCAGGGGCTATTTATCTGAGCAAGGACATCATCGGTGATGCTGTTCCCTTCCAGAAGCAGATTAGATAGAGAGGGTAGCGATGAGATCACTCCTAAACCGGCATTATCCATGTGGGTGAAGGATAGTTTGAGCTCTTTGAGCGTGGGCACCGAAGCCAGATCGAGCAGGGTATCCGGGGCCAGATAGCAGGCGGTGAGATGGAGGCTGCGCAAGTGGGGCAGACCGGCTATCTCTTTCAGTCCGCCTTCGGTGATGTCACAACCGCCCAGGCGAAGTTCTCTCAGTCCGCTCAGATGTTTTATGTTCTGCCAGTCTTCATCATCTAAAAAGTCGCAGATCAGATCAAGCGACTGGATATCATCGGGTTTCAGGGTTCTGAAGTGATGCAGTCCGACATTACCGGTTATCTCCAGGCGGACGAAGTCTCTGCGGGCGACCTCAACCAGGCTTCTGGCTGGTCCCAGCTCTTGCCAGTCTCGCTTGCCCGATTCTGCGGTGCGAGCCACCCAGACTTTACCCAGGGGGTCTAATTCAGGAAAGCGCAGGGTGCGTTTCGATCTCGAGACGAGATTGCAACGAGGCAGATGATCGCGCAGACTCTGGGCGCCCTGCTCGGTGATTCTGGTGTGGTCTACATAAAGTCGTCTCAGCTTGGTAAGCGAATGCAGATAATCCAGACCTTCGTCCGAAATGGCTGTGAATCCCAGATCTACAGTGTGGAGATTTTCAAGATTGACCAGATAGATCATGCCCCGGTCTGTCACCGGGCTTTCGGGCAGGGTCAGATAGCGCAGACCGAGAAGATTTTGTACACAAGCGAGTTCCAGATCGGTGACATGGCGCTGACGAAAATCTAGAGAAACCAGAGCATAGGGATCAAGAGCGTTTAGCAGATTTATATCTGCCCTGGGAGAGACAAGAAGATGCAACTCTCCGTATTCAGGCACATTGACATAGCCCCTCGCTTCACCGACGGGCATATCCCACCAGTTGCTCCCGCCTCCATCTCTTTTGATCAGATAGAGGGCGCCCAGGGATTGCTCACTTGGAAATACAACCGTTCTTTGAGATACCGACATTGGTACTTTTACTGTTCTTGCTCTTGGTCTTGTTCAGGTTCTTTGGGTTTCGCGAAACCAGGTATTTTCTGGTCCATAAAAATATTCCCTATATTTATAACCGGCACACCTAAATTCTCTTCCAGCTCTTTGGTGTAATGGTCCGCTTGCTCGGGATCACTGCCTGTACCTATGAATACCTTGTCGAAAGGATGGGAGCGCTTCAAATATATAAGACCGTCGACCAGTTTTTCAGGCATGATCTTGACCGTAAGAATCATGTCATTGTGCGAGAAGCTCGGAGCTATCTGCTGGGAGACCACCCTTTGCAGGAGTTCGTACATAATCCCCCGTCTTGCCTGTTCCTGTTCTGAGTGATAGATGACTATCTCTTTGGGACCTGGATCTTCTTTCTCTAACAGCCTAATCAAAGAATGGGCCAGTTTTCTGGCTTTTGCTCCACCGGTGCACAGCACATAGACCGGCAGATTCTCGGGCAGTTCGGACATCTTCGAATATCTACCGAGCCCCAGACGAAGGTCAGGCAGCTCTCTCAGTCGACCTTCCAATAGACCGAGCCTGTAGAAACACATGATCAGTAGTATTACCAGTAATATCTCAAGACCAAGCTCCCTGGAATCATCTGATGAAGCGATAAGAATCACTTCGGCGAAAACCAGGGTGACAAGCCCTATTAACGGCGGCGCCGGAATTTTTACATCCTGGAATTTGAAGGTGAAGTTCGATTTAAAAGGTGCTCGCTCTACTTTTACCGGCATCTTGAAGCGCAGCATGATAACACCCATGCAGAAAGCTGCCATGACTGCCAGGAATGCCATTCCATAGACATGGGAGAGTTCATCCACTTTGCCCGGCAGGTTATAGATCATTATGCCGGAGATCAGCATAAAAGGAATGACGACATAAGGGTAACCCTGGAAGAAGGGCACTTTGTGAGCCCAGCGTCGAAGCAGTACACCGGGCAGGTTGCCCTGTTTCGCCATAGTAGTACAAAGACCGATGCATCCTACATAGGCGGTGTTTACCGCGGCAAAAAGAGTCAGGGCTGCGTCTATGACAAGGACATGCAGAAGGGTGGTGCCGCCTTCCAGATAAGCCAGTCCGGAGAGAAGATGATCTTTGTGCGATTGAATCTCTTCAGGACTGAGAAGAGTCAGACAGAGAAGAGATGTCAGGGGAGCGGTGATGCCGACCAGAATTACCACGGCAAGATAGATCTTCTTGAGGGTTCTCCAGGTCGGTGTCTTCAACTGCTCGACTATCTGAGCGGCTGATTCGAAGCCGGAGATGCCTAAAAATGCCGCGGCAAAGCCGTGGGCCATATTCCAGGGGCTTATGGTCGGTATGTCTTTGAAAACTATCGAGAAATCAACCTGACGCTCGAAAGCCATAATCAGCCCTTTTACATCCATCACAAGCAGAAGCGAGAAGTGGAAAAAGGCGATCAGAAAAACGATAAAGGCCGGCTCTTTGATACCGATGATATTGAGCAGACCGAACAAAATAACCGGAATCATCGAGACCAGAAGAATCTGCTCTACCGGCCAGTTGGTAAGGTTGTCTATAGAATCAAGATAGAAAGCGCCGGATAGTGCGCTCACCGCGGCGGTGGCCAGGTAAGAGAGAATAGTCAGAGCACCGACCAGCATGGCAAGACGTTTGCCTACGGTCTGCAGCACCATGATATAGGCACCGCCATTGAAGGGGCTGACCGAACAGCCCTCTTCATAAGTGCTCTTGAAAAGCCACATGAGCAGGCAGATAGCAAGAATGATCAGCGGCGTGGCCATGCCTACATAGGGCATGATTATCGCCGTACTATAGAAAACCGACGTTCCAATATCGGCGCCGACAATGGCCGAGCCCAGCCACCAGTTCAGAAGGGCGTCTTTGTGCTTGTGACCGCCTCCTTCTGTGGTGCTCGTTGATTCGTGTTCGCTGGTGATTCCTTCCGACATCTTACTTACTAAGCGGCTCTGAAAAGAAGATAGTTTAGCTTATATCAGTTTGTTTGCGTACATTCTTTCAAGGGGGCGGCACCGAAACCGGGAAAGACCCGGGTCACGCCGAAGACCGCCCGGATTGAGATCCAGACTGCCGTTACCGTCCAGATGGTTGTCAATCCATCGCCTATTGTGATACCTGCATTTGCCAAACCAAGCAATAAAAGGGCGCCGGTGCCGGTGGCCAGGATCATCACGTTTCTTAAAAATCCAAAGTCCCCTGTTCCCCAGTGGATACCGTCGGTGGCGAAGGCGAGCGCGTTGACGGGCTGGGCGATGGCGGCCACCACCCAGGCACTGCTGAACAGTGCAAGCGCTGAGGTCGGTACCAACAAGTTGATCACAATGTTAGTGCCTGCCAGCATGGTGGCGCACAGAAAGGTGCCGGTGAGGATACTCCAGCTGAATATATACAACGCCACTTTTCTTGCCAGATCGACTTTGCCCGCTCCCAGAAAGTAGCCGATCAAACTCTGGCCGGTAATCGCGAAGCTATCCAGAAAAAGCGCCGTGAAAAGCCAGATCTGGCGAATGGCCTGGTGAGCAGCACCGCTTTCGGCTCCTGCCCTGGTGGCTTCCCTGGTGCATAGAAGGATGAAGAGGGTAAGCAAACCGGTACGAATAAAGAGATCGCCCCCGATTTTAATCAAACCTTTTATATCTTCTTTCTGTAGTTTTTCCGGAAGGGGAAAACGCAGCTTTATAGAATAGAGACAGAGTGAAGCCCCGATATACTGGCTAATCAATGTAGAAAGCGCAGCACCTTTGATGCCGAGCGCCGGAAAAGCATTCCAGCCGAAAATGAAAATCGGATCGAGGATTACGTTGATCACATTTACCAGAATCGCCACTTTCATCGGCGTTTTCATATCCTGTAAGCCTCTCAGAATTCCAAAAGAGGTCAGGGTAAGAAGTATGGCCGGTGCCGCAAAGAAGCGGACCCTCATATAGTCCACCGCCTTTGTGAGGATTTCGCTATCTGCAGAAGCGCCCATCAAAGCGGCCGCCCGGTCCGCGAGAACAAAGCCGAAGCAAGAGATACAGATGCCGAAAACCAGGGCCATAGCTAGTGCCATACCGGCGACCTGACTGGCTCTTGCTTTGTCCTGTCTGCCCCAGAGCTGGGCAATCTCGGTCTGGGAGCCGACCCCCAGGAAATTGAAGATCCAGAAGGTGCCGGAGAGAATAGCGGTCCCCACTCCAAGGGCGGCAAGCGCCTCGGCGCCCAGACGAGCAATGAAAGAGGTGTCCACCAGGCCGGTAAGCGGTTCGGCGATCATCGAGAAAAGCACCGGTGTCGCCAGGGCAATGATAGTCCGGTTGGGCCGTTTGACGAAAGAGTGATTCTCGGGAGAGTCTAAGTGGGCAGTTGCCATAGAATTTAGATTAGCTCCCGACTTTCGTTGTCTTCTTGAATCTCGACTTTCGGGAAAATCACTTTTACTCTGGTACCTTTGCCGTCGGCTCCTTCAGAAATAGCCACTTCTGCGTTATGAGCCCGGGCGATCTCATATACGATGGCCAGACCCAGGCCACTGCCGGTAATGTCCAGATCCGATCCGGTTACCCGGTAGAAACGTTCGAAAACCCGCTCTCGTTCTCCTTCCGGAATCCCGATACCATCGTCTTCTATGATCAAATCGATGGTCTCTTTATTGGTCACATTGATAGCCACGGTGCCTCCCGGTCTGTTGTAGCGAATGGCATTTTCCAGCAGGTTTGTGGTCAGCTCCCTCAGGCTGATCGAATCGCCTTCCACAAGAGCCTGGGTGTCTTCGGCTTGAAAATCCAGCTCGACCTGACGCTCGATAGATTCGGGCACTATGTCGGTGGTGGCATCGGAGACGATGATATTCAGATCGACTGGTTTAAATGTAGAGGTGCGGGTGATGGCGTGCTCAGCTTTGGATAGACTGAGCAGCTGTTGTACTGTTCTGGTCATTCGATCAAGACCGTTTACCTGGGTGCGAAGCAGCTCTTTCACCTTTTCTAAATCGGTCTCTTTTTCTGCGAGCTGAGCATAGGTCTTCAAGCCGGCTAAAGGAGTGCGCAGTTGATGGGCGGCATTCGAAGCGAATCTTCTCTGACGGGTGATATCCTGGCGCGCTCTTTCGAGCAGATCATTGAGAGCCATGACGAAAGTGGTCACCTCATCCGGTACTATCTTCTGGTTGATTGGCGATAGATCCTGGGGCGAGCGCTCTCCTATGGCGGCGCTGATTTTGTTGAGAGGAGAAAGACCTTTACTTATTCCTACTCTGACTGCCACCACCGCGATGGTGATGATCAAGAGCTGGGGCAGCACGATACCTGCCAGAATCTGCTGAATAAGCTCGGTACGAGCATTTTTCGTCTCGGCGACTTGAATGATCACAGAGCCCATGGGGCTCTCCGGGGCAAGCATTCTTATGATGGCGACTCGAACATCTTTGCCGTGGATCTCAGAATTTTTGAATATGGGCGGCTCTCCGACGGCAGGGGCGTCCTCCGGAGCCGGTAGATGTTCGTCACCGGCCAGTCTCAAGCCATAAGGGGCAAAAATCTGATAATAGAAATCATCCCGGTTGTTATGTCTGAATATCTCTTCGGCGCCCCGGGGAAGGTCCACTTTTACTTTACTGCCGACCACTCTTATACGACCGGCCACCGAGTCGGCTGTGTTAATCAGCTGCTTGTCGTAGAGATCGGTGGTGAAATACTGGGCAAGCAAATAGGTACAGAGAGCTGACACTATCAGTAGTGTCGTCAGAGGAATGGTCAGCCAGAACATGAGCTGGCGTCGGATCGAATTGTTCATTGCAATTCGTCAGGTGACAAATCTCCGGGCACTTTCGGAGGCTCAAGAATATAACCCAGTCCCCGGATAGTTCTTATCGTACAACCGCTGCCTTCCATCTTCTTTCTGAGACGATGAACGATTATCTCGATGGCGTTGAAGCTTATCTCGGCTTCCCAACTGGAGAGATGTTCTCTCAGTTGATTCTTGTTCACCACTTTTCCTGCTCTCTGCAACAAGACCTCGAGCACCGCAATCTCTCTGGCAGAGAGTTCTACCGGTACAGCTTTTACCGATAGTCTGCGACCGACGGTATCGAAGCAGACGTCTCCGTATTTGATTTCGGTGAGATTTCCCCAGGTCTCCTTTCGAAGAAGCGCCCTGATTCTAGCTTCTAGCTCTTCCAGATGAAAAGGCTTGGTCATATAATCGTTGGCGCCCAGATCAAGACCGGTGATTCTGTCTTCCAGTGAGTCCCGGGCAGTGAGAATCAAAACCGGCGTGGAGCTGCCTCTCTGTCGTAATCTGGTCAGCACCTCCAGCCCGTCCATCTCAGGCAGGCCCAGGTCGAGAACGAGCAGATCGTATTCTGTTTTAGACAATGCTGTGTCGGCATCGGCACCTGTGCGAACATGATCCACCACATAGCCGTTCTGAGTAAGAGCCAGGCTGACTCCGTTAGAAAGCATCTGATCGTCTTCAACGAGAAGTATGCGCATTGAGATTCTGCCTCGATATTAGGTCCGTGCAAGAACACTTTGAATAATAGCAGAGAGTCTCTTATGGCTGGGTGCGCCCACTGCCATTTCAAGAGTTGAGAATATATCTAATTTCTCTTATATACGCCATTTTCTTTTATACAGTTGCCCAAAATTCTGATATCTTTAGGCGACGTGGTTCCATTCTTTTTTGCGGACATGCCTGGCATGTCAGGACCACTGTCTCAATAGAGGTATCGGGCAACCGACCTCCATAGCCGTATTTCGTCGATTATTGGAGAGAACGCCATGCAAACTGCCGGACAGGTTGAAAACAGGCTCAAGCAGCTCAGCAAGCACGGTCAGTCAATCTGGCTCGATTTCATTCGACGGGGTTATTTGAGGGATGGTGAACTCAAGACCCTGGTAGAAGAGGACGGCCTGCGCGGAGTTACCTCCAACCCTTCAATCTTTGAAAAGGCTATCGCCGGCAGCGATGACTATAAGGCAGAGTTGGATGAGCTGGTGCTCGACCGCAGCCTCGATAACAACGCCATCTATGAAAAGCTCGCCATAGAAGATATCAGAGAAGCCCTTGACGTCCTCAAAAATATCTATAGCGAGACAGCAGGCAGGGACGGTTATGTCAGCATGGAGGTCTCTCCGCTTATCGCCAGTGATACCGAAGCTACGGTGGCGGAAGCTCTGCGTCTCTGGGAGGCGGTCGATCGCCCCAACTTGATGATCAAAGTGCCGGCTACCGATGAAGGTATCCCAGCGATTACCGAATTAATTGGTAGAGGTCTCAACGTAAACGTCACTCTTTTATTTAATTGTGAGACTTACCGGAAAGTGGCCGAAGCCTATATGGCAGGTCTGGAAAAACTGGCCGAATCCGGCGGGGATCTCAGCACCGTTGCATCGGTGGCTAGTTTCTTCGTCAGCCGCATCGACAACAAGGTCGACAAAGCGCTCAAGCAGGCAATGGAAGAAGCCGAAGAGGCCAGGGACAGAAATACCGCCCGACATCTGCTTGGCAAGATTGCCATCGCCAATGCCAAGAGGGCGTATCAAATTTATCGCGAACTCTTTACCTCAGAGCGCTGGAAGAATCTGGTCTCGGGTGGTGCTCGTCCCCAGCGTCTGCTCTGGGCCAGTACCTCGACCAAGAACCCCGACTATCCCGATACTTTATATGTGGATGAGCTGGTAGGCAACGAGACCGTCAATACTCTGCCTCTCGATACTCTGAACGCTTTTCGTGATCACGGCAAAGCCGAAGACGCTCTGGAGCGTGGAGTGGATGAAGCGAAGGAACAACTTGTTCACCTTGAGGAACTGGGTATATCTCTGGATGAGATAACCGCCGAGCTTCTTGAAGAAGGGGTAGAGGCTTTCTCTCAGGCTTTTCGCGATCTGCTCTCGGCAGTAGATGCTGTAAGAATCTCTAAGCTGCCACCATTTGAGGAGATGATCGATGTGAAACTGCCGGAGGATGTTCAAGAGCATCTGACCGAGATCCTTTCTCGATACGAGGAAGAGAAGACGGTGGAGCGTCTGTGGAATCGCGACGCTTCGGTCTGGACAGGAGCCGATGAGAGCGACTGGCTCACCTGGCTCGACATTGTCGAGGAACAACTTGAGGACACCAGCCGTTTTGAAGCGCTTAGAGAAGAGATCAAAAATTCTTCTATCGATAATGTGCTCTTGCTCGGCATGGGCGGCTCCAGTCTCTGTCCGGAAGTGCTCAGTCTTACTTTCGGAAAAGAAGAAGGCTTCCCCCGGCTTCATATCCTCGATTCTACCTCGCCCGAGCAGATCAAGACCCTGGCTGAATCTATCGAGCCCAAGAAAACGATTTTCGTGGTGGCTTCTAAATCAGGCACCACTTTAGAGCCCAATATCTTCATGGCTTATTTCCTCGATGTGATGAAGAAAGAGCTGGGTGAAGAAGCCGGTAATTACTTCCTGGCGATAACCGATCCCGATTCGAAGCTCGAAGCTTTTGCCCGAGAGGCAGGCTTCAAGCATATCTTTTACGGTCGACCCCAGATTGGCGGTCGCTATTCGGCCCTTTCTGATTTTGGAATGATCCCTGCTGCGCTAATGGGAATCTCGGTAGAAGAATTTCTGCTTTCTGCCAGAGACATGGTCGATGCCTGCCGGATATCCAAGAATCTCAAGTCTAATCCTGGTGTCTATCTTGGTGCTGTCTTAGGCGCTGCCCATATGACCGGCAGAGACAAGATGACCATCGCCACCTCATCCGGTATCAGCGATCTCGGCGCCTGGCTTGAGCAGCTGGTGGCGGAGTCAACCGGCAAAGACGGCAAAGCGATTATTCCTGTCGATAGAGAGCATCTCGGCAGTCCCGAAACCTATGGCGATGACAGGGTTTTCGTCTATATCAAGCTGGAGTCCGATCAAGACCAGCAGCAGGAAGAAGCATTGAAAGCCCTGGCAGAAGCCGGCTATCCGGTAATCAAAATCTTGATGAAAGAGAAGATTGATCTGGGTCGTGAGTTCTTCCGCTTCGAAGTGGCCACCGCGGTGGCAGGAGCGGTTATCGGTATCAACCCTTTTAATCAGCCCGATGTGGAAGCCAGCAAGATTGCCACTCGTGCTCTGACCAGAGCCTACGAAGAAGCCGGTTCCTTCCCGCCGGAGACAGCTCTATTTGAAGGGGAAGCGGTGAAGGTTTATGTGGATAGTCACTATGTAGAGAGCCTGGGAAGTGAGTTCGAGAATCTCACTGCTCTGATCGGAAAACATCTCTCTTCGATTGAGAGCGGTGATTATTTTGCCTTGCTCGGTTACATCGAGATGAACGAAGAGCATGAACGGCTGTTGCAGAACATCAGGCATGCTGTGCGTGATGCTCGCAAAGTGGCCACTTGTCTTGGATTTGGACCGCGTTTCTTGCATTCTACCGGTCAGGCTTACAAAGGTGGTCCTAATACAGGAGTCTTCATTCAGCTTACCTGCGACCATCCGCAGGATCTGGACGTTCCTGATCATGCTTATTCCTTCGGCACCGTTATCGATGCCCAGGCAAGAGGAGATCTGGAAGTGTTGACTGAGAGGAAGCGTCGGGTAATTCGCGTTCATTTGAGCGATGTCGGCGCTGGTCTTGCTCAACTTAGAAAAGCTATCACAGAAGCTCTGACATAAGATTCCCGCAACTCGATTCTATTTTATTCCGGACTTTGGAGGTTTGAACGGTTCCTATGATTCTTGCAGGTGATATTGGTGGTACCAAGACCAATCTGGCTTTCTTCGATCACGAAGGAGAGAAGTTCACCGTTCTGGAAGAAGCGACTTTCGCTTCCCAGGAGTTTCGCGAACTAGAAGAGTTGCTTTCCGAATTCATCTCCGCCCATGATTATAAAGCTGACCTGGTCAGCTTGAGCATCGCCGGACCGGTCATAAACGGAACTTGCAAAGCTACCAATATTCCCTGGAATGTTGATAGTGCTTCGATCTCCAGCCGACTCGGTTTCTCCAATACCTGGTTGATCAACGATCTAGAAGCGAATGCCCATGGTATCACCCATTTATCCGAGGATGAATACGAAGTACTGCATGAAGGCAAACCTGGAATGCACGGCAATGCCTGTGTGGTATCCGCCGGCACCGGACTCGGTGAAGCAGGAATGTTCTGGAACGGTGATGGTTATATACCCTTCGCCTGTGAAGGAGGGCATACTGACTTTGCTCCACGTAGCGACGAGCAAATAGACCTGCTCAAACACCTCAGAAGAGATCATCGTCATGTCAGCTATGAGCGGGTTCTCTCCGGTATGGGGCTGCTCAATATCTACGAATTCTTGCGTGATACCAATCGCTATGAAGAGCCGGACTGGCTTGCTCAGGAACTCTCACTCGAGGATGATCAGGCTGCCACCATCTCTAGATTCGCCGTCGAGGGCAAGGCCGAAATCTGTGTGAAGGCTCTGGATATGTTCGTCGAGATCTATGGAGCCGAAGCCGGCAACGCCGCCCTCAAATTCATGGCTTTTGGTGGTGTCTTCCTCGGTGGCGGCATCGCTCCCAAGATTATTGATAAACTCAAGCAGCCCTCTTTTATGGAAGGATTCTTAGATAAAGGGCGCATGGCTTCGATAATGGAATTCATGCCGGTCAAGGTAATCATGAACAATCGAACAGCGCTCTATGGAGCGGCTCGTTATGCTCTGCTCAAATCCGGTCAGCTCAAGGCGCGGGCTGTGGTCTGAGCTCAGGCTTGATACCAGAATTGGATTTCACAAAAGTGGTCAGGAAGATAGGAAAGTCCCTTCCCGGAGCCATTCTGATCTCTCCCCTTTGTTCTGCATTCTCTTTTAACCATGAATGGATCTGATCCATTCTCAGGGTGAAAGTCTCTTCAAAGGCGATATCTTCTTTGAGGCGCTTCTCCGGATCTTTATGAACAGTCAGATCCCGGGCTCTTTCTATCAGCCAGATCCGACCGCCTTCATCCACAGTCTGCTTCATCTTTTCAAATAGCGCCTCAAGTCTCTTCGAGTCTTTGACCCGGTCCTGCATCTCTGGCCAGTGGTTGAAGTCCGAGCGTCTGAGGTCGGGAAAAGAGACCGATTCGATATCCCGGGGGAGATAATAATTAATAGCCGGAGCTATTATCTGCCAGGAGATGACCACCAGGTCTTTCTTGCTGTCTGCATCCCGGGCGATTATGTCGACTATCTCTCCGGTGTTTGTCTCCGGCATAATCGCAAGCACTTCGAGTTGAGGCAGAGCCAGAAGTATCCAGGGAATCACCGGCAAAACGTAGCGGATTATTTTGCGGCGTTGGGTTAGCATCATATCGGCGGCGGTCAAATAGATGATAAGAATTATCGGAATAAAAGGCAGAATATATCTGAATCTCATGGAAGGGAGGATGAAATTGACCAGGAAGCATGCGCCAAGACCAATGATGGCGAGGGTTTTCCACTTTCTCGAATCAAACTCTTCGATGGTCTCTGCCTTTTCTACCGTTTCTACCTCTACTATGTTCTGGGTGAGCAGGTTGTATTTATTCTCGGCTTCGGCTTCGGCTTCACTTTTCGGCTTCCAGGTCGTTTCATAGAGATAGCGAGCCGTGAAAGCGAAGGCTGTCACCAGAAGTAGATTCGTAAATAGAGTTGAGAGTTGATCTATAAAAGTCGTTCTTGCCCCGATATCGAGAATTATTCCGGGAAGAAACGATGGGATAAGGGCAAGCGGTCTTCGCACAGTGTCCCAGGGGCTCATGTCATGCTGCAGTTGATAGAGCAGAGTCGGCAGTTGTGGCGCGAACAGAAGAAGGGCCAGGGCGACTCCCAGTAACCAGTTGATGATCTCGTTCTTGCCGAACCAGCGTCGCACACTGCCCACCACGGCCAATCCGGCCTGACCGATGGCTATAAATGCGCCCCAGTAGTGGGTGTAGACAATTAGAGCTGTGGTCAGCCCATAGGGCAGGATCCAATAACGGCTCGAATCTTTTGTGAGGATCTTTATGCAAAAGTAGCTCGATGCCAGGCTGATCATCGAGACCAGAGCATAGGGACGGACTAAGGTGCCATATCGTATCAACGCCGGGCAGAAAGCAAGGATCCAGGCCAGTTGAAGACAAACCGGACGAGGCAGAATCGAGCGAAAAATGACATAGGTAAAGGGCACGGTGATGGTTCCCAGCAGAACAGCCAGGGCTTTTACCACCCGGTCTCCATGCCCGAGCTCATGGTCGATAAGTTTTACCAGGGCATAAAAAAGCGGCGCGTTGCCGTCATTTTTCAGATGGAGAAGCATATCGGACCAGTCGCCGGAAACTGCGATCATCACTCCATTGGCTTCATCGGTGGCCAGTCCGGCCCAGGATGCCAGCACCAGCCTGAGCAATAGTGCCACTATCGTGATCGTGATAATTCCCGGAGGACGAAGTTTCAGCATCGGCTTTTCGATTTCTTGCACTTCATTGATTCTAAAGTATACTTGACTGCGACCAGGGGCATTATATACGGTACTTGACTACAGTGGCTGGAGATAGGGAGAGAACGGCTGGACAGTTCTTGCGACTCATCAGAGTGGCAACCTGTGTTCCTGTGTTGACGCTGGTTTTTCTCCTGGGTCTCGAGGTCTATTTACGTCAGGGCAATCCGGTAGATCGGCTTGGATACAGAAGCGTCGATATCTGGAATCTGGCCAATAGAGTAGAGATATGTCGCAAAACAAAACCAGAGCTCGCTCTGGTCGGCTCTTCTCTTTTGCTGGTTCTCAATCAAGACAAGACCGGCACTCACTTCTATACTGGGTCTTATCCGCCTTATTTGCAATCTCTGCTTCGCAAGGCCTGCGGTGACGATGTCTCTTGTATCAACCTCTGTTCCGGTATGCAGATGGTGCCGGAAGCTTATATGGTATCGGAGGCGGTGACTAATGCCGAGGCTTATCCGAAGGTCATCGTATATGGTATTGCCCTGCGCGAATTCGTCGATTTTACTTATTCAGCCGAGTGGACAGGAGAGGGATTCAACTCTCTATCTGCCTATGTCAAGCCGGACCCGTTCTTTTTATATAACCTCTACAGCGTCGAGACCATTCGAGAATTCTTGCTCTGCCACTATTCTTATATCTACAGAGATCGCAACGATCTCAAGTTTATGCTCAGCGGCATGACCAAGAACTGGCTCGAAAATCTCCCTCTCGATCAGCACTTCACCCGGATGGGAAGCGATCATTCCTGGAAGCCTCAGAAAGAAGGCTATCTGATGGAGACCTGGATTCCACGCCGCATGGAGAAGTTCGGTGAGGAGGTATATCGCAAGAACCCTGAGTTTCTCAGAAACTATTACATGAAGTACCAGAAGATGATGTATCAACGGGCCTATACCCAGAGAGACAGACTGGAGAGAGGGCTCGGAGTACAGCAGCACTATTTCAAGAACCTTATCGAACTGTGCGAGAAGAAGAAGATTTTCCTGGTGGTGGTCGATATGCCCATGAGCAAAGAGTTTATCAGCCTGGCTCCTCCAGGATTTTATGACTCTTTCAAAGCTTTTCTCAAAGAGGGTGCCGACAACAACAAGTTCATTCTAATAGATCTTGTCGATGATCCGGACTTTGATAATACCTCATACAAAGACGGTGTCCACCTCAGCTATCCCGGTGCAAGACTGCTGGCAGAGAAACTGACGGCAATCTTTAAAGAGAAGTATCCGGGTTTGCTGGAAGCGATGGAACGCCAGCACAAGCTCAATCACAGGTGACTTGTCTATGATCCGCTTGGATAAAGCTACTAAAGAATATCTTTCGGCGGTGACCTGTTTCTGGTTGATGCTCTATCTCACGGTGGGTTCATTGACCTGTGCTTTTGGAGTGCTCGGCACTTATCAGCAGTTCTTCTTTGGAACCGCTCTGTTCGGGCTTGCGCTGGGCTTCTTTTCTAAACCGCCGACAGAATCTACTAATAAGGCAGATTCAGGGCTCTTACGCTACTGTCTCTATCTATCTGGTTTGCTCTTTTTAGTTCTGATCATTTATCTGGTCGGTTATCCAAACGGATTCAACACTGCCCTTGAAAGTGTTCTCTCTGACAATAGCATCGGGCTGTATAAGTCTGTCTTCCTGGAAAAAGAAATCTTCAGGCAGTTTGCGGTGCCACTGTTTATGATGCTATTACTTCTTGTTTTCGGAGGTTCTGCTTTTTCGGCTGGGCAGTGGTTCAAGGAACGGACCGGGTCAGGGGGATCACCACATTGGCATTTGACCGGTGCCGCCATCGCCTGGATAGTCGCCTCTTCGCTCGATAGAATTCCACCGGGTCTGATCTGGCTCGCGGTGCTCACGGCGGTCAATTTATATGTTCTCTATAAAAAGCATAGGTTGGCCTATCTTTGTACCGCTATAATTCTTCTATCCACAGGGACCGCCTCGTTTATTCCGTTTATGGGCATTCAAGGTCTGTTCGCTTCTGATTTTTCTTCAATCTCTACTATTGCTTCTTCTTTTGCTCAGCGAATAGATCATGTTCCTATGCTGATTTCAAAGGGCGGCATTGGCGGGTCTATTTCTTATTTGAATCATCGATTCGAAGGAATTGCTCTATCAGAAGATCTCAGCGACGCAGACTTTGCTTCGATGAAAGAGTCTTATGAAGGGATGAAACCTTTCAAGAAAGATGATTTTCGTCTGCCATATTTATTGACGGAAGACCCCGCTAATAAGCGGCTTTTGATCATCGGACCGCAGCCTACTGGTGCCCTGGTTGCCGCCATTAAATATGGTTTTAAGGATATCACCGTCGTTTCACGACGAGGAAGCGACATGATACTACCCACCTCTGACGCGCAGCAGATCAAGACCGTTCACTCCGATGGTTTTCGCTATTTAAGGAACTGTGGCGAGAGCTTCGATGTGATCAATTTTACAGGGCTCTTTGATCGTCAGTTCATCAATCCCTATTCCACCGCCTCTTTCAACGATAGCCTTTATACTAAAGAAAGCTTCAAAAAATCAGCAGCTTTGTTAAATAGAAACGGTTATATTTGTGTGCCTTATCTATTCGAGTTTTTGCCGCTGAATAAAACCGCGAGGACAGTCGAAGAAGGGGCGGGTAAATTCATCGCTCATTTTAGAGCGCTTACCGGGGGCTATATCCTTGCCTCTTCCGAGGGCAGCTCCCTCGATACTGCCAGGATGCTGACTGAACTCAAAAGCAGGCTGGGCACAGATGTGGTGCTTGATGTCGAGGCTTTAAAAGAAAAGCAGCAGATACGCTACAAGTCTCCCTTTAGTCTGGACTTTCCCTATCTTCTCTCGCCGATGCCTCTGTTAGATATGGGGCATCTGGCGGTGCTCACCATCTTGATGGTGCTGGTGGTCTATTCTTTTCGCCTGGTCAAATCAGAGCGGTCGATGGCCGCAATCTTTTCTGAAAGAGAGAATCTCTCTATCTTCTTAGCTTCTGCCGCGTTCATGCTTCTGGCCAGCAAAGTCGCCACCCTTGGCTGTCTGCGCGGTGATGCCTCTTCGACGCCGGCCGCTTTCTATCAAGCCCTGCCCTGGCTCGGACTCTTAATCGTTCTGGTTTTGCCTCTTTCTGCCAGGACAATTGCTGCAAAAATTTTGAAGGCGCCCCTTGCCTGTGTGCTCATATTTGTTTTTGTGATTCTGGCTGACGCTCTCAAGAATGATCTGCTGCTTGCTCTTGGAGCAGAGATGGTGGCGGTTATGATTCTTGCTATGCGAGTCAATCTTCAGATAGAGGAGCTGAGTAATAGTAATAAACAGATCGAAGCGGTGGTGGCATGGACTCTGGGGCTCGCCGCCGGTTTCGTTTTGACCTATTCTTCTGTCTATGGTGGTGTGGGTCTATTAGATCAGGTCGGTCTGGGTCTTGTATTGATGGCTGTCCTTGCCGTCTATATAAGGAGGCGTCCGGATGCTATTTAACAGCATTCAATATCTTATATTTCTACCTACGGTGGTTCTTCTTTATTGGATACTACCCAAGGGGCTGCGCCCGGCTATTCTGCTGGTGGCAAGTTATATCTTTTATGCTTCCTGGAATCCTTACTATCTTATTCTGATTGTCTCCCTCACCGTATTCAACTGGCTTATCGGCTTCGCTATCGATTGGGGAAAGAGCAAGAGCACCAAGAAATTGTTCTTATGGCTTGCAATCCTTATCGATGTGGGTGCTCTGGGCTATTTCAAGTATTCCAATTTCTTCCTCCAAATAGGATACGACACCATGAACAGCCTCGGGATTCCTCATCCCGAGATTGTGGTCGAGGTCATACTGCCGCTTGGGATTTCCTTCTTTACTTTTGAATTTCTGCACTACATCCTGGATATCTACAAGGGCAGTGCGCCGGTGAAAAACTTTATTCACTTCGCTCTATTGCCGGGCTTCTTTCCCAGCCAGATAGCAGGGCCTATCAAACGCTATCAAGACTTCGTCCCCCAGATGGAAAACCCGGCTGATTTCGAGATGGACAATTTCGAAAAAGGCTTTGTCATGGTATTGCATGGTATCGCCAAGAAAGTGCTTCTTGCCGACAATCTATCTGTTTTTGTCGATCTTGTTTATAACAAGCCCGAGCTTTTCACCACGGTTGATCTCTGGCTTGCTACCTATGCTTTCGCTTTTCAAGTCTATTGTGATTTCTCCGGATATACAGATGTCGCCATCGGCTCTGCCCTGATGATGAACATCAAGATCCCGCCCAATTTCAATGTGCCTTTTATGTCGAACAATATTCGAGAACTCTGGCACCGTCAGCATATATCGCTCTCTTTCTGGTTTCGGGACTATGTTTATATTCCTCTGGGCGGCTCTCGTTGTCCTCCCTACCGTATCTATTTCAACCTCATAGCCACCACCGCCCTGGCCGGACTGTGGCATGGTGCCGCCTGGCATTTTTGCGCCTGGGGAGCTTTTCAGGGCGGCTGTTTAATAATTCATCGAGAGTGGATGCGTTTCTATCGCAACATAGATTGGTTGGCTGAATTCATAAAATCAAAATACTGGCATGCCTGCGCGATCTTCATTACTTTCCAGGCTTTTACCTTGAGCTTTGTCTATTTCCGGGCCGATACCATGGGCGCTGCCAATTTGATCATGGGCAAGATGTTGCAGGTATGGAATATCCCCTCGGAGGGAACACCGCATTTTCTTTCGTCCAAGTTGCCTCTAGTAGTGCCGCTGGTGCCTTTTATTCTTGCCGGTCTGATGGTGGCGCATATTCTCTCGGAGTATCTGCGTGATATCAAATTCTGGTCAACCAGACCACGCTGGCTACAGGCTGCCTACTGTTCTATTTTAATTGTGCTGATGCTGGCGCTCATGCCCGAGAAGGCGAACAAATTCCTTTATTTCCAGTTCTAATTCTGGTTCTCGGTCTCGTTCGCTTTTTCCGGATCGAAGACCGGCAGATTCTCGTGGGTTCGTCTCTGGATGTCGGTGACGATGTCGAGGGCATGATCAAAGGTGTCCACAAAGTTTTCTTCGCCGATAACTTCTACGGTGTGGACACCTTCCAGAATCTTCATTATGTGTTTCTGCACACCGACGAAAATCACCCTGGAGCCGCCCATTTTGCACTTCTCTACTGCTTGCTCCAGAGACAGTGCTCCTGTCTGGTCTATAAAAGGAACATTGTAGAAGCGCAGAATCAAATGTTTGATCCTGGGCAGTTTTTCGACGGCGTCGTTGAAATTCTTCACCTCTCCGAAAAAGAGAGGTCCATGGAAAGAATAGACATAGACACCGTCTCTGAACTGACTGGGCAGGTGTTCTATCTCTTCTTGTATATGGTCGATGGTGTCGAGCATGCCGTGATCAGAGCCGGTTCTATCGCTGAGGCTTTTGGCGAATAATATACAGGCCAGGGCCACACCGACCGCCACAGCCATGATCAGATCGACAAACACTGTCAAAACCAGAACCACGATCATCACCGTCACATCGCCTCTTGGAGTTCGGCGAATGGTGCGCATGGCGCGCTTGTCTACGATGCTGATACCCACAGAAAAGAGAATTGCGGCAAGACAGGCCTGGGGTACCATGGCGGCGTATTTGCCCAGTCCCATTAGAACCGCCAGAAGAAAGATGCTGTGTAGAACCCCGGATAGCTTGGTTCGTCCTCCGGCGTTTATATTGACGACGCTGCGCATGGTGGCTCCGGCGCTGGGTAGACCGCCGAAGAAACCGGCGACGATGTTACCAATGCCCTGACCAAAAAGCTCTTTGTCGCTGTCATGTTTAGTCCTGGTGATATTGTCCATCACCACCGAGGTGAGCAGGCTGTCGATGGCGCCTAATATAGCAAGAGCGGCCGCGCCGTGCAGCACTAGATGCATGTCGGTCAAGCTGATAGCAGGAAGGTGAGGCATGGGAAGCCCTTCCGGAATATCGCCGATACGGGGCAATTTAAGATCCATCATGATACTGGCGGCAGTGCCCAGAATAAGCGCTATCAAAGAAGCCGGCAGGGCGACTTTTATCAGTTTGTTCACAAACGGAATCAGATAAATGGCAGCCAGGGTAATGGCCCCTACGATAACGGCGTGGGGGTTCGTCTGGCTGAATATCAAAGGTATGTCTTCAAAAGCAGAGAGTACATCACCCCTTGCTTTCAAGCCGAAGAAGGGGTTGATTTCGACCACGAAAATAATAACCCCGATCCCGGTCATGAATCCTGATACCACCGGATAGGGAAAGTATTGAATAAGCTGACCGGCTTTGAATTTGCCTAGCACAATCTGCAATATGCCGCCGACTATAACCGATGCAAAAATGATCTCTGGCTTTCCAGTGTGCTCCGCCACCAACCCGGCCACCACCACCGACATCGGTCCGGTCGGTCCTGTGACCTGGCCTGGGGTGCCTCCGAAAAGTGCGGCGAAGAAGCCGGCGAGAATGGCACCATAGAGACCGGCTTTGGCGCCCATGCCCGTGGCCACACCGAAAGCCAGGGCGATAGGAAGGGCGACGATGGCGGCAGTCAGCCCGCCGACAAAGTCTCCGCGAATGTTGCTGAAATATTTCTGTCTTATACTCATCTACCTGACGACCAGGACGGAGCAGGGGCAGTCGTGCACTATCTTTTCTGCGGTGGTGCCTAACAAGTTACCCCAGATGCTGGCATGACCACGGTCACCAACCACCAGCATGGTGATGTCGTTCTCTTTTACATAGGTGACCAGAGCGCCTGCCGGATGACCGACACAGATCGCCAGTTCGGGGTGGACCCCTTCCTCTTCGCACTGATTCTTCGCTTTTTTCTGAATTTTTTCGAGCTTGTGTTTGGCGGTTTGATCGGCTGCCAAGACTTCGCTTCGGGAAAATGATGTATGAATGGTTTCCTGGATTGAGATTATATGAAGTGGCGCTTTTTTGACCTTGGCCAGAATAATGGCCATTTCGAGCGCCTTCCATGAGAAATCGGAGCCGTCCATGCCGACTGCGATAATTCGTTTTCCTTCGGTTTCCTTCTCTTCCATTTCAATTTCCTGATTTGAGTTCTCGTATTTTATCTTATGGTAACTTGAAAGCTACTGTTGCTCAATTTGTCTGGGGGACGGCAGATTCATTTTTATGATTATCCTTGCCGTCATGGGCGTCACAGTCATCGGTCTCTTTGCATTTCTCGTGAAACTCGGCGAATATCCTTTTGTCCAGCTCGAAAGCATCGGGATAAACCGCCACATCTCCTCTGAACGGATAGCCGAATAAATAAACCAGAAACAGGTTGAGAGAGAGCGTTATCGCAATCAACCCGGTCATTATTGCCTGGGCTCTGGTGCTTTCCAGTCCGAAGAAATAGGTGAAGACCACGGTGAAGACACCGCCTATGATCAGGAAGATCCACATGGTAGGCGCTACTCCATGTTTGGCCATAACCAGACGGGTCCTTCTGTTGTCGCTAAGATTCGACAACTCTTCTAACAGTCTGTCCTTGACAGCGCCAAGCCCTTCTGAATCGCACTGAAATTTTGTCGCTTCACGCCACATTTTCCAGGTCAATTCATGGGCTTCATCATGGGCCTTGCCATCTTTCATCGCTTCCCATTCGACGGCGGTGACGACGTTGACATACTCTTTGCAGTGGTCTTGCATGCGCTTTGCCATGACGCTGGGCAAGCCTTCTGAAACCAGATAGATATTGGCGGCGGCGTTGGCTTCTTGTTCTACGGTGATGCGCATCTCTTGCATGTGGGTCATTGCGTCAACGACTACGAAACCGAGGAGAACGGCATAAAGCGTTCCTACCACCGATAGCATGTCTCCGGATACCTCATGCAAGGAAGCCAGCCTTGCCACGCCGACTTTTTTTCGGACGATAAGCATGCCGATGATTGAAACGACCGCAGCCAGAGCGGCGATTAAAAGTCCGATTAAGAAGGTTGCCATTATCTTCTCTCAATTAGTAAATTTATTGCAGTTTATCAACTTTAGACGGGCTCTTTATTAAAGCCTTACTTGAAGTCGTTTCATAGACGTCAATCAAGTAATATTGTCTGCATGCGTGAAGCCGGTTTCAAAGTTCTCGATCATCCAGCCGACATGGGTATTTCTGTGACGGCGCCCTCTTTGATCGAACTATATCGTCAGGCATTTCTGGGGCTTGTCAACACCCTGCTTGACAATGATGCTATCGAAGAAATTTTCGAAGATGAAATCGTAGTAGATTCTCTCGACCGAGAGCATCTTATGTTCGATTGGCTCTCCGAAATCCTGTTTCAGTTCGATTGCGAAGGCAGAATCTATCGTGATGTTGAACTTGAGATAGATGCTCTAGAAGGCGATCAATCAACTCTGCGTCTCAGAGCACGGGCCAGGGGCCAGGAGTTTGATGCGAGCATTCATCAGATTAAAACTTATGTCAAAGCGATAACCCTTCATCAACTCTCGGTCAAAGGTGATGGCGATGACTTCGAAGCAACGATTTATCTCGATATTTGAACGCGTTATTTAGAATCGAATACAATTAACGGATGGCACCTGCAACTCTTAAGACCGGTACCCGGTGGGACAATATCATCCAGGTGGAGGACGACAATCGTTATGTCATCCCCAGCTTCTACAAACACGGCATGAGAACGGATGCCAAGGTTTTCTCCAGTCCCGACCTCATAGGTGATGTGTGCCGGGATCTGTCATTAGAACAGGTGGCCAATGTCGCCACTCTGCCCGGCATTGTCGGACATGCTATGGCGATGCCAGATATGCATCAGGGCTACGGATTTCCGATAGGAGGGGTAGCAGCTATGGACCCTGCCACCGGAGTGGTATCACCCGGTGGGGTCGGTTTCGATATCAACTGTGGTGTCAGATTGTTATCCAGCCCATTGAGCCGATCGGATCTGGGAAACAATCTTGAAGCGCTGGTAGAGAATCTGTTCAAATCTGTCCCGACCGGGGCGGGTAAAACCGGACGGATTAAACTGGATGAAAAACAAGTCAAAAACGTGCTGGCCAAAGGATCTTCCTGGGCACTTGCAGAAGGTATGGGCTATGAGCGCGATTTAGACCGCACCGAAGATGGTGGTTTTCAAAAGCTGGCTGATCCGGAAGCTGTCTCGGCTCGTGCCATCAAGCGTGGCTCGAGTCAACTGGGCACGCTTGGATCCGGTAATCATTTTCTCGAAGTTGATTTAGTCGAACATGTGTTTGACGAAAGGCTGGCAGCGGCTTTCGGACTTTTTAAAGACCAGGTCTGTTTTATGATCCACTGCGGCTCGAGAGGGCTGGGGCATCAGGTATGCACCGAGCATCTTTCGACCATGGCACCGGTCATGAAGAAGTACGATATCCGGCTGCCCGACCGTGAACTGGCCGCCTGTCCGATAGAGTCATCCGAGGGACGTCATTATCTTGGTGCCATGGCCGCCTCAGCCAATTTTGCCTTTGCCAATCGACAGTGCATTACCCACTTCATTCGGCAGGTCATGAAAAAGACTTTTGGTAAGGACTGTCCAATCGAGCTGGTCTATGACGTGGCCCATAACATGGCAAAGTTCGAAGATCATTTAGTAGATGGTCGGATGCAGTCTCTTCTCATCCACCGAAAAGGTGCCACCAGGGCCTTCCCCGCCGGTAGAGCAGAGTTGGCTTCTGAATTTCAAGAGTTCGGACAGCCGGTTATTATTCCCGGTGATATGGGTCGGGCTTCTTATGTTCTGGTCGGGACTCAAGAAGCACTAGAAGAGAGTTTCGGCAGTGTCTGTCATGGTGCAGGAAGGTTGATGAGTCGCACCCAGGCAAGGAAAGGTCGTCAATCCAAAGACGTGGTGGCACAACTGAAAGCCCGGGGCGTGATAGCAAGAGCCTCTTCGCGAGAGGGTCTGACCGAAGAGGTGCCTGAAGCTTACAAGCCCATCGACAAAGTTATCGAAGCGGTTAAAAACGCCGGTCTGGCAAGACCGGTGGCAAGATTGAAACCTATCGGAGTGGTTAAAGGATGACAGAGGGGGAGGCAAAGTGACCGAGGAAGCCAGGAATATTCAGGACAGTCTCTGGTACAAAGATGCGATCATCTACCAGATGCATGTGAAGACATTCTACGATGCCAACGATGACGGCTATGGAGACTTCAGCGGCTTAATAGAAAAGCTGGATTATGTGAAGAATCTAGGAGTCGATTGCATCTGGCTTTTGCCTTTCTTCCCTTCGCCTTTGAAAGATGATGGTTTCGATGTAGCCGACTATCAATCTGTAAATCCTATATACGGCACCATAAATGATGCCGAGCGCTTTTTGCAGGAAGCGCGAAAACGAGATCTAAAAGTTATAACCGAATTTGTAGTCAATCATACTTCCGACCAGCATCCCTGGTTCCAGAGAGCGCGGTCGGCTCCTGCCGGCAGCCCCGAGCGCAATTTCTATGTCTGGAGCGATGGAGAAGATCTCTACAAAGACGCCCGGATTATCTTTGTCGATACCGAAACTTCGAACTGGACCTGGGATCCAATAGCCAAACAGTATTTCTGGCACCGATTCTTTTCGCATCAGCCGGATCTCAATTTCGATAATCCCGAGGTATTGAAAGCGGTGCTCGAGGTCATGCACTTCTGGCTCAAGCGAGGAGTGGACGGACTGAGGTTGGATGCCATTCCCTATCTTGTCGAAAGAGATGGCACCAATTGCGAGAATCTGGCCGAGACCCACACTGTAATCAAACAGGTTCGCAAAAACCTCGATGACAATTTCAAGAACAAGTTTCTTTTAGCCGAGGCCAATCAATGGCCTGAAGATGTAATAGAGTATTTCGGCGATAGTGACGAGTGTCACATGTGCTATCACTTTCCGGTGATGCCCAGACTCTATCTCGGTCTGCATAAAGAAGACGCTACTCCAATACTGGATATTCTCAAAGCCACTCCCGAGATTCCATCCGATTGCCAGTGGGCTATGTTCCTGCGTAACCACGATGAATTGACTCTGGAGATGGTATCAGAAGAAGAGCGGGCCTATATGTACAACGCCTATGCTCCCGACCCGCGCATGAAAGCCAATGTCGGCATCCGGCGCAGACTGGCGACTCTTCTGGACAATAACATAGACAAAATTAAACTGATGAACGGTATGCTCTTCTCTTTGCCGGGCACTCCCATTGTCTACTATGGTGACGAAATTGGCATGGGCGACAACATCTATCTGAATGACAGAGACGGTGTCAGAACCCCCATGCAGTGGAGCGCCGACCGCAATGCCGGTTTCTCTCGCGCCAACGCCGAGAAGCTCTACAGTCAGCCTATCATGAACACCGTATATGGTTACGAGGCGGTCAATGTCGAGTCTCAAGAGCTGGATAAGTCTTCTCTGCTTCACTGGATGCGCCGCATAATTAACCTGCGCAAAAAATTTCGAGTATTCGGAAGGGGTCAGATTCGCTATCTCGAGCCGGCTAACAAGAAGATTTTTGCTTTCATCAGAAGTTACGAGAGTCGTTCTGTGCTCTGTGTTTTCAACCTGGCTTCTTCGGTCCAATCGGTCAGTCTAGACCTTGGCGAGTTTGCCGGTCATTCACCGGGAGATCTTTTCTCGGGCACCCAGCTCCATCAAATTGAGGAGAGTCCCTACACTCTCACCATGGCGCCCCATTCTTTCTACTGGCTCTCCCTGAGCCATTGACGCGACAAGCAGGAGAGTATCGATGACTGTTCGAATTTTGCTTTATTTAGGCGCGGTGATTCTTCTGAATCTGACGACGCTTGCAACTATGGCAGCCGACAGCGCCGGTAAACCGATGGTGATTGCTCATCGGGGCGGCAAAATGTGGGCACCAGAAAATACCATGGCCGCCTTTAAAAACAGTCTGACTGCCGAAGTCGACGCCATCGAACTGGATGTGCACCGTTGCAAATCCGGTGAGCTGGTGGTCATCCATGATGAAACCATCGATAGAACCACCGATGGAAAGGGCTTGATCAAAGATCTGACTTTTGATCAACTGAGAAGCCACAGTGCCGGATTATGGTACGGCAAGAAATTCAAGGACGAAAAGATACCGCTTTTGAAAGAGGTGCTTGCGCTCATAGACGGCAAAGCGCATCTTTTTATCGAGGTCAAAAACGCCCCGGTTAAATACGATAATCTCGAAGACGATCTTATCGCCCTGCTTTCGACCTACAAGCATAAAGACGCCGTCACCGTGATCTCTTTCGATCATGAGTTCTTGAAGCGCTTTCACGAGAAAGCCCCGGATTATAAAATCGCCTTCCTCGATGTGGCGATAGTGTCTGATATTGGCTCCTATGCCCGCTCCCTGGGGGCTTCGGGCTGGAACCCCGGCTTTGGCGAAATCCGCAAAGATGCGGTGGATCGGGCGCATAAAGAGGGTCTTTCGGTCAATCCCTGGACTGTCAACGGTGAGAGCAGCTGGAAAGACGCCCTTGCTATGGGAGTGGACGGCATCATCACCGATGATCCGGAAGGTCTTATTCGTTATATCGGTCGAAGATAAATGAGCCTGCAATTGAGGCATATATAGATCAGTTTGTTTTAAAGCTACCTGTTTAAGCCTGTTGATTTGATGATTCAAGGACTATTGCATGGCCAAGATATTATTAGTCGAGGACGATAAGAACCTCGCTTATCTCCTCAAGATGCAGCTCGAGCAGAACAGGCACCTGGTCGATGTTGCCGGTCGCGGGCTTGACGCCCTGGCGCAGCTCAGGAGCAACAACTATGAGATAGTCATCCTGGACTGGATGTTGCCCGATGCCTCCGGTATCGATGTCTGCCGGGAGTACCGCTCAGCTGGTGGTCGCATCCCTATCTTGATGCTCACCGCCAAGGGTACCGTCGAGGACAAAGCGAGCGGGCTCAACGCCGGCGCCGACGACTATATGGTCAAGCCCTTTCATCCCACCGAACTGGACGCCAGGGTCAACGCCCTGCTCAGAAGACCGCCGTCCTATACCGGACGCAAGCTCCGGGTCCGTGATATAGAGCTCGATTCCAGCGCCGGGCTTGTGCTCAAAGACGGCAAAGAGATAGAGCTTACCGCCAAAGAATTCAGCCTGCTGGAGCTTCTGATGCGATATCCCAATCAGAGTTTCAGTCTGGAGGCTATTTTAGATCGCGTCTGGGACAGCGATTCGTCTGCCTCAATAGATTCGGTCCGCACCCATATGAAGACCCTGCGCAAAAAGCTGGGTGACAGCGAGGAAAACGGCTATATCCGGACCAAACGGGGTCAGGGTTATAGAATCGTCGATAACTGAGGTCGATTGGCAGCGCCATGAAGAACTGGTCCCTCACAACCATGACCACAATCGCCATTGGTGTCACGGTGCTCCTCCTGATTCATATCGGCACCATTTCGCTGCGCCAGTGTTTCAGCCGTATTCAGGACACCAATCTCTCTCAACAGAGATTGACGGTGCTCATGGCCCTCGACAGCATCAAGTATGACCTCGCCTACGCTATAGCAGGAGAGCAGGCTTATATCTGGAGCGGTCAGCCGCGTTATTACAAGCAATACAAAAACGGCATCAAAAGAGTGAATAGCCGTATCGAAGAGCTGGAGGTCATTCTTCACGGTCGACACCGCATGATCAAAGACGAGATCAAAGAGTACATCCGGGTCAGGACCGAATGCGCCGAAGAGGTGATTCTGCTCAAACAGAAAGAGGGCTCACAGGCAGCGGCGAAGCGGGCTGAGGAGCTTGGTGAAGAGATGGTCACCAAGCATATCGAGGTGATGGTGGACGAACTGGGCTCTCAGGCTGAGCTCGAGTTCAAAGTAAGGGCACGAGAGATGGACCGGGGCAGCATGCAGACGGTAGCCGGTATAACCCTGTTGATGTCGGTGGCTCTTATCATTTTGCTTGTGATTGTGGCGGTGGTTCATAAATATGTGAACGAAAGACAGCGTGCCGAGCGCTCTTTGCGGATTGCCGAAAAGCGCTTTAGAGCAGTCTTCAACCAGACATTTCAGTTCAGCGGACTGTTATCGCCGGAAGGCATAGTGCTCGAAGCCAATCAGTCGGCGCTCGATTTTGCCGGTATTTCACTCGATGACGTCAAAGAGAAGGATTTCTGGGAAGCCCCCTGGTGGAGCCATTCGGAAGAAGCACGTACCCGCATAAAAGACGCCGTCAAAAAAGCCGGTCAGGGCGAGATGGTACGCATGGAAGAGGAGGTCTCGGGCAAGAGCCGTCAGGCGACGGTGGACTTCTCTGTGAAGCCTATCTTTGATGAAGGCGACAAAGTGGTCTTTCTTATTTCGGAGGCCAGGGATATCACCGAGCGCAAACTGGCGGAGCAGGCGTCGCAAGAGCGTGCCGCCCGGATGCGTGCCATCGTCGAGACCGCCCCCGATGGCATCATAACGATAAACTCCGACGGGACAATCGAGTCTATAAACTCTGCTCTGACAAGACTATTCGGCTATGACTCCGATGAGCTCTTAGGCGAGGACGTCAATTTGATTCTGCCCAATCTGCTGGGCGGCGCCGATGGCAAAAGCGGCACCAGCCCCATAAAAACCGGCGAGAGAAGGGTCTTTGGAATCGGACGAGAGTTCTACGGTATCCGTAAGGACGGTGTGGAAATACCGGTAGAAGTAGCTCTGAGCGTCATTCGCTTAGAAGATAACCAGATCATCACCGGCATCGTCAGAGACGTCACCGAGCGCAAAGACGCCGAGCGCCGGGTCAAAGAGTTTTATTCCACAGTTTCTCATGAGCTGCGCACGCCGCTCACCGCCATCCGTACCGCTCTTGGACTTATTCAGGGTAAAGAGAACAAACCGGTTCTCGATATAGCCTGTGAGGAAGCTGATCGACTTATTAGATTAATCAACGACATCCTCGACATTCGAAAGATAGAGGCAGGCAAGCTGGATCTGGAGCTCAAGAAGCTCTCCCCGGGCACTATCATAGAGCGCGCCGTAGGCAGTATCTCAAGCCTGGCTGAGGATAAGGGCATCGAAATCTGTGTGGATATAAAAGAGAGCGATTTAGTGCTCGCCGACGAAGACAGGATTCAGCAGGTTTTGAGCAATTTGCTCTCGAACGCTATCAAATGGTCCCCTGACGAGGGCAAGGTCTATGTCCGCACTTCAGAAGCCAAAGACCGGTGTCGTTTCGAGATCGAGGACGAAGGACCGGGAGTACCGGAAGAAGAAGCCCATAAGCTTTTCGGGCGTTTCGAGCAGGTCTCGACCAGGGACAATCGAGAAAAAGGCGGCACCGGGCTTGGCCTTGCTATCGCCAAAGCGATTGTAGAACAGCACAACGGTTTCATAGGCATTGAAGGCGCCGTAAGCGAGAACGAAAACGGCAATGGCGGCGGTGAGAAAGGCTCTATCTTCTGGTTCGAGATCCCACTATTAAAAGAATAGAGCCGCCAGAGGCGGCTCTTGCGATTGCTTAAAAAATCTCGTTCGCTCTTTTTTGGTATCTTCCTGACTCTCAGCCGGATCCGCATGTGTGGCCGACGTAGCTAATCTGTCCGAAATTCAGGTCAATCCCTCCATCGAGTTTCGCGAGAACCAGGGCTTAAGCAATTAGGGTCGCGAATTCACTTGCTCTACCAATATAGGATTAAACCGTGAAGTGTAAGTGAATTTATCGTGAAGTTTGCGTGAAGTGATTCAATTTCTCGAAATTGATTTTTCGGCTCAGAATAGCATTGCCTAAAAGTGGCCCACGGGGAGAAATTCCGTGACACCACCTTTAGTACCTTCGGAGGAAGAAAGACTTATATCAATTCAGCACCAGATTGAATGTCACTATAGGAAAAGTGTACTTCTTCTGAAATTTGAACTTATCCGAGACCCAGGAAACACCGTCATGGGCGAAGCTCGAGCCGCAAAAATTGAGCGGCACAGGAGTACGGCATTCTATCTCGGTGGTCACTGTGACAGTTGGATTCCCGGCCAATGGATCGCCGCCGAAGTCGTTGTATACAAACTGTCCCTGTCCGGTCTTTAGAATGGGCTGGGTAAGGAAGAAACCATCGGTTTTATGGCTTTTCAAAATCGCTTCGGCGGCAGTACGGGCTTTGTTTGAATCCGACTGCTGGGCAGCGGCTCGACAGGCGTCCCGGCAAGCCCGGTCATTGACCTCGAAACCGAGCATCAGGATGGTGATGTCGATGGCGAGCAGGCTGAGAACCACCAGGAAGAGCGAGCCGCAGGCGAGCTCTATGGTCGCGGTACCTTTTGAGTTTCTTTGCTTGTTGCGCATGGTCTTCTCTCCTTACTCTACACTGACGAGCTGGACCAGCTGTCGAGCGATATTTTCGAAAGTCAATCTCAGGTTTGCCGTAGAAGTGACCAGAAAGAACTTGCCACCGTTACCGGCTATATAAGAGACACCGGGGTTGGAGCCGCCGGGGACATAGGTCTGGGGCACGCCGAACTGATCTGTGTAGGTCACCGGTTTATTCGGGTCATCGTTGAGGATGTTGCATTCCCCGGGGATAACCTGGCTGTTCTGGGCAAGACCGATGGTGTAAATTGGGATGCCTTCGTCTTTTATCTGCTGGGCAATGCTACGGGCATAAGACCAGGGACTGCCGCCGCCACCGGGCGAGGTCGGTTGTCCGTCTGTGAATAAAACGATGGCACGTTTTGCACCGGGACGATGTTCTTGAACCAGTTGTTCTTTGGCTTTGAGCAGGGCGTCTCCGATATTGGTGTTGCCATAGGCAACCGTGGTCGGTATCACGTTTATGACCTCGTTGTATTTCGTGTTGTCTTTGTCCAGTTTGATAGCCGGTCTGGGGAAGTTGCCGACACCACCTGCCGGATAGTTGTCCGAGATGTTATTGGCAGGAACGGTTTCACCGGGGCTGGTGCCGGCGCTGGTGGAGAAGCTCACGAATCCGAAATTGGCTTCGGTATTAGTGTTCATAATCGTGAAAAACTCTTTGGCTGCCTCCTGGGCATCATATAAAGGTCTGATTTTCTTTCTGGCGTTGGATATATAATCTGCCTGATAGCCTGCGTTGGGGGCTACAGTAACCAGCTCGGGAACGGTGTTGAGCCTTGCCGCGTTGAATACAGCCACCGATTCGAGGTTGCCTCTGGCTGCTTCCAGAACTGTCTCTTTATTTGGATAATAAAAGCCGTTCGGGCTGGTCCAGGGCAGACTGATGGAGCCGTCTGCATTCTCGTTGATGTTTACGATAAGGTCGGTATAAGTGTACTGATTGCCGAGGGAGCCTCCGCCGGGATAATTGCCGGGAGGAGATCCTGAATTCGGGGAGCCTCTTAAAGAAGGGCTGAAATAGAGGGGTCTGCCTGTGCCGGACACAGAAGAGGCCGAGAGCGTCTGGGGAAGATGGGCGTTCAGACCTGTGCCTGTCGGTTGGGGCGCTACTATGTCGAAGATGGCACCCTGGGCGAGCCCGCCGGGGGTGGGGGCACCGGGTTTGGCTGTGGTGGTCTGGTATTCGATTCTAGAGGTGCTTGGATTCCAAAAACGCTTGATGAAAGTCACCGGGGTCTGGTCATCTATGGAGCCTGAGACGTCGAAACAGAGGACGATATCGAGCTGGGGGACCCGACCGTTGCCGTCAGCACTCACGGTAAAAGGACCTGAGATACCGAGGAAGTTGCCGAAAACCGGCTTCAGTCCAAAGAGTCCGACGACATGGACGATTCTGCCATTGGTATCGCCTATGGAGACAGGTTGATTGGCTGGGGTGCTGTTTGGATCGAGCAGTTCTATATAAACACCCGCTTGATCGGCGGGCGGTGCATAGTTGATGCTACCGGCTTTGATGGCGGCGGTGAGGCTGAACTCGCTAATGGCATTGGCACGAAAGGCTTCGAGTGCCGCTTGAATGGCTTCGTTATGCGTTTGAATAGGATCGGTGTTGTCCGAGCTTGCCAGTTTGGCCGCCCCTGCAAGCGCCGCCGCCTGGCTGGCGGTGCGAAGCTGCTCTCGGATGGTGGTGGCTCGCACCACCTCGAAGGTGAACATGCCTATCATGGGCAGGGCGATGATACCGATTAAGAAGCAGGTGAAGATGATCATCGCCCCTTTTTTATTTCTTCTATGAGTATTCGTTTTCATCATATTCGCCTCTATATTTATAAGAGCAGTGACTATTGATTGAGACCCTGGGAGTTTTCGGCGTATTCCCGGGCGCGTACTGTTGTGGTCCAGGGACCGGTCAAACCGGGGACTTCAGCAAGAAAAGGCATATCGAAGGGCACCAGGGGTGATAGCTCTGCCGTTACTATCGATTCGAGAGAATAGAGATTGCTTTGGGTATTGGCAGGCTGGCTGAGCTTATCTGCATGCCTGGTGACCGCCTGGGTGTTTATATCGGTTACGAGAATATCTACGTCGATAAAGGTGACAGTGATACCACTGTAGTTATTGATCAGATCGTAGACCGCCTTTGGCGTCTTGTTCAGCGCGGCAGGCTTGCCCGTACTGCCCGACTCGAAGGTATAGGCCGTGGCTGCTGCGTGGGCTCCGTCTCGGGCTGCGGTGGCCAGCAAGCCATAGCGCAGGGCGAGCGTGCCTAGATTGATGATAGGAAATACGAAGAGAAAGAATAGAATAAATAGAGCAGGAGCCAGCTCTGCTAGAGAGCTGCCGTGGCTTTTTCTTATATTTATGTTTTTCATCACTAAAGAACCGATGCTAAGCCGAAACAAAGTCCCACTCTAGAAAGGGTGAGGGCTTTTTCGGTCGAACTGAAATCCTATGTTCTCAAATATAGGAGTTCTGCGTGAAACCTGGGTGAATTCAGCGTGAAATCAAGGTGAACTGAAAATGAACTTGGCGTGAAATCTAGCCGTGCATGATCTTCTTATACTCTTTGACCCAGGGCGATACCATAATAGAAAGCTGTTCTAAGAGCTCTTCATCGGCTTTATTAAAGGCGCCCACTTCATCAGAATCTATGTCGAACTGACCGAGAATCTCTTCTCCTTCTTTAATAAGCACCACTATCTCTGATCTGGTGCCTACCGAACAGGCGATGTAATTATCGAGAGAGCTGACATCTTCTATTATCTGGTTGCTGTTCTCTTTGACAGCCGTTCCACAGACACCGTCACCGCTTCTTATGGCAACGTGCTCGGTCGGATGTCCTATATAAGGACCAAGCCTGAGGACCTCGCCATCGAGCACATAGATACCGACCCAGTCCCAGTTTGGTTTTTCGGTATGTAGAAGCTCGACAACATCTTTCAGCATTAGATTCGGATCTCGGTTTTCGGCAGATAGAAGCTTTTCTGCTCTTTTTATAACCATTGAAACCATGTTTATGAAATCCCCTCTAATCTAAAATCGGTCCGGATCTATCGCTTGCATATGCAACGAATATCGAATTTTTGCAGGATTGGAGCCGGCTAATCTAGAGCCAGGTTCCTGCGTCTATCAATTTTATATAAATTCTCTATGTAATGGCGCTCTCTTGTATGATCTTGCCAGATTTTATCTTTGGCGTCCCCGGCCGAAAGAGCCGTCAGGCAAAGCTTTAACCCGGGCTGTATATAGATTTTCTATGCTTCCTGTGGTCTTGCATTAATCGTTAGACGCGACTTATGATCGGAGCATAGAAATCACAGGCAACCGCCGCGGAAAGACTGAAAGGTCTTTACTTCCTAACCGAGAGATATATCCAGGTAAAAGGAAAGTGGGTTCGGTAGAAGCCGACAAAAGTGATTCCACTACATAAGCAAACACGACTGCCAAGACGAGACCGGTATTAAAAGCGGTGCTTGAATATCGTTCTGTCTTTACAAGGAGGCAACTATGACTACTGCTAAAAATTACCTTTCTTTAGGAGAATCCTTTGAAGAGAAGGGCAAATATTTCAAGGCAGAGCGTCTTTACAAGAAAGCTCTCAGAGCGGTAGAAGCCGAATTCGCAGAGGGGTCCGAGAACAAACAGGAGCTGCTTCCTTATCTCTATAACCTGGGCATGATCCAGGCTGCCCTCGACAAGACCAGTCTGTCAATCAAGAACCTCGGCCGGGTTCTATCTATATTGCTCGAGAGTCGTTCGGAAGAAGACCCCGACGTTATCGAGTTAAGAAGAGTGCTGGATGAGCTTCATCCTGCAATCCATGGCAAAGCTGTAAATTCCTGACCTGATCGACCTACAACATAGAAAGGGATCGGCATTCTTGTGCCGGTCTCTTTTTATATTTTCTAGGCTTTGCTCAAGAAAAGCGCCATGTTGGCCGCCACGAATTCTCTGACAGCATGTTCCATCTCGGCGGTGTCTTGAAAGCCGTAATGCTCGGTTCTGAAAAGCTCTTCTTGATGGTGCTGTCTTTCGGTAAAGGCTTCTGCCGAAACAACAATCTCGGCTCCGACAATTTCGATTTTGAACTTGAGAGTCAAGCCGGGGCTGCCGTCGAGGCGATAGTTGAACTTGAGATAGGCTGTATAAACCGGTCGGTTCATCTCTTTTTTGTAGCCCGCTTCCATCTCGCGAAAGTCTTCTTCTAGAGCCGATACAACCTCAGAGCAGATTTTTTTCACGCCGCTGAAGGCTGTCTGCAGTCGCATCTCAAGCGGAGTAAGAGTCTGGGACTGAGACTCGCTTCTTATTGAAGAGACTATCTCTTCGAGGTTCTTGAGAGGAAGCGCGCTCGGTTTATAGTTCTTGAGCTTGAGAAGGTCGTTGATAAGATCGCGACAGGTTTGATAACGCTCGGATTGCGCCCATTGAAAAGCTCGGTCGAAAATCTGGTTGATTAAAAAACTGCGATAGCCGGCAGCCTGGTCGATTTTCTGGCGAATCTCCGGGCGCTGGTGGGGCATGCGCCCGTTTTCATCTTTGATCTCCCCGGGGGACTCTCCGGTGATGGCATAAAGCAAAAGCCCCGCCACGGCGGTGACGTCGAGGACCGTGTAATTGCGTCTGCCGAGGTCGAGATTGACCTGAAATTCGGGCAAATTTACGAAGTCAGAAAGGTTGGACGCCGACTCTTTGTGACCGTTTATCGGAAAGCTGAAATCTATGAGCGTGGGCTGACCGTTCTCCACCACCACCTTGGATGGGGTGAGATTGTTATGGGTCATGTTCTTGCCATGACAATATTCGAGAATATTGAGAATGCGGACAGCCATGTCGATGGCGTCGTTCAGCGTGACCAGACCATTCTCTTTGAGATAGGTCTCCAGGGTCTCAAGGGTAGTATGCGGCGCGTTCATGTGTTTCCTGCCCCAGGCCTCGAAAAGGCAAAGCGAAAGAGAGATACTCCTATAGATCTATCCACAGGATATATGATCGTAAACTCAAGTATTTATCGCCAGGGCAGGTTTTGGATTAAATTGCTCTTGTTTTGGCGCTCATTCATCCCCGGCGGCTTTCTTTCTGACCCGGTTGAAGAAATTGCGCGTCTCTTCCATGGCGGACTGAAAACTTAATCCTTCTAAGCCGTGGCTGACCAGACCCTGGACCTGTTTATCGGTATCTTCGCCTAAAAGGGCGAAGGTCTCTTTGACTTTCAAAATCCTCTTGACCCGGTAATGATCCAGCAGATCCTTGCCTTCCCGGCGAAGCTCGAAGTGGACGGGCACGTCCAACCCGGAGTCGGGGTTTTGAAAGTGGAGAATGCAGATATAGCGGTCTCCTGCCTGATTGATCTCGACCTGTTTTATGTTTTTGCGACGAAAGCCGTAGTGACCGAGGATTTTCCTGAAAGAGTTGCGTCTTTTGCCCCGGGGCGATACGAATATACGATTGACCAGGGTGTCGGGATGAAGCCTGGCATATTCGACCATTTTGTCGAGGCTGGAATTTTTGAGGCGGTCGACCTCGAATTTAATCTCTTTGCTGAGCACCTGTTTGAAACTGGGGGCTTCTTCCAGGGCTTCCAGGGCCTCTTCTCTTTCGTCTTCGACCAAGTCTTCGTCGTCGTCGATATCGTTCTCGTGTTCGTTCTCGTTCTCGTTCTTGTTCTCATTCACTTTTGGGGCGCTGTCTTTGCCGCGGTTCTTTCTACCCTGTCTGCCCTGGACCCATTTCTGAATCTGAAAGATCATCGAGTTATTGATAGGAATCCTCGCCATGCCGAGGGCGCCCAGTCCGACAACACGCTGAAATTTGGTCAGGTTCTCGGTGGTTTTGGCCGGCTCAAAGATTATTTCGTCGGTGAAAGTGGTGACGATACCCGCCACATCGACATACTTGTTGAAGGCTTTCTGGTCGTGCATGGCAAGGGAGCGCCGGACCTCACGCAGGGCATGATAAGGCGTGGTCGTCCACCAGAGATAGCCCAGGTAGCCCAGCATCAGAATAAAAGAGAAGGACAGGAGCCTGCCTTGTTTCATGAAGATCATATAGAAAGGTTTGCTCTTTTGTGACACCCGGGATTCTTCCTTGCTTATCTAAAATGATACTATCGGTAATGGCTTATTTAAGGTCCTCTAGCTATGCTTTGATCAGAGCATTGCAAGGGGCGTGTCTCTGTCCGGAGCGGGAAAATGTTGATCTAAGAGCGCCAGATCAGCCGGGCTAAGTTCTATCGCGGAGGCGCCGGCGTTTTCTTCTATGTGCGCTAAATCAGAGGCTTTTGGAATAGTAAAGGTGCCTTCTTCTCGGATCAAAAACGCCAGCACTATCTGTCTTTCTGTGGCATCGTATTTTTTTGCGAGATCTTTGAGAACGCTGTGTTTTTTGTCCCCTTTTCGAGGGAAGCTTCCATAGGGCGTATATCCGACAAGGGCGATTTCGTGCTCACGGCAGAACGGCAAGAGCTTGCGTTCTATGCCTCTTACCGCCGGGTTGTAGAGCACCTGATTGCAGACGATTTTGCCTTCAGTCAGGCAGTCGAGCGCTTCTTCGAGATCGTCTACATCGAAATTGCTGACTCCGAAAGAGCGAATCTTGCCGTCTTTTTCCAGCTTCTCAAAAGCCGCCAGGGTATCTGTAAGCGGAATATGACCGCGCCAGTGCAATAGATAGCAATCTAAATAATCGGTGCCGAGGCGCTTTAGAGATCTCTCCAGGGCCGTTATCGTGCCGGGATAAGAAGCGTTGGACGGCAGCACCTTGCTTACGATAAACAAGCTCTCTCTGGGAAGCTCTTTTATCGCATCTGCGATAACCAGCTCGGCGTCTCCGTACATTTCGGCGGTGTCTATGTGCACCATGCCAAGCTCAATGCCCCGGTGCAACGCTTTGATAGCCCGCTCCCGTTCTTTGCCTCTTTCGGGCAGTTGCCAGCTTCCCTGACCAATAACCGGTACAGCTATACCCGAGCCGCCGAATTTTCTCGTCTTCATATGCAAACTTTCCGGAAGGGGGTGATATTGTATGCGGTGCGGTCTAATTGAGGTGGTATTGAATCTCGCTCTCCAGAAGTTTTATCTTCTCTTCTAGAGATTCGTCTTTGTCTTCTGCCTTTTTCCAGCGCTCGATAAAATTCTTGAGAGAGTTGAGCATATCTCTGTCGCCGGAATGCAGTCCAAAACCGCGCTTGGCGGTTAGAACCCGCTCTGCCACCACAGCCAGGCGACCGAGCACCAGGTCGAGATCTTTTGTCAGTTGCATCAGTGTCCCGGCTATCTGCGAAGCGTCGGCTGCATCTATGCTGTCGCTTGCGAGCTGCTCTTTCAGTTCGTCGACACTCGAATTGGCACCGTCTCCAAGTCGGGCCAGAGCCTTGGCACATTCACCCTTGCCGGTGATGCCGGTGGAGGAGTTCTCCAGTCGGTAGGCTATCCAGTCTTTTCCGAGCCCTTCGATGAGAACCGCGCAGACTTTATCGCTCGAATCTGAACCGGGATTATGCTTGCTTAAATGAATTGCTGCCCAGTATTTTGTTCTTTCGTCATCGCTATCTAACAATGGCTCTAATAAGGCTTTCAGCTCTTTAGGGTTGCTGTTCACTTCCGGCAGCCATTTGACCGCACGATAGTTGTCGCCCAGGGCTTTCTGCATAATCTCTGCCGACTCTTTGGTGGGCGGCAAAAGCGAGTTCATGACATTCATGCGCGCCTGCTCCCAGGCGTTGCCCTTGGTATAGTCCCGGGCATCGAATGCATAGGCCAGGGCGACACCGAGACCTTTTTCTTCGATAAGCTTCAAATAATCGTCCACGCTGGACTTTTGAAACTGCCTTATTGGATTCTTGACAATGGATTCGAGGTATTGATGATAAGGCTTGTCAACCTTCTCGAATAGCTCTGAAAACTCCTCCTGGGGCGAAGGATCGAGGGAGTTCGGAGAATCTTTATCTGTGGAATCTGCTGACATAATTCATCTATCCAACTGTATTAATAAGACCTAGATTCTAACAAATTCAAGCGCATTTTTTGGTCTTCTCCTGCACAGTTTCTGGCGGCGCTGGAAATTTAAAGGCTCCATCTGCTAACTTATTGGTTTCTGCGGATACTTTAGTAAATAAGATGACCGAGCACACCGAACAAGAACAATCGAAAAAACTCACCTTCCATGACCTGCTGCCTTATCTTATTTTTGGTGGCGTCGTTCTGGGCATAGTGATAGGTGGTGCGGCTCCGGCAATCGGCCGAGAGCTAGCCTTTATCGGGGATCTTTTTATGCGGGCTTTGTTAATGCTCGTTGTCCCTCTGGTGATGACCTCTATCATCGTGGGCATCAGCCAGCTCGGTGACGTCCGCCAACTGGGCGGTCTGGCTCGCAAAACCATTCTCTATTTCTTGAGCACCACTTTCATGGCTGCCAGCCTTGGGCTGGTGCTGGTCAATATCATTCAACCCGGTGTCTCTCAGAAGCCACCAGGAATGAAGGCAGTCTCTAAAAAAGTCGATTCTAAGAAGGTCGAGACAATAAACGTAGACGAGATTCCGTCGAGCGAAATAGCCAAAGAGAATGCCGAGCGAGCCGAAAAAGAGATGCTCGAAGAGGCTGCCGCGGTGCCCAAAGGCAAGACCATCGAAAAGGATATGGATAAAAACAATCCTGATATCGCCAAGGTCTTCAAAGACATCATTGTCGGTCTTGTTCCCAAAAACCTTTTCAAAGCGATGGTCAATACCGACCTGCTTCCGATCATTTTATTCTCGCTGGTCTTTGGTGCCGTGGTAACCACCATCGGTGAGAGGGGCAGTGTCGTGATTCAGTTCTTCCAGGGCGCAAACGATGCGATTATGAAAATCGTAGATTTGCTCATGCTCTGTGCCCCTGTTGGAATTCTTGCGCTGATAGCCGGTCGACTGGGTGAAGCCGGTGGTCTGGTCGAGTTTATGGAAGAGTTGACCAGTCTGGGCAAATACGCCGCCACTGTGATGACCGGGCTCGGAATCTTTTCTATTATCGTTCTTCCTCTCATTCTCTACTTCCTCGGCAAGCCCAAGGTCGGGGTCTGGAAATATTTCACCGGTATGTGGGCGGCGCTTCTGACTGCGTTCTCCACCGCATCGAGTGCGGCGGCTCTGCCTATCACCATGGAATCCACAATAGAAAACGGCGTCGCCAGAAGAAACGCCAACTTCGTGCTTCCTCTGGGCACCACTTTGAACATGAACGGCACTGCTTTATATGAGGCGGTGGCTGCTGTTTTCATCGCCCAGATCTCGGGCATAGAACTGACCAATGTCCATATGATTTTGATTGCCACCACCGCATCCCTTGCCGCAGTCGGTGCCGCCAGTATCCCCGAGGCAGGTCTTGTCACCATGTTGATCGTTTTGAAAGCAGCGGGTCTGCCCACAGAAAATGTCTCTTTGATTTTGATCATCGACTGGTTCTTAGACCGCTGTAGAACCGCAGTAAATGTCTGGGGTGACGCGGTCGGTGCCTGTGTGGTTGATCGCTTCGAGCCGACTGTGGATCTTGATATTGATGTCGATGTCGAAACAGAAGAAGCGGCAGCCGTTAAAGAAGAATAGAGAAGTATAAATAGGTGCTGATCAATGTCTATACCCAAGCGATTGCCCTGGTTCGTCATCCTGATCTCATCAGCGCTTTTATTTGTCGCGCCGGCTAGAGCCGAAGACGGTAAAAGGTGCGAGGCTCTCTCTGCCGAAAAAATCGCCTCTATGAAAAACGAGGCAAGCACTGCATTTTATGCAGGTAAGATCAAAGAGGCGCACTCTATATGTCAGTCCCTGAAAGATGGTGTCGCCGCCAATGCTGATTCTAGTTCTGAATCCGATTACACCCGCATTTTAATCAACCTGGGCATCACCTGCCTCGAACTGGGTAAGCCCAAAGATGCTCTTGCCATATTCGAAGCGGCCCAGACCAGAATGGACAAAGACAATAAGAGTGATTCTAAGTCTCTAAATCGAGCCGACATTCTATTAGGTCTTGCCGAGTCTCACTATCGTGACGGTCATGCCGAGACTGCTTTGCCTTTATATGATAAAGCCCTCGATATCTATGCCGAGCATTTCAGCCGCTTCAGCGAGGACTTGCTGCCTGCTCTCGAAGGGCTGGGGGGCAGTCATCTGGTTCTAGATCAAAACAAAGAAGCGCTACCTTTCTTTCGTCATATTGCCCAGATAGACCTCATCAAATATGGTGCCGAACATCCCCGGGTGGGTAAATCTTTCAATAACCTCTCCGATGTCTACTTCAGGCTAGAAGAGTGTGGTGGCGCCAGACCATTTTTCTCTCAGGCGATATGGATATTTCGCAAGAACAATCTAGATTCTCTAAATCGCAAATTAGACTCTGCGGACTATCAAAACCTCTATAGCCAGGACGAGATCGCTCTGTTTAAGAAGCGGGCGAAACAGGTGATAATGGGCGTTCAGGACCCGCCCTCCTTTAGAAAGTCCAGCTATGACCTGCTTGCAGAAAAAGGCTTCGACGAGAGTTGCAAGCTCTGCGAGAACAAACGTCCCTCAAATTTCGACAACTGGCAAGTAAGGAGAGCAGGGCACTTCGATGCCGGTTTCATCAAAATCGATCCTACTAAAGAGCAGAAAGGGCTTATCTTCTGTCTGCATGGGCTTGGTCTGAACCATGCTTCTTACATGGAATTCGCAAAGAAAATCGCCCCCTATGGCTATGGCGTGGTCGCCATAGATGTGCGTGGATTCGGCTCTCTATCGAAAGAAAAAGGCTTCGACAAGATAGACATGCTGGCCGGCATGGATGACCTGAGAGCTATGGTCAGCATGTTTCGCGACTCTAACAAAGACTCCCGAATATTTATGCTGGGCGAGTCTATGGGGGGCGCCCTGGCGTTGCAGTTTACCGCACAGTTCCCAGAACTTGTTGATGGTCTTGTAAGCTCGGTGCCATCGGGCAGAAGATTTCACAGCAAGAAGACCAAGTTGTTAGTCGGCTTGAGACTATTAGATGACCCCAAAGCCCCTTTTGCCATAGGCAAGAGAGTGATTAATCAGGCGACGGACAATGACACCATAAAAGAAAAATGGCTCAGCGATCCGGCAAACAGGCTTAAAATATCGCCCGATGAGCTGCTTAATTTCGAAGCGTTTATGAAGCATAATCAGAAATACGCCTGCGAAATAAAGAAGACACCGGTGATAGTCTTTCAAGGTTTCAGAGACCATCTGGTCCGTCCCAATGGTACTTATGCGCTATATCAGGCGTTGTCCACCAGGGATAAAGACCTGCTCTTCGTAGGCGACCGCGAGCATCTGGTGTTCGAAGAAGGTGCCGCCAGCGACAAGATAGTCTCTATGTTGGCAGCCTGGCTCAATAGCCACAACCAGAAAGTTGAATGAGTAGAAAAATACTGGTCATGTGCCCTACTGAACGCGAACTGCGTTCGCTGCCTCCGCTTGCCGAGAAACTGGGGGTGGAGCTCGATTTCGATACGGTGACTGGTGGCGGCTTCGTCAAGGACTTCGGCTTTGGAAAGCGATTGAATGTTCCTGAAATAATCGAAGCCAAGGTGGCACAGTACAAAAATAGTAGTGGAGATGGTAGCTCAATAGATGGAGTGGTGGCTTCGGTGGGCTTTCCAGGCATGACCGCAATAACCGCAGAAATAGCGCGTCGACTGCATCTGCCCGGACCGGACCCTGCTGTGATCTTGCGCTGTGACCACAAGTACTATTGCCGTCGTGCCCAAGAAGAATATGTACCAGATGCGGTGGCATCCTACAGGCTGTTCAATCCTTCTTCTGATACTGTCTCCGACTCTAATCTTCGCTATCCTTTCTTTATGAAGCCGGTGAAGTCGATACTTTCATACGGCGCTCACCGCATAGATAACCGTGAGCAATTCGAGCAAGCCCTGGCAACTACATCGATGCCCGAAGGCTTCTTAGAACCTATCAAATGGCTCATCAAAGAATTTACCGAGTTCGAAGAAGAGACCGATCAGTTTATCCTCGAAGAACTTCTCACCGGCATGCAGGTCTCTCTAGAGGGCTTCGTCTTCGAAGGAGAGGTGACGGTGATGGCTATAGTCGAGGCTGTTTTGATTCCGGGCACGCTTTCTTTTATTCGCTGGCACTATCCAGCCCGCGTTCCAGAAGAGATTCATCAGAAGATGACCGATGTGGCTCGCGACTTCATGACAGGTGTAGGATTTGACAATGCTCCTTTCAACATGGAGCTTATGTACAACCCACAAACCGGCTCAGTGAGCATTATCGAAGTGAACACCAAACTCGCCAATCAGTTTTGTGATCTGATAGAGAAAGTTGACGGCTACAATCCGTTTACCGTGATGATGCAGGTGGCGATTGGCGACAAGCCCGAAATTCGTCGAGGTGAAGGTCCGTATAATGTGGCTACCAGCTGTGTCTTCCGTGTTTTCGAAGATATGAAAGCTTTGAGTGTTCCGAGCAAGAAAGATATCGATGCGGTGACGTCACGCTTTCCTGACTCGATAATCGAGGTTCTGGCGGTGCCAGGTAAATATCTATCCGAACAGTTTCAGGATACCGAGAGCTATCGCTATGCCCTGGCTAACATAGGTGCCTCTAGCTATGACGAGATCGAAGAGCGCTTTGCCGAGATTAAACAGATGCTGCCGTTTATAATGGAACGTCGGGCTGATAAGGCTTCCGGGGATTCTGCAATTTTGGATAGCGCCGAAGTGGAGCTGGATCTATTTGGATCCGGAATATCCGGGTAGATATAGATAGTTTCTATAGAAGCTTCTGCCATGGCCACCGACCTTCTTATCCTCATATCTTTGCTTGCCTGGGGAGCCTGGGGCATCTTCGAGAAGAAGGCGCTGGATAGTGCCAGCCCTCAAGAGATTTGCATTGCGCTATTTACACTCAGTGTATTGCAGATACCGGTCTTGTTGCTTCTGCTTTCTCTACTTCAACCGGGTGGGTGGCAACTGGCACCACCGGTGATGTTCTGGTCGTTAGTCTCTGGCAGCGGCTATGTGGTCGCTGTACTCTCTTATCTGGTGGTTTTGAAGCATGTGGACGCCAGTTTTGTATATGGCTTCACCGCAGGCTATCCTGTCGTGGCTGTTCTGGGTGCTATTTTGATCCTTGGAGAGCCCTTTGTTTTATCGCGATTGCTCGGGATTTTTATTGTCGTGGGTGGAATTTACGCCATTGGCTCCAGTCCCTTGTCGTCCACAAAGAAGGCAGAGCCGGATTCTAAGCGGCTGTGGGCGATGTCTTTGTTGGTTCTGACCACCTTCTGTTTTGGAATGAGGGGAGTGGTAGATAAGATCGCCGTCAACTATGGTCAGCCCCTGGAAATATTTCTAGGCAAGTCCATTTGGGATGCGCTCTTTCTGGTTCTAATATTCGTTGTATTCAAACGTCGAGGCTATGACCTTCCGCTTCGCAGCGGCAGAATGTGGTTCTACTGTTTTCTCTCGTCTCTGATGCTTAGCGTTGGTGGCATCTCTTATCTCTTTGCCATGAACCGGTGCGCTGTCTCTTATGTGGTCGGTATAACATCCTGCTATCCGCTAATTATGTACGCACTGGCTCTGGTGTTTCTGAAGGAGCGCTTTAATAGACTGCGGCTCTGCGGAATCGTTCTTTTGATTTCGGGTTTACTTGTGATTCGATTCTGCTGAATGCTACAAATATTCTAAATATGAAATCTCTTGCTGGTATTGTAAAAAACGCCTGCCATTGGTCCCTGGGATAGCATAAAAAAGATGGCAAAGAAGAGACCCAGGAATACAAAAGAATATGTAGTAAAAGCCACAATTGGGTTCTTGATTTTAAGAAGTCTGGCTAAGGCTATGGTCACAATAGTTGGGACAGCTATCCAACCAACAATCAAGAACAATCCGAAATCAAACCTGGCAAGTCCGTATGCCATGCCCGCGAGAGTTAGAATTGCCACTATTGTTAGTATGATTCGGATCATTTACAGGTTTTCCATTCAGGTATCGCAAGTTTTGTGTTACAGCCCAAACAAAGTAGGCGGACACGTGTGATCGTTTCGGTATGAATCTGTGATGGTTCTGTCAGAGTGCTTTATGATAAAGCGCATCTCTGGATTTCTGTAAGTCCACCTCTCTAGATATTCGCCGCCAGATATCCTGTAATTCCCCCGCTTTCTATCTTCATCTATATCGTAGATATCGTCAGGCCATCCGTATTTCTCTACCAGAATGGATTGATGTTTGCCTTTCCAATTCATATCAAATCGGACACATCGACCGCATGGATCACCTATAGTAACCACGAATTGCCAGACGAATCCGGCAATGGCCAGGATAGACATAGAAATCAAAAGTAATTTTGTTCTGGTCATATTGGATATTATAGAGACTAATCACTTTTCCGGTACCCGTTAATCCCACCACAGAAAGACAAAATCATTGTCTTTTAAATACTCAGCAAGCGCCTCTTCATTAGAGTATAAGTCACTTTGAGAGAGGTCACCGCAGACTTCGAAAAGCGCCTCGGCTAGTTGAGTAAGGCTGGTTTTTACTTCTTTGATTTCTATAGATACCGAATCTATTGCGGCACCGAGAATCCCTATCTCTGCGTGCTCATAGAGTTTTGCCATACTCTCAATTACGCCATCGGTTTCAAGGTCATAATTGGGTGCCTCGGTTCTCGCCAATCGAATGATATCTTCCTGAGACTTACCCCTGCCAACCACAATCTCGACGGTGGAGGAGGACTCTTCATAGTTGTTCTTCGCTGTACCAAGAAACACCAGATAAGAGGAGTCAGGCATTTTTTCTCGAACTTGTTTTACAACTGCAATCGGATCTGGAAAGCGACTAATTGGTAGCTCTACAGAGACAGTTTCAGTTTGAATAGGATCTTCCCCTATTAGAGCATCGATGGTGCTAAAGTTCCTGGGTTCTAGTCCGGTCACTTCACGGAGCGTTTTTGAGATGTCCTCTTTCCAGGCTTCTTCCATAAAATCCTAATCCTTATCATTCTCAATTATGCTAGCAGAAAGCATTAAACAGTTTAACGACTGTTGCGGGATGTACCTGCCTCTGATCTGGTTGACTAAACTAGTATCTGGGCTAGGTGGTTCTTGATTTATGTATGTTTTGTTGGTTGTAGCTATTTTTTTGCTTCTTTCTGCAGGACCGTCTAGTGCGGTGGAGAATCACGAATTGAAATCTTTGTTGAATTGGGTTCCTAAATCATCTGAAGTGCTTTTGATCAATGTGGCATCGCACTATCTTGGTGTCGATGAAAATGAATGTGAAGCGGACATATGGATTTTTCGCTCCCTTCCAACTTCTCTAATCTATCAGTTAGATGGCGGCAAAATTGAAAGTAGGTTCAGGGGAAAAGTGGTTCGCCATGCTGTATTTGCTACGAGAAATATTTCTCATGGCGCATTGCGAGGCTATCTGGGTGGTCAAGTCATTCTCTTCGAGAACAATCTGTCTACGGAAGAAATATCAATGATAGAGAGATGTTATTTCAAACACTACAAGCATGAGAAGTATAAGGTTGGCATCATAAAAGGTAATTCAACCCATCTACCACAAGACCACCATCTATTTATATCCGTGCCGGAACCAAACCTATTGGTGATCGGATTGGATCAATTGTTTGTTGAGGAATTATTGACAAACATTCAAAGCAGGAGTAAGTCAGATTCTTGCTGGAATACGTTGTCAATCACGCCTGATAATGCTTTTGTCGCTTATCGTGAGTACAAAAAGAGCAGCACTGATTTATGGTCTCCATTCACTGCTGATGGTGCATTTCAGAAAGAATTCGCAGATCCCAAAGCCAGGTCAATTCTAATGCGATTTCCTGGTTATTCTCCCAAGAAGGTCAGTCTAAAATACTGTGGCTCTCCTTCTGGTGCGAATGCGATTGCCACTGTTTTGAATCACCCGTTTCCGATTGCTAAAGCCATAAAAAAGAGCGACTCCTACACAGATTTTGAAGTTTGTTTTTCGAGTAAAGAAGAGTCTATGATTTTTGCCTTGTCAGTTATGGGGCTCTTTGGGCACTCTATGTCAGGTTTTGATCTTTAGCATTAAATTTGGAGGGCTGCTTCATCTAATAATACAAAAGGGGAAAAGCTCAATCTCGTATGTTTACGAATTTTAGCTCTGGCAGGCGGTTCTCTTTGATATCTAGCAGCCATTGTTCTAGTTGCCGAGTTTTTAGATCGTCGTCTACAAACTTCAGGGCATGATTCAGGTAGTTTTCCACAGCAACTATTTCACCGGCTCTAAATAGTTCATCGGCAAGATATAGATTCCTGATTTTTTCTATCGACTCCATTTGCTTTAAGTAAGTTACCGCCAAGGCAATCTCATTTTGTCTGACTGCTAAAACACCTGAGTATGTATAGGCGTCCAACTTGTGCAGATTAAAGTCAGTTTCATCGGCAAATGAACGAAGCAACTCTGCGAACTCTTTCAATGAATTTAAGTCATCTAGAAGAATAGCAACCTTGCACAGATCTTGGGATAGACCCCATTTTTCACCTCTAGTCGGATCGTATGACAAAAACTTTTTTCCATAGTCAATAGCTTTGCGGCCAGCAGCTATTTTGCATTCACGCAATCCATTCAGCGCTTCTCTAGTGTATAGCAGAGCCAAGTTTCTTAGGATTTTAGGATCAAAATCAGTTTGCTCAAGTATCTTCAGATATAAGCTTTCCGCTATATCTTTGTTGTATGGGCTAAATAGACTCGCTAGAGCTTCTAGCACCGTTGGTGTTGCCTTGTGGAATTCTGCCATTTCCAGACACGAGTATTTGAACAGAACTTGATCATTTCGTTTAAGAGAACTGAAAGGCAACAAAAATTCTGATAGTTCAAGCTGACTGATGTTTTGCACACACCAATCAAATTGTTTTGTATATTTTGATGCTGAATCTCCCGAGGATTCCTTTGCTTGGTGCCAGTAGAATCCAAGAAGTTTTAGTCTTGCAGAAACTTCTTCTTTATGAGAATTCATACTAGCAAGCCTGTTCTCAATTGCTAAGACAACATTTTGTTCTAGAAATTGTCCTTCATTAATAATCGATGTGTAGTATTCCTGCTTTTCTTTAGGCTCCAAGGTTATAGCTCCTTTTTTGGCAAATTTCTTTCAATTGACCACCGGAAGGTCAGATTCCATGCTCCACCAGATGAAGCCAGAGTCGAAAATGCGTAGCTTCTCTCCGGTGTAGATCTCGTGGATCAAGGCTAAAGTTGCGGCTCTCAAGCCCAGTTCGCAGTAGGCAATCGGTTCTATTCTTTTGCCGCCGAGCATCGTCAAATAAGTCTCTTGGTCTATAAACCGAGTCGAGCCTTCTTCAAACAATGACGGGAAAGGCATAAGAGAAGCCCCGGGAATATGACCCCGCCGTGGCAGATATGGATGTAGCAGCCCATCGTATTCATCCTTTGTTCTGGCATCCCATATGGTGGCAGAGTTTTCCTGCACCACCTCGACCATAGCCTCTTCTTTTATTCTTCTTGACTCATCCGGTTTTAGGGTGAAACCACCGGCCGTACCAACAGGATTCGATGCGCCTGTTTCAATCGCCCCTTCGCCCTGGTCCTGATCTTGTTCCTTGCACCACTGGCTGAAGCCGCCGTTCAGTATATTGAGGTTCTCGACACCCAGATAGAGCAGGGTCCAGGCAAGCCGACCTTCCCGCCCTTTCGACACCGGACCGTCTGCATATACGGTCACTGTCATGTCGTTTTCGAGCCCGGCTGCTTGCAGAATATTCTCGATGGTCTTGCGGTCTTTCTCCAGACTGAGCAGACGCCCCCACCAGCCCATCTGATTAAACGGTTCTGGATTCGCTTCCGGCGATTCGACAAACGCCTCCCAGTTCAGATGAACCGCCCCGGGGATATGCCCGCGCTCATAGTCCTCTTGCCTGCGGGCGTCGATAATATAAGTCCCTTTTGCCTCGGTGCTCGAAATCAGCTTCAAAGTCATGGTAGCGATCTTCTCTATCCCTGGCCTGGTTAGTAATAGACCAGGTCCGGGTATATTTTAGCTGATATTGTTCGGGGTCTTCGAAATGGCTCGAGCTGACTTATCTCTGACCGTCGATCATGAGCTGCCCACCTGGCTCCTGATTGGCACAGTCTATGGCGGTTGGGTCGTGCTGACTCTCGCCTTCCATCATATGCCGGCGCCTCTGGGCTGTGCCCTGGGGGCGCTTTTGATCTGTCTGCATGGCTCGGTCCAGCACGAGATAATTCACGGTCACCCCAGCCGCAACGCCCGGCTCAATAACCTCCTCGCCTACCCTCCCCTGGGTCTTGTCTATCCCTATCCTATTTATAGAGATTCTCACCTGACTCACCACCGGGTCAAAACCCTGACCGACCCGGTTCTAGACCCCGAGTCTTACTATTTTGAAGAAGAAGTCTGGAATCGTATGGGTTCTTTCAGGCAGAGTCTCTTTCTGTTCAACAATACCCTCGCCGGCAGGCTTCTGTTAGGTCCGGCGCTCTGTATGATTCATTTTTATCGACAGCAGGCGAAGTCGCTTTTGCAGGGTGACCACCGATATCTTCCCGTCTGGCTCTTGCATGGGCTTTTGTGCTTTCTCATATTTTTCTGGCTTACTAAAGTCTGTGCGATACCGCCTGCGGTTTATATCTTCGGCATTGTCTATCCGGGGCTGTCTCTGACTCTGCTGCGTTCGTTTGCCGAGCATAAACCCGGCGACAATAACGATGAGCGCAGCGTTATCGTAGAGGCGGCGCTGCCTTTTAGGGTTCTATTTCTGAACAACAACTATCACTGGGTCCATCATGACCAGCCCTCTTTGCCCTGGTACACGCTGCCCGCTTATTATCGAGAGAGGAAAGAGTCGGTGCTGGCAGCCAATGGCGGCTATCTGTTTCGAGGCTATCTAGAGATCGCCCGGCGTTATATGTTCAAGCCCAAAGACAAGCCTGTGTTGCCCAGGTCATAGCCGTAGTTATAGCTGTCACTATAACTGACAGTCTCTTCGGGTTCTTGCTCCTGCTCCGGCTCTGGCGACTTAATCAAGCCTTTTTCTTGCAGAAACTCTCTTGCTACCGCTTTTGGTGAGCGCTTCTTGCCATCGACCTCATAGTTGAGGCGTTGCATCTCGTTGTCATCCAGAATGTCTTCCAGGCCTCCTAGGGCTTCTTTTAGCTCCGGATGTTCTGCCAGGGTGTCTTCGCGAATAAGCGGGGCGGCTTCGTAGGGAGGGAAGAAGCTTTTGTCGTCTTCTAATGCTGCCAGGTCAAAAGCCGGGATTCTGCCGTCGGTCGAGTTGGCTGATATCAGATCGACCTCTCCGCTTTTGAGGGCGTTATAGACCAGATTGAGGTCCATGTCCGAGACATTCTCGAATTTCAAGCCATAGGCGTTCTCCAGACCTTTCAGTCCGTCCGGTCTTTCGGCAAATTCGGAAGCCACGCCAAAGACCAGGCTGGGGGCGACATCGGTGAGGTCAGAGATTTTTTCCCAACCATATTCTTTTTTGTCTTTCTTTCGAACTACCATGGCATAGGTGTTATTGAAGCCGAAAGGCGATAGCCACTTCAAATCGAACTGTTTGTTATAGTCCGCCTGGACTTTGTTGAAGATCTCATCGGGGCTCTGTTTCGAATGGGGTTCGTAGCCCAGGATGGCACTGTAGGCGGTGCCGGTGTATTCAGGATAGATGTCTATGTCACCAGAGAGTATCGCTTTGTGGCAGAACATGGTGCCGGGGAAGTCGAATCTTCGAACCACTTTTAAGTCCGTCTTAGACTCGATTATCTGGGCCATCATCTCTCCAAGAATTATGTGTTCAGAGAAGTGCTTGGTGCCGATGGCGACTTTGCCGTGGGAGGAGACCAGAGGATGTCCTTCTAGATAGATATAGGTGCTCAGACCGAGTACCACTAATGGTACCGCGATGGTGGCACGCTTCAGGGTTTTTAGAAGCGGGCGGTTGGTTATCTTTTCGTTGGCGCTCATAGGTTTGAGGCCCCATTCGACACCGGCGAGGCTGAAGTCGACTATCAGGGCAAGCAATGCTGCCGGGACGGCACCTAGCAAGAGCAGCCTGGTGTTGGAGAGGGCGAGTCCTCTGTTGATGAATTCGCCCAGACCGCCGGCTCCTATGAAGGCTGCCAGGGTGGCGACGCCGACGCCCACCACGGCGGCGGTACGAATGCCTGCGATGATTACTGGAATCGCTAGAGGGACACGCACCATGATCAGGCGCTGGGTGGCGGTCATGCCTATGCCTTCGGCGGCCTCCATGGTGGCTCTGTCCACGCCTTCCAGCCCCGTTATCGTATTGCGCACTATCGGCAGCAGGGCATAGAGTATCAAAGCTGTGAGAGCGGGAAGAACACCTATTCTATGGTAGAGCGCCATCAAGAATACAAGCAGAGCCAGCGAAGGAACAGTTTGCAGTATGCCGACTATACCAAGCAGAATACCCTTGAAACGTGGGACTTTGAAGCCGATAATTCCAAGGGTGATGCCGATGATGGTGGCGATGACGGTAGAGAGTCCAGCCAGCATCAAATGCTCTCCGGTTCTCAACCACAGTGCATCTTGTCTTTCGATTACGAATTGCAGCCAGCTTTGCCCGTTCATCAGTTACCTCTTTAAAATACTTCTTTGAATTGAGACAGTTGCCGTGCCGGTCTCAAGAATAGCTCTTTGACGAAATTCGTTTTCGGGGTGTTCAGAAGTTCTTCCGGGGCGCCGCATTGTTGCAGGATGCCGCCGTCCATGACAGCTATCCTGTCGCCTAGAAGCAGCGCTTCGAAAAGGTCGTGGGTCACAAAGATAATGGTTTTGCCCAGCTCTTCTTTTAATTGTAGAACTTCTTTTTGCAGCGAGTCTCTGGTCACCGCATCTAGTGCACCAAAGGGTTCATCCATTAATAGATAATCAGGGTCCACCGCAAGGGCTCTGGCTACGCCCACGCGCTGTTGCTGCCCTCCGGAGAGTTCTTGAGGCAGTCTGTTTCCATATTGTTCAATCGGAAGCTCCACTAAAGAGAGCAGTTCTCTGGCTCTTTCTTGCATTCTCTCTTTCGACCATTTCAGCATCTTCGGCACTATGCAGACGTTTTCTTCTATGGTCATATGGGGGAATAGACCTATCTTTTGAAAGACATAGCCGATGTTTCTTCGCAACTCGACTTTGTCCAGTTCGGTATTTATTGTGCCGTCGATTTCGATGGTGCCTTGTGTAGGCTCGATCAAACGATTGATCATCTTCATCGTGGTACTTTTGCCACAGCCAGAAGAGCCCAGCAACACTAACAATTCGCCTTTTTTGACTTCGAGATCGAGCTCTTTGACAGAGTAAGTCTTGCCTCCGTCAAAGCTTTTGGAGAGATTGGTGATTTTGATCAAAAGAGAATAACCGCATGGAGATTAGATTTACGCGGTTCCATTCTACATAGTTGAATCTTTTCGGTGGGCTACTTCAGCCTGGAATGAGCATTGTCATGGACGACTGCAGAAGGCTCATCTTCCGCGGTCATGGTAGATAGCGATGATGATAGATAAATAAGAATTTTGTGGTGCAGTTGTCAGGTCCAAGATCTTTGAGAAGTGTGATCACATCATTGCCATGACATTTACATCCGGCGGCTTATCTGAGATAGAATCGAGCCCTGTTACCAGGTGTTCCGGAGTTTAGCAAGCATGAGGCTGGCCTTTTACGTAAATGATGTCATGACCGAAGGGGAGGGGTATACCACCAACCAGTTGGCCATGGCTGCCATCGCCCGGGGCCACGAAGCCTGGGTTATTGGCGCCGACGATTTTATCTTAGAGAAGGACAATACTATTAAGGCGAGAGCCAGGCATGCGCCGAGGGCAAGCTACAAGAGCGGCGCTACATATTTGGCTGATCTCAAGGGGCCCAAAGCGAGAATCGAAGAGATCTCGGTGCATGACCTCGATGTGCTTTTTCTACGCAGCGACCCGGCAAAAGACACCGGCGCCCGGCACTGGGCCCAGGGTGTCGGCCTCGATTTCGGCAGGGTCGCCCTCAATCATGGTGTGATCGTTCTAAACGACCCCTATGCCCTGGCTGATGCCATGAACAAGATGTATTTCCAGACTTTTCCCGAGGAGGTCAGACCGCGGACGATCATCACCCGCAGTCGCGAGAAGATCCGCCGTTTCGCCAAAGAGGAAGGCAACTGGGTGGTCTTGAAGCCCCTGCAGGGCTCCGGCGGCAAGGGGGTCTTTCTGGTCAAGCCCGAGGATATGACCAACCTCAATCAGATTGTCGATGCCCTTTCTAAGGATGGCTATATCATCGCCCAGGAGTATCTGCCCGAAGCGCGCAAGGGGGATGTCAGGTTGTTCATGATGAACGGCCGACCGATGCGTTATAAGGGCAAGTATGCAGCGTTCAGACGGGTGAGCATGGAAGGAGATATTCGGAACAACGTCCATGCCGGCGGCTCGGTGGAGCCTGCCGAGATTACCGCCGAAGCGCTCATGCTCTGCAAAATGGTCCGTCCCAAGCTGTGTAAGGACGGGATGTTTCTTGTCGGTCTCGATATTGTCGGCAACAAGCTCATGGAGATAAACGTGTTCTCTCCGGGGGGTCTTATCACCGCCCAGAAATTCGAAGGCGTTAATTTCTCTCATGCGGTAATATTGTCCCTTGAGAACAAAGTGGATTATATGAAGTACTACCGGCGCAAATTCGACAACGTAGAGCTTGCCACTTTGTAATCGGAATCTCTATTACTTAGTCGGGATCAAGTTGTGGTTGAGAATGGCGACCGAGGTCGCGACAAGAGCGCATCTATAAATAGTAAAGGCGTAGGCAAAAAAGACGGAAGAGCCAAGGAGCTTCTGCCGTATATTAAAACGCGGCTTGAGGAGAGCAAACGCATCCGTCGGCAGCTTGCGCCCTGGGGCAAAATCAGTATCGACCGGCAGCTCCCTTTTTTGACCGTCTATCGCAAGCCGGAGGGCACCACCAGCTTTGGCGATGAACGCCTGGTCATGGGTGAAGCCTCTTATGTCACTGCCTCTGGTGCTCGGCGGCATCACTCTGCTTTGACGAAGCTGGTATCGGAAGTGGTGTCGACACTCTCCGAAAAATTTGGAGCTTTTCTTATACTCGAAGTCTGGGTCTCGGCGGTGGAAGCCACCGAAGATATGCCGGCGCGACCGCCGCATTTTAAGATTCATCTGCCCCAGGAGCGTATTCCAAGAGAGACCGTCAACAGATTAGAACGCAGCCTGAAGCGTATTCGGGTGCATAAACAGCCCGCCATTGTCGATGTGGTGCCGGGCAGTCGCACCAGTCCGCCGGGTATGCTCTCTTTGATTTCGATGAAGAAAGCGCGGCAGCTAAACGCTTTTACCCTGGGGGTAGAGGTGCTGGATGTCTATCGAGATTCGCATACGAAAAACGACTTTCCGTTGATTTTGCAAGTCATAAACCGAGAGCTGACCCGGGCGATGCGGCACAGCTTTTTTGAGTTTACCCAGAAGCATACTACTTATAGACCAAGAAACTTCCAGCAGCTCGGACCGCGCAGTATAGTTAAGTCTGTGTTCGATATCGACCATCAGCTGGCGACTATCTCGGGGCAATTCGACCTGGTACTGGCGGCGACGCCGACTAATTATAATTCTGCTTTTGAAGAGTTTAAAAAGGAAGGCTTTCAAAAAGAGCCTCATTTTACCTACAGGCCGGTGGCGGTGGAGCCTGCCGATTTGAAGCGGCGGCTTTATGAAATCCGCATCGACCGGGTCGAAGATCCTGCTCTGGCGCAGCTATTTAGAGAACAGCAGAAAGGAATCGATCGTCAGATATCGATGCTCTCCGATAGAGGCACCGCCAACTTTCTCTATGGCAGTATGCAGCTTTTCGGAGTGCCCAACGATACCCACGTAGAGCTTGCTCGGCATGTGCTCGATACGGTGCCGGTGAACTCTCGGGATGAGAGCCTGAAAGAGTCTCTGTCGGCTAAAGAATTTGCCCGGGAGGCAAAGCAAGAGCTTCGCTTTTATCAACAGAAATATCCTGATTTCGAGTTCGATGTGGAACTCAGGGAGGATGTTTCGGGGGTGATGGTCTCGAGCGGCAATCTTTTGATCAATCCAAGAAGCCGCATTCCAGAGACCCGAGTGCGCGCCATTCTTCAGCATGAGATAGGCACCCATGTGGTCACTTTCTATAACGGACGGTTGCAGCCTTTTCAGCAGATGGCATCTGGGCTTGTGGGTTATGACGAAGTGCAAGAAGGGCTGGCGGTGCTTGCCGAGTATCTCTCCGGTGGGCTGACCCGAAGACGTATGCGCATGCTGGCGGCAAGGGTGGTGGCAGTGAGGATGATGCTCAATGGCGCCGACTATATACAGGTTTTCCGCGAACTCACTGGCACCTATCGCTTTGGCAACAAGCTGGCTTTTAATCTTGTCACCCGGGTGTTTCGCTCGGGCGGTTTTACAAAAGACGCGGTTTATCTAAGAGGGCTGATCTGGCTGCTCGAATATCTGAAAAATGATGGCGATCTAGATGCTCTCTTTGTAGGCAAGATGCCCCAGATTCAGCTGCCGCTTGTTAAAGAGCTGCTCTGGCGACGGGTGTTGAAAAAGCCCGTTATAGTCCCGCGTTACCTCAGAGAATCCGACGCCGGAGAAAGGCTGGAGCGTATACGTCAGGGCATGACCCTTGCCGAATTCAGCAAATCGCTCAAGCTTTCTTGAGATTCCCGGGTAGAATCTAATATAGGTATCTAGAACTTCTACTCAGGGGAAACCTCGGTTTTATGTGGCCCACTCCCCAGGAATTTAACGAAGCTATTCAAAGACCGGATCTTTGTTTCGAGGATCCCGAACTCAAGGTTGCCAGAGTTTCTCTCAATCCCCTCGGTCTGCCAAGATCCATAACCGGTGCCTTTGCCAGTGTGTACAAGTTGCGCAGCGGCAATGGTGTCCATGCGGTTCGCTGCTTTCTAGAAGACCGAGCCGGTCTGCTTACCCGTTATTCAATCATCGAAGAGTCTCTTTCGGCGGTGAACTTCGAAGATTTTGTCAGATTCAGTTTTATAAGCAGGGGCATAAAAGTGTCGGGGCGCTGGTATCCGATTCTTAAGATGGACTGGTGTGAAGGGCTCCCTCTCGATCAGTATCTGAATAAGGTCGTAGGCGATTATTCAAAGCTGGATTCTCTACAGAGTCAGTTTCGGCTTTTGATCAAGCGTATGTATGATCGTCGAATCGCCCATGGCGACCTACAGCACGGCAATATTTTGATAGAAGATGACCGCATGGTCCTGGTGGATTATGACGGCATGTACGTCCCCCGCCTGTCGGGCTCCGAGAGTGTCGAACTCGGTCATCGCAACTTTCAACACCCTCGCAGAAACAGTTCTCTATTCAGTGGTGACCTCGATAATTTTTCGGCTCATTTAATCGACACCTCTCTTTCTATTTTGAAAGAGGACCCGGATCTCTGGAGCCGCTTCGAATGTGGTGACGACTGTCTTCTCTTTCGCCATCGCGATTTGAGAAGCCCCGAAAAGTCGGCGCTCTTTGCCGAACTTTCAAGCCACGAAAGCGAAGAGGTCAGGCGACATTGTGCTCAGTTGACGAGATTGTTGAAAGTGAAACCGGAGGCGATACCAGAGCTTTTGGTCACTGCCGATGAGCTGGAGGAGATTTTTGCCGACGAAGAGAATTTGATCTGCGACAGGTCAGAGATAAATTTGATCACCGATCTTGGCTTAGAGCCTGTTGACGCCGGTGAATTGGCAAAACGTCCCCGGCGGGCAAAGCGTCATCCGCGCTTGAAGATACCGCGTTCTTTGCTCGGTAGAGTAGCTAAGCTCAAAGAGAATATGCATATGAGGGTGGCGTCTTCGCTCGCCACCGAGATCTGGGCCGAGAGCTGTATCATAAAAGGCGGTCGGGCCTATGACGAGGGCAATTATTCTGAGGCGATTCAGAAGCTCAAGCCGGTGCCGGAGTTGATAGGGGACCGCAGTGATTATTATCACTGGTCTTATGAAGCCAATGTGCGACTGGGTTATTGCTATATAAAAACCAATCAGATAGGCACCGCCTCTCATTACTTTCGAGAGGCTCAACGCTTTGCTTCGGTGCTCGGCTCCAGTCAGCTTTCTTTGCGCGCCACGCTCCTTCTGGCGGCGACTTATTATGAATCGGATCAGCTGGATCGTTCCTATGACCTGGTGATCAAGTCTTTGAAGAAATCGAGAGCCTTTCTTTCTGTCGTAAGGCAAGAGAAAGATGGTGCCTTTGGCAATAAACTGACGATTCCCAATTTGTTGCTGGATGTAGGACATCTTTATCTGTCTAAAGATGAGCTGGAGAGTGCAATCTCTTCTTTTGAAGCGTTAATAGAATTTTGCCAGCGTATAGAAAGCAGCGATGAACGTTTCTCTGGCGAGGTCAAGCTGCTGGTGCTGAGGGCGATAACGGCGATATCCGTGGCTCGATTCGAGAATGACGATGAGCGAGTGATAGAGCTTTTCCGGGATAATATTCGAAGCCCTATTGGCCTGACCACGCTGTTAGATGCCGAGGGGGCTCATTCGAGGCTGCTTACCACAAGTCGCTATGCGATATTTTTGCGAGAAGTGGCAGAGCGTTATTATCTGGAGCGGCAGTATAAATATTCTAAGATCGCCTATCAAAAGGCGCTGGAACTGTTTCGGAGGCTCCCCGGCGGCGGCGGTGATTATAATGTTTATATCGCTGACTGTCTGCTTGCCGTAGGCAAAACGCCTGAGGCAGCCGCCATTATGATGGATTCTTTTGAAGAAGGACAGACTCTTCCTGTCGACCTTCTGACTAAATTAGAGTCTATCTACGAATTTCATTTCGCCGTCTTTTTCTCGGTGGTTATCACCGATAGTGGCGGTTATAAAAGACGCAATCGCTGTCTTGATTATCTCAAGGCGATTGCTCCTACCGGTGAGAGCCTTGCTCTGTCGCTTGCTTATATAGATAAGTGCCGCCTTAATCGCTCTAAAAATCTGGCGGTTCTCCTGGCTGATTGTGCCCGAGATCTCTCTTCTCTCGGGCGCAGTCGTGACGCCCAGGAAATTTATGCCACCAGCTTCAAAATCTTTCAAAGAGCAGGGCTGGTGGATGCCGATGCCCACCGGGTGATCGAATGTCTGCTCGTCAATGACGACCTCGATACCGCCGCCGGTTTATTGCTCGATTCACCGGATTTAGAACGCACTGTCAGAGCCATCGTCGGTGCCACCATGCGTGCCAATCATTTTGAACTTGATCTTATCTTTCAGATTCTCGTCAAGCTACTCGATTTGCAGATGGCGAGGTCTTATGAACATGTCAGCGACGAAGAGCTCAAGTTGACCCTGTCTCTTATATCCTGGTGTGCCGAAGAGGACGATATCCGTCTTACTCTCATGGAAGAAAAAGTGGAGACCTGGAGAAATCGGCGCGAAATAACCCTGGCGCATAATCTGGTCGACCAGGGTAAGTTCGGAAGAGCTATAACTATCTTCGAGAAGCATGAAGGCAAAGCCGGTGTCAACGTGGTCCAGGCTTATGAGCTTTGGTCCATGCGTTATTTCACCATCGCCCTGGAAAACCGCGACAGAACAGGGCTCGCCCTGGTGGATGGTTATGCTCTCGGCTGCGCCATCGAGATAATCTCTACTCTGAAAGAGCGTGATGGTCTCAGTCGAGATTTTGCCATGAGGGTGGTGGAGTTGATCGGGCGCTCCAGCCCCGAGGGTATGGATAATCACCTCAGCATTCTTTCTGAGATATTCGAAGATATGCCGGACGAATTCGAAGCTGTCAGGGCCAGGCTTAATAAGCACATGCCGGCGGCAGGGAAAAAGACCGGACCCAAAAAACATCCCTGGGCAGACAGAGAAGAAAAGCCGGCAGAAACCGATGATAGCACCGAGAGTGGTGGCGAGGTTCTTGTCGGCATCGGTATTGGCGGAAGCTTCGATAATGCTCCTGCCCCGGCGGTTTTAAATGTCCGGTTTCGCTCCACGGCAGAAGAGAAGCTCTGGAAGGCGCTTCACAGGGCGCTTTTTCTGGTGGATAGAGAGCGTTATGGAGAGGCGGTAAAAGCCCTTACCGAGTTCGAGAACATGGACAAAGACCGATGCTTTCTGGTGGATGCCGAAATCGCTCTGGGGTATTGCCAGTATCTGCTCTCTAATACAAGGATGGCAAAATCCTGCTTCAGCAAAGCGGTGGCTGAGTCTCGATCGTTTTTGTCCTCGGGCAAAGGCAGAGTCGAGAACTACTATCGTGCTTCGGTTTGTCTGGCTCAGTTTGCTTTAGGCAAAGACCTGAGCAAAGGCAAGATCCGGACACTTATAGACCCTTCTGCCCAGAGAAAGGATATCTACCGGGTGGGAGCGGCGCTGATAAACGAGACCATCGAGCTGGAATCGGATCTGGCTCTTAGATTAGCCGATCATTTATATATAGAAGCCGAAGAGCACGAATCGCTGCAGCACGGAGCCCATGCTTCGGCTATCTATGAAGCGGCGCTGGTCATATTCGGAGCCTCTAATGACAATCGAATGCTTGCGGTCATAGATTGTCTCGATGCCGTTCGCCAGCATGATCAAGCGGCAAGGAAGTTGAAAGATTATGGGGTTGATTCTGAGGATGGTCGTCATCTTTTGCGCAAGCTTGCCAGGCGTCATGTTCGTGGACCTGATAGCGATGAGGTCATAGCAGTCTATGAAGCCGTCGGCATAGAGCTGTCGGTACAGATTCAGCTTGTCGAACAGGACTTGATAATGGAAAAACTGGCGCGAATTCTGACCACCGATGTGCCTTCTACGCGTTATATGAAGCAGCTCTTGAAAGAGCTGGAGGACTTTATGGCGCGCTATGAGCTAGATGCCAGATTCGCTACTAAAATCGTCTCTTTCAGCGAGAAGAACATAGATTCGCTGGATCCTGCCCGCAGACCCAGGCTGAAAAGCGGCTTTCTCGCCCTGGCCGAAATGCTCGAGCCGGTTCATCCAGGCGCTGAGAGCACCCTTTCCGCATGTTTTGAGGACGAAAGCGAAGCTGATAAAGACAGAAAAGGCTAGATTTTCCAGCCCAGCTCTTCGAGGGCTTCATCCAGCCCGACTCGCATGCGTTGACAATAATTCAACGCGATTACGGCTTTTTCGAGCTTGAGATCCTTGCGTTCTATTAGAGCCTGACATTTGACGGCGGCATGGAGGGTCTTGTTGTCTAGAAATCCTGATTGCACAAGCCATTTGCTTGTGCCGGCAGTACTTGTGTCATCCAGATGAGAGGCTCTTGCATAGGCGTCGTTGTCGATGATTCCGGCGTGGAGCAGGAGTTTCAAGACCGAAATCACAATAGCCGACTCTTCTTTGCCCGATGTTGGATGGACGGCGTAGAAAGTGCCTGATTTGGTCTGTTTGGTTACCCAGCCTTCGCTCTCTTCGTTATTCTCCTGGGCGAGCCTCTCTAGCTCCAGGCGAAGCTCCCGGGCTTCCTGATAGCGATTCTGAGGCTTCTTCTCGAGGCATTTCATCACTATCGCCTCCAGCTTCTTGGGCAGGCTCAGGTCGGGTCTGACCATGCCGAAGGAGGGAGGCATGATATTGACATGGAGATAGATTGTTTTATAAGCGTTTTCACCCTCGAAGGGGCGTTTGCCGGTGAGAGCCTGATACATGACACAGCCCAGCGAATAGATATCCGAGCGGGCGTCGAGGTTTTCGCCTTTGCACTGCTCCGGGCTCATATAGAAAGGGCTGCCGAAGATATCGCCGGTCTGGGTAATGTTCTGGTCGTTCTTGCCGCCGGTATTCTCTCTGAAAACTTTGGCTATTCCGAAATCGAGCAGTTTGACGATGTTGACGTTCTGTTCGGTCTTGATCATCATGATATTGCTCGGTTTGACGTCCCTGTGCACCACACCGCGTTCGTGGGCGTGTATGAGAGCTGAGAGGGTCTGGTAGAAGGTGGTGAAGAACTGACTGAGCTTCATCCGGTTCTGGGCTCTGAGAAGCTGTTCTAAACTGTGGCCGTTGATGTACTCCATCACCATGAAGGGCAATCCCTCATCGGTGAAGCCATGGTCTGTGACGTTGACGATATTGTCATGGCCGAGCGCCATGGTCGCTTTGAATTCTTGTTCGAAGCGTTTTCTCGGGTCGTTATTGGTGGCAATGCCCTGTTTGAGCAGGTGGGGGTGCAGCACTTTGACCGCCACTGTCTTGCCGTCGCGTTTATCTTTTGCTTTGTAGACCCGGCTCATGCCGCCGGAACCTATCTCGCTCAAGACAACATAACGATCATTGAAAAAAGAGCCAATGGGTTGAGCGTCCGGGATATTGCGATAGGTGGCTTCCGACTCTCCCATCGGTCCGGTGTCTTCCTGAGAAGATCGGCTCTGGGGCTCGGTCTCGACCTTGTTCTCAGCTGGTCTGGCCTGTGGAGTGGTTTTGGTGTTGCGCACCCGTTTTAGAATCAGGTTGTAGATTTGCTCCGGGTTTTCGGTGGAGATGTTCCAGAATACCGTAGGCGGCACTTCGTCAAGGGTGCTCAGTACCCAGATGGGCTCGTTTGCTTCTTTGCTCTGGTAGTTGATGCTCAGAAGGTACTTCTGACCGTCGGCGAGGGCGAATTTTATCTCCTGGGCGATAGGAGCGGAGTCTTCTGCTTCGGACATGATCGCTGCCAGCTGCGTTCTAGACGGAGGGCTGGCAAGAATTTGTGCGTCTGGGGCAGCGCACTCGTTAGCGCTCACTGAATCTTTCTTGCGACCTTCACTGGTCATCTGTCACTCCGCCCAAAGAGATCATCTCTAATGAGGTCTTACCCACTGAGAAGCAAGATCAATACTGTCCGGTTGCAGGAAGGCTCGAATCACGTTCGGGCCGTGAAAAAATGGAGCCGACAGGGGGATTCGAACCCCCGACCTACGGTTTACGAAACCGTTGCTCTACCGGCTGAGCTACGTCGGCACAGATTTTTATTATAGGCTCCGGTTTGCTCCCCTGTCTTCTTGTCATTACCAGTTTTTACGACTTTTACTTCTTGATATATATCCAGAAGCTATGTTTCTGGCCTTGGAACTTTGATGAAGACCATGCAATTTCTTAGTTGTTGGGGGTATAATATTTATAAGTAAATCAGAGGTCGGTGTAGCCTGTCGGGGTTCCGATTGAAAACACCTAAACCTTTGTGAAACATAAGAGAAACCCACGACTTACCTGCTATTCGGTGAGAGTCGGGCTCAAAATGGTGAACGATCGCTGAGACGAAGTCAGTATTTCTCACCATGATCTCTTCCCCGCCCTTTCATCATCATCATATGTGAGTGATGACAAAGATGAAGGTGACGAAGAGGTGATCGCCCGGGTTTTTGATCCGTGTGACGGTGGTGGCGCATATGATGCTCCGGTCGAGGGCTCGACCTTGGTGAAAACAAGCTTGCCGTAAGGCAGGTCGTTCACCTGTCAATTGAATAGATTCAAGTCGCCGGTTTTCATGGGTTGAAAATGGTGGCTTCTGTGGTGCCCCTCTTTTGCGAGGCTGGCGCCCGAAACCGTTGGTGGGTGCGGGTTTGCGGATTTTGATCAAAATTACTTTGTGTCACCGGAAACCAAGGGTAGGCGTATGGGCCGAGGGTTTCGGTTTGTCGTATGCGTGTGAAGAAGCTCATGGAAAGCCGTTATTCGCCAATCGGAAAAAGTTTTCTTAAATGTAATTCGGGGTACTTCCCAAGCCTGATCCTGGTTGGTATTATAAGAGAGTAAAGACGGTGAGCGGTCTGAATGAGACCACTTCGAGCCGAGGGGCTGTGCGGAAACACCAGGTTGGTACCAAACCGGATACAGCAGCATGAAGCCCGCAGTATGTGAAGGACTGGCTGAAGCGTACTGAAATACTGAGCCTGTTCGCAGCAGGCAGCCAGGTAGTAGCAAAGACACCATCGCGGCGCAAGTCGGATGGTGTTTTTGTATTTTCATTTAAATTGAAATCCAGAGCAAAACTCTTTAGTCTGTGTCTATCTATTTATCTGTCCCGGACCTGGAGTTGTCTGATGAGCAAAGTCAAATTGAGAGTAGAAAGACTGGCGCATTGCAAAGCGCTGCCCGAGTATGCCACCGGCGGAGCTGCCGGTATGGATCTCTGTTTCGCAGCAGAAGAGCCGCTTGTGCTCGAAGCCGGTGAGCGGACCAAGCTCCCTACCGGAATCAAAGTGGAGATTCCCTCGGGTTATGAAGGTCAGATTAGACCTCGTTCAGGCCTGGCTGATAAAGCCGGTATCTCTTTGACCAACTGTGTCGGTACTGTCGACTCTGACTACCGCGGCGAAGTCAAAGTTCTTGTAATCAACCATGGCAAAGAAGCCTACACTTTTCAGCCCGGAGAGCGTATCGCCCAGATGCTTATCACTCCGGTGCCGGAAGTAGAGGTTATCGAAGTCGATTCGGTGGATGAGACCGAGCGTGGCGAAGGTGGTTTCGGCTCCACCGGCAAATCCAGGCTTGTGGCCGGCGAGGCAAAATAGTTTCGGTGGGCGCAAAGATAAAGGTAGCCATCGCCGGAATCAATGGCAAGATGGGCCGGGCTTCGCTTGGAGCTTTGACCGGGCTCGATGATATCGAGATTGTAGGAGCGTTCGGCCGATCCGGTGCGGCTTATGTAGGAAAGGACCTCTCTACTCTGAGCGGCGGGTCTGCCTGCACCGGGGTGAAGATTGCAGAGGATATTTCCTCCTGTCTGGCCGGCGCCAACCCGGATATTCTGCTTGAGTTCACCCGGGCAGAGTCCTGTATGGAACATGCCAGACTGGCTCTGGCTAACGGAATACGGCCGCTTATAGGTACTTCGGGGTTGAGTCAGGCTGATTTTGACGAACTCGCTTCGCTTTCTGAAGAAGCCGGGGTCGGGGCCATGGTCATACCGAACTTTTCGGTGGGGGCTGTCTTGATGATGGAGTTTGCCAGGATGGCAGGCAAACATTTCAAAAATGTCGAAATCGTCGAGATGCATGGGGTCAAGAAGCTCGATGCTCCTTCGGGAACCGCTACCTATACAGCCGCCAAGCTGGCCGAGGTGCAGGATCGGTACAATCCTTCTGAGTTGCCGCCCGGCACTGAAGAGCGGGAACTGTTGAAAGGGACCCGGGGCGGTAGAACCGATGCCGGAGTCAGAATCCATTCTTTGCGGTTACCAGGATTGATCTCTCACCAGGATGTTATCTTCGGTGCGCCTGGTGAAATGCTGACCTTGCGCCATAACAGCTTCAATACCGATTGTTTTGTCAAAGGCATAGTTTTGAGCGTGAGATCGCTCATGGAGCGGGATCAGTTCACGTTAGGCCTGGAAAATCTCTTGTAAACAACTGGTGATAGTGCTTCAGTTGGAGCGCTGTTCGTGCTAAATTTGCACTCTGGAGGGAATCTCAGCCATGCAAAACCCGCAAGATCAGTTAAATGTCGCCATTTTGGGAGCCACCGGACGAGTCGGTCAGGAGTTGATCGCTGTTCTGGAAGCGAGAAAGTTTCCGGTGGGCAAATTCTATCCCCTGGCGTCCGCCCGCTCTGCCAATCAGACCGTTCGTTTTCTTAATAAAGATTATCCGGTCACCGAACCGAGCGAAGAGATCTTCAAGGACGTGGACGTGGTTCTCGCTTCTGCCGGAGCTTCTGTCAGCAAGCACTGGGTGGATAAGATAGTCGAGTGCGGTGCGGTAATCATCGATAATTCCAGCGCTTTCAGAATGGACCCGGCAGTACCGCTGGTGGTGCCCGAGGTAAACGGTCATGCTCTGAAAGGTCATAATGGAATTATCGCCAACCCCAACTGCTCTACCTCGCAGCTTGTGGTTGTGCTCAAAATTCTTCACGAGCTGGCCGGATTGAAGCGGGTGATCGTCTCTACCTATCAATCGGTAAGTGGTGCCGGAAAAGAAGCGATGGAAGAGCTTGAAGATCAATCGAAGGCTCTTTTAAACGGGGCGGAAGTGAAAACCGCCGTTATGCCTCGCCAGATAGCTTTCAATCTTATTCCTCAAATCGATGTATTTCTGGAAGACGGCTATACAAAAGAGGAAGCCAAAGTCATAGAAGAGACCCGCAAAATTCTGGAGCTGCCCGAATTGAAGGTCACCTGTACAGCGGTGCGAGTGCCGGTTTTGATCGGTCACAGCGAAGCGGTCACTTGCGATCTCGAGCGGCCGGTGAGCCCTGCGCAGGTTAGAGAGAGCCTGTCTGATAGTCCGATCATCGAGATCTGGGACCAACCGGAAGAAGGTCGTTATCCTACCCCCATCGATTGTGCCGGACAAGATCCTGTCTATGTCGGACGAATTCGCAAGGACAGCTCTTCTGAGAACGGCATCAATTTGTGGGTGGTGGCGGACAACCTTCGCATCGGTGCTGCACTGAATGCGGTGCGGATAGCAGAGTATCTGCTAGAACATGATCTTATCGAGGCTAAGAGCAAAAGCACAAAAGATGGAATCCCGTTGAGCACTTAATTTCTGAGGTTGGTTGTTTTGCCCGAGATCATCAATAACGACGACACTTTATTCGGCAGGGTCGTAACCGCTATGGTTACGCCGTTCGACGAGAAAGGTGAGTCTATAGACTATGGCAGCCTGGAGAAACTGGTCGAACATCTGATTGCAAACGCGACCGAGACCATACTTGTAGCAGGCACCACCGGTGAGAGTCCTACTTTGACAGGGGATGAGAAAATCGCCCTGTTAAAGAAAGTAATCGAAATCTCTGCCGGCCGAGCCAAGGTGATTTTCGGCGCCGGCTCGAACAACACAAAGTCCTCGGTCGAGAGCGCAAAAGCGGCCCGGGATGCCGGAGCCGAAGGTCTTCTTATTGTCGCTCCCTATTACAACAAGCCTAATCAAGAAGGCATATTCGCCCATGTCAAAGCAGTGGCCGATACTGTCGATCTGCCGATTCTGGTTTATAACATTCCGGGGCGCTGTGGTATCAACATAGAGCCTGCGACCATGGTCAGACTTGCCCGAGAATGTCCCGGCGTGAAAGCTATCAAAGACTCGGCCGGCAATGTAGATCAGACTGCTCAGCTTGCCAGCCTGTTTTCTAATTCCGGATCAAAATCCGACTCTGACTTTCGCATTTACAGTGGTGACGACTATCTTACTTTGCAGATGCTTTCTGTGGGGGCCTGTGGCGTGGTCAGTGTCGCCTCGCATCTGGTGGGCAAACAGCTCAAAGAGCTGATCGACGCCGCCATGGACGGTGATCTAGATCGGGCTCGCGGCCTTCATTACCGCTATCTGCCACTTTTTAAAGGGCTTTTTGTCGAACCCAATCCCACCTGTCTCAAGTACATCCTGTCACGCATGGGCATATGCTCTGCCGGTTTGAGACTGCCGCTCGTTCCCCTGAGCCAGGAACGAAAGAAAGAGATGGATTCTTTGATGGAAGCAAGCGGTCTTCTTTCTGGTTCGTCTATTTGAGGCACTTCTTTTGAGCTTGAGCGACTATGATCTGGATAGAGCCCGCCCCGACACCCTCAAAATAGTTCCCATCGGGGGACTGGGTGAGATCGGCAAAAACACCATGGCCATCGTCTATGGTGACGATATGATGCTGGTTGATGCTGGACTTGCTTTTCCTACCGACGAGATGATCGGGGTCGATCTGGTTTTGCCCAATATCGAATTTCTGGTCAAGCACCAGAAGAAGCTCAAGGGTCTGGCTATAACCCATGGCCACGAGGATCATATAGGCGGTATTCCTTATCTATTGAAAGAGATGCCGATTCCAAAAATTTACGGTCCGGCGTTAGCTCTTGGATTAATAGAATCCAAGTTGAAAGAGGCTGGTCTTGAGGAGACCACCGATTTGCAGCTGGTCAGACCCAGACAAAGAGTCAAGCTAGGTTGTTTCGAGGTGGAGTTCATTCGCTGCACCCATTCTATTGCCGACTCTTTCAGTTTGATTATTCGCACGCCTGTGGGAGTGGTGGTCCATACCGGCGACTTCAAATTCGACTTCACTCCTGTGGATGGTGAACTCTATGACTTTGCCAGTCTGGCCAGAGCCGGCGAAGAAGGGGTGGTTCTTCTTCTGAGCGACAGCACCAACACCGAAAGGGAGGGTTTCACGCCTTCCGAGAAGACTGTCTGGAAGAAGCTCAACGAAGTCTTTGCCAATGCCAGTCAAAGAATAATTGTCACCACTTTCGCCAGCAATGTGCACCGGGTCAAACAGGTTTTGAATGCCGCCATGGGTTACGGTCGCAAGGTGGCAATTCTTGGCCGGTCGATGCACAAGTTTGCCGAACTGGCACGGGAGCTGGGCTATGCCAGTTATCCCGACGACCTGCTCATTCCGGTTGAGCAAGTGCGCGATTATCCGCCCGATCAGGTGGTGATTCTAACCACCGGCAGCCAGGGAGAGCCCCTCAGTGCCCTGACCAGAATCGCGAATGACGAGCATAAGCTTATTAAGATTGAACCGGGTGATACCGTCATTCTTTCGGCGACGCCCATTCCAGGCAATGAGCGCCTGGTCTCTAATACGATCAACAAACTCTTTCTCTCGGGCGCCGAGGTCATTTATGGGCGCAACGAAGGGGTGCATGTCTCAGGTCATGCCTGTCGAGAAGAACAGAAGCTGATGCTCAATATATGCAACCCGAAGATGTTCATGCCGATTCATGGTGAGTACAGAATGCTGGTCGGTCACGCCGAGCTTGCCGTGGAATGCGGCGTGGAGAGAGACAAAGTCTTTGTGCTCGACAATGGCGATGTGCTGGAAACAGACGGCGAGACCGGTTCTATAGCGGGCAAAGTAGAATCGGGTATTCGTTTAGTAGATTCGAACCGAGAATGGATGATTGATGAAGAGATAGTCGAAGAGCGTCGTCAACTTTCTGAGGACGGTCTTGTCTCTGTTGTGGTGGCACTTGATTCTGATGGTCTGGTGGCAGCAGGTCCTGATGTCTCTATTCGTGGCATTATCCTGCCCCAGGATATTCCTGCAGAAGAGTTTGTCATCCAGGTAGAAAACGAAATCCGTGATTATTTCAGGCGAGCAAAAGGCAAAGAGGGGCATCTTGAATGCGCACTCTTGCAAAGTCATCTGATTTCGTATTTCGAGAACCAGATGAAAACCAGACCGCTTGTACTGGTCAAACTGCATAGATTGAGAATAGATAAAAGCCAGAGCCAGAGTTCTAAAAAGACGGTTTCAGGAAAGCGCTCTTCATTAAAAGGCGACGAGGCCAAATAAAATGACCTGGAGAGAATTGTCGGCTGAAAGATTCAATTCTATCAAGGCAAAGGTCATAGTCGATGTTCGCTCCCCCTGTGAGTTTGTCAGTGAGTTTATCCCGGGGGCGGTCAATATTCCTTTGCTCTCAGACGATGAGCGGGCTGAGGTAGGAAAGGTCTATAAAGAGCAGGGTGAATTCAGGGCTCGAAGACTGGCTCTTGGCATAGTCGCCCCTCGCATTCCCGAAATTGTCGATAGGATAATCGCTTCTAAAAAAGAGAATCACACTCTTGTGGTGCACTGCTGGCGGGGCGGCATGCGCTCGGAGGCCGTGGTCAGTTTTTTGAGTTTGATGGGTGTCGATTGCTGGCGTCTGACCGGTGGCTACAAGGCATGGCGCCGCTGTGTAATGGATGATTTCGAAGCGGACAGCTATCCGTTTCGGGTGGTGGTGCTCGACGGGCTGACGGGAGTCGGCAAGACCGAGGTTCTAAAAGAGCTCGAAGCTATCGGAATGGATGTCCTTGATCTCGAAGCGATAGCCAACCACCGCGGTTCTATTTTCGGGGGCATTGGCCTGGCAGAACAACCTACCCAGAAGAATTTCGACGGTTATCTCTGGGAGCGTCTCAGGACCTTTTCCGGGGACTTTGTCTTTGTTGAAGCGGAGAGTCGCAAGATTGGCTCTGTCAGATTGCCGGAGTTTTTGATGGAGAGAATAAAAGACAGATCCGGTATTAGAATCCTGCTCGAGTCGAGTCTGTCTTGCCGAGTCGAAAGAATTTCTCGCGACTATCATCTGCTCGATCACAAAGAAGCTTTATTAGATCTGCTCGGTAGAGTTCGGATTTTCAAAGAACGTCTCGGTCATGAAAAGATCAAAGGGTTATCAGACGCACTGCAAGAAAATCGGGGTGAGGATTTTATCGAGTCCATGCTCCGTGACTATTATGATCCGCTCTATTCAAGGCATATTCGGCGCAGGACCGATTATGATCTGACCGTTTGCTCGGATGATCCGGTGGCTTCTGCCGCTGCGATAAAAGAGTGGTGCCTTGATAGAGCCGATTCGGCTGCTTTGATAAAACCGGATAACAAAACAGCCCCCCGATAAATCGGGGAGCTGTTTTACCTGTGTCTTTGCCTGTGGTGGATTAGGAATCAGGTATTGATCAGGTTCGGAGGAAACACGGACAAAAGCACTTGTCTCTCGTGCCATGTTTTCTCAATGATAACAGTGCTGACATCTATCGGCTGTAAAAAAGTTTGAAGTGTCAATCACATAGAATGACCAATAAGTGGATTCTAAAAAATCCTTAATAGCCGAGGACTGGGCACTACTACTGGAGCCAGGGTGAAGTCCCTGCGCCACTTTCCGCTTTTCCGGCTGTCGGATAGAGAAAGTCCAGAGCCCCGATATCATCAGGGATTTCGCTTTCGTGAGCGACTTCTTTTTCGAGATCAGCGGTGATTTTTATATTGCTCGGACAGAATATATAGACTTGCTCGCTCAGCTTGTGGAAATCTCCGTCTAGTGCGGCGGAGGCACCAGCTACGAAGTCAACCAATCGCTTGGCGTCGAGCTTTTTCATATTCTCGAGAGAGATTGTGGTGGCAGCTCTGCAGCGCAGGCATTCAACAATCTCTATGGCCTCGTCGAAAGAGACGGGGCTGAAAATCGAAATCTGTGTATTTATCGACGGCGTCGGGGACGGTCTCATTGAAGACATGGTTAGCATTCTCTTGTCACTGAGTGCAGGAAAAAGATCTACTATTTGTCTGCCATTCGAAGAGGTGTTTGCGACTCTCGAATTGCTGGTGGCAGTATCGGGGATATTGTCACTCATGGTATTCCTCACCCATCTTATATTTATTTGGGATATTCAGCAGGCACCAATACAAGCTTATGTCGTATTTTATGGATTTGGGCATCTCAGGCGGTGCTAGTCAGTTATTCATTCTATTCAATTCGGCGCAATTAGCAAGTGGCCTGAACTATGTCTATGATATTAGGTTTGGTGTCAGAAACAAACGGTGCCCTGTTTTGCGGCGCTTGTCAACCCGGGGCAAATTGAATTAGTTAGATTATTTTTTTGAAGCGATGAGAGCATTTATCTGACCGAGGGTCTCTTCGGCTAGAACGCGCGAATTAAGCAGGTCTTCCGCTACTGTGATTTTTATATTCGAGACCCCGGCTTCCACAAGTCGTACCGGCTCGTTCAACAGCTCTATGATGGCGGCGTCATCGGTGACTTCTAACTTTCTGCTGCGGGCTTCCTGGTGCCCTCTGAGGAGCATCGCATAGGCGGCGGCCTGGGGGGTCTGGGCCCGGTAGAGCCTGGAGCGATCAAGAGTGTTTTTTATGAAGCCGTCCTCTACCTCTTTAATGGTATCGGTTACCGGTGCCGCCGGTAGTGCGGCTCCATATTCGATGGCACTGGCGATTACCCTGTTGATTAGATCCTGGCAGATATATGGTCGGGCGGCATCATGCACCAGAACATAGTCCGGCGGTTCAGACTCCAGGCTTTTCAGTCCCAGGTAGACGGACTCTTGTCTGGTCGCTCCACCTTCGACCAGCCGCACACGATCATAGATATCGGTAAGACCATTTTGGAAAGCGAAGTTCTGGATAGTGGCATCGAATTGAGCCAGCAAATCACCGCGGGTCACCACCACAAGACGATTGATTTGCGGATTTATGCCGAAAGCCACCACCGACCAGAGATAAATCGGCATACCGAGAAGGTCCAGGCACTGCTTGGGACGTGAACCCTCACCCGGGGCGGCTGTGCCTGAGAATCGGCTGCCTTCTCCGGCTGCCGCTAGAATGAGGGCGATGTCTTTCATTGTCTGAGCTAGATAACGCCTTCAGTAGCAGGTGGTTGTGCCACCATCAGTGATTCTGGCTGGTTTTCACTTGCCACAGGCGGGTCAAAAGACGAAATATCCCCGCTTCTTTCTTCCGGTTCTTGAGCGGGCTCAGATTGCGACTCTGCTTCAGACCCTGGAGCAGGACCTGCAGCCGCCGATTGTTCTTTTGAAGTGTCATTGTCTTCGTTTCCTGCTTCTAGACCGAAATTGAGGGTTTGTTGAATGTTCTGGTCAGGACTGGCATCGAAACTATTGTTCTCAATACTTTCAGTACTTTCAGAATTTTCAATATTCTCGTTATCGCCTTCCAGCTCTGCTTCGGCTTCTTTGTCCTGGCGGATGAGAATCTGTCTCAGTGACTTTCCGTCTTTGGAAAGTCGGAAATATTCTTGAAAGCGTTTCGTTGTTGTCAGAGTAGGAGATCTTCCTTCCTCTTTCTTGTTCACCAGATCCCGCTCCATCAACTCTTTGATATGCTCGTAGGCTCCGGCTCCTCTGATTTTGATAATCTCGGACTGCATAACCGGCTGCTTGATAGCGATGGCCGAAAGGGTTCTGATCAATGATGTGGGAATTTCGAGCGGAACGAACTCGTCAATGAGGGTGGCAAATTCATCCTTTACTTGAATGATATAGCCGTTGTCGTCCGCGATTTCGAGACCGAGATCTCTTTCTTCATAGTCTCTTATAAGCTCGAGAATAGTCCGCCTGACTTTATCGAGGTCTTCCCCGACAATTTTTGCCACCGCGGATGCCTTCACCGGCTTTTCCGTCAGAAACAGGGCGGCTTCAACTTTTGCTTTCAGGTTGTTTTCCATAGTCACGATACCACCGAATTCGAAACTGCCTCTCTACCACAGAGGGCAAGGTATAAAGGACCGTAAAACTCTTCTTGTTCAAGGTCTATTTTACCTGCATTCGACAAAAATAAAGAGGCGAGAAAGGCGTCGACCCAGTCGCTTTTATCATCCAGCAGGGTAACCAGGGCGAAAAGCTCTATGTTTTCTCCGATTTTTAATATCTTCGATAGCAAGATTTCTACCTTGCCTATGGTCATTTCGATATCTTCATCATGAGCAAGATCCAATATGTCATCTACATCATTTACTTCCAGATGACCAGCTAAATCTATGCGAGCCTTGGGTATTCTCTCGGCTCTTATCTTCTCTATTTTTTCTGCTTCTCTCAGGGCGGCGATGAGCTCGTCCAGGGTAACCTGGCGTTTGCGTACTTTCTTGCGATTAGAAGTACGGACGATCGCTTTCTCCAGATCTTGAATCGTAATCTGGCGCGGCTCTTTGATCTGGGGATTGTATTCAATCGGAAGACCGTTCTCGTCGAAATCCATATAATCGTCGCCGAAGGCCTCTTCCTCCATGGGCGGTGCCAGGAGGGCGTCGGCTTTCATGCGTAGAAGCACACAGGCGTGGAAGAGGACCTTGCCGCTCTGGCGCAGGTTCTCTTTCGGGGCAGCCGCAATCGCTTTCAAGAATTTGTCGGTGACATCGATGATATCTACGGCTTTGGCGTCTATCTCGCCGTTTTTAGCCATTTGTACCAGAATTTCGATGGCGTCGGGACTGGATGGTTTGGCATCGGTTTCGGTGACTGAGTTCGGGTTGGAATCGGAGGCGATATCGGCACCAGCACCAGCGATGGCGCCATTACCGATTGTATTTGTCACATCGATACCTTCCAACTCCACGAGATTAAGCTCCTACTGCTGCCGGCTCGTGTTTCTCGTGTCCTTCCGAGATTTTTAGTTCCTTCAGTCCGACCACTCGAGAGAAACCGTCCGCTCTCAGCGACACACCGATGGCGTGACTGGCGTTCTCAATCATCGGTCGACGGAGGCTGACTACCACGAACTGAGCTTCTTCGGACTGACGCTTGACCATGCGGGCAAGACGCTCGGCATTGGAGCCGTCCAGCATCATGTCGACCTCATCGAAGGCGTAGAACGGAGCCGGCGCATATCTCTGGAAGGCGAACACGAAAGATAGAGCGGTGAGGGATTTCTCTCCTCCGGATAGCGCTTCTATTCTCTGCATCTTCTTGTCCCGTGGCTGCGCCCGGATGATCAAGCCGCCTTCGAAGGGGCTCTCCGGATTCTCCAGTTCGAGCTTACCGTGACCGTGGCTGAGCTCCTGGAAGATAGCCTGGAAGTTTTCGTTGACGGCGTTGAAGGCTTCAAGAAATGTCTCTTTCTTGAGTTGATCGTATCCGCTTATACGCTGGATGATCTCTTCTTTTTCGACAGCCAGGGTCTCGAGGTTTTCATCGAGTTCCACTTTTCTCTGTTCAGTATGATTGAACTCATCCAGCGCTTTCATATTGACCGGCTCCATAGAGCGCATGCGGCGCTCCAGGCGCTCGACCTGTTTCTTGAGGTCGTCGACGGTGCTCTGGCTGGGCGGCTCGTAATCGGGATTGGCTTCGAGAACCTCTTTGATCTGTTCCCGGACATGATTCAGATCACGTTCGAGTTCGAAGTGAAGCAGCTTGTGCTCTTTACGCTGCTCGTTTATACGCTTCACTTCCTGATCGAGTTTTGTTCTTTCGATCTCGTCCTGGGTGACCTGATCGTGGATCTTGTCTTTTTTCTCGCGTAGAGAATCCAGCTCTTTCGAGATGTCGGCGACTTTTTTCTCCATCTCGATGATGCTGTCTTTGTACTGTTTAATCAGATCTTTCAAAACCGGTTGCTGGTTCTGGAGATTCTCCACCTCAGTAGAAAGGGTGGTTTTCTGCTCTACAAGGATATTTCTGTTGTTCTCTTCGACCTTGGCTTCGGTGTCGAGTTTGTCGAGCAATCGCTGAATCTCTTTGTATTCGCTTTCTACCGCTTCGACATCGACCCTGACCTCTTCCGATTCGAGAATCAGTTTTTCAAGTTCGGACTGTTTGCCTTTGTCTCGGGCACCGTCCAGGGTTTCGGCCAGCTTATCTATGCGCTTGGCCAGGTCCTCGACCAGAGTGACTATTTCCGAGATCTCTTTATCGATACTATCTATCTCGTCGCCTTTTTCGCGCAATTTAGGCTTGATCGACTCAATGGCGTTGTCGAGCTCTTCAGATTGTTTCTGGTAACTATTCAGTTCGGCTTCACGCTGCGCCAGTTCGGCCTTGGCTTTGTTTGCCTTCTCTCTTTCTTCCTGCAAGCTTGAATTCAGCTCTTTGACCGAATCTTTGAGCCATTTGATCTGCTCGCTTACGCTCTTCGAAGTCTGCTTGAGCACAGCCAGATCGGTCTCGCCTTTTTTAGAGAAGTGCAGGCGAGAATTCTGGTTGTTACCACCGGTAATACTACCGGACTTATCGAAAAGCTCCCCTTCCAGGGTTACCATACGGGCCTGGTTGATAAGCTTTCTGGCATTGTCCATGCTGTCCATGACCACGGTCTGACCGCAGGCATATTGAAATGCTTTGGTGAAAGCCGGATCGAAATCGACCAGGTTATAGGCGAAATCCACCACTCCGGGTCGATTGGGCAGCAGACCGGGCGGATTGGTCTGGATTTTATTGAGCGGGACAAAGGTGGCACGGCCGGCTTTATTGGCTTTCAGATATTCGATACAAGCCTGGGCAATCTGCTCGTTGTCTACGACGATATGACCTAATCTAGGTCCGATACAGGTCTCTAGTGCCGTTGCATATTCATCCTGGACCGAGCCCAGCTGACCGATGGTGCCGTGGACACCGTCGATGCCTGCCTGGGTTATCGCTTCTACCGCACGGCCGTAGCCGGATTCTCCGGATACTTCTTTGGCGGTCTCCAGCTCGATGATTCTGGTTTTTACTCGCTCCAGCGCTTCGGTCTTAGCTTCTATCTCTTCCTGGGTAGAGGCGAGCTCATCTTCGTACTGCTGGATGGTGCGGTCTATGCCAAGCACAAGAGCTTTTTGATCTTCGAACTTACTCTTCAACCGTCCGGCTTCCGCTTTTAATTCGGCCGATTTGCTGATCTTCTGGGTGGCTTGATTTCTCAAATCCTCCAGATCTTTATCTAGAGACTGGCGTCTTGTTTGAAGCTCGGTTTTTCTAACCTCTAGAGAATGTCTTTCATCTCTTAGTTTTTGCAGGTCTTCGTGAAGACTGGCCATCTTTTCGGAAGACTTGTCTTTTTCCTGACGAAGCGCATGGATTTTTTGCATGACTTCGTTATAGGCGGCTTGCTTCTCTTTGAGCACCACTTCGACAGCGCTTTGATCTTCGAGATGCTGTTTTTTATCCCTGCCGATCTTTCTTATATGTTTTTCGATCGCTTCTATCTGTTTATCGAGCTGGGTAAGCGAGTTTAGTTTTTCGCCGATCACACCATCGAGGTTGGAGAGTTTGTTCTCTTCCCTGGTCAATTCACCGCGTTTGTTCTCCAGTTCCTGACGGAGCAAGAGCTGCTCGTTGCCGCCTTTTTCTCTGATCTCTTCTTCTATGCGGCCCATCTCGGAACGCAAAGAGAGAAGATTGACTTCGGTCTGGCGAAGCTTGTCGCCTATCTCTTCTTCTTTGGCATCGAGGGATTTGATAATTTCGAGTTCTTTGCGAGCTTTTTCTTCAAGCTCCTGGGCGCGAACGAATACTAGATCGCGTTCAATCTCTTCTTTTTTGTTTTTGAGATCCAGGTATTTAAGGGCTTGATCGCGGTCGGTCCGCAAAATTTCTAGACGGGCGATGATCTCGGTCAGAACGATTTTCTGGTGCTCGATTTTTTCATCTACCGAATTCAATTCGTTGGTGGCCAGATCGATTTTGCGATCGAAGTCCGCTACACCGGCCAGTTCGTCGATGATCTTGCGCCTTTCAGAAGCGCTCATGGTGACGATTCCGGTGACGTCTCCCTGCATGATCACGTTGAAGCCGGTGGGGCTGACGTTATATTGCATGAGGCGATCATGTATCTCTGAAAGGGTAGAGATCTTGCCGTCTAAGAAATATGTGCTGGTATAACTATTCTCTTTTACCCTTATTCTGCGGGTGACTTCCAGCTCTTCATCGTCTTTGCTGACGAAGCGCACACGTACTTTTGCTTCTTTTTTGCCGCTTAAATTGTTCAAGAGATCAGGCAGACGTTCGGCTCGCATCGATCGAGTCGAAGACAGACCCAGAGCGAAAAGAAGACTATCGATTATGTTTGACTTACCGGAGCCGTTCGGTCCTGAGATAGTCGTAAAGCCGTCTAGAAGAGGAATTGTAGTGGCTTTGCCGAAGGATTTGAAATTGTCCAGCTCTATTTCTTTGATTCGCAAATCTGTATTTTTCCCCACTGCCTCTGCCGCATTAGACTACACACTCCATTTAGTGTCAAGTGTTGTGGTTCTAAAACCGGTGCGATGTCTTGCCTGATTTCAATAAAGTGTATATGCGATCAATGTCGAAAACGTTCATCAACACTCACTTTGCTAACTCTTTGCTAATACTCGCCGCTTTTCCCCCAGAGAAAATTTGTCACCGTTTATGGTACTTGCTGCTCTACGTTTATATCGGAAAGTGATCCTCGGAAGCCCCTCTAAATCAACGTATAATCAGGAATTCCAGAGATCGCTAGAATTATACAGCTTCTCCTTTTTTTAGATCCGATCAGCGTTTTCGCGAATTCGAGCCGTTTATATGTAAACTTATTAGCCGCTTGTAATCAAAATGAGGTCCGTGATAATCTCTTTCGATATATTTCCGGCTCTTTCTACTTCTGGAATTTAAAAATAGTGAAACAAAACAAAGATAAAAAGCAGGCCTTGATAGGAGATCTGCTGGTGCGGGCCGATCTGATCACCCGTCGCGGTCTGACCAATTGTCTCAATATTGCCTCCCAGAGTGAGTCGCCCATCGGTCAGGTTCTATCTATAAACGGCTTTGTCACCGAAGAGGAGCTCAACGCCGGTCTGAGAGTGCAGGCCCTTATACGAGAGCGTCTTCTGCCTGAGGATAAAGGAATTCAAGCGCTCTCTTATGTGCGCACAAAGAAATACAGCCTCGACGAGGCCCTCGATGAGCTGGGCTGGAAGTCTGAGTATTACAAGTTTACCCGCAGTCTCGGCGACCTGTTGATAGATTCGGGCACCCTCGATGCCGATCAGCTGGATAAGGGCTTGAGCGCCAGTCAGCGCTCCGGACTGCCCCTGGCCAGGGTACTGGTGCTCCAGGGCGCCCTTTCCGAGTTTGTTGCCTATGCCGCCCTCACCGCCCAGACCTTATTAAGGGACGATAAAATCGCCCGGGATCAAGCTGTCGGCGCTCTCCGGCTCACCAAGATGCATGGTGATTCTCTGGAAGATTATCTCGAGTTCGGCGGTCTTCGAAAGATAAGGCCTGATCATATTTTGCGTCTGGGAGAGTTTTTTGTGCTGGCTGAATTAGTTAGCGAACTCGATCTGCTTTCTGCCGTCGAGACCGGCCTGGCGGAAGCCAAGCCGATAGGGCAGATTCTGGTGGAGAGCGGTCTGGTGGGAGAGAATGTGGTCGAGGCCGCCTTAGATTTGCAGGATCTAATAAGAGCAAACAAGATATCTCCGAATAAAGCGGTCGATGTCTTGAAGCGCTGCGATGAGACCGGCAATTCGGTGGCTGAAGAGCTGGAGAATTTTGTCGCCGAGGTGCCTGCCGAAAATGATCTGCCCCGAGAAGATGCCCGCTTATTAGAGCTGGTCCACGGGCTTTCGTTTTTGTCCGACAGCGATCTGAGAAAAATAGTTAGCGAGTTAAAAGGCTCCGGCATGAACGCCGAGCAGTATCTGGTAGAGCACAAGCTTGTCTCGACCTCTCGTCTTGAAGCGGCTAAAAAGTGTCGGGTTCTGCTCGAGGGCGGCGTGCTCACCCTGGAACAATCTATATTCGCCGTACATATGTGGCTCTGGTCCGGCGGCGAACTTGAAGACGTGCTGCGCGAAATAGGCTGGCTGCAGCGCTAGGGTTTGCTCTCTGTTTTCTTTGCTTTTTCAGTGCTGGTTCCGGCTCCGGTCAATTTTTCAAGCAGCTCTTTTGCCTGGGGCACATCTTTGTCATCCGGAGAATCTTTTACGAAAGTCTTGAGCTGGGCAAGCGCCTCTTCGTTGCGTCCTCCTTTGAGCAGTAGAAGGGCAAGGTTATATCTGGCTGAGGCCAGGCTCTTGTCTAATTTGATCGCTGTATTATATTCTTCGATGGCGGTGTCTCTATATTCGGTGCCGTCCAGTTGCGATGCGATCCAGGCATGGTTGAAGTGACAGAAGGCTTCGTCCTGGTTCTTGTCCACCCACTGACCTGAGATTTCGTAGGCTTCTTCCAGTTTGTTCTGCCCTACATATATAGATAGAATCGATCCCATGGCCCGCTTTTTAAAGGCGCTTGCCGGTTTTAAGTCAAGCGCCCGTTCATACTGTAGCAAGGCTGCTTTCTCGTCTCGGTTGTCTTTTAGATAATCACCCAGAGCGATATGGGTCCTGGGATCCTGGGCGCCTGCCTGGGTGGATTTGCGAGCGTTTTTCATGGCCGCGTCGAGATCGCCCAGTTGCTCCTCGGCATGGGCCAGCTTTAGAAGCAGGTCTGAATTATTGGGACTAAGAACAGTCAGGCGAGCCAGAGTCTCGCGCGCCTCTTTATAGTTTTTTGTGGCCAGTTCAGCATCGGCGAGAAGCAGCATGGTCTGCCAATCGGCGCTGTATAGTTGCTTCAACTCCCTGGCCATGGTCAAAGCTTCTTCTTTTTGGCCGGTGTCTAAAAGGGCTCTTGCTTTAGCTAGTTTCGCCGGAAGAAAATCCGGCTTCAGGGCAAGGGCTTGATCGGCTGCTTTCAGCGCTTCTTTTGATCTGCCCCGGGCCAATTCCAAAAGGGCTCTATTGGTGATGGCAAAGCTATAGCTGCCGTTCAACGCAATCGCTTTGTCTATGTGTTTGCCCGCTTCTTTGTAGTCTCCTCTCAGCGCCAGCACCACTGCATAGCTGTTCTGAAACTTGGCGTCTTCCGGGCATTGATCCAGAACCGATGCGAGCAGCTTTTCTGCTTTGTCCATCTTCTTTTCGATGAGGGCATCAAAAGCGGTGAGGTAGAGAATATCCACTTTTCTCGAAGAGTCGAGCGGTGATTCGGTCAATGAAGGGATGATGAAGTTGTTCTCGTCCACCACATTAAGTGGCGGAGCGCTCTGTCTGGCGCTTTCCAGCAGGTTCTTGCTTTTGAGATTGATATCATCCGGTTCGTTTGCTTTTGTTCGGCCGGGCAGGTGTAGCTTCACCCGGGGAATGAGGTGGTGTTTCTTCTTCTTCGGCTCAGTACTCTTGAGGACAGAGTCGGTGGTGCGCAGCCAGCCAAGGCTTATTACATAAGGCAGAGTCTGATTGGCGGTGACCAGATAGCAGTGGATTCTCGACTTACCTTTGTGTTTGTCTTCTACCAGTCTGACTCGGTGGTCTTTTTCCACGCGCTGTCGAATCGAGCTTATGCTGCCTACTAATTTTTTCTCGGCGGCCTCTTCCGGCGCCGACCCAAAGGCAGCTCCCGGAGCCAGTGCCGAGGCGACAGCCATGCATAAAACAGCTAGAATTTTGGTTCTTCTACCGGTCATAATCCATTCAAATACGGTTCGATTAATTATACGGGAAAATCATTTTCTCTACTTAGACCATGGCATTTGCTACACTCTTCTTTCTGCTTGTCCGGAGTTTCGATAAATCGCCTTGAACACAGTCAGTTCGATCAAATATGAGCTCGTTGCCGAATGTCCCTGGTCCGGGGCAAGGGCTGCCGTGCTTACCACTCCCCATGGTCGCATAGAGACTCCGGTTTTCATGCCCGTTGGCACCAATGCTGCTCTCAGAGCAATGACCTTCGACGATGTCGAGCGCTGCGGAGCCGAGATCGTGCTCTCCAACGCTTATCACCTTTATCTCAGACCGGGCCATGAACTGGTTAAAAAAGCCGGCGGTCTGCATGGCTTTATGAACTGGCAAAAACCTATTCTGACTGACTCTGGCGGATTTCAGGTGTTCAGTCTCGACAGTCTGAGGCGCATTACCGATGATGGCGTCCACTTTCAGGACCACAAAGGCGGCGCCAGGCACTTTATCGGGCCGGAGAAATCCATGGAGATTCAGAACGCTCTGGGCGCCGACATCATCATGGCTTTCGACGACTGTGTCAAAAATCCTGCCACCATAGATGAAGCCAGGGCTGCTATGGATCGCACCCACCGATGGTTGGAGCGCTGTGTCGAATCGCACAGCAGAGCAGGCGACCAGGCTCTGTTTGGTATTGTCCAGGGCAGTATCTATGAAGATCTCAGAGCCGAGTCGGTTAAACAGGTAACCTCTTTCGACCTTCCCGGCTTTGCCATCGGTGGTGTTGCCGTTGGTGAGGACCGCGACACTATAGAAAGAATTGTTCTATTTGCCACGCCGCTTTTGCCCCGGGAAAAACCGCGTTATCTGATGGGGGTGGGCACGCCCTGGGATATCGTTTTCTCGGTTCGAGCCGGTATCGATATGTTCGATTGTGTCTCGCCCACCAGGCTGGCTCGCCATGGTGCCGCCTTCACCTCTTTTGGTCGGATCGCCATCAAAAATGCCGATTATAGAGAAGACTTCAGCCCCTTAGATCCTGATTGCGACTGCTTCACCTGTGCCAAGTACAGCCGCGCCTATCTATGTCATTTGATTCGTGCCAAAGAAATGTCCGGGGCGACTCTTATATCTATACATAATGTACGGTTTTTGATCCGCCAGGCGCAGCTCTGCCGTCAGGCAATTATAGAAGGACGTTTCAAAGAATATTTCCTTGAATTCGCTGCCAATATGGGCAAAGAGCTGGGAACTTAGTCTTTGACTTCTTGAGCTTCTTCGGCGTCTTCTTTGATTTCGAGCAGCAGCTCGCCTTCCGGCACGCCTGGTTTGTCCTGGGTGAGCAGATTGTGGTCGCCGCCTGCTGGAACTCCGCCGCCTTTGAGGGCTAGAAGCTCCATTTCGATGCTGGCGTCGCCTTCGAAGTCTTTGAATTTGTCTTCGAGGGAGTCGGTGCCGAGTTCAGCAAGAGCAGCCGCCCTTGCCTCTTTCTCTCCGACCTTCTCTTCCATGCGGTCCATGATGGACAGGGCACCGGATGTGGAAGTTTTCGAGAGAATCTCGTTGGCTTTAGAAGTAGCCTGGGCAGCTTTGTCCCGGGCGATGAGCACTTGCTTCTTGGTGTTGTATTTTTGAACTTCGTTCTCTAATTCGGTCAATCTCTGACGCAGACTGGCGGTGACTTCTTTCTGAGCTTTGAGCTGGGTTTCGAAGTCGGCGGCAGCTTGAGAATATTGTTGCTTTCTCTGCAGAGCCTGTCTGGCAAGATCGTCGTTGCCCTGTTGAACCGCCATAGCAGCGCGGTTCTGCCAGGTGGCAGCCTGGTCTTTATTCTTCTGGAGCTGTTGCTCGATCTGCTTTTCGGTGGCGATTGCCTGGGCCACTGCCTGTCTTACTTGAATCAAGTTTTGCTGCAGATCTTGATAGGTCTGTTCGAGCAGCATCTGGGGATCTTCCATCTTGCCCAGGATGTTATTGACCATGGCCTTGAACAGCGTAGCGATGCGCTGGAACATTACTCGACAACTCCTTTATCATTAAGTCAGGTTATTTAGTCTAGCAAAACCCATTGGTTTTATTCCCAGTTGTCCCGTCTTTCTCATGGCAATATTTAGATGGGGCTCTTTGCTTGCCGCCGGGACGCGAGAGAAATCAATAAATATAGGAACTGGCACTTGAAGAAATTTAGCCGGTCTCGCTTGGCAAGGCTCTTTATGAGACGGTTGCCTGGCCGATTCAGGCTCTGAATCCCGCGCCGCCAGTGGATTTTTTCTGATTATCCGGGCATTTCAAAATGGTTTCGAAGAGGTATTATGGTAAACGAGCTTTACACTAGGTCTTAACAAACACTTAAATCGATCCATGGCGAATAGCGACGAAGAACTGAAATCTAGCTCACCTCCCGGTTGGGTCCTTGCCAGTCAGTGGGGCATGAATCTGGTGGTCCTGACATGCTTTTTCGGCTATCTTGGCTTCTGGATTGGTGAAAAGCTGCAAAACAAAGCTCTGTCATTCTTTCTGACTTTACTGGGGATCATGCTCGGATTTGGCGCCGGAGTCTGGCGAATGGTCAAAGCTGCTGAAAAATTCAAGCAAAGCGGGCCTGCGACCAAATCTGACGAATCTGACGAAAAGTGACAAATCAGCTTAAGAAACTGTGTGCTAAATCGATTTCATAATGCGGTTTGACAACCCGGCTTGAACCGCTTTGTCGGCCATTTCTCAGAAATCGCTAAGAATCAGAGTAGATCAGGCATCTGCTATGATTTGCATGCGTTAGTGAGAACCGACCCGTTGCGAGTCTGTCGGTTCTGGGTTCAGTCTGGAAAATAAAATTCAATGCTTGGAAAACATCTAACCCTCGAAAATCCGGTCTTTGAAAGCTATATTGGCGATGCCGCCAGTCAACAGTTACCCGGTCTCGGTACTGTAGGCGCCATTCATGTCGACACGCTTGCCCTCTCCTGGATCTGCATGGGGGGCATTCTTTTATTAGCGGCTTCAGTGAAGCCCGCCCTGGTCAAAGATGGTCCCGGCGGCGCCGGTCAGGCGATTGCCGAAGGGGTCTACGCTTTCGTCAAGGACCTCGCCCAGGGGCAGATTGGCAAAGACTACCGACCCTTCTTCCCGCTCATCGCAGGTATCTTCCTCTTCGTACTGGCAGGCAACCTCATAGGCATCGGTCCCTGGGCGGCTTGCGAGTACATCTTCCCTGGTTGGCCCCACCTCGGTCATGGTGCCCATGTCGAACCCTGGGAGATTGCTTCACCTACTACAGATTTCAACGTCACCTTCGGTCTGGCTCTGATCTCGCTGGTGGTTTATTTAGGAGCCGGCTTCTTCAAGCACGGTGCCGCCTACGCCAAAGAGCTGGCCTTCAACCCGGTTGAATGGCTCGACTTGATCATCCGCCCTTCCACCCTGGCTCTTCGACTTCTTCTGGTTATAACCGCCGATGAGATCACCAGGATGGTGGCACTGAAGCTGGTACCTTTCATCATCGCCCCGGTGGGTGTGATGGCCTTCGAAATGTTTATCGCCTTAATTCAGGCATTTGTTTTTGCCCTACTAACGGGGATTTATATCGGCATGGCTGTAGCCGATCATCACTAACAGCCGTTATCAAATAAATACAGGAGATAAAGAAAGTGGATCACCAACTAATCGCCGAAGCCGGAGCACAAGCTGGAGCAGCAGGAGCCGCCGGCATGGACCCTGAAACCTTCATCAAAGCAATGTCCAGAATCGGTGCAGGTATCGCCGCCGTGGGTGTATTCGGCCCTGGTATCGGTATCGGCGTCGCCGCTTCCAAAGCTCTTGAAGGTATGGCTCGTCAACCCGAAATGGAAGCCAGCCTCCGTAACAACGGCATCATCTTCGCCGCTCTTATGGAAGCGCTCGGTCTCTTCGCTTTCGTTGTAGCTATCCTTCTCTACATGTTCCCCCTGGGTCTCTAAGAAGAGTTACCTGAATAAAGCGGGCAGCAAGTTTGTCGGTAAGTTAAAGACGGAAGTTTGAGAAGCAATGTTTGAGCTAAACGCCACCATCGTCATCTTTATTTTGAGCTTTCTCCTATTTATGGTGATGCTCGACAATCTATTCCTCACCCCTGTTGGTGAGGCGATTGAAAGCCGAGACAAGAAAATCACCGGGGATAGCAAGAAGGCTCAGGAGCTGCGTGACGATGCCAGCGCCGTGGTTGAGAAGTACGAGAAAAAGCTTGCCGAGATTCGGGAAGAAGCTCAAAGTATCATCAACCAATCCACCGGAGAGGCTCAAAAGCTTCGTTCCGAAAAGCTTGCTGCCATAGAAAATGAAGGCCGCAAAAAATTCGATGAAGCCAAATCCAGTTTCCTGAAAGAGAAAGAGAGCCTGGTCAAAGACCTGGTCGAAGAAGAGACCGTACTGGTTTCTGAAATCGTCTCTAAGCTTCTGGGAACGAGCGCTGCGGTCAACATCGAGCCGGCTGCGGTTCATCGAGCACTGGAGGAAGCCTGTTAATGTTTTTCTTTGCTGAAGTGCATCACTCTGGCAACATCATGGATGCTGTGACCAACTTTCAGAGCAACCTGGTGAACTGGCTGGTGCTCGCCGGACTGATAGTCTGGGGCTGGAATAAAATCATTCCTGCTGTGGTCGAGAAGCGTGCCAAGCGCATCAACGAAGCGATAGACGCTGCCGAAAAAGCCAGAGCCGAAGCCGAAGAGTTTCTCGCCACCCAGAAAGCCCGGGTAGAGAACGCCGAAGCCGAAGCTGAAAAAATCATCGACGAAGCCAAAGTGGTGGCTGAGCAGATGAAGAAAGAGATGCAGAGCCAGACGGAAAAAGACATCGAAAATCTGAAACAGAAGTTCGATGCGGCCATCGCCAACGAAAGACAGGTGGTGATTACCGAGACCCGGAAGGCTGCTGTCAGGGCTGCCATGCAACTTTCCGAGAGCTATCTGAGAAGCAATATCTCTGATGGTGAGAAGAAAGTGCTCATGAATCAATTTATTGAGCAACTTGATCAACTCGGCGACGGTGATAAGTCCATGGTGCCCGGCCAGGGCAGAGTCAGCACCGGCTCGACCCGCTAGAGCCGCCAGGAGGAGATTTTTAGATGTCCGGTGACCTAACCCAAGTAGCCTCTCAATACGCCGAAGCGGTTATTGAAATCATCGAGGAGTCTCACAAAGGCCCTGATGCTATCAAAGCCCTGGAGAGAGTGCACGGTGATCTCAAAGTGATAGCCGAGATCTTCGATACCAACGAAGATTTCTCTCTGGTGCTCAATCACCCCAACCTTTCGCCGGAAGATAAAAAGAACCTGCTTCTCAAAACCTTCGAAGGCAGAGTCGACCCGGTTACCCTGAGACTGCTCAAGCTCCTGGCTGAGCGCCGCCGTCTCGAGGTGCTTCCTTATCTCGAAGGTCCGTTCAAAACGATTCTCAGAGAGAGAATGAATGTGGTCGGCGCCGTTCTTACCTGCGCTCAGAAATTGAACGACAGCCAGATTCAAGACATCAAAGCCCGGCTCACCGAGCACCTCGGCAAGAAGCTCGAGCTGGATGTCGAAGTCGATCCCTCCTTAATCGGCGGGATGATCCTGCGCCTGGGAGACCAGGTCATAGACGGCAGCCTCAAAGGCAAATTGCAAGTCGTCGAAAAAAGTTTGATGTCCGTTTAGTCAATTAAATAGTCAGTTACCCCACCAGAACAACATAGAGGAAAACACCATGGCAATCAGACCCGACGAAATCACATCGGTTTTGAAAGCACAATTAGAACAGTACAAGTCTGAACTCAACGTCACTAATGTCGGTAGTGTCCTTCAGGTCGGAGACGGTATTGCTCGTGTGTACGGCATGGAGAAAGCCATGTCGATGGAGCTCGTCGAGTTCGACGACGAAGAGAAGACCATGGGAATGGTCCTCAACCTTGAAGAAGACAACGTCGGTGTTGTTGTTCTCGGTGAAGGCAGAAAGATTTCGGAAGGCATGCAGGTCAAGACCACCGGTCGTATCGCATCGGTGCCTGTCGGTACCGGCTTGCTCGGTCGTATCGTCAACCCGCTCGGTCAGCCTCTCGACGGCAAAGGTCCGATTCAATCGGACGAATTCAAACCGATTGAGATCGTCGCCCCCGGTATCGTCACCCGTAAGTCGGTGCACGAGCCTCTGATGACCGGTCTTACCGCCATCGACGCCATGATTCCTATCGGTCGTGGTCAGCGGGAACTTATCATCGGTGACCGTCAGACCGGTAAAACCGCCATCGGTATCGACGCCATCATCAACCAGAAGAACCAGCCCAACCGTCCGGTCTGCATCTATGTAGCGATTGGTCAAAAAGCCAGCAACGTCGGTCGTATCAGAGACATCCTCGAAGAGAACGGTGCCCTTGAATACACCATCATCGTAAGTGCTCCTGCCACCGCCGCTCCGGCGCTGCAGTTCCTCGCTCCTTACGCCGGTTGCGCCATGGGCGAGTACTTCATGTGGAAAGGAGAGCACGCTCTCTGTATCTATGATGACCTTTCCAAGCATGCTCAAGCCTACCGTGCCATGAGTTTGCTGCTCAGAAGACCGCCGGGTCGTGAAGCTTATCCCGGGGACGTATTCTATCTGCACTCCAGATTGCTGGAGAGAGCCGCCAAGCTCAACGATGAACTCGGCGCCGGCTCCCTCACCGCTCTGCCTATTATCGAAACCCAGGCCGGTGACGTCTCTGCCTACATCCCCACCAACGTTATCTCTATTACCGACGGTCAGATCTTCCTCGAGACAGACCTTTTCTATGCCGGTATCAGACCTGCTATCAACGCCGGTATCTCGGTAAGCCGGGTCGGTGGTGCCGCTCAGACCAAAGGTATGAAACAGGTAGCTGGTAAGCTGCGTCTTGACCTTGCCCAGTTCCGTGAACTCGAAGCTTTCGCTCAGTTCGCCTCGGACCTGGACAAAGCCACCCAAGACCAGATCCGCCGTGGTCAGAAACTGATGGAAGTTTTGAAACAACCTCAGTATCAGCCTCTTCTTGTTGCTGAGCAGGTCTCTATCATCTTCGCCGCCAACAACGGAATTTTGGATGATATCGACAACAACAGCATCTCCAAGTTCAAAGAAGAGTGGTTCAAATATCTCTCCGCCCAGGCCAAAGACCTGAAAGCAACGCTGATGGAAGGCGGCAAGGTGGAAGGAGATGTGGAGAAAGATCTCAGAGAGCATCTCGAAAAGTTCAAGAACAACTTCTTCAAAGCATAGGAACCAAGGGCTATGGCAAACCTGAAGGCGATTCGTCAGAGAATCCGCAGTGTACAGAACACCCAGAAGATAACCCGTGCCATGCGTCTGGTGGCGGCAGCTAAAGTGCGTCGCGCCCAGATGCGTACCCTGGCGGCAAGACCCTTTACCGGTCGAATAGTAAGACTGCTTCAGCAAGTCTGCGAGGAGGTTGCCTCCATCGACTTACAGGGTCTGCCGTTATTAGAACGCCGGGAAGTCAAAAAAGTCGCGCTCATAGTCCTCACCTCCGACCGCGGTCTTTGTGGTTCGTACAACACCAACGTTCTCAAGGCTTCGGCTCGCAGAATCCAGGCGCTGAGAGATGAAGGCAAAGAGGTCGGTCTGATCACGGTCGGGCTCAAAGCCGCTTCTTTCTTCAAGCGTATCAAGGTAGATAAGTTCAAGACCTTCACGCTACTACCGGCAGTGCCTTCCATTCAGGAAGCTAAGCTCATCGCCGAACACGCCAGCGAACTCTACGAGAAGAAAGAGGTAGATGCCGTCGAGATAATCGGTTCCGACTTCGTCAACATGATCCGTCAGGATGTGGTCCATACCAAATACCTGCCCGTGGATCTTCCCGAAGGGGTCGACCATTATCCGCTCAGCTCCGAGACCATCTTCGAGCCCACTTTGATGGAGCTCATGGAAGAGGAGCTTTTGCCGAAGTATGTCGAGAACGTTCTCTACCAGGCTCTGCTCGAAGCTTCTGCTTCCGAGCTGGCTGCCAGAATGAACGCCATGTCAAACGCTTCTAATAATGCAAAAGAGTTAATTCAGGCACTTACCCTGGAATATAACAAAGCCCGTCAGGCAAGCATCACCCAGGAACTTCTGGAAATTGTCGGCGGAGCCGAGGCTTTGAACAAGTAACCTGGTATATCTGACAGTAGTATTGTCAACGTTTTTTGCCGGGCTATAATTGCCATCATGGCCGATTGCACTCTAAAACCGCTGGATAAAGAAGCGGCTCGCGAAGACGACGAGCTGGTAAAGGCTTGCGCAATCGCCGCAGTTTACGCATATATGCAAGGTGATGAAAAGCCGGGCAAAAATATATCTGATAAATATTCGAGCGGATGGGGTCGGGCAGCTCTTTTAGAAGGGACCGGGAGCAATTCTAGAACTATATCCCGGGGCTCTCTCTGGCGCACTGTCTTGAGTGCGGCTCTGCTTTTCTTTCTGAATCAGACAGGAGCCCAGGCTCAAGAAAATGCCGGCGCGGTCCATATAAGGGTAGGTCTGGCCCTGGGAGTAAGCAAGCTCTCTTTCGATACTTTCGACGGTGCCCAGGTTTTTGATCTGTCCACCGGTGCTCTGGTGGCAGAGGTAAAACCGGAAGGCAAGTTTATCGTAAGCGCCATCCGGGACCGGGGCGATAACAAAATCGCTTTTACCCCTGCTACGGTCGTTGATAGAAGTCTTATTGCCACCGGCTCGGACTTGAACGCCGTTAAACCAGCCGCTTTCGTGCCGACATCGGCCCGTCTGCCCCTGGTGTCGAATGCGGTGAAAGCTGCTACCGGTTCCAAAGAACCGCCTGCTTTATCCGTGCCTGTGAAGGTCGGCGCCCTGCCGGCAGAATTTCTCGGCGGAAGAACAAGCCCGGACCTCTCTACCCTGGGCGGGGTGCTTATCACTCCCCGGGATTATCTGAAAGGCAATTCTCAGGCTGCGTTCTGTCTGAATGGCAGAGCCTACAGAGGTGCTCTTCTGATCTCGCCCCGGACTGTGACCGGTGAGCGCGGCGCGTCGAAGACAGTTTTGAACGCTATTAATGTTGTCGATGTCGAAGACTATCTGCTTTCGGTGCTGCCCTCCGAGATGCCTTCGGGCTGGCCGCTAGAAGCGCTCAAAGCCCAGGCCATAGCGGCGAGATCCTATGTGATGGCTAATCTCGGCAAGAACTCATCTTCTGGCTATGATGTCAAAGCCACTGTCGCCGACCAGGCTTATCGCGGTATCGAACAAGAGAAAGAGAGCTCCAACCTGGCAGTCGCCCAGACCCGCGGTGTTGTTCTCAAGCATGAAGACAAGATCATTCCCGCTTTTTTCCATAGCTCCGGCGGCGGTTATACCGAAGTTTCGGAGAATGTCTGGAGCAAAGCGCTGCCTTATCTGAAGTCGGTGAAAGATTTCGATAACCGCTCTCCTTATTTGAGCTGGGAAAAAAAATTCAGCTCTGCGGATCTGGAGGGCAGGCTCAAAGCCGATGTGGGGGCGCTACAGGCTCTGATCGTCATCGAGAGAAGCCCTTCCAACCGGGTCAAGAGCCTGCTTGTGGTGGGCGAGAAGGGCTCTACGATTCTCAAGGGTAGCTCGGTACGGAGCCTGTTAAATTTGCCCGGCACGAATTTTAATATCGCTTACGAAGGATCCTCATATGTCTTAGAGGGACAGGGCTTCGGGCATGGTCTCGGTATGTCTCAGTGGGGGGCGCGGACCTTAGCCGAACATGGATATAATGCGGATCAGATTTTAAAGTATTACTATAGAGACGTAACCTTTGGTCAAATTTTCGAGCGGACACAGCTATAAACGTCCCCAGTCAGCCGACTTTGACTATACTTTTTAACCTATGGACTTCATTATTCAAGCTTTTGCCGTCTTCGTAATGCTCGGAATCCTGAGCATTCTCATCGTTGTACATGAATGCGGGCACTTTCTGGTTGCCCGCTTCTTCGGCTTCCAGACACCGGTATTCGGTATCGGTCTGCCTTTCGGTCCCCATATTACCCTGGGTAAACGCTGGGACACTGAGTTTCGAATCTATGCCTTTCTACTGGGCGGTTTCGTGGCCATTCCCGAACTGGGTGATGAGACCCAGATGGAGGCTGCCTATGGAGCTTCGGTGGCCAAAGACGACGACTCTGAAGGCGAGGACTCAGAAGCCTCCGAAGAGAACCCCATGGAAGGTGCCAACGCTTTTGGCGTTCCTCTGAAGCCTTTTCGCAAGTTTCCAATCTGGCAGAGAGCCCTGGTGGCGGTAGCCGGGGTGACTTTCAATGTCATCTTCGCCTATATCATCATGGTGGTGATGCTGCTTGCCATGGGCGACCCAACAAGCCGGACCTCGGTGCGGGCTGTGGTTCCTTCCAACCCCATCGCTAAAAACGCCGGGGTACTCTCTAAAGATATCCTTGTATCTATCGATGAAACCAAGATTACAAGCCCGGAGTCGGCGGTCAAGTATCTGACCGCTCGCAAGAAGACCGAGGTGACCCTGCATGTGCTGCGGGAAGAGAAACCGGTGGATATCAAGCTCACCACCAGTGACCAGGGCACCGTGGGTATGGTGCTGGAGTCCGAAGCCGGGCCGACAAAGTATGAAAAGGTCGACAGAAGTATCTTCGAGACCATGGGCGTGGCAGGAACCAGGCTCTATGATGTCACCGAAGGTATGATCAACGGCCTTGGCCAGATGGTCCGGGGCATCTATATGAACGTTACCGGCCAGGTTAAAAAGGTCCCCGGGGAGGTCAGTGTAGGCCCCGGAGATGTACATGGTGTGCTGGCGGTGATCAAAATCGGCTCTGACATTGCCCGTCAGGACTGGAGCAAGCTCTTCTTCTTCACCATCATGATCAGCGTAGACCTTGCCATTATCAACCTGTTGCCCTGGCCGGCGCTCGATGGCGGTCATCTTGCCTTTATGCTCTTCGAAGCTATTCGGGGACGTCCGATGGGTGAAAGGGCCCAGGGCGAGATAGTTAAATGGGGCTTTGTCAGCTTACTTGTATTGATGGCTGTGATCATGGTCAATGATATAACCGCCCTGGTGCAGGGTAAGCTTGACATCAAGAAGATAGAGGCCGAGAATCGCAAGAAATCCGAGAAAGCGGCCGAAGAGAATCTGAAAAAGATTCTGGAGCGTAAGGCTCCTTCTGAAGAAGTCAAAGAAGACACAGAAAATAAATAGGTGATTCGACGATGCCTCAATATGACTATCGTTGTCAGAAATGTCGGGAAGTCTTTTCGGTAGAGCGTTCCATGAACGACAGCTCGGAGTGCAGTTGCGAGCACTGCGGCAGCGAGGATGTCTCGAGAATCTGGAATATGTTCATACGCGCCTCCGGAGTGACCCCGGATCTGGGCCAGGGCACAGCTAAAGGCAGTGCCTCTGGCTCTAAATCTAAAGGTGGTTGCGGATCTTGTTGCGCCACATCTTGCTCAAATTGCTGAGTCGCGAAAAAAAAATTGCCCCGGACGGGAACATTTTATGCTGAGGGTCGTCGCAGGCCGATTATGAAAGCGATAGCAAGAGTTTTGAATTCGATGGCGGCATTTTTGATGCTGTTCTCTTCCGTTGCTTTCACTTTTGTCGATCTGCCGGTCTATGCGGCGGCGACGAAGCAATGTGTTGAGCGCTCTTGTTGTGCCGATTCGGCTTCGAATGATATAGCAAGCGAAGGTTGCTGCTGTGTAGAGAAGCCTCAGCAGAGTCCAGTAGAAGATCCAGCCGGACTGAATTTTTCGTTCAATGCTCCGGTGCAGGATCTTTATTGTCCCCGAAACACATTCTCTAGCCCCAGTCTTGCCCGGATGCTGGTCTTCGATATGGTCGGTCGCACCTCTGGTCTGGCCAAAGCTGCGCCACCGCCGGTAAAACTATTCATTTTGAAGGAGGCTTATCTCTGTTGAAAGATTGCTAGTTCGATTTTGAATTTTTCAATCTAATTTCAACTACCTATTTAAGGAGATACGCCCATGTTACGTACACTTATATCTATAGTGAGCTTGCTTACGCTCATGGCTTTTGTGCCGGCCTTCGCCGCTGATAGTGGCAAAGCTGCGTCCAAGACAGCTTGCGAGACAAGCTGTTGCTCGACGACCTGTTCTAAGTGCCAGAAGGTCTGCGAAGACGCTCTTGCCTACTGCAAGAAAAAAGGCGGAGAACATGCCAAGAAAGAGCATCTCGATACCCTCAAGGATTGCATAGCGCTCTGCCGCGCCAGTGCGGACCTTGGCGGTCGTAAGAGTGCCCTGGCTGCAAAGGTACATGCCCTCTGCGCCGAGGCCTGCAGAAAATGTGCTGAATCTTGCAAGAGTCTGAATGACAAGAAGCTCGATAATTGCGTAGAGCAGTGCAACACCTGCGCAGATGCCTGCGAGAAAGCTTCTAAATAGATAATTTGAAGCTAGAATAGGGAGACCGAAATTCATTTTTCGGTCTCCCCTTCTTTTATCTCTATTGAGCTGAGCGAAATTTTTGAGCGAAGTTTTTATTCTCAATGCCGCGGTTTTCTCCACCCTTGTCTTCTGGGGGATCTGGGGGGTCTTCGACAAACTGGCCCTTAAGCACGGGCCCCCGGTCCTGGTTTTGATCGCAATCAACAGCCTTGCTCCATTGATGCCGGTATTTCTGCTCTTCTTCCTCTATAAACTCGATGCCGTCTCTAGTCTCAGTGCAGAAGTTTTCGGCTGGACTTTTTTAGCAGGGCTCTCTTATTTCGTCTCTATGTTGCTTTATCTGTGGGTGCTGAACAAGACCGAAGCCAGCTTGATACTCGGTTTGACCTCCAGTTATCCGATAGTTCTTCAGTTCTTTTCTCATCTTTTTCTGGGTGAACCCCTGGTCCCCATGCGTATTGCCGGTTCTATCCTGGTGGCTCTGGGTATTGTGGTCATGGGGTTGTCGTCAAGACGCCTGGAAAAAGCCGGTGCCGACAACGAACTCAATCTGCCGGTCTGGCTTGCTATCATTGCCGCTACCGTGCTCTGGGGAATCTGGGGAGTCTTTGATAAAAAGGCGATCGAGCTTAGCGGCGCCATCGAAGTGTTCTTCTGCAAGGTTGTCTGGGACAACTTTTTCGAGCTTGCCCTTGTCGCATTTGTGATTTTTACGGTGCGGACTAAAAGTGAGAGCGCGCGCGATTTTATCATAGGCAACTTCGGTACTCTTTTTAATGCCACTTCCGGCAAGCTTGATAGAGCAAGTTTTTTCGCGCCTTTGAAAAGCCGGGGACTCTGGGCACCGGCTCTGGTATCAGCATTTTGTCTTTATGTAGGCGGCATTACCTATCTTTTAGCGCTTTCGAAAGCCACCGCTTCTTATGTCGTTGTCATAACCGGATGTTATCCCCTGGTGATGTATATATTTGCGCTTCTGATTTTGAAAGAGGCTTTCAACCGGGTTCGACTGCTCGGCATATTGCTCATAACCGGAGGAGGGACCCTGGCCCAGTTGACCCAGGGTCTTTGAAAGCTATTTTTGAAAGGCGGCTATAATAGAGATCGCTTTGTGAGCTCAGGCTTGTAAAGAGATTTGTAAAGAGACGATAGAATTCAACTAAGCTTTAATAAGGATACTCAGAAAAAAGATGATGCCGGCAAATTCTTTCAGACGCCTTTCGCTGTCCCTGGGGGTAACCCTGGTCTCTCTGCTTGTGCTCTCTGGCTGTGGCGGTGGCGGTGCGCCCACCGAAACTAAAAAAGTCGAAGCCTTACAGCAGCCGGTCTTGAGTGATTCGCAAGAGGATAGAGACGATCCTATCGCCTCAGCTATCGCGGTTGAGTATGCCGGATTCTCTAAAAAGACCCCAGAGGGCTTCTGGTACGCTGATACCAAGAAGACCACCGACCCCAGTAAGTCATTCGGTATCTTTTCGAAAACCTCTAATATGCAGGCGTTGTTCATAGTCTTCGACGACAATACCGCCACCGAGATGCTTCCTCAATTTGCCGGTAAACCGCCCTACACCAATGTGTATGATGGCATCAACCGTATCGAGGATGACCACGGAGAAGAGACTCTGCGCTCCGGTGAAAAGATGAAGTGGCTGCTGTCTCAGTATCCGCTCTCTGTTAAGAACGGGGATGTCTTTCGGGAGATGGTCGCCGGTTTTCCCTCCACTGTAGAGGGTAAATCAATTCTTGTCATTGCCCGGGCCTATGACCCGGCCACCGCTTTTAATCACCGTCATGTGCTTTTCATCATAGATGCTCTGGCCAAGGAGAAAGAGAAGAAAGTCGAGAAAGAAGAAGAGGTGGTCGTTAAAGCTGAAGAGCCTGAAAAAGAGCTTACTTCGGCAGAAGATATCGATAAGTTTCTCGAGAAGGCGGCAGCCTCTATCAACGATAATCTCTCCCTTCCTGATCTGGTCAGCAAAGCGAACAAGAAGTATAAGAGTGCGGAAGGTAAGGATAAAGCCTGGAAAGAGACTTCACTGGTGGTTGGTATCGACAGTGAAGGCAAGCTCCGCAGTCTGGCCGACAAGACCAAGGTTCCCACCGAAGAGAACAAACAAGCGGTAAAAGCTATGGTAGAAGCGGTTCAAGCTGTCGGTCAGTTTAAAGACGCACCGATAGTAAAAGGTGATGAATACAAATTTGTGGTGCATCTGAAGGGCTCGGAAGTTAAGCTCAAGAGCCTGGACGCAGAGAAGTTCTGAAGCGAGAGGAGTATTTGATTTGGCGAAAGAGGAGAACACAGCCGAGAAGGAGCTGACCTTACTTGTCTTAATGCATGCGGTCTTTGCTATGTTTACCGGCGCCCTACTGATTTATGCGCTGGTGTCGCCGGGCAATTTCGCTTTCATGATCGAGCTTCAGTTAGGTCAGCCGGGCAAGGCTGTTCCGCAGATTTATATAACCGGATTGCTCGTCTATCTTGGTGTTTTGACTGTCATCAATCCGATGACCGCTTACTTTCTCAAAACGAGAAAATCGGCCCTGGTTCCGGTGATTGCGTCGGTATGCAATCTATTTTCGGTGGTGGGTATTCCTATATCCCTGACCACCCTGGTCACCCTTAGAAAGCCCGGCGTCAAGGCGCTCTTTCAATAAGGTGGTGCGTATATAGTGGCTTCCGCTCCTGAAATCAGAGATGTACTTCTGGCGGTTAAAGATTTGATCGCGGTGATAGTACCATTTGCTTCTATAGTGATGACTCACCAGTTCATGGCTAAGCGAGAAGAAGATCGCTACAGCAAAGACTTCAAACAAAGAAGGATAGACGAGTTCTATGGTCCGATGCTGAGCATGACACTAGAACTTCTGGGCAGAAGGTCGGTCTATCAAGAGATTATGGCCGGGCTGTCCGAAGGCGAGAGCCAGGCCGATACGGCGAAGGTCGATCGCAAAGAGCGATTCTCCGGTCAGGCTGAGACCATGCTGGATGAATCGGATAGAGAGCTGCTCGGTGATATGCAGAAGCTCTATCGCGAGAAGCTCTGGATGGCTGAACCGTCGACGGTGGACCTCTTTCAATCTTTTATAGCGATAGCCGAGATCTCTTCACTCGATTCGGAGGAGTTCGCCTCCTGGAAAAGTCTGGATCGTTATGCCAGAAGGACCCATCTTTTTGAGCAACTAGAAGCAGATCTGAGGCGGAACAAAGAGGTTTTGCTGCAAGAGCTTTCTCTAGCCTAGCCTTTCATCGAGGTCAGGGCTTTGATCGCATAGCTTTGAATCGCCATCACAGAAAGCGAATCGGTTATCTCTCCTGATATAACCATGGCAAGCGCTTCTTTGAAGGGGACTTTTCTAACGGTCAGATCTTCACAGCCTTCCGGCTGGGCTTCTCCTTGAACCAGATCGGTGGCGATATACCAGTGTGCCACTTCATCCGATACCGAGTTCGAAAGATGCGCGGTGCCGAGATATTCCCAGTTTCCGGCACTTAAACCGGTCTCTTCCAGAAGCTCCCTCTGGGCGGCTATGAAAGGGTCTTCATTCTCCGGGCAACCACCTTCAGGAATCTCCCAGGAATATTGATCGAGGGGATAGCGATGTTGACCGACAAGGTAAATTCCGCCGTCTTTATCTATGGGCAACACCCCTATTGCCATGTTCTTGAAGTGGAGCACTCCGTAGATACCGGGCTCTCCGTCCGGTCGAATCACTTCGTCTTCCCGTACATTTATCCAGGCGTTATCATAAATCTCTCTGGTGCTAACTATCTGCCAGGGATTCTGATTGGTTTCGACCGTATCTACGTCTGCCATCTTAGTTCTTTAACCTCTTGCTTGCCTTATTTGGCGTCCGCTGCCGCTACTTCTTTCAGGATTTTGTACATTCTCACCACCCCTTTTTTGAAAGAGTCGATTGAAATACGCTCGTCTTTGCCGTGCATGGTGGCAAAGTGTTCCTTGTCGACTTCGCAGGGCTGGAAGCCATAGGCCTGCACACCCAACTCTCTGAACCAGTGCGAGTCGGTGAACCAGGGCACTATAACCGGTACCACAGGAACTTTTGCGTCTTCGGCGGCGGCGACTTTTTTAATCGCTGCTACCATCTCGGTTTCCATGCTGGAAGGATCGCTCTGATTCCATTCGAGCACCGATATTTTCACAGTAGGATCATCGATGATGCCTTTTATCCATTTGATGAACTCGTCTTTTTTGACATCGGGCAGCAGACGGCAATCTAGTTGAGCCGAAGCACTTGCCGGGATAACATTGGTTTTATAACCGGCTTTCATCACGGTCAAAGAGATGGTGTTTCTGAGCATCGAAGACTTGAGCAGATCAGAAAGCAGCTCATGGCTGTGCTTCTTCTCTTTGATAGAAGAGTCGATGCTGGCGTAAAGCTTTTTCATAGACTCGTCTTCGGTGGGAGCTATCTTTTTGAAGTACTCTTCTACTTCGGGCAACAGCCTGAAGTTCGGTCCGGCATCATCGATTTTTTTGAGGGCTCTCACCAGGCGATAGGTTGCCGCACCGGGAATCGGCATAGAGGCGTGACCGGCGGCTCCTTCTGTGGTCAACTCTAGCCAGAGAACAGACTTTTCGGCATAGTCCACACCCCAGTATTTAGCCTTTCCTTTTTCGTCGGATTCAATCGGAAAGCCCTCATTCAACAAAAACTCGGCTGATTTTATTATCTCGGGCTTGTGCTTCTGCAGCCAGCCGGCACCGAATTCGCCACCAACCTCTTCGTCCGGCGTGCCCAGATAAATGATGTCGCGATCCAGTTCTATCCCGGATTGCTTGAGCATGATCATCGCCATCAATTCGATCACGCCCATACCTTTCATATCGAGGGCGCCTCGTCCCCAAATTTCTCCGTCATGAATTTCGCCGCCAAAGGGAGGATACTTCCAGTCTTTGGCTTCGGCCGGAACCACGTCGATATGATTCAGCAAAATAACCGCTTTCTTTTTGCCGTTGCCTTTAAGCCGGGCATAAACTACCGAGCGGTCCGGGGCTGTTTCGAATAGCTCTGCTTCGATACCGTTCTTGTTGAGAATACCTTTTAAGTACTCGGCTCCCCGGGCTTCGTTACCCGGTGGGACGGTCGTATCGATTTTTAGATAGTCCCTTAGAACAGTCACTGCCTGGTCCTGATATTGTTCGAAATCGAGGTTCTTTTCTGCGGCACTGGCTGCCTGCGATGACATCAGTCCGCCTGCGAGAAGCAGCAGGGTGAAAGCTCTGACTAATCGACTCATTGAAGTATCCTTTTCCAAATTCAGCAAAGCATCCACTATATCTATTGAGTTTTCAAAATACAAGGAGAAGCCGACTTCTACATAATTGAAGGAGATTGACGCCAAATACAATGTCAAGTGGCGGGAATCGACCAAATTTGACACAATGACGTTTAGACTTTTAAAGGATTGAAGAGGAGGAAATCATGAAAAATCGCGCCGTTTCAACTTTGATCGCGATCGTTGCAGCGACGACATGTACCGCGGCCATGGCCGAGGAGGGTAAGAGCTCCGGTAACGTCTTCAAGAAAGGAGCCGAGAAGCTCGCTAAAGGCACCGAGTCAGTCGTCAAGGGAGCCGCCAAGGGTACAGTCAAAGGCACCGAAGCTGCGGGCAAAGGCGCTTTCAACGCCACCAAGGCTGCCGGCAAAGGCACAGTCAAAGGTGCTGAAGCTATAGGTAAAGGAGCGGTCAAGGCTACCAAGGCTGCCGGTCATGGGACAATCAAAAGTGTAGAGTCTCTGGGACGCGGCACAGCCAACAGTGCCAAGAAAACCGCCAAGGGCGATTTCAAGGGAGCTGCCAAGGATTATGGCAAAGGTACCGTCGACTCGGTGAAGGCCGCAGGCAAAGGAGCCATCGACACCACCGAAGCTTCCGGCAGAGGTACTTTGAAAGGTGCTGAAGAGCTTGGTAAAGGTGCCGTCGGTTCTGTGAAAGAAGCCGGCAAAGGTACTTTGAATACGACCAAAGAGGTTGTCACCGGCGGTAAAGCTGCCGAGTAGGGCGATTTAGAGAGGTCAGAGTTGCCAGAATATTCGAGGTCAATCCCGGGGCTTTGATGAAAAGATCGATTCCCACGCGTATCTTTTACGCATTGTCCGTAATATTGATGCTGCATGCGGTGGTTTTTCCAACCACCGCATTTGCAGTATCTAATGATAGTAGTACTGCCCAAGAGGGTTCGAATTTGGAAGCGCGTACAAGTGGCCTGGAGCGTATAACGGATAAGCCTGTTAAAGGAATTTCCGAATATCGCTTGAAAAGCAACGGCATGAAAGTCCTTTTGATAGAGAACCACGCAGCACCGGTGGTGGCGACCACCATCGTCTACCATGTCGGCTCCAGAAACGAGGCCGTGGGTTATACCGGCGCCACACACTTCTTAGAGCATATGATGTTCAAAGGGACCGGTCGTTTCGACCCCAAGCAGAAGAACGGCATAGACGACCTGCTCAAGCGAGTCGGTGGTATCAATAACGCAACCACCTGGTTCGACCGCACCAACTATTTCGAAGTGGTGCCGGCGAAATATCTATCGCTCTGTCTCGACATCGAGTCCGACCGTCTTCGTAATCTGCTCTTGCGGGCAGAAGACCGCGAGGCGGAGATGACCGTGGTGCGCAATGAGCTGGAGCGGGGTGAAGATGATCCCGATGAACTGCTCGAGACCAATCTTTTTGCCACAGCCTTCCGGGAGCACCCTTATCATCATCCTACTATCGGCTGGCGCTCTGATGTGGAAGGGGTGCCCTTAGCCCGTTTGAAGAAGTTCTATGATGATTTCTACTGGCCCAATAATGCCACCTTGATAGTGTCGGGGGATTTCGAATCGAAAGAGGCCATCGAGATGATCGATGAGCGGTTCTCATCTATTCCGGCGGCTCCGGCTCCTTTTCCCCAGGTTTATACCGAAGAGCCTCCCCAGGAAGGAGAGCGTCGTTTCACAGTACGTCGCGGCACCGATGTTCCGAGGCTGGTTATCGGCTATCATATTCCGCGCTGTCTCAGTGAAGACACTTATGCCCTCGATGTGCTGGAGAATGTTCTGGGTGACAGCGCCCGCAAATCGAGTCGGCTCTACAAAAAATTAATCGGCACAGGACTGGCATCTTTTGTCGATGCTTCCAACTATTCTCTGCGTGACCCGGGCTTATTCGTGCTCTCCGCCCAGACAGCAGGTTCAAATAAGCTCGAGAGCCTGGAAGAGGCTCTTGTGAAGCAAGCGCAGCGGCTTACCGAAAAGCCCATTTCCGATGAAGAATTGAAAAAGGCGAAGAGTTCGATTACGAAAAGCATCAGATTGAGCATCGCCGACCCTCTGGGTTTCTCCATGTATCTGACCGAAGCTATAGCTGTGGCTGACTGGCGCTGGTGGTTGGATTATCCTGAGAAGATAGAGAAGGTCACCGCCGACGATGTCATGGCGGTCGCCAAAAAATACTTTCATAACGACAACAAAACGGTCGGTTATTATTATCCTCGCAAAGATGGAAGCAAACCGGCTCCGCCTCCTATAGATCTTGCCGCCCATAAGAAAGACAAGAAAACAGAGAAAAAAGAAGAGTCTGGTGCCGACGTCGGCGTCGCAGTCAAAAAAGAAAAATTAGAAAAAGCAGTCGGCAAAGTCGAGATCGCCTCTAAAGTGAAGCGCTCTACCCTCGACAATGGACTGACCGTACTCTCGCTTGCTATACCCAACGCCACAACGGTTGCGGTCTCGGGCAAGATCAAGAACGGTCCTTCTGATTTTTATCAAATACCTGTCATGGTCTCAACCCTGATGACTTCGGGGTCGTCCCGCTATTCTAAAGAAGCTCTTGCCGATGAACTCGAGCTGATGGGAGCAGACATCGACTTCGACCCTGATACTTTCTGGACAGAGTTCGACTCGCATGTGGTCAAAGAGGATCTGCCCCATTTTGTGAAAGTACTGGCCAATGTCATTCAAGAGCCGTTATTCTCAGGCAAAGAGCTCAAGCTGGAGACCAAGCTCCGGCAAACAGAGCTAAAAGAAAATATGGCTGATACCAACGAAGTCTCCTGGAATCTTATGTCCCGGGAGCTCTATCGTAAAGACAGTCCTTTTTATCAAAAGGGATTTAAAGAACAGCTCAAAGAGCTGGAGAAGATCAAAGTTTCGGATCTAAAAGACTATCATCGCGATAACTTCACCGCCGGCAATACTGTAATAGCTTTTGTCGGCGCAGTGGATCATGACCGTATAGTTGAACTTTGCAAGAAGCAGTTCGGCAACTGGGCTCGCGGAGAGGGCAAAGGCTGGCATTCATCGCCTGAGGATCTGGTCAAACTCGAAAGCGGCAACAAGGTAGTCTCTTTATCTATTCCGGATAAAGCTAATGTCGATGTGCGTGTGGCCAAACATTTGCCGGTCAGTTTCGCTTCGTCGGATTATTTTGCCACGGTGGTGGCAAACGCCGCTCTCGGTTATGACAGCTTCGCCTGTCGCCTTGCTCCGGTCAGAGACAAGTACGGTCTGACCTACGGAATCTATTCTGTAATCGACGACCCCACCCAGAAGTTCAGCCCCTGGTACATAAAGTATTCGGTCAATCCCAACAACCTTGAAAAGGCTCAGAAAATAGTCCAGGGCATCGTGGCAGACTATGTGAAAGATGGTATCACCGACGAGGAGCTGGCTACCGAGAAATCGCACCTCAGTGGGACCTATGCAGTTTTTCTGCGTTCTCCTTCAAAAATAGCCGGACGACTTTCGTTATATGAGGCTGCCGGTGTCGATCTCTCTTATATCGACAACTATGCCTCCAATATTTCGAAAGTGACTAAAGACCAGGTGAACAAAGCAATCGAAACTTATTTCGATATCTCGAAACAGTCTGTGACCGCCATGTCCGGAACGCTCAAAGACGAAAAACCTAAGAAGAAGGATAAGTAATGAATTTAACAGGTAACCGCAGATCCGGCTGGATCAAAGCAGGAATGAGCTCCCTGGCTGCTCTCCTTCTTGCACAGTCCTTCTTGTCGCCGGCACTGGCCCTCAGCAGTCACCGGATTCGCATACAGGCGCCGCCCACCTATGAGTTCATAAACAAAAAGGGAGAGCGGGCGATTCCTTATCTCTTTCATCTGGCAAGACCCTTTTCCGAAGGGCTTGCACCGGTCTTGATCGGAGAAGAGTGGGGCTATATCGACCGGGAAGGCACGGTAAAAATCGGTGCCAATTTCAAACTGGCCAGGGACTTTCATGAAGGTCTGGCAGCGGTCAAGATTAAGAACGACTGGGGGTATTGCGACACCACCGGTAAGGTCGTGATCAAACCCCGTTTTGAGACGGCTGGTGATTTCAGCGCCGGTCTTGCTGTCGCCTATGTACGCCAGGGCTCGAAGGACTTTCCTAAGAAAGTTCAAGAAGATGCCAGCAAAATCCTGAACACAAAAGACAAAGAAAAGGACAAAGCCAAAACATCGGCGGGAAACAACGAAGCTTTGATGGCTATCGTGCGCTCTCGCCGGGCCGGCTTCATCGACAGAACAGGCAAGTACGTCATCAAGCCGCAATATACTTTTGCTGCTCCTTTTGAAGATGGTCTTGCCCTGGTCAAAGAGGATGACAAATATCTCTATATCGACAAAGAAGGCAAGGTCAAACTTACTCCGTCTGCCAAGAGCGCCAAGTCTTTTTCAGAAGGACTGGCCGCCATTAAAGAAGGTGAAAAATGGGGCTTTATAGATACGCTCGGAAAGGTCGCCATCAAACCTGTATTCGATGATGTGCAAAGTTTTTATGGTGGGCTGGCCGCGGCTAAGCAGGGCGATGAATGGGGCTTCATCGACAAGCGCGGTAAGTGGGAGATAAAACCCCAGTTCAGCTCGGTCTGGAGCGGCTTCAAAAGCGGTACAGCAGTATGTGCTCGTGATATCTCGCCTATCAAACATTCTTTCGGCACAGTCACCAAATTTAATTCCGGCTATGTAATAGCTCGTCGCTCCGGCGAGAATGTCGATTTTGATATGGCGACCACGCCCTTGAGCCCCGGCTATTTTTCTTATCCCGATTACAGATTCGGCCTGGTCGGCAAGGATGGTGCCACCGTCGCACCATTTGAGTATGGCGAAATAGGAGAGCTCAGCGATGGTCTCAGAACCGTGGAGTCCGATGGCGGCTATGGCTACATAGACAATATCGGAAACATGGTGATCAAGCCCCGCTACAAATCGACTGTAGGTTTCTCTGATGGGCTGGGCATGGTAAAACATGGCGAGATTACATCTGACAAAACCCGCAGAGCGGAGAATCTTCTCAAACATGCGGTGCCCAGCAAAGTGCGGGACCCTGAGCTGATTCGCAAAGATATCGAGGTTGCCACCGAGGTGATCAAGCTCGACCCGGATAACGCTCAGGCTTATAGAGATAGAGGTTATCTGCTGTGCTCTCTAAAAGAATTCGAGAAATCTCTAAAAGATTTTTCTGAGGTCATTAGAATCTGCCCGGTATCGACTGAGGGATACTACTGGCGGGGTCATGCCTATCTGCAGCTCAAGGACTATGAGAAGGCTGCTAAAGATTTTACCGAGGCGATTAATCTGAACAAAGCAGATGACAGCCTCTTTGGCGCTCGCTGTCAGGCTTATTTAGGCTTGGGTAAGGACAAGAATGCCCTCATCGATATAGTTCTTGCACAGCGGCTGAACAATCAGCCTTATTACCATGGGCTACTGGCAGGTATATTCAAGAAAATCGGAGATGAGCGCCGCTGGCTGTTCGAGAGCTGGCGTGCCCGACCAAGCATCGACGTCAATCCCTGGCCGACCTGGGCCGAGACCGAGCAGGATCTTCTTGCTGATTTGAAAGCAAAAGAGAAGGCTCTGGCGGAAGCATCGAAGGACAAGGGCAGTCTTGGCAAAGAGAAGAAAATCCTGGCTCTGAGCGAGCTGGCCGATTCTGTCGATACCTTGAGACGGCTCAAGTTTCGCCAGGAGAAGGTGTTGGAGTTGATGCCTCTGCTCAAGCGCTCTTACAAGCTGAGAAAAGAAGCGGTAGAACTGGCCGGCGCCAATTCTAAAATCGCTCCATTAATACGTCTTAAAAACGATCTTGCCAATTCGGTGGCTCAGCTTGCCGGCTGGCAGACTAAATCGGATGACTATGAAAACGCAGAGAAACACACGGCGGAAGCCCTGGCTCTGTCCAAAGAGATAGGCTCGGTCATAAAAGAGGCTGACTATCTGAATGATTCAGCCAGGCTTTCTATAAAGCAGAAGAAATACAGTGAAGCAGAGAAGCTGCTCAAAGAGTCGCTTAAGCTCTCTAAAGATACTCGCATGACCCTGATGAAAATCATTCGGGGTCAGACCCACAGTACCTATGCGATTCTATTGCTCAAGACCGACAGGGATGAAGAGGCTCAGAAGATGTTGGAGGAAGCTAATAAAGAGCTTCTGATCGGCACCAAGCTGGCATTTCTTCCCAGTCCGCCTCTGGCTGACGCAAAGACCGATGCCAGGCTGTATTTTGAGATGGGTGAGCAGTGCAAGAGCATGGGTCTGATCGAGATGTCTCGTCAGTATATGGAAGAGGCTGCTAAGAAGACCACGGACAAAGATCTGAAAGCGCAAGCCGAGAACTTTATCGAAATCTATCTGCCTCAAGAGACAATAGACCTGGCAGACTCAAAGTCCTATCTCACCGGTCGTACCGCCGAGGTTGCCGGCGACTTCATCTCGGCCGAAAAAATCTACAGCGAGCTTGCCTCGAAAAACAGCAAGTTCTTCTGGCCCCAGGTCGCACTGGCCAGGGTCTATCGAGAGTACGGTGACCTTACAAAAGCCGAGAAGAGCGCCAAGAAGGCCCTTGCCATAAACAAAAAGAGTGTCGAGGCGCTGATAGAACTGGCAAAAATAAATCAAGACCGTGGCAGAACCGGCCGTGGTATCGCTGCCATCAAACGAGCACTCAAAATAGACCCGGATAATCAGATGGCTAAATTCGTCAACGACAGTCTTTCAGAAGAGTCAAAAGAAGAACAATGACAGGAAACCATAAAAATAACACCATGGAAGTTTTTCTGGGGGGAGCCTGCGGCAGGACCACCTGGCGTCAGGACATAGCTATTCCCATATTAGAAAGAGAAAAAGTGACCTATCACAACCCCCAGATGGGTGTCGGTGAGTGGACCGTCGATGATGAGAAAGGCGAGATGCTAACCAAAGACGAAGCCGAGGTCCTGATGTTTGTCGTAAGCCGTGAGACCCGCGGGGTAGCAGCGGTGGCTGAAGCGGCTTATTTGATCGGTGCGGATGTACCGACTGCGCTCTGTTTGCAATATATGGAAGCCGGTACAGTCATCGAGGGCAAGACCCTGGATCAATATGAAGCCGATGATCTCAATCGCGGTCGTGTCTTTCTTAAGTCCATGGCAGAAAAGCATGGTGTCCCCATATTCGACACCGTAGAAAAATGTACGGAATACGCTGTGGAGCTGGTTCGTCGTCAGAGAGGCTGTCTCAAGCTGGATGACGTCAGGGAGATAGTCGATGATCTGGAGTGCAAGAATCTCGCCTTCAACATAGAAGAGACCCGCTCGGGCTTTTTGCTGTGGATATCAACCGAAGAGAAATGTGCTTATACCGATGTCGATACAGTTCAGCATGGACGTAAATGGTTCATCGCCAGAGAACTCAAAAAGAGTGAGGTGATTCAGACCATATTCAAGGCGGTGATGACCTGGCAAGAGCATGAAGCCAGAGAGCATTTCAAATACCAGGGTCACAGAATTTTCGGACCGCATTTTAAGGTCGATGAACTGGTGGCACTCTGTCAGGAACGCAAAGAGAAGGCTCTTAAAAGAAGCTAGGAGACAAGCCCATGCACAGGCCCAGGCAAGCCATTTCTCTTCCTCGGCTGGAGCTTCCTGAGTCTTATTCGAATGATGCAGCCGGGTCTTTTCTAGAAGAAGTGGATTCGGCTCTCACTAAATACAGTGCCTTTCTGCTTACATCGAAGCACTGTAAACCATTCTCAACATCCATCCTTTCGGTGGCAAGAGAACTTTTGGCCCTTCCTGAGCAGCAAAAAGAGAACTTTCGTCTGCTAAAAAAAGAGGGAAGCTATACCGGCTATTCGCTCTTGAAAAATCAAAGAGATGCCCGGGAGCAATTTCATATCTATGCCGGTGGTGCGGTGCCTCAAGGAGATCTTCGCGCTCCTAATAAAATTCCGGAGGGGCTCAGCCCCGATGGCAAGAAAGAGCTTGCCGCTTATTTCGAAGAGATGCATCGTCTTGGCGCTTTTCTATCTTCTAGATATAGCGGGCCTGATTTTCCGAAGGATGCTTACGACTCTTCTTACTGTCTTCTCAAGCTAATAAAATACGGCGGCATTGCTTCAGGAACCGGCACTTCAATCACAGGCACTCCGGCCCATGCCGACTGGAGCTGGATCACCATAGTCTCTCAGGACCCTGTCGAAGGGCTTCAGATAGCCTCTTCTGACGGTCAATGGCAAGACCTGGTTACAGAGCCCGGGGACTTCCTTGTGCTTGCCGGGGAGCTTCTGTCTCTAGCCACCAGAGAAGCGATTCGACCGGCTGCCCATAGGGTTGTGGTGCCTGATAGTGTGACGGAGCGAGTCTCTGCACCGTTTTTCTATACGCCGCTTCTATCCAGCCTGCTTTCGCCTGATTCGTCTTTGTCCGAATCACAGCGGCAATGGCCGGATGGTGATCATATTCATCGAGTCTTCCGACCGAAAGAAGTCGATGGCGAGATCTCATTTCTATCTGCCGAGCGTTTTCGCAAACTTGATAATCGCTGGTGCTATCAGCCTTCTTGCTGTCTTAGCTGATATAGACACCGACTCCGCAGCGGGCACCATGTACGACCTTTTGTACTATTTGACCGAGGAAGAGATTGTCTGTCGGTCTTTTCTCTCCACCCAGAATAATCGCATCGGCTCCTATCTCTTCTGCCACTTTCAAGATCTCATCGCCGGCGGTTTCTGCCTCCCTAACAAGGGTCTGGACTTCCAGTTCGTAGGCTGAGGCCAGGCTCGATGAACTTCGGGCGATGTCTTCGGCATGCTTTTTAGATTCTTCGGCGTCTTTGCTGACGCGGGGTTCTTCGACCACCGAAAGACAGGTGACTTCGGCACCGGTGCCCCGGGCTATAACAAGTCCCAGTTCAAGCGCTTTTCTAGAAGATTCGGATCCGGAGTTGGGAATCAGGATTTTTTGAACAGGCTTTGTACGACGTTCGCCCGGCCAGTGCAAGACGAAGAGGGACTTGCCGCTTTTTTCTATAAGGCTGTCTATCTGTTTGCCGAATAAAGAATCTTGATTCTCTTCTTTGTCCGTATTGGCTGCCCCGACTAAAATGAGGTCATAGCCCTTTTCTGATTCGTTCAAGATATCTTCGACCCGGTCTTCAGATTCTGCGAATCTATCAACCATGGTGACATTGCCGTCAAAGATTATTCCTCTTATATGATCGACATATTCGTGCTGAGGGGCTGCATCTTTGGACTTGGCCGAGGTGAAGAGTGTTGCCTCTATCTTATGATCGGCAGATATTGCTTTTAAAATATGGGCACTGATGTTGCCGTAGGTGCCACCACCGGTAGGGAGCAGAATTCTTTTCAAATGTCCGATATGAGTCTTCGCTTTGATCTCTTCTTTCTCAAGTCGTTCTTGTTCTGCGTCGCCGACCTGGACATGTTTGAGAGACCACTTCATAAGTGGTGGCGTTATAGCCGTGGTGACCAGAGACATGACGATGATCACAGATAAAAGCTCGACATTGATGATGCCCATAGAATAGCCCAATATCCCCACGATCAGACCCATGGCTCCCGGCGCATTGGCACCAAAGCCCAGACAGAGAGCTTCCCATTTCGAAAGACCTCCCCAGCGACCGCCGACAAAGTTGGCGCCGACCTTGCTGGCGCAGGCAAGTAAGGCCATGCCTATGGTCAGGAAAAACAGTTTGGGATCGGCCAGCAGTCCGAGGTTTACATGCAGTCCGGCTCCGGCAAAGAAGATCGGTGCGAAGATACCCATGGTAATAACTTCGAAAGAGTGAATCACCCGGCTTCGTACAATCGGAGTCTGGGAGAGAAGAAATCCTACGATGAAGGCACCGAGTACAACGTGCACCCCGACATACTGTGTGAAAGCAGCGCTGAGCAGGAGCATGACCGTGACCGCTGTCACCAGAGCTTCATCTCTCTGGATACGATCGTTGATAAATCTGAGCAGGTTGAAAAAATACTTCCTGCCTAATATGGCAACGGCCACGAATACAACAGTGCCTACCGGCGCTTTGAAGAGTTCCGGACCGAATGAATGCGCACTGGCTAATGCTGCCACCAGGGCAAGGATGATGCAACCGACGGTATCATGGACCAGGGCTGTGGCAAGTATGACCTGGGCCACATTGCGACGCAGAAGCTGCATGTCCATGAGGATCTTGGCGATAACCGGAACAGAAGAGACCGAGAAGACTGTGCCGATGAAAAGCGCCACTATCAGCCGATGTTCCGGATTGAGCAGAAGGTCGTCGGGGATGAGATAGGCGAAGCCGAAACCGGTTGAGTAAGGAATGATGATACCGAGGATAGAGGCGCCAAGGGCAGACCGTCCCTGCTTTTTTATCAACTCTATATCAGTTTCAAGACCGGTGAGCATAAGAAGGAAAATCACGCCGATCCAGGAGACCACCTCGAGTAGATTGGCCTGACTCGCCTGAACAGGGAAGATTATCCCGGCAAGATCTGGAAAGAGCGCTCCAAAAACCGATTTGCCCAGAATAATTCCTGCCAGCATCTGGCCTATTACCGCCGGCTGACCCATAGAAGAGATAATCTCTCCGCAAATGAAAGCGCCCAGCAGAAGAATTGCTACTTGTAAAAGTAGAAGCAAGACCTGGTGCTCGCCCAGCATCTTGATCTCGCCTTTTTCAGTTGATTTGTTCCTATAGATAGGCTCCAGGCGGGAGGCTTTGGTCTTAATGCTCGACGCCCAGCGGGTGGCAAGGGACTTGGCCGGGGTGCCGAAAACCTTTACATCGGAATCCATCACCGTGGCAAGCGTCCTTGTGCCCAGGCGAATGCAGTAGTGCCCTTCGGGGTCCTGGGCGACTGTGACGTCTTCGGGTTTGAGCTCCGGGTTCTTTAAAATCTCGTCAATCTGTTCTGTGATAGCGTCTGCGCGGTCGGAAGCCGAGACCTTGTCGGCATCGGTGACCAGAAAAGCGGCACCGCCTCCCACCCTGACCGGAGCGTAAGTATAAGTCTCCCAGGCCAGGGCAGCGCTCATGGATACAACCAGGGCAAATACTGCAAAGATCAGGCTGCGGAAAGGTCTCTTCAAATTGCGATTCTTCTATTAAGACAACTCTCTGAATAAGATACCCGCGCAGTAGAAAAGCTAGCGAGGTTGTAGATCGTACTCGGTGATTATCTGCCCCTGGTTGATGCCATAGGGGGATTTCCTGCCATGAATCGCTTTTATAGAATTCATAGTGCCCTCTGGGACTTTAGCAGGATCGAGCTGTTTTCCTTCGAGTTGCATCGAGTAGATATTCTTACCTTCCGGGATATCTTTTATTGCGTAGACGGCCACACCTTTGCCACTGGCCAGGGCTCTTTTGAGGCTGTCTTCCCGTTTTTGATCCCAGGCGGTCCATTTCGAGTAGTCCTCGGCCAGGAGGTCAGGGGCTGAGATCAGGCTTCCTTTTTCTATTCTGGTAGCGGCTCGTCTTTCCATCAAAGCTTCCGGCAGGGTAAAGGCATCCTGGGGCAGCTTTTCGAAACTTATCGCTACGGCTTTGATATTAGAGGGGGTAAATTCCTCTCCAGCCTCAATCGTCCTTGTAGCGTGAACTGCTGTGGCCGATTGCTCTGTCACTGATTCATCTTTTGTTTCAAGTGTTTCAGGGGTCTCATGACTTGCCTGGATCTGCTCAGAATTTTTCCAGCCAAAATAAGCCGAGCCCAGAACGGCGAAGAAAAGCACCAGAAATATTGCGTTACGAGCCATAGCTTCATTTTAAGCTAAATAACGCTACAGTCATCTACATAAGGTTTCAAAGCACAGGTCCTCATGCTATTCTTCTACAGGTCAAGTCTCAAGAGGGGTTATCAAGGAAATTGGCAGACGTATCTATGAAACAGCTAATCGACGCCGGGGTGCATTTCGGCCATAGATCCAGCCGCTGGAATCCCAAAATGAGACCCTATATCTATGGCGAGCGCAGCGGCCGCCATATCATCGATCTCGCCCAGACCAGAGTCGCCCTGGACAAAGCCTGCCAGTTCCTCGAGAACATGGCAAAACAGAAGAAAAACATCGTCTTTGTCGGCACCAAGAAACAGGCTGTGGAGATGGTGGAGAGCCAGGCGACCAGATGTGGCGCCTATTATGTAAACCGCCGCTGGCTCGGTGGTATGCTCACTAACTTCGAGACTATTAGAGCCCGGATCAACCGTTTGAGAGAGCTGGAAGACTCCAGAACCAACGGTGATTTCTTCCGTATGCCCAAGAAAGAGCAAGCGGTGAAAATGCGTGAGTACGAAAAACTCAGCAAGTTTCTGGGCGGTTTGAAAAATATGCGTGGTCGTCCTGACGTTATCGTCGTTGTCGACCAGAGAAGAGAGAACACAGCTTTGCTGGAAGCCAAGAAGCTCGGTATAACCACCGTGGTTCTGCTCGATACCGATGGCGATCCCGATGGTATCGATTATGTGGTCCCGGCTAACGATGATTCGGTAAGCTCCGTAAGGTTGCTGCTCGGTTCTCTGGCTGATGCCATCCTGCGTGGCGCTCCCGAGAGCAAAGATTCCGGTGGAGCCGCTCCGGCCCAGACCCAGCAACCGGCGCCTGCCGCTTCTGAGTTCGTCTCGCCCGCTCCTGCCGAGCAAACCCAAACTCAAGAAAGCGAAGCTGAAAAAGACGAAAATAGCGAAGGCTAGGCTCTGTTCACTTTCGTTCTCTCTAACCTATGATCATTCATCTTGTCCTTAAGAGCGGCTTCATGCTGCTTGCCATGGTGCTTCTCATCTTTCCTGTGGCGGGAGACTGGCACTGGCAGACGGGCTGGAGCTTTTTCTTTCTGGTGCTGGTTACGATAACCGGCTGTGCTGCCTATCTTTACCGGGTCAATCCGGAGATTATCGAGGTCAGAAAGCGGCTCGGGGCGGGTACCAAGCGGTGGGACCTGGTTCTTCTCCTGCTTATCTCCACGACCTTTATTACTATTCTGCCGGTCGCTTCTTTAGACCACAGGCATGGCATCGGCAACGCCCCTGCATGGCTTGTACCGACCGGATACGCTCTCTTTATTCTGGCCAATGCTCTTGTCGCCTGGTGCGAGGCGGTCAACAAGCATTTTGAAGTCTCGGTCCGCTTGCAATCAGACCGGGATCATCATGTGGTTTCCACAGGACCCTATGCCGTGGTGCGCCATCCGGGCTATGTCGCCCTCAGCACCATGGCGGTAGCCATCGCCCTATCGCTGCAGTCTTACTGTGCCCTGGTTCCAGCTGCGGTCTGTATCTTGCTCAATCTGATTCGCACCTTTCTTGAAGACGCCATGTTGAAAGAGGAGCTCGAAGGCTACCGCGAATATGCCGAGCGGACTCGCTGGCGCTGGATCCCCTGGATTTTTTGACCTTGCCTATCTCTGTGGATTTGCACAGTGTATTCCTTGCCCCTTCGTCGTTTAATTTAGTGACCGACCGAAGGAGGGCAGGAGAGATGAATCTAGAATCGCAATACAACTCGATAGGCAGCAGAACCGATACGGAATCCGGAGATCGATTCAATCTGGTCGATCTGATGAAGGATTCTCAGAAAGCCATGGCTGAGCTGAAACTGGTGGGTGAAGGCTCTGTCGGCGGTATCGTCGACGAGTTCAACCGTGATCCTAATAAAGCTGTTTGTGATGCCGGTCTTGCCCTGGCTTCCGGGGCGGCTATCGGCGTCGGTATCGGGGTGGTGGCGGCCGAGGCTCCTTTGATAGGAGCAGCCTGTGTGGGCGGCGCTACATTAATGGGCGCCCAGTGGCTCTGGAGCAAGGTCGACCTGAACAATCCCAATAACATCGAGCGCAATTCGATGGTTAAGCAAGCCATGGACAGGGTCTGGCAGAACCATGAAAGTCCTTATACTTACGAGCAGAGTCTCGCCCAGTTCAAGCGGGCTGTCGGTCCCGATGAGCTTGAGACCGCCACCGGTCTACTGGCAGGAGTGGGCGCCGCTTCGGCGGGACGCTGTACTCCAGCAGCAGTAGCTTATCTAAGGCAGTCTCCCTTGAAAGCCCGTATCGAGTTCAATATGCTCGGCAAAGACTGGGTAAAAGCACCGGATGGCTCTAAGGTTTTGCGCTCCGGCAGCTATGAACCGCTTGAGGTAAAGGCTTATGGAGATGGACGAAGAGTAGTTACCGAGCTCGATACGGAAATAAGCACCACCACTTTTCGCGACGGCAAGCGTGTGACCGAATATCCCAACGGGGGCAAGCTGACCAAGACCAGAGACTATGAAGAGCTGGATTTCGGCAATGGCGAAAAGTTGATTCAACGGGACGGCGCCCGGGAAAAACACGGCCCTGACGGTCGGGTCGAGATAGAGACCTTAACCGGAAAGCAGGTTGTGGCACCTGGAAAGTATGTTCACAGGCTCGATCTGGCCAGGGGCGAGACCACGATGATAGACCCTGCCGGCAATGTGAAGACCACCAGATCCGATGGCACTATTTTGAAATACAATCTCCACGATGGTGCTAAACGGACTATCGAGTATCCTAACGGTGATCGTACAACCTGGGACGGTAAGCGGGTTTCTATCAAGTCCAGAAACGGTGACACTTATATCTTCGGCGATGTGAACTCGAGCCGCATGTGGGGTGGTCGGTTTCACGGCGAAAAGTAATGCCGAATATGGTGCGCTTTAATTGACTTTCTTCTTGAACTCCGGCCGCTTCATGAGCCCGCAGAATATATCGAGCCAGCCCCGGAGGGCAAAATGAAGCGCGGCGTAGAGAGTCGCCAGACTTCGCCTTTCGGTTAAGACGATAGGAGTGTTCTTCTCGAATAGGTAATGACCGGCAAATTGCATCAGCCACCCTGCCGAGAAAAGCAGAAGGGCAAGCTTCCAGTCAAGGAAAAGAGCAGGAAGGGAAAATGTGATCAGGGGGACGCCGAATAAATGCGTGAGCTTGCAGCCCAGGCTCTGATGCTGGCTCTGGTAGTATTCCCAGGCTTCATTCTTATCGGGTTCTGGCATGGCTTTCTGTGGATACTCTGGTAGTCAAGCTGGATCTCTATCTCTAATATACATAAAGAATCGCCTCATCGGCTCATAGATAGAGGTTTTTCGCAGCATTTTGTTCCCGGCGCTTCAGATAAATCGTGGTGGGGACGCCAGAGCCCGAGATTTTTTAAGTTTTAGCTCTATTTAGAACGTGGTAAAGCTACAATAGGATATATAAATATACTTTGGCAGGTAATCGGAATGAGCGATAGAGGCGAACGAGACGAGCGTGAGGGGTGGTCCTACACCCGGGAGAATAAATTCACCCAGATGGTCGAGAAGACCAAGGACGAACGCCAGAAGTTCACCAAAGAGAAGCAGCAGCGCGATCTCAACCGCAGCCGAGACAACATCTCTGATGAGACCCTCGAAGAATACGAGAAGGTCAGCTTGCTCGATAAGTCTACCGGTATCTTCAATTTCAAAACCTATATCCGTAAGCTCGAATACGAACTGAAGCGTGCCAAGCGTTATAAGCGCCCGGTCTCGATTTTGATTGTCGAAGTAGATGACGTCGAGACCTATGGAAGACAGTATGGCTCAATGATTGTCGAGGACATGCTGCGCACTACCGCCAAGATTATTAAAAAGGCGATTCGGGATGTGGATATTCCCGGGCGCTGCAAAGATAACCGACTGGCGGTGATTTTTCCCGAGACTTACTCTTCTAGAGCGGTGGTCGTCGGTGAGCGTATTAGAGAAAGGCTCAAGTCGATGCCTATCAGTGATGAACTCAAGAGTCTTCGAGTGACCTGCTCGGTGGGAGTAGTCTCTTTCCCCACCCATGCCAGAGACGAGCTGGATTTGATGAACAAAGCAATCGAGTTTCTCGATGTCGCCAAAGCCGAAGGCGGAGACCGGGTCTACAACGGCTGACGATTGATATCGCCGCCGGTGCCGCATGATTGATTCTCGGCTTTTAGCTTTTGGATTTTAGAAATCCAGATCTTGAAGGGTCTTCTCTTCAGGGGTCGAAGATGTGGAGCCGCCTGGTTGGGTAGTCGGAACCGGGGCGCTTCCGGGTGTCGGTGCACTGCCATAATTAAGCGGCGGCATCTTCGGTGTTTTGATCGCCGGACGCAAGGCTGGCTGTGGCACAACTTCTGTCTCGGCAGGACTGGTGGCTGTGGTCTCTGACACTGCCGACGGTGCTTTTCTCTTTTCGAATTTGTAGGCTTTATACAATGAGCCGTCTATATAGACCTGAAACTCCATGGTCCCGTCGGCCCTGGCCTGGGTGTCAGAGATGAAAGTGAAGTCTTTAGACTCTTTGGCTTTTAAAGGTCGGACAAACTCGTCCACCAGTTTTGTCTCTTTCGAAAACACTGTCTGGAGGCTCTTGCTGTCATAGAGATCGACTTTGAGACTGAGCTGACCGATGCTTCTTGTGCCCGGGTTCCAGACTTCGCCAGAGATCATCGGCATTCTGGTGCTCGGGTCTACACCTACTTGAACCCTCTTCAAAGTGACTTCAGGAAGTGCGCTCGATGGATCGATGGACCTGGCCTGTTGTAGATAGGCATAGCCTGTCTCTGACTGGCCTGCATCGAGCATCTCTTTGCCCCGGCGGGCAAGGAGCGTAGCGAGCTTCCTTTGCAGCCTCGGGCTGGCGCTTAATTCGAGGGCTTTGCGTAGCTGGTCGATGGCCAGCTCGAGCTTGTCCGATTTTTCGTAGATTTCGGCGCTGGTTTCATAATGCTTTGGATTTTTATTGATCGCTGTCAGTTTGGCAAGATATGCCAGAGCTTCGTCGTCTTTCTTCTCTGCAGCAAACTGCTTGGCGAGCTTTTCATAGATGGTGGCAAGGCGAGCTTCGGCCTCTCCGAAGCGAGAGCCTTCTTTAAGGGTCTGGACCTCTTCCCAGCTACGAAGAGCCTTTTCGAGATCGCCACTGCTCAAGGCTTCGTCACCTGCCAGGGCATTGAGGTCGGCAAGTTCGCCCCGTTTGCCCGGGATATTCTGATCTGCCAGAGGACGAATCAGATCGATAGATTTTTCGTACTGCTTGCGCAGCCTGTAGTAATTAGCCAGGTCGGAGGCGAGCTCCGGCTCGGTCGCCACCCCTTTGCCAAGTTTCTGAGCTTTGCCTATCGCTTCCCAGGCTTCGTCGACCTTGTCGATTCCAACATAGGCCCTTGCCATCAGCAAATAGGCTCTGGGGTTATTAGGATCGGCTTCGAGTGCTTTTTTGAGACTGGATACCGCAAAAGCATACTGCCCTTTGTCCAGTTCCATCCTTCCTTTTTTGACCAGTCTGGTATCGTCCCCGGAGCGAGTCAAAAAGAAAAAGGTGGCACCGGCAGCCAGTAGCAGAATAACTAATCCGAATAGAACACCGGCAAAAACCGGGGTGCCTGCGCGGCTTTCTAGATTGAGGTTTTTAGATCTTCTTTTGCTGTTATTGCCAGAAGGAGCAGCCGTATCGGCCACTTCCGTGGTCACGGCTGCTCCCTCTTCAGGATTCGATTCGGCTTTGAGGCTGATCCCGCAACTTATGCAGGTATCATAGTGAGCCGGGTGGAATAGGTTACATCCTGGGCAGCGCATAAACTCTCTCCTGAATCACACACTTCCAGGGTAACGCATTTTGCGTTACTTGATTTCCACCTTGGCGCCAGCTTCCTCAAGCTTTTTCTTGATCTCTTCGGCTTCTTCTTTCTTGATCTTCTCTTTAACCGGCTTCGGAGCGCTGTCAACGAGCTCTTTAGCTTCTTTCAGACCAAGACCGGTGATTTCACGTACAACTTTGAGTACGTTGATTTTCTTGTCGCCGGCAGATTCGAGAACGACGTCGAATTCGGTCTTCTCTTCTTCTTCAGCACCGGCGGCAGCACCACCACCTACGGCTACTGCAGCCACGGGAGCGGCAGCGGTAACGCCGAATTTTTCTTCCATTTTGGATTTCAGATCAGCTGCTTCGAGCAGGGTCAAAGAACCGATTTGTTCCAGTAATTCATCTACAGATAATTTTGTAGCCATTTTTCAACTCCTTAGTGTGATTAGCTTGAGCTAGCTTCGTTTTTCTTTGCGACTTCTTCAGCAAGTAGAGCGATGTCTCTGATTACGGCTTCCAAGAGTCCGGCTATGCCGCGAGCTCCGGAATCCAGACCTCCCATGATCGAAGAGAGAAGCTCTTCTTTCGTGGGAAGTTGAGCGAGGTTTTTGACCTGCTCAGCATTCAGGGCCTTGCCTTCGAGAACTGCACCGCGGATGGAGCCTTTCTTCATCTTCTTCAGTACGTCCACAACGGTCTTTGCCGGTTGGGCAGGATCGTCATAGCCGACTACAAAAGCTGAGGGCCCCTTGGCCAGCGTATTCAGCTCCTTGTATTCAGTACCATCCACGACTCTTTTGACCAAAGTATTCTTGGCCACTTTCATGCGTGCATTGTCCTGTCTCAAGGTGCTGCGAAACGCTGTCATCTCTGACACGGTTAGTCCTGTCAGGTCAGTGACTATCACTACTTTTCCGTCGTTAAAGAACTCTTGAAGCTCGGTTACTATCTCTCGCTTGCGTTCTTTGGTGGCCATTGATGCCTCCTTAATTGACGAGTAGTTATAGCTTGTCGAATTACGGCCAAGAAAAAATCCCGGCAGTAATACCGCAGGGACCACACTGGAGTAAAAATTACCCAGAGATTGATATCTCATGTGTGACCTAGGTCGGCGAAGCTTACAAGAAGTTCATTATGCCTCTTTCGAGGTACCGACTGTCTGCGGCCCGACGCAGCTTTGCGTAAGCAGAGATTCTCCCAGCTCACCATTTGGACGTCAAGGATAAATATCGAATATTACATACATTATTACTTTTGGGACTATACAAAGCTCTGGACTATAATGGCAGCGATTATGGATGTATTCGAAAAACATGTGTTCGTCTGCTTTAGCGGCAAAACCTGCTCTCAAGAGGGCGGGGTGGAAGTCTTTGACGCCCTTCGTAAAGAGGTCTTCGAACGAGGTCTGAAGACCCGCTTCCGCATTAACAAAGCAGGCTGTTTCGACCATTGCGGCAACGGTCCCATGGTGGTGGTCTATCCCGAATCGGTCTGGTATGCCCATGTCAAGCCGGAGGATGCCCGGGAGATTGTCGAAGAGCATCTGCTTGGCGACAAACCGGTCGAACGGCTTTTTTATGATGGCCGGGGCAGAATCAGAGAATAAAAAAGGCGCTGGTAGAAGGCGCCCAAATACGAATTAAATATATAAGCCCGGGCAGCTTTCAACTTCTACCAGCTAATTGTATTAGTACCCATAATTCCAAAAATCTAACGCCTGCTTATTGAAATTTCTCATAGCCGGTCAGAACCCAGAAGATGGGGGCGGGGCCAGGTTTGTTCTTTTGACCGGTGCAGGCTGGTCGAATTTTGTTTTGAGCCTTTCGGCAATGCTTCTTAGAGTCGGGATAACGCTCTTTTCTGCATAGATATCTACTTGCTTACCGGCACATTCGGAAGCCATGCCGGTAAGAAGCGGTTTTCGGTTGAGAATGGCGAACATGAGATACGCCGATTTGACCCGGTCTTCATGGGAGGGCCGACCAATCTGACGGCAGAGGGCGTGCATCAGATCCTCGAAGGGGAAGTCATGGGGCAATAGATCGAGCCGGTCGAAAATAAAGCGGGTTGCTGCTCCCCTCACTCTATAGTTGCTGTCGTCTATGGCCCCTATCAACCTGTAGCAGGTGTCGACAGAATCGCCGGACCAGTTCAAAAGCTCAATAGCCTGGATACGCCTTTCCGGATCAGGGTCATTCGATACCACCGCCAGCCAGTCCGGTTTCATGGTCGGGGCGAATCTTCTAATCTCTTCGACCAGCTGATTAGCCGGTTCATCGGAATAGAGCTTGATACCACCTTTATATATTGTTTTCCAATCTCTGCCGGTGGCAGTGAGTTCATCCAGTCTTGCATTCAGGCGCGCCAGAAGCAGCTCCGGCTTCTCGCTTCTGGTGGTGACATGGTGCGGATTGGGCAGTTTGCGAGTTGGTATCATGTCGTCACCGACTTCGATGAGATCTACCGAGACATAGGCTCTATCTGAGTCGGCGGTGACTATCTGAATATTGGCAAAGAGTTTGAGCTTCTCTATTTTTTGCTCCAGTCTCTCTTTTGCTTTCTCCATCTTCTCGATGCTTGAACCTCGACCGAGATGAAGCATCTTCTCGATCTCGTCTTTTGTAAGCTGGGAAGAGCCGAAAAATTCAAGACCGGCATATTCCCAGGCGTAGCCAGGCAGAGGCAACAAAGAAAAGGCGAGAGCGGCAAGCAGGACCTTAGTCTTGCGATTGAGGCGGCTCGGTATTTTCATCGCTGTCTACCTCTATTTGATTTGCTCCGCCGGCGCGCAAGTTTTCGGCATGTTGCTCGAGCTGGTCGGCGATAGCTTTTTCTCCCAGGCTTCTCATCAGCCGGGCATAGATGACCACCGTATTGATGAAAACTTCGCTGTTTGGAGAATGGGTCTTTTCTCTAGCAGCTAGCAATCTCTCATAATAGTTTGCCACATCTGCGGTCTGGGCGCCGAAAGTGGCGTTGGCGCAAAGGTAATCTACCTCGGTCATCAGGTCGGCGTCACCAGAGGCGAGCGCGCTGTTCCAGATGGCAAGCAGTCTCTTTCTGTGTTCTTCTGCTTTTATGCGCTCGCCGGATTTGTCCAGGACGTCAGAATAATTGACCAGGCACTCGCTCAAAAGTGACTCGTCCACTTTCTTCATCGAATCGATTTGAGAAAGCGCTCTTTCGTAGAGCATGGCCGATTGACCATGGTCGCCACTACCTCGTGCCAGACTTGCCGATTGAAGAAGATTGGCAATCTGACTGCGATCCGGCTCGGATGCTCTGGCGTTGGCAGCCAGGGCCAGCACCGCCACAAGGGTGACTATCGCTATGAGAGCCGGCATTATGTATGCTTCCATATTGAGCAATTTTTATTCTTTGTCTTTGTCTGCTTTGTCTGCTTTTTCTGATTTCTCAGATTTTTCAGATTTGGCCGGCTTTTCAGCTTTGTCAGATTTCTCTGTCTTCTCTGAATCGGCATCCTTGTCTTTGACCGATTTATCTGAGGCTTCAGATTTTTCAGATTTCTCCGATTTATCGGATTTCTCTGCATCGGTATCGGATTTGGTGTCTTCTTCGTGAGCGGCTTCACCGTCTTTCGGCTCTATTTTTTCGCCGTCTTCATCTCTGTCGTCGCCGTCTTCATCAGATTCTTCCGGTTTCTTCTTGGATCCGTCCTTGGGAGTGCCGTTCTCGTTGTAGATCTTGAAGAATTCATCAGGATCCACTCTGACTGCGGCAACCTGATCTGAGAAGCCCCGGGCATCATCATAGATAGCATCGATAACCAGGTGACCCCGGGTATCTATGAAGCCGCGCTTGATAGAACGCAGGGGCTGAACCACCGCCAGTCCTTCGGAGAAGTTGTCGGCGTAGCGGAATTTTTTACGGAAGGCGCGTTTGCCTTTTCGGTTGATGAATACGAACTTGCCTTTTCTTTGCTGCAAGGCAACGCCTTCTGAGAAAAGCTGATTACTCTGCAGTCTCGATTTTTCTGCCAGGGTGCCGATCTGATCGACCCAGAGAAAGTCATCACCCATCATGCACTCGGCTACACGGTCTTGAAAGACCGAAGCCGAATCAAATTTATAAGGGATGACCACTTCACCCTTATTATTGATATAGCCCCATTTGCCCGATTTAGGATCCTGGACCGGGCAGAGACCATCGTTGAAATTTTTGACCTGAGCCCACTGGGGATAGATATCTCCCTGACCATGGGGACCGAAATCTTTGAAGCCCCAGAGGTTGTCTTCTTTGCTTTTATAGGGCAGGAGCACGGCGTGGTCTTCGGCATCGGGATTGACCTCATGGGCTACTCCGACATCGATGTGTTCACAGGGTACTACCAGCTCTCCGTTCTTATCGACAACACCCCATTTGCCGCCGATCTGAACCCCGGCATAGCCACCGGCAAAGTCTTTGACGTCTTCGTACTGACGGGGAATTTTAAAATTGCCCTCTTTGTCGATGAAACCCCAGCGGGCGTGGAGGTCGGCGGCAGCCAGACCTTCGTGAAAAGACTTCACTCGCCGGAACTTGGGTTTGATCACGAATTTGCCGCTGTGGTCGATATAGCCCCATTTCGGACCCTTCTCTTCGGGCACGACGATTTCACTGGATTTCTTCTCACAGGCGGAGAAGGTGATTCCGGCGAAAATCAGCAAAAACAAGATTTTTAATAAGGCTTTCATGGTCTTCCCTGGTCTGGTAGGTTTTTCGAATCTTCGTACAAAATATTAGTAAGTATTTTAGTAATCATATCTAAGCTATTGCCGGATTTTGTGTCAAATTTGATGCGCTTTTGTTCTTGTCTCGTGACAACCTTCTCTTTATAACCGGTGAATTGCACCACATCCGGGGCTGAGCAGGTGCTTTAGATGATCATGTTAATTCCTTGAAAATATATCTCCATATTTCATTTATCTGAACATGGGTGTGGATATCCTGAATAAGCAAATGGCAATTTATTCCATTTATCAGGGAAATTCGAGAAACGGATATTTAGAAAATGTCGGGCATTTATTTATTGGAGATCGGTGTTGAAGAGCTGCCAGCCGCTCATATTCCAGAAGCGCAGACCAGACTGACCACCTTATTTACCGAAGAATTAAAAGGGCAGTCCCTGCCCTTCGATGAAATCAAGACCTATGCCACCCCACGTCGATTGACCGTGGTGGTAAACGGTCTTCCCGAAGAGCAGCCGACTATCGAGAAGTCTGTGCGCGGTCCCAAATATGATGCCGGTTTCGAAGCGGACGGTTCTCCGAAGAAAGCGGCTATCGGCTTCGCCCAGAAAAACGGCATCGATGTGAAGGATCTGGCAAAAGAGAAAGTAGGCGATGTCGAATATATAGTCGCCAACATCACCATCCAGGGCAAGAAAACCGCAGAATTGCTTGCTGACATTGTCCCCCGGGTGATAAACCATATATCAGGCGAGCGTCTGATGCGCTGGGGCAATTCAGATTTCAAATTCTCCAGGCCTATTCGCTGGCTGGTCTCGCTTCTGGATAAAGAGGTGGTGCCTTTCTCCATAAACAACGTTGAGGCGGGCAGACAGTCTGTCGGTCATCGCATTCTTGCTCCCGGAGCGATCGAATTAGAAGACCCGTCGCAATACTCAGAGAAGCTGAAAGCTGCTTTTGTTTTAGTAGATCAAGGTAAGCGCCGCTCCATCATCTTGGAACAGGTCGAGAAACTGAGCAAAGAAGCCGGCGGTGAATCTAAGAAGCTCGACAGCGGATTGCTGGAAGAGGTGGTCAATATCACCGAGTGGCCATACGCAGTGAAAGGGACCTTCTCAGAAGATTATCTTGCTTTGCCCGATGCGCTTTTAGAGACGATTATGGTGCACCACCAGCGGTACTTCCCGGTGCAGAAGCAAAATGGTGACAGCAGTCCTGATTCGATCAAGACTAACAATCTGTTGCCCTGTTTCATCACAGTGGCCAACAACGATCGTGAGAGCGCCAGAGAGACTATTCGTCAGGGCAACGAAAGGGTTTTGAGAGCTCGGCTTGCCGATGGAAAGTTCTTCTATTTCGATGACCAGAAGAAAAAGCTAGAAGATAGAGTTGCCGATTTAGATCAGCTCACCTATCAACACGGTCTCGGCAGCTATCTGGCAAAGCGGGAACGTCTGGTGGAACTGGCTCAATTCCTCAGTAAGACCATGGAGCTCGATGCGGCTCTGGGTCAGCATTTGAAGCGTGCTGTGGAGCTTGCCAAGCTTGATCTGGTCACCAATCTGGTTGGCGAACTGCCCGAACTCCAGGGTTATGTCGGAGCCTGGTACGCATCGGCAGAGTCCGAACCGGAAGAGGTTGTACGAGCTATTGCCAGCCACTATGCCCCCAGGCATACCGATGACGATATTCCCCGGGACAGGGTCGGTATGTGGGCCGGTGTCATAGATAAAATCGATCACCTGACTGGACTCTTCGCCCTCGGCAAAAGACCGACCGGTTCGAGCGATCCTTTTGCCCTGCGTCGCAACGCCCAGGGTCTGGTGGATATACTTCTCGATGGGCTCAGCGACCAGGTTGTCGACCTGGAGCTGGTTATCGACTTTCTTCTTGACAAATTCGAGCCCATGCTCGAAGCCCGAAAGAACAACAAAAAAGCCTTCGATCGCGGTCGGGTAAAAGAGGAGCTTACCGAGTTCATTTTGCAGCGTCTCAGAAGCAAGCTCACTTCTCAGGGCGTAAACCGGGAGATCGTCGACTGTGTACTGTCTAAGCCGCAGCCTCTTAAGGAGATTTCGACAGTTCAAGACCGCTGCAAGGTGCTCTCTCACCTTCTCGCCTCCGAAGACGGCGTAGAGCTTGTACGCTCCGGGGTGAGAGTGGCCAATATATTGAAGCCCGACTCTTGCTCTACAGTTGATGAGTCATTGCTCTCCACAGATGAAGAGAAAAACCTCTGGCAATCTTATCAAAGGGAAGTTTTAGCCAGAATCGAGACCAAAGAGCATCTGATGAATCCTGTAAGCTTCGATGAATACAGAGCCATGCTCGATTGTCTCAAGCCCCTCACCGGCAAAATCGATTCTTTCTTCGAAGGAGTGATGGTCAATGATGAGGATCGTAGTAAAAGAGACTTGCGACACGGCATTCTCATGAATATCGATAGACACTTCAAGCAGATTGGTGAGTTCAAGCCCTTGCAGCCCCTTCTTCCATAGAAAGGCTAATTACCAAATTCTAAAGAGCTTGAAAACATCATAGAATCAGCTATCCAGCCAGATTCTTGTAAGTACGTCTTGATTAATGGAAACCTAACGGGATAGCGAGCGGTCATAGCTGTTACCCTATCCATGATTCAGACAAATTATCCTGACCACTCAGTTCAATAGATGCCCAAGTCCAGATCGAATTTTATCCTGCTTTTGCTGCTTCTAGCCATCCTTTCAAGCGGCACTCTCGTCCCTGCTGCGCAGGCTGTGGCAGCTGCTTCCCAGGAGATTCCCGGAGAGAGCTTTAAGACATTGCCGATGGTGCAAGAGCGATCGGTAAGCACCTATGTACCTTCGGATGTGGCTCCTGATGGTGGTCTGGCTGTAACTCTCAGCTATCCTACGATGACCCGCTATGAAGAAGGTGCACCGGTGGTGGTTCTTGTTCCGGGCGACGGTAAGGCCAGCGGATTGCGCTTTACCACCCATGCTGTCCAGGCTGGTTTTGTCGAGGTCAAGTTTGCATTCCCGGGCGGAGGCCTGAAAAAATTTCATTCCGGCGGCTCCTGGGACAACAGAGGCAAAGACTGCCAGAGAGCTCTCGCCGATGTCCTTCTTTATGCCGCCGGCAAAAAAAAGGATTATAAAAACCGTTCCATTCAAGATATTGTCCCAAGAAAGGTCAATGTCGCCAACTTAGGTCTAGTAGGATGGCATGACGGATTCAACATCTCTATCATCACCCTTTGCAAATTTCACCCGGAGCTGAAAGTGGTGAAGTGGCTAGCCAGTTTCGAGAGTCCTGTGGGGGCTTTATTGCTTCCTTCCAACCTCGGAACAACCAGGGAACTCAATCTGAATCAGCACTATAAGCAGGGCAGCGCCGCCACCGGAAAAGTCTTGATCGATTACGAAAAGATGGCTTGGTTGAATGAAGGATTTCGCAATCGGGCTTTGCGCCGCAAGCAAAAGCTGAACACTCCCCAGGGTGTACTTTTCTTCGATGACAATGAAAATGGCAAATTTGATGAAACCGTTGAATTCCCCTTGAACTACGGTGTTATGCCAGGCGTCGAAAAGCAATACTATGCCCCCGAGATAACCGCCGCCATGAAGACCAACGGCGTCTTTTACAAGTGGGTCCCGAAAGAGACCCCGGAAGAAAAGAAAGAAAGACTGAAAAGAGAAGCGCTGGAGAAGAAGCCGGTCAAAACATCGAGAGCGCCATGGTCGAGACTTACGAAGGGTGGAGCGGAGAAAGATAAAAAGAGCGCTGAGCCGCTGCCCAAAAAAGTGGCGCCGAAGCCAGAGTCTGATGAGCCCAAGAAGCGCGAAAAGTTGAAGGTGGGCGACGAAAAGGACGACATGATAGTTAAAGAGGTCTGGCCCGATAATGTGGCCAAGCTCAAAGAGTCAGAAGCCTACTATCAGGAAAGAGACGGTGCCCTCTATATAGATAAGCTCGGGGAACTCTACCCTGACCTACTTGTCACCATCTTCGGCAGCCGCATCGACCACTACGAGCAGCAGGTGGATCATCCCCACATAGCCCTGACCTACAATCTTTTCCTCGGTAGCAAAATCAAATGGGTGCGCCTCAATCCGGCCAGAGTCTATGTCGGATTTACCGCCGATATGAATCCGGAAAACTTCGTCAACAACAAGATAAAAGCTCCGATTGAAGCATCCAACATTAAGGCTTATTTGGAACCAGAAGGTTATATAACCGATGCCATGTACATGCGGGCGGTAATTTCTGAGCTGGCAGATAGAACCAAGCACAAAGACTTTTCCTGTCCCCTGGACGGTGTTCTTGAGAATTATCTCAACGAGGCTCTAATCGAGCGACAACTGGAGCGCGAGTCGCAAACAGAGAAAGAAGAATAGATATGATAATGCTGGAAAAGTCCGTAATATGTTAGGATCATAAGGGTAGAAGAGAGGCGAGGCTAATGCTAAACAGCCCTGTAGACATCGCGATAGTCGCTGGAATAGTGCTTCTGGTCTTTGGACCGAAGAAGTTACCCGAACTCGGTAAGTCCCTGGGCCAGGGGCTGGGCAATTTCAAGAAAGCCCTCAATGACGCCCAGGACGAAGTGGCCAACGCTGCCGAGATCGAAGACAAAGAAAAGAAGAAGACCGAAGAGTCTGCTAAGTAAGCCAGATGGCGGAGCTCAAGGTAGTATCCAGCTTCTCTCCCGCCGGTGATCAGCCCAAGGCGATCCGGCTTCTGACTGAAGGTATAAATAAGAATCAGCAGCATCAGACCCTTCTGGGTGTGACCGGGTCAGGTAAAACCATGACCATGGCTCATGTCATTCAAGAGACCAAGCTGCCAGCTCTAGTTCTTGCCCATAACAAAACCCTCGCAGCCCAGCTCTGTAACGAGATGCGAGAGTTTTTTCCTGACAATGCCGTCGAATACTTCATCTCGTATTACGACTACTACCAGCCCGAATCTTATATCCCCAACACCGATACTTATATTGAAAAAGAAGCGAGTATCAATGACGAGATAGACCGGTTGCGTCACTCGTCCACCCGTTCTCTCTGGGAGCGGGAGGATGTTATCGTGGTGGCATCGGTGAGTTGCATCTACGGTCTTGGTGTGCCCGAGCGCTATCTATCAAACGCTATAGATTTGAAAGTCGGCAACGATATCGACCGGCACGAATTTCTGAAAAATCTGGTCAACATTCACTATGAGCGTAATGACATGATTGTCGAACGCTCTCGTTTTCGTGCCCGGGGAGAGATTGTTGAAGTCTATCCTTCTTATGAAGAGCGGGTGATTCGCATCGAGTTTTTCGGGGACGAGATAGAGCGTATTGCAGTGCTCAATCCGGTCACCGGAGAAGTCGAGGAGTTGCCGCAAGAGATCAAAATTTATCCCGCTAAGCACTATGTCGCCGAAGAAGATGATCTGGAGCGGGCGGTCAAACAGATAGAGATCGAGCTGGAAGAGCGCATTCAAGAGCTCTCCGGTCAGGGCAAGCTGGTGGAGGCACAAAGGCTGAAACAGCGCACCAGATTCGATATCGAAATGTTGAAAGAGGTAGGCTACTGTAACGGCATCGAGAACTATTCGAGAATTTTAGAAGACCGAAAGCCCGGGGAACCGCCCCAGACCTTGATAGACTATTTTGTCCGTCGTTTTGGTCAGGACAAATTTCTGACCTTCATAGATGAATCGCATGTGAGCATTCCGCAGTTGCGTGGTATGTTCCGCGGTGACCGTGCTCGCAAAGACACGCTTATAGACTATGGTTTCCGTCTACCCTGCGCCCGGGACAATCGACCTTTGACCTCTGATGAGTTTTTCGAAAAGATAGGCAAGGTCGTCTTCGTCTCTGCCACTCCGGGTGACTGGGAGCTCGAAATTAGCAACCAGGTGGTAGAGCAGATCATTCGTCCCACCGGTTTGATAGATCCTAAAATCGAAGTGCGTCCTATCGATGGTCAGATAGATGATCTGATCGCCGAGATCAAAACCCGATCCGCCAGAAAGGAGAGAGTACTTATAACCACTCTGACCAAGCGCATGGCCGAAGATCTTACCGAGTATCTTCAAGAGCTTGGCATAAGAGTACGCTGGCTCCACAGTGATATCAAAGCGCTCGAACGTATCGAACTGCTGCGCGATCTGAGGGAAGGAAAGTTTGACGTCCTTGTTGGTGTCAACCTTTTAAGAGAAGGTCTCGACCTTCCTGAAGTCAGTCTGGTGGCGATTATGGAAGCCGATAAAGAAGGTTTCTTGCGAGCAGAGCGGTCGCTCATTCAGACCATTGGTCGGGCCGCGCGAAATGCTGCCGGCGAAGTGGTGCTTTACGCCGACAAGATGACCGACTCTATGGACAAAGCCATGAAAGAGACCGAGCGTCGTCGAGTAATTCAGATGAAGTTCAACGAAGAGCACAATATTACGCCGCGCACCATCGTCAAGGACACCAGCAACAAGATTCTCGAGTCTTTGAGAGGCAGGAATGAAGGGACTGAAGACGATGTCTCGGTGCTGCCGAAATATAGCAAACAAAAGACAAAGGCGGCTGCTTCCGCTTCGGGTAAAAAGGGTATACATAGCGTGGTTCGGCAGCTCGAAAAAGATATGAAAGATGCCGCTAAAAATCTCGATTTTGAAAAGGCGGCCGAGCTAAGAGATCATTTGCGCTTACTGCAGCAGGAGTTGCAAGAGAAGCGTGTCAGGGCAGAGAAAAAAGCGACGAGGAAGAACTGAGGACTTATGCCGGAATCGGGAAAAGATAAAATTCTGGAAGAATGGAAGGCTTTTGCCGAACGGCATGGCGGGCGCTATCTGTCCGATGAATTGTCTTTTTCCGATGATGCTTTCGGTAAAGTGGAGGTGCCTTATAAGGCATGGAAGGTAACTATCGATATCGATATCTTTCGTCATAGTGTCGCCTATGTAGAGTATTTCACCCGGCTGAGAGTGCCTTTTGTTAATCCGGAGAGATTCCGACTGAAAATCTATCAAGAAGGTTTTCGGAGTGAAATAGGAAAGATCTTCGGCATGCAGGACATTGTGCTGGGTTATCCGGAGTTCGACGATACCTTCATAATTCAAGGCAGCGATCCCGAGAAGTTAAAAGAGCTTTTTGCAGATGAAGAATTGCGGAGCAAGCTTTTAACAGACCGTGGCTTTGTTCTGTCGGTGCTCAAGAACGAGGGCTTCTTCCGGCGTAGCGGCGCCGAGCGGGTCGATGTCATAGAATACGAATTCTTCGGTATAGCCGAAAATGGTGCCATGCTCGAGGCGCACTACGAGCTTATGGGGACAATTCTAGATCGGATGTGTGCGCTGGGCGCGACTATCGAACAGGCTCCTGCCAAAGAGTTTTGAGAGCGTCCCTAAATTAACTCCGTCCCGGGTATTTAATAGATAGTCGACTAAAGGGAGACGCGTCTATGAAGAAGAGCCGCCCGGTTTTGATTTTTTCAGCAGCCCTCTTAAGTCTGGGGGTATCGCCCGTCTTTGCCCAGGCTGATCTGAGCCATAAACCGACACTCGGCGCCAGACCTAAATTAGGAGCCAAGCCTAAGCTGGGGGCAAAGCCTAAATTGGGTTCTACTCCCAAGCTCGGAGCCAGTCCTAAATTAGGAGCCACGCCCAAACTTGGAAAGGTCGCGCCCCTGGGCAAAGTGGCGCCTCTAGGAAAAATTCCCACGGGGCCTTCCGCTATTACAATGAAGGTCTCGAAAGATGGCTGCAAACATCGTCTTTCTATTTTCGGCGACACCCTTTTCGATTTTGACAAATACGATCTGACGGATCGAGCTGAAGAGACTCTCAACGCACTGGGTCCGATGCTGCATGATATGAAGCGCAAGTCTGTCGAGGTTGAGGGACATACTGATTCTATCGGTACGGATGAGTACAATCAGGAGCTGAGCTTGAAGCGCGCCCGGGCTGTCAGTGAATGGCTCGTAAGCCATGGCTTTCTGGACTCCGGTGCCACCATAAAAGGTTACGGAGAATCACGGCCGGTGGCAGCCAATACCTATAGTGACGGCAGCGATAATGCCGCAGGTCGCCAGAAAAACCGTAGGGTCGAGATTGTCATAGACACCTGCAATTAAACTTCTGTCCAGGTGCTATTTTAGATTGATATGGTCTAGAAAACAGATTTCATCGGCTTCGGAATCTTCCTCTAGAAACTTCTGGTTGTGTACTTTCAATTGTTGGGCAGCTTCCCTGTCTAGCGTGAGGACGCTGAGCCACCCTGTGCATTTGATTGTATTCCTGAACAAATGCGACTTTGTTGTTATTCTACTGATGAGCAGCCGCTCTTTATCAATCCAGATGTTCAACTGCGAGATGGGAAATTTGATAAAGGGAAGCTTTGTCCCGTCTATCGGAATGATCAGAATATAGAACTCTTCGTCGCCGTCAATGTTTTCTTTTAGTTCTATATCGGCAATTCCCGTCCAGTCAGCATAGGTGCTGCGTGGAAACAACAGACTCAACAAAACCCAAAGCGGCTTGTCGCCGCGATAGAGCTTTGCCATTACAAGCTTTTGGTAGGTTGGATCTATGCGATCTATTCGTTCGGCTTCTTCTATCTTTTTTTTTGAGTGAATAGTATGGTCTCTGCAAAATCCAGGGAACTTTTTCTGCCCAGTTTTCAAGCAAAGGAGACAATTCCTCTACCTCTTCTCGGGTGCGGGCTAATCCTTTTCGAAATCTGATGTCCAGAGTCTCTTTTCCGCCTTCTGTTTCTTGATAGTGAAATCTATCCGGAGAATAGTAACGTGTGGTGAACTCCATCTCTCTTCGCTCGCCGCCGCGCAGCGATATTCTCCTGCCCCGGTCTTTGTAATGGGTGCAGTTTCCGTATTTCTCTTTGAGGATAGAGACTAGCTCTCTGGCGTCCATGATCTCGATCATAGGATCGACCCGGCACAATGCACGGCTCTGCCACCACTTCTATTTATTATTTAATGGCCAGTAGTAGAGTTCTTTATACAGAGACGGTGCTTTACCCTTTGCAGGAACAGACTGGTGGGGATTCTGTTTCAATGTTTTGAGGCGCTGTTCTAAGTCGGCGATTCTTGCCTGGGTTTTTATTTTCTCCGGGGTTTCGGATGGATACTCCCGCATGAACACCTTTGCCGTTCTAAGGTAGTAGTCCATCGAATGATTGTAGAAATAGATAGCTTCTGAGCCGCTCAGCGTAGCTCGGTTTATAAGGATCTCGGCAATATCGGCGATTCTGTTGCTCAAGATGAGCGGATAAGGAGAATTGCTCGGTTGCATACAGGCATAGACACAGAGCCGATTTCCCAGATTAGGATCTGCCTCTCTAAACACCGGTTTTAAAATATCCACCAGTCTTATCCTTATTTGAAATCGTTGCTCCGGGGTCAGCCGCCCCATGGCCATAGAAAAATTGGTGTCTTGTTGAAGGGCATAGCGCCAGTTTTTGGTTCTGACATAACCATCGAGTCTGTTTAGATAGCGCTGGGCAATGGTGTAATCATCCATGCCGGAAAGATCTTCCATCAGTGGAGGAAGAGGGGCTTCTGCCGGTTGCTCTACCTTCTTCTCAGGAATCTGAATCGAGGAGGTTACCTTTACATTGTCTTTAATCCCTGTCGAGAGATGATAGAGGATGCCGGCCAGAACGGCCAGGATACAGAGTAGAAGGGCTATCAGGCTCATCTTTGTGTTCATCGACCTGGTACCTTTGCTTGCTTCGATTTATATATTCCCTATCAGCTGAACTTGAACTAGCCAGGTCGGAAGTCACCGGATTTCAAGGTCTGTTCTTCTAGAAGTGGTCATTTATTGTGCAAAGAACAGCGCTTTTGACTCACGCCTCACTAGTATCTTGACCGTTCAGTTATCTAGAAAAGAAAGAGAATCTCTCATATGTCTTATTCAGGCTCTGAAATTTTCTCCGGGAACAGGAGATGTTGTCTCGCCTTGAACAACATAGTCAATTGTCCTTCTGTTGATATCTGATGCATGGATGTGAGGTGATTCAATAAACAGTAGGCTATATCAGCATTATATTGACTAGCGAAGCTTTCAGTTAGGTATTTTGAAAATTCAGCAGCTGCTGTTGATGGAACATTATCTTTTCGATTAATTGCTGATGTAAAGTCGTTTAGTAGATAAGGTTCAAGTTCTAAGATCTCTTCTACTTCTGTTTTATAGTTGCATTTTGCTTCACAGTTGATGCAACCCGGCTCAGGACCTTCGCTTCTCTCTTGTAGTCTAAACAAAAATTCTCGAAAAGATCTCAATTTGGTTATATCTATTTTTTTGTTCTCACCCGGCAGAAAAGCTGAATGCATCAAATCAAGCCATAATTTCTTGACCGCATTCTCTTCCTTATAACTCCAGGAATAAAAGCGCGCCTTTTCGAAAAAGTATTGATCTGACTCCAGGGCCAGTGCAGTGAAAGTAATAGATGAGATCGGTAAGCTGGCGCCATCTATTCTACCTAAAATACTCTGGACCGTTGCGATAATTTTTCCTCTGTAATGCACTAGTTGAGTAAGGTCACAGAGAAAGCTAAGAATAAAACATCGAAAGATTTTTTTAAAATGGCGATCTTTGGCTACTTCAAGAGCAGAAAGATAGACATCCAGATCTTGTCCATCCTCATACATATTCATAGCCGAGTTTAGTAGAGGTAAAGGAATATGCTTTTTATCAACCAGTTTGATTTTGTGTTGAATTGCATCCGGTGGGGGAATTTTTGAATCTTTTATGTCGGCATAGTTACGATACTGGCACTGATCGTCAACTTCAATATACTGATCAGGTTTCAACTTCTCAAGCATCTCTTTGCTAAGATGTTCTATAGAACGTGAAATCCAGTGTCGTTCATTGTTTCGCTTTATCTCATCAATGAAGTATCTGCCGCATCTAACTATAGGTGATTTGTGAGATGCCTGCGATGTATTGCTGGTAAGTACGATGTTTAAACCAGTATCAATCGTAGTATCAAGCAGATCTTGCAGAAAATCACTCTGGTTATCTGAACCTGCTCCTTTGAATATATTGGACGCTTTATGCATGTCATTTGCAATAAACAACAATTTGCCATCTGGGTTTTGCTGGATATGGGTTTGAGCTTGAATGAGAAGGTTGCCTATATAAATGGATCGGTGCTCTTTACTTTGACATTTACTCAAGTCGAATATGGTCGATTTTGAAAAGACAGTTTGCACCGGAATCGTTGAGCGACTGCTAAAAATAAAGTGATCTCTAGCTGTAGTGAGGGGCAAGAGATTTGACGTGATGCTTATCTTTGCGTCTTTTGTGATAATCCCTTCCAGTCCGGAATCACTCAGTCCTTTTGTAAGTAACTCAAATACATCATTCAAACATGGTATTGAAAATGGTTCGTAATGATCAGACCTTCGATCTGCAAGTCTACTGTTTTTTGAGTCTACGAGTGACCAGCTGCAGTTTTCATATGCCTTATGAAGAGAGCGGCGAAGACCAAATTGAGCATACGGAGAAAAGCTGTATGTGCAAGTAAGCAATTTGGTTAGCATCTCAATGTGATTTGGGATAGACGCACCATAAGCTATATCGAGAGGGTTTACGCAATGCAGACTCGAATCTGGCGCACCATAAGTTGTAACCGACAAACCGTGGCTTTCGATGAAGTCACTAAAGTCGTCAGCGCCGTTGCAAATAAGGATGCAAGTAACTTTTGATGCAAGAGCACTTTCTAGCAACTTTCTGCAAAATAGATTCCGTTTCTCTTGGCTGTTGCCAACAACAATGAGGTGTTGGTTGCAGGCTGAATAGTCGATGCCTAAGCTCTCACTGTTTCCCATACGCAAGTCTCGTTAGTCCAAGCTCGATTCTAACAATTTAAACCAAGCGTGGAAATCTACAACCACTGAATTCGTCAACATTTTCAGTTTTGTTGTCAAAGGGAGGCAAAAACCAGTAATAGGTGACGAGTTTGTAATTCTACCTTTAACCCGTCCGGTCGGAGGGGTTAATGCGAGCCTCTTTTCCAGCTCTCTTCGCTCGCCGCTGCGTAGCGATATTCTCCTGCCCCGGTCTTTGTTATGGGTGCGGCTTCCATGATCTCGATCATAGAATCGACCAAGATAACAGTAGTTGATATTATGCTCTGCTTTTCCAGAAGTCGTCATTGAAATCGGAGCAGAATTTAGCCAGCAACGTCTTCATATGCTCGACTTTGCGCTTTAGAGGCAGATCTCGCCTGGTCCTAGCCATGGTCTTTTTATAGTCGGTTATCAGAGAAGCGAATACTTCTGCCTTGTCCTCGACATAGGATATCCTGGCATAGTCCGAGACGAAACCGGCTTCATTAGATGGACGGGCTTCTACCCCTTTGATTTCGTAGTCACGGATCACCCGTTCTCCGAGTACTCCTCGATCGAAGGTTTTCATTCTCTCACGGAGAATGTCGTAACCATATTTGAAGTTAGGACCTTGAAGATATTTCCATTCTGAGTCTATGTAGCCAAACCAGCTGTCCCGATAGTCGATGGCGTGGTAGAGCTCGTGGTGGAAGACCCTTTCTCCTATCCAGTTGTTTCCAGCGGTGGCAAAATTACCGGCGTCCAGAAAGAGGGTGTCGACTACATCATAGCCGACCATGGCTAATCCGGATATTGCGAAGATGTTGTTGACAGTTCCGCTAACTGTCAGGTTTCGGCAGAGTATAATCTGCTCAACTCCAGATTTTTTGATGATTTTCGGGCTGTAGACCCGCAGTCCGTTGATCAATTTTTCTTTGGCTGCCACCACCTGTGATCTGGTAGCGGCATCGTATCTGATATCACGGCAGACCAGAGAATCTTTGGTGATTATCTTGATGCCATATTCGCGGCCCAGCTTCTGGAGCGCTTTGCTGGAAGTCTCTCGGGGTTGTCTCTCGTAGGTTCCGGTTAGCTTCAGGAAGCATCTTTCCAGTTTTACTGTAAGCTCTCTAAGTTCGTCCATGGTGCATTTCTTGGCGTGGAGGGAAACATAATTTTGGCTTGGGTTTCTGGGTTTGCCAACCTCTTATACAGGTATCCGGCAATATCACCATCAATCTGCTGGAAACATAGTTGCCAAGAGGAATTGCGGTCTTTTTCCATTAATCTTAGTACAGAAATCTTGGTGCGGATCCCGAAACGCTCGTGTTAGAAGGTGTTTGCGTCACCGGTAATAGAATCAAGGGGCTTGTTAATCTAGCTTAACAGGTTGCGCCACTTTTCCTGAGCGAACCTATACTAGATTTGGTGCCGTTGCCAAGCAAGCGCCGCGATTCTTTGAAAAGGCGTTTTACTGCGGGATTCCTGACACAACGAGCTGCCGTAGCAGCACTAAAATTGCATCCAGTTAATGCAAATATTATGGAACTGTGTAGATTCCCCTTGATTTCAACCTTCGCACCTAACATGTCTTTATAGGAAGTGCATTCGATAGCTCCGCCGTATAGATAGGTCCATCTAAGGGACAACCAAGTCATTTATATATAACGGTAAAAGAGAGTCAGAATCAGTCGTTTCTTGAAGCGTGACAAAGCAACAGTGAATAACAAATAGCGTATTGTCCAGAATCTATCTTTTAAAAGGATGAGGAAACCTATCTATGCCTAAAGTATCCAAGAGTAAAGCATCCTCCACCGATCGCATGGTTCGCGGAATGTTCGTAGAAGACGAGAACGCCGCAAAGCGTAATGAAATGGAAGAGCTTGATCTTATCGATGACGATCAATTCACCATTATCGATGACGACGACGCCGGAATGGATGATGATGATGAGCCGGTCGAGATGCCTTCGACTCGTGAGATCGCCACAGAAGATTCGGTCCGACTGTACCTGAGAGAGATTGGAAGAATCCAGCTCCTCAAGCCGGACGAAGAGATTGAACTAGCCCGAAAAATCCTGCAGGGCGACATGATGGCTAAGCGAAAGCTGGTTCAGGCCAACCTGAGACTGGTCGTTTCAATCGCCAAGAAATATATCGGTAGAGGTCTCTCCTTCCTTGATCTTATTCAAGAAGGCAACCTCGGTCTTATTCGTGCCTCCGAGAAGTTCGACCACGAACGGGGCTATAAGTTCTCTACCTACGCCACCTGGTGGATCCGTCAGGCTATCACCCGGGCTCTGGCTGACAAATCCAGAACCATCCGAGTTCCTGTCCACATGGTCGAGACCATCAACAAGCTGAAGAAAGTTACCCGTCAGCTTGCCCAGGAACTGAACAGAAAGCCGACCGAGCACGAACTGGCTAACGCCATGGACGTCTCGATCGTCAAACTGCACGAGATTATCAAGGCTGCCAAAGAGCCTATCTCGCTCGAAACTCCTATCGGTAAGGAAGAAGATTCACGCCTGGGCGACTTCATCGAAGACGCCGAGACCGATAGACCCGACACAACCGTGACCCATGAACTGCTCCGTCAGGACCTGGCTAAGATGCTCAACGAGCTCACACCCCGGGAAAGAGACGTGCTCAGACTGCGTTTCGGTCTTGATGACGGCAGACAGAGAACCCTCGAAGAAGTCGGTCAGCTCTTCAACGTAACCCGTGAAAGAGTGCGCCAGATTGAATTCAAGGCTCTGAGAAAGCTGCGGCAGCCGGGCAGATCCTCCAGACTGAGAGAGTATCTGTAAGCATCCGCCTCATTAACTAAAACTATAGAGACCCAAGCCAATTTTTATTACGGCTTGGGTCTTCTCAATTAGTTTTCAGGACAAATCAAGAGATCCTGGTTAAACTATTGACTTGAGTTGAAAAGTACTCAGGTGCAACCAGAAAAAAGGGGCTCAGACCGTGACCTACTCTTCAGACGACCATACATCTTCTAGCTTTCAGGCGCCGTTTACCGGAGACCAGACCGGAGACATCTTCCAGAGCGAGGACAATTTTGTCGCCCAGTCGCCGGTGACCACGGTGAGAATGGTGGAGACCCAATCGGGCTTTCTTGTCGTGCTCAAGGATGTGGACGAAAGAGTCTCGCTTTCGGTCAAAAGAAAGATAGGCACCCCGCCTGCCAGCCAGGTTCTGCTCACCGGCGATGAGTCTCTGAAGCTCTCTCGTATTCTGACCACTGGCAAAGGCGCCCTCGGTGCTGCAGCGCTGCAAACGCCCCTGAGCACACCAGAAGTGCCTGATCATCTGCCTTCTGAATATCAAGTTTCAAGCAAGCTGGAGAGAACCCCTACTGCAGACGAAGCAATTCAGGCTCTGACCGCTGAAACTCACCAGACTTCAGACTTTAGCGACCTGCAGGTGCCCGAGAGTCGGCGTCGCTCCCGCTCTGAGATGGTCTCGCCTCGCCGAGAGAAAGAGAAGAAGATCCTCATATTCGGCGGAGCCGCCCTGGCTGTGACCATTGTAGGCTCGATCATCGCCGGAGCCTTCATGTTCTTCAATTACAGCTCCTCCACCCCTCCGGAAGTGGCTAAAGAGATAACCAAGAACGAAATGAGCTCCGAGAACGTGGATACCTTCGTTCGGACCTATGTCTCTAATCTGCTCGATTTCAGTCCGCGCTCCTATCAGTATTCTCAGATTCAAGCCATGGCGGTGATGAAGCCGGAACTGATGAAGAAATACTGGAACGAGACCAGCTTTCCTCTTTCGCGTAAGCAGCTCAGCCGCCTGCCCCAGAATCAATCTGTGATGATCAGCAAAGTGGTACAGGAGCCGACCAGCAGTGTGTCTACCGATGTGGATCTTTATGCTGAGCTGACCACGCCCGAGAGCAAAGAGCCTTCGCCGATTCATCTGCGGCTTGGCATCAGCCTCAATCAGGACGGCAAGCTGATGGTCAACACCCAGAAAGATGTCTCTCACGCCGACAAAGAGAAGGCACAGAACTAGGAGCTGAAAGCACCACCAGGTAGTTTTGCGCTCCAGATTGAGCGTTCAAAGTGAGCAGTACAAGCTGATTTAAATTGACAGCCATGCATATGTATGTATAATTGAACGTACAGGAAGCATAATCGAAGCTGTGGACAAACAATAGACCTGCCTGAAGCTGCACGATTTGATTCTGTGCGTAAGTGCTGCCCGGGGCCTCACGCGCTGAAATCTAGTGTCGTGCGAGTGTGTACCGGCAGGCGTTGGCGTTGCGCAATTCAGTTCAGGGCACTCATATCCTTGTTGTATCTCAAAAAGGCTTCAGTATGGATTCCCATTCTTTGCTGGTAGGCTGCGTTCGAATTGCCTGTCCTGGAGTCTGGCTTTCTAAGTTCTAGATCCATGCCTACTCCGATAATGTATTTTGTTGCTCCTGGATTGGAGTCCAACTCGGACAGGTCTAACTTTCGCAGAGGACTGGGGCTTGAGACCTTTTCTGCATTCCTTACCCAGTAGGAGAACACTTCAGGAAAGGTGCCTCCATCATTTGGAAGGGGGCCTATGATGCCGCCGACAACCGTTTGCGGTGGATTGACCATGCTTGTGTAACTTGCTCCAGGAACAGTGTCCTCACCGACAAAATCAGCCCGCTGAAGAATGAATTCCCCTGCCTGATTTGGATCTTGGATGAGTTTGTATATAACTGTATCTAGATTGTTTCTGCCATTAGTGATGGTGCCCTCAAGAGGAAAGCCATTGATACTATTGAGGGTGCTGCTGGAATCAACTGAAAGGAGCTTCGGCTGCTGAATTATTAGGGTTTGGGCATCAAGCTTGTATGGAGGACTTCCCCATGTTGTTGGCCATCCGCTCCAGGTCCAGAGTGTGCTGGTGTGTTGCGGACCCGAATCGAATCGGTATAGTGGGTTGCTGTCACAGGGAAAATAGTTACTCTGATGAGTAGCGGATGATTCTGTTGGATCATCATAGGAGTCGCCAAAATTTCGTGCAGCTCTCACGTCACTTTGAATTCTCGAAGAGGCCGTTCTCGAATCACTGATACCACTGGCGCGATTTGACAGTTTATTTGCGGATAACGTAGTTAGAACCATAACTTCGCCTATAGCCGCCAGTGAAAAACCTATAAGCAAGGAAGCTATGAGCATTTCTGTTAGGGTTGCTCCCTTTGAACTTCTTGCGATTTTTTCGAATCGCTCTACGCTAGTTGCAGCCGATCTCATTTCGTTTGTCAACTTCCCTTGTCTGCAACTATTGTTGAGGCTCTAACTTCTCTTTGGCTTGCGTATCGAGTGCTGTCACTCCAGGATACTTTTATTTTGACTTTCACCGTTTCTCCCGGTACTGGCCCGTCTTCCACTGAATAATTGACTTTTCCCGTGAATAAGCCAGTTTTCGTGGCGTTTTGCCAGACCTTCTCAACGGTGTTTAGCTGAACCTCTTCAATTCTTAGATTTGGACCAGAATCCCCACCATCTTCCTTGTTGGTAAGGAATTGGTATTCGCCGATATTGGCTCTCAATTCTGCATACGGGGTTGCTCTAGTCGCCTCCAAGAGTTCGCTGATGATTGTATTTGCGTAGACCTCATTCTGTGTCGCTGAGGCATGTCTGAGTGAAATTGCTGCTGTATTCAGGAGAGCCAGGGTCAGCATGGCTCCTACCGAAATTGCAACCAGTATCTCAACGAGATAGATTCCCTCGCTTGATCTTTTCGTTCTTCGGATTTTAACTTTGAGAAGTCGTGGTTTTCTCACTCCAAAGTACCTGCTTACAATGGAACCGTCTGATTCTATTATGCCAATTTGGGCTCTTGGGGTATCGGAACTCAGGCTGGGAAGTCGGATAATAGGATAGATTGCTTTTGTGAATACCTTTTAGTCGATACCGAAGATGTACTTAAGGGCATAAGTTCGATGGTGGGCGTTTAAAGAGAGATAACCGGTGAGAGCCAGAAGGACGAGCCGTAAAACAGAGGGCTATGCTCTAGTTTCGATAATAGTTATCGGTTTATTCGCGATAATGCTGTTGCTTGCCCTGGGAAGCATGCTGGTCTCAATAGCCCAGAGTGAAGCCGTCTCTAAACACAAGGCGGGGCTTTTGAATGCCGCAGAGACAGGGCTTGAGTATGTTCTCTACGACATAAAGCGTGCAAATTCAGCGAATGAACCAACCTATGACTTCGGTGACGACTCTCCGCCTGTAACAGTAAACGTACCAACATCTTGGCTAGATGACGATCAGATGACTGTCAAAGCTAGAGTTTGGAAGGTTGGAAACGAAGACTTGCAGAAGGTTGAGGCTTTTTCCTTGCTGTGGTCACCTCAACTAGATCCTTCGCAAGGTGATACTTCCAGTTTCTCCGAGCCTGTAAGGTCAAAGCTTGGTTTGGCTGAAAGTGAGTTCTTTCATACTAAAGTTGTCGAAGTAACAGCTTCTCGTGGAGTTTTTTCGAAGAGTATTCGAGCTATAGCTCTTCCAGAATCTAGTACACTCAATCCTGCTTCTAGTTTCCCCAGTGTAGGAATACTTGCAATTTCTGACCTGAGTGTTTCATCCGATGGAGGTTCGCTGAGTATAAGTGACCCAAGTAATTCGTTTACAGGTGATGGTCCATATAGATACGCTCTCAGCATACAGTCTAATAAACAAATTAGTCTTACCGGAAGCAGTGGTACTTTGGATGTGAAAGCCAATGTTATCGCGAGCAACAATTCGGCGGGAGCTCCTAGTGACTTTGTTTCTTCAGACGGGAATGCCACTATACATGGTCGGTTAGAGACTAATGGCGGAGATCCTGCAGCAGAAAATTTTGTAGCTCAAAATGGTAGTCAGCCAAATTTATCTGCTGACAATGTTTTGGCCGACGCTGACAAGGTACAGTCAGCTAATCCTGACATAGACAGAGGAGGAGAGAATACAGTCCCGATTGCTACTGACGCAGGAGGTACTCCAATAGGAGTTGATTCAGTTCCATCTACTTCGCTACAAGATTTATCCATAAATGGCAGCAATACTAATAGTGACCTATCGAATTTCTTGAACGCGCTCTCAAATGGAAATTTTGGAGACCCGGGAACAACAATCACTTTCGAAAATGGTATCGATAGTAGTGGTAATGTTTCGTCGTCTTATTCTGTAGATTCGTTGGTTTTGAACGATACTGTCGCAAAAGTGCAAATTCCGAGCGATATTGGACAGCCCGTGAAGATTTATGTTCAGGGAAATAATTCTGAGTCGGCTGTAGATATTGATGCAAGTCGATTGAAAAATTTTGGTTCGCCTGAGAACCTGCAAATTTACTACTCTGGTTCAAAGGATGTGAATATCAGTTTGAATAGTGGACAATTTAGTGGATTGATTTATGCACCGAACGCTAAAGTGAGTGTTAGAAATGGTAGTTCTAATTCGGAAGATCAATCATTTAATGGAGCGATCGTTGGTAATGAAGTGAATATTGCAATGCGAGGCAATATGAACCTGGTGCCCGATCCTAGTTCTGGGTCTGGTTCTTCTGCTCCGGCTAGGACCTCTACTAGATATAACTTGGCATCATATCAGGAAGTCAACGGAAAGCTAGTAGAGTAGTTCGATGCTTCCTTAAGTTCTAGACGATACCGACATATTTCGATGGAAAGCGGCGTTGCAGTACTTTTCTTTGATTTAATGCAAGCGATTTACATTTCGACTATACTGGAAATATGAAACATTCAAAAGCTGTCGATATGCTTAGCGCCCTTGCCCACGATACCAGGCTGACCATCTTCAAGATGCTGGTTCGCCAGGGACCGGAAGGACTTGCCGCCGGAAAGATTTCTAAACGCCTTAAAAAAGCTTCTTCTACGGTTTCATTCCATCTGGCTCACCTGGCCCAGGCCAATCTGGTCAAGGCAGAAAGAGACGGTCGCTCGATTATCTATCGGGCTGACTACGAGAGTATAAACGCCGTTATCGGCTATCTAATGGACAATTGCTGTAAAGGAGATTTGTGACCATGAAAAGATTTCACGTCAATGTGGCGGTGAAGGATATAGACGAGTCGGTAAAATTCTATAACGACCTCTTCAACCGCGAACCCCTGGTCTTGAAGCATAACTATGCCAAATGGACCCTTGATGATCCTGCCGTCAATTTTTCTATCACCCCGGCGGCAATCGACGGCCGACCTGGTGTCGACCACCTGGGAATTCAATTCGACGAACAGGCCGATGTGACCGGCACCATCGAAAGACTGGCTTCCGGAAAGCATCGACATCATGTTCAGGGCGATGTCGAATGTTGTTATTCTCGCTCTAGCAAAGTCTGGTCGTCCGATCCCCAGGACGTCAAATGGGAGCATTTCATCACCGTTGGATCTTCCGAGCAATTCGAGAGCGGCGAAGATGTCGATGAGAAGCTCTGGGAGGTCAAATCGAGCTGCTGCGGATAAGTCTTTTCAGGCGTTTGTCTCTTTATCTTTAGAGAGATATCGCTCCGCCAGCAAATAGACAAGCACGCCTATGCAGACACCGGTGCTGTCTATGAGCACGTCTCTGGCGCTGGCGCTGCGCCCTGGAACGAAGTTCTGGTGCCATTCGTCGCTTGCTGCATACAAAACAGAAAAGATAAACGCCAGTACCGGGCGATATTTGATAATACTGTATTTGATACTATTCAGAGCCCAGTGGCTGAGCACATAGAGCACCATATACTCGCCCAGATGGCCGAGCTTTCGAATCGGCACGTTCATCGTGCCCAGGACGGCTTCGGTCATCCGACCGGAGTTGGCCTGGTGGGAGAATGCAAATATCACTGCCATCCACAGAATGACCAGGCTGCAACGAAATAGCGGATTGTTTATCAGGGTCCGGCTCTTATCCGTCATGACCGCGGGCTCCTCTGCTGCTTCTTCTTTCGTTGCTTCTTCTTCGGGGCAGCTTGCCTGCCGGAGAGACCGGGATGGTTTTTGACGATGAAACGCCAGGGGCGCTCGGCCGCTCTGGTTATGCCAATTCTGGGGGTTGTAAGCACCAGTTTGTCTGGTAGCTTCTCGCCCAGCTCCAGCCAGAGCGGGCTATCGGGGCAGGTCAGATCGACATTGTTGTGACTTTTGTCAATCGCCCACTGTCGGCATAGTTTGCCCGGACCATCGGCGCCTTCGGCGTCCACCGCTCTTATAAGAACCGCACCGGCTGTACCTTCTGGCTCGGTGACCACATTCAGGCAATGATACATACCGTAGATGAAATAGACATAGGCATGGCCGGGCGGTCCGAACATGGGGCGGGTTCTTTCGGTCAAGCCGTTAAAAGCATGGCAGGCCGGGTCATCGGCCGTGTAGGCTTCGACTTCAATAATCTGCCCTCGAATCTCCTTGCCATCTTCCAGGCGTCGGCACAGTACCGTACCCAGTAAATTGCGGGCTACTTCCAGGGTTGATTGCTCGAATATGAACGGAATTTTTCCTGACCGCAGGCTGTTATCTGGCATGCAGTCATCTTCCCATATTCTCAATCGGTGAGAAAGCATATGAAAAGTATTATCTTTGCGCTTTTCTTTCGATGCGGGCAAAGTAAATGAAATAAATGTTGAGATGCGGTTCTTCACTCTGTTAAACTCGTATTTAGAGCAGACCTTAATTACTATTCGATGTATATATCGTGACAGAGCAAGACAATTTACAAGCACGCTCCCCTGAATCCTTCGAGTCCTCCGAGTTGGCTCGGGCCAGAGAGGAGACCTTTGATGCTGTCCGCAGGCACATATGTCAAGTGCTGGGCTTCGATTGCGGCTTCTTAGACAGGGTAAACGCTCACGACATCGTCAACGCCGTCAGTTTCTCCGCCGACGATACGGGGGAGGAGGTCAACAAGCTGCTCGAAGGGCTGGTCGACGAACACAAGCAATCAGTGACGGTGGCAAATACCCTGCTTGCCCAGAAGGTCCTTCAGACCAAAAGACCGCTGGTGAGCCGTCTTTATTCTCCTGAAGAGGTTAAGTCCTCTGAAGAGTCCAGTGATAGTCCCGGGGTGGATGCCGAGGGCATTCCCTATATTATCGTTCCTATCTTCGACACTCCCGGGGAGACCGGGGTGGTTCGCGGTCTTATCCGGGTTATGAGCTTCGATGCCTCACGAGAAATGGACTCTCAGGACCTTTCTACTCTCAAGCTCATGGGCGATCACCTCTCGACCAGAGTAGGGATATTCGGCGACCTGTCCGATCATGTAACGGCAGAGCCCACAGAGGCGGAGCGATTTGAATTCGATTCGATTTTGATTGTTCATTCCGATCGTCTGGCCCGTCGTCGCTTCAGCCGTATTCTTCGGCAGAAGTTCAATATTTTAGAGGCGGACAATAGCGAAAAAGCCCTTGAACTCTTAGAAGAAGACAATAGAGTCGATCTTATTCTGCTTGATGCAGGGCTGGAAGATACCTTCGGTCTCGGTTTCTGCAAAGTCATTAAAGACAGCGAGAAGTGGCGTCGTATCCCGGTTGTTCTGGTCAATGCCGACAATACTCCGGCGGCCAGAGTAGACGGACTCAATGCCGGTGCCGATGATTGTATTCCCGACAGTTGTCTTGAAGCGGAGCTTGTGGCACGGGTCAATTCTTCTTTACGTCACCTTCGTACTGAACGCGATCTTTCTATTCAGCTAGAACTGCTCGAAGATTATGCTCAACGTCTGGAGAAAGCCCAGGAGAAGCTCAAGAACGACAAGCAGATTCAAGATCAGAACTATCAGAAGCTGCAGAAGATGAAGCAAGAGGCTGATGTACTCAGCAATCAGGAAAGTCAGCTTCACCGAATCAGCAACATGATCCGGAGCTCTTTCGATATTAAGGGTAATCTCAAAGAGATGCTCGAAGCGCTCGCCGGCTGGTGGAATCTCGATTGCTGTTTCATAGTCATGCCCAGCGACGAAGAGCCCGAGGATACTATCAGGGTCGAATGTTGTTCGGATAAGTCTTATCGAGTGGTCGATTTCGACCGAGATCTCGAGACCCTGCGTATTTTTAGAGAGAACTTCGATGCCGATGAGGCGGTTATTTCAAACGATGTTGCCAGTGATAGAAGACTGGTGCCTTTTCGTAAGTCGGCTATATCCGGATTTCAGGTAAAGTCGCTCTTCTTCATCCCTATTAATTACGAGCAGAAGCTGCTCGGTCTTCTGGTCGGTTACAAGTGCCAGATGAAGGCAAGCTGGAGCCGAATCAACGAGAACTTCTACCGATCAGTTTCCGATCAGGTGGCCACCGGTGTTGTGAACGCCAGGCTCTATGCCAAGGTGCAACGTCAAGCCACCACTGATGGTTTGACCGGTCTCTTCAACCACCGTACCGGTCAGGAGAAGCTGGCAGAACAGCTGAAGCTCGCAGAACGTTATCAAAGAAATATTTCGGTGATCATGCTCGATGTCGATCACTTCAAGTCTATCAACGACAACTATGGTCACCCAGCTGGAGACAGTGTGCTCAAGTCGGTTTCCCGGTTGATCAAGAAGAATTGCCGGGATGTAGATATCCCGGTGCGTTATGGTGGAGAGGAGTTTCTCATCGTCTTGCCGGAGATCGCCAGAGATGGTGCGGTTGTGGTGGCAGAGAGGATCCGAACCGCTCTAGAGAATGAGATAGTCAATCACGAAGATATCGAGATCAACGTCACCGGCAGTTTCGGAGTGGCAAGCTTCCCTGAAGATGCCGATCAACAGCAGGCTCTATTAGATCTTGCCGACAAGTCTCTTTATTATTCTAAGCGGGTCAGTCGTAACAGAGTAAGTACGACCAAAGATCTGAGCTTCGACAAGGTCGACGATGACGTCAACGAACAGGACCGTTCATCCGAAGAGATTGCCCGGGAGCTTGCCGAGCATGATCACTTTATGGCTCCGGAGATATCGGCAGAAGCACGAGAGACCGAAGAGCTGGTGCCTGAAGTCGTTGAGATGGTCAAGTCTCTGGCTTCGACCCTCTATTCGAAATCGGACTATAACAAACAGCACCATCTTGAAGTGGCGAGAATGAGCGAGCTGCTCGCCAAAGTCATGGGTCTGTCGGCACAGCAGGTAGAACAGATTCGCGTTGCCGGGCTCTTGCATGATGTCGGTCTCTTGAAGCTTCCTAAAACCGTTGTGGACAAAGAAGGCTCTCTGTCGAACGAAGAGCGCGAGATCGTCAATCAGCACCCTATTCTAGGAGCCCAGCTTCTCAAGCCTGTTCGTGCCCTGAGAGATATTTGCGAGATTCTCGAGCACCATCACGAGCGCTGGGACGGCACCGGATTTCCCAGTGGAATGAGGGGTGAAGAGATTCCTTTACCGGCAAGAATTGTGGCGATTGTCGATTCTTATCATGCCATGATCAGCGACCGTCCTTATCGTGAGGCGATGTCGCATGATGAAGCCTTGCAGGCTCTGCAATCTGGAGCAGGAAGGCAGTGGGATCCTTTCCTGGTCGAAATCTTTACTGCCGTAGTGAAGAGTATGAAGACTGGTGGTGGAACCAAATTGCCCGCGGGGCAACCGGCAGCGCCCAGCACAGTATCTGTTCCTCCGCAGCAACAGCAACCGCCGCAGCCAGCGCAACCGCAGCCGCAGCCGATACAGCAGATGCCTCCGCAGCAGCCACAGCAGCCGCCGCAACCTCAGCCTATACATCCGGTACAGCCAATTCAACCAGTGCAATCTATTCAGCCAGTACAGCCAGTACAGCCAGAGTCGCGTCCGATGCCTCCTTCGGTTCCTGTACACCAGCCGCTTCAACCCCAGGGGCAGCAGACACCGCCACCACCGGTGGCACCAGCTCAGCCCCAGGCGCAGCAGATTCAGTATCAAGATCCGCGGGTCAGCCAGGAGAGACCGGCTGTCAGACCGCCGCTTCCGCCCGGCATGGCTCCGGTGGGTGGACCTCCGCCTTTGCCGGCGCGTCCGCAGCCGCAGCCGACACAACAGTTGCCGCCTCAACCGCCGCAACCTCAGCCTCAGATGCAGCCGCCGGCTCCGCCACCCCAACCCCAGCCTCAGCCTCAACCTCAACCGCAGCCACCGGCTCCGCAGACCCAGGGTGCGCCATTTCCTCAGCACACCCAGGAGTTCGCTCGTCCCCAGGGCAGCCCTGCCAACGAGTCGACCAGTTCGCTTGGATTGAGCTCTAATCCCTATGACGACGACGATACTGAAGAGACCGACGTAGAGTTCTAGGTTGTTCTATTGGGCAATATCGCCACTGAAACAAGAAGAGAAATCGGCTTCTTCGAGCATTTATTTCTCTTAAGCAATCTTGGCATTTGGTAACAGACCGTGCAAAGCGCAGTTGCAGGTTATACAATTGCCCTCTGTTTTCTTTCCTATATATGCCGTCAGGGAAAGGAATAAGCGACTAGCGAGCGCAAGCGTCCACGATGTCGCAACAATTCGGCGGCTCGGCTCCGTATATACGGGGCTTTCAGGAGGGTTGAAGGTGAATAATACGTCTCTGGGTCGGCATATTCTGGTGGAATTCTTTGGCTGTTCCAACGAGATTCTCAATGATGTGCCGAAAATCGAGTCGAGCATGCTCAATGCCGCTCGCGAATCCGGCGCGACCATTATCAATTCGGTCTTTCATCATTTTTCGCCTTTTGGAGTCTCCGGGGTGGTGGTCATTCAAGAGAGCCATCTCGCCATCCATACCTGGCCTGAATATGGCTATGCCGCCGTCGACCTTTTCACCTGCGGCAACACCGTCAATCCATGGATCTCTTATGAGATTCTGCAGAAAGCTTTTGAAGCCGATCATGGCTCGGCCATCGAACTCAATCGCGGACAGCTAGAGCTTTTGGAGCGCTCGGAATTCAACGTCGGCGACCTGAGAGACGAAGCCACCCGCAAGCTGACTCCGCCCAAACACAGCCGCAGCGTCTGGTTCACCGACCGCAACGAAAACATCGCTCTGTCCTTACGTCATAAAGGCGAGCGTCTTTTCTTCGAGAAGTCTCCCTATCAGAAAGTCGAAGTCTTCGATACTTTCGAATATGGCAAGATGCTCGCCCTCGACAATATGGTCATGTGTACCGAGCGGGACGAGAATGCTTATCACGAGATGATTATCCATGTGCCTCTTCTGAGACGTCCCGAGATCAAAGACGTGCTCGTTATTGGCGGCGGTGACGGCGGCAGTGTCCGGGAGCTCTTGAAACACCCCGGGGTCAAGTCAATCACCATGGTAGAGATTGACGAGGCGGTGGTCAAAGCATCGAGAGAGTTCTTGCCGACAATTTCTAAAGGGTTGAACGATCCTCGTCTCAACCTGATTATCGCCGACGGTATCGAGTTCGTAGAGAAAGCCATGGCTGACTCCTACGACCTTATCGTGGTCGATTCTTCCGACCCGGTCGGACCTTCTGAAGGGCTATTCAGCAAATCCTTCTACAAGAACGTCTATAAGTGTCTGCGTCCCCAGGGCATATTGACCGTCCAGAGCGAGTCACCCCACTTTAATCAGCCTGCTTTCATCGATCTGAATGTCTGCCTGAAAGAGGTCTTCGGCGGGGACAAGGTGCACTGCTATCTGGCTTTCATACCTACTTATCCCACCGGCATGTGGAGCTTCAGCTTCTGTTCGAAAGAAGGGCTCGATCCTGTAGAAGGTCTCGATATGGACCGGGCCGAGAGCTTCGCCCGGGAGAACGGGCTGAAGTATTACAATCCAGCCGTGCACAAGGCTAGTTTCTGTCTGCCGACCTTTTTGAAAGAGATGATAGAAAGCGGCAAGACCCGAGAAAAAGCCGGCGCCCACAGCAAGTAAATACAGTTTACAAACTGTTCCGTTTTCTCTGGGTTGTTCGCCTTCTCTGGCTATGCTGGTTGAAGGGTATCGCGATTGCTCAGCGACCGAGCGGGGGAGTTAGATATGGGCATAGGTCTCTTTGTTCTCAGGGTGATTATCGGCACCGGTCTGGTGCTTGCTTTGATGCTTGCCCACAAAGTCTACTGGTACTTTTGTCCGGCGGCTAACGAGGCCCAGTTGAACCGGGCTCTGTTTCATCCTTGTAAGGCAGACAGCTACGAAGAAAGTCTCTATAAAACAGGAGATATCACCGGAGAGGATGTGGAGATTCTGAGCGGACCTGCTAAAACCCGGTTGCATGGCATAGTCTATAGAGTCAAAAACGAGAATCTCTTTGCCATCATCAATCACGGTAACGGCGGCAATATCTGGGCGTCCAAACCCGTGGTAGATACCCTGACTGCAAAGGGGGTATCGGTGCTTTGCTATGACTATCGGGGTTATGGAAAGAGCGAAGGAGAACCTACTGTCGCCGGGGTGATTGAGGACGCATCCGCCGCTTACGATATGGTGGTGAAACGTTTGGGCATTAAACCGAGCAATATCCTCTTCTATGGAGCTTCGCTTGGCTCAGGGGTCACCACCGAGATTGCAAAAACAAGACCGTCGCGCGGCATTATTCTTGATTCGCCCTTCCTATCGCCCGAGCGTCTGGCCAAAGAGAAGTTGCCTTACTTCAATGTTTATCCGAGCAATCTCTGGTTTAAGCCGTCTTTGGATAACCTTGCCTATGTCAAAGGAGAGCATCCGCCACTGCTGATAGTGTCAGCCGAGGACGACAATGTGATTCCATCAAGTCATTCTAAAAGGCTTTATAAAGCCGCATCCGGCGACCGGGAACTGGCTGTCTTTCCTAATAGTGTACATACTTGGTATTGCAATAATGTCGATGATTTCAGGGCTTATCAAAGCAGGATAGGCGCTTTTATCAAGCGGCTTCACAGAAGCAAAAGAGCGGCTAAAGTGTGCTTCTCCAGATGAGAAGGCAACAAAATATTGCTAGCGAGTTTCTTCCATGCCCGGATCTTCCAGGACAGGCTCGGTAAACTCTTGAAGATAGAAGTCTTTGCAGGCGTATAGAACCAGGAGCAAGCCGATGGATATGACCAGTGTACCCATGGTCGTTCCACCGTCGAGAATATGGCGTCCTGCCTTTTTGGCGGTGATACTACGATAGATGAAGAAAACAGCTCCGACAGCAGCCGAGATTGCGATGATCAAGAAAATCTTTTTGCCTTCGCCACCGCCCATTCTAAATGCTTCGTTTATGAAGTAGCCGTATCCGAGTAATAGCGGTACTGCATACACCAGGGCCAGAGCGCTTCTTTTGTGGGCGAAATCGTCCTTTTTTTCTTCAGGTTCCATGACCGCTGTCTCTTTGTAGTATGATTTTTATCGAACTTTTCGATAGTTCCGTATTGCATTATATCTTTCCCTGTTCCAGGACCATGCTCACCGTTACCGATAAAATTCAGATTCCTCTTTCAGAGTTCGAGTTTACCTACGCCCGAAGCGGTGGACCCGGCGGTCAGAACGTGAATAAGGTGAGCACCAAGGCGCAGCTTCGCTGGGCGGTGAGTGAAAGTCCGAGCCTGCCTCTATCGGTCAGGCTGAGATTTCTCGAAAAGTATGAATCGAGACTGACCACCACAGGAGAGATTCTGATCTCGAGCCAGAAGTATCGAGACCAGAGAATGAATGCCGATTATTGTCTGGCAAAATTGAAAGCAATGATCGAGTCGGTGGCGGTGCCGCCCAAGCTTCGCAAGGCGACCAAGCCGACCCGGGCAGAAAAAGCCAGACGAATCGAGGCGAAGAAGCAGCTTTCGGGCAAGAAGCAGAACCGTAGACCGCCAACTCTTGACTGAGGAAGTCTTTTGTCAGGGAACCGCATATGATATCGAGCGTTGCAGAAGCCGGGAAGGATATTTATGTCTGAAGTTTTTGAGCGGGTCTATCATATTGTCCAGGCTATTCCCCGGGGCAAAGTGCTGACCTACGGACTTATATCGCAGATGTTGGGAGGCAGGCTGAGCGCCCAGGGGGTGGGCTGGGCTCTTAATGCGCTATCGGGCAATAAGAGCAGTCGCTTTCACTCCGAGAACGTGCCCTGGCAGAGGGTTATAAATGCTAAGGGGATGGTGAGCACGAACCGTCGTGGAGACCTGCCGCCGGATCTGCAAAGACGCCTTTTAGAAGACGAAGGGATTGTTTTTGATGAGAGCGAGCGTATCGATTTGAATCGCTACCTCTGGAAAGAGGGACTTTCCAGTTCAGAGGAACCTTAATGGTCGGAAGACTCGGAAGCCTAGAATATCGGTCACTCATGCGCCTTCGTTAAGCGGAAGGTTAGAGCGATTCTTCATGGTGGAAGAGATTAAAAAGGGCTATCAATAGCCTTATCGAAAAATTCGATTTTTTACTAACAATCAGATGTTATTTCCTTCGCTCCGGACAGGATATAGATGACAGAAGCAGCCGAGAATTCAAACGAATCCAAAGATTCGAACAAAAGAGTAATTGCCGAGCTGTTCTGGCTCAGTGTGGTCGGACTTTTCTTTGAGCTTCTGGTAATTCGCTGGATGGGGACAGAGGTTCGGGCTTGCAGCATCTATAAGAACTTTCCTTTGATTGCTTGCTATGTCGGTCTGGGTTTCGGCTTTATGAAAGACTCGGGCAAAGAGAAGTGGTTCAAGCTCTTTCCTGTTTTCCTTCTGCTTCTGGTAATTGCGCTTGCCACTTCTGACTGGACCGGACTGGCTTATATCATGGCTCCCAGTGCCAGCACAGCCATCAGCAGCACCTGGTGGGACGGCTATCATCCGCCGGAGAACGCCATCTCTGATACAAATACCTATATCATCGTCTCTCTAATTTCTTTCTTCCTTCTTATCATCACTGTCGCTCTCACCTTTGCCGGTATAGGTGAGAGGCTCGGAAGACTGTTCAACGAACTGAAGCCGCTCGAAGCTTATGCCATCAACCTGGTCGGATCGGCTATCGGGATTTTTCTCTTTTCTATTTTGTCTTTTCTTGGCATGCCGCCGTTTATCTGGATTCTCGTCGGCTCTTTGCCTGCGGTCTGGGTCTTGCGTCGACACAAAATCAGTATCGGTATTTTGCTTGCCTGTATAGTGGTGCCTCTAGTAGTCCCCGCCCGGGGTATGACCTATACCGATGCGGCTCGCACCGAATGTAAAACCATGTGGTCTCCTTATCACCGGGTCGATATGGGACCGCTTTTCTATACGATCGGTGAAGGCGAGAACGCTAAAAAGATCCAGGTCGGACAGACTATCAGCGTTAATAAAGGCTACTTTCAGCAGCCGCTCAATCTCTCAAAAGAGTTTATTTCAGATGCCGGCAATCCGCAGCGTATCACCGATTTCGTCTTCGACCAGTATGAATTTCCCTATCATTTCATCAAGCCCAAAAAGGTTCTTATACTTGGCGCCGGCACCGGCAATGATGTCGCAGCTGCGCTTCGAAACGGCGCAGAACAAGTCGATGCTGTCGAAATAGATCCTCTGATGGCCGAACTCGGCAAGAAAATTCATCCGGAGAAACCCTATGATTCTCCCAAGGTGAGGGTCTTCGTGGATGATGCCAGAGCCTATCTTAGAAAGACTAACGAAAAATACGATCTGGTGCTAACAGGCTTTCTCGATTCGCATACTGTTGCGGGCAACTCTTTATCCGTGCGGCTCGATGACTATGTCTATACGGTCGACGGTATGCAATCGGCGATGGAGCATCTCAATCCCGGTGGTTTATACAGTATCTGTTACTGTGCCACTGAGGATTTCTTGAAGCGCAGACTGATAGCCAACCTCAGGGTCGCTTGCGACCGGGCAAAAATAGACAAGCCTCTCGGCCTTTTGAAGAAAGAGACCATGGTCTTTCACTTCCTTTCTCCGGTTACCGACTCGATGAAAGAGAAAGTCCCCGGGCTGGAGGCTATGGGTTACGAAAATATTTCGGATGCGGATAGTGAGGGTATCAAACCTTCCACCGATGACTGGCCCTATCTCTATCTGAAGCCCACCGACGGAATCGATCCGGTTTATCTGATAGTCAATATTATCGTGCTCGCCCTTGCCTGGATGTGGTGTGGAAGGAACATTCGCTCTAACAATTCACCCGGGCGCTGGCAGCTTTTCTTCCTCGGTTCCGCTTTCTTGTTACTGGAATTGTCTATCATCGACAGGATGGCGCTTATCTTCGGCACAGTGTGGATAGTGAACTCGGTCTGTATCTTTGCTGTCTTGCTTGCGATTATACTCGCCAATATGCTGGTGCTTAAAAAGCCAGGAGTGTTCAAGCCCGATATTCTCTATACCTTGCTGTTCCTTTCTATAATGGCTATCTATTTTATGCCTCTAGAAATAGCCAGCAGTCTCGGTATGTTCGTGGGCGGATCTATTGCGGCGGCTATATCGGTGATACCGATATTTGTTGCCGGTTTGATCTTCTCGGGCTCATTCGCTTCGGAGAAACAACCTGCGGTCGGTCTTGCCTTCAATATGTTCGGTGCTGTTATAGGTGGCTTATTAGAATACTCGGCAACTTATACCGGTATTCGTGGACTTCTACTAATCGCCTTTGCGCTCTATGCCATCTCTTTTGTCTGCTTGAAAGTCAAGCAAAAAATGCAAGAACAAGGACCAGAGCCAGAACCAGAACCGATTAAAGAATAGCCGAGAGATCGACAGTTCGATTTATAAACGGCGCGGATTTATCGTCTGAATAGCCTTCGATAATCAGTTTGCGGCCGGTGTCGTCAGTGGTGACCCGCAGGCTCCAGCGAAGAAGCTCTCCGTCGCTGAATTGGAGCCCCAGACCAAGACCGGAGGTTTGCTCTCCTATGTCTTGCAGGGCCTCATCCACCAGCTCTCGACGTTCTTCAAATATCATGGGGCTGACCAGCCAGCGCGCTATTTCCAGGGCGGTTACCTCATCCGGCTCACAGTGCATTGTCCTGGCAGTGCGATCCACCAGATCAGGCAGGGAGGCAAGTTGCACCAGGGCTTCAAGATAGGCTGCCACAACCTCTTTCTTGTGGGCATATTCAAGAAGCTCTTGCTCTTGTTTCTTTTTTAGCCTTTGCAATTCGAATTCGTGGAACTCTTCTTCTATTGCTCTTATAACCGATGTGTAGTTTTCTCTAGTAAATTCTAGAATCGGATTTTTAGAAGCGTATTTGAAGTCTTTGAATATAGTTGTTTCACCGATAGCTCCTGTCGGTGAAATAATTCGTCCTTCTACCGAACCGCACTCTGAGTAGCCGCAGCTACAAACCGCAAGGACATAGGTCTTGTTAGGGTCAGGCTCAAGAGGGGGACGAGAGCTTATACCGCCATCAAATCCAATTAGATCATCGCGACCAAGCAGCTTCGCCAGGGGGACATCGTCCACTATCAGTTCGGCCACCGGAATTTTATTCTCGCCTATTGATGAATTATAGCTGAGCTGATTCATAGCGCTATTAGCCGGTTAAAGAATAGCCGAGAGATCGACTCTTCGCGTCTCTATAGGAGCGCTGGTGCTGTCAGTATAGGCTTCAATAACAAGTATTCTGGCGGTGTCGTCAGTGGTGACCCTGAGGCTCCAGGGTATAATCTCTCCGTCGGTGAATGAGATTCCAAAATCCAGATCTGAGCCGGTTTCTCTCATTTCACGGAACGGCTCTTCTACCAGCTCTTGACGCTCCTCGAAGAGCATGGGGCTGACTAACCAGCGTGCTATTTCTCTAGCCGTTATTAATTGAGGTTTGGAAAACATAGCCTCGGCTGTTCGAGTTACTATGTCTTCTTTAGAGGCAAGTTGGACCAGGGCTTCAAAATATGCTTTTATAACTGCTTCGGCATGAGCCTGGTCGAGAAAGTCTTGCTCTTGCTGTTCCTTAAATTCTCGGAGCTCATGTTCTTGAAATTCTTCTTCTATAGCCTCTATAACCGATGTGTAATTTTCTAGGGTAAACTCCAGAATCGGACTGCTTGATGTGTATTTGAACTCTTTGAAAAGAATGGTTTTGCCATTGCTTCCGGTCGTAACACTTCCTTCGAGGGAGCCACAACCGGACTCGCCGCAGCTACAAACTGCAAAGACATAGTTCTTGTTGGGGTCAGGCTCAATTTGGGGACGCGACTTTTCGTATATGTCATAACCGATCAGGTCATCACAGCCAAGCAGCTTCGCCAGAGGGACATCGTCCACCGTTAGTTCGGCCACCGGGATTTTGTCCGTGCCGATGGATGAAATGTATCCGAGCCTGTTCATAGATTTAGTAGATAAAGGTAGGTCTACTTGCTGGTGCTGCCGGCGGCTTCAGGCGCTCCTTGAAAGAGCGGTGTGGATAGATAGCGTTCACCGGAGCTTGCCACAATCGCCACGATGAGCTTGCCTGCGTTCTCGGGGCGCTTGGCCAGCTCTATGGCGGCATAGACCGTGGCACCGCTACTGATACCGGCAAGAATTCCTTCTGTACGGGGCAGCTTGCGACCCATCTCGAAGGCCTGGTCATTGGTGACCAGAAAGACTTCGTCGATGACGGACATATCGAGCACGGCAGGAATAAACCCGGCACCTATTCCCTGAATTTTGTGAGGACCTGGTTGCAGGGGCTGACCGGCTTTGCTCTGGGTAATCACCGGGCTGTCCTTGGGTTCTACTGCCACAATTTTGACATCGGGTTTTCTTTGTTTGAGCACTTGTCCGACACCGGTGATGGTGCCACCGGTTCCGACTCCGGCTACGAAGATGTCGACCTTGCCTTCTGTATCTTTCCAGATTTCTTCGCCGGTGGTCTCTCTATGAATCTTCGGATTCGCCTTGTTGCTGAATTGCTGCAACATGAAAGCGTCATCATTGGCTGCCACCAGCTCTTCAGCTTTAGAAACCGCTCCTTTCATCCCTTCTGCTCCAGGAGTAAGAATTAGCTCTGCTCCAAGGGCGGTAAGCAACTTTCGTCGTTCTACCGACATGGTATCGGGCATGGTGAGAATGAGGCGATATCCTCTCGAAGCAGCCGCAAATGCTAGGGCGATGCCGGTATTGCCTGAGGTAGGCTCAATCAGGACAGTGTCTTTGGGAGAGATCTGCTTCTTACGCTCGGCTTCTTTTATCATCGATATGCCGATACGATCTTTGACGGAGCCTAGAGGATTCATAGACTCCAGCTTCAGAGCCACAGTCGCGTTCAGGTCTCGGGTCAATCGTTTGAGCTTGACAAGAGGGGTGTTGCCGATTGAATCAGTGATATCTCCGTAGATCACCATTTTCACTCTCCAGTAGTTTTATCCGGTACATAAAAATGATTGTGGCTTATATAGAAGCACCATACATTAAAAAGACCGCCCGCAGGCAGTCTTTTTAAGAGCGTTTGAGGGAAGCTCATTCCCGGGCTTATTTAACTCTTTTATTTACTGCAACAGATCTGATTCAGAGTTGTTGCTAGCGGTTTTATCCTTTGATTTCTTTTCTTTCTCCTTGGCCTCTTTCTGCTCCAGGGCAGCTTTCTGGGTCGGAGAGATCAGTTCGCTCAATGGATTATTGGCAGCCAGGGCTTTGAGCTCGCGCTCGCCAATTTCTGCAAAGATCTTGCCTCTGCTCACCATTTTTTTGTTGTTCTTTTTCTGTCCGTCTTCCACCATCTTCTTGCCTTTCTCCAGCAAGTTTTTGGCGTGCTTGACCTTTTCTTTGAATCTCTTCTGCATGCGCTGCTCGTCTTCGGTGAAGTCGCCTTCAGGCATGGGGGTCTCGGCATAAGGATTGGCTTCTTCCGGTTGACCGGAGCCGGTGGCGGCATTCGGTACGGCGCTTCCGAAGAAGTCATTAGGTCCGGCGATAGCAGGCTGATTGGCAGTGCTGAGAATGCCGAATAAAGCCATCATCGGAAGGGATAGAAGTATGGATTTTGCTCTGGGCATAGACATATTCTCCTGAACTGTCATAAGTCTACAGAAAAAACGACTTGTCAGAAGCTCAAAAGAGCCCAATATTTCTTAGAAATTGACAATCTCCGGGGTATTGCGAGCCGATCTCAAGCAATATTCTTGAAAAGCCAGAAGTTAACTGCTTCTTATATTGCTGCTTTGAGAACCGGAGACTCATAGGTTTGAGCCGGTAAAACCTGCTCGAGGGCGAAGGCGGTTTTAATGAGAACGGCGTCTTTGAGTTGACCGGCGAGAAGTTGCAAGCCGACCGGCAGAGGCTTGGCTTCGGCGGTGCTGATGCCGCAAGGTAGAACCAGACCGGGAATACCTGCCAGGTTGGCGGGCAGCGTGGCTATATCGCAGAGGTACATAGTAAGCGGGTCGTCAACCTTTTCGCCAATTTTAAAAGCGGTGCTGGGCGAAGTAGGCGAGAGCAGGGCATCAAAACGTTCGAAAGTTCTGTCGAAACTTTCTTTGATAAGGCGTCTTACCTGCTGGGCTTTTTTGTAATAGGCGTCATAGTATCCGGAGCTCAGAGCGTAGGTGCCGAGCATGATACGACGTTTGACCTCGTCGCCGAAACCGGCTTCTCTAGACTGGTTGTAGAGAGTGGTGATATCGGCAGGTGATTCTGTTCTTGCACCGTATCTGACACCGTCGAATCTGGCCAGATTGGCGCTTGCTTCGGCGGTGGCGACTATATAGTAGACAGGAAGCGCCTCTTTGATATGGGGCACTGTCACCTCTTCTACGATGGCACCGTGGTCACCGAGCACTTTTCTGACTTTGTCTATCTGGCTCTTGATCTCGGGCGAGATCGCATCGCTCAAGAAGTCGGCTATTACGCCGACTCTCAGACCTTTGAGATAATCTGCGGCATTTTCCTTTTTGAGGCTCCGGACGAATTTCAGATCAGGAGCCTGTTCTCCGCTCTTTTCAAAAGGTGCACGTAGGCTGGTGGCATCCTTGCCGTCTTCGCCCAGCAGCACCGAAAGGGTGATGGCGGCGTCTTCTACCGAGCGGGCGAAAGGACCTATCTGGTCGAGACTGGAGGCATAGGCTGTTAATCCGAAGCGAGAAACCAGTCCGTAAGTAGGCTTCATGCCTACGATTCCACAAAATGATGCCGGCAGCCGGATAGAGCCGCCGGTATCGGATCCGATACCAATGGACGAATAGCCCGATGCGACGCTGACGGCAGGCCCGCCGGAGCTGCCGCCTGGCACTCTATCGGTGTCCCAGGGATTGCGCGGCACCGGGAAGCTGGTGTTCTCGTTTGACGAGCCCATGGCGAACTCATCGAGGGTGGCTTTGCCAAGGCAGAGTGCCCCTGCGGCAAAAAGCTTCTCGGCGGCGGTGGCGTTATAGGGAGCGATGAAATTCTCGAGGATCTTCGAACCGCAGGTGAGGGGATAATCCGCCACGCTAATGTTGTCTTTCAGCGCAAGCGGGATGCCGCCAAGGGGACCCGGTTCTTCTCCCCGGGCGATTTTCTGGTCTACAGCCCGAGCTTGTTCTTTGGCCAGCTCCTCGGTGAGATTTAAAAAGGCATGGGTTTGAGAGTCGCTCTTCTTAACATGATCGAGGTGGGCTTCGGCAATTTCTACAGCCGAAACTTGCTTCTCTTGCAAGAGAGCTTTCAGTTCACCAATTCTCTTGCCTATTAATGAGCTCATTGGAACTAGTCTTTGTACTTTTTAAAGAGGAGGCAGGCGTTATGACCGCCGAAGCCGAAGCTGTTGGAAAGTGCTGCGTTCACCTCGACCCCTTCGATGGCTTTGTTCGGCACATAGTTCAGATCGCATTCGGGATCAGGATTCTCGAGGTTGATGGTGGGTGGTATCAAAGAGTTCTCGATGGACATCAGGGCGACGGCAGCTTCTATAGCTCCGGCAGCACCAAGAAGATGTCCGGTCATGGACTTGGAGGAGCTCACCATCAATTTGCCAGAGGTGGCGTGCTCTCCGAAAACTCGTTTAATCGCCACAGTCTCGGCTTTGTCGCCTACCGGAGTAGAGGTGCCGTGGGCATTCACATATTGAATGTCTTCGGGTTTCAAACCGGCTTGAGTAAGGGCCATGGACATTGATCTTGCCGCTCCTTCACCATCCACACAGGGTTGGACGATGTCGAAGGCGTCACCGGTCAGACCATAACCTGCTACTTCAGCATAGATATGGGCGCCTCTTTTGAGGGCATGGCTGAGGGATTCAAGAATCAGAACCGCTCCACCTTCACCCATGACGAAACCGTCTCTGTCGCGATCGAAAGGACGGCTGGCTTTTTCGGGCTCGTCGTTTCTGGTCGAAAGGGTTCTTGCCGAAGAGAAACCTGCCATAACCAGTGAGGTGATGGGGGCTTCACTGCCGCCGGCAAACATTACGTCGGCTTCGCCTCGCTTGATGATGCCGTAGGCGTCACCGATGGAATGCGAAGAGGTGGCGCAGGCTGTCACCTGGCAGAGGTTGGGACCTTTGGCGTTATAGGTCATCGAGACCCAGCCGGCTGCCATATTGACGATCAGCATGGGTACGGTGAATGGTGAGCAGCGATCAGGACCTTTTGATAGAAGAACCTTATATTGATTCTCTATGGTCTGGAATCCGCCGGCAGCAGAACCAACCACCACGCCGACCCGGGTGGGGTCGTCCTGGGTAAGGTCGATTTTGGCGTCTTCCACCGCCATCTTGCTAGCCGCCAGAGCAAACTGGATGAATCTATCGGTCCGTTTGATGGCCTTGCGATCCATATAAAGAGTAGGGTCGAAGTCCCTTATCTCTCCAGCTATTTTACAGGCGGACTGCACCTCTTCCGGGATGCCTTGCACCCTGGAAATTCCGGAGCGACCGGACGCGATTCCTTGCCAGAATGCATCCTTGCCAATCCCAACCGATGAGACCGCGCCAATTCCTGTGACTACTACCCGTTCACTCGTCATGCAGATCTTGATTCCTAACTATTTGAATTGAATAGCTAACCGGGGTCAGCCTGGTAGCGACTGACTCAAATTGAGCTATAGTGAGGTTTTTACAACCTAGAGGTGCGAAGAGATGTATTTAACAGCTTCGCCGACGGTTGTAATCTTCTCTGCTTCTTCGTCCGGAATCTCGACTCCAAACTCTTCTTCGAGAGCCATAACCAGCTCTACCTGATCGAGGGAATCTGCACCAAGATCTTTGGTGAAGCTTGCTTCGAGGGTTACTTCGTCATTGTTGACATTCAACTGCGCTACGGCGACCTTCTTGACTCTTTCGAAGGCTTCCTTATCATCCATCTGTGTTATTTCTCCCATTGTCCGAAACGCACAAATAACTAACTGGCTAATACTAAGATGTGCCAAGGGCAACTAGAATATCATGTCCGCCGCCACAATAGTCATCCATGCAAACTCTGTGTTACGTATAGAGGCCACCGTTAACTTCAAGTACCTGTCCGGTTACATAAGAACCAGGACCGGCGAAGAAGAGAACGGCATTGGCGATGTCCTCAGGACAGCCCATTCTCTTAAGAGGGATTCTCTCAAGAATTTTATTTACATTTTCCTCACCAAGGGCTCTGGTCATATCGGTGTCGATGAAACCAGGAGCAACTGCGTTGCTGGTGATGTTTCTGGAGGCGTACTCCAGGGCGACGGTCTTGGTGAAACCGATAAGACCGGCCTTAGCAGCGGCGTAGTTCACCTGACCGAAGTTGCCGTGCACGCCTGTGGTGCTGGCGATGTTGATGATTCTGCCGCTTCTCTGTTTAGACATTACCTTGATAACAGGTTTTGTTACTTTGAAAGCGCTGGAGAGGTTGGTGTCGATTACTGCCTGCCAGTCTTGTTCCGACATTCTCATGTAGAGGTTGTCACGGGTGATTCCGGCATTGTTGACCAGTACGTCAATCCGACCCCATTCACTCATGATTTTTTCGACCATCTTCTCGATGCTTTCGGAATTGGTCACGTCGCAAACTACCGAGAGGGTCTCTCCACCCATCTCTTTAAGTTCGCTGGCGGTTTTCTTGCAGGTCTCTTCGTTGATGTCGCTGATTACTACTTTAGCGCCAGCTGCCATCAGGGATTCCGCTATTGAGCGACCGATTCCTCTGCCCGAGCCGGTTACCAGGGCTACCTGGTCCTTGAGCTTGAACTTATCGGCTTGCTTTTCGCACATAACTTCTGTAGACATGATCAAACTGTTCCTATGTTTGTTATGTAATGTCTGAATTGCGGTATTGTATCTGACAATCAGAACTATCAGAACATTTGATCACTTCTTAGTTAACATAAGCCGCTCTTGACTAGGCCTGCCAGAGCTGAATTATCGCCTCGGCAAGCTTTTCGACTTCTTCGCGGTTTTCCAGATTCTCTACCCAGCGGGCAGGCAGCTTGCTGGCTCCGTGATAGGCTCCGGCCAGGGCGCCGACAATGAGGGCGACGGTGTCGGTATCGCCGCCGATTCGGGCAGCAGCACAGATGGCTTCTTCCGGGTCATGACGAAAGATCAAGAAAAGCCCCACGGCGCTGGGGACACATTCGAAGACCGATGGCTCTACATTGACAAGAGAGTAGGGAATATCAGATGCCTGGGAAGAATAATCCAGATCCGGGGCGACATCGTCCCAGAAATCGGCAAACCGTTCATCTATAGTGCGAGAAAAAGCCAGTTGCTCGCCAACATAGCTTTTGACGTTCTCTTCACTCTCCAGATCGATGCCTTGAATCAGACCGGCGATGGTTTTGGCAATAACGGCAGCAGCAGCGGCTACGGACTTGTTGTTGTGGGTCAGTTCTGCCTGAAGCATGGCCATGGACTCGCGAGAGTTGCCGTTCTTGGCTTCTGGCAGGCATCCCAGGGTAAAAGCCCTGGCTGCGCCGCTGACATGAGTCGATTCGATGGCATCCTCCGAGGGCGGCAACTCATCGACTAATCTACGTAGCGAAGCGAGGCAGTGGGCTCCTGGACCGGAGCTGAGAAATTCTTTGTCTTCGAGCAGAACTTTGAATTTGTTCTTCAGACTTTCTTTGTCGAGGTTTCCTTTGTTATCGATAACGATATCGGCAAGCGCTTTGCCTAGAAGAAAGTCGGAGAGGACCTGACCTGGCTTGTGCTCAGGATACTGGCTTCTGGTCAGACCAGGTACGAAGTCACGCAATACACGGGCTCCGGCTGTTCCCAGAATCTCTTTGTGATTCAAGCCAACACAGCTTCCCCCCAGGGCATTGCCGCAAGCAGCCCCCAAAATAGCGCCTTTGAGACGATCTTCCTGCGCACCGGTCAACTTAACTCCCGTCACTTTCTCCTCCATCTCGATATATAAGGTACGAGAAATTATGCCAGATATTGCGGAAAATACGAAACCGATAGTAATTATCCCCATCGACTTAATCCTGACAGCGTAGTACCTTGACATCATGGCGGAGCATTCATTTTATAAAGCTCTGATGTTTTTACCCCTCTTACCTCAGGATTCTTTGAACTTATGGAATTTGATAGTGTTGATGTAGCCCAGAACACAGGCGAAGGCATTGGCGACGGCAATAAAGCAAATACCGGCAAGACCCCGGATTTATCCCAGCTATCGAGAGAATTTCTAGCTGACACTTTAAAGAAGCCTGAGAATACGGTGGTAATCGAGAGTAACAAAGACGGTGAAGCCAATGGATTGGAGAGCGCCGCCATGACATCCAAGGCCGGTAGAATCGGCTATGTCACCGCCAAAGGGCTTGCTGATACGCCCGGGCGAGCAATCGATTCTTTCGCTCATGACCTGGAAAATCCAGAAAACATTGCGCTCAAGGTCGGTGGAGGTCTCGCTTTTGGTGCCGGTATGCGTCTGGCTTTGCCTAAATCCGGCGCTGGTAGAGCGATTGTTGGCGGAGTCTTCGCTTTTCATATGGCCAAAGACGCGCTCAAGCCTATTGCGGAAAGCTATTCTCAAGCATGGGATGCCGACAATGTGGCCGAGCTGCGGCAGGCGACCGACACCTTTGCCACCGGAGTCGGTCATTTCACTTACGATACTGCCCTGACGCTCGGAGCCGCCAACTGGGGTGAACGCGGCATGGAACGTGTGATGCGCGGCACCATGGGCAATCGTCAGTTCGCCAAGTTCGAAGCCTATAAACAAGAGATGTGGACTTCGGACAATCATATTCTGGGCAATACCATAAACACCGGGGTGCGATCTTATAACCGGGTCAAAACTTCAGTCTCGGAATCGCTTGGATTAAGTCGGGCTGCCGAGAAAGCCCCAGAGTCCAAACCGCGTCTTACCGATCTGGAAAGAGAACAAGCCGCAGGCAAAGGTCTGGAAGAATACCGACATCATGTGGAAGAGAAACAGACCTTCAGTCGTGGTGTGGCTCTTGCTACAGGCGAGAGAATCGGCCTGTCTGATACCGTCAATTTATTGGAGAATGGTATCAACCCTCGCGGCATCACCCTGGCTGAGGCAAGATCGGCTCTGAAACCAGAGTTGGCCGATATCAAACCCGAGATTAGAGGGCTGAGAGCTGCCGATGAAGGCAAACCTGTCGAGACGGTGGCTGATACCAAACCCGGTGAAGCAAAAACCGAACCGGGCAAAGAAGTTGCTTCAAAAATCGATAGAGAGACCAATCCCGATAACTTCAGCGATATGGCCAAGCTCATGAAAGAACAGATGGCGCGCATGGACGAAGAAGGCATGGCGGTGGCAGACCGGGTAGAAGGCGACATCGGTCCTGTTTATACTGCTCTCAAAACCGAGCACAGAACCCTTGATCCTGGTTATGGCGAAGCCGCCGGGCAGATGTTCAAACTTGGAGAACAGGTGCAGCGAGCCGACGACTATCAACAGGTCGGCACTCTGTTCGGTTATTTCCGCGATGCGGCTAATCAGTGGAACCTGGGCAATGCCACACGCTCGGCACAGTTGGCTCAGGAGCTCAATCTACTCTCCATCGAGATTCACACCGGTTTGAAACAGGGGCTCAGACGGGCCGGACTGAAGCCGGAAGAGGTGCTTGCCGCCAAGAACCCGCCATTGTTCACCGTTAGAAATGATGGTGGCGCCGGTCCCCATACTATTCCAGAGATAAACGGTGTCTGGGATGTGGATGTGGTGCTCTGGCCAAGAAACATGATGGAGTCGCGCAGCATCGGAGCCAGCGGTATCAACGGTCATGAAATCGGTCATAACCAATATGGTGGCTTACTGCGCTTCGAAGAATCTATTAGAGACGACGTGATAGGAAACGCAGTAAGTAAGGGGCTGGAAGCTTTCCGGCGTGATCAGGCGGCTAAACATCCTGAGGTCAAGCTCGCCGAAACGGTAGAAGTACCGGGTCATGGTCAGGTCTCTAAACAAGATCTATACGAAGGCATACTCAAAGCCCAGGCCAATGAGAACACCTCGGACATCTGGGGCACAGCCTGGACCGGACCGAACTCGGCCATGTCCCTCGGGGTACTTCTACAGTCGCTACGCAAAGGTGGCAAGCTAGAAAACCGCAGTGTGATGGGTTCGGAATACAGAGGTGAAGGCAATCCGTTGGGCTTCGAAGTGCATGGTATGGACCGCTTCAGGGTCAAGCTGAGTGCCGAGGTTCTGCGCCAGAGAGCCAACGGGGATCCCCTGGTTCTGGAATACGCTAAAAATCTTGATCGTTATGCCGATGCCGCAGCCCGCGAAGGTGACTATACCTGGGCTTCTTTAGACAAACCCGGTCAGACCATAACCGTTCCCCGGGCAGAATTCGAAGCGATGATTCCTCATCTGGTCGAAGTGCAGCTCAATCAGCCGCTGCCTGCTTTGAAAGGCAAGACTTTCGGTGAGATCCTGCCGGATATGCCCAATCATGTCAGAAAGATGAATGAGCTTGCCGATATCATTGTCGACGGCGTCAAAGCCGGTCGCGACCCGTCGGCGATTCCTTTCGACGTCAATCACTATACGATAAACCAGGTCTTCGGCTCGGGTATGCCCGCAGCGATGCGCCTGATGGCAGAAGGAATGTCGGCTAAAGACGCCAATATGTGGGTCAATCGTTATTCTGATCATTTCCGTTCTCAGTATCTGAAACTCGGCGATCCGCACATCGAGCCGCTTGGTCCTACTTTCAATATTCAGCAGCTTCAGATTGATCCGGTTCGCACCCTTTCTGATCGTGGTCTTGCCGGACTTTCCAAAATAGGCACCGGGACCAAGAACAATGTAGAACGATTTGCTCCTACTCTGAGCGGATACACCGGTGGCATTCTTGCCGAGTCTCTGGTGAATAAAGCAGATGGCACCAGCTTCATGGACATCACCAGGCAGAATATTGCCGACGATGCCGAAGCCCAGAAGAAAATCCTGGGTCACTGATAAATAGCCATCCCCTGACTTCTCCGGGCAAATTTCCGACAGATTCCGTAAAATGGCCCTGTGCAAAGCAATCTTTGGCAGGAAGTCTTGGAAAATTTTAGTTTGATAAGAAAAATTCTTTTGAGCTCTGTTGCTCTGGCTGCGACTGTGACCGTATGCAGCGAGATGGCGCTGGCTCAGGTTTATCCCAATCCGGGTGAGGGCGGCGGGCGTCAGTTCCAGATGGGCCTCGGCATGCTGGAAAAAGCCAAAGAGGCTTTTCAGATGGGCGACTATATGGCCGCCATCGAAATCTGCAAGCGAGCCAAGACTTTTGCCCCCGGCGAAAAGAAGATTGTTCATCTTCTCGCCCTTGCCTATGCCGAAGCCGGCGACAACTATAACGCTAATCTCGAATTCATCCAGTGTACCAACCTAGACTATAACTTCATCGAAGCTCGCAATAACTATGGGCGCTTTTTGATGAAGACCGGCAAGAAGAAAGAAGCCGGACTGGAGTTCGAAAAGTGCATCACCATCAACCCTAATTATCCTGATGCTCACTATAATCTTGGTGTGCTTAGAATGGACCAGGGCGATCTGGACACTGCTGTGGAAGAGTTCCGAACCGCAATCAGGCTGCGTCCCAGTTATTTCGCCGCCCAGAGAGAGCTTGGTATCGCGCTCTACAAGCAATATGATGCCGGTCGTCTGAAGGATATCGGGGACTCTATCGAGAAGTTGCAAAACGCCGCCCGCCTTATCCCCAATAACCCGATGGTTCACTATTATCTGGGCAATGTCTGGTGCGCCGAAGGCAATTTGGATGAGGCCGAGAAAGAGTTTCGCCTCGCCCTGCGCAATGATCCGATGCTTGCCATAGGCCACTTCGAACTGGCCAAACTCAGATATTTGCGCGGCGATCCGGACCGCTGTTTGAGAGAGCTAAACCGGGCTTACAAAGTCAATCCGCGCTATACCGAATCCAAAGGTTATCCGGGTATAGACACTAAAAAGATGCGGGTCTATTCTGCTAAGTGCAACGAGCTCAAGAAGAACTTCGATAAAGCTGCCGCCGACTGGATGGACGTGGCCAGGCAGTCTCGCAATACGGATGAAATTAAGAAGAAGATCAAAGCTCTGGCGAGCACCTCTAAGAAGTATGACCGCAAACGCCGCAAAGAGATAACCTTCGACCCGGCAGAGGTCCAGGCTCTTATAGATAAGGGTATCGACTTAGTTGACGAGGGCAATATCGGCCAGGCCAAAGGAGCCTTTTTGCAGGTCACCGAACTGAATCCCGAGAGTTTCGAAGGCTTTCAAAATCTCGGCGGACTCTATGAAGTCGAAGGCGACTATCAGCGTGCCATCGGCTATTACAAGAAAGCGATTGCCCTGGAGCCTGATTTCGATGGACTCTATTACAACATGGGCTATGTGCTCGAGAAAATGAACCTGCCTATTGAAGCGGGCCGGGAATATCAACAATTTCACAGTCTGGCGGGTAAATATCCCTATGACCCGAAACACATAGTCAATCTGCGTTTAATGGACGAAAGGCGAAAAGCCCGGGAAGACTACAATAAGAAATATCAATCAGGATTCTAGGCAGTGGCAGAATAAGCCTTCCTGAGCTACCCTATATAGGCCCATAATTTAGGACTATTGAGGTCTCCGCCATGTCAAAGAGCATCTCGACCCTGACACTGCAAAAGTATAAAGAGCAAGGCAGAAAGATTGTCGCTCTCACTGCCTATGATTATTCCACTGCCAAGATTCTCGACAATGCCGGAGTGGATCTAATTCTGGTCGGAGACAGCCTGGCCATGGTCGCCCTCGGACATAAGACCACCCATGCGGTCTCGATGGAAGAGATGTTGCATCATACTAAAGCCGTCACCCGCGGTGCCCATCATCCGCTTGTGGTGGCGGACTTGCCTTTTATGAGCTATCAGGTCGATGTCACCCAGGCTATTACCAACGCCGGTCGCTTCATCAAAGAGGCTCAAGCCCAGGCGGTAAAGCTTGAGGGCGCCACCGAGCTGAATCTTGAAATAGTCCGTCGTCTGGTCGAGATGGGCATTCCTGTGATGGGTCATCTCGGTTTTACTCCCCAGTCTATACACGGCTTCGGCGGCACCAGAGTGCAGGGCAGAAGCGCACGGGATGCGGCTAAACTGGTGAAAGACTCTCTGGCTTTAGAAGAAGCCGGTGTATTCAGTCTGGTACTGGAAATGGTGCCTGATAAAGTCGCTTCTATAATCAGCTCGAAACTACATATCCCTACTGTAGGTATCGGTGCCGGCAACGGCTGCGACGGGCAGATTCTGGTCACCGACGACCTGCTCGGCAAATACACCGACTTTCAGCCGCGTTTTGTGAGACGTTACGCCAATCTCGACGAAGTCTGCATGGACGCCATCAAAAACTATGCAGAAGATGTCAAATCGCAGCAGTTTCCCAACGAGAGCGAGTCTTTTCAGTTTTCTGAAGAAGAAGAAGCGGAGCTCTCTAAACTGCTCTCTTCCACCTCTGCCGTCTGAAGTCGTCTTTTCGGAACAACCAGATCTGACTGCCGTCTATCTGTTTTGTTCGGATTTTATTCTAGCTACAGGAACTCTCCGGTTTTGGCTAATTCAGACGGTTCAATCAGATTATTCGGTAGATTTCGCAGGGTGACAGCCCTGGCGGCACTGGGTGCTATCCTCAGCCCTATCCTTTCTCCGGCTGGCGTTTTTGCGCAATCCGCCTCTTCGACAAGGCTCTCTCGCCCCTCGACGCCCCATGTGCTTTCAGTCAGTGAAACCTCCACCCGAATAAGCCTGCCTGCCGCCAGTGCTGCGCCGGTTCGGCTCTCTACCGGGGGGCTTTTCGATGCCTTCCGTCAGTCTCCTGTCCCGCCGGCTACATCTCGTCCCCAGGCCAAACCGACCATATTCTCGGGAGCTTCGGTATCGGCACTCTTCCCTGTCAAACGGCTGCAGATGCTTCAAGGGCGCGACCTGGTGGTCCTGGTGGATAAATCCAGCTCGATGAGAACCATAGACGCCCCCGGCGGTCTCAGTCGCTGGGATTGGACCGCCAGAGAACTCTCTACTCTTAGTGGCCAGCTCGGCCGTATCCCCGATACCAGGCTGGATGTTATCTTCTTCGATAACGGCACCCGCAAGTATACAGGCGTCAAGTTGAACGCTCTACCCTCTATATACGCGGATAACAGCCCTTCGGGCGGGACCGATGTGGCTAGAGCGATGAGAGAAGAGCTGGAGAATCTGGTGGCACGGCAGAGTCAGGGCGGTGCCGTTCGTCCTCGACCGATGTTGATGGCTGTCATCACCGATGGTGCCCCATCAAGCTCAAGGGCACTGAAAGATTTGATCATCGACACCACACGCAAACTCGGCTCTCCGGCACAGTTGAAAATCACCTTCTTGCAGGTGGGCTCTGAGAATCAGGGCAATCGCCTGTTGCCTGAATTAGATCACGGTCTGGTTCAAGAGGGTGCCGCCTTCGATATCGTCAAAAGCCGCTCTTTTGCAGAGCTGATTCGAAGCGGTCTGGTCAACGCTTTGATAGATGCGGTCTCTTGATCCCGCTCTTACGAAAAATGAAAACAGTTCTTCCGGAAGATGAAATTCACTGATTTTTTCGATTCAGAAGCTTGCTATATGGACTTATATTCTTCGGCAATGGCGCGCATAGTTTTGATCAGTCTTCTTGGATTGGCTGTCAGTGGCAAAAATCCGTATTTTGTATAAAACGTCAGTGGATCAAGCGCACCACTTTTCTGCTCTTCTTCGGTGGGCATTTCGGCGTCAATTATGAGAAGTGCACTGCCCACATCCTTCGAATTCTTCAAGCAGCGTATTTGTGCATTGGCTAGCAGAAGCTCTCCTAATCGCGGTTTTTCTCCCAGGGAATCCTGCAGATTTTTGCTGTAGTCCCTGTCAACTCCGAGGCGGCCCAGCAATATTGCACTGGTTTCAGGATATCTGGGCAATCTTTTTCGAACTTTATCTGGAAGTTCATTGAAGACAATGCTGATGCTAGATAGCGAATAGTAGCCTCTGATGACCATGTCGCCGGGTTCTGTTAGTACGAAAACAGAAGACGTATAGCTGGAAACGTCTCTATGAGCTTGTTCTTGAATGTATTTTTTTATGCTCGCAAGATTCGAGGTGAACTGCGAAGCATCATGTTCTTTGCTCCAGGGCACGACAGCCAGGGACAACTTTGGTTTCTCTTGCACCCTAGCTACCCATGATCTCCTTGTGTCGGCGCATTGCAGCCACAGAGGCTTCGTTCGCATTCGGTTCACTAATCATCAATTCTGCAAGAGCTACGCTTTCTTCAACGGTCAAGCGAATGATTCTTTGTTGTTCGATGACCTGGGAAGCCTCTTTTAGAGCTGCTTGAACCATAAAATCTGAGGTTGATCGTCCCTGCAATGCAGCAGCATGGTCAATTTGCTGTTTTGCCTCTGCAGTCAGCCTGGCGTCAATGCGCTCTTCTTTTTTATCTTTTAGAGCCATAACAAAATCCTCCATCAAAATTGTACTGCAAACTTCCGTACAAAGCAATGGATGGACCCTCTCTTCTCGCACACCAGAAGCTCTCCAGGTGTTCTGCGTGGACCAATACCAACTCATCCAATTAGTGTTTGCAATCCCAGCAGATGGTACTAGATATGGGGTTAATCCATGGCACGTGTTTCAAGAACTAATCACCGCCATTGGTCTCTTATGTGGTAATCGATTATTAATGGATTCAACTTTTGACAAGTAGGTGGAAGTTGAGTTCTTTCGATTTCTCGCGTTCTAAGTAGCAGTTTCCAATCTATACTGACCTCTGGTCTTTCATTCTCTTGCCATCGTATTGCTGGTGGCGTTAGCCCGGAAATTGAATAAAGCCGGGGAGTTGTATAAAACACTCCCAATAGGGTGTTATAATTGCCCTATAGGGAGTATTTTTCATGTCAAAACAGCTTCGAACAAATCTCGCATATTTGCGCTTTATCAATGGCAAACTTAGTCAGAAGGATGTTTCTGAGGCTACTGGTATAGGTCAGAAGACAATTAGTGCGCTTGAAAGAGGCGCCAGCAAAGGAATTGAATTCAATACCGTGGTGAAGCTGTGCGCATTTTTCAATTGCAGTCCTGGAGATCTGTTGATTCTCGAGGATGAATTTGACGATCTACCCGTTTCGGACAAGTCGCGTAAGAAAGCTAGAGAGTTGGTGGCTCGCGGGCTTAAGACCGCAATGGAAGCTCCGGCGGTAGATCCTGAGAAAGTATGGAAAGAATTTGACCATGTCCGAGTTCAACTGAAGGATGCCGCAGAGAAATCTCTTTCAGGCGATCAATTAAGTAAGGGTGCTTAAGGTCGTAATAGATACATCTGTATTTGTAGCCGGTTACCTCTCTCGAACGGGCAAAGGCTATTCTTCGCTTGTTATTTCTCGCTGGCGAGCAGGAGACTTTCAGCTAATAATGTCGCGGCAGATCTTAGAAGAGATTGTTGGAAAGTTCGTTGAGAAGGGAATCGACGAAGATCTAATCCTGGAGTTTGTTGAAGTCGTAGGAAAGCTCGCTTTGATTATTCCTGGCTCCTATGTATTGTATCGTCTAGATGATATTGACCCTGACGACAATATGATTCTTGCCGCAGCCCAGGAAGGCGGAGCCGATTACATAGTGTCTCTTGATGCTAAGCATCTGCTGCCTCTAAAGCACCACAAAGGGACTCAAATAGTCGATCCAAAACTGTTCTTAAGAGTGATAGATCGATAAATCTATTGACCCGGCAGAATCTTCTGAAGCTGTTTTGTGACATCGTCGAAGATCTCTTTGCCGAATTTTACCTTTTCCGTTGCTTCAGATAGAGAGCGGGTGAACTCGTCGACGGTCTCTCCGAGCGCTTTTGGAATCGCTGCATAGAATGGCAGGCTGCGAGAAAGAGGAGTCTTCGGCTTTTTGAATTTGGTCTGGGGTTTGGAGCTTTTACTGTGATATGCGGTCATATACTGGGCCCAGATGCGGGCGGTAACGGTGCCGCCGGAGACCTGGCTCGATTTGATCGGCTTGTTTTCATCGTTGCCTGCCCAGACCGCAGTCACCACCTCCGGGGTCATGCCCACGAACCAGATATCTTTTCTCTGGTCGGCGGTGCCGGTCTTGCCCGCCACCTCGATGCCGGGCAGATAGGCTCTTCTGCCAGTTCCTTCTTTGACCACATCGATCATGCCGTCCAGTACCTGCAAGCAGGGCTCTTCGGGTAAGACATTCTTTCTTCTCTGTTCAAATAGCTTAATCAGCTTTCCTTTGTCGTCCATGACAGACCGGATGAAACGAGGTTCTATCCACTCTCCGCCCCGGGCGATGGTGGCATAGGCATTGGCCAGTTCAAGTGGAGTCACCGCCGCCGCTCCAAGAGCCATCGAGGGATACTCTTTTATTTCGGAGATGATACCGGCTTTGTGAGCACAGTCGGCTACCTTGTCGAGACCGGTGTCCACAGCCACTTTTACTGCGCAGGCATTACGAGATAACCGGAGCGCATCGCGCACGGTAATGGCGCCCATGAACTGACGATCATAGTTCTCCGGCTCGTAGTCTTTGCCCCCTTCGGGATCAGGAATTTTGATACGCTCGTCATACAGAACCGAAGAAGGACCTATCTTCTTTGTCGCCAGGGCGGCGAGATAGACAAAGGGTTTAAATGTGGAGCCTGCCGTATGAGGGTTGAGAGCGCGGTTCCACTGGCTACGTTCGTAAGAGCCAGCACCGCCCACAATGGCAATGACCGCACCGTCTTCGATGGCGATAGAGACCAACGCACCTTGATCGAGACCTTTATAAGACTTCTTCAGGGCTTTATTCATCTCTGCTTCGGCTGTTTTCTGGGCGTCGAGGTCGAGATTGGTATAAACGGATATAGGCTTGCGGAAAAGTTTGTCTTCTCCGAACTCTTCTTTCAGAAGCCCGACCACATGGGTAATATAGAAAGGATACTCTCTAGAGGAGCTCTTCTTGCTGAAGACAAGCTTCTTTTTTCTGGCTGCTTCTGCCTGGGCTTCATTTATATAACCGCATTCGACCATATCTTTTAGAACTTGATGCTGTCTTTCAATCGCTTTTTTTGAATGATCCGGATTGCCGTAAGAAGACGGTGCCTTGATAAGACCGGCTAGAAATGAAGCCTCCGCCAGAGAAAGATCCCGGGCATGTTTGTCGAAATAGATTTTTGCCGCCTGTTCTATTCCATAGGCACCACGACCGAAATAAATTTGATTGAGATAAGTCTCGAGAATTCTCTCTTTGGGATAGCCAGCCTCTATATCAACAGCCATGACCACTTCGAGGATCTTTCTGCGCATAGTGCGGTCGTTGAAATCGAAGAACATGGTCTTCATGAGCTGCTGGGTTATGGTGCTGCCGCCTTCCACCAGGTCTCTTTCTTTTATATTGGTGAAAGCGGCCCGGGCTATGCCGGAAGGATCCACACCCAGGTGTTTGTAAAAACTTCGATCTTCTACAGCCACCACCGCATCTTTGAGCGACTGAGAAACCTTATCGAGAGCCACCGGTTTGCGCTCGCCCTCTTCTTGAATGACCAGGACCTCTTTGTTCTCTCGGTCGTAGATGGTGATGCCCTGGGCTTGTTCTTCGAGGCTGGGTAGATGCACAAAAGAGATATGAAAAAGATACTTGGCGCCGGTCAGCGTCACGACTGTGCCTGCACCTATGGCGAGGCTCTTTTTCCAGGGCGGCAGTTTGAAATCTTTCGGCAACGGAGGCACTTTCGCGAGTTTCACTCTCTCGATGAGCGCTTTCAATTTTTCTTTCATAGGCTAAAAATCAAGCTCTGTCGCAATTGTTGAATACTGAACACTGAACTGTATTGCCAGTTACCGTCGAGGTAGGAATTTTAGGCCCGATGCCTCCGGGTGATGACCATTCTAAGGGAATTCTAATTGCCTGCTTCATCTTTTGCCCGGGCGGCGGCTTTTTGATCCACGAGAATGCCCTGCCTTTCGTAGGTCTTCCAGATTTCCGACCACTTCATTATGACCCAGGGCGACTGGGCGTACTTCTTCGCCAACCTGGTGACGTTGCTGTTGCCTTTCGCCAGAAAGACATAGTCCTCCAAATCCGAGCAATTGAGGCAATAGACTTCGGATTCGTCCTGCTTCTTATTGAGCCGGACGATATCATCCACCACCAGAGCCCTGTCACAGCCGTAACAGCGGGAGTTGCGACTGAGGGCATAGAGGGTATTTTCTTTTTTCGCGCCGGCCATGGGAATTCTCGACAAAGTAGAAAACGAATAAATCATTATATCCGTCTTTCAGCCAGGCTGGCAGTCGCAAGCGGAAATCCCCTATCTGCGGCTATTTCTGGATTCTCCGACTTTTTCAGGGTGTTCGGGCGATGCTAGAGTGGTAAAAGAGAATAGAATGGTGAATACAGCAACATATCGTCGAGTCTTGTTAGGGCTGGTGTTTCTATCCAGCACCGTTTTTGTCGCTCCGGAAGCAATCTCTCTGGAGGGCAGAGTCGAGCATAAAAGCGGCTCCGGTAATGCGTCGAGCAGTCGAGCCCCGGTGAGAAAAGCCAGAAGAACCGGGCCGATTGAAGGCGGTATCAAAGACGACGCCACTCTCAATCCTTCTATTAGAGTGCTGCCCGGGCAAGGCGGCAGAGCATCATCTTCTTCCGGCACATCTGATTTTAGCGGTGATCTCGTTCAATATTCCGGCTCCAGGCAATCTGGGCCGGGCGCCAGATCCACCCCTCGTTATCCGTCTCCGATAAGCGGATTTCCCGCGCGATATACGCGATCCAATGTGATACCACCGATAACCGATTATCATATGCGGTCTCGTAATGGAATTATGACCTTTGGTGGTCATGGAGTAATCGTCTCTCCTTCTCACCAGGGGATATCCACTTTTCGTGCCGGTTCCGGCGCATCTATTCCGCACTCTGTAAAGGGTGTCACCGTATTCGATCCCGGTTACGGTACCACCGTCGTCACCCCTTCGGGCAGAGACAACTTTCCCTCGACTTACCACGAAGTAAGCACCTATCGCTACCGTAGAACCGGTGGTGGTGGTGGATCGTTAGGGCTCTGGGCACCGGGCGAAGCCTCGATTCACAGCTTGCTTGTTCATAGTAATCCGGTACAAAGTCGCAAGGGTATCACCACCTGGATAGACGGCTATGAAGTCGGAGAGTCCGGTGGTGGCTCAACAGGGCGCAGCACTGGTATCACTCCAGGCGCAAGCTCTAATCAGATTGCTTCCACGAAAGGTGTCTCCACCTGGGTGCCTGGCTATGAAGTGACAGTGAACGATGCCGATGGCTATAAGACCAGCCTGGGTGGTCGTTGGTCTGCAAACCGCAATAGACCGTCTGGCCTCAGCGCTGACCCTGCGCTGCGCATGCCTGATCCGATATTTGCCCAGCCGGTGGTGGCAGACCCTCTTCATACCGGGCATGAAGGTCCAATGATTGCCAAAGCCGGTATTCTGCCGCAGCTCAAGAACTCGAGCTTCTCAGACAATATCACCTGGAAAGACTGGTATAACACCGTAGCCAGTGCCATCTATAGCCGCTGGAAAAATATGGAAGTCGGTCCAGGTACCGCAAAAGTCGAGGTTGTGATCAGCAAGAACCGTGCCGTAACTGCTCGGGTACTAGATTTTTTCCCGGCACCACTGGCGGAGCGCAATGTCGATCAAGAGACCGAATTTCGCATCTCTGCTTTGAAGTCCGTCAACAGACTGGAACCCTATGAGATTCCTTCCTTCCCGCCCCATGCCGACAAAGATTCTGAAGGTGGCAACGAAGGTCCAAAAGACGAAGTCAAATTTAGCGTTATGTTGAAGCGTACTGTAGATGGACCGATAGGCGTCGATTTGAGCAAGCTTTAGCTCCGGGGTTTATTTACCCCGGCCGCCACCGCCGCCGCCGCCGAATTTCTTGCCGCCACCGCCGCCGCCGAATTTCTTGCCGCCACCGCCGCCGCCGAATTTCTTGCCGCCGCCACCGCCGCCGCCGAATTTCTTGCCGCCGCCACCGCCGCCGCCGAATTTCTTGCCACCGCCGCCGCCGCCGCCGAATTTCTTGCCGCCGCCACCACCGCCGCCGGATCTTTTGAATCCGCCGCCGCCGCCGGAATTGCCGCGATAGCCGCCGCCTTCTCCGCCGCCACTGCCGGATCTACCCTGGTAGCCGCCACCGCCGCCGGAGTTGCCGCGATAGCCGCCGCCTTCTCCGCCGCCACCACCGGATCTACCCTGGTAGCCACCGCCACCGCCGGAGTTGCCGCGATAGCCGCCGCCTTCTCCGCCGCCGCTACCGGATCTACCCTGGTAGCCGCCACCGCTGCCGCCAGATCTGCCCTGGTAGCCACCGCCACCGCCAGATTTTCCTCGGTAACCACCGCCACCGCCTGAGCCGCCGGATCTACCGCGGAAACCGCCGCCACCACCGCCGCCGCCGGATCTGCCGCGGAAGCCACCGCCACCACCGCCGCCGGGACCAGATCCAGATCCGGATCTGTGGCGCTGGAATCCACCGGATCTAGCTCGTTTTTCGAGACCGCCGGCGTCTTCGTGTCTGTTCTCACCGGCGGATCTAGCCGCATAGACGCCTTCTTCTCTGCCTTGCTCCTGGTTCTGTTCTCCTTCCGGAGTCCAGCTGGAGACCGGTAAACGGTTCTGGGAGACGAACTCGGTACGATACCTGTCGTGCTGGGGCTGTTGATCTGCTTTCGAATAGATTACAAACTTGAGGATTTCAGATAGATATTTAGTCACAGGCATGTTCGCTTCTTCAGCGAATTCTTCTGCCAGAGCCAGGACTCGGGGGCTGAGGTAGAGGCTGACATTGCCTTTGGCCTGGGGACGACCACCGCGGTCTCCTCTATCTCCTCTATCTCCGCGGTCACCTCTGTCGCCGCGATGACCACGGTCATCACGATGGCCTCGGTCTTCCCGCTGGAATCGAGGAGCGCCTTCTTCAGCTTCGGCCTGAGAGCCTTCTGCTCCTTCAGAGCCTTCTGCTGCCGGGGCTTTCTCAGACCATTCGGTCTGAGCGAAGCTGCTCTCTTCAGGAGGGGCTTCCGCCTCCTTACGCTTCTCTTTGTAAGAGGCGGCTTCCTCTTCGGTCATGCGCCGAACGCGCGGCTCTTTAGGCTCGCCAGCCTCTTTATTCTCAGACATGGTAGTTCCTGCTTATACTTACAACTCAGCTATTGTAATCAATTGTCAGCAGAAACAGTGCCTGTGTAAACATTCTCCCTGCAGAATCTGCTTATTTGCTGCTTTCAGCGTTCTTATTAAGCTCGGCTTCTAGCCGGGAGAGCTTCTCTCTGGCGGCTTTATCCTCTTTGAGCTTGAGGGCTTCTTTGAGCTCTATGAGAGCGCCGACCCGGTCGCCTGTGGCAAGACATTGATCGCTCAGCTTCAGGCGCTGGGCGAAGTCCTTTGGATCGACTCCGATACGGTCGAGAAAGATATCTAGGTTCGTCCGGGCGCTGTCTTTGTCGTCATAGAAGAGGCTCTCGTGCATGAACCGCACCGCTTCTTTGGGATCTTCCTCTTTTATGGCCAGGTTATTGGTGATGGCGCCGAGATTGCGGCGAATCAGATCCGCCTGTTCTACTTTCGGGTCGGTGGCGAGGGCTTTCTTCAGCAGTTCATAGGCTTCTTTATAGTTGCCCGATACGGCTAAGCGTGAGCCTTCGTTGGCGAATATGGCAGCCTGACGGCTTTTAGAATGTTGTTTTATGGTCGGGCTCGCGTTGAGGATTTTGTCCCGGGCGTCGTCCTGATAGAGGGTCATGAGGGTGTTGAGGTCCCGGTCAGAGATGCCGTCCTGGACGCTCAACTGGGGAAACATAATGTCGTCTTTATATGGACTGTGACCCTGCAGCCCCAGGGCGTGCCCGACTTCATGCAGGCAGACATTGCGCATCAGGCGCTTGCCCACAGGACCTTCCTTAAATGGATCTACTGTTAACAGCTCCAGCTCGGCATGGCGGATGCCTTCGCCGTCGGATTCAAGTTTGGCGTGACCGAGTTCGGCGTGGAAAGGCTTGGATTTGAGGTCATTGGTCCAGTTGACGATGAAGTCGGCGTTGTCCGGCGTCTCTTGCAGAACAAAGCGGATCTTGCCCCGGGTCTTAATTTGCCACTGGTCGAAGGCGTCTCTGATACTCTCGTCGAAGTCATAACGATAGCCCGGCACGTCTTCTCCGGACTTTATATAGACCTTTATCGGCATGCGGTTAGCAGCCCAGCGAAAAATACCTTGCTCGGTGACGTCCCCGAGATAGTCGCCTTTGCCCGGTCGAGCCAGGGGCTTCTTCATCTCTTCTTTGTTCTGGTTCTCTAGAAGCGATATGAGAGTGCCGTATTTGTCCTTTTCTTCGAAATTCTTCGGGACGACTTCCAGAAATTTTTTGTAGGCTTCTATAGATAGAGGGAGTTTGCCTATCTTTTGATAGGAGCGGGCTAGATAGAGCCAGGCTTCGTAAGGACAGGGGTCTTCTTTGGTCAGCTCCAGAAGCAGGTCCTGGGCGGCGTGCAGTCTGTCCTGGTCGTAAAAGGCAATTCCGTGCAGAAGCTTCGCTTCTTTAGATTGAGGATTTTTCAGGCAGAGCTCTTTTAGAAACTTCTCTGCCTCGTCCTTTCTGTTTGCGGCGAGCAATTCGCGGGCTTTGTCCAGCTCTATCTGAAGAGCCTTTTCTTCTTTTGTCGGCGCTTTTGCCGATGCGAATTGTGGTGCGGAGAAGCCGATCGTAGTTAGTAAAAGGGCGACAACAGCCAGTTTCCCAGGGGATGTTTTCATCTTCTCTCCTGCTTTTCGACGCAATGATAATTATGCCAGATTCTCTGTATCCAGCCCGGGCATTCTTAAGTCGCCATAAATATTTGGCTGCTTTCAGTCTCCTGACAATAGAATGGATATATGGAAATTTTTATCGCCTTATTCGCAACTCTAGTAACCCTCTTCATTCTTCTTTTGAAGCTTGTGATTGGCGGGTTGGCTTACTTCTTGCCCACGGTAATCGCCGTCAAGCGGCGCCACGCCAGTAAGAAGGCTCTGTTCTGGACGAACCTCCTTCTGGGATGGACCTTCTTTGGCTGGATCGCGACCACTGCCTGGGCCTGTCTGGGCGAGAAGCGCTACTGAGATTTTAAATGGATAAAGAAGAGGCGCCGTCCTGTATAGGATGACGCCTCTTTTGTTCTCTGGATTTGGTGCTACCAGATGCGGCAGCGCTTGTCTGACGGCAGCATCATGGATGCCGAAGAATCATCTTTGAGAGAGAAGGCTTCTTCGAAAGAGTCCATGTTAGCCACGGTGCCGTTCACCCGGAAGTGCGGAGTCGGATGGGGATCCACTGCGGTCATCATCCGCTCTTTTTCGGGGCGTATATTAGTCGCCCAGGCTTGGGCGAAAGAGAGGAAGAAACGCTGTTCGGGGGTGAAGCCGTTTTCGTCTTTCTCTGATATTTTGTCTTTGTAGAGGTTCTTCAGCGCCTTGTGAGCTATGGTCAGTCCACCCAGATCTGCTGCTGCTTCGCCGGCTACCAGTTTGCCTTTGAAGTTGGTGCCTGCTCCGACTTTATAGTTGGAATACTGAGTCTCTATCAAAGCGATTCTTTCTTTAAAACGCTTCAGATCAGCCTCTGACCACCAGTTTTTGAGGTTGCCTTTGCCGTCGAACTTGCTGCCCTGATCGTCGAAACCATGGGTCATCTCGTGACCGATGACCATACCCATGGCGCCGAGGTTGGTGGCGTCATCGGCATCAGGATCGAATATCGGCGGTTGCAGAATGCCTGCCGGAAAGACGATCTCGTTCAGCTCTGGAGAATAATAGGCGTTCACTGTCTGGGGGCTCATGAACCATTCGTTGCGGTCCACGGGCTTGCCTATTTTATCGAGATTGCGGTGAAACTCGAACTCTTCTCCGCGAAAGATATTGGCGAGGTATGAGTCATCTTTGATCTGGAGTTTGCTGTAGTCTCTCCATTCGTCAGGATAGCCGATTTTTAGACCGAAGGAGTTGAGCTTGGTGATGGCGTTCTTTCTGGTCTCTTCGTCCATCCATTCAAGAGTCTTCAAATCATCCCTCAATACATCTTTGAGGGCGTTCACCAGATGCATTGCTTTCTCTTTTGCTTTCGGAGTGAAATTGTCACGCACATAAAGCTGACCGAGGGCTTCTCCCATGTAGCGGTCGATGGTCTGAGAGACGCGCTTCCAGCGTGGAAGATTGACTTTTTTGCCGGTCAGGGTTTTGCCGAAGAAGTCGAAATTGGCGTCTTCGTATTTGGCTGCCAGATAAGGAGAGGTGCCGTCTATAAGGTGCCATTTCAAATAGGTCTTCCAGTCTTCGAGGCTCTCTTCTTTTAAGAGTTTGTTCACCGCTTTGAGAAAGTCCGGCTGGCCGACGTTGATAGAGTCGATGTTTTCGTGACCGATCTCTGTCAGGTAAGTCGATGCCTTGAAATCGGGCATCAACTCATCTATCTCTTTGATAGACATTTTGTGATAGATCTTGAAAGGATCTCTCATGTCGGTGTTTTTCATAGAAGCTTTCGCCATCGCTGTCTCAAGCTTCAATATGGTGGCAGCTTTTTTCTCGGTGTCTTTCTCTCCGATGAGACCCAGCATCCGCGCTACATGCTTTTCGTATTTTGCCAGCAGCTCTTTGGATTCTTTGTCGTCGTTGAGATAATAGTCTCTATCGGGAAGACCGAGTCCACCTTGAAAGAGCTGACCGATGACCATCTCGCTATCTTTGAAGTCTTGACCGGAGGTCAGGTTGAAGAAGGCGTTGACGCCTTTGAGATGCAGTTTGGCGGTCGCTTTCTGTAGTTGATCAAGATCTTTGATCTCGTCTACTTTTGCCAGTTCGTCTTTTAGCGGTTCAAGGTCCTGGCTGTCGATTTTTTCCTGGTCCATTCCCATGGTGTAGAGACGACCGATTTTGTCTTCGTTCGAGCCTGCTTCGGCTTTGTCATTGGCTTTGGCTGCTTCGAGAATGTTCTTCAACTTTTTCAGATTTTGATCGTTGATTATATTGAGCACGCCCCATTTGTCGTATTCATCGGGGATGGGGGTGTTCTTCAACCAGGTGCCGTTGGCGTAAAGATAGAAATCTTTTCCCGGCAGCGCTTTCTGGTCCATGAAATCGGGATTGACACCGCTCTTGCCAAGCAGGGCGGTATTGCTTTTGGTATCGTCTTTCACTTTTTCTTCTGCCTTCTTATTGTCTTTGCCCTTCTCGTCTTTAGCTTTGCAGCAGTCTTCACTGTCGCCGCCGCAGTCAGACAAAGCGGCAGGCGGGGAGATCAGATACAAAGGAGCTAGGGTCAGGGTAAGGGCAATCAGGATTGATTTAGCGCTTTTCAACTTGAGACCACCTCTGTTTAACTGGGGACAATTAGTTTAGCAAGATGTCTTCCCTTTTGCCCTTGTTGTCAGTAGTCTGTCATTTTGTTCGAACTGCTTTTCTTGCTCTTTGCGGATTTTTCTACGATTTAAAGTCTTCCAGCCAGAATTAATCTGGCTTTTCTAAAACGAAAGTTCAACCGATATCGGTTGAACTTTCGCGTTGTTGGAGATTGCCATGGCGCGGCAATTGTGGTCGAAGGTTCCGGGGAAAGCTGATTATCAAGACGCTGAACTTATACAGGAGAACAAGCGTCCTGGCTCATAATGTCAGAATTAATCTGTTTATTTAGAGAAGCGAGCCCACGGTGCTCTCTATCTGTTCATCGACGAGCATGTCGTCGGGATAGTAGGCTTCTTTTTGTCTTAAGATCAGGAGGGTGAATACAAGGTTTAGCATGGCGAATGAAATAAGGAACACATCCATAAGGTCGGCAAGGTCCATTGTTTAAGATCCTTCTATTAGTAGGTTTTACTAACTCATCAATCTATCTTTCAATGCAACGTTGCATCATCATTATTTCTGCCTGCCGGTTAAGGTGTGCTTAAGGACTCCGAATCTTTTTCAGCGCTCTGGCTGCGACGATGGTGAATATATAGACAGATGCCCGACAGTGCATATAGAGCAAAGGCGATTATAGGAAGCCCCTTGAGACCGAACCAGAGAGATAGATTCTCGGTGAGACCACCGAAGGCGACACCAAGAAGATTGGCAGAGAGCAGTTGCAGAGGCATCTTCGTATCTCTGAAACAGCGCGAGAAGGTCATGCTGCCGAATAGTATCGGTCCACAGGCGATAAGCGATGCGATTACACCCACCATGACCGGGCTCATAGTGGTGTGCTCCGGCACTCTCCACAGATAGTCTATAGAGCAGAATATCAATAAGCCGAGATAGAGAAAGGGTAGCGGTATCTTTTTGTATTTGAGCACGAACAGATTGGCTGTCCAGGCAAGCAATAGAATCGTCATGATTACAATCGATGACACCAGCCAGGTGGCACCGAAGAGCAATGAGAGCTGGGTGATGGACTTGGTCTCCACCAACATGAATGCCTGACCGAGAAAGAACATATTGCCCCATTCTCCCGGGCTGATAGTCTCTATCTGGGCGGTCTCGCTTTCTTTTGATTTGGCGCTCGGGGTTTTGGTGATGGCTAGTATAGTTGGTATCACCACCGCCACCAGAAGCACCGAGAAGTAGAGGATCATGCCATTGACATTGAACTCGGTAAATAGAAACGGCCAGTCGTCGGTGGCAGGGCTGGTTTTTATCTCTTTACCGGCTTCGGGCCACTTTTCCAGCCCCCGGCTGGCATGGGCGACGACCTCTTCAGGAGGCTCTTTAGCTCCCGGTCCGAAGACAAAGATGACACTATCCCAGTTCCTGTCGACATAGGCGAAAGGCTTTTGCCCCCAGGCTTTTATGATCGTGTTATAGATTCTCTCGGTTATAAAATTATCTGGTCCGGTGGCATAGGAGAGCACCACCACACCATCGGGTTTGAGGGCATTGAGCGCCGCTTTCATGGACTCTTCTGTATAGACGAAGTTATCGATGCGCAAGAAAGAAGAACGCTTTATAGTAGCGCCGGGATCTAAGTCGGCGAACAGAATCAGATCAAATTTTTTCTTGGTGTAGCGCAGAAAAGACCGGGCATCTTCGGCATGGGCTTTGACCCTCGGGTCGAGCCAGGGTTTATTGGGATGTATTGTTTTACCGTAGGTGGCAATCACCGGATCTATCTCGACGGCATCGACGGATTTGGCACCATAAGAGAGCGCACAGGCTGCGTCATTGCCCGAGCCGGCGCCTAAAATGAGGACATCGTCATGCTGCGGTGCAAACAAAAATGGCGTTCTGGTGCGACGATAGTAATATTGAACTGTTTCTGTGTGGACGTTATTGGGCTTCTTCTTGAGAAACTCTGCTTCTTCCTCTTTCGGCAGAATTTTGAGCCCGGTATGAAAGTACTCGTTATTCGAATTGAGCACATAACTGCCCGCACCAAGCGCTTCTTCGGCCACAGGCACCACTGTCAATTTGCTGTAGGGCGACCAGCAGCTATCGGAATAGACGAAGACACTGGTGGCAGCAGCAGCCAGACCCAGGGCGATGACACCGCCTTTGGTCGCCTTCTTATCAACCACCAGTAGTATCGAAGCGGTCAGGACAAGCAGCCAGACATAGCAGTCGAAACTGAACCACGAGACCAGCGCAATCGCCGCAGTTCCGGCGATACTGCCGAGCAGATTGATGGAATATGCCACCAGAGGCTCGTGCTTCTCGAACTCTGCACCGAGGCTTATGCCGATGCGGCGAAAGATAGTGAAGAGACATCCTATTAGTGAAAAGAGAATGACCAGGGCAAGGATGACATTGAGAGTATTTGCCGCTTCTATTTTTATTGTCAGAGCGGAAAGATTGAGTGGGACAGCGAAAAGGCAGCCGGCGGTTAGCAAGGCGGCAGCGATCATCGATAGCGCCGTGGAATCTAAAAATGAAGGCGCTTTCTTCTCAGCCCCGTCTTTTTTGATGGACTGGGCGATAAGACCGGTGGAGGTCGAGACCAGGGCGACCATCACCACAAGGTTGGGGAAGATTCGCACGACTATGAGTTCGCAACTGAGCCAGCGAATACAGAGGATCTCTGCAAAAAGAAGCACAAAGCTCAGCCAGAAGAGTTTCTTCGCGCTTAGGCCGTTTTCCAGTACTTTATCCAGAGCCCTTTTCCTTTGAAATTCATGTATTTAAAGTAAGCAAACACCTGTATCTCCCATACCCGTCGGGCGAACCCGAAAAACCGAGCTTCTCTATAACCGGCAGATAATTGACTCTCGTTTTGACATAGAGCGAGTTAGATCCGGTCAGCTGTGAAATTTGCGTCTGGGATATCACCCTGGCGCGATCCAGGGAAAATCCCCTGGTTTGCCGGGGCTGTTAGAAGCAAAATAAAACCGATGTGTGAATGGCGGCGCTAATTTCCGGATGTTTCCAGTAGGTTCTTTATGATGCACACCCCTTCTCCTCTTAATAAGCTGACCAACTGGCAGTCCCGCCAGAGAGATTCGATTAATTTCTGGATGGGGGTGGAAGCCGGGCGCAAAGCTGCCCGGGTTTACAAAGAATACACAGAGCGCGGCAGTCGGCGTGCCCATGAATTTGCCGCCCAGGTGATAGAGTCTCTGCCCGATCCAAAAATCCGCCAGGAGGCGCGCAAAGAGTTTGCCCTGGCGCTTTCTCTGATGCTCGATGAAGATAACGCCTCTTCCATAGTCGCCTGAATTTTTTCATGGGTGATTTCTTTGGATATTGCGTGGTTCCCCCATATGCTCCGGGGCGCTGTCGGGCTAATCTGGATACAGATTGGAAGGACAGATATTTCAGGCAGGGCAGAGGACGTGGCAGAAGCAGGCAGCTTCAACCAAAGGCTAGATAGAGGGGCTGCATCCGATGCAGTCAGCGTCGCCAACGTCGGTGACGGTCTCAGGCAGGAATATCTGAAGCAGGGCGACTCTGGCAACGCAGCCGGACCGGTGGTGGCGCTCAAGGCGCCCCAGGGCGGCGGTCTGTGGGCTGTGGCCAGAGAAGCTTTTCGTTTGACAGGCAAGACCGACCCCAGTGCCCAGGAGGTCAAAGCCCTGGCACAGGAAACGGCGCGCCGAAACGGTCTCAGCCTGGACACGGTTCTTGCCGATGGGCAATTTGTCGAGGTCAAGCTTCCCGGGGCGATAAAGCAGGCAGCAGATAAGAAACAGGCAGAGAAGGCGGTCCTGCCGACGTCGGCCAAGCCTGCTGAAACCACCAGAATCGCCAAAGCCGCCAAATCTGGCGGCACTCAAAAAGCCATAGAGACAGGCAGAGCCGTTGGCCCTGCCTGCTCACAGTCCTGGGAAGAGGTTAATATGATAGCCGGTTGGGTCACCCACAATGAAGCCGGTCATATGAGCTATACGGCATTCAACCCCGACGATAACGGCTCTGGTATAAGCGTCGGTTTGATGCAATGGAATCAGGAGCGGGGCAAGCTGCCAGAGCTGGTTGATGCCTGGCACGATAAAAATCCCGCCAAATTCGACCGCATTTTTGGGGGCTCGTCCGCCAATATGCTGGACGAATCTTGGTTGCGGTCAGTAGATTTCTCCAGCAAGCCAGGTTTGACCAGGGCGATGCAGACCGCGCTGGCTGACAGCGAATTTCAGAGAGTCCAGGTCGATCTTCGAAACGGTCATATAGAGGACTCTTGCGAACTTGCCCGGGACTATCGTTTTACCTCTTTGCGAGGTCGTGCCGTGGTCGCCGACATGGTCAATCAACTGGGCGAAGGCGGGGCCCGATCTATGTTGCGCAGGCTCGCCCTGACCGGCAATGAGTCCCAGCGTATCGAGCGCCTCAAAACTGTGAGCGACGGCAGAATAAACGCCGCCGACAGAATCGCCGCCATCGAAGACAAAGTGAAAGAGGTCTGGCGCGCCCAGGCTGCCAGCCGCTGATTTTAAACTGATTTACTCTTGTTCTACCCGGCGCAGTTCGTGCTTTTCTAAGTCGGCGAATTCTATTACGTCCAGCGCCGCTTCATGGGTAGATTCGAGAATTACCGGCGGTGCGTAGCCGGCGTCCATGGCTTCTTGCCAGCGCGCGGCGCAAACACACCAGCGGTCGCCGGGTTTGAGTCCTTTGAAGCCGTATTCCGGTTGAGGGGTGGAGAGGTCGTTGCCCTGGTCGCGGGTGTACTCGAGAAACTCTTCGGTCACCTCGACACATACCGAGTGGTTACCCAGGTCCTGTTCGGGCACCTCGCAGTAACCGGTTCTCATAAAGCCTGTGATCGGACGATCACAACAGGGCTTCAAGGCTTTTCCATATACGTTGCGGTGCATGACTTCTCCCAGCTTTGCTGCTGGTTTTGATTTTACAAGATGTTCTGTGCCGGGACACCTTGCAATATTTAAAGGTTTCGAATCGGGCTAGACACCCTTTCGCCACAGGCGTTTGTCTATAGAACGCAGATTGCTTTCATCTTTTATGGACAGCAGATATCGAGCCAGCGGCGGAAGCTCCTCGTCAGAGCGTTCGCCGTAAAAAGGTCTGACATAGACGAGGTTGCCAAAGTGGCGACTTACTTTTCTGGGTTCGTCTTCTAAAATCAACACTCTGTCTAAATCGAAACCGCTCTCTTTTACCTTCTTCAGATCTTTGAGAAAGAAGTGATCTTTCCTTTCCGGGTCGAAACGCCGGGTGCAACGGTTTCGATCAAAGACAAATTCGAATTTTATATTGGGCGCGATATGGGCGAGCAGTTCCATGACATAGAGTTCTGTCCCGGAGGACCAGACAGCTATGGCATAGGCTGATTGCATCTGCTCGAGAAACTCATCTAGATGAGGTCGTTTGTAGACGAAAAACTGATCCATGACGAAATCACAGGTGGTATCAAGCTCTTTTTCTGCCGCATGAATTAGGCATTCGTCGAGGTCGAGTATGAGCAGGTCCTTTTGATTCATTAAGGCAATAGTACTAGAGATTAAAGCCCGGATTGAAAAATTGACTGCCAATGCCGGTGTTTTTCTCTATCTCCTGACCCAGAATATCCGGATTGAATCCTGCTTTCTCTGCGATGGCAAGTTGCTCGGCTGCTTTGTTTCGGTCGCCCAACAATTCATAGATTTTTGCTGTATACAATTCTCTCAACCCTTGGGGTTTTTCTTTTACTTTCTCCAGCGCCTCTATTAAATTTGCGTTGTCCTTTTGGGGATGAGCCTTTGTTCGAGGCAGATCTTTGGCAAGAATATTGCTCAAAATCAGGTAGTCGGTTTGGTTGTTTTTAGCCTTTGACAATGCAAAGCTCATTATTTCAATACATCCATCGATTTTCTCTTCATCGTTGCGGGGAACTATTGTCGGAAGTCCTTGCTTCATCACAAAAGCCAGTAGTGCATAGTTCTTCGGTTCACTGCCGTCAATGCTACTTGCTGTTTTTAGGTCGTCTTTGCTTTCAGTATACATGCCGAGCTTCGCATAGGCCGCGGCTCTTGTCCTATATTGGATTTCACTATCAATGGTAGGAGTGTCGCCTATTTTTTTACTGCTATCAATCAGCTCTTGTACAATTTTACTATCTGGATTAGCTACATCTCTGTGCCTTATCTGTCGCAAAACAGCCTTATTGAATTCTTTTTTGTTGAGGTAGAGTCTCACCAGGCTGTCTGAATATTTGTTGCTGTTTTCATCACCCAGCGCATTCTCATTTTTTACTGCTTGCTCCATTAGTAGAATTGCTAGATCTGGCAATCCTTTCTCTATTGTTTTGCCCCAGCTTCCCAGAGCGCGACTACTTTGGTCAGGAAGGAAAAAATAAGTAGATGAAACAAGCATGATCGCCAGAATGAAAAATTTTGACACTAAATACGGTATACCAAGTCGAGAATTTCTTTTGAATATGAGCCAACCCATGCCTGCTATCAGAGCGCATATAAAGCTGATTGACGAGATTGTAACTATCAAGGCCGAGACCAGATCGAAAGAAATGTTCTTTTCAAGACCAAGGATAGCTAGAAGTGAAGGAGGCACCAGAGGCAAACAAGCCATACCAAGAAATAGAGTTACCAGGCCAAGCCAAGCTGATCCTTGTTTGATAGTCGTTCCTTCCATCGTATTGAGCCTTTCATGGGTCAAGTGAAAGAAGATGAAGCTGCCAGCCCCACTAAAGAGGAAAACGGTCCAGACAAACCACTGTCCTGGAGGGACGGTATTTGTTGTCGTCAAACCTATTATTGTGAACACCAGCAGAATGAACCCGCCCATCGTGAAAGCTGCTGTTTGAAAACCTGTGAATTTTGGCTTCTCTTTTCTCCGTTTTACATACCTGGGGGGAGATTTCTCTTCTCTAATGAGAGCTAAATCTTTTGAAACTTCCTGGACATTCTGAAATCTTAGCTCTGGATCTTTTTCAAGGCATCTTAAAACGACATTCTCCAGGCGCTCGACAGTCTTGTCGGCTTTCAGATCCGATGGCAGGGGCGGTGCCTCTTCATTTACCTGTTTCATCACCACTTGAATAGGATTGTCCCCTTCAAAGGGTGTCTTGCCTGCCAGGGCTTCGTATATGGTGGCACCCAGAGAATAGATGTCGGATCTTTGATCGAGCATAAAACCAAGACATTGCTCCGGGCTCATATAATTCGGACTGCCGAAGACATCTCCTGTTTTGGTCAGGTTATGGGTCTCTCTATTGGCTGCCGGCATCACCTTGGCGATCCCGAAATCCACCACTTTTACCCCGGGGTTTACACTGGTCTCGTCGGTGATGATTATATTGGTCGGCTTCACATCGCGATGGATAACGCCTTTCTCATGGGCATAGGCGAGGGCTTCGGTGACTAGTGAAAATATCTCCAGAGCTTTTTTGCCGTCAAGGCGTTCTTTCTCTTTGAGAATCTCGTCGAGACTTCTGCCTTCTACATGTTCCATAACAAGATAGGTGGTGCCGTTGGCATGCTCTTCCAGTTCATAGACCGCAGCCAGATTGGCATGGTCCAGATTGCGCGCCGCCTCTGCTTCTTGCTCGAATCTTTTTAGAGCGGCTGCATCTTTAGCCAGGTCGTCTTTCAGTACTTTTATGGCGAAGATTTGATCTGTCTTTATCTCTCTGGCTTTATAGACGCTGCCCATGCCGCCTTCGCCGATTTTGCCCAGGAGCTCGAAGCGTGTCCCCAGATCAGGAAGGCTCTCTTCTCTGGGCTCAACATTGGTTTCGCTACCGGATACTTTTAGCTCCGGCTGTTTCTCTTTGAGTTCTTCATTCTTATGCGTGGAGTTGTCGCCTTGGCTCATATCTCAATGCCTCTGTTTGCGTCAACGTTCATTTGCGGCTTCGACAATCTTTCTTGCTCTTGCCATTAGCTCTGTCGCCCTGGCACTGTTTCCTCTCGCTTCGGCAAGCGCTGCCTGGACCATCAAAGTGTTGGCGTATTCAGGATGTTTTGCCGACAAACATTCGGCAAAAAGAGTGAGGGCTTGTTTTAATACAGTCTCGGCTTCGTCGAAGTTCTTTTGTCTTGTCAGAACCTTTGCCCTTGAACGCATCAGATCCGCAACATAGCGATGCGTATCACCCACGGTCTCTTTCATGAGGGCTATGGCTTCAAGGGCGTCGGCGTCCGCTTCTTTGAATTTGTTTCTATCTGCTAGAACCTCTGCTTGCTGCGAAAGTACCCTGGCATAGGCTGGATGATTCCTGCCCAGTCTATCCCTTGCTATGGGCAGAGACTGTTTCAAGATTTTCTCGGCTTTGTCAAATTGATCTTCCATGATATGAAAAGAAGTCAGGTTCATCAACGTTTCTAAATTGGCGGCTTGCAGATACTCTTTTGCCGAGAGGCTCTGGGCAAGGGCATAGGCTTTCTCGACGCTGGTGCCGGCTTCTTTCGTGTTGTTCTCTGTGATATAGAGCTCTGCCATCAAATTCAATACCAGGCAATGACTGGCTTTGTTGTTGTCATCGGGAGCGCCTAACTCTTTCAAGCATTTTTGATAGAGGTCGCTGGCTGTTTTATAGTCGCCTTTGGCTTCTGCGATGCGACCCATGTTCATGGTCATATCCGGCGGCTCTTTATATTTGTCCCCGGCCAGTTCTTTATGAATAGCGGTCACTTCGAGAAAGCCTGCTTCGGCTCTGGCATAGTTGCCTCTGTATATTTCGAGGATGCTCAAGACCATCAGCACCTCTGCATACTTTGCGGTTTTGCCTTCGGCGTGTTCTATTTTATCCAGGGCGTGGTTATAAATCTCTTCTGCTTGTTTGTACTTGCCCTGTCTTCTGTTGAGACCGGCCTTCAGCAGCAGCGCTTTGGTGGATTTTACCCCTTCGCCGTAGAGTCTCTCATGAATTTTGATGCTTTCGTCTATGGTCTTATTCGCTTCTTTATATCGACCAAGGGCAAGCTGCATGGTGCCCAGGGTGTTGAGGCTGAGGCCCAGTCTTTCATCGCTGGAAGGGAACAAACGGGCGATGGTGACGGCGGTCTCGAAGTCTTTTGCCGATTCTTCCAGTTTGAGATCGTCCATATTTTGCGAGCCGCTCTGGATGTAGTAAAACCACATCGCATTAGGAATAGCGAAGCCGATGCCCAGGGCGATCAGGAGCATGAGAATGGTTGTCACCAGTAGCTTTACCGGTGAGCGTTTTTTTTGAAGATCGTCCATAGAGACTGTTTTTGCCGGTGCTGTCTCTGCGACCGGTTCAGAAATAGAATCGAGAGCGGCTTCTTTGCTGCTCGTCTCTTCTGTGTCTGTCTTCTTCTCTTCGCCTTCTGTCACTGTGCTTTTCTGGGTTTTATCAAGAAGGGTAAAATGGTATTCCTTTGATAGTCCTCTCGAAAGCGCCACATAAAAGCATCGAGGAAATAGTGAGTATTAGCCAATCCGATAACGATACCGCCTATGATGCTTACAAGAATTTCGCTTTCCAGAAGCCCTGAGTTTTTCAGAAGATTCAGACCCAGTCCCATGCCTAAAAGAAGGGCACCCATGAGGAAAAAGAGCATCATCGGATTGTCGTTTGGCAAATTGGCGCGGTTTTCGCCTTCTTCTTCGGATGAGTATTTGTAGCGGACAAGCATATAGTTGAGACCGATGTACTGGAACCAGTGAATAGTAACGGGGATGACAAAGGCATCGTCGAAGCTTTTGCCGAGGAAGGCGAAAGGAGCAAGAGAGAGCACCGATACCATCCAGAAAAGCAGCGCCGGCACGTTTATGTATTCGCCCTCGTTTGATTTTTTTATAAGAGTGAGAATATAACGAGCCACCATGGTCAATGCCCAGACACCGGTTACCGCGGTGATACCGGTGAAGATAAGATTGTCTGCATTCTGGAAGAGAATGCGATGAATAAAGAAAGTCGAGAAGAAAATCGCCGGTGCCCACTGGCTCCAGCTCTCCAGTTTCTTTTCTACTAAAGCTTCACCCCGACCGTGGTTATGGTACAGGAGCAAGATGCCTATATTCTGCTGCACGATATGCTGAACAGCCCAGGCCATGGTTATGGCATAGATAATGCCGCGGAAATAGACCCAGCCCAGAACTGTCACCGCCATCACCAGTACCGGCCCGAGATAGAAAATCAGCTTCAGTCTGTCGGTGCTGGCATAGTGAGAGCGGTTTTTCTTATCTAAATAAGCGAACCAGGTCGGACCCTGGTGAAAAGGACCGGCGCCAAAAGCGTTGACGGCGAGCACCAGCCAGAGAGTGGAGCTGTCGGCGAGAATCGACTGAGAGAGAGCGTAACAGGCTATGCCGAAGGCAATCGGGGCGAAATAGAAGAACAGATCGAACCGGCGACCGAACATCCAGGGGTATTTAAACTTCGTGGTCGCGGTGATTGCCTGTGACATAGATATCGCCAGAATCCCTATTACTTTCACCATTATACATACTTATAGAGGTCTCAAAAATTACAGGACGGCTTTATACGCCGGCTTCCTAGAACGGGACCAGGGACTGTTTTCGGAAGAATAAAGAAAGAATGAAAAAGACAAAAACGCTCCCTGGAATTTTGTACATTTTCAATAGGAGGCAAGAGCGCCTTTCTGAGCATGACAATCAACATTAGTAAGCGGACCGGCTGTCTGGTGTTCATATATTTTTTGCATAGACCCCGGCGTGCTGGATTCTGCTTCTTCGATGTGCAACGAACAGTTGTTAATTAGAGAGGTTACTGACCATGACTGATTCATTGATGATGAGAGATAAAGAAGCGGTAGGAGGTGAATGCCGGGAAAAGCTCCCGGTTGTCTCACCTGCGGTCGACATCTATCAAAGTGACGATGAATTCATGCTCGTCACTGAGATGCCCGGTGTTAATGAGTCCTCGGTGGAAATCGTGTTTGACCAGGGCATTCTCACCATCGAAGGAAGAACAGAAAGATTAGACTGTCCATCTCTCGATGGTTTCAAATTGACCCATTCCGAGGTTATCACCGGCAATTATCGCCGGGTCTTCAGGCTTTCTGAAGAGGTCGATATAGAGAAGACCGATGCGGTGATGAAAGATGGTGTCCTCACCTTGAGAATGCCTAAGCACGAAAGGGCTAAGGCGCGAAAAATATCTGTACGTTCCGAGTGAGTCATTAAATCTGTAACTGGAGATTTAAGGAGGTTTCTGATGAGTTCCGAAAACAGATTTTCCGACAACGAAAAGCCGGTAGATCCGGCAAATAAATTGATGCGTTTGAATAGTAATAACAACAAATCTCTGCCCTCCGGGCGGGATGAGCGCATACATCCGATGTTCGCATTTCAGAAGGAGGTGAATCATCTCTTTGATAGCTTCTTTCAAGAGTCCAATCTTGGAGGGCTATTAGGACCAGGTCTTGGTCTAGGTTTGAATTCATCGGCATTCTTCGAGCGCAATTGGGACCCTCTCACTCCGAAAATGGATATTGCAGAGTTCGAGGATCGCCTGGTTGTAACGGCCGAGATGCCCGGGCTGACGGAGAATGACTTCGATGTCACTATCCAGGGCAATCTTCTTTCAATAAAAGGGGAGAAGAAGCAGGAGAGTGAAGACAGAGAGAAAGGTTGGTATCGGGTGGAGCGCCACTTCGGCAGCTTCTCTCGCAGCATTCCTCTACCCTATGAGGTCGATCAAGAATCTATAGCAGCACAGTACAAGAATGGTGTTCTAACGGTAACCCTTCCCAAGCTCTCTGTCCCGGAGGCTTCGGCGAAACGCATCGACGTCAAAGGACCGAAAACGAACTAGATTGGAGGTGGCTATATGAAAAAGTCTATGAGGGCTTTTCAAATTCTTGTTTTGACCGCGGCATTCCTTGCGGTTGCCTTATTCGGATGGTTTGCCAATCAGCTCCTCTGCCCATCGGTGGCGAGTAGCCTCGATACGAAACCTTCGGTAAATGTTTCGAGCAGCCCCGCGTCGGCTTTCTTGACCAAGAATGTGATCTCGCACATCGCCGAGGACGCCGGCAAATGTGTGGTCAACATCGACACAAAACAATCTGTCTCGATTCCGGATGGTCCATTCAGCTTCGGGCTGCCGTTCAAACAGTTTCAGTACTTCTTTGGAGAGCGGTTGCCCTTCGACAACGACATTTCCGGTCAGGAGTCTAAGAAAGAACACAAGTTCGAATCCCGTGGTGCCGGCTCTGGTGTCATCATCCGCTCTGACGGCTATGTCCTGACTAACAACCATGTGGTGCGCAAAGCCGACGATATCGAAGTGACCCTCTCTGATGGTCGCAAGTTCAAAGGAAAGGTGGTCGGCAGAGACAGTTTTACCGATTTAGCCCTGGTTAAAATAGACGCCAACAAGTTGCCGATCATCAGATTCGGTAAGAGCGAACGGGTAAAGCCCGGCGACTGGGCGATAGCCATAGGCAATCCCAGCGGACTTGATCATACCGTCACCTTCGGTATCATCAGTGCTCTTGGGCGATCTATTAACGCCCTGGGTTCGAACGTAGAGCTGATTCAGACCGATGCTGCCATTAATCCCGGCAACTCAGGAGGACCGCTCTTGAACATAGATGGCGAGCTAATCGGGCTCAACACCGCTATTCAAAGCGGGGCCCAGAATATAGGCTTCGCCATCCCCATCGATGTGGCCAGGGATGTGGTGGATCAGCTTCTGAACAAAGGTCAAATCGACAGGCCCTATCTGGGAATCTACATGCAGGACTTAGATCAAAAGCTGGCAAAATCCCTGGGCGTCCCTGCCGATACAAAGGGGGTGGTGATTGCTAAGTTAAGCGATGACAGTCCGGCGGCAGGTTCCGGCTTGAAGCTGGGCGATGTTATCACTCGCATCGATGGTACCGAAGTAACGGACGGTAAATCAGTACAGAAGATCGTCCGCAAGCATAAACCAGGCGACAAGCTCAATGTGCTGGTCAGTCGGTCCGGCTCCCTGGTCGCCACCGAAGTCAAGGTCGGGGACTATCCAGGCGATGTGAAAGAGGACTGAGAATTTGATAACATATGAGGCTCTTGTCTAGCGGTGAGAGCCTCATATTATGTCCGCCACATCCAGCGTATCCAGTTCTTATGCAAACCCTCTGAGCACAAGCCTCAACCTTCCTGTAAAGTCGGTGCAGGCGACCATCGCTCTATTAGAAGAGGGCTGTACTGTTCCCTTTATAGCCCGCTACAGAAAGGAAGCCACCGGCTCTCTCGATGAGGTCGCCATCGCTGCCATTCGAGACGAAGTGGCCAGGCTCACCGATCTCGACAAGCGCAGAGCCTCTATTATCGAGTCTTTGAAAGAACGAGATTTATTGAGTGCCGATTTAGAGGCGCAGGTCAAAGCTGCCACAACTAAGACCGAGCTGGAGGATATCTATCTTCCCTATCGTCCCAAGCGCAAGACCCGGGCGACGGCTGCGATTGAAAAGGGGCTCGAGCCGCTTGCCCTTACCATAATCAATTACAAGACACGGGAGCCCCAGAAAGAAGCCGAGAGCTTTGTGAATCCAGAGAAAGGTGTCGCCACGGTAGAAGAGGCCCTTGCCGGTGCCAGGGATATTATCGCCGAGAAAGTGGCTGAGGATTCCAGTCTGCGTGGAAGAATGCGGAAACTCTGGATTAAGGAGAGCCGCATCGAATCGAAATTGGCCAAAGGTAAAGAGCAGGAAGGCGAGAAATTCAAAGATTATTTCGACTGGTCGGAGCCCTCGGCAAAGGCGCCATCGCACCGAATTCTCGCCATGTTCCGGGGCGAGGCTGAAAAAATATTGAAGCTTTCGATTCGTCCAGAGTTCGAGCGGGCGGTGGATATTCTCGATGAGAAGTATCTGAAAGGCGAAGACAAATGCACAGAGCAGATGGAAGCCGCTATCGAAGATGCTTATAAAAGACTGGTGGCGCCTTCTATGGAGACTGAGTTGCGCCAGATTCTCAAAGAACGGGCAGATGAAGAGGCTATAAAAGTCTTCGTCAATAATCTCGGCGAGTTGCTCATGGCACCACCCCTGGGGCAAAAGGCGGTGCTTGCCCTGGACCCCGGTTTTCGCACCGGATGTAAGCTTGTTTGTCTGGACCGTCAGGGTGAGCTATTGCACCATGACGTTATCTATCCGCTATTCGACGGCAAAGACGGCGGCGGTCGGGCCAGGGCGGTCGAGAAGATGCTCTCTTATTGCAAAAAGTATGTGGTCGAGGCGATAGCGGTGGGCAACGGTACCGCCAGCCGGGAGACCAAGGACTTTGTCGAGTCAATTGACTTTGCCGGCGCCGGTCTTAACAAACCGCAAGTGGTGCTGGTCAACGAAAGCGGTGCCTCTATATACTCTGCTTCTAAAGTGGCGCGAGATGAATTTCCTGATCATGATGTTACTGTCCGTGGTGCGGTATCCATCGGCAGACGTTTGATAGATCCTCTTGCCGAGCTTGTCAAAATCGAGCCCAAATCAATCGGGGTCGGGCAGTATCAACATGATGTCGATCAGGGCAGGCTCCAGACCAGCCTTGATGATACGGTCATGAGTTGTGTCAACTCTGTAGGGGTCGAACTGAACACCGCCAGCAAAGAGCTGCTCGCTTATGTCTCTGGACTTGGAAATCAACTTGCCTCAAACATAGTCAAGTTTCGCCAGGAAGAGGGACCTTTTGCCAGTCGAGCCCAGCTTAAGAAAGTCCCGAGACTGGGTCCGAAAGCCTTTGAACAGTGTGCCGGATTCTTGCGTATAAGAGGGGCGAAGAATCCTCTCGATGAGAGCGCTGTGCATCCGGAGCGATATAAACTGGTCGAGAAGATGGCATCGGATCTTGGTGTCAATCTGTCCGAATTGATGCGTTCGGAAGAGGCGCGCAAGAAAATACAACTGGATAATTACATCGGCGATGGAGTCGGTCGACCGACCCTGGAAGATATTTTCAAAGAGCTGGAGAAGCCCGGTCGAGACCCGCGGGAGAAGCTTGTCCCCATGGAGTTTGCCGCAGGCATAAATTCTATAGGCGATTTGAAAGAAGGTATGAGAGTGCCGGGAGTGATTACCAATGTCACCAATTTCGGTGCTTTTGTCGATATCGGTGTGCATCAAGACGGACTGGTTCATGTAAGCGAACTTGCCGACAGGTTTATAAAAGACCCTAACGAAGTGGTTAAAGTTCAGCAACGGGTCGAGGTTGTGGTCTTGAAAGTGGAGGAGAACCGCAAGCGAATCTCCTTGAGTATGAAAAGATAGTTCCTGCCGACAGGTGTATTGACCATGGTGATTAAAAACTGGCTCCAGAAATTGAAGAGGGGTATTAAAGGCGAAGTGGTCCGGGACTATTCTGCGATCACTAAAGATACCGATGGTCTCGATGCCAAACTGAAGCGTGAAAGCAACAGCTTCAGCTTTGCTATTTTCGTCAAGCATCGTGAACATGGAACCGCAGAGTTCAAGGCGCCGGTAACTAAAGAGACTATGACCGTGCTCGAAAAGCTGGTTGCCGATGTGAAGGCGGTTCGTGAAAAGGGCGATGCCTCGAAAAACTTGAGACTGAGATTTCGTGACGGAGAGATTGATCTGGTTATCACTTACAAATACATGGATGAACTGCCCACACCGCGCCAGAGAACAGCACCGGTCAATGGTAGAACGCTCAAACTGCTCGAAGAGATGCTCTCTGATGCCGATACCTTGATGGCGAATCAGTTTGAGCTCTATGATCTGGACGAAAGTTAGAAAGTTAGAGGAATTGATTCGTATGTTTAAGCCGTCCGAAGGTGATCTGAAAGAAGAGCGAGAAGCTAAACGGTTTACCGGTGTTTTTGTAGCACTCATTGCTGTTGCCCTTGTCGTCCTGGGTATTTACCTCGCTATGCAGATGACCTGGCCTAAAACGACAGGCACCGTCACCGCCACCGAAATCGAGTCTTTTCACAAAGAGTCCACGGTGAAAGAGCGGTCTTACAGTGATCTTCATAACGCCTACGAAAAGAAAGGGCAAAAGAAAACCCATCGCAAGAAAATGGAATATGTGCTCAAGGTCGCCTATAGTTTCAAAGTCGGCGACCAGACCTACGAAGGCAGAGACAGCGGTGGACGTTCTGAAAAAGAAGAGACGGTGAGGGCGCTTGTCAAAGATAAGTTCGAGAACGGCAGCTCGATAGAGGTCGCCTATAATCCTCAGAATCCGAAAGATTCGACTATTCATCCCGGTTGGGGCGGCAATTTTATCTTTATTTGGATATTGGCTGCCGGAGTAGGCTTTCTTTCCTTCAAGCTGATTACCATAAAAGAGCCTGAGAAAATCCAGCCAGAAGATTATTGAACCGGGTGGCTTTCTGTCTAAAAGTCTAGTACCGTGTCTATCTCTTTTCCGAATTCGTTGACGTTGGTTCTTTCTCTAATCACCAGCTTTATCGTAGGATCTTGTGCTCTGGCCTGATCCGCTGCTTCTGAGGGAATCGGATCACTCTCTTCGATAGTCAGGCTTCTGAGGTTCTTTGCTTTGTAGAGTTTCAATAGACCGATCTTTCCGATGTGTGCGCTATGAAGATCGAGGTTCCTGACTGGAAGAGAGGCTATTACATCGATCGTGTTGTCATCTATTCCGGGGACGCCGATATTGAGATTGGTTAGATATTTGAGTTGTTTCAAGTGCTCCAGTCCGGCTACGGTTATGGTGTCGCAGCCGAGAGAGAGTTTTCTCAATTCGGGAAACTGCTTTGCTATAAGTTCCAGGGCATGATCATCAATATACGAGCAGTCATACAAGAAGAGATGACGCAACTTTATTCCATCTAGATTCTTGATACCCCTGGCACTGATGGCGGTGCCACCGAGGTGCAGGATTCGCAAATCTTTCAGATCTTGCAAATAGATCAAGTTGTCATCGGTAATGTCGGTGAAGTTGAGTCTTAGATTGACGATTTTTTTGCCTTTCAGATATTTGAAACCGGAGCCGTTTATAGTGGAGTGCATCAGGCTCAATCTTGGCGCCGGGATTCTTCTAAGTCTTACTAAATCTTCGTCTTTGAGATTGCTTATCACTTTGGGATGGACATAGCCGTCGTCACCCCGGATGAAACCTGGATTTCGCTCCTTCTCTTCATAGGTCAGGGAGCTGAACTCGGGCTCTATATAACTTGCTGCCGCAGTTGATTTGCCGGTGCCCTCGGTCAAACGGTTGGAGATAAGGCCGGAGGCAAAATAGGCAAGCGCACCGAAAACCGATACCAGCGCTGCTGTTCCCAGAATCTTTCGAAAGACGTTGCCCCATTTTTGATCGGATGACTCTGTCGCCACTTCCGGACCGGTGCTCTCTTTGAGATTGAGAGAATCTAAGTTCTCTTTCAGCGAAGCAGCACTTGCAAATCGTTCGTCGGGCTCTTTGGCGATGCAGCGGGCTGCGATTTCGGCGAGCCCTTCCGGCAACTTGCCTGTACCCTGTCTGCACTCTAAATCGGAAAGGAGAGGAATCGGTGCCAGGGCATGTTTGTTCAACATGTCAAGGCTGGTCTCTGCTGAATATGGTGGAGAGCCGCTCAGCATCTCGTAGAGGATACAGCCCAGAGAATAGATCTCGGACCGTTTGTCATAGTTTCCACCCTGGGCCTGGTCCGGTGCCATATAGGCTGGGGTGCCCACCAGTAGGGTGTTCTCACTGTTCTTGCTCTCTTGTTGCGCCTGGGCAATGCCGAAATCGATTATTTTGATCTGGTTCAGACCCTGTTCGTCTGCCGTGACCAGGATGTTTTCGGGCTTCAGGTCACGATGGAGGATCTCCTTTTCGTGGGCATAGATTACTGCTTCGAGTATCTGATTGAATAAAGCGAGGATAAACTCCACAGAAACCCCATCGTTTGAGGCAGTCTCTTCGTGCAGGAGAAAGTCTCTCAGGTTCTTTCCGTCTATATATTCGAGGATCATATAAGGCGTTGCGTTTCCGGTAACACCGAAGTCAAGCACAGAAGCGATATTTGGATGTTGCATCTTCGAAGTTATTCTGGCTTCGTTTTGAAAGGCGAGAATTTTTTCTCGATCCTCTCCCAGGGAAAGCAGGCACTTGACCGCTACTTTCTTGTTCAAAAGCCTGTCGATGGCCAGATAGACCGTGCTGTTGGCGCTGCGTCCCAGTATTTCTATTGGTCCAAATCGCTCATGGGGAAAGCTTCCCGGGTCTACCGCCAGCTCTTCAAAAGGAATCTGTTTCTGTTCTATCTCTGTGTCTGTCGCTACCGTTACTTCCTGATCCGTACTGTCTAGAACGGGAAGCATCTGGGCGGGCACTTCGCAGTTGCAGAGGTCAGAGCGCAGAATCCACTGGGTAAACGAACCTTTTCTGCCCTGGGACAATTTCTTGCCGCAGTTTTTGCATATATCAACCGCTTCGCTTTGATCCCCTGCCAGGTCGCAGGTGCAGACCATTATCCATTGCGTTAGCGAGGCGCTTTTCGAGCCACCTTTTGGAAGGTTGCAGATTTTGCATATGCCTTTTTCAGAATCCTTTTGCATAGTCGCCTATTTTACTTCAGATCCATCTCAAGGTCTGAGGAGATTCAGTTAGAGTTGCTTTGTGGCGATGCCGGTATTCTGATGCGTGGTATCATCAGATTTTTACCAGTGACTTTAATTAGATTTGACCGGCGATATAAAATCTGCAAAAGCTAATGATGGCGAGTCATCTCGTGCCGGAGGGCTTCTCAAAGCCCTGGGGGTCTGGTTCGGAATTTCTGTGGCAATAGGCAATACCATCGCCGCCGGTATTGTTCGCACCCCGGGAGACATCGCCCGCTGGCTACCAGATCCTACTCTCTTTCTTGGTGTCTGGATTATTGGAGGGCTCTATGCCCTCTTCGGCGCTTCTTCTCTTTCTGAGCTGGCGGTGGCGATTCCTAAGAGCGGCGGTCAGTATAACTATTCTAGAAAGGCTCTGGGAGAATATGCCGGCTTTGTCGTGGGCTGGAGCGACTGGCTCTCTAATTGCGGCACACTGGCTGCGGTGGCGATTGTTGTCGGTGAGTATACCGGCGATCTTATTCCTGTGCTGGATAATTATGAAAAGGCGATCGCCTTTTTTGTGATTATATTCTTCACTCTCTTACAATCCCACGGTATCGACTGGGGCAGCCGAATTCAGGTGGTGACAGCTTTGCTCAAGACCATCGCGTTTATGATTCTGGTCTCTGCCTGTTTTATTCTGGGCTCTCACAGTGGGCTGTTTCCCCAGGATAGAGCAAGTCAGCTGGAAGCGCAGCATATGGCCAGCCACTGGCTTCTGGTGGTGGCATTGATGAAGGCTCTACAGGCGGTGTTCTATTCTATCGACGGTTGGCATGGTGTCATCTATCTGGGTGGTGAAATCAAAGAGCCAGAAAAGAGCGTGCCGAGAACCATTTTTATCAGTGTATTTTCGGTGGTGACAATATACTTCTTGCTCAATGCAGCAGTACTTTATGTTCTGCCCATAGATCAGATCGCAGGCAATAATTTTGCCCTTGGACTGGCTGCCGAAAAGGTATTCGGAGCCCTCGGCGGCCCGGTTATAAGAGTGATTATGATAGTCTCTTTGCTCAGCTGTATTAACGCTGTTCTCTTATTTAGTTCGCGAATACTCTACGGACTCAGTCTGGACGGTTTGTTCTTCAAGGGAATGGCATCAGTAAATGAGGGAGGCACTCCTATAAGAGCGCTGTATTTAAGCATCGCTGTCGCATTTGTTTTTGTGCTCGGTACTTTCGAGCAGGTGATGGCTATTCTCTCTTTCTTCTTTGTCGCCAACTATGCCCTCAGCTATATCTCGCTCTTTGTTTTGCGCCGTAGAGAGCCCGATTTGAAGCGACCTTATTTAGCCTGGGGCTATCCCTGGACAACGGCGCTGGCTTTGTTGTTCTCTATCGCATTTCTGGCTGGAGCCTTGATTACCAACCATGAACAGGCGCTGGTCGCTTTTTTGATTCTGCTGCTTTCTTATCCTCTCTTTCTCTATTTTAGAAAGTTGAATCACTGTGGCAATCCACAGTGATTTTGCGCTGCTTCCGGTCTTAAATAGAGTGACAGAGCGGAGGAGATACAAGATGTCTGACCATGTTACTTTTGAAGCCCACGAAAACAGGCAGGAGCCTGCGAACAAGAACAAGACCACGGTTCAAGACCTGTTCGACTGCGCCTATGATCTGGGGCAGGATCTGAAACGAGAATATCGGCTGGGGGCGCAGCCGCTTGTCGATGGAGCGGTGGACCGGGTTAAAAAAGATCCCGGCGGAGCTGCTTTAGAAGGGCTGGGAGCGGCGGCTGCCTGTGGTTTCTTGATTGCGGCAGCACCGGCAGAAGGTGCTATTGCAGGGGCGCTCGGTGCCGCGGCGGTGCTCACCACCTGTGGAGTCGTCACCTATGAAGCCTTCAAGCAGATGGATAGAATCGCACGCCAGCTGTCAGGCGAGGAAAAACAGGATTTCCAGCCCGACAAGATCTATGGTCGTAGATCCTCTAATAAGTTATTTTAGTTGTTTTCTTCAGCTTTCTTCGACAGTCTTTTTGCTTTTGAAGTGCTGCATCATCTGATAGAGGGCTCCCAGACCGACCAGGCCGTAGACCACTCTGGTGGCTGTTCCGTCACCAAGAAGGTTGGTTACGAGATTATAGTCGAATGCTCCGACCAGACCCCAGTTGATACCGCCGACAAGTAGAAAGATTGTCGCGATAAGTTCGATATTTTTCATTGGTAGTTCACCTGAGCACCAAATCCGAAAGAGCTCACAAGAACCGCATCTGGAGCTGATTTGCGTGCTTACTATCAAGCTTAATATAAACTCATCAAAGTTGTCAATACATGGTGGCAGCGTTAATCGGCAACCCGGCTGCAATTTGCTGGATTTTTGAGCTGTTTTTCAAGAAAAAGCGGTGGCACTATTTTTGTGAACCGAGCTTCTTCAACAGTTCTTGATACTGGGTTTCGACGTTTTTTCGGAACTTCGGATCATACTTCTCGCCTTTGAGCAGCTTGAGCGAGTCTTCGTAGGCTTGCCGGGCAAAACTGGTGTTTCCCCTGGCTTCCTGGTGTCTGGCCAGTTGATAGAGCATAAAGGCACGCTTATCGGCGTTGTCTTTTGTCGGTTTTGCAGGCCAGTCATGCACTATATCCCGGGCTTTTTTGTCGGTCAGCCAGGAGGGATTTGGAGTCGAAACAGAGTCAGTATTAGAATCAGAATCTTTGTTCGGGCGCGGAATACAGACTCTTCCGGGAGGAAGCGGGCGGTCATTTACCTTTATTTTTGCTGGTCTTGATTCTTTTATGGGGGAGAGCCGCGGATTTTTCTTGTCAGTGCCCTTCTTTGCGTTGGTGCTGTCGGTGGTGGCATCTTTTGCCAGCAAGGTCGGCATCGAGAGTAAAAGTCCTAGCAGAGTAGCTGCAAGTTTTCGGATTAAGCCGCCGAACCTTTCTTTTGTGACCAGCTTGCCTTGCGGATCTCTTTCTATGTATAGACAGACGCGGTCGCCTTCCACTTCTAGCAGTCTCTCGAGCTCTTCTTCGTACAGGCTTGAGGTATTGTAGACAAGGCTGGAGCAACCGTCGCAATTTCTAGCCCGGTTATCGCCTTCCATCTCATCCCAGGCTATGTTGCAGGGAGCAGCGATGAAGAGCTGATCAATTAACTTTCCATTTTTGTTTAAATTAGGCATACTTGGCTCACGGAACAACGAATTCTTTATCACGGTAAAGAGGAGAACAATCTAACTATGGCTTGCGATCAAAAAATTTGCAACAGCGCATCTTGCGAGCGTTGTCCTATTTGTCATTGCTGCTGCCAGTGTTGCGAATGCACCCGGGGCGGCTCTTGCAACTGTGAGTGTAACTGAGCTCTAGGCTTCCAGGGGAATACCCCAGACGGTCTCCAGTTGACCTATCTGTTTTCTGAGAAGATTGCGTTCTTTCTTGTCGGTACAGGAAGAGACCTCGGAGCTGAGATGCCACCATTTTCGATGGGCCATCTTTCTTGACTTATGCGCTTCGTCGACACAGATGTCGTGAAGGCGGTCGAGGAACTCGCTCGATAGGTGCTCTTCGTCGCAGGCGATGTCGAAGAGAGACTCGCGATAGTTCTGAAAGTCTCTGGGACTGATGGAGTTTCGCCCTTCGGCAAAACACCACTTTAGAGAGAGAAGTACGAGGGGGTGGATAGTCTCCAGGTTGGCCCGGAGAATATCGGATTTACGATTGGACTGGCGAGGATGAAATTCTATATAGCCGTATTCCGGCCAGTCTCCTGGCGGGGCTATGGCATAGGGGTAATTGAGAGGATATAAAAGATACTGCCCCTCGAAAGAGGTAAGCAGGGTATCGAAAAGATCTTTTCTTATCTGGGACCAGTTCTCGGTTGTTAAATGCTTGGTGAGGGAGATTAAGTTCTCTCCGAAGGCAATATCTATGGTCGAGATTGAGTTTATTACCTTATTAAGGTCCGGGGTAGTGCCCGAGCGGATTTTTCGCCAGTAGTGACTTGCTTCATCCAGTGTTAACGAATTTCTTCTTTCTGATTTTCCCATGACCCTGGTCTCCAGAGCGCACCGAGTATTAACCGACGAGTTCCTTATTCCACGAAACCGCTTAATATTATGCATTTCCGGCGATTTTTAACCTGCCGCCTCCTGAAATTTCGAAGATTGCGCAGAAAAAAAGCCCATAAAATGGGGCTTTTACCGTCTTAGTGGGAATTCCACCAGTGACGAATCCGGGGCTTGTCTCTACACTGATTTCCATGGTTCGCCAGCAATAACGAAGTTCATTGGAGGTTTAGTAGTAATGGTGACAAAGAAAGGAATTTCCAGGCTAGATAAAATACGGTCGTCTCATGGTTTCAAGGTGGCTACCAGGCTGGGAATTCTCCTGGCTCCGCAACTGCTCTTGATGGCCTTCGGAATTTACGACCAGGCTGCCCACGCACAAGGATTGGTCGGTGCTCCGGTCGACCCTCGTTACGGACAGTCCAACGAAGTCGGACAGTTAGCCGACTTTGGTTACGACACTGCCAGGGACGTATCCCGGGTAGTAACCGCACTGTCGACAGTGCCCTCGTCTCTGGCAGGCATGAAAATCGCCTTCGGTCAGAGAGATGGCGGTGAAGCGGCAATGAACGTAGCCAAGGGACTGGGTGTCGGATTCGGCGGACCCACGGCAGTTCACTTGATCGGTACATTCGCGATCAACAACTACGGAGGACTGGGTGGCGGTCTCTAAATCCGTATGGGACAATAGCCCTTTCTTTTTCAACGAAGGAGGAGGGGATTATGAAAGTCCTGGTCGCCACAGATGGATCCGTAAACGCGGAAGCCGCAATTGATGTAATGTTATACCGACCCTGGCCCCAAGGGACCAGGGTCAAGGTATTGACAGTCGCTGATAAGAGTCCTGACTTTATCGCCAAGCTATTTCCTTTTCTGGGCGGCACAGCCAGTGAAGTTGAGAAAGAATGGATTGATGGTCTCAAGGAAGTTCTCGAAGAGACTCGTGCCAAGCTCGCTGAAAAATTCGGCGAAGACAATGTGGAAGCCACTTTTAGAGAAGGCGATCCTAAAGACATCGTTTTAGAAGAGGTCGAGCTCTATCTTGCCGATCTTCTGGTTTTAGGAGATGTGGGCACCAAGGTGGCGGGCGAGTCTTTATTCGGCACTCTGACCGATGTGCTGGTCACCAATGCACCATCTTCGGTGTCAGTGCTGCGCCGGGTCTCTCCGGACGCCATGGTCAAAGAGATTGAAAACGAACAGCCCATAGAAGAGGATAAGTACTTGATTCCTCTCGATGATTCCGAGCACTCCGAGCATATGATCGAGAAAGTGCTGGAGCGACCCTGGCCGGCAAATGCTAAATTTAAGCTGCTGCATGTGATTCAGCCCTTCGACACCGGGCGGCTGAAGCGCTTTTCGAAGGTCAATCCCAAAGACCTCTCGGAAGCTTCTAAGAAACAGATCAAAGAGATGAAAGAGAAAGCCGACAAACTAATAGAAAAAAATGTGGCTCGCTTCAAAGAACAGTATCCGGATGCCGCCGTGGCCGGAGACATCGTGGTTGGTCATCCCCGAGAAGTGGTTCTGAAGCTGGCTGCCGAGTGGCCGGCCGATCATATTATTCTGGGCTCTCGCCGGATCAAAGGCTTACGCAATGAGATCAAGATGGGCGCTATCTCCAAATCGATACTTTTCCACTCTCGTTGTTCGGTGGAGATTGTCCGCTAGGTAAAGACCCTGGTAAGCCGGGTATAATTCGAGCATGAGCCTCGAAGACAAAAAATCCGCATATTTGAAACGCATGGCAGGAATGTTGATTCTCTTCGCCATCCTCGGTTCGATTGTGCTCTGTATCGCAAGCTCTTACTTCTCTAAAGTTATCGACGACGCCATCCCCGCAGGCTATGTGCCAGGGGGGATGACCTGTCGTGCTTCTGTCTAGAGTCAGTTGGCGCCCCAGAGCACTGGTTTGGAAGCGCTATTGACCTGACCCCAGAGCCTGGCATCGGTGGCCTGGCTCGAGCCGCTGTTCATATTGCCGAAGCCGTTTCTTCGACGTTGCATAGCGTCTTTGCGGCGTTGCCACTGTTCTGGGATTTTGCCGATCAGCTCTTTGTCCCTGGCTTTGTCCGGGGTTCTCTCCACCACTCTGCCGTTGTCGACGAACTGTCCCTTTTCGTTCCGAAGGTTCTCGTCCTTGTCATACATCGGTCTGCCGTAATTGGCAAAGGCCGCCACGTCGAAGCGATTGTATGAGACGAATGGACGTTTCGCCATGCGTTCGTGCATGAGAGTGTCGGTGGTTTTGAAGGCACGCCCTCCACTAATGCGGCTGTTTCTATCCTGGTTTAAGACAGAGCGAGCCAGACCACGGTCGGCGATGGTGTCCGATTGCATGAGGTTGTATTTTGCTTCATGCTCCATGTCGAAGAACTGCATACGGCTGCGGTTGACCATGACCTGAGGATGCTCTTTGACGTGGGAGTGTTGCATCTGGACAAAGTACTGACGCTTCTGGGTATCGGTAAGGCTTTTGTTTGTCCATATATCGTGAAGTCTGCCGGCGAATTCGACCTCTCTGACCAGATCCTGGGGGTTCCAGTAGCCGGGAAGGCAGTGCATCACAGTGCCGTCCGATGAAAGAAGAAAGGTCTGGAGGTTATGGGGGCCGGCTCCGTTGGTGGTGTTTATAGCCTGCTCGCCGGGTTTATGCTTGCCCGAGAATCCTGCATAGCTTTCGTTGGAGATGTCTTTGTATCCGCAAATCAATTCGTTAGACAGAACTGAAAGGGCTGGTTCCTGGGAGAGCGACACGGCTCTCAGTGAATTTGCCGCGCTTCATGTGGCGCCGTCCACTTTTCCTATCATGTGAATCCATAGAACCATTTTATTTTTGCGATGGGCTTCTCCCAGGGCGCTGTTTAAATTGGTGTGCCACTTCACCCTTCTCAAGACTTCCTGGACATTGCCACCGGCTTCGTTGCCGGAGAGGACCATGGAACGTGGACCGGCGCCGGCGCTTTTGCAAAAGCCCGGTGCAGCCAGGGATACCAGAAGGAGAAGTGAGGCGAAAAGCTGTTTCGACATAGCCTGTAACCTCGATAATGTGCTCGGATATCTCCTTTAACGTCGCCACCCACCAAAAAGTTCAATTCAAAGACAAAATTTGTTGTTAGATCAATAATAAGAACCCCGGGATCTCATTAATGAAGCCAAATCCAGGATCGAGAGATGATGGAAGAAAATCAGGGCACGGGCGAAATTCCGAAGCCGAAGCCGAAGACCCAGCCGAGCCTCGGCGGTGGGGGCAAGCCGCCCAGACCTACCGCGGTCGGACTATCCGGCTCCTCCGGAGACGGAGGCGATAATTTTGTCCGGGGCCAGGTCGTCTCGTGCAAAGTGGTCGGTATCGATTTAAGAGGCTATTCAATAGAGATACTCGGCACCGGTATACGAGGTCTTCTTTTGTCCGAGCACTATTTTGCATCGGGATCGACTATCCACGCCTGCTTTGAGCGCTGGAGTCCATCTGGTAAAGCCGAGTTCATCCCCATGGAGCCTCCTTCCGATGCCGGTCACAAAAGACCGGGCTCGAGGCGCGAGTATTATCTTCCTGACGGCAGCCAGACTTCATTTCAAGATCTTTTCGGTCAGGTCAAAGTCGACCGCTTCCCTTTTGAAGCCGGCGAGAAACAGGCGTTTAATCGGGCGATTGATTTATTTATTCCTCCCCAGGCTGATAGCGAGCGTTCTCGGTTCTCAGGAGGGGCTTTTCCATTTAAAGAGCTAGTTCTACGCCTCAAACAGATGCGATTCAACGGTGTTCTACAGGGGCAAAGCTCTAAATTCTTCTCTCGGGGAGGAGTTATCTTCTTAGATGGTCAGGTGGTGGGTGCCGTCTATTCTAATAACTTCCAGAAAGGGGTGCTGGAGAGCCGTGCTTCTTTGACCGCTCTATTTAACGATATGCTCGATGAAGAGTCGCAAATCGAGACCTATGACCTGGACCGGGATTTAATCGAAGCCTACTCGGCCCTCTTTGTCGGAGGGCGCCTCGAATCCGATGGCGAATCCAGGGGAATGCCTTATTTAAATGCGCTTTTAGATGAGTTCACCGCCCAGAAGATAACCGGAGTTATTACCGTCTCTATTTCATTTGGAACCGAACTCTGTATCATCCTTTTCAAAGACGGCGACTTCAAGCTCTCGTTTCTGACCCAGGAACGCCGTTGCACCCGAGATAGCCAGGGGCGGCAAGAAGTTCTCGGCGATTTCAATAAGCGCAAAATAAGCCGTATCGAGGCAGTGGTCTGTCTTCCTGAAGAAAAGAGAATCCACTTCGACCCGGAGCTTTATATCTCGTTCTAGTGAAGGAACTCCACCGAAGAGAGCATCTCTTTTACCTGGGGATAGAGCTTCTCTTCGAAATTGGGAAAGATAGTGCTTATCGCGATATAGACCCTATCCCCGCTATGGAATGTCCACTGGCGCCAGACAGCCTTAAATCCGGTTCTGGTCTGGACTTCGCACTGATAGAAAAGGGCATCTTTGCCGCCGACTTTTTGCCTTGAGAATTTTATCTCTGCCGGGGATTTACCGGTTTTGGCGGCAAAGGTCAGCGCCACTTCCTTAACCGCTTTTTCCATAAGAGAATCCGCGCTTTCGGAAGCGGATGGTGAAAAGCTGCCAATATCAAAGACATCGAGGCCAATCGGGCAGTCCGGGGGGATATACATCACCGAGTTGTTTTTGATGCGCTGGCGCCAGCCTTCTGCCAGTTTGAGCTTGAAGGTCGGTTTCAAATCCCTTTTCGTGAACTCGAACAGAACCACCTCTTTATGAGGTCTATAGTCCTTGAGCTTGGTGTCGTATTTTTTGTGCTCTTTGAGATATCGCCAGCTAGAGCCTGTTTGTAGAGCGATCTGGTCGAGGGTCTCTTTCAGGGTGGGTCGGTAGAAATTAGGGTAAAAATCGCTCAGGGGATGAGCCTCTATCAATCGATCTTCAGAAGCGATTACCACCGAATACTTCAATCTTGTCTCCGAAGCGGTGGCAAATATCTGGGCGAATCTGTAGAACGGATAGCCGAATTCTATGCGTATTCGCTCTTTTAAAAGTTGATTGATCGAGGCTTGATCCGGCTCGGCTGCTCTTGCGGAATCGGCAGAAAAGAGCATCGCGCCAAGGGCGATTACTATAGACAGGAGCAGGATTAAATAGGGATGAAGTCGATTTGCCATGCCTATTAAGATACAGTATTGGAAACCTGTCCTGGTCCGGTCGGGGCTTGACTTCCTTTTCAATTTATAATGTTCTGATTGTTTTCTGATTTTTTTTAATTAAATGAAGGGGGAGACTGGTATCAATAATAGTGCTAAATCCTGCACTGCTTTGTCCCGGCTTCTCTTCTCGCTAGCCTTCCTTCTGCTCGTTGTCTGTTCTCCGGCAGAAGCACTGGCTGCTGCGTCTAAGCCGGCTTCTTCAACAAGCCCGAAGGCTGCCGATGCTGGACCTTTAGATCTTTCGCCGATTAAACTGGTAAAAAAAGGCTACCGAGCTTTTCTTCGAGCTCAGAACGAGCCACCGGTAATCTGCACAGACAGGAACAGCGTCACACCCCACCCCAACGTTGTTCCCCTGGGTTATCTTCAGTTCGAAAACGGCTCCACTTTCGACCTTTATCGTCGAGGCGGCGATATCATTTTGCCCGAAACCGAAGTGCGTTTAGGGACCTGGCTCGATGGCGAAGTTAGAATGTTGGCGCCGAATTATATAACCGCCTCCGGCACACCCGGCGACTTTCGCGGCGCATCGGATATTCAGATATCAATAAAACAAGAGGTGGAGCGGCATATCTTCAACAAAAAAGGGGTTGATATCGGAGTGATAGCGGGTCTGACCCTGCCTTCCGGCAGTCGGTCGGTGACCACCGGGCAGGTCGACCCTTTTGTTCAGATGATCGCTTTCTATCGCCGGGGGCAGTACACCCTGGGCACCTCCCATTCGATCTTCGCTATCTCCGAGTTTCCGGACGATAATGCCCTGGATGGGCGACCTGATCGCTATGTCACCTATCAGCCCACTGCAATTCTTTTTCGTCATATCAAAGGCAAGAATGATGAATACGAGAAAACCGACATTTGGATGGAATATGCAGGACTGTTCACCGCCGGGGGCTTACCGAGCCAGATCATCGATTTTGGAATAGTGCATCGTCCGCTACGGCGGCATCAGATAGACTTTCGTTTCGGCTTCGGACTCTGCCGAGAGTCACCCCGGGCGCTTATGGGCTTCGGCTATAGCTGGCTGCCCGGCAAAGTGATTCCGTTCTACAAAAGACCGGGTGAGAAGCGCTATCGTCCATGATTATTTTGTCGCTTCAGCGCAGTCGGTCGAATACATAGGTCTGACCTGGCGCCAGAGGACCGGTGTATTTGAGGATGGTTTCGATATGCGGGGCGTTGGCTGAGAAAACGAGCTCTTTCGATGGTTTCTCTCGATCGTAGATCATCCAGAGTGAGATCCCGCCATCTTCCAGGCGTTCTACCTTTTCGACATCACCATTTTCGATGCCGAAGGCGATGGACGCCGGTTTCAAGACCTTTTCCATCTCCAGATCAGGAAGCTCTGCTGCACCGGGCGGGACTTTGAAATCCCCCGGTTTGAGCGGTCCCAGCAGTTTGTCGACCACATCCCAGGCCGGGTCATCGGGGGTTATTGTGGAGTGGAAGGGCGTACTGGCTCGGTCGAGGGCGATACCGTATTTGATCTCGATGCTTCGGTCATCGTGCATGCGTACATGTCGAACCATGCCTGCTCCAATTAACTGAGCGAGGCGTCTGAGCAGATCCTCTTTCTCCTGGCTGGTCATGACCTGATATAAACTCCGGATCTCTATAACTATCTGTTTATTCTAAACCGTTTTCTTAAGATAGTAGAAACTAGAGAGGTGATTGGCAAGGAGAGTCTATACTTCTTATTCGTTATTCGTCCAGTTAATCGGGGAGTCACTACATGACTGAAGTAAAGACCGAAAAGAGCTTGCAAGAGACCTATGCGCCTAACAATATTTGTTTCGGCTGTGGTCCTGATCACGAAAGCGGTTTGCGAATCAGCAGTTTTCCCCGGGGCGAAGAGGTGATTGCCGACTGGGAGCCGGAGCCCAAGTATCAAGCCTTTGCCGGAGTTCTTTACGGTGGTTTGATAGGCTGTTTATTAGATTGTCATTGCAACTGGACTGCTATCTGGCATCTGATGCAAAAGAACAATCTGGATAAAGCTCCCTGTACTGTCACCGCAAAATATTCGCTCAAATTTTTGAGACCGACTCCGATGGATAAGACTATCCGTCTGGTTGCAAGGGTTATTGATTCGGCCGAAGATAGAGCGACGGTGAAAGGCGAGCTGAAGTCTGGGGATGTTACCTGCGCAGTATTCGAAGGGCTGTTTGTCTCGGTGAAGCCGGGACATCCTGCTTATCATCGCTGGTAGAAAGTTCTTTTAAAATCCGGTGTTCATGCCAGGTATATCATAGCTGCGTTTCTCTCGGGAGTCTTTCCAGCTTTTTACCATACAGCGCGGGTTCGCCTTTTTAAACTTCTCTATGGCGGCCTGGCTGACCATGGCATTGTTCTCACAGCGCAAGAGCCTGAGAGATTTTATTCGTTCTAAATAGCCCAGACCCCGGTCGGTTATCTTTGTCTGTTCTATGGTGAGCTGTTCGAGAGGAAGTTTGGAGAGGGAGAGCATGTCCTGATCTGAAATGGCGGTTTTATCGAGGAGGCAAACTCTCAATGTGGGCAGCTTCTCGAGATATTTGCAGGTGCCGGGTGCAATGTCGGAGCTGTTCAGGTCGATGGTGCGAATCGGCAGGACTCTATCTTTGATGGTATTATACTCAGTGACAAAGGTTTCCAGTCTTTCTTTGGTCATGTTGCGCGCACCGGGAAGAAGCAGGCGGTTCAAATTGGGGCAGCGAGCCAGAACGCGCATGACTTCATCGTCTTCTATCGAACAGAAATCGAACTGGACTATTTGAACCTTGGTCAGATCGAGTTTTTTAAGATCTTTACCGGAAACCTCGGCAAAATGGTGCATCAAAAAGGTGTCGCCGGCGCTCAGCTCCGGGCCCTGTCTGAAGGATTCTAATTCAGCACCGATTACCGCAGGCGTTTTCTTTGCGGCCGGTTTTTCTGTCGCTTTTTCGCTTCTGAAAGAGTTGTTCAGATATAGAAAAGCTGTGCCTGCAGCCACGGCAACTATGACAATCAGACCTGTCATTATCGAGAATTTCGAAAATCTGGGGCGTCTTCTTTGAGCCGGCTCGTTTATAGATGAGGACTGTCCATCGAAATCGCTCTTTTCTATTGCCGCCTGGAAGGCTGCCGCTTTGATACTTTGTAGCTCTTCTAGAATCTCCGCCATTGATGCAGGGCGTCTGTCCGGATCTTTTTCGAGGCAACGCGCAATCAGTCTGTCTAGATCGGCAGGCAGGTCCTGGTCAGCTCGTGCTTTTGCCGATGGTACCTTCGCTTCGGCATGGAGACGGAGCAATTCGAGAGGACTGTCGGCAGAGAAAGGTGGACTGCCTGCCAGACATTCGAACATGACACAGCCCAGAGAGTATATATCCGATTGACTGGTGAAGGTCTGACCGCGTGCCTGGTCAGGGCTCATATAGTGCGGGGTTCCTACTATGGTCCGTCCCTGCATCTCCAGCTCCCGTTCGCCCAGAGCGCCTACCTGGGCTACCCCGAAGTCTATCAGTTTGACCTCTATTCTGCCATCATCGGCGGTGTGGAAGATGATATTGCTGGGTTTGACGTCCCGGTGCATCACTCCTTCTTTATGGGCATAATCCAGGGCTCTGCAAATTTCTATAAAAATGTCCACTGTGGTCTGCCAGGGCAGACCCCGGTGCCTTTCCAGTTGCTTGAATAAGGAGAGTCCGGGGATGTACTCAAGCACCATATATGGTATGCCTGATTCAATCGCTCCGAAGTCTAGAATCTTGACGATGTTCTTATGATTTAGAAGGCTGGTCGCTTTTGCCTCTTCTTGAAAGGAGATGAGCTGTTCACCGGTGAGCTGTTGCAGAGTTTTTACCGCCACCAGTTTATTGAGCATCATGTCCCGGGCAAGATACACCCTGCCGGAGGAGCCTGAGCCCAGCTCTTTGAGAGGCTTGTATCGGGAGAGTGGAAAGCTGTCCTCAGCAAGGGGCAGAGCCACTTCTGATGCTGCCTCATCTTCAACAGATTTCTGGGTTGAAGAGTGGCCGAGACTTTCTCTGGCGGTCATGCTTTCATATAGCTCGGGCGGAGCCACAGGTCGAACACAAGAACAGGTCTCTGCCCTGAAAATGAACTGAGTGAAAGTGCCCTTTCTGCCTTCGGAGAGTGGTTTTCCACAGTTGTTGCAGATTTTTGAAGCGGAGTCATCGAACGCGATTCTCTCGGCATCGCATCGGCAGATGAAGAGCCACTGGGTTATGGTGCCAGGCCCGGCGGAGCTTCTGGGCATCCGGCATTTAGAGCATGTTTCGGTCTGGGGAGCCACGATATCTTTGAAAATTGCCAATCTGCTTGATTATACCCGGGATGGTTTCCACATTTCTGTCACTTTCAAAGACTAATATTGGTATTGCTCACAATATCCTTCCCCGGAACTTTCTTTGAACAGGTTTTTTTACTATGGCTCTCGAACACCACTCGCCGGATGACAACGCCCGTAGACTGCTAGATGCGCAAGGTCGGGGAGAGAACCCGGATTGTCTTTTTAGAGATCTGAGCAATAAAGATAAGATGGATACTTATAGGGCCCTGAGAAACGTTCAGGGAGCCGATAATCGCAACCTTCCCGAATTGAGACTTTATATAGGTCAGGGCGAAGGCTATCATGTCTATCCGGCCGACCAGAATGCCAGGGATAGCTTCTGTCGTGAGCCTGTCAAACGCCCTGAGCCGGCTCGGAAAGCGGAGCGTAGTGAAGGCGACGATACCTGGGCACAATTCGAAAAAATCAAAAGAGAGAATGCCCCCGAAGCCGCTGAAAGAGAAAGACGGAGGGTCGATAACCCTCAAGAACCGGCATCGCGCATAGAACAGCTCGCCGACCGGGCTCTTGATGGGGACCAGCAGGCCAAGCTCGATTTGAGGAGACGGTTGGAGTCGTTAATGAACGATCGCAATCCGGATTATAAAAACGCGGTGCTCAATCAGATGGTCAAGGACGGCGGCTATATGCAGTTCAAAGATGCCCCCCATGTGGTGCTTACCAGTGGTGCCGACGGAAAACCTGAGAGCATCACCTTTAGCCGGGACCTGGGCATCACCAAAGAGACCATCCCTCTCAACCAGTCGCTCAGTGAGCAGGTAGACGAGGCCCAGACCAACTATGTGGGCGCTCTGGGCAAAGTAACCGGCGGACTTGGAAAGTTTGATCCCCAGGCGACCATGCGGGCTTATGAAATACTAGACGGCAGCGAGCCGGATAATCTGCGCTGGTTCATGCTCTATCGCAAAGAGCAGGGTAGACCGGCAGTGGATCTGGAACGTCGTCATTGATGAAGAGCGCGAAGGCGCTTCTTCTCTTCTCTGACTCGCTCAATCCATCTATGTAAAACCGTACGAAATTCGATCGCCGACTCGAAGCGCATTATAGGCTCTGTTTCCAGGGCTTTGAAGATAATTCGCTCAAGCTGATCTATGTAAGGCACCTCGGGAAGTTTCGGCTGCAACGATGCCGGCTTGATATCCGGATCGCAGTGACTTTTCATGATTTCGTAGACCGTATCGAACTTATAGGGAACCGCGCCGGTTACCAGTTCGTAGGCGAGTACCCCGAGGGCATAGATATCTGAAGCCCGAGTCAGTTCATCGCCCTGGCATTGCTCCGGACTCATATATAGAGGAGAGCCTACCGATCTGCCGGGATTGGTGATTTTGAGAGCGTTCAGATCGTCTATCTGGGCGATGCCGAAATCGAGGATTTTGACCTCCATACGCTCGTTCGCTTTCTTGGCAAGGATGACGTTGCCGGATTTCAGATCACGATGGATAACTCCTCGGCCGTGAGCATGATCGAGGGCGTCACAGATCTGGCTCAAGATATTCCAGATATTCTCGGCTTGTTTGACCGGACCATGAATCTCGAGGACATCATGGAGGCTTATTCCTTTTACGTTTTCCATGATCAAAAACTTTGTGCCGTCCGGCAGCTTCAAAGTCTCTATGAATTCGACGATATTAGGATGGGAGAGTTTGGAGTGGGTAAGGATCTCTCGATTGAAGCGCTCCAGATCTTCTGCGCTGGCATTGGAGCGTGTTGTCTTGGCGGCATAAATTTTGCCTTCGCTGAAACTCTTCACTTTATAAACGGTGGCCATATTGCCTTTGCCTATCAGCTCGACAATGCCGTATTTGTCGGCGATGACGCTGCCTACCCGTCTATCTCCGGAAGACTCTTTCTTGACGCTTTTCTTGCGCTGTTCATACTCGAAGAGCATGCGTCTTTCATCGGAGGTCAGGGGAATTTCGGTTGTGGTATAGGATAGTCTGGGTTGAGAGCCGCGCTGGCTTGCGGTCTTCTCTTGTTCTTTTGGTTTGCCGGTCTGTCGCTCGAGCCATTCATCCTTGGCTGCTCCGGGAGGAATGGTGTCTTCCTGATCATCGTCTTGACTTTCTGTGCCTGGCGACGTCTTTGATTCTAGCTTGCTGATATCCGAATCTGTGAGCGGGGATTCAAAACCGATAGGAGTAATCTCCTGGGTCATGGTCTCTCCGGGCAGGACAAAAGGATCCAGTTCGAAAATACTCTCTTCCGGATCGAAGTCGTCTTCACTTTCCATGGCAAAATCTTCGAACTCCGGCTCGCCAGGCTCGACTCTTTTGGAGCGAGTGCTCTCGTCTTTTCTTGTTTTGGATTCGGATTCGGGTCTTTTGGACATTTAAGCAAATCGGTCTTGTTCTCAAATCATTATATCTCAGGATAAAAGGTAGAATCTTACGGTGACGGCAAAGCGAATATCGCTGAAACGGAGTTCGATCCCCATGCATTTTTATCTTCTCACCATACTCTTTGCCCTTTTCTTCTTATTAGATTCGTCCATGTCGGTCTGCGCCCGGCCGAAATCTATAAAAGAGCGCATGGAGCAACGGCGTGGTGAAAGACACAGAGAAAAGCAGCTCGAAGTCACCAAGCAGGAGTTGCCGGCCACTCTGCCTCCCTACAAGACCTGGATCGCTCCGGGAAGGCGACCTGTTGCCTGCCTGCTCTGTATTCACGGTCTGGGTCTTCATTCAGGTTCTTTTGAGTTCTTGGGAAGCAAGGCATCGCGCAGAGGCATTGCCGTTTATGCAATGGATGTCAGAGGTTTCGGAGAATGGATGAATGCCGGCGGTAAGACCCAGGTCGATTTTGATCACTGTCTGGCGGACGTCAAGGCAATGTTGATTGCCATCCGTAGCAATAATCCAAATACCCAGGTTTTTGTCCTGGGTGAGTCGATGGGCGGTGCTATCGCTCTCAGGGCGGCATCTCTTTTTCCTGAGCTTATCGATGGATTGATTTCATCGGTGCCTGCCGAAGAGAGATTTCAACAAAAGAAAACCAGTGCCAAAGTGGCGATGAATATCTTGAGACCCCGTCGCAAGTTCGACATCGGCAGCGACATCGTCGATCAAGCCACCACCAGCGAGAGTCTCAAGCAAGAGTGGAAAGGAGACCCCCTCGATAGGCTGGATCTCACTTCAAAAGAGTTGATTCAATTTCAGATGTTCATGAATGACAATCATAATTCGGCGGCTCATATAACCCGGTTGCCGGTTCTTATTGTTCAGGGGACAAAGGATAAACTGGTCAAGCCGGAAGGGACCTGGGAACTCTTCAACGAGCTGGCCACCGAAGACAAAGTCTTTCTAGCTGTTCCAGGAGAACATTTGATCTTCGAAGAGGCGCAACTGCAAAATCAAATGCTGCGCGAGCAGAATATGAAACTGGTTTCTACCTGGGTTCTTTCCAAGCTTCTACAAAATAGAGGCGGTCAATAATAGAGAGCGTTTTTGATTTTTACCAGCCCTGGCCCCGGTCGGCGTTGTCTTTGGCGCGGTCTGCCGCGGACTGGGCTCGGTTGGCTGCTGCCCAGGCATCATCGGCATAGTTTTTGGCATCGCTGGAATTTGCCCCCGAGGTAGCCTCTTCGGCGGCCTGTCTGGCTCTATCGGCATGGGACTGGGCTTCGTAGGCTGCATCCTGGCGGCTACCGCGAGAGCCGGAAGAGGCTCTTGCCGCGCAGGCATCGGCAGAATCAGCTTCGGACCGGGCGATGGAGCGATTGTCGAGGGCCTGGTTGCGACCACTGGGAGCGGTGTTGCCTCTATTAAAACCGGTGTTTTGATTCATGCCATAGCCCTGGCTATTATTGGCGGCGCGAAGCAATTGGAAGAAACTGGGGCGACCGGCGGTGGTCGAATAGTGAGGCGGTGCGTAATTAGGATGTTGTTGACCTAAATTAGCGTTGGGCATCGGTGGATGACCCTGGGGGATGTACTGCATCCGTGGTGCTTGTTTGTAGTACTGTATCTGATTCGGCTGAATATACTGATTTTGCTGGTTGTTGTACTGACTGTATTCATACGGATTGTATTGACTGTATCCTGATCCACCGGCTTGATAAGCCGGTGGCGCATTTTGATAAGCGGGAGGTGCACTTTGATAACTGCCTCCCTGGCTCTGATAGGTAGGATAGCTCATCATCTGTTCCTGGGGTGCCCGGCTGAACGCTTCTGTCTGGTGAATAGCAACCAGGGACAGTGCCGATATGACCACGGTCATAGTCTTTTTATTCTTCTTCAAAAAGTCCATATAGACCTGTATGACCCTCTGTCTTCATGGAATTAAGATTTTGGCTCTTGCAGACGCATGAGCGGATCTTGATCTTGAAAGCCTGCGCAAATCGCTATATCTAGCGGAAATTCTTCGAGTATTTCGCCAAAGGCTGAGAGAGTACGCGCAATTAGATATAGTGTCACGCCGCAGGCAGCTTCGCTGGTATCAAAACCGTTCTCTCTATAAATATCGCTTGCCTGGGGGAAGGTAGGACCAGAGATATCGTCCTCATAATCGCTCGCCCAATCATCGTCTTCTTCAGACTCAGGACTGTAATCGCTACATACGTAAAATGTGCTTTCCCAATCATTGTCAAGATCGTACTCGAAGTGAATCGCTTTTGCGTTGACCGATTTAGCCAGGGAGACAGCTTCTGAAAGGGCTTCTTCCAGACCTTCTATGTAGGAGGAGAAGTCCAGATCGCTTACGCTCTGGGCACACTTGTCTCCTGCCAGCTTCCTGGCCAGGGCTTCGTATTCTTCTTCAAGGGCAGCCCAGTCTCCGTCCTTGACGAAGGTTCTCATATTGTCTATTTGTTCGTAGATGTCCATACGGCGCGCCTTAATTTCGGACCGAGAATTTAATTGATTATAGTAAATCGAGGCTGCATTACAAATAACTTGCCGGAAGAAGATTTTTTTTGAACTTTACTTCTCTAGCCTCTTTTTTGAAACAGGCATTTCAAAGACTGGTTTTTCCGCCCTCTTGCGGTCCAGACCTTCTGCTTTTTGGCTGTCGGCAAGGGCTAGATCGTCCTTGCCCAGTTTTTTATATATGAGGCTTCTTGCCCGGTAACAGTCCATGGCGTATTCAGGCGATCTGTCTATTACCCTGGTAAAGTCGGCCAGCGCTTCTTTATTTCGTCCAAGGTCGGCATAGATATGACCTCTCATACCAAAAAGGTCGTCGTCGTCGCCGTCACAGATTTCGATGGCTCGGTCGAGATCTTTGATCGCTTTTTCTAATTCTTTCAGTTTGACAAGCAGTCTCGCCCGGGATTTGAGAATCTCGATGGTGGCGAAATCTGTTTTGATCTCCGCTCGGTTTACCGCTTCACTGTAGGCTTGAAGCGCTTCTTTGTCGCGACCATAGCCCTCCAGATACTTTGCTTTTATCGCGTAGCCATTGGGGTCGTTAGGATGGAGAGAGACCATCGTGTCAAGGTCGACCAGGGCTTTTTTATATCTCTTCAGATTGCTGTAGAGAGCCGCTCGGTTCTGATAGAGGAATCGGTCATCGGGCTCTAATTTAATTGCCCTGTTTATTGCGTTTAGCGCTTTCTCAGTATTGCCAGTGGTGCTGTATATGCTGGATAGATGTTCATAGTCCTGGCTTCTCATCTCTCCCAGTCTTTCTGCTGTCTCCAGATCTTTTAGCACCAGGCTGTCTTCCATATTGTTCGATTTAAATCTGGCTTCGGATCGCAGGCAGTAACCCAGCACTGCCTCTGGTTTCATCTCCACTGCCCGGCTGGAATATTCTATGGCGCGAGACCAGTCTTCTTGCTTGATAGCCTTTCTGGCAAGATTAATAGCCTGTCTGTATGAGCGTGGCTGAATCAATTCGGTGGATTCACCCTTTTTATAGCTTTTAAGATCATCCAGCAGACTGCCTATTTCTTTTTCGCCGGCTCTTTTTTCTTTGTTGACAGGCTTTTCTTTTGTGGCGCCTTGTCTCTCTGCGCAACCGGAACACAAGAAGTCGGCTGCCACCATAAGGGTCAGAGCCGATGCCAGAATGAACCGGTCAGTATCTTTCATGGGAAGTGTTCTTTGTGACTGATTCTTGTAGCTTATCTGATTTAGGGTGCAAAAAAAAGGAGGAGGATCGAAAAACTCTCCTCCTCCAGCTTGGTTTATCAGGTTTTAGGGCCCGGCAGGCTGGGAGCCTGCGAATTCACCGGGACATTCAAGCCAATCCAATGATGCTCACTATTATCTAGGATCGGGCCCGAGAGGCTAACCGGCTTTCATAGCTTGATCGATTTGCCTCTTCAGAGCAGTGATAGATTTCAAATTCGGCCAGATGACCTGTTTGATCTCTTCAAACTCTGCTTCATCTATATACCCAAGCTCATAATAATTGGAAACTGTATCAAAAAGAGTAAACAACTCTTTTAGAGATGCTGTCTCCCGAGCTTTCTTCTTGTATTCCACCAATTTTAACTGTGCCATGTCAACCTCTGACCGAATCTCTTTCCGGTCTATAGCTCGTTTCCAACCAAGCCATGCTTTCTTATAGACGTGGTTCCTTCCGGTTTGTTTCCCCGGGTAATCAGTCGACGGGTTGATCGCTCTCTAGTCTTACGGTTGATGGAGGGGGTGGCATTGCAGTGCTAGTATGAATTTCCGAGAGATAGACAAACTTCTGATCAGCATCCGGAGATTTATTCCAAATAAATGAAAATATTAGTAGCGCTAGATGGTTCGGATTGTTCCAGGTCAGTGATCGATCACTGCCTGGATTCTGTGTTCGATGAAGATACACAGTTGAAGCTAATCTCCGTCGTGGATTTCTTCGAACCTCTTCCTGCTCTTGAAGGTATTAAGGAAGCCGAAATAGAGGCGGCGAGAAAGCTTCTAGAGAGAGAAGCCGGTCGGCTTATGGAGAAATTCCCCAGTCTCAATGTCAGCTACCGAGTCCTGGATGGTTATATAAAAAGTAAGATCATGGAAGAGGCAAGGGACTGGAGAGCGGACCTGATCATGCTTGGTTCTCACGGTCGCAGAGGCTTTGAAAAGTTGCTGCTCGGGAGCATCTCTCTGGCAATTCTAAATCATGCTCCGATTCCGGTTCGTGTGGTTCGAACAAAGCACTCAACAGATAACTTCGAGGTCATGCTGTGCATGGATGATTCTCGATATTCTAGAGAGGCGCTGGAGAGGTTGCTTACTTATAGCTGGCCGGCAAATTGCCGATTCTCGCTTGTCTCGGTGATATTTCCACTTCCAGATGCTCCGGATGCTCCGGATTCACAGCGTTTTCAGTTGGAAGAGCGTAAACGCAAACTTCGGGAAGAAGCAGAACGGATGCTGACCCAGGCTGAAAACCGGATCAAAGATTGCTTCGGAGAAAAAACCGAGGTGGTGAAGCTGGTAGAGCCTGGCGATGCACGGGATCGAATCCTGGCAGTTGCCCGGGAGCGAAAGCCGAATCTCATTCTAATGGGCTCCCATGGCAGAGGTGCTTTTGACCGGGCGCTCATGGGCAGCGTCTCAGAAGGAGTGGTAAACCTCGCCGAGACCTCTGTGGAAATCGTTCGCTAGGGTAGATCGTTATTTTCTTCGTCTGTCTTCATTCTATTTTGGGGTATTGATTGGTCTAGTCTAGTCCTTAGAAAACGACTGGGCATCTGTCTCTTCAGAAGAAACTGCCTCCAAAAAGACTTAATTTACAAAGATATGTAAAAGTGGTGTTTCGGGTATTTTCGCATTTCAAAACGCCTTTCTATCAAGCGATTTCGGGGTCAAGCAGAATTAATAAACAGCTTTACCTGGCTGGCTAATTTGAGTCGAAATTCTTCTGAAGAGGTATCGTCCCTGGTTTCGAATTGAGAAAGGAAAAAACTTGATTTCGGCTGTGGTGCCGAGTCGAGATTCACTTTGTCTCTGGAT
>JACKCM010000005.1 GCA_020634035.1 Candidatus Obscuribacterales bacterium | reverse complement strand
GCTGAGCTTTGCCGGTCCTTATGTATGGAATCAATGCACTTCGGTCTTCTTGCACTATGACCTGGGTCTGATTGCGGTGGGCAGCGATCTACTTGTCAACGGCGGACTCTTGTATCGTGACCTCCATACCGTGATGTTTCCGGGTTCATATTTTCTCCTGGCTCTACTCTTCAAAATCTTCGGCAACTATCTGATGACAACTCAGATCGCCGTTACTTTTCAAATTCTGCTCTCCGGAATCCTTCTTCTTCTCATCTCGCGTCGATTCATACATGGTTGGTTCGTGCTTTTACCGGCGGCTGTTTTCTATATCATCGGTCCACCGCTGATCCCTTTCTACAACCATCACTGGGATGCTATTACTTTCTCACTCTTATTCGTACTGTTAATAACCGGCCAAAACCTGCGCCCCTGGACAGCATTTGCTGCAGGCATAAGCGGCGGCATGGCCGTGCTCTGCTTTCAGCTTCAAGCACTGGTGGTGGCGGCAGGAGCCATTGCCAGACTTTACGTAGATAGATTCTCTTCAAGATCAAATTCTGGTATGACCAGACGTCACCTGGCGCTCTGGGCAGGGATACTATCGGTGATACTGGTCGCAGCGGTTTATCTTCTTGCTACCGGAACTATTATGCCGATGCTGGAAGCCACGGTGATCTTTCCTCTGCAAGGGCGATATGGCGAAGTCAACAGCGTCCCCTATGGATTTCTCTCATTATTAGATCAGACCTATCGAGACCTGACCCCGCCGCTATTTGCCCTTGCCCGTGTTCCGATTTTGTTGATTCTGGTAGCACCGGTTCTTTTGATCGGGGTTCTGGCTATTTACCTCTTGAGAAACCGGTCGGCTAGCCTGGCAAAAGTAGATCCATCGGTTTTGATACTATTTTGCACCGCCATGGCAATGTGGCTTTCAGAATTGCATCGACCTGATTTCAAGCGACTTTTCTGGGGCGAGCCTCTGCTATTGATCCTGCTTTTTTATGTTGCGGAACGACTGATTGATCGATATAAACTTTTGAAATATCCGATGATCATTCTCTCTCTGGTGCTCTTCGCCGGATTGCTGATTAATGTGCATGTTTTCAAAACAGTCTACTGTCCCCAGCACCAGAAAAGTTACATTACTCGCAGAGGGTCTCTGAGTTCACCAGATGATATGGAGATCCTGGCAGTCCTTCAAAAACTGACCCGCGAGGGTGACACCGTTTTCATCTATCCCTACGATACCGGCATCAACTATCTAACCGGTACTAAGTTCCCTTCAAGATATCCGTTCATTCACTACGGCTATCATACCGACGCTCAGATTAAGGAACTTCTCGATGATCTCGAAAGAGAGAAACCGGACTATGCCGTCTTCAATCTGATCATGAACAACAGCCATCATCGTGAAATGGGCTTTCCTGGTTATAAAGAGATGCCGGAAGAGAAAAAAGTCATAGAGAAGTATCTAAATGACCACTATGACCCGGTAAAAGTTTATGGCTGGCACAAGCTTCTAAAGCGGAAACATTGAACCCGGGCTCTATTGCTACTATGCTACCCTTATCATCTGCCATGGTTAGCCTTCGAAATCCGAGGTAAATCAAGATGTTTCACCGTCTGCCAACCATTTTCTTTTTGTCTGTCGCTTTCATATTTCCAGGACAGAGTGTCTGTGCTGCGCAGCTTCGGGTCGATGATGCCAGTCTTGGCTCCTCCGAGAGCCTGGTTCGTAAATGTGGCGATGACTCAGACGGCAAAGAGTTATTGAAGTCGATTGAAAAAACTTTCGAGAAAGCCGGTTCGTATATCTATTCAAGCGACCTGGTTACCTATAAGAAAGGCAAGCAGATAAAAGAGAGCGGCAAATTCTATTATAAAGATCCCAATCTTGTTCGTTTTGAAGTTGGTGAAGGCAGCAAAAATAGTGGTTCAGTGGTGGTGCGCCAATCCGATGGACAGATCAGAGGCAAGAGTGGTGGCTTGTTAGGCAAGCTGGTGGTCAGCCTATCGCCAAACTCGAAACTGTTGCTATCTTCCAATGGATTCAACATCCTCAAATCGGATTTCGAAACCCTGATCTCGAATACGTTGAAGCAGCTCAGTTCAGGCAAGAAGTGCCTGGCCACTGGCAAAACCTTACCTGTAGCCGGATGCGGCAAATCAAGAGTCATAGAGATCCTGTCCACAGGAGACGATACTGGCTCCGTAGAACAAAGAATTGTCGTCGATGGTTCCACCAGGCTGCCCAAGCGATGGCTTCTCTTCAAGGATTCAAAGCTTCTATCTATTACCAGCTTCAATTCCATTCAACTAAACGCCGCCATCCCTGCCGATATGTTCATGCTGGGCAAGGGCGACATGCTTGCCCAGGCAAAAGCGGTCGGTGCCTTCAGAACCACGCCGGGCAAAATCACCTATGGTGGCAAGAGACTGGAAGATGCCGTTCTAGATTCAGGCATGCTCAAGGATATGAGAAAGCTGATAGCTGCTCTCAGAAGAAGTTCCACTTATCTTGGAGAAGTACATGGCAGCCAGGTAAAGCCTGGTGCTTCCATAGAAGATGTAAAAGTGGATGTCAGCGAAACCGACCGTCAGGGTCTGTTCGTTACCGCTACTCAGATGGAGCTGATGGTAGACAATCTTCGTGCAGTAGGCACCAAACTGGATAAATTATCCGGTCGCTGGGATTCTTTTCTTGATAAAGTCGAAGATTCACTCGGCACCATATACGATGAGCTGGAAAAGGACAGGGTCGATTCTCTCAAGATCTATCGCCAGTCTATAAAGATAGAGCAAGAGACAAGACGTCTAGATAATGTTATCTTCGGTGCCGAGAAACAGATCTAGCGCCTGCGCCTGATACAGGCTCTCTCTAACAACCCGCTTACATAGCTCGAACCGCTTTTGAACCGAGGTCTCACATTGGGGACTTCGGTTCATTCTTTTCGGCTAATTCCAAAAACGCATCCGTTGAACGGAGTGTACCGCGCAGAGCTGGTGAATATTCTAGAAATTATGCTTTTGATCTCCCCATTAATCATCCCTTTACTGTTTTGTATCGCAGGTTTGGCGATGGCAGTCTTTTATATTCTCAAATTCGTCTGGCTGACATTTCGCAAATCGATCTTCAAAGGCTCTCTACTGTGCCTTTTGCTATTCATGTTGATCGGATATGCCTGGAGCGATTTGCGCGCCGGACCCAAGCCTGCCCCAAACATGAACAATCAGGAGGTGATTGATACAGACTAATCCGACTTTTAAAGTTTGAAACCAACCCGATTTAGCTGCTGAAAAAGCGACAGGTTATGAGAAAGGAGGTGATTCTTCATGATCTGTCGCTCCTCCCCTTTTACTCAATCAGGAGATTCTGATTTTATGGCTACGTTTGGACTGTTTTTATTTGTCATATCAGGTTTTGTAGTTGTCTGCTGTTCAGTCGCCTTCGCAGCCCTTGCAGGTTCTGCCCTATTCTTTTTAGGGGCAGAGTTTCTGCGATTGTTCAATCTATTGCGAAGAAAGCTGCGCTGGCACAGTTCCTTGATACTGGTGGGATTCTTCTTTCTGGCAGGAAGTTTATATTGTTTTCTGTTCTTCAAGTAGAGAGATGATTTTGTTCAAAAAACGATCTCTTGTTCCATAGCGTTCTTTGATTTTGTACGCTTCTTTCAAAATCGGATGATCCGGCACTTCATTGTGAATAGAGAGCATCATGCCAAGCTTCCTTCGCATGGCCAGAGGATGACTTTCGTCAGCGATATCGGTGACGAATTCGACGGCGTCAGCAAGATTGTCGTATCTTTTGGCTTTCCTGTTAGTACCTTGCTCTTTTTTCTTCCTGCCAAATACTTGCTCATAGAGTCGCCGGTCCCGGCATGAATTGATCGCTACTCTTAGAGACCCTTCCAGTTGTCCCGGTCCGCTATAGCTCTCTTCATTCTTTAACTTTGTCCGGGCGAATCTGTTGAACCACTTTCTTCCCACCCGCTTATCGCTGACAACTGGCCACTGGAGAGAAATTGCACTATCTAGATGGGTTTTCAAATATTTTTTTGCCGCTTCTAATGCCCGGCGAGAGCCAACGGTGCCGACAAGATATGCTGGTATCAGAACATAGCCGCGGGAGCCTTTCTTAGCGCTGTATCTCTTGAACAGTTTGTGACATTCACTTTTAGATGAGACTCGCATCATACCGGCAACTAGATAGTTTGCGATCACATCAAATTTGTGCGAATCCAGGCTCTTTTGAGCCAGTGGCAATACCGAAGGCTCCCTCGCCATCGCCATCAACGCATAGAGCACTCGTCGACATTCATCGGACTCGACATTTCTCTGACACCAGAAAACAGCTCTTTCAATCAGATCCTCCTCGCGGCGCCAATTATCGAAAGCTACCAAAGGCTTATCGAAGTGCAGCAGGAAATCAAAACAGTTCTGAGCCTTCCTCAAATCGTCTTCGGAAAGCACCTCTGATTTGATCTGGTCGTAGATCTCTTTCTGTCTGCCGTAGCCGACCCCAAGCAGTATGTTAGTCGGTTCAGACTTTATTTTGTCTATGATGAACTGATTCGATTTGCTGGATAAATCGGTCATAAAGTTTTCTGGTACTGAACTGCGATACTATTATATTGAATATTTCGGAACCCGGATGATGAAGAAGCTTAGTATCTCGAAAACAGTTAGATATGTAGCGCAACTGGCGGTTTCTCCTGCCTGTTTTCTTTCTATCGCTTCATTCCCCGAAATCTTGAACCACTTCACTCAGCAAGTAAGCGGCATCCCAAACTATGCCCTGGTACCATTTCTGTTGCCACCGATTTTTGTTTATTTCTCTTTTATGAAAGAGGCGAAGGGAAAGAGGGATATTGCAATCAGAATCATGCTCTCGCTGCTTCTACTGGGACTAATTCTCGGTTCCCTGGCGGGTACCGATGTCAGTCACAAGTCAGGAAGAATCGAATGGTACGGTGTTCTCTATATGGCTTCTTTGGGTCTGTTAGTCTTCGACAGCATCTACTGGATCTTCAAGAAATTCATTCCTTAGTAAGGACTGAGGTCATAGTCCGCATATTCAGAATCCAGAGCTTTGCCCAGGGCAGTGACTGCCCCCATTCGCCCCAGTTCGTCCGACGACTTGGCACCATAGCCATTGCCGCCTACTGCCACAAATAGATTCTCCGAGACCGGTCCTATGTAAGGCTTAAGTGAAGGGGTATCGGTGAGGATACAGGGCTTCACCTGCCAGGATAGAAATTGCACTTCAGGCAGGATCTCTTCGAGAACACGGCGATTCTCCGATGCCGTCACCGTCTGGGCGTCACTCTGGAACCAGTTGATGGTCTCTTCTAAAGTTGAGAAATATCGCCTTTGGTTAGAGCGAGAGCCGATTTTGATATAGATTTTGCCGTCGGGATACTGAACCGGCGGCACTATATAGATGCCACCACAAACTCCTCTCTCGACCGCCCAGACGATACTGGGCATGGTGCGCAGTTTCTCGGCGGTCTCAACCGAGATCTCAGCCAGAACAACTGCCTCTGCTCTGATTTTGATATCTAGTTTCTTCGCAAGCAGATTATGGAAGTTAGAGAAAGCGCCAGCAGTGACAAGAGCCTTTTGGGCAACAACCTCTCTGTCAGAGGCGAGGGAGATTCTCAGAGTGCCGTCATCCTCTTGAGATACCGCTACCACGGTATCATCAATTATGGTGGCACCGGCATTTTTAGAAAGTTTCAACTGGGCTTCAAGAAGCTTTCTTGGATCTATCCACCCTGCGGTGTGATTCTCTTGAAGCATCAGAGAATCTGAAGGAAAGCATAGATAAGGAAAACGAGTCTTTAAATCGGCAGATGTAAGCTTTTCGAAATCCACAGCAAGAGCCTGTCCCGAGAACATATGCGAGTCGATATAGTCCGTGCCGATATCGTCGGCAGGAGCCACTTTCAGGCATCCTATAGACGAGAAGAACTTGATACCACTCTCCTTCTCTATCTCGCGATATCTGTCTATAGATGCTTTTGCCACCCGGGCCCAGAACAAAGAGCGATCCCCATCGAGAATGCGGGTCACCCTTCCTGAATCATAGTGGCTGGCGAAGACACCATTATGGCTCTGCCAGTCTCGGGGCTCGGTAGGACCTATGATAGCGACATTGGCTAACTCGCCCGCCAGATATTTGGCTGCGGCAGATCCTAAAAGACCTGCACCGACGACGACACAATCAAAGACACCTGTAGTCATAATGGCGACTAATATACCAGGATATCCACGATAGTGTTCTGCTTAACTCTCTGACTCGATCTCGCTTTCTTTAGAGGACCTCCAGTCCCCTCTAGGATGGCCGTTTCAAGGGCATGCCAGGGGTGATGCTTTCCTGGCTACTTTTTTAACCGCGTCTTCCTGAGACAGCGGTTTGCCCTCATCGTCGTGACCGGCAGCACTGACCATGCCCATAGAGTCTGCCTGATAATAGGCGTCGACCTTGCCCTCTTTGCCTATAGATTGCAGTTCCAGCGTTTTCATCTTTCCGTCTTCGCCGAATTCGACCTTCAGCTTCGCGCCATAGTTTTTGAGGTCATAGTCATTAAGCGAGGCGACCAGTTCTTCGACTTCTTCCCGGTCGTCGATCTGTTTCATCTTCTGGGCCAGTTGTTTTCCGTCGAAGCTGCCGAGCAGCATCTCAGAGCCGAACTCTTGCATAAGATCTCTGAACGGCCCCTGTGGAATCTCAGCCACTTCGACAAAATCGCGCCAGGAGTCAGACCAGAGATTGAGCTCTGCTTCCGGTCCTTTTTCTATAACGGATTCCTGACCGGTGACGGCAAGGAAGCGTTCTGCGAACCATTCTCTTTGACTTTCGGCAGCAGCGGCTTCCGGTGAATCTGATGAATCCGCTGAATCCGCTGAATCCGATGAATCTTGAGAGCCTGGCTTTTCGCCACTCTGTTCCTGACCGACGTTATCGAGTACACCGAAATCAATGTCGAAATCAAGACCTATTATCGGGCTCGATGTCGAAGAGTCCTTTTTTTCAGCCGGCGGCGCGCCATCGAGTGCCAGGCTCAAAAGGTCTAGCTGGTTCCTATCCGAACCTGTATCTTCGGTGGCATTATTGGCTATGGCGGCTTCCGCTCCCCGGTGTGCGGAGGCAGCGGACTCGATATTGTCTGGCATAGAATCGAATTCCGGGCTGGAATCAGATAAGGGGATTTTGGGGACTTTCATACTAAAGATTAAATGTGAACTTTGGGTATCTAGTCCAGCATATGAAGCACGCCCCAAAAGCCTTGCCGTCACTGAAGAAGGCGATTTAACCTGGCAATAGGAGAAGTCATGGGTAGAGATCCGGGTACAATTTCTCTATGAGTCAAGCAAAACTAGATCAAAAGGCGGTCAAGAGTAAATCTGAGAAGATTATTCTCGAAGCTGGTGGCAGCATCAGCGACTCTCTGCCGGATCTCGACTACTCGTCTATCCGTCCCCGGGAAGCGATTGTCAGCCGGGCTCTTATATTGAACGCGCTGCTTCAAATAGCCTTCAACAACCCTACCGAATTTGTAGAGACCTGGCTGGAAGACAAAGAGCTGCTTGAGCAGCTGACCCCCTGGGAGAGTTCGGTTCTGGCTCGCAACAACCATGAGTTGTCCGAAGAGGAGATTAACCGCTTATTCAGCTACATGGAATCTTTATGGGCTCTTTTGTGGGTCGGTTCCATGGTGGATGATCTTTGTTTCGAGTTTCCTGTAGGAGAGAGCTGTTCCAGTCTCTGTCCTAATTTGAAGATCCACGAAGACGGCAGCAAGCTCTGGAACAAGATGAAGCTACGAGACTTCGACGAAGTTTTCGCCATGCTTGACCTTTATTATCGTCTGCACTGGAGTGCGCGGGATGCCGAGAGCAATGACTATGACAGCGTTGTCGATGCGGACATAGTCATCGAGCGCCGACGCGCCCTGGAGTGGGCTCTTTCTGACTGCGGTTGGGACGAAGTCGAACTGAGACTTTAGTCGTAGTGATAGATAGCAGCGTTCGGGTCGCCGCCATAGTAGTGGCTGACACACCAGAAAGAGAGATGATTTCTCGAAGGCACCCCGTTAACCGTGATGGTTAGCGGTATCGTCATCGACCCTGCTCCTTCTGAGCCCCAGTTCGGGATGCGCACTAACAGAGTCCCTGTATCCATGACCTTTATCACAGGACAGACAAGGTTGCCGATGCGAACAACGTTTTCATCCGCGACCCGCGAGAAATTGGCACCGCGTATATTTAGCACTCCTCCCACTGGACCACCATAGGGGCTGCACGAAATGAGCATCGGTGGGGGAGTGACGATATTGACCATTAGCGAATTGCTGCCCTGACCATTTACTTTGACCGAAACCGAGACATTCTTAGCGTCCAGTTTGTCCGGAGCTTTCACAGTGAGCATATTGGTGGTGGCACCGATAACCTCGCATTTGGTACCGTTTACAGTGACCTCATTCTCTTCTTCGTTGCCACTAAAACCGGTGCCATGCAAGAGAAAAGTCTTTCCTGCCGAAATATTGGTGACATTGAGAACAGAGACACTGGATCTAGGTGTGGTCAGAATCCAGCTAAAGATGGCGCCTCTCTCGCCTTCTCCTTCTATAATCAACTTTCTACCGGAGGCTGGAATGCGTCCGGTGAGGTCTTTTGTCACTGCTCTTGATCTGACGAAAGTATGCTCGTCCACAAGAATGTCGCCGCTTACGGATTCTGCTTGAGGGCTGGCTAGAAATACTCGCACCCAGTTGTATCCCGGCCTATTAGAATAGCCATTGTAGAAAGTCATCCAGAGCGGACCTGCAGCTTGATCGGCGCTGATATTTATCTCTGCTGTGAACTTTTGAATTTTGGCGGTTCCCTGCGATTGATAAGGACCGCCTTCTGCCAACGTTTTTTCGGCAACAGCATAAGATGGTCCGCAGTTGAAGGTAGAAAGCATCACAATCGAAAATGAAATCACCGACAAAAGGGTTTTAATACCACCCATATTTAACGCAGGAACAGTGCTAGAGAGATTCATCGGCTACTCCGGATATCAACAAAACGCATACCAATATAGTAGATCTGGTACAGGTTTTCATTAACAGCGTTAGAGCCTGTACTGGCTGTTCTCAAGCAGAGACTATTCTTTTATTCGTCTCGGAAACTCTTTCAACAACTGTATGATATCCGGGTCATAGATTCTGCTTCCGACCCCTACCTTAACCCTTTTGTCACGGCTGGCCAGAAACTTTCTCAAGTCATCCGTATCGATCTGGACACCTTTGATGTTGACAAGCTGAAGCCTTGGTAAGTTTAGTTTATTCAAACCGGTTCCGGTGATGGAGGTCTCATCCAGGTGAAGTTCCACCAGCTTCTGAAATTTATTGATGCTGGATATCGCATCATCAGTGATACTACATCCCGAAAGACAGAGTTTCCATAGACTTCTCAATGTATTCGGCAAAACGGCTACGCCGGCATTGGTGACTTTTTTGTTGAACCTTAAATCAAGAGATTTCAGACTTTCTAAATGACTTAGCAACTTACATTGGCTGTCATCAATGCCACAAGCGAGCAGATCCAGGCGCCTCAACCCATGCAGCTTTCTCAACCCGATGAGAAAGTCGCTTGAAACTCCAGAGACTCTATTTAGTCGGATGGTATCAATATCAGATCGCTCAGAAAATGCAGATGCCGTCTCTTCTGCAATACTACATACAAAAATATTGATCCCCTGAAGACGGCTTAATTTCAGGGCATATTGAAGGTCGGCTGCGGTTACACTTCTGTCGGTAATTTCCAGATTGAATTTCTCTTTGATACTTTCGACTTCGGACCAGTCTATTTTATGATTGCCTTCTACACGCACCAGTATAGGCAGCTCTTCCCGACTGATTCGGATTGTTTTCAAGGCTTGTTCTGGAAAAGGATTGTCAGGCGCAGAAAATACTTCTATTGGCCCCGAGGGTTTAATCTTAACTGCGGGATTCTTTCGGTTGTATTCAGAAAACGCATTCAGGACCATCATAATCGCCAACAAGGCGACGAAGCCTGCAGCGATAAGAAAGCCTGATCTCTTTGTGACTACGAAATCGGCTGCCTTTTTATCAATCACTTCATCACCGGCTGCATCCTCCGCCAGCCGTTCCTGGCAGAGATCAATCGATTTCATCAGCTCTTCCATGGTCTGAAATCGATCATCTCTATCTTTGTTCAAACATCCGACCATAATATTATCTAGAAGTTCCAGAGACTCCTCAGAGACTTCGTCCATGAAATAATCACCAATATGGGGCATGGGGCTTTCCATGTGCATATTCAAGGTTTCGAGCACAGAATCACCTTTGAACGGTGTCTTCCCGGTCAAGCATTCGAAGAGGATGCATCCAAGCGAATAGATATCTGTTCTGGCATCGATATTTTTGGTCTCACCCCGGGCCTGCTCGGGGCTCATATACAAAGGGCTTCCGACAATGGCGTCGGTTCTGGTCAGCCGAGAGAGACTGTCTTCGTCGAGCATACAGGCGATGCCAAAGTCGACCACTTTAGCCAGATCAAAGCCATCTGCATCCTGGGCGATTATAACGTTGGCTGACTTAAGATCACGATGGACGATTCCATTCTTGTGAGCATAGCCCAGACCCTCTGCAATCTGTCTGATTATGGCAAGCGTTCTATCTAAAGGCAGCGGACCAGAAGTCTCGATAAGCTTTTTCAGCGTCTTCCCCTGGACATATTCCATGACCATATAGGGCAGGTGCTCTTCGGTGACGCCAAAATCCAGGATGGTAACCAGAGCGGCATGCTTGAGCTGACCGGTGACTTTGGCCTCTTTCTGAAAGCGCTGGATCTGATCACCCTTAAGAGTCAGGGCAGATGGGGTCAGAACCTTAATTGCCACATCTATGTTTAAAACCGAATCCCTGGCTCCATAAACGTCACCCATCCCACCTGAGCCCAGCAGGTGAATGTCGGTATATCTATCGGGTAAAACGACCATAGGAAAAACCATGGAAAAGATGTTCTAATTTACCATGACAAACCGGAGCTTCCTAATTTGGCGAGTGGACCCGGTATAGGGAGTTGTATAATTCGTCAACTAGAAGCCCCTGCCGTTTGAGGATGCAAAGATGAGACTGTCTCCCCTTCCGTTTCTGCTTGCTATTATCGCTTCTGTTTTAACCCCGGTCTCTGTACAGGCAGCCGAGATGAATGATTTTACCCTCAACCTTTTCAAAAACTTGAACGCCGACCCGGCGCGAAAAGGCAAGAACCTGCTTGTCAGCCCATATAGCATATCGTCGGCGCTGACAATGACTGTCAACGGTGCCGCCGGCGATACCAGAAAGTCCATGATCAGGGCACTTTGTCTTGGTGACGCCACCGATGAAAAAATCAATTCTGAAGCGGCATCGCGCAAGCGCAGCCTTTCATCCGTTGGGGGTGATACTAAATTGAGCATCGCCAACGGACTGTTCGTGAATAAAGAGATCACCTTCAGGCAGCCTTTTTTAGATGCTTGCAAGAAGAGCTATGGAGCCTCGCTAGAGCGCATGGACTTCGCCAAGCCGGAAGCTGTTAAAACCATTAATAGCTGGGTCTCTAAAAACACCGGTGAAAAAATTCCGAAGATCCTAGACAAAACAAAAAGCGACGATGTCGCCTTCATCATCAACGCCATTTATCTAAAGGCTCGCTGGCTACATCCTTTTGCCGGAGATAAGACCAGCAACTGGAGCTTCAACCTGGCCGACGGCACAAAGAAACAAGTCAAGTTTATGAATATGAAACGCCAGGATTTTTCTTATTTAGAGAATCAAGAATTCCAGGCGATTAATCTGCCTTACAAAGATAACCGATTGAGCCTCTATATCTTCCTGCCCGGCAAAGAGACTACTCTTTCCGCTTTTGAGAACGGTCTCACGACTCAAAAGCTGGATAGCTGGCTGGGTCAATTCAAGAGCAGAAAAGGAGCCCTGGGTCTACCGAAGTTCAAGATTGAAGATCGCATGACTCTGAAACAGCCGCTCTCGAAGATGGGTATGACCCTGGCGTTTTCTCCCGACAAAGCGGATTTCACCAGAATGACCAGCATCGATACATCCGGTGGCAAGCGAGTTTATATTGATGATGTTATTCATAACACCTTCATGAAAGTCGATGAAGAGGGTACTGAAGCGGCGGCGGCAACTGTTGTAAAAATGGCTCTCGCCATGGCTCGCATGGAGCCAGACCCCGGCTTTGTTATGGTGGTGGACCGACCATTTATGATTCTTTTACGAGACAAAGAGACCGGTGCCAATCTGTTCTTCGGTCATATCAATAATCCCGGACAATAAATAGATCGCCCTGCTACATGCGGGTCTCGACCTGGAAATCTATCTGGGTAGAGCCCGGCAGATCTTTCTCTTTCATGTCAGAGATAACGAAGTTTCTCCAGAATGGGGCATCTTTCTTGAATATAGTCAGCTCGCCGCTATGCTCTACTGGAACAGCCACTGTATTGAGTCTTTTGATAATCGCTCGCTCTTCGGCGATTTTGATGATACCACCAGATACTTTGCTCCAGTCCAGTTTGACATCATCGGGCATGGTCACTTTCATATCGAGATCGTATGTCAGCCTGGCGTTTTTAGATTTGTTCCGTTTTAAGAATTTGTACTTGACCTGACCTTTGCCTTCCACATGACCGCTCATGGACCAGGGCTTGGTTTCCCATTTATTCTTGTTTAGTATAATTCCAGATTTTTCGATGGTGCCGTTACTCGATACTTCACCACTGGCGGTGAAGCCGACCACATCGCTCGGCTCTGTAGCCATTTTTTTGATGTCGAAATTCTTGATGAAGACCTCTTTCACCATGGCGTTTCTATAGCGCCATTTTTTCTCTTCTTGAATCTTTTTATTCAGCACCACATGAAATTCTTTAGGAATCCGCTCTTTTATGGTCGCTTCCAGAGCCTGGTCCGGTATGAGCACAGTGCAATCTCTCAGCAAGATTTTGGCGGTGCCTCCTTTGACGACCATGTCTATTCCCCGGGCTTTCACCCGGGCTTTATAGCCGCTGAGCAAGTCTACTTCAGGCAGAGAGAAATCGAGACTGCCTCTAATCAGAACCTCTTTGTCGACATCGAGAATGATTTTGCCGACCAAGTCCTCTAGCTGAACAGAGTTTTCCCCACTCTTCAATTTTGCTTTGCCCAGATTGAGAGCCATAGGCATCTGCACCTTGGCCGCACCCTTTTGAGTCTGTTTCTCTATCAAGAACTCATTGGGCACTTGCAGAGTAGAGCCTTTTCCGCACTGTAAGACAAAGTGTTTTCCCTGACCTTCCCAGGCAACTTCTTCGATCTCAGCAATGCCGCCTTTTAAAGAGAACTCCATCGCCCCTTCTTTGTCATAGACCACTTTGCCGATACTCACTTCAGAAAGCTTGAGGACCACTTTAGAGTTGGTTTTATCGATAGTAACCGTTCCTTCTCGGGCGGTGACCGGGGCTGTGGTGACAAAGTTGGTGTAGCGGCTGTCGCTCTTATCTATCTTGACTATAAGCCGTCCAGGTACCTCTTCGGCAAAGTGGGCTTTTGTATGATGAATATCTGTCTTGATACTGGCGTCAGTATCAAAAAGATCCATGTCCGCATCCATGCTCATGGTCGGATGGGTCTTAGTAGTATCTTCCCAGACGAACTTATTCAGGCTCAATACCGCTTTCTTGCTTACGGTTTGGGAGCGCTTGTTCTTGCCGAAGCGAAGAATACAGCTCTCCATATTGACCTCTCGGCATTCAGCTCCTTCTTTGGGCAGACTGAGCGTGAGCACCCCGTTTTTTTTGCGGGCATTCAGATGCACTTTTGCCGTACCGCCCTCGAACTCGCAATCTAATTTGTCACCGAGCCAGTCGCAGTCATTCAAGAAGTTCAATTTTGCGATGAACTGCCCATCATAGTTAAAAGAGGAGTCTAGCTTGGCATCAAACAGTTTTATCGAAGAGCCTTTGCCTATGTGCAGACTCTTCTTTCCGAGCTTGAAACGAGAGTCTGGGCGCAGTTCAAGATCGACCTCTTTTAATTCGAGGCTGTCGATCATCTCTTTCATGCCTCCTGTAGATCCGCCACCAAGCTGAACTAGATTGATCATGAAAGCAGATAAACTGCGGGCGAAATCTACATAGGCTTCAACCTTTCCTGACTGCAGGCTCAGTTCTTCCGGCACAGGAATGGCGCCGACAATAATCTGGTTGGAAGTTCGAAAGGTGCCGACCGCGTCCTTGGTTGATATGACTGCCGGGTCTGTTATCGGGGTCTCGAGCTTGAGGGAGAAGGTGGTATTCTCCGGGATGATAATGGGAGCGCCGTTAAAAAAGTAAGTGCCTGGCTTAAACGCCCCCCTGGCATCCACCACGGCCCGGGCTGTGCACTCGGTGAGTTTGCGTAAATTAGGGTCGGTCACTTTGACATCGAGGGTTGTTTTTATAGACTGCTTCTCTGCCCTGCCGCAGCCGGATAGCATGGTTAAAAGACAGAATAGTGCCGCAAGAACTCTTGTTCTAGGGCTAATACTATGTTGAATCTGGTGTTGAAGCTGGTAAGTTGCCAAGGCAAAATTCCCGGGAATAAATGAGACAATCAAAGACAGTTGATTATAGAAGATCGAGCGGCTCTAAATATGTTTGATACAGGCAGATCTGTCGACGAGATTATCGAATCTCTAAACGAGGACAAAATATATGGACTCGAGATCCATCATGTTCTGCTTCGAAAGGACGGCGCCCTCTTATTTCCTCGTTTAAAAGAAGCGCTACTAAATAATCCGAGTTCGCATAAACTCAACATTCTGGCGAATTACATAAGACCCGCAGAAAATCGCGATAACTATGAAACCTCCGGCTTCGACGACGACCGTTTCATCGAGGAGATCAAAGACCGCCATTACCCTCAGATTCGAATTCTTTCGAAAGAGCGCATCGTTGCTATTTATGATCGGCTGCTCAACATTCTTGAGACCGAACCAGAAGCTGATTACGCCCCAGATATTGCTTTCTATATGTTCGATAGCTTCAAAAATCTGGATGCCATTGATGCCGAAAGGAAGAGACGGCTAAAGGTGCTCGGCACCGATTTATGCCTGAAATACCGCCATCCGGACTGGGGACTGGTTGTCTTTGCTCTTCTCTATGACTTCGGTGGTGGTGGCATCATCAAAGAGAAAGAGCTGATTGCTCTGCTCGAAGAATATCTAGAGATAGAGGGCTTCACCGATAGTACATCGACAGTAGTAACTACTTTGTTTAAACACTATCAAAACAACAGTGAACGTCGACGACTGTTCAGGCGCTGGGTCGAAGAGCGCGATCTTGAGAGTGAATCTACTATGGACTGGGTTGTGGAAATGTACCTTCACTACACCAAATGTTCTCGTCATGCCCTGACCATGGCGATGCGATTTATTCAACACGCCCCTCGACGGTATACCGGCACAGTTCGAGAGCTACTTAAATTCACTGATAGAAAGCCAGTTCGGCGCTTTCTATATAAGTATGTCCTGCGCAATATCGATAACCGGAATAGTCAAAAATTGCTTGCTGAAGTTTTGGACAGCTATGACCGCTCCCTTCCTCGAAGGTGGATCGACCTCGGTCTTCTGGCCATGGTCAATGCATCGACCAAGTCTAGGAAGAAATTAGTCAGTCAACTGACTGAATGCTCTTCGGATCCCCGCGTTGCAATAGCCGCTCACGCGTTAGTAGAAAAAGATCCTGACAGCGAAGAGTCTTTTCGTTTGATGTGCAGCCTTGCTCGCGCTGGAGACAAGAAGGCTCTTGCCTATTTAGAAGAATGGCTGCCCCATTCAATGCCTCAAACCAAGTTGAGAGCGATGGCAAGCATTGTCTGTGGCGATTCTAGTAAAGCTAATATAGATAGAGCCAGAGTCATTCTTGCAGATATAGAAGCAGGTGAGATCCCCGTTCTGTCCTGGCAAGTCGCCGATTATCTAGACACACTTCTATCCAGAAGCAAGGAAGATTGGATCCTGGACAAAACCCGGCTCGTGCTAGACCATAGAGAGAAAGCCAGACTAGGTCATCCGATCTTTATCAAACTGAAGCGTCGCTATGAAAAGTCTATTTGAGAACGCTTGAACCGGACATACCGGTAAGGACTTTATGATCTGCGGTGTTTGGATCTTCGATACCGGCGGTGATGGTCAGGGAGACCAGGGCGACCACCATGCTGAGCAGGATGCCGACCTCGACCATATCGAGCCGCTTTCTTTTCTTGGCCTCTTCCGGAGGCAGTTCATGTTCCTGCTTCAGAGCATATTCTGTCAAAGCCTGTTGCAGGTCGGTGGCTCCTAGATGCATTGCCAACTTCTCCATCTTATAGTGCCGGACTTAATTATCGCTTCGGTGCCGGACACCTGAATATCGCGCCGATTCGCCTTGCTGTCAAGATAAAAATATCTAAACCCGAGCGATAAGTAAATGGGAATCCCACCACGACCACCGAAAAAGCCTTCTATAGAAAGCGTTTCAGACCAGTCTGCGGTGCGTAAACTGACGCGAGCCGGAATATTCTTGCACAGTCTGCCCTTTGCCGGTCAATTTGTATTTATATGTGACGATTCCTTCGAGCCCCACGGGTCCACGGGGGTGGAGTTTGCCGGTGGCGATCCCGACCTCGGCGCCGAAACCATAGCGGAATCCGTCGGCGAAACGGGTGGAGACATTGTGATAGACGCCTGCCGAGTTGACCCTTCTGAAGAATTGCTCAAAGGCTTCTGCATCGGCACTGACCAGACAGTCGGTATGACCCGAGCCATGGCGATTGATATGGTCTATCGCCTCGTCCAGAGATGATACAGCTTTAATCGAAAGTAGGAGATCGCAGTATTCCGTGTCCCAGTCTTCGTCGACAGCTTTGCCTATATTTGAATCTTTTTGATTGAGAGAGGCAAACGATGTTTCATCGAGCCTTAGCTCAACACCTTTAGCCAGCAAGGCAGAGACAATAGAAGGCAGATGCGAAGCAAGCAGACTCTCATGTATCAGCAGGGTCTCGAGGGCGTTGCAAGCTGATGGATACTGGGTTTTGGCATCTACGACCAGATCCGTCGCCATGGCACGGTCCGCGTCTTCGTGCAGATACATATGACAGATGCCGTCGGCATGACCGAGCACCGGAATCCTGGTGTTCTCTTGAATATGCCGAACCAGGCTGTTAGAGCCCCGGGGGATAATCAGATCTACAAAGGCTTCCGCCTTTAAAATCGCTGCCACGTCTTCGCGGCTGGTCATGAGGGCGAGGCTCTCTTCTGGTAAGCCGGCAGTTTTCAGCGCCGCCTGAAGCAGATCGAAAAGCAGCTTATTAGAATGCTCGGCTTCGCGTCCTCCTTTAAGTAGAACAGCGTTGCCGGTTTTAATCGCTAGAGAAACTATCTGGGGCAGGGCGTCTGGGCGAGATTCGAAAATAACGGCGATCACTCCAAGCGGACAGGTGATGCGCTCTAAGAGCAAATCTTGATCCAGTTCAGTGGCAAGGGTCACTTTACCCAGAGGATCTTCAAGGGCAGCGACCTGTCTGATACCGTCGGCGATGCTCTTGATCTTAGCCTCATCGAGTTTGAGTCGACTGAGCGCCGCATCTGTGATCGCCCCTTCGGCAAGCATAGTCTTTGCCTGTTCAAGATCTTTTTTGTTAGCCTCGAGCAGAGCAGCTTCTTCGGCTTCGATTTTTTCTGCCATCAATAAAAGAGCTTTGTTGCGATCTGCTATGGTCGCAGATGCCAGGGCACCGGCGGCGGCTCTTGCCCGGGCGGCATTATCTAAAACAGCTTCATTGGTCATCGGTCTGCTGGCTCCGGGTGAAGGCGATATTGTCCCTGGTGACCACGGCATCATAGTTGCGGTGCTGAATAAGCTGATCTATAGAGTCGGAATGTTTACCCGATATCAACCTGGTCTCTTCACAATTATAATTGGCAAGCCCCCGGGCGAATTCATCGCCGTCTTCTGAGAGGATGCCGATTACATCACCCCGGGCAAAGCTGCCGTCGACTTTTACGATACCGGCAGGAAGCAGGCTGGCTTTTTTCTTGACCAGGGCATCCCGGGCTCCGTTATTTACAGTGACCGAACCATTAATAGAGGTAGCAAAGGCTATCCAGCGCGATTTACCGGCCATGGCCGCTCCAGGCAAAAATATGGTGCCGAGATTCTCGCCATTAAACAGCCGCTCGATAACTTTGTGATTTCTGCCGCCGGCGATAACACAGGGCAGACCGGACTGGGTCACCACCGCAGCCGCTTCGAGCTTCGACCTTATACCACCGCGACCGCCTTGATGGGCGCCTTTTTTGCCGTTTACTTTCTTCTCTGTCTTCGGAATCAGATACGGTGTCAGATCGGCCACCGTGTCTATAAGTTCGGCATCGGGACAGGTGTTCGGATCGTCCGAATAGAGCCCGTTCACATCGGTTAAAATAAGCAACATATCCGCATCGACTTTGCTTGCTACCAGAGCGGATAGTTTATCGTTGTCGCCGAAATTGACCTTGCGTCCCGAGGCACTGGCCGATGACTCTATCTCGCTGGTTGAAACAGTATCGTTCTCATTGATGATCGGAATCACACCAAGCTCTAATAGTCTGGCGATGGTGGATCTTAGATTGAGGTATTTTTTGCGATTGGTGAAATCTTCTTCGCAAAGAAGAACCTGGGCGGTCTTTACGCCAAGGCGCCTGAAGGCATCGGCATACATAGATTGCAATATGCCCTGACCAACGGCGGCACAAGCCTGGGTCGTGGGCAGGTCGGCGGGGCGTTTGTCTAAAGAGAGCTCTTTTACCCCCAGTCCGACGGCGCCGGATGAGACTATCAACACTTCTCTACCGCTTTTAAATAAATCGGCTATGTCTTCGACAAAAGAGTAGAAACGGCTCAGTGCAATGCCGCCTTCATCCTGCATCAAGATAGCGGTGCCCAGTTTAATGACGACCCGCTTGCTCTCTTTTATCAATTTGCTTCGCTCGGACATGGGGAGATTATATCTATTAAGCGCCGTCAGTTCACCGGATGATGACATTAGATAAAGCGTCGGGGCGCATCTGGGCTATAATAAGCCGAATTAGCGAAGCCGCCTGCAATGTCAAGGAGAGATCAATCAAATGATCAAGACCGTCGCGCCAGCTCTTAAAGCCTTAGTAGAAAACCTGATTGATTATGCCGGTCTATTTCCCCCGGCTTCGGTCCCTCTAGAAGAAGCCCTGGCTAACTATAAAAACTATGAGGGCGGTGAGCGTTCCTGGATGTTGAACTGGTTTGTGGTGCCCGGCGGCGATCTCGAACAGGTGCCGGGTCAGTATGACCGCAAGCTTTCGGTTCTGGGAGCCAGCGACTGTGACCGGGCCGCGACAATAGAAAGCAAAGCGGTGGTCGAGGCGCAAAGACCGGTCTATTGCGAGGTTGCACCCGGCGACAAAGAGAGTCTGGACAAAGTTAAATCTAACGGCAACTATGCCAAAATTCGCTGTGGTGGCGTGGTTCCTGAAGCCATACCCAGCGTCGAAGCGGTCAGAGACTTTATTCTCGATTGTGCCGATCGAAAGCTGGCATTCAAAGCCACCGCAGGACTGCATCATCCATTGAGAGCCGAACAGGCGCTGACCTATGCAGAGGATGCACCGCGGGCAGTGATGCACGGTTTTATCAATGTTTTGCTGGCGGCAGCTTTTGCCTGGCATGGTGACCGGGATATTCTGCCGATTCTGAAAGAGGAAGATGCCGGAGCCTTTCGCTTTGATGATAGAGCCCACTACAAAGACCGCTCTCTTAGCCTAGAACAGATAAAAGCAGCGAGGAAAGAGTTTCTTCATTCTATAGGTTCCTGTTCTTTTAAAGAGCCGGTGGAAGATCTCGAAACTCTCGGACTGTTATAGATTCGATTTAGAATAGCTCTAGTGCTTTGCTGCGGCCAGGCGATTTTTTAGATAGGGGGCGGTCTTGCTCTCTTTCGATTTTATAATCTCTGCCGGGGGACCGGCTGCCACCACTTTGCCGCCGGCGTCGCCTGCGCCGGGGCCCATATCGATAATCCAATCACAAGAAGCGATCACATCGAGATCATGCTCCACAACTATTACAGTGTTACCGGCTTCGACCAGCCGCTCTAATTGAGCCATCAGCCGCTCTACATCGGCTGGATGCAGCCCGGTGGTCGGTTCATCGAGCAGATAGAGAGTGCTTCCTTTTTGAATTCTCTGCAGCTCTGAAGACAGCTTTATGCGCTGGGCTTCGCCGCCGGATAAATCCGTCGCCGGCTGGCCGAGCGTCAGATAGCCCAGTCCGACCTCGTTGAGGGTGCTGAGCGCTCTTTCTACCGCCGGTAGATCCTGAAAGAACGCAAGGGCTTCTTCGACACTGAGGGCAAGCACCTCTGAGATATCGAGACCTTTGTATTTGACCTCTAGAGTCTCGGTGTTATAGCGAGCACCATGGCAGCTAGAGCAAGGGGCATAGACACTGGGTAAGAAAAGCAGCTCTACCGATATAAACCCCTCGCCTTCACAGGTGGTGCAACGACCACCGTCCACATTAAAAGAGAATCTCCCGGCTTTGTATTTGCGCTTCTTAGATAGCTCTTGCGAAGCATAGAGTTTGCGAACATGGTCGAAGAGCCCGGTATAGGTAGCCAGATTAGATCGAGGGGTTCTTCCTATCGGCTTTTGATCGACACTGACCAGTCTTTTGATTTTAGAAAGTCCCTCGGCAAAAATAGCGCCGCTATTGTTTTTGCCCGCCGCCAGCTCTTCTAACTTGTCATAGTCTTCTATGCCATAGAGAGTATCATCATCGCTCTCTTCTCTAGAGTTATCTTCGGTGGCTGTTCCCAGGTGATTCTTCACGGTCTCGGCAAGGACCTTCGTAACCAGGGTGGATTTGCCTGCTCCTGAGATTCCGGTTACCGCCGTAAGCAGACCGAGGGGAAATTCTATATTGAGGTTGTCCAGGTTGTGACGGCTGATATTGCTCAGTTTGATATGACCTCTGGCCTTGCGATCGGTTTTGTCCTGCGGCTTCGGCAACTCTCCAGATACATATCTGGCTGTCAAAGAACGCTTGCAGCGAACCAGATCTCCTGCCGGGCCGCTGTAGAGCAACTGCCCCCCGGCGGTGCCGGCACCGGGGCCGATATCTACTATCCAGTCGGCTTCTTTGATGATATCCATTTCGTGCTCGACCACAAAGAGGCTATTACCAAGCTCTTTCAGTTTTAACAGTGTCGCTATCAGTGCCCGGTTGTCGGCGGGATGAAGACCGGCGGACGGCTCGTCCAGAACATAAACGACTCCGAAAAGCCCCGAGTGAATCTGGGTGAGAAGTCGCAGACGCTGCATCTCGCCCATAGATAAAGTGGGTGCGCTTCTGTCTAAAGAAAGATAATCCAGACCCAGAGAAGAGATCAAAGCCACCCTCTCTAATAAGTCTTCTATGATCAAAGAAGCCACTTCTTTTTTGTCTTCGGCCCGGTCAGAGTTTATCAAGTTCTTCAGCTCTTTTGAAAGAATCTGAGAAAGCTGGGAGAAAGGCAGCTTGCCTAAATCGGCTATGTCGAAGCCACCGAAAGTCACTGATAGAGACTCGGCTTTCAGCTTCTTTCCCTTACAAGAAGAGCAGACCGAAGATTCCATATATCTAGCCGCTTTCTTTCTGAGAGTAGCGCTCTGGGTGGTGGCGAAAGTATGGCGGACATACTTAGCAGCGCTCATATAAGTGCCTTTATAAGGTCTCTGTATACGGTGCGCTTCTCGTTCTGCATGAACAGTCACCACCGGCTGTTCTTCTGTAAACAGAATCCATTTTCTATCTTTTGAAGAGAGGTCCTTGAATGGACAATCTACGTCGTAGCCTAGAGTTGCTAGAATATCGCGATAGTTCTTGCCCTGCCAGGCACCAGGCCAGGCCGCAATCGCTTTATCTCGGATACTTAATGACGGGTCCGGTACTAAAGACGCTTCGGTGACATCATGCACCACACCGGTGCCATGACAGGTCGAGCAGGCACCAGCCGGGGTATTACTGGAGAAGGCGTCCGAATCGAGCCGTGTTTTGACATCCTTCGGATAGAAGCCTGCCCGGGAGAAAAGCATACGCAAAGAGTTCGAGAGGGTGGTCAGGGTGCCTACCGTAGAGCGAGAGCCGCCGTCACTGCGCTTCTGTTCCAGCGCCACCGCCGGAGGTAGCCCTTTGATCTCGCCTACTCTAGGAGCAGGAAGCTGAGATATAAGCCTTCTTGCGTAGGGAGCCACCGATTCGAAATAACGTCTTTGAGCTTCGGCGTATATAGTATCGAAAGCAAGAGAAGATTTGCCCGAGCCGGAAATCCCAGTGAATACTACTAAAGCGTTTCTGGGGATCTCGACATCAATCGCTTTGAGATTATTTTCTCGCGCCTGGCGGACAACGACAGAGCCGTTTCCTTTGTTCTTACTATCAATTCTTGCGCCGTTTGTCACCATCGATTCCTTTTGAATTTTTGCATCAATGGAAGAAACGCATCAACTTCTTCTCGCGGTCGACGGTAAAGCGTCTGCCGTGCAAGAAGTTCTGACCGATGGCAGAGCCGGCATGACCACCGACCATAACAGGAAAGGACTCATAGCTTATAGGACCGAGCCGGGCGCGGACATAGACCTGGCGGAAAATCACCGAACCGCCGACGCCACCACCAGAGTATACCGGCGCATTGGGCGGAATCTCGATACCGGCACCGGCGGCCATCTCTATAGAAAGGATGGTACTGGACGCGCCGGTGTCAATTAAAACATGGCCGACATCTCGACCATTGAGGTTGACGGTGACATACTCCCGGTCGTTCTCGACCTCGCAGGGGACATCATAGAGATTGTTAATCGGTCTATCTGTTTCGCTGGTTTTGACGGTCTTTTTGGTAAGCACCATTCTACCGGCATCTCTATCGATGGAATATTGATAATCTCTGACGAACTCCTGCCCTACCAGAGGGTCCATATGCCAGCTCTCCGAAACCGATACCGGAATCACTCTTTCGATGGTGCCTATTTTGACCCGTGCTTTTATCTTCCAGATTGGCACAGGACGCCCGGCCCATCCTGTGGCATAAGAATCGGGCTTGCCCTGGGGAGGCTTGATGCCCATCTGATTGAGATGGTTCATCCCGAAATATCCCGAAGCACCGGTATCGAACATGCAGGTTATCGGTTTGCCGTTCACATGGGCGTTGACTTTCATGTGTCCGCCTTCACCGTGGGTGAATTTGATTTCGGCTTTATCCGGCAGCGTAGAATACTCTTTCTGGTAAGAGGCGATGGAAGCCTCTTTGCCCTCTTCTAGTTTCTCTTTCTCTTTCTTAAATAGCAACTTTCCGCCGGCATCATAGTTGACATCGATGTCTTCTAGAAATGCTCTGCCTAATTCAGGAACGCCTTTTCTCTCTTCGAAGACCATAACCGGCACTTTGCGAGTGATATCACCCACCGATACTTTGATACTCTTTTTCCAGAAACCGACTTTCTTTTTGGTGCTTTTATCTTCTTCGGTATCATCCGGCTTACCTTCCGGAACTTCCATACCCAGCGCTTTCCAATCTTTGAAAGAGAGCTTGCTGTCCCATTTCTTGCCGAAGGTCAGCTCTATTTTTTTGCCGTTTATGGTGGCAGGGATCAACAGATCTCCAGCGTATTGTCGGTAGACAACCCGGCTCTCTTTAGGCATGGCATCGAATTCTTTTTTATATTCGGCATCCGAGTGGACCAGGCGCTTGCCTTGATAGCGCCCGAGCAGTTGTCCCGAATCTGAGCTAGAGCTAGAGCTAGAACTGGAACCTGAACTGGCGGTGCTGGAAGCAGAAGCGCTGGCGGACGGCGAAACCCCAAGGCGGGAGAGGGCGCTGCGAGCATGACCGGCTTCTTTCGACTGGGGAAAGTTTTTGACGATATAGTCGAATAAGTCTTTCGCCCTTGTCATGCGGTTGCTCTGCATGTTCGAAAGAGCAAGATAATAAGTCGTTCTTGGATCCGGAGAGCGCCCCGCCATATACTTGCGAAAGTGCTCACAGGCAGCCTGATAGTCTTTTTTGCCATAGGCAGCCAGACCCAGACTGAACTCGTTTTCTTTAGAGCCGCTATCGGCAGCTTGCGCTGACGGTATTAAAATAAGAGCCAGTAAAATCAGAAACGCACTTTTTTTCATAGCCGACTAATTATAGCCAATGCTATTTTATTTAGGAGCTTAGTCCCAAGTTATTGCCCTGAGACTTGTCATGCAAAACCATGGTTCGAGAATTCCATTCAGCCCTATCTCTGTTGTGGTTACTGGCAAACTGCACTATCGGCTTTATTTTGAGATCGATGATCAATTCGGCACAAACCAGAAAGCTTTCGAGTTTCTGGTAGATGAAGCAAGCGGTATCGTCACCTGGCAGCCTGCTTTCGAAGCTGCCATGGGCGGAGACCTCAGCTCTTCAAGACATTTAGTAGATTGTGTCAGCGCCCTCGACGCTATTCAAAGCAGTCGCCAGAGCAAAGGCGCTATTACCCCTCTGGCAGAGAGCCAGTTTTTCAAGCCACTCTGTATTGAACTGACCCTGCCGGGGCTCTATAGCGTTGAATTTACCTATGGCGGAGGCGGAAATACAAGTCAGCCGATGAAGGTCAGCCTCTCTGTCCACGGTGAGAGTGTCGAGGTGGAGAATGTGGATCAAGATGCCTGGTTTGCCCTTGCTGATCATCAGGGCTTTCGTGACCATGTCTATGCCGCCGTGCTCGCGTTTGATCGGGCTCGACGTCAGGCTGAGCAATAGTAGTGACTTCGTAGTTATAGCCTGCGATTCTGGCGATTTCGTAACAATCACAAAAGGGGGAGAACCTCGACAGGATAAGCATCTTGCCCCGGTGTTCGCATTATTTCGGGGCTCTAATCTTCCCACCTACCTGTTTACAACTATAATATGCACTGGCGGTCACGGTTTTTAGGGTCGCGACCAGGCCAAAATCAATGCTTTCGGAATCCTTATGAATCATCATATAGAGCATCTGCCCACCTTCGTAGCTATTTTGCTGGTGGCATGTTTCGTGGGTATCGCCGTCAAATGGATAAAGATGCCTTACACCATCGGTCTGGTGCTGGCAGGTCTTATGATAGGTGAGTTCTCGCTTCTGCCTGTGGTGCGCATGGACCCCCATATGGTCCTTTTCATAATGTTGCCGCCGCTTCTATTCACCGCCTCTTACAACATAGATCTGAGTAAGTTCAGATATGTCTGGGGTCCGGTACTTTTGCTGGGCACCATCGGGGTGCTCATATCCACTATCATAATCGGCTGCGGGCTTCACTATGGGCTTGGCATGAACGCCTTATTAGGCCTGATTATAGGTGCGATTCTCGCTACCACCGACCCGGTTGCGGTGGTGGCAATCTTTCAGAAACTCGATGTCGATGAGAAGACAATATATTTGATGGAGGGCGAAAGCCTCATCAATGATGGTATCGCCGTGGCTGTCTTTCTGGCGCTAGAAGCTGCGTTGATAAGCGGCTTTCCTGTCAGCCAGGCCATTAACCAGGCTTCGATAAACTTTCTGACCATGGCAGGTGGTGGACTGTTGCTGGGAATATTTTTCGGCTATGGTCTTTCAAAAGTGCAGCGTCTCTATGAAGATCATCTGCTTCAGATCGCTCTCACCATCGTGGTCGCCTACGGCACCTTTATAGTGGCGGAGAACATGCATGTTTCAGCAATTATTGCCGTGGTCACCGCTTCGGTGGTCTTCGGACATATGGCTCGAATGGAATATGTCTCTCCGACCACGCTTTATTCTACTCAAGTCTTCTGGGATTCTATCTCTTTCATCGTCAACTCCTGCATCTTCATTCTTGTCGGCATGGAGCTCTCGAATCCAAATTTCTATGAATATCGCTATTACATCGTAGCCACTCTTGCTATCAGCATAGTGGCACGGTTGATTCTGGCTTATGGCATAGCGCCCCTGGCAAGTTCTCGTTTTTATAAAATCACTCTGCCTATCCGCCATCTGCTTTTCTTCGGAGCCCTGCGTGGAGCGCTGTCTATGGCGATGGCGCTCAGTATTCCATTAGAAGTCGAAGCCCGAGAGATGATAATCACTGTTACCTATTCGGTGGTGCTTATCTCTCTGGTTGCCCAGGGCTTGAGTATCGAGAAGCTGTCCCAGATCTTCAAACTGATAGAAAAAGAAGACGTCACCACCCTGGCTAATCGTCTGCATCTGAAGCTTGCCGCCGAAGAGCAGGTAAACGAATATCTGCGTGAGATGTACAAAGAAGGCAGGGTATCAGGCTCGGTCTATGATCAGCTGAAATCCAGGATCAAAGCAAAACAGCTTGCTTATTATGAACATCTACACGAGATGTCGCCCAGCAATGACCGCAATACTCGAAAAGAGCTGCACGAGCTAATAGTCCATCTAGATGACAAACGAAAAGTTTTATTAGAATCCATCGAAAGTGGAGAGGTCTCCCTGACCGCTGATGCCGACCATTTACAAAATACCGAACAAAAACCTGATCCCGCCCAGATCAACTGAGCGGGATCTTTTCAGATTTAAGCTGGCTGCAATATGGCATCAAGGTCTTTTTTCGGATCGACGGCGGCCTGGATATTGTAATTCTCTACCAATAATTTGATCACGTTGGGAGAGAGGAAGGCAGGCAGGGTCGGTCCCAGACGGATATCTTTCAGACCGAGATAGAGCAGGGTGAGAAGCACCGCCACCGCCTTCTGTTCGAACCATGAGATGATCAAAGAGAGAGGCAGATCATTGACCTCGACTTCGAAAGCCTCAGCCAATGCTGTTGCGATTTTGATGGCTGAATAAGAATCGTTGCACTGACCCAGATCAAGCAGTCTTGGAATACCCTCGATGTCACCGTATTCATGCTGATTGACCCGGAACTTGCCGCAACCGAGGGTGAGGATCACCGTGTCATCCGGAGACTGGTCGGCGAAGTCTGTGTAATAGTTGCGAGCGAACTCGGCTCCATCACAACCGCCGATCAAGAAGAAATGCTTGATTTTGCCTCTTTTCACCAGGTCGACCACCTTTTCGGCGGCACCAAGGACGGCATTATGAGCGAATCCGATAGTCGAAGTTTTCTTCTCAGGGGTTTCTTCGAATCCAGGCTCTTTCAGTGCCGCTTCAATTAGAGGAGCATAGTCATAGCCCTCGATTTTTGCACAGCCTTCATGACCGACCACATCCATGGTGAAGAGTCGGTGTTTATAAGATTCTTCCGGCGGCTTCAGGCAGTTGGTGGTTAAAAGAATGCTGCCGGGAAACTCGGCGAACTCTTTTTGCTGATTCTGCCAGGCTGTGCCGAAGTTGCCTTTGAGGTGCTCGAATTTTTTCAATTCGGGATAGGCGTTGGCGGGCAGCAACTCGCCGTGGGTATAGACATTGACGCCTTTGCCCTCGGTGGCTTTCAACAGCTCGTAGGTTGCTTTGAGGTCGTGTCCTGATACAAGAATAGCTTTTCCTTCGGTGGGGGTGAGGGCTACTTGTGTAGGTTCAGGATGACCGAAACTTTCGGTATGGGCTCTATCTAACATCTCCATCACTGTGAAGTTGACTTCGCCTGCTCTGAGGCAATATTCGAGCAGCTTGTTGAGATCCTGTACTTGCTCGGTCAGATAGTCGAAGGCTTCGTTTACGAAAGCATAGACCGAATCTTCTTCGTAACCTAGAAGAAGAGCGTGATGGGCATAGGCGGCTAGTCCTTTGATGCCGTAGGTAAGAAGCTCTTGTAGAGAGGCGATATCAGGATCCATATCCTTCTGGCGGTTTTCGATACCGACAGATTCGGAGAATTCAAGCAGCTCTTCTTCGCCTGCGAAAGGCTTAAACAGCGCCGGTCCGCTCAGCTCTTCGGCAGGCTTACCTTCTTGCTTACACAAAGATAGGTAGTACTCTCTGGCTTCGGTGAGAGTCTTGTAGAGCTTGCCGTTGATATACGAGACATGCTCCGCTTCGTCGAAATTGACATTGGTCAGGGTCATGAACAGCGCTTCGAGCAGGGTGCGGTCGGCTGATGCCAGGCTGCCTCCTAGCTGGCGCGAGCGGTGGCCGTACTGGGCGATGCCTTTGCAAATATGCACCATCACATCTTGCAATTTAGTGGTGTGCGGATCTTTCCCGCATACACCAAGAGTGGTGCAACCTGTTCCCTGGGATGTTTGTTCGCACTGATAACAGTACATATGATGCATACTTACTGCCCTCCGCTGGCTGCGATTTTCTTCTTCGCTTCGGATTTTCCTACTTTCTGAGATTCCGTGGAACTTTTAGAGCCGTTGAGAGAGCTCAGATAAGCGGCGAGCTTATCCATGTCTTCTTGATCGCCCACAAAAGGCGGCATCAGACCACTATAGGGGTTTTTCTCCGGATCGGTCTCTTTGAGGAGATTGAGGAATGCTATTACGGCTTCTTTGTCTCTTTCTCCAATCAGTTTCTTCATACTGCGATAGCCGTTTTCCGTATGGCAGCTCATACACTGATATTTGAAGATGGTCTTGCCGTGGGCGACATCTGTGTTGTCAGCAGTATGCCATTTGGTGGCATTGTAGAAGTTTTTCTTCTGCAATTCGGGAATTTCGGTTTTTCTAATTCCATTTGAATACATGTAATCATAGACTACATAAGGCTTTCTCAACATCTCCCGCATCCATTCTGCAGTACCTGTGGTAAGCAGTCCACAGACCATGAAAGCAAGGGCAATTTTGAAAGTGAAACCGCGCGGGTTCAGATAAGGACCTACATAAGCGAATATCAGCACTGTTCCAGATAGAATCAAACACAGGTAAAGCGCTCTTGCCAGGATGGAGAAGTTGCCGATACCGGAGCTCTGGATACCTTCGAATATGGTAGAGATACTGGCCTGGGGTACGTTATAGAGATAGAAAAAGCCGACTATCGGTCCGAGGAAGAAGATAGGCATCAACCAGCGGGCGCAAAAGCGGACCATATAGACTCTCAAGTGCTCGTCTTTGATTCTGGTGGCGGTGACCAGTCCGTACATACCGGCGATGGCAAACATGATCAGAAGCCGGATTATAAGAGAAGGCAGATAGGTCTGGTTAAAGAATCCGTGTAACCAGTTTTTCGATTCGATCCAACCGCCCGGGGTAAGCTGGAAGGTGATGATGCCGTTTATGATCACCAGGGTGAATACCGAGAAAATAAAATAGAAACGAGCCAGTTGCAGGTGCTGTTTCCTATCGAGGGTATTCCAGGTGTAATAGTAGGCAAAGGCGGTGGCAAGTTCGGCTACGAAAAAGAGATACTCTTCGGCCCAACCCAGGGTAAAGATCTGAATCAGCGATGCCGTGCCATCGGGGTTGACGAGGGAGATGGAGAACCAGATGCCGACACCGGTCACTGCTCCGAATACGGTGGTGACCAGGACAAAGAAGCGAGAATGGCTCTTTAGATAATCGTAGAGTCTCTCATCGTTTTTCTTGTATGCCAGGTGCTCTACCATCGCAAGCCAGGCACCACCGCCTACGGCGAAGTGGGATACATAGATATGAACGATGGCTATTATGCCTATTACCCAGCTGCCGCCTATGACGGGCACGTCCCAGAGTGGATAATTCATCTCTTACATTGCCCCCCAAACTGTAAAGAATGCCGCTGCCACCAGAACGACTATGCCGAAAACAGTGGCAAATTTCGAGCGACTCTCCGAATCGCCCCGGTCCCAGAATGGAACCGTCAACAGGACAAGACCGACAAGCATCATCGCCATAATGCCGAAGAGCTCGCCTTCCATAGGACCTACTTGTGCTGGTATCAATTTGAGCGCCTGGAAAGGAGCCAGGAAATACCACTCGGGTTTGATTCCCATCGGAGCAGGCGCATAAGGGTCCGCTTCCGGACCGAGTCCCCAGGGAGAAAGGGTTACCAGCATGGCCAGTCCGTTGAAGGCCAGCACCCATACTAGTAAGTCTTTCATTAAGAAGTTCGGGAAGAATTTTTCTTTCTTGAGATTCTTCCCGTTCTTCTCCAGGACACTCTTCGGAGTCGACATGCCGTGCATCTGCACTAAAAGAACATGGACGCCGACAAGACCGATGAGAAGCAGAGGCAGAATCGCCACATGAATGACGAAGAATCTAGAGAGGGTCTCCTGACCTATCTCTGCACCACCACGCAGCATGTAAGCAATCGGCTCTCCTAACAAAGGCATCTTACCTGCTATATCGAGACCGATTTTGGTGGCGAAGAAAGAGACTTCATCCCAGGGTAGAAGATAGCCGGTAAAACCGAATGCCAGAGAGAGAACCAGCAGAAAAATTCCTGAGAACCAGGTGATCTCCCGGGGTTTTCTATAGGCTTTCATAAAGTAAGTGCTGAAGAGATGGAGAATGACGAAAAAGATCATCAGATTCGCACCCCAGCTATGCAAAGAGCGAATGAACCAGCCAAACTCCACTTTTGAGTTCAGCTTCAGAATGCTGGCATGGGCCGAGTCAAGGGCCGGGACATAATAAACCATCAATAAAATGCCGGTCACTACCTGAATGGCTATATACATGAGGGTGATACCACCCATGTAGTACCAGACAGAATGTTTGTGGAGAGGAACCTCTTTCTTCTCTGCCATCGCTTTGAGCTCGGTGAGATGCAGGCGCTGGTTGAACCAGTCGAAGAGGGAGTTTCCGCTTTTCATGTCTTGCATTGTTTCCCCTCCTAAGCTCTCGAGACGACGATGTTGCCGTCTACGTTGGCGACCTTAAGGGGAGCGAGCGGCTTGGGCGGCGGTCCCTGGACATTTTTGCCAGACGAAGGATCATAGGCGCCACCGTGACAGGCGCACCAGATCAGATCCTTTTCGTTATTGAACTGAACCGTACAACCAAGGTGGGTGCAGATCGCGATGAATGCGTGTAACTGACCGTCTTCGGTATGGGTCACCAGAGCTGGTTTGTGACCGAATTTGAAATTCTTTCCTGAACCAGGAGGCAGTTCGTCAGCCTTACATACGGTGACACTCTCAACCACCGTCTTTTCATCTTCTCCGCCGGCCGGCGTTAGATAGCGGCAAACGGGATAAAGGGTCATCAAGCCCCAGGCTCCGGCGAATCCGTAGAAACAGGTCTGCATGAAAGCACCGCGACTGAGAGGAGCAAGCTCAAGCTTTCCGCCCGAATCTGATTCTGATTCCGATACAGATTCTTTCTTTATATTGCTTTCTTCGGAATTCTGCTTTGTATCTTTCTCTTCGGATTCCATTATCAGTGTCCCCTTCTCAAGAGTGGATTGTTAGCGCCCCATACAAGTCGGGACAACCAGACTAAATAAGCAATTAATGCTACCGCCGAGATTATGAAAACTATCAACAGGTCCCATTGAGTGCTCACAGGGAGTTTCTCCGGATCTACATAAGGAGCCAGATGATAGATTCTCAACTGGTGTCGCATGACAACCATGGCAAGCACCGTCAACAGTGCCGATACTAAACCGGTGATAAACATCTTTCTGGAGCCGCCAGTAAAGGCAAGACCGGTGCCGACGATGGAGACCATCATCAGAACCATAGAGACGACAAACGTGATGGTGGCAAGCTGATCCTGCCCCATATAGTTCATCATCATCTCTTTCGGCAAAGTCATCAAGAACCAGCCGCCGACACCTATCTGTACAAGAGTGACAAGAAGATAGATAGCCGAGCCTTTCTTAATCAGATAGCCTGCGAACTCTTCGTCTCTTTTGTTTATGGCAAGACCGAAGCAACCCAGTGCCAGACCGGTTACGGCGAAACCTGCCAGGAAAAAGTGCAGGAAGCGCGCTATCGTATTGACATCCATGCCCGGCAGATTGAGCCCGTTCTGATTGGCTTGATATAGAGCCTGCCAGCGTTCCGGATGAAGCATCAGAGTCATATTGGTCACGAACAGATAAGCTACTCCCAGGAAGATAAAGGACATGATCAGAAGCACCAGAGGAGCCATGCCTTTGTTTGCTTCTCCGTCCTTCTTCTTCAAGTACTTGTATATCGTCCAGTAGGACATGTAATAAGCAACAATGATGAGAAGAATTACGGCTAACCAGGGCACCGCTATCAACACCGAAGAGGTATAAAACATTGGTCCGTAGAGCAGTTGCAAGAACAGAAGCGGCACAATCCCCTGGGTGATGGCGAAGGAGATAAAGAGAGGCAACGAGGTCGCCAGCGCTTTACCCATTCGATAGAGGTCTCCGTCCTTATTTCCGCGGCCCAGGTATAGACAGGCAGACGAAAGAAAACCTCCACCCAGGACCACATTCATTGGCACAGCGTGGAGGAAGAAGCCTAGAACCAGGAGGAGCTGCAGGAGCCAGACCGGAGCGGGTAGAGGAATTGGTTGATAATCAGGAATTAGAGCAAGAGCTTCCATATTTTTTGACTCCGGTTTTCCGATCACGGTTGCTATGAACTATAGCCATAGGCTGCAAATATTGTCTCTCTCACGAAGAAAGGCTTCATCGACCTATCGGCTATCTTGATAAATCGATACATCGCTATGTAGTTGATTAAATCGCGAAACGCCTTTTCATCGAGCCTTGGACGCCTTAGTAAAGGAGAGCGACATCAACCGAAGCCGATTCTCTGAATCGGTCACGATTAATAATTTGCAACACTACTAACCTTTCGGTTAGCCACTAATACTTTCGGATGAGTTGGAAGAATATACCGGCTCGAATGCAACCAGACTCACAAAGACCGAGCCGAGTCATCCGGCTTGATATCGATCTCCTCTTCAAAGTTCGAATCGCCGGCTACGTCTATGAGATTGATTCTTTTACCCGAAGCAGGAAGAAGCAATTCTATCTTCGACCAGCTCCAGTCCCCAGAGGCTTTCTTGCCTACAATGTGCAGTTTGCCGCTTGCCTTGCTCCCTTTTACGGGGAAGGTCATGTCGATTCTGCCCCTGTCATTTTCAATCTTGATATCACCTGTTGGAATACCTTCTCGAACGATATTATCGCCAAGGGCGGCTTTCAAACGGGGATCACTTTTCATAAGCCCGGCGAGCTTCTTGTAAGGAGCAGTCTTCTTGAAGGTGTTATCGACCATTGAAGAGGTCTGGGTAACAAGCAATCCGCCGAGAACAACTGTTGCAATACCGGCGAAGATACCTAGCGAAACCAGAACAAAGCCCGCAATAGCCCACTTCTTCTGGGTCCTGCGGAAATCATGCACACTGGCCCAGCGCTTGTTTCTCCAGGCCCATTCACTGCCTTTCAGTCCCAGTACAAAAATCATTATTGGGCTGAGCAAGGGAATGAAACAGAGCAGGGAGATATACACTCCATTAGAAAGTCCCCAGATCCAACTGAGTAAGAAGGCACCCCAGTTCCAACCTCTCACTTCAAGAGGGATATCCGAAGAAGGACCGTGCCCGGAGGTGTTTTCCGAATCTGGAAACATAATTATCTCAGCCTTGAACAAGAACGTAGAAAGGCTAAATATAACCTATTTCAGACCGATATAGCCAGTGTTGGTCTTGGTTACCGTGGTGGTGGTGGTGGTGACCGGGTCTCCGGTGGCCGGATCGGTGACCGGGTCTCCGGTGGTCGGGTCTGTCATCGGGATGGTTTCAGACATTTGATCTTCTACATGGACCTGACGACGGAATCTGATGTCACAGACCACACCATTCTTCTGATAGGTAAGCCGTTTACCGGATCCTACCGGAAATTGCTTGTATGCAGAAGGATCACGCATCACTTCCATGGAATTGGTCGCATTGTTGTAAGAGAATGCGAAATCTTCCTGGGGCAGTATCATCGGCAAAGCGCCTGCACCGTTGCCGACAGAACCGCCGCCACTGCCTCTTCGTTTCGCTCCCTGGCTGCCCCAGGACACAGAATCGAATTCGGCATGACCGGCTTTGCCCGCATCGGCTATATTAACAGTGCCTTTGTTGAAGGTGACAAAAGGATCGTCTTCTATGGGTTCTCCGGCATGTTTGCCACCATTGGCTTTGCCCGGCTTCCTGCCGAAGTCTCTTATATAAAGATCGTACTTGGTGGTTAGAGTGAGCTTGCCGTTTGGATCGTTTATAGGCGGTCCCAGGTTTATTGGCGTAAGAGTCTGAGAAGTCGATGCTCCATAGGTGAGGACTTCGAAAGATTCGAACAAAGTCTGTTGATCAGAGACTACATAAAAAGGTGACGGGGTTATGACCTTGCTCTGCATTGTGACATTGCCGCTGGGGTCGAAGCGAAAAATCTCGGCAACCCCGTTGGGGATCTGTATAAATGCCGAGCCACCCGGAGGCCACTGTACTTTGAGAGGAGTTGGTTGATTGAAAGCAGTGGAGTGCATGTTGACCACGGCACTGACACTGGCTTTGGTGCCTGCTCTTTTGTACCAGTCATAGACTGCAATCTTGCAAGCATTGGCGCCGGTTTGCAGCGTATCATAAGGAAATGGCCAGCTTGAGTTATCGGCGACGATAGTGGTACCGGCATCGGTGGGATAGTCACCACCCGATGAGAAATACATATCGGAGGCATCATCAGAGTCGCTCAGGCAAGGTCCATAGAGGTCGAGAATGCGATTCATCGAGCAGGTACCATCAGGAATACCATCAGGAAAAGAGATAACCAGTGCTCCAGGAGCCGGTTTGGGGTCGAAAACGCTGGCTGGCTGGGCGCAAGCAATTGTTTTTAACTGCTGATTGCTGCCATTGTTGTTGACGTTATGCACGGCCTCGGCACGCACCACGGTCTTGTGCTGCCAGGGCAATCCGCTGGAAGAAGCCACCCACTTTTTGTTGTCCACGAGTTTGACCGAATCACCGATGCCGGCAAAGACCCAGGTCCTGCCGTCATAGTTTATCGGAGTATAAGAGCGATAATGATTGGCGATAGTAGCCGAAGAGGGAAAAGATCCACCCCAGCCGGTCGGTGTCGGGATGTTTGTTGCCAGACCGCCCTGGACAGAGCCGAGCGAGAGTTGCAGAGAACCAGCCTGATAAGAGGCAGCGCCAGCCATTCTAACCTGGGCTTTCTTGTAGGCGTTCTCCGCTGCGGCATAGGGGCTGACAGCATTACCATCTTTGTCGGTGCCGCTGCCACCAGGGGCTATTGAACTGTTGAGAGCAGCCATCAATTGATCTGCTGCTGTTTTAGCCCTGTCATAGTCTTGAATTGCCAGATTTTTTAACTCGTTATCGCCCAGACTATCGGCGATTATATAGTCGAGCAGAGTGGTGCCGATGATGGTGTTGATTCCGTGCACCGATGTATAGAAGTTATCGCCGGCCTGGGTATCGACGCCCACCGGGGCAGAGTCGGATAGTCCGATCATGCCGAAATCATTGTTCTCAATTACTATCTTGCTCATCTCACGAGCGGCGGTGAGCGCTGCCGATTCGATGGCTGTCTTTCTTTCGGTCTGGGTTCCCATCAAGCGAACATATCCGACCATGAAAATCAGAATGGCAACAACAATACCAACGGTGACAGCGGTTACGAGAATGAGCATATTGCCTCGTTGTTCACGCTGAGCGGATTTGTTATGTCTTTTCTGAATGGCCAAACTCGATATATAAGGATATCTGGTCTTTTTCATAGAATTCTCTGAGATAGTAAATGGATTGGGCGAGACAGCTTTTATTAAACAAAACTCATATTTCCATCCTAGAATAGATGGTCTAAGTAGTCAATGGCTTCAAAGTCTCAATAGAGTGGTCTCTCTAATCTATATCTACCCGATCTACCCGCTTGAAAGACCGACTTATTTGATCACTTTTACTTCGCTATCCCCTTTAGCCGCAGGCCTTTCCCGGCCTTTGTAATTGACTCTCTGAGAATATTTCTGGACCTGTTCTTCTGTATACAAATAAGGATAGACGGGGCGATTCGTCGGAATCTGTCCTTCCGGGAGCTTCTCAGGCGCAATCAACTTTTTCTCCACCGGCGCGACATAACTAGAACGGTAGGATCTATGTGGAGATTGAGTTCCCGGACGTCTAGCCCCGGAATTAGTGGTGGTTTTATCACTGGCGGCGTTGGGCCCGGTGCCGTTATCGGTTTTGCCTTCAGCCTCCTGGTCCCCGGTCAAGATCACCTCTGTATCCTCAGAATCGAGCGAGTCTGCGCCGTCTGATTTTTTATTGAAAAGCTTATCGTTCAACTGCAAAGACATCTGCTGAAATTTAACCTTGAGGTCCGAAAAGTTCAAAATCACATAGCCGGACAATCCCACCACAAAAAGAATCTGCGCTATAAGTATCAGAGTCGCTTTTACAGGCGACTGCCTGGCTCCACCACTGGCAAGAGTGGTGAATTTCATCATCAGGGTCCCTTCCTGGTCGTACTGGGTCTGACGCAATCTGACCTGATCTTGAATTATTGCCTTGAGATTGGACTCTCTTTCGGCTCGGTCGACATCCCGGGTCGGTCGATTCTGCACCCAGCGAGCAATCTCTCGGCTCAACTCGGCCACACTCTGAAACCGCTGCTCCGGGTCCAGCCGCATCGCTTTATCTAGAATCTGGTTCAAGATTTTGACATTGCGCAGATCCTGGCGGTAGGCTGTAATATCGGCAGAGGTGGCTTCTTGCTCTAGAATGGCGTTCATAATCGCACTGAAGGAACCACCGGTTACAGGCTCGATTCCGGTAATCATTTTAAAACCGAGCACTCCGAGCTGATATATGTCCGAACTCAGACTAAGAGGTTCATCCTTGAACTGCTCCGGGCTCATGAATAGTGCATAGTTTGCCGAAGGCGCTTCTCCGGTTACTTTGTAGTACTCGAATCGCGCTTCGGACATACCGAAATCCAGGACTTTTACGACTATGCGTCCATCTGCTTCTTGCAGGAGAATATTGCTCGGTCTCAGATTGCCATGCACCACGCTCTTGCCATGGGCATATTCCACAGCAGCACAGATTTGCTCGAAGATCTGGGCGAATTCTGTGATCGTATCGATTCGTCCGACCGACTTGAGCAGATCTTCCAGGGTAACTCCCTTGATATAGTCCATGATAAAGAAAGGACGTCCCAGAGATGTATCCAGAGAGCCCACTGAGCGGACAATGTTCTCGTGCAGCAAGAGAGAATGCTTTTGAGCCTGGCGAATGAAGACCCTGGTAACTTTTTCGTCGACAGGTTTTAATGTTTTGGCGGCGACTATGGTGCCTGTATTGGTCTCCTTCGCTTTATAAACCGTGTAGATATCGCTGGAGCCAAGCTCTACCATCTTTTGATAGCTGTTTTGCTTGGCTGCCGGCGCAATCATAGTAGAAGCCACTCTTCGGGCGGATGCCACCGCGGCACTCTTTACTCTTTCCTGGGGAGATTTTTCCTTTTCTGCATCTGTCGGTCGAGTGGCCGGTCTGGCAATACCGATGGAATCGGAGATCTCTTCCACCTCTGCAGGAAGAGCGATCTTTACTGCCTCTGCAGTGGGTGCCGGAGTCTGTGCTTCTTCTACTGAGGTCGAATCGGTTGTTACAGGGGCGGATGGCTCAGCTTCTGAAGCAGTTGCTATGTTTGCAGCCACCTGTCCTGCATCGAGTCCGTCGTCATCGCCGAACAGAGCATCGGATATGCCTTTGAAATCGACTTTGGGCTTGTTTTCTTCAGCAACTTTGTCAGATTCTTTTTTCCGAAAGGCGCCGGCGATGGATTTGAAATCTTCTCTATCAGTCAGGTCTTCTGATGAGTCAGATGGCGCTGCCTGGGCAGAATCCTCCTCCTCCTCTTCCAAGAGAATTTCGGGAGACTGAATCGGGTCTTCCTGATCTTCCTGCTCTTCCTGATCTGTTGCAGTCCTTTTGAAGTCGATTAGAGCGTTCAATCCACTGGCACTAATTGCTTTTAACTGCTTGCGTTCCTTATCTGCGGCTTCGTCGCCGTCCACAGTTGCTAACTTGTCTTCTGAGAACAACTTAGCCAGGTCTACTTGTTCTGGAGTAGGCTCGGGTTCTGGCTCGGGCTCGGGTTCAGGTTCGAGCTCAATCTCTGTCGCTGCGGCAACACTTACTTCTTCCTCGTCGTCGTCTTCTTCTTCTTCTTCAAAGACTTCTGTCTGATCTTGTTCCTCTTCAACCGCAGGATCACGAACTTCCGGTTCTTCTGATTCGGACTCCAGTTCCTGCTCTGGCTCTGGTATTTCTACTGCTGGCTCCAGTTCAAAATCTTGCTCCGGCTCTGACTCTTCGTCCTCCGGTTCCGAGGTATCGAGAAGGCTGTCGATATCAGGCAGGAGAACACTCTCTTCCTCTTCTTCTTCTTGGATTGATTCACCATCTACAGATTCGATGGAAGAGTCTTCGACAACTTCTTCTGCTGACTTTATGTCCTCTTCAGGCTGTTGCTGGTCAGTACTTTCAGGCTCAGCATCCGGCTCTTCGACCTCATATCCTTCCTGACTTGCTTGCGGATCTTCTTCCTTCTCCTCTTCTTGATCTTCTTCCTGCTCTACAGGCTCTTCAGAAGGTTTCGCCTCGGTATCAGAATCCTCACTTTCTTTCTTGCTGGACAGATTTTTCTGAATCGATTCAAGGACTTCTTTCAGCTCGGCACAGTCCTGATAGCGCTCATCTGGATCGAACTCCAGACATTTCTGAATCAGCTTCGCAAGATCTGTAGACACTTCCTGATTCTTGATTGAATCAGATAGATCAACGGCATTCTTTGCCTGATAAATTCGGTCGAAATCGGGAGATTTGCCCGTAACCACCACGTAGAATAAGCAACCCAGCGAGAATACATCAGACCTGAAATCCACGTCTTCCGACTCTAGTTGTTCCGGACTATAAAAGGGCTCTATCGGCAACTCACAGTCATCGTATTCATGGTATTCATTGGGATAGATATCCAGAAGACCGCTTATTTTCAAGTTCAAAGGCATGAAACTCAATTCTTTGAACGGGTGTACGTTCAATAAAGAGAGGCTACCGTGCATAACCCCTTTTGAGTGCAGGTAATCAATGCCTTCGAGCGCTTTCTCACAGAATTCAAGCCCCTCTTTGAGCTTGAACCGTCCGTTCTCTTGCATGTATTCAAAAAGATTCGAGCCCTGGAATTTCTCGAACACAAGAAAAGGAATCTGACTTTCGGTTGTGCCGAAATCCATAACCCTGATCAGGTTCTGGTGTTTCAAGCGAGCTACCAGTTCGGCCTGGGGTAGGAAGTCTTCGACATCCCCTGATTCGGAAAGTTCAGGAAGCTCTTTGATATGGACGAGTTGCCTGGTTTCGGCATCAAAAGCCTCGATAACCCCATCCGGCAAAGTGCTTGAATCGACGGACTTTATTTCGTATCGCCCGCCATAGAGAGGCTGTTCTTCTGGAGGTTTCTCTTCTGATATCGCCATAACTCAAGGCCATTATCTAATGTAATGTCATTGTGCCACTTAATAGAGTAATTATTCTCATGGTTCTCGTTAAACTGGATGGGCATTGCCAGATCAGAATTTCAGCCATCAAAAGAGTCTAATAATATTCGTCGCCTCATTTTAGATGCATCAAAAAATTCAGATCATCGCTTGCAGACTGAGTGCCACTACCAGCAGTACCTTGCTTCAGATCTTAATCAGGGGCTCACCCAAAAACAGTGCAAAGATTCTGGAATACAAGTCACCATATTTGATACGACTCTGAAGTTTGTCAACCTTAGAGATCTGAGAAAGCTGTTGTCGGTCTCTTTCTTGGTCTATGACCGCATACCTGACAGGTGGTCTGTCCTTTCAAAGGCCACTTGCAGTTCTCGCAATTTGCTTCTTCTTCCGCTTCCTGTTTCTCTTTCTCTTTGATCTCTTCTTCAGATATGGCTTTCCAAGATCCGGTAATCATACCCATGGCCATGGTGCTCATATGCTCTGCTTCCATCTCTCTATGAGTTTCTCGCAAAAGCTCCGCATAACTTTTCAGAAGACGAGAGGTAGAGGGATGATTGGAGCCGAAAATCTTGTTTTTTAACTCCAGGCATTGCTTGTATTTCTCTTCTGCCTTCGTGTATTTCTTCTGGACATGATAAAGCGTAGCAAGGTTATGCAAGCTGCTTGCTACACTTGGATGTTCAGCTCCAAGCCGGTCTTCGTAGACTTTTATACAGAACTCGGTCAGATTAACCGCTTCGTCAAGGTAGCCGAGACTGTAGTAAATTCCGGCTAGCTTGTTGGCTGAATGAGCCACATCGATATTGCCTTCGCCATGCAGATCTATTCTAAGTTCATGGGCCTTCTTAGCGTATTCCACCGCATCCTTGGTAAGACCCATCTGCTGTTTTAACTGCACGAGACTGTCGAGGGTCTCCAACAACATGTCGTCTTTTACCTCAAATTGCTCGAGCAATTTCAAATTGATCATCTGAAGCAGGACGGCAACTTCAATATCACCTGATTCCTGATTGCTTTTGGCAGTAAATTGATTGCTCAAGAAAACAGCCTCTGCTTCTGCTTTGGAGAAACAGACGGCGATCTCACCGGGTCCAGGCGTAACTACTGTGCTTGTCGCCGATACCGGTGGCAGTCCTTCACCATAGTCGACCACCTGGGGCTCTTGTTGTATCGGAGGAGCGCCATGGGCAGAATCGTCCTGGTGAGAAGCAGATTTGCTCGAACTTTTTTTGACTCCTACCGGCGGAGCAGAACCGGCGTTCTGAACGGTACCCAGGTCAGGCGGCGGAGGCGGCATCATTGCTCCGGGTAAGGAGTTTCCGGACGACGGCGGCAATTTAATCCCACCACCAGGCTGTCCTTGCGGCGGGGATGGCGGAGAAGAGCACGCCGGAGTTGCAGCAGGACTTCCCAGAGAGTCTTTGATCATCTTCAAGACTTCACTCGGTAACCAGTCGCTGGTGGTAATTACTTTAGGCTCAATGTGAAGTGATTGCATCTTTTCGGTATAACCGGCCTTGTCCAGCAGGTCGGCATGAAGACCACGAATTTTTTCGACGATTATGTGCTCGGTCCCGAACACTTTTTTCGCCAGGTTGAAGGCATCGAGATAATAGCGATCTCCCTGGTCAAACTGTCTGGCGGCATGGTTTACCATGGCCAGGTTGATTGTGTAGGCAAGGCGGTTAACAGGCTCCAGCTCTTCCGGGTGCCGTTCGTGAATATCCACCAGTTTCTGACAGTGCTCTATCGCTTCATCAAAGCGGCCGAGAAACCACAAGGACTGAACCAACTTTTCCAGAGTGTAGATAAGCTGATAGTCGGTCTCTTCAAAATATTCCTGCGCCTCGGTTAAAGCCGCAAAGAGCACCGATTCAGATAGATCATAATTTCCTTCACTAATCGCCTTATCCGCGGATTCCTTGTATTTGAGCCATTGCTTGCTAGCTTTCTCAAGAGAAGGCTTTTGAATCATTGGATCTGCCTCTGGTGGTCACTGACGAAATATCATTATAAAGAATCAGAGAAATCAAGAGATGCTTTATTCAAATAAATCTACGCTTTTTACTTAGCGCATCGAATGAAGCGATCAGAGTAATTACGATTATGACCTTACAGGTGATGGCACATCGCTAGTTCAGGATAGAACCTTCTTTGTAGAGCCAGACTCCATCTTCTCTGGTAAAGAGGCTTCTTTCTGTGAACGAAAGGTCTTCTTCTCCCTTTGTGATAAATGCCCTGAAAGTGACTTCTGATCGGGAATCTCCGTCCACGAACTCCAGAATTTTCAAGCTGTCGAAACGCGCCTGAGAGGCAATACTCTCCAGATCTTTTTTCCAGCTCCCCTCCGTATCGGCAGCCTCGGCTTTTCGCTCCGGATTGTCTTTATGTGTGGTCTTTACAAGATAGTCAGTCAATCCAAGAGCAAACGCGGCAAAGCGAGATCTCATCAAATCAAGCGCCGTGGGAGGCAACTCTATGCCAGAGTGAAAAGGTCCGCAGCATTTGCTATAGAGCTTGCCGGAGGTGCAAGGACAGGGGGAATATTTGCTGCTCAAGGCTTACAACCTGCTTCTAATATTTATTCGAAAGTGCTTAAAGATAGTCAATTTTAACTCTTTCAGAAACAGGAAGCGAAAGTTCTACTAATGAAAGGTCGATATCCGGAGGGGTAAACTGAAAAGATGATTACCACTAGATTTAAGGCTCTTACCAGCCGGTGTGCAGCTCTTGTCTGCCTTCTCTTATTTATCACCATGGCGGCTCCATTGTGCTCTTTTGCCGAGAACGCAAAAGAGAAAGAAGCTGGTTCTTCAACGATTAATCGAGAGGACTTGTCCGTCACTGAGCACAGTGTGCTTATCGATGGAAAGCCAGTCAAATACATGGCAACCACCGGATATTTGCAGCTGAAAGATTTTGAGCCGGAGAAGAAAGAGGGTAAAGACTCTCAAAAATCTGACTCGAAAGCTACCAGGCAGGATGCAAAGAAGAAGGATAAGGACGTCCATAAATCTCTTGCAAAAGTCTTCTTTATCGCCTATACCCGAACCGATAGAGAAGCGGAAACTGCCACAAGACCGATAGCTTTTACTTTCAACGGCGGACCGGGAGCAGCATCAATCTGGCTGCATATGGGCGCCATGGGTCCACGTACGGCAGTGCTCACCGAAAGAGGAGAAGCACCGCCTCCTCCCTATAGACTAGAAGAGAACCAATACTCCTGGTTGGATGTGGCCGATCTCGTCTTTATCGATCCGGTTTCTACCGGGTTCAGCCGGTCAGAGCCTGACGAAGATCCAAAGAATTTCTATGGGTACAAAGCGGACATTGAATCGGTTGCCGAGTTCATCCGGCTCTATCTGACCAAATATAAGCGATGGTCCTCGCCAAAGTTTCTTGTGGGAGAAAGCTACGGCACCACTCGCGCCGCCGGTTTGAGCAACTTTCTGCAAAATAGATACGCCATCAACCTTAATGGTATCGTCCTGGTTTCTTCGGTATTGAATTTCGCCACCCTCGACTTTACCCCCGGCAATGATCTTCCTTTTGTCTTCTTTCTGCCTTCCTATGCTTCCACAGCCTGGTATCACAAGCGGTTAGCCGAACCACTGCAGAGCAAGACTCTTGATGCGGTGCTAGCCGAGGCTGAAGAATTCGCGTCAGGAGACTATCTGCTCTCACTATTCAAAGGTGACAGCTTATCCGAATCCGAGAGAGACCGAATTTCAGCTCGCCTGGCTGAGTTTACCGGGATGTCCAAAGATCAAATCAAGCGATTGAATAACAGAATTCCAGCCGAGACTTTTTTCAATCATCTTCTAATGGTTGATAACAGGAGAATCGGCAGGTTCGACAGTCGCTATACCGGTCCCCGATATTTTCCCGGTACGGAAAAACATGACTATGACCCGAGTTTCGAGGCTGTATCAGGTCCCTATTCATCGACTTTCAACGACTATGTCAGACGAGAACTGAAGTTCGAAAGCGAGTTGCCCTACGAGATTCTTACCGATGTCAGCCCCTGGCCATTTAAACAAGCCAATAATCGCTATTTGAATGTCGCCGAAGATCTAAGAAAAGCAATGACCAGAAACCCCTATCTAAAAGTGTTAGTCTGCTCCGGTTATTATGATCTGGCCACGCCTTACTTTGCCACCAGATACACTGCCGATCAGATGTTTCTGGATCCACTGGTGAAAAGCAACCTGAGCCACTCTTACTATCGGAGTGGTCATATGATGTACACCCTGAAAGAGGCAAGAGCCAAATTCAAAAAGGATTTCGCTGGTTTTGTAGACAGAGCTATTCTCTCGCCTTCCCAGGCAATACCCACAGCCAGCCCGGTTTTAAGATAGAGACTTAAAAACAATACCCAGTTCTTTTTCTCTTGCCTTTCGAGCAAAGAGATTGAGTCGCTCCATAGCGGCAAGCTCTTCTGGATCTGTTTTGTGAACAATCAAATCTCTAACCACATCTACCAGGCTGCCCACCGAAACTTGATTGAGGGCAACCTCTTTATTTTGGATGGCGAAAACCACGCCACCTCTATTGGCCAGGGCTTTCAACGCAGGCAGCATCAACAGAAATTCTTCTTCTGAGAGCGTAGTTATAAGGTCGTTTTCCTGAGCAAGGCTCGCGGGACCCCTGTAATAGTAGAGCTTATAAGTCAACGGACGAGCTTTCTCAAAGTCAAATTGGTGATCTGCCCCCGGCAGTCTCTATAGCGGTACCGCCTGCTGCCCCGGACAAATCTACCGGTGGCGCCATTGGTGAAATTATGAACACCCACTACTGGACCACCTTTGATTTTAACACTGAACTCTAGACCGAAAACCTCTCCGGTGGAATTGATAAGTGCAGGTACTGAATCAATGGCAAGATCGTTTTTTGAGAATACCAGAGACTCTCCGTCCGGAAGCTCGTAGATGTCGAAACAAGCCGAAAGCTTCCGAAAGAAGTTCGTTAACTTTCCCGGTGCCGGCTCACTGGGACGACCCTCTCTCAAGTCCGAATTCTCGCTTTCTATTTCAGTATGCTCAACTACCATAGTTCTTGAAATTTCCTCTTTTGGCTCGTCTGTTCAAGCTCACCGAAGAAGATAACAAGACTGCATAACCTGAATGTGACATAGTGAAATCGGCAAAATTAGTTCTGGCTAAGGTTTTCAAGGGGCGGTAAAAAAACAAAATGCCACTGTTTGCAATATCACTGACCCTGGATCATCGCCCAGCTTTGATCGAACTTTCTTTCTAATAAGCACTCTCTTTCAATCATGATGTAGAGCATACCCTGATCGCGCCAGTCTATTCCACATTCAGTATCTCTGTCGACCTGCAGCAGCATGATCCAGGAAGAGGCTTTTACTGCGACTTCTCTGGCTCTATCCATGGCTCGACCATCCAGATCTTGATCATAGGTTCCTTCAGAAGCCAGGGCACATTCTTCTCGAACATCGCCCTCGAGCAGTTGCGGATAGCCCAGTAAACGATGACAGCCGGTTCCCGAGCCATCCCCAGATTGTTGATACCAGCTATTTAAGAAAGCATCATATGATTCTGATGCGGCAAAAGGCAGATTCTCGGCGAGACAATCTTTGAAATCCGGGAAGGTAAGCTCATCTTCAAAGCGAATTTTAGATGCCGGCAAGACCAGATTCTCGGTCAAATTAAGTGGTGCGATGGTCGGCACCAGATCGATATCTCGGTCATGAAAGTAAACCCTCAATCCATCTCTGTCTTCTGATTGAAATCCCCGGGGCTGCTCACAGAGATCAAAGAAAAACGTAAGGACCCCCTCCGGGGGCAGATGATTGCGCTCCGCCCAGAAAGAGATCTCAGACAAGTCGAGCCGGGCAAGGGCTGAAAGCGGCCTGCCATCCTGCCTTCTAGGCCATTGAAAGTCCGCGGGCAAATCGGGAATTCCTCCAAAATGTGAGCTGCCTGACTCTTTGGCATCGGGCTCGACTTTCAGTCGTTTTGATTCAAGGGACTGTCCCTTGATATCAGCTTCAAAATCACCCAATCCGAAGAAACGAAGCAAACCTTCCAGGTCCTGCCTGTCTATGAAGTGCTGTATCGCTTCATCGTTAAAAGACATTGTTCTCTATACTCTTCTGTCGGATCTTTCCAGAGCCAGTTTATCATTGCCGGTTAGTGCCCATGGGGATATCCCCATTGAGGGGAGACTGACTATATTTAATAATCTATAGAATCGCAAACACGCTCTAATAATCTTCATTCTAGTAATCAGATCATGAACTCTGAGCTCAAAGCCAGCATTAGCGCCGATAGAACCATTGACCGCGTAGCCATGCGTCCTGGTGTGGACGCTGCCTACCAGACCCTTATAAACGAGGTAAATTCGACCAGAGCCGAGTTGACTCCGACAGAATATGCACTTTTTCTCAAAGAGTTCAGCACAGCCGGTGCTTCCGAGCTGGGCGATTTGAGCATAGGCTATGCCGACGCTAATTTTAAAGTTCTCGACAATGATGGTGATGGGCAACTTTCCAAAGATGAGATAGGGAAGCGAAAAGGAGAGGTGACATCCGCAAATGGAGAGCGCAGCGAAATCGGTCTGCCGAAAGAGTTAGAGGCGACTTTTCTGGATAATCTAATGGAAAGGCACGACTCTCTGCGCTTCGAATCGAGAGACGATGGATTTTTAACCCTGTATCAAGAACCCCGGGGCATAACACGCAAAGACCTTGCTAGCGCCATCTCACGCACCGATTCTTTGAGAAAACAGTTCGCTCCCCGGACTTATCTTACAAAAGGCTTTGACAGTTCGCCGGTCGCTGATATTCCTGACTCTGTCCAGGAGCTACTCAACCTGGGGGGTATGGAGCTCAAGTCAGTCTCGGGAAGTCTCAAAGATAAACTCAAGGAGCACCATTCGGAACAACCGAATACGGCAATGGCAGTGGGCCTATACAGTGCCACCACTAATGAAATCATGACCGAGAAAGGTTCTTACGAAGCCAAAAGCCGACAGCATGAAATCGGCCATTTCATAGACGATGCCCTTTCTCCAGGACGGTCTCACTTTACCGAAAGACCTGCTTTTGTGCAGGCGCTGGATAAAGACATGTCTGCTCTCTCTAGCGCTACGGAGTGGAACAAAGAATTTCCTGAGGCGCATCTCTTTGTACGCTCCGGACTTTATGCAGGAAGAATGTCAGAGTCCGCACGCAAAGAGATATTTGCCGATCTCTATCAAACTCGGGACACCGAACTCTACTGCAAAATGAGATCAGTCTTTCCGGCAGCTTCTGCTGCTATAGATAAAGCTCTTCATGACCAGGGGATAGAAAGGTTCTCACTAAAAAACAATGCTCCTCTGTCGACAGCCTGCGGTGATACCAGAGCATTGATTTTATAGGGATACCCTTATGCAATTATGCGATGAGCTATAGTCGATATAAGCTATACTGGTAAAGGCAGCAAATCTTCTTCCAGTAAGGGTTTCGGTCAATTTTTGCAAAGATCTATCGTCCGACCGTTACTGGCAAAATCAGGAAATTCAATTCATTCGCAAGCGGCTTCTTGAAGCCGTCGACATTGGCAAGCGTTCAACTCTGAAGCTTACTACCGAGAAAACTTTTGGAGGTTGATGGCGCTATGTTCTCTAGAGAAGTGAAGAATTTCATGTCTAACTATATGCAGCACGTTGATACGGGCTATCCGAGGCACTCTGGAGAGATTCAATCTTTCTGCCCCGGTCTTATCGCAGCCGATCCTAAGACACCACCAGCAGTGCTAGAGTTGTTTCTGATCAGCTCCGACACAGGCATTATCGAGAAAGCTGCCGGCAATCCCAGTTTACCCAGCGATGCCCTCACCGAGTTGAGTCAGCACTATGACCCGGCGGTGAAAGAGGCAGTAATAGATAATCCCTGTACACCAAAAGAAGTTCTGATAGCTCTCGCCGCGGATCCGGATCCGGATATTCGTTACTATCTGGCAGAATCACATAACGTAGACGAAGACGTTATTCTGGTCCTTTGTGACGACGAGAATCCCTATGTCGCCGCCAGGGCGAACCAGACCTGGTGCCGAGTCAGCCAGGAGATGCATTGCAGACTGACTAAGAAAAAAGAGGAGCTGCCGCTATGAGAAACACGAGAGCGCAAGAGAGCGACTATACCCAAGAAGCGCTCATAATATCGATTTTCATAGCCTCTATAGGGCTGGTCACCATCTGTGTGACTCTGCTCCGATCTATGTAGAAATTAGCTGGCTTACTTCTCTAGCGCGACCACTCGCTCGGCGACACCGCTGTAGAAGTCATCACCCTGATCGTTGATTACGACAAAGGCAGGGAAATTCTCAATCTCCACTTTATGCACAGCTTCCATACCAAGCTCCGGAAAGTCGATCACCTCGACTTTTTTTATGGCATCCTGGGCCAGCCTGGCAGCGGCACCACCGATGGTACCCAGATAGAAACCACCAAACTTGCCGCAAGCCTCTTTCACCTGGGCGCTGCGATTGCCTTTGGCCAGCATTATCATACTGGCCCCACGCTCCTGAAGAAGACCTACATAAGAGTCCATTCTACCGGCGGTGGTCGGACCGAAACTGCCCGAGGCATAACCGTCCGGTTTCTTAGCAGGACCGGCATAATAAACCGGATGCTGTTTGGTATATTCCGGTAACTCCGAACCAGAATCGAGCATCTCTTTCCAGCGCGCATGGGCGATATCCCGGGCGACAATAAGAGTCCCGTTCAACATCAGTCTGGTTCCTACAGGCGTTCCTTTCAGCCCCGCCAGCACCTCTTTCATAGGTTTATTGAGATCGACATGGACAGTCTTATCACCAAGCTCTTTCTCTTTGACCTCAGGCAGAAAACGAGCCGGGTCTTGCTCCAGCTGTTCAAGCCAGATTCCTTTACTGTCGATGCGGGCTTTAGCCTGACGGTCAGCACTGCAAGAGACACCGATGCCGATGGGCAGACTGGCTCCATGCCGGGGAAGACGTATGACTCTTACGTCGTGACAGAAATATTTACCGCCGAATTGAGCGCCGATGCCTATCTCCCGGGTAATTTCGAGAATCTCTTTTTCCATTTCGAGATCTCTGAAAGCGCGCCCGTCTTTGTCGCCCTCGGTAGGCAGCCCATCTAGATAATGACAGCTAGCCAGCTTCACTGTCTTCAGAGTAAGTTCAGCCGACAATCCGCCGACCACCACAGCCAGGTGATAGGGCGGACAGGCAGAGGTGCCGAGACCGGCAATTTTTTCGGTCAGCAACTTTCTGAGCGATGTTGGATTGAGAACCGACTTGGTCTCTTGTAAAAGGTAGGTTTTATTGGCAGAGCCGCCCCCTTTGGCGATAAAGAGAAACTCATAGACATTGCCCGGATCAGAATAGATTTCAATCTGGGCAGGCAGATTGCTGCCTGTATTCGCCTCTTTATACATGTCTAGAGGAGCCATCTGACTGTAGCGAAGATTGCACTCTTTGTAAGTCTTTTTGACCCCTTCGGCAATCAGGGCGGCATCATCGGCACCGGTAAAGACATCCTCGCCTTTGTGACCCATGACAATGGCTGTGCCTGTGTCCTGGCACATTGGCAGGGTACCGCCGGCGGCGATGCTGGCGTTTTTCAGAAGTTCGAGGGCGACAAAGCGGTCGTTATCCGAAGCTTCCGGGTCTTTCAGTATAGAGGCCAGTTTCTCTAGATGGCTGGTACGGAGCAGGTGGGAGATATCGGTAAAAGCCTGCTTGGCAAGTAGTTTCAGACCTTCTTTCTCTACCTTGAGAATCTTGCGTCCGTCCATCTCCACTTCCGAGACATAGTCGGAGGTCAGAAGGCGATATTTGGTCTCATCCTCTTTGAGATGGAAGATACTGGCAACACTGTTGGACATCTTGACTCCTGACTCTAGATTGATAATGGGCTCACTGAAAAAAACGCCTAAATAATAACGTATTCTCTTACCAGTTGTACTGCTTGATGTGATCGTTTCGGTTCACCGGCGTGCTGGTGTCTCTCCTGGGAGCGGCATTTGTCTGCCCCGGAGGCAGTCGGCGAAACTGTCCACCGGGCGGCGGTGGGAAGCCGCCCGTACCAGGATTTCCTCCTGATCTCCCGGGCGGAAAGCCGCCCGCTCCAGGATGGGGCGGCGGAAAAGCACCGGGACCGCCTGGAGGGAAGCCACCCGCTCCAGGGGCTCCACCACCAGGTCTGGAAGGCGGCAGGCTGCGATGTTTAAAGCTAGCATCGGGACTGCCTTTGAAAAGCCTCGGTATAAAAGGATAATCGTAGGTCAAATAATAGTGATATGTCCCTTCGGGAAACTCGGGCGTCACTCCGAAGCGGCCGTTACAGTCGTCGAGGTCGCCTTTGCCCGCCACCCATTCGAAATCCTGCAAAAATGTGCCATCGTATTTGCCACCAGGTCCATCCGGTCGTGTCCCGGATTTAAGGCGATAGCCGGTGGTTATCTTCTTCAAGCCTTTCTTTGGATTTTTCGGATCGATATAACCATAGGGACCATAAAAAGGAAAACCATCGGCGGCGAATCCCATCAAAACCATTTTGGGCTTGCCTTCGGTCAGTCTGCTTAGAAGTGCCGTTGGAATGCCATGATAGTGATAGGTGCCATCCGGCTGCACATGGGCGTTATTCTGGTCGCAACCCAGATTGATATGTCCGGTGAGCGCTTCATAGCGCCAGCTTTTCGACATAGGATTGCCATCCCAGGTCTCTCCGGTATTGGGGTCGAGAGGAACGCCGTTAACAGCCACCCCGAAGATTCCAGGGAAGCGCTGACCTTTCTGATTGACCGCTTTCGGTTTCACCGGCATCTTGAAGGTCACATCCTGGGCTTTGATGCTGTTGGGATTGCCGGCATTTGGGAAAGTACCGGTGGCATGATCCGGTATGCAGTTGGTTTTGATATAGCGATAGGAGCCGCTCACCGAGATCTCTACTTTGTTGGCAGGAAGTGCGGTGGGGGTGCGATAAGCTATCTGAAGCTTGTCTTTCGACTGCTCTGTCTGACCTTCATCGTGATGATGGTGACTATGGTGGGGATGAGCCAGGGACGCTTGGTGTGATACCGTCATTGATGCCGCGACCGCTAAGGCAAGGGCGATTCTCGAATGTCTCATCTCTTTTCCTTTAGAGCACTTAGAGCGCTGTTTCAGATTAACGGCTCGATTCTAGCGAGAGAGAAGCTGCTCTTCATTAACTGGCTTTTCTTTTCGCCGGGTTTATAATTGAGTTTATGAACCAGAATTCTCTAAATCGCTTCGGAAAGAATCTGCTGAAACTCTTTAGCAGAAAGGCTCCGGCATCTTATGGATGTTCAGACATTCATTATCTGGAAGAGCTATGTAAGCAGAGCAGAAAGATTAGCTCTGAGCTAGACAAAGCGATTGCCCAGCAAGACAAACGAGAGAAGAGGCTGTTAGTGCTGGAGAATCCACAGAGGTCACAAGTATCCAAGAAAGGCAATAAAGGCAAGAAAAAGAAGAAACAGCCCTCGAAGGAAGAAAGCGCCAAGTCAAAAGCAGAAAGCATAGCGAAGCTCAAGCAAGAGCTTGCCGAAAGTTCTGTCGAGATAGATAAGCTAATCAGTAAACAAATGGCACTCAACGCCGAGATCTCTAAAACCACAAAAGATTTCACCAGGTCTGCCGAGGATGAAGAGCAGAGATTGAAAGCCGGCGGCGCCGGACTTTCAGCAAAGATGGACCGGCTGGAGAATCGTATCAATAGCAAGTTGCTCAAATACCATTCTGGAGTAGCCAAACCAAGATTCAAAAGGTCCGATTCTCCAAAGAACATAAATCGTATGAATCAATCTTTGTTCGACCTAAAAAAGGTACTTGCGATGCACAAAGCCTTGATAGAACAAAACAAAGACAGCCTCGACAAAACAGAACTATCTTTTCTAGAGAAGGAAGCCGATTGTATCCAGGACAATCTCAATTATCTAATTGGTTTCACGGCATATGTTCAGTATGAACTGGCGCGACAAACCAACTCTGAAGTAAAAGAGAGCGATCTATTCGAAAATCTGCATAAAAGAGCCAAAACTGAACTGCTCGCTTTTGAAAAAGAGCTGGTTGCGGTCGAATCTACTGTCAATCAAGAATTCGAGCAGCTGACCACCGGGGATCTAGAAGCCGATTTAGGAACCTTTGAAGATAGTAGCAATGTGCTGAAAGAGTCTATTCTGGAGCTAAATCTGTCTCTTGAGAGTTCTCAGAACGAAATCGCTGAACTCAATAAGCAAGAGAAGCGCTGGACCGAAAGGCTGGACTTAGCCAAAAGCCATGAGAATGCCGAAGTGGCAGAGCAGGTAATGGAAAAAATCGAATTGATTCGTTTCAAGCACGTAAGACTGATAGAAGAGCGAACGGCAACATTTGCGGTTAAGCTGAGACTGCTCAAGCAGCTTATGATTTTGAGGGAATCTGAAAAATCACTGCGGTCCAAACTTGGTAAATAAAGAGCCTGGATAACCCCGGCGAAATATTAACCTCTTTGGAGAAAGTGCTAGAAAAGTTCAAGAATTGAATATTGGAAGGCTTGGCTGTGGCATAACTCACTAAAGAATGGAATCCCGTTATCTGTCTTAAACAAGCCACTTGTGTTACCTTCGGCAATTTACCAGATGATAGAAAACAAGCTTGAACATATCGTCCTTGTCGACGACCAGGAATTTAAGATCAATTCGGATGAAGAACCCACCATAAGCTACGACTCGGGTTCGGTTACCCTTTCGGTGGGTGAAGCGGGGCAGCTCCTGCTCTCCAGCAAGGGTCATGCCATGGACGAGATCAGGATAAACGACCGGGACATGCCCCGCTGGCTCAAGCAGATTGAGCTCTATCCAGGTACAGTCGTAAGGTTGGGCGCCAGCCAATCGAAGTTTATCGAGGTACCGGTTCAAAAAGGAGATGGAGATAGCCAGTCTCAGTACATCACCGTCAAATCGGGCTCTAATAGAATAACGGTAAGACCGAATCGCCTTGTTTTTCTCGGCAAGGAAGACAACGACACCCGGGCGATGCTGCGCTGGGACGGTCGCAATTCTCTTATAGCCGCTGTTCGAGAGAAGGACCTGGCGTTTGTCTATAACGGCAAAGCGAACTACCTTCTGCCTTATTGTTGGTATTCAGTCTCTCCAAAGGAAGAGCTGCGTTTTGGCGGGGTTAACGGCTACCGCATAGACATCCCGGAATATGAGCATTTTCCTCCTTCGACCCGCCTGGATTCGCCGGATGTTTCTACCGAGCCGCCGATTCTTTATATAGACAGCGCCCGTCTCAACTCTCTGGTTAATGGAGAGATGGAATTGGACGCCAGGGAATCCGAGAAGCTTCCCCGCTCACCGTTTCTAGAACATCTGCTTTGCTCCGGATTAGACCGTGCTCTGGAGACCGGCTGGCGTCTGCGTAACCAAGGCTTGGCCAACCGCAGAGAGTTCATTTATTCAAGGCGCCTGGCAGACGATTATCCGTCCATGATTGAGATAAGCTCCCCGGATCATAGAAGCAATCCCCGAGAGTACTATGAAAGAGCCGATTTTATCTTGAGCCGGGTCCGCCATCCCCATCTGGTCAAGGTTTTGGAATACGGCACTTTCGCCCACCCCAACCATAAATACGGCGACTATCACGTCAGGGTACAGGACCGCGTCAATGGAGTCGGACTTTTACAGGTGCTCAACCAGTGCGGTCGATTCGATGGTAAAACCGCTCTCAGTGTGATGATTCCGGTGGTGGACGCCCTGAAGAAAGCGGCTTCTGTCGAAGCCGAGTTTCGGCCCAGCCGAGCCTTAATCGAAACCAGACAAAAGTTCGGACCGGATAAAGAAGACATGTTCCCTTCGCTCAATCGAATCTGTTCCGATCTTTTCTCTGTCTCTCAAATCTGGCTTTGTGTCATGCCTGACGGTCGTTTGATCGCCAAGGTCGACGCCCATGTCCCCGACAACCATACCGAGATAAGCTTCTCAAACGTCTCAGAATATGCCGATCTCGGCGTCAGAGGAGACACCGAAGAGGCGGCGGTGGTCGCCACCGGAAGGGTTTTATATAAGCTCATAACCGGCAGAACCTTCAGGCTCAAAGGAGCAAAGCTGGAGCTTTCTAAAGAGCTCAGCGGCTTTGATTCTCGCTTAGAGGAACTGGCGCTATCCTGCATCGTGGGCAAGCCCCTGGACCGACCCAAGACACTGGCGGCGGTGCAAAAGTTAATGGAAGAAGTCTGGCGCTATATGCACTTTTAATTCGCTATTTGAGCAGCGGATCTATGTAATGTTTGAGCGCATCGGCAACTTCTGCTTCGCTTCCCCCGGGAACGCCGCGCATCCGTTGAGCTTCTTTGCCGTTTCTATCGAGAAATATCACGGTGGGGTAGGCTCTTATCTTGTACTGACTGACAAGTGCCGCGTTCTGAGGAGCTTCAGCGTCCAGTCTCTGAAACTCTACCCGGCCGGAATAACTTCGTTCCACGGTCTCAAGAATAGGGGCAAGCATCTTACAGGGACCGCACCAGGTCGTATAGAAATCAAGCACTTTAGGTTTACGGCTGCTGTATCTAGAATAGCCGCCTGAAGAGGAAGATGACCCCGAAGAAGCCGATGAACTGCCGCTGCTGCCCTGGTAGGAACTGTTGCGTTTCTCGAGACCGGCAAGCGCTTTTTGGGCATTGGCGGCAAGCGAGTTATTACCGGTTTTGGCTACCCATTCATATTCTTGCTTAGCCTGGGAGATCTGATTCATGTAGTGCAGAGATAGAGCTTTGTAGTAATGCGCTCCTATGTCGGTCGGGTTGGCGCGAATTGCCTGATTACAGTAGTTAAGAGAAGATTTGTAGTCTTTGCTCTTAAAGGCGGCTACGGCACTGGCCAGGCTGGCTTCTTTGCCGCCACCCTGGGCAGAAGCGACACTGGATAAAGCTATTAAGACGAGAGCGATCAATGGAGTCAGCGTCTTAGGAAATACGGTCTTCATCAGTTCTCCCTGTTTAAGTTCGCAAATCAACTGAACTAGAATACAGATCATTCTGTCATAGACCTGGCCACAATTCCACTTTGCAGATTGTCCGGCATTCTAGAGGAATTAATCTCGTCTTAACCGATTTCCTCCCGCATTCTTCACAATAGAGAAGTAAGATTCGTACATTAGCATTGCTCTGGATTGTCGGGGACTCTATCGATGATCAACTACGTTGAGATCGTCTCTGTCTACCTACCGATTATCGTCTCTCTAGTGGTTCTTGAGGGACTGCTCTCCATAGACAATGCCATGATAATCGCCGCCATGGTAGATCACCTGCCCGAGCGCCAGAAAAGACTGGCGCTTCTCGCCGGACTGGCTGGAGCTTATCTTTTTCGCGGATTAATGATTCTTTTTGCCGCAGTTTTGATTACTTTCGAATGGCTGAAGATCCTGGGCGCTTGCTATCTTCTTTATTTGATGATCGAGCATTTCGGCAATACTTATGAAGAAGAAGAGAATAAAGAAGTACACGGAAAGCAGCATGGATTCTGGGGCACAGTGCTAATGGTAGAGCTTACCGACCTCGCTTTCTCCATAGACAACGTAATTGCCGCAGTGGCGCTTAGTCCCAACCTCTGGGTGGTTATCACCGGTGTATTTATCGGCATTGCCGCCATGAGGCTTCTGGCAAATTACTGTATAGAACTGATGAAATCCTATCCGGTCCTGCATTCGGTGGCATATATTCTGGTCGGTTTTGTCGGATTGCAGCTAATAGTTCAAGAGATGACCGACCACCATCTGCCCTCGGTGGCAAAACTGATTGTCATAAGCGCAATAGCCGCTTTCTGCATCTGTTATGAACGGAATGCTCTATTGCAATTCGTTCTCACGCCCATACTGAAGAAACTCTGCTTCTTCATGTATTTACTGAACAAGCTCATCTCGTATCCTATAAATCTTCTGCAACTGGCTCTGGGTATGAAGAAGCCTGTGCCGGTGCCAATAGCAGTACCGGAAGATAGCGCCGAAGCAGAATTCAGATAAAAACAGTAGGGCTACGCTATCTATATGCCGGTGCCGAGGAACTCGTCATGCACCCTTTGATAGCGGTCTGAGATGGATTTGCAGACCACATTGCACAGGTCATAGACCGAATAATCGACCACCCTGTACAAAGAATAGAGTCCTTCTTTTCTTTTAGCGACAATGCCATGCTCGGCAAGCACCGAAAGATGTTTACTGATATTAGCCTGGCTCATACCGGTGAGATTGCTGAGGTCCTGAACGGACTTCTCTCCTTCCATAAGCGCCTGGATCAGCTCTAATCTGGTGGCATCCCCCATGGCTCGAAAGTGGGTAGCGACAATCTCTAAAGCATCTCTAGTCAGAGGCTGCTTCTTGTCCTTCTTATGAATCGATTTAGGTAGTGTTTTCTTTCTTGCCATGGCAATGTCTCCCTGTGACAAGGATAACAGCGTTCCTGCCTGTCGTCAATTAGTTACTTAGACATTTGACTATTCAACTAAACAGCGATATAGTTATTTAGTAAGCGGTCAGATAATGACAAGTTCGAAAAGGAGAAACAAAATGCCTACAACAAGCTCCATCAAGGAGTTGAGCGCCAGAGAATTGCAAGGGATTCTTGCCGCTCCGGATAAATGCCCACAGCTTATTGATGTTCGTACCGCCCTCGAATTCGACAGTGAACATATAAAAGGATCAAAAAACCTTCCTCTAAATGAACTCGGTCAAAAAGATCCCGGACTAAATCTGTCTGAGCCGGTTTTTGTAATTTGTCGGACAGGTAACCGCGCCAGCCGAGCCGCCGCTCAGCTGAATGCTTCGGGCTTCGACTGCGAAGTATTGCAGGGAGGCTTATTAGAATGGAGAAAGACCGGTCTACCTGTGGTCGAAGGCACGAAACGCCTTTCGCTAGAGAGACAGGTCCAGCTCACTATCGGTGTTATGATTCTCACCGGGGTCATCCTCGGATTTACGGTTAATCAGTTGTTCTTCCTTCTGCCTGGCTTTATAGGCTGCGGATTGACCTTTGCCGGTCTGACCGGCAACTGTGGTCTGGCTATGGTACTGGCGAAAGCGCCCTGGAACCAGCTCAGTGCAGAATCCGGTAAAGAACACGAAACTCCCAAGAGCTGTTGCTCTTAGTCCATTAGAATATGTAGGTTGGTCGTGATGATACTGGAAGCATTCCTGGGACTATTGACAGGTACTTTGTTAGGTCTCCTCGGTGGCGGGGGCAGTATCATCGCGGTGCCTATTTTAGTTTATTTCCTGGGTATGCAGGCCAAATCGGCTATAGGTATCAGCCTCATCATAGTAGGATTGGCCAGTATTCTGGCAGCCCTGAGCCACCTTGCTAGACGCCAGTTGATATTCAGAGCAGCCTTGCTATTCGGCCTTGCCGGAATTCCGGGCAGTTTTGTCGGTGCCTGGGTGGCCGGCTTCCTCAGTGATACCGTTCAGCTCAGTCTTTTCGCTCTTTTAATGCTCTTCATGGGTATTCTGATGTTTCGACAGCGGGCGGAGCGCGAAGTCGGAAAAGCCGATAGCAATTCCAATAGACCTTCGGCATCGCTTAAGCGATCCAATCGTATCCGAGCCCTTATCACTTCCGGCGTCGGTGCGGGTTTTCTGACCGGACTGCTTGGAGTCGGCGGCGGATTTATAATTGTTCCAGCCCTTATTTTAGTAGTTGGACTGCCGGTAAAGAAAGCTATCGGCACATCCCTTGTGATAATCGGAATTAACAGCCTGGCAGGAGCACTGGCCTACGCCACCGCCTATGATTCGCATTTGAAACTAGCCGGAGGAATTCTACCCTACGCTGCTGCGACCATAGTATCGGCGCCGGTGGCTGGATATCTTGCCTATTACCTGGAGGCAGACAAGCTGAAAAAGGCATTCGCCGGTTTTCTGCTATTGCTCTCTATCTGGATGCTCGCAAAACAAACATCAGGAATCTAAATTTCTCTTCAATAAGGAGATCGACAATGTACTTCAAACAATTCTATCTGGGCTGCCTGGCCCATGCCTCTTATCTAATCGGCTCCGAAGGCGAAGCCGCGGTTATAGATCCCCAGAGAGATATCGACCAGTATATGAAAGAAGCAGAGCGTGAAGGGCTTCGGATCAAGTATGTGATCGAGACCCATCTGCATGCAGACTTTGTATCCGGGCACAAAGAGCTTGCTGAAAAGACAGGAGCTGAAATAGTCTTCGGTCATAGCGCCCAAGCAGCTTTTCCACATATTGCGGCCAAAGACGGCGACCTTCTTGAAATAGGCAGTATCGAGTTAAAAGTATTTGAGACCCCGGGTCATACTCCTGAGAGTATCAGCATACTTGCCATAGACAAAGCCGACAGTGATCGCCCTCCGATACTTTTCACCGGTGACACTTTGTTTATAGGTGATGTCGGCCGCCCGGATCTTGTCGGCGTCAAAGGATTTACAGCCCAACAGATGGCCTCGATGATGTATGACAGCCTTCACGACAAGCTTCTCAAACTGGATGATTCGGTCGAAGTTTATCCTGCCCATGGTGCCGGTTCATTATGCGGCAAGAATCTCTCTACAGAAAGATCCTCGACTATCGGACAACAAAAGCTCTTGAACTATGCTCTTCAGCCGATGTCTAGAGATGCATTTGTAGAAATGCTCACCGCCGATCAGCCCGAAGTTCCTGATTACTTTCCAAAAGACGCTGAGCTTAACAGACAGGGCGCTGTGGCACTGGATAAGATACCAAGACCGAAAGCCCTCACCGCTATGGAAGTAAACAAAGAGATGCAACGTGGCGCTGTGCCGGTGGATGTGCGCAACGGCACCCTATTTGCCAGTGGTCATATAAAAGGCTCTCTCAATATAGCTCTATCCGGTCAGTTCGCCTCTTGGGCAGGAACCCTTATTCATCTGGGTCAACCGATAGTGATTCTGGCATCGGATCAAGAATCTATCGATGAAGCGGTGATACGCCTGGCAAGAGTCGGTCATGAGCAAGTGATCGGCTTCTTAGATGGTGGACTTATCGCCTGGGCCGATGCCGGATTTGAAGTAACAGCCACCCCTGTGGTTACCGTGACCGAACTCAAGAAAGAACTGGAGGAAGGACAGGATCTTTTCTTGCTGGATGTTAGAAGAGCGCCCGAATACGACGCCGGTCATATTGAAGGTGCCGTCAATATACCCCTTTCAGACTTAGAGGGCAGAATCAATGAATTGCCTTCGGACAAACCGATTGCAATCATCTGCGCTTCAGGTTATCGCTCTTCGATAGCTAAAAGCATTCTGGAACGCCAGGGCAAAGAAGAACTCATGAACGTTCTGGGCGGATTCAAAGCATGGCAGGGTTCGGAATATAATGTGGTTGTAGCCGAATCGAGAGGGACCTGTCGAAACAGCGTCAATTGACCAAATAAGAAGATTCAATATCAGGAGAAGAATCATGCCTACAGGAAATGCGGCAGCCGAGAACAAGATAGAACGGGTGGTCATCCTTGGTGGTGGCACCGCCGGAATATCGGTTGCCGCTCGCTTGAGAAAGGCATTGAGAGGAACAGAGATTGTGGTGGTAGAACCTGCTGCTACTCACTATTACCAGCCTCTCTGGACCCTCGTCGGAGCAGGAGTTTTCGATAAAGACGAAAGCGCCCGCGCTGAAAAGGGCTTGATTCCTGATGGGGTAGAGTGGCTCGAAGACTCTGTCGAAAAAATAGACCCTGAGAAGATGGAGATTATTACCAGAGGCGGTAAATCTCTCTCTTACTCAGTTCTAGTGGTGTCGACCGGTCTCAAGATTCTCTGGGATGGGGTCAAGGGGCTGGCTGGGACCATCGGCAAGAACGGCGTCTGCAGTAACTATAGTATCGACTATGTCTCTTATACCTGGGACTGTATCCGAGAATTCAAAGGCGGCACCGCTATCTTCACCCATCCCAATACACCAATCAAGTGTGGTGGTGCTCCCCAGAAAATAGCCTACCTGGCAGAAGACTATTTTTCTATGAATGGTGTCAGGGAGAATTCCAGAGTTGTCTTCGCCTCTGCCCAGAGTTCAATCTTCAGTGTCGCAAAATATGCTCGCTCTCTAGAACAGGTGATCGAGAGAAAGAAGATAGAAGCTTTATTTCAACACAATCTGGTCGAGATAATAGCAGACAAGAAAGAAGCCGTTTTTCAGCGACTGGACAATGGAGAGGAGGTAAGAATGCAGTACGACATGCTGCATGTGACGCCACCGATGGGACCACCGGATTTCATTAGAGAGAGCAGCCTTGGTGACCAGGCCGGTTGGGTAGATGTGGATAATCATACTTTGCAGCATACTAAATACAAAAACATATTCTCTCTAGGAGACTCCGCCGGATTACCGACCTCTAAAACAGCAGCGGCGATTCGCAAGCAGGCACCGGTAGCGGTAGCAAACATACTTGCTTTTATAGGCGGTGAGGAACCGCAGGCTTCTTATGACGGCTATACTTCTTGTCCGCTGGTGACCGGCTATAAAAATCTGATTCTTGCAGAGTTCGATTACGCTCTCAATCCTCAAGAGAGCTTTCCCTTTGATCAAAGCAAAGAGAGATACAGTATGTACCTCTTCAAGAAGTATGTCATCCCGGTGCTCTATTGGGAAGGTATGCTGAAAGGAAGAGCCTGAAGTTTTACGGGGTTCAAGAGAAAGGATGAAGTTAATGGAAGATTTTTTCTGGTTTGCGGGCATAGTTGCCTTCTATTTTGCGCTTCAACTCTGGATTCTACCCAGGCTTGGCATTCCTACTTGAATGTCCCGAAGCTGCTCGGTCGAGCAGAAACATGAACTGAAACAAAGCCTCAATCACAAAAATGACCAAATAAAGCAGGACTAATAAGCCCTTAATAAATGGGGGTCTGTTTTGGTTTAAGATTCCTAGAATGAATACAGGTTTCACCCCCGGCATCAACCAGACTATACAGATAGCTCAGCAACAGCTTCAGGCAGGCAATATCGAATATGCCTCCCAGATTCTGGAAAAGCTTCTTGCTACGAACCCCGACAACGTGGACGCCATTCATCTGATGTCCATGATCGAGTACATGCGCGGCAATATGGAAAAGGCGATTGACCATTGCAACCATGTTCTCGAGATCGCTCCAGATAGCGTGCCGGTTTTGAATAATCTTGGCAACTTTTTGAAAGCCTGCGATGACCTACATCAAGCCAGAGAGATCTACCAACGGGTGTTGAAATTAGATCCGGCCTGTTTTCCTGCCCAGTACAATCTGGGCAATGTCGAAGCCGCCCTCGGTTTTCCTGAAGAGGCGCTGAACGCCTATAAAAAAGCCATCGTTCTCAATGACAGCTATGCCGATTGTCACTACAACATGGGTATGGAGCTCAGCCGTCTCGAGAACCATGAAGAGGCTCTTAAAGCCTATAGCAGAGCAGTCGAGCTAGATCCATCCCATGGAGACGCCCTGACCCAGAAAGGTACGTCGCTTTACCGCCTGGGACGTCTTGAAGAAGCGGTGCTAGCCTATGAGAATGCTGCTGATGCCGTGCCTGGTCCTTCGGTTCACAACAATCTTGGCGTCGTTTTAACCTCTCTGGGTCGGTCGCAAGATGCGGTTGTTGCGTTGAACAAAGCTGTGCAGGAAGCTCCCGATGAGCTGGACTTTCGCTCTAATCTCGGTACTGCTCAAATTGCAGCGGGTGATCTGGACGGAGCCTTAATGAGTTTGCGGCAAGTCCTCAAAAAAGACTCCAATTGCCTGGAAGCAAGAAAGAACCTTGGATTGCTTTACTATCTCAAGGGCGATACCAAGACAGCAGAAAACCAATTGAGAATGTGCCTGGAAATTGATCCAAACAATTACGAGGTGATAATCAACCTTGCCAGTTGTGTTTATGAAGGACTTAGAGAAGAGGAAGCAGAACAGCTTTTCGAGACGGCTTCTTATTTAAAACCTGAGTCACTGGTTCCGCAGTTTGGCAAGATGATACTGAGCTTGAAGCATTTTTCTTCTACCCAAGAAGAGTTCGATGGACAGGTCGGTAATTATACCGGTCTACTAGAATCAGTCGAGTCGACGGTTGAATCGGATTTCTTTGAAGACTGGAAAGACGCCGAGGATGCTATTTCTTTCTCCGCACCATTTACCAATATTCTGCATGATATCAACTGGAAAGATCTACAAGTGCGATATTCCCGTGTTCTGGAGAGAGTTCTGGAGCAAAGATACCCCGAATTTATTCGGAGCAATCAAACTCAATCCGGATACCCGACAAAAAATGCAAAAATAAAACTAGGGGTGGTATCACACTTCTTCAGTAATCACAGCGTCTACAAGATGGTTACTAAAGGCTGGGTGGCTGGTTTCGATAGAGACGTATTTGAGTTAATAGGATTCAATACTAGTAAAAAACATGACTTCCTCACACAAGAAATAAAAGGTCAGTTTGATAAATTTGTCGAGATCTCTGATTTCAGTACAATGGCAAAAGCTATTTTCGATGAATCCGTAGATGTTTTACTATACCCTTCCATCGGCATGGTCCCTGTCACGCAGAAGCTCGCTGCTTTGCGTCTTGCTCCATTACAGCTGGCAGGATGGGGTCATCCACTGACTGCAGGTCTGAAAAATATAGACTACAGATTTGTAAGCGACCTCTTCGAACCTGAAGATGCGCAAGAACATTATTCAGAGCAGTTAATCAGGTTGCCCGGTCTCGGTTCATACTATGACCCGGTAATTCCGGAACCGGTTTTTGAAGATTTCTCGTCCTTCGGGTTAAAAGACGATTCTTGCAAGTATTTGTGTGTTCAAACATTACATAAGTATCCTCCATCTTATGACAACCTGCTGACCGAGATAGCCAAGCAAAAACCTGACGCTCAATTTATTTTCGCCAGAAAAGATACTCTTTTAGGCGAACAATTAAAATCCAGATTGTATCGAAAGTTCGAATCGGAGAACCTCGATCCCGAGAAGCATGTTGTTTTTCTCCCGGAGCTAAATGCAGCAAAATACCAGGGACTCTGTCAAAGGGCGGATGTTTATCTGGATACTCCAGTCAACTCTGGATTGCTCTCTTCAATTGAAGCTCTGGAAGCTGGGATTCCCGCTGTCACCCTTTGTGGTCAATTTATGAGAGGAAGGCAAACTGCAACACTTCTCGAAATACTTGGAGTTGAAGAACTGGTTGCAAATTCACCAGACGAGTATATTCAGCTTGCTGTATCTATAGGCTCAAACGAAAAAAGAAGAGAAGAGATCAAAGAGAAGATTCTTGCCTGTAAAGAGAGATTTTATCGGGACCAATCAGTCCAAGAAAAGCTCAACGCATCGGTTTTGGAGTTGCTGGAAGAAAAATTCGGCAACAGGCAATAAATTCCGGGTATAACGAGGTAGCATCTTTAATAAGCGGTCTTTTCGGAGAATAGAGCCGATGCCATCTAAAAAGCTGAGCCTTATTCTGCTCGTTTTTGTCAGCCAGCTGTTTGTCTGCCCGCCAGGTCAGGCGGCCAATTTTGTCAAAGCCAAGACTCTATACGCCCAGAAGAAGTATCGAGAAGCGGCAGCAGAGTTTCAAGATTGTAAAAAGTCCTGGCCCAATAACACCCTGGTTCGATATTATCTAGCCCTCAGCGCCCAGCAAGTCGGTGACTTGAATACTGCTAAAGAAGAATATCAGTGGGTGGCCAGCAATGGCGATATGGCATTTCGAGCCCGGGCCAAACAAGGATACGACCAGCTCTCTCGTCTGAAAACCCAGGTGGTTAGTGGGTCCGCGCCCCCTGATGTCGTCCGTTCTGCTTCTGCTTCGCCGTCCGGGGCCAACTCGAAAGAGAAAGTGAGCACCATTCTCGAGTTCTACACAGACACGTGAAGACCCTGCAAAAAATTTGCTCCCGTGTTTGAAGCAACAAGCAGAAAGTTCCGAGACATAAACTTCAAGAAGATTGACGGTCATAATCCATCTAATCGAGGTCTGATGCAAAAATACGGCATTGACGGCTATCCGAAGGTAGTCTTTCTGTCCCGCAACGACAAGATGATCTATAGCGGCTTTGTAAATAGCGACCCAACTTCTTTCGAAGAGCTGATCAATCGCTTTAGATAATCCGGCAGCTATGTGAATTTCTGTATGGATTGGCTCTGACAGGCGCCGATAAATGACGTTCGAGGGTACATAGAACACAGTTCATTAGGGATAGAGCGGTGGCTAGCGCATATGGATATGTACCTTCCAGGCTTTAACGGCTGGAGTGATGACGATCTGCTCAAAAGACGCGAGCAGTTGCCTTATTTTAGAAGCATGGTTCTGAACGGATCTAAGATAACCGATCAGGGGCTTGCGCTCTTGAAAGATTGTCGAAAGATAAGAGAGCTGCATCTGATCGGAACTCATGTAACCAACAAAGGGCTCGACTGTGTTTCGGAGCTGACCAGTCTCGACTGGCTGGTGGTGGAAGAAGGTTTCGTAACCGATAGCGGTATCAGAAAACTTTCCAGCCTTTCTAATTTGAAATCGCTGCAGCTTGTAAACACAATGGTATCAGAAGATGGTCTTGCTGTAATAGAACATTACCCGGAGCTGACCTATCTGGAAGCGGTGAGCTACCACCTCGGCGGCTCGGCTGTTGCCACCATCGCCGCCCAGCCGTCCCTGCATTCGGTGCGGATCACTTCTGGCGCGATAGAAGATGATGATTTCATGGAGTTCGCCTCGGCCAGATCTTTGCGAAGTCTGAACTACAGCTTCCCCAGGGTCTCGCGCCGGGCAGGAGAAGAGCTCAAAGAGAAGATGCCGCACTGTCTCATCCAGGCATCCGGTCACGTTACAGAAGAGGCTAAATTCGCTCTGAAGCCGCTTCTGTCGGAAGCATTTGCCTTTTATGAAGAAGGTAGATACACCTGGACAGTCAATGTATTGAACGACGCGGCCCAGGTAAATCCGTACCATCCTTCTTTGAATGGATTGAAGGCCTTCGCCCATTTTAAAATGGGATCCTTTGAAGGTTTCAGGGCATCAATGGCAGCCGTTCTCGAAGAAGCAGCCTCAGTCGGCAACAAGCATCTCACCGACTTTGCCAGGTACTATCTGAGCCTGGACAATTTCACAGAGCTGACCTTGATAGTTGCCCGCGAGAATCCGGTACTATATCTGAAGGCACTTTTAGATAGCGGCTACAAACCAGAGAAGTCTGTGCCGAAGTCGAATCTCATTCTCAATCCTTTTTATGGCCATGGTGCCTGCTTCGGCAGTGGACAATTAATTATGCCTTCAGCAATTCAGATGCCTAAAAAGCCCTCAGGAGCGACGAGACTGTCTGAATACATCGCCGAGATAAATAAGATGCAAGCTGACGGCGCATTCAATGACTATATCAAACAGCCACGCCCCGAGCTGATTTTGCTGGAGCGCATGAGAAGACATTACGAAAACGATCTGCCCTGGAGCTGGTAGTCGGCAAAACTCGATACCAGAAGCTCTTTCTCTTTGCGAGAAAGTTTCTTCAATGCGTATTCGTAGCTCATCGCTTCCGGTTTGGTTTCAAAAGCCTTGTAATAAACCAGCCTGACCGGTCCCCTCGATCGGGTATATTTGGCACCACGTCCCTGGTTGTGGGTCTCGAGCCTTGCTTCGAGATCCTTGGTCCAGCCCGTATAGAATGAGCCGTCACGACATCTGACTATATATGTATAACAACTATTCATGATTCTTTCAGTCTATAATAACAAGGATTGAAAGCATTGCAAGTTTTAAAAGAAAGGCGACAAATGAAGGTATTATTCGTCTGTCTCGGAAATATATGTCGCTCCCCCATGGCCAGGGTGATTCTAGAGAGGCTCTATAAGGACAGTGGCGTGGATGGTACCATCGATTCTTGTGCTGTTACCGACTGGAACATCGGCAGACCGGCCGATGAAAGAGCAAGAAGAGTATGCAAAGAGAACGGTCTAGACCTCGGAAGCCACAGAGCAAGACAAATAAGAAGCTCAGATTTCTACAATTTTGACCTGATAGTCGTAATGGACCGGGGCAATGAACAGGCGATAAATAGACTGCGCCCGGCAGACTCTCTAGCCAGGGTCATGAAAGTCACCGAATTTGATAATGCTATATCTAAATCCGCTTCAGACCTCGAAGATCCCTATCACGGCGATATCAATACATTCCGTACTACCTATAAAAAACTGGATCATCTGCTCAGCCGCTTCGTCAAAGATTTAAACAGAAAGTAAGTCTCGTTTGTTCCAGGTCTCAGAATTTTATATACTTGGCTCGATAGCCCCGGGCTTCGGCATCTAAACCTGCCGCTCTTTTAGCTTGACCGTTCTTCTTTAGAAAGCGAGCATATTGCTCCAGCCGTTTGACCAGATCCTGGGAGAGATTGCCGGGATTTTTCCGCTGGGCGGCCAGCGCTTCTGCGTACAATTTATCGGCTTCTTTGAATTTGCCCTGTCTATCCATCGATACCGCCTCTGCAGCCAGCATGCTGACCTCAAGGTTGGTGTCATTGAGTCTTCTCGCCTCTTTCAAAGATTTGCGAGCGTATTCGTCTGCCCTGGCATACTGTTTCTTTTCACGATAAATATGAGAAAGAGAATGATAGAGCATAGCATCGGCTCTATCAGGTTCATATTTTCGCCAGATTGCAACGGTCCTTTCATAGACACGATCCGCATCTTCTTTGTATCCCAGATCACTGAGAGCAAAATGAATATTGAGAAGCATATTCATTTTACCGGTCAGCCCTTTAACATCTTTCTTTCCGGCAAGTTTTAAAGCTTCGTCGATATATTTGTTAGCTTCCACCAGGTCTCTTTTACCGAGATAATAGTTGATCAGCTTTACCAGAACAAAGAATGTCTTATTGTGGACTCCGGTATGGGAAGACTCTTGCAAATCCAGGACAAGTTTAAGCCTGTCAGCATAGTTTGCGTCTTTCGAGTCGGTTTCATAGAGCAGCAGTTCGGCATTGTCATCCAGTAAAACCAGAAGCTCAGAATACTCTTTTGACTCGACCTTGCTTGCTTTGAGCACGCCGAGGGCGGATTCTAACAAGGGTATGGCGGTTTTTACATGGCCCTGCTTGAGATAGAGTTTTGCCAGTCTCGCTTTGATATCGGCGGCCGTGAGCTCCTTACCTTTCTGGCTTTCGATAGCAGCCAATGCCCTGGTAAACTTCTGCTCTGCCTGGGCATCATCACCGGAAAACGCTAGAATTTTGGCGCTTGCATATTCTTCCTGCCAGCTCGCTTTATCTTTTTGTTGCTCATGTTGCTGATCTTGATCAATATTATCCGAAGCAACAGTATCGCCGGTGGCTCCACAAGATTGCAGCAGCAAGAGACAGCCGATTAGAAAAGGCAATCTCGACATCAGTCAGCATCTCCGGCTCGCTTTACTTTCTTGCTCGCTCTTATCTCTTTGCGCTCTTTTTCTTTCTCCATGCGCTTCTTGCGCTTCTCTTCTTGCTTTACGGCACGGTCTCGATCTTCTACAGCCTTAATAGCCGCCGCCTTCTCTTTGCGCTCTCTTTCGAGATAGTAATCATAGTTGCCTTCATAAATGCGTATGGTGGCATCTTCGATAACGGCAATTTTATTAGCTGTCTTCGAGATGAAATATCTGTCGTGAGAGACCAGTAACATGGCGCCTTCATAGGCTTGAATAGCCTTTTCAATGGTCTCTTTGGCAGGGATGTCGAGATGGTTTGTGGGCTCATCTAGCAGAATGAAATTGGCTTTCGATGTAAGCAACTTAGCCAGGGCAAGTCTGGCTTTTTCGCCACCGCTCAAGGTGCCCACAGTTTTGAAAACAGAATCACCCGAGAAAAGAAACTGTCCTAACAACGACCTGATCTGGGTATCGGTCCAGTTAGTCACCACATCGCCGATGGTATCGAGAACGGTCTTCTCTTTGCCCAGGGCTTCTGCCTGGTTCTGTTCGAAATATGCCATATGGATATTATGCTCGCCCAGTTGAATCTTGCCTTCCAAAGGCGTCTCCATACCGGCGATCAAACGAAGCAAAGTCGATTTACCAACTCCATTAGGTCCTAGTATAGCGATTTTGTCACCGCGACTGACTTCGAGATTGGCATCGAGAAAGAGTATATTGTCATCATAAGAATGGGTCAGACCCTCGACCGCAAGCACTTCTTTGCCCGAGCGTACAGCCTCGGGAAATTGAAACCTTACCGCCTTCAGCTCAGATTCGGGCGCTTCGAGCTTCTCGATTTTATCTAGCTGTTTCTCCCTGCTCTTCGCCTGGGTCGAACGGGTGGCACTGGCGCGAAATCGATCTATAAAAACCTGCTGCCTGGCCAGCTCATTTTGTTGTCTTTCAAAAGCGGCTTGCTGACTGATGCGCTCTTCTTCTTTCTGTTCTCTATAAAGACTGTAGTTCCCTTTGAAAGTCCTCGTCTTGCCACGTTCTATTTCGACAATCTTGGTGGTGAGCTGATCTAAGAAGCGTCGGTCGTGAGAGACAATCACCATCGGAATGGCTTTCTCTTTTAGAAAGGCTTCCAGCCATTCTATTGTTTCCAGATCGATATGGTTGGTGGGCTCATCTAATAAAAGCAGCTCAGGCTCTCGCAGCATTATTTTGCCAAAGCCGATTCGCATCTGCCAGCCGCCGCTCAAAGCCGAAACCGGACGATCACCATCTTCGGTGGCAAAGCCTATCTCTGGCAGAATTTTATCAACTTTGCGCTCCAACCCATAGCCGTCAATCGCTTCGAATTCCCGATGCAGTCTATCGAGAGCACGAACAGCACGATCGAGGTCCTCTCCTGAACAAGTCTCGATTCTCTTTTCTACGGCAGCCAGCTCTTGCTTTATTTTATGAGCTTCGGTAAAGGCGGCTAGAAGCTCTTCGCGAATGGAGTTCTCCGGATTGATATCGAACTCCTGGCTCAGGTAACCTATCTTATGACTGGCCGGCTTGGTGACCTCTCCGGAAGACGGCTCGACCTCGCCCAGAATGATCTTGAACTGGGTGGTTTTGCCACTGCCGTTCACCCCGACAAGACCGACTCTTTCACCGGGGACGACTTCCCAACTCGCGTCTTTCAGAACTTCAGCGTGCTGGTATATTTTGGTTACTCGGGTAAGACGAAGCATCAGTTTTCAAGTATAGATTCCGAAAACTTAAGAGTACTCTATCTCGACAGGATTACACCCACCTGTAAACTTAATTCCGTCATAGATAGATATCGCCGACAGACTCACCAGGCATAGAGCCGGAAGAACTTCCAGATAAGCTCGCCGGCATTGATATCCTGGCAGCTCTTGATTTTAGAGCCCGGCAGGGTCAAAGCGCCAGGCCAGCTATGCATTCCGCCCTCGATTTTATAAACGGTCACGGCATTGCCCCGGCTACCGTACTCAATACGACGCACCCGCATACCGTCTTCTCTGTTCGTATCAGGCATGAGGCTCTCCTGACCGGAACCTGTGCTGCGATTTCGTTTTGTCCAATAAGCGATCATATCGTCGGCGCTCATCCAGCCGCCATAACGAGCCAGCTTATAAAAATTGGGGTCGATCCCCTCAAGACCGACCTTGTCAGCATAGCGCCCAAGGCTGCGATTTTTGCCATCGCTCCAGTTGACGAGCGCATCTTCGGTGCCCAGAAAGAAAACAGCAGGCACTGCTCTGGCGCTTCCGGGATCTGACAGAGCCTGACTCATGGCCGTGGACGCCACCACAGCAATACCGGCGATGCGGTTATCGAGCCGTGAAGCGAGCAACTGCACGAAATAGCCGCCATTACTGAGTCCGACGGCAAAAATATGGCGATTATCCATATTGACTCTCTGGGCAAGCTTCTTCAAAACAGCCTCGACATACTTAACGTCGTCGACGCCCTTGCTGTTGTTCATGCCATCGTTCCATTTACTTCCAAGAGACTGGCAATAGACCACCACAAAGTTGTTTCTTCTGGCAATGCCGTTGAAGCCGGTTATGGCAGGCATCGATTCGGCGCTCATTCTAAGACCGTGAAAGACCAGCATCACAGGAGCGGCGCTGGAGGGCGAATAAGTATCGGGTACGAAAACATAGAACTTTCGATTGAGACCATCTACGTCCACGGTATCCGTATAGTGATAGGAGCGCTTCGCTGTGTCAGCCCTGCTTCCCGCCCTGGCACTGGGGGTGGTGCCTCCGCCGGCGCTTGATACCGCTTTCGTAGCCGGACGACGATAGTAAACCCTGGAAGAAGCCTGCGGTCTGCTCCGAGCCGCATCTACATCGACTTCAACTGCCTGGCGACTGCCCTCCCGAAAGACATAGCGCTTCTCAGCCCTTGCACTGCCGCAATTTACGGCGATTATGAAAAAAGCGAGCAGCCAGGCAGAGACAAGACCAGCCATAACTTTACTTGAGCCTTTGCATCAGTCTGTCCATGTCTTCTTTGCTCAACTTACTCGGGTCGAATCCAGCCGGTATCTTGTTCTTGACCGAATCAGGAAGGTCCCCTCCGAACCACTTGTCTTTGAGTTTGTCGAAAACTTCTCCCTGACCGCGTCCACGGAGCTGATTGAGCAAATCCTGCTTATTTGAAGAAGCTTTTCCCGAACCTCTTCCTCCAGTTTGAGATGGAGGTGGAGAGCTGGCTGCAATCGGCGGCGGCAGCTTCTGGGTTTTCAATATACGACTGCGTTTGAGCTGCTCATCGAGGCTGGCATTGATAGAGCTCAATCTAGGAGCGATTACACCGGCATCGGCTCCCTTTTCAGCCAGAGACTCTATGTATTTAAAAGCGGTCAGATAATTTTTGACGCCGACTCCGGCAGCTTCTGCCTCCAGGATTTTTTTGAGCAGGGCGCCCCTTTCGGCTTCGAGCGCACCAGGAACAAGCTTAATCTCTTCTCGAACCTGGAACATGGACTCGGCCGAGTCTTTATCCTGGTTGCCACTTTCGCTCAGAGCAGCCGGAGGAAAGACAGCAAACAGTGTCACAGCCAGTAGCAAGAGCGATAAATAGAAGAATCTGATCATTTTTCTATTTTAACAGCAAGTCAAAGCCTAAGTGGCGGCGTCCGGACGTCGGCGCCGGAAGACATCGGTCTTTAGAGAAGAGACCCTGTCTAAAAAAAGAATGCCATCAAGATGGTCTATTTCATGGAGCAGGGCGCGGGCATCAAAACCGGAGGCTTCGATAGAGACAGCCTGCCCTGCAGCATCAAATCCTTCTATGACCACTTTCTTGGCCCGGCGCACCGTGGCGATAAGCTCAGGCAGACTCAAGCAGCCTTCTTTAGCCACCGACTTACCTGATTGCTTCACCACCACCGGATTGACCAGGATAACCAGACCCAATTTGGATTCCAGCCTCGGGTTGCGCGAGACATCGACCACGATGATACGCTGATGAATATTAGCCTGGGGTGCGGCTATGCCGATGCACCCCTCAGAAGAGTTCATGGTCTCGACCAGATCGTCGACGATCTTGCGGACTGCCTCAGAGCCAGGCTCTGCTTCTAACGAGACCTGTTTCAAACGAGGATCGGGATAGGTCAATACTTCCAGGACAGCCATCAGAGATCAGATTTCCATGTATTCCACCGGCTGCACACTCAAATCCACCCCGAGAGCCGAGGCCTTATCGGTGAGCGCCTTTTTCAAATCTGCTTCGGTCATGGAGGCAGGCAGAGTGACTTCCAGCACCATCATAAAAATCGGCTTGGCGCCACCGGTTTTTTTGGTCTCCACATCGGTGAGATTGACCTTCAATGAGGCAAGCAGATCTGTTATACCGTATACGATACCAGGTTTATCTGCACCATAGACAGAGATGATACAAGCCTCTCCCTGGCTGTCTTCTTCTGCTTCCGACTCGCGAAGCTCTTCGTCGGTAAGCTCCCTGACATAGACATTCATGTCCAGTTTCTCTCTGATACCATCGAGCTTGCCGTGCAGACTCTCCAGGGACTCTCCTTCGGGGAGCTGCGCCATCAGAATCACAGCGAACTCGCCCCGCAAAAGAGTCATCGAAGAATCAAGCAGGTTACAGCCCATGACGTATAAGATCCGAGATAATTCGGCGACGATTCCGACCCGGTCCCGGCCAACGCCGGTGATCACCACATTTTTGGCAGCGCTCATAAAGACAAAACCCTTCCTGATTTTACTTCGACAGGGGAGGCATAATCACGTTGTCTATCACATGCACCACACCGTTGGAACAGGGTACGTCGGCGGTGGACATGAACGCATCATCGAGAAAGATGTTGCCGAAGCGGTTGGTTATTTTGACTGAGTGGCCTTCATAGGTTTTCAAAGAGGTCTTCTTTCTGAGATCTTCGAGGGTATATTTGCCCTGGACCATGTGATACGAGAGGACTTGTTTGAGCTTCTTCTTATTGGCGAAAAGCTTTTGCAGATCATCCTGGGGGATTTTTTTGAAAGCTTTGTCCGAAGGCGCGAACAGCGTCCAGGGACCTTTGCCCTTGAGGGTATCATCAAGATCATAAGCTTGATCGAGACCTTCGAGCATGGTCTGAAAGCGGGTCACTTCGTTGTCTTTTAAGGTATTGATTACGTCTTTGGGACGTCGCTCGAAACCTTCCTTAAACTCGAATCGCTTGGTTTCATTGCTGGCGATTTTAATCGGCTCGGCGGCTGTCGATGTGGCGAAGACTGCCGCAGCGCCCAGGGCAAGTATGACGGACCTGGATAGTTCTCTCATGGGAGCTCCTTATCTGAATCTGACTGAGTAAAATCTGCCGCAGCAAATCATAGCACTGCTTGGTAAACTATATGCTTTTCCAACGAAGCGAGTGATTTTGAAACCTAGGCTATCATTCTGGCAGATCTGGAACATGAATTTCGGTTTTCTCGGAATTCAGTTCGGCTGGGGTTTGCAACTGGCCAATATGAGCGCCATCTATTCGAAGCTCGGGGCCGAACCCGACAAAATTCCGATACTCTGGCTTGCCGGACCGATAACCGGCTTATTAGTCCAGCCGATAATTGGCGCCATGAGCGACCGTACCTGGACTAAGCTGGGCAGAAGACGTCCTTACTTCCTGGTCGGGGCTATTTTGGCGAGCATCGCCCTCTTTATAATGCCGGATTCTCCTTATCTCTGGGCCGCAGCCAGTCTGCTCTGGGTGCTCGATGCCAGTATCAATGTCAGCATGGAGCCATTTCGCGCTTTTGTAGCCGACAAGCTCAATGAAGAGCAGAGAACAACCGGCTTTATCATGCAGAGCTTTTTCATCGGTATCGGCGCCACCCTGGCCAATGCTCTGCCGATTATCTTTCGAGAGCTGGGCATAACCGGTACGGCTCCCAACGGCATCCCGCTAACTGTCCAGTATTCGTTCAAGATTGGCGCCCTGGTCTTTTTGTTGTGCGTCCTCTGGACCGTCTTTACCTCTCGGGAATATCCTCCGGAAGATATGGAGGCCTTCAAAAAGAAGAGTAATGTCGGCTTTCTAGAATTGATCAAGGCGATGGTTGCAGAGATTGTCGAAGCCTTCAAAGAGATGCCGGCAACTATGAAACAGCTGGCACTGGTTCAGGTGGCGACCTGGTACGGACTTTTTTGTATGTGGCTCTACTTCGGACTCACCACCGCCTATCATATCTTCGGAGCCACAGATCCCCATTCAACCCTCTTCGACCGAGGCACCGAATGGGGTGGTTGGTGCTTTGCCATCTATTCTTTTGTCTGTTTTGTCGTCGCCTTCCTGCTTCCCAAATTAGCGGCAAGCGTAGGGCGAAAGTTGCTTCATGCAGTCTGCCTGGTGCTAGGCGGTCTCTCTCTGCTATCAATCTATTTCATCCACGATCCCAACACCCTGCAATTCACCATGATAGGTGTCGGTATCGCCTGGGCTTCAATCTTATCGATGCCCTATGCAATCCTGGCAAGCGCAATCCCGGCCGAGCGTACCGGAGTCTATATGGGCGTATTCAATCTATTTATCGTTCTGCCTGAAGTGGTGGCTTCAGTATTTCTACAGCCCCTGGTCAAGAATCTCTTCGGGAACCAGCCTCTATATGTGGTGATGATGGGAGGAGCCTCGCTTCTAGTGGCGGCAATGTTGATGCACTTTGTCCAGGACCCGAGAGCTAACTCTTCTACCGTAGAAGAACCGGTCTGACATAGGGTTTTCAATAAAGTATGATCAAGACCTGTAATCAGAACCTTTTCGTTACCAGAGGGAAAGAGACCCTTGAGCCTATCAACCCTTGTAATCTCAGAAGTGCCGGCTATGACCGAGCAGTTGGAGAGTCTTATTGGCAACAACGCCGATCTTGATTTAACTGCAACCTGCCCGCGGGGCGCTGCCCAGGAGAGTATTGAGAATGCCAATCCAAGAGTAATCTGGATCGCTCTATCACCAGAGCCCGACCAGGCTCTTGCTTTGCTCTCCTCTTTGAAAGAGCGCTACGGCGATAAACATTTTCTGGTGAGCAACGAGACCCTGGAAGCCGATCTTGTAAAACGTTCCATGCAACTGGGCGCAATAGATTATCTCGATGCCGGCACCTGGTCCAATCAGTTGGCCGATGTAACATCTAGAGTAAGGCTGAAAGAAGAAGAAGCCCGAAAGGCGATTGAGAAAGACGAGCAGATCAAAGAGATGCTGGCAGCCGAAGCGCGCCGCAACCCCAGAACAACCAACCCGGGGCTGCAGAGCATGCGACGCAAAACCGGCGAAATGTCCGCCGGAGGCAGCCCGCAAAGCAGCATGACCCTGGGAATTGTAATTCTGGTGCTTCTGTTGATCGCTCTCGGCTTCATGCTGATGCCGCACTAGAGCTTCTATTTGGTTTTCAACTGTGCCTCGATAACCGGGGTTATCTTATCCAGTAGCTTGAACCCGCCCTGGTAGCTCATATGGGCCGTATCCCAGAAGTCGTTGTTATCGAAATCTTCGTCTGCGCCATGATCGGCATAGGCAGCACCATTCTCGCTGGTCAGCCGAGCGACCTCATCGGAGAACTCTTGATAGAAGCCTGCAGGCATCAGGTCACGGTTGTCTTTAGTGAGAGGCATGTTCACAATCAACACTTTCATCTCGCGGTCCCGTGCCAGCTTTAGCAACCGTTCCATGAAGCCCATTTGAATGCGCAGTTTATCCATCGAGATATTTTTGTAGCGGTTCTTATATTCCTGGGTGCTGTGCTCCCAGATCTCCTTACGACCGCCGGTGAATTTGAACCCACCGCCATCTTTCTCGAAGCCTGGCTTCTTCTTGAGCGGTGCTTCTGTGGGATTGATAAGCAGAGCGAGTTTGTCTGCGCCCTTATTAACCTCTTTTTGAATATGCCAGCGTCTGCCGTACAGAAAGACACTCTTGGAAAAGAGGAAATCAGCCTTGTCTTGAAACGTCGGCAGATAGATATTGGAATAGTCGTTGAAATTATTGAGAGTGACCAGGCGCTGAAAAGAGATCGTATTCATCGGACTGGATAGCTCTGCGTCGCAGAAATCCCGGGGTGCTATTCCCCACAGGACCAGACCGGGCTTTTTCTCGCCCCGGAGAAACTCATTGGCGTAGATATAAGAGTCGGATGCCATCTGACCGAATATTGCCCAGCTGAATACCGTAGCCTTCTCGCCCTGGTCTCTGGTCAATCGAGTCTCGAGAGCTTTCGAGCGATGATGATGAAAGAGATCGCCGATACTCTGGTCCTCTTTGAAGTCCATGGACCAGAACGGATACATAATCAGCGAGGAGCCCAGCAAAACCACATCGGGTTTCTCTTTGAGGTTCTTGAAGTCGTTGTAAGCCAGGTCGATAGAGCCGGTGCCGTTCCAGAGATCGTCGCCATAGCTTTTCACCGGACCGAAGATGGCAAAGAGGACTAAATTGGTCACGACAAAAAGACCAAAGGCTATTATGGTCGAAGCGATTTTCTTCTTCTTACCATCTTGCGGAATCTGAATCTGAACAGGGACCGCGCTTTGCTGCCGGGTGGGCTCTTCTTGGATCGTCGGCACGACTGAAAGATGACCTCAAACTTCCAAATACTCTTGACTATTTTACGGGGCCCCGTGCTCTGGGCCTTTAATATTTATCGATATAAAGGAGCTTTTAGGTTTTCAATATCTGGCTATGCCCCAATAGCAGGCACCCTCGGGCTCCGGAGCGCAATATTAAAATACGCTTCTTATTGCTCAGGATGAAGCATATTCACAGGATATCTGTTGAATATTTCAGACAACGAACATCTGCCGGGTGACGGTAAAAGCCTCGCCGAAGAAGCGGGAGGCATCCATGATCATGACGATATGCTTGTCGCTGTTGGTCTTTTGCGAGACTATGATTTTCGAATCGGAGCCGGGGTCGGCTTCTTGAATAAGAGTATTGATAGCGTCGGCCAGTTCGAAAGGAGTGTGAACACCCTCTTTGACCAGGCGCTGAAACTTACTGCGGAACTCCTCGAAAAGACCTGATTTCAACAGGTCTACCAGCTCTCTGGCGCTGATTTGTATCTCGATCACGAAAATCATCCCTACTTAGAAAGAGCCGCTCAGGCTGCATCTATTCTACCCGATTGAACCGACTAGAGACAGGTTTTGCTTATTTCACCGGAGCAGTCTCGATTTTGCTGCTCGCTTTTTTAGATTTCTTACTGGCGATATACCATTCGACAAACTCAGCCACACCCTTATCAAAACTGGTGCCCGGCTCATAGCCGATTAATCGGCGCGCCTTGTCGATGTTGGCGAAGGTGTTGGGGACATCGCCTTTCTGCATCGGTTTGCGATTAATAGTGGCTTTCTTGCCGAGACTTTTTTCGATGCACTCGATCATTTCGCACAGCAAAACAGGTTCGTTGCGCCCTAGATTGAGAATCTCGAATCCAGGTTTCTCTAGTTCGAGAACGCCTGTGATACCATCCACAATATCACCGATATAAGTGTAATCTCTCTGACTTTTGCCGTCACCATACATATCAATCGGCTTGTCTTCGTCAATCAGACGGCAGAACTTATGAATAGCCAGATCCGGTCTCTGTCGAGGTCCGAATACGGTGAAGAATCGAAGACAAACTATATCTAGCCCGGTGGCGACATGCTGACTGTGACAGATCATCTCGCCGGACATTTTTGTGGCGGCATAGGGCGAGACCGGACGGTCGGTGCGATCACTCTCTTTAAAGCTATCCGAACCGGGCTCTCTTGCACCGTAAACCGAACTGGAAGATGCGAATACAAAAAGAGGCAAGCCGCTAGCTTGGGCGCAGGCAGCATCCAGCAAGTTCTGGGTGCCGCGTAAATTGACATCCACATACAGGGCAGGGTTCTCTAGAGACGGTCTCACCCCGGCCATGGCAGCCAGATGCACCACCGCATCGAATGGCCCTCGAGAGAATACTTCTTCGACATCAGTTAGAGAGCGGATGTCTCCTTCCACCACCTGCAATCTGTCGGCGCCGTCCAGCTTTTCTAAGCTGGCGATATTGTCTCTTTTGATGGCAGGATCGTAAAAATCGTTGAAGTTGTCGATCACCACCACTTCGTTGTTTCGCGAGAGCAGCCGCTCGACAAGATGGCTTCCGATAAAGCCGGCTCCACCTGTTATCAGTATTTTTTTGTTCTTCACTCTCTATTTCCTGTTCCTTACATAATCTAAGAGGATGAAACGGCCGCTTTCGGCCACTGTTTTGAAATCTTTGCTGGCGAGATAGATGTCTTTATGACGATGACGGCCGATTACATAGGCGGTTTCGACGTTTTTAAAACGCTCGAAAAGTCCTTCAAGAGACTCTTCCATCTCGACCCTTCTGAGCGCATAGAAAGTAGCCGATGGTTTTCTGAGATTACAAATATAGATATCCCGGTCAGAAAGAGCGGAATACTGAACAAAAGCCTGCAGCGGCCGCTCCCAGGAGTCCGCAAAAATACTCTGCAGTCCCGGTCCGAAATAAAGCACACCGGAAGCCAACATCACAATGAATACCAGAATCGAAGCATAAACTCTCTTGAAGGCTGCCATTAAAAGCGGTATCAAGCCGGTTGCCACCATAAAAGTGATATAGCCAGGCAGGTAAGAGATAAGCTCAGGCGGACAGTCCCTTAGTCGCGCTTCTAGAACAGGCAGCAGGGCAAAGCTACCGGAAGCGACCAGGGTGAATCCGGCGAATCCAAGAGCAGCCGGCAGCCAGCGTTTGCTGTCACTGAGCCGCACTAGAAAAACCGCTGTTACCATGGCAAGGAAAGGGAAAGCCGGCAGAGTATAAGGTAAGAGTTTAGAGACACTGGCGCTGAAGAAGATCAAAATAGCAAGCGCCGCCACCGTGGCAAAAAGGGCGGCTCTCTGACCATGATCTATAGACCGCAGCCTGGCAAGCAGCCTACCTGAGCTCTCGTTTGAGAACGGCGCTTTCAAACTGGCGAACCAGGCAAAGGGCAGAGCCAGGGTAAAGGGAAAGAAACCGCCACCCATGACGGCAAGGTGATACCACCAGGGGTACTTGTGATCGACAACCCCAGTGAAGCGCTGAAGATTCTCGCGCATAATAAAGGACTGGAAATACTCGCCTTTAGTGACCCAGGTTTCCAGGGCGAACCAGGGCACAGCGATTAAGGCGATTACCAGCAGCCCCAGAATCGGTTTGTAATAGGACCAGGCTTTTTTGACCTCGCCCATGACCAGATGATAAGGAATCAAAACCAGGGCAGGCAGCACAATCGCCACCGGTCCTTTGGTCATGACACCACATCCGAGCAGAACATAGGCGCCCCATTTCCATCTTGACTCACCGGTGGCAAATCCATAGAACAGCGCCATCATCGCTCCGGATACGAACAAAGCAAGCGGTATGTCGGTGATGGCGAGTCTCGATATAGCCAGATACATGGGCGAGAGGGTCAGAATCAATGCAGCCAGGATGGCCGAGCGACGATTGAAGAATTTTTCGGTAAATAAATAGGTGATACCAACAAGGATTGCACCACAGGCAGCGCTGAATGCCCGGGCGGCAAATTCGGAGACACCGAAAGCGTTCATATAAGCGGCAATCGCCCAGATAAAGAGTGGTGGCTTGGTATAGCGAACCTGATAATTGAGATAGGTGGTCACATACTCACCGGTCTCGAGCATCTCTCTAGCCGGTTCTGCATAGAGGGCCTCGTCCGGGCTGAAGATAGGCATATCGCCCAGATGGGAGAAGAACATCGTGCAGGCAGCTATGAAAGAGAGCGTGAAAAGAACCAGGCTGGTCTTATCCAGAGGCTTCGGTTTAAAAAATCCACTGTCAGCCTTAGCCGCTGACTGGACCACAGCCTTTTCGCTCTCGTTCTTAATCGCGACCACAACAGATCCTCATGAAAACGCCTGAATTGTCTTACTACCGGCAGGCAATAGCAAGGTTTCACAGTTAATGAAGCAGGAAATTCACATATCCGCTATAAACTGCTAAGGAGATTAAGAAGCGTTCAGAAAACTGAAAGCCGTTTCTAGATCTCTTCTTCCGGCGCCAGGGTATTGAGTCGCTTCGAGACAGCGTAAATCCTTTTGCCCTGGGACTCGTGATAAGTACGCATCAGAATCTCGGCTAGAAGCCCCATAAGAATGAACTGAAAGCCCAGGGAGAGGAACATAGCAATCAGAACCGGCAGCGGTGTTTCGATAAAGGATGTATGGTAGCCGAATTTCAGCACCACCATCCAGACGAAAGCCAGACAGGCGATACCGAGTGAGCCCATGCCGAAAGAGCCGAAAACATATATAGGCTTGGTGAAATAGGTGGACATGAATTTCACGGTCATCAGATCAAGCACAACCTTGAAAGTCCGGGATATACCATATTTCGACTGTCCATACTGCCGGGCATGATGATTGACCGGAATCTCAGCAACTTTGGCACCGAGCCAGGTAGCATAAATAGGAACAAAGCGATGCATCTCGCCGTAGAGACGAACATCTTTTATAACTTCGCGCCGGTAGGCTTTCAGAGAACAGCCATAATCATGTAAGGGCACCTGCGAAATAATCGAAATTATCTTGTTGGCGATCCAGGAAGGCAAAAGCCTGGAAGCAAAGGCATCTTTGCGGTCTTTACGCCAGCCGCTGACCACATCGTAACCTTCGTCCATCTTATCTAATAGGCGCTGGATATCCTCGGGATCGTTCTGTAGATCGGCGTCCATGGGGATGATCACCTGGCCGCGCGCATGGTCGATACCGGCAGCCAGTGCCGCGGTCTGACCGAAATTTTTGACGAATTTCACCACTTTGGCGCGATGGTCGAGATTGACCAGCTTCTGCAGCTCTTCGAAAGAAGAATCGCTGGAGCCGTCATCAATAAAGATGACCTCCCAGGTCCTGCCGCAGGCGGTGAGAGCAAGAAGCAGCTTTTCGTAAAGAAGTTCAATGTTGTCTTCTTCGTTATACACAGGGATGACCACCGACAGTTCGGGCTTAGCCATCTGGCGGGTCATTTCCTTATAGGTATTCTGTTCTTTTTCCCAGTTGATGCGGGCGTTCACGTCTATGGGTGGAATAGTATTTTTATTGATGTTCATAGCGTAATTATGGCCCCATAAACCGCAAAATTTTTCAGTTCTTGAAATCTTTTCATCAACTCCTTGAGATTTGTTCATTCTTTTTTGTCGGCCGAGCCTCGATAATAGGTCCCGAGCCCTCAGTCAGTTCTTATTGAAGCGTTGATTTGATAGATATATGTGCGGAATCGTCGGTTATCTGAACCTCGACAATAGTGCAGTCGAGCCCCGGGAGCCCTATTTAGATGAGATGATCAAAAGCATCCATCACAGGGGTCCTGACGAAACCGGTCGGATTATTGTCGGACCTGCCGCCCTGGGCATGACCCGGCTTTCGATCATCGACTTAAAAACCGGGCAGCAGCCAATATTCAACGAAGACAAAAGTATCTGTATTGTCTTCAACGGCGAAATCTATAACTTTCAAGAGTTGCGGGACCGGATGATCGAAGCCGGTCATCGCTTTAGAACAAATTCAGACACAGAAGCTATCGTTCATTTATACGAAGAATATGGCATTGACTGCCTGAAGCATATGGAAGGCATGTTCGCTTTCGCTATCTGGGATAAAAACAAAGACCGCCTTTTCATTGCCCGGGATCGCATGGGAGAGAAGCCTCTGCACTGGGGTGTTTTTAATAACAAACTAATCTTCGGCTCTGAACTGAAGGGAATCTTCGCCCATCCGGCCTCTTCAAAAGAGCTCAATACCGACGCCATGCGTCAATATCTGAGCCTTGAATATGTCCCGGCACCAAATACCCTATTTAAAGGAATCCATAAACTGCTGCCGGCTCACTATATGCTGGTGGAAGCAGGCGGCATAAAAACAGCGCCTTACTGGCGACCGAGCGATAAAGCAGGCAAATACACCGAAGGCGAGGCTAAAGAAAAACTGCTTGAGCTTCTCGATGAATCGATTCGATTGCGAATGATCTCTGATGTGCCTCTGGGCGTATTTTTGAGCGGGGGCATCGATTCTTCTCTGATAACGGCGCTGGCTTCCCGCCATGTCAGCCATACTCTCAAGACTTTCTCAATAGGCTTTGCCGACCGCTCTTTCGATGAGTCCGACCATGCCCGCACAGTAGCCGAAGCTATTGGCACCGACCATAGTGTGCTGCGCTTCGACCCCGAGATTGCCTGTGCCACCATGCAGGAGCTATGGCAATATCTAGATGAACCCATAGCAGATGCCTCTATAGTGCCGACCTTCCTGCTCTCGCGCATGACCAAGAAGTCAGTCACGGTGGCACTATCAGGAGAGGGCGGAGACGAGCTTTTCGGCGGCTATCCGACCTATTATGCCCATCGGCTCGCCACTTACTGGAACATGATCCCGACCCCCCTGCGTAAAGGTGTCTTCGAAAGACTGATAGAAAGCCTGCCCGTATCGCACAATAATCTCAGTTTCGACTACAAAGCCAAGCGCTTTATCTCGGGCAGCGCCATGCCGGATCTGGCAAGGCAGTTGCGCTGGATGGGTGCGTTGCCGCTCTCTTACCAGAGTTCGCTTTTGAGAAAGGACATCTTAGAAAGCACGCAACCGGTGCACTCGGAGCTTGATCTGATACCTCATATAGATCAAAACGAAATCGACCGTTTCGCCAACGGCACCGCACGTGATATCGCCGACCGAATCATGCGCCTTGACCAGCAAACTTATTTAGCCGATGACCTGCTGGTCAAATCAGACAGGTCCACCATGGCGGCATCGCTGGAAGCCCGGCTGCCTTTCCTGGCTTTTCCTCTGGTAGAATTTGCCCAGGAGATGCCTGTTCAGTACAAGGTAAAAGGCAAAGGCACCAAACTTGTGCTGCGCTCCCTGGCAGAAGACTATCTGCCCGCCGATATCGTCCGCCGACCTAAGAAAGGCTTCGGCATACCGGTGGCAAAATGGCTCAAGTCTGATTTCAAACATTATGTAGATCATCTGCTCTGCGAAGACTTCATCGAAAGACAGGCGCTCTTCAACTGGTCTTCGGTTCAGGCTTTATTAAACGAACACAATCAAAACCGGGTAGATCGCAGAAAAGAACTCTGGACCCTCTTGATGTTCCAGTGGTGGTGGGCCAAATTCTTTGACACTGCCGGCGATATCGAGAGCCCCATGGAAATTTCGGGACATAAGTCTGTGGATGACTATATCCTTGAAGCAGCCGGAAGATAGAAGCTAATTCTATATTAGCCTTTCTATTTGCCTTTTTTATTGATCGCTTCAACGGTAGTGAGGTCACGATACGAAAGTACCTGACCCATCATCAATGCGCCCCTCGCTCTTTTGCCCCGGGCCTGTTTTATAGAGCCGACCGCATCTCTGGGAACCTCTCCCACTTTCATATTGCGTTTGACCAGATCCGACGAGGATATCGCCTTGCCGGCAGGGATGCTCTTGCTCAAATAGACCACGGTGACCGGCTGCTCTTGATTGGCGGCATCCAGTTGCTTCTGGCGATAAGCGAGGATAGACTGCAATTCGGGCATCGGCGGATACATCCGAGGCAGAGCATGCGAGACATGATGCTGAGATAAAAGCTCTCCGCGTTTTATATTGAATCTACAATATTGACCGGTGATCAAAGGAATCGAATTGACATAGTCCACCGGCACATATTGCCGTTTCACCGTGGTCAAATATTTAGCAGAAAATTTGGTACCGGATGGAATATCGTACTGTGCGACCACTGCGGTCTTCTTAGCGGCAGCCAGGGCAGAAGGCAAAAAGCAGGTTGTTTCTGCAGTTGTTATCCCGGTCACTAAAAGGGTAGAGAGGACGATAAGCGACTTACGCATTGGATACCAACTCCAGTTCCGGATTTCAAACAGTTACTAAGGACACACAGAATACTTACGATATTAGTGATTCTATCAAATAAACTTTTGCCTATCTCAATCAGTTATCTGACTTGCCCAGAAACTCCACCCGGTTGCCAAAGGGATCTCTGAACTCGAATCGATCATAGCCGGGGATAGAAGCCCCTGGAATCACCTCGATTCCAAGACCGGTCAGATAGACCTTAGCCGCCTCGAGGTCTTCAACTTCATAGGCAATATGGGCTTTGCTCTTGAATCTATCGACCCCGTCTTCCGTACCTATATGAATCTGCAGCTCATTCAAACCCATCCAGTAGCCACCTCGCCCGGCAAGGGCTTGCGGTCTTTCGATCTCTTGCAAGCCAAGAGCCCGACAGTAAAAAGCCCTGGCTTCGTCCTCGGCGCCTACGGGGACGGTAATCTGAGCATGGTGCAATCTAACGATCATCGGTGTATCTCAACTAACCTCGACTAACATCTATGAAGACAGTATATTATTAGACTGTTTATTCTACCGACTTTGCCGAAACATAGAGAACTAAAGAGAACTTTTGAATATGCCTTCTCAAAAAATCCAAGAGCGCGCCGATATCGAGATAGCCGAAGATATAACCAGAAGCGGCACACTGCCTGCGACTTTCTATCGAGACCCGCAAATATTCGAGCAGCAAAAAGAGAAGGTCTTTGCAAAGAGCTGGCAGTATCTGACAGATCTCAAATCGGTCGGCGAAAATGCGATTCAGATACCGATGACGATTTTGCCAGATAGCCTGAGCGAACCGGTGATCCTTAGCAGAGAAGAAAGTGGAGATCTTCATCTACTCTCTAACGTCTGCACCCATCGTGGCAGTATCTTGCTTGAAGAGAAAAAACATTTATCCAGAATAAGTTGCCGGTACCATGGCCGGTGTTTCTCTACCTGCGGCAAATATGTCAGCGCTCCGGGCTTCGAAGGCGCCCACGACTTTCCCTCAGAGAAAGACGACCTTCCGACACTTGCGCTCGAGAGATTTGATCAATTTTTATTCAGTGGTATCTACCCTGAACTTTCCTTCGAAGATTTCATAAAACCTATGCTGGCTAGAACCGGCTTTCTACCCCTAGCGGATGCCGAACTGGATAGTGACAACAGCCGAGAATACCTGGTCAATGCAAACTGGGCATTATATGTCGACAATTATCTAGAAGGTCTGCACATTCCCTTCGTGCATCCGGCCCTTGCATCCATGCTGGACACCAAGGACTATCAGACAGAGTTGTTTTCCAGTGGCAATGTCCAGATAGGCATCGCCACCGATGGCGATGACGCCTTCGAAATTCCCGAGTCCCATCCGGATAGTGGAAGGAAGATAGCCGCCTACTATTACTGGCTCTTCCCCAATACTATGTTCAACTTCTATCCCTGGGGCATCTCAGTTAATGTGATCGAGCCGCTTGCTGTGGATAGAACCAGAGTAAGATTCCTCACCTATGTCTATGACCGCTCCCGCATGGGAAGCTATTCTCCAGAATCGATAAACATCACCGAGCTAGAAGACGAAGCGGTGGTGGAAGCGGTGCAAAAAGGGGTTCGCTCCAGATTATACAAACGCGGTCGTTATGCCCCCCAATGGGAAAGAGGAGTGCATCAGTTTCATCGGATGCTCACCGACCGGCTTTAATCTCAGACCATCGACCGCCGGGCTTTTCTCAAGTAAGAATCAGCAAAAACATAGTCCGGCCGCTCAGGCAATTTAGTCTTTTCAAAAGCGCTGTCGAACTGCTTGTGCAGTTCTAAACGCCATTGATTCACTTCATCGAAGGGCATCTCACCGCCCCGTATTTGCAGCAGCTCGTTCTTGAAGTCAGTAACTTCTACAGGCATCACGCCTTCTTGCAAAGTTGTGATGCCACTGAGCAGCAACCGAATAAGGTGCATGACATGCTTCCACTTCGGCTCGCCATACTGATTGATATCAGACTCCAGCTTCTTGAACTGCGAGAGAACATAACCATTGAAAGTCTGATAGACCAGTTGCGAGAGCAGCTTGCTGCGAGATTCTAGAAGCTCCCGGGCAAGTTCTGATTTTATCTCGACCAGGGGCGTATAAAGACATTCGAGAACACTGGGATTGGCCTTGAGAGAAAGCACCAGAAACTTCTGCAACTCGAAATAGACCTCGTCGGTGGTGCCACCTGTCTCTTCTATCTGTTCAGGAACTCCATACAAAGACCAGTGCAATTCTGCTGGCGGCAAATATATGCCCCGCCTGTCCAGATCCGATTCTTCATGATCAAGACCATAGGCTCTTGAGCCGACGATGCAAGAATAGATGATGTGATCTTTCAGCTCCCTATCTAATAGCGCGGCATCAGGGTTCTCAAAAGAGACATTCTGGACTTGCTTTCGAATCGCTATCTGCTTGCGAAGCAGACTGGCTCTGCCGCCATCAGGATACTGAATAACATAGGCATGATCGTTGTCGGTGGGCGATTTTACGATGACTCCGACCGCTCCGGCGGTGCGTTCTTTTGAACTGCCCTGGTCCCTGGACGACACAAGAGTCACGACCTGGGTCCCTTCAGGCAGAATTAAATGAGGACTAACTCTTTTCTCTTTTGTCATCTCAATTCTAAGAATTATCATCGTCCAGTGGAAACTTGATGATATTATGCCAGATATCATTTGCTCAATTGTCAGCCGATGCCGGAGTACACAAAATTGACCAGCGAATCAAACCAGGAGCCTGAGAAACAGGAAGTTTCGAATCTTGTAGAACCTGGATTCTATAAATCTTGGTATGCAGGTCTTAGATTTCTCAAAGCGACTTTGTTGACTCGCTCAAAGTTGGCCATCGCATTTTTTGCAGTATGCATATTCGATGCTCTCGGACCTGCTATTCCAGGGATAAACCTAGTCGAACTCGGGCTTCTTTTTTTTATCGCCCACGATGTTATTCAAAGAGCCAGAGCAGAAAAAGAAGGACGTCCGGTGGAAGAGGTTGTAAAAGAGACAGCCGGTGTCGAGACAACTATGTTTTTCAATACGTTTATTTTCGGGTTCTGGTTTGTATTGCTCACTTTGTTACTGATTGCACCAGGACTCTGGTTCGTCGGCCGCGCCAGTCTCGCTATCATTTTTGTGAGCGTGGAGCGTAAAAGTGCTATCGATGGTATCTTCTCGAGCTTCGATTTGACCAAAGGACATGTTAAAAAGACTCTAGGGTACATGTTCTTTGCACCACTTTCAATTTTTCTTGCCGCATTGTCTCCCTCCTTTGGTTTGGGTATTCTAGAAGCACTCTTTCTGGAACCAGCCGGATTTACAAGCACTATTGAGAGTTTAGACAAGGTCTTCAATCTTGTGTTTTTGCCACTTTTAAATCTTTTGCAGATTTCAATCTATACTCCAATGTACGATCTTTACTGGTACTACAAGAAGCTCAAAGAAGAAAAAGAAGCTGTCTCGAATTGACCAAGTTGTGTATCATCTAGCCTATACACATCCAGGAGGGAGCATTTATGTCCCAGGGAAATCCAAACGTTCAAGCTCCATCGTTTTTCGGTTCCTGGATCGACGGATTGAAGTATTTGAAAGCGGGTCTGATTGGGCGCAAAGGCTTCTCCATCGCACTTTTAGTGGTCTGTTTAATCGATGCCCTGGCGCCTGATATCCCGGGAATGCCAATTGTAGAAGCATGTCTGCTCTATTTCATTGCCTACGAAGTTATTCAAAAGGCATGGGAGGGTAAGGTTGGCAACCGCTCCGATACAGGAGAAAAGCGTACAACCGCTGGTGTTGAAACCAAAATGTTTTTCAACTCTTTTCTCTACAACATCTGCACAATACTGATGGGCTTTTTCCTGGTCATCCCTGGAGTCTGGTTTGCTACCAGAGCCAGTCTTGCGATGATCTTCGTCAGCATCGAAAACAAAGGTCCGTTGGAAAGCCTCAGTATGAGCGTCAAACTTACCGACGGAAGATTCATAAAGTCCTACCTTTATATGATCCTCGGTCCCATAGGTCTGATGCTTTGTCTTTTCGTTCCTGTGTTCGTAACTACCCTGGCCACTCAGTTGCTGCTAGGAGAAGGTCCGATGCCGATTATCTTCAAAGCCATCGATCTCGTCTCGTTGCCTATCTTAAATCTCTTGATTCTCTCTATCTATGTTCCGATGCTCGATCTCTATCGCTACTACAAAGAGCTGGATGAAAGTCGTGCAAATGCTGGTTGATTCCTCAGGAAGTCAAGCCTAATTTAGCTGCAATCTGGGTTAGACTAGGTAGCCTTGCCCACAGCAGCCCAGGAGAGGATTCAGAGAATGCAATCTACAGAAGTGAAAGATGTCAAAAAAGCGATGGACTTTGCCGAGAGTTTATTGAACAAGCTCAACGGAGGAGCCATTTGTCTGATGATCTCCATTGGTCACAGGGTCGGTCTCTTTGATTGTATGGGCGATATGGAGGCTGCAACCGCCGAAGAGATAGCCGACAAAGCTGGTCTGAACAGACGCTATGTAAGAGAATGGCTGGACGCCATGACCGTAGGCGGCATCTGTATCTATGATGCCACCACAAAAAAATATGATCTCCCGGCCGAACATGCAGTTCATCTGACCAGAAAAAATGCCACCGGCAACCTGGCAGTATTAGCCCAGTTCATAGGTATGCTTGGCTCGGTAGAAGACGGTATCGTAGACTGTTTCAAAAATGGTGGCGGTGTGGGCTACGAAGCCTATGCCAGATTCCACGAAATCATGGCAGAAGAGAGCGGTCAGACTGTCGTCCCGGTATTGGTCGAGAAAGTATTACCTCTGGCTCCTGGTCTGCATGAAAGACTTGAATCAGGTATTACCGCTGTTGATATCGGCTGCGGTCGCGGTCGGGCTCTGCGTCGCATGGCAAGCGCCTATCCCAAGAGCAAGTTTGTCGGCTTCGACCTATGCGATGATGCCATCGCCCACGCCAAAGAGATGACAGAAGCAGAAGGTCTGACCAATATAGAATTCAAGAAGCAAGATGTGGCAGCTCTTGATCTTAGCGAAGAGTTTGATCTTATAACGGCTTTCGACTCTATTCATGATCAGGCCAAACCGGATGTGGTGCTCAAAAATATCCACAGAGCACTAAAAAAAGATGGTGTCTTCCTGATGCAAGATATCGACACCTCCAAGGATGTAGAGAACAACATGACGCATCCGGTGGCGCCTATGGTGTACACGATCTCATGCATGCACTGTATGACGGTCTCTCTAGCTCAAGGTGGTGCCGGGCTGGGCGCGGCCTGGGGTACTGAAACAGCCCAGCGTATGCTGGGTGAGGCAGGCTTCGACAAGCTGGATCTGCATAAGCTGGAGCATGACCCGCTAAACTGCTTCTTTGTAGCTCGTAGATAAGAGCTATCAGAGAAATCGAATCAAGCGGTTACCTTTGCTTTGCGGAAAGCAGGCACTCGGGTGACTTCTACTGTACAGGGTGCATGGGTGGCGACCGCCTCGGAGACACTGCCGAGGAAGAGCCTCTCCATGCCTCTTTTGCCGTGGGAGCCGAGCATTACTATATCGGCAGGCCAGCTTCGGGCAATCTCTAGAAGGACCTTTCTCGGGTCTCCTAGCAGTACTTCGAATTCGGCGATATCTTTCTGTTCGAAAGTGTCATTCAGTCTATCTGCAGTCTCTTTCATCCAGTGAGAGTGGCTGTCTATCAAGCTATCGTATTCGGTGGCGGCGTTTTTAGCGAATTCGACATCGGGATCGAACAGTACGTTCTTATTCACTTCCGGTATCACATTCACCAGCCTGAATTTGGTACCGACCGACCAGGGCAGCCTGAGAACATGATCTATCAAGTGCTTGCAGTGCTCAGATTGATCAAGACCGATAAGGACGTTCATGCCTTCTTTAGATCCGGCTTTAGATCCGGCCTTCTCAGCATCACCAGGTCGGACTATCCTCACGGCACAATCGGCATTGGATAATACGCTGCGCGAGACGCTACCGAGAAAGAACTCCGTCAAACCGGAGCGACCATGCGAACCAAGCATAATCAAATCGGCAGGCCATTCTTCGGCGACTCTCAGAATCTCCTGGACGATATGTCCGTCTAAAACACGACCTTCCACCGAGACGCTCGGATGGGCCGCCTTCAATTTCTGTAGGGTCTCTTCAATAAACTGATTTGCCGCGTGAATCTCTTTGCCCCGAGCGTCCACGTCGGCAGAGAAAGCGGCATAAAAATCTACCGCGGTCACTACCATGAACTCCGTCCCCATGGGACATTTCATTTTGACAACCGAAGCGATTGCTTCTTCTGAGCACCTGGAACCATCTACCGCAAAGAGGATTTTCATAGAGTCATCTCCACCGGAAATCTATTTATTCTTACTCTTCAAACTACTGCAAGGTACAGATAAGGCCATCGACCATAGGGATGGTTCAAATCTTTCGGTTAGGGCTGAGGATTCAGGAATCAGGGCTCAGGATTCGAGCTTGACCGGATACCAGGCGAGGGTGCAAAGTTCAATGTTGATGTCGGCTTTTTTGGTCTGCACCTCGACCTCTTCGAGTTTACTGTTGAGCCAGCCGAGGACCTCTTTTTCGAGCGCCTCTTTCTCGGTCCGAAACTCCTCTTCCAGTGCTATCATCTCGGCATCGAGATCCTCTAATTTGGCCCTGGCTCGACCGACGTCGCCGGATTGCTTGGCGGCATTCGAAGCGCTTCTGGCAGCGGTCGAGGCTCGACGCATCGTGCCCGATATAGACTTGCGCCGACCGACAAAAGCGCCCAGAAGGCTGGCGCCGATATTGAAAGCAGAGCGCATGGCCGCGTCATCAGCCTGGCGCTTCTCTCTATCTAGTGTGCGCTCGGCAGTCTCTTTCTTCTTTTCGACCCGGTCGAATTTAGATTGATATTTATCCCGGAGCTTGTCAAGTAAATCATCTCGCTTTTCCCGAGCAATTTGCTGCAGCCGAATCAGAAACTCTCGTTGACTTTCGTAGCCTGTGGAGGTCTCTTTGAGATCCTGGTTTTTGTACAGTACAAGTTTTTCGTTTTTATAGAGCCAATCTAAGAACTCCTTGCTCCAGCGCCCATAGCTATCCGGAGACGTAGCAGCCGCCGGCGGCTTGAGAGAAGAATACTGATCTGATTGCGGAGCCTGCAAAAGATTGCTCAGTTTCATCTTCAAGGGGACTTTACGCTCGATGCCCAGAGCATCTCCTTGAAAGGGAATGGCATAAGTGAAGTTGCGGGTCACATCCACAGCCGGTCTCGATTTGGAATAGTGAATCTCGCCCGATACAAGCAAAACCGGTCGGTAGCGATAGGCACCCTGGTTGTTGATTGGAACCCATAACTGATCGATGCTTTCTGGAATTGCTATCGTATCCGGTGCCGACTCTTTCGGGCTGGGAGCCTCCATTACCACCACAGGCTTTTCTTGCTTTCCGTTATTGGATTTCAGCCTTTTGATCTCATCGCGCGAAAAAGGCCCGCGCAGATAGGACATTACCCAGCGGGTTTCGATTAATGAAGGTTCTTCTTCATGGACATTATTGACAAGAAATACTCGATTACCTAGTCTCGACAGAAGACCATCGAGATCCTGGCGATTGAGTTTATCACCACCGGCGATGCCTACCAGACCTTCTAAGACCTTCTCTTTATCCCGCTCGGTCTGCAGTCGGCCGATAAACCAGGTGCCTGTATTAGAAAGACCTTTGTAATCAAGATCCCCGGGGTTCTGACTGGCGAGCACCAGACCAAGACCAAAGGCTCTTGCCTGTTTCAACAAAGTAAGCAGCGGCTTCTTCGATGGCGGATTGGCAATCGGAGGGAAATAGCCGAAGATCTCATCCATATAAAAGAGCGCCCGTAAAGACGAAGATCCTTTTTGAGTCCGCATCCAGCCAAGGAGCTGATTGAGCAGCAGCGATACGAAAAACATCCTCTCACTATCGGAGAGATGAGCTATAGAAAAGACCGTGACCCGGGGCTTGCCCTCTTGAGTATAGAGCAGGCTGTCTATATCGAGGGGTTCTCCTTCCAGCCACATCTCGAACCCTGAAGAAGCGATCAGATTGTTTATTTTAATGGCGAGTTCAAATCTCTCTTTGTTCGGAAAGAACTGCTCGATATCGAAGGCGCCGATTTTTGAGATCCCGGCATTTTTGGGATCTTGAGTCAGGGTAACCAGGTCAGATAGATCCAGATCTTTGCCCTGCTTCCAAGAGTTCTCGAGGATTTTGGCAAGCAGAATATGCTCACGACCGGTGAGCGGATCGCTGTCCACCCCGATTAAACTGAGCAGGCTCGTAACCACGGCGCTGACCTGATCTGACAGCAGTTCTCTATCGTCGACGATAGCTTCGGGTGGAGCCTTAAAAGAAGAGAGAATAGATATCTGGCGTCCGGCGCTGGAGCCTGGCGTATAGATAGAGAAGTCGGCTTTTTTACGCAGCTCTTTTATTCTGTCGGCATCCTGACCCCAACTGGCAAGTCCCTTCTGCCAGAGTTGCGCTTGATCCCGGGCAAAGTCCGAAGTCGAGAGATTTTTTCTTTTAGCCTCTTCATCGCTCACCCAGGGGGCGAATTCTTCTGGGCTTAAATTCGGAAAGGTCAAAAGCAGATTGCCCAGATCGCCTTTTGGATCGATAGCGATTACCGGAATGCCATCCATGGCGGCTTCTTCTAGTAAACCGATGCAGAGCCCTGTTTTACCCGAGCCGGTCATGCCTATGCAAACGGCATGGGTGGTGAGGTCCCGGGAGTCATACAGATATACGCCCGATTCTTTCTCGGTCAGGTGTTTGCCCAGATAGAACTGTCCGAGAATCTCGTAGTCTTCTACTTTTATTTCTGCCATTTACTCCACCACCAGATAACTTTCAGCAGATTATACCGTTTCGAAATCGACTATACTCTTTATAGTTCCTGAGGAGACCGGTCGAGGCGATGCCATGAGCAACTTTTTCAGTCCAGATCCGCTTCAGGAGACGGACCCTGGCCATGGTGCCATCTCTCAGACCATGGTGATGGATTCGGCACTGAGCAAAGAAGAGTTTCTCGCCTTATTAGATTCGTCCATTATTAAAAGCAGAAAGAGTTCTTCTGCCGGAGCCGTGCACAACATAGCCGGTCGCATTCGCGAGGACCGCTTTATGCTCACAAGGCTGGCAGGATTTAAAAACGGCTTTGCCAGGGATCTTCATGGCACGGTCGTGGATGCAGGCAGCGGTTGCCAGATCATTTATCGCTTCGAATTGAACGCGATTGTTCGGATGATGTTCACCTGCTGGTGTGTGGTGGTGATGATTCCATTTCTGGCGGGGCTGGCCAGTATCTTTGGCGAGGAGAAGCGACTGGAGCTCATCGCCGGTCCGCTTGCCCTGCTTGCCGGCGGACTGTTCGTTATCAATCTGGGCATATCGAAGGGTCGTGTAGAAGAAGAGGCTCTCGAGAACTTTCTTGCTAAAGTGGCCGGAATGGGAGTCGGTTATAATTAGTTGAGCCTGTTTTATTCTGGTTTTCGTATCTGTTTCCTGGCTGGAGCATCCCATGGACCTGATCAAAGACAATCTTGTTCCTTCTGTAGATGGCTTCAACGGTTCGATAGAAGCGATTGTCAATTCGCAGGATTTTCTAGAAAACCTGGCACGTACCTTGGAAGCACCAGGGGCAGTGATTCAACCCGGTGAGATCCCCGGCAGAAAAATATACGCAGGAACTGTGAACGGCAACAGGTTCAAACTGAGTAGAACCGGTGCTTTTGCCAATCCTTGTTGTAAAGATCTGGTCGGCTATATAGAGGACAAGCGCTCCGGCTCTATCGTTCGATATCGCCTGGAGAACCGACCGATGACCAGCTTCTTTCAAACATCAGGTCTGGTGGCAATCATCTGTATTGCGATTTTCAGCGCCCTTGCCTTTGTTACCAGTATCAAGTATATCCCTCCAGCCTCTCTTGGAATGGTCGCGTTGTTTGCTGTCGGTGGTCCCCTGGTCACCCTGATTGTTTTTGTTCTCTTTCTCAATCTTATGGAAGCCAGCGGCGAATCAGACCAAGAAGAGATGCTCGACCATATAAAGAAACTGGCAGCGGGTGTTAGAGTTTCGAGCTGATATCGCATTTGATGCCGAGTGTTATAAGAAGACACCCGCCGACCCAAAAAGCTGTTCGGCGGGTGTCATTTGATGTGCGTCATCAAATCAATACGTCAGACGACTTTGGCTTTCACCTTCACCGTGCTGGCCTGGGGACCTTCATCCCCCATTCTCTCTACGAAGGACACCTCGGTGCCCACACATAGTTTCTCGAATCGGTCATTTACCACCGAATTCGAATGGAAGTAGACTTCTCTTCCATCGAAGGTTTCGAGAAATCCGTAATCGTCGAACATCTGGGATACTTTGGCAGAGGGCATAGACGCTGCAGGGGTTTTAATCTCACCTCTTCTTTTCCTGGCGTAATCTTCCAGTTGTCTCTTGCATGCTTCAAAAGCTTCTTTGGTGACTTTGTACACGCTCTCTGCTGTGGTATGGTCGCCGTTGGTATCCTGACAAACGACGATATCTTTCTCGGGTACGGAAAGATCGATAGAGACCTGGTACTTGTTGCCGTGTTTGTGCCTGGTGTGCGGTATCTCCACGGTCACCCTCATGCGGCTGATTCGGTCGAAGACGCGCTCCAACTTCTCGGCCTTTTCATTAATCAACTGCTCCAGCTTCTGGGAGCGTTCCATGTTTCGGAATACAATTTGGATTGGATAGGTCATACGTTTGGACTCCTTCTTCCGTCCAATTTCTGTCACATCAAATGAGAGGAAGACCGTTCGCTAAGGCGAACGACACCCCCTACAAGATAAGAAATACACTAACGAAGTGATTGATCTCAATTCAAAATACCAAAATAACAAGATCCACTCCCATAGACCCTGCCGTAATCAAATTAGATTTTTAATGGCAACTGTTTTTGCAACATCCAGTCGAAAGTTCACGAACGTGTTCACGTTCTCAGCACTAGTTAATATCGGTTCGAATATTTCATTCCCCGCCGATAAAAAGACTAATCGGCTATCGGCAGCTATTTTTTCAGGCTGATGGGCGGCACATATAGCCCGATATAAGTCCTCTTCCACCAGTGCCCGGTGGAGAGCAGTTCCGGGATGTCTGTCATCTGATACTGATAGAAGCTTGCTCTCACAAAACGGGGAGGCTCGCTCCGGTCAGAATAGGGGGCCTCGGCAAGCAGCCCGTTCACAGACTTCGAACCGGTCAAAAGACGCTCCAGAAAACTGACGAACCAGGGGTTCTGCCGAACATCGCCAAGGGCGGCGAACCACATCTGCCAGTCCAGGCGAGGTTGCAAGGGCGCCACCAGACCGGGAGCCCTGTCGAGGGGACCGGGCTTATATTTGAAGTTATAAGGTCGCCACTCTTTGCCGTCATAGGAGGCTTCCACCACTATTTCGCGTCTTTCGGTGGTCATCCTGGCGAAAAGACCGTAGCCGCTAACCATATGAAAAGGATAGGTAGCCTGTAGCAGGGTGTAGGCAGCGGGGGGAAAGCTGTCACCCAGGGGGGAAAGGGGGATGAAGTTGTAGCAGCTCAGAAACAGAATCAGACAGGATAGAGGTCCGAGCACCAGCATTTTTAATTTATGGGGAGAAGCACTTACCTTTATAAACTCACCGACCTTCTCTTTCAATTGTGAGTTGATTCGAGAAATACAATATAAAATCTGATCGTCATCTAGTAAGAACAAGCAAAGGGCGATGGTGAGCCAGTTGAAGAAGCAGAAGTTGCCGGTGAGAATAATGAGCAGCTGCAAAAAGATCTGAATCGAGCAGGCTATGGTTCTCAGTTTGCGCCCCATGAAAATCATGGGCGGAATCAACAACTCTATAAAGAGGGTGGCAGCCGTAGAGAATTGCTGACACCAGTGGGGCAGTTGATAGGCGAGCCAGCCCAGCATCGTCGGCAGGGGCTGGGTTTGATAATGATAGACCAGGGCGGTAAAACTATCCCAGGTCGGATCTCCCAGTTTTACCAGACCGGATGCAAAAAGCAGTCTGAAAAGCAGCCAGCGATAAAGCCAGATCATAACTCGCGATGGCTTTCCACTCTCCACCAGCCAGGGCCAGCGATTGTTTTTCAGATTTGCGAAGTTGAGATCGAGCGGTTTATAAGAGGCGAAAAAGATAGAGAGAAAGCCTGTCTCGAGAAGCAGAATATCCCACTGAAAAGACATAAAATCCTGACCGGCATTGACTATAGAAAGATAGAGCAGCCACATCACAATCAGACATGGACCTGTGAAGAGGCCTGAGAGGGCGAGAACCGAAGCGGTCATGCCCAGAGCCGGCAGAAAAATCAGACTGCTGTCGTCATGCCAGTAGAGAAATAGAGAAGGATACTGAAGCAGGCTGATAGTGGCAGGATCGGGAAATCGGCTCTCGATAAAGTCGGCGATAGGCAAAATGCCGTCCCCGCCATAGAGTCCTTTTGCCTCGAGCAAGAATGAAAGAAAGGCGATGAAATAAATCAGCGAGAGCAGTCGGATGAAGAGGAAGCGGACAAGAACATAATTTTGTTCTCCGGGTTTTAAAATCTCGCCCTTGCTCTTCTCCTCGTCCATCAGGGAGAGCCTTTACCCGATGAGAAAAAAGCGCGCAGCTTTACGAAGATACTGAGAGCGATAACCGCTGATATACCGAAAGTGACACCCATATCGAGATAAGAGACATAGACGGCATAGACCACATCGAGAGGTTGATGCAGAGCCGGGGGCAAACCATAGAGATAGCGTAGCGCGAAATAAGAATAGAGCGCACCACCCAGTAGAAATGGGATAAAAAAAGTCAGCTTGATATATCTTTCGGTCCACATACTATCTAATTACCACGATGCGGATCGGTTATTCACTTACCTTTTTCAAAGCACCATAGATTCTTGTCCAGGTCTCTGATATCGCTTACCGCATCTATGGCGTCGAAATAACTGGAGAGCCTCTCCAATTCGCTATCTTCGGCTTCGCCCAGATATTGCCGCACTATGATGGCATTGTCTTTGAAATCGGCTATTTTGACCGGGTCGTCTTCGATGATCAAAACCGACTCGAGACCGAAGCCGAACTCTTCTACCATGGTCAGGTCTTTGGTAAAGATCTCTGAGAACGAAAAGAACGAGCTTTTCTTAGAACAGCGCTCTCGATCCCAGACAAACAGGGGCTCGACCTTTGCCGCAAGAAGATGTTCGCTTATCACCTCGACATACCTGGGCGAACCAGCCGACCATATTGCCACTGTGAATCTCTGAGCGGCTCTACTAATCAAATCAGAGGCGAAGGGTCTGACATAGATATGCAGGGGGGCGATGTTGATATCGGCTGGTCTGTCTAATTGAGCCGTACGAGCATGGATGAGGGTCTCATCAAGATCGAAAATCACCAGTTTGTTGCCGGGTTTTGCCAAAGTGATAACGACCTCTATTTAATTTCCAGGCTGACGACCTGGGGCGGTGTCGAATCTGCCGGATAGATCAATCGAATATTTACTTCTGCTGTTTTACCCGGCTCCAGGTCGAAAACACTGAGATCAGGACCCTTCTCTCCGTGATGGAGCACCAGATGGGAAACCCCCTTAGAGATCTGGTTATCATCTTTTAGAACCTGATGTTGAACAGTGCCACGGAAGAAGACCATGGTGGAAGGAGGCGAGAGATACTGGGGCGCGCGTCCTTTGACGTCGGACTTGACCGGTGAATCCAGTCTGAGGTGGCAGGAAACAATTTTTTTAAAGTTGTTTTTGACCGGAATGGTCAGGTCGTAGAGAATGCCATAGTTTCCATGGGCAGCCCAGGCAGTATCGGCAAGCCTGGCTGCAAGTGGTGCGCTCTGAATCTGACCGGTTCCGAACATGCCACCGATAACGGTGGAAATCGGATAATGCAGTGTGAACGGTGTCGACCCTATTTCTATGGCGGCTTTCTCCGAAGCTTTCCAACTGGAACCGGTGGCGATACCAGCCACCCGCCCATATTTAATCGGTCCGGGTTCTCCCGGGACGGAAGCTTTAAGCCCACGGGGTTGGGTCAATTCGCCCTTTTCGGCTATGGCGATAAAATCGGCCGCCTGGGGCTCTACAAATTTATCGGTGTCGGTCTTTCTTGCAAAAAGTGATACCAGCGCAAGGGACACCGGTCTATCACTATGCAGGTGCAACAGTCCGTTCCGCCCGTTCAAAGGCGGCTCCAGGTTATTTACCGGAATGGCAAAACTTCGGACCAGTACGGTCTTTCCGGGAGGAATCTCGATGGTTCCTTTCAAATTGTCTTTGATTTTATCTAAAAGCAGTTCGGTGGTGACCCTATCCCCTGGACCGGCATAGACATCACCACCGGTATTATCTACCTTCTCTTTCAACTTGATGAAAGGAGCATCGGGCTGGCTCAAATAGCTTGCCCCGGATTTGATCTCCAGCCGGGCAGATTTCTTGCCATCATTGCGCGCCACCAGACCAAGATAGAGGTTTTCCATATGACCGCTTTTCTTTCCATCGGCGATATGGTGAAAGAAAACATCGAAGTCGCCCATGAATTCATAGGGCAAAGTACTGGATGGGTCAACACCGGATTTAAAAGTGGAGAGCAAAACCCCTTCTCCGAGAACGACCTCCGGACAGTTGCTGTTAAAGACAGGAACACTATCCAGGGTACCGGGCAGAGGGCGAGTTATCTCCGCTTCTCTAAGCTCTGATTTCTCTGCCGGTTCAACAAGAGCTCCCACCGGCTGAGGCAAAAGGAGAGAGAGCAAGGATACTGTCGCGACAAATAGGGAAACTTTGAATTTTCGTGGGTTCATGGAAATCAGGGGGCAGGTTGTGTCGGATAATCAGTTTTAATTATTTAGATTTGAAAGAGTAATTCTATCTGATTCAAGAGATCTAGTTTCAAAAATATATAGACAGGGTGCAATTAAGAAAGTTTGTCGAATATAGACAGGCTTTGGCAAGAATTCACAGGCTTTCAAAGGACTCTTTTAGTGACCGAGAGCTCCAGAGACATAACCAGAGAAACGCTGAGGGAGATCAGCACCATAACTTTCAAAGAGCTGGTTCATTGCCTGAGAGACAGCCACGTCATCATCTATTCGCTTATCCTGCCCCTGGTTTTCTATCCCCTGATTATCATAGGCGCCTCCGAATTCGCACTCTGGCGCGAAGGGCTTACCGAAAGAAGCCCGATTCGCATTTGTATCTCGCAGGACAGCATTAGGGAGCTACCCGCTCTCAACAAAAAAATCGAAGCTTCGAAAAAAGTCAAAGCTGTCCAGTTTGCCGACCGTGATAGCGCAATCCAGGCGCTTAAAGAGAAAAAGATAGACTGCTTTCTAGAGACAAAGCCTGATCTCTCTGGAATGACCGCCTATTTCAATCCTTCTGCCGATCGTCATCTGGAAGCGCGGGTCTTTGTCACGACCATGGCATCGGCGGCGAAATCGGAGGCGACAAGTAAATTGATCAAAAATTCCGGTCTGCCGCCGGAGTTGCTCAAGGTCTATTCGGTCAGTTTCAAGAGCCTGGCCGAAGTAAAAGAGATCAAGACTCCGGCACGGAACCAGAATAAGTACGCCATGATCAAGTCGATTGCCATCGGCGTCTTCTGTATCTATACCCTGGTGATAATCCAATCAGGGACGGTCTATCCTGCTCTTACCGCCTTTACTCTGGAGATCGAGAAAAAGACTATTCTGACCACCCAGTTGATTCCGGTTCAGCCCTGGAGTCTCATCCTGGGTAAATTCTTTTCGGTCCTTTCGGTCAGTATTACCACCGCACTTATCAATCTCTCCAGTCTGCTTTTTGTCGCACTCTATTTCTTGCTCAAGATGCCCTGGTCCCATGAGTTTCTCAAAAGGACGGTGGACAACATAACACCGTCCGATGTGGCAGCGGTGCTCTCGGTATTCTTTCTGGCTATCGTGCTGCTCTCATCGACCTATTGCTTTATCGCCTGCCTGGCCAAAAGTTTTAAGGAGGCTCAAAACATTTCGTCTTTGATTCTAATCGGCACGATGCTATTGCCGGCGGTGGCGATGATACCGGGCGTAGGTCTTAACGGCATGACCGTTCTGATACCACTATCGAATCTTGTCCTTGCCGCCAAAGGCATTGTCACTGACGAGATCTCTGCCCCGCTTACGATTATTGCGGTACTCATCAATCTTGCCCTGGCTCTGCTTCTGCTCTATCTTGCCCGACTGGCTTTCTATGGTGAACTATCGTCTATTATCCCAGGTAAACGCGCAATAAGGAATCTCAATGGGAATTGAAGTAAACGGACTATCGCGAATATTTCACGATGCCAAACGCGGCGAGTTCTACGCTGTCAACAATGTCAGCTTCAGTTGTAAACCCGGCGAAGTATTCGGATTGCTCGGTCCAAACGGTGCCGGCAAAACCACCACGCTTCAGATGATCTCTACCCTGGTCAAGCCCACTGCCGGTTCCATCAAAGTAAACGGCTATGATTCGGTCAAAGATCCCCTTGCGGTAAGAAAGCAGATAGGCTTTACCTCGTCCGATACTGGACTCTACGAACGACTGACCGCCAGAGAGATCCTGACCTATTTCGGACGTTTGCACAAATTTCCCGAAAGCGAACTGGCCGGACGAATTGACGCACTGGCACAGAAGCTCAATATGACAGACTTCATAGATACAAGAAGCCACAAACTCTCCACCGGGATGAAACAGAAAGTCTCGCTTGCCCGGGCGATGGTCCATGATCCCCCCATTCTCATCCTCGATGAACCAACCTCGGGTCTTGATGTAATCACCAGTCAAACCGTGCACGAAATCGTCCAGGAATTGAGGAATCAAGGCAAATGCATAGTCTTTTCGACCCATATCATGAACGAAGCCGAAAAGCTCTGTGATCGTATCGGTATCATTTACGATGGCATACTGCATGCCATAGGCCCCCTCGAAGAGCTGCAAGGGCTTACCGGTCAGAAAAATCTCGAAGAGATCTTCCTCAATGTAGTACAGGGAAAAGCCAGTGCAGAAAGATGACCTGGGCGAGATAGCGATAGTTTTTCGCAAAGATATTCTCGAACTCTTTCGGGACTATCGCTCGCTTCTGATCATGGTGGTGATGCCTATCCTGCTCTATCCCCTCTTTCTTATTCTGCCGGCCATAGTCGCCACCAAAATCAAAGCCGACATCATGCATCGCCATTCTCGAATCGCCCTGGTGGGCGACTATGCACCGATGCTGAAAGAGATGAAAAAGTCGAATAGCCTGACGCTATCGCCCGAACACGATCCTTCCACCTGTATGAAACTTTTAAGAGCGGGCAAACTGGATCTTGTTGTTCAGTTTCCCAGTGATTTCAGCACCCACTACAATGATGTCGGCAAAGTGCCTGAGATCAAGCTGATATTTAATCAACGCAAAGAGCTGTCTCTTGTATCGGCCCAGAATGTCTCTGGTCTGCTCTCCGATATCAAAGAGAACATACTGCGTCTCAGGACCCGCAGCTATTCTCTCAAACTTCCTTCTCAATACAATCTGGAAGCCAAAGAGATAGAGGTAGATCAGAAGCATCTACTGGTTTCGGACCCGGTCAGAACAGTGGTGCCATTTCTGCTTTTCACCATGGTGCTGGTGGCAATTTCGTATCCCGCCATCGATATCATCACCGGAGAAAGAGAGCGTAAGAGCCTGCAAGTTCTATTGCTCAGTCCGGTCAGTCGCAAAAACATCCTCCTGGGCAAACTGCTGGTGGTCTCGGTCTGTGGGCTATCTACCGTCGCCCTCGGTTTGATCAGTATTCTAACTACCTTCGCCCTGTTTTCTGCCTGCCAAAAAGAATACGACTTCACTTTCTCTCCCCTGGCAGCTCTTTACTGTTTCATCACCTCGGTGCCCCTGGTGCTATCCCTTGCGGCACTCTCAATTTATCTCGCTTCCTGGTGCAAGACCTTTCAGCAGGGTCAGGGTTATTTCGTTCCCTTCTTGCTTTTTGTAATCGCCGGCACCGGAGTCTGTTCTCTTCCTGATCTGGAGCTTTCTTCAGGCATAGCTTTTATCCCTATTTTAAACACCGCCCTGGGAATCAAAGAATTTCTCTCCGGTTCACCCAACTGGCTATGGCAATCGGTCACCATCCTAGTCTCTTTCATTTTTGCCGCGCTGGTCACCTGGAGAGCTTCTTTCATTCTTGACCGCGAAGATCTGATGTTCGATCTGGATAAGCCCAAGCAGGCAAGATGGAAAGAAGACGACTTTGCCGTAGAAGTGGGGATTTTAATAACAGTCACTTTTCTTTTGATGTTCTACCTCGGTCAATCCCTGCAACAGTGGGATATGTCTTATGGTTCAATATTGACACAGGCGATTGTCATCCTGACACCATCACTGGTACTGTTGCGTTATGTCGGACGGCTGACTCCGTCCACCTTGAGCCTGGTCAAGCCAAAAGCCAGACATATGATCGGTGCCGTACTCATAGCACCTGGATGCATTCTTATCGCCTTTCTTGCCAATGCTATTCAGAGCCTCATTTTTCCTGCACCGGAGTTTTTCACTTCGATGTTCCGAGACCTGATTATCCAGGCGAACAAACCGCTTCTGGTGGTAATCACAGCGCTGGCTATCTCGCCGGCGATATGCGAAGAGCTTATGTTCCGCGGCTGTATTCTCGGTCTTGTTAAAAAGCGCTTCGGCACCTGGGGCTCGATATTTTTTGTCGGGATTCTCTTCGGACTGTTTCATCTGAGCATCTTCCGAATCGTACCGACTGCCATTCTCGGCATTCTTCTGACAGCCATAACAATCTATACCGGCTCGATTTTTCCTGCCATGGTCATCCACGGCATCAATAATCTGACCGCCATAATCATCACCCGTCTCAAGCTCGAGAGCTCTCTGGAGCATTACTGGCCTGTCGCCGTGATCATGACCCTGGTTGGGCTCCTGGTTCTTTTCTATAAGAAACCACCAGAAAAAGACTAAATATAGCTAATTCAGTGACTCATATTCTCTAGATCGTGGAAGAGTATAAGAGGGAATGTGGATACTCGAAGGTTAGGGGCAAATGGCTGGCGACAAAGGATCTGATGGCAATCTGGGCGGAACACCGTCCAAAGGTGCTGGCGGTCAGGGCAATTCTGACCTTTTTGCCGATCTTTTCAGCAATTCACAGTTCGATAACTCCAGGCTGACCGGCGAAGCAGCCGAGGACATCAACACTTCCATCTCTTCTATCGATACCCTGAGCGCCTACAGAACCGAAACCGGTCCCGTCGAGAACGCATCCTTCAACACTGCTCGCACTTCCGACGAGGTGGCTAATGGCACCCTGCCCGAGCTCAGCTTCTTCCACGAAGAGCCCCAGCCTGAAGCCGTGGGCGAAACCTCCACCGATGTTGCCTCAGCACATAACGATAACAGTACAGAATCTGTTGCAGAGCAGACCGCCCTGGCCGCCAATGACAAAGCCGAAGCAGATTTCAAACCCCGGGAATATGCCAGCTCTACTCGCCGAGACATGATCGGCAGTATAGAGAAAGTGGGCGCGGTCTCGGAACCTGCGCGGGATCACCTGGCAAGTCTCAGCCAACGATTCAGTAGTGTCGGCTGACCGCCATAATCGCTTCTATGGCTCAATCCGCGGATGAAAGGAGTCCGTTCTTAAAATGCTTGATCGAGTCACCACCGTGGATCTGGTCGCCCGGGCGATCGATCGGGTCTTTTCGTCTGACGGCAGAGTCCGGGGAAGAACCATCTATCTTCCTGAAGATCTGCTGCGCATTGGTGAAGCGATGGCCCGCCGGGCAGGTGACCCGGAGAGATTTACCTGCCAGGGTTTCCATACTACAAGCGTAATTCAATCGAAGATGCGCCAGCTCTTAGAGACCGACCCTGTGCCGGTTATCGAACCCATAGCAGAGCTTGCCGTGACCGGCTCCTGTACCCTCGAAGCGCTGGATGGCTCCAGCTCTATTGAAGTAGAGTGTGATCTAGAAAGCCTCGCTCTTGATCTGGAAGCCAGGCTGTGCGATGAGCAAAGTATCATGCGCAAAGGTTTTCGAGATGCCGCCGGGCAACTCTACGATCTTATCGTCATGCAGGCGCTTTTGAATAAGAAAGCCGAAGGGGAAGCCTATACGCTCGCCTACCGCCAGCGCCCCTCTGTCGGTATCCAGACCACAGGAGAAGTAGTGGTCAAAGGCTTCAGAGAGCTTGCCGGCAGGGAAGACACAGTAGCCGAAGGCACCTCGCTTAGCATCGAAGACGCTGTTTCAGTATGCAAAATCACCGAAGGCAATGCCGATGGACTGATTGTGGATGCTTCCCTCAGCCAATCTGCTGAACTGAAACCGATTCACTCCCCGGTTGAGCTGGTAGAAAGAGCGCGGGTCTACCGCGAATTCACAAAGCGACCGGTTCAGATACCGGTCTATATCAACCGGCTGCTGACCCCTGAAGCTTCAGGCAACGGGCATGATCTGCACATGATTACCGCCCTGTATGACAAAAACAGCGAGCTTTTCTTCTGTCAGAGCCACTGGGGACTGCTGACCGACAGCCGTCTCAATGGCATAGAGCCCCAGGACCTTTACCAGGCGATGGTCTTCCAATCAAGAACCGACGGCATAGCCGAACCCTATGACGAGGTGCCGCCGGACAAACGCGCCATAGATACGGTATTTCCGGTCAAGCCCCGGGACTGGTCGGTGAAGCTGATGGACCTCAAAAAAGAAGCTGCCTGGCTCAATGAACAAGAACAGCGCGCCATGAGCACGTCCTTCGGTCAAGCACGCCATCAATATCGCGAAGATTATTGCGCCTGGCAGGATGCCCGGATTCAGCATTTAGAGATGTTCGGAGAAGCGATCCCCTTTGACAAGCCCGAACCGAAAAGACCGGGCTAAATACGGCTTATCTGGGGCTGTCAGGGCTATAATTATTATTAGATGCGGTACAATAGGCGCTTCGAGGCGATTCGCCCCAATTACCGTTTATTTGAGCAGGAAGAGTCATGGAGCCAAAAGTAAATAAAGAGAGAGTTATCGAAGCCCTGAACAGTGCCCTGGAGAAAGAACTAGCCGCCATGGTGCGCTATCTTCATCACTCCTTCATCGTAATAGGTCCCGGACGCGGTCCGCTGGTGCAGCTCTTTCGCAGCCTGGCCACCGATTCGATGACCCATTCGATTCAAATCGGCGAGAAGATAACCGCTCTTGGCGGTCATCCTTCGGTGAAAATGGAAGAGATCGACGAGCCTGGAGACCAGACCCTGGAAGAGATGCTCAAAGAAGATCTCGAAATGGAGAAAAACCACATCGAGATGTATGAGCGTCATCTGAAAGAATTTGAGAAAGATTTGATTTTGAAGTTGATGTATGAACAGATTATCCTTGAAGAGGTCTCTCACTACGAGAACCTCGAAATGTATTTGAGGGATTATCAACCCCAACCCGTTCATGCACGCTAGATAACCGGAAACACAAAAGGAGGATACCGAGATGAGCACATCTACATCCACGAAGATGAAAATCACCTATTGCGGTGCTTGAGGATACAAAGCCCGAGCTGTCAGTTTGGCAGCTGAACTGAAAAGCGAGTTCTCTTACGAGACCGAACTGGTTAAATCATCCGGAGGGGTCTTCGAAGTCGAATTCAACGGGAAGCTTATCTTTTCGAAAGCAACCCTGGGAAGATTCCCTGAAGACGGCGAGGTAATGGAACTCCTCAAGAAAGAAGCTTGAACCTCAGGACCTCCTGAATCGAATATTCGATGATTGCAAAGGCAGAATCTCAGGATTCTGCCTTTCTTCTTGAAAATGTGCTTAGAATAGTATTAGTGGGTCCTACGCCCTGGTTCCGATTCGACACGCCGAGACTGTTTGTTCCATGCCTGAGACTACTAAGAAAAGCACCGCAGTCCTGTCAATCTTTCCGCTTCCGGTTGTTCTTTTTCCGAAAGCTTACTTGCCGCTCCATATTTTCGAAGAGCGCTACAAAAGCATGATCAACCATGCGATCGAGAACGATGAACCCTTCGGCATTATTTTCTTCGACGACCTTAACGAAAGAATGCTTAGCACCGGCTGCAGTACCACCATCACAAAGGTAAAGCGATTACCCCAGGGCAGACTGAATATCCTGACTCTGGGAGAGCGCCGCTTCGAGGTTCGACGCATAATCGAAGAAGTTCCGTACATTCGTGCTGAAGTAGAGTATTTCGATGATCATACCATCGAAGAATCGACCGAGCCACTGGTGGACGATATTCATCAGGCGGTGAAAGACATTCTGCATCTGTCGTCGAAGCTGGTAGATAAAGAGGTTAAACTGGCAGGCGAAATACCGAATACGCCAGTTGAACTTTCTTTCTGGATTGCGGCTAATTTCTATGGCTCTCCAAGAGATCAGCAAGATCTGCTTGAGCTTGTGGATACGGTAGATAGACTGGATGAAGAATTCGCCATTCTCGATGCAGCAAGAAAACATCTTGCCGCCAAAGTATCTCTAAAAGACGCCCTTGGCTGAATCGAGAAAGATATTGGCGCAGTCACGACAGCTCTGGACCAAATTGCGATTGGGCATATCGGTTGACAGAACTTTATCTCTGGCCGACTGCGTGTCTTTGCCACCTTCTAAATGCCTTGCAATAAGTCTTTCGTAAAGAATATCTTCTGGTGCATCGATATAAATCGATAGATCCAACTGGTTTCGTATTTGATGCCAGTAAAATAGATAATTGCCTTCTAAAATCACGATAGGTTGATCAGGTCCGACACTATCAGCGTCTTGAATACTGGCTTCTATACTGCGATCGAAGACAGGGAAAAATATTGTTTCCGCTGGCAAAGTTTTCAATCTAGTTACAAGAGCTTCGAAACCTTCTTTGTCGAACGTATCGGGTATGCCCTTGAGATGAAGCAACCCCATTTGCTCAAGCCTGGAATTGTCGAGGTGAAAACCATCCATAGGCACCACTTTCGCCACATGTTTGGATGCGACCTCATTTACAGAACGACAGAGATCTGCTGCAAACGTTGACTTTCCTGCTCCGGGCGGACCGGCGACTCCCACCAGATAACGCTGAGAAATCTTGTGTTCAGTATTCTTTCCTTCATTTTTTAAAATGGAGGCTGTGATTTCCGCCAGGTCTTTCTCTTGTATCACCGTCCACCTCTCCACCTCTATGTATAGAGCTAGAAATTGCTACCTTCTTTTACCTTCTTTTCGAGATCCCATCAAGGTCGAATTGTCATTAGGAACTCGGATGGTAAACTAGCAACTTGTGCACCGGCACAAAAGAGAGCTTATTGACCGGATGGAGTATTCATGAAAGACATTCAGAAGATTTTGTTCACCACTGCTGCGACATTGAGTCTGGCTACCGCTTTTACCCTGGTAACAGGATGCAGCCAGGGAGACAAGGCGGCTTCTCCTGATGCAGGTGGTGCGACAGCGGCCGAGCCAGCGGAGCAGGCAGCTCCAGCGGAGCAATCAGCTCCGGCGGAGCAATCAGCTCCGGTCTTCACACCCCAGGAAGGCAGCGGTAAAAAGGTCACCACCGAGACCGGTCTGCAATACGAAGAGATTGTGGAAGGCACCGGAAAGAGCCCCAAACCAGGTGATACAGTCACTGTGCATTACACAGGATGGCTTACCGATGGTACCAAATTCGATAGCTCGGTCGACCGTGGACAACCTTTCCAATTCTCCATCGGACAAGGTCAAGTCATCCGTGGCTGGGACGAAGGTGTGATGACCATGAAAATTGGCGGTAAGCGCAAACTAACCATTCCGCCGAATCTGGCTTACGGAGACGCAGGGGCCGGAGACAGGATTCCACCTGGTTCTACTCTGGTTTTCGATGTAGAACTGATTGACGTCAAGTAGTCAAGAAGCCTGGATCATTTCGGGTATAAGTGCTATTCTTCCCCGAATGCTTGTCAAAGCGCATTTCGAACAGCCTGTGGCTGTCAATCTTTCAAGCAGACACAAAGAAAAAAGAGGACAGATTTATGACGACAACAACACAGAGTGGTTTGCAGTACGAAGAACTCCTCGAAGGCAACGGCGCCTCGCCTCAGCCCGGTCAGATGGTCAGCGTGCACTACACTGGTTGGCTTACCGATGGTACCAAATTCGATAGCTCGGTCGACCGTGGTCAGCCTTTCGAATTCTGTATCGGTCAGGGTCAAGTTATTCGTGGATGGGACGAAGGTGTCATGTCCATGAAAATCGGCGGTAAAAGAAAGTTGACTATTCCGCCTGAACTCGGCTACGGCGCTAGAGGTGCTGGTGGGGTAATTCCTCCGAACGCCACCTTGATTTTCGAAGTAGAACTGCTCGGTCTCAACTAAGACACAGCAGTTCAGGAAGAAGACTTTCCTGAAAATCGCAGTGATACCGGCTTCAAATTTGAAGCCGGTATTTTATTACAGATGCTCTTTCAAACTGGTTTCGCCTAGATCTTCCACCAGTCGCTGGAAGCCGGAGAACAGAAGAGAATTGATACCAACTTTTCTGGCGGCATCGATATTTTCTTCACGATCGTCGATGAAAACAATTCTCTCCTCATGGCGAGCCACTCCATTTTTGGAATGCTCATAGATTCTCGGATCCGGCTTGGCAAACTTGAGATCGCAAGAGTATGTCCGATGAACAAAGTCTGGAAGCCAGTTGCAATTACTCTCTAGATAGACTTTGATATCCATCGGCATGTTGGACAGAATGGCAAGCTCTACTCCGGCACGATGCAAACGGTCGGCAAGCTCTGCCATAGCAGGTTCCGGTCTGCTCCAGCTAATCGCATCTATCATCGTCAACCGATCCGCCTCTTCAGGCTTGAGCGCAATATCCAGATAGTCCGCCACTGCTTGCCAGTATTCGATACTGGGCATACCGCAATCATAATCAAGCCGATGATGCCAGTATCCCTCTAAAAATCTATCCGTACCGATTTGCATGATAGCAGCCATAGCATCGATATCATCCTGCTCGGGCACCCGGCTGAGGACATTTCCATAATCGAAAATAACCGCATCGATATTCAAACTTACTACCTCCGGCGCTAAAATAGTGCCACTATATCCAGTTCCAAATCAGTTGCCCATCAGTTTACAGTATAGACTCGCTATTTTTTGTATCGATGTACCAAAGAACTAAAAGCACAACGTCTCATAATGCACAGAGTCGTCAATCTCTCTTGTGAACATATAAAAACATTAGACGTTAAGTAAACAACTAATTTATATATGTAAAGAGACTTTCTATGAATTTGGCGACCCCGAAAACAGGGACAAGGCCATGGCATCGCCCGAACCTCTTGCTGCCAAGAGAGCAGTGCCCGATATTTATCGGAACAAAACCGGGCAGAATCACGCCGTAGTGAGGGTTCAGGCTATGTTTAGGTAGAGTGCAGCAAGGGCACAAAAATTCCAGTCCCCTGCTTAAAGAACCAGTTATTATCTTCTTTGGGCAGCGATCCAATCCTCTGTAATGGAGCAAGAATGTCCGCAGTGGGAAACGAAATCGGTGAATTGCTCATAGACCTCGGCTATATAACGTCCGAGCAGCTATCAGAAGCCCTCACCGAACAAGAGCAATCAGGAGATCGAATCACCCTCGTTCTCTCCCGCCTCGGCTTGGTCTCGGAAAGGCAGCTCAAGGATGCTCTCGAACTGCAATTCGGCGTCAACTACATCAATCTCTCTCTCAACAGACCAGAACCGGACACGATAAAGCTCATCCCCGAAGAGGTCGCCAGAAAATATCGGTTCGTCCCGGTGGCAGTTACCGGAGAACAGTATTCCGTGGCTATGGTTGACCCAGACGACCTGATCGCCGCTGACGCCGTAAAAGAGAGCCTGGGAAGCGAACACTTCAAGAAGCTTGTTTGTACGGCAGATGACTTTGACTATCTGCTCTACCAGACCTATGAGAATGCGGTCACTGAATCCGAGGCAGAAGAAGATACCGGCGAAGTTGAGGAGAACGGATTTGATCCCGATCAGGCTGCCGAAGCAGTCACAGAAAGACCGTCGAAGAAGATCACTTCGCTTTTCGATGCCGACGACGAAGATGACCTTGACTTTGCCTCTGATCGAGCCGAAACCGCGCAGCCTGAGGATGAAGCCCCCCAGGTCTCAACTTCATTGTTTGGAGACGATGATGACGATGACGATTTCGAAACAGACGACGGCAATACCGTAGTCTCCGTATCTGGAAAGATAGACACCTCAGCCATCGCCAGCGAGGTAGACAGTATAATTTCTTCTCTGGAAAGAGAAGCGGCATCTGTGGAAGAGGTCGTTCAAGAGCCTGTACAAGATTCTGTTCCCCAGGAAAGCAGCAGCCTGTCATTGTTCGGAGAAGAGGATGAAGATGATTCCTCTCTAGGTGGAGAAGAGGTAGCTTCGTCTCCCGGCTCTTTATTCGGTGACGACGATGATGATGACGATGATTTCGAAACTGCCGAGAACGAAACAGAAGCACGAATTGACGGAGCCTCCATGGCTGATGAAGTTGATTCGATCTTCGACGCTTTCGAAGGCAAAGACGAAGAGACCGCCGAACAGATTCAACATTCCGAAGAAACAGAGCAAGAGGCCGTTCCCAGTGCTTTAGCTGCCGGTTCTCTTTTCGGAGACGATGAAGATGACGATGACGACTTCGAGAAGGAAGAGTCGGCAGTCATAGACGGCGCTTCAATGGCCGAGGAGGTAGATTCGATCTTCGACTCCTTCGAGAACGAAGCAAGTCCCGCTTTAGCTGAATCGATTGAGGAACTGCCAAAAGAAGAAGAAGAAGGGGAAGAGGAAGAGGCTCGATTGACGCCGGGATCTCTATTTGGAGACGATGAAGACGAAGATGACGACTTCGAAGAAGACAAAGGTATCCAGTCTCTCAGAGCGGCACTGGCGCCACCGGAACCAGAGCTGGAACAAGAGCAGGAACTCGCAGCCGTACCCGAAGAGATAGAAGCTACTGCCGCAGAAGGCTTTTCGGTTGCAAATCAGCTGGACAGCTTATTGAGCCAGCTAGAAGAAGCTCCTGCAGACGAGACTTTGGCAGAACCTACTTTACCGGAAGAAGAAGTCGATAGAGCGCCAGAAGAGGAAGAACAGGTCGACGAGGAACGCATAGACGGTTCTTCACTGGCATCAGAGCTGGATGACATTTTCGATTCTCTGGAGAAAACTGGAGAAGTTGGCGGCATAGAGTCTTCAGCGGTTGTCTCTGAAGAGGCTCCTGTTGGACTGGGAGGACTCTTCGGCGACGACGAAGATGATGAGGAAGAGGAAGAAGAGTCCGGAAGCTCAGAAAGTCTTTTCGATACTACCAGCAGTATTATCGACTCTTCATTCGGTGACGACGAAGAAGAAGAAAATGAAGAATTCGGCAAATCGGAAATAGCCGAATCCAGCTCGTTTATGTCCGAATCCGATCTGGAAGAGACTCTTCCTCCAGATAGAGGAATACAGACATCCGACACTCTTGATGCCATTAGAGAGCCCTACGTACCTGGTCTCGACAGTATGGTTAGAGACATAGCCAGAACCTCCGGTATTTCCGAAGATGAATCGACCATAGAAGAAGGTACTTTAGAGCCTTCTATCGCAGCTATTTCAGCAGATACAGACGATACCGACGCTGTAGACGATTTCGACAATACCGTATTTGGTTCACAGTCACTCTTCTTGAAAGACCGCCTGGATGAGATGGACAAAGAGCTGGATGAAGCTCGTGCTGAAGTGGAACCTGAACCTGAGCCAGAGCCTGAACCAGCACCAGAACCAGAACCAGAGCCGGAACCAGAGCCGGAAGCAGCACCTGTATTTCCTGATTTAGAAGAAGAGGAAGCTCCTGTCGCTGAGGCCCCAATAAGACTCGGACGCTCTGCTTCAGCAGTGCGCAAGACTGAGACAGCAGATTCGATTCCCTCGCAAGAACTCGAACCGGTATCACCAGTAATGGCTGTTCCGGTAGACAGTGCCGAATCGGTCGAACCACAAGACATCAATGTAATGGTCGAAACGGTAGCTTCGGAGATCACCATAGCGCCTGAATCGAGCCTGTTTCCTGAGAAAGATCCTGGCTTCTCTTTTCTTGAAGAAATAGTCGAGAGCGAACTCAATCTTGCCCAGGAGAATCAGGTACACGAACCAGATGAAGTCCCCGAAGAAGACTTGCCCGTCCTGCCTGAAAGTCCTGTAGAAGTAGTAGACATAGATGAGGACGGAGCCAACCGCTCTTCAGAGACTCAGCCTTATGATGAATTCCCCGAGCACTCTGTGGAAGAACCCGCCTATCGCTCGGATCCCTCTTTGTCACTGACTGAACCAGAGCCAGAGCCAGAGCCGGAGCCAGAACCGCTACCTGCGCTGGAACCTGTTTCTGCGCCTGCGGCCGCAGTTACGGCAACCTTCCCGGAAGAAGAGATTCCCGAAGAAGAACCGGTTCAGCCAAGTACTGTAAGACCACCATTGCCACCGGGTCTGACTCTACCTGAAGAGGAAGAGATATTGGAGACAGTCGAGCCGGAAACCGCACCAGAATTGGTGCCCGAGTTCGAGCCTGTCGCTGAGCCAGTTCAGGAAGCACCACCGCCGCCTCCTCCTCCGGCTCCTGCTCCAGAGCCTCTTCCTGTGGCCGAACCTGTACAGCAAGCACCGCCGCCTCCTCCTCCGGCTCCTGCCCCCGAGCCTCTTCCTGTGGCCGAGCCTGTTCAACAAGCACCGCCACCTCCTCCTCCGGCACCTGCCCCCGAACCTCTACCTGTGGCCGAGCCTGTTCAGCAAGCACCGCCACCGCCGCCTCCTCCTCCGGCTCCTGCCCCAGAGCCTCTTCCTGTGGCCGAGCCTGTTCAGCAAGCACCGCCACCACCTCCTCCCCCGGCACCTGTGCCGGCACCGCCACCTGCTCCCGAGCCTGTTCCCATAGCCGCGTCAGAAGGCGGTCTTCCTGGTCTTTCAGATCCTTCTGTTCTTGAGCTTGCCAAAAACATACTTGGCAAAGCGATAGAGCTTCAGTGCTCCGAAATCCATCTGGAACTCGTTCCGGACGGATTGAAACTCCGCTACATGATGGATGGCACGCTGCTGGCAGACACCATCCTCGCATCCGAAATCACCGATGACATGATTGCATCTTACAAAATGATCGGAGGACTATCTCCAGAAGTAAGAGATCGCCAGCAGGTCAACGCGTTTGTTTCACAAGATTTCGGCAACGTGGGATTGGTCGTAATGACAATTCCGAAGGGCTCCACCGAACTGGTATCAGTTTCTATAAAATACGCCTAGCTGTCTCTGCCCAGACAGGAAAACCACTCGTTCAAATAAGCTAGGCTGTCGTTCAAAGGCTTCAGATCGGCTCCCGGCTCTTGTCTTTTACTCAGATCTATAAGATGCCTCAGGCAGATTCTGGTTCTATTAAGCTGGGCGTTCGAAAGGTCACCGGCACCAATATTTAAACGACTTTTGTAAGCCACTATGCTGGAGGCAAATTTGTCTTTTGCCTCTTTCATCTTGCCTTCGCGTTCCAGTATCAGTCCTTCGACAAAATCAGAATCTATTGCCGCGAACACATCATTTATCTTCTTTCTAATCGCAATAGCTTCGTCGATATTCTTTCTTGCTTTTTCTACCTGACCAAGATTTATCTCTGCATAAGCTATTTCAGTCAAAATGTCTGCAACATCGGCACTGTTTTTGCCAAAAGCGGCCGATTTTATTCGCAGGGCATCCTGTAACGGGGCAATGCCTTTTTCATATTCACCCCTTTCCAGATAAACTCTGCCAAGACTGGTTTCACTTCTCGCCAGTCTTGAATCATCCTTGGAAAATTTCTTCCCTCTCTTTATTGCCGACTGTGCCTTGGATTCAGCCACATCAAGCTGTCTGACAAAAAGCAGAAAGTCGGTATCTTCCTGGTCTGTTAGCCATTCAAACTGTTTCTTCCACTCTTCAGAAGAATACCTTGCGGCAGAAAGATCTTGATCAGAAGGGAGGCTGGAACAACCAGAAACCAGCCCGGCTGCACCAAGAAGAACTGTTATCGCAAGTGCTCTCAAACCGGCTTCAAGCATCGGACTTCTTGCTCTTAGTCGATTTGCCTCGGCCTTTACTCGATTTTTTCCTTGGAGCCTTCTCTTCGGCTTTCTCCTCAGATTTCTCTTCGGTCTTCTCCTCAGACTTCTCTTCGGCTTTCTCCTCAGACTTCTCTTCGGTCTTCTCCTCAGACTTCTCTTCGGTCTTCTCCTCAGACTTCTCTTCGGTTTTCTCCTCAGACTTCTCTTCGGCTTTCTCCTCAGGCTTCTCTTTTTTCTTTGATGCAGCCTTAGGCGTGACAGTCGAACTGGTTCCACTGTCAGAGAGTTTATCCCGGTTCTTGAACACCCATAGGGCTACTGAAACCACCATGACCACCATTGCTACCATAGTCAGATAGTTGAAGAAGACGAATATCGAATCTGCGGCAGGATTCGCTTTGTACTCAAGATCGACATCGATAGTTTTATATTTGCCGCTGCTAAACGGATCTTCTCCGCTGATTTCCATTTTCTTAGGCGCCGGTTCATTGCCGGGCTGAGGTGGACAGACAGCCGCTTCGCCGGATGTGCCCTTTTCCTTCTCATCATCAGCAGCCGTAGCAGCCTTTTCGGGCTGAGCCACCGGCTGGTCAGTTTTATCAGTTTTCTCGGTCTTTTCGGTCTCTGACTTCTGTATTTCTGTAGCTGGTTTCTCTGCAACTGGTTTGTCTGCAGGCTTGTCCTCCTGGGCATGAAGCGGTGCAAAGCTGAACAAGCATACTAATACCAGTGTCACCAGACTGGAAAGAAAAAATTTCATCTGCTAGAAAGTCCTAATTCGATCTACCCTATTAACCTGGGTCAATTATAGAATACTGGACAGTTTTCCGTACACAACGGTTGTCATCAGGACACAAGCTGATTGGCTTTAATTGCTGCTTCAATCAGGCTCAGGTCCTCACCCCGACATCCCATAAACGAAATTGAGAGCACGGTATCCTTATTCAGTCTCACAGGCATGACTATCTGGGGATTTCCTCCGAGCACCGAACATATTGTCAGACGAATATTCTGGCGCCGATTGAAATCCAGATCCGAGTCTATGGCATCCAACTTCGGCGGCAGATTCCAGATTGAGGGCAGGCAGAGTATTGTGCCTGGTTTCACAATGGTATCTATCAATTTTCTAGCGGCACTCATGTTTGACCTTGCCATCTCCAACTCATTGAGGCTGACTGTCTTTCCCTCTAGCAGTCTAGGTAAAGTCCGTTTGGATATAGCAGCGAGATTGGCATCGACGAAATGCCGGTAATACTGCCATGCTTCAAAGGATCTGATCAGAGAAAAAGTGAGAGCCATGCCGTCCAGCACCCTGGTATCAAAACTTGTCGTTTCGACAGATCCAAGACAGGAGGTCATTTTTCTTGCTATCTCAATCAACTCTTCACGATAACTTTCATGCACCAGTTGAAAATGACTTTCTGAAATAACCACCTTAAGCGGATCCGCTGAGATTGAATCAGATTCTGGTATTAAAACTCTTGCTGTATCACGAAGCAGTTCGATATTTTTGCTCAACCAGCCGACCGTATCAAAAGAAGGACCCAGAGGCAGCACTCCATCCAGTGGCACGACTCCGTGACTGGGTCGGAAGCCATAGAGACCGCAATAGGCAGCAGGCACTCTTATGGAACCGACGGTATCACTGCCCAGACCGAAATCCGCCATTCCGGCAGCCACAAGAGCGGCGGAACCACTGGAAGAGCCACCGGGAATTCTCTCGGGATAGAGACTGTTCAATGGTGTGCCGTAATGTTCATTGATGCCGTCTAGACTGAGGGCGAACTCATCGGTCTGGGATTTGCCGACCAGAATGGCTCCTGCCTGAAGCAGTCCCTTGACAGCGCTGGCATGATCAGAAGCAGGCTCAGCTAATTCGAGCCATTTAGAATTTCCTGCACCGGTCTTGTATCCTAGAACGTCAAATAAATCTTTGACTACAAAGGTCCGAGCGCTAAGCAACCCTGATGCATTCCCTTCTGGCTCGACCCTCAGGCTCTGCTGCAGACCATACTTACTATTTTCGTTTTTGACCACGGCTTGCCTCCCGGGACATCCATCGATCTCTTATTAGAACTGGGTAATTAGAATATAGTGTTCTATCTGGAGCAGAACCTTAAATCGAAATGGACGTAGGCAGCACCGTCGGCAATCTGGCCTTATTTACGGCATTTTTTGCCGCTTTATCTTTTATCGCGCTTTCTGTCGAGCTTGGAGAAGGTCCCCCGACGAAGAAAGGAGAAAAGGGTAAGTCTTCTCTTCCGTTTTTCAAGTCGGGCAATGCGGCATCAAAGAAACCGGGTGCAGACGCCAGGGCCAAAGGCAAATCTGCCGAACAGGCGGCTATGGATCTGGAACACACTATTGCTTCAAGCGAAGCTCTCACCGACGGAGTGGCACTCACCGAACTGGACGAGGGAGCCTCTTCCATACCCAGCCTCAGGGGTCGCTTCATAGACGGCTTTTTGTGCCCTCGCATAAAGTACGATGTCGCTCTGACAGTCCTCTATGAATCTCAAAACAAAAAGGTCGAGACCCCGGACGAGGGAGGCGATTTAGCCACCCAGGCTTTTCTAGAAGCCACCCAGCCGATTTTCTTCGCCGATGAGTAAGAGGACCTGATTTGCAGCTTAGCAAGAGAGAGAAGCATTACAAGACCTGGGGAACCATTCCCATCGGTGCTTCACGGGTGCCTATTCGCTGGATTGTTCTGTGGGCAGGCTTTGCCGGGTGGCTGGCTATTACTCTGGTCAAAACAGGTCCTGCCGGCATAACAGCCTTCGCATTCAATATTTCTATCGTTATCGGATTACTGCTGGTGTCATTGTTCACAAGAACAGTGCCGCTCAGAACGATTTTGATGATGTTCTTTGCCGGTGGATTGGCCGTCGGCATAGCTGCTTTAGTCGAACAGATTTTCAACCTGAGCTTCCTGGAGCCACTCAGATCTACCTCTGTTCCTGCCATAGAAGAAATTATCAAAATCTCGCCGATTCTATTTCATCTCTATCGCACCAGAAAGTTCAGCAGCTACACCTACGGGTTGACCGATTTTGTGCTGATGGGTGCGGCTGTGGGAGCAGGCTTTGGAGTAGTGAACGACTCCTTCATTCATGTGGACAGAAATTGGAGTCATCATATACAGTGGCTACCAACTGCTGACTATGTCAACAACCAGTTTCTTGTAGCTGGTCACGCCATCTGGACGGCTCTTGCAGCCTTTACCATCGGTCTCTACCAGATATTGAGCACCAGAAGTAAGAAGGTCGCTCTTATAGTAGGGGCGCTCGGCGTTATCTGGGCCACCTACGACCATTTTGCCTCAATTCACTTTCTGCACCCGCACCAGTTCATCTCTTCCAGTGTAAAACTGTTCACCGCCAATGGTTTCGCCAGCGTCTATCTTTTTGTCGCTGCAATAATAGTGGCACTTCTTGCCGACTATTATATTCTGATCCGCTGGAGCCTGAAGGCAAAAGGTTTCAAATTACCCAAACGAGGACAGTTGACCGAAGGCTTCGCCGGGCTCTGGGACTTCGTCCTCGACCGACGCAGGCTCGCTTTTGCGAACTTTCGCAGACACTTTCTGAAGAACGATCAAAACGCCTCCATGACCGTCGCCATCCTCTCTCAGTCCCTGCTCAACTATCACAATCCTCCTAAAATGGCTCGCATTCTAGAAGCGATGAGCGACGCTCCCGACAAAACAGTACATCTGACCTCCGAAGACGCAGAGAACGAAGACTTGCAAGATGAGCTTCTAACGACGCACTCTCTGCGTTTGCCGGATCAGTATCAGATTATCTCGAGGATCTCCCTGGGAGGCATGGGAGCCATTTATAAAGGCCGGCACAGAAAAACCAATGCCGCCCTTGCCATAAAGGTGCTTCATCCGCACGTGGCAAGCAAAGAGTCGAATATTCACCGCTTCGAAAGAGAAGCTCAGGCTGCTTCAAAACTAAATCACCCTAATCTGGTGGTTATTCATGACTATGGTCTTACCAAGGACGAAGTGCCTTATTTAATCATGGAGTTGATCGAAGGTCAGACTCTTAGAGCAGAGATAGGCAAAAACAATGGGCTGCCGCCCCGGCAGTTTTTCGATATCTTCGATCAAATCTGCGATGCTCTGGAGCACGCACATAAAAGAGGTGTTATTCATCGTGATATCAAACCGAGCAATATTCTCTTGATGAAAAGCGATGTCCGAGAGAACTTTGTCAAACTTGTGGACTTCGGAATCGCTAAAGTGGTGGCATCCCAGGATCTGGGGGAACAAGAGCTTACTCAGACCGGCGACATCGTAGGAAGCCCTCTCTACATGAGCCCTGAGCAATGTGTGGGCGATGAGCTGGACCCACGCACAGACATCTATTCTCTGGGCTGTGTCATGTACGAAGCCATCGCAGGCAGTCCGCCGTTCATGGCACCAAATGCGGTAAAAACCATATTCAAGCATGTCAACGTCAAACCCGACCCAATTTCAGTCACCAATCCGAAGATCGGCATTCCACCGCAGTTAGAGCAGATTATTTTCAAAACTCTTGAGAAGAAGCCGGAAGATCGCTTTGCCACAATGGAAGATCTAAAACTGGCTCTCAGGCAGTGCCGCCAAATGATGGCAATGTAGTCTCGGCGTTAGCCCCAAGCTGAAGCGGCGTTAGCCCCAGGCAGATGAAGGATCGAATTTGAATTTATCCTCTTCCTGCTCTTCTGTCGCCGGCTGCGCAGCGGAAGGATCGGACGGTGGAACCGGAGGCATAGGCGGTGGAGTCGGAGGCATGAACGAAGAAGCCGCTTGCTCAGCACTCTGGGTGGTGTCATCTTCAAGATCACCGAACTGATCATCACCTATTGCATCCAGGTTCATCGCCGGTTGAGCGCCCTGAGGATACTGGGTCGACTCGGCAGTATATTCTGGTCCTGGAGCCGGCGGAATCGGAGGTGGCGGCGGAGGCATGGGCATTGTGGGCTGCATATCAGGGTCAGAACTCATCCACGCCTGCGAAGGCAGATAAGAGCCGTTCTCGTCGCTTGCAGTCGATTGTTCTTGTTGCTGATTTGGGGATTGAGGAAACAGAGCATCAAGACTTGGAGCCGCCGGTTGTTCTTGTACTCCAGGCATAGCTTGCTGAACGGCTGGAATCGAACCTTCCGATATGTCTTGCCAGGCTCCTGAAGATACCGGTGTAGCCTGGGGCTCTATATTGGAATTGGCTTCGGGAGCAGCAACAGAATTTGCATCCGGGGGACTGCCCCAGGGATTCTGAGGGGGTGCAGTTGCAGGAAGAGGAGCGGCAGCAGGGACAGAGTCGACTCCGGGTGGACTTCCCCAGGGGCTGCCCGGCTGAGCAGGTGCCTGCTGCGGAATAGGTGGCGGCTGAGGTGTGATCTCTGCTTGCTCTGGAGCTGGAGCCTGAGCATATACGACCTCCTGGTTCTGCGCCCAGGAATTGTCCGTATTAGAATTCACGCTGGTCTCATCTTGATAAGCGACTGCCTGCTGCGGTGGTGCGGCCCAGGGATTGTCTAGTTGAGCCTGGGCAGGAGCCTGATTCTGCGGCTGTCCCCAGGGGTTATCTGGCTGTGCCTGGGCTTCTATCGGCGCTTGAGGCTGAGCTTCAGGCTGTCCCCAGGGATTTTCCGGCTGCGCTTGGACTTCCATCTGAGCTTCCATCGGCGCTTGAGGCTGAGCTTCAGGCTGTCCCCAGGGATTTTCTGGCTGTGCCTGAGGCTCCATCTGCGCTTCCATCTGCGCTTGAGGCTGAGCTTCGGGCTGTCCCCAGGGATTCTCTTGCTGCACCTGAGGTTGCGCCTGAGGCTCCATCTGCGCTTGAGGCTGGGCTTCAGGCTGTCCCCAGGGATTTTCTTGCTGCACCTGAGGCTCCATCTGCGCTTGAGGCTGGGCTTCGGGCTGGCCCCACGGGTTGTCAGCCAGTGCTGCGGCTTCAACAGGCTCCGGATAGGCGCCTGATTGATAAGACTGCTCAGATTCAGCTTCCGCATAACTTTCCTGGGCCGGAACAGCCCAGGGATTTTCTGCAGTAGAGGTCTGGGCTACAGCAGGTTCTGCCGGAGCCACCCAGGGATTCTCAACCTGGGGATGCGGTTCGGCCACCTCGACAGTAGACGAGGGAGACGCCATATCCATCATCAAAGAGAGAGGCAACAAGTCTGCCACCATATCGATCAGCTTGTTTGATTTCAGCCAGGCGCCTATCTTGTTTTGATAGGTCTCGTACTCTTCGGAATCAACGCCGTAGAGTTCGTCATACTCCATCTGCTGGATGGCAAACTCATTTTCTACGGCTGTTCTTACAGAATTGAGAATGTTCTGCAGAGACCTGGCAGCATCTTCGCTTACCCGATCTCGATTGTCTTGCGGTGAATTATTGGTTGGGTTGGTCATCTAAAAAGTCACAGCTAAATATTCGGTCTCGAGGAACTCGGTAAATTCACAAAACACCTGTGTTTCTGGCTTAGTCCCGAGCGTCTATACTCATATGCCCTTATGAAAGAAATAAAACACCTTTACATGGTCTCAACTGATGTAATCACGTTAACAAATAGACCTTTCAGCTGTTTATCAGAATAAAATGTCATGGTCTCAGCGCCCCTGAAGAGGAAAAGGCTTTGTCAAAACGAAGAATTTTAGCGATAACGATTCTTTCTCTGGTGATAGTCGCCATTTTTTCTCTGAGTATGCAATTTTTCAAAAGTGTCTCTGCTTTCGATCTCTCTTCGAGTCATGTGGAGATCGGCAAAGACTATCTGGTGCGTGGCAGCTATGATCGCGCCATTCGAGAGTTTTCAAATGCCCTCAAGAAAAAACCTGGTGATGCCGTCGCTTTGGTTGACCGGGGCACCGCATTTAACCAGCTGGAGAATTATCCAAGAGCCATAGCGGATTTCAACCAGGCACTGAAACTAAATCCGAACAACGCCCTGGCGCTCAACAACCGGGGCGTCTCCTATTTTCGCCAGGGCAAGTTGCAGCCTGCCCTCAATGACTTCGAGCGGGCGGTCAAACTTAATGCCGATGACCCATATGCCAGATTGAACTATGCCGGTGCGGCACTTGCTTCTTTCCAGGGAGCCAAAGCGGCTCAGAAACTTCAGGACTATCTAGATCGCACACGTTGGACCGGCAAGTTCACCGGTCACGAAGCGGTGCTTGCTATCCTGGCGTTGAAGCAAAGCAAAAATGAAGAGGGGGCGAGCAAGCTCTTGAAGACCTCCATGGAAAAGGTCTCACGTCTGGACTGGCCCTATGACGTGTTCAAATACCTCAACGGAAAAGTCAGCCCGGATGAACTGCTGGAATCAGTAAAAAACAGCGATTATGATACGACCCAGGCTCACTGCTTTCTGGCGCTGGATCTCTTGAGACAGAATAAGCCCCGGCTGGCTAAAAGCCATATCGATTGGGTGGTAAAATACGGCACCAAAAATAGTGTCGAATATTGGATCGCCAAAAATCTTTCTATTTCGACCGCACGTCCCAAACAGACTAAATGACTTCGAGTTCACTGCCGCTTTACTCAGCAACTCTTGCAATACTTTTCTGGCTATTAGATTATCGACTCGCCTCTTTAGACCAGAGTTTCACTATCGCATTCTTCTCGACCTTTTTAGAATTGCCCGTTTCCATTCAAAATAGCAATGCATCTGCTTATTCTGCTTATTTAAATTCAATCGCAGGAGGGCTCATGTCGCTTCTGATTTTTCTTATTGTCACTACTGCCGGTGCACAGGGCGGAGCGCGACTGAACGGCGGCATCCGCCTGCTCTCTCTCTTTCAGATTGTCGTCATCCTCGTCTTTGCAGAATTTCTTCTCTTGAAGGCAGAGGTGCCTCTCTTTTTACTGCTTTCAGCAACCATAGCGGCTATAGCGTCTGCTGCCGTCGGCTATTACTGCCAGAGAAAATCCAGCATTGAATCGATTGAGCAGATTGCGGAAAAACCTGTAGACTACAACGAATTGCTGCTATCCAGGCTCAACTTGATCAGGTCCGATGAAATCGACCGACGAACCCTGGCCGGTGACTTGCATGATCAGGTGCTGCATGGACTGAAAATGACTAGAAGAAATTTCCAGAACTATCTTAAAACGCCATCCCCTGAATCAGCACAAGAGATAGACCAGGGCATCGCAAAATCCATGGACGAGATCCGAGAAGTTATGGACAGCTTGAGTCCTGGTGCCCTGCAACATCTCGGTTTTTCAGAAGCAATAGAAGAGTTGATTCGGAAAGGTTCAACAAAGTCAGAACCGGGATATAGAGTGAGATTTCGATGCGATATCGATGCGGAGCGTCTGGAGAAACTGGGCGACATCGAAAAGAGTCTGCTTTATCGAATCGTTCAAGAATCGGTGAACAATATCATCAAACACGCTCAGGCTCAGAAGGTGCGCTGTTTGATTACTGACAGAGAGGGAAAGCTGCATATTACCATCGCCGATGATGGTCAGGGCTTCGATACGGACAGAGTAAATATCGAGTCCAGAGGAATGCAATTCATGTTGCAACGAGCTGCTATCATCAATGCCAGCATAAATTGGAGAAAAGCCGAGAAAGGAACAGGCACCGTAATCGATATCTCTCTTTAGAAGGAGGAGGTTATCCCGAATGGTCAGAGTCTTGATAGTGGAAGATATGCCGGTTCTCAGGGAACATGCAGGAGAAGTCCTGGCTAAAGTCATTCCCGAAGATCTGGAAATTCTAGAAGCGCCTGATGGTAAGAGCGGTGTGGAGCTGGCGATATCTTCTACACCTGACCTTGTGGTAATGGATATCTCGATGCCCGAGCTTAATGGCATCAAAGCAGCCGAGCAAATCTGGCAAGTCAGAAAAGATGCCAGAATACTTTTCTGGTCGCAATTTCATCGAGAGACCTACGTACGAAGCCTGGGCAGAATTGTGCCGGACGAGGCGATTCATGGCTATTTGATCAAAGGAGAATCAGATGACAAGCTGGAGACCGCCATCAGACAAATTCTGATGGACGGAGATCCATTTATAGATCCGATTGTGGCCGGCATTCAAAAGAGGCTGACTTCAAAAGACGACAGCATCACAGATTCAGAATTCGAGACTCTGATGGATATAGCCATCGGTCTTACCGATAGAGCAATTGCAGCAAGGCGACATATAAGTGTGCGAGGCGTGCAGAACAGATTGTCCAATCTGCTCAACAAGCTGGTCAAAGGAGCCGAGGCCCATCTCAAAGAGTCAGCCGGAATGGAGATTTATAATCCGAGGACTAGAATCGTCTACGAGGCACTGAAAAGGGGTCTGGTCGATCCCGATGAGCTGCCTGTTCTGGGAGAGGAAGCCTGTGAATGGATCGAAGACGAATATGATCTCGATCTCGACCTCAGCGAATAAGATAACGCGCCCTCAGCTCTATTCCGGCTACAGCAACGCAAAAAAGCCCGAAAGCAAGTGGCAGATATACACCGAGTTTATGGTAACCCGGCAACAGGCAGCTCATGATCGGGTAATCAGGATTGTAATAGGCTCGCACCATAGAGCCAGCCGTCAGAGGAACAAGCATCTCATCAGCCGAATCGGAGAAGACAGAGTCACCGAATCTGATGACACTGCCTCGAAACTCCCTTCCGTTTACAGAGAAGACATAACTCACCGGCGAGACGCTCTCCAGACGGGCAGAAGCATAGGGCCAGGCGATACTATCCATACCACCATACAGACTGTATCCAGCCCAGGCCAAAGAGACTAGTCCGATAGCCATCTTTATCAAAAACCGTGCTCTTGCCCCGGCGGTCCTGGTCATACTGCGGCTTGTGGAAATCTCTTTCTTCGATTTTTTCTTTGAGGTCATCAGAACTCTCTAGAGATCGATGGAACGCCTGAGCTTAATACCACCTGCGATTATCGTGCGCAACTTCAGCTTATCATAGCGTCTATGCACAAAGTTCGGCTCGTTTGCCTTTCGAACTGAAAAAGCCAGGCCTTTGATGGCAGGCCATATAGACTTTCGCCTGGGTGCCACCATTACCGGTCTCAATAGTTCGTCTACTACCTCTCGGTCGACAACGGATTCTTGCACCACGGTTACCAGATTCTCTACCCGCAGAGTTTGACCTTCTCGATCGACTTTTGAAAACTGGTTCAAGTCCTCCGCCAGCGGCAACTTCAAGACTTCGCGAGCTCTGGTTTCGACATAGCGCCTGCCGTCCTTTTCATACTGCACTGTCCGGTCACGGTTCAGGTCGGCCAGTAAATAGCCAACCAGCCCATCGCCATAGAGAGCGGCTGCAATAGAGACTAGAGTGTCGCTTGTTCCTATTATGAAAGTCGGTCTTTCTCTCCCGGTGGCGAACATATAATCGGTCAGCGAGCCGCTAAAGCCGGCAGATAGGGTGCTGATTTCGGCTATTCTTTGATCAAATTCAGAATTTTGCTCTGAAATCGGTTCTCCATAAGCCATATCTTCAATCTCTGCATAGGGAACCATCAGTTCGGCACTGACCGGTGCCTGCTCCCGGACTCTTGCTACTGCGGCCGTGGCTATCAAAGCAGTAATCAAAAATTCTCCACCCAGACCAAGCACCAGCCTTTTCTCTTCCACCTGGTCTATGCGCCTGCCGATATGACTGTCAAGATAAATGCGACTGTCGCCTTTCAGATTCGCCAGAGATGCAGCAATCAAAGTCTGATCACGGATGTAAACGAAGTCGCTGCCTGTGGTCTCCAGGGCGAGCAGATCTCTGCCCCCGGCAAGGCTGCTCGATCCAGATTCGAGCGAGGTCAGCCGAGCATCAGAGAACAAGCGTTCTGCCCGGCTGCGATCCGCTGCTCCGCCAGAATCGCCATCTTTGAATTCTTCCCCTTTCAATTCGGGGTCCGACATCGATCTTCCTCGTCAAATCTATTGCTATTTTATCGATCTTTTCTATTTTAATCCGACTGCTCATCTAGAATCAGTGTGTAATTCAACAGACAATTCAGTTCTTTTGATCTTTTCTAAAGCCCAGTACAGCAAGAAGATAGCGAATCGCTCTGACATCAACCGAATTGCCTATCAAACGCCAGCGAGTCTGGTCAGACATGTCTTCGGGAAAGGCGAATTGATCCGTAAAACCAAGCAGCCTTGCTATATCCGTGGGAGAGATATAGCGAACCGGTAAAAGTGCCTCTGCATCACCGAAGCGCAAAAGAGATCCACCGGCTAGCTTGCACCGGTAATAACCCCTCGTAAAGCAGATGAGAACGGTTTCGGGGTCATAAGCATCGACGATATTCATGATATGACGATAACGCTCGACTGTTTCCGGATCGACATCGTAGGCAGGGCTTTCAAGATCGGTGAGATAGTCGGTAAGAGATCTAGGGTCTCTATATTCAGAAAACGGAGGCAGAATGTTATCCAGAAAGTCCCCGGATTCTACACTCTCACCGGTCTGCCTCGATGCCACCATAAACACCCGCGGTCTTCTCATCGGAACGCCGAAATCGGTAGAGCAGAGTCTGACCAGACGGCGGCGATATCCGTTTTCTTCAAGGCTACGGTCGAGCCTACTGAAAGTTCGCGAAGATTCGAAACCGAGCACATTTTCTACAATCAGATACTGTGGCAGAGCCTGAGGCAAAAAAGAAAGAAGTCTCAAAAATGCCTGAGAGCGAGGGTCTTCGTCATCCCGGCGCTTGCCTCGAATGCTGTAAGGCGTACACGGTGGGCTCAGCCACCAGAGATCACTTGCACAGATATCTTCGGATTTCACAGACACCAGATTTTTTGTATTGGGTTCGCGCCCGTGGTTATGCAGGTAAACTCGATTGGCTTCCGGATTTTGATCGAAGGCCGCCACCACTTCTATCGGACAAAGAGGCATGCTAATTAAGGCCTGGCTGAAAGCACCCACCCCGGAAAAGAATTCTATTGCTTTTATCTTTCTATCCTGCGCCCCTGTCATCTCGGTTGTCCGTCTGGCTGACAATGTCTCCAAGAGTACTCCAGTGGATATATTAACTAAAAAAACTATTACTGAAATATATCCGGAGCAGAACTATCTCTGGAAGCATTTTGCCAGGCAAGCTAGAATTCGAGAAGGCTTACTAGTAATCGGACGTAGTCAAGAACAATCTTCGCCGGATCTAAAAAAAACAGTCAGGACAATATGACAGAAGAGAGCATTCCAAAAGAAGGCGCAGAGAAAACAGCTAACGATCCACTGATCGGTAAGGATTTCGCCGGTAAGTACGAGATCATCTCGGTCATTGGCCGCGGTGGCATGAGCACCGTATACAAAGCCAAACATAAATACATGGAGCGGATGGTGGCGCTTAAAGTGCTGCACAAGCACCTTATCAGCGATCCGACTTCGGTGGAGCGATTTAAAAAAGAATCAAAAGCGGCAAGCAGCCTCTCTCATCCGAATATTATCACCGTATTCGATTTCGGTGTCGATGAAGACAGTACAGCTTATCTGGTCATGGACTTTCTCGAAGGAACCACCCTCGGCGATATTATCGAGAACAATGGTCCGCTTCTCGAGACCGATGCATTGATTATCTTTCGACAAATTGCCAAAGGTCTGATTCATGCCCATGCCCGCAATATAATCCACCGCGATCTCAAACCTCGAAACATCGTGCTCACCCTGGAAGAGGATGGTTCGGTCCTGGCTCAGATTGTCGACTTCGGTATTGCAAAAATGATCGCCGACTCGGAGCAGGCTGTCACCCTGACCCAAACCGGTGAAGTTTTCGGCAGCCCTATCTATATGTCTCCCGAACAATGTTCAGCAGAGGAGCTCGATATTCGCTCGGACATATACTCTTTCGGCTGTGTCATGTACGAAGCGGTCACCGGGCTGCCTCCCTTTCTCGGCAAAAACGCAGTAGAGACTATGGCGATGCATGTCGAAGACGAGCCGCCTGCACTCACCGAAGTGGCTCCAGGCTGCCAGGTCTCGAAGAAGCTGGAGAAAATAATTTTTCGCTGTCTCGAAAAGAAAAAAGAGAACCGCTACGAGAACATGCAGGAACTTCTAGATGATCTTCCCGAAGTCCTCGAATCAAAGGTCGAGATCCGACGCGACGGAACCAGAGCAGTAAGCTTGAGCCAACTAGTGGCGAGTTCCTCGACTAAACTGAGCCGCTCCTACGAACGACGTCCCCAGAAAAGAAAAAAACAAAAAAGCCGAGTGACAAGCAACGCTCTTGCCTCCATCTTCGGTGGCGTGCTCTTACTTGTCGGAGCTTTCATCTGTTTCTATCCGGGACCCCAGGAGGACCCGGGTACACCACTGAAAAAATTGAAGTGGCAGTTACTTATGACCGTCGCCGATTTTCAGATTCGCAATAAACAATACTCCAACGCGCTACCGGTTTTGGAATGGGCTCTGGGTGATGCCGAGAATCTGGGAGGCAATGGCAAAAACTACGACAAGATATTCGAGACTCTAGTAAAGCAGATCAAAGTCCTATCTTCTCTGGGCATGACTATAAGACAGCAAGAGACGGTAAAGCATCTGGCTGATCTGGAAAAAGAGAAATGGCAGGCCCGGGGCAAACTCTATATTCAGGATCTACAACAGGCGAAAGACTATATCGCAAAATTGAAAGCGAAAGGCAAAGATCCAAAACAATTCCGCGATCGAGAGCCGCTCAATCTCGAAGGAGACTCCACCGCACTGATAGAACTGGCTCGCAGACTTGATCTGGTTCAAGCTTACGCCGTCGAAGAGAATCTTCTCGAGATGGCCGATGAGTTGTATTCTGAGCTCTACGGCAAAGATTATTTCGAGCTAGCCGACATTAAGTTGCAGCTGGCAGAATGTCTGAAAAAAGAAGATCAGATTCAAGAAATCACCGAACTCAAACTTTACGAAAAGGTAGTTCAGATACAAGACCGCAAAAACAAGATGGAAGACAGAGCCCCTCAGGATTCGGCAGAATATATTCGAGCTCTGCTCAAACTAGGTCAGTGGCAGAGAGATAGAAGCCACTTCGACCTTGCCAGAGCCAATCTCACCCGGGCAATAGAGCTGGCAAGAAAAGGGAAGGCAATAAACCCAGAAGAGATGCCGGAGTTTTACAACAGCTATGCCGATTTCCTCAGGCAGGTGGGCAACGAGACAGAAGCCGCCCGCTATGAGCAGATGTCCAGAGAACTGAATCCGAAACACTCAAGAAAATGAGACACTGGGAGATTTATTCTCTCTACAGGGAATGAAGAGAGAATAGTAGTCCTGCTATACGATTAGGACAGGTTGTCGAATGACCGATACCCCCCTTTCTCCTTTAGTCAGAAGCCTTCTCGATAACAAGTTTGTCGCAATTCTTGTCGTGAAAAATGGACAGAATCAAGCCCGGGTCGAGCATGTGAACAGCCGAGCAGAGCAACTTTTCGGGTTGAGCGCCGATCAACTCAAAGAGGGCAATCTGGCAGAGCTTCTGCATTTTGATCAGTCGGACAATTCTCTTGCCAGACTTGTGTCCACAGCCCAGGATGTAATTGTTCGGGGCTCGGTAAAGATTGAGGATGCAGAAGGCGAAAGCAGACTGATTCCGGTAGATATCTCTGTCGCCTCGGTAGAAGGGCAGGACAGCTACTGTGTTTTCATTACCGACTCGAAGGATAGAGAATCCTTCAACTTCTTGAAGCGACAGTTCTACAAGCGAATTACCCACGAATTGCGCTCCCCGCTTTCCTCGATTGTAGGAGCTCTGGCACTTTTGAAATCAGGCAAGCTTTCTAAAATCGAAAGTATTGTCCAGATAGCCGAACGAAACAGCAAGCGACTCACCTTGATGATCAACAGCATCCTCGATGTAGAGCAATTTGAAAGTGGCAGGATTTATCTTCAAAAACGCAGATCCAATTTAAAAGCGCTGGTTCATGATTCTCTATCTCTGGTGGCTGAGTTTGCCGAAGAGAGCAAGGTAGAAATAGAAGCGGATCTCGCAGATATCAAAATCGACGCTGATGAAGAGCGCCTGCCCCAGGCTATAGCCCAGTTAATCAGATATTTTATCGGCCATCGAAGCAACCTCGAAAAGATCAAGATCTCGGCATCGGACAAAGATGGTTGGGCAGACCTGCGCTTTACCTTGAGCGAGAGCGCAAAGAAAGAGGGCAGAGACAGCTCCGATTCGGAAGATTTGAAGCTGATACCCACCCTCAGCCTCGATATGGCAAGGCAGGTAATCGCATTACACAACGGCAGCCTTACCCCGCCCGACTTTGATAGAACCGGTTCCGGAAGCGAGGTCTGGCTGAGACTGCCTCTATCGCACAATGGCTGACTGCTTTTAGTATCAAATCAGCGTGGTATAAACGTAATAGAGACTTTTGTCAGATATCTGAGTTGTAATCTTCGAATTTTTTTGGGTGTGAATCGTGAACAGTCTTCGTATCAAAGCTTTCAGAGGACGACCCCGGAGCAGGAATCAATATGGCGGTGGCGCGACCACAGCAGAATTTGCACCGGCTCTGTTGATTTTCTTCCTCGTCATCCTTTTCCCTCTAATCAACCTGATTATGTTTGCCGCCGGTGTGGGGACAGCTTATCTGGCAGCCAAACAGGCCGCCAGCCGCGCCTCCACGCAGTCCACTTACACAGAAGCGCTGAATGTGGTTCAACAGGAGAGCGCTTATTTCCAGAGTAGCGGATTCGGCAAATTCGCGAAGTTGAGCCCCATCGGCGGAGCCGGTGGCAGCGGTATCGATCTTTCGGTGGTAGCGACACCTTACGGCGGTGCTGGCACAGCCACCGAGTACACTGTCAACACGCCGATTCCTGTGACTGCCGACCCCGATGCCAACACTTATGAGTACAAAGTGCGTGCCCGCTTCAATGTCGGACCTTTCATGGATCTCAGCTCTCTGCCCTGGATCGGTTCAGTACCCGGTCTTGGACCGCCGGCACCGATGAATTTCGTAGCTACCGGCTCCGCCGAATTTCCTGAAGGACTGAATCAGTAAATCAGGCTTTTAGCAGGGTAGAGGTAAAGAGTGCTCCGGAGAAGGATAGACCTTCAGCTCTCTCTTCTAGCGCTTCTGCCTTGGCAAGGATTTCGTCAGCGCGCTCAGAGAACTTCTGGCTTTTCAACAGCTCTGCGTAGCTTCTCAGACAATCAGCCAGCCGGGGAAGATTACGGCGATGCTCGAAACCTTTGATAGCTTCAAGATAAGCAGTCTCCGCCTCTTTGGCTTTGCCCTGGTCTTGATTGATCAGGGCTTCGAGATACTTGAATTCTTCGGTCGGACCGTAAGGGCCCTCGAAGGCTTTTTTCACTTTGACAAATAGCTTCAGGGCCTCAGGATACTTGGCCAGCTTGCGATAGATGATGCCGAGCCGGTAAGTCGCTTCGATCACCAGACGATGGTCACCATTCAGGGTTTTGGAGAAGATCTCCTGGGCTCTGGCACAGAGTGGCTCTGCCTTTTCCCATTCGCCGGCTTTCATCAGAAATGCCGCATGGTCCATGAGTACCGGGGCGAGGTTGTAGTGAGCGTCGTAAAAAGCTTTCTCGTATATCTCTACCGAGCGCACAAACTCTTTTTCTGCGGCTTCGAAGGCATTGGTCTCGGCCAGACTGAGGCCAAGAAAATGGCGTGCTTCGGCACAATCAGGATCGTCTTCTCCCAGGACGGCATTACGCTTTTCGAGGGCTTTTGCAAAGCAAGCTTTTGCTTCTTCGAATCGTCCATGCTCGAAGTGTGTTTTGCCCTGGTCGATCAACAGATCGGCCTCCGAAAGATTATTGAGCTGTTCGCCGCTAAGCTGCTTTTCCATCTTGATTACATGGACTCCTTCGATGCTCGGAAACTCAACGAAATTACCACAAGATCCATGGCAATTACTATTGACATCCCCTTATACTAAGACTATTCTGAACTTAATTACTATAGAGAAATTTCAAATGCTTGCATTAGCCAAATCTTTGGTCATTTTTCTGGGACTGTTCTTTTTGGTTTCTGTAAACAGTGCCCGGGCTCAGAACTTTGGGCAGGCAGACGGTCAGTATTACGGCAACAATAACCAGTACGGCAATCAATACAGTACTCAATACGGCAATCAATACTCCAATCCCATGCAAGGCCAGGGGCAGTATCAAACTCCATATACTAATCAAGTTCCAGGTCAAGTTCCAGGTCAAGTTCCGGGCCAAGTTCAGGGGCAAGTTCCGGGTCAGTATCAGTATCAGGGACAGGGACAGAATACTTATTACGGACAAGCCCAGCAGAGCCAGGGTATGTCCTACGGCAACAACGCCTCAGGATTTCAAGCCACTACCGGCGGTTACAGTAATCAGCAAGCACAGGGTGGCTTGAACGACCAGGGCAACTCTTTCAATTCAGGAAGCCCGGGCAGTTTCATGGAGGGTTCGCCGGCCGATTTCAGCCAGGCAGCCGATACCGGACAATCAGGTTTTGTCCAAGAGAACAGTGGCGGCACCAGCAGTGGTGGTGGTGGCGGAGCCGGCGGCAAGCTAAAAGGTGCCGGTGGAGCCATGGCTAGCATTCTGGGTAAAGCAGCGTCGGTGGCCGCACCGGTGGCTGGCGCCTATATGCTGAACAAAGCGGCACAGAAAAATGGGGGCTATTACCAACCAAATCCCTACTACGGTGGTGGTTATGGCAATCCCTATTACGGCGGTGCCAATCCATATTATGGCAGCGCCTACGGCAATCCTTATTACGGCGGTGGTTATGGTAATCCGTACTATGGCACCGGCTATGGTGGAACCGGCTATTATCCCCAACAATCGATGGGTAATTCCTTTCTCAACACCGGGTTGAGAACACTTTTCGGCTATTGAGACCGACCTGTCCTGATGCGCGCACCGGTCAGACCGGCCACCACGAAGTTGGCAGCTAGAGCCTGTCTCAATCCTATCTCGATAACCGGAGCCGGATCGGGCAGACGGTGCCTGACTGGCACACCGCTGTTATTGTCGAAATGACCTGCCATATGAAGCACATAGCCTCGACCGAAAGCAAAAACCGCTGCCAGTACACCTGCTCTATCCGGGTCCTCTTCTTTCAATCTGCGGCTTTCTATCAGGACTCTGACCCGGCTTCGATCATTGACTCGAATCAAATGACTCTCCAGATCGAGTTTCCATGGTGCATCGGTGACGGTGTTGCGAAATAAAATCGGATCGGCATCTACCACCGTGGCATCATAAATCAGGTTGCGATTGACGGCTTTGTTCCAGGATAGATATTGCATAAAGGTAGAATCGAGAAAGCCGTCGAGATCCCAGTCGGTAGAGAGCAGATAGCCGCCTCTGATAACGAACTGACGAAGCTTCTGGCGTGCTTTTTGATCGAGATTTCCCTCACAGTCGACGATCACCACCCGGGTGCCGTCCAGGGGCATACTGGCGAACTCGCCGGAAGAGACCTCTCTATGCGGCATGCCCAGCTTTTCTAAAGTCTTCTTAGAATTGTCCCACTGACCTTTTACAACGATGACACTATCAGGAGAATTGCGGGCGGCCTTTAGAGCGAATTGCGGATGAGTTTTAGAAAGCCATGCTTTATATATGTCCGGCTTGACCACCGCCGCACTGACCGAACCGGTCACCGCTGGCGTTCTAGTCATCAAACCAGGAAGGTAGCCGCGCTCAGCACCGGGCAAGGTCGAAAAACTTGAGACATTGGCAGTCAGAGGGCGAGCAATGTCCACTTTGATCTGTTCTCTTGCCGCGGCGGGTCCTACAGATGATGTCAGAGTCACAGCCACTGTCGATAACAGGACCAGACCACGATGTATAAAAGTTCTTCCAGCTTCTAAAAATGACACAGTCGACAATTCTCTTCTCCACCCTAGCGAGGGACGACGAGAGGATCTTCTCATTGTTCCTTGCCTTCCTGCCCTTTAAGAAAATCGTCGAGTTGCGCTTTGATCTCATCCCGGGCTCTCCGATAAGCTGTAAAGCTCTGTCCCTTGGGATCCTCCACGGGCCAGTGCTGGGCCCGCCCGGCTTCGACCATGGCGCTCGGACAGATTGCTTTGGCATCGGCAGAACAAAGAGAAATTACCCGGTCAAAATAATCGAGACCGGGAGTGCTTTCCACCTCTTCAAGAGCTTTAGAATATTGACCGGCGCCATCTATTCCGACTTCTGCCAGAGCCTGGATAGCGAGCGGATCAATACCCGCTCCTTTTCTAAGACCACAGCTATGAGCCTCATGACCCATATTTCTGGCAAGCCCTTCTGCCATCTGGGAGCGACAGGTATTTTCCACACAGATAAAGAGAAACTTCAAGAGAGGGGCTCACTCCAGGTAAAATGTACGGAACCAGTCAAATTTAGCAGATATCTATGCACCAGGAAAAGAAAGTAATATTCCTTTCGTCCGTAGCCGTCCTCTTCCTGGCAGGTGGACTTATTCCACTACCCGGCTTGGCTTCGACTTCGGCCGACAGCGAAATATATACATTGAATATAAAAGGCGTAGCTACTCGAATCGACTCGATAAAACTCAATGGCATCGATTGTCTTGGTGGCCCGATCCGCTCCTTGAAAATCGCCAGGGATATCAGCGAAGACATCGTCGACGGTCTCAATACTTTGAAACTCGAAGGAAATAGCGCTCCTAATTCTCGGCTCGAGGTCATTCTTGAAAAACGTACCAGTGGACCAAAAATAGAACAGCTGGTCCGTCTTCAAATACCTCCGGGAAAGGATTTGAGCTCTTTTCCTATTCAATTCAATATCGGTCGACACTCAGTATCCGAGGACTCTGAAGAAGCAAAACGAGGTCTTACCGATGTCGATCGCACCGCCATCCTGAATCTGGTAAAAGATTATTTAGAAGCATTGAGCACAAAGAACTCTGAGAAACTGAAAGATTTATTTTCTTTCGCGATTAAAGAAGAGAAGAAAATCCTACCTGAGGCCGCGGCCCTGTTCCAGAGAATGCTGCGTACAGAGCTTGAACTTATGAGAAGAGATGATCTCAAGTTCAATTGCAGAAAACTGGATGAGGTTATCATTGACACAAGCGGCGAGGATCCGGATCTGGTAAGAGTCACAGCCGGAGCAAACGCCTTTCTGGCAGAGAGTGATGCTGTGGTCGCGATCAAACCGGATCCATCTCTGACTACTCTGATGGCGGTTGCAAAGCCGCCCCAAAAAGGAATTGTGCGGATGCGACTAAAGAAAAAAGCGCTTTCTGTTAGAAAGACCAGGGGAGAATGGCACCTGACTATCGAAAAGGGTGATTAAGCCGTCATGATCAGACTGATTACCACTGTAATTATGTTTTTGATTCTCTGCCTTGCAGGGTGTTGTTTTGCTGCCTATTTAGGATACGAACAGCTCAATACCAAAGTTCTCCACACTAAATCCGACACCATTATCACCATCAAAAAAGGTGAGAGCACAGAAGATGTTCTAGCCAAACTAGAGCAGGAAGGCATCATCACAAACCGTCTGCCGCTCAAGGTTTATATAAAATTACAGGGTCATAAATCTCTGATTAAGGCAGGTGATTTCAAGTTTCAATCTCCGATTTCGCCTCTCGGCGCCCTGGCTATTCTGGAAGCCGGCAGCATGGAGCATCTCAAGTTGACGGTCATAGAAGGTTCGACCATATTCGATGTGGCCGATTCTCTGGCAAAGACTCCTTCTTTGAAGCTGGCTTCGACCCAGGAAGCCATGAAACTTTTGCAAAACAAAGACTTGATCAAAGAGCTTGATCCCGCGGCTAAAAATCTGGAAGGCTATCTATTTCCTGATACTTACTATGTCCAGAAGGAGACCACCGCACCAGAGCTGGTGGCTAGCATGGTACACAGATTCAAAGAGATCTGGCAGAAGTACCTGGCTGACGATGCCCGGCAGAAAGGACTGACGGCTCACGAAGTGGTGACCATCGGCTCTATCGTCGAAACCGAGGCCAAGCTCGATGAAGAAAGACCGGTGGTAGCGTCGGTTATTTTCAATCGCCTCAAATCAGGAACGAGACTTTCGGTAGATTCGACCATCGTCTACGCCTCCAAACTGAACGGAAAATGGAAAAACGACGGCAAAATCTATCAAAGCGACATTCGTCTGAAGTCGCCTTATAACACAAGAATTTACAAAGGTCTGCCACCCGGTCCGGTCGGCAATCCTGGTCTCAGCTCCTTGCAAGCCGCCTTGAATCCTGCCGATACACGCTACATCTACTATGTCAGAGACCCTGATTTCAACAACGGCAAACACAACTTCTACGTCACCCCGGCCGATTTCGAAAAAGGCGTCAAGAAGCTCAGAGAGTGGGAAGAGAAACAGCGTAAAGCAGGCTTGCGCTAAAGCTTTATCCCGGGCGACATCATGTTACTATAGGCAATTCTTCCTCCAATATAGGGTGGGTCATGAATACTGTCGACCGAACCAGCGATCTGTCAGAACGAAACAAGCCTCTAAGAGATGATGTACGACGTCTGGGCTTTATGCTCGGTGATACCATCCGGGATCTCGAAGGAGATCAAGTCCTCGCCACCGTAGAAGAATTTCGCGGTCTCTGCAAGACCCTGCACCGACTGGAGAGCGAATCGGCTTCGAGCTCAGAAATCGAAGCGGTAAAAGCGCAGCTCGATAAGCTGGTAACCGATATCGATATAGATAGAGCAGAAAAGGTCATCAAAGCCTTTCTCTGCTATTTCGATTTGATTAACATAGCCGAACAGAATCACAGACTGAGACGCAAAGCAGTGCGGGAGTCAAGCCAGGAAGAGAGCTATCCTGCCGACTCTATAGAAGCGATTCTCACAGAAATGACCGGGGATAAAAAATCGAGAGAGAATCTCCTGAACACCCTGTTGAATCTGGATATCCAGATTGTATTTACCGCCCATCCCACCGAAATAACCAGAAGAACCGTTCTGCTCAAACAGCTAGAGATGGCGAAGCATCTCTATCAGAAAGATCTGAGCCCCCTTACCTATAAACAGAGAGAAGAGATAGAGAACGGTCTGAAAAGCGCTATCGAATCTTTGTGGCTTTCCGATCACATCATCTATTTCAAACCGGCAGTGCTCGATGAAGTCAAATACGGGCTCTATCTATTCGACAACGTGATCTTCGAGGCGATTAAAGATGTCCATAAGAAGCTGAAAGGTCACAGCCTTTATCTGGCTGAATCTCTCAAATTGAGTGTTCCGGACGATATCACCTATATTACTTTCGGCTCCTGGATAGGCGGCGACCGCGACGGAAACCCCTATGTAACTCCGGATGTGACTATCAAAGCCCTGGATTTTCAGCGGAAGCTTATTCTCAGCAAGTATTTGAGTGAACTCGAAGGGATATTCAATGCCCTCAGCCACTCGACCAATGTAATCGAATTTGATACCAGACTGAAAGAGTCGATGCAACTGGATGCGGTGAACTTTCCTCACATTCAAGAAGAGTATTCAGAAAGGTATCGCTTCGAGCCGTTTAGATTGAAGCTGCTTTTCATCCAGGAAAAACTGCGTCTTACTCTCCAGAGCACGGGACAGAGGCCGGTAAACAGCTATGCAGAGCCGGCCCAGTTCAAAGAAGAGCTGGAGCTGATAAAAGAAGCTTTGCTCGCCTCCAATTGCAAAGCAAGTATCCGAAAACTCGAAGAGCTGGTCAGCATCGTCGATATTTTCGGTTTTCACCTGGCCAAGCTCGATTTCAGACAGCACAGTAAACGCCATGCTTCAGCTCTAGACGAAATCACTTCTTATCTTGGTATTTTTGACCGGCCTTTCAGCGAGCTTTCTGAAGATGAGAAGCATCAATGGTTGCTCAGTGAGTTATCGTCAAAAAGACCTTTGATTCCCACGGATTTGAACTTCAGCGAAGAGACCAACGAGACCATAACCGTATTCAGAACCATGGCAGCCCTGCAAGATCTGCATGGTCCAGGCTCTCTCGACACCTATATCGTCAGCATGACCACCAACGCCTCGGACCTGCTCACCATATTGCTTTTCGCCAGAGAGTGCGGTCTGCTCAACAACACCCACAAACCGGATAGAAGCATCAGTGTAGTCCCTCTATTCGAGACCATAGAAGATTTGAGGCACGCACCGAATATTTTCGAGAAGCTTTTAGATGAACCTTTCTACAGAGACTACATAACCGCAAGAGGCGATCTGCAAGAGATCATGATCGGTTACTCTGATAGTGGCAAGGATGGTGGCATAGTCACTTCCAACTGGGAGCTCTACAAAGCACAGAAACAGCTGGTGGACCTCGCCGAGTCAAAAGGCGTGAAGTTGAGACTTTTTCATGGACGCGGCGGCACCATAGGTCGTGGCGGCGGACCGACCCATAGAGCGATACTGGCCCAGCCACCAGGAACAGTATCAGGAAGGATAAAAATCACCGAACAGGGCGAGGTCATAAGCTCCAAGTACTCCCTGCAAGGCATAGCAGTCCGCAATTTCGAGCGCATGGCCTCAGCGGTATTGAAATCCAGTTTGATGGAAGCCCACCAGCGCAAAGAGGGCGTCGACCGTCCGGAGTGGCTTTCTCTAATGGATAAGCTCTCCCAATATGCTTTCGAGCATTACCGTGCCCTGGTTTACGGAGAGAAGGATTTCGTCGAATTTTTCCAGCAATGTACTCCGATAAAAGAGATAAGCCAGCTCAGACTGGGCTCGAGACCGACTCGCAGAAGTAAGGGCAGCAATTCAATAAGCGATCTTCGGGCAATTCCCTGGGTCTTTGCCTGGACCCAGAGTCGCTTTTTGCTTCCCGGCTGGTACGGCTTCGGCGGTGCGGTAGAAAGGCTTCTTGAAGCAGAAGATCTACAAACCCTTCGCGATCTCTATCGGCGCTGGCCCTTCTTTCGGGGTCTGGTGAACAAAGTCGAGCAATCTCTGGCGGTGGCCGACATGAAAATCGCCAGCTACTATGCCGATAATCTGGTCCAAGAAAGCCAGATGAAAGAGAGGATTATGGATATGATCCGCAAAGAGTACGAGCTATCCAGAAAAGCGGTTCTGGATATAACCGAGCAGAGTTATCTTCTCGAAAACACCGAGTATCTCAGGCGGACAATCGACCTGCGCAATCCCTATGTAGACCCCCTCAGCTATCTCCAGGTCAAATTCATCAAAACACTGAGAGACAGAGCCGCCAAACAGGAGACCACGGAAAACCCGGTGGCACCAGGCGGTTCCGCCAAGCCGGACCAGCTCCTGGATACGGTCTTGATGGCGATTAACGGTGTTGCCGAAGGTCTGCAGAGTACCGGCTAAATTTCCGGTGAAGCTTTCAGCAAAGTTTCTTATAAGCCGGGTGTTTTATTAATAATAAGAATTCTGGGCAGATTGTAGATAGAAGAACATATAGCCGGTGAGCCGGCTTCCCTGACTTACCCCGCTCCAGAGATGACCTCCTCGCAAAATCAGCGTTCTACCGGTACCCATAAGAAAGCGCGTTCGGACGCGCTGGTAATCGGTACTGTGCTCAAAAACCGATACCGCACGGTCTCTTATCTGGGCAGAGGCGGGATGAGCAATGTCTACAAAGCGCTCGATTCGAGAACCGGAGCCACCGTTGCCGTAAAGATACTGCACTCCGAGTTGCTGTCCGACGAAACCAGAGTCAAAAGATTCTTTCAGGAAGCAAAAACTTACCGCAATCTGCGCCATAAACACATCATCAAACTGTACGACTTCTTCACCGACGAAGCAGACCGTCATTGCATCGTCATGGAGTACATGGAAGGCAAAAACCTCTCCGAGACCCTCGATGAAAGAGGGAAGCTTACAGTCCGTCGCGCCATCAAAATTTTTACCGAGATCTGTGATGCCCTTGGCTATGCCCACAAACAAGGAATAGTGCACAGGGATCTGAAACCGAGCAATATCGCCCTGGTAGAAAAAGGCGGAGACGCAGACTATGTGAAGATCCTGGACTTCGGTATCGCCAAGTTGATACCGAGCGACACCGATACCCTCACAGACCTGGGTCTCACCCAGACCGGCGAAATCGTCGGAAGCCCCCTTTATATGAGTCCGGAACAGTGCATGGCCAAGACCATCGACTTGCGCTCCGACATATACTCTCTGGGCTGTCTGATGTACGAGGCGCTCACCGGTCAGCCGCCATTGATAGGCGGCAATGTCTACGAAACATTCCATATGCAGACCCATGAAAGGCCAAAACCGCTGGCTGAGTTGAGACCGGAGTTCAAAGACGGCACCCAGCTGGAATCGATCATTCTCAAATGCATGGCAAAGAATCCCAAACATCGCTTCCAGTCGATGCAACAGGTGATTGATGCCCTGGAACAAGTCGGCTCTTACACACCCCGGGGTTCGGTGGCCAATGCCATTCACGCCTGGCAAGAGAAACAGATTCGCAAACATGCCGAACGAGGCAAAGGTGTCAATCCGGTGTTAGTCGCCGTCCTCACTGCCCTTATCATCGGTGGCGGTACTTTCACCTTCAAAGACAAGATAATCCGCTTCATAGAGCCTGCTGAACGCAGATATCACCATGCCGTAAAAATCTATGATAATGCCGTCGCCGGTCTCGATTTCAATAAAGCCGAAACCGCCTCGGTAGAGGCTTTGAATATAGCCGACGAAGAGAGAAAAGAATGGGTCTCTCCATCTCTGGTCAGGGTCATAGACCTCTATCGCATGACCGGTCGCTACAAAGCGGCTGACCAGCTCTCAGACAGACTGAGAGCCCTGGAAGAGGCAGACAAGAAAGACGTCTTCAAAGGAGAGCAAAAGGGTCTCGCCAGTCTTCGTAACTTGATTACAAGTACCGACGGTGACAAAGACCAGATAGAAGATTACTGCTATCAGCTCAACGACATCGCAGTCAGCTACATGGACGCCGGCATGTGGGACCGAGCCAGGACTCTGCTCGAAAAAACAATTGTCCTGGCCAAGGAAGGCTTGCCTGAAAACAGCCTGGTTATAAACAACCTGGTGGATAACCTCGCCATCCTCGACCTCAAAGACAACCACAACGAGAAATATCTCGACGTGAAAAAGAAGCTGGAAGAGGCGATTGAATTACGCAAAAACGCTGCCGGCAGAGCCAGCGCCGGACTGTTTCCTACCTTAGAAGCCCTGGCCGATGTCAATCGCCGCCTCGGAGAGCTCGATCAAGCCAAAGAGAACGCCTTAGAAGCTCTGGGCATCGCCCGCAACACCTATAGACCGACCAGCCCCCAGGCCGCCGAAGCGAAATGCGAACTGGCCGAGATTTATCTGGCGCAAAATCAAGTGCCTAAAGCACTCTCTACTCTTAACGCCGCCGCCGCTTCTCTAGAACGCTCATCGGAAGTACCCGAGACATTGAGGGCGAGGACCTTTATTCTCCTGGCTGATGCCTTGAGGATGTCCGATGAAGCGGATAAAGCGATTAAAAGATATGAGGAGGCTTTGAATATACTTGCCGAGGTCAAAGAGCCAACCGAACAAGAGCTTCTTCTGAGAGCCGATGCCAATCGCGGTCTGGGAGATATGTACAGTACAAGAATTCGGAAAAACGACACCAAAGCCGAAGCTTGCTATCTGAATGCCCTGGTAGCCATGCTACGCTCACCGGCCAGGGAGGAGAACAAAGTCCTCAATCTTGTAGGGGACCTTGCCCGAATGTATCGTTCTCAGCAAAAGACCGAAAAGATAAGAGAACTCTACGAGATGGTCGAGCATGTGGACAAAATGTCCGGCAAGACCAATGGCGTCATCGAAGACATGCTCTTGCTGGCCGAGTATCATCGCGAGAACCAGGACCTGAAGATGTCGACCAAATACCTTGAAGATGCTCTTTCTCTAGCTCAGTCGTTCTACGGCTTCGAAGGCGCCAAAACGGCTCAGATCTCAAGCGCCCTGGCCCATACATATATGCTCACCAACGATTACAAACAGGCTAAGTCCCTGGCTGAAAAACCGGTGGAGCTGATCAGGTCCGATAATTTAGTCGGTTCTTTAGATAGGGCGGCTAAACTAAAGATCTTCTCTACCTATGCCAGATATCTGGACCATAGCGGTGATAAAGAAAAAATGGCTGAAATACAGAAAGAAATAGATGAATTATAGGGGAAGATTAACTAGAGCATCCGGGAACACTATGTTTAAGTTGAAGATAAAGACTATGAGATTCCACGCCACCATCCTGATTTCTTTGGCCGTTATGATGCTGACTGGTTGCGGTCAGAAATCTGACACTACCATTGATGCCAATCTCATAGAAACGGATCCTATCGAAGCCACTCAAAAATGGGGCTTTATAGACTGGTACGGCAGACTTATCGTAGAACCCAGCTATCAAAAGGCTCGATCGTTTTCTGATGGGCTTGCCGCGGTCAAGAAAGACAATCTCTGGGGTTACATAGATCCCCAGGGGCAGATGCTGATTAAACCACAGTATTATTCTGCCGGTGATTTCACCGATGGTCTGGCCCCGGTGCGCATGAAAGGCGGCAAGTGGGGTTATATCGATAAAAGTGGTGCCACCACGGTGGAACCTTCTTTCGAAGAAGCCCGGGGATTTTCCGGTGGACTGGCGCCGGTGAAAGAGAGCGGACTATGGGGTTTCATAGACAAGACCGGCAATCTGGTGATGAAGCCGCAGTATGAAGATGTCAAACCTTTTTCAGATGGACTTGCCGCTGTTCTGGTGGAGGGCAAATGGGGCTTCGTCAATACCACTGGTAAGATGCAGATTGAACCCAAATACGATACCGTCACATCCTTCGCCGATGGAGTCTCTGAAGTCTTTCTCGATGGACAGTTCGGCATTATAGACGCCAATGACTATTTTCAGGTCAGAGACCAGACCGAATCGAAGACCATCTATTCAGACGGTCTTGCCCCTTATAAGAAGGGCAACAAGTGGGGCTACGCCGACCGCAAAGGACAGATCGTCATAACGCCTGCCTTTCTGAGAGCCGAAAAATTCTCAGAGAAAAGAGCGATTGTCAAAAAATTGACCAAGATTGGCTTTATAGATAACAAGGGCAAACTGATCATCCCTTACAAATATGTCGATGCCCAACCCTTCTCGGGCGGTTACGCGGCGGTATGTGTCTCTACCGATTGAGGTCACTACTATCGGTGTCACCGTATAGAGTTTTAATCGTGGATCTCGAGACTTTCTACTTCTTGCGACTTGCGAGGCTGAATGTTGCGGGAATTCTGAAATGGATGCTGCCGGGGATGGCTCTGGGGGTCTTCCAGCTGCATGTCGTCGGCAGAAGCGTATTGTTTGCGAACTTTCTTGGACTTACTCGCTTCCAGCTCAGCCAGGGGACGACCGTTCTCTAGCTCAACATTGAAGAAGTTCTCAGCCGCGACCTGTTCTTGTTCTTGTTCCTGCTCTTGCTCGTAGTTCTCGAAAGCGGCACCGGCACCGGCGCTTAATGGAATGTGCTCAGCTTCAAGCAAATTACCGAACTCGTCTACCATCTCGGGATGATGCGTAGAGGAAGCAGATCCTCCTTCGTAGACTCCTGTACCCAGGCGATATTCAGTCAGGGCGTCAGCCTGCCGCCTGGCACCCTGGGCAAAGTCGACAATCTCTTTCTGTTCGCCCCAGTAAAGTCTCAATGCCGCTCCGCCGAAGCAGAACATAGCCAGTATCAAGAAGAAATCCGAGCGAAAGATCAACATCAGCGGTACCAGCACCACCAGAATCATACTGATCCAGAACTTGGTCACCGCGCCCTTGCGTTGCTCTTCTATCTTCTGAATCCAGAATGGATGCATATTCAGGACCTCATACCGCTGTCTACTGCTATCCGGCTTCCATAGTATATACAGAACTATAATTGTAAAGAGGTATTTCTAAAAGGGGAATTATACGAAAAGCACTGTAAAGAGAAGAAATTTCTAATCTTTGAAGCCGGGATGCGGTATTCTGTTCTTCCCGGGCGATGAGAGAAGCGATAAATCCATGTTACTCAGAATCTTGATTTTGATACTACCTGTAATATCGCTTCTGACGGCTTGCTCCGGAGCCGGACATGTAGATCTTTTCGAGAGAAGCGAAGTCGGCTATTACTACGGTAGAGCCGTCACCACCATAGCCGAAGGGGAATATCGCAAAGCAACAGCCAGTCTTGGTGAGGGACTGGAAAAATACAGAAATTCCGGGCTTTATACCCTGAGGGGCTACGGCTACTGCAAGCTCGGCAAATACAAAGAAGCGATAGATGACTTTAATATGGCTTTCAAATATCGACAGACCGAAAGCTTCAGTATCGCCAGCATCAACAGACATCTCAGCAGAAACCCATATTACAAAGAGGCTTTCTTGCTGGCAAACAGAGGTCTGGCCTATTCTTATAGCGATGATCAAGAGAAAGCGAGAGCCGATGTGGATAGAGCACTGCAGTTGGAACCCGGACAGTCGGTCTGGTACTGTTATCGCGCTTTGATAGAGATCCGAAGCGAAGATAGCGATGCTGCGCTGAAAGATTTAAAGAAGGCTATCTCGTTGGATCCGGAAAGTCCTCTGCCTTTCCATATCCGCGCCGATATCTACGAAAGCCTATCTCTGCCGGCGAGAGCGCAGAAGGATAGAGAGCGGGCAACAAAACTGGGTTATAAGATCAAAGACGATATAACCAGATACGATATCAAGCAAGATTGAGCTTTTAAGTTAGAATATTCAGCTCTCGATATGAACACAGCTTTTGATTGCGTCTTCATAGCCCATTCTAAGCAGCCACTTCGATGAGATCGGATCTATCTCTAATAAAGAACCGACACGTCTGGCCGGCGGCTTTACCAGAAAGAGCCGCACTCTTTCTAGGTTTTCCAGATTCGAGCGAATCTGATCTAGAAAAGCCGCTTCAGACTCCGCACTGGCATCTGAATTAGAATTTGATCCGTTATTGCCTGGACCTTCCAGACGACACCAGCTCTCTTCTACCTCTCTGGCCAGTTCATTTAGACGATGTCTGCGATTGAAAAAGCTGACATGGGTGATACCACTGCGAGCCGATTGATCGAGCAACATCTCTATAATCCTGGCAATTAACTTGGGAAGAGAAGCAGGACATTCATCGACCGGATCAGGCTCGACTAGAACGGCATAAACTTCTCTGGCTCCAAGATTTATAGCTTCTTGAATAGGAGTGTTTGTGGCCAGTCCGCCATCCATCCAGCAGCCCTCACCATTCAGTTGCCTGGGAGGGAAAAGCAAGGGAACCGCCGATGAAGCCATCAGAATATCTACCAGTTGCTCTTTTGTCTCGATATCGTGCTTGAAAAAAACCTTGGTTTCAAGACTGCAAAGGTCGGTGGTCACTATACCGATCTGGCTCGGTGATGCCCGAAAACGCTCTATATCGACATAACGATTGAGCATTTCTTCTAAAGGGGAGGTATCGAGAAAACCCAGACGCTGACCGAAAAAGACACGCCTGAGATGCTGGGGACTGGGCAGTTTGTAGACATGCTGGCTGGTTATCTTGCTCCAGACCTCTTCGAGAACAGCCAGGTCTCCCTGGGCAAAAAGAGTGGCGTTTATGGCACCGATACTGGTTCCAATGATCCAGTCGAAGGCAAAATTGCGTTCTGAATAAGCTTTCATGACACCGACTTCGTAGGCACCTCTGCCGCCACCGCCGCTCAAGACGAGCGCTCGCGATGGTCTTACGACAGTGGAATCTCTCTTTTCTGGTGGCATTGTCCGGGTTCTTACTAATTGGCTACCTATACTACCAATTTAGCGGAGTTCCGGAATATGTCAAAGTTTCTCTCGATTTTAGCCAGAAAAAGCTTTCAACCAGGCTATAAGCTCTTTAGAGGAACGCTGGTTTACCCTGGCATTGAGCTTCACCCTCTCCAGCACTTTTGCCGCCACCCGCTTACCCGATCGAATCGGATGTTCATCCAGAAATGACGCCAGATCCTCGGCATCGCGGCCAGTGACAAAGGAGGTGGTGCCTTTGATCACCCGGGGGAAAAGGTGAACAGGAAAGCGTTCTTCCATGGTTTTCCAGTTCGCTTTGACGAAATCCCAGCCACGATATCTGCCTGCGGTAGTAGAGATCAGGTGGGTAACCAGATGCGGAGCATCCTGACTCTTCACCTCGTCGGTCAGACTGAGCTTGAGCGTCCTGCCCTGCAGAGACGGATTGCGGAAGTCCGCCAGAGCCATCAGGTTGCGAACCTTGGCTTCTGCCGATTGAGAGCTTCTCCAGCATTCTAATAAAGCTTCATAGTCCCTGGCGTCGCCATTATAGGCGGCAATACCGACGATGGCGCCATAAAGATTCGGGTTCAGCTGGGCGGGGTCGGACAGATAAACGGAGAAGCGCTTGCGAGCCTCTTCTATGACCGTCTTATCCTGCCCGATAGTCCCGAGGGCGGCAAGCAGGCGAGAACGCAAAATCTGGGTGAGATCGCTATCCTTCTCTCCGGCATCCCAGCCCAGTTTCTCTGCCGTAGCCGAGAGCCTGTCTCTAACAAAGGCAGCATAGCGCTCACGAATCGCTTCGGCCTCACTGTCGCCTTCCGGCAGGAAGTGTTCAAGATGATGAAGTTGTCGAATCAGAAGAGACGCCACCGTCGGATCACCCTCATTTTTATAGAGGGCGGTTAGATTCAAATAGGCTGTTATAGGTTGTTTTCCGGCTTCGGTCAGAGCCCAGCTATCGGAGAGCAGTTGATAACGCTCTCTTGAATTGAGCTTTTCAATGACCGACTCAGTTAAAAGCTCTTTGAGCAGCTCCGGTGCGTAACAGGTCCTGAAATATCCATCAGCGTTGGCATTAACCAGAAGTGAATTGGCAGCACTTATAGAAGTACGCCTGCCGGTCATGAGATATTCGTTATTAGAAGCCGAATCGCCTTCTTCAAAACTTTTGAATTTGATCGGAATTTGCCAGGTCGACTGGGATTTACCGCCAAGCAGAAGAAATCTATCCTGCTCGAGTTTGTACTTGTTGCCCTGGCTTTTAATAGTTACCAGGGGATAGCCCGGAGTCTTTACCCAGCCTTCCATGATCTTGCTTACCGGTTTTCCTGAAGCCTTAGACAGGGCGCTCCACAGGTCCGATCCCGATGCGTTCTTGAATTGAAATTCTTTGATGTACTCTTGAATGCCCTTTTTATAGGTCTCCTCGCCCAGATAAGTCTCGATCATACGCAAGACACTGGCACCTTTCTCATAGGTTATCTCGTCGAACATCTCCTCGGCTTCAGCCGGGTCTTTAACCGGCGAGTAAATAGGTCTGGTGGATTCCAGAGCATCGGTTCCCAGGGCATAGGACCGCTCGGCCACGAAAGAATCCCATACTTTCCACTCCGGCATATAGAAATCCACCGCTTTCACCGACATCCAGGTGGCAAAAGCCTCATTCAACCAGAGATCGTCCCACCATCTCATGGTGACCAGGTCGCCGAACCACATATGGGCCATCTCATGTGCCACTACCGATGCCACCGACTGCTTGGCGCTAGTTGATGTCTTATCGTCGACCAGAAGCCGTGTTTCACGAAAAGTAACCGCCCCCAGATTCTCCATTGCCCCCGGTCCGAAATCCGGTATAGCTACTAGATCAAGCTTCTTTTCCGGATATTTGACACCGAAATAATCTTCGAAAAATGGCAGCAATTTTTCAGCTACTCCCCGGGCATAAAGACATTCGTCCTTCTTGCCCCGGGTCGCCCAGACTCTGATTTTGACACCGTTGACGGTGACAGCCTCGGTTGCTTCGAGCGGACCGACTATCAAGGCCACCAGATAAGTAGACATCCTGGGAGTCTCTTCAAATGTGTATATGTGCTTGCCCGCTCTTTTGTCCTCTTTGACGAATTTTACCGGAGCGTTTGAAATCGCGGTCAATTTCTCGTCCACAGCCAGGGAGATTTTGAACTTCGCTTTCATATCCGGCTCGTCGAAGCAAGGAAAAACCCTTCTTGCGTCGGTAGGCTCCATCTGAGTGGAAGCCAGGGCTATCGGCTCACCATCTTTATCTTTTGCCGAAGAATAATAAAATCCGACCAGTTTGTCGTTGAGCTTGCCGGCGAATTTCAAGCGCAGCTCATACTTGCCCTTTCTGAGCTTCTCTTTCAACTTCAGAATAAGCCGATCACCCTTTTCGTCGATTTCTATATCAGGTTTGAGCCAGTCGCCATGAGAATCACCAACCCGGGAGATCTCGGGCTCTGCAATCTCCAGCTCCTTTTGATTGAGAACGATTCGATCACAGGGCTTTTCCACATCGACAAAGATTGTCTCTTCTCCGCTGAACTGGCGATTTTCCAGATCCGGTTCGAAGAAAATACGATAGCTCTCCGGAAGCACCGACCGGTCCAGGCGGCTGAATTCCTGGGTCTCTGCAGTCCGGGCCATGGCCATAGAGGCGGGAAATGCATAATTTATTGAATCCAGACCAGGAGAAAAACTGGCGGAAAAAGAGACAAGAAGGGAAATAGCAAGGGCTGGTCTGAATTTCATTGAATTTCCTTTTTAGAATTCCGAAGAGTTGAAGCTGATTTTACTCTCTTGATCTCAACAGATCCGGTATAGCCCGGCATCTTTAGATTAATTCCTTGTTTAGACCACGCCTGTTTCGCTTCTCAGCCTGTAAGCTAGGCCTGTGGTTTCAAATGCTCCGCCAGCCCGAGGGATATCAAGGATGTTTTTCAAGCAGTTTTATCTAGGTTGTCTCGCCCATGCTTCTTACCTTATAGGATCAGCCGGCGAAGCGGCAGTTGTCGATCCCCAGCGGGATGTCGAGCAATACATCGAAGAAGCTAAAAAACAAGGGCTTGAAATCAAATACATCATCGAAACCCATCTACATGCCGATTTCGTAAGCGGTCATAAAGAACTGGCTGCGCTAACAGGCGCCGAGATAGTATTCGGTCGAAAAGCAGAAGCCCTCTTCGATCATAGAGCCGTAAAAGATAATGATGTCATCAAAGTGGGCGACCTCGATCTGACTTTCCTTGAAACCCCCGGACACACACCGGAGAGCATCTGTATTCTTGTTAAGGATAGAAGCAACGCCAAAGATCCCGGCAAGCTTCTCACCGGAGATACTCTATTCATAGGCGATGTGGGCAGACCTGATTTAGTCGGCGCCCTCGGCCACAGTCAGGAAGAGATGGCGGCCTTGCTCTATGACAGCCTCTTCGAAAAGGTTCTGAAATTGCCGGACGAAACCGAGGTCTATCCAGCCCATGGTGCCGGTTCTCTGTGCGGCAAGAACCTCTCCACCGAACGTTCTTCAACGATAGGGGTTCAAAAGAAATTCAACTGCGCTCTCAAAGTCTCGTCAAAAGAGGAATTCATAGAGCAGCTCTGCCAGAACCAGCCCGAAGCGCCGCGCTATTTCTCGGATGCAGTAAGGCTCAATAAACAAGGCGCAGCCAGCCTGGACGAACTGAAAGAGCCAGAGAAGCTCAATTGTGATCAGGTCAAAGAGAAGATGGCGTCAGGAGCCTGGCTGGTTGACACCAGACCGCCTGCTCTATTCGGAGACGCCTTCGTGCCCGGCTCTTTGAATATCGCCCTCGGTGGTCAGTTCGCTTCCTGGACCGGCACCCTGATTCCGGTCGGAGACGAAATAGTGCTTATTGCCGAGAATGCCGAAGCGGTTAAAGAGGCTGTGATTCGACTGGCAAGAGCCGGTCATGAAAAGGTTTCGGGTTATCTCGATGGCGGTATTTCGGCCTGGAAGAAAGCCGGCTGTCAGTGTGGTCAGATCAAACAGGTCACTGTGCACGATCTCAAGCAGATGGTTGCAGAGAACGACGAGCTACAGCTTATAGATGTAAGAAGACTGCCGGAATATCGAGACGCCCATGTCCCTGGCACCTTGAACCTTCCCCTCTGTGATCTGGAAAACAACCTTGCCCGGGTCGATAAAAACAGACCGACGGCGATCATCTGTCGCAGCGGCTATCGCTCTTCCATAGCTTCAGGAATTCTCTCTAAAGCCGGTCTCGAAAAGCTATATAACGTGGTGGGCGGTACTTCTGCCTGGGTGGATGCAGGCTTCGAGGTCGAGCAAGAGAGTACTGCTTCCTGCGCTCAGTAAATACCTTAGACCCAGGTCCACTGCATGCGGCAGGGCACCCTGACATTAGATTCTTCCAGAACTTCATCGAGGTTTCTGTCATTTTTGACGCACTGACTGAGCAAGTCGACCACTCGGGCTCGCTCCAGACAGCCGAAACGCAGCAGGGTCTGTAGCCTGAGTGTGCTGTAGAGCGCGCTCTCTTGCAGAATGCCTGACTTGAGCAGGATACTGCCTACTTTTATCGAGCTCTGGCTAGCTTTAGAAAGAGCTTCTTCGAGCTGTTCTCTTGTACAGGCGCCGCTGTCCACCAGAAGGTCTCCAAGCCTGTCATTGGTATCCGGTTTATGTAGAAGCTGAAACTCTGCTATAGAGGCATAAACATCCTTGTCTTCGTTGCAGACACCGGACAAAGCTTCGACCGCCTGATAGGCTCTTAGAGTACCGCTGGCTACGGAATTCAAAAGGGTTTTGGCTGATTCCAACTGATCGGTGGTAATCAAACCTCGCTCCAGTAGAATCTGGCCGAAATCTTTGTTCTTGAAGAGCTTTATCTCAAGCGCCTCGGCCATGTCCCGTTCGGTAACAACGCCTGCCATAAAGAACAATTCGTCGGTTCTCAAATCTTTCTTTTCAGGATGAATAAAAAATCCGAGTTCAAAGAGGGCCTGTTCGAAAGAGTACTTCTTCTGGTTTGCATAGCGCAGACCTTGAATGGCCTTGTCTTTCTCTAGCTGGGTTTCTCGAATGAATTGCACCGCATTCAGTGCGGCAAGCAGCCCCTCTTGAGAGATTTTCTTATCGAGAAGCAGAACCTGACCGATCATCATGGATGAATCCTGGGTTTTCTTCAGGGCATCCCCCAGATCTTCTCGTTCGATCATCTTGGCGCCGAGCAAGAGCTGGGTCAGCTCGTTGGCTGCTGTGACCACCACACTGGTATTCTGATGGACTTTTTTAATAGAGGCGATTGCCTCTTCGAGGTCTATCTGTTTCTGGACGGCGATGCGCACTGCTCTTATGGCGAGGTCCAGGGTTATCTTCCTGTCTTCTACCTGTTTGAGCGCGTTTTTGGGCAACTCCATGTGCTCTTCGGTGATCATGCCCGAGTCGACCAGAGCCTCTTCTACCGAGATATCCAGATCCTTAGCTACTTTCCTAGCCGTATCCAGCTCTTTTCTTTGTATTAGTCCGCTACCGAGTAGCAGAGGAGAAAGCATTTCTGACACTTTGCTTGAACTTGAAATCGTCACGAAACTGAACCAAACCCGATTTTATCTAATAAGGGAGAAATTAAACAGCTAATAAGATCTACCCTGAAACATTACTTTTTCCAGGTCATGAAACATTAACCAGAACAATCTTTACCTTTGAAATTCATGACGATACAACAGCCACATGACAGCCTGCCCTGAGCAGAATCTCGTTTGCCACGTCGCCGAAATAGAGCTGGCTGGTCGGGCGAATATTGCCGCCGACCACAATCAAGTCGATTTCAAGTTGTTCTGCCACTTCTAAAATTGCTTTCGCCTGACTGACCGAGCTGTGCACTTTCGAATTGACCTGGACATCGAAGGCTCCGGCCAGAGCGGCCACCTGATCGACCAGCTCGTGAGCCATGAGCTCATTTTTCATATCATCCTGCATCATGGTTCTCGAATAGTCCCTTCTCTCGTGTATTACCGAAAGTGCCGTCACATGGGCACCGGTGGCTTTGGCTATAACGATACCGAGTTGCACTGCTTTAGCCGTATGACCTTCAGCACCGGTCGGTATGAGTATGCGTTTGATGTTCCAGTCAGGACTTTTCGTGCCTTCTCGAACCAGAACCAGGGGACAGGGGCACTCTTTGGCAACGGACTCGATAATCGCTTTACTGCGAGTTTTCTCTCCGAGACTGCCGGGCTCTAAGACAACCAGATCGTAGTTGCGACTCGACTCTTCCAATATTCCATGGGCGAGATTGCCGTCCTTGACCATCCTATTCACCAGGGTGACATTGCCTTCTTTAGAGCTTTCGGCAAGGGTCCTGGAGGCATAATCCTCCATCTCGGAATCATTTGCCACCACGGTCAAGGAGGTGGCCTCTATGGCATGGAATTGACCCAGGGTGGCGATCAGTTTAGAAGAGAGCTGACGGGAGGAGCCCGGTCGGATTGGAATCAGCACCCGTTTGATTTTAGAAACAAAGCTTTGAGACTGCTGCTCTTCTCGCTCCAGCCGGTCCTGTTCATCGGCACTGACGGCAATCTTAGAGAGAGAACGACCGAGCAGAAACGGGGTCATCGCCGTGGTGGCAAGCGACATGATCACGATTATCGAGAACATATTGACGGTCAGTATACCCAGGGAGAAGCCCAGAATGCCGACAATCAGCCCCATGGCACCACGGGCATTGGTACCGAATCCGACACTGAGAGACTCCCACATGTCCATTTTGACCAGAAGACCGCCAAGGTAGGAGCCGGCAATTTTTCCGACGCAAGCCATCAGAGTAACCAGCAGGGTTATGAGCAGCAGATGAGGTTCCCTGAGCAAAGTAAGATTGACATGCAATCCGGCAGCCGCGAAGAAGATCGGCGCGAATATACCCATGGTCACAGCTTCTAGAGGATGCAGAACTTTCTCCCCGGTAAGAGGGGACTGGGCGATGATCACGCCCACGGCGAAAGCCCCGAGAACGACGTGCACCCCGATGAATTGTGTTATGGCGGATGAGACCAGAAGCAAGACTGCGACAAAGCTGATTGAGGCAAATGGAACATTGGAGCGATCGTGAATCCAGCGTAATCCATCTAAAATAAGCTTCCGACCGACGGTGGCACCCAGACCGACAAAAAGAATCATGCCTACAGGCACCTTCAATAGTGTCATCATATCTGAATTGCCGCTGCTGGCAAGAGCAGCTACCACAGCCAGGATTACACAACCAATTACATCCTGGGCCAGAGCGGAGGCTAGAATGATCTGTCCGACATTGCGTCGCATCAGCTTCATATCAATAAGCACTTTGGCGATGATCGCCACCGATGACATCGAAAATACCGTGCCGATGAAAGCGCCTAGAATCGGTCTTTGATCCGGTAAAACCAGCATGGTTTCGGGGATGATATAAGCCACGGCAAATCCAAGCAAGAAAGGCAGAATTATGCCGCCCACCGATGTGGCCATGGCACGTTTGCCCTGACTCTTGATCAGGTTTACGTCGGTCTCGGTGCCGGTAAGCATCAACAGAAAGATTACACCCAACCAGGAGACTATATCCAGAAGATAGCCCTGGGTAGCCTCCGGTGGGAACAGAGTCAGATAGACCTCCGGCAGAATCAAGCCCAAAATAGATGGTCCCAGCACAATACCGGCCAGCAGTTGACCGATGACCGCCGGTTGACCGAAACGCACCATCAACTCTCCACAGATGCAGGCTGTGGTCAGCAAAACAGCCACTTGCAGCAAGAACAGCAAGACTCGATGTTCGCTCAGGGTTTTAGAACCTTCAGATTCTTTCGAGCTATGCGGCTTTTTCTTGGCGTGTTCATATAAGGGCTTGAGCTGAGTAAGGCGAGATCGCAGAATGGAAGCCCATTTATCGGCAAGCTTTTGTTTGGAAAGTCCGAAACTCTTCGAGTCCTTGTCCCCTACCACTACAATGGTGCGCTCTCCCAGCACCACCGATGGGTTGCTGCCGGCACCTACCACTGTGTCTATTTTGTGGGGGTCCAGCGCTTTGCTGACCAGGATCTCATGGATGACATCGTTGATATCCTGAGCCCGTTGAGTAGCCGGCGTGCCGGCAGGACCATCGGTAACCATGAACAGGTGAGAATGTCCCACCTTGACCGAGCCGTACTCGTAATCGTCGGCGTAGCCTGGTACTACGAAGAAACCGAGAATAAGAGCCAAAAGCAAAATAAATACAGGAAAGGTACGTCTTACCATAGCTAATCTCATATATAGAACTTATTGATTAGGTTCCCTGCCCAGCTGACGAACAAGCAGAGAGACCGATAAAACAAAGGTCCCATCGGAAAGAACCAGTGGGACCTCAATTTCAAAATTCAAACAATCTACTGATTATTCATTTTGTGCCACCAGGGCTGACGGAGCTTTTCGATCTCCTTGACGGCATCTTCAAGCTTGGCTTGTAGATCGAGAGCACGATCTGCTTGTTTTTGGATACCGGGAAGAAGAGAGAGTCTCTTCTCCTGTTCATCCACCACATGCTGAAGATGTTTCACCCTGGTGTAGGCTCTGGTTAGCCTTGTGTTGGTCTCAGAGAGAAGATCTCTGACCTGCTGTACTTGATCGAGCAACTCGAGGGTCATGCGCATATCGACATAAGCCGCCGCATTCTCCGAGTCGTAATCTTCTTTTTCAGCGGGCTGGACTAGCTCCACATGAGCCTTTTCCAGTAATCCGTCCAGACCCTCTAGATCAGCTGGATCCGCTGGATTCGAATTAATATCGGGTTTTAAATTCATGGCAAAACTTTCTAGTGCATCATTCCCGATGACATTATCAGTAGTGCGTTGATGAATTGCAATACTTGATTACCCCATGAAGCCTCTTCATGATGGTATTGCCGGTAATGCTTAGATCTGTCTTATTCCTGACCGGCTGCGGTCTCAACCTCAGGCTTAGACTGCCGGGATGCACGCTCCTGCTTCATTTTCTTGTCCCGGCTCATATAAAAAATAGTCCCGCCGAAAAGACCGAGAACCATTGTCACCAGAATACCGATGCAGACGATCATCAAAGTAAAACCAGCCGGATCGCTCTCCTGGGCTTGTCTTATGGGGCTGAATTTCTGATCGATTCCCTGAGCAGCCGCCGGAAGCAGGTGGGTAAAATAAGCACCAGTGGCAATACCAATTATCGACTGCATGGATAGACGGCACATGTTGTGACCTCAAGCTATATCTGAACCATAGGGCATCAACATACTATGCCATTTCAGGCTTGGCAAGGATTATTCTTCTATTAGAATGTCAGCACTCTTCGGGATATTCTTTTTCCCGCCATGCTCTGATTCCACCTTGCATGGAATAGACATTGCCGTAACCCATCTTTTGCATGTTGAAGGCTGCCAGCGCCGAGCGAAATCCACCTCCGCAATAGAGGACTATTTCGTCTGATTTATTCTCGATCAGGGTCTCTATGTCTCTTTCGAGAACGCCTCTGCCGATATGAATTGAGCCTTTGATACGCCCCTTATCCCATTCGTTGTCTTCCCGAACATCAACCAGATGGAAAGAAGAATTCGGTGCCATCTTGCCGAGCTTTTCTTTGACCTCTTCTATGGTCACCTCTTTTATCTCGGGCATGACCTCATCAACCAGCCGCACAAAGGCTTCTGAATGTTTCATTGGACCGATTCCCTCCTTGAGAGCCGTTCGATTTATAAGAGCAAGATTGAGAAATCCGTATATTAGCAATATCTCTGCGATAATTCTAAGCCATAGTCAAAGGACAATAGACCTGAGCAAAGGGAGAAAGCCAATGCTATATCAACGTGCCGAGAAAACCGTCAATCTCTTCGGAATGGATATTCCGGAGCCCAAAATCCTGCTTGACTTCCTGGGCTTCGAGACCCATGTGAAACAGATCAGAGACAAGCGAGGAGCCCAGATGCCTCCCCTCTGGTATGACCATGCTTCCTACTACATCGTGGACCTGCAGCCGGACAAAATCTTCGGACCCGACGAGGTAGTGCCGATTCCTGAAGCGGTAAAAGCTCCGGATTATGAATTCGAAATTGGTTGCCTGGTAACAAAGAACGCAGTGCTCAGAAGCTTCGACGAAGCCCTTGCCTTTTTCCGGGATCATTGTTATTTGACCATTCTCAACGACTGGTCCGCCAGAGATGTACAGAAAGTAGATATGCAGGGTCTTGGTCCCACCAATAGCAAATTCATCATCGGCAATAGCATCGGACCGAAACTGGTGCCGGTGAAAGCTTGCAAAATGGACGAAAACGGTGTTCTCGATATGAAGATGGTGCTCACCGTCAATGGTGAAGAACGCTCGAACACAAATTACAACACTCTCTACCACACCCATCCCCAGAGCGGTGCCAAGCAAGCCTGGAGTTTCCCCAGGATAATGGCCTGGTTGGGAGCACAGAATATCGGCCTTGAAGCCGGCTATATAATGGGTTCAGGCACAGTCGGTAATGGCTGCATCGCAGAGTTCGCAGCCAAAGTCGATCCTGAGACCGGCAAAGAATTGAGCCCGGCGGGATTTCCCTGGCTGAAAGACGGAGACGTGGTCGCTATGGAAGTCGAAGGCATCGGCAAGCTGGAAAACAAAGTAGAGATAAAATCCTACGCTGCCGTGAAATAAAGCCGGATACTGACACCACCAACAGTATCAAAAGCCCGGAAAGTCTTGATGACCATTCCGGGCTTTTATTCAAAAAACTTGCCCTCGGAGAGATTCGAACTCTCAATCCCTTACGGGCATCGCATTTTAAGTGCGACTCGTATACCAGTTCCGACACAAGGGCAAATTGCTATCTTATTGTACTGAATCGAAGCTTCTTATTGCATACTTATTTTCTGCCTGGTAAAGCTCTTGAGTTCAGACTCCACTTCCAAAGAAGGCTCTCCGCCGCGCCGGTAGAAGTAAAATACGGACATAGAGAGCAAAAGCCAGGCCACCCCTGAAATTTCTAATACAGACCTCTTTACACCGGAAGGATCATGGATGAAATTGCCTGAGATAGCGCCAATCAGAAGAGTAATCGGATCCGGCTCGGTGAGAATGCTGCCCTTAATCCAGTTAACAATCTGAATAAATAATAGGGTAACACTGACCCATAGTATTACAGCCAGAGTCCGTCTTGAAGGTTCGAATCGGGTCAAGCTTAAGAGCCCGTCCTGACCGGAAGCGATTTTGAACGGTCGCAATAGATAGAAACCTGCTGCCAGAGAGATCAATGCTCCGGCAAGATAGGCGACACTGTTCTCGGTACAGGCATTGAAGCAGTAAAACGAGCCCAGACCGAACCAGAAGAAAGAGAGACCTCTCAAGCTGCTGATTTTGGAGCCGGCTCGCAATAGGCTGAGCCCAGCCAGAAAAACAGCAGAGAGGAGAGCCGTAATAAGAACCCCGGTGCTTTGTTTCGCCCTATCCTCTTGATAGCGAAATAGCAGCCTGGCGGACTCTTCGCTCACTCCGAAAAGATCATAATAGTCCACTAGAAAGCTCTGAAACGCAGTAGTCCCATAGAATTGTTGCATGCGTGAACCGGTATAGGAGCTTGCCGCTGTTTCGAGCGCCCGGGCCGGCAGGGCGAACAGGCAAGAGAAGAAAGAATCACCTACGGTCTGATTCGGCAGACTGTGGGGTAACTCGAGTGGATTCAGAAATTGCCGATCCTGTATAAATTGTTGCTTGGCCCAGTTCCGCAGAGCTTCAAGACCGGCGGCGTTCTTGCGCGAGAACTCAGAATGGACCAGAACCATAGCCCAGGTCGAATCTACCACCGTATCGGCAAAAGCAGGGTCATGCCTGCCTTTGATCTCGGCACGTTGCAGTTCGGAGGTGATCCCTTTCAATTTAACAGGCGCCATCTGACCCGGATTGAAGAAGAGAGCGACCATGGCGCTGAAGAGCACCATCGCTACGGGGATTATCCAGGTCTTTCTGGGGACGTTCATGGTTGAAATCCTATGGTCTTATAGAAAAGAACAGTGCTATTCTTGCAAGTGAAGCGCTTGTTGTCATTAGAATTATTCAAGTGTTCGAGCGCAATACATACGAGCCTGCGGAGAGCGCCTCTCCTGACACCACTGGTGATACCATTACACCGACTCCGTGTTTACGCCTGTTCTTATGTAGCTATTATCATCAGTTCTTACATTCTTACTGACTTACATACCTACATACTTACATACTTACATACTTATTGTCATACCTTCCTCTTGTCGTATGGTCGTCTGTGCAAAAGACGAGATTTGATCATCCTATCTCTTGTAGTAAGAACCGAACAACAAATCATACGACAATACGTATCTTCTTATGTTTCTATGTCTGGAAAGCTCCCTTCGAACTCACCCTTACTAAAAGAGCCAAAGTGATCCATAATCGAAATTCAAATTGCAAATATCAGAAGGGATCATCCTGAGATGGCCAGTTATTATCAAATCCTTGGAATAGCGCCCGATGCCGACCTGACCGAAGTCGAACATGCCTTTGTCAGATTACGTCAATCCCTTGCCAGTCAGGATTTTGAGGATGACGAAAAAGGAAAAGCCCAGGCTCGCAAATGTCTTGATGCATTTGAAAAGGCCTATGAGACCCTGAAAGACCCTGATAAACGCAAGAATTATGATCAACGTTTGAGCGCCGAAAGTGAAGGCGGTCACGAAGGCAGCAAGAAACCCCGCCTCGGCCAGCTCTGTGTCGCCAGCGGCATTATCACAGTAGAACAACTGACCGAAGCAGTAGAAGAACAGCTTGATTCAGGCCTACCACTGGGTGAAGTTCTGGAGAATCTCCACTTTCTTTCCCGGGCTGAGCTTGAAGGGCTGCTATTAGGTCAGGATCTTATCGACCTCGACGACGCTGATGAAGATCCTCTCGCTGCCAGAGTTATTGCCCTGGGATTGCTTAATGAAGACATGGTCCTCATTGCTCAGATGGAAACCAGAGCCCAGGGAGTCTCTCTGGAGAATGCCCTGGTCCGTCGAGGGTGGATCTCCCGCCGGCTTTTAGAAGTCCTCTGAGAAGACCTTTTTCCTTTTTAGCAGCCGGACTCCCTTCCGAGCCCCGAAAAACGCCTCAGAAAAGCGCAAAAATTGCACAGCCGCAAACCCTTGCCCAGCCTGCGTTTACCGCCTCATTTTGCCTGGCTGAAACATAATATACATTATCGGAACCGAAAGCCGGCGAAAGAAAGCTGCCTAGCCGAGCAGTCGGTTGATGATTTTGCGAGCCGCTTCGTGGCTCTCTTGATCCGCCAGCATCTCGTTGTAAGATTCCACCACTTTGCGTGTGGGGGCAGCATCCTCACCGAAAAGCTCCCGGCGCATTTCATAGGCTTCTTTGTAGAATCTGTCGGCGTTGATGAAATCCCCGTCCTGGTGATTGATCACCGCCAGGTTATAGAGGACCATGGCTAGCTTGGCCGGATCGGGGAAAGCTCCATGCTTATAAATAGACAGGGCCTTTCCTGCGTAATCCACCGCTTCTGCGGTTCTATTCAACGAAAAGTAGATACTGGCGAGGAAGTTGAAAGCGTCAGCGGTCTTAAGATGATCTATGCCATAAACGGCCTGGACCTGATAGGCGTAGCGGTCGGCAAAGACCTCCGCTTCGTCAAAGCGCCCCTGGGAGTAGTAGAGGCTCAATAGCGACTCGAGACCATAGACTCTCCGCCAGTCCCTGAGAGGCAGCTGCTCTGAGCGGGCTACCGCCTTGAGCCAGAGGGCTTCTGCTCTTGCATAATTATGATTCGAAAGAGCTTCTTCCGCCAGGGTCCTGCACTCTTCCCAGTCCCTGCTCTGGTTCTCGGCCTGGGGCAGGGGCTGCATAGCCCTCTGTTTGCCAGAGTTAGATTGCACAATTCTCTGCACCAGGTCAGAGAAAGAGGCTGCAGGTCCGGTTCGGACTGTATTACCAGAATAGAAACTGTTCATTGCGCGTATTCTTCAGGAATGGGGGGTCATCAAATTTGCTTGATGCCTGTTGTCAAGATAATATTGAAAAGTTGTGACATAGTCGTGAAATCGGATCGTATATCCTGGTTCGAAGAAACTTTTCAAATAGCAGTCGACCACAATAGCTATTGTTCTCTTGTTGTATTGCCGTATTTTCTTATGTCGCTATTTACTTACAGTCGTATATTTAATAACACCTCAATGACATCCCTTGTTATTAGACTCTTTCGTTATAAGAAACAACGTTAAATTATGAGCCCACCAGGTACATATGAATAAGTAGACCATAGGCAGCTCCGAACAAGACTGATGTTTAGCTCCCAGTTCAATATTCCGAAACAGCACTATCGAGTGGAAGCCTATCCAACGGTAAAAGAGCTGCAGGCCTATTTAGAGAAGGCTTCATCCATTACCGGCATCAAACACTGCTTCAACTGGGTCGCCCCGGATTCAACCGAGCAGTTTTCTCTGACCATACACTTCAATCCCAAAGGTGGAGATCCGGAATGGTGGATGCACCATAACTCCAGCGCTGGAGAGCGTATGATCTGGTTCTATCGTACTGATGATCTCTCGGTTATCTATCCCCAGATCTGTCTGGCCGTGGGAGCACCGGATCCTTATAAAGAAGATGAGAAAGAGCCGGTCAGCGAAACGCTTACATCCTCACTCAAGGCCCAGAGCTCCGGCTACGCCACGCCGGGCGCGATCATGGCCCAGCAGAAAGCCCAGGACGACAGCCATAAACCGGCTCTCACCAAATTGCTTTCAGGAGATCTATCTCTTATATCGATAGCAACCATCCTGCAAACTTCGGCCCAGGAATCAGCCACAGGAAGAATTCTTATCTCCGGAAGTGGCGGAGACAGCATGATCCAGCTAGTTCATGGTCAGCCAGTGCACGCCTACACCCCGGTTCAACAGGGGCTTGAAGCATTATTAGAGCTGTTCACCTGGAAACAGGGCGCGATAACATTTACGCCAGGCACCAAACCGGACAAGAAAACAATTCAGCATCCTGTCGATCAAATCCTCTATAAAGGTGCTGAGCTTGTGGAGAATATCGCTTTTCTTCAGGAACATTCGATAAACGAATCATCGGTGTTGAGACGCAGCAACGCTCAGATCTCAGAGAAAGAATTCGAAAAAATAGTTCTTCAGGGACCACCACTGGGTCTTGAACTGCAAAAGAACTTCTACAAAAACATAGATGAGCACCGCACTCTCCAGGACCTTGCCACATTTTTGTCGCTGGTGCCGAGCCAGTGGATTGCGATAACCGCAAATCTAATTAAACTAGAAGTGCTCATGTCCCCCAGCGGAACCACAGGAAGGATATCCAAACCACCGCAAGCGCAGGCGATGGAGTCACTACCTGCGGTATCACAAGCGCAGACCCAGCCCAATCCCTCTATGCCGGCGATGCCGCAAATGAACACTCAGATCCCAGAGTCTATGCGGCCAACTGAGGTGATTCAACAACAAGGGATGACGGTAGACAAACAATTCGCCCGGCCGGCATCGTTCTCTCAGACAGGCCAGAACAGCCAGGACGACACCCTGGACAAACAGTTCGCCTCACCGGCAAAAGAGGTGAAGAAAGCGAAGCTACCGCCCCCCGGTGCCTTTAAGGTTGCTCATACTCCACCGGTAGAAATGGACATGCAATCGTCACCATCCGTGGAGGCATTCATGACGGCTTCCACCACTATGGAAATACCGTCAAATCTGAAGATCGGCATTCAGGAAGAGGAAGTAAAATACGATCCAGGTCAAGCAAAGGCCGTATGGACCGCTCTTACGGACGGCGAAACCGGAATCCTAACGGAAGAAGCTTTTCAGATGTTTCTGGACAAAGAGTTCAACCGAGCTTTTCAGGCATCGAGCCAGCTTGCTCTGATTGTATTTTCAATGAAACTGCCCAATTCGTTCGATAGCAAGCGTGGTGGCGTGGAATCGGCACGCATGGTCATAGGCGCTATCAACAAGATAAAAAGCAGCGTGGACCTCTTCGGTCACTTCGGAGACAGAGGCTATGGATTGCTGGTACCTGGTGCGAACAGCGCCCAGGCTGTCTCTCTCGTGGACAAGATCACCACGAACCTGACCAAATTCGCTCCGGGATTGAGCCAGACAAGACCGACTATCTACTTCGGCATAGCTGCTGTTCCGACAGATGCTCAGGACGTCTCAAGCTTGATGAACTCTGCCCAGGTTTCAATGCTGGAAGCATCACGAAGAAACGTTACCCGGGTGCAATACATCGAGTTAAAGCGATAATTTAAGAACGCAGACTACGGGCTATTCGGACTTCTCTTTTTCGGCATCTTCGTCATCCGGGCGAAAGTCATAGCTCGCAGCGGTGACAGTGTCGGTATCTGCGTTGGTCTCCCCATCAGATTGAGAAGTAGATTCAGCAGCCGTAGCAACTTTCGGGTCGGAATCAGTCTCAGATCCGGATTCAGGCTTATCCTCTGGAGCTTGCTCGCCGCCCATGCCCAGTTCGGTGAAAAGCTTTTCTAGCGGATCGGCGATAACGACAGGAATTCCAAAACCATATTCAGCACCGCTTTCGGTGCGAATAATTAGATTGCCGGACTTTCCTGCTTTGGCATCCATAGAAATATTGGAGATTTGATCTCGCTCGATACTGAGCCTGGTTGCTCCTATAGAGCGAGAGACAAGCTCAGGAACGAAAACCACTCTACGCGAGGTAAAAACCAACCTGCCGGGTCTATCTTTATGAAGGACAAGGAAAAAAGATCGAATAACGCTTTCGCCAGGTTGAGGCTTGAATCTGGCACCAAAAGCTATGCCTCCGAAAATCACTCCGAAGACGATGAACAACCCTGCCCAAACTGCTATAAACATACCCATGAACTGATCATAGGATCGGCTTATTCTGACAGAATTTGCTTTGAACCCGTATTGCAAGGCACCGGTCAGATCACCAGTTTTCGATAGATACCAGCCATAGCGCCCGAGCGCTTCGGGATCTCGTGGATACAATTTAACTGCCTTCTCGTAAAGCTCTTTCTCCTGGGCACTTTTGCCGGATTCTCCATAAGCGCTTCCCAGACCGAGAAGAACACTGAGGTTGCCGGAATCCTTCAGAATCGCCTTCTCATAGTTTTTGATCGCCTTTTCTCTGTCCCCCATATCGGCATAAACCTCTGCCTGATATGTGAGAGCGGAGACATTCTCCGGATCGAGAGCGAGAGCCTTATTCAAGGCGTTCATTGCCAGTTCGTTCTTGTCGAGACTGGCGTAGCAGTAGCCGAGAATCACCCATGGCGACACCGCATCCGGTGTCAACTGACTGGCTATCTTAGCATGACGCATGGCAGCGTTTACTCTGTTTACTCTAGTATAGAGCCAGGCGAGTTGGGATTGATAAACCGCTTCAGAAGGGCGCAGCTTGACGGCAGCTTCCATCTCCTCTACTGCCGCCTGTAAATTGCCTTCTCTAAAATAAGCGTTCGCCAGTCTCTGCCGCAAGCCGGCGTTCTGAGGCAGATCAGCCAGAGCGAGATTAAACTGCTTGATCGCTTCGCGAGTATTGCCTTCTTTCAGAGCGCGATTGCCCAGGGTCAGAGACTGGGGTACATTTTTGCTCTCTTCCTTTGCCCGACTGGATTCGGCATCGAAAAAGAAAAATCCAGCCATGACGGCTATGGCTAATCCAGCGGTGGTCAGGTCTCTTTTATTCATAATAAAAATCACTACCCTGGAACATTATCTCTAGATCAGGTTGCACTACAAATATAAGCCATAATATCGAATTGAACAAATCAGAATGTTATTGGTCTTTGGACCGATCACTGGTATCAGATCGCCTACGGCTGAGAAGCGGAGAAAGCAAGAGAGTTGAAGAGTTTCAGGTTAGAGAATCGCTCGCATCCCCTTGAATACGATCTCTATTTCATTCTGGAAGAGGATATCTTCAAGGCAAGAGCAGATATCCACCTGCGCTTCCTCGAAGTGAGTTCCTCGGTAGAGCTCAACTGCAAAGAGCTGGAGTTCGAGAGAATCGAACTGTGTAGAGCCGATGGCACGGTACTCAACGGTCAAGCGGTCATCGATGAAGAGACAGAGATTGCCAGAATAGACTTCACCGGGTCAGCCGGCCCCGGTGACTGGGTTCTCTCTCTGGATTATCGAGGCAAGGTCAACAACAATCTTCTGGGTCTCTATAAAAGCACCTGGACAGAAAAGGGTGGGGATCGCGAGCCGGGAGAGAAGACACACACGATTCTCTCCACCCATTTCGAGCCTGTTCACGCTCGACGCGTCTTTCCCTGCTTCGATGAACCGTCCTACAAGACGCCCTACAATCTCAACATACTCTGCCATAGCGATTTCCAGGTTGTAGCCAACGGTGTTCTGATAAAAGACTCTGTCGATATAGAAGAGATTCCGTTCTTTAGAGAGCGGTTCAAAAAAGAGATGCCGGTTCGCCTGCATCGCTTCGAGAAGACCGTTCCGATTTCTTCATATCTCGTCGCTTTCGTGGTCGGTGAGTTGAAGCCGACTCCGCCTCTATCTATCAATGGAGTCGACATAAGAGTATGGTCGAAGAGCGGTGATCTGCGCCTTTCGGACTTCGCCCTGAAGAGCGCTGCCTTCGCCATCTCCTTCTATGAAGAGTTTTTCGGTATAGCCTATCCGGGTCAAAAAGTCGATCTGGTGGCATTGCCGGACTTCCCTATCGGTGCCATGGAGAATATGGACTGCATCACATTCAGGGAGGACGCTCTGCTCATCGATCCTAATAATGCCACCAGAAGTAGTCTCGTTAGAGTGGCAGAGATAGTGATGCATGAGCTTGCCCATATGTGGTTCGGCAACCTTGTCACCATGGACTGGTGGAACGGGCTCTGGCTGAAAGAGTCCTTTGCGACCTTTATGGCCAATCTCGCCCTCGATAGATGGCAACCTGATTGGAACGTCTGGACTTCCTTTGCCACCACAAGAATGGCGGCTATGTCTCTGGATTCTCTAGACAGCACGCATCCAATAGAAAGTCCGGTCAATCATCCCGACGAAGCAACTGAGATGTTCGATATGATCTCATACAACAAAGGTTGCTCTATTCTTTTTCAGCTGCACGAGCTTATCGGTCCTCAGGTTTTTCGCCGGGGATGCGAAATCTATCTCAAGAGACATGCCGGTGGATGCACCAGCACCGGTGACCTCTGGAGGGCACTGGCCGATGCCTCAAAAGAATTCGGTGTCGATCATCCGGTAGAGAAGATAATGAACGACTGGGTGTACAAAGCGGGTCATCCGGTCATTGAAGCCAATGAAACAACTTCTGAAAACATGATCCGACTCAGTCAAAGTAAATTCAGACTTTCTCAAAAAAATGGTGACGAAGAGCTCTGGCATATACCACTCTTTTTAAGGACCTTCAAAGATTCGAATGTAGAGAATAAGTATCTCACCTTGAGCAAGAAAGAAGAGACTATCTATATTCCCAGGGACCTGGATTTTTCGATTTTGAACGCTGATGGAGCGGGCTTCTACCGGGTACTGTATTCGGGCAGACTCTATAGCGATCTGCGCACCGTACTATCGAGCAGACTTTCAAATGTCGAGCGCCTGAATTTAATAACCGATCTTTTCATGAGTATCCTCGCCGAGCGCACCGAACCGGAAGAATATCTAGAGATGCTGGATGCCTACAAAGAGGAGTCGGAGCCTCAGATCTGGATATTTATCGCCTCTACCTGTCAGCAAATTTTGCGGGTCATGAAAGACCCTTCTGCTACAACATCGTTCAAAGAGATGATCCACTCGATTGTGGATGTAAATCTCAAAAAGCTCGGAATGGTATCAAAAGAGGATGACAACCAGGTCGAACGAGAGTTGCGCGCAATTCTTATCGCTCTAGACGGAGCGATTGCAGAGCATGGAGAGACCCTTAGAATTGCAGAGGATCTTTTTCAAGGTGCCATCACCGGCAATATCGCTATCGATCAAGAACTCAAAGCAGAAGTGATAAAGATAGCGGCCAGAGCCGGGGACAAAGAGCGCTATGAGCAGTTTCTGAAGCTTTCGAGAGATTCTGATAGCCCACAGGAATCCAGCCGCTATATCTACGCTCTTGCGCATTTCAAGGATTCAGCCCTGGTTGAAAGAACCCTGGAGCACTGTCGTGACGGGATGATTCGTTCTCAGGATGCACCATTTGTGATATCACGCTTGCTGTCCGGCTATGACAGCGGCTTGCCGGCGTGGAAATTTATTCAAGAACACTTTCAATACATCAAAGATTACTATCCGCCGATTTCAGCAAGAAAAATGCTGGCTCAGTTAGCCAATCTCGAAAGAACAGAAACCGCCGACCAGATCAGGACCTTTTTCGCGAGCAATAGATTCCCCGGCGGAGATCTGGCAGTGGCGCAAATGTTGGAGAGCCTCGAGACCAATCTGCGCTTCAGCCAGAAGTGCGGTCCTCGCCTGGATAGACACTTCGAGAATTTATCAAAAAGGAAACCTTGATCATGAACGTTCCTCTTGACGGACTGAGAGTCCTGGACTTCACTCACCTTTTGCCGGGTCAGATCTGTGCAGGCATTCTGTCAGATCTGGGCGCAGAAATTTTGCATGTCGATGCACCGAATAAAAAAAGTCTGGCTCACCATCTGCCACCGATAGTCGAAGGAGAAAGCCTCTATTTCTGGGTTTTGCACAAACGCAAGTCGAGCCTGGTGGTTGATTTGAAGGCAGAGAAGGGCAAAGATGTGGTTCGACGCCTGGCTGGTGATGCCGATATCATCCTCGAGAACTTTCGCCCCGGAGTGATGTCCAGGCTGAAGCTCGGATACGAGGATGTGAAAGTTATCAACGAGCGTGTGATCTACTGCTCGATATCAGGCTACGGCCAGGATTCGCCCCAGAGACATAAAGCTGCCCATGATCTCAATCTGGTGGCCGAATCAGGACTCCTGAATTTGAACCGCCGCAAAGGAGAGCGCCCGGTTCTGCCGTCTATTCCGATATCGGACTACATGTCAGGAATGCTTGCAGTCATCTCGATTCTAAGTGCCCTCTATCAACGCAGCCAGTCTTTAAAAGGACAGTATCTGGATATCAGCATGCTGGACAGCGCCCTTTCTTCTTTGAACATCCTCACTTCGATGTCCATTTATACCGAAAAGGAGCCCGAAGAGGGAGGCTTCGCCTATCCCCGCGAGTTGCCGACCTACAACGTCTACGAATGCAAAGACGGGCGTTATCTGGCGGTGGCTTCACTGGAGCCGGATTTCTACAGGGAGTTTCTCTCGATTATCGAGCGCCTGGACATCCTCGACAAAGGTCTGGATGACCGCACCCTTACCGAAGAGCTTGCTTCTACAATCGCCAGAAGAACTCTTCAACAATGGCGCGATCTCTTTGCCGGCTCCAATTGCTGCGTCTCGCCGGTAAACACCATATCCGAGGCCCTGGCCCACTATCCCCTCGATGCCAGAGGCATGCTTCACAGGCTGGAGCATCCGACCCTGGGCAGCGTTCCCCAGGTAACCTTCCCTGTCAGCGCCGCGCTGCGCGATCAAAAACGTAAGAGCTTCTCGGTCGAAGAGTCCGATCGTAGCTTCAGTCGCCTTTTAGAAAGCGGCTTTTCAGAAAACGAGATCCGGAGCATGAGAGACTCTGGAATTATAAGCCTCTATATGGCCGACTGAGAGAATTATCTTCTTGATCTGGGCACAAATTAAGCACAGGCACATGATAAGAACTCTATGACAGGCAGCCACACAAAACCACCCCGAGAGCAATCGGACCGAGCGGATCTCCGCCTGGGTCAGGTCCTCATCGACCTCAACATGGTGACCCGCATGCAGCTCGAACAGGCTCTGCAAGTCGCCCAGGAACTCGGTCTACCGGTGGGAAGAGTGCTGGTCATGTACGGCATCGTCTCGGAGCGCAATCTTCAGGCGACGGTGCAGCTTCAGTCGTTGCTCAAAGACGAACTGCTCGATATCGACACTGCCAAACGAATCGCTGCCTGTATGGTCGGAGCCAATATCTCTTTCGAAGAGGCCGTCGCCAAAGTAGGCTGGCGCAGACCCAACTCTTCCGGCTCCAACAAACTGGGCGAACTGCTGCTTATGGCAGGTTTTGTCAACCAGGCCCAGCTCGAAGACTCTCTGGTGAAAAGCAAATCTTCAGGAGTCCCTTTCGGCAGAATTCTGGTTTTGAACGGCATCCTCACCGAGTCCCTGCTCTCTTCAGCCCTCAATGCCCAGATTCTTGTAAGAGACAACAAAGTTACCAAAGAGCAGGCTGTACGCGGTCTCAAAGCCGCCCGCCAGAGACAGATTGCCGTGGAGCTGCCCCTGATCGAGAGCGGATACTATCGCCTGCCTGTTCGACATACCATCCGCCTGGGAGAGCTGCTGGTGCTCGCCGGCTTGATGACCGAAAATGACCTCATGTACGCCATCGAGATTGGTCTTCTAAATCAGAAGCCCATCGGTCAGGTCCTGGTCGAACTGCAGTACATCCCCAAAGACGTTCTGGATGCAGCGCTCGATCTGCAGCAGATGGTAGCTTCCGGTGAAGCCAATCCGATATGGGCGGCAAGCAGGCTGACCGAAATCCATCATTACGGCAAACAGAAAGAGCCCCAGGTCAAACCACAACCACCCAGTGCCGAAGTCAGAAAAGAGCCGGTGGAGATAAGTGTCTCTCTGCGTCAGTTCATGTCCCTGGTCGGTGTGGTTAGCGAAACCGACATCAAGAAAGCGATTGATGTAGGTGTCGAAAACCCTCATATTCTTGGACGCATGCTTCTGCTGGCTGGAGTGATAGACGAATCCACCCTGAAATCGGCCCTTAGATGCTACTCACTGATCCGCGAAGGTATCCTCGATACCGAACAGGCATTTATCGCCTTCAACTACAGTCAACAATCAAGCATCAGTGTCGATGACGCTCTGCAAGATCTGGGAGTGGTTAGCGGCGGCTGAGAAAAAGCCACCGCATATAGTTGCAGTGGCCGTTTTCTGTTTTCTGTTTTCGCTATTCGAAGAACTAGAAATTTCTAGCCCATGTTTTTGATGATCTGATCAGCGAACTCGCTGGTCTTCACTTTCTTGGCTCCGTCCATAAGACGCTCGAGGTCATAGGTGACCACTTTCTGCTGGATGGTTTTGCCGAAAGCGTCATGAATCAAGTTGGTGGCTTCAGTCCAGCCAAGGTACTCGAACATGAGAGCGCCGGAGAGAATCACCGAACCAGGATTGATTACATCTTTGTCGGCGTACTTCGGAGCGGTTCCGTGAGTAGCTTCGAAGATGGCGCAGTTGTCGCCGATGTTGGCTCCCGGAGCGATTCCGAGACCACCCACCTGGGCGGCACAGGCATCAGAGAGATAGTCGCCGTTCAAATTGGTGGTGGCAAGAACAGAATACTCATCCGGTCTGGTCAGAACCTGTTGGAACATGGAGTCGGCAATTCTGTCTTTGATGACGATTTTGCCGGACGGTACTTTGCCGTCATGCTCGTCCCAGAGTTTCTCTTCTGAGATAGTCTTGGCGGCGAACTCCTCTTCGGCCAGTTGATAGCCCCAGTCTCTGAAGGCACCTTCGGTGAACTTCATGATGTTGCCTTTGTGCACCAGAGTGACGGAAGATTTGCCACGAGAGATGGCGTATTCTACCGCTCTTCTGACCAGGCGCTGAGAACCGGTTTTAGAAATAGGCTTGATGCCGATACCGGAATCAGGTCTGATTTTCTTGCCTTCGGCGATGCTTTCGATTACTTCGATCAGCTTCTTCACTTCGGGAGTGCCGGAAGCAAACTCGATACCCGAGTAAACGTCTTCGGTGTTTTCACGGAAGATAACCACGTCGAGTTTTTCAGGAGCCACTACCGGCGAAGGCACTCCTTTGAAGTAGCGCACCGGTCTTACACAGGCGTAGAGATCGAAAATCTGACGAAGGCTGACGTTCAAGCTTCTGATACCACCACCAACAGGTGTGGTCAGCGGTCCTTTGATGCCTACACCGAACTCGGCAAGAGCGTCGAGACTGTCTTTAGGTAGCCATTCTTTGAATTCGTTATGGGCTTTCTCACCTGCGAAAACTTCGAACCATGCGACTTTTTTCTTATCGCCGTAAGCTTTCTCCACAGCAGCGTCGAATACTCGTTTGCTGGCTTTCCAGATGTCACGACCGATTCCATCACCTTCGATGAAGGGGATAATCGGATGATCCGGAGTTACAGGCTTGCCGTTCTCGAAGGTTATCTTCTCGCCTTGAGGTACTTTCAAGCCGTTGTAAGTCTTATCTATTACTTGACCCATTATTTGTTCACCCTGCGTTAAAACTGCTTCTTGACATTGACAAAGGACCTGAAAGCCCGGTTTCCAAGAACCTTTTCAAGAGCCTTTTCAGAGCCTGTTCAATGATTATGGCTATAGGATAGCAGCAGTTTGACTAGATTCCGGCAAAGGATCATGTTTTGCTAAGACTAGAAACAGAGACCCTTGACATTGACCGGGACCTGAGAACTAATAAAAGCAAATGGACGGCTCATCTTATAGAATGACCGCCATGAACCTGAATACCTCTCTTCTTAAAGCCGTCTCACAATTCCCCGATCGAGTCGCCGTCTCAGACGGCATGAAGCGATTGACCTACGAAGAGCTGGGCAAGCGTGTCGGTGCCCTGGTTCAGGTATTCGACTCTCTGGGACTGGCGGCCGGCGACGTGGTCGCCTGCCTGGCGCCTAATTGCCAGGAGTACCTTGAACTCTATTATGGCTGTGCCTTTGCCAGAACTGTTCTCAATCCTCTCAACTTTCGTCTCAGCCCTCTCGAGATAAGCTCAATCCTGAAAGATTCCGCAGCCAGGGTGCTGGTAGCCCACAGCGATTTCAAAGAGCTTGCCCTGGAGGCTCTCGCCGACCTCGACGATCCCAATATAACAGTCCTCTGGCTGGGCTCTATTCAAAAACCGGAGCCCCAGAAGGCATACAAATATGAACCGATTCTACTGAGCAAGTGGGGCGCTGAATTGCCGGACACCCAGGCGGCTCCGGAGGATCTGGCTCAGCTTTATTACACTTCGGGCACCACCGGCAACGCCAAAGGGGTAATGCTCAGTCATCGCAACGTAGCCACGAATGCCGCAGCGGCTATTGCCGAGCTGTCACTGGATGATTCAGAAACCTGGGCGCATATTGCGCCTATGTTTCATTTAGTTGATGCCTGGGCGGTCTGGGCCATTACCTGGATCGGCGGGAAACATACATTCATGTCCTATTTCAAGCCCGAAGAAGCGCTGAAACTATTCGAGACCGAATCTGTGACCCGCACCGCCCTGGTACCGACCATGCTCAGCGCCATGCTCAGCTCGCCTTCGGCCTGGGAGTACTCTTATAACAGTTTACGAGCGATAATGACCGCCGGCTCTCCGGTGGCTCCCGATCTGGTCCGACAGGTGAACGATATATTCAGATGCGACTTTGTCCAGTTCTATGGCATGACCGAAACCAGCCCCTTTCTCACCGTTTCGGTGCCCTATGCTCGGGATCTGAACAAACCCGGTCATGTCACCCAGGAAATTCGAGCTAAAACCGGTCGTCCTCTCTATTTTTGCGAAGTAAAAGTGGTGAGGGAGAACGGCGAGCAAGTCGCCCGAGATAATCTGGAAGTTGGAGAGATTATCGCCCGGGGACCGAACGTAACCGCCGGATACTGGAAACAGCCGGAGATAACAGCCAGAACCATCGTCAATGGTTGGATTCACACCGGCGATCTGGCGGTGATAGACGAAGCCGGCTATATCAATATCGTGGACAGAAAGAAGGACATGATCATCACAGGCGGAGAGAATGTCTATTCGACTGAAGTAGAGCATGTCCTCTATGATCACCCTTCGGTGTACGAATGTGCGGTTATAGGGGTACCGAACGAAAAATGGGGAGAAGCGATCAAAGCCTGGGTGGTGCTACATAAAGATGTGCGCACCACAGAAGATGATTTGATCGCGTTCGTCAAAGAAAGACTGGCCCATTACAAAGCACCACGGATAATCGAATTCGTAGACGAATTACCTAAAACAGGCTCCGGAAAAATCTATAAAAAACAGCTTCGTGATTTATCCTGGCAGGGTTACGAGAAAAAAGTGCATTAACACAGAATGAAGATTGGCTATTGACGCCACTTTTTTATCCTGACTGTCACATCGATAAACATTCAGATAACAAAGTTCATACTCGGTACAAAAAGTAAAAACTTGAAGAAGTTTGCTTCGGTGCCGATGGGGTTATGTATTCGCATAAAACCAGAGCTCTATCGTAAGCATTTATTCATGCGATTCACGGCAGATTTTGCAACATCGCATATGGTGTCATATTTGATACCGATTCAGCCTTGTGATTCCGAGAAATATTCGTGATTTTATTGCGGTTTTCTAAGAATCGTGCCACCAATTAACTTGACCTCTCTCGATATTTGCCAATAATGGGCATTGTGCCTTCGATTCGGATTTCGAATTGAGCACAATATATCGAATCATCCATCCACTATTAAAATCTCAAATCTCTGAGTAAAGGTTGAATCATGGAAACAACATACTTCAAAACAGAACTCAAAGACGCTTTTGCCGCCAAAACCAGCAAAGGTCAAGAAGAAGTCTGGTATGAAGGTGCCGACTAACTTTTAAAAGCTCGATTCAAAACCTCATATAGCAAATTGTGAAAACTAAATACGACGCGCTCTTAGTTGTATCTTTCGGTGGTCCAGAAGGAATGGATGATGTGATTCCATTTCTGGAGAATGTTCTCCGTGGCAGAAACGTACCAAAAGAGAGAATGATGGCTGTCGCTAAGCATTACGAACAGTTTGGCGGTATCAGTCCAATTAATCAACAGGTTCGCGATCTCATCAAAGAGCTTGAAAAAGCTCTCGATGAGAAAGGTCCCGCCCTTCCTATCTACTGGGGTAACCGGAACTGGCATCCGATGCTGGCCGATACTCTCAAACAGATGCGGAAGGACGGGATTAAAAATGCACTCTATTTTGTGACCGCGGCCTACGGCTCTTATTCTAGTTGCCGGCAGTACAGAGAGAATGTCGAAGAGGCACTGGCAACTTCCGGTGGTGACAGCGATCTCAATTTGCAGAAGCTGCGCATATTTTTCAATCATCCCGGCTTCATCGAAACCAACACCATTCATCTAAAAGAGTCCCTGGCAAAATTTCAAGAAGAATCCCGCCAGGACGTGGCTGTCCTCTTCTCTGCCCACAGTATTCCCACGGGTATGGCCGAGCGCTGCCACTATGAAGAGCAACTGAATGAGACAGCACGGCTGGTGGCATCCAAGGCCGGTCACGAACGCTTCGAAGTCGTCTATCAAAGCCGCTCTGGGCCGCCTACCCAGCCCTGGCTGGAGCCGGATATCCTGGACCGAATGAAAGCTCTTCACGAAGAGGGAGTGAACCAGGTAGTGGTGCTTCCGATTGGCTTTATAAGCGATCATATGGAAGTGGTCTATGACCTCGATACCGAGGCCAGATCTCTGGCGCAAGAACTGGGCATGGACTTTGTCCGCGCCGCCACCGTCTCTACCCATCCGGTCTTCATAGAGATGATCCGCGAGCTCATTTGTGAGCAAGTAGAAGGCCTCAGTCCTCGCTTCGAAGGGTCCTTAGGACTGTTGGAAAATCAATGTGATCCCGAATGCTGTAAACCTGCACCGAGACCCGCAATCAGTCGCTGATTCTATTTTTTGAACTTACCGAAAAGTCCACCGAGGAAGCCTTTCTTGTCTTGCTCTTCGTCAGGCGCAGGAGCCTGCTCTCGGGTCGAGACTCGCTCCTCTTCCAGAACGAAATCAGGCGGTACAGATTCGAGGGCATCACTGAAGCCCATACCAGTACGCTTGCAAGCCTCCAGCACCTTGATCAGATGTTGTTCCGAGATAATGCCCTTCTCCACCAGTTTCATGCCCTGGGCGGCAGAATCAAGCAGTTTCTTCTCTACCAAATCTTTGGAGAGAATCACCTCTCCCAGTGAGATCTGCAGTTGAGAGGCTGTTTTCTCAGCCCGGGACAACTCTTCGGGATCTAAAAAGCGAGCTCTTCTTACCAGATGCATCACCTTGTTGACAGCGCCTATCTCTTCGGCCTTGTGAGTCTTCTCGGTCATAACCACTTCGACAGGAACGCCCCGGCTGTTTGCCTGACGCAGAATCTCAGCGGCCTGCATAGTATTCAGTTCACCATCATTGACCAGTTTCTGAAGCTTCAAGCTCTCATCCAGGGCAGATGGAGAGATCATGCCCGACTGCACCAGAACCTGACCGACAGGCTGATTTTCGACCAGGCCCTTTTCTATGGCAGAAACCTTGTCCGACTCGCTTACCAGACCGGCCTGGGAGAGAAGCTCTCCGACTTTCAGTTTGGCTTCCGGCATGCTGAAATTGCCGGTTTCGGACAGGGATTTTTCTATGGACTGCTGCTTCATTTTCGCCTGGGCAAGACCGGCCACTGCTTGCTCGTAGGTGACCTTGCCATCTCTGACCAGAACCTGGGCGGTGAGCGCGTTTGCGAGAATATGCGAGGTTATTGCTCTGGCCAGAACAAGACAACGACCGAGAGGCAGATTGTTCTCTTCGCTCTGGCGCATACACTGCTCGAGAATCTCTCTTGAAACCAGTCCGGCATCAAGCAGCAAGTTGCCCAGTTCTCCCGAAGGAACCATATCTCTGGCTTCGGGCGGATTGTAACCGAGCCGGCGAAAAGAGTCGTCGAGGGAGAGCCGCCCTTTGATACAGACATTCAGCACTCTGACCCCAAATTCGGCAGAGATCAGATTCTCTCGGATCATAGATTGCACTTCGATAGCAGCCAGAAGATCTCTTTCCGATAGCTCGCCAATCGTCATCAACACTCGACCGACAGGTGTGCTCGACTTCTTAGCCACCTGCAAAGCCTCCATCAGAACCTCCTGACGGATGACACCGGCTGCCACCAGAAGCTCCCCTATTCGCTTCGGTCCGGCTCTTCTCTCTCTAGCAATTTCCATAAAACGCCCAAGCTACCCTGGCTGTCAAAACAGCGCCAAACGCCCAAATATTACCGTATCAAGATCTGATATTCCCTGAATAAGTAGAAATATCTCTTACTACAGTTATTGTGGCCTCTGATAATAAAACTCCATACACAACTGAGTAAGTGTGATCTTTCGACCACACTTACTCAAATTATGAGCCAATAATTCTCTAGGATTACTTCAGGACTGAGAGATTTAGTAGTTGTCGTCGTACGGCACTACAAATCCTTTACCCTGGAAAATCATCGAGTGACTTCCGCTGTGAGGGCTAGGATATCCAACAAATCCGTGATGCATCCCGTAGGCAGCACCATGACCAGCACCATAAAGGGCACCGGCAACCATTCCGACCGGGGCGCCAACGAGGGAGCCTGCGACCAGATGGTAAGGTCCATCCTCATTACCCAGGTTACGGGCGACCATTTTGGTTCCACCAATGGTTCCCTTGACTGAGTCCTGGAATGTAGCTGTAGGAACGTCCCACGCGGTGGTAGTAATCATACTAAGGACCCGCATTGGGAAGTACCAGAGTTCGTAATACACTCTTGCAGACTCCGGACGCTCTGGATAAGCAAAGCTTGGAGCAGCCATTGACAGGAGCATTCCTGCTGCAATGAGTGATGTTAATAGCTTTTTATGCATTTATTTTCACCATTCTTCCTAGAAAACGCTTACTTGTTAGGTAGAGATTACTTCTCTTCCATTGTGATGTAGGACCAGCGACTAAACGGCTTTTCCCAACCCTTTTTGAATCCATGGAAGAAGCCACGGTAAACGCCATGGGCGCCACCGAGAACCATTCCTGTGGATCCACCGATCGGTACCGCTGCAGCGATTTGTCCGGCGCCTTCTTCGTCGCCGAATTTACCAGCTACATGCTGGGTTCCTTTCAGAAACCAGTGGTAACCATCATCGATAGGACCAGAAACTCCGCCGGAAACAGCTGCTCCGGTGAGCGCACCAGCAGTTCTGAATGGTGCTTGCAATAACCACATAATGGGCTTTGCTTCGTAGTCGAGTGCCATCGCGGGCGCTGTGGCCGAAGCCATCATAGCCATCGAGAGGACTATTCGACCAAGAGTCTTATTTTTCATTTTTCCCCCACTTTCCAGTGATGTCCCGGTAATGCCAAGAATTGGCTCTTCCTTAGCTAAAACGCAGGTGTTGTCCTAGTTTTCTTCGATAACAATATAGGATTCGGTGCTGAAGGGTTTTTCCCAACCGGAGGTCATACCGTGGGTGCCACCTCTGATGGCGCCGTAAGGAATTCCCCAGAGGAAACCTACAGGAATACCGATGACCGAACTCACTACGAGCTGATCGAATCTGGCTCCGCCAGTGGCTCCACCACCGAATGCTTCGACCAGATATTGAGTAGTCTTCAGCGGGCAGTTGTAGAGAGAGTGGTAGAGGATACCTTCCGGTACGTCTACGATAGTAGCGGTTGTCGAACCGAGCAAGCTGCCCACAGCGCCCAGAGGGGTGCTGTCATCTGCCATAGCAGGAGCAGTCATGCTGGCGGCCAGCATACCGGCTGTCATCAAGGCTAATAACTTCTTTTTCATTGTTTCTCCAATTTTGGCCCTCGAGGATGGTAGCTTAGCAACCACCCTCTCGTAATACAACCATAATTAGTCCGATGCAAACTTTCTTTGATTATTCATCTTTGAAAGTGAAGGCGTCTTTGCTGAAGGGCTGCTCGAAACCTGTTTTCATTCCGTGCCAACCGCCATCAAACACACCATATGCACCACCACCAACAAGACCCCAAGGTCCGCCGACGATACCGCCGACTACTTGATGAGGTGTTCCATCTTCGTTTCCTAACTTATCGGCAACCCATTTGGTAGCCATGATGGAGCCCCTGGTACCATCCTTGACCATACCCAGGGGTACGCCAACAACGGTTCCTACGCCGGATCCGACAAGTCTTACAGGCAGAAATACGATCTGCTTGAAGGTGTCTTCGTCAGCGTGGGACGGAGCAGCCATCGTGCCAACCATAGCGGTGGCGATAAGGAAAGAGGACGCTAATTTTTTAAGCATGCGCTTCTCCATCTTCTAGTAACCAATCGACCAATGTCCAAGACCACCAGGCCGTGAACATACCAATTTTACCCAATTTCAAATATAGGTCTATAACGAATATGTTGAATTTTGTAGTAGGAAAGCTCAAACACTGAATTTACCTGGTATTTCGCGTATGTTCTCACTTGTAAAAAATTTGTTTTGTTCGAAACAGCTTTTCAAGGGATATATCCAACCTACGGTGGAAGCACATACGTTTGAATGTCATGATACCAAGCGGATTCTCTTGACTTGTAGCCTTTCTGAGTTGGCAAGAGCAACTTCGCGTAGTACCACTTAAGGTATCGTGGTACCTGGTGGCATATATGGTATCCCGCAAAACCTGCACCATAAGCTGAGTTCGCATGATTTCCGGCAAGCCGTCAGATCAATTCGATCAGTTTTAAATCAATTCGATTTTTTTTCTATCCGCAAAGCCGGATGCATCTTTATCAGAAAACCTGGATTTATAAGCCTCTCGACTAATTCATCGAGGTATGTCCGGCATGTTCGGTGCGATGCCAGGTCGAAGCTTTTTTGCCAAACAAGATCTGCCCGAACGAGATAACGATACAGGGTACCCAGTGGGCGTAGACGTAAGCGATCACGGCAATGCTGTGGAAGAGCGCTCTCCAGAAAGGAAGCTTCCTGTAGAGGCGAATAGACACGAAGAAATTGATCTGCGAGATCCAGAATACGGCGATAACTATCAACGCTAAAAAGCTACCGTATGTAGGGACACCGGTAGAGAATCGAATCAACTCAGAAGTGAGCTCCAGCATAAGCAGAGCCGGCACCACGAAATAGACAGTGAATGCCAGGGTGTCTATTCTCTCGACCAGAGAAAGCCTTGTCGGCGAGTTGAGAGGAAAGATGTAATCCAGGTATCTTCTGATACTGCCCTCGGCCCATCTTCTTCTTTGTTTGATCAAAGCAGGCAATCTTGTAACCGCCTCTTCAAAAACATGAGCGTTGGGACAGAATTTGATATCCCAGTTGCTGACCAGGAGCCGCATACTCAAATCGAGATCATCGGTGAGGGTTTTGTTATTCCAACCACCGACATCGATAAGAGCCTGACGCTTGATCATCTCTCCGTTACCACGCAGCTCTACAGCGCCGCCGATAATATCTCTACCTACCTGGAAATAAGTGTCGGTGGCATATTCCGATGCCTGACACTCTACTAGAAAGCCTTTCTGATGCTCATAGATTCGTTTCTGGGCCTGGACGGCACCGACATGCTCCGGAGCCAGAACCGGCAGCATACGGTTGAAGAAGTCCGGCGCCACATAGGCATCGGCATCGAATACAGCAATTACTTCACCGCGGGAGAGCGGCAGGGCATCATTGAGAGCGGCCGATTTGCCCGGATAAGAGCCGGGTTTTCGATGGATAACACGCAAATTCTCGAACTCGTCTTTGAGACCCTCGAGAATCTTCGGCATATCATCATCGGAGCAGTCATCTATAACCCAGACGATAAACGGGTCATAGTCAATTTTAAAAAGATTGCGGACAGTGTTTTCTATAGCAGCCGATTCGTTTTTGGCAGATACGAAGATATCGATCTGGGGGTTCCAGGAACCGGCGTCTAATTGAGCCTGCCAGCGAGCGATCTTCTTGCGTTCGCTCTCCTTTTCGAGGCGACTGCGGTTTCTCAAAATCTTTCTGACAGCATTCTTCAATCTGCTACGCAGATAACGACGGGCTTTCTTCTGCCATTCTGATTGGGCCGAGTAGAGCCAGAGACTGTGGGTGACCATTAGGCCAAGCGCTATGCAGAGCAGAAATAGAAGCTCCGGACCTGTGACGAAACGGTCGACGGCTTTCAAAGCCGCCCAGACGAGGATTGTAAGACCAATCAGGATGATTCGGTTTCTCATGGGTTTCCCGACACTCAGTGACCTATCAGTATTCTATCCATTATAAGAAGAAATACATTAAGGCAAACCAACACTTTACAACATTGAGCGTCCCGGCTCAACTCTTACCTTTTTCAGCCCGGGCACGTCTCTCGACCTCTGCGGTAATCTCTTCGGTCTCACCATCGCCGCCGTTGGCATGGTAGGCGAATTCCTGCCTCAGATAGTGAATACCGGCTAAAAGGGTGGGGATACCGATGATCAGAAGAGTGGTGGAAACTCCACCGGGCAGGTTATCGGCAGCCACTCCGGCGAGAACCACAGGTATGGTCGAGGCAGCGGACATGGCCGTATTCTGAGCTCCAAAAACTTTGCCCCGCAAATCTTCAGGCACGGCAGCCTGGAGCGCCGAATAAGTCGGAACTGCAACCATACCGCAAGAGATTCCGATTAGCACTGCTATGCCCAGCGGTATCAAAATAAGCATGCCGGCAAAAGAAAAATGCGGTAAGCCCAGAAGGGTCTGGCTGTAGTCCTTAATAAATCCTAAGCTTCCCAGCATACTCATGAACAAGCCCAAGAAGCAGAACCCTGTAAAAGCCAGAATCGGCGGCTTCATATGAGCACAAAACTGACCGACCACGAAATTGCCGATACCCATGCCCAGTCCGGCAGCTGCCACTATGTAGCCGAACTGCTGAGGTTTTAGCTCCAGAACCTGCTCAGCCAGACCGACGGCGATTATGTTGAGGGTGATGATCGTCGAAAAGAGAATGGTTATTTTGATGATCGCTCGAAAAACCGTTCGCGAATTGACTATATAGGCGATGCCGAATCGAAGCTCTTCCCACCAGGGCTCGCGCTCTGTCTTAGATGGTTTGTTATCGCTGATACCAACCAGAAGCAGAGCGGCGATGAAGAATCCCAGAGCCACGGCATAAGGTGCTTTGCCGATTCCGGTGCTGGAGATTATCGGGTCACCGATGGCAAAGCCGAAGCCCAGGGCGATCATCATCGTAGTGAAAAATAGAGAATTGGCGGCGAGCAGATCGCTCTTTTTGACCAATCTAGGGATGGACGCGGTCTCGGCAGGGGCAAAGAATTGAGAGCCTATTGATATAAGAAAAGCAAGAGTGAAAGAGGCCGTCGGCGAATGTTTGACGAATTCAGTGGCGATCAAAGCTACGAAGCCGGCCCGAAGAATATTGGAGACGATCAAAACCGCCTTGTTCGACCAGCGATCTACATAAACTCCTGCCACCGGACTGAGCAAAATTGCCGGAATAGTAAAGGCGACATAGAGCCAGCTCGTCATCTGGGCGGCACCGATCTCTCTTCCGGCAATTGTAGAATGCTGCACCGTGGTGAGCACCGCCACGAAAAGCACGAACACAGCCCGGTCTGCAAACTGTGAAAAGATCTGAGCCAGCCACAAACTCATGAACTGAGGATTGCGAAGCACGGCGGCATAGCCGACATGCTTGTCTTCCGACCCTTCGGAAGGCTTTTCAGTAGCTTGAGATGTCACTTAGAGATACCATTCCAAAACGATTCTGCTCGATACTTCAATACTAGCTGAAATCGGAATATTCTTTGACCTGCTTATGGCCGTTCTCACCTTCGCCCGCTTCAACAAAAGCGTTGGCGCAGCCTCTTTTGCTGTTTTTGAAGAAATCAACAATCTCTTTGACTTCTTCAAACGGTTGAATCTCTTCTTCGACCTTTGTGAGAGCGTTGGATTTATTGAGACCGGTGCGATAGATAATGCGATAAGCCTCTTTTATAGCCGTTCTCAGATCCGGAGCAAAGCGATTGCGCTTCAGTCCAAGAGCATTGATTCCGCGAACCATAGCAGGTCTTCCATCGAGATTGGTGAAAGGCGGCAGATCGACCCTGGAGCCGGTCATTCCGGAAAGCATGCACATACGGCCGATTCTTACGTTCTGATGGATAATCACGAATCCGGACATAACTGTGTAGTCACCAACTTCGACATAGCCGGCCAGGCTGGCTGCGTTAGCCATGATCACACCTTTGCCGACCTGACAGTTATGGGCGATGTGAACATAAGCCATCAAGAAGCAGTCATCACCGACGGTGGTGAAACCTTCTTTGGTGGCTCTATGAATGGTGGCATATTCCCGTATGGTAACCCGGTCGCCGATTTTGGCCCCGGTGGGCTCGCCTTTGTAAGATAGATCCTGTGGCTCCAGACCGATAGTGACACCGGCATAAATATTGCAATCCTCACCGACCGTGGTATGACCGTCGAGAACAGCATGGGGACCTATCTTAGTCCCTGCGCCAATCTCCACATTAGGACCGATTACTACATAAGGACCGATCTCGGCTTTCTCATGAATCTTGGCGCCATCACTAATAATGGCAGTAGGGTGAATTGGCATAGCTTGTTACCTGCACGTTGGAAATATCAAACCTATTTATATTGTTAGAACGAACTACTCGCGCCTTAAGCTCTTGACTTTCTCCTGGTCGAGAATCGAAAAAGAGATTTCACCTTCAGCGGCGACTTTTCCATCAACCCGAGCTACTCCCCGGAGCTTACCCAGGGGTCCTCTCATTTTGAGAAGTTCAACCTCGAGATCCAACCGGTCTCCGGGCTCTACCATGGTTCTGAATTTGAAACCGTCGATACCGGTGAAGACTCCCAGGCTTCCTTTGAATTCTTCTTTGACCAGAATAGTGATCGATGCAAGCTGGGCAAGTGCTTCCACCATCAGCACTCCGGGCATGATGCCCCGGAAAGGGAAATGTCCTTGAAAGAAGGGTTCATTAGCTGTCAAGTTCTTGAAACCCTTGGCGCTTTTACCAGGATCTACCTCCAGAACTCGGTCCACCAGTAAGAACGGATAGCGGTGAGGCAGTAGTTCTTTGATCTGTTGAATGTCGAGTCCACTAGTAGCTTGTGCGGTCATATCAGTTAGTCCTTACTATTCTCTTCACTATTCGGTTCAAAAAAACCTACCAAGTATACAGGCATAAGCCCTAACCTAAACCTTATCGATAGCAAATCTTTAGAGGAGAACATGATTTAATTGATAGCCGTATTGAGGTCTATGTCCAGATGGCCGAAGCAGAGATAACAATTAGATACAGAACAGCCGGGGCGTTTCTCGTCAATAAGCTCGCCCTCATCTTGACCCCGGTGATGATCATTTTCATGGTCTGGACCTATCTTGTCGGAATCTACCACGGTGATCTCTCCGCCGAGCGATTAATGATCATCCTGTTTTCCGAGATGCTCATTATTCTTTCGCTGATCTCGGTATACATCCTCTCTTCCGACGAGCAAATCTATATAACCAGAGAAGGTCTCTTCTTTCCGCCCTCGCTTCTACCACGTTTTGCAATCAAATCGAGAAAGGCTTGGCAGGAACTGGCCGGGCTCGATTACAGAACGCACAATTTCGGAGGACAGATGCTAACGCTCAAGTTCAAGGACAGAAGCAGAGTCAACCTCGATCTCAGAAAAATCCCCCCGGAGGCCCTGGACAACTTGATAGTGGCCATCGATGTCTGGGGTGGTGGCAGGGACAACTTTCCGGCTTTATTAGAGATACGCTCGAATCTTGATCAAAATCTCAGCAAGGGATATACCGATCTCTGGGAAGAAGAATTGACCAGTCGCTTCGCCGCCACTAATTTTATTCCGCTTGAACCAGGCGAGAAGGTATATCAAAATCGCATGCAAGTCGATAGACAGATGGCCTTCGGAGGCATGTCTGCCATCTATCTTGTTTCAAATCTAGAAGACCGAAAGAAATTCGTCCTCAAAGAATCGATGGTACCGGATACGGGGAAAGCCGATCTCAAAGAAAAAGCAGACGAGATGCTGAGGAGAGAAGCCGAACTGCTATCAAAAGTCGACCATCCGCGTATTGCCAGAGTATTCGATCACTTTGTCGAAAACGGCAGAAATTATATTCTATTAGAGCATCTCAGCGGCATGGATCTGCGCAGACTGGTCAAAGAGTATGGTCCCCAGTCCGGTGAGAACCTGGTCGAAATCGCCCTGCAGATAGCAGAAATTATCGAATATCTACACGGCATGACACCACCCCTTATTCATAAAGATCTGACACCATCGAATCTAATTATGGAAAACGACAACTGCATCTCGCTCATAGACTTTGGCGCCGCCAATCTTTTTCTGGGCACCGCCACAGGTACCATCATAGGCAAACAATCATATATGGCTCCGGAGCAACTCCGGGGCAAAGCCACACTGGCATCAGATATATATTCTTTCGGTTGCACTGTCTATTTTGTCGCTACCGGAGCGGATCCCACTCCGATCAAAAGCTCCGATCCGAATAAAGAGAAAGGAACAAAACTCTCAAAGAATTTCAACAATTTGATGGCCCGATGCACCGATCTGGAGCCGACAAAACGCCCCTCAGCAGCCGAGATTATCTCGGTACTGAAACGAGAGCTGCAAAAATGAGTCATCAAGAAGAAGAAGAACAGATCAAAGGTCTCAAGAGTAGACTCAAAGTCCAGAGCAGCCGCTTCGACCTCACCAGAAGAAAAGGTCCGGCCGGGGTAAAGGTGGATGATGACGTTGATCTCAAATTTGCCGATCTGCCGAGAGGCAATGCCAAGGGAAACTTCTACTTCGAAAAGCATCAACTGGTTCAATACAGCCCCAACTATGAAATCATCCACTTCTTTCGCGAAGCAGAAAAGCGAATCGCGGCCATCTTCATCTCTTTGATCATTTTCTATCTAGTGGCAGGCTCCCAGGGCTGGATCCCGCCGATGGTGAAATGGATCTCCCATACATTCTTGACCCCGCTCAAACCAATACTTGTCGGAACCGGTGTCGGTGCCATGCCCCTCACCAGCGGACTGGTGGATATGATCGGTTTTTTCTCGATCATCGCTTTCATTTTTCTGGGCATTGTTATAGCCAGCCTGGTCATTTACAGCCATATAATGCCTACTCACATAGCCCTTACTCGATATAACATCCATATGCTCCGAAAAGTCTTAGGTCCCAGTGATGACGAATTCAATATAACGATAGATATCGGTTGGGACTCAGTTGAACGAGCATGGGTGGAGAAGCCTGCGAGAAGACAGGGCTTGAAAGACTATATTCTGGTCCTCCAGTCCAAGGGTGACAATACGACACGAATCAGACTGGGTGACATTTTCGTTCCCGAAGAGAGAAACTATTTCTTAAGCTTGATCTCGGCCAAATTAGGCCCCCAGAAATTTGCCAAAGAAGATCTGGAAATAATCAAACCGCTGGAAGAAGGGGTGAGCTACACAGAACTCTGGCTCAAAGAGCTGTCGGCGCCGCCTAAAAGAGACAAACTCAGACCGCTCGAACCTGGAGCCATCCTGCACAACGGAAAATATCGCGTCATAGGAAAAATCGGCATCGGTGGTCAGGGGACGGTCTATTACGCCCATGCCGGACTCTCCGAGGCAGTCTCCGAAGAGGTGGTCCTGAAAGAATTCGTCTTACCTATTTATCCGGATCCAAGAGTGCGTAAGCAGTCGGCAGAAAGATTCCAAGAAGAAGCCAGCCTTCTTTCTCGACTGGATCATAATCAGGTTGTCGATTTCAAAGAGATTTTCATCGAAGACCACCGGCTCTACATGGCGATGGAGAAGGTGGAGGGTATGACCCTGGAAGAGCTGGTTCAGTCCTATGGTCCGCAGCCCGGTCATTACGTAATCGATCTGATGCGCTCCATGGCTCAGATCTTGCTCTATCTGCACAATCTCAATCCTCCGGTCATCCATCGAGATTTCACTCCGGACAATTTGATACTGGAGCCCGACGGTGCAGTCAAGCTCATTGATTTTTCGGTCGCCATGGAGATAAAAAACGACTTCACCGGCTCGGTGGTAGGCAAAATGAACTATATCGCCCCGGAACAATTCCAGGGCAGAGCCTGCACCCAGAGCGATATATATTCTCTGGGGGCCACTGCATATTATCTACTCACCGGACAGCTGCCAGAAGCAATCTCGACCGCAGACCCGAATAGCGACAATGTCGAACTGAATGAAATAGTCAAACGCTGCACCAGGACAGATCTGGAAGCTCGTTACAGGAGAATAGAAGAAGTTCTGGACGATTTGAAATTGCTCGAAGATAGAGCAAACCGAGGCGAAAACCAGATAAACTGAATCTATGAATATCAGCCGACGCACCATTCTTCTCTCTCTTGTCTCCTCTGCCGTTTTCGGCATTAGAGAAGCAAGAGCCTCGCTGACTCCCGTAAAGCCTTTCTCTTTTGCCTTTGTCACCGATGTACATCTCACCAACGAGATGAAAGACACCCATATCCTTTTTCATGAGAGTCAGCTCTTTCTTCAAGAAGCAGTCAAAAGCCTGAACAAACTCAATCCTGACTTCGTCATTTTTGGTGGCGACCAGGTGGAGGGTCCGGGAAAAGATGACGTCAACTGGAATCTTTTTGTGGACATCGTTCAGAACCTGAGCTGCCCCTGGAACTTTGTGCTTGGAGATAGAGACATCGCCTCGGACAGCTTTATGGTCGACAAAATGAGAACTTTCGGTCTCGACTGGAAAGGCAAAGGGATAGAGAGCGAAACTCCGTACTGGAGCACCAATCCTGCCCACAACGTCAACCTCATCGGTCTCGACACCTCGAAAAACGCCTCGAAAGCAGGCTATGTCTCTGGTAAGCAGTTAGCCTGGTTGAAAGACAATCTGGCTAGAAACATGAGCAATTTCTCGATTGTTTTCAGTCACCACCCGATTCTGGCGCCATCTCCTTATGACGGCGCTTCGCCCTGGTCGAACTATGCCCTGGAAGAAGCCGGAGCCGTAAGAGAGGTCCTCTCCACATCACCATATGTAAAACTATGTCTGAGTGGCCATGTCGGGGTAAATAAACTATCCAGCGAAGGCGGCATCTACTATGTCAGCGCCGCGGGTTTGGCCCAGTATCCTTGCAGCTTCAAGCTCTTCAGAGTCGAGCCCGACAGAATCCTCATGGAAACCTACCAGGTAGAATTCAAAGCCCTGGTGAATAAATCCCGAGAGGCTCTGTTAGAATCTAATCTCGCCTACTACTATCAAAAGTCCAATCCGAAGGAATATTTGAAAGTGGCCGAAGGCGATAAAGTCGATTGCGATGCGGAGTTGCCGCTCAAGGGAGGCATGTCGCCTTCTTACCGTCGCAGAGACAAAGTTCCTGACGGAAAAAAAGATACAAGCCAGAAGAACGACCGGGTAGACAAGCGGAAGAAGAGAAAATTCGGACTCTTCTGAACGGCATAAACACTGGAGGAAGAGCATGACAGGCAGAACCAGGGACATCTCGGAAGAGGGTTCGAAAGAGAAAATGGAAGGCTGCCCTGTCGGCACTACCTATGGTGCCGGTGGCACTCCCCTGACCTATAACAAATATTTGAAAGTGGAAGAGCTCAAGAGCCTTCAAATCTGCCAGTCCGAACCGGCGCACCATGACGAGCCGCTTTTCATAATCATTCACCAGACTTACGAACTCTGGTTCAAGCTGATTCTTCACGAACTGGATCTGGTGGTGGAGATGCTCAAAGGCGACCGACCGAAGCGGGCGATTTTCTATCTGCGTCGAGTCGTGGCTATCATGAAAGTTCTGGTCAATCAGATCCATATTCTCGAGACCATGGAGCCCCGCGAATTTCTCGGTTTCAGACACAACCTCAATCCGGCCAGCGGCTTTCAGTCCAGTCAATTTAGAGAGGTCGAGTTCATGGCCGGTCTCCGAAATGAGCATATGCTCAAACACTTCGAAGATGATCCGGTAGTTTTTGAAAAGCTTACCGAACGATTCAACAGCGCCTCTCTAGGCGATCTCTTCTACGACCTGCTCGAGAAAAAAGGCTTCGAACTGCCCCGCGATAAAAAAGATGACTCAGAAGACGAGCTGGCGGCCAAAGAGCTGAAAAGAATCAACGAGCTCAAGCGGATCTATGAAGATCCTGATAAATACTACGAGCTTCACGAACTGGCCGAAGTTCTTATCGACGTGGATGAGCTGATTGGCTTATGGCGTACCCACCACGTCACGGTGGTAGAAAGAATTATCGGGTTCAAACGGGGCACCGGCGGTAGTGAAGGTGTCGGATATCTGCGTTCTACTCTGACCAAGCGTTGCTTCCCCGATCTCTGGCATCTGAGAACCCATCTGGAACTCTGAACTATCATGAACCGAGATCTCCGAGCGAAGATGCACAAACCGATTATTATCGGTCTTGCCATTTTCGTGGTCGTAAGCCTGGCAATAGCCGACATGCCGGACTTTATTCTGGGCAATGCGGCTAAAAACTGGCCGACTACCTCGGGCACGATCAAAGAGAGAAAGGTCGAGCCCTATAAAATGGGAACCACCACCGGATTCAAGAACTCGGTCTCTTATGTATATATGGTGGGTACCAGGGTTATCTTCGGAGACCGAATCAAATTCCAGCCCAAAATCCTCTATGACGGGCTGGAGACAGCTGAATTCGAAAAGAGCTATCCGGTCGGCAAAAAGTTAATCGTCCACTACAATCCCGACAATCACGACCAGAGCTGCCTCCAACCCGGTGCCAGCTCAGCCAAACTGCTCGGTCAGCTCGTTATTTATCTGATTCTCGCAGCCATTATTTATTTCTCTATATATCCTGTACTGAACGAGGAAGAGCAAGCAGAGAAAGAGACTGAGGCGGAAGAGCCTGGTTTACAAGAATCATAATGTGATTACCGGAGATGACAGCCGGGCATGACAAAACTTAAGAGCAAAATTAAGCGGAATCGAAGCTAAAGTGGACCCTCAGCAAACTACCGGCGGACAGAAAATAAAGAAATGCCCGGCCTGCAACGGAGAATTTCCGGCAGATTTAGTGGTCTGTCCCAATGATCGCACCATGTTGCTCACCCCCAAAAAGGATGAGCTGATTGGTCAGATCCTCAACGACCGCTACAAAGTCGTCGAAGAGGTCGGAAGAGGAGGCATGAGCGCGGTCTATCGAGGCGTGCATGAGCTTATGGATCGAACCGTGGCGATCAAGGTGCTTTTGCCCCAGCTCGTATCAGATCAAATAAGCATCAAGCGTTTCCAGCAAGAAGCCCAGGCCGCTTCACACCTCCAGCATCCCAATGTAATCACTGTCTATGACTATGGTTTTGTCGCCAGCGGTCAGCCCTATCTGGTCATGGACTTTCTTGAAGGGGAGAGTCTCTCCGAAATTATCAAAGCCGATAAGCATGTCCCGGTAAAACGGGTCATTCCCATTTTCATGCAGGCCTGCGAAGCCCTGGAGCATGCGCATCAAAAAGGGGTTATCCACCGGGATCTCAAATCCAGCAATATCATGCTCATCGATTTCGAGGGCAAGAAAGATTTTGTCAAAGTAGTCGACTTCGGTATCGCCAAATTAATGCCCTCTTCAGGTAAGCAGTCCCAGAACCTGACCCAGACCGGAGAAGTATTCGGCTCGCCCATTTATATGAGCCCCGAGCAATGCATGGCCCAGTCCCTGGATGCCAGGTCGGACATCTATTCGATGGGAGCGATGATTTATGAAGCGCTCACCGGTCAGCCGCCCTTGATGGGTCAATCTATTATCGACACCATGCAGATGCATATGTCGACTCCGCCCAAACCCTTCAAAGAGGTCAGGCCTGATCTGAGCATCCCCGATGCCCTTGAAAGAGTCGTTCTAAAAGCGCTGGCCAAAAAGCCTGAGCAAAGATATCAGTCGATGCAAGAGTTGAGAGACGCCATGGAAGGTGTCTCGAAACTGATGGATCAAGAGAAACTATTCGGAGCCTCTCCCCAGCGAAAAGGCGGTGTCAAATCCACCAGGGCAAGCAAAGTCGCAGCCCCCGACAAGAAACCCGGTCCGGGTGCGGCGGGCGCCACTGCCAGCACACCGCGCTCCCAGCCGGTCGACCGAACCGAAGCTCCTGTACAAGATCGAGATAGCGCCCAAGCTAAACGGTCCACCGACGTCCGCCAGAAAGAAGCAGCCAAGAAAGTGACTGTGCCGGCTAAGGGCAAGGTCCCAGGCAAGAAGCAGGAAGGCGAAGCAAGCGCCCGGGTTAATCCTCTGGAGAAACTCAAAGAGATTGAGTGGCTCAGACCGACATCGCCTGTCTTTATCGCTATCGCGCTTTTGATCCTGGCCGGATTCGGAGCCCTTTCGGTCTTTCTCTTCAATTCTATGAATCTGGCCAAGCTCTTTTCGATGCAGACCGAAGGCGAAGGACTGACTTACTATTACAAACCTTCCACCACCAAGAAAGGCGGCGTGCTCTACCTCTGGACCGTCGATCCTGAAGACGAAGAGGGTCTCGGTCAACTGCTCAAGATAAGCACCGAGGGCTACAACCTCGAAGACCGGGCGGCCTATGCCCAGGGAGCCGGAATCGGCGACTACTGGAAGGTCAAGTATCATCGTGCCGGCAGCAAGCTGGTCATTGATGAAGCGGTGATTGAAGAGGCATCGTCCAGTGAGGATCTCAGACAGATAACCAGTCTGGTCAAGCGAATGTTCGCCGAAGTCTCGAAACCGGAAGTCGACCCCAGTGCGATGATGAACTATTACACCGAAGACTGGCAGATCAATGATTACGCCAAAATGAGAGAGTTCTGGGGCAAAGAGACTCTCAAGTTCAATCTCATAGCCAACCCCAATGACGCGCCCAAGAACGCCATCAAAATCGAACAGTTCGACAAAGACCAGGGCAAAGCCTCGGTTCTTGTTAAAACCGATTTCTGGGTCAAGCAGGGACCACGATATATGCGGATGGATCTGATTAAAAAAGACGGCAAGAAATGGCTTATCGCCGTGGTAGAAGAGATAGCGCCCCAGATCTGGCAGAACGATGGTGTCACCGAAACCAAAGAGAGTGACGACGACGAATAAGAACTAGGGAATAAAAAGCGGCACGGCATGAAAGTCGAAACTGTCTTTTTTCTCTAACTCTTTATAGTCTCTGGGCGCCACAGTGATGGCAAGAAACTGATTGCCGTTCACTTTGAAATTCTTGAGATGAACCGAAGACTTCGAAAAGACAGCGCTGCAAGCATCTGATTTGCCGATGAAACACCGGTACATATCAGACTCTTTGTCCGGTAAGGTAGGGATGTTGGCACCGTCCCCGATGATGATGATGTCGCCGGAGGTGAGCTTACCTTCGCCCAGTTTGAATATGCGATATTCTCCCTTCTTCAAAGAATCACTGCCGCCCGATAGATCGATAGGGGTCAACTTCTGGCGAAAGAAGATCTCGTTCACTATCGGCCTGGCATCGCCATAGTCATCCTCGTGGACTCCGGCCTGGATAAAGCTTTTGGCATAGTCCCTGGCGAACATACTCTGGCGGGCATCGTCGATAAAAGCCCGACCAAGCTCCATACGCATCCGCTTGATCTGCCCTTCTTTTTCCAGGACGACGCTGAGTTTGACCGAGGTCCTTCTCGGGTCACCTTTGGGCGGCTTGAATATTATCTCCATAAATCCATCGTCGGTGATGCTCACCCCGACCACTCTGAATTTGAAAAACTGGAAGAAGTCCTTAGAGTAGGCTTTGCTCAGGGGCATGCCATATACCGAAAAAGCAAGAGCCTGCCGGTTGAAACTCGCTATAAGAGCGACCAGCAAAAGACCGACCAGGGCGTAGCGGCGAAAGGGCCTGGCATTTGGATAGCTTGAATAAGGTCGGAATTTGTTTTTCATCGGAGCCGGTTCTACCTGTTTAGTAACTATCGTACCTAATAGAACCGGAAAAGTGTTGCTTGTCTTACTGGCTCAGGTCTCAGCAGCTTCAGGTCCCAGATTCTTTACATCTCCATTTTGCCTCATTTTACGAGACATTCCCAGGTTCACAAGCACCTAAATTCAAACATATCTTGACCCAGGGGTTATACTATTCGAACCGGCTAGGGCAAACTATAGATAACCTAGCGGTTAAACCAGTAGCTCATTCGAATTCAAAAGGAATAAGACGACTATGGAAATGGATGCACCAACATTGATTGTTTTTGCCGGTATCGTCATCATGCCTGTGATCATCATCAACATCGTCAAGAAGTTGAAACAGGTTCAGGATATGAAAGCCGGGGCTGGCGAAGACAAGTAAGTCCCAATTAAATATCGAACTTTAGTAGAAATCGAAAGACTGAACAGCGCGGTCTTTCGATTTCATGCCTTTTTAGAACTAGAATCAGAAGAGATTGACCGAGCCACCATAATCGACACCAGAAACGATATTAGATAGACCGCCATACTGACCAGGGTAAGCCCGTTGGTGCCGACAACAGTTGAGAGATACTCGAGACAACCACCCAGAAGCGCGCCGAGAATATTTATGCCAAGCGCTTTCTCGGTCTCTTTCACTTTGGATAGAGAACGAGAAAAGACGATACCTGAAAAAGCAAAGGGCAACCCCAGCACAAAGAAACTGACCAGAAGCCTGGTGACCAGATCGGCTCCGGAATAGGGCGCAAGAGGCACCAGATACATGACCACCAGAGAAAGAGCCAGAGCGGCATAGCCATGCCATTCTTTAATCGCCTGTACTTTCATAACCACATAATTGGCAATCAGAGCCATGCCGAGTACCGTGGCGATTACCACCGAATTGACCAGCCAGGTCGAGCCGAACAAGATAGAAACCGCCAGCATTCCCCGGGTTTCGAGTAGAAGAAAGCCTGCTCCCAGGAAGAAGAACTGCGAATAGTTCACCAGAGCGCCCAGAGAGAGGCGCATTCTGACGAAGATAATCACCGCCGATACAATGAAGACCACGGCGAGCATAATCAGATAAACCGGCGGAATATTCCTTTTCTCCTGATAGAGAAATGGCCAGTCATCGGTGGGCATCTCAATCTGGCCGGATAGTTCTGCGCCAGCAATGATCTCTTTGTCGGCGCCTATCTTAGACCGGGCTTTATCAAGGCCGGGTCCCCAGAGAATGGTTATCGAGCCAGGATTATCGAACTCAGTATGTAAAACAATCGGCTCGGTTGTGCTGTTCGCTTTGACCACCTGATACAGCCGCGCTCTCAGCCATTTTGGACCGGCAGCAAAACTGAGTGCCCCTATTCCCTGGTCGCTTAAATGACTGGTGGCAGAGGCGATGCTCTCCGAAGTATAGAGAAAGTTATCGAGCCTTACTGAAGAGAGGGTAGAGAAGGTGGTGTGAGAATCTACATGACCAAAAACGATCAGGTCATATTTGTCGCGGTCATTGCTGAGGTAGGCCCGGGCATCATTGTTGTGGGGATGAACCCTGTTATCTGAATAAGGTTTTTCAGGATGAATCGCTTTGCCGAGCTTCAATATAGAAGGATCGATTTCGACGGCGTCCACTCGCCCGGCACCATGGCGAAGCGCAGCCGCCACATCATTGCCGGTGCCTGCCCCGAGCACCAGGACTCTATTTAAAGCCGGCGCCACTTCATAGGGAAAGTTGTAAGTGTTGAAGTAGATTTGAAAGTCCCGGGCTTTTGAAAGCTCCGGATTGGCGGCTAGAAATTCCTTGCGGAAATCCATGGTCTTCTGGTGATAGTCGTGATTGACATTGAGATGCCTGCCCACTTCGATACGGCGTTTGCCTTCCTCTACCGAAATATAGAAGGGCTTCAAATCGATGCGATAGTAGGGCGACCACTGGCTCTCACCGGTGCAGATAAAGGCAAAAACTATAGAAGCCAGGAAAAGAGCTATATGAAGCGGTTTGCGATAAAAAGGAAGCAGAGCAGAAAAACCGATGGCGAGCCACACCCAGGGAGGAGTGGCCAGATAGGAGACCAGAGTATAGACGAGGACTCCGAAAAGACTGCCTGCTAAATTGATGGAATATGCAGGTAGAGGCTCTCTTCCGGCCAGTGCCGCACCCAGCTCCTGACCCAACATATCGAAAATGACTACCACGCTCATAAAGATAAGCAGGATTGCCACCACGTTGTAGACGAAGGCAGAAGCCGTCGGCACGAACTGATCCCAGACGAATACATCTAAGGTGATCAGGAAGCTCATATCGGTCAACTTGAGATCGGTCGAATAGGCGAGCACCGCGCAGATAAGCGCTATCAGAAACGGAAAGACTGCCCGGTCGAGACCCAGTCTGGCTGCCATATTGCTTCCACTTTCAGTTGCTTCGGCAGCCCGTCTGCCGCCCAGGGAGCAACCGATACCCATGCCCACGATGGCACCGATTAAAATCAGATTTTTAAAGAAGCCGAATATCCTTATCTCGCTTGCAATCCAGCGGATAAGCAGGACCTCGAAAAAAAGCACGGCGAAACTGATCAAAAACAGCCTCACCCAGCCGCTCTCGAGAAAGCTTTTACCCGTGGTCTCGCTAGAATTCAAGATGTTGAGATGTCCGAAAGCCCTAAATAAAGATCAAGTCTAATGAAATATTCCCGGGTCGGTGGCAGGCTATCTTATCGGACCGATAAAAGGAAACGGGCACCGTCGAAACGATGCCCGTTCAATATGCTCCCGAGGCTGGATTCGAACCAGCGACCAATTGATTAACAGTCAACTGCGCTACCGCTGCGCCACTCGGGACCGAGTGCTCAAACTACCCGTCTGACCGATGGGTGTCCATTTATTCTTGCACCGGCGTCCAAAAGTTGCAATAGAATCAGTCTCCTTTTTATCTGTTTTTACAACTTGACCCGATCAACCTGTCAAGAGAGCCTGTTCTGGGAGTTTTTCCGCCCATCAGAGATTCGATTTTGAAATCTAGCAAATATTAACCAGCAATGCTATAAAAGACGCTTGCGGGCATCCCGGCGGTGCAAACGACAAAATTAGACGGTGTCCACGTCTTCTTTGTCCGGAGCCTGTATTATTATAGGTCGAGAATGAGTGAGGACATGTAAATGGGTTTGTTTGGAACTCAAAAAATCAGTCAGGGTCAGGCGCAGGATGCAGTAGCCATGGTGGAGCAATATTTCCGCCGGCGGGGGCTGGACCCCAACGAACACTGCCTCAAAGACGCAGCCGGCTATGGCTGGTGGATTACCGAAGGCAGCGCCAAGATCTATGTTTTTATCCAGGACAGCCCCCATGGAGCGGTTTTGAGAATCACCAGTCCGCTGGTCTTTTTGCCCCAGGACAACCGCGAGAGTTGCTATAGAAAGCTTCTCGATCTGAACAGCAACCTGAGCAGTTGCGCACTGTCCACCCATGACGACATCGTCCTGGTGGTGGCCCAGAGACCGACTTTCGGACTTGTTCAAGAAGAGCTAGACGACCTGGTCTGGCATGTAGCCTATGTGGCCGACCTTCTAGACAACAAGCTCGCCGACGAGTTCGGATGCCAGATGTATACCGACGAAGCGGCTGCCAGTCGCTCAAGCTGAGAATTCCCTGCCGATGACGAACGCGCCTTATCTAGACAACGATGAAATAGAGTTCGTTAGGCGCCTGGCTGAAGAATGCGGTCAGCTTGCCATTTCTATGCACGACTCGATAGAGATTCGCGAGAAGACCGGTCCGGATGATCCGGTCACCAGCGCAGACACGGCCCTTTCAAAAAAAATAGTTGCCGAGCTTTCTTCCCGATTCGAGGGTGATCAGGTCATCTCGGAAGAAGACCGCACCCATCCCACCACGGTGGCAAGTAATAGAGTTTGGCTGATAGACCCAATCGACGGCACCAAGAACTATATAAAAGGAAACGGTCAGTACTCGGTTATGATCGGTCTTTTAGTAGACTGCAAACCGGTATTCGGCTTTGTTTGCGAAGCTGAAGCAGGCAAATGTTATTACGGAGGGCCGGGCTATGGCGCTTTCGTTCGCTATAGCCAGGGACGGGTCGAATCGATAGGCGAGCAATATGCTCTTACAACAGATTCAACGGACTCAGCCGATTCGCAAGCCTGTGTCCGGGTGATCATGGGGACCAGAGATAGAAAACGCAACCCCTGGATCGAAGAGATTGAATCGGTAGAGATCATCAAGACCGGCAGCATCGGTTTGAAAGTGGCACGGATACTGGAAGGAGAGGCGGATATAATGGTCCATCTCTCGGGCAAACTCAAGACCTGGGATACGGCAGGACCTGCTGCCATTGCCCTTGGTGGCAATCTCGAAGTCGGTACTTTGTCTCGCCCCGATCTGAACTTTCCTTTGCCTGAACTTTTTCATAACGAAGCGGTGATCATGGGAAGAGGCGGCTCCCTGAGCTGGTGCCGCCGAAAACTCACCGACCCCAATCCCATGGAAGCGAGTGGAAAGAGCTAAGTGCATATCATCACTAAGAGTGCCGAGCTGAAGCCGCTTCTTGATCTAATCGACGAACATAAGACAGTCTGCCTCGATCTGGAGTTCGTACCCGAACGAACGTATTTTCCTGTTCTCTGTCTGATCCAGTGCTGTGTCGATGGAAAGCCTTTCATTATCGATCCCTTCGAGTGTAAAGAGCTGAACGAACTCTGGCAGCGGGTTACCTCCCCGGACGTAAAAGCAATATTCCATGCAGCCAGTCAAGATCTGAATATCATCTTCCAGGAATCAGGATTGATTCCAGAGAACGTTTTCGATACTCAAATCGCTGCCGGATTCGCAGGCTACGGCTATTCGGCCGGCTACCGCAAACTCTTGCAAGAAGTATTATCGATAACGATACCTAAAACCGAGAGCTTCTCCGACTGGCAGGCCAGACCTCTTTCGGACAGCCAGATGGAATATGCCGTCAACGACGTGCTTCATCTCGAACCTCTGGCCAGAAAGCTGGAGAAGCAACTCGAAGACGCAGGCAGACTGGACTGGGTTTTAGAAGAATGCAAATCCTATGAAGAGAAAGAGCTTTACCTGCCGGACCGCTCCAGGGACTTTCTCAAGATCAAAGGCGCCTCCAAACTCAATTCGAGGGCTCTTGCCGTACTAAGAGAACTCTGGTGTTTTCGCGATGAGGAAGCCCGCGGTCAGAACAAACCTCCTCGATTGATTCTTCAAGACAACCTCATGATCGAGGTGGCAAGAAGACAAACCAGATCCCTGGGCAATCTCAAAAAGATGAGAGGCATTCGAATCGATCAAGTCAATCGCTGGGGTGACGATATCATCGACTGTGTCGAACGCGGGCTTGCCCTGCCGGGCTCAGAGTGTCCGACCATTCCCACCGGTAAAGCACCTCACCGCTCCGAGATTATCTCGAGCGATTTTATCTATCTGCTCCTCAAAATATTTGCCGACGAACTCGAACTGGCCACCGAGCACCTGGCCACCCGAGACGAGATTCAGTCGCTGGTGCGTCTTGATGCAGATCGAATGGTCGACGAACACGAAGATATCAGATTAACCCGGGGCTGGCGTCGTATGGCGGTGGGTCAGAGAATAATCGATATCATCGAAGGGGCCGAAGTAAAACTATCGATCACTAATCGCAAGAGTTCGCCTCGCTCATTGAATGTCGACTTTCTCCAGGACTGAAGTATTCATTGGATGCATCGGATCAGGTCTTACAGATCACAGCCGCAGACAGATTAAAGGTGGCGGATGCGGCAGCACATCTGGGATACAGAGTAGCGCCGGCTGATGTTGCCTCTGCCACCGGGTTCTCTTTGATCAAAACCGAGTTCATTCTAAAGAATCTGATCTCGGTAACCGGAGGAGCTTTAGAAGCTGATCGTTCCGGCTCTCTTGTATACAGCTTCAATCCAGGATTTCGCAATCTATTACAAGATCATCGCTTCCGAGAACGTCTGAGACCGCTTTTAGTACCGGTCTATAAACTGGCAAGCTACCTGCTTCGCTGCTTCATAGGCTTTATGCTTGCGATTTCGCCTGTTTGTCTGATCGCATTTTTCACTATGGCTGGCATGGGGGACCCTCTGACAGCAGACCGCAGAAAAGGCAAGTATTCAGTCACTGTCCTCGATCTGCTCTATCCTTTCATCTCCCTTTTTAAATGGCGCTACAGGCCGGGAGATTATGAATACCTGCCTTCCTTCTTTCGCGAAAGAAAACAGGCTAATACGAGTTTCGGCTATGACATCATCACCTTTATGATCGGCACCGGCACAGGCACAGGTACTGGTTCCGATTCCGATACAGGCAGCGCCCTGGAAGAGAACCGACGCTGGAGCTTGATTGCCAATTTGATTCGCCAGAATCAAGGAGTGGTGATTGCCGAACAGCTTGCACCATATCTAGAGTCGGGTAAGGCCGACACCGAATCTATCACCCCTGTTCTGGTGCGCTTCAATGGCTATCCCACTATCTGTGAATCCGGCAACACGGTCTATGTATTTCCGGCCATGCAGATAAGCGCTCGGGCAGAATCAGGCGATAAAATCAGCCCCTATTTCAAACGAGAGAAGATGATTTTCTCGAGCGCCCGGGGCGCAAGAGCGACCTTTTTATGGTCTTTCGCTCTCTGCAACCTGGTTTTCTATCTGCTCTTATACCGGCTCTATATCGACAATCCGATTGTCACACCGTCTGCCATATTTCTTCTGATTTATATAGGCTTCGGTCTGCTTTTCGCCATGCTTCCCACACTCAGATGGCTATCGGTCACGGTCAACAACCATCTGATTCAAAAACGAAATAAAAGAAGAGAAGAAGCAAGCAGATTGCTCGAGACGGAGGACTTAGAAGCCAGACTGACCGAAGCCCGCGAACATGAGCTGAATATGCAGATTCTGGATGGCTCCGGTATCGAGTATCACACCGATTCGACTTTATTAGAGCAAGAATTCGGGGACAACATTCCTGCTTATATAAGATCGGGCGAGATCACAATCACCATAGAGCCGGTTTTCTACGACGCATTTCTTACCGTCACAAAAACCCTGGATAGAGATTCTATAACTATTTTTCCCCAGTCCCCGGAAAACGCCGAGAGACTTCTATATCTTAGCGGGCTCTATAAATCTGTGCCGGTAACGCTCAAGCTGGTTTATCACGAATTCGACTATCATGAGCTGACGGTCACAATCAAATCAGAATACAAGCTGCATCTCGAAATCTGTAAGAATATTTTCGATCAACCTCTGGATCAACTGATTGAAGGTCGGGCGGAGACGACTTTTTATCCCCGGCGCGGTCCCCTGACCTTGTTTAAAAGGTACCGGATATTTGCCGCCTCAGGGAAGTTAATACCAGAATGGTTTTTACTGGACAAAACTCTCAAGGATAATATCCTTCCTCTTTTCAAAAGCTTCCGGGTGCATCTACTGGTGATAAACAAAGGGTTGAGTGCCCATGGCCGGGTGGCTGGACTGAGAGATTTCGACCAGTTCTTGAATCATCTCTATCTTGCCAATCTCCGTATCGAAGAAGAATGCAACCGTCCGTATCAATGATTGATGGGAAGAAGCCATGCCCGCATGGTAGAGACATCATCCTGCCTGCCGCTCAACTCGAGGACTTCTTGATAGGTATCGAGCAAGCGGCCGATCGCAGGATGACCGGGAATAGATGAAGCGACGCTATAGATGATGGCGAGCACAGTCTGGGCAAGATCAAGACGATCGATACTCTTCAAGCCATCGGCAAGACGGATACACTCGCTAAAATGAAACGGACTGACTATCTTCTTGTTCTTGTTGTACGAGGCTTCGAGCTGCATGATCTGCAGTTCGATTTTATCTAAATCGCCTGTAAGAATCGAAAGGGTAGCCAGATTGATCAGATTGGTGAAGCGGTACTGTTCGACGGAGATTGGCATCATCCACAGTGGCAGCTTATTCATCTCGCTTATATGCTTGAGCGCCTCTCTAGAAAGAGAATCGGATTCCTCATAAAGTTCAAGACGAGCGAGCACCAGCGCTTTTATTGTAAGGACATAGATCTGGGCGTGGCGGTCTTTCTCTTTGCGATCTTTGCAGATGGCACCAGCCTCCTTGAGTTTATCCATGGCCAGGTCATACTGCTCTAGTTCATACAGAGAAGCGGCCGCACTGATAAGCTCGACCACAAGATAGGGATATCGCATCGCCTTGGAGGAGATCAGCTTAATATCATCTTCGGTGACCGTATCCAGTCCCTGTTCATGCTTGCCCTGCTGTCTCTGAGCATAGGCGATGTAGAGATTGAGATAGGTCAGATGAGGGTCTTTTTTGACCGGCAATACCTTAAGCGCCTGTCTCAGCTTTCTGAAATAGATCTCCTGTCCCAGATAATCAGGGGTAGCACCGGTGCTGAGGAGCTTCATGGCGGCAGCTCCCTGCAGAAAAGCGCCGGAGAAATACCAGATAAAAAAGGTCATGAAAAGAAAGTGAAACGCGGCCAATATAGGACTGCCCAGATAGAGCATATAGCCGCCGTAGCCGAACATAAAAAGAAAAAGTAGCGCCACCACCCCCAGTGAGAACCCATAGAAGAACATTATCCTCCCGTTGCCCTTATCCGAAGGCCCGGGAAGTTGAAGAATTCTATTGCTATTGGCTGTATCACCTTTGCTCACGATGAGCTACCCTTTAAAAACCAGATCCGATTCCATCTCTTTCATCGCCGCCTCTTTCAATTTTGAGTATTTCTCTTTCAAAAGCGAATTTGCTTTTTCAAGATCAGATTGTAATTCGACGATTTTGTTTTCACTTGACTCTATCGCTTCTTGAAAGCGAACGGCATTTGCCCCTAGAGTCTTCACGTTCTCTCTGGCCCTTGCCTGATTGTCCTTTTGATCCTTAATCTCTACGTGTATTGAAGAGATGCGCTCATTGAGGTCTCCTATCTCCCCAAGAAGAGTAGCCATGGCTTTAAGAGAATCCGAAAAACTCTCACTGGCGAAATTCTGGGCAAGCAACCACTGAAACTGACTATCAAGCTGACGCAGGTTGGCGATATTAATCTGATAGTGACTGGGAGATTCGGTCTCCACAAAAAGATTCTGCTTTGAAGAGGCTGAGAGCACAAGGCGAAAACGATAGAAGTTTTTGCTCTCCTCTTCCGGCTCCGCCTCAGAGACAAGGCTCCAGTTCTCCTGCACCGGATGTTCTATATAAAGCACTTTCTCTTTTGCAGCGAGATTCTCTATGCTGTATTCCATTTTTGACAGGCGCTTCGAGTGCATTATCAAGATGCCGTTGAGCAGTTGCACACGATAAACCGGCTTCTCCTCATGCTTTCTTTCGACGGTTATCGCAATAGCCTTGTCCAGGGCGTAGGGCAAAATTCGTTTGTCGTCCGGCTTGACCACATCGATAAGACATTCACCGGCATAAGCACTCTCTTCGAAAACCGTCACCGGCCCGCTCTCAAGAGTTAAACCGGTGGAGTTCTTGAATTTGACCGCCGCATAAGGAAACTCGTTGTTCTTGCTTTCATTAAAAAGAGAGACCCTCTCACCATGAATCTGCTCTTGCACGATAGGAATCAAACTGGAGCTGTCCCGGGGAATTGTCACCGGTTTTTCGATGCGATATTCGAATAGCTCTCCGGATTCCTTTGCTTCCACATCAAGGCTTTGTTCTGCAAGGTCCTGCATTTGATAAGCGATGCCGGCTCCTGTCGAGGCTGCTCCCCAACTACCGTCGAAACTTGCTTCCTGGCGTAGACTCATGGCCCCTGCCGGCACTGGAGCAGCCGGGACTGGTCTTTCTGGAATAAAAGGATCTGTGGAGGCGAGACCCTGGGGCGCCATTCTTTTGCGCTGGGGCTTAATAGGCTCATATAAAGGCTGAATGAAAGAGATTGGATGAGCCGAAACCAGAGTAACGGCAACGTCCTCCCAGTCTTCGTCCTGGACATTGTCGACGATGGCTGTGCCCTGTAGCAGCAATTTTTCATCCGGAAGAAAAACCAGTCTATAACTGGTCTTCCAAATAGGTGTCGGAATTGAATAGGCTATGGTTACCTTTCCCTGTCCACCCTGGTCGAGATTAACCAGCAGATTCTTACGATCTTTTTTGCTGAATGAGAGATAAAGCAGGTCGAGTTGTTGAGCGACTTCGGAGGCAAGCTTCTCGTCCTTGAACCTGAGACCTTTTATCGAGGCAAGATCGATTCTGGTAAGTCCACTGTCAGGAGAATAAAGAACCGCATAGTTGTCAACCACAACCGTGCTATCGACCACTCGCTCAGCCCGATCCACCCCGGTCAGACGTCCTTCTACCTGCCGGTCTTCAAAATCGACTATCACCGAAGCACCCTTCAGCTGACCGAGTAAATCTGGAAAGCCTTTTACTTTTCGCAGATCAAAACCGAATTCGGAGAGCTTTTCAGCAGTCGGCTTGCTCGAATCATAGGTAATATTCGCCGGGCCGCCCTGATCGCTCAATACAATCAAGGACTTGAGCATATCGTCAATTTCATCCAGTGAGCAAGACAACTCGACATGCTGGGCTCCGTTCAGAGAGCCTGACCTTTCAAAGTAGCCCATGCCATGCTTATAAAGAGCGACTTTCTTAATCGGAAGAGAAATTATGCTTTCATTTTTCATTTCAATATTTTTCTCCTCGGCGCTTCCAGGCGGAAGAGGCTTATTAAATAAGGGTTTTCAGCCCGGGAAATATTCAATGCCTTCTATAATCGGGAAGCTACAGATGCTTATGTATAGATTCCCGCTCGGAAGATGAATCAATTCCTCTCAGCCTAGGTAAAATTACATTGGGATTCTTTATATAGGTCTACATGGAAAAATTATGACAAATCCAGAAAAAGAAACCAGTTTTGCCGAAACAGCCATGCGCCTGTCGGGCAAGAGCGAGGAAGAAGCCAGACGAACCGGGGCGGTTGACCGGGTCGACGACGAGGTGGAAGCTCTTTTCGCGGCGCAATATAAGACAGTGAACTCTCCGGTTCACCGGGCAGTCTGGGAGTCGGCCATCCCTATCGACCTATTTACTACGCCCCAGGAGAAGCCCGATATACTCTCGAACCCGGTGATGCAAAAATCCCTGGAAGTAATTCGCGATTATCGCAGACGTAATGCCCAGTACGACGAGAGAGGAAAGATCTCGAACGACTTGCTGAACGAACTTTCTAAGGCAGGCTACTGGGGTCTTCTAATTGACAAAAAATACGGCGGACAGGGAGTCTCGGTAAGAGAGTTCATGGCTTTCTTAACAAGGGTGGCCACCATCGAGCCCACCATAGCCGGTCTCGCTTCGGTCCATGGTTGTATCGGTGCGGTCGATCCACTCAGAACCTTCGGTAACGACGCCCAGAAAGAGAAGTATCTACCCAAGCTGGCATCAGGCGAGATGCTCTCAGCCTTCGCTCTGACCGAACCCGGAGCAGGCTCCGACCTCACCGCGCTCAAAACCACCGCGGTTCTGGAAGGCGACAACTATGTGATTAACGGCGAAAAGCTCTTCATCACCAACGCCATAGAAGGAAGGACCGTAGGGATTGTCTGCCTTGTGGATGGTAAACCGGCAGCGATCATCGCCGAGCTACCGCCCAAACAAAACGAGCATTTCCAGATTGTCGACTACAAACTGCATGCTCTATCTCATGCCTACAACAACGGACTCAAATTCAACGACTTCAAAGTCCCCAAAGAGAATCTTCTCGTTCCGCTCAAAGGCGATGGTCTGACCGTGGCTTATCATGGTCTCAATATGGGAAGACTGGCTCTCTGCGCCACTGCCTCAGGGGTGATGCGAATGATGCTGGCAAATATGATGCCCTGGGCTGATTTCCGCGAGACCTACGGTAAAAAAATCGAAACCAGAGAACTGGTAAAACGAAGAATCGCTCGGGCAGCGGCTCTTATAGCCGGATCCGATGCTCTGGTCTCCTGGGGCTCCTGGCTCTTAGACCAGGGCTATCGCGGAGAATTGGAGTGCATCATCGCCAAGATCTTCGGAAGCGAAGCCGAGAAAGAGTGCGCCATCGAGCTGTTTATGAAAACCCATGGCGGACGTTCCTTTGTTCAGGGTCATCTCTTCGGTGACAATGTCCACGATTTTCTCGCACCCTGCATATATGAGGGAGAAGGCGAGATGCTCGGTATGGCTTTCTTCAAGTCTCTAGCTAAAGAGCATGGCAGCACCTATTTCGAGCCCGTGGGCTTGGCTTTGCAAAAGCACGGTATCAAAGCCTTCAATCCGGCGAACCCTGCCCATGCCTGGGCTCTTAAAAGCGAACTCAGCACCTATGGCTGGTGGTATGTCAATCAGCTTCTGGGCGGCAAAGACAAACGAGAGATCTCTGGTATGGATCCCAAGCTCAACGAGCATCTCAATTTCGCTCTGGAACAGATGCATCAACACCCGCTCGAACTGAGTGAAGCGATGGTCAAACATCAGCTCAAGCTGCCGGATAGACAATGTCGAATCGCAGAGATGTCTGGTCGGGTACAGGATACGGTGATCATGATCGTGACAGCCCTCTGGGCCCACGAGAAAAACGACCGGGTCACGACCATGGCCGCCGACATACTCTGTCAGGATCTGACCAGAAAGCTGGTCGGAGAGAGACCTTCCGACAGCTATTTCCGTGACTGCTCCAAACTTGCCGATCTGATTATCGAAGGCGAGTTCAAAGACCTACAGGGCATAGAAAAGGCAGATATCATCTTCTCTTACGACAAGAACGAAGACAGCAAAAGCAAAATGAAAGCTAAGGCCTAGAGCCTCAGGGCTATACTTTCAGCTCCACAAGAATCGGAGTATGGTCCGATGGTCTTTCTTTTTTGCGTGGATTTATATCGATCCAGGATCCGACACAAGCCGGTGCCAGACCCTCGGAAAGCCACACATGATCAATACGATAGCCCATCTTCCGGCGGAAGGCCATCTGGCGATAGTCCCACCAAGTATAGTGCCCCCCTTCCTCGACATGCTGGCGAAAGCCATCGACAAAGCCCCAGCCTTTGAGCTTCGCAAGAGCATCTCGCTCATCGTCCGAAACTAGAATCTGACCTCTGGTCTTATCTGGATCATAGACATCTATATCAAGGGGAGCGATATTGAAATCTCCACACAAAAGAAGACGACTCTCTTTCGAATAGCTTTTGTTCAGATGCTCACCAAGAGCTTCAAGAAATGCCATCTTGTATTCGAACTTGTCAGAGCCCGGTTCGGATCCATTAGGAATATATGAGTTAAGTATCGTGACACTTTCAATTTCCGCTTTGACAAAACGTGCTTGCTCGGGCTTCGGAATACCAGGAAAGTTAGTCTCTACCGCTGCTATGTCGGACCGCGAAACAATCGCCACACCGTTATAGGTTTTCTGACCAAAATAAGCACTCTGATAGCCGATGGCTAGAAAGTCGTCTTTTGGGAACTTCTCATCAACACACTTGGTTTCCTGGATACAAAGAACATCGACTTTAGTCTCTTTGAGCCAGTCGATAACCAGGGGCAGCCGTACTCCGATAGAGTTCACGTTCCAACTTGCAAGAATCATATATAAAGGAATTCCTTCTGCTTGACCATGAAGATATTAGCTCATCTTTCAGAAAAACAATTGAGTAATGAAACTTGACCGAACAATCTACTACAAGAGTAAAAACAAGTACTGTTGCCCAATACAGCAATTGTTTAGAACAGATAAATTTCCGCAGTCGACTGGTACAGCCGGGCAATATTCAGATGAACGAGATTACTTAATTTCAGATTAGTACCATAAATGGTATCAGCGATATGCGTAGAAATCTGCATAAGATTGACATACATCTGATATGAGATTCGGGTAGTGATGTGCAACCATATTAGGAGCGCTAAATGTTTGTTTTCGAACCCTTACACTATGCCCGTAACCCTGATTGCATCAGGGTTGCAACAAACCTACGAAGGCAATCAGTAAGACAATGCTACGTACTATTTCGGTACGTACTGTAACGGAATTTCAACAGATCTGCGTTGCATCCTTTAGCACAAAAGTCGAGTTTTGCAAGCCCTCGTATATGTCTTCTGCTAATACAATCATGTATAGATTTGTCTTACTTAGAACCTCGACAGTGTCTGATTCTTACCAGTATTGCCTTTCCGTAATTCGGAAAATCCTTTTATGCAATTTCTACCATAATTGAGCATTTATGCCCCTTTCAGACCTTTACGATATTGCCGAAGGTGTGTAAAGTTTATACCCGTCGATGGTGGTTGAAAGATCCCGCTGCCACCAAACTCACGGTAATCAATTTTTATAAAACCGTGCAAAAAGTATTTGGACTACAGGAAACACGAACAAGTAGTCCAGTGGAAAACTCTGCCGTTGTGAGGAAATAATAGATGCCCAAGAAAGTACTGATCGCGTTACCACCAGCCATGCTAGAGCAGGTGGACTACATAGCCAAGTGCGAGCACAGAACCAGATCTGATTTGATTAGAGAAGCTCTGCGCCGTTATCTCGATAACTTCAGAAGAACCCAGGGAGCTCAGTTGCAAGTATCCACCCTGGAAGTATCTGAGAAACCCGCTCTTACACCGACGATTACATCCTAGTCGTCATAAGCTTTGTGTTGTTGACTGGACCTAACTATTTTCTTCGATAGCCAACGAAGCAAAGCATAATCAAAACCTCCTGATGAAGCTGGTCCAGTCGACAACACAATAGTTCTATCCGGAACTGCTACAGCAAAAAAATCGAAATCCGTTGTAATCTATGCAGATACAACGGATTTTTAGTATAGAAACGATGCAGCAGATCAAAGAACCAATTTCCGATCCCGCCATGGAAGCGATAGAAGCCGCTACCGGAGCGATTCTAACCATATCGAAAACGCTCCTCGCTTTAAAAGACAAGAGGGTCACCCTGGAAGAAAAGATGATTCGCACTTATCTTCATGGTCTGGCAGAAGACCTGGCTTCGACTCTGGCTTCCCTGCACAAACACTATAAAGACAAGAATTATGATATTGAGCCCGGGCTTATAAACGAGTTCAAGCAGCTCGCCCTGGAGATAAAGACAGTCTCTGACTCTCTTGCAAAGATAGTCGACTATAACTGGAACTTTTTAGAGCAGTATTTCGAACATGACTTTTATAGCCGACTGGTCAATGAGCACAAATTTGCAGATCGCCTGGAAACCGTGAGCAAAGCCTTCCGAACTCAGCTATAGACACCTATCTTCCGCAACGCTTTCTCAGCCTTGCGCTTAACGAGAGGATCGCCATCGCGTGCCACCTGGGTCAGAGAATCTATTACAACCCCTTCTTTCAACTTCAATCTTTTGCCGATTTTTCCAAGCGCTCTGGCTGCCACCTGCTGAACAACAATCTCCGCATCGAAGAGATGCTCGGCTACTTTACCGGCGATCTCCTCAGAGGGCTGATGCAGCCTCTCCAGTGCCATTATCGACTCCATTCTGAGCCAGTGGTCTTCGCTATCCACCATGGCAAGCACAGGGCGAATATAGGGCTTCAGGTACTGGGGACGTTCTTGAAACCAGCGCAGAGCGACAAGGCGGACATAGATAGAGTCATGATCGAGAGCCTGACCAAAGAGCTTGGCAGGACCTTTTAAAAGATCCTGACTGAGACCTATCTTGTATGCCCGGGGCTCGAAGCCAGGGTAATCATTCTGGACGATCATATCGTCCACAAACTGGGCAAGAGACTTTATGGTCATGGCAATATACGACTTCTATAGATAATGGGGTTAAACCGAATCAAATATAACCCACTATTTATTCTGCTGGTTCATTCTTTTCAGAAGATCGTAGGGATTGAAACCTTCAGGCATACCCTGAATCTGAGTGGAGCCCCGGGGAACAGGCTGTCCAGAGGCACCCGGCACGGCAAAAGGACTTTTGCCGGCTGAATTGGTGGTCGGCATCCCGAACATATTGCCCAGACCCTGGAGATTCATCATCCCACCCATCATCTTATTGAGACCGGCCATCGGATCGGTCTGGACCAGCCTGCCCCGGTCCACGGTTCCATACATGATCAATTTATCGAGATACTTGCCGGAACTCGTATAGTTGACTGAAGCGGTCAAGACATAAAGCTTCTGACTATTCAGCTTTTTGAACCGGAGAACACTCTCGGCATATCCTGTATTGGTTTTATTTGTCCCTTTCACTTTGGTTACGCTTCTGGTGACAATCTGCTGTTCAATAACATTGGGGGCAAGCTGGCGAATGACGTTCTTGACCACAGACTGGCGGGCCTGGTTGCCTGATACGCCGGTTATCGTCACCCCGTCGGTCTGAAAGTTGCCGAAGTTGATTTTTACCATCGGCGCTTCCATGTTACCCATGACCTGCTCGAACTGTTTGTTGAAAGGAGCAATCTGATTCTGCATATCTGAGGAGCCCTTCATCATTTGACCATAGGTATAGGTGTCTTTCATGGGCACCGAGACCAGAACCTCGGCAGGTTTGAGCGCGGTCTTACCGCGGCTGTCCTGGAAGAAGTCGAAGTTGACATTGCCTTTGCGTCCCCGTTGCAATATCTTCACCGTCTGAACCGCTTCGGCCCGGTCCACTTTCAGATAGAGCGGACTGTAATGATAGCTCCAGATCTCCAGGGTGCCGCCCCACTGCCCCCGGAAGTCGGTGGGGAAGTTCTGGGTGATAGAACCGGAATAGACGTTTTCGTCCACCCCGGCCTCGACTTTTTTGCCCCGGGGATCTAGCTTGGCTGTCATTGCCTTAAGAACAGGCATCTTCACATCACCGGAAGCAGAGATCTGTTCAATACGTCCGAAGAGCTTCATAGAGCCGCCCTTCTTATCAGGAGAGGTCTTCTCTCCTACCTCACCGGCAGCCGCTGCTTCCATGGCAGCTTTCTCTGCTTCTTCAGCCTTTTTTGCATCTTCGGCATCGGCCTTCTCTTTGGCTAGAGATTCTAATTTTTTCTCCATGTCCAGACTCGGAGAAGCCTGGGGAGTGGTGGTCTCGTCCTTTGGTTGCGAATCTGCTTTGGGCTCGGGCGCGGATTCAGATTCGTTTTCAGCCGAATATCCGGCAAGAGGGCTGAGCAAAAGCAGCAGGGACAGCAAAGCGGCGGCTTGGGAACCTCCCCGTCGATCTCTTTTTGCGAATCTGCTTGAATGCACCATATTCAGTGACCTCTTTTCCTGGCGGAAGCTTCGTTCTTCTCTAACCTACCCTTTATTACTTATATGTTAACTCAGTAGAGCTAAAATAGAGCGATTACCGCCTTGCGCAAATCGTTTAAAGAGGCTGATCATGAAAGTGGCTGTTTTAATGGGTGTCTCGGGCTGTGGCAAAACCACCGTCGGAGAGCTTCTTGCAAAGAGCTTGAACTGCCGTTTTTACGACGGGGACGATTATCATCCTGACTGCAATAAAGAGAAAATGCGTCTTGGAACGCCTCTCGATGATACGGACAGAGCCCCCTGGCTGGCCGCCCTCAATCAAATAGTCGCAGATGCCATCAAAGATAAAAAGTCGATTGTGCTGGCCTGCTCTGCCCTTAAAGAAAAATATCGAGAGAAACTGCTGGATGATTTAGAAAAGGACGAACGCGACGAGGTCGGCTTCTTCTATCTGAAAGGCGAAGAAGCTATGCTTTGCCGCCGTCTTGCCAGTCGCCGCCATGAATACATGAATCCTAGTCTGCTTGCAAGCCAAATAGCCACTCTAGAAGAGCCAGAAAAAGAAAACGCCGTTTATCTGGATGCCGGTCTGGCACCACAAGAGCTGGTAGCTGAAATAATCACTGTTATGTCGACTCAATGACAGACAGGGGCAGAGAGAATATGCTCGATTCTCTCCAGTACCTGTGGTTCGAGCACCACTCCGGACGCCGCCGCATTGTCGTCAATCTGCTCAAGTTTTGTGGCGCCGCAGATAACGCTCGAGACACCCGGCAGTCTCAGACACCAGGCCAGAGCAAGCTGGGCCATGGTCAGATCTAATTCGGCGGCAATTTTGCCAAGCTCTTCTACCTGTCTCAAAATAGGATCATCGGTAAGATTTTTGCCTTTGATAAACATGTTGACCCGTTCATCTTCGGCGCGGCTGCCTTTAGGAAACGGTTGACCCGGCTTGTACTTGCCGGTGAGTATGCCCTGGGCAAGAGGTGAGAATACCACCTGGCCAAGACCGTTCTTTTCACTTACCGGAATGACCTCACACTCTATCTTTCTATCGAGCATGTTGTAACAGGGCTGATTAGAGACAGGGGGCATGGCATTGAGAGAACGAGCCTTATCACAAGCTTCTTGAATCTTGTCTGCCGGCCATTCACTGACGCCCCAGTAGAGAATCTTACCCTGAGCGGCAAGATCGGCCATGGTTTTGACCACTTCGAAAACCGGCGTCTCGGGATCATAGCGATGACACTGGTAGAGGTCGATATAGTCGGTCTTCAAGCGTCGCAAGCTGTGATGGCACTGCTCGAAAATATGCTTTCTAGAGAGTCCTTTATCATTTGGACCTTCACCCATGGGGAAATAGACTTTGGTAGCGAGGAAAATCTTGTCGCGCTGCAGGCTCGTAAGGGCTTCTCCCACCACCTCTTCCGATTTGCCCTGGGCATAGACATTGGCGGTGTCGATGAAGTTGATGCCGATATCGACAGCATGGTGAATTTGGCCGACGGCAAGAGAATTGTCGACTACGTTGCCGTAGGTGAGCCAGCTCCCGAGGGAGACCTCACTGACCTTCGCTCCCCAGATTCCTAACTTTCTATATTCCATGATCTTCTGTGGTAAGAGGTAAAAACAGGATGACGATAATACCAGGAAGGGAAGCCAAAAAGCTAACGAGAAAGAACAGTTCGTAACCGATACTTTCCTGGATAAAACCGCTCACCGCTCCGGGTAGCAATAAACCAAGCGCCATTAACGCCGTGGCGATGGCATAATGCGCCGCTTTGTAGCTTTTCTTCACCGTGGAGAGAAGAAAGACGGTGTAGGCCGCTACCCCCAGCCCATAGCTGAATTGTTCGACTGAGTTGACCAGGGTGGTGAAAAGAATCTCTGCCTCGAACATTCGATCATGCAGATTCAAGAATCCGAGAATTTCTCCCCGGGGCTTGCTATGAGCCAACCACCAGTATAAAAGGATGGCGCTGTTTTGAATCAAAGCAGTCGGCAGCAAGCACTTTTTCAAGCCGTAGCGGCTCACCAGCCATCCCCCGAAGAGATTGCCAGCCAGAAGGAAGAGCATGCCTACGGTACCGTATATGATGCCGACCTCTGTTGTCGAAATAGCCAGTCCGCCCTTACTTACATCATCCAGCAAAAATGGCTGCGCCATCTTGAGCATCAGGGCATCACCAAGCCTGAAGATCAATATATAAATAATCACCGCCACAATTCGCGGTTGATTTAAATAAGCGATGAAGATATCGCCGAATTTCTTGAGCGTCAGGCTCTCTTTATTAGATTCGCTCTCTCCTTCAGCTTGAAGCTCCGGCTCCGGCAGGGCCTTCATATGAAAAAGCGCCAATACAAAAAGCAGAAGAGCGCTGACTAAAAAAGATACGAACCAGCCCCCTTTAACTCCAAGAGCGGTGCTCTCGGCCATTAATCCTGCCAGATAGACGAGGAAGCCCGAACCGGTCAGCCAGGCTACTTTGTATGCGGCATTGCGGATGCCGACATAATAAGCCTGCTGACCTTTGTCGAGAACATCCATATAATATCCGTCGATGGCGATATCATGGGTAGCCGAAGCCACCGCCACCACCAGAAAGATAACGAGAGTAGCGTATATAGGATCTGGCAGAAAACAGCCCAGGGCAGCGAGCAAGACAACAAATGAAAGCACCATCTGCGATGCCACCACCCAGCGTTTTTTAGTGCCCCTCACGTCAACCAGGGGAGACCAGAGAAACTTTAGGGTCCAGGGTAGCGCAAGAAAGCTGGTGGCACTGCCTATAAAGGCATTGGAAGCCCCCAGAGTTTTGTAGAAGACCACTGACATCATATTGACGATGGTGTAGGGCAGCCCCTCGGCAAAGTAGAGGGTGGGGATAAAAATCGCCGGCTTTATGCGCAATGGGTGATGCCTTATCTACAAATCTGGGACATGCCATAATTCTAGCTGTGCAGGAACCTCAGTGGAATTTCTTTTTGCTTATGAAAGCTTACTTAATTGCAGCGAACCTGGCTATTCTTGCCTTTTGCAGCCTGGCTCCGATCCAGTCCGTTTTAGCAGCTTCTATAGACAAATCCTTCTATATAGACGGAGCCTATGCCGAAGATATAGGCGCCCGGGTAGACAAACTTGTTCGAGAACATTTTTTCGACCGCAAAAAAGCTGAGTCTAATTGGATACCGGTTTATAAAGAGAATAGAGACAAGCTCTCGAAGTGCCAGAACCTTCTTGAACTCACAAAGCAACTCAACGGTTGCCTTGCATCTCTAAATACCAGTCACTGCCGATTTCTTACAGTCAATGACGAGACCTATTTCTTTCTTCGTTCTTTATTCGGAAACAAAGAAGAAAAGCTATTTACCGGTTTCTACACCGATGATAAGGGCGATGTAAAATATGTTCTCGACGGCGGTCCGGCAAGAGCTGCCGGTATCGCTCGCGGTGACAGAATTATCAGTGTAGACGGAGACCCCTATGTAGGATACGCCAATTTTACCGGCTCGAATAAAAATTCTTTCCTGGTCACAATAAAACGCCGGAATTCAGATAAAGAAGAGACGGTCAAATTAGTAATCGAGCAGAAAACTGTCTATGCCGGCTATGCCGATGCCACCAGAAAGAGTGCGCGAATAATAGATAGTGGTGGCAAAAAAATTGGTTATCTCCATCTATGGAGCGGCGGCGAAGCCTGTCATGAAGCCCTGGAAGGCTGTATGGAAGGCGTTATTTCAAAAAGTGATGCCCTGGTTCTCGATTTGAGAGACGGCTATGGGGGCAACAGCCTGGAGGATCTGGACAGATTCTATCGCAACAAAAGATGTTATCCGGATATAGAATCCATCGCCCGAGACGGCAAACGAAGCCTGTTTCGCAGCTATTATGATAAACCGATGGTAGCCCTCATAAACGGAGGTTCACGAAGCGGCAAAGAGCTGCTTGCCTATAGCCTCAGAAATAGCAACCGGGCGCAATTACTGGGCGACAACACCTGTGGTGCGGTGGTGGCAGGCAGACTTTTTCAGATAGATGACCGAACCGCGCTTTATTTAGCGGTGAACGACGTCACCATCGATGGCGTTCGCCTCGAAGGCAAAGGTGTCGCACCGCACTTGCAACTTGATTTAGAACCGGGAGAAAGCGATAATCAACTGGATAAAGCCCTGGAGATTCTCCTCAAGTCTTCGGAAAAGAACAGGATATGTCCTTCAGCCCCGATCAGATAACCATCAGAAATTTCCGGCAGATCACCCCCTGGTTCTATCGCGGAGGTCAGCCCCGGGACGAGGAGTTCGAGCAACTCAGCTCCCTGGGCATAAAGACCGTTATCTGCCTGAGATGGAATCGCAAAGCGGTCAATAGAGAGCTGCTTATCGGACGAGAAAATAATCTGAACGTGATCTCTATTCCCCTGACCTACTGGAGATTACCCAATCGAAGCGAGATAGATGAATACTTCTCGATAATCGACGATCTGGGCAATCATCCGGTTTTTTTACACTGCAAACACGGCTCCGACCGCACCGGTATGCTCGCTTCGTTTTATCGAATCCGTCACGAAGGCTGGAGCGCCGACCGGGCCTATGAAGAGATGAAAGATGCAGGCTTTCATAAGATTAAGATGCATCACTTCAAATACGCAGTCTATCGCTTCGCCAGAGATCAGATCTCCTGACTTTTTGTACTCAGAAATTAAGATATGAGATCTATTGCCTCGAAGATTTAAAGAGTTCAGGTGATAATGGCCGGCTTGGTCTTTCCCTGAGACTCCCCTTGCTGACAACTTCGGGATCAGTATGAGCCAGAACTTACCAGCTAGAACATTCGGCACCTTCGAAGGCGTATTCACGCCTACGATTCTGGCTATCCTCGGGGTGATCATGTACCTGAGGATGGGTTGGGTCGTCGGCAACGCAGGGTTGCTCGGCGCTCTTGCCATCATAGCCGTGGCGGTTATTATCACCGCCTGCACCGGACTGTCGCTTTCATCGATCGCGACCAATACCCGGATGGAAGCCGGTGGACCCTTCGCGATTATCTATCGGGCTCTCGGTCGAGAAGTGGCGGGCAGTATCGGGGTCCCCCTGGTATTCAGCCAGTCTCTGGTGGTGGCGATGTATGTTTTCGGCTTCAGAGAAGGCTGGCTCTGGATTTTTCCTGAGCATCCGGCATTGCTGGTGGATCTTCTCTCCTTCGCCTTTGTCTGTCTTATCTCCTGGATCTCAGCCGGTCTCGCCTTTCGTATTCAATACGTGATCCTGACCGTTATAGGGCTTTCAATCCTCTCGATTTTCTTCTGCCCGCGCACTCTGCTTCATCCCACTTCTCACTTCAGTCTCTGGGGAGACTTTCCCGGCACCTCTTTCTGGCAAGTCTTCGCGGTATTCTTTCCTGCCACCACCGGTATCATGGTAGGTGCCAATATGTCAGGGGAGCTGACCAATCCAAGAAAGAGCATCCCGGCAGGAACCCTCTGGGCAATAGGCATCAGCAGCGTTGTCTATTTTGCCCTGGCGATCTGGTGCGCCTATACCTCATCACCCAGCGAATTGCTCAGCAACTACACGATTATGGTAGACAAGGCGCTCTGGCAGCCGATTGTCGTACTCGGCATTCTCGGAGCGACATTCTCATCCGCCCTTTCTTCTTATGTCGGTGCACCGCGCATTCTGCAAGCGATGGGTGCAAAGAAACTGCTGCCTTTAGGCGACTGGTTCAGCAAAACCGCCCCCAATGGAGAGCCGCGCAACGCTATGGTGGCAACCGGCACCATCGGATTGCTCGGTTTACTGGTACGGGACCTCAACGCCATCGCCAGTCTGGTCACCATGTTTTTCCTGATCACCTATTGCACTCTCAACGTGATCGTTTTGTTAGAGTCGAGCCTCGGTCTACTTAGCTTCCGGCCGACTTTGAGAATCAATCGCCTTATCCCATTAACCGGAGCGGTGGGCTGTATCTTCGCCATGTTCATCATCAATCCTGCATTCAGCCTTATCGCTACCGGACTGGTTTTGATCATCTATGTCTGGCTGGTGGCGTCCTCGGTGGGCGGAGAAGAAAACGAGATCAGAAGCAGCTTCTTCGAAGCTATCGCTGCCTGGATCTTTGTCCGGATGACAGTATTCGACCGCGACAATCCGAGGACCTGGAAACCGAATGTTCTTGTCCCGGTGGAGAACCCGGATGAACTAGCCGACAAGAAACAGTTCTTGCTCGATCTCGGTCGCCCGGAAGGCTCTTTGAGAATAATCGGATTGGCGGACGAGAATCTCCACGCCGAAGTGCTATCCCCAAAAATAGCGGTGATTGGCAAAACTTTCCGCGACAGCAAACTCTTTACCACCTGGTCGACTATCGACTGCAAAGACTATTTCCATGGTGTGGTCACCGGTCTCCAGGCATTGCAGAGCGCATTTTTCCGTCCCAATATTCTTGTTCTGAGCGTGCCCGATGTGATCGAGAGACATAAAGAGTGTCTTGAGGTAATTTACGAAGCCCGTCGAGCCCGGGTAGGAGTCTTGCTGCTAAAAGAGCACTCTCAGCCGGACCCGGCCACAGCCGGCTCTAACGGGCCGGAAGTGATTAATCTATGGGTCAGACCGGATAGCTCGGTCAATATGCACCAGTCCCTGAACCGGGGCGCCATGCACCTTGCCATCCTCTTCACCATCCAGATGACCAGAGCCTGGCAGGGCAGGATCAACCTGATCAGCGCCGTTCGTACCGCCGAAGAAGAAGCCGGAGCAAAAGAATACCTGGCTAGAATAATCGAAGAATGTCGTCTGCCGGAACCGGTCAGCTGTGTGGTTCTGGTAGGCACCCTGGACGAATGTATGGCCAGAGCACCGCGATCGGACATGGAGGTGATGGGGCTGCAAACAAAGCCGGACTTCGAGTTTATCGATAAGATGACTCATATCTGCCGTTCCACCAGCGTTTTCGTACTGGATTCCGGGCGTGAAAACGCCCTTGCATAATACTGAACAATTATATAGAGAACCTAAAGAGTTATAGGTTGATTTAAATAAGCGCCCGTCAATTCGCTTAAAATCAGCCGAGTAACCCAAAATCCAGGATCAGTAACCAAGCAGGTCGAGTAGTAAAGATATGACAAAACTGAGCACCAAATTTTTCGAGCAGTTCTACACCTCCAGAAAAGCGAAGTACGAGGAGTCGAGAAAGAAATTCGATCGTCCTCTCACCCTGGCAGAAAAAATTCTCACCGGTCATTTAGACCGCTGGGAAGGAGTTCCAGAGCGCGGCAAGAGCTATGCTTTTCTGCGTCCGGACAGGGTCGCCATGCAGGATGCCACCGCCCAGATGGCTATCCTTCAATTTATGCAAGCCAAAATCGATAATGTCATGGTTCCGACCACAGTCCACTGTGATCACTTGATTCAGGCCTATGTCGGCGCCGACAAAGACATGGAACAAGCTCGGGTTACCAACGAAGAAGTATATGACTTCTTGAGATCAGCTTCGGACCGCTATGGTATCGGCTTCTGGAAACCAGGCGCCGGCATCATTCACCAGGTGGTTCTCGAGAACTATGCATTCCCGGGCGGAATGATGATCGGTACCGACTCTCATACTCCCAATGCCGGCGGACTCGGCATGATCGCCATCGGTGTCGGTGGTGCCGACGCTGTGGACGTCATGGTAGGCGAACCCTGGGGTGTGAGATGGCCCAAACTCATAGGCGTCCATCTGAAAGGCAGCCTCAATGGCTGGACAGCACCGAAAGATGTGATTCTAAAGTTAGCCGGTATCCTCACCGTCGCTGGTGGCACAGGAGCAATAGTCGAGTACTTCGGCGAAGGAACATCTTCAATTAGCTGCACGGGTAAAGGCACAATCACCAACATGGGTGCGGAGATTGGTGCCACCACCTCTATCTTCCCCTTCGACGAGAGAATGGCAAAATATCTGGATGCCACCGAAAGAAGCGATATCGCCCGCCTGGCAGAAGAACACCAGAGCTATCTCACCGCCGATCCTGAAGTTCACGCCGATCCAGAAAAGTATTTCGATCAAATTGTAGAGATTGATCTGAACACCCTGGAACCATATGTGGTGGGTCCCCATTCTCCCGACATCGCCCGGCCGATTTCTCAGCTCGGTAAAGACGTCAAAGAGAACAAATGGCCTGAAGAGCTCAAGTACGCCTTAATAGGCAGCTGCACCAACTCTTCTTACGAAGATATGACCAGAGCCGCCGATGTAGCCAAACAAGGTATCGAACATGGCTTGAAAGCAAGCTGCGGTTTTCTTATCTCTCCTGGTTCCGAGCAGATCTACCAGACCATCAAAAGAGACGGTCAACTAGAGACTCTCAATCAGATAGGCGGCGTTGTTCTCGCCAACGCTTGCGGTCCCTGCATCGGTCAGTGGAAACGGGATGATATCGAAAAAGGCGAAGAGAACTCGATCATCACCTCTTTCAACCGCAACTTCCAGAAGCGTAACGACGGCAATCCCCAGACCTATGCCTTCATCGGCAGCCCTGAGATTGTCACTGCCCTGGCCTTTGCCGGAAGTCTCTCTTTCAACCCAATGACAGACGAGATCAAAACCAAGGACGGCAAGTCGGTGAAGCTGAAGGCACCGGTGTCCACAGCCGATACCGAGTTGCCTGCTAAAGGTTTTATTGCCGAGGATCTTGGCTATTTAGAACCGAGCGAAAACGGCAAGAACGTCAAAGTGATAGTCAAAGAAGACAGCAATCGTCTGCAGCTTCTAGAGCCCTTCTCGGCTTGGGACGGCAAAGACTATCAGGGTCTGAGAGTGCTGCTCAAAGCAGTCGGTAAATGCACCACCGACCATATCTCTCCTGCTGGAGTATGGCTTGCCTATCGTGGTCATCTAGATAAGATCAGCGACAACATGTTCTCCGGTGCCAATAACAAATTCGCAAAAGAGAACGGTCAGGCCTTCGATGTGCTCACCGGAGAAGAGAAAAACATCTCTGATGTGGCTCGTCATTATAAAAAGGAAAATATCGGCTGGATCTCGGTCGGCGACGAAAACTACGGTGAAGGCTCCAGTAGAGAGCATGCTGCCATGTCTCCCCGCTTTCTCGGCTGCAAGGCCGTTGTAGTGAGAAGCTTCGCCCGTATTCACGAGACCAATTTGAAGAAGCAGGGCATTCTTGCCCTTACCTTCGCCAACAAAGCGGACTACGAGAAGATCCAGTCAGAAGACAAGATCGACATCCTCGGTCTTACCGCCCTCAAACCCGGTGTCAATCTCACCATGGTCGTCCAACACAAAGACGGCAGCAAGGATGAGTTCGAGGTCTGCCACACCATGACGCCGGAACAAATTGAGTGGTTCAAAGAAGGCAGCGCCCTCAATCTGATCAAGAAAAAGAGTCAACCGACAGCGGTATAAATATCGCGGTTGTACTTCGCAATAGACCTAGAAGAAAGCAGGAGTTCTCCTGCTTTCTGTTTTTTTGTTCTCAGCCCATGGTCGCCGAGCTGATTCCTTTTTTCTCCGGCGCTGTGTAAGAGCCGTATTCCGGATTCCTATCTTCGCCGCCCTGGCTCATCTCCTGAACTCGTTGCTCCATGGATGCAGCCTGCTCGTCCATTTTCATTTTGCGCAGGAGGACACTATATGAATTTAGCGTCAGAGCAAATATAGGATGATCCTGACCCAGAGACTGGGTGCAGCGATTGATGGTTTCCAGATATTGATGCTCCGCTTCCATGTACCTGCCGCTATTGGCAAGAATCTGAGCGAGGTCGAAAGAGCTCAAGACGACCTCTCCGCAATCGATGCCGTTAACCCTTTCGTCTATTTTGAGGATCAACCTGTAAATCTTTTCGGCCGGTGCCTTGTCGCCTCTTTCAAACCAGCACTGGGCAAGCTGATACAAACCCGGAATGAGATGCTGTGCAGATGGCTTGGAAGGCTTCGTATGCTCGAAAGATAATCCCTTTGTGTCAATGTCCATTTCGCCAAATTACCTATCATTACCACTTCCCTATTAACATTCTGACCAAAGTAGCCCCTGACATCTGCTAAGTTTGGGGATATCTTTTATGGGGGTAATTTAGAAAATCGGCGACTTGGCGACTTTTAGATGATGCCGAGGAAGTCACTCAAAGCCCTTCTGCATTCCTCTCTCGATGAAGACCAGACATCGGCATGGCTGCTTAGAGGAAGCTTGACGAAGTGTTTGCGACCGACAGCACCTTCGAACAGCTCGACACTGTGGCTCACCGGAATGACCGTATCCTGCTCGCCATGAAGCAGCAGAACCGGCGGATGAGGTGCTTTCAAAATTGAAAGGCTGTCGAGGGCCGGTTTCGGAAAGAGAGCGTCGGGATAGACCTTGAGAAAAGGAAAGTGCTCACCGGCTATTTTTCTAAGCGAAGAAAAACCCGACTGTAGAACGATACCGGAACATTCACGTACCGAAGAGAGATAGGTCGAGACCGAGGCACCCAGGGACTCTCCATAAAGAAGAATATCGCGACCCGAAAGACCCAGCTCCCTCATCATGAAGTCATAAGCTGCTTCGGCGTCGGTGCATATGCCCTCGACACTGGGCTTGCCGGTGCTTTTGCCAAAGCCTTGATAATCATAGACAAAGACCGAGGCACCGCTATTGAGCAGATTTCTCGCAGTCTCGAGCCTTATAGTAAGGTTGCCTGCGTTACCGTGACTGAATAAAAAAGTATATCTGGCGCCCGGTCGCCTCCAGTGCCAGGCATGCAGTCTTTGACCCTGGCTGCCTTCAAAAAAATACTCTTCCCCCGGAACCCCTTCTAAAGAAGGTATGTCCTCGAGCGATTCGGGAAAAGGCACAGGAAAGAACATGAGCGGTCGATAGACCAGCTTATTGACCCGGGGGGACATCAATAGATATAGAAGTGACGCACTACCCAGAACAGGGATGAAACCCGGCATCAGACTGTAATTCCTCGTTATCCAACTAGATAATAAGGATACTACGAATAGAGTTTCAGGGCGGTCATCGACCGTACATTACGCCAACTGATTCTTTTATCAAGCAGCTCGTCTGGCTAGCTCTTCGAGCAACTCTGTCTGCCCCAGCACAAAACCGCGCTTGGTCTGGTCGTCTGCAAAACAGCAGATCGCATCGGTCAGCTCGGTGATTTTGTATCCGGGCGCAAATTCGGTTAAATAAGTTAGCAGCTGCTCTACCTTTTTCCACTGTGGGGTGTCGAGGGGCAAGGAGCGATCTAGCACGCTTTCGACAACGCTCTCATTTTGACAATTTAGACTGTCTCTTATCTCTTGAATACTATGTTTGTTCATTTCTTTCTAGCAGCCTCCGACAGGCAACTCGGTCGCTCTTTCAATACGTCTAACTGACCGATATTTAGCAGAGTTGTTCCAGAATGCAGCTCTGGAAGCCGATATATAGAGCCGGTCTTCTGCATCTGCTTTACCTTTCGTGTTTTCTGAATCTTTATTTATGAAACTTCAAGAAAGAACCACTAAATCATCTAGTCGAGGTCGACAGCGGCCTCTGCTTTCAAATAAGAAAATAGGAACTTTACCAAGTCTATAAAAGCAAGGCTCATAAGAGCCTCTATTGATATAATTTCCGGTGCTTTGATGGCTTCGGGCAAGCTTCGTGATCAAGGCTTTCATTCAAGCTGTTACTACCGCTGATTTCCATAAGAGATCCTGTGATCCAGCTCCTGCCCGGCAGACCCGGCACTTTCTACGACGATACATTGTCAAGAAAAGCCGACCAAAGCACAAGGGCGGTCTCGAGTATGGGTTCGAGTTCGAATAGACGACAGTCACAGGGTCCAGACATATGAGTGAAGCAAAAACGGCAAAACCAGTCTCCCATCCGGAGATGACGACGAGAAAAGATAACTGGTGGCTGGAGCCGCTGCTTATCGCCACCGGATTCACCGCTTTCATAATCTACGCCACCTACCGTGTTTTCGAAAACGGTCTATATGAATACAACCAGTATCTCTCCCCCTTCTACTCTCCCCACTTCGAATTCGAATGGTGGCACTTCTCCCCGGCTATATTAATCCTCTGGATCCCGGCCGGATTCCGCGCCACCTGCTACTACTATCGGAAAGCTTATTACCGCTCTTATTTCCTCACCCCGCCAGCCTGTGCGGTAGACATGCACGGACCGGACAAATATACCGGTGAGACCAAATTTCCTCTGGTTTTCCAGAACATGCACCGCTACTTCTTTTATCTTGCCGTGGTGGTCCTGGTCATTCTTTATTATGATGCTTTCAAATCCCTGATGCCCCCCGCAGGCGGATTTTCGTTGAGCGTCCTCAGCCTGGTCATGTTCGCCAACTGTATCCTGCTCTCCAACTACACTTTCGGTTGCCACGCCTACCGTCACCTTTGCGGCGGTTGTTTGAACAGCTTCTCTGACTCCCCGAGAGCCAAGAGCCGCTTTCAGATCTGGAACCTGGTCACCAAGCTCAATCTTAAACACCAGTTCTGGGCATGGATGAGCCTGTTTTCGGTGGCGTTCACCGATTTTTATATCCGTCAGGTATGCGCCGGATCGATGGATCCCTTCGTATTCCTCCAATTCTAGTAATTCTTAACTACAAGACTCAGGGACACAGCAGCTATGGCTAATTATCAAACACACGAACACGACGTAATCGTAATCGGAGCCGGCGGAGCCGGATTGAGAGCGGCTATCGAAGTATCATCCCGTGGACTTTCAGTGGGTCTGATTTGCAAATCGCTTCTGGGTAAAGCCCATACGGTTATGGCCGAAGGCGGAATGGCAGCGGCTCTGGCTAACGTCGACGCCGGAGATGACTGGAAGACCCATTTTCGCGACACTATGCGCGGTGGCAAAATGCTCAACAACTGGCGCATGGCCCAGCTTCATGCCCAGGAATCACCGGACAGGGTGCGCGAACTAGAGCACTGGGGAGCGGTTTTCGATCGTACTGAAAACGGCAAAATTCTACAAAGAGCTTTCGGCGGCCACAAATGGAAAAGGCTCTGTCACGTAGGCGACCGTACCGGTCTCGAGATGATCAGAACTTTGCAGGACCGGGGTGTGCACCAGGGCATCGAAGTCTATATGGAATGCACCATCTCCAAACTCTTTTTAGATAACGGCAAAATTGCCGGCGCTCTGGGATACTACCGCGAGAACGGAGACTATGTTCTCTTCAAAACAAAAGCAGTCGTGCTTGCCACCGGCGGTGTCGGAAAGGTATTCACCGTCACCTCAAACTCCTGGGAATATACAGCCGACGGTCACGCTCTGGCTTATGATGCCGGTGCCGAACTCATAGACATGGAGTTCGTCCAGTTCCATCCCACAGGTATGGTCTGGCCGCCCGGCGTAAGAGGCATTCTGGTTACCGAAGGGGTGCGCGGAGAAGGCGGCATTTTGACGAACAGCGAAGGCAAACGCTTCATGTTCGACTATCTGCCCGAGTCCACCAAAAACGACTACGCCGCCACCGAAGATGAAGCCAAAGAGTGGGTCGATGCCACCATCAACCACAAGAAATCCGAAGCAAGACGTCCTCCGGAGCTCTCTACTCGCGACAACGTCGCCCGGGCTATCTATGTAGAGAACAAAGAGGGTAGAGGCTCCCCCCACGGTGGTGTCTTCCTCGATATCAGCTATCAAGATTCGGAAAGGGTCAAGAAGAAGCTGCCTTCTATGTATCACCAGTTCAAAGAGCTGGCTGATGTGGATATCACCACGCAGAAGATGGAAGTCGGACCGACCGCCCACTACATCATGGGCGGTGTCAGGGTCGAAGCCGATACCTGCCAGAGCAAAGTGCCCGGCTTATTCGCCGCCGGTGAAGTGGCCGGTGGAATGCACGGCGCCAATAGATTGGGCGGCAATTCTCTGTCCGACCTGGTCGTCTTCGGAAGAAGAGCCGGTACGGGAGCATCTGACTATGTCGATGCTTTGAAAGATTCGCCTTCGATCAATGAAAAGGATATCGATGCGGCCATAGAAGAGTTGGAAGCGCCTCTCAAAAGAGAAGGCGGCCTCAACCCTTATGATGTCCACAAAGAGATGAATCAAATAATGAGCACCCATGTCGGCATCTTTCGCGAGAAAGATGAGATGGCTGAAGGCATCAAAAAACTGGAAGCGCTCAAAGAGAAGATAGCTCAGGTTTCGGTCGACGCAGACAAGCGTTTCAACCCCGGCTGGCACCTGTGCCGCGATCTGAAAAACATGATCATCGCCGCCGAAGCCATCGCCCGCAGCGCCCACTCCAGGGAAGAGAGCCGTGGAGCCCACAGCCGACTGGACTTTCCTGATGCCGACGATAAAAAATGGGGCACGCTCAACTCCTCCTGCTCTAAAGACGGAGACAAGATGAAGCTCGATCACACCGAGCTTCCGGAGATGCCGGCAGACTTGAAAGAACTCTTTGACTAACTGAAAGCGAGGATCCCCAGAAATGGCTGAAGCAACTTTAAAAGTATTTCGAGGCAACAGTGAGTCGGGAGAATTCAAGACTTACAAAGTGCCGATAGAAGAAGGGATGGTTATCCTCGATGCCATTCATTACATCCAGGCGAACGAATCTCCGGATCTGGCCGTACGCTGGAACTGCAAAGCGGCTAAATGCGGCTCTTGCAGCGCCGAGGTCAATGGTCAACCGGCCTTGATGTGCAAGTCCAGAATGGACCGCTTCGAACCGGGAGAAGAGATAACCGTCCAGCCCATCAAGACCTTCCCCCTGATTAAGGACCTGGTCACCGATGTCTCCTGGAACTATGAAGTAAACAAAAAAATCAAAGCCTTTACTCCAGCCGATGAAGGTGAGTGGATTATTCACCAGGAGGACATCGAGCGCGTTCAAGAATTCCGAAAGTGTATCGAATGCTTCCTCTGTCAGAATGTCTGCCACGTCCTCAGAGATCACGATCGAAAAGACCAGTTCATGGGTCCTCGCTTCCTGGTCCGAACCGCTGGGCTTGAAATGCATCCCAAAGACACTGCCAATCGCATGGAGTATCTCAAAGACGAAGGACATATCGGCTATTGCAACATCACCAAATGCTGTACCGAAGTCTGCCCGGAAGATATCCACATTACAGACAACGCCATTATTCCGCTTAAAGAGCGGGTAGTAGACGAGTTCTACGATCCGGTGGCCAAATTCTTCAAAGGAATCCTTGGCGGCAAGAAATAATCAAAGTCGCCGGTCAAGAATCCGGACCGATAGGAAATCCCAGAATCGCCAGAAAGGCTATCAGGGCGACAATTCCTGCTGCCCACTTGTAGCAGAATTTCTCGACCACGTCTTTTTCTAAAAACATATGTCCCTGGCAGCGCTTGGTCTCGTCTTCCCAGACTATGGTGAGCAGGTATTTTCCCGGGGTGAAAACTTCGAATTCGGCTATCGAAAAGAGATCCGTCTGGGAGATATCTTTGAAATTCTCCACCGGCTTAACTCGTCCACTTTCATCGAGGGGTTCTATATTGACCTTGAGCGACTTGCGAATCCAACCGTTGTTTATCTGCCAGCCGAAGGGGTCCTTGAGATCACCGCTGAAAAATAGAACATATGAACCCGGCTTGTCTATTTGCAAAATATGCGCACCGCCGGCTGTTACCGATATCGGTCTTTCTAAAATCAGATAGTAGAGAAAAGAGAGCGAAAGACCCATGATCACAAAACAGATCAAGCGCTTCTTCAGGGGCACACTTTTACGCCAGTGCACCTTTCCTCGGGCGGCTGCTTTATCGGACTCTTTCTGTAATTCGGTATTCAAGACCCTGAGTTGCTCGAGCTCAAATCATTAATCCACCGGTCTCACTATACCCTGTAAGCTGTTTCCTTATACTGTAATAGTGGAAAGTCTAAATAGACAAAGACGGGACGATTTTATGGGCAATACAGAATCTCTGGCTAAACAGCGTGAACTGGTCGCAGAATCGGGTCATTCGGTGAAGTTATCCCTGGAGCATCAGATTATCCATCTGGATAAATTGCAAGGTTCAGCTGGTCCCGAGAAAATCCATAAAAGTCTGGCAGAAATTGGAAGCAATCCAAACTTCATCTCCGCCGGAGTATTGATTCACAAGTCGAGACTTTTCGATGAGGCTCTTTTCGCCCAGCTCGAGAAGCTGCTTCAAAATGGTCTGGGGCGCTTCATGGGTAAAAAGGTCTTTCTTAAAAAGCTGGCCGAAAGCCTGTTGACCAAATTTCCCGAGCCTCCGACCAAAGACGCAGGCGCCCAGGACTCTAACAAAGCGGTCAGTTGTATACTCGCCGCCTGCAGGCTCGGCAAGATCAAACTGGATCAAAGAGAGAACGAGTTCAAGAACTGGCAGGAATACTTGAATCAGTTTTTGACAGAGTTCGAAATGAATCCGGTTCTTTCAAGACCGACTTCTTTCTACTGTCAGGACGAAGAGCTTAAGACGATCTTCAAACAAGACCGCATTCTCCAGACCCCGCTCAAACTGCTGGAAGACTCCAAGAGCGCCCAGGCCGTGGCGGACACCATCAAAGAAGACCAAGGGCTCTTCAACACTTACATGACTTATCTAGAGATCATCGCCCGGATCTCGAATCCGCTTAGAATTCCCGATCTATCAATTCTTTTCGGTGATATCGGCGACGACAATATCAAATTCGATATTGAGGTGGCGGCAATTATTCCGCCTCTGGTTACCCATGAAGAAGATCTTCTGGCCAGAATCATCGGACCGGGCAATTCAGTACCGGAGAATTTCTCTTTATTAGATGAATTCATCAAATACATAAAAGCCCGGAAGGTCAGCTTGAGACCGACCGCCGAGTCCGGCTGGTATGACTATTCCACCTGGAGCCTCGCCCCTCTGGTTTCGCTTTCCTCTATGGTCGAATCGAAACATCTGGAAATAGAAGAAGTCTATGCCGATCTTCTCGAGGAGCTTTTCCGAGGCAGAGTCAAGAGAAAAGAGAATGAGAAGAATGGCGACAACAGTGAAGCGGATGCGACCAAATCAGAATCAGGTTCCGGTTCTGGTGCGGGATCTGAGAGCGCACCACCTCGTATTCAAGTAACAATCGAGCCGTCTTTAAGAGTAGAGCCACTGCCCACTTTCTACTATCGAAAAGGGTTCTCCTACAAGTTCATACGCAATATCCTCCTGACCATTTTCGAAGAGGATGATCTTCGCTCGGTCAAGCGTGCCACTACCAGTGGTGAAGCCAGAATAGATCTGCTTGCCGAACTGGAATTTATGGAAAACCTCTATTATGGTGCCCACAGATGCACCTGCGGCGATCTGGGCATGGATCCCGCCCAGACTCCGGAGAACAGTGAATCGGTATTCGAAACCTGGGCTCAGAACTTCCTGACCGATCCGGATCTGCAACCGGATAGCCGTTCGATGATTCCGATTGCCTACGATGTAGAGAAACGAAAAACTCGGGTGCGCTGCTTCTTCGGCTGGCGTAAAGAGACGATTCAAATCGCTTTTGCCAGACCGCCCGAAGTAGAGATTTATAGTAAATCCGGCAAAAAGATGGCGAGAAAGGATCTCTGGTTGAGACCCACCTATGTGGGCAACGAAGGTCAGACCAGTGACGAAATCTCTTATTCATTTACCAGCAAGGTAGTAGAGACCTTTTATCCGGTAATCGACGAAATAGAGGTCGAAAAGCTGCTTGACAACAAGGCGTTTCAAGAGCAGTTGGACAAGTCGGGAATTTCATCCTTCTACTGAACAGGACTGGCTGACCAAACGATATCATAAGCAAATTCAAAGACAGGTCGCTATTTCTGAGGGAGAGCCCTCGCTTCTGAGAAGTCAGTAATACTTGTCAGTCAAGAGAAGGACTGAGCGCCCCTGAAACGTCGTCGATAGGGGTTGGCACGACATTATTGCTCAATCTTACTATGCTTCAGGTCTGGATACCGGATCTTTGGTGAGTTTAGGAGAAATAAGCTTCGCCCTGTATCTGGTGCATTTTCCTCTAACCAGATACCACTCGTTCTATATTCCCCAGGAGCAATCTTTATCGGATTCCGGTAAAGAAAAGCCCGGAATTTACTAAGGTTATTAGTGGAAGACCACAGGCAGATTGGTCCGGGGCAGACTGACTATATGATATGAACGCAGCGTAGTTTTGTTAGCACCGCTGCCGATATCATCATGGCCGAGAATGACCACCATTCTGTCCTTAAAGAGACGGACTCTTTCGATAGAGACCATCGATCCGCTGCTTCCGGGTTTGTCTCCCTCGAAAACAGCTAAAACCATGCAGTTTTCAAAATCCACATGCGGCATCACCTGCGGTACCTTCTTAGCCTGGCTGTGTTTCTTCCAAATGGTGATCCACTGAAGTTCTTCTCTGACGGCGAGGCGCTCGTTGGTTTCGATACCGCTGACCGCACCTTTGTCTAAGGTGCTGAATCCGACATCGTTCGAATCATGCTTCTTGCCCCGGTCCCGATCCGGATTAACCAGAGTAGGGCTGATTCCCATGGTTATAGACTGGTCCATATCGAAATCGGTACCGTCGAAAGAGAATACGGGAAAAGACAAAAGACCGGCAACAAGTGCGAAACCTAAACTTCTTTTTGCAATTCGCATCATCAAAACCTTTCTGACCGCACTGACCATTTTACTCGACAGGCTGGCTCGCCGCCTGTTTTGGCATCTGTACGGAATAAGTCCAGGTGGCATGGGATTTTGAATCGTTCATGACCAGGGTAGGAATCTGAGCTTTCGGCATGTACTGCTTAACCGGATCGATAATCTGACGTCTCAAATCGGGCTCAGCAAGCTCAGTATCGATGGTAAGCTCCAGAGGCCCCTGGTACGTCGGATCGGGGGCTTCTCCTCCGGGAACAGTCCAGGTGAACTTGCCGGTTGCGCCGGCAGCGGTCAAATTCTGATTAATTTGCTCCGTTAAAATCTGCCTGGCCTGGTCGACGGTCAAATCAGCCAGGGGGTCTTTCTCGACCGGTCCCCGCGTCATTATCTGTCCTATCCAACTGCTCTGAGCCATTATCAGAGTGCCTGCACCGAGCACAAAGAAGACGATTACAAATGGAATCAGATTAACAGGCGGCTTCTTCGGTCCTGCATTGAGAAGACTGCTTGATGAACGTCTGACTCTCTGCCTGGTGCCGCAGGAAGGACAAACTTCCTCATATCCGTGCAGGGGGACACGGCAGGTAGGACAATCATGCATCTAGAACTTTCCTCTCCATGGTTCAAACTCGGATTCGAATTCAATCATCTCTACTTTATCAAAACTGAGCTCAAAGATTGCAGATTTGAAGCGCTCATTAAGCGCCGGGGGCAAGCTCTTATCCGCTGACGTATTGACCGGTGATCTCGTGGTTCTCCGTGTCTGGACTGCGAATAGAGAGTAAAGAGCCAAAGGCGAGGCCTGCCAGAAGACCGCCCAAATGGGCAAAGACGGCCACATGAGGAATGATCTGGTCGAGAATTATCTGAAACAGAGCCAGACCTCCGAGCATACTGAGCTTAAAGCGCCAGATAGACTCCGGAATCTTATTCTTCAACCTGAAGATACCGGCGGCCACTGCTCCGAAGACTGCCATCACCGCCCCGGAAGCGCCCATGGCAGGCAGATGACTGAGAAGCACATGGGCTATACCGCTGAGAACGCCGCCCACCAGATAAATCGAGACGAATCGAGTGGTCCCGAAGATATTCTCGGCAATTCTGCCGAACCAGACCAGGCCGATAACGTTGAAGATCATGTGGGTTGCGTGCTTATGGAGGAAAAGATAGGTTAGCAACCTGTAATATTCACCATGGAGCATCTCGGCAGGGGTAAGGGCAAAAGCCCGCACCAGCTCCAGACGATAAGCAATAAGCTCGTTGAGCGGTGCAAGCGGAATCAAGCCGCTCTTCAGAATACCCAGCTTATTGAGTTCATCGAAAATACTCAAATCGGTCACTAGAAAAGCGATTACGATAAGAACCACCAGGCTGTTCACCGCTATGGAATTTCTCTGGGGAGAGAGAATCTCCTGGACATAGGCAACTTGCTTGAAGACACCCCAGACTTTCTCAACCGGAATCGAAACAGCCTTTGCATCAACCGGCTCAGCCCCCTCAGAAAGACGCGAAGACAGAAGCTCCAGGCGTTTTTTGAAAACCGGAGAGGTCGAAAGCCCGGCCGCTTTCTCGAAGCTCTTGCCACTCAGGTCTTTTTCGCCCCGGGCAAGATAACACCTGCCCAGCCAGTAATATCTGGAGCTCTCGGCAAAAGAGCCCGAGCACTTGACCAAAATCTGTATCAAATTCTCGACTTTCTTCAAAGAGCCGGTCAGAGCAAAAAAGGGAAGCAGCGAAAGAGCGAGAAAGTTCATCGAAACCATGGTCTCACCCAGTTTGGCTCTTTCTATGCAATCCGCCGCCTGATCGAATTGACCCAGTTCGGCATAGGCTCGTGCTGTCGGCAAAAGAACCGACGAACCGAGTTTACTGCGTTCTTCTTCGGCCATGCCCTCATAGTCGTCCACAATCCACTGCCAGCGCCACATCACCGAATTGCCAATCTTTCGATAATTAGCAGGCAGACTGCGAATCTGGGCCGGCAGATCAGGACAATCAGTCCAAAATTGCAAAATCTGCTCGGCCTCGTCGCCGTTTTGCTCTATGTAGCATGCCATGGCAAGCGCCATATCAGACCAGAAGCGACCGGCCATACCCCAGAAGAAGAATCTTACTCGGCTCGAAATCTTTCGCATTTCGATGGCGTTGAGATCGGTGAGATTCTTCTGCATAGCCGAATAAAACAACTTGGGCGGCAGGTAGAAGATTAGCACCAGCACCCAACCGGATAAAGCAAAGATCCATTTTGGCTCCGTAAACAAGCCTAAGACGGCAAGAACGATAATAGGCACCGCCTGTAGTATGAAGCCCCAGGCCCATTTGATAGGCAGAGACAGTCGCATGACCAGAGACACTATAGATAGTGCCAGAAGCGGATAGAGCCAGAAATCTATTTGAGACATGCTTTGAAACTATTCTCTACTGGCGGATTTTTGAGCTTGCATCGCTTCGACAAAACCCTGCGTAATCAGATGGGGACGAGTTATGGCAGAGCCGACCACCACCGCGTGAGCACCAAGTTCGAGCGCTCTGGCGGCCTCTTCGTGGTGCCAGACCCTTCCTTCTAGAATGACCGGCACACCGAGTTCTTTCACACAGCGACTCAGAAAGTCGAAATCCGGTCCCTGTCCGTGATCTCGGTAAGTCTCCCTGGTATATCCGAATAAAGTAGTCGAGATTATATCCGCACCATATGCACTGGCAGCCCGGGCCTCTTCGAAAGTGGCCGTATCGGCCCAGACCGGCATATCAAGCTCTTGATGAATCTTCAAAATGGTCTCTTCAAGGCTCATTCCGTCCGGTCTCGGTCTGGCGGTGGCATCCATGGCAACAACATCTGCGCCTGCTTCCTTCAAACTTCTGGCGTCTTCGAATCTGGCGGTTATATAGACTTGCTCCAGTCTTTCCGCTTCGGATAGACCATCGATTTTTGTGATTCCGACAATCGGCACCGATGTGGCGGCCCTTACCGCCCGGATATTTTCGACACCCTCTAATCGAAGAGCACAGGCACCGCCATTGAGGACAGTCAGACAGAGAGCCACGATATGATCCGGATGAGCCAGAGGCTCTCCGGTGCTTGCCTGGCAGGAGACTATCAGTCCGTTGGCGAAAGTTTTGAGAATCTTGTTCGCTTTCTCATTGTTCATAAGATTCAAAAGGCTCTTTCAATTTATCTGGATTCCAAAAAACTTAGGCAGAGTTAAGAAAAGTCGGTCAAGACTTAGAGAAAGCTCAAGTTTATCATCAAGGGGCTAAATAAAATGACACCAAATAAACATATATAAAACCGCTATGGCCACAGGCAAAACCTGGCACCGGTGGGACTTTTAAAGCCCTATCCGAAAGCTCGAAGGGACCGGTTATCAATAACTAGTCCAGTCATATCGAAAATAAAGGATCAAGAGCACCTCGAGGTGTTAATATGGCTCACCTGACTGGTTCATGACATGTATATTCGCTTGACTCAATCTCGATCCTATCGAAGGCATATATTCAGCTCAGGCAGAGCTCCGGCTCTATTCACCCTGATCTGTCTGATCGTCGGCATGATGGCGCCGGTGGCAGCTACCACCGCCAACAATGACCATGCGAACAACAAAGAAGTTGTAAAGAGGCGCCACGAGAAGAAGAAGCAGGCCTTAGAAGAGAAGCGCGAAGAGATTCAAAAGAAGATAGACGAAACCCGCAGAAAAGAGCGCAGCGCCTATCACCAGCTCAATCGCACTAAAAAAGAGTTGAATTCGGCCAATGCGCAGCTTCGCAGCGAAAAGCGCAAAATGGACATGGTGGATCGCAAGATGGTCGACACCCAGACCAACTTGAAAGTTACCGAGACCTGGTCGCAGCGTCATGAGGCTATGGCTGGCAAACGCCTGAGAGAGATGTATGAAGGACATCGACTGAGCTTCCTCGAGATGATCTTCCAGACCGACTCGCTCCAGCAACTTATAGATAGGATGTACTACCAGACCAGAATCGCCGAGCAAGACAAAACTCTGCTCGACAAACTCAAAGCCCAGGCCCAGGCCCTGGCCGCCAATCGCAGCCGACTGGATCAACAACGCAGCCAGCTTGGCTCTCTGGTATCAGAGATTTCTAAGAAAGCCCAGGAGTTCGCCAGTCGCAAGAGCGCCCAGCAAAGAGTGGCTGAAAAGCTGAGTTCTCAGCGGTCTTTCTACGAAAAGACCGAGCGCCAGCTCGAACAACAATCGAGAGCCCTTGAAACCCAGATTCAGAGCATGGAAGACAGCGTCAAGAGCGAGTCTAACGAGCCCCTTACCAAAGGCTCCGGTCGCTTCGCCATGCCCCTCAAAGCCAAGATGACCTCACCCTTCGGCTGGCGTCGTCATCCTATTTTCCGCAGCCGCAAATTCCACACCGGCATCGATCTGGCCGGTCCGCGTCGTTCTCCTATCCGGGCGTCGGATAGCGGTCATGTGATTCATTCCGGCTGGTATGGCGGCTATGGCAAAGTGGTAATCGTCTCCCACGGTAACGGTTATTCCACCCTCTATGCCCACCTCACCAAAGCCAATGTCTCTAAAGGACAGAACGTCTCCAAGGGTGACATCATAGGCTATGAAGGCAGCACCGGCTTCGCCACCGGTCCTCACCTGCACTTCGAAGTAAGAGTGCAGGGCAAACCGAAAAACCCGCTGAATTACGTCAAGTAAGCTTTTCCAGAGCGAGAAGGTCTTTGACACCGTCGGCTTCTGTGACAATCAGAAGCTTATCCCCTAAGGTGAGAATTATATCGGTGGGTGGATTCCAATCCACCGATCCCTGCCGATCATGCATAAGCACGGTTATTTCATACTCTTTGCGGACATCATCGATTTTCATACCGGCAAATCTGGAATCTTCATCGATCACTATCTGATAGGCATTGACCAGGGTGGAGCCGAACTGAAAGGAAGAGAGCAGATTCTCCGAGACCACAGACTGAGCAAAAACAGGAGCAGCCAGGGCAGACGCAGAGTAGACACATTCTATGCCCAGAGAATTCTTCACTTTGTCCGCCAGGCTCTGATCGAACATACGCATTACAATCCTGATCTCAGGATTCAGTTCCCGGGCAGTCAGAGCGGTCTCAAGATTGTTCAAATCTTTGTCTGTAAGAGCCATCAGAGCCTTAGCCTGCTTGATATTCGCCTCTTCGAGCACACTTGCCCTGGTGGCATCAGCGATTAAAACCGGCACCCGTAGCCGAGTCATCTCGGCAATAAACTTGGAATCCTCCCGGGTCTCGATACAGACAATCTCCTCTTCGAACTTCAAGAGTTGCTCCGCCACCCTCTTACCGACATTGCCCAGTCCACAGATGATTACATGATTTTGATAAGATGCTGCCACCAGTTTTTGCCACTCCTGTGAGAACTTTCGATATTGAACCACCAGATTGCCGAGCCTGACCGCACCGTCGACGATGACCAGAAGCCCGAGAATGGGCAAACCGAAGAAGACCGGAATCAGTCTGAGATCATCGACAAAGGGAATCGGCTGTTCGAAAAAGGTAAGCAGAAGTGTATCGTAAGCCACCCCGAGGAAAGAATGATGATGAGGCGGCAATTCTTCAAGCGGATAAAGAAAATAGAGAATGGTGGTAGACCCGAAGAACGCCACGGTCACGGTAATTAAAAAGACCCGAAATTCTCGGAACAGGACTGCTACCAAGCGCAGAAATTTTTTAAAATCGGACTTGCTCTTCAAGGTTGATAAACCGATACAACTTCCCAGCCAAAGAGTTTACATGATATCTTAGGCGCCTGTCCCGGGGTCTCGAAAGACGGATGAATAATGCATATCATAGTGGTGGCAATCGGTAGCGAAGGCGATATCAATCCGATGATAGAGATTGGCGCCGCCCTGAAAAACCATGGTCATCAGGTGGACTTTCTGGCTTCCGGCTACTTCGAGAATAAAATTGCCGAAGCTGGTCTGAATCCGCATTGCCTGGGCGATCGCAAACAGTATGAAGAGGTCGTCAAAAATCCGGAAATCTGGCATCCGCGAAAGGGCTTCCAGGCAATTTGGAAAAGCCTGAAAGACTATGTTCCTCAACAATATGAGCTGATCGAATCATTATTGAAACCAGAAAAGTCAATTCTGGTTGCCACCAGTCTTGGTTTCGCAGCAAGACTTGTAGCCGAGAAGCACCAGGTGAAGCAAGCCACTGTTCATCTCTCTCCTTCGGTGATATTGTCCGCCGAAAGACCTCCCCATATGCCCGGACTGAAACTACCCGGGATACTGCCTTATATGATGCGCAAATGGGTAGTGGACGCCATCGACCGCCACGCTCTCGACCCCATTTTGAAGCCTGACATGAATCGCATCAGAGAGAACCTGGAACTCCAGCCGATAGATAAGATCATGTCTACATGGATGCATTCCACCGACCAGGTCATACTCGCTTTCCCTTCCTGGTATGCCCCGGCAGCTTCCGACTGGCCGAAGAACCATGTCTTTACCGGATTCCCCCTTGCTAAGAGCAAAGCCGGAGCCGAATTATCCGATGGACTGCGGCGCTACCTGGCAGATGGGGCAGAACCTATTCTATTCACAGCCGGTTCAGCCATGGCCCATGGCAACAAGTTTTTCGAAACTGCCAGAAAAGCAGCCGCCGCCCTGGGCAAGCGGGCAGTCTTCGTCAATCGCTTTGATCGCTCTCTCAATCGAGAGAACAGTGATTCTCTTTATTACAGCGAATATGAACCCTTCGACCTCCTCTTTCCGAAAGTGGCCGCAGTGGTACACCATGGTGGTATCGGTACCAGTGCCCAGGCGATGAAAGCGGCGACACCACAACTGGTTGTACCCTTTGCTCACGATCAATTCGACAATGCCGAACGCCTTACCAATCTTGGTATAGCCGAGCAGGTTCGCTCTATGAATGTCGAAGAATGGCAAAACAAGCTGAATAGACTCTTGGGCGACTCTTCTATTCGTTCTTCGTGTCAGGATAAATCAGGACTGATCGAAAGAATGGGAGACTCCGCCGACCGGGCTGCCTGCGCTATAGAAAGTCTTGCGACCTGAAGAAAGTTCGCCGTATTCCAGTTGTAACCAGTAGAAAGCAACCAGGACCAGTGCATGGGTGATGACGCCACCTTTGATCAAAGCAGGGATCTCTGCCATGGGTACCTTTCTGATGGCAATTTCTTCGGTCGAATCGAAGCGGGGCTTCTCGATAATGCGTGTGTCCCTGGCTAAATAAGTGTGGCAGAGATTGCCTTGAATCGCCGGATTCGGGTGGCTCATCCCCAGCTGTATCCATTCTCCAGCTACAGCTCCGGTCTCTTCTCGAAGCTCGCGTTCTGCAGCAAAGAGCGGATCCGGATCGCTGTCGTCGACTGAGCCTCCAGGAATCTCGAGGGTAAAAGATTCGGTACCGTGTCGAAACTGCTCGATTAAGATGATCTCGTGGTTCTCGGTTACAGGGATGACATTGACCCAATCGCCGGAGTGAAAGACATAGAAATCATGAGTCTTTTGCTCGTCCTCTATCTCGGCATATCTGAAAGAACGGTTGCGATGCACGGTAAATACTCGACAGTCCGCTATCTTTTCAGAGGATATTCTTCTCCAGGGTCTAATGGGTTTTATGCTCATCTTTCAGGAAGGTTGCTATGACTGAGTCTGATTATAAACCGAAAGAGTGAAGGTGACACTAAGAGTACTGAAATCAGACAACCCCTCAATCGAAATCGAGGGGCTGACTGGGAAAGTGGAAGAAAAAATTTGAAACGAATATATCTGTTCTATAGCTCAAATCAAGCTATCTTGGTGGCCTTACTCTTGAGCTCTTCCACCAGATCTTCTTGACCGAGCAAATAACCGCGTCGAGCCTGGTCGTCTGCATAGGCGATGATTGCCTCGGTCAGACTGTTGAGCATCGACATCGGAACGAACTCGCTTACTTGATTGAGCAATCTTTCCGTCTTCACCCACTCTTCAGTGTTGAGAGGAATGGCATCATCAAGTCTGGCGATGATTGAATAATTGGAAAGTCTGTCAACCTTGGTATTTAACATGGTGTCTTTATCCTCAAGAAAAACCCTTCGTGCAAGAGCGCAGCACTTCAGTCCTACTACGAGGACTTGGTAATACGATTTCTGCAAATCTCTTGAAATCACGACGAGTCAGAGCTTCGTCTCTGAATTTTTTATTCCCAGAATTATTTCTTTTAACCCTTAAATCAAGTTGCCAAGCGGAGATTGCTCAATCATTGATTTTTACGGCGCCAGAACTCTCTGACAAAAGCCTCCGCTTCTGCCACGTCGGTGACTTCTTGCAAACTCTGAGCTTCTTCCAGAGCTTCCAGAATTTCTCCTATGGCCGGACCGGGTTGCAAGGCAAGCAGCTCCATCACTTCGACTCCGCTCAGCAGCCGGGGCATACGATTTTCTCTTTCTCGAAAAGCCGGATACCCGTCAAGTAAACGGCGAAAGTTTTCTGCCAGGTTCTCCCGCATCGCCTCGGTAAAATCTGCTCCTCGGGTGGCTCCCAGGTCGCCGAAGGCAAGCATCATCAACTCTGGTACATCATCGCCAATTTTTCTATAGAACTTATTTATAGCCTTTTCCGTGGGTGGTCCCTGATGAAAGAGATGGCCCGGTCGAAGATGCCACTTCACCAGACCGGCCACAAAACGACCAAGCTGTTTCGACCAGCGATGCTCTTTGGCCAGTTCGGTGGTCATGGTAGCCCCGAGTTTGTCATGGCCTAAAAAAGTATGGCGTCCTTCTTCAGTTACTTCCCAGGTTCCCGGTTTGCCTATGTCATGCAGCAAGCATGCCGTTTTGGTAGCGCTCAGACGACTGACCCCATGGGCGATGGTCTGGGCCGCCGACTCTTTAGCCCAGTCCGGACAAGTCCTTATATATAGTTCGGTCTGTCGCACACATTCAAGACTGTGCTCGAACAACCCCAGGTGATGAAACTGGTTGGCGGTCACCTGCCGGGTCGCTTTCAAATCACTGAAAATCGCCTCTAAAAGACCGGTCTGCGCCATGCTCGACAACAATTCGCCGGCGCGATCCGATTCCATCATCAAGAAGAACTCATAGTTCGTCCTCTCATAAGGAACATGTTCGATCTTGTCGGCATGCTCACTGATAAGGGCGAGGGTTTCGGCTCCGATGATGAAATCGCACTCCGCCGCAAAACGATAGGCACGCAGAAGCCTGAGCGGATCGTCCACCAGGTTCTTGCCATCGATGGCAGTGAGAACCCCATCTGCCAGATCCCCAGCTCCACCGACCAGATCTAAAATCTTGTCCCTGTGATATGGGTCCCAGACCAGGGAGTTGATGGTGAAATCTCTTCTTTTTATATCGCTTTCTATAGTTCCGCCGACACAGCCGGCAAAATCGAGACAGGTACCGTCTTCCATCACTACCCTGGCGGTGTCGTTCTTATTGTCTAAAAGCACAAAATGGCCGGACAGCTTCTCAGCAACAAGACGGGCCAGTGGTATCGCTTCAGCTCCGGCCACAGCGAAATCGAAATCGAGCTCTTTGCGAGCCTTCAACTTCGGTCTGAGACAGTCTCTAAGGTAACCACCGACCAGATAAATTCGAGCGGGACCAGAACTGTAACTGGTATCGAAGATCGCGAGCATGTCTCGCACCACCTGGTGCTTATCGGGCTCGCATCCCACCGGTAGCGGCAATCTCATGCTCATCGCAGCGGTCAGATCTGACCGGTCTGGAGCTTGGCTCGCTCCTCATCAGATATCTTGAAGTGTCCCAGGGTATATACAACACCGCCGAGAAGGCTGAGAAGGGTGATCATGCCCAGCCAGATGATGGCGAAAGCAAGAGCGGTAGAGTTCTCTACTCCCATGAAGGTCAGGAAATAGGTATACGCCCATTCTCTGATGCCTATTCCGTTGATACTGGGAGTGACAAAACCGAGCACCGCCACCGAAGGATAGAAAACGAAGTAGTACCAGAGGGGCAGATCGATACCAAGAGCCATTCCCACGCCGACATGGCAGAGAACCACCAGCACCTGCATCAATATAGAAAGGAGGAATGCAGTCAGGATTAGACCGCGATCCTGCCAGAAGACCCTGGCTGTACTCTCATTCAGCTTACGGCTGAACCAGTTGGCCGGTCCCAGAATGCGATTGCTCAACTGGGGCATGAAAGGCACCACGAAAAAGACGCCGAAAGTGAGCAAGAAGATAGGCAGCTTCAAATTCATCGGAATGTCGGCACCGCCGGGTCCCAGCAAAAGACCGAAAGTGGCGAACATAAGGAGCACAGCCAGACCCATTGCCCGGTCGACAATCACCGAAGTGAGGGCATGGAGATATTTACCTGTGCCCTTGGAGAGATAGTAACAACGACTGAAATCGCCGCCGACAGTGGAAGGAAGAAAGAGATTGAAAAAAGTTCCGACGTAGCAATACTGGGTCATCTTGAGCAGAGACTTTTTAAGACCCACGGCCCCGGCGAGGAGTTGCCAGCGCTGGGCGTTCATCACAGGACTGACGAGAAACAGCAATATCGCGCCGAGCATATAGCCTTTGTGGGCCGTCAATGCCGCCGCCCAGCTTTTCGAAAGATCAACCTTACCGAAGAGAAATAGACTGGCGATCATAAGAAGGCTGAAGCAGATCTTGAACCTGGTCTTGGTCTTGTCCGAGATCTTCCCTAGTACAGGGATAGTAGGTCCGCTTTGAGGCGACGCATTGGACCCGCTCGAATTGAGCGAATCTGACGAATTCGCCACTTCATTCTTCTCCAGAGTTGTGCTTCCTCTTGTCACTGATAATCTCCAGGATATAACGACAGAAGAGTATGTTATTGGACCGGATCAAGGGCTAAAACCCAAAATAATTAAAGTACATGACAATAAGCACGAAAAGAACCAGGATAAGTCGCACCTGTCACTTTGAAAGGGGTAAAATAAAATTTTCCAAAGAAATTGCCGGTCGTAACGCTAGCTTCGTTTCAAGCGGCAAATAAAGGCAATTTTCGAAAATTTTGTCTAGAATAGTCCTAATTATAAAAAGAGGGAAGATCTTTATTAGGTAAATCAGCTATTTCACCCCATGGGCGTAAGAAATTGCTTTAATATCTCATTAGAGACCTGGAAATAGAAGGAATCGAGACTTGTCCAACCGAAAAGCCATCACTCGCATTGGTATCCCCTTAGTCAGTTGCTTGTTGTGTTTCGGCATCCAGAGCTGGCTCATAGCTTCGGAAGCAGGAAACAGCGATAAGCATATTCTGATTGCCGACGGTGGTGCCGGCGTCAAGAACAATCCTCTTATGCTAGCCCAGGCAAAGCATGCCGAGATCATGCCCCAGGTTCTCTACCAGAAAGCATGGCTTCTGATTCGGCGCTCTTTTTACGACCAGAACTATAACAACCAGGACTGGAACCGCTGGAAGCATAAATATGATGGCAAGCTCAAAACCCTTGACGATGCCCATAAAGCGATAGAGACCATGCTCTGGAGTCTGGGTGATCCCTATACTCGTTTTCTCGACCCCGAAGCTTTCGCCGAAGAGCGCTCTCAGATTGAAGCGCATTTGTATGGTGTCGGCATGCAGCTCGGCATGAACAAAAACCACCGGGTGGTGGTAATCGCTCCCATCGAAGGGACTCCTGCTTATAAAGCCAACATCAAACCCGGTTGGGAGATAACCGAAGTAGACGGCAAAAAAGTATCCGGTCAGTCCCTGGACCAGGTAGTCAAGCTGATTCGTGGTCCCAAGGGAGCTAAAGTTACCCTGACATTTTTAATTGGTAAAGACAAAGAGAAACCGGTGGATCTGGTTCGCGATGAGATCCCGATACGAGCAGTTGCTAATGCCGAGATCCTGCCGGGTAACATCGGTTATATCCGCCTCGATACTTTCATCTCTCAGAAAGCCAACAAAGAGATGAAGGCAGCTCTGAAAAAACTGGATAATACCGACGGTATCATTCTCGACCTGCGTAATAACCCGGGCGGCCTTTTAACCAACGCAATAGAGATCGCCAACATGTTTCTCGATCGTGGTGTGATCGTAAGCACCATCGACTCGGACGGATACAAGAACTCCACCTTCTCTGCCAATCGCCCCTTGAACCGACATCCGATGGTGGTGCTGATTAACAAAGGCAGCGCCAGCGCCAGCGAAATTCTGAGCGGTGCCTTGAGAGACAACGGCAGAGCCAAACTCGTGGGTGAGACCTCTTTCGGAAAAGGTCTGGTACAGGCGATTAACAAGCTGGATGATGAATCCGGAATCAATGTCACCATAGCCAGATATCTCACACCCAACGATATCGACATCCACAAGCATGGTATCGTCCCTGATTTCAAAGTCGGTGTGAAAACCAAAGACTGGGAAGAAGGAAAAGGTCCCTGGTGGATTGATTTGAGCTACAAGCACTTCGACAAATCGCCCAGCGATGGTAAAGACATTCAGCTGAACAAAGCAATTGAAGTGCTGAAAAAAGAAATCACAAAAAGCCCTGAAACAGCCAGCGCCGGTAACCAGATCAAAAGCGCCAGAACAAAAACGGACTGAGAACCGCGGCTTTTAAGACCGAATCAGCAATCGAGACCTTCGATGGCTCGACCATGGTGCTTTAGCTGGGTGGTGGTGGATATAGTGGTGGCTTCTTTCATGAGCCAGTCCGGTGCGCGTCTACCGGTCAAAATAAGCACTGTCGGGTCTTTGCGAAGCTTAAAAATATTCTTCACCTCATCCCAATCGACCAGTCCGACTCTGGCAACGTCGAGCAGCTCATCACCGATAACGATGTCGTCTCCACGCTCCAGACCCTGGCCGATATAGCCCAGACCTTCTCTGGCTGCATCTTTGTCTTCGGGAAGAATTCCATTTGGCGAACTGTAGAGCCTGAAGCTTCCACCGGGACCAGAGCCGATTCTGTTCACCCCGGTATAGTTGAGATTCAACTTTCCGAAACCGGATTGCTTGGATTCGGCCAGCAGCCTCAGTCCCGGACCTTCTGACGAGTTGCCTTCCATCTTGTCGAAAAAAACCATGGTGACATTCTTGCCGGAGCTGAGCGCTCTCAACAAAACACCAAAGGTCGCCGTAGACTTTCCGCAAGCCGTGCCCAGATAAAGGCGCAATCTCTCTTTCGAATCAGCTCCGTTGTCACCGGTCATGGTCTCAGCTCCGCTTCGCCTGTTAACAGGGGAATATGATAGCGGGTCTGAAACCGGCCGGGTTAGAGATATGCACCGGTAACCGGACTTGATTTATGAATCTTTTCGAATCTTAGAAGGACGTCCGTCTTTGTCCACACAGACAAAGGTGAGATCGGCATGGGTGACCTCCACCACTTCGCCTTCTCTCATGACTTCCACATCCACATGAACGGTTATCGAAGTGGTGCCCACTCTCAGGGTGGTGGCGTAGAAACTGACAACCTCCCCGACAAAGACCGGCGCCTTGAACTCGACCTCTTTGATAGCCTTGGTCACCACCTTCTGCCTGGTGGTCTTGGCTGCCTCCACCGCCCCTGCAAGGTCGATGTGGCTGAGAATAATACCGCCAAAAATTGTGCCCTGGCTGTTGGTATCCCTTGGCAGGAGCACCACCCTGATAGCTGGAACTCGCTCGCCTATATTCTCCTTCACTCGAAACTCCTTTTTGCTGTGGAAAGTCAATTATGAGCGATTGAGCATCTTCAGGGAAATAGCTTGTAACAAGATAATGGAAGAGGTAGCTACCCTCCGCTATAATGCCATTGACATTTAAGTCCTTACTACAACTTCAATCTCCTGATTATGCCTCTTCGCCAGAGCAAGAAATTTCTGATATTCCCGGTGGTGCTTCTCGCCATTGCCGGCTTATTTGAACTGGCGACCCCCTGTCAGGCTCAGTCCCAGGCGGTGGTAGAGGACAACTTGATTCCTGAACCAGAGCTTGTCCTCGCTCAAATTCATCCGCAACAACCTCTTTCGATAGTTCCGGACCAGAATCAAGAGCTGAACCTGACTCCATATCCAGTGCATAGCGGTGAGATAGACGAAATAGCTCAGTCGGTGCCTACGGATGTGACCGGCTCGGACCCCCTGGGCGACGAACCGACACTGGATCTGACACCAGTCAACCTGCCCCGTCGCAACCCATCTTTCGATCGCTTCGATCAGTTCAAATCGGGCATGCTCTATCGGCTGCCATCCAAAATGTTTTTCACCGGCGTGGTCGACAACAGTGTCAGGCTTGAAACCAACGTTTTCCAGACCAACAGTCGCAACAGCTCTGATTTCATCTATCGGGTACTGCCCAACCTGACGCTTGGTTATGCTCTAACAAAACGCACCCGGGTATCTGCCAATTATTTTCTCTTGCGAGATCAATACACCAAGTTTGACCGTCCCCTGTCGCGAACCCTGCAATCAGTGGGATTTCAGGTCACCCATGATGTGCCCCTCAAAGACCGGGCTAATTTATCTTTCGGATATTTCAACCGGGCACTATTCAGCAGCCTGGACTATATAGACGACCCGCCCTTTCTCTTCGACATAATTCCTTCGGTGACTCTGACCAAACCGATAGGCAACAACACCGTCGCCTATGGCAGTGTGCTAGGCCAGGTTCGCTTCAGACGCATGTTCGATCGCTATCAGGAGTTCGATCAGTTCTACTCCGGTGGCGTGGTGCACCGCAAAGGTGGCTGGACATTCCTGGCTGACTCTACCCTGGCTTCCAATTTCGGCCGCCCCATATATAGAGGCGGTGGCAATAACCAGGTGATCATCCTCACCGAAGAAGTGGCCAGAAAAATCAATCCGCGCTATCCGATTCAGACTTATATCCGCTCCCAGCAGATATTCAATATAGGCGCTCCCCAGAGTCCCGGCTTTGCAGGCTTCAACTATCGTATCTTCGGCGGTATCAGGGTAACCGTGGCCAAGCCGCCAATCTTCCCGATCAAGCTCAAAGATATCTAAGCGCTCCGGCTTAATCAGCTTCGCCTATGACCTGAAAAGCGGCCCAGTAGCGAGGATTGGCTCTGTCTTTGGCTTTCTTGCCGGTTTCCTCATCATCTTCGCCTTCGTCGGCAAAGCTTGAGGCCAGTCCTTTTTCCATAAAGTTTATGGTCTTGAGCTGAGCCACTCTAAGGGCTCTAGCCTTCTTCTGACCGGACAGCAACTCTTTATATAGCAGCGCCATCTGAAATTCGGTCATCACGTCATCGACATTCCACTGGCTCACCATGACCGAAGGGGTGCCGGCGATTATAAAAGCACGGGAGAGACCGATGACCCCATCCCCGGTGACCTTCCCTTTACCGGTCTGACAGGCGGACAAGACAATCAATTTCGCTTTTAGCGCTGGAAGTTCGAGGATGTCTTTGACGGTCAAAAGTCCATCGTCATCTCCTTCCGGTGCGAGCACCACACTGGAGTCCATAGGCGAATCAGCATCTATAAGTCCGTGGGTGGCTAGATGAATATAAGAATATCCCGGAGCCAGTTCGGCAAATTTTTTCTTGGTGGCTGCCTCGCCTACCTCTATATGGGTAGCGTCTGGATTGACCTGTTTAACCTGGTTGAAGATAGAGGCGACCTTGGCCACTTCCTTTTCGGCATAAGGCAACTTGCCTATGAACTTATTGCGTTCGGTTATTGGATTTCCGAAAGCAAGCAGCTTGTCGTCAAGTCCGGCAAGTTTCTGCTTCATATCGCCGGTAGCTCTCAGAACCGCTATAGAAGGCAAGTATGCCAGGGCGTGTTTCTCTACAAAATAAGAATTGCCAGGATCTAATAAAGCTGCAAACGGCACTAGATAGAGAGGTCCATAGGGCACCACTGTCACCACCTGCTCAGGATCCGTGGGCAGCGAAGATGCTACCGGACCGATTAACAGGTCATAGAGCTTACGCAGAGATTTAGATCGGTTCTCGGAAAGTTCATGAAGTGCTTCCATGCCATCGGGAGTGGTGACAATAGATTTATGAGTTTCTCTTATAAGATTCTTGAGCTCTTCTAATTCACAGTCAACGGTCTTGCCCACAACGACTTTACCGCTTGGATCAACCAACCAGATCATTACTCCTTTAGAAGTAGCGATGTACTCTAAAACATAGGTCCCGCTTCGTTTGACCAGAGCCTGTAACTCGGTCAGGTCAGGTGCTTTTGCATTGACCGGAGAGATGGCAGAAGGGCTTACTGTGGTACCGGTTTTGGGGCGGACTTTAACCGAACGAAATCCAGTGTTTGCGGCCCCGGTATCGGCCATGGCTACAAGAGTTCTCGCTTCAGGCTTTTTCTCGACTCTACCGCTGTTAGCACCCTCTATCAAGCTGCTGGAGACCAGTCGTGGAGCCGCTCCGCTAGAACGTCCTTCGAGCATATCTAAAAAGGCTCGGGCCCGTCCGCATTCTGCTATGGTAAGCGCTTCTTCAAAACGATTGTCTTTGAACAGCAACTCGACCAGTTCAAGAAAACAGTCTTCTCGTAAGCTCAACTGGGCAGTTTTAAAGCTGTCCCGGGAGAATTGCCGTCTCTCTTTGTCGGCAAGCGAGACTGCCTGTTTAAGAGACTCTTCCGCCTTTTCTCTCTCTCCCAGCTTGGCGTAGACTTTGCCCAGACCGGTAGCGCAGTCCCACTGGCTTTCTATATTGCCTATGCGGCTGGCAATGACCCTGGCGCCTTCATAGGCGTCTTTCGATCTGCCTACCTGGCCAAGCATCAGATACGCAAGCCCCATACCTCTGAGAGCATGACAGTGCCCCAGTTGATCTCCAGCCTCTCGATAGCAATTCAGAGATTTTTCGTACTCGAGCACGGCATCGGCCAGCTTGCCTTTGTAGACACAGTACTGACCCTGGTTGTAATGCAGAGCTCCTTTTGCACGCAGATTCTTTCTAGAGCTTCTACCGTCAGCGCTCTCGACATTTTTAAAGACACCGAGGGCGAGGTCATGGTAGCGCGCAAAATTATCGGTATCACCACTATCTAGATAAGCGACGGCAATACTGTCCAGCATGATAGCTTGATCGGACAGCTTTCCTGCCTTCAAGAAAAAATCGGCGGCGCTTTCATAATATTTGACCGCCTCTTCCACCTGGCCAAGCGCCCTGGCACCCATGCCGCAGTCTCTGGCGATCGCCGCTTTCAGTTCGGTATTGACCTTGCCTTTATAGCTATCTACAAACTTGTCCGCTTTCAAATAGCATTTCAGCGCCTTTTCAGTATCTCCGCCAAGAAAGCGATCATAACCTTCCTCCAGAACAGCCAGCAGATAAGTAGCGCTGTCTCCCTGTTTCTTCGCTATAGAAGCCGCCTGTCTATGGCTGGTGAGCGCTTCTTTAAACTTACCGCTGTCGGCCTGGGCAGAACCCAGAGGAACAAGAGCCCTGGCGAGGTCCCGACTGGCTTTTTCAGTAAGTAGTAAATCTCTTGCCCTGGTCAGGGTAGCCAGAGCCTCATCGGTCTTTCGCTCGAGCAAATAGATCTGACCGAGCGCAGTCAGGACCTGGCCTTGAAGACCGAGTTCTCCAGAGTCCCCGAACTCTTTTGCCGATTCTTTGTATTGCTCTTCTGCCTCTTCGAAAAGATCCATATCAGAATAGGTCCGACCGAGTTCATTGAGTAGACGAGCATAGGCGATACCATCCAGATCCAGTTCACCGGCTGATTTAGCAGTCTTCAAATATTCGAGCGCTTTTTGATATTGCTTTCTGGTTCTCTCTATGGTGGCAAGGCCGATCAAAGCAGAGACTTCGGCCTCGGACAGTTTGGCTTTGATAGCCAGGTCTCTTGCTTCTTTGAAGCGACTCTCGGCACTATCTACCATATTGAGCTTTAATTCGAGACTGCCCAGATGACAGGCCAGCTTTGCCGCTTCACCGGTTTTCGATAGACTCTCCAGAATCTTTATTGCTTCCAGATAGAGATCCCGAGCCTGGTCAAAGCGCTTCTGCTGAATATACACATTGGCAAGAGCGACTCGACTATGCACCCGGGGCAAAAATCCGCCGTTATTGGAAGCGCCCGCCGAAGGGTTCTGATAGATTCTGTCTTCTATCTCTATGGCTTCCTTTATTTTTGCGGCAGCAGAATCAAATTTGCCACTCTCGAAATATTTCTCGCCCAGGCGATAGAGAAGATCGGCTCTCTTTTCGTCTTTGCCGCGGTCTTTGAGTTTTTCTATCTGGTCTTCGATCTGATCTATGGTCAGGGCTTCTCGGGCGTACGCACCATTGGCTCCGATCAGGACCAGCAATAGAGTCAAAAAAGCTGTGCAATATCTAAGCGGGATATACATGGGTAATTCTCAATCTCTAAGATCTACCCGAGCGCAACTTAGATGCCACCTGCTCGATGGCGAGCCGCAATTCGGTGGCGGTCTGAAAACGCTCGTCGGGATCTTTCTTGAGCAAACGCATGATGATTTCGTCGAAGGGAGTACCGTCTTTGAACTCCGGTTTGTGTTGCACCATCGGAGTCGGCTCTTCCAACAAATGCTTCATCAGAATAGCTTCGGCACTCTCCCCTTCGAAGGGAACTTTACCGGTGAGCATCTCATACATGATTATGCCAATCGCATAAAGGTCGGTGCGATTGTCCACCGGCTTGTCTTTAAGCTGCTCCGGAGCGATGTATTCCGGTGTTCCCACCATTCGGCCGGTCTTGGTCAGACGCTGACCGCCACCTTTGGCAAAATGAGATATACCGAAATCCACGATTTTGACCCAGTCCGGTCGGTCTGATTTGTCTTGAAGCAAGATGTTATCCGGCTTCAAATCGCGGTGAATAATGCCGTAATTATGTGCTTCCTGCAAACCGCGACAGATCTGAATGACTATGTTGGCCACGGTCTTGAACGAAAGCGCTCCCTGACGCTGGATGCGATCGGCCAGAGATTCGCCCTTGATATATTCCATAACCAGATACGGTGCTTTGTCGTTGATTAATCCGACATCGTAAACGGTTACTATATTAGGATGGTTCAACTTAGCCGTGACTTTGCATTCCCGCATGAAACGCTCTATCGATTTAGCGTTGGACAGAAGCCAACCGTGCATGACTTTGATTACAACCGTGCGCTCCATAATCGTATGGTGCGCTTTATAAACCACTGCCATTCCGCCTTCACCGAGCATCGACTGAATCAAATACTTATCGATGTTCTTGCCTATGAGGTTGCCCATATAGCCGGAAGTGCTGGCAAGAAGATGTTCATCGGTCTGGGGAGAAGAAGATTGGGGAACCGCCTCTTCTTTTGCCTCTTCTTGCAAATATGCTGCATCCGCATGAAGACCGGCTCCTTCAGAGACATTGGCTTGATCCATAAAAGTGGTACCGGTCTTCTCGGAGGTACGACGAGGTTCGGCTGCTTGTGGTGATTGAGCGACCTGTTCTTCTTGCACCAGGCGGATGCTGTCCACCGGGCAGAAACGAGCATAAGCAGGAAAGCTCTTGCGACATTGCGGGCACACTTTGGAGGAACCAGAATCGGTGCCTCCTCCATCCTCGGCCTCTCCGGGAAGCAAGGCACCATCGTAGCCACAGAAAACAGCCTCACCGGGTAGATTTCTGCCGCAGGAAGGACAGGTTTTGGTCTGATGAATGGAGTTGGCGTTATTCATAGCTCTAACTCTCCTGGGCCGGCAAAAGAAGCCTCTGTGGATAGCCAAGAACGGTAGTACGTCCCTCTTCCACATTGACTCGCCGAATTATGGTTCTATGTTTTGGCGAAGAAACATGCAGGGTATAGCTGCCTGGTTTGACACCATTAATCGAGAAGCTGCCTGCATCGGAACTTTTGCCGACGATAAAAGAATTGCTGCCACGTTCATAGAGTCGGTAGGTCACCGAGGGCGGGTCGACATAGACGACTATGCCGTCCCGGGGCCAGGTCAACTGCAGATAGACCCTCTGCATGTACTCCCGTCCCAGGAAATAGCAGGTCGCAGATCCCAGAATCAGGCCCAGCACAGAAAGGAGTGCGGTCCAATTGAGACCCGCCCCTTTTGTCTTGGGAGGATCCACACTGGTAGAGACCGAGGCGACTTCTCTTCTGACGTTGTCTGCCGCCGACTCGATTTTCTCCAGTTCCCAGGTGAATTTCTTGAAAGCGGAAGACTCCGGCTGAGAAGCGCCAGGCACTGTTATCTGAGTGCCGCAGTAGACACAGTATTCCTGACTGAGCTTATCTGCCTTGCCACATTTGATGCAGGGCTTCAATAGCTTCAGGTCGGTGACTCGCTTATGCTCCATATCAGCCTTGAGCGCGGTTCCGCAGTACATGCAAAAATTCATGTCCGGCTCGTTTCTTCTCAAACAGCTCGGGCAATCATTGTGAGTGTGGGTAGCGTTACGGCTCATAGGCAAATGATAGCAACAACAAAACAGTTAACTCTACTGGTCCGATTTCATAATTAGAGGGTTGGGTACAATCGGTGGTTTACGAGACTGCTTGCCAGGCTCTTTGATATCGAGGTCCCGAACAAGTAACGCAGGGACCACGACACTGACGGTGCGACCGCCCCTGGCCGCCACCAGTACAGCCTTGTCGTCAGCTCCGCCGGCAACGATTTCGCGCATAACTCTTCGAGGCTCGAGAGCGATTGTTCCTCCTCGTACCAGCTCCTCTTTGCCGTTCTTGACATTTATTTTATACAGCTCGCTGGGACTGAGGGTGACTCCTTTACCAAGACTCGAGAAAAGACTGGAAAGAGAAGAGCTGAGGCTGAATAGTCCAAGAGCCGGCGCGAAACGCTTGACGTAATAGACATGCTCGTAACCTTCGTCCTTGCCCATGGAAATAAGCCGTTTCTTGAGAACCTTGGTTTTCACACCGGGGTCTATGGTGACGAAAAGTACGCTGGTGGTACCGGAACCGTTGCCGGAATGTCCATTGCTGCCTTCCACTCCCCGGGTAGGCACCCGGCTGGTGCAGAAAGTTTTGAGCACGCCTTTATCTATCAGAGTGAGCTTCTGAGCCGGGACCCCATCATCATCCACTTCGAAGTTCCCCAGCAATTTGCTTCCTTTATATTCCGTGGCAGCAGGGTCATCCACCACAGTAACAAGACGCGAGGCGACCCGCTTACCGATTTGATTTCTATAGGGATGCTCTTTCTTGAAGAAACCTGACTCAGAGCCGCCCTCGGGTGGTCCGGAGAGTAGCTTGGAGAGCACGGTGTTCATCAGAGTACCGGCTGCCTCTTCACTAAAAAGGATAGGACCGCTGTAACTCTCCGCCAGAGGCGCTTCCGCCACGTCGTAGAGACGCTTGATCATGTCTTTAACCGAGGTCTCCATCTCGGCAAGTGAAGGCAGCTCTTTTGGAGTGTCACCGGCGAAAACCACCGAATCGGAATAAGGTTTTCCGTCTTTCGAACGAATCGAAGCAGAGACAACCAGTTCGGTGGCAAGCTGGCCATCCGAGTGCCTGAAGCCTTCGTTATTGGTAAGCCAGGCATTGGCTGAGCGATAGTTGAAATTGACCAGACTGTGCTCAATCTCAGGATGTTTTAGAAAAAGAGCCGAGAGCTTGACTGCATTTTCTTCCCAGGTCTTCTTATCGAACTTCAGGCTGACAGCCGGCTTCAAATAGATAACCGGCTTTTCTTTAGTCAGGTCTCCGAGGCTATCCGATACCGGATTGGCTTTCAGTTCTGCTTTCTTGGCTTCAAAAGATTCGACAGCCTTTTTATACGCCTTATCAGAAGACAACCAGATCTCCTGCCGAATCGCATAGTAGTCATCTTCCAGTGGCACCGAAACACCACCGGAGAGATAGCTGTCACCCAAGAGCGAGCCCAGTCCGCCCTGGGACTTCGAGCTGTCGAGGGCGTAATCACCGACTCTTATATCCGGATAAAACCTTCTCGAAGCGCTGCGCGTCGAGCTCGAAAGGGAGCCATAGGCAGCATTGATATAGACCGAATCGGACTCCAGTACTTTGTACTGGACGAAATAAGGTTTGGGATGATTCTCCAGCTTGAGCTTATCGACAGTACGCTTCTGCTCATCCAACATGGCTTTGAAGACCACGTCCTTTTCCAGGCGGGTGATATCGCCGGTCACTGATGGTGCTGCGTCCTCTGCCCATGCCGGAGCGACCAGCGGTCCCCCGGACAGACCCGTTAAAAGAGCCAGTAAAGAGACCAGGATCGTACAGGGCGATTTTGCTTTCGAGTACTTCAATGCTTTCATTCAGGACTACCTTTTTTATCTCTTAGATTCTGACTCTTTGTCGTAATAGGGCGGCTTCAATAGCGGTGGTTTATCCGGTTGAGACTCCTTCAGTTCGACTTCCAGGGTCTCGACCAGAAGATCCGGCGACGATGCTGATACCGGGACGCTGCCGGATTCGGCACCGCAAACACCGTTAAAAGAATCGCTCTGATCACTGGTTAAAAGAATTTTTTCAAGTGCGGTCAGAGGTGTTCCTACGATCTTCACTCCCCTGACCAGTTCATCAGGTCGATCATCGGCAAACACCTTGGTCACCACCAGCGGTTGCAAGCTATAGACCTGCGGTGCCGAGGTGCTGGTCAGAGTATAGCCACCGGCAATATCATCAAAGATGAGCCCATACTCTTTGCCTTGTTTCTTCACGGTCTCGACGAGCTTTTCTCTCAGTTCATCATACGAGACAGTGTTCTCGGATTTTACAATCAGGTTGCCCATACGAGCGACAGGATTACGTGAAGGAGAGCAACGACCATGTCCGTTGGAGCGAGGGAAGCCTTTGACAGGCGAGCGGGAGAGGAGAAAGGTTTTCAATACACCCTTATCAACCAGGGTGACTTTCTGGGCGGGTACCCCTTCATCATCAAATTTATAGGTTCCGTTGAGCCGCACCCCGGACAATTCTTTCAAGGTTGGATCATCGAGAACACTGATGAAATCAGGCATCACTTTTTTGTCGATGCTCTTGGTAAATGTCCTTCCTTCTTTCTCGTTCTTCTGCCGATGTCCCTCCATGCGATGTCCGAAAACCTCGTGGAAGAAAACTCCGGCAGCTTTGGAGCGCAGTATTGCCGGACCGGCAAAAGGTTTTGCCTTGGGTGCCGTTCTCAAACGTGTCAGATTGTCGGCGATAGCGGTGACAAAAGCTTCCAGTTTCTCTCTTCCGGGCAAGTCACCGACACTGGTGGCTTCTATATCATCGTAGAGCCAGAGGTTCATGCCATCATCCGCTTTAGCTTGAGCCGTTGTATAGACTCCGTAATCGGTTCTGGAATCGTAGATTCTTGTCCCTTCCGAATTAACCAACCATCTTCTGGTCAGAGAAGCGGTGAAAGCGACAGAAGAAGAGTAGATATCAGAATATTTTTTGTAGATCGCAGAGAGTTCTTTGATGTCACCGCACCATTTTTTGCGATCAAATTCCAGAGTTTTCTCCTCGCCCACGAATTCCTGGCTGTCTTCCTGGGAGAAATCATCGGAGCTGTCTTCTTCTTTGACGTTTACGTCTTTGTTGGCTATAACTGCGGCATATTGCTGCTGAGCTGTTCTGAACGCTTTATCCGTTCTCAACCAGAGCGCATGACGGAGAGCAAGCTCGTTGTCATCCAGAGGGACATCGGTTTGTAAGTAAGAAGAGATATCGGTATCGAAGCTGAAAGCTCTTTGATCCCGAACTTTATGAGTGTTGTCGAGCTGCCGGGAACCGACCCTGAGGTCGACCCGTAAAATTCGGCGACGGGTGGCATCGAAATCGTCCGAGGTCCTGGCACCGTATTCAGCGCTTATGTAGTCGGTGGTTGTTTCGTAGAGCCTGTAGCCCAGGTAGTAAAGCGGGGCATCTCCGGCATTTTTGAGTTTATCGAAAGAGCGCTTGAGTTCCTTCTCCATAATCGCGATTATCTTCGACTCGTTCTCTTGCTCCTGAGCAAATGCCGGGCAACAACTGGTAATTAAAATCGCGGCTGTGAGCAGAGCCCGAATAGATTTGGTCAGAGCTTTCTTCATTGAGACACCTTGATAAGGAGTTAGCCTTTTTCGTACTGAATACTAAGATTTCTGTGCTTTGCATAGGATACCTGATTTAGGTTCCTGAGCCTGTAAAATCGAGGGATTGTCTTAGAATTCTTAGCGATGAGCGCCGGCGAAGCGAATATGTCAAGAATCACACAGGACCGGTCACCGGGCTGTCACCAACCGATCTTGCATGTTTCTGCCTGCCAGAAAGTCGTATAGAGATCTCTTTAAATCTATGCCTGAGAGAAAGTCCTCTTCAAAGAAGCCTCTGGTTTTCAACCTTTTGGTATGGGAATCGAGCTGATAAAGAGGCTGTCCCGATTCACTGAAGGTCTTGGTAGAACTGGTGGTGGCAATGAAATTATTGCCGCCTCCCGGAAAGAAGCTGACAATCTCCTCTTGCTGCTTGCTGCCTCGCACTCGATCATGGTCATCAAGGGCGACCACCACAGAATGGAATTTGAGCACCACAGACTCCGGCGACGATTTCAAACAGCTCATGCCGATTACATAACGTTGATCCCTGCTTCGTCCCCGGGATCCGTCCGCCCGAAAGGGTACGACTTCGGCATGCCAGATCGTGTTGAGAGCATCTCTCTGGTGCCCGAAACTGAGGGTAACCCGGTTCTCCATCCAGTAATTCTCGCGCTTTTCAGCACCGGTCTGAAAATCCTTTTCGAAGGTCTCCATATCGCCTTCTTTGGTAAAAGTACCGGCCATCCAATCAGGAACAGGAAACCATTCCACCCGCTTTTCCAGCTTGTCCGTATTTAACACAGCTCCGCTGGCAAAGGTATCGGGAACCCCGGGCAGATAATCTTTATGTTCAATTTCAGCCTGAATCACCCTGGTTGCACCTGCAGGAGCAAGCAGCACGAATGCCATGGTAAAAATGAGAGTGATCAGTATGGAAATTCTTGTCGAAGTCACCGTAAACGCCTTAAACTGGTGCTGGATGCAGGGTTTACTATAGCAGAGAAGCACCAGAGAAGACCTTTCTTGAAAAACAACGAAAAGAGCACCAGATACCTGAGACAAGTTGCTCTGCCCGAAATAGGCAGGCGCGGCCAGCAAAAACTGGCGCAAACAAAGGTCCTTGTCGTCGGTCTCGGAGGACTGGGCTCGCCGGCCGCTCTTTATCTTGCCGGTGCGGGTATAGGTCGCCTCGGTCTTTGCGACATCGACCGGGTGGAAGAGTCGAACCTGCCCAGACAGGTGCTGTATAGCCATGAAGATATTGACAAGCCCAAGGTAGAAGCGGCTAAACACAGGCTCACCGCCTATGCACCAGAGTTGGAAACGGAATTGTTTGCTGATGGCTTTACCGAAGCTGAGCCCAGCGATGAAATATTGAAAAACTATGACCTTATCCTTGATTGCAGCGATAACCAGCCCTGTCGTTATCTAATTAACCGAAGGGCCCGTACCCTGGGGATTTCGGTGGTCTATGCCGCCATCCATCGTTTCGAAGGACAGGTCGCCGTCTTTAACGGCAGAGGCGGTCCGTGTTACAACTGCCTCTTTCCACAGAAGAGCAATACCGCCATGGTGCCGGATTGCGCCCAGGCTGGCGTCATCGGAGTTTTACCGGGAATCATCGGCTGCCACCAGGCCCTTGAAGCGATCAAAATAATCCTTGAGCTTGGCGAATCTTTAGAAGGTAGATTGTTACTTTTCAATGCCCTCAATCTGGATGTAAGAAAGCTAAAAATCCCAGAAGAACCGCTATGTGAAGTCTGTGGCACAGAAACAAAAGCAGAATCAGAACAGATCTCGAAGAAGAGCTCTGGTTGCGGATCTATAAGCGCATCAGAGCTTAGAAGAGCAATTGCCGGCGATGAAAGCGAAATAATCCTGCTGGATGTGCGTCAACCGGAAGAATATCTGCTAGAGAGAATTGAAGGTAGCGTCACCCTTCCCCTTGACGAGCTCGATGATCGAATTGAATCGCTCGATAAAGATAAGAGCTATGTCCTCTACTGTAGATCCGGTGCCCGCTCACGCCTTGCTTGCGAAAGGCTGGTCAGTGCCGGATTTCAAAGGGTGAAAAATCTAACCGGTGGCTATCTGGCCTGGTCGGCTATCGAACCGGTATAGCACCATAGCGCACCACTGGCGATATCTTGGTAGAGGTTATCAAGTTATCTTTAATTTTTCGATTGGTTAAAATGGCTTATAAAGGGATTCATTCGGGCAGGTCGTCAATGCAAACAAGGTCACCAAAAGTAAAGAAACATCGTCGCTACAAAGTAGACAACAGACCGCTTTGCCAGGGAATGCCCTTTGTTCTGACCGATGCCGCCCATCCTAGAATGGTTCTTAAAAACGGCAGTCATTTTCTTGTTCTCGATCAATCTGCCAGTATTCCTGCCTGCAACACCCTGGGCTATGGCTACTATCGCAACGACACCCGCTATCTTTCCGAATGGGAGATGCTTCTCAATGGTGTGCCGCTCTCGCTTCTCTCCACCAATGTTTCGGAAGGCTACACTGCGACCTTTTTACATACCAATGTCCAGACCGACGATATTCCGCAACAGTCTATAACGCTCAGACGCGAAGTGGTGCTGCATGATCTGCTCTGGGAAAAGATCATCATCGAGAATTATCTCAACGCTTATGTAGAATGTGAACTGACTATCCGCTTCCAGAGCGACTTCGCAGACATGTTCGAAGTAAGAGGAATGAATCGCGAAGTCAGAGGAGAGAGAATGATCCCGGTGGCATCGAGAGATCTTTCTGCGCTCTTCCTTGCTTATCGCGGCACGGATAACATCCTGATCGAATCATTGATCGAGTTTCAAGGCATGAAACCTATAAAAATCGAAGAGGGATTAGTGACCTTCAAACTCGAATTGAATGGTAGAGAGAGAAAAGAATTCGAGATGTGTTTGAGTACAGCGGTGAACGGCAAAGAATCCGCCGCCGATCCGGCCAGAATAGGAGCCGACCGAGCCCGAGAGCTGGCTGACGAAGAATATCAAGCCTGGGCTTCGAAATGGTCGACGGTCTATACCGAACATGAACTCTTCAACGCCTCGATAGAAAGAGGCTATAGAGACATCTTCATATTGAGACAACCGACCCCGAAAGGTTACGGTATCGCCGCCGGTATTCCATGGTATTCAGCGGTCTTCGGTCGGGACAGCGCCATCACCGCCTGGCAATTGCTGCCCTATTCCAAGCAGGTCGCCAGAGAGACCATCGATGTCCTGGGCAAATACCAGGGAGTCAAAGAAGATCCGCGCACCGAGGAGAGTGCCGGAAGAATAATGCACGAGATTCGCTTTGGTGAGCTGGCCAGAAATCGACAGATCCCCCATACTCCATATTATGGAACCGTCGATGCCACTCAACTGTGGCTCTTATTGCTCTGCGATTATGTCGACTGGACAGGCGATCTGGAATATGCCCGCAAACTATGGCCCCGGGTTAAAAGCGCTATAGAGTGGCTCAATAGAGAAAGCGAAAACGGTTATATAGGCTATATTCGGACCAATGAAGACGGTCTAGAGAACCAGGGCTGGAAAGATTCGCATGATTCGGTCGTCTATCGCAACGGACACATAGCCAAACCGCCTATCTATCTCTGTGAGGCCCAGGCTTATCTCTATGCCGCTAAAAAGAGAATTGCCAGTCTAGCTGATAAGCTCAAATACAAGTCTTTTGCCTCGAAGCTTCGCGATGAAGCTGACCGGCTCAAGCATCTTTTTCAGAAAGATTTCTGGATGCCTACCGAGCAGTATCTGGCACTGGCCATAGACGGTGACGGCAACCTGGTGGACGGCATGGCGTCCAATCCCGGTCACTGTCTTTTTACCGACATCCTCGATCCGGAAAAGGCCAATGTTGTAGCCGACAGGCTCATGACCAGAGACTTCTGGTCAGGCTGGGGCATTCGTACCCTAAACATCAATAATCCCGCCTATAACCCGATTAGTTATCATAACGGCTCTATCTGGCCCCACGATAATTCAATTATCGCCCATGGACTGAGGCGAATTGGACGAATAAAAGACGTGCATCGGATTTTACTTGCCCTACATACGGTATCAGAGAAGAAAATAAACTATCGCCTACCCGAACTGTTTTGCGGATTCGGATCTGATGATACGGACAATCCTATCGATTATCCAGTCTCTTGCTCGCCCCAGGCCTGGGCGGCAGGCAGCCTCTTCCAACTACTCTCCGCCTGTTTGAACATGCAACCCGATGCGGTGAACAAGACCCTGCGCATCGTAGAGCCAGCCCTTCCAGAATGGCTGGGCAAAGTCATATTGAGAAATATCCGTTGTGGAGACGCTCAGGTAGACCTGGCTTTTACCTCAAGAGGCAATCTCAATACCTGCGAGATCCTGAACAAAGAAGGACCGCTCAAAGTAATTATCGAAAGCTAATTCGACTTTACTTGCTCATCCCGACAGCATCGCTCTTTTCTCTGCTGCTCTCGGTCTCTGAAGAAAGACGGCTGGCGAATTTGGCATATCTTCTTGCCAGGCTGCCGCCGGCGGGCTGCACAGGTGTCGAAGTAATCTGACCAGAGAAGAAATTGCACCAGTCTTGCAGAGTGTTCTCCTCGAGCCGTGCCATTATCGATGCGGCTCTGAACTGCCTTTCGTTTTGTGAAAGACTTAGGCTCTCATGAATCGCGTCGGCAAGACCGTCATGACAGTGAGGATCAGCCTGCACAGCCCATTCGCCTATCTCGTGAAATGCACCCGCACCACTGGAGAGGGCAAGCACACCCGGATTATTATCCTGGCAAGCGATGAACTCTTTTGCTGTCAGATTGAGACCGTCTCTAACCGGATTGACCAGCATAGCTTTGGCATTACGATAGCAGCCGGCCAGCATCCTGGTATTCATCGGAGTATCAATCCAGTGAATCGGCTCCCAGCCGTTATCCTGCGACCAACGGCGATTGACCGCATCGGCCAGATCTCGAGACTGCTGCCAGTAATGCTCGAAAGCATTCAAACCGGAGCGGGTCTTACCACATACTTGAACAAACTTGATCTTGCCCTGCCATTGTGGATGCCGTGCAAAGAAACGATCAATTGCTCCCATTCTCTGATACACCCCTTTGGTGTAATCGGCTCTGTCCACAGAAAGCACATAAGCATCGGGTTCCAGACCGATACCGGCCAGTTGCGGGTCGAGCAATCTGGAACTTTCTCGATTCTCTTTCCAGTAATCCAGATCGAGACCAAGCGGTGCCACCACTACTCGGGTCATCTTAAAAGAATAAGAGTTATAGATGATTGCTCGTACTCTACCCTTATGAATCTGTTTCTGAGAATTATTCGAATCGACACTGCGTAATGGGTTGACACGCTCACGACGGAAAGTGGAAGCGGATAATCCGGGGAAATATCTATTTACGAAATTGCTGAAGTTGTCTGCGTATTCTCTGGTGTGGAAACCGACCGAATCACAGGCTAGCAGACCGGCGGCAATCTCCATAACCGGTTCGACAAACTGGGGAGAGACTTCTTTAGGCCAGGGAATATGCCAGAAGATCTGTTTTGGTCCGCCAAAATTCTTTGCCACCATAGCCAGTTGATAGTCCTGGATGAAGCAGGAAGAATCCTGTCTTTTTCGATTCGATTCAATTACTCTTGCGAACTGAGAATTGAATTGCAGATATCTTTCTCGATCGTATCTTCTATAAGTAGCGTGCTCAGGCAGGTCATGCATCACCGGCCAGATGAAGTCATTGCAATAGCGATAGTGATCTTTTACCAGCTCGGGATTTAAAAATCCTTCCGAATGGCTCTTACCGGAAGGCTCGGATCTCCTGATCGAGTCGGTCTTAGAGCAAACGAAATACCAGCTTTCAGCCTGGTCTCCGACCAGACGCCAGAGCGTGGAGAGAGCGGTCGATACACCACCGGCCATACCGGGTCCACGATAGGATGCAATGCTTACCATAAAGTAGTTTTTCACCTATGTAAGGGTCGCTGTCAGCTGTTCGCCATGGCGTCATAAATACGCAAGTGTTCCCCATTTCCATTTACGAACGTGCCAAAACACCGATTCGAAATCTATGGTGAGAACTGATTCTGTTTTAACTATGCGTTTCGCCCGAGCGAACAACTTTGTAGTTGTACTTAGCGCAATCTTCTCTGAATAAGGCGGGTCGCAAGAAGAATGTTTAGGTTACAACCTGACCGAAACCGGTCCTTTTGGTTCGTCGACCCCATGCCTACGCGATTCAGATGACCCGCCTGGGAAATACCGTCGCGTTGGTCCGTCGACCATTTAATTAAAACTTGATGGAGAGCCAATTTCCAGTTCATTAACTCTTTTTACGGATGACAAGAGATTTGGATATTTGTGAAAGCCCTTACCTGGCACAGTATTGGAGCATCATAAGCGCGGGTTTAAGATTTGAGACAAAAGTTCGCCAACTTGCACGGGGCTTTCAAAACGATGGTTGGCAAGGGTCGATTTAATCTTTCTATCTGCACCATCACCATCCGAATAGCCGACCCGGATGCTGATGCCCTCCATACGATTGGCAAAGTCCATGGCAGGCTCATCCGAATCGGTATCACCACAAAACAGAACCAGGCAGGGCTGATCGCCTTGCACAACCTCTTTATAAATAAGCTCCAGACCTTTTCCTTTATCCCAGCTAAATTCCGGAAAGAACTCAAAACTGGTAGGAAAGCTTTTCAAAGCCACACCCGAGAGATTCTCCGCCACACTGTGGACATGGGCTTTGAACTCTTCGAGTTTTTCAGGCTTTACTCTGTGCCAGTGCAGGCACACTGATAGTCCGTGATTTTCGAGAATTCCATCAAATAGAGCACCTTCGAGAAATTTGAGCTTCTCATATATTTCCGCAAGTTCATTCTTGCAAGACCGGGCCCTGGCTTCGACAAATTCGCTACCATCGGGCATTCTCATCTCGAGCCCATAATTACCCGCAAGAATCACCGGCTGGCCTTTCGAGAAGTCTCTTTCGAGATCGTTTATCCCCCGGGCAGAGAGTATTGCCACATCCATTCCCGGACTGGATGCAAGGCTGATCAAAGTAGCTTTAAGTTTTTCATCCATTACCGCATCGTCAGGATGGTCGGCATAGGGCACGATGGTGCCGTCCCGATCGAAAACGAGAAGTTTTCTGGCTGCACTTCTTACTTTCTGCGCTATTGAATCAAGGTTCATATAAGAAAGGATACTCCAATTGAAAGAACCGTTCAGATATTTTTCAGATTAGAAGCCGTTCTATGTTCGAACAATGTTCAAGAACACTATGCTACCCTGAACTCTTTGCATGCCAGAGATATTGCTGAAACCAAGTCTACAACAATGAAAAAATATATCCCCACAGTTTTATTCGCGACCATAATGGCCACATCGCTCGGCTCTCCTGCTGAAGCAAAATGGTTTCTTTTCGGCAAGGAAGATCACAAAGTACAAGAAGTACAAAAATCTCAGATCGAGAAAAGACAGCTAGCCGCAGCCGGCGGTCAGGGCATGGTGGTCAAACAGCAGAAACAGGTCGTCGTCCCTGCTCAGAAGGTCGACGATGATGGCTATATGCAGGACATGCTCGGCAACACGCTGACCATGCCTATGAATGTTCTTCAGCCTTTAAAAGGAACACAAAAAGGTCTTGAGAGTCTTCAAAAACCTATCAAAGAGTTGAAAGAGCCGCTCACCAATCTTGAGCCGCCTTTGAAAAAACTCGACAGCAGCATAGACAGTCTCAAAGCTCCTCTGAAAGAGCTAGAGACTCCCCTCACCACCCTGACCGAGACCACAGGCGACCTGAAAGCTCCGATAAAGTCAGTGGGTTCGAACATCTCAGAACTGAAACAACCTATCAATCAGCTCAAATCGCCCATAAGCGATTTGAAAAAACCCATCGCCGACCTTGGTCAACCGGTCAAAGATCTGAACGTGCCTATAAAGGGCCTGCAAAAACCGATAGGCGATCTCAATCAGCCTTTGCAGGATGTGGCAGGCTCGCTCAATGCCGTCCGGGATGAGATCTTCTCTTTGAGATCAGAAATTCAGGGCATCGAAGCCACCGCCGAGAGAATCGTGTTCTATGTTCTTCTGATGGTCTCGGTTCTCTGTGTAACAGCTATATTTATCCTCTATGGCGTATTCCGCTTTCTTAATCTGCGTCAGAAAAATAAAGCCCAGTAAAACCGACGACAGAGAAAAGCGCTAAAATTGCTTTCGTTCTATTAAAAAACGAAAGAGGATGCGTGCATGAAATTCTCCGCCCTGGTAATTTCAATGACAATACTGGCGGCATTCGCCTGGCCGGCCGAGGCCCTTACCAGGGCTGAAACAGCTAGATATCGAAAAGCATCTGCTGATGGACTGGCTTACTTTCGCCAGAAAAATTACCCGAAAGCGATAGAGAACTTCAAAGAGGCGGCGGCACTGTCGCCCCTGGATCTTTCGGTGCGCTATTACCTGGGGCTGTCTGCCTTCAGCGCCGGCAACTATGCCCTGGCAAAAGAAGAGTTGGCAAAGGCGATTGTGATAAGCAGCCCTCAGTCGACCTACCACAAGAACGCCGTCAAATGCTTCAGTGACTACAAGAAAGAGTTCAGTCATGTTCTGCCCTACAGTTGCGCAGTGGTCGACGGCAAATATTTCTCCTGGTCGAAAGACAGAACGCCGCTTAAAATATACATCTCTCATGGGCTCAAACTGCCTGCCGGCTATCGAGGAGAAGAGTTGAATGCAGATAAGCTGCATAATCTAAGCGGTTGGCTCGGTTCAAAAAGCTATGTAAGCAAAATCAAAAGAGACCGTCACTATGATGACTCCTTCTATGAAGCGGCAAGAAAAGGCATTGCCGAATGGAGCTTCGCCCGATCCGAAAAAATTGTCGATTTTGATCTGGTCAAAGACCCTGACAAAGCCGACGTTCTAGTATTCTGGTGCTCGAAGCTGCCGGGTGATCGCAGTGCCACCACTATCCTGCCGCAGAAGAAAGGTGATCGAGCCATTATCCAGATCGCTGTAGAGTACGTCCTCGCCAGCCAGGCCCATCTAAGAGCGGATACTGTTCGCTATATCGCCGCCCATGAATTCGGCAGTGCTCTAGGACTAAAGGAAAGCGGCTTCGAAAGAGATATCATGTATCCCATCGAAAAGACAGCTCGACATAAAACAGGCTTCAATCCGGGCGGCTCTAATAGAGTCTCCCACAATGACAGCACCACCCTCAGTGCGCTCTACAGCCTGCCAGCCCAAAGTCCAGAGTAATAATCAGGACCTCAGCTCTCTTCTATGACCCGGACAATACCGTTGTCACCGTCAACTTCTAAAAGATCGCCGTCATGAAACAGATTGGTGGCACCGGTCAATCCGCCCACACAAGGCAGACCATACTCTCTTGCCACCAGGGCCCCATGCTGTAGCAGACCGCCTACTTCTAGCACCAGTCCGGCTGCATTTACAAACAAAGGTGTCCATCCCGGATCGGTCGCTCTGGCAACCAGAATTTCACCCACTTCAAGAGGCTTCTCATCTGGAGCCTTGAGCACTTTGGCCCGACCTCTGACCACTCCTGCCGAGATAGGCGATCCTACTGCGACACCATCTTCGATGGCAACTAATTTTGGTCGTAGAATCTCTCCACGAGAATCTATTAGCGCAGGCAACCTCGGAACATTCTTGAGCTTATCTGTAAAAACCCGATTGGCTCTGGCTCTATCCGAAAGGTCTTCTTTGCTCCAGGGACCATGCTTCTCAAGATCTTCTATGGTCAGGTCGAAAATCTGCTCTACAGATTCGAGCTGTCCTTTTTCGACCAGTCGTTTGGCCTCGGTCAAAAGGCGCTTTCTCAAGAGATCGAGCATATAGATCATGCAGTATTTATGCAGTTCGCGATAGCCGCCTAGAATCTCCCAGGCGTTATAAGTATTGCGAAACCGATTCAGTTTGCTGCGGTCGATATCTTTTAGCTGATGACAGATCTGCTCATAGGTCCTGGTCCGCAGCTTGACACCATCTTCAAAACGCTTGAGAGGATTTCTCTCGTCATCATCCTCTTTAGCCAGAGCCTTTATCTGTTTTAAAAGCGTTGTTGAATCCTCTCGATATCGCACGCTTGCTATATCTAGCTCTCCGGCGCCGCGATGACCGTAGTTTTCTATAAACTCGGACCATTTACGCTTGAACTCATCGGGGAGGTCCTGTTCGGAAACAGGCTTCGTAGGATCAAGGTTCTCATGCTGGTTTTCGAGCAAACGCGAAAGACGATAAAGTGAAAGCCCCATCTCGGTGGTGACATTATGCGGTAGAGCCACCTCCAGATTTTTGAGCAATTCAGGATCGATAATTCTAGCCGCACTTTTCATACGTTCCAGAGCGTATCTCGAACCGAAGAAACAGGGTACCGAATATTTGAAAAGGTATTTCGAAGTACGATCAAAAAGCTTATCTACTAGTCTCGACAAACCGAGATTGGACGAAGCGATCTTCTTCAGATCGGCCTTAAGTTGAATCAGCGCTTTCTGGGCATCTCTATGGGCATCATAGGGGAAGGTCCTGGCGCGAACGGCTCCAGGCATGCACTTGAGCATTATCGGCACCAGAGTAAATGGCACAGCCATGACCCGGGGATTGAGATTGTTTTGATAAGCGCTGGTATCGATTGTGCGAATGGATTTTGCCACCACCGGATCGATGTTCTCGATTTTGGAAGCGAGAGTCTCTTTGCTGACTAGAGTGAGCAATTTGGAGAGATCGAGATAAAACCGCCCACCGGCTATCCGAGCCAGACCAAAGCCATCGGCATCGAATGGATCGATACCCCAGATTTTGCGACCGGTTATTCTACCGACTCGTTTCATCACCGAACAGCCCATGGCAGAAACTGGCTTCTCCAGAGCCTGAACAGTTAGAGAAACATCCATATAGAGCTTTCTCGGTTTGCCCGGTGCGGTCTGAATCTCTTCGGGAATGGGGATGAAAGAGGTTATCGGTCTTGCTTGAAGGATGTATTCTCGGTCTCCTGCCACCGCCCATTCGATATCAACAGGCTTGCGGAAGATCTCTTCGAGGGTTTTCACATAACGAGTCAGAGAAAGCGCTGTGCCATCAGACAGGCACAAGTCTGCCGCCGTCAGGCTGCCATCGCCATTGCCCTCTACAATCTCCCGGGTACCGCCTTCGGGCAACAACATCACCCGGGTCTCTTTGGCGCCCACAGCTCTCTCTTTGACCTGCATTTTCCATTTGTCGACAATGACCGTATCCGGGGTGCAGGCACCGGATACCACCGACTCTCCCAGACCCCAGTTGGCATTGAAAACAACTTCGTCATAGTTGTTGGTCAATGGATTGATTGAGAACACAACCCCGGAAATATCGCTTTTGATCTGTTCTTGAACGACAACGGCGATACGAGGTGTGAGCAGGTTGAAGCCATGGGCAAGTTTATAGCACTGGACTCGATAGTCGAGACAGGAGGCAAAGGCGACTTTGACCGCAGCTCCTACTTCTTCGCGGCGCTTGCCAAGCAGGGTTTCATAACCCCCGGCAAAAGAGAAGCCTTCCAGATCCTCTTCCGGAGAGGATGATCTGACGGCAAAGAGCTTGCTGCCTTCAAGAGAGGCAAGGGCCTCATCAATCTTCTGGCTCTGCTCTCTGGTCAGCTCCAGTTTTGTCGCTCTTTCTTTCAGGGCTTTCGAACAGCTCTCCAGATCCAGTTCATCGGCCTGACAGAACGCCTTCCATTCTTTGGTAAGCTTGAGTTCAGCCAGCCAGGGCTCGAAAAACGCGACGGTCAAAACAAAGCCCGGCGGAGTCGGCAAGCCGATCTGGGCCATCCTGATAAGCGACTGACCCTTGCCCCCTACCAGAGAGAGCTGGGCCGTGAGTGCCCCCGGGAAGTAAACTACTTCGGGGATTGTGTCTTCTTTCGCGAAGCTCAAAGAAGTCATCCGTCTTAAGACTCCTCTTTCTGAAAGATAAAGTCTCTCACAAATATAGGATCTTAAAAAGGTAAAAGCGGGCAATTTTTGCGGATCGGAAGCAAAATTTACGGCCGGCTATTGACAAGCAGGAAGAAGAACAGGAAGAAGATCAGATCTAGAACAGATCAAGATCAGATCTAGATCTGTCCTGCATTTCGTGCTACCTGATATGGTGCCCACGACTGATAAGGGGTTACTTCTTGCCAACTGTATATATCGCGGATAAAGTCTAGGCAGAAAGGAGTTTCGCCATGAAACGATTGACCAGCCTGATAATGACTTTAGTGGCGTTCATTTACGGAATCTGTGAATACACCGACATCATCGACTACTCCCGCAGTTACAAAGCCCATGTGGTAGCTGTGGTAGACGGTGACACCATCACAGTCTCCACCAGAGGAGCCCATATAAAAATCCGACTCTTCGGAGTCGACTGCCCTGAAAAGCTACAGCCTTACGGCCGCGCAGCGACCTTACTGACCCAGAAACTAGCGTACAATAAAGAGGTAAAAATCACCCCGATTCAAACCGATAGATACGGCAGAACTGTAGCCTATGTCTCTCTACCCGGTGGAAACCGACTTAACTATGAGCTTGTATCGAACGGTCTTGCCTGGTGGTCCAAGCAATACGCCCCGGAAGAGATGCAATTGGCTATAAGAGAGCTGAATGCTCGCCTCAAAGGACGAGGTCTATGGCAGGATGAAGATCCGACCCCTCCCTGGGACTTTAGAAAAGGAGTCAGACACTGAATTTCAAAAGCGACTTCGCTTTCACAAAAAGTGAGATAGCTAGACTGAGAGAAGAGACCCCCGGGGCAGAAAGCTGTATCCATCTGAATAATGCAGGCGCTTCGCTTATGCCTGCCCCGGTGGTCGATGCCATCAAAAACTATATAGATGAGGAGGCGATTGAAGGAGGATACGAAACTTTCAACCGCCATGAAGAGGACTTCGAGCGCTTCTATCAGCAGGCGGCGAGGCTTATCAACTGCCACTCCGGTGAGATTGCCTTCGTAGAAAACGCCACCCGCGCCTGGGACATGATCTTCTATTCTCTTCCCTGGAAAGCAGGCGACGTCATCCTCACCAGCATGGCCGAATACGCCAGCAACTATATCGCTTACTTGCAGTTGAACAAAAAATTCGGTGTCGAGGTCAAAGCGGTGCCTAATGCTAGTGACGGCGCCCTCTGTGTCGATTCTCTAAAGAAGATGATCGATGCAAGAACCGCCCTGGTTGCCGTAACCCATGTGCCGACCAATGGCGGATTGGTTAATCCGGCTATAGAGATAGGTAGAGTCGCCCGCGAAAGAGAGCTTCCTTATCTATTGGATGCCTGTCAATCGGTGGGGCAGCTCGATGTCGATGTAGAGGAAATCGGCTGCGACTTTCTCTCCGCCACCGGCAGAAAGTATCTGCGCGGTCCGCGCGGCACAGGCTTTTTATATGTAAGAAAGAGCCGAATCAAAAATATCGAACCGGTATTTCTTGATCTACATGCCGCCACCTGGGTCGCAAAAGACAGCTTCGAAATAAGAGATGACGCCCGCCGTTTCGAAAACTGGGAGCAGAACTATGCCGGCAAATATGGACTGACCAGGGCTATGGAGTATGCCCTGGCGCTTGGAACCGGAAACATACAAGAACGCGTTCTTTATTTAGGCAATTATCTGCGCCAGGGACTAGCCAGTTTGACGGGGGACGCAGAGATAGAAGTTACCGACACCGGCTCGACTCGTTGCGGCATAGTCTCTTTTAGAAGCGCCCGGTACAAAGTGGATGAAATTATCGGGGCGATGAAAGAACACCGGATCAACCTGTCATCCTCTACCACCAGCGGTACCAGACTGGATATGGAAGATAGAGGTCTTACAGAATTAGTGCGTGCCTCGGTGCATTACTACAATACCGAAGCCGAGCTTGATCTATTTATCGCTAAACTGGCTGATCTACATTCAGCTCTTGCCAGTTCCCGTCCGCGTCCATGATCTCGCAGGGATTGAAATTGATTTTGTAATTCATAGATCGACAGCCTTCGACATAATAGCCAAGGTAAATATCCGGTCGCTTGTTAGCCTTAGCCGCTTCTATGACCGAGAGAATCATCCAGGTTCCCAGAGAGCGCTCTTTCATGCCCGGGTCATAAAAAGAATAGACCAGGGAGTATCCGTTGGTGAGCGGGTCCACATAGCAGACGGCAACCAGCTCGTCGTCGAGATAATGACACCAGCGCTCAATCGGAAATGGGTTGTCCGCAAGAGACCAGAGATGAAAGAGAGACTGACCGGGCTCGGGTTCGGGCCAGCCGACCTCGTCGGAGCGAGCCTGGTGATGACGATAATAGAGACGGATCAAGTCGTCATCCATGGAGGATTTCTCGACTTCTATTCTCAAATCCTGGTTTCGTTTTATAGTCCGCTTCTGGCTGCGATTCGGCTTGAATTTGTTGGCGTCGAGCCGAATCGGTCGACATTCCGAGCAGGTCGGACACTGGGGTCTAAAGAGAGCCTTGCCATATTTGCGCCAGCCCGACTGAACCAGCCGGGTGTACTCGTTCACATTCAGCTCCGAGACGAAGTGATACTCGAGCTGCCAGTTTCGGTCGCCCAGGTAGCCGCAGGTTTCCGGCCTCGATAACTTCTTCTCTACGATTTTCATTGCCAAATTGCTTCCTGAACTATTGATTATAGATCAGTTCTACCAATGTTGAAGTTCCAGGCGCTGACAGCCCTACAGGATAATGCGAACCAGTGGGGCGATCACGGTGGCTTGGCACAGAACACCGGACTTATAATCAAACCATGAAAAATGTCGCATACAGCGCCCTGTTACCTATGGGCTTTATTTGCACCTGGCTGCTCTTTACCTACTTCCCATTTAGCGGCGAGAGACAATTAGACCCCTATCAGTGGTTCTTAATGATCATTATCACTGGAACTTCGGCTGCGTTCATACTTGCCGTAGTGCAATTCAGAATTTTTGTCGCTTCTCGAGCCAGGTTGATCTGTTTATTCATTGTTCTCGGTCTGGCAGTACCATATTTTGACAGGCTCAACTTACCAGAAGATGTTTGCATGCTCATGATAGGAGTGCCAGCATTACTCGCGACACTATATCTAACCAACCAACAACTCGCCGAAATTCTCAAATCGGTTAGGCGCTAATTTGGCTACTAAGCACTCCAATCGGCAGTTGCATGATTTAGTAAGCCTTCTCCCGAGAGTAACTCTGAATTCAGAACGATTCACTGCCCAGATTCTACGACGCCAGATTCGGTGCCATAGCAAATGGCAACCACTAGTTCTAGTACGCGTATTTGAATGCTCAAGGGAAGTACCATATATAAAGTTCATTCCTGAGGGGCTTCGATCAACTTCTACTGTCCCTATACGAACTTTCTAAGATTCTCTCATTACAGCACGCTCACTCATCTTCGGCGACTACCAGGACGGCGTTAAACTAAAAGCGCATACCAAGTAATCCGACGAAATGTTCAACCTCGTAACCAGCGACCAGCAAGATCTTGGTCTGAGACAACGCCTCAAGGTCTTTCCCGCTAGTAATGACTAGTTAAGCCTTTTGACATTTTGTTAGAAAATCTGCTAGAATATTCAACATATGGAGGACAGACAAATTGGCTACTTCAAAGCAGGTCACTGCCGAAATCTCGAAATTGCCCATCGGTGAACCGTTCACGGTTGCTCAGTTCCTTCATCTTGGCACCAGGGCTGCCGTAGACCAAACCTTGTACAGGCTCGTTAAACAGGGCGGAATAACAAGGGTTTGCCGTGGTGTTTTCGTAAAACCAAAGAAGAATCCATATATTGGGAAGGTCGTTCCGACAATCTTTGAAATCGCAAAGGCAAAAGCCCGGGCTCACAATGCCACACTGGCAGTTAGCGGACCAGCGGCAGCCCACAATCTGGGTCTTACAACTCAAGTCCCTATGAAGGCAGTGTACTTAACCAGTTCCAGTCCAACAAAATTCAAGGTCGGCAATATGGAAGTAGAGTTCAAAAGAGTTTCCCCCCGACACCTCGTATTGGCTGGTACCAAAGAAGGGATGGCTTACTCTGCACTCAGGTATCTGGGCAAAAGAGCTGTGGGTACTGCAGAGTTAAGCCAGGTTAGAGCCATATTGACCGAAGCCGAATTTAGCGCTTTGTTGTCGGCTAGAAATATTATGCCTGGTTGGTTGGCTGATCTACTAATACGATTTGACAGGGGTCTCCGCAGTGCGGCCTAAAAAGTTTCTGGAGTTAGACCGAGAAACCCGGGCAGAGATTCTGACAAACATGAGCGTTAAAATCGGATATCCTGCCGACGTCTTAGAAAAGGACATCTGGATATGCTGGGCGCTGGAAAAGTTGTTCAGTATGCCGAAGAAAAAGAATATGGTGTTCAAAGGAGGCACCTCGCTTTCTAAAGCTTACAACCTTATTGATCGATTTTCGGAGGACATCGACGTAACCATTGATCTGTTCTCCTGTGAAAATATTGATCTAACCAAACAGGTTAGTCGAAGTCAGGCAAAGAAAACACGCGAGCGCCTAGAAAGGAAACTCAAAGAATATAGAGATGAGACCCTGGTGCCGTACTTCCAGAAAGCCCCCGAGCAAGATCTTGGTGAAATAGGTGAGTACGAGGTAACAACAGCGCAAGAAGGCTGGCACGACACAGGAGATCATTTGTTCATCCAATATCCGTCGGCTTTGTCGGCAGATGGAGGCTCGGCTGTTAAAAGGCGAATTCAATTTGATCTCGGAGCTAGAAATTTGACGGAACCAAGCGAGTTTCACGAAATAACCACTTACCTGTCGCGACAGTTGACTAGCCTCGAATTCCCGATAGCCAATATTGATGTACTTGATCCGAAGCGCACTTTCTGGGAGAAAGTTACGCATATTCACTCTATGTGCCAGGAAAACGATCCAAAAACAAAATTCCAGAGCCAGTCAAGGCATTGGTATGACGTATCACAAATATACGAACACACTATTGGGGAAGCAGCTATATCGGATAAGTTGCTGATGGAAAGCGTAGTAAGCTACAAGAAAACACATCGATACGACAGTAAAACGAATTATGATTTCTGCCTAGCGAAAAATTGGACTTTAGTTCCAAAAGGGCTAGATTTAGAAGACCTCAGAAAAGACTATGGCAGCATGAACGCTTACTTCTTAGGTCAACAACCGTCATTTGATAGTGTTATGACAAGCATCAGGGATCTTCAGAGTAAGCTCAACGGCTAACCGAAGTCACCTGGACTCAAAAGATGAAATATGGGCGCTACGCTTTAGAGAAAGCGCCTATGCTCCTACCGTTTGAGAGCTTTTCTTGTCGGTGGCTTCTGCCTGGGCATCGCCATCGAAGGCTTTGTCTATCTGAGACTTGACTTCGAGCCTTCTGAATTCAGCATTGAGCTTCAATCCGAAGAACGCCCAGGCGGCACCACAGACTATACCCAGTCCAAGAATACCGGCTGTACCGAACCCGAATACCGAGTTGAACAACAGGATGAGGACACCGGCAAAGCCCCGGGAAAAGCGATAGAAGAACATCTCGATGATAGGCTTTATCGCATAGAGCACGTCTCTGGAGGTGACTGTATAGGTCAGCTCTTTAGCAGCTTTGAACCAGGAGTGACGAATCGCTTCATCGGCATGGAAGATAGCCACCACGATAAGCGGGTTGGCGAAGATAGCAAAACATGCAAGCGATGCCATGATCAGCACACCGGAAGAGGCGATGGAGACTCCGGTGCCGAATTTGCGAATGACAAAAGCGACCAGGAAGATCTCGACAAAGAACTCGGCAATCCCTCTCCATCTCTCTAGATTGGCATCCACCGCGGCTATGGCGTCAGAGCCCGTGGCCATGGTGTGCAAGACCTCATGGTAGAGAAACTGAATCAGGTCAGGGGTAATCCGCTCGAAACAGACCACCAGCGTGAGGAACAACAAAAACCGATTAGATACGATTTGCTTGATCACACCGGAAAAGTTGGAGAGATCGTATTTGCTCTTCTTATCCGAATCATCGCTGATTCTTTTGATCGCACCGGTCTCGGTGACTCGCTCAATGACAAAAAATATCCCTAGAGTAAGCGCGATGATGAAAGCCGCCACAAGTAGCATATTGGTCGAGCCGACCATCTGCACTAAAGAAGCAGTTATAGAAGAGCCGAATACCGCTCCCAGTCCTCCGCCTCCGGCAATGATTCCAAACAGACGCTTGGCGCTCGAAGAATCGAAGAGGTCATTGGCGTACATCCAGAAAAGGGTGACACCCATGATAGAGAAAACATCCAGCCAGACCCAGAAAACACCAGCGGTCAATCCGGTGGGATTCTGGAAGAGCTGCCACCAGATCAGAAGATTGACCATGAAGATGGTGTAGATTCCGCCTATCAGAGGGCGTCTGGGCAGGTGGGCAAACTTAGAATAGATGTAGACCACCACTCCGGTGACCAGAGCGGTTCCCATATAGATGAAGGGCATATTGTCATTGCCGAGCCCTTCAAGAACCAGACCACGACGAATCGGACGGAGTACGTAGTAACAGCAGATGAAAAGAAAGAACCAGAGAAAGAGGAGAGAGGTTTTCATTCTCTCGCCCTTCTGGACGTCGAAAAAGTAAGAGAGCGAGGTCATAATGCACCGATAGCAAAGAACCGATAACCAGCCGTGGAGCTCTGATCAGCTGTCAAGCATGGAACGGCACAAGTATATGGTGCAAAACCGGAGTTTTCATTGGGCATTCATGAATGTTTAACTTCCTATGCCAATAATGAACATCCTCTGATATTTCGCAAATAGAGCATGGATACTATATTTCCGCTCGATATCAAAAGATTAGACGGCTCTTCTCTCAGCTGGAGAGAAAAACCCCACCCGGCGAAACCATCACCGGGCATGGGTTTTCATCTTCGGTTCAATTCTCGAAGCAAAATTGTGGAAATTCCTTTCATCTACTCTACCGACCCATTGTCAAGCAGAAATGTCGGCTATTCAAAGGTGCTGTTTCCGGCCAGTTCACGATAGGCTTTGCCGGTGAGCAAGCTGCCGCTATAAGTAGCCACCTCCGTTTCTAGAATACGCAGGTAGAGATCGTCTACAAGCTCGGCGAGGTAGGCAAAGTCCTCATCCGAGCGATTTTGCCAGAGCCTGTCTTCAGTGTGTGCCAGTAGGTCCTGATAGGATACTGCATATGGTGCCTTCATTCTTTACCGTCTTTCTAGAGACTTGATTTTTCCTGTCCATTTCTATGTCCAGTCGAAAAAACTTAGGAAGGAAGACGTCACAAAATTATCGCTGTTCCCGCTCAATGCCTGTTGCAGCCCGGCATATAGCCCGAGCCGATCATCAGCAATGCAGTCGCTATCAAAAGCATTATCGGTATATATCCAAAGAGCAATCTCAAAAGGAATCGGGCTAGAAAATCTTTCATCCACTTTTCGATCTTTTATAAGGGCCACTTCACAATTTCTTATTGTAAATCAGAATAAATGACTTCCGCTTGATGGCGCTATCTTAATGGTCGAGACGAATAGGAGCCCTGGTTCTCTATAAGCCTGGAAGCAAATCGAAATAAACCTGTGCACAAATGACAGGAGCACAGATCAAATAAAGTACAATCTGCCCCGGAATCCGATCATATCTAAAGCAAAATTTCAGACACGCACAGCGGCAAGCCCCATATATGCGTGGTCTGAGAGTCATTCGCGAACAGATAAACATCTAATATCAAAATTTAGAGGATTTGGAATTGACCGAATACGCACTTGAGAACGATTTCCGCCTGGGAAGGTTACTGGTAGATCTGGATCTGGTCACTCGAACCAGGGTAGAGCAAGCGGCGGTACTCTCATCTCTCACGACCTTACCCCTGGGCAAACTGTTGAGTATGCTCGACTATGTTCCGGAGAGATTGATCAAGAGCACCATCGAAGCCCAGTCTCTACTGCGCGATCGACTGATCAAACTGGACCTTGCTAAGAAAGCGATGTATCTGGTGCGGTCGAGCGGTATCAGCTTCGGTGAAGCACTCAGAGCCCTGGGCTTCGAGAACCCCGGTACAAGAAGGTCGAGACTGGGAGAGCTTCTCACCGACAGCAAAAAGATAGGCTCGGAGCAGCTCGAGTTCGGTCTGGCAATTTCGAACTCCTCCGGACTTCCACTTGGCCAGGTCTTTATCCTCATGAACAAAATAACTGAGGACTTTTTGAGAGTGGCCCTCGCCCTGCAAAGAGAATTACGCCGGGGCAACATCGAAAGACCCCGCGTTATTGCCCGGTTAGCCACAGCCGATCAAGCCGATGAGACAGCCAACAGTCTTCCGTCATTAAATAGTGAAAGAACCAAGCTTGGTGAACTGCTTGTATCAGCAGGAATCATCGAAGAAGAAAAACTGATTCAAGCTAGCGAGATTTCAGCTTCATTGAACATGCTGCTCGGAGAGTTTCTGATTCAGAAGTCGGTTATAGAAAGAGATGTGCTCACCCTTGCCCTCAAACTGCAAAGTCTGAACTGGCAAGGTAAAATCAGCCTGGCCCAGGGCGCAGGCATTCTCAAAGATGCCACCAATTATCTCTCTTCCGATGATTTCAAAATCGATAGCAATGGCTCTGTTTCTGAAATGGACGAGCGGGCAATAAGCCTGTTCAATTTCTTCCGTCTGAGCGGCTATCTATCAGCCTCCATGCTCCATGACGCGGTAGAAAAACTGAAAACCAGACCACGTCTTATGGCCTCGGTGATGAAGCATGCCGAAACCGGTCATGATACCGCCGAAGGAGTCAACCAAGAGGCGACCCGTCTTGCCCTCAAAGATCCAAGAACGCTGAGAATGATCCTCAACGAGATCTATCCGGAAGACAGACCGATAGTGGACTCTGGTCTGGTTCTGCATAAGCTGGTTCAGGACGGTAAGATGAGCCTGAAAGAGGCACTATTTAATTTCAGCATCAAACGCAGCGGTATCGACGCCAGCTTCGATAATTGAATCTGCACCGGATCTGGTCCCCAGCATAATTTTTCGGCATAGCCTTCACAAGCCTGTGCTAGGAAAATGTTATGAAAACCAGATCTAAAAAGCCATACAAAATTGTCTCTCTACCCGGCAGCAGGCGGCCCGGTCACTACATCATAAAAATGATCTATGCCTTCGCCTTCCTCTTCTCCCTGGTATGGTTCTTTTTCGCATGGAATCTCTGGAAACATTCACCGATGTATTCGATGCTCTTGCTGTCGGTAGATTGTCTCTTCGTTTCAGGTCTGATTTATTTAACCCAGAAGCTTCTAAAACGCCTCTGCGATCAGTACACCATTACCATCGACGATGATCGAATTCATTTCCATATTCACAACGACGACGAAGACAGCCATCGCTCCCTCTGCCTCGATGAGATCGACAGAGGAGAACTATATCGCTATCAAGATGCCGGTTCGATAGTGTTGCTCACCGAAGACGGTAAGGACATGGAATTGCCTATTTGGTGCATGCCAGACCGCGGTAAATCCTTGCTACAAGCCCTCAATAAAGTGGGCATCCCTATTGAGGCAGTCTGATCCAGAAAGTGCTGCCTTCACCGGGTTTGCTCTTGATACCTATACTTCCACCGTGGGCTTCCACAATCGATTTGCATATTGCAAGACCAAGGCCGATTCCGTTTCCTGCGTCGGACTCAGGTCCATTGTCTTTCTCAGTATCGCTCTGAAAGCTCTGAAAAATCCGCTCGAAATTGGCTTCTGAAATACCCTTGCCATAGTCTTCAACACTGAGCGTTATGTGCTCGTCTTCTTTGACAGCGCTCAGTCGAATCGTCTCGCCTTCAGGAGAATACTTGACCGCGTTGGCAAGCAGATTAACGAGAACCCTTATAAAAGAGTCCACATTGACCGAGACCTCATAAGTTACCGGTGCGTACTCGACCACCAGACTCTTTCGAGCGGCAAGGTTTTCGAGGGCGAAGATGGTGGCATCGAACAGTTCATTGACCGGGACAGTCTCTAGAATAAGAGCCTCTTTCTGATGATTTATTAGACCGGCTTCGAGCAGCTCATTCACCAGCCGAATCAGACGAGCAACTTCGGTCTCGACTCCGTTGATTCTGTTTCTGGCTCTATCCGAAATCTCGCCGAGGGCGCCGGAGGTCAAAAGAGTCATCAGCCCCTGAATAGACATGAGCGGGCTTCTGAGGTCATGGCTCACCACATTGAGAAATTCCATCTCGGGCACCGACAGCTTCTTGCGCCGGGGTTCAAAACAGTTGTTGGCCAGTTTCACCGCTCCGTCGGGAAATTCGAGCCTGGCTGATCCAGATTGATCAATTTCAATTTGCAAAACACCGGCTTCGGTAAGGCAGACGTCTCCTTGCATCCTGGCGGTGATCCCGTCGTGAATCATCAGCCATTCGTCGGCATAAGGATCATAAGAGTAGGTCACTCTCAGGTCGCCTTCTTCTGTCTCGACCCGGATCAGTCTATCGGCAGAGTAGAAAAATTCTCGTCTTTTCTTCTGACCGGGATAGACGATGGCACGGATACAGGAAGAATCATCGACGCTGCGAATGATACAGGGAGTGTGGGGCGCGACCCACTGAGCAACCACGAAAGGATGGTCGGTCTCCTCGAAAACCTCTTTGACCTCCTCGTCGAGAATCGGAGGCTGAACGAGAAACTCAGCGGTGTTTGAAACAGTCTCGGTCTCCTTGCGAGCCCCAAGGCTTTTTTTGCGTTTGGCGATCGCGTCGCCTATGGCGATAATCTTAGGATTGGCGTGCCTGGCAGGCATCGCCCCGCCGGGAGGCCGGTCGGTGTTTCCTCTATCTTTAAATGCTGACGACCCCATTTATTTCAATCTCGATCCTTCTCTCACGAACGCCTGGGAGAACTGATTTTTATTAGTAATACGGGGAGTTTCTGAACTTTAACTCATATTTGTGAACTTTTTGTACCCTCGCCTCAAAATCACCCTGTTCTGCCACCACATATGATTGCTTCTCTGACCACGCGCCCGAAGCCGCCCCCTTGATATCAGCACTGCAATCGGGTCAGAATTTTAGATACGGGTAGATGCTGCTAAACTTAGTAATTCCTGATCCAAGGGATTATAAGAGGACTTGTAATGAGAATCGGCTTCTACGTAAATGACATCATGTCCGAGGAAGAATCATTTACCAACAACCACCTTGCCATGGCAGCCATTGGTGCCGGACATGAAGCCTGGATTCTGCAAGCCGATTCTTTCAAATATGACAAAGACGACCGGATCAAAGCGACAGCTCGACATGCTCCGGTTAAACGCTATCATTCGGCCGGCTCGTATCTCAAAGAGTTGCAGAGCGATAGAGCCAGAAAAGAGCTTATTTCGGTCAGTGACCTCGATGTCCTTTTCTTGAGAAGCAATCCGACCATAGAGGTCGGTCCAAGGGCCTGGGCCCAGAGTATCGGCATCAATTTCGGCAGAATCGCCATGAAGCATGGTGTGATCGTGGTCAATGATCCAAGCGGTCTTGCCAACGCCATGAACAAGATGTATTTCCAGCTTTATCCGGAAGAAGTCAGACCGAGGACGATAATTACCCGCAGCAAACGTCAGATCAAAGATTTTGCCAAAGAGGAAGGCCGGGTCGTTCTGAAGCCTCTGCAGGGCTTCGGCGGTCAGGGGGTGTTTCTGGTGCAGTACGGAGACACGACCAATTTCAATCAGATTATCGACTCTCTCACCAAAGATGGTTATGTTATCGCCCAGGAATATTTGCCAGAGGCTAAGAAGGGAGACACCAGGCTGTTTTTGATGAACGGTCAGCCGCTGAAATACAAGGGCAAGTATGCCGCTTTTCGCCGGGTCAGCGCACCCGATGATATCCGCAGCAACATCCACGCCGGCGGCTCGTTGACCGAAGCCAAACTGACCGACGAGATGTTCGACCTCGCAGATCTAGTTCGTCCGAAGCTGGTGCAAGATGGCATGTTTCTGGTGGGCATCGACATCGTCGGCAATAAGATCATGGAGATAAACGTGTTCAATCCAGGCGGTCTGAACTTCGCCCAGAAACTGGAAGGTGTCAATTTCTGCAATGCCGTCATCGACACCCTGGAACGGAAAGTGAAATACATGAAGCACTATCAAAGAGATTTCGAAAACGTAGAGATGGCTACACTCTAAGGTCCGGGAGTTAAATAAATGGCGAACGAATTAGCATTTCTAGAGAACGGCAGACTATTCTTTGTCCGTAAGGACTCCGGTAAACCGGATAAAGAGGAATATCACAGCCAGTTCGGTCAAGAGATGAAAGACCGAGCCATGAGAATCGCCCAGAAAAACAGCTGGAAGAATAGAACCGACGGAGAAGACTTTCTCAGTTCTCGTCAGCTCTGGGGCGGCAGCGGAGCCAATGGAGACGCCGATGCCGAAGCGATGGCGGTGCACATTACCGCCATCGCCCCCTCCGAAGAGCCCGATGAAATAATGTTCGCCCTCAGCACCAGAGTAGTCGGTGGTCTCTTTGTCTACAATCGCGCCACGAAGAAAGAGCAAAGATTGTTTCATAAAGAAGGAATGATCATCTCAGACCTCTGCCGAGATTCGGAATCAGGAAAAATAGTCTGCTCGCTTCGCAATGCCAATGGTACCGCTTTCATCGCCATGGTCGGCACCTCTTTATGCGATCAGATTACCGAAGGCGACTGTATAGACGAATCACCCTCATGGGTCCCGGGCGAAGAGAACACCATTGTCTATCAATCTGCCGGCGTCGGTCGTAATAAAGCCGGATTTGCAGTCGGTCTCAGCTCCTGCGCAATTCAGAAACTCAATCTGGCAACCGGTGACCAGGAAGAGATTCTGCATTCGAGTGAATACGACTATCTATTGCCTCGTATGGATAAAGAAGGAAATCTATACTACATTCGCCGACCTTATCAAACCGGCGCCAAAAGCGCATCAGCGCTTACTACCTTGAAAGACATCGTGCTTTTTCCTTTCCGCCTCGGCAGAGCCTTCGTGGCCTTCCTCAACTTCTTCTCTCTGACTTTTACTAGACGACCGCTCACCACCCAGGATAACCAGGGTGCAAAAACCATGGATTTAGAAAAGGTCTTTCTGCGGGGCAGGATGATCGATGCCGGCGAAGCGATGCGTAACTCGAAACTGGCACCGGACGAGGCGCCTCTGGTGCCATCGGACTGGGTACTGATCAAACGAGCTAAAAATGGCGACGAAGAGACGATAGCCGATTCGGTGGCAGCTTACGATTTCGACAGCGAAAACAATCTGATCTTCACTAACGGAAGAGGGACTTATAAAATGGCTGCGGGCAAGAAGCCTGAACTCTTGTTCAAATCGAACTTAATCGAGATGGTTCTGCCCTTGTCTTAGGTCTTTATCTCAGGCCCAGGTCACCACCGGCGAAACCGACCCGGTTGATAGCGCTGGCGGTGTCCGAAGATCTCGTTCATTATCAAAGGCACCACAACCCGATTGATAATCTGTCTTCCCAGGTCTTGATTTTGATGCCTTTGAAAAGGCTGAAACGAACCGGGACGGTGTCGGCGTCCAAAATCATTTCTATCTTGATAATAGTCACTCTGGGGACGATGGCGACCCTCCGGATAATACTGCCTTTCGCAACCGGGCTGGGTGTTGAATCTATTGTGAGTATTACAAGAGTTATGGCGATTAAAGATTTGATCACCTCGACTCCAGGGAATCGAGTCTCGCTGCATATTCATCCGGTCATATCGATCATATGGATCTGAGCGGCCTGATCGATCAAATTGGTCGAAATCACGAGGGCCACAACCTCGGTCACGATCACAGCCTCTGTTGTTCTGTCCGCCGGAGAAGACGAGGTCCCTCACTTCTCTAAAAAGGTCGATACCCTGATCCGGGTATTGATGCTGCTGTTGAAACATTTGCCTGCCACGGGGCTCGAAATAGAAATCACTCATTTGAATTTACCTTGCCTGTTATCATCAATGCTATTCGCGGAATGTAGCCGATTTGTACCCTGACTGCGTTATTGGTGGGGAAACTACGTAAAATTAAAAATTCTTCTGACCTCAATATCCGAGTTGCGAAAGACGATAGATCGCTCTATCCAGAGTCTCGAGTTGAGAATGCAAGCGAGATGCATCTTTGAGACTGGTGCCATCGGCATGGGCTCTTTCGATTCGGTCCTCGATTATTCGCTTGGCCGCATTCAATCTGCCGATGTTCATTCTGTCTGCCACCGACATGGAATTTTTCATGCGACTGCGACGCCGCAGCATGTCGGATTTGGAATCGGCTCCGTCTCTGCCAGCTTTTTTGCGCTTCTGCTTGCCTTGCTCGACATCCTTGATGAATTTGTCGAATGCCAGTTTTTTCTGTTTCTCTATCAGTCCGGCTCGTTCTTTCTCTTCAATTTCTCTGCGTCGTTTATCGTCTTTTTGTCCCAGAGACTGCTCCATGATCTCTCGTGTATAACCGCCTTTAGGGCGACTAGCCTGATTGAGACTACTCTGCTCCTGGCGAAGCTCTTGCTTTCGCGCTTGCTCCTGACCTGAACCGGTCCCTGCGCCATTGCCGGTAAGATTCTGCCTCAATCTATCAACTTCTCTGGATTGCTGCCTGGTTTCCGCTTGATCCATAATGGCAAATGTGGTGCCCATACCTAGCATTGCCATTGGTGACAGCATAAAGAATGAAGAAAGAGCAAGGGAGCTCTTGGACTTCATTCTCTCGTTGTCCGACTGGCTCTCATAGTCGACTTTATCGCCCCGATCATTGTGGGTTAGAAGTTTGCCCGAGATCATATCCAGTTGCACTAATTTGCCACCGCTATCGGCCTGCCACTGTCGATCAAATACATTCGACTTACCGGCATCTCCTCTCTGAAACAGCGCTCTCCAGTCCTTGATGTCGGTACTGAGGACTTCTTGCATCATTTTGTCCCCGGCACGGTTAGAGCTATCAAGACCGGATTCGGTGATTGCTTTCTGTTCTGGATTGTGGTCGTAGGCTTGCACGCCGACTATCTCTCAATGGTGAAGGGATATCGTGCAAACTTTATTCGATATGCAATAACATCGACGATGGGGACATTCCCATTCGAACCCCGAAAAGCCTATTCAGAAAGCTTTTCGAAGTTTCTTTCAGCAAAAATTTCCTTCAATATACAAAGCGCCATCAGTTCCGGTGTCATCTACATTGCTTGGTGTAAAATGTTAAAGAACAAGAATCCGGCAGAACAGAGAACAAGGAAATTTCAGATGCGGGCAGCAAGAAAGACGGCGATTATAGCGACGACCTGTGTTCTTGCCCTGGGATCATTTCCTGGAGCGACCTGCGCAAAATCATCGTCAAAAGCGCCGGCAAAACCTCAGGATCCCAGGGTGGTAGCAACCCAGTATTCCAACTCTGCAGAAGCGGCTCGCAAAGAAGGGGATCTGGACAAAGCGATAAAGCTCTATCTACAAGCATTTTCGGTCAGATACAAAGCTTACGGCTATCGAGATCCGAAAGCTGTAGAGATCTCACGCACTGTGGCTGACATATATCTAGAAAAGAAGCAATACGACCAGGCACTTCACTATCTTGACTGGGCCATGAAAGCGCTTGTAAGAGAACATGGTGCAGGAGATTATTCTCAGGCTCCGGTTTTAGATCAGTATGCCCGCCTCTACAGAGCCCAAGAGAAATATGACCGAGCGGTGGACAAGAAAAGACAAGCCGTTCAGATGATGACCAGGAAAGATGAATCAAACCCTGCCATTTTTGGCAAGCGCCTCGAACTTGCCGAATTGCTTGTTTTAGACGGCGATCCGGAAGCGGCTCGCAAGATGGTGAACTCGGCAGAGTTACTGGCGAAAGACTATGAATACAGCCCGAAAGAGGAAGAGAAAACCAAACTGGCCGCTGTAAACAAACAGATAGAAGAGACACCTCAGAAAAAGCCGGAAGAGAAAAAGCCTGCGGTGGCAGCCTCACCGGCAAAAGGTGCCGCAAAGCCTGCCGGTTATGGCGGCAACGGTGGCTATAATCTAAACGCAGTCAGGATTGACAACCTCGATGAGCGCACCGTGGCAGACGGTCCCCTGGAGGAAGAGCGGGCTATGCTCCTTGAGTTTATCGCCAAAAGCAACCGCTATGGAATCGGTATCAAGCCTTATGTTGCTGCTTTCGACCGCATCGAAGCGATGGTGGAGAAAGGAGAAGACAAGGGGGATATCGAGGAGAAGATCAACGAGTTATCCGGCACCCTGAAGAAGCAGTTTTATGTAAAAGCGCTCATGGCAAACCCGAGATACCGGGTCAAACACAACAAAGGCCCCTATACGGTAAAACGCGGGTCGACCTCGAAGAGTAAGTTCGGGGTGAATCCATATTGGGAGAAATATGAGGTGGCGCCGGAGACACCGAACGCCATAGAAGACAAATACGATGGAACCCAGATAACCGAGGGTTATCTTCGCCAGATTGAACAAGAGGTGGTTCGCAAAGAGATGGCTCGCATGCCGGGTGACATGAAATACACCAATGAAGGCAGCGAATGGACCAAAAGGTTGTCCAGGCAGGCCCAGCGAAAGCGCATAAACAACTGGCGCAACAAAGAGATGAACATGGACTACCGCTAGACTCGGATTAAGGTTCCGAATGTCCATAAATATATATTCTGTGGAAATTGATCTAAAACAAGGCAGAATATAATTGAACCGTAGCGGTCAGAGATTATGTCCGAAGAGAAAGTCAGCACTGAAAATCAAGAAGAATCTCAGAACAAAGGGTCTGAGACGATTTCTCTCAATCCTGCCCGGTATTCGCTTATGGGGCAGGTCCTTGATGACCGCTATGTAGTCATCGACGCAGTAGGTGAGGGCGATCTGACCATGGTTTATATGGGGCAGGCCATGGAATCGCGCGAGACCGTGGTGATTAAGACCCTGAAATACGATAATCCCGAACTGATAGAAAAATTCGAGAAGGAGATCCAGACTTTTAAGGCGATCAAGCACCCGAATATGGTCGAGATCAAAGACGAGCTCAAAAGTGCGTCCGGACTTCCGGTGGTCGTGATGGAGTATGTCGAGGGAGTGACCCTCAAACAGCTTTTGGAATCCCTCGGCAGAATAGACGATGAGAACACCATTCTCTCCGTTGTCACAGGCATCTGCGAAGCCCTCGAATATGTCCACAGCAAAGGACTTTTCCACGGCAATATAGACCCCAGCCAGGTGCTTATTTCAGAAAACGAAGTAGCTGACGATTTCTCGGTTAAAGTAACCGACTGGGGTACCGCCGGGCTGGGTCAGCCTTACAAATTTCCCGACGGCAAAAGTCGGTCTTACGATTTTATGAGCCCTGAGAAAAAGAAGGGCGAATATACCGCCGTCAACACCGACATCTTCTCCCTGGGGGCTTTGACCTATCTGCTTGTAGCCGGCAAAAATCCTTTATCGAGCACAAAATTGAGTTCTCTGGTGGCGGGCAAGAAGGCGAACTCGGAAGGTCCTAATTTCACACCACTGACCCATCTGGCTCTCGACCTGCCTCATCTGACCGAGTTGAACAAACTACTTGAGCAAGCACTGGAGCAAGACCCAGACTGGAGAATGCCCTCCATTTCTCAATTCAAGAAAGAACTTGCCGACTGGCATCGTATTGCTATCAGCGAAGAGTTCGACGAATACGACGATCTTGATCTAGAGTTAGACTTCGAATCTGAATCTGAGCCAGAGCCAGAGCCAGAGCCAGAGTCTGAGTCTGAGTCTGAGCCTGATTCTGACTTTGATCCTCTGGCTGACCTCAGTACTATCAGTGCCACCGAAGTCGAGCCGGTTAAGACAGAAGAAAAACCGGAGCCAGAGCCGGAACCAAAGAAGGAGAAGAAAGAAAGACCGGACATCAGAGACGAAGTAACCGCCACGGCCCAGTCTCAGGTAGTCAAATTCGAAGCTGGACCGAGCTTTTATACCGATCTGTACAAGAAAGCCGGCGAGGTGGCAGAAAAAGAGAGACAGGAAAAAGCCAGAGCCGCCGAAGAGAAAGCTCGGGCAGAAGCAGAAGCTGCTGCTGCCGCCGCTGCGGCGGCAGAACCGGTCAAATCCGTAACCGAAGAGGAAGTTCTCGAAGCAGCCAAGAAAGAGCCCAGAAAAAGACGTCGTCGTCGCTCTCGATCAACTCAGCAGAACGTCCGCACCACAATCCGCAATCTCGTAGCCCTGCGAGAGAACCAGATGAACCAGGAAGAGACCATGGCCATGCAGTTTGCCGGCAAGTTCTCCGCCAAAGGACCAAGATTGTCTCCCGGAGCCACTGCAGTTCGCCTGGGCGCAGCCTGTATAATCACAGCGATTTTAACCGGACTTGCTTTATTCAATATGGATGGACTCTATTCGTTTTACCAGCACAGTTCGCTTTTCCTGAGCAATATCACATCCGGTGAAGAAGAAGAGCCCCAACCGGAAGAAGACGAAAACTTGACGGAAGGCAAAAAAGGAAAAGACAAAACCAAAGCCGTTCTTAAAACAGAGAAAGCATCTGTACCGAAGCTTTCTCTTAATTTCAAACTCACTTCCAGCTCCCACAGCAGACTCAAATTAAATAAGCTGGAGAAGTCCACCCCTCTTGCTTCCGAGTTCTACAAGAACTGGCGACATTCGGCCTATTCGAAGAAAACCACCAACAACTCGAGAGTGGGAAATCGCAGAAGAATCGACTATCGAAAGTTCGACGATAACTGGCTCAAGTAATATCCGCCCTTATTTAGAATGGGCAAAGGGTCTGTATTTTCTTACTCGGACCTTGCCGGTCGCCTTCTGTTTTTCCAGCTCACTCTGGCTCTTCACTTCGGTATAGCCTTTTGGAATAGAAAAGAAACTGACCGGCAGCTTTTTCTCCATACACCAGTCGGTTTCCAGAGACCTGCCACGTTCATGAACCTTTTGAGAAGCGCTGTCCTCGACCTTTATGCGAAGCGGTAGACCTTCCAGGTTGTCCTGTCCATAAATAGCACGGATCAAATCGACTTCGCTTTTGGCGAGGGGCAGAGAGCTGGTGGCGAGGACCTCGACCTTCCTGCTCTTGTCTCCTCTATCTTCCGGCGCAGATTCCAGTCGGCTCACTTTCAGACCTTTGATCTCTGCATCGGTGGCATCCACTGCCTTCAAAGACGCTGGGATCTTATCTAACCACGGCACCCCTTTAAAATCATTCAGGCCGGTCTGAAAATAGGTCTTCTGATGCTTGTTCAGATAAACGACCTTCCAGTCCGGTGCTTTAGAGATGACGGCAAAATCGTCCTGAATGAATTTGATGCCCTCTTCGTTTACACAGACGGTCCTTATCCCAGAACCGTTCTGAACCTGTTTGATAACAAAGACTTTATCGGAAGCTTGCGCCGGCAAAACAGCAGTAAATAATCCGGCAGCAAGTAAGAAAAGAACAGATAACACAGTATTGAAGCGGCTTGGCAAGATCTGACTCTCCTCTTTCTATACCGACCTAACTACCATTAAATCACAGCGAGAGGCACCAAGATTTACCAGTTAGAGAAAGCGGCATATTGTTTCTATGATCCGCTCTTATTTACTCTGGATAGGCTTTAGCCTGGCGCTCTTTTTAAGTGCCACCATGATGTTTGTGCTGGAGCCTTTCATCGCAAAAAAACTGCTTCCGGATCTCGGCGGCTCGCCCAATGTCTGGAACACGGCAGTGCTCTTCTTTCAGCTTATTCTCTTTATCGGATATCTGTACGCGCATCTACTGTGCACAAAAGTGAAGCAGAACCTGCAGAAATTCGTTCATCTTGCCGTTCTAGCCCTTCCGCTTCTGGCGACCTCTTTCAACCTGCCGCTTTCCGAACCGACCGGGGCAAGTCCTATAGCCTGGGTCTTTATCTCTCTTGCTTCAATGACCGGAGCGCTCTTTTTCGCCCTTGCCACCACAGCACCTTTACTACAAAGATGGTTCGCCCAGACCCGAGCGCAGGGTTCAGGCGATCCCTATATTCTCTACGCGCTCAGCAACGCAGGCTCCATCCTCGGATTACTATCCTATCCATTATGGATAGAGTCGCACTTCAGCTTATTCGAACAGGGCAATATCATCTACTGGACCTACGCAGGAACAGCTCTTTTGATAGCGCTGGCTTCTTTCGCGCCGGCTCAAGAAGAATCAGCTACGATAGTCCTCGAAAATACGGAAGACTCTCAGCTTTCTTTCAGTCACTACGGGCGGTGGCTACTTTATACCAGCATACCGGCCAGCTTGATGCTCGGCCTGACCACCTATGTTTCTACCGAACTCTCCTCCCTTCCATTCTTCTGGGTTGTCCCCCTGCTAATTTATCTTCTCTCTTTTGTTATTGCTTTTGCAAAACCGCCTGCAATTCTTATGCGCCTGGTCAATCTGGCAGCGCCACCGCTATGTCTTCTGGTCGTCTATATGATTTTCAAACAGGTTATTTCGGTCGACACCAGAGGCGAAGGCATGCCTATCACCGAGGGGATATCGCTGCATCTTGTCGCTCTTCTTGTTACTTGCCTGGCATTTCATATGCGCCTGGCCGAAGACAGGCCAAAAGCCAATCATCTGACCCGATTCTATCTAATGGTATCCGCCGGCGGCATGATCGGCAGTTCGATCAATACTTTTCTGGCTCCGCTTATTTTCGATGCCTGGATAGAATATCCCCTGGTGCTCGCCCTGGCAGTCGCCTCTCTAACCAACTTGCCAGACAGGTTCTTCTCTCTACCGTCCTACAAAAGCAAGCTGCCCAAGGCTATCTGGCCGGTGGTCACTATGACTATGCTCTTGCTTGTGATCTCCATAAAATTACCGATCGTCTCATCTCTAGAGCCGCACTGGCGTATTCTGCTACCTTTATTTTCAGGTCTGGCGGTGGTGCTGGCCATGGCAGGAAACACCACACAACTGAGAGCCGGTCTTGGAGTCGCTCTATCGTTCATGGTCCTTCTTGTATACAACCTGGAGCCGGGCACCGTCTATAGAGCGCGCAATTTTTTCGGCTGTTTAAAAATCAGTGTGGATAGACAGGAGAATCTACTCCAGTTTTTCCATGGCATCACCATCCATGGTATGGAGAGTCTCGATCCGGAGCTTAGGGGTAAACCGGTATCCTACTTTCACCCCCGGGGACCGATTGGAGAGCTGACAAGCTATCTCAATTCGAAGAATGCGCCGCACCCTCAAGATCCTGTGGCCGTGGTGGGACTGGGCTGTGGTACTCTTGCCGCCTACGGCAAAGCCGGTCAGAAGATGGTCTTCTACGAAATCAACCGAGACGTAATAGATGTAGCCGGCGATCCGCTCTATTTCACCTATCTGTATGAGGCGAAGAAAAGAGGGGTGAACACCGAGATCATAGAAGGAGACGGCAGGCTCAACTTAGCAAAAGCACCATACAACTACTATAAACTGATAATTCTAGACGCCTTCAATTCGGACTCTATTCCCACTCATCTTCTGACAAGAGAAGCCCTCGACCTCTATCTCAGCAAGCTCAAACCGGAAGGTGTAATAGCCTTTCAAGTAACCAATAACTACTATAATCTCAAGCCGCTCATAAAGGCGCTGGCCAAGTCCAGAGAGCTGCCTGTGCTATACAGAAACGACTATGATATCGCCCGGGAGAAAAGACGCTACCCCACCGAATGGGTGGTTATGACCAGAAACCAGATCACTCTCGATAGGCTCTCAGAGCTTGGCTGGAAAGAGATAGGAGCGGGCAAGGATAAAATCAGGCTGTGGACCGATGACTACAGCAACCCGATAAAACTATTGATCACGCCCTTCTCTTGATCTATTTCTCGCCGACGTAGGCAAATTCCTTCTCGGTTGGAACATCAAGGTTGGCAATCTGCAATACTCTGCGGAAGCGAATATCGGCGACGCTGCCATTTTCTGTGTAGGTCTTGCGCACACCACCACCGGTATAATCGTATTTTTCATACTTTATAGGATTGGTATCGATGCCGCCACCAGGCAAAGAGGCGAAATCATCCCGGGCAGAAAGTCCGGGAGGGGCTCCAATAAAGCCGACCTGTCCTTTCTTCCACCACTTTTTACCCTGGGCGCCGACCCCACTGAAAGAGGTTTCGAATATAGAGACACCGGGTCGGACCAGACTGAGACTGATGGATCTATTCACCGATGGACCGCCATAAGCGACCACGGCATTGTCCATGGGCTCACCGGCATGCTTGCCGCCATTTATCCGGCCCGGTCTGTGAGAGTAGATGCGAACATATAGGTCATAGGCACCGGTGAAGGTGATCTGACCGTTTGATGTAGCCGTCGGCCAGGTCAAAAACGCAGATGGCAGAGTAATAGGTCCTTTGACCAGATTCGGAGCACCGTTGCTGAGAACATCGAAGGACTCCATGAAAGCCTGGGAATGTGAGACCACATAATAGGGCATCGGCTTCTGATCCTGACTCTGATAAGAGATAAGACCGTCGGTGTCGAAGCGATAGATATGCACTATGCCCCGGGGGATGCTCCCAAGGTTGGCCGCAGCCGGTCCCCAGGGCACATCTGCCCCCTGAGGGTCGAACGGCGTCGAGTGCATTCCGATGACCGAATTCACGTTTGCTTTGGTGCCGGCTCGTTTTAGCCAGTCATAAAAAGCTATTTTACAGGCGTTGGATGCTAGCTGATTGGTATCAGAAGAGATTGGCCAGCCACCGGATGTGGTGATCTGGCTGCCCATATCGGTGGGATAGTCTCCCACATCAGAAGTATAAAAGTCAGACTGGGCGCTTCCGTTGTCCAGAGGTGCTCCGTATATAGCCATGGGATTGGCAAGAGTCTGAGGACCAGTGGGCATACCATCGGGAAAACTAATGGTCAGTGCTCCAGGATAGGGCTTGGGATCATAGACACTGGCGGGCTGAGCGCAGGCTACCGCTTTGAGGGTGCCCGATTTATTGAGCCCACTGTCATTGACCTGTTGCTGGGCTTCGGCTCTGATAATAGTCCGATAGAAATAGGGCAAAGCGAGGGTGTCTACATACTGTTTTTGGTCGACTATTTTTACCGAATCACCGATACCGGCAAAGACAAAGTCAGTGCCTTTATAGGGGATGTTGGTGTAAGACTTGTAGTTGCCGGCAACTGTGTTGGAGCCACCGAGACTGGCATCGGAGCCCGCCGGCTGTGGTATGGGCACGTTAGTGGGTCCGCCGGACGCGAGGGCGCCGAGACTGAGCTGCAGAGAGCCGGCAACATAGTTGGATGAGCCGGTCATACGAATTTGGTTTTGTTTATAAGCCTGTTCGGCAGCGACATAAGGAGTGACGTTGGCACCATCTTTGTCCTGGGCAGTACCGGAAGGGGCCAGGGAGACCTCTATGGTGTCGACCAGTTCCTGGGCTCTGACCTTGGCGGCAGTAAGGTCATTGAGGGCAAGTTCTTCGAGCTCCGCCACACCAAGCTGATCTGCGATCAGAAGGTCAAGACGGGCAGTGCCGATGAGGGTGTTGATAGAATGAACCGGAGTAAAAAAGGTATCTCCGGCCTGGGTCACAGTGCCGGTGGGAGCCGAATCAGATACGCCAACAAATCCGAACTCCGGGGTATCGATGACGATATTGCTCACTTCCCGGGCGGCTGCCAGGGCGGCGGCCTCGATGGCGGTTTTCTGTTCTGAGCTGCTTCCCAGCATCCTCAAATAACCGAGCCCGAAAAGAGCGAGGGCTAGTACGATAAAAGTAAAAGCCGCGATCAGAACCAACATGTTTCCAGCGGGACTTCTACTTAGCTTATAAATATTGGCCATTATCTAACTACCTACCTTAACCCTAGTACCAATATTACCACTGGCGTGTGAGCTCAAACTCCCTTGAAAGAGTTAGATTTTCGACCCATAAAGCTTTCAAGCGCAGATTTACTGAATTAATATATCGATTAGGTGGAATATGAACCCTGGAAGCAGCGGTTTAAGAAAATAGTCTTTGCTAGAAGAAATTCGTCATGCCGAACGATCAAACAAAAATATCCGATGAACAGCCGCAGGTTAAAAACTGGTCCGCGCCCGAACTCTATCTGAGCCAGAGCGAAGCCCAGGCAGGAAAAGCTTCCATAACCGCAGCGGATCTTGCCGATATCAGACAATCAGATGTACTCACCGGTCAGATCATCGAAGGCAAGTATCGCATTCTCGACCTTATCGGTGAAGGAGCCATGGCAATTGTTTATGAGGCTCTTGATCTAAAAACCAATCGCAGAGTGGCGGCCAAAACTCTTAAATATTCCGATGACAGCATGGTGGCACGGTTTGCCCGGGAAGTCGAAATTCACCAGAAGCTTCGCCATCCCAACATTGTCGAGGCAGTGGAATGTGTTCTCGGACCCAACAACATCTGCCTTTTCATCATGGAAGTACTGGAGGGAATGGATCTCGAAGAGGTGCTCGAGAGCCAGGAGCGTATAGACGACCTCAACGAATTCGTCTCTATACTTCATCAGATTTGCGATGGTCTGGAACATGCCCATAAACAAGGGATAATTCATCGAGATCTCAAACCGGAGAACATCATCGTTCTCAAGAAAGGCGGTAGCCTGCACCTCAAAATCCTCGATTTCGGGGTTGCTAAAATTCAAGAAGACCTGCAAAAGCTTACGAAAACAGGCGTTGTTCTGGGATCCCCAGCCTATATGAGTCCGGAACAGTGCATGGGCAAAAAGCTGTCGGAGCGATCCGACATCTATTCTCTAGGAGCACTGGCATTCGAGCTTCTAACCGGCGATCTGCCTTATGACGAATGTACCGCAGTGGACATGATGAAAGCGCACTGTGACCCCATGTCCCATCCTCTGCCCATAGCAAAACTGCGACCGGATACGCCTGCGGTGCACATATTGCAGAGCATCATAAACACCACTCTCCACTACGATCCGGAGATGCGATACAAGAACATCAACGAACTAAAAGTCGATTTAGATGCCTGGTGGAGAGAAGCAAAGCTGGGAGCACCGGGAGAACAATCTCCATTTACCTTCATCGATCCTGAACTCTACGAAGAACAATACGCAGAAAAGAAACCGACGACCCAGACCGACGAACTGAACCAGCTTTCGAACCTGATAGACAGCCAGAGAAAAGCCCAGGTCGATTCTATTAGGGCGAGCTTCAAAGAGGATAAATTGCCCAAGCCGGCATTCGACAAAAAGAAGCTGATTCCTGTGGCGATAGGCGCAGCCGCCCTGATAATCGTCTCGGGCATTCTCTACGGTCTCAGCCTGGTAGATTTCGACAAGTTGAGAGAGTCTATGAACAAACCGGCGGCACCGGTGACCACTGAAGCGAAACAGCCCGCTGAAACGCAAGAGAAAGAAGAGTCCAGAGCTGAGCAAGAAGCTGCAAAAGCTGTTCACAGAACGAAAAAACGCACGATTCTCGGCCCGGGTCAAACCGCCAGATAATCACCCTAAAGGGCTTACTATATCCCACATATGAGGGACAGAATTGTCCCTCGCGGTTGGTAGGATGTTAATACCCCGACCTTAAGGTCCCTGGCAGTCAGCGTTGTGCAGAGCGAGCGGAATCCCAAAAATGAAAACTAATTCGAGCAATCCGAACTCGAGCGAAGATCCTGGTGGCATGGGTCGAGGCTCTGAGATCAAATCATCCACCGCCATCATTGCGCTGCCGGAGCAAGAACTTGACCTCGACATTGTTCAGTCCAGGGTCCAGGTCAGCATCAGTCAGGTGCAAGATCGTCTGAGTAGTATTCAGGCAGACGAATCTATCGCAGGGCAAGTCTTAGACGGCAGATACAAAGTTCTGGGCACTGTTGGCGAAGGCGCCATGGCGGTCGTTCACTGTGTTCGCGAAATTGAAACCGGACATATTTTTGCCGCCAAATCCCTGAAGTACAGAGACGAAGAACTCGAAGCCCGCTTTGCCCGGGAAGTTAAGATCTACGAGAAGCTGAAGCACCCCAATATCGTCGATGCCAGAGAATGCCTGGTCGGACCAGAGAGTTCATGCGTCTCAATAATGGAACTGGTCGAAGGCGACAGCCTGGAGAAAATGCTCGGTGAAAATGGGCCGATAACAGATCCCGAGGTATTTGCTTCGATAATGAGTCAACTCTGCGATGGTCTCGAATACGCTCACCAACGCGGAGTGATTCATCGCGATTTAAAACCGGACAATATAATAATCCGCTCGGCATCCGATGGAGTAAATATAAAAATCCTGGATTTCGGCCTGGCAAAATTGCAAGAAGATCTGCAACGTATAACTAAAACAGGGGTCGTTCTTGGATCACCTGCCTATATGAGCCCGGAACAATGTATGGGCGACCCCCTTGATGAACGTTCGGATATTTATTCTCTAGGGGTGCTCGCCTTCGAAATGTTGACCGGCAAGTTGCCTTACGAAGAGAAAACGCCGGTTACTATGATGCAGGCTCATTGTAACCCGGATCGCCTCCCCCTGACCTTGAGCAGCGCCAATATCAGGTCACTGAGGATGGTGCCTTTTCAGTCCATCCTCTCTAAGATGCTGGAGTACGAACCGGTAGACAGATATGAAAACATAAACGACCTTAAAAGAGATCTCCACCAATGGTGGCAAGACTATGTGAGCAGCCCGAAAGGAGACTATCAATATTTCTCCCATGTGAAACTGCCCAGACTGAAAGAGCTCTTGAAAAACTCGGACCAAGAGATAAGTATCGAAGAGAAAGTAGAGCTTGAGAGCCTGATTAATAAGCAGATCAATACAAGGGTAAAAACAGCTTCCGAAAAATTCAAACCGAGCGAACTGCCTAAAAGAAAGTTCGATCCCCGCACTTTCATGCCGCTCGCCATGGGCTGTGCAGCACTTATAGTCGTGGCAACAGTACTTCTAATCGCCCATACGATTAACACCATAAAAAGTAAAAGCAATCTACAGCCGGCTGTTGAAAGCAGGGTGATCAGGGAAACAAAACCGCTGCAAGAGAAAAAGATTTCTCCCCCATCTAATAGCAACCGTCGCAAAATAGTCGGCCCGGCTAAGAGATTCTGATTCACAGGCTGGAATTTCAGGTATAAATAAAGGTATGTACCTTTTCGAGTGATACCGCAGTCCTGCTCACAATTATGTACCGAATCAGACAACGTCTCTCACTGAAACATCTCGCTCTGCTAGCCGCAACCCTGGGCAGCGCCTGCTTCATGTCTATAGAATCAGCCAAAGCGGCTCCTGAAAGCTCTCCTGCGGCAATGGAGAGCAAACAACAGCTGCCCCAGGCTTTTACCACAGCCCGTAAAGGCAAGGTAGAAGAAGTCGTAGAAGGTCCTTACAGAGCCGAAAGAGAGTCCATCCGCAACTGGCTTCTGGCTGCCAAAAAACGTGGAGTCGGTATCGACGGCTATTTGAACGTCTACAACGACATGGAAAGCTCGGTGCGCTCGGGCAAGGGTGACGCCGAAATAAAAGGCAAGCTCGAGAGAATCCAAAGAAGTATCGGAGACCAGTATAACCAGAGCCGCAAACTCCAGTCGCCATCGAGAAAGGTTCCAAAACGCGGCTCACTCAGCCAGAAAAGCGGCAAAGTAGATATCAACTACGGACGCAATCGCTACTGGACTCCCCACGAAATCAAAAAATCTTGCGAAATAGCTGAACGCAACGCCATCCAGAAGATTCCGGATTATCTCAAAAATGACGAAGAGATTCGCCAGGACCTGAGAAGACAGAGGGACGAGAGGGAGAAAGCGATTTTAAACCGCCACGGATTCCGCGATCGAGACTTCACTCGCAATCCCCATCGTTACAAAAACACGGGCAGTATAGGCTCAGGCAACTGGGGAGCCAACCGCTACGGCAACTAACCGGGAAGCTTTATCTCTTTAGAAGCAGGGTTCTCGCTGCTTTTTAGCGCCACAGTCAGCGCCGAGAGAACCAGCGCCAACAGTCCGGAGACAGCCATGGTAGCCGGCGCTCCATAGTGTGTGGCAAAAAGCCCCACCAGAACACCTCCCACCGGTCCTATACCGACCACAAAGGTCATCCAGAGACTGAGCACCCGACCCCGGAGCGAATCATCGACCTCCAGTTGCACCAGCGAATTACTGGCGCTCATCTGGGTGGTGCTGAAAAGTCCGATTACAAATGCGAAAACTGTTGAGAGAGCGAAACTGGTAGATAGAGAAAAGCAGATAAGAGCGACGGCGAAGCCCAGGGAGGCAAAGAAAATAACCCTTTTCAAGCTCTCTCCGGTACGGGCTTTGTTAGCCAGGAGCATCGCCCCCAGAAAAGAACCCAGAGCCGCTCCGGACATGAGAATACCGAATCCGTCTATCTCTCTATCCAGAACCTGCTTTGCAAAAACCGGCATCATCACGATGTACTGCATGCATAGCAAACTGGATATGATTCCCAGGGTAAAGACAGTTCTGACATTGGGATTTTCTCTGATGAAATCCAGGCATTTGATAAAGCCCTCTTTCATACCTGCTTCCTGGGCTTTTTTGCGAGCCGTTGATTTTATCTGGATTTTGAGCAGTGCCCAGATGACGAAGAGGAAGCTCAATCCGTTGAGAATAAAGCAGATTCCTTCACCCAGCTTCGGTCCCAGAGAATAGACAATGGCGATGGCAATAACCGGTCCCACTGCCCTGGAGGCATGAAAACTCGATGTATTCAAGCTAACAGCATTGATAAGGTCCTTGCGCGGGACCAGATTGAAAGTTATGGACTGTTTGGCCGGCAAATCGATAGCGTTCGAAATACCCAGGAGAAATGCCAGAAGCAGGACATGCCACGTTTGAAGAACGCCTGAAATAGTCAGGACTCCAAGCAAAGTAGCCTGGAGAAACATCAGGATTTTGGTACAGATTAGAATACGCTTGCGGTCGAGACGGTCGGCGAGGATACCGCCGAGAAAGCCCAGAAAAGCAACCGGGGCAAGACGAAGGAAGTTAACGAGACCGAGCATGAAAGGCGAGCCGGTCAGATCGAGGACCAGCCAGCTGATTACAGTGAGCTGAATCCATGTTCCACAGTTTGAGATCAGCTGCGACAGTGCGTAGGTACGATAGTCTTCGCTCCGCAATGAGCGAAAGGTTTGCAAAATCCAGAGGGGAAGATCGTTACGGGATGCGAGCATAGACACCATTTGAGTATTTATATGGTCCAGACTAATTGGCTAAAGGAACCAATGCGTGAACCGAGACTTCGAAGTCTAGCAAAAGGTTCCGCTTCTTCTCTTTACTTCTCGTAAGTTTCATGAAAGATTCTCTCGAAAACAGCTCCAATGAGCCTGGAAGAAACTCTCAATAGCTCCATCGGTGGGAGACGATGCCGATTAATCAGCATTAACTACCCTTCTTTAAGAGTTGTGTTGCGCTTAAAGAAGATTCAAATTTTTAAGAGCTAGAATTATTCCTCAGATTCAGCCGGTTCAGAAGCACTTCTATTAAATGAAAGCACGCAAACACTCTGTCCTATTTATATCTATTCTTCTCACCACAGGCTTTCTCTCAGCCCAATCGGCGCTGCAGGCTGCCGCCCCGGAAGACAGCCCGGGCAAAGAGAAGATCGAACAGATGTCCGACAGGGGTCAAGACACAGCCACTCAGACAGCCGGTCAGAGTTCGGACAGCCCTGATTCGGCAAAAGACAAAGAGACCCCCCTCGAATCTCCACCAGAATCGGGAGTTACGGAAGGGAATGAAGCTCTATCTTCACCGGTGCCTCAAGATCAAAGTGAACTGGAGAACTGGGATCCCGAACAAGAGATGGATGAAGCAGGCTCGGGAACGAACAAGAAAGGACTTGAAGAGACCAAGAAAAAGAACAGGCATGCCAGCCCGGTGATGCGCATCATCGAAAAGTCCACGCGCTCTCTTATAGAGAAAAGAGGCGGCAGTACTCCGGCCAGACCATTGACCAAAGAAGAGATAGAGACCGACTTGATTGAAATTTTTATTGAAGAAGGCATGAAGATAAGCCTTATCTTGATACTGACAGTGGTGGCGATTACCACAGCCAATCTGATCGCCAAGAACACCATCAAGCTAATCTCTAAAGATCGCCAGGGCTCGGAGTTGAAAAAGCGTGCCACCACTGTGAGTTCGGTAATTCGCTATCTGCTCATCGGGGGCATCCTGGCCACTGCCGGGATGATGATTCTCAAAGAGCTCAAAATAGACATAGCTCCAATTCTAGCCGGTGCCGGAGTATTGACCCTGGCTGCCGGATTCGGGGCCCAGAGCCTGGTCAAAGATATGATCTCCGGGTTCTTCATTCTTTTAGAAGATCAAATTCGAGTAGGAGACGTGGTCTCCATCGCGGACAAAAAAGGCACAGTCGAAAAAGTAACCTTGAGAATGGTTGCGCTCCGGGATGTCCGGGGCAGTGTTCATTACATCCCCAGTGGAGAGATAACCGTTGTCACCAATATGACCAAGGACTTCTCTAGATATCTATTCGATATCGGGATTGCATACAAAGAAAATACCGATGCAGTGATCAGTATATTGAAAGAGATCGACAAAGAGATGCACGAAGAGGAGAAATATTCTCCGCATCTGCTCGGCGACCTGGAAGTCATGGGTGTTCAGCGCTTCGAATCATCGGCAGTTATTATAAGAGCGCGGATCAAGACCAGCCCGGGAAGACAGTGGATGGTAGGTAGAGAATACAACCGTCGAATCAAATTGAGATTCGATCAAGAAGGCATAGAGATCCCTTACCCCCATATGACGGTCTATCCCGGCAAGAACAAGGACGGTAGCTCTCCCAGCTATGCTCTTGCCATTTCTGAGCGATCCGCCGAAGATGTAGTTTGAAGAGTTCAGACGGAGGCGGATGATAAAGATCATGCCAAAGCAGTCATTCTTACCGAATTCCGGTCACAAGGTTGTAAACACACTGATTATTCTTCTGATCGCGGTGATCGTGGCAGAAGGACTGTTTTTGGCCCGGGCGCTGTTTCACAATCATGAAGACAGCTACACCCTGGCCTGTCGAAGCATAAAAGGAAAAGACTTCAAAGGCGCCCATCGTCGCCTGAAAGAGGCGGCTGATAAAGGACATGCCAAAGCCCAGACTCTTTTGGGCATGCTCTATGAAAATGGAGTAGGCGTTGAAAAAGATACGGAGAAAGCGATCAGCTATTACCGAAAAGCCGCCAATTCCGGACTGCCCGAGGCTGAATCGAGACTTGGTCATCTTCTATTGAATACCGAAAAAAAGAGCGAAGTGGTCAGCCTCGAAACAGCGACCTGGTTGAAAAAGGCGGCTCGGGACGGGCAAATCGAAGCCCAGGTAACCCTTGGCAAACTGGCTCTTGACGTGAAGAATTCACCAATCAACCAGAATGAAGCAGTCTGGTACCTGAAGGACGCAGCCAAGAAGGGTAACGATCAAGCCAAGAGCATGTTGAGTAAATTGCCCAAGCCCCCCTCCTCGGCTCTGGGTGATCCGGCCCATCAAGTAAGCGCCGGGGTCCAGGGTTTACAGAGATCTTGGAAAGGTTATTCGGATCTGGCCAACTCTATAAATCAAGCAGCCGACTACCGAAGATGAGCCTGAAACCTAAAGGCAATTTGTAAAACCTGCCCCCTGACCTCGTACAAGTGTTAGAATAGTGCCTGAATTCACTAACTAATCATCAGTTTGTAGTTGCCCACTTTTATCAGGTTTCCAATTAACAAGCATTATGTTCGAACGATTTACCGAGAAAGCCATAAAAGTAATCATGCTTTCTCAAGAAGAAGCGCGAAGACTTGGTCACAATTTTGTCAGTACTGAACTCATACTTCTGGGTCTGATCGGAGAAGGCACCGGCATTGGTGCCAAGGTCCTCAAGTCGATGGGTGTCAACTTGAAAGAAGCCCGGGTCGAGATAGAAAAGATTATCGGCAGGGGCTCCGGTCATGTCGCCATCGAAATCCCCTTCACACCTCGAGCCAAGCGTGTACTGGAGCTCTCCTGGGATGAAGCGCGTCAACTCGGACACAATTACATAGGCACCGAGCACCTTCTGCTTGGTATCATCCGTGAAGGCGACGGCATAGCCTCCAGAGTACTCGAAAAAATCGGAGTTGATATCGAAAAACTCAAACAGAGTACCCTCGAACTAATCGAATCTAAAGGCGGCTCCACCGCTTCTACTTCGTCCGGCAGCCGTCAAAAAGGTCGGACCAAATCTCCCACTCTAGACGAATATTGCCTTGACCTGACCGCAGAAGCCAAGCAAAGAAAGCTCGATCCGGTGGTCGGAAGACTGAAAGAGATCGAAAGGGTTATTCAGATTCTCGGTAGAAGAACCAAGAATAATCCGGTTCTGCTCGGCGAACCCGGCGTCGGTAAAACCGCCATCGCCGAAGCCCTGGCCATAAGAATCGCCAACAACGACATCCCGGATATCCTCGCAGATAAGCGACTCTGTCAACTCGATATCGGGCTTCTTCTTGCCGGCACGAAGTTTCGCGGAGAGTTCGAAGAGCGCGTCAAAAAAATTATCGATGAGATAAAAGAAGCAAAAGACGTCATTCTGGTTATCGACGAATTGCACAATATAGTCGGTGCCGGTGCCGCCGAAGGCTCTATCGACGCAGCCAACATATTGAAGCCGTCTCTTTCTCGGGGCGAGTTGCAATGTATCGGTGCCACCACCATCGATGAGTATCGCAAACAGATAGAAAAAGACGCTGCTCTAGAGCGTCGTTTCCAGCCAATTATGGTCGATCCGCCCACAGCCGAAGAGAGCATCGAAATTCTTGAGGGTATCCGCCACAAGTATGAAGAGCACCACCGGCTGATCATCGATGATGATGCGCTGGAGCAAGCGGTTATTCTCTCCCAGAGATACATCACCGACAGGTTCCTGCCGGATAAAGCCATTGACGTAATAGACGAAGCCGCCTCTCGTGTTCGTCTGCGCGCCAGCTCTCTGCCGCCCGAGGGCAAAGAGATCAAGAAAAAGCTCAAAGACATCAAAATCGAGAAAGAGCAAGCGATTCGCAACCAGGAATTCGAAGCTGCCGCCGACCTTCGCGAAAAAGAGAACAAGCTCAACGAAGAGCTGGCTGAAGTCCAGAAAAGCAGACAGTCCAAATTAGAAACCGAAAAACCGGTGGTTACAGCCGAAGAGGTCACCCATGTGATCAGCAACTGGACCGGTGTTCCTCTGCTCAAGCTCTCCGAGACCGAATCCGAGCGTCTTCTGCATATGTCGGACGAATTGCATGAACGGGTCATCGGTCAGGACGAAGCCGTGGACGCGGTTTGCAAAGCCATTCGTCGAGCCCGGGTCGGTCTCAAGAATCCGAAGCGGCCGATCGGCAGCTTTATCTTCTCCGGACCGACCGGTGTCGGAAAGACCGAGCTGGCCAAAGCTCTGGCAGACTACTTCTTCGGATCAGAAGAGTCTCTGCTTCGGGTGGATATGTCCGAATTCATGGAACAGCACACCACCTCTAAACTGATAGGTTCGCCACCCGGCTATGTCGGCTTCGAAGAAGGCGGTCAGCTCACCGAATCGGTACGGCGCAAGCCTTATTCCGTAGTGCTTTTCGATGAGATAGAAAAAGCGCACCCGGATGTTTTCAACGCGCTGCTCCAGATTCTCGATGACGGACAGCTCACCGACAGCAAAGGCCGCAAGGTTGATTTCAAGAACACAATCATCATCATGACCAGTAACACCGGTGCTGAGTTCATTACAAAAACAAGATTGGATCTTGGTTTTCAAGTCGCTGTCGATAAAGAGAAAGCCCATTCGGAACAACACAAGAAGATCAAGAGCCATGTGATGGACTCGATGAAGAAGACCTTCCGACCAGAGTTCCTGAACAGGGTCGATGAAATAATCATCTTCCAACAGCTCACCGATTCTGAAATCCGCGAAATCGTCGACCTCATGTCGAGCGAGCTGCAAAAGCGGGTTGAAGTGCAAGAAATGAGCCTGGTGGTAGAAGACAGCGCCAAAGATGTAATCGCCAAAGAAGGCTATCAACCAGAATATGGTGCCAGACCTCTGCGTCGGGCCATCCAGACTCTGCTTGAAGACAGCCTGGCAGAAGAGATGCTGCGCGGCGAATATAAAGCCGGCGATGTGATCACCGCCTACGCAGAAGAAGGCAAGATCAAATTCCGCAAGTCAGGTAAGGTCGAGAGCAAAGATGGAGACAACGGTTCTAGTTCGGAATCAGATAAAGAATCTTCCAAAAGCGCTTCAGCCAAGGCAGAAGAATCTAAGCAGAAGAGCTGAATAAAAATAGGGAGGTAGAAGCTTGCAACTATTCCTGGCATTTTTGCTATTTGCCGCAGCATTCTTTGCCGAACCTATTTTTGAATATATGCCCGGGATATCCACCGACGTCAGAAGCGTATTAGATGATTTCGGAGCCGGGGACCCCAAAAAGATTATCCACTACAGCCAGGCCACTGCCACCATCATGGAGCACGGTTATGACTCTGCCAAGGTCAAATACCCCATGGATGGCTATATTATGGCTACCGGAATAACCGCTCGCAACGACGAAGAGCGCAGCCTGCTAAAACGCCTGCCCAATGGCTCTAGCCTCGTTGTCTTCTATGATCCGGTCAATCCGACTATTGTGGTGATGCAGCCCACATATAACCTTGCGAGAAGCAAGATGCAAAGGGTGACTATACCCAAGGGCGGATTTGGTCCCCGTAAAGGCAAGAAACACTTCATCTCCGGCTATGGAACTAGCACTAAGATAAACTATTTCAGAATCGGATGCATCGTCATTGGCTTCGCTCTGCTCTTCTCCGGAGCCCAGGCCCTGAAATCGGATCACCAGATTTAGTACTAGCTATCGACCTCGCAAAAGCTTTGTCAATTCTCGGTCGAGGGCGTCGGCGAAAAGCCGCTTATCTTTGGGACCAAAGGGCCTTGTCCCGGTGGTGACTTCCCCCAGATCTCGTAACTCTTGCATCAGGTCTCTCGAGGCAAGAATCTCATTGATGTTGTCCGCGTTAAAACTCTTACCCCTGTGATCTATGACAACCACTTGCTTATCGACCAGGGCTTTTGCCAGCGGTATATCTGCGGTCACCGCCAGATCGCCTCTGACGGCATGGGCAGCTATGTAATGATCTGCACTATCAGGATCAGGAGAAACTAGCTCTTGTTTAAGATAGGGAGAAGCAAAAACGGATATGGCTTTGTTGGCGACGAACACTGTCTCGACCTTCCTCCTGACAGCGTTCTGACAGAGCAACTCTTTCAAAACCCCCGGCAGGGCATCGGCATCTATATAAATTAGCAAATCACTTCCTCGAAGATTGAGCTAGACCTACTGATTTGAGTACAATCAAGAATACTGCATAGCCCTGAACAAGAGTAAAGATGAAGCCATTTAGTTCTAGATCGATATTTAAAAAAGCCCTTCTCAAGGCAGCTTTAGCTGTCATTGCCGGCTTAGCCTTTCAGTCACTTTCATTACAAACCGTTGCTCAGGAAGAGACAAAGGCTGAAGCACCGGACGAGTCTTCTTTGCAAAGCGTGCAAAATCCAAATCGTCCCATAAAAGACAAATGGGCTCTGGTGATTGGCATCAGCAAATACAAAGAGTCGGAATACAATCTTCACTTCCCGGCCAAAGATGCCACCGATTTTGCTTCTACTCTAATCGAAGATCTCAACTTCCAGCCCGATCATGTCAAACTGCTCATTGACGAGCAAGCCACTCGCAAAAACATACTCTCTTTGCTCGGCGACCTCTGGCTGCCCAGGGTAGCCCGACCGGACGATCTGGTCCTTATTTATATCTCGTCCCATGGCAGCCCCTCCGAGATAGACATCGGCAAAATCAACTACATCGTCGCCCATGATACCGATGTCAAAAGTCTATATGCCACCGGCATCCCGATGCAGGATCTGGTCCGGATCATCAAAAACAGAGTCAAGTCGAACCGTATCCTGATCATTTTAGATTCCTGCCACAGTGGTGCGGCCAGTCCTGATGCGAACTCCAAAGGTCTGTTCAGATCAGAAGGTCTCGATGTGGCGGCGCTCTCTCAAGGTACGGGTCAGCTCGTCATCTCTTCTTCCATGCCCGGTGAGAGATCCTGGGAGTCCAGGCGCTATAAAGGTTCGGTCTTCACAAAACACCTGATAGACGGGTTGAAGAGCTTCGGTGACGAGACCAGACTGAACGAGGTATTTCGCTACACGAGACAGAAAGTCAAAGACGAAGTGGAAAGCGACCGCGGGGTGAGCCAGACTCCGGTTCTAACCAGTCAATGGAAAGGAGACGAATTGATTCTGGCGGCCATACCGAAAGAACCGGCTCCCGGACTGAATATAAGCATTGGTGAGGTCAAAGTTCTGGTAATGCCCGCTGACAAAAGCGAAACAGAAAAAATTGATCAAACCGAACAGACTGAAGCTGTTAAAACTGGCTCTGAGACGGAGAAAGCCTTAGAAGTAGAGAAACCGCAAGAAAAGACCGTCGAAACTGAAGAGCAAATAAAGAGCCTTCCGCCCCGGTTTCGCTTCAGAATCAAAACCGTGAACAATGTCCTGGGCACCAAAGCGACTTATTCAGGAATCTATGAATGGAACAAAGATAAGCTCCAGTACTCGGTCAAATGGGATGACGGCAGAAAAGGCATCGGTCATCTCGAAGGTCTGGAGAACAACCAGGTGAAGCTCTCTGATAAGACCAAAACCTTCTGGGGGCCTGCATTGAATAAATACGAAGGAAAAGTAGAAGGAAGCAGAATCACCGGCACCATGACCGGACATGATCCCTGGACTAATTGGAAAGGCAGCTTCGAAGCCTGGTGGCAACCCGAATAAAAAGAGTTAGAGATTCGCCTAGTTCTTTTTGCCGAGAAGATCTTTCATGTATTTAGTCGTAGTGGGAAAGAACAGGGGCATCTTCTCTTGCTCGGCACTTTCGGCAGCGCCATGCAGGACGGCGAAAAGTTCTGCGAACAACTCCGACTCGCCGGCACCGGGCTGGGTGTAATACCAGTAGGTACGTCTCAGAGTATTGGTCAATCTCTGGTGGTCCTGACTGACCGCCTTGCGATATTCGGCTCTTTCCGAGACCTCTTTCAGGCAGTGGTCATAGGCATGACCGAGTTCGTGCAAGGCAGTCTCTTTGACCCAGCGATTCAGTTGTGGTGGGCTATTTCGCCAGGAAGCCTTCTCGGGTACATAGAGAGTCTTGGTGGAAGGGTCGAACATTCCAGGACAGTTGTCATAGCCACCACCATGAAGATAGCCCCGGGGCTTCACCCCGCGCATATCAGGACGAGCTGTCAGAATGGTGTGCGATATAAGAATTTTGCAGCCCCCTTCTCTAAGGGTTCTTTTGGTCGACTCTTCCAGAGCGCAGAGGGCTGTGGCGACTTCATCCATGACGAACGCAGTATCTTTCGATTTGCGATTTTGATAAACCTCGATCATGGTGCGGTCAGCCAGGGGAAGATCTTTGATACCTTTGGACTTGCCGTCTTTGCCACCACTACTTTCGCCGTCCGAAGACGAAGTCTTGCTGCCGGAGCCGGCAGCAAGACTTTTGTCCAGTGCCCGTTTCAGATAAGTGGTCATCTGCTCTGTCGGCTTGAGAGTGAGCGCTTTAGTATAGAAGTACCTGGCGTATTCCGGCTTGCCCAGCTTCATCCAGGCATTGCCAAGATAGAGATGAGCCCGGGCGTCTTTTGCCGCAGAGCCTTTGACCGCCGAGGAGAGCACTTTTATCGCACCTCGATAATCCTGGCTGTCATAGAGTTTATACCCGGCAGAGGCATCGTCCCCGGTATCGGCGGCAAATACAGCCGTACCAAAACAGAGAACCGATGCCGTCAGAGCCAGATATGAACGCCAGAATTTCATGTCGGAATCTAACTAGATCGAGATACCGGGGATGGTATTAATCACTTTCTTTATATCCGATACCTGTTGATTCAAGGTATTGACCTGATTGGTGATCTGGCCGCTGGGCGAATGATTTTCGAGCAGGGTGACTCTAGTCTTCAGATCGGTGACGTCTCCGGTCATCGGACTGACTGCCTGGCTGACAGCTACGGATCGAGCGATTTCTGCTTCTAGCTTGAAGCTGACTTCGTCCAGTTTTCGCTCCAGTCTCTCCAGCTTGTTTTTAAGTATATTGAACTGGGCCTCTGATACAGGAGAAGAGCCGGAACCATAAGATCCTGAAGAGCCGGTTGTCGGGCGAGAATCAGAGTATCTGTCCTCGGGGCTTTTATACTGGCTGCGCGAGGCTCTATCTGTATATCTGCTGCTACTGTCTTTCGAAACAGAATCAGAACTAGAGCCAGAGTTAGAGGTGTTGCGGCTGTTTCGATCAGAATATCTACTGCGAGAAGGAGCTCTGTCGCTATCGCTGCGTGTACCGGAGTAAGACCTGCTGGTGCTGCGATAGTTAGTTCTGGTTCTCGTTCTTACCGCATCATCGTCATCGGCAAAGGCGGCGGGAGCCAGACCGAATTGTGTTGCCAAAAGCAGTGCAGATAGTAATGTCGCCGGGGTTGCCAACTTTCGACTGAGTCCATTTGCCATGGTCACATCTCCTATTTCTCTTGGTAGCCTGTGATTGTATCATCACAGAGAACTACCTTCGAATCGGCATTCTTTAGGAAGGACGTCAGGCTGAAAGCTATTCAGTTTCGATCTTAACTTCAATCTTGCCTGACTGATGAGCCTTAACCAGCTCAGCATGATCCTTCTCGACTTGATCGGCATAGGCGACGGCGAAATCAGTCATGGCCTCGTCAAAGATAGGCTCCGAGCCAAGATAACCAGAGATAACCGCCGAGTCTCCCGAGCGCGCATGGGCCCTTGCCAGAACCGAACCCATGATCTTGGCCATCTCCAGCATGATCTTGGCGTCCCAGAGTTCGGGCTCCAGTTTTATCTTCGTATCTCGTAACTGTCTGACATAAAAGTGTTTGCTTTCATCGAACTTGGTCCAACCAAGAAAAATATCGCTGGCCGACTGCATAATTCGCTGACCTTCCACCACGCGTTGACCGCGATTTTCAAAAGAGCTTTCACCGACGAACTCTTCGAAGACCGAAGGACGCGCTTCTTTGATCTGAAGGAAAAGAGGCTCATCATCCGGAGCAAGCAAAAGTGCGATAGCACACATGGTTCCCACGCTACCTATACCTACCACTTTCAAGGCCGAGTCGACATAGCGATAACGGCTGAATAGCCTTCTTTTATCTTCTTGCAGAGATTCTTTGTATGCTTCGAGAGCCTCGGAAATTTTTTCGCGAAAAGGCTTGCCGCTGCCATTTTCCGGATGATAAATACGAGGTGGCTGGTCTTTAATGAGGAAACCATCGGCTTGAGAGTCGACCAGTTTAGGGAAATAAAATTCGCTATTTCTGCGCATGGCCTTGTTCAGCGCCTTCTCTCGCCGTTTTTTGACTTCGGGACTCGAGGTGCTTTCGATCACATGGCGCCAATCGATGCGGTCATACCAGATGTCGAGAATGCTCATCTTGGAGTATTCGGCCATTTTCTCTCTATAGCTTGCCAGGACGGCATTGCTGGCATTGAGAGCATGTTTGGGTTTCAAACCATTCTCCCGGGCAGCAAGGATAAAACTGACTGTTAAACGCTGTAGATCGTACTCCCAGGGAGCAGGCAGAGTCTCGTCAAAATCATTGATATCGAAAGCGACATTGCGCTCCGGGGTGGCAAAGGCGCCAAAATTAAGGAGATGCATGTCGCCACAAGCCTGGACCTGAACTCCGGTGGTGGTTGTGAGAGCAAGATCTTGAGCCATGACTGCCGCAGCTCCGCGAAAGAAGGTGAAAGGAGTGGGCAGCATCCGCCCATAACGCAACGGAACCAGCTCTTCGATGCGCCCTTCACTGTTCTTCGCCAGAACATCGATGGGCGAGGGTCTGTCAGCGGCAGGCTTCCATCCGGCATGGTCTTCCCGGGGGGCAATACCTCTGAGAGCCTGTCCCCGACCTCGTCGATTGTCTCGCGGCGTTATCGTGGCGTCATGAAGCACTGCCGCCGTCTTTTTGTCGGACTTATCCCCATCTGCACTACTTGCCAATACTCTACTATTGCTCCTGCGGTTCGACTCTCTAGAGATTTTGTACCCATTAAAAAGGAATCCCCGCCTCGCCATAAACTAGTTTATTGAATATCTAATATAATGGGGGCTTTCTAATTGCCAGGGAGTAGAAGCCTCATGCATATTGTTGTATTCGGTGGAGGAATGCAAGGTTGCGTAATCGCTCGCAATCTCAAGAATCGAGAAGAGAAGCCCCGGATTACAGTGGTCGATATCCGTCGTCCGACAGAATTACCAGAAGGGGTAGATTTTGTTGAGGCCGATGTGCTCGACGAAAAGCAAGTAAAGAAGATTCTCGAAAATGTCGACACAGCAGTTCTGGCTGTCCCCAGCCAGATTGCTCGAGCTGCCCTGCAAAATCTGCTTATAACAGGAGTCGCCATCGTCGACGTCTGTTTCACTCCTGAACCTCCCCTGGATCTCGATAAACTCGCCAGGGACAACGGCACATGTTGCGTAATAGACTGCGGTATCGCGCCTGGTGTCAGCCACATTTTGGCAGGACAGGCCTATAGTGAATTCGGCGATCTAGATGACATTAAAATCTACGTAGGCGGAATGCCACAGTCACCACCGGCGGTATTCCATCACGCCGTCTATTTCAACCCCTCGGATCTGGTTTCAGAGTACATCAGACCTGCTAGAGCCAGAGAAAATGGAGTCGATATAGCGCCTGATCCTCTCGAAGCTGAAGTTCATTCCTTCAAAGATGAGGAGCTTGGTGTTCTAGATGCTTTTTTGAGTGATGGACTCAGAACGCTTCTTACCAGTTTTCCAAAAGTATCCAGTATGAGCGAACGCACCCTGCGCCACGCCGGACATTTAAAGACCATGGCAGATCTCAAAGAGCTTGGTCTTTTCGAGGAGTCCACCATCGAGCATACGGCAAAGGCTCTCGGCAATCGCTACCCGGCCGATGCCTACCCCGACTATCTGCTCATGCAAGTCGAGGCTTATTCCGGATCTAAAAGCAAATCCTGGCGCCTGCTCGACCGGGCCAGGGATGGTGAATCGGCCATGAGTCGCACTACCGGATACACCACCGCAGCAGTCGCCATGGTCCTGGCACGGAAACAGTTCACCGAGCCCGGTGTCCATGCCCCGGAGAGACTTGGTGCAGAAAAGGGACTAACCGAGATCATTCTCCAGGACCTGGCCAAGAGAAACATCGAAGTCAAAGAAGTTATATATAAAGTCTGAGCGCTGAATCAGTACTGATAAGCGTGGGCTTTGCCGGCCCGGAAATAGTCGAAAGTCTTATCGACCGAACCTTCAGTTGCTTCTGCTTCGGAGGACTCTACCGAACGCGGTCTGCCGAAGCGATGAGTTGCATAAGGAGAGAGACGACTGGAATGCACTCCATCTAAGGCAGGTGAACTTTCAGTCGTTTCGGTTTCGACTACACCATGCTCTTGATAAGAGAGGTGATGATTGTAATGATGGAAACGGCCGCTCGGGGACTGATGATAGATAGACTGCGGATAGCTGAAGTGTCCGCCCTGAACCTGCTGAACAGGCGGAGCCGAATCGACATGGGGCTGATGAATCACCCGGGGTAGTTCGTGCTTATAGGCTTCGTGATAAACATGGTCAATATTGACAGCCGGCTGTTTAGGGGTAAGGTGACCGACCAGATATAAGGATCCTATGATCATAAGACCAAAGGCCAGGACCGACATGGCAATCAGGACCGTATCCGGAAACTGATTGAAAAACCAGGTGACTAACCTGAAGACCAGGCGAAACGGGTTTGGAAAGGACTTGTCAGAATCTGGCATTGGACCCACTAATAACCCTGCAATGATGCGAATAAATCAGCGATGCAAATTTTATCCTAAACAAACCATTAAATCATCTGGATCTCTTCCTTAAATATATTCACCCGAAGTAAAGATCGGAAAAATCAGCAAAATCGAAATTGTCAGTAGATTAAACTTCAAATAGCAGCCCTCAAGCTCATGCGTAGAAACAGCTCGGGCTGATTCCAATACGGCTGTCAAGACAGGTCCGAAGATAATAACCGATGTCAACATCCTCAAAAGCAAGAGAAAAAACAAAAGCTACTCTGCCGGCGTTCTCTCCCCGACCGGAAGATACCAGGGCATCGCTCTGCATATATAAAGATGACCTGGTCCCTGAAAAAATAACCGCCCTTCTGGACCTGAAACCGACTGCCTGGCAGAAAAAAGGTGGCGAGAGACCTTGCACCACCGAGGAGGGTTCAAAGAGCCCGGCTGCCACAGGAGGGTGGTTTCTCAGCACCCATTCGAAAGTTAAAAGTCTCAATCCCCAGACTCATATAGAGTGGCTGGTGGAAGCCATAGAGAACCGACACAGCGTGATTCACTCTCTGCAAACGGATGGGCACAAGATAGAGCTCTGGGTCTATTGGCTGGCATCTAATTCCAACGCCTCACCCTGCCTCAGTCCGGAAACCATGCGAAAACTGGCCAATCTACGAATTCCTATAGTTTTCGACGTCTATTTCTAAGCGCCCGCATAAAAGAATCAAATCGGAACTGCGGTGTTGTATTCGTCGACGGCACTGTATTTTATTTTGGGGTGAGCCTTCTTCAGTCGTCTCAAGCCCTGGATGGTGATATCGCCACCGATACTGACCCGGATCATGTCGGTCTCTTTTCTCTTCGACAAAAGCTCGACGGTAGCCAAAGAGATTGAAGTTCCGTTGAGCAAGAAACTCTTTATTTTACTGCGGGCAAGTACCGGACCAAAACTATCATCGACTCCGACCGTACCGCTCAATTTTATGAATGCCAGCTTCTTCATCGAAGCAAGACGCTTCGCATCGGCCAAAGTGATCCTGCTGGAATTACCCAGGTCGACATAGTGAACACTTTTCAAAGACTCAATAACCTGACAGCAGTTAGAGGGCAAAGCCATATTCCAGAATTGAATCATCTCGAGATTTTTCAGCTTGCCCAGAGCAGCCATGCCCTTTTCTGTGAGGCGAGAAGTGACTTTCAGATTCAGTCTCCGTAATGTCGGAAATCGGCTCAGAACTTCAGCTCCATTGTCATCGAAAGCGCTTGAGAGAATCTCGACAGATTTTAAAGGTGAACCCTCTAAATAAGCGATGCCACTACCGGTAAATCGGTCTGCCATATCGATCTTGAGAGCGACTATATCTTTACGGCCTTCTAAAGGCTTCAGGGCTTCATCGGCTATCTCTCGCCCGGAAGCTATAAAACCTCCATTGTCATCCTTCTCTACCTTCAGACTTGACTGAAAGACATGCTCATCAGGTGGAACCGAAAGGTCGGCGAGCTTTGAGGGCGTTGCGGCAAGCTGGGCTGTCCGGTCGCCGTCAGCGCTGCCACCGTTGCCGAAAGCGATCACGTAGAGAACCAGACAGCATAGAAATATCAACCCGAACATCAAAGAAACCATCGCCCCGACCGGTTTGGGTCCGGAAGAATAATTCCTAGCAGCAAAAGATGAGCTGCCGTCTTCCACTTTCGACTCCTGACTGATTTTGATTTCGATTCGGCTTAGAATTCGCTCCAGAGCTTCAACTATCTCGGCGAAGTTTTTAAAACGATCCTCAGGACGTTTTGCCAGACATCGGCCAAGCAGACTGACCAACTCAGGATCCAAATCAGGAACCGAATCTAAATACTGAAGCGGTACCTCAGAAGATGCATGAAGCCTGAGAGTCTCGGCAGAACTGCCTCCAACAAAGGGGCATCGGCCCGAGAGCATCTCGAAGGTCACACAGCCGAAAGAATAGATATCGGATCTTTCATCATATTCAAGACCCAGCCCCTGATCCGGTGCCATATAAAGCGGTGTGCCCACCGGTCCTGAGCCAGCAGCGATACCGGTAAGTCCGAAATCGATAACCCGCACGTCTTGATCACCTATCAATATATTGGCTGGTTTGATGTCACGATGCAGCACCCCATGCTCATGGGCATAAGCCAGCGCCCTTGCTACTTCCATCAAGATTTTCGCAGCCTGTGACCACGGCAGAGGTCCTCTCTGGGCAAGGTACTCTTCCAGGGTGACAGAGTCGAAATACTCAAGCACCATATAAGGTGCATTCCCTTCTTCAGACCCGAAATCGAGAACTTTTACGATACCGGGATGATTGAGACGATCGGTGGACTTCGCCTCTTCCTGAAATCGAATCAACAACTCCGGGCTATCAAAAGAGGTCAGCATCTTGACCGTTACTTTCTTGTCGAGAATTCTATCCCTGGCTTCATAGACAGATCCGGTGCTTCCTTTTCCTAGAAGCGAAAGGGCTTTATACCTCTGCCTCGGGAAATACTCGTCGGCGAGATCAAGTTCTATTTCCGGTGCGATTACAAACTGTTCTTCTGCCGGTTTCTCTTTTTCAAAATAATCCGTCTCTGGTCTGTCGCACTGACAGGTATCGGCGCGAAAAATAAACTGGGTCAAAGAGCCCTGTCTACCGGCGCCGACTCTTTTGCCACAGCGCTTGCAAATCTCGACTGGGTCCAATTCTGTCCCCAAAAGCCCGGTCAGCTCGCAAGAACAAACCGAAATCCACTGGGTGAAGCTTCCACCGGCTTTTGAACGTCGCGGATTTTTGCATACTGGACAGACCGAACTGCCGGGGTCGTCTTTCATTTCGGGCTCCCCTACCGGCAATACCTAAATCTAACTATACACCGCCAATTCCTTGGATGACTATCAGGGTTCTCCCCGGAGCCAAGCCGAATGAAAACCTCTATTGTCATGAGTAGCCAGACCCAACCATAGATAAACCCGTCTACTTACTATGACCAAGACAACCAACCAAGCAGTACTTGTAAAAGGACTGAAGAAGTCCTACAGATCAGGCAAAGCAAAAGAGCCAGTGATAGCTCTTGATGGCATTTCTTTGAGTATTCCCAGAGGAGAAATATTTGGTCTGATCGGACCCAATGGTGCAGGCAAGACCACATTGCTCGGCTGCATGCTTTCTTTAATCAAACCCGATCAAGGAGAGATAAAGCTATTCGGCAAGCAATCCGACTATCTGAGCGTGCTTGCCCAGATAGGCTATATGCCGGAGCGAGTCATGTTCGAGCACTGGATGACAGCCAGACAGTTTCTCGAATTCCACCATGGTCTGGCAAGACGCTCGCCGCTTTCTGCCAGGGAAGAGATAGAACAGATTCTAGACCGAGTGGAACTTGCCGAAAGCGCCCGGGCAAGGAAATTGAAAACTTTCTCAAGAGGTATGCTGCAGAGGCTCAATCTAGCCCAGGCTCTGATTGGCAAACCGAAACTGGTGCTTTTGGATGAACCAACCCTAGGTCTCGATCCAAATGGTGTAACAGTAGTACGCCAGGTGGTACAGGATCTCGAGAGGGAAGGAGTGACTGCGGTCATAAACTCTCATCATCTCGATGAAATCGAAAAGATGTGTTCAAGAGTTGCGATGATAAAAGATGGACAGCTCAAGTCCATCGAGAATCTGAAAGGTGACTCTACTACAAAAGAGTATTTGATCAAAACCTCCTGGACTACCTCAAATTTGAACGGATCTCTTTTGCCCAGCGTAGAAAGAGCCTGTGGCGCAGCAGGAGCGAAGTTGATTAATTTAGAGAAGCTGGAAGGATGCTTTCTTGTGCCGGACAGAAAAGGAGCCGCCGAGTTGCTCAAAGCACTGATTGAAAACGGTGTCCCTGTGGACGAAGCGAATCCCACAAAACGTGATCTTGCTAGCCTGTTCTCAGAACGCTCCAGAGAAGGAGAGGAGGTCAGACAATGAACAGAACGATAATGAAGTTCACACTGTTATCTGCCTGCCTGGATCCGATGAAACTGATTTATGTGGCAATGCTGGGCTTTGTTATGCCGATTGGCATGAAAACTGCTTCGTTAATGCATGGCGTCTCTGACTCACAATCTTTCGAGATGCTCACCGGCAAAGTCGGAGTGGCCTTCGTCCTGATGGTGCTCTGCCTTGGATTGGCCGGCAACAGCAGCACCCAGAGCGGCCGGGGTGGCGAGTACCTGCCCCTGATATTCAGCAGACCGGTAAGCAAGGCTGAATATGTTATGAGCAAATGGCTGGTTATCACCTTAATAGGAGGCTCGATAGGCGCGCTTCAGAACCTGATTCTCTCTGCCATCGGTCTGCACTTCGGAGAGCTTCTTACTGTAAACGCTGTCGCCTGCATGGTTCTGGAGCGATTTCTGGACGCTGCTCTGATATCGGCGGCGATGATACTGACGATGCTCTACAAAGATCCGCTCTTTCAAATTGTTGCCATTCTAGCGTTCTATATCTGGCTCTCCGGTCAGACGATTCCGCCGGTTTCCATCGCTGATGCCGGTGGTGGTGGCGCAGTCGCCTTATCAATTGCATCCACCAAATTTTTAATCTCATCAGCCCAGATGGTCAGCGGTCTGATTCTTCCCACCCTCAATGTCTATGATCTGGTCAATGCCACTCACTTTACTGTGGTGCCATTTCTATCTTATGGCACCGCCCTGAGTGCCTACCTATTTCTGGCAGTAGCCGCTGTTAGCAGGAGGGAGTTTTTCTATGGAACGAAATAAAGAGGTCTCGGCTTCCGCCATACCGAAATATCTGATCTATCTAACCATGGCATTTGTGCTGATGCGGCTCTCGGCATTTGCCTTCCAGATTCATCAATTCGATCCGCTCGCTGAGAAAAACAGAACCTCGCCGATAGCCTGGATGGACTTCAACCGCTCTCTTAAGCGGGCGCAAAACGTTAATAGCGAAGAGCCAAAGAAAGCGAAGAAGAAAGAATACGGCAATGCAGAAGAGGAGTTGCTCGCCACTGCCACAGAAATCATCGAAAAGCAAAGAGCCGGCGCCAACAAAAAATCTTCCCTGACCCTACTTCAGTTCTATTCTCCTGATTCCGACCCGTGCCTGGTAATGGAAAAGGAAACCCTGACTAATTCTCAGGTAGCGAACTACCTTCAAAAGAACTACTTCCCGGTGCGGGTGACCTATTCTAGAAAGGATAAGAGCAGTACAGATACCTTGATGCTGACCGAATATCGCAGACATTATCGGGTCTGCGCCTTCCCCACCCTGGTGGTGGTCGACGGCGAAGGCGAGATGGTTGCCAATCTGGTCGGAAACTGCTCCTCATTAACCACGTATAGATTTCTGACAAGAACTGTAGCCCAGGCTGAAACCCGCGACAGCGCCGAAAACAGGAAAGTTGTCCTGAACTGATAAACCCCTGCTCATCTATGCTTGCCGTCCTGAAGTATAGAATAGAGCCATGGCCATCACCGACGAATCGAAAGAGAAATTGAAAGCCCGGCTCGCTAAAGCGATCGGTCACCTCAACGCCGTACATAGAATGGTCGACGAGAAAAAATACTGTATCGATATTCTCCATCAACTGAAAGCGGTTCAGTCCGCTCTCGACAAAACTTCGGAAAGTATTCTGAAACAGCATCTAGATACCTGCGTTGTGGAAGCGATGAAAAACAACGACAGCGAGCGGGTTATCGAAGAGCTCATGCAGGTATTTAGAAAGTCTCCGAATCTCTTTTTAGAAGACGAAATCAGCTTGCCAGAAAGTACCGGCGGCGGCTGTTGCGGCAGCAAAAACTGAAGCTTTATCGGTTTTCTTTCTTAGAATATCTGAGGTGTTTTAGCCAGCAGCTTGCCGGTGGAATCATAGAGACTGACATTGCCCTGTTCATAAGAGCCATCGGAAGAGTCGATTGAGGCTTTGACCAGAGGCTTCTTGTTCTTGCCCCCGATAATCAAAGTGGTGATGTCGGCAGAGCCTGTCTCGACCTGGACCCTGGTTACGCCTTGCTTATCGTACATAAAGAAGAAACTGGAGCCGTTCTCGGCTACCATTGAAACCACCCTGGCTTCACCATCAGAATCATGGAGAGTGATGCTCGACTGACCGTTCTTCTCCGAGCCGACCCTTACCCTCACTTTATCGTTTCGATCGAGAAACTGCATGGTTGCGTTACCGCTCTCATCAAGACCGATAGAAACCCGTACTTTCTCATCAGTATCCACGAGTTCGAATCTTTTTGCCTGCACGACATCCTTGACTTCTGCCATGTTTCTCTCCATTTTGCTCTTTTAAAAGGAGCTATGCTCTTACCGCTGCATATACTAGCAGGCAGCGAGCTTTTTGAAAAAGTCCCGCAGGCTCTCTTCGCCGTAGCGAGGCGCAAGCATATCCCGGGCACTGCCCATCTGAGCCATAGCCCTCAATATCGATGCTGCATTTTTATTGAACGGTGCACAAACAGTAGCAGAAAAAGAAAGCAGCGAAGTCGGTAGATAATAATATTGGGGCTTTCTGCCCAGGCATTCATAGGCCAGTTCACCAATCTCTTTGAGGGTGAAAGTTTCCGGTCCCCCGATGTCGTACTCGCTAAACCAGCGACTCTCGTCTTCAATAGAATCAAGAATGGATCTCGCCAGATCCTTGCCGTGTATAGGGTTGATTCTGGTATCACCTTTGCCCAGGATAACGAATCGTCCTTGTTTAGCCATGATGAACATGGCCGCCATATCATTGAAAAATCCGTTCGGTCTGACCACCGTATATTTCATGCCCGAGACTTTCAAAGCGTCCACTACTCTTTCTCGGGCATCGAAGAGTGGTATCGAACCACGCAACTGCTCACCCTTCAATACAGAGACAAAGATAAAGTGACCGACTCCGGCTGCCAGCCCTTCTTCTAGAAGATTCATATTCGCTCTGAAATCGACCTCCTCAAAAGAAGGACTGGCTTTCATCGATCTTAAACCGATGGATGAGACCAGAACGTCGACCGCTTCAAATTGTCCGGTCAGACTGCTTCTGTCACAGGCGTCTGCCACCAGAATTTCAGCACCTTTAGCTTCCAGCGCTTCTGCTTTAGCCCGGTCTCGAGCAAGAGCCAGCACCCGATACCCCTTATCCAGGGCACCACTGGCTACATAACCACCGAGATATCCGGTGGCTCCGGCGACTAAAATTCTCTTTTTTCTGGACACTGTTTCATTATATACGCACGTTCTATTTATAAGAAGCCCGATTCGGCAAATTGCATCTTTGAACCGTATTTGATACCATTGCGAAGTGGTTGAAAGCAAGAGAAAAGAGACAATAGCAGATGCGAAACAAGAAGCAAAGTAAGCTTGGTGAGTTGCTAAAATTCGATCAATATGTTTTGGCTCATGGTAGCGCCCCTGGTGACTCGGCAATGAACATGATCCAGCTTCGTCTGTTCGAAGACAATAGCCGCTTTCAGTGCCTTGTCGGGGTAGACGAAGTCGGCCGCGGTTGCCTGGCTGGTCCTGTTATGGCTGCGGCGGTCTGCTATGACCTCGATAACTTCACCGACTTTCAACGAGAAGTTCTATCGCCCTTAGATGACTCTAAAAAGCTAGCCGAGAAAAGACGACAGAGCCTTTCGTCCATAATCCGATCTAATTCTGAATTTGCCATCGGTCATGTCTCGAACCTCGATATAGACAGATACAACATACTCAATGCCAGCATGATGGCCATGGAAAAAGCGGTTATAAGGCTGGTCTTACAGCTGGAGAGGCGGGGAATAGACAAAAGCAAAATCATCGTTCTGGTGGACGGTAAAAATCCTCTACCGGAACTAGATAAGAATCTAAAACTAAAACAGATCCCTGTCACCCGGGGCGACAGCGTCTCTGCCTCGATAGCCTCGGCTTCGATTGTGGCAAAGGTCACCCGGGACCGTTTGATGGCAAGATATAACCGCAATTTCCCCGCCTATTTCTGGACCAAAAACAAAGGCTATCCTTCGAAAAGCCATGTCGAGGCACTGCTTGCCGTCGGTCCTTCACCATTGCACAGGTCGACATTCAATTGGCAACCCCATAGAGAGGCCAGGGCTTGACCTCTCTATAGAGCTATAATTACAGACTCTTATTCAGCGTTTAATTCATTTGTCGAGGGAGTCTTCAATGTCGCAGGTCACTGTCATAGCAAAATTAAAAGCGAAGCCGGGTCTCGAGGAAAAGGTCCGTCAGGAACTCGAGGTCATGGTGAACGAAACCGAAAAAGAGCCTGGTTGTATCAACTATGACCTGCATCGCCAGATGGAAGAGCCCGGGACATTTCTATTTCATGAGAACTGGGAATCGAAAGAAGCTCTCGACCGCCATATGAAAACCGATCACTTTCTCAGATTATCCGGAATTGCCGAAGATATCCTTGCCGAAGAGCCCGAAATATCCTTATTCGAACAAATCCGTCAATCAAAATGTCAGCCATAGCCATAGTCTTTGACTCCGGCACCGGTCGAACCAAACAGGTGGCAGAACAAATAGCCCGTGGGGCAGAGACCCTCGAGAAAGTAGAAACACAGCTATTTTCTGTTGAAGAGCTGTTGAAAGCTGACGAAGCCATGGATGAACTCGATCGATTCGATACCATTCTCTTCGGCAGTCCCACTTATATGGGTACGGTAACGGCTGATTTCAAGCGCTTCATGGACGCCTCTTCCGGAAAGTGGATGAGCCAGGCATGGAAAGACAAACTGACATCAGGCTTCACCAATTCCACCGGGTTGAACGGCGACAAAGCAAACTTGATAGCGACCCTGCAAATCTTCGCCGGTCAACACTCGATGATCTGGATCTCCCAGGGCACCCCTATTGGTGCCCTGTCGGAAGAAGGGCATGAACTTAATAGACTCAGTAGCTGGTCCGGATTGATGACCCAGAGCGAGAGCCGCGCTCAAAGTCCTCATCCGGCAGATCTCGCCACCGCATTCGAATTCGGAAAGCGAGTAGCTTCCCTGACCCGGCGTTGGACTGGAGATTAACCGGAGATGCCTTCGACAAGTTAAGATGATTTCATCTATTTCGTGAAGAGTCCCCTTTTAAGCAGAAAAATCCGGTCCGATAACAGCAGTATCACAAGCAATCATCCTGCTGAAAACCGGCTTGCCATGCCATTTTGAAAGCAAGAAAAATTCGGGCATTCTCAGCAACATCATCCAATTCAGCCCGGCAGAATCGTCTTATGCGCATTTGTTTTGTTTTTGTATTATCTCTCTCTCAGGGAAACGGCAGGCTGCCTGGCTTAGACCCGCTGACAATGCAAACAAGAATCTGCCTGATCGAGGTTAGAGCCTGCAAATAAACACTCTTGACATTTGAAAAGCAGGAGATTATTTTTGCCGAATTCGATTATTAAGATGCTTGTCAAATTTACATGATAGCGTTAGGATATCGCTGTTTAAATTCTTGGAGATTGCATCATGCAAGCGGTAGATAACTCTCATCTCATTGGAAAACGCGGTCAGGGATACGTTGAGGAAGAGGGTTACGGTCCGGAAACCACTGTCTGGCACACCGCCAGTGATGTTATCCAGTCGGCCTCCGGTGCTCCTATATGGAAGTTCATCGAGCTCTATCACAACGACAAACAAGCTTTGTCCAAGCATGAGCTGGTAGATATTCTCAACCGCATCAAAATCGCAGGTTCCACGGTGAGCTACAGCGATACGGTGGCAAATATCCACGAAGAAAGACGTTTCAAAGAAAACAGCACCACCATTATCAACCTGGACTATGTCCCGAGTTTCGGGGTCGAAAGCAAAACTCTTTTCACCGCTGAAATAAAGTCGGATCTGAACACGAAGATCACATTTCAGAACGAAAAAGGACAGATTTTCGTCCACCACATGAAACTCGCCGACTAATATAAGTATCAGATAATTGAACAATGGTCTAAAATGGCCGCTTCTCCTGTCTTGATCTCTGGATTGAGAAAGAGAAGGGATTTCGCCATGAAAAAATCTGGTTCAATACCATCGGTACTATCATTAATTGTTTTAGCCCTGTTTCTAGCTATGACCGTCACCAGCGCCAACGCCGCCCAGAAGTCTGAACGCGATCTGGACAGCTGCTTCGGAGACTACCGGGGCACCTTTATAATGGAAAGCTTGAAGAATGGCACTGTTGTCACCAACAAAAGTGCCGAACCCGATAGACGATCTGCGCCATGCTCGACCTTCAAGATTTTCAACTCTTTGAGCGCCCTCGACTGTGGAGTGGTCAAGGACGAAAACGAAGGGCGCCGCTGGAACCACCACAAATATGCCATTAAAAGCTGGAATCGAGACCACGTCCTCGCCACCGCAGTAAGCAACTCTGTAGTCTGGTACTTTCAAGAGCTGGCCAGTCAAATAGGACCAGAGCGAATGCAGGACTACCTGAATAAATGCGACTACGGAAACAAAGATATCTCGAGCGGTATCACCCGGTTCTGGCTCGGGGAGAGCCTTGAGATCTCGCCTAAAGAACAGGTTGTTTTTTTGAAACGCCTGGTTAGAGATGAACTTCCATTCTCTAAGAGGTCCATGGCGATAGTCAGGGGTATGATCAAAGTCAAGGAGACCGAAAAAGGAATTCTCTACGGCAAAACCGGGACCGATATGAAAGACGGTAAGCTTACCCTGGGTTGGTTTGTGGGCTATCTTGCCACCCCATCCGATATTCATGTTTTCGCCACCAGAATAGAGGCCGAAGATAATTGTCGGGGAGCCGACGCTCGGGCGATAACCGAAAAGATCCTGGAAAGTTTTTAGTGACTGAGCTGACAAACATTGATGACGCCGCTCTCTCCTGGCTGGATAACCTTGCCTTTCAGTATCCTCTGCGCAAATACCAGAAACAGATTATCGAACTGTGCAAGAAAAAAATCGAAGCCGGCGAAAAGGAGCTGCATATAGTCGCCCCACCCGGTTCAGGAAAAACCATTCTCGGCTATGAAATAATCTCTCAGTTTAAATGCCCTAGCCTGGTGCTCTGCCCGAACAACACCATCGCAACACAGTGGAATGCGAAGCTCGAAGATTTTTTCTCGGCCGATGACATAGATTTCGCCCGCCCCGAAGTCCTGGGCAGCTATCTTGACCGACCACTGAAGCCCATAACGATTATGACCTATCAGGCTCTCTCTCTTCCTGGTAGAGAGAAAGAATATCTGACCACGCTGGCTAAAAAAGAGTGGATCTCAGAACTCACCGGCGGTATCACCCCCAAGAGGGCTGAAGCAGAGATAAGACTTCTCGATCTGGAGAAGAACAATCCAAAAGAGTTCAATAAAGAGCTGAGACGGCATGTATCGCGACTGAGGCGCCGTCTTGTAGATGTACTTGATCTCAACGAAGTCCTGCATGAAAACGCTCTTGATCTGATGCAAGCTCTCAAAAGACGCGGAGTCGGACTTGTGGTCTTCGATGAATGCCACCACCTCACAGATTACTGGGCTGCGGTGATGATTCATCTGGTAAAACATCTTGAACCTGTCACCGTTGTCGGTCTGACCGGGACACCGCCGGATTCGGCTTCAGGCAAACAGAAAAATCGTTATCTCAATCTGGTAGGCGAGATAGACTATCAAGTACCGACACCGGCCCTGGTCAAAGAAGGAGGACTGGCCCCTTATCAGGATCTGGCATTTTTTACCGAACCCACTATAGAAGAGCTGGAATTTCTCAAAGAGAGCCATAAAGAGATTCATCAACTCTTGCTGGAATTGAAACCGGATGCAGGTTTAAGAGGCGAGGACTTCTCTTCTTATATATGCAACCGCATCGAAGAGCGTAAAGAAAATCCGCAATATCTCATGGCCGCTTCTCGATATCTCTTTACCGGAAGGGTTAAACTGCCGGGCTCAATCACCCTCTCTAAGGCCGATGCGGTGCGACAGTCACCGCTTCTAGATGACTGGATAGAGCTGCTTGAAGACTATGCTCTCAATCATCTCAAGGTAAGCGCCCGGGAAGAAGATCTGGAATTCTACTCAAGAATAAAGGAGGCTATAAAAAAAATCGGCTATAGCCTGACTGAAAGAGGAATAAGAAAGCTAGCTTCATCAGTGGATCGTATTCTTGCCTATAGCAAGAGCAAAGCGCTTGCGGTGCAAGAGATCCTTGATACTGAATACGGTTATCTGGACGATCGGCTCAGAGCCCTTGTCATTACTGACTTCGAGAAGATGTCCGCCACAAGCTCAAAGAGCCTGATCCGATTGAAAGAGATCATGAACGCCGAATCAGGAGGAGCAGCCGGTGTATTCAAAGAGCTTCTCGCCGGAGCGAATCTGAATAAGAGCTGTATCAACTACCCACCATGCCTGGTGACCGGCTCGGTATTGATGGTGGACAGCCGAATAAGGGACCAGTATCTACAAGCCGCCTGCGACTATCTGAAAGAGCGTGAACTGGAAATCACCCTGGAGACCGAGTCGGATGAGAATTATGGATACACCCGCATATTCTCGAGTTCGGGACAGTGGACGGCAAAACTTTATGTGGCTCTAGCCACAGAACTCTTCGCCCGGGGTATAAGCAAATGCATGATCGGCACCCGGGGCATCTTCGGAGAAGGCTGGGACTGCCAGGAGCTGAACACGATAATAGATCTCACCACCAGCACCTCTTCAGTGGCCGTCAATCAGCTACGCGGCAGAGGCATAAGGTTGAACACCGTCGACAGCCTGGCCGAGCGCAAAGTGGCCAACAACTGGGATGTTATCTGTATTGCACCGGCACTTGAAAAAGGTCTGAACGACTACTTTCGTTTCGTGAGAAAACATCGCGGCTATTTCGGTATCGCCGATGATGGTCAGATAGAATGCGGTGTCGGTCATGTTCATCCCCAGTTTTCAGAACTGACTCCCCAGGAAGTTTTCGCCAGCTTCAATGACTTCAATTTCGATATGCTCAATCGAGCCACCCGAAGAGAAGAAGCCTATACACTCTGGAAAGTGGGCGAGCCCTATCGCAATCAGGAAATAGCCTGTGTAGAGATAGCCCGGGTAGAAGAGAGAAAGTTTCGTCCGCTCCAAATAGCAAAAGCTTCAAACTATCAGGAACATTGTGTTAAAACCAGAAAGGATCTGATCAAAGGTGAATGCTATACGTATGCTGCTTATTTCGGTATGGGAGCACCGATATCCATTTTTCTTTCAGCTATCGTACATTTGCCTTTTGTAATCGCTATCGCTCCAGTACTGCTCACTCTTTATTTTGCGACAGACTTTTTGAGAAAGCAGAGAATAAAACTGGGTCACAGCCTCAACCGCTCTCTCTCTCAGGAAGAGAGCTTCAAGACTATGGCGACAGCACTTCTAGATTCTTTGATAGAACGCCGATTTCTTCCTGAGACGATTGAAAGATCCTATATTAAAGTAAGCCGCAGAAAAGACGGCTTCTATCGGATTTTTTTAGATGGCGATGACTGCGCCCTCGAACACTCCGACCTGTTTATGGAATGCTACGAAGAGATGCTCGCCCCCCTCGGTGATCAAAAATGGTTGATGCCGCGCTATGAACTGACCTTGCCGGATGATCTACCCCCGCAGAAATTTCTCGATCTCTATATCTCGGGCAAAGCCGAGCCCAAAATCGTGGCTTATCATGCCGTGCCCCGTATACTGGCCAGATCCGAAGCCGGCAGGGACGCCTTTGAATACGCCTGGAATCAACATGTCAGTCCCGGGTTCCTGGTAGATACAGAGAAGCAACCGGAGATCCTCTCTCAGTATTTCGGCTCGAATTCAAATATGAGTTTGAATATAGCCGAAAGATTGCTCTGGGGTTGATTTCACCATGACCAGTACAAATTCGTCAGAATCCCAATCTTCTATGGAGCGCTTGATCCAGCATTTTGCCGGCTGGGTTCTCTATCCTCTCGGCGATTTAATCGGTCAGATCATAATGGATGACGTTAATCCGATCAGATACATTGCAGTCATGATCGCAGGCGGCATCATCTATCGCTTCGAAATTCCGCGCTGGTTCCACTTTCTTGATTCTTTCAGGCTCTCTGTCGACACAGAACTTCGCTATCCGATTTTAAAGAGACTGGTTCATGAAGACGAAACCGGTCTCAGATTCAACTGGCTGGGCAAGACTCTGGGAGCGGCGCTCTACTTCAATCCGCTCTGGATCGCACGACATCTTTTCTTCATCAAAGTTGCCACCCTTATAACACCTGGCATGAACTGGTATAGCGATGTCGATTTTATCGCTGTCCTGATCACCGCCCTCAAGTCAGGCACAATCTCGTTTTTTACCAATCTTCCAATCGCCCTTATCGGAAACTATCTGATTCAAGAGCGTATGAACCTGCGTTATCGCTTTGTCGGCAGCGCCGTCTTGACTACTGTTTTGAACGCAAAGTACGCCATTGAATTCGTGCTCTTTTCTAAAATGTGAAAACCGGTCTGTCCGCAAGTCTGGAGAATTCTTGCATAGAGAACTTATAGAGCTTTGCCGGTCGGTGCGGACCGCCCCTGGTCAGTTCATCTTGATCGATCAAGATGCCGGTTCCGAGAAATTTTTTGCGAAAGTTGCGGTTGTCTATCTCCTTGCCAAGAATTATTTCGTAGGCATTCTGCAGGGATCTGAGAGTAAAACTCTCAGGAAGAAGACTGAACACACAGGGTGAATACTCTATCTTGTAGCGCAGGCGTGAGATTGCATAGTCGAGAATGCGGCCATGATCGAATGCGAGATCCGGCAGAGAATGAACCGGAAACCAGGCCACTCCGCTGGCATCGGTGGCTGCCTGCAACTCGACTTCATCGGCTCGTAAAAGAGCCAGATAGGCGATGGTCACGGTTCGACCGCGCGGGTCCCTGTCTATGTCACCGAAGCTGTAGAGTTGTTCCAGATAAATGTCGGAAACATTGGTCTCTTCCGACAGTTCCCGGGCGGCGGCCTCTTCTAAAGACTGATCTGATGAAGCAAGAAAGCCACCGGGCAAAGCCCACTGATTCCGAAATGGTTCATACTTTCGCTTGATCAAGAGCACCTCCAGGGAGTCTTGCTCTATGGCGAAAGCCACTACATCCACAGTTACTCTTACATCGTTCACAATCGATGACCCAAATACCGTATATTCTATATTAGGCATCACGAATAATCGAATTGAATTCAACCAAAACAGATTCCGTAAGAAATCAGGACGCCAAGAGATGAAGTCAGTCGACCTTGTCAAAGAAATCTTTGAAGAGATAGAGCCGCCGCTCTATAACGGTCTCGATTATCGGCTGGTGAAAGCTAGAAGGCTATCGGACGGAAGTATCTGTCTGTTGAAAACCTTGCTATCGGACAAGCCCGAAGCAGGAAGCGTTTTCAATCTAGAAGGAGAATTCAAGCTCCTTACAGGAAACAAGGCAAAAGGTCTTCCCCAGGCCATAGAGCTGATTCAATCCGAGTCCAGAGTGGGAGCCTGCCTGGTTCTCGCCCAGAGAGAGGGAAGCATAAGTCTTCAGAACTATTTGAAGGGCTCGGTCTCTATGGTCAAAAGAGTAGAGATCATGCGCAAGCTGGCTCGCATCCTCGACCGTATCCATCAGCAAGGCGTTCTTCATCTCGATATCGGTGCAGAAAACATTCTCATCGACGAGGAAGGCTCTCCTTATTTCGCCAGCCTCGGGCTGGTAAGTCCGGTGACCGACAATAGACTGAGCTATGTCGGGCTACCCAATCTCAATCAAGCCATGGTCTGTCGCTCTCCGGAACAGAGCGGGCGCATGAGTCAGCCGGTGGATATCCGAAGCGACCTCTATGCTCTGGGTCTGGTGCTCTACGAAGTATTGACCGGCAAACAACCTTTCTATTGTTCGGACCCTCTTGAATTGCTCCACGCTCATCTTTCACTCACCCCGGACTGGCCGGATCAATCGCAGCCGGATCTTTCTGCAATCGTGCTGAAATTGCTGGCCAAGTCACCGGAGGATAGATATCAAAGCGCCTATGGTCTTGCCTGTGATTTGATCTGTGCCGAGAAACAACTCAAACAAAATGGACGTATTGCCCTTCCTGTAATCGGCTCCCGGGACATTCCCCAGGAGTTGCAGATTCCTATAAGGCTGTACGGCAGAGAAAAAGAGATAGAGCTTTTGTCCGGAGCATTCCAAGCGGTGGCATCCGGTCAGAACGCCCGATTAGTCCTGATCTCGGGCTATTCAGGCATAGGAAAGACAGCGCTGGTTCGAGAGCTTTATCAACCACTTATTCAAGAGCGCGGCTTTTTCTTGTCGGGTAAATTCGATCAATATCAACAAGCGATTCCCTTCGCCACCATCTGTGAAGCTTTCAGAGAGCTGGTCCATCACCTGCTCACCTATTCGGAAAGTGAAATAGATTTCTGGAAACGCGAAATCCTCGAGAGAATGGGCAATGGTGCGGCAATAGTTGCCGGGGTGATACCGGAACTGGAGCTTCTGATTGGTAAGCAGTCTGCACCGCCACCAATACCGGCGGGCGAAGAACAAACCCGATTCGACATGGTGCTTCAACAATTTTTCAGAGTCTTTGCCACCAGCGACCACCCCCTTATTCTTTTTCTCGACGATCTGCAATGGGCGGATGAAGCCAGTCTTCGCCTGATGAATCGATTGATCTCGGACGGCTCCATGGACTATCTCCTTTTAATCGGAGCTTATCGCGACAATGAGGTCGACAAAGACCATATTCTCACCGGGACCATAAATCAGATGAAAGCCGTGGGCGCTCCCTTGATGGAGATTGAACTGCCGGCACTTTCTCAAAAAGACATGCAGGATCTGATCAAAGATGCGATGAGACTCGAAGAGAAGCGGGCGATTCCTCTGGGCAATCTGGTCTTCAATAAAACCGGCGGCAATCCTTTTTTTGCCATCCAGCTCCTCCGCACGCTTCGCCAGGAGGGACTCTTAGAGTTAGACAGAAAGGAGCACCGCTGGCGATGGAATCTGGAAAAACTCGAAGGACAAAAAGACTCTGATAACATCGTCGAACTGCTGCTCTCCCGCCTCGGTCGCCTTTCATCTTCGACAAGAGATGTATTGAAACTTGCCTCCTGTCTAGGCAATACCTTCGATCTTCCGACCCTGGCTCTGGTAAGTCAGCGATCAGAAATTCAGTTAGAGGCTGATCTGAGAGAAGCCTGCAATCAGGGTCTGGTGCTCAGTCAACCGGGCAATTTCAAATTTCTCCATGACCGGGTCCAGGAAGCGTCTTATAGACTGATTCCAGAAGAGAAACGCGCCGAAGAGCATCTGCGTATCGGTCTGATTCTATTGCGTTCGGCAAAAGACGAAGTGCTGGAAGAGAAGGTATTCGATATAGTCACTCATCTGGACCAGGCAAGAGACCTGCTGACAAAAGAGAATAAGCTCGCGGAACTGGCCGGGGTCTATCTGGTGGCAGGCAGAAAAGCTCGCACCAACACAGCCTATCACTCGGCGATCCAGTTTCTCACTTACGGAAAAGAGCTTCTCGGTGACACAGGCTGGCAAGAAGCACCCGAACTGGCTTACGATCTGAACTATGAAAGGGCACTATGTGAGTGGATGTGCGGCAATTTCGACCGCTCCATGAATCAGTTCGATGAGCTGCTCACCCACTGTGACAATGTTCTTCAGAAAACCTCTATCTATCAGATGATGGTCGAACTCTATACAGGTAAGACCGAACTGGCTCTAGCCGTGGAAAACGGGCTCAAGGGTCTGGCTCTTTTAGGCATAGAGATGTCGGCCGCTCCTGATGATGCCGAAGTGAAAAGAAACTACGATCTTCTCTGGGAAGAGCTGGGTGATAGGAGTATAGAAAGCCTGGAAGAGCTTCCGCTGATGGATAACCCGGAGATGAAAGCGGCACTGGATATCCTTCAAGCCCTTTTTGCCGCCGGTCTCTGTTCGGATCAAAATCTCTTTCTTTTGAGTGCCTGCCACATGGTGCGCATCACCTTGAAACACGGCAACTGTGCAGCCTCTGCCATGGGCTACGCCCTTCTGGGAATGTGTGTGGGACCGGTGCTCGGCAAATATCAGGACGCCTACCGATTCGGGCGACTGGCCTGTGAATTGAGCCGAGAGGTTCCCTTAAACGACTACCATGCCCGGGTGAAATTTCTGTTCGGAGATTCTATAAACTTCTGGTCCAATCATCTTAAGACAGATCTGGATTTTCTCTATGATGCCTTCGAGAGTACCTCGAAAGCCGGTGATGTAACCTTCGCAGGCTACTGCTGCAACCACATTGTGGTGGACTTGCTCATTCTGGGTAAAGGGCTCGATGAAGTCTATCAAGAATCGATCAAGTATCTGACCTATCTGAAGAGTATCCAGTTTGAGGCACCAAAAGAAGTAATCAAAGGCATTCAGCGCCTGGTTCAAAATCTGCGTGGTGAAACCGATGGATTCTCGACTTTCGACGATACAGAATTCAATGAAAAAGAGTATGAGAGCTATATCGACTCGTATGATCATCCCATCGTCACCTGCTGGTACTACATTATGCTGCTCCAGGCTCGGTTTATGTCGGGCGACTATGAAGAGGCTCTTCGAGCAGGAGAGAAAGCTAAAAACTATCTCTGGTCCTCCCTCGGTCATATACAAGAGCCGGAATACTGGTACTATTTCGCCCTGGCCCTCGCATCGAGCCTGGAAGACGACCGCATCGACGAAGAGCTCAGAGAAAGCCGTATGAAAGTTCTGGATGAGCACAGACAAAAACTGGAAGAATGGTCGCGCTCCTGTCCTGCCAACTTTTTGAACAAATACAGCCTGGTATGTGCAGAGCTAGCCAGGCTGAAAGGCTCTATCGAAGAAGCAGAGAGAGAATACGAGAGCGCTATCAAGTCGGCTCGGGAGAATGGCTATATCCAGAACGAAGCGATAGCCAACGAATTGGCTTATCGTTTCTATCTCGCGAGAGGGCTCGATTCTGTTGCTTCCTTGCATCTAAAAGAAGCGCACCGCCTCTATCGTCGGTGGCAGGCCCGGGGCAAAGTAGAGCAACTGGAAAGGGAGCAGCCTCTGCTCCGCCAGACTTCATCGTCCTCTCCTGAGTACGACTTTCTAACAGTACTCAAGGCAGCCGAAGCCATCTCTAAAGAGGTGACTCTCGATAGACTGTTGAACACTTTGATCCGAGTAATTATCGAGGCTTCCGGTGCTCAGCAATGTGTTATCGTGCTGCAGGAAGACGATGAGCTCTTCGTCAGAGCCCGAGGCGATAGTGCCAGCACAGGCAATCTGGTCAAGAGCATTAGAATAAATCTGGACAGTTTTGAAGCAGTACCGCATTCGGTGATCAACTATGTTCGCCGAACCAGAAACAGCCTGCTTCTGCCCGATGCCGTCCGAGAGAATATGTTTCTGGGAGATCCTTATATCAAGCGGAACAACGTCCGTTCAGTGCTCTGTCATCCGATCATCAAGCAGACCAAACTGATCGGTATATTCTACCTGGAGAACAATCTTGTGCCGGGTATTTTCACAACCGAAAGACTCGACTTGATCCAGCTTTTATCAACCCAGATTGTCACCGCCCTGGAGAACGTTCTTCTCTTCGATAGCATCTCAGCTCTAAACAAAGAGCTGGAGGAAAGAGTCAAAGAGCGAACCCTCGAACTGGAGGTATCCAACGCGGAGCTGAAAGCGGCTAAAGAGGCAGCAGATAGAGCAAACAAGGCAAAAAGCTATTTCGTCGCCAATATGAGTCACGAGATAAGAACACCGATGAACGCGGTTATCGGCATGAGCGACCTGCTCAGTCGAACCGAACTGGCCAGTGATCAAAGCGATATGGTCAATACTATTCAAGAGTCGGCCCAGGTCCTTTTGACCTTGATAGATGACGTCCTCGACTATTCGAAAATAGAAGCGGAAAAGCTCGAATTCGAAAACACCGAATTCGAATTGCGTGCTCTCATGAATCGATGCATATCGCTTTTCGCCCCCAAGGCTCGCCAGAAGAACGTCTCTATGACTTACTGGATCGCCAGGGACATTCCGGATCATCTTATCGGAGATCCCAACAGACTTCGTCAGATCCTCCTCAATCTGGTCAGCAACGCCGTCAAGTTTACCGACCGTGGAGAGATCTCGGTTCGTGTGGAATTAATCGAGAAGAAGAAAGACAGTGTCACCCTGAAGTTTTCAGTCCAGGACACCGGTGTCGGTATCAGTCAAGATGCCATCGCAGAACTGTTCGAACCATTCGCCCAGGCGAACGAGTCGGTAAGTGCCAGATATGGCGGCACCGGTCTTGGTCTGTCGATTACCAAAAAACTGGTCGAGTTAATGGGCGGCAAGGTCTCGGTATCTTCAAAAGAGCATGTCGGATCGCTTTTTACTTTTAAAGTAGACTTCGGTCTCAAAGCCGCTAGTGCCCGACCGGTCCGCGTGCTGCCAAAGGATACTAAAGATATCAATGAAAAGGTCGAACCCGAGACCAAGCTCAAGGGTCCGAATCCGGATCGTAAAAAAGCCGAAGAAGTTCTGGTGGTAGAGGACAACTCGGTTAACTCCAAACTGGCTCTTATGCAGCTCAGAGAAATTGGTGTTCGGGCCAGGGCAGTGGAGAACGGTAAAGAAGCGGTAGAAGCGTTCTTAAACAACGATTTCTCCCTGATCTTGATGGACTGCCAGATGCCGGTCATGGACGGATTTGAGGCGACCAGAAAGATTAGAGAGCTGGAAGCCGATTCAGATAAGCATGTTCCAATAATTGCAGTAACTGCCCAGGCAACCCCCGAACACAAAGAACGCTGCCGAGAAGCCGGCATGGACGATTTTCTGACCAAACCCTTCACCTCTGCCAAGTTAGAACGCTATGTTCTTCCCTGGCTCAGCCGTCCCTCGACGGATGTAGACGGGGAAGCATCGGAGGAGTTCGCGCCTTCCACCCTGGAGCGTCAGTATCGTTCCGGTTTAGAACATCTGCTGCGAGAGTTCGATAGAGAAGAGAGCGATGCCCTTATGGAAGAGTATCTGCTCTCTTTAGAGGAACTGGTCAAAAAGATAGAACTTGCCCTGGCCGAACAGAGCCCGGATATGCTGGCGGAATCGGCGGCTCATTTGAGAACTCTTTCAGAAAGCTTCCAGGCTGAAGACATTGAGCAGGTAGGGCGTCGATTGCTCGACTGTGTCGATATCAAACTGGCTGAGCCGGACTGGAAAAGATGCGATATGGAGTTCGAGAACCTCACTAAGAGCTTCAAGAGCTACAGACAGCTGCATAATTCCAGAATCAAAGCGAGACCCTGAAGCCTCCCCCTTTTTCCTTGGCAACCTTTCGGTTTCTTCACTCTATCCTCACAGATCAGGGTTAAGCTTCATCTGTTCTCAGTTCAAACCCTGAATGGAGTTAGTTAGTCATGACCTACAAATCTATCTTCGCAGCCCTTCTCTCTTTCGTAGTCGCCCTTGGATTGGTTGCTGTCACCCCGGTTGCAGCCAACGCCGAGGATGCCCCTAAAGCCAAGACTCAGAAAGTCAAAAAGAAAAAGGTTTCTAAGAAAAAAGCCAGCAAGAAAGCTTCTAAAAAAGCAGAAAAGAAAGAAGCTTCCGAGCCTGCCGCCGACGCTGATGCCGGAGCTGCAGAAGGCGGAGCCGACAGCGAAGCCGAACCCGGCGACGAATAGTCGAGAATTTAATCCCCGTTAGTGGATGCGGAGACCGCAGGTTGTAAAACTTGCGGTCTCTTTCTCGATTCGGATCTATAATTCTCAGCTATGCCGAAATTACTCATAGTCGAAGATGAAGTGGACCTGGCGGATCAGTTGAGAGACTGGTTCCTGCGAGAGAAATATGTGGTCGACCTGGTTCATGATGGCAACCAGGCCCTCGACAGTCTCGAAGCCTTTCAATATGACGTCATAATCCTGGACTGGATGATACCCGGTCCTGATGGCATAACTATTTTGAAACGTTTCCGCCAGGGAGGCGGTAAGACACCGGTGGTGATGCTCAGCGCCCGCAGCCGCCTGGAGGATCTGGAAGTCGGTCTCGATACAGGCTCTGATTACTATGTCCGCAAACCGGTTTCTCTCAGAGAGCTCTCCGCCAGCGTGCGAGCTGCTGTGAGGCGTGGAGAGAGTCGCAGCCCGGGGGCGGTGATAGAGCTGGGAAATATGATCCTGGATGCCACCGCCAGGACCTTTTATATAGATGGCAATGCTGTTCACTTAGAACCCAGGGAGTTCAACCTGCTCGAATTTCTACTAAGGCATCCTAACCAGGTCTTTGCCTATGATGCGTTAATAGACAGAGTCTGGCCTTCCGATAGCCTGATCTCGCGGGAGGCGGTGCGCACTTATATCAAAGCCTTGAGAAAGAAGATGAATTCATCGGCCAGGGATTCTATCATCAAGAATATCCGCGGCTACGGCTATAAGCTCGAAATCGATGAATAAAGCGAAACGCTGGCAACTAGCCATTCAGTTCGTAGCTGTCACCTTTCTTATTTTCACAGGTCTGTTTGCAGGCGGTCTGCTCATCTTCAGCAACGAGTTGAACAACTCGCTGGATGAACAGCTCGATACGCTATTAACAGAACTATCCGACGAGGTCGAAGAGGCAGATGGTCGACTCTCTATAGCCAAACCGAGACGTTTCACAAAGAAACAACCCCTGGGAAGTCTGGCACGCATCGAGCTTTACGATGGCGAAGGAAAGCTGGTAGAGAGCCACGGTGTCAAAGGTACAGGAAAGTTGATAACCCGGGCGGACGAAGTAAGCCAGGATTCGATAGATTTGCGCACATCATATATGGTGCTGACCTCCGAGGATGACAAGAAATTGGGTTATTTGCAGATTCAGTTGCCGACTACCCTGAGGGATAGAGCGATCAAGAAATACATGGTAACCATGGGCATTATCAGCACCTGTGGTCTGGTTTTGCTATCTATCGCCGGTCTCTTCTTCTCTAAAAGCTGGGTCGGTCCCCTGGAAACCTCTTATCGTCTGCTGCGCCAGTTCACCGAAGACGCCACCCATGAATTGAAGACTCCGATTGCCACCATCGAAGCTTGTGTTGACAATCTCGAAGAAGAGATGAAACTGGCCAAAAAAGAGACAGGCCGACTGGATGCAATCAAAAGAGCCACCGGTAGAATGAACAAACTGGTAGAGGATCTGACTCTTTTGACCCAGATTCAAATAGGTTTTGAAGGCATTTTACCGGGCAATATCCCGAACAAGGTCTCTATCAACAGTGTTCTCGATGAAGTGCTGGAAGAGTTCGAACTGCGGTTGAAAGAGAAAAATATTGATCTGATTCGCCAGTGCGATGACAATATCTTTCTGAGCGGACATAAAGACAAACTTCATCGCATGATCGCCAATATTATCGAGAACGCTCTGAGATATACAGAAAAGGGCGGCAGAATAGAAGTATCGGCCAGGGTACGAAACGGCTGGCTCAAGCTTACGGTCCGGGACAACGGTCCGGGCATTCCGGCGGAGAGCCTTCCAAAGATATTCGACCGCTTCTACAGAGTCGACAAAGCCAGAGCGCGAGCCCAGGGAGGCGTCGGTCTGGGTCTATCGATAGTCAAAGGTATAGTCGATCTTCACAACGGTTCAATCAGTATCGACAGCAAGATAAACGAAGGCACCGGCGTGACCATCAGCCTGCCGGTGCTCTCCTGAATGTTCTCAGATACTTTTACTTGGCACCGGCACTGGTGGCAAGTACGCGCTCCTCTTCCATCTCGAGTCTGGCCTTACAAGTTGCCTGTCCTTTTTTGAGAAGATTCTTCCAGGCGACAGAGACATCGCTGGCGCGGCTGGCATAGTCGAGAGCTCGGTCATAGTGCTTCTCTGCCATGTGCAGGTGATTTCTGCGATCATAGGCCATGGCAAGATAAGAATGAACCGAAGCATTCCAGTTGGTCAAATCGGCTTGTTTGTCGGCTGGCTGACGATCAAAAATCTTGCAGGCGATCTCGCCGAATATAATCGCCTCTCCGTCTTTGGCTTGATCAAAAAGAACATTGTTCAAACGCACCAGATACTTGCCGAGAGCAGGAGTCCCCACCGCCGACTTACGCGCATCGGCCAGGTTGTCTTTCAGGACCTCCTCCGCCTCTTTGAATTGCTTGGCGGCTCTCAACTCTTTTGCTTTTTCAAAAGCTGCTTCGGGAAACTTGACCGACTTGTCAGGCTCCCCTTCGATAAACTGAGCTTCGAAGACCTTCTGCAGCATGGCTGTGTTTTTCAAACTGGCAGCAAGCTTGGGATCGTTTATCGCCGAGGTTTTACGCCAGATATCCTGAGCTTTGATCAACAATTTCTCAGCCTCTTCATGTTTACCCTGGCGTGAAGAGAGCAGGGCAAGACTGTGATAGTTAGAGGCAACCAGCGGATGATCCGCTCCGAAGGCCTTCTCATTGATAGAAAGGGCGCGCCTGGCATATTCTTCGGCTTTCTTGGGATTGCCCTCGATATCATAGAGCAGGACAAGATAGCTCAAATCTGCTGCCGTTTTCGGATGATCCTTGCCATAGGTCTTTTCGTCGAGAGCGACAGCTTTGGTGAAGAGCTCCTCGGCCTCTTTGTACTTTTTCTGTTTAATATAGGTGACAGCCAGATTATCGAGGTCATTGATAATGGCACCATGATCTTTGCCCAGTACTTTCTCGTCGATGGCGAGAACCCTTTGATAAAGAGGCTCCGCTTCCGAATACTTGCCCTGTTTTTCGTATACTTGAGCCAGACAATTAAGAACCGCTGCCAATCTGGAATCTTTGCTGCCGGAGCGCTCTGCTTCTTTCAAGCTTTTAGAAAGCAATTCTTCTGCTTTTGCCAGCTCTTCATCGGTAGAAGCGGTGGATGCAGCCTTCCAGGATTCATTCCACTTTTCGCTATTGTTCGTAATCGTCTTTTCGGTAGGCTTCTCCTTATCACCGGTATTCTCAAGAGAATTGAGAACCACAAACTGGATCGCGAAGACAACTACCATGAGGATGCCCAGGCCCGCCAGGACCTGCTTGGGTTTTTCTAATTTCATCCGAGTCTACCTACTCTAGCCTTATTCGACCTCATTATTCAGCAGATTGTAGATTCGATTATTAAATCAGCTTAGTCTGCTTTCTTTCTATAAGTGAATCGCAATGGCTGGCGATCTGGGCAAATTCATCGGCTTTGATAACCGCCACGGCTACAGGACCATCGGCAATCAGGCAATCCGGCTGTCCCCCGGTGGCAGCGGCACAGCGTTCAGAATCCAGCTGAACTCCTAGAAAGTTCAAGCGCTGACAGATACTCTGCCTGACCACCGAAGAGTTCTCACCGATTCCGCCGGTGAATACAAGGGCATCGATACCGTTCAAACTGGCGGCCATGGCTGCTATATGTTTGCTTGCACTGAGCACGAATATATCGAAAGCTAGCTCGGCGCGCTTGAGTCCTGCCTGTCTGGCTGTGAGAAGCTCCTGCATATCGCCGGTAAGTCCCGAAATCCCCTTCAGTCCGCTATCACGGTTCAGCACCGTTTCGAGCTGCTCCAGGCTCAAATTCTCTTTGCCCGCGATATAGCTCAGGATACCGGGATCTATAGATCCTGAACGGGTTGCCATGACAAGCCCTTCCAGGGGAGTGAAGCCCATGGTTGTGTCGATGCTGCGACCGTCTAACACAGCAGTTACCGAACAGCCACCACCCAGATGACAGACCACGATTCTGGAAGGCAATTCATTATCAGCGGGGAAAAGCGCAGGCAGACGCCCCAGACAATATTCTACATTGATGCCATGGAAGCCGAATCTTTTTACCCCATGGCTCTGATACCACCGGTAGGGCAGAGCATAGACAGAAGCTTTCTCCGGTATCGAGCCGTGAAAAGCTGTATCGAATACCGCTATTTGTGTCTGGCCGGCGCAGCTCTTGAAACAGTATTCAATTCCTTCCAGACAATGGCTGTTATGAAGCGGCGCCAACTCGGTCAACTCTTTAAGTGAAGCGAGCACGGTACTGTCTATGATCGTCGCTTCAGAAAAAAGGCTGCCGCCATGAACCACTCTGTGTCCGATAGCGTCGACTGTACTGCGACTTCTGCCGGTTTCCCTCTCCATTTCAGCAAGCAGGATTTCAATCGCTTCTTGCCTGCCTTCCACCGACCTCAAGTTAGAGTGCCCGTTTACCCATAAAATCCGGAGGTTTCGACTGACTTTAGCGCCGGCGATATTTTTATGGGTTTCAGTTTCAGCTTCAATTTCAACTAAAGCCAGTTTTTGGGAAGTTGAACCGCTGTTAAGAACCAGGAAGTCCATTATTAATAATTCAAAAGCGTATGCCAGAGCTATCGACTTGCAAAAGATAGCAGTTTCAGATGATCCAATCATCAATTCAGTCGATGTAATTAACAAAAAGGTTGAGATAAAATAGCTCGTTTCCATCGAACTGCCGGTTGAGCCATGATCCAGAAAAGAATCGTAGACGCCTTCGAAGACAAAGATTCCAAAACAAAAATCTGGAAAAGCAGTTTTGCCGCAGCCAGGCTCGCCTATGCAGAGGGGCGTTGGAAAGAGGCTTATCGTCAGCTCCTCAAAACATTGAAGCGGGCCGAAGCCATTCCGGAGCAAGCCCTGGGAGAAGCGTGTACCAATATGGGATTGGGCGCTGTCCTGACCCAGATGGGACGTTTAAAAGAAGCCGGAGAGCGGTTCGAAGAGGCGCTTTCTGTTGTGGGATCCGATTTGAACAAAGCCTACAAAGAGGTTCATGCCGTCACTCTGATGTTCTTCGCCGATCTCAAATTAGAAGAAGGAGAGCCAGCCGAGGCAGAAGCCATGCTGCTCGAATCTATCAATCTGCTTGAAAGTCTGGGAGTCGATTATGCCCTCTTCCTGGCTAATAGCCTTTGCGACCTATCCGGTCTTTATGTGGGTCAAGAGCGCTATGCCGAGGCGGAGAAGTATATAAAATCTGCCATCTCCATACTGGCGAAACTCAAGGGTAGAACCGATGTGACCTACACCCGGGCTGCGATGATTCACCAGATCTGCACTCATAAGGATGATGAAGACTATATTTTCAATCTGGTCAAAGAGGACACGACCAGAATGCTTTATCAAGTGAGCCGCAAACACCCGAATTTAATAAGAGCCTTGAGAAGATATGCAGAGCATCTAGAGCGTCATGGAGAGACGGAGAAACTCGATGAATTGCACCGTCAATTCGAAGAGATTTTCAAATAATCACTTAGATAGAGACAGGCATCATGCCGTCCATATGCTGCCCCGGTCTTTGATTCGCCAGATGAAACCATCTAGGACATAGTGAACGGATTGAGGCAGGGCAAGAAACGGTATCAACACCGCCAGGAAAGTTGGATCTGTAATCTCGGGAAATTTATAGAAGAAAGCAAAAATCTGACCATGCTCTCTCCAGATAAGCCCATCCCAGATGCCTTCTTCCAGATAAGCAAGCAAAAACAGAAAGAGAAGAAAAGCAGGCAGGTAAGTCATTATAAAATTTCTGGTCATGGTGACACCACGGCCGATGCCCGAAGAGACTGAGCTCTCTTTTGGCTTGTGATGATAGAGCCAGATCAGAGCCATATAAGGAATACCATGGCTCAGAACATTGGTCATGGTAAAAGCCAGGTCCGAATCGAGGAAGACGATTCCTATCCACCAGGATAGAGCTGTTCCTGCCACCATCAGATTCTTGGGAAGATTGAAATAACCGGTTTTCTTGATCAAATAGATCTCTTTGGCGAAATAGGCGCCGATTATAAGCAGATACAACCAGAGACCAAATTCAGTGAGAGTCGAGAAACTATCTAAAACGAAGAAATCACCTTTGATAAACCAGTTGAAGTTGCGGGGCATATGACAGTGCCAGTAAAGAAGTGGATAGATGGTGGCAGAGTATATGGCAAGGCCGTCCAGTCTTTTGAAAGGCTGGAATTCTGAGGGTTCATGTCTTGCGTAGAGCGAGACAAATCCGAATTGCTGACGAATAAAATGAAACACGGCAAGATAGGCAAGGGCACGCCAGAAAGCAAGGGCACCAAGGGAATAGAGAAGACTGCCCACCATCCAGCAAAGCAAAGGTATTGTAATCAGCAGTCCTTTGTTTCTCTGGAAAGCGTCACTGTCTAAATAGGTCCGAAAAAGTGTCGAGTAAACATGGGCGACATCGACTAAAAGAACAAAAGCTATCCAGGCCCAGAGCGGCAGATAGTCATAGTCAGAGAGCCGGTCGGCAAAAAGAATCACCACTAAAGAAGAGATAAAAGCAGGGGCGATGATCAAAAACAGATCGAAAGGAGCCGACGCCAGCCAGGGAGCTCGGTCTCCCTCCAGAGTGCTGTCTCTCGTAGTGATTGTCGAATCGGCCATGGTCCTTATATTAACTCAATTGTCCTTTCACTTTAATCGCCGCCTCTACCCCACGATACTGACTCTCCTCAAAATTAGAGATACCGCTCATATCGGAATGGGCAAAAACAATGCGGTCCAGATCCGGTAATAGTTTCTGCCTGGTCTCTCCCCAGATATAGCCTACTGCCGGGCTGACCATACCATGGCCCCAGGGCCAGAGTTCGATAGACTCTATATAGCGGTCGATGGTGGGATGCATACGCATCAGGTCTTCGACGATGGTCTCTTTCCAGTCCTCGGGATCTGCCCTGAAAAGGGCCATCCTGCCGTTATCCGGACTTCTGTCGGCCAGGGGATAATAATAGGTTATCACCGTGGGCGATGAGAGCCTGGTGGAGATGTTTTGATGGGTAGCTACAACATAACCCAGCGAGTCGCTCAGATAACAGACATTGTCCCAGGCTCGAGATATACCCCGGGCGGGAGGCAGGCTGCGCATGGTGATATTTGCCACCATCCATGGAGGATAGACAACCTCTTTGATATAGTCCATGGCGATAGAACTTTTAGAGGCATCCTGTTTCAAAACCCGGGGCAACAAGAAACGAGGGCAGGCAAAAATCAGATGGTCAGCCTCTATCAAGAAGGTTTTTCGACTCTTGCGATCTATATAAGCGGCTCTTATCGAATCGGCACCGGATTCAAGCTGAAACACACAGGCGTCGGTGGTGATATGAGAAGCAAGTTTCTCGGTCAGTTTCTCGACCACGAACCCGTTGCCCTGGGGCCAGGTGACGACCGCATTCTGTTCGGCGTTGGCTGCCCGGCCACGACGGCCGGCAAAATAATGAATCCCGGCCCAGGCCGAGACCTGTTCTGGTTGGGCACCGTAATCGTCCCTGGTGCAATAGTCGACATACCAGAGCAAAGGACGGGCCGAGAAATTGTTCTGTTTAAGCCATTGCTCCATCGAAATTTTATCGAGGGCTAGAAACTCTTCGTCTCTGGAGCTCAGTTCAAGCGGAATTGCAAAGGCAGGCTTACCGTCGGAGCCTATCTTGTTTCTATAGTCTATGATCACCTTGAAAAAGCGTTCTATTTCAGCTTTCTCCTCCGGTCTCAGCCCGCGATTGGGCACAAGCCCTTCTTGAAAGGAGCCGTCTTTGAAAAGCCGTTCTTCCGGGTCATGACAGAGATAGAGATCATTGTAAGTAGCCATGCCTCCTGCATCGATAGACTCGATGATGCCCAGCTCCTGAAACAACATACGCACATAGGTCGACTCGGCATTGGCCAGGGGAATATAGTGCGCCCCCCTGGGATAAGCGCTCACTTTATTTTCGCCGCTACTTGAGTTGCCGCCGGGCTTTGCTTCCAGCTCAAGCAGCATGAAGTCTTCCACTCCTTCTCTCTTCAACCACCAGCCCGCCGACAGCCCGGCAATGCCACCACCTATAATAAGAACCTTGACCTTTTTAGAAACCGGCGTATTGGGATCCAGCTTGAGAGAACCATCCCTGACCATGTGCCCGAAGTCCATGGACGGACCCAGGAGACGAACCGGCACCCGCGCCAGAGTATTGTAGCGATCATAGAGGAACTTGCCTGTGACACCGGCCATGGTGAGGCCTAGCAATGCCTTCAAAAAGGCAGAGCGCGATATTTTGCTATCATCCGAGTCAGAAGGTTTCGGCATATTCATCCCACTCGGCTTCGAAGAGATGCACCAGGGACTGGTTGTTCAGCTTATTGACCTCCTTGACCGAGGGCTTCATATCGGCCGGGAAGTCGAGCATCGAGGCCACCGAATCTTTAGAGACATATTTTAATCCGGCAGGATAACGATGGCCGAATTGAAACCGATCGCTCTTCGACAGAGATTCTCCGGTCTCCTTTGCCCGGGCCCGGGCAATAATATAGCCCCAGTCGCCAAAAGAAGGAACATAAGCGTGATAGGGTACGGTTTTGAATCCGACCGACTCCAGGGTAGAGACTACACACCAGAATGAGTTCCTGGCGAAATAAGGAGAGGTACTCTGGATCACCACCAGAGAATCAGGGGTGACCACCTTTTTTACCTGGCGATAAAAAGTATCGGTATAGAGCTTACCCAGAGAAAAATTGCTCGGGTCAGGAAAGTCGACCACCACCAGGTCGAATTTTTGCTTACAAGAGCGCAGCCAGACAAAAGCATCTTTATTGATTACTTTCACCCTGGGGTTGTTCAAACTGTTTTGATTGAGCTCGACAAACAGCTTCTGTTTGCTGAAAAGATTAGTAAGAGCAGGGTCGAGATCTACCAGGGTAATAGACTCTATCTGGGGATATTTGAGGATTTCTCTGGCGGCCATGCCATCGCCGCCTCCCAGAATAAGAACCTTTTTGGCTTCGGGCAAAGAGCCCAGAGCCGGATGAATAAGAGCCTCGTGATAGCGGTATTCATCCTGAGAATTGAACTGCAGATTACCGTTTAGAAAAAGCTTGAAGCGCTTGCCGCCGGTGATGACAATACGCTGATAGGGAGAGGATTTAGAATAGATAATATGCTCATGGTAGCTCGTGCTCTCGGACATTTTGACCAGCTTTTCGGAAAAAGCAAAGCCGAGGGTGAGCCCGACCACAAGGGTAAAAGCGATGGTACGCATGCTGTTCAGCCAGGGCAGCTCTTTTCGAAACAGATGCAGGGTCCAGATTGCCACCAGCACATTGAATATTCCGAATAAAAATGAAGATCGCACCAGACCGAGGTAAGGCACCAGCACCAGGGGGAATACCAGAGACGCCAGAAGGGCTCCGACATAGTCGAAAGTGAAGACCTTGGAGACAAGGTCTTTGAACTCCAGTTGACCTTTCAATATCCGCATTAATAGCGGAATCTCGATACCGATGAGCACGCCTATGATACCGACCAGGCTATAGAGCAGGATACGAAAGTTCTCTACATACTCGAACATAAAAAAGAGCATGGTGGCGGATGATCCGCCGACCAGACCGACCAGGAGCTCGACCTGGACAAAGGTGAGGATGATGTTCTTTTCTATGTATTTAGACAGGAAAGAGCCCACCCCCATGAAAAAGAGATAGACTCCGATAATAGTAGAAAACTGAGTGACCGAATCTCCCAGCAGATAGCTGGCAACCGTTCCGGCAATCAATTCGTAGATGAGACCGCAGGTCGAGATGACAAAAGCTGTAATCAGCAGCGCCCAGGTCATATTGTTTTATCCGTGAACAGCCGAGGCGATAATCATTCCCAGCGCGATTATTGTGGCACCAACTGCAATGGCTAGCGGTGTGTTCTTCTCTTGTACGATTTCATGCCACAATTTGCCCGGGGTGAGCGCATCGAAAACGATGAAAGCGAGAATCAAAATAATCACGCCTAGAAACGAGTAAACCACCGCAGACACCAGGTGCTTGAGGGCAAATACTTGTTCCACTGTCTATCCTCCTTATTGTCGTTAGACTTATTTGTGAACTTGACCGGGACCGGTCGGTCTGCTTGGCGAAATGCCAAAGGGATCGATCATCTGCCTGCCGTCCTGACAGGCAAGAAAAAAGAGCACCAGAATCAATACGCCGAACCCGGCGTAGCCTTTGACTAACAATTCAACCTCCTGGTCATCATCAATTACTCATCGCTCTGATAGGGGGAGAAGTCGCTGTCCGACCAGCGCATCACTTCGTCGGTATAGGTACGGAACCAGATGATAATCGGAATAAAGCTCAAAAACAGAAGGCTCCAGAAGAAGTTGGCATAGGTAGAGACATCTCTGTCCACTTGAATATCGAAGCTCTTGGTATCAAGTACTTTGTAATCTCCACTTTGAGTATAGAGGTTGAGATAGTATTTGCCTTCCGGCACCGCCGAAATAATGAAGCTGTTGTGGCGGCTGCCTTCCGTCCAGGATTCGCCGCCTTCATAGCCGTGGTAATACTCGATGGTGCGCTCGAAAGTATAGGTAAGGTCATTGTCATCATTGACCAGTTCACCGTACACATAGAACCAGGAGTTGTCTACATCAGCTCTCACTTCGATTTGAACGTTGGCTTTCTTCTTCTCCAGCTTGAAGGTCGGCGTTGTGACAGTCGGGTTCTGGGTGTTGGTCGTATAAGAATAGGTCTTGGCTAAAACCCGTTCGTTGCGGGCACCGGTCATATGGATAGTTTGCAAGCAAAAAAGCAATACCAGAAAGGTGACCCAGAGCATGGTCACCATCGGCATCACCTTTTTAGATTCGGTGGGTTGATTCGGCGCGATTCCGATAGCAAGAGGAAGTTCCTCCAGCTCCTTGAATGCCTTTTTCATTTCGCCGGCTGTTATATATTCAGACTGACTCCAGACATTCTCGTTCTTGTCCCCTTCTCTCGAAAGCATGTAAGGAGGACAGATATAGTCAGCCATGTTGGCTTCGGAGCCTACTTTCACCGTCCAGTAGAATTCGCCCAGAACATACAGAACCGAGGCTTTACCCAGATAGAAGAGCTTGTATTGCTTGCCGTCGAATTTGGCGGTGGATTCGGTGCCGGCGGCATAGTACTTGCCCCAGGATTCGGGCTTGCGCTTCAGCATGGTGACCAGCGACCAGTGTCCATTATTGAGTGTAAGCCAGCGATAGCCATAGTAAGGATTAAAGAGAAGATACTCTTCCCAGGCAAAATAACTGACCGCATCCTGGCGGACCATAAAACCGATAACTTCCCACTGCCGCCCTTTTAGAGTGCCTCTTGTGCCCAGTGGTAATTTAGGTTTGAACTGCTGGGTGATTTTAAAATGTTGATCTACCACTCTCAGGTTTTCATCCCGGGCATCGAGCACCGAGCGACAGGACTCGCAGACAACCGAGAGGGAATGACCAAGATAGCGCACTGTGATAGAAGCACCACAATTGGTGCAGGCGAAAGTTTTCAGAGCAGGCTTTTCGCCCGAAGGTCCCCGTTGCGGCTCGCGCGAGCCGGAACTATTGAAGCCTCCCGTGCCAGGAGCTTGGTCGTTACCAGCCATCTATCCTCCTGAGATCACGAAACTTGAAATCATCAAAGTCGATATATTTACCGACGAAAACCCGGTCTTCGCCTTTGGCGTATTCGATAGAGGCGAAATCGCCATCGGAATTTGCCAGGTCTACACTGAGAGACTCTCTGCCCTGCACGGCATTGACAGGCAGCTCTCCTTCAGAATACAGACACTTGACCTCGCGGATATCCTCGACCTGAAAGGAGCCGGTTTGTCCCCGGGGATCGAGATCAACAACCAGACCCGGCTTCATCGTCCGGGCCGAAGGAATCTCGACATTTTCCCGGGTGAAGCACAGGGCGAGGAAGCCCTGGGCTTCGGCCAACCAACCGGTTTTGCCGTCATTGAAAAGCACATACCATTCGTTCCAGAAGCCGTCGGAATAAGATACTTTCAAGCGCCCGATCACATCGAAGCTCTTGCCGTCATGCTTGCCCGAGGTGCCCAGCTGAATCGGGGTGAGATCATATTGCAGATCCGCCATTTTGCCCAGCAACTCCAGATTCATGTCCTTGCGGACAAGGGTGGATTTGCAGAAACTGCAAACAGCAAAGACCGATGACCTGGAGCGAAAAACCACTTCGGCTCCACAGGATGTGCAGTTGAGGGTGAGCATCAAGAAATTCTCTTAAGAATATCCGCCTTCTTCGAATCGAATTCTTCCTGACTGATTATCCCTTTATCAAGAAGACCCTGCAATTTTTCAAGAAGCTCGAAAGGATCTTCTTCTTTCTGGGGAGCGGCCTGCTGTCCACCCTGGGCGCCACCACCGAGGGCCGAGGCGAATGCCTGACCGAGAGCGGCTCCGGCACCAAGTCCGACACCAGCTCCGGCAAGACCGCCTTCGTTTTTGGCTGCGTCTTTGATACTGTCGGCAGCCTGGAAAGTGGCGTATTTATTGAGGTCACCCACCAGATTCATGGAGGACTGCTTGTCGAGATACTGCTGCAGCTCTTCGGGAAGCGTTATAGATTGAACAAGGAAAGTACAGAGCTTCAGACCATACTCGAAGAAAGCGAGGTCAAGCTCTTTTTTCATCTCTTCGGAGAGTTTGGTCTGGTTGGCAGCCATATCAAGGAAGGCGATATCGCCACCACCGAATTTAGAGGCGATGGTAGTCACTATTAATGAACGCAACTGTCCGTCGAGTTCAGAGACCGTATAGCGCTCTCTGGTGCCGCTCAGTTTCTGATGGAAGGTGCTGGGCTCTTCAATTTTGTAAGAGAAGGTGCCGAAGGCACGCAGGCGAATCGGGCCGAACTCTTTGTCCCTGATTGTAATCGGTTGTTGTGTACCCCAGCGCTGATCGACTTTTTCTCTGGTGGAGAAAAAATAGACGTCGGACTTGAAGGGCGATTTGAAAGCCTTGTCCCAGTTCAAAAGGGTGGTGAGAACAGGGAGGGTTTTGGTGGAGAGCTCATACCGACCCGGGCTGAAAACATCCGCCAGATTGCCTTCGTTGACGAAAACAGCCATCTGGGATTCGCGAACCGTCAATTGGGCACCGGTCTGAATCTCCATATCCATGACCGGATAGCGATAGGCGAGGACATCTTCATCATCCTCGGTCCAATCGATGACATCTATGAACTGCTTTTTGAACATGTTGAACATAAACCACTCCCGCGGCATTTACTAAATCGAAGCCTGCTTATATAAAGGACTCCCGGGGCATGTCTCGAACCATCCGGCGGCGCCCCAGCCTGTAACACTAGCTGTTTTCTGATTTGGAGGTCGAACTCTATCCAGAATATCACAGTGAGAATTGCTGCTATGCCCCAATATCACTGGGTCAAGAGGATTATTTCGAGGAGCGGGAAGAGACCCGAGAGCAAGCAAGGTTCCTCTTTTCCAAACGGGCTCGTTCGAAATTGCCAGACGGAAGCAGTTGGGGAGGGAGTCGGCTCGGGCAGTCGAAGCAAAAGGAGCGCGAGTCGAAGCGAGACGGGAAAACTAATCCCTGATTAGTGTTCTAAATTGAGGAGAGCTTGAGCCGGGTCAAAACCGATGTCGGATCAAGTTGGTGGTGCAAATTAAAGCGAAATTAAGGATTTGGAACCATTGTCGTAAAGGTGGGATGAGTTGAGTGCAGGATTGAGCTTAAGCCTGTTGCAAAGCTGGATTTGAGGGAGCGATTTTCTGTAGAAGATTTAAAAATGGCGGTTGTTAGGAGTCTATTTTGGGCGATGTCAAGCAGTGACTATAAGGGACCGTTAATGTATTCTTGAAGAATCGTCCACTCCATCTAAGTGCATACATCGCCACCATGAAACACCTTCTCAGCCAAGAACGGTGGAAAGATTTTATTGACGTTCTTTCCATCATAGCTCCGATTATCTGTCTATTCGATTGCATCGTCCTCCCGGCGATGGCCATTCTTCTTCCTTTTGTCTCTGTAAAGCAGATGATGCATGGAATAAGCGATCAGATGATCGCTCTCATCGTCCTGGGCATATGCATGACCGCTATTCTTCCAGGTTTTCTACGCCACAGGAACCGGCGTGTACTGGTTCTCTTCGGCAGCGGGATCTCGCTGCTTTTCTTCGTGAGCTTTGCCGGAGAAAGATTAGATCAAGCGGTACATGCCGCCATGACTCTGGCGGTGAGCTTTCTTCTGATCAAAGCAAATCTGGAAAACAAGAAACTTCTTGCATGCAGCTGCCACCACCACCATCACTGATCAATTGATCAGATGAGCAGCGCTGGATGCTGACTTGTAGTCAAAACCGGCGACATCGCCAGCGATACCATCAATAAAATACAACTGAACGTCCCCCGGAGATGCGGCTGATCCAGCCAAGTGCAGACTCCGGGGTTTCGATCATCGGGGTTCCATATACGCTGTAGTCCCTGAACTTGTAATTTATCTGAGCCGGCAGAATTTGTCGCAGCCAGTCCGGCATCTGACTTCCCCGGGCATGCAAAACTCTTTTCTCGATCCGGTCAAAGCTGAAGGATTTCAGTCGGGTCTCATCAATACTTCCAGGACCCAGATACCAGAGTGCTTTTAATAAAGTTCCGATTCGGTCGTCGACCAGGGATCGTTTTCTCGGCGAGGCGGAGCGAAACTCTATCGTATGCTTTCCATATCTGAAGGAGGTTGTGCTTCCATCGATATAGAAGGTGACTTTGTTTAAACAAGGTTCCTCTGTCGTCAATCCGGACTGAACAGCGGCGGTGCTTCCAAAAGAAAAGATTTTTCTGCCGAATGCCGAAGCCTTCACTCGAGCGACCCTGGCTATGGATGGCGTGCTGACACTTAGCGGAGCCCTTTGAAATACTCCGTATGTTAATCGGGTAATTACCCCGGAACGCACCAGCCTGAACAAAATAAGATCTACGGCGTTGCGGGTGCCATACTGTAAGAGTTCTCTGGTCGTAAACAGATGATCAGAAGGCAAACTGAAGATATGGCGTTTGATAAATGTCGCTGTTGACATAACCCTACCTCCATTTCTGAACACTAATTCTTAAACGAAAATATCGAAAAAAAGTTCAATGGTGGGGGCAAAAAACTATTGCGCATCCCCTGCCAGAACGTTCCAAATCAACCAAGAAAGATTTTCATCGGAAAATCTTTCTTACTAGTTAAGTGCAAAAGAGAGAGAAGACGCGAGGTCTTCGAAACAACGTTTGCCGAAAGAGAAAAAATCGCGCCCTGTAGGACTCGAACCTACGACCTCTTGGTTCGAAGCCAAGCACTCTATCCAGCTGAGCTAAGGGCGCATGCGATTAAATTGAATATTACCCGGAAGACCAACAAACGGTCAAACTAGTATTTCTTGGAACGTTGAAATATTTCAGCCAGATATTCTTCCATATTGGTAACTTCTGAACGAAGATCCTGGAGCATAGCAGCCCTGTCCTCAAGCAGATCGATGGTCAGGCCTACTTTTCTTCTGTGCAATCCGGTGGCATGCTTTACTCGCTCTTTCTCCGGCAATCTGTGCCCATCATGACGCAGACAAAATTTGCAGTCGGTCCATCGTCTCACCAGCTCCTCGCGCCGGGACAATTTAGTGCTTGAATTTGCGGGAACAGAGTTGAGATATTGCCAGACACTATCGGGAAATTCTTTGATACCTTCGCTGTTCGGGTAGAACATCTTGGCGAGCAAATTCGGAATTCCCTTTTCCATGTGATGTTTCACGTTCTCATTCTTAAAAGCGTAGCCAGCCAATCCGGTCTGAGCAACACCCTCGAACAAATCAACCACATCCGGAGTGATAAATTCGAGTGTGCCCAATCGCAAGGCACTCGATAAAATACCTGTGATACCACCTGCCACAAAATCAGCGTATGTGTTGAAACGAATCGCCTTGTCTCTCTTTTCAGCCAGTATCGCCCTTATTTCTTGGCATCTGGCAATCTGCTTGTCTATGGCGATGATGGTGATGCGCACATCAAACATCTTCGACATGACCGCCTCATTCACCTCCTGCCTGACAACAAGGCGCTTCAGCAAAACATCCATCTGCTTGCTTGACAAATGGGCAGGATTTTCATTGAGCACCTTCAGCGAGGACAGAAGCCCCCAGGACCGGGCCAGCTCATAGGTCTCGTCAGAAAGGCCAAATCGATGCTCAACTGCAGAAGCGGGTTTCGCCTCCCCTTCCAAACCGGCGGCAGCCGGATTGAGCGTGAGAAGCACCGAAGCCGGAGCCGGAGCCGGAGCTGAAGCCGAAGGTTCTTGATGATCAGGTCCGAATTCTCCATCAAAAGCAAAGACAGCACCACAACTCTCAAAGAGGAGCATTAGGACAAGAAGTGATGCAATCACTGAACTTTTCAAGATACCCTGGTCAACCGCTGGGAAATAGACAGATTTCGTCGGCTCACCGGCTGAAGAGATAGCCGTTTAAACCATTGAAATTGTCACATGTTTATCGACTAACCGCATTAACTGCCTTACAGGGCAAAAGACAAAATCAGCCCCGAAACTGCTAAAGTGTTGACGCCCAATCCTATGAATTTCGGAGCCAAGTCCATTCAGATGTGTGGTCGATACACCGTGGTTCACACCCACAAAGAGCTCATCGCCCGATTTCGGGTAACAAAAGCGCTGATTGAAAGTAGAGCCCGCTTCAACATCGCCCCAACTCAAAAGGTGCCGGTAGTTATCTATGAAAGCCAGCGCGTGCTGGAGGAAGTGAGCTGGGGCTTGATCCCATCCTGGTCGAAAGAGCCGGACAAATTCAAGCCTCTAATTAATGCCCGCGCCGAGACCCTGGCAGAGAAGCCATCATTCCGCTCCGCCTTCAAAAAACGTCGTTGTCTGATACCTGCCGACGGCTTCTTCGAATGGCAGGCAAAAGCCGGAAAAAAAATCCCTGTACGCATCACCCTCAAAGAAGGTGCGCTCTTCTCTTTCGCCGGTCTCTACGAAGACAGAAAAGACCCCGCCGGCGAAACCCTCAGAACCTGCACTATCATCACTGTCCCGGCTAACGAAAAAATCGCCCCCATACACGAACGGATGCCCGCCATTCTCCGACCCGAAGATGAGGAGATCTGGCTCACTGCAAAGCCGGAAGAGACGGAAAAAGCTTTTGGCTGCCTGAAGTCCTATCCAGATGACCAGATCGAATATTACGAGGTCTCGAACCTGGTCAACTCCGCCCGGGTGGATACGGAAGAGTGCATAGCGCCAGCCGCCAGACAACTGCGCCTGCTACCAGAGTAGGCTAAAGTCCAGGCTCCAGGCTCCAGGCTCCAGGCTCTCGCTCCCCCTCGCCCGGCGCGCACTGATTATTTGGATTGAAGAATCTCGAGCTGTGCCTTGATACTGGATATGGCTCTATCAAGATCTTCCAGCACCGCTTCCTGTTTCTCCACCTTGTCTTTGGGCGCCTTGTTCTTGAAGTCCGGATTGCTCAGCATGGCATTGACCTTCTCGTACTCTTTTTCTTTAGAACCAAGCCGCATCATCAGCTTCTCTTCAGTCTTGCTAACATCAATCAGCTTCTCCAAAGGCACATATACCGTGGTCTCGGAGACAATTTCGAAAGCGGCTCTGCCTTCAGGCTTTTCTCCATTGGCGGCGAAAGTTATCGAAGAAGCTTTAGCCAGCCGAACCAGATACTCTTTTGCCTCTTCGAGAATGCGACGCTCCTCTCCATCACCCACAGAAATAACCACTTCGGCCTCTGTCTTCCAGGGAACATCGAAAGTCTGTTTTATGTTTCTGATAGAGCGAATCACCCGCATCAGATGGTTCATCTGATCATGGGCGACATCATCTACGGTGCTCAAATCCGCCCTCGGATATGGTGCGTACATAGCCGAAGGAACCGGCGCCATAAAGTCCGACTTGGGTAGATAAGACCAGAGTTCATCGGTAATGAAAGGCATAATCGGATGAAGCGCCCGGATCAAGCCTTCGAATACGACATAGAGAACATTCTGGGTCTGGTCTCCTTCTCTACCTTCATCGAGCTGAATTTTGGCAGTCTCGATGTACCAGTCGCAGAAATGATCCCAGATGAATTCATGCAGGTCTCTGGATACATAATCGAAATCGTATTCGTTGAATCCGCGCTCGAGACGCTGCAACATCTGATTATAAGAGGACAGTATCCAACGATCGCTGACCGTCAATTTATCCCGGTCTATAGCCTGGGGTTTGTACCCGTCCAATTGACCGATTACAAATCGGCCCACGTTCCACAGCTTGTTAGCGAATTTCTTGTACTCATCAAGCTTCTCATCTCTGAAGCGCACATCCTGGTCGCCTTTGACCCCCATGGACGCGAACCAGAAACGATTGGCATCGGCACCATATTTGTCGATCATATCGAGGGGGTCGACCGCGTTGCCTTTAGACTTCGACATCCGCTTTCCATCTTTGGTCTGAATCACCGGATGGATCAAGACATGCTTAAAAGGAATGGTCTTGAGAAATTTCAACGAAGAGAAAATCATCCGCGCCACCCACAGATTGATAATCTCGCGGGCGGTGGATAGCACCGTGGTCGGATAGAAGTGTTTCATCTCCATGGTCTCTTCGGGCCAGCCAAGGGTGGCGAACGGCCAGAGCGCCGAGGAGAACCAGGTGTCGAGCACATCTTCATCCTGGACGAGATTCTTGCTGTTGCACTTTTCGCAGGTCGAAGGCGCCTCTTCATAGGCGTTCTCGAACTGACAATCAGTACAAGTCCAGACAGGAATTCTATGCCCCCACCAGAGTTGACGGCTTATGTTCCAGTCACGGATATTTCTCATCCAATCTAAATAAGTGGCGGCATATCTATCCGGAACGAATTTGATGCGCTCCTCTTCCACAGCGGTGATGGCAGGCTCAGCCAGCTCCTTCATCGAAAGGTACCACTGCTCGGAGAGATAAGGCTCGATCACTGTCTGGCACCTCTCGCAGTGCCCCACACCATGGGTGTAATCAGCGATCTGTTCGATAAAGCCTTCCTCTTCCAGCTTTTCTACCACGGCTTTTCTGGCTTTGAATCGATCTTCGCCGCGAAACTCTTCCGGTACCAGATCATTGTCGAGGAGCTTGCCCCGGTCATCGATAACCACCGGTGTATCCAGCTTGTGACGCTGGCCGACTTCCCAGTCGTTAGGATCGTGAGCCGGTGTAATTTTGAGCGCCCCGGTTCCAAATTCTCTGTCTACATAGTCGTCTTCAATCACCGGTATGAGACGGCTCGTCAGAGGCAATTTCACCGACTTTCCTTTAAAAGCGGCATAACGGTCATCTTTTGGATTGACTGCCACAGCCACGTCGCCGAACATAGACTCTGGTCTGGTGGTGGCAACCACCAGGGCGCCTTTGCCATCTTCGAGAGGATAACGAATATGGTAGAGATGTCCTTTGATCTCTTTATGCTCTACTTCAAGGTCCGAAAGGCTTGTAAGGCAGCGCGGACACCAGTTGGTCACACGGTGACCGCGGTAGATAAGCCCATCTTTATAATAGGTAACGAAGGCTTTGTAAATCGCTTTGACATAGGAATCGTCCATAGTAAAAGCGACCCGGTCCCAGGCGAAGCTGACTCCAAGGCGCTTGTACTGCGCCATTATCTGATTGCCATACTGATTGCGCCATTTCCAGACCTGCTCTATGAACTTCTCGCGCCCGATCTCATGACGGTTAAAAGGTTTACGCTCTTCCGGCGGCTTCTTCTTATTCTCTTCATCATGCATCGCTCTGAGCTGGCGCTCCACCACCATCTGGGTGGAGATCCCGGCATGGTCCGTTCCCGGCTGCCAGAGCACATCATAGCCCTGCATCCGTTTGAGCCGAATCAATATATCCTGCAAGGTTCCATTGAGAGCGTGCCCCATATGAAGGTTGCCAGTAATATTCGGCGGCGGCAGAGCGATGGAATACTTCGGTCTGTCGGGGCTGATCTGGGTATCGAAAAGCCCCTTCTCGAACCAGTATTCCGTCCAGCGGGCCTCAACTTCCGAAGGGTCGTAGGGTCCGTCTTTAATCATATTTATTGAAGGCTCATTCTGGGAAGCGGAAGTTGTCTTTTGCATGTTCTTTTCGAATGTTTGAATGAAGGTTTACTTATGGATTTCTATCGGGTTCTTTTAGAAAAGGGTGATTATACCGGGCTTTGGCCCCACCCGGCAACTGAGTACCGTCAGAGTATAGCGAAATATCAAGTTCCAATTCCTGTAAACATTCAATTCTCTCCTTTATACAAGTGATAGAATCTCGACAGTTTGAAGCAGACAGCCCTCTCTTGACTACAGAGCTATCTGCTTTTTGTGAAAAGACCTTTAGGACCCAGAATTCCATGATATCGACAAACGATTTTAAGACCGGTGTGACAGTTCTGTATAACAACGGCATCTGGCAGGTGGTTGAATTTCTGCACGTCAAACCGGGCAAAGGCTCGGCTTTCGTACGCACGAAGCTTAAAAACATCGAGACCGGCAACTCTCTAGAAGTAACCTTCCGCGCCGGCGAGAAACTGCCCCAGGCAGTGATTGAAAAAGCTGACATGCAGTATCTCTACAAAGCAGGCGATGCATTCACCTTCATGGACACCACCAGTTTCGAACAAATCGAGCTGGAAGCCCCTCAAATAGGCGATACCGTTGAATTCCTCAAAGATGGTCTCGAAGGCATCACCGTGCTGCGCTACGACGGCAAAGTAATCGGTGTCGAGCTGCCGACCTCAGTCGAACTCGAAATCTCCGACACTGTTCCCGATGAACGGGGTGACACCAGCTCCGGTGGCGGCAAACCAGCCACTCTCGAAACCGGTGCAGTGATAACGGTTCCTTTCCACATCAAAATTGGTGATACCGTCAAGGTAGACACTAGAACAAGAAAGTACGTAACGAGGGTGTAAGAACGGCTGTGAAAATAGACCTGGATCAGATTCGCGAGCTTCTTTCCGTGGTCAGCTCCACGGACGTCACCGAACTTACTATCGAGTTCGGCGACCAGAGAATAACCGTCAAGAAATCTTCTTCCATTCCTCTGACGGAAGCCCAGTTGAGTCCCAAACCGATAGTGATCAAAACCGAAGAGATTCCGGTGGTCCAGACTAGAGAAGTTGCAAGCCCTGCTGCTGCACCTGCGGTGGCTCCGGCTCCGGCAGCGGTGGAAAGTGCGCCAGTCGCCGAAGCCCCCGTCGAAAAAACCAACGGTTTAGTTGAGATCACTTCACCCATGGTCGGCACCTTCTACAGAGCATCTTCGCCAGAATCACCGCCTTTTGTCGACGTGGGCGACCATGTCAACGAAGGTCAGACCGTTTGCATCATCGAAGCGATGAAGCTGATGAACGATATGCCTTCTGAAGTGAGCGGCAAAATAGTCAAAGTGATTGCGGAGAACGGCAGCACCGTCGAATACGGTCAGACCCTCTTCCTCGTAGACCCCCGGGGCTAGAAAGAATTCCAGGCAAGAAGCGAGCATCATGTTTGAAAAGGTCTTAATTGCAAACAGAGGAGAGATCGCTCTCCGGGTAATCAGAGCCTGCCAGGAGCTCGACATTCCCACTGTCGCAGTCTACTCCCAGGCCGATGCCGATTCGCTGCACGTCAAACTGGCGGATGAGAGCTATTGCATAGGCCCACCGTCATCCCAGAGAAGCTATCTCCATATTCCCGCCCTGATATCGACCGCCGTAGTCACCGGTGCCGATGCTATTCATCCTGGCTACGGCTTTCTTTCAGAGAATGCTAATTTCGCAGGAATTTGCGAAGAGCACCGGATCAAGTTCATCGGACCGAGCCAGTCGGCAATTACCAATATGGGCGACAAATCCTCAGCCCGGGAGACCATGCGAAAAGCAGGCGTTCCGGTTGTGCCTGGCTCCAACGGTCTGATCAAATCTGATTCAGAAGCTTTCAGTCTGGCAGAAGAGATCGGCTATCCGATCATCATCAAAGCCACTGCCGGCGGTGGCGGTCGCGGCATGCGTATCGCCCGTGACCCCGGCGAACTGGGTCAGGCTCTGAATTCTGCCCGCAGTGAAGCAGCCGCTTCTTTCGGTGACGGCGGGGTCTATATCGAAAAATATCTGAAGCCGATTCGTCACGTAGAAATACAAGTCATGGCAGACAGCCACGGCAACTGCATCCACCTGGGTGAACGGGATTGCTCGGTGCAAAGACGCCACCAGAAACTGATTGAAGAATCCCCCAGTCCGGCGCTCACCGAAGAGATGCGCCAGAAAATGGGTCATGCAGCCGTTCTTGCCGCCCGCGAAATCAACTATGAAGGAGCAGGAACGGTCGAGTTCATTTTCACCGGTGACAGCTTCTATTTCATGGAGATGAACACCCGTATCCAGGTAGAGCATCCGGTTACTGAAATGATCACCGGAGTGGATCTGATTAAAGAACAGATTCGGGTAGCCCAGGGCGAGAAACTCTCTATCAAGCAAGAAGACTTGCAGTTCCGCGGTCATGCCATAGAGTGTCGAATCAACGCCGAAGACCCGGACAAAAACTTCCTGCCCAGTCCTGGAACCATAGAAGCCTATATCACCCCCGGCGGTCCCGGCGTGCGGGTGGACAGCCACTGTTATCCCGGCTATAAAATTCCGCCTTTTTATGATTCTCTGGTGAGCAAGCTCGTGGTCTGGGGTAACAATCGTGAAGAAGCGATTCAGAGAATGCAAAGAGCCTTAGATGAATACGCAATCACCGGAATAAAAACAACAATTCCCTTCCATCAGACCGTTCTAGCCCACAGCGTATTCCAGGCCGGCGATGTCACCACCGACTTCATCGAAAAATACATGACTCCAAACAAAGTCAAATAACTGGATCATTAAAGAGAGAATTGCTATAAATATTGGACTTGAGGCTCCGTAGCTCAATGGTGGAGCAAGCGACTCATAATCGCCAGGCTATAGGTTCGAATCCTATCGGAGCCAGTCTTTTCAATTACTAGTTATGTTAATCCGCTCTGTTCTAAAAACAGAGCTGTTAAGAATTGCCCGGGTTTTTCCCTCTTTACATGGTCTCGGGATCTATGCCATCCTATCTATATAGATAGTAATAAGCGAGGGTCCCGGTTTGAAAAAGGACAGAGTCAATTTCTTCTGGTTTTTGCTGGCTGGCATTGTGGTGGTTCTAATCGCCACCCTTCATCCCCTGACCATGATTCAGACCGTATCTTTCGTTCTACTGGCCGGCTTCTTCTTCTATCTGAGCTACGAGAGCTTCCGCTTCGACAAAGAAGGCAGAGAATACGGCTATAACACCGATGGAGTGCGCATGCATCCCACGGTGGGTAAGCTTATAAGATCGGCGGCGATGATGATCCCATCGATTTTTCTACTCTATTTGCTGGCCTTTTTCGGCATGACCATGGCATTTCAGCCAAGCCCCCTGAGCAACATGATGGCAAAAGAGTTTTCGCGACTAGAGCTGAGGCTTTTCGGCTTCGATGCTTTCTCTCGGCTGAGCAATCAGTTCTCGACCAATCTCTATAAAGACGCACTCGCCAAAGAGAAAGCCGGCCAGACTGAAGCAGCCATAGACTCGCTCAAATTCTTGAACGAATATCGCTATGCCACCTACAGAACCCCGTCTCTTACTGTGGATGCCGGCATAGGCGGACTTTATGACAAGCTGGGGCGCTATCAGGATGCGGATAAATACTACGAGAAAGTAGAAAGACCATATAACCGCTGTAGCCACAGCAAAAAATACGGTACCTGCGAAGAGTGCAAAGAGGTTAGCCCTCCTCATTATTATATCTGTACGAACCGTCTGCGCCGCCTTCTCTCTTTAACCACCCCGGAGGATACAGAGATGTTATTGAATGGCGGCAGCGCCATGAAAGAAAGGCTCGAAGGTAAATCGGTTTTAGATGGCGGTGCCGGCATGCTGCCGGTTTCGACCTTTATTCTTGCGCTGGACATGCAAGAATATGATGCCGGCCCCATGAATATCGATAACGTAACCGATCAATTGATGCCCGTAGATCAAATAGGACGCCTGATCAAAGGTCTGTCAAAAACAGAGTTGCACAAACTCTTTCCCCGGGCTGACTGGAAAACCTATCAAAAATATCTACAGATCAAAGAACAGCGATCTAAATATGTTCCAAAAGGTGCCAGTCTCTATCCACGCTCCCTTTACGAGCTACCGATAGACTATTGTGCGATAGTGAGCATGGACCAGAAAGAAAAACTGCTCGAAAGAGGCGGACGCTAAATCTTTTAAGCGGCGATAGTTTTTCGTTTTTCGTTTTTCGTTTACCGTTCTCTTCAGCCTCTAACGGCTCAGAGAACCCATTACAAGGGTTTGATTGATAGACTCTTTCAGGTCTTGAAAGGCTTCGTCTATCTCTTTTTCAATCGCTTCCGATTTCTCTTTTAGAGTAGCCAGTTTCACGGTAACCGACTCAAAATAACGGCTATCCGGTTTGTTTATGGACTTGGCGTAGACTTTATCCGCTTCCCGCACCTTATATAGTGCCCTTCTCAATCCCTTCTGCATCTCTCTGGCATAGCGCTCGGATTCAAGCATATGGTAGCCGGCAGAACCGGAGCCCATCTTGAGCTGCATCACCACTTTCTCTGCCCGATTCGGCGCGCTGGAGCCACCAGCCTGCCCTGCAAGCGGCAGAGCCAGTGCACATAGAAGAGCCAGGGTTATTTTGAGAGGATAATTTCTTGGTAACTGCATTTCTCTTTTCTGTTTTGATCTCACAACTGTTAGCTATCGTCTGTCGACTGAACTCTGTCATGCTAACAGGAAGAGATTAAATTCGAACGCCGATGAACAAAATGCAAGGTTCTGGTCTAACATAGAAATCTTTTCCAGATGAGAATGAAGTAGTTGAACCAGCACTCTTCCCTGAAAGCATCACTGTTAACGTTCATAGCAAGCGCATCCTTCTGCATGGGCTTTGCCCCGGTCTCTGCCAAAGAACCCCGCTATGATGCCATCCGTCCTGAATCGGACAAAGCGGTGGTCTTTCTATCTCGCTCTAAATCATCTCAATCATCAAAAAATTCGCTCGAGTTATCATCCCCGACCACTCCAAGACAGAGCGATCTGCTCAGACCGGTCACTGATCGTGAGTTGCGTGAATTGAGTTCACGAGAATTGATGACCGAAGGAATAGACTACGCCGGTCGAGGAATTCTGGCCGAGGCGATTCGCCGCTTCGAACTTGTTATCGACCGACAACCGACCAATCCGGAAGCGAGAAACAATCTGGCTGTCTGTCTCAAGCGTCGGGGCGAAAACGACCTGGCCGTGGAGCATCTTAAGAAAGCGATTGAAAGAGCGCCGGGCAAAGCAGAACTCTACAACAACCTGGCCAGCGCTTATCTAGCCAAAGGCGATACCAAAGAAGCCCTGGAGAATTGCTATCGGGCGCTTCATCTCAAATCCGACTATGCCGGAGCCCAGTACAATCTCGGTCATGTGCTCGCCATGAGAAACGATCATGAAGGAGCACTGGAGGCTTATCAAAAAGCACTCAAGCTAAATCCGAGCAATGTGGAAGCAAGACGCGATCTGGGCGATAGCCTGCGCGATCTGGGACGATTCGAACAGGCATTATTAGAATACAGAGAAGCCAAACAGCAGGGCGGGGACTCTCTATCTCTCGATCTCAGAATTGCCAAGTGCCTTGCCGAAAGCGATACAGAATCAGAACGGGAAGCCAATTTGTCTGAAGCCCACAAGCTTCTGGTCAAGCTGGCCGACGAACATCCCGAGAATCCCGAAGTGCTAAACACCCTGGCGGTGGTGCTCTGGAAGATGAATCACCTTCCTGAAGCGGCATTTGTTCTGGAGAAAACGCTCAAGTTAGATCCCGGCTATTATCGAGCCAGGAACAACCTGGGTATCGTTCTTTTCAAGCTCAAACGCTATGATCAGGCGGTAAATGTCTGGCGCCAGGCAATTCAGCTCAAGCGTGACTATCCCTGTGCCCATTTCAATCTCGGCTGCGCCCTTCTGCAAGCCGGTCTTGCCAGCCAGGCGGCAAGCGCATTTCAAGAGAGCCTCAAATATGAACCGGTCAATGCCGCTGCCAGAAACAATCTTGGCCTTGCCTACGTTCAACTGGGAGATCCACAGAAAGCCATCGAAGAGTGGCGGCAAGCTATAAGAATAGATCCAAATCTGGCTGCGGCATTCATAAACCTGGGCAAAACCCTGCAAGGAGAGGCGATTGGCACAGAGCCCGGCAAAGCAGGAGATTCCTCCAGGTCTATTGGTGTAAAGCCTGACAGCTAATTGAACGCTTGATAATGAATGATCGAGAAAAGCGTTATATCATTCTTTCATATCATGGAAAGCAGCGATAAATTCAACTTTCAAGAAGCGGTCCATACCGTAACCGACGCCCTGGGCGGCGTGGTCTGCAATATTTTCTTCGAAGCCGCCTTACATGGACTGGGTGTGGCGGCGGTTGTTTTCCTTCTAGGATTGTCTTTGAAGAACACTCGCCGGGCATTGCTGGCTAAGCCTATGATGCTGGCAGCGAGCAAACTAGCCATCGCCTGCCTGGTTCTCTCTATTCCAGGCATTATCTGCCTGGTTTTAACCGGCGGATTGCCGAGCACCGGCTTTTTCGAAACAAATTCCCTTGGCTACATAGGTTTCTGGAGCCTTGTTTCAGTCTGGCTCTGCGGAGAGTCTATTAATTATCAATGGTTCTCGCCCCAGGGTGACAGAGAAATCCGAAGACATGTTGAAACATCTGCAAAGAGTTCTACGTCAGAGAGTCTATGACCTCAATGTCCAGGAGAGAGCGATGCTCAAAAACACCCGGCAAGTAGACCACAACAAAATAACTAAAAGCTCCGGCTCGGATTTCAAGTTGCTGGCTGTGCTGCTATACATGTTGATTCTATTTCTGGCAGGGGTGCTAACAGCTCCTCAAGCTTCAGCCCAGGCCAATGTCTACCGCAGCAACCAGGGTAGCCCGGGTAGAAAAACTGTGGGCTTCGGCTTCTCCAATCCTTATCAGTCGACCACGGCAGGCTATCCATCTTTCGGAATGCCACAAGATGTGGGCAACGGTTTCTATTCTGTAAAGGCCGGCAGTGTCGCCCTGCCCATGTGGAAAGCCCCTTCAGGATTCTTCTATCCCTGGGCTCCGCGTCCTGAAAGTTTCAGCTATGCCTATCCGATGCCGGTGCTGGCAATTTCGAAGGTGACTCAATCAGTGGCTCCTGCTGTGCCACCACTGGCGGTGGAGCTTCAGGACCTGGGTAATTATCTAGAGAAAGCCAGGCTCGAGAGAAGAATGGCGGAAGCAGATATTTCAAGGCTTTCAGCTAGAATTGCCGAGATCAAAGAGAAAGAACGCGCTCTCAGAGTGGCCGGCTCCGGCAATATAGATCCAAGCGATGAAGCCCAGATGCGAAGAGAACTCGAGCAAATCGGCTCGGAATGCTCTTCTAAAATGAAGCCATAAAATCTAAGAGCCTATATCCTGGTCATCACTTCGGCAAGCCGATGTCTCTCGCCGAAATGGGTTGAGAGAATCTTTCTGAATTCTTCCTGCACTGTTGTCATCGCTTTGGAAGCATCGAGAATCTCGAATCTATCAGGGTTGGCACTGGCTATTTTGCGATAACCCTCGCGCACTCTTCGATGAAACTCGATATCCTCCCGCTCCATTCGATCATGACCGCCGGGATGCAAGCGCGAGAGGCCGTCGGCACTTTCAATGTCGAAAAGGATAGTGAGATCAGGAGTCAGCCCCTGGGTTGACATCTGGTTGAGGGTATTAATCAGCTCGAAATCGAGCTCTCTACCATAGCCTTGATAGGCAACGGTAGAGTCTATATAACGGTCGCAGATAACCAGGGCTCCACGCTCTAGAGCGGGCAGAATCTTCTCGGCCACATGCTGAGCCCGGTCGGCTTGATAGAGCAGCAACTCAGCCAGCGGCGCCACCACATAATCGTTGGATAAAAGAATACGTCGAATCTGTTTGCCAAGGGCAGTGCCGCCGGGATCTCTGGTCACTTCGTGATCTACCCCGAGGGCTTTCAACTCTTTGGAAAGCAACTTCACCTGGGTGGTTTTGCCCGCCCCTTCCGGCCCTTCGAGGGTGACGAAAGTGCCTTTGTAAGTGGGACCTGTCTGATTCATTATTCTCTGTCCAACAAGTGATTCTTCAAAGAAGCGCTTGGCAACAAGCGCCTGCTCCAAAATAATAAGCGGAGACAATTATAGACCATAGCTGAATATCAGTTAACATGCCATTTAAGCCGTCAACAGGCTAAATAAGGCAATAGAAGGTGATATCATTTGATATTCACATATTCTAAGCAAGAGGTCAGTCACGATGGCTCAGACAGTAGCGGTATCCAAAATCGACTTCGATCGTAAATGGCAGTTATGGATAGACGGCAACTTTCGTGATGGCAGCTCAGAAAGAGAGCTGATCAATCCGGCCGATGGCACAGTCCTGGCGAAAGTCCAGGAAGCAGACGCCAAGCTGGCTGAAGAAGCTATACACAGCGCCAGACGTGCCTTCGACGAAGGTCCCTGGACCAAGACCAGCGCTGTAGACCGAGCCAAAATCCTCTTCAAAACAGCGGATCTTATCGAAGAGAGAGCTGAACAACTGGCAGAAGTAGAGACCCTCAACGGTGGTAAACCGATTAGAGAGTCTGTCTACGACATGGCCGATGCAGCGGCTTGTTTCAGATATTATGCCGGTCTCGCCACCAAGCCCCAGGGCGAGACTGTAGAAGTACCGGCACCGTCGGTAACATCAATCGTCAGAGAACCGATTGGGGTTTGTGGTCAGATCATCCCCTGGAATTATCCTCTTCTGATGGCAGCCTGGAAGCTGGCTCCGGCACTTTGCGCCGGCAACACCTGTGTGTTGAAGCCTTCCGAATTCACTCCCCTCACCGCTATTATGCTGGCTGAAATTCTGCAAGAAGCAGGACTGCCCAACGGTGTGGTCAACATCGTTCCCGGTGGCGGTCCTGATGTGGGTCATGTAATTGCCGAAAGTCATCTGGTGGACAAGCTTGCCTTCACCGGTAGTGTCAAAACAGGCAAAGCCGTGGCCCAGGCTGCTCTCTCCAATCTAAAGAAAGTGACTCTTGAATTAGGCGGCAAATCGCCGATGGTGGTCTTCGGAGATTTCGATATCGATATCGCCGTGGACTATGCCCTTTTCGCCATCTACTGCAACGCAGGCCAGGTCTGCTCTGCCGGCTCCAGAATGATTATCGAGGATTCGGTCTATCACGAATTTCTACATCGCCTTTGTGAAAGAGCGAAGAAGATCAAAATCGGACCCGGTATCGATCCGGCAACAGAGATGGGGCCTCTGGTCAATGACAAACAACTGGCCCGGGTTATGGACTATATCGAGATCGGTCAAAGAGAAGGAGCACGTCTTGAAACCGGCGGTCAGAGCCTGCAGGGCAAGTCTTTCGGCAACGGCTATTATGTAAGCCCCACCGTATTCAGTGAGACCAGACCGGACATGAGAATTGTCCAGGAAGAGATCTTCGGACCGGTGGTGGTGCTTCAGCGTTTCTCGACCGAAGAAGAAGCCTTGAAGTTAGCCAATGACACCACATTCGGTCTGGCCGGAGCGGTCTTCACCAATGACATCACCCGTGCCCATCGTTTCATCAAGGGACTGAAAGCCGGTATCACCTGGATAAACGGTTATCACAATACCTATAACGAATGCCCCTGGGGTGGTTATAAACAGAGCGGCTGGGGGCGTGAGCTCGGTACCTACGGTCTGGAAAACTATACCGAGGTCAAACAGATAAACGTCAACATGGAACCGTTTCCAATAAAGTGGTTCGACAACTAATCTGTTCAACAACCTGAAAAGGCGGTCAATCGACCTTGGAAAGCAATCCTCTTTTAGAGCTATTCGAAAAGAACCAGGGTCGGCTAATAGATAAGTGGACCCACTACTTCGATATCTATCACCGGCACTTTGCCCGGTTTCGCAACAAGCCGGTAAAAGTGCTGGAGATAGGTGTTTTCAAGGGTGGATCCCTGGCGATGTGGCGCAAATACTTCGGTCCCCAGGCGAAGATCTTCGGAGTCGATATCGATCCGGTCTGTAAAGACTTCGAAGAGGATGGTATCAAAGTTATAATCGGTGATCAGGAAGACCGAACCTTTTTGAGAAAGCTTGTTGCCCAGGTAGGCGCTCTCGATATCGTCATCGATGACGGTGGTCATACGATGAAGCAACAGATAAACTCCTTCGAAGAGCTGTATCCCAAAGTCAAACCCGGCGGTGTCTATCTGGCAGAAGACCTGCATACCAGCTATTGGAGCGAATATGGCGGTGGTCTGAAAGAGCCCGACAGCTTCATAGAATATTCGAAAAACCTTGTCGACCAGCTCAATGCCTGGCATTCCAGAGACAAAGAGGATCTCGATGTATCGATGTTCACCCGCACCACCACCTCGATGCATTACTACAACAGCGTTCTGGTCCTGGAAAAAGGACTGGTCTCGCCACCGACAACCAGAATAACCGGTGGCTAGACTGTTATCTGTTCAAAGGCGTGGATGGCTAATGTTTATAAATTCGGCAGCGATGATTTTTTATTTAACTTGAGCGAAACAAGCATCCTGCCTGCTGACAGTATCTTCCATCCACTTGACATCACAACATTACAACCTTGCCCCCGGGAACACCTTGGCATGCTTGAGCATCATGCTAAAATGGCGCCAGATCACAAATCAGTGTTTTCAAAGTGACTTCGAAAAAGCACCGAAAAAATAAAGAGCTCACAAGAAAGCTGCTCAACAGCTTCCTCGCCTTCTCCCTTCTATTAGGCGGGACATTGCCCGTTGCCTATCCGACAGCAGCCCTGGCCGCAGGCGGAGTTTCGGACGCAAAAGTTATAGAAGCAGAGATCTCGGAAGACGAAACCGACGGTGACTCCGAAGATCAAGAGCTTTCGCCACGCCTTATCGAAGAGACCCCCACCACCGACACTTCGGCAGCCACCGGCAACTCCGAGGGTCGAGATCTGAGTGTGGAAGAAATTCAAATCCAGGGTAATCGTCTGGTTCCTACAGAAGCAATTACTCAGGTGCTCAAAACGAAACCCGGTGACAGATTCGATCGAAGCCAGGTCCTCGATGATTTGCAAGCCATCAATGATATGGGCTACTTCGATGATAAGTCTCTACAGGTGGTGCCGGAGAGAACAACATCGGGAGTGCTGCTCAAAATTCGAGTGGTTGAAAACGCCCCGGTTACTCAGTTTTCTTTCCAGGGCAATAATGTAATCGACTCTAAAGAGATATCCAAAATCTTTGCCGATCAGCTGGGTAAACCCCAGAACCTCACGCAACTTTCTCATTCCATCGAAAAGCTGGAAGAGCTCTACCACGAAAAAGGTTTTCTTCTTGCCCGGGTCACCGACGTCAAAGACTTCCCTGACGGCAGTGTCAGCCTCACTGTCAACGAAGGACAGGTAGACAAAATCGAGATCACAGGCAACAGAAAGACCAAAGACTTCATCATAAAAAACGCCATCGGACTCAAAGAAGGCGCGGTCTACAACGAGCAACAACTCACCCAGGACCTGAGAAAGCTCTACGGAAATGGTTACTTTCAGGATATAAGAAGAAGCCTTCAGCCCTCTCCTGATGACCCCAACAAATTCATCCTCAAGGTAGAAGTGGACGAAAAACGCACCGGCTCCATCGGTCTTGGCGGCGGTGTCGATTCGATGGCCGGACCATTTGGCTCGTTAAGCTTCTCGGACAACAACTTCAAGGGAAGAGGTCAGCAGCTCTCCTTCAATTCTCAACTCGGCTCGGGCATGCTCAGCAACCTGAACAACTCCATCAATAATGGAGGCAATTCCTTCCTGCCCACCGGACGCACCTACCAGGTGGAAGCCTCCTGGACCGAGCCCCATCTCAGAGGCACCGACACATCGCTTTCGGTAAACGGATTCGGGCGCAACTATGCCAGTCTTTTGATAGACCAGGCCCAGCAACGTTCTCTGGGAGCCAGCGTCACCCTTTCTAAACCCCTCAAGCGTAACTTTCATCTCAATCTCGGTCTCATGGGCGAGAACACCAGCCTCAAAGACCTGGGCAATTATCTGAGCACCGGCTCGGCAGTGGAGTCCATGGCTCAACGAGCTCTATCCATGGGCAAAGCGACTGACTTAGCCAGCGCCAACGCTCTTGCCGGCAGCGTCAGAAGCGACCAGCTCCAGGGCGGCACTTTCTTTTCGCTCAATCCCTCCCTCGTCTACGATACAAGAGACGCTTATATAGACCCGACCCGGGGCACCCATGCCAAAATTTCGGTCGGTCCTTCCATAGGACTGAGCGGTGCAAGCTTCGCCAAAGCCGGAGCGAGCTTCTCTAAATTCAAGCCCCTTGGCAAGTCCACGACTCTGGCATTCAACATCCAGGGCGGCAGCGCCGTAGGTGGCATGCCTCAGTTTGCCCAGTACAGACTGGGCGGATGGAACGGCATCCGGGGTTACAGACAGTTCTCGGATCTGGGCACCGGGACTTCGATGCTCATGGCCACAGCCGAAGTGAGAACCAGAGTGCCTCTACCCAAGAGTTCAAAAGTCGGTCAGATGATTGACAAGCATGTCAAACTGGCGGCCTTCGCCGATGTCGGTGGAGTCTCCGGAAACAGTCTATCCAACGGTCTCTTCGGAAGATCTAATATGGGTGCATCGGTCGGTCTCGGTCTGCGTGTGAAGCTTCCCATGCTGGGTCTGGTTCGTATCGACTATGGTCTGCCTCTTCTCAATGCCGCTCTGGGCGGATGGACACCGCGATTGACTGTCGGTTTTGGAGAGAAGTTTTAGTTATCTTAGAAACATGACCGGGTCCAGCATCCTCTAATAGTGTAAAATCGCCCACTATCAGGCGTTGTTCGTTGTTAGATATCAGATAGGAACAAGACGGAGAATAGAATGCTTACAAAAGGCAAAAAAGCTAATCTGGTCAATGCACTGGTGAGTGCACTGGTTATCTGTGGTGTAGCCGGCTTCAATCAGGCTGCAGATGCCCAGAATGCCCAGAAGATAGGAGTGGTCGAGCTCAAAACAGTTCTCGACAAGTATCCGAAGGTCAAAGATCTGGAAGCGAATTTAAAAGCTGAAGAAGATCGCCTTCACAAAATGATCGAAAGAAGTAACAAAGATTTCCAGGTTGCTAAAAAGAACAAGAAGTCCGATGCCGAGCTGAAAGCGCTTCAAAAAGAGCTGCAAGGCAAAATCGACCAGGAAGTTAACAACTACCAGAAGAAGCTCATAGCCAAGGACAAAATGCTGAGAGACGAGCTCATGGCCGCCATCAAAGCAGAAGCCAAAGCTAAAAATCTCGACACCGTTCTCGAAAAGAGCGTCATTCTCGTAGGTGGCACCGATATCACCGATGCCGTTGTCCAGAGAATTGCTCAGAACTACGAGAAGAGCGACTCCAAAGCTACCAAATAAGCTAGCTGAAAACCCTCAACTAAAAATTCTTGGCGGTGTTTTCATTAGGAAGCACCGCCTTTGATATTCGACCTGCTCAATCAGTAAAACCAGAAGGTAATTTTTACATGAAACTTCCAATGCCTATGTCCGCTTCTCAGATAGCCGGCTTTATCGGCGGCACGGTAGAGGGCGACGGCAACGCCCTTGTATCCGGCATCGCTGTCGATCCGTTCGGTGCCACCAGAGAAGATATCGCTCTGGTTACCGATAGCGCCCTGCTCAAAAAGCTCGACCAGTGCAAAGCGAAGATCGTTATCGTTCCTCAGGGTACGAAAACCAGCGATAAAGAGCAGGTGCTTATCACGGTTGAGCGGCCGAAACTGGCTATTCAGCGCATCTGCACCGCCCTGAAGCCGCAACGCTTCCTGCCTGCAAAAGGAGTTCATGAAACCGCCGTTGTCGATCCGACAGCAGAGGTCTCGGAAGAAGCTTCCGTCGGACCCTATGTGGTTATCGGTCCGAACAGCAAAATTGGTGCCGGCACCTTCGTCATGGCCCACACTGTAATAGGCGGCAAGGTCAATATCGGCGACAACTGCCTGATTCATCCCGGTTGTCTCATAGCCGACTATGTCCGCATCGGCAACCGAGTGATTCTGCAACAGGGCGCCAATTTAGGAGCCGACGGCTTCGGCTATACCACTGAAAAGCCAGCGAATGCAGAGCTGCTCACCCAGGGCAAAGCCGATCAGATGAGCGATGATCGCAATCCTTTATTGAAGATTCCCCAGATAGGTACAGTGATTATCGAAGACGATGTCGAAATCGGCGCCTACAGCACCATCGACCGCGCCACCATCGGTGCCACCGTTATCGGTCAGGGCACCAAAGTGGATAACCTTGTTTTGATCGCCCATAACTGTCAGTTCGGCAATGACGCCATTGTGGTAGGTCACACCGCGGTAGGCGGCTCTTGCAAAATTGGTGATCGGGCTATCATGGCTGGCGGTGTCCGCCTCAGAGACCATATTACAGTCGGCAAAGACGCCATCATCGAAGGCTGTGCCGCCGTGGTTAAAGATGTCCCCGAAAGAGATATCCAGGTCGGCATGCCCGCCATCAACGCCAGAGAATATCTCAAAGTGCAGATGTATTCCCGCAAACTGCCCAAGATGAATACCGAGTTGCGCGAACTGAAAGAGAGGCTCAAACAACTCGAATCGAGACTATTGGATAAACAGTTGCAAGAGCAGTCCTGAGTATTTGACTGAAGGGAGAGAAGAAGCATGGCCGGCAAACTGAGTCCGGATCTCAAAGAAGTGGGCGATCTGGGTAAAGCCGTCGCCTGTCTCGAAGGTATGGGACTGACATCGCGCCAGGCGGTAAAAGTCAATTTGTACAAACGACAGCCCGGAGAAGGGCTGGCTTTTATCCTGGTCCCCAACGGCATGGAAGCCGAAGCCGAATCTGGGAATTCGGAGCGCCTGGTAGTCAAAGCCCATGTCGACTCGGTTATTAGCACCACCCGCAATACCGCGCTCGGAGAAGGCAAAATAAGGGTCTGTTTCGTCGAGCATATTCTTTGTGCTCTGGCACTTTGTAATGTCGATGACCTCTACATAGAAGTACTCGGTCCCGAATTGCCCATGGGCAACGGCAGCTGCGACCTCTGGTTCGATTTACTTGCCGAAAGCGGACTGAGTAAGCCTTTACCGGAGCCTGAACTCGAACTGGATGCTCCGATTATCCTCAGACATAAAGACAGGATTTTGATGGCGCTTCCCTCAGATAAGTTCTCGGTGACCTATCTGCTCGAGATGGACCACCCCAAAATAGGTCGGATCTGGCGAACCTGGAAACATGGGGACGATCTTGAGGCGGTGACCACAGCTCGCACATTCGGCTCATTGATGGAACATCAGCTTCTGGGCTTCGACAAAGACGTGGTCAGCTTTACCAAAGATGACTTCACCATGCCGCTTCAAACTCCGGATGAACCGGTTCGTCACAAGCTGCTCGATATGATTGGCGATCTGATGCTCTGCGGAGTCAATCCATTAAGAATAAAAGCTGACTTCATCAGCATCAAAGGCGGTCATGCCATCGATGTTGAGATGGCCGGCAAACTGAGCGCTATCTTTGAAAGGAATAGATAACAAGACCATGAAAAAGTTGATATTTAGCTCAATGCTGGCACTGTCTCTAATGCCCTGGACAAGCAACCTGGCAGGAGCCGAAGAGAAAGAGGTCTCGGGCAAAAGTTCTAAAAACATCGCCCTTACTATTTATAATCAGAATTTCGGTCTGGTCAAAGATGTTCGCGAAATCGAGCTGGATAAAGGAATCAACTTTGTCAGATTCTCCGATGTGGCAGCCGCTATTGATCCTACTACGGTAAATTTTATGTCTTTGACCGCACCAAATACAGTGGTGGTCAGGGAGCAGAATTATCAATACGACGTCATGGACCGAGACACCATCTTAAATAAGATGGTGGGCGAGACCATTACTCTAAGACGCTATGCCGACAACGGCAGCACCACAGAAACCACCGGCGAACTGCTCAATCCGCCCATTGTGACCATCGTCGATACCAACGGCAACCCCAGAACCAAACACTCAGGCATTGTGCTCAAAACCAGTGACGGCATAGTCGTCTCTCCGCCAGGAGAGTTGAAACTATCTGCGCTGCCCAAAGACCTGGTGCCCAAGCCGGCATTGCTCTGGAAGCTCGAAGCATCTAGAGCCGGTCTGCATGATACGGAGATCAGCTACCAGACCAGAGGTCTGAGCTGGCGTTGCGACTATGTCGCTGTCGCCAACGAAGACGACAGCCAGGTAGACCTGACCAGCTGGGTTACTCTGGATAATAAATCCGGATCATCCTATAAAAACGCCTCGCTCAAGCTGCTGGCAGGAGATGTGCATCGGGTCCAGCCCCAGGCGGTCCGTCACCGTATGTCTCTGATGAAATCAGCGGTGGCGGAAGGAGCCATGGATAATCAATTTTCTGAAAAAAGCTTTGCCGAATACCATCTCTATTCTCTTGCCGGCAAAACCAATGTCAACAACAATGAAACCAAGCAGATGAGCCTCTTCAACGCCAACGCCGTGCCCACGAAGAAGCTCTATCTCTTCGAGCCCCAGGGCGCCCATCCGATTGTTTATGGTGGCGGTGGCGGGAACGCGGCGAAGAAGATAAACGTAAAACTGGAAATCGAGAACATCAAGAAGAACAACCTGGGCATGGCGCTACCCAAAGGCAAAGTCCGGGTCTACAAAAGAGATTCGGATGGGGCGCTGCAGTTTGTCGGCGAGGATCTCATCGACCATACCCCCAGGGACGAAAAGCTTCGTCTTTATATAGGCGACGCCTTCGACCTGGTCGGAGAGCGAAAACAGATGAGCTATACCCGTCCCAACCAGAGAACCACCAGGGCGACCTATCAGATAAGCCTGCGCAACCACAAAGATGAAGATGTCGAGATAACGGCAGTGGAACATGCCCAGGGAGACTGGAAGATTAAGTCATCCAGCCACAAATACAAGAAAACCAGCTCGAGCAAGTTCGAATTTACGGTCAATGTGCCGAAACGCGGTGAGACCGTAATAGACTACGAGATCGAAATACGCTATTAAATAGACGGTTCTAGATAGGCCGTCCCTTGGAGATCATGTTCGAGATGACCACCAGGGATACGATCAAGCCGCAGCCTGCACCAACCTTTTGAGCCTGCCATTCGGGGGTGGCAATCTCCTTTTTCTTGGGCGGTTTCACAACTTCTATCTTGGGGACGATTTTGGTTCCGGAGAGGGTGTTGACGATCTCCCGGACACCGTCGATGGGCGCCTGGACAAAGCCATGCCCGAAGGAATAGACGAACTCCCCGACTATATCGCCAGACCCCTCTACCTGGCAGGTATCTTCGAAGTTCTCGGAGTTTTCGACGCTTTCGGCGTTCTCGTCCCGTTCGTCCCGGTCTTCGTTCTTCTCGTCGACAGATTCTGCTTCTACCACAGGTATATCCTCTCTGGTTGACATTGTCGTGCTACCTCGGATCTAAGCTCAATAATTTTATTCCCTGTCTTCTGTTATAACATTCCACCCCGAAGACTGCTCCGGGGAAATACCTGATTTTTTTTAACCGAGCTAGTCCCTGGTTTGAATCGGCGGAATTATCTAATTTCAGGCACTCTCAAGAGAATGAAAGAAAATCCTCGGAAAATCTTTCAAGTTGCAAAATTTAGACCTTTTGTTAATTTTGCCCTTTGCCGCTAACGTCGGGCAGGGACCCCGGCACCGACCTCGTCTATGACAGACTGAGCCGCACCTATCAATCCGGCATTGGTATCGAGCATGGAAGCCCTTATCTCTACGGTTTCGCCGATATTATGGAGCGCTTTTTCAACCGTAAGCTCTTTCAAGAGCGCCAGATCGCAAGCCTGACTCAATCCTCCGGTTATGACAAAACAGTCGGGATTGAGAATATGGGTGAGATTAACGATTCCGGTGGTGATATGTTCATGCCAGCGCCGCACAATCGCACAGGCCAGCAGGTCTCCGGCTTTAGCCTCCTGAAAGACCTTGTACGTAGTCAATTCGGCTTCGCCTACTTCGAACAAAGTGGAATCCTGACCTTCGTCATTCTTCTCGGCGAGCAACTCCCGAGCAGTAGCCAGAAGCCCCCGCCCCGACCCATAAGCTTCCCAGCAATTGTGCAAACCACAGGTACAGAGCCGACTATCATCAAGAGCGATGGACATATGACCAATCTCGCCTGCAGCCCAGCCACGCCCGTGCAAAAGCTTACCGTCTATGACAATACCACCGCCGATACCAGTGCCGAGGGTAACCACGACTATGCAATGCAGATTCTTCAGCTCTTCGACCCGGGCTTCTCCGTAGGCGGCGGCGTTGGCATCGTTCTCCACGTGCACGCTAAGTCCGGTTCGAGCTTCTACTACCTCTCGAATTTTGGTGCCGGCCCAGCCGGGCAGATTGCCGGTGGAGCCGATTACCTCTCCGGTGTCACAGTTGACCACTCCAGCCGTGGCAATACCGACACCGCAAATCGCATCTCGCTGAAGACCGGATGTTTGCGCTTCGTCAAGCAAATCCTCTATCAATTTAACCAGGGCATCGACTATCTTCTCCGGATGGTCCGGGGTCTCGACATAGACCGGCTCCCCAACTAACTTGCCGTTCTCGACCACCGCCCCGCGCAGATTCGTCCCGCCCAGATCGATGCCTATCGCAGCGCAAGCTCTTTTGCTGGGCACGGTCATGTCCTCCGTCGTCTACCTATCTATCTTCAGATTCCACCAAGCTGACCATGGTCAGGATTGCCTTTGAGAGATAGAGACTTGAATGGAACGGGAGCTCCATAGAGGATATCGAAACCGACCCGGTTGATGCCGGTGACCATATCTCTGGTCAACAAGACTTTGAAGTCCTCGGGTCCGATAGCGGCAGTAATCGTCCTCGAATAGAAGAGCTTGTTGGAAAGGTTATAGCCCATACCGGCGCCAAGGGTGAGGTATTTGTTCACTTTGACGTCACCCATCATATTGAGCGAACGCTGCCCCTGGATAAACTGGTCGAAGACAAAGGGAGAGCTTCCTTTGGCCACCGACTGGTTGTAGTTGGTCTGGAGATGGAAGCGATTCAGGTTCAAACTGAGCACCGGACCGAGCTGACCGATAGCGCTGGCATCACCGGAAGAGTAAGCCCGCAGTGCGCCTCCACCATAGATGTAGGACTTGAGACCGTACTTGTCGTTACCGATGGCAAAGAGCGGATGAGTGGTGAAAGTGATCTGCTCCTGCAACTTGAATCCGCTGTTCATAACAGTCTTGTATTGATTCGGTCCGAAGAGCTGGGCATAGTCGGGGCTCAAATTAACGAGCTGCGGGTTGTCCTGCATCCAACCGGCAGAGGAACGAGCCGCCGCATAACTGAGAAAAGGTATCTTGTTCGTCATTCTTGTGTCGACCAGTTCGGCGGCAAGACGAGCCCTGCGGAAGCCGAACATACCATCATCGAGAAAGCGGTTGATACCGGACTGTAACCGCAAGTGCGGCGAGATTCGATAATGCAGATCCGCCACCATGATGTTGTTGACCGAACCGGTGGCGATACCAGCTTTCAACTTCTTAGTGGTAATCGTTGCCTGACCGGCAAGACCGAGTCCGGAGCCACCGCCCCTACCGTCCAGAGTACGACCACCTATTTGAAGCATCGGCGACCAGGAGACCACGCCCTTACCGTTCGGCAAAAGTGTATTGAACTGGGGACCGAGGTTGATACCGCCCACCTGCATGTTGCTGCCCAGGGCCGGAGCAATCGGCATGATCATGTCGTTGCCGTCTTTTGTAATAGTGGCATTCAGCTTGGGAAGCGGCACACCGAACTTGCCGAACATCATCCTGCCGCCGAATATTGTCAGGTTGCCCTGGTCTTTGTACTTTTCATAGACCATGCGCCGGGCGGTGAATTTGTAGCTGGGCTTGGCCGGCATATAGGCATCGGGGTGAGCCTTTTTCTTGGCCAGCTCCATCAAGTGCCCGACAGGACCATAATATTGACTCTTCTGAAATACAAAAGGAGTAGGAAACTGAAGAGTACCGTCTTTGAAGGCAAGACCGCCATTGGCACCTTTTCCGGCCCGGGCGACGATATTGGCGCCATTAACCTCGGTATCCGGTTTGGTGATCAGATACTCATCGGAGTTCACCTTGAACTTGAAGGATTTACCGGTGGTCACCTGACCTTCTCTCAAAATGGTGACATGACCGCGGGCATCGATGGTCTCTTCGTTCTGATCATAGAGAATCATGTCCGCTTCGAGGCGCGAGTTTTGACCACCGATAACACAAACAGCGTTTCCGGTTCCAAGAAAGGTGTTCTTCTCGCTGTCATATTCGGTGTCGTCGGCGACAATCTGAATTGTGCCTTTTAAGGTTGTATCTTCACTTATCTGAGATGCCAATCCAGCTTCGTCATCGTCCTCTTCGTCTACTTCGAGACTGAAGGGTCTTCGGGGATCTACGATGCCTTCATCGTTATAGGGCTCCTGGGCTTTGTTCTTAGAAAGATCCACCGGACCTGTGGGCTCAGCTTCTGTATCCGCATCCGGAGGCTGGATAGGAACAACTCCGTTATCGCCATCTTCATCCTCGTCCCCGTCGTTGACCTCGTCTTCCTGGGCCAGACCGGCAGAGTCTATTTTGGGAGTGAGCGGAAGCAAAAGAGTTCCACTGCCGCCACTGGAGCTGCTGTCGTTCTTACTGTCCACAGAAGAGGCAGCGGCCAGGGCCGGTACAAAACCGGACAGAACCAACTGGAAGGCGAGAGCAGTGAGCACTGTACGGGAGATAAAGCTGTTATTTCTGAATATGTTCAACATGCGGATATCAAGAAATTGGGAAGCCACTATATATTGGATAAGTCGACAACATTTTACTTCAGTTCCTTTGCAACCTACCTGTTTCCGTTACTTATTTATCGAATCGAAAAGACAGAATAAATTCATCAGCGGTTCCGGATAATCGATTAAGACCAGCTCATAATGGCTTAAAAGCCGGTGCCGTAGAAGTGAGCAGCTTGATGAGATAAATGTAATGCGGTGCTACCACCATTTTCTTAATAGCAGCATTGCTAGAATTCATAAGGGTGATCATAAATAAATAGATGCCATGAAATTGAACTCGTTCATATTCAATTGTCCTACCAGGGTTATGTTCGCGGAGCACGAGAGTGCTTCGATAGCTTCCTATGCGGAGGATATGGGCATCATCAAACCCCTTCTGGTCAGCGACCGGGGTCTGGTTGAAAACGGTGTCCTCGAACCAGTTATTGAAAGCCTTTCCGATTCGGGCATCCCCTATGAAACTTTCTACGAAGTTCCGCCCGATTCAGACATCGACTGTGTCAATAAAGCAGCCGAATTCGCCAGAGATAAAGAATGCAATTCCATCATTGCCGTGGGCGGTGGCTCGGTCCTGGATACGGCAAAAGTAGTAAACCTCTGTCTTAATCAGGGTTCCGACCTGCTGGCCAACCAGGGGCTCAATATCCTCCATGAGAGACTCTCTCCTTTCATAGCCCTGCCCACCACAGCAGGCACCGGGTCAGAAGTCTCTTTCGTGGCAGCCATCAAAGATCGCTGTGAGAAAAGAAAGCTCGTATTCGGCAGCCGCTTCCTGGCGCCGGATTTAGCCATTTTAGACCCCACCCTGCTTCTCTCTCTTCCCTCCAAACTCACCGCCGCCACCGGCATGGATGCTCTTACCCATGCCATAGAAGCCCTGGCCTGTTCCGTTACCCAGTCGCCTCTGACCGAAATCCTTTCGATAGAGGCGATGAGACTGCTTTTCGAACATCTTCAAAGAGCGACAAGAAACGGTGATGATATCGATGCAAGAGCAGGCACTCTGGTAGCCAGCACCATGGCAGGCATTGCCTTCACCAATTCCGGTGTCGGTATCATCCATGCCCTGGCCCATGCCACCGGTGCGCTTTTCAAAACCCATCATGGTCTGACCAACGCCATATTCCTTCCCCACGGCATGCGCTTCAACAAAGAAGAGTCTTGCCACGTCTATGCCAGAGCCGCTCGCAGTCTGGGTTATGCGGACAGGCAGAACGATGATACCGCCTGTGATATTCTTATCGGGAAGGTGGAAGAGTTGATGGAATCGATTTCGATTCCGCCCCAGTTGAGAACCATCGGGGTACCTGCTATGGAAGGCGAGCTTCTCGAACACTGGAGCGAGCTGGTGCTGGAAGATCCATCGATCATGTTCAACCCCAGATATGCCACCACCGAAGATGTTATCGATATATATGAGAGGGCTTACTGATGCCATTTTTTAACGACTCGGATGAACTGGGAACGGTAATGAAAGAGCTCTGGGTAACCATAGCCGATGACTCCAAAATAAGCAGTCCGTTGTTAGATTCCAAGTTGATTGTGCGTTTTCACTACAAAGAACCTGATGGGCAGATAACCATCGACTGTTCCGATGGCGAGAACATGGTCATAGAATGGGGTGATTGCGTAAAGCAGCCGGTGGTAGAGATGTTCATGCAAGCCGATGTTGCCCACAAGTTCTGGATGGGCCAGGTCAATGTACCGATGTATCTGCTCAACGGCAAGATGGTGGCGAAAGGTCCTGTGAACAAGGCTCTGGCGCTGCTACCCGCAATCAAACCGGCATTCAAAAAATACCCGTCGGTGGTCAGAACGACTCTCAATCGAGATCTCTAAGGCGGCAAGCTCGGGAATTCAGCAGTGAGCACATCAAGCAATACTCCCAAATCGGCAATGGCTATAGGAGAGCTCGTGGTGGACTGGATCTCCACCACCCGGGGTGCAGGCTTTATAGAAGCCGAGAGCTTTATAAAATCCCTGGGGGGCAATGCTGCCAACGTCGCCATCGGCTTGAGTCGACTGGGTTCTAAAAGCAGTCTTCTGGCCAAGGTCGGTGATGATGTCCAGGGAAGGTATCTGCTCAAAGTTCTCACTGACGAAGGGGTCGATGTGGAGAACATAATCACGGACGGGCATTATCCAACCGCCCAGTGTTATGTGTTCACCACCGCGGATGACGACAACACCTTCTTGAACTGGCCCTCCGGTAACGCTGCCCAGAAGCTTACCGAAACAGAGATCACGGACCGAGTACTGGAAGGGAAGGATCTTATCCATGCCACCGGTATCTCGCTCACTTCAGACCCGCGCCGAAGTGCTGTTATTAAAGCGCTCACAGAAGCAGCTGAGCGCGATATCGTGATCTCCTTCGATGCAGGCTTCCCTACCGGAGAGGGCAAAGAGGCAAAAGATTCAGTGAAGCGCGCCATGAGCCTGGCAGATATAATCAAAGTCAATTTGCTGGAGTTGATTTACTGGAATCGCCAGATCAATCCGGATAAGAGCTTCGAGTCTATTCCAGAAGAGATTACCAACCTCTACGACAATCCCCCCTCGAGCGGGCACGAAGCCTGTGCCGAGAGGGCTCTCGATCAACTGCCCCTGTCGGTTATAGAAGAGCTTGCCACCTCGCTGTTTCAACGTTTTGAACCCTCGGTGTTGATAGTCACCCTGGCAGAAAGAGGAAGTCTTTTGAAGACCAGTACAGAATCTCGTTCTATCGACGTCTTTCGAGTTGATACCGTTGCCGGAGTAGGGGCAGGAGATGCCTATATGGCAGGATTTTTGCACAATATTCTCGAAAGTTGCAGGGAAGCGTCGTTGAAAGATCATGTCTCAAATCTAAAGGGCACCGCCCTGGCCGACGCAGGGAAATTCGGGTCGGCCGTGGGCGCGCTCACTACCCGCAGTATCAGTGCCCACGCATCTTTGCCTGACAGAATGGAAGTGGAAAAACTATTTGAAGCTGCCGGCAGCCTTTAACTGATGACGCGAGAAGAAATCCCAGATCACCTCATTGGCATTGATTTCGCGGTTGGTCTTGCCGACTATCCAGTCCGGTAGATACTGCCAGCCCTGGGGCCAGGTATGACCGCCTCCGACAATCTTGTAAAAGCTCACATCTCGACTTTCATCCCCGCCGGAATACTCGCGAATTTCGATTGTCATAGCCCTGTCATCGCCGTTGAGATGCCGCGTGGCCGGCTCGACCTGCGCGATTTCGTTGTTGTTGAGCCAGTATTTAAGCGCATCTTCGGCAGGAACTACCACACCACGTTTTTTCTTCAAGACCTTTCCTCCCACTTCTCCACCATTATAAGGAACAAGGGGATCTTCAGTGCCCAGTATATAAAGCACCGGCACCGGTGCTGTCTTATTCATCTTCAAATAGAACTCAGGCAGTGTGGCGGCTACTGATGCTACAGCAGCCAGCTTATCGGGAATTTTCTTGGCCAGATACTGGGAGAAGAAACCACCATTTGAAATTCCAGTGGAATAGACCCGACTGCGATCGACAAGACCTTCTGCAATAAGGGCATCGATCATGGTGGCAATAAAATCGACATCACTTGTATTGTTCAAGTTGACGGTTCTTCCATCGTTCCAGTGTCTGTCTCTGCCATCGGGAAAGGCGACGATAAAACCTTTTTGATCGGCAAGCGCGGTCAGTCCGCCGCACAGGCGATCCATGGAGCGAGCATTGCCGCCACCGCCATGACAGGCAATCACCAGAGCACGAGGCGGGTTCGATTTGCTGGTTTCGGTGGGCAAGTAGAGCAGGTAGTCTCGCTCCATACCTCCGGACATAAGCTTTCTTTGTTCCATTGAACCGCTCCCCTTTTTAAAACGAAAGCCTGAACGTGCCTCATTCCAGCGAGAGAACAGTCCGCCTTTTGGAGAACGCGCTTCAGCATCCAGGGAGCATATGAACGAAATAACCGCGCCCAGAAGAAGAAGCAGAAAGAAGAGAAGACCGGACTGCCAGATCAAGATCTTCAGATTCTTCAAATTCTCGAATTTCAGCAATCTAGTCAGTCTCATCGATTCGGAACCTCGTTTTCTTCCGGTCTCGATAACATTACAGCCGCAATATTGAAAAGTTGCGGTGTCTAATCCACATTTCTCGTCGACTTCAAAGCCCTTGCCAGATTCATTGTTCTAATGAAAAAGCGCTCGATACAGAGAAAGAAATCATCGCCCGGGACATCCAATTTTGACTATGAAAGAAAATCCGCTGAAAATCTTTCAACATCGAAAATCGAGACCAGAGCTTACTTTAGACTGAGCCGTTCAAAGTCCCGCGTACAGCGCGCACCGCTTGACATCCGCCTCTTTTCATTTGCATATCTTTATCTTTCTGTTACTATTGAATAGTCCTTTTCAGGTGGCACATATGGAATTTCTCGCTCAGCTCGTGAACTTGATGCACGATGCGACCATGCTAATCATTGTATCGATCATTATCATGACCATGATCATGTCGATGTTCTTCTACAAGATCCTCAATCAGGATGGCTTTTTGAGCGACTACAATCGCAACCTCTAAGGGCTTATCACCTTATCGGCCGTCATCATATATTCAACGATAGAGAACATGTTCGTTATCTTCTCAGCAGGAACGTCCTCTTTCAGTCCATAAAATTCCACACAGAGACCACAGGCGAAAACATCGCATCCGGCCTCTTCAAACTGCTGCAATACAGGTCTGACACTACAGTCTCTCGCCATCAGTTTGACTCCGCTGTTTGCCATTAGAATCGCCCGGGGACGATGCCCGGAGTCATAGATTGTTTGCAGAAAAACATTGAGCAGGCTGCTGGAGAAATCCGGATCTCCTTCGCCGAAAGTATTCTTGCCCAGAAAGACAACCGTACCGACAGCCTCATCGACCCTGTCTTCTCGGGGTTTCGTCGCTGCAACCGTTTCTTGCACCAGGCTTTCACCGCGCCGCAAAACAACCTTGTAGTGATCGCCTTCCTTCGCGCTGGTCAGATCAATACTCTTCGAGTGCGCCAGTCTCTCTAAGTTTTTGACATTGATCTCGGTCTCGACCAGCACTGTTATCTGCTTGAGACTTTCATCATCAATCAACTTCTTGGTTCTCAGAACCGGCTCTGGACAGACCAGACCACGCAGGTCGATTTCATCGCTCAAGATAATGCTCCTTTAAAAACTCATACTACAAAAAGCTGACCGGCTTCTTTGCCGAAGCCCTCAGATTGCGGTTCATGCATACGTCCGACACAAGCAGCCACGATTCCTGCTTCACCAAGCTCCTTCAGAAGCGCCTCCGCTTCCCCCTCAGGTAACGCCATCAAAAGCCCCCCTGAAGTCTGGGGGTCGAAGATCAGATCCTGAAGCTCCAGATTCACATCCTTTATATAGGTAATAAAATCTGAGAAAGACTGTCGGTTTCCATATGCTCCTGCCGGGACAAAACCCTGACCGGCCAGCTCCACCGCCTGAGAGAAAAAGGGCACCCTGTCTATATTCAGCTCCACTGCCAGTTTGCTCGACTTTGCCATCTCGAGAAGATGTCCTGCCAACCCGAAACCGGTTATGTCGGTCATGCCGTTGACAGGATAGCGAAGCGCAATACCACAAGCTTGATCGTTCAAAGCAGTCAAGCTCTCGAAGAGCTCTTTCTGCGAACCCGGCTCCAGCTCTTCTCCTTTCAATCCAAGAAGCGAAACACCGCTGCCGATCTTCTTGGTAAGCACAAGCACATCTGACGCCCTGGCACCACCATTGGTGAGCACTCTATCGGGATGAACCAGTCCGGTCACAGCCAGGCCGTATACCGGATCAGTTGCCTGGATCGAATGGCCACCGGCAAGGCTGGCGCCACTTTCCTCCACTTTGGAAGCCCCGCCTTTCAAAATTTCTTCCAGGACCGACATGGGGTAATCGCAGGTCGGAAAGCAGAGAACATTCAAAGCGAGTATCGGCTTCGCCCCCATGGCATATACATCAGACAGCGCATTAGCAGCCGCTATCTGACCAAAAAGAAATGGATCATCTACCAGGGGAGGAAAAAAATCTATCGTCTCGACGATTGCAAGATCATCTGAAATTTTGTAAACAGCAGCGTCTTCAAAGCCTTCCATACCTGCAATCAGTTGTGGCGATTGAATCACCGGCACTTTGGCTAATATAGATTGCAACTCGGCAGAACCGAGCTTAGCCGCACAGCCACCGGCTTTCACCCGGGCGGTCAACTTGGGAACGTCATTATCAAAACTTTCATTCATACTTCTATAACACTTTGTATACGCAGAAGACTCGCATAATTACATGTTTTCGGAAGATCAAAAAGGTCAAGTCTTTTTATCAATTTACAACGATTCTATAAACCCTCTAGAATTGGTCCTTCTGAAAACCACTTATAGTGCAGGTCTCGACAGGACAGGGTTTAGGACATTCCAAAAATCCTTTTATATAAGAATCTACAGTCTCTGCTATTTATGGGCGTTTCAGCCCTTTAAAAAATTGCCTGATAGTTGTAAATTCATACCCTGGAACCTTTCGGTTACGCCTAGAATAGACGGAGAACTTGCGAACGTCTATGGGCTTGCGTGGTTTCGTAAAAATTTCCTTTTGTTGTACCCATAATCGTTCAAAAGCAAGGTTGTCGCATGCCTAAGAAAGTACTCGTTGCATTACCCCCAGGATTACTTGAACAGATAGATTTTGTCGCCCAGGTCGAGCATAGAACCAGATCCGACCTTATTAGAGAAGCCCTTCGAAGATACATCGAGAACTTCAAGCGTACCCAGAGCCCTCAAATGTCAGTGAGTACCGTCGGCAACCAGAAAGTGGCTTTGCTCACGGATAATGAGTAATTCTCCCACTGAAGCCGTTGACTTCTTAATTTCAGGTCCTCATAATTGAATCCATAGAAAAGCCCTCGAGGCTCCATCGGCTACAAACCGAGCTATGGAAGCAATATCATGAACTGGGACAACATCGTTCTAACCGAACTAATATTCTGCGCACTGGTCCTCATCGGGCTCGGCGTGGTCAAGTTGCCCCGATTCTTGAGAAGGAAACAACTTTCCAGGATGTTTCCCTGGGGCTATTACCCGGACCAGGTCCCCCGTAGCGACCCTGGCTATTATCCGGATCATGATGACGATTTCCTCCACGACCGAACCACAGAATTTGGTGGTATGGACAACCTGGGTGATTTCGGAGAGTTCAGCGGCTTCGGAGAACTGGGCGAATTCGGCTCCAGCTTCTGGGGCGGCGGTGACGGCGGCGGCGGCTAAGACTGCTCAGCCAGCCTAAAATCCTAGAATCGTAGAATCTTTGAGTCTTGAAATAACTAAGTTCCGGCGGCTAACTTTATCCGTCGGGGAAGCTATATACTAGAATTCTTTAGCTCCCCGTGAAAAGGACCGATTTTGGAAGACCTCATTTACTACGCCTGGCTTTTGGGATTCATCGTGCTGGCTGCCCTGGCGGTCTATCTAAAAGACGACAAGAAGAAAGTGGTCATCCAGGTCCTTCTGGTCTATGCCACCGCCTTTGTGCTGTTGCAAGCCTACCGCGGCATCCTCAGCCGGGCGAACGCCAATCTGGCATATACCAGGGCAGACCGAGCCGAACTCTATTTAAAGATGAGCTCGGGCTATATTGCCATGGAAAGCTATATGCCTTCCATGCCTTCATTGAAAGAGAAGATGGAGAGCCCTAAAGAGCAGTTCTACAAAGAAGCCGAAGAGCTTCTCGGCGAAGCGGTGGAATCCGCTCCCAAATCCACCACCCTTCTCACCAAGCAGATTATTCTCTACGGAGACCAGGGCAAAAGCGTCAAGAAACCTCTCAAACAGCTTCGCGCCGTAGACGGTGAACGAGCCAAGAAAGCAGAAGAGCTGGCCCGTTTACTAGAAGCCGTCTATGTGACTAAGAAGGTGAAGAGTTCGGACTATGACGCGCTCCGCAAAATTGCCGACCAAGACGTCTCCGCCGGATGGTATCGTGAAATCGTCACCATGCAGCTCGTCAAAAATGCGGGTAGGACGAAGCAGTTCAAAGAGATGCATGCCGATTTCCATGAACGCTATGTCTATTACATGGCGCGTCTGGGCGCCTTCGGTATTGCCGCTGTTCTCTGCTTCCTCGTGGGCGCCATCATTATCTTCATTCAGCTTTTCTTCCTTCCGAGAAAACCCACCGACGAGAACGGTCTCAAGCTGATAAGAGCGCCTTCCGACTGGTCCGGTAAAGCCGTATACGGAGTCTTCATCGGCTGGCTATCAATAGAGTTTCTCCTGTCAGTGCCTTTGAAGAGCATCGCTTCCCAGATGGCTAATATCGCTTCGGAGCACGGTGTAATAGCCATCGCGCTTCTCACTGCCGGGCTCTATCTCTTTCAGAACCTGCCCTCGATCCTGCTCATCTGGCTGCTGGCAATCCGTCCCAATAAACTACCTTTCTTCGAGAGCCTGAAGTTAAGACTGAAGGTAGAGAATCGCGGCATTTTTAAACTGGTCACCGCCGGTATCCTGACCTGGTATGCCTGCATACCGCTGGTGGTCTTATCTGTCTACATATCGACGAAACTTGGCTCCCAGGGCTCCGACAACCCCATCGTCGCCGTGGTCATGGCCGCAGCCAAAGAGGCCAATCCCCTGGGCATAGTACTCTTCATCTTCGCGCTTGGAGTGCTGCCCGGGTTGATCGAGGAGCTATTATTCCGCGGTTTTCTCTATACTTCGTTGCGTCGAAAGTTCAGCATATTTCCCTCCCTGGTTATCAGCGCTGCTGTTTTCTCGGTCATTCATCTGGATCTGGGTGGAGCCCTCCAGCTTTTCTGTCTGGGCTTTCTTTTCGCCTTTATCCTGGAAAAAACCAGGAGCCTGGTGCCTTCCATGGTGGCCCATTGCCTGTGGAATAGCTGCACTTTTATCATGGCCCTGGTTGCCTACGGCTAAATATTGGGCATGAGAGAATTGGCAGCTTGAATTCACTCCGTCACATCCATCCAGAGGGATTGTGATTTTGCCTTAGTAAAAGCCGATGTTTGATAACGAACAGGAATGGAAAGAAAAGTTCGATGAAGCCGTAAAGGCCCAGCAAGAGAACAAATACGACTATGCCGAGCACACCTGGATGGTGGCGGTAGAAGAGGCTGAAGCGCTTGGTCCCAATGACCAGAGACTGGCATTGACCCTCGATAGATTGTGCGAATTTCTGCTCCTGAGAGGAAAGCTGCAAGACGCTGCCAGCTATGGATACAGGGCGCTGGCCATATACGAAGAAGCGCTGGGAGAAAACGCCGACGAGCTGGCCAGTATCCTCGCCAATCTGGCCATGCTGGCCAAGACTAACAAAAATCTGGAAGAGGCTGAAAGGCTTTATAGACGTGCCCTGGCTGTCAATTCGAGGGTACTTGGTTCCAGCGAACCCAGGGTAAAAACCCTGCTCAATGAGTTCGCCATGGTTCTAGAATCACTGGGCAGAAAAGACGAAGCTGATCAGCTCAGGGGTATTCGCAAGAAAGACGGTGGAGCCAGCCTGGGTGGAATCCCTGCTTTCAGAGCCGGATTCACCACCGGTCCCCAGAAAAAAATCCAGAGCCCGGCTCAAAATGTAGATCACAGTCAACAATCCGGGGCATTCCGAACCCTCAGCCACTTGATGGGCTCATCGACAAACCATCCCACCTTCAACCCGGCCACTCAAAATGCTCAGCCGAATGCGGCTGTTCCCCAGATAAAAAAAGGGGAAATCGACCTCAATACTCTAAAAATAGAGGCCGATACGGCACTGGCATCCGGAAACAATGAACAAGCCCGGGCTCTATTTCAAGAATTCATCGATAGAACCTCGGCAGATGCCCGGCTGACACCGGACTATTGTTATGCCCTGGAGAGTATGGCAAAGATTCATACCAGGGAGTACAACTATCAAGAGGCCACGGTCTATCTAGAGGAGTCTCTTGAGATAAAAGCCAGAGCCCTGGGACCTGAACACGCCCTGGTAGGTGCCATCAAAAGCGATCTGGCCCGCTGCTACTATACGATCAAAGATTATGCCCGGGCCGAGACCCTGGCCAGTTCCTGTGTAGACATCTATAAGAAGGCCTATGGTGAAGGCTCTCTCGAGCTAGCCAACGCCTGGCACAACCTGGGCACCCTCTATCATGTCCAGGATAAACACGAGCGAGCCGGTGAATGCTATCAAAAAGCGCTGCCGGTCAAAAAGAGACTGCTCGGAGAGACCCATCAAGAGACGATCAAGCTCAAGAACGCCATCGCCAATCTCGAAGCCGCTCTGGCAAAGATTCGGAACCAGGCAAGTCCCCAGGAAGAATCGAGCGAAATAAGCGGAGCCTGGCGAGCGATTCCGATAACCGAGACAAAACCGGGATGGTGGAAAGAAGACCTCTTCGGCGAAGAGTAAGCAGTTTCATAGTGCCACGATATCTGGTGCAGAAGCAGAATTAACCCGGGTTTGCGCTATCGAAGCGGTAGGAACGGGCAAAATGTAGTTGTGGTCCCGTATCCCCTGAAGGCAGATTAGAAATTGGCTCAGTATCCCACCGGTGGAATCAAAATCACTCTGGTATCCGACCCTGGAATCAGACGAGTCGGCACCGGTCCACTCTGGGCAGCCATAGGAGTCGGTCTGGCTTTTTCTATGCTCTGGCTGATAGTGGCTGCCGGCGTTCTGCCCCATAATTTCTACTGGTCGATAATCATGGCTTCTGCGGCCTGTGCTTTCAGCACGCTTCTGATTTATACCGGCTATTCGATAATCCGAGATCAGAAAAGGCGCTTCACCCTTGAGCTCACCGACTGCGAAGCGGTCCTCACCGTGGTGGATGGCATGCACCATCGAAAAGCCACCCAGATGGTATTAATCGACGACATTGTCTACGCCGAATATTATCCTTATCGCGATTCGGCCACGATAATATTGCACACTAATTACGCCAGGATGGAAGTACCTCTCTGGCCCATGGGAGATAAAAGCCAGGACGCCCTGGATTTTCTTGCCGGTCGCGGAGTCAACATTGTCAATGTCCAGTCCGATGATCCTGTACCGGACATGGTGATCAAATAATTAGCTTCCCGAATTCTTGAACTTTTGAGAGCCTTTGCACTCAGCCCGGTTCTCATCAAAGCTATTTCATATTCTATTCAGATTTGATCCAATACAATATATAAGATTGCCCCTGGTTACAAATATGCTCAAAGCAATCCCTTATATTTGAGCAACCACAGAGTCGACGTCCGTTGTGAGTATTCGTTCTTCGCGCCTGAGGTATTTTGTCCGGGGGCTTTCGCTACTCTATACCCGCCACCATTTCTTGCCAAGGCAGTGTTAACAACTGCATGGTGAATTCGCTCTCTTTTTCAGAAGGCTCGCGCGAAATCAATATATCCACTGGAAATCGACCAAATACATGCTCGGTATGGGATGCCACCAGCCAAATCACCACTTGCATAGATTAAAGCCTCTAATGTTCATGGCATTATTCTTTGCTAAGTCGTGTTTGTGTTCGTTATCTCAATCCGATTCCATGATTACCTTGGTGAGGCTGAATATATAGAAGCAAGGAAGCGTAAACATCAAAGAGAATGCTGCGTACCATTCCATATACCGAGGCGCATTGTGCTTATTGCCGAGAGAAGCATACTCCAGGTCGTCAATAAAAGCGTCGGCGGCAAAAAAGATGGCACTCTGGGCAAGGAGAAAGTAGGTCGGTCCCAGATTATGGGGCAAAACCATCGGCACATGAAAGATATAACCTACGAAAGGGACATACATATACCAGAAGATGGTTGCGACCACGGTTGTGACCACAAAAAGAATGGTGCGGCTCTGGCCGACTCTACGGGCGCGATTATTCAGCAGCAGTGTCGCAAACAAGACACAGAGCGAGATTCCGAACAGATTGAAGAATAGCTCCATCTGACCGAAGAGCCAGAAGTGAGGTAGAGAAGCCAGAAATGCGGCTTCGCAACAGACAAAGACAGGCGCCATATATGGTGCTATATGGGGATGATGAAAAATCAGCCCAGCGACCCAGTAGCTCAAGAACAGCAGCACAAGAGGCAGCCCGGCCAGAAGCTCGAAAGAGAGGCCGGATAGACAAAACCAGCTCAGATAGAAAACCGTGCAAAAGAGAGCCAGCAATAAAAACAGGTCCAATCTGACCGCGTTAAATCTGATAGATGTATCGGGTGCGGCGGACAACTGGGCAAAAGCTTTATCCTCAGCCTTCTTATAACGCGCCACCGGATATGAAGCATAACCGGTGCCGGAACCGGCCGACACTACCCGGGCCAGTAGGCTCTCATTAAAAACAGGACTGTCATACAGATGCGACATGAAGAGGTCCTCCGCAAAAGGTGGGCCTGAACACGAATAACGAATCACGAATTTTTATGAATTCATTGAAGAGGGACGTTATTACAATTATATGTAAACCGGATGCGGTAGCAGATTCTGTTAATACGAGCTTAAGAAATCTCAGAAGAAGCTCTTGCGTATCGAAGAGGCTTTATTCAGGTCGGCCTTTTCAGACCGCAAATCCCCCTTCTTCTTATAGGCCTCCGCCCTCAAGAGATAAAGTCTGGAAGTGTTCTCTCCCGGATACAACTCTATGGCCCGGGTCAAGTCCGCTATCGCTTTATCGGTTTTTCCCAACTTCAAGAAGAGTTTGCCTCGCTCGGCATAAGCGCTGTCATCCCGGGGATTGAGCTTGAGGGTCAGGTCATAGTCGGCAATCGCCGCATCGACTTTGCCGTCCTCGACATTGGCTCGGGCTCTTAGATCGAGAATCTGATCTGAGGTAAAACCATAGTTGATGCAAGAGGTAAAATCGGAGACCGCCTTAGTGAATTCTCGCCGATTAAAGTAGATATTTCCCCGCAGTTGATACAGCTTTGCCAGCTCGATGTTTTTTGTGGGTGCCTGATCTGCCCTGGTGGCTCGCTTCGCCATTCTTCTCTCAAAGATAGCTATCGCTCTGGTGGCGTCGGCAATGGCTCCATCAAGATTACCCAGTGCCGTTCTGGCTGCACAACGACGTCTTAGAATCAAAGAACGATTCGGTTTAGGCAATTTCATAGCCCGGTTGAAGTCGGCTACTGCTTTCTTAAATTCACCCATATCATTATAGTTTTCGCCCCGCCAGGCATAGGCGTCACTCATGGTCGGATTGAGCCGAATCGCCACGTTAAAGTCTGCCAGAGCAGCATCGAGTTGATCGAGCATATTGTGAGCCATGCCTCTTTTGAAATAGGCTATGTCTTTCAAGGTAGCTCCTTTCACTGCACGATCATAATAACCGAGCGCCTTGCGAATCTGATTCTTCTTGTAGTAAAAGTCCCCGAACTTCAAAAGGCGCTCCTGCTCGGTTTCACCCCATGCTGGAGAGGCCATCGCCCAGACAAGCAGAAAAAGGAAAAGCGAACAAGATCGGATCATACTCAGAAGTTATCACAGATATCGCAACCGGAGCAAAGACCGGCAAAGCGCTGATCGAAATATTCTATTAAACGCGAACGTCGACAGGCGATTCCCTGGGCATAGTCGTTTACCGACTCGAGCCTCTCTTCATCCATGCGTCTTCTCAGAGCCAGGTCATCGGTATCGAAGCCGACCGCTTCCACATCCTCGAACTCGAGAGCGATAAAATTGCCCCGGACCTGGTCTATATAACCGAGCCCGCGCAGGTGCTCTACACAACGATTGGCCAGGGTGGCATTGATATCGCCCAGGTCATTGAGTTCGCTCCAGTGAAGACCGCCGGCAGGTGCATCTTTGATCTCGTTATAAACCGCCAGGATCTGGTCATAGGTAGGATAGCGCTTGTCCAGCATCCACTTTTGAATAGCCAGATCGCGCTTTTGAAAGATAAGGGTGCATACCGAATAGTCTCCATCCCGGCCCGCCCGTCCTGACTCCTGATAATAACTCTCCAGAGACGGTGGCATGCTGAAGTGTATGACCTGCCGAACATCGGCTTTATCTATCCCCATTCCAAAAGCGGTGGTGGAGACTATGGTATCGAGGCGACTCTCTTCGAAGTCGGTTTGAGTTCGAGTACGTGAATCCGAAGACATACCGGCATGGTAGAAGCCTGCTTTGATTTCATTGCGCCGCAGGAAATATGACAGATTCTCGCAGTCCTTGCGACTGTTGGCATAAACTATTGCTGCTCCTTTATGGCGTTTCAGTTGCGATAAGAGGATCTCTTCTTTATCTTTGACTTTTTTTGATGCCACCACTTTATAGGTCAGATTTTTACGATCTAAATTGCCCTCGACTAAAGCGCACCGTTCTCTATCTATGCCGAGAACATCGACGATTTCATGTTTGACGTTATTCGTGGCGGTGGCAGTCAGAGCAAGAAAGGTGGTAGATTCGGAGAACTGCTTCAGATAGCGGGACATTCTGCGATATTGCGGGCGAAAGTCATGGCCCCAGTGGCTTACACAGTGAGCCTCATCGATAACCAGCAAAGAGACTTCTCGAGAAGCGATGAGAGATCGAAAATGCTCAGATTCGAAACGCTCGGGCGCTACATACAAAAGTTTGATCGTGCCGTTTTTAATGGCCTGCCCCCGCTCGTACATCTCTCGTTCGGAAAGAGAGCTGTTTATAAAGGTAGCATTGGTGATACCACGACGATGCAGCGAATTGATCTGATCCTGCATCAAAGATATGAGCGGCGATATCACCAGGGTGATACCGGGAAGAAGCTGAGAGGGCAGTTGATAGCACAACGACTTGCCGTAGCCGGTCGGCAAAACCGCAAGGGTGTGCCGTCCGGACAGAAGATTGCCAATCACCTCTTTTTGCTGAGGGCGCAACTCATTGAGCTCGAATTTCTCTTTTAAGATCGAGTCTACTGTATTACTAAGAAGCAATTCTAGATTCCGTAATTCCGTCATAGAGGTCGAAAAGCTATGACCAGTTTACCTCTTAGCCCGGGTTATTTCTATTAATCTCTATAAAGATCGCGGTAATACCTGTACCACTGACTCTGAAAAAGCTCTTCTGAATCAAGCTCCTGTTTCTTCTTCAAAAAGCCCGCAAAGCGCGGATAGCAGGCATCCAGGTCTTCGCGGTCGGCATAGCGATGATAGGTAAGATAGAAACTGCCATGATGCTTCCTTGCAATTTTTATGAGCTGGCGAAAAATAGAAGCGTTTTTAAACTGCCCCTCAGCGCTATGCTCCGTATGCAGATTGAATATAACGCAGGCGAAGTCTTCTTTAGCCCAGGCTAAATATGTTGTGTGGTCAGCCCGAATCATTCTTATCGTTCCATAAATAAGATCGGCATCCTCCTCTAAGAAAAGTCCTCTGCAATCATCCATAAAAAGAGGCAGCCGCTCTGGCGGAACATAGAGTTCGGTAATCACTTCGGTTCCCCGCGCTGTTCCCAGTTTTTCGTCGAGTTCGCGATGATAGCCATCGAGATAGGTGCTGTATTGCATGGTGTCGCAAGCATAGACCTGACCCTCGGTGGTCAGATAGTGGTTGAGATAGCGCCTGAAAGCTTCTCCTTTGTCCGTATGTGCTAGAGCCAGTAGCTCTTTCCACTGGGCTTCGGAGAGCACCTTTCGACCCGGATCTTGCACCGAAACTGCACCATCAACTGGTTCATAGGAAGCCAGTATTCCTTCGATCAGGAACTGCGGACTATGGCTGTCGATATTGAACTGAAAGTCTCCATATTCGTGTCCTTCTTCTAATAGAGCCTGCATAGCATCGACAAGATCGGCAAGAGAAGCGGTTCTTACCCGTCGTCTGAGATAGTGTTTTCTCTGGAGCCGCAAAGTAACTGTAACCACAATGCCGAAAAGACCATAGCCTCCTACGACATAAGAGAAAAGCTCATCGCCACGACAAACTTTCCTCAAACAGCCCCGGGCATCGACCACCTCAAGGCTCTCGATATCATTCACAAATGGGCCCCGGCCCAGCACCCGCCCATGAATATTGGCTGATACAGAACCTCCGACCGAAATGCGGTCGGCCCCGGTCGGTTTTTGAATAATCGACCAGCTGGAGCCGGATCTATTCATGGAGCCAATCAGATCATCCCACATAATGCCGGCTTCGACTTTGAGCAGACCCCTCTCTTCGTCTATGTAAAGCACTCGATTGAGACCGGTCATATCCAGTAAAAGCCCCTGGTGAACCAGTTGCTGCCCCCCCATGGCATGCCGGCCTCCGGCAATCGCCACCCCAAGACCATTCACCCCTGCATATTCGACGGCGCTTACCACATCCTCCACCGAGCCGACTTTTATCACCTTGCGGTGAACGACACTGTGGAGCCCGGAATGGACATCTCCGACAACCCTTCCTGTCGCCGCCGCTCTCAAAATAGCTATAGTCATAGAAAAAGAAAGCTCCTGCCATAATTCGCTTGACAAACCCAGGATATCGCTTCAGTTCAGACAGGGCAGGCACCAATCTACAGTTTGGCAACTGATAGAGATTCAGCTGCTCATGCAGGACTGATTAAAATCTAGTAGTCTTTTTAAATTCAGATTTATCCGAGGCGATGGGGACGAACTACTACCATGGTTGAGAGCATAACTATAGAAAACCCCTTATTGGAAGGATTACAAGAAGAGAAGAAACCGGAATCTTTCTCCATGGTCATTTTCGGCGCCCATGGCGACCTGACCAAGCGCAAGTTGATACCGGCTCTCTATGCGCTTTATCTCCGCAACCATCTTCCTGAGAACTTCGCCGTTGTCGGCTCCTCTAGAACCGAGATGACCGACGAACAATTCAGAGCCACGATGAAAGATTCTGTGATTCGCTATGGCGAAGACATAGACTTCAAGGAAGAGTGCTGGGAACGTTTTGCAAAATCCCTCTACTATCGCCCCGGCAACGCTAAAGAAGCCTCTTATTACTCATCTCTCGATGAGGACCTCAAAGAGATAGGAAAACGGCATGGTTCGGACAGCCGCAATATTTTCTATCTCTCCACACCGCCTTCTCTTTATCTTCCGATAATCGAAAATCTCAACAGTTCAGGATTGGCTGTAAAACGCCGTTCGGACGAGCCAGCCTGGCCCCGGGTGGTGGTGGAGAAACCGTTCGGTCATGATCTTAAATCGGCACTGGCTCTGGACGAAAAAATCCATGCCGTGCTCAATGAGCATCAGGTCTACCGTATCGATCACTATCTGGGTAAAGAGACCGTCCAGAACATAATGTGCTTCCGTTTTGCCAACAGCATCTTCGAGCCTCTCTGGAACAATAACTATATCGACCATGTTCAGATCACCAATGCCGAAACCCTCGGTGTAGAAGAGCGTGGTGCCTATTACGAAGAAGCCGGCGCTCTCAAAGACATGATCCAGAATCATTTGATGCAGCTGGTGGCGCTGGTGGCCATGGAGCCGCCCAATTCTCTAAGCGCCGAAGCGACCAGGGATGAACGCACAAAAGTCTTGAAAGCGGTACGTCGCTTCGATCCGGATAGAGTCGACAGTTATGCGGTCCGGGGTCAATATGGTGCAGGTTATGTTCTGGGCAACGAAGCGATACGCTACCGGGACGAAGATAAAGTAGCCTCCGATTCCAATACCGAAACCTTTGCCGCGCTCAAACTGGAAATCGATAACTGGCGCTGGGCCGGTGTACCTTTTTATATAAGGTCCGGAAAACGTCTCGAAAAAAGAATCACCGAAATAGCGGTTCATTTCAAAGCGCCGCCCCACAAACTCTTTTCTAATATGGCCAATACAGGCCTGCGCTCGATAATGGCCGATAGCTCACCGAACGTGCTGGTGATGAAGATCCAACCGGATCAAGGCATCTCTCTGAAATTTGCCACCAAGCAGCCGGGGCCGACAACCCAATTAAGAGCTCTGACCATGGACTTCAAATATGGTACCGCTTTCGGTGACCATACACCAAGCGCCTACGAACGGCTGATTCTGGACAGCCTCATCGGAGATCCCTCACTGTTCGCCCGCTCCGACTTTGTAGAGACCTCCTGGAGCCTGCTCACCCCGGTAATAGAACACTGGGCGGCAGTCAGCCCGGAGACCAAGAGCGGAAGCGACGAAAGCATCGTTCAGGGTCCCTTCCCGAACTACGAAGCAGGCTCCTGGGGTCCGGAAGCGAGCAACACCCTTATCGGCAGTACCGGACATTCCTGGAGAGTACTGTGATGCAATCTACCAAGACTAGAGACTTTCTCTCCGGACGACTGCATCAGGTCGACATCCAGAGCATCGAAAAAGAACTCTACAAACTCTGGGAAGAAGCGGAGCGCGACCAGGGCACCAGCCAGGTTACCCGAGCCTGCGCGCTCAATTTTATCGCCTTTTCCCATACCGGTAACGGTCATATCGACATCGAAGACATCGTCTCTGAAATTTCGGTAAAGCATCCGTCTAGGGCGATAATCGCCAGAGCAGAAGATCTTCAATCTGGAGAAGAAGCTCTTGATGCCTGGGTTACAGCAAGATGCCACCAGGTCTCAGGCAAACCGAGACAACAAATATGCTGCGAACAGATAATCGTAGAATGGAAAGGCCAGGGCACGCGACAGCTGGTCAGCGTGGTGGCACCGCTCACCCTGCCCGACCTGCCCACCTGTCTCTGGTGGCATGATCCGGTTCTCAATCTCGATGTGATCCGCCCCTTCCTCTGCCATGTCGACCGCTTCATCGTGGATTCTCGCAGGCTTTCTGAAATCTCCGGCGCCAACGCCCTCTTGCAACTGCAAAACCTCAAAAACGCAGTAGAAAAAGGCTCGGCGGTCTATGACCTCAATTGGGTCCGACTCTTACCCTGGAGGCAGGCTCTGGCAGAGTCTTTCGACATAAAACGCGGTCATCTCGATGTAGAGGATCTGGACTCTATATCTTCGGTGGAGATAATCGAGGAAGGCGGCACCGATGATGGTGACGGCAAAGTCACCGCCCAGACCTGGCTATTTTTAGGCTGGCTCGCATCCAGGCTCTCCTGGCAGTTCGACAATGTCGAATCAGCCGACTCTATTCACCCGGAGGCGCCGACCACAGTCTACTACCGTCTCAATCGCACCGGCATAAAAGTAAAACTGAGAAGATACCGAGATCCTCAGAACCAGAACAATAAAGGAAGAATCCGAGAGCTTCGCATTAAACTCAGAAATGAAGACCATTCGGTGCTTAGAGTCTGGCCAGACAGAGTGAGCCCGGGATTGCGGACCGCGCTTCTCGACGCCCATGGCAACATCGACGATGAAGATATAAGTCACAATCCCAAATCTCAGATAGACTTAATTGACTCTATCCTCAATGATCCTGTAAAACCAAGGACTTTCGAAGAGGCGGTGGATGCCGCCTGTGCGGTACTTAGAAGAATGAGAGCAAAGTAGAAGAATCCGAAGATGAACCCGAATCAATCGCAGAAAGCACTGATCAACGTATATGACGACGAGCTAGCCCTGGTGCGAGGTCTGAGCAAAGTCATCGTCGACCTCGCCTATGTCTGTCAGCAGCACCACGGCAAATTCGTGGCGGCTCTTTCCGGCGGCTCCACCCCGGTACCGCTTTACAATATGCTCGCCACCAGTGAATTCGCCTCATTAGTAGATTGGAAGAAATGCTATTTCTTTCTCTCCGATGAACGCTGTGTGCCCATAGACAGCGATGAGAGCAATTACAAAATGATCCATGATCATCTCTACTCTAAAGTTCCGGTGCCGCAAGAAAATCTATTCAAGCTGACTGATCCTGATAAAGATCCTCAGAAGGCGGCAGAGCTGTACGAAGAACAGATCCGCAAATACTGCGAAGAAGAGAACGGTCTGCCTCAATTTGATATGGTTCTTCTGGGGCTGGGTGGCGACGGGCATACCGCCTCACTCTTTCCGGGGAGTCCGGCATTGAAAGAGAGAAAACGACTCTGTGTATCTAACAAAGTCGAGAAACTCAATGCCGAGCGCATCACTTTCACCTATCCGCTTCTGAACAATGCCCGCAATGTCTATTTTCTGGTAGCAGGAGAGAACAAAAGCGAGATCGTTCGTAAGGTGCTTACCGAAAGCGAATCAGAATCAAGTTCAAGTTCTGGTATAGCCTATCCGGCTTCTCTAGTAGGGGCTTTGCCACCGCGAACAAAAGAAGAGCAAGAAGAGAAAGACTGCGCCCAGACCTGTACCGTCAGATTATGCGAATCCAATTCCACCGAATGGTTTCTGGATGAAGCCGCCGCCAGGGGGCTGATATCCCAGTCGGACACGGTGGCTTCCGGCAGCCAGTAAATCCCAAAGCAGAGGAGATCGAGAGAATATGTCTGAGAAAGCAAAGATAGGCTTGATTGGCCTGGGAGTGATGGGAGAGAATCTCGCCCTCAATATAGAGAGCAAAGGATTTCCGATTGCTGTCTATAACAGAAGTTCCGATAAAGTCGATGATTTCATGAAGGACCGTGCCCAGGGTAAAAAAATTACCGGCTTCAAAGACATTCCCTCTTTTGTCGACGCCATAGAGCGACCGCGCAAGATAGTATTGCTGGTCAAAGCCGGCGCCCCGGTGGATGACACCATCGACAAATTGAGACCGTTTCTCGACGATGACGACATCATCATCGATGGTGGCAACTCGCATTTCGAAGACACCATCAGAAGAGAGAAAAGTCTCGCCTTAGATGACGTCTATTTAATCGGCTCCGGAGTCTCCGGCGGTGAAGAGGGCGCTCTCCATGGACCTTCCTTGATGCCCGGCGGCGACAAAAAAGCCTATGACCAGATCAAACCGATCTGGGAAGCGATAGCAGCCCAGGTAGACGATGGTCCTTGCGTTACTTATCTAGGCCCGGACGGTGCCGGTCACTTTGTGAAGATGGTGCACAACGGCATCGAATATGGTGACATGCAGCTGATTGCCGAAGTCTATGACATCATGAGACGCGGACTCAAGATGGAAGCCGGTGAAATAGCCGATCAATTCGCATCCTGGAACGAAGGTTATCTAGATTCTTATCTGATAGAGATAACCTCTGAGATTCTCACCGTAGAAGACAAAGAGACCGGCAAGCCTCTGGTGGATCTAATTTTGGATAAAGCCGGTCAAAAAGGCACCGGCAGATGGACCGCCCAGATTGCGCTTGAACTGGGCGTCGCCATCCCCACCATCGACGCCGCCCTTACCGCCCGCTTGCTCTCCTCGATGAAAGAAGAGCGAGTGGAAGCCTCTGCGATTTTCAAGAAAGAGGTACAGGTGCCCGCCAATGTGGACAGACAGGCTATGCTCAAGGCTCTGCCCCGGGCGCTCTATGCCTCTAAAGTCTGCAGCTATGCCCAGGGCATGGCGCTCATAGACAAAGGTTCGAAAAACTTCAACTGGAATATCGATCTGAAAGAGACCGCCAGGATATGGAAAGGCGGCTGCATCATACGAGCCCAGCTTCTGGAGCAGATCAGAGCAGCCTATGAAAGAAAGCCCAATCTTCCCAATCTTCTTCAAGACAGCGAATTCGGCGCTTTCATCGAAGAGTCGCAAGAGAGCTGGAGAGAGGTGACCTCTTTCGCCCAGAGTGCAGGTATAGCCATACCGGCGCTTTCAGCCAGCCTGGCCTATTTCGACAGCTACCGCACCGCCTCGCTGCCCCAGAATCTCACCCAGGCTCAAAGAGACTTCTTCGGCGCCCATACCTATGAACGGGTCGACAAGCCGGAAGCAGGAGCTGTTCACACAGACTGGCCATCTATGATTAAGATTAAGACGAAGACCCGGACTAAATAGGTAGGGAATGCCGACCTATCCCCTCACTGCCATCAACGTCGGAAGCTTCGCTCTTGGAGAAGCCGACAAAGTGATCACCCTTTTCTCGAAAGAGAGAGGAATAGTCAAAGCGGTGGCCAAAGGGGCGAGAAAGCCAGGAGCAAAAATCTCTGGCAAGTCCGAACTGCTCTGTGTCAACAAACTTTTGCTGGCCAAGGGCAAGAGTCTTGATATCATCACCCAGGCCGAATCGCTAGAGACATTCTCAGCCCTGAGAGTCGATCTCGAGCGTCTTACCTTCGGTCTATATTTCGCCGAACTGACCCGGGCTTTCTCCACCGCCCTCGAAGAAGATTGTGCCTTTTTCTATGAGCTGCTCTTCGCCTTTCTGGCCAGATTGACCCAGCCGGATTCAATACCGGGGCTGCTAGCCATGGAGTTCGAACTGGCCCTGCTGCAACTGCTCGGATTGAGACCGCAGCTGGAAGTCTGCATACTCTGCCGCCAGCCGCTAACCGAATACAGTATCAGCGTCTTCGTCAAGGATATGGGAGGGATATGCTGCCAGAGCTGTGCCGACAGGCATGGCAGACGCGGACCCAATTATGGTCAGATAAGAGAGTACGGTCCAAGACCGGAGCGCAGCCTCACCCTCGATCAAGAAGGCGAGGACTATCCTCTTTCGGGGACCTATATCACCCCCCTGGTCTGGAAACTGCTGGTGCTGGCATGCGCCCGGGCAGACAGAGTTTTGGCCGAAGGCGGATTTCCCGAAGCAGAAAGGGCTAAAAAGCCTTCAGAGATTCAGAAAAGCGCTCTGAAAGCGGCCAGGAAGATCCTGGAGAGATATCTGGAGGATAAAGCCGGTAAACGCATGAAATCTCTTGACTTGCTCGAAAGCCTTTGAAGCCTTCTAAAGAAAAGGTTCCAATACTTTTATTAGAGATCTTTTCGATATGTTTGTACTCAAAGGCCGCTACCAGGTGGGTAATCTCTCCTCAATGCCGATAGAATATAAAGAAATCTTTGGTTTGGTTGAGTTTAAATTGGAATGACGAGTGGGGAGGCATAGGTCCTGGTGAAACTAAGAGATAGCGACCCTGAACTTTTCGGATTCATACACAGTGAGCTGGAGAGGCAACAAAACTCCATCGAGCTGATTGCAAGCGAAAACTTCGTCTCGGAAGCGGTTCTGGAAGCCCAGGGCTCGGTTCTGACCAACAAATACGCCGAAGGTCTGCCCGGTAAGCGTTATTACGGCGGCTGCGAGTTTGTCGACGAAGTGGAGCGGCTGGCAATCAAGCGTCTCAAAGAGCTCTTCAAGGCTGATGCAGCCAATGTCCAGCCCCATTCCGGAGCCCAGGCCAATATGGCGGTGCTCTTCGCCATGCTTGAACCCGGTGATACCATCATGGGGATGGCTCTCGATCAGGGTGGTCACCTCACCCACGGCTCTCCGGTAAATATGTCGGGCAAATGGTTCCAGAACGAATTCTACGGCATCGATCCCGAAACCGGCAGAATCGACTATGACCGGGTAGAAAAAGAGGTGCTGGCGGTCAAGCCCAAGTTAATCATATGTGGTGCCAGTAACTATTCAAGAATCATCGACTTCGAACGCTTCCGCGCCATCGCCGACAAAGCCGGTGCCTATCTGCTGGCCGACGTCGCCCATATCGCCGGACTTATTGTAGCCGGTCTCCACCCCAATCCGTTTCCCCATGCCCACTTCGTCACCTCCACCACCCACAAGACCCTGCGCGGTCCCCGGGGCGGTGTGGTCATGTGCCAGAAAGAGTTTTCGAAAGCGATAAACAAAGCTGTCTTCCCGGGCATTCAAGGTGGTCCGCTCATGCATGTGATCGCCGCCAAAGCAGCCGCTTTCGGCGAAGCTCTCAAACCGGAGTTCAAGCAGTATCAAGAGCGTATTGTCGCTAACGCCAATGTGCTGGCCAATACCCTGGTGGACAATGGAGTCGAAATCGTCTCCGGCGGCACCGACAACCATCTGATGACTGTCGATCTCAGGCCCATCAAAATGACCGGAAGAGACGCTTCGGATATTCTCGAATCGGTCGGAATCACCACAAACAAAAATGCGGTGCCCAACGACCCTGAAAAACCGATGGTCACCAGTGGTATCAGAATAGGTACCCCGGCTGTCACTACCCGGGGTATGGGAGTGAAAGAGATGGAGCTCATTGGCAAACTGATTGCCGATACTCTAAAAGCACCCACAGACGAAAAGGTCAAAGCCGAGACCATCAGCAAGGTCAAAGAACTGACCAAAAGCTACCCGCTCTATAAGGAAAGATTACTCGGAGTCGGTTAATTGGAGCGAGAAGAGAAAAGGCTTATGGTCGCCGAGCGCCAGCAAGAAGAGATCACGGAAAAACCGACCACCCGCCAGCGGGTATCCTCTATTGCTATCCGAGTATGCCAGATTCTCCTTTTCGCCACCGGTTTTATCTGGGCACTATTTCTAGTGCCCCATGGTCACCTGGACAAAATGCATCTGCCCGGCTTTTTAATAGCCATGTCCATAGCCTGGTGGCTGACTCCGGAGATCCGCTCCCGGGCGCTCAAGCTGGGTCTGGTAGACAAACCCGGAGAAGAGCGCAGAATACATAAAGTGCCCATCCCTCGTCTTGGCGGTGTGGCGATTTTCATAAGCATTCTCTTCACCCTGACCACCCTGGTGGCTATCGCAGGGAAACTGCCGAAAGACGCCCGGGGAGTGGAAGGCATCATAGGCATCGCCGTGGGTGGCACCCTGGTTTTTGTGCTCGGTCTATTAGATGACCTTGAAAGTTTAAGAGCCCGGGACAAGTTTATTGTCCAGATTCTAGCCGCCTGTGCAGCCTACTCTCTTGGAGTGAGAATCAAATCGATTCCCATACCTCTGAACATGAATCTCGATCTCGGTTTCATCGCCATAAACGGCGGCGTACCTATTGAGCTTGGCTGGCTCAGCCTGCCTATTACCGTGGTATGGCTGGTAGGAGTAGCCAATGCCGTCAATTTAATCGACGGCATGGACGGGCTTGCTGCCGGGGTCTCGGCCATATCGGCTCTGACCATCTGGAGCGTCGCCCTCTCAGAAAGCATCAATCGCCCCTATGCCGCCTTGATGGCAGCGGTGGTGGCAGGCGCACTATTCGGCTTTCTGCGCTGGAACTTCAACCCGGCAAGGATCTTTCTCGGAGATTCCGGCGCCTACCTGGCTGGTTTCATCCTCGGTGCCATCTCCATAACCGGAGTAATAAAAGGGGTTGCTGCGGCCACGGTAATTGTGCCGACGGTGCTCCTGGTCGGTCTCATTCTTTTCTTTCCCTTACTAGATACATCCTGGGCAGTTATACGCCGCATGGCCGCCGGACGCTCCATATTCTCACCCGATGCCGGACATATACACCACCGGCTTCTCAGAGCAGGACTGTCACAGAAAAAGGTAGCTTATATTATCTATGCTGTATCGGGTCTGCTTGGACTAATCGCGACGTTCTTCGTCAACCAGCACTGGTACTTCCTTTCGGTAAGCGGAGCGCTTATTCTGATGGCTCTATTCTTCTCAGAGGTCTTGAACCGGCACAGACAAAGAGGGGCGGTCACCAATGTTCTCGCCGGCGAAGTTCCTCTCACCGAGCAAGAGAAAGCCGAAGCAGCTTCTGGTTCTGATTCCGATTCTGATTTGAAAACAGCAGGCGATCAGAACCAGGATGTAGAAGAGAACAGTAAAAGAGAAATTGACAGCTAGACTTGCAATCTTTCTTCTTGTCACCACCGCGCTGGGCGTGGTCCTGCGTCTTTTACTGCTGGGCACAGGCATCAATATCGATGACGCCATCACATTGTACGTAGCCCGGGCAGAAAATCTGCAACAACTGTTCGAGAGGGTGGTCGATAGAGAATTCGGTCCGCCTCTCTATTTCATATTCATGCACTTTTTCCTGGCCATATTCGGTGAAAGCACCACAGCCCTTGCCGCTCCTTCGATCTTGTTCAGCAGCCTGGTCATACCCACCACCTATTTTCTGGCAAGAGAGATCTCGAACAAGGACAACAATACGGCAGCGGCGGTCGCGAGCTATTTTGCGGCAATCTCCCCACTTGCCATTATTTACTCTCACGAAGCCAGATGCTATGCCCTTCTCACTCTTTTGACCGCAGTCACCTATTATTTGATTCTGCTTCTAAAACGACACAATCACCTGCTTCTCAAATTCTCTCTCTTTATTTGCGCCTCCGCACTTTTTTACACTCACTACCTGGGTATTTTCTTCTTCGCACTTTTAGGAGCCGGTTATTTTATAAAAGAGATCATCTTTAAAGAGAAGCTCGGCTCAAGCTTGAAGCCGGCTTTGCTTCCCCTTGCATTGAGCCTGGTTGCGTTTATTCCCTGGCTACCCAGTATGACGACCCATCTATCCCACGGAACTTATTGGGTCGATCCGACCCCTGTTTTAGACTGGCCAAAAGTCTTCTTCTCGAATCTGGCAGCAACGCTGCCCCTGCCCTGGATTCAAGGACTGCTGCTTTTGCCGCTTTTCTTCCTTGGTCTGCTTATCACAGCGCTTATACCGTCCAAGAGAAAAAGCCTCAGAATATTCTCTTTGAAAGCCTGGCAAAAGAATCCTCATCTGATTCCTGTCCTCTTCACTTTACTAGCTGCCACATCGACCCTGGGCTATATAACCCCATTTATATTGGGTTACAGCCGTTATATGACCCCCTTTGTCTTGCTTACCTGTTTCCTCTCAGGAATGGCCGTAGCATCCTGCCTTAAAGAAAAGGTAAGCAGGTCCGCATTACTGGTGGTAGCACTGATACTTCTATTTATTGGAATCGATTGTACCTGGCATGTGGCGAATCTAGGCTCACGCGATATCAACGGACTCAGACAACTGGCGAAAGACATCAAGCAGGGCAAATACGAAAAGAGCGCATTTCTTCTAACACCGGATTTCGACTCTTATACATTCATCTACTATCTCGAAAAAGAAAGTTCACTGCCCCTGCCGGAGGCCTATTTTACTTATCCAAGAAAGCAAGAGAGAACCCCTTCCAGTCACAGGGGTTATGTAGAAGAATGGCAAAACGAAAAAAGACAGGATGAACTTTTAGATGAGCTCAGTAAATTAGATAAAGCCAGATACGAGAGTCTGATCGTGATCACAGACAATGACCTGCTCGAAAGTACAAAAATGCCGGCACGCACCAGAGTCGAACAGCTGCTTTCGAGATTGAAGCAGCGCTACGGAGAAGCGGTCTCGCCGGCAAAAGAGTATAAAGGTCGAGGACGGTCTTTTAAGATTTACCGGTTCAAGCTATCAACCGGCCTCCCTGCGCTTTAGATCGACCACCCTTTTACAGAGCCTGCCTTCCGGATCTTCTGCACGTTCCACATCTGTAAGCAAATCGATCGCTTCATGCAGCTCTTGCAGCTTGGTCTCGAGCCTGGCCACCCTGATAGTATCTCCGGATCTTTCGCATTTCATGCGGATCAAAAGAAAGTTGGTTATCACTCTATTGAGGGCTCTGATATGAGGGTCGAAGATGCCGTAAGAAAGAGCAAGCACGATATGGGCCGAACTGGTGGCGGCAAGATTTATGCGCTTGAGACGCTGACGACTGAGATCAGGAAAGCCTATCAACCAGTTGTAGAAGCGGTTTTCAGTTACTGGATTCATGACCGGATAAATCTCTCCTTCTTTTACTGCGCCACCACATATAGAGACCACTCAGAGCAAGCGTTCCCGGAACAAGTGCCAAGAACACCCATATGACTTTGCTCAAGACACCAGCGAAGGTGCCGAAATGCAGCTTCTTGAGCCAACCCAGAACAAAGGCATCAGTTGTCGAACTATCACTGCGAGAACCTTCTGTGAGAATGCCGCTGCCAACATCCAACCTCAGGGTTCTCTTGACGGCAGGATGGCCGCCTCTTTGCAGAACCAGTTTGTATTTTCCGCTATTAAATTCGGGCAGTTTCATCCAGAGCAGATGCTCCCCGGGAAAGTTCTCGTGTATATATTCAGCCACATAATCGGGAGAAAGAGACTGCCCCGATACCCTCGCCAGAACAATAGGAGCCGCATCATTGCCGGTGGCTTTCGCCAGAGTGCCTTTAAATTGATCAGGATAGGCAAAAGAGAGGGCGCTTACCGACCAGTTCAAGATCAAAGGAGCGACTAACAGCCCGGCTAGAGCATGCCAGGTTTTGATCTGGCTTTGAAAAATTTTGCCTTTCAATAGAACCTTTATATAGGGTACCCCGAGAAAAACACCGGAGAGCCCGATAAAGAGAAGCACCATGGCGCCCACACCCTGCCATTGCCTGCCGGGACCGGCATTGAGCAGGTCGAAGTGAAAGTTCTTGAGGGTCTCCAATACAGGATTCAACCGTCCATAGACCCGGGCGCTACCGCCGTCGACCAGGACCGTTATCCGCTCCCCTCCCCGCTGAGCGTAAATCGCCTTGTAGTCCCGGGGGTCTTTCTTATTATGGATCCAGGCAGCTCTGTATCCGGGAAACTGCTCTTCTACCGAGCTGATCAGTTTCGAAAATGGCGCTGCTTCTACTGCCGGATTGTCGATTTTGGGAGTGAGGAAAGCTGCTTCGATCTCATCATGGAATACCAGGGCAGCCCCGGAGAGGCTCATCAACAATATATAGATCGCAGCCAGGGATCCCAAGAAGCTATGCAGACCAAATGCCAGGTTTCGTGAGCTTTTGCTTAGTTTAATTCCGGAAGCGGTCATTTAGATTCCTTATAGTTTCCGCATTTTGTCTGCAAATAATTCTCATATAATCCAAATATGAGAGACAAGAATTCAACGCAACTGATTATATTCTATTTTTGACCTCTTTGAGAATAATTAGCGCATTATAGACACAAAAGCCAGATTTCAGGCAAAGACAAGCACCGATTTTCCAAAACGAGACAATACGCACAGGTCACCAAATGCATATATTCGCATTAGTTCTGCAACAGCTATTAAGAATTATTGCATCCGTGCATCAAGCCAGCGGACGGCACAAGCAAGATATTCAACCCTTTCCGAACAATCCGATATATCCGAGACGATCTTTTTGAGAATAATTTGCACTACAATGCTGCCAGTTCTGAATCAAATCCTCGCTTTTCAAAGGAGACTCTTAAACCATGGGCAAATTGATATACGGCACCCAGACCGGCACCACCGATGAGATCGCCGAGCGCATAAAGAAAGCTCTTCCCGAGCTTATACACGAGATAAAGCCGATATTTCGAGCCGGTGAATCCGATTTCGACGAAAACTTCCTGATTCTGGGCGGCTCGACCTGGGGAGACGGTGAGCTGACCGATGACTGGAGCGACTTCTTCCCCCAATTAGATGCCGTCGACTTCAATGGCAAGACCGTGGCTCTGTTCGGTCTGGGCGACCAGTATGGCTATGGCTATAACTTCGTAAGCGCCATGAAACTGCTCTATGACAAAGTTCTGGAGAGAGGTGCGGTTATTGTCGGTGATACTGTGCCTTTAGAAGGCTTCGAATTCGATCATTCCGAATCTGTGGTCGATGACCACTTCATCGGTCTGGTTCTGGACGAGGTCAATCAGCCCGAGATGACCGATGATCGCATCGAGACCTGGGCAGAGACGGTCCGCAACCAGCTCCTTTCAAAAGTTTCCTGATTTGTGCTTATTGGTTATAAGGAGAAAGAATCATGGCTATTTCAATGTACGGCGGTCCTTTCGATGGCGCCCGCACCCCGGGACCGGATAGCTTACCGGTTTATCTGATAGCAAGGAATCATTGTGATCATCCTATCTATAAACGCGCCTGCTCCTGCAGCGCTAACAGCCTGGGAAAAATAGTGCCCTATATATTCGTGGGATATGAAGCCGATTCGCACCGCTGGCTCGAATCGGACCTCGAACAGGTTAGCCTGGAGAGCGCCTGATCTGAAAAGTCCACAGAGAATAGGGTAAAATCTCCGCCGGTATCAAAGGAATCAGAAGCAAGAAAAACCGGTGGACTTCAAAGCTCGATACGAAGATCTGGAGTTGCTCGGTCGAGGCGGAGCCGGCGAAGTGCGCCTCTGCCACGACCGCAACCTGGATATCAAAGTGGCTGTCAAATTTCTACACGCCAGTGCGGGCCCCAGAGAACTGGCGCGCTTTCAAGCCGAAGCCAAGGCTGTCGCCCAGCTCAACCATCCCAATATTGTAAGAGTACTTGACTTCGGTCAGACCGAAAATGGCGACGCCTATCTTGTTATGCAGTACAACCAGGGCAAAAACCTGGCTGAACTATTGAAAGAAGAAGGTTCGCTGAAAGAGGACAAAGCTCTCGACATCCTCTTTGGAATAGCTTCGGGCCTCGCCCATGCCCATGAGAAGAAGATCCTGCATCGGGACGTAAAGCCGGCCAATGTTATTTTTTGCCAGGAAGACAACGGCATGCTGGTACCAAAACTGGTGGACTTCGGTCTTGCCAAATGGGTCGAACCGGATCTCGATCAGGAGCTGACCTCCACCGGTTGCATTCTCGGCACCCCGGCCTATATAAGTCCGGAGGCTATTGAAGGAGAAAAGATGACATCGGCTTCCGATGTCTACAGCTTCGGTTCGATGGCGTTCGAGATGTTGACCGGCAAGAAACCATTCAAGGGTGATACCGCACTTGCCACCATGCAGCTTAAAATGGAGTCGGAGCCACCGACACTGTCATCCACTGATACCGGTCAATATCCGCAACCCTTAGAAGATTTTGTCTCCAGATGCCTGAAAAAGAATCCTCGCTCGCGCTATCGCAGCGGAAAAGAGTTAGTAGACTCCATAAAACGTCTGATTCAAGAGAGGGAACGCGAAGAGCAAAAAGAAGAGGTGGAAGCGACAGCGAATAAACTGCCCCTCAAAGAGACGGCTGTGATAAGCGCGGCTCTGACGGTTCTCATTTTGGCTATTCTGGCGGGCTACCGCTTGATTTTGCCCGATGCCAATAAGCCCGACAAAGACGACAGCAAATCGAAACAAGTCCTCAAAGAGATCAAAAGAAGCGAAGACTTCCTCTCGATTGCCGGTAAAGAGATAGAGGAGCATCGACTGGTCGAAAGCAGCCTCGATGGTGAACGCTGGCATGAACTCAGAGGACTGAATCACTCGGAGGATCTTAAAGAGCTAGTAGGGGTCCCAAATATAGAAAGGCTCTGGATGCTGAATGACGACTTGACCGGCAAAGAATTCAGTATCTTAGAAGGACTCAAACTGAAAGGATTGAGAATAGAAGGCTGCACCATCAGTGATGCCAATATGATCAAGCTCTCTAAATTCGACAGCCTCGATGATCTATCAATCCATTCGGTAAAAGGCTACTCTAAAAGATCTTTTTTGGAAATACTTAAGATGAAAGGGCTGAAGAAGCTCAATTTAGGTAACACGATAATGTCGGACGATCTTCTTCCTGAAGTTTGCAAGTTGCCATCGCTGGAACGTCTGGGTCTTGAGCATTGCATTAAGATCACCGGAGACAACCTGGAAGTGCTCAAGAAATTACCTGCTCTAAATCTACTTGACTTAGCCGATTCAGGATTCAACAAGAAAAATCTGAAGAAGGTCGCATCGATGAAGAATCTAAAGGTTCTCGATCTCTCCGCGCTCAACTTGACAGTAAAAGATCTTGCCCCGATAGCTTCGATGGATCTGAAAACCATTTATCTGGATAGAAATAATCTCGATGATCGGGTGTTCAAAATTCTATCCGGTTATAAAAAGCTGGAGAGCTTGAGCTTGCAGGAGAACAAAGGCATCACCAATCTCAGACTGAAACAATTTCTGCTCGACCATCCCGGTTGCAAACTGGCCCTGCGCACCATGGAGAGATTCGACGAGAATCACTGAGACTGCTCTTCTTTTTTAGAATCAGGCAAATGTCCCGGTCTTCCGAACATCAGATGGAGTGCCGGGAAGCGCTTATCCAGAATTTGATTGAGCTGCCTGGAGACTTTGCCGAGATCTTCGATGGTTTTATTAGTCTCTTCAAGAGTCTTCTTCACATCCTTCGAGAAATTGCCGTCATTGAGAATCGTGTCTGCTTTTGTAAGAACACTTTTCGCTTCTTTCAAAACATCCTTTATATCAGTCCGAAGTTCTTTGTCTCCGGCGATTCGCTCTAGAGACGAGACAGACCGCTCCACGCTTTTCGAGGCTTCCGATAGACGACGGATACTGTCGGTCAGATCCTTTCTCACATCTTTGTCTTTGATGGTGCTATTGATATCCGTGACAATCTCCTGAATTGTTTTGACTGTCTCCCTTGCCTCTTTGCCCGCTTCTTTGAGATCTTTTGCCATCTTAGGATCATCGGTGAGCTTATTGATTTTGTCGAGAGCGCTTCGAACATCCCTGGTCAGACCAAGCAGTTCATCTTCTAGGGGCAGAGCTTTATCCACCACAGGCATGGTCTTCTTAGCCAGATCCGATAACTGATCGGCGGCTCGCACCAGACGATGACGATCATTGACGAAGTTCTCGTGCAGTTGCTCCATATCGATTTTACTGAGACCGACAGCCAGTTTGTTAACCGCCAGTTCAGGTCTGACCGGTGTCTCACCTTTAACTTCCACCCTCTCGTCTATCGGAGGCATACTGGGACTGTAGTTCTCCGGCAGACTTATTTGGACATATTTAGCACCGACAATACCATTGGTGAGAATCTGAAATTTCGAACCAGTAGGCACCACGACTTTCTCGGAGTTTATCCTGATATTTACCAGCACACGACTCTTGGTCTGCCACTCGAGCTTATCTACGATACCGACTCTGACACCATCGACAAAAACACTGGCGTTAAGATTGAGTCCGGCAACTTCCTTGAAGACTACATTTATCCTCTGAGGAGTATGAAAGCCACCATAGTTTTTGAGCCAGCAATAGGACCAGACAAGGATGATCAAAGACATCGTCGTGAAGATGCCCAGCACTCCGTCCTGGCTCAGACCTGCACCATATGCACCACTATTTACAGACTTGTCGGCACTGTTATTCATAGGTGCGGAGTCCCTTCTATAAATGCGGCCATGGTTATAAGTAGATTCAGTCCATAGCAGGCCAGGAACGTGAACGTAACCGCTTTGGCGGCAACCGGCATATCGGAATCCCTGGCGGCAAGCCCTGAAGCGCAACCGGCAAATACCCCGACCAGAGGATTGATAGCAATAAGTTTGAAGAAATAGACAAAGATGTCTTTGTCGGTGATGGCAATGCGAGCCGCCTCCGCAAAATCGATAGAAGAGTTGACTCCGATCATAGGTGCATAGAGCGCCGCTGTGACAAAGCCGACAGCAAGACCATAAGCCCCCAGTGGTATAGACATCAAGAGCGCGGCAGTGGCCCGCACCGGAAGGAAATGCCTGGCAAAGTCACGGTCGTTGTCGAAATGACTTCTCTGATTGCGAGCCTCTTCACTGATTCTGGCACCGACCCGAGCGCACCAGGCCACAGAGATCGTAAGCGGTCCCAGTTCTCGTAGCAGTCCAATCGAGATAGCCGCCCCTGAGATATCGGCGGCCTGGTACTTCTGTAGCTCCACCACGCATTGAATGGTGAGTGCCACCGAAATAAGCAACGATGAGACCGCGATAAAATGGAAAGAATCCAATCCCATCCATTTGCAATGGTAGCGAAGTTCGGCCCAGTTTATGCCTCGGACTGACTCTATAGAAAGAGAATTGAAGAAGAGCTTAGCGGCTCTACCGACCGGAGCCATCCAGTCGATAAAGTCATGAAAGAGCAGATTTCTGGGTCTGAATATGAATTGCAAATCTGAAAACTCTAAATAGACTTATTCATTAGCATTGTTCCAACTAGATAAGGGCAGCCTCCATTATTGGACGGATAGACTCTTACATACCGGAGCCAGGCAGGGATTTGCTCCCATGGAATGAGCGATTCGCCGGTTCTGCCCAGAGTCGCATAATTCTTGTCTGGTTTTGGGAAAGAACAATAGATGAAGATGAATAGTTAAGAGGTGTATCAACACTGTCAGCCTTGAGGATCACATGTCGAATCAGGTTCTGATTTTCAATCTCGGTCCGCACAGAGCCTGTATGGAGCTCAAAGATGTGGTGCAGGTCTACGACTCGGTCAGTTTCGAAGAGCTTACCGATGTCGACCCTTCTGTGCTCGGCATGATCAACATACGCGGTCAGTCTGTGCCTCTTATCGATATCAAACCACGCTGGAACCAGGCACCCAAATCCGTAGAACTCAGTGACCAGATTGTTGTGTTCAAAAGTCGCGGCATTACAGTCAGTATCATCGTCGACAAAGTGCTGGGCACCAAAACAGTGCCGGAGAAAAGAATCGTCGCCCTGGCTGACATTGTCGATCAGGCTCTCCCTCACAAAGTAATCGCCACCCCGGACGGGATGATGATCTTGCTGGATTGCCAGAGGCTCTTCACAGAAGAGTTTCTGGCTCCCTTCTTAAACATCGGCACCGATAAGAACAGGGGGACGAAGCAAGGGCTATGACCTGGCAACTCTTGATGGTAAAAGCATCCGAGAGGTCCTTTGCGGTTCCGGTAGAGATCGTGATCGAGGTCCTCTCTGCGGTCCTCCCGGAGACGATCATAGATCAACCCGATTCTATCGAAGGGCTGGTAAATCTGCGGGGCGAAATAATCGCTGTGCATAGCCTCCGAGCCCTGGCCGGTCTGGACAGACGTGCGCTCTCACCATCCGATCGCATTCTCGTGCTCAAAAATGGCGCTGTCAAAGTGGGTCTGATCGCCGATCAGGTAGAGACTGTGCAGGACTTTCGAGAAGAGCAGCTCTTTGCCCAGTCGCTTTCTCCAACAGCCTTCATGGTAATCGAACTAGAAGATCGCAAACTCTGCCTGACCAGCTTGAGCGACTTTATTGAAGAGGGCGAAGAGTGACAGATAAAGTTGTGGCGCCTGGCATAAGCCCAACACCCTGAAATTAAACAGTGAGATCACAATAAGAACGTGGAAGTAATTAAAGAGAGAAGACCGAGGAGGAAATTTGATGGCAAGGAGACAGGCCACGAAGACAGCAAGCACCTCGAAGGCGGACAAAAAAGAGGCAGTGTTCAGACTGCTCGAAGGAGAGTCCGCCGCGGCTGTCGCCCGAGAATATGGGGTGAGCAGTGCAGAACTCTCGAAGTGGAGGGATGACTTCGTCAAACTCGGTCTTGACTCGGGTAACGTAAACGGCAAAACTTCCGAGATCCTGGCGCAGAAAATCGAACTGGTGGACGAGATGGTTGAAGAGCTGTCTCATCTAGCCCATGTAATTTTAGAAGCATCTACGAACCTGTCGGTCAACGCCACCCAGACTGCCGCTGCCGTTACCCAGACCACCACCATAGTAGAAGAGGTGAGACAGACAGTCGAGATTTCGAGCAACAAGGCAAAGACAGTCTCGACCGACGCCCGCAATGTCCTGCATACCTCCGAACTGGGTCAGAAAGCAGCCAACGATGTCAGGGTTGGTATGCAAGCGATTAAAGAACATATGGAGTCTCTAACCCAGACCGTTCTTACCCTCCGAAACCAGACCAAACAGGTGGGCGAGATCATCGCCACCGTAGACGACATCGCTCAACAGTCCAATCTGCTTGCCGTCAACGCCGCCATCGAAGCGGCACGAGCCGGCGAACAGGGCAAGGGTTTCGCCGTGGTCGCCCAGGCTATCAAAAGCCTTGCCGACCAATCTAAGAAAGCGACCAGCAACGTGCGCAGCATCCTGAACGAGATTGTCGAAGCCACCGCTTCAGCCACCATGAAAACCGAGCACGGCAGCAAGGTGGTCAAAGATGGAGAAGGCTTCGCCACCCAGGCAAGCTCTGCCATGGTGGCACTGGCCGAAAGTATCGACCGTTCATCCCAGGCCGCAATCCAGATTGAAGCTTCGAGTCAGCAACAATTGCAGGGCGTGCACCAGGTACTCGAGGCGATGAAGAGTGTTGAGGAAGCCTCTAACGATAACCAGAAAGGTGCCGAAGAGCTGGAGCAAGCCGTGGTCCGCCTCAATGAACTCGGGCAAGAATTAAAAAACCTGACCGAAGAGCTCGGAGTAGGCAAGGACTCGAACCGCAAATAGACAATGAGTAAGAGTATCTCCGAAAGCCTGTTAAATACGATGAGAGAATGGGTTGAGCTTCATCTCGGCCATCGGATCTCGCAGTCGAGGCTGGAAGATTTCGAGAAGAGAGTACTGCTTGCCGCTGCCGAAGCAGGTTTCGAAAATCCCTCCGACTTCATCGCCTCTTTAATTCGAGGCGGCGAGAACAACGAAGCGATAGGTTATATGGCGCTTTATCTCACCATCGGAGAGACCTATTTCTTTCGGGATGCGATGAGCTATTCGGTACTGAAAGCAAATATTCTGCCGGAGGTGCTGAACAGAAAAAAGCCCGGAGAGAGACTCTCAATCTGGAGCGCAGGCTGCTCATCCGGAGAAGAGCCTTATTCCATCGCCATGACCGCTATGACCGTTCTCTCCGACTATCGCGGTGAAAACGGTCCGGTCGAAGCCCGCATTCTTGCCACGGATATAAACAAACAAAGCCTGAAAGTAGCTCGCTCCGGCATATACCGACGCTGGTCATTCAGAGATATACCGGCGTTTATAAAAGAGAAGTATTTCACCATCAGAGAAGATGAAACCTACGCTTTGAAAGACGAGGTCAAATCAAAAGTCGACTTCGCTATGCTCAATCTGGCCGAGGATGGCTATCCATCTCTACTCAACGGTACGGACAACCTTGACATAATCTTTTGCCGCAATGTTCTAATTTATTTTAGCCCGGAACAAGTGACCAATACCCTGCTAAAGTTCCATAAGTGTTTGCGTCCGGGGGGATGGCTTTTTCTCGCCCCCAGCGAGATACCGCATCCGGCGCCTAAGTTCTTTCATGTACAGAATCTGAACGGCGCCATTGTAATGCAAAAAGTAGAAGAAGCAGACCTCAAAGAGAAAGCACCGATTAAAATCGTCCACTCGAATTATTCTTATTTTGGCTCTAGCCGAGAAGAGATGCGCCTTTCTATCGACAATCTTATCGAAGCACCACCTTCTATGCCGCAAAGCATTGAGACCGAACTCGAGCTCGAGCTTGAGCTTGACTTCGAGAATCTGCCTGCGAAGCTAACCGAGTACTATGACCAGGGTAGATACAGCACTATTATCGATGCCCTGCCCCAGATATCGACATCCATGGAAGACTCGGACTCTTCAGAGACCCTCGGTCTGATAGCCCGCTCTTTTGCAAATCTGGGCAATCTGGAAGCGGCAATAGATTGGTGCGACAGACTAATCGCCCAGGATACTATCAACGCCCGATGGTACTATCTCAAAGCTACTATCCATCATGAAATGGGAGATGACGACGCGGCCTTGCGCTCTTTGACCCAATCTATTTTTCTGGACGAGAGTTATGTGATCGCTTACTTCGTTCTCGGGAACCTTCATCGCCAAAGAGGAGAGAAGGACAAATCCGGCAAATGCTTCAGCCATGTAGCCAGACTGCTACAAGAGAGAACCGGCACAGATATTGTCCAGGACTCCGATGGATTGACGGTCGGTCAGTTAAAGAGCATTGTCACAAGCCTCGGAGGTGAAAGTTGAGTTTGCCGGAAGAGCCTAAAAAAGAGAGCGTTCAACAAGAGATCCTCAAGCGCAAGCTCGATGAATACTTGAGACGCGGCATTCTTCGAAGAAGAGCGGTTCAGCTGGCCAGACCGCTGGACAAACCGGCAATCCCACCGGGCAAACAGTATGTGCTTTTTGAAATAGCGAAACAGCGCTTCGCTTTCGATATCAAATATACCGACGAAGTCTTTCAACTGAAGTCGATATTGCCGGTGCCGGAGACTCCGCCTTATGTGGTCGGGATCATCAGTTTACGCGGGGCACTGACCACGGTTATCGACCTGCGTCATCTCTTCAATCTCCAGGAGAATTCGGTCCTGGGTTCGGACAAAGCGATAATTGCCAAAAGAGAAGATTTTCAAATCGCCCTGATCACCGACGATGTACTGGGACTGGAATTTATCGCCGATGACGACATTCAACCGGCCAGTATCATATTGTCCAATATTCCCAGGCAGTATGTATCTGGTATTACCGGTGATGCCACAATCATCATCAACGGCGAAAGCCTGCTCTCGGTAGATGCTCTGGAGGTCAATCAATAAGATGACTATGGATCCGGAATTCATCGCCGTTTTGCAAACAGCCTTCAAAGAGGAAGCCAATGAGCATCTTCAAAATATCAGTGTCAATCTACTTTCGATAGACAAAGAACCGGAGAGCACAGCCGAATCTGTAGAGAAGCTGCTGCGCATCTTCCATAGCCTGAAAGGCTCATCGAGAGCTGTGAATTTAGGCAAAGTCGAAAAATGCTGTCAGCTGATCGAATCGATTCTGATCAAGCATAAACAATCGAGAGTGCCTGATACCACCATGGCAATTTTGAACACAGCCAGGATAATGTTTCAGCGAACAGTGGACGAATTAGGGCAAGAAGGCTTCAAAGAAGATCTCGACGACTTGCTCAGCGCCCTCAAAGAGCTGGAAGGAGAGAAAGCGGTAACCACGCCCCTTACCACGGAGGCTCCCAGAGATGAAGCGCCCGAAGAAGACAGTACCGAGATGCGAGCCCCCCGGGGCAAAGCGAGTGGTGCTGGGTCGATAAGACTTCCGGTCGAACAGCTGGAGAATTATGTAAAACTCTCCGAAGAGCTGGTCTATGCCAAACTGGCTTCCGAACAGAGAATTTCAGAACTGTCAGAAATTCAATCGGTTCTCAACCAGTGGTCCAGGCGCTGGCAGAGACTGCGACCGGAAGTAGAAAATATCACCCAGACCGATGTCGGCAGAAACGGCGGCAACGGCGGTAACAGCGGCAACAGTAGAAGACTGACGGATCTCAGAGAATTCGTGGACATGCACGACAGCTTCGTGGCCAAGATGCTGGAGACGCTCAATTCTATAGAAAAGTCGGTGGTGGCGGACGAACGCACCATTCATAATCTGGTCGACTCACTGCTCGATCGTGGTCGAGAACTCACCATGGTGCCCTTCGAGATCATGAATAATCTGCTCTCGCGCATCGTCTGGGATATCGGCAAACAGCAGAACAAACAGGTAGAGCTCGATATCTCCGGCGCAGACGTTCAGATTGATAGGAATATTCTGGACGAATTAAAAGACCCGATCATCCATCTGATCCGCAACTGTATCGATCACGGTATAGAGACCGCAGAAGAAAGGGCGGCTGGCGGCAAGATCCCGACAGCCACGGTCAGTATCTCTTTAGAGCCTGTAGGAAGCGGCAAAGTCAAAATAGAAGTGCGGGACGACGGTCGCGGTATAGATGTGGAGAAGGTAAAAAAATCAGCTCTTGAAAAAAGGTTGATTCGCAAAGAGTTGCTGGAGAATTTCAGCGAAGAGCAAATATTGTCGTTACTTTTTCGCTCCTCTTTTTCAACCAAAGATGAGGTCAGCGCGATTTCCGGTCGGGGACTGGGTCTTACCATAGTCAAAGAGAATGTGGAGAGATTGAACGGCACCGTCACTATATCTTCTGTTCCTGGTCAAGAGACGAAATTCACTATTATGGTACCGGTCAGGCGTGCCACCATGGTAGGCATCACTGCCAGAATCGGCAACCAGACCATGGTGGTGCCGACGATAGCGATAAACTCTGCTGTGCGCCTGCAAGATCAAGATGTGCGCATGCTCCAGGGCAAATGGACTTTGAATTATAACGACAGACTGCTCCCAATAATCAGACTGGCCGATATACTTCAAATCGAATCGAAGCTCAGCCTCGAAGAGTCGATTGCGCTCATTGTAGGCACCTCCGAATATCCCATCGCCCTCACTGTAGAAGAGGTCTCGGGCGAGCAAGAGGTCGCGGTCAAGAACCTGCCCGCCCCCCTGACCAGAGTGCGAAATATCGCCGGCGCCACCCAGCTAAAAACAGGCGATCTGGCCGTGGTTATAAACATGAAAGATGTTTTGACCTCACCTTATTTAGTGGGCGCCCTGACAGGCGAAGCACCGCTTGATCTAAAACCTCTCAAAAAATCCCCTTCGGAAAGAGAAGAGCGTTCTAGAAAACGAATCCTGGTGGTGGAAGACTCTATCACTTCGAGGGTGCTTCTCAAAAACATTCTGGAATCAGCAGGTTATGAAGTGCTGGTGGCAGCCGACGGCTCGGACGGCTTCGATAAATACAGACAGACAGAATTCGATCTGGTGGTCACCGACGTCGAGATGCCCCGTATGAACGGCTTTGAACTGACCGCAAAAATCAGACACGAGTCGGAGCGGCCCAATGTGCCGATCATCGTAGTAACTTCTCTGGCATCCCTCGAAGACCGAAAACGTGGCGTCGAGGTCGGTGCCAGCGCCTATTTCGTCAAAAGCAATTTCGAGAAATCAAATCTTCTCGACATGGTCGAACGGTTGATCTGAGGTCTATCTGAATTTGATAAAAGTGATGATAGTCGAAGATTCGCCGGTGATACAGGTTCTCTTGAAAGAGATTCTGGAGAGCGATCCGGATATTTCGGTGACAAGAGTCCTCTCTTCTGCAGAAGAGGCGATGGAGGCTTTAGAAAAAGAGAAACCCGACTTAATCACCATCGATATTCAGCTGCCCAAGATGGATGGTCTGGGCTTGACCCGCCATGTCATGAAAGAGAACCCTGTGCCTATAGTTGTGGTCAGCGGCGTAGCCGAGACATCATCGGTGGTGAAATCCTTCGACCTGCTCGAAGCAGGGGCCCTTGCCGCCATAGAAAAACCGGTGGGTTCAGGTCACGAAGACTACCAGCGCCTCAGGACACAGTTAATCTCTACGGTAAAGCTGATGTCAGAGATCAAACTGGTGACCAGAAGAGACCTGACCGAATTAAAAGGTGTCATCAAACAATCCGGAGGCACCATAAGCGCAGGCTCTCTGAAGGCTATTAAAAGAAACAAAATCATCGCCATCGGTGCCTCCACCGGTGGTCCCACAGTAATTCAAACGATTCTAAAATCGCTGCCTGAGGAATTTCCGGTGCCGATTGTAATTGCCCAACACATCGCCGAGGGCTTTGTGGAAGGTTTTGCAAGCTGGCTCAAGTCCACCACCGGATACAATGTAAAAATCGCTGAGAACAGCAAAAGCCTGGAGTCATCCACTGCCTATGTTTGCCCGGACAACTTCCAGACCGGCATCACCGCATCCGGTCGCTTTGCAATAACCAGTCAGGAATACATAAACGGTGTCCGTCCCTCGGTCTCGTATCTATTTGAGAGCGTCTCGAAGGTCTACGGCGACAGAGCCATAGCAATTCTTCTAAGCGGCATGGGCAGAGATGGTGCCCGCGAATTGAAGCTCATTAAAGAACGCGGCGGCAAAACTGTCGCTCAAGATAAGGAGAGCTCGATTGTGCATGGCATGCCCGGCGAGGCGATAAAGTTAGGGGCAGCCGATCATGTGGCTGGTGCCGAAGCCATTGCCGACCTTCTCAGGAGGCTGGCCCAGGAAAACAGCAAGACCCAGGGATAGACGAGTTAGCAGGAGAAAACGCGCCCATGACCGAAGCCCCAGATAGCGACTATATCCTTCTGGTGGAAGACACCGTTACCCAGGCCATGCTTTATCAGCATTCTTTTCAGAAGAAGGGCTTGAAGACGAAACTGGCTAAGAGCGCCGAAAAGGCTCTGGCCATGATCGAAGAGGAGAGACCCAAACTGATTCTCTCGGATGTGAATATGCCTGAGATGAACGGCTATGAACTCTGCCGTAAGATCAAAGCTTCGCACACCACCGGCAATATCAAAGTCATTTTAATGAGCACGGTGTTAGATCCCGAAGAGGTCGTCGAGATAGTTAATTCGGGCGCCGATGACTTTCTGCTTAAGAGCATGCCGACAGACTACCTCGCCGACCGTCTTCTCCTGGTTCTCAGAGACTCTGCCGAAGGAGTCGCAGGAGAGCCCAGCACCACCACCCTGGTCACCGAAAACGGTCCCAAAAAACTCGAAATCGATTCGCAGAAAGCGGCAAATTTAATCTATTCCCTCTACCACACCCTTTGCAGAATGCAAAAAGAGGGTTGAATCTGAGGCCTCTTCATATATGTTTCTTTCCATTTTAAGCGGGTACAAGGTATTTGTGAGCCTTTGATCGGGCGCGTTCACAGCCAAGTTTTCAAGCATAAGGAAAGCCAGAATGACAAATGACTGGAGTCGGCACGTTGAGTCGCTAAAAGCCAGGCTTAACGAGTTAAATGAAACGGTCGAAACGATTAGATCTTCGGTAGAAGCCAGGCCGGGTCTGGCAGAAGCCACCCATGCCATATCATCTTTGATGAACTCGGCAGACTCCCTCGACCAGGGTCTGGCCAGGTTTCCCGGCGTAGTCAGCGAAATTCTAGAGAACTCTGTTCTGGGAGCCGTTCTAATTGGTCCCCATGGCAAGTTCCTGCTTCACAACCAGACCGCTGGCGAAATCCTGGGCTATAACTTCATCCTCAATAGAAGCGACGCATCACTGCGCTTCGAAGACGAGCACGGCAACTTCCTCGACTCTGACGCCTTGCCCTGGAGCATCGCCCTGACAGGAGAATCAGTCACCGACCTGCGCTTGCACCTCAAACATGCCGGCGAAGCCAATGGAAGCTGGATCACCTTCTCTGCTACCCCGTTTCTAAACAGCGATCATTCCGTAGGCGGCGCCATGCTCTTCATGCTCGACACCACCGAAGAGGTCGTTCTCGAAGAGTCCATCGAGAATCTATGCCAGACCATAAGCAGCCAGATTGCCCAGGTAGGAAGCACCCAGGACCAGTTGCAGGATCTTGCCAGCAAACTATCAAAAACCGGCGTCCAGAGGCTTTTATCAGACAGATCCCCTCATTCTGAAGATGAAGAGGAGCCAAGTCATTTAAAAAAGTCCATAGCTCGTCACACTGAAGAGGAATATCCAGATTCCGAATCGCTGTCGACGAGCGAAGAAGAGAGCGCGATTCCGGATTTTGAAGAGCCGATTGAACCGGAATCGCAGCCAGAACATTTAGAAGAAGAAGTAGAATATATCGAAGAGCACGAGGAAGAAGCCGAGCGCTCATCCGAAGCCGAAGCCGAAGCCGAAGCCGAAGCTGAATCGCTCTTCGGTAGAATGGCCGACCTTACCGAATCAAGAACAGAATCAAAAAGTTCAGGGGAAGAAGGCGAAGAAGAAGAGAACCTTCCCTGGCCCGAAGTAGTGGACAGCGAAGACTACGGTCAGAACCTCTGGGAAGAGTACACTCAGAATGATGAGACCACCAGTTCAGCCTGGGAAGAGGATGAAGTAGTTCATCCTGAACCAACTGACGTGCACGAAACGGTCGATCAGCAAACAGTTCAAGAGACCGAAATGATTTTCGAAGAGCTTGACCAGATAGAGCAACAGTTCGAAGACCAGGAAGAAGAAGAGACGCCGGAAGAAAGTCACGAAGAGCAAGAGCCCAGTATCGAAACCGAATATAGCTATGTAGAAGAAGAGGAGGCTCCTGAAGCCGAGCTCGAAACAGAGCCGGAAGCCGAAGAACAAGAAGAAGAGCACACGATAGAAGCGGAATACGAACCGCTTGAAGAAAGCATAGAAGAGCCTCAAGCAGAGGCAGAGCCTGAGCCGGATCCAAGAGAAGAGGTAAAAGGGGGCAAATCCTTGCTCAAGACACTCTTCGGCAAAAAGAACAAGAAAAGAAGACCCCGCACCTCTGGCACTTATGCTGCTATCGGCGGTCCCAACGAGCTCGATGCCAGCTATATGGGAGACGAAGAAGGGGATGGTTCCGAATCGATGGTGGTCAACTACAACACCACCGAAACCGTATCGGAAGAGCCTCAACACAACAAAGTGCTGGTGGTGGATGACATCCCCGTCAACCAGAAGCTCCTCTTGCTGCACTTGAAACGACTCGGCTACGACGCCGATGTGGCAAACAACGGTAAAGAAGCCCTGGAAGCCATGGAAAAGACGCAGTATCAAGTTATCTTGATGGACTGCGACATGCCTGTCATGAACGGCTTCGAGGCAGCCAGCAAAATCCGCACTGCAGAAGCCTATTCCCATAGGCGGGTGCCGATAATCGCCCTCACCTCCTATGACCGGGAAGGCGACCGCGAAAGATGCATCGCCGCCGGAATGGATGACTACATCACCAAAGGCTCCAGCCGCAAAGAGCTCAAAGAAGCTATCGAACGCTCCATAGTTTCAGCCCAGGAGAAAAGCCGGGGCAATATCGAAACGCCGGATGACGAAGATCTGCATTCTGACGTAGAGCCGCTCGACATAAACTCTATGCTCAAACTCTACGGACAGGAAGAGGTAGAAGAGATAAGCCGACTCTTCCTCTCCAATATGGCAGCCTACATAGAATGTATGCAACTGGCCATCGATGAGAAAGACGCCGACTCTGTCATTCACTTCGCCAACGCGGTCAAGGGTCCCTGTGCCGCTCTCGGAATGAAGCTGATGACTCGGTTAACCACCGACATCATCGAACTGGCCGAAAAAGAAGACTGGACACAGGTGCGAGTCAAATACATGCGCCTCAAAGCAATTTTTGTCCAGACCCAGGAAGAGCTCAAGAAAGTCTGTCCCGATGATTCTCTGATTTCCAAATGATCTCCGAGCCTAACTCAACCATGGACGATAGAGAGCTGGCGAATCTCAGCGAACTGATTGAGGACTTTGACGAGGAGACAGCCCGGGAGCTGGCTCTGGCATTTCTCGAAGATACGGACAAAGCTCTAGAAAAGCTTGAAGTTGCGCTTTCGGCACAGGACGCCGAAGCAGTTCGTTCCTGTGCCCATATGGTCAAAGGATGCAGCCGTGTAATCAATGCGCATCCGCTAGAGAAGAGGGCTTCAGCCCTCGAAGATTGTGCCCGGTCCAACAACTGGGAGGGAATCCAGTCCGAGGTGGAAGGTTTCAAAGCTGTCTATGACAGCACCAGAAACCTGATAGTCGATTACACCAGCGAGTGATATGGAGCTAATCAGCCTTACAGTCAGCGTTCTATCTCTAGGGATGACAATCTTTCTGGTTGTTATCGTCCGACAGCGATTCGAGTACGAACGCCTGCAGAGGGAGTCTCTGGTCAAAGAGCTCAAAGAACTGGCCGGCTCGAGAGACAGCATTGATTTTGCCAAAACCATAGGCACCATCGAAAGAATTGTCGAAGGTCAGAAACAACAGGTAGAGTCGCAACTCAACCGCCTCAGTGAAGAAGGCATAAAAGCGATATCGGATAACGGTCCGAATCAGAACACCGATGACCTTTTGAAGAAGCTGGAACCTCTTCTGAAGGAGAAAGCTCCCGTTATTAAAACCGAGTCCAGTGAAGAGATTTTAGAGATCAGAGAGATCCTATTAGAACTAAAATCTAAATTCGAAGAGATGGCTGCCGTAGACAAATTCGTCGCATTGTTAGATGACGACGAAGAGAAGAAAAGTGCGCTTATCTCAGCCATCCGCAGACTGGGCAACGATGAAATAGCGATACGACTGGCGGTGGCATATCCAAGTAGCGGCGCCACATCTATTTTGCAAGACATTGCAATATCAGGCAAAGGCAACGAGCTTGTCGGCTGGGCATTGGAAGGCATAGCCGATAGCCACCGAGCCAACGGCAATTTAGATCAGGCAGAGATCTATTACAGACAGTCTCTGGTCGCCCTGGAAAATTCTCTAGGCGACGAACATGAGGACGTGGCCGAGATTATCGACGCGCTTGCTCAGATTGCCCTCAAACAGGGCAGGCCGGTGGAAGCAGAAGAGTTTCTCGAGCGCTCCAATGCCATTCGAGAGAAACTGCACGGTACGGAAACAGCCGAAGTGGCGGACTCCAGCATTAAACTGGCAGATCTATATAGCGAGCAAGGCAAGCTCCAGGAAGCCAAAAAACTGTATGAAAGAGCGCTGGATATAACAAGCAAGACCCTGGGCGAGAACGATGAACATTGCTTCCAGCTTCTCTCCAAGCTTTCGACCATCTGCCAGGCTATGGATCAACCGGCTGAAACAGCGCGCTTTCTAGAGCGTATTGCCGCGCATCAATCAGGCAAAGAGCTACACAAAACCCTTTTGCTTCTGATACCAGTCTATGAAGCCACCCTCAACTGGAAAGGTCTGGAATCTCTTTATCGTCGCCTGATAGAACTCTGTGAACATGATGAGACCCGGGACGAACTGAACAAATCCGAGCATATGAGATCGCTGGCCAGGGTACTTCTGCGCCAGGGCGACAAGATGGAAGCAACCGACATATACAGAGAAGTGCTGGAAGACTACGAAAGTTATCTCGGACCCGAGCATGACGATGTACTAGGAGTGGTGGACGAACTTTCAGACCTTTTAATAGAACAAGGTTATTTAACCGTTGCCGCACCATATGTAATGCGAACTTTCAAAAAGACTCTGAACGATACCGAATCGGACAAATTTCGTCGACTGCTCGGCAAGGTCAAACTGCTGGCGGAGAGGCTGGTGGAAAATGGCGAGTATGACGTAGCCGAAGACATGTATCAACAATGTCTGACCTCGATGGAAAAATTAAAAAACCCTCCGAAAAAGGCGATTATTGGACTACTCCGCAAAATAGGCGCCTTGCTCGCCCGCATGGAAGACTACGAGAAGTCGGAAGCAGCCATGCGGCGCGCCATCAGAATTACCGAGCTGCTCTTCGACGAAGACCACCCCGAGACGCTTATCCTGCTTATGCAGCTCAGTCACCTTCTTTTAAAAGGCGGCAAGTATCAAGAAGCGGAAAATATCTGTAAACGTGTTCTCGAGATGCGCTACAAAATCCTGGGCAACGAACACGCCGAGATCGTAGAGACCCTGGTCGAGCTCTACAAAATCTGTAAACTACAAGATAACCAGACTGAAGCCGAGATCTATCAAGAGAGCGCGCTGGATATGGCAGATTCACTATACGGAAAAGACTCGAGCGAGTGTAAAGAGATCCGTCAGGCGATGAGCAATTTTGATGGCGGTATGACAATTAGTGGCAAATATGAAAGAGTAAACCAGAAAACCGGCAAGTTGAAGTAGAAGCAGACCATGGCAGAACTACATCTGACTGTCACCTATAAGAAAAAGCAGATGCGCCCGCTGCTCTGGCTGGCCTATGTCGTCTTCCCGCTCTGGTCCCTGGTGGCGCCATTTACCATAGGCTTGATCGTCACCATGGTACTGAGCAAAAGCCTAATCCTGCCTCCTTTATTTACATTTGGTCTGATCTTCTTCTTGAGTATCGCCTTTATCTTAGGTCTTGCCTACTCGGCCTTTGCCGAAGACAAAAGTATTCATATAACCAAAGAAGGCATCTCTTTTCCGCTATTTCTGCTTCCGGCGCTCAAGCTGAAACGCCACCGCAACTGGGACGAACTTGCCTCGGCAGAGCTGATCGAAACCAGTCAAGAGACTTATCTTCGCCTGGGATTCAAATCCGACGACAGCACGGTCTCGCTATCGCTCAGCTCTTTCGACCGTAAACAGCTTGAAGAGATGCTGCTCGCCGTCGAACTCTGGGGCAAGCAATGCGAGCGCGGAGACAGACTGATAGGTTATCAAAAAGAACTCCAGGGCGAGAACACCACAAAAGACCTGCCGGGCTATACCCAGATGTGGGAAGAAGAGCTGGCAAGAAGATTTCATGCAACCACTTTTATTCCGCTAGAGCCTGGTAAAGAGTTGCAAGACGGCAAGCTGGTGGTGGAGAAACAGCTGGCTTTCGGCGGTCTTTCAGCCATATATTTAGTCCAGAAAGAGAAGAAAGATCTCTACGTACTCAAAGAGGCAGTGGTGCCCGAGGATGTAGACGAGGACAATAGAAAAATCGCCGAAGAGTATTTGATGAGAGAATCTAAAATGCTCTTCTCCCTCTCCCATCCCCATATTGCAAGCGTTGTAGACTATTTTGTCGAAGAGGGCAGGACCTATCTGCTTCTCAATTATATCCACGGTCAGGACCTGAGACAGCTTATCGCCCAGAACGGTGTCCAGAAAGAGAGCATCGTCATCGACTGGGTAAGACAGTTAGCCGAAGCGATAGCTTACTTACATTCTCAAGACCCGCCGGTTATCCACCGGGACATAACGCCGGACAACATGGTTCTGCGAGAGAACGGTGATGTTATCATCATCGACTTTGGTGCCGCCAACGAATTTGTCGGCACCGCCACCGGTACTTTAATAGGCAAGCAGGCTTATATAGCCCCGGAGCAACTGCGTGGCAAAGCCTGTCCCCAGAGCGATCTCTATGCCCTGGGAGGCACCGCCTTTTATCTGCTCACCGGCCGGGACCCGGTTCCACTCAGTCAGCCAGATCTTCTAAAAGTTCTTCCCGATTCGAATCCGCAACTGGCGCAGTTGCTCAAAGACCTGACCGCCTTCGAAAAGGACGACCGCATAGAAAGCGCCGAGGCTGTCATAGAAAGACTGAATGAAATAGCGCCTCTCAAGTCGGTCAAGAAATAGATGAAAGAGAAAGAAAAGATCAAAGAAAAGATCAAAGAAAAAATAAAAGAAAAGATCGACCTGAAGGAGATTGAGCCGCAGTCGAGTTCCGAGCTTACAACCGTCGAAGCTGACAATAATCTTGCAAATATAAGAATCGACAAAAAAGACTTCAAGAACGATAGCTCGCTTGCCTCTATTTTGAAAGACCCTTCTGAAAGCGAAGAGTATCGGGGCGCCAGCAGCTTTACATTAATAGGTCTGGCAGTGATAGCAGCGATCATATGTTTCTGGAGCTTTGCCGCCCGAGGAAACAGCCTGGTCTATATAACCAGTTTCGTCTCATTTATTGCATCCCTTCTACTCTGGGAAAAGACGGTCTTAGATTTCTACGAAACAATACACCGAACTTTTAAAGAAGAATCGAGAAAGCTTCTCGGTAGCCTGGTCTATATCAAGCTCCAGAAACTCTTTCAAGTATCGTTCTTCTCTATATTCGCCACCTACATGCTCTATCTGCACCTGACCTCCGGAGGCATTCCGGCACTCCTGGTAATTGGCTTCGTTATCTTCTTCATTCCCTGGCTCATTCAAGAGATGCTCTGGTATCACTCGATGCAGAGCTTTATCTCAAAAATCAACAGCCTGGCCGACGAAAAGGCACCGTCTCTGTTAGACAATGCCAAAGCCCAGATCTATAGCATCTATTATCTTTTCTCCACCAGTTTGTTTCTGGCCATCTTTCCTATGGGCGCCGTTCCTTTGATAGCACAACTATCCGCTGCCACAAGAAAAATGCAGAATATAGCCTTCGAACACAGGCTCGGCTTGAGAAACAGAAAAGTGGTCCGTTACAGACCCTTCATCAACTTCGAAAAATGGATAGCCCAGCGCTTCAAAAGCCGGGACGAAAGGACAAAACGGCTCAAGATTCTTATAGGAATCGCTCTGATGCCGGTGCTTCTCTACGCAGGCTATTATGGCAGCATCTTCTTCATCGAGCAGCTCATCGCTCTCTTAACCATGTTTGCCGGAGGCGGGCCGGACGGCCCGCCCAAAGATGTTCTTGAAGCCAACACCAGCATAGTGAGATGGTTTCTTATCATGTCCGGTATAGTCACTGCCTCCATGGCCAGTATCTATGCAGGCAGCAGCACCCACCTCGAGATCTCTGAAGACGGACTGTCATTCTTATGCAAACGCTCCGGAGGCACCACCCGTAAACGCTTCCTGCCCTGGCACGAGATAGAGTCGGTGAGTATAGAAGAAGAGAAAAAGCTCAGTGGCGGCACCGAAAGCAATCTCTGCTTCAAGCGAAAAGCTGGGGAACAGCCACTTAAAATAAACTTGAACAGCATCCCCAGCATAGAAGAGAGACAGGATATTCTCGAAGCGATAGAAAAATTCGCCCCGGATCTACCCCGCAGCTCTGATGTAATCCTCGCCCTGCAACTGCCTGCCGAACACAGTTATACAGAGTTGTGGTTGCAGGCGCTTGCCGCTCCACCCAAAAGAGAGAAGCTCCAGCCACTGCTTCCTGAAGCTGTTCTCAGTGAAGGTCGATATAGAATAATCCGCAAGTTAGGAGCAGGCGGACAGGGTTTCGCCTATCTCGCCTTTGATACCAACCTTGACGCAGAAGTGGTGCTCAAAGAGTTTATTCTGCCTGTCTTTGTCGACATGAGTGTTCGTAAAGCGGCGCTCAAAGAGTTCGAGAAAGAAGCCAAGATTCTCAGTCAGCTCGACCATCCCCAGATAGTGAAACTGCTCGACTTCATGGTCGAGGATCATAGAGCCTATCTGGTCCTCGAACATATCGACGGAGACTCTTTGAGAGACCGGGTCAAAAAGAACGGTCCTTTAGATGAGAAACAGGTCGAAGAGCTGGCAGGGCAGATGTGTACGGTGCTCGAGAACCTCCATGCCCAGCAACCACCGGTGGTGCATAGAGATTTTACTCCCGACAACCTCATTCTCCATAAAGACGGCACCCTCAAACTGATTGACTTCAATGTGGCCCACGCAAGCGATACCACCACCATAGCCAAAGTAGTCGGCAAACAGGCTTATCTTCCCCCGGAGCAGTTTCGTGGCGAACCCTGCCCCCAGAGCGATGTCTATGCCCTGGGCTGTACACTGCACTATCTTCTCACAGGCTCGGATCCGGTTCCTATATCTCAATCCGACCCCGGTGACGGTGTATCCGAAAAGATCCGAGAGCTGATTAAGAAAGCCACCGCCATCGACCTCGATGACCGATATAAATCAGCCGCGGAGCTAAATAAGGATTTAGCGGCTGATGCAGCCTCTGAGCTAAAAGATGATCTGGCGTCTGATGCAGCCGCAGAATTAGATGCAGAATTAGATAATGATCAATAATAGAGCGATGAAACTGCTCGATAGATATAAAGAGATGTCGCCCCTGCCCGACGTGGGCGATTTTATCTTTCTCTTCGTCATCTATCTGGCACTTTTCGTCCTGCCCAATATGCTCTTCGCCGATGGCTCCACCGGTTGGCATCTGGTGGCAGGAGACTATATTCTCACCATGGGTGCTGTGCCCTACACCGACCTTATCTCGTATACTGCGCAGGACAAAGCCTGGGTAGCCTACGAATGGTTCTTCGATGCCTTCATCGCGTTGCTAAATAATCTGGGAGGCACCAATCTGATAGCGGTGGTGCTGGTCTCTATCCTAGGTTTTATTTTTCTCTACATCTATGATCGAGCCAGGCAAGCGAACTGCAATATCGCCGTGGCAAGTTTCCTGGTGGTGGTGGCGATTCTGGTATCGGCCATGCACTGGCTGGCAAGACCTCATCTGTTCGAGTATGTGGGTCTGCTTGTCTTCGTCCACTTCCTGTCCTTGTTTTATCGCAATGAGATCAAATACAAAACACTCTTCGCCATTTTAATTCCGACCATGGTCTTCTGGACCAACAGCCATCCTTCATTTGCCCTGGGCATAATCGTGACCGGAATCTATCTCACTGTAGTAGCCGGTCAATTCTTTCTCAGCACCGACAAAGAAGTTAGTGGTCGAGCCCGCAGCAAGAGTCTTGTCTTGCTTGCTCTCATAGGAGCACTATCTCTATCGACCCTGATCAATCCCTATGGAATCAAGCTGCATCTTTATATTCTCAGCTATCTAGAAGGGCAGGAGATTCTCAAAGCAACCAACGAGTATATGTCTCCGGTATTTCATGGCGGACTGCACGCGACCTGCCTGGAGATCCTCTTTATCGCCTTCATAGCAGGACTGGCGATGAAACGGCGAATCGACACACCTACCCTTTTGCTCTGTCTTGCCTTCGGGCATGCATCCCTTGCCAGCGTCCGCAACATGCCGGTCTTCGCCATGGTGGCAACACCGGTTATAGCCTACCTGCTGGGCAAAGACGAAACGCCTGCTTCGGAAGAATCTGAGGAATCTGAGAATTCCCAAAATTGTAAGATGCCCTTCCTATCTAAAATCGCAAATACAGCAAAAGAATTCGACGAACAGGAAAAACTCTGCAAGATGCACCTGATGCCGATGGTGGTATCGCTTGTTCTTGTAATAGCCAGCCTCAACGGCGGCTCTTTGGCAGGCATAAAAATCTTGAACTCAGGCTTCGACAAAATGTCCATGCCGGTGGCTACCCTCGATTATTTAAAAGAAAACGCCCTTTTGCAAAAGCGCGGTTTCAACTATGACAACTGGGGCGGCTATATTTCGTACAAGTTAAAAACCCGGGTCTTCATTGATGACCGGGCCGATTTTTATGGGCACAAACTCTATTACGACTACTCGAAAGTGATGGCCACCGGTGAGGGCTGGGAGGATACTCTCTCCTCCTTTGCCGTGGACTGGATACTATTTCCAAAAGACAGCGACCTGGCCAGATCCCTGGCTAAACATAAAGACTGGCGCCTGGTGAAATCAGATCAGGCTTCGTCCCTGTTTATCAAGAAGCTGGAATAATTGCTTCGATCATGGGAAACTCGCATTGACCATCTGAAATCAGGAGCATCTACTCGGAATGAAAAAACCGAATCTGAACATGATCATAGGAGCCTCGGGATTGGTCGGCAGCGCCATGGACTGGTGTTCCAAAGAGCGCGGTCACAAGACCATGGGCACCAGACTGCAAGAAAGAGCTTCTGAGATAGAGCCCCTGGATGTCACCGAGCGCACCCGGGTGATGAAAAGAATCAGAGACCTGGAGCCGGACAACATCTTTTTCTGCGCCGGCAGCAACGACATAGAGTGGATGGAATCCCATCCCGATGAAAGCTATGCAGTCAATGTGCTCGGTTTGAAGAACGTCATCGACGCGGCAGCCAGGGTAAATGCCAGGCTGGTTTTCATCTCTTCAGCCTATATTTTCGACGGCAGTGCCGGTCCCTATGCCGAAAGCGACACCCCGAACCCCGGCTGTGTATTCGGCTGGCACAAACTGCTGGGAGAGCATCTAATCGCCACCTCCGATCTCGAGCATCTCATTATTCGCACATCGAACGTATTCGGCTGGGACCGTCTCAATAAAAATCCGGTGCTCGAAGTAATTCAGTTACTAAAAAATGAAAGGACAGTGAGCCTGCCCGAAGATATCGTCGAGACTCCGATATACAGTCGCGCACTTGCCGATGCGGTTTTCGACTTAGTAGAATCCGGCGAGAAAGGTGTCTACAACATAGCCGGCAACGAGGCGGTCTCGCTCTATCGTTTCGGGAAGAACATCGCCACGGTCTTCGGGCTTGAGACCTCTCATATCAAGCCTGTAAAGGCGCGCAATATGAAAACCAAAGCGCGCAGACCAAGAAACGCCTGCCTGACCAACAAAAAAGCGCGCAAAGTAATCGCCACCACCCTTTCTTCTACCCAGGTGGGGCTCAAACAGATGTTGAAAGACGAACTCTAAAAGTTCGGAGAGATCAACCTAAGAGAAACCTTTCTTGCGTCTCTCTTCTTTGCGTCGGTCAAGCTCTTCTACCATCTGCCTGGTCTTTTCGGCATCGGCCATCTCTTGCTCGGTCTTCTTCTCACGTTGCTTCTTCACCGCCATCTGTTGCATACGATAGCGTTCATAGTCTTCGTTGCGTCTTCTGCGCTCCATCTCTTCTTTCTTGCGACGCTCGGCGCGCTCCTGTTCCATTCGCTCAACGGCGCGCATCTCTCTTTCTTTTCTCGTCTTTTCAGATTCAGCCATGAAACTTTCTCCGGTCGCCAGATCTTTTCTACAGGCGGATGCCAAAAGGAATTCTATCCTTATTAATGGCCAGCTTAGAGAGTGTACCTGAAACCGTCAAGTGGGTAAACGGAGATGGTCCCTTCGGAAAGTTTTCAATAATTGGTTGGTCAACCAACAAAATATTCAAACTTCCTTGAAGACAACCAGCTAGTCCCTTGAACTACATTGCCGATTCGCAGAAAAAGCTCTAGAGATTCTCGTCGGCGATAATTTTGCGAGCCACTCCGCCTTTGATGGCAGCCCGGGCGACTTCTCTAGCGACATTCTCAGCCACCTGGGTGTTGAACACCCCGGGGATGACATAGTCCTCGTGCAATTCTTCCTCAGCGATGCAGTTGGCGATGGCATGGGCCGCAGCGATTTTCATCTCTTCGGTGATGTCCGTGGCCCGTACATCCAAAGCGCCCCGGAACATACCCGGGAAGCAGAGCACGTTGTTAATCTGGTTCGGATAGTCCGAGCGACCGGTGGCCATGATGCGCACATAGGGGTCAGCCTCTTCCGGCATAATTTCGGGGGTCGGGTTGGCCATGGCAAAGACGATGGCGTCATCACCCATTACCTTGACGTCCTCCGCCGTGATCGTACCCGGTCCGGAAAGACCGAGGAAGACATCGGCGCCTTTCATGGCGTCATGGAGACTGCCGTTGAATTTCTCCGGATTGGTATGCTCGGCAAACCAGTCTTTCATGAAGTTCATGCGGTTGGTGCGGCCTTCGTATATAGGACCAGTGGTATCGAATCCGATGATATTCTGAACACCGGCAGATAGCAGAATTTTCGAACAGGAGACGCCTGCAGCGCCTACTCCGGTCACGATTACTTTGAGATCCTTCATCTCTTTTTTGACGATTTTCAAAGAGTTGATCAAGGCAGCAAGCACTACCACGGCGGTTCCGTGCTGGTCATCATGGAATACCGGAATGTCTATCTCGCGCTTGAGACGATCTTCGATTTCGAAACAACGAGGAGCGGCAATGTCCTCAAGGTTGATGCCACCAAATACAGGGGCGATGTTCTTGACCGCGGTGATAATCTCTTCGGTATCCTGGGTATTGAGACAGATAGGAAAAGCCTCGACTTTGCCGAACTCTTTGAAAAGCATCGCCTTGCCTTCCATGACAGGCATAGCTGCTTCCGGTCCGATATTGCCCAGACCGAGCACCGCAGAGCCATCGGTAACCACTGCCACCATGTTGCCTTTGATGGTCAGGGTGTAGGCTTTCTCTTTGTCTTCGTGAATGGCCATGCAAACCCGGGCTACACCAGGGGTATATGCCATCGAAAGATCGTCTCTGGTCTTGAGCGGCGCTTTGTTAGTGACGCTTATCTTGCCGCCCAGATGCATCAAGAAAGTACGATCAGAAACATGAATGACTTCCACACCAGGCTTCTTCTCCAGAGCGGCGACCAGTTCGTCACCATGGTGAGAATCACGCATGTTCACGGTGAGGTCGCGGATCATATGAGGACCTTCGATGCTATGAATATCGATGGCGCCGATATCACCGCCCATCTCTCCAATTAGAGAAGTGACAGCTCCGAGGCTGCCCGGCTCGTTCATGATCTTCAGTCTGAGGGTGAGACTGTAGCTTGCACTGGGTCTGATCTTAGAAGAACTATCTTTGGTGGCACTCATACTTGTTTGTTTCGTAGTTTCCATGGCAACTCTATTTATCTGCTTCCTGTTTACAACTTGAGCCAACAATTTGCGATGTGGCTATAATGATCCACAATGAGAGCAAAAACATCAGCTACAGGGTCTGTGAAGTGTTCAATTAAACCACTGATTGAGCATTTTCGGTATTCCTTGACAAGCAATGTGATTGTTCGTGTACAGATGAAAAGATAAATGTCAGGAGACAAGTATGTCATCTAAAGAAAATGAAGTTATTGGTAATTACGAAGTAGGTAAAGAAGGGGTGCTCACAAGAAGAGAAGTTCTTCTGATGGGCGCCATGACCGCTGGCGGAATGGTAGCAGGCTCTGCAGTACCGGTGGCAGCTGCCGGTGAGGGCGCCAAGAAAGCCGCTTCCCCCGATGGTCCTTATAAAGCAAAAGATTTCGACAAACTGGCTAAAACCCTCAATGGATTCTCCGCTTCCCAGATTCAGCAACACCTCAAGCTCTACAACGGCTATGTGGCAAAATCCAACCAGATGTACAAAATGCTGAAGGATGTGGATGTAAGCTCCGCCAACGCCACTTTCTCGGATTTGAGAGAGCTTTTGATAGAGCAGAGCTACGCTGTTAACGGCGTGGTTTATCACGAGTTCTATTTCGGCAACCTGGGCGGCAAAGGCGGTGAGCCCGGCGGTGATCTGAAAGCAGCCATAGAAGAACGCTGGGGCAGCAATGCCAAGTTCATGGACTTCCTCAAAGGCGCCGGCAAATCAGCCCGGGGCTGGGTAGTGGTCGGTTACAACACCCGGGGCGGTCATCTCGATGCTTTCGCCCTCGATACCCACAATGTCTACTCTCCGGCAGGGATTATTCCTGTTATGGTGCTCGATGTCTACGAACACGCCTACATGGTCGATTTCGGCATAGACAGAGGCAAATATCTGGAGACCTTCATGGACAATCTGGACTGGAACGTCGTGGCCAAGCGCCTCAGCGTCGCCAGCAAGCATCCCAGCGGAGAAGACTCCACGGTCTAGTTTTTTCGAATCGCTTTATTGCTTTTTCGAATTCGAACAATTCAGATCTAAAATAAAGAAAGGCCGTGCTCGTCGGGCACGGTCTTTCTCTTAAATCCTGAATAAATCCAAAGTCAATGAATTAGCGAAAGAATTGAGTTCGAATCAAACATGGTGCTCCGAATCGCGCATTCGCTCAAGAACTATACTGCCAAGATCGTCTGTCTCGTACAAAGAATCAGACAAAGAGCCACAATGCCAGACAGTCCTCACCAGCTCGTACAGCGAATCAGCATTGTCAGCGGCTAAATGCCAGTCTGTCTGGTCTTCTCCTGCCCAGACAAGTATGTATTGATCCTTCTGGCTGAAGCGATAAGTTTGTTTTGCAGGCCAGTTGTAGGTTGAATACCCTTCTTTAAATTGCCCTCGAAGAAACTCCAAATCCTGGTCGGTAAGCGGGGTGTCCTGCGCACAAAGATGGATGGAGTCCATCCAATCGCAGACGATAGTATTGATAAAGATAGAGAACCTGTCGGCAAAAGGCTGCCATAGACAATCTGGTGAAGAATCGACTTCTACCATAACCGGAGGATCCTCTTCACCGCTGTTCAAAGGCACCGCCCAGTTGCAGACACCCTGGTTTTCAGACATGATCACCAGATAGCCTTCGGCGACGAAATCTCTCCGTCCCCCACCGTACCAACTTTCAAAAACTTTTCCCAGTTCTTCTAGAGGAACAGGATGATCACTGGTCTTCTTGGCGAGGATATCCACCGAATCGACAAGCGAATACCATTCCTTAACAGATGCAGGTAATCTGCCACCACATCGACTATCGAGTTCGCTCACCAGATCCATTGCTTCCTTAGATCTGGCAGGTTGCACTCCAAGCAAATCGAAAGTGCATTGATGAAAAGTCGTTCTATTTGCCGTCAACAGTCAAAGACAACTCTAGCTTGTTGGGCGGAGCAGAGGATTTGACCTCTTCATAGGTGGCTTCGACGACCTGCTTTTTAGGCATTACTTTGATACCACGGCTGAAAAATGTCTGAGAGCCGTTCACCAGTTTGCGATAGTCTTCTAAGCTCATCTCAGTAGATCTGAATGGCGTGCCCCCGGCTTTGTTCATGGCGATAGATATTGGCTTGGCTTTCTCTTTAGCCGGATAAGCATAAACAAAGATTTTCTCGCTTGAAGAATCACCGGTTTCGTTCGATGCACAAAAGTCGAACTTGCTCTCTTCTCCGCCAATTTCGACTCTCGCTCCTGCTTTTATGAAAGAGTCTCTCTGGTATTCATTGGGGAAAAGCTGGGTCAAAACTTTGCCGTCATAGTTGAAGATCATCAGATTACAGTCTTCATAAGCCCTTACCGTGACTTTCAATTTTTCACCGTCTTGATAGCGCGGTACTCGGCCTGCTTTATTTAAAGATGCAGCTACAATATTGCCGCTGCTCACAAAAAGCGCCGGTCTTGTGGAGGCGACCACGGTCTTCTTAGGCGGGGATTTCTTGTTAGCGGTGACGGTTTTGACCGCAGGCTTTTTAGCCGGAGCGCTCTTCACCACTTTTTTCGGAACAACGTCCACCGCTTTTTCTGTTTTCGTCGATTTACTTACTTTGCTTTCTTTCTGAATTTTAGTGTCGGTAACCGTCAGCGTCTTGGACTTGGCTGTGGTCTTCGGCTTGAGGGGCTGGATATGCAGACCACGATTAGTAGAATTCTTCAACTCGTCTTTAGTCGGGGCACTGACTTCATCTGAAGACTTGTTATCATCTGCCACCGCCGGCGATAACATGGTAATCCCAAAAGAGAGTGATACCAGACCGATTGTCAGTGCTTTTCTTAGTCCATTATCCATGATGCTATCAGCGCCTCTATATTTCTTCGGAAGAGCCTGTGCTCTCAGATTCCATTTTCTCGTGATTATCTTGTTTATTAGGGCCACCGCCGTTTTCAGGTCCGGTCAACTTGTCGATGACTTTCTCTCTTCGTCCGGCTGCCTCTTCTATGGTCTCCGCGTCGGTGGAAGTTTCTGAACCTGGAGCAACCCTGCTATCGAGTTCTGATTTTGATTCTGAAGCTGATTCTGAACCAGGACCATGATCGTTCTCGGTCGAACTCGAGCCGGGTTCCCCTTCCTGACCTGTCTCCAATTCTACTTTATCGGATTCGGTCTCCTCTTGCTTAGCTTTGTCATCTTTCTTATGTCCTCCAGGCATTCTTGCCTGGGGCGCATCGAAAACGGCGTGGATACATTCGTTGTTTCTATCGAGAAACATCGTATCCAGCCTTTCTTTCAGAGCGGTGACAAAAATAGGCAATCGGCAATCCTCAGGGTTGACCTTTTCCATCTCATCTTTAGTTACGACGGGCTGGTTATTTTTTAGGACGAATATATGAATATTTCCGACCTCTCTTTCGTCGACCTTCAGTTTGTATTTGCCGAAGCCCTCCACCGGTCTGACCGAACCGGCTTTCAACTCTGCCTCTTCTTCCAGCCCGGGGGCAGGATAGAGAATAAGAGCGGTCTCGCCTTCGGTGTAAAAGACATAAAGAAAGCAGTTCTTCTCAGGCTTTACTGTAATGGCGAAATTATCATCGACCACATATTTATCCAGCGGCTTATCGAAGCTGACATCGACCTTACCAAGATCACTGTTGCGAATCGGCCACTGACTGGTCACCGGACTGAGAACCAGATAGCCGACCAGTACAAAAGAAATGACGAAGGTAATCAGGAACATGCACAGGCCAGGACCAAGGGCATAAAACTTATTCGGCTCGGCCAGGGGCTTGGTCTCAGAGATATCGAGAGCGCGCAGGGCGTCTATAGATACCGCCAGGCGAATAGAAGTAGTAGGCAGATTCAGACCCGGCAGTGTGGCAGTGTCACCGCAATGGATGGCGATTACCGAATCGCCATCGAAGATGGGACTGCCCGAATCCCCTGGTGCCAGTGCCAGATCATGAAGCAGATGAAAGCGATCGGATTTTTTCAAAAGACCTAGATAACGGCCCACCTGGGCAAGTGGGAACTGGGACGTGGTCAGCTGTCCGAGGTGGGAGGGATATCTTATTGCCGACAGACTTTGCTGGGCAGGAATGTATTCATACTTATCGAATGTTATCGGCAAAAGTGGAGCACTTACATCCGGTGGCATCAGATCCACATAGATGACGGCAAGATCAAACCGAATCAGTTGCTCTTTGCCCTTCTGCCCATAATTAGGATGAAGACGAATATCCCTGCAGACATAACGATTGCCGGAGAGAGGAAACTTTATGGTCATGCCGACTGGACTGCGCTTGAACTCCTCCACCACATGACCGCAGGTTACAAGCATGCCCGGACCAGCCAACCAGGCTTGCCCAAGGATGACGTCCTCTCCTTCTCGAGAAGCCACCACATGGGCGAGCGAAGAAGAGAGCGATTCTGGATCGCCCGGCATGCCGATTAATTTACGGGTTGAAATTGGGCCGGACACTAGTAACTTTCTACCAAGTTCTTGATAACCATTTACAGTTATCATTTACCATCTTATACGACCGGATTTCGCTAAGAAGTAATTATGTAGTAGAAATATAGGAGAAGGTGCCGACCCGTCGGAGAATCATGGAAGAGAATTCAGGAAAGAAAGAGAAAAAGAGCCTGCCCTTTCTTGCTATTGGTATTGTCTGGCTGGTTCTGGGCTTTCTCATTCCCTTCGGGCTGACCTATCGCCTGGCCAGCAATCCGTACTCTCCCGGTGTGCCCACTCGCTCTGAACCTGCCGAGAGAACAGTGTCGGATGCCACCGAAGAAGCAAAGCGTTCCGGGCTGGTAGGGGCGCTTGTTGCGGCTTTTATTCTGCTTATCTGGAAAACCGACCGGTTGATCTTCTCGCGAGACAAAGATCTTGAAAACAATGCCCGGGTCAAAATCGTTATCTGCCTCCTGGCTTTCGCCCTCTGGGTGGTCTGGACCTCGTCGGGCTATATCATGCTCAGGGTCAATGATGAGATTAACGATCAGCCACCCCAGATGCCCGGGATGCCCTAGAGAAAAGGTCTAGAAAGCGCCGCGGTGTTAAATCTTGGTCTTTACATAGCACAAGGCGCCTGTTTTGCCCGGGAAATCCTATATGATATTCAATCTGGCAGATTTCCCCGGGTATCTGGAAAGTTTAAGTGTTAACCAGTAAAACCAAGTTCGAAGAGATTCTCAATCTGGCTCCGGAATGGCGTCCTGTTCTAGAGAGGCTGGACGGAGCAGACAATAAAGCTTCGGCGCCCAGTCTCGTGGCGCTCTTTCAAGAGCTTGGCGCTCCGGCTATTTATTCGAAAGCCAGTTCCCTTGACAAAGAGAAAGGAAATTTTGTCTCTTTAGTCCGGGATTATTACTATCAGCCGCTATTTCAGAAGATGTTGCGCTGCAACCAGAACCTCAAGCGTTTCTGGGCCCAGCGTCGAGTGGACAGAGACAGCCAGGAACACAACTGCATCTCTCTGTCTGTAGAGTTGGCCCAGAAGATGGCAACCGCTCTAGAGAAGCAACTGACCGAAGGCAATGAAGATGGCTTCAAAGTCATATTGCCGGCCTACGCCCAGCGCTCGGTATATAACGCCGTCGTAGACTATGTCCGCAAAGAGTGGCAGTGGGAGAAAGACACCCTCCAGGACCTCAATCTGGACCCCAATCAGATCGATCCAAGAACAGCCGTGGCTGACGAAATCGAATATTCACCCGAGCAAAAAGCGCTGTCGGGAGAACAGGTCGGGCAGCTCAATCAGGTACGCAGTCATCTATCTAGAATGCTGGGCAATCCGGAATACTCCCAGGAAGCCCTGGTGGTGGTGGACTGCATGTTCGGACTGGGACTGACTCCGTCTTCTAAAACCGGTCTCGAGATGACCATGCGCGAGTGCTGCGATGTGCTCAGTCTGCCCGGAGAGACCCAGGCACGCAAAATTGCGCGCTGTCAGGTTTTATTGGATAAAGGTCTTGATCTGATTAGAGAGATGATCAGATCCGACATGCCAGGCATAGCCCAGGCATGGCAGGCCGACATCAACATCAACTCTGCCTCTCGCCGGGAATTAAATCACCAGCTCGGACTGACCGAAGGCGAAGTAGATCGGCTGATTAAAAATCGTCAATACTATTCGATGGACGAACTGATCGACAAAAAGATAGTCAAAGCTGAGAGAATCGCCGATATCCAAGAACGCGGAGGGGTTGCCGCCTTCATACCGGTGGATCTCAATCAAGCCACCCGCCGGGATATCACCGATATAGTCGGGCTGTCCAAAGAGCAAGCCAAAAAAGTGGTGGACGAAAGACCGTTTGCCTCCATTGAAGAGCTTTTAACAAGAGGCATAGCCGATAAGTTCATGCTGGCCCGTTTTGTCGAGAACGGAGCCGTGGTCGGCGGAGGTCTGAAAAGCCTCAATAAAGTCGATTTGAACAAAGCGGAGCAAGAGTCTCTACTCGGCCTTGGTCTGAGCGCCGAGGACTGCGAACGTCTGGTGCGGGCGCGTCCTTTTGAGACCTGGGTAGAGGTCGAGCGCTTTCTGGGGTTGGAGACTGATGCAAAATCAGGCATTGGCGCCACCCTGAGAGAAAAAGCCTGTCTTTTTCCCGGGTCCTCCTAAATTGAAAGGTGCCGCTGTAGAGGTTTTGTGAAACGGGGCTCCCAGAGAAACAAGGGAAACATCCAATGAAAGTAGAGCTAACACCAGAAATCGTAAGAATCGCTCAGATGAGAGCCGATAAGCTCGGATTGAATCTGTCCGACGAGTTGGCAAGAATCGCCTTCGAAGAGGCTGTGATGAGCCTTGATCCGGAGCTGGATTTTCTTGTCAATCCGGATGAGGACACAGTCCCTTCTCTGAACGCTATCGATGTAATGGCCGTGGCCACCGGTGTCAATGATGTGATAGTGAACGAGCACCGGGTGGACGTGCGCGCTATTAACGACCTCGGTCAGGTGATTGTGCCCCGGGCCATACTCAATTCGCCCGTCCTCAATAACGGTACTTTTGTAGTTCAACTGAACGGCACCGAAAGCGCTGAGATTCGCGGGTATCTATCAGTCGGCAAACTGATATCCTCCACTAACTACACTGAAGACTATGCCTATGCCATAGTCGAAGCAGAATGTCCTGAGCCGGGCAGATTCGATCTTGTTGCCCAGCTTAATGAAATCAGAAGAAGAATTCAGATTCCGCTGGATAAGGCTGTCAATGTACTGCCTAATGTAGATGAGCTCAAGCTCTTCCTCTGGAGTCCGAATGAGGTCACCAAGCCCAGACAGAAACAGATTCTGACTGCTATTTGTGCCCATGTGGAGATTCGCCGCTTCCTCGAAATCTTCGAAGTCGAGTCTTCGAGAGGCAATGTCTCTAACATACTTCGCTCCGCTTCGCGGTGGAACAAGAAGACCGACGACATGGCCCGGGAGCTTGACCCGCGATTCAAATCGCTGAGTCAGGAGAGAATTAAAAAGACCCTGACCGAAATAGGCGAAAGTCTCGGTGGTCAGACCGAAGCACCGGCTTTCAAAAAAGAAGCCCGCAAGAGATTGACCATAGAAGAGCTTTCGGTAAGCCTCGGCAAAGACAAACTTGCCCGGATGAAATCTGTTATCGACGAAGTCCTCAACGGCGCAAGCCTGGTGGACGCAGTCAAAGCACGGGTCAAGAACAACTTCGCCGTCGACGTAGCGGTCGCCATCAAACAGAACAGAGAAGGTGTCGGAGCTTTCGTGTCCGCATCAGCCGAAGAGATAGGCAGAGCCTTCCAGCAACTGGCTGTTCAGCCGGCTTATGCAACCCATAGCTCTAGCACCGAGAATGGTGTCGACTCGATTAACGAAGCCCTGGAGATTCTTGAGAGCTGCTCGGTTCTGGAACAAATTGAAGAAACTACTTCTTGTTGAAGAAATTCTTGAACTTCTCTGATGCTGTCAGTTTCGGACGATAGAACTCTGCAGTCCAGCCGGGTTTGCCGCTGGTGAGCGGATCGGAATACTGGCTGGAAGCGGCAATCTCGCTAACCACTTCGAAAACAGCCTGGTTTTCGGCCCGCGCCGAACGTCCACGCGGCTTCAGCTGGGGCATCAGATAGCCGGGCTTATCGCCTTCTTTGTCTCCGAGGAAACGGGCATACTGATGAGAAACACTATTGCCTCTCCATTCGTGGGGAGGCATATTGTTCAATCTATCAAGTCTTTCGAAAGTCTCCCGAACTTTGTCGAAGTTCCAGGAAAGTACATCTTTAGAGGAGGTGAGCCGCACCACACTGTCTCTGATCACCGAATATGGTTGCGCGTTGAATAAAGTGCCGGTCTCCAGCTCGTGTTCGGAAATAAGATCGTTATTGACTATTCCAGACGGCTTCACCAGGGCTTCATAAATGGCTTTGCCGCTGGCACCCATCAGCGAAATTGAGACTACGGGGTTGTCGCTATCATCTGCCGAGCCTCCAGTCTCTTTCACCGAGATCAGAAGCCAGTCTTCCGTATCAACTAGATATCTGGCCCAGAGGATGGAGCGATTACGATCCATCGGATTGGGGTGATTGTCCAGAGGAGCGCTCTGGTGAGGATTCTGAGAAGATCTGGTGGTGTTCATCGTTTCAAGACCAAGTCCGTGTGCTTACAACTAGGACCCAATTCTATAACCCTGACCCGCTCTCCTAAATTAACACTTTACAATCATCGCCCCGGATGGGACTTTCTCGGTGACGAATTTACATAAGAACCCTATCATCCCAGACAGGTTCAGGCTCACTATAATTACCCGGTTGCCATTAGATCAGCGATCAGAACATCGCTTTGTAATTTGAGAACCACTCCAGAAGAGAAGTTCGCGATATCAATCTGTTTACCCGTATACCAGGGTGAGCAGTTTCTAGCGGAAGCGATTGAGAGTGTCCTTGCTCAAACTCACACGAATTTCGAACTAATAATTGTCGACGATTGCTCCAGCGACAGGACAGCGAGCATTGTCGAATCATATTTAGATAGAGACCCTAGAATTCGCTTTTTTAAGAACAAAGAGCGCCTGGGTCTTTTCGAAAATTACAATGCCTGCTTAAGGCTGGCTCGCTTTGATTATATAAAGCCTTTCGCGCAAGATGACCGCCTGGAGCCGACTTTTCTTGCACGTTGTCTTGAAACCCTACAGAAGCATCCTGAAGTAGTTCTGGTATCGGCAAGACGCAACTGGATCTCAGAGAGTGGAGAAGACCTATCTCATGTATACGGCACTCCCTTTGCCTCTGACTATTTCGAGGATTCAAGCCCCTGTCCGGGCACTATCGTTATTGAAGAGAGCCTCAGAAGAATAGAGAATTTCATCGGTGAACCTACCTGTGTGATGTTTCGATTTTCTGATCGAACCAAAGTCTTCGATCCTGCCTTCAATCACATGGGCGATCTCGACCTCTGGCTGCGTCTTTTGAAAGAAGGCGATTTCGCTTTCATCGACGATACTCTGACCAGTTTTCGCAGGCATGCGAACAATACGACCAACACTAATTTAAAAACTCTTGCGATCGCACCGGATTTGATGCGGTTCTACAATAATTTCAACAACTATTGCTCTTTAGACGCTCAGCAATTCTTGGAAAACTCCGTCGCTTTGATAGCGGCTCAATATAAATCGATAGTCTCTTCAGATTCGAACCAAGTGAGCTTGTTCCAGCAATTATCACGCTTTGAGCTTGAAGCCTTATTAGGAAAAACGCTGCTGGCTATGGACAGCAAACCGGATTTCGATCTCGAAGAGTTGAAGCTGGCGGAGAGCGCCTCCAGGCTGGAGACAAAACTCAGAGAACTCCTGGAAGATCCGGTGTGGCGCATGACCAGACCGATTAGAGAGATTAGAAAACTATTTCTCAACGATACCAACCTTAGTGAATACAGGACTGTCGGATGGAGTCAGCGAGACTATGTATATTACCTGGCAAAAGAGATCCGCTCCATCAAAATGAGCCGATCTTACAAATTGAAACGGCTGTTCAAAGGTCCTGGAAGTTCTCAATCGAAATCGCTGCCACGAATGTTGAGCCGGCTCAAATCCAACGCAACTTTAGAAAGACAGAACGGCAGCCTGGCCCAGACGACCTTAAAAAGCCAGCCTTTGCAGGTTCTTTTAGATGGTCATTTCGATTCCGCTTCCGCTTCTGCACCACAGATAAGCGTTCTGATCGGATACATGCGTCACTCTCCAATCAAGACTCTGGCGGCTCTGCTTAAGCAAAGCAAAGAGAATTCGCCTCCGAGTTCAAATACATTTGAGGTTATATGCGTAGATGCCTCCGGAGACAACAAGCTTGAAGCAGAATTGAGCGAGTGGATAAAAAACAATCAGCTTCCGGCAAACTGGCGAATCTTGAAAGCGGCCCGAGGAGGCAGAGCCTTCGCCAATAATATCGCACTGAAAGAGGCACGGGCACCACTGGTGCTGTTTCTGGGCAGCGATTTCGTGCCTGCTGATTCCAACTTCGTAGAGCGACATCTCAGATTTCACCAGGAATCCGAGAATCATAATCTGATTGCGGTAGGTGGTGCATTCTTCGGCAGCGATGGAGGCTACGAACCTACTAAGTTTCAAAAATGGTTAGATAGAAGTGGCCGAACCTTCGGTGAGGTATTCACCGTAGAACCCGGGGATTTTCCTGAGCGGTTTTTCTACGTCGCCAATACCTCTCTTAGAAAGGATCTTGTCATCAGAGCCGGATTCTTTGATGAAGCATTCGAAGCCGACGCCTGGGATGATTTCGAATTCGGTCTCAGACTATTTTCACTCGGCTGCCGATCCAAACTTGTCGAAGATTGTCTCTGTATCCACGATCATCCGGTCAGCTTCCTTGAACGGATAGAAGTTATGAAAACAGCAGCCCGGGCGGCAGCGGTGCTGGACACAAAAGTGCCCGGAGAGTTCGACTGGCACAAAGAGCTGGAGATTCTCCCCAGAAAGTACCTTGGTAGTGCTTTGCGCGAATACTGTCGATACCTGGTATCTAAAGAGTCCGTCAACCTGGAGAGATTCTGGGAACAGTCTTTGAAAGCGGCCTTCAACTCGACCTATCGAAAAGACATCGAGCACCACCACAAACTTTTGCTGGCCCGCTAAAAGAAGGTCCCCGGTCAGGGATGAAACCTGCCGGGGACCCGAGTAGACTCTATCTTGATGCTTACTTGTTCTCAGGCATGACTTCGCCACGAACTTTACCCGATGCTCCCGGAAGCAGTTCGGCAGAGGTTGCCGCACGTCCTGTGAACTCATCTTTGAATTCTGCCAGGAAGGTATCGCCTGGTTTAATCACTGCCTCTTTGCCTTTTATAATCGTGTCGGCAATTAGAAAACCGCCCGGCAAGCCCGAGACCACACCCATGGCGAAGCCTTTCATGCGGCGATGCGGTACATTTTTGCCCACCGGCTGAAGAAAAGCGAAAGAGGGGTTGATAGCGCCGATGATACCGTAGGCAGCGGGAACCGCTCCCATAGAGAAGACGCCGCCCACCGAAGCTGCTCCACGGATGGCGAGGTGAACCGCCTGGTGCTTCAGTTGGGTCGAAAGCGGACTGGCCAGCTCACCATTGTGGTTGACCCCGAGTACCCGGCCTTCGTTCTTGTTGGAGACCACTCTTCTTACCCGCGCAGGCTTTGCCACCAGGGGCAGGTGCTTGCCGTCGGCGGTGACGATTTCGTCGAACTGAACTCCAAGAGATCCGTTCGCCCTCATCCATCTTTTGCGGGACAGTTCGGCATGGAGGATGCGTCTGGCTTTACTGACAGTATCGATTCTTCCTATGACCTGATCTCCCTGTCGGGCAATCAAGCGACCTCCGATTTTTATATCGGTCATCAATCTGGCTTCAACAGGATCTCCTTTTTTAGCGGTTTTGCTGCTGATTGAACTGATTACACAAACAGGAAATCTAGCCCCGGCGGCAATCTTGGTCTTATCCGGCGAATCGGCAATCTGCTCCCATTTGTATTCTTCTTCTACTGCAACTTCAGTCTCCAGATCATTATCGATAACGATAACATCCTGATCTTCTTCGGTGAGGACGGCAACTTCGGCATCTTCGCCCAGGGCTTCCTCTATAGAAAGAATAGGACTCGAATTGGCACTGGCATTTTCAGGCAAAGTGATCTTTTCTGTTACCAGAGCACCGCCCTCGGTGGAGAGCTGGATCTTGTCGTTCAAGGGCAGGGCGAAGTCAGGAGAGTCCGCACCATCGCTAGTACCGGCAATAGCTCCCAGAGGAAGAGAAAGAGCGATTATGGTCTGGGCGAGAGTTAGTCCTAGTAAGGTTTTCAGTTTTCGATTCATTGGACATCTCCGATCCGGCAAAGGTACTGGTACTGACAAAGGTGCAAAGAGAACGCGCCAGAACACTGGACGCAGCAATAAGGAGCCGCTAAACGGCTCAATAACTTCCGGGGCTTCCGCCTGTATTCTTTTTACACTTGCCGACCGAGCCCTAAACCACTGACAACCCTGAAATCGCCAGCGAATCTCACTCTTGACTTCGATAGAGTTCCCTGAGGGTATTGCGGTCACGCTCCGACAACTCTGTGGTATCAGCCTTCCAGTACATGATGTCCAAACCGGAAGGAGAATGATTCAAACCAAGTCCATGACCAAACTCATGGGCTGCCAGTGTTTTTATATGTCGTAGCGCATGATTGGAGAGCCTGGCACCGTTGTAAGTGTCGCAGAAGATCCTCAAATGAACTTTGTTCAACAGCGAAGGCTCTTTCTCTTCGGTATAAATATAGTCAGCCTCGGCCTTGCCTGCCGAGCCCGGAGGGATAAAATCATAGTTGTCGACTCTCTCGACATAGATATCGGCATTATTTCTATTTTGCACCAGAACAAGCTTCACCGGCGAATTCTCTATCTCCAGCCATTGTCTGATACCGGCATAGACAACATCGAAAAGTTTGCCGCCAAATCCACTCTCTTTCGAGCGATCTATAAAAACTTTCAGCGGAAATCTATCTTCAGGCCAGCGCGCGTGGTCGTAGGCTTTGATATAGCTGCATCGCCCGGGAGGATCTTTGCGTCTGACAGCCAGTTCATTGGCCAGATCATCGGCAATCCAAAAAATGTAATCACGGTCTTCGTATTTGTCGATATCGATTTTGAAATCATCATCGAGATCGCGGTCCATCTCTTTGAGATAGCGAGCAAAAATTGCCCTTCCATGTTTGAAGTCCGAAGCACCTTTATCGAATTCACCGAGCGCATCATGGGCAAGACCACGGCTAAAGTACCAGTGCGCCTTTGACCTTTTGCCTTCTTTCTTGTACTCCCGAAAAAGGCGATCATAAAGATCACGGCTTCGCTCCATATGCGATGCCCCACTATTGGCAAAAGCGAGCTGCCATAAATTAGATGCAAAATCAGAAGGAGAAGAATTAGAAGAAGTCTCGGCGGCAACCGGACCCTGTTTAGCCTTCAAAAGACTCTCTGCCGAAGCAATTGCCTGGTCGTAAAACTTGGAGCCTACTAACGAATCTATGTAAGTCTGAGCAGCACTTTCTATAGTGGCACGCTCGCTTTTGCCAACATCCGGATAATCCATACAAAGTTCCATAAGCGCTAGCCTCCGGCTCAAGGACTGCGCACAAAAACCCTCTACAAATTCTGCGACTTTGCCTTCTTCAATACCGAGAGACGCCGCCAGCTTGTCTCTTTTCTCAGAAGGGACTGCCTGGCAGGCTGCATAAATAGCATAGCCCAGACCACGATTTAAAAAAGGTGTTGCCGACTCCGGTCTGCCATCTGCCATCAAAGCCCGCCCGAGGGATGTGAGCGTCATAACGATAGCCACAGGAGAGCGACCGAGGGCGACTCTCAACTCGGCGCACTCTTTAAAAAGAACCGAGGCGATATCATACTCTTTCGCCCATAGATAAGACTCGGCAAGATCATAGAGACAGGCATCGACCATGGTATCGGTCTGCATATCCCCAGGCAGATAGAGCTTATAAAGAAGCAGACAACGGGTCAGATAGACTCTGGCTCTATCCTGTCTACGCATCAGCTTGTATTTATAGCCGATGAAATAGAGTAATCTGGCAAGCTCTCGGACACGCTGCCGGTCAGAAGGAGCCGCGGTCATATAAAACTCGTAAACCGCGTCGTCCTCTTTCTTATCTGACCGACTGGTCTCGATAGAATCAAATAGCTTTATCTCTTCTCTTTCGGCAATTTGACCGAGCAATAAAATAGACTCGTAAAAAATAGTGCGATAGATATAGCTATCGGCGCGGCCTTTTATCCTGGATCTACCTTCGTCTGAGAGCGCTTCGAGATCGAGTACGGTTCTTCTATCCGGCGCCGGAGACGCTAAGACTTTCATACGCAGACGAAAGAGTTTGAGAAAAGACTCGAGGGCTGACTCAAAGTTAGTATCATCAAGTTTAATACTATCTGCTGTTTCTAGAGCCTGACTATAATGACGACGACGAAAGTTTTCTATCATCGCAAAAAGCTTTTTATATAGCGGGTCCTGGGGCTCATACGCGGCGACATCGGCGCCACAGAGTAGAGCCCAGAAACTTAACGGGTCAAGGTCGACTTTCTCGATTGCCTCCGAATCCAGAGCCAGCTCTCTCAATAGATCTGCTTCGGATAGTCGTCGGCTGTAATAGAGCTTTATCATTCGTGCCAGAACAGCCTTCGATAAATCAGATCCGACCGTCTTGCGCTCTTTTAAATACCGGCTCTCGAACTGTTTTTGCGATTCTAATTTACCTGAGAGAAATTCACTCTTGTGAATCGAGCTTCTTACAAGTGCCTCGAAAAAACGCTCTCTATCCAGTTCTGAAAGCAAGGTTCTCTTCAAAGCTTTCCTGGCAGCACTTTTATTGCCGGCCCTTACCTCGGCCCTGGCTTTTATATAACCCAGATGTAGCAGAAGCGGGTCATATTTATAAATTCTTGAAAGGTTCTTTCTACCATCACCGATAAGCTTCTCTATCTCTTCAGGAGAATCGTTATGGGACAGCAGGGACTGAACCAAAAACTGATCTAATAAGTCATATCTATCAGTGTCAGGCGCCACTTCGATAGAGAGCGGGTCAATAATACTGCGAACAGGAGAATCGGCAGGAAAAGCCCCGGCCCCGCTGGCATTGAAAAGCACCTGAAGAGAAGCGAGGCAGGAGAGAATCGTTATTTTCCGGGGAAGAGCTATGTCTGCGAAAACTCCATGGTGGTGCTGAAAGTTGACGGGATGTCATACCTGAGATTTAATAAAGATTCGGATCCGAAGAAGAGATTATCATAATCCGAATCACCTCAGTCTATAAACAGGGTTTGATTTCCATGAGCGAGTTCATCGACAAATTCCAGGACCTGGTCGGCTTTGTGGACCATACAGCAAAATCAATAATGGGCAGGCTCGACCATTTCACCTTCAAGATGTTGGTGGATGGCTTGAAGAGCACCGACTATGAAGCGGTGAAAAGCAATATAGAACAGCTCGAAAGAGAGAAACGTCCCCTCAGCATTCCTCCTCTCTATTTTGTCTCCCAGGAACATCCCCGAGAAAGCGTTCGAGCCCGGGCAGAAAAAGCTCTGGCGACCATCGGCGACCGTAAAGAGATAGAGAAAGTAACCCGGGGCAAATCGACCGAAGAAGCGGTCAAAGCCTTGATTGAAAAATACGGTCACTACAAGAGCTGAAGCGACGCCTTGTCCTGGTATCGTATTTAGTTGCCCTACCAGTTGATAAGATCGTGACGCCCGATAGACTGCAAATGAGAAGCCAGCGAACTGGGCAAGTGTAGACCGGCTCTTTCATTGACCTGGGTGAATTTACCGACAGGGCTGAAGACCCTCATGGTCTGGGCGGACATTTTCACAAAGCCATCAGGATCATAGAGCCTAACATACTCGTGACCGATCATTCGGCTGTTGCTGCCGACATCGTACTGCCTGACGCTCTCTTCGGTATAAGAAGTGACAATCTGATTGTTCTGAGGATTGTAGATCACATGAAAGACCCTGCTCTGCACCATCAAATGGTTTGGAGATTGTCCAAGCATCTTGATAGAGATGGTGTCTCTGCTGTCCACCAGATCTCCTTTCTGATAATCATGGATCTCCGGGCTGATAAGGGCGTGCCAGACAGAGCTGGCTGAATCAAGCAAATCTCCCAGATGTACCTCCAGGACATCCTCCTCCACCGATTCAAGGGTGTAGTAGGCGCCGGTCTCGAAATCATCTTGCCGCAGCACCCTCATACTGCTCGAGCGCCAGTTGCCCACCAGACCGGGCGCAATCGGATACCAGTTGACCTGGGGGCGAAGACTGGGAAACCCCTGAAAAATCTGCCCGGCACGCATCTCCGGCGGCAGCGCCATGACCCTGTCCGGCAGGTTGAAAGGATTGGGGTCCTTTTCGTCTCCGGCAAAGGCAGGATACGTTATGACCATCAGGAAACAGGCAATGAAAAGGGCGCGAAACCGAAACAAAGTTTTCTTTCTACCTAGTATCATTAGACCATTATGGATCGAATTTCCCCGGATGACTCAGAATTTCAAGAAATTGCGGATTCTTACGAAGAGACCTGCAGGCTCTACTTCGAAGATAGCTCGCCGGAGAGCATTCTTGACAAATCGGTTCTGGAAAGGGAAGACGAAGAAGAGAAAAGCAGAAGCAGGCTGAGAGATTTACCGGTTTATCTGCTGTCCTTTTTTATCACTCTCTCCGGACTCACCGCGGTGATTCAGCCCCTGGCTACTCGTCTGAGCAACCATCCCGGTCTGTTCAGAATGCTGAACATCCTTGACTATTACCACTGGACCAAGATGATCTCGGTGGTCTTCGGTCTTTTTCTGATTCTGCTCTCGTTCAATCTATTGAAACGCAAGAAAATAGCCTGGCAACTGGCATTTTTCAGCAGCCTCGCCTACAGCTTCATCCATCTGATCAGGTGCGGCAGCGAGTATGTCGTCTGGATCAAAGACCGTGAGCTTAACGAGACAATACCGCTTATCACAGGCATTGCTCCGGTACTGACAGTGATACTGCTTTTTGTGCTCAGAAAAAGGTTCACGGTAAAAAGCGATCGCGGCGATCTGGCCAACGGCATTTTTGTTCTTCTTATCTCTTTTGCCGTACTGGCTCTCTATGGCACCCTCGGTTTCTGGCTTTTAGAAATACGAGACTTCGGTATCAACTTCGAACTGGTCGAATCACTTCAAAGAGCAATCCGTCAGATGCTCTTTCTGGGCAACGACGACATCATGCCCCACAGCCGCTTCGGGCGCTGGTTCCTGCAGTCGATCAATATATTCGAAACCATGGCCTTTACCTTCACCGCAGTCTCTCTCTTCAGACCGATCAACTATGTCCTCTCGGTTAGACCAAAAGAGAAAGAGACAGCCGGTGCATTGCTCGATAACTACGGCAAGGACGCTCTTGATCCGTATAAACTCTTAGAGGATAAATCCTATTTTTTCAGCGAATCTAAGAAAGCTTTTGTCGCATATTCGTCGGTGATGAATGTGGCAATCTGCCTGGGCGACCCGGTGGGGGAGGAAGCCGAGCTCAAGCCCCTGGTCAAAGAGTTTCGCAACTACTGCCACGGCAATGACTGGAAACTGGCATTCTTGCAAGTAAAGCCCGATTATCTCGAACTCTATAAAGAGCTCGGTCTACAAGTACTGAAGGTCGGTGAGGATGCGGTGGTGGATCTCGATGAGTTCACCGAAAAGACCGTCAAAGGCAAGAACTTCAAATCGGTGGTCAAAAAGCTGGCTAAACAAGGCTATCAGTTGAATCGCTATGTGCCACCACATAAGGAGAGTCTACTAGATTCGGTGGAGCAGATATCGCAAGAATGGCTCTCTTTGCCGGGCAGGAGAGAGCGCGGATTTTCCCTGGGCTGGTTCGATCGAGAAGCCCTGAAGCAAGAGACTCTCTATGTACTCGAATCAGACAAGGACGGCGCCATCGCCTTCGTCAATCAGGTTCGTTCCTATGCCGAAGGTCAGGTAACCATCGATATGATGCGACACCGGACCGAAGTGCCCAATGGTGCCATGGACTACCTCTTCGCACTTCTGCTCACCGATTTACACGAGCGCGGCTACAAAAGCTTCAGTCTCGGACTGGCAGCACTGTCCGGAGTGGGAGAGAAGAAGGACGCCAGCAAAGAAGAGCGGGCCGTGCATCTTATTTATGAACACATGAATCGCTTCTTTTCCTACAAAGGACTGAGGCGCTATAAATCGAAATTTCATCCGGAATGGGAAGAACGCTTTCTCATTTATGAGGGCGGCACCGCCAATCTTATAAAAACAGCCCTGGCGATAACCAGGGCTGGAAAAATCGATTGAATTTTTGTCTTCGAGGCTCTACCAGCGACCGTAGCCACCAGCCTGGCGTCCGAAGGCGCTCATTCCGTAGCCGCCCATGAAGCCATAGCCACCCACACTGTTGAAGGTACCATCCGTCGGAGGACGACCCCAGGAAGCTGCACCCATTTCGCTCTGAAGCTCATTGAAATAATTCATGCGCATCATGCGATCGAATTTGGCGGCATCTTTTTGATCCTGGACATTCTGTCTCATGGCAGTGATATCGTTGGAAAGATTACCGGTGGTCTCCATCTGGCTCCGCTGCAAACTTTGAATGCTCTGGGTCAGACGAGTGATCAGGCTCTCCTGTCTCTTCTTATAGGCATCATCCCGCGAGATCCAGTCTTGCAACTCTTTGAGTTTAGCCTGAGATGCGGCATCTTTTTTGCCTTTCAGATCTGTGATCTCTTTGACCACTTTCAGCCTGTATGGCTGATTTTTGGCTTCCATCTGCTGGAGTTCTTGCTCCGCCTGGGCACGCTCCTGCTCGAAGGCACCCATCTGCTGCTGATTTACTTGAAGCAGACGTTGCTCATCCGAAAATATCGACTGGTTGGCACCGGCCACCTGGCTATAGGCGGGGGCTACCGACAGTCCAAGCAGAAACGTCATACACAAGCATATGGTCTTGAACAAATTCATACTCGTCTCCTGCGTAGTGACCTTACTTCTCTAATTCTTCCCTCAAGAAGATAAAGCTTATAACCTTCCTGGGTGTTTTAAATAATACACAAGTTGAAAGGCAACGTCCTTGGTCCGCGCGCTGCCAAGAGGAGTCGATCTCAAAACTTTACTTTAAGGCACCGCTCTTGAGAAGGTGCTTCGCCCCCTCTCTAAAACTCAAGGGCGAAAGCTTGGCTTTATTCGCCAGCAGAAACTCTTTCACCAGTTGAGGCTCTGTATAGCTGTACTCTCTAAGTGCCCAGCCAATAGCCTTACGAATGAAAAACTCGTTCTCATGCATAGTAGCAAGGCAGAATTGAAAGAGCATGGTGTTGTCGGTGGCTGTCTTGTGCTTGAGCTGACTGAGGATGGCGCTTCGTCGAATCCAGAGGCTCTCATCTTCTATCCATTTATAGAGAAGCGGAGCCACCGACTGGCGTTCAGCCAATAAAACAGTTCCTATCAAAGCAGAGGCAATCGGATCGATAAAATCCCACCAGGCACCGCTTCTAATCATCTTTTCGAATAGAGGCAGGCTGCCGCAATCGGCAAAGGTCACGAAGCGCTGGGCATAGTCAATGGCGAGATATCTCTCCTCGCGGTGCTCGCCTTGCCAGAGAGCCTCCACTATCTTTATATATTCTCTCTGGCAGGTAGGGGCGTAATCCCTGCTCAACTTTTTGAGAATGGGAATCCTGTCAGGCTTCTGGACACCGTAAAAAGGCATCTCACTCTTCATGTACTGAGCCATCTCAACAGCCTTTTTCGAATCGGAAAGGGCCTCCAGCTCCGCTTGGACTAAACGCTGAGCCTGTTGTGCTCTCAATTCAAAAGACTGCTTTTCCATAACTTCTCAATACCATCCAAAGTCTAAGCAACAAATCTGAATTTGAAAATTTTATCCAGGAGATTGAACTCTTGACATGGTTTTGTCGTTTCAAAAGATTAGAAGCCGGTTTTTCAGATAGCTATTGAAAGAAGAAGACGAAAAGAAATCACATGGAGGTAATTCATATGAAATGGTTGAGCATGCTCCTGGTAGCAGGCCTTGCCAGCACACTGACAGCACCTGCAGCCTGGTCCTGGGGTATTAACCCACCCGGTCCCAAAGGCGGTCCCGGTCACGGCAAATACTGGCGTTATAAGCCGCCGGGCAAAAAAGGCGGACCCGGCAAAGGCTGGATCTACAACCCGCCAGGTCCCGGCAAAGTACGTTACACAACCGCCAACAAGGGTCATATAAATCCGCCCGGTCCTAAAGGCGGAGTCGGTCACGGTCCTTTCTGGCGCTATAAACTATACAACCCACCCGGTCCCGGCAAAGTCTATTTTTAGAAGTGTCTGCCACAAGAGCCTCTGAAAAGAGGCTCTTCCTTTTTAAAATCGGATGAAGCGGGTAAAAAATATAAACCAGCAACCTTTCGGAATTCCTACAGTGACCCGAGTAGAGACCCTAGCAAACAAATACATCATCAAAGACAAAATCGGCCAGGGCCATCTTGGTGAGGTGTTTCAAGCAACATCTATTGATTCGAATCAGGAATTCGCCATCAAGTTCCTCACTTCGACCTATGCCAATCAAGATAGAGCGATCCAGCGCTTCAAAAGAGAGGCGAAAGCAGCAAGCGAGCTGGAGCATCCGAACATCGTAAAAGTCTACGAATTTGGCGATACCGAGGATGGTAGCTGTTATATCGTCATGGAATTAATCAAAGGATTGACGCTTCGAAGAATGATCCGAAGAAACGGTCCCCTGGAAGCCCGGGACTGTGTCAACATCTTTCTACAGGTTACCGACGCTCTCGCCCACGCCCATGGTCGCGGTCTGGTTCACCGAGATCTAAAGCCGAGCAACATAATAATCCAGAACCGGGGTAAAGAAGATCAGAACATCAAGCTCGTCGATTTCGGTCTTGCCCGCCACATAGATTCGACCAAAGCAGCCGAAGAGAAAGTTACTCTAGAAGGCTATGTTGTAGGAACTCCTGCCTATATGAGCCCGGAGCAATGTCTGGGCAAAACAATAGATCCCCGCTCCGATATCTACTCGCTCGGATGTGTCATGTTCCGTGCTCTAACCGGCATCGCGCCGGTGGCAGGTACCACCGCCCGTGAGACCATGGAAAATCAGATCCACCGAACTTCGGTTCCCCTCGATCGTATCCCCCGACATATTATCGTCCCGGAGGATCTTAAGAAGATAATGGAAATAGCTCTGATGAAAGAGCCCGAAGACCGCTATCAAAAAGTCGAAGAGATGCGCTCAGCTCTTCAAAATGCAAATTTAGGTTGAATCGATTCAATACCAGCCTATCATCAGATAGGCGACTGCCACAGCCAGCACAAAGATACCCAACATCTGCATAGCGACCAGATAACGAAGCGCCACGATCTCGTTCTTCTGCTTGAGCCACAGCCTGTAGTCCACATTTATTCGCTCATCGCTGAAGAGAGCAAATTCACAGGCTATCTCTTTCTCGACATTCGACCAGTCAGCCACCAGGGGATCCTCAATAAAGAACGGTCTTCTACTGTTTCTTTATCTCTACTTTTCCAATTATTTGTGGCAAATTTGTGACTGCCGCAATTTTTTTTCTTGTCGCCGTCGAAAAACAAAACAATCCGCATAGATGTAAAGGTGGAACGACAACGGTCGAGTTATCCCAACCGACTCGGACCAGAGTAAAGTTCCCAAGTTTCTTTACCCCCCACCTTTATTCTTGAACCATGGAAAATCCCACAGTCCTGCAGCCAGAAAAGGTCAGCACCGAAGGTGATGCCCTTAAACCGAAACTAGATACAAGCGCTCTCATCTTCGAAGCATTCGACTTCACGCCTCCTGCTAAATCGGCAAACTCCACAAACCCTGTGTCCGATTCCGTAGGCGAAGACGGTATGCTCACAATAGAGCCGATTAATTATGGTGGCAACGGTGACAATATAGTACTGGCCCAGGCCGAAGGCGACAACAAACCCGTACCTAAGCAAGAAGAGCAAGAAGAGCAAGAGAAGCAGGAAGATCCGGAAGCGGCAGCCAAAGCCCAGCAAGATGCCCTTCGCCAATCTCTCTTGAACGCCTTTATCAAGCCGGAAGACGGCACCACAAAAGAACCGGAAGAGATAGTCAAAGCGATAGAATCGGCGCCATTGCCGGCTCTCGATAAGCTCGGTTCTCTAGACAAACTAGATATTCCAGAGATTGATGATCGAATAGAATTCGAACCGGATCTTTGGCACAAAATAAAAGAGAATCCGATGATTACCGCCCTTGTCCTATATGGTGGCTACCAGGTCATTAAACAAGGTCGCAAGTTCGTTCTGCAGCGGAAGGCAAAAGAGGCTCCGGCTGCAGAAGGCTCAGCATCAGAAAAATCAGAGACCTCAGAAAAGACTGAAAAGCCCGTTGATAAAAACGCAGAGACCGAGACCAAAAGCGGTAATGAGACCGAGGTAGAAAGACGCGGTCGAAGACCCAGAATTGTAGACGGCGAATCACCGACCCGCTTTGAAGATAGAGTAGAAGCCGAAAAAAGTACATCGGGTGTATTCGAACGCAAAGTTGCTTCAGGCTCCGAAGCGATTCTCGGAAGCGACAGAGCCTCCGAGAGCCTGACACGCTCCGAAGTCGATACGATCAAACAGGAAATAACCAGACTAAAAGAGAGCAAGATAGAAGCAGAGAATAAAAGAGCCCAGAATCTTGAACGTGTCGTCAAAATTCTTGAGAACAGCGACAGTCCAAGAGTGCAGGAAGCCGCCCATAAATATATTCGCAATAGAATCGCCGAAGGCAGAGAAGCAGAAGCGGAACGCGGCAGTGGAGGCAAACTTGGCCGAGCTGTCGGTATAGGCATCATCGTAAGCGCTGCCCTGGCTTATTATCTGTCCACTCTCGATCATCAACCAAGCTTCGAAGAAGAAAATCGCGCCGGAGTCTCTGGTAAATAGCTGTCGAAAAATTCGAGTTATCGAATAGATACGGAAACAGTAAATCTACAACGATTGTTTCTCAACCCCCCCCTCAATTGTTATGGCAGCGAACAACGGTACTTACGAGCCCCGACCCGGGGTGACTGAATCTAATAACGGCAAAGCGGAATCCACCATGGACTTCAATCCCGGCGCCGACCAGTCGAGCACGAAAGCCCAGACCTGGCAGCAAGTGGCCGCCGATACATGGTCCGGTCCCGGTGACACCGGGGTCCGCATTCCGAAGCGAGTGATGGAAATGACCCAGCTCGCTCCTCTCGATATAAACGAGCTGATGGACTCTCCAGGCTCGAAACCTTCCGAAAGCTCAAAACCTTCTGATATTGCCGATATTACAAAACCGGGTAAATCTTCTGAAGAGGCACCGGTAAAGATAGAAGTCGAAGGCAAAAGCATTCCGGCAGACCAGGACGCCACCGAATCCAATAAAAATGCACCAACAAAAATGGAAGGCAACAGTGACGGACTGGAAAGTTCTCCAGCAGAGATGGTGGCTATAGCAGCCCTTGCCTATGGCGGCTACAAACTGATAAAAGAGGGCGGCAAATATTTCCTTGAGCAAAAGCCTGATCAAAAATCGGACTCGAACTCTGAAAGATCTCCTGAAGCCGAAGCTGAATCTAAACCCAAAAGAGTAGAAGCCACCAGAGAACAGCTCACCGAATTGCTCGACAAGGCTATCTTAGAGAAAGAGAAAGCCGTTGAAGATCTCAAAAAACTAGAAGGTGATCACTCTGAAGCTCTTAAAAAGGTAGAGACAGAGTTGACCGATTTGAAGTCCTCTTCCGAAAGATTGAAGCAGGAGATGACCAGACAGATTGAAGAGAAAGATCAACGTCTCGAAACTGAAAGAGAAAACTTCAAAACCGCAGAGACCCAGGCAAAGAAAACCATAGAAGAGCTCAAAGCCGATCTCGAAGCGGCAAGAACCCAGCGTGAAGCCGATCTCAGAACCGCCTCCTCCGATCAAAAACAAGCCGCCGAGCAAATCGAAAAGCTGAAAGAAAGCCTGACCGCCAGCGAAGAAGCCAGACACACAGAGTCAAAAACAGCAGAGGAAGCCGGCCAAAAATCAGCCCGCGAAATCGAATCTTTAAAAAGCACAGTTGCACAACTGGAACAGAATCGAGAAACCGAGGCGCAGAAAGCCACTGACGCAGATCTGCAATCGAAAGCAAAAGTCGAAGCCCTTGAAGCCGAGATCAAAAATCTGGAAACAGCCAGAGACAACGAAAGTCGCGAAGCGAAAAGAAAGATTGCTGAAGCCAATCAAGAGATCAAATCTCTCAAGGAAGGTCTGACAACGCTCGAAAACACGACCGGTCTGGACAAAGAGAAAAGTGCAAGAGAGATAGAGACACTCAAGCAAGAGGTCCGCGATCTGGAACTGGCTAAAGAGAGAATGGCACGGGATTCGGCAGAATCAGTCAAACTCTCCGGTCAGACTATAGAAGCTTTAACAGATCAGATGGTCAAACTAGAACAGGCTCGCCAGGGAGAATCGAAAGATGCTGCCGAAGCGGCCCGCCAGGCTAAGCTTCAGATAGAAGGTCTCAAAAGTCAGTTGACTGACTTGGAACAGGCAAGAGAAGGCGAGAACAAGAGAAATTCAGAGCGCATAGAAACCCTCGAATCAGAAGTGGCAAAACTGAAAGAGAGCAATGAAACCCAGTCTAAAGAAGCTGCTGATGCTGCCACCAGAAGCAATACTGAGATCGAAACTCTCAAACAAGAGCTTGCTCAAACCAGAGAAAACTCCAGTAAAGAAGCCGAGACTCTAAAAACCAGAATCGCCGAGCTAGAAGCAGATAAACAGGCCGATTCTAAAGAGACCGAAGCCCTTAAACAGGAGCTTGCCCAGTCTAAAGAGACTTCTGGCAAAGCCATCGAAGCCCTCGAAGCTAAAATAGAAAAACTCACCGCAGATAGAGAGGCCGAAGCCAAAGTCGCTGCCGAGTCGCTCAAAGCCAGTGGCGAGAGAACCGCTTCTCTAGAACAACAGCTGACTGAGCTAAAAGCGGCCAAAGAGACAGATGCCAAAGACGCCGGTGAGCGTATCACCAGCCTGGAGACTCAAGTTCAAGACCTGAAAACGGCCAGAGAACAAGAGCAGAGAGAGGCTCGCGAGACAGAATCCAAAAACAACACCGAAATCGAAACTCTCAAACAAGAGCTGGTCGAAGCAAAAGACGCAAGTCGCAATTCACTTACTCAACTCGATACCCAAGTAGCCGAGCTGGCCACCGCCAGAGAGCCTCTGCTGAGAGCGCCAAGCTGGCTCGAAACCGCCAGAGAAGCCCTGGCCGAGAGAAGCGCCATGCGCATCGGCACTCTTGAAAAGAGAAATCACCCAGATAAAAGAGGCTCAAGCAGCAGAAGAAAGAAGCAAAGAGCCGCCGACGCTGCCACCAGAAGCAATACTCGAGCTAAATAGAAACTCACCCTCAAACAAGAGCTTGCTCAAAGACCAAAGAACAACTCCTAAAAGTAAAGCCAAAAGCCGGTGAGCGACTGGAGACTCAAAAACCAGAATCGCCAAGAGCTAGAAGCAGATAAACAGAAACTCTCAAACAAGATTCGAAAAGAGACCGAAGCCCTTAAACAGGAGCTTGCCCAGTCTAAAGAGACTTCTTCAGATAAAGCTCATCGAAGCCCTTGAAGCTAAAATAGAAAAAACCCTCACCGCCCAGATAGAGAAGCAGAAGCCAAAGTCGCTGCCGAGTCGCTAAAGAGAAAAGCCAGTGGCGAGAGAACCGCTTCTCAGATAGAACAAGCAGCTGACCTGGAGCTAAGAACCGCAAAGAGACAAGATTCCAAAGAGACCGATTCTAAAGCAGCCGGTGAGCGTATCACCAGCCTGGAGACTCAAGTTCAAGAGCTGAAAACTGCTAGAGAACAAGAGCAGAGAGAGGCTCGCGAAACAGCATCCAAAACCAACACCGAAATCGAAACTCTCAAAAAAGAGCTGGTCGAAGCAAAAGACGCAAGCCGCAATTCTCTTACTCAACTCGATACCAAAGTGGCCGAGCTGGCCACCGCCAGAGAAGCCCTGGCAGAAAGCGCCAAACGCATCGGCACTCTTGAAACCGAAATCACTCAGATAAAAGAGGCTCAAGCAGCAGAGAAAGAAGCAGCCGCCGACGCTGCCACCAGAAGCAATACCGAAATTGAAACTCTCAAACAAGAGCTTGCCCAGACCAAAGAAAACTCCAGTAAAGAAGCTGAGACTCTAAAACCAGAATCGCCGAGTTAGAAGCAGATAAACAGGCCGATTCTAAAGAGACCGAAGCCCTTAAACAGGAGCTTGCCCAGTCTAAAGAGACTTCTTCTAAAGCCATCGAAGCCCTCGAAGCGAAGATAGAAAAACTCACCGCAGATAGAGAAGCAGAAGCCAAAGTCGCTGCCGAGTCGCTAAAAACCAGTGGCGAGAGAACCGCTTCTCTAGAACAGCAGCTGACCGCACTCAAGGCTTCTAAAGAGACCGATTCTAAAGCAGCCGGTGAGCGCATCACCAGCCTGGAGACTCAAGTTCAAGAGCTGAAAACTGCTAGAGAACAAGAGCAGAGAGAGGCTCGCGAAACAGCATCCAAAACAAACACCGAAATCGAAACTCTCAAAAAAGAGCTGGTCGAAGCAAAAGACGCAAGCCGCACTTCTCTTACTCAACTCGATACCAAAGTGGCCGAGCTGGCCACCGCCAGAGAAGCCCTGGTCGAGAGCGCCAAGCGCATCGGCACTCTTGAAACCGAAATCACTCAGATAAAAGAGGCTCAAGCAGCAGAGAAAGAAGCCGCCGCCGACGCTGCCACCAGAAGCAATACCGAGATAGAAACTCTCAAACAAGAGCTTGCCCAGACCAGAGAACAATCGGGCAAAGACGCAGAGACTCTTAAATCTAGAATCGCGACTTTGGAAGCAGCAAAAGAATCCGACGCAACAAAAGCCGCTGAACGGCAAAGTGGGGCCGATGCCAAAATCACCGCTCTAGAGACCGAAATCGCCGCACTGAAAGAATCTAAAGAAGGCGAAGCTCAAGTAGCGACCGAAAGAATCACCACCCTTGAAAAACAGCTAGAAGAGCTTAAGACCGTCAGGGATTCAGAAATTGCAACGGCATCGGATGCAGCTATAAAGAGTGAGACCGAGATCTCGTCTTTAAAAAATGAGCTCGCCTCACTGGGTCAAAAATCTTCCGAATCGATAGCGCTGTTAGAAGGCAAGATAGAAGAACTTACCCGAGAAAAAGCGACAGAAGCAAGAGAAGCCGCCAAAGTTCTTGCTGCCAGCGAAGCGAGAACCACAGTTTTAGAAGGGCAGCTTGCCGAACTGAAAGCGTCTAACGAGACAGAATCTGCAGATTCTAAGAAGCGGATAGAGTCTCTAGAAAGTGAAGTCGAAAGCCTGAAAGCCGCCAGAGAGGCCGAAACGAAAGCCGCCACCGAAGCTGCCACCCGAGCCGGCGGCGAAATAGAAGTCCTGACCCAGGAGTTGGCAAAGACTCACCAGGATTCAAAAGAAAGCATAGAAGCTCTCAAAACAGAGATAGCCTCTATGGAAACCGCCAGGCTGGAAGAGAATAAATCCGCATCAGAGAAAGAGACCAGAAGCCAGAACAGAATCACCGCTCTTGAAGGCGAACTGTCCAAAGTAAAAGAAGCAAGCGCCCTCGAGGCCCAGACCGCAGCCAGAGAAGCTGCCGAAGCCAACGCCTTGATAGAGAATCTCAGAACGACAGTCAAAGAGCAGGGCGCCCAGGTGGAAAGTTCTGCTAATGAAATTGCAAAGCTGTCCAGCCAGGTCGAAGCCTCGAAAGAAGAGCTGGCCAATAAAGATGCCGACATAAATAGAGCTCGCTCTGAAGCAGATCGAGTCAAATCCGAAATGAGCCGGCTGCTTGGCGAGATGCAAGCCAAGCTGGCTGCCGCCGAGAAACAACAAGCCGACGCGCTTGCCGAAGCAGAGGTCCTGAGACAAGAAAACACAGAATTGAAAAGATCGGTCGAAGCCGCCCCGGAGGCTCCTGCCGAAACCGCTCCCCGCCAGAGACGCACTCGCCTTATAGAGACTCCGGTGGAAATCAAGCCCACATTAGAAGCATCCTCTACCGGGACCGGCGTGTTTAACAAAGAGATAGCCGAAGGCGCCAATATAGACGGCAAAGTAGAGAGCCGGGGAGAAAAAGTGAGCGAATCTCAGATAGAGGAACTCCGCCAGGAGATTGCTCGCCTTAAGAAGAGCGAAACCGAAGCCGAAAGAGCCCGGGCCCGTAACTTAGAAACCGTAATCAGAATTCTCGAAAGCACCGGCAGTTCTGAAGTTCGGGACAAAGCCCACGACTATATCGCCCGACACATCAAAGAAGGCGAGGCAGCCGGACGCAATGGTCTTAGCGAAGGATCGGTACGTGGCTCTCTAAGTCGCGGCGTGGCTCTGGGCATCGTTGTAAGCGCCGCCCTCGCCTATTATGCAAGCCAGCAAGAAGCTGTAGCCGGTGAATCTCGCTACGAAGATGAGAAGCGGGCGACAGTGAGCCCCCGATAGAAGCTCAAAACGAAATTTTATGCCGTAAAATCCAGAAAGTGTCCAAAAACGGGCGGATGGCGATAGATATAAACTACCCCCCATCCCCCCAGTTTTTATGTCCGGAGTTTTTTATGGCAGAGACCAGAGAGCTTCCCGTCGAAGCGAAAGTCGGCGACAGTCAGCCTGATCAGAAGAAAGAAGCAGTCAACACATTGCAGTCCGAATCTGAGAATCTCAGAAAGTCTGAGGTCCAGCCAGCCGGTCAAGCCGGTCAAACCCGTCTAGTAAATGAAACCAAAGATAGCGCTGTGGTCCCAGCCCTTGAAATAGTGGACAACACCGCCGAAAAACCCCTTAGCGCCGATGAACAAAGACGAGTTTCTTTCCTTCAGAAGCAGATAGTCAATATCTACTCTATCTCCCAGCCACGCCCTGAGAATGTCTCTGATGAAGAGTTCGCCAGGCAGGTCAAAGAAGGCGTCGAGAAGATACAGCAAGAAGAACGCGAAGGTCGCTTCGGACCGGCCACAAAAGAAGCTTACAAGAACATGGTCACCTGGATAGAGAAGCAAGCTGTTCCTGGTGCTATCACAGAACTGACCAGACTGCAGTTGCCCTTGCCTTCCGGAACACCACTGGAATTGCCTGCCGATCAATACAACAAAGTCGTCTCGGTCGACTATTACAAACAGCTTGTGCAGACCGGAAGAATAACACCGAACTTGAAGCTCGATTCGGCCAATGTCCCTTCGGATCTCGAAATCGAAAAAATAGATGACACCATGCGCTGGCTCAAAGAAGTTGATGTCAGAGCCCTGACAGCCAGACAGGAACAGCAGGACAGACTGCTCGAAAAAGAAATCACCAGACTGATACCGGACAAAGACCAACAGGAAGCCTGGCTCGATAAAAGAGGCTCCAAACCTGAAGAATGGCGAGCCGCTGCTATAGAAGCAGTGGACCTTGCTACCAGAGTACGCAACTATGTCGAAGCCATGGACAGTCTCAATAGAGCCGGCAAACGTTTCGGCTTCGAGAAGCCGCCCGGCTCTGAGATAGTTCGCGACGAAAAAGGCAGAATTACCCAGGTAAAACTCGATCTTCCCAAGGACCTCAGACTCGATCATCCTGAGAACAAAGAGAAGATGGAGAACCTGCGCAAGTGGATGGCTGACCACGGGCAAGAAGTGGATCAGGCACTGAAAGAGCTGATTAAACTAGAAGAGAATCCGGATCGCCTGCTTTTCTGGGGCGAAATCGACACCCCGGAAGGTAGAGTCAGACTGGATCAAAAAGGCGACATCAGCGAGTTCGTCGACAAAGAGAACGTCGACGGCTCTGAAAAATACTATAACCTCATTGACCTCGAATTCGATGTAGAAGAAAAAACCGGCGCCGACGGCAAGAAGAAGATCGTCATCTCTAACGATGTTCAGTACAGATATTCTAACTGGTACAACTATCTCAATATCGGTGCCGACAAAATCGGCAACGAAACAAAAGTCGCCCCACGCGAATACGACCCGGAAGACTGGGTACCTGTGCGCAACGGCGGCAAAGTCGAGATTATGCAAGCCAAAGATCTGGCTTCCTGGAGAACCAGACAACAAGTTTTCCACTATGGAGAGAAAGCCCTTATAGCCACCCTCGATGGTGCCATGCTGGTAACCGGTACCATTCAGGTAGGAGCTGCGGTCAAAGCAGCCCGCGCAGGCCAACTGGTGCTCAGCCAAGCAGCCAAACAAGCTTTCAAAGGCGGACTTCGTGCCACCGTCGGTGCCAGCGGTATCGTAAACAATGCCTACTTCCAGAATACCGAAATTGGTCAGCATATCCAGACCGCCCGGGGTCTATATTTTGTCGGTGATGCCGCCCTTGGACTTGGTGCAGGCAGCTGGCGCATGCTTAAAAATCTGCGTACCGGAACCGAAGCGGCTTCAGCGGCAGAATCGGCCTCAGCCATTGTCGAAGCTCAGATCAAGGGCTCTAAATGGGCGAACAGAATTTACGCCCCGGCTGAGTTCGGAGCAAAAATGACCGAGCTGCCCTTTGCAGTAGTAATTGGTCAGGACATCTATCATCAAGTAGACAGCCTTTCTGAAATCGGTCGCAATGACCCTACAAGAGCAGCTCTTCGCCAGGGCAAAGACGGCCAGGGAGATCAAGCTCCTGCCGAAGAAAAGGCAGCCGAGATAGACCCGAAAAAAGCAAAAGTGGCAGAGCTCGATCGCTATGAACTGCTTCTTCAAGGAGAGCAAAGCGATCCTCAGGTAAAAGAGATTCTCGATAAGACCAGAACACTTCTGGCTGGTGATGCCACCGCCGAAGAGATCGACAGATATAAACAAGAGCTGGTAAGCCAGTTTATGCCCGACGGAAGCCAGGTTACAGACCGTAGCTCGGACATTGGTCATCTGCAAGACAAAAGCGGTGGCTTCTTAAAATATGCTGAAACGAAGAGCAGAGCCAGCCAGACCGCAGCCGCTCTTGCCCTGCTTCAGCTCTCTCGCGATGCAGAAGGCAATCTACCCGATACTCTTGCAAGCCGCGAAATAAATATCGCCGAATACAAATACTCAGAGACGGTTTATCACGAATACGGCAGCACCGAAATAGAACACACCTCCCCTGCCCGCACCGAAAAACAGGATCTGAAATCCAGCGATATAGCAGCTTATCTGAGAAGAGATCTGGTCTCTCCCAAAGCAGAATCAAAACTGGTGGCATCCAGCGATCTGGCTCTACAGCTTGGCGTGGCCAGCGGTCGAGAGGTGGCAGGAGTGCTGGAGGATGTATTTACATCCGACAAAACCACCGACCTCGAAAAGTCCGAAGCCATCCTTCGACTGGGCGTTACCGTAGACGCACTCAAAATTCAAGAAGCGGTCTCTCTCGACGCCAGAGATCAATTCAAAGAAGACAGCCTCAAAGTAGGACTCAGCGCTTCTGCCGTCGAGAACTATTTGCAGAATATAGCCCTTACTGCCAAGAACAAAGATCACCGCGCTGCCGCAGCCATGATGCTCTATGCCAATGGCGAAGGCGACTCTGATACCAGACAGGAGATGATCAAACAGTACTCGCGACTGCTGGGTGAAAGCAAAACTGAAAATACCTCTGAAGAGAACTCTTTCTCGGTCAAAGCGCTGAACATACTCAAAGCAGACATGGCAGACGAAAGCAAAGGCAGCGAGCGCAGATTAAATGCCGCTTCCGCCGTGCTGGATCTTGCCGGAGACGATGCCGAACTTCGGCTTTCGGTCTACCGAAATCTGACAACTCTGATGACTCCCGAGAATGTCGATCTTAGCCGCCGAGTGGTAGAGAAGCTCGGTGCCGAAGGAATGAAGAGACTTTCTGAATCGGAATCCAGAGATGATAAGAAAGCAGCCAATTCAGTACGCGAGACCTCGATGGCAATAGTGAGCAATACTTTAAAAGGGGTAGAAGACTACAGCCTCGACCTCAAATCAGAGAAGGACAGTGCCGAGTTCATCAAAGTGCTGAAGCCTGTAATCGAAGGCGGCGAGCAAATGCAAAAGAGCATTATCGAGCAGTCTTTGATCGGCTTACTAGATCAAAACTCGAGCAAATTCGCCAACTTCTCACCAAAACTGAGAATAGCAGCTATCCAGAGCCTTACTGAAATGGGCTCCAGAAACGCTATTCCAGTATTGAGAGACACCCTGGCAGGAGATCCTGAAAGAAAAACCCAGAAAGACTGGGATGCCTCGGTACGCTACGAAGCTATAAAAGGGCTCGAAACCCTGAGAGATCCCAAACTGAGATCCCTGGTGATAGATCTGGTGGGCACCGAATCCGACCCCACCGTATCGAGCCGCCTGCTCGATGTCAAATTTACCCAGGAGAGACTGGACCCCAGTAGCGAAGAGTATAAAAAGGTCTTCGAGCGCACCGCCGCCGCCCTTATGCGAGATCCTTTCGAAGGCTGGACCAAGCTCAAAGAAGAAGTAGAGAGTTATAAAAAGAATCTTTCAGCCGACCAGAAAGATGATGCCACCAAATACTTCATCAGAAAATGGCGCGAAGAGAACTTCCCTCTTCTCGATGGAAAAACCTTCAACAGCTATCGAGATTCCGAAGGGGACAAAGCAGCCGAAGCAGTGTATGCCGGCTTCCTCGGCTCTTTAGATTGGTTCTTCAGTGCTCGAAGCACCATCGACAAAGAAGAAGCCAGCGCCCGCAATACAAGAAGGCAAGAAGTAACCGACAGTCGTGACGCCCAGTTCGAGCGTCTAATAGACCGGGCGGCTCTGCGCAACGAAGATGGAATGAAAGCCAAGCTCGCCTTGATAGATATTCTGCAAAACGGCGGTCAGCCTTTTGCCTCTGATGAATCCGACTGGGCCCAGAGAAAGTCGGCCCAGGCGATTCGCGACCTGGCCAAACCCGGAGTAGAAAACCGAGATCTCATAGTCTGGGCTGTTCAAGAAGGGCTTACTAAGAGCCGCAACATGGATCACCAGGCAAGACGCTATCTCGCCGAAGCCCTCGATCAACTGGCCACCCCGGATAAAGACAAACGACGAGCAATCACCCGAGAAGAAGCGGCTCTCACCGCCGCCAGCGCTCTCGATCTTCAAATAACCCAGCGCGCGCCCTATAGTGCCGACACCACCATCGAAAGCAGCCTGGTCAAAACCATTGTCGCCAATGGTCATCACAAAGCTTATCCGGTGCTCGAAGCTCTGGTCAAAGAGAAGCAAGGCACCGCCCTCGGTAGAGAAGCGGAAGATGCTCTGCACAAAATGAGAGATTCGGTCATTCAGGTATGGCGTGATACAGCTCAGGACACCACTACCACCGCCGCCCAGCGCGCGCTCAATATAGAGAAAGCGTTGGAGGACGGCAACGATGCCCAGGTCGTTATAGACGCCATCTTCGCAGCGGTCAAGAACCAGCACACCAGGGACGCCCAGGACCCACGATTCAACATGCTGCGTCTTGCCATGAATTCAACCAACGAAAGAGTCCGACTGGCAGCAGCGGGCAGCATGATCGAGCTCGGCTCCTATGCCGGCATCGACCTCTCCCCGGCGCTTGCGGTATTGCAAAGCATAGAAAAAGACAGCGCTGTCGCCGGTCTTAAAAAAGACGCTCGCTTCTATCTGGATCTGAATGGCAAGGTAAGCAGCACCCGATAGAATTGCAGTTAGATTCGGTACAATAGGTCCATATCTCATATGGCAAAGAACTGAGCCTCAGTTGAAAGTAATAGCAATCAGCGATATTCACAACCGCAGGCCGGATCTTCCTGAAGGGGATCTGCTGGTGGTCGCCGGCGACCTGACCAGCCATGGCAGCCGCGAAGAGCTCTTTGAAATCAATCATTATCTGATGGAAGAGAGCTATAAATTCAAGCATAAACCGGTTGTGATTGCCGGCAATCATGACCGATTCTTAGAAAAGCACAGTGCCTCTGCAAAAGAGCTGATGAACTCCTGTTTTTATCTGCAAGACGAACTGTTAGAGCTTGACGGTCTGAGAATCTGGGGCAGCCCCTGGACCCCGCAGTTTATGAACTGGAGTTTCATGAAAGAGCGAGGCGAAGATATAAAAGCCGTCTGGGAAAAAATCCCTGAAGGTATCGACCTGCTCATCACCCACGGTCCGCCTGCCCATATCCTCGACCTCTGTCCCAGCGGCAATGTCGGCTGCGAAGAGCTGAAGCTCACTCTCACCGAAAGGATGAAATCGCCACCGGCAGTTCATGTTTTCGGTCATATTCATGAAGCTCACGGAGAGCTCGAGCTGGCCGGTACCAGATATTACAATGTCTCTATCTGCGATGGCAGATACCGACCGACCAATACTCCTACGGTGATAGAGATCTAGACTAAAGATGCTTCCTCTCTTTCTATAACGTACAATAAGAAGAATGTCATCAGATTCAGAACCCGAACCGGAACCCGAAAAAAACAATACCGACCTTACTCTGGTCATGGTCCTCGGACTTTTCGGTCTGCTTGCCTGTTTTATTTTCCTTCTTTATAACGGCTATCTCTATATGGCCGAAGACGTTCTGAACTGGGACGAGAGAAGCACCTATACCGTGGGGATGTCCATCCTTCTGCTTCTCTATTCTCTTCTTCTGGTCAGGTTGATGCGTCCTCTTCGTCCGAAAGAGGGTCAAACCGAGCTGACCGAAAGAGAAAAAAGCCACGAACGCCTGAAACCAGTCTCTATCCTTGGTGTAAGCGCGGTGATGGTCTTTCTGCTTGGCTGGATCTTTTACAAGAACAGAGTGGTCTGGCTTATACCGGGCTCTATAGGCCTGACTTTGATCTCTGGAGCCTGCCTGCTACTTGTGGTGGCTGATTATATTCAATATAAGATCACCGGCAGAAGGTCATCTCTGGTGCCGATTCCAATCTGGGTGGTGCTCTTTTTCATGCTGATTAATAGAGCAATCCACGAAAGTGGCGGCTGAAGATTTATAGCGCTCTGGCGGAGCCTCTATTAACGATACGCCAGACCTCTTCATAGCTTTTGTCACCCAGACCGAGTTTATCGAGGGTTCTACCCTCTTTTTCAAAATCAGTATCGGTGAGAATGCCTGCCATACAGATAACCGAGTCGATAAGCGGTGTCTTTACTCCGGCAAGCTCTGCCAGCTGCCTGAGAGGAATAAGAGTGCAACCGACATCCTCTATCAGATAGCGATGTTGCAGGGTGGTAGGAGCCTTGGAATATTTGTAATTGGGCACCGTGGTGAGTGCGTCATAAAGAGAACGGGTGCTGGAGCCATAATAGCGATTGAGCAGCTCTTTAGCCGAAATCAAACTGGTGGCATAACGACTGGCCACTGCGTTGAACTCTGCTTCCATCTGCTCTAGAAGTTTGATTGTCGTTCTTGTAAAACCTTCATAGTAGAAAGAATACTCTTCTCCTCTATCGATAGCGTTCATGTTCACGATCATGTTCAAAGAATGGGTAAGAGCGCCAAAGTCGGTCAATCCGCGATGAATAAAGTTATCTGCCGGAACAAGACCGGGGAAGAATTCGGTAAGCCTGGCGCCGGTCTGACGAGTGGATTCGGGACAACATCCTGTGTAGAGATTCCATTTCTTGACACCACGCACCCAGACCCTGTCGCCGGGCTGCAGACGGCAGGCAAAGAGAGCGTCGGTCTCTATGACATCACAATCAGGAGCATTGAACTCTTTGAGCGCTTCTTTAAACTCGAGCACTCCTCCGAGTTTGCTGGAGAATAGAACCACCGCTTGCTCTTTTCGAAGAGAAGGAGCCAGTCTTGCGGCGATATCTCGATAGGCTGTGGCGACAGTGGCTATGAATATGGTGTCGGAAGAATTGACCACCTGATCCCACTCATTAGAGACTTTCTCGGGCGAGAAGCGGGCATCGAAGGCACCAAAGGCAGTTATCTCTCTATCGGACTCCTCTTCTTTGCGGGTGAGGTAGCTTATTCTATGACCCTTCAAAGAGAGATAAGAGCCAAGCGCGTGGGCACTGTTGCCGAAGCCCACGATGGCGACATTGCGAATCTCTGGTCTGATACTGGTGACAACACTTGCCGATGCCGATACGGAAGCGGGTAAGGATACGGCTGCGTTGGCATAGATAGAGTCGCCAGACTCTACGAAATCTAATCTCATTCCGGACACCAGTATTTGATATCACTGATCTGCTAGAACATCACAGTGAAGATGGAAATATTCGACGGTTTCAATTTTATGCATAACCGGCTCATATTAATAATTAAATCTCTGCTTGACATCTTTGCGGTTCCCTTCCCAGCAAGGCAAAAGCGGCAGCCTGTGACCCTTGAAAAAATTTGCTTCTTTTAGACCAATCTCAGATTTATCTAATAATCAAGAGGAAATATAAAGACCATGCCACCATAAATCAGTCCATCTCCGTGTGATACCATTCGCACCATGGTCGACTCGAATACATCGGATTCAGAATCACAAATAGCCCTGACCTGGCTGCAAGAGAACCTTGAGCCAGGACTTGAAAAAAGCTCGCTCTACGATAGAGAAAGTCTGGACGAAGAGCTGCATCGCTATATCGTAGAGAACGAGGTCAAAAGAAGCCTCGCCCTGGAATCGCTTCTTCCCTTGCTTCGGGCTGGCGTACTCTCGGCAACGACTATCTATCGACTGACCGAGACCTATCTTCTGACGGTGCCCGATACTGATAAGCAGAATCGCAGGGCGGCTCTTGCCACCCTGGTCGAACTGCCTCTGCACAAAGACAAAGAAGATCCCATAGACTTCGAGCCGGCCGGCAAACTGGCTCTTGAAGCTCTGGAGCGTTCTCTTTCTGCCGAAAGTCGATTTCCTGGCACCGCCGGCGATACTTCCTATTCTGTCGATTTACTGAGCCTGATCAAGGTCCTGGGTTACAGACCGGCTATGCCGATACTGGCTGCGCTCAGCCTCAACGAAAAGGACACAAGAATCCGAGCCGAAGCGGCAAGCGCCCTGGTCGCCCTCGAAGATATGGTCGGCCACCTGTGGCAGAACACTCCACCGGATCTTTTGAGCAATAATCTCGACCGAAGCCTGCGCATAAAAGAGGGCTTCAATGACCCTGACTTGAACGAAAATGAGCTTGTCCAGAATATTTTCAATGCGCTCAAATCGGCATCTATCAAAGACGAAAGCGATCCTCTCGTTGAGGAGGTTCTCGCGATTTTGAAAAATCCCTCAGAAAAATTGAGACTGGCAGGCTGTCTCTCCGTGGCTGAGATGAGCCCTTCTTGCCCGGTGGCCAGCCTGGTTAATAAGGCGATCGAGAACCTGGCTCAAACAGGCGTTAACGGCGAAAAACCAGCCGCCGCCAGAGAAGCAGGCAGCATCCTCAGCTTATTAGAGAAGCTCTATCCTGATAAAGCATCGCGCATAGAGACAGCAAGGATACAGGCAAACCTGAGTTATCTGCTCAGATTCAACATGGGACCGGATAGTTGAAGGTTACATCTGGCTTGCGCCGCCGGCAGCGATGGACATCGTGCCGAGTTTGTCATGAAAGTCACCGGCGACAGAATTGACGGTGTGGACAAAACCGCTTTGCAGACTGAAAAATATTGCAAGGGCGGCAAGAGCCAGGACAAGATAGACGAATCTGTCCCGCTTCAAATCATTGAGATAGTCTCTTAGTTCTTCCATGATGGATGCCAGTATATAGACATCCTCTCGCCAATTCAAGGCGGATATTACGCAAAGTCCACAGAAATGGACTTATTTTAGCTGTCTTCGCCTACCACTCTGCCTATCAGCGATTTGACCGGGTGATGATGTTTGAAGAGAATCACCGGCTTGCTGGTTCTCTTGGCGATGGTTTCAGGAATATTTCCAAAAATAATCTGTGGATAGATGCTCCTTCTAGAGGCCCCGACCACCACAGCATCGTATTCCCTGGCTTCTTGAATGACGCCGGCACTGATAGAGCGGTTGTGAATCAGCTTGGTATCGGCGCCCACACCTCTTGCGTCTTTGATGCGCTTCACTTCGCCGTCCAGTTTCTCGAGAGCAAGGCGGTTATCCGGTGCCGGCGATTCCGGCGGGACCACACTGCACATAGTAAGCTCTCCGCCCCGGGCTCTGACAAGCGAAGAGATATAATCGGCGGCACATTCGGCATGCTCGCCGCCTACTGTAGGCAGCAAGAAGTTGTTCATCGAGCCGATGCCGTTCGGTTTGACCAGCATCACATCGGCTCTGGCATGGGTGACCACGTCATCCACGGTCTCTCCGAGGATCTTCTGTTTGGTCGAAGAATAGCCGCGCCATCCCAGAACAATCAGGTCACAGTTCCTCTCCCGGGCTGTTTCAAGGATCGCCCGGGCAGCATTGTGCCCTACCCGGACCATAGACGTGACCGGCACTTCGTATTCCAGGGCAGCAGCATGGGCCTGCTCGAGAATCTTTCTCTCTCTGGCTATATAAGTCTCTTCATGACTCAGGGGAAGCTGCTCCGGGACCACCGCCACCCTCAGGGTGACGACTTTACCCTTTCTGTCCCGGGCAATGGCACAGGCGAGCTCCATCAAAAGCGGTACGTTCTCGGGATTGGCCAGGGGGACAAGCACACTGAAGTCATGCTTGGCATCAGAAACCGACCGCTCCAGAGCCACCCTCGAACGGGCGCCGGGCAGAAGTTCTTCGTCGGGCTGCAGCCCTTTCCAGGCGAAGAAACCGACAAAACCTAAGATAAGCGATGCCACCGCCATGAGCAAAGGAAAAGGATGGTGAGAAATCTGAAAGAGCAGATAGGCGTTAGAGATTATGCCCAGGGCAGGCAAAAGCGGTACCAATGGAACTTTGAAGGGGCGCTCTATCTCTGGATATTTGCGACGGTGAACAATCAAAGCGCCGTTCACAATAACAAGCACGAAAAGCACCACTGCGTCAGCAAAATGCGCCATGTCCTCCAGTCTGAAACTAATGGAGAATAGCAGTATGGCGAGCCCGACCAGAAGAAGCGAAACGATAGGCGTGCGGGTCTTCTTATTAACCGCGGCGAACTCTGCCGGAAACTGTCCAAGCTGAGCCATGGAGAGCATCACTCTGGATCCGGCCATGATAGAGGCATTGGCAGCCGAAACCATCGAAAAAAGCGCTCCGCCGATGATTACATAACCGCCTATAGGACCGAGAAACTGCTTGGCGGCGTTACCCATGGCCGCCTCATCATATACGGTGAGTCCTGCCGCCACCACCACCAGAATCACCAGGGTATAGAGAAAGGTCACCAGCGCCACCGATATAAAAATTGCCCGGGGAATGGTGACAATCGGATCCTTTATCTCTCCGGCTGACGCCGCAATGGCAGAGAAGCCGAAAAAGGTGATGAAGACCATGGCAGAGGTTTGAGCGATGGTGACGATATCGGTGGAGAATTTCGCCACGATAATATCCATATCCACACTGGATAGACCGCCGGTAATAAACCAGAGCAGCAGGATAACCTTAGCGAGGGTGACCACAATCTGAAATCGCCCACTCTCTTTGGTTCCTTTTATATTGAGCAGCGTAAGCAGTATCAGCGCGACCACACCGGCCGCCGCTTCAATAGGCAGTTTTACTACGAACTCGTTGAAATAGCTCGATAAACTGGAGAGATAAAAAGCACAGGACGAAGTGTAGCCCAGAAAAAGCGCCCAGCCGACCAAATAAGCAACCGGCGCCTTGAAAGTGCTGCGAGTATAAAGATAGCCTTCTCCCGACTCGGGATAGATAGAGACGAACTCACAGTATGTGAGAGCAGTGATCAGAGCGACAAAGGCAGCCAGAAGAAAGGCAAGAATAGCAGCAGAGCCGACATTGCGAATAGCAAGTCCGGAAAGAGTAAAAATACCGGCGGCGATCATTGTGCCGACACCGATAGCAAGAGCGGCGCTCAAGCCGAGATCTCGGCTCAATACGGACTCAATCTTCAAGGGTGCTGTCTTGTCTTGAGGCAAAAGGACTCCGATGACAATAGTGTTGATCGGTTGATTTAGTAAGCTACCGGTGTATTATCCTGGATTTTGACCGGAAGGAAGCCGGTTCTAAGAATTGCTAATCTTTTTTGAAACTTGAAACGAATTTATATTGCCTTTATATACAGATCCAGGGTAAATCCCGGTGTCCAATCCATATACCTTCGACTAAACTGTTGCTAATACTACAAATTTAGTACGATTCGAAACCACGATGAGAGAAGGAAATTCCCGCGGAGTCACAGCCTTTGTGACTTCCTGTTTCATCCTGATGCAGCTTGTATCATCCCAATCGGCAGGCTTCGCCCAGTCTTGCGGAGATGACTTTTCTAAGTCCAAAAGCAGATGGGATTCAGGACACAGCGATGACATGGAAGGAGGCGACTGCTTCTCAAATCGTGGTCGTATCAAAAGAGTGTTACTCAAAGGAACCGGCGGACCGGGCAGCTATTTTTCCTTCTTTACCAGGGGCGGTCACTGCCAGTATTCTCCCAGAAAGCGTGGTGCATACACGGGCTTTCGTCGCGGCTCTCGTCTCAGAGCTGTAGTCTTGAGAACGCAGCCTTCTAAAGAGCCTATGCTTCTATTTCTACCGGCATACAAAAAGAACTGCGATCCGCAAGAATACTTCAAAGCAGTGATCTCAGATTATCCTGCGCACAAATTTCAGGAGTATCAACCGACGGAAGACTCAGCCCCTGAATCGACTTCGGATCCTTTTGCTCTTAGTGGAGAGAGACGCTACTATCCCATTCCCTATCCGGAGATAGCTACAAATCAATTAACGCATCATCATTCAATTGGCTCGGCTGCCAAACTTTCTGAATCCGTCGAAGCGCTTCCCTCTATTTCTGAGCTTCAAAAGACACTCTACCAGATCTGGTCTATAGAGTCCGAGAGCCTACCGGAAGGCTACAGCCCCACCGAAACGGAATCTTCTAAACTGCGGCAACTCTATAATCGGGCAGCGTCGTTATCAAATGATGAAGATGAAAGAATCTATTATCGATTTCTGGGTGACATTACCGGCGGTGACCAAGAAGGCTACCGCAATCTGATTTTCTCAAAGCGAAATGAACTGGTATCAAAAGCCGAGTTAAATGAAGCGATAGAAAGGGAACTCTATTGTATAAAAGACCTGGGTCTCTTGAAGCTTTATAGATTCAATATAAACTTTGGTTATTTCGGCAGTAGGATGCTGGACAATGCCTATCGCGAAGCCTTGCTGTCGGCGGCAGAGGATAGATCGGGAGAAGCCCTGGCAAAATTCGAGCGCCTTGCCGGCATGGTAAATAACGATCGAGAGATGCTTGAAACCGCGGTCGATAGCATGGCCGCCCTATCCGACAAGAAATTCGCCAGATTGTATTTCGCCCAGAGACTGACTTCCACTCACCCCATAGCAACCAGTGACAAAGGACCAAGCCTGACCAGCCTCTGTAGAGCTGAGAACCGCTGTATCTGCAATCGCTTCCACGGCTGGTGCTATGAAAAGATGCCACTCAAGATCTATGCAACCGATAGTAAAAGCCCATCACCGGAATTTGCCTCCACTATCAAAAACTGCTTAGAAGAATGGAAACTTGCCATCGGGGGAGATTTCGACTTCGAGATGGTGAGCGATCCAAAGAATGCTGATATCACCTGCATGACCTGCCGATCTGATCACGCCGCAAAAGAAGACCAGCTACACGACAAAATCAAGAGGAAGCAAGGTGTAATAGTGCTAGGTAGGACCAGACCCGAATGCCGAGACGGCAAGCTCTTCAAAAGTACGGTCTATATTTATCTGGATAGATTGAAAAACTACAGAGACAAATTTCATGCCATCTGCCAGCATGAACTCGGTCATGCTCTCGGTCTCGGTCACACGAACAATAAAGAAGACATAATGTATCCCAGTCTCGACAGCAGAAAAGCACTATCCCTGACCGACTGCTTCGCCATGTACCGGCTCTATCATCCTGTCCCGGCCAATGTTCACAGCCGACTGAGCAAATAATTCTCCGGTGTCAACTTCACAGCGCTTCCTTGAGACCGCATTCTTCTTATTTCTGTGATAAGCACCCTCAGCCGATCGAAATCCGATACCGCAAGACCTTTCCAGGGGTGGGAGCGGCTCTTGTTTGCCGCATTGCCGCTTCGATTTGCATTATCCATCTGGCCGTTTTTAAACACTGTCTTCAAGGCTTTTCCTTTGTATTCATAAGCCACTTCGACATTGAGCAGTCCGGTCAATTCTTTGGAAAGCAAAAAGGAACGCGCCATGGTAATAAGAGCAGACTCCAGCCTCGCCAGGACATCTTCGGCGGTGGCATCTTCGAGCAAAAGCCCTTCGGATTCATCTATATCGTCGACTTCAGAATCTGATTCTGATTCCGGTTCCGGCTCTTCAAGGGCAGCCAGGCGCTGGGCTCTAACCATGTTGCGAGTCCTGCGAAACAGTTTCATCCCCAGAAGCAGCAGATTGTCCACCGAAAAATCATCATCCAGCATATCGCCATAGCATTCTCGAAAGAGTTCAACCCCTTCATCAATCAGCTCTCCGTCATCGATTCCATAGAGCATCCCTTCAAAAGAGGTCTCATCGGTCAAACTTTTGCTGAGCGCCACCACATCCTCGACAATAGACGAAGAAGAGAAAGGACCGAGAAAGATTTTTTTGGATGGCTTCTCTGAAGCTTTTTTGAAGTCGGCGCTGTAATAGACAAGCTGTCTGAAACCGGCTTTAAGACTGGTGTTATAGGCGGGATTATAGTGCTTGATCTGATCCGTCTCTATCAGAGCCGCTTCCATCGGGCTTGCACATTCGGTGACGACGATATCGGTCACCTGAGAAAGCAGCTCGAAAGACTTGTTCGTCTTTCGCTTCCTGCCTCTAAAGTGACTGTTGACACGACTTTTCAAAGAGGTGGCTTTGCCGACGTAAAGCACCCTGCCCTTACAATTGAGCATTCTATAAACCCCGGGACAATCGGGCAGTTCGAGACGCTTTTTAGAATCGAGCGGATATTCTAAAGGACCTTTTCTTTTTTCCGCTTTGTTTAAAAGCAGCGACCTGAGCTCATCGCCACTTCGAACACCCTGTTCGTCAAGGACCTTTATAAGATGACTCCAGATCTCTTTTGTCGTAGCGACATGGCTTCGGGCTCGCTTCAACTCGTCCAGCTCCAGCCCCAGATATCCGCCCAGGGCTCTTATCCCGCGAGAAGGAAGATTGGGATAGATTCTTCTTGCTATCTCAAAAGTACAGATAGTCTCCACCGGTAGTGTCGTGCGTCGACCATGGCGCTTGAAAAAATCGAGCAAGAAAGGCAGCTCGAAACGAGCATAGTGAATAACGCACAGCGGTGGTTGCTTAAGCTTTTTTATAACCGTGCGCAACTCTTTGAGTATTTTACCTGGGTCGACGGCAGCTTCCATGTCTTCGTCGGTGATACCGGTGATGGCGGTTATTCTAGGCGGAATCGCCTCCTCATCCGGTTGCTTGACCAGATAAGAGGTGACACCGTTATCTTTCGCATTAGAAGAACCGTAGAGAGACCAGGCAATCTCTAACAGGTTGCCGGTGGCAGGACTGGCGCCGGTGGTCTGACAGTCCAGAATCAAGACCGGTACATCGGCAAGCGCTAGAACTTTCTGCATCATCTATTTCTTTCCTGCCGACTCGACCATAACAGAAGAGGCTCTCCAGAACTTATCCACATCGGCCAGTATCGCTTGTGACACCAGCTTCTCCTGGCCAGGAGCCAGCCAGTAACCAGGCATCGCCTCCATAAAGGGCGGGGTCAGAAAGCGTCTGCCTAATAGCAGAATCAGCCCCCGGTCTTTTTCAGAGCGTATTACCCTGCCGGCACTCTGGGTAACCTTTGCCATGGCAGGATAGACGAAGGTGTATTTATAACCTTCTGAATACTTCTTGTCAAAATAACTCTGGAGCAGCTCGGTTTCGAGGTCGAATTTGGGCAGTCCTGGACCGACCACAATCGCTCCGATAAGCATATCGCCCGGATAGTCTATGCCTTCGGCAAAGATTCCTCCCTGTACGGCAAACAGTACATGGCTTTTTTCAGAATCCTTCAACTTCTCCAGGGTCTCCCGCACTTTATCCCGGGGAGTCACCCTCTCTTGAACAAGAATGGCGGCATGATCAAGCCTGGTGATTCTAAGGACCTCTTCTAAAAATGCAAAAGAAGGAAAGAGCACCAGATAATTGCCCTCTTTCATCCTCGTCACTCTTTTTATCACCTCAGAAATCTTGCCGTAGTTCTTCGGTCGGTCGGCATATTTAGTCGAGATCTGGGGCACTATCAAAAGCTTTCTGTTATCGGCAGGAAAAGGCGAATCGAATTCGTGCAGATCAAGCTTGGCGGCATCGAAACCGAGCACATTGGCAAAGTACTCGAAGGGCTTTAGAGTAGCCGAAAATGCAATTATACTGCGCGCTTTCTTATAGGTCTCAGTCAGACGCTGGGCGGCATCAAGACAGACAACTTTCAGAGTGCCGCCGCCTTCGGGTTTAGCGAGCACCACGAACTCTTCGCCATCATAATCAAGGGCATCGACAAAATCAGAGACCAGATTATTGAGCTCCAGAACCGGGTCTCGCTCGAGCAGCAGCATCGACGAACGCAGATAGTTCTGGACATATTCGCCTATTTTATTACGCACCGGCTCGAATAGACCGGCGCTGACTCTTATCTGCCGGACACTATATCTGCCACCACTATTGGCAAAGCCCCGCATGATCTTGAGCACCTCTTCAACCAGAGCCTGCCCCTCTATAGAATAATTGGGAAGCTTTTTGGCAATTCGCGCTTTAATATCGAGCAGGCGTTCCTCAGAGATCTCGCCACCATAATAACCTTTGGCCCGATCAGGTAGATTATGAGCTTCATCCACCAAAAGAATCGGTTGATGACCCTTCTCCTTAAAAGGTCCCGGCAGAAATCTACCCATCACATTGCGGGGAGAGAAAACATAATTATAGTCACCGACCACGATATCAGCCCGGCTGACACAGTCTAAGGACAACTCGAAGGGGCAGACCCGATGCTTCTTTCCGAGAGCGACGAAATGTTCTGCGTCCATGACGTCGGCACCGGATGCTTTATCTTGCAGCTTTCCTGTGTCGACCTTTTCATAATAATCCCGGGCAAACTCACAATAGTCAGAATTGCAATAGACCTCGTCTTTCAGACAGACTTTGGATTTGGCAGTGAGCACCAGGGTCTTGAGCGGTCGCGATACCCCACAGCCATTGAGCAGCCTGGTCGCTTCCACCACCGCTTCATGTTGACTGTTCTTGGCGGTGACATAGACCACTTGATCGCCTTCGGCAAGACTGGCTTTAAGAGCCGGATACAACACTCCGGCGGTCTTGCCCAGACCGGTCGGCGCTTGAATAAGACAGGACCTGCCGGTATCGAGGGCAGAAGAGACAGCCTTGCCCAGCTCATCTTGACCAGGTCGCATGCTCTGGTAAGGAAACTTCAATTCACCGGCTAGATTGCGCCGCCGCTCTCTGCGTATCTGAACAGTCTCATACTCTTCGACCAGCTCTTTGAGGCGCCGGTCGAGCCAGCTTTCATATTCTGCTTTGTCCAGCTTGAGATTGATAGTGGTGCTCGATGCGTCTTTCATCGACACCAGAATCATACGCAGGTCACATTCCTGACCATGTTCTTCCTGATAAAAATAGCCATAGGAGAGAAGCTGCAAAATATAAGGGTGGCTCTTTCCTGAGCGCAATAGATTGGCCAGCCGATGAATATCGAGATCGGTCTTGATCTCTTCTATAACCGGTTTTTCAGCGTCAACTTTGACCAGACCGTCGACCCGACCGGCGACCTTGATTTCATAGTCTCCGTAGCTGAATCGTCTGGAGAGCTTTACTTCTATTTCGTATCCGGGAATCTGACGCTTTCTCTTGTTTAGAAAAGCGTTGTGCACATCCTGACCACTCTGGGGCAACGCTCCATAACCGGACTGGGAATCAATACTGCCCACCCGGGGCGTCGGCAGGGCGAACTCCCTGACCCCTAAAGAAATAGTCTGCATCCACAACTCGAAAGACAACCATACAAATGCATGGTACTATTTTGTGGAATTCCGGTCAAGACGGAACCGCCTAAAATAAATGCAAGAGAGAGACGAAGCCCTCAGCCCTTCGAGCGAAACTCATCCGGGTTGGTAATCTGTTTGCCGCAATGGGTGCAGACCGGATAGTCGCCCTGCCAGTTACGCGGGTAGACATGACCGTTGAGATTGCAACGGGTGGCTTTGTCGGTTCTTTTCGAAGGAATGAGCAAACCAAATATCCCGGTTATGGAGCCGATGATTCCACCGATAATCTTGGCCATGCCAGCCGCCGGAGTGTTGGCTTTCATGGTAGTTGTGGTTTTCAGCGCCTTGATCTCGTGATGGGTTATCCGCGCAGGCCGAGATGGGGTTTCCGCCCCTGGCGGCAAACCTCTCTTGGCATGGATCATGTCGAGAAGTTCGTCCCTGTTTACGGGTTCGTCCGGAGATTGCTGGTTGGAGCCGGGTTGGGAATTCATCATCCACTCCTGTAAATCGAGACAATGAGAAAGTGCTGGAACAGTTCCAAATTTCAATAAGTATAAGCACTAGTTCTTATATGCCCGCTTTCATATGAACCCATATGAAGTAAGCCCTATAAATAAACTGGGCCTTTCAGCTCCTATTGATAACGAAAACTGACTTCCTCCCGGTTATAGCCCGATCTTTTGATAAAATTTCATCCTTGCGGACTCAGTTTCAGCGCGGAGATTTCAAATGGGGAAAACTGTAGGAATAGACCTTGGAACAACGAACTCGGTTGTGGCGGTCATGGAAGGCGGACGGCCGACCGTGATTCCGAACTCCGAAGGCGGTCGGACGACACCTTCGGTAGTGGCGTTCAATAAAACCGACGAGCGTCTGGTCGGTCTTCTGGCTAGAAGACAGGCTGTGGTCAACCCCCAGAACACCGTCTATTCTATAAAACGCTTCATCGGACGTCGCTATGACGAGGTCTCTGAAGAGCTCAAAAGCGTCTCCTACAGAGTAAAAGAAGCCCCGGACGGCGGCTGTCGCATCACCATCAAAGACAAAGATTATACGCCCGAAGAGATCTCGGCCATGGTGCTGCGCAAACTCAAAGAGGATGCCGAGACCTATCTCGGTCAGGAAGTGGACTCTGCCGTCATCACTGTCCCTGCTTATTTCAACGATTCCCAGAGACAATCTACCAAAAACGCCGGCACCATCGCCGGGCTCGAAGTGCAGCGCATCATCAACGAGCCCACCGCCGCAGCGCTTGCCTACGGTATCGACAAAAAAGATATAGACGAAACCATTCTTGTCTTCGACCTTGGCGGCGGTACCTTCGACGTCTCGATTCTGGAAGTGAGCGAAGGTCTCATAGAAGTCCGGGCAACCTCCGGCGACACTCACCTGGGCGGCGATGACTTCGACCGCGCTCTGGTAAATTGGATCGCCAAAGAGTTCGAAAACCAAGAAGAGATAGACCTGCGCAAAGATCCCCAGGCCTTGCAGAGACTGACCGAAGCCGCAGAGAAAGCCAAAATCGAGCTCTCTTCGGTTACTGAAACCAGCATCAACCTGCCTTTCATCACTGCCAACGAGAGCGGCCCCAAGCACCTTGACATGAAGCTCTCCCGGGCTAAATTCGATGATCTCACATCTACCCTGGTCGAACGCTGCCGCACCCCGGTCAAGCAAGCCATGGAAGACGCCGGGCTCAAATACGAAGAGCTGGACGAGATTGTTCTTGTCGGCGGCTCCACCAGAATCCCTGCGATCAAGAATCTGGTCAAAGAGCTGACCGGAGGCAAAGAGCCCAATCAGAGCGTCAACCCCGACGAAGTCGTGGCAGCCGGCGCCGCCCTGCAGGCAGGGGTACTGGCAGGCGACGTCACCGACCTGGTTCTTCTTGACGTCACCCCGCTGTCGCTGGGTATCGAGACCATGGGCGGTGTTTTCGCCAAATTAGTCGAGCGCAACACCACCATCCCCACCCATAAGACCCAGATGTGCTCCACCGCAGAAGACAGCCAGAACGCTGTCGATATCTATGTCTTCCAGGGCGAGCGCGCCATGGCCAAAGACAATAAGCTGCTGGGCAATTTCCGCCTGGACGGCATCGCACCTGCCCCCCGGGGTGTGCCCCGAATCGAAGTCTCTTTCGATATCGACGCCAACGGCATTCTCAATGTCTCGGCCAAAGACCTGAACAGCGGCAAAGAGCAGAAGATTACGATAACAGCCAGCACCAACCTCGAAAAAGACGATATAGATAGGATGGTGAAAGAGGCTGAATCAAATGCCACCGAAGACAAAGAGAGAAAAGCCCAGGCCGAGCTGAAAAACGAGTCCGACAGCTTGATCTATGCCCTGGAGCGCAATCTGAAAGAAAACGACGAGCATGTAAGCCAGGCTAATAAGGACAAAGCCCGGGATATCATCAACAAGCTGCGCCAACAGGTTATCGACATGGCTTCGGAAGAAGAGCTGAAAGAGACCATGAACGATCTGCGTGGTCTAATTGTCCTGATAGATCAAGATGTCGCCCAATCTAAAGAAGCTGCGGCGCCGGCGGCAGATTCTTCTGATTCCGCTGAATCAGGCGAGAGCGAAGAAAAAAGCGATAATGGCCAGGAGGAAGCAGCCTCAGAAGACGCAGAATCTGAAGATGGCGACGAATCCAAAGACGATGCGGAAGCTGAATCTGAAAAGGCCGAAGCTAAGAAAGGCAGCAAAAAATCGGATTCGGGCAAAGATGACGATGATGATGTCGAAGAGACCGAGGTTGTTGACTGATCGCCTCCTAAATTAGAGGTCGCGGCAAGTAGAGAGACCGAAGCTATAATTCAGTGAGGATGTACCGAATGAGCATTGGCAAATTGGCAAGGAAGCAGGCGCTTATCGCACTTGCCCTGACTATCCTGGTCGGAGCCGTTCCGCAACAAAGTCTCGCCGCCAAAGGCGGGGATCGTAACCAACCGGTACGTGCCTATCAGATAATGCTATCGGATGACGGCGGAGAAGAAGGGTCCAAAGCCCTCTCCGAGCACCGTCCTTATAACCGCGGCAAAATCCCCTGTTTGATCTGGCAGGCTCGCAAGCCCAAAGCTGCCATGCTCGCCATCCATGGCTTCGGTCTTCATAAAGGCACCTATGAACAGTTCGCCAGAGAGATGGCGAAGGTCGGTATCTCGGTCTATGCTATTGACGTCCGGGGTTTCGGTCACTGGGTGCAAAAGGGTGTGAACCGCATCGATTTCGACGGCACCTTATATGATATCGGTCTTGCTCTCAACGAGATTCATAAAAACAATAAAGACATCCCGGTGGTTGTAATCGGAGAATCCATGGGTGGCGGCATAGCCCTGGCCGCAGCCGCTCAGTATCCTACCCTGGTAGATGGTCTTATCACCTCGGTTCCCGCAGGCGATCGTTTCGACAAAGCCGACAGCTCAATCGACGTGGTGAAACAATTCCTCTTCCGCGGTGCCAACACCCCCATGGATGTAGGACATTCGGTCGTCAGCGCCGCCACCAAAGACGAGAAGCTGCGTAAAGCCTGGCTCGGAGATCCTCTCTGCCGTACAGAGGTGACCCCGAACGAACTTATCGCCTTCAACAATTTCATGAATAAGACTTTGAAGGTGGCAACCCACGTGGACAAGATGCCGGTTCTGTTTATTCAGGGCAGCAAAGACAAACTGGTCCGTCCGGCAGGCACCATGAAGCTCTTCAACCGCATCTCTTCCCCCCATAAACAATTCGTACTCAGCACCACCGCCGAGCACCTCATCTTCGAAAAAGGACAGTTCTCGAAACAAGATCTCTCCTTCATCGAAAGCTGGCTCGACGGCACTGTCGCCGATATCCTGCCCAATAAAATCGCCCAGACGAAAACCGAACCGGCCAAAATCAAACCCAAAGACAAACCGAAGCCGGTGGTGACTAAGAAAGCCAGCTTCGAAGATATCAAAGCCAAGAAGAGATCCTCTTTGAGCTACTGGATAGAGCTGAAGCGGGACGGCAAGGTCTTTCGTTGCAACAACAAAATGACCTTCAAATCCGGCGACGCGATAAGATTTCACCTGGTGCCCGACTCGGACGGTTATGCTTATATTGTATTGAAGCAGGGCACCACCGGTAATTCTGCCGTGCTATTTCCCTCGGCTGCCACCGGCAACAATAACTATCTGCGCAAAGGTCAGGACTTCCCCCTGCCTTATCAAGACTGGCTTGCCTTCGACGACAACCCGGGACTTGAAAAAGTGCGTATCATGTTCTCTCGCAACAAGGTGGACATAGCCAAGATGCAAGAGATGGAAAAACGCAAAGTCGCTTACGTGTCGCCTGACACTTCCGGTGCCAAAGACCTGGTCGGAACCGGTCTGCAACTGAGCTGGGATGATCCCAATCCGGTTATCATGCCCGACGAGATTGAAGAAGCGACCAAAGCTTCCTCTAGCGCCAGCCAGGTCAAACTGGTCTTCGACAACATCGATGGCACCCTCGCTGTAGACGTTGCCCTCCAACACAAGTAAAGCCAATAAAAGGATAAACCCATGAGAAAGTTCACCACTCAAATCCTGGTTTTGTCTCTCGCCCTTGTTCATTTTGCCGGCATCGGCGCGAAAGCAGCCATGGCGGACACGCCTGACATAAACAAAAGTCCAGTGCCCGGGGCAACCTTCACCAAGGTCGAGGATCTCGACCCCAACAAAACTGCCGCCGAAAGCCCGATCAAACGCAAATGGGCCGTGGTCGTGGGCATGTCGAAATTCAAAGAAAGACGCCTGCAGAGCGACGACCTGAAAAACTCCCAGGCAGCCGAAGAGTTCTATCGTTTTCTAACCAGTGATCAGGGCGGTCGTTTCTCTCCGAAGCAGACTCGTCTTCTCACCAACCTGAAAGCCACCCGGGATAATGTCCTCAACACCCTGGGCAGCTCCTGGCTCGGCTCCCTTGCCGGTCCTGACGACCTGGTAGTGGTCTTCATATCCACCAGCTCTTTTCCTACCACCGATGGCGGTGCCTATCTCTGCGCCTATGACTGCGCCCTCGATAATGTCTATGGCACCTGCCTTTCGATGAAAGACCTGATGACTACTCTGAGAAAGAATGTCAAAGCCAAGAGAGTCGTCCTGATTATTCAAGCCGCTTACAGTGGTGCAGCCAATCTTGACGAAGGTGCCAAAGCCCTGGATAAGAAGATGAACTTCGACCCGGACCAGATGGTATCAGGCTCGGGCTGCATCCTCATCTCTTCTAGTAAGCCTAATCAAATGAGCTGGGGCAATATCTTTTCGAAGAATCTGATCGCGTCACTCAAATTGAAAGACGGCATGATCTCTCTTGAAGAGGCTTTTGAAAAAGCCAAACAGCAAACCGAAACTGATACCACCGCCTATGCCGGTCGCTATACGGCGAAGCAGACTCCGATGCTCAAATCGGACTGGAAAGGCAAAGACCTGTGTATCGGCGTCCCTGCTCTCGAACAGGTCGATGAGCTGCCTGCAAACGTTTCAGAGTTTCTAGCGGCCGAATCTTATTTCTTCAAAGCCAACAGTCTGGTATCAGAAGGAAAACTGGATGAAGCCCTGGTTCAATATAAAAGGGCTATAGATACCGATCCTAAATATTCCAAAGCCCTGAACGACTATGGTGCTATCCTCGCCCTCAAAGGCAACTTGCCCCAGGCTGCCGAGATGTTGCAACGGGCAATTAAAGAGAACCCCGGCGAAGCCCTCTTCCGGACTAATTACGCCCAGATTCTTTCTCGCATGGGCAAACAAGAAGAGAGCATCAACCAGCTCAAAGAAGCTTATGAGCTCAACCCCAAAGATCAAGTGGTGCTCACTGCCCTGGCAAGACAGATGATCGGCAAGAACGATCCTGATACCGCCGTCAATCTATTGAATCAAGCGGTCAAGCTGTATCCCAAATCCTCCGGACTGCACAATCAGCTGAGTTACGCCCTGGCGCGCTCAGGTGATGTTAGCAACGCTCTTGTTCATGCCAACAAAGCGGTGGAACTCGACCCTAAATCGGCCGCCGCACATATAAATCTGGGCTCGACAATGATGATCGAAGGCAATCTCAAAGGTGCCCAGAGCGCCTATGAAAAGGCTGTCACCATCGAGCCGAATAATGCTAACGCGCATTATCTGCTGAGCAAGACCTACGGCAAGAACGGCGACAAGAGCATGGCGAGAACAGAGCTGCAAAAATTCATCGAGCTTCTGCCCGAGAAGGATCCTAGAAAAGCCAAAGCCCAGGAGCAGTTGAACAGCCTCTAGATAGAGGAACCAACAATCTATCAACTGTTGGTCGAGACCTCTCTATTTAGAGAAGGTTTCAGTATCATCTTTTATATGTACAGCTTTGCAAAACTGGCGACCGCAGCAGCAATCTTTTTATTTGGTGCCGGACTGAATCACCACAATATCGCGTTGAGCCAGCTCAACGGTATCGATGTAGAGATTAATAGCGCATTTTATTCAGCTGAATTGAGAACAAAGAAGCTTAAGTATCCGGTTAGACACTTCCAGCTCTTGCACCGCCCTCGAGGTCATCAAATAGTAGCTCTGGTTGGAGAAGTAGAACCAGGAGAATATCGACTCAATCCAGAGAATTTCCGGTCTGGTTCATTTTCATTTGACTACGAGGATATTCCGGCGCTAAAAGACCTCACCATGGAGAAGCTCGACTTTCTCTGGGGCTCTCCGGAAGAAATCACCAGTGAATATAGCAGCTACGCATTAGCAAAGGGCTCAGATGCATGGTATGCCTATGGTCCAGGAAATCAAAAGCCTGATTTCGTCATCGATGTAAAATTCAAACAGAATTATCTAAGCTCCTACCGCTTCAGAAGCAGGCATCTTTATTCCCAATGGATAGATATCGCCCCTACTCGATGATCACCATGTTGCCACCATCGGCGATGCACTCTTTTAGAATATTTATCGCGTCTGCCACCAGTTGATCGACTGGGCGATTTTTGTCGGTGTGACCAATACCAGCCACACTGACAGTGAACGAGAACGACTTGCCGTCTATCACTATCTCGCTGTCTTCCATTTTAGTCCGGATGCGCTCGGCGGCTACTTCCGCCCCGGTCTGTCCGGTCTCCGGCAGAATGACACCAAAGGTATCGTCTCGACATCGTCCGGCGATATCGACATCGCGCACACAGCCGAGCAACACCCGACCGGCAGCGAGCACCACAGCATTCTCGGCAGCCAATCCATAACGCCCGGTCACCTGGCTGAGTCCATCGATACAGACCAGCAAAAGCGAAAGGTCCCTGCCATAACGGGAGGCACGACGACTTTCGTAGTTGAGTCGTTTATAGAAAGTCCAGAAATTGTAAGAGGTCAAATCTAATAAAGCACGGCGCTCGATTTCGTCATCGGATAAATTCGGGTCTTCTATAGATCGGTCGGCAAAGAGCTTGGATTGCTCTTTGGGAATTTCGAACTCGGGCGCTTCAGAGATGCTCCAGGGAAACTGCTCGTTTTCTGCCCTGAGATCAGCCAGGCGCTTATGAAAGAGCGCCTCTCTAGAGTATTTTTCGTCTCCGGGACCGGTCACTTATCCGAAAATCCTGCATCTTGGGTGATCTGGTAGCTCACCTTGTAAGATTTACCCAGATTGCCCGATGAGAATTCAAGTTTATTTATTGGCTCTTTTCAGACTCGTTTTTTTCGCTGGCGCTCAAGTCTTTGTTGCCCTTACTATCGCCGACCGCCGCCAGGGTATCGGACCAGATCACCCATTGCTGGCTGAAAGAGCCTGGATGACCTTCTCTTTCGGTATAGTTATAGACCATGTCCTGCTCCTGGTCGTGAGCCATAACCGCCACCGAATTGACTTTGCCCGGATTTAACTTCTCGAATACTCGCCAGAAAAGCTCGCTGCCATCCAGCATAGACTCTTGCAGCCAGACCAGCTTCTTCTTAGTTGGCTCCTTCAAAAAAGCTTCCCGGGCGTCAGAATTTTTCCACCAATCCAAGGCAAATTTAAAACGCTTGCTATAGGGGACATAAGAGCTTGCCTCCATGGCGAGATTCTGATCTGTTTTATTCAGCATCTCCTGATAGGCGACGGCAAACTGGGCTTTTATCTGGGGGCTTACGTCTCGATAGCCCGATTTATGCACCCGGGTGTTACGGCCGCAGATCCAGCCGTCTTCATAAGTCCTGTCGAGTTGCTCTGCCATGGCGGCGATCTCTTTTGTGTAGAGAGCTCTCTCTTCGGCAGTGACACCGGATTTGCCGGTCGAGACAGCCTGGCTCTCAGCACCTGAACCGGAGCCGACAGTATCTTGTGACTTACCTGTGCAGGCACCGATTGAGAGCGCCACAGAAAGCATGATGACTATTTGAAAGCGCCTGGACTTTTCTGACTTATGTCCCTTCATGGCTTCCATTCTACGTTGTCCAGGACTGCAATTCATTACTGACAACATCTCAAAAGAAACCAGCGAAATCTGATGTTACCTATTTTTGGATCTTTCTAGAGATCGCAAAATCCACTGAACCGGCGGCCAGGTGCTGAATAAGATTGTAGAAGATGATAGGCAGAAGCACATTGGGATGATCTGACAATGCCATGCCGGCTAGCACCAGTCCGGTGCCGTTATTGTTCATGCCCAGCGCAAACAGCATAGAGACTTTCTCTTCGATGTTGCATCTAGCCAGCCTGGAGACCAACCATCCGGCAGCGAACATAAGAAAGCAAAGTCCACCTGTAACCGCAGCCACCAGGGCAAGAAAGTCCCAGTCAGGATGGAGGAAGGCTTTTGGCAAAGAGATAGCAGCATTAGAATAGATGAGCACCACAAGAATGGCAGAGTTAGTGAGCTTGAGCCATGGACGAAGCTTGACCGCGCGTTCATCTGTCAGAAGATGACGCACCACCATGCCTGTCGCCACAGGCAATATTACTGAAAGCAGAAGAAAAGCCCTGGTGCCGGTCTGGGACAATTCTACTAAGTCTTCGGAATAATCTCCTGAAGTAACCAGACTGACAGCCTGGAGTCCAAACGGGGTCAAAAAAGGAGATAGCAGGGTCGAGAGCATGACCAGACCGACGGATATAGCCATATTGCCGTTGGCATTCTGAGCCCAGGCGGTAGAAGAGCCAGCGATGGGCATCGATGCCACCAGAGCAAGACCGACTAGAATGCTCTGCAATTCGTCGTTGTTATGCCAGTTTGCAGCAAGTGCGGACAATCCTGCAATCACGAGCAGGGGGACAGCGATGTTGGCAGCAAGTCCCATGAGCAGCATCGAAGGCTTTTTATTGAGCCCTGCCATCTCTTTTGTTTTGATTCCGAAACCTGCATTGAATAGAAGATAGGCAAGCATCAGCATGGGCGCCGAGACCTTCACTGTTTCATTCAGGACGGTCACGTTTGCTATAGAAACATCCCGGACCATCAAGCCCATGGCTGGGAACAATGCCGCCACAGCATAAGAGCCAAGCAGTATCAAAATGAAGTGACGATGAATGAAGTGCGACAGAGTAGCTGCTAGCGATTGCTTTTCTGTTCCGACATCGGTGGTCATATTTTCTCCGGGGTACCTGAGGTCCTATCATATGCCAGCGGCCGTGATCAGGTGGTGATCGGGTCGACAGAGTCGATAAAGTCGTTATATAAGTCCGCATTCTTTATTCGTTCGTAAGTGCTTATGTAAGTGCTAAAATCGACTTCCTGCACCACTGAGAATTGGGAATGACTGAAAGCCAAACGAATAAGCCCCTGCGCCCCGGCCAGGCAATCATGTGCAAACTGCTAGAGAAAGAGCCCGGTGGTTACCGGGGCGTGATTCTCTCTTATGATATCGATGCCTTTGTGCCCAGCCGCGATCAGCTTGCCCTCGGCTCCTCGGTGCCTACCACTTTTGTCTGCATGCACAACAATCGCGCCCTGGTGACCTTCGCCTATGTGGTCGGGACGACAGAAAGAGTACAATTTGGGCTCAAGAACGAAGACGAGACCCCCTTTACCATCTGGGCAGATTCTTATCCTAGCAATGTCAAGCTGAGACGGGCAGTAGATTTGATCATGCCGAGCATAACCGGCACCCTCGCCTATTCTCTCAACGCCAGAGACTGCGATGTGCCTCAGCTTATCGCCGATATCGAAGCGGCCGGTCTGACAGGCTGTATCAAAGCGACCTCCGAAGAAGCGCTGTCGCGCTCTGCCGTATTGCTTTATAAAGGTCGTGCTGTGGGCTGTATCTACGGCAGCAAGAACCTGCCCGAAGCGCATCTTTTTGATAAAGCGCTCAAGCGCATGTTCAACGATATCAAGAACGATGACGCCCAGATTCTGGTCTATGAACTGCCCGAAGAGATTGTGCTTTCCATGGCATCCCTTTTCATCGGCTGCCCGGTGCACGAAGAAGAATCTGCCGACAAAGAGGCGGTGGGATTCATAAACGAGACTCTCAACGAGCTCGAAGAGGACGGCGAGACCGCCTGCTTCACCCTGACCTCGGACGAAAAATCCTCGCGCGGTCTTGGATTTTTATGCCGGGGCAAGCGCAGCGGCTCTTTCTCTATACTCGAGCAAATATTTGACACCAGCTTCGAACAGCTCTTTAAGTTAGCCGAAAACGAAGAGGCACTGCAGGGCAACGCCTATCTTTTGCCCCGGGAGATGATATCTGATTCGGTGTTACTGGGATACTCAATGTCGAGCTATTGCAGCCCCGGCGAGGCTGAATAGCTTTCTTTACAACCTTGAATCAATAAGATTAAGACTGGCAGTTGCAAACATCTCAAAATCCGCAAGAGAAGTTAGAATCATGAACTGACGCTTCTATCTTGTTTTGTATTGAGCGCAAAGAAGGAGACATCTTGGCTTTGAATCCCGCTATCGCTTCTGAAGACAAAGTTCTGGGGACCTGGGGAGATGCAATTACCCTGACAAGAAAACCTTCCGGGGTGGCTTATCTTGCCATCGACGTCAAAGGGCTGTCTAATACCCTGTCTTCGCAGGTGCTCGACTGTTTTACCGAGTCATTCAAGAAGATAAACGAAGAAAACGATCTGAAAGGCATTCTGCTACACAGTCCTAAAGAAGGCATTTTCATCACCGGCGCCGACATCAAAGAGATAGTCAAATTTGCGGATCAGGCAGCAGCCAGGTCTTTATCCAGCCGTGGACACAAGTTTTTGCACAGTGTTATCGAAACTCCCTTGCCGGTGGTGGCTGCCGTGGACGGTGCCTGCCTGGGTGGAGGGCTTGAGCTGGTGCTCTGCCTCGATAAGATCCTGGCAGCAGACACAACATCAACCATTTTTGGATTGCCCGAAGTAACTATCGGCTTAATCCCTGGGCTTGGCGGCACTCAGAGACTGCCCCGGCGGGTGGGCTATCGCAAAGCCGTCGATATGATTCTATCGGGTACGACACTGAAACCGGCAGAGGCGCTGGAAGTAGGTTTGGTTGACCGGGTCGTTGCCGCCGAAGATCTCTTAGCCGAAGCAGAAAAGGCAGTGCTCGCACTATATGAAAAGGACTTCGACAGCAAAAAATACCGAGCCATAGAAGAGGCAAAGGTAGAAGAAGCCGAGGGCGGAGCCAAGAAGCGGGCCATGGTGCTCAAATCTTCTAAGCGTGCAGTTAGAATGCGCGCCAGCGACAATTACCCGGCGCCGGGTCTTGCCATAGACGTGATGGAAACAGGCTTCAATGAAGGTCTTGAAGCAGGACTGGCTGCCGAGATAGAAGCCTTCGGCAAGGTGGCTGTCTCAGACACTGCCCGCAATATGATCAACTTCTATTTCCATAAAGAGATGGCGAGCCAGATGGCTATAAGAGCGGCATCAAAATTCGGCACCCCCGAAACTGTTGCCATTATCGGCAGTGGCTTCATGGGTCGCGGCATCGCCGAACTATGCCTGGAGAATGGCTTGAAGGTCATGATCAGGGCTTCTTCTGATGAGAAGTCAGAGCAAGAGCTGGAGCGCCTGAACAAAAGATATCCGGATCTGGCTGAAGGAAAGCTCATTTCAGTTACCGACCTGAAACAGCTGGCAGAGGCAGATCTGGTCATAGAATCTATTTACGAGAATCTCGAAGCCAAACAGAAATTAATTGAAGAGATCTGGCCTTATTTAGGCGAAAAGACCATCTTAGCCAGCAATACCTCGTCTATTCCGGTAGAGAGACTGGCTAGTTTCGCCGCCGACCCATCAAGATTCATCGGTCTGCATTTTTTCAGTCCAATAAATCTGATGCCCCTGGTAGAGGCTATCGTTCCTGAGAAAGCCGATAAGACAGCCTTGAGCCGAGGTCTCGCCTTTGTCAGCAAACTTGGCAAAGTACCGGTTTCTGTGGCCGATAGCCCGGGATTTATCGTGAACCGGCTTCTCACCTGCTATCTCACCGAAGCGCTTCATATTCTTGTTGCCGGAACACCGGTGCAGTGGATAGATACAGCGGCAAGACAGTATGGCATGCCACTTGGACCACTCGAACTGCTGGACGATCTGGGCTGGGGTCTGTCCCAGGCTGTGAGCGAATCGGTATCTGACGCTTTCGGTGAGCGAATTAAACTGCCCGATGAGATCTACTTTCCTATCGATGCCGGATTTGACGGCAAATCCAACAATAAAGGCATTTATGTCTGGGAGAGCAACGGCAAGAAAGTCGGGGTCAACGCCTATGTGCAAGAGAGCATGGGCGCTGTCAGCTCTGACGATGAGCCGACGCCTGAAGAGATTACAAAGATTCAAGAGGCTCTCTTTCTGCCCATGACCGATGAAGCTTCTAGAATTCTGGAAGACAAAGTTGTGAAGAAGCCCCGAGATATTGATCTGGCTTTGATTATCGGAGCCGGTTATCCGCCTTTTCGGGGTGGATTGTTGCGATCAGCGGACAAAATGGGCATAGATCATGTCATAGAAGGACTGGAACGTATCTATTCGGATAAGAATCCGAGAAGAGAGATTAGCAATTCACTTCGCGAAATGCATAATATTGGCAGGAAATTCTACAGTCTGAGCTGAACCCAAACAGAAACCCAGATTATGGCTATTGTTGACGAGAAACAGAGAAGCGCACTAATAGAAAAAGCGCTCGAGGCGATAAAAGAGAGCGTGCCTGAAAACGGGCACAAGATTTGTCGCGAAATTGTCGAGACCATCTCGTCTCTCTGTAATCAGAACCAGAAAGAGATTGCCCAGGAGTTGCAGACCCTGGCAAAAGCCCTCGAAACATCCAGTAGCGAAAACGAAGCCTTTGAGTTTAAACAGAAGACCTGCGCCATCATGCTCGAGATAAGCATGGAAGAGAGAAGAAAAGCACGCTTGCATGGTCAGGCAGCCGCACCCGTACCCGTACCCGTACCCGTACCCGTTCCCGCACCCGCCGCGACTCCGGCTCCAACTGCTGCGCCGGCGGCGCCCCCGACCCCGGCTCCCGCCCAAGAAACTCCTGCTGCGGTAGATACCCCCCGCAGAGAAGGGGACCCGCCCCGCAACAAAATAATCGGTCTTCCCTCCCAGACTTCCGTGCCCCAGGCAGGATCAAGTTCATCTAGCTCTTCTAATTCATCTAGTTCTTCGAATTTTTTCTCCTCACCTTCCACCGGCAAAATAATCGGGGCATCGACCCCGGCGGTAACGGACCCGGCAGCAGCCGATATTGCCGGCGGTGCGGTTCTGAATGAAGGCGGCGAACTGTCTCAAGAGAGCGAAGGCTCAGTAGAAACGAAGAGACCACCTTTCAAAAACCTTGCCTATCTTTATCTGGGCACCGACGACTACGACGCCACGGTCGAATACTATCTGGACGTTTTACATGCAGAGAAAGTCTGGGATTTTGATCGTTTCGGTGCCAAGGTGACGGCGTTCAAAGTCAGCCCCGGTCCGCTTTTGCTGGTATCTAATCACAGAAAAGCCCCCAGTTGCCAGCCGGTTTTCGAAGTCGATGATCTGAGCCTGACCATTAGAGAGCTGAAAGAGAGAGGCTTCAAAGAACAGGCCGGTCCTTTCGGCACGCCTAATGGAGAAGCCTATAGCTTTCTTGATCCCGGCGGCAATTCCATCGCCATTTTTCAAGTCGATCCCGATAGCACAGACCGCAGCTACGTAGATCCGACCGAGTACTAGAATTGAATCAGGCAAGCTCGGTAGAGACCACGATTTTGCCCAGTTGCTGATTCGTCTCCATATAGTCATAGGCTGCTCCCAGTTCAGTCAGGGGAAAGACCCGGTCGACAATAGGAGATAGGGTGCCTCTTTCAAGACCAGATAAGATGTGGGCTTTGCCCCATTCAAGACGGTCTTCGTCTTTGGCAATCTGCATCATCGTGTAGCCTACGATAGATAGCCCCTTCGATAAAGCAGCTCTGAACGGGAACGGTGTTTTCTCCAGACTGAGCGCTCCGTATAAGAAGATGGTGCCTTCATAGGCAGCCGCTTCTGCCAGTTCGTTCACTATCGATCCGGCAATGGCATCGAATATGATATCAGCGCCTTTGCCATCGGTATAGGTTCTGACCCGCTCCACAAGGTTCTCTTCGTCGGTGACTATCACATGGGCGGCTCCGGCTTCTAACAATGCATCTCTCTTCGCCGCGGTTCTGGTGGTGGCAATCGGCATGGCGCCCAGATCTCGCACCATCTGAATGGCGGCGATACCGACACTGCTGCTCGCCGCCGTTATCAAAACAGCCTGAGAGGCGGTGAGCTGACCAATGTCTATAAGAGCGCCATAGGCTGTGAGATATTGCATCCAGACCGAAGCGGCCGCTTCGGGCTTTATAGACTCGGGCATTTTAGCAAGGGCTTTCGCCGGCACCAGCGCTTCTTCGCCACAGACTCCGTACTGACGCATAGAGAAAGCCGGAATGGCGCTGACATAATCGCCTTCTTTAAAATCGGTCACTCCCTCGCCGACCGCCTTCACCAGACCGGAGGCTTCATATCCGATTCTGGAAGGCAGCCTGGTTCTCTCTAAATAGAGCCCCTGACGATAGAGAATCTCGGCTCGATTCAAGCCCATGGCCAGTACATGGATAAGCACCTCGCCCTCCCCGGGGTTGGTCGGTGGCGCTTCTTCCAGTTTAAGAACGTCGGAGGAGCCGGTCTCGTGAAATCTAATAACTCTTGCCATGCGAATTAATCTGTCATCTCTGAACGAGAATATAAATACCACAAAAGCAATATAATCGTCTTTCGATATGACTGTGGCTAGAAGAGGAAAGACGTCATGAGCGCAGGGGCAAAAGTGGTAGTGGTGGGCAGTCTCAGCCTCGACATGGTTTTTCAGGTGCCGCGCCGCCCTTTGAAAGGCGAGACTGTCAAAGGCTTCTCTTTCGAGACCTTTGTCGGCGGCAAAGGCAATAATCAGGCTCTGGCAGCTGCCCGAGCCGGTGCAAGCACAGCCATGGTCGGCAAGGTCGGCAAAGACTCTTATGGAGAGCTTATTCTAGAAACCCTCGAGAAAAACGGTGTCGACATCTCGGCCATGTCCACCGACCCAGAAGCTGGCTCCGGTCTCGCCAACATATATGTAGATCCTGATGGAGACAACAGCATCATCATCGTTCCCCGGGCCAATGACCGACTTCTACCGGCTGACATAGACCGGGCAAGACCCTTGTTAGAAAAGGCCGGGCTTCTGGTGCTCCAACTCGAAATACCGATGCAGACCGTTGTCCATGCAGCAGAGCTGGCTGCTGAGTTAGATTTGAAAGTATTGCTCAATCCGGCTCCTGCTCCTGATGACGGCGAACTTCCCGAAGCCTTGTATAAGAAGCTCGATTATCTGATCCCCAACGAAAGCGAGGCAGGTCTGCTGCTTCAAAGAAACATCGACGGTGTGGACGCGGCTCTTGCAGCAGCCAGACAGCTCAAGAAGCGAATGAAGCCAGGGGCAGTTGTTCTAATAACCCTGGGAGAAAAGGGTGTGGCAGGCATCGGTCCTGACGATGAAGAGCTTATAGTTGCCGCCTATAATGTAGACTCGGTGGACACCACCGCCGCCGGGGACGCCTTTGCCGGATGTCTTGCCAGAGGGCTTACCGAAGGACTTTCATTAAAAGATGCGGTTCGCGAAGCCTGCGCCGCCGGGGCCCTGGCTACAACTAAGCCCGGTGCGGTGCCGTCCCTGCCCACAAGAGTTGAGATATTGAACCTGGTTCAGGCCGGCAGTGGGAAAAACACGTAGGCTTGTATTGAAAGAGGGTACCAAAGAGTCACATATGACCTCTAATATTGTCGCAGTAAGGCATTGAGCCTTCTTACGAAGTAAGGCATTGAGCCTTCTCCCCCTTGTTCTCCGACGACACAACAGGTATTAGAGGTATGGGTTGACGTCCATTTCAGCCGTGTCCCACACCCAGGTACTATCCGGACAGGGTAGACCCGAGGACACCAATAGATTCACCGGCGGTGAATCCAAATCTATATAATCCTGACCCCAGGCAAGACATACCTGCTGTTCGCCGGATCAATGATTCGACGCCACGGATATCCGACAATGTTCAGATAGTGGACCACGGTAAGGCTGCCAACGACTGGAAAGACTCGGGCGCCTATAACAAGGACGTCGATGGTCAATTCAAGTACACGGACAAGAACTGGCAAGAAGGATTCAACGAAGCAGCCCGTACTGGAAAACCGGTGGTGGTGGTCTTCGGTTCAGAAAAAACATCACATACCAAAAGTCTCATTGACGGGCCGACAAAAGGTTCGCGGGATGGTGGCAACGACGCTGTCTACATTTTCGTGGACAAAAACAGAGTCGACAAGTCCACCGAACTCGGACAGTATGCCGAGAAGAACGTGGGCAACGATCCTGATATGGCTTATACGGGCATATTCGCCCTGACGCCGGATCAGGACGGCCAGCCGCACCTGGGCAAGCTGGTGGCAAACACCTGGGGTGCTAGAGGAGAGATCTCTTCGGTCATCAAAGACCAGCTTCAGTATGCCCAGCGCAGAATGGACGAAAACAAAGGCAAGTTCAAGGTGCCCGATGCAGTCGAGCCGGAGACCAAGAAAGAAGACGGCGACGCCCCGGAAGAGAAGCCCGAGGTCAAAGACAAGCCGGAACAAAACGACAAGCCCAAGAGCCCAGAACTAACTGCTCTCGAGCATCTCAATCAACAGCGCGAAGACATCTTCGGTTCGATTGTCGCCGGACGCAATGAAAATGTCGGTGCCGACAGCGACTATCGCGAAGCGGTGGAGCGCATGCTGAAATTCAAAATAGGAGAAGGCGAGCATGTCGGTCTTACAAAAGATCAGCGCCAGCAATTATTTGACAAAGCAGTAGAAACATCCGACCAGGTCGACCCTAAAGAGACCGCCATGGTCAAGCAGTTTCTCGATAGAGAGCTGGAAGAGGAGAGAAAGAAAGGCGACGGAGCGGACAAGAGCAAGGTCGACAATCTGACCAACTATCGTGCCACCATAGATCACATGGATATCGCCGATGGTATCACCCGATTCGAAAGAGGTCTATTTCATTTAAACGAAGGTGACTTAGAAGATGGTGTCAAAGACATCAAAGACGCCTTCGAAAGACATCCGGAGCTGGCTAAACAGCCATCTTACATAGACCGCATGGCAAAAACAATTTATGCCGGCGACGAACTGGACAAGGCCTTCCCGGATCTCAAACTGAAAGAGAGACAGCAGGAACTCGACAAAGAGAAAGCCGAAACACCGGAGAGAACTCCCGAGAATACGCCGGAGAAGCAACCTGAGAAAGAGCCTGAAAAGGAACCTGAAAAGGAACCTGAAAAACAACCTGAGAAAGAACCTGAAAAAACTCCCGAAAAAGAGCCGGAAAAAGTAGAAGTAAAAGAGCCGGAAGTAAAAGATTCCGATGAAGACCTTGCTTCCATAGAGCATCTCAAAGAGGCCCAGGGTCGTATCAAAGAAGCTCTCGGAAAGATCCAGGGAGCCAACACCTACGAAGCCAGGCTGGCAGTCTATGATTCGGCCATAGCAGCCGCCGATGCCGTCGACCAGGGAGATCTCTCTAGAGTGACTGCACTGTTTCAAAAGAGTCTTGCCGAAGAGCAAGCAAAATCAGATGCGGATCCCAATACTATAAGCGGTATCAAAAACAATATCGAGGGACTCGGAAGACTCGGTGCCGCCGATGGCTATCTGCGAGTAAACAAAGGGCTCTTTGAAATGAGCCAGGGTCAAGACCCAGACTCTGCCGACCGGGGTATGCAATCCATAGCCGAAGGTGCTCGCCGTCATCCGGAGTTAATGGAAAACGCAGAGATTGCCGGACCGGTGGTAGAGATGGCGAAAGCCAAAGGAGTTCCCGCCGACAGGCTGAGAGAGTTGCTGCCCTATAAAGGCGTCTCTCAGATGATGGAGAAAGCAGCCTATCCCGAAGTCGCTAAAGAGCCGGAGAGCCCATCGGATCACAAAGTCGAGAAAACCCCTGAAAAAACCAGATTCGAGAAGATCGACAGCCTGGCTAAACTTAACGAAGCCATAGAGGCTGCCCACGAATCGGGTCGTCCTCTGATCATGGATTTCAGAGCAGACTGGTGCGGTCCCTGCCAGATGGCCGAGAAAGCAGCCTGGTCTACAGAACCGGTTCAGAAAGCGATCGACAAAAACGCCATCTTTGCCCAGGTAGACCTGACCAATAGCCCCAAAGAGCTGGAGTCTCTGGTCTCTGAGATGAAGGTAGAAGCCCTACCGGCCAATGTCATGGTCAGTACTTATGAAAAACCGGATGGCAGCATCGGTCTCAAAGAAGTAGCCAGAACCGGAGAAGATTTCGGCAAAGGTATTGCGCAGATTGGAGAAGCAAGAAAGCTTCTGGCTCTAGCCAAGACAAGTGCCAATCAAGCCCTGGTGGACAAAGCCGAGCATGATCTAGCCGATCTGGTGATTCGCTTCATCGAGGACGGCGCCCGCTAGGTGTCAGATAATAGAGCTTGCCGAAGCGTATATGGGGAATCTTATTAAAGCACTCCTCTAGATCTATACGGTTTCTATGAAGCTCTCGATACTTCATAAGGGCTTGATGATAGTCTCGGTACCGCTTCTTTTCGAAGCGTTATTCGTCGCCGTTCTAGTCAGCCAGATAGACCAGACCGCCACCCATATCAATCGCGAGATGCGCTCCCACGATATCATCATCGCCGTGGAGACCGTTCTCAAAGAGATTGCCGCATCGACTACCACCGCGATTATTTATAACGTCTCTAGAAGACCAGACCTCCTTGACCGTTTAGAAGAATCCCACGAAGAGATTCGTTCGAGTAGCGCCAGGTTGATGAGACTGACCCGGGACGACGATCTGGAGCGCTCTGAAGCGGCCCGCCTGAACGCCTCGGCGCGAGACTGGATCAAAAACCAGGAGAAGGTGGCGAACTCCGATCCCAAGAGTCGCCTCGGGGCATTCTTTGCCACCAGTGGTAATGTCGGCAATCTGCTCATCGTCCATTCGGAAGGTGCCAGCAAAAATATAATCGAAAGAGAGAAACAGATTCAAACTGTCGAACCTCAGCTCTTTCGAGACTCGATATTGAGGATTCAAATTCTGCTTCTATTCGGAGCAGTGGTCAATATCACCATCACCTTTTTTCTGGCGCGCTACTTTGCCCGCTATATCTCGCAAAGACTGGACAACGTCCTGACGAACACATTCAAGCTAGGTGCCAGGATGGAGCTCAATCCGCCGATGCGTGGAGACGATGAGATCGCCGAATTAGATCAGGCTCTGCACAAGACAGCCAGCGAAATTATGGAGTTCGAGACTTTCAAAGAACAACTTATCGGCGTGGTCAGCCACGAGATGAGAACACCGCTAACGTCCATACAGGGCACTCTTACCCTGCTTCAAGCTGGTGCCATGGGAGGCTATCCTCAAACCTTGCATCGCTCGGTCGAAGAGACCCAGACCCAGCTCACCCGCCTGATTAATCTGGTCAATGATTTGCTCCTGGTTGAAAGGCTGGAGAGTGGCTCCCAGGTGATAAAGCAAGAGAGTGTAAACCTGCCGGATTTAATAAAGCAAAGCTACGAAAAGGTGCTCAGTGAATGGAGCCCGGCTTGTCAGGCTCTGAATATGGAAGCGCAATCAGAAGAAAGTTCTTTCGAACTCACCACCGTCGGTGACAGTATGCTCCTGGAGAAAGCCTTCATAATCTTGCTCCTCGCTTCCCAGGCGAGGATGTCCGCAGAAAGAGAAAGCCTGGTTCTGGTGAATTCTGGTAAGGACGGCATCAACATTATCATAGAGGATCAGGGACCCCCCGTAGACGAACACGAACGTCTGCAGTATTTCAGCAAGACCTCGAAACAGCTCACCAGTTTGAACTGTCCACATCTCGATGTGCTGAGCGGTGCTCTGGCAAAAGCGATAGTCACTGCCCATGGCGGCAAGCTTGATCTCTCCTCAGAGACTAGCAGTACCGCTTTTACTATCTGGCTTCCTTACCGGAGGAACGCCGGTGATTAATCAAAGATCTAAACTGCTGCTTAAGGGGTTGGTTGTTATTATCCTGCCAACGGTTTTCCAGCTTGTCTTTCACATTATCCTTGCAGTCACTCTCTATCAATCAGAGCAAGAAGTCTACAAAGTAATCGAATCTAAAAAGGTCGTATCGGCAGCCACCTCGGTGGTGACTAAACTAATTGATTGTGAACTAATCGCCGTTTTCTACAACTCCAACCGATTGCCGTTCTTGCAGATGAAATTCATGGACGAAAAACGCAAAGCGGAACTCGCCTGTAGAGAGCTGATTGAACTGTGCAAGGGCGATTCGGAAAGAACAAAAAACGCGGCGATTATAAAAGAGAGTAGCTTGAAGACCCTCAACAGGCTCTCGGATATGTTTACAGAAGAGTTCGAACAAGAGATTGACGTGAAAAACTATGTCGACTCTGATGTACGAATCGACAAGGTCTATGATTTCTTCACCTTAGCACTTAGAAATGTAGACGACCTTTTGGAAGTAGAGAAAGAGAGACAGGCCAGCGTCGGCAAACGTCAACGTTATTTCGATTCTAAAATCAAGCGAATAATCATCTATGGTGTCATTCTGAATATTGTCCTTACCGTAGGGCTGGCGGTCTATCTCACCGCCAGTACCACCATGCGTTTGAAGGTCGTGCTGGACAACACAAGACGATTGCTGAAACGAGAAGCACTGGCACCACCGGTAGGTGGTGACGATGAAATCAGCCAACTAGATCGAGTCTTTCATGCCACCGCCAGTGATCTGGCAAGAGTAGACCGTCAGCGCAAACATCTGGTCGAACTGGTTCGCAACGAACTCTCCGTGCCGTTATCCAAAGTACAGTACTCGCTTCATAATCTCTCCCACGGCATAATTGCCGAGCTGACCGAAAAAGCCCAGTCCAGACTCACCATGGCCGCCCATGACACCGACCGGGTAATCAGGCTGATTGACGACCTGCTCAGCATCGAAGACATGCAGGGTGGCGCCTTTGATCTGGTCATCAAAGAGACCAGCACCCAGGAAATAATCTACGCATCTATTGCCTCGGTGAAACAGCTCGCCGAAAGAAATGAGATCAAGCTAGAGATGATCGACTCCAATATCAAAATGGTGGCAGATAAAGACAGACTGGTTCAGGTGCTTATCAACTTTCTCTCTAACGCCATCAAGTTCTCTGCCGCCAATTCATCGATAGTGATCAAGACCGAAGCCTTAGACGAAGACAGGGTGAGGATCTCGGTCACAGATAAAGGGCGCGGCATTCCCGAAGAGAAACTGGGAGACGTCTTCGAACGATTCAAACAGGTAGACAAATCAGATCAGGTCGAAAAAGGTGGCACAGGTCTGGGCTTGCCCATATCTAAAACAATCGTAGAGCAGCATGGCGGAGAGATTGGCGTCACCTCGAAGGAAGGCGAAGGCAGCACATTCTGGTTTATCGTCTAGTTCGAGCCCATTTCATTTAAGCTATACTATAGCGGTGAAAATCGCTTCCAAAATCTACCTTACTATCCTCCTCACCGGTGTCTTCTTTTTCTTGAAAGCGCCGTTCGCCCTGGCCCAGGGATGAGCAGCCGCTAGAGGAATCGTGCCCGGGTTAGGCTCGACTGGAGGAAAGTTTCAACTATCTGCCGGCTGGCGCTACGCTTCTGCGGATCGCTCATATTTCAATTCGCGCTATAACCGCAGCTTCACCGAGCTCTGGGGTCCAAAAATCCGGCTCAGCACCCTGGATGTCACAGCGCTCTATAAAGTCAACAACAGGGTAAGACTGACCGGCACCCTGCCTGTGGTTTTCAACAATTTTTCGACCATTCTGCCGCCCCTGGGTATAGACCAGGGCGCCCGTCGAGGTTTTGGAATAAACGGTGTAGGAGATCTCAGTCTCTACGGCCAGTCTTTTGTGCTCGATCCCTCAGAACATCCCTTCGAAAACGTCTCCCTGGGTATGGGTATCAAACTGCCCACAGGCAGTTGGGAAGCTCGAAGGGTCATCCCCAACGAACAGGGTCTCGATCCCCGCCCAAGATCCGCCTATCCTCCGGCGGCGCTGCCCGGCGACGGTGGTGTCGGCATTCTATTCGGCTATGATGCCTATAAAGTCTTACGAGGCATGCATCCTTTCAGGGATACCACCCTTTTCTCTTCTGCGATATATCTCGCCAACCCGAGAGTCACTAACGGCACCCCTTCGATTATCGAGAGCTTGGGCGTACCGCTCAATCCGATTTTTCTCTCTCGATTGCAAAACTCCGTAGCCGATACCTGGACCCTGAGAGCCGGTTTCTCATCACGCATTCCAAAGACCTGGGACAAACCGATGCTTCGTGGCTTACGCCTCAGAGGCACCCTGCACTGGGACGGCTTGAGAAGCAGAGATCTGATCGGATCGAATCGCGGTTTTCGACAACCGGGATGGGCTCTGGCTGTGGCGCCTGGTTTCTCTTATCAATATAAGCGTCATATGCTTATTCTAGAAGTGCCGATAACCATCGGTCAGCATATCAATCCCGGAGCCACCGCTCTACCGGGACCACCACAGCGTCTGCCAAATGGCAGTATCGTCCCCGGTGCCTTCAATCCGCGCCGCCAACTTGGTCTGGTGGCACCAGCCAGTATTTCACTTAGGTACGTTCGCACTATGTAGAGGCTTTTTAAAAGCCTCTTTGAACTCTCGGACGCTGGCAGGACGATGCTCTGCCTTCTTGGCCAGGGCGGTAAATATAATCGCCGCCCATTCTTTAGGGACATTTAACTCTGGAGGAAATGGCGGGGGAGGATCTTTGAGATGCCGGTTGAAAGTGTCGAGGATGGTAGTGCCGATTATAGGCGGCGCGCCGGTCAGGCACTCGTAGGCGATGCAGCCGAGCGCATAGATATCGGCTCTATGATCCACAGTGGTGCCCAGGCACTGCTCCGGACTCATATATAGCGGGCTGCCGAAGCATTCTCCGGTCTGGGTCAACTGTTGCGATTTATCCATGCCGTCATCCAGGATTTTGGCCAGACCGAAGTCGACTATCTTGGCGGTGATACCATCCTGCTTGTTCTTGACCAGCATAATATTGGCGGGTTTCAGATCCCGGTGCACAATACCTGCTTCGTGGGCATGAATCAATCCATCACAGATCTGGGTTATAAGATAGCTCGAGACTTTGGGGGTGAGCGACCCCATTCGGCGAACAAGCTCCGAAAGGCTCTCGCCCTCGACAAATTCCATCACAATATAAGACCTTCCATCCGGTGCGATACCAAAGTCGGTGACACCGACAATGTTCTTATGATTGAGGCTGCTGGTCGCCTGGGCTTCTCGCTTGAATCGTTTCAAGGCTTCGGTACCGGAAGCATTTTTCAGAACTTTGATCGCAAAGTCTTTTTTCAGATCCAAATGGTGAGCTTTGTAGACACTACTCATGCCGCCTGTTCCAAGCAGAGAGTCGATCTGATACTTCTCTGCAAATAGCAGCCCTTCGAGCGATTCGTCTAAAACTCTCTCCAGATCGCCTCCATCCAGAGGACATATCGTGAGGCTCTCATCGAAATCCTGGCTGCAAATCAAACAGATCCGCTTGTATCTTATACCGGTAATTGCCTGGGAGTTTTCGACGCTTACTTTATAGCTGTTCGAAAGGGCCTGTTCCGTCTCGAGCAATTTATCGACAATCTCTTCTTTCTGCGTCTCCAGAACTTCCAGACTGCGGGCCCCCGAGACCACCATATAAGCGACTATTCCAATTAGGATCAAACCGAATAGAGCCCAACTGAGAGGCTCCTCCACCAGGACTTCCTTACCAACCCTATAATTGACCGCCATGGTCCTCAAAATAAGCAAACCCGGCAAAAATGCAAGCACAACCAGAGCACGTCGACAGAGCCTGCCACCGCCGGAGGTGCTGGAGAGAAGACGGGCCATGCCCTGATCCGGTCGGGAGAAAATGATGCCCACCGCAAGCAAAAGTGTAAGCAAAGCAAAGGCAAGGGACATCTCGAAACAGCCACCCAGGGCACAGAGCTTGGGAGAGCGAGTGGCCGCCCCGAACAGAATCAGAATCGGCACAGGTATTGATAAGAGTGCCGCAATCTGAGAAGGACCGACAGCCTTTTCAGAATCTCTTCCGATTAGCACAAGGGCTACAGCCAGGCAAAGCAAAGTAAAAGCAGCCTCGGGAATCATCGGAGTAGGATAAGTAACCCCGGGAGCCGCAGGCGTCGGCGCCCAGAGACGCAGACTATCCAGCACAGTCCCAGAGAAGGCTTCGTAAAGAGCAAGCAGACTCGAAATAATTACGGGACTGGCCAGAATAATCGCAGCCTTCTTGCCGATTTTGCTGTCTAAGAAGCTGTAACAGAGCAGTCCTGCCCCTAGAAAGAAGAGATTGAGGGCGGCTGCCGAGTGCAACTGCCCGGCAAAAGGAAGACTGCCTCCAAAATCCGGGATTAGTCTTGTCAGAGAATAGTTGCCGGTGGCCCAGCCGACCACGACCAAAAACGCTAAAATTGCCACAGAAGCACCGACTACGCGGCTGATAAGAATCAGCCGACGCATCAGAACCGTGCTCAGATTCATGGATGTGGTCATTTAGCCTTCAGGGCGACATCGATGTACTTCGTATACTGGTCGAATTTTTTTGAGCTGATTAACTCTCTCACCAGCTTCCGTTTAACAGAGAAGATTCCAACCGCCGGAACTCGATCAAGCATTGCCGGTAAAAATCCCGAAATGCCCAGTTTTTTCTCCATCTCTTTGGATTTGGCGAGATCGTCACCACTGATGCCGAGCATATGAACAGCAACTTTATCGCCATACTTCTCTTCGATTTTGGCGAGCATCGGTCTGACCTCGTTGCAGAATTTCTTGCAACTACTCGAATAAACCATTACCACCAGAACCTTATCGGGATCGACCTCGGCAGACTTGGCAAAAGCCGGCGTCATAAAGGTCAAAGCAAGAAAAAGGCTTATCAAAACTCTCATAATTAAATTCACTAATTAGCCAAGGTACTTTTAATATCTACCCGGAAACTACCCGTTTAGATTCAACTTCGATTTAATCAAAGCCACCGTCGAGGTAACATTCTCCGCCACCTTAACCTGACCGGCAGCCAACTCCAGAAAGAAGGCGGCGGCGCTATCCCCGGGATGAAGCATTATCACGTTCTTTCCTGCCTTGATAGCTAGAGCCGCCTCGCTTGCCGTACCGGCTCCCATGCCACAGGTGACCACCACATGGCTCGCCAGAATGTTTATGTTGTTGCGGGCGCTACCCATCGCCGTGGGGACTGCAATGGACACAAAAGACGAGCAATTCACCGTGTCGGCGTCGGGCAGAATCCCCAGGACTATGCCTCCGGCTTCGTTAGCGCCCCGGCTGGCTTCTTCCATCACCCCGGCGGCGCGTCCCCCGGTGAGCAGCACCCAACCTTCCCTGGCAATCTCCTGGCCCAGTGCATAGGCCGAAGTCAAAATCTCTCTGTCACTGGCAGAGGCTGGGTCGAGCTTGCCCGGTCCCATCACGCCAATTACGGTTTTTAGTGTTGTTGCGGTCATAGATGCTAGAGTATCTGAATACTCCCAAAAAAGGAATCTTTGCAATCGCTATGGCAGCAACTGGCGCTCGAGTAGAAAGCCGATCTATAAAGCTCTTTACCAAAGGCAACAACGATGTGGTGGACATATCTTCTATGGTGGCCGACTCTGTTAAGAGCTCCGGTCTCAAGGACGGCACGGTGACATTATTTGTTATTGGCTCCACCGCCGGACTGACCACCATAGAGTACGAGCCGGGTCTGGTCAAAGATATAGACACGGCGCTCGAGCTGATTGCGCCAAGAGATGGACAATACGAACATCATAAATCCACCTCAGGCGACGACAACGGCAACGCCCATGTCCGTGCGTCACTAATCGGTCCCAGCCTTACTGTTCCTTTTCTCGATCGAAAACCGGTACTGGGAACCTGGCAACAGATCGTCCTGATAGATTTCGATACCCGAGCGCGTTCCAGAGAGATTGTGGCGCAGATGATCGGCGTCTAAATGCGACTGCTAATAAATAACTGGCACCATATCAGACACCACGTCCACTAGCTGTGGATAAAGCCGCCTTTCCATCTTGAAATTAATGTCATCTTCCATCTCAAGATTAACTTCATATATGAACAGTTAGCTAACTCTCTCTGGCCTCTCATATTTTTTCCTGTTATCTAATATTGGTCTGATTTCATTCGTTCAAGAGCAAGTCTTTGACTGCGTTTCACAAAATGGTCAAAGAACAACAAACAATATCTCTCGAATCGCTCATCGGTGAGAGGCTTGCCCTCAACCCACCAGAGCGCCTTTCCGCAATCGCCGAAGCGGGAATATCCCGAATCTCCGTAGCTGGAGAAAATCATCAGTGGACCATACTCTTCTTCGGCTTCGCTCTGGCGAATGGCATGTTCGGCAGGCAGAAGATAAAAGCTTATCGTGTCGTCTTTTACTCTGATACTGGCGCTGAGCACCATAGAGGCGAATCGACAGCGATAGATTTGCACCATTTTCGAGGCGTTGTAAGGCCATTGCCCTTCGAAACGTTCATGGCTGAACGCAGGCGCCGACGTTGTTATGGTGAAGCCACTTCCGGCTGTAACACGATTGAGCTCGATGGCATAAGGCTCGAGCAAGCGAAAAATGCGATTGAGCACCTGAACCGGTGTGCTCTCGTAAGCCTGATCGGCAGTCAGTGTAGCAGCCGGTTCACCGGCTTCGATTCCATTGACGAACTCTCGGGAGCAGCTCTTCAAATGATCGAAGTAGTCCCGACGAAAACCTTTCGCACCGGTGGTGTGATTCCTCAATATAAGACGTGAAAGACTGGCTGTGGTCACGGTCGAATAATCAGTTGCCGAAAATGCGAAAACGATACTCTCTAAAGGATAAGGCCAGGTTCTCAACAGGTGTACTTAATTTTTCTGAATAGATTAACTAGATATCCAGCTTATATAAACGACACAATGCGCCCGTGACACCATATATGATTTGAATTATAATGACGGTTTCGCATCCCCGGATATTTGAAGATCGAGAATGGACCTAGATCAAGCCAGCATACTGGCCAGAGACTTGATGAACCTCTACGGTCTGAGTGACTGGTCGTTTTCTTTTAATAACAGCAAAAGACAGCTCGGGGTCTGCAAGGGCGCGAAAAAATCTATAGAGCTATCCTCTTATTATGTCTTTCGCAACGCCGAAGCCCATGTCAAAGACACGATTTTGCACGAGATTGCCCATGCCCTGGTCGGGGTGGAACATGGTCACAATGACGTCTGGAAGCGGATGTGCCTCAGGGTCGGCTGCCTGCCGAAAGCCTGCGACGAAACCGCAATTCTTCCCCAGGGCGCATGGCAGGCTCGTTGTCCCGGTTGTATGACTCTCTTCAGCCGCCATCGCAAACCGGTACGAGTCACCGGTCTATACTGCAAAAAATGCGGTCCTCATAAAGGACGCCTGCTTTTTCAAAACGTCAAAAAGGCTACCTTCAAGCCTATCGCCCCATCCCAAAATGCGGTCAAGGCTCCCAAACAGCTCACCCTGCCTTTGCCCGATGTTTTCTGAGATATTTTTAGCATAGAATATCCTGATAAAATGACCGGGTGCAAAGCGAGAAAAAGCCTTTATCGGCTTATCTATGGATAGGTCTATCGGTGACGGCAGCAACCCTGCTCATAGCTTTCATCGTGCTCCAACCGATGTTGAAAGAGAGCGACAATTCAAAAGAGCAAGAGCAGAAAAAAGCCATCTATAGAGTGCTGCACAAGGGCAAGAAAGATTACCATAGCCCATTTCCCCAGAAATTACAGATCGGCTTTACTCTGGTAGACGGCATCTACCAGTCTCAACACGGCTCCAACGACGAAGATGTTGCCAGACTGGTCAAAACTAACGCTGTCCATGCAGTATCGATGAACATGGCTGAATTAACGCCAAAAGCAATAGAGTATCTAGAAGGCGAACCGCTGGAAGAGCTTTCTCTAATAAATTCAGCCCTTGCCCCCGGCGTGCTCAAGCGTATCTCAAATCTGAAAAATCTAAAAAAGCTCACCCTGGACAAAGACAGCTGCATCCGCGAAAAAATGTTCCTAGAGCTAAACGGACCGGCTGGTCTGAGCGACCTGGATCTCTCCGGCACCAATGTAAGTGATGCAGAGCTAAAGCATCTGATTTCTGTCTTTCCTCACTTAGATAGACTGAGACTGGCTCGCTGCAGGAACCTTACTGACGACATATTCTCGGATCTGACCGACCTGAAAGAGTTGAAGGAGCTCGACATCACATATATAAAGTGCTCCGAAGCATCTCTCAAAGCACTGCTGGCAGGCACAACCGGTTTGCAGGCTCTTCGCCTGGGAGGCAGCAGTATCACCGACGATATCATCAAACGAATTCGATTCTCCGGTATTAGATCTCTGCATATTTCAAAATCGCCCCTCACTGACTCTGGTATAAGAGCCTTCAAACCCGAATCGTCTCTAAAGAAACTGGTCCTCGATGAATGCCCTGATCTCACCGACAATTCGCTGACACGCCTTAAAAAAACAAGACCTGATCTGGCTCTTACTCTGGTTCCGCCCAAAAGCACTTCTAAAGAAGCAAGACCAAGAAACGAACTGGCGGATTTCTTATTCGAAGATCAGCTAGAAAGAGAGAAAAGAGAAAAACGAAAGGGTCCTTGAGTTACATAACCAGGGCCTTTTTATATATGCCGGTTGTAATTACTGTAGAATCTGTAATCACTTATGGTCAAAGGCGCTAAGAAAGATTCTCAACATCACCACCAGCCCGTAAATATCGGCATTCTCGAAGCATGCTTGATCGGTCTGGTAGCTGCTTTCGGCGCGGTCATTCTCAAACACGGTGTCGGTCTGGTGGGCTCGATAAGAGTTTCGCTCTCCCACGATCACACCTGGCTCCTGCCGGTCATCGGTCTGACCGGCGGTGTGGTGGCAGGCCTGCTTTTGCAATATGTCGTCCCCGAAGCCAGCGGCAGCGGCATTCCCCAGACCAAAGCAACGCTATATGGCATCCAGATGCCTCTTGGAATCAGATTAGCCCTGGTCAAACTGGTGGGCTGTATCGCCTCTCTGGGGTCAGGAATGGCTCTCGGTCGAGAAGGTCCGACCGTACACGTGGCCGCCGCCCTCTCTTCGAAAGTCAGTCTCTGGATAAGGACCTCGCCTACCCACCGCATCCAGCTCATTGCCGCCGGGGCAGGAGCAGGTCTGGCTGCTGCTTTCAACGCGCCCCTCGCCGGAGTGCTTTTCGTTCTTGAAGAGCTTCTGCAAAAGATGTCAGGACTGGCGGTGGGCACCACGGTCGTGGCTTGCTTCGTTGCTTCGGTCACCTCGAGACTGGTCGGTGTACACAGTCTCGACGTCAACTTCTCTGAGCTTGCGCCGAAAGCCACCTTCACAGCCTATGACATCCCTTTCGTTATTCTGCTTGGCATCGCAGCCGGTGTCATCGGCTCTCTCTTCAACAAGTGCATAATCCAGTCTCTGACTTTCACCCGTGACGTGGTGAAAAAGCCCTTTTACATAACCTGTGGACTTGCCGGTCTGCTCACCGGGCTGATTCTCATGGTCTGTCCGTTTATGCAGAACTATGCCCTGCTCCGCCAGACCCTGGTAGAAGGCGAACTGGGAATCGGCGTTGTCAGCCAGGCCCTGCTTGCCCAGTTCGTACTCACCGTAATCAGCTATGGCTCCGGCGCCCCCGGCGGGCTCTTCGCCCCCAGTCTGACCATGGGTGCCTGTCTCGGTCATTTTCTCGCCATCACCCAGAACTATTTCTTTCAGTCAGGCGGCGACTGCGGCACCTTTGCTGTAGTGGGCATGGGTGCGGTCTTCTGTGCCGTTGCCAGGGTGCCTATAACAGCGGTGGTGATCATCTTCGAAATGACCCAGGACTTCAACGTGGTCTTGCCTCTTATGATCAGCTGCATCATCGCTTATTTAGTGGCAGAAAGACTGGATCCGGGCTCTTTGTACGACCAGCTCCTGCACTGGAGCGGTATCGACCTGAAAGAGAGCGAAGGGGAAGACAGCTTGATCACCAGGCTGCCGGCGCGCAAATTTATGCAGAAGAATATCGAGTCTATAAAACAGACCGCGACCCTGCAAGAGGTCCGGCAGCTTTTCGAAAATTCCAGACACCAGGGCTTTCCGGTGGTGGACGACGAAATGCGACCGGTGGGCATCATCACCAAGCCCGATATCATCGAGTCCAATCGCAAGAAACTGCCGGACGATACCTCTATAGAAAAGGTGATGACACCAAAGCCGATTACGGTAAGACCGGATGAGTATCTCTCCGGGGTGCTTCATCTGATAGAAAAATTCGGGGTCAGCCGCATTCCTGTGGTCGAAAGAGGCAAGCTCGTGGGCATCATCACCCGTTCAGATATTGTGAGCGCCGAATCCAAGCTTATCGGACTGAGAACCACAGCCTCCAGTTCTTCTTATGTGGTTTACCAGACCAGATCTGCAGAAGCCGGTCAGGGCAGAATGGTGGTGGCGGTAGGAGACCCGGAGACCGCAGAGAACCTGCTTGGTATCGCCGCCGATATTGCCAAGATAAAAAATTTCGAACTCGAATGCGTGCATATAATCACGGTCCCCAGAGACAGAGACCCGGCCGAATCAAAGGTATCGGACAGTATCGGCAGAAAAATCGCGGCCAAAGCAGAGGCCCTGGGTGCAAAACATGAGATCCCGGTACATACGAGTATCCGAGTCGCTCATGATGTGGGCGCGGCCATGGCCGAGTCGATAACCGAACGCGATGCCGACTTGTTTTTGATGCGCTACTCTTCTAGAGGTGGTGCCAAGAAGTCTCAGAACGCCGACAATATTGTCCAGACCATCCTGAAAAACACCAACTGCCCTGTAATTCTTCTCAATCAAGCTGCCAGCCAGGCCATAACCGGAGTGCAAAACGTGGTGGTGCCGGTGGGCAATTATCTGGAACACGAGCTACCTGTTAGACTAGCCAGGGTTTTTGTGGCCGGCTCCGGAAGCGAGGGAGTGAGCGTCCATCTCCTCAATGTCCACGAACGAGAACAAGAGCGGGCCCAGGCAAAAGACGAAAGCACCACTTTCGACACCACCTACAAAAAGCTCAAGAAGAAATTGGATTTTGACATTCACAGAATGGCTACCGACGCCAATTCTCCGACCAAACTCCTGAGTGCCATGAAAGAGAACGATCACTGCGACCTTATGATCATGGGCATGCCTCGTAAGTCTCTTTTGAAATCGATGTATAAAGGAGCCTTCAAACGCTCTCTTGAAAAAATCGAAGGCTACACGCTAATCATCACAGCCTCGAAGTACGAGCAGGTTTATAAGAGAAAGACGAATGCTTGATGCCGATGATTCTGGAAGCAAGAAACCCAGTCTTGCCCCGGTTAACATCGGTGTCTTCGAAGCCTGCATCATCGGTCTGGTGGCCGCTGCCGGTGCCGTTCTTTTAAAAGAAGGGGTCGGTCTTTTAGGAACCTGGCGTGTACAGAAAGTGGCTGAGTTCGGTCCCTTTGTCTTACCGCTAATAGGCATGGCCGGCGGTTTGATCACCGGTCTCATGGTGCGTTATCTGGCGCCTGAGATTAGAGGCTCCGGCATCGCCCAGACCAGAGCCAATCTTGCCGGAGCCGATATTCCTCTGGGAATGCGCACCGCCATCTACAAATTAATCGCCTGCATCATCTCTCTGGGCTCAGGTCTGGCGCTGGGTCGAGAGGGACCGACCGTTCAAGTTGCTGCCGGCATCTCTTCACGGTTCAGTACCTGGATCAGAACCACCCCCGCCAATCGTACCCAACTAATCGCCGCCGGGGCAGGAGCCGGACTGGCTGCGGCATTCAACGCTCCGCTCGCCGGAGCTCTGTTTGTTTTAGAGGTCCTGCTCAACAGGATGTCCGGGCTTGCCGTAGGCACCACCGTGGTGGCCTGCTTCGTAGCCGCCGTGGTATCGAGGCTGGTCGGGGTGCAGAGTCTCGACATCAACTTCAATGATCTGGCACCACGGGCCACTTTCGCTTATTACGACATTCCTTTCTATGTATTGCTCGGCATCATCGCCGGTGCCTTCGGTGCTCTCTTCAACAAAGTGCAGGTTCTAGCCCTCAAATTCCGCGGTGATATAGCCAAAATCCCTGTGCCCATATCCTGCACCCTGGCAGGCTTGCTCACCGGACTGGTGATGATGCAACTTCCACCTTTCTTTGCCAATTCGGCCGGTTTAAGAGAGCTTCTGGTCAGAGGTTCCGCCGACCTGCATATCACGATCATATCTTTTCTTGCTCAATTTGGACTGACTACGCTGGCTTTCGGGGCAGGCACCCCCGGCGGTATCTTCGCTCCAAGTCTCACCATGGGAGCCTGTCTAGGTCACCTGGTGGCAGCAGCCCAGCATTATCTATCCGGTCACGCTAATATAGCCTCGTTCTCCATTGTAGGCATGGGGGCAGCTTTCTGTGCCATTGCCAGAAGCCCGATGACGGCAGTGGTGATCATCTTCGAGATGACCACCGATTTCAATGTGGTCTTGCCTCTTATGATCAGCTGTGTGCTCGCCTATCTTGTCGCCGAACAGCTTGATCCCGGCTCCATGTACGACCATATTCTGAGGCTGCAGGGCATTATCTTAAAAGAGGACGAGCCGTCCCACGGCATGCTCTACCGCCTCAAAGCAGAAGATGTTATGACCAAAGCGGTGCGCACATTTCCTTCCACAACCAAGCTCAAAGAGCTCTCGGAAAAGCTGGCGGAGCTTCCCAACTGGAGCTTCCCGGTTTTGGATAAAGACGAGCATATAATAGGCATCGTCTCCAGAACCGATTTAGAAAACGCGAGAAGAAAGAACCTCAGCCAGGATGCTTCGATTAAACGGATAATGACACCCAAGCCGGTAACAGTTCGTCCGGATCATACTCTGGCTCATGTTTTGATGATTCTCGAAGGGAACAAAATTCGAGTACTGCCTGTGGTGGAACGGTCGAAAGTAGTCGGCGTGATCACAGAAAAAGACATTGTCCGGGCTGAATCGAAGGCGATGAGCATGAAGCGCCAGTCTGATTCGAGCAGCTATACGGTCTATCAAACCAGATCACCGGAAGCCGGCGTCGGCAGACTGCTGGTAGCTGTGGCCGATCCTACTCAGGCAGACAGCTTGCTTCAGCTTGCCGCCAGGCTGGCCAAACATAAACAATACGAGCTCGAGTGTTTGAATGTGATTCTGATCCCCAGAGAGATGGATCCGGCCGAAGCGACCTTCTCTGATGAGAACGGTCGCTTGATCTCCTCTCTGGCAGAGAACATCGGTCATGAGTTCAAAATACCCGTGCATACCAATATCAGGGTGGCGCACGATATCGGTGATGCCATATCCGACACCATCAGAGAAAGAAAGATCAGCTTGTTTCTAATGCGCTGGACCGGAAGCAAAAGGGGACAGCGAGGAGACGATCTTCTCAATTCGGTCTTACAGAACACCCGCTGCGGTGTCGTGCTGGCCAGTCGACTGACCACCCCGGAACGCAAAGAGCATTATCTTGTCCCGGCGGCAAGATTTCTCGATGCCAGGCTGGCGGTGGACCTTTTGCCAGTGGTCACCAAAGACGATGTCCGCGAGACGATAAACCTCTGCAACGTATCGAAAGACGGCATCTGTGAAGATATAGATAACGAGATAGAATTGCTCGCCCAGAAGATACGAGTTGAATACGACCTCGATGTGGAGAGGTCCAAGATCATCGCCAATTCCAACACCAAACTCTTGAATGAGATTAGCACCACTCAAGATTGCGATGTGGTTGTAATAGGCATGTCCCGCAAGAGCCTGGTCAAATCGATGCACCATCGCTCGTTCAAGAAAATGATCTCGAAGGGCAAGGCGGCTGTGGTGCTGGTCTGCAAAGAATCGAAAGAGCCCTGAAACAGGGCTCTTTCAATGTTGCTATAACGCTCAGCACTCTGCCGGATACTAGTTAGTACCCTTTTCAGAAGCCTCAAGACCGATGGTCAAACGGGGCAGGTCTTTGCCCAGATTAGACATGGTCTGGTAGGTGAGGGCAGCAACTTCTGCTCTGGTCGCTTCATCGCCCGGACGGATTTGATAAGCGTCGGGATAGTTGACCAGGATGCCGGCGTTGGCCGCTTTAGCCACACTGGGTATCGCCCAGGCGGCAACTTTGTTGCCGTCTTTATAACGATCCAGGACTTTAGCGTCATCGTTGGCTTTGTTCAGCGCTTTCGACAGAATTACGAAAGCCTGGGTGCGCGTGATTTTATCTTCCGGTCTGAAGCTGCCGTCAGGATAACCACCGACCAGACCGGCTTCGCTCACTGCGCTCACCGCTTTATAGGCCCAGTGCTTGCTGGATAGATCGCGGAACTTGGCGGGACGTCCGGCTTCAGGAAGTCCGAGCGCTTTCATGGCGATGGCGGCGAACTGAGCTCTGGTGATACCATTGTTCGGCTTGAAAGAACCGTCGGGGAAACCACCGATGGTGCCTCTTTGCTGAAGGATGGCGATATATTTCTCTGCCCAGTGGCCTCTGGTATCAGGAGCCACCTGAGAAGTATCGACACTCACTTCCGAAGCATGGCTCGAGTTCTGGGTCGTGCCGAGACTATCCACCTGGCTGCTCAGTTTTTCGAGGTCTCGATTGAGAGCGAGAACTTCCCATTCGACCAAAGAGTTATCGGTCTTGCGGAAAGCATCTTCTATACGGGCGATACGCTCGTATTCTCCCTTGAGCTCCATGGCTTTGGCCGAGCTGATGGTGCCTTTAGCCGCACCCTCTTCGATTTTCTTGTTGATCTCATCCTGAATTTTATCGATATCAGGAAGGACAGGAAGCAGAGCGGTCAGTTTGCTCTCTACGCCATCGTACTCTCTATTGAGGGCAACGGTTTCGTTTTGATCGATATTACCGTCATTGCCTTTGAACGTGGACTCGAGGAAAGAGATACGAGCTATCTCTTTGCGGATATCGTCGGCCGCTTTGCTTTCGAGACGTCCGGAGGCAAGCGCACCGTTTAGCTTGGCTTCAAGAGCGGTTTTGCGATCGCTTACCGAAGGCAGCTTCTGTTTGGTCGCTTCGAACTTATCATTGAGCTTGTCGATATCACCAGCAATGATCAGAGTCTCGGTATCGTTGAGTGAGCCGTCAAGTTTGTAGAAGGTTTCTTTCGATTCGATTCTGGCCAGTTCGGCAAGCAGTTCGTCGCCTACTGTATCGGGCTTCAAGAGACCGGCGCTCTTGGCGTCGGTGATTTTCTTGCGCAGAAGATCTCTTCTATCTTGAAGGCTGAGAGCCGTGGCGCCCGCTTTTGTAATGGTGTCTTCGACATTCTTTTGCAGGTTGTCGAGATCTCTTACAAGGGTGAGGATCTCGCTGTCCGAAAGTCCGCCGTCCACACGGTACATGGCTTCTAGAGCTTCGATTCGATCATACTCATGGGCAAACTCACCTGCCTGAGCCACCGAGAGCTTTCCGGTTCTCTGACCTTCGGCGATGATGTTCTTGATCTCGAGCTGTCTTGTATCTATCCCTTTTACCTGGGTCGATACTTGAATCGGATCATAGCGATCGACCTGGGCATTGAGGCGCTCCAGTTCGAGGGCTAAGGTAAGAGTCTCTTCCGAGGTCAACTCTCCACCCGATGCTTTGAATGCTTGTTCTCTTGTGGCGATTCTGGCAAGCTCTTGTTTGAGAGTGGCTGCCTGGGTCGAGGTGATTTTGCCGGAAGACAAAAGGGTGTCGATTCTTTTAGTGATCTCATCTTGCTTGGCGTCCACACCGGGGTCAGCGATGACCCTTGTACGCAGGCTCGATTCGATGGCAGAGTTCAGTTGGTCCAGTGCCAGGGAGAGTTGAAGAGTCTCGGTGGTGGATAACGATCCATCCGCCCGGAAAGTACTCTCCTGGCTCTTTATAGCCGAGAGCTTGGTGTTGAAATCGGCAGCCTCCTGACTGGTCAAACGACCCGAAACCAGAGCATCGGAGATTATCTTTGCCACTTCGGTCTGTCTGCCGGAGACATCGGTAATCGCCGCTTTACGCTCGGTCAAGCTTGCTTGGATTGTTTTGCCGAGATTATCGAGTTCGAGCATGAGCTTCATTCGCTCGACGATGGAGAGTTTGCCGTCGGCTCGATACTGGATATCCATAGACTTGATATCATCCAGGGTCTTTTTCAGCTCGGCTGCTTTTTCCGTGCTCAGACGACCGGCTGCCTGCTCCTCCAGAATCTGAGCTTCGGTAGAGCTGATTCTGCCGGGCACGTCGATCATGCCAGGAACTTGAGCCCAGTTGAATTGCGCCGACACAGGTGCAACTTGAAGGCTGAACGCCAGGGATACCGCCGCCAGAGAAGCAGCAAGCTTTACTGGAACTTTTGCTGAACCGAACATATAAATCCTCCGCTCTGATTTAATCTTGGCATCGAGAGCCGATGCTCCTGCCATTTTAGCCAGGCAAAATGAATAGTTAGACTAAACTCTATGGTTCTTTTAGATTCGAATTAGTTAGCAACGGTCCAACCGGAGAACTTTTCGGGCCCGCTATCCTCGAAGAGCCGCTCCAACTCAACTAAATGAGGAAGGATTGACAACCGTATAAATTTAGAGCGGCGCCTGGCTAAAAATCGCAAACAATCTCAATCTTTAGCCTCCTTACAAGCAGTAAAGATCGCAAAAATGCGATATTCTTTTCGACTCTTTTCCAAATTCAGGGGACCGAACATGGCAGGAAGCCTCAAAGAAAACACGAACACGCAGACGGACGATTTGAGAACCGCCGTCACAGTGAGCGCTCTGAGACGTGCGCTGGCTGACAACCTCTACTATGCCATCGGCAAATATCCTGAAATTGCCACCAAGAACGACTTCTATCTGGCAGTGGCCCACACGGTTCGAGACAGGCTCCTGAATAAATGGATCAACACAATTCACAACTATTTCTCCGGCGATCACAGAGTGGTCTGTTATCTTTCTGCCGAGTTTCTGCTCGGTCCGCATCTGGAGAACAACCTCATTAATCTGGGCTTCCATCAAGAGATGGAAGAAGCTCTGAAAGAAGCGGGTCTCAAATTAGAGGACATCGTCGAACTGGAAGAGGAGCCCGGACTTGGTAACGGAGGTCTGGGAAGACTGGCTGCCTGCTATCTGGATTCGATGGCTTCTTTAAATATTCCCAGTATCGGATTCGGTATCAGATACGAGTTCGGTATTTTCGACCAGGAGATAAAAGACGGATGGCAGGTCGAAATAGCCGACCGCTGGCTGAGATACGGAAATCCCTGGGAACTCGCCAGACCGGAAGCCGCCTTCAACGTCAAATTCGGTGGTTCTACAGAGTCTTACAAAGACGAGAACGGCAACTACAGAGTGCGCTGGAAAGCAGATAGAGAGGTGCGCGGCATCCCCTACGACACTCCCATTGCCGGATTCAAAAACAATACGGCGAACACACTCAGACTGTGGAGAGCAGAAGCTCCTGATACCTTCGACTTTCAGGTCTTCAACATGGGCGACTACTTAGGAGCGGTCACCGATAAGATGATGTCGGAGAATATCTCGAAGGTTCTCTATCCAAACGACAACGTCTCCCAGGGCAAACAGTTGAGGCTTGAGCAGCAATATTTCTTCGTCTCCTGCTCTTTGCAGAATATCATCCAGTTTCAGCATCTGGTCAACGACCGGGTCGAGAATCTGCACAAACGCTTCATTATCCAGTTGAACGACACCCATCCTTCTATAGCTATTCCCGAGCTGATGCGACTTTTAATAGACGAGCACGGACTCGATTGGAACACAGCCTGGCATGTTACCTCTAACTGTTTTGCCTACACCAACCATACTCTCTTACCCGAAGCGCTTGAGAAATGGCCGGTCAGCCTCATGGAGAGCCTGCTTCCAAGACATATGCAGATCATCTACGAGATCAATCAGCGCTTCTTAGATAAGATAAAGAATCGTCCCCAGATGACCGAAGAGGTTATCTCTCGTCTCTCTCTCATTGATGAGAGCGGCGGCAAGTTCGTGCGCATGGCGAACCTGGCTTGCGTGGGAAGCTCAAAAATCAACGGAGTAGCAGAGCTTCACACGGAGCTTCTGAAGAGCAACGTCCTCAACGATTTCTACAAACTCAATCCCGAGAAATTTGTCAACATCACCAATGGTGTCACCCCCAGGCGCTGGATAGCCCAGAGCAATCCGGAATTGACCGAGCTTATCTCATCGGTTATCGGAGATAGTTGGATCAACGATCTTAAACAGCTCAAGAAGCTCGAACCCCTGGCTCGCGACAAAGAGTTTCAGAAAAAGTGGCAAGCGGTCAAACTGAAGAAGAAAACCCAGTTCGCCGAAATAGTCAAGAAAAAGACCGGTGTCGAGATAGATCCTGAAAGCATCTATGACATTCAGGTCAAAAGGATGCACGAATACAAACGGCAGCATCTGAACGTGCTTCACATAATCACACTCTATAATCATCTCAAAGAGAACAAGCCCAAGGATTTCCAGCCCAGGACCTTTATGTTCGGCGGCAAGGCTGCTCCCGGCTACTTCATGGCCAAATTGATGATCAAATTGATCACCTCGGTGGCCGATGTGGTCAATAACGACCCGGATGTGAATCATCTGATGAAGATTGTTTTCCTTCCGGATTTCAATGTCTCGCTGGCTCAGAAAGTATATCCGGCAGCCGATTTATCTGAGCAAATTTCTACGGCTGGCAAAGAAGCCTCCGGCACCGGCAACATGAAATTTGCGCTCAACGGCGCCCTCACCATTGGAACCATGGACGGTGCCAATATCGAGATCAGAGAAGAGGTCGGCGATGAGAACTTCTTCCTCTTCGGTTTGAGAGCAGACGAGGTGCAAGAACTGAAAGACTCCGGTTACGTACCGCGCAAGTATTACGATGAGAATCCTCGCCTTAAACAGGTTCTCGACCAGATTAGAGACGGCGTTTTCTCGAATGGAGATCGTCAACTATTCGAACCCCTGGTACACTCGCTGCTCGAATATGATCCGTTCTTACTGCTTGCTGATTATCAGTCCTACATAGATTGTCAGATGGAAGTAGGCCGCGCTTATTCAAATCGCGAGCACTGGACCGAGATGTCGATTCTGAACGTGGCCAGAATGGGTAAATTCTCTTCAGATCGATCTATCGAAGAATACTGTGCCAAGATCTGGCATGTGGAGCCGGTGGCGGCAGCCAGCTCTTCAAAATGCAAGCTTCAGAAGGAGCTTAAGGTCAGATAAGATTCCGGGCGTTAAGCAGTTAACTGGGTACACTAATATCTAGGATGCCGAAAAATCCACCAAGAGGAGATTCTATAGATGAGCAATAGAAAGAGACGGTCCGGTAAGTGGTTGAAGTGGTCCAGCAGCCTGGCTATGGCTTTTGTGATTGCCTCCATGCCCTTTACCGCCGGACTGGCAGACGACACTGCCGGCTCGTTCTATGACCAGGGCGTGCGTCTGATGAAAGACAAGAAGTTCAAAGATGCGATTCAGTCTTTCGATATGTCTATCGGCATGGCAGCAACGGATTCGCGAGCTTTCATGCGTCGTGCCCAATGTTTTTTCGAACTCGGTCACTATAATCTCGCTATCAAAGACTTCACCGAAGCGATTCAATATGCGCCGGATAACGCCGCCGGTTACCTCTCTCGCGGCATTGCCTATTCGAAGATAGAGAAACATCCTGAAGCGATAAGAGATTTCGAGAAAGCGATTCATCTGGATCCCAAACTCTCTGAAGCCTATTCCGGTCTGGGAGACTCTTATAAGAAATCAGGCAAGAACCAGGAAGCACTAGGCGCTTATAACAAAGCGCTCGACCAGGATCCTAAAAATCTCAATGCTCTGGTTGGTCGTGGTGATATCTTCCATGTTCTGGGCAAAAACCTGGATGCGCTCAAAGACTATAGCTATGCCATCGAATTGAACCCTCAGTACGATGTGGCTTATATACACCGTGGCACTGCCTATAGTGGCATGAGCAGACCGGAAGATGCGCTCAAAGATTATGACAAAGCCCTCGAGCTCGATCCTGCCGACGGCAATCTGCTCAAACAAAGGGGTCATGAATTCTATAAGTTGAAAAACGCCAAAGAAGCTCTGGCCGACTTCAGCGACGCAATAAAACAAGACAACACCAACGCAGACCTCTACTACCACAGAGCCAAAGCCAATATGCAGCTCGGTCATGACGGAGCCGCCATGGAGGACCTCGAGGACGCCATAAGACTGGATCCCAACCAGGCTAATTTCTACCTGGCAAGAGCATTTCTCTGGCATAAAGAGGGCAAGTCCATTCTGGCAAGAGAAGACATCAAACGGGCCCAGTTCTTCAATCCCAAGCTCCCCGATAAGATCAAGTTCGCCAACGATCCTAAAAACCCGGATCGCTGGTATGACGAGACCTTCCTCACCGACGTCAACGCCAAAGGAGGCGGTCAGGACACCTCGGAGAAGCTCCAGAACACGACTTCTCTGGGAGACGACTAGTCTCTCCAGCGTAAAGCTACAGATTAAAGCCGAAAGGGACCTGTATAAAGCAGGTCTCTTTTATTAGTACTTGATTCACAAATATCAAAACCACTTAATTATTGACAACCTTTAATAATCGCCCCGAGCCGGTAGTACAAGCAGGTTGATCACGATTTCAACTACGTTAAGACAACTGAAAGGAAAACGAAAGAATTGACTCCCCCACCGGAATCCAGGTTAATATTGACAAGTCATTTTTTGAAGGATTTCGAAAAGCTAGAAGGCAAATGCAATGCGCATTCTCATACCCTACGACGGATCAAGAAATTCTCTGAGCGCCCTCAGACTGCTAGCCACCATGGCTCTCAATCCGAACTCGGATATATTGATACTGAAAGTAGTATCGAAAAAAGGTAATTTCTTGCATATACCGGGCTTCGATGACGACCCGGTCAGAAATCAGGACGAGATCAACTCTCAGTCCATGGTTTTACGCGAACTGGCCAGCGAGCTCTCTCTCTGGCAGAGAGACTGCAACATCAACTATCGGATTCACTTCGGCAAACCCGCAGAAAGCATTCTCGAAGTCTCTCAAGAATGGAAAGCCGATCTGATTATCCTCGGTCCCAAAAGAACCCAATCATCGACCCACCACTTCTACATGGGCAGCGTCTCTAAAGAAGTAACCGACAAAGCCAACGCCCCTGTTCTGATCGTCAAACCCACCGAAGATGTTCTCGAAGGCGAGATGGGCAGGTTGGGCTATCGTGTACTGGTGCCTATCGACGGCTCGCTCTACTCTTATTACACGATAAGCTGGCTTGCTACTCAAGTATGGAAACAAGGTACGGAGTTCAAAATCCTTACCGCTATTCCTGAGTTCAAAGAGATGACCGAAAACCCAATCGGTCAGTACGATCCTGGTCTGATTTCCCAGTGGGCTGTTATGAAAGAGAAAGCTTTCGAGAGCCTCGAAGAGCATGCCTTCAAGCTTGCCGAGCAGGTCGGGCTGGAGAACGTCAGCATCGACGTCGAGCCCGGCGAACCCAAGAAGATGATTGAACGTGTCGCCTCGGATTGGCAGCCGGATATCATCGCCATGGGCTCTCCAAGAGCATCCGGTATCAATCAGATTCTGCACAGTGATGTGCCGACTCATATAGCCGGTCGAGCCAATTGCTCTATCCTGATCGTGAAAAGACCCGGTCAGGGAAAAGTCAAAAAGGACGAATCAGGAATAAAACAAGCCCTGGCTTCGGTTATGGACGCACCGCCGGAAAACACCAATGCCGAACCACCGCATGCGGTGATGTATTAAGGCTTACTCTAATCGGCGCCTGAGCCCAGACTGAAACTCTCCGGTCCGAACGGGTCGTGTCCACTGCCCTTCCAGCTATTAATAGCAGCAGAGCCGACCCCTTCGAAGGGTCCGCCCATGATACCGAACGGCAAAGAGATCATGGTGGCAGGCACCACCAGTAGAGGATTAGTAGAATCACCTACTAAATCCCTGGTTCCTGCCCGGGTCTGCTTGTAGGCACAACGGCCGATAGCAATCGGTGTACCGACCACAAAACCGATAGGAAAAGACAGCAACCGCAGTGGCAACTGAGAAGAAGAAGAGTTGCTTCCTCCTGCTTTTGCTTTCGTGTCGGACTTTATTGCTTGATCCGACTGAGATTGATTTGAATCAGATTTCCTTTTATCACCAAGGTCAACAGGCTTGATCTCCTGACGCAGGGCAGGCGACGGCGGAGTCGCATCGGTGGGCACCGACTGGGCAAAGGCAGCCCGGGGATAAAAGCAGAAATAGGAGCCGATAAGAATGAGACTTAAAAGAGAGGATGAGATCAGTTTCATTTCCGAAAGCTACACTGGTAAGGGCAACATGAGCGCAGTTCATTATGTCATCCTGACATCCGCCGAACCAGCAAATTCTCTTCACAATGGGAAGCTGCGGCATGATAACGTAGAATACTGGAAGACACACCCGAGAGGAGTCGGTCATGGACGATAACAAATTACCTGCCAAATCTTCTTCAAATGCTTTCGCCGGCGGGACCGAGATAAGCGGCAAGACAGCCTCGCTCAACCTGGACCATTCCACCGCTGCTTTATTCAGCTATTGTCCACTTTTTGCCCTCAATATCTTTTTCTGTCTGCTATTTCTAGCCACCGAACCGAAAGAGAGCAAATTCGTGCGCTTCCATGCTCTGCAATCCCTGATGATCTTCGGCTCTGCCGTGACGCTCTGTTTTATCATCCTCTTCCTTTCGGTCCCACTGCATTTCATCCCATTTGTCGGCGGTTTTATGATCGCAGGACTCTACTTCTTTCTGTCTATTTATCTAACGGTTACTGTGGTGGTAAGCCTTTTCATGATGTATAAAGCGCATCAAGGCTCTCTCTATCGCTTGCCTGTCATTGGTCACTACGCTGATTTATACAGTTCTGGTTCTAATCTGGGATCGGACTCTGAAATTTCCTAGACCATGGATCCGGACAAATACGAAAGTGACCTCGCTAAACTAAAGGAGAAGGTCAGTCATCAGCAAGGGGCGAGGGCTCTTGCCTCTCCACTTTATTTCATCATCCAGCAAATAGCTCTGGTTCTCTGCCTCGATATCATCTTCCCCCGTTTCATCGCCCTTTCTTGGAGCGGTGGCTATCTAGAACAAGCCCTGTTCGTATTTCTCTATGCGATTTTGTATTCTCTGGTTTGCATGCTCTTTCTTGCCGTATCCGCTTTTTTAGCGATTCTTCTTGAAGGACTGAAAGTCATAAAAGACATCAAGACAGGCAAAATGGGCTTGCAGACAGCAGCCCAGGAAATTCCCTACAAAGTGATGACCGGCTCCCATCCACGCTGGCTGATAGCCCTGGCACCACCCTTAGTGCCCATGTTCAGTTTCTCTTTTCTCTGTCTCTTTTTTTCGGCCAATCTAAATATAAGCGACAGCAGCTTATTGCTTAAAGCCTGTGTGCTTCTAGGTCTGACTTCTTACTTGCTCTCTTTGCCTTTTATTCTAAAAGCCCAGGGAGCTCTCCATGAAGTGGTGAGTTCAGAGTCGGAACAAAATTAAGGGATCAATCGTAGATACTGCTATAGGGCAGATTCTCGTCCTTATCACTGAGTTCGAAGAGAACCAGGCTCCTGTCGTTTAGATAGAAGCGAGAATTGAGTTCCCAGCAACTGCTGTCATAGACGCCCGAGGTATCGAGCAACAATTTCCAGGCTTTCTCCGGTTGACTGACGGCAAAATTGCCGGCATATTCCTCATCGCTCTTCGGTGGCAGAACGAAGTCCATTCCTTCCCAGTGGGCGTTGCAGAGAATAAGCAGGGTGCTGCTCGTTACTATGTTTCCTTCACTGTCGACTTCGTCGATATGTTCACCATTCAAAAGAACACCAAAATGATGCCGCGCCGGCTTCTGCCAGTCTTCATCTATCATCTCGGTGGCGTCGGCATTCAGCCAGATCACATCTTCGCTAATCTGATCGGCACTGCTCACCCGGCCACGCAAGAACTTTCGTCTCTGCAATACAGGAAACTGTTTACGCACCCTGGTCAATCTTTTTACGAACTCGAGAAATTCTTTCTCGCTTTCATTTAGATGCCAGTTCGTCCAGCTCACTTCGTTGTCCTGGCAATAAGCGTTGTTATTACCTTTCTGCGTTCGACCGACTTCATCGCCGCCGCTTATCATCGGCACTCCCAGGGAGAGCAGAAGGGTAGCCATCAGATTGCGACGCTGCTTCATCCGCAATTTGAGAATTTCTAAATCGGTGGTATCGCCCTCAACACCACAATTCCAGCTGTTGTTATGCGATTCGCCGTCGCGATTATCCTCTTTATTGGCCAGGTTGTGCTTCTGGTTGTAAGAGACAAGGTCGGCCATGGTAAATCCGTCATGGCAGGTAACAAAGTTGATACTGGCGTGGGGACTGCGTCCCGAGTGCTCATATAAATCACTGGAGCCGGTCAATCTGGTGGCGGTTTCACCTACCAGCGCCTCGTCACCTTTCCAGAAGGCTCTAATAGTATCTCTGTACTTGCCGTTCCACTCGGTCCATAGAACAGGGAAGTTACCAACCTGATAGCCTCCTTTACCAAGATCCCAGGGCTCGGCGATGAGCTTGACTCGAGAGATGACCGGGTCCTGCTGAATCACATCGAAGAAGGCCGAGAGTTTATCCACATCGTACAGTTCTCTTGCCAGGGCGCTGGCAAGGTCGAAGCGGAAACCATCGACATGCATCTCTTCGACCCAGTAACGCAAGCTGTCCATAATCAGCTGCAAAACATTGGGATGCAGCATGTTGAGCGTGTTGCCACAACCGGTATAGTCGACATAATATCTTCTCTGAGCAGGATCTGTCCGGTAATAGCAGAGGTTGTCTATGCCCCGAAAAGAGAGGGTCGGTCCCAGATGATTGCCTTCTGCCGTATGGTTATAAACCACATCCAGAATCACTTCGATACCGGCGGCATGCATGGCCCGCACCATCATCTTGAACTCCTGCACTGCATTCAGATGATTGTCCTGCCTGGCAAAACGTGTATCGGGAGCGAAGAAAGATAGAGTGTTGTACCCCCAGTAGTTGGTCAGCCCGCCCTGGGCAAGATAATTGTCGGCGACACTCTGGTGAATCGGCATCAATTCGATGGCGGTGACTCCGATTGATTTTAGATGCCGGATAACCGGCTCGGACCCGAGGGCCAGATAGGTCCCGCGAATGTCTTCAGGAATACCGGGAAATTTGCGGGTAAAGCCTTTGACATGGGCTTCGTAGATTATGGTCTCATGCCAGGGAGTGTTGGGTCGGGTGTCATCACCCCAGGTAAAAGAATCATCTACCACCACGCATAGTGGCGCATAGGCGGCATTGTCCCGCTTGTCAAAACTGAGGTCCTGGCGCTTGTTTCCTATCTGATAGCCATAGAGACTGTCGTGCCAGCGCAATCTTCTAGTAACCAGCTTCGAATAGGGGTCGACCAGAATCTTATTAGGGTTGAATCGATGCCCTTCTTCAGGGTTATAGGGTCCGTAGACCCGATAGCCGTATGCCTGACCCGGATGCACATCCTTGAGATAGACATGCCAGACATTATTGGTAAAGCCCGGCATGGTAATACGAGAAGACTCTCTACGTCTGGCCGGAGAATCGAAGAAACAGAGTTCTACTTTGGTGGCATTCTCGGAAAACAGGGCGAAGTTGACGCCCATGCCATCCCAGGTGGCACCAAGCGGATAAGGTTTACCGGGGAGAATTCGCATCTGTGATATTGCTTGCTGACTTACTAAGGGATTCCAGATTGAACAAAGAAACTATAAGTATACCTAAAAACACTACACAAATTAAGAAGGGATAAGACAGTGAGATTCCCTGAACCAAGTCCGCTTTGCAATGCTGAGCGCCCCTTTTCAAGAGGCGATATTTAAAAGACATATATAGAATTAGTACAATTAAGCTTACAATAGTAGATGTCGGATCAATCAATAATAGCGTATAGCCGGGAGAGAGAATGGTCAGCCACGACGCCAAAACGAAGATCAACCTGGAATCCGAAAATAGCGAACAATCAAGTAACACCAAAGAGCTTCGTGAGAGCGTTGATATGTCTCCCATTCCCACGGCGGAGAGCCCGGGCGGAGTGACCATAGCCAATTTAGAATCGCTGGAGGACCCGCGTCTTTACATCAACCGAGAGCTGAGCCTCCTTGCTTTCCAGTGGAGGGTTCTGGAAGAAGCCCAGGATGCAAGAAATCCCCTTTTAGAGCGCTATCGCTTCCTCTCCATCGTCGGCTCCAACATGGACGAATTTTTCATGGTCAGAGTAGCCGGACTCAAAAGGCAGCTCGAATCAGGCACCCAGAAAGCCGGTGCCGATGGACTGAAACCCAAAGAACAGCTCGAGGCAATCGGTCAGGAAGTAAACCGTCTGCTCGGGCATGCCCAGCAATGCCTGAAGGACGACCTCACCCCTGCCCTGAGAGAAGCGGGCATCAAAATCCTTCAGCACGAAGATCTTACCGAAGAACAGAAAGCCGACGTAGAGCAGATCTTCCTTCATAAAATCCACCCGGTCCTCACGCCCATGGCCTTCGACCCCGGTCATCCCTTCCCCCATATCTCCAACCTCAGCCTCAATCTAGCGGTTCTGATCAGAAAAGCCAGTGGCGAAGCCAGATTTGCCCGGGTAAAAATCCCCGACACCCTTCCCCAGCTTATTCCGGTCACCAGACCGGCAGGAAAGTCCATCGGCAGCGGACACAGTGAGGACAATACTTTCATCTGGCTCGATGATCTGGTCACAGCCCATTTAGATACTCTTTTCCCCGGGATGACTATTCTGGAAGCTCATCCTTTTCACGTCACTAGAGACGCCGAAGTTGAGATTCAAGAATGGGAAGCCGGTGATCTGCTCGAAACGACCGAAGAGGGTATCCGACAGAGACGATTCGGCGATGTGGTCAGACTCCAGGTGGATCGAGCCATGCCCGCCCATGTCCTCGACATCCTGATGACCAATCTCCAGATCCAGTCCCACGACGTTTATCTGGTCGAGGGTCATATACCGCTCACCAGCCTTAAACATATCGCCAGCCTGGACATGCCCGAACTGAAATTTCCTCATCTCTTTCCAGTGGTGCCGAACATACTCAACCCCGACGCCCAGGATGACGACGAATTCACCGCCATCGGCCGTCGCGATATTCTTCTGCATCATCCCTATGATTCTTTTCAGCCTGTGGTCAATCTTATAAACAAAGCCGCCACCGACCCTTCGGTGCTCGCCATTAAGATGACCCTCTATCGAGTCGGCAAAAACTCACCGGTGGTCGAAGCTCTCTTGCGCGCCATGGAAAATGGCAAACAGGTAGCGGTGGTGGTGGAATTAAAAGCCCGCTTCGATGAAGAGAGCAATATAGAATGGGCAAGAGCCCTTGAAAATGAGGGAGTACACGTTGTCTACGGCTTAATAGGCTTGAAGATCCACTCCAAGGTTCTGATGATCGTAAGACGAGTCGGAGATTCTATTAAGCGTTTCGTCCACTTAGGCACCGGCAACTACAACCCTGTCACCGCGCATCTCTACACCGACCTCGGTCTGCTTACTTGCGATGATTCTATCGGTGCAGATACCACCGATCTATTCAACTACCTCACCGGCTACTCGGCCAAGACCGACTATGCCAAGCTCATGGTGGCGCCCATTAACCTAAGACGAAAAATGGAAGGGCTGATAGAAAGAGAGATAGCCCACCGCAAAGAGGGCAAACCGAGCCATATTATTTTCAAAATGAACTCCCTGGTCGACGACAAGATTATCCGCCTGCTCTATGAAGCCTCGAAAGCCGGAGTCAAAATCGATTTGATAGTACGCGGCATCTGCTGCCTGAGACCAGGTATCAAAGACGTCAGTGAAAATATCCGAGTGGTCAGTATTCTCGGTCGCTTTTTAGAACATAGCCGAGTTTATTATTTCAGCAACGGCGGCAACGAAGAGATCTATGTCGGCAGTGCCGACTTGATGCCTCGCAATCTCGATCGTCGCGTAGAAGTGGTTTTCCCGGTGGAAGATCCCGGTCTGTCGAACTATATCAAAGATCACCTGCTCGAAATTTATCTCAACGATAATGTTAGAGCCAGGGTGATGGACGCAGACGGCAACTTCACCAGGCTGCCCGTCTCCGAAGGACAGGAGCCCCTCGACTGTCAGAGACATTTCCTGGAGACTGACGCCGCCAGCTGGGCGGACAGATGACACCATGAAAAAGAGCCGTTCATATCTGCTGCTGAGCGCTCTATGCCTGGTGGTCCTATCGTCCTGCTCAATCAACCTCAACCAGCCCGGTAACAGGGTCTTCAAATACACAGCCCCCCGGGACGCCCAGTGGTCCGGCTACGGAATCGGCTCATCACCGGTAGTGGCAGGCAACTATATACTTTATGTAGCAGGTTATCACTGGCAGAACAGAGTTTATCTCTTTGTTATCGATCAGACTACAGGAAAAGAGATCTGGCACAGCAAAGAGCCGGTGCAGAATTTCGAGGTTTCAGGAGACCTGGTTATTGCGACCACCCGAACCGCCATCCAGAATCTCAACCCCGGTAAAGAGAGAACCATAGAGATTGTCTGTTATAACCTCAAAGATGGTGCCGTCCTCTGGAGAAAACCCTCTTCTGTTCGGGAGTTCGAACCGCGCATTATAGGAGCCGGCGTCAATTTTTATTTCTGGATGCCCGGTTTCGAGGTCTATGCACTCGATAAGCAGACCGGAGACTTGAAGTGGCGAATTCAAAAAGACAGCGCAAGCTCGCCGATGGCAATAAGCACGATCATCGCCGATGGCGACACTATATACAGTGCCACTCCCGGAGACAGCCTGCTCGTCTTCGATGGTGTCGAGAGAAAGACCAGAAATGTCTTCTCTATGGAAAAAGTAAAAGCCAATCTGGTCACGGGTTTGAAATTGCTGGAGGGTAAAATCGCCGCCATAGACGAAAAGAACGGCTTCTGGCTTCTAGACCCTGAAAACGGCTCTATTCTATTTCACGAAGATTCAGGCGTAACCTTCAGAAGTCTTTATTTGAAAGGTGAGCGCCTCACTTATATCAAGGGCAAAACCCTGCATTGCATCAATTTAGAAGACGGAAAAGAGTTATGGCAAAAGGCCTTCCCCGGCAAAATTGCCAATCAGGCGCTGATTTCCGGCAATCATCTTTATCAAGGCACCGCAGGCAGTGACCCTCATTTCTATTGTCTCGATCTCACCGACGGTCATATCATCTGGAAGACCGAGATCGGTGCGGTCCGGGGTAATGTGATAGAGAAAGACGGCGTAGTTTATCTGTCGAGTCAGAAAGAGTTCCTCGCTCTATCGGGCGATACCGGCGAGATTCTCTGGCGGTCGGCACCGGATCAATATGAACCTGCTGCCGGGCCGGTTCTGGGCGATAACAAAATACTATTTGTCGGGCAGGATTCAAACTTGTATGGCTATAAGCTCATTGAAAAATCGGGTACAAAATCATCATCCGCCACGGATTCGAAAGGGGAGAGCTGAAATTGCGAATACTTGCAGCAGTTGACGGAAGCGTGGAGAGCGAAGCTGCACTGGCAGCCATGAGCCAGCACCAGTGGCCCGAAGAGAGCTCGATCAAGCTTCTTTATGTCCTCCAGCGCTCAAAAGGTGTCCTGGCTAAAAGAAATCGGAGCATGTTGCCGCCGGATCCCCAGACCACCGCAACAGCCTTAGAAGAGATCACCGGGAAACTGGCAGAAAGACTGGGAGCCATAAATATCTCTTACGATATAGTCGAAGGAGATCCTAAGAGCGCCATCGTAAAGTTCGCCGGTCAGTGGAAAGCGGATTTGATTGTCATGGGTACCAGAAAGAAAAAGGGTATCGATGCCCTTATACTCGGCAGCGTCTCAGCCAGAGTTCTTCAGAAGGCCGATTGCCCTGTTTTAATCGTCAAAGACGGCACCATGGCCAAGCACATCAGACACGGAGACGACTTCAACCGCATTCTATTAGCCAGCGACGGACGAGAGACCTCGAAAGCGGCCTTTGCCTGGCTGGCCAGACAGAACTGGTCTCCTGAGCTTGTCTACAAAGTGATGTCGGTAATTCCCCAGGACACCACCGAAGTAGCAGCGGCCGGTGACGCCCAGCAGGCAGCCTGGCTTCTCAGCCAGTGGAGCGCAGTCAAAGACAAAGTCATGCAAGGTCTCAGGGAAGATGCCCGAAAACTCGGCAAAGGGCTCGACAATCAGGCTATAAGTGTCGACGTAATCCCGGGCAATCCGAAAGAAAAAATTGTCGAGATCGCCCGGGGCTGGCGAGCCGAGCTCATTGTCACCGGTGCTGAGAAAAAATCCCATCTAGACAAGATTTTTCAAGGAAGCGTCTCCCAGGCCATCGCTTCGAAGTCGCCTTGTTCGGTGCTGGTAATCAAAGGTATCGATAAAAACGGCGAAAGAATGACCGATAAGGCAAGGCTCCGAGCAAAAGACAGCAAAGCCTATGCAGGCAATCCGGAGAAGCGCAAGCCAGAAAAAATGCCGGATTACGAAGAGAATCAAAAATTCACGATCTGAACCAGGCAGATTATTGCTGGTCTTCTGATCGACCTGAAAGATCCGCACAAGTATAATCATTGAATATCCAGTAGCTAGACAGCAGATATTCAATGACCAGTGTTTTTATCAAAACTGACACCGACCTGAATTTGAAGCGCCGAGAGGCGATAGAACTTCCCGGTGGTGCCGGGATCAGACCTCCTCTGAAGTGGGCCGGTGGCAAGCGCTGGCTTGCTTCCCGACTCAAAGAGATCTATCTGGGCTCGAGGCAAAAATCCGGCTCTTACAGAAGGCTGGTAGAGCCATTTTGCGGTGGTCTTTCGGTTAGTCTGGCGATTCAACCGGAACAAGCTCTTTTGAACGATATCAACGATCACTCTATCAACTTCTATCGTCACCTCAAAAAAGGGCTGCGGATGCGGCGTGACATGAAAAATGACCAGGACTTCTACTATGAAGCCAGGGCTCTTTTCAATGAGCTGCTCGAGAAGAAATCAGACAACAAGAGACTGCAAGCAGAGCTCTTTTACTATCTGAATAGAACCGGTTATAACGGTCTTTGCCGATTTAACAAAAAGGGTCTTTTCAATGTGCCTTTCGGAAGCTACAAAAACATCAACTACACCGAAGATTTCAGAGCCTACAAAGAGATCTTGAAGGACTGGCATTTTCTATCGGGCGATTTCGAATTGCTTGATCTGAAAAGAGATGACTTTGTCTATGCCGACCCGCCCTACGACGTAGAATTCAGACAATACGCCAAAGAAGGCTTCAGTTACGAAGATCAGATCCGATTAGCCAGATGGCTCGCCAGTCATCGAGGTCCGGTGGTGGCATCAAATCAAGCCACCGATAGAATAATGAAACTCTATGAAAGCCTGGGCTTCAAAGTAAAAATACTCTCGGCACCGCGCATGATCAGTTGTACCGGCGACCGCACCAGAGCCAACGAGATGCTGGCGATTAAGAATCTAGATTGAAAAGTCCGTTCAAAACACTTTTAAATGCACAGGCTGAGAGAAAGGCTATATAGCTAACTACGATCAAGACCAGTGTATCCATGGGAAACCCGCTTTCTAATTCGAATGCTCGTGGTGTCTTTCGTCAGTTCAGGATGCCACTGCTGGCGATGATAGTCAAGAGAATATCAATTTCTAAGACGTTCATAAAGATTGACCGGCGAAGCGGTGTGAAGCCTGTTTTGAGGAACAATGTCCTGTCGCCCTAGATTTCTGAGCTCGCTGAAGCCGTTTTGATCACCTATTAAAAACAGCCTCTGGGAGGCTCGCGATGCGGCCTGGTAGATAAGCGCACGTTTATCCTCTTCTTTCATAGAAGCGAAGTCTCTATCTAGATCCACCAGAATTATCGCCTTTTTCTCCAGTCCTTTAAAAGTGGCGACACGGCTTAAAAGAGCATGACCCGATCGGTATGAATAGCGCAAGACCAGCCGTCCCCAGCTTCTGGTGGTGGTCCCATAGGCACGTGAATATTTGGCCAATCTAGGAGTGAGCACAGCTATATCCGATGCGGCAAGACCGCATTCTGAAGAGAGCCGCTCAATCAGATGAGCTATTGTTCTTTTAACATCATCAGCAGAATCACAAAGATAGTATTCGGGCAGCTCACCACCGGCAGTGACAATCGAAAGAGGCTTTTGTCCTTCATAGCCTGCAGCAATTAGAGAGCCCAGACTGAAGGGACTGCGAAGATTCTGAGTGAGCGTAAGAGCTTGTTCGACTTGCGGTTGCTCGAATCTGATATCTCGAACCAGAGGATTATCATCGACCAAATAGACAATCTTACTCCCCTTTCCTGGTTCTACAATTCGAACGAGAGCCTGGCGCCATCTCTCTTTTATATCCTGAGCATCGTCTACGATAAGGGCGTCATAGCGCAGATTCGGTGCTGCCTCGAGGGCTTCTTCCAATACTTCAGGAAAGCGGTGCTCCCAGACTGTATTGTTCCATCCGCCGGGGATACTGATACCTGCGCTGGTGCCTATTCTCAAACAAAGCGCGTGAAAAGACGCCACATTAACATTGGGCTGATGCAAGAGCACGGACTCCAGATAGTTGGCCAGGGCTCGGTTATAACAGGTGAGCAATACCCGTTTGCCCTGCTCGGCCAGCTTGCGGGCCAATAAGAGTGCCAGAAGAGTCTTGCCTGTCCCGCTGGCACCACTGACAGAGGCAGTCGAGGCAGCCTCCAGAATTCGCAAGCTCTCCTTTTGAGCAACGGTCAAATATTTTTCGATATCCGCCAGCATCATCAGCTCCGGGTGGCTGGAATACCTGAATGATCGCTTAATGGAACCGGATGCAGGACTTCGACCTCGGTTTGAACCAGAGGTATGCAGCCGGACATAACCTTTTATATGCTCTTCGAGAGAATGAAGAAAAACCGGCAGACGCAAGGTAGCCAGAGCACGTTCTTTGATTTGACGCACTCGCTCCCGAGATATGGCGTATCTGGCAGCCATGGCCGAAAGGCGCGCAGGAAGATTTCCGTCAAGACCATAATAACGCTCGATAATTGCGTAGCGTCTACCGCTCTCATCGGCACGGCCCAGACGCTCATGAATGAATGCCGAGCAGCTCTCCGCCAGCCCAGAAAGACCATACAGCTTGAGAGATTCGACCCTCTCCGAATCCGTTCCCATCTCGAGAAGCAATTGAATAAGAGTAAGCTCTCTGCCATGAACAGCAGACAGCAAACGCTCCAGACCCATACGCCTCAATTCACTCTGGCGATCTCGCAGGGCGATCTCTATACTGCACTGATCACCACCATATCCGGTACTGTTCATCGATACTCTCCATAGGGGACATGCCTTCCATCATAGGCAAGGCTGCTATCCCTGTAACTGTGCATTTGCACAGTCGAAGAGTTGATTTTAGCTAGCTGCGTTTATGGCCGACTCAAGCTTGTCCGCTTCGGCATCTCGCTTGAGTTTGCGCAAGACCGACACATACTCGGTCAGCACCTTTACCTGCTCTTCTGCGGTAAGAATGTCATTCTCTTGATCGAGCTCTATCGCCTTTTTATAGAAATCGGCGGCCTTGGAATACTTCTCGAGATCCACCGCTTTTCTGGCCATTTTCAAGCGCAGCTCCATGGCCGGCTTGGAATTTTCGCCCTCATAACGCTCTGTGAGCATAAAAGATTGCAAGTATGCATCATGGCTCTTCCAGTGTTCACCGCGTTTGTCATAGATATCGCCCAACCTCTTCAAAGGTACTGATGTATGTTTGCTTCCCGGACCATGCAACTTTGCATAAGAGGCGATACTGTTCTTCAGAGCCTCTTCGGCATCCTCAGGTTTGCTCTGACCGGCGTAGATTTCGGCCATTTCTTTGTAGATTTCAGGAGTGAGCGGATCCCGCCCCGCCCAGAATTTTTCACGAACCGCCAGGCTCTTTCTATAGAGGGCGATTGCCTGATCGAATTTCTTCTCCGAAGAAAGCTTCCGAGCCTGGGTCAGATCTATTTGGGCTTGCTGGCCGAGCTTCATCACCTGACCGAGATTCTCGCCGGTGCCACCACCGGCAGCGCCAGCCTGTCCGGCCCCTCCGGCAGATCCTACTGATCCTGCACTCGGAGCGGTCCGGGATAGATTTCTGGCAGCGCCTCCATAGAGGTTGTTCAAAGTCTTCTGAGAATGAGAAGTCGGAATATTGCGAGGCATTTCCATCAAACCGCCATATTCGGCTATGCCCTGGGCATTTGCCGGCAAGGATAACGATATCGATAGCAGAGGCAAGAAAGCGGTAAGAACGAGCAACTTCCCAGGGATTCCGAGCATTTTGAAATTCATAGAAAAAATCCTGCATTCGAGGCGCACAGTCTATATACCCTTAATACCCTTAATGCTGGTGATTTGCTTAATATTAAATACTTGATTTCTAGGCTCTCTCTAAGGAAGCAGCAATAGGCAAAAGTTATAATTCCCAGCCTCAGGAGGATGCAATCTTGATCGATAGTGAAAAAAGAGTACGGCTGGGTGAACTTTTAGTGGATTCCGGGGTGGTCTCTTCAGCAGACCTGACCGAAGCAATTCAGGTCTCCACCAGGCTTAACATCCCGATAGGCAGGGTGCTCCTTTTGAGCGGTCTGGTTTCGCCGGTCACCCTGGAAGCGGCGCTGGAGGCCCAGCCCCTGCTCAATCAGAATACAGAGAGCCGCGAGAATGTAATCCAGGCTCTCAAAGAAGTAGACCAGACCGGTCGCTCTCTTGATAGAACGCTAACAGGTTCACATCCCACAAATAAAGGTATCGGTCTCGGAAAAGACAAACTGGCAGAGCTGCTGTTAGATTCGGAAATCGTCAGTCAGGATCAACTCGATCAGGCTCTCTCCACCAGCTTCGAGGCCGGTGTTCCCCTGGGCAGCGCCCTGGTACTGGAAGGTATCCTCTCGCCCTCTCTCTTTCCCAGTATCTTACAGATTCAGCAAAATGTAAGAACCGGCAATATCTCGAAAGACGAAGCGATTGAAGAGGTGAAGTCGACTTTCATGCACTGGCTCAAAGCCGAAGAATCCCTCTCGGGAAGATCCTTCGGCGCTGAAGAAACAGAATCAAAAACAGAATCAGAACCAGAACCTGATATAGAGACAGCTTCCCCGGCACCGGACAGAGCAGTTGTTGCCGAAGAGCCCTCAATTTCAATAACATTCGAGCCCGAATCCCAACTAGAAAAAGGTAACCCTCGCCTGGTCGACCTTCTGATTGAATCCGGTCGTTTCAAAAAAGCCGATGTTAACAAAGCATTCAACCGTGTTCTCGCCAATCCTCAAAAATCTGCCGAACTCTTCGAACTGCTTGGTTTAATCAATCATGAGACCATGAAAGACGCTGTTAAATGTCAGTCACTGATCAAGCGCGGTCACCTCTCGCGTAAAGAAGCTTGCTATGTCCTTGATACCAGCTTGAGCGAGCCGCAAGAAGTAGAAGAGAAGAAATTGAAACCCTATTTCGACAGAGATTACCGAAAGTCGGTATTCTCCAAAGTGATGGGTGGCATGGTGGTCGGTGCTGCTGTGGCCGGTCTTTCTATTTTAAAGAACCGGGGCAAGTGAACAGTGAACGTCCGCCTGAAATAACCGAACTCACTTTCAGCTCCTGCTCCTGCTCCTGCCAGAGAACCATATCGGCCAATTTGCCGACTTCGAGACTTCCTACTTTCTCGCCCAGACCGACAGCACAGGCAGGATTGATCGTAGCCATGCGAATCGCTTCTTCAAAAGAGCATATCTGCCAGCGCACTAAATTGCGAACCGCTTCATCCAGGGTGATGGAAGAGCCGACCAGACCACCATCGGCAGTGCCGACATAGGCGATATCAGTCACCAGTATAGTCTTCTCCACCGACTTCATGCGATAGATAAGATCGACCATGGCAGAATCCAGATGCAATCCGTCGGCGATAAGACAGCAGGAGACCCGACGGTCTAATAAAGCTGCCGTGACTATACCGGGATCACGGTGGTGAATGCCCGGCATGGCATTAAACAGGTGGGTCGTCAGCCGTATCCCGGCATCGAATGCTCGTTTCGCCTCCTCATAGTCGGCGTTTGTATGTCCGGCAGAGACATGCACGTCTCTTTTCCTGAGCCAATCTAAAGAAGCGCCGTCTTTATCTTGTTCCGGAGCAAGGGTAAGAAGCAAGACCGTTTTGTCGATAAGGCGAGAAAGCTTCTCTTCATCGGGAGCAACGATCTGCTCCACCGGGTGTACACCGGGTCTTTGCGGAGATAAAAACGGTCCCTCAAGATGAAATCCCGGCATTCTTGCAATGATCTCGGAATTATCCGGGCTCAATTGATCCGGAGAAGCAACTCCAAAGGCAATTAACTGTGCCTTCAATTGACAGAGTCTGTCGACCGAATCGGTTATGAGCGTGGGCAGAAAGGTGGTTGTACCATGAGCCACCATCAATCGGCACAGACTTTGTAGTTCCGCCTCGCCGGTCTCCTCCCAGAGATTGCACTGGGCACCGCCATTGACCTGAATATCGACGAGACCTGGTGTTACGGTCAGACCGGAGGCGTCCACGATTTCATAATCGGCTGCCGGGCATGCAGGAGGTTCTTCGCCAAAGCCCACGATTAATCCTGCATTTATCCAGACACTGGTTTTCAATCTACCGGACGGTAGAAGCACCTCAGCGCCTTTGATCACCCGCTTCGCTCCGTTCAATACCACCCCTGAAATTCCCTCGCTCTGGTTGTAACGTCCGTTTTCTGGACAATATATCCTATGGATTGACTAATTAAATGATGTGGCATATATCTATGACGCCAGTTATAGCAGAGAGCCGGTAACACACCGAATCATGACTGATCAAAGCCAATCAAGACCTACAGACAGCGGTAACCAGAGTATCCAGGCCATGGTTGCCAAGATAGTCGAGTTACAGGACAAAATTGTAGAGAATCAAGAGAAGAACATCATGCTCTCCACCCAGCTGAGAGAGATGGAGATGATGGCTCGGGACGCCGACGACCTCCGAACCGAGGTAGCCAACCAGAGCGCCCTTCTGACCGATAAAAGTAGAGAGAACAAGAGACTCCATGAAGACCTGGCTAAATTGGGTTCTCTTCTGGAAGAGAAGTTAGGAGAAGTCGACGAACTGAAAAGCCTGGTCGTAGACTTGCAACATCAGCTCAAACAGCGCGAATCAGAAAGAGATCTGCTGGCGGTGATGCTCACCGAAAAAGAACAACAACAGCATCATCAAGGGGCCGCATCCACCTCAGGCACCTTCGAAGCAGCCGAGAAAGACAAGCCACTGGGCTGGTTGAATCCCTTCGGCAAAGGCAAGAGCTGAAGCAGGCGCAAAGTTATTGCTGGGTCACGGATAGACCCATCATAGAGCCGAGCATGGTACCCAGACCACCGGGATCGACTTCGGTGGTTGTTCTACCGAACCAACCTTTCTTGGTCTTCACAGAATCGCCGAACATTGTCTTGACTTCGGTGGTCTTACTGCCGAAAAGTCCTTTCTTGGTCGAATAGCTGTTTCCGAGCACATTGACCTCTTTCTCCTCTTTTCCGAAGAGACCCTTTTTCTTCACGACATTACCGACCGGAGTGTTTACCTGGGATTGCTCCGAGAATACTCCTTTTTTATTTTCATAAAGAGTGCCGTATTTGGCGGATTTCACCTCTTTATTGCCGGTTCCGAACCAGCCGTCTTTGACTTTGATCTCATTGCCGGATTTACTCTTGATGAGCCAGTTCTTACTTTTCGCTTCCGCCAGGGAGAGCGAGCTCAAACAAAGTGCCAGCGCCAGACTTAGGGGAATCAACTTATTGGCCACAATAGGCTCCTTTCGTATCGAACTCAAGCATACTGCAATTTAGACTGCTCCGAAAGCAGGTTGTTCCCGGTTTATCCCAATCAGATAACAAGCTAAAGAAATCGAGAAGGGTCGGCATCAACTGTTAGAATTGCCCCTGCCCTCAAAAACTGGAAAGACCATGTCCTTCGATCAAGCTTATATAGAAGATATTGCCAAGCGCCTGGAGAAAGGCGATCGCCGTGCCCTGGCCCGGGCGATAACAGTGGTGGAAGCCGGTGGAGAAGCGGCTCAGAACCTGGTCAAACTGGTCTATCAACGCTCTGGAAAAGCGCATCTCATCGGGGTTACCGGCTCCCCGGGAGTTGGCAAATCGACCCTGGTGGACGCTCTCGTTACCCAGATGCGAAACGCCGACAAGAAAGTGGCGGTGCTCGCCATCGATCCTTCGAGCCCCTTCACCGGTGGTGCCATCCTCGGCGACCGTATTCGTATGCAGGACCACACCCTCGATCCCAATGTCTATATCCGCTCCATGGCGAACCGCGGTCACACAGGCGGCGTGGCCATGGCTACCTATGACGCCGTCAGAATGCTGGAAGCCTTCGGCTTCGATGTGGTTATCATTGAAACCGTCGGTGTCGGTCAATCTGAGCTGGCCATCGCCTCCACCGCCGACACCACCATCCTGGTCTTGATGCCGGGCTCCGGTGATGATATCCAGGCCATCAAATCCGGTATCATGGAAATCGGCGATATATTTGTGGTGAACAAGGGCGACTTGCCCGGTGCCAATAAATCAGCCACCGAGATTATCGCCTCGTTAGAACTGGCCAAACTCCCCACCAACTGGCATCCTCCGGTGCTTGTCGCAGTTTCGGAAAACGGTGAAGGAGTAGATAAAATCTGGCAGGCGGTACAAGATCACCGCCAGTTCCTGACTGAATCAGACATGATCTCGAAGCGCCGACTGACCAAGATCAAAGCCGAACTCTCTGAAATAGTAGCCGAGATTGCCCGGGGCAAACTCGAGCAATCTATGAAGGACTCTGCCAGTGTGCAGGAATTGCTCACCGACATAGTCGACCTCAAATTAGATCCGCGTACGGCGGCCGCAAGCATATTGAGCTCTCTCAACGGCAACGCCGAAAAAGCCGGATCAAAGACGAAATAACAAACTGCTTAAGCGGTGCGTCCTCGCCATCGCCAGAAGAGATAAACCGGTAATCCGGAGAGAATAATCAATAAACCGGCACCGCTGTATTCCCAGTGCAGATAAATCTGCCCTGCCATGACAACCAGCGCCGATACCACATAGATCACCGGCAGCACAGGATAAAGCGGGACTTTAAAAGGTCTCTCCATATCGGGATGTCTTCTTCGCATCACAATCACGGCGCTGACCGTGAACACATAAAAAAGAAGGGCGGCAAAGATGACAAATTCGAGAAGCTGACTATAGGTGCCTGATGTGGCAAGAACACAGGACCAGACTCCCTGGATCACAAGCCCGAATACAGGCACATTTGTACGCGCGTTCAGAATACCGGCCTGTTTAAAAAAAAGACCGTCTCTGGCCATGGCATAGTAAAGCCTGGGACCAGAGAGAATAAGACCGTTGAGAGCACCGAAGGTCGAAATCATTATCGCAATCGCCATAATCTTCTCTCCGGCGTCGGAAAAAATCACTTCTAAAGCGGCTGTTCCCACCCTGTCCTGGGCGGCATATTGAATGCCGCGGGCCATGACCGAGGCACCACCTTCTGTGCCGAAGAGAGGAAGAAGAAGAAGATAGACCACATTGGTGAGGAGATAGAGCATACAGACCAATGCCGTGCCGAGGATCAAACTGCGAGGCAGAGTCTTCTCAGGATCCTTCACCTCTTCACCGGCAAAGGTGACATTGTTCCAGGCATCGCTGGCGAAAAGCGGGCCGACTAAAGCAAGCGAAAGGGCGGCGATAAGTCCGAATCCGCTCAAGACATTACCATGAGAATCCACCGCCTCCCACATTCTAGAGATATTTACCTCTACTCCCTGGTGGTGGCTGAAGGCGAAGATACCGATCAATATAAGAAGGAAAAGGGCGATAACTTTGATTATGGTGAAACTGGTCTGGATCATCTTGGCCATCGATATGCCCATGCAATTGATGCCGGTGAGCAAGACTATCACCGCGAGCGCCACCAGTTGTTGAGTGGTGAAGCTCCAGCCACCTAATCCGAACAAAGCATATTGATCGGATATAGCAGGGACAAAGACTCCGAGAAATTTAGCGAAAGCCACCGCAACAGCAGCGTTGGTACCGCTCTGAATAACCATGAACAGGGTCCAGCCATAAAGGAAGCCGACCAGCTTTCCATAAGCTTCTCGAAGAAAAACATACTGTCCGCCGGCATGGGGGTACATAGAGGCAAGTTCGCTATAACAAGTAGCTCCCAGCACCGTCAGTCCACCTGATACCACCCAGGCTACTAAGAACCAGAAAGGAGAACCGAGATTCCTTGCCGTCTCCGCTGATACCAGAAAGATGCCGGAGCCGATCATAGAACCCACCACAACGGCGGTGGAATCAAGCAATCCAAGCGCTCTATGAAACTTGCCGCCGCTTTGAGCCGAATCCATATACTTTGATTACTCCTTTATTAGCTTTCTCTGAATACTCTCATAAAGGCTGAATCGAGCATGTGGACGGGTGATCGAACAACCTTACGCATATGTCATCAAAATACTGCATCTATTATATATGCACCCACTATGCCTTCCGGCTTGACGTGCGGAATTACAGACAATACTATCAGCATTGGCGAATCGTTACATATCTTCGCCCCCGTTAAGTGACCCCTGTACCAACAGTTGGATTCGCATGTCTAAAATTGCAATTATTAGCCAGCCGGATGAAGGAGTTCTGATCGATGTCTCCGGTTGTTCAAATCTCAAAGAAGCGCTTGAGCACCTGAGCTCCACCCTGCAAGTTTCAAGCCAATTCTGGCAAGGGCTCAATGTTTCTATAAATCTAGGTAAGCTCAAAATGAACAGTGGCGAAGCCGCCCAGATCATGGCCATAGCCAAAGGGGTTGGTATCACACCTAGTGCCGTATATACAAAGAATAGCGATACAAAATTAGCCTTTATAGAAAACGGTGCCAACATCGGTGAAGGCAAGCCGATGTCGCTCCCTAAAATAGATATAGATCCTGATTCCATTGATCTCGCCGAAGTAGAAGAGACCGGCAAAAAAGCCCGCTCTCGTTCTACGGTGGCAAAACTCAAACTGCGTGTCGCCGATGCTCTCAAAGGCAAGAAAGCGAAAAGCGAAGAGTACGGCGAAACCGAAAACAAGAGTTTCGAAACGCTGGAAAAAGCTCCCGAGTTCAACGAGAAAGAAGAGAATATTCGCGAAACTATCAATAATAGAGTAATTCATCTGCAGAAAGAGTCAGAGCAAACGGCCGAAATAGGAGCCGAAACCAGAGATGGTGCCACCCTCTCCGTTGCCCTTACCGAAGCAGAAGAGCAGATAGCCGAGAGCGAAGCCTCTGACATGAAAGACTTCGTCGAAGCCACCGATGAGATCACCCAGGACGAAGAGAACGCCGTGGAGCTGACCTCGGAAATCGAGATCGACATCGAAGCTTCTGAAGAAGAAGCAGAATATGAAGATCAAGATACTTCGGATGACTCCGAAGACTCCGAAGAAGTAATCTTCATGGTCGAAGAAGAAGTCATAGAAGAGGAAGAGCTGGAAGTGGAAGAAGAAGAGGAAGAAGAGCCTCTCACCGCCACCGAAAACGTCGTGGTTCGTCCCAATCCGGGCGGTACCATGTATCTTCGCCAGACTCTGCGCTCCGGTCAGACTGTCAGCCACAAAGGTCATCTGATCATTATCGGTGACGTCAACCCCGGTGCCGAAGTGATGGCCGAAGGTGACATCACAGTCTGGGGAAGCTTGCGAGGCATCGCCCATGCCGGAATAGGCGGCAATGTCGACTGCGAGATCCGGGCTCTCAATCTTCAACCCATTCAAATTAGAATCGCCCATGCCATCGCCAGGGCTCCCGATAAACCCAGAATGAGCTATTCGGCAAGCCACGGGCCGGAAACGGCAAGAATAGTGGCAGGCAAGATCCGGGTTTTCAGATCGCGTCTTGAATAAAGAGCACCAGCGTTAATTAAGTATCCACTTCTAAAAACAGGTAAAGCAGGTAAAAGGAATGAGCGGTCGAGTAATAGTTATAACTTCAGGAAAAGGTGGTGTCGGCAAAACAACGGCATCGGCCAACTTGGGTGTGGCCCTGGCTGGCACCGGTGCCAGTGTCGCCCTGGTAGACATGGATATCGGACTGCGTAACCTCGACATCCTCATGGGTCTCGAGAACCGCGTCGTTTACAACCTTGTCGATGTGGTGGAAGAACGGTGCAAACTGAGACAGGCTCTGGTGAAAGACAAACGTCACCCCAATCTCAGCTTGCTGCCGGCAGCCCAGACCCGCGACAAGACCGCGGTCACCGCAGATCAAATGCGCGAACTCTGTGCCGAGCTTCGTAAAATCTTCGACTTCGTTCTTATCGACAGCCCTGCCGGAATCGAAACCGGTTTCCAAAACGCTGTGGCCGGAGCCGACGAAGCCGTGGTGGTCACCACCCCGGAAATGTCCGCGGTCAGAGATGCCGACCGGATAATCGGCCTGCTCGAAGCCCGCAAAGATGAAATCGAGCAGTATCGCCTGGTTGTCAACCGCTACCGCCCCAATATGGTCCAGACCAACGACATGATGAGTGTCGACGACGTGCTCGACATTCTCTCGGTAGAACTTCTGGGCATCGTTCCGGAAGACGAAGAGATAATCATCTCGACCAACAAAGGCGAGCCGGTCTCAGGCACCGACAATATCCGCTCGGGTCTTGCTTTCCGCAACATCGCCCGAAGACTCAGAGGCGAAGAGGTTCCGTTAATGGACTTCGAAGCTCTCAATCAGACTTGGCTCAACAGACTGGTCAAATTCTTCAGTCCGTCTCAAGTTTAAGGGGGACAGAAAAGTGCAAGTCAAGACCCAAGTAATGAGCTGGTTCAGCAAGTTTCGCACGTCCAACGCGCGCAGCACTGCCAAGGACCGCATGAGAACAATGCTTACCCATGACAGGCTGGAACTTCCTGCCGGACGTCTGGAGTGCATGGAAGAAGAGTTGATGGCAGTGGTGTCGAGATATTTTGAACTTGACAAGACCACTACCAAGTTCGATCTGCAACAATATGATCGTAGAGCATCCCTCATAGCGAACTTTCCGCTAACACGGTCTAAGTGCTGAATTCAAACTTGAATCCCGCCCTCAAATCATCGTCTTTCGACGTAGAAAAAATTCAGAAATGGTTCTCGAGGCTGACCTCGGGGATTGATCTCTGGCTTATTCTCGCCGCCGGTTTTCTGGTCTATACGTCGTTAACCGTGCTCCGTTTTTCAGAGCAGACCTACGGCTATTACGAGAAGCAGCTCGAGTTCTTGATCGCCGGCATCGTTCTGATGCTGACCTTCAGCCGCATCCCCTATCGCTTCTGGACCAAGAAGTGGGTTATCCCGATTGTCTACCTGAGCAATCTCGGGTTGCTCCTGGCGGTCATGATCAAAGGTCATGCGGCCCAGGGCGCCCAGCGCTGGTTGTCGCTCGGTCCTATCACCTTGCAGCCTTCCGAGGTCTCCAAAATAGTGGTGATCATCACCCTGGCTTGCTGGCTGAGATACTTTCCGATTCGAAGTTTCTTCGATATTTTCAAACTGCTGGCGATTACAATACCGCCGGCTTTTCTTGTCTTCAAACAGCCTGACTTAGGCACCTCTTTGACCTTCGCCTGTGTATTCATGGGCATGGCCTACTGGAGCGGCGCCACCCTTGCCGACATCGTGCTTCTGACCAGCCCGGGCTTCTCTCTTATATTGAATGCAGTCAACACCGAGTGGTGGCACTGGTTCCTTGGCGGGATCGGGGTCTTTCTCCTCTGTTTCTGGCGGGTGAAAGACTGGAACTTTTTCATCCGGCTCGCCCTTATTCTGGCGGTGGTCGGTGCAAACTATGGAGTCGGCACCATCAGGCCCGAACTCTGGGGGCATTTAAAAGAGTACCAGCAAAAACGTCTGACCAGTTTCGTCAATCCCTATGCCGACCCGAGGGGATCCGGCTATCACATCCTGCAGAGTTTGATCGCGATTGGCTCCGGCGGTGTCGCCGGCACCGGACTGGGCAAAGGCAACCAGAGTCAGGGTGCTTTCATTCCGGAACGTCATACCGACTTTATTTTTGCCGTCGTGGGCGAAGAACTGGGCTTCAAGATCTCGGTTTTTGTAATCCTCTCTTATATGCTCATCTGTATCCGGGCGCTGATAATCGCCTTCCACTGCCGAGGTGAGCCCGAAGGCAGCGCCATGGCCATAGGTCTGATGTGCATGTTCATATTCCACTCTTTCATCAACCTGGGAATGACCATGGGGATAATGCCGGTTACCGGTGTGCCCCTGCCCTTCCTGAGCTATGGAGGAACGGCCCTGCTTGTCGATATGATCGCGCTCGGTCTTCTACAATCTATATATGGTCATATTCCAAAACCTAAAAAAGACGCCTGGAATTCCTGAGCCCTGAGAACACTCGAAGAAGTGTTTGCTTGCCCAGAACTTTGCCCGAAGCCGAACCTAGAATAAAAACAGATTCGCCCCTGTTTTATGAGGTTCGAGATGCTGGACACGGCAAGTACAACAAGATCAAATGAAAATCGCTGGCTCGTCTATCAGGCAGAGAGATTTCCTCTGAAGAAATACACTCCCCTGGTGGCAGCCTTTGCCGCCTCCGGTCTGGCCCTCTCTTATATGGTCTCGGAAGCCACCCGGTTGCCGAGTCCGGCGATGTATGTCACCGCCTTTGCCGTGACACTGATGGTCTTTATGCAGCTCAGGATCTCGGACGAGATCAAAGATGCCGCCTTCGACCGGGAGCACTACCCGGAAAGACCGGTTCCCCGGGGGCTGGTTAATTTAGAAGAGCTCAAAAAAATAGGACTGGGGCTGGCAGTGCTCCAGGCGGCTCTTGTCATGCATCTTGAAGCCAGGCTGCTTCTGCCCCTGGGTGCCATCTGGCTCTATCTCTATCTGATGCACAACGAATTTTTTGTGGGCAGCTGGCTCCGACAGCATCCCATCGTCTATATGCTCTCGCATATGGGCATCCTGTTTTTCACTGATTTCTTCATCACCGCCTGTCACTGGATGGTAGCGCTGACAGAGCCTTCTTATGCCCTGCTATTCTTTTTTGGCACCAGTTTCAATCTGGGCATGATCATCGAGATCGGTCGCAAAATAAAAGCCCCAACCGAAGAGCGCAGTGGTGCCGGAACTTACAGCGCCAGCTGGGGTCCGGATAATGCCACCATCGTCTGGCTTCTGACCATGTTCTCTTCTCTGGTCTTCGCGGTGCTCACCGCCTCGAAAGTAGGCTTCGGTGTCGGTGCCGCCGCCATAGGCTCGGGGATCTTTCTCTTCTGCCTGGCCACCGGTCTTCGTTTTATCAAAGAGAGAAGCCCGGACAATTCTAAGGCAATTGAAAATATCTCCGGCATCTGGACCCTTTCTCTTTATCTGCTCATGGGTATCGTACCCCTGGGTCTGAAGCTCATGGCTTAACCAAGGTGATTGTAATGAACAAGAAAACTAACCACGGCGGCAAAGCCGAGAATCTAAAAAAGATGCAGGAGCATGGCTTCAACATTCCTCCTTTTATCGTCCTCGATGGCGAGCTTTTAAACGAAACTCTTCAAGAATGTTTCGTGGTGCCGGAGGCTGCAACCGGTGACAACAACCTGGAGATGGCCCCCATCGCTTTCGATACTGAAGATCTGGATGAAGAGGCCATGTCTACTTTTCTCTCGGCGCTGGAAGAAGACAATTTATTTATAGAAACCCTGCAGAAAAAGGTGGTGGCAGAGCTCAAACAAGCATCCATAGTTGACGACCCGGGCTATGCCGTGCGCTCATCGGCAAGACAGGAAGACGGCAGAGAACATTCTTATGCCGGTCAGCTCGATTCTTTTTTAAGAGTTAAAAAAATTGACCTTGCCCTCCATGTGATCAAAGTCTGGCAATCGGCCTATAGCGAAAGAATAAGTCACTATCGTAAGCTCTCTGGCGAGAAAGCTCTCGCCGAGATACCGGCAGTGATAATTCAAGTCATGGTCGAAGCAGATCTTGCCGGAGTGGCATTCGGTGCCGATCCTAGAAATGGTGACTTAGAGTCAGTGGTAATAAACGCTGTCTCCGGCACCGCCGAAAAGCTGGTCGACGGCACTGCCGAAGGGGCATTATATGTATTGAAAGCAGGCAAGATCAAAGAGACGTCCGATCTAGAGAAAGGCGATCTAAAAAGCTTTCAGCTCAAACAGATAGAAAAAGCGGCTCTTGCTCTGGGCAAGCTTTTCGAGCAGCCTCAAGACATCGAATGGGTTATCAAAGAAAACCGCCTCTTCATAGTCCAGTCAAGGGCGATAACTACCCTTGCTAAAGCCGCTTCTAATAATCGGGTCGATATCTTCGACAACAGCAATATTGCCGAGTCCTATCCAGGCATAACCACGCCCCTGACTTTCTCTTTTGCAAGAGTAGCCTATGAAAATGTCTATCTCGAATTTGCCCGATTAATGGGGGTAAAAGAAAGCCTGATTCAGAAAAACGCTTTCATTTTCCCCCAGATGCTCGGCTATCTAAACGGTCGCATCTATTACAATCTCTTGAACTGGTACAGACTCCTGGCTCTCTTTCCGGGATATAAATTCAATAGCGCTTTCATGGAACAGATGATGGGAGTCAAAGAGCCCCCTGCTCCTGAATATCTGGATAAAGACGCTGACAAGGATATCTCTCTATCTGAAAAGGCCGGAGACCTCCTCTCTTTCTGTCTCAGTCTTGCCGGTATTCTCTATCGCTATCTCACCCTGCCTGTCTCAATAAAGCGCTTTGAAAAGAGACTGGAGACTTCGCTCAAAGATATTCCGCAAAATCTGGAGGCACTATCTGCGGTGGAGCTGGCTCAACTCTATCGCCGGCTCGAGGTCGAGCTTCTCAAAAACTGGGACGCCCCGTTAATCAACGACTTCTTCGCCATGATCTGCTTCGGTCTGAGCCGCAAGTTGTCGGCAAGCTGGCTCTCTGACGAATCGCTTTTCAACAAACTGCTCTGCGGTGAAACCGGAATCGTCAGCACCGAGCCCAATAGACTGATCAACGAAATGGCTCAGTTAGTAAAAGCCGATAAATTACTGGAGAAAGCCGTAAGAGAAGCAGATCTTGTCGCGATTAGAGAGAACAATTCTTTTAGTTCTTTCAACAAACTATTCGACGAATATTTAAGACGCTTCGGCGACCGCTCGGCAGGAGAATTGAAGCTGGAGAGCCGTACTTTAAAAGACGATCCAGAGCCGATACTCGAATCGGTGCTTGCCGTAAAAGAGAACTCTGGCGATAAAACCTGTGGCAATATCGCAGAAGCTAAAAGAGAAGAGGCCGAAGCCCAGCTCACACAAGAACTGAAAAACAGCCCAATAAAGCTCTTCATATACAGAAAGATACTGAACGAGACCCGGGCCAGAATCAAATATCGCGAGAATCTGCGCTATGAAAGAACCAGAGTCTTCGGCATCGTCCGCGCTATATTCAGAGCCCTGGGAAGCAAACTGCAAGAGGTGGGCTATCTGAACTCTGCCCAGGACGTATTCTACCTGGAGGTAGAAGAGGTGCTTCGCTTTGTGGAAGGTACCGCCACCACCACGAACTTGAAAGCCCTGGCAGAAGCACGTCTTTCTGAAGCGGCGGCATTTCCCCAGGCTTCACCCGATAGAATCATCTGCTTTGATGGAGCTAATTTAGGACGACGGGAGACCGAGACGGTGCAATCATCTGTAGATATGGCAAATCTCACAGGACTGGGAGCCTGCCCGGGCAAAATCCGAGGCAGTGTGAAAGTGCTGGTCGACCCCAATAAAGAGAGCATGGAGGGTCATGAGATTCTTGTCGCCGAACGCACCGACCCTGGCTGGATCACGGTCATATCCCAGGCTAAAGCGGTGGTGGTCGAATATGGAAGCCTGCTTTCCCATACGGCGATAGTGGCAAGGGAGCTGGGCATACCCACCATAGTCTCGATGAAAGGCGCGACAAAGGCTCTTGCCGAAGGAGACCTGGTCGAGGTAGACGGCGGCACAGGCAGGCTGACCATCTTAGAAAGAGCCTCTGACTCTAGAACAAAGAAAATCGCCTGAGATCTGACAAGAATATAAGACCACAGTTCAGATACTGTTGCCCGGCTTCGCCGGGCTAACTGTGTCTGTTGCAAAATAAATGTATTATGAAAACACCAGAAACAAAACCGAGTGAAATAGAGACAAGAGCGGATTTTTCTTATATCCGCTACGCCCAGTGCTGGGAGGATACAGAGGTCCTATTAGGCGCCCTCGATATCAAACCGGGAGACACCTGTCTTTCTATCGCCTCCGCCGGTGACAACAGCCTGGCAATGCTGGCCGCTGGACCCAAAAAAGTCACCGCCATCGATCTCAATCCGGCTCAGCTGGCACTGGCCGAACTTAAACTGAGAGCGATAGAACATCTCGACAGAGCTTCGAACATGGAGCTTCTGGGCTATAGCCGCAGCAACCGCAGAACAGAGTTTTATAATTATCTGCTTCCTTACCTGACACCTGATACGGTGCGATATTTCAACCTCAACAAAGCCCTTATAGAAAGAGGTCTTGCCGGCTCAGGCAAGTTCGAGCGCTATTTTGCCATCTTTCGCAATGCGATACTGCCCTTGCTTCATTCACATTGTTCTGTAGAGAGCCTGGTCACACCCAAGACTTTAGTCGAAAGAGAAGAGTTTTTTGAAAAAACCTGGAACAACCTTCGCTTTCGCCTTGCAATAAAGCTCTTTTTCTCCAATGCTGTTATAGGTCTGTTAGGCCGGGATCCTTCTTTCTTCAAGTATGTCGACCGAAGCCTGCCCGAATTTCTGAGCGAGTCTATTTATAAAGCCCTGGTCATTCAAGACCCTGCCCAAAATCCCTATCTGCACTGGATTCTCTTCGGAGAATACCGGGGCGAGATCCTGCCCTTTTTTCTAAGAGCCGAAAATTTCGAGAAGATAAAAGCCAATGCAAACAGACTGGAGCTGAAAAAGGCATCTCTAGAAGAGTTTCTCGAAGGGGTAGAACCAGGCACCATCGACTGTTTTAACTTGAGCGATGTTTTCGAATATGTCAGCGAAGACTCCTACAGAAAAACTCTCGACATCATCAACGACAGGGCAGGAGCAGGAGCGAGGCTTGCCTACTGGAACATGCTCGCTCCCAGAACGTCGAATTCAAAATCGATCAAAAGAGATCAAGAAGCTTCGAGTAATCTTTATGCTCAAGACAAGACCTTCTTCTACACCAGCTTCAACCGCGAGATAAAGGTGTCATCATGTTGAGTCAAATCATCGCTATGCTTGGAATCATGACGATTCTCACTGCCCTGATTCACATCCTGGCTGTAGCCTGGTCGAAATTCGATCTCGATAGAGAAGCGGTCAGAAAGACACTGCATGTGGTGATGGGTACCATCACTCTCTCTTTCCCCTGGATATTTCATGAAACCTGGCCGGTGGTCGCCCTTTCTATAATATCCAGCCTGTTTCTGGCAGCGATAAAAATCTCTTCTCAAAACAAATGGCGCACAGTGGTGCTGGCCCCGGGCAGAAAGTCGGTAGGAGAGGTTTGTTTTCCGATAGCTGTGGGTCTCACTTTTGTGCTTGCCGACGGTGACCCATTTCTTTTCGTGGCGCCCATTGCTGCCCTTACTTATGCCGACGCGGTCTCTGCCATAATAGGCATGCGCTTCGGACGCCGCAAATTCTCTACTTTAGACGGGCAGAAGTCTTCCGAAGGCTCCCTGGCATTTCTTGTCACCGCATTCACCACCACCCTGGTTATTGCCCTGGTGCCCGGCACAGGCGCCATGCTGATGCCGACAGAGGCGATAGTGCTTGCTTTAATAGTATCTGTCATCGCCATGCTCTTCGAAGGCATTTCCTGGATGGGTCTCGACAATCTGCTCATCCCCCTGGGTGCTTACTACGCCATAATCACCCACGATCATCTCCCCCTGCCTGCCATGTATCTGAGCCTGGCAGCTCTGGCTCTATTAGCCTTAGGCTTTGTTCTACTGAGAAATAGATCCACCCTCACCGGCAGTGCCGTCATGGCCGTGGTGCTGTTCTCGTACTTCGCCTTCCACACCGGTGGTCCCCTCTTTGTGCTCAGCCCGGCGGCGTTGTTTCTAAGCTACAAATATCTGATGCCGAAAAGATTTCGTGACCTGAAAAACCTGCATTCTTTATATGGAGTACTTACCATAGCTGCTGCAGGCACTTTCTGGATTCTGCTCGCCCGGGGAGACTCTGGTATGGCTTCCAGCACTGAAGTAAGCTTTTATCTCTTCCCTTACAGCCTCACCTTTGGTGCCCATGCCGCCATCATCGCCACGGCACACCTGCGCTACCAGAAGCTGGACCGCCACAGGCTCAAAGTCCTGGCAGCTGCCGTGGGCAAAGCCTGGTGCCTCACCTGTATGACCTGCCTGCCTTATATGGCATTCTTGCAGAATCCTGAGATGATCCTGCTCTATCTCTTCCTCGCTCCGGTAGCCATCGCTCTACCTACCCTGATGTTCTATCTCCTCAACGCCAACCGCCTGGCCGGCACCACCAGACCGGCACGCTGGCTGAAACAGGCTTCTTTTGCTTCCTTAGGCTCGGCACTGGGGCTTTTGCCCCTGCTTATCTGAGAGCACAGTTGAAAAACTGATGGAAGCGGCTCTCAGTAGGTGATGCAAACAGAGAGAATGGTTGTATTGAAGGAGTCAGCCAAAACCATGTCAACCACAAAAACCGTTGCCGATACTACAAAACCAGCCATTGATCTGGTCACAGGGAAAAGCTCCTGCTCTCTATGGCTGGAGAACCTGCCTCTCTACCGGGGTCAAAAGGTCGCTTTTTTAGGCAACTATAAAGCCGAACCGAACGCCTGCGCCTATGCTGTAGAGATGCTTCACGAGGCAGCCGCCATAGCAGAGAAAGAGAGCGGTGCCCGCTATCTAATCGGACCAATAAACGGCAATACATGGAACCCCTACAGACTGGTGACCGAAGGCTTTGACCAGCCGGCTTTCGCCCTGGAGACCTATACAGACAAATGTTACCCCGGTCAATTCGAAGCCGCCGGTTTTGTCTCGGTGGCTGAATACGCCTCCTCTATTCTTCCCTGTAAAGAAGACTTCTGCGGAAGATACGAGAGCCTGGCAAAAGAGCTTGCCGACAGAGGTATCAGAGTAAGAAACTTCGACCGTTCAAAAGTGAATGAAGAGCTCGATGCTCTCTATAAAGTATCTATAGAAGCCTTCGCCGACAACTTTCTCTATAGCCCGATCACTAAAGATCAGTTTCTTTCGCTATACAAGCCTATCATAGATATCGTCGACGAAGAGCTGGTTTTGATCGCCGAAAAAGACGGCATCGCAGTTGGCTATCTGTTTGCTATCGCTAACAAATTGCTGGCGCCGACAAACAACGTTTTTAACGACAGCCTGGTGCTCAAGACCCTGGCAAGGGTGCCCGGCACCAAAGAGGAATTGGGAGGCATCGGTCTTTATCTGACCAGCCTCTGTCACGCAAGAGCCAAGGCAAAAGGCTTCGAGCGAATGATTCATGCCCTCTACAAAAACGACAATCGTTCGGCATGCTTCAGCAACAGCCCAGATATTGAAGTCTTTAGAAAATACAACCTGTTTGCAAAAGAGTTGAATCATGGAACAAGCAATTAATGTCGGCGCAATATTAGATGATATCGCCGCAAACTATCCCGATAGAGCGGTCTTTATGGAAGTCGAGAGAGATTCTGCTCTGACCACAACCACCTATGGGGATCTTCTCGAGACAGTGAACAGAAGAAGTCTGGAGCTTTCAGAACGCGGTATCGCAAACGGTGACATCGTCCTCCTTTTAGAACCGGTTTCAAAACAGCTTTATATAGATCTGCTCGCCTTATTAAAATTGGGCGCCTGCGCTCTTTTCTTAGATCCGGGAATGTCCACGGCGACTATGAAAAACTGTCTTCGTGAAGTAAAGCCGAAAGCTATGATCGCCAGTGGATTCTATAAAATACTGGCTACGGTTACGGGACTGAGCGCCGAGATTGATTGTTCTAAAAAGCTCGATTCTGACCCGGTCAAAGCATTGACCGAGGATAGCCCCGCCCTTATCACCTTCACCAGTGGCAGCAGCGGTCGAGCCAAAGCGATTGTTCGCTCCCATGGCTTTTTGAGAAATCAACTGGCCGTGCTCAAAAAAGAGCTGGCGATTACAGAAACCAGAATAGAGTTAACGGCGCTGCCGATGTTTGTACTCGCCAACATTGCCTCCGGTGCCTGTACTGTTCTATCGAAGGCCGGCATAAAAGATCCTAAGAAGGCTTCGGTGAAAGTCCTCAAAAAAGAGCTCTCTATAAGCGGCGCCGACTCTATTCTGGCATCGCCTTCTCTGGTCGGTAATCTGGTTGAATATTTAAAAGAAGAAAACAGCGCCCTTCTAAACTTGAAAACAGTATTCACCGGCGGTGGCACCGTCCGAGCCGATATGATCAAGGCAGCCGCCAGGGTCTTTCCGGAAGCGGATATCATCACAGTCTACGGTAGCTCGGAAGCAGAACCGATAGCACATCTAAAAGAATCTGAAAGCTCGCAAGAAGATAGAGATCTCAGTCGCCGGGGAGCAGGCTTGCTGGTCGGCTCGGTGATAGATGAGATAGAGCTGAGAGTACTTCCTCTGGATAAACCGGACGACAATGTAAAGCGCTACACCACTCATTTGAAAGAGCTGCATGGTGATGCCTGCTTCGAAGCGCAAACCGGGGAGATCATCGTCAGTGGTGCCCATGTGGTCGAGCACTATCTATTAAAAGAAGACGAAATCGGTCGCAAACTGGATCTAGAAGGCAGACGTTTTCATCGAACCGGAGACTATGGCTACCTAGATAGCCGGGGCAGGCTCTGGTTGACCGGCTCGGTCGCCCCCGGCAACAATCTCTCATATGCAGCAGAAGAGACAGCCAGAGCGGTGCTCAAAGACAATCTTCAATTGGCCTTCTACAAAAACCATCTCTATATCGAGACAAGAAACTCGCCTGGTCCTGCGCCTGTACTATTCAACAGACTGAGAATGGCGCTGGCTTTTGCCGGTCCCACAGAAATAAGTACAGTCGCGAATATCGCCCTCGACCGCCGTCATAACACCAAAGTGCTTTATAAAGAGCTGGAAAGAAGAGCTTTATTGAGCGGTCGGGGCCGGCTCTTCATACTGGGAGATCAGGGGCTCATCTTCAGATTTTTCAAAAGCATCAATCTTAGAAGTAGGTATGCTCATCGAGGCTAGCTTTTGAGAATGGCCGAGGGTGACCATACGGTCCATGACGGCGAAGATATCTTCTACATATCTTGCCAGCGCTCTGCCCTGGGGAAGGATGCTATCCACGGTACCGCCCAGATAATAATCGGCAGAAACTCCGCCCACGACCGCATCGGGACCTTCGCCTATCTCATCTTTGACCCAGGCGCACTGGAAGCGCATGGTGAGAGGGCTGCCAGGCTGGGAGTAGAGAGTGATTTTGCGGCGAAAGCCTTTGGTGTTCAGATCGAGCTCACCGGAGAGACGATTGAATGTGTCAGGACCATCGGGAAGCTGACCCTGCAGTCGGCCCGGGTTGGTACCCAGCTCTTGAGCCAGCACCTCTACCAGGCTGGCGAAAGAGGCCACACCCTGTAAATCGATGGTCTTTTCGGATGCCCCGGTAGAACTATTCTGAAGGTTCATGCAAATCAATCCTCTTGACTAGCCGGAACAGTGCCGCAAACCAGCCGTTCCTTATTGCAATTTTAGCTAATCATGCCAGTTTCAGACGAATTATTCAAGAGAAATTGCTATTAAATTAAGTGTAAAAGAGCGCACTGATACCGTTCTATATAGAGTTGCATACGCTAATATGCATATCGCTGCCCACAAAAGCGGCCCCGAGAAAAGAGACCCTGACCATGAATCAAATAGCGACTGTTAGAGAATGGACCGAGATGATCAAGATCGAGCACACGGTCTTCGCTCTGCCTTTTGCCCTGTCGGGTCTGGTTCTGGCTTCACCGCAGCCGCCTTCTTTTCTCACGGTACTATTCACCATCCTGGCTTTCGTGGGCGCCCGTTCGGCGGCGATGACATTAAACCGACTTATTGATCTGAAAATAGACGGCAAAAATCCCCGCACCCAGGACCGGGCCCTGCCGGCAGGAAGGATCAAGAAGTCAACAGCATTTATATTTACCGTTCTATCTTTCGGGTTGATGCTGGGCGCAGCCAGCCAGCTGCCGCCTCTCTGTCTGCAGCTCTCACCGATTGCGGTTCTCTGGCTGAGCTTCTATTCCTTCACCAAGCGATTTACTTATCTCTGCCATATCGTGCTCGGTATCGCCCTGGGTGGCGCCGCCCTTGGTGGCTGGATCGCCGCCGGCGGAGAGCTTGCCAGTGTCGCTCCCTGGCTTCTGGCTTTTGCCGTATCCACCTGGGTAGCAGGCTTCGACATCATCTACGCTTCGCAGGATGTGGGTTTTGATCAAGAAGAAAAACTCTTCAGTCTGCCTTCGAAATTCGGCATAGGCAAGGCGTTATTAATATCACGCAGCCTTCATGTCTTAACGGTGACAGCCCTGCTTGCCCTGGGTTTGAATCTGCATCTCTCGTGGTTCTACTGGCTGGGAGCAGCATCGGTGGCGGCAATGCTTATTTACGAGCATAGCCTGGTTTCAGAAAATGACCTCAGCAAAGTAAACGCCGCATTTTTCACCGTCAATGGTGTCGTCAGCATTCTCGCCTTTCTGGCTATTCTCTCCGACAGAATTGCCGTTTGGCTAAGTTAGTTAGTCAGCCAGGCTAGGCAGACTTAGACAAAAGCTCGTTGCCGAAAGCGTAGTAAGTCAGCTTTCCTTCGATGGTGGCAACCAGAAGTCCATCTCTCAAGAAGAGCGGTGTCGATTCGAGCCTGGTGCCGAAGTTCTTCTGCCATTGCATATTGCCGGTGGTCATTTCAAAGGACTGCATCCAGCCTTCTCTGGTGACGGCGATCAGATACTTGTCCACCGTGGTCAGATCCGCCTGCACTCGGCCTTTTAATGCCGCTTTCCACTTGAGCCGACCATCATACTTTTCGCAGCAATAAAGCCATTTATCGAGGCTGGTGAACATTACCGACGTAAAAGATATAACCGGACTGGAGATTATGCTCTTGTCTGCATAATAGTCCCACAGTGGCTGACCGGACTCGACATCGAGGGCATAGAAAGCCCCATCCTGAGTTCCGACATAGAGGCTGTCCACCGACACCGCCGGGGTCGAAACCACCGCACCATCTACAAAGGCTTTCCATTTTTTGTGCCCGGTCTTCATATCGAGACAGAACACCGATTTCTCCCTGGTCCCGAAGAATAGCTCTTTGCTGAAATGACTGGGGCTCGATACCACAGGAGCACCACTGTCAAAAGCCCATACCCCCTGACCGCTCTTCAATTCAAGACAACAGATCCTTCCGGTTTTGGTGGCGACCACTATCCGGTCGCCGATTAAAAGAGGCGTCGATACCACTCCTGATTCCAGATCGCGCTGCCAGAGCACTTCTCCTGAATCAGCCCGCAGACGACTGAGGATGCCGTCGGCATTGGCAACATAGACCGAATCATCTTTGACCACCGGACTGGCCAGCACCGGAGCACCGGTGTTATAGCGCCATTGCTCCTCTCCGGAATTGAGAGCGACTTTATAGAGATTGAAATCAGCCGAACCCAAATAGATAGACAGCTCTCCGGAAGACATTACCGGATGGGATCGCCAGCCTACGGGACCACCGGTAGAGAATACCCACTTCGGCTGCAATAGCGGCTCTTTGCCAGAGATTGCCGGCATTGAACTATGAGAAATAACCGAATCGGCCAGAGCTTTCTGCACATCCTGGGTGGGTGGCCGACTGGGCCCCACTTCTTGAGGCAGTTTAATTCCGGCTGCTTTCAGATCTTTGATCTGGATCTCTCTAGAGGCATTATCTTTGCGCTTCGGCTCTAAGACCGCACCTCCGGTGGCGACATTCTGGGTATCGACGATGCGGTTATTGGTACTGGTGCTGGTGCCCACTTCCTTAGGAGGCTCGACGGCAGGACCTTCTGCTTTTTGTTTCGCTCTGGCTTCAGCCTCTTTCAGCGCAAGAAGCTCTTTCGAGTCCTCTTTATTGGCGTCATATTTGAGCCCCATGCGCTTGACCCGCAGCTCGAATATAAGATCATCGAGCACGCCTATAACCGCCTCCAGGCTCTGGAAGCGATCATCAGGGGATTTCTCCATCATCTTGCGAATCACTTTATCCACAACCGAAGGGATAAGCGGATTGATCCGCCTGGCAGAAGGAATCGGTGCCGTCGTGTGTTTCATCGCCATCTCGATCATGCCTTCTGCCTTGAAGGGCAGCTGACCGGTGGCCATCTCGAAAAAGAGCACTCCCAGAGAATAGATATCCGAGCGATGATCTTGTTGCTCTCCCCGACAGAGTTCCGGCGACATATAAGCCGGAGTGCCCATACCTTTGGTGGATGGGTTGATGAATACTTTGTTCTCCATCAAGCGAGCCAGACCGAAATCTCCGATTTTGAGATCCCCGTCCTTATTTATGAATATATTGTCAGCTTTGATGTCCTGGTGGACGACATTCATTTTATGGGCATAAAAAAGCCCGTTGGCGAGCTGCTTCATCCAGTTGATCGCATGCTCCACCGGCAATGCGCCGGCAGCGGTCTGACTGCCCAGGTTGCCCCCGGGCAGATATTCCATGGCGACGAAATAATGTTCATCTTTGCCGCGCTTCTCGACACCGATATCGTAAATGGTAACGATATTGGGATGCTCCAGCTGGGCAGCCAGCTTGGCCTCTTGTTTGAACACCTCGAGATTGCGGGGATTCTTGACCAGGGCGGGAAGCAGCATTTTGATAGCCACATCCCTCTCCAGAAACTCATCCCGGCACTGGTAGACCACCCCCATTCCACCGACGCCAAGCTCTTTGATCACTGTGTAGTGACCCTCTCCGAGCTTATCGTTACGTGTCAGTATGGCGGTCATGCAGTAGTAAGGGGCGGGGAAGGCGGATTGAGGAGATTAATCTAAATCAACAATATGGATATAAGCCTTTACCCTTGAAGAATGCCCAAGAATGATATCTCGATAGCAGGTTTCAAATGTATCGACCCGGATAGCTTACAGTTTGTCAAGAAACTCAGGCTGTCAAGAGCGTACAATGGCCGGCAACTTGCAGTATAAAGCAAGAACCAGGCCCGATCCAGACTAGAACAATCGGAATACTTCAGCAAAAGGACCCGTCGTGACCTCACCAGCCAATCAACCGGATAGTCCAGTTTTCCAGGGACATTCTCTCGATTTCAGCGTCGCTGCCGGCGCCTGTGAAGAACGCCTGCTTGCCGAAGGCGAATCGGCCGTCGTCGACCTCGCCTGCCAGGTCCTCGAAGAAGAAGCCGAGGCGATTCTCGCTATCAGAAACCGCCTCTCAATAGAATTCGAAGACGCGGTAGAGATGCTTGCCCAGTGCAACGGCAAAGTGGTGGTCACCGGCATGGGCAAATCGGGACATATTGCCTGTAAGATAGCCGCCACCCTGGCATCCACCGGCACCCCCGCCTTCTTTGTCCATCCCGCCGAGCTTCGTCATGGCGATTTTGGCATGATGGATGAAAAGGACGTAGTAATAGCCCTTTCCGGCTCTGGTGAGACCCAGGAAATAACCATGGTCCTGGATCCTATTAAAAGGCTCGGTCTCAAACTAATAGCCATGACCGGTAACCTCTCCTCCACCCTGGCCCGCTTTGCCGATATCGTGCTCGATGTGGGCGTAGAAAGAGAGGCCTGCCCGCTCAATCTGGCTCCGACCTCTTCTACCACCGCAGCATTAGCCATGGGCGATGCGCTGGCTATCGTGCTCATGAGCCTGAAAGGCTTCCAGAAAGAGGATTTCGCCAGGAGCCATCCGGGAGGCAATCTCGGCAAGATGCTCATTACCGTTCAGGATGTTATGCGCTCGGGCATTCAGGTGCCCACCGTGGGCGTCAGCACTGACTATGGCACGGTTCTCAAAGAGATTGACGAGAAGAAGCTTGGCTTCACCACCGTCCTCGACGGAGAAGGTCGCCTGCGCGGCATTATCACCGACGGAGACCTCCGTCGCGGCTTAATAAGACATGGTGCCGAATTCTTCAACAAAGACGCAGAAGAGCTGATGACCAGAACACCCAAGACCATATCCCCGGATTGTCTGGCGGTAGCGGCCCTCAAACTGATGGAGAAACACTCTATCTCGGCTCTGCTTATTCTGGATGAACAGTCGCGACCGGTGGGTATCATCGACCTTAAAGATCTGCTCAAAGCAGGAATTATCTAGATCTATATTTGAAGCTAGACTTCCTAGACTTCCTAGACTTCTTCGTCCTCGGAGCCGTATCCATATTCATATTCAAATCCGGAATCGAGCTCTAGATCGAACTCGTCGCCTGCCTCTTCGCCTGTATCTTCGGCAGACTCGTTGTTAGCCGGGATTTTGGCAAGACCGACCAGGCGCTCCAGCTCTTCTTTCGTCAAACCCATGGCTTCGGCGATTTTTTCATAAGGTGGCTCCGCCCCCAGTTCATCGGCAAGACGCCGGGTCACCACTTTGACCGCGTTGATCTTTTCGAGAATATAGTCAGGCACCCTTGAAGAGCGGGTCTCCTCCGCCACGGCAAAAGAGATGGCTTCTTTAATCAGACAGATGGCGTATTCTCTGAAGCTGAAGTCTTCAGCTTCGAAGGTCTCCACCGCCAGAAGCAGTCCCACAGTGCCTTCATTGATGATGTCTTTGATCTGCAGACCGGCGCTGCAATAGTCTTTTGCGACCCATAGAACCAGACGCAGATTGGCTTCGTTCAATCTTTTAGCGGCTCTTTTGGCTCTTGCCGGGTCTTGTCCCCGGCGCTCTTCTACAAGACGGTTCAATTCTCCTGAATCGAGATCCGGAATGGCTGCGATGCCATAGATAAAATCCCTGGTGTCGCCGGCATCGCCGACATCGCCGAGGAGCTCCATCACCCGCTCAAAAAATTGATCTCTAGCAGGCAGGGTGGCAAGCAACTCCCGCCCTTCTTCCCTGAGAGATTCACTGATAGCTCGCTGTTTTGGACCGGCGGACATAGTTTAATTAACCCTGGAAATTTGAATTAGAGAGAATGGTAGCAACAGAGTCCCGTTAAAAGCAACTGCAGAAACTAAAGTACAGCAGGGAAAGCCTTTGATCTACCACCAAATGTGGTAAGGAATATACAGATAAAGGAAACGTTCTCATGTCCGAAGCAAGCGGTGAACCCGTAGATATCTGGAAACGGCTCAAGAAGCTCACCACCGAACGAAAGAAAGTGGTGGAGCGCTTGCGCCGTGTCAACGAATCGATTGCGATTCGTTCGGGCAAGCTGACAGAGCTAGGAGAACAGTACACCAAGCTCACCTTCGCCATCGAAAAGTTGCGGGACGAACTATCGCAAGAGCAGCTCACCCTGATGGTCAAACTCCTGGAAAAACTCTCGGTTAAGGTAGACAGCCTCACCGAAGACATCGGCGAATTGTCCGAGCCCAATATTCTTCTCTTTGTCGAACTGGAAGAGATAGAAGCAGAGATAGCCGCCCTGCAGTCGATTATCAACGCCGAGCGTCCGGACCCGAAAGGGAGTTCTTGACGCGGTATTATATGCGGCGTCATCCGGCATTAATAGCGCGAGCGGTGCACGTTGTAAGAGAAGGTGAACAGAATGTCGACACAGCGCGGCGAACCGTCGGGCAATCTAGCCAGAGGCGAAGAGCCGGATATTGCCTGAAGGCATGACTCATCATGTTCTCTTATACCGGTGGAGCGTATCATTCTAAGCTTTTCGATATGTCCGTCTCTGAAGAGCCTGAACATCACGATTGCATGTTTGGTGCTGTTCCTTTTAGGTGGATGCCAGTGAAGTTTTATGCGCCTCTGCAGGTCTTCCATAATCCCTTTATAGTCTACAAAACCGTCGACATAGGCTTCGACTTTCTGGGGATCGCTGGATGCTTCCAACCTCAACTTCACCTTACCTTCCGGTGGGGCAGGAAATGGGCTCATGGCAAGAACCATATCCCTGGCTAGTTTCTTCGCCTCCGGTTTACTCTTGTCTTTCTTCGATACGAAAACCTTGCTCAATTTACCGTCACTACCCACGGTGCAATGCAGGGTCACACCTTCTTTAAGCTCCGGTCGACCTTTGAGCTTCTCGGTCAGCAACTTTTCTAACTTAACACAGTAAGGTGTGATCGTATATTGTAAGAAAGGCTTGTATTGCTCACCCAGGGCGATCTCGATCTTTCTGACACCGGCTTTCACTTCATCTCTGCCGGCACCGGCTTTTACCCTGGTTTCGAGCCAATTGAAAGAGTTCATATATCCGGTTATGCCTATGCCTTTACTCTTACTTGCCTGGATTGTTTTATATAAATCGAGCCGCCTTTCTAAAAGTGGTCCGGGTGCAGGCTTGAAATCATCATTGATAGTGGCGGTATTCAGTCCGGCAAAAGAAGGCAGACTATCTTCCATCTGCACCACTTTGAAGCCTCGCTTTTCGAGTTGGGCTGGCAAACCTGTCGGTCCGTACATATGGGCAGAGCCAACCGCCACAAAGTGTGGTCCTTCCTGTTTGGGTAGAACCTCCATAAGCTTATCCACCATAATCAGATTACGGTCATCGAGGAGAACCTTGTGAAACTTCTTCAATAAAGGAATCTCTCTCTCTTTCTTGCGGTCGAGTTCCTCCATTCCCTTCAAGTCACCGGCGCGCCAGACAAGAAAAACCTCCTGAATATCGCCTGCCAAATTTTTGAGGTCGAGAAGCAGAGACTTTAGACGAGCTTCCGAAACGTCATCCGGCATCAAAGCAAACAACTTGCCTCGATCCGCCGCCTCCAGACCGGTTACCGGAATCTCGTTCTCTTTGGCTTCTTTGAGCAAGAACAGGTCGATGCCGAATCGCCCGGAGAATTTCGTAATATCGCCCCGTCTTGGAATAGCGCCCCCCAGTACCTCAATACATTTCCAGGGACGGAAAGAGTCATACATCTCCCAGGTCTCACCGGACCAGGCCAGATAATCGTCAAAAACTTTCTTAGTGTCGGGCTTGAGCTTGTCTCTAAGTCGCTCGGGCGGCTTGTACTTCTCTTCGATACCTTTTTCAGCATCCTTCATCTTCTTGATCGTATCCGGGTCGGTGACGTCGACTTCCACCAGAAGATGATTGGATTCTTTAAAAGCTTTCAAAATCCCCTGGGGCATAGGATGAAAGTCTTTCTTGGCCACATGAATGGTGCCGAGCAAATAGACGACGTCATCACCCCTGGTGGCTTTCCACAAGAAGAGATCACCGGTGTCGAATTTCCTACCTGATGAGACTTTCTTCGAAGCCGAAGCATCACCTTCTTCGATGCCGGTGGTCAATTCTGTATCAGACACCGACTGATTCGGCTCGGCTGTGGTCTCTTCCGGGGCGGTTTCTTCTTCAGGAAAGACACCCTGGATTATAGACTTGAAGCGGTTCTTGAAATCGGTCGGAGTATTGGCAGAGAAATCGAGCCTGGCAAGAAGATGCTTGTCGGCACTCTTACTGTAAGGAGCAAGAGTAAGTTTTTCGTAGTAAAACTGATTGACCTCAGCGTTTAGACGCTCCTCGCCCTCATAGCGGCCCGGCTGAAGCGAGACCCGACAATGCAATCCGCCCGGTTCAGGCATCAACTCCTCTTTCTGGGTATAGACGCTTATTGATTTCTTGCATTTGTAACTGACATCAAGTGAATCATCGCTTCGTTCTATCCTGGCCCGGGGATAGTATTCTCGAAATAACTCCGTCAGTTGATCGAAGCCCTCTTTTAGCTCGGCAGCCCTGACCGGCGAATTAGCCGAAGTCATCAAAACAAATAGAAAAATTAGAGCAACCAGAAGTATTTTGAAACGAGAGATCAAAAAAACGCTTCCTCTATAAGACCTTTCCAGAGCTTCCTTAAGCTTCCCTACCACTGCCGCAGCCGATCAAAACCACTGCGGTGAAATGCCTTCACAACGTGAGTTTCACCGCCGTGACTGAGTTTGAGACAGAAACCCTGAGGGTTAGCTCCGGGAATCGCAGTGGTAGGAAATACATAATGATAGGCAGATCAAATTATAGACACTTACTAACAGGTATGTTACTTGTTTTGGGAGCCTGGTCCCTGACCACAGGGTCTGTCTTCGCCTTGGAGAAAGCAGAGCCTAAAAACAGCCGGACTTCAGAGCAGATGTCCGAGTTCAATAAAGTCTGTCAGGAATTGAAAAAGCTTTTCTTAGAGTATTATCCCCGGGCTAAAGTCGAACAGTCCGGCGATCACCTAGAAATCGCTTTCAAGGTAGGCAAGCAAGCCACCACCACCGGACGTACGATACTGGCGCCGAAGATAGACGGAATATTGTGCGATCTCGACCTTAAACCCGGCAAGTATCAGAGCGACAAGATTCTACCCAGTAGAGTCAACGAGATGCGCTATGTGATCATCGAGATGGCCCCGTACAATGAACCACTGGACAAACATCTGCATACCAGGCTCCTGTTCGACCCGGGTACACCCGAGATCTTCATCACCAGATTTAAAAAGCTGGTTGATAAATTCGAGAACCAAATAGAAAAGAAGAAGACTACGACGGTAAGCGAAGCGAAAGTTAAAACTCAAACTAAAACTGAGCCGGTGACCGAAGCCGAAGCCGAAGTCGCCGGTAGGCCAAGTGAGCCTGATAAGCCTGAAACAACAAAAGAAGAGAAGACAGACTTCGGTGCGCCAAAACTCTCCAGTTATTCGTTTAGCGAAGGTCGATTCAAAGTAAAGCTGCCGGGCAATCCTCTTACCAAGTACAAAGACACCGCCGGAATGCGCTTTGTCCAGTATCAGTACGAAGAGCCCCAGGGAGGCTATCAGGTCGGATACGCCATCCTTCCGGGTCAGATCCCTTACAGTCAGCAAGGCGGATTTCTTAACTCGATAAGCCAAAGTCTGATAAAGAGCCATCCAGGGAAACACGAGGAGCATTCGCTTAAGTGGCAGGGCTATCCCGGTCGGCAGATTGACCTGAAAGTAGAGTCCAAGGACAAAACAAAAAAAAGAGCGTACATATACCGGACCATTCTGGTAAGACGCTTTCTCTACATCATAGAAGCCACCGGAACCGAAGCCTGGGTGGCATCACCGGCGGTGAAAGAGGTACTAGCTTCGCTTGAGATCAAGCCTGAGCTGACCTCTGAAGAGATATCCTTGATGAGACAAAGAGAAGCTCAGAGAGAGTCCCATCGAAGACTCAATGAAGCGGACAGCCGGGTTCGCAATCAGAGACCCAGGTATAACAAAGACTATGAAAAATCTCGAGCCGACTGGAATTATAGAAGACGCACTCGCTGATAGCGCGTTGGGAGAATAGAGCAATGACCGCAGAAAATTCCAATCTGGAGATCTCTCAGCCCCCACTGCCGGCAGTGGCACCAGAGCGTTATGACGTGCTTGCCCTTCTTGGCCAGGGCGGCATGGGTCTGGTTCTCAAAGGTCGCCACAAACAACTGAATAAACTGGTTGCGATCAAGGTCTTGAACACAGCTCTCTCGCTCGATTCAGTCAGTTTGAAACGCTTCGATATAGAAGCCAAGGCAGGCAGCCAGCTCGCCCACCCTAATCTGATTGCGGTCTTCGACTATGGTGTGACCACCGAAGGTAAACCGTATCTGGTCATGGAATATGTAGAAGGGGAGAGCCTGCAAGAGCGTATTGCCCAGAGCGGTTCTATAGAAGCCGAAGAATTTCTACGAGTATTCGAACAGGTAGTTCGCGCCCTCAAATACATCCACAATCAAAACATCATCCACCGGGATATCAAAACCAGCAATATCATGCTGCAGAAGATTGACTCTGAAGCAGAGACTTTCGCAAAACTGCTGGACTTCGGCATCGCCAAGGTGCTGGCTGACAGTGGATTGACCATACAGGATCTGACCGCTACAGGATCAGTCTTCGGCAGTCCGCTCTATATGAGCCCGGAGCAGTGCCGGGGCAAAGATACCGACGGACGCTCGGACATCTATTCTCTTGGCTGTGTCATGCATGAGTGTTTTACCGGGCTTCCTCCGGTTATTGGAGAGAACGCCCTCGATACTATTTTCAAACATGTCAACGGTCCGCCCTCGATAATAGCCCCAGAGCTGAAAACCGGAAGGTTGGAAAGAAGAGTGGCGGCGATGATCGAAAAATGTCTCGAAAAAGATCCGGCCCAAAGATTTCAGAACGCCGCCGAACTGCTGGAAGAATTGAAAGCCACCCGGGAAGAAGGGCTTGCTCTCAAATACACAGGCGATCATGAACATCCCCCGGCAAGACAGGAAAACAAGGAAAAGAACTCGCCTCCGGCTTTCGTTCCGAATCAATCTCAGGAGCCGTCTGCCGATGCTAAAGCGACAAATCCCTGGAAAACAAAGCCTCCCGAGCAGGATTTTTTGGACGAATCCAACCGGTCTAAAGAATCTAGTGTCAGCGCCCCCCAGGTCACAGAACCGGCGACTCAGAAAAGCTCACGGCTGCGCCAGAGCAAAAGTACCATCGCAGAAGAAAACCAGAAGCAAACCCCCCTGGTAAAGATCCTGGTCTTGGCAGGCACTCTGGCATTGTTCGGCGCCGCAGCATTTTTTGCCGGTCCCGGTCTGATCAAACAGTATGAACAGGGTCAGTATGAAACTCTTCGCCAGAAGACCGAGACCGCCTACAATGAAGGAAAGCCTCACTGGGCGGGTCTTGAAGAGGACTATAAAAAATTGCTCGCCGGGTCTGATGCTGATGTCAGCGCCGCAGCCACCTACTGCCTGAGACTCGGCAACATCAATCTGGAGAACGGCAATCTCGATAGCGCCGAGCTGTATTTCAAGCAGGCGCTAGAAAAACTCTCAACTAAAAAAGCCGACTCCCCGGAGCTTTATCTATCTGCCTTATTAGGAACAGCTGAGGTGGCTCGACAGAACAAGAAAGAAGACCAGGCAAAAGCAAATCTAGAAAAAGCTCTTAAAGAATCTGAAACATATAAAATCTCACCGGAGCTGAAGGGTGACCTCTATCTTGCTTCAGCAAGGCTGGCAGCCCAGAGAGCCAGTGGCGACAACAAGAAGAAAGCCGGTGATCGGGCGATAGAATTTTTTGACCAGGCCCTTTCTGAATACACCCGCGCCGGCAATGCGGTATCGGCTTCGAAAGTAGCCGAGACCTGGCTCGAGAGTGCCGAGCTCTGCCACCGACTGAGCTGGACTCCGGAGACCGCCAGACGAGCCCAGGGTGCTCTAGCCCTAGCCTCTAAAATAACTTCAAGCAGCGACAGAGAAGAGCTAGAGAGGCGCGCCCTGCCTCTTAAGGGTCTGGTTCAGAAGAGTCCCTCTATTACGCCTGGGAACCAGAATTCTACTGGCAGCGCCGACGACATGCCGCCGGTACGCAGCACCATGGACAGTGCCGCCCTCGATGCTAAATACGAAGCCGATCTGGCCAAATACAAACTAGAGCAGATCAAACGAGCCCAGACGATGAACGAACAGATCAGAGACTTTCAGATCAATAACACCAGACAGATAACCGATGAACTCAAGAAGCAGAGTCGTTCTGTGAGCGGGTCCCCGTTCAAAACTTCATCTTTCGATAAAACGGCTGCGCCGCCATCGATGAAGAACATGGAGAACTTCACCCGTTCTTTTTCGGCAGAATAGACTATTTAGAGAGTCTTGCTTCTAGAATCGTCTGAGACTCCTGGATCTTGCAATAGCTTTCCATACTGATTTTTGCCGCGGTAGACATCGGTCACCACATCGCCTTTCTCGAGGGTCTCGACCACCCTGTTCAAAAGCCGGTCTATAGAGACTGGTTCGCCGGTGCGCTCGGCTTCGGCGCGCAGTTCCCGGGCAAGGTCGAGGCCGACCTGATTGTTATAATCATCGGCGCGGGTATCATAGCGCCAGTAAGTATCTTTTTGTTCGACGTTTTCCTCATCGACACCAAAGATCCGGCGAGCGGAGTTCTTCGCATCCACTAACCACGCTTCGCCGGTATCTCTCATACCGGTAACGAACTCATTGGTATCAGCCAGAGCCATGGCTGTTCGGTCACCGTATTTTAGAGCGTACATAGCCGTAGTCAGGGTGTGCCGAAAGGCATTGGTATAGTTGTTGGTGCCGTCATCAGGAAATTTGAGAGAATCGGCCATGGTGCTCGCCCAGACGACCATGTCATCTTTGGCGAACATATCATTGACTGGAGAGAACTTGAGATCCGGCGTATAGGGCTTGTAGGCTTTGACATCATTGAAAGTGATACCGTCATTTTCATCGAACCACTCGTCGTTGGAAGCCTCCTCGATAATCTTTATACCTCGCTGCATATAGCGCAGACTCTTCTTCTCGCTCTCTGAATAGTTGCCAGAGTTGTGGGCTTTCTGAATCTCTTCTTTGTTCAGAAAGCCGTTACCGTCGGTGTCTATACCGGCAAATTTTTCTTCTGTCAGCCAGTCGGCGATATTGCATTCGGGCAGCTGCGCCGATGGCGATTTACTATCGCGGTCCAGGCCGTTGAGCGCTTTGATATCAGCCAGGGCTTCACGCCCGCCCAAAAGAGATGGAGCCAGAGACCCCTGGCTGTCTAAATGCTTTCTGTTGTCTACTAAGTTGGAGTCACTTCCATGACTCTCACTACCGGGATCCGGACGACTCATGGTTCAAATATGCAGCGAGGAAAGGAACAAAAGGAATAAGAAACCAGATGACGGGGACAAAAGGAGGAAAAGCCCCCGTCCTCTCGGCTTCGTACTTTTACTCGTGCGGCAACAGTGGATTAGGCGCGAGCCTATTAATAATAAGCCTTGCCAAGAGCCAGGTCAAATCGATTTAATGAAAGCCTCAACGAGAAGGCTGGGTTGGCTGATTCGCCGCCTGTTGAAGGCTGACCATCAGGTTGGCATAGCCATTTTCGGTCAGGCTGTCGAGACTGCCTCCGTCTATCAAGTCGAAAGCGAAGAGAATATTGCAGCGTGTGTCTGGCTTATCGATACAGAGCTTGATGAAAGGAGCCGGAGCGACAAAGACAGATCTATTGCCCGAGGCCACCACATAGTTCTCGACTCCGTTAGCCTCGATACAGATCCAGGTCCAGCCGAACTCTTTTACCAGTTGGTTACCCCAGGTAGCACCCAGCGCAAAAGCAATCTCTACGGATTCCTGGGCATCGGCGCGCCTGGTACCGGCACGGAAATCATTTTGCAGTTCCTGGACGACATATTCCAGCTGATGGCATATCTCGCGAGCAGTAGCATCCCGCTTCTTGATCTCCAGAAGCTTGAAACCGTAGCGATTATCACTCTTCAACTGAGTGATCTCTTCCTTGTTCAGCTCACGTTCTTGAAACGCCATCCCTAATCTCCAATTCTGTTCAAAGACTCCTCACTAATGCTAATCGTCTCGGTTCTCAATTTCAAGAGAGATTGCATTCTGCAACAACAAGTCCTGTTGCGCTTTTTCAGATATTTTCAGGGCGAACTCCCGCTTCTCGGCATCAACTATATCTTTATAAAGTCTCTACACAGCTATTTGCCCACTTTAGATTCAGATTTCGCCTTCTCTGCCTTTTCTTTGACAGAAAGCTCTTTTAGATAATCGATAATCGAATCGATCTGTTCCTTTATGAGGGGACCGCCGGCGTCGTTCAGAAAGCCTGGCATCGACTGGTGGTTCTTGCTGCCGTAGCTAATAACCTTCCTTATATGAGCCACATACTCGGCATTGTTATAGTCGCCATAGATCAAAGCGCCACCCACAGCCCCTTTCGCGCCCTCACCATGACACATGGCACAGTCAGCCTCGAAGAGCTCTTTGCCGGCCAGACCGACTCCCCGGTCGACATGGCAACTCGTGCACTTTTCGCTGGTGAAGATCTTGGCAGCACCGTCTTCACCCATGGACTTATGCCGGTCCTTGACGTGCATGGAGATTTTTAAAGGAATAATCGGATGTATAGGGTCGTTGCTGGAGATATTAACTACCTTTTTCACATCCCCTTGCTTCATGGCAGTATCGATCATAATCTCGAGATCGGTGCTCTCTCCGGGAGCCAGGTCCTGTTTCTTGAGCGAAGGCACGGTACAACCGCAAGAAGAATGGGCTTCAAAAATCTTGAGCGGCGCTTTGCCGCGGTTCTCCAGCTTTACCTGGCGATTGTACTCTTCTCCTTCCTCCAGCTCTCCCAGATCGATTTTATTCGGAGTGACAGCCAGCATCGGTGCCGCTTTCTCTTCACGGGAACAGCCACCAATAGAGATTGTGATCAAAATGCCCGCCAGGCATAAGAACACCCCAGAATATTGAAAGGCTCTCCGATAGGAATGCATAGGACCTCGGACTTTCCTTAGAAGACAAGGATTTTTTTCCATACTAACAGACTATTTAATCGAAGCCCTAATTAGAAAAGCGCCCGGACGGGAAGATAAAATTATGAGCCCCATCAAACTGATCGGGTCTTGCAAAAAACGGAATCCTTCAATAATCGAAGTCTCAATGGGCAGAATACCTTCGAATTACAAACACCCTGCTTTCCTGACGGATAGATACGAAGCTATCGAAATGATCGGTCAAGGCGGAATGGGGTCAGTCTATCGCGCCTTCGACACGGCTCTTGGTATCAATGTGGTGATCAAGACCGTTCTAGAAATAGACGACTATGAAAAATGTGCGGTTCGCTTTCAGCAAGAAGCGAAGCTTTTGAGCCGACTCAACCATGACAATCTGGTCAAAGTCTATGATTTCGGCAGCAGCGAATCAGGCTCACTATATATGGTGCTCGAGTATATCGAAGGCACTTCATTGAAAGAGTTGTTAGACAAGGACGGTCCCCTGCCGCTCAGCCGAGCAGTAGCGATAATGACCAGAATCTGCACGGGTCTTGCCAGAGCCCATGAAGAGAAAATAGTCCATCGCGATCTAAAACCGGCAAATATAATCGTCTATGACAGAAAAGATCCAGAATTCGTACGGGACGAGGTCAAGATAATAGACTTTGGAATAGCTCATGCCGTGGACCCAGAGAAGAGCCAAAGCGTCTCCGGCACCAGTGGCAATACCATAGCAGGCAGCCCGCTATATATGGCGCCTGAGGTCATACTTGGAGAGCCCGGCACATCTGTGGCCGATATCTATGCCCTGGGCTGCATCTTTTTCGAGCTGCTTACAGGCAGAGTGCCGTTTCAGGGCGAAACAATGGTAGAGACTTTCAAGCTCCATAGCGAAGCGACAGTACCCTCGATCAAAGAGTTTTGCCGCCACGAAAATGAGAGCGAGCTACCGGACGCCGCCGCCGTGCAGAGCCTTTTAGAAAGGGCTCTGGCTAAAAACAAATCTGAAAGATATCAAAATGTCGACGAGTTCCTCAACGATCTGAAAAGGATACCACTACAACATCCGTCTCTTAGAACAGGGGCTTTCGGAGAGTTCAAACCTTCTTCCGATGCCGAACATCCTCTTATCAGTTTATGGAAGCGTTTTGGAATAATTATCGTGGCGACGGTATTAACCGGTACGCTCCTGACCTCGGCATTGCTGGGCATGGTCTACATGTGGACAGCTCCCAAAGCAGAACCTCTGTCAAAGGAAGTCCAGGAGAAGAAGAAAGTCGAGCAGACGGCGATGGCCCTTATGGCACCGGCCCTGGTAGAAGAGGGTGTCGATACCGGTGGCAAGCCCTTCAAAAAAGGCAGAAAGAGCGGCTTCGAAGAATGCTGGATAGGCAGCCCTTTCATCACCAAAGACGAAGACTTAAAACTGCTGGCTGGTAGAGAACCGCTCAATCTTAGTTTCAAACAATGCGATGTCACCGGAACAGGACTCAAGTATGTGCCGGACTGGCCAATAAAAGGCATCTCTTTTGAAGGAAGCGCCCTTACCGATGAAGGCTTAAAAGAGATAAGCCGATTTAAAACCATAAAAAAACTTGATCTGACCGGCACTGGTATATCGGACAAAGGTCTTGTCGCCGTGGAGAAACTGCCTCGACTGGAGCATCTTGAATTTACCCTGTGCCCCCATATAAGCATTAGTGGAGTCGAAAGCATTTTAAAAAACTGTACAAGTCTACGCACCCTCAAAATGAACCATACTAAATTAGACAAATCGGTGATACCGATGGTGGTTGCATCCAGTTTGACCGCCGCAGAGCTGGGCGGCGACTGGATGAGAGATCAAGACGTAAAAGAGCTTTCAAAGATTGATCGTCTAACCAATTTAGGTCTCGGCAGCAGTGAAAAACTAACTGATAAAAGTCTCGATTATGTTGCCGGAATGAAGAATCTAAAACGGGTGGATATCACCCTTTGCAGTGGGTTGAGTGATAGAGCCCGAGCCGCTTTGCAAAAAAAACGGCCTGACATAGAAATTGTCGATAGACTGGGGAAAGGCGAGATCAACGAACAGACCCAGATATTGAAAGACTATTTCAGATAAGACTTCAGCACCGGACAATTTTCTGTAATCTGTAATCTGCAATCTACAATTTATCTCATCTCCCTTTAACCTGCCCTTAGTGCTCAAAGCTCGACACTAAAGTTGCTGCAGGTTGCTTAAACCACGTTATATTCAAGAGGTGTTGGAGATGTCCGAGTACTTGATAAATGATCAGGAACCCGAAGGATTATCGATAAGTTTTCTCGATAATTCAAAATGCTTACCAGATACAACAGACAAATATATAAGATGCAAAGATTGCGATGCCAGCTTTCTATTCAGCAAAGAAGAACAGAACTTCTTCTGCGATAAGAAGTTGGAGTACACACCCAGTCGATGCCATAATTGCAGAGTCTTGCGCCGCGCCAGCTCTCGCTTCTCGAAACGATCTTCAGTGAGCGCCGTGGTTTGCATATCCTGCAAATCACTGACCTATGTCCCCTTCAAACCGAAAGGGCACAGTCCGGTCTACTGCCGCTACTGCATGCATAAGAAAAGGGCTTAGCTCGACAAATTTAAATTCTGCGATAGCAGATCCTGCTCATTCTGCCGATTTCTCAAAATCGAGGCTCGGTCCAGTTTAAGCCCGGGATCTCGATAGGGCACCGCCGCCCTCGGTGTCAGTTTCTCGAGTTCGATATCGTCGAGAACGAAAAACAGATCAGAGCTAAATGCAGACGAACCGGGCAATTCTGCAGGTAGCATCTCCAACCTGAAATTATCGCTCTCTTTAGCATCTGCCACCGCCAGCGTGCCACCGGTTTTCCTGCCAAGAGCCCTGGTTCGATAGACTGAAAAACCGGCCTGGGCAAGCGCACTGCGCACAGCACCGGCGACACTATAAGTAAAGAGCTTGCCGCTTCCCTCTTTCAACAACTTGCGATATATCGAAAAGATATCCAGAGTCCAGAATTGTGGAAATTTTCTAGGTGAAAAAGGATCGTGAAAAACCAGGTCATAGTGCTGCTTTTCATCAGCAAGCAGACCGGATAGACATAGTCGCAGGTCTTCAAAGCGGATCTCGAAATCTATCTTGCCTACGGATGATACTCCTTGCGGTATCACAGAGACTTTATCCTTATCCTGACCATGACCCTGACCATCATCCTGACAGGTCTCCTTTTCAAGCGACTCTTTAAGCATCTCCACAATAGCCGGAGCCAATCCGGAAGATTTAAGAGTCGGATAGACGGATTGCTCCAGAGTTTTGATCATTGCAGGAATAAGCGACTTATCGAGCTCTACTGCCTTAATTGACAAAGTCTCTATGGCTGAGCCGGGCAACTCTGCCTGCATAAGAGTCTCGATAAAAGTAAAAGTGTTATAGCCCATACCAAAGCAGATATCGAGAAGAGCGAGTTGTTCTGGACAGTTCTCAGCTCTCAAAAAAGCCATAGCAGGCTCGGCATAGTTAACCAGCGACTCTTTGAAAGCGCCGGCACTATTGTGATACCACTCGCCGGTTTCACGGTCGGCAAGTGTTATTGAGCCATCACCCGTCTCGATATAGACGAGCCCTTCATCTTCTCTTACTTCATTCACCGACTTTGAGAATCACTTTTCCAAAACTCTCGTTACTCTCCAGATACCGATGGGCTTCGGCGGCGTCTTTCAAAGGAAAGACCTGGTCTATAGAAGGTCTCAACTTTCCGGATTCTAATAGGGGAACGATGTTTTCAGCCAGTACTTTACCAGCCAGGATCTTTTCTTCCAGCGGTCTTGCCCGCAAAGTGGTCCCCTGAATGCAAGCCCGTTTTCGCAAGACCTTGCCAAGATCAAGATCGACACTTCTGCCGGCCAGCAAGCCGACCAGAATTATCCGGCCCCGGATGGCTATGCAATCAAGATCTTCACTTACATAATCGCCTCCGACCAGCTCGAGCACCACATTCACACCATGGGGAAAGTGTTCCAGTACGGCTTCGGCAAAACGTCCCTCTTTTGCCACCACTCCACAATTAAGACCAAGTTCTCTGGCTTGCCGCAGTTTCTCTTCATTTCTGGTGGTGCCCACTGCGTTCGCTCCAATGGCATCGGCGATTTGCAGAGCAGCAGTACCTACTCCTGAGCCCACCGCATGAATAAGCACCGACTCGCCAGCGCTCAGTCCACCCTGACAGACCATGGCATCATAGGCTGTGGTATAGGCTTCGGGTATCGCCGCCGCCTCCTCAAAAGTAAGTCGATCCGGAATCGGCGCCACTGTGCCCGAGTGAACCACAACGGATTCCGCATAGGAGCCTCCTGCGGTGAGACCGAAGACCCTGTCCCCTACTTTCAGGTCCTGGACGCTGCAACCGACCTCGGCGACTACTCCGGCATACTCGAGACCGGGAATATCTTGAGGGGCTCCAGGCGGTGCCGGATAGAAGCCCTGGCGCTGGATCAAGTCAGCCCGGTTGACGGCGGTACATTTGACGTCCACACGCACTTCGCCTCGTCCCGGCTCGGGTACTTGCCGGTTCATTACCTTTAATACTTCCGGTCCGCCGCTTTTCTCAATCACCACAGCCTGCATGGCTTCTCTCCTTAGTAGTTGCTAAGAGACTTTCCTTAACAGAAGCTAGGAAAATCCTGTATACGATGTTAGCTTTAAAGTCGTTCTAACAAGCGTCACTTTCATATTGGTTAGATTTATTTTTCTGGCGAGTAACCTGAAAAGAAGGGTTGCAAGGAGTAGATAGTGCTACTGAAGGTACCGGAATCCGTTTCCTACGAGGAACTGCTGAACATCCTGCAAGATCGCATAGTCGCAGGGGATATTCCAGAGGATAACGAGTACTTCGCCGAACTTATTTTCGGTCTCTGCCGCCGGGTCGATATGACCCGTACTCTCGAAGAGAAGAGAACCACCGCCCGGGGAGAAAAGACCAGCGTGGTCATCGACCTCCTTCCTTATATAGATTCGAGAAAGAACAAGGTCTAAGTCAAGGAAAAGAAACAGAAACAGATTCAGATTGGGACGCGGAGAAAGCTCCGGGTCCTTTTTTATTCTTGTATATATGAATCCCAGTACTCTGTGCGCTCTTTCCAGTCACAGTTACCGCAGATGATGGTCGCTTTGCTGCCTTCGTGTTCGACTCCGGAGTCGCCTGCACCGTCCCAGACCGAGGCCACGGTCTCGACAAACTTTTCATACTTCTCAACAGGTTTCTTGCACTCCGGGCAGATCATCTTCTTGCTTGCAATAGCTTCTTTGAGCCTGGACTCTGACATATCGAGAAATCTCCTTTCGTTTTCCTAGAGATTATAGACCGATGCCGACCATATTACAGGTTTGCAGAATTGCAGGTTTGCAGAACTGCAAAAGTCGACTTGACAGATTCTCTGTTTAGACTTATTCTAAATACAGACTGATTAAAAGCAGTCGATAAAGACAAACAGACAGACGGAAAGAAAGCCAGCCAGAGAGATATAAAGATGGAAAGGACCCCGGTGGAAGAGTTATTGATCGAGTACGGTATTCAACCTACCGCACAAAGATGTGTGGTCACCGGCTATCTGCTCGAAACCGACATTCATCCTACCGCCGAAGAGGTCATCCGGGCGGTCAAAGACAGCCTGCCCTGCTCGCTTTCTCGGGCGACGGTCTATAACACCCTCAATCTTCTGGTGGAAAAAGGACTTTTGCAAGAACTCTCCACCGAGCCGGGACAGATTCGCTACGACGCCAATACCGGTCACCACCACCACTTCGTAGACAGGGAAAGCGGCAGGGTCTATGACCTGGAGATAGACAGAGACGGAATCTCAATTTCCGGATTCGAACTGCCTGCCGAGTATAAGGCGGATCATTTCAAGATTACTTTCTATGGAAAGGTAGAAAGTTGACCTTTATACAGCCTCAGGCATTTTTTTTGGAAACACCTTAGACTAATTCTAAACAGAGAACAAGTACAAAACAAAGGAGCAAGTCATGAATAACCTCAATAACACAGAGACCGAAAAAAACCTGGAAGCAGCCTTCGCCGGCGAGTCCATGGCAAATCGCAAGTATCTCTACTTTGCCAAACTGGCACGAGAGCTGGGTAACGAAGAAGTTGCCGACCTATTTGAAGAGACCGCCAATCAAGAGACCGGTCATGCTTTCGCCCACCTGCAACTGCTCTATCCCGCCAAAGAGATGACGGTAGAGAAGTTGCTCGAACTGGCCATCGAAGGAGAGCTCTATGAAACCAACCAGATGTATCCCGAATTCGAGCGCATAGCACGAAAGGAAGGCAGGCTGGATGCGGTAGACGAATTCATCGAACAGGCCGAAGAGTCGGCTGAGCACGCCAAGGTATTTACCCAGGCAGCCAAACGCTTCAACTCTCTGGGAAAAGTAGAAGAATGGCATGCCCGCCGCTATCAAAAAGCCCTGGAGAATCTGGGCGATCATGGCGACCAGGCCGAACACAAAGAATCTGCCTGAATTACAAGAAGCCGGTGATATGAAACAATCACCGGCTTCTTTATTTGAAGCTTCGATTGATCTAAAAAACGAGGATGATTCGACTGCGCACCATTGATGGTGCCGCGTCAAATCATCGAATCGTCAGATCAGTGGCGGGCTTATTTAAATAAGAGGCGAGAGAACAATGAACACAACAAAAACTTTCAGAAAAGACCGCCTGATTACAGAAGGGCCTCTGACCACAGCTATATGGAAGCTTTCCTGGCCGCTTATGATAAGGATGGCGGCGGTGTCCCTGGCAAGCTTCACCGATATATGGATAGCAGGCAAACTGGGCTCGGATACCCAGGCGGCCATAGGCATCTGTGCTCAAATATGGTTTTTCTTATTGTTGATCACCATCGCTCTTTCTGCAGGCACCACCGCCATGGTCAGTCGCTACTGGGGCGCAGGCGATCGGGACAACGCCGTGGAGGCAGCCCGCCATTCTCTTGCCTTCGCTGTAGCGTTTGGAATGGTAACGATAGTGCTCGGCTTGACTCTGGCAAGACCTATTCTTCGTCTGCTTGGAACCACCGCCGCCGTAGAAGCCATAGCCTGGGATTATATTCAGATAGACATATTCTCTCAGCTGCCATTCACCGTTGTCTGGATCGCCCATGCCATCATGCGCGCCAGCGGTGACACCGTAAGCCCGATGATCAACTGGGTGATCATGACCGTTTTGATAGTCTCCCTCGATCTACTTTTCTGTCTCGGTCCCCCTGGCCTCGGCGTAAAAGGCATCGCCTTAGCCTGGCTTATCTCCGCTTGCGTCGGCATCTGGCTCAGCCTGAGCAAACTGTCAGCCTCTAGATTGGCACCGGCTTTGAGCAGGAAGCGATGGCAAAAACGTGGCTTCAGCCGAGACTGGCTCAAACGTTTTCTGGCTATAGGCCTGCCTGCCTGTGTCTCGGACCTGACCTGGAGCCTTGGCTGTTTCGCCCTCTTCTTCATCTTCTCCACCACACCCCATCCCACCGAATGCCAGGCTTCCTGGGCGATAGGTCTTCGCATCGAAGAGATTCTGAGCTATATGCCGATTTATGCCCTCGCCACCGCCTGTGCCACCATAGTCGGACAAAATCTGGGCGCCGGCAAAAACGACCGAGCCCAGGAAGCAGGTTGGCTGGTGCTTTCTATTGGAGTCGGGGTAACCACTCTGATTGCCCTCTTCCTCTTTATGGGCGCCGAAACACTGGCTTCCTTTCTGAGCAAAGATGCCCTGGTGGTGGAATACGCCAGCCAGTACTTCCAGGTGATCGGACTCTCCCAACCTTTTGTGGCTATCTGGATAATACTCTTTGGTGCCATGCAAGGAGCGGGCTATACTCGCTGGACTATGTGGGTGAGCATCGCCGGATTCATCCTCTTTCGGCTGCCCATCGCCTGGACCCTCACCGGCAATATCTCCGAAGGACCGCTGGGGTGCTGGATCGCCTTTGCTCTCACATCGGTGGTTCTTGGACTGCTTTGCCTGAAGAAATTCAACTCTCGTGATTGGCAACTGCAAACAGTTTGAGCTATCCTATCAACTTCGATTGGTTTCAATTCTGGAGTCCCCAGAGTAGAAGAGAAAATAAGACTAGAGAAGGCAGAGGAAGGCAAGAGAATAGCGATGACAGCTTCCACCACCGATGTGAGAAAGTTTGAAATAGTCCATGACATCAAGGTAAAGACCTATGATATAGACTTTGCCGGGCATGTCTCCAACATTACCTACCTGAGATGGTTCGAGGACATGCGCCTGAAGATCTTCGATCAGTTCTTCCCGCTTGAACTCTTTATGAACGATGGTCTGCTTCCGATTATCACTGAATCGAGAGTGGTCTACAAAAAGTCGGTCGGTCTCTTCGACCTGCCCCGCGGGCACATGTGGATCGCCGGACGCGGACCGGCGTCCTTTCAGTTCGAAGGCGAGCTTCTGGTAGACGGGGAGATAACGACGAGATCCTGGTTCACCGGACTGTTCATAGGGAAAGAGACGATGAAACCGGTACGGATGCCGAAATTGATCATAGAAAAAGAGAAAGAACTCTATGGTTGATTCGAATCTGGTTCTAGGTCGGGATCAGAAACAGGTGCTTATTCATCTATCACCCTGGGATCACCTGATGAAAAACTACCTGCGCCGGTACCTGTCACCGAAAGAGCGCACGACCACACCTGTGTCGACGCGAGGGCCCCGGGCTACACTCGCGCACAGGGGTAATCGGCTCGGCCAGAGACAGTTGCAAGTTCGATATTGCATCGAACCGATCTAGAGGGGACCTGCCTTATTATGGAATCCTGTATCTCAATTATACATACATTTGTATGCACTAGTCAAGATTTTCTGATAGCTTATTTAAGATGACTGATTCAAAAAAGAAAAACGGCAATGTTGTCGTAATTACCCTGCTTTCGGTCTTCGCCATAATTTTAGTCGGCTTACTAGGCTATGCCTTCTCACTGGTAACCGGAGTGGTAAATCAGAAAAGCAGCGCTTCAAGCTTCAATCAAAATTCGGCAGGCTCTAGGATTCAACATATTCAGCACAGTCCCACGGTCCAGGTCTATGAGTTCTTTGGAACCGGGGATGGTGCCCTCAAAAAAGAAGCGGACCGGGTTTTTGGAATTTTTTCTACTTATGTCGCCCGCTATGAACTGGACGAAAGCTCGGAACTGAGCCTGCGCTTTCAAAAAGAGTTCGGCATAAAAAAGCTGCCTGCCTATGTTATTACCGACCGGCAGAGAAAGGTGCTGACCTCCCTGTCCGGAAAAGCGATGAAAGAAAAGCTTCACCCGGCTTTGAAAAAAGCGGTTTTCGGTGAAGGCAGCATTTCTCTTCCCTAAAAAGTTAAAATTGTCCATGTAGAAGTCGCTTTAGCTCCTTATTCCATTGAAGAAAAATCCTCTAAAAAACCTGGCTGTGTTCATGCTGCTCGCTTCCCTGACCATGCCGGCCATGCAAGCCAAAGAAGCCTCAGCTGCCGATGCCCCGACAGATAACGGCGGCGCCACCCAGGCCAAAAGCAGCATCGTCCGCATGGAGCTGGCCAAGATATTCTCCAACTGGCTGCGCATTCCGACCTTAAAACATTCCACTCCGGCCCTCGAGCTGCTCGAGGTCAAAACGGGCAAGGTCATCTATTCTTATAATGGTCATCGTCGCTTCACCCCGGCTTCAACAGTGAAAGCCATCACCTGTGCGGCAGCCTTCGAAACTCTGAAGGGCTCTTATCAATACAAAACCAATCTCACCGCCGAAGGCACCATAAGAGGTGATGTCCTGGAAGGCAATCTGGTCTTGAGCGCCTCTCAAGATCCGACGATGGGCAGAGCCGACCTGATAAATCTAGCCAATCAAGCGGCTAAGCAGGGTCCTAAAAACATCACCGGCACCCTCATATTAAAAGGTCCCGCAGTCAAGGGTATGGGCTTCCATCCCTCCTGGCTGGTAGAAGACTGGGGTCGTCACTGGATGCCGGTATCATCGAATCTGGTGGTAGACCGCAACATCACCTATACCGGCAATCTAGTACCTGGCTATAAGACCCTGGTGGCAAAATCCTATGACGGCAAACTCTTCGAATATCTGCTCGCTGCCAAGGGCGGTCCGGGCTGGGTTTATTTAGATCCGGTGCACCGGCGCCAGTTCATCTATCAGAGCAATCACCCTGAGACACCAAAGTCAGTCACCCTGGCGGTCTCCAATCCCGATGACTTCAACCGTGCACTTCTTCAAGACTTACTCGAAAAAAGAGGCTTCAAATTCGGCGGCACCGCAGCACCGGTGAACGGCGGCTCCGTCACTCCCCTTGCCAGCCACAGCTCCCAGCCCCTCAGTCTGATTCTCAAGCGCACCCTGAATAAATCAGACAATCTCTACGCCCAGCAGATCTTGAGAACCCTGGGCGCCCGCTATCTGGAAGAGAAGAACATAGCAGGCGGCGGCGAGAACGGCTCTAGCACACTTGAAGACTATGGCATCCTCGCCCTCAACAACTGGATGCGCAGCGTCGACATCCCAGCCCAGGAAATCATTCTCTATGACGGCTGCGGTCTCTGCCGCAAGAACGGCGTCAGCCCCCATTCTCTCAATCTGGTCATGAAGCACATGGCAGCCGACCCCGATCTGGTGCCTTATCTAGACCTGCTCAGAGTCAACGACGAATCGGACAAAGGCAGAGGCTCTTACAAATTCAAGACCGGAACCATGGACGGTATCAGGTCTATATCGGGCATTCTGACAACCTCAGGCAACCAGCGTCTCGCTCTTACGATAATGGTCAATGGACATACCCCTTCTATAAGGAACCTGAGTATCGCCATGTCCAGCCTGATCAATCAGCTCAGGGTAATCAAGAACATCGGAGTAGAGCTAGCTCCTGATCCGGTCGCTTCACCCCAGGATAGCGCCGTCACCGAAAACGAAGAGACTAATGTCCTGGTGGATACTGCAGCACTTCGAGCCGCACCTGCTAAGAAGGCGGCTTCAGCAAGAAGATCCACTGCCAGAACTAAAACCAAGACCAGATCCAGATCTAAGAAAAGCCATAAAAGATAGCGCCACGCCAATAGCTAATCTAAGAAGGGCCTGACTTTGCACGGTTTTCTACAGAAAGGCATATACAGTACATATGCGATCGTATTTATAAAAGCGATGCAAATGGTTCAAGCTCTTGTTAATCCAATTTCACAACGAGAATGGCATAAACAGCGACCCTTTGACTACCCTTAGAGATATTTATTAAATGTCCTTTGGGGTAGTTTTCATTCCAGGAAATTCGGATACACTAATGAGTGTGAAAGGTGAGTGCACACAAGTTGAGCACTACGAGCCTAGGGGCCTTGCAGAAACAGCAGGCGGCGCCAGCCGGAAACAGTAGCAAGCGACAGCCCGCATCTAATCACGCTCTGAACGTTGATTGATGAGATACTGAGTCCAATCACAGGACATTCAGACAGTAGCAAACAACACCACTGCAGAATTATTCTGAGTGGTGTTTTTGTTTGCGCTATTTTCCAGGATTTACACTGATCTATTAACCGCAGTTTTGCCGGTGCTCCGGCACTAATGCCGTCTTAGACTGGATAAAAGTCCAGTTTAGCGTTAGTGCGGGGATAAGAAAAACCCATGGAAGGAAGAAACAACCCGAGGACCGCAGCCACCCTTTCGGTCATTCCGGGGCTCGGTCAGGTCTACAATCTGCAACCGCGAAAAGGAGTGCTCTTCTTTATCGTCGGCACAACCAATCTGTTTATCTTCTCTATTCTCTGCCTGGGTAAACAGATAACCGACCTGATCTCGAACTTCGGCAAAGAATACGGTGTTCTTCCAAATCAGGATCTGATCCACACATTCTCGGAGCTATCTATCCATAGCCCTTCGGTGCTGATGCTCCTCTTTCTTTTCCTCGCCTTCCTCACCTATACCGTCCGAGACGCCCATGACCAGGCAAAGGGCAGGATGAGAAGCGCCATCTACAAAGATACGGTCATAGAGATAGCAGAAGCCAATAGCGCCTCTTATCTGTTTCACATCTCTTTGATGGTATCGTTTTTGATACTGGCCTTTTTCTTTATTTTGCCGCCACCGCCAAAAGTTCAAGTAACCGATATCGAGTTTCTCTCTCCTCAAGAAAAAACTGAGAAGAACATAGAGACTACTAAAAAGTCCATAAACAATTCTGAGGCAAAACGAAGCCGAGACAGATTCAGACCTGGTGCTCCGGGATCTACCAGTAGTACCAGCAGTACCAGTAATACCGCCAGTCCGCAAAGACCAAGAACAGTCCAGCAGCCGCGGACTGAGACTAAGCCTCGGGCTGAATCAAAGCCTCCGGCTCCTGCTCAGGCACATAGAGAAAATATAATGCCAAGACCGGTGGCACCATCCTCGGTGAATCGGGCTAGATCGACTCCGATGCCTCTGCCCCAGCCGAATAACGCAAAGCCTTTAAGCAATACCGCCATGCCCAGTCTTTCGCAGATGCCGGTAAACAGGACGGCTAGCCCGGCAGGCAGAACTATGCCTGTGCCAATCACCTCTCCCCAGAGAATCGCCATGGCGCCCCAGCCAAACGCGATTCCGTTACAGCTCGGCAACACCAACGGCCCCGCTCTGCCCCGGGTAACCAGCGGTGGTGCTTCAAAGAGTGCCGATAAAACTGCTACACCTTCGATGATACCTTTGTCCAGTATGGAAACGGCGAGATCCACCGGTGGTCCCCGGGGCACAGGTCATACCCCGGTGGAACGTCCGGGCAAATCGAAATCAGATTCAGGTTCTAATTCAAAAGTGCCCGGTCCGGATGCCGCCCCCAGTAACAAGCATCAATCTGGTAACGGCATGAAAGACCTGATCAGCATAAATCCCAATGTGGGCAGCCCGGCAAGAGCCAAAGAAGGTAACGGTGGCAATCCCACTGATGGACCAATATCGGAAACCCCCGGGATAAAATCAGAGAGGGAAGTCGACTTCAGCCGCTATATGGCCGACTTGCAAAGACGAATCAAACGCAACTGGTTCCCACCCAAAGAGGACAGATCGAAACGGGTGAAGGTAATATTCAGCATCGCCGACAACGGCGCCCTGGCAAACCTGCGCCTGGAGCAATCCTCTGGCTCTGCCATCGCCGACCAGGCAGCCCTCACCGCTGTTCGTCGAGCCGCGCCCTTCGCCAATCTGCCCCAGGGCGCTCCAGCTTCGGTGGATGTATCTTTCACCTTCGACTACAACGTCTTCCAGGGCGGCGGGGCAAGAAGGTTCTAGCCGACACCGCTAAAATTCACCCGGCACTGCCTGCGATGGCGGTTATCTACAGAATGGCATATATCCTGCATATGCAACAGTGCCAGGCTATTGAAAGAAGCTGGTTCAAGCTCTTGCCAAGCTTACGAGTAAGCAAAAGACCTGTGTCATCTATGCTTTGACTACCTCTTCGATATTTATTAAATGTTCTCCGGGGTACTTTTCATATCAGGCGATTACGGTAGACTAATAAACGAAAGCGGTGAGCGCCCACGATAAAAGATGAGCGCGTTGAGCCGAGGGGCCTTTGTAGAAACATCAGGCTGGCGCCAGCCGGAAACGATAGCAAGATGAGCCCGCATCAAGAGACCTTCTGAAAGTCGATTGTTGAAATACTGAGCCTACACGTAAGAGGCTGACAGACAGTAGCAGTTAACACCACCGCAGTTTTGCTGGGTGGTGTTTTTGTATAAAATGTTAGGCATGTACAAGTGCCGACCCCTGCGATTTTATTTAGCCTCGACCCTGCTGGTTTTCTCGCTTCTGTCATCTGAAGCGATCTGCCCGTTCGGTGAATCCGGCTCCGCCCTTGCCAAGCGCGGCAAGCACAGCACCGTGGCCGGAGCAGTCAAAGAATATGGTCCTCTTGTCAGAGACCGCCTGAAGTATCGCTTCGAAAGTCGCGGTCTTGTCTATCCGCCCCGCAAACTGACCATGATCGGGCTGAAAGAGGAGCGGGTTCTTCACATCTTCACCCCCGACAAAAAGGGAAAGAATGAGCTTATCTTCTCTTATCCAATCGTAGGGGTCAGCGGCAGCCCCGGCCCCAAACTGAAAGAAGGGGATCGACAGATACCCGAGGGCATCTATAAAATTATCGGCTTCAAACCGAACTCCATAGCGCACCTTGCCCTTATTCTGAACTATCCGAATAAAGAGGACATCAAATACGCCAGACAGGAGAAGCGATCTAATTTAGGCAGCGATATCGAGATCCACGGCAGTTTCTGGTCTACAGGATGCCTTGCCATGGGCGATAGCGCCATCGAAGAGATCTTTATCCTTGCCCATGACACCGGCTTGCGCAGCATCGAAGTTATTTTGAGCCCCTGCAATCTCAATTTAAAAGAGCCGGAGCTGGACATGAAAACAGGTCCAAAATGGCTTCCGGAAGTATACAACCGTTTAAAAGATCGGCTTTCGGAGTTCGAGATGGTCAAAGAAATTTCGACCACGATACCCTGGAACAATCAGATTCTCTCACAGTGAAATAACAGGAAAAGCCAGATCATGACAAAAACAAAAGCAGCCGGCACCGGCGCCAGTATCATCCCCACCATCAAATACCGGGATGCCGCCACGGCTATAGAGTGGCTCTGCAAAGCCTTCGGTTTCGAAAAACACTTAGTAGTACCGGCGGACAACGGTAAAATCGCCCATGCCCAATTGACCCTGGGTAACGGAATGATCATGCTGGGCTCCGAAGGCGACCAGGAATTCGACCGCTATCAAAAAGCGCGCGTAGACTTTGAAGAGACCACCAGCCAGAGTCCTTACATCGTCGTTGAGGCGATAGAGAGTCACTATGATAATGCCATCAAATGCGGAGCTAAAATAGTGATCGATCTCGCCGATCAAGACTATGGTGGCAAGCTCTATATCTGTAAAGATCCCGAAGGTCACCTCTGGAGTTTCGGTTCTTATGACCCCTGGAAATAATGGGCGGTAATGACCAAATTTTTCTTACAATGGATAGAGATTTCGGTTATCGCTTTTGCCATGACCTCGGTTAAGTTGCCGCTATTTCAAAAACTCTTCTATCGAAGCTGGCGATCTGCCACAGGACATTTTATCTATTCGGCTATTTTGCTTTTGCTTCCCTGCTTGCTGATTCCGACTCTTTGCTGGCTCAAACTCGATACCGGGGTGGTGGCACCGGACGAGAACGAAGCTTTTAAAGCTCTTTTCGCATTCCTCATTCTTATCCAGGGATTTCTTCTCGATCTTTATCTAATCGCAAGGGGCCGCTCAGAATCGCCTGGCTCACCCAACGAGATGCTCGGTAGTATTTTCAAAAGCCCCAGAACCGTAATCTATACGCTTGCCACCAATTTTTTCATCACCCTTGCCCTGCTCGGCTTACTTGGTTCTACAAAAGTCCTGTATTGATGCACGACCATTGCCGTTGGATTCAATCACCAGCTGCAGTCGGCTGTTGATCAAGCGATTCAGTTCAGCCTCATATATTTTTGCGGAGCTATCGAGGACGAGTATCTTCAAATTTTTCATCAGACAGATCTTCGAAAGGGCGGCAATCTTGTCGTTCAAATCTCGATTGTAAAGCGACATTTGTGTTAGCTGATCGGCTTGAGCGAGCGAGACAAGAACGCCCTCTGTCAATCCGGGGCAGTCTTTAATCATCAAACTTTGCAATCCTTTAAATCGCTTCAGCAAAGTCCCCAGGTTGGCCGGCAAATGACGAAAATCTCTAAAACTGATACTCCGAAGTCTTGGTGCGGCCCCCATACCTTCTAAACCAGGTACAAGATCCTGGGGCTCTATATTTTCCAGAGACAGCACATCCAGGTGCTTGATTCCAGCACAATTACCGAGAACCGCCGCCGGAACCCGGGTGGTCGGGTCACTTCCTGAACCGGCTAACTCCAACCAGACAAGGGAAGGAGCAGCGCTCAGCGCTTGCATGCAAGCACCGTCCAGTGCTTTTGTATGACGCATATCGACATGCACTAAATTAGGCAACTCCGCCAGGTAGCCATATCCTACCGAACTTAGTTTCAAACCCTGGATACCAATTGAATTTAGGCTTCTAGAAGTTCTCAGATGCTTGATACCATCGTCGGTAACCATCTCGCAGTAATCCAAATTCAACTCTTGCAAGTTCGGTAGCTGATCAATGCCAGCCAGACCAGAATCACTGATTTTACAATGAGTCAGCTTCATGATGCGACAGGACTTGATCGCCGGATGACTGATCAGTAACTGCAGACCCTCAGCCGAAAAGCGAGCATCCTCCAGGGTCAGGGTCAACACTTTTTCATCAGTGCCCAGGAGCTTGAACAGACCGGGCAAATGTTTGTCATCGACATCCGTATAGCTTTGTACATCAACGCCGCCAGACTCTCTCTTTTTCAGAAAGAAAGGTAATCGCTCTGGCTCTAGTTCTGTCTTTTTTGATTCGGATAGAACTTTCTCCATCGGCAAAGTCGTATTCTTGGCACCTCTTTTACTCAACCCGGGCAGCTGTTTTGAACTCCTGAAAAGATTTGACAAAATGAACCCGCCACCGCCCAGACAGACAAGGGCAATCACCAGATACAACACCATGGCTCGTGGAATTTTTCCATTTTTCAGATCTTTAGTGTTACTTCCTGGCTCGGTGGTTACACTTTCAAGGTCGTTGTTCTCATTGTCTTCGCTGGAGTCCAATACAGGCTCGAGACTCTTCTTCACCATAGCAGGTGTCTTCGGACGCTTCTCAGGCTCTTGCTCTAGCATAGAAAACAATATTTCCTGCAAGGCAGGATCAACCTCGACCTCCGGTCTAAGATCCGAAAGTGTCGGCGGTGGATCTTCCAGTCGTTTTTGGATAGTTTCGATGGCGGTATCACAAAGATATGGTGGAGACCCAGTCAAGACCCTGTAAAAGACACAGCCCATTGAATAAATATCTGAGGCAGGACCGGCAGGTTGTCCCCGTGCCTGCTCCGGGCTCATATAAAGTGGAGAGCCGAGCATGGCACCGGTAGCGGTGACTTTCTGGTCGAAGTCATCTTCGCCCTGATCACCAAGAAATAGCTTGGAGAGCCCGAAATCCACAATTTTCACCAGCAAGTCACCGGCATGATCTTCGAGCAGCATGATATTGGACGGTTTGATATCTCGGTGGACAATGCCCTGACGGTGAGCGTAATCGAGACCATCAAGGACCTGGCAAAATATTTCACCTGCCTCTTCGGGCGCGAGCGGCCCCTCGCGCTCTATCAAAGAATCGAGGTCCTCTCCTTCAAGAAAATCCAGCACTAAAAAAGGATTGCCGCTTTCGGTGATCTGAAAATCCAGAGCGGTAAGAATATTAGGATGATTGAGCCGAGCCAATGTACGTGCCTCGGTATGGAATCGTACCGCCTGATTGGCAGACAGTCTCGAACGCAGCATTTTTATTGCCACCATCTTATCGAGAACCGTATCCAGCGCCTTTAAAACCACTCCGATTCCGCCTTCACCCAGAACCGAATCCAGCTCATAACGCTCGGGAAGATCGAATTTTTCTAAATCCAGCTCGATTTCCTGACCCACGGAACACTCCAGCGATACTTCGAGATTTCTGCCATTGCAACAATCAGCAATATACCCGCCTCGTCATCATCAGGCTGCAAAGAGAAAGTGCCTCGACCTTGATTTGCTAAAATCGTGCCTTTCCTCTTGCTCTGATTCGATTCTGCTATATCATCAGTCCGGTCTCAAAAATGAAAGTGCCCTGTCGACATAATTCTAAGGCTCTTCTGGCTTTCTCTAAAGCAGGCGTCACCGCCCTCCTTCTTTCTGGCGTTCTGACCACAGGCTGCGGCAGCGAGAGCGTAGAGAAAGAGATAAAACCGGAAGAGAGAGAAAGCCTGGAGATTCCTCTTGAAGTAAGCCATACGCTAAAAACCGAGCAACTAGAGATTAATTCTGACCATGTTTTGTTGAGAGACCGGTCGTACACCGAAGACGAAATAGAGCCTCCGGAACATGAGCCCAGGGACAGCACCCTTGTCGCTTTCTATAACCAGGCCCGCACCAAACACCCTGAAGAAGCAAGAAAGGGTTTGAAAGAAGAGATTGAGAAAAACCCCGAAAACGCAAGAGCCTACTGTTATCTGGGCAAAGTCTATCGTCTTGAAGAAGACTTTGACAAAGCGCTGTCGGCTTTTGACCGGGCAATTGAACTGGCACCCCATGACTCTTTTGCCTATTGTCTGCGGGCCGAGACCAATTTTGCCCTGGAGCGTTATGACAAAGCCATAGCCGACTGCAATAAGACCCTGGCTATGAACAACACCTATACCAATGCCCTGGCAATCCGAGGCGAATCTTACCTTTTCACCTCGCGCTTCGAAAGCGCAGTCGAAGACCTCGGAAAATGTGCGGGGCTCAAACCGGACAACGCTTCCTTACAGGTCGACCTCGGGGATGCCTACCTGGGCATGGAAAACTATGAAAAAGCAATTGAAACCTATGGTATCGCCGTCAAAAAGGATCCGGAGAACGGACTTTATTATGCTCGCCGGGCAAGAGCCTATAAGCTCTGGGGCAAAGAGAAAGAATCATCCCAAGACCGTAACCGGGCGATAGAGCACGGCTATAAGTATGATACCGACGGTTAAATAAGCCGGAAAAAGAGAATAATAGATCTGGATCCTTTTCCCCTGATTTTATAAACCTAGCTTATTTGACTGGTAAAACGCCCATGGGCCCTAGCGACAAGGATCAAAGACAGACTAATAGTTCATTTCCGGCAGCTTTTGGGTATTCGACCCAGGAGATGGATAATCTCGAGAAAGTGGAGCTAGAACGCTTGCTCTGCGGCAGCCTCCGAGAGAAACCAGCGGCATGGCTTCTTCAAGTAGCCTCACAAAAAGAGGTCACCGGTCATCTGTCGGTAGGTGGTGCTCACCATATGACCACCATCCAGTTCGTAAAAGGCCAGGCCCATCATGCTCAGTCCCATACAGCCACAGGCGCAGAGGCGATATTCGAGCTTTTCTTGATGGAAGACGCCAAAATAAAGTTCGAAGCCTTTAGAGAACCGACCCATTTTACGGTCAAAGAGAGCTTCGATAGCCTCTTCCAAATTGGCGAACTCTATAAAACCAGTGCAAAATTCCTCAAGGATCAGGGCATAGACGAAAACTCCCGACTCGGCAAAAGTCGTGATCTTGCCGGTCAGTGCGGTCTCAGCACCGAGGAGATTATCGCTCTGGGATACGGCGAAGAGATCACCCAGCAGGTCAAATTCTTGCAGGGAATTTCGGGCATTGTCTCCATAAAAGAGGTGGCAACAAAAATGCTCCTGCCCCGGAGCAAGACTTTCATATATGCGGCCAACCTGCTGAAAGTCGGACTTGCCCTCACCCCCACAGGAGCTTCGGTAAGAGAGGTAAGCCTGCCTACGGATCTCGCTCCCGGCTCAGGCGGCTATGACGAGGAGGATGACTTCCTTTCGGACACCGAAGAGAGTACCCCGATTCAAGAGAATATTCAGATTCTGGAAGAGCACGATTCTGAATATGTTTCTAATTCAGAATCCGTAGAGGATCAACCTGAACAGCAAAAGGTCCCGGAGACGGAGATAAAAACGGAACCGGCAATAGAACCTGAACCTGAAATAGAACTGGAGCTAGATGGTCCTTCACCGGACTATCGCCAGGTAATCACCTCGCCCACCGCCCCTCCTATAGATTCTAAAAACGCCCCCAAGCTGGTCAGCCTCGGCACCCCACGCGACTTTATCCGGCTCGATGCCGATAGTTCCAAACGCACCCGCCTGAAACTATCCGACCCGGAGACCGGCATACTGGATATTGACGCCTTTCAGTTCTTCCTCGAATATCAATTTTGTCGAGCATTTCGCTTCAGCACCGATTTTTCTCTGGTGCTCTTCGCCATCCTCACCGACGACCAGGGTAGAGGCATACTACCCTCGCGAGATCTCTCAAAACTGCTCACAAAAATCGACGGCATCCGCCGGGATGTCGACCTGATGGGACAGCTGGGCGACAAAGTCTATGGCTTCATCTTGCCCAATGTGGACAGCGAGAAAGCCTCTCACCTGGCTGAGAGAATAATCGAAGATCTCGACAGGACCGTGGATGACATCACCGTCTGGCGCCCACGCCTGCACTTCGGCATCGCCTCTATTCCGAAAGACGCCCGGGATCTTCCAGCCCTGGTGGAAGCCGCCCAGGAAGCCCTGCAAGAATCTTGCAAAAACGGCATTTCGATAGTCTGCAAATGAGCCATACCACCAGTAGTGTCATGCAGCCGGTGCCGCCATTGCCGGAATATCGTTGCTGATTCTTAACCTGCACCGGCACTGAATCTTGAATGAACCTACAAAGATCTCTCAAAGATCTCTTTTCTCAACTTTGATGAAGTTTCGAAAAGAAGAAATTAACAATTCAAATCGTTATTATTGCTGCTTTTCCGGGATTTCACCGGGCTGTAATCAAGATTATAAAAATGTATCCACAATCGCACCTTTACAGATTCAGCCAAGCTCAGGATAATTCAGCAGTTGCAGTTGAATCGTGAGAAGCAATGTCGAATATAAAAGGTCAACAAATAGCCACCCTTTCCGCCGAGGGCTTTGTCACTGGCAAAGTAACCATGGAAAAAAACGCTGAAACTGGTGTATTTGTTCATGAGTCAGGCCAGTCCTTCCCCTGCAAAGTCGCCCCGGGCTTGAAAGACAGTCCTAATTTTGGCAACACCCAGCTTTATAAGGTCTATCCCTATCATAAGAAAGAGACCGGTCTCAATTTCCTGGTTCAGGAAGAGGTCGAGGACGAGCCGTCCGATGTCTTTGATTTCGTGGCAAAAGTGCAGGCTATCGGCGAAGGCGACTTCACCGTGGCGGTCTGGTCCACCACCAACCAGCGCTATTTCATGACCAAGATAAGCGGCTTCATTCAGGCTAAAAGAGACCAGCTCTGGAACCTGGAATGTGAGCTCGATGGTCAGGAACTGCTTCTGATAGACGGCAGAAAGCTTGCCGAAAAATGGAGCCTGCCGGCAGACTGGAAAGGCGCCGAGCAGAACAAGAACAGAAGCCCGATTCGCGCCAACTAAAAGTTAAGAGCAAAGAGCTAAGTTCTAAGAGCTGAAACAGCTTCAAGAAAAATTGAGAGTCAGTTGTTTGAAGGTAGCCGTGCCTTCGGATTGCTCATCATCGTCCTCGTCCTCACCATCGAGATTCGAGACCGTCAGCCCCAGAAGCCTGACGCTACGCTGATTGACCTCTGTAGACTCGAGCAACGACAGTGCCACGGGCAGAATCTGCGCCGGGGAATCTATGGTCTCGGTCAGGGTCCTGGATCTGGTCACCTGACTGTAGTCGCCATATTTGACTTTCAGGGTCAAGGTTCTACCCCTGGTACCACTTTTTTCGAGGCGCTTGATCAGTATCTCGATTATTTCGTTCAGATTAGCGAGGATCTCCTCACGCTCGGCCAGATCCTGCGCATAGCTGCGCTCGGCGCCCACCGACTTTCTGACTCGATTGGGCACCACCTTGCGATCGTCTTTTCCCCGGGCGATATTATAAAAATAAGTCCCGGCTTTGCCGAATTTCGAGATCAACTCTCTTTCTTCGAAACGCTTCAGGTCAGCACCGTTTTCGATTCCAAGCCGGCGCATCTTTTCGGCGGTGACTTTTCCTACCCCATAGAATTTTTCTATGGCAAGGCTCTCGATAAAAGCTTCTACCTTATCGGGAGGAATCAAAAACAGCCCATCGGGTTTACGCATATCCGAGGCGATTTTGGCAAGAAACTTATTTACAGAGACCCCAGCCGAAGCAGTCAGAGCAGTCTCTGCGCGAATCTGCGCTTTGATCTCGCGGGCAATAAGGGTAGCCGAGGGCAGCCCCTTTTTATTGCTGGTCACATCTAGATAAGCTTCATCCAGAGAGAGCGGCTCGACCAGATCGGTATAACGCCTGAAGACATCACGTATTTGCTCCGAGACTTCTCGATAAACTTCAAAACGCGGCTTCACAAAAATAAGACCGGGACAGCGCTGGTGCGCAGTTCTAGAAGGCATAGCCGAATGAATGCCGAATTGTCTCGCTTCATAGCTGGCAGCAGCCACCACCCCTCTCGATTCGGGGCGCCCTCCCACCACTATCGGCTTGCCTCTGAAGTAAGGATTGTCCCTCTGTTCTACAGAGGCGAAAAAAGCATCCATATCGACATGAATTATTTTTCTCATCTGCTCATAGGACCGGGACATTCTCAAAGACGATAAAATCTAGCTTCATTCTAGAGGGGCGTCAATGCAATTGCAAGCAGCTCCAGACCTCGTTGTCGCACCGTATTTAATACCATTCACCAGAGAGCCCAGCACCATGCAAATAGATCCGGAAAACAGTAAAGTACCTGACTTGTACAGACTGATGATAGGCATGGTAGTCCCCAGACCAATCGCCTGGATCTCGAGCGCCGACGCAGACGACAGGCATAATCTGGCGCCATTCTCTTTCTTCAACGCCTTCTCTGTGTCGCCGCCTATCTTAGGGGTGGGTATCGGCGCCAGGCGCGGTCCTGATGGCACCATCATCAAAAAAGACACCCTGAACAATATCGAAGCCCGGGGCGAGTTCGTGGTCAATATAGTGAGCCTTCCTCTAGCTGAAAAAATGAATCATAGCGCCGGCGAATTTGCCCCTGAGACGAGCGAATTCGAAGCAGCCGGACTGACTGCCATAGCCGGGACAAAAGTGGCTGTTCCCCGGGTAGAAGAGGCTCCTGTTTCGATGGAATGCGTTCTTCACCAGATAGTCCCCCTTGGCAATTCCAATCTGGTGCTGGGCAAAGTCGTCTTTATGCATATAAAGGATGAAATCCTCGAGAACGGTCAGATCGCCATAGATAAACTGAAGCCGGTGGGCAGACTATCGGGCAACGCCTATTGCAAAGTGGAAGCCGGCTCTATCTTCGAGCTTCTGAGACCGGAGATCTAAAAAGCATAAGTTATGAACAGAAATGTATATCGAACACATATGTGACTGGACTCACACATGCACCATATATAGTTCAAGCGCTTGCCATCATCGATGCCATAGCGAATGCGCATAAACAGGCTATCCTTGTGACAAGCTAAGCATATTTGTTAAATGTTAAATGGGGTAGTTCCAATTTTCTGCCGGTGCGATAGACTAATCAGTGTGAAAGGTGAGTGCACGCAAGACGAGCACTGAGAGCCTAGGGACCTTGCAGAAACATCAGTCCGGCGCCTGGACAGAAACGATAACAAGCGAGTCCGCATCGAGATACGATCTGAAACGTCATCCGATGAGATACTGAGTTCTACAACAGAACTTTCAGACAGTAGCAACTAACACCGCCGCAGCAATATGCCTGGGTGGTGTTTTTGTTTGGGAAGAAATTTTTCTTCCGCTTCTTTCTATTTATAAATGCTTGCTGGCGTAGAGCTGCGAACTCGACGAAAGACGAGTCGGCAGTGCTGCCGATATAGAACGGGTCAGGGGCTTGGAAGTAAGCGCACAGATTTCGTCCACCCGATCTCTCAAAGAGTTCAGGGTCTTGGGAAGCTCGCCGCTGACACCTTTTCTCACTATCCACTGCGGGACATAAAAACCTGTGTCCAGGTACATGCTGTAAAGCACTTCGGTCTTGCTGCCACCGTTGACGCTTTTTGCCTGCCAGAAACCATGGAAATCTTTGAAGGACCCGTTCATTCGCTTGAACTCGATGAAAGAGCCATCTTCTTTATGAGAGTAATTCGATTTGACCGTATAGCTGATGGGCGGCAGCGGTATCGGAAAGTTGTTTTTGATAGTCACTTTCATCACCGAAGAACCGGCTGTATCGGTGAGCACTTCGAGGTTCTGCATCCCCGGCGAAATATTGTTCTCGAACTCATAAGGATTGACCATCACAGGCCAGACTTTGTCTATCGGATGGCCGATGACGATTCGGCCGGTGACATATTTTTTCTCGCCGATGTTCTTCAAGCCGACAAGCACTTCTCCGCGGTCCAGACGCTCGCTGGCAGAACGATGCACCGCAGGCGCCTTAGCCTCTACCGATGCGGAATCAGACGGAACAACAAAAGCTACTGTTGATAAAAGACCGAGGCTCAACACAACGGTGAGCTTTCTGCCTGAGGGCTTAGAGGACATTCGATCTGGTACCTCTCGGTGAGCCCTCAAAGAACTTTCAAAGGCGAACTCGAACTTCTATCGATAATACTGATTTCTCAAGGATACTTGGCAGCGTCCGTAATTTCAGGCTTTAATCTATTAAAATTCGATTGAAATAAGTTTATCAAAAGAGATGCAAGATCAATATCTTTGACTAATAAAACTAATAAAAATTGGCGAGTAAATATATAGCAGCGGTTGTCAGCCCAGAGCCAACTAAAAAAACTGCTTATAAAAGGCCGGCTCAAACTTTTTGTTCGTTGTCATTAAGTATCAATATCTTCAATTCGTCCGTAATCGGCGGCGGAAGCATATACACTTTACATCCATGTATGTATAATTCTCTTTCTTAGATTAGATAGGAATTCGGAGAAAACAATGGTTCAAGACCAAGAGCCCTTATTTGCCAGGGAAGGACTTTTCAGACAGAAGCTCAATCAGCTGCGCAAAACCGGCCACATCCCCCAGAATATCAAATCGGACAGCCAATCGAGACTGAGAGAGCTAGAACAGGGCGGTTATCTCGATAAGGTTAAGAGCACCCTCGAACACGCCGATCCAAAAGAGATGGAGCGGATCACGCTTCTCGATAGAACCACCGAACTCTACAATCACAGCACAATCATGCGGATCCTCGGCGACGAGTTCAAGCGCTCCCGCCGCTACAAGCATGATTGCACCGTACTCATGCTTTTGATAGACGGACTCTACGGCATTCAACAGAGCGCCGGCGCCGAAGTCAGCGACAATATCCTCAAAGGTGTTTCGGACTTTCTCATGAAAGAGGTCCGTGATGTGGACATTCCGGCACGCTACAGCGCCGAACAGCTGCTGGTGGTCTGTCCCGAAACCAACGCCGACGGAGTCGCGGTGCTGGCTGAGAGACTGCGCTCTAAAATCCCCCTGCAGAGAGTCTCGGATGCCGGTCAGAACTGGCATGTCACCGTCAGCATTGGGATTGCCTCTTATCCGCAGAACGTAGAGACCCTGGACGATCTCTTACTGGAAGCAGAGAATGCTCTCAACGCTTCTATAGACCGGGGCGGCAACGCCTATACTATTTCACAGCGCTAAAGCTGAGATCGCAGCGCTAAAGCTGAGGATAGTCAAACAGACTGAGGAATCCACCCTAAACCGGCAAGGATCTCGTCTATCGGTTTTCTTGAACCGAGAAAGTTCTGCATGGCGAAAAGCACCTGCTCCACCGAGAGCCGCCCTTCTTTATGCAAAGAGAGACAGCGCAGGGCTGCCTGAATGGTGAGCTTGTCCACCAGACCGCCGGCTTGAACCACCTGCAAAAAAGTGGTCGGCCCCGAAGAGGACAGATCTATCGCCTTCAACAACTCGCTGTTGCCGATAAGCCCCAGCGATTTGAGCAACTCCGGCAGCTCCAGGCGGTCGCTATCGTCTCCACCGGATTGGAGCACCTCATCTATAGCCTGGTTCAAATTGGTACCTGTACGTCTTACCTTTTTCAGGACCAGACCGGCATGAAGCGGCTTTATGCGGCGCTCGGCCACCATCCCCTGAAGAATCAGGGCATGTTCCAGGGTGCTTTCGGTAATCAGCCCCACCCGCACTAATATCTGACCGATAGGCTGCTCATCCAAAAGTCCACGCTCCACTGCCGACAGAAGATCTATTTCTGAGACCAGACCGGCAAGCATCAGAAGCTCTCCCAGACGAATCGTCTGGGTGCGTATATGAATCTCGGCTCCGTCCAGCTTCAGAGACTCTTCCAGGGTGAGATTCTTGAGAGCGACCATTCTCAAACCTTCCACCGCCTGGGAGCGGGTTATCTTTCTTTCGCGCAGCAAAACCTGGGCGGTGAGTGCCGCATAGGTCTGCATTTCGTTCACCGTCCCCCTCAGAACCAGAACCCGCCCCAGGGGCATGCCCGAGCTGTAACAATCCTCGAGACCGGCTTTTAAGTCTTCGCGGGTACAGAAACCGGCTTCCAGCAAGAGATCGCCCAGTTTATTGGTGGTTTCATAATACTCAGAGCGCCAGCCCAGGCGGTTGAGAGCTTCATCGAGACCGATTCTATGCTCTTTGACCAGGCGCAGGGCGCTGATAGCCAGATCCATATGGAGCAGATTCTCCCGGATCAAGCTCTGGGCTGAGACCGCGGCCTTAAAATCGGCTTCGCTCAGATAGCCGGAGCTGACCAGAATTCTACCGACAGGCAAGCTGGTGGTAAGCGATATAGGCACGGCATCAGCCATCTGTCCGGCTGTAATCAGCCCGGAGTTGACCAGCAGGTCTCCTATCAATACCTGTACGCTTCTGGATCTGGACATAGAATATGACCCCCAGATACATAATTGCTCCAGAGGCGAAATTCTAAACGTGTTTCTAAAGGTTATTGCCGGGCTTTCTTGCTCTTATGTGCAAAAACCAGGCCAGCTCCCGGGCTTCTGCCAGATGTGGAAATCTGGCAACCGCCTCTTCGGTGGGTCTGGGCTCCAGCATCTCTTCCAGACAAAATCCACTGCCGATTAATAGATTGAGCCAGGTCGAAAGCGGTCGGTGATAATGGGCCACTTTAAAATCACCATGTTTCTCTTTCAATTCGGCAGGGACCGAAGAGAAAGTCCACTTCTCTTCGTAAGGACCCTCTTCAAAATAATTGCCCGGAAGATTGAAACAGGGATGGACTATAGAAAACTGAAAAAAACCGCCCGGTTTAAGCACCCGAAAAGCCTCGGCAAAGGCGCGATCTAAATCAGGCAGATCCATCAAGCACATGGTAGAGATAGCAAAATCAAAGCTCTCACTAGAAAAAGGCAATTGGGTGGCACTGGCTTCGATAAAGGTGATTGTGCCGTTATCTTCAGGGTCGCCTGCCCGGCTGACAAAATTGCTGCAGGGGTCGACTGCGGTCATTCGACAACCAAGAGCGGCCACCGCCCGGGTGTTTGCCCCCTCACCACATCCGATATCAAGGCCTTCTTTGCCTGTCACCGAAGGCAGTATCGAAAGAAAGTTTGGCATATTGAGGTGATCGCGACAGATGTCGAAACCCATTCTGGTAAGCTCGGTCCAGGCTTCGGCGTTGGCCTGCCAGAGACGAATCGATTCGGCTTCGCTTATCTTCTCTTTTTTCATGTTCATGGAGTGTTTCTATCTTTGATCGACTTAGAACGCACTTCGAGCATCGAGGCTTCTGAGAGGCGGCCTGTTTTTTTTAGATAGCGAGAATAATGATCGAGACTGTTGAGCACACCCTGAGAATAGTAACCATACTGTTTTTCGTGCATATCCAGATGCTGTTTGAATAGAATCTCGGCTTGATCGTTGCGGTTATGCTCATGATAGAGCCAGGCCAGATCAGGAAGGAAACCGGCAAAGCGTATAGAGTCACGCCCGACAAGACCCTCCATATTGCGCATGGCATATTCATAAACCCGCTCTGACTCTTTGACATCGCCTTTCTTGTGATAGAGCAAAGAGAGCCCCACCAGACAGTTGACCAGACCCGGCTCTATCTGGCCGGAGTTCTCGGCCAGCACCGCCGCCTGTTTCCACTCTCGTTCGGCTTCGTCTATCTGACCTTCATCGAGAAGTTTACGAGCCTTTTGATCCATCACATACCACTGTCTCTGAAGCAGAGCATCGGTGGGCTTCAAATAGCCAAAAGAGGTAAGAGCGCTTGCCTCTTTCAAAGACGGCTCAGGATTCTCCTGGGCCCATGCAGGAGAGAGAAAGAGTGCGAAGATAAGAGCAGCCACAAAAAGGTATCTATTCGACATGATGCTTTTTAAGCCTTAAAAAGCGGACTCGAAAGTATTCTACCCTTTAAATAAGGTCGCTGCCTATTTAGTGCCCCTGACCTATTTAATGCCCTGGGTCAGGCGCAGACTGAGCCGACCGATCCAGTTGCCTCTCAGGCTTTCGAGAACATGCTGGCTTTCGAGCAGGTCGTTTGAGACCGCCGCCAGTTTGTCTTTGAGATCTTCCAGTTCGTGTTCATAACGAACGGCGTCAGCACCCCTTTTAATTAACTCAGGGACCATTTTGAGCTGGTCGTCTTTAGCATTGACCTGGTTTTCCATAAATCTAATACGGTTGAGAGACTCTCTCAATTCTCGATTGCGATAATCTAACTGAGCTTCTAGAAAACGGATCTTGAGCTCCAGTTCGACGGTTTGATCAGGATCTGCTTCGAAGAGACTGGGTTTCGTCGATGTCGAGGTTCCATAACTGGGAGAGAAAAGTCCCCGGTCACCGCTCACGATATCATCGGGAGAACAATCGAAAAGATCGTCTATATCAACATCAGCGACATCAGCTTTATAAGATTCGGTCGGCAATTTTGATACCGGCCTCAGTGCCACGACTTTTTCCGGCTCGGCACTTTTGAGAATCGGATCAAAGACTTTGTCCAGGAGTCCGTCGAGGAAATCATCCAGCCCGTCTAGACTGGCGGGATCGCTTACATGAACATATTGCGAAGAAGATTGGACGTTTTCCATCTGGGCACTCTCTTTCTAACCGACTGCCTAATGTTATAAAAAAACTGATCTTCTGTATAGTCGCCTCTGTTGACAACACGCAATAATCGGTCTTTTATCTAGATCAACTGAGAGATCCGGCGATAACCGTGGTGAAGGATTCGGGATGGAAGTGCTTTTGCATAGCCGCATCCGCCGATTTTTTAGTGACGGATAAATAGCGATTGGCGAGCATGTCCAGCTCTTTGACACCGAGTCCGAGAAACTCTAACTCGGCGAGAACCCGGGCGATTCCCATCGATGAAGACAATCCCACCTTGAAAGATCCCACTGCCCGACCGGTCTCTTTCGAGAGCTCCTGGGGCGAGATACCGCGCGATATGTAATCGCCCAGCACCTCATCTACTAAGCGCAGTGCCTTCTCGATATTAGAAGGATTGACCGTTAAGAGCACCGACCAGGGTGAACCACCGAAGGCGGTATCGGAGTACATAGAGTAGATACCATAGGTAAGACCGGCCCGATCTCGAACCACCGTACCCAGACGCGATGTTATCGTATCCTGACCGAGGGCGGCGTTGGCGATTCTAGCCGAATAGAAGTCCTTATCAGTGCGTCTCAAAGTGGTCGGATGAGAAAGAATGATATCGGCACTGCTCTTATCAGGAACATTGATATCGAAGAATCGACGCTTTCCTAACAAAGCGGTCTCCGGTATCACCACCGGTGAAGCTTCGCCACCGGTCCAATCAGAGAATCTCTTTTCGATTTCGGCAAAGGCGCCATCGAGATCGATATCACCGACGATGCTCAAGATAGCAGAAGCCGGCGAGAGCAATTTTTGATGGACCGCATGAAGATCGGCCGATTTAACAGCCAGAAGCTCTTCTATCTGTTCAGAAGGCAGCTTTTCATAGAATGGATGATCCGCTTTATAAAGCGATCGCTTCATGCCGTTCCAGGCCGCCGAGCGGGTATTGTTGGCCCCTTCGATAATTTTAGAGCTGAGCTCCACTTTCAATTTATCGAGTTCGCTTTCGGCAAGCAGCGGTCTTCTCAGAGCATCATTGAGAAGGTCGAGATACTCGTTGAAGTCTTCCTGAACTACATAGGTGGCAAGACCGAGGCGATAATTATCCACCGAGAATTCAAGCCCTGACGGAATGCCCATATTCTCGAGAGCTTCGGCGATGTGGACTTTATCAAAGCCCTCGGAACCTCTCGAGAGAAGCTCACCCATCAACTCTGCCTGATGGCTGGGAAGATCTTTAGTGAAGTAGTTTCCGGCTTTGATATTGAGGGCGATACCGACCGAACCGGTGCCCGGGTTCTGCATGAGCAGAACTTTCATGCCGTTGGCAAGGGATTTTACCCTGACTCTCTCTTCGAAACTCTTCTCGCCGGTTCCGTCTTTAGAGAAGCGAACTTTTTTGGCTTTTGGTGCTTCGGCAAGCAACCGCTCAAGCTCCTCTTTCTCTATTTCGAAGGCTCCTACTTGACGCTCGACCTCTACCGGTACCGGATCTTTGACGGCGATATCGGCGAGATTCTCTTCGTCCTCTTCTTCCATTACATCTAAATCGGCATCGGATTCTATAGAAGCTTTGCCGTTTCCGTTCTCTTTTTCTCGGACTTCATCGAGAAACATCTGCATCGGTTTGAAATAACCGACAGTACGATTGGTGCGGGTGAAATAGGTGGCGGTCACCTCTTTGACGTCTTCGCGACTGATCTCTTCGAAGCGGTCGTCATAACGCATCAGCCACTTCCAATCAGCCTTGGACTCGGCTTCTCCCAGCAGAAAAGCAAGACTGCTGGGGTCAGCCATGGCTAAGATAGTACCTTTGCGGTTGGCGCTCTTCACCCGATTCAGTTCGGCATCGGTTACCGAATCGGTGGCGAGTTTTTCGATTTCAGAAAGAATCGCATCCTCGACCTTTTTCATCTTGACGCCCGGGTTGAGACTGGCACCGATTATGAAAAGACCGGGATCCCGCAGTTCATCATGGCGACAGAAAACATCGACAGCCAGTCCGGTTTCGATAAGGGCTTTATAAAGCCTGGTCGAACGTTCATAGGTACTGCCCAGAATATGCCTGATCGCAGCCAGGGTATAGTTGTGTTCGTGGCTTGCTTCCGGTACATGAAAGCCCATCCATACCCGGGGCAAATCTCCTGCCCGGCAAATTTCGAAACGACGCTCCCCTTCCTGGGCAGGTTCTGTCGTATAGACCTGGGGGATAGGCTCGGGTGAGGATTTGATCTTACCGAAATGTTTCTGGATGGTGGCAAGGGCATCTTCTTTTTTAAAGTCGCCGAGCACCACAACGGTGCTGTTATTGGGCCAGTAATAAGTGTCATAGAATTTACGCAGTCTATCCAACGGCACCCCTTCTACGTCCGAGCGCCAGCCGATGGTCGGATGATGATAAGGGTGCTCTCTGAAAGCCACCGCATACAGTTCTTTCTCTAGAGCTTCTTCAGGATAGTTCTCACCGCGCTCCAGTTCATTGCGCACCACCGACATCTCTGAGTCTCTATCGGACTGACGCAACATCAGGTTTCTCATGCGGTCGGCTTCAAGTTCGGTGCAGAGATCGAAAAACTCCCGGGGAACAATCTCGAAATAGCTGGTCCGGTCAAACCAGGTGGTGGCGTTCCAATATGCCCCTATCTGAGTCAACAGATCGTCTATGCCGTTGCCTTTGTCGGCATTGTGCTTTTTAGTACCTTTGAAGAGCATATGCTCGAGAAAGTGGGTGGCGCCGGTGTAACCGACCCCTTCGTTGCGACTGCCTACCTTATACAGCACCAGAAAGGTAACCACCGGAGCGGTGCGATTCTCGCAAAGAACCACTTTCAGCCCATTCTCCATGGTGTACTCACAGACATTTTTGATCTCTTCGCCCTGGACTATACCCAGGTCGGCAAGGTTGACGTTTTCGCTTTTTATAGAGTTGACCATTCTGATTCCATGTGGGTTGAGGGGCTGGGATATATCACTGACTCAGACAATGATAATGACTCGTAAGAATATCGTATTGGGAACCATATTGTTCTTGTCCTGCTTCTATAGATGACCAAAGTATTAAATTTCCGCCAAACTTGTAATAGCCCGGCTCCGGTCAAGATTAAGAAGAGTCCATCGAGTATATACGCACAATTCGGTTACAATCTTGATTTCCGGATTTCCAAGACCAAAAATGTCCTTATCTCCATCCAGAACCAGCTCTCTTGTAATAACCGCTCTGCTTGCCTCCCTGGCGCTCGGTCAGCCCTGCGCCCAGGCCTCGGTCAAAGAGTGGCGGCGCAGTACTGTCGCCGGAGCGAAAGCCTATAAAGAGCTTTGTTACGGAGAAGCCGAGCGCGAATTTAAGAAAGCGATAGAAGAAGCCCGCAAATTCGGGCCTGACGACCTGCGCCTGGCAGCCTCCCTGGCCAACCTCGGAGTACTTTACAACTACCGGGGCTTTTTCGACAAAGCCGAGCCCCTTTTCGAAGAGTCGGTCAGGATAAAAGAGAAAAAGCTCGGTCCTGCCAACAATGACGTCATCTCCAGCTCCGGCAAGCTTGCCCAGTTTTATTTGAAACGAGGCAATTTTGACAAAGCAGCCCCCCTTGCCGAGCGGGTGATTCAGTATGGCGACCGCAGAGTAATTGAATTAGGCAAGTTCAAAAAAGAGCATAAGGACCCCAAAGAGGTCCATAAGGTACTCAATCAATATCTAGAGCTGGCCGTTCTCTTTGACAAGATGGCGGCTTCCTACCAGGGACATGCCGTCAACGGACGCTATCCGGAAAGCGAGAAGCTCTATAAACTTTCGCTCAAATTAAGAGAACAGGCCCTGACCGGCGACCATCTCGCCCTCTCCCATAGCTGGGAGAATCTTGGACGGCTCTATCTGAAAGAGGGGCGTTATGCCCTGGCCGAGCCCCTTTTGAAAAAATCTTATAAAGCCAGCAAGAGCACCCTGGGCTTCACCAACCCCAGAACCTACGCCAAATTAGATGCCTGGAGCCAGTCTCTCTCGGGTCTTGGTCGCGGTGCCCAGGCCGAAGGCAACTATCGCCTCGCTCTGACCTCTTTTAAAGAAGCCTATGGCGCCAATAGCGGCTATATCGCCAGTATCGAAACAGCCCTTGCCCATGCCCTGAGCAACAGGGGTCAGTACTCCACCGCTTCGGTGCATCTCAAGCGTGCCTTGAAGATAGAAGAGAAACTGCGCGGACCGAACCATGCCATCGTGGCCGCCTTGCGCAATGACTATCTCTCTACCTTGAAGAAAGCAAGACGCTTTGACGAAGCGGCACGCTTCAAAGCCAGCTCTGAAGCAGAGAGCGAGCTTTAGTTATAGCCGCCTCTATAACCTCCGCCATTGTTATAGCCGCCACCGCCGCCATAACCACCGGCATTATAGCCGCCGCCATTGTTATAGCCACCGGCGGCAAACGAGGGCAGGGCAACCGGCTCATCGAGCTGGATCTGCACCTCGGTTCCTGACGGCACGATAACGTCACGACCTTTTCGCAACAACATATCGGCGGCACCAAGTCCGCCACCAATGGCGGCACCACCCCAGGCCCCTCGACCGACACCACGACTGCCTCCGGCTATGGCACCAAGACCGGTGCCCAGGGCAGCCCCCAGACCGGCACCGCCCAGACCGCGCAGAAAGAACTGTCCTACTTTGGTACCCGCTCCTTCTCCGCGATAGAGGTCCTGATTGCCCTGACCCTTGTTCTTGTATTTGCCGATATCACCTACTAGATGGGCATTTATCGGAACCATCTGACCGGAGGGCAGACGCATAGAAGTAAACTCGATGCTGAGCGCCCCGGAGCGACTCAAGCGCCTGCCGGCGCGGGATTCTCCCACCGAGCCCACCACCTGGGTACCGGCCGGTATATAGCCTCTTCCGCCCAGGGAGACCATCTGACTGATCTCTCCTTGAATAAGATCACCGGGTTTCGCCACCTGGGTAGAGATAGCGGTCTGCAAAGTCATAGGCAGGTTCAGACCCTGGGGGGCATAAATCGTCCCGGAGCGGGGTCCGTTGTTGAAGCCGCCCTGATAGGCAGCGTTGCCATAATACTGAGAAGGCTGAATGCCGTAGGTACCTTCAAATCCGCCCCCACCGCCATAGAAATGGTCACCATAACCCTGGTTGGGAACGGCACTGTATTGCGGTCGATAGCCATAGGACTGCTGGGGCGGCGGCGGCATATAGCGCTGGGGTGGTTCTTCTTGTTCCGGTTCCTGTTGTCCGGATTCCTGAGGCTGATAAGGTTGGTATTGAGGTACCTGTGGGACCTGAGGTGTCTGTGGAACCTGAGGCGCCTGTGCAGGAGCCATAGTAGGAACCTCGCTCTGAAGAGGTTGCTCCTGGGCCCGGGATGCCTGGGCAAAGACAGGGCAAAATAATAGAGAGAGTGAAATTAGAGTAGATTTCAGCTTATGCTTAGAAATTGCCCTGGTCATAGATGCTATTGCTCTCGTCCAAACCTGAATGAGTAGTCAGTTTAGCTATCGAGATTCTTATTTGCAAGGTTGTTATCCATGTCAGACTCAGAACTGAGATCAGAATCAAGAATAGACCAGACCTACCTGACCATGATCTGCGACGCCTTTGTAGAGATGGAAGACATGATCTCGGATGGAGAGGTAGGGGCGCTTCTAGTCGGCAGCGGTGTCGAGGATGTCTATTCTCATAGCGGCAGACATCACCGGCTTTTTCATGCCCTTGAAGAACAACAGGGCAAAGACGGTGGTGCCGGCACCATCGCCATATTTTTGCGGAGAACCGGCGAACATCTAAAACGCAGACGCGGAGACGAAGCGGTCGAAGACTATCGAAAGAAAATAAACGCAATTTTGAGCTATGCCGGACTCACTCTCGATCAGTCTCTCAAGCTCACCGACTTCGATGCAAGTAAGCCGATTTATTCTATACCCGATGCCGAGACCCGGGCAGAATCCCTGAATAGAGCAGTCAAACAAAGAAGGCTCCACCCGGACATTTTGCTTTCGACCCGTCCGGAGTTCATTCTCGACCGGGGCTATTATCGCTGTGTCCTGGAAGCTTCAAAACTGCTTCAAGAAAAATTGCGCGCTAAGACCGGTCTGCGTATAGAAGGACCGGCGATAGCCGAGCACGCTCTGTCTTTTTCTATGCAGCGTCCACCGAAACTCGCCCTCAATCAGTTTCAAAACGAAAACGATCATGCCGAGCAATTCACCTTGATGTGCATGCTCAAAGGTCTTCTTCTTACCTTTCAAGACGAACAGACCAGGGTTTTTCGCGAAGGCTGGCATATGGACTTCGAAGACGCCCTCGATTTATTGAGCCTGATCTCTTTTTTCCATAGAAAGATAGACAAAGCAAAGAGCGGCTTCTAACTATTTTTCGGAATCTCAATACCGTGCACGGCAAAATCTATGCAGCGTTCAAGATTCTCTTTGAGCACACCTTGCGGCCGACCTGTCTTAGCCCAGCGGTATTGCTCGCAGAGAATTGCCAGATCAAGAATATGCGCCACCATCGCTCTGTCGATGTCCTGGCGATAAATACCCTGTTCCTGTCCCCGGGCGATGATCGCATCGAGTCCCAGCATCATCGGCTCCGGTTTACACTCCTGGCTCTCATCTCTATTGACCAGTGGACTGAACCGCTGAGAGCAGAAAACATCCAGTAAACGCCAGTTAGCCTCGGTCCAGGAGACTATATCCTCTATTAAAAGATTGAGCATCTCCCGGGCTGAAAGTTTGCGATTGAGCAGTTCCTCGAGATACTCCAGGGCTTCTTCGGAAGCCTGGCGTTTAACTTCTAGAGCCATCTCCTCTTTCGACTTAAAATAGGCATAGAAAGTAACTTTTGCAAGGTCAGCCCTGGATACGATGTCGTCTATCGTAGTACCATCATAGCCCCGACTCAGAAAAAGGTCCCGGGCGGCATCGACAAGATTCTGCCGACGCTCTTCCTTTCTTCTTTCGACCCGCTTTTGTTTCATATCATTCATAAGGTGAGCATACCACAGTATGAAACCATACTCCAGTATGCTAACATACTCTGGTAAGAAGAGCGCGCACCCCGCCCCGCCCAAGAAATCAATTCGGTATCCCCATGCTTCAAAAGTCTCTTTTGCCTTACCTATATATACTGCTGGCAGCGGTTCTCTCTATATCCGCTTCCGGATGCAGCCAGGAGACCGAGGCCCGCAAGGCTCCCCCGACAGTGGTGCAGGTGCTGCGCTTGAGCGAGGCGCCTTATCTGGAGAAAGAAGAATATCTGGCCACGATGCGCTCCAGAAAGTCTGTATCCATCTGTCCTTTCGTAGAAGGTCATGTGACTGAAATACTTGTGCAGGCAGGCACTGAAGTAAAAGCCGGCAGCCTTTTGATGACCATCGATTCGAGGGTAAAATCAGCCCAGACCCAGGCTGTCGATGCGGCCGCACACTCTGTCGAATCGGATCTGGAAGTGGCAAGAGCCACCCTTGCGTCACTGGAAAGCACACTAGAGAGCAAAAAAGCTGAAGCCGAATACACCCGGTCTCAATTCGAACGATATAAAAATCTAAAGAAGGATGGTGCTGTTTCGGACGCTGATTTAGATTCCTGGAAGAATCGCTCCGTATCGGCCCGAGCCGAAGTGGACGCCGCCTTGCAACAGATCAAGGCCCAGAAAATGACGATTCAGAAACATGAACGCAATCACGAGCAGGCTCTGGCCAATCTGCAAGCCGAGCAAGCCAATTTGAAGTATTACCGAATCGAAGCACCCTTCGCCGGCACCGTAGGAGATATACCGGTCAAGCTGGGAGACTATGTAACCACATCGACTACTCTCACCTCAGTTACCGAAAACCATCCTCTAGAAGCCTACATGTCTATTCCGGCCGAGAAAGCTGCCTCTATTTCTAAAGGCAGCAGTGTAGAGCTGGTCTCTTCCGAAGGAGATCAGTTCGGTCAGGCGAAGGTCGCATTTATCGCGCCGACTGTCGATCCCGATAGTCAAACGGTACTGGTAAAGGCTCTCTATCCAAATACGAACAGCCGTCTTCGAGCCGACCAGGTGGTCAATGCCCTGATTCGAAAAGACAGCAAACGAATCGTCTCGGTACCGACCACAGCGGTCAGTCAGACCGCAGGCAAATACTTTGTCTTCAAAGCCGAAGAGAAAAGCGAGGGCAAGCTCGTCGCAAGCAGAAAAGAGGTCGAGGTCTACGGCATCGAAGGCACCGCCTATAGAATCAAGTCCGGATTAAAAGATGGAGACCGGGTTATCGTGTCGGGTATTCAACGGCTGGCAGACGGTGTCCCTGTGACAGCGGCAGCCAAATGAATTAAAAGCGGAGCCTGGATAAATGATCGTAGATTTTTTCATCAATCGGCCTATTTTCGCCTCGGTCTGCTCCCTGGTGATTCTCATAGCCGGTCTGGTTGCCATTCCAAACCTGCCTATCGCCCAGTATCCTCAGATAGTGCCGCCCCAGGTAAAAGTAACGACCAACTATGTCGGAGCCAATGCCACAGCCGTAGAATCCAGCGTAACCAACATTCTGGAACAACAAATAAACGGCGTCAACGGCATGAAATACATCACCTCCAGTAGTGGCAATGACGGCACCAGCACCATCAATGTCACCTTCGATCTCGAAAGAGACATCGATGCCGCCGCCGTAGACGTGCAAAACCGGGTCGGCTCGGTCCAGGGAAGATTGCCCGACGAGGTGAAGAAAACAGGAGTCACTGTCGACAAAGTCTCGACAACAATCATTTTTGCAGCGGCCCTGGCATCGGATCGCCACGATTCTCTATATCTGAGCAATTATGCCGATCTCTATTTCAAAGACGCCTTGAAGCGGGTCAAAGGTGTGGGCGAGGTCACTATATTCGGTGAAAGAAAATACTCGATGAGGATCTGGCTTGATCCCAACAAACTGAACAAAAGAAAGATAACCACCACCGATGTCACCAGGGCACTCTCGGAACAAAACCTGCAGGTAGCCAGCGGCTCCATCGGCAAGGCCCCTTATCCGGAAGGTCAGTCATTCGAAATCAGCACCAGGGTAAGAGGCAGGCTAAGGACTCCTTCAGAATTTGCCGAAATCGTTGTCAAAAGAGCCCCCCATGGCGCAGTGGTCAAACTGAAAGATCTGGGCAGGGTTGAATTGGGCGCAGAAAACTACGGGACCTTTTTACGATACAAAGGTCTGAACGCTGTCGGTATAGCCATCTACCAGTTGCCCGGAGCGAACGCCCTCGATGTGGCAAGAGAGAGCAAAGCCGTTCTCAAGGATCTCTCCCGGGACCTGCCCCCCGGAGTCCGCTGCGAAATTGCCTTCGACACGACGCGAGCCGTGGAAGAGTCTATTCATGAAGTGATAAAAACACTGGTAGAGGCTATTCTGCTCGTGGTAGCAGTGATCTTCATCTTCCTGCAGAACTGGAGAACCACTCTGATTCCAGCGATTACCATACCGGTATCACTGGTAGGTACTTTTGCCGTCATGTACGCTTTCGGATTCTCGATAAACACCCTCACCTTATTCGGGATTACGCTGGCTACAGGGCTGGTGGTCGATGACGCCATAGTCGTGGTAGAGAATATCGCCCGCTTAATGGAAGAGAGAAAACTATCTGCCATGGAAGCAGCCAAAGAAGGGATGAAAGAGGTAACCGGAGCGGTTATCGCCACGGCACTGGTACTGGCGGCGGTGTTTATTCCGGTAGCCTTCTTTCCCGGCACCACAGGTCAGCTTTATCGCCAGTTCGCCCTCACCCTGGCTATCTCCGTTGGAATCTCCGCTTTCAATGCCCTGACTCTGACCCCTGCCCTGTCCGCTCTTCTTCTAAAAGAAGAGGGCGCGCCTAACCGGTTCTTTAAATTCGTCAACGGAATAATCAATGGTGCCCGCTCTCTGTGCGAGCGTATTGTGCAACTGGTCTTGAATCACAAACTGATAACCACGGTGGTTTTCGTTGCCTCCCTGGCTCTCACCGGCTTCCTCTATCAAAAACTGCCGACCGGCTTTCTGCCGGATGAAGATGTCGGCTATTTTATGATTATTGTCCAGGGTCCCGAAGGAGTCTCTCTCGATTATACGAATAAGGTCGTTTCGAAAGTAGAAAAAGAGGTCAGCAAGATAAAAGAGATCCAGGGCGTTTTCGCCGTGGGCGGCTTCAGCTTCTCCGGAAACAATTCCAGCAACGCCATTGTTTTCTGCACTCTCAAACCCTGGCACGAAAGGGAAGGCGAGGGGCAATCGGCTTCAGCCATCATCAACAAATTGCGGGGTCCGCTCTTCGCCATCGACGAAGCTTTCTGCATCCCTTTCAATCCTCCTCCGATTCAGGGTCTGGGCAATTTCGGCGGCTTCGCCTTCGAACTGGAGAACACCCTCAGATTACCCCTGGAAGACTTTTCGCATCTTGCCGACAAATTTATCGCCGAAGCAAGAACTAATCCAAATCTGACCGGCATCCAGTCCACCTTCCGAATAGACTCACCACAATTGCAAATCGATGTGGACCGAGACCGAGCCGAGTCGATAGGGGTTAAGGTAGCGGATATTTTCAACACCATACAGGTCTTCATCGGCTCACTCTATGTAAACGATTTCGATTATCTAGATAGGAGTTATCGCACCTATATCCAGGCAGATGCACCTTTTCGGAGTAATCCCAGGGATATAGAAAAGCTCTATGTCAGAGCCGACAATTCTCCCGGACAAGAGATGGTACCGCTCAATAATTTGATCACCGTAAAATCGACCACCAATGCTCCGACTATCTATCACTACAATCTCTTCAAATCCATCGAAGTAAATGGCTCCCCGGCACCAGGTATAAGCTCCGGTCAGGCAATCGCCGAGATGGAGGCGATCGCCTCCAGGGTGCTGCCCAGGGGTATGGGTTTTGAATGGACCGGTGTCTCTCTAGAAGAGATCCAGTCAGGGAATCTGGCTATCTTTATTTTTGCCCTCGGACTGCTCTTTGTTTTCCTGGTTCTGGCAGCGCAGTATGAAAGTCTTCTCGATCCTTTGATCATCCTTCTTGCCGTCCCCCTGGCCGTGTTAGGTGCCCTGAGCGCTCAAATGTTGCGAGGTCTGAACAACGACATCTTCTGTCAGATCGGGCTGGTGATGCTTATTGGACTGGCCAGCAAAAACTCAATTTTGATAGTAGAGTTCGCGAACCAGCTGCACAAGAAAGGACTCTCCTACCACAAGGCGGTACTGGATGCGGTGATGACAAGATTCAGACCGATTATCATGACTTCCCTGGCTTTCATCTTCGGCATTCTTCCCCTGGCTTTCGCTGAAGGCGCAGGAGCCCACAGTCGGCATTCTCTGGGCACGACCGTGCTGGGTGGCATGGTACTGTCGACTCTTTTGAGTCTGTTTATAGTGCCGGTTCTCTACCTTATTCTAAAATCGCTCTCTTCACGATTCGGTCGAGGCAGCGAGCCCCCGGCAAATGCAGAGCCGGACCAGGTCTCAGTGCTGGAGTCATCGTGCCCGAACCGACCGCAATAAAACTATACCCAACATATATATACGTTTAGAGAATTCGGCCTCGTGGAACAATAGATCTGGACTATGACTTCAGGACGGCAACCGTTCAAGGTCCAGAACCTAAATTGATGTAGACTGGCATTCCAGTCAAGCTGTCAAAGTCTATAGGGTCCTATTTATAGGTTCAACAACCACCCGGTACGAGTACTGTAATGGTGCGGATTCTGGCGTGGTCAAGGCCAAGGAAATTTCTGTCTTCGCCACTTGAGGCGAGTTCAGAAAGATCTCCCTAGAGAAATATCGTCGATTGGTTTTTTATTTAATTGTGGAGGAGAAGGAAGATATGACAAATATTACACCTAGATCGGCGGTCTCGAATCTTGCTGAAGCTGAAGAAACCAAAAACTACTTCGGTTCGGTTTCACCGATATTCGAGTACTGGTGCCTTGATTGTGACGAGTTCTTCGAAGTCAAAGAACTGCTGGCCCATTGCCCAAAATGCAAATCCAGCCTCAAAGACAACCTCGTCCAGATTTACATGGAACACGATCCTGATCCCGATATCATTCGCTCGCTAAAAGATTACACAGCGGGCTAAAAGAAGAATAGATCAAGAATAACTGGCTTGTTGAACCGGCACTTCAACAAGCCTTTTGCTTTGCGAAAATAATCTATATAAGCCGGGTAGATAACTAGAATGAAAAAAGCACATATCCATATCTTTCTTCTGTCCTTCATCTTTCTGATATCAGCCGGTGTCAAACCGGCAGCTGCCCAGAATCGTCCGGTGGACGATAAATGGGCCCTTATCATCGGGATAAGCCGCTTCAAAGATCCCTCGATGGATCTGAAATATCCAGCCAAAGATGCCACCGATTTTAGAGACTATCTTGTCAAAGAGGCAGGCTTCTCCGAAGACCATGTCAAACTGATAACCGATGCAGAAGCCACCCGGGCAGGAATACTTTCTGCTATCGGTGACAAATGGCTGCCGAGAACAGCCCAGCCCAACGATCTGGTGGTTATTTATATATCCAGTCACGGCAGCCCGTCAAAAATGGATAATGAGGGCTCGAACTATATCATCGCCCACGACACCAAAAAAGATGAACTCTACGCCACCGGAATCTCTTTGCAGAATCTTGCCTCGATGATCAAAGACAGGGTTCATTGCGACCGGGTTCTCGTCATTCTCGATGCCTGTCACAGCGGTGCTGCCGGCACCAAAAAAGACAGCAAAGGTCTCACCAGGGTAGGTGGCTTCGATGTGGGCAACATCTCCATGGGTCAGGGCATGATGATAGTCTGCTCCAGCCAGCCCGCGCAAGTATCCTGGGAGTCCAAGAACTATCAAAACGGAGTATTCACCAGACAGTTGATAGACGCGCTCAAATACCGGGGCAAATACACCAAACTGGGTGAAGCCTTCGATATCATGAAAAAAGGTGTGCAGACCGAAGTCTTAAAAGATCGGGGAGAGTTGCAGTCGCCGGTCATAAAAAGTGCCTGGAAAGGAGACGACCTGGTCCTGGGCAGCAAGCCGGTCAGCCCACGCCAGGGCATCAAGCAAGATCCGGTTCCCAGAGCCTCTTCGGTAGATACGACCAATTTAGATAAGGGAGCACCGCAGGTGGCATCATCCACTCCCCTTGCCGCCGAGATATTTCGACCGCCTTCTTCCGATACGGACTCCAGCATTCAGGGTCAGCAGATAAATGTCTCTTTATTAGATCGCGTCGCCATTCTACCGGTGACCGGTCCCCAGGAGATTCTACTCGACGCCAACTGGGAGGGTTTTGCTCGCAAAGACAACATCAATGTCCGTAAACGGCTCGAAGAGGTCGGACTGACCGAGACCATTCAAAATGTCTTCAAGCATGCCCTCGAAAAAAGGTTGAAGAACAACAAACCGGTGGTGCTTCTAAAATTCGATAACCTGACAAAATCCAATTCCAGCTCCGGTGGCGAAAGCTCACTTTCTATCGCGGCCAAATCAATAATCACACCCCAGAATATGATCAGTTGGACCACCTTAGGACGCATGGCCCAGGCAAAGTATCTGCTCGAGATATCCATCCATGATATAGAGTTCAAAGATGATCTCTATGGCGATACCGCAGCAGCCAGGGTATCTGCCCGGTTGGTATCGGGAGAGACCGGAGAAGAGTTATGGAAGCTCAAGCGTCGCAAGTATTCGAGACTGACCCAGTCAAGACAGGACGACTCTATCTTTGCCGAAGTGAAGAACTTCATCCCCAACAAAATTGCAGGGGATCTTGCCAAGCCGGTGGCCGCCTGTATAAAGGACCAGTAGTTTATTTTACTGTGCTTTTCTGAATGGCCCGATTGAAGTTATCGAGGGCTTCACCAAGAGAGACACGCTCGAAATAGTTGAGATTGCCGTCGCTCAGGGTGAAGGCCGCTTTTGCCCTTTTGATCTTATCGAGCTGATCTGTTAAAACCCGAGCATCCGGACTTTTGATTTTGCCCTGGGCAATAAGCTGTTTGAGTGTCTTCTCAAGACTCGTCTGACGGCGGTCGATATCGCTCCAGGCCAGTTTCTGACCCTTCATATGAAGGTCGATTTCGCTATTGAGACGATCGATATCTCTAACCAGAGTCTCGGTCTCTTCCAGGCTATAGCCTCCTTCCGAGTGGGCGAAGGCAACTCTGGCGTTGCTTATTCTATCGAGTTCGGTCTTCAGTGAGCCTGCCGCCTCGGCATCGATTTTCTTGGTCACGATACCGTCGGCGATTCTCTTGCCGGCTTTATCAAGACGATCTTCAATCCCGGCAAAGTTAGGATTCTTACCGCTGAGGGCAGAGTCCAGTCTGCGATTGAGGTCATCGAGCTGATTAGCCAGCATCATAGACTCTGGATAACTCAGACCGTCTCCTGTATAGCGGAAGCCCATCTCCATTCTGGCGATAGCTTCGAGACGGTCTTTGTACTCTTTGACCCGGTCCGATGTGAGCGCACCGCTGGCGATGCTCTTGGCCAGTCTTTGATCGATTTGATTATGTAGAGCGTTCAAACTGGGAAGCGCAATTCTATCGTCTTTCATCTTCTCTTCGATTCGGCTGCCCAGTCTAGCCAGACTGTAGGCCATGGCCACAGACTCGCCCTTGCTCAGCCCGCCGGCAGAGACATATTTTTTGTTGAGGCTATCTAGACGATCAAACTCTTTTCTCAAGACGTCGGCATCTTCGGCGGTGAGTTTACCTGCCACCACCCCTTCGCTTATTCTCTGAGCCAGTTGCTCTCGACGTTTATCCAGATCGATAGCTGCGGTATCTGCTTCGAGCAGTTGATCTTCGATGGCTTCTTGCAGACTGGCCAGGCTCTGGGCCACAGTAAGTGCCTGGGAGGCAGTCAGGTCTCCGCCCATACCTCTGAAGCTCTTTTCGCTGCTTTCGATGCGCAGAAGCTCGGCTTTCAGTTTCTCGGCATCTTTATCGGCGATACTGCCGGCGATGATACCTTCTTCTATGGCATCATTCATCTTCTGACGCTGTTGATCGAAACCGGGGTTATAGCGAGCCCCTTCATGGATGCTGCGCTCCACCCTGGTGCTCAACTTCTCTGCCATAACAGCAAGGGCGAGCTTCTCTCGTTCGGTGAGCTCTTTTTCTGAGGCACGGAAGATAGATTCTTTCTCGTTGATACGATCGAACTCATCTAATAAGCGTTGACCTTCATCCGGGGTGAGGCGTCCCGATACGACACCGGCGGCGATGCGCTGATCTATAGAAGCTTTTCTGGCTTCGAGTTCCGGCACATCTATATCGCGGTCGCTAAGGGTCTCGGCCAGCTTGTTCGAGAGTTGATCTAAAGAGATTACGACATAGACAGTATCTTTGAGCGGATAATTGCCCTCGGTCCCGGCAGCTCTTATCTGCTCCCAGTTCGCTTTTATCTTATCTAAGTCTTTATTCAATTTGCTCAGATCCGCTTCAGAAATCCGTCCGGCTTCTTTAGCAGCTTCCATACGAATTTGAAGATCAGCCACCGCCTTACTCAATCCTATCCACGAATAACGCGGATCATTGAGACGACGCTCTACCTGAATAGAGAGCTTCTCGAGATCCAGAAGAAGAGCCCTGCTCTCGTCGGCACTCAAACCTTCGCCCTGTTTTCTCCATTCAGTCGCTTTGGCTTCCAGCTTCTCGAGCCGGTCTTTGAGGTAAGAAGCCTCTGCCAGAGTGAGCTTGCCGGTTACCACGCCGCCGGCTATGCGAGCGGCCACCGCCGCTTCTTTCTCTTTATAGCCACCATCTTCTGCGTCTTTACTGCGCACTTTCAAATCCAGTTCTCTAGAAATTTTTTCTAGATCCACCGCCAGGGCAAGAGACTCTTCGCTGGTCAGGGGTCTGCCGTAGCTCTTCAAAGTCGCTTCGCGCTCGGCGACCTTCTGAAATTCTTCTTTCAGATCCTCGGCTTCTTCTTTGGTGAGGGTGCCTTTATCAAGAGCCGAAGCCAGTCGGGCAGCTATCTCGTCCTGGGCTTTGTCTATCTCAGGCAGCTCAATTTGCCGGTCATGCATGGTAGATTCCAGCCGAGAACTCAGCCTATCCAGATCAAGTGCCAGTTGCAGATTCTGGGCATCGGTCAGTTGAATCGATGAAGAAGAGAGAAGCTTATGCAGCGACTGAATACGCTCGATTTCGTATTTGAATCCGGAGGCTTCTTGTTCGGTCAGTCTTTTTGAGCCGAGACCATCTTCAATTCTGTTTGATAGCGCGGTAATACGACTGCCCAGATCGCTGTCGGCCACCTGACGGTCGCTCAGAGACTGTTCGACTTTTCTGCTCAGGTTATCCAGTTGATATAAAAGTTTCAGATTTTCCCAGAGGGAGAGTTTGCCATGAGAGGCACGGTAGGCAGCTTCTAGATCGGCAATCTTGTCAAGCTCTCGTGAAAAACTTTGAGAATCGAGCTGGCTGATTCGACCTGCCGCCACCGCTTCACGCAACCTCTTTTCAATCTCGGCCTGACGCAGGTCGACACTGGCCGAGCCCGGTACTTTCTCAAGATAACTGGCCAGCCCTTCGGCTTTCGCCGGAGAACCGAGACCCAGACTAAGGGTTATCGCTAGAAGACCGAATATTGGAGCGCGGCGTTTCATGATTTTCCTCCTGCTTCCTCATTCAAATAGAGTTGGTGGCTTTTGAGGTCAATAGCGTTATTGACATCAATCGGGGCTCTCAAAGCAGAGCCATTATATAAGATATGAATTTGTCATTTTATAGAAATCTATTTGCCGTATTTGTCGTAATGAATCCGATAAACACAGCCGGCAAAATCATCTGAAACCAAAATGGAACCATCGGGCATCTGAAGCAGATCCACCGGTCTTCCCCAGAAGGTCTCCTCCTGGCGAAATCCTTCCATAAAGGGTTGATACTTAATAGGTTCTCCGGATTTTTTGTCTAAAGTAACCCGGCTGATTCTATAGCCGATTTTCTTAGAGCGATTCCAAGAGCCATGTTCACAAATCAAGATACTGCCCTGATATTCGGCAGGAAATTGCGCACCGGTATAGAAACGCATCCCTAAAGACGCGACATGGGGTCCTAGTGGCACCCTCGGTGCTTCGAACTGATGCTTGTCACCATTGTCCGGCTTGAGATAACCAAATTCGGGATCCGGCACATTCATGCCGTAGCGATAGGGAAAACCGAAGTGGAGCCCCTTGCGAGGAGCACAGTTCAGTTCATCCGGAGGCAAATTATTGCCGAGATAATCTCTGCCATTATCCGTAAACCAGATCTCTTTTGTTTTCGGATGCCAGTCGAAACCGACCGTGTTTCTGATACCGCTGGCGAATACATGGGCATTTCTGCCATCGGCATTCATGCGCATTAAGGTCGCGAACCGGGGCTCGTCTTCGATAACACAGACATTGCAGGGCGCCCCCACCGGAACATACAAAAGACCGTCCGGTCCGAAGCGAATATATTTATAGCCGTGCCATTCTCTGGTGGGCAACTCTTCATTGACAACCGTGGGCTTCAAGGAGGCGACCCGGTCGAGGTTCTTTTCTATACCGTCATATCTGGTTATGCGACCGATCTCGGCTATGTATAAAGCACCGTTATGAAATGCGACTCCGTTGGGACGATTGAGATTCTCCACCAGGGTGATGATGCTATCGGGCTTGCCATCTCGATTTCGGTCGGGCAGGGCGTAAACTTTGTTTGGAACAATCGTGCCGATATATAAAGTCCCTTCCGGGCTGAGCGCCATCTGTCTGGCTCCGGGCACACCGTCGGCATAGAGGCTCACTTTAAAACCCGGCGGCAGCTTTAGTTTAGATAGATCAGGCTGGGCATCGGCGTTTTTTGTAAGCAAAGTAAGCAAAAAACCGAGAGCTAGAAAGGCTGAAACTAGAGTTAAAAATACGGATTTGATCATGGCGGAAGCTTAGCAGACTTATCGACCCGACTATTTTATAATCTTTCTTTCAGGAGGCGCAGATATGGCACGGAAGACTAAACCCGGCGGCGGATGGCAAGCGGTGGCCTACACCCTGAACAAAGCCATGGAAGTAGGACCGATCAGGCTCTGGCGTCGGATGCGCTCTAAAAATGCCTGTAAGACCTGTGCTCTTGGCATGGGTGGACTGAAAGGCGGCATGGTCAACGAAGCCGGTCATTTTCCCGAAGTCTGCAAGAAGAGCCTCCAGGCCCAGTCGGCCGATATGTACGAGGCCCTGCCGGCAGATTATTTTGCCGAGCCCGGCAAGACCCTGGCCAAATTAAAAGAGCTTACTCCAAAACAGGCAGAAGACCAGGGCAGGCTGAGCTACCCGGTTATTTTGCGAGAAGGCGCCGAGCGCTTCGAGCGCATAAGCTGGGACGAAGCCCTGGATATCGCCGGCAAACGTCTAAAAAAAGCCGGTCCTGAAAAAACCGCCTATTACGCTTCGGGTCGCTCTTCTAACGAAGCCGCTTTTCTTTTGCAGTCTCTGGCCAGAGTGCAGGGTTCTAATAATGTCATGAACTGCTCTTTCTACTGCCACCAGGCTTCCGGAGTAGGGCTGGGTATGGCCTTTGGAACCGGCACCGCCACTGTAGAGCTCGAAGACATCAACCGTTGCGATCTGGTTTTTGTGATTGGTGCCAATCCGGCATCCAACCATCCGCGTCTGATGACCCAGCTCGCCAATTTGAAAGAAAGAGGCGGTGAGGTCATCATAGTCAATCCGCTATACGAGACCGGTCTCGATACTTTTCATGTGCCTTCCAAAGTAAAATCGATGCTCTTCGGCACAAAAATATCCTCACTATATATTCAACCTGGCGCCGGCGGCGATACCGCCTTGTTTGTCGGTTTTCTCAAAGCCTGCATCGAGAATGGTGGCATAGATAAATCCTTCATGGAAGCCCATGCCGAAGATTACGAAGCTGTTTTGAATTTTGCCTCGGACAAGAGCTGGGAAGAGCTCGAAGAAAACAGCGGTGTCGATCGTGCCACCATGGAAAAAGCGGCGTCTATGGTAAAAGCCTCAAAAGGGGTAATCTTCTCCTGGGCCATGGGTATCACCCATCATAAACACGGTGTCGAAAACGTCCTGGCCATAGCCAATCTAGCTATCGCCACAGGCAATGTCGGCCGCCCCGGAGCAGGCATGATGCCTATTCGCGGACACTCCAATGTGCAGGGTGTGGGCTCTATCGGCTTCACTCCGGCTCTTAAGGCAGGTATCAAAAAATCTCTGGAGAAACTCTACGACATCAAAGTGCCCGAAGGCGAAGGCTATGACACCCATGCCATGATGGAAGCCGGACGCAAAGGCAAACTCGACTTTCTCTTTTGTCTGGGCGGCAATTTGTGGGGCTCCAACCCAGATTTGACCTGGGCCACAGAGTGCCTGGCAAACATAGACACCATCGTCTATCTGAACACCAAGCTGAATCCAGGACACTTTCATGGTGTGGGCAAAACGACCCTTATTCTACCGGTGCTTGCCAGAGACGAAGAGCCCCAGGCTACAACACAAGAATCGATGTTCAATTTCGTGAGGATGTCGGAAGGCGGCACCGCCAATGTCGGAGGACTGATAAGAGCCGAGTCCGATATCATCTGTGATATCGCCCACCGGGTGCTCGGTCCAAAACCGGTGGACTGGAAGCGCCTGAAGAGCCATAAAGAAGTAAGAGCCCTCATCGCCAGGGCGATTCCAGGGTGGAGCGAGATCGCCACCATCGACGAAACCGGCAAAGAGTTCACCATAACCGGTCGAGTCTTCCATAACCCGACCTTCAAGACAGCTTCGGGTAAAGCGATAATGCATGTCACCGAGCTGCCCGATTTAGAAATCGACAAGAACATGCTCAAGTTGATGACCATCCGCTCGGAAGGTCAGTTCAACACCGTGGTCTACGAAGAGCACGATATCTACCGGGGAATCCCCCATCGCTTTTGTATTCTGATAGCCAAAGAAGACGCCGAGCGTTTTTCGGTCAAAGACGGTCAACGTGTAACAGTGCGGGGAGAAGCCGGTGTCATGGACAATATCGAAATTGTCGTCGGCAAAATCAAAGAAGGAACCGCGGCCATGTTCTATCCCGAGTCCAATGTCCTGATTAAACCAAATATAGACAGTCGCTCCCGTACCCCGGCCTTTAAATTTGCCCCGGTAACGATAGAATCTTGACCTTATGGACGGTGCCCCATTGAAATTCAAACGAAGTGCTTCGGTTCTCTCCCTTCTTCTTTCAGGAACCATAATGCTTTGCTCCTGCTCCGGGGCGAAGAAAGAGAAAAAAGCGGTTGATAAAAGCAAGACCGATGAACTGAACACCATTCCCGAGATGGCCAAATTAAAAGGCCCGGCAGGAGATCCCGAACAGCAGGCGAGAGCAAACAGAGAAGACCGGGATCTTTCTACCGAGCGGAGGGCTCTGCTCAAGCCGACAGCGCTTTTGCTTCGTAAAAACAGATTGAAGCCCTTAGCAAATCCGAAGGACTATAAACCGGAAGCTAAAACCGAAAAGGATAAAGACGCCGAAAAAAGAGCCGTTCTTGCCCTTTCTCAACAGGCAAAGAGATCGACAAACGAAGCCCTTGCCACCATCAACGAAGCCGAGAAACTCTACCCGGCCAATGCCCAGGTGGCCAATGTCAAAGGCGCCATTTTAACCAGCCTCAACCGTTTTAAAGATGCCGGTCTCTCTTACTATAAAGCCTGCCAGCTCGACCCCAATTTCTACGCAGCCTATGTCAATCTTGCCGCCATCTATATGAAGCTGGGGCGCTATCAAGACTCTCTTGCCGTCCTAGAATACGCCTGCCGTCTCGGACCGGAAGAGCCCGAGACCTGGACCAGTCTCGGCGCCATCTATACAGAATTGCAGATGGGCAAAAACGCTGAAGCGAGCTTAAAAAAGGCACTGGCGGCAGACCCGGGCAACTACCGTGCTCTTTTCATTCTCGGTTATGTCTATCACTGCATGCACCGCTATGACAAAGCCGAAACCTGCTACAAGCAAGCCCTTGCCGTGCGCCCCGATTCTAAGAACGCCTGGCTCTATCTGGCTCTTGCCCAGTCTCGCCAGGGCAAAAGAGAAGAATCCGCCAAAAGCTTCAGCAAGCTATCAGAGTTGGAAGAGAAAGAGCCCATAGCAAACAGCCCGGTAAATATGGAGAATTTCTCGAGAGCCAACGCCCTGATTTTGGAAGGTCGAGTCGACGAAGCACGCCAGATATTCGAGCAAGGCGTCTCCTCGGACCCCAAAAATCCCGGCAATTATATGGGTCTTGCTTCTATCGCCCTGGGTGAAGGAGAGCCTGAGAAAGCGACCAAGTTGCTGGAGAAAGCATCAAAACTCAGCGGTGGCGCCTTCGATACCACCGAGATGCTTGCCCAGGCGAGACTTCTTTCAGGAGACTATAAAGCGGCGATTTCCGGGTTAAATAGAGCGATAGCCTCGGGCAAAAAACAATACAATCTCTATTGTCTTTTAGCCAACGCCTATTTCAAGAACAAACAGCTGGGACTGGCCAGGATGACAGCCCAGACAGCCTCTAGACTAGATGAGCACGCACCCGATGCCTGGCTCGTCTTGAGCAACGTCGCTTCTTCAGAAGGCAAGATAGATAAATCTATCGACTATCTCAAGAAAGTAGTTCATCAACATCCCCATCACTCCTCCAGGGTCTGGCTCATCCTGATTCATCATCTGGTCGCAGAGAATCGTCTGGTCGAAGCAGGTAAGGCCATGGAGAAAGCCACCTATCTCTTCCCCGATAGCTTCAACACTTATCTTGCCTGGGGATTGTTATTTCGAGAGCAGGATAATTTAGCGAAAGCCGAAGAGAATCTGGCAAAAGCGGTGGCACTCAATCCTGATAGTGCCTATGCCTGGAACCAGCTCGCCCTGGTGCGCGAAAACCGTGCCGATCCAAAAGGTCGGGCCGAAGCGCTCAAATCAGCTTCCAGTGCCCGGGACCAGAGCTATGAGATCAGCATCTATCCGCCTGATTTCGAGCACTATGGCAAGCCTCAGACAAGATCGAGGGTTGATGGTCGAGGGCAGGGTCATGATCACGGGAACCGTCATAGAGAAAGAAGAGAGCACAGAAGAATGCCCAGCGCCGTGGAGCTGCTTCAAGAAGATTAGACTCAATTTTTCGGTCAATTCTGCTATTCTTAATATAGATATGAACGCTTATCTTAGACTGTTGACCTCTCTGGTTCTGCTACTTGCCTGGCAGACCATGCTCTTCAACGGCATTCCCGAGATTCAAGAGAAATGCCTCGATTTCACCGAGCACCATCAGACTCAGCTCGAAGCCGCTACTTCCAGCGCGCTACGCGCCATCGAGAACAATCCCAGTGAGCGCACTGGCAATAATCCCCGAAGATTTTTCGCCGGTCTCTTTGCTCTATTAAGAGATTACAGCGCCTCCGGCAATAGAGAGACCCCGTCAACTGCGCCGGAAAGCACCGCTGTCTGCCGCGGTGCCACCGTTCCTATCTGGCTTTTCTACGGCATCATGCGGCTTTGACCTCGAAGCTTTCTTCTTGAAGCACTAAGTCAAAGCACAAACGGTAGCCATGCACAAGCTCGCACTGATAGGCGATCTGGCAACCGTCTGGCTCTCGGCCCTGTTCGTAGGGGGTCTCTTCGCGAGCCTGCGTTTGCCGGTTATCGCCGGATACATCCTGGTTGGAATACTCATAGGCCCGGGCGGTCTAAAGCTCATCTCCCAGATAGACCAGATCAATGTTCTGGCAGAACTGGGGGTGGCGCTACTGCTCTTCGCCTTAGGAGTGGAGCTCAATATCCGCCAGATCATTCACTGCGGCAAAAGAACGCTTTTAGCCGCCTTCGTTCAGATAACCCTGGTCAGCCTGGCCGGAGCCCTGATCTCTTATGGTACCGGCATCGTCCATGGGTGGCCGCCGGCATTTTTGATCGGCTTCATCTGCGCCCTCTCCAGCACAGCCGTTGTAACCAAAAGCCTTATAGATCGCGCTCAGACCGACAGCAATCACGGCAGAGTATTGATACCGCTATTGATTATGCAGGATCTCGCCCTGATTCCGGTGATGGCAGCGCTACCGACCCTGAATCTGCCCCCGGAGATGATTTTGAGCGCGCTTACCTGGTCTCTGGTCAAGGCATTGTTGATAGTGACGGTTTTTGTGCTCGGAACCAGATACTGGGTGTCGGCGATTCTTTCTAGAGTAGCCGCCCTCAACTCGAAAGAGCTTTTTGTTCTTGCTGTCATCTCTATCTGCCTGAGCCTCTCTCTTCTGGCAGGCAGTCTCGGTCTTTCGCTCGCCCTCGGCGGCTTTCTGGCCGGTCTGATGATCAGTGAAAGCCCTTATGGCTTGAAAGTACTGGGGGACGTAGTGCCTCTCAAAGACCTCTTCTCCACGCTCTTCTTCGTATCGGTCGGCTTGTTGCTCAGTCCTCAGTTTCTTCTAAACAATCTCTCTCTGGTGGCAGGTTTCTGCCTGGTACTGATTGTGGTGAAAGTCCTGGCTGGTATGCTGGCCGGAGCGATCGCCACCAGAGGCCGGGGGGATGCGGCAAGAGTCGGGGTGGCCATGGCCCAACTGGGAGAGTTCTCTTTTGTGCTCACCACCTTCGGCTATCAGCTCGGCATGCTCGATGCGCACTTCTACCAGCTTTTCATCGTCGGCGCGGTTATCACCCTCATACTATCCCCTTTCTTAATTGATTTGACCGAGCGCCTTCTCTTTCTCGATAAGGATGACAGAGACAGAGGGGCAAGCCCGGTTTCCGGGACGAAGAACGGATTTGCTTTGAGCAACCACCTGATTTTGAAGGGTTTCGGACGTACCGGTCGCAATCTTGCTCTGATTCTAAAAGACTGCAAAATTCCGTTTGTGGTAATCGAACTGGACGGCAGAAAGTTGAAAGAGATGGAAGCCCTCTCCATTCCCTTTATCTACGGAGATGCCCTCAACAGCCATGTGCTTGCCGCCGCCGGAGTTGATAGAGCTCGTTGCTTCGTCATCTCCGGACCGGATATGCCGATAAACTGCCAGCTTACAAAAATTGCCCGTCGGGTCAATAAAGAATTGAGAATACTGGTGAGAGCACCAAGGATGGACGATGTGGAAAGCTTGCTCGAAGCCGGTGCCGACATGATTATTCAGCCGGAGTTCGAAGCCAGCATCGAGATGACCAAACTGGCCCTGGTCAGTATGGCCAGCCCCTATGACACTATTCTGGCGTCATTGAACTCACTTCGACGCAACGGATACAGAATATTCAAGCCTGATCTGGAGCTGGAGCCTTTCATCGACTATTCACATAAAGACTATTACGGTCTCTGGTATGTCTACGAAGACAGGTCCTCGACCCTGGACAGTCTCGCTATCAGAAAGCGCACCGGAATAACAATTCTGGCGCTCAATCGAGAAGGAGAGATCCTGCCCTATCCGGATGGCACCACAATAGTAGAACGCGGCGACCAGATTTATATAACCGGCAATGAATATCAGATTTCTAATTTTGAATCAGCTTACAAAGTCACCCAGAAAAGAGAGGAGCCCGAGAGAAATGAAAGAGACAGAGCAGAGAAACTATAGAAAACTACCAGAGTTATTCTTGTGGCTGGCAGCGGCGCTGTTCATAGTCGGTGCCGCTCTGGCGCTGACAGCCTGCCATCAGGACAAGGTGATAGGTGAAGCGAATATCGAGAACACCGCAGTAGATCGCCCAGAGACCTGGCAGACCCATCTGAAAGCCGCTTCATTGAAGCCTGGAGAACGCCTTCACAAGCGAGAAGTGATCTATCTGCCGGTCTACTCGCATATCTACAGCCATGACCATGTCTCTCTGAAAATCGACCTGGCCGAGACAGTGAGCATTAGAAACACCGACTTCGGCAATCCGATTATTCTGACCTCGGTCAAGCATTATCGAACCGACGGCAAATTAGTTAAAGAGTATATTCGTGCTCCGCTCAAGATAGATCCGATGGCGACAGCCGACTTCGTTGTGCCGCGAAACGACTCGAGCGGGGGCAGCGGAGCCAATTTCATCATAGAATGGGTCTCCCGCCAAAAGGTCAATAGACCTATAGCAGAAGCGATCATGATCTTTGCCGCATCATCCCACAGTATCTCTTTCCTCTCTCGCGGCGAAGTAATTGAGAGCACAGAAAGCCCGCTTGTGACCGCCGAAGAATGTCAAAAGTGGCAAGAAGCCGAAAGCGCAAAAGAAGGAAAAGACGATGACTCGCGAAATAGATAATGACTCGGCAAAACCGATCCTCAGCTATCAGGCGCTGGTCCTGGTCAGTGCCATCGCCGGCGGTTTGGGTGGATTCTTCTCTGTTCTGGAGGCTCTTCCGGAGGATTCCCTCAACGACTCTGTTCTAATAGAAGCAACCGGCATCGGCATGGCCGCCGCGGTGGTGGCTTCGCTCATCCTTGCCGTTATTCTGCTATCGCTCTCATTTTTGAGGGCGAAGCAGAATCGAGATTAGTCAGGCTCATCTATTCTGGGGTCTCGATCTTTTCCAGCTCTTTTTTCTCTTTCTCGATCTTGTGCTCGAGATCATGGTCGTCGCGTTTGGTCACCGAGACCTCTTTTTTCATATCGCGATAGAGCCGCTTCAACTCTTTATCCATCACCTCGACATAGGTTTTGGATATGGTGGCACATTTGGCGATGGCCTCGTTATCGTATTCCGGTCCCTGGGTGACCGCTTCGAGATCCTTAAGTGATGGTCCCAGTTTGTTATAGGCGAGCACAACCCGTTTATAATGCCCTTTCATATCGTCGGTGGCATCATCGGGCAGCTTCAGAGCTTCCAGCTCTTTTGTCACCATCGGATAGAGCCGTTCTATGTTGGCCATGAAATAATCTATCCACTTTTTGCGGGCCGGCAGATATTGCCCGGTACCGAGCATCCCCGATACATCGGGCATGGCTGGCACTATCATCGGTCCTATCACATCGGGCTCACCGACCACCACCAGGTCTTCGCGCTGCACTTCGCCGAAGATTTCAAAAGTAGATCGACGCAACTGTTTGAGCGAACCCAGAAGCTCTTTGAGCTGGACAGAAGATTGAGTCGCCTCGGCCTTGATATGACCGGTGAGCTTATCTTGCTGCTCCAGATCTTGAAGGTCGGCTTTGATAGCATCCGGGCTCTCGTCACTCTTGGCTAGAGCGCCTGTACCAGGCATCAGAAGCCCGGTCAGAAGCAAAGCCGAAAAGGCAAAAGTCAACTTTCTTGATGGCGAATCCACAGAAACAATCTCCAGTGTGAGTATTAACCGGCAAGAGCAGGAAATTCTGCCAGGTTCTCTTTGGGGCAACGCTTCAACAGGTCGGCATAGGCATGGGTGATGGTCAGCCGGCAGAACATCTCGGCAGGTATCGCGCCTATAACGAGCAACAACCAGCCCATACTACCCACCACCATCAAGACCAGATGCAAGAAGAAAAGCTCCCACTTGACTCCTTTTGTGATGGCGGCACTGGCTTTGAGAGCCGCTATCGGTCCCATTTTATGCTCGATTATAAAATAAGGATAGAACTGAAAAGTCAAATAGAGAATGATACCGGGAACGATGAAACAGAGAAAGCCTAAGCCGAGCATTATCGCCAAAAGAATCGACCCGCCCATAAAAGCCCATATCCGCCCAATAGGCTTCCACAGATCATTAGAGTGAATCGCTTCGCCCCGGACGATATTGAGTTGAAGGCGAAGCATTCCCATGGTCATCAGCATTGAAAGCAGAGAGGAGACTAAGCTCAGAACACCTCCGAGCACAATCGTGAGCATGGTCTTTTCACCAAGCCATTGCAGAGAGAAACTGGCGAAGCCCGGCAACATCATAATGAAAAATGCCAGACTGAGCAGACCCAGAAATTTCCAGAAGCGAGATTTTAGATCGTCGAAGGCCCGGGACATGACCTCATCGAGGGTGAATTTGTCGTGATCTTCGTCTCCGATATGCGCTACTTGATCCGTCATAGCCAACCTCAATCAATTTACCAAAACCGCTTACTGAAATAGTTTCCTCTGACTCTCGGGATCGGTGGGAAGCACTTCTAACAAGTCACCCCACATGAAACCCTGGCCAAAATGCACACCTAGCTCTTGCAAAACCGGCACATCGTCCCGGCGCTCAATGCCTTCTGCCACCACTTCTGCGCCAAGCGATTTGGCCACATTGGTAAGGCGCTTCAAAAGCCGAACTTTGCCGACATCGTCCGAGACTCCGGTGACATACTTGCGGTCTACTTTCACCACATCCGGTTCAAGCAGAATGAGACTTTCAAGCGAGCTGCGGCCAAAGCCGATATCGTCTATTGCCACCATTATCCCCGCTTCTCTTATGGCGTTTATAGAATCGCGCATATGTTTGGGTTCGATGATGAAATGCTGCTCGCTGAGCTCTATACAATAAGTATGTCCACCGGAAGTAATCGGAAACATCCCGATGAACTCCTCGATAGAGGTATCGACGATGGTGGAGGGGAAGACGTTCATATGTACCCGCATCCCTTCGGCTATGCCGTGGGATTTTGCAATCGCCAGCTTCAGACATTGCAGATCGACCGGGGTGAGCAGATTGTTCTCGATACAGAGCTTGAAGAATTCGTCAGGACTTTCGAAGGCACCTTCAAGACCCCGGGTAAAGATCTCGAAACCGGCGACCTCTTCGTTGGTCAGATCAAGTATGGGCTGGAAGACCACCCGATAGTTATCGGGGCTGGTGAGCTTATCTACTAAGCTGCCCGGTTTCGCCTTGGCGGCGCTACCGCTCTCTCTAGCCAGCGAGACTTTGTCCTTACCGGCATCTTTGCTGCGCAACATCGCCTCGCGGGCGTTGGCGATAACAGCCTCTACCTCAGATATAGAGGCAGGCAGGGTAGCCACACCGACACTGACGGTCAATTTGTTGAGCTTGCGAGAATTATGCAAAGATGCTTCTGAGGCCGCGGTGCGAATGCGCTCTGCCACCCGCATGCCATAGGCAAGCTGGGTGTCGGGCAAGAGCACCAGAAATTCATCTCCACCTACCCTGGCAACATGATCCGAGGGTCTCAGGGTGCCGGTGATTCTTTTGGCGACGTCTTTTAGAACGAGGTCCCCTACAGAATGGCCGAGCTCTTCGTTAACATCTCTGAAATTGTCGCAATTGATCAAAATCGAGATCAGATGGCCGCCGGCTCTGACCATGCGGTTCTCCTCCACCGAGAGGATTTTTTCTAGACCGCGCACATTCAAGACCTCTGTGAGTCGGTCTAAATTGGTGAGCCGCTCCAACTGAGAACGGGTATCTTCGAGCTCATCTACCAACCTACGATAGGCTTCATTAGCCTGAACCGGGTGGGGTTTCTCGTCTTCTCTGGTCTCTTCTCTGGTTCGTGCCGACTGCCCGCCACCGGTGAAGGCGACCAGACCGGAGACCCCGAAAATAACTAATAAAGCCAACCAGGGATAGGGTCCTGAACGCACCAGACCGTTATAAATAAGGAGCTGCTCGCGAAGCAAGTTGTACTCTGCTTTCTGCATCAGCACCACATCAGAGGCCAGTTCATTGAGGGTCTCTATCTGTTTTGTATCGCCAAGAATTTCGAGGGCGCGCTCTCTGGTCTGGGTGGGACGCAGATCCGCTTCCGATTTGAGCTCTTCGATGGCACCGCGAAAGTTGTTCTGCATGGCGCGCAACTTGTCGAGATTGCGGGTCTCATTAGCGTTGAGCCCTCTCAAAATGCTTATCTTCTCGTTTATGCTGGCGACCGAGGTATTGAAAGCCTCGTGATACTTCTCGTCGCCGGTGACGATATAGCTCTTATAGTTGTATTCTGTGTCTATGACAGCCTTGTGCATGTCATCCAGCTCGGTGAAGCAGACATAGCGCTGCTCTAGCCAGATTTTTACGTCTTTGCCCAGAGGAGACAGCTGGGGCATCCACAGATAAACCGCGCCGGTGAAAACAAAGGCGCAGGTGAGAGCGACAATCGGTCTGAATTTTACCTGGAGTATCATCTGTAAGCGGGAAAAGTCCGAGAAACATCCATATAAATATAGATATACTTATCTAATAAGTACACCTTCCTCATTTTTATCAAACCCAGAAAGCAAATATAGGCGATTTGCCAGGCTGATAATTATTTGGCTATTGAATCAGTATCCTGAGAACCAGAGCCAGTATCAACACCACAACCAGTATCAAGCCATATCTAATCGGCTCGGACTGCTTTTTGAAGTGGGCGATCCAGACGCCGGGGTTTAGTAGAGGGTCTTTACGAATCTCCTTAGGAATTTGCCGGCGAATATCGTCTGAAGTCTCTTTGAGAAAGTCTTTCAGAACTTGCTTGCGTTCACCCGAGTCGATACCGATAGGTTTAAGGTCGACCACGGTCTTTTCCTGTTGGCGAGCTTTTGAAAGATCGCGAAAATTTACAGGAGGCAAATTTTGGCTGGATGTCAGATCGGAAAGCTCAGTTTTGATAGCGAGCAATTCGCTCAATATCCAGGTAGCAGATTTGACTCGCTTGCCCGGAACCCGCTCTATCATGCGCGAGATCATCTGATCTAAGCGCGGCGGTACATATCGGTCGCTGAGAGAAGAAGCGGGTGCAGGATCCTGATTAAGACGCTGCATAAAAGTCTCTGCCGCCGAGCTGCCCATTAAAGGCGGCTCTCCGGTGAGCAACTGATAGAGGATGCAACCGAGCGAATAGACATCGGTGCGGGCGTCGACACTACAAGCAGTGGCTTGCTCGGGGCTCATATAGGCCGGGCTGCCGAGCACGGCCCCGGTGGCAGACAGACTGATGCCGTCATCACGATAGAGCAGCTTCGCCAGACCGAAATCGAGGATTTTAACCCGGGCACCGGCTTCGCCTTCTTTGAGGATCATGATATTGCTCGGCTTCAGATCCCGATGCAGTATGCCCGAACCATGGGCATGAGCAAGAGCTTTAGCCACCGGGATGGCGATATCGACAATTTCGGTAAGAGACAGATAGCGTTTTCTTGCCAGGAGCTTATCGAGGGTCTCGCCTTCGAGATAGTCCATGACCATATAAGGCTGACAGTCTCTCCAGATGCCGAAATCAAAAACGTTGATCACATTGGCATGGGCAATTTTACTGGCGGCCTTAGCCTCTCTTTGAAAGCGCAGAAAAGTCACCCGGTCCTCGGTCACTTGATTGAGCACTTTGATAGCCACAAAACTATCGAGGGCAAGATGCCTGGCTTTATAGATGGTGCCTATCGCCCCCTGACCTATCTCTTCCAGCAACTCATATTTATCGGCAAAGAGTTCTCTTTCGGCTAAGAAAAGATCTGTTCCGTCATTGGGACAGACCCGGATAGAGAATGGCAGATTGAGATTGCAAGACGGACAGTCTCGCCTTGGCTCGTCTTGAACAGCCTCGACAGAGTCGGAAGAGGCGGCGACAGAAGGCAAGAGAACCTTGTCCTCCGAAGAGATTTTATTTCCAGATTCTCGCGATGCGCTTTGACCGGCGTCTTCTGTGGACTGACTCACGGCGGGCTCTTTCTAGGTCGAGAGTCTTAAAGATTTATCATTGCCAGAATAATACCACATACGATGCTTTTATCGGACACTACAAAAGAAGCGGGACCGAAGCGTATTTCAGCTTCGATCCCAGATCTAGTTTGTTTTATGCTGCCTTAGTAGATGTAGAGCATCTCGCGGAACTTGGGCAGCGGCCAGAGCGAATCGTCCACAACCAGCTCCAGTTCATCGGCCACTTCTCTAACAGCAGCCATGGCCGGTACCACTTCATCTTGATAGAACTTGGCCAGAATGTACTGATCGGCATCTTCCGAGCTCTTGCCGTTGCTGTCTTCGGAAGCCTCCAGACGTTTGATGGCACTGCGCAGGGTGCTTATCTTGTCGGTGAGATCCGCCAGAAGTTCCTCTTCCTCTGTCAATTTGATGCTGGCAATCGCGGCTCTTGTCTGGATTATGGCAGTAGCCAGTCTGTTCTGGTACTCGACACAAGCAGGCAAGATGATGGTGTTGGCGATGTTCTTGCAAAGCTGTCTTTCTATATTGATGGTTTTACAGAAAGATGCCACTTCGATGTTATAGCGACCGACCAGCTCGTCTTCTTTTAATACGGCAAAGCGATCGAAAAGCTCTCTGGTGTCATCTCTGACAATTACAGGTAAGGCTTCTACAGTATTGCGCAGATGAGGAAGTCCTCTTCTTTCTGCTTCCAGAAGCCACTCTTCAGAGTAGTTATCACCATGGAACAGAATCGCTTTATGAGCTTTCAAAGTCTCGCGAACCACCTCTTCGATGGCGGCGCTGAGATCCTTGCCTTTCTTGACCCGGGCTTCTATCTCGTTAGAGACGAACTGCATAGAGTCAGCCACCATGGTATTGAGGACGGTGTTCGGAAAAGCGATAGAGTCGGAAGCACCGAGGGCACGAAACTCGAATTTGTTACCGGTGAAGGCAAAAGGAGAGGTCCGGTTACGGTCGGAGTCATCGCGCGGCAGGTCGGGCAGCACCCGCACACCGGATTGCACAGACTCTTTGTCTCCGGGGCCTATAAGGGTCTTCTTGCCCTCTATTAAAGCTTCGACAATCTCGGTCAGGGTCTGACCCAGATAGACACTCATAATCGCCGGCGGTGCCTCGTTGGCACCCAGCCTGTCGTCATTGCCTGCGCTGGCGATGCTGGTTCTGAGCAGCTCACCGTATTTGTGCACAGCGCGCACAAGAGTGGTGAGAATCACCAGAAACTGAGTATTAGAATGGGGGGTGTGGCCAGGGTCGAGCAGGTTATTGCCCTGATCATCGGCCAGCGACCAGTTGTTGTGCTTGCCGCTTCCGTTCACACCGCTGAAAGGCTTTTCGTGGAAGAGACAACGCAGACCATGTTTCTTGGCGGTCTTACGGAAGACCTCCATAAGCAGCATGTTGTGATCACAGGCAGTATTAGCCAGTTCGAACACCGGAGCCACCTCGAACTGAGCCGGTGCCACCTCGTTGTGACGGGTCTTGACCGGCACACCGAGCTTATAGAGTTCGCCTTCGGCGTCCATCATGAATGCCAGAACACGCTCTTTGATAGAACCCCAGTAATGGTCTTCCATCTCTTGACCTTTGGGCGGTCTTGCACCGAAGAGGGCTTTGCCGCAGTTTATAAGGTCCGGACGAGCCAGATAAAAGGCTTCATCCACCAGGAAGTATTCCTGCTCGGCGCCTACAGTAGAGACAACTCTTTTAACATCGGCATTGCCGATAACATGCAAAAGACGCACGGCTTCGTTATCGAGAGCTTCTAGCGATCTCAGCAAAGGTGTCTTTTTATCCAGGGCCTGACCGCCATACGAACAGAAGACCGTCGGGATACAGAGGGTCTTACCGTTGGTGCTCTCCTGCAAAAATGCCGGACTGGTAGGGTCCCAACCGGTATAACCCCGGGCTTCGAAAGTGGACCGCATCCCACCGGAGGGAAAGCTGGAGGCATCGGGCTCACCTTGAATCAGGTGTTTACCGGCGAATTCTAGAATGGTCTCCCCTTCGTGAATTCCAGTAACCAGAAATGAATCATGCTTCTCGGCGGTGTTGCCGGTCATGGGATGGAACCAGTGGGTAAAGTGGGTGGCACCTTTCGAGATAGCCCAGTCTTTCATGGCGTTTGCCACTATATCCGCCATCGACGGATCAAGAGCCTCACCCTCATCGAGACAGCGCACCAGCGCCTTGAAAACATTCTTGGGAAGCAAGGTTCTCATCACGCTACGATTGAAAACGTTGCATCCGAAAATCTCGGATATAGGCGTCTCGGAAAAATCCACCGACCCCTTCACCGGAGAACGTCCCCGGATAATTTGTTTTGCTTCCGTTCTCGAGTTGCTGTAACCCATTCCACTTCCTCTAGTTGTACTCATCACTCCGGACTCATTGAATTTTACTGTCATGGACTTTCCCCTTTTTAAAACTGTTAATTAAGCAATGGCTACATGCCTATTGCTTTTAAAATGACTCGCTTTCTGCGTTGACCATCGAACTCGGCATAGAAGATCTGCTCCCAGGGACCAAGATCGAGCTTGCCTTCGGTAACCGGCACCATCACCTGATGATTGATGAGAATCCGCTTTAGATGCGCGTCTCCGTTGTCTTCGCCTGTATTATGATGGTGATAATCAGGATTGACCGGAGCAAGCTCTTCGAGCCAGTTGTCTATGTCTTTGATCAAGCCGTTCTCAAGATCATTTATATAGACACCGGCGGTGATGTGCATTGCTGATACGAGAATGAAACCTTCTTTGATACCACTTTCATGGAGGAACTGATCCACATCGTTGGTAATACAGATGTACTCGCGACGTTTCTTGGTATCGAACCAGAGATACTTGGTGTGCGCCTTCAAGGCATCGGCTACTGGCACTGGCAAAACTCCTGGTGTTAATAACCACATAAGTGAGATGGACGAGGCTCCGGCAATAGGCAGGCACGGGGATATATCCCCTGGATGCATCTATGAAAGCCGGAACTCGAAAATAATAAACTATTTTGGAAAATCGAAAAGAGCCACCGCTGTCAGGCGCCGACGAAGAGACTCGAAACCCTGTCTGGGTCACGCTTTTCATTATTAAGAAGTCGCATTATTTAAACTGGCTCTTATTTAATCTAGGGGCTTTTCAAAGACTTGAGCTGAGTCCAGGCATTGCCAAGATCAAGTGATCTGAGCGCCTTTTCGGCTTCGAGGAAATCCACCCGGTTCTCGAACAGCAACCTGCTACCGGCTCCGTTAGACGACAGAGGCTGGCTTTCAAAGAGTGTGGCAGTAGGGATAGCGCCGGTGCGGTCCAGCGTCACCCCCTGGATAGGCAGGCGGATATCCTCCGGTTTCAGCCCTCTCGATAGAAGCCCCTCGAACTCCTGCATCTTACCTATATAAAAGGTAGTCTTGTCGCCCTGATTGATGATGCCCAGGTGCCGGGTGGCGGCGACATCGTTGATAGAGGGCAGATGACCGGCAGGAGCATCAGGCAGATGACTGTGCTGGCTTATATCACCGACCTTTTCTAAAAAGCCCCTGTTGACCTCTGGCCTGGTCACAGAGCCTTTTATAGGCCCGGTCTGTTTCATGGTAAATAAATTGGCCGAACGCGCCACTTCGTAAGAGAGATCGGCGTCGGCAAGCCCGCCGCCAAAAGAGTCGTTTAGTTTAAGCGCGTCTATCTTGCCGCCGGGCTGTTTGATATCAGGCGTTAGCCTGCGGCTGCCTGGTCCGTTAAAAGCCCACTGCCGGCTGACGAACTGTTCACCCTCGACAAAGAGCTGCGGCTTGCCGAATGCACGCACAGCGCCAAAGCCGCCCAGCATTGCCCCGGGGGTCGCTTCGGTGAGAATCACCCCTTCCCGGGCGATGGCGTCAGCCCCCCGGGCGACCAAATTGTCTCTATCCTGGCGAGTTTCCAGCCCCGTGGCTTCGGCCAGATAATCTATGGCCCGGGCGCCGTAATGTACCGCCTGGAGGGCGACCAGGGCGCCCAGCACATATTTGCCTCGCTTCGGAGCAGCCTTGAGCAGACCGGTGGCGCCAAAGCCCACCGCAGCGCCTGTGCCGACATTGAAGGCGAGATTGCCCGGGTCCTCGGTGAAATCCCGGCGCAGCTCACGAAAGTATGCCGAGGGCGCATCGGCCACGGCACCGGTGCCTGCATCCCAGGCTTTTTCAAAGCCGGAGAGCTGTCTGTAGCTGCCGTCGTCTTGAGAGTTGATTCTAATAACAGAGCCAGAGCCGGCAATATCCGAAGCGCCGGAGAGCTTCATATCCACATCGCTCACCGAGAGCAAAGATACAGGCGTCTGCTCCGCCCCGGTTACGTCGGGCGTGGGCTGCTTCTTTTCGGATTGTTCAAAGAACTGGTCTGTCATCGCGATCAAAATAAACTGAATTCAGTGATCTAGATCATATATAGAGGCCCGGGGTCAGTCAGGGGGAGTTTTACGTAGACAGGCATTAAATTCGGGCTGAATCGACAAAATTTTGTCCAATATCGAAAGCACACGCATATAACCCTGCATCACAATCACATCGACTGCTCACTTTCCCGTGATTTTTCAAAACCAACACTGCAGGCAGGCTCAAGCCGCCTCTTCCGGGGAAGAACGATGGATTCATACAAAGATATCGCGCCAGTCAAGGGCGTCAACGACAGCACCAGAATCTCAATAGGCGAATCCGCCGCCGCCAAGATGCTCTCAGAAACAGGCTTCGTCAAAGCCGAGCCCTTTTATATAAATCCGCCCGCCTCTCAAAAGCCTGAGAAGAAGCTGCTTTTAGAAGACTATAACAAAGGCTTCGATGGCTTCGGCAATTTTGGTCAGAGGCCCAAGGGCTACACCAATGACCGTGTCTATAGAGATTTCGACAAACAGCTGCAAGACCAGCTGGAAGGGCTGAAAAACGGATCTGGAACTAAAAAAGAACCGAAAAAGCTCGAGGAAAAACCGGTTCAGAAAGCGGTCCCCCAGGCAGAATCGAAGCCTGGCGGCGCTGCCGAGCAGGCCCTTAAAGCAAGTCAGATCTTGAACGATAACTGGGACAGCATAAACGTCGAGGGCAAGAAAGCGATATCGCGTCCGGACATTTACGCTGCCGCCCGTCGCGATGCCGCAGACCCGGTCAAAGGTCCCGCCATGGCCTACCTGAGGGACAACTTCGATGTGATAGCTTCGCTCTATCGAGGCATGTTCAAATCGACCAATGAAACCATATCGAGAGATGACCTCAAATTTCTCAGCAGCCTCTCACTGGCTTCGGTAATGGATAACTATTATCATGACAAAACCAACAACTATTTAAAAGAGAACTTCGATGCTATCGATACCGACGGCAGTGGCACCCTCAGTTTCGAAGAGCTCTCCGCGAGAGAGAAGAATGAAGATCCTAAAAGCCTGGCTGCGAACCTGCTCAGATACTCTCTGACTCGTCAACAAGAGAACTATTCAGATCCCGAAGCGGCTGGCTACGAGTACAACAGCTCTATGGCCAACCCCAAAGATATCAGCCGAAAAGACCTGGACATGAGCCTTGACGAACGTCTGGCCAAATCGAGAGAAGATATCTTTGTCCAGAATTATTATTCTATGTATGGCTATGTAGGTTACGGCGTGGGCTTTCTAGGCGCTGCCGCCGTCGTTGTCGTGGGCGAAGAGCTTACCGGCAATACCGGTGCCGTAATGAATAGAGGAATCGGCTACCCCATCCTCAGTGGTGGTGCCTATTTAGGCGGCAAGGTTGGCAGCTATTTCGATAAACGTGCCAGCCGAAACTACTTCCACAAGCACCAGGAAGCCAATCTGCAGCGAATCTTCGAAGACCACACCGGCGGCTTCTAAGGAAAGAAGGAAAGTAGGAAAAATGGATCACAACAAAGATATCGCCCCTGCAATCAACGATAACGACGGCAGCACACTAGCAGATACAGCCGCCGCCAGACTGCTGTCCGCCAGCGGCTTTGTCAAAGCCGAGGCTTTCCAGGTGGAACCTCCCGCTTCTGAAAAGCCTAAGAAAAGACTGCTTCTAGAAGATTACAAAGGTCTGGGCGACTTTGATAACAAGCCCTACAATGCTCCCGACAGTCCGATATTTCTCGATTACGAAAAACGTATCTTCGACCAGATAGATAAATACAACAGTAATAAAAACGGCAAGGACAGCCATAAAAACGAAGCTCCGAACCCTGTAGATTCAGAAGAGTTGCTCGAAGCCTCGCAGCTTTCGAAAAAAGCTGCGCTTGCCATTAAAGCCGGCGAGATACTCTACGGTAACTGGTCCAATATCGACCTCGACGGCAACGGCTATCTATCGAAAGAAGAGTTCGATAGAAATTCGGGGCAGTACGAAAGTTATACAGATACCAAAAAAGGGCTCGACTATATCAAAGATAATTTCGATAAGGTGAGCAACCTCTACCAAGGAGAGCTATTCGGTGCAGAGAATTCTATCTCTAAAAGCGATGTGAAATTCCTCGCCAATCTCGGCAGAGCCACGGTCCAGGACAAGTATTATCACGAGAGAGCCAACAACTATCTCAAAGATCACTTCAAAGAGATAGATACCAATAACGATGGCAGCTTGAGCCACGAAGAACTTTCGGCAAAACTAGAAAAGACCGACTCCAGAAGTCCCGAAGCAGGCTTGTTGCAATACTCTATCAGTCGTCAGCAAGAGAACTATTCTAATGGCGAAGCTGTCGGATACGGCTACAACTCGATGATGGCGAATCCCAAAGCTATCAGCCAGAAAGACCTGGACATGACCCTTGATGAGAGACTGGCCAAATCTAGAGAGGACATCTTCGTCCAGAATTATTACTCTATGTATGGTGAGATCGGCACCAGAGTTGGTCTGGTCGGTGGCGGTGCTGCTATATTAGCGGCAGAAAGCCTGACCGGCAACACCGGCTTTTTTACGAGCTGGCAAGTGATGTATCCCACTGTCCTTGGTACCGCTCTCATCGGTCGCGAAACCGGCAACTATTTCGACAAGCGGGCAAGCCGCAACTATTTCCACAAAGAGCAAGAAGCGAATCTCAAAAATCTTCTAGACCCAACTACCGGCAGCTTCTAGCGTTTACACCGAATAAAATCAAAAAAAAACTGGCGACTGCTGTCCAAAATCAAAAGCATTCGCATACAACCGAACATCGACAATAAAATCTCATCGACTGCTTCCTTATCCCGTGTTCATTGAAAGCAGACAGCAAAGACAGCTAAACGCTGCATTTCAAAGGGAAGAGAGATGGATTTATATAAAGATATCGCGCCCCTAAATGGCGCCAATGATAGTTCAAAAAACTCGGTCGGCGACAGCGCCGCCAATAAACTGTTCTTGGCCACAGGCTTCGTCAAAGCAGAAGCTTTTAGACTGGAGCAGCCGTCTGATCCTAAAAAACCGACTAAAGAACCGAAGAAGAGACTGCTTTTAGAGGACTATAACAAAGGCTTCGGCAACTTCGAGCCCAGACCTTACAGTGCTCCGGCTCCGGCTTCGAAAAGTCCTCTAAATAGAGAATTCGACAGAAAGCTTATCAACCAGTTAGAAGCACTGAGAGATGGTCAGAATAACCAGAAAAAAGATTCTTCTGGTCCGGTCGCTCAGGAAGCCAAACCGGTGGTCAAAACCGAGAGCGAAGATCTGATAGAAGCCTCTAAGACCGCGAAGAAAGCCGCGCTCGCCTACCGGGCCGCCCAGATGCTGCACCACAACTGGTCAAAACTCGACCTCGACGACAACGGCTATCTCTCGAAAGAAGAGATCTCTCAAGCTTCAAGCAAATACGACACTCTCACCGATACCAGAAAAGAGCTCGAATATATAAAGGACAACTTCGAGACAGTGAGCAATCTCTATATGGGAGAGCTATTCGGTGCCAAAGCTTCCATATCGAAAAAAGACGTGAAGTTTCTCGGCAACCTCGCCAGAGCAACCATTCAAGACAACTACTATCACCGCAGAGCGAACAACTATTTAAAAGAGCACTACCAAAAGATAGACACCAATGGTGATGGCACTCTCAGTTGCCACGAGCTTGACCATGCCCTGGATAGAACCAAAACGCAAAGCGAAGAAGAAAGGTTACTCGACTATGTTGTAAATCGCCGCAAGGGCAACTATGCCGATCCTAAATCTGTCGGCTTCGACTATGACGAAAAGAAAGCAGATCTTGTACACATCAATAGAGCCGACCTGGACAAGACCCTCGATCAGCGTCTGGCCAGATCTAGAGAAGCTATCTTCGCCCAGAACTATTACAAGATGTACGGCTACATCGGAAGAGGGGCAGGACTGGCCGCCGGCTGTGCCGCAGTGGCATTCGGAGAGAGCCTCACAGGCTACACAGGTCTCTTTATCAACTGGAAAGTTCGCAGTACCTTAATCGGTGGCGGTTTTCTTCTGGGACGAAAACTGGGTAACTATGCAGACAAGAGAGCAGGCAGCAACTACTTCCACAAATATCAGGAAAAGAACTTGCAAAGGCTGCTGGGAGACAGACAAGCCTGAATCCTGTCAGCTTACTTCTTTGGCAGTGGAGTAATTGGACGAGAATCAGAAGTAGAAGCAGATTTGGAATCAGATTTAGCTTCGGCACCGGCCCCGGTGCCAGATTTCTCAGAATCTTGAGATACTTGAGAATTTTGAGATTCTTCAACTTCTTTTGCTTCAGTCGCGGCAGGCGCAAGCGCCGCCAGCCCCTTTGCCGCCGCCTCACTGTTCTTGTCTAAAGTAAGAGCCTTCTCAAAAGCGCTCTTCGCCCCTTCTCTATCACCGGCTTTCACCCGGACATTACCGAGCTGGGTCCAGAGAGAAGGTTGCTCGGGCAACAACTGCACAGCCCGGTCAAACTCACCGGCAGCCTCGCCGAAGTCTCCTCTAGATTCTGCCATCCAACCAAGATCGACATGAAGAGCCGCCACATCGGGGTTGTTAGCCACAGCCATCTTCATCTGGTCATAGGCATTTTTATGCTTGCCCTTCTCCGAAAGAAAGACCGCATAGTCGGCATGGGCAAGCCCATCATGGGGGTCCAGTTCGAGGGTAGCCTGATACTCTTCTTGAGCATGCTCGAACTGTTTGTTCGAGGCATAGGCAAAAGCCAGAGAGCGATGCACGGCAGGATCAAGTGGGGTATATTTCTTAGCCCAGAGCAGCTCTGTGATAGCTTCGCGCCAGTGATTGGCCCCGGCATGTTCCAGCCCTTTGTTGTAGTGCAGCCCGGCAGCCTCTTCGCGCAGAGACCGCCTTTGCTTCTCTGATAGCGGTATGGGGTCGCCGAGTCCGACCACCATCATGAACTCAGCCAGGGCGCGCAGGGGCTTGGCCCGCAAAATCGCCACCAGGCAATAATCTCGATGGGCTACCTTCATATCGGGCAGGTACATAATGGCAGAACGCAGCTCGATTTCAGCCATCTCGGGGTTCCACTTCGACATATAAAAATGAGCCGCTTCATAATGCCGGATAGCCTCGTTCTGACCCAGGTCAGCGCTGGCGGCTATCTCTTCTTCGCTGAATTCGTCATAGGCTAGCGGGGTAAAAGAGCCCGAAGACTCCTTCTTCTCGACCGGGACAGCCACGGTGACAGATTCGGTGGAAGCCGGCTCTTCTGCCCGGACAGAAGACGGCAAGTTAACCGTCGTCGTCGCAAGGGCAAGAAGAGCCAGCGCCACGCTTACCTTACTAAAGGAAGTTCCTGGATAAAAACTGTTCTTTTTATGACCGGTCATCGAAGCTATTTCGCCGCCACACAAACTCAATAAGACTCTTATTATGACATCATTTCACCTGCTAAGTTCCACGCCTAAATTCCGTGTCACTCTTCAGGGTTTACCCCAGGGTCGTAAGCTATTCGGTAATATAAAGCGCTTGTGGTAAAACTCTATTATGAAAAAACGAGATCTGATTACTTTATGGATACTGGCTGCACCTGTTATGGGGGCAGTTTTCGCCCCGGCGCCTGCTTCGGCAGGCGAAACCCACAGCCGCCCGGAGCTTGCCGAGGGTCCCTATCGCAAACAGCGCAGCGAGATCAGACGATTGATAGATCAATTGAGCCATCCTGATCTGACCCCTTTCTTGAAACCCTTTCAAGAAATAGAAAAAGAAATCGCCGGGGGAAAACCCGGACCCACGGTAAAAGAGAGAATTACCGAATTGCGGGAGGGCATACGGGCAAGACTGCGCTCCGAAGCCCGGCTGCGCAATCTCTATGCGCTTTCCTACTCGACCAGGACGCTTCATCCCTATTGCACAAAAATCGAAACCACCATCAAGAACACCTTTAATAAAAGGCTGCCGACTCAGCATGGTAGAGCCGAAGTCAAATTCACAGTGGATGCCGAAGGCAACATCATCAATGCACATACAACTGGCGAAAAAGGCAATGAAACAGGCGAAGCTATAGTTAAAGGGCTGAGCCTGATTAAATCAGTTTCTCCTCCCCCCTTTGCGCCTCTAAATCTGTTCCTGACTTATTCAGATACTGGTAATTGCACTCTCGATTATGAACGGACAATAGACTATGACCGTTATATGTACAAAGTCGAAAAGCATCTGAATAAAGGCATCAAAAGAAGCGGTGTCAACTCAGAGAAAGGCGGCAGTCAGAAAGACTGCCACGCCACGGTTTCGTTCTCGGTAGAAAACGACGGCGCTCCGGCGCATATCAAACTGTTGAAAAGCTCTGAAGACAAAGCCTTCGATGACGCCTGCATAAAAGCGGTAAAAGACGCAGCCCCGCTGCCTCGCCCGGGCAAATTCCCCGGGGATGCTATTACAATCAGGCATAATTTTTAAACTCTTCCTCTTTAAGTTTTCTTTGCAAAGTATTGTCCCGGGTGCAAAGGCGATGTTATGGTCTTTGCAGTCCATTGAAATATCTCTGTTTCGAGAAGAACTCAGTCAACTAAGAAATGAAATTGATGATTGCCAGCTCAAGAAAAGCCGCCGCTGTTTTTAACAGTGGTCATCATCACCATCATCATTTTCATCTTCCTCCCCATGGCGGGTCTGGAATTTCTCGATGACGGTTCGATAATTAGTCTGAAACCAAATAAAAAAGACTAACTAAGAAAAGCATTCAGAACTCCAAGAGCCCGCTCCGGCGGGCTCTTTTGTTTAGCATCAAATCCAAGCAACAAGCAATAGAAACCTAAATAAGGCAATTAAAATGGAAATTCAAAACCTCGAAAACGACAAACTGCGCATGACACTGCCCACCGGCAGGATAAAAGACCGGGTGATGAGCCTGCTTGGCGCCATCGGCATAAACTATCGCGAGAACGGGCGCAGCTATCGCCCGGGTTCTTCGGACGACGGTATTCAGACCAAACTTATAAAGTCTCAGAACATCCCAAAGTTAGTCGAGTTAGGACGGCACGACTGTGGCTTCTGCGGCTATGACTGGATAATCGAACAGGAAGCCGATGTGATAGAGCTACTTGATCTTGGCTTCGACCCGGTGCGCATCGTAGCAGCCATGCCCGAAGAGATGGATCTCGAAGCCCTCAAAAAATCCGGCAAAAAGCTGGTGGTAGCCTCAGAATACCGAAGACTGACCGAGCTTTTTCTAGAGAAGAACGGGCTTTCGAAAAACGCCATATTTTTGCGAGCCTTCGGCGCCACCGAGGCTCTGCCACCGGAAGACGCGGACATAATCGTGGACAATACCGCAAGCGGTGCCACCCTTGTCGCCAATAGACTTAAAATAGTCAACGAAGTGCTCACCTCTACCACCCGCTTTGTCTGCAGCCGAGAAGCTTTTGAAAACCCGGTTAAACGCAAGAAGCTGCTCGAGATGACCATGCTCATGAAAGGCTGCCTCGAAGCCAAAGAAAGAGTACTTATAGAGATGAACGTCGACGAAGATGCCCTGGAGAGACTGGTCGAGAACCTGCCTGCCATGCGCTCTCCAACCATAGCCAGGCTCTATAACGAAAAAGGTTATGCCGTAAAAATCGCCGTCGAAAAGGCAGCTGTCTCCAGTTTGATACCAGAGCTGTTGCGGCTGGGTGCAAGAGACATCCTCGAATACAGAGTGGACAAAATCGTCGCCGGAGACGAAGCCCCCGAGCAAATCTCCGTATCCACTGCACCCACTTTCCAAAAGACAGTCGCGGACAAAATCGAAGCGCGCAAAGAGGTCCTGGCCATGGACCGTTATCAAAGCCCCAAAGAAGGGCGCCGGGGTTATGTCCGCCTCGATTTCAACGAGAGCACCGCTCCTCAAGTAATCGAAGGCTATTGCTCTTACCCTGAATATGACCCACTCTTAAAAGAGCTGGCCTCAATCTTTGAAGTCGACAAAGAAAACATCCTGCCCACAAACGGCACCGACGAAGCGCTCTCACTAATAGCAAGCACTTTCATAGAGCCCGGTCGCGACCGTGCCCTGGTCTCAACCCCTACCTTTGCCATGATCAAAAGAAGCGTGGTGCTGGCAGGGGCAGAGCTTGTGGAAATTCCTGTAAAAGCCAATCTGCAATATGACACCGAAGCTATAGAAGAGGCTCTTAATAAGCAGAACATAAAGCTGGCGGTCTTTGCCTCTCCCGATAATCCGACCGGCTCTCTCATAGACAGGGCGATTCTAGAGCGCTGGCTAGAGACCTTCCCGGGTACTTTGTTTGTGCTCGATGAGGCTTATGCAGATTATGCAAATGTCAGCACCATCGACCTGACAGAAAAATACAAGAACATTCTTGTCACCCGGACTTTTTCTAAAGCCTGGGGCTTAGCCGGTCTTCGCCTGGGAGTCATTGTCGGAGACTCTGAGAAGCTTGAGCTTATCGCCAGGCTGCGTATGCCTTATTCCGTCAACTCGTATGTGGCAGAACTGGCGCCTGATCTTCTCTCTTGCAAAAATCAGGTCGCCGAAGAAGCATCAGATTTGATGAAAAGAAAAGCAAAACTTATAGCAGATCTCACCAACCTGAATCTAGATATCGTGCCCGGCTCCGCCAATTTCTTTCTAGTAAAACTGCCGGGGCTGGGTGATAGCTTTATCGCCGATCTGAAAAAAGCCGGAATTCTTGTGAGAGACAGATCAAGTAAAGTCGAAGGTGACCCAATGAACGGAGCCGTCAGAATAACCGTCGGCACAAAAGAAGAGAACCAACTGTTGTTAGAGGCGGTAAAATCCTGGCAAAAAGCCAATGCCCGAGAGCTAGAACAAATTTCTGCAAAGAAGACCCCGGTAAAATCAGGAGTAAAGAGCTAATGGTCGCCGAACTAAAAAACATAGCTAGAAAAGCAAAATCCGAAAGGGTCAGCAAAGAGACCCGGGTCAAAATAGAGATCAATTTAGATAAAGCAGGCGAGCGCGATATAAAAACAGACTTGCCCTTCCTGACCCATATGCTGGACGCTTTCGCCTGTCACGGACGTTTTTCTTTGATCGTCGATGCTGTAGGCGACATCGAGGTCGACGGTCACCACCTGATAGAAGACACCGGCATAGTGCTTGGGACGGCTATCAGAGAAGCGCTGGGCGAGGCAAACACCAGTCCGATAGAACGCTCGGGATTCTTTACCTATCCGATGGACGGATCACTGGCAACGGTGGCACTGGATATCTGCGGTCGGGCAAACTGTGTCTGGAACGTGGAACTATTGCCGGGTAACATCGGCACCCTAGACCCGACTCTTTTTAGAGAGTTCTTCAAAGGTTTCGCCGACGGACTGAAAGCCACTGTCCATGTCAATCTTGCTTATGTAGATAATAACCACCACGCTGTTGAAGCAATTTTTAAAGGTCTGGGTAAAGGTCTGCGCATGGCAACCAGAAAAATAGAAGGCGATGAGATCCTGAGCACCAAGGGGATGTTCGACCAGTGAATACTGATAAGAATAAACGAACCATCGAGCTGTTAGATATAGGTGCGGGCAATACCGGCAGCGTCCGCCGCTGTCTGAACAGGCTGGGGATAGAGTCTATATCTGTGGGCAAAGACCGGGCTATATCTGGAGACCTGCCGGTTATCTTCCCAGGGGTCGGATCTTTTGGGGCGGTGATGCGCTTATTAGAAGCAAGCGGTCAGAAAGAGAGACTGGTCGAGGTCATAGAAGCAGGCGTGCCATATTTAGGCATCTGTGTCGGCATGCAGGTTTTGTTGGAAGGCAGCGAAGAATCCCCCGGTGTTGCCGGACTTGGCTTAATTGAAGGCATGGTAAAAAAGTTCGATAGCGGCAAAGTGCCCCAGATAGGCTGGAATCTGGTAGAACCTCAAACTGAAACGCAAAATAAAACGCAAACTGAAAACAACAGCGGCTACGCATATTTTGTCAACAGCTACTATGCAGCTCCAAATAACGAATCCGTTATCTCTCACCGCAGTCAATACTACAGAGACTTTGCCTCGGGCATAAAAAAAGACAATATCACCGCCTATCAGTTCCACCCGGAGCGCAGCGGTGACTATGGCGAAAGCTTGATGGAGAGCTGGCTCGATGCAACGAATTAGAACTAAAACTGAAATTGAAACTGAAAAAGAAAAAGAAACCAAAGAAAGCATGAAAAGCGCCGAGACCAAAGTCTCTCACCTTTGTAAAAGAATCATCCCCTGCTTGGACGTAGCTGCCGGCCGCACTGTAAAAGGGGTCAATTTTACCGGGCTGCGCGATGTCGGCGATCCTATAGAACTTGCCATGCGCTACGAAGAAGAAGGCGCCGACGAGCTGGTCTTTCTCGATATCACAGCCACCGTCGAGAACCGAGACACTCTTCTACATACAGTAGAGAAAGTGGCCGATTGTCTTCGAATACCTTTCACCGTGGGCGGCGGCATAAAATCAATAGAAAACGCCGACCTACTATTAAAAAACGGCGCCGACAAAGTATCGGTCAATTCGGCGGCGGTGTCGGACCCTTCTCTTATAGCAGCCATCGCCGACAAATACGGCAGCCAGTGCTGTGTGCTCGCCATAGATGCCCGCCGAGTAAAAACCGAAGAGAATGAAGAGGCAGAGTTTTTATCTATCTCGCCCTGGCAGGTCCTGGTGAATGGTGGCAGAAAGCCCCTGGCCATAGACGCCCTTGCCTGGGCAAAAGAGGCGGTAAAATTGGGCGCGGGAGAGATTCTTCTGACCTCTTTCGATAGAGACGGGACGCAGATAGGCTTCGATCTGCCCATGGTAGAAGTCTTCGCAAAAGAGTTATCAGTGCCGGTTATCGCCTCGGGCGGTGCCGGATCGCCAGAATGTTTCGTCGATGTCTTCAAAGAAGCAGGAGCCGACGCGGCTCTAGCCGCCTCGATATTGCACGACGACAAATACAAAATCCAGACTATAAAAGAGACCCTGAGACAAAACAACATAGAGGTAAGGCTATGATAGTACCGAGCATAGACATCATGGACGGCAAAGTAGTCCAGCTCAAAAACGGCAAAGAGCTTATGCTTGAGCTCGATAACGACCCGGTGGAGCTTGCCCGCAGCCTAAATAGAATAGGCGAAATCTGTGTGATAGATCTCGATGCGGCGCTGGGCAAAGGTTCTAACAAAGAGCTTATTAAAAAAATCTGCAAGGTCGCCGATGTTCGAGTCGGCGGCGGCATCCGCGAAGAAGCCCTGGGCATAGAATATCTGAAAGCCGGCGCCAGAAAGCTTATCTTCGGCACCGCCGCCAGCCCAGAGCTACTTGGGCGCTTCAAACCGGATTCTTGCATGGTCGCCCTGGACAACGTGGACGGCGAAGTCCTGGACAAAGGCTGGACCGAAGGCACCGGAGAATCTATAGAAGCAAGAAGCACCAGACTGGCACCATATTGCGATAGTTTTCTTATGACCTTCGTCAAAAGCGAAGGCACTTTAGAAGGTCTGCCTAAAGACGCCATAGAAAAATTTGCCGGTGGCTTATCAAAAGCGGTCACTGTGGCCGGTGGCGCCAACTGTGCCGAAGAGATAATTGAGCTGAACAATCGTTCTATCGATGTCCAGGTCGGCATGGCCATGTACACAGGCATGATAGACCCGGTTCAGGTGGCGATAAACTGTCTGCGCTTCCCTGACAATGGGCTTCTGCCGACCATTGTCCAGGACGAAGAGGGCGAGGTCTTGATGCTCGCCTACAGCACCAGAGAGTCTCTGGCGCGCGCCATGAAAGAGGGCAAAGGCATCTACTATAGCCGCTCCCGCCAGGAGATCTGGGTCAAAGGTGCCACCTCGGGTAACACCCAAGAGCTTATTTCAGTAAGATCCGACTGTGACCGGGACGCGATAATTTTTAAAGTGAAGCAATCAGGACCAGCCTGTCATCGAGAGACCTACACTTGTTTTAGAAACAGCACCCAGGCACCATTTTCTATGGGTGAGCTCTTTCAGACTTTGAGAGAGAGAAAAGAGACCCTGCCCGAAGGTTCATATTCAGCCAGCTTATTTAAAGATAGATCGCTCTTGCTTGCCAAAATCGAAGAAGAATCTAAAGAAGTCTTGAACTACGAATCGAAAGACAACCTCAGGCACGAGATAGCAGATTTACTGTACTTCGTCAGCACCCTGGCGGTGGACGAAGGTCTGGATTGGACCGATATCGTAAACGAACTGCGGGGGCGCAACAGATGAGTCAAACTGGTAATAAAACAGGAAATAAAACAGAGAAGAAATCTGCTGAAGAGATTCAAAATGAGCTGCAGACAGCCCGGGCAAGATCGGTCGAGCAGACAGTACGAGAGATTGTCGACGAAGTTAGAACCAACGGCGACCAGGGTCTGAAGAAGTTAATCACCGGCTTTGGTGACATGCTCATTCCTGGTTTTAAACTGAGCCCCGAGCAGATAGAAGCAGAGATAGCCAAAGTCTCTGCCGACACTAAAAAATCAATCGGCTATGCCCACGACAATATTAAAGCTTTTGCCGAAGCGGTGATGAGAAACGCCAGGCCAATAAAACTGGACCACGGTGAATTTACCACCGGGCTCGAATTTCGCCCGGTGCAAAGAGTGGGCTGCTATGTCCCCGGCGGCAGATATCCGCTGCCCTCCACCGCCCTCATGACCACGATAACCGCACGGGTAGCCGGCGTCGAAGAGATTGTGGTGGCGACCCCGGCGCTCTGTCCCGAGTCTATCTACGCAGCCAGCCTGTCCGGCGTGACCGAGATTTATATCCTCGGTGGTGCCCAGGCGGTGGCAGCGCTCGCCCTGGGAACGGAGTCCATTCAGAAGGTCGACATGGTGGTCGGCCCGGGTAATTTGTACGTCACCGAAGCCAAAAGACAGCTCTTAGGAGAAATCGGCATCGATATGCTGGCCGGTCCCTCAGAGATAGCCGTCATCGCCGACGATACCGCCAGCGCCCGATGGCTGGCTCTGGATCTGGTTTCGCAAGCCGAACACGGTGAGGACGCCCGGGCGATTCTTTTAACCCCGAGCCAGGCTCTAGCCGACGCGGTAAAAGCAGAGCTAGAGAATCTCGCCACCGAATTAAACGAGAATCTAGAGAGCCTGAACAGCCAGGTGACTTTGACCGTGCTCCCTTCAATAGAAGCCTGCATAGAAAAATGCAACGAGCTTGCCCCGGAGCACCTCGAAATCCATACAGATAACCCGGACAATTTAAAACCCCAGCTCAAGCACTATGGCACCATATTGCTGGGCTCACTGTCGACGGTGCCCTACGGCGACTATGCCGCCGGACCCAATCATACCCTGCCGACAAACAAAGCGGCACGCTTCTCTGGGGCGCTCAACCCTTTTACTTTTCTGCGCGCCCAGACCTGGCTCAAGGTCAACGCCGGCGCCTCGGAACTGCCCACAAACACCATGGCTCTAGCCGAAGTCGAAGGTCTGCGTGTTCACAAAATGGCAGCCGAAGCCAGGCTTAATTGTCTTCCTTCAAGTAACGACGATAGCCATACTTAGGCAGATTGAACTCTTCCAGCAGTTCCTTCGCTCTATCAGTATTGCCGGCTTTAAAATGCGACATCACCAGATCACTTGCTATCCAGTCGGTATCATCGGGATAGTGCTGCTTGGCTAGAGCGAGGCTGCGCTCCAGAAACTCCGCAGACTTTTCATAGGCACCACCTTGCTGCAAGTCTTTGCCGAAATAACGCAGAGGCGAGACCAATTTTGGACTCTCCTTGCCCCGGGGCTTGCCGTCTTCCATGGCAAGATTCTCGTGATAGTTCATAAAGTCATCGGCAATAGCGGACATGCCCTCGGGATTTCTCTTCTGTTGATAATGGTCGAACAAAGTATAACGAAGCTGAGACAGAGGCTTGGCGGTAAAGTCATCTTCGTTTTCCACGGCTTGATTTAGCTGGTCATATTCTTGCTGCATCTTGTTGGCGATACCGTCCGCGATATCGCCTCGCCCCAGATCATGGGCGGCATAGAGAACATCGGACCTGGCTGCGGTCAGGGTTATATGGGCATCTAGATTATCTTGATTCACTTCTGCTCCAGCTCCAGCTCCGCCTTCGACACCAGCTTTCTTCTCTAAATCACCCAGATCTGCCACCATAGTATCGAAGTATTTGCCTGCCGTTTCGGAATCTCCATAGTGGCTGGCATATTTAAGAGCATCGGTCATAACCGACCTGTCCTTCTCGTTGGCGATATCCAGCTTAGAGTCCTCACCGAAGACCCCATCTAAATAACCGGTGAGAAGTGCCCTGGCACCCTCTTCGTCTCCGCTTCTTTTATGAGCGGACATCAACATCTCGAAGCTCTCTCTCCGCTTCTTGTCAGCGTCCTCGCCGTCATTGCCTTCTGTGCCTTCTCTGCCGTCTCTGTTTTCATTTTCAGCCAGAAAACGTCTATCTAAATCTGCCAGCACTTCTTTGGCACCGGCCTCGTCACCGCCTGCGCTCAGGGTCGAGGACAGGTCGGTGGCCAGTTGCATGGACTGTTTGATGTCTTTGCCTTCCACCAGCTTTTGATAATCGCGCTTCAATATGTCTCTTTGCTCGGTAGCTTCATCGCCTCTGCCAAAATGGTCCAGGCGACGCACAAGCTCCCGGCGCTCCTGCCAGACTTTCTGAGGGTCTTGCTCTGCATCTGCCGCTATCTCGTCGACAAACTTAGCCTGGCTATCGATAATCTCATCGGGTGTAGGCGGCTTGCGATCTTCTTTAGCCGACAGCGCCTGGCTCTCTTCTGGGCTCAAGCCTTTAAAAGCACGATAGAGATCCTCGACAGGAATCTGCTTCGCTTTGCCATCTCCCCCGGTGTGGTCGGCCGCCGCCCCCCACTGGTTCTCGACAGAGACCATGCCGGTCTCTGCGTCATAGTCAAAAGCCGCCACCGCATGGTGGGCATGCATATTAGATTCGCTCTCTTTCTCAGCGTCGCTTCTGCCGTCGTTCTTCTGATTATAAGCCGAGAGATCCGAAGCAAAAGGCTCTAAATTGGCATGCACTCCTAAAAGAATAGGATACTCAGAAGACTCCAGATATTGTTTGAATTCATCCAGCGACTGCGGCGCATCCACCCCTTCGGCTTCAAGGTAACTGGCAGCAGGCAATGAGCCTTCGCGCCCTTTCAAATCAGAATAGATGCGGGGCAGATCTTCCATGAACATAAGCGGCGCCGATGCCGGACGCTCTCCAGAATAGACCATTGTCGGAGCGTCTTTGTCGGCGAGAAGATCACCATAGCTATAATCTTCGGTGACCGGCCGGGGCGGGTCTTGAGAATAGTCCATTATTCTTGTCTGGGGGTCGCCGATATGGTCTTTGGGATGCCCCTCTTCATAGACCAGCTTGCCCTTTTTGCCCTCTGCCTGTCCGGGATAACTGTCTTCGCCGTTCCATTTAATGTTGATAGCCAAAGGCTGAAAGATATTGCTTGCCAGGCTGCGCGCCTTCTGCTCTGGGGTGTCTTCAAGGGCGTATTTGTTGGGCATAAGATTGCGCTCTGGAATCTTTATCACCGCACCGCCGGCAGTCTCATACTGTCCGGTAAGAGCAGCCTCGGAGACGACCTCACCTATGGTGTTGGGCTCTTTGGCATAGAGAATCGACTCCATCGCCGCTGTGGTACATGTGGGCTCGGTGCCCTGATTCACCGTCCCCGGTGAACCGGCATGTTTCATCATGTCACCGGCAATAGTGCGCAACTGGTCTTGATTGTAGAACTGATTGCCTTCGGCGCTGGCGTCGAGGACCTTGCCCACCTGGCCATAGAAAGTCTCTCGCTCAATATCCGAGACCCCGTCGCCTTCAGCCCGGTTCTCAAAAGCCTCTACATCCTGGCGAAACTCGGCAAGCTTCTTGGGGTCGGTTAAATGCTGCTGGGCAGACTCGAGCATCTGGTCTTTAGTGAGCCTCGGTTTATCCTGCCAATAATCAGAATCGCTCTCTAGCTGGATTTTGTTCTCGCCGGGAGCGTCGGCAGCGTCATTTTTAGAATCCGGATTGTCCTCCGGCGGCGAATCATCGCCTCGCCCGGTGGGCAAACGCTTCTGCGACAGCGGATTCAAAACCGACTGAAAAACCGACGGCGAAAAATCCAGAACATCAGCATTGCCACCATCAGCTCCGGCTACATCAGCTCTGGCAGCATCAGCAATGCCGCCATCGACACTAACGCCATCTAAACCATTGCCTGCGTCTTTCCCAGCCCCCATATCGAAACTGACACTGGGCAGCCCGAGCCCCTTGTCTCTATCGGCATCGCTCTGGCTATCACCGGCATTACTTTTAAAATGACTGGCTAAATCCTCGATCTTAACGTCGAAGACCGGCTGCGGCTGATTGTGATTGTCGGTCTCGGGTGTTTCCGGACGCGGAGCTTTTTCAAAATCTGGCATTGATGATGATCAAAAGAAACAGCAGAGGGCGAGAAGACCGCGAAGCCTTCCACAAGGGGAGAAAGTTATGGATATTGATGAAGGGACAATCGAAAGGGGTTCGACTATTCTCTTCAAAAGCCGTGACCAAAATGTTCCCCTGCCAAGGCTTAAGATTAAATCGTCGCCTTACTGTTCTTTATCGGGGTCGACCACAACAATACAGATATTGTGCTCGTCGGCGAATTGAACAATCTCTTCCTGGTCGATGACCATGGTCTCGTTGGCACCGATGGCGATAACACCGCCTTTGTGGTCGCCCGAGATAAGCGCCTTCAGGGTGGTGATGCCGATGGTCGGGGTATCGAAGCGCTGGTCATGTTTGACCTTCGCCACTTTTGCTACCACCACCGGTCCACGCGCCAGGGACACGCCCCGCTTGATGGCGTTGTCCGTGCCTTCGATAGCCTCCACCGCCAGTATCATGCGGTCACGCACCACAACGGTCTGTCCGATGTCCAGCCGTGCGATGTCTTTGGCCATTTTAAGCGCATAGTTGATATCGGCATAATCAGCCACACTGGGCTGCCGCCTGGTCAGCACGCCGACCTGGGGAAAGAGATGGTGCAGGAACTCCCGCTGGGGCAGGACCCTGACATCGTTGCGATCTAAAAGGTCGCCCATCGCCGTCTGGATGGTGTCATCGTTGAAGTTAGTGAGCTTCGAGAGCTCCTTCACCGCCATCCAGTCGAATTTATAAAGGTTCTGCAGCAGGTTGATCTTCGGGATGCGCCCTATAAAGACCGCCTCGGTAATACCTTCGTCTTTGACCCGTTTCAGGTTCTTGCCCACCTGCCCAACGGCGATATGCACCGCCTTGTAACAGTGGGGCGTGATGGCATGAAGCACATCTTCGGAAAGCGCCAGTCCCATTACGTCATAGCCCTTCTCTTTGGCGCTTTGCGCCATGATAGCGGGCAATTTGCCTTCGCCAGCCACCAGAGCCAGTTTCTGTCTCTGTTTGACTTGTTTATTGTCCAGTAATGTCGCTGAATTCATTGACTGTCTTTGCTTTCCGTTTTGTGTATTACTTCTACGAGGTTCGCGGTTCGTTCTTCGTAGGTCGTAGAATGTGCTCGTGCCTGCACGCTTCGGTCTGAATTTAGCGCAGGTTTTGGACTTGCTCCACGGGTTGCCATGGTGCGGGGCTAGTTTATCATGTCTTGGCAGCCTGCTCCTTGGCTCTGGTTTAATTATTAAATCCAGTAATAATCCCTATAGATCATATCGGCACGGGCACATTTCCCACAACCGCGCATCTATTATGCAGTATGAGAAAATTGCAAACGTATCCAAAACCCTGAATTTTGGGACCTTTCCTTGACATCGACTCTTTACCAAATTAAACTGGTCTAAGAGTCCAAATTTGTAGACAGAACGGGACTCCCGGGAGATCAAAATGGCGAAACCTGGCTATAAGCTAATGGCAGTACTGACTGTTGCCGCTTTATCTGTAGCCTTTGCGGAGGAAGCTAAGGCGCAACAACCGAGTAACCCTAACATGGGTCACTTTTACATGGCGCGGCAGCAGATACAAATAACCGATGACTCGCCGGTGATTAACTATCGCGGCAATGGCGGCGGGGGTCAGCCCGGCGCACAGGCGCCCAACCGACCGATGCCCCTGCCCAGGGCGGGCTTTCAGCGCTTTTCGCAGCAGCTGCCCTCTTACAGCAACACTCTACCTGCCGTGAACAATGGCGTGCCCAAGGCGCCGCCACCGGCTCCGGCTGCTCCGCAGAAGAAGGGCAAATCGGGCAAAGCGGGCAAATACAAGGCTCCGGCGAAACCGAGCGCAACCGCGTCCACTCCGGCGCCCACCAACCGCATGAAGACTTATTCTCCATATAAAGGATACGACCCGAAACAGTCCACCGCCGCCCACACGCCGACGGCAGGGCACACTACTAACGGCGGTCAGACCAAGACCAATGTGCGCGGCAGCGTGCTGCACTGGGCTCGCGGTCAGCATTAGATTTATAAAACTCAGTCCTGATACTCGATGCGGTAGGTGCTGCCCGTGTATTCGTCTTCGACCTTTTCGACAATGACGCGCCGGAAGCGGGTCTTGAAGAGATAGGCGGTGGCGAGCACTGTTGCGGTCTCGACCAGGGCGAGCGCCAGGACATCCAGCGAAAAGCCCAGGTCCAGGCGAGAGTTCAGCGGGTTCTCCGGATCGTAGCGGACTTTGACCTTGTCGCCGTTGCCGTATGCGAAGCTGTCGAGCAGCCCGTAATGCCGCCGGGTGTATTTCATCTCGCCTACTTTGTAAGCGTATTTCAGATCGTGCTGGTAATGGACCACGACCTCGCCTTCGACTTCTGGCCAGTTGAGATTCCAGATGGCATAGGTGTGGTTGAAGATCGCGATGCCGACAGCGATGAGGACGATAACGAGGATAATCAGCAAGCCGCCGTCCTGGCTGCGAATCTGCCAGACCGTCTCGCCGTCTTGAATTGATGCTGATTTGGGGGGCACGTAGTCTGGCTCCCTGCCTTATGCTGTCCCGAGCTTGCTTCCAAGTATGTCATACCTCTTTTGAGGGCGATTCAGACCGAGCGCGTGGGCGCCGAGCGGAGGCTACAAGAAAAATACAAAAGGAAGGACCGGACTGGCATATGGAGCGAATCGGCAGCTTCCATTTGGCTCAGAAAAGAGATGCTCTCTGGGCGATGGTTTTGATTGAAATGATGGTACCTCGATAAGATCATAGATTTTGACTCGCTCTCCTCGATAGTCCCATTGCTTTTTGACTCTATCGAACTTCCAGACCGGGTAGGTGGCATGATATTGAAGTCCGAACACATCCTTCAGTGCATGGGGGTAATCTCTGGCGGACGCAGGATAATCTTTGTAGTGCCGCAACAAGAAATCACCATAGCCACGGTTGATTTCGGACAGCGCATAGTCACAGGCAGCAGGATATTCTTTGTACAGGTCGCTTTGATGATTCTGTAAACGGACAGCCTTTTCCTGACTCTTGCTATAAAGCTTCTCCGCCGCCAGGATGTCTCCGGCATCGTCGGCGGCTAAGGCATCCACATATGCGGTGAAACACAGCACTTCATCGACAGAATTTACGGATGGGGCAGAATTGGTGGCATCAGTAGAATCGACAGAGGCGGCTGAGCCTGAAGTCGAGGCAGATAGATGCTTGTTCAAAAAATCCAGGGTGCTCTCGATGGCTGCGGTTCGACTGGCTGATGGTGGCAGTTTTCCTAACTCAGCGAGTACGCTCCAACAGATTTTCTCGTACTTACAATCGGAAGAAGGCATCCCCATCGCAGTGTTTATCTTTTGCTGAAAGGGGACAAAGACCCGCATCACTGCTACATCTTTCTCTATGATGGCAGGGCACTGGATTTTCTCAGGCAGAGCATTAGTGCAATACAAACCTTCCTGAAAGGCCGCGCGGCGCGCTGGCGTCGTCTCACCAGATTTGGTATCAGCGTGTGCGGCACATCCAGGAGCGACTATCCCTGCGAGACTCATCGGTAGCACCACGGAGATCGCGATGGCGACAGCGAGCACGTTGGCTGGGGTCGAGGTTCTCATCGCTTTGGGACTAGCTCCTTCTGGGGAGGACCGCACAGTTAATCTACTGTTGGTCGGGCGCGCCCGGGGGCGGCAGCAGGCGTAGACTGGTGAATGTAGTTCCCACTGTGAAGCCTGACGGCGGGAGAGGGTGATTGACCATGCCCGACAGCCGGATACCCAGCGGACCCGCGTCCGCTACCGCCCGGTGAAAGGGCACCGATGCGATGAACTTTTGCCTTCTCCACGCCCATGGCTTTCATATCTCCATTTAAGCAGATTCCGCTCACCATGGACTTGCCCGGTATGGGCAGCACCCAGATGGCGAGGGTCAAGAGAAGATGAATGATGAGTAGTCGTCTTAGCATGGCATTTTAAATGTAACAGAGCCGGGGGTGCGGCGATAACAGGATTAACCCGGTGCTTGATGGGAGGAGAAAGCGGGAGCGATGTTGCTGAAATTCGCAGGGCGGACATTGACGATACAGGCTGTGCTATGGGTGGTTATCCTTCTGAGCGGCACATGGCTGGTTCTTCTGTTAAATTGCGCCAAGACTGTGGCTTGTTCGATTATCTACGATGTCGACAGCAAGGAGCTTTCCTACCTGCCACTTTTTACCTTTGGTGCCATCGTATTGCCTGCATTTTGCCTGCTGGAATTTTGGCCACGAAAGAACTCAAAATTGCGGTGGATGCGTCCGCGCCTCACCTTCCCCGAAATAATGATGCACACCACAATCTTTCTAGGAGTAATGGGATTCTGGTCTGGAGTCTTGAGGTAGGGGCACGGCGGGGCTAACGCCCAGGAGGAGCAAGAGCGAGCTATGTTGCTGAAATTCGCAAATCGGACGATTAAGATTCAAGCGGTAAGCTTGGTTTTAAGTTTAGCTTTCTGCCTCGTCATCCTGGTCTTCGGCTTCACCATTTTCGAATCAATCATCATGTTGTTCGGCGGGCTTTACTCAAATGGACTCCCCTGGAGTCCTGAAACTGAACCTAAAACCAATACCTTCGCAGGCATTCCTTTCACCTTGATTGGCGCAAGTTTACTTCCGGTTTCATTAGTCAGCTTCATTCTCGTTCTATGGCTGTTCGGCTACATTTGGAAACGCTTATGGAAGGACGTGAGCCAGTCAGAAATGATGATGCATATTTGCTTGCAGCTCGGGAACCTGGGTTTATTGATGGGCGGGTCGAGATAGGTTTTACAAAAGGTGGTGCCATACAATAATGAGCTATGCTGAGATTATGGTGCACCTCAGCTTGCTAGTCGGAGCTATGGGATTCTGGTCTGGAGTCTTGAAGTAGGGGGCGCAGCGGCGATAACAGGATTATCCCGGTGCTTGATGGGAGGCGAAAACGGGAGCTATGTTGCTGAGACTCGCAGAACGGACCATGAAGATACAGCTGGTGCTGTGGGTGGCTATCGTGCTGGGCTCTATCTATGTAGCGGGGGCAATAATACTGGGCTCTGCCTGGTTGGAGGCGGCTATACTGTGCTCGCAGTCAGCTATTCACTCGCAGTTCGGTGAAGCAAACGCGCAGCGAATCACTTTCCTTTCTTTGCTTGCTATTGCTGCCATAGTCGCTACAGCGTTCGCAGCATTGGTATTTGGTGCGCATAGGGAGCTGAAGAAGAAAAACAATATACGAATTCCCCGGCTCAGCTTTGCCGAGACAATGGTGCATCTCAGCTTGCTTGTCGGAGCTATGGGGCTTATCTTAGGGGTCTTAAGTTAGTGACGGCTTGGTTAGCGAGCAGGAGAGGATGAAAGAGCGATGTTGCTGAGATTCGCCTATCGGACGATCAAGATTCAAGCTTTAAGCTTGGTCTTGTGTCTGTTCTCCGTCCTCAACTTATTCGTCTTATTTATGATGGCATACGGAGGACTTTATGCAGCTGCTAGCCCCAATATAACTGATGCTCAAACAGGTAGCTTCGCAGGTATTCCTCTTACCTTGATTGGCATAAGTTTACTTCCACTTTCATTAATTGGACTCATTCTCGTTGTTGGCCTGTTCGGCTACAGCTGGAAACGCCTATGGAAAGACATGAATATGCCAGAGATGATGATGCATATCTGCTTGCTGCTCGGGAACCTGGGTTTGGTAATTGGCGGGTCGAGATAGGTCTCGGGAAAGGCAGATTTGAAGCGCTTTTCGGCGAAATATTGGAGGACAGAGCTATGACCATGGTGCTGAGATTTGCCAGAAGAACAATCATAAACAGCTTTATCATCTGCACCTGGTTGCTCATCATTGCCATGTTTTGGAGCCTCCTGAATGCCGAAAGGCAGATCCTAATGAACCAAACTCTGCGGTCAGAGTTAGTAGTTCTCGGTTTTTCCGTTCCCTACTTCTTTGAATGCTTTGCAGTGGGAGTAGCCGCCCTCTTCATGTTCTTATGGCTTGTGGTGCGCAACAAAGTACGGCTCACACCAGAAGCAAGTACGCAAGAGATGTTGATCTACTTCTGCATAGTGGTTTGCTTGCTTGGTTTCAGCTTGGGTCTGAGGCTTTGAGGAGCGCGACGGTAGCACTGCCATCAGGAGGGCGAGATGAAGGCGTTTGAGGACTTTCGAAAGGGGAGGAGAACAGCAAGGTGAAGTGGTTGAAATCTCTCAGACAAATCGCCATTTTCGCGGTCAAGTTTAGCTGGGCAATAGTCTTGTGCACTGTGAGACTTGCTCTGTTTCTGCTGGCTGCAGCGCCACCATACTCGTTAATTGGAGGATGTAGCAGTAGCTTCTACTACGAATTAGCGATCGGCAGAATTCCAATCTTTTTAGCTTTTATACCGCTCCTCTTCCTTGCTGTTGTCTACTCCTTTACCTACTTCGTAATAGAGAATCTGCCCCCATGGGACTTCACTTACTGGCGCAGGGTCACCATAGGCGAACTGGCGCTGAACATAGCCATAGTGCTTGCCAGCCTCGGGATCGTCGCCGGGGTGATGCTCTAACAGTTGCGAGCGAATCTGTTTAACTAAGCAATGGCGCAATGACACAACGACTGAACGGCGCAATCATCGCAATCAGCTCATTCGCCGCCAGGCGCTACTCGTGATCTTTATATAGGTCGGGAATGGGGAATTCCTGCGAATCCCGCTTGCCTGCTGCAATATGAAACGCGGAGGAAAAGTCGCGGGCGAGCTCATCTTCGTCGATGATGATGGGACCGCTGGTGATGTCCACCGCAGGGGCGAAAGAAAGCACGCCGGCGGCATCGGGAACGACGGTGTCGGCTGGTTTGGCAGTCGGCGTGAAGTCGAGCACCTCGTGGGGGCTGACGGCGCCGTCGGATATGCCGGCGACAGCGGGGGTTGTGGGCGGATCGGTGGGCTTAAGCCGATCTGTCATGTGTGGACCTCCAACTATCTGGAATCGCAGTTTTCAGACTGGCAAATTATGCGGTAGTAAAGACGGATTCTCAATGGCTGAAACATAAGATTAGAAAGCTTTTCTATATACGACCGGCTGTAGGAGCGCGGTTTCTAAGCAGTAGCCTGGATTTGATGAGATCAAGATGTCATGAGATGAAATTTTTGTGGGTCGGGATTTGCTTAGCAATCGGTAAAGATGTAACGGGGTTTATGAGGCGGTGGGGTGCGACGGGTGGCGCGGCGTGTCGTGGTGAGATGGGACGCGGGGCGGGGCGGCTGCAACACGGGTTCACACTGGGCAGGGGTTTTGCCGTGCGGGGGTGGAGCTGTGGTAAGATTCTAAAACTTATAGATGTGCGCCCGAGGGTGATTGTCTTCAGCGCATATCCAATGGACATCTGCCCGTAGCTCAGCTGGATAGAGTGCATGGCTACGAACCATGAGGTCCCTGGTTCGAATCCAGGCGGGCAGGCATATTGAAATCAAAATCTGTACGACACAAAAGAAGGCGTATTTTGTGTAGATCTTGCCATCGAAAAAACGGTAGGATCGTGAGACTTCGCAACGAAATTCTCAGATGTACTTAAATCAGTTAATTGTCCAGAACTTCAGAAGCCTAGAAGATATTGAAATTGGATTCAAGACAGGTTTAAACGTTCTTGTCGGCAAGAATAATGCTGGAAAGAGCAATGTCATTGAAGCACTCAACATACTGCTTGGTGAAAAGTGGCCAACTTACCTTGAATTTCATCACAAAGATTTCTTTCGAGAAGATTCGGATTCAGAGTACTCACAGAAATTCTTGATAGCTGTTCGCCTGACAGGGAACTCTTACAATCGGGACCTAATCATTGACGAAAACATAAAATGTTGCAGGCGCACAATACAAGATTTTCCAAGGTGGGATAGGTTCGAAGAAATTGAGGATTTGTGCAATGGTCGCGGTGATTGGCCATCAGGAGAAGAACTAGCCGGTTTAATAGACAAAGCAAGCAGCATTTGGTTTTTTCTATTGGTTCCGAGGGACGAGCGTAAGAAAGAGAGAGTCTTTGGTGCCCTGCTGATAGAAAAACTGACAGGAGATAAGGTTCGCCTAAATCTTCTGCAGCGTTATCCGCAGGAATTCAGGGAAGCTTTGTTAACCACAGCGAGAATTCCAGCTTTTCGGGATCCCATGAGAGAACTTAGAGTTAACAACTATAGCTGGTATGGTCGGTTGATTCGAAGTCTATATGAATCAAAATCAAGCAATCAGAATTTATTGATTGAGGATGCTCAAACTCAACTTTCAGAAGCATATGGAGATATCTTCAAAGATGCATCAAAGGATTTATGCAACTCGATTTCTGATGCGATTTTCCATCATAATATATCGTTTGAAGCCGCTCCATTTACTCTAGATGAGTCGCACAAAAACATAACCATATTTGTGGATGACGGAATTAATGCCCCTTTTTTTGAAAAGGGTAGTGGCATTCAGAGTGCTCTGATTATCTCTTTGTTCGGCTATTACTGCGAGAAGTTTCATTCAGGAGGCTCCTTACTTTTAGCCGAAGAGCCAGAATTATACTTACATCCTCATGCTCGGCGAGCAGTGGAGGGTCAGTTGCTAAAGTTTGCCTCTAGTGGAACTGAGTTAAAGTCTACTCAAGTGGTAATGGCTACTCATGCGACAGAATTCATTCGGAATGTTGATGTAGGAGCGCTAGTGCTAGTAACCAAAGGACAAGGAGCCACTAACACATCAGTACGTCAGGTAGAAGAGCGATTACTGGGAGAAGGCGAGCTGAAGCGATGGCGGCAGATAGTGGGCAGTCAAAATGCAGAGATGTTTTTCGGTGATCACGCCATTCTGGTTGAGGGAGGAGAGGAATTTATACTTCCAATGATTGCAGACTTGACCTATGCGACACATCGTTGGCTCGACATACGAAACATCTCTGTCACAAGGGTCGGTGGGAAAATGCAATTCGCAAATTATTCTAAAATCTTGGCGAGTTACAAGATAAGCCATACGATTCTTACGGATTTGGACTTTCTAAGGCGCGGTGCCGGAAATTTTAGAGATAAACTCAACCTATCAAACCAAAAGAAACTTGACGAGCTAATGAGATTTTTCGCAAGTGATCTGGGTACTCCTGTTAAAACAAAGCATGTTAAGGCTATAGCAAAAGAAGGAAGTCTTGATTGGATTCAGTTTTACAACACCTTCGATGAGTTCATTTCTGAACTTAGTGATGAAATCGATCTTGATGAAGTAAGACTGGAAAAAGTGAAGTTACATTGGGAGTGGGTAAAAGAGAGAATAAAGCGAAACAGCATACGAGAAGCACTCTCAAAAAACTCAGAGATGGATTCTATAGCGGAGCAAGTCATTGAAGCATTTAAAGATGTGGGAATTTTTGTTCTCAAAAATGGAGAACTCGAAGATTACTACACTGAAGCTGTTTCATCCTTACTTCCAGGTGACAAAAGCAAGGATCGACTCGCTGCAGCCGTAGCAGAGAGCCTAAGCCTTTGTGATACTATTAATGATGCCTGTTTTTGGATTCATATTGATGAATTTCAGGAACTTCTATCAATAGTTGGAGATGAAATAGCTAGTCAGAAACTTGCTTAGACTTTATTTTTTGGAAGTAATTAAAGCAGGCAGATCGAAAGAAGCATTAAAAAACGTGTTTCAGATGACCAGTAACAAGAAAATAAATTCAAAGGTTTTCAAATCCTCGCAAGTGATGGAGTAATAGACACTTGGGAAGGAGCCAACCCTGCGAAAAAGCAGATTCTCAGTAGAACTAATCGTAGGAATTTTGAATGAAGTAGATGCCGGTCTCAAACCAGCAGAAATCTGCCGCAAATACGGAATCAGCGAACATACCTTCTATCGTTGGAAGGCAAAATTGAGTAGCATGTCGGTAAGCGATGTCAAAAAAAGTGAAGCCCCTAGAGGAGGAAAACAGCCAGCCCAGATAACTGGTCGCTCAGCAGGCGCTAGATATCCAGGGCTTGAAAGCCATGGTCAAAAAAAATTATTAGGCCTTGCCAGGGAAAAAGAAAAGGTAAACAGAATGCAGGAAAGATGTTTGTTCGAATGACAAGCAGGACTGCTCTCCGGTTTGAAAACGAACCAGAGGGAAGGTCGGATGAAGGCAATCGATTGACAGAGCTAGTCCTTGAAAGCGAATTATTCAATGGAAGGCGTTTTCGAACGCTCAATATCGTCGACAGCTACACTCGTCTATGCAACATAGGGTCGATACAAGCCTGCCTGGACGCCGTATGATTAGAGCACTGGATAACTACAGTAGGTGGTCGTTGATAACGGGCCGGAGTTCACATGCATGATTTCCGAACAGATGAGTTGTTCTTTGCCTCAAGCAGGGTAGAAAGATGATGGCAGGGACTAGCGAAACGAATGGTACCACCAAAGGGGTCATTTAACTGTGACCACTTCATCACATCGAAGTTTCCGACTATTATAGAGGAAGAAAGTAACAGAAGGCTTTTCTCCTAAATTGTGAACGAGCGTATAAAATTGCTTAATATCATGTGGGTCAAATGGTGAACAAGAATAGCCTTATCAGATTGTTCAAGGTATCAAGAAAGGGCGAGGTCTATCAGATTGGCTGTACAGCCAGATTATTGACGATACACGCTCAACAACAAAGAGCCTTTCATTTTATTCGAGCAATACAATCTTCTGTGAATAGCGATCAGAATATTGCTGTAATCGGAGCGGGTATTTCCGGTCTGTCCGTGTCCTGTGGACTTATGGCACTCGGTGCAAAGGTTTACTTGTATGAAAAAGCTTCTGATGAAATTCATCTTCAAAGAGGAAACACTACCAGGTTTATTCATCCAAATATTTCGAATTGGCCCTCAATAGAATATGCATATCCATACACACATTTGCCGTTCCTAAACTGGCGTTCTGGTACTGCTGGTGATATTACGACCCAAATCTTGGAACAATGGGATGTGTTCCTAAAGCGACACAAGAGTCAATTAAAGTGGAATCCTAACCAAAATATTGAGCGAATATCTGGTTCAGGGAACAAGCTCTTCCTCCACCTTAATGGTGAAGTCCATGGGTCGTTCGAAAAGGTAGTAATTGCTGCCGGATATGGATTAGAACGGAAAAATTTCGGCAATGCACCATCATACTGGAGGAACGATGATCTTGACCAGCCTATTCTTGACAAAAATGAAAAGAAGCGAATCTTAGTATCTGGTACAGGAGATGGCGGATTGACTGAAGTTCTGCGCTTGACGGTAAAAGACTTTTATCACCAGAAATTTATGCAATCAGTTATGCATAATGAAGCTCTAAGGGATTTTGCCAATCGATTTGAGAAGCGATTAAAGAAAGCTCCCAAAGGGGCTTGGAAGGAGTTTTTTGATAGTGAATGTGATAAATGGAAGATCGATTCACCTGCTTTCAACTTAAGAGACGACACACAAGTTTGTTTGAATGCAAGAAAACCATATCCTTCCAAAGCAGATGCACAAATTATTCATCGATTACTAGTTGCCTTCTTGATTCGAGATGAAGTAATAGAGTATGTAGATGGCGATCTAGTAAAAGTGTATCAAGAATCGAAGGAAGAGAACTATCTCGTCGAATTCAAGCGAGGAAAGGAGTCTTTTTTCAAAGAATTCGACGAGTTGGTTCAGAGACACAACACGATCCCGGTGTTTCAATCGTTATTCGAAGATGGGTCGAAGGTCCGTGAAGTAGAGAATAAGAAATGGGATGAAGAACCAGATCTCAGATGGACAGCAGTAGACCACCCGGGCTTTTTGAGCAATGAATTTAAAAAGAGCAATTTCGAAGATAGATATGATCTTGGAGTCAAACTGGATTCTGATGATACAGAGACGTGGAGAAAGAAAGCTATTGAGATAGCTACTCGTCTTTACGGAAGCAGAAGACCGAAAACCCTTGCTGATTGGCTTTCAAATAACAGAGTCCCACCATCAGAACTAGAAGAATGTACATTTGAGTGGAAGGAGAACTCCAAATTCAGACTTTGCGTAGAAAAAGCGCCTATATTGAGACATGGGGGCGAAGATCCTCCGAAAAGCAATATCTCTTCTCGTAGGTTCTCGCCCTCAGAAGTTAAGTGTTTGTTTCTGAAGACCAGTGACCGAGCATTGCTTGAGCATTTACTCAGAGATGACAAATTTCAATATCACATACTCAGAATTTATCCAACGAGGAATGTTCCCAACATTCCATCAGAACCATACGTTAACACTCATACAAATGTTTTTTTACTGACTAGGGGACGGACAGAGGCAGACAAAAATTTCAGACCGCAATTTTTTGAAATACAGTCTTGGGAGGGACTTTACCAGGCCCACAGGTTACTCAGAATTCCCACTTTGCTGCAGATAATGGGCAACAAGTGGCCGACTCAGAGAGTGCATGGAATTGGGTGGGCAGTTGGTACCACATACGAAGAGATTCGTAAAACATCGCATAGTAATAAGCTACTAGAATGGGAACCAATGTGACTAAGACAGGGTTGCCAAATACAAATTGACTGATTGAGGATCGCTTATGGCAGAAGGTAAAAGTCAGAATTGGCCAGATTGGTTTCTGGGAGCCGGCAAAGAGGTTGAAGAGACTTCCGAGTACTTTGCAAATGCCAGAGAAAGATTGTTAAAGACTGGAGAAGAGTACGTTCATATTTATCCATTGCAAAACCAGCTGCTTCATTACCAAGACCAACTAGTACAGAAAGGAATCATTAATTTAGAGGGACAGATACTAAAGCGGCATACAGAATTACCATCGGAATTTTATGTTATATGCACGTATGCGGTTGCAGCCCCTCTTCGATTGTTCAAGTTACTGGTCGAATCGAAGCGATTTATAATTGTTCATCTTCTCGATTCGATTTACTTAAACCTAGCGAACAAAAATATTCTTGGTGCATTAAGTGCGTTTAGAAGCACCATCGAACATGTTTCAATATTCAACGATGCCATTACTCATGTTCAAAAAATAGCAATGCCTAACAGTTCCAATGATGCATTAATAGTCAGAACAGAACTTGAAGCAAAGCTGGCAGAACTAACTTTGGGCACCAGAATCGACTGGAATAAATTTGCAAATCAAGACTTAGAAGCGATTTTAAGTAATAGAAAGAACTATACTTACAAGAACGCTGCTGATCGAATGGACATGACATCTGATTCCGTCATGAACGCGATAGATCGACTTAATAAGAAGATCAATACGGCTAGAGGCACATATGAATTGCTCTGTGAATTCGCACATCCTAACATTGGTGCTACATTTGCAATAACAGAAAGCATAGAAACGAATGTAGACAATCAAGGTGTAGTCTGGGTACGAAAAAGTATAGGCATACGAGAGCCAGCATCATTCGTTAGTGAATTCGGAAATACTATCTGCTTAGTTGTTAAAACTGTTAGGCAGTGTATTCATCACTTCGAAGATCTTATAGATGAATCATCAAACCTTCAGAACAAAGTGCAGACTATCGTACAGATAGGATGCCGTGAATTATTGACCAACACCAAAGACTTGTTTGATACCTACTCAATATGTCCATGTGCAAGCGGAGAAAAGATCAAGTTCTGCTGCGGTAAAAGATAGACACTTACTGCTCATGATTCATCAATTGCGAGGAAAACCTGCTGACCCTTTTGACCAACACCCCCAATATACAACCAATCGTCCTGGCCTGTGATGGAAATATTGACACTTGGAAAGGAGCCTACCATAAGATAAAGCAGATTCTCCGAAGAACAGATCATAGGAACTAGGAATGAAGCAGATGCCGGTTTCAAACCAGCAGAACTTTGCCGCAAATACGGATTTAGCGAGCATAGCTTCTATCGCTGGAAGGCCAAATACGGTGGCATGGCGATAAGCGATGTCAATGAAGATTAAGCAGCTTGAGGAGGGAAACAGCCAGCGCAGGAAACCGGTTGATCAGCAGGCTTGAGACATCCAGGGCTTGAAAGCTGCGGTCGAAAAAAGTAGTAGGCCCTGCCAGGAAGAAAGAGTCTGCCAAAATCATGCATAAAGAAGGTTTGTCCGAAAGGCGAGTCGCAGCCCTGCTGATGAAAAGCAGGACCGCTCTCCATTATAAAAAACAAACCAGAGAGAAGGCTGGATGAACACAGTCGATTGATAGAGCTAGCTCTCAAAAAATCGTCGCTTCGGCTATCGAAGTCTTGGTATTCTTCTTCGCAGGGAAGTTCACAAAACAAACGAATCAGCCGACTTGGACTCATGCACTCTCTGCAGATAAAGCGCAAAGCAAGAAGCCGGCTTTGCGGAACCGGAGCGCTGGAAAACCAGATTGCCCCCGGAGGTGGTCACTGATAACGGGAAGCTGCGCGATGAATGTTTGAACGAACATGGGCTTAGAAACCTCTTCGACGAAAAGAAGACAATCGAGGAGTGGAGAACTCATTTCAATAACTTCAGACCCCACAGTGCCCTGGGTGATCTGACGCCGGCGGAATTCTCATGCATGATTTCCGAACAGATGAGTTGTTCTCTGCCTCAAGCAGGGTAGAAAGATGATGTCAGGAATTAGCAAATTGAATGGTACTACCCAAGGGGTCACGTCATGCCAATTTTAAAAGGCTATCTGATAGAAAATTCTACTTTGAACAATAGGTCAAAATGCCAGGTCAGTGAGAATCGTTCTATCTACTGCATGAATATTGCAATATGGTCGGCTAGAATATTACTGAGCGAAATCAAAATTCGACTCAGGAAACCCACATTCTTCCCAAAAGGATAGTTTCAAATCGGGACTGTTCTTTTTGCATAAATCTCGTGAATCTGGCCGGTGATTCTTATCGAAAATGGCCGCTTGCAAGCATGTAGAAATTACCTGGATTCTCATTTAATCTGGCCGCCTGCCAAGCACCTTCGGAAGTGAGAGGACGCTTATCTTACTTTTCCACATTTCTAGTCTTTTTCTTCTGTTTTTTTCGGATAGATTCTCCTGTTAGATTAATTTTGTAGGCACCATGGATGATGCGGTCAAGGATGGCATCAGCCAGGGTCGGATTTTCAAAGACTTTGTACCAGTTCTCCGGTTCTATCTGAGAGGATAGAAGTATTGACTGAGCAGAACAGCGGTCGTCAGAGACTTCGAGAAGGTCGCGACTTTGTTCTTCGGTGATCGGAATCAAGGCAAAGTCATCTAGGACCAAGAGGTCAAACTTCTGCATCTTTCTAAGGAATCGATTGTAGTTGCCTTCAAGGCGAGCGATAGTGAGATCTTGAAAGAAGCGAGGCGTTCTGTAGTACTGAGCAGAGTAGCCCAGCATGCAAGCTTTGTGAGCGAGGGCGCAGGACAAATATGTTTTGCCGACACCGGTAGGTCCGGAGATGAGAAGATTCAATCCTTCCTTAATCCACTGGCCGGTAGAGAGCTGAGTGACGAGGCCTCGGTCGAGACCTCTGGAGTGGTGATAGTCTATGTCCTCAACAGCGGCAGATTGTTTAAGCCGGGCGGTGCGAAGTCGTCGAGTAAGCTGTTGAGTCTGACGTTCTGAGTATTCAGCATCTACAAGCAGGCCAAATCTCTCATGGAAAGTCATATTCAGGGATTCTGTCAGGTCCTCTTGTTCTTGTAGAGTCTTTGCCATGCCGTTCATTTTCATGGAAAGCAGTTTGTCAAAGGTTGGGTTGTTGAGCATTTACAGCCTCCTATTTGTAGTATTCGGGACCACGGATATTTTCGTGGTCAAAGTTTGTGGAAGGTAGAGGTAGTTGTTTTGGTAAAGTGTCCAAACCCCTATCCAGCAGTAGTTTGATGAATCGATACCTGGGTGTTTGCAGGCAGAGGGCGTAGTCACAAGCTTGTTCGAGTTGTTCCGGTCCATATTTTTTCTTGAGGGTCTTCAGAAGCCCGAAGCATTGGTCGAAGCTTAGCTGCGGGTATGGTTTTGAATCGAGTAGGTACTGAATAACTTGTGTTGTTTTTGGACCCACTTTCTCTGCCTGCTGGAGAAAGGATTCAGCAGAAATTCCGTGATAGGCGGCATGCTTTGGAGGCATATGGCTAGCCAGAGTGGTTGATTGGTTCTCTGCCCAACTTCTAATGTGGCTGGCGATGCGAGTACTCTCCAGGAAAACCTCAATGGTCGAGTTAGTGTGCCGGATGTCTACAGATGAACCTATATGCTGGTAAGGAACGGAGTACCGGTGCCCATCAACAGTGACGTGATAGTTTTTGGGCACCGGTACTCCGGTAGACCAATGTTCAAATTCGAAGTCTTCCGACGGCAATTCGTTCAGAGCTGGTTTGTCGACCTTGTCGAACCAGCTCTTCCTGGAGCCCGACATCTTTTGAAATGGTTCGAGATTATGTTTCTCCAAGAGCGAGAAGATCTCTTTGTTTAGTTCGTGGAGGGAAAAGAAAGTTCTGTTTCGGAGCGGTGCGAGAACTCTCTGTTCGATATCTTGAACTCCTTTTTCTACCTTCGCTTTGTCTTTGGGCTTTTTAACTCTGGCAGGGAGAATTCCGCAACTGTAGAATTCCGCCAGGCGATAGTAAGTCCGATTCAGGAGAACATCGTGTTTGAATCTCCTGGTCACGGCGCTCTTCAGATTATCTGGCACCAAAAACTTAGGAGTGCCACCAAAGAATTTGAACGCTCTTTTGTGGGCGCCGGTCCAAGACTCGAGATCTTGACCAGGACAAGCCTCTGCATATGTGTAGTTGCTTGCGCCGAAAGTGGCAACGAAGACAGGTGTCTCTATCACTTCCCCAGTCTCGCGGTCGGTGATAGTTGGAGCCAACCCAGCAAAGTCGATGAAGAGCTTCTCTCCGGCATTATGATGCTGCTGCATCACGGGATCACAGTGCTTTTGCCAACGTCTGAATCTCTTGCAAAATTGAGGGTAACTAAGTTCAGTTAGATTTCTTTCTTTGTACTCTTGCCAGAGAAGTTTTCGAGTAACGCCTTTACGTCTGAGTTCAGCCGCTACTTTGTCCCAATCAAGGTCTTTATGCTGAACTGGAACTTCCTTTTTTGACCCGAAGAGCAGTGCCTCAAGAGCCTCGTCGTTTAGTCCATCTGGTATCGGCCACGGTAGCTGCTCTTCTTTAACTCGGCGAAGAGTCTCCTGAACTTTTCCCCTGGACACGTCTACAGACCGGCTGATTGTGTTGGCGCTAAGTCCCAGCTGTAGTGAAAGCCTGATTATTTCTCTGATTGAACGCATCGACAGCCTCTCTCTGGGCATTGGAATTCTCCTCTCAATGTTCACGAGGGGAAGAATCCTATGCTTCTGATTGATGCGTCTACATCACTTCTTCAGATTGGACAAACCTTTAACGGTGATTCATCCAAGGGGGTTGGCAAGCGGCCATTTTCGATGAGAATCGCCGACCAGATTAAACGACAATGGGTGGCCATTTTCGATGAGAATCACCGGCCAGATTCGATGAGATTTGGTGGCCATTTTTCGCGAGAATATGCATCTTTTCATTTACCCTACAGCAAAGATGCCAATATATTGGAGGACCTTCCCTTGACAGGGATGTCACACTGGAGAAATGCGGAGTATGAACAGTGGAATGAGTGGTTGCTCAATCGATGTCTCTTGGCTAATGGCAGCGATCTTAGGGTAACTAGAATTGCTGCTGGACCAGAAGAATTGGCTGCAATGGTTGGTTTAGATGAGACTTTTGGCGAAGAAGTAGCCGAAGCGTTTGTCAGAGCTGTCAAGAAAAAATTACCACTGAGGACCTCTTTTTGCGGTTACTGTCTTAAGCAAAAGGGCTGGACACCAGAGTCGGAGGATATACCTCATTTCTTCGGAATGCTCTGGTTTACATGCCTACTAGCAGCCGGCTATCCACAAGGAGCTGGCGACATGTATACTCGATTTGAAAGTACAATCGGAAAGAGAGATCACTTTAAATACTCTGGTGATGACCGGTGTCTAGATGCTCTTTGGGAAGCTCTTGCTGATTGGGCAAGAAATCATACAAAGTATTCTGATATAGAGTTGCCTCCAGAGGACAACTTTCGCAAACGCATAGGTCGTTCCTATTACTTAGCATTTCCTAGCATGCGTGATCGAAAAATTCTCAAAGAAGTTCTGTCAGAATGCGACCTACTTGAAATCGACCCACCCTTGCAACCAACACTATCCGCACTTCGGCAGTCCAAAACAAGATTTGGAGCGGATTTCAGGAAGGAGTTAGACGAATTCGTCGAAAGTTTTTCCAGCACAGGCAAGGATCCAGCAGACAGTGCCTTCTGGCGAGCCATACGGGCAGAAGCAATGGTTGGTCTAATAGAAACAGAAGTAGACGGGAGAAAAGTCTCGTTCGGAATGTTAGCAGAGTGGGATGACGACGGCTCTTTATCAATTGGTCTGTTGTCTTCGGAAGCGATGTCCATCGACGGTATTTCCTTCGAGCCACTGGATTTCACGTATGAGTCCTACAAATTTCAGCTTACAGATCTCTCAGGTGATCCTGACACCGTTGCACAGGGAGCACTGAACGGTTCATCAAGTATTTCTCGAAAGATCTCGGCTCTTGTACGACAAGGTCTTCTCGCCTTCCGGGAATTCTTTAGCGGCGAGTTTCTGCTCGCGATGGGAGATGACATTGAAGGAGCATCGGTAGCGCTAGTCAGGACTGAAATGGCGGATGCACTCGTAGAGAAGTTCGGAGGACAATATAACGACAGTCGATATCACGGATGGTGCGAAGTTGAAAACTGCAATCTGATGCAGAACTCCGAATTACCGGAAGCTCTTTCGGTAGCAAAACAGCTACTCTACACGACAGATGCGCCTCGACCTAGGATAATCGGTGGGATCCAAGTTGAAGACGGGTACTATTGGATGCCCCCCTTCTTGCCAAAGGTGCGGACCCCTGGAGCAGGATCGGTCAAGATCAGCTCAAACGACCAGATCAAAGAGCTCAAGAGAGGGGAGGACGGAGACTGGCTCCTTCCTACAGATCTTCAAGTCGAGCCACCTCAAATAGTAGAGATAGAATGCAGTTATCAAGCCCGTCTTGAAGGGGATTATTTCAATCGAAAATCGAAAATCGAAATAATTTTTCAGCCTGGCAGCTCTGGAATAGAATATAAACCGGTCGCAAAAGGAAACTATTGGAGAGAAGCTTGCAACCCGCCTCAGGATGAACAGACTGGTCGAGAGCATGCACCGCTTGACATTACAACAAGCGACGAAACTCGCTCACTTGATCTGCTGATGGAGGATCCAAGCCTTCGGTACCTAGGTCCCGGGCTTGGTGAGATGTCCCTATCCCCAAAGCCTGGCTTCGAATGGTGCGCAGTCGGGACAGTAAGTACCCCGAGAGAGCTCATTTTCATAGGCGATCTTGATAGTCCGAGTCTCCCTGATGGAGGTTGCTGCTCCAACGACAAAGATAGGCGCTATTGGAGAAAGGCTCTAACCAATGCTCGTAAAATTTCAGCTTTAGTAGATGGCAGATATGTGAAGGTCTCTGATGAGCCGCGACTAAAAGACATTCATGATGCATATGTGCGCCGCAGTAGAGATCACCTGAGTTCCGGCGAAAGAATCTGCAAGCCATCAGGAATCGACTTGCCCGATCGAACCATTTCACGCCCTCCAACCAGTTATGGACGAGTACAGTCCGTAATAGAAGCATTCGCGGCGTTGAGTCTACGAAAAAGTGGCGTTCCTCTCAAAGAGTTTGAGGAATTAGTGAGCTATCTATTGAGAAACAAAAATCCATGGAATATTTCACAGCTTGTAAGAGGTTGGTCCGAATCCGGTGTCATAGATTTGCTTCGTCGACAGGATAGGAGCAGAACGATGGTTGTGGCAAGACGTCCGGGTTTCGTTATGACAAGGAAGGGAACGACAGTCGATGCTAGGCTCTTGGGGTTAGTACCGAAATCCGTTGTTGATGCGCTAAGGATCAAGGCAACGGGATGCAATTTAAAAATTACCTCTCCACCAAACATGTTTCAACCTGTTTTATTCGGATTGGAAGATATAGAGCCAGATAGGTTGCGAGAAGTTTCTCAAGCCATTGGTTTATGCGAGCCACGATGGCTCGACTGGGACTTGAGGGAGCGTGTTCCAAGCAACCTTGCGACTGATTCGGTAGAAGGTATTGAATACAGCAAGCCGTCAGATGCATATGTGCTGAATGGAACATGGGACTGGTCCAGAATGGGTTTCTTCCGAAACCACGAATCCACGGATGATGTCATTGTCCAGAAAAGGTATCAGAGGCATAGGTGCTCCATTTATGTCGTGAATGTATGCGGTGAAGACATGTTATGGTGTTACATCCGAGATTGGGCACTTCTTCGAGCAGCAGAACTAGAAAATCGGAAACCTTTTTCAGCGAGAACAGATGGAGGGATTAGCTCGGAAGGGGCATCACCAATGCATCTCCCTCTTCCGTTTGGTCGACTCTGTGCGGTACTCGGATCCGGGCCGCCTGGTCCCAAATTTGACGAAGGAGATAACGTCCGCAGCTATGTATATCCTTTCGGTGTCAGGATGCAAAAATTGATTAAAACAGCGATACCGGACAGATGGTTGTCAAATAATTTGGGAGAGAGTTAGAAAACATGCAAGATCCGATTGGTTGCTTCGAACGAATCAGAGAGCTCTACATAAGCTACTTGGATACAGCCTTCAGGATAGCCGATCCGAGTGTAGCTGAAGAAAGGCGAAAGCTTTTGAGACAAAAAGGGAGCCTCTGCACAGAGCCGCTAATCGAACCAATTCCGAGGTACAAAAACGATATCACCGATAGTGGTGCAGCTAGGACATTTGAAGATATCAGAAATGACGCTGAGTTGCTACATGGACTAAACGAGGAGCAAAGGCTAGCATTCGTTGATCTGATCCTGTCTGGACTGTTTCCGTCCGAAGAATCGGCAGAGTCCAGCTCGGATCTGCTTCGCAAGGGAATTTTCCCTCCGTACAAGCATCAAGTTGAGATGCTCAAGAAAGGTATTAGATCAGGAAGTCCCGCCGTTGTCACATCCGGTACAGGTTCGGGAAAAACAGAGTCATTTTTGTTACCTCTACTGGCTAGAATCTCGAAGGAGGCCGCCAAGTGGCCTTCTCCCGCCGAAGGGTATTTGAAAAAACGCTGGTGGCACAAGAAGCCTGGCACGAGTTTCGAGAAGTATACGGATATTCCAAAGGTGAGTAGACCACTCTCTCGAAATCCGTTGGCATCGCCGTTCATTCCTCATCGTGAAGGAGAAAATAGAACCGCCGCAGTCAGAGCAATAATTCTGTACCCAATGAATGCCTTGGTCGAGGACCAGCTTGTGCGTCTACGAAAAGCTCTTGACTCAAAAGAAGCACGCGAGTCCATGGATAAGCATTTCCATGGCAATCGCATCTTTTTTGGTCGATACATCGGGTCAACACCGGTCACTGGGCACTTTGACCATCCTGGACTTCACTCACTCATTTCTAGCCCAAAGGCAGACTGGGAAGGGCAGGAGATATATTTCCCTGACCACAAGCACGCAGATCCCAAGACAGGTATGGTACCACTCACGGTCGTATGGCAGGGAGAAGTGAACAGAAGGGGTCGCAAGCACAAAGAGCTGTTCGAATACCAGGTTTCAGCAGAGATTGGAAAGAAAAGAGCTCGCTTACATAGTCTCGATATCGAGGCTGGTGCCGCTCTTGACTTTGCATTTCAAGGTAGGTCAACGAGTAATCTTCCAACCCATGAAGAGTTTGTGGATGAGCTAAAAGCAATTGGCATTAGAAGAGCCAAAGACTCACTTCTTCGAGATTATGAGCGGATTGTCGGTAGAGTACCAAATGAGCTGGAATCTGAAAGCATTGCAGAATGGATCCATTCGGAGCAGGATGCCGAAAATGAAGTTTCTGCATTTTTCAGAGATGATTCATCTTTTATACATCCATCCGTAGACGGCGCAGAACTATCCAACCGTTGGGATATGCATCACCATCCTCCAGACATTTTGATTACAAATGTCAGCATGCTGAGTGCAATGTTGAATCGTGAGGCGGAAGAGCCCATATTCAAGAAAACAAGGAAATGGCTCGAAGAAAACGATGATGCGTATTTTTACCTAGTGATGGACGAATTGCACCTGCAGAGAGGAGCTGCTGGTACGGAGGTCGCTTACCTTATCAGGTTGCTACTCCACAGATTGGGTTTGACTCGTGATGAGAAAAGTCGTAGGAAGATTCGTATTCTTGCCTCCAGTGCATCCTTGCCAGCCAATCCTGCGGAGAAAGCGAAGCAGAGTGCCAAGTACCTCTGGGATATGTTCGGAACTCTGGGTCTCGAACCTGACTTGGACCCTGAAGAGGGAAGGAAGCTTTGGCTTGATGCCATTATTCCGGGCGAAGAAGAAAGTCCCGCATACAGTGAAACTGCTCCGCCTAGAGTGGAGTCAGTCCCGTTTCTCCGGTTGTTGGAACATCATGCTTCCGCCGAGTCTCTTGATCCGGACTATCCCAATGCCCGTCCTCTCTTCGCTGCTTTCAATGCAGAAGACAATACCCTTGCATCGGTATGGAATGGTGTAGCCGATGCGTTGGACATTCCAAAGGGTCCATTACCTAAGCGAATCGCCAAAAGTATTCAGGAGTGTGGCGATAGGCTTTCGTGGGCATGTCGCGAAGCCGACGAAGAAGGTGGACCGTTGAGGTCACGTGCTGTGCAGGTTTCCAGGCTCAGTCAAAAACTGTTCCACGATTTGGGTGACAGCCCCAACTACGATAGAGTTCTTGAGGTTGTTCGAGCAATGTTGTTCGTGCGTGGCGCGGGAGATGGACTCAAGGGAATATTGCCACCATTTGATAGAGCTCCAGCTTCATTTAGAGTACATTTGTTTTTTCGGAGTATAGAGGGACTGTACGCGCCCGCTTCCAAACAAGCCGCTCCTTCGGGATTTAGCGACAGATCAACCGATATCGGTGTTCTTAGCATCGAGCATTCTCCTCATGTTACTGTGAAAGGTCAGAAGATGAGGAACTTCGAGATTATCTATTGCGAGTGTTGCGGGGACCTTTTCTTTGCCGGAATGCGTGCCAGAATCAGTGCACGGGGGCTAGGGAAGTACTTCGCCGAGATGCTACCGCAGGAGCCAAACCTAGAAGGGCTTCCGGATCAAGCAATCTCTCAGAGATTCGAGGATTTGTCATTCAGAAACTTCGCAGTCTTTTGGCCTGGCTCTTGGGAGTCAGAACCAAATATACAAAGACCTGATGACAATAGCAGGCTCAAAGCTGGTTTTGGACAATGGAAGAAGGCCTATCTGGAGCGTTATACAGGGGGCATCGTAAAAGAACAAAACATCCGCGGGAATGAGGCTACGGACACCAACAGACTGTTACCTGGATGGTACTATGATCGAACCGATGCTGTCGACTCTCATAATAGGACCAACACATCTCCCGGTACCAACGTTCCATATGGTTGTCCAAATTGCAAGACTTCCTACCATGGACGAACCGCAGAACTTCGCCTTTCACCTATCAGAAATTTCCGAGCCGGTTTTGCAAAGACTACGCAGTTACTGGCCACTGAACTCTTCGATGCCCAGCGTGTATCTACACCTGGTTCGACACCAAAATTGGTGTCGTTCTCAGATAGTAGGCAGGACGCCGCGAAGGCCGCATTATCCATTGAGAGCAATCATCACCAGGACATTCGCAGGGAGATACTTTTTTCCTCCCTGCGTGACAGGCTAAGTGAACGAGACCCGGCTCCGATCAATAACGAACTTGAAGAAGCCAGAACGGCTGTGAAACTGCTACCAGAGAAACTACAAGCAGCGGTGCGGGATCAGATCAGAGTACTTGAGGAAAGATACAAGAATGAATCGGAACCAAGCATAGCTCTTAGCGATATTCTTGAAGAAGACGAAGACGATGTCAAAACCAGTGGGTCTATTGTTCGAGCCTTTATTTCTAAAATGGTGTCGATGGGTGTGCATCCATTTGATGAAGCTGGTCAAGAAAGGGCTAGAGGAGCTCAAAGTACAGGCAATAAATTCAAGTACTTTTTATGGGACAAGCTGTTCGCCCTCGATTCAAATGGGACCATCACATGGGCCGCCGATAGAGACGAATATGCCATCCGCCGAGCTCGTGAAAACTTGGTGGCTGAAGCACAAAAAAAGCTTACAGATGTCGTTTTCAGTAAGACTTATTTCTCTTTTGAAGAGGCCGGGCTAGGCTATGCGACTGTTTCCACAGTTAGTCTGATTGACGAGCGGGCCAATGAGCAGAGAGTCTGGGAGTTGTCCGCAATATTGCGTATTCTTGGTGACTCATATAGGTATTGGCCTAGCCCTTACGTGACCGAATTGCACAAGACTTGGACGGTCCCGAATGAAATGAGTCGCAAACTACAAGAGTTTGCACAAACGATATGGGGAGATGATTGGAATCAGAAAATGAAGGAGGCACTGGACGATCTTAGAATGTGCGGGCACCCAGATGGAATAGTCCATATGGCAAAATTGCGGTTTCGACTGGTTGGCCCGGAAGACGAGTTTGTTAGGTGCTCTAACTGTGGACGAGTCCATTTACACAAAGGTGTTGGCTACTGCACTAGATGCTTTGTACGATTAGACTGGGACTCAACAACAAAGCATCTAGTAAGAGAGTTGCATGTTCGAAACTTTCTGGCCAGAAGGATATACAGGGGAGATTATTCAGCCGGAGAGCTAGGTACTTTTCGTTTACATTGTGAAGAGTTAACGGGTCAGACGGAACACCCCGAGGAAAGACAGAGGTCGTTTAAGGGAATATTCCTGCCGAGGCTTGTAGAGTCAGAGGAGCGGAGTGAACCTGAAGCTACACTGATAGATGAGTTTTCAGAGGACGAAGAGGAGGAAGAGAGAGAAAACAAAATGGTCCTGGAAGAGCTCGATCATCTTTCGAAGAGGAAGAACGAGATTGATCTCTTGAACGTCACCACGACCATGGAAGTCGGAATAGACATCGGGCCACTACAAGTAGTGCTTCAAGCGAATATGCCCCCTCAGAGATTCAACTACCAGCAGCGTGTGGGCAGAGCAGGAAGACGTGGTCAAGCCTTTTCGACCGCACTAACCATATGCCGCACCAAGAGTCACGACCAGTTCTATTTCCGTCACCCAGAGAAGATGACCGGAGATATTCCGCCAACCCCATTTCTCACAAAGGAACTCCCCAACATCTCAGATCGATTTCTATTGAAGGGATGGCTTACACTGGCCTTTGGTCGATTGCGGAAACGCATGCGTAGGGAGGGGCGCATTTATCCAGGGGATCTGATGAGTCCTCCCGATATACATGGTGAGTATCTTCCTGTTTCGATAATGGATAATGATGAAGCGTGGATTGAGCCGATCAAAACTTGTGCAGAAGAGACTCAAGAAGAGGCTACCTCTCTTTCGATCGTGCTTTCAGAAGGTGAAGAACCTTTGTCGTTGCCGAAGGTTGAGACAATCATGCGACACTTTGCAGAAGCGATTAAAGGGGCTCGTTGCTCGGGGCTCGCTGAGAGCCTGGCCGAGGCAGGACTCCTTCCGCTGTACGGAATGCCAACTCGAGTAAGGCAATTGTATCTTACACTCAAGCGAGATTGGTCCAGTGGGCGTCTGAAGTGGAGCACAGTCGATCGAGACCTAGATTTATCTATCTATGAATTTGCTCCGGGTTCTACCATAGTTCTAGATAAACGCGAACATTTGTCAGTTGGTTTCACCCCTGACCTAGCCGAGCCTATTCCTGGCCGGAGGAGAGAAGCACCAGTTGCTATCCTAACTCATCAAAATGATGCCTTTTCTCCGCCGTTCTATCTATTAGAATGTTCGGTCTGCAATGCATGGAAAGAATATTTTCACGACGGCTCAGACTCGGATGATAATGAGTGCAAAGCATGTGGCAGCCGACTAGACCCAGCGAACAAAAGGCCATGCCGCGTTCCATACGCATATCGAACGGATCTTCCTGCTTTCCCGAAAACCAAGCAAGAAGAAACGGATTCCGGTGTAAGACATCGTTCAATTCAAGCTGAAGGATGCGAACTGATTTTCGATGAAGTTAAAGGATTTGGTGTCAACTCATCATGGTCGCTTTCGATCTCGCACCCGACCAGAAAACTCAGTAAGACATTCCGTATCAACCGCGGACCATCATCAGAGAACGGCGATCACGCCTTCGAATTGATGCAAGGCATGGAGACATTTACTAGAATTGGACGTGAATTCTCTTTAGCTCATCAGTATATAAGCACACTGCTGCATAGGAAAGTGGAGAAAACTTTCATACCTGCTGGTGGGCCGTTGGAGAGAATTTGGCTAGCGTCTCCGAAGATTACTGATTCGCTGTATTTGATGCCCTCAGGTCATCGAAGTGGACTGGCTATGCATAAGCTACCGAGTAGATCTGACACCAATCCTGATTCAGGTCCGTTCAAATATTCTAGATGGATGGGAATTCGTTCGGCTGCGATATCAGCGAGCTACATACTAGCGAGTCGAGCAGCCTTTGAGCTGGATATCGATCCAGAAGAATTTGATGTATTGGAGCCGAGACTATATGGTAAAACGATGAAGCTTCCCATGCTGCAAATCGCAGACAATCTCGTAAATGGTGCTGGTTTCTGCCAGAATATATCCAACTTGGGCGATGGCTCTCTACCAAAAGTCGCTGAATTCATCGAGTCGATACTCACTGATTCCACGAAGTATCCGCTGATCGACTTTTTACACCCAAAACACGATGATTGCAATATGTCGTGCTATATGTGCCTGCGAAGATATGGAAATCAGCCCTATCATGGCTTGTTGGACTGGCGGCTCGGTTTGACTTTCTTGCGGCTAATGGTCGACCCTAATTACCAATGCGGTCTCGATGGGAAGTTTAAACTATATCCCGAACTAAATGGGTGGAAATCTTTTGCTACTGGCTTGGCTCAGGACATGGCTGAGCGCTTTGACGGAGAATTCAATAATGAAACGACTGTGCCTGCGTTTCGTATTTCTCTGGGGCGCAACCGCTTATCTCCTTGGATTCTAGTTGCTCATCCTCTCTGGGATTTTGATGATGACTTACCATCTGGAACTATACTCTCCGACGCAAGAGACTTTTTAACCAATTATCAGACCGGAGAACCACTGTCATGGGATACGTTCAATCTAGCTAGACGACAGGTTTTCGTCCGTGAGAGAATCCGGGAGAAGTGTAATTGACTAGAAACCTCCCACAATTGTTGAAGAGCATAAGAGTTCCAAGGAGTTTCTCTCCTTCTCAACTCTTCGATCTTAGGAACTGCGCTCTGAGAGTACTGGCTAAACGGGCAGAGAGATATTTGCCACCACCGCCCTCGGCTTTGCATGGAATTCTACTTCACCACGTTCGCGAGCAGATGCTTCTGGGCCGGTGGGGAAACAAGGACTCTCCAGAGGAAGCATTCGACTGGATTTTAGAACAAGCCAGTTTTCGTTTGGATGAGTTGCTCGCTGGTGAAGATAAGACAAAGTACATGGTCCCTCTCCGGAATACAATAGGTAGAAGGAAGTGGAACCAGAAGACTTTCGAATCAAAGCTATGGGCAATTTCTTCTGGTCTTGAGTCTTGTGGTCAGGACCCTGGACTCTTAGAGATTGAGAGAACAAACGATGGTGTTGAATACAATGGCGAGAACAACACTTGTGAAGAAGGTGCTGAAGCTCTGGTCAAATCTCGATCCTTGCGCATAAGCGGGCGAGCTGATTTAATTGAGAAACTAAACCACAACCGTCTTCGAATTACGGACTTTAAATCAGGAAAGTTTATTGATAGCCATGGCAACCCACTGCCTCGTTATAAATTGCAGCTTGGTCTTTATGCTCTAGTTGCCGAAAAAGTCTATCCTGGTCGATCGATTGAGCTCCGCCTTGATGGCGCAAGACGCCTAAGAGTTCTGTGGGATCGTTCATTAAGGGAGTTCTGCTCTAAAGCTTTAGAAGAGGCTTCACAGACGTATCCGGCAGGGACAGTGATGGAAGCAAACGCCCTAGCCACGCCCGGCAGTTGGTGCGTCGGATGCGGACTTCGTCCGAGGTGCCAAAACTATTTAAATACTGTGCCCGCCTGGTGGTCGAATTCGGGGGATAGACCGCGTCCACTCCCGATTGATGTATGGGGAGAAGTATTGGAAACAAAGATCTATGATGGAGCTACTGTTCTGGAGATGCAAGACGACGGAGGTCGACTAATCAGAATCAAGGGCATTTCAATGGAAAGAGACCTCACGAGACTTGACGTTGGGAAAAGAGTCTATTTCTTTGATCTGAAGCCTACTGAGTCACTCTCATCGCACGGACGGCGTATTCATCCTCTCAATTTTCACGATATCCCGCCGGACGGAGGCTTAGTCCATTCAAGAGCCACTGGACTACAGATCTTCATGGGAGAGTCCTGATACTAACTAGTCCTTGTTAAGTGTTTTGCGGTGAACTGAGAGTGCTACAGGGCACCGTTTCTAATGGCATGCTCCAGAACAGCAGCAGACAAGACAGGTGGAACAGCGTTACCGATTACAGTTTGTAGTTTAGACCTAGTTCTTACACGATCAAACGTAAAATAGTCTGGAAATCCTTGGATTCTTGCTGCTTCATGAGGAGTTATTACTCTAGGGAATACGGGGTGTATGTACCGTCCCTGCCCCGGAGACCCAAACCCTGAAGTTATTGTTTGAGCCGGTTTTTCCCAAGATAGCCTCCCGTACATCGATACATAGCTATGTTCTTTGTCTCTATGGCACGAGGGGCGGTGTTCGTTAGGTAAATCGAAAAGATCATTCGCAAGAAGAAACTCTGCTCGCGCCAGATTCTCACGACTCAATTTCGATGCAGTTCTAAATAGATCGTCAGATGAAACGGGTTCTTCATTTAGCAGATCACCTATAAATGCTGACAATGGGGGCAATCTCGTTGGCAGATCAAATTTGAGCTCAGGAATTCTCTTTTTAGTGGCCAACAACAAATGTCGTTTTCTCAATTGGGGCAATCCTAGACTTGCCGCATTCACGACACTTTCTTGTACCTGATATCCAAGTTCTTCTAAACGCCTTCTTCCAGTCTGAACAACGCCATTACGATCGAGTGTTACCGTTCGGACATTTTCTATAAGGATCACTTTTGGAGAAACCAACTTGGCGAACCTCACGGCCCTAAGATAGAGTAGATTGCGTTCATCAAGTCGACGGGTATGGTTATTTAGATCAGAGTGTCCCTGACAAGGTGGACCAGCAAGAAGAACTTCAACTGAAGCCATCTTAGTTAAGAGTTCCTTTTCCGATTTTGTCGGCTCCTTTCGTCCTAAAACGCCAGAAACATGCCTAGTAATGTCGTCCTGCATGATATCGCCGGCAATATTGTGAAAATTAGAGTTGTAAACGGCGATTGCGTCAGAATCCTGATCAGTAGCGAATTCAATTGTTGGATTCAGCTTGTAGTGCAGTAGACATTCGATTACTCCTAATGTCATACCTCCAGCACCGCAAAAAAGATCTACTACTCGAATCTTTTTGCCATCAGTTTGAGGCGAATATCGAGGTACTTGTTGTTTCAGCCAACGCCCGCTTGACAATCGATCGACCACAGAAGCCTCCATTTGCGACTGACATACAACGGTGGCAGAGGCTGATCTCATTAGCGAACCTTTTTGCGACTAAAACCTAATTATTACCGAAATAGGTTGGCAGATAAAGAAGCAGTTGATAATACAGTTGACAGTATTTTTTTTAATGATTAGAAAAATAATTTTGAAGATAATGACTATCTTCTCCATTCCAATACTTCAACCCAAACGCACAGCACCCGCCCCGCCATCTATAATAGCCATAACCCTTAACGAACTTTTGCTGTGTCAGACAAACCCCAAAACAAAGCAAAATCAACAGACCGGTTTGAGGACAAGGCTTTAGACAAGCCCTCGACCAATCCCGAGCTTGCCAAAGAATCCCAAACCGACGCAAAGGGTCAGCAAGCGATAGAGTTCCAGCGCTCCAACAAGCACGACGGCTCTGCCGGCAAGAGCGACCAGGGCGACATAGAAAGCGTCCGAATCGAATCCATCGACGAACACGGCAACAAAAAGGTCGCCTCTCGAAAAGAAGGCGGATCGGAACAAGATTTGCTACCCGCCGAAAGACCTACCGAAAGATTCACCGACCAATCCTCAGATAGACCAGTCGGCGGCTTCGACGAAATACACAGAGTCGATGGTGGCATCACGCTAAAAGGGGTCATCCCCGGTCCCGGCGAGGAGTTGGCGAACATCACCACCGGTACCATGGAAGCTCTGGCGCCGGAGAACGCCCTGGTGAAGAATGCCCTTGAGATGCGAAGACAGCTCGACCAGCATATGGAGCCGGGGGCGGAGAAGGACAAGCTGGTCAGGCAGCTGAAGGCGGATGTCACGGCTTCGTTGATGTCTGGCGATATTGGCGAAAGCGAGCTTGCCGGTACTCATAAAGCGCTTAGCCTGGAATCCGGTCGAAATCCGGACACGAATAGAGAAGTCTCTGAGAAGCCGCATGAAAGCCCCCGCGTTTCGCCAGAGCGAATGCAGGCGGTAGAGAGTGCCACAGCTTTCTTGGTAGCCGAAACGGCTCGGCTGCACGGGCAAGACAAAGTAGATGCGCTCGGCATCGAGAAATCGGACGTCGGAAGAGCCCTGGGCACATACTTGCTCACACCTGATGTGGCGAAGGCTGTCGGAGAAGCCGATACCAGAAAGTTCGGACAGATGTTGATGGTTTTCGGTCTTGCTCCGGCTTTTGGATTGGGCGACGAGGCGCAGAAACAGATATCAGAAAGGACGCAAGAAACCATTCATGAGGGCTCTGCCAATTTCTTGACCGGTACCGCCTTTGGAGCCATCTTAGAAGGTCACTCAGCCGTGGCATTGTCTATCGGCGCTGTGATGACGGCTACATTTTTGCAGGACCAACTGTTTTCGCCAGAGAACAGGGCGCGCAACGAAGAGGTTCTGGATTTGTATTCCAAGACCGGCAACTCCAGCCCAGAAGAGTTGCTTAGCTTCTGCGATAGATCTAAGGAGCTATTGGGACCAGAGGCATATAAAGCCTCGTTTGATCTGGCTACGGGTGGAATAGGCATTCCTCATGGTCATGCCGCGGCAAGGGGAATCAAGGCGGATGGTGGCAAATTCGATATTGGTGCGATGACCAAATCAGCCGCCGAAAGATTGAAGCAACTGCCCCATGAAGCGATGAGGTTCATCAACGATATAGTTGGTCATGAACCGATTCTGCAACCTGCCGATGGTCCGCCGCTGAATGGGCACTTTCCGATAACGCCAGAAAAGAATGAGAACTCACTCTTCATGACTGGCGCAGACAATCTGGAAGGAAAGGGTCCGAAGAAAGGCAAATCTCACATTGAAGGCGAGCTGGTGGAGGGGGTTCACTACCAGATTGATAAAGACACCGGCAGACTAAAAAGAACTGACCTTGGAGAACCCAGAGAACCCTATAGGTGGCCGGTAATCAATGAGCGAATGTCCCATGATGTGATTCGTCAATCTGAAAAAGATTCTTGTTTTTCGGCAGTTGGAGAAATGCTATCAAACGGGAAATTAAAAGAAAAGCAGTTCATTGAAAGTATTGGTAATCCTTCAAATACAGAGCTTCTATCAGATGAACTAAGTAAAACTCTAGGTGAAGATTGGACATGGAAGAGTCGTAGTTTTAGCTCATTCGCCGAAATAAGTGAAAACGGTCCCTGGGCGGCCGTCATGTATGAATACCCATGGGTTCCTCGTAACAGAGGTGCAAATGATCCACATGTAGTAGTCATTGATGGTGTTAAATCCACAGGAAACTTGTCGATTTTAGATCCATATGAAGGTACACGTTATGAAATGACAGAAACAGATTTTAAAGCTGCTTGGACAGGTCAAGCAGTTTATCGTTTGAAAGATTGAATTTGGAGCAAACAATGTCAAAAATAGAGCAAAAATACTTAGAAAAATTGAGGACATCAGGACTTCATGTCTCGCACACAATTCCTGCATTCAATGACGGTGTCTGGGTAGGAAAGCCGGTAACCACCAGAGGTAATTCTATTCAGGGTTATGAACCAGGATACATTGTTATAGGAGATGATCCGTTGCCACCAAAGATGGATGCTCCAATGCTCAAATTTCACAAAACAAAAACAGAAACCTGGATGGTTCGTGGAGATGACTATGTTGGAGGCCCAGGACCGGGCGATTTTAATAACGAATGGAATACACCGGAAGAAGCAATCGAAGATATTTTAGACTTCTACTTCGGTGATCCTGCGCGTATGCGTGCAAAAGCAGAAGGAAGAAACCAGGTTTTTAAACCAATGGAAAAGTGATGCTCTTTGATGCTTCTCGATATTACAGGCTTGATCCGTCAGCAAAAATCTTGAGGGACTGCTAATTCAGATGGCTCGACGAGAGTTGGGTTCTGACGTCTTAAGCGGTGAATCTGAGCTTTGAACCACTGGACAGATTTTGGTGAGGCGCAGCGAATGAATGAAAAGGCTCAGCAAAAGGCAAAAATCAGAGCTCGAATAAAGGCGTCCAACGACGACAAATAGCATGGGATCACTTGCTCGAGTTAGATGCTCTCTCGGTCGCTGTATAGCTTGTATCCTTCGGTGTCTTTAACAATGTAGTCGTTCAGCCATTCGGTGAATGAATCGAAGACTTTATCTGGCGAAGAGTCTTCTTCCTTGATAAATCTATAGACTGGAGGGTCGCTACCGGCAGTGGTATCGAAGTACAAGCATAGAGAGTCTCGAAATAAGAAGACATAATGGTTCTTAGATCGCTCAACAGTTCCGAATGAATCAGGTATTAAATAACCGAATTCCAGGATATCTGGATAGAAAAAGATCACATCATTGAACAATCGACCTGTGGTCTTTCCGAAGACCGACAAGAAATCACAATAAGCCCTGGGCAGTTTTATGTGGAGCTGTTCTTCCATCGCGGCGATCTCTTCGCTGCTGCACCCTTCGAAATCAGCCTCTTTGTCCATGCCTGCTTCTTGCATTATCTTGACTAGCTGGCTAGCCGTATATTTACTCACTTCCTACCTGCCTCCGAGTATTCTTGCATTGTTCATCCTTCGTCGCGGGGATCAAGTACGAGCCGATTTAGAAAGTCTGTGAAAGTTGCTGCGACTAAAGTCATGTTATCGTATTGCTACCGAGCCGTATTTCGAACTAAACTTTAGAAGCGGAGTAACTATGGCTGAGATTAATGAAAAACACCTGAATATTTTTGCAAGTCCTTCCATTTAAATAAACCCGGGAATTCTTACTGCAAGCAATATAGATGGATCGATGAGAAGTGGGTTCTGGAGTCTGAAGGCGTAAGGACTGTTTAGCGAAAGAGTAATGGAAATAGTGGCGGAAGTGAGCAAACCAACTATTGAATATTGGGAAACCGCAAGTATTGATGAGGATACGCTGCAGGTGAATGTATGCTACAACGGTCAGCAGAGCTATTCATACGCAAAAGACAACCCACACTACCAAAAGATGCTCGACAGCGTAATGGAAAAGTTTCCCGAACTGTCTCCAGGCAAGCTCGCTCAATACTATCGTTATTCAGATGGCAATACAAAAGTGAACGTCATCGACCATGACTAATGGTACTGGTCTGAACCCTGTGTAGACTCAACAAATGAGCGAGAAAGTAAATTACAACGAACTGATGGACAAAGAAGATCCGGATATCAAAGTAGAGATGCCATCCATAGATGCAAATGACTCAATATTGATAATTGAGAAAGGGGCACTTCGCAGTGGGCAGCCCTTCAAGAGAACGGAGAGATATGTGTCAAGATCACTGGATGGCTCAAAGGTGGCGCCCGGGGAGACAATAGCTACACTCTGAAGCCCGAAGAAGATGAGTACAAAGAAAGAAAGTCAAAACACCGGTTGGAAAAACCTGGCGATAGCAGCACCATAAAGAAACAGTGGATAGACGAAAAGTGGATCCTAGTGCCGGAAGGCTTGGAAGAGTAACGGCCGATCACGGTCAAATGAAATAATTGCGCATAACCTATTTATGCGCAATTATGGTCAGTTATGCGCAACTAATTAGAAAAATGCGCTGTCATTCTCGCTCGTCATGAAGGTTTCTACATTCTTCCCAGAGATTATCATGCAGTGGTTGCTGGCTTTGACCTCTGTCATTGCAGAGTACAAGCTCTTGTTCACCCAAGTCCGTGATGAAGTTGTATCGATTTCTGAGACTGTCGAGTAACCTCCCGGGTTCAATCCAAGCATGGTTGGACACCTGAGCCCGAAGACGCTCCCATGGATAATTTTCGAGACGTAGCTTGCCCAAGAGTTCATCAGCGTTAAAGTTGCTCGGACCATCGTAGGTCCCTCTGTCTTGCCAACATTTTAGTACGGTAAGTTTTCGAACCAACTCTTCTCTAAAGGTAAGTTGGCCATACTGATGAAGGTCAAATATATCTCTCGGATTGCTCCTCTGGAAAGCAGCTCTTATCTTCTCTGCGATGGCCTCTTCGGTCTGGAGTACTGGTACTGGAGATGGTTCGAATTCAAGTTGACGAAACCAGCTCTCATTTCGCAATTGACGCAACTGTGGCTTAAGGTAAATAGGGCGTCTGAAACTACATTCGATTGAAAGGACATTATCAGTTCGGCGCTCCCAGTGGTCATCCGGGCGGTCATCATAGATAAAGAAATGTACATCAATCCTGAGGCTGGGAGCATGAAGAGATTCATCATCGATGTTTTTTACTTTCCATAAAATGTCGTGTACTGTTTGATTATCGAAACCTTCTAGTACCTTGATATAGTAGTCTTCTACACGTAGACCGGTATCGGTAAGCTGTTCGTATGAAGAGTCAACGAAGTCAACGTCGCGGGAGAATCGACTAGGCTGACGAGCAAATACCTTGCGTAGAGAAATTCCGCCTTTAAAGCACATATGGTCGAGCAAACCAGTCTCATTGAGCCTTTCGAGTAAATAGACAGAAAGGACATCCAAGCGAACAAGAGTCTCATCCTGAACTCCGGAAGAATGAACAACTCTACCTAAGATATTTGCTGGTATCATGTGCGCTATTTATCATCATTCAGAAATCCAGGAGCGTTGATAGCGAGTCTCCACTTATTGCTATAAGAGGAAGAAGGGGCTTCCCCGAACTTGCGACGTGAAAACAGGTAAGCAACGTTTCCACTGCTCATGTTCTGCAAAGCGGTTTCATGTTCTGTGGACAATTTAACTCCAACAAGTTCGATCATGTAGGCGACTCTCTGCACAAGACTCTTGGATCCGTAGGTAGGTAGATATTCCAGAACCTTCGAAAGATTTATCCGCGATCTTCCACGTCGATAGATTTCCAGAACATCTGATATTCCACCACAAAGCTCTGGACGAAGTATAGAGTCAATTAAAGTACGATCAATATCCGCAACCATCATATTTGGTGCCTTGGTGCTCTTCGCAACTCCAACGAAATTTTCTTTCTTTATGTGTATGTACTCAATTCTGACGGGAGGGGCATCTCGGACGCTTGTTCTTTTTAGAGTCGCTACCGTTACTGTTTGAAATAGCTGATTGGTAAGACCGTGATATTCTGCGGCAGAACCAAAGGCGATAAAGCCATTCGGGCTCAACTGTCCCGCCAGGACAAACTTGTCTAGGGTAGGATATGGGTCGAGACCGGTCTTGGCTGAAAGTAATTGATACTCGCCGGGACCAACGCGAAGCAGCCAGCCATTATCAACTAGCTCAGCGATCATTTTCCGTGCATAAGAATGCGAGCAGCTGTAATAGTTGACAAAGTCGTTCGGAGTAAGAATATGGAGGTTCTCTTCTTCTGACTGAAGTATGATTTTCGACAGTACCGGACTCAGCCGTCTGCCATGTTCTCGAAAGTCAGTTTTTCCGATTGCCATACTTAATCTTTAACCTATATCGCTACCGATTCAGTAGCTATTCTAGCACATATTTAAGTGATACTTAAACTTTCGCCTTATACGCTACTTTTATAGTAGCATTTTACGCTAACTTTTAAGTTATTTGTAGCTCTTTTCAAAAAAGTCGTCAAAGAGACCCTGAAACCACATGCTCTCTTTACTTTATCGCCTTATGGCACTTCGCATCCGGGCTTATGACCCGGACTTGGTGTATGCTATCCCGAAAAATACTCAGCTACTTGCGAATTGATAAAAGAAGAAAAACAACAAAGATACTGGGTCGCCACCATGGAAACATACGAAAAAGAAGGCATCACTGTTCATACGGTACAAGGGAAGGAGCGCGGTGAGGATTTCACCGTCTTTGGCAGTGTTCACGGCAACGAATTCTGCGGCTCGGTGGCTCTCGATCGTATTCTTCAGAATATAAAAGACGAAAAGATAAGAATCAAAGCCGGCGTTTTCACCTGCGTGCCCGTTGCAAATCCGCTTGCTTTCGCGCAGAAAACACGCTTCGTAAGCCACAATCTAAACCGCGCTTTCTATCCTCGCGAAGCAGAAGAAATCACCTGCCAGGAGCACCGCTTCGCCAATGTGCTTGCGCCCCTTCTGCAAAAGCGGGGCGGATACTTCCTCGACCTCCATTCTTATACGGCAAACGGAAATGCCTTTGCCATTCTGGGCGGCGAGATGTCGGAAGACTACAAAGCCTTCGCGAAATCACTGGGCGTCGCCAGGCTTATATACGGCTGGGGAGAGGTCGTCAAAGACGACAAGACCCATGAGGATGCCCGCACCGGACAGGGAACAGTCAATTATGCGCGGCTGCCCGAGAACGGCATGTATTCCATAACGCTGGAATGCGGTCATCATCACAATCCTGATGCGGCTGACATAGGTTATCAGGCTACTCTTAATGTGCTCAAGATGTTGGACATCGCCGATATCGAAGAAGCGCTCTTCGAACCTGGCGTCATGGGCGGCGAGCAGTACAGCATCAAGCTAAAGTATGTGCAATTCAAGACCAAAGACGGAGAATTTGCAAAAGACTGGATAAACATGGATTCTGTCCTAGCTGGAGAGACCATTGCCACCGGTGGCGATGGTGAGAAGCTGACAGCACCGCAAGATGGATTTATCGTCCTGCCCAATAAAAATGCCACCATCTACGATGAATGGTTCTTCTTCGGGGTCCGAGAAGACTTCTAACAAAACGTTTGGGGCATGAGAATCGAACAACCTGTCGAGATACTGTGGCATTTGCAGCGCTCTAGAGATATCCCGACACTTTCCCCGACATTTTGTCGGGATTTAACCGATATTGCCAGGGATTAATTAAATCCCGACATTATTCCCGACATTTTGTCGGGATTGCCCAAAGAAGTGAAGGTAGTGTTGCAAAAGGCTTGATGAGAATACTAGACAAAGAAAAAAGAGGGTGTTGCCATGAGCATGCTGTACAATCTGCGATTCGCAAGTAATGACCAGATTAGTCAATTAATAATTGACCCAGACACCATCGAAGAATGGTTGTTTAATGAGGAGTCCGCTGTCGATGCCAAGCTCGAAAAGTCGTGGCATGGTATTCACTATCTCCTCACTGGCTCACAGTGGGAAGGCAAAGAACCATACTGTTATCTTCTTTCTGGTGGCGAGACAATCGGTGACATTGATGTCGGATACGGTCCGGCAAGAGCACTTAGACCAGACAAGTTGAAAGACTTCAATGCTGCGCTTTCCGAGATCGACAGGGCTGAATTGAGAAAGAAATACGATAAGAAATCCTTGCTCTCGAATGAGATCTATCCTAGCGTATGGAATCAAGGTAGCGATGATGACAACTTTGATTACTTGTATAGCAACTTTGTGACGCTAAAAGAATTCTTGCGGGAAGGGGCTCAAAAATCGTATGGCGCAATCGTTTGGCTCGAATAGCGGCAACTCTATTATCGATTAATTTCAATTGCTCAAGCTGCGCATGTCGGCTAGCTTGTGCGTTAATGCAAGCGAAGAATGCTTTTCCTTTGGAAAACGTGGGTAGATTTTTTTCGCATTTGCGTTGTAGACAGGAAACTCTCCCAGCCTGAGCAAACAGCCATCCTCTGTTGACTCCGTTACCAACTCGCAGCCAGACAGGGAGTCGTTTAGAAGACTCTTGTAGTCCGCACCAAACCAGGTCAGCCATGGGGTCTTTGGTATTCCATCCCACCAGTCACTATAAGAAGGCAAGGTTTCGGATACATCAATAACAAAAGTAATCGCTCCATTCTCCAGCAAATAATTCCTCAGAACATAGCCTGCAGCGTAGAATGCCTCGAGGTTGCGAGCAATTGCCGTGAACCCACAAACAATTTCTGGGAGAAGCGAGGGCTCTTCTCGTGCGATCTGAGACTGGTCAAACTGCAACTCCAGCAAATCCGGAGACAAAGCGTTGTACGAGTGCTGAGGCCAGCCACCTGTAAACCTGACCATACCATCACAAAAGGGCGCCTGCGAACCCCAGTAGAACCCGGGATATCCAGTAGAGAGGATCACCGTGTCCCAAGTCTCAATAAATGTTCGCTCGATCTCCTCTTCCACTTCCAATCTTGTCTCGTAAAAGATTTCCAGCCATGAATATGGTAAAGCCTGAGGCAAATTTTGCCGGAGCATATTTAAGAAGTCTCGAGCCTTCAATTTACGCAGATGCCCGGGAGGAAGGAGAAAACTTAGGCGAAGCAAATCGAAGTATTTTTCGGGCGACAAAATCTCTTACTCCATCATGTAAATTTTATGCCATTATAACATCGGAACAAATGGTAGCTGCGCTGCCGTGATGTGTAAACAACTTTTCCTCATGGTCGCCAACATATACCTTCTAGCGTGTTCTTCACTAAGTGGCGTATCAGTTTGATCAGATTCTCGTGGTTTTGATTCGGCTTGACATGATTCTGGTTCTGCATCCGAAACTTGATTGCTTTCAAGCAAAGAACGAGACTCTTCAATTGAAACAGCGGGCAATAAATCGTCAGCCCTTTGTGCCAAGGATGAGTGAGACAGATTCGGAAAAAAGTTAGTGTAGATCCGGACTGAGAGATCTAAAAGAATGGATTCTGTACTTGCAGGAGAGACCTTTGCCACCGGCGGCGATAGTGAGAAGCTGACGGCACCGCAACATGGATTTGTCGATCCGCCTAATAAAAATGCCACCATCAACGCTGAATGGTTCTTCTTCGGCGTTAGAGAAGACTTCTAACACAACACCCTGAAAGTACGAGGATGCAACTACTTCTGATCTACAGAAAGAGCTTTTGAACCACCGGTCTCCAGAGGAAAGAGTCCCTGTGATAGGCCGAGCACTATATTCGGTGAAGTGCCGTCGGCGGCTTTGGTGGAGAGAGACTGCAGAATACGCAGGTTCATGAGGGCAGGGTTGTTCTCTAACATGCGGGCAGCGTTGGCGAGGCTTCGCAAGGCAGCTTGTTCGCCCCGGGCCCGTTCGAGAGCAGCCTGACCTTCTTTTTGCGCCCGTACTACCTCGGAATAAATCTTTCTGATTTCGGCAGGATACATAACGTCTTTGATATCCACGGACTGCACTTCAATGCCCAGCGCCTCAGCCGCATCCTTGACCTCTGCCAGAAGCACCGCGCCCAGGTCCTTCCTCTTCTCGATAAAAGCTTCAGCCCCGGTAGATGCCGCCGCGTTTCGCAGTGCTATCTGAATCAAAGAATACAGCTCGGTGAAGCTGCTGGCGTGTTCATGGGTGTACTTCACGGCATCTGCCACTCTGTACCGGGCAGAGATGCTGAGCTTCAGTCCGATATTATCGGATGATATAACTTCTTGGGCACCGATGACGGTTGTGGTCGCCCTGGCATCCACTGTCTGCACAGTATCAAAAAATGGGTTTATCCAGTGAGAGCCGGGTTCGAGCTGTCGGTCGAATTTACCGCTTTTGTAGAGCAGCCCGACCTGATACTCATAGATCACTTGCCGTTTGAATGCAGCCCGGAACAGGCGCAGGACGATCATGAATGCGAGCAACACCAGGGCAACTTTGACGATGATGATATAGTCGTTCATTTCTTAAACTGGCTCCGGCACTAAGAGATAAATGCTGAATATATAAAGAGCCGAGATTCCGAGATCACGGACGGCAACCGGGAGTTTTAACTCGCAGAGGTTGTCGACGGTTACTCCGGAGAGTCGATCTCGAAATCCCAGCCCCAAAATGGGAGTTGAACCCTGTGGATTTCCAGTCCGCCGGTGGGAGTCCTACGCGCAGTACAGATTTGCCCATCGCGCCTCTGCTGCTGGATAATCTCCCACATGTATTCTCCCCGGAAATCAGGGCGACAAAACCGCGCGCACGGCTCAAGAATTATCGGAAACAACTAGACCTGATGCTGTTTGACAAACAGGGTTTTCCCCATTTATTCGGCGCGCCGAATAATGGAAACTGTATAAGCTCTGATGTAGCGACGCATAACCAAAGCGAGACGCAATTTATGGACGCCTCAACAACTTTCGCATTAGGTACATTCATAGCGCTGCTTGGTGGAATGATTCAATTCACGGCACCGGTAGGCTTTAACAAGCAAAAGTCTACATATGCAAAGGGTCGGAAGACACTGAGTCCCTGGGGCTATGCATTGATGATTGCCGGTTCTCTCATCGTACTTGGTCAACTCAATAACTGGCATCTCATCAATGTTTGGACACTCAATACCTTCAACCATGATTTATTGAGCAACTTCTGGTAGTAGAGCCAGAAGACATCGACAACATACTCGGGTTGCATGTGACACTTAGAAAACTCGCCTGTCAGTTCAAGGGTCTGCGGGTTGAATTTATCAAGAGTGAGCAACGTGTATCATAGGAGCTGGGAGTTCCTTCAGGACCCAGGTGGTGTCGTCTGCTCATGAAGTATAGAATCGCATTTGCGTTTTTGGCCTCTTTGCTGCTCGCCGGCTGCGCCACTTCGGCAGAAGTGAGCGCCAATAAAGCTTCAGAACTCGAAAGCCGAGACGACCTGCTCTCGATGAAGCATGGTGCAGTGCTTCTAAGGACATCAGGCCAGTGGAACGACACAGGCGAGACCTCATTTCACTTGTTCGATGACTGTGCCTATACTAACTGGAGCAGCGCCGAAGGCAAAGCCTGGAATAATAAATTTGTTGTCGAACTACAGAACCCGTGCCGGATCACAGACATGCTCATTAACAATGAGCATGGTGCCTCCTCCGCGTATCCAGATATGCTGGCAAAGACCGTGCGAGTGATGGCTTCGGCCACCGCACCAGATTCCGGCTACGAACAACTGGCAGAAGTCGTCCTGGATAGGGCGGGCAGCAAGCGCATAACCTTCGATAAAAAGTCGGGCGAGACTACCGACAAGCCTTATAAATGGCTGCGCTTTGTCGTAGAGGATAACTGGGGCGACAAAGATTCGACTCAATTATACGAAATACAAGCCTACGGTGAACCTGTTATTGACAGCACCGATAGTAGCAGGAAGCCAAGATTCGCCGATGGCGTTTTTGGTGGCACCTGGTGGCCGTTGAAGTTCGCAACCGAAGGCAACGTTCTCTTCGGCTGTGCATGCAAATCTTACAAGTCCGACGAGGACATGCTAGGCTCGATACAGGGCAATCAAGCACGTGTGTTTATGCCGCTTATCGAAGGTCCCGGTGTAGCCATCTTAAATCAGTCGGCCAATGGAGAGGTAATAAATATATCTCGCTATTATCAGTTTAGTCCCAAAAGCTCCACCAGCAATTTATTTGCTCTACAAAAACGAATAGAGCCTCCATCCTGCGATCATGAGCCGATAAAGAACGTCGAGACTTTGATCGGCAAATATCTAAAACGGTATCACAAAGCGATTCTCTATGGCATCGACTTCAAAGCAGATTCTGCCGAGCTGACTCCTCAGTCTGATACCACATTGAATGCCATCGTCTCGCTTATGAAAAGCAAGCCCGATTTGCGGCTTTCAGTGGAAGCGCACAACGGGTGGACCGACAGCAATCCGATAAAGAACATCTCTCTAGACTTTCACGATGACTCTATCGAATCTCATAACAAACTCTCAGAAGCGCGCGCCAATGCGGTTGTGAAATGGTTGTGCGATCATGAGGTTGCTCCTTCTAGATTAAAAGCAAAGGGCTGGGGCAAGGACAAACCCGTTTGGGTGGACGGCGTCGAGACCCCGCGTCAGTCTCTCATTCTGAACCGCCGCATCGAACTAATTGACAAGAGCAAATCTGAAACAATCAAAGGAAGGTTCGGCGACTTTTAAGAGAATACCGCCAATTTATACAGATCCTCAGTTCAGCTTAAACCTGACAGATGTAAGGATTCCAGTCCGCTGAGTACTCTCAAAGCGGTACCACCATACGAGCTTGGTCATAATCTCACCAGTATGTTAGAAATTGTCTAACTTACTGGATAGGCCTTGGACAATCCAGATACCGATGGCTCCAAATTGTTCAATATGGCTCCAATTCGTTCAAAGACGAAAGAGTATGTCCCAAGTCATTCAATACTCGGACTTGAGAAGCGGACGCATTATATGGAGAAGAAAAAGCTTATCTCCCGCCGCCTCATAGCCCTCACCAACCAGGATGCGGTGATTTCAGTAGAGCTTCAGCTGGCGTATGATTGACCCAGAGCCTCCAGCCATAAACGCCTTATCTCACTGGCACCACGGGCGGAGGGCTCTATCGGATTGGGCTCCCAGTACCAGCGCTGGTCTTTCTCTGCAGACAGCCCATGACCGAGAAAATGCTTGTGAACGTCAGCCAACGCAAACTCAGATTTAGCAGCGAAGTCTCTTATGAAATCATTGGTCTTCGAAAACGACTCTAGATGCTCAGTAAACTTCGGATAACCGGGCAACTCTCCACTACCATCGGTAGGGTCATAAATAGTCGTCAAAACCATTCTCGCCTTCGGAAACGTCGCGATTATAAGAGAAACAACCTGTTCATATCGTTGCCAGATCTGCTCTATCTCTTGTTCTTGCTCAACTGCGCTCTGTTGACGATTCATCATTCGAAGCAAGTCGTTGCCCGACAGTGTCAAGGTTACAAGCACCGCCTTATCCTTATATATCTCAAAAGACTCCAGGTACTCGCCGGAAATGAAGTCATGAGTAGTGGCACCATCCATGGCGACACACTTAAAAAACAAATCGGGGAATAGACTTTTGAGATCCCGTCCTTCGAACTCCGGCCAAATCTCCGGCACATTCTGATACAACAATGACGCAGCACCGACAGCCTGGGGAACATCCAGATTGTTTTTAGACAGTTCAAAAAACGGATAAGCATCGATGCTCATCGAATCACCAACACTAAGATAAGCGGTAAAGTTATCCATTTATCAAGTCAACTAAGGTTAGTTGCCACTGGCAGAATCTGCTTCCAGCAAACCAAGGTTCTGCATGACATGCTGAAGCGAATCGCCAGTCAGTTGGGATAGACTTTTAACCTTTCTCTGACTGAAATCGCTGATCGATCCCACATAAGGATCTATAATGCGAGAGTTGCCCTGCGCATCAACGGCAATGATGTAAGTATGGCTATCCATGGCGGCGGACTTATTGTCGGCTACACTGGCTCTGTAGGGGTCAGTAGCGACATAGACAGCCGGTCCCTTCGAGGCGAGCATTGCAAGAGTGAGATTTCCTTTCGCCCAACCCGAAATCATCTCTCGATTAAGGGAGGTGGCGGGAATATCAAAAAGTACCATGTCGGTAACTGTTGACACTTTTGAGAAAAGGTCGGTGTGATTTACATTTGCCCCATCGCCTCCAACCTTACCAATAACGTTGACCTGCAAGTCGAGGGGAGTCTGAACATCACCGCTGGCAATCAGTGCGCCTATGCCCTCCGGGTGGGAAGCGGCCAGCAGGTAAGAACTTATGCAAGCACTACAGGTATCACGGCCACCTGCTTTTTCGTGCAGTAAACTCAAGAGCGCGCCTTCTTCAGGAATATTAGCCTCTATGGGCTGAGAGCCGACATCCAGCTTGATGGTCGTGTTGCCGTAAGAGTCTGTGCCTGCGGTATCGTACGGAACCTCAATCGAGTCGAGGTTCGCAGTCTTCACAATCATGGTGCCATCATGCTGGATAACCAGTTGACCATCCTGCATCACCGGCTGACCGTTCTCCATTTTTATCTTCCAGCCAGGCACATCGCCAAAGCTGACAGTATCCCTGGCGTTTCCGGATTGAGCAACCTTGGGTACACCCGAGAGCAATCCCAGATCAACTGTTTCGCCGGCGAAGCTGGTCCGTAGCTCTGCAAGGTGCCTGCCGCCAAAGCTTGGATTCAGACTGATTTCCATTAGTGACAGAGCGTCCTCGAACCTCGACTCGCTCAGCTTACCGGCTTGCAATTCCGTGGTCATCTGCTCAAGATAGCCGGTAAATTCTGCCATGTTTTGCTGAGCCAGCGCTGCTTTCTAGCTTTAGATTCGCCAGGTCCGAACAGCGCCCGGAGGAAGCTATGGAAGTTACCAATATAAGCACTTCCACCTGATTATGACTAACTCTAATCATTCCGCTCGACTGGTCTGATTTTGCGACGTTGCAACTCAGCGACTATCTTTTGACCAACCACTACTTCACGGCCTGGTCGAATACTCTGGAACTGGAAACCGGTGTCGGGATCTGTGAGAGTAACAATATCCTCTTTGCAATGGGTGGTAAGAATATCTTCGAAAATTTCTTTAGGTACACTATAAACAAAGGTACTATCGTTCAACTTCTGCTGATCAAGCCCATAACTCTGTTCATAGAAAGCATTGTCACCCTGTCCCATACGAGAATAAGTTGAACCGGGCGGAATTCCATCTACTACGTTTACATATCCATCCTGGTATTGTGCATGCATGTAGAGCGCCGTTGCCGCGTTGCTGACTTCATCAAGAGAATCAAAGCGACTAGGATCAAACGGACCATCGGTACCAAAGAAAACCGTTTTCGGTCCGTCTTCACTCAGCAGTCCATCAAGGCTATCTACAACCTGGTCGCCATCCAGAGCCTTAGCATATTTTTTTGCTACCTCCTTAGGCCAGCCATGTTCAGTAACCAGAGTTGAATATAAGTTTTTGCGTAATCGCAAAAGGTCCTCGGGGGAAAGTTCTCGTTTAGGTACTTCTGCTAAAGAGTCCGCCTCGCCTCCTGCAGAATTTGTTTCACCATTAGCCAGATTTCCTTCTAGCGGGTTAGGTGACGAACGCCTTCTAGTTCGAAGTTCTGGTCTGGCGTCGGTCCCAGCCTGCCTACCAGGCTGGGGAACACTCGTCGAAGGTCTGACCGATCCAGACATCCTCTGCTCCGCGACGTCTAATTCAGCAAGAGTTGAATTGATATAGTACATTGGCGAACCAGGTTGCCTGGTACTGTTATCGGTGTGTTGATACCATTTTTCGAGCAGCTGCGCATGTTTATTAGATCTTGCAGCCTCCTCAGGGTCTTGAGTTCGCGCATCCTTTCGCAACTTCCTGACTTTTTCCTTAGCCAAATCTACCATATCTGTTAGACCCTGCTTCCGTTCCATTAACTCAGCTCGCCATGCTCTTATCTCCAGAGCCTGCATCTGAGGTGGCAAACCTCCGATCATGGCGAAACGCTCATCGTTATCCATGGATGCTCTAGATCGAGCGACTTCTGTGGATGGAGGCACGAACATTTCGGCTATGTTAAGAGGAGAACCATCTTTTGCCTGGGCAAGAATCCCCCGAATCTGTCTTCTGATGTCATCCTCTCTTCGAGCTTTGTACTCCAGGGAGCCCAGGTCGGCATCATTGCCCAGGGTATATTTCGGGTCACGAGGATCAGAAGAGATGATCCCCTGCTTTCTAAGCTCCGGCAATCTCGCTTTCTTAGGACTATGGATAGATTTCTGGGTCGGATCAATAAACATGAACTCACCGGAATATTTATTGACCAGGATAAAGTCGGCACCGGCATCGTCCATGGCGCTTGATTTAACAAGCGGAACGATTTCATAGCCCTTTTCTCTGGGTGTCCTGCCATTGAAAATCGCCTGAGGTGTGTCCAGTTCCTTTTCGAAGAGGTGCAGAATCATTCCTTCAGTGGAATCTCCCCCTTTCGAGGAAGATCCGCCGCGGGCAACCTCCGCTTCTGCGCGCAACATGCTGATTGTGAATTCGATATTTTGACGAATTCTGCCATTAACCTCTCCAAATCGAGGTTCAAGCTCAGCCATTCTGGCAGATTCTGCTTCTGTCAATTTCTGACCCGCCTCCTGCCTATCATAGAGAGCAGTTAGCTCTCGGCTCTCTACTTGGTCAGCTCTCATGCTATCAAACAAAGATCGGCGCATACGATGAAGCTCACCAACATCAGCAGCGGTAGGATTGGGCAGGGCCATAAGTCGTCCAATCTCCGACCGAGTGGCAGCATCTCTGACGGTGGCATTCGTTGATGCCAAATCTCGAACGACTTGATCTGTTCTACCAGTGATTCGCACCGATTCAAGCGGATTGTTCTGGGTACTTCTGCGCCGATTATCACCGTCATAATCAGGGGTATCAGCACCGGAGCCGGTACTGATATCGCCATTAGTTTCGACTCCGTCTCCGGTCACACGCAGACCAGGTGGCAGGTTGGCGTTATCTACCAGACCCATATCAACCAGCCTGCGGCTGATGTCTCTCCCCAGTTCGCTCTGCGGCAGCATATCGACAAGGTCATTCGCTGCACCCTGAGCCTGTTGCCAGAGGGCGTCTCTCGAGGCAGGATCTGTTTGCGCTCTGTGCTTGCCCAGGGCAGTGTTGAGAGCGAGGCTGACCTGATGCAAGCGCATTACATTCTTCTCGCTGTCGATGCTGGCGTCTGCATTTTGATCGAGCAAAAGCCCCATGTCTCTGGCTAGCTCGGCTGACTCTGCCCGACGCTCGGAAGGAGAGAAGGCATGATATCCGGCCGGGTCCCCGGCGATTCCCAGAGTCTCTTCGGTGACTCCTCTGGTCAGTTTGTGCAACTCCGGATCATTTGAGATCGGCTGTCCGTTCTCTGCTCTGCGCGCGTAAGAGCCACCTCGACTTTCAAGGAAGCCTGATAGAGCCAGATCTTGCTCTACTACTGCCGAGGGCAAAATAGACTGGTCCCGGATTATCCTGTAGCTTTCTATCTCTTGCTTCATCAAAGAAGCCAGGGATGCCTGATCTATGCCTTGCTGTGCAAAGTAAGAAGCGCCGTCATTGTTAGCAAGCCAGCTTTCTAAATCAGCGGCGGATGCAGCGTCTATGGTGTCATGCTCGGCGGCAAATTGTCGCAGCAATCCGGCAAGTTGCTGTTTTTGCTCTTTAGTCGAAAGCTCCGTGCGGTCGACCACGGTTACCTCGCCGTCCCGCATTGCCAGACGCCTGTTGCCTCCCTGCTCTAGCTCGCCGAAGACATCCTGTTGAATACGCTGATTATAAGCGGCAGGATCCGCCATCGCTATGGAGGTCCGCTCAAGCACCTCTGAACGATGCTTCATTTCGTGGAAGAGATCGGCGGTCGGGTTGCCTCTATCTATGTTGATTCTGATAACGTCGTCCTGACCATGACTGCTATCGACATCGCCACGCACCAGCTCTATTTTGGCGGGGTCCAGTATGTAGCCCGTGATCTCGCCATCGGCGTTTCTGGTCACCAGACCCATGCGGCGAGCATAGTCCCTTGCCTGGTCCATAAGGCTGTCGTGGATCTGCCGCTCGATTCTTGTCGCCGCTTCACTACCTGGCGCCACCGCATCCAGTTCGTTGGCAAGGTTTCTGATTCTGGTATCAATTTCGGTAGAGGGTCCGACCGGTGCGTCCGGCGAATGACGTCTGGCACCGGCCGAGGTGTCGGCAAGATCGCCGGATGCATCGGGGGTGGCGTCAAATTCGACATCAGAGGCAGGACGTCCACCGCTTTCAACGGATGTGTCATGGTCGACAGCGGCGTTCTGTTCAACTGCCCTTATAGTCATCGCACTGTTAGGATCGTTGTACGCAGATACAGTATAGGTACCGTCGCCGTTGTTCCTTACCAGGTGACCGGTGTTTTCAAGATCTGCGACCACATTGTGGGTGGTGCTTGTGTCCAGGTCCACATTGCCACCACCTCTGTACCTGGCAATTACCGACTGGCCTCTTGCCCGGCCGATAGACATGGTGGCGATCAGCAGCATGTTGCCCAGGGGTCCGGACACGCCCGATTGCTCCAGGGCTCTCGATGCCACCGTCTGAAAGCCTTCTTCTCCGACTTCCTCGACTATCTCCTGGCCGGTCTCTCTGCCGAGTGCCATCCATTGCTGCGCGAAGGACTTGCCCGCGGTGCTCTCGGAATTTGCCAGCTGTTTGAGCATAGCAGCGGATCTCGGATTGGCGACCAGGGATTTGACCCACTGCGGCGACAAGCCCCTGAAACCGGCCGAACCCACACGCAGAGCACCCACACCGACAAGACCCATGACGACGTTCTGAGCATATTCGAGCGACATCGGTCCTGCCACCTCGGACAGATAAGAAGACATCAGCTCTTGAGCCGCTTCTGACTTACCTGCCCAGCCATTTTCCGAGGTGAACAGCTCTCCGAAGGTGTCCCAGTGATTGGCTGTCCAGGCGCCATAATAGGACCGATCGTTCAAATTGCCCAGCCCTGTATCACCAATATGATGATTGACCAGATAAAGCACCTCTTTAGTCCCCTGGGTAGCTGCCAGCGCCACCGCCGATGAAGCAAGCACCACCGCCAGTGCAGGGGCGGCGGTGCCCATGGAGGCCACTGTCGCTGCCACTGCCGCGGCAGCCACCGCTATCACCGGTCCATTCTCTTTGAACCAGTTGCCCAGGGTGTCCTCATTAAAATCACGACTCTGGGCCTGGTCGAGAAGCTTATTGATATTTTGATTCTGCTCCGAGTCCGGATCGAGTATGCCCAGCATAGCTTCGAGCGACTCGCGCCTTAGCTGCAGAGCTGCCTGGGTCGCCGGGTCACCGCCTTCATGAATAGACTGCTCCAGACCATCGAGGGTGCGACGCATGCCTTCAATGTCTTCGGGAGTGACTTTGCCGAGAGTATCCTGCAAGTTTTTAGCGTTCTCTCTCACAAGGTCGACATAGTCTTCGTATTTAGTACCTTGCTGACCCGCTTCGAAAAGCCTTTGAAAAGCAGCGAAATCTTGCGAGAATTCGGCCATAGTCTCATAGGCTTTGCCCAGAGCCGGATCACTGTCGACTATCTTCAATGCCTCTTTTCGTCTCATCGGCAAATCGAGATTGCCGGTTTCAGCACGAGACAGGTTGCGCAGCATAGCGAACGCCTGCTGCTGCTGATCAAGAGAACTGCCGGAAAAAGAAGGCAACTGATCGGACTGAACCAGCCCTTTCTCTTTCAACCTGGTCAAGCCACCATTGTTGAGATCCTTCCAGACAGCCGGAGCGTTTTCTCTGATCGCTTCCATTCCGTACTTATCGAGCATACCCAGCGCCATATAATCGCGTCTTTCCTGGGAATCTTCTTGTTGAGCAAGCCCCTGATAGGCAAGGACGTCTTCAGCGAACTCCATACGTCCGACACGGCCGCCGAGGTCGGCCACCGACTTGACCTTTGCAAGCGCTTCCTGGTCATTGGTGACAAAATCTTCTACCAGCTGCTCCTGGCGTTGCTCCCAGCGCTCAAGACCACTGGTCCTGAGATCACTGAGGGACCGACCAGTGATTGGCAGCGGTGATACCGAAGCATAGGTCAGCAGATCGAGCAGTTTGTCGATGCCATGATCCAGCATGGCACCGGCACCGACACCATCTTTAGTGTACTCTTCTAGAATGGTCAGAGCCTCCTCAAACTCCCCGGTCTCCTGGCGAAGCTCCTGTCTTTCGGTGCGAAGGCTTTCTGTCGACTCTCGCAATTTTTGAGCGAGCTTTTGCTCCAGTGGAGGATTGTCCAGAAGGAAAGAACCTTGCAGACCTTTCTTTCCTAACTTTTCGTTCAGAATCATTCCTGCAATCTGACTGGGTTCCAGCGGTTCAGTGCTTCCTGTCAGCTCCTGGCGCAATTCCGGGTTCAGAGCATTATATAGCTGCAGTCGCTGGTCGACTTTCAGAAGAGTATCCGCTCCGTATTTCTCGACTGCCTTAGCCATCTTTTCCGAAAAGTTATCACTGGCAGGGTCAATTCCCCAGTTGTTCACAAAGAGCTGCTCGACAGAGATAGTCTCACGAGAGTCTCGAATATGAGAATCTAATGTCGCCGAAAGGTATCTCGTATCGTGTGCTTCATGGGATCTGGAGTCAGAAAGTGCGCCTACGCTGAGAGAATAAGGTCTTCGCTCATCGGGCCAGGCCTGACTGAATGTATCCCTGGCCTGTTGTTGTTGTTGCCTTGAAAGATTCAGGTTGTCTATTAAAAGCTGATTTAACCCGGAACCTCCCATTCGACCTCCAGCAGGGGGAAATTGAAATCCCGTAGAGTCTTCCCTGGAACGGAGCAAAGACTGCGTTCTGAAGGGGTCAAAACTATCCGGCGATTGGTTCATAAAAGCAAGCCTTGCTTTTGCCCTCTCGCTGAGTGGAGGAACAGACATATCATTAAAACCGGAAAATCCGTCAATGGACAGACGTGGAGTGGTATCACGGACGTCGATTCTCTGCCTGAAATCAATCTGGGGCTGAGCTCCGAATAGAGATAGCCCTGGGTCTTGAACCGCACCACTATCCTGATTGATAAGAGAGCGATGGAATGCGGTTCTAACGTCCTGGGGCGCATTAGATACAGCCGTTTTGAAATCCATAATCTGGTCAGGACGCATATATTCCAGAGCCGTGACCATATCGCCGGCTGTCCATCGATCCGACATCGTCATCAATAGCTCGACGCCGGTTCTTTGATCTTCGGTTCGGCGTGATTGCAACGACTGTCCGATGTGATATCTGAGGCGCTGTTCAAACTGAGGATCAGAGCGTGCAGCTTCGCCGACTACGTCCAAGAGAGCATCGTGAGACTGAGTCTGATAGCTGGTGATAGCAGCCTGTTCAAGCTTCTCTCCAAACTCGGGCATGTTTTCGTTGATGAATTTGACAGCGTCCAGAAGCGGATCACCAGCCTGATAAAAGCCAGGAGGGCTGCTCAAATCTTCGAGGATGTCCCTGGCCTCTTCATTGTCCCTGCCCGATATGAGCAATTCATTCATCATATCCTCAGAGACTACAGAACGCCTGTCATACTCACTCTCAGAGAATGATGACAATTCGTTGCCCACGGTCAAGTATGGTACAGCAGCAGGCTCAGAAATCGGGTCTACGACTGGCTCTGCAATTGCCTCTGCTACAGGCTCTGATGCCGGGGCTGCATCCAGCGCGCCATCGGCTCTGACAACACGCTGGCTGCCATCCCGCATTTGCACACTATGGACGATGTCGCTCTGATTCTCCGGCTCAAACTCCTTACCATCTTTGATGAAAGTCAGCTTGCCGTCCTTGAATACTATCTCGTCCGCCCCTGAGGCATGGGGTCTTCCCTCGAAAGAGGTCACCACGGCACCGTCTTCATACTGCTTCTGGGTAACGATCTGGTCATCGGAGCCGGTCCAGCGGTCGCCTTCATATCTGCGCCCCTGCTCAGCACCGCTCAACTGCTGGCGACCGGTCTCGAGATCGGTGCGCACGGTCTCGAAATCGCCACTGCCCTTTGTTAACGTCTCGGTACGTCGTGTAGCGGTTTCAGAGATGGCAAAGGTTCCGTCTTCACGCTGGTATTCGGCTTTGAAAGATCCGTCCGGAGAGACGGTGGCAGACTTCAGCCGATCATCGCCGGGAGGATCAAATTCGAAGCGATAAGAGCCATCTTTAAAGCTTGTCTCTGAATAGCCGTCTTTCCTCTCGGTCTTCAGTCGCCCCTCGGCGTCTTGCGGATGGTAGATAGTGGTCGGACCGACTACCTTGCTGCCGTCACTCCTGACTATGACCGAGGTGTCGCCATTTTTAAACTGGAATAGTTCCTCTGGTGGACTCGTGCTGATACTCTCCGGCTCTTTTGCATCGGCGAACTTGACCAGGGTGTCCTGACCGGGTCTGTATGTGATGGCTTCAATTGTCCTGCCGTCCAGCTTCGGAGCATTATCGAGCTCTTTAAATTCGGTCTTGCTGCCGGAACCTGACTTTGCCTCGCTAATAAGAACTCTGCCAAACTGTGGAAGATTAAGCTCTCTTCCAGAGATGTCGCCCAGGTGGCTGTCATAACCATGAATATTGCCGGGAGGCTTGGCCGCTTCTTGCCCTTTGCCGTTGCCGGAAGCGTCAGCCGGTCCCTCAGCCTGTTTTGCGCGATCGAAGAGGTTTTGAAGGGCATCCCGCACCTCTTCTGCCTCGGTAGCTTCCGGCAAATTATTCTGGACGCTGTCCCTTTCGTCCGCCTCTTTGACGGAAGAGCGCTCGGCTGTTCCAACCTGAGTTTCGGCGGCAGCAGACAATCGCTCGCTCTGCGACTCTCTAATATCTAAACTTTCTGAGGCTGACTGATTATTATCTGCATTCGTCTCGGGATTCTTCTCTGGGGGTTTTGCAGGCATATTAGTTCCAAGGATGACAAAAAGGGCAGGTGGCAATAAAAAAGGGAGGGTTACTCCCCTTACCTTTTTACCCCTGCTCGCTAGTAGTTATATCCTTAATAAAGCCTAAAATCTTCAATACCTAATGACCGCGGCAGTAGAGCGCCAACCAGAATTTAATCAGCGAATCTCAAACAAGAATCTTGACTTCGAATGTGGTGCCGACACCAGGCTGATTTTGACAGCTTATGGTTGCTTGCCGCTCATCCATCAGTATCTTGCTCACGAAAAGCCCCATGCCCAGCGACCGGTCCAGCCCCGGCAATCTGGCAGCGACCTGCTCCGGATTAAAGAGCTTCGCGATCTCAGCTTCGCTAAGCCCTTTGCCTGAATCGCTCACAGAAAAAAATACCCTCAGTGAAGTGGTGATGATCAATATAGTAGAGATCTACGAATACGGTGGCGAACAGATTGCAGTTCGAGACTTCAATATGCTTGAAAGTGCTGTAAACATGCCAAAGCAAATGTTCAACGGCAATTACTTACATGAAGATCTATTCGTGATGGCTGCGGCTTATCTCTTTCATATGGCGAAAAATCATCCCTTTATCGATGGAAACAAAAGGACGGCAGTTGTATCCGCCCTGGTTTTTCTAGAGCTAAATGGTCTGTCACTAAGCATGGAAGGCACTCTACTTGAAGAAATAACGCAGAATGCAATCCGAGGAACCGCTAGCAAAGATGATATCGCCAGAGCATTTCGAGAATACAGCATTCCGCTTGATGATGAGGAGTGAGAAGAAAGCACAGGAAGGGGAAAGTGCAGAGTCTACTAAAGAGATCCTCTCATTTGTGTTACACTGTATCTACCAGGGTATATACACAGTAAGAACATTCTCCCAAGTGAATACGGCAATATACATGCCTAAATTCAACTTCGTTCCAGAAAAGGATTCTGACAAATGGCTATGGTAAAGAGACTGACAAAGCATGGAAATAGCCATGCCCTCGTCATTGACAAAGCGATTTTAGATTTGCTGGAAATCGACAGTGATACGGAAATCGCGCTTTCCACCAATGGAGAGAGCCTGGTCCTGACACCAATACGCGACCCAAAACGCCAGAAGTCCATATCAAAGGCTTTGAACAGAACGCACAAAAAATATGGCGACGTTCTCCAGCGCCTGGCTGACAGCTAGAAGCACACTATCGCAATTTCTATTAAATCCTCCGTCGTGGAATCCCCATTGTGGGGCCGACGGGCAGGCGCCATAATCTGAAAAATCAGCGCAATAAGGCAAAAGGGACCTATGCCACAAGGATTCGAATCGTTTCACCAGCCCTCGGCAGATACCGTCGAGGTCGCCCAGGCGAATATTCCGGTGCCCGACGAGCTATCCTCGCCGATAGGGCGCATAAGGCCGTCCCTGGCGGGCATCGGGCGCATAGAGTCGAAACAACCGGCCCAGGTTAATAACACCCTCGCCGAAGTGTCTTCCAACGGCACCGGCTTCGTTATCGACAAAAACAGCCAGGGCTGCCTGCTGTTCACCAAAGAACATGTCGTCCACGACCTGCGCTACGGCGCCATGCGCGATGATGCCGGCACTGTAGCTAAACCGGCTCCCGGCTCGAAAGGACCTGAAGTCATCGTCAACCTGCCTGATTTAGGACCGCGCTCGGCGCAAGTCTTGCTGGCAGACGAATCCACCGACAGCGCCATCCTCCAGATAGAGAGCAAAGACCCGGAGAGAGAATGCAAGGTCGTGCCCCTGGCGCGCTCATCTACAGAAGCCAGAGCAAATGATCTGGCGGTGATTGTCGGCTTCGATGGCGTGACCAGCGAACTCAACGGTCTGACTGGTATCGTCGGTGGTACGACCAACATTTCTGTGGTCGAGCAAGCCGGAGCCAGGGTCGCGAACCCATATGTGGTACCAAGATTCGTCAACAGTCAGCCTTTGATTGCCATCTACGGAGCGGCTGCGCCCCGGGGATATTCCGGCGGACCGACCTTCAACCGAGACGGTGAGGTCATAGGCGCCTCTCATGCCCAGGTCGGCACAGGAACGCTGGTTACGCCGGTCGAAATCGTAAAAGCAGAGCTGGCAAGGATTCAGAAGAAATAACCTCTTTATGCTATTCTCTCTCCTGCCGGAAAGCGGCCGGGATTTTTAAGAAGAGAGATAAAAATGGCTGATTTTGATCGTCCTAAGATGAGAGTCGACGAGAAAGGCGAACTCTGGCTCACCTTCGGTGAATACTGGCAAGAGATTGATGTCGCAAGCTTTTCAAAAGACGGCAGTCGCCTTTTGACTGTCGAAGACGAAGGCGTTGCAAAGATCTGGGACACGACCACAAAAGAACAAATTGGCGAAATCCGCCCCACCAGTCCGCTGTCAGGAAAGATAGAATCACCCCTGCCCGTCCTACCGACTGAAGATTTCAAAGTCTTCATAGAATCCGCCGCCTTAGATAACAAAGGCGAACTAGCCCTGCTCGGACTTAATGACGGCACCGCCGGCGTATTCGACGTCGCCACCGGATCCCGATTGTCGACCCTGTGCCAGGGAGAAGCACCGCCCGAAAACTGGGAGATTATCAGAGCTGTCAATTATTCTAACGACGGTTCTCTTACGGTGGTTGGATTCCATGACCGTGCCGTAGCGGTCTACGACCGCACCGGAGAGAAGCTAATCGCCCGTTTCAGCCCCTATGAGCTAGATAGCTTTTTCTCGAGAACCAACCGGGGACGAAAAGCTATGATCAGCTCGGTGGCAATATCTGGCGACAATCGTTATGTCTTTGCCGGCGCAGGCGATTTGACCTGCCACATCTATGATCTCGAAACTAAGAAGCTGGTATTCGCCGCTGTCGATTATCGAGAAGAGATTATCGCCGTAGGCACTGTAAACAATACCATTCTCTGGGCGACCGCCGGTGGCATCATCTGGAAAAAAGAGGGCGATAACGAACCCGAGAGAGTGCTGGCGCTCTCTGAAGATTGGGACGAGGCAAAATTCGCCCCCAGCGGTGACTTCATTCTAGTCCGGACAGCCCCGGGCGAACTCAAGAAGATAAACCTCGCCGACGACAAGGCTGAGTCTGAAGTGCTGGCAAATTTAGAGCATTACACTATGTTCAAGAATACACAAACGATCTGTTTTCTTGACCGAAACAACTTTTGCAATGCTGTAAGCAGCAGTACAATTCGAATAAATGACATAAGTATTGAAGTAGCGCTGCAAGAAGGAGCCGACGACAGGATAAAAGAGATAAGACCCTCCACAGACAAGTCTATCCTTGCCATCAAGACAGACTGGAAGCCGACAACACTCTGGGAGAGAGAAACCGGCAGGTTTATCCGCTCGCTTCCAGGGGATACCAGAGAGCATGCTATTTCAAGGGACAACAAGTATTTAGCTCTGGTGATAGGAGGCGGCGAAGATCACAGCCTGGTTCTGGAAGACCTGAGAGGCGAACAGCGTCTGCAAAAGGTCGCTTCAGATGTCGCGGCTGATATCGTCATCACCTTTGGACTGGAAGATAACACCATTATCGGTGCCTCCGAATCGGATCACACAGTAAAACTCTGGCAAAAAGACGATAGTGGCTCATTTAAACTGGTCAATAAACTGGTTCATCCCTTCAGACAGAAGGTGGCGTTGTCGATTTTGGAAACCGGCGAGATTGTCTTGATACGTGAGAAAAATGGTGTAGAGGTCTGGACCTCTGATTTGAAAGAGAGGCTTGCCGCTTGTGAGATGGATGTCGGTTTCGACTCCCAATGGAATCTGGATAAAGCAAAGAAAATCCTTGTTCTTGCCCTGAGAGAACAGATGATCGAGGTAGCCGATCTCAAATCTGGTCAGATAAATCGTTTTGAGCCACCGATTAATAGACCGCAATGGTTCCCGGAGCACAAGATCTCGGTAGAGGTAACTGCGAGAAACCATGTGGCTCTATGGAGAGAATTCGGCGGTCCCTACATGCATATTTTCGAAGGTCCGCGCGGCTGGGCGGTGAACATCAACACCTCTCTAGATCAGAAGTGGGCGGTGGTACCCTGTTATATAGAGTTGGCGGTGGTATCGACAGAATGCGATGGAGAGCAATCTGTAAAAGGGCGATTTCCTTTTGCAGAAAAGATGCGAGCGGCTTATGTAGACGACAAAGTGGTCAAAGCGATAAATAATCAGGGTCGATTCTTTCAGTATTCTCTATGACTGAAACCATCGGCACTTTACCTCACCAGGCCAAACTCTATCTCACTCTTCTCTAATTTAATCGGCTCGGGTTTAGCAGCCCCGGACGCTTTGTCCTTCGCGAGCAGATCTACTTTCTTCGCGAAATATTCAGGTTCGCCAGAAGATTTGGCGAATATTTGATACGCCTCATTAACCTTCTTCTCATCAAGAGAACCTTCGTTGTCTGACGCGGTCGTTGTCGAACCGAAACTTTTAACACCACCAGAAGACAGCTCCACAATGTTGATAGAACTCTCGGTCTCACCCTGATTGGTAGAACCACCCTCGATGGCAAGTTCATTTTTGCCGTTTTTATTTATGTCAGGGATGCTGGTGAGCGAATAGTCTGCGCCCCCCTGATACGCATAATGTGCCACCACATTGTCACCTTCCATGACCACAATGCCGTTGGTGCAAAATCCATGCCCTGTCTCAGAAAATCGATAGAGTACAGCCTTTTGCTTTTTGCCGGATTCAGTAAAGGATCCCTCGGCGACACCTTCGATACTGTGCTCTGATTCGGGGTCGACCTCGAATTCTAACGACGCGTCATCAGATTCCCAGTACTTCTTAGCGGCAGGATAAATTGTGCTCTTGAATAAATTCTCCAGATTTGCAGTCTCTGGCTCCGAAACTTTATTGTCGGTTCCATCGAAGATCATTATCATCTCGGACCCGCTGGCTGAGGCTTTCTCGCTTTCAGCCGCCTGAGCTTTGTCAGAAGCGCTTTCTGTAGTTTTCGCGGCGTTAGAGCAGCTAGAAACGGTCAGGGCAATAGCGATAATTCCTATCAAGCTATTAGCTGTGATCTTACGCTCACGCTGCCTGTCAAAAGTTCCTCTCATCATCCACCGCCCTCCTTAGTAAGCCGGGAAAAATCTTACTTGTGCAGATACCAACCAGGACTCCAGGGATACCAAAGTGAATCGGAACGACTGATCTGATCTAATCTATGCCCCGCATCATCTTCTTGAGCCAGGGCGAAGCAATCAGCAGCAAGATACCCGAGACGATTCCCTGGCAAGCAAGAAAGGGAAAGAGCGGCAGATCGAACTTGTGCAAGATGCTCTCCAAAACGGCAGCAAGATAATTGGCTAATGCCGTACAACCGAACCAGAAGCCCATCATCAGACTGACAATCTTGGGCGGACTGAGCTTGGTCACCATGCTGAGCCCGATAGGACTGAGGCAGAGTTCTCCGAGGGTATGCAAGAAGTACACGCTTATAAGCCACATCGGGCTCACCTTGTTGTCACCCGCGGTTAAACCGCTGGCGGTGCTCATTACAACAAAGCCCAGACCGAGCAGAACCAGTCCTATGCCAAATTTGGCTGGTGTGTTGGGATTCTTGCCTATTTTGCCAAGAAACAACCACATGCTCGAGAACACCGGCGCCAGCGCAAAGATCATAATGGCGTTGACGCTTTGAAACCATGATGCCTGGATAAAATTCTCTTTGCCGAACAGATTGAGATTGGTGTTCTCATTGGCAAACAGATTAAAGGTCCCGCCCGCCTGCTCAAAGCCACTCCAGAAGAAGATGGTGAAAACAGCCAGAATAAAGATGACACCGACCCGGCTCCACTGGTCACTGCCTTTGGTATTAAGGGCGACCATGGCAAGAAAGCCGCCACCCATAAGTAAGAAGCCACCCCAGGTGATGATACTGCGAACCGTCTCGGTCAGAAGCGACCAGGTGTTTAAGAAGGCGAGCACAAGCAGACCACTGCCCACGACTATGCCCAGCATCTCTAGCCAGTCTCGCCCGGTCAGGCGCGTGGCACCATCGCCAGAGCGATTGGGCGGAAAGCCGACATCGTTGAGAGTCTTTCCAAGCAATAGAAAAATAACCATGCCCAGTACCATGCCGATAGCAGCCGAGCCAAAGCCATAGGACCAACCGACGGTCTGCCCGAGGGTGCCGCATATCAATGGACTGAAGAATGCCCCCAGATTTATTCCCATATAAAAGATCGTAAAAGCGCTGTCGCGCCGGGGGTCTTTTTCTTCGTATAGAGAGCCCACGATGGTAGAGATATTCGGCTTGAAAAAGCCGTTGCCTAAAATAAGCAACCCCAGACCCATGTTCAGAAAAAAGCGGCGCTCATCCATGGTGCCTGCGGCGCTCAACGCCAGGGTGAACTGCCCGAGCGCCATCAAAGCACCACCTATGAGGATGGCTTTGCGCTGACCTAAAACTTTGTCCGCCAGAAGCCCACCAAGAACCGGGGTCAGGTAGACAAGACCGGTGAAGATTCCGTAGATAGCAAGCGCATCGGCTCGCTCCAGACCGAAGCCATGGTCATCCCAGGTGGCGGTGAGATAAAGCACCAACAATGCTCTCATGCCGTAATAACTGAACCGCTCCCACATCTCGGTGGCAAAGAGGGTATACAGTCCCTTTGGGTGACCTGTCTTGACTACTTCTTCGGTCATGCTCTGTCCTTATCGTGACGGCTCTGGTCTAGAAACACTAGAGACTCTAGAAACTGTTAGCCATTTGAAGCTTTTATTCCAGAAGAGTATACACTGCGGTGCATTGTCGATTTATCCGGTTTGCCGCCCAAAAAATTCAAAACAGCGAATACAAATTAGTCACATTTTTGCTGTACTGTATTTCTATAAGCATAAGCAGAGGGCATTTAGTAAAAGCCCGAGAAACAAGACCCAGATCAGACAGAAGTGCTCAGCTCCAAATTTAAGCTGGGACGATAAAACAGGCGCTTGCCAAGTGGTAGCGGTCCTGTTATATTAGAGCAACTTCGATGTTTCTTTTGCTTGCTTAAATCGCTTTACTATGGATTCTCCAACTGCCGCCGGGGCTAAAGACCCCGAACGTGCCGGTAATACTCAACTATACGAAGGAGGTCCTAATTCTCGGACCTCCGATAGAGTCGACTCGAAATCCGACAAGGTCGCCGAGGGCGTAACCCTGGCCCATCCAGAGATTCAGGGCCTGCTGGAGCAATCTTACGGAGCAGACAAGACTGCGCCAAAACCCGATATTATCGACGGGGACAACAAAATGAGCCTCGATACGGGAAACCTGTATTCGACGGTCTTCGATCCCACCGCCAGGACCTCAAGGGCAGCCGGCGGCACCGACAGCCCCACTTCTAAAACCTCACCCAGCGACAAGAAAGACCAGGCTGGCTTCAAAGACTACGACAGTAAAAAAGGTCGAGAAGAGTACCTGAAAGAGAAAAGAGAGCAGGGCATCGCCCCGCCCGAGCTAGAGCACGGACCCCGGCGCAGCTCCTCTTCGGGCAATCAAGTTCAACTGGAGAGAAGTCTTAGACCGAGTGATTCCCAGGACAATGAAGGCGGTTCGGACAGAAGCGCAAGTGGCGGCCGCGGATTGAGCCCCGACCGCAGCGTGGGCGGAGAGAGGGAAGGCGCCAGAGAAGTCGCCCCCGGCGCCGAGCTAGAGAGCTTTTTTGCAGAAGACCCGGTCGGCGGAGACATAGTCGATCCCGGTGACGGCAATAAAGGTGACAAAAAAGGCATTATCAAAGGCGACAACAAAGACTCCGGAAGAGACCAGCAGCCCCCGGGCCGCGACCAGGAGAGAGGTTCGGGCGGCGCCAGCGATGGCGGTCGTTCGGACAGTCCCGTCCATGACGGAACAACGACAAAGGCAGAGCCGGATCTGACCGGAGCCGAGCAATCGACCCATGTATTAAAACCGGAAGAGACCATAGATACTATTACCGGGGATAATCTGGGCGATGTCGCCAACGACCAGCAGCGCAGCGTCTACGCCAGAGCAGTTCGAGAGCTCAACGGACTCGAGCCCGGTCAGGAACCGGCGCCCGGCACCGAGCTGAAGCTTCCCGGAGTGGACGAAAGCGACAATTTCACCTATGACGACGGCGCCGGCAACTCCATTAAATGGAATCCGAGAACAGGCGACAAAGAGACCATAGCAGCCTCCGGAGACAGAACCCTCGAAGGCGACTGGGGTAAAACCGTCTATGGTGCCGACGGCACCACCACCAGCGAATACACTGACGGGTCGAAATCGGTCAGTCGAGCCGACGGAACCTGGATGCGCCAATCTAAAGACGGTGTCTACGAGAGCGGTACGTCTTATCCTTATACAACCTTCAAAACCGAAACCGGTGCAGACGGCAGAACCGTCGAGACCCATAAAGGCGACCGTGATGTCGACACCTTCACCCTTACTAAAGATGCTCAGGGCAATTATGAACTGACCGACAAAGACGGCAATGTCTCCGAATTTCCTCCGGGAGAATCTGCCGAAAGAGACGAGCTACTCAAATCTCTCGACGAAAGCATAGAAGACCCGGCCGAGCGTTCGCGCTTCATCGCCGACATGATCCGCTTCGAAAACCGCGCCGGCGAAGACAATCTGCCTGAGGGAGCGGTCTCGGATACCTATAAAGAAGTGGGCAGACTGCTGGATACCGATACCGAAGGCAAGGTCCCGGCAGAGATGCGCGAGACCATCGCAGAGCAGGTCATGGCCCAGGCCGCCGACCCCTCGATTATCGACCAGGGCTATCACAATACATGTAATATAACCACGGTAGAGAACCGCATGTACGCAAGAGATCCGGCCGCTGCCGCCCGGTTCGTCACCGATGCCGCTATGACCGGCGAGGCTTCTCTTGCCGACGGACGCAAGGTGACCATTCCAGAAAGCGCCTACACAGCCGATTTCGAGTCCGGCAATCATCCGGTGCCCGATGGTAAGCGCGGTATCGCTTCTCAGATATTTCAAGTCGGCGCAGTCAATGCGCATTATCAGGCTAACGGCGAAGACCGACGCTACGAGCAGACCACTCCTCCCCTCTCAGAGCAAGGCAAAGACACCGGCGAGCGCCTTTTTGACACCAGACAGACACCACCTGTCGAGCTTCAGCAGTCCCCTGGTCTGTCCGATGCCGACATCGCCAACACCTATGCGCTATTGACCGGCGACAACAGCCCCTCGGTCATACACAATGCCGATAGAGGGAAGGACGACCCTGGTGTCACAGCAGTATCCAGCGCCGAAGACTTGAGCGCCGCTCTCACCGCGGCAAAAGAGGCAGGCAATCTGCCTATAACCCTTGTCGTCCACACCCAGAACGAGCCCTTTTTCACAGACTCCGGTGCCGGAGCCGCCGGTGGGTCGGGGGGCTGGCATGTGGTCAACATCACCGACTTCGACGCCGAGACCGGCAAAGCGATGGTGGACAACCAGTGGGGCACCGATGACGACCATCTTGATCAAGGAGTCGACGTCAACCAGCTTTATATGGCGACAATGAACCCAGAAAAAGCAGCCCAGACAGCCGAGATGCGCAGCGCCGAAGAGATTGTCGACCGAGACTTCCCCGGTTTAGAAGGGGTGGATAGAAATCTCAAACTCATGGAGCATCTGACCGGCGACAATCTATCGCTCACTCTGGGCAGAACGATGATTGATATCAGTGATGATTTCAGAGCCAATGGAAACAATCCCGACTTCGATAAAGCTGGATATCAAGCCAGGTTGGATGCGGTCGGCGATAGTTACGATAGATTGCCCGAAGATCAGAGAGGTCAGGCTCTGCTCACCGCAACCACTGCTCCTGAGGGCTTCCCCCCCGAGAAGTTCGACAGCGCCTTTAGCCAATATGCGCAAGATACTGGACTGACCAGAGAAAGAGGTCAGGAGTTTGTCGATGCCTTCAAAGTTAACGACCATGAAAAAATTGGTGAAATGCTCAAGAATCTGGACATGAATCAGCTCAATGGCTATGTGATGATAATGACTTTTGATACGGCTCTACAAGATAGACTGTTAGCACTGCTTCCGGAATAATTACGGACATGTGACAAGGCGCGAGGCAAATGAAGTGACAGGCGATATACCACCGATGGTGACTCAGGAAGATCCGGCGCGAAAGCAGGAATCCAGGCTGCGCGACCAATCTATGTCCTCACCCCTGGAAAGAACCGGCGCAGGTGAGTCTGGCAGAGGTAATGAGTCTGAACAATCGGCTATCGAAACACTGGCGCAAAACGCATGGGGACCGAGGCAGATGAACTTTCAATCCGGTCAGATAGAGTCTATGAAGATCCCTGAGGGCTGGGTAAAAGGCGGCGCCGGTGGCAGCGAATCCAGCACTTACCGCGAGTTTCATCCAGAAGGAGAGAACTCGGATAGCAGAATGGAATTTTTCTATCGGGGGCATAGAGTGCCCGAACGCGAAGGGGAGCGCTTCAAAGAGATCTTGAAAAACAAAGGGCATGAGCTGTCGCGACCAGAGTTCATGTCCCTGGGCAGCATTCTGCGGGGTAAGCAAAATCCGGCAGACTTTCAGCTTGATAGAGCCTGGGTAGATGAAGTCAATTCTCGACCGGTTCTTATGATCGAAGGCAAATATACGGAGAACGGCAAAAAGTCTATGGTAATGCTGATAGATGCCGACAAAACAGGCACCGCTGTGCAAGAAGTGGCACTGGTGGCACCGGGCACCAAATATAGTGCGCTCAAGCCTGAATTTGAAAAGTCACTGAAAACTATAGAATGGAAAAATAGCCGGTAGAGCCGATTGATTTTATTTGGCTAGATTCCATTCAATTCGACTCAATTCTACTAATAAGAGCCGTTGCCATTCTTTGAGCCGGCGCAAGAAATGCGCTGATCTGCTCTTCACTGGCGCACTCTTCTTTCAAAGTATCCTCGAATAGAGAAATCCACCGAGAAAAATGCTGCGGCTCTATAGATCCGACCTGTACATGGGCTTTAATAGGATCGCCAGAATACAGAGAGGAGCCATGAATGACATTGGTCCAGAAATCATACATCTTCTCCAAATGCGGCTGCCACTGACCATGCAGCTTGGACTCGAAGATAGGACCGAGCACGTCGTCGCCCTGCACTTTTATATAGAACGCATCCACAACCTGGCAGATAAGCTCGCGGCTGACCACAACCTGACCGACAGGAATGAAAACGCGGTTATATTTATAGCTGCTCATCATTTTTACTTACCGTACCTGCCATAGCTGATCGCTCTTTCTCTATCGTGGCATCTAAATTAGAAGATATGGACCAGCCTCCTTTGAGACCAAGAACAAACCAACCTAGCGTCATCACTCCAGAAGCGAAAATAGTATCACCAACCACCCGCAGCCAGCGCAGGACATTCATTAAATCAGTCTGCAAAAACTCTGCCGAGCGAGCATACCACATGCCGTTCTGAACGCTAGCCCAGGTCTGCATCAAGCCTACTGGCAGGATACTGATCAATACCATAAGAGCAAGCCCTATATTTATTGACCAGAAAGAATAGCGCAACAGCCCTGTTTTCCATTCGTTGCGAGTGGCAAGGCCCTTCAAGCAAAACAACATCAATCCCAGACCGAGCATGCCATAGACCCCGAACAGAGCAGTATGTCCATGAACTGGGGTGGTATTGAGACCCTGCATAAAATATAGCGCTATCGGCGTGTTTATGAGGAAGCCGAAGATGCCTGCGCCTACAAGGTTCCAAAAAGCCACCGCGACAAAGAAGTAAATCGGCCACTTATAAGCCTCTACCCAGGGCCTGGCTTTACTCAAAGTAAGGTTCTCGTAGGCTTCGAATCCGATAAGCACAAGCGGCACCACCTCTAGGGCAGAGAATGTGGCTCCAAGAGCCAGCACCGGCAGCGGTGTACCGGTAAAATAGAGATGGTGAAAAGTGCCGATGATACCACCGGTCAAAAATATGATTGTGGCGAATAGAACGCTGGCAGTGGCGGTGGCGACCCGGAGCAAGCCCATTCTTGTAAACAGGAAAGCGATGACCACGGTGGCGAAAACTTCGAAGAAACCCTCTACCCAGAGATGCACCACCCACCATCGCCAGTACTCTGCTATAGCCAGATTAGTATGCCGTCCGTACATCAACCCGGCACCATAGAAAGCGGCGATGGCAAGAGAGGATATCAAAAACAATCCAAGCAGATGTTTGTTCTCTGACGGCTGTCTAAATGCGGGCGCTATCGCCCTTGTCATTAATGCCAGCCAGAGAAACAACCCGATGAAAAGGAACCATTGCCAGAACCTGCCAAGATCTACATATTCATAACCTTGATGCCCGAACCAGAAGTTCTGTTCATATCCAAGCATCTGAGCCACTCCCAGCCACTGTCCGACCATGGAACCGACCACAATAACAACAAGACAGACAAACAGGATATTAACTCCTGCCCGTTGATACCTGGGCTCATGACCGGAAACCGCCGGGGCGATAAACAATCCGGTGGCAAGCCAGGTCGTCGCTATCCAGAATATGGCTAGCTGGGTATGCCAGGTTCTGGTGACGGAATAAGGAAGCCATTCTGACAAAGGAATCCCGTAGAAACCACCACCCTCGACACCATAGTGAGCGGTTATCGCCCCCAGACCGACCTGGGCAACAAAGAGCGCGCCCGCTACCCAGAAATATTTGAGCGTGGCTCGCATGCTATTGGTCGGCTTAAGAGCCAGGAGCGGATCGTTGTCCGGTACATCGTGGTCACCTTCTGCGCCGCGCTGGGCGGCGAAATACCAGGCAAGGGTGCCGATTCCGGCGAGCAGTACTATAAAGCTGACCACCGACCATACTATGATCGCACCGGTGGGAGCGTTATCTATAAGCTGTTCCGGAGGCCAGTTATTGGTGTAGGTGATATCGGCACCGGGACGATTGGTCGAACAAGCCCAGGAGGTCCAGAAGAAGAAAGCGTTTAGTTTATCGCGTCTTTCGGCAGTTTTGACCGCGTTGGCAGGAATGGCGTAAGCATCGCGCAATTTCACGATAGCAGCATCGCTATCACTTCCGAAGAGGCTGGAGTAATGCATGGCCACAGCCTGCATAGCCTCGGCACGGACAACCGGGACAGTGAGAGTGCGAGTCGAGGGGTCATAGGTATTGTTTCTCAACTGGGTTTTAAGACGTTCTCGAAGCGCTGCTTTGTTCTCGCCATCAAGCTTGGCATAGCTGACACCATGATCTTTCTGGGACCAGAAATCTAAAAGCCAGACACACTCTCGATGCAAATAGTCAGCTGACCAGTCCGGTGCCACATAGGCACCGTGCCCCCAGACCGAACCCACCTCTTGACCGCCGATACTCTGCCAGACGTTCTGACCATCCAGAATGTCGTCACCAGTGAATAATAATGCACCATCATCGGTGACGACTCTCTGCGGTATCGGCGGTGCCTGGATATAGATCTGGTATCCGTAGTAGCCGAGTACGGCGAAGGACAAACCTATAACCAGTACCAGTCCCAGCCACAGCTTTCTGTATTGCATGCTATCGCCCTCCCGACGGAGATTGAGGTGTCTGTTTATACGAGAATAAGTCTCTCTTCAACTGAGACAGCCTTTGGAAAGAGAATACTGTTCTCTTTGTGTATGTGAGTCCTGAGGTCTTTATCTAGCGATTCCAGACCTGCTACCAGTGCTAGCCAACTGCCACAGGCATCGCCAGGCGCCCTGTAGTCATCGGTCAATTGTCGTATCTTCACAAGAGCCTTACCGGCATCATCGTGTTCGGCTTCCATACAACGAATCGGATTAACAACCGCCCCAAACTGGGCAGGTCTCGTAATAGCTTCGCTGTCGAGTCTCCTGATATAAGGGAATAGTACCATTTCCTCTTTTAGAGTATGTTGAACCAGCTCCTCTTTCAGATTGCGAAACAGATATGCCAGCTCCACCATTTGCGGTGCTCTGGCACCATGCACCCTGGCTACTTTATCGGCAAGCTTCTCCAGCCTGGGAAGCTCATCTTTCAAATATTTATGATGTGTAGATTCGATGTTGTCTACCAGATCGGTCAAGCTGGCATTATCAAAACTGTTTTCAGTTGGTTCAAGACGATCACACTCTTGCAACCGCAATAAAACCGCTTCGAGATCAACGCCATTCTTGCAGCAGGCTTCTTCTAGAGAGACTTTGCCACCACAACAATAGTCCAGATCATATTCGTCAAAGACTTTTGCTCTATTGGCATTCTCCGCCACCAGCTCCCCCAGGGAGCGCTTGCCCGATTGAACGCTCAAGTCAGGCAACAAAGAGGCATTAAGGTCATTGACAATCTTGTCTAGATCTTCGACCCCACACAATTCTGTGCACTCTTCTATGGGTAGATGCCGAACAGAGAAGAGACAACCATCTTCCACATCGACTCCATGCATCTTGAAGACGTCGATGGCAGCCGGATACCTGTCGAAGATTTCTTGAATCGAGTCTTTCTGAGAAAATCTCGGAGCACCACCGGTAACCTCATCGAATGCCAACGATGCGCAGGTGCAAGTCTCGAACATATCAATGGTCGCGGTGCAGTCACCGTGCCTGAAAGCTTCCGGCAGACTATCGAAACTGGTACCGGGAGCGATGCCATAGACAGGGTCTCCCCGGGTCTGGTCATAAATATAGTCACACAGAGGACAAACGTGTTTTTGAGTGTTCATGAGTCCGTACCTCCTTTTGGATAACTGGATCTTTATATCCAATTTAAACCTCGCCACCTTGCCTGTCAATGGAATCTGCGCTATGTTAATATTAATTCTGGATATTTTTATCCAATTATCCTGATCAGGGGGTCCGATGATCTCTCAAACAGCCGAATATGCCCTGAGAGCAATGGTCTTTCTAGCCATGAACCAGGACAATGCCCAGGTAACCGAAAGGATCGCCGGTGGGACCAAAGTTCCTGCCAGCTATCTCTCCAAAGTGCTTCAGTCCCTGTCCCGCGCCGGACTGGTGAAATCGCAGCGCGGTCTGGGCGGCGGCTTCAGCCTGGCAAAGGCTCCCGCGACCACTACGATTCTTGAAATCATCAACGCTGTCGATCCTATAAAAAGGATAGAGACCTGCCCCCTGGATTTGAGTTCTCATGGTGTCGTTCTCTGTGCGCTGCACAAGAGATTGGATGAAGCTATAGCATCGGTAGAACAAGCTTTTGAGAGAACCACCCTCGAAGAGATCCTCGCCAGACCGACTAAATCTGTTCCTCTTTGCGACACGTCAGCGTAAGAGCGGTTTTGCCGATAGTCTCAAGATATCTACTGTGACGAAAGAATACAGTGACAGTAATAAATAATTCGGCGGATAGCCCTCCTTATCAACCACAAAACAGACGCCACCAGACCAAGGTTCCGAGGATCTTTAGTCAGGTCTACTAAAAAGTGAAAATCCCCCGTCTCTGTTATGGAGCATCACAAAATCCCCAGGGAATGGAGGATTTTATGATATGCTAGCGAAGCGACTACAATATGTATTCATATGACTACATTTTTGATTACGCATACTACAAAGACAAAAAAGAACAAAGGTTAAGACCAAAGAGATTCCAAAGGGCGGTATAAAGGCTCTCGTGCCCAGAGCACATTTAGCCACCTGACTTTATCTCTAAACAGTTAAAAAAGGCGGCTGCTACCTGAAAATGCTTTTGAAATGCCGCGACCATCCAACCCAAGACACGGAAAACTGACAAAAACATGCTCGGACCTAAAGTATCAGCGAGGCGGGTGATATGACTGAATTCATCATACTCTTCACCGTATCGTTCCTAATCTCTTACGTTATCCATATTCTGGGAGTCTCCATCGGTTACCACCGGCTCCTTTCTCACCGCTCTTACAAGTGTCCCAAGTTCGTGGAATACTTCTGGGTGACTGCCGGCTATCTGGCTTTCCAGAGTTCTCCTCTCTGGTGGGCGACCATGCACCGTGCCCATCACCGTTATTCGGACACCGAGTTGGATCCCCATGCCAACCTCTACGGCTGGCGGCGCAGCATCTATGGCTGGATCTTCGACGAGAAGTATCCCGACCATGTCGATCCCCAAAAATGCGGCAAAGACTTAGTAGATGATCCTTACTATCGCTTCTTAGATCGGGGCGGAAGAGTGCAGGAAGCTCATCTTTTGAACGGTGTTCTCTGCTTTCTATTCCGCTTTGTTCTGCTTGCCATGTTCGGCCTGCCTATCGCCCTGGGCAGCCTTTCTGCAGGACTCTTGATGCAGCAGGTCACCCTGATATTCAACAAAATCTCTCACATGGAGATCTTCGGCTATCGTAACTTCGATACCACCGATGATAGTGTCAATATGACCTGGCTCAGCTTTGTGACCATGGGCGAAGGATTGCATAACAATCACCATGCCAATCCTGGTTCGGCCAACAATGCCCTGGCAAAAGGTGAGTTCGACCTCAGCTATATGACCATCAAACTGATGAAGGCTCTTAGATTGACCTCCTGGGTGAATGACGGCTCGACTGCCAAACGGGCGTTGAACAAGTCAAGAAGGATGCAATCGGTCAAAATTCCTGTAGAATCTAATCTTTAGATCCGCCTGTATATAGAAACGACATACCCATATCATGACAGCCTCTGACATATTCATATTGACGATATCCCTTGTCACCATCTTGACAGTCATCATGATGTTGATCATTCCGATTGGCGGGATAGCAGTCTGGTTCGGAATCAAAGACAGCCTCTAGGAAGCTGACTCTGAATCTAATAGAGAGCCCGATAGGAAGAATCCTTGGGCTGACGATAGATGCTGTTCACATCGACCGTACCTTCATCACTCAATAGACCGGCTAAACGTGGATTGCTCAACACGTCGCTATAGCGCATCGGCTGTCCATTGACGAGGACAGTTTCGCCTACAAAACGTGCTCCGTGGCTATAGTCGACATAAAGATTGTCGTGGGGTCCGCCGCCGGCATTTTGAATGGCTGTACCATTGGCACGGAAGAATCCATAGAAATCGAGCCGGTCAGGTCGTGATGCGGCAAATCGGCTGAAGATTATGTCTTTCTTGTGCCCGGCAACCAGAGCACCATCAGGAGTGCCACCTAGCTGCCTTTCAATTTTCTGATTATGCGTCAAATAGAAGCCGTTGCCTGTCATGTATTTTTGATCTCGACTGTTGGCGACCATGCCCTCTGCGGTCAGCCTGACATCAGCCTGGCTGTATACGGCGTCGGCAACTTTCTCAGTGGGCAACTCCAATCCATAACGGTCAGCGATGGCCCTGGCTAATATAGGCGTCATCGGCACCCGCACCCAATCTTCATTGGTGCCGATGGCAAGATAATCAGGCATCACCGAGATCTCTGCGGTATTGCCGTTGGCGTCTCTAGTAACCACCTTCTTAGGATGGCGAAGGAAATCCGGGATATTACCGGCTTCTACCTGCCTCAAAATAGCCAGTTCTCGATTAAGACCGGTGACCCCGTTCTGATATCGGTCTCCATTTGGATTGATGCCGAGCACGTCGCGAAAAAATTCGCTGCCGCCAAGCTGCCTTCCTGGCTGCCTCTGGGGAAACGGCAACATATCGCCCACGGTGACAGTCTCGCGGCCGCCACTCTCTCTATAGATTTTCTCGAGGCTCCATTCAGAAGTAGCATCATCGGCGCCACCATTGTCATAATAAGACTCGGACTGATTCGGATCTAGAATTGGACTCTGTTTCGGACTCGGCTCTACGCCGAAGAAATCATCGATAGAAAGAGGTTGTTGGTCTATTAGAAATAGACCGGGATCTGGTTCTGGATCTGGCGTCGGCTCGCCCCCGAAAAAATCCTTTATTGATACATCTTCATCGGTGATTATCTGGAACTCGCCGAATTCGCCACTTAGAGTATTGTCCAGAATAGAACGCAAACTAAGGCTGGAAGCATTCGGAGAATCGGCAGAATATGCATCGGCCACCACCATAGAATGGCTTGCCATGCTATGGTCACCGTCGCGATGGGCTTCGCCATCGGCTTGATTGGATATCTCGTTAGAAATTCTCTGTGATCCGCTGTCAGAGCCGGATCGACCGATAGAAAGCTGCTCAACCATGGCAAGAGGGGTCTCCTGTCTTGAATGTATGATTTGTTTGCGCAGCTTTGTTCTACTCGTTGCGCCGATCTCACAATCTGTTGTGAGCCAGGGCAGAGTTAGTCTATTATACTGATCGCCATACCGATGTCAAGAGAGATAAGGGCACAAAAAATGCCGCAAAAGCGCATATTTCTGACCGGAGGCTCAGGCGACCTGGGCCGGTATCTGTGCAGGTCCCTGTTAGGCATGGGGCATACACCGGTGGTTTTCGACCTCAGAAGTCCCGAAGAGGCAAGCGCCCATTCAGGCGACAACGCCCCGGATGGCACAGGAGAGATTGAGTTTATTCGAGGTTCGATAACCGACAGAGAAGACCTGAAAACAGCGTTGAAAAACATCGATGTAGTGGTCCATATAGCAGCCTGGCACGGCATCCACGAACACAAGCAAGAGAAAGATGCGTGGCAGTTCTGGGACCTCAATGTGAACGGCACTTTCAATGTCTTCGAGAGCGCCCGGCAAGCCGGTATCAAAGACTTTGTCTTCATCTCCAGCACCAGTATCGACGAGCGCTTCGGACTATACGGACATACCAAAGTGGTGGGAGAGGAGATTGCCACGGTCTACGCGCACCGCCATGATATGAAGGTCATCACCCTGCGTCCCCGCGCTTTCATCCCACCCTATAACACCGAGGTCTATTCACAATTTATAGACTGGGCAAAGTGGTTCGCAAAAGGAGCGGTGCATATCTCGGACGTCGCCCAGTCGGTTATTAAGAGCATCGAGCTTTTAATAGAAGGCGAGTATGATTTTGAGAACGCTCCTCTTACCCTCACCGTGGACGGTGCCTATGAATACAGCGCCGAGGATCTTGCCGCCTGGGACTCTGATGGTCCGGGCACGACATTTCGCAAATACTATGGACCGTTCTATGATCTGGCGGTAGAATCCGGTCTCGATCCGGCGCTCAAGCCGAGCATCCTCGATATATCAAAAACCAGAGAAGTGTTGAACTATCGCCCTCTATACAGCATGAAGACTTTGCTTCTCGAGCTTAAAACATACGGCGCGGTCGGTCCCTATGCCAGGCGTGGTTGACCTGGTTATAATAGGCTTACTGAATCTCAACTAAGGCGATAAGTTAATGTCCAAATTCGACGGATCGAACGAGAAACAGAAAGACGGCAGCGACTCGGCTAGCTTCCGGGGGCGGCGCCATCCTTTTATGGAACGGGGTGTCGACTGGAAGGCGATAGAGAAGGCTCGCTATGGCGGAATAGAAGGCGGTCTCGACACCAACTTAGATCCGCTGGCAGAAGTGGCCAGAGAGGTGGACTTTGAAATCACCGGCATGGACACCAAGCAGGACCGCATAGAAAAGTGCGTGGCAGCGGTAAAGCAGCTGCCTAACAATCCGGATATGTGGTATCGCATACGAGACTATCTGCTGGAAGTCTATAAAGAAGGTGGTCCCAAGAAGAAAGAGGCGAAGGCGGCTCTCTTTAGATTTGTCGCCACCGTAAACAAACGCCTTGGCACCGCCGGCGAAATCAAAATCGATAGCCTTATTGGTCTTTTAGCGCGCAACGTCGCCCAGGCAGAAAAGGTCTCGAAGCCGGAGCTTTCTGTCTATGTGACCGTCAGATATCCCGGCGGCGAACTGGGACCGATTGGCATCGCCTTCGAAAAGAGCGGCAGTAAATAGAACTCTCACACTTAAATCAGATCTCGTACCGCAGTCGCTTCGGCGGGAGTTTCAGAGGACGAAGAACAATAGTCGGCATCAGGCTCGAATATCAATAAAGAGAAGATCAAAAGGGTCAGCAACAAAAGCGCTCGCCACTGCCATCCCATAGAATCGCTCGCTTTAGATTGAAATTGACCGTTAAAATATTCGATCAGCACCGGGATCTTCTCCTGCAGCACCTGCGATGAATCTGTAATACAACTAACACAACAGACCAATACTAGAAGTCAGGAGTGACTGCATCGTGACCGGCGCACTTCATCGCTAGAAACTGCGGTAAAATAACCGGCTAATACAGGCGAGCCTTTGAAGACTTGCCTCACCGTAAGGAACACTGTCCATGCCCGAACCCGAATCAGAATCAGAAAAAGCCGGTCGCCCATTCAAAAATGCCAAGCCTTCGGCGCCGGTTATTGCCGCCGCCAGCGAATTAGTGCGCCTGGAGCTTGCCCTCAAGAACAAACTGCATGTGGACGACGCCGAGCTCGAACATCTAAGAGGCTTGCCACCTGACGCAGGAGTTATCCTTATCTCCAACCATGCCGACGAGATGGACCCGCGCATCTGCCTTGAGCTTTCGAGACTGAGCGGCAAACGCTTTATCTCCATGTGCAACCGCGAAGCCTTCGACGAGCTATCGGGCATGGCCGGCTGGGTGCTGCAACATCTAGGACACTTTTCTGTCGAGCGCGGCGCCCACGACAGTCACGCAAAGCAGTACGCCATCGACATCGTCAAAAACGGAGAGCAGATTCTGGTGATCTTTCCCGAAGGAGAGATCTTTTATCTGAACGAGAAGATTCAGCCCTTTCACAGCGGTGTGGTCGAGATAAGCATGCAGGCTCTTTTGCAACAGCGCGAGAAAAACCCTGACTGGAAGGCGTTTATTGTGCCGATGGCGCTCAAGTATCATCACCATGGTCCCATCGAAGACGCCCTTGAACACCGGATCGAGAAGATGGAAAGTCATCTCAATTTCAAGCCTTCTAAAGAAGAATCTTTCACTACCAGATTGCGGCGCATTCAGAAGACTCTGCTTGCCATGGAAGAGACCGCGCATCATATACGGCAAGAGCTTCAGCACGACCTCTTCGAAGAGATCACCAGAACCGAAGAGGCTATTTTGTCAGAGATAGAAGCGACTCACCAGGAGATCAAAGTGCATCCCTCGCAGCTCATAGACAAAGCCTGGCAGCTTGGTGCCGCCATCAGAGAAGAGCTGGCGAGCGACGACTCTAATCAAGAAGAACTGAAAAAAGAGCTGGCTGATCTAAAAGAAGTAGCACAGCTAACCAGCTGGCATCCAGACTATATCGAAGAGAAAGCCTCTTTCGACCGGCTCGCCGAGCTGGTGCTCAAGCTGGAGCGCGAGCTGTTTAAGGTAAAACGCCCTAAGCAACTCACCCGACGCGATGTCCATGTCACCATATCCACCCCCATTGATATAAGCTCGTTTGTTCAAGACTACGAAACCGACGCCCATGCCTTCCGGCATAGTTTCACCGAAGACCTGCAAAAGAAAGTGCAAGCGATGGTAGACAGGCTGGTGGAGAAGTGCGAGCAGCACTGAGGTCCCAGGGCGCTTCAGCCGCTAAATCCGTATACAGCTCAAATCCGCCGAAAGCCCGCCGGGTGGACCTCTGCTCCGCGTATCTTCAGAAGGTCGAAATTGCTATAATCAAAAAAATAGTCGGAAAGTCGCAGGTAGGTAATAAAACATGAAACGTTCCGTAGTCGTGCTCCTGATCGTGTCCTTTTTCGCCGCTGTGCCCTGTCAGGCTCAATTCATGAAGACGCTCAAAGACAGCTTGATCGGCTCCCAGCAGCAGCAACAGATGGCAGCACAGCCCACATTGATAGGCAACGTCAACCTGCCGCCGGGCGACTATATGATGACCAATGTCCAGTCCGGACAGGCTTTTTATGTCGCGGTTCAAAACGGCCAGATGTATCTGACCAACCAGCAAGTTCAAACCCAGCAGAATCAACCTATCTACCAGCCCGGACAGAGCGCCGGTCAGACAGGCAAAGGCATTTTGCAAAACCTGATCAGAAATCAGTTGACACCCCAGACTCAACAGCAGCAAGTCCCCTACCAGCAGTACTAATTGCGACATCTGAGTTTAGATTGAAGAGTTAGTTAAATCAACGAATCAAGCGAGTTGCGATTAGACCCACAAAGGTATCGGCACCGGTAAACCACCAGCCCAGGTGGCTCTGGCAATTCTGGCAGATAGCATAGGACCAGGCGTATCCGGAGAACCAGGTATGTTCTAGAGTGGGAACGCCATTATTTAACGCGCCTGGAGCATCGCTGTAACAGAGGATATGAAAAGAAAGCCCGGCGGGATTGCGAAAGGTATGTTCATGGGGCTCGACGGCGAGAGATGGGCGGGTGATATCGTGATCGCAGAACTTGCATCGGATAGTCTTCTCCGGTTCTTCTTCCTGCAAAGTCTCAGGCTTTGAAACCACTTCCTCTTTCTTTTCGATATCAGAATCGCGATCAGCTTCACCCTTCTTCCGAAGGGAAATTAATGCATCTGTACTTCTTTGACCAGAATCTACAATCAAGCCCATCTAAACCAACTATCTTTTCACAGGACTAATCATAACTGAGCAGACAACTAGCATCCAAACTAAAGATGGTTTCTCTGATATAATTCCAATCCGGCTAAATTTGCGCAGTCAGATAGCTCAGATCTGTACAGGAATCACTTAATCAATACTTCCAGGTTGTCACGATTTTGTTTTGTCCTCAGACCTAAAATGCAACAACTTGAAATAAGCCAAGTAAATAATTCTTTTTCTAGCTCGGACTCCATAGCTGCGTTTCTGGAGACCTTAACTTTGACTCGAGTAAAACGGATTATCAAATCAGTTTTATCCAACCGTGCAGACTTAGAAAAAATTGCAGACAGGTCTTACTCCCATCCTAACGGATTCGACAAAATTCCCTTAGTTGTTCCCAGTCACGAAGAGTTCAAAGTACGCCTTCATATATGGTGGCCACTCGAACCAGGCCAAAGCCCCTCGAAAGAAGATATCCACGACCACAGATGGGACTTTTCCTCAAAAATCATCACAGGGCAGCTAGCACTAGAAAATTGGTCTGAATTGTCAGGTCTGGACAACAATCACAGAGCAGTCACCAGAGAAGAATACCGCTACCATCCTCGCGGAAACAATGAATACTTCTCAATGGAACATATTGGCTGTTGCCGGCTGATCAAAACATTCACCTCCTCAATGCATAAGGGAAGTAGCTATAGCATCGCCTATGATCAGCTTCATCGCGCCACTAGTCCATCAAACTTGCTAACGTCGACAGTTATGATTCAGCAAGCAGCCTTGAAAACAAGTACACGGGTTATGGTTGACACCCCCTTGAGGAAAAAGCAGAGAGTAAAGTCTCCTCGATTTTCGCCAGAAGAGTTAAGAGCGCGGCTAGAACGATATCTAGACCTAGTTTCTATCAGCAACAGAGGAAAGAGAAAGAACGTATGAAAATACCTTATGCAGTATCATTCGACATGGATGAAACTTTGATCGACAAGAAACCCACTGGGGTTCTAGCCTTCATCGAATACAGTTCCAGAGTCGGCATACCTGTTGAAGAAAAACACTTTTCTACAATAGAACGATTTCGCCAAAAATACTTTTCAGATGGAGCCGCGGTCAGCGAGGCAATAAAGTCTATGGGTGCCAAAGCTTTCTGGCTGCACTATAACAGCTTAGTACTTTCAGAAGTTTTGGGATACAAGCCAGAAGATGAATTAGTCGAAACACTTACAGCGACTTTTGCTAAAGAATATAGACCTGAAGTATTCATGTTCGATGATGTTCGTAGCACTCTGAAATCACTGAAGGAAAAGGGTATTCCTATGGGAATAATCACCACTCGTGCTGCCGGAGTCGACCTGGGTTTAAACCTGGGCAAGGTAGAACAAGAGCTGGAAGCTCTGGGAGTAGCTGATTACTTCTCATTTATTATCGGTGTATCGCCGTCCGGCGAAACCAAGCCGCATCCTTCGGTCTTTCGAGAAGCGGCAGATTCTGCTTCCGTAGACATTTCAGAACTTTTGCATGTAGGCAACGATTTTTATGCAGACTATCAGGGAGCCCTCGCATCCGGTGCTCAAGCAGCACTTCTCGACAGGCATACACTTTTCTCTGATGTAGCAAACCGAATTGAAAATATGGAAGACATTCTCTCATTCTGGGTAGATGAGCCAGTCCAGGCATAATGTCCTCTAAGACTATAAACTCGATTAGTGAACAAATTTCTGAGCTTCACGAACTCTCAAAGCGAGCAAAATCCAAACGCCTCTCCCCAGAAGACATAGTTATCCTCAAAGACCTCATAGCCCTCGCCGGTTTATGCAACACTCAAGAACCGGCTTTGAGAGTTCCAGAGATTGAAGCATGCCTTGGCGATTTAAGAGAAAAGCTATTAGCAGAGATTCAAAACGGAAACTCACTGAATATCTTTCTCCTGTTCGTATCAACCAATTTAGGTGAGCTGAAAAGTTTGCTATCTTCGAAACAGGCGGCATGTCTAGTTCAAAATCAACTCATTGAACTAGCTGAAGATCAAGAGGAATCCAACTATGCACTTTATACAAAGTATTTGCTTTTCTACCATTACGAAACAACGAGCACCATATGTGATTCAAAACCAGCATTGTCTGTAGGTAGTGATCTCGCAGGAATATCCTGTTTAGACCTGGACGTGAAAAATGCCGGCGATTTAAGAAACAAATTTCAGAAACTGGAAAAGCTCCTGTCTATCCAAAAGAATGACCTTGTTTCTTTTACCTCTAGCTTCAAGTGCCTTACTCTCTGTTTGAACCAGGAACCAACCTCGACAATAGTGCTAAGAGACAGCATAGATAAACTACTTAAACAGAGTTACTATGAATTATCCATGGCGATCAAGACCGCAAAATATCCAGGTAAGAAGCATTCATCAAACATAGTTAGTGCTAACCAGGGGACTCTGTTAAAACACTTCGATGAAGTAAGAGAAGAAGTAGATTCAGGAAGGCTCCTCTACGAGCGTGCCAGAGATTATTTCGCTCAGGTAGCGTATGCGACAACTCTTACAACCAGTGACCATGAGCCTATGTACTCCCCTATTTTAATGCGCTCTCTTGTAGAAGAGTATGGTTCTCAGGATAGGCTCGAGAACTTAAGATCAGTCATCGACACCATAATGCGGCGCCTGGAAATGGACCATAAATTCTTCAGGATGAACAACCGCTGGATTTTCAGCGATTTGTGCCGCCACCTTGAGCGATTCGAAGGTCTCTTCTATGTTTATGCAGACATCCATGACCTCGAAGCTGGCACACAAAGACTGACAAAGAATCTTCAACCGTTAGAATCTTTGCCGATAGGCAATATAACCCCTCTGAGAAACTGTTCGGAACAGTATCTTGATCATTCCCTATCCAGCGCCGAATTCATGACTAACTGCTTTGCTCTCAGGGCTCAGTCGGAAGAGCTTATGAATAAGTGGTTCAAAGAGCTGTCTGCATTGCAGTTCTTCATGGCCGGACGACCTTACAAAATGCTATATCTACATGCCGCCGACCAGGTAGAAGGATTCACAAGAAATCCCTCTATGACCCGCAGGGCATTTAAGGATGCGACAAAAGCAACAGGCGGGCAGCTATCAGCAGGTGTCGCTTTTGTCAGAATCTGCAAAACAGATCTCTATGACGACTTGCACCGGAAGGCAGAGTTTTGTGTGGATGTGACAAAGCTCTTTAAAGGCACCGGAACAGCCTGGGAATCCGAACAAATTTGGGAGAAAAAATTCTCTCAAGCAAAATCTAATCTTGCTCTGCGCCTACTCAACAACAAGGTATCCTCGGGCTCGGAGAAAGACACAAAACTGTTGGAGCGGATTTCGCATTCAGGCGAATGGTGGCTCAAACACTTACCAGAGAACAAAACTTCTCAATTTGAAGCCATTTTGCAAGCATCAAAACGATGCTCTAACGATTCGTAGTACTATAGTCTACAGCCTCATATGAGCATAGATAGACTGTTTCTGTGACTTTCACTTATACTTACTTTTGCGCTAAAGACCGTTTGGAGTTATCTAAGGGGAGACAAATCACGACTATGGATTCTGAACACACCCCCCACAAAGAAAGAGCCGCTCAGCTAGAGACACTCTGGGATCATCATTGCGAATTGGAGTTCAAGACAAAAGACGCAGAGTTGACGGTAGATTCGACCATGGTCGAGAAGCCTTATGTCAATCACATCCCCACCATGACCGGTGGCGCCGGACGCAAAGACTTGAAAGACTTTTACAGTCGTCATTTCATCCCGAAGTTGCCCGATGATACCACCATCGAAACCGTATCAAGAACCATAGGCGAAAATCGCTTAGTAGAAGAGCTTATATTCCGCTGTACTCATGACCGCGAAATCGACTTTCTTTTGCCGGGTGTTCCTCCCACCGGCAAGTATCTGGAGATCCCCACCGTGGCCATCGTGACCTTCGAAGGCGACAAAATCGCCAGCGAGCACATCTACTGGGACCTGGCAACTGCTCTTGTACAACTGGGTCTTCTCGACCCGAGCAATCTGCCCATCTGCGGGGTGGAATGCTCGAAAAAGGTAACAGACAAGAGTCTGCCGTTTCGAGACCTCTGAAACCTCAGAATTTAATCTTGTCTACGCCGTTGTCGATAGGAATATGGCGATGATATCCGTGCTAGACTTACCTGCTTGCTATTTACTAGCTCTATAGGAAAGTAAAACTATGGCTAATTGGAAGGTTCAACTTCTGGGTGACGACAACACTCTCACTCAGCTGGCGGTCGCAAACAAAACCCCCGAACTCTATATTGCCCGTGACGGCGTCGATTGTTTTCTCGAATCGACCGAGTTTGTGATGATGTCGGACCATCTGGAAGTCAAAGGCAAGGCAGGAGCAATTATCGAAGCTCTGGTCGCATCAGGCAAGGTGCCGGCAGGTACGAACCTGGGCATCGGTGTGATTTATAAAATGCACTACGACAACTCTAAGACTGTCTATCGCGACTAAATTTCAACTGCTGAAAAGATGGGCGTAGATTTTGTCGAAATTCCTGGCAAGCAAATCCTGCTTGCGAATAACAACGTGCACCTGACCGGCATCCCAGAAACAGATATCTGAATTCAAATCAGAGTCTATTTCAAAGAGAAGTATCCAGTCATCAATAGCCCGCAAAAAATCATTGCGTCTATCTCCCAGGGCAATTAGATCTTCACGATTCTTTCTTCGTGTCTCTTTGAGATGCTCTAGATACCAAGGACTCCAATTGGATTCGTCTTTTTTGTCCAGTTCAGCAATGAGAGTATTGACAGTGTCGAGGTCAATCCATGACAGGTCAGGATCGACTCCAAATTCACGTGCGCAAGCCTCTACATCTGGTTCATAGGGAGCAAGATTCTGATAGCCCAATAGCTGATGTCGACCGACTTTACCACTTTCCACCTGAAGGTGCATTCCCAATACGAGCTTATCAAATTGAGAGAACTGATCTTCGCTCAATTTGGTATCACCAAAAATTCGCTTCTCAAAACGCGATGGAATGTAAGGAAGGCTGACCGATTTTACCAGACTGAGTTGGCGGGGACTATAAACCACCTGTGGGTCTCCGCCTTCATAGTATTCTGTCTTGGTGTTTTTATATCCCGGCGGCGCTTCAATCCTGACCAAATCATCGATATCGTGATCCTGCCAAATGACGCGCATCGGCAAATCTGAGCTACTTTCATCATCACCGATAAAGAAATAGAGCATGCCGCTATCCGGAAGCAATTTATTGTGATCAAATGGAGCTATCTCGGTCATGTTCAGCTGAGCCAGAAACGCCATCTCTTCTGGCCACTCGAAAGAAACAGTCGCATCCGGTAGACCACCCAGGCGGCAATTACCTACTTTCTCATAACTATCAGGAGAATGCCCCGCAAAACGAACACAATTTTGGGCGATGTCGATGATACCGCCGGAAAAGTCTTCCAGCTTATGTTGCTGAATCCAACCTACAAGTTGCTCTTTTTGAGAAGCATCAATCGGGTTATATTCATGCATCCTGCACTTCTCCAGGAGATTTACTGCCTAGCCAGCGGCTGGCACCGATTGCGGCGGCAATACCGGTGGCGAAGCAGGCGGTGAGCAGATAACCACCGGTAGGAGCCTCCCAGTCGAGCATCTCGCCGGCGACGAAAACTCCCGGCATAGCTTTGAGCATGTAGTTCTCGTCGATAGATTCGAATTTTACTCCGCCGGCGCTGCTGATAGCCTCTTCAATCGGTCTGGTGGCGTTTATGGAAATGGGCAGTGCCTTCACTAATTTAGCCAGTGTTTCGGGTGCCTCCATCTGCTCGCGAGTCAGAAGCTCGAACAACAGGCTTCGTTTAAGCGCGTCTTTGCCGAAGCAGCCTTGAAGATGACGGGATAAAGAGCGCTTCTCCCGGGGGCGCGAAAGATCCTTCAGCACTCTCTCGGCGCTGCGTCCAGGCAAGAGATCGATATAGACAGTGGCTTTGCCGTGGACTTTCAGATACTCGCGAATGCGCTTCGAATAGGCATAGATCAAACTGCCTTCGACACCGTATTCACTTATCAGGAGCTCTCCTTCGCGGCTCTCGGTAACACCATTCAGATCGGTAAATGTCAACGACACCGCCTTTAGTGGCGCACCCGAAAACTTCTCTTTCAGGTGATCGCTCCAGGTTACTTCGAAGCCACAGTTGGCACTTTCAAAAGGAACAAACCCCACTCCCTTTTCTTCGAGCCAGGGAGCCCAGCTTCCATCGGATCCCAGTTGCGGCCAGCTCGCCCCACCGAGCGCCAAAATAACAGCATCAGGACTGGTGCTGAATTCAGTATCGGCATTTTTTAATGTAATTGAATTATCTGAATTGACCCTGACCAGAGAATGTCTTGTGTTTATTCGGACACCCGCGTTGCGTATGCGATGTATCCAAGAACGCAATAATGGTGCCGCCTTCATCTCTTTAGGAAAGACCCTGCCCGAAGAACCCACAAAAGTCTCTATCCCCAGGTCGTGAACCCAGGCGCATAGAGCTTCAGGAGAAAAGAGATCGAGCACGCTCTGAAGATCTGCCCTGCGGTCGCCGTATCGAGAGCAGAACTCTTCGTATGGCTCGCTGTGAGTGATGTTCAAGCCGCCCAGACCAGCCCGCAAGAATTTGCGACCGACTGTAGGCATCGACTCATAAACATCGACCTCGGCACCAGCGCCCGCAAGTAACTCTGCCGCCATCAATCCGGACGGTCCACCCCCGATAACAGCCACTGAACGGCCGGCGATAGACTGTAGCGAGATAGGTGCAGAAGAAGGCATGCAGGCATTGTAACCTGTCCAACAGCCGAATAGATAGAGCCTGACAGAAAGTCCAGCCGGGTACACATTGCTCACAGAATCACCCTAGAATTCGTGTTCAATTCCCCCTTGTCTACACCCTTACCAGCAAAAGTGCGGCGAAAGCCCCGGTTTTTTTATGCCAAAATCTGAGATTGCACCAGAATCTGCTGCCCGAGAGCGGCAGCCCCAAACTGATTCAAATGCTGCCGGCAGCGCCGCTGCCTTTAACGACAGCTACGAGCCACCGCCGTCCGAGAAGAGTTCTGTCTCTACGAACAATATCGGCGGAGATCAGCAGGACAAGAACGAGTCGACGACTCTTGAAGGCAACAAAGAGTCGGATCTGTTTTCGTCGGCGTACTCAAACTTCAGCCCGAGCGACATGTCCGCGTTGAATTCTATGCGCAACGTTAACGCAAACTCCAACTTTGACCCGTCGATGAAAGACTTCAAGCTAGACGAGTTTCAGATAGTGGGCGCGGGCAATCCTGGTCCGGGTGTTCCACTGGACGGTCCCAAAGAACCGGATAATCCGGAATCGTTGCCAACAAAGCAGGCCGAAATTCAAAAATTCAACATCATGGCTGCCGGCGCCCTGGATATGCAAGCTAAAGAAGGTGATGGCGGACCGTATGACACTCCACCTTTGCCTGGTTTGGATAGGCCGGACGAGAAACCGACCTTACCAATAAATGAGGCAGACCTCGACTTCTCCAAGCCTCATATGATCTCCCCGCCTCCTTTAGATGGTGACATCTCCGATGATACCGTCAGAGAGACTCAGGCAACCGCAGAACAAGCCGGACTGAGCGACCAGGAGATAACCGATCGAATAGCGAAGCTGGACAGCGATAGCTATCGAGAGCGCGAGCGCGCCCGTAGAGAGTTGGTCGAAGCCCCGAACAAAGAAGAGGTCATCGAAAGACTTCAGCAGACCTATGACGATCCTGTCTCGCTAGAACAACAGATGCAGGCGCAAAGAGCCATCCAGGAGATGGGAGGAAAGGTCGATAAAAACAGGCAGGGAGAGCCCCTGTCAAAAGAACAGGTCAAAGAGCTGATAGGCAATCTAGACTCCGATAAATACATGGAGAGAGAGAACGCCAGAAATAAACTATCGAAAGCAGGAAATCCTGAAGAGGTAATGCAACAGATCAGCGAAGCGATGGGGCAAGAGGGCTCTCCTCTGTCGCCGGAACTAGCTGCTTCCATCGCAAGGGGACTTGGAGCCTCAGCCAAACCTGAGCAACTTCAAGGTTTATATGACACCATGAATGGAGGCGAGTTATCAGAAGAAGCGAAAGGTCTCTATGAAACAGCTGTCAACGGCGGTCTTGCAAAAGCCGAAGGACCAGTAACTTTCAAAGACAGCCAGGGAAGGCTGAGCGGCATGTATGATGACAGCCTGGACAATCCGATATTGACGGCTACTTACAATGAAGCTGGCGACCTAGAACAGGGCTTTGCACGAGGCACCACTTTCAACCGCCAGGAAGATGGCTCATATCTTCGCTCTGACGGTTTCAAAGCCGAGGATGTGACAGTCACAGAAAGCGGACTGCGCTTCAAGTCCGATGGAGGCAAGGGTTCTATAGAATGGCGCCCCAACGGTGATACTAGCTTCTTCGACGAGTCAGGCAAATGGAACTCAACTCTCACCAGAGATGGACGAACAATCACAGCAGACGGAACCTACTGGCCATCTCTCGACAAATCTCGGCCTAAAATGGACTGATTGAGAATTATATCGCCTTTGATATTGAGGTCTGTAACACAGCGGTCACACAGATAATTTATGATCTAGTTGCCGATTGCTCTAGAAAGATGCATCCGGAACAATCAAGGCACTTAGCAGAGTCAACCGCGAAATCGAAGCAATGGAAAAATCGACTCAATTCGCCACCGAAGAACGCGGCGAAAAATTTTTCGGTCCGCCCGCGCGGGAGCCCCTCGACAAAGAGCGGCTCAGTCGCCAGGTCTGGGATTCTATGCGCAACGGGCGCTTTACCGCCCAGCGCTTCTTCGATACAGGAACTACGAAAACTGATTCGACCTATAAAGAAAGCAGTCGATCGCGCAGCAGATCAAGAAACAAAGTAGAGTTGCCCGAGGAGCTAGAAGGCTTCGGTGAGCCGGCCTCGAAAGAGACCGGTGAGAACAAACGAGATGGATCTAGCGATGAAGGAAGCGATGGCAGAAGAGACCGCAACCGAGAAGATGACTCTGAGTTAGAAAAAAGAAAACGACCGGAAGATCTCAGATCACCGGCACGAATTAGGGAGTATCACAACCTGCGTTATCGATCTGCCAATCATGGCAGCGCCCCGGATGCGGTGCTGCGCATTCCTGAGAACTTCGATCCGAATAAACCCTTCGACGTGGTCGTGTATAACCATGGCTTCTACAGTACAGCAAAATCATCAATTCCATATAACAACCTCGACAACTTGATGAGAAAAGCTCCACCGAACACTCTTTTGATCTTACCCGAATGGCAGGTCAGTCCCTCTGCCAAAAGCAGCAACCAGGGGCGGTTCTCAAGAGACAACCAATTTCGCAATATGCTCCAAGAAGTTTTCGATAAAACTCCAGAGCTGAAGGGCAAATCGGTCAATGATATAGCCGGTATTCACATACTATCCCACTCGGCAGGACACAATGCCGCCACCAGCGAACTCTATAACAACGATCTCGGCGGCAAAGTGCGCACTGTCGTCGATTTAGACTCGCAATATAATCCACGCGCCTATGACCGCTGGATTCAAAACAATATCGATGATATCGCCCGCGGTAACAAGCGCTTCTATAGTATCGGCTATGATAAAAGTTACGCCACCAGATCCCTCTCCGACAGGGTCGGCGACATGCTTCGCAGAGCAGGCTTCAGAAAGAATATTTTGCGTGACTTCAAGAACCCTTTGCACACTCTGAGCGGTAGCACCTTCAGGGACAATTCTCTGGTCTTCAAAACCAGCGAGGCTACTCTCAAGGGACGAGGTGCCCATATGAGCATGCCAGAGCTTTATGTGGGCGAAATTCTAGAGTCTCTCCGATAAAAACTGGGGCACAGGTAAACCACGTGGCATCTCCCTCACTTGTAATCAAGTGCCCGCATGTATAGAATATCCTTTTGCTTTGGGGCAACCTTGCCAGGGGAATTACTATTTTGTCGGAATCAACCGCAGCAACCAGTGAAAATGCCACCGGCTTCCGGTGGGTGGTGCTTGGACTCGTCTTCTTCATCACCATGGTCAACTATCTGGACCGGTCGGCGATATCCTATGCCATCACAGATATCAAAGGCGAATTCGGACTAAACGACCAGGACTTTGGTTTCGTTGCCTCCGCATTCGGTATCGGTTATATGATCATGACCGTTGCAGGCGGTATCGTCGTAGATAAATGGGGCTCTCACAAAATCTGGGCGGCAGCGGCATTTCTCTGGTCGGCATGTACCGCCATGATGGGTCTCGCAAGCGGCTTCTGGATATTATTTGTTCTCAGAACGCTGCTCGGCATTGCAGAGGGTCCGCACTTCCCGGCGCTAACACGCGTGGTGGCAGACTGGCTCCCGATGTCCGAGCGAGGTCGTTCTACCGCTCTAGGTCTGGCTGCAGTTCCATTAGCCTCTGTCATCGGTGCGCCGCTTATAACAAGCCTCATCTTTCATATGGGCTGGAAAGTGATGTTCGTCATCTTAGGATCGCTGGGAATCGTATGGGCAGCGGTATGGCTTATAGTATTCAAAGACTATCCAGAGCTGTGCCGCTTCGTCAACGAGACAGAACTGAAGCACATTCGCGAAGGTCGTTCTGTAGACCGCAATAGAACAGGCGAAGAGATTCGCCAACAAGAGAGAATGGACGGTGCCACCACCTGGAAGTTCATGCTGCTCAATCCCTCTCTTTTAGCCAACAACCTCGCATTCTTCTCGTTCGGCTATATCCTGTTTTTCGCCCTCACCTGGCTGCCTGGCTTCTTAGAAGAGACCTATCATCTTCAACTCAAGCAAGTTGGAGTCTTCTTGATAGCACCATGGCTTACAGCAGGTATTCTTCTAGCTTCGGCAGGGTTCCTTTCGGACTGGCTCTGGCATAAGACAGGCAGTGCCCGCAAAGCGCGTTCTCATATGATCTGGATCTGCCAGCTTCTTTCTGCCCTCAGCTTTATTCCGGTGATGTTCACCAAAGATCTCACCGTGGCGATCACATCAATATCGCTCGGTGTGGGCTTCGGTCTTATGCCTAATGCCGCTTTTTATGCCCTTAACTGTGACCTCGCCAAAGATAGAGCCGCCACCAGCCAGGGTATCATGAACTGCTGCTTTGCTATGGCAGGTATTCTGGCACCAGCCGTCACCGGCATTCTCGTACACCAAACCGGCAGCTTCAGCGCTCCGTTTGGGCTACTTGTGGTCCTAAGTCTGATGTCTGTGCTGGCGGTGCTGTTCTTCCAGAAACCGGACGAGCACCTGAATAAAAACGCCTGAAGAATTCAAATACCTTCGGTGGTCAAAATTTCAAAGAATGCGATTCCGATGCTCATTATAAATTCGATTGCGAGAATAGATAAAGCGAAAACCCGGTAGTCCTTCCAGTGCTTTGAGCCTAAAACATTTACGAATACGGTCAGTAGAGTTAGAAGAAGAATACCTATTAGATCTAGTGAGACATCAGTCATCCAGCTGTACTCCGTATAAAAGGGAGACAAACCAGTAGCATTACAATAACTGGCCCAGAAAAGATTCAATGCCGCCGGAAGCAAAGGTAGCAAGAGTAGCCAAATTCTTTGAGGCACGTTCTTTTTACCAATCAACATGACTAACGCAGTCAAAACAAAGACTAAAATGGCCGGATAGCAGTAGTATAAAATTAGAGCAACGAACATCGTTGCGTATCGCAGCACAGAGTCTAAATTGACAGGGTGAAACCAATCAGACGGAAATCGGCTATAAATTGCCCCGGCGACTCCAAGCACCGAGGCAGCAATCAGTGCGATTGAAACGATAGATGATTTGGAACGGGCAATACTGTTCGTCATAGCAATTTCGTTGACTGTTTCGCTATCTCTGATTTTACCGCCTTTAAATTGAGCTCGTTAGCATCCAATCGTCCATAAGAGCGACTGTAAGTATTCCAGATACCTTCTACAAACTTTGATGGGGAAAGGAAGAGAATAAACTTCTCACTTTGTTTCGAGACCTTAGCCGAATCAGAATGCTTCAATGATGTGGATACCACAGGTGCGCTTTCAAACCTTTCATATACTGAAATAGATTCCGAGTCATAAACTCCTTTCAACACATTCTTGACTCTATAGTTAGAAGCAGGTCCAAATACCTTTATCGGCGTTTCATGCTCCATGCTCTCAAATTCTGCCACCACAACGAGCGGCGAGTGTTTTACAGCTTCCTTCAAAGAGTTCTTGTTCTCCCTTATCTTCAGTACAGAAACAGGATGTTCCGCCTTCCATGAATTAGCCGCACCAAATCTTGCTCTCTTAGGATGAGAAAAAAGTAGTTGCTTTCCATCAAGATAATCGGATGCCCATACTTTTCCGACTCCAAATATATTGGCTGACAACAGCAAGCTTACAGCAGCGGCAGCGGTTCGAAGAAGCCACCGACAGCCATTGCGCAGGCGCTTCAATCCCACCGGACAGTCATCGGTTACTATCGTCCCATCACTGCGGCGGAAGTAGCCGACACAGACGCTGCCAGGCTCGTTGGAGAGTAACAAATCCTCTGCCTCTTGCCTGGTCATATTAGAGATGTTGTAGACATTCTTGGAACACAGAGAACAGGCGCGCATCTTTTCGTCCCCGGTCATATCCTCCCACCTTGCATTGCAGGGCGTGGCGACGTACAAATTATCCAGGGGACTTGGTTTCTGCATAATGAGATCTATAATACTCCAGGATGTAGAACCTCGCCGGCTTCAATAAGGGAAAACCCCACTGGGTTGGACTTTCGCCCTTGAGAGTGACCCCTCTCCTAATTTAAGGGGCGGCGAGGTCATCCAACTGTGCAAAAGCGTTGTGTACTTTGAAATCACCCTTAGAGTGGGAGTAATGGCATGGATATCAGCAGATTCGGTAGAAAAGCGTTCTTTGCCCTGTCGGCTTTAGTAACCCTTGCAGGAGCTTTTCCTGATGCGGCGATGGCTTCGGGCAATCTGCGCTGGGGCTTTGTCAACAAAGAAGGCGAGATGATAATCCAGCCTCAGTTCCTCGAAGCAGGAACGTTCTCAGAAGGGCTGGCGCCGGTCAGAACCGATGCGGGCTGGGGTTATCTAGATCGCAGTGGCAAAGTGGTGTTAGAAGGTTTCGACGAAGCAGGAGTTTTCAGCGATGGACTGGCGGCGGTAAAGATACCCTCTAGCGGTCCGCTAGTCGAGAAGCTCGGCAAAGACAGTGCGGAACTGTGGGGTTTCATCGACAGCTCCGGCAAGTTCGTAATCAAGCCACAATTTCAAGATGCCGGACCTTTTCGAGAAGGGCTGGCTGCTGTAGCCTCTGGTGGCAAATACGGTTTCATCGACAGAGATGGAACGTTTGAGATAAAGCCGCAATTCGACCTCGCTTGCAATTTCTCTGGTGATAGAGCCGCGGTGCTCATCAATGAGCAGACCGGCAGCTTAAGCCTGAGAGTAGGAGAAGACATCTACCGGGTCAAAGGCGGTCGCTGGTATTACATTAACAAGAAGGGCGAAGCCGAAGCCGGCATGTTCGAAGACTGCGGAGCCTATGTAGACAAGCTTGCCCCGGTGGCAGCGGGCAAATATCAGGGCACGGCAAGACCGGATCGCTGGGGCTTTATCAACGATAAGGGACGCTATGTGATAAAGCCGAGCTTCAATGACGCCCACGCCATGTCAGAAGGCAAGGCGGCAGTTCAGGTAGGCACCTGGAAGAGCATGGGCAAGGGCATACGCTCCTGGGAGCCTGGCAAATGGGGCTATGTGAATAAGTCGGGCAAAACCATCATCAAAGCTGAGTTCGACGGTGCCGATCCATTTTCAGAAGGGATGGCCGCCATCAAAATGAACGGCAAATGGGGCTATATCAACGAAGATGGCGAGATCATAATAAAACCGCGTTTTGCGGGCAATCTCGCTTTTAAAGAAGGTCTGGCAGCAGTGGTCGTCGATAAAAGTCAGGTTCAAGATCAGACCAAAGTTCAAGTCGACGATCAGGACCAGGACCAAGATCAGAACGATGACCAGGACGACGACGAGTAAAGACACTTAGCGATCGGTTTCTATAGAATTAATTAGAGCCGGAGAGTTTTGCAGAATTGTATAAGATAATAGGAATAATCAGGTATTGTATTTGGTTACTCCAAATGAGGGGGAGACATGCGTCTGTTTCTTGTATTGGTACTGGTCATAGGGCTTTCGCTAGGCGGATGGTACTGGTGCTATATGAGCACGCCCCAGTACACAATCGACCAGATCGAAAAAGCCCTGGTCGGTCATGATGTTAATCGAGTCAGAGAATATGTGAACCTGAATACGGTATCAGAGAATGTCGTCGATGAAGCGCTCTCGAAGCCGGTGCTATCTACCATGGGTTCTAATCTGCTCATGAAGTGGATGTTCTCGGCAGCTTCCGGTCTGTTCAAAAAAGAGCTGGTCGCCGGTGTGGAGCAAGAGCTTGTAGACTATGTCAAAACAGGCAGCTTCAATGCGGCCTCTGATACTGCCAACAAGGCAAAAGACTCTGAAGACTCTCGCGGACTTCACCTGCTCGGTCTCCTCGACCGCTCCCTTGCCCTGGGCAAGCTCCAGTACAAAGGCGTAGAGTCGGTGGAAACATCAGAAGATGTGGGACTCATCACCTTAAGAATGGTACCGGCCAAAAGTGATAAAGAGCTACTGGTCAAGCTTCAGATAACCAAAGTCGATGGCAAGTGGCGAGTCGACCGGGTCAAGAACCTTCAAGATGTGCTGGTTAAACTGATGGAGTTCAAAGGCTCCGACCTGCGCAAACAGCTGGATTCAAACCAAACTAGCGAGGGGAGTAGCCAAATTTAGTCGCCTTGCTGAAGTCTTCTTTCGCCTTATTAGAACTCTTGCCTTCCAGCTTTTCATAGGCTTTTGCCCTGCCCACATAGCCACCGGCATAGGCGGGCGATAGCTCTACGACTTTGCTATAGTCAGCAATCGCGTTCTCGAACTTGCCACCGCCAAAATAGCTTTTGCCCCGGTACTCATAGAAATCGGCATCATCCGGATATCGCTTAACCAGGGCGCTCAAATCTGCCGCCGCTTTCTCGAAGTCTTTCAGCCCATCATAGGCGGTGGCGCGCTGCACCCGAGCCCAGATGCAGCTCGGACGAATCTGCAGCACTTTGGTATAGTCAGCAATCGCCTCTTTATGCTTTCCGGTGGTGTCATAGAGCTTGCCCCGCGCCCCCAGATATTCTATGTTCTCGGGCTCGCAGTCGATAGCCTTTGAGTACTGGGCGAGGGCGCCGCTATAATTTTTTCTGCCGCTCATAATTCTGCCGGTGCTGAAATAGGCGGCACCGCATTTGCTATCGAGGGCAAGAGCGCTTTTATAGTCTTTGAGAGCCGACTTCTCGTCACCGTTGTAATAGAAAGTCTCGCCCCGGTCGCAATAGGCAAGCACGTTCTTGGCGTTCAATTTGAGCGCTTTATCGAGATAGACCATGGCTTTGCGTCCATCAGACTTAGCCAACCAGGCAGCACCGAGCTTGCGCAGCCGCTCCGATTTTTCTATAGCGGTTCCCGAACCGGCGGCTATGGCATCGGCTTTCTTGACATCGAATGCGGTGCCGGAAGATTCTTTTTCTATCCGTTTTACATCGGCTTCCAGTTTGGCAGCACCGGTCTTGTCTCCGGTGCGTTTCAGAAAGGCGGCATATTCACGTATAGGAAAGGCGACGGTGATGTCCTCTTGCTCTCCGACCTGCTTGCGGCGCTCTTCTATAAGGCTCTTGTATTGCCCGGCGGCGTCCTGATTGCGTTTTAGCTTTTCGTAGAGCTTGGCCAGTGCAATACGCTCGGTCAGAAGATCCAGACCCAGATCCTTTCTTTCTGACAGGGTCTCTTTATAAAGCGCTTCGGCTTCATTGAGCTTGCCGGCGGCGCTCAACTCTTCGGCTTCTTTCATGCGCTTCATCCAGACACCGCTCATATGCTTGACCTTTTGAGAGCGGTCCTCATCTGCCTGGGCAGATACCGAAAGCGGCGAAGCCAACAGATTGCCAAGGGCTAAGCTGAGGGCTAAAAGTAAGATTTTGTTTGACTTAGCAAAAGATTTTATGTTCAACACGGCTTGTCTCTAACACGATTTATATAAAGAAAAGAGAGATAAATTAGCACAAGCCGCCTTTCCAGGTATTAAAAATAAACTTTGATAAGTCTTGAATAGTCCCTAAAAATAGCTGTAGAGAAGTATAAAATCCAGGGAAAGAAAACTCAGTCCAAACCCGCCGTTAAAACCTGCCACTAAATCTATCCTGGAGAGAAAACAATGCCTGCAGAGACGACCTTATTCGGCGGACAGCTGACGAGCATTAAACAGCTACGAGACCGCCTCGACAAGCTGGCGAAGAAGCAGCCAAAGCTACCCGATGTCGACAAGCTGCTTACTATCTATAAACACCATACAAAATTCGACCAGGTGCTTGTCTTCGAGGGTGACACCATCATTGACGACGACCTGGTTATCGACGCTGATCAAAGCTGGGTGAAGCGCAACAAAATTTGTGCTCTGGTCTGCTTCGGCGATCTGACTATAAAAGGAGACCTTATCAATAACGACGAAGCGTTCTGGCCCTTGCTAGTGGTGGAGGGCAATCTCAAAGTCTGCAATATGCTAAAAGGCGGCTTGCCGCTTATTATCTGGGGTGATCTGACCGCTACCGGTTATATTATCCCCGAGTACAACGACGGGCCCATTAGAGTGGGTGGAGATCTCAATTCTGCCGGTTATGTGCCGCGCTGCAAAGACCGAAAAGAGGCTAAAGGTCATGTGGTGCTGGGCAAGGTATCGGGTCTGGTGCTCGACGCAAGAAATGACCTGAGCGCTGACGACCTGCACCGGGTGGTGGTTCCGGATGCCATGAACTATGGCTGGTTCAATCTCTATACCGTCTTTGAATACGGCAGAGAGGGCAAGTCAATCTGGCGAGAGACGCCCTTAGAGAAAAGGGTTGTGGAGCAGGATGAAGAGCTGGAGAATTTCCTGGCGAATCCCACTATCGAAAGCACCGATCCGACAGCATCAGGATCTTTAGAGAAACCGGATACGGTGCTGTCTGTGATAGAAGAAGTTATAAAAGAGAAGATAAAATTCGATCCCGACAACTATTCTTATCCCGAGAATTTCGCCGAATTTGCAAGAGCCCAGCTCAAGCAGTATCCCAAAGACAAGGTTCTGGTGCTGCCTGGAGGCACCACCATCGAGGACGGTCTTACTCTGGATTGGGAAGAAGACTGGGTCGAAAGAGAGAATGTAATAGCGATTTTCTGTCAAGGAGACCTGACGGTAAAAGGCGACATCATCAACCGCACCCTGGAGGGGGGCGTGATGCTGTTCGTGGCAGGAGATCTTGAAGCCGAAAATATCATTAAAGCCGGTGCAACCTTGATGGTTCTGGGCAACCTCAGAGCCAGGGGTATAGTCGTGGGCGAATACAACGACGGGGTTACGAGAATAGGAGGCGATCTCGAAGCCGAAGCCTTTCTACTATTCGACCATGATGGCTTTGTTCGAGGCGACATTCGGGCGACTTACAATAACGACCATGAAGACGGCGACTGGCGCAGCCTTCTGCTGCCCGGGCTATTTGATGAAGACGAAGAAGACTATCCGAACATAGGCAGAATCTGGGCATTCAAAAAACTGGGCCGCGAGATTTTTATCTGATTCGGATTTAGAGCCACTACGTAGTTTCCCCCCTCACGTCACGTTCCTGTCACGTTGGAAATCGACCATGAAGAAGTCACCAGCCGGTGGCTTTTCCGCATCAGGCATCAAAAAACAATCACAAATCCAATAAAAACGGAAGGTACTAGTAATGGCAGACGTAGTCAACGAAGCGAAGGATTCCAAACCGCAGGCGGCCAAGCCCGAAGGTCTTATCAATCAGCTAATTCCGCTCGAGCCGGGCGGCACTGCCAGCCCCTCCCGTTCTGATGTCACAATCAACACAGTCAAAGACCTGCCCGGCAATGTTTTGAATCCGGACGGCACCCTCGATATGCCCTCGATCGAAACCAAGGGCTGGGACCCCGGCGATAAAAACAAAGAAGACCTGAGCCAGACCCAGAAAGATCTGTTGAAAGCAGCTAAAGAGAACCTCGGCAGACCGATGTGGAATTTCGGACCGAATGCCGGAGCCACCATGGAAGGCCGACTGGGCGGCGCCACCTCAGTGGCTCATATAGCGGACATCGCCGGCATTCACAACCTGGACAGCGCCAGTGTACAGGGAGTCGCCAAGGAACTGATGACCGAACAGGGCTATCACGCCAAGCCCCTATCTATGGGCAAACCCGGCGACTTCATGGTCGACTTCGAGCGTCATAGAATAGGCATCATCGGTGAGAAAGGCACTATGTACCACATGGGTCATTTCAACGGTCAAGAGGCAATCTGGAAGCAGATGCCGCTCACCAGGAGCCCCTCGGCTATAGCCTTTTCAAAAGACAACTAAAGACAAGCAAAACAACTAAAGACAGATTCAGTCTTCCCAGCTGATACCGGTGCGGTCCGGTGTGGCGGTGCCCATGTAACCCAGCTTGTCATTCGAAACTTCATATCGACCGGACATCGTCTTTTTAAAAGTCGTAATCGTATCGTCCGGTCGATAAACTCTGACAAGGCTGCCCTGAGTGACCACTTTGCCTCTGGTGCCGTTGGGATATTTGATGACGTAGTCGTCTCCGGCGGCAGGAATCATGACAGTGCCGTCGAAGATGCTGCCGAAGACCCTGAAACTACGGTCAGGATAGCGTCTCAAAGTGGCCTGGGAGCCGTCCACAAGCTGATATTTCAAAACATCACAGGGCTTGCTGAAGTCAGGATGGTCCTTTTCATAGGGGTCGATATCCTGGACTGACAAGAACATGAAGAGGTCTTTGCCGAAATAGTCGGCAGACTTGCCAAGCTCGGTTCCCACACCTTTGATGAATCTTCTCACCGGCTTGCGTTTCTGCTTCTTCTCAGACTGGGGCTTCAGACCAAGCGGGTCGTCCGAAGCGACTTGCTCTGCCATCCAGACATGCTCAGAAGAGGCTCTGTCCTTCGAATTGGCAGCATCCGGGGCGTCTTTAGCCTGGACAGGCGCCAGGGCAGAACCCGTGACAAGCAAAGAGACGGACAACAAAAACAACGGCGTGGGTCTGAAAGACATGACTTCAACCTCTTCCTCAATAAAATAGCGAATGTCATTCTACTTTATTTAAGAGGCTGACAAATCAAAAAACGCTAATGGGCTCCGGCACCGCCCAGAGCTTGATCGGGCTTTTTCATGAACAATACCGCCACGGCACCGATGGCAAGCAGCACCGCCAGACAGAGAAAGATGTCGTTGAAAGCCATCACATAGGCTTCGGCGCGCACTCTTGTGGCGAGCATGGCGAGAGCTTGCTCCCGGGCGGACCAGGCCATGGTCCCGGCATGGTGCAGGCTGCCTGCCGCTTCGCCAAGCCAGGCTCTCACCCCGGGGTCCGAATAGCTGAGGTGTTCATGAATTCGAAATGAGTGAAACTGTTCTCTCTGTACCACCAGGGTAGAGGCGAGCGCCGTTCCGATAGAGCCGCCCAGGTTACGCATCATGTTGAAGAGAGAGGAAGCCGAACCGGCTTGCTCTGCTTCGATGCCGACGGTGGCGAGCGCTGATAGAGGCGTGATGATAAAAGGCAAGCCCAAAGCCCTTATCAACATAGAGGTGACCATCTGGTCTCCGGCAAAATCGTGGGTCATGAAAGCGTTGACGGCACAACTGGCAGAAAAGAGCACCAGACCGAAAGCGATAAGATAGCGAGGGTCGACTCTTTTCATGACCCAGGGGACGAAAGGGGTGATGGCAAGCTGGGGCAGACCGGACCAGATCATGACCTGGCCTATCTGCCAGGCGCTGTATTCATGGACCACGGCAAGATACAGTGGTATCAAATAGACACTGCCATAAAGAGCCATGCCGAGGATGACGCTGCCGGCGGTGCCGATGCCGAAATTTCTGCGGGCAAAGAGTCGAAGGTTAACCAGGGGATAACGGGCGACCAGCTCTCGCACCAGAAAGAAAAGCAGACAGACAATAGCTATGGCGGCAGCGATGCGAATCTCTTCGGAGCCGAACCAGTCTTTGCGCTGTCCTTCTTCCAGGGCGTAGATAAGCGCGCTGAGACCAAGAGACATAGAGATTATGCCGGGGATGTCGTTCTCTTTCAGGGCAGCCAGGTTCATTTTGGTGGCGGGCAGAGAATAGAGGAGCATGCCCGTCAAAATCACCCCCGGTATCAAATTGAGATAAAAGATATAGGGCCAGCTAAAAGTGTCTGTGATATAGCCGCCAATGGCAGGACCGATGCTGGGGGCAAAGACGGCAGAGACACTGAAGATAGCCAAGCCAATGGGCTGTTTTGCCGGTGGCAGCATTCTCAAAATGGTCCAGAAACACATCGGGATGAGCACACCACCGGTGAAGCCTTGCAGTCCACGAAAAGCGATCATGGTAGGAAGGTCCCTGGCCATGCCGCAGAGCATAGAGAACACCACAAAAAGAGCGGCGTTGAGGACGATATAAATTCGCGGTGAAAGCACTTTTGAAAGCCAGCCGCTGAGAGGGATGGTGACAATCTCGGCAATAAGGTACGAGGTCGAAATCCAGCTGCCCTCGTCGACGCTGGCGGCAAGACCGCCCTGGATATCGCGCAAAGATGATGAAGTAATCTGGATATCGAGCACCGCCATAAACGCGCCTACGGAGGCTCCGATGACGGCGAGCCAGTTTTTCAGCGGGACTGCGTCAGAATCACCGGCCCTGCCCGAACCGGTGCCAACGCTGGTACCGGTATCAGTAGTAGTTGTTGTAGTAGCGGCACCGGCGCTCATTGACGGAGGGCAGCCACATGCTGCACCGGTATAGTACCTTTGATATTGACACTGGTGACAACAGACAGTCCAGGCACTATCCTGTCTTCGAATCCTGCGATGGAGGCAGGTTCAAAGAGGATTTTAACAGGCACTCTCTGGACAATCTTTGTGAAGTTGCCGGTGGCATTATCCGAGGGCAAGAGGGCGAAACTGGCTCCTGATGCAGGAGCAAAGGACTCTACTCTGCCGATGAACTGATGCTCGGGCAAAGAGTCTATTTTGATTGCCACTCTTTGACCGGGATGCATAGCCTTGATCTGGGTCTCTTTATAATTTGCCACCACCCAGGCGTCATCGGAAACCACTGTCAAAAGCGGCTGTCCGGGTTCGATCCGGTGTCCTTCCTCGACGGTCTTCTTACCGACCCGGCCTGCTGCAGGCGCGACAATCTTTGTGTAAGAGAGATTGAGCTCAGCCTCTTTCAAAGAAGCGCTGGCGGCAGCCACCGCGGCCATGTCTGTTTCGTATTGATGCTCAGACACCCGGGTCTGGACGGTGCTGGCCCGGGCAAGTTCTATCTGTCCCTGGGCTCTGGTCAGTGCAGCTTTACCGGAGAGCACCGACTCTTTGGCTTGATCAAGTCTTCCTGTGGCTTCGGTGATGGCATTACGGGCGGCATCACGGTTGGCGACCGCCACCTGATAGTCTCTGCGGGCGCCGTCTCTTTCCATGGTGGTCACAGCCCCTTCTTTTTCCAGGGCGATATAACGTTTATAGTCTCTGCTCGATCTCTCCACCTCGGCCTCCCGGGCGACGAGATCTGATTTTGCCTTTTCTATGCCCGCTTTCGCTTCGCGCACGCTCGCTTCGGATTTAGAGATAGCTGCCATGGCGCTGTCGATACTGCCCCGGGCGTCGGTGTCTTGCCCCCGGGCGGTGGTCTCTTGAAAGGCTATCGATGTTCTTGCAGCGTTGGCTCGTCGTTCTGCTTGTTTGAGACTGGCTAGCGCCTGGTTTACCTTGACCTCAAAATCCCGCGGGTCTAAAGTAACCAGGACCTGACCCTTGCGGACATGCTCATTGTCGTCCACCAGTACGGTCTCGACCGTGCCCTGCACCCGGGAGCTGACCTGATGCAGATGACCGGTGACATAGGCGTCATCGGTCTCTTCGTGGCTGATCAGATGATCGAAGCTCTGTTTTCCGTAGAAGCCGCCCAGGCCTAACAGAGCCACGGCGACAAGTCCGAGCGCCAGGCGCAGATAGAGCTTGCGGTTAGGTTTCGGCTCAGCTTCTAGCGGCGGGGTCTCGGGCACCGCTTCGCTGCGGCGAATAACCTCGAGCGGCGGAGCAGAGCTGCTTTTAGGTTGATGCTTGGTAATCTGAGAACATTTCATTGCGGAAACCTTAGTATGAAGTATGAAAAACGACTGGGCACGCCGACGGCCCCCTGGCCGAAACCAGGAGCAGGCGTTATTTAATTAAATGATGGAGCCAGGGGCAATTCGAGAGCGTGGGATTCTCTCGAACTACCGACTCTACCAATTTAACGCTTATAGACCGATTGGTCCAATACGCTTTTCTTATGAAATCCATAGGCAGCACCTATGATAAACTGTATTCAGGCAAGGGCCCGAAAATCTGCAAACACAGGAGAGGCCAGTTGGAACTAAGACATCTCAGATACTTCATAAAAGCAGCGGAGCTCCAAAATTTCACCCGGGCTGCCGAGGCATTATATGTATCGCAGCCGACTCTATCGGTTCAAATTCAGCAACTAGAAGAGGAGCTTGGGGCTGAGCTGTTCTCGCGGTCTGGAAGAAGCATCAAATTAACCGAGACCGGTCAGGTGTTTTTGAAAAGAGCGAAAGAGGCGATTCGGTCGCTAGAGATAGGCACCCAAGAGGTTGACGCCCTCAACTCTATATTGCGTGGCCATCTCCATTTAGGCTCGATGCCCCTCTATGGCAGCCGTTATGTAAGTGGCTGGATCTGCAGATTCAATTCGCAGTATCCCGGAGTAGAGATTAACTATAAATCCCTGGCTTCCGAGGATCTAGAAGAAGAAGTCCTGGCAGGCAGAATGGACCTGGGCTTTACCATAGTGCCGCCCCAGCACGGCGAGCTGCAATATCATGAACTGTTCAAAGACGAAATCGTCTGTGTGGTATCAGAAGGTCATGAGGCGGCTGACAAAAAGAAGCTTACTGTAAAAGACCTTGAGGCACTTCCCCTGGTGCTGCCATCAGAAAGAATTTCGGCTACTCGCTTGCTCGGCAACTATTGCGAAGAACACGGTATAGAGCTGGGGGCGAGTATGCGCTTCGATGATGGACATGCCCTGCTCTCTGTCCTCAAAGGCAGTCGCTTCGCGACGTTCTTGCCCCGGGGAGCGGTACAAAACAACGACGCCCTGGTCGTGATGAGTATGCCGCCTCCAGGAATCCCGGTCTCTGTAGGTCTGGTCTGGACTAACCTGAGCCCCTCTACTAAAGCGTTTCTAGAACTGGTAAAAGCACTGACGAAAGATGGCTTGAAAGCATGAAAGACTCAAATAGAAAAACGATGCTGCAACAAAAACAAGACTATTTATCGCGTTCGCGATAGGCTTTTAACCAGTCTCTGATCCTGAAGTCTTTACCCGGACGCAGATAACTGCCGTCCACATTCGCTGCACCAAAAGGCGGCTGCTTGCCACCATGCTTGGTGTAAGCCCAGCGCGTCATATCGGCGGCTTCCCGCGGGGTGATCACTCCCATTCTAAGCGCCGAGCCCAGCATGTTGGCATAGTATGCGTTGCGCACATCGCCGGGATTTTTCTTGGGATCGTCTATCATTACCGCTTCTATATCGGCAAAGGTTTTATTAGTATTGTACGAAGCCAGAAGAAACTCTCTGAAGTGGTGCGTGATGGTATCACTGGTATTTTTGTCTGTAATATTCGTATTGAAGCCCTCGGCACCACGCTTGTCGGCGACTATCGCTTGATAGACCGTCTCCAGCGCAGACCCGGCTATATGGGGTCCACCGCCAGCCAGCTCTCTGCCGGTATCATTGATGAAGCCCATGGGCTCCTCAGACATGACCAGCCCGACATAGTTGACGAAAAGCTGCTCTCGACTGGTCTTCAAAAAGTTCCAGCTGCCGGGCTCCCGTCCGTTCTTTTCGGCAAGCTTCACGGCATTGTCGAGATTATTCATCATGTAGTCGGCCGGGCTTATCTTGCCGTCCTTCAGATCTATCAACGAATCTAAGGCGAGCCGATACATCTCTTTCTGGTCTTCAGGAAGGTTCTCTATCTGCAATTTCTGGGTGTCGGTAAGCAGCTCATGACCGGTCTCTTTAGCCAGTTTATTGAAGTCGTGGATAATCTCGCGCTCGTCATCCGAGGCAAACTTGTCGGCAATCCAGCCTCTGAAAGAATGACCTGTGTTGGTGCTTTCTGAATAGTCGACCTCTTTGCTGTCTTCAAGCTGCACGGTCGGAATCGCGCCCTTTGCCTCCAGCGCCTTCGTGTCTTCGCGCTGGCGATCTTTGCCTCCGTGACCAGAGCCGAAAATGGCAGAGCTATGCTCGGGTTGAAACGCGACCAGATTTACATGATCGTCAGCCTTGACTCCATCACTGCCTTTTCCGCTTTTATCCTGGATATTTTCAACCATGCTGTATTCGGTCTTACTACGGTAGATTGAGCATCTTTCTCTTTATGCCCAGATCCTCGCAAATCAAGCCCTGGCTTCGCAAAGCAGGCAGCAGCCTGGCTTCAGGAGAGCCGAAATTGAAGAGAATCGAACAGATCAGTCTCTATCCGATTCAAGCAATAATTCGACAGCTTGCTAAAAATATCCTCAATAGTCCATGATCCGGTCGGCATTGACGATGGTATCGGCAATCTCTTCCTCTGTGGCGATTTTGGCATTTTCTCGCAGATTCTTGCTGTCCAAACCGGCAGCCCTGGCGCAATGCGGGCAGACCAGAACCTTACTGCCTCCCTTGACGACCTCTTTATAATAGTTGGAGACCGGCTCACCGGCGCCCCAGCGCAGGTCCTGGGGTTGTCTTTTATCGGCCAACCGCACCCCTTCTAAATCGAGAAACAAGACCACCGGGGCTTTTCGCTTCTGAACCACTCGGGTTATTTTTAGAGCCATGACCGCAGCATGCAGGTCACCCGAATAATGTGACAGGTGAATCACTGTCGATTTTGCAGAAGTTGCCTTTGCCTTGACCGCTTCTTCTGCTCCGCCGGCGCCCTGAATGCCCAGCGCCAATAAAATACTTACTACGATCAATTCTTTCATTCGCATGGCAAGGTCTCCTCTAACTCCGGGTTCCGAAAGTATTGCCGAACAGGCAAAAACTTTCATCCACCCGGGGATGGAGACTGAGAGACGGAAATGAAAAGCACCGTATATGGAGAATTGAAAAAATTAGAAATCGGAAGGATGATAACCTTCAACTCACCAGGCTTAGACCCTGAGGATCTAGAAAGCAGCAGCGCCGGCCTCGGCCACAGCCTGATCTTGCTCTCCGGAGCCGCCACTGACACCGATACTACCGACTACTTTGCCGTCTTTTTTTAATGGAATGCCGCCGGCAAAGATCATGATCTTGCCGTCATTCGAGGCATGGATACCGTAGAACTGCTTGTTTGGCTGGGCATGCTCAGCCAGATCTTTGGTGGCTATGTCGAAGGCTCTTGAGGTGAACGCTTTCTTCATAGAGATATCGATACTGCCAATCCAGGCACCATCCATTCGCACATGTGCCACCAGATTGGCACCGCAATCGGCGACGGCGATATTCATCGGCTGGCCTATTTCGGCTGATTTTTTCTCGGCGGCGGCTATGACTCTTCTAGCATCTTCCAGGGTTACCATCTTGAATACTCCTGTCCTTCGGTAAGCTTTTTATCGAAGAATGAGATTAGCATGGGATTATAGATACTGATAATTCTAAAAATGTAATCTAGACAACATTATTCACTACGTAATCACCGGGTAGTAAACTTCCACAGATAAGCAACAATTGACTAATAGAATATTAGAAGGTCAGAGACCACCCCATAATGGTTTGTCTATTGTTGTTTGAGGGCATGTAGTAATGGATAGTTGGGCGGCTTCGGGTAATTTGGTACTAAATAACAGTCCCTCCATCGTCAAAGGGCAATACTACACCCCAAAAGCAGTGCTGGACCCGATAGCCGGGTCTAAGGTGATTGCTGACGGTGTAATCGAGATTGTCGGGCGCGACCTGACCGGTCGTATGGGCGTCAAGAACAACGCCATAATCACAGGCGCGGTCGTGGACGGCACCGGAGAGACCGGCACAGCGGCGGTTTGCCGGCTGCTGCTTCTGCCTTTCGGCAACTATACTTTTAGAAGTGCGGTACCCACAGACCATCTGCATCTGCAGCAGGACCTCAATCTTACTTTCGAGGACGCGAAACGCTTCCTGGCTGGACCTTCTTCCATCGGGCTCGCCGTACCCGGCAAAACCACCCTCAACAATCTCAAGGCTCTGACCGGAGAAGAAGCCCTCGACATGCTCTCCAACGAGAGGCTCACCGCTCCGGTCCACGACATGGAGCCGGGACCCGAGTCTGGACCAGATCTGACCTGGAACCGCTCCAATTTTTGCGACGATTACAGCCGCAAAGAGCATGAACGCACCGAAGCGGCTAATCTAGGCAAGACCGAATATATTGACGACTGCAAGAAGCTGGTTCAGGAAGCCGAAAAGAAACGGGCCCAGACCCTGGAAATCCAGATCAAAGAGCAGGTCGAACAGCAAAGAAACACCATGGTCGAGAAGCCCGGTCCTCTGCCCCAGAGAAAACAGCCGGCCAAGCCCATGGACGTTAGAATGCTTACTCTCGGCGTCGTAGCCTTCCTCGCTATCACCGGCGCATCGATGGTCAGCGACTATCTGATCAAATTACAGCATGGGGTTGCCGACCTGCCGCCTCCGCCCAAATCTGTCGGAGAGACCCTCGACGACGGGCGCAAAGCGATAGAGTACAAGCCCGAACCGGAGAAAGTCCCGGAAGGCACCTCCGCCCCCTTTGAGCTTCCCGCCGGCGGCTCCAACACGGCACCGCCCGATGTCAATCATGACAAAGCAAAAGATAGCGAGAATGCTCCACCACCGATTCAGACCTCAGACCCGCTCATCTCCCAGAGCATAGGCGCGCCTACATCATCTCAACTGGGCAACGAAGAGGTGACTCGCTGGGTGAGTGCGGTGACGAAAAATCCCCAGGACCCTGACGCCAGGCGAGAGCTAGCCCAGGCCTATTTAATGAAGGGTGATACCACCGCCTCGATAGAACAGTTCTATTCGCTAATGAAATTGCGCCGTGTGGACTCTGACGAGATTATCGGCTACTCCAACAACTTGATGGTCTTCGGCAACAAGGACCTGGCCAGACAATTCTTAACCAATATCCTGCGCTCAGATCCTGCTCGCACCGAAATTCGCAACCGTCTTTCAGAGATGCACTAGGATCATTTGCCTAATCGCTAACTTCAGTCCAGCCCGCCCGAGCTGCTGATTTTGACAAGCAGTATTAGCCCGAGTACAAAGCTGACGATAGAGCCTAGCGCACCGAATAGAGAGCAGCCAAGTATTAAAGGCGGCACCCGGCTTGCCCAGAGCATCGATGATGCCACTATCAGTGCGGCTACTATTATTCCGTAGACAAGACGATTCACCGGTCTATCAAGACCTTTGACGTCCATTTTGATATTGAGCCGGCCTTCCTGAATGCGGGCAAGTATGGTACTGATATCGCGCGGGAAGCTGTTGACGAGCTGTTCCCAATAAAGAAAGATTCTATGAAAGCGTCTTGCCAGCCTCTCAGGAGCCAGGCGCCGGTGGCTGCTTTTCTTTTGATAGGTCTGAAGAATCTGTGATAGATCGAAACAGGCATCGAGACCCTGGGACGTCCCCTCTAGTTGAATCAACACCATAAACATCATGCTCATCTTGGGCGGCAGCACCAGGCCATGTAAGCGAATGATCTCGAAACAGCCATTTATCACCGACTTCATATCAAGTTGATTGACGCTCTTGCCCAGGGCTTCATGAATTAAATTGCCGACATCGGATCGCACTGCCTCTCGATTGAGATCAGGCGGAGCAGCACAGATGCGTATCAACTCGTCGGTCAGCAGTAGAGTGTCACCAGATGCAAAGGCATAAGCAAGCTCTTCGAAATCTTCCTGGGTCTTTTCATCTATTCTCTCGACCTTGCCGAAATCTAACAAGCCTATCCTCTGACCGGGCAGAACGAAGATATTACCAGGATGGGGATCGGCATGATAGATACGATCACGGAAGATCATATCGAGAAAAACTGTGACACCATGGGTGGCGACATGCCTGGTATCGACACCGTCGAACTCCATACGCTCAGAATTGACAATGCTGTAGCCTTGCAACCTCTCCATGGTCAAAACAGTGCGACCGGAAAGCTCCGGATACGATACCGGAATATGCAAAAACGGATCGTCCTCGAAATTGGCTCTTATAGTTTCCATATTAGAGAGCTCCATTCTAAAGTCGAGCTCTCGCATTAGAGTATATTCAAATAAACGGGCCAGAGCCGATGGATTGAAGCGCTTCAGCTGTTCACTATGCTCTTCGGCAATACCGGCTAGAATCTTCAAAAACTTCAAATCTTCGCGAACCATCGCTTCTATTCCGGCATGCTGAATCTTGATCACCACTTCGCGACCATTGGGCAGGGTGGCAAAATGGACCTGGGCAATAGAGCCGGATCTAAAAGCTTCCGGGTCGAAGGTGGCGAAAAATTGCTCTACCGATCCACCGAGCTCTGCCTCCAGCGTCATCCGCGCTATCTCAGGGGCATCGGCCGGGGTGCTTGCCTGAAGCGAGGCCAACTCGTCGGCGAGCTTCGGTCCGACAATGTCAGCCCGGGTGCTGAGGAGCTGACCGAACTTTATAAAAGTGGTACCAAGCTCGGTGATTGCCATCCTCACCCTTTGCTCCGGAGAGAGATCCGATAGATTCTCTCCATTTGGACCTACTAATTTATCTTGAACAAAATCAGGAGTCTGCGCGTCGACAGTTATCCAGTCGGCAAGTCCGTATCTTGCCAGGATGCTCACCATCTGATTAATGCGATTGATACTGTCGTTACGAACTAAAGATGATAAATTCATTTTTTGTGCTCCTGATCTCAGAGAGAAAGAGTCGAGATCTATAAAATATCGACTCTTTCGGCTCCCTCATCTTGTTAGCACAATCAGGGTCAAATTATGCCCGCCCCTACTAAAATGGGCCGGATTATAGTTGAACTGCCGTAACTCTTGAATAGTCGGCTCGAGACACAATGAAAAGACCGCCAAATTCAATCATCAGCCTGCTTATTGCATCTCTAATGATCCAGCTTGCCTCGACATTTCCGGCAGCGGCCTATTACGAAGACTATCTTCCCGGGACATTAATAGGCAAGCTTTCTATGACCCCGCAGAGAACGATAGAAGAGAGCTTCGGTGGCAAATGGCAACGGGAAGTTATGCCTGGTGTCACCGCCAGTGTCACCGAAGGACAGTTCGCATTAAAAGGAAAAGACCGAGCAGGCGAGGCCTGGACGATAGAAGACCCGGAAGACAGGGGGCTTGGCGGTGCCTGTTTCGCCGCCGATGTGGACGGCAACGGCGCAGAGGACCTTATCTTCTGGTTTGCCACAGGCTCTTGTGGACTGCCTTTCTCGGTGGTCGATATCTATTTCTTCGATAAAAAAGGTCGTGCCCATAAAGAAGAAGCGGTCAGCCGCTTTACGCTATCCGATTCGAAGCAGCCGGGCAAAGGCGGTGTCCGCGATCTTGTTCTTGACGAAGATAAGAAGTCCTCACTGCTTCTTGTTCAAGATCTGACCTATGGCAAAGTAAAAGGCATCGACCACAGCTACTGGCGCTGGTCTGTATTGAAAGCCGAAGACTGTAAATTAAAAGAAGTAAAATCGGCTTTCGGCAGGAGCTTCCCCTGTTCGGTCTGGTTCACGAAAAGACCCAATCATAAGACCTCTAAAACTAATGGTCTTTGATCCAGATTCTTTCAGCCTCTCTATAAATTTTGCCCCGGGTCACAGTAACTTCGAGCGGTTTGCCGGCGCGCATAAGTTTGAGTGAAACCGAAGATCCAAGAGGACCGATTATAAGCTTCGCAATAGCATCTTGAGAGAAACCTTCTACTGGCAGGCCATCCACGGCGACTATTCGATCGTTCACTCTGACACCGGCCCGTTCTGCCGGACTGCCTTCGAAAACCCCCTGGACGACTCCGGTATTAAGGAATTTCAAACCGACAAAACCATCCTCTTTCTTCACCGTTTTTGATTCGGTCAAGATAATGCCAATGAGTTTAGAGCTATAGCTACCCATGGCAGAGTGTGGCTCTTTGACAGAGATTGCTTTCAAGTGGGGGTAAGCCTCTTGCCTGCGATTTTTGCGATAGAGAGAAAGAGCGAGATAATACCGTGCCACCATATCGTCAGGATGCAGAGACACCTGTTTCGTCATCTTCTCTATGGTCTCATCCAGCTTTCCTTCGTTATAGAGCCTTTTGCCAAGTTCAGCCCCCTGGCTCAAAGTCTCTGCTCGAGCCGGCAGAGACAGGCTGCATAGAAATGATGCCACTATTGAAAGAAGCAAGAATTCTCTAACAAATAATCGGCTATTAGATCTCATAAAGCGACCGACTGTCTCATCATCGCCACATCACGCATGGGCGGCAAACCAAAATGACGTTTGTATTCGCGATTGAACTGAGAGGCATCGTCATAACCTACGCGAGCTGCCGCAGATCCCGCATCAAGCTCTTCTGCCAGAAGCAAGCGTCTTGCCTCTTGCAAGCGCAACAACTTTTGAAACTGCAAGGGACTCATAGAGGTCGCCGTCTTGAAATGCTGATGAAAACTAGAGACACTCATGCCCAGATCATGGGCCAGGCTCTCCATACTCAATGCTTCGTTATATCTAGTTCGCAGGGTCTGCACCGCCCTGGTGATACGACTGGTATTACCGGCAAATGTAGCCATCTGCTGCAGACGCGGTCCCTGTTCGCTGCGCAAAAGTCGATAGACAATCTCTCTTATCACCAGGGGCGATAGCATACGATAATCGCAAGAATTATCCACCAATCTAAAAAGCCTCACAAAAGCATCGAGCAACTCTCCATCGAGACTGGTGACGGCGATGGACTTTACGCTGGCGTCATTGCGACCGGGCGCCACGCCGCTTTCGACACAGACCGAGGCAATGAGGGCAGGATCGAGATCGAACTTCAATCCTAAATATGGCTTCTTCGCACTGGCTTCGACTACTTGAGATACCACCGGTACATCCAGAGATGACAGTAAAAAGTTGGCAGGGTCATAGCGAAAACGCTCATCGCCCATCTGTACCTCTTTAGCTCCCTGGGCAATAATGCAAATCGAAGGCGAATAGAGTCCATGAAAAGGCTGGGTCGGCTTCGAATGCCGGTAAAAATTCATGCCTTCCACTATAGAATTCTCGCCGTCCACTTTACATTTGGACCGCAATATTTCAACCAGCTCTTCTCGATTGGCTATGTCTCTGGGGTTGTTTTCTGTCATCACGATAACCTGGCGCCGCCTCCGCGACCTTCGGAGAATTGTCCAATGATTCTGGAATTTTGTTATACCAGAACAGACTTTATCCAGCATACCATGGAAAAGTGAAAGGCAGCGCTTGCAATTTTGTCCAAGCGCACCGCATGTCAAAGGAGGCTTTCATGAAGAAAAGGACGCTCGGCAAAAGCAATCTGGAGGTCTCGGCCATCGGTCTTGGCTGCATGGGTATGAGTTTCGGCTTCGGACCTCCCCGGGACGTCAAAGAGATGACAGAGGTGCTTAGAGCCGCAGTGGAAAAGGGTGTCACTTTTTTCGATACGGCAGAAGTCTATGGTCCCTATATAAATGAAGAGCTTGTGGGGGAAGCCCTGGAGCCTTTCAAAGGCAAAGTCGCCATCGCTACGAAATTCGGCTTTTACAAAAGACCCGAGGACGAAGGGCGCTGGGGCGGCTTGAACAGCCGACCGGAGCATATTAAAGCTGTCGCCGACGCTTCGCTCAAAAGGCTGAGAGTGGATAGTATCGATCTTTTCTACCAGCATCGGGTCGACCCCGATGTGCCTATCGAAGAAGTAGCCGGCGCCGTGAAAGAGCTTATCGAAGCCGGCAAGGTCAAGCACTTCGGATTGTCCGAAGCCTCGGCAGAAACCATACGAAAAGCGCATGCTGTACAGCCGGTGACCGCTCTACAGAGCGAATACTCCCTCTGGTATCGCCGCCCCGAAGCGCAAATATTGCCGACCCTAGAAGAGCTGGGCATCGGCTTCGTGCCCTACAGCCCTCTGGGTCGCGGCTTTCTGACAGGCAAAATAGACGAAACCACAAAATTCGATGCCACCGACATCCGCAATATGCTGCCGAGATTTGCCAGCGAGGCGCGCAAAGCCAATCAGACGGTTATCGAGTTGCTCAATAGAATTGCAGAGAGATACGAGGCCACACCGGCCCAGGTGGCACTGGCCTGGCTGCTGGCCCAGAAACCATGGATAGTGCCTATTCCTGGCACCACAAAACTGCACAGATTAGAAGAGAACATAGAAGCAGCCAATCTCGAACTTCGTCAAGAGGACCTGGACGAAATTCAAAACGCTGCCGACAAGCTGAATATACAAGGTGAGCGCTATCCAGAACAGATGGAAAAGATGAGCTACCGCTAGAGATAATTTTTGAAAGGAGACAAAGATGTTAAAAACTGCATTGAAAACCAGAGCCTTCGCCGCAGCCGCTCCGGGCGAGCCCTTGAAAGAGATAGAGATAGAACGGCGAGAGCCAGGCGCCACCGATGTTCTCATCGACATCAAATTTTGCGGAGTCTGTCACTCGGACGTGCACCAGGTTCATGACGACTGGGGTCGGGCGATATTCCCGATGGTGCCGGGTCATGAGATAACCGGTATCGTCTCTAAAGTAGGAACGCAGGTAAAAAAATACAAAGTCGGCGACCGGGTCGGTGTCGGCTGCATGGTCGATTCTTGCAAAGAGTGCGCCTCTTGTAAAGACGGTCTCGAACAATACTGCGAGAACCGCATGGTCCTCACCTATAACGATATCGAACTCGATAACGAGACCCCTACCCGGGGCGGATACTCAAAACAGATAACTGTAGACGAACGCTTCGTGGCTCGCATTCCAGATGGACTGCCTCTGGACAAGGCTGCTCCTCTGCTCTGTGCCGGTATCACCACCTTTTCGCCCCTGATGCACTGGGGCGCAGGTCCGGGTAAAGCAGTGGCTGTGGTAGGTCTGGGTGGACTGGGCCATATGGCGGTTAAACTGGCCAAAGCCATGGGCGCCGATGTCACCGTCATCAGTCGCAGCCTGGCCAAAAAAGACGATGCACTGTCCATGGGGGCAACCGACTATCTTGCCACCGCCGAAGCCGATCATCTAGAGAAAGGCAAAAATCGCTTCGATCTGATAATCAACACGGTCTCCTCTGCCGCGGACATGAACATGTACATGGCCATGTTGAGACGAGACGGTGTCATGGTCCTGGTCGGGGCTCCCAGTGAAGCTTTACCCGTACATCCATTTAGTTTGATTCCCAAAAGGCTTTCTCTGGCAGGTTCTACTATCGGTGGCATGAAAGAGACCCAGGAGATGCTAGATTTCTGCGGTAAGCACGATATCGGTGCAGAGATTGAAGTTATCCCGATGGATAAAATCAACGAATCCTTCGAAAGACTTCTAAAAAGCGATGTTCGCTATCGCTTTGTCATAGATATCGAGTCAATGAAATAAAGCGATAACGAACCAGAACCAGAACCAGGATGTGCTCAGGCTTTACAAGAAGTTTCTTTAGCCTGGGCACAGCCCTCTTTCATTTTCTCCATCATCTCTTCGGGGCTGAGATCGACGGTATGGGTGGCGATACTCCAGGGCTGACCAAAAGGATCTACCAGTCTGCCGTATCTGTCTCCCCAGAACATGTCAGTCGGCTGCATCACCGCTTCGGCACCGGCATCGACTGCCTTTTTGTAAGCAGCGTCCACATCTTCTACATAGACATGGATGGTGGCATGGGCGTTTTTTAGAGACTGAGGACTGAGACCACATTCGTGCTCGGGAAACTCATCACAGAGCATGAGGAGCGAATCACCGATACGAAGACAGGCATGCATCAAGCGGCCATCGGGCATGGGCATACGGTTGACCTCTTCGGCACCAAAGGCCTTTTTATAAAAATCAATAGCTTTGGCCGCATCTTTGATAATCAGATGGGGAGTGAGGGTACCGAATCCTTCGGGAATCGGTTTTACTTTTGTGTTGTTAGACATTTTAATCTCCTAAAATAAATTACAAGTGGTATCACTAAAAACTATTGCGACAGCTTAGAAGCCTGTTCACGTATCCTGTCTTCTTGCTCGCGAAGCTCCGGTGTCATCGCCTCACCAAAATCATCCGCTTCGAAGAACTGGCGAATCTCAATCTCGCTATCATCGGCATGGGGATTCGGACAGCGCTTCACCCATTCGAGAGCCTCCTGCAAATCCTTGACCTGCCAGATCCAGAAACCGGCAACCAGCTCTTTGGTCTCGGCAAAAGGACCATCGATAACCGTTCTTTTCTCTCCGGAAAAGCGCACTCGAATGCCCCTGGAGCTAGGATGCAGACCCTCTCCGCTTAGCAGAATGCCTGCTTTGACAAGCTCTTCGTTGAAATTGCCCATGGCGGTGAGCAATTCTTGAGAAGGCATCACACCGGCTTCAGAAGCAGGGGACGCTTTGACAATAACCATCACTTTCATAACTTTCTCCTTTTAAACAGCTTTTCTAAACCGGCAATCCCAAAAGGTTCTCTATCGGTCGAATCTCTATGGTGCCTTTTTTAGCCGGTGGAATACGGCTGGCAATCTCTATAGCATCATCGAGGTTTTCCACATCGATGATGTAATAGCCCCCGAGTTGCTCGGTGGTCTCGGCAAAGGGGCCGTCAGTAATTGAACGCTTGCCGTCGCGTATGCGAAGACTGGTGGCAGCGGTCACCGAATGTAATGGCGAGGCATCAATATACTGACCTTTCTCAGCCAGGTCATGGCAGAGCCTGGCGGAATCTACTAAGCACTGATTACGCTCGTCTTCTGTCCAGGCTTTCTCTTCGCTGTAAACCAGCAGCATGTATTTCACGAACTTACTCCTTTAGTCTTAAAATCTCTGGCGGGTTCCTGTCTTATTTCCAGGGCATCGATGAGCCTGTTTTCTCTTTGAACAACTTGCCGACTTCTAAATTAGCCGGGCGGATCTCGAAACGCCCTCCTCTGACGCCAGGATGTTTCGACATCAAAGAGATAGCATGATTCAGATCCCGTGCTTCTAAAATGAGGATGCCACCAAGCTGCTCTTTGGTTTCGACAAAGGGTCCGTCGGTGACCGAGACCTGGCCGCCTCTTATAGTCAGGCTGACACCATGCTCGGCGAACATCAGAGCTTCGCCGGCGACAAAGTGTCCGGCATCCAAGAGTTCTTTGTCATAGGCGAAGCAATCATCCATGAAAGCGCCCAGTTCATCTGGCGACATCTTTTCGAAGTTCTCGGTATCGGCGTAGCCAAGACATATGAATCTCATAAATTTCTCCTCTTGAAACCCAATTTCGACCATTCACTATCTAGTCGAACGAAAACCGCCCGAATCGACAGAAAAATCCAGGAGAATTATGAGATTTTATTCAGATATCTCTTGCAGTCGTTTTTCAAGAAATCGACGCTCCGGCTCCTGTCTGGCCAGCGTCAGCGCCTTTTCATAGGCTACCGCCGCCTCTTCACGCTTGCCAAGACGTCGCAACATATCGGCCCTGGCAGCATGGCTCAGATGATACTCGGTCAGTTCACCAGAAGATAGCAGTGCATCGATTAAATCGAGCCCGCTCCGGGGACCGTCCCGCATACCTATGGCCACCGCTCGATTCAATGCCACCACCGACGAGGGCTGCGCCTGGAGCAGCAGGTCATAAAGAGAGACTATACTGCCCCATTCGGTATCTGCCGCCGTTTGTGCCCGGGCATGCACCGCCGAAATAGCCGCCTGTATAGAATAGGTCCCGATCTCGCCACCGGCATAAATAGCCTCTACCAGGGCAATACCTTCTTCTATAAAATCGCGCTTCCACAAACTGCGATCTTGATCCTCCAGCAAAATCAAATCGCCTGCGCTATCAACCCGGGCTTCCCGCCGCGATTCGTGCAATATCATCAAGGCAAGCAGACCGGAGACTTCCGGATCATTCAGAATTTCATTGAGCATGCGACCCAGATGAATAGCCTTAGAAGAGAGATCGACCCGAATAGCGTCAGCTCCGGACGAAGCAGAATAACCCTCATTGAAAACCAGATAAATTACCGCAAGCACCGAATCTAGTCTTTCGGGAAGATCATCTTTTGCCGGAACTTTATAAGGAATTCTGGTATCACGGATTTTTGCTTTGGCGCGCACAATGCGCTGAGCGATGGTGGGCGCCGAGGTAAGAAATGCGCTGGCAATCTCTTCGGTGGTCAGACCGCAGATTTCTCGAAGCGTCAGTGCCACTCTGGCATCGGCAGCCAGCGCCGGGTGACAACAGGTAAAGATCAGTTTTAATAAGTCGTCATTGAAGGTCTCTTCGTCATAGTCATCGATATTCTCTTCGAAACTCTCATAGCCGGCTTCCAGCTCTTGTGCCATCGCCGCCATTTTTTTATCGAAACTGGAACGGCGACGGATGCTATCTATAGCCTTGAATCTTCCGGTGGACACTAACCATGCCCTGGGATTCTTCGGCACGCCGTCTTTTTGCCAGCTCTCGAAAGCCGCGCTGAAAGCCTCTTGCATGGCTTCTTCCGCCAGCTCGAAATCTCCCACCAGTCTTACCAAAGTGGCAAAAATGCGCCGCCCTTCCCTGCGGTAGAGATCATCCACCAGGTGCTTGATATTGCCGGTATTAGCAGTGGTGCTCACTTTCGATAGATTGCCTCGGCTATTATTGTCCCTTACTCTTCAAGTTTTTCAGCACCTCTTTATAGTTTGCGACTTCACGATAGATGTTATTTTCTTTGCCGGCTTTTTTCTCGATAATGCTAAGCGCCCTATCTAAATTAGGCTCCGCCTCATCAAGTTGATGGTTATTGATATGAAGCAGGGCAAGATTAGTGAGAGTGATGGCATAGTCGATACTATCGGCACCGACGGTTTTCTCCTCTGCCACCAGAGCGCGCTTGTAAAAAGGCTCCGCCTCTTTATAGCGCTTCTGCAAACGATAACACTGTCCGGTATTGTCGAGTATTATCCCGAGAATGCTGTCTTTGCCGCCCAGATGTTTTTCGGCTACATCAAGGGCGGCTGCATAAAGCTGCTCGGCTCGATCGAACATGCCCCGGTTCATATAAAGCAAACCCAAATTGTTCAGCACCCGGGCGCGAAGATCATAGGCGGTCTCTTTCGATGCGTCCATTCTGGCAATCGCTTGAAGAAATATTCGCTCCGCTTCGGCGAACTGTCCCCGGGCGCTCAGCTGCTGGGCCTGCATGTTCAAACTGCTGACATCGGCCATGGCCGTACTCTGGCGCCGGGATAGGCTGTTATAGTTGGTAGTTAGAGGCTTGTCAGAAGGTGCCGCCTGGGCTGAATCACAATGCAAAGGTAACAGGAGAAGCCCCAGCGCGATGAATAATTTGTACGATGCCATTGCGGTCAGGTCCTCTTAGGTTGGATTACCAGACTATTGTATCGACAGAGTACCGGCTGAAGTATTAGTCGACACACTTAATAAATTGAACGTCTCTGCTTAAGGCTTGACGACCGATACGGTCTGGCGCTCTTCAATATTTTTGAGACTGCCAGCAGACAGGGTTGTATACTCTATAAATAAGCTATGCAATTCGAAAAAATCAGCACCAATGGCGTTAGCCTGCATACAGCACTGGCCGGTCCTGAAGACGGACCGCTGGTGATACTATTGCATGGTTTTCCCGAAGCCTGGTTCTGCTGGCGCCACCAGATAGAGTATCTAGCCGAACAGGGCTATAGAGTGGCGGTTCCGGATCAAAGAGGCTATAACCTCAGCGATAAACCGGAAGGCGTAGAAGCGTACAAACTCTCCATCCTGGCACAGGACATTCTGGGCTTGGCCGATGCCCTGGGTCATGAACAATTTTATCTAGCCGGTCACGACTGGGGAGCAGCGGTGGCATGGTATCTGGGCATAGAGCATCCCCAGAGATTGAAAGCCCTTTCGATTTTGAATGTGCCCCATCCCCAGATTTTTCGCCGACATCTAATATCCAGCTTCAAGCAACGAATGCGGAGCTGGTACATACTATTCTTTCAACTGCCGGTGGTGCCCGAAGCACTTTTCAAAGCTTTCAACAGCAAAATTGTTTTGCAGAATATGCAGCATCTCGACGATGAAGAGAAAGAGCAGTATCTTGCAGCCTGGTCGGATCCAAAAGCGATAACCGGCATGCTCAACTGGTATCGAGCCATAGTAAGACATCCGCCAAGCCTGCCGAGACCAGCCACTGTGAATGTGCCAACCCTTGTTATCTGGGGCAAGCAAGACAGATATCTGAGTGTGCGAATGGCTCAGCCATCCGCCGATATGTGCAAGGACGGACGGCTGGTCATTCTAGATAACGCAACCCACTGGGTTACCCAAGATGAACCCGAGAAAGTCGGGGCGTTGCTTTTGGAACACTTCAGAAAGAATATATAAAAGCCTTACCAGCTATTTTCCTAGTTTCTTCTTTAAAGAAAGAGCTTGTTTGTTTCCGGCATCCAGCTCCAGGGCGGCTGCACAGGCTTGTTTTGCGTCATCTAACTTCTTCATTTTGTACCAGCATTTACTAAGCAAACCAAAAGTCTCCGAATCGGCCCGGGCCCGCAAAGCCATGGTAAAGAGTTCTTCCGCTCTTTTAAGATCTCCCGCCCTCAGCTTCGCATCGGCGATATCGACCAGTCTCATACCATCAAGAACAATATTGTGACTGCCGTCACCCAGTCCACGAACCACGACAGAGTTGGGTCCATTGATTCGCATCACCTTGCCGTCAGAGGAGCCGCCGCTCCTTACTCCGCCACTACCTTCCTCATAGATAACCGGTCCATCTATGATATCGAGTCTGGCGAGAGCCGGATATTTTTGAACAAGCGCCTTGAGCGTTGCGATTCGTTTACTCTTCGCCTGCTCATAAGCACGGTTTCGATCCTCTCTCTCTTTCTTTCTGGCTCTCTCCCTTTCATGTCTGTTGAGTTGAGGTGGCTCTGGCGGATCTAACTCGGCGCTCTCTTTACTCGGAACAAAACCGTATCCGGTGAGGGCTCGGTCATAGTTGACAGTGACATTACCCACCGCAGTTATCTTGTCCGCGATGATAGCGCCTGTGAAATGACAGTTATTATCGCCCATTTTTACTTCGGCATGGGGTGCATAAACAAGGGCGCAAACATTCGAATTATGACCAAAGACAATCGGACGATAACCGAGATAATAGATCTGGAGTCGCTTGGGATCTTTATTACGATAATCGCAACGCGGACCATATGCAGCTACTTTACTGGCGGTACTATCATCGGTGATAAAAATCCTCACAGCTCTAGTAAGATTCTCGCAGATGGAGACGCTAGCAGGTAGAGATGTGGCTTCATAGTCACCACCTTTAAGCGGTGCTCCTCCCTTGTAGTCTCCCAGTTTTGTTCGGGGAAGTGTTCCATCGAGCTTGACTTGCCTGTTTAGAACCGGACAATCTTTATCTAGCTTTGTTTTTCCAATCTTCATCCAGGCATTTAGCTGGGGCGTGGCTCTACCCGACAACTTGCCATGAATAGTGCCAAAGATATTGGTATTGCCGGTTACTTCAATCTTGCCAGGAGATGCCACGTCACCACCGTTCTGGCTGCTAGTGATGATTGAGTGATAGTGGGTAGCCTGGCTTGAGTCTATAGAACCAGTCATAGTATTGCCATTGAGAGACAATTCAGAAAATGCATAGAGCGCATAAGGGAACGTGACCACTTTATCGAATAAACGCGAATTCGATTGCTTAGGCTCTTCAAATTTGATACCAGCCTGTTTCAGATCGGTCCTTCGTCTTATCTCAAGCCCATCTGTACTTTCGCCTTTCTTTTTCAAACTATCTTTCGCTTCGAGATAAAGAGACTCTGAAAGATCTTCCTTCCCTGAAAGTAGACATAGTTGAGAGAGTTGCATCTGCCAGTCAAGAAGACTCTCAGAAAGGTCGCAGCGACGACAAGCGGCAATGATTCTTTTTATAAAAGTCTCGGCCGAGTTATTTTTATTACTCTCTTTAAGCTGTTCAACTCGCTTACGAAAGACCTGATCAAACTCTTCGATTACGTTCTTGTTCGAATGTTTTAAGACGTCCTCTAATATTTCTTTTGAGCCGGCCTTATCGCCTCTGTCTCTCAGTCGTTTAGAAAGAGAAGCAAGACTGGATGCCGTTCCTTTAGAAAGCTTCCATGATTCGACTTCGGCAGCCTCTTTCCATGCCGTTCTTGCTTTAGCAAATTCATCATTGTCCGTATAGAAGATAGCCAGATTGATGAGATATGAAGACTGCTTCTTAGAACCTAGCTTCTCTGCTACCGCCGACTTAAATGCGTTCTCAGCTCTTGCTCTATCTCCATTTCCTTTCAGTTTCCAGCCAAGCTCTCGATAAAGACTGGCGCAATCTGCTCCGGTTTCTTTTCGGTGACGCTCTCTCACCTCTATCATTTTCTTTATCAGAGAGACTTTGTCGTCGGGCTTTCTCGAAGAATTTGAGATAAAACACTGGTCTCGCCTATGCCTGTAAGATTCTTCCTTGAATGATCTCTCCGAGAGATTGAGCAGCTTCTCAAGTTGAATCTTGTAGCTCTCTTCATCAAGACTGTTCAGCAGTAGAACCAGAGTACGCAAACATTGGTCATTATTCTCTTCTGCGGGCTGGTAGAAGCTGTATGATTCGACAGCGTCCGCTATATACTTGTCTATATCTTGACCGACCGATTTTTTGATGCCGAGGCGCTGCTCTTCTCGCAACAGAGCTGCCACACTACTAATAAATTCGAGCGGCTTTCTAGCTCTATTCATTCCGGTCAACTTAACCGCCATCCTTGCCCTTACAAGACGCAACTCATTCTCTTGCCTCTCTTTTGCTCTTTTAATAAGGCTTCTTTGAGAGTAAAAAAGTGTCTTTTCTTTTTCACTCTTAGCAGAACTGTCGGCTCCGCCGGATGGTAACTTGTCTTTGATTAAGTCTAAAAGGGCTTGACACTCGTCTCGTTTGACTATTCTGGCGCTTCTAAAAAATACTTTCATCGCTTCTTTGAGATCGGCTTCTGCATCTTCATAACGACCCACGCCTATTTCAGCACGGGCTGCCAGAACAAGATTCTCTGGTGATAATACCTCCGGGAAACCTCTCTCTAAGCATTCGAGCGCTTCTTTGAACCTTTTTAACTCGAGCAAATAAGACCCCTTCAAAATCAAGAGCTGATTGCCAGAGTATCTATTCTTAGAATTCTCATCCTCGACACCAGCCTTAAGAGCATCATTTATGGTGGCAACAGCGCCCTCGTAGTCTTTCTGATCTGCTTCTAATTCTGCCTTTCTAATATATGGGACAGAAGATCTGGGCTCGGCTTTTATCCATTCATCAGCCACCCTCTCTGCAGCCTTGAAGTTTCCGTCACGACGAAATCTTGTGATCTGATTGACTCGACTCATTTGAGTCGATACCTGTCCTGCTCCAGATCCTGATTGGTTTGTCGAAATACGCTTCGGTGGTGGATAAAAAGCATCCGGGGAATACAACTCTAGGTTCTTTATGGACTTAAAGCCGCCATTGAGTATGGTGATCAAAACAGTCCCCGATGACACTCGAAACCCTTCTACATGTGCATAATCTTTTCTCCATCCTTGGGTCGTCTCCACCGATTCTTTGAGATATGGCTCTAAGACCCTTTTATCCACGCTGCAAAGCACCGTATCAAGGTTTAGAACCAGCTTTCTCCCACCAGTTTTCAACTTTTCGACTCTTAGGCTGAACTCAGGATACTTACCAGGGTATGGCTTAGGGATAAAATTCGTTGAAGTCTCTTTTAACTCGGCAAATCCGCAAAGCTCTTTCAAGCGCGACGGTATGAAAACATCCTTGTCCGTCACTAAGCCTTTCACAACTCTTTCAACAATATCCAGATTAGATGCTGGCGGCTTCAGATCTTTTATCGACAATCCAGGATCTGCCTTCTTCACTCGGTTAAAAGCGTCCAGGGCAGCCTCCGCCGGTGGGGTCACTCCAGAAGCAGAAAATAACGTGGCTGCTTTACGATAACTGTCTGCAGCTGCGGCAAACTGATTCTCCTTTTCCTGGCTATATCCAAGCAAATAGTAGTGATAGCTTCTAAACAGACTGAATCCCGATTTAATACAGTCTTTGAGCAAGCTCTCCGCTTCGACATACTTGCCATGATTTATCAGGGCTAAAGCGATCTTGAATCGAACTGTTTCAGAAGTCTTAGGTACATGGCTGGCATCGAGCAAGTCAATAACAGCTTTATCTGCTAAACCGACCTTTTCGTAGAGAACGGACCTGTTAAATAACCAGTCTGCAAGATTGTACTTGTGATTGTGATCTCTTACACAAGTTATGGCTTCGGTGTATTGATCGATAGCTTCCGCATAGTGACCTGAAGCAGCCAGATTTTTTGCCCTGAACGCATCCGCCTCTCCGACATATTCAATACAACGATTCCGCCGCTCGTCATTGTCTGTTCGCTTACCAGAGGACAGAGCCTGATAAATCCGTGGAACTAGCTGGCTGTATGTCATCGAGCTTGTTATACGACGATCCAGAAAAGAATCATCTACTTCTGACTTCCAGGTACCTTTGGAAGCATTAGTATTACTTTCCTGAAGAATCATCTTGGCACCGCTCTCCAGATTGGCTCCCGACAGATTCAATAGAAGAAGCAACACAAGAATCGAATTGAAACGACCAGCCAACGAAGTAATTCTCCTGGAACAAATCTCCACTGGGCTATTCTAGCAGCAGAATCGCCAGAAAGCCCGGCAGGAGTTAGTCCCAGGAGAATTGACAGAGGTTCTGACAGCCAATAATCAGCCCTCTTTATTTCACCCGCCAGTATTCTCCGGCTTTACGCTTCATCAAAGCAGCCCCGACCAGCTCTCGACGAAGAGTGGCAAAATCTTCGTGATAGCGCCCGATTATTTGATTGACCTCTTTCTCCGAATACTTTTGCTTGCGGTCGAACTGCTCGGCAAGATAACGAAGAATCACCTCTCGTTTCTTGCGGCTTGCTGGTATCACCTTTAGCCTGGAGTCTTCGAAGAAGTCGTTCATGACTTTTTTCTCCCAGGCTTCAGAATCCACTAAGTCGTCAGCGCTCAGCTTTTCGACAGAAAGGATCTGCTTAGATAAAGTCCTCAGAGAGTCGACGTTCAAACTATATATGTGGGTATTACCCTCGGTGCTCATATGCACCAGACCGGTTTTCTTCAGCCTAGATAGATGATGCGAAACCGTAGGTGCCCGCAACTCGAGCAAACTGGCAAGCTCTTCGACGCTGCGATCTCCTGACGCCAGAATACCGACAATTTTAAGCCTGCTCTCGTCGGAAAGCGCTTTGAAGAATGAGAGCATATTACTCAAATCTCTCTCTAACCTGGTCATCGTGATCACCTGCCTTTTACTATTTAGACGGATATCTATTTAGATTATCATCTATTTTGATATCTGTCAAAATAGTTTAGCGGCATTGCGCCCTGCCTCTGCCGCTTTGTCAGAAAGCCCAAGACCTTTGAGCACTCTCTGGTAGGTCAGATAGGTTCTCTTCATCTCTTCGTTCGACAAATAGCCCTCCTTGCCCAGCTTCACCGCTTCTTCTATAGGAATGAGCGAGCTTTCTCCTCGCTCCAGTTCAAAGGTGAGAATGCCATAGGCAAGCAACTGTGCAGCGTAGACCCGAGCCCGAATATCCGGACGACTGCCTGAAACCCCGTCCTTATCGAAAGATGCTTTCGCTTGAAGCCAGAGCTTCCTCGACAGTTTAACTGAGTCTCTCAGTCGATTATCGAGAGCGCTCTTCTTAGACTCATCCTTCAGCAATCGACCTGCCACCATGGCAAAATCATCTGTCAGATCTGGTATCACATCCACCGGCATCGACAACACTCTGTCTATATCTAGCGACAGCCTCTCCAGGGCTTCTTTCTTCTCGCCAATCTCCAGCAAGGCATAAACAAGCTTATCGTTGGCTTCCCAGTAAGCACTGGTCCGAGGATGACCGAATGCATCGACGGAAGCAAGATACTCTCTCAGAAATGCCCGTGCTCGCCTCTGTTTCAATTTCGATGCGCTCTTCAAGAAGAACACGGCCGAGGCAGTGAAGACCGGTGTTCGATACCAGGTCTCATTAGGCATCGTAGCCTGAATAACTTTTACCGCTTCTTCATACTGCTTGGACGCCGTTAATGTATCCCCGTCTTTTTCATCGACCATGGCAATAAGCTCGTGGATCTCGGCCAGGGTTTCTGGCTTCCATGCAACGCCCTCGACAGAAGTCTCGCTATCTAATAACCCTTTCAACAGATGCCTCGCCCGGGCAGGAGAATGCAGAGGTCCTATATAAAGACTGATAAGAATACGCCTGTCTCGAGTGCGCAAAGCGGCATCACGATTTTCGACCCTGAGACGACCCAGAACCTGTTCATAAATTTCTGCTGCGCCTTCGGCATCACCACAGGTGGCATGAGTATCTGCCCGAATCGAGTCATCACCTTCGTCAAGGGTGATATTTTGCTGCTTCAAAAGCCCTTTGACTGCGGCAAGTTCGGTCTTGGCCTTTTCTATATTTCCTTCTGCTGCCGAAAGATAAGCGTCATAGACATCGACTCGGACCCGGTTGATTTTTTGATCCAGAGCGCCTGTTACATCCACATCGGCAAGCAGATGTCTTGCTCTCTCCAGATCCGACCTGCTCTCTTCTATCAAACCTGCCCTGGCGAAGCTGCCGGGACGACTCTTCTGCACCGCAACTAATTTCGCTCGCGATAATAAAATTAGTGGCTCTAGCAATCGAACATTGTCACCACAATAGACTTGATCATATTTATCAAGCAGTTTACCCAGCAGCTCTGAGGCTTCTTTTGTCTCGCCTTCGTCGATAAAGGCACCGGCACTCCCCAGTATTCGCTCCTCCAGATCTGCCGAATCACCTGCGTTCATATTGTCTAGTGACTGTAGCAACATCCTGGTTTCGGCAGCGGTGGCATCCTGAATGTTCTTATTCTCAGATTCGTCTTTATAGAGGATCTCCGCATTTTTCAAGCGTTCAGACAGCTTCTTGAATTTACCGTCATCCTTCATGATAAAGGCTGCCACAGCCTGCTTTTCTAGAGCGCTTCTGATCTGCTCAGAATTCATATCTTCGGTGGCACAATGAAGGGCACGACCAAATTCCTGGAAGGCGTCTTGATAACGCTCGGTATTGAGGCGATGCAAGCCGTTGTAATTATGGTTTTCGTAAGTATCGGAGAGGTGATTGAAGGCAAAGACGGTGGCGGCGATTACAAGTATCCATGTGAAAAATTCCATGGGAGCGCGCCCGAGAATGCGCAAGCCATTTGATTTTGCTCTATCTCTCGATTCGGCCATGGACCACTCCGCCTGCCTTCTTCTCTTAAGACGAATCATAGAGAACAAGAGGGCAAACTTCAACTGCTTAAAAACTCAGCGCAGGCGACTTATTATCGACCTCTTATCGCCCTCCTTGCAGCCTCTTCTTGATCACGCAAAGCTTTGAGATTAGCATCATTATTAGGTACAAGATGTCCTTCGTAAGAGCGAATGAATTTGCCTTTGCCGAAGGACTGATCAATCTCTCTTTGATCAAATCCTTTTATCAGGTTATAGAGCTTCGGATTCTTCTCCATCAGATGACTGCGATGACCATCCCCCAGTTTCAGCATGGTGGCTGCTTCTGCCAGCATCTCATGCGGACCTTCAAAATAATCGGTTGCCGGCTTCTCTTTAGCCAGACGCGCCACTCTTTCTCTATCTACTTTGGCGCTGACCCGACCATCTCTATTGATTCTCTCCCACTTGCCCATGCCACCATCGGCGGGTGGAGCATAACCTCTGCCGTCTTTACCCTTGAGCATCCAACCACCCTGTCCTGGAGGCATACCAGGTATTGGCGCCCAGCCCATCTTCTTATAAAAATCCGCCTGTTCTTTCGGATTCTTGAAGACCTTCTCTTCACTGTTGTGACCCAATTCGTGAATCATCAGACTCTCGATGCTTCGATGGTCACTGGTATCTCCGTCCTTACGATCTTTTTCGGTAATCACAGCGCGATCCGTCGAGCCGGGATCAACAATGACCGCCGGTCCCCCGTTGACGTTCGGATAATAAGAGGCGGCGCCATCCATGCCCGGTGCGAAGGACTCATTTTTCAAGAAGTAGAAAGTAAGAGGCTTTCCATTGGCACTCTTTTGAGAAGGATTCGCCTTCTCTAGAGCCGCTTCTATGCCCAGGACTTCACGCAGTTTTGGGTCCCGCACTTCAAGTTCCTTACCAGGGACTTCTCTACCTTTACTATCCCTGTCCATCTGCCTTGGCCCCGGCTCACCAGGTCTGGCAAATTTGACTCCGTAAGTTTTCTCCAGTTCCCACTTTTTGAGTTCGGTAAACTCCTTCAAGGACTTGTTGATTTCTTTAAATCCGTCCCCGGTTTTCTCCACACTGCCGATGGTGAGTTTTTCACCCTTGTAGCGCATGCTGAACTCCAGCTTTCCATCTGGTGTTTGCCTGGTATCAAGGCCATTGTTCCTGGCAAACTCATTGAAAGTTTTGTCGGGAACAACAGAAGCTTTCCGTTCAGCTGCATCATTGACAGTACCAGTATCTCTCTGGGCAGTTCGCGTCAGATCCTGACTTTGCGGCTTTCCGAAAATGGAGCTCAAGTCCTCACGAAAGCGGTCGCTCACGGCTGCAGTGAGATCTCTATTGCTCTCTGCAGCACGGGATTGATCGCGAACAGGGGCCGAGTCTCGAGCAGACTCTGTTCTCGCGATTGACAAATTTTTAAAATTCCTATTGGTAATAGAGCAATTCTAGAATATAACCGCAACGTGACAGCATTGTGACCGTTTCGTGACATTGCTCAATGCATTGCTAACTACTGCGCCATCTGTCAGCAAAGAAGATTTATATAAGCCGAGCCCGCACCTCCATCAGTGCGTAGCCTAGCAAGTTGAGCCCGCGCCATAAAGAAGGCGACTCGATATCCGGATCGTCTTTAGCCATTCCGATACCCCAGATCCGGTCCACCGGGCTCGCCTCCACCAGAACCCTCTCTCCAGTACCAAGCAGATAATTCCTCAACGCTTCATTCTGCTCGAACTTGGCCAGATTGCCTCTAACTACGATGTCAAAACGATTCTCGAGCCAGCGAGCTTCGTCAAAGTTGCGCACCCCACGCCCCTCGTTTTTCGCTTCGCCCGGATGATTCGCCGATAGGATCTTCGCCAGAGCCCCTTCGTCATCAAACAATCTGGCTTTCTCAGCCATCATAAAATGCTCGGCGGTAGAGTACTCGACGCCATCCACTTGAAACGACTCTTGATACCACTGACTGAAGCAGGTCTGATTGACAGATCCATCTCGGGGTCGAGTGTGTCCCCAGAAATAGATGTACTTAACCGCTCCCCCTTGATTCAAGAAAGCGCATAGATCTTCGTTATTTCGGATTGCGGACATCAAACTGAACGCCTCGATAAATCCAACTCACCATCCTTCTATATGCTCCTTCAGCCACCGGTGTCACAAACCTGCCACGCCCAGATGAAACCATATATCTATGAAGAAAAACTGGTCAAAAGAAGCTCTTTCAAATATAGCGAATGTCGTCCTTTCCGTCGACCAGAAGATGACAATCACCGCGGTGAATGATGCTTGCCACAAATGGGGCTACGAAAAAGAAGAGCTGGTGGGTCTCTCCTTCTTCAATATCCTGGCGCCCCAGGATATTGGTAGCGTCTCAGAAGAGTTCAACAGCAAATCGTCGAACGGCAATGAAAGCCGGTCGATTGACACAAGAATCCTGACCGTTGAAGGACAGGAGCTGGAAGTATTGTGGTCTCTCGGTGCCGCCGACGAAGATGGAATCAGATATCTGACTGCGACTGACATTTCAGAGTTTAAATCTGTATATCAAAAGATTCAGGAGAGCGAACACAGAATCCGTACTGTCATCAATAGTCTGGCAGCAGGTCTTGTGATAATGAACAAATCCGGGCTTATAGAATCCCTGAATCCGACCGCCGAAAGACTGTTCGATGAACTGGCAGAAAAGCTGGCCGGTCGGCATATCTCCTGCCTGTTTGATGAATCGGCCGATGCCGGAGAGAAAAGTGCGGAGTGGCAAAAAATTGCCGAGCAGCTACTGATGCTTGAAGAAGACGAAACCACCATGATTCGCTTTCGAAAGAAAACGGGCGAGAGCTTCGATGCCCTTCTAGGGATATCGAACATCAAAACCTATGCCGGGGATCTGTATCTGCTGACCTTACTTCCGGCGCGCCAACACGCTTGACAACGGACGTATAATTATATTGGTAGTGAATTTTTTAGTAGATCTATATGATCGTTTTACCGCGACTGAAACCGATTTTTATCACAGCGACTCTTCTGAGTCTGGCTTTTTGCTCAGCATGGCTACAGGTTGAAAGACCACTATTAGTGCAACTTGCCGACAAAATGGATGCGGCCGCAAATCATTGCCAGGATTCAAATCGAATAGAAGAGGCAAAATTTCTCTATAAAGGATCTGTTTTCCTTACCAGATTGTCTCCCGCCAGATACCAGACCGAGACGGCATGCAGCCTCAATAATCTTGCCACACTCGAAAGAGACCAGGAACATCTCAAAGAAGCAACCGGTTATCTTTTAGAGTCATTGCAGATTTTCAATTCCCGCTGGGGAGACCGGCATCCACAAAAGGCAAGGGTTATGAACAACCTGGCTGAGGTTTATCTGTACCGCGGCATGTATGACGAGTCAGAACGCTACGCCGAGGGCGCGCGCGCAATCTTAGCGGATAGATTCGGTGACGACAGCATTGAAGTAGCCCAACCTCTGAGTACCCTCTCGGACTTGAGAAGGGCTCAGGGTAAATTCGTATCGGCGAAAATCTGCTGCGAAAAATCATTATCTATCTTAGGAAGGTACTATGGCGAAAAACATCCACTGTGCCTGAGTGCCATGGGCGACCTTACCTGCTGCTATTCTGCACTTGGACAACCCAAAGCAGCAGAGAGCCTCGCCAGAAAAGCACATGAGCTATCGATTGAAATGTACGGCAAGCAAAACCCGAAAACTGCTGTCTTACTATCCAATCTCGCTTGCTGCATGCAGAAAAAAGGCGATCTGGTCGGAGCGGAGAGATTGCTTCGCGAATCGGTCCGGCTGCTTCAGTCTCACCCATCGGCACAAGGGATCTGTCTGTCGAACAGAGTTGCTCCGAGAGCCAATCTGGCCTGGTTGCTTCGCGAGCAGAACAAGAAGGAAGAAGCTCAAAAGCTTGAAGAGGAAGTACAAACAATCCTGAGCGCCAACCCCCAGACTATACTTCCCCGAAGCGACTGACCCGATAACCATGAGCTGGCCGGCATTTCGAGAAAAGTTTCGCTCTAGCGATATTTTTAATACAAGAAATTGAACTTTTTGACTGACCTTGTCGTTACTAAAAGAACAGACAAGGGGAGTCTAAATCATGAACAATGCTAGATCAATCTGGAAAGCAACAGCCCTGCTTTCAATAACCACTTTTCTTTCTACATTTATACTATTTGCACCAGAAGAGGCCCAGGCTCGAGGCGGGCACGGAGGCGGCGGCGGTGGTCGAGGCGGCGGTCGCGGTCACTGCGCCAGAGGTGGCGGCATGGGTGGCGGCATGGGTGCTGGCATGGGTGGATCCCAGCGCAGAGCCGGGGGCGGTCAGGGTCGCTTTGGAGGATTTGGTCGGGGTAACTTCCAGGGCGGTGGTCAACAAGGCAACAGCAACTGGGCTACCTCCGGAGCGGGTCAAAACGGAGGTCAGGGAAGCTTTGGTCGCTTCGGTCGGGGTAACTTCCAGGGCGGTGGTCAACAAGGCAACAGCAACTGGGCTACATCTGGAGCTGGTCAAAACTCCCAGGGTCGATTCGGAAGATTCAGAGGCGGCCAGTTCGGTGGGAGCGGTAACGGCAACGGTAACGGAAACGGCGTTGGAGGCGGCAACGGTCACCAGGGTCAGGGTCACTTCGGCGAAGGCAACAGATTCGCCAATGGACAGGGCTCTTTCTCAAGAGGAGAAGGCTTCAACAGAAATTTCAGCAGAGAAGGAAGCAACAGAAATGGCGGTCAATATAGCCATGAGCATTCTGCATCAGCTAAACATGGAGAGGGCTATAACCGGAACTCCGAAAGTCACAGACAGACAGCTCGAGGCGGTGAATACGACCGCAGCAAAAATGTCACTGCCAAAAAGGGCGAAGGTTACAACAAAAGCGTGGACACCCACGGACAAAATGCCCGCGGCGGAGAATTCGATCGCAGCAAAAATGTCACTGCTAAAAAGGGCGAAGGCGTGAATAAAGAAGTGACTCACAGCCACACCACCGCCAACGGAAACGAAGTCGAAAGAACAAAATCCGTCTCCTACAGTAAAGAAAACGGCTTCTCCAAAGAAGTCAATTCATCCGGAACCACAGCCAAAGGCGGAGAGTTCGACAGAACCAAAACTGTTACGGCCGGTAATGGTGAAGGCTATAACAAAACCGTCAACACATCCGGCACCACCGCCAATGGCGGCACCTACGACCGCAGCAAAACCGTCACCGCCGGTAATGGTGAAGGCTATAACAAAACCGTCAACACATCCGGCACCACCGCCAATGGCGGGTCTTACGACCGCAACAAAACCGTCACCGCCGGTAATGGTGAAGGCTATAACAAAACCGTCAACACATCCGGCACCACCGCCAATGGCGGCACCTATGACCGTAGCAAGGAAGTCACCGCCGGCAATGGTCAGGGCTACAACAAAGAGGTCGAAACCAGAGGCACCAGTGCCTCCGGCGAAGACTATGGACTGGGCAAATCCGTCTCTTATAACAGAGAGGACGGATACCACCGACAATTCTCCAAGCTGGACGGAGAAGGTGGCGAAGAATAAGAGAGCTTGACGCTCAATTAGATCTGCCTACAACAGTAGCCCGCGAAGAGAGAATCGAGTTCCCGATTCTCTCTTCGTCTATAGTCACGGCAGGCAAGTAGACAATCAGAACGGTCGAAACTGGAAGTGACCGAGACAACTCCACAGCACACCGGCGATGCCGCAATAAAAGGCGCAGAGTCCACCGGTGGACCAAATTGCTCTATGACTGGAAGACTTGTTTGCAAAGTTCCGCTTTTTTGTAAATCGAGCCAGCAATATAACCGCCGCAAGGAAGCTAGAAAGCGGTGCCAGGGGGCAAAAACCGAGACCGAAATAAACCACGGTCATCAAACCGACGAGAATCATCGGCACAAACGCAACGGCATACATAGAGGTTACAGCCAGTACCAGACCGATCATTGCAAAGTCGAGAAATCCCGGTTCCACGTCCTTCTTAGTGCTACGAACATAAAGCAGCGTATTGCAGATAGGAACCAGCGCCACTAGCAGTACATGAAGAGAGGATGGAATAGGGTCGAAAAAACATTGTCGACACATACCGGACGCCAACTCGGTTACCAGAGCCGCTATGGGTGTGACAATTCCAAAAAGGACTATATAAGAGTTTCCATACCAGGTCGTATCTTGCAACTTAGACAAATCGACTTCAGAACTGGTTTCTTTAGATTCCGGGGCTACCAGGGCCTGTGCTCTGCGGCCAAAACCGCAGATCTTGACTCTTTTGGCACCTTCTTTTGCACCTTCCATAGGCTGAACCTCATGAACCGACTAACGAAAAGTCCACAGCAAGCCGAAGCGATGCCTGGCAGATGTGGCAAAAATTGCCATACCGGTCAGAAACCGACTCAAGAACTATTTACTGCAAACCTTTACAACTAAAATCCATCATAGCAGCAGCCTGCAAGAAGCAAAGCCCGTCAACGGAAATCTATCCGAACTATTCATATTTCTTGGCTTAATCCTTGCCCGATTCTTACAGGAAGCCTCCCTAAAAAAGCCAAAAATCCAATAGGCACAGTCTCTCAGCCTTGAAAACTCCGCATCTGTTACCATAGACCACTGCCGCTAAATAAAGGAACGAAACAATGATTTTTTCTGTGAGAGCATGCCGAACCAATATCGTCCTCAGCCTATCCTGCTGCCTCATGGTCTCCGCTGCCGCTCCGTCAGCCCTGGCAGCTCCAGCCGCCAAGAAAAAAGCCCCGGCGAAAACAGCCGCTAAATCAACCAAAAAACCGGCTGCCGGCGCAGCCGATCATACTAAACTGCTCGATGACGGCACCCGGGACATGATCAAAGAAAGTTTTTCCCAGGCTGAAGCCAAATTCAAAAAAGCGCTCGCCCAGGCCGAAGCGGCAAAGAATACCAACAACCAGCTAGAAAGCCTGGTATGGCTCAGCGCCAGCCTCGAAAAGCAGCGTCGTTTCGACGAAGCTCTCGCCCTAAGACAGAAGGCTCTTGAGCTTGCCAAAAAGACTTTCGGTGCAGACAGCTCAGAATGCGCCCTGCAGCTTGCAGGCATGTCTTCCTTTTATACTAAAAAAGGAAACAACGCCCAGGCATGGAACTACATTGAACAAGCCAACGCGACCCTGGGCAAAGCCGGGGGTTCCGCCAAGCATCCAATAACCGGCGCCTATTGTGCCATCGCCACCGCCCGCATCCAGAATCTGGAAGGCAGCAAAGGTCTGGCAGATCAGTCCTACAAAAAATCGCTGGATCTTCTGCAGGCCGCGATGAAAGAGAACGCACCGCTAGTAATACTAATAAGCAAAGAATACTTGCCGGTATTAGAAGCCCTTGAAAAAACCGACGAAGCGAAAAGTCTAAAGGACAAAATCAGCCTGGCTGAAGCTGCTGGAAGTCCGAACACCGCTGCCGATACCACACCAAAAATCCAGACCAAACTCTCTGGCAAAGAATTCGCCAAGATTGTCGGCGAAGCGAAGCAGAACATGCTCGACAAAGACTTCGACTCTGCCCTGGCTAAGTGGCAGAAGGCGCTCGCCATGGCAGAAAAGGAAGGCAGCCAGAAGAAGCTCGCCTATGTCTATTTCAAGATGGGCGATACTTATTCTTTAAAAGACGAAAAAGAGAAGCGCGAAGCGCTCTATAAAAAAAGTGCCTTGCTTAGAGAAAAAATGAAAGCGACCGAGACCCTCGGCATGGCGCGGGTGTTGACCCGCCTGGCCAACTACGAACTGGCCAATAAAAACGTCGACGAAGCAAAGCGCCTTCTAAACAGAGCGCTAGAGATAGAGACCAAACAAAACGCCAGCGACGGCATGATCGAAAACACGCTGCGCTCCCTTGCCTCTGCCTGCATGATGGGTAAAGACTTCGGCAAAGGCGAAGAAGTCTGCCGCAAGCTGATTGTATTAGCAGAGAAGGATACCAGCCCGGTTGCCGAGACTAAAAAGGCTATGTCCACAAGCATGCTTGCCGGACTGATGATGCAGACCGGTCGGACGCAAGAAGGCATCAGCATGATGCAGAGCATGAATGGCAAGCTGACTCCTGAAAGCACCAAAGCTTACAGCAGTGCTGTCGCCGCTCAGTTCGCCGCTGTCGAGAACGAAGTGGACGCATCTGAAGAAAAGTCCATGGGCATCGCCGGCTAGTTTCACTTAGCCAAACAGGCAACACTTCAATAAGTGTTGGAGCGCTGACAGCCTAATCTTATGAGACAGCTACGATTGTAGCTCGTTCCCTGGCGAAGAAACCAGATGCAAAATCATAGATTCAATGCGCGCCTCATTATGGTGTTGGCGCTCTACTCGCTCATAACCACTCTGGCAGAGAATAGTTCCATGGCAAAAACCTCTGAGAGCACCCAGTATCATGCAAAGAAGATTTCGAATCTTCCTGAGATAATCAGGGATGGTCTGCACCTTTATCAATATTACGGATTGACCAGGCTCTATCTCAGAAACTTCGACCTAGAGAAGGCAAAGATCTGTCTGGAGAAATTAAAGAATTCAACGCCCAGAGACATCAGCGAAAAGCTAAGTATCAGCCTGCAAAAAGAACTGTTGCCTAAAAACTCTGTATCTCAAGAACTTCTAGAGCGGTGCAGAAAAGCTGCGGCAATGGCACATGAAAACGAACAAAGGTATCAAATTTGTCGAGAGCTTATCACAGAGAGTTCAGAGTTCGAGTGGCCTTACATGATATTGGCTGAAGAGGGCTATACCCTGGGTGAAAGCAGCCTCAAAAGTCAAAATGAGTTGATGCACAAAGTCCTGTCGTTCAACCCCACATACAAACCCGCACTTTCAAAGCTAGAAGATGTGATTAGCAACCAAAAATATCTAGAAGATAGAAAGGCTGCAGCAATCAAAGCAGCTTCTGTCAAAAACGAGACAGATGAGCCATCTAGCTATCAGCTGGACGAACAACAAAAAAAGCACATAGCTCAATTTATGGTCAAGAAGAAATACTTCTTGATTGATAATAAAGGGAAACTACCTTTTGAAACCGGTCCAGGCGTGTCAATCGACCAGCGATTCTCCGATGGACTCTTGAAAGTATCAGTCCGCTCCGAAATGGGTAGCTCAGAAATTCAATTCTGGGATAAAAAAGGCGAACTAAAATTCTCTGTCCGTGCGATGACGACCGAACGAGTTTCCGAAGGACTTGTAGCAGTTTACAGCTTCTGGCCAGGAATAAGAGGGAGCCGTTATGGATTCTATGATACCAGCGGAAAAGTTGCTATACCAGGCAGATTCAGCAAAACAGAGGAATTCAAAGATGGACTGGCAGCAGCGGAGATCTGCCAAGCTTACGTAGATCGAGCCTCAACCTGGGGATTTATCTCTCATGATGGAAACTGGCAAATAGAGCCTATCTATGATGATGTGTTCTCCTTTTCAGAAGGGCTTGCTCCGGTCTCAATCGGTGGAAAAATAGGCTTCATTGACAAGAGCGGAATTTTTTCGATACCGCCAATTTATGACCATGCCAGGCCGTTTTCTGAGGGTCTCGCTAACGTGGTTGTCTTCGACCACAAAAACCATGCTCTCATAGACAAGTATATCGACCACCAGGGAAAAGTCGTTTTTGAAAGAACTCAAATTATTCCTGCAGACAAGCCTCTTGCAGAGTTAAGAAGCAAGGGAATACTGAGCGCCTACAGCACCACACCCAGGCACGAACATGCCCCAAGAACCGACGAGAGAAGCCCCTGGGACTTTCATGATGGTCTGGTGGTAGATATGGTGAACAACAAATTTGGCTACCGAGACAAGACCGGAAAAAATGTCATCGACGCTGTCTATGGATGGACCTATCCATTTTCTGATGGAAGAGGCAAAGTGTGGAAAGACAAGGCTTTTGGCTTTGTGAATAAGCAGGGAAATTTAGTCATCAAGGCAAAATTTGCAAAGGCGAAAGACTTCTCGAATGGTCTTGCGGCGGTCTCTACTGACGGAAAACACTGGGGTTATATTGACCAGAATGGAACCATGGTAATCAAACCGCAATATCTTGAAGCAGAGCCATTTGCAGAAGGCATTGCCAGAGTTGCCGTAGCGGAAAATACCCCGGAGAAATAGGCCTATGAAAAATTCAGTAACCATACTTTTTCTGGTGGCTCTGGCAATGGTGGCTTTTCTACCCTCCGCATGCCTGGCATCATCTGGCAAGGAGTCAGATTCATCAATGAAGCAAGAAATAAAGATAAGTTTTCGCCTGACAAAGGCAGGAGAGCCATATGACTTAAAACTTCTCAGCGGCTATGACAATCCATACGCGATTAAGGACGCGCTGCACGCTCTACTTTACTCTCAACCTTACAAACTACAATCGAGCAATTCGAATTATTCCAATGTCTATCTGTACACGGCAAAGAATAGTGATCAAAAGTTAGCGATAGAACCCTGTGTAGATGCTGAACAAGATCAGACTCCATCGGCAAAAGACCTGGGAATGAAAGAGCTCTCAGCCCTCAAGCCGATGAAATATGGAACCGCGATGTTTATGCGGAATGAGGACGAAAGGCTATCTGAACTTTGCGCTCTTTTATCAAAAAATCAAGACTGCATTGCAATCAAAAATGAGATCAAACGACTCGGCGCAGGTTTCGGATTGTCTTTCGATAACGCCCATGACTGGGTATGCACAGCGCGCTCGAGGAAACCAAATTTGGTATTGATGCGCAATCCTTCTCCGGTGGCTATTAGAGAAAAGCGAGCAGCCGCAGCAGGAATGACAGTAGCATGGCAGATCGAAAAGTCCCCTGTAATTCTCTATGAGCTTGAAGAAGCCTGGTGCCGAGTATTCGCTTTGCAGATACTGGAACAAGCAAAAGCCAATCCACTTGGACTGGCGTCCGCAGCTATTCTTTCCAGGAAATACCTGGATGCAAGAACGCACTATCAATTGGCTCTCGCCGAGAAAGGAGCGTTTGCTAAAAGCATGCTGGATAGAATGACCTACAAACCTTCGATGCCTACCGCAAATCAAAAGAACATTCAAATTCCGGCGTCCAATCTGCCGAAGAGTAGCTACCAGGGGTGGAAGCCGGTTCTAAAATGGCTTCCTACAGATTCTGAGCTTCTTATGGTGGGGCAAGTATCTACATCACCCATAAAACTCGAAGAAAGAAATGATGCGCTACTGTTGACTACACTTTTTGCGCCGATGGTTATCGAACCGGACGGAGACGTAGAGAGAGAAAACCAAGCCTATATGGAAGCAAACAAGTTGCTTATTAATACAAAGGTTGCCTTCGCACTTCATTCGGCAAGAACGTTTTATTTTGGTGGTGGCATCGGTGTTGGCTCAGGAGATGGAATCAGCGTCCTTATGCTGGATAAAGCCAATAGGGCAGTCACTGGTCAAGTAATGAAAAATATTGAGAAGGACTGTATCTACAGAGAAAGGATCGAAAACGTCGATATTTTGTGTTTCGAAAAACTGCCATTTACCTTGGGCACGTTCCTGGGTAGCACCAGGGATGACAAATGTGTCTATGTCTGTATGCCACAAGATGGAGTCCTGTTAGTTGCTAATAACAGCTGCTACCTGCAAGAAACTCTGCGACGCATGAAAGATGAGAATTCTTCGCCAGCCTTCGACGACAGTCTTCCCGAGTGGAACTATGTTGATAAAAATATGCCTTTCTGGGCCCTGCGCCACTATGACAAAAGTTATGTCCCCTTCGATGTCCATGGTATGTACGAGCTTGTTACTGCAACTTTCTATCCGGACCAAGATGAAGAATCACTTTTGAAAAAAAATCTGGAAACTGGTCTGACGTTTAGCTCCGACGGTAAAACTTGCTATCTCTATATAATCTCTAACAACGATGCTCTTCTAAAGAACCTTGGCAGACGATGGCAAGGAATTTTTGGCTATGATTACGAAAATGAGGCATTAGAGAAAGCTCGCCTCAAGGGTAGTTTTGAGATAAAAGATGGTGTTCTCACCTTCGTCGAAGTTCCTGACGACTATCGAATACTACCACTGCAATTGCTAGTATCGCTGGGATACTTCGTCGCTATTTAAAGAAAGCTACTCAGAAACCTCATACTCGCTCAGCTCGATGGTCATATTCACCTTTGGAAAAGCCGGCAGATAGAGCACTGTTACCTGGTCACCCTGGTTGAATCTGTTGTAGAGCATTTGCGAAACCGCATTGGTGCTGGTGTTCGCGTGCCTGGAACTGGAAGGGAACTGCACTGAACTGCTATCGGTCAGATAGCTGGAGACAGAAGCAGAAGAGGTCTTCTTTCCAGGAGTGAAAGAATAGGTCACCTTATAGGTGGTGTCTTCACCGCTACTGTCGACATTCTTTTCCACAACCGTACCGGTTGCCACCGAGCCGAAGCGAAGCAGCCACCATTGCAAGAATGGTCCGACGTACATGACCACAAAAAACACACTTACAATGCCGTTCCAGAATGTGGCGAAAAACAGATAGAACGCCACAGTAGATAAGGGAATGCCTTCATAAGCATTGCCCTGTCTACGCATCTCCTGGGTGGCCTCCCTGGCTACAGGTAGAAAGCGAACGAAAACCTCATCGCCCTTTCGGTACTGAGAATACTGTTCGCGATTCAGACCGATGTCTTCAGAGTATTGCGTACCGGCATAGTCGTATTCGACCTCTACCTTATAGCACCGCGCCCCTTCAGAGTCGCGATACTTAATTCGGTCCGCCACCGTGGCCGGTACCTCGACGCCATAAAAGGATCTGGCACCGAGCAAAAACGGATAGATAATCAAACACAATCCGACAATCATATGGGGCAGGATGAACAGGCGCCCGAACCAACCTCCCAATGTGGAGGAGAACATTCCGAAGGCACCGCCTCGATGCCTGTATTTGCGCCGTCCCCGCTTGAGCAGGTGATAGTTGCGTTCAGCAGATTGCGGTCGCTCTAAGGAGCCACCGCCGAGGTCCATATTAGAAGCGGCCTAGGCAGCCTCCTGAGCATAATGCTTTTCTATAATAAAAATTTCTGTCATTCTTTCTTTTTCTGTTCTTTAGTCTTTGATTTCTTGATATACCCATCCTATCCTGACATCAGTTAAGGCCGGGTAAAGATTAAATCGTTCCGAAAGCTACGTGTTTCCACCACCCGGACAGGCGGGCACAATATCAAAACAATCCCGGCAAAACGACGCCAACGCTTACTGTACATGCCTTTACAGCATCCGGACGGTCTCCCGAAGAGAGCTCTATGCAGCCCGGGAGGCTACACTTTGGTCACAGATGAAGAATAAATTCTAAACATCCCCCCTACAGTCGATTTCGAGTTTTACTAAGCAGTCGCCCCGGTGACCGCTAGTTGGCTGTGTCTATCCTGCCAGTTCTCCCCTACAGTCGAGCCCAAGCCGCTCCTTTTCTGAATCAAGAGGTCCTGCCTCATGGCGTCCACGCGTCCTTCCTCCCCTATGCCTGATGAGCTTCTCGATGCCGCGGCCCTGGCCAAGCGCCCGCTTCGTGTTGAAGAGCTTGATTCACGGTCTATCGAGAAGGACTCTGAAGCTTCAAAAGATACTCAAGACACTCAAGACACTCAAGAGTCACAAGAGTCACAAGAAACTAAAGAATCTAGAGATACTAGAGACAGCAAAAACGACCTCGACTTTCGCCCGGCAAAAGAGACCAAGGACGCGCCGGATGTCGACGCTCCCTCGGTTGAGATTGTCGAAGACACATCTCTGCAAATCCGAGATGAATCGGGCAAGGTAATTGCCGCCAGCGGCGATGCCATTCTAAACATCTCGATAGAGCGGGACGCCACCTCGGGTAATATTGCATCGATAAGCTATCCGGATGGAAGAATCCGCAATTTCAGCCATGACGGAAGTCAGCTCAAAAGTATCGAGACCCTGACCCCGACGAGAAACGGCAAGTTTTCCCAGACCAGCCTCGTTCACGAACGGAGTCGCTGGCATGCCGAGATCAATGGCATGAAGGCTGCTCTACCAGGAAGAGTTCGGCTTGCCGACAACGGCGAAATCTCTTTCGAACTGGACGGCAAAGGCAAATGGCGTCACGAAAAGCCGGACGGGACCATCTTGATGGAGAAAGCCACCGCTTCAGGTGCCCGGCTTGTTTTCGATGAGCAAGACAATATAAATAAGATCACGCGGGTAGACGGCAGCGCCTTCGAAGGTCGTTACATCGACGGAGATCTGGTCGGAATCACCGAAACCGATCGCTACGGCAACAAAACGACCTGGAGAAAAGTCGGCAATCGCTGGCTATCAGATCAAAAGCCCCCGCAAGAAAGACGCGAGTTTCGGATTTACGCCAACGGCAATGTCGGCTTCATCGACAATCAAGGTGAAGAGCATGTCACCACAGTAACCGGAAAGTCGCTATCGGTAAGCACCGAGAACTCTCGCTTCCGTGTCGACGAAGAAGGACGTTTCACTTCGGTAGAGACCGGTGCCGGTCAATATATAGAAGCTCTTAAGTACAATGACAATGGTCATGTCGTCTATGGAAGAGAGAACGGCGACCAGGGCAAAATTCTGCACTATGCAAGACAGGATGGTGGCGACACCTGGTCTTTGACTATCACCGACGATAGCGGCAATGTGGAAGAGATGAAAGAATGGCAGGGCGACATCAGCGTCACCGATGGTGGTGAATATGTGTGCCGTTCTTCCAGTGCTCTGTCCAATTTGAAAACAGAGGATTTATTCAAAGCAGACGATCTCAAAGAGATGGAGCATCCTCTAGACAAGATTGACTTTACCGAAGAAGAGCTCAATCGTCCCATACTAGAGGTAAATAAATACGGCTTTTCAGAAAGAGTTGTAGAGTCGAGAGAGAGGCTGACCGAATTGATGGAGGGTCATTTAGATGAGCCTCAGAAAAAACGTTTTCAAATTATTCTAGACCGTTTCGAATTGCGGGGTAAAAACCGAATCGAAGCTCAGGTTGCGGCCGGTCAAAGTCCTGATGCCTGCCAGCAAGAATGGGACGAGAAAATAACCAAATCCTACGAGAATCTGACGAAGATGCTGGACGGCAGTGCGCCCAATGCCACTTATGATCTCAATGTCAGAGCCAAGCTGGTGGAAGCGATGGCGTTCTCTATGGCCTGCCCGGTAAAAGCCAATGACCAGGGCAACTGGGGCTGTTGCTGGATGATCTCCGGTGTCTTTGCCGGTATCATTCAATATCCCGATAAGATGACCGATATGCTGGCTCAGCTCTCCAACACCGGTCAATATACCGACCTCGAAGGTCAGACCTGGACACCGCCCAAAGGCTTGCTATCAATAACCAGCCAGGGTGGCAGATGGACCATCGAAAACTGTGGCGGCGGTCATCGCAGCCCGGTCTCAGAAATTCTCACCTCTGTGGCGGCTTATCTGTCGGCAGATGGTCGTCGCACCGACCGTGGTGCCAGCGGCGGCACCGCCAGCGCCTGCAATCACGCCATGAAAAAAATCACCGGAGACACCTGGACAGTGACTTCGGAGCGCGATATGGTCACCCCCAAGATGCGCCAGGAGATGCTGGAGAAAGGCGGCTATATCTGTATATATCCAGGACATATGTATCTGGCAGCATTAGAAAAACACGGAGAAGAATGGCTTGTCTGCGCCAGTTTGCAGCACGGAGACGGTGGACGCCGCATTAACGGCACCGTATCTGATCTTCAATCCTGGACTATCACCGGCGGCAGACGGCGCTATAACCCCGATATCGACCTACCCGAATGTCAGGACTCACCGACAGGTTCCATCGGCAACGACTGGCCCGGAGGCGGGGGTCGCTTCAACGACTGGGACTATCCCTTCCCCTGGGGTCCCGATCCCTGGCCGCTCAACTCCATCACTTTTGCCCTCAGGCTCTATGACGAGTCCGACAGAAAACGTCGCATTCTTCAACAAAAAGAAGAAGAGGAGCTTAAAAAACAAAAAGAGAAAGAGCGCTTAGAAGAAGAGCGCCTTATTGCAGAAGAGAAAGAACGCGAAAGACTGGAGCGCGTCGAGCAAGAACTGGAAGACAGACGGGTCGAAGAGAGACTGCGCCGCGAGAAGATAGATAGAGAAAGGGAGAAGAAGAAACAGGAAGAGCTCAAAAAGCTCAAGATAGAAGCAGCGATGAAAGACGAAGAGCGCTATCGAAAGTATAAATCTATGGATGAAGCCCGGGGAATCGCTGCAGCCCGCGCCTACAATCAAAGAGGCAGAAACACCGGCGGACAACCGACCGATGCCAGAGAAAGGTCTCTTTCTGAGCAAATTCTCGATCAACAGAACATTAGACCGACAGTCTCAGACGATGATCAGAGAACGCCAAGCTGGTCGAGCATAGACCAGAGCGCCAGCCAATCGGCAGCGAGAAACGCAGGACCTATCTGGGTTAACGGAATCAGACTGAGCCAGAGTGTAGAAAATCATATCGAGCCGGTATCACCGGTGGAGGGCATATCTCCTGAACTGAAAGCGACCCTGGAAGAACAGTCCAACCCGAACACCGGTTCATCCAGCTGAATAAGATATAAGGAAGCATGAAGTAGACTGTAGGGATAAAATCTTTTAAAAGCAGAGCGGAGGCAAAACCGTGAACGCAGCGGAAAAAATTCTGAACCATGGAATCATCGAAGAGATGACCCTTCCTGATGGTTTCGAATCCTCTCCTAACTCTACGGACTCCACAGCCTCTGCGGATGCGGCGAAATTGCCGAGATTGCCTAAATTACCTTACGGATATCTCGAATTTCAGGCACCTGACTGCCTGGCCATGATCTGTTATGAAGAGACCGACGAGAGCTTCCGTCCGGATGATATAGAAAAGTTAGAGACTATTCTTAACGAGGATCTGGGTGGAGCTGCCTTTCGAGAGCTTAACTTTCGCGGCTTGCCTGGCAAAGACCGGGACGACAGCCCCATATTCGACGTTCTCTGCTTCTGTTTCGTATTTGGTGGAGCCCTCACCAGAAAAGGGGCGATGATGGACATAGACCGATGCACCTGGGAAGTACGCGATGCAGCCGGTGAAGACAGGAACAGAACCGTTCTTCTAGGCAGGCTCAAATTTCTCGATGGGGCAGGACGCAAGAGCAAGCGCGAGGTTCTGGTGGTTCTGCCGGACGCACCAAGTGCGTGCGGATGCGGCTATCTCTTTCTGGAAGGCAACTCTTCTGAGTTGAGGAGATATGAGCGTGCATTTCTTGCCGCGGTCGCCGACGCGAGCTACAAGAAATTAGTTCCCGCCAATTCGACTGAACTAAAGTAAAGAATTATAGATTGACTTTGCTACCTGATACGGACTAAGCTCCTCCTGCAAAGCTCCGGCTAAGGGCTCGAAAGAGTCAAGGATTCAGTAAATATGTTGCTAGTCGAAATTGGCGGTTGGATAGTCATTTGTTGCATTTTCATGTCTTTTGTCGAACATCAGGTTCACAGCAGACTGATGCATAAACAGAACTTCCTCAGCAGGCGCAGCGCTTCATTCAAGCGCACTTTCGAAGCCCATGCCATAACGCACCACAAACACTATCTGAAGATATTTTCCGACGAGCCGGTGCCGCCGGGCGAGGACAAAGAGATAAGGCTCACAGTACGCAAGGCGCCGATTAAAGCCCTTCCTGTGGCGCTTGTTCTGGCGCTCTTCTCCTGGAAAGGCGCGCTTATTTTAATCGGCACTGTTACAGCCCATCACTGGATCTGGAACAAAATCCATCTGGAGATGCACAAACCGGAGCAGAAACCATTCAGTAACTGGCCGATTTATAAGTTTCTGGCCAGGTATCACTATCTGCATCATAAATACCCGGACAGAAACTTCAATGTGGTCTTTCCTCTAGCTGACTATATCCTCGGCACCCATGCCAATGCCCGCGAGGCTGACCTGCAATCTATGAGAGCCGAGGGTCTCTATTAGATTCATCGGACTTTCTCTGCGGATCCTGCTTCCACATCAAGTATGAATAGATGACAGAAGCCGCCACCGTCACAAGTGTGCCACCGAGCATTACATAGATTATCACCGGACCCGGTGCCAGGGGACAGACCAACAAAGTGGCAAGCCCGGTGAAGAAAAACAGCCAGCCGCTCAAACGGTGGGTTTTGCCCCAGGAATACTCGCTTTCGAGAGTCCAGGGAGTTCGCACTCCGAAGTGATAGTTGCTTCTGACTTTGCCCATATAGTTACCGAGCACCATAAACAGTATTGCTATGGAGCCGCAAATAACCTGCATTACAGGAACATTCACAGAAAGAGCGGTCAGCACTATGCAGACATGGGCGATGAACTCCATCAAAAGACTGCCGATCCAGCAGATTAGATAAGCCTTTTCAGATCTGCCCAGATGACTTTTACGCGGTTCTACCAGAGGTACCACCGCCAGTAGAGCCGATATAATCGCCGTCACTGCCGGTATCACCAGCAATGCCAGTGGCTTGCCTGCAAAGCCGTCGGCTTCACCGTTTATGCCCCAGTGAATGGGGATAGAGACATCGGCGGGCAACTGGTACCAGGCATAGGCCGATAGAGCCAGCATAGTGAGAACTATGACACCGGATATAGTTAAACCCAGACGAACATCAACTTCTCTTCTCTTTTCCATATTTCACGACAGCTTCCGGCTCTATCTGAAAGTTGTTCATCAAGCCGAGCAGCGCCTCCTCTAGAACGCTCATATTGAGCTTATATGTAATAACCGTTCCGGATTTCTCTCCGTCTATCAAATCGGCTTCCTTCAATACTGCAAAATGCCTCGACAAAGTCGGCTTGGCAAAAGAAAAATGCTCTGCCAGTTCGCCGGCAGTGTGATCTCTTTGCCGAAGCAACTCGAGAATTTTTCTGCGCGTCGGGTCAGCCAGGGCTCGATAGACTTTGTTCACCACAAAACTCCGTTTTGGTTTTGGTTTTGTATTTAGCTAAATTGCTAACTATACTATTCTACCCAGACCAGACCTGTTCCCTTGACTTCGTTTATACCGGCTTAATAATTACGGTCCAGTGCCAAGACCCGGTTGAATCAAACCGGGTCAATATGATTCTATATATAAATTACCGAGAGGATAGGAGACGAAGGTGTCTGAAAACGATATCATGGCCGAGCTTTCGAGGCTCAACTGCAAAGAGATCCAGGTTGCTGTGATGGCTAGCAACCCCGAGTTGACCTCTTTTACTTTTAGAGAAAAGACGGCGCTCTATCCCACCGATGGTGTTCTCGCCCTGCTCAAGAAGATTGACGGCTCCGACCCCGCAGCCCCCGACGACAGTGTCTGGTACATGCTGGAGCGCGGCATGGAGATGCCCTAGCCCTGAAGAAAGGCAAATTCGGCAAAAGTCACCGCCATCTAATTCTGCTTCTTGCCCTGTTTTCTTCTATAACTTCGCTACCGGCCCTGGCAGAAGATGCTTTCGACCAGGCCAAAGCGCTGTTCGACAAGCAAGATTATTCAAACGCGGCAAGACTGTTTTATCCTCTGGCCAAGCGTGAATACGGAGCCAGGGCAAGCTATTATCTCGGTCTCTGCTATGTCGGCTTAAACGCCAGAGACCAAGCCCATCGCGTGTTCACCCATATAGCCGAACATTATCCCGGCACCAAAGAAGCTAAGCTGGCGGCAGCTTATCTTGCCAGCCCGGAGTTATTTTTAAAACAGAACAAAATTGCTGTTACCGCAAGAAAAACGAAGTCTGCTCCAAAGACGCTTTCCAATCTGGAAAAGCTGAATCAGATGATCAAAGAGAACAGCATCACCGAAGCAGAATGGAAAGAGCTGCCGGCGAAGTCGCGCATTCCTTACAGTCATGAAAACGGACACTTGCAAGTAAAGGCAAAAATCAACGGCAAAGACGTGAAGATGATCTTCGACACCGGAGCGTCTATTTGTACCCTGAGCACCGCCGACTATCCCGGTTTGTTATCCAAAGGCACGCTGTCAAAAGCACAGCCGGTGCCGATACGAAGGCCCCATGGTATCACCCGGGGCAGATTGTGCCGGGTGGAGCTGACCGTGCATGATATTACCCGCAGGGTCAACATCCTTGCCACCAACGAGCCTGGTGTAAGTGTAGTCGGTCAGAATTTTTTCAAAGAATACAATTACATGATTGATCCTTTCTATATCCGGCTGACCCGGGCGCCTTATAGATCCCCAGAAGACAAGATCGAGATCATCTCGAGAGATCCATATCAAGTCGACGACCTCTACAAAGAGTCAAAGCCGGATAAGAAGCCGGTTTCTAAAAACGAGATAAAAACAGCTGACTATCAAGATCGATTCAAACTGCCCTTCAAGCGCATGGGTGAGCTTATGCTGGTGGACATGGAGGTCAATGATCACAAGGTCAAAGCCTGTTTCGATACCGGCTGTGCCGTGGACGGCATCGTGATGCCGCCGCAGTTCTATAAACTGCTCGAGATCAAAGTCGACGGCGAGAAGAAGAACATCGCCGACAAGGTTGTGGTCGGACCGATTCACAAAAAGTATGTAAAAGTAAGTTTTGCACCGACCTTGCAGTTTCTTCTAATCGGACCAAAGATCTTCGACCGTCCCTATACGGTCGATCAAAAAGAATCTTGTATCGTCTTCGACTACTGACAGTGTCCGCTAATGTAGAAGCGCAATCGTAGTGCTAGAATTCAAAAATTCAAGAATTTGTCGAGAAGCAGGAGCAGGTGGAAATGGCGCACACAATTGAACCGGCAAGATCCAGCAGAGCAAGCTGCAAAACATGTAAGGGCAAGATAGAGAAAGGCGAACTTCGCTTCGGAGAAGAGGCTCCCAACCCGTTTATGGACGGCGAGATGGGATACCGCTGGCACCACCTGAAGTGTGCCGCCAAGAAAAAGTCGGACATCTTGCTCGATACCCTCGATGAAATAGAGATTGAAGTGCCGGAAAGAGAAGAGCTGATTGCGCTTGCCAAGAAAGCCGCCGACGAAAAGCCGGCCCCGGCCCAGCGCAGCCCCTTTGCCGAATATGCCAAGACCGGACGCAGCTCTTGCATAGATTGCAAAGAGAAGATAGAAAAAGGCGACCTCAGGGTCAATGTCTATATCGAACCCGAGATGGAAGGGGGCTTCGGCAAGAAAGGCTTCGCCCATCCCAACTGCAGCACTAAATTCAGCAACGGTTCGCCTGAGGACATGATCGAAGAGATCAGAAAGAACAGCACCGGTCTATCCGAAGCGGACTATGAAAAGCTGGAAGCAGTCATGGTCTAAAGTCTTCATCTTGATTCTGGTTCTCTGCCACGGATGCCGGGCAGAGCATCCGGATCTTCCCGCTTCGACCGCTTCGACATCTTCGACTGCTTCGGCGAACAGAACGAAGCCGGACGAAAGCGCCGGTAAGCAAGCGGATGGTAAGAAGACAAAAGCACCTGATAGCAAGCCTCAAGCTAAGCCCGTATCTGAATCCGAATCCGAGCCTCTAAAAGAGCCCGCAGCCAAAAACGAGAAAGCCACCATGGAGGATGTGCTTGAACTCGTCTCGGACAGCGAGGTTTTCGGGAAAACAAAAATCTATTGCAACCGAGAATACGCCTATGTCGACAACGGCATCATTCAAAGTGTGCACAAACCGCCCTGGGACAAGGTCTATTTCATCAATCGAGAAAACCAGTCGCTCTTTGTCTGGGACACTAAAAAGCCCTATCCCTTTACCCGGGTCCTGCAGACCGATTTGATGCAACACACGGTCAACAAGATAAAAGGCAAAACCAAATATATGGGCTATGACAGCCAGATCATAGAAGGTTATAGAAACCATCCTTTGCCGATACTGCGCATTACCGTCACCCAAAAGTTCAAGATACCGGCATCTTTGACCATTGGCTATTCGCAGAACTTTTTCTATCCGCCTCAAATGGGTTTTCCGCTTCTGGTCGAGTATCGGGAGAGCCTGAAATCAGATTCGAAGTGGATGAAAGTCTATGAGATCAAAAGCTTGAGGAAAACGCAGATAGAAAGCAGCAAATTCGAAGTGCCCGCATTTAAGAAGGCAGAGGATATCACCCGCTTCACTTTCATGGGACCGCCTGGAGAAGGCGACAATTCCATCGAAGATCTCTTCGAATATCACTTCGATCGCAAGCAAACAAAAGACGGCGGCTCGAAGCATTGACCCCGGCTCTTATTAATAAATTGGTAAAAGAGATCATCTCGATAACTCCCCGAACCGGGCTATCTGCTATCATCTCGAGATGCCAGAATATCTAACCACTGGCGAGAAGTCACAGGAGTAATCTCTATGCGTAATCCCGACGTTCCTGAATCCCTGGAGAGCTGGTGGATCCTCCACCGGATGTTCGATTTCGATAGGCTGGTCTGGGACCGGCTGGATAAAAGCGAACAGCAGGAGATCGCCAGAGAAGCTCACCAGGCGCTCGATTCTTTGAAAAAAGACGAAAACGCCGATCTGTCACTGGCTCAATTGGTCGGTCATAAAGGCGACCTGATGCTCACTCATTACAGCAAAGACTATGACGGTCTTGCCCATGCCCAGACCACTTTCAACAAAACCCGCTTGATGCAGTACCTGAAACCGGCGGGCTCTTATGTGTCTATCCTGGAGCTCGGGCTCTATGACGCCACCGGCAAGATCCACACCACCTTGCAAGAGCGTGGACTGAAGCCCTATACACCCGAATGGACCGAAGCTTTCGACGAACTCTTGAAAGAGCAAGAGAAAAATCCCCGTCATGCCGGTCGGCTCTGGGCGCCGGTTCCCCAGAGACGTTATGTCTGTTTCTATCCGATGGACAAAAAACGGGGCGAAGAAGTCAACTGGTACACCCTGCCTTTCGAAGAGCGCGGCAAGCTGATGCTGGACCACGGCAAAATCGGCCGCAAATATCATGGTCTTGTCACCCAGGTTATATCCGGCTCTATCGGCTTCGATAAATATGAATGGGGCGTAGACCTCTATGCCGATGATCCGCTGGTTTTCAAGAAGCTCATCTATGAAATGCGCTTCGACGAAGCCAGCTCGAAATACGGAATCTTTGGCGATTTCTACTCGGGTGTGCAGTTCTCGCTCGATCAGCTCGATGTCTACCTTGCCGGTGAGACTGTTCCTGCCCTCAACCAATTGCAGCCTGCCTGAGCGCTAGACAGCGATCTTACATAAGCGCGTCGAAGATCTGCTTGAGCAAAGACTTGAGCGGAATCACCGACGCCACCAGAGGCAGTGCCGGAAGACAGATGACGACAATATAACCGACCAGGAAAGTTCGGTCGAATAGTACCGGTCGCATGTTCATAACCGCTTCGTATCCGCCGTTCATATCGGCAAGAGCGGAGGGGTCGCCGGTGTCTATCAGTTTGTCGTCCCGGGTCTTCTCGTCGCCGAGCCAGCGCCCGGCAAAATCGCGATTGAGTTGGCCGACTAACTTTCCATAGGTAAAAGTGCCGCTCATCTTGCAGTTGAGCAACTGAGGCGTAAATGCCAGTAACGGCCCGGCAAAAACAATCAGCATCAACACGAGAAAAAGCAGCCCCATATCTGCAAAGGACTCGAGCTTCATATGCAGATAGTGCACCGCCTGCGCTGTCACACCGCAGACAGCACAAGACAACGCGAAGGCGGCGATGCCGTACTGGGCCTGGGTAATTCTGATAAAGCTCAAGCCCCCGACGCCATCGGGATGGGTGGCGATTACTCTGAGCCGATAGCTGGATACTCTGAAGAGGAAATAGACCCAGAGAATATAATCGAAGATCCAGCTCATGACGATGAAGCGAAATAAAGGCTGACTGAAAAAGGCGTTGTAACAACCAGCCGGTGTAAGAGAGCCGGTGACCGAGTCTATATGCCAGCTCGAGGCGTCGATGGCGAAGGTGAGCCCGGTGCCTAAAATAGCCAGAATGAAAGAGAAAGTAAGCAGTATCACATCCGCCACCATAGAATTGCGCACGGCAAACACCCGGGCGACCATAGTCTTGAAACTGTCAAGGCTTTCTATTGCGATCATGCTCTCGAAGCGCTCGATAGACTTCGCCATCCATGGACGAATCGCTAAATCGGAGAGAATTAAAATAGGTGCCACCAGAAGATCACGAGAGAGTGTGATCGAGTCTTTATAGACCGGCATCTCCACTCTACCGCCGAACTCGGTGCCACTTACTATCGATAGAACAAATAAAGGAAGAAAAGTAACCACCGAGAAAAGAAAGGCGGCAAGGAATACAGCCTGGCGACCGGTCTTCGCCAGTTTAAATAGATACATGAGCTTGACCAGACCATTCTCAGGAATGGTCACCGCAGAATCCGAATCTTTTTTTGATGCTTCTGCTTCCGACAAGAGCCCTTTACCTTCATGTATTTAATCGGCTGCGCTGTCAAGAGATTCTCGAGTGCTTCAACAGCCTGACCGCGCATGCTAATAGTAACCCAGTCAGTCCCATCGGCAACCCATGGGCTTGTCCAATAATTTCTTGCGCAAACCCTCTAAAATTGGGACCTGGTGGCGATTATCCGCACTGAATTAGTTAAATCAACTTGAAGTTGGGTAAGAAATATGCAACGATAAAGGACGCAGTAAGTCTGATACTTCATCGATCCGGCGGTCGCCGGCATAGTGCCCCCGATAAGCGCAGATCGACAGACCAGACCATTCTCAAGATATCTGAAAAGAGATATTTTCTGTCCGATATAGCAGGCTCCTTAGATGCTGCATATGCTGGACACAGTTAACTTGATTAGAACACGGGCAAAGCATTCGAGTTATTCGAGCGGCCGACAATCTACCAGCAATACGCATTGCGTAGAACCATCGAAATACAAGAATTCATCCTGCCCGCCGAAAGGTCCTCAGACTGCTTCGCATCGTTTATCGATGCCGTAACAATACATATGCAGGCGCAGGTGAATAAACCCATGCAAACAAAACTCTTTGTGAGAAACCTATCGAACCACACCACAGAATCTTATCTTCAGAAACTGTTCGAAGAGTTCGGAGAAGTAAGATCGGCGATGATCGCCACGGACAAATACTCAGGAAAATCTCGCGGCTTCGGCTTCGTCCAGATGAAATCCTCCGGAGAAGCCAGATCGGCGGTAGAATCCCTGAACAAGAAAAAAGTACACGGTCGAGTGCTCCATGTAGCCTTCTCCGAATCCCAGGAGAAGAAAAGAAGCACCGCCTACAGCTATCTCTACTAATCTAATTAGCAGTCGCTGAGACAATCAAGAATCAGGCATTTAAAATGCCCTGGATTCGCTTGTCCACCTTAGCCGCCTCCTGCTCTCGTTCGCAGATACGCAGCAGATTGGCATAGTTCTCCAGAAAGAGAACCAGATCCCGGTGTACGGGACCGACACTGGACTCCATTATCTTCAGAGCTTTCAGATAAGTCTGCTCGGCTTCAGGATAGCGCCCCTGCACTTTCAGACAGTTGGCGTATTTGTTCAAAGTCTGGGGAAGCCTGGGATCCCCCGGGGCGAACTGTTCTGCCAGCTCTATGGCCTGCTCGAAATGGCGCTCGGCTTCATAATGATTGCGAGAAGCCATGGACTGCTGACCGGCCACATTGTGCATATGCCACAGACCGCTATTGGCCTGGGGTTTTCCGCCCTCAACCGGCGCTTCCTCAGAAGCCCCGGGCTGAGCCATAAAAGTCTGGCTGAGACCAGAAGAATTGGCAGCAGAGGCAGCCTCTTGCATTTGCTGTCCCTGGATATATGGAGAGCCGGTCGGTCTCTTTAGATTTAGAGCCTGATGCAGCCCGGACGCCAGGATGCCGCCCTGCTGAGGGGCTGCCGCCGGAGCCGCTTCCTGCGCCTGGGCTGAGCCCATTTTGGGAAACAGCGGATTATCAGTGCTGGTTCCCCGCCCTTTCTTCCATCGGTTACCGAGCCCGGCGCCGCCTCCAGCTACCATAGATGAGTTAGCAGGTCTGGCTATGGCTTTGACCTGGGTACCTATCTGGGTGGTCTCTTCTAGAGCCACCGCCAGATCCGCCGCATTCTGAAAGCGATGCTCGGGGTCTTTGAGGATGCATCTATGAATCAGGCTTGCGATTTGAAGCTCCTGCTCCGAGCGACATAGAGCAGCCAACGGTCTGGGCGATTCATTAAGGTGCATCTGTATGGTCTGCATGGCATTTTCGCCCTTAAAAGGCGGCTGCCCGGCAAAACACTCATACATGACACAGCCCAGAGAATAGATATCGGCGCGAGAATCGACAGTATTGCCCCGGCACTGTTCGGGGCTCATATAGAGCGGGCTGCCTATGGCTTCGCCGGTGGCGGTAAGCTGTTGCATGGTGACGCCGCTATCGGCAAGCACCTTGGCGATGCCGAAATCGAGCAGTTTCACATAGCGATCCCCTTCGATGACCTGCATCATGATATTGCTGCTTTTGATATCGCGGTGGATGACATTTTTGCGGTGAATATAATTGAGCGCTTTTAGAGCCTGACCGAAGACCTGGATGAAGTCCTCGTTGCTGCAGCGCCCGTATTTCTTGACCATATCGCCCAGGCTGGCGCCCTCGACATACTCCATGACGAAGAAGGGCTCTCCTTCTACCGTATAGCCAAAATCAAAAACAGCGACCAGATTGGGGTGTGAGAGCTGACCGCCGGCTCTGGCTTCGGTTTCGAAACGTGAGAGGCTGGAGCGGTCTTGCAATAGCTCTAGATTGAGGACTTTTATCGCGACCAGTTTATTGAGCTGGGCATGGCGTGCTTTCAAGACGGTGCCCATACCGCCCGAGCCCAGAATGCCAAGCAGCTCATAGCGATCCGGCGGAATCCTGGGGATTCGCTCCTGCCCGGAAGGAGGACCGCCGGACGGCGGATACTGCGGTGGCGGCGGATGCTGCGACATGCGCTTATTTCAACTGTTGTAGTAATACGAGCGGCTGCTATTGACATGCCCTATAGAAGAGCGGTCTAAACTTTAATAAGGGCTCTAGAGACTATATCTGCCTCGGAAAAGGGTCTTTTCTCACCCCGGACATACTGAAACTTCTGGTGACCGAATCCGGCAATCAAAAGAGTATCGCCTGGCTGCATCGACCGAACCGCGGCTTCGATAGCCTGCTCCCGTCCGGCGACTTCGCAGGCGCCGGTGGCACCACCCATGATATCACGACGGATTTTCTGTGGCTCCTCACTGCGCGGATGACCATCGGTGACAAAGACCCTGTCGGCAAGCTCAACAGCTATTGCACCCATCTCGGGACGTTTGCCGATATCCCGGTCGCCGTTGCAACCGAATACGACTATGACCTCTCCCCGGGTGAAGACCTTGCAGGCAGTGAGCGCCGCCCTCAAACCATCCGGGGTATGGGCATAATCAACCACCACCCTGCCACCGCCATCGGTACTGGCGATGGTATTCATGCGACCTTCCACTTCATCGATAGAAGAAAGCGCCTCTACCGCGTCTTCTACAGGAACGCCCGAGGCTATCGCTATGGTTAGAGCGCAGAGGGCATTATTTATTTGAAACTCGCCGAAGAGCTTGAATGGAACGCTATAAGAATCGCCGGATACACTTAATTCGAGAATCTGTCCCTCGCCTTCTTTGCGATTAGAGAGAAGCTTGACGAATTCACCGCCTCTGCCAAAAGACAATATCTTATGGCCGTGTTCACGACAGATTTCAATCACTCTTTCTCCATGGTCGCTATCGGCATTGATGACGGCATGGCTGCCCCTGGGCAGGACTTCTGTAAACAGGGTCATCTTCACCCGAAAGTACTCTTCCATGGTGCCGTGAAAGTCGAGATGGTCTCTGGTCAGGTTGGTGAAAGCGCCGATATTGCCCTGACAACAATCGAGCCTGTTCTCGAAAAGGGCATGACTGGTCGCTTCCATGGCGACATTCTGGATGTCTCTGGCGGCAAGATCAACGAGCATCTTGTGCATGAACACGGTCTCTGGCACAGAAAGAGCGACATCCCGGCGCCATACTAAAGAGCCGTCGGTCAGGACCCCACCCAGATTGCCCACCGAACAAGCCTGCAATCCACAGGCATGCCAGAGCATCCGGCAGAAATTGACCACCGAGGTCTTGCCATTGGTGCCGGTGACCAGGGCTATGTTAGCGGGCCTGGGAGCCGAAAACAGACGCGAGCATAATAAGCCTTCGATAGACAGCGGCTTTTCGTGATAGATAAAAGGGACAGAGTATTCACCACGGCTGACACTGCTATCGGTGAGAACCGCGCTGGCGCCGGCAGCAATAGCATTTTCTATAAACAGCCTGCCGTCCATTCTTGTGCCATAATGGCTGGTGTCCACTGTTTCGCATTCCGCAGCCAGATAGAGAGTGCCTGGAGCGCAGAGCTCCGGGGATGTCGATATATCTAAGATATCCAGCGAAGCCAGAAGATCGGCATAAGACTCTGACTCGGCATCGGACTTGGGCTCGGTCGTCACCGAAAGGTCTTGAAATAAAATAGGAAACAGCATCCTGCGCTTACCACTTGACACCATAAAAATAGAGCCAGGGGTATTTTGGCCCCTGGGCATGAACTTGTCCAGCATGAGAGTCTCATTCTTTCGCCCTCTCTTAATTTCATCAAAAAAGTCTTAGGATAAAAAGGTCCCTACAGCACATATACAACCTATCTATCGAGCCTCGACGGCTCGAAGATGATCTGCCTATACTGCTAAGAGACGTCTATCTGCCTTATATTCGGAACAAGATCTTGAAAGTAATTCTTGCGGAAAAACCCTCGGTAGCCAGAGACATAGCCAATGTCATCGGAGCCAATCAGAAAAGAGACGGCTACTTTGAAGGCAACGGCTACGCTGTCACCTATGCTTTCGGCCATCTCGTCACCCAGGCCGAACCCGAGACCATGGACGAAGCCTGGGGCAAACCCTGGCGCCTCAATCAGTTGCCGATGATCCCTGAGAAGTGGAAATATAGAATCGAGCCCAAGACCAGAAATCAGTTCAATGTCATAAAGCAGCTCTTTCAAAGAGCGGACGCCGAGTCAATTATCTGCGCCACAGACGCCGGGCGAGAAGGAGAGCACATCTTCCGTCTTATCTATATGCTCTCGGGCACGAAAAAACCGGTGGAGCGTTTATGGATAAGCTCACTTACCGCTGACGCCATCGCCACCGGCATGAAGAAGCTGAAACCCGGCAGCGATTTCGACAGCCTGGCCGACGCCGCCATGGCGAGAAGCCGCGCCGACTGGATAGTCGGGCTCAATTTCACCCGCGCCTATACCATCATCAATAAACAGCTTTGTACTATTGGCCGGGTTCAGACCCCGACCCTTGCCTTGATAGTCGAACGCCAAAAGGCGATAGACAGCTTCGAAATAGACGAGTTCTACGAAGTGCTCGCCCATTTTGAGCCGGGCTTCAAGACAAAATATCAGGTCCCGGGCAAAGAGAACTCGACCAGATTAAAAGACAAAGCCGCTGCCGATGCGATTTTAAAAGCGGTCGATCCTATAAAAGAAGGGCTGGTAGAGTCAGTCGAGACCAACGAGAAGAGAACGAAAGCACCGGGGCTGTATGACTTGCTCACGCTGCAGAAAGACGCAAATAAACGCTTCGGCTATACAGCACAAAAGACCCTCGATATCGCCCAGAGTCTCTATGAAGCGAAGAAATTGCTCTCTTATCCAAGGACCGAGTCTCGCTATCTCTCATCAGATATAGTGCCGGAACTGCCCGGTATTTTGAAGGCGGTGCTCAAAGCCCCCACCACATCCGATACCGCTAAAAAAGCCCTGACCGAGAGCTTCGCCAAGCTAAAAGAGTCTGGCAAGGTCGACGCGAAGAGCCTGGAGAAGATGCTGGGCAAATCTTATATCAATGACGCCAAGCTCACCGACCACCACGCCATAATACCGACCAACAAAATCCCCGGCTCTGACCTGAGCCCGGAGCAGAAAAACATCTATCAACTGGTGGCAACCCGCTTCATGAGCATCTTTCTGCCGGCAGAAGTAAGGGACGAGACCACGGCGATGCTGAAACTGGCAGAACATCTGTTCAAAGCCCAGGGCGTTGTCATCAAAGATCCCGGCTGGACTGTTATCGACCCCAAAGGTGCTGCCGGTAATAGCACTGACAAAAAAGGCAAGGGCGCCAAAGGCGAGAAGGAAGAGGCACAACAATTGCCACCACTTGCTGTGGGCCAGTTGGTAAAAAAAGAAAAAGCCGAGGTCAAAAAAGGCAAGACCACCCCGCCTAAACCCTACGACGATGCCAGCTTGCTGACCGCCATGAAAAACGCCGGTCGCGAGCTGGACGACGAGGATCTGGCCGCTTACATGAAACAAAAAGGGCTGGGTACCCCTGCCACCAGGGCCGCCATCATAGAAAGATTGCTCCAGACCGGATACATAACCCGGCAGAAAAAGCATCTTCTGCCCACCGCCAAAGGCACTGCGTTGATAGATCAAGTAAAAGTAGAGCTCAAGGATATCGCCCTGACAGCCAACTGGGAACAACGGCTGGCCGATATGCAGGACGAGAAACTTACTTTAAAAAGCTTCGAAACAGATATTGCCGCCTTTATAAAAGAGATACTGCCGGCAGTGGTAAGCGAAACAAAGCCGCTGCCCTATGCAGGAGGTTCTGGCAAAGGCCGCTCCGGCAATGGTGGCGCACCGGCAGGCGAAGTGATTGGCGCCTGTCCCCAGTGCAAAGCACAAGAGCAAGAAGGCTTTGTCCGCAAAACACCCAAAGGAGCAGGTTGCAGCCGCTGGCAAGAAGGATGCACTTTTTCTGTCTGGCAAGAGCAATATGGCAAGAAGCTTTCGGATAGCCAGATCAAAGAGCTGGTTCTAAAAGGCGAGACCAAAGAGATCAAAGGCTTCAAGAAAAAATCAGGAAAAGGCACTTACGATGCCAAATTGCATCTGAACGAAGAGTTTAAAGTCAGACTTAAATTCGAAGATCAAGAAGGCGGCGAAGCAAAAGAGCAAGTTGAATTTGGATCTTGCCCGCGCTGCAAGGAAGGCAAAGTCAGGAGCACTCCCCGTGGTGCGGGCTGCAGTCGCTGGCGAGAAGGCTGCAATTTTACCGTATGGCGCGAACAGTACGGCAAGGTACTGAGCGATGACGATATAAAATCACTGGTGACCAAGAAAGAGACCGGTCTTATAAAAGACTTCAAGAAAAAATCCGGCACCGGGACCTATAGCGCCTATCTGGTTCTCAATGAAGAGTTCAAATCAAGACTGCGATTCGAGAATGAGCTGCCCGGCAATCCCGGCGATGCTTCTGCTTCTGCTACTGCTGCTGCGACAACGGCGGCGGCTGCCTCGTCTTCTCCATCTGCTTCTTAAAAGCAGGAAGCATCAAAACTGAGAATCATAAGCTTTCTGTCCCGGGACTCTTTCTTGAAAGACTCTAAATAATTCTTTGAAGGATAAAAGCGCAAAGCGTCAGGTGTCCTGCTCAAAGTCTATTAACTTGTTGATGGAGATTTTTGCGAACTCCGTTCTAGGAGTTCGCGCGCCTCGTTTATCTTTAAATCTATTCCTGTCAAACAGAAACAACCGTTCTGCATAAAAGATCGCAGCTCTTTTATTAATATGCTGCTGAGCGAACATTTTTTGATTTCGCTGTGAAAATCGCCTTTTCATATCGGCATCACCACAACTAGAAACCAAAAATTTCAGAGAATCGACATTGGAACTAGTCTGCAATAGAATTCTTAGAGTATTTCTGCATTCCTCGTAGTCCTCTAGTTCTAACAAAGCACGTGCTTGTAGGTGTAAAATGTTAAATTCATTGGGATCCATTGAACTGATGTTACTGCTAACTAAACTCAATGATTCTTTTGCTTTGTTCAAAACAAACAGACAAGTCTTGTAGTCACCATTTTCATAATGACACACTGCTAAGTAAAATAATGGAACTGGGGTATTTGAATTAATTTCTACGGCTTTGTTTAAGAGATCGATTGCTCTCTGATAATTACCCTGTCCATAAAAAATCATACCTTCTTTATAGAAAGAATCGAAAGCCTTATCTTTGTTGGTGGCTGGAGCTGTAAATCTCAAAGCTGCATCTTTATCAATCTTGCTGTCTGCAGACTTGTTCAGAAGATACCTGGAACCGAACTCCGCATAAGCTTCTACAACACTCCTGGCGGCTTCTTTAGAAGGAATAACTTTACTGGCTATCAATCTTTCAAAAGAAGAACCACAAAGAGGCGAAATGGACCTAGAATCAAATATAAAAGGTGCTGAAAATGTGATCCACTCTTTTGAGTAAGAGAACTTTCCACCGACATCTATCAGGTGGACAATCTCGTGTACGAGTATTTCAATTTGACGCTGCTCTAGCCGTTTGAAAAATTGTCTGGCAGAACTATTCCTTCGAAATTAGAAATAGCATCACATCTATAACTATTACCCGACTCAGTTAAGTTGATTATTCCTGTCCTGTATAGCGGAATAGAGTAATCAATATATTTAGATAGTATCGGACTTTCTGTGTTTAACTGTATAAATAGTTTAGTAATCTGATTCTTCTCACTCGATTTCCATTTCTTTAATTTCCTTGAACGAAATTGTTTTTTTGCGGCGCGACTGTTTAAGAATTTGATTTTCAATTTAGTGGTGTCATCATCAGTTTTCTGCTGAGCTAATACTATGTTCGGTGAAAATATAAAAAACAAAAGCCCCAAAACTTAGTAGAAGTTTTTGAGCTGTTTTACTGAATAGTTTCATTTTCAATTTTGTTAGTCACAAGCAGCATCAAAGGAGTTATCCGCAAAAGTATTGTTTCACGTGAGCGGCATTTTTGAAACCCGAGACCTCTTTCTGGGGAAAGTCATATCCTTCAATGCCTCAAAAATACCATAAGTGGAGGAGCCCTAAATGTTCTAAACTTCGATAGGCTTGAAACTACTTAGACCAATTACCACAATATCTCAGTGCGTCCGGAACCAAAGGAAGTACTGATGCAGCATAGACAGCGGCGACGGCTGCCGCCTCATCTCCATCTGCTTCTTAAAAGCAGAAGCATCAAAACTGAGAATCAAAACCCTCTCGGTCAACTCATGTAGAAGCCCTTCACTTAACTAACCTAGATATGGACCATCACTCAGTTTAGTTGTCCTGATTTTGGATCAATTCTTTTAAAAAGCTCCATAACAGTCAAATCTTTTTTTGTTTTACGATTGTTTGCCATATTTAGCCTCCCTTCTGGTGTCATATATAGGGCTATGTTCAGAAAACTTGTCACAAGCCAACTTTCATCATGGAAGTAGTCGAAATACTCAAAACCATCCAGGTTTATGTTGAAAGATCTCTTCAATTCTTCAAGTAGTTCGCAAGCGTCATCACCATCTACTCCCAGGCTCTGAATTACCGTATCTGTATTTAGCTTATTCCTTTGCGTCCCTGTTTGCACCGCAATTAAAGCTAAAAACTCCTCGAATAATTCAGACTGTTCATCTTCGTCTGTCATTTCTATCTGACTCTCCTCAGCCTGCTACCCAGTATATAGAAATCATCCAAACCAACTCGGTCTAGGGACTAATTGTATTAGTCATTCCGCTTCTCGAAAATCTTATCGTGACCGCATCGCATCTCCGCAGCCTGAGAGAATCACAAGGCAAGTTCTGCATCTGGCAGCATTTAACTTGGGTGCCCCAACAAGGAATCTTCTACTATTGCAGCCATATCCTCAACATGACCGGCTTTAATAAAATCAAAGGTATGTTAGGTAAGCCAGCGTATGCTATTTTAAAGGCAAGAATTGAATAGACAAAGAAAGGGTGTTGCTATATGGCCAACCTTTTGAGGTACATAACGGCATTGCTATTCTGTTGTTCGCTAGGCCTTTCAGTGAGAGCCGAAGAACCAGTTATGAAAGATGAGCCAAAAGGCTCCATAGTCTATACGGTCAAGCCCATATCCGCACGAACAAAACTAGCTAAAGACATGTTTCGTGAAGAATGGGTTCCACGAGCTCAAATACCTCAGGCAGCGGTTTCGCGTATTTTTGAGTTGGAAGGTAGAATCGCACAGTACGATCTTCCAAAAGGATGCGTGGTTTCAACCCCTTTTGCAAGCGGTCTCTACGCTCCAAAAGGAGACGTAGACTATAGAGATCCTATCCCATGCATTTATGATACATCGACTAACTCTTGGTCTATTAAAGAATCTGTGAAAATAATTGGCAAGAAGGCGAAACCCGACCGCGATAGCGTTCGTAAATATATCAAGGGACTGAAGGACTCAAACAACTACGAAGCCACTGATTGTAGTACTAAGCCCAAAGTTACAAAACTTGGTCCCGGCCAGATCAAAGGCATTTGAAATAAAGAAGCGTGCCCTATACCGAAGCTAGAGCCTTGCGCTGCTCTATTGGCACATAAGGACGCTCTTCTGGACCGGTGTAGATCTGTCTCGGGCGCGCGATTTTTAGATTCTCATCGCACCGCATTTCTTCCCACTGTGCCAACCAGCCAGGCATGCGGCCTAGAGCGAAGAGCACGGTGAAGTATTCGGTAGGATAACCCATCGCCTGGTAGATCAATCCGGAGTAGAAGTCTACGTTCGGGTAGAGCTTGCGCGAGATGAAGTAGTCATCTTCAAGAGCAATGCGCTCCAATTCGAGAGCGACTTCGAGCTTAGGATTCATTCCGGTTTGATCGAAGACTTCAAAAGCGATTTTCTTAATCAACTCAGCCCGTGGGTCATAGGACTTGTAGACACGATGTCCGAAGCCCATCAGGCGTCTCTTTCCGTCTTTGACATCCTTGATGAAGCCAGGGATGTTATCCCTTGTGCCGATTTCATCGAGCATTTTGATGACAGCCTCATTAGCGCCGCCATGCAGAGGACCATAGAGCGCGGCAATACCGGCGGAAACCGACGAGTACAGATCGACACTAGAGGAGCCGACACCTCGGACCGCGCTGGTGGAACAGTTCTGTTCATGATCGGCATGCAGAATGAGCAATACTTCGAGCGCTCTTTGCAGCACCTTGTTAGCTTTGTGCTGACCTCCGATGCTGAAAGTCATATTGACGAAGTTGCCGACATAGTCGAGATCATTGTCAGGGAAAACGAAGGGAAGACCGCGCGAATGACGAAACGCAAATGCCGCAATCGTTGGAGCCTTTGCCAAGAGGCGCGCCCTTTGCAGGTAGCGGTTCTCAGGGTCTTTGATGTTTCTGGCGTCAGGATAGAACGTCGATAGCGCGCTCACAGCACCCAGCAGCATTCCCATGGGGTGCGCATCATAGCGGAAGCCCTCGAGGAACTTAATGATATTCGTGTGGACATAGGTGTGGTACTTGATCAGATCGGTCCACTTGTCGAGCTGCTCTTGATTCGGCAGCTCGCCTTCGCTGAGCAAATAGGCGACCTCTAGAAATGTCGCCTTCTCAGCCAGTTGCTCGATTGGATATCCTCGATAACGCAGAATGCCCCGCTCTCCGTCGATAAACGTGATAGCGCTCCGGCAGGCGGCGGTGTTCATGAACGAGGGATCGTAGGTCATCAGACCGAAATCCTCTTCGTCGACTTTGATTTGCCTGAGGTCCATCGCCTGGATGGTGTTGTCAGTAATCGCTACCTCGTACTTTTGACCCGTTCGATTGTCCGTAATCGTCAGTGATTCATTAGACACAGTCAGTCCCTCCTTGTGACGCCGAATATTCCCGGACATCGTTTCATCGTTCAAAGTATAGCTGACAATGGAACTTCTCGTCTCTATACTGCCATTTTTGAGTAGGTTTTCTTGTTGACATCGACTGCAAAAATCTTTGATTTGAGAAGTCTAGGGGTAGCAAAATGTCCCAGCTACCCAGACCAACTAGTCCTTCTTTGTTAGGGTTCCATCTTTGCATTCATCATCTAATCCAATTGCGCATAGCCTCTTCAAAATCATCTATGTCAAGTTGATACTGCCCAGTGGCTTTGACTTTTTTGACAATACGATCTCTGGTTGATTTATCTAGTGGGCTATAGCCAGACGGAAACTTCCTTCGAAAGTCCAGGTCTGAGTAGTATCGCATCACGCCAACCCACTGGGATGTAGACAATGGCGACTTCTTGACCTTTGATAAAACCTTATCTGGACAATACTCAAGAAGTAATTCAATTGGAAACCTTTGATAGGAATTTCGTACACTGGATATCTTTCCGTCCCACTCTAGCAGCACTCCGATCTGGTCGGACTCGTTATGAAACTGCCGGCTCAATGCAGACCGAGCGAGTTTTAATCGATTTGATTTAGGAATTGCCCCATAATTTTTAGACATGTCTTCTAAGCACATGCTTGATTCCAAACGCTTTATGGTACCGAAGAAATCACTTAGCGATTTCGGCATTTCTTGAACGAACTCTTCAAAACCAACCACGTCTCTTTTATAAATATGTTTGGCATAATCGAACCTAGCTTCTATTTCGCGCAGTGGTCTCATTGCACCGTGTTCACCCAACCAAGCTATCAATGCCACTGGATGCAATAAATAGGCATCTTGACGCCAAGCGTTCCACCTTAGTCTAGTCCCGACCAGTCCTAGATTGACTTTCCTTCCATCAGCCAACGTTAGTTCAAACGTTGTGGAGCCTAAAGGAAAGTTTCCAGAACTTTCGGGGAATTGGCTACCTTTTGCAATGCGAAGGCAATTTCTTAGATCCCTCAAAACCAAAGATTCAGAAGACTCAAAAATGATTCTCCCTGAACTCTGCTCCCTAAGCAAGTCGCTATATGCTGGGCGAAGTTCTCCATCTGCGTCTAGTCCACAGTCAATGACACGAAAGCTCCTCGTATTGCTCAGGACCTCTTTCAGCATCTCTTCCGACGGCAATGGCAAATTAGACTTTGAAGAATCATTGATTGACTTCACTGAGATAGTGTCTTGTTGATCCATTTTTGTTCTTTGATTTGTTTTTTTTGCATCCGGTAGAGAACTATTCTTCTCCGCGCATGCTGTTAGACAGGGAATCTGAAGGACAACGATTAGAAGCCAAATAAACCTAACCATTCTCCATTCTCGATTGCAATAAATTGCTAGTGCCTTCAACTGGTGTCCTCCCCAATTCATTGAATCTTTGTTCTTTTCGTCATTTTTTCATTAGCTATCGAAAGTTCCACCAATAGTCAACTAGCTATTAATACTGGCAACTTAATTTGGCTGGAATCTCAAAACAAGTGGTACTGAATATGGGTTCAGCTCACTCTCTCTTTTCTTCTTGAATTTCACTTAGAAAGAAGCTGAAATTTTCTCTTTTACTGAAAGAATACTCGCATTGGGACTTCCACAAGAAATATCTAGAAACATTCAATAAGCTACTCTTTGGTGTAAAATTTTTGAATCTCTGTTGCGGGGTCAAAAAAGATTCAAACTTGGCTTTCAAATTAACAATGTTTGCTGCATCTGCAGGTGCTTTGTCAATGGTATCAACCTTAATGCACCCAACATAGTCCTGTACAAGATAAGACCCTAAAAATCTTGAAACAAAGGGAGTATTCTGATTCGCTGCGTCTTTGTCAAGAAAATCAGCAAATAACTTGATGTCAATTTTGCCTTTACCTGTTTTACACAAAAGAAACTTTGCTTTGATACCAAGCAACTCACGAGAGTCGATATTTTCTGCGGGATGAGGTCCTAACTGAATTATCCAATTTTTGTCAATCTGGACCTTTTCAATACCACAGTGAATACCTTTGCCTCTTCCTCTATCTGCACAAATCACTAGCGCTTGAGCCCTATGAGAAGAGTTTTGATTGCACCTCTTACAAGTGATAGACAAAACTCTTCGTAAATCTCTCGTGCCTTTCTGAGGTGTCAAAATACCTTGATGAAATACGCTGGAATCATATTCCTTTCTAACAATCCTGTAGTTAGTCCAAGCTAGTGAATAATCCAGATTTCTATCTATCATTAACAATCTTCGCGATAGTTCTTTTAAGACCTCCTCATCTCCATTTTGGGCATTATAGATCTCATTTTGGTTTTCATAAAACCAATCCCAAAATCCTTTAATAGCAGTGGGGCATGAATCATCTAGCTCTTTGATGTCTTCAACAAGCCATTGTGGCACAAAAACAGAGAAACTAGAAACTTGCTGCATCATCACGGGCGAGTGCACTAGAGTAATTTTGGCATTTGTTCGGAACATACCAAAAAAGTTGAGCACAACCAGAGTAAATAAAAGGCTCAGGAGCAATACGAAGTATGTTTTCAGTTTTCTATCACCCTTGTTTAATTTGAGCAAAATCTTCTCCCCTAGTTCTACATTTAGCCGACCCCTCTCACTGGACAGTTATTGTTTGTTACCCGCTACCATTTTGGGGACAAATATAAATCTAGATTTGCTGCCTTGTACCGCGTTTACTTCCTTCAAAAAGACTTGTTGTCTTTTCATATTTTTTGGTGTCATAAAGCCCAGGGTATTCTAGTGATGTATAACAACATTATAGTCCGATCTTCCTTCAGAACTTTCGTTTTTTAAACGCCATGAGATGCAAACTGGAGAGAATTCAGGCTTTCATCTCTAAAGCTTTGATTGAAATGACAATGATGTTCCTTATCTTGGTATTAATCCTTGGACAGTTAAATATGGAAGATTCAAGGAGCAAATTGGTACCAATAGCAATACTGAAGCATACTCACTCCTTCGAGACGCAGAAATGCTTTTCAAGGAACCTGACAAAGATTCGATCTTTGCTCCTACCTGGGGAAACGATGTATGGACTGTTATGCGCTCAAATGCTCTAAAGAGAACACAACCCAAGAAATAAAAGCTGTAGTTATTGTTGTGTGTTTAGCGCATAGAGATAGTATCTAAGTGGCAAAAGAGTCAACCTGTCGTATCAATCAGATTAGCAATCCCGTAAATTCAAGCAGGCACTAGCTTGACTACTTGCAAGATAAGATCACACAGTTTCCTTATTGTATTGGCGAATACATGCAGGTAGCGAAAAGCGATTTATACTAACTGAAAGTGATTCCTAGAAGTTGTTTGGCCAAATGCTATTAGAGGGACGGTCTGGGATAGGTAAGGTATGTACCATTATGCGATTGAGTAGATCATTTTTTGTTTTATCTGTGCTGATGGGTGCCTCACTAATTTTTTCTGCTCATGAAATATACGCCAAGACTCTCGATACAAAACAGCGGCAGAACGTCTACAGTAAGTTGGAGCAAGAACTTAGAAGCAAGATTGCAGGGGAATGGAATTGTTGTTCGAGAGGCGAAGTAGATATTCAAGTGCTGTTTGAGATAACGAAAGATGGTCATTTTTACCATCTTCGGCTAATCAAAGGTTTCGAAAATCCGTATGCAATTCAAGCGGCATTACATGCACTGGTATTTTCCATGCCTTTAACTCACTCTACAGTTCAAGCTGAGAACCTTATGGTTACTTGCAATATTTTCGGTGACACCAGTAGACCAGAGATAAATTTAACGCTTTCGCAGAGTGATCCTTTATTTCCTGGAGATAAATTGAATAAAGCTCAAGCAGTCGAGCAATATTTTGAATCCACATTCATAACAAGCGCAATGATGATCCGCCTGCGGTCTCTTTGCGACAGTTTATTTGAATATCCTGATTCAGTTGAGATTCGTAAGGCGATTCAAAAACTTTGCTCATATGTAGGCCTGGATACAAGGGAAGCCGAAGTTTGGACAGCCATCGGAAGAGCAGAAGACGTATCTATCATAGGTCTTGACCCGCCATCAAAGAAAGTCGAGGCGGCTGTGAAAAGAGCTTTAGCAGCCAATTTAGAAGCTTTAAGAATTGAAAGGAAAAGTTCCACTCTATACGAGTTAGAAGATAAGTGGTTGAAATCTGTAGGGATTGATCTACTTTCTCAGTCGAAAGCCGATCCACTTTTGTTGGGGAGTGCTGCTCTATTGACTAACCAGATAAAACCGGCGAAATGCCAATTTACTCTAGCTGCAAAAAACGGTCGTCGTAAAGCTCTTGATATTCTCAAACAATTGAAAAACGAGACAGTTAGCAATTCTCTAAAAGAATTGAAACTGAAGGATGAATACATTCCAGATAGAACATCCGCAAGCTGGAAGAGTCTCTTAAATTGGTTGCCTACAGACACAGAAGTTGTTTTGTTCGAAACAAAATCGCCAAAATCAAAAGACACTTCGTTCTCATTTTTTGGAGATATGGTTCTTCCAGATCAGCCAAGAGATTGGAAGGTATCGTTAAAGCTCGATGAAGAAGCGATTCAAAACAACAACTTATTTAGAAACCTATCAGTTGCCTACTGTCTTCATGCAGCTAGAACGTTTAGGGCTCCGACTAAACCTTACAATAAATTTGAGCCAAGTGATGGTGTTGATGTGATGGTTTTCTCGGAACAACACAAACAAGTAGCTTCCAATACTATCGGTGCACTAAGGCAAGACTGTATCAGTCGAGAAAGTCTGGAAGGATTCGAAGTTCTTCGGTTCGACAAGACTCCTTGGTCCTTCGGTATTTGCTTCGGTTCTAAACAATTCATTTGCTCCCCATATGAGGGGGTTCTCGTGGCTTCTTCCAATAGGGGATATTTACGGGAAATCTTGTCGAGATTGAGGTTGCAACCGAATGACAGAGCTCTTGCCGATGGTATTCCAGAGTGGAATTTCGTTAATACATCAGCAAAAGCCTGGTCTATAAGGCATTTTGATAAGCATTATGTCCCATTTGATTTTGCAGGTATGTATGACATTGCAAGACTTGTACATGAAGAAGATGAGAACAGTCCATTGAGATATGGGGCTACTTCATCGACAACAAAGCACTTTAGATTTGAAGAAATAGGTTTTACCTACGATCTAATCGGATCTAAACTAACAATACATCATTTATCTAAAAATCCAGAGACCTTAGCTGGTATGGCTGAATTATACAAACAAGCTTGGAGATATGACAGATTGTCACGCCACGGAAAACAACTGATTCCATCGCAGAATCTTCAAATTTCTGTGAATGAAGGTGTTCTAGCTGTCGAAGGACAATTTGCTCAGCAAGAAATGATTATGCTAAGGCTTTCCCAAGCACTTGGCTATTTCATATCAATTTAGCTGCTTGGTGAAAGGATGTCCGAAATAAGTAAAGATAGTCGTATTGCTCAGTAGCAGTTGAGTTCTTTTACGAACTAAAGTCAGCCTGATATCGCGCCTTCGGAGCAAACAAAAGTCATATTTTGTTCATTGAAAAAAAAAACAATACTGTATACCTGTTGGCGTTTCCGATTTCTGGGATTTTTGCAGTCTAATTTCGGACCTGATTTAGTGAACAAAACATCTCTACAGAGAAGTCTTGCAGATGAATCTAAGTGGAATTGAGAATTGGCGGAGTTACTTCCGGAAAGTCATTCAATTGCTATACCGCCTGTGGTGGCGCTCCTTATGGAGACAAGCTGCTCAGTTTTAAATAGACTTGCATAAATCTCGTGAATCTGGCCCGTGATTCTCATCGAAAATGGCCACTTGCAAGCAAGTAGAAAATACCTGGATTCTCATTTAATCTGGCCGCCTGCCAAGCACCTTCGGAAGTGAGTGTAGACCGAGTTGAAAAGCGCGGAAATCCGGCGGGGAGTTCACACAAAATATAGATAGGACATCCTTTGAGGGGAGTTGAAGGAAGGAAGTCCATCTGAGATCTTAGATTCTGAAAACGATGGAGGTCCAAGCTGCAACTTGAACCTCCGAAGGCTTCCGAGAAACTGGTACGAAAGCCAACTGGATTGTGCTAGTCCGAGATCGAGAAGCATCGGTCCAGTCGTTTAGACCTCGCCTTCCTCCTCTGGTTTTCTAATTGCGCTCTTACTATTTGATTTTGTTGCGAAGCTCCAAAGGGAGCTTCGCACTTATTCTTCGCAAGCTGCCAACTCTTTGAGCGTAAGCTGAGCATATGGGGTTTTGATGAGCGAAAATCTTGAATTAGGAAGACTTTCAATCTCTAACCTAAGCAAGTAATAATTTCCTGAATAATCACATTCGGGAGAAACCAGTTCACTCAATCTAGTGCCGATTAATCTCGCTAACAGATTTAAAGGTTGCGTTGCCAAAGCCAATCTAGTATATCTAGTTGCTTCGTCTAGCTTCCCAAGCTCCAGGTTAACAAGAGCGCATTTTGAGGCAAGGTTCACCCTGTTGCCATTTACTTTTAATTCGTGCTTGTAATAACTGAGAGCTTGCTCTCGCATTTTGCTTTTCTTATCGCTCTCACAGTATTCAGCAAGATAGTTCAGGATATCTCCAGCTAATTCAACTGAATCTGCTCGTGTAGCCAGTTGTTTTGAGACATTCTCTGCAAACACTAGATCGGAACTCCAATCTAACTGAATACAATTCGCATTGGGTAGTGCAGTTTTTGAAGCCATTAGATCCATGAGACCAGAAAAAGAATTACCCTGCTTTAAGCGACTCTTCGCTCTCAACTCTAAGGCTTCCATGTTTCCAGAATTTGCTTTTACTATTCTAGATAATAATACCTCTGAATGAGAGAATCTTTTTTGGTTAAATAGAAGGCCAGCAGTATCCAACAATAGATTTTGCTTCTCTTCGTCACTATCATTGATTCCTAAAGTGTCAAATTTTTTCAGAGCTATAATTGATTGCTTCATCGCAAATTCAGGATCTGATTTTGTAAAACATCTACTCATGTACAAATTGGGCATAGGCGAAGCCGGAGATATCTGATTTGCATCCATAAAAAATCTAGTCGCAGATGCATTATCATTCGACAGATAAGCTACTATTCCATCGTTGAACAACTGCTTCCATTTTATCTCTTCTTTGGATGGATGAATTGCGGCATCAAAGATTGGCATAGTCTCCGCATAGTCCTTGGAAAAACTCGGATCGGTTGACATGTTTGAGCCGAACTCGGCAAATGCCTCTTGAAGAGAAGTTAGAGAATAAGCACTTGGACACTTTCCCGAATTTTTTAGTGCTGTTAGGTATTCTCTGTACGCATCGAAGCGTAGTACTTGAGTTTTTAGCTTCATAACAGGTAAATTTCGACCAACTATTTTTAACCAGCCGTATGAATAACTATGAATCGAGCCTGTATCAATGATGTGAAACAGCTCATGCAGAATCCGCTTCACGCCATTGTCTTTAATTTGGAAGAAGTTGTCCGTGATGAATATCAAGTTTCCCAGGGTAAGCGCCTCATCTCTACCGCTATATGCGCTGTATTGCTCTGGAATTTTAGTTACTCTAAGTATTATTACATCAAATGGAGCGGTAGCACTTTGGACAATTCCTAGATGATCAGCATTGATCTTAACAACGGCTTCTCTTATTTCTGACTTCTGTTGATTTGTCCAAGGCTTCGCTATGATGCCTGTGGACGTTAACCAGGGGGCTTGCAGATCGACCGGCTCTAATATCCGAATCTGTCCAGTATTTTTGTTTTCAACCTGTGCAGAGCAAGAAAGCTTTGCATCAAATACGAATAACAATAATGCCAAAACAACAAAACCGATTCGTTCGTGTCTTACAGAGGTAGAGCTTTCTTTTACAGGCACTTGAGGTCAGAACTCCTATTAGCAATAGTCTGTTCGTTTTAGGAATTGAATTATACAGTTTTGTTGGATGGCCTGTGACTTTTCAAAATAAGTAGCACCGATTTAGCCAGAAAAAGGATTACCCCTAATATCTAG
>JACKCM010000004.1 GCA_020634035.1 Candidatus Obscuribacterales bacterium | reverse complement strand
GTTTATCGAGAATGGAAAGCGGTTTCGCATATAGTACCGGCGAGAGTGAGCGTGCATGATTCGAGAGAGGGCCTGCCTGGTGCCCCCGGTGGTGGCGGTGTGACACTGCCCGGGCTGCTGCGGGAAGGCGGGCATTCAGTGCAGGATCATGTGCCGGTTTTTCTAGAACCCTATGAATCAAGGACCGGGGATTTGTTCTATTTGAATCCCCGCGACAAAGACGTAGTCCTTAAGGTGCCAGTCGGCAACGCAGTCTTCGAGATTCCTTTCCATACGCGGAAGTTGAAGATACCGTAGGTATGCAGTTGATACTTTCTAGCTGACAATCAATATATACTGCACACAAACGCAGAGTAGGACTCCAGCGCTTCAAGGACTAAAGAACAGTTTCTTCTATACTTCAGTTCAAGTATGAAGACAGAAAAATGTAGAAGAACAATTGTCTTCAATTTCACTAGATAATCATGTACATTCGAACTAAATAGCTATATGCTTATAGATTCAACCTTCAGCGATTAACTTTTATGGATTGGAATATATTCTTAAAAATTCTTGAGTTGTTATTATCTGCGCCAAGTACATCTGCATTTTGCATACTAGTCTTTATGCTTTGCTTCAATAATGAGATTAGACTCCTTTTCAGCAGATTAAAACAGGCAAAGTCTCCAGTAGGTAGTATTGAGCTTGAAACTGCCTCTATTAAACAAATCGCTAGTCAGCAAACGGAAGAGATAAAGCTTATCGAGGGGAACAAAGGTCCTGTTCTCAGCGAGAATCCCCCCTCTATTTCACCTACGGTAAATAGAATCGAGCATGACATGCGATCTCAGCTAGAGGAAGTAGAAGAGAATAGAAGAATTGATGTCCTATTAAGAGCTTGTGCCGCCAACCTCACCATGTACCAGTTTTCAAGAATGCACATTTTCATGTTCGGATCTCAATTGAAGCTACTCGAAAAAATGAACTCTGGACCTATCACCAAACGAACAGCAAAAGTTCTGTTCTATGATCCCGTCTACATTAGTCCATACAACAATGTAACCGAAGAGAATACAACTATGCTAGAGAACCTGGAAAGTAATTTTGAACTTTGGTTCAATCATCTGGTATCAGCGGGGCTTGTAGAGGAATCCAGTTTCAATCTAGATTCCGAAGATCGGGAAATTTATTGGATACTAACAGAAAAAGGAAAAGATTTTGTTCATTTCCTAGTGCTGGAAAGCTTACCGCTAGATAAACCATTCTCTTGATCAGAGAAAGTGCTTTCTCCCCTTTGTATCATATTTGGTATCAGTGAAACTTTGTTTCCAATATCTATTGCCAATTCATTCATCAACAAGAACGGCAGTGCCCCCGCCCCCCTTTATACTCCTCTGAAAACCAGACTCCGCCAGGATTACAATTCGTGTTCAGTAGTCTCCGAATTGGAGCCTCTTTCGTCTTTAGATACATCTTCGGCGGTTACTGCATCTTCGACAAATGACTCGGCGTTGGCGCCGATCACGCTATCTGGTAGGTCTAGACCCTTCTTCATTCGGTTGATAGCACTCAAATTCGAATCCAACTCTGCATCCCTTCTCGATTTCATCGCCAGTCTCTCTCTAATTGATTTTGCATAGTCACTATCATTTCTTTGAAATTGTTCAATGAGTTTATTTGACAAAGTATTCCTTATTGCTTCTTCTCTATCCTTCTGCTCTTGAACATACTCCAATACCCTATTCAAAGGATCAACTGCTATTTTAGATTTAATATACGAGTGACTATCCAAACTGTCTAAAACAGAGTTCCAACTATCTCTTATGCTGATCATCTCTTTGATATCACTAGATTCTCGATCTTGCGCCAGTTTAAGTTCTTTCTGTACTTTGTCATCTCTGTCAAGACTCAGAATTTTCTGCCCATTGTCGATAAAAGCCGTGGAAGTACACGCCCAAAACATACGCCCTGATAATCTTGCTCTTTCATGCACTAGCTCCGGTCGAGGTCCAACTAATCCCTTTTGATCAAATAAAAACCAATTTTCCTTTTGATCATCCGTTATAAATAAAACATCTCTGCCATTCAGACGATCTGAATCCAGTATAGAGAGCCAAATAAATACGTCTCCATATTTATTCTCACTCTTTTTGCTGTCTTCCAGACATGCTGGCGGAAGACCTACCCTAAGCCTCTTCTCCGCTTCTTTTGTGTACTCATCCTTCTGAGATTCACTTATCGGCTCTCCAACTTTACCGTCAAAAACTTCTGCAATACTCTCTTTCAAGGAACCATATCGAGCCAACACTCTATCACGATTTCTCTTTGCTGTTTCTACTAGATTATCAATCGCACCGTACAACTCACTCAACTCTGAATCGTCAAACCAATGCCACTTCCTATAAGTCTTGACCTGCTTATTGCACTTTTCTTTGAGACTCCCACGTAAATCGTACATGTCTTTGTAAGGTCTGCATGAACTTACAACTGCATCAATTATGTGATCATGATACTCGCTGGCTGCGTGATGAGGTATCCACAATCGATCTTTAAATCCATTAAGTACCTCCAAGTAACGCAAAGACAACTCTTCGGGCATGTCAAAAATATGTGTTAGAGCATTTGCATCAAATACAAAAACACAATCATCCCATAACTTATCTACCTGTTCCTCGCCAGGATAGCCGTACTGTTTAAGAATGTCGCTTGGTTCAATTGATAGAGCACTACCCGCAACCAATCTGGCCAAATCGCTTTCTACAAACTCTTCGTTGTAATACTCAGGAAAGATGTCCTTCATTGAAAAACCTCTACAATCAAAGAATGAGTGAATGAGCTTGGGTATTTGAATCCCCAAAATGGAGTCAAACCTGTAAATTGCTCAGTTACTATTTCCCCTTGCAAAATTGCCACGACTTCCTCCGAACTATCTATACTACCGCTTTAGCAACTGATCATGATTCACAATCCGCGTTCTATCGCGCTTGAGCCGTTCCCGCGATAGATTCTCAGGATCCCACACCACATCACTAAGCTCGATAGCCTTTTCAATAAACTCAAGTGCCTCTTTTGCGCGTCCGCGCCGCTCGTTGCAGTAGGCAAGGCCAGCATAAGACCGTTGAGAATCACTAATACAGTCAACCGAATGACTCTCCATCTTTGACTTATTCAGTGCTTTGGAAAACAAGACTTCGGCAGACTCAATATAGCCCTGCTCCAACAATAGAAAGCCGAAATCAATCATCATATATGGTGTACTTCGCACCTTCTCACCATCTATCAAAATACGGCTACTAAGTGACTCTTGAAGGCATCTCTCTGCATCTTCTATTCTGCCAACAGCAAGATACTCCAGTGCCAACTCTCGCATGCTGCAAGCATATGATAGAGAAGCACGACCACCGACTTTCTCCACTACAAACAGCGCCCGCCGAAGAGTAGGAATTGCCTCATCATGCCGATGCAATCGATGGTAGAAGCTAGCAAGATTAATCAAACTGATCTCCGTCGGATAGCTAACGAGACCGTAGTGCTTCTCAGTTATATCGACCCACTTTCGATATAGCTGAAGCTGTTCTTCGTACCGGCTTCTCCTGTGATAATTGCTAGATAAGAAAACCAGGCTGTCCAAAATCTCGGGGCTGTTCGCACCGAAGCGTGCCTGGCAGCGCTTATACCAACGCTCACAGGCGGCGGTCGCCTGGTCCTCATTAACATCCTGCAGCAGCCGCAATGCTTGCTTCATAGGCTCGCCGCGATCCAAGTTGTTGGACTCTAATAAGCAAATCATCTTGTGCAAGCTAGACGACGCATTCTCCGAGTCAGAAACACGGTAGTAGTCACTAAACTGCTCTTCTAGACCCTTATAAAGCCTCTGGGTGCGCAGCCTCTTTATCGTCTCAAGCGCGCTAGAAAGAGCCGAAAGAGAATCAACTTTCACGTCGTTCGGATGGCAAAACATAGGGTCAACCTCGGTGCCCCACTTCAAATCAAGGTTGTATCTATTAAGATCTTCTGCGAACAACTGGGCTATCACGCAGAATATGGCGATTGCGCCCAGCAGGGGGAGCAATCGCGTTCTAGGAAAAGCTGAAGTAGTCATGGCAGACCAGATAAGTAGTTCTACTACTCTATATTAGATCCAGCGGTGTCTCGGAGTAAATCGTGGAAACACCACTGACCCACCACCCGTTGAGGAGGAAGAACTAGATCGCAACTGCCAGGCAAATGCACGCTGTCGATGCATGTTAACGGCGGTGAATGATTCTATCTCTATCCCTAGCGAACTCATCGCGCCACGCTGGAACCTTAGCTCTATCCGCACTATCTCTCCGCTCTAAGAAGGAGGTATGAATAGGATCTGCTTTTGCATTCGATTTGGCCATATTACGTTTACATCCTCAAACAGCATTCATAATTGCTTCACCCCAGATGGAGGCTCTAAAAACCTTCTAGACAACTAGGTTTATTCAGCAACATCTTCCAAATTTGGAGCTAGTCCTCAATTCGGTTGAAGCAATTTTAGAGTTTCACAGTAAAACTTCGAACACTCTCGGACATCCGCTCCTTATCCCTGTTGTACTGCTCTAGCAGCCACAAGTCAGGATCACTTTCGAATTGATGAAGCTGGATCGCTTTTCCAATGCAATCTGCAGCTTTCTCTAAATTTCCGCGACGCTCATAGCAGTATCCAAGGCCAGCCACAGAACGATGAGGAATTCTCTGCTGGTACCAACGGCGATTCTTCTTTTTCACTGTCTTAAGTGCTCTCAAAAACAACTCTTCAGCTTCGTCAATATTCCCCTGTGCCAACCTCAAATAGCCAAAGTCATTAACGATGTATGGTTCACGTTGAACTTGCACACCTTCCATAATAACGCGCGTATCAAGGGATTCCTTAAAGCAGTTCTCCGCCTCTTCTAATCTACCAACAGCTAAATACTCTAATCCTAGCTCCCTCTCACACAACGCAAATGCGGGCGAGACTCGACCGTCGACTTCCTCGATAACTTGGATCGTTCTCTGGAGAGCAGGAATCGCTTCATCATGCCAATGCATTAAGTGATAAAGACCGGCGAGATTTATCAAACTGATCTCTGTTGGTTTGCTTACAGGACCATAGTGTTTCTCCGATATCTCAACCCATTTCCGATACAGAAGCAACTCCTTTTCTCGCCTGGCGTAGTGAGAATAATTGAGCGCTAAAGCTCTGAGGCTATCTACTACCGCTGGATTGTCCGAGCCATATCGAAGTTTAGACTTGCCGTACCACCGCTCGTAGGACGCAGTCACCTCATCTTCTTTGGCGCCCATATTCCAGAGGAGCAAAAGCGCTTGCTTCATTGGTCCACCACGGTCCATATCGTTGGAGTCTAGAAGAAGAATCATTGACCGGGCACACGACTGTGCCTGGTCGAACTCATTGCGATTGGAGTGATTCTGAGCCTTCTCAGAAAGGAGTCTGTACTGTTTCATAACCTCCAGCCGCTTAGGCATCTCCAGCATTCGAGAGATGAAACAAAACAACTCCTCCTTCGCCTCTCCTGGGCAACATGCGCAAGAAGGTGCCTCTATCTCCCACCGTTTTTGCAGTTCACAACTGATGGCTTGAAATACGACCGCCAGAGTCAGTACCAGAGCAGTAACGGTTGATCCCACCAAGGGAAACAGCTTTATTCGTGGAGTAATAGGTATGGTCATGGGTACCTAATTGTTCAATTCATCTGTTCCATCATAAACGCGAAGACACCCGGGGGTAAATCGTGGAAATACCACTGGGCCAGCTCCAGTTCAGGCGGAAGGACTAGCTCGCAGCTAACTGAAAAATGTACTCAGTCGATGCATCCAGCTAAGACTCCCCAACAACCACAACCCCTGTCTTAAGGGAAAAGCTTCGAGATTTCACTAACCATCCGGCGGCTTTTCCAGTAGCCAGTATGGGCCCAGGGCATCGCAATACCGGTGTTCACTTTTATGTCCTCAATGTTTCCGGGACTGGGCTTGTCGGAAAAATATCCTCTCAGAGGATAAGCAACAAGGTCATGGTGGCACCAGAAATTCAGCCACCTCCGGTCGCCTTGAATGGGATTAGTCAACTTGGCAAAATCATGCGGCCAAACATCTCCCCAGCGCATCCAGAACAGTGCAATCGGCGAACCAAACGTCACAAGATTCTTGAAGCCATCTGATAGCCCCTTGAGGCGCGCAGCAGACAATTCTGGTTTGTTTTTGAAATCGAATAACTGCCCTCTCGTCAGAATCGAATACATGTAGTCATATGCAATAACCGAACCCAGCGAATGACCGAAGATAGAATACTCTGGTATCTGATCATCAGGACAGTCCTTGAATTGTTCAGATATCGTCTCCCAGACCCTCCTTCGGATGCCGTTATCTTGTTCGTCGACATAAGCGATTACGTCTCCAACGAAGAAGGTCATGAAGTATCGCCAGGCACTGGTATCAAATAGTCCCAGCGCCGTCTCTAGAAAGTTGGAGCCGCCAACGAGGGCTCTATCTGACTTGGCTACACCATCCTTGTCAAAGGACATCTTGAAGATAGATAGTTCTGCATCGGCAGTTGCGTCATCCCACAGAACTGGTAACACCTTAAAACGATCCTTCCAATCATCTAAAGTTAGCTTCCTCTCCTTACAAAACTTAGCAGCCAGGTTTTCTCCGAACTTTGAGAAATCATCAGATGGTGTTCCATCTCCGATTCCATGTATCAAGAATATGTAGTGCAAAATGATTCACCCTGTCGAAAAGACAATTCCTGGACAACTTTTTCAATATGAGTCTCAGGCGAAAAGACTAGCATCATCAAATCAAAACTATCGACCTAATTTTTAACTACTTCAACCTGCTCCCACTTGTAGTCGTCTTGCTCTCGATCTTTCAGTCGCAACCCAACTCCCGGTTTGCCATCCTTCGATAAGTTATAAATCAAACTATGTTGAATAGAATGACCGACAAGTCCTTTGTCTATCGCAGAAAATTCTATAGTTCTCATTCCCTTTACTTCTGGGGGCTGACCCCAGTAGATGTCCACTCCATCAGGACCAGGCATTCCAAGCCTGCGTCTCTTGTGTAAAAACTTCGACGCTCTCAATGCATTGTCCTTGCTCGACGTCAGTACCCAGGTTTCCTCAGCATTAGAACAAACATCTTCCGCGTAATTCTTAAATGTTCCGGTATCGATATCTGGAGAAGTCAATACAACATCGGGGAATTTACTATTAGTTCTCTTCTGGCAAAGAGCCAATTCAGCTCGATCTCGCAGCGACCAAACAGCCAATCGATTGCCCATTGAATGTGCAACCAATACCAATTTATCAGCACCAACGTTTTCTTCCATCTTTGCCAGAAGTCTCTTAAAATGCGGCAGACTCCATTCGATGTTACATTCATCTTTCATATAGCCTCTATACTGCTGACTTGAAGGCCACGAGAAGATCACTACGGGCGCGTGAAATACTGATTCTAAGCGAGCACCAATAGCCAATGCTCCATCGAGTGTGCTCTTATAGCCGTGAACAAACAAAATCACACGGTCCCTGTCCTTAGCCCGCCGATTTAGCTCTTCGAAAAAACTCTTCTCTGTTGATGACTGGGATTTCTGCTTATCGACTTCAACCTTTCGCACCTTCTTAGTCTTCTTGTGCCAGCCGAGTGCTATATCACGCCTTTCATCGAAATCTACGTCTTTACCAGAAATAGTAACCTGACATTCACCATATTCGAGACCAGGAAGGGTTCTTCTCTGCTTGGAATAAACAGGAGTATGTCTAGCAGTTGTACGCATTCTATTTGTGGCATAAAAAACCGGCATGCTTATTGAAGGTACACTTTTGGAGTTCTCTTTCGCAATCGATGGTGCTTGACCGCAAAAGAACAGAATAATCGCCGTACTGTAGATTTCTAAATGCCTTGTAAGAAATGCATCACTTACCACTGAACTACCTCTCCTTTTCCTGATATCGTATTTAGTTATATGGTCTCATCGGAAGAACCTTCTTTCCATCAATTTTAAATATCTTCTTGTTGTACTCGATGTAGTCATTCTGGCTCTTTGGTCCCTGTTTTAACTCAAACAGCGAACCAGCCGGCTTATCGACAAAACTCTCCTTAATGATACTTTTAACGTCGGAATCAAGATCGCTCACATGTATAGCAAGTAAATCTGACACAGACAGAGCTGACTTATCTAGATCAACAGACACCACGTCATAGCAGTCAAGGAAAGGAAACATCGGCAAAGGAATAAATTTCAAATACTTGATGTTATATTCCATGTGGCACATCATATGTAAGAACTTCGAGTCTTTAGGAACAGCTATTACAGACAGGGTCGTTTGCTTCCCTTGAATTACGGGTTGCCACTTAGCAGGATAATAGGTCCAATAGACATCACCATAACGACTGGCTATACCCATTACCCTCGGCAGATTAATGATTTGTTTCTGCGTATTTGTATAGCTATACTTACCCTGCCCTGCTTCTGCCCCCATATAGGTTGGCTTCACTATTGCTTCAAAGTAATGTGTGTCTGTTCTATCCACCGGAATTGTCTGATTCTCAGGATATATAGAAATCGTTCTGGCGGGAAATATTTTTAGTTCCCCAGGCACATTACTGTCACCCAACTTCGAAAAATCATTCTTGTCACTGGTGAAAAATTTTGCACCAACTCTCAAATAGTTATATTTGAATGGACCAAGAATCAATCCCTTTGTGACTGGGATATTGAAATGAAATACAACAAGGTAGTAATCCAACTTGCTATTCTTGCTGAGACTGCTAAGCTTTGCAACTACGGGTTCACCAAGAAATCTATACTTGTCGACGACATAATTTTTATTCTGAGGAAACGGAATCCATCTCCTTCTATACTGCTGCCAACGTATTTTTCCTTTAAGCAAAAGCCCGAGCATTCCGTCCCGCCCAAAATAAGATCTGATCTCCTGCCTCAAATCATTCTCTGCAGTCGGAATATCTGGAACTTTTCCAAAAAAATCTACATCAGAATCGTCATAAACTCTCTCTGAGAGATTCACCCAACTATCGCGATTGGGGTCGCTCGGATCGATAATATTTTTAAAAGGCTTGGGGATCTTAGAATTACTAGATGACCCGGAGGAAGGAGCTGGCGGCTCGGGGTTGTTGTCGTCTATATCTTGTTCGGATGGAGCCTTGGGCAGCTTGAGGTTATTGTCACCTAAGCCTTCTACTGTAGTTGTTTTCTGTACGTTAAGACTGTAAGGATTACTAAAGACAGGTCTTGATACTACTACTTCCATTGCTAAGTAAAGACAAACCAATGCTATCGACTTACATTTACTTTGGATCATCACTTTCCTTTACCTTCAACCACTGTTAGTTCCTCATTCTCGATATGGAGTCTTTCATTCTCCTTGGATACAGATTTAGGACCTTTACCATCTCCCATGCTTGAAGTAGGCTTGCCTCTATCCGGCCCTGCCACCTCCGGCTTCTTTTTCTCCTTCCGAACCAATGAGTATCTGAGAGAGCCAAAGTTATCTGCGTAATATGGTACCTGGAGGGAATAGTCGTTTATAGATATATAAACGTACTCTGTACCTTCGTCTACAGTAAACTTCTTTTGAGATGCTAGAACGAAAGTGTTTTCAGAGAACGCCTCAACTATCCTGTTTGGTGCAATTTTGCCCAGTGGTAGTGCATCTTTCTTCTGCACTGAGACTAATAGCGCAGAGATAGGAAATGCTGGGTTGATTGAGTGAACCAAATAGCTCTTCGAATCTTCAGGGTCTAATCCAGCTGGCCCCGTCAGTGGAGAGTGATTCTGACCGGCTCTTGAACCTACCGACCATCCACCTTTGTAAAAAGGTTGTTCAACGAGCAATGAGAATTCTTCGTTCGGATTAACTTCTAGCCTATAGATATACCGAGGATTTAGTATTTCATCTGTTGCTATAGTCAACTCTCTCACAACAACTTTCTTTTGTTGCATTCCATATTGAGCGTTAGCTTGTGAAACAGAACATTGAATAGATAGTGCGTATGCAATCGAACTTAAAACCAAAGCAATAGAAGTGGTTCTCATTAGATTCAACTCTTCCCAAAACAGAACTCCGAAATTATACAAGCGCTGGCTGCCAAAATTTAAAAACTCAGGTACTTCAATGACCGCGGTAAAACCTCACACAGACATTGAATAGCGCTCTCGCAAAAATGGCATTAATTCCGAAAAAGCACCCAACTGGGTGATATTACAACCGACTACGAGATCCTATGCTGATCTGTTAACGCTCAAGAACATACAGGTACTAATACCCAAGCGGGACTAAGCACAGAATCGAGTCATCTACAGTCTACATAAACGCCAGGATAGCTGTAGTAAAATGCTGCTTCTACAGATTGCTAATTGAAACTTTTGGCACCATTTATAATACCGCAGAGTTCGGAGCATTCAACTATGGCATATCTAGTCTTCAAAATGACTCTAAAATCTTCAGACAGCCTTATAAGCGGATATCTGTACGCTAGAGCTGGTAATGGAGATGAAATCGAGAAATACAATGCGACATCGGGACAAAGAAGATTTCAGACATTAGATCATCTAAATAGGAAAGGGAAAGGTTCCATTCCCTCATGCAAAGAAATAGGTGTACACAGCTTTCACGTAACGACCAGTCCAACCAAAAGCGATGATGAAGGCATTGCTGGCGACTTCTATCACATTACACCTGACCCTATGAAGATCCGTGGAATCAAGCGTTCAGAATTCGGTATACACTACGATGCAAATGGAAGTACAAAGCCTGGATCGGCTGGCTGTATAGTTTTAACAGACAAGAGTGAATGGAAAGCATTTAAGCAATTTATGAAAGGCTATAAGAAAGAGGGCTTTTCTATCATTTCTCTTATTGTGGAGTACCCGGATATCAATTGACCGATTATTACCAGTCAAACATAGATTCACGAAGCCCCCCCCTTTCGAGGCTTCAAAACGAAACAAATCAGAAAAGAGCCCCCTCATATCGGGGGCTCTTTTAGCGCGCAGATGCTTAACTCTACACAATCAGACTGTGACTCCATGGGAACCAGCCATCACTAAATACTTCTTCCAATCTAGGCTTCTGATTTCCATTACGCCAGGGGAAAGTATCACTTCCTAGCAATCGCTCAGATGAGAACGGAGCCTTTGATGTCGGACCATAAATGGGAAAGAACGGATCGATTACACCATTGGGATCTTCCAGCACATAACCGTTTACGAAGTCAACATTCACCATGAAAGACGGATTAAAGATACAAATTTTGTCAGGTGGGCACGAAAAGTGAAAAATAACGTGCGCGTATTCCGAGGCATCAAAATCTGGCTCGTAAAAGCCTATACCTCCATAGATAAATCCAGCTTTCAGCTTACTGCTGATCTTTTCTTGTACTCTTTTATCTTCCAAGGCAATTATGAGTGCCTTGATATGCTTCTTCTGCGGTCTTGCCTTTTTTAAAACCTCTAATTGCGCCTCAAGAGATTTGAGGATGTCTTTAATGTCAGCCTTTGGATCGATAAGCATAATAATCTCCTCCGATTGGAAATATGAAGGCGAGATTATAGATCATAGAATATGCTTACCATCGAATTTGCTGCACCACAATTTGAGGACTTAATCACCGCGCTGAAAGCTTGAAGACAAATGAATCCAAAAATTCTGCCAGCTGCATGAAGCAAATCTATGTTGTCAGTTCACCCATGAGGGCTATGTGGAAGCAACAAATTAACTAGTTCGAAATAAACAATCACGTGATCAAGTCATGCCCACCTTTTACCTACTGCCTGCGGTTAAACTGTCCTGACTAATACTTGACCTGACAGTCACGACTTCAGGCGACACCTTCAAAGAGAGAAGTGGAAAGGTTGTCCAGAGATTTCTCTCGTGCCAGATGAAGCGTATCTAGAAACGTCTGCATAGGTGTTTTACCGAAGCAGTATTTGCCTGAATGCGTCCGCTCCTTGTTGTAGTGTTCTACCCACAAATCGAGGTCTTGTTGCAGTTCTTCTAGACTTTTGTAGATCTTTTTTCTAAACGCCACGGCATAGAACTCATCTTGAACGGTTTGGTGAAACCGCTCACAGATGCCATTTGTCTGTGGACTTTTAGCTTTAGTTCTTGTGTGGTCGATGTCTTCGATATCCAGATAAAGCTGGTATTCGTGCTTCTCTCGATTGCCACAGTATTCGGTACCACGGTCTGTGAGAATTCGGAGTAGCCGAATTCCTCTTTCGTCGAACCATGGGATAACTCGGTCATTGAGAGTATCAGCAGCAGTCAAGGCAGTCTTACTCGTGTAGAGTTTCAGGATCGCTACCTTAGAGTAAGTGTCGATGAAGGTCTGCTGATAGATGCGACCTACTCCTTTGATGTGTCCAACATAATAGGTATCCTGAGAACCGAGATAGCCTGGGTGGTGCGTCTCAATTTCTCCGTGAGCTTGTTTTTCAAGTTTGGCCTTCTCCAGCGCTTGAACTTGATCTTCAGTAAGCACCAGACCGTCCTGGGCGACTTTTGCCTCTAAGGCTTTGAGTCGCTTCTTCTTCGTTTCCAGGTCATGTCTTAGCCAGACGCAGCGGACGCCGGCAGCTGATATCAGAATCCCTTCTTTAGCAAGCTCATTCGCGACTCGCACCTGCCCGTAGGCAGGTTGCTCGTACGCGAACGTCAACACGGCCTCCTCGACCTCCGGGGCGACCCGATTTTTTATACAGGGCTTTCTCTTGCTCAGATCTTTGAGTGCTTCTTCACCACCAGTTTCATAGAGCTCCCTGAATCGGTAAAAACTATCTCTTGAATAGCCCATCACCTTACAGGCTTCAGAGACATTTCCTAGAACTTTTGCTAAATTAAGTAGTCCTAGCTTTGGCTTGATTATGCGCTCGTTATTTGTCATTTTGACACCTCCAAAAACATCCAATAGGAGTATACCGGGTGTCAGATCAAGTCTTAGCTAGGACAGTTAAACAGCACGGAGATTACATAATCACAGTCTCTACAAATCAGGGCCTTGCAAATCAGACAAAATTAGCCCATGCTTCTTTCGACGCAGAAGTTCTCCAGCGCAATATCCAGATCACTCTTTATTTTCAGGCAGTCCCTGCCAATACAAAGATAGTATTTATCCTTACCGAGTTTAACTCGGCCGGTAGTATCAGCTTTATCTATGTGATGGAAAACCTGTTGTGAGTCTTCGGCGACTCTTTTCAATCTGGTGAAATAGGCATGGTCTATCGGATATCCAGGCGTATCCTTGCTAAAGACTAACTCAGGATCCACGAATCCCTTCAATACAGTGGCGGCAACATCAAGGAAAGTAAGATTATCTAATCCTTCCTTGACTCTTGTCGGTCCCCATTTACCAAGACGAGGACTATTCCCGCCGATAGTCTCGGATAATAGCAACAGATTGTCCGCATAATTAAAGTGGCACAGTACTTGATCTGCAATATCCAGCAATCCGGACAATGGTCTATCTGCATCGAAGGCGTCCCTATCGATATCAGCTGCGGTAAGAATTACATCCTTAAAGAGCTTCTCTTTGAAATTCGGATTATACTCGTATTGGCTGGCGAAGCTCTCAAGAAGTTGATTTCCCATTGAAGCAACGACCATGTTCATTTTAGCTGCAAAGGTTTCAGCCCTATCAGAATCATCATCGCCGAATGCTTCGTTCAAAAAGCTTGCCCACTCTGATATGAACTTGCCGAAGTGCCTACCGGAACACTTTGCTGAAGTTTGATCTTTCTCGTATTCATCAAGTTGGTCACCGGCAGGCCAGGAGAAAAGAAGCAGATGCCCTATATTGGAACCTTCTGGCATAACGTGAGCTCTGTGAATCAAGCTAGCCGTCTTCTGGAGTCGTTTATAAGTATGGTAGTAGCCGTGAATCACCAAAAGGATCTCTTTATCTGATGACTCAACTGCCTCATACAACTCTCGAAAGAGCCTGGCGCTGCCCTTCAATTCTTCTTTTGCTTTGGTCAGACAATCACGGTAATCAACGCTGTCGCCTTCAACAGGGTAAAGCTCGGTGATGTTTCCTTGATCAGAGAATTCTATCTCTCCGAAATTGAGCTCATCCTTTTTTGAGAATTGCCGATCAGCATCGACAATCACACCATCCTCAGCCAATCGATTAGTCACAAGAAAGTGCTTGTAGGCAGTCATGCTAAATCCTCTAGTCTGAACCAAAGGAATTATAGAAAAAATCGATAATTATGCTACTACTCCGTTGGGCTACTTCAACATGAATCTCCCCCTACAAATCCCATTCCGACAAACCAGGCAAGCCAAGCTTTCGAGGAAGCAATGTGCCAAACAGAAAAATCAATTGAATCAATGGGATGACAATGAGCATGCAGATCACTTGACCAACTGGCGTATTCAAAAAGACTTGCATCGACTGAACCTCACAACCATCAAGCACGTACTTCTAGCTATAATATGCTCCCACACAGAATTCAGGATCGGAGAATCAACACTCCGCAGACTGTTTGCCAAAGGTCAACTGAATCTCAACTTCGATTCAACCCTGACCCCATTCAAAATCTGCCGCTTGGTCAGAGTTCACCAACACGTCGCTTGAATACCAGCATCGGCTCCGACTCGCGCGTGAACTCTATCGAGAACTCCTTCTCGCACTGCTTCCGTATGTTCTGTGCCTCTGCCACGGACGCACTTTCACCGGTCGCACCATCTGCTGTCAGCTTCTCCGCCAACTCCTCAACATGCGCCCGGCTCTGAAAGCACAAAGAAGACTCCCTCCACCCACCGGTGGCATCATCAACTTCAACCCGCCCGGACGAATAGACCCAAATGCCCTGCACAAATCCATCTCGCATGATAGCGCCCAATGGTCCCGCGAAACTGAGTTCATCCGATATCAACTGATGAAGCACAACCTTCTCTTCGTGCGAAAGCCCATCTTCCTCTTTATACACCAGGTCTCGAATCGCCGACTGCACGACTTGCCGCTCACCATTCTTATCGACGATGACCACGCGGCTCATTCGGTAGGCTTTCTCGCACAGCAGCCCATAACGAATATTCTCTTTTGACACGCGCAGCGCCCTCCCGACTAGCTCTTCTATTTTACTTCAACCTGAAACGTGCCAACAACATCGTCTTTTCCGTGATGAAATCCCCATTGTCCGCGCGCCTTGCAATAGATACCCTCAATCTGAGGTCTCTATATGCGCGTATCAGTCATCTTCATCATTGCATTCACGCTCCTCGGTCTCCGCTGGGACAACTACTTTTCGCTCTTTAACTTGCCCTGTTTCCTTGAATACTGCACAAGGAAAGAGCACTTAGAAACGGCAATCTTTAATGCTAGATTCAACAATCTCAGCCGGCTCTGCATCGGCAAAGATAGAACTTTTGTTTTGACTCTCCTTGGAGAACCACGATCAGTTGACGGTCCCATAAAAATCAAAAACTTTCCGCTCGCTGCTGCCACCGCCGATCGTAATTGGCTCTACGAGTACAATGCCGCCTGCTATGCGGTATCGTTCAAAGCCAAGAAGTGCATAGCAATAGAGCACTATAGATACGCTTCGGACCAGTGCTGGCAGGAGAGGCGCGGAAAACTGATATCACACTGGTGCATCGGCAAGTCGCTGGCACAGGTCTTCGAAGGACTGGGGCGGACGAAGTGCAAGCTCAATTCAATTCCCCGAAGGTCTAAGGCAACAGGAGGAATCGCCTGGGAGCAAGACTGTAACTACGAAGTAGGAGGCAATATCGGTGTGTACATAAAATTCGAGGAAGGACATTGCGTAGAAGCAAGCCCGATGCACATCTTCCACTAATTACAGCGACCTTCAATACCGTGCGCATATGCATCCGCACCGAGCGCCCTATTCTCCTCATCCAAGCGCTTGCATGGTAATAACCGTGTTGGCAGCGAGCAATGAGCTAAGGTAATCTACTCGTATGCTTAAACTCAGCCTAGCAGTGGTTATTGCTTCGATAAACTTCGGGTTCTACTGGAACGATCCGGCGTATGAGTCCTTCGTCGTCAATCCGCATAACAGATTGAACCCCAATCCTGTCCCTTCCATTTACACATTTTACCCTGGACAAAAAGTGCTTCCTCACTGCCAGGAATGCGCAGAGATTGAAAAGGGCAAGCCCCTCTCTGTGCAGGAGCTCAAGGAAGTATTGAAGAGGCATGTTGTGGATAAAGACAATCCAGGTCCGGATCAATATCGATTTCCACCCTATTACGTAACCAAATGAGCGGCTGCTTCCAAAGCTTGATTTAGATTTCAGACGACAGTGTTAGCTTTCCAGTCTATCTACCCATAGCCTCATTGGCAGTCCGATTGCCAGCCGTCAGCAGCAACCGCAAGCGCCCATAGGTAGCAGCATCATCATCGATATGCTCGATAGAGAGTCTGTATTTACAGAATCCTTTTCTATCTATCTTTACCCCAGGCAGTCCACTTGAACCGAAATCTTTGGAAATCAGCGTTGCATCTTCCAGTCTATCTTCTCTGGTTATAATCGAAATAACAAAAGGAAACCCTTTACGATCAAACTCACGAAAGACGCTAACCGACTTTACTCGTTTGCATATTTCAACACTGGGGAATTTGCCTTCAGGCGGAAAGTTTCTAAAAGCGTACAAAACTGACTTTTTACCTTTGAAAAAAACCGGCGGCTGTCCATAGTTTCTCTGAGGCTTCTTATCCTTAGAATCGACCTCGTCGAAATATTTCTGGCTGCTGCTCCAGAAGATGGTATTCCGATCCGGAAAGCAACAATAAATGAAACTATCCGAATCCGAGAAAACACTTACTCTTCTTCCATTCACTTCATCGACGCTATCTGCAACGGACTCAATATATTCACTATATTTGGTGACTAAAGACTCAGGAAGTTTTACCACCACATATCCATCGGCTTCAGGGATGCCACGCTTACTCACCACGAGATACTCGCAATAATCATCGCTGATTTGGCGCTCGATATCGCTCAGCGGATCAATATAAACCAACGCCTTCAGTTTTGAGTTTTTATCGAACAGATCTCTGGCTCTGCCCCTGTAGAGGATTATAAATTCTGCCTCGCGGGGTAAGAATCCAACTATTGCTCCAGTCGCAGGATCTTTGGCATGTGCACCGGCTGCACAAAGAACGATTAGCGAAATAGCTACTATCGCGCGGATAAGGACTTTCATGGTTTTCACTGGTGCCTCCGGCAATATTGAGTAAGGCAAGTTTCGCTAGCGAACACTGAATCGAGAGCTACCCGGCATATGAATATGGGGGATTAGCTCTCCAGTATTGAGATTCTCGATGAATCCGACCTTTGCGAAGATGTCAGAGTTAACACCTAGCGACCGCTCAATCTCGCGAATCACATCACTCAAGGACGAAAGACACAATTCCAGCTTAAATCTCACAAGAGCCCATCTCTTTAACACCGATGTTTCGCTCTTGCTTCCTTTCTTCGAGTCGTAAAGTTCTCTCATCGCCAGATACTGCATGAATAGCGTTCTAAGCTCTTGCTTCCTGCTTGCTACCGCCCTTTGATACTCTGCTGAGTTACGCTCTAACTGCTTCTTCCGCTTTTGAGCTTCACCGCCACAGCGGCTCTCTGCAAAATCTTTGATACCGAGCGTCTCTTCGAAATATTTGTATCGCTGCGCTTCTTCCCAGAAATCCTCAAACAACTTCGACTCTTTCTCAGTCAGATTTCTGCCCAGTTCGATCGGCTTACGTTTGAATAATCGACATTCCCCAGCTAAAGAACCACTCTCGGCGGTAAGAACCAAGACCATAAGCATGCAAGCCCAAATCGGATTTTGCCTCACCAACCTCAATCTCTCCGGTCGCTTTCAGATATACTTCCAACAAGTTACTCTCTCCAGCACAAATGCAGCCCATTCGGTCAACACTTACTCAATTGATGGATTGTTGAAACCCAGCCAGCGCAACCTCACAACTCTCCGTGATGAAATCCCCATTGTCCGCGTGCCTTGCAACAGATACCCTCAAACTGAGATCAAAGTATGCGCGCAATTCTCATCCTAATCTTTTCGTTTACGCTCCTGGGCAATCGATGGAATAATTGTCTATGGACTTTAGGTGCTTTCACCCATTACAGACACGAGCAAGTGCGTGAGCATAGAGCAGTACGGCTGGGAGTTAGACTGCGAATGGCAATTCCAGAGAATAGACCATCTATTGCTCTGGCCAGTGGGTAAATCTGCTAAAGACATTTTCCAACATATCGGTGAAGACAACTGGCACAATTTCAATATTTCACCCGCACGCCTGAAGCCAGAGAAACTAAATGATTCCTTGCACTACAATATAGGCTACAGGGACGGTCTGCGCATGGAGTTCGTAGACGGCATCTGCGTGAAGACATGTAGAACAATAATCCTCCACTAACCGGAAGCACTTCAGGGGAATCCCGGTGTTCAACGGGTAGATACAGTCACTATACTCGTTATCGTGATCGCTCGTTGAAGAGGCGCCCTATCTATATGAATTTCAATATGAACTTCAATATGAAATTCAATTCGCGCCCTGCCTATGCCTGTCTATTCTTGCTGCTGGCGCTATCGGGACTAACCGCAGCGTTCGCCCAGTCGAAGAACACGCGCAGCATAGAAGAGAGAGCCTTTCCGCAGACATGGCAGGTCAGCCTCCCCGGCATCAGTCGACCCAATATGGATTTCGAAGAGCGACGCCAATTGGCTAAGCGCATCGAACCCGCCGGTGGCAAAGCAAATTTAACGCTCAAAGACGGAGCCATAACGGGCGATGTTATCTGGACAGGGCGCAAAGGCGAGAAGTCGGCGGGCAAAGTCACCGGCTGGCTGCGAGGCGACCGCTTCGCTATGGTGTTCTCTTATCCGACAGACTTCCTGAAAGTCGAAGGTAAGTACAAATACGAGGACTTCAAGGCAGAGACAGCAACTATCAAAGGAGTGCCCTACAGCGCTTTTCGAATGACTCCTATTGAGGAGAGAGGAGATGGCTATCGAAGCAAATGGTCCTTGAGATTCAATAGCTCAGCCGGACAACCAGAGACCGCAATGAGGGTGACTCTGCGCAAGGATGGCGAGCATCTGGTCGGCAGGACAGTGCGGGGTAAAGCGACTCACGTCCGCTATGCCAATGATATCAGCCCGGAAAACAGCAACATCGTCGGACTGTTCGAAGGCACCATAAAAGGAGATCAGTTCAAAGGAGTCTGCACCGAGAGCACCGGCAACACTGTCTTGACCGGAAAGTGGGATCCGTTTGCCAACGGCTTTGTCGGTGCATACAAAATGGATGGTGGCAGGTCCGGCACCTTTCATCTGGCGGACGGCAGATTCGTACCCGCCAATGTCGGCAGGGTAGAAGAGCGAAACTTGCATTTAGCGCTTACGCCTCCTATTAAAGGAGCAAGAATCAACATTATGCCGCGGCTAAATCTGAAAATATGGCAGAGCGAAGTACAGGCGACGATGTCGTATCGCATCGGCTGGTGCGGCAACGAAAGACCAAGACGTCTGAGCTACAAAGGAACAATCTCGAACGGCAACATCAAACTGACCGCCGACGAGCCACCAGATCAGGTGCTTATTAAATCTCTCAATATCAAACTGCGCACCGACGGCATAACCTGTACCGGGACAGCCCTGTGTAGCGATGGCACCGTCCGAAGCATCTCCCCCTGGATACAGCTAAAGAACGATGCCATCAAAAGCGGAAGACAAGAGAAGGAGGGAGAGAATGGACTTACGTCAATGTTCTTAAGCCTTCATAAAACTGAGATGCACTCTCATAATCACAGGGCTTTGAATTCAAATACAGCCAAAATCCGTACAAAATAATTGTTGACATATCATCCGGATGAAACAGTTCCTTCTCGATAAAGAATTTAGTAAGTGGTGCAGTACCACAGAACAATCCAAAATTGCTTCGAATATAGCTGCCCAGACCGAAGTGAAAAAAGAAATTGATATCTTTTTCGTTTGTTTGCTTGAACTGCTCTACCTCTTCATCTGACAAATTGATAGAAAGGAACTGAAAGCAGTCATTGAGAGACTTTGGATAATCCTGGGTCTTTCCTTCCATACTTTGACGAAACTTGTAAACATCCTCCAACTCGCACTTTTCTGAATTGAGATGTAGCCACAGCCCGTAGGCAATAATCTCGGCCATCTCATCGGGATCTGATATGGAATGGTCGTTAAAATACTGGGTGAGTTGTCCATCGCCATTGAGATCTAAGTAATTGAAAAGATCATATTTCAGCAGGATCACTCTGGCGGCATCGATGGCACGGATGTCTTCGCGGCAGTCACTAAACAGGTCCGAAAGGATTACGCTATAGCATTCTTCTAAATTTGCAACCAATGCTGTTAACCCACAATAAGCTCTAAGGGAATCAGGAACTCCATCACGAAGATTATATTATAAATCCTCGACCACGTGCTCATAAAATCGCTCGGTCTAACTTTGGGCACCGAAGGAACAGCCTTTACTGCTTGCTGCCTCCATCGATACCCAGTTTTATGTAATCTGCCTTGACCCCAAGAGACTCTGCTGTCTGCCTGTCGACCAGAGCGCGATCTTTCATGTCCAGCTTCTCGAATACATCTGCGCGACGCACCAGAGCCAGTGGGCTATCTGGCACCATATCCAGCACCGCTTCCACATCGGTCATCGCATTATCCAGGTCTTTGAGCCTGCTGTAGCAATCGGCTCTCTTTAGATGGATAGTATAGACATGCATCTTCTCAGGTTTCAGCTCAAGGGCTCTGCTCAGCTCCTTAATCGCTCGATCATGCTTCTCGAGTGATATATAAAATTCGGCACCAAGAATCAAAGGCTCAGGAGAAGCCGGCTTCATGCCAGCCAGACTCTGCGCCGCCTCGAGTCCCTTCTGGTCGAAACCACTGGCCTCAGAAAGCGCCAACTGAACTTTGTCTTCGTCACCATTTATTGCATAAATGCGAGCAGCTAGCTTCAAGAGCTTGCTTCCATAAGAGTAGGCAGATACCATCTGAGTAGCTTCGCTAGCATAGAAAACACGCATTTTGTACAAACCGGCATCGATAACATCCAGTGCCTCTTGATACCGTCCCTTGTCCAGCAGGATCTCGCCCAGGACACCGGCAGATTCTATCTCTAAGAGGAGGCAAGAACGCAGGCTGGACTGAGAGACTTCTCGATAGATTCGCGCTCCACCTCTGGTGCCTCTGTCTAAGGATGCCTGCATCAACTGAGTGCCGTGCTCGGCATAGTTTACAGCTTCTCTGGCGATGGAGTCTGCCTCATCCAGGCGTCCTCCGGCATGACAGATTTTGGCAAGGGCAATCAAATCTTGAACATGCTCCTCTGTTCCGGCGGCATTTCGCTTGAGCCTGGGTAGTCGCTTTTTCAATTCGCTCTCGGCTTGTTGAAACTGTCCACAAGCAATGGCAGCGCGCACGTCGTCTTTGTTTCTGTCAATTAGACTGAAAACCGCAAGCCCTATCATCAAGACTAAAAACACCGGCACCAGGCGGAGAAGATCCTCGAACCCAGGAAGTTCGGCATTTGCATAAGAGAGATAAACGCACACCCAAAAGATGCCCAGAGCAATCGCTCCCCACAAAATTCCGGGCTTTCCTGAACCAGCAGATTTAGACAAGTGGCTCCCTCCGGCTCTACCAACCTAGCTGCGCTCGTACTTAGCTTTCTATTGCTTCAGCGGCGGATGCTTCTTCAGATACTGCCTGGCACCATCGGAGAGCAAATCGCGATGCATTCTCCATTTGTCCTTGAAGAAGTCGATGGCGACTTTTCTATCCAGCGCATGGGTGGCTAACAAGTCCATACCGGGCTCGTATCCGACGCCGGCATCAACGGTGATCACTCGCTCCCCTTCTTCTTTCTCGTTGAACAATCGCAAGAAATACTGAAAGATAGAATACTGCTTCCTCGGCATATGACCCACAGATATAATCACCCGCAGCTTCTGCCACTGCTCGTCGGTCATGCCGCCTTTCCATTCTGCCACCACTTTGTCGATGTTCTCTAGCTGGGCAGCGGCTGCCTCTGCAGCATTGTCCAGATCCATCTGAGCAACCGACCGGGTATAGGCTCTCAGCTCTTCACTCGATACCCGACGCTGCTCGGCGACGGTACCAAGAAAGCTCGTGGTCGTCTCGACCAGCTTCTTCTGCCGAGCGGCGACCTTCTCGTCAAGGGGCACTTTGGCAATATCGGGGGAAGCCTTCTCAATAGCTTCTTTGAAGTCGAGCACCTCTTTCACCGTGGCGTCGTCGAGGTCCTTGTCGACCTTATTCACGAGCATCACATAGGTCCCCAGGGTTATGTGCGCAACTTCTTTGAGAAAAGTGTAGCGACCGTCGATGATATCGCGACTGTCCTTTTTCTTGCCATCTATATAGAGGTTCAAGGCACCCTCGTTGCCGTAGATCACGACGTCGAAATCGTCTTCGATAGACTTTCTAGCTGCGGCGTAATGCTTGCGAAAAAGCTTATTGACCGAAGAGAAACGCTCATGGCTTTCCTCTGTCACAGCCCCCGTAAATGGGCAGCTCTTGGACGACTTCGCCAGGGCGCTGCCCGAGCTTGCCACCATGCAAGAGACAAGAACCATTGAAATAGTTTTTCGCGTTGAGAACATCGATGAATTAGCCTCGGATTCTAATGCAGTACGCCAGGAGGCTATTTTATCAGAGTGCCTGGGGACAGAACTGCGGCTTTCTCAAGCAGAATCGAACAGTCATCTTGATATTTGCCCTCAGAGTATCGCCACCGAATGCTTGATTCGGGGTATAGTGAACTAGAAATTGGTTGAAGTTACAGTGAGGCGATTCATGGCTTTTCGAAATGTAGCCGTAAAGACCGGCATCCTGGTGATTGTCGCGAGTTTAATCGGGCTCTTCGGCGGCAGCGTCGAAGCGTTCAATAACGATGCAAGAAACGCGGCGGTCAGACTGAGCGAGAGCACAGATCAGCTTGTCAAAAGCCTGCAGTCCTACTTGCAAGCCAACGGGCGCTGGGTGCCGAAACCGGGCTCCGACGATATGCGCGCCTGCAACGCCATGCAAGAACTTCAACAACAGACCAATGACCTCAAAAACCGCGCCGGCAATATGAGCCCCGGTGACCTTGCCAGCGCCTCCAGCAGACTGGACAGCAACGTAAGAGCCCTGGAACACCGCCTGAGAAGCATCGGCGCAGACAGGCGCGTTATCAATCAATTTAGAAACGTCAGTGATGACGCAAGAAATCTGGGCAACTTCTCGAACACCGGGTTTAACGCCGGTTTCGGCAACAACAACGGTTATGCGCCCAATTTCAACAACGGACCCAATTTCAACAACGGCTATCAGCCTAACTTCAACAACAACCCGACCTTCGGCAACAACAATGGCTATGCGCCAAATTACAATAATGGCGGCACTTTCGGTAACAACAACGGCGGCTATACGCTGAACAGCAACGATGTCAGAAATGCGGCAAACAGCCTCGATGACAACGTCAATCGCCTGGTCACTAATTTGCAGACCTATCTGCAATCCCAGGGCAAATGGAAGCCCCCGGCAGGCAGCCGAGAGATGCGCGCCTGCGAGATTCTGCAAGACCTGCAACAACAATCGAGAAACCTGAAATCAAGCGGTTCTGGTATGGACGTTTCGACGCTATCGTCAAACTCGCGGCGAGTAAGCGATACGGCGAGAGATCTAAAAAGCGAGCTCAGAAGTATTGGTGCCGATGGCACGGTTATGAACCAGATGGATCTTGTTTCTAATAGTGTCAGACAGCTATCGAGTATGACCGGGGACGATTACAACCGCGGTGGCAGATACAATAACAGGGGCGGTCGCTATGATCGCAACCGCGGGCGGGGCTATGATAGAAACGACTACGATGGTGGCTACAATCGCTACGATCGTCGCTGGAGATAGATAAGAGAGCGACTCTCAAAATTAGTGCTTCAAAAAAATTGCAGTCAATGGGATATACTATCTCGAAATAAGCTTGGAGCAATAATTTTGTCGAAACTCAAATTCATAGCAACTGCAGCAGCTATGCTGCAGCTCAGCACCGTTGGCGCATCCGCATATAATTCAGAAGAGCATAAACTGATGACGGATATAGCCGTAGCAGGAGTAAATATCCCGCCTTCGGTAAGACTGCCCGGCTCTGTCACTTTCAACAGAGTTAGCCCCGAACAATACGTAGAAGTATTCAAGGCAGCAAAGAGGCTTTCAGCCGGAATTGAGTCCAACAATCCTGCCGAATATGACAAGAACAAAAAAGAAGTTCAAGACAACTTTTACTATCGCAATTTCAATCAGCTTAAGTACAACAAGAATATCTGGATTCCTTCAACAAACGAAGCACCCGCAAAAGTACTCGATGTTAGCACGATAACCGGTACCGGTATTACAACACCGATGAGCCTGGGGACACTGGTAGCGCTCTATGGCGACTATAGAAAAGCGGTAAGTTTCTCTGCCGACGGACTTTGCTATTTAAGTGATGGTCCGGCCAAACAGACTGTATTTAAAAGAGGCAATGCCGGTGCGGAATATGCTCCAAAGCCATTGCCGGCAGGAGTCTATCAACTGTATATCGCATCGGGAGTGGTACCACCCCATGGTACAGCAGGCAACGCCTTAATCGACACGGCAAACCCGAATGAGTACGAAGAAGCTGCCTGGTGGGGAGATGAGATGATGCGCATTGCGAAGGTCAATGACTGGCATTTTTCTAACGCGGCGGTGGCGTGGTACGTCGGTATGCATCGCCTTGCCCTCATGTATGCAAACAGAGCGCGAACCGAGCCGCAATTCTGGTCGGTGGCCTTAAACTGCGAAGCTAGCGCCCTTCATGCGCTGACCGACCTATTTGCTTTCGGGCATGTGGTGATAAACAGAGACGAAAGCAGCTATCAAATTCAGAAGGGGAGCGGCAATACAAGCTTGCCACCCTATCGATGGATGGAAAATGCCCTGGCGATGGGTGGTGGAAAGCGTGACGAGAAAGGAGTCATCAATCTATCGATTGCACTGCCCCCGGTGACTGATGTCGGTCTTGGACAGAGTGACTTTCTCGCTCCCAAAACAGTCCTATCATACGCAAATATGGCAAACAATGAGCGCATTTATCATGATCGCTTCAACAAAAGCGGTGCCCAGGTACGCAATCTAAATGGCGACCGATTCTACATTTATGGTGACTCGCTGTTCAACAAAACAAATTCGTTCACAAGACGAATCATGTTCAGAGCCGTACAAGAATCGGTGCAATCACTCTTTGACGCCTCGGTAGAGATGAAAACAAAGAGCTTGCAAAGTGTTGCCTGTCAAGGTTCACCATCATTCAAAGCGCTGAAGAATATACCTGTTTTCATAGAGAGCGATCCAGACAAGTTCTTTACCGGAAAATGGACGAGATATGCTCACTTCATAGATGTCGTCACGAACACATTGCAGGTGCCCAGAACATGGACTAGTTCTATGATCCCATTCTTGAACGGCAGCAGTAAGCTTCCAGAGCCGCAGACTACACCCGCTGGCAAATTTGATGCGGGTCACAGCCTGGCGGTAGAACTAACTGTTCCCGATGTAGTTGATGTAAACGGCACCCTCTCAGGGAAGGCGACCATTGAGCTTGAGAAATCATCAAATCTTCAGGACCTCGATGTAATGATCACGGCAAATGAACCGGGTTACTTGACACCGCCCCAGTTTCGTCAAAAGCTACTTAAAAAAGCCAACGGAAAACACGTGGTTGATTTTAGCTTTCCGGTGCCCCAGATCAGACGCTCGAGCAAAATGCTGGTTCAGTGCAAAGTTCGAGCAATTGGAGGCTCGGGTTTGACCAATGCCACTAGCAAAAAAATTGTGAATCGCACTTTCAGCAGCAACTCTCAGCGCAATCACTTCCGCTGAGATGATATCAATTAGTCGAAGTGTGCTTGTCTAACCAGGCCACGGTCGTCTTCATCGCCTGGTCATTGACATTGGTGTCTTCATAGACATAGTGATCGCCGTCCTTCACCGAAAGATATTGTTTTTTGTCGGTGCTTAGATTGTCGAAAACTTTGCGCGATCCATCCGGTCTCGATTCTCCATCGCGCTCACCCTGCACAATGAGAACAGGCATGGTTTTGATGCGTTTTGCAAAACGCTTGGTTTTATACATATAAAACTGGCAGGCGATAAGCTCGCGGGGCGATAGATCGAGACGCACACCGGCATCGTTCTTAATAGCTTCTTGCAGTTCTTTTTTGGGAGTGCCAAGCGCAACCAGCTCTTCGCCTTTGTTATAGCGCTTGTTCGGCATCACAGCCATTTTAGAACCGACGGACAAATAGTTGCTGAAAGTGTTGAAGTGCTCACCGCCAGGTGTGGCGGAGATAGTACCGGCAATGATATCAGGGTATTTTGAAGCAGCTTCAAGAGCCAGGGCACCACCCATGGCTTCACCCAGCAGAAATATCTGTTTATCTGGGTCATCTTTCTTGAGCTTCTCAACGGTGACCTTGATATCGGCAAGAGTATTTTTCAAATCCATCCGCCCTTCTTTGCCGCGCTCGGCCCAACCGCCGAAGCCACGCAGGTCCATCGAGTAAACATCATAGCCCTCTTTAGACAGCTTGCCGCCCAGGTCGTCGAAGCTGCCCTTGTGCATACCGAGTTCATGCAGACACAAAACCGTGCCCTTGCTGGCGGCATCACCCTGGGCTTTCCAGAAAAGCAGCGGCGGCATGTCTTCAACCAGGGTTACTTTATCGGCGTCGCCACCGCGCAGGGATTTCTCTGAGGCGCTGCTCTCGGTCTTAGCCTCGGTTTTGGTCTTAGTTTCGGCTTCAGCATCCGCCGCATAGCAAGAGGGCATCGACGACGCGCCGATTAAACAAAGCGAAACAGCAAGTACCAGAACCTGGGTGGGTCGAAAAGCCGGTTTATCCATAGTCTTTTTCCAAATGGGCAGGGAGAGAATAACCAGTAAATTTGCCGCGAAAACGGGGCTAAATATTACCACAATAAGGGTTACCGGATTCCACACTTAATTAGGAGCTTATTTAAGCTTATTGAGCGGCTTTTTCTTGGCCAGGCTTGGGTTCTAGCGACAGTACAAGCTGCCCGTCCTCGGCAGACCCCCCTACCATAACCGGTGTCTGCAGCACCTGTCTGTCTCTCAGGACCTCAGACTCTACTTTGCCGCGCATAAAAGAGAACGCCTTTTCAAGAGTCGTCTCTTTGCCGTTACTGCGCAGCCCCTCGATAAGCTTACGGGTGAACACACCGTTAGGATAGTGAATCGACTCAAAACTGGTCTGATCCGCTTCGCTGGAGGCGATTATCACCTGACCCCGCACAGCCTCCAGGCGGTCTTTGCTGAAGAGTTCTCTTTTGAGCCCTTTTCCGGGGGACGCGCCATCGCTACCGCGAGCTTCCGCCAGGATATCCCGGTCGATTTGAATCTTAGCGGGGGTGACGGCACCACCGTGGCAGACATCCATGACGATAACAATGCGCTTGGCGTCGAGCATCTCGGTGATACCGGTGGTGAACCATTGCATAGGTATGCCTGTCAGGACAGCGTTGTTGAGCGTGGTTTCGTGAGCGACAATAAAATTGGTGTCGCCCAGATCTTTACGGGCAGAGGTACCATGGGTAGAGACATAGATTACGACCAGATCGGTCTTCTTCGCCTTACCCAGCCACTTCTTGCCAAGGTTGCCGACGATATTGTCCCTGGTGGCGTTCTGATCTAGTAAAAGTTTGACATGATCGGCTTTGAAATTGGCCTCGTTCACAAGATAATTGCGAAAGTCCATGGCGTCTTTGGCGGCGTATTGCAGGTTGATAGAGCTGTCGGCAAAGCTGCTGATGCCGACCACCAGAGCCCATTTGTCGGTCACCGGCGCCAGGGGCTCTGGGGCGATCGAGCCCGCACCCCTCGCGTCTAGATAAATGCCATGGCGACCAGAGTTCGGCACATTGCCGGGCAGTTTGCTTTTGATACCATCGGCGCGACGCAGCATGGCGTCAGCCTCTTGCTTACGATTGTTAAATGCCACCACCCGGGCGAGGCTATCGAGGTCATCGGCAACAGCAGCGCTGTCCTCGCCTTCCAGCTTCTCATCGGTGGCGAGCAGCTTACGATAAAGAGTCTCTGCCCTGTCATAATTTTTCAGCTTGACATAAAGATCCGCCAGTTGATTCATGGTGTCTAAAGTATCCGGGTGCTCGCCGCCAAGCACCTCGCTCTGAATTTTAAAGGCTTCAGAAAGGTTGTCTTTGGCGTCGTCGAGCTTGTTCTCGGATACATCGATATTGGCAAGATTAGAGAGGTTACGAGCGACCAGAGGATGGTCCTCTCCCAGAGAATCTTTTCTTATTTTCAGCCCTTTTTCCAAAAGCGGTCTTGCCTCTTCGAACTTGCGTTCGTTGGCATAGAGCCAGGCCAGGTTATTTAGACAGGCGGCATAGTTAGGATGATCTTCGCCATAGGTGGCACGCACCATATCTAGTGAGCGCCTGTACACCGGCTCGGCAAGGTCATACTTGCCCTGGGCAACATAGAACATTCCCAGTGCCTGCAAGTCTTTGGCAGTCTCAGTACCGTTCGGTCCATGCACCTTTTCTGAAAGAGCGAGCGCACGCTTCAATAGAGGCTCGGCTTTGCCGTAAGCGTTCATCGAGACATAGTTGGTGGCAAGCCGCCGCAACACTTTGGCTACAAGCGGACTGTCATCGCCGATGGTGATCTCCAGATTGGCAAGAGTGCGCTCCAGAAGAGTGGTAGATTCTTTTACCCAGTCTTTCTCTTCATAGGCAGACGCCAGCTCCAGACTGGCTTCTGCTAAAACGGTGGGATCCTTTTTGTCGCCTCTTGCCTTGATGATTTTAATCGCGTCCTTAATGCTATCAATCGCTTTATCAGTATCACCGTGGTTGCGATAGGCATTTGCCAGAACAAGATAGGTCGAGTCAAGCTTGTCTGGGCTTGATTTGGATCGCAGATTTACGGCTCTCTTCAGCACAGATTCCGCCTCTTCGAATTTGCCCATGTGGGCATAGAATCTTCCGAAGCCTTCCAGCGCCGTCGCCACACTGTCGTCATCCTTGAGCTTCTCCGCCAGGTCCATGCTGTCGCGCAGCTGCTCTTCTGCCTTGTCGGCATCGCCAAGCTGCAGATAGACCCCGGAGAGATTGATCAATAGATGGATCTGATCTTGAACTCTAGCGCGATCTTTTGCATCTTTGGTATCAGCGTCGTCCTCATAAAATTTCAGAGCACGGCGATAAAGCGCCACCGACTCTTTAAACTTGCCGAGGCTCTCTTGATTGTGAGCGAAATTAGAAAGATCTGCCGCGGTGCCGGCATCTAAAACAGAAACAGAATCAACTACACCGACCAGTTTCTGAAAAACTGCTTCAGCCTCTTTATACTTCTGCCCCCGGGTAAGGGCGTCTAAATAAGTCCTCTGGGTTCGCTTGAGCCGCGCCCTGTCCTCGTTAGTCTCAACCGCCCTCTCAGCCTCTTGCAAAGCCGCCCGCAACTGCTTCTGGGCTTTGGTCAACTGGCTGCGCTCCAGGGCTTTGACACCGCCGTCATAATAAGTCTGCCACAGGGTCGACTGGGCGATGGCGGGGCTGGGTGACAGCGCAACAGGAAGGGACAGCGACATGACAGAAAGCGCGAAAACAGAAAGAGCCAGCCGTCTGGCGCCTGCCCTCTTGTTTGTCTTCAGCGTTCTGACCGGGTAGTTAAAACCCCTGTCTATGGTCATTTGAGCTTCCCAACCCCTGCAAAATCATAATCTATAGATATAGCCAGATGATAGTGTAACCGAAGAGCCCCCGGAAATTAGGAAGCCTGGCTCAGATGAGCACTATATGGGCTTTCGGGGCACGCGCCCCCACTTGGCAAGAAAGAAAGGGCTATAATCAAACCTATGAAATCACTGTGGTCAAAATCCCTGTCTGCCGCCCTGGTATGTTGCCTTTCGGCTTCTGCCGCCTCCGCCGCTCCCCAGACTCCGGTTCTCTCAAAACCATCTAAAAAGCCCTACGAGATAAAAATCAAAGGCTTCAGAACCTTCGCCAAGAAAAGAGTCGAGGAGTTCACCATCAAAAAATATTCCGATGGTCATGGTCTGGAGCGGACCGATATGAGCAGATCAGGCAGTGGAAACGGGAACGGAGACAACATATCTAAAATTCTGGACTTCAACAAAGGCAAGGTCTATACCCTGTATCCTGCCGCCAGGCAATACAAGGTCGGCAAACTAACGGCGGGACCGGTGGCTATAACCGATATGAATTTAGCCACCAGAGAAAAATCCGGCAAAGTGGTATTCGGTGTCAAATGCAGCAGCTGGATAAAACGGACTGCCTGCCCGTACACAGTATGCACCATAGCCGATGACCTGGGTGTGGTCCTCACCAAAATTATGCACCACAACTTTGGACAGACAGGCTTTGAAGTCGTCTCCTTAAAAACAAAAGCTCCGGCACCGGCATTGTTCGTGGTGCCCGGTGACTATGTTGAAATCAAAGGTACAACGCCAGGCACAGATCAAAATGAGCCCCCGGAGCTTTCACTTTAGCGCTATGACCTGGAGAATAGCAGGCGATGGCTCGAACCTTTTAAAATCTGCGGCAGTCGCTACATCCTCACTATTCTTCCTACTCTTCAGCCCGGTGATAGCGCAGGCACAAGAGCTGACTGTGATCTTCTTACCTATTGACGATTTTCTCGTCTATTAACTCTAGTCTGTTTTCTCTATATTTTTGGGTTCTTGCTCTCTTTCTTCGAGGAACTTCGAAGCCCTGGCGGCAAGCTCATCTTCGTTCTGATCTGTGAGAGCTTTTATAAGTTCCTCGAGTTGATCGGTAGGCAAATCTCTGGCTTCTTCTATACGCATTGTCGGTGAAAAGAACATCGAGGGTCCCAGAGCAGCGGCGAAAAGCAATCCACATTCCATAATCAACGCCCCATACCAGGCATGGTCAAAGAGTACAGAAGCAACAACACTACCAGCCAGCAAAAGCACCACAACGCCCACCACCGCCAGTAGTACCGGATTACTTTTAGACTCGCCAGAAGAAGGAAGACAACGCACCCGGTCGCACTTGCAATCGGTCAGTTCAAAACGAAAATAGAAAAAAGCAGCGACAACAGCCGCAATAGAGGCAAAAATATTGCCGCCGGTTAAAACAGCAATAGCCATAAGAGACATGGACAGACCGAGCAAAAAACAAGTCTTTCTGGTATGAACCAGGCGATTGTGCGCCTTTCTGCCGGTGGTGTTCTTGGTAAGACTTATGTTCGACATCGCAGCCTCGTATCTTGCCTTGTACTTCCAATTGAATGGTACACCGACTCATCATACCTTCGAAACCATTAAAAGTCCTACCTATATCATTCTAGATCGGAGGTTTCTAAGAAGAGACAATATACTCCTTTCAGGTGACGAGCATTTTTGAAGCAATGAAGTAGAATTCGCCTCATTAAAATCGCCTACTGGAGAATAGAATATGTCATCAAGTTCCCAGGAATCATCTATAACAACACAGTCAAAGTTCAAAGAATACGCCGACACAACCTACCAGAAACTGCTTCCTATCTGGCAGGATGGTCTAAAAGAAGCCGAGAATAAATCTGGCTGGCTTTATCAAGACTACTGGAAGGCAGGCAACTCTCTGCATGCGGTTATAAACTACCTGGTGGCAGCCGGTAGAGAAGACAGTGACAAGCTTGTAAAAAACAATCATGATCTGGTTTATCAGCCAAGAAGCAGCTATCCCGCAGGCGGCGCCTGGAGAGACGACTATGGCTGGTGGGGAGTAGCATTTGCCAACGCTTACTTAAACCACGACAAACTAGGCTTGGATAAAGACCTGGCGAATAACTGCCTGAACGCGGCACAAAATTGCTGGAACATACTCTCTAAGAATGCAGATGATAATGAAAGCTTTCGTCATGCCTTTCCGGGCAACGACATCAGAACCATTGGCGCAGATTACTGCCCCTGGAATAACGAAGGCGCAAAATCATTTGTCGAGAATTACAGACAGATCAATCCGGTTCCGAATACGGTTACAGTCTGTGGATTCTGGTCACTGACCCTGTCTTTGTACAAAATCTTCTATTCCTCGCCTGATAGAACGAAATACGAAGAAGCGATCAAAAAGATTACAGATTGGTACAGCTTCCTCTATACCTACCACTCAACAACTCAGCCCAATATCTTATTCAACTCTTTCGGATTGGTGCGAGAAACACCCAATCCCTGGCCGCATCAAATATGGTGCTTCGATCTCGACAGAGCATGGTCTGCGGATCAAGGAGTATTCTGGTATTGCCTCATAGAGACGAAGAAGATCTTCGGCTCTGCATCAGAGACATACAAACAAGCAGAGAGCATGCTCGAATATCTGGTCAAAGGATTCTTAAATGATTCAGGAAATTCAAGCAACGCTTTGATTCGCCAACTGTATTTCAAAGAATTCGTGACCAGAGATGTGCCGGAGACAAAAGACTCTAACTTGAGCAACTTCAACGACAACTACTGCACCGGACCTGGTGTATTCATGAGATACCTTGGCTATGTAGGACCAGCCGAGTACAAACTGAGTACGATGGTCACTTACAACGCCAATCAAGCCTGGTCAAATCGGGTAAGCGGCGATGATTTGATTAGAACCTGGTACGACAAGATAGAGAACACTCCGTATAAACAGTACTTCGTCGAAAGTTCTCAGCTATGGAAGTTCGCCTTTCAAGTCGCCGGTCTTGATCTGTTTACGACCGCGATGAAAGTAGACAGTTAAACCCAGTCTGTTTAACGGCAGAACCGGAGCGACATCCCCTGACTAAGCTACATTCGAGTTATCGGTGGCGATGGTCCGGTGGATGTTCTCCGCGTTAGCAACCCGCTCTCCGCGCGATGTGCCGGCGCTGAAACTAATACGCACGAGAAAGAAGAGCAAATTCAAGAGCATTTACTTGAATGGGTAAATGCGGACTGATTTCAATTCACTTTTATCTTAAACCCGATACTCACGGCTGGCAATTAGTGAAATCACGACTCCATTCGACACAAACTCCTGGATCAACCAGGAGCTAGACTCCTGAGTCCGACTTTGCAAATATCGTGATAAGCTAAAAACTGAAAAGATCCTGCTGCACTGGCAAAGCCAAAAGGACTTCAATAGTGCTGGAGCCAGATCAAGAGCCAGACTTTGACACCATACATGGGACCAGTCTTACGGATCCCAGTAAGCCGCTTGTGCTCTATTGGAACAGAAGATCAGCGCTTGAAAGATTGAAGCGTTTCGACAAATGGGACCTCCATATTCTGATTTTCGATGCGGCTACACTGTCAGTTCTGATTGCAATGCCGCATCTTCTTGTATGGATCACAGGCATGCACTCCGTTGCCAATTTCATTGTCATCCCTTGCTATTTAACAGCCGTATGCAATCTAGCTCTAATGATATGGGCAGGCATCACGAGTAGAAAAAATGCCCTGAAGGAATTCGCCGCCATCACCGCTCCGGTCATGGATATTCGCCCCGACGGGCTCAGTATAAGCTGCCCGACCAGGCACTATGGACCTATTCCGTGGGATCAGATAAAAGAAGTGAAGCCCTACAGTTTTAGCAGTTGGAGATATGTGCGCATAGTTTTAAAAAGCAAGGCCGCACTAGAAAAGTATGAATTAGAAGATGACAGTGCCAGCGGTAGAAGTCTTGCTCACTTGAAGAAGGGCCTAGCATACAGATTAATAACCGCCAGACTTGAACCAGCCATAGATGTTCCGGAACACTGGCTGCCACTATCTGTAGAGGAGGTCATTGAATGCCTCCGTCCAAGGCTCGCCCTGGCGCTGACCAGGACAGATACAACCGAAGTCACTACCTCTGACTAAGCTACATTCGAGTTATCGGTGGCGATGGTCCGGTGGATGTTCTCCGCGTTGGCGACCCGCTCTCCGCGCGATGTGCCGGCGCTGCGCTCATAATACTTATCGAATGCCGCTGCCACCTCACCCGGTGTCTGTGCTCTCTGAATCTTCGCCCATGCTCCACTCTCGCTCGTTTGAAGCTCGTGCATCATGAAGTCTACCTGCAACTTCCAATCTGTTACCGGTCTGCCTTGCTGATGAGCATAGTTTTCTAATGCGACTCGCCGCGGTCCTTCCCACTGGATAAGTCCGATAGCGCCCTCGCCCGCGTTATAGGCAGCAGTGTTAAAGCTCGACTCTGTCTGCATATTACCGAGAATACCCGAAGCCTGCGCCGGGGAAAGATTATACTGCTCGGTCATGTAATCATAAATCTGTCTAGCCTGGACCACCTGACCATCACCCAGGGGCTTGCCCTGACCGCTGTAGTGACCGGTGTTCAGAACTCCATCGCCTCTTGTGCTGTTACCTTTGTAGTAGCCACGATTGTCGAAGCCACCGTTACCGGCATAGCCGCTGGTGCCGCTGCTTCTGCCGCCGGGGCTTCCACCGGGTCTGACACCACGGTTGACGAAGCCGTTCTCTGGCGGCGGGGTCACCGGCGCACGCTCGGACGGCGGATGCGGTACAAAATCAGGAATATTCGGTCTGGCATTCGCCAGGTCTTCCATCCAGGCCGGCACGGCTTTGCCCGGGTTGTTCTGCTGGAAGTGGCGAATCAGCCCTTCGGCAAACTTCTTCTGCCCTTCGGTGCGGGCTTCAATCGCCTGGGTCAGACTTTGATGCTTAGCTTCTGCCGTCTGCATCTCTATATTGATACTGCCATCGGGACTCGGTGTCGCCTTGGGATTGGCTACCAGTTCACCGTCGGTGCCCAGATAAAAGTCCGGCTCTCGCCCGGCATCGGCGTTTTCTGCCGCGGTACTGAATCGTATCGGTGCGCCTGCATCAAGCGCCTGTTGAACAGGAGCGGGAATCTCAGCCGGTGCATCCGAAACCGCTCCCGGTGTTGCCATCGCCTCCATACGGGGCGGAGCAGCAAAGGGATGGTTTTCGCCCTGCCACAAAGCAGGGGAAGACGCCGAATTATCCGGCAGATCAAATCTATCGAATGCAGTCATACGATTGGAAAGGAAAGTTCAATTAGAGCGAGCGATGTATCGATATTAAGGCCGGCCGAAACCCGTGTCAAGGCAAGCATACGTAGAATTCCCATGCCTTTTGGGGCGGATTTAATTAATCTCTAGCTGCTGCATCTGAAAAACTCTCTACTTCACTTGCATAATGCAAGTGGTCCGTGCTACCATGGCAGCACTTGCATTTTGCAAGCGCCGTGACACATTACAGAGCAAGCATTAACAAGATCCGATTCCAATCAGCGGAGCATCCTCGACCCATGCAAGAAACAAAATCAGCTCAACAAAAACTGACCGTGCGCCTGGCTACGGAACAAGAAATCCCCCAGATGATACGCCTTATTGTTGAAGCAAACAAAGAATATGCCTCCTTGATGCCTGATGGCGCTTTTGAGGCTTACAAAATCTCTATCGAGCAGACTATTAGAGACGAGGAGGAAGTCGAGCGTTATGTCGCCATCGATGATGGTCAGATCGCAGGCGCGGTAATTCTGTTTCATCCCTATACGCTCAACCTTGGCGATCGAATCATCATAAATCCGTTCAGCGAGATGCGCTTACTGGCGGTTGATCCCGAAAGAAGAAACAGCGGTGTCGGGGCGTTATTGATAGATGAATGCGAGAGAATCGTCCAGGGGCGGGGAGAGCAGGCAATAACTCTGCACACCACCGATCTGATGAAGACTGCAAAGGCGATGTACGAGCGGCGCGGCTACCGGCGCTATCCGGACATAGATTTTAATGGACTGGGTGGCGTTGAGATAGTCGGATTCATTAAAGAGTTTCAGCGGTGACTTGCCGGCTTCCGACCATCGCAGGCACAGTAGAGCATATGTTCATGGCAGGTTCATCTAGATGGTACACACTGATTGTTTATGTGTTTACACGGAGCGCTTTCAGATCATGAGCGTCAAAACATGAAAAGAATAGCGATCATAGGCTCAGGGGTCGCCGGGCTGGCTTGCGCAAGAAGACTGGCGGCTGACCCGTCGCTAGAAATAATCATCTTCGACAAAGGCAGGCATCCTGGCGGTCGCCTGGCATCGCGAGACCGCGACCAGAACCAGTTCGACTATGGCGCCCAGTACTTTACGGCAAGGTCACCAGAGTTCAAAAGTGTCATCTCTAAAATGATGGAAGCCGGCGCAGTTGAGATATGGAATGGCCGCTTTGGAAGACTGACGAGTGATGGTTTTCTAGCTGAGACCAGCCAGGAAGCTCGCTATGTCGGTGTCCCCTGTATGCGCTCTCTGGCAGAAGCGCTGGGAGGAGATCTGGCAAAGAGCATCGACCTGCGCCAGCACCACAGAGTAACGAGCATCGAAAAATCAGATAGATCCGATGGATGCTGGGATGTATCGGGAGAGCTGACCAGAGCAGATTCAACAGAGCCCTTCAAAGAAAAAAACTTCGACTGTCTCGTTATAACCGTCCCTCCGGTGCAGGCGACTGAGCTATGGAAGGGTCAAAATGAAAAACTCGAAACAAGCAGCCTCAGCCCATGCATTGCGGGCATGTTCTCTTTCAATTCGCCTCTGCCTATCGAGTACGATGGCATTCGAATCGAAGACTCCGTGCTCGCCTGGGCGGCTCGGGATTCCAGCAAACCCGGGCGTCCCGCAGGAGAGCGCTGGACACTCCATGCCAGTCCCCAGTGGTCGCAAGACAATATAACGCTGAATGAACAAGAGGCTCTGGATGCGCTTTGCGCTCGATTCTTCCAGCTGCTAAAAATTGACGTGGTGGCACCATCATTCTCTCGATACCACCGGTGGAGATACGCCCTGGTGACCCGGGCGCTTGAGACACCATTTTTGATTGATAAAGATAACGAGCCGATGCTCGCCTTTTGTGGAGATTATTGTGAAGGTGCCAGGGTAGAAGCAGCCTTCGATAGTGGTAACATGTTGGCGAAAGAGTTACTGGATACGCTGGCAGGTGTCCCGAGATGATCAAAAACAATAACGAATTGCGGCTGGACCCGAAAGAGATCATTGCCCAGTTGAAGACCCTCAAAAAATCTCCTTCGACCGAAAGAAACGAAAAAACCGAAAAATAGAACTAGCGGCCAGGCAACAGGCGATGTTCACAGCCAGTTCATAGCAAGCCGATAACATTCATTGATAGAAAGATCCGGAAAAGGTCTCAGAAGAGGTCGACAGGAAACTCAGTCGATGAATTCAAAATCAAAGCAGACGTCAGCCAGTGCGGTAGCCTGGCTGGATTCTGACAACGTAAAATACGACCCGCGACTTATGAACTCGGGCAGGCCTCATTCGGAGCCTGACCGCTGGCTGCCTTTTATCTTTCTACATCTAGGTTGTTTGCTGGTCATTCCCTGTGGTGTCTCGGCGGTTGCTCTGTGGACTTGTGTTGTCCTATATGTTCTTCGCATGTTCGCCATCACCGGCTTTTATCACCGATATTTTTCTCATCGTACTTTTAAAACTTCTCGCGTCATGCAGTTTCTCTTTGCGGTCATAGGCTGCATGTCTGTTCAAAGAGGACCTTTATGGTGGGCAGCCCATCACAGAAAGCACCACGCCGCCTCTGACACCGAGGACGATATCCACTCTCCTGTGGCGCGCAGTTTCCTGTGGTCTCATATCGCCTGGATCACCTCCACAAAAAACATGGTGACCGATTACTCCAGAATCTCGGACTTTGCAAAATATCCCGAGCTTCGCTGGCTTAATAGATTCGACTGGTTCGTGCCGCTGATGCTTTTCTTCTCTCTCTATGGCTTCGGTCAATGGCTGCATATTTACTATCCTCAGACCCAGACCGATGGCATGCAGATGCTGGCCTGGGGATTTTTCGTCAGCACCACAATTCTTTTTCATGCCACCGCCGCAATAAATTCTGTGGCGCATCTGGCTGGCTACCGAAGATACGACACCCCGGACAACAGCCGCAATAACCCGATACTGGCTATATTTACCCTGGGCGAGGGCTGGCACAACAATCATCATCGCTATAGCAACTGCACCAGACAGGGTATCGCCTGGTGGGAGGTCGACATCACCTACTATGTCCTCAGACTGTTCCAGCTATTTGGGCTGGTGAGCGATATCAAAAAGATTCCAGAGAACGCTCTTTCGAGCGCGTCTACAAGTGAGAGCAGGTCGAGACCATGAACAGACTCGCCATCATCGGAGCAGGCGTCGCCGGTCTGGGGCTGGCTTATAAGCTGCGCCATTCTTTCGATCTGGTGCTCTACGAAAAAGACAATAGAGCCGGCGGCCATTCTCACACCGTAGATATAGAAGAGAAAGATAGAATAATCCCGGTGGATACGGGCTTCATGGTCTTCAACCAGGTTACCTATCCCCATTTGCTTCAGCTCTTCAAAGATCTCGAAGTGCCCATAAAAAAGACAGACATGTCCTTCTCTGTCCAGCTGAAGAGCGACAATCTAGAATACTCCGGAGCCAGTTTCGACAGGCTTTTCGGCGACAGAAAAAACCTCTTCAGTCCCAGATTCTGGAAATTTCTGCTAGAGATAGATAGATTCAATAAAGATGGTTTAAAAACCGAAGAAGATTTATTCTGGTCGGAACTCAGCCTCAAAGACTACGCCACCGCCCGCAATTACAGCCAGGACCTGGTCAATCGGTATCTGATCCCGATGACTGGCGCATTGTGGTCTGCGCCGCCAGAGAAGATGATGGCGTTTCCGGCAATAACATTGCTCAGGTTCTTCAGAAATCATGGACTGCTCGCCACAGAGACGCATCATCAGTGGTGGACTGTGGATGGCGGTGCCAGAGTCTATGTAGATAAAATCTTGAAGCAGCTTGGTGACGCCACCAGAATAGGCTGCGGAGCTGTCGAAGTAACCAGAGACTCAAAAGCTGTCAGGGTCAAAGACGCAAGCGGAGAAGAGAGAGAATTCGACCAGGTCGTCTTTGCCTGCCATGCCGACCAGGCGATTGCACTGCTAAAGAACCCCAGAGAAGAAGAAAGAGAGATTCTAAGCGCATTCAGCTATCAGCGCAACGATACCACTGTCCACACAGATAGTTCTGTGATGCCGCATCACAAGCGGTGCTGGGCATCCTGGAACTACCGCCTGGCCCATGACGGTTCTTCGACGCACTACTGGATGAATAGCCTGCAAAACGTCTCGGATAGAGAGAACTATTTTGTCTCGCTCAATGCCGACCACTTAATAGACCAGAAAAAGGTATTGAAAAGGATGGTTTATCATCATCCTCTTTTCGACGTCTCTGCCCTTCGAGCCCAGCAAAGACTGCCTGAGCTAAACAGAAACTCTTATAAAGACCAGGTATTCTACTGCGGCAGCTATTTCGGCTTCGGCTTCCACGAAGACGCCCTGCGTTCTTCTATAAAGTTGGCAGAGTTGCTCACAGGTACAAGAGTATGCACCTGAACTCCTGTCTCTATGAATGTGAAATCTGGCACAGCAGGCAAAAGCCGAAGCCGCATAAATTTGTGCACAAGCACTTCATGCTCTATCTAGATCTCAGTGAGGTCTCGGCTCTGGCAGAGCGTTTGAAGTTTTTCGGCACCAGAGACGCCTGTCTTTATTCTTTTAAAGAATCCGACTATCTGCCCGACTGCGCAGAACCTTCGCTCGAGAATAGAATTCGCAACTTTGCCGCCCTGCATAATATAACCGGCGTAGAGCAAATAAAAGTGCTCACCAACGTGAGAACGGCAGGCTATATATTCAATCCAGTAAGTTTCTTCTTTTGCTTCGATAGAGACGGCAGACAAATTGGCTGCCTGGTAGAAGTTGGCAATACTTTTAAAGAGAAAAAACTCTATTTCATAAAAGCAGAGGGTGAAGCCAGGCTTTTCGACCGGCAGAAGAAGCAGTTTTATGTTTCGCCGTTTACCGAATTAGATCAGGACTTTCTCTTCGACATAGAAGTGCCGGAGCAATCATTCAAAATTAGCATCGATACATTACAGGCAGAAGAGCCCATTGTCATGGCAGGCTTCCGCGGTAAAAAACAAGAGTTGACAGACAAGTCGCTTCTGGCTATGACCCTTCGCTATCCTCTGGCGCCACTGCGGGTGATAGCCTTGATTCACCTGCATGCGCTTCTGCTGTGGCTTAAGAAAGTCCCCTATCATCGCAAAGAAGAGAATGCAGAGCAACAGACCGAAGTTCTTAATCCGCATAGATCTATCGAGAAAACTATAGAAGGAACTCAAGCATGACCACAAGAACGAAAAGCAAACCTGCATCAAAGCCAGTTCAAGCAAAGCTCGACCCCTTCACCAATTGGTCCAGGCAGCTTGTCTTTTCGCTTCTGTCCAGGATGAAGGTGGGCACCCTTGAAATCATCACGCCTGAGCAAGAGAGCTATTATTCTGGAGACGAAGACTCCAGCCTGGCTCTGTCACCGATAATTCGTGTGCACGACAACGAGTTCTTCAGGCGTTGTATGCTCTATGCCGACATCGGTCTGGCCGAGTCTTACATCGATGGGTTGATAGAGATATCCAGCATCAAAGACCTGATTAGCTGGTTTCTTGTAAACCAGCATGAATCACCGGTGCTCAATGAATCTAAGGCAGCAAGCAAACTGATCAATTTGCTTGGCATCGTCAATAATACCGTGCATGCTCTACGCCCCAACTCAAAGGCTCTGGCCAAACAGAATATCTATCAGCACTATGACCTGGGCAACGACTTTTTCAGCATCTTCTTAGATCCGTCCATGACCTATTCCTCTGCCTTATTTAGAACGGCAGAGATGACTCTGGCAGAGGCTCAACAGGCGAAGTTCGAACGCATAGCCGGGCGGCTCAAGATAGAGGCATCAGATAGGGTGCTCGAAGTCGGCTGTGGCTGGGGTGCCTTCAGCCTCTATCTGGCTAAAAACTATGGCTGTTCTATAACAGCCCTGACGATCTCGCAAGAGCAGTATGACTACACTAGAGAGCTTATTAAAAAAGAAAAGGTGGAGCATCTCATAGACCTGCGCCTGGAAGACTATAGAGACCACAAAGGAAGCTACGACAAAATCGCTTCTATAGAGATGATAGAAGCGGTCGGAGACAAATACATGGATGTCTTCATAGCCAAATTAGATTCGCTGCTAGCAAAAGACGGTGTTCTTGCCATGCAGATGATCACCAGCGCCGACTCTCGCTACGAGATATTGAAATCAAACGTCGACTTCATTCAAAAACATATCTTCCCGGGCTCGCTTCTGCCCTCGCTGCATCGTGTCAATAAAGCGATGATGTCTAGTGGAGAGTTGCTCTTAGTAGACCTCTTCGATATGACCGAGTCTTATGTCATTACACTAAAACGCTGGCAGGATGCCTTTGAGGATAATCTCGACAAGATTCAAGACCAGGGCTTTGACGAGCACTTCATTCGAAAGTGGAAATACTATTTCGAATACTGCCAGGCAGCCTTCGCCACCAGAAATATCTCGGTGGTGCAGGCGACCTACTCGCGTCCTAACAATCTAAAACTGAATAAAAGTACAAGGAGCGACCATGCTGATTGATCTGCTCTACAGCATGGCAGGCGCACTGCTGGTGGCATCGCTTATGATGTCCGCCACCTGGCTGATCTCTAAAGCGATAAAAAACGCCGGCATTGTAGATGTAGCCTGGGCGCTTGGTTATTCTATAATGACTGTTTATTATCTGGTGGCAGGGCATCATCAAAACCTGAGTCTGCAACTGCTCTCTGCCATGGTCATTCTCTGGAGCCTGCGTCTGACCTGGCATCTTGGCACAAGATTTTTGCAGTGGTATCCAGAAGAAGACGCCCGCTATACAGAGCTTAGAGAGAAGCTTGGCGACAACAAAGAATGGAAGATGTACACTATTTTTCTCTGGCAGGGGGCGGTGCTGTGCTTTATGTCCGCACCTCTGGCGGTGACCGCATTAGACGCGGCGACGGCGGCGCCATCGGCTCCTGGCGCGATTCAATATGCCGCCATCTGTCTGTGGGCTATCTCGCTTATTGGAGTAACCCTTGCCGACAAGCAGCTCTCGGATTTTAAAAAAGCTCATAAAGGCAGGACCTGCCAGGTCGGTCTCTGGAAGTATTCTCGTCACCCGAACTATTTTTTCGAGTGGCTAGGTGCCCTCTCCTTTTCACTATTCGTCATAGATATGCCGCTCGGTCTTTTAGCTTTGAGCTGCCCGCTTGTTCTGTTGCATCTTCTTATAAACGTAACCGGCGTCAAACCCGCCGAAGAGCATTCTTTAAAAACCCGTCCCGACTATGCAGCCTATGTCAAAACAACCAGCCCCTTTTTCCCCTGGTGGAGGAAACAAAGTTCATGAACAGTACTGCTACGACCAAGCGCAAATTCAGCCCGGACAGACAGAGCAATCTGATGCTCTACGACTTGCTCGCCACCGGTCTGGTGCCCGAGGCTCTGGTTAGAGCCGGCATAAAAACTATGCTCGGCAAAAAACTGCAAGAGCTGCGCGAAGATGACCCCTGCAAGCAGCTCGAAAACACCAGGGCTTTCAAAGAAGAGCTCGAGAAGCTGCCCATCGCCATCGAGACCGACACCGCAAACAATCAACACTATGAAGTGCCCACAGAGTTTTTTCTCAATGTACTCGGTCCTTCGATGAAATACAGTTGCTGTCTCTTTGAAAATGCCACCACCCTGGTAGAAGCAGAAGAAGCCATGCTGGATACAACGATGCAGCGCGCAGAGCTTGTGAACGGTCAGAGCATTCTTGATCTGGGCTGCGGCTGGGGCTCTTTCACACTATATGCGGCGGCACGGCTGCCGGACTGTCAGATAACGGCGGTATCAAACTCTGCCACCCAGCGCCAGTTTATCGAAGGTCGCGCCAAAGAAAGAGGTCTGAAGAATATAGAAGTGATCACCGCCGACATCAAAGATCTCGAAATGCAAAAGACCTTTGATCGCATAGTCTCGGTAGAGATGTTCGAGCACGCCAAGAACTATCGACGGCTTTTTGCCAAAGTAGCAAACTGGCTGAAGCCCGATGCAAAGCTCTTTGTCCATGTCTTTACTCACAAAACCTACCAGTATCATTTTGCCGAAGAAGAGCACGACTGGCTGGGACGGTATTTTTTCGCCGGCGGCACCATGCCGTCGGATCTGCTCTTTTCGCTTTTCAATGACGATATCATCGTCCGCAAACACTGGCGCGTAAACGGCAAACACTATCAGAAAACCGCCGAAGCCTGGCTCGAAAATATGACCCGGAACAAGACCATCGTCAAAGAGATAATCAAAAACACCTATGGCGCCGACCAGGCGACGCGCTGGTGGGTCTACTGGCGACTCTTTTTCCTCGCCTGCGCCGAACTATGGGGCTATGACGACGGCAACCAGTGGATAGTCTCTCACTATCTATTCGAGCGAAGATAATCGCATCAAAAGCCTAGACTCCCCCGACCCGGACACTACCACTCGTTCATCAGAGGCTTCAGCCTGATTTTATCCATGTCTATGGGCGAGCGTGTCTTGTCGGCGAATTGTTTTTTGTGTGTCAGCTTGAACCAGCGCGCCCCTACTACTCTGCCGTCCGGTACCCGCTTCATGCGCAGCAGCCAGGTGTCATATGTGTCCACATCGACCGCGCAGATTTTCTGCAGATTAGTCACCACCAGTATCTTCCTGAGACCGGGCTCAAGCCCCGGCAGATTGATATCGAACAGGTAAGAGCGTCCGTTCACCGTAGCCCGAAAAACAGGCTTGGCTGTTTCGGTGACAGCAAAAGCGGCGGTGGCGCCGGAGACTCGAAGAGGCATCCAGCGATTGACAGCGTTACTTGAATTGGAGCCTATCTCGGCGGTCTCCAGGCAGGACATCTGCGAGAAGCACTCTTTGACGATCTTCGGCAGAATCTCGGCGTCATTGCAGCGCAAAAGCGCCTCGGCGGTATTGGCTTTGGCATGCAGGGTGACATTGGGGTTGATGGCAAACTGCGCTTTCTGAAGCTCCAGAAGCATGTTGCGCTGTTCTATCTGGGCTTGCAGTGCCGACGAGTTGACGTTGCCCTGCAACGGATTCGAGTCCATGCGCCCTTTCATGGCGCGCAGGGTCTCGTACTCTTTCCAGGCAGCACCCTTGAGCGGATTCGAGGCATCGTACTTTTCATACAATTCGAAGGCTTTATGATAAGTGTCCATGGCCGCCTGCATACGCTTGAGACCCTTGTGACAGCCTGCCTCATAGAACATGCACTGGGCTAAATAAGGCTCATGCCCAGACTTGTCTAGCTGGGCTTCCATCATCTGCAAATATCTGATGCCGTCGGCATAGTCTTTTCGAGCGATAGCCTTCATCGCCACCTGATAGAGCTTGTTGTCCTCCAGAATAATGTCGAGCTTTTCGGTCTTGCCCTGTAGAAGCGTCCTGGAGGAAGCGGTTTTAAGACCGGAGCCCGCCTCTGGTTCAGAGCCCGCCGCGCTATCCGGGTCCGTCTCTTGCATAGCCGGCTCCGACGAAGAGGTATCGACCCCGTCTATGGACGAGTCATAGCCATCGCTACCGACCTCCGACTGAGCGTATGCCGCAGGTCCCGACGCCAGAAGCCCAGCTGACCCGAGCGCCACCGTGAACGTGAGTAAGACCCCGACAGAATGACGCAGAACTATAGAAGTGGGTACTGAATAGCGCATATCAGTCTAGAAACCAGTATTGTTCGCACTAACTGTATCTTACCCAATTTTTTGAACCGGGTGTCATTCTTCAGCCACCGGCAGCGTAAACCAGAAAGTGCAGCCAGTTGTGCCATTGCGGCTATCGCGCACCCCTATGGCACCGCCATGGGCCTCTACAATCGCCTTGCAAATGGCAAGCCCCAGACCGACCCCGCCCTTTTCGGTATTGTCCGTGCGAGCGACCTGGGCGTATTTGCTGAAGATGCTCTCTCTATTCTCCGGCGGCACGCCTCTGCCCGAGTCTTCCACGGCAAGCTCTATCCACTTTGCCGATACGGAGTAAGAGACCGTTATAGAAGCTTGCTCGGCAGAGAATTTGATGGCATTGGCCAAAAGATTAACCAGCACTCGGTGGATACGCTCACGGTCATAACGGGCAAACAGACTCTCTTCCCAGGTATGGATCTCTATATGCTTCGCTTCGGCAAGGCGCAAGACCTCGGACTTCGCCTCTCTTACGGTGGCGGTGAGATTGGCTGTTCGCAGCTCTACCGCCATGGTCTCGTCCTCGAGCTTCTCGACTTCGAGCAACTGTGAGATCATAGAGATGACCCTGTTCAGGCTGGTCTCGGCTCTGCCAAGTTCTTCTTTCAGCTGCGGCGAAATCTCGCCGAATTTGCCGGCGGCTCCAAGTTCAAGGACGCCAGAAGCGTTGGCGAGCGGGGTTCTCAGATCATGGCTTATCATGGCGACGAAGTCACGGCGCATTTTCTCGATGCGATGACGTTCTGAAATATCGAGGATGAAGACGAAGGTCCTCTCTCCGTCGGGCGTAGGCACCCGGGCGACAGAAATTTGAGTAGGGAACTGTTCTCCATTGGCTCGCCTGGCGAAGCGCTCTTGATTGGCGATTTTAGAGTCGAGCTTCAGATCTATGAAAAGATCGGCAATCGGCTTTGCGAATAGCTCTTTGCGAGAGTATCCGAACATGTCCTCGACCAGCCGATTGGTTACTTCGATGGTGCCGTCTGTCTTCACCAGCATCAGCGCCACCGGCATGGTAGAGAGAATCAAACTGGTTCTTTCATGACTGAGCTCTATTTCTTGCTCTAGCTGTTTGACCAGGGTCAACAAATGTTTGGAATCCGGGATGGCACTATCGCTCATTGAAAGTCCCTCAGTAAGTCATAACACCGGTGGCGGTATCGTCCAGGGTCTCGAGCTTCTGTTCGACCGCACGAGCGTCTTTATCTCGTCCCAGTTTGTGCAGAATCTCTGCTCTTGTTTTGAGCGAGTTTGCCCGGTTCAGATTATTGGGTCGGTTTTTCTCAAGCCAATCAAGGTCGTCGAGGGCGCCTTGATAGTTTTTTTGAGTAAGACGCAATTTGAGCCTCTCTTTATACATACCGTCGGTGCTGGCATTATGCTTCGCTGCATAGTCTATCACCTCGCTTATCACAGCAAGAGACTTTTCATAGTCTCCCAGTCCGCCATAGGCTTTAGATAGGCTGCGTCGAATCAGTATACTCTTGTCTATCAGCCCGGCATCAGGGTCCTTGATAGTATTGAATATTTTGAGCGCGTTCTCGTTATTCTCGATAGATGCACGATAATCGTTTTTATGTCCGAATACGCTTCCCAGACGAGCATAGATAGCCAGTCTTCTCTCTTGAGACGCACCTGCCAGACTGGCTCTATAATAGCCCACTGAAAGACCATAGTCTTCTCTATCGCAATAAAATTGACCCAGGCGCTGCCAGAAAGAGCAACTGTCTTCCGGTATTTTATACGATACCATCAGCTCCTTTTTGTCTATGGTATCACCGAGCATCTGTGAGTCGATGGTGATACTCAGACCCTTAGCCAATCGCTCTCGTTCCTGGCTCGTCAAAGGGCCGATACCATAGATACGCACCCTTTCTAAACCGCTGTCTTTGAGCTTTCTTAGACCGGCTGCGGTAACTTTAGGATTCAACGATACATCCAGGACCTTCAAAGACTTTATGTTCTCGAGCGCAGAAAAGCAGGCATCGTTCAAGTTGCAATCCTGCAACATCAAATAGTTTATAGAGCCTCCGTCCCCAAGTCCGGCAAGAGACTCTTGATTGACGATGACAGAACGAACTATGGACAAATCGCGAAGCGACTCAATTTTAGCCAGATTCGAAAAAATGGTGGCGTCTATATTCGGAGTTTGAAAAAGCTTGAGAACTTCAGGCTTAATCTGATCAATCAAAGCTATATCCTCAGCCCTCAAATCGATACAACTCAGCTCAATACGCCTTATTCGGTCGCCTGCTTCTAGATGGTCCTTGAGCCTGTGCCGGGCGCCTTCGCCGGTGACAAGCAAAACACCGCTCTCTTTTATATAGCCATTTACCGGGGTGCCCTCGACGGTATCATTAAGTCCGGGAATATCGGCGACTTTATATATCTGCTTCTTCTGATTGTTCTGATTAATCTGATTGATTCGATTGATTCGTTCTTCATCCGGTTTGTCGACCAGCGATTTTACTCCGTCGTTCTCCCCTTCCGGTGACCGCATCGTTATATACAAAGAACCACCGATAACCACCAGAGCAATAGAAAGCGCAGAAAGCAAAACACCCTTATTCAAACTTGCCGACGCCGGGGAGGCTACTAAAGTCTCTTCCTTTGGCACCTTTTCTTCTTCGGCTATACCATGACCAACAGCCTCGATAGCCGCTTTCAATTCGGACAAAGACTGAAAACGCTCGGTCTCCTTCTTGGCCATACATCTCTGAACAAGGGCATCGAGCCCCGGTGAAAACTCGATATCATCCCGGCGACTCTTAAGGGAGGGAATCTCAGCATCGCTATGCATAGCCAGAGTCTCAAGTAGAGAGTCACCTCTATAGGGCAGAGAACCGGTGAGCATCTCGAATAGCAGACAACCGAAAGAGTAGATCTCGCTATACAAGCCGTAAGCACCGCCGGCGATGTACTCTGGTGCCATATAGCCCACGGTACCGACAGGCTGACCCGAAGAGGGCGCCTTTGCCGCAAGTCCAAGGTCGACCAATACAGGATGCAGACGCTCATCGGCATCCGAGTCTCTGCACAAGATGAGGTTGCCGCTTTTGAGATCGCGATGATATATTCCATGCTGATGCAGATAGCTCAAGGCATCGAGCAGCATAACCGCATAATCCAGAGCATCTTCTTCTGGGACACAGGCATTATTAGAAGGATGCGCCAGATAGTCCTCCAGGCTCTCTCCTTCTATAAAGTCCATGACCATAAAAGGCACCGCACCGGCTGTGACACCGATATCGAGAACTTTTACTATATAAGGATGATTGAGACCAGAAGCGACTTTTGCCTCATTTTGAAAAGCGACGATATTGTCGTCGGTTATCCAATTGAGAATTTTGACCGCCACTGGCTTCTGCAGATAATTATCAATACATAGATAGACCGACCCGGAGGCACCTTTGCCCAGCACCTTCACCGGAGCGTAACGATCCATCTCTTTCAGCCAGGCAGAAAGTACAGGGTCGCTCAAAATCTCGCCAGACTGCGCCGGTTCGTATCTGGTGGCGGGGCTCAACTGCGTCGGGACCTCAGCATCCGCATTCGCCCCCGGTGCGATTGAACCGCCCCCGGTGCTCGGTCGGGGCATTCCACAATTGCAGGTATGGGACTGAAAGATCCACTGGGTCAAAGAGCCTTCGTTGGCATCGCGAATACGCTTGCCGCAATTGGTACAGATAGTGACTTCAGCCGATGCCACCCTGGGCTCTTCATAGACGGGCTCGGCAAGTTGTTTCGACTTACATGTACATCCATATAAACGAAAGATCCACTGGGTGACCGAAGCTGCATCCTGGTCGAACACTCGCTTGTTGCAGACCGGACAAAGCCTTACCGATACATCTTTTTCGTTATTGTCGTCGCCTGCGCTCATTATTGGCTGTCCGGCGAACGAAAGATATAACCATGCCCACGCTGGTTAGTGATCAGGGGCGGATCGCCGTCCTTTTCGAGCTTCTTCCTCAGCCTGGTGATATAGACTTTGACTATCTCTGGAGAAGCATCCGAATCATTGGTCCAGACCCGCTGCATGATAGCGTCACGAGAGAAGACTTGATCTGGATACCGAAGAAAAAACTCGATTAAAGCAAGTTCTTTGGGCGTGCATTCTATCTCTTCGCCGGACCTGGTCAATCGGGCAGAACTGAGATTCAAGCTGATGTCGCCGCTGGACAGGACATCCGAGCGAATGCCGAATGGACGACGCAACAAAGCGTTAACGCGCGATTCCAGCTCTTTGAAATGAAACGGCTTGGTCAGATAGTCGTCGGCACCGATATCAATCAAATCGACCTTGCTCTCTACACTGTCACGCCCGGACAGCACAATAATGGGCGTATCTCTAGTCTGGGCACGACACTTCTCTACCACGGTGCTGCCGTCACCATCAGGCAAGCCCAGATCAAGAATAATGGCGTCATAGCCACCGGCGCCAAGAAAAGCGAGCGCCTCTTGCACCGAGCCGCAAAGCTCTACCATATGCCTGGGCTCGAACCAGGATTTGCATAGATTCCTGATTTCCTGGTCATCATCGACTATGAGCAGTTTCGCCATTGAAAAAAGCCTTCGAATTTCATCCAGTCCCTATTCTATAGGGTCAGAAGAGCCGATACCAGGGTCCCCGGCCGGGCATCAAAGAAACAAACCTTTGCTCAGATTAGATTTGCGGCATTAACGCTCTATTAACCCTGGCATCCTAAATTGTCAGTATCGAAGACAGCGCATCGAGCGACTGCAAGTTTCTATCAAAAGGGGTAATGACCATGTCCAAGAAAGTACTCACTCTGCTCTCCGTCCTAATAGCCGCTCAAGTCTCCGGTCAGGCAGCCTGGGCGATGATGCCCGTACCTGCCGACAAAGCAGCCAAGCCCGCTGGCGTCGCCTCCACTGCCAGAATCAACGACAGCGCCAAACTGGAACAACTGATTCAAGAAGGCATCGACAATACAAAATCGGGCAACCTAGAACAAGCCATTGAGATGTTCGCCAACGCAAGCAAACTGGTCGAAGTCGAAGCGAACTAAGGAGCCTTACCATGCAAGAATTTTCTGATCATTCAATCGGTGCCGGCGCCAACAGTGAGCGCCCGGATAACCTCTATCCAAACTATCTGTCCGAATACGAGAGTATGCCACTGAACAGCAACTCCTTCTCCCCGTCAATGAACAACACGGTGCAGGAACTGGGATTCCCGCAGCTAGAGATCACCGGCAACTTCCAGAATGACAATGAACTTCCTGTAGACATACAGCTCCTTCCCTGGAAAATGGAAGGCACTTTCCAACTGCCGAATACGAATGAGCAGCCCCAGTCGCCAGAACTTCCTGAACTGCCTCAACTGCCTCAACTGCCTCAACTACCTGAAGAGCGCGGCTGCTTGCCGGAAGAGCCAGATATATGGAAAGAGACACCGACTCTGCCCGATGACATACGCGGATTTTATCCCTCCCCCGAATATAACGAAGACCCGGGCATAATGCCGCTGCCGAAAGGACCAATAAATGACGCCCGCAGAAACAGAGAGGCGATTGGAGCGACGGGTCCCAACGACATTGGCGGCGACAGCAATTATCCAACCCTGGAAGGCTGGATCGGCAAACAGATAAAAGACATCTCGCCAGAAACCAATCCCCGATTGGGCTGCGCCCTTGCAGTATCCTCTGCCCTGCATGAGATGTATCCGGAAATACCGGTGACGGTCAACAACAAAGTTCTCGAAGACGCCTTGAAGAAAAACGGCTATGAGCTGGTCGAGCCCGGCAACGAGATCAATGACGGCGACCTGCAGGCAGGCGATGTGCTAATAGGCAAACGTCCTTATGGCATGCCCGGTCATGCCTCGATATACCTGGGCAACGGCAAATTAATGGAGAACAATAGCGACACCGGCACCATCGTCGGCAATGGTGACCTGAATAAATTCAACCGAGGTATGCACAACGCCGATGGCAGCTGGAATAAGAACGGCTTCAACCAGGTGCTAATTCTGAGAAAAAGCCACTAGATTTGATGACACGGGAAAAGGAAGACGACGAAATTAATCGTCGCGAAGGTCGACCTGGGCGATGAGCCTGGGTCGATGTCGTTCGGAGAACTCCACCGCACCGCGACGGTCGATGCGAATGCGCAGAGGCAGACCCGCGTCTTCCAGGGCGTCATTGATAGAACCGCTGGCGTCAGATGGCTCGGCACCAGCGGCTTTCATTTTGGTCAGGACCTGTTCGAGATTGCCCTGCATGGTGGCAGGGGTAGTGGCATCTCCGATACCCTTGGCGAATTCAGCAGCCATCTTGTCGAAGCCGTCATAATCGGGCTCGAAATCAGGGTCGGCGCGCCTGGTGGACTCGCCTTCGGCGAACATTCTTGTCTCGAAAAGCAACTTCGGTTCCGGCGGCTCTCGGTAAATGCTGAGAGACTCTGGGATGCTGGCGAAGACAGAGTAGCCGTTCTCTTTGCCTTTCATCGCTTCGGACATACTCTCAAAAATGGTCAGAGGCGGCGTGCCGCCTTTCAATTCGCTTTTGACGAAATCGGTAAAAATCTTTCCTACCTCGGCGTCGCTGTTGGCATTTGCCATCGGGTCGGCAAAATCGGTGACAGCACGCTTCAGGTCGCCCTCTTTCATGGGCTCGTAGAGCGTGGATGAGCTCAAGTCGAGCGTCTTCGGCTCTTCGCCGGTGGCATCGGTACGAGATGCAGTGGCCGGCATGTTCTCCCAGGCCTGCCTGGAGGCACCCTCGCCGGAATGGGCCGTGGTGTTCCCGGTATTGTCGCTGGCATCCCGAGCCTCGACTCTATTAACTTCGCCCGCATTTCCCATAAAAACTCCCTGGCATATTGCCATCTCTGAAATTTGTCTATTAGCGAAATAAACAGCTAGGCAGCTTGGTCAATATGCCCGATTCGCCCGTGGGTCAAACAATTGCCGTTCTGTCGCCAACTTCAGTCTCTTCGAAAATCTGCTGTTTTATCGCGCCAGGCAAACTCCGTGGGTCTTCCACGATTCTCTAGAAATGCAGCCAGCATCTTCTTGACGTCTTCTGTCGAGAGAACCTCGTTCTCTTTTACTCTCAGTCCACCGCCACTGGTCGGAACAAAGACTTCATTCTTGTTCGGCTGACCGTGCAAACCTGCTGCCCAGTGCTGATAGTCAGATTCAGAGTACTCCCTCCATTCAAGACCCAGCATCCCGTTGCCTCCAGCCGTTTGCACATAGTCTCTGTCGCCCTTCGACAACACCAAACTACAGCGACGTCGTAGCTCATGAACTGACACCTTCACTTATTAAAAACTGAACCCAAATTATACAGCAGTAAACTCAAACTATTTCGCAACAAAAGAGTGCAGGAAAATACCGAAGTGGGCTCACGCTATTCCTGGTGATTTCACGATAGACAGCTACAGTGCTCAATATTAGTCTTAGGAATATGAAGTCTTATATCTCAGTCCTCCTGCTATGTTTGCTTACTGGTCTGGTCCGGGGATTTCAATTTGATTTGATTCAGATGAAAGTTTATCTGGTCACAAAATGCGGATATAGTGCGGCTTTTGGATACAGCATCTGCGGCGATGAGATGTATGCTGCAGGAAACTACAGACGAGCTCTCAATTGCTACGACAAAGCGGTCAAGTTGAAAGTGGGGCAGAAGGCATACGAGTATTATTTAGTTGGCAGGGGAAACATGTACCAAGCGGTAGGACAGTATCACGAGGCGGAACAAGATTACATAGCTTCCATTAAAGTGAATCCCAACTATTGGATTTCTTCTTTCTGCTTGGGAGAGTTGAGGAAACGTCTGGGCAAGCAAGATCTCGCGGCCGAAGATTTGAAGAGATCCTATAAAATAGCACTGCTACGTGATCCGAAAGGCAGCGCATATATTCTCTCAAAGTACCCGGAGGTTCGGAAAGGGAAGTAAGAACCTCCTATTGAATTTCCAGCTTCTTGATCTGCTCGGCAAATTGCGGCTCGCAGACATAGTTCAGAAAGCATCCATCCGACAGATAGCGAACCGCCTGTCTCTGACCTGGCTTATCCGAGGTAGACCTATGGAGCGACATAGATAAATCGCTGTCACACTGCGGTTGCTTTAGCCGACTACGATTCAAATATCCGACTCAGGAGGTTTCTAAAATGGCAAGACACGGCGAAGTAAATATTGAAGCTAATCACGATAGTGCAACTGCAACAGCAGGTGACCACGGCATCAGCATGGCACATGCAGAGTGCTGGCCCGGTGGTCCAATTGTTTCCAATCCGCAGGATTGTCGTGATATAGATAGAACCAGCAACGTAGAGGGTTTTGGCTTCCCAAAACTGGATCTGAGCCAACTTTCGACCAATGATACAAAGGCAGATAGTGCCACCACCGGAATAAAACCGCTAGATGGCAATCCTATTTTGAGACCAAGTGGAACTTGGGTGGATCCGCAGCTCGATTCTTAAGGTAGCTTATTTCTCAGGTCTGCAAAGACTTCTGAATGATACTCTTAGAAGGCAGTAAAATCGAAGATTCATTCAAGAAGGGATAAACGGAGAACAATCCAGAAATTCTCTTTGAAAAAGTGGAAGCGGCTGCAACCACCAGTTCTCCACATCAAAAGACCAGTATCTACCGGTGCCGCCGGTTTCGCCACCGGGGTCTTCTTGATTGTATTCCAAGAAGGCGGTGCCTGTATGCTGCAGCATTAGAGAGTTTTTGAAATCCACAATCGTCAGTCCGGCTTTCGGATTTTGGTCTAGATTGCCAAAAGAGTTGAACATTCCGTTGCCTGAATAGTCCGGGCATCTGATGCGACGCTCGGAAGTCACAGTTAGAAAACCCTTCTTACCTCCTCTATGAGAGACATCGAGCCCTCGTTCTGTATGACCAGTGACGAGAAATGCTGTGTCTGCTTGGGCAATAACAGCTTGCACAGACTCTACTAACTCGCTGCCACTGCGTACATTGGTTGCACTTCTGGTAGTATCAGATAAAAGATCTAATTTCCTTCTTTGAATGTACTTGGGACAGAGTGGATAAGACTCTTCTACTTTGACACGAATCTGTTCGTTCGAACACAGCTCGACTGTGCCATTTACTTTCAGCCGCCTTCTTGTCTCCAGCTCAATAAACAGAAGACCAAGCTTTCTTCCGGCTTCAATAATCTGCCAGAGCGGATCTGTTGCGACCTTAGCAATCTGATTCAGATCGAGAACGACACTCTTCAAATCCGGAGCGGAAGCAAACCCTGTGGTACCACATACGATAGACGCCCAGTGTTTGTCGTCGCTCCCAGAAGTTGAGCCAACCACCACCATAGACTGCCTGGCGATGAAGTCGAGCGCACCTTCAAGGATCTCATTCTTAATCACCTGGCCATTGCGCTTGGCTAGCTCTTCTTCTCCAAGCAACTTCTGAACTTTTAACTCACCTTCGTGAAAAGGACTGTCCGTATTTTGATTTTGCATCTCGCACCACCTTAAAACTACGGAGGACAAGCAGCCGAGCCTCCTCGAAGAAGGCTCAGCCGCCGCTTCCTCTGCGACCATCAGAAGTTGAGAATAGTGTATCCATCATCGATCAGGTTTCTGATACTGGTCAGTCCCGAAGTCGAAGGAATCGGATTGTCCTTAATCAGGTCAAAACCACTCTTCTCTACCGCTTCTGTAGCACCAAAAACATCGGCACATCCGCAGGACACACCCGCGACTTTGTCTCTGACAGCTTCGAAAAGCGCAAAAGCGGGATGTTCTTCATTTGAGAGTTCTCCAATCCAGCGAGTGCCGGCGCCCTGAAACATCAGGGTAACGTCATCTCCCTTCTCTTTGAATTCGTAGGTTGTCGCCAGTGCGTTGAATAAACGCCCCAGAGCCTCTTCTGTGCCTGTTTTCGGGTCTGCATAAACCATAACTGCTGTTTTCATTTTCTAGCTCCTTGGGTCGAATCGAATAATAAATTTGTGTTTTTCGATTTGCATGATTCCATTGTACCGATCGTTCGGTACAATAGCAACCCCAAAATTACAAGATTGCAACAATCATTCCGAAAACCATTCAGAAGACTTACTTCAAAAGCTGTTCTGGTAAACGTTTTAAGGCTCTCTGAAAAACACTCTTATTTTCAATAGCCCTGGCGACCACTAACGCGCCCTGAATAGATGCCATAGCTTCTTCGGCTCGTTCTCTAGCTTCTCTGGCATCGCAGCCACTCTCTTTTGACACAGATTCCATCGCCTTTATCCAGGCTTTCATCTGTTCTTTTAACTTGATACCAGACGCATCGGAGCCTGCTTTAATTGAAAGAGAATCAAGCACACAGCCTTTCTCTCCACCACAATAAAACTGGTCGATGTTTTTTATCATGGTGTTCAACTTTGCTTCCGGTGCACCGGCGCCAGTGAGCGGCGCAATCACGAACTGTTCTAGTATGCCGTCTACATGTTTGAGAACTTCAGCGACCATCTCATCTTTACCGCCGGGGAAATGGTGATAGAGACTTGCCTTTCCAAGACCAGTCTCTTTTGAAATCAAGGTCATGGACGCCCCTTCATAGCCCCTTGAGCGAAACACCTCAAGCAAGCGTGCAAGAATCTCATCTCTCGTTAATAGTGGCGCCGGCATAACTCTCCTCACATATCCATCTATTGTACCGATAGGTACAATGATATGCAAACCAAGGAGTTACAGACCCAGATCTGACAATCCAGGATGGTCATCCGGTCTTCGACCAGGCTCCCATAGAAACTTTCGATCTGCCGGAGCTATTGGCAGGTCATTGATGCTGGCATGGCGCTCGGTCATCAGTCCATCGGCATTGAACTTCCAGCACTCATTGCCATAAGAGCGATACCAATTGGTGCTGTCATCGTGCCACTCGTAGGCAAATCGCACCGCGATAAAATCGCCGGTATACGCCCACAGTTCTTTAATAAGCCGGTATTCCAACTCTTTGTTCCACTTACGCGCAAGAAATTGAACAATCTCTTCGCGACCATTCAAAAACTCACTTCTGTTTCTCCAGCGACTATCAAGAGAATAAGCCTGGGAAACTTTCACCGGGTCACGACTGTTCCAGGCATCTTCAGCCAGTCGGACTTTCAATACAGCCGACTCTTGATCAAAAGGCGGCAGTGGTGGGCGAACATCTACAGAACTTGTCATTGTGCTTTGTCTCTTTCAAGTTTCAGGCTAGAAAGACCAAAGGTTATCATCTTTTTCGACTAATTAGAATTCGGCGTCGTGCTGTCCGACAAGATCATAAAGCCATCAAATGTGCCTTCGCCGCCTCTAGTCAAAACAATAGTTCGCTTAAAGGCCAGATCTTTAATCAAGGGCTGAAGCTCGACATTAACTCGATGAGCAAACAGCTTCCTATTTGTATCACTGCTCAAAGGAAGGGGAAAGTATTCTAAATCTTTTGTGGTATCACGAAGAATACTAATAACCAACAAATCTCTCTTTTCTTTTGATGCAATCCGTGACTTTATCGCTGGTGCATCGAATAATTTCCCTGACGAGTCGCCGTCAAGGGCTAGCTCCCGGGCATTGCGACACAAAAGAACCTGGTCGGCAGAACTGATTAAACGCTGAATATGCAAATAGGTCAACAAATCCTTGTTGACGACATACAATCCCGGGTTTATCTTGGCAGGAGATGGCGCTAGTCCGCTTTTTATCGCTTCGACTCTCGACCTAAGAGTGCTTCCATCCTCCAAAAGTCGAGATAGCGGATCTGTAAAAACACTGAACATATTTAGAAGTTGATTACTCGGTTTCAGGTGCCCGCCACCGGAAAATTCGTAAACGAATCTCCTCCCATTTACACTAAGTTCAATGTATGCAGGTCTTCCCGTACAGCCTGAAACTCTCGCCGGATGATAGATTGCATCAGGGTACCATTCTTCAAACTGCTTTCTATCAACCAAAGTTAGCATGTTGAGAGTAGCAGATATAAATTCTTCGTTTTTCTCGATGGAACTCGGTTTGAATACTACATGAGAAATCGGTGATTCACCGTCATAGAAACAATAGTACTTTCTGTTACTCAGAACCACCGGCTCAAGAGCTCTACCAAATATACTCGCCAGGGTCACCTCATTCAGCTCCTCCGCCGCAATCATCTGATCAATTATTTGGTGCACCCTGTTGGCGCTATCACTATTTTTATATGGAGAGTCAGCGGGAACAGACAAAGATAACTCGACAAACATTCGCAGAGCATTCTTTTCAGCGAACGAATTTCTATACCGAAATCGATATAGCTGCCTAGCTTCATCTGCTGCGGCTTCATCTAGCCCCATAGCTCTATAAATTTTGTATCGTTGGATATGATGAAAAAAACCGGGTGAATGGTGGTCTCTTACCAGGTCAGCACCGACAGGGGTATAAGATTTTTCTATCTGGTCGCATAGTGCGAGCGCCTGCTCATATTGTTTTAACTCTATGAGTATCTCGATTTGAATCTCTTCAGACTGATATCCGTGCGCATAAATCTTTTTGCCACGGAGAAAGTCTCTGGCTTCTTGTTTCTGGTCAAGATGATACAGAGAAAAGACCTTTCCTAAAACAGCATCATCAATCTTAGGGAATTTATCGAGTGCTGTCTCAAAAGCCTCTAATGCGCCTGCAAAGTCTTTTCTCTGGTATAGAATCCATCCTTTATCAGTAAATAATTGAGCGGTATAAAAACCACTGCCGCCACCAGCATAAGAGGCATTCAAAGCCTCGAGTATCTCAGCCCGCTCAAACTTTCGGTGATACCTTTCTTCTAGCGCAGAAGCGGCATCTGTCCCATTGGATAAAGCAGCGAAAACTGCTAGTACCAATAAACTGGTCCTTAGGATTCCACTGCGATTAGGTATATGCATGGCGTTCTCTCTATGATGGGTCACAAGACCAACGCTGAGAATATAAAAGCAACTTTTAATATGCCGGTCATAGAATTTCCGCTTAGTAAAATCAAGACGAAACCACTTCTTTCCATTATATAACCGGCCGGGCGGAGCAAGAACTAAGCAAACAGAAGAGCTGAACCATCTCTAACCTGAAGCCAGGAACAATGATCAAATCGAGTCGGTCAGGGATTAGATATCCGATAGCGACTTACAGCCCAAACCACATCGATGGATCCAAAAGATTGAAAACTTATCTGATAGTCATAACCTTACTTACTACTTGCGGCTGTCTCTTCGAATCGGGTGGTGCGATAATCCATTACTTCGCTGTAAACTCGAATAAATTTGCCAGCGACCTGGCTCTCAGTGCTCCTGCCGGTCGCAGAAACACCAGACATAAAAAGCGGATTGCCTCCTGCATAGGCAAATTCAAAGGGGAAATAATCGCCGAATTCGGAAAACCATCCGAAGTCGTCTCAGAGACTGCCATGATCGTATCGGGACTTGAATCGCGTAATCATGCCTTACTTTGTAGCAGCCAGCAAGAGCTGCGCTACCATAATCCAGGTTATCGATTCTTCTTAAATCATGGACGGTGCATAGCAGTCATAGATATGACAGAGCAACAGGGACCAACTTTTTACCCCCGGTGATTATTGAAGCGAATCACCAACACCCGACAGCTTTCACCGCAAGAAAGATTCTGCAGCTAACGCCCTCTACAACAATACATCGTAATTCGCACTATCTGCCGGGCTAAAAGTGTCAAAGTCATCATAAGACCACAGACCCCAGAATCTGAAATAGATTCTTTTGGTTCCTCCAACTCGCGGTCTTTCATCCTCGCCAAAGGCCCTTTCATCGGGGATAAATATAGGCAAGTGAATAACCTGATAAGTCCAGCGCTTCTCACCGGGCGCCAGAGTCCAGAGATTAGGGTACTTGTAAGAACGAATGACTCCACGGTAAAAAACCGGGTTTTGCCTATCTAATGCAGTAGTGTAAAACCAGAAATCTAGTGGCTCTTCTCCATCAACATGGGGCAGTATGAAATCATTTGTCGAATCATTGCTAATATGAGCCAGGCAAGTTATCGGAATAGAGCTGATATTAGCTGTCTCGGGAGATTCTGGCGGCACAGGAAGCATAGCGGTTCTAGTGATCACACCTTTATCAACAAATGACGGTGTCATTATCTTAAACCGGTATTTAACATTGCTAGCAGTGGCTCTATCGGAATTGATTACAGCACTATCGAATCTGTCTCCGATCTCCGGGACCCAACTTTCCAAAGGACAATCTTCTACTGTGCATCTATCGATGTATCTGCCAGACTTTTTCTTCTTCTTATAAGAGCAAGGATCGTCTTTCAAAATATGTTCTCCCAAAACAAACCACAAACAACTGGTCCAGGGGATTGTACAAAATTTCTGCCTTAGTATGGATTGAAATTCTGAATTAGATACTAGACGATGCCAGAAGTATTAGACACTAGAATGAACCGCCATAAAAAATCCTAAGACTATCTTCGTCATGATTCTGGTTGCGCCAAACTGCGGTCACATTGCCGTTATATTCGGCGCATATATTGATATGCATAAGTTACTTTCAAATCGCTCAAAACCATGTCAAAACAAGCAACCCCAAATCCGGAAGCCCGGGTGGGAGCAGTTTCTGCCGGCAATGACTCTAGAGCCGACCACCCCGAACTCCCCAAACTCTCCTTACTAGATGTACATTCACTCACCAGGGAAGATTCAAGAGACAAAGGCGACGCCATCGCCCACGAAGCAACGGTTGCCTGGCGCCCCGAAACCAAATCAGAGCCTGAGACTAAAGCAAAAGACCTCGACCTTTCACCGCCGAAAGCAGAACAGCAGTTTGTTACCGGTATGGATGCCATCGGTCTGACCGGTCACAGCGTCTCTTTCAAAGACGGCGCCACTCTTAATTTCGAAGACAAACTGCCGCAGGAACTCAAAGGCAAAGACGGCGAGACCACCAGATTTCAGTGGGAAGGCGGCAAACTGACCGGGTTGCTTATGCAAGACGGCACAAAATGGCAGTTTACCGACGGCAAATGGCAGCATCAAGATGCAAGCGGCAAAGTCGACGGAAGCGCCGATGGTCTGCGCTTTCAAAATGGCGGCGCGGTAGAGACCATAAAAGGACCAATAACCGAAGCCAGCCTGCGTAAACTGACCGACGGCTATCTTGCCGCCCCAGAGCGCACCGCCTCTGTCGCCCAGCCTCCTGCTGACACTTCTATGGCGCCAGAGACTCTGACTGCAGCGGTCGATAGTCTGCGCAAAAGCATTGGCGCCGGAGACTCTCACGCGGTGGAAGTCACCCTGCGCTCCATACCCGAGCAGAATAAGGCTCAATTAGAGTCGCTCTACAAACAAACCACCGAAAAGGATCTCAGAGACGAACTACGCAACAAACGCATGGATGGCTCGGTAGCGTTATTAGAACCCAGACAAGAAGCCAGGGATGCCGCCTGGCTTCAGACCAATCTCAAAAGTCTCGACAGACTGACCGGTTCAGGTGCCGAGCGTACTCTTGCAGAGCACAACATCCGGGTCAGTCTGCGGGGCATGACCGCCGAGCAGCGCCAGGCTCTGAGCAAAGAGCTAGAGCAACAAACCGGTCGTGATCTAGAACAAACGATCACAGAAAGCAAAATGTCGGCACCGTCCAAAGAGATCTCGCTCATCTACGCCAAAAACGGCAATGATCTCAGCGGCGCACAATTGAAACAAGTGGCCGACATCGCCCTCAACGCAAACGTCGATGGCGAACAGAAGCTGTTTATGTTCAAAGAAGCCATGGCAGGAAACAGTGAAGCAGCCAAAGAAGCCCGTCGGCTATTCATGGGCGAAAACGGCGAGGGTGAAGCCAGGCTGAACAAAGCATTTTACGGCAGCGATCAGCGCCGCCAGGCAGCGGACTATGCCAAATACGGCAAGCTCGATACCGCCACCTTCATAGAGATGCAGCGCACCAGTTTCGGTGTCGATCCAAGCAAAGGCGTTGAGCTGGCACTTAATTTGATGACACCTCAAGAACGGCAACAATTCAACCAGGGTCAGCGCCTGGCTCTCTCCGGAAAAACCGAAGGCGCCACCGCCGGCGAGACCGAATCAATACGATACTACGAACGTGTCCACCAGGCCCTGAAGAATGCTTCAGGAAATACATCCACTTTCTTTCAGTCCACCAGAGACAGAGCCGTTATCAAATGGGAAGACATGGCAGCCCATGGTGAGCCCACTCTGCTTGGTCGCATCGCCTCTGCCGAAGGGCGTCAGGCTGTATTGAAAGCAATCAAAGAATTCACGCCCAGAGACCAGGAGTTGATGAAAGACCCTGTTTATCGCAAACAGGTCTGGGATAGCATAGGCGGAGAACCCGGAGCGGACGAGAACTCCGTATACACCAGGTCTAAACTGAGTGGCATCGAGACCGAAGCAGCCCGAGAACAGATGACCAAGATCTTCCCGGAGAATCTTCCTCCGGAGGCATCCTCGAACCTGCGTCATCCCAGCCTTGCCGATGCAAGCGCGGACTATATTCAGTTCGATAAAAGAGAACCCAATAGATCCCAGGGACCGTCATACACCTTCGAAGCTCTCATGCACGCCAAGCCAGAAGATTATGCCGCACTCTCTGGTGAACAAAGAAGAATGCTCGGTGCCCGTGTCAATCTGCTGCCGGATGGTGCCCGAGAGATAGCCGGTCAGATGCTGACCCGCTTGCAAGAAGGCAAAGATGTCACCGCCGGTGCCCCACAGCAAATAGTACTGGCAAAACTGAAGGGCGCTTCGCCCCAGTCCATAGCCGAATCGATCACAAAAATGCCGGAACCCCTGCGAAAAGATCCCGATCTGCAGAAGGCAGCCAAATATGCCTTTGGTGAAGATTTCGCACGCTACGGTCGCCCTGTTCTCGATGGCAAAGGAGTGAGCGCCGAAAATCTGCTTTCTATGAATACGGAAGAAGGCATCCTCTGGAACTCGGTCGATACCGGCAACTATTTCAAAGGACTGAAACTGATACCAGATGCGGAGCGCAAGTCAATTCTAGAAAGCGCTGACAAAGCTCGTGACAATAATCCAGTAGCCAGAGCAGCTCTAGATCAAACATTCAAGGGTCTCTCTCCAGAGCAACGCGAGGTCGCTATCAATATTCTGCGTCATCCGGATCAAGAGATGACCATTGCCGATAGAATACGGGCAAAGTCTCTGGGTGCTTCCATAGATCAGCAAAAGCTTATCGATGACTTTGCCAAACTGGCGCCCCAGAATCGTCTCGATGCCATCAACGAATATGCAAAAGTCTATAACAAATTCCTGCCGGAGGATCTCTCCAAATCTGCCGATGAGAATCAAAAGCGCCAGATCGAACTCAGTCTGCCGATGTCGAGGGGAGATCTGGAACGCGCTTTCAGAGACTCTGTAAAAGAGAGCGGCCAGGGTCTGTATGGATACAAAGCCCTTGGTGAAATTTCTATCGGCGAATCTCAGAATCAATTCCAATCGCAATTACTAGAGAAACTCCCGCCAGAGAAACGCCAGGAGCTGGGCAAACAGATAGAAGAGAGCTTCCAGAAATATGTAAAAGCCCTCAAAGACAACAGCGACGCAAAAGATCAGTATGCCAAAGACCTGTCGGACAAAATCATGTTCGCCGCAGGATTCGCCGTCGGCGCGGCTCCTGTGGGCACCACCATGGTGCGTCTTGCCCTCACCGCAGCCACCTCGGTGGCAGCCAGAGCCGGCACCGAGCACTTGATCAAAGGCGGCTTGAGTCAATCTGATCTGACCCAGGCAGCCATACTTGGCACCGTCGACGCCGCCACCCTGGCTAGAGGCAGCGCCTTCAAAGGGCTATTCGAAAAAAGCGTGGTCAGCGCCCTAGAAAAACGCGGTGTAAACGGAGCAGAGTCGGTGGTGCGTTCGCTCAACTCTGACTTTGAGCAGTATATAAAAAACGGTGAAAGAGATGCTCCGATCTTCCAAGCAGAGCTAAGCAACCGACTGAAGCGCCAGGGCGTCGCAGACCCCGGGGCTGCCAGCGAGGAGATCTTGAAAGTCTTCCGGGAGCAAGCGCGCCCAGAGCGACTAAGAGAAGCCTTTGCGGCTGTTCCAGGTTCTAAAGAAGCCGTCGCCGAGTTATTTTCTTTGGCTCAACCCAAGGCACTGGAAGCAGCTCTGGAGAAAGGACTGATTGATAAACATCAGGCAAAAGAAATCCACAATATGGCCAGAAGTCTGATGGAAACCTTTGCCGAAAGGCCTAACACCAGAAACAATGACTTTCAAACGATACGATGGGTAAACGAGAATCTGCGCTATATAACGAAAGGTAGCGCTGGTACTGAGCACACTCGCGCCTTTGCTGATGTCTTCGTACTAGCCAAAGGTCATCCGCAGATGATGATACCCATGGGAGCCCTGCGCGATGCCGATACCAATGTTCTCAAATTTTACCGCGATCAGATGAAAGGCATAGCAAGCAAATTCAAACCTCCTGTCAACGAGGTCAAAGCCGGTGTCAAATATGAATACGCCATGCAAAGAGAAATTATGGAAACTATTGCAAAGACAAACAATCCAGAGTTGAAAAACTGGGTATTTATCCCCGGCAGCAAAGGATCAACCGCCGATCACGCTGGTTTAGATGGTGCTCTGATCAATATCAAAGATGGAAGCATTATGCCGCTGGATCTAAAAAATTACGGCGACTTGAAATACTGGAATCATGTTCCCTGGGCCACTAAAATCCCCGGCAGAACTCCGGATGTAGACTTCAATAGACTTTCGAACTACAATGAGCAAAATGGACGTTTTGTAGTTTCGGCGAAGCCATCCAATCAAACTGTAGAGAGTCATCTACTTCAATATATGCAAAACAATTCCGACTGGATCCTCAGACCCGGAACCTTTTCTGAACTCAATCCCCAGAGCAATCTTCATTTCCTCAGTCTCGGAGATGCACCAATTGAGAACAACATAGAAAGTTTGAAACAGCAAATGGAGCGTATGCGCGCCTTTATGAAGCAAGCTGATGCAAACAAAGGCGATGCAAACATCAGTTATATGAGACTGAGAATATTTGATCCAACTACCAGAAATGGCGGTTTACGCTTCGTAGAGGCAGAAATAGCCAGGTTGGAAGCCGCCGGAGTGAAGCCGGCCGTTCTGAAAGCAAGTGAAATCGACAGATTACGCACCGTAGATAATACCGTCACAGAACTGGAAGCCAAGAAAATCGCCTCCCTCAGGAAACAATTCGAAAGCACCAACCCCGATATGCAACTTCCCGGAGATCGAGAGTTGATAACAACCCAGCGTGCCTTCGATAGGCTTGGTATCAAGCCTGACGGCACGGAACTTGCAGCTCTTATGAAAGCAAAGACTCCAGAGGACATCGAACGCGTCGCCAGAGACACCATGGTCAAAAAGATGACCGATGTACTAGAGAATATCGCCAGTAGCCAGAAAGCCGGAGACAAGCCACTGGCAGACTGGATGACTCTCTTCTTCAACCGCAATACTGGTGAACTGGACCGCGACATGCTCACCGAAATCGCAAAAGACAAGTCTGAAAGCCAGAATCTGCGCCAGGTTCTCAACCGGCTCTATCATTCTTATTCTGACAAAGCCCGCCGAGAGCTGGTGGAAAGAGCAGTAGACAGACTGGCCACTCTCTAGGTCGAATACATCCTGATCAATTTCAAAACAACTGATCTTGTTTGATAGCACAGAAGCAGCGATTCGATGCCAATTATTCTGCTTATATAAGGATGACTATACGAAGATATAAGCACCTTTCACGAAACTTGCGCTATCAGTAATATACAGGGAGGTGTGAAGCCGGACATTATGAAAAGGAACCCGAGAACTCTTTTAGGATGGGCTGTGGAATGTCACAGACAGAATGCTCATCTGACCAGGTCGGAGCTTGCAGAGCTAGCAAAATGCGAAGTCAAAGAAATCCGCGACCTGGAAAGCAGTGGTCGATTGCCGTCGCTTACCAGCCTGACCGGCATGTGTGAGGCATTCAGACTGTCGCTTGCCGAGATGGTTAAATTCTCTCAGCAACAGCCCAAAGCTTAGCAAAAGAATTAGCAAAAAACATCAAGACTGAAGCGTTTCGTCGAGCACGTCATTCGATCGCTGACGGCCGTCATAGTTGCCGTTGCCGCGAAACTTCGCCTGACCCGGATTATAGCTCAGCACGAGAGCACGATCGCTATCGCCTTTGCGGTAGAAATGGCGCACTGTATCCTGACCGCGAAAGCTGTTGGCTTTGAACTCCTCAGCGCGAATAGATAGATACGCCCCTGCCACCACGGCGGCTTTCTTGGGATCAAGCAGGTCTTCGAGGTGATAGTCTTTCAAAACGTCCGGATAATGCTCTTTGGCATCTTTAAACGCAGCCTTGCTTATCTGATATGGTCCATAAGTCCCTTCGGGAACGCGGCTCTCCGGCAGGTTCAAAAGCCGGTCTTGAAACCAATCGCTAGTTGATCTGTTTCTATATTCATATAAACCGATGCGCGAGAGAATATCGGAGCTTGCACCAATCTCTTTCAATATCGGAAACTTTGCATAGGCGTCTTTGCCTGCGTCGAAAATCTTCTTCTCATGTCTGTCGGTGGGGTCATAGACCAGCCCGGAGTCTAATACGGCATCCAGCGCATCTCCGGCGCCCTGCACCACTCTGTCTTTTATAGCCGAAGGATCTATAAGATCGAGATCAGGCAGATAAGACCCCAACGAGAGCGATTGACCCGACTGAACTAATTGGTCGAATTGATCTGTTGTGGGCTTGAGGCAGTGTAAAAGGCTCAAGTTTCTGTCTGTCCAATCAGGAAACATGTAATCGGTGTTGTTCACCATCCTGTCGACACAGGAGGAGCCATCGGTGAAATTATGCTGGTCAAGGCTCAAAGCAGGAACCTCCGACAAAGAGAAAGGATAGATCTGCAAAGGCAGAATCTAGAAGTGATTTTAGCGAGGATTTATGGGTCTATACGGATGCTCTGATTTCTGGACATCTCTTCCCAGAAATTTAAAAGTCACAGCTTCTCGATCGCTTTTCGATGTTCTGCTTTCTCTGCAGTCTTTCTATCTGCTTGAGCCCTGTCACTATTGCCGAGGGCTTCATGGCAAGCCGCCCTTGCCAGATAATAAACAGCAAGATCGGTATTAAGGGCGATGGCGGCATTAAAATCTAAGAGGGCTCGTCTGGGCTCCCCTAGCTTCATATAGACATCGCCGCGTCTCTTCAGAGCTTCATCGTCACCGGGATTGCCTTTGATCAATGCAGAATAGTCTTCGACCGCGCCTTTCAAGTCTTTCATCTTCTCCAGAAGACCGGCGCGCATATACCTTGCCTTAGCCACTTCTGGTCCCGATTCGATTATCAGCGTATAGTCTTTGTGCGCGTTTTTAAATTGACCGGTCTCCTCATAGAACTCTGCCCGGGCAAAGCGCTGCTGCCATCTATCCGGCTTCAGTTTCAGAGTCTCAGTCATATCTTCGATGGCTTTACCGTATTGACCATCATTGCCATAGGCCATACCACGATAAGCATAATAGGCGGCAACACTCGGATCTAGTTCGATGGCCTTACTATAGTGCTTGATCGCTTCTTTAGGATTTGACTTCTCCGACTTCCATACACCCATATAATATTGTGCCTGAGAATTTTTCGGATCCAGCGAAATGGCCCGCTTCAAATCGGCTATTGCCTCTTTTTCATAGTCATCGGTATCAGATATGGAGGCTTTATGAAATGCAGCTTTGGCTCGATTTAGTAAAGCTTCGACTCTATTGGGTGCCAGCTTGACGGCTCTTTGAGCATGTTCGTAGGCACGATTATAATCGTCCCTGTCATTATAGTATTCAGCCAGATTCAACTCGACGGTGACATTGCCGGCATCAAGTTTACTGGCAAGCTCCAGTTCTCTGGCAGCTTTATCTAACTGGCCGCTTTTTCTATACAGCTCGGCACGCTCGATAAGCTTGTTGAATTCATAACGATCGAAGCTTTTGAAAGTATCTTTGTTAGATGACTCTTCGACCTTGTGAGTACTGTTCGATAAGTTGGGCTTAGTCTTTGATTTACTATCGCTACTCTCGGTGCTCTCACCGCCAGAACATCCAAGAAGCAAGCATGAAGCCAGGATGCAAATTCCTGCGCCGGGAGCTATCGATTCAGGCTTTGACCAGGGCATCGAGTCGAACTTTCCTGAATGGCCGCACACTACGAATCTAGCAAATCTCACAGATAAAGAACAGCTTCGGATATATCAAGGTCGGGCAATTTATTGCCTGTTCGACGGTTCGAAGGCGACCGAGACCACAGGATATAATGCAAGTATGAGAATATTTCGGAGCTTTACTCAGCCATGGCTCGAAGACCGGAAACAGGCAGCAAAGACATCTATATAATCGCTGCTATTGCCCTGGTAATTGTAGCCGCCCTTATCTTTTTCCTGCTGCGCATCGTCGGTCACGCCGAAAAGCATGTAGACACAGTCAAGAAAACCAAGGTCAAATATTCTGAATCGCTTAGCTGGCGGCCGGATTCAGCCATAAGCGAAGACAAAATAAAAGCGGACTTCAAAAACTCACGCAATCAGACGGCAGCGGACTACGGCGATCTCAATCTGACCAAGAACTCTTTTGTTCTGATCAGCAAGATGCCCATGCTGAGAGACTTAAAGCTAGTTAGAGCCAGCTTCAAAGAGAAGTGGCTCAATATTCTGGCTGATATGAATCTACGCTATCTGGCTTTGCATGGCACGCCGATAACGGATAAATCGATTCCGATATTATTGAAAATGAAAAATCTTGAGAGCGTAGAGCTCGGCGACACCGAGATTACTGATAAAGGGCTCGAAGAGCTTTCTGCCTCAAAAACAATCAATCACCTGGAGATTAACCTGGGCAGAAAGATAACGAACAAAGGCATAGAAAGCCTCGATAAAATGACCCAGCTCAAAGTCCTCGAATTTTCGGGCAGCAAGAACATCACCGCCGCCGGCCTGGCTGCTCTCGCTGACCTGAAGAACCTCGAACAGCTCAGTATCAAATATCTGAAAGTGGGCTCAGAAGACCTGGATGCTCTTAAACAATTCAAGAAATTGACTTTATTAGACGCCTCGGAATGCAGCCTGGATGATAGAGCCTTGCAGGGGATTGCCGAGGTCAAGTCTCTGAACATACTAAATATCAACGGAAGCAATATTACCGATGATGGCATAGAAAAACTCTACGGGTTGAAAAATCTGACCATTCTATCCATGAAAGACTGCCCGAATGTATCGAGAAAAGCCGTCAAAAATCTGAAAAAAGGTCTACCGGGATGCCATGTTTATCACAGCAGGCGCAGTGGCTTAGCCAAAAAGCTGGAGCAAGACAATGTCAGAATGGAGTTGCTTCTGTTAAAAGACGAAGCCAGGAATGAGCTGGAGAAAAAGGAGTGATCCTTACATCCGATTCGATACGATTTTGCATTCCGGTAGCGCCCGGCGCAATGCATCCAGTGAACTTCGAGAGACATTCTTACACCCGGATACCTGGAGGCTTTTCAAATTGCGAAATTGCTCCAGGGTCTTCAGACCCCTATCGGTGATAGGACAATTTCGTATTTGAAGAAAACTCAAACGCGGCAACTTAGCTAGATGTTCGAGTCCGACGTCATCGACCATGCCATCGAGTTGCAAACGAACGAACTGCTGATGCCTGCTTATAGCCTTGATTCCTTCAGGAGTGATTTTAGTAGAACTGGCCTTTAGCGAGTCCAATTTTTTCATCTTCAAAATCTGCTCAAGACATCGATCGTCAAAGTCGCTGTTAGAAACACAAACCTGCTCGTAGTCTGAACCGGCAAGCAAACCAAGATCTTCAGGCTCTCTAAAAATCGCGCTGGTAAAATCCAGTTCTCGTCGATCGTTCCATTGAGCAATCATTTGAACGGGGGTTTTGAATATTCGTCGATAACGAATTTTGTACGTATTCTTATGAGACGGCAACTCTCGCTGTTCTAGCAGTTCTTCAACTGCACGCTTTTCTTGCAGTGTGTGTTTCGACTGGGTAGATTGATCACGACTCACCACCGAAAAAAGCTGCTCCGGCATAAGTTTAGGACCCAGATAAGCCACCGCAGAAAGGACAAGCACCATGAGCACGACCGTGAGCGCTCCGAATCTTCTGGGTAAAGGTGCTGCAGGAAGCGTATTCTGTACCGGATCAGTCAACTCAATTTGTTCAATTTGTTCAATTTGTCCAAAGGTCTCGATGGACTCTATCGCTTCGACTACTTCCACCATGCTTGAAAAACGATCTGCTGGATCCAACGCCAGACATCTGCCGACCAGATTCTCAAGCTCGACATCGTGGCTCTTGCCGACAACTTCAGAAAGAGTCGGCGGATTACCGCCGCATTTCAATGCGATGGTCTCGATGGCGCTTGCACCCTGAAAAGGAACGGCTCCGGTCAAACACTTGAACAGGATCACCCCGAGAGAGTAGATATCCGAGCGTTCATCGGTTCTAGAAGACCGGGACTGCTCCGGGCTCATATATAGCGGGCTGCCGATAACGGCATTGGTGGTGGTTAGAGAATCATCGCCCAACTCTTCGGCGATGCAGAATGCTATGCCAAAGTCGATCACCCTCACAGACAGATTCTCTGCCTCCGTATTTACGACAATGACATTGGTCGGTTTGAGATCTCTATGAATAACGCCTTGTTCGTGAGCATGGGCCATGGCCGCGGCAATCTGCCGGATTATATTGAGGCTGTCCTCGACAGAAACGCCTTCGGCGATAACCTCGTCCAGGCTACGTCCTGCTACGAAGTCCATCACCTGATACGGACTGCCCTTATCAGTCAGATTGAAGTCGAGAATCGGCACCAGATTCTCGTGTTGCAATTGACCGAGCAGTTGCGCTTCTTTTTGAAATCGACGCAGGGTGGACGTGCTCAAAATGCTGAGTTCAGACCGAATAACTTTGAGCGCTACATATTTGCCCAGATACTGATCAAAGGCTTTATAGACCTTGCCCATACCGCCTGCACCGATCTCTTCCAATCGGTCATAGCGCTCTGGAAATCCAAGCGGGTCCACGTTCTAAATGCCTCTCCCTTTATCCTAATGGGGAAATTACCATAGACTGAAGGATAATAGAAGCTAGACTGAAATTACTTCTAAGAACAAGAATAAAAGAAGAAGAAGAAGAAGAAGAAGAAGTTTCTCGAAGCTCGCTAAGGAAATCACCATGGTATTCGAACAGGCAGACATTGCAGGGGACAAAGGCGCCAGTAACGAAGGCGCAGACAGCGGTCGCTCCAGACTGGCAGGCGAATATATCCAGCTAGCCAAAGCAGATCCCGACGCCATGCCCGACACTCGCTCCGACAATACTGGCGGCATGCCTGGTCCGACAGAGTCGGCAAGCAAGCTCTCCCCTGAGATAGAGGCGATGAAGACCTTCTATCCTGTGGCCGGTGAGCACTTCGACGAATACAAAAGCCTCATAGATAAAAACGACCCGAAAGCTTATCTAGACGCAGAACCGACATTCAGAAAGCTGGTAGACGATTCGGACAAAGCCTTCGAAACCCAGGAGACCTCTACAAAAGAAGATCTGGAACTCCTCGGTCCGGGTCTGCCCGAGTTCAAACGCGAGTATCTATCAGCAAATAAAGCCCTGGGCGAAGAATGGGACAAACTGCCCCAGCAAGACAGAGACAGGCTCACCCAGACCATGCAAGAGAAAGGCATTCCGCTATCCCAGGCGGCTAAAGGTGACTATCCGGAGCTTTCAAGTTCGGCTCAGAGAGTCGAAACCGTCTTCAACTCGAATTTAGAGACAGTGATGAAGCTCACCGGATTGCAGAGTTGGCTCACCAACGCCTACCAGCAAAAGCTTATCGCCCGGGAGATGCACGGCGACACCCTCTCTTTTGGCGCCGGAGCCGCCGACGATGCCACCGCGCGCTCTATGCATGCCGACAAAGCCAAACGAGATCAAGAAGTGAAAACTCTCTACGAAGCCGGACCTCCAAATATTTTCGACTATATCAAGGACTAGACAGAAGGCCCCCGGGCCAAGACAGTCTCTTTTTAAGAGTTCTAGTTATTTGGTCAGTTGACCAACCAAATTCATGCAGTTTCCATAGAGAAAGCTAGCCATGGTGGAAAGGATCTTCGTTAGAGTATGATCAATAATGTGATTGCTTGAAAACGGAACGAAGATGGCGAACGGCGGCTCTACAAAGGCTACGAAAAAACAGAGTTTAATGCTGCTGGTCGGTGTACCGGCATTGATAGTACTGATAATGTTCGCTCCTCGTCTTTTCAAGTTTGCACCGGTAGAGGTTTCAAAAGCCGCTCCCCAGATAGAAAAGAGAATTTTCAACATAAAATCCCCTCCTGCCGATGTGGGGAGAAATGAGTCGACCACACTCTATAAATTCGGCTGCGATAGCGACCTCGACTATAAAATCGAAGAAGAGACCAAAGGCTCCAACGGTGTCTATCACATCAGGCTCAAGGTAACCCGAGCCAAAGCCAATCTCACTCTACCCATTACAATTTGGCTCTCCCAGATTGTCCCAGATAAACGCTCGCAAATAGAAGACGGCCATGCCAAAATCTGTGAGCGTGTCTATGTCGATGCCCATATTCCAGCAAAAGAGGCTTGCGCAAGAGCGCTGGAGCGCACTTATTACGGACAGAGCACAGACCGTCAACGGGCCATAGACGAGGCACTTAATCAAGCCAGAGAAGAGATCAAACAGCAGTACATCGACGCCGTCGAATCGAGGGTCAAAGACGTCTATGTGATCTATGACTTCTACGCCCCCAACTGGCAGGAGCCGACAGAAGTGCTGGTGGACAAAGCGCTTCAAGAGTATGAGGTGGGCAAGCCCAGGAAGCTCTCCACCACATCCGATACCACCCCGGCGGAAAAGACCGATGGCACAAAATGAGCACAGCCCGGAAGAAGTGCAGTCACCAGGCAATTTATCCACGCCAGGCCCGGAGAAGCTGCGACAGGCCGTGATCAGCCTTTTCATTGTCTTCTATATTGCAGCCATCACATTATGGATCTCTCCCTGGTCCAGGGCAAAGCAGCTACTTCTAGAGCCTGTCTCCGACCAGATCTATTTCATGGGGGTCTGGCAGGGTTTCGGTGTATTTGCCCCGGATCCAAGAACCAACAATATTCGCATCTATGCCACCATAACCTTTGATGACGGCTCATCCAAAATCTGGCACTATCCATCTATGGAAAAGCTCGGCTATCTAGAACGCTATTGCCGGGAGCATTACCGAAAGTTCGGCAACGACTGTCTCAATTCTACCGAACTGTTGTGGCGAGACTTCGCGCGCTTCGTCGCCCGCAAGCACGACAGTAAAAGCAAACATCCCCGGACGATAGCCCTGGTGCGCACCTGGTCCGAGACCCTGCCCATCGAAGAAGGGCTAGGCAAGCCGAATCCGGACCAGTCTAATAAGTATCAATTCTATTTATATAGAGTGACCGCCGAGGACCTCAAATGAGTATATCTCTAAAAACCCCGGCGACCCTCTGGTATCGTCTATGGTTCGAGCCTCAATCGCCGGCTCCTATCTGTATGTTTCGCATACTTCTTGCTGCGATAGTGTTTTTATCCAGCCTGACCTGGGCGCCGGATCTATTTACCTGGTTCGGCTATGACGGCATAGTCTCCGTAGAGACCATGCGGCAGTACGAAGAGTTCAATCGTCTCTCTCTACTAGACTGGTTGCCACCGGATAACCGCTTTGTTCTTTCTCTCTATGTACTTCTCTTGCTCTCGGCCCTTTCTCTAATGGTCGGATTCAAATCTAGACTGAGCGCTCTCATACTATTTATCTGTCTTGCCTCTTTCCACCATCGTAACCTCCTCATCTTCCACAGTGGCGATACTCTGATGCGGGTCTGTCTGTTTCTACTTCTCTTCGGTCCAATAGACAGGATGTATGCCATAGACAGCCGCGGAAAAGCACCGGCGCAAGCCAGCCCCTGGGTTCAGAACCTGCTTCGTTTTCAAATCGCCATAGTCTATGCCCATTCTTTCTTCTCAAAGATGGAGGGCTCGACCTGGTGGGACGGCACCGCCATCTATTATGCTCTGCATATGGAAGACTTCTACCGCTTTCCTGTGCCGCTTCTATTCGACAACATCATGACAGTGAAGCTGGCTACCTGGTCGACCCTGGTTATAGAGCTGGCTCTCTGGACTTTGATCTGGATAAGAGGTCTGCGTTACTATGTGCTTGCCGCCGGAGTGATTCTCCATCTGGGCATTGACTGGTCCATGAACCTGCCATTCTTCGAAGATTTGATGATTGCGAGCTATGTTCTCTTCCTTAAACCGGAAGATATCGAGCGCTTCGTGCTCTTCGTGAGACAAGTATTGAATCTAGATCCGGGTCGAGATCAGGGTCCGGTGGTCTCACCTAAATAGCCGACATCGAAATTGATTTTGAGATTGGTGACATCGACCTGTCGTCTAAAACGAATATCTACCGCAGTACCACTGGCTTGATAGAAAGGCCTGGTGGTGGAGCCACCGCTGGGATACGGTGTAACCACCGGTGAAGCCGGAATCATAGACTCGCCGGTGTCGGTCTGGGGTGTGATCAAAGGTGGATAGCCCATGCCACTGCCACCGGGCACACCGCCGGTGGGACCACCCGGTGTACCACCGGTGGAGCCGGTCGATGTCGGTCCGGTAGGACCTGTCGGTCCTGTGGGGCCGGTAGGACCTGTGGGTCCAGTCGGACCACCGGGTCCGCGTGGTCCGCCGGGGCCTCTAGGTCCGCGAGGACCGCCGGAGCCACCGCCGGTACAGGAATTGGCATTCAAGAAGAAAACAGCGCAGATAGCCAGAGCAACAAAGCGAATTCTATTGTCGGAGCCAGTGCCTTTAGCAGGAGTTTTATTCGACATCGTCCCGCCCCCTATCCTTTCTTCGCCGCGCTGCCGGTGCCGTCAAAACGGCCCAGAGCCCTGCGAGGCTCTACAATAATGGGTCTCTGCCCATTTTTAATATTTTGCGGAGCCCGGCGCTGAGAGACCAGCGGCTTGGCGAGAGGTTCTCCGGCATGTTTGCCGCCTCTTATAGTCCCCGGATTTCTTACTTCATCCCGGATATAGACATCGAATATTTTTAAAAGAGTGATGTCCTTGTCTCCGGTGGCAAGCGGAACAGTATTGACCTGGGTCGGCACCGCGCTGTTCGGAATGGCCTGCATGGTCTCGCCATACATCTGCTCGTGGCTGGAGACATAAAGAGGATACGGTGTCAGAAGACGACTTTGATAGGTGACCACACCGTCGGCATCGAATTTGAATACATGAATTATCCCAGCTGGAACAGTTCCCAGATTGACCCGGGGACCGCCATGCACCACCGGTGCGATCCAGGAAGCCGTCGTGGGCGATGGCATATCGAGCACCGTGCTCTGCATGTTTATAAGAGAGGCGATATCGGCTTTGGTGCCGGCTCGACGCATCCAGTCGTGCAAGGCACCCAACCATACGTTAGAAGTATTCATCGCCGTTGCCACAGGCCAGCCCATGGGGGTCATGCTCGAGCCTGTGTCTGAGGGATAGTCACCATTTTTAGCGGTTAAGAGGTCGACTATGCCGGCCTGCAAATTTGAATTAGTATAGATGTCGCTGGGTTTGGCTATCTCCGGCACGGCACCGTCCGGGAAGCTGATAGAAAGCGCACCGGGCTGGGGCAGCGGGTCGTGAAGACTGGCCGGTTGAGCGCAAGCAGCTGAGCTCACCACAAAATCGGCATTGGCGGAGGTGCTCGTTATCTGTTGAATAGCTTCGGCTTTGACAATGGTTGGGATTTGATACGGCAATCCAGGAATGGTGTCGACCCACTTGCGATGGTCGACGATCTTGATATTGGGTCCGATACCGCCGAAAACAAAATCGACTCCATCATAGGGAATGTTGACATAGGAGCGGTAGAAACCGCTCACCTGCTGAGAAGAGGACACCGGAGCAGAAGCCGCCGGCTTGGGCACCGGAACGGCTGTGGCAAGCCCGCCTGTGATGCAGCCTAAAGAGAGCAGAAGCGACCCGGGCACATAGCTGGATGAGCCTGTCAGTCTAATCTGGTTGTCTTTATAAGCGTTCTCTGCACTGGTGTATGGTGTGACAGAGTTCCCGTCTTTGTCCGTGCCCGTCCCGCCCGGAGCGATTGAATCCCATAAAGCGTTGATGAGCTGATCTTTGGCCACAAGAGCATCTTGCATATCTTTGATGGCAAAGTCTTTGAGGGTCTGCTGACCCAACAAGTCTCCGATAATTAGATCCAGCCTTGCTGTTCCGATAATTGTGTTGATGCCTCGCACCGGTGTCGGAAAGCCATCCCCGGCGGTGGTTCCGGAGCCCGATGGAGCGTAATCGGAGAGCGATACATAGCCACATTCGGCAGTGTTGACCACGATGGTGCTCAGATCGCGGGCAGCAGCAATGGCTGCCGCTTCTGTGGCTGTTCGTTGCTCGGAGGTAGTCCCGATCAAACGTACATAGTTGAGCGCAACCAGGCCCATCAAGACGATAATGAAGATGAACGCGATGATTAGAATCAACATATTGCCGCGTCTGGCGCGGTAAGAATGTTTCGCCATAGAACTCGCCCTGGTGCGCTGTGGATGCATATCCGTGGCAACTAATAAGTGCCCTAACCTTATTTCGACTATAGCACGGCCTTCTATATAGGTAAAATGGCAAAGAGGGCAAATTGCTTGATGTCGGGCGTTGCTATACTTAATAAGTGAAAGCAAAGTTCAGACAGATGACCACGGATAATTCAACCTACTCTGATAAAACGAACAACCTGAACAGTCCTCCGGTTGGTTCCGAGCCGATGTACTCGCTCGGACAGATTTTGTTCGGAGAGTTTCAGATAGAAGAGATAATGTCTGGCGATCACAGCACGATCACATTTAGAGCTCGGCAAATCTCCCAGAACAAACTCGTAGCGCTGAAAACCCTTAAAAGAGGCGATCCGGAGAAAGCGGCCAAATTTGTTGGAGTGGTGACCAAGCTGCTCTCTCTGCAGCATAAAAACATCGCCGCCTCAAAGGGTCTTTTACAGACAGATCCCCAGCGACCTTTCTACATAGTCGAATGGATAGACGGGATGCCGATTTTAGACACCATAGTCGAAGCCGGTGCCCTCTCCGAAGAAGAAGAAATTGCACCAATCTTTCTTGAGATCTTAGATGCCATTGCTTTCGCCCATGATAAAGACATCTTCCACGGCAATATCGTCTCTGAGAATATTCTTCTGAGCGTTGTCGAAGATCATATTCAAGTCAAAATAACCGATTTCGGGTTCTGCCAGGTAGAAGACTCTACGGTGCCACCGGTGGAAGATGCAATAGAGACCGGTTATCAATCTAGTAACGCGCTCGATACCTATAAAGATGTCGAATTCGACCCTGGCGCAGAGCCGGAAGAGAGAACCGCAGGCTCATCTCTCTGGCTGACGGATAAGAAGAAGCACGACATCCTCATGCTAGCGCAGCTGCTTCTAGCATTGCTTACCGGCGAAAAAACAGATCGCCTTGCTCCGGGCAAGACCGCGGCAACACGTCCCCCATTAAAAGAGCTATGTCCGGGCTTGATGGCGATTAAAGAGATGGAAGCTTTATTAGACGAGGCGATGGAGCCTGATTTAGATTGGCGCTTCGAATCGGTAGAGGAGTTTAAAGAAGCCTTTTTGCTCTGGCTGGAAAATGCCAGAGAAGAAAGAGCTAACGGCAGTCCGATAGAAGAATTGCAACCCGACGGCGGCTCTGAATGGGAGCAGCTTGAAGAAGAAGCCGAATTCGACGAAGCGCATCCCCAGAACCCGACGGAAACACAGGGACAACAGGTCCAGCCGCACCAGAGCGCCTTGCCGGGCATGAAGCCGCGTAAAATGCGAGAGACCCTGGTGCGCATGGTAGCCCTGAAAGAGACCCAGGTTCGAGAAGAGGCGAAATTAGGAGCACAACTGACAGGCGTTTTCGCAGCCGAGAGCGCCCGGGTTTCGCCCACAAAAACAGTCGCCCTGGCGGGAGCCAAATTAATAACCGCGATATCCCTTTCTATTCTAACCTTTACCTATGTGGTGCTGAACTGGGACCAACTGGCTGACTCCTGGATGGATCTATCGATGAAGCTTAGCACCGCCTTCGATAAGAACGAGCAAGAGCTGGTACAAACCGATGATGACTGGGACGTCGATGTCCCGGGACAGGAAGATGATAAAGAGAAGAAAAATTCTGCCACTAAAACCGATACTGAACCCAATACAGAGAGTCAGACCCAGGCACCGCCAGCCACAGCCAAAACCACAAAGACTGCCCAAGTGCGCAGCAATCATCGACGCTTCAAATACACAGAGAACCCGGCTTATAATCACTGGGTCATAAAAGAGGTCGGTCCTAAAAGACGTCTGGATAAACCTCAAAAATGAGAGACTATGTCTATTCTCGTAAAACCCTGCGGACATTTTTCGTGCCCTTTTTTATAGCCGGTACTATCTTTGCTGTCACAGGAGTCCTGCATGTGATGAAGGATCCGGTCAGTAAGCTGCCGATTGATTGTGTCTATGCGGCGGTATATGCATACATAGACATGGGAACTATTTTCGGTATCATCGCCCTGGTAATTGCAAATATGGCTGATTACATTCAAAAGGATAAATGAGTCTATGGACCTCATCGATACGATTCCTCTCTGGGCTGTTTTCCTGCTTACGGCTCTCATTCTGGCAAGCGCCTTCGAAGGCGGATATAGAGCAGGTCTGAGCCTGGATAAGAAGGACGAAAATGCCAAGAAAGCGCCGGTAGGAGCTATGATCGGAGTGGTATTAAGCCTCTCGGCTTTCATCCTCGCTTTTACTTTCGGAGTCGCCTCCGGTCGCTTCAACGATAGAAGAGTACTGGTCATAAAAGAAGCGAACGCCATCGGAACAACTTTTCTGCGCAGCGAACTATTGCCTGACGAGAACCGCGATGAAGCGAAAAAACTTCTCAGACAATATGTGGGAATTAGGCTCAGACTCTTGCAAGAAAAGAGCCTCAACCGAGAGCAGCTCATGGTAGGGCCGGCCGTCACCGAATCGAAAAGCCTTCAAAGACAGCTCTGGGGCCAGGCAGTGAGCGCCGGCAAAAGCAATTCCAATTCGCCAACGGTGGCACTTTTCATAGACTCTCTCAACGAAACCATAGATCTGCAAGCAGAAAGAGTCACCGCCGCTCTCCATGCCAGACTGCCTGGTATGGTATGGGTGGTTCTCTATCTTCTAATCAGTTTCGGAATGTTCGGACTGGGCTATCAATTCGGTCTGGTCGGCAAAAGGAACAAGACGATCTCATCGATAGCCTTACTGTCATTCGCCATGGTGTTGATGATGATCGCAGATCTCGATCGACCGCTCGAAGGTTTCATGTACGCGAGCAAGCAACCATTTCTTGATCTCGGCGAGGACCTTGGAATCTCGGATTCTTATCTGTCTACTATAATGAAAACAAAATGACAGAAGACAGTAAATTCGGCTCGCGTTATCAAAATCTGGAGATGGTGGGCTCCGGTGGGATGGGTGCGGTCTATAGAGCCTATGATGCCGTCCTCGATATGCAAGTGGCGGTGAAAGTGCTCTTACCGGGCAAGTCCGACGAAGCGGCGGTTCGCTTTCACAACGAAGCAAGAGCCGCAGCCAAGCTGATGCATCCAAATATAATAAAAGTCTACGATTTCGGTCAGAACGAAAGCGGCGACCTCTACCTGGTAATGGAATATATCGACGGTATCACCCTGGAGCAATACATAAAAGAGAATGGTGCTCTTGATTTTTTCAAGCTCTATCCTATAGTGCTGCAAATCTGCAAAGGTCTGGGTCATGCGCACAAACACGGTGTCCTGCACCGCGATGTAAAGCCATCGAATGTGATACTGAGTGGCAATGAAGAACGCGGCTACAATGTTTATATCGCAGACTTCGGTCTGGCAAAACTGGCCGAAGTGGACGGTGGCGGGGACAGCCAAAGTTTAACTTCTACCGGGGTGCGAGTAGGCAGTCCGCTTTATATGAGCCCCGAACAAGCACTATCTCTTGAACTGGATCAAAGAGCTGATATCTATTCTTTCGGCTGTTTGATCTACAAAGCCCTTACCGGTCGACCGCCGTTGGAAGGCAGCACCTATATCGAAACCCTCTCCATGCACATAAACGAGCAGGCTCCCACCCTTGCCAGTAAGTATCCCGGTGAATGCCCGGATGAGATCCTTGCCCTCGAATCGCTGGTGGAAAAATCTCTGAGCAAAGATAAAGAGAAGCGCTATGCCTCTATGGAAGAGCTATTGATAGAATTCCAGGACTTAGCGGCCAGCATTGCCCCGCCTTCGGCATCGCCCGGCTCAGAAGCATCGACAGAATCGCTGACGGACAAGATCTATCTGGAGCCCGGACCTCAAAATAGATCGAGTTTTAAGATTCTTGCGGTTGTCCTTACCATCCTTGCTATAGGCATGGTGGCTGCCTATGTTCTGTTAAAAGTCAATGAGCCACCACCAAAGGTGCTGAAAACCGCAGATATCAAAGTCGATGCCTCAAATCTAGAAGAAAAGGCCGGCGATCTTTCAGATATCTCCGGCGCCTTCGGAGATATCGGCGTCACCCCGCCCAAGTCTTTTGTTGTGCTCAGCACCCAGGACGCAAACGCCATGGACGCCTGGGCAAAGAAAGACACTCAGGTGCCGGCGATTCTAACCGATGGCTATATACTCAGCGACAAAGATATCGACAACATCCTGGCTCTCAAACCCTATTGGCTCCTCTTGAGTCGAGCCGGTATCAATGACGATGCTCTCAAAAAACTCTGTACCTGCAAAAGTCTTCATACCTTCAAACTCTGCTTCAGCCCGGATATAACTGCAGCCGGTCTTGCCGACCTGACAAAACTTCCTCACCTTACGGATTTATCGCTTCGAGGATGCGACCTCGACGATGCTGAGATGAAGATTCTGGGCAACTTGAAAGGTGTGACAAGAATGGATCTGGAATACAACCACAAGCTGACTCCAAAAGGCTTGATGGCACTGGCGAGCGTCAAAGGATTGAGATCGGTGGCGGTCTACAATACCGGAGTCAAATTAAAAGGTGCCCAGTTAGAAGCGACCAGAAAAAAACTGGGCTTGCAAAATCTATATATGCAAACCACCTACAATACTCCCAAGGCTTATCAATATCTGGATACCCTAAGAGCAAGCAGCGATCGAGGAGTTTCTTACGGACAGACAGGACCGGTTACTTTTGACGTGCGCAAGATGCATGCCGGATTTCTCGGTAATTCAAATTAAAGAAGAAAGATTTGGTTGGTCAACCAACCAAATCTTCCGTCTGTTCTCTTTCAGGACTATGCAAGAGTAAGGTTTTATCTATATCCGCTTGGGACTCTCTTTTCTATCTAGATTCATCACTTTGGTCCAGGCGTTGACAAAGTCCTTGACGAACTTCTCTTTCGAGTCGTCCGAGGCATAGGCTTCTGCCACCGCTCTCAACTCCGAGTTGGATCCGAAGATAAGATCCACAGGAGTAGCGGTGAATTTCACCTCGTCCGAGGCTCTGTCCTTGCCTTCGTAGACCCCGTCTTTATCGGTCTTGCTCCATTTGGTAGACATATCGAGCAGATTGACAAAGAAGTCGTTAGTCAATACTCCTGGCCGACTGGTGAAGACACCATGCTTCGAGCCACCGGCATTGGCACCGAGAACCCGCAGTCCGCCGACGAGAACAGTCATCTCGGGAACCGAAAGATTGAGGGTGCTTGCCCTGTCTACCAGCATCTCGGTAGGTGGCAAGAGACTTGCTTTGCTGTAATAGTTGCGGAATCCATCAGCCTTGGGTTCTAGAACCTTGAAGGCTTCCACATCGGTCTTTTCTTGAGAGGCATCGGTTCTGCCCGGGCTGAAAGGCACGGTCAAATCTTTGTAACCGGCATCTGCTGCGGCTTTCTCAATGGCGGCAGCACCACCTAGAACGATGGTATCAGCCAGGGAGACCCTCTTGCCGTCCTTCAACTCGGCGTTGAAGGCGCCCTGAATCTCGGCTAGTTTCTTGATCACCGTATCGAGATCTTCCGGATCATTTACTTCCCAGCTCTTCTGAGGAGACAGTCGCAGGCGTGCACCATTGGCGCCACCACGCATATCGGTTGCACGGAAGCTGGCAGCCGAAGCCCAGGCAGTACGCACCAGCTGAGGTACGGTCAGACCGGAGGCAAGAATCTTATCTTTGAGGGCGGCGACGTCCTCGTCGGAGATCTGTTTGTAATCCGCCTCCGGAACCGGGTCTTGCCAGAGCAACTCTCCATCCGGCACTTCAGAGCCGAGATAACGCCAGCTCGGGCCCATATCGCGATGGGTCAGCTTGAACCAGGCTTTAGCAAAAGCAGCCTGAAACTCATCGGGATTATCAAGAAAGCGCTGAGCTATTTTTTTGTAGCTGGGATCGACCTTGAGGGCAAGGTCGGTGGTGAACATGATAGGAGGATGCTTTTTGCCTTCTATATGCGCATCGGGCACCATATCGGCACCGGCACCGTCCTTGGGTATCCACTGAACGGCACCGGCAGGACTCTTGGTCTGCTCCCAGTCGAATTTAAAAAGACTCTTCAAATAACTGTTGGACCATTTTGTGGGCTTGGCCGACCAGGCGCCTTCGAGACCCGAGGTGATGGTATCTTCGGCATTGCCTTTGCCGCACTTATTCATCCAGCCAAAGCCCTGTTCTTCAATAGGGGCGGCCGCCGGTTCCGGACCGACACACTTGCCCACATCACCGTTGCCATGCGCTTTTCCGAAGGTATGTCCACCGGCGATAAGAGCCACGGTCTCTTCATCGTTCATAGCCATCCTGCCAAAAGTGTCGCGGATATCTTTGGCGGCGGCAGCAGGATCTGGCTTGCCGTTAGGACCTTCCGGATTGACATAGATAAGACCCATCTGGACAGCAGCCAGAGGGTTCTCCAGATCGCGTTTACCTGAATAACGCTTGTCATCGAGCCACTTTTTCTCCGGTCCCCAGTAGACCAGATCAGGCTCCCAATCGTCGGCACGACCGCCGGCGAAACCATAGGTTTTGACTCCCATGTTCTCAAGGGCGACATTACCGGTGAGAACCATCAGGTCTCCCCAGGAGATCTTGCGTCCGTATTTCTTTTTGATTGGCCAAAGGAGCCGACGCGCTTTATCGAGGTTGGCGTTATCCGGCCAGCTATTGAGAGGCTCGAATCTTTGCTGACCACCGTCGGCGCCACCACGCCCATCGCCCATTCTATAGGTGCCGGCACCATGCCAGGCCATCCTTATAAAGAAAGGACCATAGTTGCCATAGTCAGCCGGCCACCAGTCTTGAGAGGTGGTGAGAAGGGTGTTTATCTCGGCTTTCACAGCCTTGAGATCAAGGGTTTTGAACTCGGCGGCATAATCGAATTCGGGATCATTATAAGGATTAGACCGCGGGTCATTACTGCGCAGGGGATCAAGATCGAGACGCTTGGGCCACCAGAATTGATTGGACTTCGGATCACCCTCTGCATATACGGCGCTGACAGAAGTCAATGGTAGAAGCGAACTGCACATTAAACCACAGGCCATGGCGCTCATTAGCAACTTTCTTGTTCTCATAGGTCCCCCTGGTGGTAAAAAGACTTTATTTTATTCAGATTAGTTTGGAATTTTATCATTTCAGGCCAGCTCTTCTGGATGAATTTTCTTATTGGACTTAGACTAAGTCTATTTCACGCCAACAAGATCTGTCAAGCCAAAAAGAGTAGTCCGCAATACTTACCACTCAGTAGGGTCTGTGTACGGCAAAGCAGAGCCTAAGAAGGTCGGTATGGCTCTTTTGGCCATCCAGGAAGAGGTCGTCGACCGGCTCTCTCTGCACTCCGCTCCTTGTAGATGAGCTTCTCAGATTCGAGGCAGACAGTGAGTTGGTAAGAACGCCACAGCCCCGGGTCTTCAAATATGAGACTATGGGTTTGAAGGAACCAATTTTGAATTCTCTCCAGACCTTCCGTAGAAAGTAACTTTCTTACGTGATCGACAGAGGCTCTATCCACAGCTATTTGTCGCATAGTCCAGGTATGAACAGTTTCAAGAGTGCCGAGCGAAGAGGAGCAAAGAAGAATATCCGAGGTATTCTCAAACCATTCGCTGGTGATAATCAACTTGTCTTCAGGCAAAATAGGCTCGAACGCCTCGCTTAGCTTCGATTCGGAAAGAGGTATTTCTGAATTTGAAGGAATCAAACTCGAATGATTGGCTGTGCGAAATTGGAATATCAAAGCAAACCCGAACTTGCTCTAAGCTGCACTGAGCTAAGACATATACAAAGTGAGTACTAATCAATTATAAGGTAGAATAATCGTTTTCAAGTCCCTGTTACTAAGTTCCGGCAGTCTCTATTAAATGACCATTCGACCCTTTCTAAACACTGTCATGGCAGTATTAATCTTGCTGCAGTTCTGCCCGGGCGCCCTCGCCGACGAAGCCGCCTTTAAGGAGCTAGTCACACTTAACAAGAAGATTCTCACAGAACAGCTCGACCTTTCTGTTACCAGCCTCGATATGCAGCTCGCTTCGGCGAATTATCACAAATACCGCAAATGGATCGATTACGGTGGTCAGGAAGCCAGCGCCTCAGGCTTTCTGGTTTCGGGCATCGTAGGCACCGATCAGATCGGTCACAACATAGACACCCCTTTGAAAGTAAATAAGAACAGCCTGGTCAAAGCTCTGAACGCCGGTATGGCAGGTACCATTGTAGGCGCCTCGGCCTCGGCATCCCAGATTCTGATGGACGGGGTCGACTCCATCGTCCGCAAGAAGGGTAATACCAGAATCGTAAGAAAGAACTTTCTAAAGCGTCTTTCTGGTCTCGATCAGATGATAGAAACCCGCAAGAAGCTTGTGGCGACCGATCCCGATCTGGCTTCCAGCAAGCTCATAGCCTCTGAAGGCAAGCTTCTGGACGCCCTCAGAGACATGATCTGCACAGAGTTCTACAAGACCTACTGTTATGTCACAGACGCGCAAGTATCCCAGACAGTTTTCTACGGACTCGATGTCGCCAGAAATACCACCGGCGCCATCGGTGCCGGAGTTCTGAAGCGCTCTCTGTTCAAACCAGATCTCACTCCGGCAGCTAATACATGGTTCATGGTAAGCGGTGCCATCACCATCGGTGCTCCCTGGGTCAGCTCCGGCGCCGGTAAGATATGGCGAAAAGTAGCAGAGAAGAGACTACAAAAAAGGCTCGATTTATCTGGCGAGCCGGTGGTCGAACATGTTCTGGCCTGTCGCAAAGAATTGCGCGAGGCAATGAAATCCGAGCAAAACGAAAGTATCAAAAACATGTACCCGGTCACAGAAGTAACCGCGGCCTTAGACGAAAGTCATGGCTCTCTAGAAAAGCGAGTCATGGCTGGCTTGATACAGAAAGAGAAATATAGAAGAACAGCCTTTCAGCAGAAGTTCGCCTCGGCGGCAATCGGCGGACAGTTTCTCGCCTTTGGTATCATCGGCAATGCGAGCTATCAGAAATACGGCAAACATCTGCGCTTGAGAAAATGGAACCGCTGCCTTACGGCTGCAAATATCATCACTATATCGGCGACCAGCCTTGCTATCGGTGCCACAGGGGCAGCAGCCCTTGCCGGTGAATATGCCGAATGGAAAGGACGCCGGAGCAAAGACCGGGTTCAAGACATGCTCGACAGTCGCATCAAAGACATCGAATCGGTAAAAGGCGAGATTCTGAAAGTCCAGCCTTAACTTCAACTTCGACTTCAACTTCAAACCGGGAGCGGATTGCGCTCGACAAATTGACGCTGGTGCCAGTAGGGATAAATCGGTGTCTGCTCAGAGACTTCATCCAGTCTATTGATCTGTTCACTAGATAGACTCCAGCCCACAGCGCCTAGATTGTCTTTGAGCTGACTTTCGTTACGGGCACCGATAACTATATTAGCCACCGTCGGGCGGCTGAGCAGCCAGTTCAACGCGATTTGAGGAACAGACTTGCCGGTCTCCCCGGCGATCTCGTCGAGCACGTCGACTACTTTATAAAGATACTGGTTATCCACAGGAGGTCCGAAGTCAGCTGTCTTGTGCAGTCGGCTGACTTCTGGTATAGGAGCGTCTCTTCTTATTTTGCCGGTTAAACGCCCCCAGCCAAGAGGACTCCAGACCATGGTCCCGACCTTTTGATCCAGGGCAAGGGGCATAAGCTCCCATTCATAGTCCCTGCCAATTAAAGAGTAATAAGCCTGGTGAGCCACATAACGGCTCCAACCGTACTTTTCAGATACAGAAAGAGACTTCATCAGATGCCAGCCGGAGAAATTGGAGCAGCCAATATATCTGACTTTACCTGACTGAATCAGACCCTCAAGGGTACTGAGCACCTCTTCCACAGGGGTGAGGGCGTCGAAGCCATGCAGATGATAGAGATCGATATAGTCTGTTCCCAGGCGCTTAAGGCTGGCTTCGCAAGCCCTGGTCAGATGATGCCGAGATGAACCTAAATCATTGGGACCATCACCCATCTTGAATGTTGCCTTGGTAGAAATCAGAACCTGATCACGTCTTTTGCCTATCGCTTTGCCGAGAATCTCTTCGGAAGCTCCCTGAGAATAAATGTCTGCGGTGTCGAAGAAATTGACCCCGGCGTCCAGACAGAGATCCACCATTCTTGTCGCCTCGGCCACATCGGTATCGCCCCAGGCTTTGAAAAGTTCGGTCTTGCCGCCGAAAGTCGCTGCACCAAAACTGAGAACCGGCACTTTGAGACCGGAACCGCCCAACTGTCTGAATTCCACTATTGATAGCCTCCTGACGATTCTGAGCCTTCTATCGACGATTGATCGTTAGATAAAAGCTCGACATCAACCACACTAGACCGGTCGTCTAGTAATGTCAACAAAACCGTCTCAGTATGTTAAGAACAACCGTTTTTGGTATCATATTCGATGGCATCTATCGCCTTAGAAAAAGCTGGTAATCACAGCCCCCAGGGCTATCATTCCGATAACCAACAGAAACCCGTCCCTTGCTCTTCTAATCTGAGCCTCGCTCTCTTCTTTCGTAAGGAAGGCTTCCGATTCAGGGTAGTCTGTATATCTGAACATCCGTGATACCTCCCTGATCTGACTTAACTTTCGTATAGCACGAAGCCGTCTGGTCATTGCCCCAGAACAGAACCAGCAATATTAATCAGCAAAGAAGTCTCTATAGCTGGGATAAAGCAGCCTGATATTCAAGCGCTGCAGCAAATAAGAAGGGTCAATCTGCCGATTGCCTTTTTGAGTATGATGGGCCTTTTCCAGGGGCATTGAATCAGGAAACGGCAAATCGAACTTCTGGCAGAGCCAGGTGACAATCTCTTTCTGAGTACAGGGACAGACATCACCGACCGGATAAGCACCACTTTCGATATCACTTAAGAATACAGCGTCGATAATTCTGGCTAGATCCTCCATATGAATACGCGAGGTAAAACGCTCGCCATCCCCGGGCAGCTTATAGTGCCCTGAAGCCAGACGTTTGTGCAGACCATAGTCGGCACTATAAAGCGCCGGCGCCCTCAGAACCACAGTGTTTCCGTTACGCAACCAGAGTGTTTCGGCGGCAATTCTGCCGCCTGCTCCTTCGGCGGCTTCATCCACAGGGGTGAGGTGGTCGATGATGCCTTCGTGACCGCCGTAGACTCCGGTAGAAGAGATATAGACGACCTTGGCAGCAGCTTTACAGATTTGACTTATGATGGCATCAGTGGTGCCATCGGGAGGGAAGCTCACCAGCACGAAAGAGCCCTCAGAAAGAGACTGTAATCGCTCGAAAGAGCTGGTGCCATCGAGCAGAACCGGCTCTATACCGAGACTCTCTATTTCGGCAAGGTGTTCGGCAGATCTGGTAGTGGCGAAAACAAGGCGACTGGAGTCGGCACCACTAGCATAGAAAGCCGCTAAATGGCGGGCGACATTGCCAAAGCCCAGTAGAAGCAATTTTTCTCTGGCCATAGCTCAGGAGCCCAGGACCTCTTTCTTCCAGCCCAGTTCATCGAGGGCATCGTCGAGGCTTACTCTGGACCGCTGACAATAGTGCAGAGCAATCGCCGCTTTATCGAGATTGAGCTTGTCCTCTTTCATCAATCGAACACATTGCAAGGCGGCTTCCACGGTCATGGCATCGAGCTTGCCGGCACGCTGGAGAATATTCACCAGCCGGCCGCCATGCTTGTCTTTGACTTTGCTCGCCGTATCGAGGTCGAAGTCGCTCAGCAATCCGGCAGATTTGAGAAGCTCCACCGCTTTAGTAGACTCTTTGGTCTCAGAGTCACCAGAGCTCTTCTTGGCGCTTACTCCGAAGACTTCCACACAGAGCTGATCGATGGCTTCTTCTTTGTTTATTTTTTCATCTCTGACGCTCTGTTGTAGATTGAGCGCGGTTTTCAGCACCGGTCCTCTCAAAATAGCCGCTTCCACCAGAATCTGACCGAGCGGTGGAGCGACCACCGAAGAAGCTTCATTGGAAGGATTTATAGAGGTAAGGGCAGGATCTACTTGCCCGCCGCGAACATGGGCCCGACGCACTGCTTCTGCGGCTTTTGCCGTAGGCAGACTGCCGGAGCGAACCAGATCTTGAAGCTGCAGGGCGGCGTCCACCGTAGCCTGAGGGACAATGCCTGCCTCCACCAGAAACTGACCCAGCCTTACGTTAGGCTGATCTTTAGAGGCATGACGGGGCAGATTGCTGGAGTACTCGCCGGTCGGTCTCTCAGAACGGGGCGTCGAGCCCGGCTGCACCGCCACGGTGCCGGCAAGCTCATTGCCTTGCTGAGAAGGATGACCATAACCCTGCTGCGGAGGATAGCCCGGGGGCGGATAACCCGGCGGATAGCCATAGCCCGGGGGCGGATAGCCATAACCAGGGGCGGGATAGCCAGGAGGATAACCATAACCTGGCGGCGGCGGATAGCCCGGTGGATAGACCTGGGGATAAGCACCGGAGCCCAGAGAAGTCTGATCTTGGGTAGGTGCAGGTGCAGGCGCAGGTGGGGCAGAAGCGGCAGCAGGAGCAGCCGGCTCGGGTGCTGGAGCTTTTTCTTTCTGAGGCTCAGGCGCAGGCTGTTCTTTTGGAGTCTCTATGACCGGAAACTCTCTTTCTTCGGTCTTTTTACGGACCTCTTCCTTCTGCTTATAAAATTCGAGGTCTTCCTCTTTCAAGAATCCACTGTCATAGTAACCAGGTGGTTTAGCGGATGCATCCGGCGCGCTGGAGGAAGAAGAAGATGATGATGCCGAGCTGGATTTGGCCTCTCGGGCGCTTTTAATCTCTGACTCGAGATCGCCTTCGGCCTCTTCTGGAAGCGAGAGGGTCAGTACGTCGTATAGCAGCTCCACATCTTCGAACGAGGAGCTCCACACCACTCTTGAACTGCCGCTGTCGCCTTCATAAAGGGTCCATACCGGGTCGCCGCCGGCCAATTCCACCCTCACCGTGAGGCTGTAATTGACGTCGGTTTTGCGATTGCGCCAGGGCAACTCGACGGTACAGCCTCGGGCTTTACGTGCCTCTTCATAGACGCTGCGGACGCTTATCAAATCAGGTTGCCCGGTGAGAGCGCTCAGTCTTACATGTTTTTTCGGTCTATACATATCTCTATCTATAAAATATGAACTCTTAAATAACTTACCCAGCTAACAAATCAATAACTCCGGCTCGTCCCTAAATATTCCCGAGACCGAGACGCCATCGAGAATGAAGCGAAATTGCGCTTAATCGAATTTCGTCCGGGTGTCTTGTAATTTTTGAGATTTCAGAACTATCCTCTCATCTCGAGAAGATTGCCCGATTCATAGCGACGCAGACCCAGATAAAATACCGCTGATCCAATAGCCAGAACGGCAAAGGATCCTGCCAGGGTGAGGCCGGCATAGTACATGGACATTTCTTTGAGAGCGACAATCGGCAGATAGCTGACGAAAGCTGCCGGGATAAGCGTATAGAGAATGATCTTGACGATTCCTTCAAAAAGGGTAGCCGGATAAGTCGAGAAGGTGATCATCGAAAAACGCCACTGCTCGGCAAGCCCCTCGGCATTGCCGAGGAAGAAAGTGAGAGAGCCTGTGAGGATGCTGAATCCGACAAACAGAAATGCCACCGAAATTGACAGCACCACAAAAAGCAGCAGATGCGGCAAATCGGGTCTGACGAATGCCAGATAGACAAAGAAGCCGAAGACTGTGTCACCACAGGAGGTGGCACTCATACTGCCCAGAAGTACATGAGACAAAAGAGCGCGCGGATAGAGCATCCAGACATCGAGCTGCCCCCGGGCGATTATCCAGGGCAGCGCCAGAGCGTTTCCGCAGACGCTATGAGCCAGACCAAAACCGGTGGCCGCAATAGCCCAGAGCGTGATCACATCTTCTACCCCCCAGCCGCGCAGCACCGGAAACCGGGTAAAAAACAGAGCCCAGAAAGCCACCCAGACACAGTTATTGGCGGCCATGGCTACCATCTGAGAGAGGAAAGCGCCCCGGTATTCCCACTGGGATTTGAGATTGAATTTTATATAAGAGAGAGCCAGGCTAAGATAGCCCGTGAACTTGGCCCAGAGCCGCTCTTCTTTCTCAGCCTCCATTTGCAAAAATCCTCCCTGCCGCCAGGCGATAGACAGCGTATGTGAACAAAGCGAAAACGGCGATACCCATCAGCTGATTGCCGAGCAGAACGGTCAACTGGGCAGGGTCCGGATCTACGAACATCCGCGCCGGTCCATAGACGATACTGGCAAAGGGCAGTGCCTTCAGATATGGTTGCATATAATCTGGGAAGAGCTCAATCGGAATCAACATGCCACCCAGCACCATGGTTATTCTCGAATAGATGAGCATCAATCCGGTGGTGTCTTCCAGCCAGAAGGCCCCCAGGCCAATCAGAAAGTTGGCGAAAAAATCCAGGATGAAAGCAAGGGGTAAAGCCAGAAGCAGAAACGAGACAGACTGAAGGGTCACCGGAATCGGTCCGACAAAACATGTCACCATCAATAGTCCCACGGAAAGATTGAGGGCGAACCGCACCGAACGCTCTCCAAGGCAATTGCCCAGGCAATAGAGCGGATAAGAGAGCGGTTTGATCAGATGCACGGCAAGCTGTCCGGTGCGCACATCCTGGTCCACTGCCTGACTGACCCTGGGTCCTGAAAGAATTATCGACTCGGTGACGGCCAGATACCAGAGCATCTGAGCCAGACTGAGACCGCCCAGTTCAGTGGCACCGGTCTCTGAATAGGTCACCTGCCACAGGCGCAAGAATATGTAGAGGATGACCCCCAGAAATATTACGCGGCTGCCGACCTCGCCAAGATAAGCGGTATTGCTCTTGGCCGAGGTCCAGGCGATCCACAGATATTTTGTCCATGAATTGTTAAACATCGGAACTCTGAACACTCTCTTTGGGTTGGCTGTATATGTGAGCGATAACTGATTCGAGCGGCGGATTCTCGATGGTGATATCCGCTACCGGAGCCGCTTTCAAGATCTCTTTGATAACGGTGTCGATCTCGACCTTTGCAGTATCGACCTCCAGCTTCATGGCATGATAGCTCGACTTGACCAGCTCGACTCCATCGATTGTGAATGGCGCAGGCTCTGCCCTGAACTTGACGCTCAATAACTTGGAACCGAGATAATGTCGCTTCACTTTCGAGACCGAGTCATCGAGCACCAGTTGTCCATGATTGATGATGATCACACGCTTCGCCACCGACTCGATATCGCCGGCATCATGGCTGGTGAGAAAGACCGTCAATCCTTCTTCTTGATTCCACTCACGAATCAAGTCTCTCAACTCTTGCCGGGCAATGACGTCGAGCCCTATCGTAGGCTCGTCGAGAAAAAGCACCCGGGGAAAATGAAGCAAGCTGGCAGCGACTTCGGCCCGCATACGCTGGCCTAAAGAGAGCTTCCTCACCTGGGTATCGAGATACTCGGCCATGGCGAATCGCTCTATAAGCTGATCGCGACGTTCGGCAAAACGCTTGCGGTCTATGTTGTAGATGCGCCCGAGCAACTCGAAAGTATCCCTGGGCGGCAGGTGATACCACAACTGCGAGCGCTGGCCGAAAACAGCCCCTATAGATCGGGTTAGTTTAGAGCGCTCTTTCCAGGGGACATAGCCAAGCACCCTGGCGCTGCCGGCGCTCGGTGTCAGTATGCCGGTCAACATCTTGATGGTGGTGGACTTGCCGGCGCCGTTCGGTCCTACGAAAGCTACCGACTGCCCTTCTTCTACCTTGAGACTGATTGAATCTACCGCGACTACTTCTTTTTTCTCACGCTTAAGCCCTTTGCCGGTTTTAACGACAAAAGTCTTTCTCAGCTCTTCCAGCTCTACTGCGTGTTTCATTGCTCTTCTTATTTATGTTCGAGTATTTTGTCACGGAAATTTCGTACATATTTCTCTTGGCTTATGTGTACATCTTTGCTTCGGCCCAAGACCGATATTTCATCATACGGATTCTAGGACAATTGTCCAGGTAATTCTTGCTTATTGGTAAAGTTATCTTTCCGACCCGAATTAAAAGCCTGAAGAGTCTCCGGTGTCGTCGCTTTCATAGCCCGGCTCACTAGCCGGAGTAGAGATAGAAGGCTGTGAGTAGGAAGAGTTGCTTCTCTGATAGCGAGCCAGAGTCTCTCCGCCACCATTGTTGTTATTGTTGTTGCGAGCCGGCATCGGAAAAAGAGGATTGGCGGCCGAGCGTTGAGAGAGCTTTAGATTTAGCTGAGCGATTACCTTGAGGGCACCGCCGGGGAACTGTCGTCCATAGAAAGTATGCTGGGTCCGCCCCACGAAGAAACGCCCACCATGCAGACCATGGACGGTTCTCAGCACCCCTTCGAATTGATCGTTGGATTTTGCCCAGCTTCCGTCGGTATGCCGGTAGAGAACATTGCCTCGTATGAGCACACCATCTCTGATATCAGCCGGTACCGGACAAAATTGCTCCCATTCGGCTCGCAACCGCCCGACATTGGTGACCACATGTTCATTACCATAGAGCCAGGCACCACGATAATTCTCCATGGCATCGCTAAGATCGACATAATGCTTTCCGGTGCTGGCATCGGCTTTTAGATAGTTGGTGGTGGACTGTCCATAGACCGCGTCCTCATAGCGAGGAATCGGCCTCGCATGGTTATCTTTGACTTCACCCTGTAATACAAATCCAGACAGTTTTCTACCCTCCGCTCACCAACTCAATCCACTCGAAAATGACCGAGCTTGTGCGGGCTGTGTAAATGCAAATAACGCTTCGAGACCTCGTCGGCCTCATCTTTTTTGCCGACCTTGGTCAAAAGATCAGAGAATGCCACCGGCAACTCATAGAGCTTGCGCTGCTTATAGTCGGGAAGATGCTCATAGGTCTTGAGAGCTTCTCGATAAAATCGCTCCGCCTCGTCATCGAGGTCGTGACGATGATAGTACTGAGCCAGTTCGAGATTGACTTCGGTTATCAGGTAGGGGCTAGGCTTCGGACGCTCCTGTTCATGTTTGAGCGCTTTTAGATAGATACTCTCTGCCTCTTTGTCCTCTCCCATCTCGTCACAAACCTGGGCCAGATTCAAAAGGGCTATGGTATTAGCCGGATGGTGCTTGCCATGCACCTCTGTCCCCAGACTGTGGGCCAGTTTGTGAAACTCTTTTGCCTTCTGGTGCTGCTTCAAATTGCCGTAAGAAAGACCCAGATAATGATATATGGGCACCAGCTCTATTTTGTAGGAACGCACCTGATGCGACGCCTCATCTTCCGCCTGATTAAAATAATCAATCGCTTCTTTGTAGCGCTTGCATCTATAGGCATTCACACCCATGCTGGTGAGATCCCGAACTATCTCCACATGATGATCACCGCGTTTTTTTCTGTCGATGATCAGCACCTTTTCATACATCTCTTTGGCCCGCGGATAATCGCGATGAAGACTGTAGAGTTCCGCCAGATTATGCAAAGTGGTGGCAGACTCGAGAGAACTCTCTCCGAGCAATTTCTCTTTTATCTTCAAAGCCTCTAGATAAAGGTCCTCGGCTTCGTGATCATGACCCAGCTTATGGCTTATGAGAGCAAGATTGCCGATCGTCTCTGCCGTAAGAATATGATTCTCGCCCAGCAGTTTCTTTCTTATGGTGAGGGCTCGCTTTAGAAACGTGCTGGCTTTCTCATATTCTTTGGTGTAGACGAACAGGTGATTCAGCTGATTCAAAGTGGTTGCGACATTGAGCTCTTGCTTGGGATCAGACTCAGCCACCTTCAAAGCCTGCATCCAGAGTTCTCTTGATTTTTCGTAGTCTTCATCCACAAAAGCCTGTTCGGCAGAGGCTTCGAGCTTCTCCCACTGAGAGGGTTCGGCGGCAGTCTCTTCGGCTCTTACCGGCAAGAACGATAGCAGACAGGCAACGACAAGAGCCGCCAGAGCACTGTTCATGCTTCTTCTCACGGTAATACTACCGGCAGTGAACGGCAGCTTTCCCATATTATCTTGCGAAATTTCCATAGCCCTAAATCCAGCTAACTAACTAACAAAGAGACCGCATCATTCTATCTGCTGAAGCTCAATAGAACATTAACTGAAGTCGACTTTGCCTTTCACCCCTGCCAGAAAGTCGAAGAAAGCGCGCCGCTCGGCTTCGAGCTTGGCTCTTGATTTTCCGCTTTTAAAAGGCAGTACCAGGGCATGCCTAAGTAGATGCAAATAGATCCTGGCAAGACAGTAGAACCGAGTCAGAATACCGGGATACGAAGAGAAGAAGAAAAGGCGATTGCGAGCGTAATAATAATAGCGCCAGCTCAGGAACTCACCTTCGGTGGAGGCACCGTCCACATGCTCAATCGAAGCAAAAGGAACCAGCAGACATTTCCAGCCGTGCTCTTTCAAGCGAGTGCAGATCTCGACATCCTCGAAATAGAGGAAATAGTCGTCATTGAGGGCTCCGGTCTGCCTCAAGGCATCAGCCCGCAAAAGCATATTGGAACCCGAGATCCAGTCGCACTCTTTGACCTCTTCACTGTCGGGCGCCCGCAAATGAGCCTTGGCGTTGAAGATATCGAGCACACCACGGCCCACTCTCTTGACGATCTGGCCGTTTTCTTTATCTCTCTCGACTATACAGGCGCTCACCGCACCGGCGGCAGTATCACTGTCGGCGGCATCTACTAAAGCGCTCAGGGTGGCGGGTTCTACAGTGGCATCGTTATTGAGCAACCAGATATAGTCGGCACCGGCATCCAGACAATATTCTATACCGGCATTGCAACCACCGGAAAAACCTTTGTTAGAATCCAACCGCAAAAGATCGACTTCAGGAAACTCCTCTTTCAGAAGAGCGCCGTCCTGCCCTTCAGAGCCGTTATCGACAAGCAGAACTTTGAAGTTGTCATATTGAAGAGTACGAATAGAGGCAAGGCAGGCCCGGGTATGCTCGATACCTCGCCAGTGCAGAACTAGAATTCTTACAGCCTTTCCCATTTGCACCACTATACAACAAGTTCAGCTGCCGATTAACTAAAGGTTAATCTATATAAGTGTCCAGACCGTCTCCGACACGCAACATCGTAACCGGGTCGGACCAGACCCCCACAGGCTCTCCATTCTTATCGAGGGCGCGAACGCGCAGCTGGTAATAGGCCGGCTTCCCGAATAATTCGGGCTTGAGCGATATATTGCCGGATACTGCGTCCAGCTTTAATCTCCGTAACACCGCCTGACTGTGATCGGACATCAAATAGTTGTCGAAGAAATAATTGGCTCGGCTAAGCTCCGCCTCGATTCCGACTGCACCCTTAACCATTCCGGCATCGAAGGCAGCGATGGTCTCTTTGTTGAGATCCTCTATTTTATACTCGCCGTTCGGCTCCAGATGTCGCTTCGGCAGATAGACAAAAGGAATCTGATCCTCGCCCCGGATAAGCCTGATACCTTTAATATCGACCGAGACCCCGTCGGGTAGCCGCAATATCAGAGACTTTATCGCTCCTTCGGTATACCAGCGATAATAATGGGAAGGTCTCAATTTAAGAGGCTCGAAAGCTTTGAGCTTGTCAGGCTTGACGGCGATAACCATCCAGTCCGACCTGCTTCTATCCACCGAAGAATGGTTCCAGGATAGAGCCATCGGGATAAGACCACGCAGATCCTTTTTAGATTGTTTATCAGAGCCGTCTTTCGTTCTTACCCGTATGTCCGCTTCGAAGAAGTTATAAGTAAACGGAACCAGATTTAAACCAGAAAGAGTAAGAGCGTCACCATCCACGGTATCTTCGATGGAAAGCATGCCGTTTTTGTAGCTGGCTTTACCTTTACCGACAAATTTCCAGACCGGCGTGTCGGTCGCGTCAGATTTTGCGGAAGTATGCAGGGGCAGATCAAGAACCGGAGCGCTATCGAAATTGCCCTTATAAGAAACAACCTCCAGTTTCTGAGCCTGAGCATTCCAGACATAGACTTGCTTCACCTTACCGGTGGCCATGGTCATGAGCAGGCGAGAAGAGTTTATCACTTCAGGCGGTCCTACTATATAAGGCTCGAAGGTAAGCACCTTTTGAGAGAGATTGTCCCGGGTAAACGGAGGTCGCAACAGAGTATGAAATGTCGAGCCGTTGAAAGAGACGTGTGCACCATGGTAATCCTTGGGTATACCGAGCAATATCATTTTCTCGTCCGGGCCGAGAAGATCGGCTTTTTCTATGGTCTGCAACCAGACCGATTTCAATTCCTGACCGCCCAGCATCCACAAAACACTGGTAGAAAAAGCGGTCCAGGCATAGGCGATGATCATCGAAGCCAGTATTAAAGCACTGAATATACCAAGGGCAGCATCAGCCGCGCGGGGCATTTTATAACCGGCGTTTAACCGGGCCGGATGAAACATGAGCACCGGCCACAGAGCGCTGTAGGCCATGGTAAAAAAGAAGAGCAGCCTGCTGGTCTCCAGATCATGACCCACACCCCAGAGCTTGACCAGGGGCAGCGTGGTGGCAAGCATCCATATAATCAAAAAGCAAACCCATTTTCTTGGATCGCTTTTTGCAAAAACTCGTATCAGACCGATAGCCAGACAAGCGACAAGGCAGATAGCGATGGTCCAGTATGGTGTCTCGGATTGAGCCGCAATTGCTTGAGGAATAGGTATAAGAGTCCGGACGAGATAACTGAGGTCTAGCCAGCGCAGGATCAAATGCTGATCCAGAGAACTGCCGATCATTCCTCCATAGCCACCGATAATAGTGCCAAGCGCCATATAGCGGATGCCCAGATAAATGAAGGCGATTACGATAAAAGGAGCGGTATTTTTCAAGGCGAAGACAAAACGCTCTTTTTTGCTCATCTCGGAATTATCTTCCGAATCTTCAGAATCTCCATCTATAATTTCGACTGGCTCAACACTGGAGGCCTCATCCACCTTGACCTTGCGCTTCTCTTCTTTCTTTTTCTGCTTCTTTCTCTTCTCTTTGAGCACCATCTCTATATGGGCTTTGTGTCGAGTCAGACGATCCTGCTGAAACTTCGTGGTACCGAATTTAGGTCTTTCGATATCTACCGGAATCAGATACTCATCTTCCTTTGGCCAGATGAAATAATAAGCCGCTATCACAACAGGCAGACCGATGCCGATCTCTTTGCTGAGCATGGTCAGAACAAAAAACGCAAGAGAGAGAAGGTAGAAAGTCTTATTCTTCTCTTGATGGCTCTTTACCAGAGACCAGAGCGAAAGCAAGTAAAACGGCGCCGCTAATAAATCCGCACGTCCGGAGATCCAGCAGACATCCTCGCAATGGAGTGGTGACACCGCAAATAGTGCTGCTCCCAGGTAAGCGACCGACTGGGAGCCATTCTCTGGCCAGGTTCTGGTCATACGCCGAAAGAGGATAAAAATGAGGATGACACTACATAGATAAAGAAGCAGACTGGTGAGATGATAGCCCCAGGCTCGCACTCCATATATTGCGTAGTCCATCAAGAAGGTAAAACCTAGAAGCGGACGATAAAAATCCAGACTGGGAATCTGGAGATAGTTAGAGGTGAAGTTACGCCATATCAATTCGGTCCTGCCACCGCGCAAAACTTTGTCGGCAAAATTGACCTGCCACATATCATCGGCGACGAAGAAACCATCTATTGCAACACCGAAAGCCAGCCCGGTCAAAAGGACCAGTCCGCCGATATAGAAAATGGTGCGAAAGTTTATCCGGTTGAGAACGCGGTTGATACGCTTCGTCGTCTCCGGATTGAAATCTCTTCGGAATATCTTCTGGAATATCGTGGCGATCATCTTTGTAACACCCGACCGAAAGAAACCCACTAAAAGATATTACAGGATCTATGATCAGGTCCGCTTGAATATCTCGACCCGGTCTCTGATAATGAGATGGTCAATTAAGAGTAGACCACGACAAAGTTTATGACCAATAGCCAAAATCTCAAAACAAAGACAGAAGCGATTCGCATCACAGCTCCTGGCGGACCAGAGGTGATGCGCCTCGAAGAGATCGACATAGCACCGCCATCTGCCGGTCAGGCACGCATTGCCATCAAAGCAGTAGGCGTGAATTACATTGACATCTATCAGAGAAGCGGTCGCTATATAGTCGAAGCGCCGTTCACTCCGGGACTGGAAGCCTCCGGGGTAGTCGAAGCGCTTGGACCAGATGTCGAATCAGTGTCCGTCGGCGACCGGGTTGCCTTCGTAGGACACCAGGGCTGCTATGCAAGAGACGCCAACGTCGACGCCTCGATTCTCATTCCTCTGCCTGATTTTATCGATTTCGAAATGGGTGCGGCATTTCCATTGATGGGCATGACCACCCAGTATCTGCTTACCGAATATGTCAAAGTCAGACCGGATATGGTGGTCCTCATCCACGCTGCTGCAGGCGGGATGGGCACCCTTCTGACCCAGTGGGCAAATCATCTTGGCGCAAGAGTTATAGGCACCGTCTCCACCGACGAGAAAGGGAAATATGCCCTGGCGAACGGCTGCTCCAGCGTGATCAATTATTCTCTGAAACATTTTCCGGCTGAAATAGATCGGTTGACAGGCAACAGCAAATGCGAGTTGATCATAGACGGGGTGGGAAAAGCGACGATGGCCGGCAATCTCGATGCCGTCTGCCGAAGAGGGACCATTGTGATTTTCGGGTCGGCATCGGGACCAGCTGAGCCTATCTCTGCCAACGAGTATCAGAAAAAATCCCTGCGCGTTTGCGGTGGCTCTCTTTTCGACTATCTCTTGAGTGAAGAAGAGATAAGAACCAGAGCCGATGATGTCCTCCATGGCATCAAAGCAGGCTGGCTTAAACTGAAGATTAACCACCGCTTCAAACTGGCCGAAGCAAAAGCCGCCCACGAGCTTCTGGCCGCAAGAAATTCAACGGGCAAGATAATACTGACGGACTGAGAGTCTCATAGCAGGAGAAATGCGATAGATGCTGGAAGATAAAGTGCTTACTTTGATAGGTGCGGGCAAACTGGGCGAGGCCCTGGTGCTGGGCCTTCTCAAAAACAGCGGTCTTGCCAAAGACGATATCAGGGCAACGGTCGGGCACGAAGAATCGGTAAAGCGCGCAGTAGACAAGCTGGGTGTCGCCACAGGACTCGATAATAAAGCCGCCGTGGATGGTGCCGACATAATAATTCTGGCGGTCAAGCCCCAGAAGATGGAGAGCATACTGGCTCAAATAGCTCCTGTTTTGAAACCGGAACAGTTGATAATTTCGGTGGCAGCCTCTATCACCACCAGCTACATTCAACAGAGATTGAAAGGCGACAATCCGGTTATTCGGGCGATGCCGAACACACCGTCGATAATGAACGCGGGCATGACCGGTCTTTGCGGCGGCGAACACGCGAAGGAAATTCATCTCGCCCAGGCCGAGCAAATATTCAAATGCGTGGGCGAGACCGTCTTCCTGGACGAATCCCTCATGGACGGAGTCACGGCCCTTTCGGCAAGCGGACCGGCGTATCTATATGTGGTGATTGAATCCCTGGCCGAAGCCGGGGTCAAGCTTGGTATTCCAAGAGATACCTCGACTCTATTAGCCGCTCAGACCATGTATGGTGCGGCAAAAATGGTGCTCGAATCGAAAGCCCATCCTGCCCTGCTCAAAGACATGGTCACCACTCCAGCCGGATGCACCATAGATGGTTTGATGGAGTTGGAAGAAGGCAAGCTGCGGGTAACCCTGATCAAAGCCGTGGTCACCGCGGCCAAAAGAGCGAGCGAATTAGTCGAAAGTTGAGTATCTGAACTCAGACCTCGAATTTGCACTGACTTAGATCAGCGCGGAGTTTCTCTACCGCGGTATCAGTGATCTTGGTTTTGCGCAGGGAGAGTTTTTTCAACTTCTTGAGCTTCGCCAGAGATGCGACCGATTGATCATCAACATTGGTGCCGTCCAACCAGAGCTTTTCAAGATTCTCCAGATTATCAAAATAAGTGAGCGCCTCACTGCCTATGCTGGCGCCGGTTAGATCTATCTCTTTCAAACCCTTGAGACCGCTGAGATTGGAGAGTTCCCAGTCGTTCAGGCGGCAGTTGGTCAGATCGATAGAATGAAGACTGTCCGGTTTGAGCAAGGTGAGAAAGCCGAGGTCGACAGAATCTTTCTTGACTATTTCGAGCTGGACCGGTTTGTCAAGCGGCATTTTCACAGGACCATCCACATTGGCATACCAGTCCCAGGAATCCGGATCGTCGGTAGCTTCCACAAGCAGCTCTCCCAGAACCTTTCCTTTTGGAAAGTTGATCAAAACTGTTTCGCCGACATCAAGATCATCGTCTTCGTCTTCGTCATCTTCTTCTTCGATTTCAAGCTTCTTGATAGCTATCGGCTTCGACTCGATAGAGCCGGAACTGGAGCCCGAACCTGACTTATCTTCCAGTTTCTCCGGCTGGGTGGAAGAGGCGGTGATCAATCCCCCGGTCAGAACCCCTGCCACACCAATCTGCAAAAGCAAGCGGGCAAAGTCTATCTCCAGGCCTTTAGCCGGATTCAACGGTTTCGGAGGACTGTAGATCGGAGCGTAGTCAACAGGAAGGCCTTTGGGTCCCGCTTCTTTCCATGGAGGACAGGAGCCCATCAGGGCAATGACCACGACACCAAGCAGAAATACCAGCCTCTGGATTCGATTCAATTTCGATTCACCTCTTTGCATCAAATGCCCGACCTGCCAAATATTACGGTAACTTTGAGGCCAGGGCTTAAAAGCTGAGCAAGTTGTTATTCTTATGTAATTAAAGTTTGTAGCGGTCTGCGAACCACAGGCGGGGGATTAGAATCCATGGGCGATATTCGATACCAGTCGGGAATGGGTAACCACTTCGAAACCGAAGCAGAAAAAGGCGCTCTGCCAATTGGTCAGAACTCCCCCCAGAAAGCACCGCTCGGTCTCTATGCCGAACAGCTCTCGGGGACGTCTTTTCTAGCAATGCGCCACGAGAACTTGAGAAGCTGGCTCTACAGAATTCAACCTTCCGTGGTCCACTCTGCTTTCGAGAAATTCGAGCTGCCGCTGCTTAAAAGTTGTCCCTTCGATGAAGTCGAAGCCTCTCCTGATCAGCTGCGCTGGAGTCCGATGCCGGACCCCGATAAGACCAAGCCCTGTGACTTTCTGGAAGGGATGGTGACTATCTGCGGCAATGGCACCGAAGGTAGTGTCAGGGGTTCTGCGGTGCACCTGTATTCTATAAACCGTGATATGGGAGATCGCTATTTCTTCGATTCGGACGGTGAACTGCTGATAGTCCCCCAGCAAGGGCGTCTGAAACTATGCACCGAATTCGGCATCATAGAATTAGAGCCTCTTGAGATTGCCGTTGTTCCAAGGGGAGTAAAATTCAAAGTCGATCTGCTCGATGGCATCGCCCGTGGTTATATATGCGAGAACTACGGTCCTCATCTGAGACTGCCTTATTTAGGGCCGATAGGAGCCAATGGGTTGGCTAATCCCCGGGACTTCCTGGCACCGACTGCAGCTTACGAAAGAAAGAAAGGCAGCTTCGAGCTTATCACCAAGTTCAACGGCTCTCTCTGGAGAAGCGAATGCGATCACAGCCCCCTTGATGTGGTGGCATGGCACGGCAACTATTATCCCTACAAATACGATCTGAGACGATTCAACGTGATCAACACCGTCAGCAACGATCACCCGGATCCCTCCATCTTCACGGTGCTCTCTTCTCCTTCGGAGATTCCAGGGATGTCCAATCTCGATTTCGTCATCTTTCCACCACGCTGGATGGTGGCGGAGAACACCTTCCGTCCCCCCTACTATCACCGCAATTTCATGAGCGAATACATGGGCTTAATCGAAGGGGTCTACGACGCCAAACAAGAAGGCTTCCTGCCGGGCGGCGGCAGCTTGCACAACTGCATGTCAGCCCATGGTCCCGATACCGACACTTTCGAGCAATCTTCAAATGTCGAACTCAAACCGGTGAAAATCGAAAAGACCATGGCTTTTATGTTCGAAAGCTCCCTTGTTTATAAACCGACTCGTTTCGCCATGGAATCGGAGCTACGGCAGAAAAATTATCAAGATTGCTGGAGCGGCTTGAAACCCAACTTCGAACTTGCCAAAAGCGGAAGCAAATAGAAAGAGACGCTTTTATCAGTCATTACAGGCTCTCTCTATTGCCTCTTTTATAAAGTCAGGCCTTATATAGAACCTTTCGGGGAATAAAATAAAGTGTGATGGGTAACGGATAGAGTGCATGTACAAGCCAAAACCGAAGAAACAAGACGATAATCCTAACAACCGGCTCAAATTGCCGACCGAAGTTGGCTGCCCTTCCATGGCGAAGGTGAAATTCATGCTCGAAGAAGCCACCAACCGAAGGGGTTGCCTAGTAGAATTGCCCTGGACCGCAGGCAATGCCAGCTTCATCTCGACCTGCCAGTGGGAATCCACAGTGGAAGAGCCGGTCTGGACGCTTTATCAAGACGAGTCCGGCGGTCAGAAAGTGGTCTGGACCCAGTCCTTTGCCCCATCGGATCTGGAGTTCATGTATGACATCCTGGTGATGTCGGCGCCAAAAGGAACTAGCTCCACAAAAATTCCCGAGTTGCTGATGCCCGAGGATGAAAATCCGAAGGGCGGGCAGGTTGACACCACTCCCGATCCTCAGCCGATTAGCTCAGGAAGTTCCGGAAATTCAGGAACCAGCGGCTCTTTCCCCGAAGTCGCTCCATTGCCCCAGCCTCAACTCGGAGGACTGGGAGGCGGCATGGGACCCATGCCAGGTGCCAGCCAGGCCATCAGCCATCCTCCCCAGGGCGCACCGCCCCAGCAGGCGCCGATGCCACCGCAGCAGGCTCCGCCTCCGCAGCAACCTCCCTATGGCGGTTATCCGGGCTATCCTCCACAACAGCAACCTCCTTACGGCGGCTATCCGGGCTATCCACCACCGCAGCAGCCTCCCTATGGCGGTTATCCGGGCTATCCTCCCCAGCCGGGCTATCCTCCGCCCCAGCAGATGCCTTATGACCCCTATGCCGGAGCCTCATCCCCTCCCGGTACGATGGGGACCAGCACTGCGTCGGGCAGTTTTGTGCCGGTTGACTATCATCTTCTCGATAAGAGATCGAATGTGTTGATAGGCTCTCTGTTGAAAGATGCGGAGCTTATCTCGAACGTCACTCTGGAAGCGGCATTGAAGCTGCAAGAGATGGTGCGTGAAGAGAAACTCTCGGCAGAGAAGGCACCTTCGGTGCTCAAACGTCTGCATCAGATGGGAGCTGACATAGATCAGCATCTCACTCCGGAAGACCTGATTCGAAAACCGAAGAAACGACCTCCTGAAGCGGGCCAGGCCAAACCCAGACCCCCCGCTCCCAGCGCTTCGGCCCCCCAGGGCGCTCAAGGAGCCCAGGGACAACAAGGAGAGAAGCCCAAACGCAATCTCAAACCGGCTTTCGACCTGCTCGAAAAAGCCGGCATCCTCTCGGCCGATGACGTCAAAGACGCTCTTGCCGTCCGCAAAAAGCATGGCGGCGACCTGGTCGGCATTCTGGAAGCAGCCAACAAGCTCAACCGCAAAACCGTGGACGCCGCCTTCATATGTCTGCCTCTGATTCGAGAAGGGCTGATGAAGTCCGAGCAATGTATAATCGCGCTCAATTATTGCAGTAGGATGCGAGTCGGCTTCGATGAAGCTCTCGATGAGATGGGCTGGCAAAACCCGAGGAAGATCCGCACCGATCTTCCCCTGAACTGAGATCTGTTCTTTATGTCAAAAAAGATTCTGGTTCTAGATCCCGATCAAGATTTCAGGAAGCTGATCTCTCCGGTTTTCGAAAGCCGTGGTCATAGTGTTTTTCAAGAAGAAGATTGCGATACTTCCTTGCAGCTTCTTAAAAATGAAGAGATAGACCTGGTTCTTGTCGGTTCTCCGCTTACTGGAATCAGCGCCGAAGGCTGGATAGAAAAAGCAAGAGCCATAAAAGAATCAGTCCCGATGGTGTTTATCGCCGGCGACAAAACCGAGCTGAAAGAGATGAAGCCCCGGCTGGATACATACAAGCTCGATCTCGTATCGAGTAAGCCTTTAATCCCCTTTATTTTCGGAGCCCGAGTAGAATGTGTGCTAGAAGGCGATGTCAATTCAGAAGCCCAGCAGCAGAAGCTCAAGAATTTCGAGAAGATGTTCATGGCTCTGGTTTCGAAGTATGCCCGGGTTCTCCCGGAGAAACTGGCCGAGCTTGCTAAAGCCATAGAAGCAGCCAAAGCGGAGCCGGGCAATCTGGCTCTTCTCGATGAAGTCAAAGGTCTCGCTCACAAAATGAAAGGCACCGGCGGCTCACTCGGTTTTAGAAAAGTGGGCGAACACATGGCCTTTATCGAAGATTCCACTATGGCCATGAAAGAGATGGCCGAGGAAGAACGGGTTCATATCTGGCACCAGATAGACCGCAGCCTGGTTAACGCCCAGATGGACGGCGAGCAGGAAGCCAGGGAAGTTATCGATGTTGTCCACGCCGATGATGACGCAGAGAATAAGGACCAAACAGCCGATTCTGAGCAAGCCGGAAGTGAAAAAGAACAACCGGCCATGGCCAGGATCATGGTTGTGGATAAAGACGAAGACTTCTTGAAAGTGGTGGAAGAGCTCGGTCGCGAATCGGCAGTAGAGGTCGTGCGTGCTCAGACCGCGCCGGAAGCGCTGGACAAAGCGGCTCAATATCCCCTCGATGCCGCCCTCATAAACATAGTCACTGAAAAGTCCCAAGAAGGCTTCAAGCTTGCGATGGAGATTCGTTCTCTGCCCGGCAATCATAACCTGCCCCTTGCTTTCATCTCTGGTGCCGACGGCATGCAGGACGAGACCGAAGGCACCCATGCCGGTGCCTCGTTGTATTTGAATAAACCCTTCAAGCCGGACTCTCTTGAAAAAGCTGTAGAACACCTGGTCGCTATCCGCCAGGGAGGCAGACCTCGAATTCTTATCACCGACGACGATGAGTTCTTTGCCAACACCATCGCCCTGGTTTTGAGAAACGAAGGCATGATCGTCAAAACCCTCAACGACCCTGCCCAGATCCTCGACACCATGCAGGAGTTTCCTCCGGATATGCTCCTGCTCGATGTGATGATGCCGGGCATAACCGGATTCGATGTCTGTCGGAAATTGAGAAAAGTACCACGCTGGCGCGATCTTCCCATCATCTTCCTCACCGGTCAGACCGGAGTGGAAGCGCGGGTGGAAGCCTTCAGATGTGGTGGCGATGATTATCTACCGAAGCCGGTGGTCAATGAAGAGTTGCTTACCCGGGTCAAGGTCCGCATAGATCGTGCCGCCATGCTCAGAGAGCGCTCGGACAAAGATACAATCACCGGTCTGCTTTTAAGACGGGCATTTTCCGAGCAACTATCGGCGATACTGGCCGAGTCGGAGAGAATCAAGTGCAATTTTTCAATCTGTCTTCTCGATGTCGATCACTTCAAGAAAGTGAACGACACCCACGGACACCTGGCCGGCGACCGGGTGTTGGCCGGGCTTGGACAGTTGCTTTCCAAACGCTTTCGGGTAGATGACATCCGAGGCCGCTGGGGTGGAGAGGAGTTTATTCTGGCTTTCCGGCGAGAGACCAAAGAACGAATTCACAAAGCGGTTGATCGTGTTCTCGAAGAATTTCGAGGCATGGAGTTCGAATCGGATTCGGGAGTGAGCTTCAAATGCAGCTTCTCCGGAGGGCTTGCCACTTATCCCGATGACGGAGAGACCATCTTCGACCTGATTCATACCGCCGACCAGAGACTCTATATCGCCAAGGAGCGGGGTCGCAATCAAATTGTCCTGGGCGAAGAAGTACCGGCTAAATAAAAAAAATCGGGCTCCTTTTCAGGAGCCCTTTTCTTTCTACCAGTCGTCGTCGTCATCCTCGGTTGCTTTGGCGGCGGCTTTCTTCCGCTCTTCCAATTTTTTCTTGTACTGCTCTTGTTTCTTCTTGTAGATCTCGCGCTGCTTCTGGTAAGCCATGTACTTATAAGCATCTTCATAGGGCTTCTTGTACTTTTCACCCTCGGGGCAGCCGGCGGCCTGACGCAGCCATTTGCAGCCTTCCTCGTAGTTCTTCATATGAATATATGTAGTACCGAGGGCTCCCGAGATATCAGCGTTGGTAGGATCCATTTCGGCAGCTTTCTTGAGCTGGGCAATGGCCTGACCCTTGTTGCCGAAGCGAGAGAGAAACAGCCCGTATTCATAACGCAGTTTCGAATCGTCCGGCTGCAAGCCAATCAAGATGGGATACTCTCTCAGACAATCGTCCTTTCGCTTCTGAGCGAGGTAGATATTGAGCAGACTGCGATGAATAGTCACCTTCCTCTGCTGGACGGTGGCCGAGTCCAACTTGGGCACCGCTAACGATGGCGCAGCAAATATAGACATAATAAATGTCAGCGCCAGCATCATTCCGACAAGTTTCTTCAACATAGCAATTCCTTTACCTGGTCTGACCTTTGTGCTGTTCGAGAATTCTCAAGACTTTGTCATAGTTGTCTTCATTGTATTCGAGCCTGCCGTAAGAACCGTGATAGGTCTCGAACTGTCCATCCACCGGAATGGCGTTAGGAATAAAGATGATCCACTTGCTGCCTTTTTCCGGCATCATCTCTTTCTCGTCGAACTTCCATCCTTCCGGCTTCGGTTTATTGGTTTTGTCATGAAACTCGTACCGAATCGGCAGGGTCTTGTTCATGTCGTGACCTTTCAAACTCTCTTCAATTCTGTATATCGCTTTAGGCGGATTATAGAAGGTGACCATGTCGTCCTTTTCATAACCTTTGTACTCGGCGATAACGATACATTCGGAACGCAGATAGGCGGCTTCCATGTTGAGAGCCGTACTAGAAGTCTGGGGATCGGCCATTTTCTGGGTGACAGTTTCCCGCTTGGGCACCGGCGCTATCACCTTATACTTAGGCACGACTATCTTGCCCACATGTTTCTGTTTGATGATGATACTCTTCATCATCAGCTTTTTAAGCTGCTTCTCGACGATAGAAGGCTCTTCTACTTTAGCCAGAGCCGCTTTCAAAACCGGTTCGGCCTCACTGTATTTGTTCATGTGATAGAGGCACTCGCCGTATTCCAGCGGCATCTCGGCTTTATATTTGGGATTGTGCTGAAAGAGTTGCTCCAGCGCCAGGGCAACTTCGGGCCACTGCTGCATCTTGCGGCTTGCTTCGTAGAGCCCGAAATAAAAATCATCCTCTTTGGGATCCATGCCGATTAGAGCCTTGTAGTGCATCTGGGCTTCGCCGTACTGGCCCTGCTTCATCGCCGTCGCTGCGGCATGGGCTTTTCTGGAGATCAAGATCGAGCCGTACATCCCGACATCATCGGTCTCTAACGCACAGAGCCCGGGGCCGGCAATGGCGCCAACAAGGCTAAAGGCTACAGGCAAAGCCCAAAACTTCAATCTACGCAAGAACTTCTGATCGGGGGTAGTCATTATCTATCAGCTCCTTCCCAAGCCGGGGGACAAAGTCGCATTCAACGTCCAAATGCCTTTTTCCACGTTGGGCACCCTAACTGGCACCCGAGACGTTAAATAACTGTCAATTGTTGCAGGAATTATCTTAAATCCCAGCGGGCTTCACTCTTTTTGCACCAATGAATTTATGCCATTTAAGGCATTATAGATCCTGTTTCCGATTTATGTGACCTTGACTATGGACCGCCCGGTCCATAACCTCCGGCGCCAAAACCGCTGCCCGAAGCCGAAGCCGAACCCGAACCAGACTCCTGGGAAACAGCCATCCTGATAGAGGTGGGCGCAGGCGGCGGACTGGCGACCAGGTCTGACTGCATGGTTCTCACACAGGCTCCAAGTTCCAGCACAAAAGCGCGGGCATCGAAGGCTTTGTCTGCACTGCCTTTCTCCTCGCCTTCATCCTCAGCGCCGAAATAATCGAGCGGTTCATACCAAGATGGCGGCTCTTTCAAGATCGTGCTGAAACAAGTCGCCCAGCGATCTTCCAGGCCCAGAACCATGGCATAAGGAAGCATCCGACTGAACAAATCAGGTTGGGCAGCCTCCATCGCCTCAATCTCTTCAATGCCGGCATCTAGAAGGAATGCCGAAAGCGACTGGATGCGACGCACGGCAAGACAACCCTTATGGGTACGGCTCGGCATATAGGGTGCTGAAGCCGCCGAAATACCGGCAGAGAGCAGAAGCCCGACAGCCCAGCCCACCACCGAGCTTACCTCGGAAGCAAGAAAGAGAAGCAGCGCTCCCACAATCAATAAAATCAGAGCAAGCGAATAGTAGACCTTTCTCTCTTCATGGGGGTTGGTCTGGAAATAACCTTCTTGAACAAGGCTGTCGTAGATACTTTTGCGAATGACAGCGATGCGGCTCTGGAATTGAAACTTCAGATCCCCCAGAAAGACGGTATCATCCAGGCGCCCCCCGGGCTCTCGTTCAAACATGCCTCGCAGGAACTCCTGCTCGAACCTTATAAGAAGAACAGCATCATCGCCGGGCTCACATCTTAGAAATTGAATACTCGGTCCTTCGAAACCATAGGGGTCTTCTCTTGAGAGTTGCTTGATTCTAAGATGACCCCGATGACAGAGATCAAGCACAGTGGCGACGATATCATGCATATCGCAACGCTCATCGATTACGGTTCCAAGCTGTGCAGGACGCAGTTCGGCCAGCAGATCAGGAGATGTCCAGTCGGCACTGGGACCGGATTCAGAAAGGTGGACCGGGTCCCGACCGAACTTCCAGAAGATGGCACCAAGGGCGAAGGCGGTGAAAGCAGGAATAACAAAAGCCGGCCACCAGTCCTCCAGCCACCAGAGAAAACTCAGCTTGCTGTCCGGTTTACGGACCGAACCTTCGGGAAAGCCTACCCTCGCCATAAAGTGATCGCCGGGTCTGAGCCAACTGGAGGATAAAACCACTCCGTCTGCATTAAGACGGCTCTCACCAGTCTCTTTCTGCCCTCGACGGCCGGTAAAACTTTCGAATTTTATGCTGGTGCTGGGCACCCCGTCGGGCGGATGGATAGTGCAGGTGGCCCGGGCAATGGGTACATGCCAGTCGTGACCGGTGACATTCCAGGCAATTTCAGGAGCACCGTCAAAAAAATTGACCCCATGTCGCACTCGATACTGAACAGTAATAAGATGGCGACCTTTCATGGTATAGGCAGGGGATCCGATGCGGATGTTTACTTTCTCGCCCGAGATAAGCTTCTGGACTTCATAGGGCGTGCCGCGCTCGTCAATTACTTTGTCGAGTTTCAGATCAATTCGATAGTCATTCGGTCCCCGGGTGTACAGAATCGGAATAACCCGGTGAATGCCGTGCCGCTCTACATCACCGAAGTCATAATCTATCTTTTCGGTGACAAGAAAAGAGGAATCTTTGAAAGTCTTGATATCGACATCGAAGGAGCGAATCTCTTCGGCATCGGCTGAGCCTATAGAAAGAAGAGACAGAAGAGCAAATACCGGTATCAACCACTGACACTGAAATCGTCTTCTTTTGCGGATCATTGAAATCGACATATTCTCTGGGGAAAGAAAAAAAATTTCCAGTGTATTAGACTAGCACAGAAAGCTATGAATCTAATAGACGTGATAATCCTGGTCGCTTTCCTCGCGCACGCCCTGAGCGCGGGCTTCCGGGCAAAAGACCAGGCTTCGGAAAATCTAGAAGAATACTTCCTGGCCGGCCGCTCTTTGAAAGGATGGCAAGCCGGTCTCAGCATGGCCGCCACCCAATTTGCCGCCGACACCCCGCTTCTTGTTACCGGACTAATCGCCACCGCCGGTATCTTTTCTTTATGGAGAATGTGGATCTATGCCGTCGCCTTTTTGTTAATGGGCTTTGTTCTAGCGCCTTCCTGGCGCCGCTCCATGGTAATAACCGACGCCGAATTGACCGAAATCCGTTATGGAAGAAAACCGGCAGCGGTTCTTCGCGGCATCAAAGCAATGTACGCCGGCACCCTGCTCAACTGTATCGGTCTTGCCATCGTACTGCTTGCGGCAACACGCATAGCAGAGCCTTTTTTGATCTGGAATCAATGGCTACCCGACTGGCTCTTCCTGCCTGTGGAGACTCTGGTCAAAGCGATGGGGACTCCCCTTACCATCAGCAAGGATATAGATCAGATATGGACAAAATCCACCAACAACTTTATTTCAATTCTGGTCATCGCCCTGACCAGCACCTTATATTCGACCACCGGAGGCTTACGATCAGTGGTGGCCACCGATGTGGTTCAATTCGCCATCGGTCTTGCCGGCTCCCTGGTCTATGCATTTTTTATAATCGCCACCATAGGCGGTCTGCCTGAGTTATTCACCGCCCTATCCGGGCAGATGCAAAATGGTGGTCCCGGCGGTATCACCATCGATCAGCTGCTCGCTTTCTCTCCCAGCCAGGCTAAGGATATGGGGCTGATTCTATTGACGGTTATAGGTATACAATGGCTTACTCAGATGAACTCCGATGGCAGCGGCTATCTAGCCCAGCGGACCATGGCATGCCGGTCGGATAAAGACGCCAAGCTCGCCTCTATAGTATTCGTCTTCGCCCAGCTTCTGCTGCGCGGTCTGACCTGGCTGCCTATCGCCCTTGGACTGCTGGTGCTCTTTCCACCCGATCCGACACTGAGCGCCGACATGATCCGCGCCGAGCGAGAGACCACATTTGTCCGGGGCATAGTAGAGCTGCTGCCTCCCGGGGCAAGAGGTCTGATGATGGTCGGTATGTTGGCCGCCCTTGCTTCCACCATCGATACCCACCTGAACTGGGGCAGCTCGTATTGGACAAACGATATCTATAAACGCTTCATTGCAGGATCTATATTGAAGCGAGAACCTTCTGCTCGATCGCTTGTATGGGTGGCTCGGGGCTCTAATATCGTTATCTTATCCATAGCCATCTTCGTGATGACCAAACTCTCCTCCATTCAAGATGCCTGGAAACAGAGCCTCCTCTTCGGAGCAGGAATAGGCATTGTTCTGGTTCTGCGCTGGCTATGGTGGCGCATCAATGTCTGGGCAGAAATCGCCTGTATGGTGGTCTCTATCTTGATGGTACCGGTACTGCTCGTTACCATGCCGGATTCCCAGGGCTCTGTAGAAGGCTTGAGAATTTTAATTCTGGTGGGCATTTCACTTGTGGTGGCGATACTGGTATCGTATCTGGCGCCCTCAGAATCGATGGACAGACTGGTGGAGTTCTATAAACGAGTCAAACCGCCAGGGTTCTGGGCTCCAGTGGCGATCAAAGCCGGTCTTGATCCGGATGAGCCCCGCCGTCGGCTGCTCCGGGCAGGCACGGCTACTGCTGTTGCCAGCTTCTCTTTCTTCTGCCTTCTCGCCGGCATAGGCTCCTGGATCTGCAATAGCCCAAGCCCTGTCTGGCTGCCGGACCGGACCCTGTGGATTGTCGGTCTGATAGCTTTATCAATTGCTCTATTACCGGTCTGGTGGAGACTGGCTTTTACTTCGGAAGAGCCTGAATCTTCTTCTCCAGTTCATTCGCCTGAAGCCCCTTACCGCTCTTCCTCAGAGCAACCAGAAGACTGTTAAGACAGTCTTTGTAATCATCGCCTTTGGTATTGCCGCTCTCTTCCATCAAAGAGATAGCTGTTTTGTAAACCGGCGCCGCCTCTTCATAGCGATACTGTTTAGAGAGAATGCGACCGAGATTAGCCAGGGTAATCGAGACAGTCGGATGCTTTCTTCCATAAGCCCGAATGAACAATTTCTGGGACTTGGCAAGCAGCGGTACAGCCTGGGCATACATCTCTTTTTCTTCGTAGACCGAAGCGAGGTTATTGAGAATCATGGCCCGGCGCGCTTCTTGATGGGGCAGATTGTCGACCTGGCGCAAACTGACAAGAAACAATTGCTCTGCTCTGTCCAGCTTGCCTGCTTTCAAGGCTTCGAGCCCTTCTTTGTTGTTTACATCGACCGAGCGCCGCAAAAGAGCCATATTCTCTCTGGCCAGCTCTTCTGGCGAACGGGCCGGTTTTGCCTCGCTGCTTTCTTCTGTTTTTTCAGATCCGCTCTTCTGGACAGGCTTTTTGGCGTTGCAACCACATACAATACTGACCATACTGAACGTGGACAAAGCGCCGACCGCAAGAATTAAAGGGGTCAAGGGTCTGGACAAAATCATATTTCGTAAAAGACTCTACTAACTACAGCTACTATATTAACAGGAAGTCCGAAGCTTAAAAAATGATCCCAGATCAGTCCTAAAATAAGGGCAATCGGTTGTCATGTAAAATATACTGACTTAACTGCTTGAATCAGGTGGAAGTTATCAAAGTGAAGAAAAGAAGAGCCTTCCTCGACAAAATTCCATTTTTCATTGCCGGTCTGTTTTTTCTGGCATTTCTGTTTGGTACGCCTATACCAGCGGAGGCCCAAAGCACTTTCCCACCGTCAACACCGAGCTATTCCCCAACTCCCACTACAGTTGAGCCTACGCCGCCACCTACGCCACCACTGCTTATTACCCCGTTACCCACAGTACCTCCATTTACACCAGAAATAGTTGTTCCAACCGACGTCGAACCAGGATTATTCAACTTTCAGGGCACGGTCCCGAACTTTTCAAATCTTTCAAGTCCGGTTGCCTTAAATGGGGTGCAGCTGGTGGACGACAGCAGCTTTCCCCAGGCATCCGAGCTGAAAGGACCGACATCGGGCATTTCGATTCGCCAGACCGAAGGCACCAACTATGAAAAGGCCAGTGACTATGTGATCAAACTGGTCAAAGGAGAGATTCTCGTATCAGTCAAACGCCCCTCTGAAACTGCGATAGTCGAAACACCTTTCGGAAATATTTCGATAAGCGCCAACGGCGATGCCATTATCAAGCTCAATGAAGGCACCCTCCGAGTGATGAATCTCGATGGTCAGGGTCAAACTATAAAAGCCCAGCTCGATAGAGGTCCTTTTGCCGGACCGGCAGACCCCACTCTCACCGTGGCACCAGGCTACGAAGTGGTAGCTTCAAAGCATACATTGAGCCGCTCTCTTTTGCGCCCCCGGGACGGCATCGCCAGAAGACATTTCAAAGTCCTGGAGAACTCACATCTGGCAATCTCAGAATTCTCGCTGGAGAGCGCCCTGAACGCCTCGGATGTAATCGCCGACCTGCGCCAATCGAAAAACGGAGTCAAAGAGAGACGCATTCTTGGTGACATGTCGAAAATGGCAGCGGTTCTCAATCATATGAACGGCACCCAGGGATTCACCGTCGAAGAATAAACAGAGATACAGAGCCATGCTCCCGAAATTTGTCCTGGCAGCAGCAATATTTTTTCTTCGTCTACGCAGAGGCTTTGAACGCGTATTTCACTTGCGACGATCTCTGGCTTATGGAGAGACTGAACCAGGCTTTCAACGGCGATTTCAATAAGCTCTTCGAAAGTTTTTAACGACCCTGAGCCGGTAGGAAAAGCGCCTATCTCTTCTATCTCCCCCCAGGGACAAGCGGTACCTATCGACTAGATCTAAGTGATACCACTGCCGGAGCTTATCACTATCTGAGGCTCTCAGCTCTAGACAAAAACGGCAATATTCTGGGGACCCAATCCTATCCGCTTGGTGTGTTAAGGGGATCTTGCAACAATAGATCTGAATAAGGCGGTCCTGTTATATACTTGACTGCCATGAAATCATACATAAAAGTAGTCCCAGCCTTAGTAAGCTTGATTTTTCTTGTTTCAAGCCCCCGGGCATTATGCCAGGAAGAGATTATCATCGAAGGGCCGCCGGTGATCACAACGCCGCCTCCGCCGGTAACTCCGCCACCGGTAGTCGATACCACCCCTCCGCCCGGACCACCGATTATTCCCCTGCCCACTCCCCGGGTTGATTTCACACCGGTAATTGTTGTACCCACCGATGTTCAGCCTGGTTTGAATAGTTTCCAGGACAAGAACTTCAATGTATTCAATCTGAATTATCTCTCCAGCCCCAAAGCGCTGCGGGGAGTGCATTTGATACCCGATTCGAGTTTCCCCGAGGAAGACGAGCTTCAGGGTCCGGTGAGCGGCATAATCATCCGCCACACCCAGGGCACCCGCTACCAGAAAGTCGGTCCTTATGTGGTCAAGATGATCAAAGGCGAAATTCTTATCTCGGTCAAGAAACCATCCCAGACAGCTCTGGTCATCACTCCATTCGGCAACATCGCGATAGATTCGGATGGAGACGCGATCATAAAACTGGAAAATGGCACCCTGCGGGTGATGAACCTCGACGGTCGAGGCACCACTATAAAAGTCAAACTGGATAAGGGTCCATTCGCCGGCTCGACCGGCCGCAACAGACAGGCGTTTACAATAAAGCCGGGCTATGAACTTATAGCCTCTAAAAACCGCCTCAATCGCAACTTACTCAGACCCAAAGACGGCATCGCCAGAAGACATTTCAAGATTCTGCATAATTCGCACCTGGCCATCAGTGAATTTTCGCTGGAGAGCGCCTTGAACGCCTCTGACGTAGTCGCAGACCTGCGCCAGAGCCTGAACGGTACTCGAGAGCGAAGAATCCTCGGGGACATGGCTAAGATGGCGGCTGTGCTCAATCATATGAACGGTATCCAGGGCTTCAGCGTCGAACGCTAATCTCTTTTATCTCGGTATCAAATATGAAATCACAGAGCAGCCAGAGCCGGCTGAGAACTATTGCTCGAAGCATGGCTTCTGGACTGCTCCACAGACTGCATGACTCTCTGGCGAAGCAAATCGGTGAGTTCGGTGAGACTCTCTCTTTTTCCTTCGCTATCGACAAGAATATCGGTAATCTCTTCATCGATAACACTGCCCACTGTGGCGACAAAGCGCGGTCTTGCACCATGCTCATAGTGAATTCCCAGAGGCACCACTTTAAGATCGACATTGTTCTTGCGGCAAGCATGCACTACTTTGGCGGCGCCGGGTTTGAATCTTCTTAGAACGCCGTCATAAAAGATATTGCCTTCCGGAAAGATGACCACAGGCTCTCCGGCGCTCAACTGCCGGGTGGCATAGCCGACCAGATCCAGCCGAGGATTAGCAGGAAAGGCACCAACGCTCAAAACAGCGGGTTTCTGTATACCTTTCATCTCGTTAGGAGAGACCATATAGTTGGCACGCCGGTTCAAGATATACTGCACCACCGGACCGTCCCACCTGGAGCTGTGATTGGCTATCAGAAGAAAAGGTCCTGATTCGGGCAGGTTATCGAGCCCGGTCAGATAAGCCGAATGGAAGTGAGTATTGACCACCATCCTGTTGACCGTATTCCAGAAAGGATATCCGTAGAAGGACTTACCATCGAACAAACTATCAGACATTTTTTTGACCTTTATAAACGCGAATGCCGTTCCATATCTTCAACTCTAGGACATCCCCAAAAGGTTGACGGAGTGCTTCGAACACTTTTGCGACTGTGGGATAGAACTCGAGCATCTGGATCGAGCGAAGAATAAGAGCTAATATGTCTACTTGAGTTTAGAGGAAGCGACTTTCATGACAAGCACCACAGCCCGAGATCATTGTCACCTGCCCGACGAAAGCGAAATAGAGCGCTGTATGCAGGAAGCGATTCAAGAAGCTAGAAATGGTCTGGAAGAAGGTGGTGTACCGATAGGCTCGGTGCTGGTCCGGGAAGGCAAGATAATCGGACGCGGTCATAATCGCCGTATTCAATTCGGAGACCCTACCGCCCACGGCGAAATAGACTGCCTGAGGGCAGCCGGTCGTCAGAAGACCTACAAAGATACGATCATGTACTCGACCCTGATGCCCTGTGCCATGTGTGCCGGTGCGGCAATTCAATTCGGCATACCGATAGTGATAGCAGGAGAAGACAGAACTTTCGAAAGCTCCAGGCATTTGATGGAAAATGCCGGAATAAAAGTTATAGATCTGAATCTCGATGAATGCTACGAGATGCTGCAGACCTTCGCAAAACGCAGTCCCAGCCTGTGGAATGAAGATATCGGTGTCGACAGCTGATTCTAATTAAACAACACAAAAACGAACGAATCCGGCTTGCCGGGGGTTTTTCGAATTACTAAATAGTGGTAGTGTAGATCATGATGCTCCTCTAAAAGGATGAGTTTATGGTAAAAAGCGCAAGCGGAAGCAAAAGCAAAACCACGGCAAACGGCAAAGAGGCTCTCTCTATCTGCCCTACCGACGGTAACGGCTGGTGCTCCTATCCCTTCTCGCCGGCTCAAATAGCTAAACGCCTCAAGGCTAAGCAGCTGGAAAATCAGAAGAAGCTAGAAGCTGAAGCAAGCAAAAAAACCGCTAAGAAAACCAGCAAAAAAGCCGGCTCTTAAACCACTATTCTGACCCGATTCGGGTTGCACTAACCAGGTCCCATACGAAGATCACTCCGTCTCCATGGGGAGAGTTGGTCCCGACTGCGTCACATATCACTTTGATAACTTCATCGACTTTGTCGTCTTCGAGGGCGACCTCGATTTTTATGCGTTCGGTGAGCAAACCGACATTATTGATATCGGCACTGCGATGCTCGGTGCCGAAACCCTGGGCTTTGACCACAGTAAGACCGGGCACATCGGCTTTTCTGAGCATGCTCTGTAGCCGAGGCAGGGATTTGGGTTTAATAACAGCAGAGACGAGTTTCATCGGAAACAAATTCTAGCATTAAACTGAAAGTAGACGGTCGATTAACCAATGCGAATACTTTTACTCTTAGCATGGACCTGGCTCTCCATCACCGGCTCAGCCCGGGCAGAAGCCACCACCCTGGAAGGTGGAGTGCGCCATATGGACCTCATGCCTTCTGTGGAAGAATCTTTCCGCAAAGGAAACGTCCTGGACGCTTCAGTATTCGAGAATCTAAATTCTGGCAACGGCTGGGTGAGAGTGCCTGCCTGGATGGCAGGCACCTGGCTGGTGCAGGAAGAGACCGCAGTCTATCGCAAAGATTTCGCCTCTGGTCGGTCTACAAAAAGCCCCCATCGTTTCAAAGCTCGACACAAATTCATCTACGGCATGCAGAAAGATAGACTGGGAGGAATCTGGCACTATATAGGCGTTCCTTATAAGTCTGAAACCCGCCTCGCTTCAGTGAACGAAATTCATCTGGTCAAAGAGAAGCGCTTTGACCCATATACAGAGAATCGGGTGCGTTTTCGCTCGGTGGTCAATGTTATACGGGTGAAGCGCACCAATCACGGCAGAGACCAGAAAATCAAAGAGTCCTACGTTCAGGAGAGCATCACCAGCTATGAGCCGTATTCTGCAAACAGTGACGACATCAAACTGCAAGCCTCGACAAAATCTTTTAACCAGGACGGCAAACCGATGATTCAGGCAGATAATGAAGCGAGGGTGAAAAAGCTGGCTCAGTTCAGTCCGGTGAATAATTATCGAGACCGGGACATGCGTTATCTCTTCAGACTATTTTTGACCGAGACAGGCCGAGACGACTTATTGCCCTGAGATCTTACTTCTTCGTCTGTTTGCGGAGCTGCTTCGCTCTGTCTTTTTGAGCTTTCGATTCGGTCACCTTGCCAAGAGAATCAAGATTGCGGGCGTAGTCTTCTATGTACATGACCAGCTCCGGATTGTCTTTACCCAGTCTCTTCTCCTGAATGAACAAGATCCTCTCTCGAATAGGTAGACTCTTCTCGTTTTTGCCTTTCTGGGCATAAATTTCGGCGACCTCCTCCAGGCTCTGAATCATGCCCGGATGATCTGGGTCTTCGGAGGCTTCGGCGATTTTCAAAGACCGTGTTACCAGAGGACCGGCCTTTTCGTAAGCGCCTTCGTCTATATACAGAGCCGCCAAATTATTGAGAGTTTTGGCCACATTCGGGTGAGCGGGACCATAACAGGCTTCATCGATTTTTAGAGCGCGTCTAAAAAGTGGCTCGGCCTTGGCAAACTGGCTGGTAGAGTCATAAAGCTCGGCAAGGTTGTTGAGAATGGCGGAGAGCCCGGCATCTTTCTCGGCATTCTCCGAGACTTTCTCCTGAATCTTCAAAGAACGAAGGAGAAGCGGCTCGGCTTTAGCATAGTCTTCCCGGTCCATATAAAGCCCGGCAAGATTATTGAGACTGTTGGCGATATCGGCATGGTTCTCACCCAGCTTCTTCTCTCGAATAGATAGAGAGCGCTGCAACAGCTTTTCGGCTTTGCGAAATTTGCCCTTCAGATCATAGACTTCGGCTAAATTATTGAGAGTGGTGGCAACCTCGAGACTCTCTTTATCGAGCTTGCTTTCTCTGATATCGAGCAATCGCTTGAAGCTCTTTTCGGCATCGTCGAGCTTATCTTCGCTCAGATAGAGAATGCCAAGGTTGTGAAGGGCTTCGGCAATTTTTAAGTTGTCCGGTCCGTATTTAGCCTCTTGCAATACCAGAGAACGCTCAAGCAGGGGCTCGGCTTTGACCAGAGAACCTTCCTTGAAATAGATAAGGGCGAGATTGTCGAGACTCTTGAAGAGCTTGGGATTCTCTTTTCCCATTTTCTCGGCTTCGGCAAGTGCCCGGGTCAATAGAGACTCGGCACTTTTCAAATCGCCGGCTTCATATACTTTCAAGGCCCTGTCAGTCATCTCTTGCCAGCTTCCAGATTCAGACTGAGCTTCGGCAGCGGCCAGAGCCTGACTGGAATTCAAAGAGGGAAGCGTGACCAGACTAAAAGCTAGTAGCAAGAGAGCCGTTTTGTGATTGCGCATCAAATTCGTCCTCGGACCGCGAAAAACAAGTGCTTATTATATCCTGGCAGGTTGATAGGGTCGAAAAGACAAGAACGGCTTGCCTTCCCAGGCACCGAGACCGACCACCAGAGGACCGGCCGGATCCAGTCGGAACTTCACCGCCTCGCCCCCGGGTTCGATAGAAGCCACACTCGAACCGGCTATCCATTGCCAGTCTACGGTGCAAACCGCCTCGGCCAGCGCAGGCAGAGACTGTTTATCCTCCACCAGTTCGCAAGCGATGGCGAACTCTCCGTCTTCTATAACGGCGCTCAAGATCAGTCCGCTGCCATCTTCAAAGGCGACGGCGAAGCGGTCGAGGCTGCTGGCAGCCGACTCTATGCGGTTTCCAGTAAGCGTTGCTTGAACATTTTTGACGCTTTGGCTGTTCATTATCAAAGAATCCTCTCAAGAATCCGGTATCATTCAGGGAAATATAGATAGCAAGAAAACATAATTAGAAGTATAGAGAGTCCGTCCGATTTTTTTGGGAAAAATTTGATAAACATTGATGTGGTGATTCTGGGAGCAGGCGGAGCCGGCATGATGTGCGGCATCCATGCCGCCAGTGGCGGTCGAAAAACGATACTGCTCGACCATTCGAAGAGCCTGGGCGCAAAGATATTAATATCCGGGGGAGGGCGCTGCAACTTCACCAATCTCTATACAACCGCCGATTCGTATGTGAGCGAGAATCCTCACTTCGTCAAATCTGCTCTCTCTCGCTATGGTCCGGGAGATTTCATCGAGCTTGTCGAAAAGCACGGCATTGCCTATCACGAAAAGAAACTGGGTCAGCTTTTTTGCGATGAAAGCGCCCGACAGATTGTGGACATGCTCGAAAAAGAATGCAAAGAGCATGGGGCAAAAATCGAACTCGATTCGAGCATCGAGGCGATTTTTGCCATAGCAGACGGGAAGTTATCGGATAAAGGTTATATCGCCGGCGATGCCACTGGCGCAGCAAAAGTAGCCGGTTATATTAATTCAAATCAGCGCTTGCACACAGAAATCGCCGACATCAATCAGGGCTTCGTGATAAAGACCGATAGAGAGTTGTATCTGTGTCGCTCTCTAGTGGTGGCAACCGGCGGACTCTCGGTACCGAAAGTGGGCGCCACAGGTATCGGCTACGACATCGCCCGGGTCTTCGGACATAAAGTGGTGGAGCCGATTCCGGCCCTCGATGGCTTTGTTTTCAAAGAGGAAGAACGGCTTAAATATGATCAGCTCTATGGTATCGCCTGTGATGTGCTTCTCAAAACCGAGAGAGCCTCTTTTCGCGAAAACATTCTCTTCACTCACCGCGGTCTCAGCGGTCCGGCAAGCTTGCAGGCCTCTCTCTACTGGCGAAGACGAGAGCCAGTGTTCATAGACTTTCTGCCTGATCTGGATATCAGAGAGATACTGACCGATTTGCGCTCTGCCGGAGAGAAGAAATTTTTGAAGTCCTCTTTCATTCAATGGCTGCCTCGCAGACTGGCCGAACGACTTGCACTATTGCTCGAAATCGACGGACGCATAGCAGAGCTATCGAACGAGAAACTGGACCAAATCGAAATCTTTTTAAAAAACCATGCGATCATGCCCTCCCGCACCACCGGATTCATAAAAGCCGAGGTCACCAGGGGCGGTGTCGATACCCGGGAGCTGGATTCGAAGACGATGGAGTCGAAGAAGCGACCCGGACTTTATTTTGTCGGCGAGGTAGTCGATGTCACCGGTCAACTGGGCGGCTTCAACTTTCAGTGGGCCTGGTCCAGCGGCCATGCAGCCGGAGCAGCCCTGGCTAACGCTTGAGAATCCCTTCGCTTTACATCTAAAGCGATCTAAATAATCAAATTTCCTAACGAAGGCCTTATAGCGAAGGTGGCTTCTGTGCTAATCTTTGTCCATTCTGCATATCTCTCCAAAAGTCTCCGGGGTTTTTCTCATGGAAGTAGCCAAACGTTTAAAGTCGATTCCCCCATATGTCTTTGCCGAAATCGGCAAGAAAGCCCAGGCACTAGCCGACACGGGCGTCGACATCATCAACCTGGGTATCGGCGCACCGGACCAGCCCACTTTCCGACATATTGTCGACGCCATGCATGAGGCGATAGAAAAACCGATAAACCATAAATATCCGCCCTTCGGTGGCACCCCCGAATTCAAAGATGCGGCAGCCAAATGGGTCAATGATCGTTTCAAAATCAGTATCGATCCCAAGACCGAACTCACCTCTTTGATAGGCGGTAAAGAAGGCATCCACCACCTGATCATGGCTTATGTAGACCAGGGCGACTATGCCCTCATTCCAGATCCGGCTTACCCTGTCTATCAATCATCGACAATGCTGGCCGGCGGCACCCCGCACTTTATGCCGCTTTTGCCAGAGAACGGCTTCCTTCCTGATTTCGATCAAATTCCTGAAGATGTGGCCAAGAAAGCCAAGATAATGCTTCTGAATTATCCGAACAACCCCACCGCAGCGGTGGCCGATCTGAAGTTCTTCGAAAAAGCTGTGCAGTACTGCAAGAAACACGACATTCTGCTCTGCCACGACCTGGCTTATTCCGAGATGACCTTCGACGGATACAAAGCCCCTTCGATCTTCAATGTCAAAGGTGCCAAGGATATCGCCATCGAACTGCATACGCTCTCGAAATCTTTCAACATGACCGGATGGAGAGTCGGCTTCGCCATCGGCAACGCCGAGGCGGTAGCGAATCTGGCCAAGATCAAATCGAATATCGACACCGATGTTTTCCGGGCGATTCAAGTGGCTTCCGTTGCTGCTTTCGAAGGTCCCAGAGATCAAATCGAGCACTGCAACAACCTCTACATCCAGCGTCGTGACCTGGCAGTGAAAAGACTGACTGAACTGGGCTGGAAAGTCGAGCCTATCAAAGCCACTTTCTACATGTGGCTACCTGTTCCGCCCGGCATGACCTCGGAAGAATTCAGCAATCAGATGCTGAACGTGGCAGGAATAGTCGTTCCTCCGGGCAACGCCTACGGACCGAGCGGTGAAGGCTATTTCAGACTCTCGCTCTGCCTGGGTGCCGACCGTATGGCAGAAGCCTTCGATAGAATGGCCAAACACTCGATTAATTTCGAAATGGGTAAAGCCAAGATCTAATTATTATTGATTTTGGCTCTGGCCGGGAATAAGAATCTGGATACTTCAGGAATTGAGCCGGATGATACAGGAGCCCCAAGGGGAGAAAGAGGCTACCAGGGTTTTGCCTGCATCGCCGACGATGCAGGTCATCCACCATATGCTCGCCCAGGCACTGGAAGAGGTGAGCGATCGAATCGAAGTCACCTGGAAGTCGTCTGATAACTCGAACATCTTCACCCTCACCGTTAAATCTTCACCGGTGGGAAGAGAACCTTCCTGGCAACTTTTTCAGACATCAAAAGGCGCCTCCCGCAGTTTGTGGACTTATCAGAGTTGCGACACTCTTCTGGTCTTCAACCGCATGATCGCCTCCTGTGGAGAAGCGATAGCGACAGCCCATCTCACCGCCGGTTCACCGCCATCGATTCGGGACGCTGAGTCCGAGTTGGAGTCCGAATTTTTCTACAATCCCCAGGAAAAGACCAAACAACGTCGCACAGTGCCTCTGCCGGCCCTGGCCAACCGTACCGATCTCTCCAAAAGAGATACCGTGCTCAACGGAGAGCTCGCGTTCATTCAGATTTCGGCTTTGCTACAGTCGATTCTCCTGGCGAAGATGACCGGCAGGCTACAGGTGGACAGCAAAGAAGGAGCTGCCGAAGTATTTTTCCTCGACGGCAAAGCGGTGCATGCCTCCACCCCTGATGCCTCCGGCAACGAAAGTATCTACGAACTGATAACCTGGCAAGAGGGCAAATTCTTTTTCCAGCCCCAGGTAATCACCCAGAAACGCACTGTCTCGGACTCTCTCGATAGCCTGGTCATCCAGGGTGTGCAACTTCTGGATAAGCTCAATCTGATTCGCAACATGGGCTTCAGAGAGGACAGTGTCCTGGCTAAAGCGAACGAAGACGTTTCGGATGTGGACCTCAATACCATGCTCTCAGTAGGAGAGCCCCATCTTCTAGCGGCCCAGAGACAGCTATATTTAGCGCTGGACGGAAAGACAAAATTCAAAGAGCTCGCCGCCAATCTCAAGATGCCGCGCAGCAGCTGGATCGAGATCCTCAGCCATCTTTTCAAATGCAAACTGGTCACCACCGACAGTAGCAACAAAACTCTCATCTCAGGTAAACATTCTCTGGTCCCTAAAGCCATAGACAGCGCCGCGATTCAATCGGTGATGATGAGCCTTAGAAGACCGGACACCGGCATGTTCAACTATCCGGCTTTTCTCTATTTTCTCGAACAAGAATACTTCCGCGGTCACCGCGCCGGCACCCCGGTGTCGGTAATCATCTTCGAGATGAGGGTAAAAACAGGAATCAAAGACATTATCAGAGAACCTCTGCCGACCTCGGCCCTGAACCAGGCAGTGGTAAGAATAACCTCGGCCAAGCGGCATAACGACCTGCTTGCCCACTATGAGGGTTTCGACTATGCCCTGCTCTGTCCCGATACCGACACCGAAGGAGCCCTTATATTCTGTGAACGTCTGGTCAAATCCCTGTCGAAAGATCCGCTCAGTCCCACGGTAAAACCAGAATCGCTCTCGCTCTCCTTTGGTATCGCCTGCGTCCCGGAAGACTTCATGGAGCTCGGTCTTATGCTCTCGGCAGCTGAATGTGCCAGGACTTATTCCGTCGACTCTAATAAACCGGTGGTAGCCTTTAGAGACATGATCTGAAACAGGCCAGAATGTTAAAAACGAAGCACGGCGGAGAGACCTTGAGAGCCTTAAAAAAGGCTGTTCTCAAATACCGTGAAAGCGTAAAAGGCCAGCTTTGCGACAGCCACCTCACCACCCTTTTGCTTTTTCTGGCGATCAATAATAACGAAAACGACACTAATAGTGGTGAACAGCTATTGAACCTCTATGACATGGCGGTCGCCATCAGTAAGGTGCCACCGTTGCCGAAGCCAATGTCAAATGAACTGGAAGAAACTCTTCCCCTTCTAGAAAGGCTTTTTGCCGATTTCAAATTCAACCAGTCAAGAACCTTAGCCGCCGACGCCTATCAAATATGGAGAACAAAAGAGAGAAAAGAGGCTGTTTCGAAAATACAGGCAGCCGACAAGACAATCGACCTCGAAGACCTCGTCGCCTTTACCCAGATCTACACACCGGATTGGGTGGTGAACTATCTTATCGACAGGACTTTCAGCTCGCAAGAGAAGGACGATTTCACATTTTTAGATCCTGCCTGTGGTGCCGGACACTTCGTGCTGGCCGCCTTCGACAAAATGACAGGCGACAAAGACAGCCAAAGCAAAGCCGTTCTTAAAAACAGAGTTGAACATATCCTCCGATACAGACTGCATGGCATCGATCTCGATCAAGAAGCCCTCTTCGTGCTCTGTATAGGCTTAGCCGCAAGGCTTCTTGATCTTGATCTTTCAATCGATTTCAAACCACCGGGTCTGACTCTATTGACTCTTGAAGAGACGGATCTCTTAGGGTCGCTCTCGCGCAACGAAGAGAAACATCCTGCCCTCGCTCGCCGCTATGACTGCATTCTGACTAATCCACCCTATATAGGTCGGAAGCTGATAAGCAGAGAGCTCAAGCTCGCCCTCAAAAAAGAATATCCTGAAGCCAGCACTGACCTGAGTGCAGCTTTCTTAGAGCGTTGTTTAGAAATGCTCTGCGACAGAGGTTACTTCGGAGCAATCACCCAGGCCTCGGTCTTGACTCTGCCCACCTATCGAAAGCTCCGCAAAAACATCCTCGAACGCTACAAATTGAATCTTGTGGTTGATCTAGGTCCCGGTGTCTTCCCCAATCAGACCGGCGAAAAAATAGACAGCGCCTTGATAGTGGCAGAAAGAAGTAATGCCGTCATAGAAGAGAAGCTGACATTTTTCAACCTGCGAAAAAGCAAGGACAAAAGAGCAGATCTTGAGAAAGGCTTGCACAAATCCACAGTCAGCCTCAATACCATAGCCGACATATATAATCACAGCTTTCATCAAGGCATTCCCGAATGTCTGGTGCACTTCTGGAAAAAGACTGACAGGCTTGAAAGTAGCGCCTCTATCAAACAGGGACTTGCCACCACCGACAATAGCAAGTTCTTGCGCCTGATCTGGCAGGTCGAGAGCTCCGAACTAAACAAAAGATGGTATCCCTACGCCAAGGGTGCCGGCGGCGAGCGATGGTTCAGCCCGATACTGCATGTGGTAGATTGGCAGGATGACGGAAGCGCGATCAAGCAAGCAGTAAGCCGAAAGTATCCTTATCTAAAAGGCAAAGTCGCCTGGGTGGTGAAAAACGAAGACTATTATTTCAAGCCCGGTCTGGTCTTCTCTTTTGTCAATCGCTCCGGGCTGGCTGTTCGAAAGTTGCCTGCCGGCTGTATCTTCGATGTCGGAGCCTCGGCAATTTTTCCAGAAGGCGACGACGCCGACTTTCTTCTCGGCTATCTAAACTCTTCTCTACCGGGCAGTCTGCTTGCGGCTATCAATCCCACCATCAATAACCAGGTAGGAGATCTAAAACGCCTGCCCTGCCCACTTGCCCATAGCAACCAGGAAGAGCGTAGTTATATAGCCGAGCTGGCAAGACACTGCCATAAATTGAAAAAGTCCATATACGAAACCGTCAGCGCCACAGCCCTCTATCTGCCGGACCGAGATCGCCAGGAGCCAAGGCCACAAGGTCGCCAGACCTATGCTAGCTGGAGGTCGAGAATAGAGGCGCTGGATGCCGATTTAGAGAAGACAGAACGAGCCATAAACAAAGCAGTTTTCGATATCTTTTCTAAGGGTGGCGCCTTTAACAAGACCGAATCGGACGAGGTCGAAAGCTGGCTCGAAGAGAGGCTCACAAAACAAACGGATCTGAGCTTCAAAAGCTTTCTTGCTCTTTACCTGACCGACCTGCTTAAAACAGGCGATGTTCTGGGTAAAGAGAGCATCACCGAGATGGAGAGCCTGATTGGCAAAAGCCTGAACTCGTATATCAAGTCCGATCTGCCCCTCTATATAAAACGCTCTTTCCTGAGCAGCCCCCCAAAAGAGTTGACCGGAGAACTCGGAGCAAGGCTCCTTCCTCTGGCGGCAGCTCGCCAAAACGGGGGCAGATAAAAACAGTGTTTCAGAAACTGGTACTACCTCTGATACTGGCGGCTGTGATTCTGGCAGGCGTAAGATCTGTGGTCCAGCCTTTTACGATCACCACCCAGTCCATGGCACCGAGCCTGAAAGAAGGCGACAGAGTGATCATAGAATCGCTCTACAAATACCGGGAGCAGGCCCCCCAGCGCTTCGACCTGCTCGCTGTGATCCCACCTTATGTGGAAGGCAAAGCCTATAAACCGAAAACAGATCTGACAACAAAAGCGGCTAATCTCCTCGGTCTACCCGGAATGAAACCGGAGCCGCTTTATATAAGAAGAGTCATTGCCGTACCGGGCGAACAAGTCGAGGTGCGAAAAGACATCGGTGTTTTGATAGACGGGCGCCTGCTCGAAGAAGCGGCTTTCACAACAGGTAAACCATCGACTTCGACCGAGGTTATTACTGTGCCTCAAGGCCACTATTTCGTCCTGCCCGATCATCGCAATACTTATGCCGGCTCAGACCTCTGGGGACCGGTGGGCGAGGATCGCATTATAGGAAAGCTCTCTTATCGCTGGGGCTATTTCCACATAGACCCGATAGAACACCCTCTGGTAGTCTATGCCGCCGAAAAGGTCGAGTTCAATGATCGGGGCGTCAAGGCTCTGGAAGAGAATAAATTTCAAGAAGCAATCGCACTCTTTAATAAAGCCCTGAAAATAGACCGAGACTATGATGTGGCGAGAGACAACCTCAGCATCGCCTACAATAACTATGCCATTCATCTGCGCATAAAACCGGAAGCCGCCATCGATAAATTGCACAAAGCACTATATATAGATCCAGACAACGAGCTGACCAGAAAGAACCTCAACAAACTCTTGAAAGAATCCGGAGTCGATGCAGAAGATGGCAAAAAACGTGCCGACCTGGGCGAGAGAGCCTTTAAAGAAGGTCGTCTGCTCGATGCCTTAGTGGAATTCAGAGAAGCGGCTCGACTGATGGAAGACAATGCCGTCAGTGCTCGCATAGAACAATTGCAGGGTAAAGATCTCTTTCCCGAAAAATAAATTCGAAAGAACAAAAAAACATCCGCAAGGCTGCGAATCTCTAAACCTACGTCATTCAACGACTTAGAGACTTTTTTACACGAAAATGTGCATACAAAAATGCTGATGCGCCATATGCCGGACAGGGCTAATATGGGAATGTGAGGACAGCGAAATAGCAAAAACAAAAGCAAAAGCGACCTCCCCTTAGTAAAAACAGAACTTTATTCAGTTGGCGGATGGCAGATCCACCGGAGGACTTATCATGCTCAGACATTTAATAAGCAGACAGGAAGTAGAGAACAGACAGAACTTCCCCAAGAACAACTATTTTTGCTATCGCTGGAGAGTAAAGGATCACTTCAACAAATCCATCGAACGTCAGATGTTCCACCTTGCTGTCCATGGCGCCGACAACCACAAGTCGTTGATGAACCACAAAGTGCTTCAACTCCACAAGTCGAGATTCACCGGCAACCGCAGAGACCTGGTGGTAAACCTTGCCCAGGACGCCATCTCTTTTCTCGACATGAGGCGGATGGAACATTCCAAATCTTCTAAAGAACAGGTTCTATATTCGACCGCCATGATCGAAATGGTCGACATGTGCTTCAACCTGCTGCTCTCCTGTGCCACCGAACTCAACACCATCCTCGGCCTGAGCGAACTCTTCGTTACCGCCACCGAACCCAATTTCGAAGTCAAAGACAAAACCAAAGAGACCGTCTGCTCCTTCACCCAGTGCCGCTTCTCCACCAGCCTCTTCAGCCTGGTCATGGAAGGCAGAAGAGAGCGGATCAAATTCTACATCGTACCGGCCGATGAGCTGATAGCCATAGAAGAAGTCGGACTGCAATACGAATCGATTGCAAGCTGGAAGGCTCGCTTCGGCAAAGACGGCCAGGTGATCTGGATGTGCCAGGGAATGGAGTTGAGCGATGAGATTCTGGAAGTCTCGGCTATACAGCTTCTCAGTCAGCTGATTGAAAAAACGAAAGAGAGGCTCACCCCCATCGAAGAGCAAGACAAGCCCAATCAAGAATACGCTCTTTTCGAAGAAGATCCCTGGCTAAAAGATGTGGCAATCGGCTACCAGAACACCGAACCTCCGGTAGAGACCGCTACCACCACAGGCATCACCGCCGTGACCACCTCCCATCAGTGGAACGCCCTCAAAGACAACGCATCAATCGAGAGCCGCCCCCAGCCCGCGCAGTATGCCGCCCACAATCCCCTCGAGCTTCAAACCCTGGAAGTCGAAACAGTATCCGGTACATCTACTATCCAGGAGATAAAAGCGGTCCTGAAAGAGGAACAAGTGTCGAAAAAACAACCCCGCAAAACCAAGAAAAAACTCTCTCGTAAAAAACGGAAGAATCAAGCCAGTAAATAGTTTTCCTGTCTGCCCACGCTGATAAAACACTAAGAGGATGCTTGCCAGCATCCTCTTTAGTGGGAATAATCATTGAAGATAGCTCAACTATACAGGTCCTTTACTATGGCTTTTGACAAAGATACAGACCTTTCAAAAACAGGCTACATAAAAATCGCCCGGGAGAAGCCGGTCAGACCAATTAATCTAACCTGGCTCAATGTCTTCGGTGCCATGAATATCATCTTCTCACTGGTCTGCGTGGCAGCAGCCTACGCCCAGAACTTCGTCTCAGCCGGTTGTGCGGCCGCCGCCGGATTACTGGTCACCTGGTGCGGCATGGCTTTTCTCTGGCAGGCGATTCGTCAGATGAACGACAAGATTGACGCCCTCACAACAATCATCGAGAAGAATCCCAAGTCGAGCAAAGATATGGGTCTCTAGCGCTGTTTAATAGTTATCGCGCACGGTCTCATAGTCGTCTTTGACCCAGCTATAGCCGGGGGTGACGTTGCGGGCGGCTATATAATCCGCTTCGAAGCTTACCTGAGAACGCTGGGACTTCGTGGGGAAAGAGAGTCCCGGATTGCCCTGCAGAGACATGATCACATCCCTGAGTTGCCGGTTGAAGCGAGAGCTGGCATCAGTGTTCACAAGTATTACCTGGATGGTCCGATCTCGACGAACAATCACTTTCAAGGTCGACTTGCCCGGCTCATCGGCCTGACTGCTCCAGCTATCATAGATTGCCTTGGAGAGCTGTTTGTGCCAACGCTCCCAGGCAAGAGTCAACTCGCGACTGTTTCGGTCTGCACCCAGATCGAATTTATTTTTGCTGGCATAGTCATCAGACTTGGCCGCCCCGGAAAGACCATTAAAAGGACTGGATTTACTGGCGGAGGCGTCGAAAGAGTTCTTGAAAGTAGAGATGTCGAACTTCGACCCCATGGCCGTCAGATGGCTCGACTGAGCCTGGATGGGCGGAGCCAGGGGAGGCATTTTGCTGGTGGTGTTCAGGCTGCTGATGTTTCCGCCCAGACCACTCGGTCTGGCAAGTCTTGTCATAGCCTCGTTCCTAGAGATGTTACCCTGCAGCACTTCGGCAGATACCGGCTGAGCTGCAAAAGGAGAGAGAGCAGCCGAGCTTGCCATTACCAGTGCAACCGGCAGGATTTTTTTGATGGCATCTTCGACGTTCATTGTACTGGACTCCTTTCTATTGTCCTGATAGATATCCGAGCAATCCGCCCATCAAGGCGCCTTGAATCGCACCGGACTTGACACTGGATCTCTTGGTGGTGGCACTGACCAGGGCACCGGTGGCGGCTCCGGCGGCCGAGCCCATGAGGGCTCTTTTCACGCGGCTTCCGGCAAAGAGGCTGGCAACTCCCGAGTTCTGGCTGTAAGAAGAATAGGACTCTCTACCCAGGTTGGGATTGCTGGCGGTGGGCGTGAACGGAGTGATCTGACCAGCCGGAGTGCTGTCGGCAACTGCCGGAGCGGATGTCTGACCGGAGCTTGCGATCTGGTTGTTCACCTCTTCGACGGCTCCACGATAGACTGTGCTGGAAGGGTTGAGAGCATAAGCCCGATCAAAAGACACCTTGGCACTACGGAAATCACCTTTGGCTCTCTGGGCCTGACCGAGAGCATACTGAATGTCCGGCTCGGAGGGGGCTTTGGCGGCAACTGCCTCCAGCTTCCGAACAGCCTGGTCATAACGACCGGCTTTGTAGTCATTCGAAGCATCGGCTACAGTTTTTCGCATCGTGTCGAGATCTTGTTTCTCTTTCAGTTTTCTGGCTTCTTCCTGTTTGGCGAGAGCAATCTGTCTGGCTTCTCTGTCCTCGTCGCCAATCTGGCGAGAGAGAGTGTCGACAGTCTGTCTCAACTCGGCATCGGAAGGATTGATTTGAAAAGCTCTGCGGTAATAGTCCAGGGCTTCTTTCTTGTTGCCTTCCGATTCGGCGATAACTCCGAGGTTGAAGTAGGCGTCTTCCGAATTGGAGTCTACTCTGGTCACCTCTTGAAACAGTCTCTTGGCAGAAACCATATCACCGGCAGCATAGCGGTCCATAGCCTGTTTCAAAAGACGAGAACCAGGATCTGCAGCGCTCTCGGTCACTTCCGGCATTGGCGCAATCTCGGGCGCTTCGGTTATGTTGGTATGGCCATTGTCGTAGGTAGGGGCGATGGGAGGAAGCAAGAGCCCTTCTTGAGAAGGGGTTTTGCTGATCATCTCGTCCACAGCTTTGAGCCTGGAAGAGATACTGCCGCTTTTCTTGTAGTCTCCGAAAAGATTGGTCTCGAGCACTCTCAGCCGAGCTTCACCGGTGAGGTCAGAGCGGTCGCCTTGACCGAAGATCGTATTTTCGGCTTTTTCTATTCTTGTCAGATCGCTCTGGCTGAACGAGTCCTGGGCAAGGGCGACTGCGGGCGACAGACCTAGAAGAAGACTAGCCTGGGCCAGTGCTATAACGGTTCTTGCGATGGTATTTCCGACTTTCATTTGTTCTCCCCCTGCGCAAAACATTTTGTCAGCGCTTCACACAGACTTTAGTGACGAGGCTGCCTGACCTTTGTTCCGAAAGTGCCCTGGGCCAAGATTAACTCTTGACATTTTCACGCTCACTTCACGGTCGCCCCCTATACTGCTGCCAGCCGTACAATGCAGGGCGTCGATGAGAAAAGAGAAAATTAAATCGAAAAGAAAAAAGGGAGGCAGTCTATACCTTCTATATATTTTTCTGATCGGATTTCTGATCATGATCTTTCATCAGGGTGCTCAATTATGTTTGATCTCGATAAAAGCATTCAGAACTAAAAATGCCCTGGAGGCGGCCTCCCTTGCCGCCGCCAACGACCTGTCGCGGCTGGTGATCAATGATCCCTACTGGGGTTATGTCGCCCTCACCGACCATGCCCCGGTGGGAGCCGCCACCCTGGCAGGAGATGCCGAGCCGCTGCCGGTTTCAGGAATCAACACTCTCATAGGCACAGCCCGGCACGAACTGATGGTCGCAAAGGCGATAGGTACAGACGAAGCCCTGGGCTGTGCCCGGGCGGACCTCGAAGCAGCAAGAAAGACAGCCAGGGATCTCGAGGATCATCTACGCAACATCCTCTCTTCTCCACTAGAAAGTGGAGAGGATATGGACGGCAATAAAATATCTCCCTTAAAGAGCGCTGCGGCAATACTGAAAAAAAATCTCGATAACAGCCTGTCCATCGAAGATCTCTCAGCGGATCTCGGCTATCTGAGCCGACCAAGCACCACAAATAGCCCCATGCCAGCCGACAAGTCGCTTGCCGAGATAGATAAAAACTATGAGAACAACCTCTATTATCCGGCTTTTGTAAATCTTCCTCTGGCAGGAGAATCCTTTTATTTTGCCGGTCTTGGAGAGCAAGCCAGCCTGGTGGACGAGAATCTATTTTGTCACGGCGACGGTGAGCGAATTTGCTCGATATTGCGCTTGAAGGCGCGTCTCAAAGAGACTGGCAAAGAAGAGATTCAAGAAGCACGAGCCTGCGCCCAGCCTTTCTACCAGGTGGATCGCACCAAACCGGCTTTGTTCTGTCTGAGCTTTCCCCGGGGGAAACCAGCCTCTTTCAACCGTTTAAGAGATCTCTTCACAGAACGATTGCTCCTCAATAAAATCGGCTTGAATACAGCCACCGGCGGGGACTATCCGGTGGATCCCGAAGCCAAGCTCGAAGCAGACAAAGAGCAGGCGGAAAGCACCCTGCGTTATGCTTCCACCAGGGCATATTTCGACTGGCTGCGCCAGGCGCGCATGCACTTTGCCCCGGATGAGGTCATAGCCGACATAGACCGAAAGTTGGTTGATCGAAAAGAGACCAGAGGTGGACTCTTTGTCCTTTTATATGGCTTCTCCGAAGACGGAGCCGTAAAAGTTCTGGCACCTTCGAAGGTACCCTTTCGAAGACAGAGCACCCAGGAGAACCAGCTCTACGCCATCTCTTTCGGTGCCTTCAGCGACAGCGGCATGAACTGGACTTTTAAACTGCGCAATCAAGTAAGAAGACTGGGCACCATCCATGGAGGCAAGCATGCCGGACAGGCTATGCCTTCGATAGACTATATAGATGAGCTTCACACGCTCTCGAGCAGAGAAGCTTCGGTAGACAAAAACAATCGCTTCGGCAGTCGAGCCGGCAGCCGCTACGATCAATCCAGATTAGCTGTAGAAATAGAGATCTCGTCATGAAGAGAAGCATTAGAAATTTGCGCAACAATAATGGTTCAGCCGTCTCCGAATTTGGTGCTTGTTTAGCTGCTTTCTTCTTCATAGCATTCATTCCCTCAGTCAACATCGCAGCTTATCTAGCAGGCTGCTATCTGGCCGAAGACATCACGGGCAGTTGCGCCGACAAAATTTCAAAAGCGAGCGATAAAAAGGCTCTATCTGAGATGGTGCAGAACATGAATCGCAGATTGGAGAACGGAGAGACCTTAGCTATATTCAAACTGAAAGCAGCATCTCGTCCGGTGTCTGTAGAGTTAGCGGTAGAAAGTCCTGAAAAAGAACATCTGTACGATATCGACAATACCAAAACCCTCCATCTAAATCGCACGGATAATCTAATTCGCTATCGAATCACCACCGACTTTGTTGCAAGACCTTTCTTTAATTTGAGTGCCGTCCCGGGCATAGGCTCCGTGCCCATCATCGCAGGACCTTCGAAAATAACGAGAACAATATATCGCGAAATAGAACATCCGGAATTTTTGTTGAACACAGAAGAAACACTTCACGCACAGTTCACGAAAGCATCACGTTGATTTCACTTTAGCATCACGATCAATTCACGATAAATCCTTATAGTCAGGGGACTGCAAGAGGAGAACTGTGAATGAGAACCATACAAAACGACCTCAAGTCAAAACTGGCGGGAGGACTTTTATTGGCTCTGCTGCTCGCTTTTACCCAGAACGCCGGGGCCCACGCCCGACAGCTCTTTGTCTCTCCCGATGGTGACGGCAGCGACGGCAAAACATGGAAAACCGCCTTCAAATCACCATCCACCATAAACTGGAAGAGCGTAAACACCGGCGACATTATAGATATAGACGGTGGCGCAAGTGGTATCACCTATCAGGGCGCTGTCGATGTCCCGGTCAGCAACATAGTGATCAGACAGAGCAGACGTAGAGGTCACAGCGGTCAGGTGACAATCTCAGGATCGGGTATCAATCCTCCTGCCGCCACCGGTCTGACATTCTCCGGGTCCAATATTCATGTGATGGGAGCCCGGCGCTCTGGTATCAAAATAGCCTATTTTGGCTCGCAAATCGTCAAAATGCAGACAAATTTCAACTCTTTGAGAAATGTCGAATTAACCAGAACCACAGGCTATATGCCCTACGCCCAGGGACAGGTAGCCGGTATCTTATACGGTGGCTATGGCAACCGGGTCTTAAACTGTGACATCAGAGACACCTGGGTCAATGCCGTCGAGAGGCCGACCGAAACCGGAGCGAATCTAACCCAGTTTCACAACTGCACTTTCGGCAATAACGGCTACGGCTGGTGGGGTCACTTCGGCACCGGTATCTACGGCAGCCGCAGTAGCAGCAACAAGAACACCACCACCTATGTGAGCCACTGTGTTTTCGGTCCTTATTTCAATGACGGCATCGACTTCGTCCAGGGTCGTCTGAGCGTATCCAACTGTGTTTTCCTGGGCTCGGCTCTCTCCAATCTCAAGTTCGAGCCGGCTTCTTCTGACCCAGGCGCCGTGGCCAGAATCAACCGCTGTACTTTTTATGAACCGAACTTCTCAGGGTTCTCGCGCTATCCTTATAAGCTCTACCAGATTTCGACCAATGGCAACGGCTCGGTCAGGGTGCGTAATTCGATAGTCTATGGCGGCTCTATCCATGTGGCAGCAGGACAGAACGTGAACGGTGGCGGCAACATCCAGTTCAGGGTGACCGGCAACACCCAGGCGCTCGCCCCGGAGCTGGTCGACCCGCAGTTCGTCAACGACACCCAGCTGTCAGCGCCGATAACAGCTACAACAATCCGGCCACGCACCTGGACCGAACAGAGCTACGCGGTAAACGCTGGCTCCCCGGCAGAGAACCGAGGCTCTACCATAGTAGACATCACCAGCCTGGTGCCGGCCTATGGTCCGACCTCATCTCTTCCTCCCCTGGGCGGTCCTTGATCTGAGATCGGACTCAAAAGAGCCAGCCGAAATATAACTTGAATTTTTCCGGCTTCGTATGAGCTGAGACCCCAACCGGTGGTATCTTATCCTCATGCGAAGCCACTCTGTTCTAGTCCCGATATCGCTAGCCCTGGTCGTCCTGATCTGGGGTCTCAATACTGTGGCGGTCAAAGCGCTCTATCAGCATATTTCACCGGTGGCTTACTTAGGGACTCGTTTTCTCACTCTTCTCCCCCTGGTCTATCTGCTGGCCCGTTTCACCGGCCACAAAATCGAATTAAAAGAAGGCACCCTCAAACAGCTTCTGGCAGCCAGCCTGTTGGGCTTCGGCATTCCACAATTGCTCGGCTATATCGCCCTCGACCACACCAGCGCCTTTGCTTCATCTTTGATAGGTGCCACCAGCCCGATTGCCACCCTGGCCATCTGTGCGGTGATGCGCTACGAGACCGTCACCGGGGCTCGCTGGCTGGGAGCATTCATCTGTATCACCGGTCTCTTGATTTTTCAGGGCTGCTTCACCGGCACCCTGACCACCCAGGGCGGTGAAGGCATGGCCCTGGCTGCAGCTGTAATGGCGAGCATCCACACGGTCATGGTCGGCAGACTGGTCCGTCACTATCATCCGATTTTGCTTCTCTTCTGGATCATGACCCTGAGCGCTCTGATGATCACTCCGTTCTGCCTGGGCAGTCTCCTGGCTCAATCCTGGTCGGCTGTCACCATCGCCGACTGGAGCCTTATCCTGGGGTCTGCCATCCTACCTATACTGGTCGGTCATCCCCTGTGGCACTGGGCAATCAAACACCTGGGCGCCGGTGCTTCGTCCTTATGGGTTTTGCTCTGTCCTCTTGTGGCAGGAACTTTTAGCGTCATCTTTCTGGGTGCAAAAGTCTATCCCCACGAAACCCTGGGTGCGCTGGTGGCGCTCTCCGGTCTGCTACTCTCTCAGCTTCCCCGGGAGAAGCTGGTCAAGGCTGTGGCCTATCTGAAACGGGCTCGGTCCTAAATCAAAAGGTCTTTGCGAGCATGGACAAAACGCTTCAATAGAGGCGCCGGTCGATAACGCTCTCCATAGAGTTCGAAGTTCTGTTCGATCATCGAAAGACATTCAGGCAAACCTATATCATGGGCAAGCCGCAGCGGCCCCCGACGCATCCCTAAACCTGCCATCAGAGCAGGGTCTAGATCCTGAGGATTACAGACTCTCTCTTGCAGAGCAAGAAAGGCTTCATTGATCATCGGCAAGAAAAGCTGCTCTACTTTGAAGTCCATTTTTTTCACTTTGGATTTTTTCTTTTTCCCTTTGATAAATTCATCTATCTCGGGATTGGGTCCGGTTTTCTTGCGCGTGTCCGGATCATAGAGATAAAAGCCCTTGCCGGTCTTGCGACCCAAAAGATTGCGCTCGACCATACTTTCGAGAATATCAGGAACAGCATAACGAGGACCGTATTCTTGATGATTGAAACGACAAACGGCAAGACCGATATCGGCACCGTTCATATCGCGCAGCGCAAGGGGTCCTATCGGTACGACATAGTCTGCTGCAGCTTTATCGATCTCTTCGATGGTGGCAAGACCTTCTGAAAGGCACCAGAGAGATTCGTTCATATAGCGGCCAAGCAGGCGATTGACCAGAAAAGAAGGACATTCATCGACCCTTACAGCCAGCTTGCCCAGGGCTCTTCCAAGCTCAAGACAGGTCTCTACTGTTTCTTCTGATGTCTCCAAACCCGGTATCACTTCCACAAGCTTCATAAGATGAGCCGGATTGAAAAAATGAAGTCCGATCACTTTGTCGGGCCGCATAGTAAACGCGCCTATCTGGCTGATTGAAAGGCTGGAGGTGTTGGTGGCGAGAATGGCATTGACGTTGCAATATTCATCTAGTTCACGAAAAACCTTCTCTTTGATCTCGATTTTTTCAGGTACTGCTTCAATGGCGAGATCCACTTCTGAAAAATCATCGAAACTGGTGGTAAGGGTGATTCTGTTTCGCTCGGCCAAAAGAGCCTCGGCCGACATCCCCTTGGCTTCGCGTTTCTGGTTAATGCGATCGATGTTCTCGATGCCCTTTTGAAGAAGCTCCTCGTTCACCTCTTTGAGAATGACATCGAAGCCGTGACTGGCGAGAGCAACTGCTATGGATGCCCCCATGGTGCCGGCACCAACCACTGCGACACTGCTAACTTCCATGGAACTCCTCTGAATCAGGGCATGCAATATATAGGTAGATCATTTCATATATGTTCTTGATCTGATCTGTACTGAGAAACATCATAGTTTTACATCAATCTGAAGCGCTTTTTCCTCTTGACGACAATGGTAATAACCCCCTTCAAACATTAAGGAAAAATGAAGGCACCAAATCCGGCATCGCAGAACCGCTGGCGGATTACGGCCTTTTTGCAAGTGCAGTAAGCCATAGCGGCTTTTCGATTTAATCACTTGACATCGCTGATTTTATGAAAAAAGCCTAGTAATTTCGTAATGTTTCGTTAAAATGGAGTCATAGGTTCAGTTAGTTGGTTGGTTGAGTTTCCAGAAGTCTACTGCCATCGCTCAACTTTTATAGGTATCCTGCAAGTCAGACCCAGGCGGGTCGGGAGGCGGTTATGTTCGCATATGCCCTTATAGCTGCCGAGCTGTTGCTATTCTCTTTAGTGTTCTACTTGATTTTCATCAAAGAACCGAAGCAGTTCGAAGTCAAAGAAAATCTCTGGGGCTTTTATGGCTCCGACGAGAAGAAAGATCCCACATATCTCAAGCCGTTCATGACCACGGTAGAGAACAAGCTTGCCTTTCCTCAGCAAGCAGAAAACTCGGTCCAGAAAGGCCGGAGCAAGCACAAGATCAATTCTCAATTCAAGCGTATGGTCAAGCGCACCAGACATGGTGTTAGAGGATTATCAAGAGGAGCCCAACAAGAACTCAAGAACGGCTGGATTCTCATCGAAGAAGAGCAATCCAGAAGCAGCTTGAGACTCAGCAATCTTCTCGCTTATCTAGGACGTTTACTGACCAGCTTGAGCGCCAGAGTGTCCTGATAGAAGAAGCGGTAAAACAGCTCATCCGGTTATAGAAAATCTAAAGGTGGAATCGAATCAATTCGATTCCTCTTTTTTTATCGCAGCCTTCCTTCGACAAACCTTGTCAATATGTCACTATTAATGTCCCAACAGCTTATATCTCGACTCGACAAGAAGATCTAATGACCGGCGAAAACAAGAACACCCTGGTGAAAATAAGCGGACTGAAGAAACACTTTCCGATTCGCAAAGGCTTTTTCAACCGCCAGGTGGGCGCGGTCCGAGCCCTCGATGGGATAGATCTGGAAATCAAAGAAGGAGAGACTCTCGGTCTGGTCGGCGAATCCGGCTGCGGTAAATCAACTCTCGGTCGAGTAATGTTGCGTCTTTTACCTGCCACCGAAGGTGAGGTCAAATTTCAGAACAGAGATATTCTAACCCTGGGCGAGAAAGAGATGAAAGCCCTGAGAAAGTATCTCCAGATCGTCTTTCAAAATCCTTATGCCAGCCTCGATCCGAGAATGACAATTAATCAGATTGTGGCAGAGCCTCTGGAGGTACATAAAGTCGCCGGCGGACAGGAGCTGAAAACAAAAGTGCTGGAGCTTCTTGATCTTGTCGGTCTGGCAAGAGAGATGGCAGAGCGTTATCCCCACGAATTTTCCGGCGGTCAAAGACAACGCATCGGCATCGCCCGGGCACTGGCTCTTCGACCCCGCCTGATTGTAGCCGACGAGCCGGTTTCAGCCTTAGACGTGAGCGTCCAGGCTCAGATCCTCAATTTATTGATTGATCTAAAAAAAGAGTTCAATCTCACCTATCTTTTTATCGCCCACAACCTCGATGTGGTGCGCTACATAAGTGACAGAATCGCTGTCATGTATCTGGGCAAGATAGTCGAAATAGGCAACTGTGCTTCAGTTTACGAAAAGCCGCTTCATCCCTATGCCCAGGCGCTGATCTCAGCAGCCCCGGTACCCGATCCTCATTATGATAGAAGCAATCGCATACTTCTCGAAGGAGATCTGCCCAGCCCCGCTAATCCGCCTGCCGGTTGCCGCTTCCATACCCGCTGCCCGATAGCAAAAGATCGGTGCAAAACAGAAGTGCCCGAATTGCGCGAGATCGAACCCGAACATTTCTCCGCCTGTCACTTCGCCGAAGAACTGCTTTGATTTTTTTTGTCTGCCATTATCGAATAAATAGAAGGCAGGACGATCAAAGTAAGCAGGGTAGCTGTGATAAGCCCACCGATAACGACAGTGGCCAGCGGTCGCTGGACTTCTGCTCCAACAGAACTGGCGAAAGCCATAGGCAAGAAACCGAAGGAAGCGACCATGGCTGTCATCAACACGGGGCGAAGTCTTCGGCGCGCCGATAAGATAGCAGCCTGACGTGGCTTGATACCAAGATCCTTTTCCATTTGCAGAATAGTCGATACCAGAACCACTCCGTTCATTACCGCGACCCCGAAAAGCGCTATAAATCCAACTGCTGCAGTGACAGAAAATGGCATACCCCGCAAAAAAAGAGCGAAGATGCCTCCTGAAAATGCCAGGGGAATATTTAAAAACACTATCAACCCGGGTCTGACACTATCATAGAGCGCATAGAGCAATGCGAAGATCAGAAGCAGAGTTATAGGCACCAGGATAATCAACCTATCCTGGGCCGCTTTCATATTTTCGAACTGACCACCCCATTCGATTCGATAGCCGGGGGGCAATTTGATAGATTCAACCTTACTCTGGGCTTCCTTCACATAGCCGCCAAGATCTCGTCCTCTTACATTGGTCTGCACCGTAAAAAATCGATCGCCCTGGCGATGAGATATTTGGGCAGCTCCTTCTCTTCTCATAATTCTGGCGACCTGTCCAAGCGGAACCAGATCGCCTCCTGTCATCACCACCGGCAGAGAAGCGAGGTCTTCGCCTCTTTTCATAACGGCTGGGTCGAACCGTACGGATAAATCAAAACGAGGCTTCCCTTCGAAGACCACACCGACAACTTTACCGTCCTGGGCTGCTGATACCGCATCCAGTGCATCTCTTACACTCACTCCATAGCCAGCCAGCGCAGCCGGATCTAATCGGGCAGTCATTGTAGGCAAACCTGCTGTCTGCTCTAGCTTCATATCCGATGCCCCGGGCACTTTCGAAAGCACCGCTGCGACTTGTCCCCCCAGCGCCCTCAGCTTATCAGTATCTGCTCCAAAAATGCGAACTGCTATATCGCCCTTGGAACCGGCTACCAATTCGTTCATTCTCTGCTCTATAGGCTGCGATATAGAGAAGCAGATGCCCGGTAAACTTGCCTTTAACTTATTACTGATTTCGCTTTCTATATCTTGCTGAGTCAAGCCGGAACGCCATCGAGACCTGTCTTTGAATATCACGAAAGTATCAGTTTCATCAGAACCCATCGGATCAAAAGCGATTTCTGAATGACCGGTGCGCGATAGCACCTGAGCGACCTCGGGAACTTCTTTGATAATCTTCTCCACAAGAGTAGTCTGTTGATCCGCAGTCTTTAAGGAACCTGACATCGGTCGATTTATGGTAAGGACCACTGAGCCCTCCTTCAAAACCGGTATGAACTCCGAGCCAAGAAGAGGAAAGCAGATAAGACTGAAAGAAAAAAGTAAAAGCGAAACGGTTCCGACAACGAAAGGATGGCGAACCGCCACCAGCAAAAATCTGCGATAGGGCTTTTTCAAAACTCTGATCAAAAGACTTTCATGGTCGACCGCCTTCGCCGGCAGTATTGAATAAGTAAGCGATGGAGTGACAAATAGAGCGATAACCAGCGCCGTAAGAAGACCAAAGATAACAGTGAGAGCCATGGGCTGAAAAGTCTTTCCTGAAACGCCGGGTAGAAACAGTACCGGCAGATAGACAATGGTAATGATTAGAATCGCAAAGAGAACCGGTGCCGCCACCTCGGAAGCAGCGGCTTTTACAGCCTGCAAGCGCCCGAGCCCAGAAGGTTTTGCAGAGAGCTTGCATACAACATTCTCTACCATGACCACAGAACCATCTATTAAAATACCGAAGTCTATCGCTCCTAAAGAAAGCAAATTAGCCGAGGTGCCTGTCAATCGCAAAAAAATGAGTGAGCCGGACAGAGCCATAGGAATAGCCAGAGCGGCGATGATACCACCTCTGACACCACCGAGAAGAAGGAAAAGAACGACAAGAACCAGCAAGGCTCCATAAGCGAGATTATGCCAGACGGTATCTATTGTCTTGTCGACCAACCAGATGCGATTATAGAAAGGCTTGACCGAGACACCATCAGGAAGCGTGGCGGAAATTTCTTCTAACTTTCTATCGACCGCATCGACAACAGCTTTGGTGCTTTCACCCTTCCTCATTATCACGATACCGATAACGGTAGGTCCTTCGCCATTATTAGTTACCGAACTCTGGGCAAGTTTGGCGCCGATTACACATTCACCCAGATCACGAACCCGCACCACTCCGCCGCCAGCCAGACCTTTTTTAACCACCACATTGCCGATATCTTTCGTGGAGGTAAGCATACCCTCCCCGCGCAAAAGGATCTGATCATCACCCTCCAGAAGATATCCACCTCCGGCATTAGCATTGTTCTCTGACAAAGCGGTCAAAACCTGTCCGATCGAAATATGATAACCATGCATGCGCTCAGGATTGAGCCAGACTTGATACTCCTTGACCTGGCCACCCATAGACTGCACTTCATCCACACCAGGCACCGTTTTTAATACCGGATTAACATGCCAGTCCAGCATCTCTCGCAGTTGCATAGGGCTGTAGCCGTCTCCTCTGATCTCGAATTGATAGACCTCACCAAGACCGGTTGCTATCGGTCCCAGAGTCATATTCACCGAGATATTCGCCGGGATATTCTCCCTCGCCTGACGCAACCTTTCATTGACCTGTTGCCGGGCCCAGTATATGTCGGTACCATCCTCGAAAACCGCTGTTACCTGAGAGAGGGCGTATTTAGAGACTGATCTCTGTAGAACAAGCCTGGGAAGACTCTGTAGAGCAAGCTCCACCGGATAGGTTATATATTGCTCTACCTCGATAGGAGCCAACCCCCTGGCAGAAGTCGTGACAGTAACCTGCACATTCGAGACATCCGGAACCGCATCCACCCTCAAGGTGTTATAGGCCCAGACACCGGCAATAAGCAGACCCAGGGAAAATACCACTACCAGAACGTTTCTCTCCAGAGCCGCCTGAACAAGCTTCTCTAGCAATCCGAGACCTTGCTTTTCATCTACACTATTCACCGGCATCACCGGTAATAGCCTCTCTCATCACCTCCGACTTGAGGAAGAATGCGCCGTCCACCACAATCTCCTCTTCCGGTCTAAGCCCGCTCTCAATTTCGACAGCGCTGCCGGAACGGTCGCCGCAAGCGACAGGACGAAGGCGATAATGATGGTCGGAGCCTTTTACAAAAACCACATCCTTTCCATCAATAGTCTGAAGCGCCTTTGCCGGAACAGCCGGCTTGCTCGATTGAATAGACTCGCCTTCCAGAGAAGCGATAATCAGCATTCCCGGTTTAAGAACACGGTCAGAATTATCTATTTCTGCCCGGACCTGAGCTGTTCTTGTATCGGCATTAAAGCTCTGAGCCAGTTTGCTCACCCGTCCACGAAAGCTTCTTCCCGGGGCACTTTCAGTTCGAAAGTTTATAGTTTTACCCAGCTTGACCGCAGCAGAGAGACTCTGAGGCACTTCAAGAAGCACCCAGACTTTACGCAAATCGGCGATGGTCATCAAAGCGGTGGTACGACCGTCCGGGTTTGAACCGATCGTGGAGCCCGGTCCTACAATTTGACCGGGGAAAACACCTTTTTTCACCACGACACCGCTTACCGGAGCGCGAATCGGCAGGCTGGAGGTAACTATTTTGTCAGAGGTTGCGGTGCTAGCTGGATCGAACTCCTTTGAATAATCTATCTTCGGCTCGGCAAGACCAAGTGCCCTGAGCTTGACCCTGGCAGCTTCGAGATGAGCCCGGGCGGCATTCAAAGCGCCGACGGCGGCTGCTTCTTCAGAGCGTAAAGCGACAGTAGCGGCCCTGGCGTTCTCAACGTCTTTCTTGGCAGCGATCCCCTCTTTGTTCAAAGCCTCGACACGCTTCTCATTGGTGCGGCTGATTTCAAGCCTGGTCTGAATTGTTTTCAGAAGCGCTTTAGACTGACCAAGCCTGGCCAGATCTTGCAAATAAGAAGCCTGGGCGTCTGAAATATCCGGGCTGTTCACAAGGGCGACCGTCTCTCCGGCATTAACCGAATCGCCGACATCAACAAGAACTCTTGCCACCACTCCATTGACCGGCGAGTAGACTATACCGGTGGAATCTGCCGGTGCTTCCACAGTGGAGGAAAGTTCCAGAGGGGCGCTTTTAACCAGAGCAAGTCTTGCCGGTGCCGTCTTTATTCCAGCAACCCGCTCCTGATCCCCGGTCAAAAGGACCTCCGACCTGGATGAATTTCCTGACTTTTGAGAGTTTCCTGGCTCGACAAGAGAGGCCTGGCTTCTTTCCATAGCGCAGCCGCCCAGAACAGTTAAAGCAAAGCCGACCGACAGGCCGCTTCTGCATAGCTTGAAAAACATTGACAATTCCCTTTATAAAAAAATCCAGTCATCTTTGAACCCCCGGCACTAGCCGAGCAGTGTGGTTCAGTAGACCCGAATCAAATCAAAAGAGACCGGTATGAAATATAAAGAGGTGCCCGCGCTTTAGAGGCGACAACCCGACTGTATGCTTCTCGGTGAGAAAATGACCTGTCGGCGCCAATCTTTGCCGGAGACGCCAGAACAAGAAAACTGGTCACCGCCTGCAGCGATGAAACCAGAAGAGAATAATCGGCGAGACTGAGTATTGAAGGACTGTGAACATGAATAGGACAGGGGCAGGGTCTGGGGTTGGCCCCTACATTGGTCGGACTGAGGCCGAAGTCGTCTTGCTTTTGGATAGTACAGGCTTTCGAGTGATCGTCGGCATAAGCCGAAGCCACACCCGGACTGTTGATAAGGGGAAGCACTTCAACCCCGAAGAAGTCATGCCATAGAGTACCTGTCCACACCAGGGTGAAAAGAGTAAAAACAGCTATCAGTCTTCTTTTGTCCAAGGCTCGCTTAGAAATCTCCGAGGTCCTTACAATACTATTTATACCTCACCTCAGCTGGTCCTGTCGCCTTATTATAAGCAACGATTCAAAATATCATATATCGATCTAGCTAGCCCACGGCGCTGTTGCTGTTGCGCTTACCGCTTTCGTTGCTGGCTACCATGCTGTTGTCGCCGCCAGTGTAACGAAGGAAGACCGCTCTGCCGTCATAGCGGGCATTATTAGGATCGAATTGATAGGTGGCGTCATTGGTCTGGGTGATGTTATTGCCATTACGGGCGGTGACAACTGAGATATCACCATGAACACTACTGTCATGCGGATTAGCCGAAGGCGGACGAACAATGATATCACCGACAGTGGCTTGCGCCATCGGCACCTCTTCGAAAAGTCCACTGCGCTTCAACGGCCCGAGCATATCCCAGGCGTCTCCGGAGCCCATGAACTGATTGAGACCGACTCCGGCAAGGGCTTCTTGCACCGCCGCAGCACAGTTGCCGGTGCCACGATATCTGCCGTCCTGCACTTTGGCCGCCTGGGCAAGTTCCACGCCTAAATTAGTCGGCTCAGGAACTTTTGCCACCAGTTGAGCTTCGCCTGTCCCGAACTGTTGTTGAATCGCCGCGTATCGACCATAGTCTCCACCCCGGGTAGCCGCTTCCATCTGGGCAGACTGATCGCCGGGAGCCGCTCCAAGAGGCAGAGCCTTTTCTGCCCAGGCCGGTGACTGGTTGGTCAAGTCTACATATTGAGCCAGCTCTCGCTCGGTGCTCAAACCGCCGTCCATGCCGCGCTGCACCGTGCGCTTCAAGAAATCATCAACCAGGTTATTCTGAACCTGTTGATACTCAGGGTCGGCAAGGGCCTGTCTCATGCCGGGCAAAATCTCCTGCACGCCGCCTTGAGACTGACCCAGTTGGTCTACTTGAGCCGGACTGCGACCGCCGAAATATTGCTCGAATTTTTGCGGGTCGGCTTGTTGCCAGGCGTTCAACAGTTCGGGCAGCTCGCCACCGGCATGCCATTGTCTCAGTCCGACCGAGATACCGTTGTTGTCCCATTCATTTATCTTAGTAGGATCGCCGCCGCTCTCGTTTCCATAGAGCATATTCTTCAATCGACCGAAGAAATTGTTGTTGTCCTCGAATTGAGGCGCAGGGCTGTCGGGGAAGCTACTAGGAGAATAATCGCCGCCGCGATTATAAGATCGGGCACCGCCGCCGCCACCGCCACCACCACCGCCGCCGGAGCTTCCACCACCCGAATTGCCGGAATAAGCAGGAGCCTCAGATTGGCTCGGTGCAGGCGATTCGGCAGGGGCTTCAGGGGCGACCGGAGCCTCGGGAGCTGCCGCCTGGCTTGGAGCCGCACCACGATTGACCACCGGTATCGGTTTAGCATTGCCCTGATCGGGGATATTCGGCTGGCTGTTCAAGATTTCGGTCCACCAGACCGGAGGACTTTCACCGGGATTATTCTGGGTGAAATACTGCATCAGCTCACGGATATACTCCTTCAAACTTTGATCTGATTGCTTTATGGCTTCAGCCAGGTCTTTGTCGCCTGGATCGATCTCTATATTGATCTCGCCGTCAGCCAGAGGATCAGCATCCGGATTCACCTTTTGCAATTCGTAGCTACCGTCGTCTTTTTTCACCAGTCGATAATCCGGAGCTTTCTCGCCATTTTCGGAAGGGGTAGAGAAAGTCAATTTGTCCGCTGCTTTTATCTCTGCGCCCAGTCCCTGGTCTATTAACGGAAAGTCCTTGAGCTCAGTAGCAATCGCTTCTTGAGCCGGAGTCGGTAAATCTGTGATATTGAGCGATCCGTTCTCTACACCACCCGACTCCCGAGCAGGGACGTTAGCATACAGATCACGCATATCCGGTGAATTGAAGAAATCGGTTGATAAAGAAGCTGATGAAGACTCCGGTGAAAAACCGGGACCTACAGCATCAAGGCTGCGCGATAATGACATGGGGGTCTCCGCACCCCCCTCGTGTTTCGGGAAAACCGACAAACAGCAAGGGCGGCAAAGTTAAGGACTTGTGAGCATATTAAGCGGCGAGCTTCTTTTGATATTATGGTCTAAAAGCCTTTCAGTCAACAGCTTTTAACCTCGACCATGGGAAAAACCGGGGGGTCTTTCTGCAGATTTCATCTTTAAGCCGAAAGTCAGCCTGGAAGGATCTCTTCACTCACTGGCGAAGCCGAACGTGGTCTCAGGTTGGTGACACTGCCATCGGTGCGCTGCCAGACCGCCCCGAAAACGCCAAGGTTAATGAGGTCGTCATAGACTGCGAAAACACACTTACCCGGTCCGACTCCGGCCTCGTCCAATAGCGGCTGAGTCCACTTTTGCAGAGTCATAATGCGCGGCGCCGAACCTGTCACCACCCATATAGGATAGCCGGTGGCAAGAAAGGATCGAATCTTGGGCTCCCAGTGTCGGGTCTGACGGAAGTTGCCGGTGTCTATCTCGAGCAGAATACGAATATGATCCGTACCCGGATATTTGAGGGTGATGGTGGCATCGGCTTGCTCGACTCCATAAGCCCTCTCCCCCGATAGCTCCTGCCAGAACTCTCGCCCGGTAGAAAAATCTAGCTCGTTAATAATCCCTGCCGATGCCGCTTCGGCAAGGGCCAACCGGACATCGACCAGGCGCAGAAAATGCTCTTTATGATAGGTATGGGGTGGTCCGGTGGGAATCTCCTCCCAGGAGAGCCCTTTATGCTGCTCCAGGGCCTTGGCTCCCGAGGTGGTCAGAAAGTAGATCAGCTCGGGTCTGCCCCGACCTTCCATCCTGCCGCTGGAAGATGAGCCGGTAAATCCGGCTTGTTGCAGGCGACGCAGACGCTTTCTGGCGGTTTCGTAGCTGATATCGGAAAAACAGAGCTTGGCCAACTGGCTCGAAGTAACCGTTCTGTGAAGATATAGTTGCAATAAAGCTGATAAATCGCGCTCCATGAGAACTATATTTCTTTTCTTTGATTTACCCCTGTTTGAACGTTCCACGATAAAAGCTTCCAAAATCGGTTAGAGATACGGGCTAGAATGCCCCAGAGCGGCTTGAAATATAGATTTCAAGATTGCCCGGGACATCTTGGATCTTAATTGATCACCTTCCGATTTTATACCCCTTTAATCGAAAATGGAACTGGAAGAATCACCGCTGTCGGAATTCAGAATTCAAGATCTAGAACTCGACTCCGGGGCCGTTGCCGGGCTTTTGCCCTTGCTGCATGTTCTTGGAGAATCCGAATCTGGAGATATCAGGATTGAGGCTGGTCACCGGAGTGCGCTGATTTTCACTGCCTTTGCCGGCAGCATCATCCTGATTGAGAGCCTGATTGGCTTCGGCTACCCGCTGGGAGAGAGGTCCTCCACCCTGCATGGGCAGTTGAGTCTGACCGGCATTAAAAGGATTTTGTCCGCCAATCACTCCTCTAGCCGCATCCTGAATGCTCTCTCTTTTAGAAGGCATTGCTGCTCTGTCGGTCACATCGAGACCGCCGTGGCGAGGATGGGGCTTGCCGGCATCTTCGGGTCTTGAGCCCATCGGACCGACAACTTTCTGAGAGGCAGCCGCAGAAGCCGCACTGGCACCGATGAATTTGCCGCATTCGATACAGAACTTACCGCGACCGGCATGCTGTCCGCAATGGGGGCAAGATTTGACTCCGTCCGCCGCTTCTTCAGGAAGAGCATGGGCTGTGGTCGGAACCGGCATACCGGTAGCGTTGTTCATGGCAGGAGCGGTCATTCCAGAAGCGGCAGCCATGGCGTTGGAGCCTGGTCTCGACGGAAGATTGCCCGGGACTCCGGCGAAGCCGGGAGTAGCAGCTGCCGGTCTCTGTTGACCACCCTGGGCACCACCGGCTTCCGAGGAAGTGCGGCTGGCATTAGCCAGGGCGCTGACAGCGCCGGGAACTTGAGCAAAGCTCTGACCACCACCGGTGGCACCGGCTCCGGCCACCGCCGGGGTAGCTTCGCCTTCAGCTTTGCCTAGAAGCTGACCGATTACTTGCTGGGCAGCATCAGATACCTGACGGGCCACCGAAGGCATCTCAACTGAATTGTCCGCAGCGGGCATCTGGGCAACATCCTGGGGCTGACCGCCACCGAACGCTGTGTTGATGGCATCTGCCGGATGGGTGACCGATGCAAAAGCCGGTCTGTTCGGGGTGGCTGCTCCGCCACCATCGGATCTGGCGGTAACGTTGTGAAGGAGGTGCAGTCTGGCAATCTCTTCGATACCTCTCAGGTCGACCATGAAAGGCTTGGTCTCGCCGAACTCGGGATCTCCAGCCGGTGCCAGATAGACCAGGGCATGGTGTTTTTCCATACGCTTGATACCATCTGGATCTACCCGGGCGACAACCTGTTGAGAGTGAATTCTGTTCCACGATGTCGGGAAGATACCGAAACCGGTTGCCTGGTAGTGGTCGGCAATACCGGGAACGATTACCGCGTGTTTACCAATTTCTTCAGAGAAGAAAGCGGCAGTCTGCTCGTCCGCGTTATGGAGACATACTCTGATAGCCGAGTTAGAGAAGATGGTTCTCAGTTCGGCTTCTGCCTGGGCGGCACTGCCGCCGGAGGTGATCTGAGATATGTTCTGGAGGATTACGGTGAGTCCGCCGTTGGCACCACGGACGATAGCTGACAGTCGGCCGGCAAGGTCAATGTTGAGGGTCTGGTACTCATCGAAGAATGCAAACAGAGGCAGTACCGACTTGGTTCCGTATCTAGTGTGCAGAGCTTGCTGCAGCTGATAGACGAAACATCCGGCGAGCGACTCGGCGTCAGGTCCAAGAGAGGCCGGTGCACCGAAGATAAGTACAGAAGGCTTGTGCATCACGTCGAGCATACTGATGTTCGATTGCTCGGTTACTCTCAAGATGCACTCATTTTTGAACATTCTGAGGCGACCGCGAACACCCTGGATGTTTTTGTCCCAGTCGTTGTCGGTTCTGATGATCGAAGAAAGACGCTGGGTCAGTTCGCTCAGTTCGGTGGCGTTGATGTCGGAGCGGCTCTTGAGCTGTCTCAGAGACTCGACGATATTGCGACGGTTGTTAACAAGCTTCATCAGCCCACGCGGGTTGCAGGGAATGGGCTCGAATTCGGAAGCGGAGCCGTTTTCGTCTTCTCTGACGACCTGCACCGAACCCCATTTGAGGAGCTGGGCGAGACCTTCGATATAACCCATGTCACGCTCAGCCCAGTGCTGCTCTTCGGCATCTAAGGCGTTGACGTCGGTGACGATCGAAGAAGCAAATTGAATAGCCGAGAGATCGAGCGGATTCCAGTGGACAGACTCTTGATCAAGAGGGTTGAAATAAAGGGTGTTGAATCCAGCGTGTTGAGCTTCGGGCAATACTGTGTGTTTGAAACCCTCTTTCTTCTCATCGAGGTTGGGGTCGTTGGCTTTCGCTTCTAGAGCGATGATCACACAGGGTTTAGCCAGCAAAGATTTGATGATCGCACGCATCAAGGTGGTTTTACCTGAACCGGACGGAGCGACGATGAACATGTTTTTGTTAGGCAGTCTTCCCATGGGGATGGTGATAGGCAGGTGGGTCCGAGCCAGGAAGCCGAAAGGCACCACCACACCATCTTCTTCTGTCCAGGTGGCGTTAGGATTACGTTTGCCCATCCGTCCATGTCTTCTTAGATTCGGAGGACAGAGATAGGAGCGTTCATAATCTCTGGGCGAGAGAAGACCGGAAGGCGGGTTGAAAGTTCTTATAGTCTGCCACGGGAAGAGTCTCTTCTTATGCGCGGCAGCAATGATGAGGGCAAGCAGTACAAGAGTCGGAAGCAGGATGGCGACCGAGGTGGCATCCAGGAATCCGTGTTGACGCTTTAGATGCCCTGCGCTGTGCTGTTGAGTATGGGCATGGGGAATACCTTCAAGACGCAGGTTCTTGCCCTGGACCTTGGCACCGGCGCTGGGCGGCATGCCCTGGCTGGGATCCATGGTGGTCGGGGTCGCGTTGGCTGGGTGATGACCGCTGACCATGGTGCCCGGGAAGGCACCCTGACTGGCAGGCTGGGGAGCACCGGGGACGGTGTTACCGCTTTGCGGTGTCAGTAGAGTGGCGCCGGGTTGAACCAACGGGCTGGTGTGAGGATTGATGCTGGGCATCACAGGCTGAGCGCCAAAGCTGAAGCCCTGGCTCGGAGCCGGGCTCTGTCCCATGCCAACCGGTATTCTCGGGTTGACACCATCGGTGGCTTGATAGAGTCCCTGACCGGGAATCATCACCTGGTGCGAACCGGCAGCCGGCTGTTGATAGTTCATATGAGGCTGCATCGGCATCTGCATAGGCGCCGACATCTGTTGTCTCGACGGGGCGTTGAGCTGCTGCATCTGCATCTGCTTCTCAAAATCCTTGGCAGATATGGATTCACCGGTCTCGGTATTGGTATAACCGATGATCTCTCCTCTTTCATTCTGCTGCTTTCTGTATGTCATTTTGGGAACCTACGCCTCTTACTTGTCTGTCTGTCTAATTTATTTCTTGAATAGCTTATGAGTTGGATTCACTGATTCCGGCGATTCTCAAGCCCTCGGATGTGTTCTTTACCAGGTACTCCACATTCACGGCTCTGGCTTGCTGACCTTTGCCCGGTACATCGAGAATTTGCTCGCCCCGGACCAGAATCACCACCGTGCCGTCTTGATTGTGGGCACCGACTGCGACGTGGCTGGCTGTGAATGCACTTCTCAATCCGGATTGCTCGACCTGCATGGCCATGTCCTGGGTCCAGATATTCTGGCGGTAGGCATGAGCACATTCAGGGGTCATGAGCTGAATGAATTTCTCCTGACTGTTGTTTGCCGAGCCGGCGCTCAGGTCCCAGGCTACAGGTAGCCACTCATTAATCAGATCCAGACTCTGTCTTTCGTCTGCCGGATTATAAGCTTCAGCTCCGGGAGGCATGGTGTTGACACCATCGGTGGCGTATCTGCCATCGGCGGTCATCGGTCTGGCTTTGCCGGTGACATCGGGATGATCTGCCCACTTCGGTCTCTGACGCGTGGCTTGCTGGGGAGGAGCCGGAGGGAAGAGGAAGGAGGTGATGAATACACCGGCGATGAAGCCTGTCACCGCTACCATGATGAGCGTGAACTTGTATTTTTCTCCAGCGTGATAATCAAACATCTTGGTGTTACCTCAATCAACCTGCCATGAGCAGATCGGGAGTGAAATTGTCCGGTGTATAGCCCTGACCCAGAAGGTGACAGGCCCAGCGCGCGTCGCCTTTGCAAAGCTCGATCATACGAGCCCGCATGGGCTGGTCTGTGTTAGGTTCCGTCGTGGCTACCCAGTACATGAAGCGGGGGACGACTAAACGAACCACGCCCCGGGACATTTTGTGGTAGACGAGGAAGGCATCGGAATATTCACGGTTCTTCCTGGTGAGATGACCGATAGAGGACATCTCGTTTTCGGTGAGACCGCAGGCATCTTTGATCAGATCGAAGTTGCTGGGGTCGTTACCGAGAATGATTTTGAGAGAGCTGTTGGTAGCCAGGTTGCGAGCGCGCTCATCGCGCAGCAAGTCGCCCAGCTCCTGGGAGATGCCTATGAAGAGAAGACCCAAGTGACGGGATGTACGAGAAGCATCTTCCACCAGGGTTTTACCACCCTCATAGCGAAGCAGTCTCCAGAGCTCGTCTATACAAAAGACGAAACGAGCCGGTTTGCCTTTGGCAATTTGCTTTCTTTTATGCTCGGCGGCGTTTTTAAGCACATAGTCCGAGACGAAGAGAGTGACCACCGCTTCCAGGGTCTTATCGTGGGAGAGATCCGAAGTATCGAAAACGATAAGGCGAGCGTTCTCAGGAATAGAGGTCTGACCATCGAAAAGACGACCGTAGATAGCGCCGCGGCAATAGAGGCTGAGACGATTGACGAGGTCTTCGCAAACGTCGCCGCGCTTGCTGCCACGATTGGCTTCGGATTCGCGCTTCAGCCAGTTGACCAGATCAGATTCCACCGGCACTCTGCCCTGGGCAGCACACTCGCGGTAGATGCTCTGGATACCTTTCATGAGAACGGGCTTCTCATCTTTGCTCATGGACTGCTCACCGTTTTCACCGAGCATGACCGAGTGGAAGTTGAGAATCTTGATGATATGAGATTCCGGCGGGTTGGCCATGTCGATGGGGCTGCCATCGGGATTCTCGGCAGGCAGGTCGTAGAGGTTGAGAGTGACCTGACCATCAGGACCGAGACGAATGTAAGCAGTGTCGTCGTAGACATCGGCAAGCATCTTGTAGCTTCCCGATCTGTCGATAATCACCACTTTGGCTCCGCCAATCAGCTTCATCTGGATGATTTGCTGAGCGACCATAGATTTACCTTCACCGGGCTGACCGAAGACTACACAAAGAGAGTTGGGCAGTTTTTCGTCATACGGATTGAGGAAAACCGGCTCGAGGGTCTCTTTCGAGAAGCCCAGCCAGTTGCCGCCTTCGGCAGAGCCCAGGTGGGCATGCACGAAGGGGAAAGAATTTCTTACGGTGGGAGTTCTCACCGCTTTGCCCCGGCGGCTGACATCAAGACCGAGCGCAGGCAGTGAGCCCACGAATAGTGACTTCTGTTCTCTGTAGCCGACCACGAAACGAGCACCGCGACACTGGGGAGCGGCGGTTCTTATCAGCTCGGTGGAGCGATTGAGCTCATCTAAGGTATTGCCGAAGATGGTGAAATAGACGGCGTAGTTAAACACCTCGATATTGGTGGTGTAGAGTTCGGAGCCGATGTTAGCCGCTTCTTGGGCTTTTTCAGCTTCTTCCTGGTTAGGAGTAGAACGCTGACCCATGATGCTCTGATAGGTGTTGGCGGTGGCCTGGGCCTGTTTGCGCTGCAAGTTCTTGCGGAAGATCTCTTTATCGAGCTTGTGAGCATAAATATTCAATCTCCATTCACAGTTGAGACGAAGCAGAGGAGCAAGCCACAACGGACCGGTTCTCTCGGGCAAGCGATTCATATAAAGAGTGCGAACAAAAATTCCGTCTTTGGTTTCACTCTCATCGCCATTCTCAGTGATATCGGAAATTCTCAGATAGTCAGGATTGCTGAAGTCATAATGAGATTCCATCAACTGCTCACGAATGGTGGCAGGTTCCATGTCGGGGAATACCCGGCGAATTTTAGAAGCCAGAAGCTGAGTCTGGGGTCTTACTGGTGTGGGCAGAAGCTCTTTAGGCAGATTGCCGAGTTTCGGGTTGCATTCTTTATAAAGCATTCTGAAATACTCGAGAGCCGATACCGGAGAAGCCGACATACCGCAGGAGGAGAGCTGACCGGCATAGCCCTGGGCGCGCTGCAACATGGTGGCTACATTGCGGAAGTGGCTGCCGACACTCTGGCGAGCGGCTTTGTTACCGAAAGCATCTTTGAGGGTGGTCATGGCGTTATCGAGAAGACTCTGTTTGGGAGCCTTTTCTCTGGGCGGCCGGTAGCAGAAGGTAACATAGAACTTGAGTTCGGGAATGAAGTTGCGAGCAAGCAGAGAAGCCTGGTCGTTCTCTACACATTTGCCGACATACTTGAGGAAATCGTCATCGACAACTTCTACAGGATGACGCTCGAAATACTCTCTTTTGCTCATGTTGTGGCAGATGATCGAGAGTTGTACGGATGTATCGATTCCATTGAGGAAGCCGGTGAAGTGGCTCATCAGAGAATGAAGTCTGACTTCATCGAAGCCGCTGACATGCACTCCATCTACTTCGTAGCAGCAGCGATAGCTGCCGTCACGCATGACGATGATACCGAGACCGGTGGAATCATCCTGGAAAAGATCCCAGATAGGCAGGATTCCGGCAGCCGAAGGATTCTCCCGGGGAACCGCCAGAGAAGGCAGTTTCGACATAGCCGCTGCCATCTTCGGGTCCATTGCGGCTTCGGCGCCCTGGTCCTTCTTCTTGAAGATACCGAAGAGTCCGAGTGCTTTTTGTCTGGAGGTGGAGATTGAACTTGTCATTTCTTTTTCCTTACGCCTTAGAAACTTACTTAACCTAGATGAGAACCGAATCTTCGAGATTGTCGTCGAAATCGATGAATTCGGGCAGGTCCTCATCGGTCAAAAATCGGGTCGGATTGGGGTCCGGTCCGGGAATGAAAACTTGCGGGTTGACATAGAAATTGATGATGGTCTCCCAGCTGCCGGCATTCTGATGCATGGTCAGAAGACAGTAGGCAGGACCGACTAAGCCGATCAGAATAGAGACATCCAGTCTAAGATCATGGCCCAGGAAGGGAATCGGATTGAGCCAGGAGTAGAGCTGGGTAGAGACTATTAAGCTAACCAGACAGGTTACGAGCTGGTCGTAACGCAGACCGAATAGCTTCGGCGAATCTTCTAGATTTAGAGGGGTGATATCTTCCAACATTTTTCTCTATCTCTCAGACGATTACTTGGGGGACGTTTACAGGGTGGAGTCCAGGGTGGTTAATCGCGGTATTTTCCTGGATGCTCTCGGCGGATTTGAGCTTGAACACTGCTTCGATGATGTGAGGAGGCAGAAGTACCGGTTTGTCGTTGCCGACTTTAGCTTGATAGATCTGATGATCAACGAGCTCTTTGGGAAGTACCGACTTTCTGTCCACCTGGTTGAAGTAGCGGACTGCTCCATGGAAATTGCCCATTAATCTGAGCACTTCTCCGAGGATGTAGCTATAGCGGCTTCTGTTGCCCCACCAGCTATCGTCGGCTAGAGCTGCTTCCAGGTCTTTGCTGGCCAGCTCGAGCCATTTGATGCCGGGCTGGAACTCTTCTCTGGCGCACCAGTAGCCGTTCAAAGCCACCACAGCGGTATCGAGGGCATGAACGCCACTCTTTCTACCGGTGAGAATGGCATGACCGAATTTCTTCGAATCAGCCACCGGCGGAGCGTCGGGCGCCATCTGCGGGAGCACCGGGCTCTGGTCGAAAGCGCTCAGCCACCAGGTGAAGAAGCACTCAGGGCAAGTACCCAGGAGAGCCGCTCTCACCGCACTGTCAGGAAGGATTCTATGAAGATCCGCTTCTACTTTAGAATCTCTGCTGACTGCGGGCATTCTCGCTACTTGAGAGGTAGCAAAAATCAAGTCGCACTCGGGGCAGACAACACAGATTCTTCTTAGAGTATAGATTTTCATGGGATCTCTTCCAAAACCGCGTGTTTATAGAATAAGATTCCTGACCCCCCGGGTAAATCGGGGGAAATCCCACTTTCGTGGTGGAATTCCCATGACCCAGATTAAATCTGTGAATTTCCTATTTACTTAGTTGGCATAACTGTCCGAGGACTGACGCGGGTCTACATAAGTGCCGTTCTGACGAGCCAGCTTCTCTTCCATCTTGGCGCGAATAAAGTCGACGACCGAAGGCTTGTAGCCGGTCTCGCGGGCGTTCATGCGCGGTATGTAGTCGTCGTGCTGACCGAGGGCTGTGATCAGGCTCTGGGTCGGAGCGACGCTGACGCCTCTCAGGTGCGGGCTCTCTACCTTGACCTGCTCGGACACATCGGCGATGGTCTGGGCGGTGAAGATGGTGGAGGACTCGATGCTTCTCGGAGAGTTGCGAGGGTCGGCATCCATAATCGCCTGGACGGTGGTGACATGCTCGTAAGAGACATTGTCGGCACCCATCTTCTCGGTGGCGATGGAAGCAGCCTGCATCATCGAAGGATCGGTGGCAGAGACCTGCATGGCGACGGTGAACGCGTTCTCGTTGCTGATCTGGTCGAAGGTGAATCCGGCATCTTTCATGTCGACAATCACTTTGTTGGCCACATCCTCGACAGAACCGTATTGAGCGACCATTTTCTGCACTTCGGCATTGAGACCGGAGTCGTCCATGGCGGAGAAGCCGGAGGAACCACCACCGTGGCGAATGATTTCGCCTTCGACATGGGTCTCGTAGACTCCACCGTGGGAAGCGCCACGGAACTGACCGACCTGGATATCGTTCTGGATATTCTGGTTGGAGACCGGTGCTTCGAATCTCATCTTTCTCGAAGGCGGTACGTTGAGAGGACCGGCACCACCATCGGTGAGGTTGACATTGGTGCGCATTCGGGCGCCTCCGCCGCCAACGGTGCCGGGGTTGATATCGGCTGCTGTGATGCGAGGGTCCATATCTACGCCGCGAGAATCGGGCATGATCTCGACATCGTAGCTCTGTTCGTTGTAGGCTCCGCCGCCACCCATGGCAGGACCACCGGAGCTTGAGATGGTGTGGGAGACAGGACCGCTGCCGCCACCGGATACCTGCATGCTGCCTCCGGAAGAAGGCGCCGGTGCCGGTGCTGCCGACGGAGCAAAGGCTGCGGCAACGCGGGTGGCGGTCGAATAGCCTTTGTAGGCATCGACATATTCGTGGTTCTGTTTGCCGGGTCCGACCACGCTGGCTACTTTGTTGACCAGGGCGACATCGGAAGCGGCACCTTCGTCCACTTCCATGGCGAGAGCGGCACAGGTGCTGACCACGGCAGGAGACATAATCTGGGCGGCCCGTCCGACATAAGCATCTCTGACCATGGGGTCGGTGCCGGTGGGAAGCTCTTGATCGACCATACCGTTCATGTAAGAGAGACATCCGCGGATAGCGGCACCACGCAACCAGGGCTGAGCCTTCTGGACGCTGAGGTTGGCGGCTACCGCTCTCGACATACCGCTTATCGGAATGGAGTTCTGAACGAGAGTCTCGGTGGCAGGGATATGAGCCCAGTTCCAGGCGGATTCCGGAGAGCCCGCATTGGTGGTGGTGAAGGCGCCGAAAGCTTGTTTTTCCGGAGTCATCGGACCATATCTGTCATTGAGGTACTGGGTGTACTCGTTGCCGGGCTGCATGCCCACATAAGCCTGGGAGCCTTCCACGGCGTGATTGTACATAGCTAATTGGAAACGCTGCTTGGCGTTGGCGGTCTGAGACCAGGAGCCGCCGTTGTAGGCGAACATACCGGCAGCCATTCTCTCGGCAGCGCCCTTCGGTCCATCTTCCTTGGCTTCTATGGCGGCAGCCCGGGCAGCATCGTAAGCGGTGGGATCAGATCCGACCAGACCGGCATAACCGGCGGTCATTATCTGCATGGCCTGTTGCTGTTCGTTATGCCCTTCACCGGTTCTGACATGGAAGGTCTGACCTTTGGCACCACCGATTAACTCGGCTTTGCCGTCGGCTCTGGTGCTGGGTCCAAGGGTGGTGTTCTGGGCAAGACGGATGGCGCCGACTACGGAACGTCCGGGGATACCCCAGTAACCGGCTTGCTGATACATTTGCAGCGGTTTGGAAGCGTTGCTGCTGTTATATCTGTCTTCGTAGGAGTTTCTGACTTCGAGGTCTTCTCCGCCGCCGCCACTGCTGTCACCACCACCGGAAGACGGAGGCGGGCTCGGGGGCGGAGATCCTGTGGGAGGCACATTGTTGTTGCCATTTCCACCGCCGCCGCCAGCTGCAACCTGGGCGGTTGTGGTACGGGTGGCAGTAGTCTGACCTTGCTGACCCTGGATATCCATGGTGCTGTTGGCGCCCTGAACCTGGCTCATTCTAGGAGGCGGAGAGATAACCCGACCGGTGACGGTCTCGGTGGCGCTGAAACCAGCTCCGGGACCGGTAGTCTGGGAACCGGCCACTTCGACACGCTGGTCGACACGACCTTCTGCAGTACCACCATCGGCTCTGACATTGCCGTCCACTCCGGTGACATTGCCGGCCACAGCCTGGGCGGCGGTGACACCGGCCTGGGCAGTGACTGCCTGGGCATTGCCTCTCAGGGCGGATGCGGCATCTACCTGGACCGAATCTCTATCATCGACATCGATATTGACGCTGGAGTCACCGCCCCGGGCAGTGATGGAACCTGTGCCTGTACCCTTGCCACCACGAAGGAGCTGGCCGGTAACGGCAGCAGCGGCTCCGGCAGCAGCAGCGGTCTTGAGCGTGTCGGCAGAGCCGGCGATCTCAGGTTTGACCTGCATCGGAGGAGGCTGGATATCGCCGCCTATATTAGCGGTGACATTCTTCTCTGCGTCTACATCTATATTGTTGGTGATATTGGTGTCGCCGCCTCTAGAGGTTGTAGAGGAAGCGGAGGTGGCTGCTCTCAAGACAGCCTGGGTAGCGGCTGCACCGGAGTTAAGGTCGGCATTGCCGTCGGCATCGATATCACCGAGACTGCCCTGGATATCTGTGGTGCTGCTCGCTTTCAGATTGGCGCCGCTCTTACCGAGACCACCTTTGAGAAGCTGGCTGGCAGCCACAGCTCCCAGTCCGGCTGCAGCAGCGCTTTGCACGCTGGCACCGGTGTCCATCTGAGCTTTAAGAGGAGGTGTGTTCTGATTATCGCGACCGGTGGAGAGAACTTCGCCGGCTACGGAACGATCTACATCTACCTCGGTGGTGCCGGGGGCTCCGCTCTGGGTGCTGACCGGCTTACCACCGGTAGCAGGTGTGTTGAGCACAGCCTGACGGGCAGCGTCTCCAGCTTCGTCGGCGATCATGTCGCCGGCTTCGAGCACGGCGCCGCGCAGATCGGCAGCGCTGGCTTGAGAAGTGCCGCTCACAGATCTGCCGCTGCCGCCACCACGGAGAATGCTGCTGGCAAGAGCAGCACCAACGGCACCGGCTGCGGCTGATTTAAGTGTGTCGCCACCAGTACCCTGAGCTTGAACTTGAGCCTGGGTATCGATATCGCGTGCGGGCGGCTTGGTGGCGCCGTCGGCAGGAGTTATGACCTGACCGCTTACGGTTTGCTCGGTGGCGAGTTCGCCACGATTTACTGCATCAGTCCCCTGGGGTCCTGTTGTAGTAGTTGTGTTCAACTTAGCCTGGGGAGCCTGAAGCGAACCGGTGCCAGCATCGGCATTGCCGCCGGCGACATTGATATCAGCACCCTTGATGCTTCCGGTGGCATTACCATCGGCTCTCTTGCCCGAGGTCATCGCACCTTTGACGGCGGCACCGACCATGAGAGGCATGGCAGAAGCCATTACCGCTCCGGCGTTGGAACTCTTCTGATCGCCTTCTTGAACTTTTGCCATGTCGACTTCGGAATCAAGCTTGGCATCAGCAGCCACAGGAGGCTTCAATTCTTTGGTGTTGGCGGTAACATCGGGGCGACCTTCTACAATACCGGCACCGGCAAGTTCTCTTTGCGATTCGGAAACCGGATCGACTCCACCGCCTACGGTGGCTTTGCCCTTGGCGCTGAGATCGCCTGGTTTCTGCGGGCTGGCATCGAGAGTATTGCCTTTGCCTCCGACAGCACCCTTGAGGGTGTTGGCGGCCATCAATGAACCGGCAGTAGCAAGAGCGGCTTTGACGCTCTTCTGGCCAGGAGTTCCGGCTCCGGTTCTGCCTGCTTCAATCTTGGTCTTGACGCCAGGACCATCCTGGGCGGCATTGGCGTTGGGTTCGGTCTCCATATCGATGGACTGATCTTCAGCCTTGGGAACACCATCCTTGGCGACACCTTTGTCTTTGTCACCCTGGGTGGCGGCTTCGAGGTCCTTGGTGGTAGGAGGTGTAACACCTTCGGCAAGTTTGCCTTCGACACTCTTATCAGCACCGTCTTTCTGATTGACGGTCAGTTTGCGCTCGGCTTGCTCGCCTTTGGCGCCGGTACCAAGACCGGATTTCGATGCCGGCGGCTTCAGACCCAGACCGGCAGCCAGAGCGGCAGCGGTTTTGGCCTGGTCTTCTTTGGTTTTGGCATCGGTCTTGGTGCCGTCTTTTTTGGCATCGCCCTGATTGAGGACTTTGCCTTTGACGTCGGTTTCGACTCCACCTTTGCCTTTGCCTTTCTCATCTTCGGAACCGGCTCCGGTCTCACCGGGAACAACACCGGCGTTCTGGAGGTTGGCACCTTCTTTCATAGCATTGGCGGCTTGCTCGAGAGCAGCGGCGGCAGCTTTGTCCGAAGAGCTCTCTGCACCCTGTTTCTTGTTGAGAGCTCCGGCAGCACCCATGCCGGCCATGGCGGTGCCGGCTGCAGTGCCGATACCGATACCCTTGGCGGCATTACCGAGTCCGTCTTTAAGACCTTCAGCAACCGAGGCTCGACCTTTTTTGTCGGCGTTGAGTCCGTTGATATCCTTGCCCTGACCGGCGCCTTCGGCACCTTTCTTGGGAGGATTATTCTGACCGTCTTTCTTATTGGCGGGATTGATACCTTGATCTTTGCCCTGTTGACCGAGTTTGTTTTTATCTTTGTCTTTGTCTTTGCCTTCGCCGTCGATGGGCTTCAGAGGCGGCTGGGTCTTGGTGGGCAATTTGCCGTCGCCGGCTTTTTTTATGTCGTTGAATAGTTTCTGGTTGGCGACACCGTTGGGAAGATTGTTGAGTTCTTTGTTGGTAGTCTGCTGGGGACCGCGAGCAGCACCGGTGGTGAACTTTCCGCCGATTGCTTCGGCAAGCTGCATACCACGGCTTTGAAGAGTGCTGCCGAGAGCCTTACCGGCGCTGAGCAGTCCACCTGTGACAAGACCAGCCGAGATGAAGTCGGACATGGGGCTTATCTGAGCACGAGCCAGGAAGGAAGGCACCTGGATCATGAGCTGCAGAACACCCACAGCCATGAGGATTTTGCCCCAGGGGTTGAAGTCTGAAAGGATGATGATGGTCATGATCTTGAGAAGACCGATCCAGACGAAGGTCCAGAGGCTGACTTCTACAAAGGATCTGACGAATCCGGCAGTGACGTTTTCGGTATCCGGTGTTGCGAAGAATACAAGGAATATCGGAGCGAACATGTATTGAGCAGTGAGCAGAGCGGTCTGAATCGCTTTGAGCACCAGTATATAAACCAGCTCGGCGATTAAGATACCGCCCAGAACCAGATAGATGATCAAACCGACCCAGGCGACGATGCCGCCCACAGTACCGAGGACCATACCACCAGGGCCGGCTCCGAGTACACCACCGAATGCTTGCCCGGCTACACCAGCTGTAGCATTCACAAGTAAACCAGCGCCAGCCATCAGTCCAGCTTTAACCGCTGCCGCCATGGCTGCGTCAAGGGCAGCAACCTGATCGGCAGAGTTGAAGAAGACCTCGCGAATCATCTCATTAGTGATCTGAATCTCGAATGCATAGATGGTCGGCCAGGCGAGCATGAGACCGGCAGTGAAGATAAGACGTCCAACAGCACCCATGAGGTTGCCGCCACCGCGCCATGCAGCTTCTGCCCAGTACTTCCATATACAGAGGATGAAGAGTAGAAGAAGCAAGTCGACGGCGATTCCGTACATAACATCGGCGCCCTGTCTGACCCAGGGGGAGATGTCGTCGGAGGGCGAGCTGCCCAGACCGTTTATAGCGATGTTCGGGTTGAGCACGAAGACTCTCAGGAAGCCGGTCAGGAACTGAACGGTCTCTGCGACCCAGCCGTTGATGAATTCGCTTATCCACTTACCAATGAGCTGACCGATGTTATGAAAAAGGTTAGAGACGATGTCTTCTTCCCAGAACTTGTGCAGTCCGAAGAAAACATCGTTCTTAGCCACGAATCTGTCTCCGGCAAGATCGTTTTCTACCCGGAAGATGGTATCGGTGGTATTTTGCTCGGCGGCCTGCCGAATAAGCGTGGTCTGGGCGTCGGTATCCTGATAAGGATTCGGCACCGTATCGTCAGTACTTCTTGCGCCAGGACTGGTCGGCGACCCCGGATCGGAGCGACCGCCGGTGCCATCCGGAGGTACTTCGGTCTGAGCAAAAGCGGAGAAAGAAAGACATAGAGGCGCCAGTAGCAACATTTGTACTACCAGCACCAGGATAAGCTTCTTCGCCTGGGGTATCTTGTTAATCGTCTGTTTTGCCTTGTTCACGGTTGTCTAGCCAAAAGAAGTAGAAACGGGGTGTGTTTTCGACTAATAAAGAGTTTAAGTTCGCCGTCAAGATTTGTCAGTGGTGGAATTCCCATGGAAGACGGAAAGATCGGTATCTTTCGATACCGATCTTTTCCGAGCCGTTCGACAGACATCCTTTTGGGAGCTGATCTCTATTTGTTTTTAGAGACCGCCACCGAGACCGCCGTAGTTGTTGATGGCGAAGGTACCGATCAGGTGAACCGCGGTGGGTCCTCCGAATCCGACACCCAGACCCTTAGCCACGTTCATCGCAGCTTCTCCACCGTCACGCTGACCGAAGGCGATCTTCATGCCGGCGAGCGAGGAGGGGACGGTCGAAAGTGCCGTCACGACGCGCGATACGTCGCGAGCGGTGTCATATCCGAAGTCAGCCAACTGACCGACTTCATTCGATTGCCCATAACGAGGGTCTACCGGCGCCCCTACTAAGCCCTGGGCATGAGCTGCTTGGTCGTAAATACCAAAAGCCATCAGGAGAAGTTGAGGAGCCAGGAGGATACCCACGCGGGAAGCAACCTTGAACGAGTGAGAAGAGACGATCTTCTTCGCTAGTTTGCTTAGTTTCTTGGTAGCCATTTTGAACCTCCTATTGATTCAACAATTAATTTCTTTCGAGTTGTGTTTAGTGTTTGTGTTTAGTGTGAGTGAGAAAAATCTTGTATTGCCGTTAGCGGTGGCGCGGGAGCACTGTACCTCTAACACTGGTGCTGGAGGCAGAGCCGGAGCTGGCTGGGGTGTGACCGCCTGCGGTGTAGAAGTTGTTGCCGTAGCCTTTGATGTGATTGGCTTTGGCGACCTTCGCTTGTGGTGCGTGTTTCTTGCTTGCAATGCGTTTAGCACTGACGGACTTGGCTGATTTGGTCGACTTCTTCAAGGTCGCCTTGACGGCAGGCTTGGCGGAGAACGACTTCGGTGCCGCGATAGCAGGCGACTGGTGCGCTATGAGAGCAGCTGGTTCACCGAAATGCTTCTTATAGGTAGCATTGGTCTTAGGCGCTCTGATGGCGATACTGGTGGTCGACCTGGTCAGAGAAGGACGAGCGGCCGGAGCGGGTCTCGTCAACATCGAAGGACTGACTCCGAGAAAACTCGAAGACTTCGGCACATGCCCGTGGGCGACTCTAGGTTGAATTTGTGGTTGCGGACCACGCCAGGCCGACCGGGGCGAGGGATGAGACTCAAGTTTGTATACATTAGGTGCAAAAGTGAAGCGAGCTCCACGGTTCTGCGCCATAGCCGGAGCCTGTGTCATACAAAATACGAGTAGAAGAAGTGAGAATATCTTGAGTTTCATGATATTGTCCTTGAGCAAAAAACGCCTATCTGCGTCCAAATCCGGTCATAAACAGAGCAGTGGTACCAAGACCCATAATCGAGTTGGGTCTGTGTAAGCCACCGGTCAACAGTCCCGATCCCAGTGAGAGTGTCCCGGCGAGGTTGTTTGCAAAACCACGCTTTCTGGTATCACGTCTCACTATGGGATTCCTGGAGCTGGCAGTCAGCGTCTGAGTCGGACCGACATTGCCCATGGCGCTAACATTGTTTTGCGCCTGGGTTGCGAGCCAATCAGGTTGAGCTAACTGTGGGCTGGCAAATTGACCTTGCATTTGCGGCTGCATTTGCGGCTGCATCTGACCAAAGCCGTTTGCCTGCATCTGACCGTAATTCAGATTGTTGTACTGTGAAGTAAAAGCAGAGTTCGGGTTATTTCCTTGCTGCATGAAAGAATTGAACAGAGCCTGGCGGCGTTCCTGGTGGGACATATAGCCGCTGTTGGCCGGGTTCAAATTCATGTGACCGGCAGGAGCTGCGCCAGGAGCATAGGCGCTACCGGTACTGCTCGCTTCCAGATCAACTTCCCGGGCGCTGGCAGGAGCTATTTTGCCGTTAGCACCGGGATCGATTGGAACCACTGCCGGAGGCAATAGTTGATCATGATCCGGATTGAGCCCTTTCGATTGATCCAGAAGACCTGCCTGACCGGCGCTGAGACCTTGAGCATAAGAAGGAAAGGAGATTCCCACTAAACTCACAGCCAGAAGAGAAGAGACGGTAGCGATGCTGCCGATCTTTCTTTTGATTGTGGTCTTATTATCGATCATTGGATTTTCCAGTTATCTTGCGGCTCGGAGTCGAACCTTGCGATTACTGTCCCAATATACGAAAGAGACCCCCTACTTGGATATCGGGGAATTCCCCCCCACTATGGGAGAATCCCCACTAATAGCTTGACCGATTTCAAATTAGTAATGGCAAAACCCCAAATTTCGAGGATTCTGCGGATATTTTCTTTTATCAAATAGCTTTTAAAGTGTATCGATTGAAAAATCGAATTGAATAATGCCAGCCGTAGAACTTGGTTTGATCTGATTTGATTTGAGTGAAGTTAAAAAGGTCGAGACGCCCCTGTCCATTTTAAATAAATGATTCTGGAAGGGGCGCCGACAATACTCCTGTGTATTTTCTTGGGTTTTGATCTGGCAGAGCCGGTTGCCCGGCTTCTGCCTTTTACTTGTCTATTTATCTAGTCTGGTTGGACGCTCTTCTTAGAGACCGCCACCGAGACCGCCGTAGTTGTTGATGGCGAAGGTACCGATCAGGTGAACCGCGGTCGGTCCGCCGAATCCAACACCCAGACCTTTGGCTACGTTCATGGCAGCTTCGCCGCCATCTCTTTGACCGAAGGCGATCTTCATACCGGCAAGGGATGAAGGCACTGTGGAAAGAGCTGTTACTACCCGGGATACGTCACGGGCGGTGTCATATCCGAAGTCCGCCAACTGACCGACTTCATTGGACTGACCATAACGGGGATCTACCGGAGCACCGACTAAACCCTGGGCATGAGCGGCCTGGTCGTAGATACCGAAAGCCATCAGGAGAAGTTGGGGAGCCAGGAGGATACCCACGCGGGTTGCAACCTTGAACGAGTGTGAAGATGTGATCTTCTTCGCTAGTTTGGTGATTTTCTTGGTAGCCATTTTGAACCTCCTATTAATGATTCAAATGAAAGTTATTAAGTGTCTTACTTGAAGCTTTTTATGATTGTTCCGTAGACATCAGCTTTGGTGCTGTGACCGGATTTAGCAGAAACCTGGGAACCGCCGTGTTCGAACATGCCGTTGTTGTACATCTTCGGTGTGGCTACCCGAGCAATTGGTGTCGGTTTGCTCAAGAGATTGCCAGCCACCTTCTGACTCGAGTGGAGTCTTCCGGCAGGGCGGGCAGAGCGAGCAACCGGCTGTCTGGCCCGAACGGGTTTCGACAGTTGCGCAGCCACTTTCTCTTCGGCTTGCACGGCCGGCTGTTGTGGCGTTGCGTTGAGAGCTCTCGGGGAACCAAAGTCAGGCAATTGTTTGGGCTGACTGGCAACCAGGGGAGCAGGCTGATTCGGATGACCGAATTTGGAGTTGAATTGACCTTTGACCTCCTGGCGGGGCATTGGTCGTGCCGCCACACTGGTGGTAGGTCTCATCATCGGGTTCGACGCCGGAACCATTTGGGGCGGTTTCGGTTTCTCTAAAAAGTTTGGATTGAGTCCAAGAACGCCTTTCGATACGGTGCCTGCGCTCGGACCGGAGTTAGGCTGGCTGAAAGAATGGTGCTTCGGTCCGGTGGGCTTGTCTGCAGCCCAATTGTTCGGAGCATACGGGAAGCGATTATGTCTTTCAAAAGTGCCATCATTAGCCAGAGCCGGAGCCGAGGCAAAAATCGAGATTGCGCCCGCCAGGATCGCCGTTGTCAGTGCTAATGTATGTACCTTTTTCATTTGTCTGCCTTTTATAAGTAGATGGTGATTCGTTAGATGGGGTCTGGATTTCAGGAAGACGGGGCTGGGCAGTCCAGAGGCACCAGCCCCGTCCGATTCGGTTCTTCTAATTTAGAAGTTGGTTATCACTGCGGTCGGATTGAGCAGATGATCTTGTTTCTGCGCATTCACGTTAGCCGGATTGAACTGGGTGTACGGGAATCCGAAATCAGTAGTCTTGCTGCTGTAGACCGGAAGTCTTCTCATACCCTGACCAAATTCTGTCGATTGCTGAGAGTTAAGAGCACCTATGGTGTTGTCTCTTGTGGAACTCAGACCGAAATCTTGAACTGTGGATCCGGTGGGAATTACTGTACCGCCGGTCTTGAATCTCTGACCACCGCCAAGATCAATGGCGCTGTTTCTCCAACCGTCTCCGGTAGGTACACCGGTGACGGTGCCGAAGCCGGCCCAGGGTCCCAATCTTTCGATGTTATCCTGGCTGCCATCAGAAGATCCGCCGCCGAGAATACTGTTCATACCACGGTATCCATACTGGTGGGTCTCCTGTCCGCCACGACGGACCGTGGGAATCGAGGTGTAGAAACCACCGGTTCCAGGGATACCGCCACCAGGATTGATATTCAGTTCCTGAGAAGCATTGAAGCTACCGGCAGGTGCTGTAAGAGATCCGGGATCTGCGCCAGGAGTTGACGGAGGTGCCGGAACGAGTCCTGTGAGAGCCGGTCCAAGAACCCCTGGAGGAGAGGTGATGGCAGGATCTACAGGCAACGGAATGCCGGAAGTACCCTGGTCTATCTGGTTCGAGGGAACCACAGGGACCCAGGGAAGAAGAGTGACTGGCAGGTTCGAATGACCGCCGGTTACCCCTGCCGGAGTGGCACCATCGCCGATGGCGGGCGGTGCTCCTTCAGCTGGAGGAATGAATGCAGGCGCGCTGGGATGTCCCTGAATAAGGGGTGTTCTCAGCGTGCTCACCGGAGCCCCCGGAGCAGGTCCGGGCTGAACCGGATCTCCAGGAAACTGGGCTTGAGCCGCGGGCATTGCAAGTGCGCCGAGGGCAAAAGCTGCACATATTGTTGATAGGGTTCTGAACTTTATCATGACTGGCCTCCTGAAGCCGGTTGAATACTAAGGATTTAGTAGTTTGCTATGGTGAGTCGAGCTCTCTGGTTCGGTCCCTTGAACAGCGTTCTGTTTCCATTCAAGTCTTGAGTGGTCTGAGCGCCAGGTAGACTGGATGCTCTGTTGGTAGATGAGCCGCCGCGTCCTGAAGTAGACTGACGGGGTCCATCCTGGGAGGTCTGGGGAGTTCTATAAAGATCGGGCTTCTGGCTCAGTTTCTGACCGAAGTCGACCGTTGAAGAACCACCGGAACCTCTTCCGAAGTCTTTTGTGCACTGTCCGCCCCATCTGGTGATAGGAGCACTACCGGAGATGCCGCCACCGGGATTGATATTGGTCTGAGTAACCGGAGGCTGGTAGAAATTGGGCGGGTTGTCTATAGAACCGGGATCAGCCGGATCATAGTTGGTGGGCGGCGAGAGGTAGGGAGCTACATAACCGTTCACCATGGCTTTGCCTGCTTCACCGGCAGGGACGGTAGGAATACCGGGGACGTGGCTTGCGGGCAGCTCGGGAGCATAGCCGCGATGACCAGGTGTAACCCCGGGAGGTGCGTAGCCGTCGCCGATGGGCGGAGCCTGACCCTCGTAGGGTGCAGAATAAGCCGGCGCGGAAGGAGCGCCATAGATCAAAGGAGTTCTCAATGTCTCTGTTTGATATTGAGCGCTGGCTGCCTGGGCGGAGACCAAGAACATAACTAATAGGAAAGATAGAGCTTGTACGGTGACAAGACCCAGCTTTTCTATCGATTTGCCTTTAGTACCCACTTGATTCAGCCTCCCGGCTATTGATTCGTTGTATCTGGCGTTGTATCTGGCCCCGAATTCGACTCTTCATGGGAGCCGATACTCCTAGGTTGATATCAAGGTAACGAATTCCAGGGGCAGTGTCTAAGGGGGATTTACGCTATACCCCCCGGTTTTTCCCACTAAAGGCAGAGGATTTTGGACAGATTTCCGGATATCTGTATAAATCGCTTCGAATTGGCTTCGGAAGGCGTCAAATCGAATCGAATCGAATCGAATCGAAAATCGAGCTATGGCAATCGCCTATATATAGATAGAGATCTAGATCCTGATCTCTATCCTTTTAAATTGGTGCTCGAATGTGCCATCCTTGCCTTTAGATAGCGCCCGATAAATATCTCTACCCGATAAAGAGGATAGAGATATCTATCAAAAAGGCCGCATATAGATCGAAAAGCTATTTTCGGATCTCCGAACGGCATAAACTGGATCTCTCACCAATATTGGTATCAAAGAAAACGCGCACCTCTTTTGCCACCATCTCAGATCGCACCACCAAAGGTGTCAAATTGTTAATCTTTGGCGCTATCCCTGATCAGATCAAGAAACAGGGCCGACCATGGTGCCTTTGACACCCCGGACGGTGGCGAATTGTTTTTACAAACTAAAATTTTGTGGTTATGATATGGTCCAGAAAGGGGAAATCAGTGAGCACGCAACCAGTTACTAACCAAGACGACGGTCACTTCTTTACTACGTATACTTCCTCAAGCCACGAAGAAAATCTCTCCCTCGACGGACTAGAGCATATTTTCAGATGGGCTTCCGAGATGGTATCAGATGGCGAAGATGCTCGGATCAAACTCGCCAGAGAAAGACGAGTCAGAAGAGAAGTTCTCGAAGTGGTGCAAAAGTACCAGCAAGAACGTCTAGCTGCCAAGACCAAAGACGAAATAGCTTATCTGCAAAGACGCGTTATCGCTCTTCTTCAAAAGGTACAGGAACTGACCGAAGAGAACGCTGCCGTAAAGCAGATCATGGTCAGCCAGTATTTCGCCCTTCAAAGAATTCCTGAGCTCCAAGAGCAAATCAACGAACTCAAAGGACTCGAGTTCGAAAAAGAAGCGGCTGTCACCGAACGCCGTTATCTGATGGATGCTCTGGCTAAACTCAAGGTAGAAAGAGACTTTCTCGAAGATACTCTGACAGCAGCAGAGATTGAAAACGATCGATTGGTGGACATCCTCGATGATACCAAATCTAATCTGATCAAATTACAGAACAGAAGATGGTGGCACGGACCAGTCAACTGGTTCAAAGGCATCTGCCGTAGCAACCCCTACTAAAAACAGCTTTACTCCAGCAGCACAGGCGGTCGGAACAACTGACTCAAGGTTAATCCCTGAGTCAGTTGTTATTTTTAAGGGTAGTTTTTTTGAGACCTAACCAGAAGGAAGCTTGCCTTCAAAACCTCTGGCACCAGGGCGAAAGTACTTCTTACCCGCCAGCTTCTCTGGCAGACACTGCATGTCGGCTATACCCTCTTCGTAATCATGGGCATATTTATAGCCTTTTGAATAACCTAGATCTTTCATCAATCTTGTAGGCGCATTGCGAAGATGCATAGGGACAGGGTGCTGCATCATATTGATAGCGTCGGAGGCGGCCTTTTGATAAGCGACATATATTGAATTAGACTTGGGAGCGAGGGCCATATAGACCACCGCCTGGGCAAGGGCGAGCTTGCCTTCGGGCATGCCGATGAAATCCACCGCTTGCATGGCCGCCACCGCCTGGGGCAAACAAGACGGTGAAGCAAGACCGATATCTTCAGAGGCGAAACGCACCAGGCGTCTAGCTATATAACGAGGTTCTTCTCCGGCTTCTAACATGCGGGCGAGCCAGTAGAGAGAAGCATCGGGGTCTGAATTGCGAATAGATTTATGCAGGGCCGAAATCAGGTTATAGTGCTGCTCTCCACCTTTGTCATATTTGAGCACCGCCTGTTGAACAGCCTGTTTCACATCTTTTTCGTTGATGGTGCCGGCACCGCGCTTGCCGGCAAGCAGACAGGCGAGCTCCAGACTGTTTAGCGCCGTGCGAGCATCACCACTTGAATAAACGGCAAGGCTCTCCAAAAGCGAATCTTCGGCATCGATACCGCTTTCACCCAGACCTTTTTCTTTGTCGGTGAGAGCACGACGAAGCAACTCTTTCAATTCATCAAGACTTAACTCAGTCAGAACAAAGACCTTGAGCCGAGAAAGAAGCGCCGAGTTTATTTCGAAACTGGGATTTTCGGTGGTGGCACCGACAAGAATAATCGTCCCCGCCTCGACATAAGGCAAGAAAGCATCTTGCTGAGCTTTATTAAAACGATGGATCTCATCGACAAAGAGAACCGTCTGGCGCTTCTCTATCTTCATGAAGGCATCGGCTTCAGCCATCACGTTTTTAATCTCTTTAATGCCGGAGACCACCGCCGAAAAAGAGATCCACTTGCTGTTGGTCGAACTTGCCACAGTGCGGGCGATGGTGGTCTTGCCCACCCCGGGCGGTCCCCAGAGCACAAAAGAGGACAACTGACCGGACCGGAGCATCTCTTTGAGGATGCCTCCCTCTTCGAGAAGCTCGCTCTGACCGACTATTTCATCCAGGGAGCTTGGCCGCATGCGTTCGGCCAGGGGTATGCGACGTCCTTCTTCTATCGACATATATAAGTACAGTTTAGAAGAACATGAAAGCGCTGGGGATCAGGGTCAGAATAAAAGCCAGGACCATGAGCACGATCATCCACTTCTGGTGTTTTCTAAAGAAGTCAAGCATAGGACCTTTCTCAAACGTTCAAAAGGAGAAAACAATCAATATATATGTATGATGGCAGAGATCCGGCGAATCTTCAATAAATTGCCTTAAGACTGGTCATCTTGTGGCTTCTCGCCCTCGTGCACAAAATCGTATATCGACTGCGCCAGCTTGGCGGATATGCCTTTGATCGCCTCTATCTCTTCGAGAGTGGCTTCCTTAAGCTTATTAAAAGTGCCGAATTCTTCTATCAAAAGCTTGCGCCGGGAGGCACCCACCCCCGGCAAGCTGTCGAACTTAGAAGAATGGGAGCGCTTGGCGCGCAATTTGCGATGATAGGTAATGGCGAATCTATGGGCTTCGTTTCGAACATGCTGAAGAAGATGCAGGGCTTCGCTGCGCCTGGAGAGCAAAACAGGATTCGACCGCCCCGGAAAGTAAATCTCCTCCTGGCGTTTGGCCAGACCCATTATGTCGAAGTTTTCGAAGCTGAGACCGTCCGGCTCCAGGCTGCGCAAGGCTTCCATGGCGGCGCCGAGCTGACCTTTGCCGCCGTCTATGACAATAAGCTCAGGAAATGGCTTCTCTTCTTTCAATAACTTGCTGTAGCGCCTGGTTACCACCTCGTTCATAGAGGCAAAATCGTTCGGAGTCCCTTCTACGCTTTTGATTTTAAAAGTTCTATAGTCGCTCTTCTTGGGCACACCGTACTCGAAAACCACCATAGATGCTACGTTATCGGTGCCCTGGATGTTGGATATGTCGAAACATTCGATTCTGCGAGGCAGCTGTTTAATGCCGAGCTCTTCTTTGAGCATGGCGAGAATTCGCTCTGCTTTGGCATCACGGTCCTCGGTGCCCATAACCATTTCGTGCTCCAGGGTCTGCTCGGCATTTTTTCTGGCCATCTCTATAAGGCGCAATTTCTCACCCTTTTGAGGAACGAGAAGCTTGACCACCTTTCCTGCTTTAGTAGATAAAAGCTGGGTGAGTAGCTCTCTGTCTTCCACTTCGTGCTGGAGAATAACATCTGACGGCGTATTCACATCCTCGCAGTCGGCATAGTACTGGTTTATAAAACTCTGGTAGGCTTCATCCCAGGTGGTTCTATCCGTCAGGTGAATGGTGACTGCGTCTGACGAAATAAGCTTACCCTCGCGTACCCGCATCAAACATAGTATCAACAACTTGTCTGTGTGCACCTCGGCAAAAATGTCCTGGCTCACACGACTGTTCTGGAAAAACACCTGCTGGCGCTCAATAACAGTCTCCAGAGCCCGCAGCCTGTCGCGCAGTTTAGCCGCCTTTTCAAACTCAAGCTCATCGGAAGCCGCTTGCATATCGCGCTTCATCTGCGATACCACTTCCATCTGGCGACCGGCAAGAAAGAGCTCGACCTGCTTGACCATCCGATCATAGTCTTCTTCTGAAACCAGCTTCTGGCAAGGTCCCAGACATAGTCCGATATGATAGTTCATACAGGGACGGTCTTTAAAAAGCGGACTCTTTCTCTGGCGCATCGGAAAGACTTTCCTCAACACCTTGACCGTCTGCCACATGGCGCCGGCTTCGACATAGGGTCCGAAAATTTTGGCTTTTGAATTGCCTTTTCTGAATCGACCCGGATCCCGGACCATAATCAGACGGGGATAGGCGACATCATAGGTGATGGCTAACCAGGGATAGCGCCTGTCATCTTTGAGGGCCACGTTGTATCTGGGCAGATGCTTTCTAATAAGCGTCGCTTCCAACAAAAGCGCTTCTTTTTCAGAATTGGTCAGCACGGTCTCGAGCCGTACAACCTTGGGCATCATCACAGCCAGCTTGGGACGCTCGCGCCAGGAGGCCGAGTTCCAGTATGACCGCACCCGGGATTTGAGCGATACGGCTTTACCTATATAAATGATATCGCCGCGATCATTGAAGAACATGTAGACGCCGGGATTATCCGGCAGGGCAGAGACCTGCTTCTTCAGCTCTTCGGCAAGCACGGGTGAAGACATGCGAAACCTTTTTTATCCTCTTCCTCAATCCATGATATCAGGGATTTCAGGGAGACCAGAATAGTCGCCTTCTCTATCCCTGGCATAAACTTGCCTGCTGGATGAAACCGTCTTCTTGCCCTTGTTCTTGTCACTATCTTTCAATTCGAAAGAGACTTTCATCCCCGGGATGGCCGCATTCAAAGCTTCGGTAACAGTATGCACCTGGATGATGTTGAAATCTGCTGAAGATTTGAAAGGCAAAGGTGCTGAAGCCGCAGGCACCACAGCCCGGGTAAAGCCGAGGCGTCTTGCCTCTTTTATACGGCGCTCCAGGGCCACCACCGGTCTGACTTCACCGGTCAAGCCGATTTCGCCGATAAAGACCGAACCGGGATCGGTAGAGCGGTCGAGGCTAGAAGTCGCAATCGCCACGGCCACACCAAGATCGCCGGCGGGATCATCTATGTCTATGCCGCCAACCACATTCACATAAAGGTCCGAGCGCGAAAGCATGATCCCGACCTTTTTCTCGAGAACTGCAGCTATCTGCAGCAAACGATTATTGTCCCATCCGTTAGAGACCCTGCGCGGAGCGGCAAGATTAGTACCACTGGCAAGGGCCTGGACCTCGAGCATTAGAACACGATTGCCCTCACCGCTTGCGATAACAGCAGTGCCTGATGGTGCCTGTTTTTTGCCCAGGATATTCAGTCTTTCACCAAGCAAAAGCGCACTGGGATTATCGACTTCAGAAAGACCCTTGTCGGTCATGGTGAAGATAGCCGCTTCTTGCGTAGAGCCGAAGCGGTTCTTCACCGCTCGCAAAATTCGAAGCTGTCGAGCTCTGTCGCCTTCGAATTGAAGCACCACATCCACCATATGTTCCAGCACTCTTGGTCCCGCGATGGAACCATCTTTGGTGACATGTCCCACAAGAATAACCGCGGTATTAACAGCTTTGGCAGCCGAGATAATCTCCTGGGCAGATTCTCTAACCTGGCCTACTGAGCCAGGCGCGCTGCCCATCTCGGGGTGATAGACAGACTGAATGCTATCTATTATGGCGACTCCTTCTCTCCACTCTAAAAGTCTCTTGCCTATCTCGACCACATTATGGCGAGCATCGATGTAGACATCCGAGTCGAGCATTCCGAGGCGACTGGCTCTCAGACGCACTTGATTGGCCGATTCTTCTCCTGCCACATAGAGGATCTTTTGATATTGAGAAGCGCTCTTAGCAACCTGTAACAGAAGGGTAGACTTTCCTATACCCGGATCTCCGGCTAGAAGAGTCACCGAACCCGGCACCAACCCGCCGCCCAGAACCTCGTCCAGGTCTTTGATTCCGGTGGTGATTCTGCCTGTTTCGGAGGAGGCTATATCTTTTAGCATAACCGGGGCGAAATCGGCTTCAGGCTCATGGGCTCTCAGGTTCTGACCACCCAATCCCGATTTTGTTTTGGTCTCGATTATCTTCTCTTCGACCAGCGATCCCCAACTGCTGCACTCAGTACACTTTCCGAGAAACGCGTTCGAGCTGTAACCACACTCTTGACATACCCAGCGAGATCTATTCTTTGCCATGATCGCCTCCGAGAAGATCATTTAACGCGCCACGGTCGTGCATTTGACCGAATTAGAGTCTATACTATTACTTTCCTTCTCGATACAGGGAGGTTCTCATGCCAGGTTTGTCCATAATATTGAGTACAGCGGTGCTGCTGGCACCAGCCACCACTCTTGGCATCACCACACCGAGCCAAGATGAAAAAGTATTAGAAGTTAAAAAGGCTTTTTCTCAGAATAGTACTTTGCTCATCGCCCAGAAATACGGCGGCGACCCCCATGGTCCGGATCCACATGGTGACGATCCCCATGACGAGACCTACGATTCCAAGATGCCCGCCAATAAGAAGCGCAACTTCAACCGGGCACCCAAAGATGTCTACGGCGACAAGCTGCCCAATAACCAGCAACCGTATTAAAATCTGGCGCTGGCAAGCACCGGACAGTTGTTTATACTAGAGCCTGGAGCCCTATTGCATCCTGGTCTATTTTGATGTTTCAATCTCCCGGACCGATACTTTTTTCTCTCGGTCCTCTGACAATACGCTGGTACGGTCTGATGATAGCCCTGGGCTTCGTGGCCGCCACCTATTTCGCCGTCAAACTGGCGGAGCGACTGGAGCTTGATTCAGAGAAATATGTAAACGGTGCCCTGATAGGATTCATCGGCGGGATTATAGGAGCACGGCTCTATTATGTTGCAGTCTCCTGGAGCTATTTCTCGACCCATTTGACTGAAATACCGATGACCTGGAACGGCGGTATGTCGATTCATGGAGGCATCATCGGCGGTGTCGGCCTGGGAGTGCTCTATTTATATCTTTCCGGATTTCCGGTATTGAGAGCCTTCGATCTCTCCGGGGTTGGTCTTGCTCTGGGACAGAGCATAGGGCGCTGGGGAAATTTCTTCAATTCAGAAGCCTTCGGAAGCCCAGTCCCAGACAGCTTTCCGCTCAAGCTTTTCATACCGATGGATATGCGCCCGAAAGTACACTTCAACCACGAATACTATCACCCGACCTTTCTCTATGAATCGGTGCTTGATCTGATTCTCTTTCTTCTTCTCTTTCACGTCGTCTCTAAAAAGCTGGTGAACTATCCTGGTATGACCTTCGCCGTCTATCTCTTCGGCTATTCATTGATAAGGCTGATGATAGAACCTATGCGCATGGACAGCATAAGAGCGGCAAGCGGCACGCCGGTGCCTATAATCGCAAGCATCGTCTGTGCCGCCATTGCCCTGGTGGCTGCTTTGCTACTATTTTTCTATCACAAGAAAAAGTCGAAAGCAGCTTAGCTTATAGATTTATCGCCCGCCTTTCAAAAGCGAATGTTTGACCGGTTTCGACCTGCCAGTCACCTGACCGGATACCTGGGTCGAGGTTGAAGACTGAACGCCACCGGTGGCGGTGCCCGGGTCTTTGTACTTGAGAGTCACGGGCGAAGCACTATCATTTGGGTTCGGACGAATACGCAAAGGTTTCCTGACTCCGTTTGCAGGCGGCTTCATTTGCCCGGTCAAAGCCTTGTTCTGCATCACGCCCATTTTAGTGCCGGGCAGATTATTGCGTCTTTCGAGACTGCCCATATTTGATTCGAATCCTGACTGGGGCAGCTGATTGGTATCGATTGTCACAGAGCCGCCACCACCATTGCCACCGCCATTTGACGCAGCAGGAAGATTGACATCGGTTACGGTGGCTTGTCCCTGGGGCACAGCCGGTATGTTGATACGCAGCAGATTCGGTCCATCCTGAGTGCGTCTTCTATCCTTGATGATAGGACCGTCATTGACTATATCGATTTGAAGAGGCGCCTTATAAGGCTTCACCACAGGCAGCGATTTAGTATCGACATAGATGCCGCCCTGGGCTTGAACCTGGGGACAGGAGAAAGCTAGAACCAGTACCGGAGTAGCAAAAGCCATTGTAGAAACGAGATTATTCATATGATCACTCCCAAAAACCGCGCCAGGATGAAGTCGAACCCCTGGCGATGCCAAAATCGCCAAAAGCCCTTATATTTATGAACCGCCACCGTTGCCAAGAGGCAAAATCATATCGATTCTGGATCAGATGGCAATGAGTTTCTATGGGGTAAACCCGGGATGTTCAAATAACATCCGAACCCTTCTTGAATCGGCCAACTAGATCTAGCACTCTTGCAAAGGCGAGAACGAACCATTTCATAGAGGCATCTTAAGCCGATCCAGTCACCTGAACCACCGGAATAGCCCCACTGCCGCAGGTGTTTTGCTATAGATCAGCGGCGTTTCTTGGCGCCACCGGTAGCAGGACCCAGTCCCTGGATGCGGGTCTTACAGTCGGCTGCGTTAGGTCCGGTCGGTGCCAGTTGCAGATACTTCTGATAGTCCTTGCGGGCAGCCACTTTGTTATTGAGGAACTCATATAAAGTGCCTCGATAATAGTAGGCATCAGCCAGCTTCCCATCCATATTTATCGCCTTGGTATATTCGGCGATGGCCTCGTTATTGTTGTTATTTGCCTGGAAGGCGGTACCGAGGTTCATGCGGGTATTGGCGTCATCACTGATGCGCAGCGCCGCTTGATAGTCGGCGATGGCACCGGGCAGGTCGTACTTGCCACCACCCATATCGGTGGTCTGCTTCTTATAAGCTGACTCTAATAGTGGTGCCGCCTTCGCCTGCTTGGCTCCGACCAGGGCTTCTTTGTAAGCTGCCGTGGCAGGGTCCAGACTCATCGCCTTTTCATAGTTGGTGATAGCGCTATCTATGTCATTTTTAGCCTGATAGGCGGTACCCATGGCATAGTAGTAGGCAGGCTCATTGGCGTTGACCGCAATCGCTTTCTTATACGAGGCGATCGCTTCATCGTACTTAGATTCTTGCTGCAATTTCACAGCATCGTCGTAGGCTGTCTGGGCTTCTGCGCTCTGCTGCATCTGAGCCTGGGTGACAATCTTCTGGACGTCTTTGGGATTGGCTCTAAGAGCATCTACTCGGGCTTGGGCCTGGGCTCTATAGGAACCCTGGGGCGCTTCGGCAAGATACTTTTGATAGGTGGATACAGCCGCGGCTGCGTTACCGTCGTTTTCATCAAGAGCACCTACGAAGTAGAGACAATCTTTGGTGCCTTTGCTATAGCCCTGCATATAGGAAGAGCGAGCCTTCTGGAAGTTACCGATGAACTGATAGGAAGCACCGAGGAAGGTATCAACATCAGAATTGCCAGGGTCGACTTTGAGCGCTTGCTCGTATGCCTCGATGGCTCCCTGATAATCTTTGGCGGCGTATTTGGTATTACCGTCATTGATAAATGGCGCCGCTTTAGATGCCACAGCAGCATCGAGGACCTTTTGATACTCGGCTATCTGCTGTTTGTCCGTGCTCAAGCTAATCGCTTTCTTGAAGTAGACCACGGCGTTATCGATATCTTCTTTGGCTTGATAGAGATAACCGATGGCATAAGGATAAGTAGGCTCGTTCGGTTGTGCCTGGGCGGCAATCTGGAACTGAGCGATGGCTTCGTCGTACTTCTTCTCTTTCTGGAACTCGACACCTTTGTTATAGGCATCGGCGGCAGCCTCTGCACCTTTTCTATCGGCGGAGGTCTGCAATTTTTCTATATCGCTAGGATTCTTAGATAGAGCGGCGACCCTGGTCTGGGCAAGGCTGGCATAGGCACCGGAAGGATCAGCTTTGAGGTACTGCTGATAGAGACCGAGAGCCTGCATACCTTTGTTGTAGTTTTCGTCGATGGCAGCCATTAAATAGAGGTTGCCGACACTGCCTTTCTTATCGAGGTCATAACCCTTTTGATAAGAGACCCGGGCTTGCTGGAAGTCGTCCGTCTGTTGCTGAGCCGTACCTAAGTTGGTCCAGATCGAAGCGTTTTTAGGCAGCAACTTGGTAGCTTGTTGATAGAGTTCGATGGCGCCTGCGACATCGCCTGCTTTCTGCTTGTTATAAGCTTCTTGAACAAGAGGACCGGCTTGCTCGTCGTTGGCGCTGGCCAGTGCCTCTTTGTAGGTCTTGTTGTCGGCGTCCATGGAGAGTGCCTTGTTATAGTTCAAGCGCGCATTGTCATAGTCTTTCTTCGCCTGGAAGCAAGTACCAAGACCATAGATATAATCTGCAAGCGGTTTCTTCGAAATCGCTTCGTTATATTTGGCTATAGCCTGATCGTATTGACCTTGCTTTTGCAGAGCGACAGCGGCATTGAATGCGTCTTCTGCATCTTTTTCGGTGGCGATTTCAGACTGCGATTTGATTTTGATGGTGGCGGTGATGTCTTTGCTAAGAGCATCCACTCTCTCTTTGGTCGGTCCGATATACTGACCGGAAGGCGCTTTCTGCATGTAGAGCTTGTATTTGGCTAAGGCGTTGACACCACTGCCGAAGTGCTCTTCTATCTTACCGATGAAATATAGAACATCGACTCGACCTTTGGGGTCGATTTTGTAAGCCTTGTCATAAGAGGCTTCGGCTGCCCTGTAATCTTCCAGGGAATACTGTGCCGAGGCAAGGTTGTACCAGAGTTCGTCGTTCTTAGGTCTGATATCGAGGGCTTGTTTATAGAGGTCGATTGCCTGGGCGTATTGCTTCGCTTCGTGAGCTGCCACGGCTTGTTTGATGATTGGCTCGGCTTTGGTGCCCATAGCGTCATCGAGGGCGACTGAATAGTTTTTGTTATTAGGATCAAGACTGACGGCAAGCCTGTATTCAGCTATCGCTTTTTCGATATCTTTCTTGGCTTCATATGCTGCACCAAGGTTGAAGTGGGTAGCTGCGTCTTTTGGATCGACATTGATGAGCTGCAGATATTTAGCGATGGCATCATCGAAGTTGCCGGCTTTGAAAGAGTCGTTGGCGGCTTTGGCCAGGTTCTCGACGTCTTGATCTTTCTTGGCTGCCGATGCGGTCTCCAGACCGAGCTTGGCCCGTTTGTCATTGGCGTCTAGGGAAAGAGCCTTTTGATAAGCGGCTATCGCCTTGGCATAATCTTTGGTGAGCTGCTGATAGACAGTACCGATGTTGACGATAACCTCGACACTGTTGGCCCGCATTTTGAGCGCTTCGCCATATTCTGCCAGAGCAGCCTGGGCATTGCCTGCTTTCTGATATTCGACCCCCTGGTCGACATGCTTTTGATACTGGGCTTCGGCCATGGCTTTGGGCAGGTCCGCCAGCAGTTTCTGGGCAGTAGGATTGGCTTTGCCCTGGGAGAATCGAATCGCCTGTTTATACTCTTCGGCGGCTTGATTGAAGTCGCCCCGCAACTGAAGAGCCTGTCCTAAACCGATATGGTTTTCCGGAGCGATGGGGTTCTCGGCAAGGGCGGCTTCCCATCCGGCGACCAGGGCATCGAGTACCTCAGAGTCGTTGGGATTGAGCTTGAGAGCCTGACCATAAGCACCTATCGCTTCGGCGATTTTCTTGTCGGCTTGCAGAGTCTGTCCCAGCTTTACCGCACGCATGGCGGTGGCTTCAGCCCCCAGTGCGGATCGATAAGCGTTCTCGGCGTCTTCGAGTTTGTTCTCCACCCTATAGACATCACCGAGGCGTTCCCAGATCGCACCGTCGTTTTTGATTTCGAGGGCGGCTTTGTATTCTACGATGGCACCGGTGAAGTCGCCTGATTTGCGCGAGGAATCACCGAGATCTACCCGGTCTTCAAACTTGTTGGGATCCCGGTTCATGAAGCGAATTATTCCGGAAACGTTCTGCTTGGTCGTAGCGTTGCTTGGATCTAACAGAAGGGCGCGGTGAAATTGCTTGAGCGCCTGCATCGGGCTTTTCTGCAACTGCAGACCATAGTTGTTATAAGCAATGGCCAGGTTCTTTCTGGCAAGCTCGTAGGTCGAATCTACCTTCAGCGCTTCTTCGAACTGGCGAATCGCCTCCTGGAAGTTCTGCTGATTGAGAGCACGTACCCCGGCATTGTTGAGCTCTATCACTCTCGAGCTGGTGGCATGAACCGGCGCCACTACTTGTGGTGCCATGCCCAGAGCCGCAAGTGAAAGGGCCAGAGCTATTTGTTTTTTACGAAACCTGGAATTGCCTGCTTTAGCCAACGGTACTGAATACTCCTGTGGAACTTGTCAAAGGTTTTGAAACACTAGTAAAAAGAATAAAGCTCTATTCTATAGAAAACTCCTCATATTATCTCTAAGTTCTGGTAATCAGGATATAGGCTTTGCCCTGGAAATCAGAACGCGACGATAACGCGGAAAGACGTCAAGAACAACGAAATGTTTCAAGCCCGCCCCCGATGAGGAGACGGGCTCGATAAGACTTGTTGCCAAGCAGGTTTTTAATATTCCGGCTCGATCAATCCATAGTTGCCGTCGCGACGATGGTAGACAGTACTGACATGGTTGGACTCGGCATTGACGAACATGAAGAAGTCATGACCAAGAAGATCCATGTGTTTGCATGCTTCTTCCGGGCTCATCGGCTTCAAGGCGAACTTCTTAGAACGAACGATGGACGGAGTTTCGGTATCCTCGAGCATGACGGCTTCTTCAACCGCATCATCATCATCCACCTCAGCGCCCACATCGACTCTCTCTTTGGGCTTGTGCTTCTTGTCTTTGTTGTGAGTCTTATGGAAATAGCGGGTTTTGTACTTGCGAAGCTGGCGTTCAATCTTGTCTGCCACCAGATCGATGGATGCGTACATATTTTCGGTGGACTCTTCTCCGCGAATCACCTGACCGTTTACCGAAATCGTCACTTCGGCTGTCTGGCTTCTAGCGATGGAGGGGTTCTTGGCTACACTGAGAAGCGCTTTGCAATCAAGGTCAGAATCAAAGTGCTTCTGAGCTCGCTGCAGCTTATCGACCAGATAATCTTTTAAAGCCGGCGTCAAGTCTATGTTCCGTCCAGTAACCGTCACATGCATCAGCAATCCTCCAGAGAAGCCGCCAGGAATAATAGTATGGCGTGGTTTCCATTTATGTGAGCAAGAGGGGTGAAATCGGATGGACGCCATCCCAGATCACCTCAACAAGCAAGACATCTCATATATCTCACCCTTATATGATAAACCCTCGATCTCTTATTGACGAGACCTCAATGAAAAAATCAGGGTTTGGCCTTGCAATTGCAATGATAGAGAAGCCTATCTAAGGGCTGAATCCGCCGAAAGAATGATTCTGGCAGCTTCTAGATAATTGAGCCGGTCATGGCTGGCAGCGCCGTTGTGACTGACTACGGCGGCTCGAGCCGAGGGAACGAACCATTTATCGGCGCGGGTGCGGGCTCTTCTGGCAAGCTGTCCGGGATTATGCGGATCTATAGGAGTGCCAATCTTTTTGGCTCGGGCTTTGAGATCCACTGCCCGGGCAATGACATCCAGTGCTTCTTTATGACCAATAACTTCGTTACCTGAAGCGGCAGAATAAGCCGGATCAAGACCGAAGTTGCGCACAAAATTGGCAAGGGCATTGCTGTCAACAATTTCGGTGCCGGTGAGCTTTCGAGAGATTATCGAATAAAACTCGTTGCGGCTTACACTAGACGAGGGATCTTTGACCGCTACGAACTCGCCTTGCTTCCTCAACTCTTTGAAGGCAGCCAGACTGAATCTGGCGTTGACCGGGAAATAGTCGGTGTAGCGAGCCAGGCAGTCATACTGCTCATCGGTTACCTGATGGAAGGGATAGAGGCTGGCGCTGGTAACACCGTTGTCTCTGCAAGCCCGCATGAAATCGTGAATCTCTTTGCTGTGGGTCTTCATGCCGTCGCCGATTACGTGGATCTCTGCATCCGGTCGGCCGATTAATTCGCGGACCTTTTTAACGGTGTCGCGGGTATAGTCATAGGCTTTGTAGTCAGCGTATTTACTGTTCCAGTAATTCATCGGAGCAATGACATCATAATATTGATCGAGCATCTTCCAGGGAGTTCTGGCTACTTGAGGAGCTTTGTTGAGAGGGCTGAACACCACGGCGACCAGGGGGTAGTCCTTACCAAGCTTATCGCGCAGATAACGGCTATACTTCTCGACCTTCCAGGCACTGAGGTCCTTTTCCATGTTGGCGGCAATACTGTCGAACTTATCGCCTCTTGGGGTTCTGAACTGAGCCGCATCCACCATCTTCTGGGCGTCGGCTTCCGGATTGTCTAACATCGAGAAAGACCAGGCAATCACACGAATCTTGTAGCGATGGCAGGTTTCAATCAGTTTGCCAAGTCTGTCGGGATTGCGAATCGCTTCGGTGTTACTGCGCGATGTCTGCACAAAAACGTTGCGCACACCATGACGGTTCAAGTTGAGACAGTACTCTTCGGTCTCGTTTACCGGCGGGTGACTCCAGATATTCATCCAGATACCGGGACCATCAGCTATGCCGGGCGGCTCGGAAAGAGAGCCAGCCTGAGCGCTGGAGTTGAAAGAAACAAAGAATGCCATGAGAGCGGCAGATATAAAAACGCGGCGGATGTCCATTTAATGAAGCTGCTTTCTAGCTACTAAAAACGATTCGATAATTCCATTATACAAAGAATACAGAAATTTCAAGTACTTTTTACAAAGGGGCGAAAGCCTTATTTGATGCGGTTTTAAGCCAGCAGAGCAATCTGCCTGTCCTGCCACCTTGAAAAATACCACTGTCATATGTGGTGCCCAATGTGCATATCAGACACGGGGCAAAATCGGAGGTATTTCCATAGCCTAGTGATATGCTAGTAGGGACTCTGGCAGCCCCCCTTGCGAAAAATCAATTAATGAACTCAAGAAGATGAAAGACGAGGAAATACAAAAGAAGCTGGTCGAACTCGAAACCGCTATCCTCAAGGAAGGAGAGCCAGAAACAAGCTCCCAGCTTGTCAGAGCTGAGACCGGCGGCAACATCGCAAGAAGGGCCGACGAGCAACTGGCCGGGCTTTCGAACAAGCGCTCCATAGACGCCGGCGGCAAGTCCGACCTCCACTATTTCGGCGGTATATTCCTGCTTCTGGTCGGTGTGGTAATTCTTTTTCAGCACGTCACCGTCACCACCGGCTCCATGACTTTCTGGGGCATAAACGCGGGCAATTCCATAGGAGCCTTACTGGTTCTTCTAACCTTCGGAGTGGGCTGGATAGTCTACAACTCTAAAAGCATCTGGGGCTGGATGCTGGCTGCAGTCAGTCTTTTCACAATTATCTTTTCGGTGGTCAGCGGTCTGAGGATTTATTTCTCTCCGATAAGCATGTTGAATATGCTTTTTATGCTTCTGCCTTTCGCCTTCGGAGCAGCGTTCCTGCTCAAGGGCATGGGCGGCCCCCGGGGCGTGGAAGATGCTATCAAAACCAAAATCGAACAATCCGACAACTAAAAGTGCCCAGACTTTTCACGGCGACCTTCCTCGATAACCCCCCGGCTCTCGAAAGCATTGATTCCAGAATTTCAGGCGCTCTCCAGTCGCTCGACCCCGAACTCTCAAGCTGGAGAGCCTCTGCGGTACCATCGCATTCGTTGCACGTAACCTGGCATTTTCTAGGCGATGTATCGGAAGAAAAAACTGTTCAGTTGATGCAGCGCCTCGACGATCTATATAAGGATCACCTTGAGCAAATGAGCTGCTTCGAAATAGCCTACGACAGCTTCGAGTTCTGGCCAGATATCAAAAGACCAAGAGTGGCGGTGTATACAATAAAAAATCCCGAAGCAATACCGGAAGCGGCCAGGACTTTGCACAACCTGCTATCAGATGTGGTGGCGCCGTATCTATCTAAAGAGAGCAGCAGACATTCGGGTTTTCGTCCGCATTTGACTCTATTGAGACTCAAACAGAGGAAAGATTCAAAAACTCGTTTCGAGCCAACACAAATAAGAGTTAAAGAACTAGAGAAGCTTCTGCCGCTGAGAATGCGCTTCGACAAAGTAGACCTGGTGGAAAGCGATCTAAAATCAGGAAAGCCGATTTATAAAGTCATAAAAACGCTCGCTCTAAAAGAGACTATTTGACTTCAGTTCCTTTATTGAGCTTCTCTGCGTCCTCGGGCTCGAGCAAGATCGGTCCACGAAGCTGCAGCAATGTAGATGGCGGCTTCGGCTCTTCAAGATCAAGCAAGAGTTGTGTTGGAGGCTTGGCTTGTTCCGGCGCCTTTTCTTGAACGGTCTTCTTAGGCTCGACCCGATCTAGATCGAGCAGATTTACATCGCCCTTCTCTTTCACAGGCACCACCGGCTTCTGAACTTCACCACCGGCAATACTGCCTTCTACTCGCTTTTCTCCGGGCAACGGCTGCGGAGTCGCTTTCCAGTCCCTCGAACCTCTTCTGATATCGTCCATCTTCATGGCTATAGCTTCGGTGCGCAGCTTGTTCTTCTTAAGAATAAAACCGGTCCAATCAAAGCGCACCGGGTCGGTATGATCGCCCTGCTGAACATAACGATGGGTGGTGACGTTCTCGTCCGGAATACCGTATCGCTCTTGCAAATAATTCACCAGGCGCACCGCCGATATGACAAGAGCGGGCGGATAGTCCTGCGAACCGGAATGCACCATCTCGATGCCTATACAGTTGTCGTTGTTGACACCGGCAATGGTTTTGAAGATGTTGATATGAACGGTACCAAGATCAGGATCCACAGCCTGGTAAATGGTGCCATCCCGGTCCACTACAAATTGAGCACCGGGGTGCCTGCGTCCTCTCGAACTCCAGCTGTTTATGACCCGGGGCGCATCCATATTAGGATTACCGGTTTCGGTAGAGTGCATGATTATGTACTTTATCGGTTCACGCCTGAAAAATATGCCGCCTTTGAGCGGATGGTACTTGAATACACCTGCTCGCACCATGGTCGCTGCAGGACGATGACCGGCCTGGCCCCGAACGAACTCTCTCATCACATCGCCTGACATAGATTCTGGCAGAGGGCTGCGATCGAAATCGGGAGCGTTCATCATGAAGAAATCATAGGGATACGCATATCTAGGCGCTCTGGCCGCCTTATGATGATGGTGATGCTTCGACTTGGACGATCGATGCCTGGATGATTTATGCCTGCTTTTGCTGCTGGATCTGTGACGTGATTTACTCGATGACTTCTTAGAAGAAGAGTGCTTCTTCTTGCTGGAAGACTTTTTAGAAGATCTGGCCTCTGCCGGTTGATCCGCAATCACGACAGTAGACACCATAAGTAATACCAGAGCAAGCAGTGCTCCGGTTATTTTTGAAAGAGAATTTTTCCGAGTAAAAATACCGCGCAAGCAAAGCTCTCCTGGCAAGAAAAAGAAGTACCCGAGCTGTATTCTACAGCCTTCGGCCTAATCTATCCAGCCACCACCAAGGATATACGTATCGGTCAAATCATATATACCAAGCACCTGACCGGGAGTAATTGCCGGCTGAGGCTCACTGAACTCCACGCGCACCCGGCCATCGGCAAGTGGCTCCACCAGGGCTTTTTCCGCCTTGCTGTTATAGCGAATCTTGGCAAGCGCCTCAAAGGGCTCGGTCGGGATCTCATCAAGGATCCAATTAACGGCAGACGCCGTCAGCTCTCTTCGAAGCAAGGCATCTTTATCGCCGACATAGACCACGCGCTTTTCGGGATCCAGCGACGTGACATAGAGAGGATGCTCGAAAGCGACACCGATACCTCTTCTTTGACCGATGGTGTAGTTATGGGTGCCTTTATGATAACCGAGCACCGCACCGGTGACCGTATGAATAATCGGACCCGGTCGCTCTTCGATGAAATCAGCCAGATACTCCTGGGCGGTGGTGCCGAAAGGAATAAAACAAAGATCCTGACTGTCCGGCTTGTCGGCTATGACCAGCCCTCTACTGTGAGCGATTTTGCGAATCTCATCCTTATTGTAGTCGCCCAGGGGCAAAAGGGTGTTGTTCAGCTGCTCCCTCGTCAGACCCCAGAGCACATAAGATTGATCTTTCTTCGGATCTTCGGCCCGGGCAAGGCGCTTACCAGAATCGGTCTCCACCACCCTCGCATAGTGACCCGTGGCGATATAGCGGGCCCCGAGGTGCTTGAGTCCATAATTCATGAGCGCCCCCCATTTGATGAGGGTGTTGCAGAGACTGCAGGGCAGAGGCGTTCTCGCCCGTTCGTAGGACTCATGAAACTGATTGATAATCTCGTTTTTGAAGAGCTCTCTCAAATCGACCGCATGGTGTTCTATATCAAGCTGTTCGCAAACTCGCGCAGCGTCGACCATGCCGGTATCGCAACAGCGACTGCCTGATTTGATAAGCCATCCGGTCACCCCGACCACATCATAACCGGCCTCTAACATGAGCGCGGCGGTGGCACTACTATCGACACCACCACTCATGAGCACGGCTACTCTGGTTTTGTTTTTGGGAACAGGGCGCACATCGCGGGCCGATGCCACCTGACAGACCGACTCCACCAGCTCGGCAGCGGGCAGATCGTTGACATGCTCGTCTATTCCGGGCAGCTCTCGCTTTTTCCCGGAACTATGAACGGCTTTCTTTCTGTCTGTGCTGGTCATAATCTAGATCTAGAATCCGCTGTGGACGGAATCCAGATTCTACTATAAAAGAGGGCTCCATTGACAACTTGTGGGCTTCTACGGGCAAATCTTTACTTCATTTACCCATCAACATCGCCACCCGTTTGCGCGCTTTCTCAGAGTTGGCGCCCCGGGGAGCGTCTCGCAAATAGTTCTGATACTCTTGAACCGCCTCTCTTGATTTATGAAGTTTCTCCAGAACCAGAGCACGGTTGTAGTGAGCGACAGGCAACTTGCCCAGAGCCTGAGCGATGGCGATGCGGTAGGCGCTCTCTGCCCCTTTGAGATCGCCTCCATGCTTCATGATGATACCGTGAAGGTTATGAACGAGAGGACAGAGCTTCTCCTGCCGTCGAGCCTCTTCAATCGCCTCTTTACACGTCTGTCTTGCAGACATCCATTTGCCTGTTTTGACATAGGCGCAGGCAAGATTGTACTTGGCTTCTATCAGCGTACCATTGCTCAATTCCACTGCTTTCTTGAGATTGGCGATGGCTGACTCGGCTTTGTCTTTTGAATTTTGCCTCAGCTGAGCATAACCGAGACTGTTCCAGAAAGATGGGTCTTTGGCAGAAGGTCCGCGGCCTAGGACATTGAGAACTTTCTCCGCTCGCCCGAACTGAGCGGTCTCGATAAGACTGGCTGCTTCGTTCTGATCTCCTCCGCCCGTTGCCACCGCTGCGCTGGTCGTATCCCCAGAAGAACGCCTGGCCTGCATCTTTTTAAGCTCATCTATTTTGCCCCGGGTGTCGGCCTCGTAGCCCTTGTTCTTCTCGAACTTCAAAGACGACTCATATGCCGAAAGTGCCTGGTCCGGCTGGTTCTTGGCTGTGTAGATCAAGCCCAGGTGATAATAGGCAAGAGCATAGTCACTCTTCAAAGAGATAGCTTTCTTGACCTCTGTCTCAGCCCGGTCGAAATCACTCAAACAATAATAGGTCGCCCCCAGACCGTTGTGAGCCGCGGCAAAATCAGGTTTCAGGCGAATCGCTTCCTGATAATGGACTTCTGCTTCGCTATAGTCTTTGTCGTCCCGCAAAACATTAGCCAGGTTGTAGTGCAGTTGCGGGTCTTTATCATTGGCAAGACGCAGGGCAAGACGGTATAAATTGCCGGCATCAGAGAACTTGCCCTGCTGATAGCGCACCGCAGCAAGGTTCGAGAGACTGGGCACGAACAGGGGTTCTATTTCGAGAGCCTTCATATAGTTTGCCGAAGCGTTTTCGAGGTCGCCGGTTCTATAGAAGGTTAGACCGAGATTATTGAAGGCATCCGGGCATTTCGGATCGAGCTCGATAGCCTTTTGAAACTCCTGCCTGGCTCCTTGATACTGTCCCGATTCGAGCAACATACTGCCCTGATCTAAATGAACGAAAACCTCACGCTGGTACTGTCTGGTCGCCTTTGCCAGGGTGGGCTGAATCGAATTCAAAGCAGCCAGACAAATCAAAGAAATAGCCAGCCCGATGAAGGGGCTTTTTCTCTTTGAATTCAATTCGATGCGAAGTTTCATTTCTAAAGTATAAATTCATCCGACTCAGTTATCAATTTTGTTATCGATAAAGTCAAAAACAGTAGTAAGGGAAAGTCGACCTATAACTCCCCGTGCTAAGATCCTCGTTTGCCCAGACGGCGGTAGCCTTATAGAAGCCCATGCGTGACAACAAACTTGCCAATGCCCTGCACGAATCCTTCAGAAACAGTCCCGTCTACGCCCGATTGCTGGCGAGAACAGCCCGGGGAGCGAAGACCGAGCTAAACCTGGCAGGACTGACCGATTCCGCCAAAAGCTTGATCCTGTCCTGTCTGCAACACGAAATTCGCAGACCGGTCTTTCTTGTGGTGCAGGACAACCATGTAGCAGCCCACTATCATCAAGAACTCACCAATCTATCGAAATATAGAGTTCTTCTCTTTCCCTCATCCGAAGTCTCTCCTTACGAGCAAGTGCTGAGCAGCCCGGACAACGTCGCCAGCCAGATGGAGTTGCTTCAGCATCTACAAAATGAGCCCCGGGAGCCTTATCTTGTAGTGGTAACGGCCAAAGCGCTGATGCAGCGGGTACTACCACCTGCGGTGCTAAAAGAGAGCCTTTTCTCCATCAAGGTCAAAGAGTCAATCGCCACCGAAGAGCTGGCCAGATCTCTGTCGGCGCTTGGTTATGCCAGAGAGAGCCTGGTTACTCTGCGTGGCGAGTTCAGTATCCGGGGCGATATTGTCGACATCTACCCATCCACTGGAGCACCACTGAGACTGGAGCTTTTCGGCGACGAAGTGGAGTCGATTCGTACCTTCAATATAGAAAGTCAGCGCTCCGTAGAAGAACTTCAAGAAGCGGTCATAACTCCGCGCTGGTGGGTGATACTGGATAGCGACGAAGAAGCGAGACAGAGGCTGGGAGACAAGCTCCGAGGCGTGCTGGCAGAATCGGTGAATGAGCTCTCCGAAAACGAAGCCGACACCCTGCGCTCGGTGATGGAGACAGATCTGGAAGCCATTGAAGCCGGCGCTTATCCTGAATCAGTCGAATACTACGCACCTTATATTCACGATCAGTTCGCCTCTCTAATAGACTACATAGATGAGAACGCAGTTATTGCCATAGATGAATGGGATTCCATCGCCCAGGTTCTCAAGGCTTATGACGAAAAGCTCGACAGAGCCTACGAAGAAGGCACCGAATCCGGCCGCCTTTTAAAATTGCCATGGAAGCTCCATACACCTGCCGGTCAGGTCATGGACGGATTCAAAGAAAATCAAAAGGTCTTTCTCTCCAGCCTGCCGACCTTTGAAGAAAAAGACAAAGAGTCGGTGGCCGACTTCAACTGCAAGCCGATAGAAAAATTCAGCAACCAGATGAATCTGGTCGTCGATAAAATACGTGAATGGCGCAGTCAGGGCAATCGCATCGTGGTATCCACCGAACAGCCCCAGCGTATGATAGGCATTCTCAGAGAATGGGACTGCCCTGCCAAATATGTGGCCGGTCCTGACGATAATACAGTCATCAAAGGACAATCGGAAAACATCGAGGACGAATCCACAGCGGTGGACGACACTGTCTGGGTAACCAGATATGGTTTCATCCACGGCTTCTGTCTCGAAGATGAACATCTGGTCTCGGTAACCGACGGAGAACTCTTCGGACTAAAGCGCAAACCGACCGTTTACCGACGACCGGCAATCGAAAAAAACTACGAACGCTTCACCTCGGTCACCGATCTGAAAGTGGGCGATTATGTCGTCCATATCAAACAGGGTATCGGACAGTTCACCGGCATCCAGCGCATAGAAGTAGACAAACAGCAGCGCGAGTTTCTCACCGTCCAGTATTCAGGTGACGACAAACTCTATGTCCCGGTAGATCAAATAAACCTGCTTTCACGCTATCGCGGTGCAGGCGATCACAAACCACGCCTGTCGAGGCTTGGCGGGGCCGAATGGGAATCGACCAAAAAACGAGTAAAACGATCGGTCAAGCAGATAGCAGAAGACCTGGTCAATCTCTATGCCCTGCGCGCCAAGCAAGAAGGCTTCCAGTCCACCCCGGATACGCCATGGCAATTCGAGATGGAAGAGGCCTTTCCCTTCGAAGAGACCCCGGACCAGTGGCAGGCGATTGTCGATGTCAAATCGGATCTCGAATCGAAGAAACCGATGGATCGCTTGATTTGCGGAGACGTCGGCTTCGGTAAGACAGAAGTGGCGATTCGCGCCATCTTCAAGATGGTCATGTCCGGCAGACAGGCAGCGGTTCTGGTACCAACTACGGTTCTAGCCCAGCAGCACTTCAACACCCTGGCGGAAAGATTCGCACCATATCCGATTCGGCTTGGATCGCTCAGTCGCTTCAGGACAGCCAAAGAGCAAAGAGAAGTGGTGCGTCGACTTGCCACTGGAGAATGCGATGTGGTGGTCGGTACCCACAGGATGCTGCAAAAAGACATGTCCTTCAAAGACCTCGGCCTGGTGGTCATCGACGAAGAACACCGCTTTGGAGTAGCCCACAAAGAGAAGTTGAAGCAACTGAGGGTGATGGTAGATGTTTTGACCATGTCAGCCACCCCTATTCCAAGAACTTTGAACATGGCATTATCCGGAACCAGGGACATGTCCTTGATCTCTACCCCTCCGGTAAACCGGGCTCCGGTGAAAACCTTTGTCGGAGAATATAAACTGCCCCTGGTGCGCACCGCCATCCTGCACGAGATGGAACGCGGCGGTCAGATTTATTTTGTGCATAACCGTATCGAATCGATAGAGAATATCGCCTTCGAACTCAAACAGCTGGTTCCCGAAGCCAGAATCATCATAGGTCACGGTCAGATGAATGAAAGAGAGCTCGAGAATGTGATGCTCGCTTTCAATGCCCATGAGTTCGACATACTTCTGTGCACCACGATCATCGAATCCGGTCTCGATATTCCCAATGCCAACACAATAATCATCAACGAAGCGGACAAATTCGGTCTCGCCCAGCTCTATCAGCTCCGCGGTCGGGTGGGAAGATCCGATGTCCAGGCATATTCCTATTGTCTCTATCGCCCCCAGAAAGTTCTTACCGAACAAGCCCAGGGACGCCTCAAGGCGATTCGAGAATTCACCTCTCTGGGCTCCGGTTATCAAATCGCCCTGCGCGATATGGAGATTCGCGGAGTCGGAAACATCCTCGGCTCGGAGCAACACGGTCACATGGTATCAGTGGGCTTCGACCTTTATTGCAAGCTGCTAGGAGAGTCGGTGGCAGAGCTCAAAGGCGACGCCGTAACAGGCGATCTCGACAGCCAGATAGACATCAACGTCACCGCTTTCATTCCGGAGACCTATATAGAAGACGGCAGACAGCGTTTAATAGAATACAAACGTCTGGCCGATGTCAAAACCGAACGCGAACTCGACTTCCTTTCTGACGAATGGAAGGATCGTTTCGGCAATATTCCGGTAGAAGCGCAGCAACTGGTCACGGTGGTGCGCCTGAGACTGCTCGCCAGCCAGGCCAAAGTCCAGCAGATCAAGCCGGATTTGCAAGGTTTGCGTATGATGGTCAATTACAGGCTGCAACAGTGGCTGCCGATTCAAAACAAGCTCCCCAAGCAACTGGCCAGCAAGACAATCTACAAGCCAGGCATCGCCGGCGGTCAGGGCTCGAGCCCTTATGTAATCGTCAAAGCCGAAGGCATGGGCCCTGGAGAGCAGCTTAATTTGATTCATGATCTACTAAGTGCTATGGTTTCAAACGCTCAAACTGCACAGGCGACTTAAGCGAGTAAATATGGTGAGTAAAGCAAGACTTCGTACCCTGACCGCTCTAACCGCAATTCTCATTCCACCTCTTTTCACCGGCTGCACCCAGGCAGACAAAAAGGTCGATAAAGGAACTTCGGAGGTGAAGCGGAATGGTATCGTCGTCACCAGCGAGAAGCTAACCAATTTTGAAGGACTGGCCGATAAAATCAAAAACGAGATGATTCCGGACAGTGAGATCATCTGCACCGTCGGCGACGATGCCATCAATGTGGGTGACTACAAACTCAACTTTCGCTATAAACAAGACCAGGCAAAGCAAGAGATCGGACTCCATCCCCAGATCAAAGAACCTCTTTTGAAAGAGGCCAAACAGATGGGAGTCGAACTTACAGATAGAGAGAAGAAAGACCTCATCGATGCCTCCTTGAAAAAAGGCGGCTTTGAACTGGAGAAAAAATTCCAATCGGGTCAGCTCAAACGAGAAGATTTCGAGAAGCAAGTCCTTGACATGGGACTGGTGCTCAAAGCGATAAATACAAGAATCGAGCAACAGCTCCTCACCGAGATCATAAATAACTCTCTATTGGTGGATGCCGCTCGCAAGAATGGTCTTGGAAAGGTCGCCTTCAACAAATATGTCGAGGTGAAACACACCGACAAGTATGAGGAATACTTGAAGCTGACCAATCTGACGCCCAACCAGGTCAAAGACCAGATCCTCGAAGAGATTCTTGCCGACCTGATGAAACAAAAAATCGTCGACAGTGCAGACATTGCAGACAAACAGGTCTACGAGTTTTACCAGGCCAACAAAGAGAACTTCAAGCATAACGGCAGATATCACTGGGCTCAGATCTTGATAGCCGATCCGGAACAGGATTTCGGAGCGATGACCTCTGTGGCCACCGATGTATCGAGGAAGTTTCCGAAGCTGAGCCAGAAAGAGCAGATGGCGAAGATCCAGGTCTTAAAAGATGAAAAACGCAAGCAGGCGATGGATCTGGTCAAGTCGGCAAAATCCGGAGTCGACTTCGCTACCCTGGCTAACGCCAGCACCGAAGATATACCGGCAAGGGCATCCAAGACCGGCGGCGACATGGGCTATACCGATCTGAATAGCCTGGCGGGCAACCAGATATTCAAGAACATCGGCAGCGCCATCGAAACCATGTCCCCGGGCGAGATTTATCCCAAGCCGATAAAATCGGTGGTGGGCTGGCATGTGATCAAACTGATTGACAAGCAGGAGTCCGGCTATATTCCTTTTGAAGAAGTCAAAGACGAAATCAAACAGACCCTGGCTCGGCAGAACGCCGAATTTGCCGTCAGAGCATGGATCATCCACCAGCGAGAGGTGGTGCCGGTGCGTATAGCCAAACGTTTCGAAAGCTTTCTGACCAAAGCAAATCAACTGGAAGGCGAGAAGAAGCCCGAAGCCGAAGCCGGAACCGGAGCCAAAACTGAATCTGAGCCCGAGACCAAATCTCAGCCTTGAATTTTTGCTGCGGGCGAAGAAATTATCTGTTTAATCTGGGATAATCCCAACAAGTTTGATCGGGAGGAGCAAATTATATGTTGAAAACCACAGAAGTGGCTCGACTGGCAAAACTATCTCAAACAGCATTTTTAACCAGCTTGATAGCCCTGGGATGCTTGAGCACACCGGCGGCGCTGGCCAAGAAAAGCGCCCCGAAAGCCAAGGCTAAAGACAGCAAGCTGGTTCCGGGCACCGATGCTTACAACGCTTACCATGCCGTCCGTGACGGCTCCAAGGCATTGCTTTTCAACCAGCCCAAACGAGCCATGTCGGAGTTCAATGAAGCCCTGCGTCTCAAACCTGATTATGCCCTTGCCTACGCAGACCGCGCCAATGCCCATATGGTCATGGGCGACAAGAAATCGGCATTAGCCGACTGTAACAAGGCAATCAGCCTCGATCCCAAGCTGGCTGTCGCCTATGTCAATCGCTCCTGGGTCTACAACAGTGTAAGACAGTATCAAAAAGCGCTCGAAGACTGTAACAAGGCAATTGAGCTGGACAAGAATATTACTCTCGCCTATACAAATAGAGCCCATGCCCATAACAAACTGGGCAACCACAAAGAGGCGCTCGAAGACTGCAACACAGTCCTCAAAATCAACCCGGATTTCGCCACCGCTTACCTGAACCGCTCCCATACCTATATCGGTCTGGGTGAGTTCAATAAAGCTGTCGAAGACGCCACCCGGGCGATTGCCCTCAATCCCGACTCGGCCAAAGGCTATCTCAACCGTGGTCATGCTTACCGCGAACTGAAAGAGTATGACAAAGCCCTTGCCGATATCGATCAGGCTCTGAAGATGCACAAAGGTCTGGCACCGGCCTATTACAATCGCTCCAGAATCTACGAAGCGATGGCCAGCGCCGATATGGAAAAAGCCAAAAAGCTGGGCTTCGTAATCAAGTCAGATGCTGCCGACGACGATAAAGACGGCGACGAGTAGTCAATTCGCAGCTTGAAAAACACTCAAAAAGAGGAGCCCCGGGCTCCTCTTTTCTTAATGCCTTACTGGCGCTTCCCTGCTGGAAACAGCCTGATTCATGGCAACTTCTTCATAGCATAGTTCAAAGTAGAACAGAGACTACTTAAGGTCCGTAGTACTGAACATATCGGCCTTCGTTCATATTGTTGCCATCATAAGAAGCCTGGGACTCGGCCCCGGTATCGGTGGCACCGCCGGATTCCGATTCGCCGCCCGAAGAGGCAATTCCACCAGAATCGGATTCGGCTCCGCTATCGTTGGCGCCGCCGGTCTCAGAAGAACCTTCACCCCAGAGTACCCCGGCAGTTTCGTTCTCGCCACCGGTGCCATAAACACCGCCAGCTTCACTGCCTCCGCCTATGATAAAGCCACCGGCTTCCGATTCGGCATAAGCGGCAGAAGAGGCGGATAAAAATGCTACCGTCAGCGCCAGGCCAGCTAGTTTGACAGTTCTCTTGTCCAGTCTCATTGATACTCTCCATGTGGGCGTCGAAATAGTATTATCAGATAAGATACTAGCAAACTTGAGGAATAAAGAGATTAGTTTTGGACTTCAGTCTAGTATATAATCCCAAGATTCCTATATATTGCCGACTTCCTTGCCGATGACTACCACAGACACACAGAGAATCAGACTGGGCATCCTCATGATCGATGCCGGTCTCATAACCAGAGATGATCTGGAAGAATGTCTCGCCATGGCGAAAGAGACCGGTCTGCCGGTGGGCAAGATTTTTCTTTTATCAGGCAAAACCTCCGAACCGGTTCTGTTGGCCACTGTTCAAGCTCAGTCTTTATTGAAAGACGGTATCATCAGCCTGGAAACCTCTTATAAAGCCCTCAAAAAAGTGGCCCAGAGCGGACTAACCCTAGATGAAGCGCTCAAACAGCTCAAAGTAGAAGTCGACGACGTCAAGGTAAATAAACTGGGCGAGCTTTTGGTAGAAGCCAATTTCGTCTCTGAAGAACAGCTCAACGAAGCCCTGGAAGGCTCCGCCGACACCGGTCTGCCCTTCGGTCGCATGCTGGTCTTGAACGGTATCATCAACGAAGCCCAGCTTGCCGCCACCCTGAATGCCCAGATTCTTGTGCGCGATCAAAAAATCACCAAAGAGCAGGCGATAGAAGGACTTAAGCAAGCAAGACGCAGACAGATAGCGGTAGAAGTACCGCTTATGGAAAAGGGCTTTTACACTGTTCAACCCCGGGAAAGCGTCCGATTGGGCGAACTCCTGACTCTATCCGGCATGGTTTCAGAATCCCAGATATTGTCGGCGGTAGAACTGGGTCTGGTGTCACAGAAACCCCTGGGCAAAGTTCTGACCGAACAGAATCTTGTCTCCGAATCGGTTTTGAGAATCGCGCTCAAAATCCAGGAGCTGGTGGAAGCAGGCACTCTCAAGCCGGCCCAGGCTGCTGAAGTGATGACCAAGTCCACAGAAGGCGGTCTGTCGATACCGGATGCGGTGGCATCCATCCAGAAGCAAGTGAGTCCGGACAATCAAGAAGTATCGCTCAAAGACTTTCTTTTCGCTACTCACCATCTGACCGATCAAGAGTTACAGACCGCTTTTGAAAAATCGGTCAACAACAATCAGATCCTCGGTCGAATACTATTGAGCGCCGGTCTGCTCGACGAAAACAGCCTGCAAGCAGCCATGCGTCTGGTTTTTCTGGTCAAGGGCAGGGTGATAAACCAGGCCGACGCATCGAAGGCCTTCGAATTTTGCCTTCAGAACAAAGTCAGCATTGACGAAGCCCTGGCTCGACTGGACATCAAAATCTAACCGGATCTAGCCCCGGCCCCTGACATAAGGGTTGTGCTTCTTCTCCGACCAGATAGTCGTATCCGGTCCATGACCAGGAATCACCCGGGTCTCGTCTTCGAGCACCATCAGCCTGTCCGAAATAGACTTGATTATCTGCTCGAAAGATCCACCCCACAAGTCTGTACGACCGATGGAGCCGGAAAAAAGCGTATCTCCGGCAAGCAGCACCGGCTCATCGGCTTCCACCGAATAACAGAGACTGCCCGGAGTATGTCCGGGAGTATGCAGCACCCTGGCCTGCACACCACCGAAGTCGACACTCTCTTCGTCTTCCAGATAGTGATCCACCGGCAATGGTGTATCCGGCGCAAACCCGAACATCTGGCATTGTTTATCTAGATTGTCGTAAAGCCACTGATCTTCTTTATGGAGGCAGATCTTCGCCCCGGTCAGCTCTTTCATTTTGCGGCTACCCAGAACATGATCGAAGTGGGCATGGGTATGAAGCAGATAACGAGCAGTCAGACCAAGATCATCCAGCTTCTGTTTGATGATTTCTGGATCGCCGCCGGGGTCGACCACCACCGCCTCGCCGCTCTCTCTGTCACCGATGATAGAGCAGTTGCATTGCAGGGGACCGACCTGGAAAGTTTCAAGAACGATCATTATTCGAACATCTCGCTAACCGAGCAATCATCGTGAATTCTGGCTATCGCTTCACCAAGCAGTTTGGCGACGCTGAGCTGAACGATTTTATTCGAGACCGAGACTTTATCGAGGGGGATTGAATTGGTGACAATCAGTCTTTCTATGGGCGATTTCTCGATACGATCATTGGCAGGACCGGAAAGCACCGCATGGGTCGCGCAGGCGAAAACTTGCTTGGCGCCCTCTTTTTTCAAAAGCTCGGCTCCTTTTACAAGAGTTCCGGCTGTGTCTACCATATCGTCCACCATAACAGCGATCTTGCCTTTGACGTCACCGACCACACTCATCACTTCGGCGACGTTGTGCTCGCTGCGACGTTTGTCGATGATGGCAATTGGCGCATCATCAAGCTTTTTGGCGAAAGCACGGGTTCTGGCCACGCCACCTACGTCGGGGCTGACCACCACCACATCTTCGAGATTCATCTCCTGAAGATACTCGAGGAGTACCGGAGAAGCGTAGAGGTGATCGACAAGGATATTGAAGAAGCCCATTATCTGCGGAGCATGGAGATCGAGGGCGACCACCCGCTGGGCACCGGCGGTGGTCAGAAGGTCGGCTGTCAGTTTAGCGGTTATAGCTTCTCGGCCGGCGGCTTTTCTGTCCTGTCTGCCATAGCCGTAATAAGGAATCACCACGGTGATACGACCTGCCGAAGCGCGCTTGAGCGCATCAAGCAGAATAAGCAGCTCCATCAGATTTTCGTTGACCGGGGTACATGTAGGCTGGATTACAAAACAATCGAGCCCACGCACGCTTTCTCGCACCTGAACATAAATCTCACCATCCGAAAACGGTGAGATTTTGACTGGTGATAGATGTAACCCCATATATTCCGCCACTTCTCTGGCCAGTTCCGGGTTGGCCGTGCCGGATAAGATTCTCAGATCTGTTTTGCCTCCGGTGAGTATGCGTTGACGGGCCGGCATTTGTGCAACCAAGATCCTGATCCTCCAGAGCTTCTAGGCTAGGGTTCCAGGCTAATTGTAGAGTAGTTGGCAAGCCGTGGGGTGAGATCTGAAGAAAACTTTCAAAACATTTAAAGGCCGCTTCAACCTAGAAGAATGGCATTTCTCCGGCAAAAGACAGACTGAGAGCGCCTTCTAGATAGCACTTCACATGCTGATAGGAGAGACCGCCCTGTAGATAGGCAGTGTACGGCGCTCTCAGCGGTCCATCACAAGACAATTCGATGGTGGCGCCTTCCACAAAGGTACCGCCTGCCATCACCACCGGGTCTTCGTAGCCCGGCATTCTGTATGGCTCCGGCTCCACATGGGCATCCACCGGAGAATATCTTTGCATCGCTCGACAAAAATTGATCAGCTTTTTCTCATCTGAGAATTCAATCGCCTGGATAATGTCATAGCGTTGATCTTGTGCCCTGGGCTTCACTGTCATACCGAACTCTTCGAAAACACTGGTTATCAGCAAAACGCCTTTCAAGGCTTGAGCGACCACCGAAGGCGCTATGAAAAGCCCCTGAAAGAGATGGCGTCCCTCTCCAAAATTAACACCCATATGGCCTTTGATTCCAGGGGCGGTCAATCTGATCAAAGCAGATTCAACCAGATCTTCGGCACCGGCTATATAACCACCGGCAATGGCTAGCCCGCCACCGGGGTTTTTAATGAGTGAACCGACAACCAGATCGGCGCCTACTTCACTCGGTTCGTCCACTTCGACAAACTCTCCATAACAGTTGTCGACTATTACTCTGGCGGTAGGACATACCGAACGGGCTGAATCAATGAGCTTTTTCAACTCTTTATTCGAATAGGTTTTGCGCGTGGCGCTGTAGCCGCAAGACTTCTGCAAATAGAAAAAATCGACCTCACCCAGGGGGGCAATGGCACGAACTATGTCGGTACGGTCCATAGAAGCGGGATCAAGATCAACCTCCAGATAGGTACCGCCGAGATCGCAGATAGAGCCTCGACTCTCCTTCTTGCCGCCAAGAACCGGCTCTAGAGAGTCATAAGGGGTGCCGGTCAGGGTAAGAAAGCGTGTACCCGGTCTGATATTGCCGAGAATGGCACAGGCGATGGCATGGGTTCCGGAGACAAAGCTCACCCTGACACAGGCGCTCTCTGTCTTGAAGATTTGAGCCCAGACTCTGTCCAGGGTTTCTCTACCGATATGGTCGATGCCATAGCCGGAGGCAGGATTGAAGTGTTCTTGAGTGACCCGATTCTCTCGAAATGCGGTCAGCACTTTGTTGAGATTGAACTCGGAAACACGGTCGATTTCGCTGAATCTATCTGATAGCGCACGTTCTTTTTCGAGAATCAGATCCCGTGCTTTCTCCAGGTCTTGCATGCCAAACTCCGGCTGAGAAGTAACCATTTAAACAAAATTCTATTGGACCTCATTGAACCAAGAGCGACTTTCATTCGTCAAAGAGTGTGAACATTCATTTAACAGGGGAAAGGACCATGGCAAATTCTTTTTCAGAACTCGAATTGGATCCAGGCGCATTTCTGCTTGAAGAACTCTGTCGTCTCTGTCGCAAGCCTGTGGAAAACGATTTTTTAAGAGGTTATTCAGAAGCTTCATGGCCAGGAAAGGTTCTGACTTTTCTAGACAAGTTGCTTCCGGGCACCCAGAGCGTTGACAAACGACCGCGGTGCTCCGCCTATCTGACCCTCTGTATTGAATGCTCATCGGCACTGGGTCCAGAAAGAGTAAGAGAATCGAAACTGGAGTTCGATGGAGCCTACATAACGGTTCTGAGTGCCGGCTCTTACAAAGGACTGCTGAGAGACCTTATAAGAACTTGCAAATACATGGACGACAAACTGCTGGCAGTTGATCTGGGCAGATACCTGGCTAACTGCCTGATTGCAACCAACACGATTCCTCGAGAGAAGCTGCTTTTGATACCGGTTCCGCTTCATCGAAAACGCCTGAGCATGCGAGGTTTCAACCAGGCTCAGGTCCTGGCAAAAGAAATTGGCCGATTGACGAACACACCGGCCAGAGCCGATTTGCTACAACGCATAAAAGCGACCACACCCCAGTTCGGACTCAGTATCGAAGAGAGAAGAAACAATCTGGAGGGCGCTTTCGCGTCGAACAAAACTGTCTACGACGACAAAGACGACAGCACCTTGGTCCTGGTGGATGACCTGTTTACCACAGGCAACACTCTTATAGAGTGCGCCAGGCCGATAATCAAAAGAACGGGCCGCGATAGATTTTATGCCTTTACCGTATGCCGTGCCGACTACGAAAGAGATTTGAACGCCGCTTCGAAGGCTTTTGCCGTTGCATCTATCTCTTTGTCGGAATGCATGGTCGAGGGAAAAGCAGCTTCGAACTGAGATGGCGGCCAGTAAACCCCTTCTTCCAACAACGCTCTCCAGAGCTTGCCGAAGAGGGTGGTATCGGATTTGGCGGCACTATCGAAATCGACCACTTTTTCATCGGTGAGGAAAACGGAGATCATGCCACAGACATGATTGATAGTCACTTTTGGTCCCCGAGCCGACGATGCCGCTTCGGAAATTTTTTCGGCCAGCTTATCGGTTATTTTTGTCAGTTTTTCGTAGGGTGGCTTCTCGCGAAGTGCCTGCAACTGAGCAAGTCCAGCAGCCATGGCAAGGGGATTGCCTGAGAGAGTACCGGCTTGATAGACATCACCGGAAGGCGCCACACGCTCCATGATCTCTTTTTTGCCGCCGTAAGCGCCCACTGGCAGACCGGCGCCAATAATCTTGCCAAGACAGGTAAGATCCGGCTTGATGTCATACATTTGCTGAGCACCGCCGAGGGCGACTCTGAAACCGGTCATCACCTCGTCACAGATAAGTAGAGCCTTATTGGCTTCGGTCAGCTCACGCAGAGCTTTTAAAAACTTCTGCTCCGGAAGAATCACTCCGGCATTGCCTACCACCGGCTCGAAAATCACAGCGGCGATATCGTCATGCTTCTCAAAAGCCTCATTCAGGGCGTCGACATCGTTATAGGGGATGGAGACTGTAAGAGAAGAGAACTCTTCGGGGACACCGGGGCTGCTGGATATGCCAAGAGTGGCCAGACCGGAGCCTGCTTTAACCAGGAAAGAATCCCCATGACCGTGATAACAACCATCGAACTTGATCAGACGCTTCTTACCTGTATACGCACGGGCCAGGCGCAGAGCCGACATGGTCGCCTCGGTGCCGGAATTGACCATACGCACCATCTCCATGGAAGGCACCAGTTTGCCGACCAGCTCGGCCATCTCGACTTCGAGACGACAGGGAGCACCATAACTGGTGCCGTTCCTGAGCTCACTCTCGATAGCTGCCAGCACTCTAGGGTGACGATGTCCGAGGATCATCGGTCCCCAGGAGCCTACATAGTCAATGTATTCACCACCGTCCACATCGAAGAGATAGGCACCATCGGCTCTTGCTATGAAAAGCGGATCGGACTCTACCGCTTTCATGGCTCGGGCAGGAGAGTTGACTCCACCCGGTATCACAGCCCGGGCCCGTTCATAGAGAGCTTCAGATTTGGATCTGGTTTTGGTGGCAGTTTCTGTCATGGCATTGCTCCTGATACTAGTCGCTTACCGCCTCTTTCGAACCAAGGACCCGTTCTATAACGGGCTTGACCATCTTCAAGGCTTTCTCTCCGGCCTGGAAATGACGCAGTTTGTGCTCGCTGTCGAATACGTAATAAGCCGGTACAAATTTGTTCTCGAAACGATCGGTGATCTCGTGCCAGTTGTCTACCACGCAGGGCTGCTTCATTTTGTATTCTTCTACGGCTTCCTTCACCTTTTCTACATTGGTGTCGGCTTCGGATCGCGGCATGTGCACCGAGATTATCTTGAGACCGGAAGGAGCAAACTCATCCACCCAATTATTGATATCGGGCAGGGACTCTTTGCAGTTATGGCAGCTTATCGACCAGAAATGAATCAAAACCGGCTGACCCTTCAAATCATCGTTTGTTATGGGTGCGGAGTTGAACCAGTCGGTTCCACCTTCGAGAGAAGGCAGCGGGGTATCCATTCGGAGCGGCATAAAACCTCCAGAAAAACTAAAATCTGACCTTCAATATTTTATCCTCGAAGGCTGAACAAAAGCGGGAATTTTGCTAAGACTTAAGAGAAAAGTCGCCGATATCGACGACTTTTCTTTAAGCTCTTGATTTAGTTGGCGAACTAGCCGACAGAAAGGGGCTTCTGTCCGGGTTTCCAGTCAGCCTGGCAGAGACCACCGGTCTTGAGAGCCTCAAGAACACGGAGGGTTTCGTCAACGGATCTGCCGGTGTTCAGGCTGTGAACAACCTGATACTGCAGATAGCCATCGGGATCGATGATGAAGAGACCGCGCAGAGCGATACCTTTATCTTCGAGAAGAACACCGAAATCACGGCTTACATCTTTGGTGATGTCCGAAGCGAGAACATATTTGAGGGAACCCAGTCCACCCTGATCTTCAGGGGTGTTGATCCAGGCTCTGTGGCTGAATACGCTGTCGGTAGAGATACCGAGAACGTCAGCACCGGCTTTCTTGATCTCTTCGTATTTATCGTTGAAAGCTTTGATCTCTGTGGGGCAGACAAAGGTGAAATCTAGAGGATAGAAGAAGAGAATAAGCCATTTACCTCTGTAATCACTGAGGCTGACATTCTCTTTCAGATCTTTCATATCCTTCGTAGACGGCATGTCGAACGGAGGAGCTTTTTTTCCAACTTGCAACATAAGGCGATAACTCCAATAGTTATTGAGTAAGAACGATTACACGATGGTAGATCCATAATCGCCGGAATGAGGCTGATTTAATACAAAATGCATAATTGAGAACAGCACTAGATTTCAAGGTCATGAGAAGAGTCGATTCATTTCGCCTTCACTTTTCAACCAGTCTCTCAGGACCGAATGCAGTCCGTTTTCGGCCACGTACTTTTTTATAAGGGGAGCTTCAGGATCCCATCCCACAGTAAGTAGGTGCAGCAGATGCTCCCGGGGAGTCTCGCTCTGCTTGCTCCTGCCCAGCTCCGCTTCGTTTACAGAATCAGCCATGACTCACATTCTCCTTGGCCGGGGCTCAATTTAATGATACAGAAAGAAGAAGAGAAGAAGAAAGAACCGTCTTCGCCTTAAAAATAGATAAGGGTGATATATCCACAAACCCCCTTCACATTAAGCAATCAAATAGACTGTCAATTGATAAACGACCGCACTATTTGATACTATTCCGTTTCACCCGTACGACTCTTAGCAACGAGATTGCTGAGTGCTCGGTTATTCAGTGAAGTTCAAAAGCTCAATTTCCGGAGACGATGATGTTTGCAATAGTAGAAGCCGGTGGTCGGCAGTTCAAATTAGAGCCCGGTCGCTTTATAGATATTGACCGTACTGACGACCAGGAAGGCGCTGATTGCGTATTCGACAAAGTTCTAATGCTGGTGGACGGAGACAAATCCACCGTTGGTCAGCCTTATGTAGAAGGTGCAGCGGTCAAAGGTAAGGTCATCTCCAACCTCAAAGAAAACGAAGTGACCGGAAGAATCACCTCGTCAATCAGAAGCAAGAAAATAATTGTCTATAAGCAGAAACCCAAAAAAGGCACAAGGGTCAAGCACGGTCACAGAACGGAGTACACCAGAGTCATGATCGACTCCATTTCCGTCAAAGACAAGACCGTAGCCTCGGCTCCCAAAGCTTAGTCGATAGAAGAAGGAGTTCATTCTCATGGCACATAAGAAGGGCGCAGGCTCCACAAGAAATGGTCGCGATAGCAACCCCAAGCGATTGGGTGTAAAAGCTTACGGCGGCGAGAAAGTAATCCCCGGAAATATCATCGTTCGCCAGCGCGGCACCAGAATCCACCCCGGATTCAATGTCAAGAAAGGCGCCGATGACACTCTTTACTCGATGATCGAAGGTGTGGTCACTTTCGAGGTCTGCAAAGGCAAAAAGAGAGTGAGTGTCTATCCCCAGCCCGTACCGCAATAACCCGGGTTCAAGCACGAAAGTATCAAAAGCACCGTATTACAAATGCGGTGCTTTTTGTTGATGCCACCATTATCGGTGACCCCTATAAGTCGATAGCACTGGAAATACACCTTCCTTTTTTTGCATAATAGAGCTTTAGGAAAATCCTTGCACTCAGTCGAACCAATGACCAGCACAGAAAAACCGATCCTCTCTTTGCTTGAGCTCTGGGCTGCCCCAGACCAGTTGAAAGACCGCCTTGGCACTACCTCGATAACCGGTCTTGCCTATGACTCTCGCGCCACGAAGCCGGGCAATATCTTCTTTTGCATCGAAGGTGAACACTTCGACGGCAACAATTTTGTGGCTGATGTGATGACAAAGGGCGCCAGCCTGGTGGTCAGCCAGAGAAAAACTCCGGCCGCTCCCTGTGACAACTATGTGGTGGTGGACGACATTCGCCTGGCCATGGCCCAGGCAGCTCGCTATTTCTATGATGATCCGACCAGCAAACTGAGGTTGATTGGGGTTACCGGCACCAACGGCAAAACCTCCACCACCCACATCGTCGAAAGAATTCTTCTTGCCGCCGGATACAAAACCGGCCTGATCGGCACCATGGGAGCACGCTGGTCGACGCCCGGCGATCTTAAAAGAGATATGCTGGACCTGCACCATACCACCCCTCAGTGCATCGACTTTTATCAAGTACTGGACACCATGGTGAATGCCGGAGTCAGTCATGTGGTGATGGAAGTCTCGAGCCACGCCCTCTATCAAAAGAGGGTCGGATTGGCTAATTTCGCCGGTGGCTGCCTGACCAATATCACCCAGGATCACCTCGATTTCCACAAAACAATGGAGAACTACAAAGAAGCCAAGGCGATTCTTTTTTCTTCTCTGAAAGATAGCTGTCACAAAGAGACCTATGCCGTGCTCAATGCAGACGATGAAGCCTATTCAGAATTCAATGCGATTCTAAAAGACAGCCCTATCGAACTATTTTCCTACGGATTCTCGAAAGAAGCCGATTTCAGAATCATAGAAGAGACAGCCCGGGGACTGGGGACCGACATTCGGGTGGCCATGCCCGAAGGCGAGGAAGACTTCAATCTCAAAATCCTGGGAAGATTCAATCTTTACAATGCCCTGGCCGGCATAACCATAGCCCGGGCCGAGAAGGTCGAAATAAAGACTATAAAAGAAGCCCTGGCAGAATTCACCGGGGTGGACGGCCGCTTCGAAGTGGTGAGGCTTTCAGAAAACGGAAACGGCAACAAAAAATCCTACCCGCTATGTATTGTCGACTATGCCCATACACCCGATGGTCTGGAGAATGTACTGAAAGCAGCCCGGGAAGTGGTACCGCAAGGGGGCAAACTGGTGGTGGTCTTCGGCTGCGGCGGCGACCGGGACACTTCTAAACGTCCTCAGATGGGCGCGATTGCAGAAAGACTGGCCGATAGACTCTATGTGACCTCGGACAATCCCCGCTCGGAGGAACCCAAACAGATAATCGCCGATATTCTGGCGGGATTGAGCCGTATGCAGAATGTCCAGGTGGAGGAGGACCGAGAGAAATCTATTGAGCAGGCAATTCAAGAAGCAGCCGCCCAGGATGTCATTGTTATCGCCGGAAAAGGACATGAAACCTACCAGCTTATCAAAGATAAGGTTCTGGACTTTGACGATCGTCAAAAAGTCCGTCAAGGGCTTACCAAAAGACTATCGTAAGGGCAGGCGATTGGGTAAAGTATTAAGGGGCTTCCCGACTTTTTGTAGTATCGGATTCTAAAGTGGGTATCAGTTTTCACATAACGTCAGTTCGAGAAGGCACCATATTCAATGTGATGCAGTTCCTCAGCCTCGAACGTGTGACGGGAAACTTGACAATCAGATTCGGCAGGAACATTCCTGAGGTCACAGTCTATTTCGTGGCGGGCTCGGTGGGTGCTGCCGAATTCGGCGATCTCAAAGGCAGCGACGTGCTTGATTTATTGCTCTGCCAGGAATTCGCCATCAAAGAGGTCGCCTTTGCGCCGGGCCGGGTAAAAGACCTGGACGAGGATGCTTTAGTGGTCCAGGCAGCCAATATCTCCGGCACACTTCTCAATGTATCTAAAAGCGTGGATGAATGTGAGTCTCGCTCCCTGGTCTATGGACTTATTCCGACTAAAGACAAAAGAGCAAAATCGACAGACTCTCTGCTGCATCTGATCTATGAATTCAGTAAATGGGAAGACAGCCTGGAGCGCACGCCCCCTTCGCCCAACGAAAAGCAGGCGCCCCTCAAAGAATGTATGCTCATTACCCGGGCGCTTCGCAAAGGGACGCTGTCCTACCAGACTCCTATGGTTCCGCTCAAAAGCCTCAAACAGCTAATTGCAATCCTTCAGCCCCTTTCAGAGAAAGAGACCAATAACCTGAGGGGTTATATGCGCAGTCTTTTGCCCCATCCCAAAGCGACTCATATATCTATTGAACGCTTCTATGCTTTCGCCAGCGCCATCGAATCGATTGCCCAGAGACGCTCGGACGAAGTGGGCGACAGAGCAAGAAAGACAATCCACACCCTGATTCAACATACAACCAAGACCGGCGACGAGCTGCCGTCGGAAGCCAAATCTTGATCAGAACCACGGACAACGAACAACAATCCGGAATCTGTTGCCTGGATCAAGGTCATTTACGCTCTATTTGTGGATAATGAAGATTATGGATAAGGCTATAAATGATTTCAGGCTTAAACTTCTCAGACAGGCGGCTCGCAAGGTCCTGCCCGACGGATACTGGGAAAACCATAAAAAAGATTGCCATCTAACCTTCGATGATGGTCCCTTTCCTGAGACCACACCCTATTTAGCCGAACTGCTTACAGAAAGAGGGGTGAGCGCCACCTTTTTCTTCACCGGCGAGAACGCCCGCAAATATCCGGAGCTGGTCAAAACCGTGGCCGAAGCCGGACATCAAATCGGCAATCATTCTTACTCGCATCTCTTTTGCTATGCCGAGTCTCAAGACGCCTTCCGCCAGGGCATCGAGCTCACCAACAACTATATAGAAGAAGCCTCCGGCAAAAGACCGGTGGTTTATCGACCGCCTTTCGGCATTATCGACAAAAGCAGGGCACTTGCCTTAGAGGCGATGGGAATGAAGCTTGTCTACTGGGGAGCCCTGGCCGAAGACTGGCAAGCCATAGGCGAGATCGAGGTGGTCAGGAGAATCGACAAACAACTGGAACCTGGTACTATTATCGTGCTCCATGAGACGGAGAAGAATCGAAGCCAGTGCCTGAAAGCCACCGGAATGGTAATAGATAGAGCCCGAGACCAGGGATACAGCTTCGACGCCATAGCCCACACAGCCAACGAATAATCAGCCAAGGAGAGGAAAGGTGCTAGATTTCCGCCCGCCCAAGGACTCGCCGGTTCTAATCTCGATTCTCAAAGCATTCTGTCCGGTAATTTTGAAACTCGGCCTGGGTGAATCAAAGATCCAGGTCTCTGAGGCGGACATAAAAAAATTCCAGAAGCTCGAAGGCAAAAGGGCGATGATCTGCCCTAACCACAGTAACCGAAGAGATCCGGAGGTGATGTTCGCCTTTTCAAAAGAGGTTGACGAATCCTTCAACTATATCGCCGCCCGGGAAGTCTTTGACTGGAAACACGGGCTGAACGGTTGGTTCCTCCAGAAAGTCGGCACCTATTCTGTGGTCCGCGGTGCCGTGGACCGAGACTCTTTCAAGACCACCAGAGAGCTACTGGCCAAGGGACGTAAAAAGCTGGTGCTCTTTCCCGAAGGAGAGATTTCTCGTCAAAACGATACTGTGCTTGCCTTAGAATCCGGCGCAGCACAACTTTCATTCTGGGCCCTTACCGACATTCTCAAGAAGAATCCCGGCGAAACACTACATATAGTACCAATAGCCCTCAAGTATATTTTTACCTCGGATATTTCAAGCACCATCAGAGCCTCCTTAATAACCCTCGAGAAAGAGCTTGGTATCAAGAACGACGTCATCTCTATCAGAGAACGAGTTCGAAGAATCTGCGAAGTCTTGCTCTCGGCGCTTGAAAAAGAATACCGCTTCGAGTGCAATGACGACAAAGATCTGACCATGAACAAACGGGTGGCCGAGCTGAGAAAGTCGATTCTCGACCGGGTGGCCGACCAGCTCGATATCAAATTAGACCAGACAAAACGAGAGCTGGAAAACGTTCGAGTACTTCGGAACAAAATCGATGACTTCATATACGATACCGAAAGAAACGGCTCTCACTACGAGAAGAAAGTCCATCACGAAGAGGCCGAGCGTACCAGAGGACTTTATAAAGATCTGGATCGGGTGGTGAATTTCATATCTATTTATGACGGTTATCTCTCAGAACACATGACCCAGGAGCGCTGTGCCGATATCGTCGGTCGCCTGGAAAAAGAGGTGCTGGGAGAGTATGAGACCTACAAAGGTCCTCGTACAGTCATTCTCCGGGTAGGAGATCCGATTGATCTGAAAGAGTACAAAGACGACTATGCCAGAAACAAGAAAGAAGCCGTAAATCAGGTCACCGAGCAGATTTTTAAGCAGATTTCATCCATGTTAAATGAAATTGAAAATAGCCGTCAGGCGATCTATATCGAATAGCCGCGCTGTTGCGGCTTTTGGCTGATCGAGCCGCCCGGGCGCATCTCGATACAATCTCTTAGAAACCTGGTGAAATAATGATATCATCTAGATCTCGACGAGAGATTGGAACTCGGGAATACAAACATGCAGAGACTAGCGTTAGTGGGACTGGGAGCTTCAGGCTTATTCGCCCTGAAAGAGCTTGCCGGAGCAGATGTGGAAGTCCACGTCTTCGATGTCGGACCTAACTACGCCAAGCGTTATCCCTGTCCGATAGATCAGGGTAAGCTCGAAGTCTGCCCGCCTAAAGCTTGCAGCTATTGTGCTCCGGGTCAATCGGCCGGCTCCTGGAACGACTTCAAAGTGATTCTGTCAGCCTCTCCGGTAATAGGCGGCAGGCTCTACGACCTAATCGGCGAGAAACCGCTTCAAGACAAGCTGGACATAGTCAGAAAGACCATCTTAGAACATGCCCCGGTAGAGATTCCGGTGGTAAAACCGGACAAAGAAGATCTGGAATGGATAACCAAACGTGCCACCCTGGCAGGTATGACTTATCACTACCAGGAGCTTCTGCACTGCGGCTCGGACAATGCTCCGGCGATAAACACGAGCATACTGAACGAGATAAAAGAAACCGGCTCCAACATCGAGTTCCACTGGGACACGAAAGTGCTCTCGGTGGGCAGAAGGGGTGAAAAGTTTGCGGTCAACTATGACCGTTATCGCAATCCCGGCGACGAAAAAGAAGAGCTCTTCGATTTCATGGTGCTCTCGGTCGGTCGCGGCGGCGCCCACTGGCTCACCCAGCAAGAATTCTACAAAGACCTCGATATTTACCCGGGTCAGGTCGATATCGGTATCAGGGTAGAGACAAGCTGCTACTTCACCGAAGAGGTGGACAAGCGCTTCTACGAACCGAAACTCTATTACACCTCGCGCCACTCCAATGACGTGGTTCGTAATTTCTGCTCGAACCCGAGAGGTTATGTCACTCCGGAGAACCATAGAGACTATGTTCTGGTCAACGGACATTCTAAGATGTTCGAAAAATCCGAGAACAACAACTTTGCTGTGCTGGTCTCCAAGACTTTCACCCGTCCGTTCAAAGACCCTCAGCTCTATTCCCAGACGATCGCCAAAGTGGTCAACATGCTCGCCGGCGGCGGTCCTCTAGTGCAGAAACTGGGTGACCTGAGAGCCGGACGCAGGACCAAAACCCTGGCGAATAACCTGATCAAACCAACACTAGAAGCTGAATGCGGCGATATCTCGCTAGCCTATCCCCATCGCATTCTGGCAGGCATCATAGAATATCTCGATGCCCTCGACAAAATCTGTCCTGGTGTCGCCGGTGATGCCACCCTGCTTTTTGCGCCCGAGTGCAAAAGCTACCCGGATTCTATATCGGTCAAAAAAGATATGGAGACAAACATCCCCAATCTCTTCATCATAGGCGACTCGAGCAGCTGGACAAGAGGTGTCGGTCAAGCCACCACCAGCGGTTTACTTGCCGGTGAGGGCATCAAAAAACGGCTTACCCGCGAGATTCTACCGGGCAAAGTGGCTGCCTCCAACGGCAAAAAAGCGGCTTCCTGACACTGTTTTCGCTGACGCTCAGTCTTGCCAGAGATTGAGGGTGTTGTCCTCATCATCGTCGTTCATTTTGCGCTGGAGCGCGGCATAGCGCGACATCAACTGCGCCACTTCAGGATGCTCCGCCCCCAGGGTCTTCTCACTCAGACCAAGCCCCCATTTATAAAGGCGATCGGCTTCGTCGAAATTCTCCGCCAGCTCATAAAGCTCGGCCAGATTCTGAAGGCTGGTGGCCACCGAAGGATGCTCGGGTCCCAGATTCTCCTGGGTGATGGTCATCGCTCGCCAGTAGTGCTGTTCGGCTTCAGAATAATTGCCCTGATCTTTATATACTTCCGCCAGAGAGTTGAGTACCTCTGCCACATGCATGTGCTTCGGTCCCCAGTCTTTGGTGCGAATATCTAAAAGGGTCTTATACAGGGGCTCGGCCTGATCATAACGGCACTGGATATGAAAAAGCAGGGCGAGATTGCCCAGGGACTGGGCGGTGGATGGATGGGTCAGACCTAATACGGTCTGCCGAATCTTCAAAGCGCGCCAGTGAAGCTTTTCAGAAAGCTCGAAATCGCCTTTCATACGGCTCAACTCACCCTGATAATTGAGCAGGGTGGCGACACTGGGATGGCTCTCGCCCCAGTGGGCTTCACTGAGCCTGAGAGCCCGGTCATAGAGAGGCTCGGCCTTATCGTATTTACTGTCGGCATGATAGAGCAAAGCCAGATTCTTGAGCATGGTGATAAGGCTCGGGTCTTCCGGTCCGAACTCGGCTTCGTGCTCCGATATGGCCCGACGGAAAAGAGGCTCTGCCTGCTCGAACTTGCCATGGGCGCGATAGAAATCGGCCAGACCCTCCAGGGTGCTTGCATAGTCTGCACGATGCCCTTCGGCACCATCTTCATAGATAGAAAGCGCCCGTCTATAATAGGGCTCTACCTCAGAGAACTTGCCCTGGGCGCGAAAAACCTGACCGAGCTTATTGAGGGTAAAGGCTACCTGCGGCGCGCTCTCTCCAAAACATTTTTCCTGGACAGAAAGGGCCAGCTTCAGCGCTTCTTCAGCCCTTGAATAGTTGCCCTGGACCCGATAGAGATCTCCAAAACGAAGATAGATCTCGGCAAAACTGGGGTGTTCCTTGACCTTGACCATGGACGAATCCGAAGGCATGACCGCATCAAGCCCCTCCGAAGAGCTGGACTCGCCATCATCGGGCTCTTTCAAAGGCCCCTGGGCAAACTGTTTGCGGGCTTCTATAAGGGCTTTCTGAAAGAGCTTTTCAGCATCGGCATAACGCCCGAACTCGAAAGCACGTTCTCCGGCTTCCAGGTAATTTGTCCAGGTGATTGACTCGTTGGCGCTATCCATTTCTAATAAAGGATACCCTCTTGGCTTGAATGTACCAAATATTCCCGCTCCTGCTAAATCCTACGCCGCCTTCATATCAGTCTGTGTAAACAACTCTTCTCAGACTGTTCGCCGACAGTTCAAACCAGACAAAATCGCCACTATGCTGGATAAATACCCTTGCCCTCCCTACTACTCTTATGCCAACCCAAGACATCGATTCTAACGGCGCAGGCGTCGAACAAAAACAAAGGCTATCTAAAAAAGGCTTCGGCAAGCTTCTGTGGATAGAGCTTGCTGTGGTCACTATCTTTCTACTTGCCCTGGGCTCTCCCTATAACAGTCGGGTGGTAAATATGATTCTTTTCCACCCTGAAAAGCAGCTCTTTGTCGACCGGGATGCGCTCAAAATATTCAAAGAGAAATACGGTGTCACGGTCTCAGATCAAGATTTCCGCTCAAAAGACGGGACCCGGCTCCATGGCTGGTACTTCAAAAAGCCCGGAGCCAAGCGTACTTTCTTGATCTCCCACGGCAACGCCGGCAATCTCTCCCATCGCTATTTGATTTTTATGGTTCTCTTCGAAGCAGATGGTTCTGTTTTTATCTATGATTATCATGGCTATGGCAAAAGCCAGGGTCAGCCCAATGACCGAAACATCGTAGAAGACAGCGTTGCCGCCTATGATTTCATGGTCAAAGAGCTGAAGGTAAAACCGGATTCAATCGTTCTCTACGGAGAATCCCTGGGCTGTGCAGTCTCCACAGCCCTTATGCAAAGCCGTCCTGTCCAGGCTGTGATTCTGCAGTCCCCATTTATAAATCTGGCAAGAACAGCCAAAGACAAAATCGCCTGGGCAAAAATCTATCCGGATTTCATGTTCGAACAAAATCATCTGGACAATCTCACTCCATATAAAACCAAGCATCCGCCCCTGCTTCTCATCCATGGAGACAAAGACTGGATTCTAAATCCGGACTATTCAAAAGAGATCTATAAAGCCGCGATTCAGCCCAAGCAGCTGCTGCTTCTAGAAGGCAAAGGACATAACGACATCTATCCTGAACACGCCATGAAAGTGGTGGCGACTATCAATCAGTTTCTTACTTCTAAGAAATCAGATTAGACGAATTCGGGCACCACAGGCTCAGGATAGAGACCTCGCTCATTAGCCATCTCGAAGAGCTTGCGAATAGCTGCCTCGCCACGTTTGCCCTGATCTACAGTCAGTTCGTTCACATACATCCCGACAAAACGATCGGCGAGATCTTCGGGAATATCGGGGGCAAAGGTCATAGCATAGGCGAGGGCGTCTTTGCGGTTATCCAGAGAAAACTGGATAGAGCGCTTCAGAACATCGCTCAACTTTTTGATCATCTCGTCACCGAGATCGCGTCTTATCGCGTTGCCACCCAGAGGAAGCGGCAGATTGGTCTCTTTCATAAACCACTCGCCTAAATCCACCAGCTTCTTAAGACCGAGATCTTTATAGGTGAGCTGCCCTTCGTGTATTAGCAGACCGGCATCATATCTGCCATCAGCCACCATCTTGATGATCTGATCGAACTCTTCTTCTTGCGTCTTTAAACCTGGCTTGTAGAGATTGAGTGCCAGATAAGCAGTGGTCAACTTTCCTGGAATCGCCACCACAGTCTTCTCGAGATCAGCCTCATTGAAGTCTTCACGGCAGACAAGAACCGGTCCATAGTTGTCGCCCATACTGGCGCCACAGGTCATGATCTTGTAAGTGTCTGCAATATGAGGATAAGCGGCAAAAGAGATTGCCGATACTTCATATTTGCCCTCCAGGGCTTCCTGATTGAGACTCTGGATATCTTTGTGAACCTGCTTGATCTTCAATCCGTCGGTGTCCAACAAACCCTTGGCAATGCCGTAGAACATGAAAGCATCATCCGAATCAGGGCTATGGGCGACCACGATCTCTTTGAGTTGGCAAGACATGGCAGAGTCCTCACTTGAGACTTAAAACTAGACAAGGAAGAATTTTCGCCTTGATAGAGCCGAAACGCTCTAAAGAACACTAATATATTAAGATTGAATCTATCAAAATTGGAACTGAAATCAGCTCCACTCAACCGGCTTGGGCGTGGAGAAGCCCCGGGGAAGAGGGCTGGTCTCGTATATGCGGCGAAGAGTATTGAGATCTCGTTCGCTCGGTCTCTTCATATTTCTGTTGGTTATTTTGCCTTCGGATGACAGTTCAGTGAGATACATGGTGTCTCCGTTGCGATCACTGTGGCCGAAGAGCCCCAGACCATGACCGAGTTCATGTTGAAAAATGCCGCCGAGAGCGTTTTCAGATAGATCCTCTAGATAATAGGTCGGCCTGAGCAAATAGATTCTCACTTTCAGATTACCGTTGAAAGCGGTCAGTCTGGTTACTCCCAGCAGTCGCGGGTTGAGATGATTTACCCAGCTCACCTCTACATCGGCAGCTTCGGTTCTTTCTGCCAGGGTCAGTGGCACAAAGCGGGACCAGCTCTCGATGGCCTCGTTCAGGGACTCTTTCCACTCCGAAGGAGTCTCCTGGGGAAGCCTGACCTTGACTGGGAAGTTCGTCCAGCGAGCCACGGTATTGCCAGGGAAACGCTTGATCTTGTCGAAATAGTCACCAGCCTGTTTGTCATAGGGTATGCGAGCCACTATAGAGGCTGCTCCTGCACCACCAGCAGTATTATCCACCTTGCCCGCATTACTTTGAAAAGCCCCCTGTCCGCCGAGTTTCTGCTCCAGGCGACTGAGCCTTTGTTCTACAGAACCCTGACTGGTAGAGCCAAAGATCTCTTTCTCCAGGTGATCTAGCCGTGCTTCCACATCGTGCTCCGGGTAGACTGTCCCGAAAGCCAGCTTTTCAAGCCGTTCGACTCTGGCTTCCGGGCCGCCGGCAGGGCCCATTTGGGTTCCGGGCTGAGGTCCTGCCGTCCAGCGTCCGCCGGCACCCTTATTAGAATAGCCGGACGGCAATGGTTTGTTGAAGTCCGGTATCATATCCGGTGAAGGAAAACCGCCAGCCGGCTGTTGATACTGCTGTTGTTGCGGCTGTCGATAGGGTTGCTGATACTGCTGCTGTTGATACGGCTGCTGATACGGTTGTTGATACTGCTGTTGTTGATATGGCTGTTGATAGGGTTGCTGATACTGCTGCTGTTGATACGGCTGCTGATACGGTTGTTGATACTGCTGCTGTTGATACGGCTGTTGATAGGGTTGCTGATACTGCTGCTGTTGATACGACTGTTGATAGGGTTGTTGATATTGCTGCTGCTGCTGATAGGGCTGTTGATAGGGTTGTTGATATTGCTGCTGCTGCTGATAGGGCTGTTGATATGGCTGTTGATACGGCTGCTGCTGCTGCTGCGTCTGTTGCCAGGGTGGAGTGAAGACCTGGTTGCGCCGGTCGTTTGGATCCACAGAAGGCTGGTAGCTGTTGTTGCCACCGCCGCTCATTCCGTAAGAGCCCGAAGGTATAGGATGGGCACGATTATACTTTTCGGCCGGATCTTCTTTGGGCTGGGGCGCCGGTTCCGGCTCCGGGGTATCAAGCTTGGCCATGCTTGGATCTATCGGTTTCAATACAGGCTTCAGCTCAGGAGCAGCAGCATAAGCGGCACATGTGCTCAGGCTAAGAACAAAAGAGAGAAGAAAAATAGTCTCCCCGATCCGCAAATTCCTGGCTCTTCTGCCCATATTCATCTGCCTTCGCCTAGGTTGTTCCGGACAGTAGCTGATCTGAGAATTCCCCACCGACCCTGAGTGCAGCCTGGAGATGCTGCACCCACTCGACAAGATTGGGCTGCACCACCTTTTCCGGATTGAACACCACATCGTTCAAAACAGCATAGATTGCCGGATCGTGCCGCTCAAGAAAACGACGGCTTTCTTTTATAGTATATGCCGCTACGCATTCAGCCCAGTATTCGTGATGACTCGACCTGGCATATCCCGAGATGAAGAGCCGGTTCATAACCTCTTCATGGGGTAAAAGCTCAGAGGCACCCGGGTACTCATCAGGGAGCGGGTGCTTCTCATCGCACAATTTCTTACGGGAGCGATAAAGTTCTTTGATTCGATCTTGAGTAGCCTGGGAGAGAATAAACTCGAGCTGATGCCCGAATTCGTGAGCCACCACCAGATTTACCCTGACCTCGCATAGCGGCTTGTATTTGGTGTGAACCACAGCAAAGCAGCCATGTTCATAGTAGAGATTTATGTCTCGATTGAACTCATCTTTATCCAGGGTGACATTGCCGGTTCTCACCCCGGTTTGTCCGGCCGCTCCATGCTTGACGTTGCCCAGGGCGCAGTTGCCTTCCTTCTTTCGGACCACATGAAGCATTCCGCAACAGGCCCAGAGCTTGAGATTCTCGAAAAGATACTTCTTCTGCTGCGCCTTGAGCTTGTCATAATCCATGAAATAACGGATCATCTCGGCTTCAGAATAGTTCTTGTCCTGCTTCATCAGCGGTCTGAACCACTCATGTTTGATCTCTTCGCCGGAACTCTTCTTGCCACTGAATACGGTGTTGAGTTGGGTGTTCTCGTCAAGCTTGATCTGAACCTCTTTGAGATGCTTATCCCTCAAAAAGATATTGAGTTCGTCGTCGACCTCACCGATAAGGCTGTGGTCAGAGGCGGCGATGCGGCCATTGACCACATGGTAGAGAACATTATTGAACTTCATCGACCCGGTCGGACCGGGAACGTCCGAGGGCAAAACCAGAGCAAGCCCGTTCGAATCGATACCCCGGAAGACACAACCGGGCACCGCCTCTATCGGTCTGAGTTTGCGATAGGTACCGAGCAATCCGGAGGTGTTCTGAAGATAGCCGTCGTCATAGATAACCCCGGTGGGGTTTCCATCCTGATAAATGCGACCGAAATCGACCACCAGCATCTGGCCGCCAATCTCGAGAAATCCACTGGGTCCGCGAACAGTGTTCGCCTGAACCTTATCACTCACCGACATGCTAACGAGTACACCACAGCAGTACACTAAACTGTAAGTTTAGTATACGACCTTTTTCAGTACCGTTCTTTTATTTAGCCGCTGCCAGCTTGGCCTGAGACTTTTTCCAGTCGGCCGTGAACTTCTCCATACCCTGATCGGTAAGGGGATGTTTGACCAGCTGCTTGAAGACTTTATAAGGCAGGGTGGCGATATCGGCGCCGGCCAGGGCGACCCGCTGGACATGCATGGGGGTGCGGATGCTGGCAGCCAGAACATGGGTCTCGAGCCCCTGGATCTCGAACATTTCGGCTATTTCTTCCACCAGAAGGCAGCCGTCCTGGTTGATGTCATCCAGGCGTCCGATAAAAGGACTGACAAAGTAAGCACCGGCCCGGGCAGCCAGAAGAGCCTGGTTGACCGAGAAACAGAGGGTGACATTGACTTTGATACCTTCATCGCTGAGAACCCGGGTGGCCGCAAGACCAGCCTCGGTGAGAGGACATTTGACCACGACATTCTCTGCCCATTTGGCAATCTCGCGTCCTTCCTTAATCATCGACTCAGCATCTTCGCCGGTCACTTCTGCGCTCACAGGACCTTCGACGATGGCACATATCTTCTGGACCAGGGTTTTGAAATCCTTTTCCTCTTTACCGACTAATGAAGGGTTGGTGGTAACGCCGTCGAGCACGCCCCACTGATTAATCTCGGTAATTTCGTCTATGTTGGCTGTATCCAGGAATAAATACACTGCTGAAGCTCCTTTGCAAAGGGCAAGTTAAAACTAGTTGAAATCTAAGGCTACATGAGTATAGCCGATAGACACTCAGGCTAAGATCAATCTTATAAGGGTTGTAAACATAGGGCATCGTCAGAAGCGCTACTTATTCTTGCTTTTCAAATACATTCAAATGACCGACTCCCCGTCAAAGACCAGACAATATTTCCCATCTATAAGCCAGGCGCTAATGGCGGCAGTCTTAGGCATAGCCATCGGTTTGTTGTTCAGCTACGGTCAGGAAAGACCCCGCAAAGCCCAGCCCCTGGTAGCTCATTCCCCCGGAGCAGCGGTTCCCCAGACCGAAGCGCCGGCGCTTTTCGATATGAGCAAGGTCAAGCTATGGCCGTCCCTGTCGGGGAGAACCAATATCCTTCTTATGGGTGTGGACTCCAACGGCAAAAACACCAAACGTTTCGAGAACACTCGCTCGGATACAATGATCCTGGCAAGTATCGACCCCTTTAACAAAAAGGTCGGGCTTATCTCTATCCCCCGGGACAGCCGGGTAAGAATCCCTGAAAAGAACCATCTGGACAAGATAAACGCCGCTCACGCCCTGGGCGGTCCGGAGCTGGCAGTGAGAACGGTCGAATCAGCCCTCTCCGTTCCAGTGGATCATTATGTGGTCATCGACCGGGTCGGCTTGCGTGATGTCTTCGAAGCCATCGGACCGGTAACGGTCAATGTCGAAAATAGAATGCGCTACAGAGACAGAGCTTCCGGTCTGGATATAGACCTTCAGCCTGGCGTACAAGAGCTCGATGCTCATCAGGTAGAAGAGTATCTACGTTTTCGCCATGACCAGAAAGGCGATATCGGCCGCATAGCAAGACAACAATGGTTTCTCAGGCAGGCCCAGAACAAGTTGAAAGACCCTTCGGTCATTCTTAAAATCCCCAATCTCATTCAATTTGCTAGCAATTATGTGGTCACCGATATGAGCGTCCAGGACATGACCGCACTTTTTGGATTCGCCAAGGATATCGGCGCCGACTCGATAGAGACAGCGACTTTGCCCGGAGAAGGCGCCACTATTCATGGTGGCAGCTACTGGGTCATAGATCCTGAAGCCTCCGCCCTGGTGTTAAAACGACTGGCAGGGGTCTCTCCTTCGGTGGCTAGAATCGCAGACGCCACTTCAGAGCAAGATACAGACGAAGATCTGGTCTACGGGACCGATACATTCGACAGTGAATTTCCTTTTCAGCGTAATCGGATGAAATTCCCCGATAATGACTCTTTCCAGAACTCTTATTCAGCCGCTTTCAGCAAACGCCCCTATGCAGTGGTGATACGCTATCCCCGCGGTCAGGAGGATACGGCGAAAGACTTCCAGGACAGCTTGCTCCAGGCAGGCTATAAAGTGCGTTCTATGATCCGATGCCGACCAGGAGACTGCAAGCACGAACAGATAGAACTGAACAGCTTCCGGGCCGATGACACCATCACAGAATCTCTTAAGGAGAAATTCCCGACCTTTAAAGGCTGGGCGGTGGTAATGAATCCCAGCCAGAGAACTCGGACCGACATGACCATTCAGATAGCGCCTGAAACCAGCCCGCTTCTACCGAGTGATTCTGTCAAAGCTACCTATGATTATTCTATTCAGTCGGTCAGACCAGGCAGAGGTTTTCGACCAGGCGAGATCAAGTCGCTCAATATAAGCAGACCTGCCCGTTTCAATAAAGGCTGATTACATATCCAGGCCGGTTCTAGACGGAACTGCCACACTTGCTGTTTGAATGGCGGCGGTAGTTGTGCGAGCAATATAGCCGTCAGGATTGTAAGCATATTGATGAAAGCCGACAAAGAAAGCGGCAAATAGACCTACGGCAAGGATGCCCCAGACCGGACTGGCATGCTGTTTTTTGTAGGGCGCCATCAGCTGATCTAGTCGCTTGGTCAGGTCGAAGGCGCTGGAGTCATAATAGAGATCGTGAAACTCGAGATTGCTGTCCTTGCAGCAAAGGCAATAAGTAACCCCGGTGGTCATAGAATGACCGCAACTGCGACAGATTACGAACTTCATGGCGAAACCCCTCACTGGCTGGCTGGCGGAAGCACGGATGAAAAGAACCGAAGATGTCTAAATTATCATGAAAAGGTCATTTTGAATCAGAGTTTTGAGAAATTTATTCAAAGTGACTAGGAATTCGCCACAATATCACAAGCTTCAGAAAAATCTGGCGGCACCGTCGGCGATACTATTTGCCGGGTCACTTAGAGTTCGCTCAAAGTTCTTTTAGCCCGGTCAGCGACGAACACATTCTCGTCTTCTGTGAGCTTCTCTAATATTGCCCTGGGCACATTATGGTTTGAAGACAAGCCCAGCCTCACATCTTCTGATTCGTCCGATGCCAGCAGTTCGAAAACAGCATCCGATGCTTTTGGATTCTCCAGGACAGAGAGCCTGACTTCTGTACTTCTATCCTTAGCCAGCTCAAGCAATGTACTGGCAGAGATATTTGGGTTCTCAGAAACTCTAGAGCGCACTTTCTCGTTCTCGTTCTTAGAAAGCTTTTCGAGAACCATCGCCGAGGTGTGGGGATTGCCCGCCAGCACTTTCAGCATGTGCACCTCATGGTCTCCATTGGCGCTCTTATGACCGGCGCCGGACTCAAGTTCATGGATAGCTTTGATCAAAGTCGAGAGCTTCTGGGATGTGACTGGCTTGGCGAGATAGTAGTTCATCTTCAAGCGCAGCGCTTCCATGACATCCTCGTCTCGCTGAGAAACAGTAAGGACAACCACGGGAATCTTTTTCAAGGCGTCACTGGCGGTCATATCTTCGAGCACTTCATGACCGTTCTTCTTCGGCATATTGAGATCAAGGAGCACGATGTCGGGCAGCTTGCCCTCTTTTCCGGCTTTATTGAGATAACTCATAGCCTCTTCACCGTCATTGACCACATCGAGACCATAGTCGAGAGACGAGCGTTTCAACGCTTCCTGGGTCAGTCTGATATCAGAAGGGGTATCTTCTACGAGCAATATTTCAATCTTATTTGCCATCCTCTAACTCCTTGTCTTGGATTACGGCCGGTAGCGTGAAAAGAAAAATCGAGCCGTGACCGGGTTCGGATTCAACCGATATGGTACCACCATGGGAGGTAACTATGCGCTTGCAAATAGCTAGTCCCATTCCGGTACCGGAATACTGGGTCTTGCCATGCAAGCGGGCGAACATATCGAAGATTCGATCCGAATACTTGGGATCGAAGCCTATGCCGTTGTCCCTGACCGAAAACAGCCACATATCACCGGAAGAGTCGACCTTGACTACCACATGGGGTCTTCTCTCTTCGCTCCGGTATTTCAAAGCATTGGATACCAGATTCAAAAATAGCTGGTGCAAGTGAGAACGCTCCACTGCCACTTCGGGCAGATCGTCTATTTCGAAATCAGCCTTGGTCTCTTTAATAGATTGGCTCAGGTCGGCAAGCACATCCTCCATGACCAGGTTGCATTTTGTGGACTGGTTGGTGGATTCGGATGCGTCTATGTTCGAGTGGCTCAAGACCGCCTGGATGAGATTTTGCATTCTTTTGGTACCATCGAGAATATAATCGACGAACTCGGAAGAATCTTTATCGAGTTTACCACGGGTATTTTCCAGCAAAAGATTGGCAAAACCCTGCACCGCCCGCAGTGGCTCCTGCAGATCATGAGATGCGATTTTGGCGAACTGTTTGAGCTCTTCATTACTCTGCGAAAGCGCCTCTGTGCGCTCATCTACTAGGCGCTCCAGCTCCTCTTCCAGTTTTTTGCGCTCACTGATATCTCGAACGAAAGCACAATACATATAATCGTCATCTTCGATGATTTTGAATATGACGAATTCGATGGTGAACTCCCGATCATCCTTATCGCAGGCGATGAACTCGAAGTTCAGCCTCAATAAATTGCCGACATTGTCTCCGAACTGGTCATCCACCGTCTTGGCATAGTGCACTCTCAGGTGATGGGGAACGATGGTGGAGAGTGGCTTGCCGAGGATCTCATCTTTATTCCAGCCGAAGGTCTCTACCGCCTTTCTATTCCAGTCTGTTATGAGCCAATCGGAATCTGCCGAAATAAAGGCATCATAAGAGTTTTCGAGAATAATCCTCAGCCTTTTCTCACTGCGCCGCACCGCTCTTTCTACCTTGCTGCGCTCAATGGCATACTCCAACCTTCTATAGATAGACTCGTTGCTTGCCAGCTCTTTGACGATATGACCGTCAGCACCCTTTTCTATGGCGCCATGGGCAAGGTCCTCTTCACCTATCTCGGTGAAGATAATCACAGGCGTCTGACCGCACAGACGTTTTACTTGATAGAAACTCTCCAGACCGGAACAATCGGGCAAGGAGAGGTCGAGGAGAATAGCGTCATAACGATTGCTTTTCAGCCTGGTGAGAGCCTCTTCAAGGCTGGCGGCATCCTCTACCTCCAGCCCCCTCTTTTCGAGACTGATGCTGATGGACAATAGAAATGTATGGCTTCCTTCTACAACAAGAACACGCACAATCCTGTGTTCTCCCAATGAAGTCTCGGAAGATCATACCCAAATTTAAGCTCGACGCAACTGGTCCATTTCGGTTACCGGGGTGCCGCACTCGCGACAGTGGTTGGAGTATTTGACCATCACATTTTCCCGGGGCAAAACATGACCGTACTGACGGCACTGGTTGCGACCCAGTCCGGCTCTGAAAGTGAAAAAGTGCATGAGGTTCTGAAAAGCCGAGCGCGCTTTGTATTCAAAAGGCACTAAAGAAGGGTCCGACTGGGAGCGGAGCTTGAATCCGACCACCTCATCTCTTGTAAATCTTCTGGCGTCGGGAGACTTTCTCATGAGAAGAGACTTTGCACGCATAAACAAACCCTCGCTATAGAAACTAAATAAAGTAGATGCTCACCACAGCATGACAAGCTGAGATGAGCATCGCATCATTTTTCTAAATTGACAAGGAACGCCTGCTTGACATTCCATTGTAATTGGACGCTTATTTAGATCAGTTCGTCCACGAATGACTTCATGGCGTCAGGGCAAGCGCCGAGCTCTTGTTTGGCAAGAGCGCCTTTCTTGAAGGCGGGTTCGCCGTCTTCGTAGGTAGGCATTTCGGTCTTGTAGATGACACCAAGCGGTACTTTGTCGCCCCACTCGAAAGCTTTCTCGTAGGACTTATAAAAATCACCAGGATCCCAACCTTCGTCCTCGAGTTTGTAGACTCTTTCTTTGAACCAGGGGTAGGTGTTGATTTTGTTGTAGGTAACACAGGGGCTGAAGACATCGATTAGAGAGAAGCCCTTATGAGCCATACCCTGGGCGATGGTGTCAGCCAGATGTTTCTGCTCTCCGGAGAAACCACGAGCTACGAAAGTAGCACCGGCGGTAATGGCAAGAGCGAGCGGGTTGAGCGGATTCTCGATGTTGCCCTGGGGAGTAGACTTGGTTTTGTGACCGATGGTGGTGGTCGGTGAAGTCTGACCGGTGGTGAGACCATAAATCTGGTTGTCCATCACAACATAGGTGACATCCAGGTTCCGTCTCATAGCGTGCAGCAGGTGACCGACGCCGATTCCGTAACCATCGCCATCACCACCGGTGATAACTGTTTTCAAATCGGTATTGGCCAGGTGGACACCGGTGGCAACCGGTACAGCCCGACCGTGGAGACTGTGCACTCCGTATGAGTGGATGAAACCAGGCAGGTTCGAGGAGCATCCGATACCGGAGACAACCATCAGATTCTCGGGTTTGATACCGAGTTTGCCGGCTGCTTCCTGAACGGATTTGAGCACACCGAAATCACCACAACCGGGACACCAGTCAGGGTCCACCGGTCCTTTATAGGTTTCGATTGGAAGTTCGATTACTGTCGCCATCTAATTAATTCCTCTTTCGAAATTGGGTAATGAATGCGCTCGCTTATTCAGCCGAGGCGGGGGTGTACTCGTAGGTAGAACCGGTCTTGGTGCCGACTTTCATGGTGCCGCCGGCTTTACCGGTAAATCTCTCGGCCAGCTCGATATTCCAGACAGGCTCACCGTATCCGTTGGCGGATTCTCTAATCAGTTTGACCGGTCTGAATTTCTCGGCGCTGTGGGTTCTGAGATAGTGATAGACAAACTCTTTGGCTTCTTCCTCGGTAACATCGAGGTCGAACTCTTTGCCTTTCAAAATCTGATTGACTCTCTCGATGATGTAATCGGGCTCGAGGGGCTCGCCATCATATCTGTTGACGTGGCCGTCCATGGAGACACCGGTTTCCATCTTGATGAATTTAGCCATCACCGAAGTGAAGTTGACTTCGACCGAGACTTTCTTCTTGCATTTGGAAAGCAACTCTTTCACTTCTTTGGAGTGGAAAGGAGCGATGTACTTGATGCAGAGGAAGTTGGTCTTGGTGCCGGCTTTGGTCAGCTCTTCGGCGGTCTCTTTGACCACACCATAGGTGGAGCCCCAGGTGACCAGAGTCAACTCGGCATCAGCCGGTCCTTCTAGCTTGGGTGCGGGAAGCTCTTTGAGCAGGTTCTCGACCTTTCTCATGCGCTTCTCCATGCTCTTTCTACGAACAGCAGGAGCGGTGAACATGTCGGAGATCAGGATACCGCGCTCGTCGTGATCGTCGGAGCCCGAGGTATAGCAGGCATTAGCAGTACCAGGAAGGGCTCTGGGCGAGACGCCGGATTCGGTGAACTTGAATCTCTTGTACTGACCCTGGTCTTCGGACCATTCTTTGACCATCTCACCGCGGTTGATCTCGACATCTGCTCTGAAGACTTCGGGATCGACGGTTTCAGGGTGCTCGGAGAGCAGCAAGTCGGTCATCATCAGAACAGGAAGCTGGAATCTCTCAGCGATATTGAAGGCATCGACGGTGGTGTCGAAAGCGTCAGCCACGGTGAACGGAGCGACGATCAGACGGGGGAACTCACCTTGCGAAGCGCCGAAGACCTGGAAGAGGTCGGCTTGTTCTGTCTTGGTGGGCAGACCGGTGGAAGGACCACCACGCTGTACTTCTACACAGACCACGGGAACTTCCATGATTCCTGCCATTCCGACCGCTTCGGTCATCAGGGCGAAACCACCACCGGCAGTGGCGCACATCGAACGCACTCCACCGATACCGGCTCCGATTGCCATATTTATTACCGAGAGCTCGTCTTCGCACTGCTTGACGCAGATACCGGTATCCTTAGCATGCGATGCCATCCAGTGCAGGATGGTCGAAGCAGGAGTCATGGGGTATGCGGAGTAGAACTTGCAACCGGCAGCATAGGCAGCCATGGCAATCGCTTCGTTACCGGTGATGAAAGGACGAGCCTTGCCGTCAGCTTTCCACTCTTTGGCGAAAGGCTTGGCATTGGCTTCGGCATAGTCGTAACCGGCTTTGAGAAGAGCGATGTTCTGGTCGATAACTTCCTGACCTTTGTGGGAGAAGGTATCGGAGAGAACTTTTGTCGGTCCTTCCATGCCGATATGGGCAAGATAAGCGACCGCACCGATAGCGACGGTGTTCTGCATAATAGGCTTGACCGGGCCGTATTTCTCGGCAACTTCCTTGGTCACTTCCTTCATAGGAATAGCCAGGACCTGAACGCCTTTGCGGACCAGTGAGTCTTCACATTTGATCCGGTCGCCATTAAAGATAATCACGCCGCCTTCTTCAACTTCGGCAGCATGACGCTCGATGGAATCCTGATTGAGGGCGATGAGCGCGTTGAGGCCATCACCGTGAGAATAAACTTTTTCGTCGCCGACTCTAACCTTGAGCCAGATATGACCGCCCCGGATAATCGACTGATAGCTGTTGTAAGCGTAAACGTGAAGTCCTTGCCTTCCGCAGGACCGAGCTAAGGTATCTCCGGATTTATCCAATCCGTCGCCGGCTGCGCCTGCAATTCCAATGGTGACTTCCTGCATTGAGTGCTTTCCTCCCTACCCTGACAAGGTGGCTTTTCCGGGCATCTATCACTGAGCTGAGCTGAGTAAATTCGTGCCCCTGCCGAAGAACAGGCTCTTCGACATCCAGATATGACCTGGCTGAATACTATATCACTGTAAAACGAAAAGATGGCAAGGCCAGCCGCTTTAGCTGTTTAATTAAGGCAACAAAAGTTTTTACAACTTCAAGAAGGGCTGAAATAGCCAGGATATCAAAACTCTTGACATCAACCTTCGAGGACGAATTAGTGACTGTGTCCTGCTTCTGGGCTTTCGTGGCTTTCTTGACTGTTATGGCTCTCGTGGGCTTCGCCGCCGTGACCGTGACCGCCGCCCGAAGGCATCTCGATGTTCATCCAGCTACCCAGACCAACCATCAGAGCAATGGCACAGACCACAATCAGACCAGAGAGAGTCATATCTTCCGGGCTGGTCTCAGGAACTATCTCGGTAGCCTGGGCCGGACCGACTTCGTGATGGCCATCTTCATGATGTCCGTGGTCTAGTTCATGGTTGTGTTCATCGTGATCGTGGTGGGACATGTCAACCTCTTGGTGAATTCTATGCAGTCAGACAAAAACTCAAAAATTCAGGATCACGGGCAGAAGATAAAGCCTATCCAGGCAAGCACCGCCACCCAGAAGAAGATGACCAGGGCATAATACTGTCCCCGACCGGTCTGGGTATAACGCAGAGCCTCACCGGTTGCCACCGTGACGATGCTGGAGCCGTTCACAATCACCTGATCGACAAAGACACTATCGAGCACTCTCCAGACATTCTCAAAGGCGGGCAGGAAGATGCTGTTCACCAACCAGAGATAGAAATGGTCGATATACCATTTGTTGTATGAGATGCGATAGAGCAGCCCCTGATTTTTGGCAATCGCTTCGTTGGGAGTCCAGGACTTCGCCACATACATTACATAGGCGACGATAAAGCCGAGCAAGGCAACACCGGTCGAGATACCGACCATGCTCCAGTTGACCACTTCCTGGTGCGGATGACCGAAGTAGACGAAACTGCCGAAGGCGTTAGCTGCAGGGGTATTCTCGAAGAAAGAGAGCTTGTTGAAGCCGAGCATTACTCCGGCAAACAAAGAAGGCACAGCCAGAGCCCAGAGCGGTCCCCACATGACAGGACTTACTTCATGGGGTTCACCATGACCGCGGAACTCTCCTGAGAAGACCAGGAAATAGAGGCGGAACATGTAGAACGCGGTAAGACCGGCGGTGACGATCAGGACAATACCTATAATAGGATTGTAGGCATAAGCCGCCGAGACGATCTCATCTTTAGAGAAGAAAGCTGCAAATGGCGGGCATCCTGCAATGGTTGCGGTACCGATTAAAAATGGAATCGCTGTCTTTTTCATCGGTCCCATGAGACCGCCCATCTTTCTAATATCCTGTTCATGGTGCAGACCGATGATCACGGCACCACTACCGAGGAAGAGCATCGCTTTGAAGAAAGCGTGCGTCATCAGGTGGAAGAGACCGGCTGAAAAAGCACCGGCGCCCAGACCGACGAACATATAACCGAGCTGCGAACAGGTCGACCAGGCGAGAACCCGCTTGATGTCGTACTGACTCATGGCGATGGTGGCAGCCATGAAAGCGGTGAAGGCACCGACCGAAGCGACCACAAGAAGGGCGGTGCTATCGGTTCCTCCGGTGGGAGAAAGGAAGACGGGGTAGGCTCTAGCCACAAGGTAGATACCGGCTGCCACCATGGTGGCAGCATGGATAAGCGCTGATATAGGTGTGGGGCCTTCCATGGCATCGGGCAGCCATACGTGCAAGGGGAACTGCGCCGACTTGGCCATCGGTCCCATGAAGATGAGAAGCGCAATTACGGTGAGGACAAAACCGGCATCAGGAGCCAGGGTGTTGGATGCCACCGCCTGTTGAATCGCTCCGGCAAGGTCGTTGCCGCCCACTTCTTTGGTGAAGGCAAGAATAGTTCCACCGGACCAGAACTCTTTGGTCACGAAGAAGAACATCAAAACACCGATAAGAAAACCGAAGTCACCGACTCTGTTAACGACGAAAGCTTTTAAACAAGCCGCCGCAGCGGAGTTTTTATACCACCAGAAACCGATAAGGAAGTAACTGCACACCCCGACCAGTTCCCAGAAACCATACATCTGAAAGAGGTTGGTGGAGACAACCAGACCGAGCATGGAGCCGGTAAATAAAGATAGATAAGAATAGAACCTGGCATAACCGGGATCATCACGCATGTAGCCATGGGTGTAGATTTGAACCAGCATGCTCACCGTGGTCACGACAATGAGCATCATCACAGTCAGGTTATCTACGAGGATACCCACAGAGAGCTTGAACTGCTCACAGGTGAACCAGTCGAAGTTGAGCTGGAAACCGGAAAGACTGGGATCGACCAAGAAAGCTTGCAAAATCAAAAGAGAGTGCAGGAAGCCGATGGTGATCGCTCCAACCGAGAGCACCATGCTCGATGTCTTGAACCAGCGACGCTGGCCTATATCAAGACCGGCAAGCATAAAACAGGTGATGATCGCAAAACCGACGAAAAACGGTAATGCCACAATCATCCATGAATTCTCAACGCAAGCTCTAAGAAACTCGGGGGTCATCGGTAGCGCTCTCCACTTCTGACGAAAGTCAGATTTTTCGATAGTAAATGCCGTGAATATTTGGCTTCAATAATATACATGGACCGGTGGCATTCTTGCCCGGTTGATAAAGCACGCTTTAAGCGAAGTGGGCTCAGCCTGGATCTCAAGAAGATCTTTCGAGCACCAGCCATGGTTCTTGGCTACCCTGAATGATTGATAGCTGGTGGCATCCGGTCAGGATGCTTCCGAATCACATATCGAGGGTGAAAAGATTTTTCATTTCAATAATTCTTCAAAGAGGGGGTTTTGGTACCAAAATCGCTGGCAGGAATCGAACCGACCCTTATATACTGTGTGACCTGTTTCCTTAAATTACTAGTTACGCAAAACGAACGCAGAAGAAAAGCTGGCGAGGCGAAGAAGTGAACGACAACGCACTTTATTTGAACATCTTATTACTATTACCGTTATTAGCAACAATCCTCATTCCACTGGTGCCGAACGAAAAGAGTGCCCGGGGCATGGCTATCGGATTCAGTCTTGCAATGTTTGTTGTGTCGCTCATCATTCTCGGTCAGTTCCACTTCGGCAACGCCAGCATGCAGTTCGTCACCTACCAACCCTGGGTGACCACCCCGGTGAGTCTTGCCTATCATGTCGGTGTCGATGGTCTGAGCCTCTCGATGGTTCTTCTGACAACATTCGTCACCTTGATGTCGGTACTGGCGAGCTATTCAATAACCAAACGCTGCAAGCTCTATTACAGCCTTGTGATGCTGCTTACGTTTTCAGTGCTTGGAGTATTCGTCTCGCAAAACCTGGTTCAGTTCTTCGTCATGTATGAACTGGAACTGGTCCCGATGTACTTCTTGATCGCAATCTGGGGTGGACCCAGACGTGGCTATGCAGCCATGAAGTTTCTCTTGTACACATTCTTCGGCGGCGTCATCATGCTGGCCGGCTTGCTGTATACCTATTCAGAGCTGATGGCGATAGATCCAAGCGCTGCTTCTTTCAACATGAGCGTGCTTGCCTCTTCGGCTACCAATCTGCCGGTGTCCAGTCAAAGCATTGCCTGCCTCTGCTTCTTCCTGGCTTTCATTATCAAGCTCCCTTCCGTTCCCTTCCACACGTGGTTGCCCGATGCTCACGTAGAAGCGCCCACACCTATTTCTATGATCCTGGCAGGCCTTTTGCTCAAGATGGGCTCCTACGGTCTGGTCAGAATCTGCATGGGCTTCTTCCCTGCTTTCTTCGTCGAGTACGGACCGCAGATAGTGGCACTGGGTGCAATCAACATTCTCTGGGGAGCGATAGCCTGCCTGGTTCAACAGGACATGAAGCGAATCATCGCTTTCTCCAGCGTCTCCCACATGGGCTTTATCTTGCTGGGTATAGGCTCTCTCTCTAATACAGCCGTCAACGGAGCAATCTTCCAGATGCTCTCCCACGGCTTTATCTCGGCCATGCTCTTCTTCCTGGTCGGATGTGTCTACGAGAGGACCCATACAAGGTTGCTGCCAGAGATAGGCGGCGGTCTTGCTTTCAAGATGCCGATTCTCTTCTACTTCTGGATGTTCGCCACCATGGCCAACCTGGGTCTACCGGCGCTATCCGGCTTCGTTGGAGAAGTAACCATTTTCTACGGCACCATCACCTCTCCGATGGCATATTCTGCTCTCCATGGAGACTGGACCAGAAGTTGGATCTATCTGGCCGCACTGGGCGTGGTGCTCACAGCAGGCTATATGCTCTGGCTGCTCAAGCGTCTTTTCTACGGACCGGAACAGCCTAAATGGAAAGGCCATCTCTATGATGCCTCGGTAACAGAACGGGTGGTCGGAGCCTGTCTCGCCATATCTATTCTGGCTTTCGGTGTCTATCCGATCTGGCTCACCAACCTCTACGGTTCGGTCGGCGACAGAATAACCGCCAGTGTAATCTCGAGAAGCCATGTCTCGCTGAATACTTCCGGCGACCTGAAAAACGACCTCTAAATTGTCTATTTGATCTCGGGCGGTCGGTCCGGACAGATTTCAAAGATTCTGGGCTCGCTCAAATAGCCCAGGGGCTTGCCTTGCTTATCGACAGCCAGGACCACAACCTGGTGCCTGCCGATGGATTTATTGATCAGATTATCCGGAATGGCGATTTCGCCTTTGAGATTGTCCAGACGTTTTTTGAAGAGAAGGCAGGCATCGGCAGGCAGCTCATCGCCCGGATAGACTGTAATCGACTGCTCCGGTAATGCCACCATCACCATCACTGCTTCAGCGCCGGGGATGGCTTCCACGTTGTATGAAACCTTAATAGGAGAGATGCTGTCACAGGGCAGCTTTATCATCCGCGCTATCGAACGCTCATCCTCGTCCACAGGGGTACAATCGTTCAATTCTATAGAAGGGAAAAATTGAGCTGCGGGCAATGCTGTAAGTTTGGGTGGAGACGCACCGGAGAAGCCTGGTGGCAGATCCATAAACTCTATGCCTACTTCGGTAATCTCTCCGTTCAATAACCAGGACCGGTTCCAATAAGGAATGAAATAACCGTCTGTGTCCATTACCGGTCCATTCGAATAGTCTATCCAGGAGGGCGGCTGGTGACTGGATCTATAGAGCAGTCTCGCTTTCAATTTATCCGGTGTTATCGAAGAACCGGGAAGCTCAAGCTTCAAGGCACCCACACCGAACGGATTCAAACCGCCCGCATCTGTCCGAAACCAGAACTGCTTGTCTTTTTGAGTCTTTAGAGTTAGTGGAATCGCTTCTCCAATAGCCGGCTTCTTGCCTGCCGGAAAACGCCAGGGCTTGAAGGCTCTATCTTTCTGGTTCCAGAGCAAGATCTCTTTCAACTGCGGACTTTCGACCACACCCTCTATTAGACCGGGATAGATAAACTCACGATTGCGCGAGAGAATGCGCTCACTTGTAATCACCAGCTCTTCGAAGTCCTGACGAGCCAGGGGCGGGCTGAGCATCGTGCGCATGTACTCCGGACGTCCTATCAATCCGGCACCGGCATCGTCTTGAGGAAGATCGACAAAATAAAGAAGCTTGCCTTTTCCTTTTGCATCGGCTCCGGCAAGACGCTCCACATGACTGTGTATCTGTCTGATTTCGTCACCGGCTCGAACCCAAATTTGAAGATTTTGACGTACCGCCACCAGCCAGAAAAGTCCGAGCGCCACTGCCGCCAGTATCGAAACAGTTCTGAAGGCGACCGTAATTTTTTCTAGCTTCTCGGGGAAATCAGAAAATGGCAGAACACTTGCAATAGCAATCAGCATGCAGAAGGGGACGGAACCAAGAAAGAACAATCTCGACCCGACCAGATTGGGATAAATATGCCAGATCTGAAAGGTGGGCAGCAAAGATACCGCGAGCCAGAGCAAAAGAAAGAGCACCAGGCGCAGATATCTTTTCGATATCAAACTGTAGAGAAGAGGCAGCATAGAAAGCAAGAAAGCGGCTGTTGCCCAGGTGCTCAGATCACGCTTCAAAGGATTTTCTTCGTTGACACCGAAGATGATTTTCTTCATCGTATCGACATCGAGAAAGTTACGCAACAGGCTCAATGTAGACCCTGGACTGCTGTCACCGTATCCTCCCACCAGGGTGCCTATTGCAGCAGTGCGAACCACGGCGAAAACAGCCAGGAAAGCGAAAAAGGAAGCGACTAAAATCAATCGAGAAGGTTTTGTTCGCTTCTGCCAACCGAGATCATCGGCGAGCAAGAGCTCTGCTGCTGCCACCACTACCGGCAGTACCACGGCCATCTCTTTGGTAGTCAGAGAAGCGAGGAAGAAAACGAAAGAGAGAATAAGAAAGAGGTTGCTGCCTCGTTTTCGGTGCTTGAAATAAAATATCAGAGAAAGCAGGAAGAATAGGACACACTGGGTGTCGACTCTGCCGATTATCCAGGCGACAGATTCAGGATGAATAGGATAGAGAGCAAAGAGCGCCCCGGCTAGAAATGCAGCCAATAACGATGAGCGCCCCAGATTGGCCAGGACCCGACTGACCAGCCAGAAAACACAAAGACAGGTGGAAGAGTACATTAAAAGGTTGGAGAGATGATAGCCGAAAGCGTTCTCTTTCCAGAGCACAAAATCGACCATGAGTCCGAAGGAGGTCAGGGGTCGAAAGCTGTTCAAGCCGGTAGGACCTGACCAGGAGCCGAAAAGGACTTTCATGAGCTCGGAGTTGTCGCCATCGAAAGCCCGCAGCAAATAGTCCATGTGATAGAAGTCATCGAGCAGAAATCCGACACTGAGCGTGCGGAAATAAACACCGAATACGATGGCGACAATGAGCAGACAGAGAACCAGCCGAAGCAAAAGGTCTCCACCGCCTGCGGCGCTATCCCTGTCTATGGTGGACTCCTTGCTGGTCATTCTCTATTTCTGATTCTGATTCTTAGTCTTAGGATCGGATTTATCAAAGTGATCCATGGGCAAAATCGGTATGAGCTCCGCCGGGGTCAGAGTGTTTTTTATCTTGCTCTCCTCTGAGCCGCCGATGATAACTTCTCCCGATATAGCCTGGGATACGCTATGGGAAACTGAATCGATCAAATCGGCGGCGGTGTTGGCGTCATAGTACTTGCCGCCGGAACTGGTGGCGATACAGTCGAGTTTCTTCTTGGCAAAATCCCTGCGAATATCGAGACCGACTATATCGACTTTGAGGTCTATGCCCCGGGGTCTGAGAGTCTTAATGTACGCACAGGGATCATGACCACAGGTGTCTACACCGTCGGTGATCAAAATAATCGTCTTCTGACCCGGTGCCCGACGCAGGTCATATTCTGCGGCCTGATGCAAGGCGTAGGTTAGCGGGGTCAGACCCGTCGGTCGGATCGGTCGAACCCGGCTGATGATAGCGGTTCTGTTTCCTTTGCCCGGCGGTACCAACAGAGCAGTGGCCTGACATTCCAGTCCTGGTTGACTGAGATGACCGAAGACACGCAAACCGACATCGACCCCGGTGGGAATCTTCATCATCGCTTTTTGCAAAACCTGTTTGGCTGCATCTATCTTCTGAATCTTCCTGCCATGCTCATCTCGGTCGATGGTCTCTTTCATGCTCAAAGAGGCGTCCAGCACAAAGAGAATTGTGGTCGGCTTCTGTTTTTTGATCGCTCTTGCTTTGATCATCATGGACGCGGTGCCCGCTTCAAGCGTAGTAGAAGCAGTGCCGGTCGAAAGCGTAGTAGAAGCAGTCCCTGTCGATAAAGTAGTAGACGCCGTTCCGGTTGAGAGCGTGGTTGAAGAAGTCCCGCTTTCGAGCACCGGTTTAGGCATATCCGGTATCGAGTTCTCAGCCCTCGCCGAAGCAATAAAGATCAGTAACGAAGATAGGACCGAAAAGATTCCAAAGACTCCAAAGAACCTGGCGCATATGGGATGCGACGCGATTCTATATACCCTGGTCCTGACTGTCACTCTTTCCGTCACCGTTCTTGTTTCCGTTTCCGTCTTTATTCTCATCACCATTAGTGTACTCAATCGGCTGCGAATTCTCTTGCGACGTGTCTTTCTTTTTATTTGTTTCTTCTTTGCTATCGCCACCGGTTACCAGAATGGCTCGCCGGCTTACGGCAAAAGGTTTCGAGCCTTCACCGAGACTGGCCCAGACAGTGACATAGTAGAGCCCTCCCTGGTTCTCATTGTCGAGAGGAAGATGGACCTTAAAATTCGATCCGCTCAACTTGACACCGCCCTTTACCGGAATATCCGACTGGGGTCTCATTTCTGAAGCACCCGGACCGGCAAGCACAATCAGCGGTGCGGCAAGCGCAACCGGCGGAACGAACATTCCACCGGCGATAGCAGCCATCACCCCTATCGCTTTCAAGGCGGTGATCGCTTTCGTGTGATCTCGTTCTGATTTGGTGTCATAGGCGACATAATCTAAAGGAGGGAAGTAGGGCAGAGCCTCATCGGAGCCAGGCTCTTCTTCTATAGGCGAGTCTAGAGCTTCCTCCCAGGCCAGGGTTATTTTGTCGAATTGATAAGGCTTGAAGATCTCTCCTGCCACCGTCACCTTCTCTCCTAACTTAGCCGTCTTTGCCAGAGGCTCCATTTTTGAGTGCCTGGTCAAAACTTCGGTGCAGCCGAAGAGCTTGGTGCCATTTCGATTGACGCCGAAAGAAGAAGCCAGATGGGTGGCTTCGGCGGAGAGCAGCGCCTCTCTATCGTCCTGACGCATCAGCATCTTCTTGAGCAACACACAGACAGCCGCTTTGGTGAGCTTAGACGAAGGTAGGTCGGCGGTGCTCACTGCCACTAAACCTTCACTGATTGCGTCGGTTCCTCCCCCCAGAGTGTAGCGTCTATCGGGGTTTTGACCATACTGATCACTATGGGACAACTGTCTCAGCTCGAGCATTTCCACCATCTGCTGTTCGGCCATATCTTGAATCAATTTGTCGTTCTCGAGCGGTTCTAGATTGCGTTTACGTCGCTCGAAGTTAATAAGTTCTTCGCAATAGGCCTGCAATACGGTAAGGGGCTGCTCTTCTCGATTATCGGGATTTTTAGCCATCTCATCGAGATAAGAGAAGTCAGCGTCCTTATTTCTCAGCTCCAGCACTGGAGAGTCTAGATCAGTGTAGGCGTAAGGATCTAAATCCGGGGCACCGACCGCCATAGCAGGATCGTAAGTATCAGTGCCCAAAAGAGTTCGCTTCAGACGTTCTGTCCTATCGAAAAGAGACTCTTCGCTGTAGGTCCTGGCAAAGATAGAGTTTTCCAGACTGCTCAAGCGCGACGCGACATCACGATCCGGGCTGGTGCGACCAAAGGTCAGATTCTCCAGGCGACCTACCACCGGATACTTGTCCTCTCCGGCAATCTCGGGCATATCGGCACTTCCCGATCCTTTCACTACCGGCGGTGCTGCCGGCTTCTCTTGCTTCGCTGGAGCTGACGGTTTTTCGTCGGCCAACTTAGGAGTCTGCTTTATCAGCTGCGGCTGCGCCTGGGCCGCCGGTTTGAAGCTGGGTGCAACCGGAGGCATCTTGTCTTTAGCCGGAGTCTGATTCACTACCGGTGGTGCTTTGGCAGGTGTAGAGCCAGAACCGGTGACCGCATTCTTAGCTTCCGGTCTAGTTATTCTTGACAAAGAAGAATCGGCAGTAGCAGTCGCCGCCGCCGCCGCCGTCGCCGGTCTGTCGATGCGAAGGTCTTCACCATAGACAGGCGCCAGGCTCAGCTCAAGAGTGAGCAGCAGCAAAACGAGGCATGCGGAGGTAGTCCTCCGGTAGAGGTGGTAGAAAGAGGGCTGGAAACCTGATTCGACTATCGAATATCTTTTCAAGAACACATCTACCAATATAACTGAAAAGGGGCCATTAGAAGGGAGATCGGCTTAATTTAACCGCCGCTACCGAGTAAGAGCGACAATGGCTGCCTGGCGACCGGTAATGCCCCCGGATTGCCTGTGAGAATAGAATATCTCAGGATTACAGGCAGTACACCAGTGAGAGACATCGACCTCTTCGACCCCTGATTCCATCAGCTGCATGGCATTGATCGCCTTCAAATCAGGACACTTCTGCCCGTCCATATCACCGAAGAGAGAGTCCGGATAATCCACAGTCTTTTGCAGTTGCTGAAAGGCCTCTTCACCGGTCGGATAGCAGCATCGACCGATTGCCGGACCGACTGCAGCCACCATGTCGCCTGCGTGACAGCCATATTCTCCTATCATCTTCTCGACGCCTACCCGCACGATTCGACTGGCGGTACCTCTCCAACCGGCATGGAATATGCCAGCCACCGAGCGAACCGGATCGTAAACGATCACCGGCACACAATCGGCAAAATGCAAGATGAGAGGCAGACCGATAGAACCGGTCAAAAGTCCGTCCACAGACTTCATCTCGGGTCGCTCATGATTCTCTTCCACCGACTTTACAGTGCTCGAATGGACCTGTCCGGGAATAGCGGCCTTCTCAAAATCGAGACCGAGAGCTTCACAGAGCCGGGCTCGATTCTTTATGGCGTCTTCTCTCACGCCTTCATCCTCCACATGTCTTCCCAGATTGAAAGAATCATAAGGAGCCTTGCTCTCGCCTCCCAGCCTGGTGGTAAAACCATGGACCAGGTTAGGAAACTTCTCAAGCAAGGGAGAAGTGATCAATTGCAGGTCGCCTGCCACCTTCTGGTTCCAGACATTAGTTTGAAGGGATTTTGTGATGATCTTGTTCCTGGTAGCGCTCAAGTTATTGACAAGCCTCCGCAGATGTTGATGGACTGCCCGGTGATAGCCGCAGCTTGCTCACTGGCGAGAAAAGCTACCAGAGAAGCTACTTCCTCTGGTTGAATCAGACGCTGCATAGGGACAGAAAGTCTTGCGATGTCCAGGGACTCTGATGGCTCGATATGATTGAGCTTACACCATTCCGGGTCGTTTATTTGATCCAGCGCCAGTTTGGTGTCGACCCAACCGGGACAGACCGCATTTACAGTCGTCCCATATTGCGCCAGTTCCAGGGCAAGAGCCTGGGTCATCCCCAGTAAGCCGAATTTGGTAGTGGAATAGGCAGCCCCGAAAACCTCTGCTTTCTGCCCGGATATAGAAGAGATATTGATTATTCGACCCCAGCCGGCTCTCTTCATCGCGGTCCCAAAGTGGCGACAGAGCATATAAGGAGCAGAGAGGTTTATGTCGAGGGAGCTTTTAAAAAGATCGAGAGCCGGTCCGGGGTCGTCAAGGGAGTCTGTGCCATAGATACCGGCATTGTTCACAAGGATATCGACTCGACCGAATTCAGCTTCGACCGACTGGTAGAATCGTTCAAAAGAGGACGAATCCGCAAGGTCGTGAACGATTGTCCGGCAATGCCCTCCGGATTTACGGATCTCTTCTTGCAAGCTCAGAAGTTCAGACTCTGTACGAGCTGTGGCTGCCACATAAATGCCCATCCTGGCGAGCGTGAGCGCACAGGCCCGGCCTATGCCGCGACCGGCGCCGGTGACCAGGGCATATCTATCGCCGGAAGAGGTGAACCCGGAAGAGGAGGACATAGATTAAAAGTTCTCCGTTGAATCTGACTGGATCATTTTGAACAAAAAGTATGACACGAATACTATAAGCAAGGTCTTAATAGAGCGGAATCGGTGAGCAATTGCTAGAATATACTTAGGTCTTGACCACTTAAGAACGGCATTATTTGAGGGTCTTATTAAACTTTCAGATTATTATCCGGGAACATTGCTAGACTTAATGAAGTCTGTGCTATTTACGAAATAAGCACCAAGCGGAAATTCGACCTGAGTCCTTTCCCCGGAAAGCAAGTCTAAAAAAACTGTAGGAAGAAAACGATGAATTCGAAGCGGAAAATTTCACAGAAGAGAAGCATACTGGTAGGAGCCCTGGTTCTCAGCCAGGCATTTTACTTGACACCATTACCGGTATCAGCTCAAGACGCCACGGTGAGACTGGCAGGTCAGGCGGTAATAACCAACGTCAGCACAGCCGGCGCGCTTACCGGAGCACAAAGGGCCGAGACGATTCAGCAGAATCTGGACAATGCCCTGGTAGCATCCAAAGACAGGTCTCCGAACGCCGTCAACATCGAATATGTAAAAGGACTTCCGGTCATAACCCTGGGAGGCTATCAAGTTATCACCGTGGACAGTGCCAGCGCCAAAACCGCCGGCACCACTCCGGCTCTGCTTGCCCAGAGATGGGCTGACGCGCTAAAAGGCGCTCTTCAAGACCAGGCCAGTGTATCGAGCTATGTAGGACACCTGACAGGCGAGTACCAGGGCGGCTCATCAAGCCCTGCGCCGGCTCCCGCACCCGCGCCTCAACAGCAAGCCTATCAGGGAAGCGCTTATCAAAGTGGCTATCCCCAGGGCGCTCCCCAGACTCCTTCATACGGAGCAGGAGCCAATGTAGGTTATAACCAGGGCGCTCCTTACAATGGCGGCGCCAATGCAGGATATCCTCAGGGCGGGGCTCCTTATAATGGCGGCGCCAACTATAACCCCGGCTACAATCCGCCGCCGCCCGGATACAGACATGGCAGAGTTGTCTATGCTCCTGCCGGCACTATGTTGAACGCGACTCTTTCTACCTCGATCTCTTCTCAGGTAGCAAGACCAGGCGATTTGATCCAGGCAAATATCAGTCAAGCAGTTAATCTCGGTGATTCTCAAATTCCTATAGGCTCTGTCTTGATGGGTCAGGTAACCGACTCGAAAGCCGGTGGACGACTTGGTCTGGCAGGCAAACTGGGCGTTCAGTTCAATCGTCTGAGAACCCCCGACGGTACAGAGACTCCTATAAGTGCCTCTCTGGTCGGCGGTATCGGCAACTATGACGAGAATGACAATGGTGTTATGGCTGGTGAAACCTGGAAAAGAAAAACCGTACAAGCAGGCGTCAGAGGCGCTGCCGGAGCCGGTCTTGGTGCCGCTCTAGGAACAGCGGTGGGTGCTATCGCCGGCGGCGGTCGAGGCGCAGGCCGAGGTGCCTGGTCCGGTACGGCCATCGGCGGTGGTGTCGGTGTTGCTTCCAGTTTGGCGCTCAGAAAAGGAAGAGATGTGACCATTCCTTCCGGTACACCGATTCAAGTAAGGCTGGATGCACCGGTATCAATCGCCGGAGGCGGTCCTGGTCCTTATGTAGGCGCCTACTAAGGCTAAGCTCTAATAATGTCCTCTTGGACCAAGTCCAGTACACTCTCTAAGAGTTCCCGCCTGCGGCGTGGAGCCGGATAGTTACCAGGATGATTTCAGAGATTGGTCGCTAAAGTCCTTTCCGCATCTAGCAAAGCCCTGGCGCTGACTGCGCTGGTTTCGCTTTCTATAAATTCGATCGTGCTGCCTGCCATCGCCCAGGACTCTTCTGACAAACTGGATTTGAGACCACCTATAAAATCCGGATCAGAAGACGAAAGAACCGACGACCTTAGCGCTTTCGATAAGCTCGAAGACAAAGACACTATCTTAATTGATCCGGAGAAGCTTATTGTCAAACCTCCGGTGCTCAAAGCTCTTATTAAATTAGACCAGCCTGTCTCGCCGCTGCATATAGAAGCGGACGGCGACCGGGACATCACCCTGGGTGAAGTACTGAAAACCGCCCTGAGAAACAATCTCGATATAAAAATTTCGGATGCCCGCAAGGAATCGGCAAAATGGAGGTTCTATGAAGACCTCAGCCGCTTTCTGCCGGACGTGGTCAATTCTTTCAGCTTCCAGGCCATACAGGGAAAAGTAGCCAGCCCTGCCGGAGCGATTTTACGGATCAAGAGCCCTTATCTGACCACCGGCTCGGGTTTCAACTGGACTCTTTTCAAGGGCGGAGAACGCATATTTCGCGCCAAGGAAGGCCGCCACAGAATGAAAGCTTCTGTTCATGCCCTGAAAGGAAGCGTCAACGACGTTCTTTTACAGGCGACCAATCTCTATTATGAGCTTGTTCTGAATGACGCTCTTTTACAAATTCGAGTCAAGGCTGTGGAAGAATCCAAAGCGATCTTGCAGCTAAATGAAGACCTCTTCGCCGAAGGCGTTGCCACCAAACTGGATGTTCTGCAATCTCGCACCCAGCTCTCAAGAGACAGACAAGCCCTGGTTTCTCAACAGATCAAACGAAGACAGGCGGCGGTGGATCTGGCCACCGCCCTTTATATCGATCCGGCAGTGGATTTGAATGTGCAGGATAGAACAGTTAGAAAGATTCGTTTGATCGCCCAGGCAACAAGAATCGGTGCCCTGATAGGCACGGCCATCAAAGAGAGACCGGAATTACCGAAGATGGAAGAGCGGCGTCTGGCGGCACTGCAAATGCGCAACCTGCGCAAGTCGGCCTTTCTTCCCAGCCTCTCTTTTAATGGGGCGGTTGCCGCCACCGGTGCCGATATCGCCCGGGGAGACGGGCTGCAGCAGATCCCACTCTCTTCGGTGACCAGCGCCGGCTCCACCCTCACCCCCAGTATTGCCGGCGGTGCCAATGCTCCTCTTGCCAATGGCATAGGCGGCGGCAGAAAGACATTTGATATGCGCGCTCTATTCGTGCTGGGCATGGACGTGGAATGGACTCTTGGAGGACTGGGCGTCACAGACACCGCCAGGGTCAAACGAGCAGGCTACACGGCAAGAGAAGCGCAGCTGGCCTATAACAAAGAGCTGGCGAAGGTCTATCAGGAAGTGAGAAACTCTTACAACCATGCCATCGATACCGAAGCCCTGGTAAAAGAGACCACCTCTGAAGTGGATTCCTCGGAAGAAGCTTTGCGAATAGCGGTTTTACGTCTGAAAGAGGGTCTCGGCACCCAGACAGATATCATCATCGCCCAGCGAGATTACACCCAGGCGCTCATTAACAAAGTGCGGGCGATCGTAGACTATAACAAATCCCAGGCCCAGGTCCTGCACAGTGTAGGCGCCATCTCCTTCAATACTCTGACCAGAGGATTCAGACCGGCAAGCCAGAATTGATTTTGGTTTACTTATTATTTTTGAGGAAACCAGAAACTTTGACCTTGAGCCAGTTGACCACCAGGTAGATAACCGGGACGACAAGCAGACTCATAAAGGTTGCCACGGTCATACCACCACAAACAGCGGTGCCAAGAGAGTTGCGGCTGGCGGCACCGGCACCGGTGGCAAATACCAGAGGCAGAATCCCGATTATAAAGGCAAGGGCTGTCATCAATATCGGTCGAAGTCGGAGGGTCGAAGCCTTGACCACAGCGTGCGCGGTCGACAAGCCGGCATTATCGCGCAGATGATTGGCGAACTCGACAATCAAAATGGCGTTCTTGCTGGCCATGCCGATAAGCATCACCAGACCGACCTGACAGAACACATCATTCTCCAGACCGCGCATCAACTGAAATGAGAATGCACCAAGCACCGCAAGCGGCACTGACAGCATGATTATGAGAGGGTCCACATAACTTTCGTACTGCGCGGAAAGCACCAGATAAACAAAGATCAATCCGAGAATGAAGATAAACACGGCGCTGGAGCCGGCTAAAATCTCTTCGAGAGAGACTCCGGACCATTCATGGCTCATGCCGGTGGGCAAAAGCCTGTCAGAAAGCCGGTCCATGGCAGCGAGCGCCTCTCCGGAACTCTTACCCGGAGCCGGATTACCGTTAATTTCTGCAGAGCGAAAAAGATTGTAGTGCGAGATCACCTGGGCGGTGAGTCCTACGTCTTCTTTTAGCAGGTTCTCCATCGAGACCATCTTGCCGTCTCGGGAACGCACATAGTATTCAAAGATATCGGCCGGCCTGACTCGGTATTTGCTGTCTGCCTGGACATAGACCCGGTAGGTCTTATTGAGAAAGTCGAAATCGTTGATATAAGAAGAGCCGGAGAGTATCTGAAGCGTATTGAGCAATTCGCCTATGTCTACATTCAGTCTCTCGGCTTCATCCCGCTTGACGCTCAAACGAAGCTGCGGAGTCTGGGCAGAGAAGCTTGTGAACAGCCCCTGAAGACTGGGGTCTTGATTGCCTTTTCTGACAATCTCCTGGGCCATGTTATTGAGGTCCTGGATGTCCGAGCCGACCAGATCTTGCAGTTCGAAGACGAAGCCGCCGAAGCTGCCGAGCCCTTCTATGGACGGAGGCAAAAAGGGAACCACCGAAGCTCCGGTGATGCCCATTAAAGGCTTGCGGATCTTGCCGAGGATGGCATGCACGGTCTTCGAAGGATCCTTTCTCTCATCCCAGTGCTTGAGGGTGGTGAACATGATACCCAGATTCGGTCCATTGCCCTGGAAGCCGAATCCGGCAAGACCGGTGACCGATTTGACCTCCGGTATCTTTCTTTGAATGGCAGCGGCTTTCTCGATAATCTCTGTGGTGTATTCAAGAGAAGTCCCTTCCGGTGCCCGGATCATGGTAAAGAAATAACCCTGGTCCTCATCGGGGACGAAGGCGGTGGGAAGCAGCTTTGAGATGCCATAGGTAGCGCCCAGACAGATTACGAACAAGATCATTATCAATGGTGCCATCCGCAGACACTTAACCAGTACTTTCTTGTACTGCCTGGTGAAATAATTGATCAGATCGTTTATCTTCTTAAAGACAATAAACTGTTTTGCTTTCTCTTCATGCTTGAGCCAGAGGGCACAAAGAGGAGGACTGAGGGTGAGTGCATTCACCATGGACAGTGCCACCGAAACACTGATTGTTATCGCGAACTGTTTATACAGTTGCCCGGTGGTACCGGGAAAGAACGCCACCGGAATGAAGACGGCAAACAGTACCAGGGTGGTTGCGATGACCGCACCGGTGATTTCGCGCATAGCTGCAAAAGCGGCGCTTATCGGATTCATCCCCTCTTCATCTATTAAACGCTTGACGTTCTCCACCACAACGATGGCATCATCGACCACCAGACCGGTGGCCAGGGTCAGACCGAACATGGTCAGAGTATTTATAGAGAAGCCCATGAGCTTCATAAAGATAAAAGTACCGATCAGTGAGACCGGAATGGCGATGGATGGAATAAGCACACTGCGCCAGTCTTGCAAGAAGAAAAAGATGACGATGATTACAAGAATAATCGCCTCGATCAGAGTATGAATCACCTCTTCGATAGATGCCTTGACGGCATCGGTGGTATCGAGGGCGACATCGACTTTCAGACCGGGAGGAAAGTGCTTGCGCAAACGCTCCAGCTCTTTCATAACCCCGTTGGAAACCTCTACGGCGTTGCCGCCCGGGCGGAGATAGACCACTACCACCACCGCGTCTTTGCCGTTAAATGCGCCGTTGGTATCATAACTTTCTGCGCCGAGCTCGACTTTACCCACATCTTTGACCTTGATCAAAGTTCCGTCGTCTGAACGCTTGACGATCATATTGGAGAAATCTTTGGCATCCACCAGTCGTCCCATGGCCCGCAGATTGATCTGGTACATCTGACCGGGAGGCGCCGGAGCCCGTCCGAGATCGCCTGCCCCCACCTGTTTGTTCTGGGATTGAATGGTGCGAGAGACATCGAGCGGAGTGAGCTTATACTGGGCAAGTTTCTTGGGATCCAACCAGACCCGCATGGCGTACTTGCGCTCACCGACGATGTTCACATCGCCGACACTGGGCAGACGTTTAAACGAATCTTTCAAATAGAGATCGACATAGTTGCTGATGAATTCAGGGCTATAGGCACCGTCATCGGAATATACCCCCAGCACCATGACGATAGAGGTAGAGACTTTTTTGATACTGGTGCCTGTCTTCTTCACATCCTCGGGCAGCTTGCCCTGCACCGCCGCCACCCTGGTCTGAACGTCCACCGCGGCTAAATCTATGTCTCGCTCCAGATCGAAAGTACAGATTATCTTAGAGCGTCCGTCGTTGGCGCTCTGAGACTGAATGTATTTGAGGTTGTCCGCACCATTGATTTCGCGCTCAAGTAGCTGGGTAACAGATGATTCCACCTGCTCTGAATTGGCGCCTATATAAGTCGACTCTACGCTGACCTGAGGAGGAGCAATCTGCGGGTATTGAGCTATGGGTAAGAACGGGATGACGATGGCTCCCACCATGGTCATGATGATGGCGACCACGGTGGCAAAAACAGGTCGCTTGATGAAGAAATCAGAAAGCAAGGCTAGTTTCTACTCCTCAGGCTCTGGATTTCCGGAATTCTCATTTTCGACCACCGGAGCACCATCGGATAAATTCTGGATGCCCGAGACCACCAGGTTTTCACCTGCCTTCAAGCCTTTCTCCACAAGAATGCCGTTATTACCCTGCAAAGGTCCCAGCTCCACCGGCTTCTGCCTGGCTATGCTGTTTCCTTTTTCGCCTCTCTCGACGGTATAGATAAAAGACTGACCGCCCACCATGGCCAATGCCCTGGTTGGAATGACTATGCCCCTGGTACGCCCCCATATAACCCGGGCGGTGACGTTCTGAGCCGGTCGCAACTCATTGCCTGTGTTTTCGAAAAGAGCTTTGACCAGTACCGACTGAGTATCTTTATCCACTACCGGAGAGACATAGAACACCGTACTATCACCAATTTTGGTATCAGCAGAATCAAGCAACTCGACGGTGGTACCATGCTTTATTTTGGCGGCTTCATCCTTTGGAATCTGAATATAAGCTTCCAGCGGTCTGGCCTGGCTGACGCTGGTCAGCTCGGACTGAGGGGTAATATAGTCCCCAACTTTGACCGGCACATTACCCAGAGTGCCGTTGAATGGAGCGCGAATCTCGTGGTAGGCAAGCTGCTCTTCCTGGGCTTTGACTGCAGATTTACTGCGAGCCATTTGCTTCGCCGCCGATTCCACCGCCGCTTTCTGAGATTCTATCTGGGCTTCCAGAGATTCGGCATCGGCTCTCTGCACTTTCAGACTTCTCTCTTTTGATTCCTGCAACTGTTTGGATACAGCCCCTTTAGAGAGCAAGCGTGTATAGCGACCGTATTCTTTTTCAGCAAACTCTACTTTGGCGGCTTCACCGGAACGCTGGGCTTCAAGCGCCTTCAGCTTGCGGATCTGGGCATTATACTCGGCTTCGGCCGACTGAAAGTCTGCGAATTTTGTCTGAACGTTCTGCTTTTCTTTGACCGGATCGATTTCGATTAGCAGGTCACCCTGGCGAATCAGATCTTCGGGATTTTTAAGTATGCGCACCACATGACCATCCACCCGCGAATGAAGGGCGACGGTTTTTCGGGAGTCCATTTTAGCGACATAGACCGAACTGTCTTCCACCGGACTGAGACTGACAGCTTCAGCCACCACCGGATAAGCCCGGGGTCCGCCGGCTTTTCCATTTGTCTTGTCTTGCTCTCCTTCTTGCTTCGCGTTCGAACAAGAGAAAAGAAAGATGATCGCGCCCAGAGAAAGGACAAAGGAGGCGAAAGTTCTGGATAATCTATTCAAGATGATATTTCTCAGCCCTTCTGAATCTTCTCGATTGCGTCAAGAGGCTGGATAAAAATCGTTCCGCCGGAATCTTTCTTATTCTCCTCAATCGAGTTTTTGATCAAGTCGACAATATCCCTGCAGTGATCGTCATCCACAGCCACTTCCACTTTTACCTTCGGATTGAGATGGCCGAACAGGTCGACATCAGCCGATAGATGCTCCTTGCCATAACCTTCTACCCTGGAGACGGTGATTCCCGAGACCCTGGCTTTGCGCAACGCCGTTGATAGCCGCTGATATGCTGTCGGTCTGACCAGGGCGGTGATAAGTTTCATAGCCTGGAGCAGCCGCCTTATTTACCGGATTTGCCTTTCTTGAAGCGGAAGAGTCCTCTCTTCTCAGTCTTCTCGAAACGCTGGTCGTCGACATCTCCACTGACCTTGCCGGAAGCACCGGGCATGAGTTGAGCTTCGGTGAGCACCTTACCGGTGAACTCCTGATGCAGTTCGACCAGGAATTCGTCACCGGGACGTACCAGAGCTTCTTGCCCTTTGGTCACGGTGTCTTCGATGATCCAGGAGCCAGGGATACCGCTGAGGAAGCCCCAGCAGAAACCTTTGATTCTACGATGGGGGACATTGGTGCCCACCGGTTTCATGAAAGCGAAAGAGGGATTGACCGCTCCCATCACACCGAGCGCCACAGGCATGGCGCCGAAACTGAATACTCCAGCCGGGGCAAGGGCGGCGTTGAGACCGACTCTGATAGCCTTGTATTTGAGCTGCTGACCCCAGGGACCGGTTATCTGCCCGTCATGGTTGACACCAAGCAGACGACCTTCGGCTTTGTTTTTAACGATACGGTCTTTACGAGCCGGTTTTGCATCGAGGGCAATGTGCTCGTTCTTTTCGTTGATGATCTCATCGAACATAATGCCCAGACAGCCGGAGTTGCGATACCAGCGAGTGGGGCTGACCATGGAATGCAAAACCGTTCTGGCAGGAAGCGCATAGTCAATATGACCGGTGACCATGCTGCCTTTCTTGGCTATCAGCTTGGGACCGATTTTGAGATCGTATTTGAGCCGAGCCTGCATCACATCTCCTTTTTTAGCAGTCTTGCTGGAGATGTTGGAGACCATCACCACAGGGAATTGAGCGCCGGCCTTGATTCTGGTCTGAGCGTCATCGGTGGGAAGATCTTCGTAGGCGATTGTCTCTTCGACAATTTCTTGTTCGTCGTTATCTATATAGATGACTTCGGCATCTTCGTCCTTCTCGATATAGCCTTCTTGCAAGAAAGCCAGGTCATCCTCTTCTTCTTCAACGAGAGCCTCGTCGGCAAGCTTATCTTCGGAAGAATCGACTTTTGCCGGAGTCTCTTGAGACTCGGTCAATTCTGTGCTGGAGACCTTTTGTTTGTCGGCAGAATTAGTTTCGACCGTTTCAACTTTTTCCACTGTTTCCACTGCTTCAGTAGATTCAGTTTTATCCGCTTCCGCAGTGGTTTTATCTGTAGCAGTTTCGGAATTACTGGACGCTTCCGTCACCGGCTGGGCACCGGATTCTACAGTCGGCTCGGACTCGGTGGTGGCATCGCTTGTGGATACGGCTTCCACTTCGGTTTCTGCTTCTGTTTCCGAAGTAGCTTCCGGACTGGCTTCTGCTGTCGCAGGCGACGCTGTCTCGGTTTCAACGGCGGAGGAAGCTTCGCTAACGGTCTCAGTCGGCTCTGGTTTCGATTCTGATTCAGAATCGGATTCAGACCAGGATGCCGCCGTCTCTAGTGAGCTCTGGCTCACCTCAGGCGACTCTGCAGCAGATCCTTCAAGAGCGAGGACCGGGGTCACAGAGAAGGTCAGGAGCACCTGCAAGGCAAGGAAAAGGCGCAATGCCGCCCTGATATCCTTTTTCGAATTTCTGGAATCGTTTCTTCTTATGAACATCGACTTACCACTTCTATTTGACCGGTGCTTCAAGTTTGACTGCGTCGTCCAAATTTTAACCCATAATGTCAATATGCAAGATAAAATCCACCAGTAGTCAAGCGCGATATATACTCTTGACGACAAGTGACTCCGCCAGAGAATGGCGCTCTACATACCCACGCCAAGAAGCTGGAAGGACGCCCAGGCCAGAGGACTGCGATCCCTTGACATCGAGAGGAGCTGAGCCTGTCTCAACGATCTGGCGGCATTAAGCCCCTGTTTTTTATTTTTATAGAAGTTCACAAGTTCCGAGATTCGCTGAGAAGGTTCTGTCTCCCAGAGAGTCATCATCACATTTCGTGCACCGGCATAAGCCAGACCTCGGCTCACCATGAGCACAGCAGTTCCTTCTTGCTGATCTCCGGATACCGTTGTTCCACTCAGAACGACCAGATCGGAAGGAATCTTGATTCCGAAGAGGCTGCCGGCAGTGGCTTTAGTGGTGCTGTTTTCAGCAGTGAAGGGAATCGGAACCGCAGTCGGATCCGAGTCTGTCAGCGGAATGGCGGTGGCGAAGTGAAGAACGGTCTTTCCTTGGAAAGCCTTTTCTAGAGATTCCAGATCTTTTTCACCAAGGGTCGATATCGGATCAGGATGAACAACTCTGGATATCTGACTGGTCTCGTTCTGCTCTCCGGGTGTCTCTCCTGCGGCAACTAGTACCGAGAGAGTGCCTGGCATACCGGATTTGGTATCAAGCAGAGAACGCATGGAGGGCGCCAGAGTAATCAAATGCTCCTCGACAAAGTATTTATCGTTCTCATCCACGAGGGCGGCGAAGGGCAAATTGTAGAGCACTCCATCCGGTATCACTACGATTTGATCATCGGCACTGATCGGCAGATACTTACGCACGGACTGAGGCATAAGCTCTTTATTCAGAGCTTTCAGAGCCGGCAGATAAGACTTGGCGTCGCCGCTTTTAGTTGCAGCAAGCATCGAATTGATCTGCTCTTTGAGCGTACTTTCATTGACCGGCAGAACCGTGGCCGAAATACGACCGGCCGGATCCACGGTAAAAGCGATGCTGGATTTCTCGCCTACCAGATATTCGACCACGGTCATCTTTCTTTCTCTGACAGTCTTGATCACCTCGGGAATATCGGTGGGATAGGGCGCTATCAAGCGAGCCAGGTTACGGTTCTCCTGGGCGAGCTTACCGAACCGCTGCAACCAGGTAGTCCACTCTTTTGTCAGATCTTTGGGGGATGACGACTGTTCAGCCGCATGCAGATGAGCACGCTTCTTCATCAAATCCAGGTAAACATCACGATCTTCCGGTTTCAGACTGGCGCCTTTTTTCACAGTCCAGTTGTTTATCACCGCTTCTTCTTTAAGCTGTTCGGCAACCAGAAGTGCTTGCTCGGTCATGCCCTGGGAAGCAACAAGAGCAATCAACTGCATACCGAATTCTCGACGCGAACTGGGGAAGGTGATGTTCTCCGGTGAAGGGAAGAAACCGGCCTGGGGTGAGCGAAAGTGAGAGAGCGCATGGTTGAGACTTACCTTTGCTTCATCGTTTTTCTTCTGAGAAAGCAACATCTGTGCATCCAGGGTGTACGCTCTCCAGAGAGAAGCATCGTCCTTATATCGATCACCCAGCTTAAGAGCGGCATCTATAAAAGTCTTAGCCAGAGCCTGGTCTTGCATCTTGAGAGCTACTTCGGCAAGAGACGCATAAGCCCTGGTTTTAGGCAGACCATAACCATCGCCCATGCCCGGCTTGGAGAAGTCGTGGGCTACGTTTTTAAGGTGACTGTAGGCCTCACGATACTTACCGACCTTGAACTCGGCAGCGGCGAGATTTCTCAACAGATACATGTGCAATCTGGGGCGCTGGGGAGTAATCACCGCCTCGATATCAATCGCTTTAGAGAATAAAGGAATCGCCTTATAAGGATTGCCCTGGGCACATTCGATTACACCAATAGCATTGGTGATCTGGGCTTGCTCGAAATATTTACCCTGCTTTTCGAAATAAGGAAGCAAACCTTCGAACATTTTCTTGGATCTATCATATTCGCCTACGCCTGATAGAGAGAAAGCGAAGCCCAGCATCAGATAGGCTCTACCGTCTTTGGACATCTGTTTGTCGGCAGGAATTTCCTTGGCGATGTCGAAAGCCTTTTGATAGTTCTCCTTAGCAGGTAGATACTCACCTAAAACGAACTGCGCATTACCGATGGAGCAGAGCGCCGTGATAGTGGCATGGGGATCATCGAGGCGTTCAGCCAGTTTTACGCTTTTCTCGGCCTCTTCAGCGGCGGCGACATACCAGCCCAGCTCCGTCATCATATTGACCAGCTTGGTCCTTAAGAGAAGTGCAGCGACATTGTTGCCGCCCTGTTCCAGATACTTACAGGACTGCTGGAAGAAGCGCACTGCTTCTAGAGGACGTTTGTATTGCACCAGGATGCTTCCGGCAAGCTGAAGCATGTTCGCAGCTTCCAGAGGCTCTTGATCTGCATGGTTCATGAGAATCTTGAGCGCTTCGTCCAGCTGCTTTGTGGCCCAGACCGGATTATCGAGACCGAAATAAGCCTGGGCTAAAGCTACCCGCGCTTTACCGAGGGAGACCCGGTCGTTCACCGCCGAGAGCACCTCGATCGCGTTTTCTCCAAGGTGCCTGGCTTTAACCCATTTACCCTGGGTGACATAGACTTTGCACATACCGCTCAGTGCCCGACCCTGGCCTTCGCTGTATTTCATCTCGATGGATTTACCATAGGCTCGCTGCCAGTCTCTGAGCGCATCGTTATAGCGACCCTGCTGAAAAAACGCTTCAGCCTGCTTGTCGAGCTTATCCGCAATCCTCATATTAGTGGGTGTTTTATCCGACTCGGCGTATTTTTGAAGTTCCTGGATAACATCCGGTCTGACTTCCTGAAGCTTGGGCTGCACATCTCCGAGAGTCTTTCTTATCGCTTCCATGGTCGACTTCTGATCGATCTTGGTATTCGGTGTGGTCATTGAGTCCGGGGGCGTATCTTGAGCCCAGGCACAGAGACCGGTGCTGTTCAAAGTCAGCGATAAGGTGGCTAATGCTACGGCGACTCTCATCATTGAGTTGTTCATAACCTGATTTTGCCCTTGTACTTTCGAAGTACCGATTGAGGAATTGTTCGATCAAGCCGACCCGATATATGGAAACCAGGGCATCGAGCTTGAAAAACAGTTTCTAAGAATAAGACAAACAGGATTTTTTTTCCTCAGATGTAAACCGAGATGGGCAAAAAATAAGGTTGCCACTATTTTTCGGACAGTGGAAACAACGAACAACCGGCACCGTCGACAGACATACCTCGGACATCCGTTGGACATACCAAACGGATACAGCAAACACCATTAACCCGACTGCGACTCTAAAAAATTGGAGCAGCGGTTTCAAAACAGCCACAAAGGCCTAGAAATGAGTAATCATGTTAAATCCACTTCATACCAATCATAAGAATCTGGCTAGAGGTCTTGCGTTTGCAATGGCACTTACCTGTTTCTCCAGTCTCTCCATACTTCCAGGACAAGCCCAGTTGAACGGTGGTATCAATCGCAACGGATTGAGCGGAACCCAGAAATTTTTCGCCGCCCACCCCAAGGTAAAAACCGCCACCATCGGTTCCGGTGTAGGCACTGCAGCCGGAGCACTGACTGGACTGATATCAGGAAAAGGCGTAGTGAGAGGTGCGGCTATTGGTGCAGGAACCGGTGCATCAGCAAGCCTGGTAGGCTCTAGCGAGATTATGCGAAAGCACCCGATCTTACGAGACACGACCGTAGGCACTATATCCGGTGCAGGTCTTGCCCTCTCTGGTACTCGGCGGGGTAAGGTCAAGAACATGGGCAGAGGCGCAGGAGTGGGGGCCGCCATGGGCCTGGCTCTCGGTCTTCTGCGCACCGGTCTCAACTGAACTGAGCCGAGGCATCCCGGGTAGATCTATACAAAATAAAACCTGTCTTATTCATCCGGCATACTACATAGCAAGGATAAATTTGCTAACCTTCTTTGTAGCAAAGTCGATTAGACAGGGGAACCGATGAAATCAAGAGCCGAATCTCTGGAATTCGCCAGGGATAAAAAGTTCGACCTGATTATTCTTGGCGGCGGCATAGTCGGGGCTGGAGTGGCCCAGGATGCCGCCACCAGAGGTCTGTCGGTCCTTCTTCTCGAGATGGAGGATTTCTCTTCGGGTACATCCAGCAAAACCACCAAACTCATTCATGGGGGTTTGCGTTACCTCGAACAGTTTCAATTTCGCCTGACCAGAGAGCTTTGCCACGAAAGGAGCCTGCTCGAACATCTGGCACCGCATCTGGTCAAGGACTTCAGCTTCGTCATGCCCGTCAAAGAAGAGAACAAGTGGTTCTCTTACAAAGCCCGGGCGGGTCTCACTCTCTATGACATCCTCGCCGGACAGCTAACCAGCGTCCGACGACACGAAAAGCTATCTAATCAGGAAGTGCTTGAAGCAGCACCTTCACTCAATCCGAGCAGATTAGCAGGCGGACTGCGTTTTCACGATTGTATCTCTGATGATTCTCGCATGGTCATCGAAGTGATCAAATCGGCTGAAGCAGCCGGTGCCACTATCATCAATTACATGGAGGCGACGGATTTCGTAAGGACTGACGATGGCGAGCGAATCACCGCAGTCATCGCCCGGGACAGATACAGCGGAACCGATATCAAATTCGGCTGTCATGCTTGTGTCAACGCCACCGGCGTCTGGTCGGACAAACTGGCTTCGAAGATGAATCCCGAATGGAAAAGTCGCATAGTCCCTGCCAAAGGGGTTCATATAATGGTGCCCCTCGCTGCCTTCGAAACCAATACCGCTCTCTTTCTACCGACCAAAGACAATCGCTATGTATTTGTGGTGCCCTGGCAAAGAGCCCTGATGATAGGGACGACCGATACCAATTACACCGGTCCTTTTGAAGATTCTCTGCCGGAGCCCGAAGAAGTCGACTATCTGCTTTCGGTCGTAAACGAATACGCAGGCTCTTCCAAACTGAGTAGAGCTGACGTCATCGCCGCCTGGGCCGGCTTGAGACCCCTGGTCGGTCCTGCCGACAAAGACATGGCCGATAACTCCGGCGAAGCCACCTCGACCCTATCACGCGAACATTATCTGTTCGAAGGGCCTGAGAACGTTGTCGGACTGATTGGTGGGAAGCTGACCAACTACCGAATTCTAGCCACCCATGTGGTGGACAAGATTCTAGAGAAACTCCCCAGGGAAGAGAGAATCAAAGCGGGCCCGTCGAGAACCCATGAGGTCATGCTCGGTGGCTGGGAAGACAAAAACGGCTTTCTGACCAAGTCCGCCGAGATATCAGCGAAAGGAAGAGCTCTGGGCGTCGATCCGGCAGCCCTCGACCATCTATCGAGCAGCTATGGCGCCGACGCCCTCAAAATCCTCGCATTAATCGAAACAGATCCGTTTCTAGGAAAGAGAATCACGCCGGACTATCCTCCCATACTGGCTGAAGTAGTCTTTGTGGTGAAGAATGAAATGGCCCTTTCTCTAGAAGACATTCTCTTTAGAAGAATTCGACTCGGTCTCGTCAACCAGGAACAGTGTCAGTTGGCCGCAGCCAAGGTGGCACGGCTGGTCCAGGGTGTGAGCGGCTGGGATGACCAGAGAACCCAGATGGAGATAAACGCTCTAATGACCACTCTCGATAAACACATGGTCTGGACCGGCGTGAAAGTAAAAGAGGAAGCGGTTTGATATGAGCAACCCCTCCGTGCTGGTGCTCGGCAATCTGCTTGATGAAGCTGCCGAGATTCTGAAAGTATCCGCATCCTTTTTGGAACATCCACGGGAGAACGCTGTTGCCGAAGCTAAATTGATAGAGTTGCTCGATAAGAAGGACGCTGTGATCAGCGAACCGCTTGATCATTTCACCGAGAATATTTTAGATAGCTGTCCTGACTTGAAAGTAATCGCCAACCGCGCTGTGGGATTCGACAACATCGATCTCGAGCAAGCAAGCGCAAGAGGAATTCTGGTTACCAACACCCCGGGCGTTCTTGATGCGGCCACAGCGGATCTGGCCATGGCTCTGATGCTTGCGGTGACTAGAAGAATAGTGGAAGCAGATCGCTATGTCCGAGAGGGCAAATGGCAAGGGTTCAGAAGCGATCTCATGCTGGGACCGGATCTTTTCGGTAAAACCATCGGTGTTATAGGAATGGGCCGTATCGGAAGAGCATTTGCTCAAAGAGCGCAAGCCTTCGGTATGAAGGTGATTTATTGCCGATTTTCTGCCCGGGATGCAAAAGACGATCAACTGAAAGAACATCTAGAAGCGGAAAGAGTCGATCTTGAGGCGCTCCTCAAAGAATCGGACTTCATAAGCCTGCATTGTCCTTATAGCGCCGACACCCATCACCTGATTGGAGCAACAGAACTCTCAATGATGAAACCGCAGGCGGTGCTGGTAAACACCGCTCGCGGTCGAGTGATAGACGAGACTGCACTGGTGAAACACCTGGAAGACCGCAAGATTTTCGGAGCCGGTCTCGATGTTTTCGAAAACGAGCCGACTCTGCCTGACAAATTGAAGAAGCTGGACAATGTTGTCTTGACGCCCCATATAGGCTCCGCCTGCTTCGATACCAGAAAAAGAATGACAATGCTGGCAGTAGAGTCGATTAAGGCCGCTTTTCAAGGTAAGCAACCGATACATCTTCTCAACCCGGAAGCCTGGGATAAATTCAAACAAAAAACCGCCTGCCCGAACCCGAATCCGAATCAAAGTCGATGATCAACAAAAAACTATTGAATCAACTATGGTTCGCGTACATAGCCGCGCTCATCCTCTGGCTCATCCTCACCTATGGAGACACGGCGAAAGCTTTTTTAGATAACCGCTATTTTGCCTATGAAAAGGACGGCGATATCTACACCTGCGACTTCATTCTCTATTACAACAACGGCATCCTTGCCTGGGAAGCATTCAAGAATCACATAAACATCTATGACGGACTTCTGCAGAACCAGTATCTAGAAAAACTGACCGGACTGGAACTAAAGAAGATTTTCTATTCTCAATACCCGCCCTATCTCTTTGTCTTGATGATGCCCCTTCCCCTGGCCGACATGAAACTGGACTGGGTCCTGTGGGAACTCGGCGCCATGGGGCTGATGATTTATTCGTTATGGGGTCTTTTGAGAATCAGCCTCGAGGGCAAGTTCACCAGAGCCTTTTCCATAATCGCGGCAATCGCCTCCTTCCCTGCCTGGATCTGTTTCAGGCTGGGTCAGATCGCTCTATTGATCTATCCGGCATTCATCTGGTACTGGCTTATGCTGGAGAGGCAAAAATGGTTCACCGCAGGGCTTCTCGGCGGTTTCTGTCTGCTCAAACTGCAGTACTTGCCGATTATGTTTCTGACCGGTATCTTCCTGGGAGGTCGAAGATTTTTCCTGGGCTATGCCACCACCGGCACCATCTATCTGCTTGCCTCCGGATTTATTCTGGGATGGCAGAATGTACTCGGTTATCCCCAGGCGCTTAAATACGGAGAGATAAGCGGCAAGGTGACCGGTGTCGCACCCGAATCCCAGCAGAACTTGCGCGGTCAGCTTGTGGCGTTGCTGCACAATGATGGCAGTATGGTTCATCTGATCGCATTTGCAGTATGGATTCTCGCCAGTCTGATAGTCGCTTATTTCTGGTGGAAAGAATCGAAAAGGCGCAAAGAGCTTGGCGACAACGATCCCCATAGACAAAAGCGTTTTATGCTTCTTTCATCCATAACGGTATTTGTGCTTTTGATCTCCAGTCCCCATACCCACAGACAGGATTTCGTCTTCACAAGCCTCTCCTGTTTCTGGTTGATGCACTGCCTGGTAGGACAGTATCCGCTTCAGGCACCGCCAATTGCACTAGACTTCAAACCGGCTGTTATGCTCAGCCTCCGATATCTGATCATCGGATTTCCGTTACTGAGCTGGGCTTTCTATCTATCGAGCTATTTCTTTCCGGTTTTGATTCAACCATTCTTCGCCTGGGCTATTATTATAGTGGTGCTGGTTCTCGCCATCGTAAACCAGGGTGGCGGACTGGAGCGAATCTTCAACAAAACAGCGTAAGGTGACTTACCTATGATCGAGAAGCGAAGAGAAAAATGGAGATGGGCAGTCTGGCTTGGCATGCTAATCCTGATTCTGGTTGCTCTTGTGCTCTGGCAACGCACTCCGAAATTCGAAGAGGTTATCGTAGAGGACGAAAGCCCCGAGGCCGTCAAGATCTTATTCATCGGAAACAGTCTGACCTTTTTAGAACACGTACCGGCTCAGTTTGTCGACATAGCCAGAGCGCAGAACGCCGATCAGAAATTGGTGGTGAAACAGGTAGCCTATCCCGATTACACGCTTAGAGATCACTGGAATCGCAAAAGAGCTGTAAAAGCTATCGAAGCAGAGGACTGGGACTATGTGGTGTTGCAAGGTCACAGCAAAGAACCTATTAAACAACCCAAAGTGCTCAGGCAATATGTGAAACTATTCGACGAAGAGATACAAGAGGCTCACGCAAAGACAGTTCTCTATACGACCTGGACGGATTTCGACCGCCAGGATCTTCATGATCAGATTCTGAAGGTATTTGACGGACTCTCAAAGAACACTAACATAACCCTGGCTCCAGTAGGTGAATCCATGTACTTGTGCCTGAAAAAGTACCCGGATATCAACCTGCTGAAGGAAGACAAACATCATGCCACTGAAAATGGTGCTTATTTAGTAGCGGCGACTTTGTATATCACAATCTTCAAGAAGCCTATCACGACATCTCCCAAGAGAATGCCCTACTCCGGACTTGTACCATCTCAGGAAACCCAGGGAGTTTTTGAAAAGCTTGATGAAATTGCACTAGAGGCTTGCAAAATTCATCAAAATTTCAAATAGCTTGTTTCTGCACCCATTAACTTCGAAAGTGAACCGATATCGGAAAAATGTTGAAATAATCCAGGTCACACTGAATTTCAGTTAGATTGAACTATTTAGTCATATCCTCCGTCAATTATATATTGCGCTATCCTGGGCCATTCTAGATAGAAAATTTTGGCATCCTGGCAAACTATTGAAAGTCTGTCGATCCAGCCCTTCAATCAACAATGAATCCATACGAGCTTACGATACATCGCCCCCGGCTCAACTGCCATATGTTGAAGGCTTATAAGAGGCAGCGTTTGCCTGGCTTCGATTCCAAACTGTAGCAGTTGTAGTCTCAATCGAGATTATCCAAATCTGCTTCCAGGTTTGTGAATTCCTCTTCATCCGGAATATCCACTACCAGCTCCTGTTTTTCAGTCCGCCTAGACTTCGCACGGTACTTACCGCTCAAGCGGGGAATGTTTACAGACTTGCCGCGCTTGCCCCCCACCGTTTTGACCGCAGCCTCTTTTTTCTGGGACGTTTCCTTTCTTATATTGTGTTCGGCAATTGATTCGTTAACCATAGTTACATAATTGGCATAGCGTTCCCGGGAGACTATGATCGTGTTTTCGTCTCCATCCTCCTCGACACACTCGTATTCTTCTGAGGCTAGCTTCTCCAGAACGTTGCATCCAGCTTCCACCAGGTGCATACAGTTGTTGAAACGGCACCCCTCCGACAGTTCTCGAATTTCAGGGAATTCGAAAACCAGATCATGGGGCTCCGGATGTCTCAACTCGGCCAGGTTGAAACCGGGGGTGTCGGCGACCCAGGTCAATCTAGCCGAGTCGGCGATGTTCCACTTCTCTAAATGCACCCTATAAATTTCGGAATAGGTGGTTGTGTGTCGGCCGACCCCGAAATCATGGTCCATGACACCGATTTTAAGATTGAGCGAAGGCTCCAGTCTATTTAATAAGCTGGACTTACCCACCCCGGATGGACCGGCAAAGACGGTTATCTTATTGCCGAGAATGTCGAGCAGACCTTCAATTCCGCGGGATGTCTTGGCCGAAACCATCACCACACGGTAGCCCAGGCTTTCATAAATCCGACGTAATCTTTCCTGTTGTTCAGCCCCGACCAGGTCACATTTGTTAAAACATAAAACCGGCACGGAGTCCGGCAATTCGAGCTGAAAGTGAACAATGTAACGGTCGCACCAGAGCTGGTTCCATTCCGGCTGCCTGACAGCCTGTACAATAACAACCTGATCTACGTTGGCGATTTGCGGCCGACTGAGAAGACTGGAGCGTTCCAGGCGTGTGGAGATCACTCCGGTTTCCATCGCCGAATCCAGATCCTCAATCTCGACTCTATCACCGGTCAGGATCGAAACCCGCTCTTTTTTCAGCCGCCCCCGGGCCTGGCACTGGAGCGTAAGGTCATGCTCAGGCAGATAGACAAGATATCCACCCGCGTGACTCCTCAATACAACTCCTACTGCCATGGGTCAGACTTTACCTCGCTAATGTCGGTCCAGAAAAAAAAGTAAAACAAAAAAGACACAGAACAATGACCACTAAACTAACAGGATACAACACCACACTCAGGCAAGCCATGACCGTCGAAACCGATATCAGCAAAATAAGAAATATCGCAATAATCGCCCACGTCGACCACGGCAAGACGACGCTGGTGGACGGTTTCTTGCACCAGACAGGGATCTTCAGACAGAACCAGGATGTGGTGGATTGCGTCCTCGACTCGAACGACCTGGAGCGAGAGCGCGGTATTACCATCCTGGCAAAAAATACTGCCGTCACCTATGAAGACTTCCTTATAAATATTGTCGACACACCCGGTCACGCCGACTTTGGTGGCGAAGTGGAGCGTATCCTCGGCATGGTCGACGGCTGTCTTCTGGTGGTAGACGCCGGGGAAGGACCGATGCCCCAGACTCGGTTCGTATTGCGAAAAGCCCTGGAAAGAAATCTGAAACCAATTGTGGTGATCAATAAAATCGACCGACCGAACATCGACTCGCATGTCGCGGTCGATCAGGTCTTCGATCTCTTCGTCGAACTGGGAGCCACCGAATCTCAACTCGACTTTCCTTATATATTTGCATCGGGAGTACAGGGCTATGCTACTAACGATCCAGAAAAGCCCGGCGAAGACCTCAAGCCCCTCTTAGATCTGATTCTCAAGCACTGTCCGAGCCCGGAAGCGAAACCGGATGCTCCCTTGCAGATGCAGATAAGCATTTTGGACTACAGCGACTATCTGGGTAGAATCGGCATCGGCCGAATTTACGCCGGCAAGATGAAAACCAACGACTATGTAACGCTTCTAAAAGAAGATGGCACCACGACCAGCGGCAAAATCTCGAAGCTGTTCACCTTCCATGGTCTGAAAAGAATCGAAGCCCAGGAAGCCACCGCCGGTAATCTGGTGGCATTCTCCGGATTTCCTGATGCCAATGTGGGCGACACCATCGCCAGTCCGGATGCGCCGCTTGCCCTGGAGCGTATCAAAGTAGACGAGCCCACCATGAAGATGTCCTTTCTGGTCAATGACAGCCCCTTTGCAGGGCAAGAAGGCAAATTCGTAACCAGTCGCCAGATCCGAAGCAGACTTTATAAAGAGCTGGAGACCAATGTCAGCTTGCGGGTGGAGGATACCGAAAATACCGACACCTTTATTGTAAGCGGTCGTGGTGAACTTCACCTCGGTATCCTTATCGAGACGATGCGTCGAGAAGGTTATGAATTTGCAGTATCGAGACCGGAAGTAATCTTGAAAGAGATTGACGGAGAGAACTATGAGCCCTTCGAAAAACTGATCATAGACCTTCCCGATGAGTTCACCGGATCGGTGATGCAGGTGCTTGGACCGAGGAAAGCCGAACTTCAAAACATGAACGTCGAAGGCACCCAGGCTCTTCTGGAATTCATCATCCCCACAAGAGGCATCATCGGTTTTCGGAGCGAGTTTCTCAGACTCACCAAAGGTAATGGCGTCATGAATCACGCTTTCTTAGAATACCGTCCCTGGTGCGGTGAGATCCCTTCGCAGAGAATGGGTGTTCTGGTCGCCTGGGAAGAAGGTGTCTCGACAGCCTATGCCATTCAGAACGCAGAAGATCGCGGCAGATTCTTCATCGTTCCTCAAACCAGAGTCTATGGCGGTATGATCGTGGGTGAAAACAACCGTCCTCAGGATCTCAACGTCAACGTCTGCAAAACCAAGAAGTTGACTAATATGCGCAGCTCCAACGCCGATGTGATGGTAACCCTGCAGGCCCCAATCGAAATGAGCCTGGAGAAGTGCCTGGAGTATATCCAACCGGACGAACTGGTGGAGATCACGCCGCAATCGGTGAGAATGCGCAAGCGCAACCTCTCTAGAAAATAGGTCTCAAAATCCTTCGTTGTTGAGAAGCTCGTCGATGGCGCCGAATTTTGTCGGCGTGTCGGCCATATCTGTTTTAAAATCTACCGGATGAGAGAAACTGGTCTGCAGTCGCTTGATCGCCTCCATACTCACATTGGGCGACATCTCTATCTTGAGCCTATCGATATGCTCTACTCCCTCGAGAAGCACCAGATCTCTATCGGTGACGTCCGTACCGATAAGATCGTACTCTTGAATCTTTTTGAGTTTCAGTAAATAAGGAAGGTAGCTTCTGATCGGAACCAGATTATGAACTGAAATCGTATTCAGTTTAGGGCTTTTGTCCAGAACAAGCAGGTCTTCGGGCTCGAATCCGACATTCACCCCGAATCGAAAGCGATGCAAACCGGGCATCTTCGAAATCGAGATCAAACTCTGCCTGTCGAGCTTAGAGTTATCGATAACCTCGAGAAACTTCAAACTGGGCAAGCTTCGCAAAGTCTCAATCCCCCTGGAAGAGACCCCGGGCAGATTGTTGAGAACAACCTCTTGAAGATTCTTCAAAGAAATCAGATGAGCAAGATCGGCATCATCAATACCGGTGGCGCCTATATTGATGTTGGATAGATTTGGAAATCTGGAGAGCTTGCGCAGACAAGAACCAGTAATATCCGGATTCTGACCGATAGATAACCAAGTTATTACCGGGCTTGCACCAAGATTATCGATAAAGGCATCACTGATACCGGTATTGGCAAAATGCAACTTTGCAAGGGTCTTTACTCGGCTTAAATAGCGGGAAGAGCCGTCCTCGATTTTGCAGCCTCGACAATTCAGACGGTAAATTGGTAATCCGGCTAGATAACGAAAGCCCTCTCCTGATAAATGCTGCCCTTGAAGATTGAGATACACCGGTTTGTCGCCTTTGAGTCCGTGTCGCAAAAGAGCAAGGTCCTCGTCCTGGATATCCAGTTTGCCGGTCACCATCCTCGAAGCACCGGATGCGTCTTCGGGAATTTCATTAAATAAATCGACAAACTCGAGTTTGCGTGGACGTTCTTGAAGAACCAGCTTGGTTCGGGTTTTCTCGTGCTCCGCCGGCTTATCCAGGGCTGATTGAAACCAGAAGAAACCAACAAAACCTACAAATAGCAAGGCGACCACGGCGACAACCACTAAATTGAGAGAAGAAGAAGACGACGACGACTGAACTGGCTCACTAAAGCTCTCGTAAACGGACTCATCAACAGGCTCTTCTAATCCTCGACCATCCTGGAAAACATTCTCCAGTTCCGATGCCAGCTCCTCCATAGACTTGAAGCGCTCTTCCCGATGCTTGTGCATGGCTTTGAATACCAGAGCTTCAAGAGCATCAGGAACAGTTGTCGAAGCGCTGAGATATTCATTTATCCGCGGAGTAGCAGTGCTGACATGAAGATTAATCTGACCGATTGCAGTATCCCCAGACGGAATGTAAGGCAGCCGGCCGGTTAAAAGCTCAAAAAATATACAACCCAGAGAATAGACTTCGGCACAAGCATCATACTCGAAGCCATCGAGAAGATCGGGACACATATAAACCGGTGTCCCGGCCATAGTCGACGATAGCTCGCTGTCACCACCAGAGACAAATTTTGCAAGACCAAAATCCACCAGCTTCAGCTCGAGCTCGAGTTCTGCTTCACCTTCGGGCCCGGGTAGAATCAATATGTTCTCCGGTTTCAGATCTCCATGAAAGATTCCGTGACCATGACAGTATGAGAGAGTAGAGGCGATCCGCGCAATTATGCTAGAAGCATGGCGCCAATTTAAAAAGCTTTCACGATCAATGGTCTCTCTAAGGCTTTCACCGGGGAAATATTCGAGCACCATATACGGCACTCCACCAGGGATGACACCAAAATCTAGAACCCTGACCACCGAAGGATGAACAAGCTTGCTGGTAGCCCGGGCCTCTCCCTGGAACGCCCTGAGGGCTGTTGGTGAAAGGATATTCAGCACTTTGACCGCCACGAATTTCTGAAGCTGCCGATCCCAGGCAAGATAAATCTTACCCGAAGCCCCCTCTCCGACTATCCGGACCGGTGCATATCTCTCGCGGGGAAAGCCATCGTCTTCGATCTCCATTTCGATGCCGTCGAACTCTTCAACCGAAGCGCTATCGGGGCCGATATAGAAATCATTGCTTCTCGCAAGCCGCACTCGAGGTTTCTTGCAAGAGCAATAGTCCGGACGAAAAACGAACTGGGTGAGAGAGCCTTTGCGAGATTTGCCTATCTCTTTGCCGCAATCAAGACAAACTTGCTTCTCTGGAACACTTTCCGTGCTCTGGGAAACCGCCAGATTACAAACACAGGTGTTTATCCACTGGGTGATGCTGGCAGTTCCGCCGGAACTCTTCAAACGATGGCAGACCGGACACTTTTCGTCGCTCATAGTAGACATAATATACAGACTGCTGACCTGTAAGAAAAGAGCCTGGCGCTTCATACCAGAATCCCCCGACCGATCCGGCTAGAGGATGGTCAGGGGATCCGGCTGTGAGGATAGAATCGGCTAAGAGCGGTGGGGGTGCTCTTTAGCTTCGTGATCAAAAGAAACTCTCATTCCGCAATTGGCGCATTCATGGCCAATCTGTTGACATACTTTTCGTCGGGGCTCTTTCAGCGTAAACCAGGCCTTGACAGTAAGAGCCGATTTCAAAAGCATGCCCAGGCAACCCTGAACCAGTTGTACTCGTGGCTCTTCGACTCTACTGGTGCTCACTTTCATGGCCAGAAGCTCTTGATGCGTCATGCGAGCCCCGCCGCGACGAACGGGAAGCTCCAACTCAAACTCTTCTGACGGAAGGCTGTCCACCAGGGCTGTATTGCCATTGGTTCCGGTGATCATATAATTCGGATCTTTCGCCATTGCTAATTCACCTGCTCTAGCTGCTCTAGAAATTCGATTCCTGCCACAAATCCAACTGATGGACCCGACTTTTAACAGCATAGCGATTGATGCTGTGTGCGAGAATCCATCAATCAACCAATCTTGCCTGGGTCAAGTGACCGATTTACCCCATCGGTCACCTGACCCATAGCAGGCGATATACAAGTGGTCTTGTTTGAAAATGCGTCGCATATATCAGGGTCGGTCGAGCCAGGGCGATTTGACAACAGATCGAAAAGGACAGACAATTCATAAAAATAATTGAACTGCACAGAAAGGAAGTGCTTTTTGTTCAAACTACTGGTGGTATTACTCTCCTCGGGCACAAAAAGACCGGGAGCTGCCAGACTCATGGTTCTCGGCCTGATCGGCACCACTTTCATAGCAGCAATGAGAATAAAAGCAAGACACTTCAACTTCGGTCTCTACCGCACGAACAGAAGCAAATAGCGTAACTTTTGTTCTAAATAAGACAGAAGCCTTCATGAGCCTAGAAGAGTTTCGCTGTCTCGGAAATTCAAGAAACAGGAGTTGTTCTACACGAGCACTCTATAACAAAATGACAGCGCCGTGGTGGCCGACACCCTTCGCTGCCAGGGAAAGCTGGAGGCAGCTCGAAAGCTATATGAAAAGGTGCTTGAAACTTTCGAAAAAGCTATCGGAGAAAAACATCGCTTTGTCGGAGACGTGACCTTCAATCCAGGACGCATCTACGAAGAAGCAATGTCCTCATCAATCTGGAAGGAAGAAAATAGCGACTCTCTAAAAGTTGACGTCTTCAGGAGTAATCTCCATACCCCTGGTGAAATCAGGATCATCATGCAGCGGCTCGTTCAAACTAATCTTGCAATTCGGCAATAAGTTTTTGAGTTCGGCCAGTCGCCTGTAATCGAGCATACCCTCCAGTAAATCGATCTCTTTCAATCGAGTGAGACTTTTCAAGGCTTCTTGCGAACGAGGCTGTCTGAAGGCGCTACCGGCAATAGAGCTGGTGAAGGTAAAGGTCAGTCGCTTTACAGGAAACTTATACAAAGCCTGTATATCCTTTGCACTGACATTGCGACCGTCGAACTCGAGCTGTTCGAGAGTGCGAGACCGCCTCAAATAAGTAAGCAGCTCCGGCTTGATATCGTTGCCGAAAATCGTCAGCCTTTTTAAATGCATCTGCTCGAAAAATCTCTTGATCCCAGAGGTGCTGCATTGACTGGCAGAAAGAGTGAGGCTCTCCAGCTGATTCATGCGCAATATCGCTTGCAAGCCCTCGTCATTCAAATCGGTTCTTGAAACTTTTAGAAAAACCAGGCTTTTAAGACTATCGAGACCGACCCCGGTGATATTGCTTCGACCAAGATTGAGACTGTGCAAGGTTTTGATAGAAGCAAGCGTATCGATGTCGCTATCTACAATCGGCAAGCCTTCTAAATGCAAAGAGACAAGCGGCATCTCGGTCAGATATTTCAGCCCTTTGCCGTCCACCATACTGTGATTGAGAATAAGATGTTGAATATCCCTGCGATCTTTTATCTTATTGAGACTGTTGTTATCGCTCAGTTTCGCCGCTTGCACAGTGCCTTCTGATACCTCGCGAAAGACTCCGAAATCAGCAGTTTGAGAGAAGATCTTTCCGGTTATATAATTGCCCTCCTGTTCAACTTCAGGCCTGGTAAAAGAATTTTGGGTTACTGAATCATCCGACTGAAAAAATGGGGCTCCAGTCCATACGTAAGCGAAACCGGCAAGAGCAGCCAGTCCGAAGAAAAGAGCGATAAACGCCACCGAATCAGATCGCTTTGAAGACTCTAGCCCGGGACGCACTGCCTCCTTTTCGGGATTCAGAATCGAAGAGAGGTGAGATATAAACTCTTTTGTCGATTGAAAACGCTTGTCTAAATCAGGCGAAAGACAGCGCTTCAGAATCGCGTCCAGCTCAGTTGCTCTATTGGAATCGAGAATATGCTTTTGTAGCTCATCTGCAAAATCTTTATTCATCTGTATCTTGTCTGCAAGAATAGAGACAGGATCATCACCGCTATAGGGCGGTCTACCGGTGAGCAATTCGAAGAAGACACAACCTGCAGAATAGATCTCTGATCTTTGATCAAACATAAGACCCCTGGCCTGGTCAGGACTCATATACGGCAGTGTTCCAGCAATTGAGCCTCCGGATTGAGAACCGGGATTGGTGGCAATGCCGAAATCAATTAGTTTAATTGAAAAGTGCCCCTCTTCATCTCTGGTAAGCAAAACATTAGCAGGCTTCAGATCGCGATGATATACCGGAGGCTGGCGGCTGTGGGCATGATCGAGAGCATAGAGAATCTGTATCATAATGTCGATGCAAAGCTCGAGCGGCTGCGGTCCTTCTTGCTGAAGGAATTCCGCCAGAGTGACCCCGGGGCAATATTCAAGCACCATATAGGGTGTGCCTGCTTCCGTACTGCTTATATCCAGGACTTCGACAATGTTTTCATGCTTTAGTTGAGAGATTATCTTGGCTTCGGTCTGAAAAGAGACCACCAGATCAGGATCCAATCGACCGATCAGCTTGACCGCTACCACCTTATTGAGAAGCTTATCCAGGGCTCGATAGACCGTGCTGACAGAGCCTCTTCCAATCTCTTCTATCGGCTGATAGCGCCCTCCTGGAAAGTCAACACCGTCAAGTTCCAGCGCCGGATAAGTTACTGCAACAGGCTCAAGGCAATCGCTGGAACTTGACGGTGCTTCTTCGATATCTGATTCGACGATGGGTTCCGGATGGTGGCAGGTGCAGAGATCCGAGCGAAAGATCCACTGGGTAAAGCTACCGTGGCTGGTTAGAGAGATTCTCTTATGGCAGAGCCTGCAACTCTTCAAAGTCTGAAAGAGCTCTTCTTCTAAAGAGATCAAATCACAACGACAGGCACTCACCCATTGGGTCAAGCTGCCTGAGGTCTCTTTAGTTTTCGGCTGCAGACAGATGCTGCAAAAGTTATCTTCCACAAAAGAAGTATAACCTCAAAAAGTAGAAGAACGGTCCGTGAATTCGAACCGCCCTTCCTCGCTCTAAAACTTTTCTTTCGATACTTAGAAGATAACCCTTCGAAATAACGACAACGTGACTGTTTCCTGTCACACTACCGTCACGGAAGCTGCTTGGCTCTGGCCGATTTAAAAAACCAGACCGCGCCGCCAAGGCCAAAGACTGCACCCAGAGCATATAAAACAGGAAGCGCTCCGTCCTTTTTCTTCGGATTCAAAGAAATATCGGCAGGAGAATCGGGATTGAAATATAAGACAAAGTGATCACCCTTTTTCGGGGAAGCTTTATCTTTATCTCTGTCGACCATAACCGGACATACATAGGTACGATCGTCTACTTTGTATCGACAGAGAATTCTTATTTTGAATCGATTGTTGTCCAGGACACCGATTATGGTGCCATCAACGCTCTGACGCCCGGGTAATGTCAGGTGAGAGTAAATAGCCGACAAAGAGACAACAGCCACCGCAAAGCAGGCAAAGCCAAGACAAAGAAGAGTGACCTTATTCTTCATCACCCTGCTTCGATACCATGGAGAAATGTACTGGTAGCAAGCGAAGCGTACTCGTCATGAGACACCGGTCCATCTGACTTGAACCAGGTATAGGTCCAGTTAACAGCCCCCATCAGATACATTGCCAGGGCTGTTCGCACTTCTTCGGTGGCTCCCGGCTTCAGCTCTTTCAACAAGCCTTTTATGATAGCGACCAGATTCTTTTCGAGCTGTTTGATCTCAATCTGCTGTTCTGGGGGAAGGGCATGAAGGTTGTTCAAAAGAACCACATGTTTGTCCCGGGATTCGATATAAAGCTGCATCAGACTGCGAACCAGAGAATCTAATTGAGCACGCGCCTTATCCTGGTCGGAACCGGCGAAGCTCTGATCTAGATCTACATTCGCCACCGCCTCTTCGCCAGTTCTAACCAGCAACAGACAGTGGGAAAGCAGCATCGAATAGAGCAACTCCTCTTTGGATTTGTAATAGTGATAGAGAAGCGCTTTGGATACACCGCAACTGTTGGCGATTTGAGCCATCGAGGCCCCATCGAAGCCTTTTTCAGCAAACATCGAGGCAGCGGCATCAAGCAATTCCTGGCGCCGCTCCTCATAATTTTCAGCCCGGGGTCTGACCATTAGAAAATCGGCACGATCTTCTCTGGATCGAAGGCCACGTCTTCTCCGTCGACATCGATCTCGGGCAGAGCAGGGAATTTCACACCATGGGGTTCGACAATGGTCTTCAGACGAACCACGGCGGTTCTCCAGTTTTCTTTGCGCTGCTCATGATCGAGTATACCGAAGCCGGCTTCTCTGGCTTTCTCTTCTAACAGCCTCTGGGCAGGAAGGAAAGTCTCGGGCAATTGCCAGAAGTCAGCCGGAGGCTCGTAGAGAATACCTGAGAGGAAGATGAAACCAGCTCTGAACTGCTTGGTGACGATGTCTTTCTCCTCTTCGCTCATCTTGGGCAGAATCTCTTTGAGAAGAGCAAGACAGAAGCTCAGGTGCCGACCTTCATCCCGACCAATGTTCTTGAAGGCTTCTTTAAAGACGGGGATGGTGGTCTTTTCGTACATAGAATGGAACAGCGTGGAGGAAGCCACCTCTCCGAAGAGGAAGGAGCTGAAGAGAATACCCATCGGATACATCTCCACCGCTTTTTTATAGCCTCTCCAGTAACGGGCGCCATTGTGATAGAGCCACTCCACGTTATTGCGAGCCAGTTTGCCCAGTTCGGTCTGGGGCTCGAAGCCCAGGGGACCATTGGGAGTCAATTTATTGATTGCCCGCCCGCAAACCTCTTCGTGATTCATCTCGTCCCGGGTCACAGAGAAGAAGCATTTTCGGATCGCGTCCTCTTCGTGGGTTTCGTAGGCATGGATCATAGCCCGGGCAAATACGGCCGGTCCCGAGGCATCGAAGACAGAAAGCAGGGCAAACCAGTAAGAGATGGCATAGCGCTGATCTAAAGTAAGCGAGTCCACATCGAGGGTCTCCCAGGGCAGCTTGCTGGGCGACCAGCCCGGATCGCGAGAATCTTCATAGATGTCCATCAGGCGAGGGGTCTCTACCCGCCAGTCAAAAGGAAAGATATTGAGCCTGTCGGTAATCTTGGGAGCACTTTCGGCGTTGAGTAAAAGCTCCTGGGGATCCGGCATCTTGTCATATTGATCGGGAGGCGGAGCAAGATGATGCTTGCCGGTCATGGACTCGGGCTCGGTGGTTTTCTCTGTGGTGGACATAGAAAAGATCCTCAAGACAGGAGGGAAGATACGCTGACCAACCGGTCGGTTAATTAATATTCTAACATCGGTTACCCCGAAGTAACCACTTTCTTCCAAAATTTTAAGCAGGCCGGACTTCAGACCAGGTGCGATAATGCGGATCTTGTCCAGGACGCAGGAGTGACCCATGCCCCGATCTATATATACAACGCTCAAAGCCCCCGCTTTCGGGCTGATATTAGCCTCCTTCTTCATATTGGGCACCTTCTTCACCCCTGCCTGGGCTGAGAACCAGGCTAAAACCCTGGTCAAAGACGCCGCCGAGAAGAAAAAACTGCTGGGCAAGCACATGCTCTCCTTACAATGGATAAGCTGGGAAAAATTCGGCTCGGCCACCGTCACCGAAAAGAACGGTCTTTTGACCATCAAAGGGGAGCAGCGCTCCAAGAGCAAAGATCCCGACTGGCTGACCATCGATGGTGTTATTACCGAGGTAGCCAGTGGACAGTTCAAATTCAAGGGCAAGATAGAGACCAGAGTTTCTCATATAAATGAAGGCAAGCCCTGTCTTCGCGAAGGCGAGATGAACTTTGCCATAAAAGGAAAGCGAAAGTACTGGCGCCTCAAAGAGATGGACAATCCCTGCGACCATGTCACAGACTATGTGGACATCTATTTCAAATAGACACTATCTGTTATTGATCTCAGATGGATGCTGACTCTTCGTTATCTGCGGCATCACCGGCAATCCGTAACCTCTGCCTTCACCGCCCATTCTCAGGGTGCGATGCAGGGCATCCAGCTTGATCCAGCCGTCTCCATCCCCTTCGCCACTCTTGCGATCATTGCCTTTTACCTCCGGCTCTCCATGCTGGTTATCGAGCAGCACCCAGAGGTCTCCGTTTCTTTTGTCCTCCCAGACATCGTGAATGGTCTGGGCATGCATGCCTCCCATGGTGGGAGTGAGAACAGGAAATTGGTTTTTATCTTTCAATTCTAATAAGCGCTCTTTCGAAATCAGATCACTTTCGTAGTGGCGGCGTCCGTTGATGTCCGCATAAGAAGCGTTCTCTATATGGGGCGGGGTTTCACCGAAGAGGATTTCACAGGAGCGCAGAACATTGTCCTGCACCATCTCCGGTCCGTCTATCTTTTGCCCTTTGGCATTCTTCAAGGTATTACCATCTCTTACCAGGGTGTCCTCGCCGGTCTCCATCGTGATCACGGCATTTCCTTCCCGTTTGGTTATGGTCTGTGACGGTTGCAGAACATAGCGAATAGCCGAACGGTCTTCTTTGTCGGTGTTCATCTCCCCGGTTTCATACATGGTGTTAATCAGGGTCATCTGAAACGCCTGGCTGGCCAGATTGCGTTTGCCCGAATCAGGTCGGTCCAGATCATAAGAAAGCTCGTCTTTTCCGGGTGCCATGGATTCGGCAGGCGGATGACCGACCTTGCCGGTCAGGGCTGTCCAGGAACCGGTCGTGGAGACATCACGAAGCAAACTTGTATAGGCATCAGGATGACGCACAGCGGCATAAACCTCCACCGACGTGACGTTACAAGTGGGGTGAGCCCCCTGATCTATCTCCATCGGCCGGGCCAGGTTATGCATGGCACAATCTGCAATTACCTTGCGTTGATCAAGGTCATAGGGACCGCCCTGGCTGGGAGCGCTCAAGAGGTCGGAGAGATTGTTGAAAGTACGCACCACTTTCTCTTGATCTATTTTATTTCGGGTGGCTCTATCCTCGAACTCTTTCATCCAGCCTTTGAAACGGTCGGAAGACAGACCGGCATTATCAATGGACTGCAGTAGAGAATCCCGGGCTTCGAGCAGTGACTCGGAGCCGAGTACAAACTCACCGCGGGCTAATCGATCGATGTCTTCGGCTCTGGAAGCATGGGCACGTCCGTCGGCTCCTTTATACTCCAGATCACCGTCGGCGGTGACATTCATTTGCTCCCGTCGATAGACTTTACTGTTGTCCCGCATCGAGACAAAACTATTGTCGGACCCATCTCGCTTCCATTCGAGATTCTCTCCGCCCTTCTCAGATGGGACTCGATCGAGCACCCGGGAAAGCCCCTGATTGTCATACTCTAGAATGCGTTCGGCACCGGAAGGAAAGCTCACTTTGTAAGGACGGTCGGAAGAGTCGAAATCCACTTTCTTAAGATTCAAAGCCTCGATACGTCTCTCGCCCGAAGCAGTGACATGCTCAATTTCTCCGCTTTCCAGCACTCTGAGCTTATCTGCCACTCTGCCTCCGGGACTCTCTTGCCACTGGCCTGCACTATTTTTAGTATCACGAGTCCAGCGATTCGACGAACCGCCCCAGGTGCTCTCTACCGAAGCCAGTTTGCCGTCATCACCATAGGTCAGCTTGCGCGCGCCCTCTTCTCCTGTAACCGAAATTAAGCGGTGGTGAGGATCGAAGCCGTAGGTCAAGCCACTTTCGCCATCCTCCACTTCAGAGGCAGCGTTCCGTTCTTGCCGGTGTTTCAGTCCTTCTTTATCGACATAGCTCAAACTGCCGTCGGCTCCCACCGAAAGCTCCCGACGCTCCTCACCCGGAAGAGTGTCACAAGTCCAGCGTTCTCCGTCCTTTTTCCAGACATGCTTCTCGCCGTTCTCTGTATCTGTACCCTGGGATGACTCCAGCAACTCTTGTACTACATGACCTTTCAAAGTCGCTTTCAATTCGGAGCCGTCCGGGCGGACAACTTCTATGGTGCCAGGCCAGATACCGTCAGCATTGCGCCTGGCCGCTTCCTCAGCGGATAGTGGCTTACCGTCGGCGCCTTCCAGAGCCAAGCTTCGCTTGTCATTTTCATAGCGACTGAATACCCCATCAGGACTGATTTTCATATCGCCGTACCAGTCTCTCTTAAAGTTTCCGCTTCGATCATAGACGGTCCAGTTATGCATATCGAATCCGTCTTCTTGAACCGGCTTACCCGAAGAGGTAATCGGTCCTTTGCGGACATAGACGTCGTCTCCGATTGTCACCTTCGAGGGCTTGTCGGTGACAGCGGGGTCATCATATTCGAATTCTCGTTTCGGTCCGGTCCGGCCGGCTTCTGGGGCAGTAGAAGAGATACGCCCTTTTTCGTCTCGTTTATAAATCCCGTCCTCGGTGGTCACCTCTTGCACCACCGGACTTTGATCGGAACCGGGCTCTTCTATACGGCCGTCTCGAACCAGAAGACCTTCTTTGCCTACAGCTACCAGGGCGTCATTTACTCGACCGAAGACAGGCTTGCGGGTTGTCGGTGTTGTAGATACGGCAGAATCGCTCCAATTTGCCGTGTTCTCCAGAAGCTGGGTCAATTTCACCGGCTTTTCAAGAGAGTTGAAGTCGACATTGAACGAATCTATAGAAGGAGAAGGAGGAGCAAAATCGATTCTGCTATTCGAAGGTTTACTCTCACTCTTAAATAGATCCAGCACATCAAATCCGGCTTTAGAGCTAGAAAAGATTTCGCTATCGGGTCTCCAGTCGGATTCTGTTTCCTTGGGGTCGGGCATGGTAAAGGGGCTCAAAGGCGGGGAAGGCTTTCATGTCAAGACATTAGAGAGTTTTAGTGGCTGAAATGTACCCTGCCACTTTTGATATCGGGCCAGGCTAATCTGCTAGACTGACAAAATTCATACATACATACTAAGTAAGACCAAGGAGTCCAGTATGACCCCGACCGGCCAGGATCTATCCAGACTGGAAACCGAGCAACAAAACCCGAGAACCACTGACCTCGACAGTCTCGCTCCTCTGGATCTGGTAAAGTGCCTTCATAAAGAGAATCACACAGTGGCTGCCAGTGTCGACTATGCCGTTCCTGCCGTGGCAGAGGCGGTAGAAGAGATTCTCTCCCGGGTCAGACGCGGGGGACGACTGGTATACATTGGTGCCGGCACCAGCGGCAGACTGGGTGTGCTCGATGCAAGCGAATGTCCCCCCACCTTCGGAGTCGAACCCGAATTGATTCAGGGCATCATCGCCGGTGGCAACCAGGCTCTCACCACTTCTGTGGAAGGGGCGGAAGATGTCGAAGAAGAAGGGGCAAGAGCCCTTGAAGAATATGGGCTTAAATCGGAGGATTCGGTTATTGGCATCGCTTCGAGCGGCAGAACCCCTTATGTTAAAGGCGCCCTGCGCTATGCCCGCGACAATGGTGCCTACGCCGTCGCCCTGGTAAATGTGAGCAGCTCCGTGATTGAGAAGGAAGCAGATCTGGTCATCCGGGCAATCACAGGACCCGAGCCCATAACCGGCTCGACAAGATTGAAAGCCGGAACCGCCCAGAAGATGATCTTGAATCTGATCACCAATTCGCTCATGGTGAGATTAGGGAAAGTCTACGGCAATCTGATGATAGATTTGCGAGCGACCAACACAAAACTGAAAGACCGCGCCAGAAGAATAGTGATGAAAGCCGCCGCTGTCGATGAAGCGCAAGCGGCAGAGCTTCTGGCGGAAGCAGAAGGCAGTTCGAAAGTGGCCATTGTTATGCACTTGAAAGGAGTCGGTGCCGACGAGGCTCGCTCGCTTCTTGAGAAACATGCCGGTCAGATAAGAAAAGTCCTCGAAAGCTCAGAAGCTTTATAAGAGAGTCCCGGTCATGGCAGCTCCCGACAAAGACAGCCACGATATCCCCCAGGATGTGCTCGAAAAACTGGGCGATAGATACAGCGCCTTCGAGTATATTTCCAGCGGTGCCACCAGCGCAGTCTATAAAGCCCATGATGCCATCCTTGATAAAACGGTGGCATTGAAGGTACTCAAACGAGCCGAAGAGAAAGACCTGATTCGTTTTCAGAAAGAAGCCCGGGCAGCCAGCCAACTGGAACATGAGAATCTCGTTCACATACTCGATTTCAACGTCACGCCTTCGAACAATGCTTTTCTTATCATGGAGTTCGTAGAAGGCCACGATCTCGACAGCATCCTCGATGAGCAAGGTCATCTTCCCATTCAACTGGCACTTTCCATCGCAGAGAAGATAAGCCTTGGAATGATCCACGCCCACAGCAAACAGATAGCTCATCGAGATTTGAAAGCATCGAACATAATCGTATGCGATCTGGAAAACCCAGAAAGTGGAATAACCGTGGTCGATTTCGGACTGGCTAAGAAACAAGCTCAGGACGATACGGTCGTCACCCAGGTGGGGGCGGAGCTCACCACCACCAGCGGTGTCATCCAGGGAAGTCCACTCTATATGAGTCCTGAACAAGCGAGAGGACAAGAAGCTGACGAAAGATCTGACATCTATTCTCTGGGTTGCATAATCTTCAAAATGCTGACCGGCAGAACTCCTTTCGAAGCCGAAGACCTGCTCACTCTTCTGCGAATGCAAGCCGAAGAGCCGCCACCCGGACTGAGCGAAATTGATGAAGAGAGGCAATTTCCCGAAGAGCTTGAGACCATGGTAGCGAAAATGCTGGAAAAGGATCCAGCAGATAGACATCAGTCCATGACCGAAGTGATGGAGAATCTATCTGCGGTAAAGCTCTCCCGCCCTCCGGCAGAACACCGGGAAGACCCTGAAACGAAAAGCGTATCAGGAAGAAAGTCAAAGGTTCTTGCTCTGCTATCTCTCTTTTTGCTTGGCATGGCGGGGACTTATCTGTATTTCAATCCGATCGAATCCCAAAAGAAACTGGAACAAAAGCCGGTTCAGATTCAGCAGCAAGGTCCCTCGGAAGAACAACTGCTTACCGAGAAGCTGGATAAAATGGCGCGATTATGCCAGAGAACCGTTAATCCATACCGTGATGAAGGCTATCACGAGATGTGGTACAAGATGCTCAACAATCGTCCAATGCAAAGAGAAGACTTCGAAACCCTCTCTCTCTTCTTAAATAAGATCGCAGAAAAGAAGCAAGAGAACAACGATATGAATATCGACCATACCCGGTTGATGTTACAGGAGATACCTCTAAAGGGAGCTGACCTGGAGATCCTCCTCGCAAGCGACATACGCGCCCTGGATCTGAGCCGTTGCACCCTTGACGATACCGTCTTTGATGTGCTGCCGAAGTTTCCCGATCTCAAAGTTCTTCTTCTTGAAGGAACAGGTATTACAAATGACCAACTCAAGAGCCTCTGGACTCTGCAAGAGCTTGATCAGCTCAACCTCAACAATTGCTTCGAGATATCCGCCCCGGGTTTCGAAGGTGTGGAGAAGAGCCCGAAGCTGAGATTCATCTGGCTTTGCAAAACCATAGATAAAAAGAAGAAGAAAAAAGTCGAAGAGCCGCCGAACGAAAAAATCGGCTATGAAGTAATGAAAAAACTGGCTCGCTGTCGCCCCCTCGAGAAGATTCACGCGGACAAAACAGCCACCGATGACAGCTCGATAGAAGTGCTCTTTTCCAATGCAGTCAAAGACAAAAACTATTATCGAGAGCTTACTTTGATCGACTGCAAAAAAATCACAGGCAAAACTATGCAGTTGCTTGCCGAAAAAAATCCAAAAATCGAAGGGCTGGAAGTAGCCTACACATCTGTCAAACCGGATGATCTAAAATACCTGGCTGCTATGAAGAAACTCAGAATTCTCAATGTCATGGGTATTCCTGTCGATTCTAAAACCCTCGAGTTGATAGGAAAGATAGAAAGTATCGAGAACCTTTATATCAGCGAACTACATGGTAAGGATTCTGATCTGGAGTATCTCTATCACTTCAAAAGACCTCGGAATATTTTCATCTTCGAAGCTCCAGGAATCAGCAGCACTGCCTTCAGCAACCTGGAAAAACAGTACAAGAAACTGGATGATTTCAAGGTAGTGGCGCCAAATTCGCAGTTCACCCGGGGTGTGGAAGATATGGGTGATATGTTCGAGAACATGCCCTTTTGAGCGGTTGCCAAGCCCATTCAAATTTGCTGAGCCCGGAAATAATCGAGAATTCGAAGTCTGGCCTATAGACAAATAAATTTCATCCATCATAATAATTATTAAGGAAAACGAAACAAGCCCGCAGAGCAGCGGGCAGTTCCGGCTCGCCCCATATTCTTCATATTCATTTTGCCGATGCCTTCAATCTATATAAAGGTAATCGCAGCCTCAAGCTGCTTCATAACCGCCCTTGGCCTATCCGGTGCCCTCTCTTCCTCGGATACCAATCAAAATCTCTCCATATTGGAAGAGACCATGATTGTTCATTCTTCCGTCACCGACGAAAGCTCCGCAGAATACTTTCTTGCAAGAGCCCTCGACTTCGAAGAGGCGGGCGACCTCGAATCATCCCTCTCCCTTTTGAAAAAAGTAATCGATTCTCGGGTCTCTCCCGCCCTGGTATGGGCGGCAAGTCTCAAACAAGTCGAGATTCACATCGCCACAAAAAGACTCTCCGAAGCAGAGAAGGTGCTCAGCCGCTTCATAGCGCAGAGCTCACCCGGTATTCATAGAGCGCTCGCCTATTCTCATAGAGCAGACCTCTATGAAGCGATGGGAAACAAAGACCAGGCTACTCTAGACAGAGAGAATATCGCCCGCTTGCGGTGATACCATTTACAGTACCGATAGCTCCAGGTTGGTGAAGGTGCGAACCTTATCCTCTTTATAAGAGATCTTGCGCTCCAGCGCTTTGATAACTTCCTGACAGAAATTGACCCCTTCGAATTGCTGGGCAATTTCAAGACCACCGGGAGTGAAGACGTTTATCTCTATCAGTTTGCCGCCGATGATATCGAGACGCACCAGAAACATTCCATCCTGAACCAACTTCGGGCGAATCACTTCTGCCACTTCTAGAATCTCATCCGTCAGCTCGGCTTTCTCGAAGGTCCCTTCACCATGGAAACCGGAGCTATCATGACCACCATGACGAACTCTCCGATAAGCAGCGTAATGTCCCTTGCACTTGAGTGGCTGACCGTTCATTAGAAATAGCCTGGTATCACCTTGCTCGGCACCGGGCAAAAATTCCTGGGCGATGATATAGCCGCCTGAACCAAGAGTATCGATAATCTGGTTGAGATTTGCCATCTCGGAACTCTTGACGAAAAAGATCCCCTGACCGCCGGGTCCCTGAAGAGGCTTGAGAACGATATTGTCACCATGATTTTTGGCGAATTCTCGAATCTGCGACTTATTGCGGCTGATGATCGTCTTTGGTCGGATGCTTCTTGGAAAGAGTTGGAAGTACATCTTGTTAAGGGCGGTGGACAAACCGTTGGGATCGTTCACCACCAGGACGCCGTATCGCATGGCAGCCCGGCCGAAATCAAGACCTACCCGGCGCGCCCAGGTGCGGTCGGCAACTTCGCTAGAAGGGTCGCTGCGCAGGAAAAGGACATCGAGATCGCCGACAGTAATCAGCTCTTCGGTAGCTTTTTTGCCCAGCATATCCCGCAGATACACATCCGCGGACTTGTACTTGGCGCGTGGAGCCTTCAAAGCCATAGCCTTGACACGGTCATCTTCATCGAAGAAAAATGAGTCGGCAGGAATGAGCCATACTTCATGGCCCCTGTTTATTGCTTCGACGGCGAGTCTGTTGGTCGAATGAGCACGCTCTTCCGTCGATAGATCGTTTACGAAAAATGCTAATTTCATAACTTGAGATTATCCAATCTCGATTCAACTAAGTAAAGAGTGCCGGTCTTATCCTTGTTATAAAATATCCTTTTCGCCCTTCTTGCCAAGTAGACTATGACTAAATCAATTTATACAAAGAGCGTAGCCGCGACCCTGACCATCTTCGCAATGTCTTCTCTATTGACCGCGACCGCTAAAGAATCACAATCAAGCTTCGAAGTCCTCGCCGACCGCTTCGTAAAAGAATCCCTGGCACTCTCTCCGACAGCCGCCTCCGAAGCCGGCTACCACAGGCACAGCGATGGCAAAACCGGCAATGTTGTCGATCTCGATCAGCTTCTAGACGACATGAGCCAGAAAGCGATGACGAAAAAGCGTCAGTTTTACAGCGCCTGGCAAGAGCGATTCGAAAAGGAGACACCGGAAGCAGGATTGAACCCGCAAGAGAAAGCCGACTGGAGAATGATCAAAGACCAGATCAGTCTCAATCTGCTTGATCTTGAGAACATTCAAAACTATAAGTACAACCCCACGATTGCTGTGGAGCTTATAGGAAGCTCTATCTTTCAAGCGATCTCATCGGACCAGGCACCAAAAGAGGTGCGTCTCGGCAATGCCATCGCCAGGGTCAAACAAATTCCCCGGTTGCTAAAACAAGTTCAGGTTTATATGAAATCCTCGGTGCCGATTTATATCGATACCGCAATTGATGAGAACAAAGGAAACATCGAGCTTATAGAGAAAACCCTCGCCGAGCAAGTCAAAGACAACCAGTTATTAAAAGAAGAATACGATCAGGCTGCCCCGAAAGCGGTCGAAGCATTGAAAGCGTTCTCGACCTGGTTGAAAGATGACCTGGCGAAAACACCCTCTAAAAAAAGCTGGCGCCTGGGAAGAGAGCTGTACGAGAAAAAATTCTCTCTGGTGATGCAAACCGAGATCAAACCTGATGATTTACTCTCCTCAGCCGAAGAAGAGATGCTCGCGGTCAGGTCCAGGATGATGCAGATGGCTGTTCCGATGCACATGGAGCTCTATCCGGATCATAACCACATCAAGGTCAAAGGCAAAGACCGAGAGAATCTGGTAATTCAAGAAGTGCTCGACAAAATAGCCGATGATCACGTCAAGAGAGATGACCTTCTGGACGCGGTCAAAGGTGACCTGGACAGTATCAAGAAGTTCATAGCAGAGAAACAGATCGTCAGTCTGAGCGACAGAAATAACTTGAGCGTGATTCCGACTCCGCCATTCATGAGAGGTATCTATTCTGTCGCAGGCTTCCACAGCGCACCACCCCTGGAGCCCGAAGGAAAAGCCGAATACTGGGTAACACCCATACCTGCCTCTATGAGCGATGAGGACGCTGAGTCTAAGCTGAGAGAGTACAACAATTTCACTTTGAAGTGGCTGACCATCCACGAAGCTCTGCCGGGGCACTATATTCAGTTCGAACACCTCAATAACATAAAACCCGAGAATAGAAGATTGCTGCGCTCGCTCTACGCCAACGGTCCCTATGTAGAAGGCTGGGCAGAATACATTGCCCAGGTAATGATGGACGAGGGTTATATGACCGGATCTAGAAAGTTCAAATTGACCATGCACAAGATCCGCCTAAGACTTCTGGCTAACGCCATTCTCGACATCAAAATGCATATGGGCAAGATGACCGACCAAGAGGCTCTTTCGTTGATGACAAAAGAAGCCTTTCAGACAAAAGCAGAAGCCGAAGGTAAATTGCGCCGGGCTAAATTGAGTTCTTGCCAGCTTCCGACCTATTATGTCGGTTTGCAAGACTGGCTCTCTTTGAGAGAGCGTTATCAAAAGCGGCAGGGTGAAGAATTCAACTTGAAAAAATTCCACGACCTGGTACTGGACCAGGGACCTCTGCCTATTCGTTATCTAGAAAATCTTCTTTGACTCCGGACCGGGCGAAAATCTTGAAAAGGGCAGGCATGACCAACAAAGTCAAGGCGGTGCTACTAACAAGACCGCCAACAATTACCAGGGCAAGAGGCTGCTCCAGCTCTCTTCCGGCACCACCCATGACGGCAAGGGGCAACATGCCGAACGCTGCGGTCAGAGCCGTCATCAACACCGGAGCGACTCTATCTAGAGCACCTTCCACCACGGTTCGATTGATGCTCATTTCAAGAGCGCGCAAGTCGTTGATATGAGAGACCATCAAAATCGAGTTTCGGGTGGAGATGCCGAAAAGGCTGATGAATCCTATTAACGAACCCAGGGTGAGTACATTGCCCGTGAGCGCAACAGCGATAAGTCCGCCGATAAAAGCCATCGGAATATTGCTTGCCACCAGAAGAGTAAGTTTCCAGGACCCAAGACCCTGTCTCAGCACTATCAGTATCGCAAGCAGAGTGATAAAAGAGACGATGAGCAGATTTCGAGTCGATTCTTGTTGAGCGGCATACTGACCGGCATAAACAAGATAATAACCCCGGGGCATTTTTACTTTTTCTTGCATCATCTTTTTGATGTCGTTGACGACGCTGACCACATCACGCCCTTCGGTATTAGCCTGCACAACAATCCTGCGTGTGACATTCTCTCGGACAATCACACTTGGACCGTCCACGAATTCTACTCTGGCGATTTCCGATATAGGAATGCGTGCACCGGATGGAGTGTCAATGAGGGTAGCACGAATCAGATCGAGATTATGACGAAATGGCGCATCAAGCCACACTTTCAATCCAAAGAGACGTTGATTCTCCAGAACCTTGGAGACGATCTTGCCCTGGTAGGCGACCTCGACATTGTCCATAAAATCGCTGGAGGTCACTCCGAATCTCGACGCCTTGACTCGATCGAGAGTAATCGCCACCCGCCTCATCACCACCTGTGGTTCAGAGCGTACATCCACCGCGCCGTCCACATTTCGAATTTGCGAGACAGTCTCCCGGGCAAGCTCCCGCAAAACACCCAGATCGGGTCCGAAGATCTTAATCACCACATTGGCTCGGGTGCCCCCGGAAAGGACCTCGTTCATGCGATGGGCGATGAAAGAGCCTACATCGAAGACCACTCCCGGAATCTCGTTGAGATGATATCGAATATCCCTTAAAATGACATCCAGCGAAGCATTCGATGGTTTCAACTGAATATCGAACTCGGCGAAATTAGGTCCACCGGCCATGTCATCGAGCTCTGCTCGACCGGCCCATTGCGCCACCGATACCACATCATCCCTCTCCAGCATGGTCTTCTCGAAGTTTGCTCCCATCCGCACAGTTGACTCCAGATTCTGGCCGGCCCGACCGATGGCGGTGACAATCAAACTGTCCTCTCTGAACTGAGGTAAAAGATCCTGACCCATGAAAGGCAACAGACAGAGGGAAGCAAAGAAAAGTAGCGCGGAGGCCGCCACTACCATCTCGGGCTTCCAGACCACAAAACGTAAAATGCTGCGGTATACCCTTCTGACTCGTTTCACTGTCCAGGGCTCCCAGGCAGGCAGCTGTCCTTTACGAGTCAGGAAGTACATACACATAGCCGGTGTCACCGTAAGCGCCACTAACAGGCTCGAGAGAATGGCTACCACATAAGAGAATCCCAGAGGGCTGAAAATATGTCCGGTTACCCCGGGCATGGTGAAAACAGGAATAAATACCAGGACGACGATGAAGGTGGCGTACACTACCGCTGACCGCACCTCCAGACAGGCTTCATAAACCACCTCATGAACCGGTCTGGGCTCCGCCAGGGACTGATTCTCCATCAATCTGCGATAGACATTCTCCACATCGATTATTGCATCATCCACCACTTCGCCCACGGCAATAGCCAATCCACCTAAGCTCATCGTGTTGATGGTACCGCCGGTGAACTTGATCGCTATCAAAGCTGTGATAATCGACAGCGGAATGGCGGTCAAACTTATTACTGAAGTACGCCAGTTCAAAAGAAAAACGATTAAAATAACCACCACAAGAAGGCCGCCCAGAGAGATAGATTCAACTACGTTACGAATCGAGCGCTCTATGAACTTAGACTGATTGAAAACCTGCAAGACTCTTACATCCTCAGGGAGACTGGCTTTTAGCTCGTTCAAAGCCTTTTGCAGCCCTCGATCCAGCTTGACCGAGTTGACCCCGGGCTGTTTGGTGACATAGATATAGACACCGGGATGACCGTTGATGGCGGTATCGCCGAGCTTGAATTCGGAGCCCACTTGAACCCTGGCGATATGTTTGAGCAGTACAGGAGTGTTTTCTCTGATTGTGACAACAGCATTCTCCAGATCTTTCAAAGAACGAATCCTGGCCACTCCCTGGATTGAAAGTTGTCTATCCTCGGTTACCAGATAGCCTCCAGGCGCAATAACGTTGGCTTTGTTGACGGCATCGGAGACATCTTTCAAGCTGATACGAAATGACTTCAACTTTCTTGGATCGATAAGAACCTGATATTCCTTCACCTCTCCACCGATGATCAAAACCCTCGCCACTCCAGGTACCGCAAGAAGACGATTCTTGATGTCCCAATCGGCAAGGGTGCGCAGCTCCATCAATGAAGTCTTATCCGAAAGCAGACCTATTTTGAGAACGTCTCCAATAGCGGGCATCAGCGGTGCCATCTGTGGCTGCTTGACGCTGGGGGGCATAGTGGCCGAAGACACTACTAAGCGCTCTGCTACGAGCTGACGTGCCCTGTATATGTCGGTGCCGTATTGAAAAATAACGGTAATAACCGAAACTCCGTTCAAAGATATCGAACGAACATTCTCCACCCCGGGCATGCCATTGAGAGTTGACTCCAGCGGAATGCTGACGAGAGCCTCGATTTGCTCGGGCACCATCCCCGGTGCTTCCGTCTCTACCACCACCTGGGGCGGAGCGAATTCGGGCAGAACATCGATATTGGCATCAAGCGAAAGATAGATTCCACTGGCGAAAAGAACAAAAGCCAATACCAGGACAATGAATCTGTTTTCTATGGACCAGGATATTAAACCGTTAAGCATGCCCGGTCCCTCAATCTTCCAGGTCTTTTGAAACTGGGTTCTTAGTGGAAGAGCGCAAGAACACCGCCGATAGAACGCCACCGCCAATAAATGCCAGTACCACCACCACTACCCAGAGCGGATTCATACCGATTACTTTCTTGGCCGCCGGTGCCTGGCCATGGTCATGATCTTCTCCTGTTTCAGTGGGATGAGAAAAAGCATCGGTGTCACCTCTCTGCTTGAGCAGATGAGCATCCAGTTGGAAGGCGCCCCGGGTGACCACATAGGAGCCCGGCTCCAGACCACCGAGAATCTCCACATCGTCGCCGATATTCCGCCCCACTTCAACTTCGGTTCGCTGATAGATCCCTGGTTTTACTTGCCGAAAAACAGCAAAATGACCGGTCTTTTCCATGACCGCTTCCCGGGGCAGCAAAATGGCCTTAGTCGGCTCGTTGGTCTGAATGTACATGTTGACGAACATCTCCGGCTTCAATTCGAGATCGGCATTGGTAATTTTTACTTTGACCGGCAGGGTTCGCTTCTGAGTGTCGACCTCGGCACCGACCAGAAACAGTGTGCCTTTATAAATTCGCCCGGGAAGAGCCGATGTTTTTATCGTCACTTTCTGACCGACCCTGACTCTCTCCATGTCATTTTCATAAACATCGGCAGTGGCAAAGACGGTATTCAGATCAAGAATTTCGAAGAGCGGGTCCTGATCGTCAGCCGTCTCACCAGGATTGGCCATAATCTTTGTGAGCACACCTTCTTTGGTGCTGCGCACCGGCACTTGCACGATAGCGTTTTCCGTAGCCAGCATTTGTTTGATCGCCGCTTCCGAGACACCTACCTGTTTGAGCCTGTCTATCAGGGATTTGACCGAAACTTTCAGTTTTATCTCGAGGGCTTCGAGTTCAACGCTCATCTTGGTAGAGAGGTTCTTCTTGGTCGATTGAGCAAGAAGCAGTTCTGCCCGAGCCGATTGTTTAGAACGCTCCGAAGCGATTTTCTCGGCCGCCAGCGTCGACATTCGGTCATATTCAGCCTGGGCAAGCTCAATGCGTGTATCAGCCTGGCTCTTTTCTGTAGCGTACTGCGATTTGACTTTCTTTATCTCGGCTTCCATCGAAGCTTTGGTGTTGAGCAATTCAGCCGCCAGGCGATTTACTTCGGGACTATCTAAAACTGCCAGAACCTGACCGGGCTTAACTCTGTCCCCCAACTCCACATCGACTCTCTCGACTCGACCGGCCAGCATCGCATGCTGAACATAGCTCTTGGTCGGCATCGCCTCAATCTCTCCAAGAACACTGACTTCGAGCGGCAAAGGTCGCATTTCGACCTTCTCTACCTTAAGACCGATGGCATCCCTGGCTCTGTCGGATATGCGAATCACTTCTCGACTGGTGCCCTGATCCTGGCTCTGACCAAGCGCTTCTGTGCCGGTAACTGCAACAAAAACAATCAGAAGCGCCAGCATCACTGCTGCCGAAACTCTTGAACAGGGTCGAACACTGCGCGCCATCTACTGCCGTTTATAGCCTCTATCAGAACTACTCTTCTTATTAGTTATGCACATGAGGAAGTTCGGTCTAATAGAAGTGACTTATAAGAACAATGATAGTGATTATGAGACTTGGATTTGATAACGGTTCCCATTACGAGCAACTGCATTTAGTGCATCATCAAACAGCACGGATATTAACAATATCGAAACTCCCAACTGAGTAAACGACCTGTATACCGGGACCTTCAGCTCCAGATCGGGCGCTTAATCGAACTGTAACAATGTACCGATTCAGGCACCGGAAGAGATACCATCGCCGCTATTCTTCACCCAGCAACAGTTTACAGCTTCACAAATAACAAAAAGCCGATCTTGACGATAACGCCTGCCGGCCTTACCGTCTAAAACAGCGCCTTTTCTCGGCTTTCTCCAGCCTCCATTTGAGGAACAACGACGATGAAACAGTTAAAAATCCCGGTTCAAAGACCGACTTCATTCTCTTTCTATGGTCTATCCGTCAACAAAGGTAGACTGCAAAATTCTCGAATCACTTCGACCACGACCTACCTGACAGAGACCAAAAGAGCTGATCTATTGGTAAACGAAATAGCCGACGAAGAATTGTCGCTGGTGGAGAAAGAGCTGCTTCTGAGAACGGAATCTGTTTTAAAAATAGAAAGACCAGTGGAAGGAGATCTGCTTTCTTCTCTGAAGCAAACTCTGGAAGAGGCACTTTATCTTGCCGATCAGAACCCTCTCCTGGACATGGAACAGGGACCTCGGTTGCTTCTTGCTTCGATGGTAGACAGGACAAAGCCACTTTCGGCAGCCACGATTTTGAGAATCCGCGCTCAAGAGAATGAACGTTTCGAACTGGCCACCAGAGGATTGAAACGATTTGGTCTGCCGGAGTTATCATTGAGCGACATCCCTCCAAATCTCGGTGCTGACGCAGCCTATTTACTGCGCACCATAGCGAGCTATCTGATAATCAGGCTGGATATCGCACCGGCTGGAGAGAACCTGTATCTTTCTGTCGGGACAAACGAAGAGATGAAGATACCGGTCTATTGTTGCGAACTAGATAATCCACTATTTCAAACCAGAGACGACTACCTGCCCGGTCTGAGAATAAGCCTCAAAGAAGACCTCGAAAAAAATCACTATCTTGAAATCAGCGAAGCTTCAGGCTATGAAGATAAAATCGACTGGTTTATCGATATAGTTGCCCGGCTCCGGGAAGTTCGCAGCGAAATTCGCTGGCAAGAGCCAACCGGTCTTCAATACGGGGTGGCCAGATCTGCTTGAAAACGAATCAGGCAGAGAGCGCGGCAGTGCGATATACTCTTCTATTCTGACTAATTACAGAGCAGGAGGTGAATATGCTCCCCAAATCGAGAATTGCACCGGCGGCCGCCACTGTCGTCCTCGCCCTCAGCCTCGGTCTTGCTCCAGCCCGGGCAGAAGATGACGCTGTCACTGTCCGCAGAGTGATAACCACAAGCCAGACAAAAGTCCAAAAGACCCCAGAGACTAATTCCGGCTCTACTTCTACCACCAGCACCGTGACCAGAGGGGTCGGCTTCAAGAACGCCAACAAAGTAGAGTTCAAGTACAAAGAGAGAATCAAAAATTTCGAAGAACAGCTCGTGATGGGCAAGCAAAAAGGCTGGCTCACAGATCAGGAGATCCTCGAGTTTCGCGAAAAGCTGGACGTCCTGATCGACCTGGAAAAAACCGTCAGCGGCAAAGACTATCCGAAAGCAGATCTGGATAAAATGGAGAAGATGTTTACTCTCTATAACGAACAATTCCATAAAGCTGCCACCACTCCCATGGCCAAGAAAAGCGTCCAGAAAAAGCCGACCAAAAGCAGCAAGCCAACCAGCAAGACCACAAAATAGAATACGCATAGACACAGGTAAAAGGGTTTCACCCCGTCAAAATGAAAAAGATGAAGCTAAGCAAATCGAAGGTGCTCCTCAGTTTTTTCATTATTGCCGGGGTAAACTGTTCTATACATAGCAGCCTGCCGGTCTTCGCAGCCAAGAACCCTCAGAATCTGGAGAAAGCCGACAAGCTATTCGCCGAGCATAAATATGCCGAGGCCAAAACCGCCTACAGCGAATACATCAAGGACAATCCCAAAGACTACCGTGGCTTTTTTGGCCGGGGCAAAACCTGGATTAAACTCTTCAACCGAGCGCCTGCATTCTACGACCTGAATCAGGCCGTCAGTCTTGAGACAAAAGATGCCGAACTGTATAGAACCCGGGGCAAATTACAGCTGGAGCGTGGAGAATTTGCAGCGGCTTTGAAAGACTTGAACCTGGCACTCTCTAAAGGAGCCCAGGACAAACTCGATATTTTTGAAGATCGAGCCGAAGCCTATCGTTTGCTGGGTAATCAAAAACAACAAATAGAGCAGCTCGATGAGATCCTGGCCAAGAAGCAGACTCCGGCACTCTATCGAAAAAGAGCCGACTCTTACTACGCACTGAGAAATTATGAAAAGGCTATCGACGACTATTCAAAATGTCTCGATGCCGATCCGGAATCTTATAAGCTTAGATTGCGACGCGGATACTGCTATGAAAAGATCAAAGACTGGCAACATGCCATCGACGACTACACCAAACTGATTGACAAAGACCAGAAAGACTATATCGTCTTAGAGCGCAGAGCCGTAGTCTATTACGAATCCGGCGACATGAAAAAAGCCCTGGATGACATATCCAAAGCGATCTATCACTTCAGGGGCTACAGCGCCAAAAGTCTCTATCTGCTAAGAGCCAAGATCTATCAAAAAACCGGCCAGGGAGCGAACGCAGCCAAGGATTTCGCCAAGGTAAATGCCGGCAGACGCAAGAAAAAGTAGTCTTAATTTTGTCAAGGCGCACCATCGGCAATGCCATGCACCGAACAATACATATGCAGTCCACCTCCGGCAGGCATAGACTCAATAAGCACTGCACCCTCAATTCCATAACTTGTCACCGCTAGAAATCTTCTTTATCTTTAGATACGTCAGACTGCCTTTCGTCCAGGTTTCAGGGTCAGGATAATCCATGAAATACAAGATCGCCTCTTGCATGTTGTTTTTTGCCATCATAGCGGTACCTGCTTGTGCCGAGCCAACAGATGCCACAGCTAGCCGCACCGCCAGTAGTATCTCAGCCGATGGTGAGCTTTATACTTATAAGGTCGCCACCGATCCGGTCGACTGGGATTGGAGCAACTGGCAGGAAGTGGTATCGGATTGTCGCATTCATGTAACCAGTAAGGTAAGCAGTAAGCCCAGTAAAGGAAAGAAAGCCCCGATTCAAGTTGCCGGCGGACTTCCCTGATTGTTATATGTGAGCAATCTCTCAAACGATCCAGCTATTCAATAGATATAATAAACAACCAGTTTGTTATATCAGGGAGACGGCTCGATGAAATATCCGCTTCTTTCGTTGTTCATCTCGATTCTGGCCGGTCTTGGCCTTTCGGTTTCGGCAGCTGAAATTTCTGCCGAAGAGCAGATGGAGAGCCTGGAGAAAAGATTCTTCCAGCACACCTTCAAGAAAGATTCAGATCAAGCGCGGCTCACCCGACTTGAGAAATTCACCTTCGGAGATACTAACCAGGGAACGGTAGAAGGGCGCCTGAGCAAGATTAACCAGGTAGTAGAAAAAAGTGCTGTCCCGTCCCCCGGAGAAGCTCAGCCGACGACGGCTAAAGCCCCCCGAACAGCCAAAAGCAGCAATGCCGGCAGCATCGGAGATTATCCCCATATAACATTTCTTGAAGATGAACTCCTTACCCAGGAATACAAAGACGAGCCCATTGAACAAAGGCTGACCAGGCTCGAAAAACACACCTTCGGCAGAGCTTCCAGCTCAGAAGACCTCCAGCAGAGAACCGACGCCCTCGAACACTATGCTGTGGCCACCCTTCATAAAAGACCTTTCATAAAAGACAAGATCAACGAACACAGAAGCAACCGCGCCAGACCCCCGATTGCCTCCAGTTTTCCCCTGGGCTTCTCCACTCCCAAACCAGAAGACCTGGCTGCCGCCCAGGATAGTCCGCCGCCGCCCCATTCGCGCCTGCTCTCCAGAATCGCCTGGTGCGAGAAACATACCCTGGGCAGAACTTACCCAGAGTTGCATCTGCTCGACAGACTCCACCAGCTCAATTCGCACCTCTTTCCGGAGGACCATGAAAAAGATATCCGTCTAATGGACCGGGTGGACGACATGGTCAAGAAAGTAGTGCTGGTACAGCACCCACCCCAGACAGCCTACAGCGCCCCGGCTAGATAGGTCGGCGGTAAATTTCTCCGCAACTTTCCTACCCGCTCAGGGTACTGGATAGTATGTCGAATTCAAAAACCACCATCATCCTGATTTTGCTTCTGGGCTTCCTTTTTTGTCCGCCCGGGCTTAGGAAAGTTCATGCCCAGAGTGAGCCCACTCTGCAATCTCAAAAAGCCAGCTTTGACTATTCTCTGCTTACAGGCTCGGTTGAAACCAGAATCGAATCGGTAGATATAGACGGTCATGGTCCCTATACCGTGGAGGTTGCATCCGGTCTCAATTTGCTGGACAAAAAACGAGGCAAGCGCATTGAGCTGGAGGCAAGCTATCCGAAAGAAGCCGGTCTCTATCCGATCATAGTCTTTTCTCATGCACCGGTGGCATCGGCAAGAGATTACCGACCCTTTGCCGCATTCTGGTCAAGCCACGGCTATATCTGTGTCAGCCCCACCCATGATGACGCCCTGGTTCGAAACAGCAAGAAAGGCGAGAGGATAAGCCTTTTAAAACTGATCAAACTGGCCAGGGTCGACGAAAAGTCGCTCGCAGAAAGAAGTAGAGACCTCGAATTAGCTATCCTTTCCCTGCCCGGACTGCCCGGCAAAATAGACGGTCTTGCCGACAAGATGGACTTCAGCAAAATAGCCCTTGCCGGTCACCACGCCGGAGCCTACAGCGCCCAGAGGCTGTCCGGAGCCTATAAACAAATAAAAGCCCAGTTACTTTTCATGGGGACCAATAAAGGTCTTCCTTCTATCGGCAAGCAAGACTGGTCCTCGGTCACCACGCCGACTCTGGTTGTGAGCTTCTTCGATGGAATACGATCTGTAGATGGGCAAAGAGATCGCTTGAGAAAGTTACTGAAAGAAGCCCATCGCACAGACCTCTATATGGTCACCATAGACGGTGAAAAGAGAAAACGACCCGGTCCCAGAAAAGTACGTCGCATTCTGAAAAATTCCAATATCGACCTTATCGGAATCCATCCGCTGGCTCTTTTCGGAAAGAGAAAAGAGAGCGCCAAACCGACTGAACTAAATGACAAAAGCATCTCGACTTCCGATTTCGACCACAACGAAATGCCCGGCGCCGAGCTTGTCGACAGGCTCGGAGTCAACCCCCTCGACAAACGCGGCGGCGGAGAAAGAGAACGCTTCGAATTCGCCATGGCATCCACTCTGCCTTTTCTAGACGCCTATCTCAAAGAAGAGAAAGGCGCTCTAGCCGCCATGCTTCAGGATAGAGGCAAAGTGGAGGAGAATGGCATCAAAATCGAGATAGAGAGCTTTAATTAAAGCAACTCTCTCTAAATCACCTGACTTACCTCTCTTCTGAGCTGCTCAAGCAGTTTCCAGGAATTCATCTTATACCTGCCGACAATTCGCTCCAGTCTAACTTTCAACTCGGCTCTCTGCTCTTCTGTAGCAAGAGCCGCATAAGCTAGAGCATCCACCAGGACAGGATGATCATCGGGGAAGTGACAAGCGAATTCCGATAGAGCTCTGTTGGCAAAGTCAAAACAGGCGCTCTTGTCACCGCGACAGTAAGCCAGACGAGCTCTGCCCACATAAAGATGAGCCAGATCTATGAGCGTGCTGTTAGCAGTTACACGACCATAGGCCTTTTCTACACAGGCAAGACCGGCTTCCGATTGATCAAAATTTCCGGTTTCCGCATCTACGGCCGCGGCGACAAGATAAGTGGCGGCAAGCTCCAGAGACTCCGGTTTATGGTAGTGCCTCTGAATAATCATGACTTCACGAATCAACTCCCTTGCCTTCTCTAACTCACCCCGGCCAAGATAGATCTCGACCAGCAACTGCTTATATCCAACAGTATCCAGACTGCGCATTCCATAGCGTTTCTCCGCCCGGCGACAGGCCCGGGAGGCGGCATTCTCAGCGCGATTGAACCACTTGAGATAAAGCGCACCAAAGGCTTCGGTATACAGCCTGAAGTTCTCCGACCCAAAGGTGAAATCACTTTCTTGAGCCTCCGCAAGAGCCTTTTCGATGCGGTTGAGCTCGGCGAAACTGCCAGAAAAGCGACCCTTTACGAAATCGGTGAAAACCACTCTGGTCCTGGTCCTCAAACGAAGCGCCTCATCATTGGCTATCCCGGGTAAGTCCAGGATTATACTTTCTATCTTATAGCGCCCCGGAAGGTCACCGCGAATCAGAGCCGATGAGCTCAGGTTGGAGAGGATCAATAGTGTTTTCGTGTCCGGCACAAAAGCAGGATCACCGATAAAAGCCAGATAGTCATTCTGAAATTTTGCCAGACAACCATGTTCGCCGTCCTTCGCAAAACGCGAAACGATAGCCGAGGTCAACCAGGAAAAGCGGTTGCTCTTGAGAAGAGAAGCTTTCAAAATAGCCATGTAGATTTTGTTCACTTTTATACTCCTTCCCAATTCCTGGACGCTGTCTTCCAGGCGCGGGCATAACCGATTCGCTTATCGAGACCGGGATGAGTAGCATAGATTCCGATTAAAGCATGTCTTGCTTTGATACCAGGAACGACATCATACAGGCGCTCGAAGGCGGTGACGAAACTCTCGACGTCTCCGGTCAATTCAAGAGCGAAGAGATCAGCCTGCTTTTCGCAATATCGCGAGTACATTCCCTCTATAGCGGGGATGATGGCTCCTGTCACCGCATCGACCGCATACAGAAGCGTGAGGAGAGAGAATGCACCACTAACACCACCACATAGGGCAGAGACGATCTGAGCCGCAATGAACCATTTGCCGAGCACAAGCAGATACTTCAAAATCAGTTTGCTGAATACATGATTCATTTTGGCGTGACCGAGCTCATGGGCGAAAGCCACCGAAATTTCATCACTGTTGAGATTGTCCAGAACAGTCGAGGTAAAATAAACCCTCGGTCTGTCCTGTATAGTTGCCACGAAAAGCGGCTTGTCATCCATGTTTATGCCAGAATCGAGATGGAGCAGTTCTACAAGAGGAAAGCCAGCTTGATCAGCAATCTCATAAAGACGACGGCTCATAGACTCATCTGCCAGGGGAGAGGCAGGGAAGATCTGTTTCAGAATTTTGCTCTGAACCATGATCATTGCCGCGCTAAAGGCGATTGAAGTCAGGGCTGGTACCAGCCACCAGAAGTTGCCGAACCAGCGATAAGAGATCAGGTAAAGCACCTGAAAACTTCCTGCCAGGAGAGAACACGCCAGGAAGAACACGGCTCCATTTAAAGAAGACGGACGAGCCGAAGCATCTGTCGCTTCATCCGACTTGACCTCTACACTTTTGTTCTTTGAAGGGTCTTTACCGGAAAGCGATGTATAGACACAGGCCATAACAGAGCTGAGGAAAGTGACGACTAATATGGCACAAAGGTCGGCTGCCACTGTGGTTTGACCGGCAAAAAAAGCATCTCCGGCCTTTCCTATGGCAAGAAATGCTGCCAGAGCAAAGGGCAGCAGAAGCAACCAGATTAAATAACCCTGCCAGCGTTTCTCCAGCTGAGCTTCAGCCAGAGCAGCGCAACATCTGTCAGGACCGCACAAAAATTTGAATTTCATCACGAACCTCACTTTGGTTTCATCCGGCACCGAATGCGCCATCAGCTATGAAAACGCCCCCTGGAACCGGCAAGGCTCCAGGAAGCGCATCTGACTAAATACTGATTCAAATAATCAAATGACTGACTGTTATCAGTATAGAGGCATTCCCTTGACTTCACCCGCCTGCTTAATGGCAGATTAAAGATTGGGGACGCCATTTTGCCTGCTTTTAACTTTCACAAGAAACGGCGGTATCTCATACCTGGTAAAAGATACCGCCCCGACCCCCTTGCAACTGAGAGGACAGATTCGAAGCATTCGGGTATAAGTGTCAGGTACAGTTAGTAGCTATCTCAGGAACCTGGCTATGAAAAACCGATTGCTCCTCTCCTTATCCATCGTCTCCTTAATCGCTGTATCAGCGACGCCGGTCCAGGCCCTGGACTATAAAGAGTTGCTCCGCAATTATCTTGACTCTACTCTGAAGGGGAATAATCTCACCCCGGATCAAGCACAAGCCGTAACCAAGACCAATCTGAACAATCGCCAGGCAGAGTTAGAGCAGAACATCGAAGCCGGCGTAAAAACAGGTCAGCTCACCCCCACCGAAGAGACGGAGTTGCGCAACGACCTCAATCAAATCGCCCATCATGAATCTGAGTATCTCGCCGACGGCACCCTTCAAGATCCAGAAGTTGTAAAACTGCTTGACGAACTCAACTTCCTCTCCTCAAAAATCAAAGCCTACATGGAAAACTCTGCCACCACCGGTACAGGCAACCTCTCCCATGACGAATGGTTCAAGAAGTACGGCGGTCGTCAAAACAGAGGCGGCGTCCTTGAGAATGCCGAGCTCAGAAAGGCACATATAGACAGCATGCAAGCCGAAATAGATTCTTCCATTTCTCAGGCTCTCAGCGAAGGTAAAATCTCCTGGAACGAATCGAGAGACTATCAGAACACCCTCAACAAGATAAGAAACGACGAACTCATCTATCTCAAAGATGGTCGCATAGATTACGATGAAGAGCACAATCTACTAACCGACTTGCGAGAGTTGCGAAGCAAGATAAACGCCACCAGTGGCTACGGCTACCAGAACAGACACCGGGGTAGAGGATACGGCTATGGAAGTGGAAATCGCTATGGATACGGACACAGCAGACATCACAGTCGTAACAGCCAGACACCACTTATAAACCAGAGAATCGCCGACGGTATTTCTCGGGGTAAACTGAGCCGAGCAGAAGCCAGTGAACTTTATAGAAAAGAGAACCGCATCCATTCGATAGAGACTCAGCTCCGAAACAGCCCAAATCTCCCTTTCAATAAACAGAGAGAGCTATTTCGCGAGATGGAAGATCTGACACGCAGTATCGACCAGAAACTACTGGGGATTTAAAAAAGGGAGAGAATAATCAACCATGATCGATCATAAAAAAGCATCCTGCACACTCGGTAGTATAGCGGCCATTCTCTTGCTTGCAGCCTGCGGCGGCGGCGCCGACCAGCAGCAACAACAACAAATGAATCCTGGACAGATGCCGATGCAGGGACAACAGACCCAGCAACAACAGGCTCCGGGTGGCGCACCACATACGATGACTGATGCGCCTGGCGGCTGGAAGAAAGTCTCTATTATGGGAACCAGCACCACATTCGAAATGCCTGCTCCCATAGACGCGCAACAGCTTCCTGATGGAACGCTTCGCTATGTATACAAGCCCCAGGGAAGCAAAGTCTCGTATACCGTGGGTGTCAGTTCGAGGAATCTGGAAAGCGACCGCAAAAAAGGAGTCACCAATGAACAGGCTCTAGAGATATGGACAGACCAGATCATCCAGGCCAATCTGATGACTTTCAATCAGATGAAACTGAACCCGAAGATAGACTTAGTGGGCAAATTCAATGTCGGCAATGCCCAGTCCATACAATACTCAGGCAAGGTCGGCAAAGCTGACGTAACCTATATCTGCTATGTAACCGACCTGGCACTCTATTATCTAGAGGTGATTACCCAGAATCCTCAGAGCCCCGATGTAAAACGCTTCATCGACTCTTTCAAACCCTGATTCAAAGTTTCTAGAATTCTCAAGGAACTAAAGTAACCAGAGAAAGAAAAGCCGCTCCGAAATTGATCAGGAAGGCCTTGAACACTCCTGGGGAACCGCCGGTTCGCTTCGCGTCCAGAACAAGCAACACGATTGATGCCAGAACCAGACCGAGAGCCATACAGGCAGCTCGCGCCGGGCCGATGAAGGCAAGAAAGACTGCGGAGGCGACCAGAACCAGAGAAAAAAGAGCGATGTTACAGCGGCATAACAAAAGTAACTTTTGAAGCATGATTGAAAAGATCCAAGTCTAAGGGAACACCAGATATACTCTAACTACGTTATCCCTTTAAATCAGAGTCGGCGACATCCACAAGCCAGGGGATTCTCTATCGGTAAATAAGCTGATCTTGCTATCACCCTTTCAGGGGAAAGCAGATAAGCAATCAGCGAATCAAAAGCCAGAAACTCAAGCCCATAGCCACCATATTAAGAGTCAAAGCGGTGACGGACTTCGCTGTCCAATTCTTCTCGCTCATCAAAAGCGCCATAGAAGCGATGCTCATTCCAAGACAAATATGGGCGACATGAAAGATCCCACAGATAGAAACCGACAAAAACCATGCAATTAAGATGCCGATTACTTTTAAGGATATGCCTTTAGATTCTTGTCGCATCATCTCATTCTTCCCCAAATACAGGACCGCCTCTATCTTCTTATCCTAGCCCGGCATCCAAAACAGTCGCTGTTAGGTTTTACTATATAGTCGTATCCGTATGCAATGATTTCGGGCCGCATCTACCACTATTGAGTGAGGGCGAGAATCCCCTGAAATAGGCAGTTTTCGCAGATTACTGCACCAGGCTTTCGTGCTCTTCATCTTCCAACCGCGGCATATCCGGATGCTCTTCATCGGTCAACCAGCGATGATAGACAAGGGCGCTCGCCATAGAAAACGCCATAGCCAGTGCCACCGGACCGAATACCGTAGCGGCGATCAAAGAGAAAACCCCGGCAAAGAGCAGATCCATAAGACCGAGCGTCACAAAGAGCCTGTCGGTATCCTCCCAACTCTGCTTCATCGCTTTAATAGGTCCGTATTTGCGATCGACTATATAGAAGGGAACCAGCTGCCACTTCAAATAGAGAAGCACTCCGGGTACCACCAGAATCATACCAAGACCAATTAGCACCGAGGTTATAGACAACGCGATCAAGCCGGAGACCGCCTCGGGCAGCGGACGAAAGAGATCGGTCCATTTGACTGGAATATCCCTGGCAAGCTTGAGACAGAAATACATCCAGCCCGGCCACATCCAGCCGATCATTATGCCGGGCACAAGCAGGCCTATCAGGGTGAAAACGCCTCCATGCTTGAAACCCTGCATGGTATCTATGCCAAGACCGGCGATGGTACCCACTACCATCAAGATCACAGGCAAGAGTAGAGTCAAAGCCCAGGCGCCCAATAAAGGAAAGAACTTGCGCGCTCCAATAACCCAGGAATCGACGAAGGTATCGAGGGCATAGCCAGAACGCTTTTTGACCAGCTCCAGTTTCACTTCGCTCCCCTCATCAAATCACTATGGACCAGGACATTCTATCTGTTTGGCACCGGGGAAGCAAAGATTAAACCGGTCGCAGGACCATGGGATTTTCCCCACCTTTTGCGTTGACGAAGACCCGTAGAATCAATATCCTCAGTATATCGCTCACAATAATATCGTAAGAACCGGTTCGATTTGCCCCGGCAAATCGAGATCAGCCCCCCACCTGCTCAGGTCCTTATATAAGTCAGAGGAAACCCTCCATGTCTATTTCGACGCGTGGATTTGAAAGCGCGGATTTGCCGACCAATTCTGCAAAAGCCTCTACCGCAGGAGATTTTGCCAGTTTCGATCTCAAATCGCTCAGCGTAGACGATATGGCCGCTCCATCGAAAGCGGCTCTGCCCAATGTCAGCATCTCGGAATCACCGGCGATAGAGCCCCAGACAATAGAGCCTTACTTCCTCAATATTGGCGAGGTCAATGTCACCACCGCAGCCCAGAACGAAGCGGCAGGTGTCGAGCCCGACTTCATCATAGGCGAAGACGGTCAAATTCGAAAAAATCCCAATAAAGCAGTTATCGCCCAGGACGGCAATCTCAATATCCAGGTAGAAGGCGGCGGCAGCGCCGAAGCCATCAAAGCGGCCAACGAAGCCCAGAAAGCCACTGTGAGAGAGTTGATTCGCTACTACCAGAAATACAATCCAGGTAAGCCTGTTCCCCAGGAATGGACGGATAAGCTCCATGCAGAGCCCAATCTGCCCGCATCCGATTCCAGCCGCTCGAGTACTCCGCGAGCTTCGGTGGCACCGGATTATGACCCGGGCAACTCCAGCCCCGGCGATTCCACTCCATCCTATCGGTCCAGTGCGGCAGCTCCTCGCAATTATTCGGCGACTCCGTTCAGCCCGGGAGGCAGAAGCAGTTCACCGGGATATCGCAGTTCATCGCCAGGATACGACAGCAGCAACTACCCGGCAGAGCCCATCGGTCCCAGGGGCAATATAGAAAACTTCGCCCCGGTCGCCGGCGACCTGGCCATGAAAGGTCCGCCTACGATAACAGCAGAAAAAATCGATGAAGTCCTCAAATCTTACGGCTCGCCGGTAGCCGGTCTGGGTCAACTGATCTATGACGAAGGGGTACGCACCGGCATCAACCCGGCCATTGCCCTGGGCTTCTTCATTCAAGAGTCGAGCGCCGGAACCGCCGGAGTGGCAAGACATACGAAGAGTTTCGGCAACATCAAAGGAGAAGGTCCGGCGGGATCTTATAAAGGCTTCCGCGCCTATCCCAACTGGGAAGAAGGCATCAAAGACTGGTATCGACTGATCGACGACAAATATCTGGCACCGCAGTCGGAAGGCGGCCGGGGCTACACTCACCTCTCCCAGGTGCTGCATACCTACGCACCCAAGTCCGAAAACGACACCACCGCCTATATAGCCAATGTCAAAGGCATGGTCAACGGCTGGGACAACGGCTCCAATACCGCCGTCGCCTGATCACATAGTGTTCTTCGCTACCGAAGTAACCCCGAAGAAGAAAAGTATCAGCGCCAGCACCTTGCCCCATAAGGATAAATAGCGAGAAACACCGTCTCCCGGCACTCGCGACGGCTTCGGCTTGCGCATCAGTGACTGGGCACTGCTCCAGGAGGGCTCCAACACACACTGTCGGGGCACCAGCGGTCTGTAGTAGACCACGAAATGTCCGCCTCTCTGGGCATTAGAGACATAACCGTTCTCGACCGGCCGGGGCACATAGCCAGTTATGGGCACCTCGCCATTTTCTGTATAGATTTTGAAAGAGATGGTGTCGCCTGGCTTCCAGGACGGATTGCGATCGAGTTGTCCGTTAGTTCTACGAAGATCCGACTTGAGCAGCTCCTGGGCGGCTCTGACCTTACCCTTATAGATGAAATCCCAGTACCAGTCGGCAACTGCTTCAGAATTGAATGAAGCGGTAAGACAGACCAGCGCTAGAAGAATAAGGAGCATATTGAAAACCTGACTTTCGAGAGATCTTAACTATAGAGAAATCCCGGATTAAATTCAAAAATAGTCTTATATCTTGGCGATATATTTACCCAGACCGCCCCAAACCGAGAAAATCTCGTCCCCGCCGATCCGCTTGCCGCAAAGCCTCCGCCACCATTTCGGCATTGACGACAAAAGGCTCATTATGGGCGGTCTCTCCAGGCGCTACTGTTCTTTCAGCAATTCTATCAATCAGGGCAGGCTCGACCCTGTCTATACCGAGCTGACTGAAGGTGAGAGGCAGGTTTACACTGAGGCAGAACTTCATCACCTCTTGAATCTCGTCTTCAGAACGGTTCTCTAGCACAAGCTGGACAAGAACACCGAAAGCCACCTTCTCGCCATGGTAGAAAGCATGGGTCTCCTCCACCGTGGTCAGACCGTTATGCACCGAATGTGCCACCGCGAGCCCACCCGATTCGAAGCCCAGTCCGGATAGAAGTGTATTGGCCTCGATTAGACGTTCAAGATGATCGTCCACTTCAGAGCGATTCACCGCAGCCAGTGACGCTGCACCATCCTCCAGAAGGGTCTCGTAACAGAGCTTGGCCAGGGCGGTGGCGCTTATAGTAGGCGCCCCTCCCACCTGGTTCAATTTACTAGCCTCGCGGACTGCTCTAGCCTCAAACCATGTCGCCAGGGCATCACCCATCCCCGCACTCAGCAATCGCCCCGGTGCTTTAGCCACCATGGCCGAGTCCACCAGCACAAGATCAGGGTTTCGCTTGTAAAAAAGATAGGAGTCGAACTCTCCATTTTCTTTATAAACAACCGAAAGGGCGCTGCAGGGAGCATCACTGGAAGCGACAGTAGGACAGTTCACCACCGGCAGATCAAGATCACAGGCTACTGCTCTTGCCGCGTCCAGCACTTTGCCGCCGCCGGTGCCGACTATAACTTCTGCCTGCCACAGTCGCGCCGCCGACTTGACACGTTCTATTTCTGCCCTGGTGCATTCTCCGGCGAATTCAAGCACTTCATAATCTAAAGAAGCCTGCCCGAAACTACTATCCCAGGAGACAGCCAGATGTTTCATGGCGCTCTTACCGGCTAATACAAAAACTCTCTGCCCAAGAGAAAGCCTGGAGATCTCAGCCCCTAAAGAAGCGGTGGCTCCTTCGCCCTGAACATAGCGAGCCGGAGAACAGAAAACCGAAAGCGACTTCAATTGATGAGCTCGTTGATATTCTCGGTAGGTCTACCAAGAACTGCTTTACTACCCTTTTCAACAATAGGGCGCTGAATCAGATCGGGATGTTTGACCATCAGATCGATTATCTCTTTATCGCTCAACTCTGCCTTGGCCAGCTTCAGATCGCGATAGACCTGCTCGCTTGTTCTGAGCAGATCCCGAGCCGATATGCCCATCTTCTTGACCAGCTCTTTCAGTTTGTTGGCTGAAAGCGGCTTCTCATAGTAATTGATCTTTTCATAGTCGACACCGCATTCTTTCAAAAGCTTGTTAGCCTGGCGGCATTTGGTACATGTTGGTTTCTCATAGACGACTATTTTGGTGCTCATATCCTCTTCCTTAGATAAGCATTGACAGCCGAAAATATTATCATTAATGATCGATATCCACATCTTTGCCATACTGTTTTCATGAACTTCACAAAGAGATTTCAATCAAACCAGAATTTGCTCAAGGCTTTGATAATACTGCTGCTTACCATATCTGGTGGCACATTCTTAAGCCCCGGCTTCGCCCTGAGTGACGAAGTCCGCTCTATGTGCCAGCAAGCGGAGCAGTTGATAAACAATCGACAGTTCGACCAGGCTCTCTCTCTACTGAAAAAAGCTGAAAAGCTCGAACCTGATGCAGCCGAGGTGCACGGCTATCTTGGCATGGCCTATCAAAACAGTCTCAAAACTCAGAAAGCTATTCCAGAATACGAACGCGCTCTCAGCATCGATTCTAGTATGTCCTTCATCAAGATAAACCTGGCGACCTGCTATATGAACCTGGGCAATTTAGAGAAGGCGACGCCCTTACTGCAACAGTTTATTCAAGAGAATCCGAATTCGCCCATGACCGCCCAGGCAAAAGCCTATCTCAATCAAGCAGGGGTGAGAAGCAACCAGGGCAATCTGCGCAGCATGGTAGAACAGGGTCAAGCCCAGCTGAACTCGGGCAATGCCAGAGCCGCTGTTGCCACCTTCCAACAGGTCACGGCATCCAATTCTGATTTTGCTCCGGGATTTTTCTATCTCGGCTATGCCCTGGCTAAAGAAGGCCAGCATCAACAAGCCATCGACGCATTTCAAAGGGCGCTCTCACTGGATCCATCACAAAAAGAGAGCGTTATTAATATAGCCTCTAACTATCAAAGTCTCGGCGATATTGCACAAGCCATAAACTGGTACCAGAGATATCTCAAAGAGAATCCAAATTCTCCTAAAGCAAGAGAGATAGCCGGTCGAGTCAAAGCTCTGTCAGATCAGATGAGACAAGCTGGTGGCGGCGGTGGCGGTCAAAATCAGTTTCAAAATGCCGGCGCGAACAATTATCTAGTCGGTGCCGCATCCGGTGGCAAATACTTTCGCTGGCCGCCTGCCGCGATGCCGCTCAAGATCTATATAGCAGATGGAACCGGATTGAACGGGTACAATCCGTTCTTCAAAGAAGCCCTTATGAACGCCTTCACCAGCTGGGCCGAGGCAACCGGCAACAAACTCAAAATGAGCCTGGCCACGTCTCCCCAGTCCGCTAATATAGTCTGCAACTGGACTGATAATCCGAACCAGATCATGGACAGGGGCCGCCTGGTAGAAGGAGGTCTCACCAGGCTCTCCGGTCAGCCGCTGCCCGATGGACAGAACGTCAATCTGGGTGGTGCGACGATCACAATCTTGACCAGATCACGTTCTACCGGTCAGATGATGAGCCAGGACGAAATCATTAAAGTCTGTCTTCATGAGGTCGGTCATGCCATAGGCATCAACGGACATTCCAACAATAATGCCGACATCATGTTCTTCTCAGAATCGCCCAGCATAAGACCGGTTCTCTCCAGGCGAGATCAAGCCACCGCAGCGCTTCTTTATATCAATCATCCGGTTCAACCTTAGACAATAGTCAAATCAAAATAAAGAGAACGGCTCCTAGAAAAAATACGGGTATGATCAAAAAATGACCCGAATTGTAGGAGAGAATCTCCGGCTATGTTCGATCCATTTGAGCAACTTGATTTAAACTCGGACGCCTGCGCACCACCACATCTGAATCAGCGCATCGACGGCAAATATTTGATTCAGAAACTAATAGGCTCGGGCAGTTCCAGCCGCGTCTACTCGGCAAAGGTTTATCCGGGCGATGCCCTGGTTGCCGTCAAAATTCTGCGAGAGAATTGCAGCACCAGAATCGGTGAGCGAAAGCTGGCTCTTGAAGGCAGCGTTCTCATAGAAGTGAGCAAACACAAGAACTTCGTCTCGGTCTATGACTTCGGCAAAAGTGAAGCAGGAGAGCCTTATCTTGTCACCGAACTGATCAAAGCTATCAGCCTAAAAGAGCTGCTCAAAGACTATAAGCATCTACCGGTGGACAAAGCGCTAGAGATAGGCTTCGAACTCCTTGATGCCCTGGAGCAATTACATGCCCACGGCATTTTCCACACCAGCTTCAAGCCCTCAGACATACTTCTGATTGACTATTTCAACAAGCAACTGCCCGAAGTAAAGCTGGTCGATCTGGACTCTATCTTTCATCCGGAAGAGCCGGAGCTATATAACTCAGAATTGCCCTCCGAAGGGGCGAGCTATGCTTATCTGAGCCCTGAACAGGGCATGGAAAGTGGAGTGGATATTCGCTCGGATATCTATGTTTTTGCCATCGTGCTCTATGAAATGGTCTGCGGACGCCTGCCTTTTAAAGGCAGCACCGCCGTGGAGATGCTCAACAACAAAATGGCATCGAATATAGTGCCTTTCTCCGAGTCTGAATTCAGCTCAAGCTTGTCAGGGCAGGCCAATTTGGAAGCCTTGCTTCGCAAATGCCTGCAGGCTGATAAGAACCGACGCGTACAATCTTTAGCCGAACTGAAAGAGGAGCTGATGGCGGCGCGCAAGCGCACTGCAACCACCATGGAGCATGAGGTGGATATCAAAAACTGGGAAAAATTGCCGCGCTCCGCCTATGCCGATAAAGAGAAAGAGAAAGAAGCGGACAACTGGGTAAGCAAAGTTAAGAAGTTCATGGGCGGTTGAGTACAAAAGTAAATCGTGTCCGAGTACTACGATCAAAACAAGACTCTCATCAATATCCTGGTCGGTCTCGCCCTGGTCTGCCTCGTCTGCTTCATGGGCGGCTGTTTCTTAGTCTGGGAGCTTTTCATCAGTTCGAAATACATCAAAGCCGGACCTCCGCCTAAAGGAAGCCCGGCGGGCACCGTAGTAATCGCCAAAAACAAAATCGACGCTTTCGACGGCATCATCAATTCCGATGTCGAAACAAGACTGGCAGCCCCGGATGACATACCGGCGATGGCGGTCGACAAGCTGGCAGATGCGGTAGATCACATTCCGTCAAGGACTTTTGAAAAAGGAGAGGTCCTGCGCTCTCATCTTCTCAAAAAACCACAATCGGCAAGAGAATTGACCCGACTGGGTAGTCGCTATCTCAAAATGGACGATAAAACCCGGGCGGTGGAACTCTTTCAAGAAGCGCTCAAAGAAGATCCCCATTCATCCGCAGCCTATGAATGGCTCGGTCACGCTTACTGGAAACTGGACAAACCTGATCAAGCAGTGGAGAGCTTCGAAAAGGCAGTAGCCCTCGACAGCACCTCTGACTATTCCTACAACTATCTTGCCTATATCACCCTCAAGGACAACGACCTCGATAAAACGATTAAATACAGTCAGAAAGCGATCAAAGCCGACCCGGACAACCCCGAGCCCTATACCTATGAAGGAGTTGCCTATTATCGTCAGAACAAGCCAAAAGAAGCGATCGAGATCCTTACCGAAGCAATACGAATAAAATCTGACGACGGATACCCTCTGTATTATCGAGGGCGCAGCTATTGTCGCTTGAAAGACTATGACAAAGCCCTTGTCGATGTAAACAAAGCGATAGAATCAGACTACTGGGACCTCGCCGGTCTCTATGAACTAAAAGGACGGATTCTTGCCGGCAAACAGAATTATCACCGGGCTATGATCTTCTTCGACCGCAGCCTTGCGGTGTCGGATCTTTTCGGAGCTCATATAGGCAAAGCCCGTTGTTATCTCGAGCAGAAAGATCCGACGAAAGCGCTAAAAGAAGCCGCCCTGGCGGTTGCAGCATATCCAGGCGATGACAAAACCAAAGAGAAGAAGAGTAAAAAGAACTGGCGCAGTTATGAGATAGACCCGGAGCCGGAAAAAGTCGCCGCACTGGTATCGAATATGATGTCTAAGAAAGCCATGCTGAAAGAGGCAGAAGCCACTCTCGATAGAGCACTGGCGAGGCAACCGGACTCTGGTTTGCTCTACTACGAAAGAGCATGCCTGAAAGAGAAGCTGAAAGATGAAGCTGCCGCCGCCTCTGACTATGCAAAAGCAAAAGAGCTGAGCTATAAACCCGCCCAGGACGCCTGGATGCGCTGAGTCCTCAAAATTATCCGCCTCTTTGACCAGAAGCCTTTATAGATAAATCTTCTACCGATTCGGGTAAGTTGAATGGTATACGTAGTCCTATATTTTCTTATACTGCTTCGCAAATGCCCAACGACCAAGACCGGATAATCGCCGAAGACCCCTTCAACCGACGCCTGAGCGGCGTCAGAAAAGGTCGGCCGACCACGACGGATCAGTCTCGCAGCCTGATGGGCAGAAAACCGAACAAGCCTGATGTGGAAGCGATGCTGGGCGGCTTTCAAAAAGCGGATATTCCGATTTTGAAAGAAGGCGAAGAAGAGCCGGCACCTCTTGCCCCGGATATACAAGAGCAACTGAAAGCGCTTGCCCAGATGCCGGTGAAAGCACCGCCGAAACCTAGAGCCCAACCGCACCTGCCCCCCAATGCACCGCCCAATCCGCTTAAACCTGCCATCGACGGGAAGCCCGAACTGCTGGGACAAAACGGTGCAGAAGAGCCCCAATTGCAAGGTCAGGGTGAGACCGGCAGTCAGGGTCAGGCCCAAGACCAGATTCTCTCACCGGCCAGAGCCGCTCAGCAAGACAAGATAGAGCGGACCTACTTCTATGACCAGCAGATTCCCACAATCTATAATTTCAGACATTCAATGAAAATGCTGGAGAGAGAGGTAAAAAGAGCAGCCCGGCACCAGCGTCCGCTTTCGGTCTGTATCATCACCTTTCACGAGCTAGAGTTGATTCGCGGTCATTTCGGAGAACTGGCGGTGGATGCCGCCTTACAGAACCTGGGAAAGATTCTTGCACACTATATAGACCTCGATATGGAGATTGCCGGTAGATTCGAGAACAAAATCATAGTGGTCCTGCCCGAATTCATGGCACCCAACGCCGCCCAGTTGATGGACGAGATTCGAAGAGCCCTGGAGACATCAATTTTGCAGTTCAGACAGTACAAATTCTCGTTGATTGCCAGCATCGGTGTAGCCTCCTTCCCCACCCACGGCACAAGCTGGAAAGAGTTGCTGGTGAAAGCGGAGCAAGCCTCTGAACAGGCAATAGAAAGGGGAGGCAACACCATCGCGTTTCCTCCCCGGGCTTAACTTTCTAATATTTCTAGAAATCGTCGCTGTATTTCCACTGGCCGTTCTCTACCCACATGTTGACACCGCGAACTCTACCCTGCATTTTAATTGTAGCCAGAGACCCCTTATTGTCGACAGAAAGCATCCGGGCACTTCCTGTCCAGTTCTTGATACGCCGCAACTCTTTCATCTTATTGTCCGTGCTCAGGCGCTGCCAGTACTCGGTTTTACCCTTCAAAGCATAAGGATAAAGATACTCGATTCGATTGGCACGATTGGCTATCGATATAAAAGATTGCAAAGCCTGGCTCGGACCGGTAGAGGGACGACCGGCAGCACTTTTAGATGTACTTCTACTGTTATGGGCGTAGCTGCTTGAGGAGGACGAACTGCTGCCCCCATAAGAAGAGTTCGCGGAGGAGTGCATCGACTCTCTAGCCTTTCTCATCCGCTCCTGGCCTTCTTTTATCTTCCAGTTGGTTCGAGACTGATGGTACTTAACCTTCTGATCTAAGTTGGGATCATAAGCCGAAGCTGCCGGAACCACACCCGAGAGTAAGACAATCAAAGACAAAGCAACTGCTCGCATCAAATCGAAATCCTCCATTTACCTACCACCTTGTTCCCGGTGAAACGGCAAAATTATCCCGCCTTATTCTAGATAGACCCGATGGCCGGGTATGAATTGCTAGAGGGCATGGGTGTTTATGGTAAGGGACGAAATAGCCGAATACTTTCAGAGCACCAGATACAAACCCCTGGCTAAACTGGGCGAGGGCGCCATGGGCGTGGTCTTAAAATGCGAAGACACTTCGATCAAAAGAATCGTCGCCATGAAGCTCCTCAACAAAAATCCTGACGATATCAAAGCAGCCCGGCTGCAAACCGAAGCCCGGGCAATAGCAAAACTAGAGCACCCGAATATCATAAAAATACTCGATTTCGGATTACTGGAAGACGGTCAGCTCTTTTTGACCATGGAATATATAGAAGGGGAAAGTCTCGAAGAAAGGCTTCACAAGCTAAAAGCGCTCAGACTGAGCGATGCCGTCCCTTTGTTGAAGCAAATCTGCCTGGGCATGAAACATTCGCATGATCACGGAGTGCTTCATCGGGATCTAAAACCATCGAACATACTTTTAGATAAGGATAGAAAGAACCATGACGAAATCACCATCAAACTGGTGGATTTCGGCATCGCCAAAATAGAAGAAGGCACGGCTCTGGAGCTGACCCGCGCTGGAGCCGCTGTGGGAAGTCCGCCTTATATGAGCCCTGAAGCCGTACGAGGAGAGCCTGTCTCGAAGTCTTCGGATATCTACAGCTTCGGCTGTGTACTATTCGAGATGCTCTCGGGTGATCCGCCTTTTCTTGGCGAGTCAGCCAGCGCCACAATGATGCTGCACGCCAATGCCGCGCCGCCGACCTTAATAGAGCGCTCTGATATCGAGTTTCCTGCTGCCATAGAAAAGCTTGTCGCTCGCTGCCTGGCAAAAAAAGAAGCGGACCGATATAAGAGCTTCGACGAAGTACTACAAGACCTGGAGAACTACGAGAACGCCGTCTTTGAAGATGAGGAGCCCGGCAACGAAGAGATAGGTCCTGGCTCAACAAAAAACCGCCGCAAAACCAGAAAGCCAGTGATCACCGCTGCGATTATTCTGGCTTTCTTATTAGGAACCGCTCTGCTCGCCATGAAAGTGTTTCTTCCAGGTCTCGACAAAGGCAATGAGAAAAGCCAGGAAAGCAAAACAAAGAAACAGAAAGAAGTCTTCCTGGACAACAGTATAGCCTTAGACACAATCACCGGCGTCGAACCTTATTTGAAAGCAGAGAAGCATCATGCCCCTGGGTATTACTCTGTCATGGGAGATGTGGACGGCAAACAATCGGATCTGAAATTTCTAAAAGAGCATGACGACATCCATACCCTGCTTTTCAGAATGGACAATTTAAAAGGCGATACTTTAAAAGCGGCAGCACATCTGCCTCTTTGCAAACTAAAACTGATGGAATGTGTAATCGATGCTCCGGCGCTCAAGATAATAGCCGGCATGAAAGACATGGAAACGCTTGATCTCATTCAATGCTACGGCTTCAAGAACGAAGATCTGCAGATTCTGACCAGGCTCGACAAGCTCAAATCCTTTTGTATAGAAAGGTCTATATTGACCGAGAAGGGTCTGGAGCCGATTTTACATATAAAGAGCCTGGATACCCTGGTTTTGACCGACAATCAATCCCTGAATTTCTCTTTCCTCAATAAAATGAAAGAGCTTCCGAATATAACCCGACTTCATATCTCGCAGAATACTATCGCCGCCCGAGACTTCGCCGCCCTGACAGGCAACAGAACCCTCAAAGAGATAGAACTGGGCAAGCTGCCCCCCAATTATCTCGAAGTCCTCCGCACCATGAAACTGGAGAACCTCAGTATCAAAGACAGTCCCGAATTCACCAGAGAAGAAGCGCTGAGCCTGGCTGAAATCCCCTCTTTGAAGAATCTTCGGTTCATCCGCTGCGAGCAACTGAGGGACTCTTTAAGACTGGAAATCAATAAAATTCGACCCGGACTGGACGTGGATCTGTCTCAAAAATCCCGCTCCGGATTAGAAATGATATTGCAGCCACCGGAGACTCACGGCAAAACCAAGCCCTGAGCCAGATCCCCGACAGAATAAGAGTTTTAATCAAAAATCCGACCACCTACGTAATTTCCCGTATTGATATTGAGGGCGGGTCGGCATACTATCATAGGCACGCTCGCAAATTACATACAAATCGAATAAACGGTGTTGGCCTGATTGTTCTTAACCCCCTACACTGCTCACTTTCCCCGGAGGTCCAGGCTATGTCGATTGATGGCGCCCATGCGCAAAATAATGTTGAGAATGCAGCTAACCATGCATTCGATTCAATAAAAGAAGGTATCAGAAACAACAATTTGGCCGATGTGGTCAACGGACTCGACCGAGATATGTCCGGCTCTACCCTGAGCGGACAGGAGAAGCTTGATATAAGCAAATCTCTCGGTAGCAAACTGCAAGAATCCGGACTTTTACCAAGAGTTTTAGTAGACTACTCTTCTAAGAGTTTCAGCACCATGTCCAATGGTGACAACTACATTCACTCTAACGATCTGGACGGCGCTCTGCAAGCCGGCATCGAATCGAATCTACCGGTTCGCGGACTGATAACCCGTGGATTGAGAAGCAATTTGAGTTCTATCGCTCTATCTCACGAAGACGCTAATAGCTTCCGTGACGATAGACCTAGCGACTCGGAAGAGATAGGTAAAGGCATCAGCAAGAAAGACCTCTCCGAATGGGGTCAAGAGAAGAATAAAGGCAGCTTCCACACCGAGATGTCGGCTAAGATGATGCGCTTCTTCGGCAACACCGCCACATGGAAAAGCCTCGCCGGCGAAGACAACCTGCTCTCCAGCTCAGAACTGGACCAGGCTCGGGGTGATACCGTTCGCTACAACTCTGAGCAGCGCAACGCTCTCAATTATATGGACAAGAATTTCGGCGGCATCCGTGCCTCTTCATCCGGTGACAGCAACTTCAAGATGAGTCTCTCCGATGTGGTGAACTGGTCCGACAAGCACGGCGTCAGCGCCGATATAGCTGAGTCCCCGGTGCGTCATGAAGTTGAGGCTAGAATCTCCCCGGCAGATAAAGTCGGCGGCAATGTCGACCTCGGTCTTCGCTCTATAAAAGCCGGTCTTCAGGACGGCAACCTGACTGCAAATCTAAGACAGTTCGACGAGCATCTAATGAAAAGCGGCTTGAGCCCTCAGGAAGTAAACGAGATAAGAACCGGCGTTAGCCGCGGACTGAGCTCCGACTCTTTGCTCCGTCGCACCATGGGTCAATACGCAGTAGAGAACTTCGACACACTCAAAGGTGACAATCGCTACATCAACAACTCTGACCTCGATGCTTTCTTGCAGTCCGACAGATCCAAAGATCACCCGGTCGAATCAATGCTCATGGCTACTCTGAGACACAACTCTGAAACCATCGCCATGGCCCATCAAGATGATCACTTCAATAATCACGACAGTTTCGACGACAGCAGAGAGAAGCGCCTGGGCATCTCTAAAGATGACGCGCTTGCCATGCTCAACGAAGATGTCTCTGATAAACAGAACATCGACATGTCGAGAAATATGATGAAGTTCTTCAGCTCAACAGAAGGCTTCAACAAACTCTCTCAGGGCGATGGTCAGATAAGCAAAGATGATCTCGATCAAGCCAAAACAGATACCTTCCGCTTCTCACCCGAAGAGCGCAGTACTGCCTCTTTCATGAGAGAGAACTACGGCTCTATCAAAGCTGCATCCCAGGGTGATGGTGGCAAGATAACTCTGTCCGACATCATCAACTACTCCGGCAAACATGGTATCACCAGAGAAACCATGGAGATGGAATCAGCTCGAGATCATCAGAGACGTCAACCGATGGAAGGCCACGTAGAACAGCGTGAGCAGTATATTCCGCCCAGACGCGATGATGTAGTCGTCAGAAATGACCAGCCGGTAGTGCGTCGCGATGCCGATGCCGTTCCCCAGAGAAGAGAGCAACACGTGCAACACGTCCAGCACGAACGCCCGATCGAAAGACAATCTAACCATAATCTTGGAGATGCCGGTGACGCCACAAAAGTGACTTTGCAAAAAGGTGATCGTCTCTGGAACATGGCTATCCAGAAGTACGGCAGCCCGGCCATCGAAGCCATCTTCGAAGCCAACGGCATGCAGCCTAGCGTCGTCAATGAAAACGGCAAACCCACTATCCTCGATCCGTCTTACGGTGCCGGTAAAGAGATTATTCTCCCCAGCGCCCAGGACATCCCGAGATTGACCGAACAGTACAGAGCAAGAGCCGAGCAGTTGAGAGAACAACACGCCTCTCGCGCCGGTGAATCCAACGAAGCCACCGAAGTACGCTTGATGTACGGTGACACACTCTCGGATCTCGCCATGAAAAAATATGGTCATGCCGTACCTATCGAAGCACTATACGCAGCTAACAATCTGCCGCCCAGATTCGAGCAAGATCAAAATGGCTGTCTCATAGCCAGAGAGCCTATCTATTACGCAGGCAGGAAGTATGTTCTTCCTCCGGCGGATCAAATCCAAGTCTTAGCCCGTGCATACGAGCAGAAATATTTCCGCAGATGAGGGGTTGGAAATGTGACCTAAAAGTCGCATTCCAAGAGAGGGGGGTCCGAGCAGTCGGACCTTCTTTTCTTTTGGGCATTTTTTCTAGCAGGTTTCCTGATACTGCGAAGAGAGAATCGGGTCTCTAGTCACTAATTCACCATCATATCCAAATCTCTTCTTGCGGCTCACTGCCAACCAGAGTGCATTTGCTACTAACAATCCCTCCAGCGGTTTGCGATAACGCCCTTCTCCCACAGCAGCCGGCAAGCAGAAGAAAAAGACCAGGGTTACAGTTACCAGTGTTGGAAGCATGTCCATTCTTCGATGCTTGCTCAGAATCCAGAGGTTCCCCGCAAGAACGAGCATCGCCAATGGTGCCCACAAGAAACGCAACCAATCGTGTGGGACGAATAAGAATTTGCGAGAGGTCTCATCGGGCCAGGACCGGCCAAAGAGAATCATAACTGCGTTCTCCGACAGCATCTGTAAATGCAGACGCAAATCACCTTTGTGCTTTTGACCTTCCCTCAGCCAATCATCTAAACCCTTATCCAGATCGACATGAATTTCGACATCGGCTGCCTGGCTACGCGCACTGGTCCAGTTACTGAACGGATAAAACGGCTCGCTCTCGACTGACGGGGATTGAAAAATATAATCCCATTTGTTGGCTCCATTGTTCTTTGAATAGTGAGCTTTAATCGCCTTTTTTCCTGATTCGAAATATATCCTGTTCATTTCAGGAAAACCAAAAGGACTCGGAATATTTAGCACCCTATAACAATAGTAGGCCGCAGGACAAAGCAGTATCAAACTGACACCAAGCATGAGAAAAGCCTTCTTCCATTTGATACCAGACCTGTCGGCTAACAGCCAGAAGCCGGCCACGATCGCAGCAGGCAGTACCACTACTTTAGTGAGGATGGCCAAAGTCCAGCACAAGGAAGCAAGTGCAATTCTAGAGTTAGATGAATTGGACCACGCACGATAAGTTGCCCATAGGCTCAATCCCAAAAGTGGCAGTAGTATAGTCTCTGGCATAAAATAGCTGAAGATACCGATCCAGGATGGCAGCCAGGCAAGAATTGCAAAGCCTGCAAGTGCCAGTCTCTTGTCTTGCCCGAGCGCCTCTTTCAAGAAAAGATACCAGAGCCAGGGCGTAACCAAAGATAATACCGCGCTGTGAACAGAAAGAAGAAAAGGATCACTTACAGTAAGCTTGTTAACTAGAGTAAGCCAGACTTGATAGAGAGGCCCATCCATCACCGCCATAGGGCTTAGAAAAAGCGGCTCGGTGGCGTATCGAAAGTGACGAATCGGATCGGTGACATAAAAATAAATCGGTGATACCACAAAAGGAATAGATGCTCTCAGAAGCAAGGCCTGCAGAATGAGAAGGCGCAGTATCGACTCGATGTGTTCAGATTTGAGCATTGCAGAAAGCTTCTTCATGGTATGGGCAGCTCTCTACGATCTTCTTACGACAGAGGTTCCAGCTAACCGGTCGCCTAATCTGCGACCGGTTCCACCAGCGACAAGAACAAATTCGACTGCGGCAAGGATAGTCAGGTAGACAAAGACTAAGCCATTCACATACTCAGTCAAAAGCCCGAAGACTGTCAGGTGTTGATAGAAATGCAAATCGATAAAAATCACGTATAGCAGGACTGGAACTGCCAAAACAGAGTTTCGCAATACCGATTGAATAAGACTTGGAGTCTTGCCGGTCTTTGTATCGATGACTTGCAAACCAAGCAAGTGCTTGCCAAAAGCTATTCCTTTCCACAGATAATCCCTGGCAAGAAAAATCAGCGCAGTGCCCACCATCAGCGCTGTTTGTCTGAGGGCAAGCTCACCAAGGAGAAGACCCCAAATATAAAGCAGACCATTGGCCAACCAGAAAGAGACAAGCACATCGTATACGCAACCAGGCAATATTCTCCGCCCCCAGAAAGGTCGGACCAAACCTGCTCGATTCTCTGTGCTTATTGTCGAGATCGCCATCAAACTTTCGACTGACTATCTATAAATCCCCTGCGCTCAGCGGATGCCGCTATGTTATCAAGCAATCTCGAGCCGGTTGTCATATATAACAATATATAGATCTAAGCTTGCTCCCTATAATGGAGGTCAAATAGCCTCGTCCGAGGTGCAGGCTTCAACATTTGAACAGCTCGGAAGCCCGTCCAATCAAGGATTAAGTATGCTTAAGCGCAATCTTCTTGACGAAGAGGGCTGAAGGATCTGATATCTTGATAAGTCGTATAGAAGCCCTTGATACTGCTGGCTGACCGCTAGAACATCAACCATGCCTGTATATCTGAATAATCCGATAGATAATCATAGAAGAGCGGTAGAAGAGACCGCCTTGTCTGAAAACAGCCTCAAAAAGCGTTTTGGTATAGGCAGCATCTTAGTAGGGCTGGTGATTGCCGGTGTCGCATTAGCAGGAATCCAGGGCGCTATTCAGCCTGCTGCCGTCAGGCTCATAGTTTTGCTTTTTGCCGGACAGTGGCTATTTGCTGCTATTTGCCTGAGCAAAGATCAGTCCAGCCTTTTTATAGACCGTGCTTACTATGCTGTGCGCGCAGTCGCTGCAATAGCTGGTTTCACTCTCAAATCTATCCGTCAGAAAGAACTGGTGGAGTTTTCACTTGAGCCTACCGAGAAAGTTAGCCTGCTTTTCTGGACTGTGAAATTGATCTTCATTCCATTTTTGCTCTCCGTTGCTACCAACCAGGCAGATCACTTAGTACCGATTTTTACTTCAGGAAAGTTGCCGGAGCTGCTGACCTCTTTTCCTATGTTTTACATAATCTGGCTGGCGATTATAAACCTGCTAGACACGGTCGTCGCCACCCTTGGCTATGCTATCGAGAGCAAATCACTGGACAATGAGGTACGCTCCGTCGATACATCGATTGTTGGCTGGCTGGCAGTCTTATGTTGTTATCCTCCCTGCTGGGTTATAACCAGCACTTTGATACCAATAAACGCATCACCATTTTTCTCCGCTTCTGTAGACAACTTCGTGGATATATCGGTAAGGGTTCTTATTCTCGTATTTCTGACGCTGTTCACAGTTGCTACATTCAATTTGAACGTACACTTTTCAAACCTCTGTCATCGGGGTCTGGTTACGTCCGGGCTCTATTCTATTGTTAGACATCCGGCTTACACCTGCAAACTTATTTCCTGGGGTCTTGTGATTGCCTATTTAAGCGGGTCGAACCTGACGATGTGGTGTCACTATTTAGCCTGGATAGCGCTCTATGTAATAAGAGCAATCACCGAAGAGAGACACCTGAGCAGAGTTGACGAAGAGTATGTCGAATACTGCAATCGCGTCAAATACCGATTCATCCCCGGCTTAGTCTGAGTCTGACGGAGACAAGAAATTGACCTCGAGTTCAGTTATTGAAACCATTGAGCAAAGACCAGGGCAAGAGACCTTAGCAGGAAATCCTTCGCCCGCTTATAAATGGCCTACTGCATTACGGTCCGAGGCATTCTGTCGTTTCCTGGCACTTCTGACGGGCGCGATTCTAGGACTATCTGCTCCGGGTATTGAACAATGGTATCTTGCCTGGTGCGCTTTCGCCCCGGTCATTGTCCTTGCCGTTACCGCAAGGGAGCCCTGGTATGCAGGAGTGAGAGGATGGTTTTTCTTCACCGGCTACAATCTAGTAGCCTTGCACTTTTGCTTATCTGTAAGGCAAGAGCTATTTGAAGGAATTTTTTCTCTGATAACGGGTCTATCAGTTCTGGTGATCTTGTTCATAATAGCGGCATTAAAAGGCATGCTGGGGTCAATCTTTTGCCTGTGGTTGAAAGCCATTCCGATGACCGGTGGCTTTCTGCCTCTCAAGAATCAGGGTCGCTGGCTGATGCCTGGTTTTCTTGTTATTCCATTATTGTGGGTAGTCATTGACTATCTATGCTATCCGCCCGAGTTTCTCGGTGTGCGCTGGACTTCTTTTGAATATAGCCAGTATAGACAGCTTCCGCTCATTCAACTCGCATCTATCACAGGCGGTGCCGGTATAACCATCTGCCTGATTCTATCAAATCTTACATTGCTGGGAATCATCGGCTTTTGCACTAAGAGAATCAGGTGCCTCACCTATCCGAATTCTAAGGCGCTTTTACTCAACACGACACTATCAGTGCTGCTTCTGACCGCAGTGATAAACTTCGGCAACCAGAGAATCAATTCTGAGAATGCTGCCTTTGCAAAGAAGAAGAAGCTTACAGTCAGCGCTATTCAGTCTAACCTGTGTCAAAAAATCCATAAGGTCGATTTCGGTGTCATTCATAAAAAGAATCTGGAACTGACAAAAGAGTGCCCGCCAAACAGCATAGTCATATGGCCTGAATGGTCTTTTCCTGCTGTTTTTTCAAAGGCCTACAGTCATCTCGAGCCATTTTCAAAACCAGCCAGAGATCAGAATCAAAGTTGGGTTCTTGGCTGTATTGATGAAGACAAAAAAGGTCAGCACTTCAATTCTACAATTGTGATGGATAAAGCCAGGGGAACTCTTCCTATGGTTTATCACAAGCGCTATCTTGTACCGTTTGGAGAATTCACGCCAAAATGGGTAAAAGAGACACCGTTTGGCTGGATTTTATATGGACAGAACAAAACTTATGAAGAGACAGCTTCTGGTAATACATCTGTCTGTTTCCCGCTCGAAGATGTAGTCCTCGGTCCGATGCTTTGCTTTGAGTGCGAAGAGCCTTCTATTTCTAGAGATAGTGTGCGTGATGGTGCGCAGCTCCTGGTAGACAGCAGCTATACAGGATGGTTTCACAATTCTATATTGAGCGATCAAATGATCGCATTTTGCGTAATGCGATCGGTTGAAAACCACCGCTCATTCGTCTTTTCCACAACCCTCGGACCATCTGCCATAATCGACTCAACCGGCAGAATACTTCGACAGGCACCCAGAGAAGAATCTGCAGCGATTACCGCTGAAGTGCCGATTGAAAGTGATACCACTCTATTTACGCAATTCAGTTTCTGAAGCTTTTGATGAAGTTATTAGATCGGTATATCTTCACAGAATCAATTCAGCTCCTGGTAATAGGGTCTATGACAATTCTGGGCATCTTCTTCGGTACCGCAGAATTTCAGACCTATATGAACATGATGAATGATTTCGGCTTCCCGTTCAGCGTGGTGCTTTCGGTGATGTTTTTGCAGATACCAACCGGTATCAGTTTCTGCCTACCTGCTGGAGTCTTGTTCTCTACGATGTTTCTGTTGATTCGGCAACAAGATGATTCAGAGATATTAGCTTTGCAGGTGTCGGGAGTCAGCATGAGAAGAATCATGGCACCGTATATAATGTTCGGTTTAGTAGCTGCTTTGATCACCTTTTCACTTAACGAATATGTCTCTCCTCAGACCAGGCTGCTCTCCGAGAAATTATCGCTCATTGCTTTATACAAAACAGCTAAACCATTTGCAGGCCGGTTTAAACTAGAACAGAAGGACGACAAAGGCAACACCTCAAAGATATTCTGTTTTGGAGAAGAGCTAGGAAGATCAGTAAACGGACTACTGTTGATAGATCTGACAGAAAAAAATTCAGTCAAAGTAGTCTGGGCGAAAAAAGGAACTTGGAACAAAGGTTCATGGTGCTTGTCCGAGGGACAAAACTTCGAATTTTTCAATGCCACTCATCAAAATAGAGTAGCCCGATTTGGAGTTCTACAGTATGAAAATCCAAATTTATTCAAAGCCATTAAAGCTGGTCCTCTGTCCACGCTTTCGAAGACGACGGAGCAAATCAGAGCAGAAATTGCCAGCTACCAGAATAAGCAACAATCACCACCTGCCGACCTGCTTATTCAACTATATCGGCGTTATTCTCACCCGGTAAGCTGTGTCTTACTGGTGCTGGCGGCAACACCTGTCGCTTTGATGCGCGCCAGACGCAGCCGCAGCACCGCATTTGTTTATGCTGGAATAGTGATCGCTACCTATTTCGTCCTGCAACAGATATGTACATCGCTGGCAGAAAACTCTCATTTAACGCCCTTTCTAGGCTCCTGGTTGCCTTCAATTGTCCTATGCCTGTTTGGACTTATGGTCAGTTTGCTTATAAGCAGGCGCTGAAGATTATAATGATGTAAATTCACTTTCTTCTTTCCATTTGACACTCCAGGATGTCATTAGTCTAAAATAAAACTCCTAATTTACTAAAGGGCAAAGCTTTTCGATGATCAAAAGTAAAGTAGAGAGCGCCAATACTGGTCGCCAAGCATTGGTAGCACTAATGATTCTGATCATGCTTGCAATTGTTGGCGTTAACAGCGCATATGCCGGCAATAAAGGCGGCAATCCTAACGACAAGAACAACAACGGCATCGACGATAGTCTGGAGGGCGGTTCGAGCTCGAGTTCAAGCTCAAGCTCAAGTTCTAGTTCTAGCTCTAGCTCTAGTTCTAGCTCCGGCGGAGAGATGGAGACCTAATAGCTATCCAATCGGTAACCATTCAAAACAGACCGAACAGCTCGAGAAATACACGATTTTATAGCCTCTAAGATGTCCCTAAAAATCAAAGACTATAAATCGATAACAGTCCTGACCGGAGCCGGCATTTCAGTCGCCTCCGGTCTTCGCTCCTTTAGAGGTCCGAACGGTCTCTGGAGCGATCCGGATACGGAAAGACTTTCGAGGAGTCAGAGCTTCAAAGAAGATCCGACAAGCTGCTGGCGCTTCTGGGGAGGTTTCCGCGAACAAGCGAATGCGGCAAAGCCGAACCAAGCCCACCTTGTACTCGCTCAGTTAGAGAGCAAGATCGGACCGGGGCAAAAATTCACTCTGATCACGCAGAACATCGACGAACTCCATCAGAAAGCAGGCAGCAAAAACGTTGTCGAATTGCACGGCTCTCTTTTCAAAACCAGATGCTCCGCCTCGCCTCCTGATGGCAAGTGCGACCTTCCGCTTTATCGCGAGATCGAATCCCATGCCGATACTGTCCCTCACTGCCCGCGGTGCGCAGCGACTCTTCGCCCCGATATTGTTCTATTTGACGAGATGCTCCCAGCTGAAGCAGAATGGCTCTCGAAAAAAGCGCTTAGAGACTGCGACTTATTTATCGCTGTGGGCACATCCGGCACGGTCAGCCCTGCCGCCCACTTTGTCCAGTGGGCAAAATATGCCGGTGCCCATACGGTGCTGGTCAATCTGGAAGCCATGAATCCGCCGAATCGAGCCTTCGACAGAGAGGTCCTGGGACCGGCTGAAGAGACACTTGCTACTTTATTCGGTTGAAGGCACTTTCGGTACAGTCCTAAAATCGAAACCATGAAAGAGACTGTGATATCATCTCCGCTGGAGATAAGCTGTATTGGTATTGGGAGAGCTAGCTCTGGAAACCGCCATCGAGATCAATAAATTAGTAAAGGAATTTCGAGTAAAATCCGGCCGGTTCCGAGCGCTAGACGAAGTCTCTTTCTCCATCGGCAAAGGCGAGATTATAGGTTTAGTCGGACCAAACGGAGCGGGCAAGACCACTCTGATGAGCTGCATGTTGGGCATTCTCAAACCAAATGAAGGAAGTATCAACATAGATGGAATGAGTCCTGATGCCCTTTCGGTACATAAGCAAGTCGGATTTGTTCCGGAGCGATTGAATTACATCAACTGGATGACCGGTAGACAGTTTGTCACATTCCATGCCAAGCTGAGTCAATTTGAAAAATCGAAGATTCCAGAAGAAGCGGGACTAGTCCTTGAGAGGGTCCAACTCGATAGAAAGGCATGGGACAGAAAGATCAAGAGTTATTCCCGGGGTATGCTTCAACGAGTAGGCATGGCTCAAGCTCTTTTGCACTCACCAAATTTTCTTTTTTTAGACGAGCCATCATCGGGTCTTGATCCCGAAGGTATAAACCTATTCAGAACTTTGATCAAAGAAGAGAAAGATAGGGGATGCACCATAATTATAAATTCTCATCAGCTGGACCAGTTGGAGAAAGTTTCGGATAGGGTGATACTGCTCAAGAACGGTTCCATAAAAGGGGACCGCAGCATTAAAGACCTCACTACCCTGGCCGGCACTCTCCAGGTAAAGTGGAGCCCTGAAGTAATAGAGTCGATAGAGCTAGAGATACTGAATGTGGTGGCTGAGAAAGCAGGGGCTGAACTGGAACAGTTCAACTTTCCGATTGCGCTTTTCAAAACCGCTGGTGAAGCTATGAACACCAAACTCATAGCCGAACTGAACCGGGCATCTATTCCCATTGCAGAAGCGATTCCCACCGCCAGCAAACTGGAGCAATTCTTCGATCTGGGCGATTTTGAAGGAGCAGCCCAAAATGAATAACGCGATTTTTCAATTCACCATAAAACAGTTTCTGGCAAGACCGGTAAGGATTGTTCTGGTTGTACTCTTCTTTCTTTTTCCTCTGGCCTTCGATTGCATTTCAATCTTCAGTCCATTCTTCGAAGGCTTGCCGAGAATGAGCTCGACCGATAGTGCATACAATTTTGCTTTCATTATCGCAGCTGGCATTATCGGTAGTGATGTAAGTGACGGCATTCTACCTCTAACCTTTTCAAGACCGCTCAAAAGAATTGAGTACATCCTCTGCAAATGGCTGGCGGTATCTTCTATGGTGACTATACTGGCTATCCTGAACGATTTGATCCACTGGATGATTCTCTCAAAAGGCTCACTAGAGATGCTGCAAAGCGTGGAACCGTGTATATTCCTGAATACTGTCACTGCTGCCCTGGGAAGCACGGCGATAATCATGTTATTCTCCAGTCTCGTCCCCGGAATCGCCGACATAGGTATCATCCTCCTTATTGGCTTAATAGCCATAATAACCTCGCTTATAAATCATTATTGGAAAGTAGCCTGGGCAATTAATGTAGCGGCCGTTTTACTTTCAATTCTGTTTCCTCATGTTGATTTGAGGACATTGAACGGAAACTACGAAGTGATAGAAGCGTTCGGTATGTATCTTTCCATAGTATTTACAGCGCTCTTCCTGGCCACCTATTTTGTCAATCGCAAGGAGCTTTCCTATGGGCGAGAATAGCGAGAGCACCCGCGAGTTTCCGAAGTTATTTTTGCGACTGGCGCTGGTCTCGTACATTCTGCTGGGCGGTGGCTATCTTGCTTCAAAGTATCTACCCTCTAAAAGCCACGATCTTGTTAAGTGGGTAGAAATTCCAACCGCTCTTAAAAAATCTAGGACACTGAACAAGCCGATACTATATCTGTTTACCGCTGACTGGTGTCCGCCTTGCAACATGATGAAGAAAGAAGTTTTCGCCGACTCTCAATTCGCCGGCACCGTCGGGCAGATGTTCGTCCCGGTGAAAGTCGTAGATAGACAAAAAGAGCAGGGCTCCAATCCAAAAGAGATAGAGGAGCTTCAAAGCGAATACGATATCGAGGCTTTTCCAACTCTGATAGTTGCTTCGCCCACAAGGGCAGGCACAAAGCGCCTGGAAGGATATCCTGGCAAAGTCGCTACCAGGAAGTTCCTCCTGGATTCGTCTGTGTGGGCGATTACATCGGCAATGGAATCGCCTTTCAAACTAGACTGGCGTCCAGTAGAAGCATTGCAGAAGGATGGTCCTTCATACAAGAAGCCACTTCTACTTTTCTTTCTCGATGGAAGCAAGACCCTGAACGCATATGCTAGCTTCCCTACGGAAGAGCTCAAAAAAGTTTTAGCAGAGGATTTCGAATCATATCTGATCTCTGTAGACAAATCAGAGAAAGACAAAGACAAGTTTTGGCAGTTCAAACAAGAGCTGATTGAAGAATACAGAATAGATAGATTCCCGACTCTGGTGGTAGACCCAGCAGAGAAAGCGATACCACACTATCTCTTCAATCTCTCAGATCCCGAGGATACGCTGATGTTTCTCGAAAACATAGCAGATTTCACAGGGGTAGAGAACCAATAGCTCTCTCACACCATATGTCTTCAATCGCCTTTTCGTTCTATTGGATATCCAAGCTTGAGCGCTCGGTCAAAGTCTCTGTCAGCTCTCTTGTGTTCTTTGAGAGCACGATAGCAGATGCCCCGATTGTAGTAAGGGTAAGAATACTTCGGGTCCAGACGAATTGCTTTGCTCAAGTCTAAAACGCCGCGTTTATACTCGCCCATATCGGCCCAGGTTCTGCCACGGTTGTTCCAACTATGCACATCCTCCGGTGCCGCTTTTATAGCGCGAGTGAAATCGACCTGGGCTTCGCCGAAGCGCTTCAGATGTCGAAGAGCACGTCCGCGATTATTTAAGGCGACAGCCCAGTCCGGATGAATCGAAAGAGCCCGGTCATAATCTGATATAGCTTTTTGATACTGTCCCAGGCGGTGCAGAGCAAAACCACGATTATTCAGAGCTACAGCATCATCCGGGCTCGCCTTCAAAATTCTGTCATAGCCAGTGACAGCCTCTGCCCACTGCCCCTCATCTAGAAGCAAGCGAGGCTCTGGAGTAGCAGAATCCTCGGCGCAAGCGGCAATATTAGACAGCACCACCGCTAATATCAAAGCAAATGTAAAACACAATACTGATTTTCTGCGCACCAGAGAACTAGTCCTCAATCGATATGGCTCTATTCTAATCTAATCTGCACAGATACAGGGAATAAGAGATAAAAGACCCTGCCGGAGCGAGCTCAAACCTTGTCGATAATGTCGATAATAAGGATACTTGCAATAAGCACGCTCTTGCTGTACTGGCTACAAAAAACAGCCATCCTTGCCGGCTTACCTCTCGGCAATCTCAGGTACGATTCCCTATCTTTTACAGATTCATTGACGAGATTGCTAACCGTAGTAGCTCTGGGCACAGCAGGAGTTATTGCCTACTGCTGGAACTGGAATAAACAGCGAAGCAGGGAAAAGCACTGGAAATTCCTTGCGAAAGAGCTTCTAACTAAATACCCCTATTTCTTCGAGCTGAGAGTTCCGCTCATCGCTACTGCTGTGGCTTTAACTACCGCTTGCTCCATATCATATTTATATTTCGGAGTCAGTTGTGGCATGAAAGCTCTGGCGATGGGCATAGATCAAGTCGGACTGCACGAACAGGCTGAAGCGGTATATAAATACGCACCAGAAAAAGCTATGCTCCTGAGCACAAGCAGCGCGCCATACCAGACACTTGCCACATGGAAAACAGTCTGCAAACTGGAAGCCCCAGAAGAGAGCAAACGAAGGAACCAGGCGGTGGCAGCGGTATATGGACCAGAAAGCGTGCAGATGGCCTGTCGATACAACTATGTCGGGCGAACCCTGGGCTTTGCCGACAGAGACAATGAAGCTCTTCCTTATCACCGTAAGGCTCTCTTTCTCTTCGAACAAAATGGCTGCACCGAAGCAACCATACGCCCCTTAAATAACCTGACCCTGGACCCGGACGATATCTCTGCCCAACTCTATTTCTGGACTGCCGTAGAAAGACTGCAAAACCTGGATGACATGCATGTCGATGAGTATGATCTCAGCGGTCTGGCCTCCACGGCAAATTGGCTACAGCGCCAGGACCTGGTCAACGAACTTCGCGAAAGAAGCAACAGAGTTCGAGACAAACAAGATTTCGTTCGCCACAGAAAGCTGAATGCGTTTGGAAAGCTACACCAGGCTCTCTATCCTCTCATCGCCATCTATATCTCGCTCTTGCTCGGTCGCGCCTTAATTTTGAGACGACTGGAGAAAGACTGGATAAAAGAAGACAGCATTGAAACTCTGAACAAACTGACTGTCCTTGCCCTCTATCGCGGCAGACTGGATGTCGCTGACGCTTACAGCGAACGCCTGGTTACAAAGGCGAATGGACTAATCTAAAGTACGGATACTCTCGAATCGATTTTTGCTGTAGACTAGGTCGGCATCAAAAGGATCCGAATATCATCGAGATGATGAACCCAAGATTACGACATCCACCATACGGATTTGGCAAAATCTTAGCAATTTCTATCATCCTTTTACTAACCTCCGCTTCCGCATCTTCAGCCGATCAAGAAAACAGCGGCAGTAATGAAGAAGCTATAAAGTCAAAATTGCCGCTTGCCACCCGCAAAAAACTACGTGCGCTGGATACTCAGATTATTCTTGGACTGATAGACCTGGCAAAATTCAACATAAAACTCCGTCAGAAAGCCAATGTGCGCTGGCCCCATCGAAATCTGCTCTACCCGCTAGAGCAAGAGGCCGGCAACGCATTGCAGTTTACCAATACCACTATCGACCTGGAAGAAAGAGCCGGGGCGCTGGACAATCCCTCACGCATCAACAACTCTGTTCGAAAGCAGGGACTGACTTGCTCCCTGACCGGCAATGCAATCGGCGCCGGCAGCTCGGCGCTTGAATTAGCACAAAATGGCATTGTCTGCTTACAGGCCACTCGGCAAGGGCTGGCTCCATCGAAAAGCTTGAACACGGTCGATCTGAAGCTGAATGATCTAGACGCAGCTATGCTAGAGCGAGACAACATCGTGCTCGATCTTCCTGAAGGCAAAAGCAAAGATCTAAGAGAGCTGGAATCTCTGCTGCTAAGCCGAATGAGATTTCAGCTGGTAAGACAGTACAAACGCTGGAGCGCTGATTCAAGAGCCAGAATGTGGAGAGAAAACGTGTTCTATGCGCTCGATACCACTCAAAGATTCGTCAACATGTCCGGTGATATCGTTGCATTCCGAGCATTTACAAAGTCTGAGCTCAGTGGACCTTCTTCAATACTGGGGCTGGTCAGCTCGAGCATAGCGACTGTCAACCCGATAGCCAGAACTCTTGTCGGGAAGTGTATTCGTAAATACGAGCACCGAAGAGTTTCTCGAAGACTCAAAGAGCCGAGAGTAGACCGCGTCAAGCAGCTTCTCGAAGATAGAGGCAGCAAGGAAGATATTATGAAGTTGGCTCGAACAAAAGGGAGCACCGAAAGACATATCGAAGAACTCGAACTGCTCATCGACTCTGCCATAAAAACAGACGCGATGATAGACAAACAAGCTATCGAAATTGAGAGACTAGAGAGGGTAGCTACCCAGCAGGCTGTTTCCGGACCAGCCATAGGTCTATTGAGCCTCTCTCAAAAGATACTGGGGGTAGTATCATTCTATAGATATAGAAACGATCCATTGACCAGTAACCGTATTAGATTCGCGGGACGAATACCACAGATGGTCGGGCAAGGGTACTCTCTGGTCGAGACTCCCAGAACTCAGATAGCAGGATATATAAAAAATGCACGGCTGCGAAGAAAGGGTGAATTGCCCTCTCAAGAGCTGAACAACAGACTAGTAGAGCTGGACAAAATTGAGAACCAGGTCAAAAACTGGGAGAGCCTGGAATTCGAGAAATGACCTTATCTCAATCGGGGGTGCTGAAAGTCACCAGATCATGCCTGGAGATAAAGCCGCATTTTTCAAGGACCTTTTTAGAGGCGATGTTATCCGCGGCACATCCACACACAGGCACCAGATCATTCTCCAGGCAGTAGCGCTTCTGAAAGTTCACTATCGCCCGGGCATGGCCCTGACCTCTCTTCTCAGGATGAACCCACATACCGATATCATAGAAGTTCTTGTTCTCTACAATATGAAAGATATAGCCACAACCGACCAACTCTTCGCCCAGATAAAAGAGATTCAGATTGTTTCCCCGTATCATCCTCTCCAGCTCTTCTCTGTCTTCAGCAAGATCTTCAAAGGGCAGCAAAGCATCGAGATCTTCCAAGGTCGCCTGTCGAGCCTTTAAATCTCCGGCATTACCCATGGTGGCAAAGGTAGCAGAGTAATCTCGAAAGAGAACACCACCTGGCTCATAAGGGAGCTTGGCGCGAAGGCAGCATTTGAGAAGAAGACTATCGAAAGACTTGCAGAAAACCTGTTTTACTCGGGTATGTTCAAGAACCGCTAGAAAGATCTCTTCGGCGTCAGCTCTAAAATGGCTGCTGAGAAAGAACTCCAGCAAGGTGCCTGCTTCGCCTTCTATATAATAACCAGCCCGAGATTTATCTATATAGATAAGACTTGGCTCGCCCCGGGCGACTTTCTCTTCTAGAAAATACTCCTGAGAATAAGGCAACTCGTCTATATATTGATGCCTTAGATAAGCGAGGCTTTCTAAATCGGTCTTCTCGAAGGTTATTTGAATCGGCATTTTTGCTCTTATATAGATAGTGTTACAGAGGCGTCTCCTATTATGACACGAGCTAAATATAGGCCCGATTCCGTTACAAAAGGCTTGCGCCGCCCAAAAGTCTGCCCGGCTACACTTTGGGGCACTGGAAGAAACTGAGAGAAAGCAGCCTTTGTAACAAGGACCGCCCCGGGTATCGACATTGTTCCGGATATGTCGATAATGGTGAGCATGCTTATTCAAATCCAACCCACCACCACCATGGCTATGTCGATGCCCTCCAAAAGAGGGGAGACATTGCGTGTGAGTTGCTGATTTAAGAACTGAATCAATTAGCAGAAATATCGCAGATGTCGCCCTTCTCCCGGAGGGCGATTTTTTTTACCCCAAAACCCCAACCACCATAACTCACAGCATTCCAGAGGACTTTTAAAATGACAGCTAATTCAAACCAGATCGAAAACAATACCTGTACCGACGCCTGTACCTATGGCTTCGCCACCAGCGCGATCCATGCAGGTCAAGAAGCCGACCCTACAACAGGCGCCCTGATCACGCCTATTTTTCAAACAGCCACCTTCGTCCTCGAAGAGCTGGGTGTGAACAAAGGCTATCAATATGCCCGCACCCACAACCCTACAAGAAGCGCCCTGGAGACAGCCCTGGCAGAGCTGGAAGGAGCTAAACACGCTCTCGCCACAGCCTCTGGTCTGGCGGCAGCCTCTACCGTGCTCAATACTCTTTCGACAGGCGACCACGTGGTCTGCGGAGAGGATGTCTACGGCGGGGTCTACCGCCTGTTTGAAAAGGTCTACAGACGCTTCGGTATCGAGTTCACCTATGTAGATGCCAGAGATCTGAAAGTGCTCGAAGCCTCAATAAAAGAGAACACCAAACTGATCTGGGTGGAGAGCCCCACCAATCCGTTGTTGAGACTGGCCGATATCAAAGCGATTGGCGCCATATCAAAAGCCCACGGTTTGGCCTTCGTGGTGGACAATACCTTCGCCACCCCATACCTGCAAAAGCCACTGGCGCTTGGAGCCGACATCGTCATCCACAGCACCACCAAATATATCAGCGGCCACAGTGATGTTATCGGTGGTGCGGTGATAACCGACCGGGATGACCTCTACGAAGATCTGCAATTTAATCATAATGCCGTCGGTGCGGTCCCGGGTCCCTTCGATTGCTTTCTAGTATTGCGCGGTCTCAAAACCCTGGCGGCAAGAATAAAAGAGCACCAGCGCAGCGCCCAGGCCATCGCCGAATTTTTAGAGAATCATCCGGCGGTCGAAGCTGTGTATTATCCAGGTCTTGCCACCCATCCCCAGCATGACCTGGCAAAATCTCAGATGAGAGGATTCGGCGGCGTGCTCGCCTGTGTACTGAAAGGCGGTCATGATGCAGCAGCCCATGTGGTGAACAATACCAAATTGTTCCAGCTTGCCGAGAGCCTGGGCGGAGTCAAATCGCTAATCTGTCAGCCCGCCTCGATGACTCACAAACCGATTCCCAAAGAGATTAGAGAGAAAAGCGGCATCGTCGACGGTCTTATTCGACTTTCTGTCGGTCTGGAAGAGACCGAAGATCTCATAAGAGATCTGGAGGCGGTTCTGCCTAAATCTCAAGAGTCCGGCGTGAAGAAAGAGCTGGTCGCAGCAGGAGGCTGTAAATGAGCATAAGTGTTCTCAAATTCGGCGGCACCTCGGTAAAAAACATAGCCCGAATCGGCCATGTGGCAGGTATCATCGAAGCAGACCCAGCCGACAAAAAGGTAGTGGTGCTCTCAGCCATGGGTGACACCACCGACTATCTGCTTCGCCTGGCAAAACAATGTTCTGCCGTTCCCGACAAGCGAGAGCTAGATCTCTTGCTTGCCTCGGGCGAGCAGGTGAGCATCTCTTTGCTGGCCATAAAATTGAAAGAGCGTGGTATCAATGCCCGGGCTTATACCGGGCAGCAGCTCCGCATCTGTACAGACAGCAGCCATACCGAAGCACGCATACTCGACATAGACAAAGAAGCGCTTCTAGCTAAGTTAGATGAATGCGATGTTTTGATAGCGGCGGGCTTTCAAGGCATAGACGAAAAAGGCGAGGTCACCACCCTTGGTAGGGGCGGATCGGATACCAGCGCGGTGGCTATAGCAGCCTGTGTCGGGGCACCGGTCTGCGAGATCTTCACCGATGTGGATGGTATCTATACAGCGGATCCTAATAAAGTGAAATCGGCTTCTCTCAGAGAAGAGACCAGCTACGAAGAGGCGACTCAGTTAGCCTATGCCGGAGCCCAGGTGATTCATCCCAGAGCGGTCGAGCTTGCCGAACAGTACGAGATTCAAATAAACGTCAGAAACACATTCAAACCGGAATGTCCGGGCACCAAAATAGTAAAGGAAGAAAAAATGGAACGGGTATCAGATTCTTATAGTGTGGCGATCAGCCAGAAAGAGGCCTGCCTGAAGATAAAAGGAGCAGACAAAAGCTTCGACTTAATAGGACGTCTCTCGACCCTGGCAGATAGCCATGACCTGACGATTTATTCAGTCAGCGAATACATAGAAGAAGACGATAGCAACAATTGCAATAGATTGTGCCTGGAAGCTTACATCGGCTACAAAGACATCGACCGCCTTAAAAACGCCGTTGCCGAACTGAAAGAAGAAAGCGGTGCTGCATCCAGTACCATCGATGTCGATCTGGCCAAGCTCTCTATCATAGGAAGAGCGCTTTCCAGAGAGACCCTCAACAAGCTGGTGCGCACTTTGAAAGAAGCCGGGGTCTCTCCCAGAAAAATCGAGTTCTCCGACACCAAAATATCTTGTTTGATAGATAGCCTCAAAGGGGCTTTCGCCTCGAATCTGGTGCACGACAGCCTCAACGCCGGACTAATCAAAAACAAAGTCTCGGTAGCTTGAAGCGCTATCGAACTAGAGAGAGGAGAGGAACTTACCTATTCTAAGTAAAGCCTCTTCTATATTTCTGGTGCTGGTGGCATAAGAGCATCTAACATGGCCTTCGCCGCATTCACCGAATACGCCTCCGGGCACCAGCGCCACGCCTTCTCTTAAAAGCAGCTCCCTGGCGAAGTCTTCTGAAGACAAGCCGGTGGAGCGAATGGATGGAAAAGCGTAGAAAGCCCCGGCGGGCAGTCTGCATGTCAAACCCAGTTTGTTCAGCCCATCTACGATAAGGTTGCGTCTTTGTTTGTATTGCATGACCATATCGTTGACGGACTGATCGCCACTCTTCAAAATGGCCACAGCCGCTCTTTGACTGGGTGTCGGAGCACACATCATGGTATGAGAATGAATTCTCGTCATCACTTCGATGATTACTCGGGGCGCCAGCGCATAGCCAAGACGCCAGCCGGTCATGGCATAGGTCTTAGAAAAACCGTTTACCACCACGGTTCTATCCCGGGCACCATCAAGACCGGCCACACAGGTATGGTCGCCGTCGTAGCTCAGCCGATCATAGATTTCGTCGCTGATTATATAGAGGCCTCGCTCGTTGGCGAAGCGAACCAGCTCTTCCAGCAATTCTCTAGATAACGAAGCACCAGTCGGGTTGGACGGATGACCAATTAAAATCGCTTTGGTCTTATTGGAAGAAGCCTTTTTCAAATCTTCGATAGAGAAAGCGAAATCCCTGGCTGACTCAGTGCGAATAGTTACAGGCTTGCCGCCGGCAAGCAGAACGATAGGTTTATAGGCGACGAAACAGGGCTCGGGCAAAAGAACCTCATCGCCCGGGTTCAGGATGGCCCGACAGGCCAGATCAAGTGCCTGGGAAGCGCCCACTGTGACAAGGATCTCGGTCCTGGGATCGAAGCTGAGATTATAAAGTCGCTGGTAGCGCCGGTCTATCTCCTGACGCAATTCGATAAGGCCCTGGTTGGCAGAATAGGTAGTCTGACCACGCTCGATAGAATAGATAGCGGTCTCACGCCCGACCCAGGGAGTTTGAAAGTCAGGCTCTCCGACCCCTAGAGAGATAACATCCTCCATGGATGAAGCCAGATCGAAAAACTTGCGGATGCCTGATAAAGGAAGAGATACAGCCGTTTCTGACAAAGGCTTCAAAGTGACGCTATCGCTTTGAGCGGTTTTATCTTTCATGGGCTAATCCAGAATCACGGTGCGATGACCAGGCGGCTGTCTTTGTCCGGCTCCTCGAATAGAGCATAGTCCTCTTTGTACTTACGCAGTAGAAAGTGGGTGTCGGTACCGGTAACACCATCGATAGTTGCTATGTTCTCGGCAACAAAGCTGGCGAGCTGATTGAGCGAATTGGCTTCGACTATCAAGCGCAGGTCACTGCCGCCAGAGATAAGCCAGGAGCTTTTCACTTCGGGATAGCGGGCGATTCTCATGGCCACCGCCTCGAAGCCGACTTCTCTAGCCGGCACTACTTTGACGTCTATGAAAGCGACAATGCGTTCTATACCGGCCTTTTCCCAGTCGACAGTCAGGTTATAGCGCTTGATCACGCCGCGCTCTTCTAAAGAGGCGATCGCGTTCTCTACCTCCTCGACGGTCGCATCGACCATGGGGGCGACTTTCTCGGCGCTGAGCCGGGAATCTCTAGAAAGGATTTCTAGAATCTCAATCTCTTTTTCTCTGTTCATAGTCGTCTGAGTATATCACCAGCAATTGGCAAAAGCGGCAAATAAACCCCACAGTTCTTCAACTTTGGCTAAAATGGAATTACCAGGGGGGATAGTACTATGGCCTACCGGAAACCCTTCTTGATGTTACTGGTCCTTATGACAGGACTCTGCCCCGCCGGCGTCCGGGCAGAAGAGCTCGGTTGGATGCTCAAACAGAATACCCACAATCTCGGGCCGACCACCACCTATATAAGTAGCAACGGCATAAGAATCGTCTTCGAGGCCAATAATTTCTCCTTCTCCTGCTATGGTCCTAAATGGGACCAGATTCTCTATAACGAGAAACAGAAGCTGATAGAGAAAAAGCCCTTCAGCTACTGGAGCACCCGGGGCATAAAGACTCCATTGAGCCTCAATGACAATAGCTCGCTCCGGCGCCTGCCCCAGACCAGATTAAGCGATGCGCTCTATGCCAAACATCCATCCACCGTATATCTAATTACTCAGACCGATGCCCGGGGCAATCCGAAATATCTCACCAATAGTGACTTTGCCAAGTATATAGTCTCAAAAGACATTCATACCCATCCCTATGTAATAGCCTTTGCCCAGGCAGTCTTCGATGCACCGCGCTCAAAGAACTTTCCACTGAAACTAAGCAAGTTCTGCCGGGATAACAGCTATGGCTTCGGCATGAAATACAATCAGGAGAAGAACATGATCAATCTTCTCACCACATCGAAGGTCGAGAGAATCAAAAATCCTGATATAAAACCGGCTCTGCCCCTGGCAAAATACCACGACACGGATCAAAGCAAAATCATCGTCAATCAGAAGAAGTTCGACGAATTCTTCCGCTATATGTATGACAAAGACAATAAGAGAGAAGGGGCAAACCGACACTGACGTGTTCACTACCAGTGGTATCACAAAGGCAGATTTGCCCTGTGGCGGCTTCTTCTACGTAAAACTTTATTTAGGACCTCGCTCCGATTGCAGACGTGATCTGGAGCAACATTTGTCTATTTATGTTTATAATGAACGCTTCGTCCGACAAGGAGCGACCATAATAGAAGTGCCCTTCCATGACAGGGGAGCGGCACAAAGGATATCACCCGGATATCCACAGGGTTGCCCTGTCTATCATCAAGGAGTATGTGGAGATGCCGCGCCTTACTTTTAAAAACACCATAGAAAAAGAAGAGAAGGAAAAAGAGAAGTTCGAAAAGCAAAAATACATTCGGATGCGCAAGCTGCTGTCTGAATTGCGCAACGCTCTCAAGCCCAACGAAGAAGACGATCAGGAAATAGACAAAGCTCTGACCAAGCTCTTCAACGTCCATTTACCAAGTGGCTTTCTCTACGAGACGAAAATCATCAGCAACGAGCCTCTGGAGATCAAAAGAAACAGAAAACGAATCGCCGAGATTCAATAGTTTTATAATTAGTTCATGTCAGAACCGGCGATATGCCCCATATGCAAGAACCCGAAAAAGAGCGGTAGCTCCGGGAGCCTCACTCAGTGGATTGCGGCCTGTACTTGCGATGTGACACCGCCTCCTCTTGATGAAGCCGCCCAGGAGATCTCGGTAAAACTCTGCAAAACCTGTGGCAAGCGCATCAACGAAGGTCGCTCGGGCTCGCTCACCCAGTTTATCTTTCGCTCCGACGTATGTCAGTGCGCTCGCCCGGAGATTCCAGAAGAGCTGCAAGTGGACCCTGTGGAAGCGCAGGAGCTAACCCAGCCTCTAGAAGAAGAGACCGAAGTAGAGCTGGAAGAGTCAATAGAAGGCTTCCCCTACGAAAGATACAAACCCCTGGAACGCCTCGGCATGGGCACCGGGGGTTCTGTCTTTCTTGCCCGGGACAAAATGCTCAATAAAAAGGTGGCGGTAAAAATGCTGCGCAGCCTGGTCCCGAGCCAGCTTATCTCTTTTCACGAAGAGGCAAGAGCCACCAGCAAGCTGGAGCATCCTTGTATAGTAAAACTTCTTGATTTCGGAGCTTCGGATTCTGGCATACCGTATATGGTGCTTGAATATATCCAGGGCGAGTCCCTCGAATCAAAACTAGAGAAGAGCGGAAGACTGGATATCAAGTCTGTTCAGGCGATTTTCAAGGACATTCTAGAAGGAATCTCCTATGCCCACGCCAACGGCATCTTTCACCGAGACATCAAACCGAGCAATATCCTGCTCACCGAAGGCCCGGAAAACATCAGCGAAGTCAAGATCATCGACTTTGGCATAGCCAAAGCTTTCAATGTCGAGGCAGATTCAGACAGCCAGAAAGAGACTGATTTTAATACTCCCGTGGGCGCCCCCTTTTATATGAGCCCGGACCAGGGTCTGGGCAAGCCCTATGACAGCAGATCAGAAATTTATTCTCTGGGCTGTGTGCTCTTCGAATGTCTGGCAGGCAGACCTCCTTTCGAGGGCGAAACCCCTCTCAGCACGCTGGCCATGCACGCCATAGAGTCGCCGCCTTCTTTGAAAGGTTATATGGGCGATTCTTTTGTCCCCGATTTAGATCAGGTCGTTCATAAGGCGCTCGCTAAAGAGCAAGAGGACAGATATCAGAACGCTATCGAATTTCGCAGCGCCCTGCTCGAGATAGAGGATCTGGCTCTGGCAGAGACTCTGAGCCGGACAGATTTTCATCACCTGAAAGGGAAATCGAAAAAGTCCCTTGCCACTCTAGTCTTTCTTATAAGCGTGCTTATCATCGTGCCGACCGGATTGTATTTCTATCTCAACCATGTTGCTCGCAAGAACGCTGTTTCAATCCCGACCGACTTCGAAGAGAAGACCACCTATAAAAGCTTACCGGCAGGTAAAGACGTCGACCATGTGCTGGGTGATGAACTGAAGCTTGACGATAAAAGCTGGGAGATGGGCCGGGGAGGACGGTCAACTTTAGGCAGAAACATGTCTGATGACGATTTCAAAGAGCTGGAGAACTATCCCCAGCTCAGATATCTAAAAACGACTCCAGGAAAGATACAGGGACGGGGACTGAAATATGTGCCTGAGAATATCATCTCTATCTGTATAGCTTCCGAGATATTCGATGAAGATGGCGCCAGGGAGTTGACCAGATTCAAAAAGCTCGACCAAGCCAAAATTCATAGCTCGAAGAAGCTTACTGATAAAGCGGTAGAGTACATACTGAGTTCACCTGTTCTAAGGGCGGTGGAGCTGCGCTATATTCACCCGCTGCCACCGCATGCAGTGAAGATGGTGGCGCACAAAAATGGTCTGACCGCAGTCGACATAGGACATTCTGAGCCGATTACCAGAGACGACATCGCCGAATTATCCAAATCGAAAACAATAACTTATCTGCGTCTCTCCAATTCTGAAGTAGATGACACTTATGTTCCCTATCTTCTCAAGATGCCGCTGGAAAGACTCGATATCAACGATTCGGAGATATCTGATAAAGGCTTGATGGAGCTCACCAAACTGAAAAACCTCAAACTGCTCAAGGTCGCCCTGGTAGACAATCAACTGACCTATCCAGGCACCCAGGACTTCGCAAGACATCGTCCCGATGTAAAACTGGATATCATTAACTTCTTCGGAATAAAAGACGACGGACTAGACAGTGAAGCCCAGCTAGACAACCTGATTGAAGACGTCTCGAAAAGAATGAAAAAACTCAAGCGCTGATTATTTCAAAGATGTCTTGAAAGGATAGGACGGCGCCGAAACCGGACGATCGAACAAAGTCAGATCTCGATGACTGTCTTCTTCTTTGACCTTGCAAAAAGTATCGGCACCGGTCCAGATGCCGGTCCAGACCCGGTCTTCTTCTGAGGTCTCGGGCAGTTCTCTGGTCAGATGCCAGAGGGTTTCGAGTACAGGCTCTTTTCCGTCATCGCGATACTGACCGGTCCAGGCCGTCAGGCAACCATGTCTGGAAAAATTGACAGAGAAGGTGATCAACTTCTTCGATAGAAATCCCCAGACCGGAAATTCTTCTTCGGGATCATGCGCTCCCACACCGGTTTTGAAAGTACCGCGCAATTCATAACCGGACGGGTCTACCTCGATATCTACAATATTGAGCTCCGAGCCATGCTGGTTTCTCCATCTACCTAGATAGGCGGATTTATCTATGGCTTTCTTCTTGCTCTTCACTGTCTGTGCTCTGGCTGTCATTGCAACTCACCTGTACATAATTCGCCTCAATAGAAATTGTCATAGAGATCGAACCTGCTGATATCGGCCCCCGGGATGAAACATTTTGGTTTAGACAGTTTCAATCGACAGATGGATGAATAGTGCTTAGCTCTTCTACTTAAATAGAATAGTGAACTCCAGGCAGAGAGGTGAGGCAGAATGAAAGTGATGATACCGGTGGACGATCTGCCTTATTCTTTTGCGGCTCTGGAGTCGGTCATTCAGAGGAAGTGGCCGGATAGCACCGAGTTTGCCCTGGTGAGAGTAATTGAAAGCAACGATAAAGAAGCAGATAACGAGCACAGTCGCCACCTCGACGAAGAGACCAGACAGCATGTAGAAAGCACAAAAAAATGGCTCAATGGTCTCGCCAGAGCCCTTGCCCCTGACTCGGTCCAAAAACGTGTAAAACCGGTGATTTTGCTGGGTGACATCGATAAATGTCTGGCTGAATTTGCCCGGGACTTCTGCCCGGACTATATCGTGATGGGCTCTCATGATCGCTCACCTCGCCAGAGATACTGGCTGGGAAGCATAGCCGCTAAAGTTGCGGGCAACACAGGTTGTTCGGTAGAACTGGTCCGCCCGGGCTGTCTCCACGATATGCTCATGCAAGAAAGAGTCAGCATGGACGAAGTGGCAAGAATTGATTTTACGCCAAAGCGTATAGTTATACCGGTGGATCTATCGCGAAACTCCGATGAGGTAACGCCCAACTGGCTCGGTCGAATCGGCGGACTGCAAGGCAGTAAAGTCGCCCTTTTAACCGTGTCGAAGACTCTCAACCATTCGAAGAACGAAGAGAAACTGCAGTCGAAGCTCGAGAAACAAGCGGAGCAATTAAGAGACACCGCCGGAATCACCGCAGTAGAAGCCAAGGTCGTCAACGGCAGCCCCAGTTCAGCCATACTAGAATTTGCCGCCGCCTGGGAAGCCGACCTGATTCTCGTTTCGCTAAAAGGAGAGTCCGACGGAGGAGAGCTGATCGCAGGCAGCACAGCCAAAGCGGTTTTGGATGGCGCCCATTGCTCGGTGGTGGCTGTTCGGCCAGGCTTCGAAAAGGACTTTGCTTTTACCTGGAACAAAAACAAAGCCTATATTTGCTAAGATGACATTGTCATGAAAAGATTTATTCTAAGACTGGTACTACTTGCCACCGCCATCGACTATATTCTGCCGATGCTTGACGGCATAAGTTTTCATGGTAATTTCATCCAGGCTATCGGTGCCGGTTTATTTTTCAGCCTATTAGTATGGCTGGTAGAATGGCTGGCGATAACGGTTTCGGCCCTTCTTGCCATCAGCACCTTCGGACTGGCCATTCTCTTTTTGATTCCTGTCTGGTTAGTAGGCTTCTGGCTTTTGCCGGCGGTCTGCCTCAAGCTCCTCGCCGGTCTCATTCCCCACTTTCTGACCATAAACGGCTGGCTGCCTGCCATCTGGGGCGGCTTGGTGATGCTGGTAATCGGCATCGTCACCGGTGAACGACCGGCTAAATATAAAAGACTGGACGAATAGCGAATAACGAATAAATAAGCGCTTCAGGAAACCGCTTTGAGCAGACGGCGGTTATAAAGATGGGCTGAGATAATCAGAAGATTGCCCATGGTTATAAGTGGAATCTCGACGCTTTCGGCAAGCCCTACCTGAGAATGGAAAGTAGCAGCCAGCACAGCCGATAGACCGATGACCATCAAAAGCAAGATGCGACGGTAGCCGTGTTTGACGAAACCGGGCACAATCGCTGTCAGACAGAACAAGAGCACCCAACCGGCAAGGATGACATGGGTAAAGTCATCGTGGGTATGGTGATGAATCAAAGTAGGTAGGAATGTCATCACCACCGGAAGCGCCAGACAATGAATCAGACAGACAACCGCAGCAAGGATGCCGAGAAGGTCCAGCACCCTGGTGGGACCAGGCTGCTTTTCAGCATGGGCGCCCATCCCGGAACTTTGTCCCGGGGAGCTACACTTGCTTCCACAACAATCGATCACTTTGATGTTCATGATCCCAGTATAACGATAATCATTTTCATTTTTCAATTTAGTTCTACTAATAAGGTCGAGATAGTAGCTAAGAGCTCTTACATATTCCCAAAACTCTTATCTGATAAGGGTTGACAGCCCAGCCCTCTTTGCAAGCTCGGCGACAGCATGCAAACAGTTCTTAATAGAGGCAGTTGTCAAGCGCTTCTGTCCGGATGCAATCTATTTGACCTGCCCGGATCAAGCCACCAGATACGATGTCCCCGGGGGCGATATCCTGTCCAGGTTCACCGATAGATTTAATCTGTCCGGTACCATATTTAACTTCACATGCAATACCAACCGTGATAAATCATAAATTAGTGGGTATTGGAAGAGTTAGCATATAAGCGTCGACTCTCCTTTCTATCAAGCTCCAGGAGGGAAAAGGACTATGAAACTCCTCAAAACGGATGGAGATCTTTTGAGAGCGAGGAAGAGCATGGACGATATGGAGCTCCGCCAGCTATCTAGAAGCAAAAACAGGGAAGTCCGCAAACGCGTTGCGGAGAACGAAAACAGTCCCCTGGATGTGCTGGAGAGGTTATCCACCGACAGAAACCCTGAGGTAAGAATCGCCGTAGCAGAGAATGATAATACCCCCGTCGACGTCCTGGTCAGGTTGGCCGACGACCCCTCCCCTGAAGTGAGATACACCCTGGCGAGCTCACCGCCCTGGATTGCTAGCGACATCCTGGGCAAACTGGAGGAAGACAGCAATCCTATGGTGGCAGCCAGAGCCCAGGCATCAAGCAAATATCTGAAATCACTGAACATCAGAATCGCCTGAACTGAAAAAACGACCAAGTTATCTAGACAAACAAATAAATAGAACAGAGGAACACCAAGATGCAAGTTTCTAAATTCGATCTGCTCGAAGCAGCCCGGGAGTACTTTTGCAATATGTGCGAAGTCTTCAACATAGTCCCCCGGACCAATCTGGTGGCATGCAGCGGCTGCGGCACCGAAGACCGCTCCGTTCTCACCACCAGCTACCAGGAAGACGATCCCGAGATGGACAGCTACATGACCAAGAAAGATCTGGGCGAAGGAGACTAGCTCAGGCTCCGGTTTCGACCGCAGCGACTTCCTTCTCCGGAAGCAGATACTTTTTAACGAACATCACGATAGTGAAAAATTGAGCATCTATCATAGGCTTCTTACGAAAGCTGTGGCCGGCATCTTTGACTACCAGGTACCATAATGGTACCCCGTGGTTTTTAATACGCTTGACCATCTGGCTCGATTCACTTTCGGGAACTCTAGGATCATTGGCTCCTTGAATGATGAGGAGCGGTTTCTTGATCTGACTGGCCCTGTTGTATGGAGCAATCCGCTCCAGATACTTGCGCACTTTCGGTTCCCTCTCGTCACCATATTCGGCGCGCCGAAGATTGCGACGATAGCCTTTGGTGTTCTGCAAAAAGGTGGCCAGATTAGATGGTCCGACCACATCCACGGCACAACGAATCGAGTCGCTATATAGCGCTGCTCCGGCAAGCGACATATAGCCACCATAACTCCTGCCCATCAACATCACCCGCTCCGGATCCAGATCATCCTGGGTCTTTACCCAATCGAGCACAGTCTTGATATCTTTGTAGGCGTTTGCGCGAAGCAGACCATCGTCGAGCTTCAAAAAAGTTTTGCCATATCCGGTCGATCCCCGTACATTGGGAAAGACCATGGCCACACCGAGTTCGTTGATAAGATAGTTGTTGCGGCCGATGAAGCCGGGACGGTGTTGTCCCTCGGGGCCCCCATGGAAATAAATAATCACAGGGCGTTTACCCGGATGAGTGCCCTCTTTGGGCTTATACATATAACCAGAGAACTCCACATCGTCCGGGCTTTTCCAGCGCACTAATTCTGGTATGTCGAAGGTCTCAGGGTTGATACCACCGGTCTCACTCGAAGTCCAGCGTCTCAAAACATCGGTATCCACATCCAGAGAGTAGACATCATGGGGGGAGGTGCGAGAGCTGAAAGAGAAACCAACTTCGTTGCCGTTACCGTGCCAGAGTAAGGACGAAACAATGCCGTCGCCCAGATGCCCGATATGGCGACTGGACTTACTCTCGATATCATAGACATAAAGTCGGCTATAGCCGTCTTCGTTTAGAGTGAAGGCAATTTTGCTGCGATCTTTGGACATTGTGAATTTGTCCACATCCCAGTTGACGGCAGGGGAGAGATATTGATGCACACCTGATTCGATATCGACATAGGCAAGACGCAGATACTCGGAGTCTTTGTCCGTGAGAACATAAAGTCCCTTGCCGTCCTTAGAGAACTGTGCGTCTTTATAGGCGATGCGCTCCAGACCGGTCTTGGGGAAAAGCAAGGTGGCATTGCCGGTGGTTGCATCAAAAGACCACAAATAGCTCTCTAGAATTGAAGTGTGCTTGCGCACCAGTATATGTCTGTCATCCGGCGACCAATCGAGAATGGTCCAGCCGCCGCCGCCGACAACGGTCAACATACGATCGGAAGCCTTGTCCCTGGGGTCGACAAGATACAAATCCATATCGCGTCCGGTGCGTCGATTCGATTCATAGGCAAGCAACCGCCCCGAATTCGACCAGACTCCCGGTGTGTTGCGGGACTTACCGTCAGTCAACAAACTTATCTTGCCGCTGTTGAAATCATAACGATAATTCTGGTTGTTCTCGTCACCGCCCCGGCTCTTGCTGAAAATAAAGAAGTCACCTTTTACAGGATCATAAGAGGCGGTTTTGGCCGTAGCGCCAAGCCAGAGAACGTTGTCCTTCTCGAAAGTCAACTGAAAGCGCGCACCGCCAGGCATCAAGACCTGGTGCACCTGGGTGTTCTGACAGAGATTGGTGATGATCAACATCGTCTCACTGAGAGGATGCCAGTCGGCGATGGTGGCAGAGCGAAAGTTAGTGAATCGGCTGAGCTTGTTGGCGAGAGACTCCGGGACAGGAGGCAAACCGGACATATTTAGATCGGTGCTGTCCTTGACGACTTCGGTACCATCCTCATCTTTGCCTTCCACTTTCATAGAGAGAAAAGCGTGGTCTTTGTTCTCGACTTGAGCCAATGCAGAATGCCAGAGACTATGCCCAGGGAAAAGAAGACATGACACTACTGGTAGTGCGAAGAGCGCTTTACGCAATATCGAACTTGAAACGAATCTGACTTTCTTTCGCGCCACCATTGAAATTTTTGCTATTTTCGAAAACCGATCCCTTGGATACTTGATTTAAACATAAGCAGACAGAAATTAATATACATAGATAGAGGGGGAGAGGTTAATTCTAATCCCCCGAACTAACCGGCTTTTCCGGATAAATATTTCTCAAGCTGACAGGGTAGCGGCAAGAACCCGAGAAAAAAATATCCAATACCTATATAATTCAACTCAAATTTCGGATTACCAGGAAACAAATATAAGGACAGAAAATGAGACTGGCATTATTCGTAAACGACGTAATGACCGAGGAAGTCGGATATACAACGAACCGCCTAGCCATGGCCGCCATCAACCGGGGTCATGAAGCCTGGGTGATTGGCGCCGACGACTTCAAGTACAACAAAGACAACAAGATAATGGCGGTGGCAAGACACGCGCCTAAAAACCAATATAAATCGTCCGAGATCTATCTAAAAGAGATCCAGAGCAACAAAGCCAAGCTCGAAGAGATCGTAGTGGACGATTTCGATGTGCTCTTTCTCCGCAGCGACCCGGCCAAAGAGCCGGCCTCCAGACAATGGGCCCAGAACGTCGGCATCAACTTCGGCCGAGTTTCCATGAGACATGGAGTGATCGTTCTGAACGATCCAAACGGTCTTGCCAAAGCGATGAACAAGATGTATTTCCAGCTCTTTCCCGAAGAGGTTAGACCAAGAACTATTATCACTCGCAGCAAAAAAGCGATCAAAGAATTCGCCAAAGAAGAAGGCGACAGAATAGTTCTCAAACCGCTCCAGGGCTCCGGCGGCCAGGGGGTTTTTCTGGTGGACAAGAACAACATGGCCAACCTCAACCAGATTGTCGATTCGATCGCCAAAGACGGTTATGTCATCGCCCAGGAATATCTAGAGGCAGCAGCCAAAGGCGACACCAGACTATTCTTGATGAACGGACTGCCTTTGCGCCACAAAGGTAAATACGCAGCCTTCAGAAGAATTGGTGCCGAAGACGATATCCGCTCCAACGTACATGCCGGAGGCAGTATCGCACCAGCCGAAATCACCGACGAGATGTTGCACCTGGCAGAAATAGTCCGGCCCAAGTTGGTACAGGACGGTATGTTCCTGGTCGGTCTCGATATAGTCGGCAACAAGCTCATGGAGATAAACGTGTTCAGCCCTGGTGGTCTGGGTAGTGCCCAGAAATTCACCGGAGTGAACTTCTCCCACGCCGTAATCGAGGCCCTCGAGAGAAAGGTAGACTACATGAAGTTCTACCAGCGCAACTTCGACAACGTAGAGATGTGTACTCTCTAAAAAGCTAGCTGGCGATTACATGTCCGCAGCTATTAATCTGAATAAGCGCGAGATGCTCTGGATCCATATAAGATTCAGAGCTCTCATTTTCCGGATTGATTTCAAAGTCGATTTCCGGGGCGAAGTTCATCAACTCGCCTTCACCAGACGATACTGATACGTCAACTGGTTTCTGACCAGCAGGGGTCAGGTTTTTTAGAATCTGTAACCACAATGAATACATGGCACCCGACCTCAGGCGAAAGAGTATTATTTATTGCAAGGAGTAGCGAGTTGAAAGTCCTTCCATTTGACCCTGATTTTTAGCACAAATAGTATTGCCTGTGAACTGATAAATAGGGTCAAATCAGATTAAATTTCAAGCTCGCAAGGTAGTCGAAAGGTACAATGCTTTTATATTCGGGGAGCTAAGGCAGGACCATGGAGAATTGACGGAGAAAATTGGCAGAGACAACAGGCGGCGGACAGTGGGTATCCAGATTGAAGAATAAAGCCGGAGTGCAGATGCAGGTGCTGGTCCCCCAGGGATTGACCTCCTGGACCCTGCTCACCTTTCGCTCTCTGAAAAACGCCAACTACCGGAACTATGCCATCGCCCAGTTAGTATCGAGCTGTGGAAGCTGGATTCAGTTAACGGCGATAAGCTGGCTCGTTTTCGATATCACCAATTCGCCCATGGACCTGGGTCTGGTCAGCTTCTTGAGACAGTCGCCGATAATTCTATTCGGTTTTCTGGGCGGTTGGGTGGCGGATCATTTTGATCGACGCCGCATTCTGGTCACAACCAAGATAATCATGCTCCTCCAGGCCGGTCTTCTGGGGATGCTCACCCTGACCGGCCAGCTAAATATCTGGCTGGTGATGACCCTGGCCACCATCCTCGGTCTGGCCAATGCCATAGATATGCCGGTCAAGCAGGCCTTTACCTTCAATCTGGTCGACAAAAAGGATCTGGTCAACGCCGTCAGCCTCAACTCTTCCAGTTTCCACACGGCGCGCACCCTGGGTCCGGTGCTGGCAGCGATAATAGTAAGCCAGATGGGCAACCGCGACGGAGAGGCGACCTGCTTCTTTTTAAACGCCGCCAGCTTCCTGGTGGTGATCTGGACTCTTACAAAGCTTACCGAGGTCAATCAGGAAAATGGCAACAAGCCCAAGAACGGCAAGAAGAGCTTCAATTTAAAAGAGTCTCTCTCTTTTGCCGCAAAAAACGAAGACGTCAGAACAGTCTGTCTGCTGGGCTCGGTGACCGCGCTTCTTTGTATGCAATACATAGTACTCATGCCGGTTTTCGCCAAATCTGTCTACGGCATGGGCATGAACGGCTTCGGCACTCTGATGGCAGCGGCAGCCTCGGGCTCTTTCTTCGCATCTCTTGCCCTGGCGAATAAAGGCAAGGATCAAGCCCAGCTCAAGAGATATATCAAGCTGGCAGCACTGACCATGGCATGCGCTCTGGTTGCATTCTCCAACCTGACCAATTTCTACCTTGCCTGCATTGTGGCAGTGGCCATGGGCTTCAGTGGAACTATTCAATTGAGCGGCAGCAATTCTTTGATACAGCTGGCGGTGGATGACTCTATCCGGGGCCGGGTTCTATCACTCTGGATGATTATCATCTCCGGTCTGGGACCGGTGGGCGGCTTAATAGTCGGCTGGGGCGCGCAACAGTTCGGGGCTCCGATTTCGCTCACCGTATGCGGTATGCTGGCAGGTCTCACCTCTCTATACTTCCTGATCAAGAACAAATAATCGAGTTGGCAATTGCTGAAACGGACACAAAAACTTAGAAGAGATATCGACGAAAGCCTCGCCCGAGAGCTGGTGGAGAGGATTAAGGTAAACAAAAAAATTCGGCGCTCTCTAAAACCGGTGGGGCGTATCCATATAGATCGAAAACTCCCTTTTCTCTGTGTCTATCGCAAACCCTCCAGTCAAAACGGGATTGCCGACGGCGACGAGAAACTGGTCATGGGCGAAGCCTCTTATCTTATCGCTCCGGCTGAAGAAGAGTTTCACGACAATACTTCTTTCCTGGTCATGGAGATAGCGCGTACCCTTGCCGATCAGTTCGGCGCTTTTCTTTTGATAGAGGTCTGGACCAAGCCTATAACCACCACCGCCGATATGCCTGCCAGTCCGTCGCGCTTCAAAATCCATCCGCCTCCTCTCGATTATCCCCAGATAAACAACGAAGTCTTATTAGAATCGTTGAAAAAGATTAGAGTCCAGAAGCAACCAGCAGTGGTGACCTATTCAAGAGTGATGAGACATCATCCCCGGGATCTCAAACCGCTCATATCAGCTAAAGAAGCCGAAGAGAACAATATACATTGTGTGGGGATAGAGGTCGGTGATATCTATCGGGACTCGAATACCATGACTGACTTTCCGAGACTGCGAGCCCAGATCTGGCGCGGGCTTTCTCGCTCTATAAAAAGATTGGTCTTCGACTTTGTTCAGCAAAAGAGCACTTTTCGCCCACCGCACTATCATGCCCTAGGCAAAAAGAGCCTGGTAAAAACAGTCTGGTCCATCGACGAACAGCTTGCGGCAATCTCTCAGCAGCTCGATCTGGTATTGATGGCGACACCGACCAATACCAAAGAAGCCTATGAAGAGTTCAAAAAAAGACACTTCGAAAAACAGCCCAAGTTTCTCTATCGACCCCTCTCTATCAATCCAGGCGATCTGAAAAGACAACTCTATTCTATAAATATCGACAAAATCGAGGACCCTGCCATGGCGCAGCTTTTTCAGCTGCAACAACGAGGGCTGGATAATAAGATATCGCTGATGGCGGACCGCAATACCTCTCGTTTTATCTACGGCAGCCTGCAGCTTTACGGACCGATTGAAGAGTATCATGTGGAACTCTCTCGCTTCATTCTGAACAATGTCAAAAGGCACAAAGCGGAGAAAGGCGAGAAGCCTGATCTGGTATCTGCGCCCGAGTTTGCCGAATATGCAGAACGAGAGCTCGAATACTACCGAAATCTTGTCCCTGCCTTCGACGGCAAAGTCGAGATCAGAGACGATATTCCCGGTGTATTAGTATCGGGCGATACGCTTATGATAAGCGACTATGTGAAGATCAATCGCAAACGGGTAGGGGCGGTGCTCCAGCATGAAGTAGGCACCCATATGCTCACCTATTTCAACGGTCAGGCTCAGCCTTTTAAACAACTGCAGACAGGGCTTATCGGCTATGATGAACTGCAAGAGGGTCTTGCCGTGCTGGCCGAAGTCTTGCACCAGGGTCTCTCCAGCACTCGTCTGAGAACCCTGGCAGCCAGGGTGCTGATCACAAAAATGCTTATCGACGGAGTATCCTTTATAGAAGCCTTCAGAGAACTGACCAGCCGTTACAACTTTCCACGCCAGACGGCGTTCAAGATTGTCACCCGGGTCTATCGTGGTGGCGGTCTCACTAAAGACTCGGTCTATCTGCGTGGCCTGATCTGGCTGCTCGACTATTTCCGCAAGGGCGGCGAGCCCGATATTCTCTATATAGGCAAATACCCGATTCCGTTTATGCCTTTCATCAAAGAGATGATGTGGCGAAACGTCATAAAACCACCGATGGTGCTGCCCAGATATCTCACCGAAGATGACTCGGATAACGGCCTTACAGTTCTTAAAGAAGGCATATCAATTGAGGACCTCTGCTCTAAAGTAAGTGATTAGGACAAGGAAAAAATCATTGAAAATCGGCTTCTTTGTAACTGACCTTAAATTAGAACGCGCCCAGTACAGCACCTACTGGGTGGCGATGAGCGCTGTGGCACGCGGTCATTCGGTCTTTCACATAAGCGCGGCCGATATCGAATATACCGCCTCGGGCGCTCTCAAATTGAAGGCTAAAAAGGTCCCTGGCAAAAGATACCGCAGTTCAAAGCACTATTTCGAGACTCTCACAGATCCGAGCAACCAGTCGGAAGTTATTGATGTTACCGACCTCGACGTATTGCTCTTGCGCAGCGACCCGGCCATAGAAGCCGAAGGTTGGAAGTGGGTGCAGCCCATGGCTCTGCAACTGGGCAGGATAGCAAGAGCCAGCGGCGTGGTCGTCCTCAATGACCCCGACGGTCTGAGCAAAGCGATGGACAAGCTCTATCTGCAACTCTTTCCCGATATGGTCAGACCGCTGTCTATAATCACCCGTCGCCACGATGACATCAAGCACTTTGCCGCAGAACAGCCTTCGCACATAATCATAAAACCGGTGCAGGGCTCGGGCGGCAAAGGGGTATTCATCATTCAGAAAGGCTCTTTCAACAACTTTCGCCAGATGGTGGACTCGCTGTTGCAAGATGGCTATGTCATCGCCCAGGAATACATTCCCGAAGCGGTGCTGGGCGATACCAGGCTTTTCATGATGAATGGAGAGCCCCTGCAGAAGCATGGAAAGTTCGCTGCCTTTCGCCGTCTTCGTCAGGGTGACGACGTCCGCTCCAACGTGCATGTAGGTGCCAAAATCGCCCGGGCAGAAATCACCGATAAGATGCTCGAGCTTGCCTCGGCGGTGCGACCACGCCTGGTAGAAGATGGCATGTTCCTGGTAGGACTCGATATAGTCGGTGGCAAAATTCTAGAAATAAACGTATTTTGCCCGGGGGGCTTGAGAAACGCCCAGCGTCTCGAAGGGGTGGATTTCGCCACAGAGATTGTCTGCGCCCTGGAGCGCAAAGACCGCTATCTGTCTTATTACAGCGACAAATGGTACAACCTCAACACAGCGGTGCTCTGAATTCGATCTATTTGCTGGTGGGCCTTCGAGATTTGAGTTCAGCCAGCTTCTCAAGTCGATACTCCAGATCCTTGACCTCGAAGGGAACCTGTCCACCGATGGTGAACTTCAAAGATCCAGGCGTACTGCCGGAGGTGACAGTATCGAGCAGCCAGGCGCTCTGGCTGACAGTGTATACGGTGGCAGCTTCGGCGACCCGCTCGTTGAAGCGTGCCGGTCGATTCTCGAAACCATCGCCTGCCGTGATCAGCATTACACCCCAGGCCAGCTTGGGACCGGAGATTAACGCGTTTGCCACCATTCTCTTTTTAAACTGGCTGTCGCCCTTGCTCTCCACCTGCTTCTCTCTCTCTAGCTGCCTGCGCAGTACGTCGCACTCGGCGGAGTAAATGGCCATTCTCTCAGTATAGCCGGGAATAACGCTCTGTTTATTCTTGAGAGCCAGGTCATTGAGATTGGCATCCAGGGCAAGCAGTGAACTCTGAGATATTTCTCCCAGTCGGGCGCGAATCTCGAGGGCTCCTTTTTTATGGGCGCGATTGCCCACGAAGCGGTTGACCACCGGACTGGCCATAACCAGGGCGCTGGACGTGATAAAACCAATACCTGCAGGCACCGTCAGCGATGGCTGTCCTCTACTGGTGGCGAGCAATCCCATTAACGATCCACCGTAGCCCCCGGCAGACGTGGCGAGCAGACCGTTCAAATAGCTGTTATCCCTGGCTGATTTTCGCTTTCTCTGGTCGGCATAGAATCTCGCGAACTCTGCCAGTGAGAGATTGCGCATTTCAAAGAGAACAAGAGTTTCTGCGCTCAGCGCTTTTTTTATGGCGCTGGAATAAACTGCCGGATCTAGAGCAGCGACAAGATCGTCTCGCCGACGCAATAAAGCATCGATATTTGTTTTTAACTCTTCAGTGGTGGCGGTAGCCTCTTTCAACGAATAGCCACGGCGCCTGGCTCGACGCTCTTGAATCATATCCAGTGCCTTTTCGGTGACGATACCACCCTGAATAATCGCCTGACCGGCAACCAAGCCGGCAGCAGAGACCTCAAGCAGATTTTGATCCGGTCGAGTGTTAGCCCAGCGGGAAGCGGATATTGTGGTGGCAGAGGCCAGCGATACGCTTGAAGCTGTCAGGTTATAGAGAAACTGACGCAGGCTCCTTCCTTTCGACTGATCGTTGGTCTCGATGCGAAAGTTGGTGTTGTGAGAAAGCAGCGCCAGCTCTTCATCGATGATCTGATCAGTCAAAGACAAAATACTTGCCAGTTCGTCGGCAGCCCGGGCGGGACAGGGAAAGATGAGCGAGAAAAGGCAATGGGCTATGAGCACACCCAGAAAAAAAGTCCGGACTCGCTTAGAAATGGTCAAACTCCAGAATTCTCCAAGCTCTCTTTCAAGCAAAGATTATTGCATAATAGAGAATTTCCGGGTTGTCATGACAACTTGACTAGCAAGAACAAACGCAAGAGAGCCACGAACCACGAAAATCTGCTAAATATAAGAGGTCGCCTTTATCTTGCGGGAGAAACCTGAATAATGCTCTCAAAGAAAAAAACGCTCCTTATCTTCATTTTCTTCATCGGCTTCGGGCTGATCGGGCTCGTCAATCCGGTTCCTGCTCAGGAGCCTCTACTGCCCCCTGAGAAGAAGGCTGTTTCGACAGAGATACCCGGTCTTGTTTCGGTGCAGGGCAAAGAGCTTTTTACAATACAGGCCAGATTAGGTCCCTTCAAAAAAGAGAGCCGCGCCAAAAACGTGATCAAGCGCCTGGAGCGCCTATTAGAAGATCCTGACTTCAAACCGGATGCGATTACAATAGCAGAGAATGATACCACTGTCGATGTCATCGCAGGCGACACCGTAATCACCACCGTTACTCAAGACGATGCAAAACTAGCCAGCCTGGACACCGGAGTCGAATTGAGCCGCAAAGAGCTTGCCGAGCGCTATGCCGACAAACTAAAAGAGGTCCTGCCGGAGTTAAAGACAAAACAGACCGTCACAGAAACTCTAGAGGATATGAGCGTCAAGAACTTCAGCCGGGAAGCCCAGCAACTTTTGCTGGAGCCATTTTCGCTGAAACTTGGCATAGTGGCCCTGGGCGCTGTCATCATCCTTGGTATCGCCGCCATGGTGAGAAAATCCCTGGGTAGATATATCAAGGATTCGATAAACAGATATAACGCCCGAAAGATTGTCACTTTTTTCGCCTACCTTCTCTGCCTTCTTTTCGCGACAGTGGTATTTAGAGATGCCCTCGGCAATCTCGCGTTCATACTGGGCGCCGCCGCCGCCGGTATCGCCTTTGCTTTGAAAGAGGTAATCATCAGCATAGCCGGCTGGGTCGTGGTCACTTTCGGCAACTTCTACAAAGTCGGCGACCGGGTCGAGATAGGAAAGCTCAAAGGAGACGTTATCGATATAGGTCTGGGACGTACTACTTTGATGGAGCTTGGAGAATGGGTTCAGGGCGATCTGTACACAGGACGAATTGTCGGCGTAGACAACTCGGCTATCTTCAGCGGTCCTATTTTTAACTATTCTAGAGACTTCCCTTTTCTCTGGGATGAGATCATCATTCCGGTTAAATACGGCTCGGATTATGACTTTGCCTGCGCGCTTTTAGAAAAGGCCGGAGAAGATCTCTGCAGCGACTATTCAAAGGAAGCAGCCAGTCACTGGGAGCATATCACCAGAAAGTATCTGGTCGAGAATGCCCAGACAAACCCCATGGTGACCTATATCTTCAACGACAACTGGGTCGAATTCACCCTGCGCTACGTAGTCGACTATAAGAAAAGACGCTTCACCCGCTTCGAAATCTCAAAGCGAATCCTGGCCGATTTCGAAGCCAACGAAAACAAAGTCGGACTCGCTTCGGCCACATTCCATCTGGTTCAAGCACCGGTACTAGATGTTCGCGTCAGCCAGGGGTCAGCGACCTAAGACCTCTCCGGTCAGGGTCTTCTCGATTCGATCGAGAGAATTGAGATGATCCTCTAGAATTTGCGCCGGCAAAAGACGCTCTTTCTTGAGTTTATGTCGCTCATATTCATTGCGTATTTGAATGCGGGTGTTGTCCGCCAGACCGAAAGCATTGCCTATACCATAAACAAGTGAGCCATCCTCAAGCAGTTCATTGGCATGTCTTGGTCTGTGATGATGGTGGTATCCTGCCACCATAGACAAAATTCCCAGAGTTATCTTAGTAGAGCCGACAACAAAACCGGCCAGGACATTTTCGGTAGCAGCCCTTGTTCCCTGTCGCAGCTCCCGCACCGCCATTTCGTTCTTTTTCTTGAAGAGGTCGCACTGCTCCTGGTGCACATCGAGAATCTCTTTCAGCTCTGCCGAAAGCTCGGTCTCGTCAGAGGCAGCTCCAAGCGCTCTGGCAAAGGCATCCAGATGAAGATCGAGATCTATTTCGTCTTCTGAAACATCATCAAGAACCAGACCTCGACATTGCCGCCGAGATATCATCCCGGCCACCTTACCGACCCCTCTAGAAAAAATCGGGTTGATTACAATAAGAGCGCCGGAGGTCAATACGAGCACGCCACCATGGCCGGGATAGGCCGGCTTACCTCTTTTCAGTCCCTCGATAGCAACGATATTTCCAGCAGCACCGACAACATTCTTGAAGATGTCGACCACATAGAGCGAATCTTGAAACCAGCGAAAACGCCTGGCACCAACATAGAATCTCACAAACTCATGCAAACTCAGCCTGGTCAGGTCGATAAGAACCAGCTCTTCGGCCTGCAAGAGCTGCAAATCTTTCTTTGAAAGAGAGCCTGTGCTCGCGGCACCTTCTATTAATCGCCCTCGCTCCTTGAGAAGCGCATCAATTTCCTCTTTGAATCTTCGCGCCCTTCGAAGCGCATTCTTGGAATCAAGCGCAAGAGCACGTGCCTGCCTGTCATGAAACTTGTTGACAAGCAGTTCGGTGGCGGAGCCTCCGGCAGCCACGAATTGTCCAACCATTTGAGGAACGAACGAGTTTTCCAGAGCTATTCGAGATGGTTTCTCGTCTTCTCTTATCGATACCGCATCGAAAAGTCCGGCCATGGTAGCGGCATTGTTGCCGCCCTGAGACAGATAATAGCGCGGACCCCGCCAGCGCCCCTGCACACTGGCATGCCTGCGGTAGTCGATGTTGAAGCGCTCCAGTTCTATCTCTTTGAGCAGCAGTTCTCGGGTCACTCTTTTGATCTCTTGAAAAGAGTGAGACTGGTGTGAACGCTGCTCTATCTCATTGGCCCAGCACGGTCCTCCTGAGAACACAGCCAGCATCGAGCCTATTAGGACTATAAGCTCGAACATCGACAGGACCCCCGGACAAGTACTGGAATTATACGAGAAGAATTTGACCCTGTTCTCACACTATAATCACAAATCTGCTTCATAATTGAAGTAAGAGTCACGGTGAGTCGAGCGATGCCCAACATAGATCCAGTATTGAAAAGAAGCCCCGAGCTGAAAGAGTACATCGCCAGAGCCAGAAAACTAGCCATTCACAGAGATTTCGAAGGAGCTCAGAGAGAATATCGCAATGCCGTCAGGCAAGCGAAAGTGGAGTTCTCTGAAGAGACCGCAGACTATGGTCTTGTTCTTCTGGAACTAGCTGATTTTTACGAATCTTGCGGACGGGACGTAGAGCTCTATGGCATTCGCTGCAAGATAAGAGAGATATTGAAACGCTACGCCGCCTCTTACATGTTCGAGGATAGCTAATTGACTCTGAAATTCAGAGCCCAATCTCTTTGACCATCTTCTCCAGTCTATCTAGATCATCCAGACGTTTCTGAGCAAGTTGATCGGGATAAAGTCCCTGCTTTTTCAACTTCTGACGAGTGACCTCACCCTGGATATTTATTCGCAGCGTGTCGATGATGGCAAAAGTGGAAGCCGGCAGCGAGATCAAAGATGAGGTAAAGAGATTGCTGTTGGTAGCACGGTCGGCCCGGTGACCGCTGGTGTTGAACCGGGCATTGAAACCAGGGATCATGAACAGAATTCCGGATGCCACTTTGGTACCACCCACAAAGGCACCGGCGGCGATGTTCTGGGTGGCAACAAGTTTGGACTTATCCAGCGCTTTTTTACCCCGGGCGATCTCATCCTCAAAGTTCTTTTCGCCCAGAGCATAGATAGAAGCGGATCGATCGAGAAAGTCTTCAATCTTCTCTTTCGGGCAGCCGGCTACTTTACAGGCACCTTCAAGCAAATTGCGATCCGCTTTGAGCTGCTCAAGAGTGGCATTCTCTGCAATCTGGGTCGATGGCTTGAGAAGATTTCTCTCTCGATTGACCAGCATTTTTGCAAAAAGCCTGCTCAGAACCGGACCGGCCATATATAGACCACCGGACACAGCAAAGAGAACCCCGGCTCGACCGTTCTCTATACGATGTTTACGCGCCAGAGAGAGATAAGCATACTCATAACCGACTGCGCTGGTAACGTTCTTTGATATATCGAACAGATATTGCATCTGTTGAAAAGCAAGTAAATTGGTTTTGCCCAGATAGAAGCGTTCGAATTGCTGCAGGGTCTGGGTAAGAAGGTCTTTGAGAACCCGTTGTTCTGCCGCATCCAGCTTCGCCCGGGCTTCAAGCTCCGGTCTGCCGCCTTCATCTACTATCAGCTTGGCACGTTGTTCGAGCAGTTTCTCTATCTCTTCTCTCTTTTCTTTGACATGCTTGCGAGCCTTCCTCGGCGAATAACCCTTGCGACTGGCTTTGTAGCAGTTCCAGCTATTGATACCGAATTCCGTACCGGCGGCACCGGCGCCTATGATGTTGCCGATCATCGGAATATAGTTTGCCGATTCCTGGGTATGAACGTTGACGTGAGAGGCGTCACGAAGTTTGCGACCACGGTTGTCGACGGATATGATACCACCGGCGAGACCAAGACCGAGGTTGGCTTCGCCCCAGAAACCATATCTCCAGCCCTTCCAGCGACCTTGTTTACCGTATTCCATGTTATAGCGAATACCGTAGCGCTCCAGATCGAACTCTTTCAATAAGATCTCCCGGGTCAGCTCATCTATCTTTCGCTCCATCACCGTGTCACTGACACTAATCTCCTGACGAAGAAGCGGAGTTTTATCCTGGTCGTTGTCACCCTGATTTTGACTGATTAAAGGACCCGGACCAAAAGAGGTGCTCAATAGATCATCCACCGACAATCTATCGGCAATGGCTGATTTGCGGCTCGTAGAAGCCTGTGGCTGGGCGAGCCCTGGCTGACTAAAAATAAGAAGCGCAAGGAAAGCGGAAAGACTTGATTTTCGCATTGTGATACCCGATCACGATTCTGCCAATGGCAACCGAAAAGAACCATCAGGTATTAAACCATAAATCGCTTCACTTTCTGTCAGTTTTCAATGATTTTGCGATAAATGAATCACAGTCACTAGTTAATCGCAAGTGGCTTTGATAACACAAAAGACAGCAACACCGTATACAGTATCATATTGTATTTTGGGGATTAGACAGCGCTAGCACTTCTGCCTGCCTTAATTGCAAGAGAACACATAGCCCGGTGGGCTATAAATGGATTCGGATCTTGAATCAAGACTCTCAAAATCTCAGCTGGTACGCCAGGCTCTTCGGCGAGCATATAGCGAACATCCATATCATCTGAGAAACAAGCCTCGAGAAGAACCAGACAGGAAGAGCCCATGGCAAGCATGGCAGCCACCTTCACTTCCGGTTCCGAATCCCTCGCCAGTTGCAATAGCAATGCCTGAGGAACGTTACTATTTTCTGCCACCCTGCGCCGCACGAACCTATCCTCATCTTCGGCCAGTTTTGTAAGCACTCGAAGCGGGGTATTAGGATTGCCGGCGATTATATATCTGTATCTATCTTTCATTTCGGTCACCTCTATGATTTATTGTCTTCAAGCACTCCTGGACCAGAGCGTCACCACGCTCTTAACGAGAGATCCAAGGGTGTCGGGTCTGGCAGGTTTCTTCAAATAGAAATTCATTCCAGAATTCAGAGCTTTGCTTATATCTTCTTCGGCGGTCGATACAGTAAGAACTATTACAGGAATTTCTTGAATACCAAGTTCAGACCTCATCTCGTGTAGTACATCATGACCTCCTGATAGAGGCATGTTCAAATCGAGCAGAATAAGATCGGGGTTGACCACACTACCGGCAATGGCATTCTTCAAATAAGAGATGGCTTCGACACCATTGGGCACCACCACAAGGTTGCAATCAATGCCTGCTTGTTTCAGTACCTCTCCGGTAAGGGTGGCATCATCCGGTCTATCCTCCGCTAATAAAATCTCCAGGGTTTTCTCATCCATTTTCTTCTTCTCCTCCGCTTTCTATCTTGCCGGGGAGGCTAATCAGAACAACTGTGCCTCGACCGGGTTTACCGTGGGCGGCGATTCTGCCCCCATGCAGTTCTACAATGCTCTTGCAAATGGCAAGACCCAGCCCGGAACCAGAAGGTCCCTCCCGACCGGTAACTCTTACGAACGGCTCAAAAATCTTTTTGCGATAGCGAGAATTGAATCCGATACCATTGTCGACAATCGTTATCAGGCTTCTGTCATCAACCTTTTCATACCGGATCTGAATCATCGGTGCACTCTCGCCCCGGTATTTGATAGCATTCTCCAGAAGATTTTGAAAAAGATGACAGAGAAGCGGCTCACTGCCCCAGATCAAGGGCAACCTATCCTTCTCTACTCTGGCTCCGGATACAGATAAGGCTTGAGAAAGACTTGATAGAACTCCGTCTAACAGCCGATTGAGATCCACCCTGGTGAACTCTTTATCTTCAGCCCTCGAGCGAGCCTGTATCAATAGGGACTCGATATTGTCGCCGGCTGATCTAGCGGTATTGTTGATGATGGCAAGAAACTTCTGCCCGGACTCGTCGAGCACATCGTTGTATCTATCCTGCATCAATGAACTGAAGCCTTCTATTGTCCTAAGCGGCTCTTGCAGATCGTGCGAAGCAAGTCTGCCGAAATTGGTCAGGGTCATATTGGATTTGATCAGGGTTTCGACAGCGGTAGTGAGCTCCACTTCAGTAGACTCTCTGCGTTTTACTTCAATCTCCAGCTCTCGTGTCCTTTCTTTGACCCGCTTCTCCAGGGAGCCGAGCAGTTCTCTGATAGTACCGGTCAGATAGTTCATTGAGTAAGCCACCAGAAACATGACTCCGTAGGTAAAAGGCAATTGCTGATCAAGAGGACCTATCTGATAGCGTGGCTCGGCGATAAAAAGATCGAAAGCGAGGATGCTCAAAACACAGGTCATAAGCCCGGCTCGACCGCCACATTTGGAAGCGACCAGAACTACTCCCAGAAGATAGATCATGGCAACGTTGGCGATAGGAACCCGGCTGGAGGTATAAAGACCGAGCAGAGTACAAAATAAAATAGTAACCACCACAAAGATGGAGTTCAGAAAAAAGTCATCACTGAAGATTCTCGGCGGAACACCGATACTGCCGCCATGCCTGGGTGCTGGTTCCAACCGAACAGCCTTGCCGAAGAAAGAACTATCCAATGATTTCTCAAAGGTTTCCAACTCTCCAGACTGTAATTTCGGTGTGAACAAAAGCTTATACTCGCAAGGTGGCGACCGTCCGAAGCCAATCGGACGGGCAATCTCTTATACTTCCTAATATAAGTCTAGTTCACAATAGTGATGAACCAGTGATCGCAAACGCCAATCCGGCGAAAGCGAGACTTACTGATACTGCTGTCAGTATCGTCCCCTGTCTATTGCCCAATTCTCTCCTGTATAATTCTATGCGGAAGAAAAAATAGAGGTCCGGTTTTGCTCAAATTGCGACGAAAGCGAAAGATAAAGCAGTCAGATTATAAACGCTTGACCCCACCGGGTGCCGCCCCGGGAACCCTCGTCAAAGCACCCGACGCAACCATGACCACGGTGCGCAAACTCGCCTGGGGAGGGACATCTCCGCTTGCCGAAGGCGAACTCGAAGATCTGAATGAGATCCAGCAACTATTCGAAAAACACCTGGTTAGCTGGATAGATGTGCGCGGTCTTGGAGATTTGAAGAAACTGAGACAGCTCGGAGACATCTGTAAACTCCACAAACTCTCCCTGGAGGATGTTGTCTCTGCCGACCAAAGGCCCAAGGTAGAAGAGTACGAGAACTATCTGTTTCTGGTTATAAGAATGCTGGAGTCCACCGACACCACCCTTGCCATAGACCAGCTCAGCATGTTCATATTCAAAGATCATATCGTCACTTTTCAATCCACCGAAAACGATTGCCTGGAGCCGGTCAGAGCAAGAATTAGAAAAGGCAAGAACCGCATCCGCAATGCCGGAGCCGATTATCTTGCCTATGCGGTGATAGACGCTGTCATCGACGCATATTTTCCGGTTCTAGAAGAGTATGGACAGAAGATAGAGAACCTTGAAGCGCGGGTGCTGGAGAATCCGGAAAGCTCATTAATAGCCGAGATTCACGAGCTAAAAAGAGATCTGATTGTTTTAAGGCGCAATATCTGGCCGATTCGAGAGACCCTCAACAATCTTATCCGAGACCGCCATCCTTTCATTACCGATGAGACTCAGATTCACTTGAGAGACTGTTATGACCATGCGCTTCGCATAATCGATATGATCGAAAGCTATCGCCAGACCTGCAAAGACTTGATGGATCTATATCTATCTCTGGTCAGCAATAAAATGAACGAGGTCATGAAAGTGCTTACTGTAATAAGCACCATTTTCATTCCACCGACCTTTATCGCCGGTGTCTACGGCATGAACTTCAACACCGAGGTCTCTAAATGGAACATGCCCGAGTTGAATTCTGCCCTCGGTTATCCCCTCTGCCTCGGAGCCATGGCGGCTATCGCCCTTTCAGTAATCGCCTTCCTTTATTCTCGAGGCTGGTTGCGCTCGAGCTGACTTGTAAAGCGGCTTTCTTTGAAAAATTGTCTCGGCTCTAATATCATAGACAGTTCATGAATCAGAAGCTGTGGATGAAATCTAGAACCAGCAACATTTTTGTGTTCGGTTTGAAAGCGGTGCTGGCTAGCGCCTTTCTTCTGGCGCTGTTGTCAGCGCCGGTCGCTTTAAACCGGGCTCCGACAGCCTTCGCCCAGACCCCCTTGACTGCTGCCAAACAGTTGAGTGAACCGGCAAAGGTGGAAGCTCCGCCGAAGAAGAGCCCTCCAAAAACCATAGACGAATATGTAACCGAGGGACAAAACTGGCTTCTGACCTCAGGCCTGCATGTCCTGATTATTCTTCTGCTCATGTCCTTTGCCCTTAAATCAACCAATGTTTTTGCCCGGCAACTGCTGGCTATCTTCACAAAGAACAAGGAAGGCACAGAGCTGAAGAAGCGAGCCGACACAGCCACCTCGGTGGTGCGCTATATCCTGATCGCCTCAACAGTAGCCATAGCCGGCATGATGATATTGAAAGAGCTCGGCATAGAGATAGGACCGATTCTGGCTGGCGCCGGTGTGGTCGGACTGGCAGTAGGCTTTGGCGCCCAGAATCTGGTCAAAGACGTAATTTCTGGATTCTTCATTCTGCTCGAAGATCAGATTCGAGTCGGTGATGTGGTGCAGATAGCCGACAAAAGCGGTGTGGTAGAGAAAGTGACTCTGAGGATGGTGGTATTGCGGGATGTCAGCTATAACGTCCACTACATCCCCAGCGGTGAAATCAAAGTGGTCACCAATATGACCAAAAAGTACTCCGGTTTCGTCTATGACATAGGAGTCGCCTACAGAGAAAACATCGATCAGGTTATCGAGATAATGACCGAAATCGATACTCAGATGAGATCTGAAGAAGAGTACGAGACAGCCATTCTGGAGCCGCTCGAAGTATTCGGATTACAAGAATTTGCCGACTCTGCCGTCATAGTTAGAGCACGATCCAAAACCGAGACCGGCAAACAGTGGAAAGTAGGCCGTGAGTTTAAAAAACGGCTCAAAGAGAGATTCGACCAGATGGATATAGAGATTCCCTACCCGCATATGACGGTCTATGCCGGTGCGGACAAAAACGGTCAGGCACCGCCAGTACATATCTCTATCGATGAAAGATCGGAGGCGAGTTCCTGATGGATTATCTTGTCGGTCTTCAAAAGATTCTCAGCACCACGGTGATGGTCTTCGGTAATAGTGCAGTAACCATCGGCACTATTTTATTTCTGGCAATCGGTTTTTCGATAATTATTGTCGCTTCAAAAAACATGCAGAAACGGCTTATTGAGCCTTTTCTGGTCAAGAACAATCTTAAAGGCAGCCTGGCAGAGAAGCTGTGCATGTTGCTGCATCTTATTTTGATCGGCGGCTGTGGCATCTTCATAATCGACCGCTCCGAACTGGATATGACCGCGGTGCAAATTTTGCACGTGATCAATCAGATCATGTCCGAGCCTTTGATTCCGATAGGCAAAACCAGTGTCACACTCTGGTCGATAGTCTATGTCTCGATTTTGACCATCGTGCTTTTGATTATCACCGGCAGATTGCAGCTCTGGGTGGTGGACAACGCCTTTCAAAAAAGCAAAATCGATGTAGGTACCAGATACGGCGTCAGTATGATCGCCAAATACATAGTACTGGGCCTGGGCTTCATGGTGATATTGCAGAGTGCCGGTATAGATCTCAGTTCGCTGACCATCATGGCAGGTGCCCTCGGTCTGGGACTCAGCTTCGGTCTCCAGAACATTGTCGCTAACTTTGTGAGCGGCTTTACTATCCTTATGGAAAGACCAGTCAAAGTGGGCGACCGAATAGAAGTGGACGGAGTGCTGGGCAATGTCTCTAAGATAAAGCTGCGTTCGACCACCATTATCACCAACGATAATATCGAGATCATTGTCCCCAATACCGAATTTATCTCAGGCAAGGTTACCAATCTGAGCCATTCTTCTAAGGAGATCAGGCTCAACTTTCCGTTCGGGGTCTCATACAATTCCGATCCTAAGAAAGTCAAAAGTATTGTCGAGCAGGTCGCCCTCGATCACAAAGGCATTCTCAAAAAACCTGTACCGATGTTGGTATTCAGAGAATTTGGAGAAAGCTCTCTCAATTTCGAGATCAGAGTATGGACAAAAGAATACGCTAAGACACCGGATATTCTCCAGTCAGAACTGCTGTTTGCAATCTTCGACGCCCTCAAGGAAAACAATATAGAGATTCCTTTTCCCCAGCGCGATATTCACATAAAGTCCGGTAGTTTATAGTCGGACACTGAAGCTTACTTAGACAGGACGCGGTCTGTAATGTAGTGACGAAAGATCGGCAGTACAGCAAGAAAGCCTTTCAAGACCGGATACTTCGACTCGGGCAAGTCCGCTGAGCTCTGCTTCATCGGCGAGCATTTGCAGATAAGTGGTGCTGCTATGGTCGACAACACCGACCGAGGGACAGAGGTTGAGTCTTATTACTTTACTGGATCTCAAATGTTTATCGATGGTATCTCGCACCACCAGGTGATTGAAACATGTGAGCGAGCCTTTGAAAGTTATCTCGACTTGATCTCCGGATACCAGAACTTCTTTAATAGGATTGCGGAAGAGCTTGATCGAATTTATCCACAATGAGCGAAGCAGACCATGGGGACGCTTGCACGAACACTTCATCGAATAGAACACCAGGATCAAGACCTTGGCCAGGATACCGCAAGCGATACCAACAAGAAGATCCGACGAGACAGTGACCAGGACAGTGGTAGTGAAGATCAATAGCTGATCCCAGCCCAGCTTAGAGACATGGCTCCACTTATGGGGACCGGCTAACTTATAGCCGATGTGAATGAGCACCGCTGCCAGGGTAGCCACAGGGATCATCTTGATCAGCTCATTGAAGACGAGCAGAAAGAGAATCAGAAATACTGCGTTATAGAAATTGACCCAGGCGGTTCTGCCACCGGCGATGATATTGGTGGTACTTTTTATGATACCGGGAATAATCGTCAAACCGCCGACCATCGCCGAACATATATTGGAGATGCCCATGGCGAAAAGAGTACGGTGCGGATTCGATTTGCGTTTATAAGGATCGATCTGGTCGACAGCATGGATGGTGGCAAGGGACTCGGTACCGTCCACGATGGTGAGCGCAAAGACAGCGATGATAATCGTCGGCAAAAGAGTCGGGTCACTGAAGAGTGCGACAAAGTCGGGCATGATCAGACCATGCTTCAGCGGATCACTGGGGATATCCACCAGAAACCGATGGTCCAGTCGCAACAACTGACCCAAGCCGATACCGGTGAGAACCACTGCCAGGTGAGCAGGCATCCATTTGATCCACTTGAATCTGGTTTTGGGTAAAAGGAAGAGCAGCGCCAGACAGATAGAAGCGGTCACAACCACCGATAGATTGGTGGCTCCGAGCTTGGTCGGAATCTCGGCAAGATAGCCGAGAAACTCATGGGCGCCGGATTTGTATCCGAAGAAGTTAGGAATCTGCTTACCGACAATCAATAGACCGATGGCGGCGAGCATGCCGTGTACTACCGAGCGCGGAATAATATAGCTGAAGCGAGCCGCTTTGAAATAGGTAAGGGCTATTTGAACCAATCCGGCAATGAGGATGACTCCCAGCACCAGGTGATAACCCTCTTCCATATTGCCTCTACCGAGGGCGGCAATCGAAGAATAGAGCACCGGTGCCAGACCGGCGGCAGGACCACTGATGGTCACATAGGCTCCGCCAAGAAAAGGAAAGACCAACCCGGCAATGATCTCGGAAAAGAGACCGGCGATGGGCGGCGCCCCGGAAGCCATCGCTATACCAAGAGAGAGCGGCACCGACACCAGGGCTACTATGAAGCCGGCGAACATATCTTGACGCCAGTGCTTGAGCCCTTTCAAGCCGTTCTCCGGATGCTCTTGTTCTGTTTGGAGCTCGACATCCAAATCTTCTTTAACTATTGTTTCCGTTGAAGCCATGGTCTGAATTCCCTGAATGTCTGAAACCAGAAAAATCCGCCCCTTTCGCGCCTTTGGTCTTGATGGAATCAAGACGAAGGTTTGTTGAAAGGAACGTTTGCTCGTTATATGCGGAAAAAAACTGGTTCTTCTATTTAGAATGCCTGTGAAAGGCACTTATTTTCACAGTTCAACATTAACAGGCAATTGTTATGAACCTGTGATCGCCCTGCACAATTCGAAACAATCCGCTCTGGTAGCCGTATTAGCCAGTGGGCAGTGTGACGGTAAAGCTGGAGCCCTTGCCCGGCTCGCTCTCTACGCTGATCTGCCCCCGGTGGCGCCGCACTGCCGCTTTCACAATCGAAAGGCCCAGCCCTGATCCGCCAATGCTTCGCGACCTGGACTTATCGACCCGATAAAACCGATCGAATATGTGCTCCAGTTCATCTTTGGAGATTCCTTCTCCGCAGTCGGTAATTGTGAATGAGACCGACTGATCGGTGGCCCGGCCGGAGATGTCTATTTCTCCGCCATTCTCGGAATACTTGATGGCGTTGTCTATCAGGTTATTAAGGATCTCGTGAATCGACTCTTCGTGGGCCACAAGCGCTACATCGGGAAACTCTTTCATGTTGATAGAAATCGAACGTCTGGAAGCAGCCGAATTGAGCTCAGCCACCACCGACTCGGCCAGATCCCTTAAATTGATCTGGGTGCGGCTCAACTCCGATTCCAGGTCTTCGACCCGGGCAAGAACTATCAAATCTTTAGCCAGGTGACGAAGCCGATCACTTGCCCGCTCCAGCATCTCAAAGATTTCATCGGACATGTCACCCAATTTGGAAGGCTCTTTCAAAGTCTCAAGGCAGCCTTCGATGGTCGCCACCGGAGTGTTCAATTCATGTCCGGCATCGGCGACGAAACGCCGCAAAAGCTGGTTGGACTTCTCTATAGGAGCGACCACCGTGCCGGAAAAGACATAGGCGGCACCACCCACCCCCAGGGCCAAAAGCGGCGCGATGACCAGCTCGGCCATGGCGAACTGGCGAATAGCGTCGTCTTGAACTTCTGTCGATACCTGGATTTGCAGGAAACCTATGGACTTTTCCTGAAAGAGCACAGGAATGTTCATCGAACGAAAGTTGACCGGCTTTTCACCCCGGCGCCCGGTAAGAGTGCCATTGGCAAGCTCGTTTACCCCATCGGGTCCGTATTTTTCGAGCAGCCTTCTGGATGGTCCGTAAAGCTGAACGGTCGTGAGCAGGGGACTGTCCCGCAAACTGGTGGTCTCTGCCCAGGATTTGAGGGTGGGACGATTGTCCACCACCCGGACACTGGGACGGATTTCAGAGATCAGGTCCTTGAGACTGATATCAACCGAACCGGTCAGACCGGACTGGAATACTAAAAGGGAAGCGAAGGCGCCGGTGGCATAGATGATGATCACTACGGCAACGAACCAGAGCGCCAGGCGAATTCTTATTCTATTTACTATCTTCAATGTGGAGTTTGTATCCTACGCCATAGACCGTAGAAATAATAGAAGGTTTGCCCGGAGAATCCAACTTCTTGCGCAGTCGGGTTATATGACCTCTGACAGTATCGTTGTGGTAGGAAGAATCTGATTCCCAGACATTCTCGAGCAGTTCCTCCGAGCTGAATACCCGGTTAGGGTGCCGGGCAAGAAATTCTAGAAGGCGAAATTCTTTGGGAAGCAGATGAACCTCTTCACCGTTCTTCATGACCTGGTGCTCGTCGGCGTCCACCATAATTTCGTCCCCGATATTAAAGATGTTGGACCGGGTGACATTGCCGCGACGAAGCAAAGCTTTCACCCTGAAATCCAGCTCTTTGAGATGAAATGGCTTGGTCAGATAGTCGTCGGCACCGGCGGTGAATCCTTGCTCTTTATCCTCTAGAGAGGACCTTGCCGTGATGATCAGAATCGGCGTGTTTCCCCGGGCTTGCCGAAACTCTTTGCAGACATCGACACCGGACATACCCGGTAACATGATATCGAGAAGTACAAGGTCATAATTGTAAGTCTTCAATTGATTGATAGCCAGGTTGCCGTCGTTGACTATCTCTACCAGGTGGTGTTCCCTGGTCAACCAGTTCTGGATGAGCCGGGCGAGGTCGACCTCGTCTTCCACTAAAAGAATTTTGGCCATTATTGCTATGGGGGCTCCCGAAATATTCCTGCCATCTAAACACTAACAAATTGCAGCGCCAGTATCCAAGCCCGATCACATTTTCATCACATTATAAGTAAAGCACGAATTAGAGCTTCGAGACAAGCTCTTCCAGCCTGGCAAGGGCTTTTGGGAAGTCATGGGTAGTCGGATTTCGAGCACCGCAATAGTTACTGACCACCCTCAAGTCGACATACTCGACCCGAAATTTATCACAGACTTCGGCGATGGCTGCGGACTCCATCACCTCCAGCATGACCTCAAATCGCTTCTTGTAAATCTCCATCTTGCGATCGGTACCGGATATGGTAGAAACAGTTCCGATGTTTCCCTGGTGCTCAACATACTTCGAGAGCTTCTTCGAGAGTTTGCCCTGATTCGCTCGAATCACTGTTCGAGCCCATCCGGCACGTTCCAGAGTGACCCAACCGCCATCAGATATAGTGCCTTCATCCAGGAGGACATGATCGAGCCCGAGCACCAGGTCACCAAGCTTCAAATTTTGATCATAGCTACCGGCCAGACCCAGACTGAGCACCGCTGAATACTGACTTTTATCGCCTTCAGCCAGAGTAAGCTCGCGCGAGACCGCGCCGGCAGCATTGGTCTTGCCCACCCCGGTGTGCAGAATTGTGACTGAGCCGAACTCCACAGACTTCCAGGAAGGAGGTATCAGTTCTCGATCAAGAGAAAGTCCGCGAAAGACCGCCTCTAGTTCATTTTCGGAGGCCACTGCCAGTAATAATTTGCCAACTTTCAAAGAATCGAGCATCTGTAGAGTATACCTGTATTACCAAAGTGATTGCAGAGCCTAAACATCGAGAAAAGCAAGAAGATACCAGCCTATCAAAAGAAAAGTGCCAAGCACGAAAACCGAGGCTACTTTGAATGAACCAACACCTTTCTTGGCCCGGTAGCGCCAGATCATCGCCGAGCCAATAACCAGAAAAGCCAGCAAAGTCGGCACCAGAGCGTCTAGAGTAGGTAGATACTTACCAAAGTCGGACTGCCCCCGCAATAGAATAAATCGAACATTCTCGCGAGAGGTTGTGTGTTCGGACTTCCTCTCCATCTCTTTGAGCCTTTCTTCAGTGAGATTCTCCCCGTAGGAGAGCTCGATAAAAAAGCAACCATTGTCAGAGCTGGTCAGAAGCTTTCCGTCCCTGTCATAGCCACGGATAAAGAAGCGAGAACCCTCGAAATTATTGCAGACTATAAGCCCGGGACGAGGCTCGGGCTGACCTTTATAAGATTCTCCCTGGCCGATTCGGTGCGGCAAACCGATATCATTAGAGCCGAGGGCATATACGATTACGGCTTCATCCCGCTTCTTATTGAACGGATTGATATAAGTCGTCTGGCTGTTCTTTTCAGCTAGCCGGCGCACGTCGTCAGGATATTTGCGGGTCTCATTTCTAAATAGCTGAGCGAGTTTGGCATAACGCCACATATAGCCGGTCATCTCCTGCTCGGGAGAATCTTCCGGATAGAGAAGAGTATCTCCAAAACCGAGAATATCTGTCTTTTTGAAATCTATAAATCGGTTCTGGCGACGCAGGTGCCCGACAAGAAGAGCGAACATGTCCTGGGGAGCATTGCCCAAAATTTTGTAACTACCGACGGTGCTGTTGCCGTCCAGCACATAGGTCAATAAGCCATCGCTGGTCAAAACTACCTTCTTCCGCCCATCAAGACTGGAATAGACGCTGCGACCCTTGCTGGTGGCGTCAACGGTGCCGTTGATGCTCGGGAAGTGAAAAACAGTGATGAAGGATAAAATGGCTATGGGGATGATCGAGAGCAGCCACCACTTCAGGTTGGATGTACTGGCCGGTTTAGGTATCTTGACCAGCTCTTCCTGGGTGATCCAGATATCTTTGGAAGGAGCTTTTGTTTCCTCTTTCTTGGCTATCTTAGGCTTGCGATGCATTATCGCCTTGTCTCTCTCTTCGGTCTGTTTAAGCCTGTCCAGCTCTCCAGGACTGAATCGAGAAACGAGACTGGTCTTCTCCCGGGTCACTCTCATACATGCATCGTTGGCCCGCTTCAACAGAGGGTCATGCACCTCCAGATAATTGCCTGCGACTTCCACCGCCTTGCGATAATAAGGCTCAGCGTCAAAAACGAAGCCCCGTTCTTCATAATCACCGCCGGTTTTAAGAAGAGCAGAAACATATTTCGGTATAGGAATTTTGGCGGTCACTCGAAGGACCTCAGTCTGCTCGTAAAGTTGCACGGCAAGGTCGGCTCGGTCGAGCAGCATATAAAGCTCACCGAGATTTTCGAGCAGGGTTGCCTCTTCCTCTGGTCTGGGTTCGTCCAGTTGAACCATTTTTTCAAGCGCGATGCGATAATCCCGCTCGGCTTCTTCGAAACGCTCGTTTTCAAAAAGCTCATTAGCATTATTGAAATACCATTCGAAGGCATCCTCAAGCACTTTCATACTTGTGCTGTCCCGACCCGCATGTTTGCGCCCTAATCTGATGATCTTGTCAAAATTGTTCAATCTTGCCAGTTCGGTATTTCCTGCCGGGCGAACATCCTGGAGAGATTTCACATCCGGAGCAAAATCCAGGTTTGGATCCAGCTCCATCTCTTCGCTGTCATCATCATCATCATCATCGTCAGAAAAGAGTGAGCGAAGACGTGCGCGGGGATTCTCGTGCGTTTCTTTGCTTTCCTGCTTCTGCTCCGGCTCTGCCTCGGCCTCTGGTTCGGATTCGGGTTCTGGTTCCGGTTCTGGCTCCTGCTCTGGTTCAGGTTCAGGTTCAGGTTCGGGTTCGGGTTCGGGTTCCGGCTCCGCCTCTGGCTCCGGCTCCTCATTCAAACTCTCCTCACGCTTTCTTTCGACCAGCTCTTCAATCTGATCAAGAGTTAGATGCACCGGGGTTCCGTCACCATCATCGCCGGAAGAACTGAAAACCGCCTGACGCAACAAATCAATCCGGCAATAGGGCTGTTCTTCGCCCTGGTCCGGATCATAAGAAGGCAATGGATAGCCGAGATCGAATCTACAATGGTCGACAAACTGCTCGAAGTCATCCCCTTCAAGATCGACGGCGCCGGCGATGCCAGCCCATACCGACTGCCAGTCTCCTTCATCTACCGACTCTCGATAACGTCTCCATTCGTTGGTCAAGAAATTGGCCAGATGAAACTGTGGTCCGGGACATCCGCGAATTTTATCGGTGGCGGCATGGTCATTGCTGACCAGGTGAATGTAAACCGGCTCTTCGAAGTCTTTGCATAGAGTCTTATAGGCTGCGACAAGCTGAGCCAGACGGTTGACACTGTTTCGACTGCCGCCTTTGAAGTCGGTGTATTTGAGAATACCCGGCCACTCTTTCCAGGCGATTAGATAAGCGTCGACCCGGCTGCTGCCCCCGATTACAAAATGCTCCGCATTCTCCGCCAGGGGATAGCGAAAGGAGACCCAGTCCAGGTCTTGACGATAGAGTCTATCTAAAACAATTGCGGCAGAGACCCTTGCGAGGGTCTCGTTATCTTCTCTGGTCAATTCCGACTGATCACTGCCGGAAGCTTTGCCAGATTTCGACTTCTTCTTTTTCATAGTCGATGAAAGAAAAGAGCTAATTACTGGACCCGTAGGTCATCTAATGTTTATACCCATATATGCTTTTTCATAAGACGAAAAATATCAGTCTCTCACCCGCCCCGATGACGAAAAGAGAAGCGAGCAAAACCGTCAGAAGACACCATATTCAGTATCGTTTTAGTAAAAGTGATCTAGCCCGGCTCAGCCGAGGAGACAAAAAATATCCAGAGGAAGATAAGCAAGATCACGCCCCAGACGATAACGTCCGTGTCGAAAACATGTCCTCTATACAAAGCATATACCTCTTGAGCGCTCTGCGGGAAACGATCAGATCTAAATTATCGAATGGCGGTTAACGAGAGGTTATGGTCAGAGAAAACCCTTTTGATATTTGTAGAACAAAACCAAAAGCGGCGCCGGAGCGCCACTTTTGACTGCGATCACCGCTCCTTAATCAAAGAACGGTGGAATAAAAACCAGCTAGGAGCTACTCTCCTCTTCCGACAACTTGAAATCAGAAGGCTTAACTGACTCGACAAACTTGCTGAATTCGTCTTTGTCAGCCTGATCCTTCTCCTCATCGATGGCTATAGAGCCACTTAAAATGAGGCTTTCATGAACATAAATGGGGATATCATCACGAACAGCCATAGCGATAGCATCGGAAGGTCTGGCATCGATAACCACTGTCTTCGGCTTTCTCTTCCCTTGCTTCAATGGCTCCAGAACTATGCTGGCAATATAGGCGCCATTCTTCTCGTCGTTCAGATCGACCCGACTGGCTTTGTAGCCAAGCTGCTTGATAGTGTTAAGCATCAAGTCGTGGGTGAGCGGTCTTTCAACCTGGGTTTTAGCCAACCCGTAAGAGATAGAGCTAGCTTCAGCGGCACCGATTAAAATGGGCAGCGCTCGAACTTTATTCTTATCCGTCAAAACAAGGATCGGTTGTCCGGAACTCGTATCCAAACCAATACCTTTTACAATCATCTGGAGCACCAGGAATTCACCTCCTCACAGGTTGTGCCTCTTATTTCTCATATTACAAAAATCCGCAATCGATGATGAATTTTCAAGCAAGATTAAGCATTTACTTATAAATCCAAGCCCCGGAAGGGTTTCAAGAGAATAGATAGAAAATCATTGCTATTTTTACCATTTTTGATTAATTCCAGCCGGAATCAAAGCACAATTTCAATTTTTGTATTAGGCTAGAAGATTGAGGTATATATTTCACGCAACTTCCGTCTAACGGAGGGGCGTTTTTTTCATGCAAACTTTTTGGAGACTAATACTATGAATGGTAGCAAAACGAAAAAAAACGAGAACGACAAAGACCTCTGGATGGACCTTCTGGAGGAAGAAGAGAACCTGGACAACGAGGCTCTCTACTACACGTGAAAGAAAAGCATCCCCAGGGCTGCTGTTCCTCGCTACGACTATATCCCTTCTGAAATGGACTCAACCAGCGTCTATTTGAAAGAGATCGGCAGGCACAAACTGCTCAGCGGAACAGAGGAGATTACCCTATCGAGAATGGCTCGAGATGGGGACCAAGATGCACGCAGAAAGTTGGTGCAGGCCAACCTGCGTCTGGTGGTTAGCGTAGCTAAACAATATCGCGGTCGTGGTCTTCCCTTCCAGGATCTGATTCAAGAAGGAAGCATCGGTCTCATGAAGGCATCGGAGAAGTTCGATCCCGAAAGGGGATACAAATTCTCGACCTACGCAACCTGGTGGATCCGTCAGGCGATCTCCAGAGCGCTCCAGGATAAATCGAGAACGATTCGAATGCCTGTTCATGTTCAGGAGAATGCTTCTCGACTGCGTAAGTCGGTGGCGAAGCTGCACAAGCTGCTTGAGCGCATGCCGACCGTAGATGAACTCGCCCTGGAAAGTGGTCTCAAAAAGTCCCAGGTAGAGAAAACGCTGAGAGCAGAGAAACAACTGCTCAGTCTCGACCAGGAGATCGGCAAAGACAAGGAAGCCGATTTGAAGGACTTCATCGAGGATACCGATACGGTTTCACCGGAAGTGTCCACCGAGGAACAACTTCTGAAAAGGAGACTGTTCGCGATTCTAGATGACCTGAAACCACAAGAACAATTCGTTCTGAAGATGAGATACGGACTCGAAGACGGAATGCCGAGAACTCTCGATTATATCGGCAAGAAACTCGATTTGAGCCGTGAACGAATCAGACAGATCGAAAGTTCGGCAAAGAAGAAGTTGAAGAAGAACAAAGACTTCCTCAGGATGCAGGACTTCTTGAACTGAGATGGGAACCGGCTGCTAATCTTCCTATATAAAGGAAGAAGGCCGGTTCCCTTTTCTATGGCAAAATCGCGATCATGCTATATTAGGTCGATGTCGGCTTCGGAGGAGATTAGGACAATGCATAAAGATCAACTCGAGACAGACCTTCGTAGTTTGAAAGATTCAGTAGCCAAAATAATTCAAAAACTTGAGCATGACAAATCTCAAGATCACAGCCCTGAAATCTCTTCGATTATAGAATCCCTGGTCAATCTACAACGCGAAGTAGTACGTATCGGCGCGCACCAGGAACTGAGCATCTAAGACGGCTCTTTCTTAAAGCCGAACTCAAAAGCTGATGAGAACAAGCTTTTACCCTTGTATATCCAGCCAATATATCCAATTCGGCAACCTTCACATCCAGGCGAATCAGGCTTGCTGCATGCAGAATATATCGATCTCGACTAGCACCATTAGTACTACCATATATACAACTAGTCTTCCTAGTAAGCGCCACTAGAGTCGGTGCACGCACAAATTCAACATTTAATAAAAAAGTTGATTGAAAGTCCTTTCTTTCACCGGGAATATCTGCAAAAATAAGAATTACATAATCATGAATGTAGATCGTTTGTCGAAACGTCTGCCGGTTGCACGCGGAAACTTTTAGTTAACGGTGCCGTTTTTTTGTACGCTGGCAAGGTTTCGTCTAGGGGATCTTTGTGACAATTTTTCAGAAAGGAAAAGGGTGAGAATATGTCCAAGAAGAAAAAGAAGAGTGCCGCTAGACGTTCAACGGCGGAGGAAGTCGGCACCATAAAAGAGACTGCAGAAGCGGCAGAAGAAGCGGTCTCGGCAGAAGAGGAAGTTGAGCAGTTGACGATTGTCGAGACTCCTTGTGAGGAGGAAGCGGCTTGCGAAGAAGAAAAAGCCGCTTGCGAAGATGAATCCAAAGAAGACGAAGAATCCTCTGATGAGGAAGCCGTAGACGATTCCGCTCAGTCCGAAGAGGATTCTTCCGAAGAAGAGACTGCTGCCGCTGAAGAAGAAGAAGCTGCCGCTGAAGAAGAAGAAGCCGCCGCTGAAGAAGAAGAAGCTGCCGCTGAAGAAGAAGAAGCCGCCGCTGAAGAAGAAGAAGCCGCCGCTGAAGAAGAAGAAGCCGCCGCTGAAGAAGAAGGCTGAAGAAGAAGAAGCTGCCGCTGAAGAAGAAGAAGCCGCCGCTGAAGAAGAAGAAGCCGCCGCTGAAGAAGAAGAAGCCGCCGCTGAAGAAGAAGAAGCCGCCGCTGAAGAAGAAGAAGCTGCCGCTGAAGAAGAAGAAGCTGCCGCTGAAGAAGAAGAAGCTGCCGCTGAAGAAGAAGAAGATTCTTCCGAAGAAGAAGAAGCTGCCGCTGAAGAAGAAGGAGATAGCGAAGAGAAAAGCTAGTTCAATAACTAGAAGTCTGACTTAATCAGGTGGGAGGGTGCACTGAATACAGTGCACCCTCCTTTTCATCTGGCAAAATTGGAAGAATTTGTCGATTTTACAAATTCCGTAGCGGGGAATAAACTCTATTGAACCCGAACGAGAGAGAGATGGATAGAGAGATAGAGAAAGAATCTGAGGAAGTGAAGCTGCGTTGTTCTTCTGAGAACGACACAGCCGGAGATGCTGATTTGGCAAGGATTGGCGACGCCTATCAGGTCCTTGAGCAGATTGGCAAAGGCGGCATGGGTCTCGTTTATAAAGCGAGGGAACGTGCCACGGGCAGGATATTTGCAGTAAAGGTAATGCATGGCGACCTATGCGAAAACAAGGTCGCCCAGAAACGCTTCGAGCAAGAGGTAGAGGCGGCAAGCAAGCTGGATCATCCAAATCTTGTCAGTGTTTATGCCCATGGCAAGACAGAAGCAGGTGAGCCCTATCTCGTCATGGACTATGTCGAAGGCAAAAGCCTGGCGGACCTGATCGAGGATGAGGGGCGCCTCTCTTCCGGGAGAACCGTCGAGATCGTCGAGCAGGTGGCTGAAGCCATGCGTGAAGCTCATTCTAGAGGTATCATCCACAAGGATCTGAAGCCTAGCAACATACTCCTGGCTAGCCATTTGGGAAAAGACCTGGTCAAGGTAGCCGACTTTGGCATAGCAAGCATGAAGGATGAATCGGTGGATTACACCCAGACGCTCACCGAAACAGCAGATGTGGTGGGTAGTCCCAAGTATATGTCACCGGAGCAATGCACCGGCAGGCAGCTGGATAATCGTGCTGATATCTACTCTCTTGGCTGTGTCATCTATGAGTGTCAGACTGGCAAACCTCCTTTCCTGGGTGGCAACGCAATCCAAATTATCCTGAAGCATATGAATGAGAAGGCACCGGATCTGCCTGATTCCAACCCTTTCAAAAACCTGGTCCGCAACTGTCTGCAGAAGGAAAAGCGGCTGCGTTATTCGACCGTAGATTCGCTGATTGCAGATCTCAAAATCATCCAGTCTGGTGGCAGGGTGAAGACAATCGAGGAAGGAATCAGAAAGTTCACCTTCCTAACATCGACCATGTCAGCCCTACTTCTTATGGGGACAGTCTTTATTTTTGTCAGCTTCATGAACACAAGAGCGCCAGAACCAACTCTACCTGCGGCCACAAAAGCAGGAGCGCCCTCACCTTCTCCGATTGCGATATCCGAATGGACAACTGATGAAAACAGCGTGGCAAGCCACATGCAAGGTATGGCTTTCAAACATTTTAGAGATCGGAAGTATGCCCAGGCAATTCCAGCGCTCAAATATGTGGCAGAGACAAATAAACAAACAGGTAAAAAGTTTTCCGAGACTTTTGCTTATCAGTGTATCGGTCAATGTTATCTCTCTTTGAAAGAGTACAAGGAAGCAAAGGTCTGGTACGAGAAAGCTATAGAGGGGATGAAACAGCTCTCCGCCGATGATCGCTACCGTATGGAGACTGAGACCCTTAGCGGATATATAGAGGTGCTCAAACAACTGGGTCAGAAGCAAGAAGCCGATCTCTTGTTAAAACAGCTAACCGTTCGAAATCTTGAATGGCTGCGGGACTTCTACCGCAGAACCAGGCTCGAAGATGATGCAGCAAGGGTGTCGAAACAGATCGAAGAAAAAATCAATAACCAAAACTAGGCCCGGGCGTGGATGCGTTCGGCTGCCTGGATAAGCGGTCCCAGATCCGGTGATCTCAGAACATAGCCGTGATTACCGATGGCTGCCGAGAACACGTCTTCTATCCTGGCGTTATAGACCATCAACTCGGGGAAAGAGACCACCACTTCTTCATGGGAAAGTTGATAAGGTATCCAGTCTTTGCGAGAGACATATATGACATGAAAATCCCGCTGGCCTGAAATCTCTGTATGTCCGTACATGATCACATCAGCCCAGGCTTTGTAGCAGTCGAAGTTGTTGGCGAAGTTAAACATATCGAGAGTAAGTCCGCCGGGAGGACGCATGTTCACTTCCAACGGTATCACCTCGCCATTATCTTTCATGAAAAACTCGAAGTGGAAGAATCTCGCCTTTAAATCAAAAGCCTTCAAGATAGCTTTGCCGGCTGCTTCCAGACGCGGTTCAATGGTTCTAGAAAAATAGTAGTAGATGTCTGAATTCTCGTTGACGGTCTCCATAACGCCTTTGCTGTAACGCAAAGAAGAAGAGAAAACCAGCTCTCCTGAAGCATCTACCAGTCCATCGAAAGTGACTATGGGCTCCTGAATAAACTCTTCGAGAATATAATCCACATGAAGCTTGTCTGCAAGATAATGCCTTACCTGATCAGGGTTCTCGAGCTTGTAGGTTTTGGCAGCACCGACTCCCGAATCCGGCTTTGCCACCACCGGATAGCCGACTTCTTCTATAAAGGCGAAGGTCTCGGCTTCATCAAGACAGACCCTGCCCCGGGCCGGTTTCAAGCCGGCGTCTATGAAAACCTGTTTCATGAGGGACTTGCGCTTCATATTGTCGATGACGTCTACTTTGACACCGTCGATATTGAAATCAGTGCGCAGTCGAGCTTCGGTTTCGAGCCAATATTCATTATGAGAATCGATGCGGTCGATTTTGCCGTAGCGGTGGGTGTAGTAACCGAGAGCACGAACTATCTGATCATAGTCATGCATGTTTTCGACTCTATAGTACTCAGTGAGAGCACCTCTCACATCCTCAGGAATCTGGTCATAGTGGACATCGGCGATGCCCAACACATTGGCGCCGTTATCTCGCAGACGAAAGGTGAAATTGCGAAAGTTAGGCGGAAAATGAGGAGAGATAAGAACGATGTTCATCGGCAAATAGTCTCGGTTTCGAAGCACAGGACTCCTGTATATAAACTCCTGCGGATGGCTAAGTCAAGCCGGAGCCATCGGATTGTATACTTTTAGTCGGTCTCGCCCCAGATATCCTCCGGACCGAGGTGAACAAGAGCATCGAAGTTCAATCCATCATGCTCCAGATCTCGCCTGGTGATCCTGGCTATATAGTGCGCCAGATGTTTCAGACTGACTCTTTCACGTAAAGAGAGCCGCTCTTTTTTCTTCTCTAAATATCGATGAATAGAAGCGGCTGTCACCTGAAGCTCACCATCCGGAGAGATTTCGCTCACCAGTTCAAAGTTCTCCTGGACATGCTTCAAGCCTCTAAATACACAGCCGGCCTCCAGCAGGTCTTTGCGACTTAACCCGGCGGCGGCACGATCTGTGATTCTGGTCCCTTCCGAAAGGTTGGCATGTTCAAGCAAGCGATAATTCGAAAGCAACCAGACGAGAGCAGATCGCTCCTCTTTCTCTGAGACATTCTTCGAGAAGTGGTCGAGTTCTTCTCTAGTCAAAATCTGGTCATGGTCGACATCTATCTGCTCGAAAGCCCTGTATACGGTATCAAGAATTTTAATGGCGCTGGCAAAGGTCATTTCGTCTTCAACCAGTTCCAGGGTGCCGAAAAATTTTAGTAAGGCTTCAAAAGATTGCTGGCATTCGTGGGCTCGAATAGACTTCAATATCAGTCGAGCTTCCGGCTCCATAAGAGAAAGCCTGGCTTCCAGCATCGCCTCAGCCTGAGACCAATCCAGCTCACGAGCACGAAAGTTCTCTGGCTGGGACTCGAAGTGGGAATTGCCGGTCACGTTCTACTCTGAGCTTAAATGCAAGCTACCAGGGCTCTTGCCTGTCTCTTAAAAGGAAGGGATCTTAAGCGCTTCGTCGGTGGATTTGATCAGACGACGACGGGCCACGGCGGCCACTGTCGGATCCGGATCACGAATCAGCTTCTGAAGAGTCTCTCTGGATACCGAGGTGTTCCAGGCTAACTCGAGTCGTACAATCGGATTTCGATCATTGAGGACGATTAGGGTCTCTTCTTCGCTCAGTCCCCATTTTTGAGCCAGCTTGACTTTGTCTGCGGTCATGCCGCTGAAGAAAAATCGGGCACTGTTCAATACCCTGTCAAAAGTCGATCTTATGATATTGACCGACCGGGAGGCAGCTTCCCTCGCTATGTCGCCGACACTATAACCGGCTTTTTCCCCACCCTCCCGGGAGGCGAATTCATCACCGGCAGACTTATACATGACAGGACATATTCTCATGGCCGCAAGCCTCATATTGACGTCATCGGTCAGATACTGACCCATAAGATACCAGTAGATAGCTGGCAGGACGGCTGAAAGGTCCATCCTTGCGGGCTCTATATACTTCTGGCATATTATGGCAAGAGCCCCTCGATGTCAAGGGATTATTAATTTATTCTCGTTTTCCGAAAGCGGCGCCTGCTCCCGGCTCAAGCCGGCCCTGCGACACCGTATGAGATACCATAGAGACTCTGCTTATCTAGAGCGGACCGCCTTGTTTAGCGAAAGTCGATGGCGCAATCTATCAGCCTCGGAGCAGGCAAGTTGGAATTCATCGAGACCGCGAATCGACCCGGTCAGCTTGCTGGAGGTCGCTCCGGCTCCGGCTTCTGCTTCGCCTTCGGCTTCTATGCGCTTCAATAGAGAAAGCGCCGCCTCCGGCTGATTATGATAGATAAGATTCATGGCAGCGAAATAGCGAGTTTGAAGCAGCTTTTTGCTGTCGGTCGAAGTAGCGATAAGGGACTTCAGGTCGAGGCTGCCGCTAAGGTACCGAAATATCGGGTAAGGCCAGAACTTTTTGTCCAGGCGAGTTTTTCCTGTATTCACAAGCTTTTGCGCCTGTATCGACCGACCGCATAAATTAAAGCCGGTTATGGCGTGGCAGACGGCGGTCGTACCGGCTCGTCCTTTCCAGCCGGTCATAGCGAGATAACGCTGAAACTCGCCGGCAGCTTCGTCATAACGAGCCAGGGCAAGATAGAGCAGGGCGCGCTCATACACAGGATCAGCGTTGTTGCCGGCGGATAAAGCAATCAAATTAGAGTAATAGTCGATTTTAGTATCGGTTTCCCCGAGGTAGCAAAAGGCTTTCCAATCAGGATAAAGAGAGGCTGCTCCAGGCTCCAGGGTTTTCCATTTTTTATAAGCGACCTTAGCCTGGTCCAGTTTCTTCAATCGATAGAGCAAAAGAGCCCTGGTTAATAGAACCGAAGAAGAGGGCGGACCCAGTTTTTCTGCTTCATTGAGCTCGACGAGAGCCTTTTGAAGATCTCCTTTTTCTTTGAGACATCTTCCTTTATATAGGTAAGCGATCGAGGTCGGCTTGATTGCGATGGCTTTTCCCAAACTATCGATTGAACGATCTAGAAAACCGAGCTTGTAGAGGATCTTTCCTCTCAATCTGTACAACCGATCAAGCCTTTTTCCTGAATATCCGAGTTTTTCAGCCCTGGATAAGCTATCGAGCGCACTTTGAAAACGCTTCAGTCCATAGAGAGTCTCGGCTCGAAGATAGTAGTCTTGAGCGTTCTTCGGTGTTATATGCAGTGCGCGCTCCAGATCTCTTTCGCTCTCTGCATAACGCTCCAGCGCTTCAAAAATCGAAGCTCTGGCGATCAGATACGAAATGTCGTCAGGCTTCAGGCGAATCGCCCGGGTTATTTCGACCAGAGCAAGGTCAGAACGTCCCGCGGCAGAAAAGTCCTGGCTGCGCTTGAAATACTGCACGGCGGTCTTCTGGCTGTCTTTATTGCTCTTGCTTGCTTGAGGCTGACCGGCCAGGGCTGCTGAGCCCGGGAATGAAGCCGGCATATGGAGATTGGCCAGAGAGGCCGATAGCAGCGCTAGAGAGCACGATATTGAGAGATGTAGCTTGGAAGACATGGTCATGATTGTACTTATTATCGTCCACTTCTTCCGGGTATAAAGTTATCTGAGTTATGGCAGGCGGCTAAAGACTTTGCACAACGGCAGCATGGTATTCATCAAAGTGACCAGCGGAGGGAAGCTCTCTATCCAGCTGGAGCTGCCCGACACCTCGGTAAATTTCGTCGCCGAGGATGAATCTTTTCTTGCCGAGATTATGGAGTTTATCTCCGAAACCAGGTCAGAGCTGAAAGATCAAGCGATTCCGGCTGATCCCGATGATCTTGACCAGGCTCAGCATCCCCCATTGATGGAGCTTGATCTCACCTCATCCCTCAGCATTCCGGTTATTTTGAGCAAAGACCTGGAAGAGGACGGCAGATATATCGTTCAGATCAAATTATCCGACTCCTCTTTGATAGTGCATAGCCTTCCGGTAGAAGAGCTGGAGGCTATTTTGTTCGCCTTCAAAGACGCAAGCATCCAGCTTGAAGCCGAGTAGATCTAATCCTGAGCCGTTAATGCTTCTTTTCAGACTCGAGCTTGTCGTACAACAATTTAGCCATAGGCACTTTCAACTTTATGGAGGCGCTGTCAATGCCGGCTTCGTCGACCGGTTTTGCCAGGCCGATTGAAGCCTTTTCCAGATTGGGATTTCTGACTTCCAGCTCCAGGACAGGTCTTCCCTGGGCGTCATTGACCATTCCGACCCTCAACGGATTGAGCTTCATAGCACCTAATGCGGTATCTAGATTAACCGTCAGTCCCTGGATATTCTCCAGGCTCACCGACTTTCCTTCTCCATCACCACCGGCTCTCTCGATTCTTGCCGAGACAGTGGAGTCGAGATCTATCGATTTGACGGTCACTCCGAGATCTTCGAGGCGTTCGCCTATCTCGATATGCTCATCGGAAGCGGCGCCGACCCCGACATCAAAGCTGCCGTCACGATTGTTCTGAAGCTTGAAAGAGCTTATGTCGTCAGTGTTGTGAAAGAGGCGCATCATCGAAGCGACCTTCTCCATGGCCTCGGGTTGATGCATGATCTGGCGCATGGGACTATCCTGATCGAAGTGGTGGTCTCTAAGGCGGACGGCACTGGAGCGGACTTTGCCCAGCACCCGCATAGAAGAGGAGCTGTCGATATAGGGTCCACGAGAATCTTGACCTATGGTCATGGAGTTGCTGGTGGAGGTGCGCAGGGCGCCCAGGGGACCGCGCACTGTGCTGGTGAAGCCCTGCATGTTCGAGAGCTTGAGGCCGTTCTCGGTCTCTTTGAGATCAAAGCTGACCTTCTCGGCTGTATGGGTAGCCTGGGGTCGGAAGCCCCTTACCTTTATATTGGGAGCGTCCGAGGTGGTGCCCGATTTGAAGTCGACATCGACATGATGGGCGCCGCCTTCTCGCTTGCGGACCGAAAGAGAATCGATGCCATCCAGTCGATCAAGTGCCTGGTCTAGTTTAGCGACGGGGTCTTCGGCTTTGAGTTCGGTTGCCAGACGCTTGAGTATTTCGGCATCAGGGGATTTTTCTTTCTTTGCTTCAGGCTTCGACTCCGGCTGCTGCGTTTTTTCGGGTACGGCAGAGCCCTCGCCGGTGTTCCCCGCTTCTGCGACTTCGGTCTTTTGCCCATCGCCACCCAGACCCATGCCCTTCAGAAGGGTCCCTGCACCGGGCAGCCAACTGTCGACACTATCGGCGATCTGCTTGAAAGTTCCGGTTTTGATACCTGTATCGCTCTCAGGTCGTTTTATGGAACTGCCCATGTCTTTGTATAGCTCGGGCAGATTGAAGTCGAATATCACCTGGTCACTCTCTAAACGAGCTTCCAGGGGCGGGGAGGATTTATCCAAAGAGGGCGCAGACGAGTCTGTTCTTTCCATAAAGGCTACTTTGCAAAGATAAAAACGGGGAGGACTTTCGATAATAAGAAGAAAGTGTGGAGAATATGTACCCGGGCTGTTTCCACGTTTTTAAAAATCGGGTTTACAATTCCTTGTTTTCTCAGGCACATTTTTTCATAATGAAATGTCCGTTCGTATTTCCCACCCTTGTCGTTCCCTGGAGAAACGGCAACTGAGTACGCTTTAGACGTTCTGTTCGAAGAACAGAGACGAATCGCCATCACAAAACAATCGACATACTCCCGTTGCAGAAGACTAGCTGAAAGACAACGAGCGATCATCATGTTGCCTCTCTATATCTTTTCGACTTGTTCGACTTGTTTGACCCGTTTGACCGCTTAAGAGAATGAAAAACTCCGGTAAATTTGCACGGTCGCCATGGCGACCCTATACCAACCATGAGAAAGACGCCTGCGGTGTGGGCTTCATCTATCAGCGCGACCCAGGCCATGGAACCCTGGTTGATGCTCTGGAAGCTTTGCGTCGCCTGGAACACCGGGGGGCTTGCGCTGCCGATGGCATCTCCGGCGATGGTGCCGGGTTGATGACAGAGATTCCGAGAAAACTTCTAAGAGAAGATGGTTTCGACATTTTCGAAAAAGACGCGGTGGGGGTGCTTTTCATACCCAGGGAGGCAAGTCGGCTGTGCAAGGAGATCTTTGAAGAGACTCTTCTATCTTACGGCTTCACGATAAAAGGCTGGCGCCAGGTGCCGACCCGGTCCGAGGCGCTCGGTCCGATTGCAAGGCTGAGTTGCCCCAGTATTCAACAGGTGGTGCTGGCGCCCGATGCCGATATCGATGCCGATGAGACCGAGATGCGCTTGTATGCTGCCAGACAGCATATCTCGGCCAGGGTTGCCGACCTGCTCGAGCTGGCGGATTTTCATATAGCATCGCTGTCATGCAAAACCATAGTTTATAAAGCGCTGACAACCAGTAACGGTCTGAGACACTTTTACAAAGACCTGACCGACGAAAGTTTCGAGAGCCGCTGGGCGGTTTTTCATCGACGCTTCAGCACCAATACCCAGTCACGCTGGAAGTTGGCGCAGCCATTTAGATTTATTGCCCACAACGGAGAGATCAACACGATAGAGGGCAATATCAACTGGTTGAAAGCGAGACTTTCGGCAAGAAAAGACCCTGCCGGAGAAGAGGAGCTTTACAGGGTGGTGCCGGATTGGGCGGGTTCGGATTCCAGCGTGCTCGACTATGCCCTGGAGATGGTATTGCAGCAAGGCGATAGCCCGGAAGCGGCGCTGATGAAGCTGATTCCTGAGGCTTATGAAAATGAATCCTATCTGGAGGAACATCCGGAGGTCTTGCATTTTTACGAGTATTTCTCAAGCATACAAGAACCCTGGGACGGGCCGGCTTTAATAGTATACAGCGATGGCAAGAGCCTTGGTGCCACCCTGGACCGCAATGGACTGAGACCGGCGCGCTATACGGTATTCGAAGACGGAACGATAATGCTTGCCTCGGAAGCGGGAATTCCTGTGAGCACGACGGCGAAAGCGGTTGAAAGAAGTCGTCTTGGACCGGGCGAGATCATCTCGGTGGATATCGAAAGCGGCGCTGTGAAGCGCAATATGGAAGTCAAAAAAGCGGTGGCGGCAATGCAACCCTATGGACAATGGCTGCTTCAGCAAAGGAGAGTGCTGTCCGAATCTGCTATGGCGGAAGAGCTGACGATGGACCCGGCTCAAAGAAGCGGTCTACAATCTGCCAGCGGCTATGGTCTCGAAGATCTGGAAAAAGCGATTCCGAGTATGGTGCTGACCATGAAAGAGCCGGTGCTCTCTATGGGTGATGACACTCCTCTGGCAGTGCTTTCGAGACGTCCGCGTACAGTCTATGACTATTTCAAACAGCGTTTCGCCCAGGTTACGAATCCGCCTATCGACCCCATAAGAGAGCGAGTAGTTATGTCGCTCCAGAGTCATCTTGGCATTCGCCCCAGGCATCTGGCACCGGATTCGGTATCTGCTCAGACCATGCTCCTGCCTACCCCTGTCCTCAACGAAAGTGAACTGGCTTTTCTCTACACTCTGGACAGTCCGTTGAAAGCGACCAAGATTTCGACAGTTTTCGATAGAGGCAGAGGTCTGGAAGCAGCTATTCGCGCCCTTTGCGAGAGAGTCCGCCAGGAAGTCAAATTCGGCTGCACGATTGTTGTTCTGAGCGACAGACAAAATGAGCTGCGCAATCCGGCGATACCGCCGATGATGGCAGCCGGCGCCGTACACCATGATCTGATCGAAGCAGGACTCAGGCTCAGCACCTCGATAGTGGTGGAGACGGCACAATGTTGGACCAGCCATCATCTGGCTTGTCTGCTGGCTGTGGGAGCTCATGCTGTCTGTCCTTATCTGGCTCTGGAGTCGGTTCGGGTCTGGGCAGGCAGCGAGAAAGTGAGGAACCTTGTCGAGAAGGCAGAAGAGTTATCTGCGACTGAGAATACCGGTTCAGAAACCGGTCCTCAAGCAGAGCTGGAAGGGTATCAAGGGCTGACGGTTGCCGAGGCGCTGGGACGCTATAAAGAAGCCCTGGAACACGGACTTTTGAAAATACTTTCAAAAATGGGGGTCTCTAAAGTTTCGAGTTATAAGGGCGCTCAGATTCTGGAGTGCCTGGGCTTCGGGCCAGAGGTGATGCAGCTCTGCTTTCCCGGAATCAACTCGCCTTTAGGAGGTATGGATTTTGCAGATATCGAACAGGAGGTTTTCAGCCTTTTCGAGAGATCGCAAAACGCTGGCGGTGTCCTTGTAGATGAGGGCTATCTGCGGTCTCGGCAGAACGGCGAGTACCACCGTAACAACACCGCCCTGGTGACCGAGTTGCATAAGGCTCTCGGGCTGAAGAGAGGACAGGCGTCGGAAGAGAACAGCAAAAAGCAGTTCGAAATCTACAGCAAGCTTCTTGCAGACCAGCCGGTATCGGCGCTGAGGGATCTGGTGGAGTTGCAGTCCGACAGGGAGCCGGTAGATATTGAGGAAGTGGAGCCGCTGGAGGCGATCCTGGCAAAGTTTCTGACCGGAGGAATGTCACTGGGAGCGCTGAGCAAGGAAGCCCATGAAGGCCTGGCGATAGCGATGAACCGAATTGGTGGTCGTTCGAACTCAGGAGAGGGTGGAGAGGACTCAATTCGCAACAAACCGATTGTGGTGGAAGAGGATGGTACCAGTAAAGACTTTCCGGGACTGGTGAATCTGAAGCCTGGAGACAGTGCCGCTTCTTCGATTCGACAAGTCGCTTCGGGAAGATTCGGAGTGACGCCGGAATATCTGGTGACTGCTGAGCAGTTGGAGATTAAGATCGCCCAGGGCGCCAAACCGGGCGAAGGGGGTCAACTGCCCGGACACAAGGTCTCTGCCTATATTTCAAAATTGAGGCGCACCAAAAGTGGTGTGTCCTTGATCTCGCCTCCGCCACATCACGACATTTATTCTATTGAGGACCTGGCGCAGTTAATTCATGACCTGAAAGCAGTAAATCCGGGAGTGATGGTATCAGTGAAGCTTGTGTCCGAAGGGGGCATCGGCACCATTGCAACGGGCGTTGCCAAAGCCGATGCGGACATCATCCACATCTCCGGTCACGATGGCGGAACCGGGGCGGCCCCCCTGAGCTCTATCAAAAATGCGGGCATGCCGTGGGAGCTTGGACTGAGTGAGACCCATGCCACTCTGGTGGAAAGGGGTCTGCGTAATAGAGTCAAATTGAGAGTCGATGGGGGACTGAGAAGCGGGCTCGATATCATCAAAGCATCAGTAATGGGAGCCAACGAATTCGCCTTCGGCACCCTTGCTTTACTGGCCCAGGGCTGTATTATGGCGCGAGTCTGTCACACCAATAACTGTCCGGTGGGAATCGCGACCCAGAAAGAGAAACTACGGGAGCGCTTCTCGGGGGATCCCGACACCGTTGTTCGGCTATTCACATCTATTGCCGAAGAGGTCCGGTTTATTCTGGCGTCAATGGGCTACCGGTCGCTGTCGGAATTGACCGGTCGCGTGGATCTGGTGAGATTGAAAACGGAAAAGGTTCTCACAAAGACAGAAAACCTCGACTTGCAAAATTGCTTCAAGCCGGAAGGACCAGCTTCTTTCTGCGGGATTCTAGAGCGCCCGGAGGAAGTCAAAAGCCTGAATGAGATTATTCTTTCAAGTGACGAGATAAAAGAAGCGGTTCATGATCATGGAAGCGCTTTCAAGAGCTTTGCTATCAAGAATACAGATAGAACGGTAGGAGCCTCTCTTTCCGGAGCGATTGCAAAAGAGTATGGTGACAATGGCTTCAAAGGGAAGATAGTTCTCAACTTCAAGGGAGCGGCCGGGCAGAGCTTTGGAGCTTTCAATGTGAGAGGAGTGAGACTGAATCTAATTGGTGAAGCCAATGACTATGTGGGCAAAGGCATGTGTGGAGGCGAAATCGTCATCAAAACAGGCGAGAACGAAGAATCTCAGGCGCTTGATTCGATGCTCGAAGAACAATTCGGCAGAGATGTCCTGATTGGAAATACCGCTTTATATGGTGCTACCGGTGGAAGGCTTTTTGTCGCCGGAAAAGCCGGGGAGAGATTTGCCGTCAGAAACTCCAGAGCCCTGGCTGTGGTCGAAGGTGCTGGTGACCACCTTTGTGAATATATGACCGGCGGAACCGTGGTTGTCCTGGGTTCAGTGGGGCGGAATTTTGGTGCGGGCATGACTGGCGGTATCACATACATACTGGACCAGGATGGAGCATTTCTAGCGAGGTATGGAACCAAACCAGACTTGAACTTGAGCTTGAGACGCCCCGGAGGCGCAAGCGGCGTTGAGTTGCATTCAATTATCGAAGAGCACTTCCGTCTAACCGGAAGCTCCATAGCAGAAAAACTGCTCAGGGACTGGAACTCTGCCCTTAAAAGCTTTGTTCTAGCGGTACCCGAGAGCGAGCTTAAGAGCGGTTCTGCAAAAGACAGTCAACCTCTTCAGATAAACAAAGACAATGCAATAGATAATTTGCAAGTCTTCGGTAGCACCTACGGTATCGGCTAGCTGAGCATCAGACTAAATAGGCTCTAATTTGATAGGGTGACAGAAAAGCAGAGACCTGACTGCCAGAGATTTTTCCGAAGGTTTTGCAAACATCAAGCAACCTTCCCGGATACCAACAGCTAAGATCAAAATAAAACCAGAACAGGCTTGCATAATTTTGCAAGTACTTTCTGCTGACACCCCGAAATCTCTGTTCGATAAAGTTAAGCAACTTTGGTGTTCGACTGTCTTCTAATAGAGAATGTTCACTGTGGCCATGTTCAAAAATATTTTGATTTGACGAAGGCGGCCGAATATAACAGCCTCCTGGCAAAAGATGCGCATGACCACTTAACTCAAGCATAACAAGAGAAGCAGAGACAACACTGGCCGGCAATTCTGTGTTGAAACAAATCAAATCAACATTTTGAGGCTGATCCGAAAGGACATCATAAATCTTCTGTTCTTTTTCAGACAGAGTATCAACAATAACAGTATCTTCAATTTGATCAGGCTTTGATGATAGAAGGTCATAACTATCCTGGATCTCAGATACAGGATGCTCAAGTGCACGGGTCTGTATGCTGCGCCTGCAGATAACCTCGCGAAATTCAGACGACGGTATCGAAAACAAAGACTGATCTGTTTGACTGTAGATAGCCATTGAAATTTTCTTGAAGATAAGAATAGCGGCCGCATATCCAATATCTAACAACTTGTGAAACCGAAATGGATTGATATAAACACGGCTTTCTAAAAACCAGAAGGCAGCCAGTACCGATCTTAGACATTTTGCCTTGTGAAAGAATGTACCTGATGTAATCCATGTTTTCTTTGAACATGCCATACATTTAGAGGATCTTGAACCAAAAACTCGGCTATGGTGAATCGAACGACAATAAAAACAGCGTAGCGGTTTATCACGATACAAAATCTTGTAGACGATTTCGACTGCGTGTTTTTCTGATGGTACTACTTCGGCAAATGTTTCCCAAGCTGACAGATAGTCAGAATCAAAATCATCACAGTTTTTCATGGCCATGTCCTCCGTCGCCTATTCCTACAACGAAGTCAAGGTCAAAAAAGTTCAAAATCTCCTCAGCCGATAGTTCTATTGATATTAATAGAACTATTGACCGAGTGTAGGGCATGAAAATTCGCAGATTTACCTGGGTATTTCTGGGTTCACGACCAGGCCATCCTTAAGTCTGATCACTCTTTTTGCGTAGCTTGCAACTTCCTGATCATGAGTTACAAGAATAACCGTCAACCCGTCTCTATGCATCTCGTCAAGGAGATTCATTATCTCAGCAGAGGTACTACTATCCAGCGCCCCAGTTGGTTCATCAGCAAGCAGAATCTGGGGTTGGTTTACCAGTGCCCTTGCGATTGATACTCGCTGCTGTTGACCACCGGACAATTCACTCGGGCGGTGTTGAACTCTATCTCCTAATCCCACCAGTTTGAGATATCGCTCAGCTCGCTCGCTCCGCCTTTCTCTGTCCACACCTCCATAAATCAGAGGCAACATCACGTTCTCGAGAGCAGTCATCCGGGGAAGCAAATTGAACTGTTGAAATACGAAGCCGATTTTTCTGTTTCTTACATCGGCCAGTTCATCATCACTGTAGTATTGAAGTTCCACACCCTCCAGAGAATAGGTCCCGGAACTTGGCTTATCCAAACAGCCTATTATATTCATTAAAGTAGATTTTCCTGAACCCGATGCGCCCATGATCGCGACGAATTCTCCATCACCAATCGTCAGATCGACTTCTTTCAGTGCATGAACCGGCTGCCCTCCAAGCTCATAGGTTCGCATCACTTTGTTCAGTTCTATCAATCTCACTCACTCCTCAATGCATCGATAGGATTCATCTTGGCGGCTCGCTTTGCAGGATAGATACCGAAAAACAAACCAACGAGAATTGAAACAAGGAACGATAAAACAATCGACCAGGGAGTAACCACTGTCTTATAGTGCACGACAGAGGAAAGTCCGAACGCACCAAGCAGTCCTAAAGCAATTCCGAATAAGCCTCCGGAGAACGACAGCACTGTCGCCTCCACAACGAACTGAGCCATAATATCTTTTGTCTTAGCGCCAATAGCTTTACGAATGCCTATTTCTCTTGTTCGTTCGGTCACGGAAACCAGCATTATATTCATGATACCGATGCCGCCCACAAGAAGAGAGATACCGGCAGTAGCGCCAAGCAGAACAGTGAAAAGCCCGGTCATCTCCTGGCTTGTTTTCAAAAGATCCTGCTGGGAACGAATATAGAAATCATCGACCATCGGGTACTTTATTTTGTGACGCAAACGAAGCAGATTTGTGATCTGAAACTGTGCTGGAACTATCTCCGCTTCAGACTTAGCTTGTACAAGAATGTATGCGACCGACCTACCGGTAGAAGGCTTGTATCCGAAGAGACGGTTGTATGCAGTCGTCAAAGGTACAATGACCACATCATCGAGATCGCGAAAAGAGGCTGCTCCCTTTTTCTCCATGGTGCCGATGATCTCAAACAACTCGCCTGCAATCAAAACCTTGGTTCCCAGGGGATCCTGTCCTTCGGAGAATAAATTCTCCTTGACAGTGCTACCGAGAACACAAACTCTAGAGTTATGTTCTACATCAGCCTGATTGAAAAATCTTCCGGTCTCCACATTGTAATTCCTTACCCTAGGGTAGCCTGGAAGAGTTGCCACGATAGAGGTGAGCACATTCTGCCCCTCGTGTTGAACTTGAAGAGGCATCTCCACTCCCGGCGCCACATCACCCACAGCCGGACACATATCACGGATAGACTCTGCGTCTTCCATAGTCAAAGTTGCCGAAGTTCCCATCCCCATACTGACATGACCGGTGCTCGCCGCGCCGGCTCTCAAGTAAAGTATGTTGGATCCCAGCGAACGAATTTGTCGGTTAGATTCCTCTCTTGCCCCCTGACCGACAGCAAGCAGAGCGATAACCGCAGCGATACCAAAAGTGATACCGAGAATAGTCAGAAAGCTGCGTAGCCTGTTGGTGACAATCCCTTGCAGGGCAAGCTGAATCAACTCCCAGAAAGACATGCCCAAAACACCTTATCTTCCACGTGGCAGTCCCATCTTGCGCCTTACGCTCTTGCCACCACGCCCCCACTTGGCGCCCTCGTATCCATGTTCGGCCAGTTGTTCTTCCGTCAGGGACAAAAACACCTGATCCCCATCTTTGAGACCGCTTAGAATGCGCGTCTTGTTTCCGGCGGTTCTACCGATGCGCACTTTTTTGAACTGAGGATTTCCGTTTTCATCCGGAACAAGAACTCCGGTTTTACCTTTTTCCGAGATTATACAAACCGCCGGCACCGTCAAAACATCTGGCAATTGGCCAGCCAGGAATTCAGCTTTGACATTCATTCCCGACATAAGCAGACCTTCTCTGTCATCCTCTATTGTCGAGTGCACTTCGAAGGTAGTAACGTTCTGAGTGACCACGGCAGCAGGTGCGATCAAAACAACCTTTCCGGTAAACTGCCTGTCAGGATAAGCATTTGCGATGATTCGCGTAGTTTGACCAACTCTCAGATGAGCCATATCTGTTTCGGAAACCGATGCCACCATTTCAAGCTCCCCAGCCAGAGCGACAATCGAACTCGATGTCGCAGAGGTAGTGGCAGCAGCGGTGGTCGGAGCGACAATGGCGCCCTCATCGGCATATTTCTGCGAAATCACTCCGTTAAAAGGAGCCTTGATTCTGCAATCGTTCAGTTGACTGCTTAAAAACTTCAGCTGCCCACGTGCCTGGGAAACCGCATGACGAGCCGCCCTGATATCTTCTTCTCTCGAGCCGGCCTGTAAAAGACTGAGCCTCTGCTTCAAGGTCTCCAGTTCGGCCCGCGCTTGCTCCACCGAAGACTCTGCCTGGCTGAGCTCTTGCTTGGCCTGATCAAGAGAGATTGAAGCGACACTCTCTACGGTAACCGCATTCAGTCGATCTTGATCAGAAACGGCACCCTCACGAGCTAGCTTTACCATGCGCTGCGCGTTTACTTTGTCCCTGAGCAACTCAGCTTTCTTCGAGCGCACCATAGACACAGCCCGGTTGTATGCTTTGGTAGCGAAAGTGACACCATCCTCGGCCTTATCTACCTGGGCTTCCGCCTCTTTTATCTCCTGGGGCCGGTTGCCCCGCAGCAGCTTGTCATAATTAGCCTGGGCCAACTCCATGGCAGAACGGGCGGATTCAACCTGGCCTATCAGATTGCTGTCGTCCATGAGCGCTATCAGGTCGCCTTTCTTGACCCTCTGGCCCTGCTGTACGTATAGCCTCTTCACCAGCCCTGTCTGCTTCGGGCTTATCTTGACTTCTTGAATCGGCCGGATAGTCCCGGATGCAGTGATAGAGAGATCCAGCGCATCTTTGGAAACCGATATCAGACTGGCCGTCGATTCTGCCGGAGGCGAATTTCCCAGGTATTGATATCCGGCAAAAGTCAGACCCGCCCCCAGAGAGAGGATACCGCCAAGAATTAGAAAGCGCACTTTGCTGGAGCCTTTCGCACCCACTGTTTTATTATCGAGCTTCTGTTTGAGCATAGTTCCTGACCCGGGTATCAAGTATGCATTCTACCGCAAACCGTCGGTTAGAGCCCGATAAAGAAAAGTGGACTGGCGCCCGCCCCTGACCCTATACTGGAATCGGCGAGTTGAGCACCGAAGCGACCAGCTTCTTCGCCTCTTCCTGAATCTCTTTCAGATGCGCTTCACCCTTGAAGCTCTCGGCATAGATTTTGTAGACATCTTCTGTCCCCGAAGGTCGAGCGGCAAACCAGCCCGCCTCCGTAACCACCTTGAGCCCACCTATGGGCGCTCCGTTGCCTGGAGCCTCGGTCAATTTGGCAACGATTTGCTCTCCGGCAAGCTCGGTAGCTTTGACCTGATCGCTTGAAAGCGCTTTCAGTTTTTTCTTCTCTGCACTGGTAGCCGGCGCATCGATTCTTGCATAGGCCGGCTCTCCGAATTCTTCTGTGAGGTCACGGTAATGCAGATAAGGGTCTTTTCCGGTCTCCGCCAGAATCTCTGCACTTAAAAGAGCCAGAATGATACCGTCTTTGTCGGTGGTCCAGACCGTACCGTCTTTGCGAAGGAAGGAAGCCCCGGCGCTTTCCTCCCCGCCGAATCCTACTGAACCATCCAACAAGCCATCCACGAACCATTTGAATCCGACCGGCACTTCTATTAGTTTGCGTCCCAGTTTCTTCGCCACCCGGTCGATCATAGAGCTACTGACCAGGGTCTTGCCAATCGCCGCGGTCTTGCTCCAGCCTTCCCGGGAACCGAAAAGATATTGAATCGCCACGGCAAGGTAATGATTGGGATTCATCAACCCGCCTTCAGGAGTGACGATACCATGTCGATCATGATCGGTATCATTGGCGAAAGCGATATCGTATTTATCTTTGAGAGAAAGCAACCCTGCCATCGCATATGGTGACGAGCAATCCATCCTCACCTTTCCGTCCCAGTCGACATACATGAAAGAAAACGTAGGGTCGACTCTGGTATTCACGACTTCTATCGGCAGACCATGCTCTTCGATAAGGCGCTGCCAGCATGCCAGTCCGGCACCACCCAGGGGATCGACCGCCGCCTTAATTCCGGAAGCTTTGATTTTTTCCAGATTGAGGACAGTATCTAACTGACCTACATACAGTTCGTTAAAATCGAACTCCCTGGTCGTGCTCGCAGCCCGAGCCTGGGCAAATGAGACGGTCTTCACTCCATCGAGACCGGCTTTCAAATAGCGATTGGCCCGGTCTTGAACTGCTGCTGTGATATCGGTATCAGCAGGTCCACCGGAGGGAGGATTGTACTTATAGCCACCGTCTTCGGGCGGATTATGGGAAGGGGTAATGACAATGCCGTCGGCCTTGCCCCCGCCGCCCCGATTATGGTTCAAAATCGCCAGGGAGACCGCCGGAGTAGTGGTATAGCCACCACCGGCATCGATCATCACATCGACCTTATTTGCGGCCAGCACCTGGAGCGTGGTAATAAAAGCAGGTTCCGAAAGGGCATGGGTATCGATGCCCAGATAGAGCGGTCCGTCTATGCCTTTCTCTACCCGATAATCGCAGATAGCCTGGGCTGTAGCCAGAACATGGTCTTCATTGAAAGTACGCTTCAAGGAAGAGCCGCGATGGCCGGAGGTTCCGAATGCGACTTGCTCTTCGACCAGATCCGCATTCGGCTTTTCTGCATAGTAGTAGGAGACAAGCTTCGGTACGTTGACAAGATCCTCGGGACGGACTTTCTTTCCAGCCTTGTCTGCTGCCTCGCTCACACCGGTCATGGCAAACCTCCTTACTTAGCAAATGATTTTTAGAGAGTAAATAGGATAGCGCATCCCGATCGTTTATTTAAAGCAGCTTTCAACGAGGAAGACGAAATAGTAGAAATTGGGAGCAGAAAAAATAAGGCTGTCGGTACGGTCGAGGAGACCTCCATGACCGGGGATGATATCGCCGGAATCCTTTTTATTCATATCTCGCTTGATGACCGAGACCACAAGGTCACCAAAAGGCGCGGTGACCGCAATCAGAAAACCCGCCATGAGCACACTGGTCACACTAAGCTGAGGAGCCAGGAAACTGAAGCTCAAGGATGCCACCACCGAGCCGACCATGCCACCGAAGAAGCCCTCCCAGGTCTTCTTCGGACTGATCTCGGCGATAAGTCTATGGGCGCCGAAAAGTCTGCCGGCACCATAGGCCGCCACATCATTGACAGCCACAACCACCAGAAGAAAGGTGGTCAGACCGAGTCCTCCTTCTAAATTACGAAGAAGAATAAGATGGGCACTGAACCAGCCAAAATAAAGAAGGGCAAAAATCGTGGTGAGCTCCCGCAGAACCATGCCCTGATAGCTCCGCAAAAAAATAGGCACGGATAACACAATCATTATCAGAGGCACTAGAACCGCATAAAAAGGATGAAAACCGGAGGCGCTTTGCAGGGGATCTAAGACCGAGGCGACCACCAGTATCAAAAGGGAGAAGATGGTCACCAGCCGGTAGGCCTGGTGCTGCCAGACACCGACCAGGACCATGAACTCCCTGGTACACAAGACTGAAAGGAGAAAAACAAAAATCTCAAATAGCAGTCCGCCAAAATACACAGAGGCGAGTGCGGTTGGCACCATCACAAGCGCACTTAAATAACGCAGCCTCAAGTTCTTGTCTTGCTTGCCTGTGCGCAGCTCCGCAATATAGATGAATAGCGCCGCCACCAGAAAAAGAATTCCGACATAGATAATCGCTTTTTGAATAGAATCATTCATATAACGACCCTACCTGTTCTCTGGGGTCTCTTCAATCAATCCGAAGATTGATATGCTCTCTTAAAAGATAGTTGTATATTCGAAGAGATTCGTGCTCCTTGTGAATAGTCCATCAAAGGTCAGAGGTACCTCATATTGAATAAAAGACTCGGTATTCAAATCGGCCTGGCATTTCTACTGGTCGGCTTCGGGCAGACCGGCACCTCCGGCAAAGAGGTGGATTTGAAAGCGCGGGGTCAGACTTTGATGGAAGAGAAGGGCTGTCTCAACTGTCACTATGTCCAGGGAGACGGAGGATTCATCGCTCCGCCTCTGAACGGCATCTCTAAATATAGAAGCGAAGCCGATATTCTCAAAATGCTGACAGGTCCAAGACCGGCGAAAAAAGTAAGCGAAAGCTATCCTTCACCGGAGGAGTTGATGTCTCATGTGCGCCTGGATGAAGCAGATGCAAAAGTGGTGGCAGCCTATCTAATCGGCCTGCCTGCGGACGAGAGCTTCGAGATGAAAGGACATGATAATGAATGGAAAGATATCTTTCCCCAGGGCTCTCAGTTCAAGCCGCATAAAGTATCCAAGTCGAGTCGAGAAGGCAGGAAGCTCTTCTACAAAAAAGGCTGCATCGCTTGCCATTCGACAGAAGGTCGAGGCGGTCGGATCGGTCCCAGCCTAAATGGCATAGGTGCCACAAGGAGCAAAGCTTTCATAGAGCAGAGAATCAACAGTGGCGCTGTGATAATGAAGAGTGGTGCAGCTTACCAGCCCACCAGCTACAGTATGCCTCCGTCTTCGCTGCCTAAAAAAGACGTTAAACGTCTATCCGAGTATCTTCTTACCCTGCCATCTCTACCGACCGAATAAAGTTCAATTCGAGTTCACAGCGACCTTTTTAGATAGCTCTCTTTCTTCCAGCCACTCAAAAATGGTAGCGACCGTATCTTCCTTGATGGCACCGGTTTCGGTGAGTAAATGCGAGCGCTTCTTCAAACGAACAAAATTCTTGTTCTTCGAATTGATCAAAGAGAATAAAAGACGAGAATCCGACGGTAAAACAACCAGATCCCTGGCACCGACCATATAAAGAATCGGCGGATCGTCCTTGACCCTGGGCGCGTAGAAAATGGCTTTCGATACATAGCCCTGGGTCTTGACCAGATCTATCCAGGTGACCCGGCGACGAATTTCCGAATCGTTCTTGATGTCTTCTTTGATGTCCTTATCCAGAGAGAGCATGTTGTTGACGAAATGATTGAGTCGCATGTTCATATGGGGACTGGTAACGACCGGCAGAGTCGCCTCGAATGCGCTCATCGGATGAACAAAGAGAAGTGGATTGATCTGCACCGCTGCTGCCGAGAGCATGACACCATCCACGAGATCACGGTGCTCCGATGCCAACTTCAGACAGGGGGTGGCTCCCATGCTCTCGCCCAGAACATAAACAGGCACATCTCTATGAGTCTTTCTAACCAGCGTGAGCAGCTGCACCAGCTTCTTGTGACTCTTTCCATAATTGATCCGACGCTTAGATCCGATTCCGTCAATCACAGGACGTTTATCAGTGAAAAAATTACGCCCGAATCCATACATATCGTAGGAGACAGAGTGGAAATTATTGGCGGCAAGCACTTCTGCCAGGCGGTTGAACCTTCTGCCATGCATGGTGAAACCATGGACGAAGACGATGATTGCCCGAGGAGTATCACCCTGGTGCCTGGGCACCCATTCGTAAGTAGGTATGTCGAGAGCCTCAGTGAGGCGGCCATCGACAATATAAGAGAATCTCTCCAGGTCCTTCGGCGCATCCAGGTTCTGCTCGGCGGCAAGGGCGACACTACCACTTTCTACCTGAGCCAGAGCACTGCAGGCTGAAAGAACCAGCCAGATCGGGATAACCGATAGCACTATCGACAGAAAAACCGAAGGAGAAAGACCTGATGTCATCAAAATTAGGTTCTGAACTCTGGTAAACATGGCTATGGATCATAACCACAATATGACTTTTCATGTAGACGAGTTCTATAAGAATTAGCACATCGCAAAACTGGAGAATTTACTTTTTTTCGAGGCTCTGTGTTATGCTAGTCCAGTGATTACAAATTGTAGTTGCGTGACTACAAATATGAGACAAAGCAAGGTAAAAACAACAAATATCAGCCTTCGCATACCTGAAGAGTATAGAAAGCAACTTCAATTGCAGGCGGACAGAAAATCGGTGAGCTTCAACGCCCATCTTTTAAGGGTGCTCGAAATTCATCTGATGAGTTCGGGCTTCGGCCCTACTTCTATTACCTCCGCCAGCGGCCGGCTCTTTGAAATCCGGTGCGAGCCATATATTGACAACGTCGATGAGACCTCCTGGGCCTTCTTCATAGATGAGCCTAAATTCGAGAAGGAGCGTGCTTATTATGTTATTGGTATAGGACGTACCGTTCTTCGTGACTGGCAGGTCACTGACAAAGCGACCGTGACAAAAGAAGTCGGACTGGCGTTGCTTAATTTCTACAACAGACAAGGCATGGAGGTAGATAAACTAGTCTGGAATCAGTACTCCGGAGTCGATGAGGACAACAGGCGACTGCTACAAGTGGCAGAATCCCCGGAAACCCTGGAGCAGTTCCTGGACCAGTTGATGACGAATAGCTGGACGGACAAATTTGTCGAGCAGTCCGAACTCAGTCAGGACATTCGACGAGGCAGACCCGAATCAGCACTGTATAGATAACATCGCGACCCCTACTCTTAAATAAGAGATTATCCGACGAGGAAGAAAGCGACATAAATGTTTGAATTCCTAACACTATTTCTAGTCTTCTACATCTGGCATGCGCTGGGCATTTGCATCGGTTACCACCGGCTGCTCTCGCACCGCACCTTCGTAACTTCGAAGTTCATGGAGTACCTGCTGGTGCTCCCTGGTTATCTTGCCTTCGAAGGCTCTCCGATCTGGTGGTCGGTCATTCACCGCGCCCATCATCGTCATGTCGACACCGAACTCGATCCCCATTCTCCCCGATTCGGACTTTTCCATGCCCATATCGGCTGGACGATGGACAAAACCTATAGAAGTCACATCGACCCCCATACCCAGGCAAAAGATCTGACTAATGATCCGATCTACAAGTTTCTGGAGCAGGGTGGAGACTGGTCCAAAGCCCATGCCCTCAACTTCGGAATCGGTTTCGGTTTCCGCGGCATTCTCTGGGCATTATTCGGATGGCAGGTAGCTCTCGCCAGCCTGCTCGCCGGTCTGGCGGTATTGCAGATTCCGCTGATGCTCAATGTTTTCTGCCACATGACCCACCTGGGTTATAAGAATTACAGCACCGAAGACGATAGCGTCAATGTCTGGTGGGTCGGCATCCTTGCTTGTGGCGAGGGTTGGCACAACAACCACCATGCCAGCCCCGGCTCCGCCCAATCGGGAATGAAGCCCTTCGAATTCGATCTGGCCTGGCAGGTTATCAAATTGCTCCGGGCACTAAATCTGGTGCGCAACGTAAACGTCATTCCCCACGAGAGACTGGTGGCACGTTTTGGCGAGCCGGGCAATCCTAAACCCGTTGAAGAACTGGTTGCAGAACCGGTGCTAAGCCAGACAGACGCTCAAGCCCAGGCTAAATCTGAATCTGTTCGAATCAGAAGAAAGTCGCTGGTGGCATCCAACAGCAAATAGCATCATCTGGAAGAAGAGTATTGCAGTGAGCAAGTCGAGAATATCAGCTAGCCTGTTGTTCACCCTATCGACCTTGCTCCTGCTTTTTCTTATGGTCGGGCCGGGCAAAATCAACCCGGCGGAAGCTTATAGCGACCAGGTCTACAACAGTTTATTGCGAACAAGAGACGCGTTGATAGATCAAAAAAAATCGATAGAGCAAGCCCTGGAGTCCACCAGACAGAAGATAGACGCGCTCAACGCTCATCTTAAAACCCTGGAAGATTATCTCAATCAAACCGAAGCCGACTTGAAAGACGTCGAGCGCGCTTTGAGGAATCGATAAATGAAGAACTCAAGGTCAAAAGTTTCTCTTATTCTGATATCGCTTCTCGGCTCCTGGTTCTGCCTGCCCGGTCAGACCGAAGCGGAGGAAGCAGCACCGAATCCGGTGAAAGAGAAAGAGTCGAAATCAACCGGCTCAGTGGTGGCAACGTCTCAGGATCCTTTGACCTATCCTTTTCAGCCGAGCAATGCCGAAGCGCAAAAGGTTCTTTCGATTATCAAAGAGATGGCCACCGCTTGTATCAACCAGGATATCGACACGATCGCAAGCCACATGCATGATCATGTAACCAGTATCAACCAGCGCACCAATGTGGTGCTTTCTGGCAAAGAGAGCGTAATCGAACATATTCGAGAGATGTTCAAGAAGTATTCTCCCGATGGAGAGACTCCTCTAATCTCTTACGACATCAAACAACCATTTATTCATGTACACGGGAAAGAGGCGATCGCCACTTACGTGGCAGTGGCAAAAATCGGCGGAATGCATCCTGCTGAACTCAGAACCAAGATAAACGAAGTGTTTGTAAAAGACGGCGACCAGTGGCAGAGCATTCACTATCGCAGCCGCTGGGATCATGACAGTGTGCCTAATTCCAATAGTCAAAACGGTCAAAGTCAAAGCGAGAGCAAGAACAAGGTCGAATACAAGCGCCTCAAAGGTGGTATCGAAGTTTTGCTTCTCAACCTTTCTGAGATCAAAGCACTGGGCAACGACATAAAAAGCGCCCGCCAGGCTTTGAAAGAGATCAAAACCGAATTGTCTCGAAGAGAGCTATTGGTCAACTCTGCAGATACGATAGCTGAACCGGTTCTGGTCAAATCACCGGACAACTTTCTTGCTCCGCGCAAGAGAATCCTCAATCACGCTGTCGAGCACCTTGACACCATGCTCGATGCCCTGGGTATCAGCTTTCAGAAGTATGGTGACGGCTCTTTGAAGCTTGTGGTCCGAGAAGACATCAGAAAGCCGGCGAAAGAGATTGTCGAGCACTGGCCAACTCACCTGCGTCAGGCCGGCAAGCACCGCGACTCGATGGAGAAACTGCTCAAAGGTCCGGGCATAGACAATGAAGCAGTTATAGAAGTGATTAAACTGCTGGACGGAGATCTGGAGAAGATGGAAAAAGACAGACAGTCTTTGCTCCTACTCTTCACCAGAGGAGGCCGCTCTCGTTCTCATTCTCACTCTCACTGATCTTATACTTTATTGTTTGATCAGGCAGACAGCCGTAGGACGCTTGATTCGCGGAACCAGAGACTGATAGACCCGGAAATGATAGTTCATCTCCCGGGGACCTAGATAGGCTATCTGCAGGTCTTCTGCCACGGCTATATCGAAATTTTGCGAACCGGTGGAGACAAGAGCCGCAGTTCCTTCCGGTACCTGAGGACTCCAATAAACACCGTCGGAGACGACTTTGCTAACTTGTTCCAGTTCAAGCACCGGTCTATCCTGAACCGGCTTGAGCAGCATTCTGTACATATCAAGCGATACTATCAAAGCATAAGGAAAGTGATGATTGCTCTCCAGCAATTTGTCCATGGCGGCATAGACTGATTTTACGCAGGCACCATCTTTGGACCAGTCTTCGCATTTAATCGTATACGAATCGGGGCAACTCAAAAGCCCGTTGATACCAAGTTCTTTTGACCCGTTAAAAAGAAGATTGTCTTCGGCATGTCCAACCTGGTGCGCGGCCCGGACAGCATTGCTGACATCGAGGGGTGAACCCAGGTCATTGGCGAATTTCACATCACGCCAGTGCAGAAGGAAATCCTTATAAATGATCGGTATGCGAACATACTCTTCTTCACCGTGAAAACTGATAGGAGCCGGATCAGGCTTGCCTTCAAGATGTACTTCTGCAGGTCCGTCATCAAGCGGAATTATTTCACGAGAGACACTCTCGACACCGGCTCCGAGAGGACCGAAAAGAGACATAACCCGGCGGGCCATTACGGTCCGACGAACCTCTTTGACCGCGGCTCCCAGCATCAAATTACACTGATCTTCGGTAAGCGGCATGTCTGATAGCTTTTGATAGGATTTAAACACTTTATTCTCCTTCGCCCCACATGGGTCCTACGGTCCATCCACTGTTCTCGATACTTTTCAAATAGCCGGACTGAGAAGATCCGGACTCGGTCAATGTCCCCTTGCTGACCTGGCTCTCGACAAAAGAATTCGTCTCTGATTTGGCTGGGTAAGGGTCATTTCCCACCTGCCATTCTTGATGCTCTTCCATGAAATGATCCAGCAACTCAAGCTTGAGGTCTCTGCTGATGGATTTATCCGTGATCATTTTCTGAATAAAATAGCTGTGATCAATGAGCTTCTGAACCACCGGATCACTTTCATGCTGAGAGATTGTCTTCAGTTGCCTGGAGTTCTCTTTCTCTTCGAGAAAGATATGTTGCTCCATACGGCTGACAAACTCGGGGTCGAGCCCCTCTTCCTTCAAAAAGCGAAGGAGGGTGTCGGTATGATCGGCAATATTATGCAGAACATTGGCAAGGGATGGTGTCACAGTCTTCCTGCCTCGAGTCGAAGTGGACTAATTTTACAGAGAAATGAGCAATATCTCGGCAGCCTGGATAAAATATCCGCAGAAACTTATTAAAAATGAGCTTTCTTAAACGAGGATAACTAGCTGACAGGCAAAAACAGGTACACTGGCTCCTCGATTATACTGACATTTCGAAAGTCGGCTCCGGCTGCCGCAGGCAAAACAGGTAATTAATGCTCTCCGTCAATCAGCTTGACATCAAAATAATAGAAGCGAAGAGATGGCTGATGTCAACAGGACTACTGACAGCAGCTTTGACCGCTCTGGCCTTACCTGTCAATGCCCAGGAAGAGCAGGGCGCCTACCAGCCGGTTAGAAGCAACGATGTGATCAACCGCACCCATGGTGGTTATAGCTCATCCCAGGCATTATACGTAAAGATCCAAAAAGCCTTCTCAGACGAAGACTGGGACAAAGCGATTGAGCTCGGCAAAAGAGCAGTGGATGAAGAGCCGGGCAATTTGGACGCGAAAGTGATCTATGCCGAAGCCCTCTATAACAAACACAAAGAAGATCCCAAAGATACCGAAGTCAGAAACAAGTGTGTGAAGATGTGGCTGATTATCCATCGCTTGATCCAGGGGGACGGATGGGAACTGAGCGACAAGAGTCAACATACTCCCTTTGCCTATCGTTTTCACACTAAAGAAAGAAGAGACCTGGTCACCTCGGCAAGATTGAAAGAGCTTTGCGGACGTCCTCCGAAATGGCGTGAAGACGACAAAAAATATCTGCGCAAAATGCTCAAATCAGAGAAGCAGGTAGCCGGTAAGATAGTCAAAGACCGTCATTAATATTTTTAGATCAGGAGTACCGCCGCTCCGCTAAATCGACCATGGCTCAAATCATCCAGCGCCTCTGCCGCCCTGATGAGAGGATATTCGATGGTCGACGTTTTGACAGGTATTACAGGCGCCAGCGCAAGAAACTCTTCGGCGTCCTCGCGGGTCAAATTAGCCACAGACTGTATTCGACGTTCATTCCAGAGCAGATGATAAGGGAAGGCAGGGATGTCGCTCATGTGTATGCCACCACATACAATGACAGCCCCACGGCGCGAGCACTTAAGAGCCTGCACGACAAGATCTCCTACCGGCGCAAAGATAATGGCGGCATCGAGCTTCTCAGGCGGTTCTTCATCCGAGCCACCGGCAAAGGCAGCTCCAAGACCCAGGGCAAATTCTCTAGCTGCCAGGTCTCCGGGGCGAGTAAAAGCAAAGACCTTAATCTGTTTGTACAAAGCGACCTGGGTTATGATATGCGCTGCCGCCCCGAAACCATAGATACCGAGATTCTGACCCGCTTTCAAATCGGCAAACTTGAAGGAACGCCAGCCTATCAAGCCGGCGCAAAGAAGCGGCGCCAACTCAACATCCGAATAACCTTCCGGCGCTTTGAAAACATAGTTTTGATCGGCGACAGTATATTCGGCAAAGCCACCATCTACGGTATAACCGGTGAATAGAGGATGCTCGCAAAGATTCTCCCGATTCGAAAGACAGTAAAAACAGTTATTACACGTGCTGCCCAGCCAGGGCACACAGACCCGGTCTCCAGGCTTATGCAGGCTCACATCAGCCCCCAGAGCGTCTACTGTTCCGACGATCTCATGACCGAGAATCAGTGGCAACTTCGCATTCTCGAGATCACCGTCCCGCACATGAAGATCGGTGCGACAGACCCCGCAAGCGCTTACCTTAATACGCACTTGTCCTGTACCCGGCTCAGGACGCAGAACCTTTCTCTCTTCAAGGGTAGCCCCCGGAGCGGTCAGCACCATGGCTCTCATACTTCTTTTCATTCCCTTCCCTTCTACCCGCTTCGATCTCTTCTTCCATGGCCACATATCCGGCAATGATATCAAACAGCTCGTTATCTATTCGACTCTGCCTAGAGCGCCTCAACTCGCCCTCGAACTCCTCTATCGTATCCTCTATTTTTCTCTCCGCCTGCTCCATATATTGCAACCGAGCACTGTTTTCCGCCACTACACTAAGCGCGCAGGTTTTGAACAAATTAACAAACAAGAACTCTTCTATCAGTCTGGTAAGAATATCGGGATCATCAAAGACTATATCGGGAACGGTTCTGGAACTCCATGGCGTGTGCATCAACTCCGCAAGCCACTTTTGATCTAGGGGCAGTAGATGCTGCCGAGTAGTTTCGTAGACAACACCGCCGGTGGAGCAGTTGTAGAAAATCATGACCTCCGACTCTTCTGTCCTGCTTGCAGAAAAATGAAGGTCGGTGATCAAATCGGTGACCACTCTTTTAAGAGAAGCACGACTGTCAGGACTACGATAGCGCCTGTAGGCTTCGATTCCCATCGAACCAAAAGACTCCTCCAGCCTCTCTCCGACAATTAGAAAACGGACCTGATCCTGGCAATCACCGTAATAACTGCTGACCGCATCGGCCAATCCAGAGTTGAATCCACCGACCATGCCAAGATCGCTGCCGAAGACCACCGCAAACTTCATGCTTCGCTGCCGTTGCCGACGCGGCTCCAGACCTCGTCCGCCGGAAAAATAAGCGGTCAAGGCACGCTCCACATTACAAGCGTAATCTTGCAATGCGACCGCTGCCTCTTCGAACTGAGAGGTTGTTACAGCAGCCAAACCCTTCATGGTTCTGACTACTGACATAAGATTCTCAGCACTAACAATGCGCCTCTCTAGAGAGGTCTGGATCTGGCGAGTCATAGGGAACTCTCCGTTGGCAATAGTTCCAGGCGCTTTCTGAGCAAATTCAGGACTTCTCGAAAATCCTCCCTTCTCTCGAAATGACGGGAAGCGAGCTTCTGATTCAAATTCGGTGAAAAAACACCGAGAGGTTCCCTGATCAAACTCTCAGCCTCAAACAGAGTTGTCATCGGCAAGCGATCCAATAAACCCTCCTGCAAAGCCAGCATAATAAGAATCTGCTCGGGACCGGAAATTGTCTGGTAGCGTGGTTGCGTGAAACATGCTCTTATTCTCCTTCCGTGTTCCAAAACGCTGGACGTGGAAGGATCTATCCTTGTGCCAAAACGGGAAAAATTCTCCAGCTCCTCGAACTGCGCATAAGAGAGCTTCAGATCGCTTGCCAGATAACGGAGCGCCGCTACCTGAGCCTTCCCTCCCACGCGGGAGACAGATCGACCGATATCTATCGCCGGCAACAATCCCTTCTGAAAGAGTGACGAAGACAGATAGATCTGTCCGTCGGTCATCGAAATCAGATTGGTGGGGATAAAAGCGGAGATATCTTGGGACTGGGTCTCGATAACAGGCAATGCTGTAAGGCTACCGCTGCCCAACCGAGCGCAAAGATGGGTGGAGCGTTCTAATAGACGAGAATGAATATAGAAGATATCTCCAGGAAACGCTTCCCGACCCGGAGGGCGACGCAATAGTAGAGAAATTTCGCGATACGTACGGGCATGGTTGGTCAGGTCATCATAAACTACCAGTGCGTCACCTCCGCGCCCCATGAAATATTCACCAATGGCAGTGGCAGCATAGGGAGCAATATAACGAAGTCCGGGAGGGTCATTGCCCTCGGCAACCATTACGATTGTATAATCCATGCAGCCGAATCGCGTAAGGGTCGCGATCACCGATGCCACTTCAGAGGCTCTCTTGCCCACAGAACAATAAATGCAGATAACACCTTTGTCCTTCTGATTGATAATGGTATCAATTGCTATGGCAGTCTTGCCGGTTTGCCGGTCACCAAGGATCAACTCCCGCTGTCCCTTACCAATTGGAATCAGAGAATCGATCACCTTGATCCCTGTTTCAAGCGGCTCTACCACCGGTGCCCTATCGAGAATTCCGGGAATTTCACCTTCGATGGGCACGGTAGTCAAACCCTTCAGATCCCCTCGATTGTCCAGGACCCTACCCAGGGGATCAATCACCCTGCCAAGCAATTCTTCACCGGCTTTTATGGTGACCAGTTCTCCTGTCGCCTCCACCTCCATTCCTGCATTCAACTTATGGTCACGGCTCAAAACCAGGGTGCCTACACCGCGCTCCGAAATGTCGAAAGCAAGACCCCGGCTGCCATCCTCGAATCGAACCAGCTCTTCTGCACCTACCGTATCGAGTCCATCCACGTAGACCACTCCGGGAAGCACCGATGACACAGTGCCGATGTCCCTCCAGGCAAGACTGTGTCGGTATCGCTCGAGACCGGTCGAAAGGTGACGCAAAGCATCCTTCTCCCTGCTAGAAAGGTCACAATCTCGTTCAGCCACGATAGACACTCTCCGCTACTTCAGACTCCAGATTGTTGAGGTAGTCGATTACGGTCCAGGTGGCTTTATGACCATTGAAAGTCAGCTCCATTCCAGCAATGATGCTCTCATTCTCCTCGAAATCTATCTCGGTCGAACCTGGCCAGAGAGCCCTCAATCGCTGCTCAATGTCTTCGCGTTCCCTCTTCGGAACAGGCCTCGATGTGCGGACAAGCACTCTACCATCACCAGATTGAGGAAGAATCAATGCATTACTTGAGACGAGACGATCAACACATTTCTCGATCATCTGTCTTTCAAAAGAGCGATCACCGAGGTCTCTGAGCATCCGATCTACGACTTTCAACAATTCAGTGCAAGCGGCAATCTTGAACTCTTCATCAAAACGCTCCTGGTCTCTAGCAAGAGAGTCCTTCCAGCTTTTCTCGAGCAGGCGTACCTCATCTCTGGCTTCAACGATCAAGGTAGAGCGCAACTCCTCCATCTCCTGCTCTAGCTCCTCCATCCGAGTCTCTCTATAAGACTCGATCTCCTCCAACTTCTCTTCTAGATCTAACTGTTTCTCTTCGGCACTGGCCAGATTGGCTCTGCCCTGCTCAAACAAATCTGCTAGCTCTTTTTCTCTGCGATCCATAGCGCTCAACACAGGCGTGTAGAAGAATCTCTTCAACAACCACACCAGGATTAGGAAGTTGACTATCTGCGCAATAAATGTAAACCAGTCGAACATGAGAGCCTTACCTTTATCTAAACGGATTCGCGAATAGCAGAATCATTGCGATCACAAAACAGAAAATCGCGGTGGTCTCTACCATAGCCAGACCGACAAAAAGAGTGCGGGTAATCGTGTTGGAAGCATCAGGCTGCTGAGCGATAGATTCAAGCGCCTGGGTCAACGCCCTGGCCTCGCCCAGCGCCGGTCCGAATGAACCAATCGCCATGGTCAAACCGGCAGTCAAAATGGAAACAACCGCAATCAAGTCAGTACCACTCATAGTCATCTTTCATCCTCTCTGTTTTGATCTTTACTCTGGGAATCTCTATCCCTTGATCGCATTCCTGCCGCGATATAGAGCGCGGCAAGAACAGCAAAAATATAGGCTTGCACCATGCCGGTAAGCAAGCCTAGAACCTTCATGAATAGTGGAAAAATCAGTGGAGCGATCGTCAAGCAAATGGCGATAATCATGGTCTCGCTCATGGCATTGCCGAACAGTCGCACCGAAAGCGCTACGGTGCGACTCAGGTCCCCCATGATGTTGAACGGCGCCATCAACCAGGTGGGCTCCACATAACGCCTCAGATAATGCCGAGGACCCGACGTGGCAATTCCAAAATAAGGAACGGCGAAAAACACACAGATAGCCAGGGCTGCAGTGGTAGACAAAGAGGCGGTAGGAGGAGTGAATCCCGGAATCACACCGAGAAGGGTGGACATGGCGATAAAAACAAAAATGGTAGCGACAAACGGGAGGCAGCGATTCGGTTCAGAGACTCCCAGCTCTTTCAACTGTTGACGGGTATGTTCAACGATCACCTCAAGAAAACTCTGCCATCGCGAAGGTGCCCCGTCAGCCGGAATTCGGCCGGTCACCATCGAGGCAGAAAAGGTAAGCACCAAAATCACTATCCAGGTCGAGAGCAGAGTCGAGTTGACTTTGAAAAAACCAATCTGGAAAAGAACAACTTGGTCAGGAGAGAAATGAAGATTCATGGTCCGCCACCCCCCCCGGTTGTACTAACAAGCACCAGGCGAGCCAGATAGATACCAGGCAATGCCATCAAAGTCGTGAGACCAAAGCAGATAGAGAGCGATCCTGCGAAAACCAGAAGCAGGAAAGCGCGTAGCAGACGGAGCAAAAGAAGACGACTTAGAGTGAGCTCCATCAACGGCATCGAGAAAAGCATCCGCTTGTACCAGCCAAAGTAGAGAATGCCGAAGCCAAAGCCGGCGAGCGCAACTAACAAGAGCTCAATCATCGTGGTCTCGGGCCCCCTTCTCTTCAACCTCCTCGATCTCCTGCCGCTGCTCCTCGATCCAGCGCCAGGCGCCAAAGCCACCGGCGACTATTCCCAAAGACAACAACATTAGCGTCCAGGAATATCTAGAGGGAAACTTCGTGTCCAACCAGATTCCCAGAAGGGCTCCCCCCACTGCCGGCAGCGCTATCAACCAGCCTATGGCACCGAAAGCCGAGAAAAACATCCAGACATTTTCGCCACCATCACTGGCGGCGCGAAGACGCCGGGCTTGTTTGGAGCCAATCATCCGAGAAAAGATCTCCCTTCGCTCCGTATCATTCTCCCTCTCCGAATTCATGATCTGCTCCTGCCGAAAGAGCCGATCATGCTCGACTGAAGCAGGGAGATCGAGCTACGGAGAGCCTTTTCTTGCTCGTCGAGAGACTTGAGTTGTTCGTCGACAACTGATTGTAAATCGACAAGCGGCACATCCCCAATGGCATTGTGCACCGAGACAGAGACCCGGTCTCCATCTTTAACCAGAAGCCCGCAATCAACCGCGATATAAAACGCCTCTCCACCAGCCAGCTCGTATAAAAAAATGCCCGGTACGAGATAAGCGATGCAATCTAGACGATTGGGCAGTATGCCGAAGCTACCCTTGGTCGACTCGGCGACGATCTTGACCACATCTTTCTGTTCGAGAAAAATTCGGGAAGGCATTTGAATGGATAACTTCATCGATGAATACAAACTCAATCACCCCACTGCCTTACTGAGAGACCGAGGCTGAAAGAGCCTCTTCAACCGAACCAATCATATAGAACTTCTGCTCCGGTACCTTGTCGAACTCTCCATTCAAAATGCGCTCACATCCGGAAATAGACTCTTGAAGAGGAACGTTCTTTCCCTTCAAGTTGGTAAACCGCTCGGTCGAAAAAAACGGCTGAGTCAGAAAACGCTCCAGGCGCCTGGCCCGAGCGACAATTCGCTTGCTCTCCGTGGACAGCTGCTCCATGCCGAGCATGGCGATTATATCCTTGAGCTCATTATACTGTGCTATGGTACTGCGAATCTCCCTGGAAACCGAATAGTGACGCTCTCCGACAATCTCAGCTGAGAGCATTTGTGACTGAGACTGCATGGGATCAATCGCGGGCAGCAAGCCCTCGGCAGCGCGACGCCTGGAGAGCACCAGTGATGATGACAGATGCGAGAAAGTGTGCGCGGCAGCAGGATCTGTAAAATCATCGGCGGGCACATAGACAGCCTGAATAGACGTGATTGCGCCATTTTTAGTGTTGGCGATTCGCTCCTGCAACTGCGCCAGTTCTGTGCTCATCGTCGGTTGATAATCCAGCTGTGATGGAAGCTGTCCGATCAAACCCGATACTTCCTGTCCTGCCTGGATAAAACGAAAGATATTATCTATAAGCAAAAGTACGTCCTGATGCTCGTCATCGCGGAAATACTCAGCCATGGTCAATGCCGTATGCCCCACTCTGAATCGACAACCGGCCGGCTCGTGCATCTGACCGAAAACCATCACCATGCTGTCCAGAATGCCGGCTTCCTTCATCTCTGTATAGAGCTCCTGCCCTTCGCGGCTACGCTCTCCAATTCCACAAAATATGCTTACACCATGGTGCTGGCCTATAACATTCTGGGTCAATTCGGTAAGGAGTACGGTCTTACCCACCCCCGCACCACCGAATAAACCGGCCTTTCCGCCTCGCTCCAGGGGAGCGAGAACATCTATCGCTTTGATTCCTGTTTCGAACACCTCAGATCGGGTAACAAGGTCCTTCAATGGAGGTGAACCCTGATGAATAGAGCGTCTTTCCAATATACCCTGAAGTGGCGCTCCATCTATAGGACGACCATGAACATCGAATATTCGCGAGAGAATGCCTCGCCCCACCGGAGCCTGGAGAGTTGAGCCGGTATCGAATATGGCCGCTCCCTTTCTCAATCCACGGGTGGAAGTCTGGGCAATACAGCGAACCCGGTCGGCGCTGAGATGCTGCAAGACTTCGGCCATAACAGGAGATTGTCCGGACGTAACCAGGACCGAAGCGATTGCCGGCAGCCCACTTTCAAAAGCGCACTCGATGACACTTCCTCGAACGGCCACAACCCTTCCGGGTTCTGAAGTCTCCAGAGATTCGTACAGCGTTTCGACCATAAACCATTCACCGTTTAATCGAGCATACAGGGCCGGACAATGGAAATGGATCAGTCTTAAGGACCATATAAAGTCCCATTTAGGAAGTATTGCCAAGAAGCAATTCTGACAATTATCCACAAGGTTGATGAATTCACGGTACGAGGGCGTATGATTTTATATGATCGGCGACTTGGAAAAAGATGGAAGACAAACCCAAAGACAGCTTCATATCGAATCTACCGATGATGCTCATCTGGTGGGTAGGAATTTTCTCGATCGTTTACATGATGACATCGGGCTCTATAGAAGAGCTTCCTTACAGCGAATTTCAAGAGAAGCTCAAACAGGGCAAGATAGAAGAAGTAACGGTCAAGCCCAACGAGATAGTCGGCAGCTTCAAGAAAGAGGGAGAGAAGAAGGCAGTCGCGTTCAAGACCTACCCTGTCAACGAAGAGCTGGTCAAAGAGCTGGCAGGCACAGGCATCAAATACAAAGCTGTGCCGAAAGACGAGTTCTGGGGCGGCTTCATGAACATAGTCCTGCCCCTGATCATCTTTTTTATCGTGATCAATATCATGGCATCAAGAGCATCAGGAGACGGCGGACTGGGTGGCGGGTTGCTCTCGGTCGGCAAAAGCCGGGCAAGAGTCTATATGGAAAAGGAGATCAAGGTAACCTTCAACGATGTGGCCGGTGTGGACGAGGCCAAAGAAGAGCTCAAAGAGATAGTCACATTTTTGAAAGAGCCGGAGCGCTATCAAAAACTTGGTGGACGCCTTCCCAAAGGGGTATTGCTGGTCGGACCGCCGGGCACAGGCAAAACCTTGCTTGCCAGAGCTGTAGCCGGAGAGGCAGGCGTGCCTTTCTTCTCTATGAGCGGTTCTGAATTTGTCGAACTCTTTGTCGGTGTAGGTGCCGCCAGGGTAAGGGACCTATTCGAGAAAGCAAAGAAGAACGCCCCCTGCATTATCTTTATCGACGAACTCGATGCGCTTGGTAGAGCCCGGGGTGCCGGTCCGGTCACCGGCGGTCATGACGAAAAAGAACAGACTCTGAATCAGCTGCTCTCAGAGCTGGACGGCTTCGACAGCACCGTTGGCGTGATTCTGATATCTGCCACCAACCGTCCTGAGATCCTCGATCCGGCACTGCTTCGCGCCGGTCGTTTCGACAGGCAGGTGCTGGTCGATAGACCGGATCGAAAAGGAAGAATCGCCATTCTCGAAATCCATATGAAAAGTGTCAGGGTCAAAGAGAATATAAAGGTAGAAGATATCGCGGCGATGACACCCGGATTCACCGGAGCGGATCTAGCCAACCTGGTGAATGAAGCCACTCTCCTTGCGGCCAGACATGGGGCCGAACAAGTATCGATGGATGATTTCAACAACGCGATAGAGAGGATAATCGCCGGTCTCGAGAAAAAGAACAGACTGCTAAACGAGAATGAAAGAAGAGTGGTGGCATTCCACGAGATGGGTCATGCCCTGGTGGCCCTGGCACTGCCCGGCACCGAGCAAGTGCAGAAGGTATCGATAATCCCCCGGGGCATAGGTGCCCTGGGCTACACCCTGCAGAAACCGACTGAAGATCGATTTCTGATGTCGAAACAAGAGCTCAAGAACAAAATGGCCGTATTAATGGGAGGGCGCGCTTCCGAGAAGCTCATCTTCGACGAGATCTCGACAGGCGCCCAGGACGACTTTGTCAAAGCCACCAATATAGCCCGCAACATGGTCACCAGATATGGTATGGCAGACAGTCTCGGCATGATAGCCTACGAACAGGAAAACACCATATTTTTAGAAGAGCTACAAAACACCGGAAGAAGCGCTCACTTCAGCGAAGAGACAGCCCGAGAGATTGACTGCGCCGTAAAAGCGCTTGTGGGCGAGGCATTCGAAAGAGCTACGGAGATTCTGGAAAATGAGCGTGATGTACTCAGACGTGGTGCAGAAGAGCTTCTGAGCAAAGAGACACTGAAAGAAGAAGATTTGAAAGCGCTCTTTTAAATAGGAAATAGGTAATATAAAAGTAGAGTTCTCAGACGAGGAAAGAAACACCAGTGAAAGTATTACTAGCTCTCGATGGAACAGATTGTTCTAAAAAAGCCCTCGACAGTGTCGCGGCAAGAAGCTGGGGTCCCCGAGAACAATTTCTTATTCTTTCGGTTATAGAACCCTTCCCGGAAGACTGCGACAAAAAAAGCTCCGACGAAGGTGAAGAATATGTAGAGCACATGCAGCTCTGCTGCAAGGAGCTGACTGAAAAAGCGATGCAGAAACTGAAAGAGAGACATCCCGAGGCGATTGTGGAGTCGCAGGTGCTGGAAGGAGCGGTGGTGGAGCAGATTATTCAATGCGCTGACACCTGGTCGGCGGACATGATTGTAGTAGGCTCGATGGGTCACCGGGACTGCCGCCGCTTTATGCATGGCTCGATAGCCGAAGCGGTTCTCAAACAATCGCCCTGTTCTGTTGAGATCATCAAAGAGAAAAGAGGGCAATAAACCCACAGATTAAGGATTATCGTCTTCTATGAAGTTGACCGAAGATTGTACTTGACAGATCATAGACGACCGGTCTATTATGGATATTAACGGCACTACCCAGGAACGGAGTTGAAAGAAAGACCATGTTAAATAGACAGATAAATCGACAATGGTTACAGAGACTGGTCGGCAACGAAACAGAGAAGAAAGAAGACTGTAGTCAGAAACTCCATTCGGTCTGGAGAGACCAGCTTTCAAGAAGAAGACGAGCTCTTATTCCTGCTCCTGTTCTTGTGGCGAATGGCTCCGGTCTTGGTCAGAGACTGCGTAGCGGAAACCTGAATAATCCAGGCTCTAGATGATTTTTTTTGCACAACAATTAGACGACCGGTCTATTTTTTAGGAGACAAAAGCGATGGTCGAGCAGTTTATAGAGAGTCTCAGATTGATGCTATTTGCAATATTCAGCGGATTCTTCATCAATCACCTCTTGAGCGTCTTCGAATCCAGAGATATGCACCCCCGGCGCAGCCGGAGCAAATAAGGAGAAATCGGCATGTACACAAAGAAATTCGATGAAAGCAATTTTGCCCTCGAAGTACTGGCCAGCAAAGAGCCTGTTCTGGTCGATATCTACGCCGACTGGTGCGGTCCCTGCAGACAGCTTATGCCTACGGTAGAGGAAATCGCCCGAGAAATTGGTGAGAATCAACACGATGAGCGAAAAGTGGGCAAGGTCAACGCCGATGAGAACCCCTCTCTGACGGCTCGCTATGAAGTGAGCTCGATTCCGACCCTATTGCTTTTCAAAGACGGCAAGGTAATAGGGAGAATGATCGGTAACCACAGTAAAACGAACATTCTCGAGTTCATGCAAGCGGTAAGCTAAAGGTCCTACCCTCAAAATGAAAGCCAGATGGAGAACAGGAAGCTAGACGACTGGTCTAATCTTCTGGATAAGGTGGTATATTTAAGTAGCAATGTAATTTACAGGAATTCAAGCGTGACACCTCGACCGAGCACCAAGCAGAATACGAAAGCTGAGCTTCTCAAAGCCGGTACAGACATCATGATGGTTAAAGGCTATAGCAATACAGGTATAGCCGAAGTCTTAAAGTCGGTCGGGGTGCCCAAAGGCTCTTTCTATTACTACTTCGAAAGCAAAGAGGACTTCGCCCTCGAAATAATCGCCGATTTCGATGAGCACTACAGAGAAGAGGTCCTCTGCGTGCTTCGCGACCAGAGCATGTCGCCCCTTTCACGACTGAAGAAGTACTGTAAAAACAGCAAAGAGAAACTGCGCGAAAAGCAGTGTTCCAGAGGCTGCCTCATAGGCAACCTCTGTCAGGAGATGTCCAGCCAGTCTGATGTGCTGCGGGAACGTCTCTATCAGGTCATGGCAAAATGGCGGGATATTTTCGCAGCCTGTATCGAAGAAGGTCAGATCCAGGGCGAGATCGGCAAAGATTTCGAAGCCTCCGACCTGGCAGAGTTCTTCTTGAGCGGCTGGGAAGGTGCGGTGATGAGGGCGAAAACCACCCAGAATCTGAAGCCGGTGGATACCTTCCAGGAACTGATGTTCGACGGCATTCTCCGAAAAGGTCTCTGAGTAAAGCATTTCGACAATTAATCCAGCGCCTACGTAGTTTCCCCACTTACGTCAAGCTCGTGTCAGTCATATCATTGGGTCATCTCGCAACCCAATGTTTTTTTGCTCACTCAACAGGAAACCGTCCCCATGGCAGACAATAATTTAGACACTAATTTAGACAATAGAGCTAGATCCCATGTCGGTTCAACCGCATTAAGCCTGGAAGCATTCGAGTCCATGATGCAAACAGGAAAAACCAGCACCCTGGAAAGCGAAGCTCATCTGACCCAGAAAGGGCTTGAAATAGACACTCTGAATACCTCGGATAACAGTCGCTCCAGCATGATCATCAGTGGGGACGCTGAGATAAAGTCAGGATTTACCAGCCACTACCTGAGTGGACAATTTTCCATAGAGCATCACTCCGGCGCCGGTTCCTTCACCGAGACCGCCGCCTATGAAAGAGGTCAGAACTACTACGACATTTTCAGAAAAGCACCTTATGTAACTGAAAGTCTGTCCATAAACGGAGCCGACGGTACTTCCAGCAACCGCTATGAGCCGGCCCAATCAAGAATCAAAAAAGTGGACGGTCAGGTGCAATATGACGCAAACCAGCAACCCATGAGAATCGCTGACGCGACCTCCGGCACTAACTGTGCTCCGAACTTCGACTATCCGGGTGACAACAAAACAACCTGCGAGTTCATACTCCACAGTAAAAAGTTCGGCGACTTCAGTGTAAATGACACCAGAGAAGTTTTGCCCAACGGAACATTCAGCTCCCGGCAGGTCTGGAGAAATGAGGAAGGCAAACCGATTGCCATCGTCGAAGCGAATCAAAAGAAAGACGCAAGCGGATCGATGACCAGCAGTTGGGTTAAAGCTCGCCGTCCTTTGAACTACGATAAATAAAAGCTAGAGAACCAGAGACAGAATCGCTTTCTGGGCGTGAAGCCGGTTTTCGGCCTGGTCGTAGATGACTGACTTGGGCCCGTCCAGAACCTCGGCGGTGACCTCTTCACCCCGGTGAGCCGGCAGGCAGTGCATGATCAGCACATCATCTTTTGCCAGCGAGACCAGCTCTTCATTGACCTGATAGTCTTTGAAAATCAGTACCCGTCTTGAATATTCCTCTTCCTGACCCATCGATACCCAGGTATCGGTATAGATCACATCGGCGGCTGTGGCCGCTTCCACCGGCGATATTCCTATATGGATACTCGACCCGGATTCATTTGCCGCTTCCAGGGCAGACTTTTTGATGTCGGTCATGGGCTCGTAACCATCCGGACAGGATAGATAAAAATCGATTCCGACCTTGGCGCAGAGCAGCATCAAAGAGGCGGCGACATTGTTGCCATCGCCGATATAAGCCACTTTGGCCTTGCTCAGATCTTTACCCTTATGCTCGACTATGGTCATATAGTCAGCCATGGCCTGACAGGGATGCTCCCGGTCGCTCAAACCGTTGATCACAGGGATACTGGCATTGGCAGCCAGCTCTTTGAGGGTTTCATGGTCAAAGGTCCGGGCCATGATGCCATCAAGCCAGCGGTCCAGATTCTTGGCCACATCGGAGACAGGCTCACGCTTGCCGAGCTTGCCTTCTAGATAGACGCCGTTTCCACCAAGCTGGGTCATGCCCGCTTCGAAGGTCACCCGGGTTCTCAAAGAAGGCTTCTCGAAGAGCATCGCAAGGGTCTGACCTTTGGCAAAGAGAGTCTGGGTCTCGTCAAATTTATTGGCTTTCAACTTGAGAGCCACCTCGAGAATCAGGTCTATTTCTGCCGGGGTCAAATCTTCGATGCCCAGTACGTCTTTACCTCTAATAGTATCCTCTTCGAGGATAAAAGCGATTTCGGATTTGCCTTTAGGTGGCGCCATCCGCTGGGCAAGGGCACCGATGACTTTGCCCGGTATCGAGAAGATGCCTTTGGCACCGTTGCCGCCTGAGCCGCCGCCTTGATTGGCGCTCTTTTTAGATTCTAGTGACATGGATAACATTGATATTACTCCTGGTGAAAAAGTACAAAAAAACCGAGTTTCTGATTGGACTCGGTGTTCGCAAAGAATGTATTTTTTAGTAGTTAGGCGGGATCTATCCCAGCGGTTCTACTTATTAATAAATTCCGACAAAATGCCCCGAGCCTGGCGCTTGATCAGGCTTCGTCGTCGGAGACTGTAATTAGATTTTGTCCGGAATGAACTCGACATTTTAATTTGGATTGGCGACCTTATATAAGGACGTCGGACTGTGGTCACAAAATTGAAAGATAACCCGGTCCGGGACACAAGTCAACAAGAGATTTCTAAATGTTATCAAAACATTTAGAGCCGGATAGCGTCTCGACTGGTCAGCGTTCCTACGGAGGTCAAGCCAATATCGCGAATCAGCTTGGCTTGAGCTACGTTGTAAGCCACTATCGCCTCTGCTTTTTTAATCAGGGCACTGGTATAGTCGGACTGAGCCCGCAGTACATCTATGTTCTTGCCGAGACCATTTTCATAGCGCAGGCGGGCGAGATTGATCTCTTCTATAGAAGAGCGCAGCCGGGCAAGGGCTTCGTCAATCTGGCGGTCCGCTCTCAAAACATTCAAATAGGACCCTCTCACCTGCCGGACCACTTTGTTGACTTCTTTAGATTGGACCAGACTGGCTTTTCTCGCTTCGTAGCGAGCTTGCTGTACAGCTGAAAGGTCTTTCATCCCCATGCCGTCGAGATTCCAGTTGATATTCAGTCCCACCACCAGTAGTGGCTTGATCTGACGAGAGACCGAACGGGTCACCGGACCGCTGGCACTCTGGACAGTGACATTCTTATGGCGGTTTGAAAGAGTCTCACCAAGACCATAAACCGAAGTAGAGAAGTTGACTTCCGGCTGCAGAGGAGCGGCTTTGACCACTATCTCTTTGCGCGCAGCCAGCCGCAATTCTTCTTTCTCTTTCAACTCCGGCCGTACTGTAAGAGCCTTGACCAGAAGTTTCTCGACCTTATTTTCCTGGCTGACAATCACCCGCTTCTCCAGTTCGAAATCGGCAGGCAAAAGATCATCACCCTGCTCGACGTTTAAAAACTCAGCCAGCTCTATGGCGGCTTGTCTTCGGTCAACCTGCTGATCAATAAGATTCTGGCGGTCATCGGTAAGCTGCGTCTGAGCTTGCATTACATCGAGACGGGTGGCGGAGCCGGCGTCGAAGCGCGCTTCGGTCAGCTTGAGATTCTCTTCAGAGACCTTCACCGCCTGGATACGAATACGCAAAACAGACTCCGATAGGATGAGGTTGTAGTATTTCTCGAAAGCTTCGGTCAGCACATCGTTGACGGTGGCATCTTTGCGATGCCGTACAGCACGATAGTTGTTGCGCGCTTTTAGAGAGCCAAAGACGGTACGCCCGCCTCTATACAGGCCGTAATTGACACCGGCACTGGTGAATATAAAAGGATTATTGAAACGAATTCCCTCAGGATTGGCCACGGGGAGGGTGAGAGCACCATTCAAATAGTTATAGTTGTAGGAGAGGCTGGCAGAAGGAAGAAAGCCGGAGAGAGCTTTGCGCAGACCCCACTTGCCGACACTGAGGTCGGTATCGGCGATGCCGATGTCGAGATTTCTCTCCAGGGCAGTATAGAGCACATCTTTAAGAGATACCGGATGCGGTTCCCGGGCGTCGAGGTTGAAGGGGCTCAAATCTTTGTCGATGATTACCAGACCTTTGAGTTCGGGCCGCTCCATACGCAGTCTTCTGGGATCGAAAAGATCGACGTCCGATTCGAGCTTCTTCTCTTCTACCGGGCTCAAGGCAGGCCTTAGACGAGGCGTCTCCTCTTCCTGGGCCGACAGGGGATTCGCTCCTGTGGCAATTAAGAGAGCCAGAAGAGAAATTTGTGATGCAGTTTTTAGGATTCCATGATAATTCACTGGAGTTGCCTCCTGAAATTTAAGGCGCTCAGAGTTATAAGAGCAACAGCAAAGAAGAAGAGCACCAGAACTTCCATGCCGATTGTTTCGAGGCCCACGCCCCGAAGGAGCACCGCTCTCAAGGCACTCACGTAATAACGCAGCGGATCGAATATAGCGATAATCTGAAATATACGAGGCATACTCTCCACAGGAGAGAGCGCTCCGGATAGTTGAATGAGAGGGATATTGATAAAGAAAGAGGTCAATATAGCCTGGGTCTGGTTGCCAGAATAGGTAGCCAGGGCCATACCGATGGAGATGGATACAAAGATTGCCATTATCGAAACTGCCACAACCAGCAGCAAACTGCCCCGTACAGGAACACCGAATACGGTGGTGGCAAGGATTAAGCTAAGCGACAGGCTACCGAGTAGCAAGATCAAAAGTGGAATGATTTTGGCAAGCAAAATATCACTGGAACTAGCAGGAGTCATAAGCAACTGCTCCAGAGTACCCCGGTCTTTTTCTCTGATTACCGAGATGCTCGATACAAGAGTGCCGGCGATTACCACCACTATGCCTATCACCCCGGGTACAAAGAACCAGCTACTTGTAAGGCCGGCATTATAAGCGAAGGATACCTGGGGATCTATCCTCAGGTCCGTATTCTGCTCGGCGCGCAGACTGCGATTAAGCTCCGAGATAATCTGGATGATATAGCCCTGGGCGATTCCGGCAGTGTTGGCGTCCACTCCGTCCACAAGAAACTGAAGCGGCACAGGATCGTGGTTCTTGAATCGTCTCATGGCGTCGGGCAGTATCATCAAGCCGACATCGGTCTCGCCTGATGCCACCATATGATTGAGTTCGGCAAGGTTGTCGACTCGACCATGGAGGTCGAAGGTCTGACTGTTTACTAGAGAAGAGACTACCTCTCGGCTGATCGGGCTGGAAGAGAGATCGAGGACCGAAAGACGCAGGTGCTCTACCTCAGGACTCAAAGCGAAGCCATAGAGCATTAGCTGAAGCACCGGCGGCACTACCAATAGAACCAGTGTCTGCTTATCTCTGAGTATCTGACGGAACTCTTTGGAGGCAAGCGCTCTCAAGGCGCTCAAATTGAGACCCTCGAAGTGAAAACCGTTTTTAGAGCCTTTACCGAAGCTAATCATTCTACCTCCAGCTGCATGCCCGAGATCTTGCGGGTGGAGGCACGGAAGATTACAAGATTAGCGATCAGAAGAGCGAGAGGAATATAGAGATGACTCTGCCAGTCGGTTCCACGAACGAAAGCATCTCTGCACCCTTCGATGAAATAGCGGGTCGGCACCACATTCGAGATCAAGGAAAGTGGATAGACAATATTTCGAATCGGGTAGATAAATCCGGATAACAGTAGAGCCGTGGTAAAGCCTAGAGTGGCTACGATCTGAACGCCTGCAGTTTGACTGTGAGCAACCGATCCGGCAAAAAGACCGAAATTGACGCTGGATGAAAGAAAGAGCAGCAGATTGAGCACAAAGATAATCAGGCTGCCCTTCACCGAGACACCAAATAGAAAAGAGCTTACCATTATCACCACGATGGCTTCGGCGGTTCCGACCAGTATATAAGCCAGAAGCTTACCGCCAATGAACTCCACCGAAGTCATGCTGGATGCATAGACCTGCAAGATGGTTCCGTGTTCCTTTTCCCTTGATACCGCGATTGAAGATAGCAGGGATGGAAATATCCACATAACAAAGGCGATGGTTCCAGGCACTATATATAGAGCTTCTTCTCGGCCAGGATTGAACCATAACCTTACCTGAGGCACCAGCGGTCCATTAGCTGTCGCCAGTCCGTTGGATTCGAGAAAAAACTGGTTTACTCCAAATAGAATATTCTTCACGACTCTGGCATTGTTGACGTCGGTGGCATCAACTAAAGCTTGTATCTGTACTGATTTGCCGCTTTCTATATCTCGTGAAAACTCCGGGGGAATGATCAAAGAAGCTTTTGCTATACCCCTGTCTAGAGGCGAGAAAGGATCACTGCCTTTGAATCTGGTCGGTATCAATTGTCTGGTGGCAAAGAGCCTGTCTATGTACTCACGGCTCTGCTTGCCGCCGTCGAAGTCATAAATAGCGAGCTTGAGATCCTTGAGTTCTAATCTGGTACCGAATCCGAAGAGTAGTAGAGTGATAACCGGCAACAGAAAGGCAAGGGCCACCGAAATTCTGTCGCGACGGAATTGATTGAGCTCTTTTCGGCACTGGGAGAAAACTCTATTCATGAGGCTCTTTTCTCCCGAATCCTTTCTACAATTCCGATAAAGGAATCCTCTAGCGAGAACGGAATCTGTCTTGTGGAGAGAACCGAGATTCCCGCATCTAAAAGAGCTTGCTTCAGTGAATCCTCGCTATCGCCTTCGAGTATGACAAGATGAATACGATCGGCAAATATAGAGACTTGCCAGGGCTTCAATCTTGTTCTCAAAAGATCCACCGCCGCTTGAATCGAATCGACCTTGAGCTCCACCAGCCTGCCCGGCTGTTCTGATTTGATTCTGCCCGGAGACCCCTTTGCCACCACTTCTCCTGCCACCATGAAGGCCAGGTTATGACAATGCTCCGCCTCCTCTAGAAAGTGTGTGGTGACAAGCACTGCCGTGCCCTGACGGGCAAGTTCACGAATCAATTTCCATAGTTGGCGACGAGCCAGGGGATCGACTCCGGAGGTCGGCTCATCGAGAAAAAGCAGATCGGGCTCGTGCATTACACAGGCACCGAAAGCCAGACGCTGCTTCCAGCCACCAGGCAATTTGCCGGTGATCAGATTCTCCTGGCCTTCAAGGCCACAGCTAGAAAGAGCCCATTCTATTCGCTCACTTCTTCTCTCCTTTTCTATGCCATAGACCCGGCAATAGAATTTGAGATTCTCTTCAATTGTAAGATCGTCATAGAGAGTAAACTTCTGGCTCATGTACCCAAGTCGTCGACGAATGTCAGCACTTCTCAGATTCTCCCGACGGCCAAGCAGACTGATACTGCCTGAGGTACCGCCTAATAAACCGCAAAGTATCTTTATGGTTGTGGTTTTGCCGGCACCGTTGGCGCCCAGCAGTCCGAAGATCTCGCCGCTTCTTATCTGAAGAGAGACATTCTTTACAGCCCAGAAATCCCCAAAGAGTTTACTGAGGTTATCGGCATCGATAGCGAGTTCACCTTTTGCCATCCGCTGTCGTTCACTGAATTTAAACAGACCACGATCTGCCAGATCTTTACTTCGAGTCAGTTCATGAACAAAAACATTCTCCAGGGTCGGACTCTCCACCGTGGCTTCAAAAGCCAGACCGGCTCTGTCGCTGGAGCGCGAAGCCTGCTCTATGATACTTTCGGCATCGGCACCGAGAACGTCGATATGATCGCCAAACTCTTGTATGTCTTCTATGCCGACAACCTCTTTTTCGAGGACCGCGGTCAAAGCATCCAGGTCACTGGAACGGGCCTCTACCCGCTTCAGATGCAGAGAGCGTTTAAGCTGATCCGGGCTGCCCTGGGACTCGAAACTGCCTTCATACATGAGGGCAATACGACTGCAACGCTCGGCCTCATCAAGATAAGGTGTAGCCACCGCCACAGTAACCCCGCCTTCAGCGCCGGAGATACGGGTGAGAATATCCCATAGTTCTCGGCGAGAGACCGGGTCGACACCGGTGGTGGGCTCATCTAATAACAACAACTTAGGTCTCGAGATAAGGGCACAGCACAGAGCGAGCTTCTGCTTCATGCCACCGGAGAGCTGTCCAGCCAATCGTTTTTCAAATCGATCCAGATCCATCAAGCGCAAAAGTTCACGCTTGCGCTCCTCGAACTGCTCCCGGGGTACTTGTCTTAGAGAAGCCGAGTATTTGATATTCTCAGAGATACTGAGATCAAGATAAAGAGAGAAGGACTGAGTCAGATAGCCTATATCGGGCTTGGCTTTCTGGGGACTGCTACCATTAATGGTGACCTCCCCTTCGTCGGCATTTATTACTCCACCCAGTATATGAAAGAGCGTGGTTTTGCCGGCACCGTCAGGGCCTATGAAACCGAAGATATCTCCCTGCTCGATGGTGAAGTCGACTCTTCGCAACGCCTCGACGTCACCACCATAACATTTGTAGAGGCCGCGGGCCTCGACTATGGGAACACCCCTTTCCATCTCAGCCACCTTTACCGAGCAGGATCTCGGCATCGGCGGGCATACCTGGCTTGGCAAGCCTATCCGGAGCATCTATGCCTATTTTAAGACCAAACACCTGTTTTACCCTGTCTTCTTTAAAATAGATGTTCTGCGGGGTAAAAGACGCCACCGGATCGATCTCGATAATCTTTCCTGTCAGAGGCTTGCCGGGGAAAGAATCTAAAAAGATCTCGGCACTGTCCCCGACCCGGACTTTGCCCACATCGCCTTCCGGCAAATAGGCCCGCAAATAGACCTTGTCCAGATCAATTAGTGTCAGCACGGTGGCTCCGGGCACCACCACCGCCCCCGGTTCCACCGGTCTGGCCGTGACAACGCCGTTTATTGGACTGAGTAATCGCAAATAGGCAATATCAGCCTGGATCTCGTCTTCCTGGGCGCGGGCGGCAGCTACCTCGTTGACGGAATTGTCGAGCTGGTGCCTGGCCTGAACCAATTGCTTTTCCATAACATTGAGTTCTCGAGAGCGAATACCCGGGTTAAATCTGTCGGCCCTGGCCTGATCTAATAAAGCGCCTGCCGCACTGAGTTTCTTTCTCGATGCCGATACGAAGGCTTTCTGGCTTTCCACCACCGCTTTTGTAGATTCGAAATTCTTTACCGCTTCGTCATACTCATCCTTGGTGACCGCGCCGGGTCCGAGCAGTTTTTCAAAACGCTCTTTACGCTTGCGAGCCAGTTCATGATTGGCGATTGCTTCAGTCAACTTTGCTTCTGCTTGAATTAATTCGGCATTTGCCTGGGCCTTGCTGGCTTCGTTCTGTTCGATTCGGGCCCGCACCCCTTCGGTGGAGCGATTGAGTTCAAGGCGAGCCTGTTCGATCTGAGCCTCGGCAATATCAAGAGACTCTTTGCGCTCACGCCATAAACACTCGGCAGCGGCTGTCTTTGCCTGGGCCGCACGCAAACGCGCCTGGATATCATCATCTTCCAGTTCAGCCACCAGAGCACCGGCATCGACCTGATTGCCTTCTCTGAACTCGATCTTTTTCACTTTGCCGCCGATTTTGGCTCCGACATCGGTTTCGTAACCTTCGATTCGCCCGCTTACAAGAATACGCCCATCCTTCAAACCTGCGTTCTGCCTGCCGAAAAAGAACCAGGCCAGACCAGCCGCCACCAAAAGAACCAGAAACAAAAGAGGCAATTTAGAGATCTTGCTTCCGCCCTTTTGAGCACTATTCGCCTCGGGTGCTTTCTGGGTTACAGTCATTTCTGCATCCTCTTGTCTTTCTTCTTGGAATAACGAGATCTGATACCACTGATGAGGACATCGATAACCAGACGGGCATCTGCGGCAAGTTGTTTACGAGTGGGAATTTTCTCTTCGTCACCGGGCTCTTTTCGCAGATAAGGAGGCAGCAAAGGAATGGTGACCAGATTAATCAGCCGAATAACCTCATCACCGGAGACCGATGCAGAGATCTCTCCTTCTTTGCTGGCTTTCTTAATCAGAAGCTTAAAGCGGGAGTCTTTAAACTCATGGTGATGAGAGAACTCTTTCATGAGTTTTCTATGGGTCAACATCATCACTTCCGGTGTATGAATGTTGGAGGTTGCTGTTTCGTGGATGCTCATCACCAGACCGAAAAGCATTTCGCCCAGCGATTTCAAATAAGGTGCCCTGGCTTCAGAAACGCATTGATCCATATATGTATGCATATGATGAGCGAATTCATCGATGATCGCAATCAGAATATCCTCTTTGGTCTTGAACTCCAGATAGACCGAACCTTTGCCTATGCCGGTATGCCTGGCGATATCATCGACAGTGGTCTTCTCAAAGCCGTAACGCCCGAAAAGCTCCCGGGCTCCATCGATAAGAAGCCGGCGGCGGTCTATTGGGATTTTTTTCCTGGCCATAGTAAGTTGTAATCTGACTTATTTTTGACTGATTTTCTATTTTGGTCAAAAATTATACACCGGCATCCCAGAAAAAAACAGCCCCGTAAACGGAGCTGCTTAATGATTTAGGTCTAATTAATAGAAGTGCTCAGTCCAGTACCCAGGGGGTGGCACTGGGATTGATAGTGCTCTGGGGATGAGAAGACTTGGTGCCGTTGTAATTAATGGCTTCCTCTACCGCATGGATCATATGACCGCATATATGACCGAGTGAGCCGAGCGCGACCATACAGAGCGCGGCCACAGCACCTATACCGATGGCGTATTCAACCATGGACTGACCTTTTCTACTTCTTCGTGCCCTGTGCGTGGATTTCATTACGTCCGCTCCTCTTAGTAAGACAGGAGCAATATAACGCTTGCGGGTCAATCGCAAAAGCTAACCCCGGGGTGGGGATATCGGCAAATCAATGAAGAAACTGCTTATCGTACAGACTCTTGTAAAGTCCCCCCTGGTCAATCAGCTCGGCATGGGTGCCGGACTCGACAATACGACCTCCATCCATGACAAAAATCAGATCGGCGCTGAGCACCGTCGAAAGTCGATGGGCTATAACCAGAGAGGTTCGATTTTTCATAAGAGGCACCAGCGCTTTTTGAATCAGAGCTTCGTTACCGGAATCAAGAGAGCTGGTTGCCTCATCGAGAATCAGGATTTTGGGATCTTTAAGAAGCACCCGGGCGATGGCAAGACGCTGGCGTTCTCCGCCGCTGAGCTTGTGTCCACGCTCACCCACCACGGTATCATAGCCCTTCTCCAGGCCGGTGATCATTTCGTGGATATTGGCAGCACCGGTGGCTCGATAGACCTCTTCATCGGTGGCATCCGGCTTTGCATAGCGAAGATTGTTCATTATCGTGTCATGGAAGAGATAAGTCTCCTGGGTGACGATTCCTATATGGGAGCGCAGGGTGGCCAGGGGGATTTCCTGAACATTTAAATCGTCTATATAGATATCACCGGCGGTGGGCTGATAAAACCCCGGCAGAAGCATACTGACAGTTGTCTTCCCTGCCCCGGATGGTCCCACAAAGGCGACAACCTGGCCGGGAGCCACTTCGAAGGTGATTGAATCAAGGGCAAGATCTCTTTCAGGATAAGCGAAAGAGACAGACTGGAAGCGCACCCGACCGGAAACCGCGGTCGGTGACAGGGGATTTTCTTCGGTGGTTGAATCCACCCTTTCAACGTCCATATCGAGATAATCAAAAATCCTCTCGAAAACAGCAAGGGCACTGATAATCTGATTTTGAACTCCGGCAAGGGTTGCCGCCGGCGCATACAACCGACCTAATAGAGCGATGAAGGAGACAACAATCCCTATGGTCAGTCCTTTATATATACAGAGCCATCCTCCGTAAAGCCAGACACAGGCCGGTCCTACAATGACCATGGCAGCGATAAGAGCCATGAACCAGCGACCGACCATGGCAAGCTTGATCTCTGTCTCCATCAGGTCGCTACTCAGTTTATAAAAGCGATCCCGCTCATAGCCTTCGCGAACAAAAGACTTGAGTAGAAGAATTCCGGAAACAGAAAGGGTCTCTTGTTCAATGGCATGGATCTCGTCACGTTTCTGGCGAGTAATCGTTCGTGTCCGAAATAGAGTCCTGCCGACAGGCCACATCGGCAAGACCATCAAGGGCAAAAGAAAGATAGATAGAATGGCAAGACGCCAATCAAGAACGAAGATAGTAATCAGGGTAGTTACCATCACAGAAAGATTGGTGATTATCGACACAAGTGTTCCAGAGACAAGACCATTGATACTATCAACATCATTAGAGACCCGGTTCATGATCTCACCGGTCTTGGTGCCGGTGAAAAAATCGAGGGGCATTCGGTGCATATGAGAGAGCATTCGCACCCTCATATCACGCATTATCCCCTCGCCGACAAAGGCGTTAAGGTAACCCTGATAAACACCTATCAACGAAGACAGCACCGCGCCTGCCACCATGGCACCGACCAGAATTGAGAGTTGATTGAAATCTTTATTGGGGATTGCTCTATCAATCAGAAACACGCCCAGCAAAGGCGGCAGCAGACCAAGCAAAGAGACAAAGAAGACACAGACCAGAACCTGAAGTTCTTCGCGCCAGTAGGGCAGAAATAGAAGTCCGATTCTTTTCCACTGTACAGGTTTAGCCATCTCAGGCTTATCAGGGTCGAACATCTTCGACCACATCAAATGCACCGGCGCTCTGCCACTGAACATAATTTAGCCTCAGGTCCTGTTCTCTATAACTACCAGCCTATTGTAGCCGGTGCAGACCGAAAACGCAGAGTTGCCAGGAGGGTGGCGATGCTACAATGACTGACCTATGCAAAAAACCAGGGACACTCAACAAATCAAAGACGCCCTTGAGGCGATAGACTGGTCCCGCTACCGGGCCGCCCACGGATGGGCTGCCGATGTCATAGAGGTAGATGGAGGGGTCGAGAGCCAATCTTTCTTGAAAAGGCTATTTTCCGGGCCGCCACCAAAAAAGAAAGTCGGCAATGTGCCGGAGTTGTTGGAGAAACTGTGCAATTCAAATGACGAAGCAGAGTCGGCTTCTATTGCCCTTGGCTATTTACAACCAGCAATTTTGCGAGATGAGTTCGTCGCCGAAGCAGCACTTCCTTCCCTACCATTTCTGCTTGATGCCCTGGATCTAGCAGCAGAGAAAGGTCATGTCGAACTTTGCTGCAATCTGATTGTTCTTCTCACCGGCGTTACCGTTCAGTCCATGAGAAACGCGACGGTTCCACGAGGAGACTGGTCGGAAGATCTTGGCAAAGAATTGCAAGCCAACCGCACAAGATTAGAAGAATGTGCTTCGACTTTAGAGAATCCGGAATTCACAGCCTTGATCAATCGCCTCTCAAATCTACTGGACAAGAAACCAGGCAATATCATTCGCCTGGATCAAGAGATCGACTACATTGAAGCAGGCGAAATCCGCTACATAAGAGAGAGCAAGACAGAAGCGCTGGTGCAAAGCCTGAATGATCTGGGCTTCAAAGTGGCTCGGGTAGACCTTGGTCCAGTCGAGCATCTGGAGTCAGACCTGATTAATATCTTGAGTAACGAACTGGGACTACTCGGAAGCGATGAGAATCAGCCAGAGACAATAGCTTTTGATCAATTCGTTGAGCTGATACTACACCATTATCCGAACAGAGAAGTGTCACATCTTGCCATCGTTCTAGAGAATCTCTCGCAATTTATCAGTGATAGAGAAGAAGAGAAAGAACGGCTCGAAGAGCTGATTGAAAGCATTGTCGTCTCTACCCAGGACAGGGACGATTCACCACTGGCAACACCACCTATTCAACGTGAATATTTCTTCGCATTCGATACCACAGCCTTTGATAGCCTGCGGGAAGAAGCCGGTATTCAGGACAAATCGACAGAAATGTTTTGCCTCTCTCCGAGAAATCCTGACTATCATAGAGCCAGAGCCTACAGAGAAATGGACCGAGGCAATTTAGAAGAAGCTCTCGGTCACTATGACCGGGCCATAGAGATAAGCCCTGACGATTTTGCTCTGCTTCGAGAGAGAGCCCAGGTAAATAGACTGCTAAAGCGATATGATCAAGCCGTAGAAGACTGCACCCGGGCAATAGAACTGAATGACTATTCCCTGGCTCATTGTGAGAGAGCTCGTTCGTATATGGCGATGGGTGACTTTGACAGCGCGATCAAAGATCTCGAAGAAGAGATCGGCAAAGAGATGGAAGATGAAGCAGAGTCCTGGGTTCCGCATCAACTGCTGGCAGAAGCGAAACTGGCCGAAGGAGATCTGGAGGCAGCCATGAAGTGTTGTAATCGCTCTTTGCAGATTGCCGTTACCAGGCAAGCTTTTGAGACCCGTGCCAGAATCCATGAGCAGGCAGGAAGAATGGAAGAGTCCATAAACGACAGAGCCAAAGCGGAGGAAACCCATGATGGAGATCCAGGGGTGCTTTAAAGGCATCGCTTTTGTATCGGGACTTGCTCTCTCCCTGTTTTTAAATCTATCTCCCGCCCTGGCTAAAGATCAAAGCGCGCCGGACTATCTGGAGTTCATCGGCACCTGTGACGCATCGGCGGCGGTACCGCTGGACGAAAGTGGTGATAGAAGAAAGTTTGTAGTGGCAGGTGATGAAAACAGCATCCTCAATATTTATGACTGGAATGCCGCTTCCGAAGGTGATCGAATAGATCTTGTCGGCATTATTCCAGGCCTCACCGACGAAGTGGAGCTGGATCTGGAAGGAGCAGCGAAGCTGGGAGAGACCACATACTGGATCGGATCGCATTCCAGAACGAAAGATGGAAAACTTGCCCTTGAAAGACATATATTTTTCGCCTTGCAGTTTAAACAAGAGAATGGCAAAACCAGAGCGACTCTGAAAGGCTCTCCTTGCAATAACATTCTGAAGAACCTGGTTGAAGACCCAGGCTACAAAGCCCTGGACTTCGAAGATTTTTCAAGAGCAGACGACAGAGCGTTAGCCGGGGAGAGCACTCGAGGCTTCAATATAGAGGCGCTCTCTGCCTGGCAGGGGAAGCATCTTTTGCTTGGCTTGAGAGGCCCGCTTCGGCAGGGACAAGCGATTTTGATACCACTTTTGAATCCTGCCGAAGTTATCGAGAAGAAAAAACCTGTATTCGGAGAGATGATCACGCTTGATCTAGACGGCTATGGAGTTCGCGGTATGGAGTACATTCCGGCTCTAAAAACCTATGCTATTCTCGGGGGCAGCGTCGGCGACAGTCACGACTGCCAGCTCTATTTGTGGTCCGGACGCCGCGAAGACACCAAGCCCAAGAGAGTAAAGAATTTCGTCCTGAGAGACAAATTCAATCCTGAGTCTGTGTTTTATTTCGAGGATTCCGGCTCGATATTTATATTGAGCGACGACGGCAATCAGAGATACCATGGTATCAAATGCAAAGATCTCGAAGAAAAAGGTGTGACTGTATTTTTCCGTGGTTTCTCAGTCGAGAAGCCGTAAAACCGGGATCATCTCTCTCTTTTTATCGAATAGATAGGCACTTCCGCAGGCTTGGCTTTGATACTGCTTGCCTTTTTAAGATCGGCATCGGCCAGGGCTTGCTTACCCTGGCGCTTAAAAATCTTAGCCCGGGCTTCGTAGCTGGCTCGCCCATAGTCAGGAGCAAGTTCGATAGAACGATTCAGATCGGCAAGGGCCTTAGCTTCTTCTCCTAGCTTGAGATACTCCAGGGCTCTCAAGCGCAGGGATTCTTCGTCATAGGGATCACGTTTCAAGATCTGGTCGAAATCACCAATGGCATCACGACTGCGATTCAGCTTAGAATAAAGTTTTGCCCGGGCGCGAAAAGGCTGGGTGCTACCAAGATCCTTTTCGCTCTCTTTCATATCTGCCGCTATAGAGTAGTCAGCCAGGGCTTTATCATATTGCTGCAAGTATTCATAGAGTTCCCCACGCTGCAGATAAGGTTGCGACTTGCGAGGGAACTCCTGCATTATACCGGTATAGACATCGATGGCCTCTCCCACTCGACCGAGGGTGCGCAGATCGCTTGCTTTCATGGTACGCGAATCTCGGTCATGGCGATTGGCAATGATCGCCTTATCATAGGCCGCGACCGCAAGTTCATATTCTTTCTGACTGTCATAGAGTCGACCGAGATATTGATAAGCATCGGGTAGATTGGGATCCAGTTCGGTGGCCTTTTTAAGATCTTCGAGGGCGGCACGGTCATCGCCATAGGCTGATTGATAGAGGGCCTTGCCTCGCAAAAGATAGGCCTCGGCCAGCTTCGGATTCAGCTTTATAGCAAGGGTAGCGGACTCGACCTGCTTCTCTTGATCATGCTTGTCCTTATAGTCCTTAGCCAGCTCTAGAAAGACTTGAGCCTTACGACGTCTCTCCTCGGAAGAGAGCTTTTTATAGGAATCAGGCAATTTAAAATCGATACTTTCATTGATTGAAGATGCTACCGCAACCGGTGCCTTCTTTGCACTCGGCTTCGGCTTCGGCTTCGAAACACTTTCTTCGGTAGCGCAACCTGCCACCGATAGAGTCAAAGCTACCGCCCAAAAGACTTTTACAACTCTGTTCAAATCACTTTGCCGAGCTTGTGGAAGATAGAGCGCAAGGGAATAACGACCTCAACAGGCTTCTCGAATCCGGGAACATCCACACCGGTAACCAGCACCACCTGCTTGTTTTCGTCCCGCTTCAAAAGACCGGATCCCTTTACTTTCACCTGGTGCTTCCCGAGCAAAGGACCGAGATTCAACTCGAGACTGAATCCTTCGGTGATATTAACCCTCAGACCTTTCTCTCGGCTCTCGACCAGGGCACCAAAGGCGATTTTCTTACCAAAGTGAACCGCTTCCAACTCTACAAGAGGGGCGATGATCTGCTTGAACTTGATGGAATTTTCCCGCTTGAAATTAATCTCGACGCTGAGCTCAGCCGGCGGTTTCGGCAACACCCGAAAAGACTTGACTCCGGTCAGCTCGGTCGAAAGCTCTGAGATTAAATCAAGGGCGAAGGTCAAGCCTTCTTTGCTCTTTCGCGCAATCAGATCGAGCGTAGAGACAACCTTCTCTTGATTCTCCGGCGAAAAAAGTCGAAAGAATTGGTCCTCGACTTGACCATAAATCTCAAGTATCTGTTCTTCCGCTCGCTTGGCTTGATCATCACTCATAAGTAATATCGTAGCACCCGGACGAAGAATTTTTCGGATCAGCGTAAAATCTTGACCTCGCTCTCTATATTCAGTGCAATTCCACAGTCGTCGAGGGTAGCAACAGCTATGAATTCGTAACAGGGACCGCCTTCGTCGACGACCCTGTACAAACAACCGGGGTCTCCACCGAAACTCTCACCGGCTCCGACCCGATGACCCCGGGGGAGATGGCTGATTGAAGAAATGATCGCCGGTCTTACAACGACTTCTCCATTTTTGACCGTGATCCAGGGCTCCTTTACTAGAATACTTCGATCGATTTCAACAACCATGCCAGATTTCCTCCCGGACTCCGATTCACAGAGAACCTACCGGAGCCCGGAAGGAATTAGGGGATGAAAAGAGAACAACATTTTAAGGGAGAGCGCTCTCACTGGCGGTGGCACCGAAGTCGAGCACCTTGATAATGTAAGGATGATTCAGTCTGCTCAAAATTCTCGCTTCATTCTGAAATGAGATGAGCAGATCTGAAGACAGAGACTTCATACTTTTGATCGCTACATATTTATTCAAAAGGGTATCGCGACACAGATAGACGGAGCCAACCACCCCCATGCCCAGCAGTTCGATGGGCCGATAACGCTCTGTCGGTAAAATATCTTCATCGAGTTCCAGGTAGACTTCAGGTTCAGGGCTCGGAACAGGCTCACTTTCCAACGCCTGCGCCCCAGATTGGCCGGGTTCTTCTATGGCGGGAAAATCGCAGGCACATAGATCTGAACGTAGTATCCACTGGGTAAGACTACCGGAACGTCCCTGAGACACCCGCTTACCGCAACGACGACAAAGTTCCGGAGAAGATGCTTCGCTCTCGCTATCGGGCTCAGGAGCTGTGAGACCGCACTGGCAAGTTGATATCCACTGAGTAAGGCTACCGGCCTTGCCGGCTTGCTTCGGCTGTTGACAAATCGGGCAGATCTGCTGGTCTGCGGACATGATAGATTTGCTTACCCGTGCTAAACGATATAAAATCTGGAAATCATAGTTTGTGGGTTGTGATTTGAGTAGACTAAGTCTACAACAAATTCCCTTATTTACCATCCAGGAGTTCCACCACTAGTGGACAACGACCAGCCACTGACCTATAGCGAACTGAAAGAGCTTGCCGAAAGGCGCTCGAGAGAGGCAGAAAGTCTTCTTCTCAATCAGCATAAGCGAGAAGAGCGCTTCAAGCGTATTCTCACAGGACTTCCGCTGGGTTTGATCATCGTGGAGAAGAACCGGCGCATCCGTGTTTTAAATTCAAGGGCAGCCTCTTTTTTCGAATACTCGGCAGACGAACTTGCAGACAAACCGATTGCGCTGCTCTTCCCCGAACATGAAGCCATATCGAGCAATCCTGAATCAGAAAAATGGATGGGCAGAAAAAAGAGTGGAGAGATTTTCGCCACCGAGGTCTTTGTCAGCGAAGTCTACATGGAAGGCGAAGACATGCTCTTCATTAGCGTGCTGGACATCACCGAAAGACATCGCCTTGAACAGCTGCGCCAGGACCTTATAGCCATGGTCAGCCATGATCTGCGCGCGCCGCTCACCGCCATCCGAGTGGTACTGGATATGGTTGGTCAGGGCATCTACGGAGACCTGAAAGGGAGAGGGCCCCTGCAGATAGAGAACGCCCAGCAGTCAACCGAATATCTTATTTCGCTGGTTCGCGACCTGCTCGATTCGCACAAGCTCGAATCTGGCACTCTTGAGATAGAAAAAGCCGATACATCGGTCGGCAAGATCATGAAAAAAGCGCTGACCACGGTGGAAGGCTCCAAGTCTAACCAGACAGTCAAGATCGAAGTGGATTACACCAACGATGCGATCAAAGCCGATGAAGACAGAGTCGTCCAGGTCTTGATCAACCTGATCAGTAACGCTATCAAATATTCTCCGGATAACTCGACAGTAAGAGTTATTGCCGGCATGGAAGGGCTCAATGTGAAATTCCAGATCAAAGACGAAGGACCTGGTATCCCAAAAGAGATGCATTCAGCGGTTTTCGAGCGCTACCGACAACTGGAACAGAGTTCTGAAACGAAGAAGAAAGGCTTTGGTCTTGGACTGGCCATTTGTAAAGCGCTGATCGAAAAACACCAGGGCAAAATCTGGGTGGAAAGCGACCCGGGTAAAGGAAGCAGTTTCTGCTTCGAAATCCCTACCGAATAATAAAGACTCGCGACACCAAATAAAACACCGCTTTCTTGAAACAAAAAAGCGGTGTTAAAACTAAAGATCAAGAATATCGACAGGCGAATTACTTGCCGTGTTCGATTTTGAGTTCCTTAATCACAACCGGAGTAACCGGACGATCGGCTTCTCCAGTCTTGACTTTGCCTATGGCATTGACCACATCCATTCCACTCACAACCTCACCAAATACGGTATGGCGACCATTGAGGTGCGGTGTCGGTCCCAGCGTGACGAAAAACTGGCTGCCGTTGGTGTTCGGCCCGGAGTTAGCCATAGAGAGAATACCGGCTTTGGAATGCTTGAGACTCTTGTCGAACTCATCGTCAATCTTAAAACCAGGACCGCCATATCCGGTGCCTTCAGGACAACCGCCCTGGATCATGAAGCCACTGATTACCCGGTGAAAAATAAGACCGTTATAGAAAGGCTTCTTGACCTTTTTACCGGTTTTAGGATCTTTCCAGGCTATTGTACCTTCTGCCAGACCGACGAAATTTGCCACTGTATTCGGTACTTTGTCATCGAAGAGCTTGGCTTTAAAAGTCCCTTTGCTGGTATTGAAGACGGCATAGGTCTCAGCCAGGGCACTACTGGCGCTGAGAACGCTCAGACCAAGACCGGCTACGACAGCTAAGGCGCCCGATGCGAGAGAACGGCGGGTAAATCTCATAGAAAAACTCCTCTGTAACCCTTATTTAAAAGACTGGGGAGTCATCCTATCATATTGAAAAAACATTTTTCCAAATCGATTTTTTTCGGCCATTTCATTGTTGACATCCGTTCTCTTATATCAATTCCGGGGAACGGCATAGAGAACATCAAGCTTGTTAGAACGGCTGGCTTCAGGGCGAATTAAGCTGAACTCGCCAATATCCCCTTCTTTGAGCGGCTGACGCGCAACCAGGGGCAGAAGCCGAAATGGAATCCTGTGTCCAAGGCCCAGTTGAGAGACATCGAGAATCTGGACCCGCTCATATCGATCCGGCTCAATACTCTCCGTTTCCAGCCAGGCTTTGGTGTCGCCGGCACGCCTGCCCCGCACCGAAATAATCGATCTGGGCAGGACTGTCACTACACGAAGCAAACGAGAGGCAAGCATCTGCGAATCGTTGCCGGATACCCAGACCTGAACAGGGTTCTTTGACTGGCGGGCAATATCCGGCAAAGCCTTCTCCAGTTCGGCAATATTAGTATCTGCCCTCAAAAGGACAACGTCATCGAATTGCCCGGACACATCTTGATCCAGGCGCTGGCAGTAATCTTTTAAGATGTTGGCGCCGACACTGTAAGCAACCACTGTCAGGCGAACATCGCCAAGGCGGCTTTTAAGATCTTTGACAAACTCTCCGAATCTATCCTGGGTGCGAGGATAGGAGACCAGAGACTGGTAATAGTTCTTACTGTCTGTCCCCCAGTCATAAAGCAACACCGGTCTGCGGTACCATTTCTGGATATTTACCGCTTGAATAGCCGCTTTGCCGTGGTCCACACAACAACCATGGACAAAGATGACTACCTCTTTTTTAGGACAACGATCCAGAACGGCCTCGAGATTGGAATAAAAATCGGCTGCCCTGGACCAGCTGTATAGTTGTCCATGCACCAGACCGCGGAAAGTCCTCCATTTAAGACCCTGCTTTTCGAAGCTATCTCGATTGCCGAATATCTCCAGATCAAAAGCAGGCAACCAGGCTGGATTCTGCCCGGTGAAATAAGTACGATGCTGTTCGATACCCAGGGTGAGCACCGAATCGAAACTGCCTTTGCCGGGCAATACTTGCTTGCCGTAAGAATATTTACTCTTGGCTGAATCGACGTTCACTTTGCGATCGGTGATAAAAAATAACGGCAGGTTTATATAGTCGGAACGTCCAGGATCCTGCCAGGCAGAATCAGCTCCCTGACAGGTAAGACAGAACATAATCAAAACCCCCAGAACTCTCCAAATCATTTTGAAATGAATAAAAACAACTTCTTTCTAGACTGTCGACACTTTCCATATCCTACAACTTAACATAGCAAGTTCCGAATTGAATGAGCGCAAAACAGTAGCAAAAGTGTTGCCCGTCATTTCGAGGAGCGAACCGGTGGCGGCAGAAAAATCGGTGGTCGCTGCTTCGATTCACTTTTCTCTTTTCTGGGCGGCGGTAAAAAGGTCGGGCGCTGGGGCGTACTAGATCGGGGCGGAGGAGTAAAGACCGGAGCGCTCACCTTGCGCTTCTTCGGAGGAGGAAGAAAGGTCGGCGGCAACACCTTATCGGTCTTCGGCCTGGCCGGAGGCAAAAATGTCGGCGGCGGCAAATAAGTTATCTTCTCGCCACTTCCCACCGGCTTCGCTCGGGGTTTGAATTCGGCCAGCACCGGATATGAAGCATAGAGCCTGGCGATGGTGGCACGGTCTCTTGTCGTAGGTCGTCCGGTTTGTTTGGACGAAGAGCGGAAGTACATCACATCGTAAATATAAGTAGAGTGACCAAGGCCCAGAGCATGACCGACTTCGTGCATGCATACAGACGCACAAACACCCTTCTCTACAGGTTGATCCAGGGCGAAAGCCTGTACGGTCAAAATATAGATATCCGCCTTCTGAATCTCTCTTGCCTGGTTATAGCGCAGGTTAGTAAGACCGGCTTTCAGCCGGTGATCCGCTCGGGCGATGCCTTTTAACTCTGTTCCCTGAAAACGGACGGTTAGATTGGCTTTCTCAGGATCGTCAACCAGTTCATAACTGAGCTTCTGTCCAGAGTCACGGCACCAGGTATCGAAGGCATCGAGGATATAATTGTCGTACTCTTTTCTGTAGCCTTTCACTCCTGAGCCCGGGTGAATGAAGACCTTAAGCGGAAAAGCAGAAACAGCCCAGTGCGACCCTCCCATTTGAGCCATATAGTCGGCTTTCTTATTGTTGGAATTATTGTATTGCTTACGGTCTTCTTTGAGCTCGACTAGAAAGGTGGCAGCCGATCGACGACGCTCCGAATCGGTCTCCATGGTGAGATAGCGATTCAGCCAGGTAATTGCCGCATCGAAATCGGCTATATCTTGATAGGCGATTACAGTATTGTATACAGTGGCTTTATCCGATGGATCAAGAGCCAGCGCCTTTTGTCCTTCTTTAATTGCACGCTCCGGACTGCCCATACGCCCCAGGGCATAGGCAAGACTTTTGTGCACCGCAGCGGAATAACGGCTTGGATCATATTTGACCACCTGATCAAGCTCTCTTACCGCCTGGGCATAACGCCCTCCGGAAATATGATCGTTAGCCGATTTGAACTTGCTAAAAACATAGACCTCATCAAGAAATTGCCGCGCAGCCGCTTTTGAAGCACTGTCTTTACTCACCGCAATATATTTTTCCAGATGTCTGATGCAGTCTTCATAACGCTTAGCCTGCCAGGCGATCAAACCGAGTTCGTAGTAAGCTTCATCATAACCGGGATCCAGAGCCAGGCACTTTCTAGCTTCAGCAGCGGCACGGGCGTTATCCTTTAGCTGTCTGTAACATTCGGCCAGGCGACAGTGAATTGGACCGGAATAGCGGGTAGGGTCGGAAGCAGCCGCTTTGTTAAGGGCATTGATTGCACTTTGGTAATGACCTTTTCCGGCTTCGCTATCGCCCAGCAAATAAGACTGATAGACCTTCTGGAGCGCCTGATAGCTGAGGGAAGACTCCTGGCAGAGAACAGACGGCAGCTCAAAGCCAGGAAACAGCAAAAGCGTTGCCAACGCTAGGGAGAATCTTAATTTCAAAGACTTATCACCTTTTATAAGACCGACAATCTTTAGGTTCTTATAGTATTTACCCTGTTTTTGCCCGGTCCCCACTGGGTAAGAATAGCTATAGTTCCCGGTCCCGGCAAGGGACGCTCCAATCAAAAGGAATTATCGAAAGAATGGCAGAAAATCTCGCTACCGGAGCCAAAGGCGGCAAGAAGAACGAATTCGTCCGGGCGTTAATCGACCTCTTCATTTTAGCTCTTTTAATAGGAGGCGCCGGACTGGGGGGCTACTGGTACGGACTGCACGAAAGAGTGGTGCCTGTTGAATGGGTGCCGAAAGGCACTGAAGGCGCAGTCGAAGAGAGCGTTATCAAAGAAGCTGCTCAATCTAGTCCAGTTCCCGATCAGAAGGCAAAAACTGAATCTACAGCAGCGGCCGCAGCGACTCCTGAGAAAAACACCGAATCTAAAAAAGCGGACAAGGTCAAATACTGGTTGACCTCATCAGGCTCCGATTTCATCGGATATTCTATAACGGTCTTTGTCAATGGCGAGCAAGTAGACGGATTCTTCGGACCCGGCAAGATTGTCGACATCTCTTCTCGGGTAAAACCTGGCGACAACTCGATACGCTTCGATTCAAAACAGCTTGGAGAGGACTACAACAACCATGACGGCGACGCAAAATCGGAACTGGTGGTCAAACTGGTCAACGGTCCCAAGATAACCGAAGACTTCAACGCCAAAAATGTGATAGTCACATATAAGCGAAACGCGGCAGAAACCACCGATTTCAAAGACACCAAGCACTTTGACGTAAAGTAAATGAAAGCGAAATGAAAGCCAAAGGCATATTCATATCTACTCTTATTGTCATAGACACCTTTCTCGGTGCCTACTTCTATGGTGTGCATTCAAGAACCATCAAGGTTATAGATCCTGCCCTTCCGGCTGTAAACCAGAAGCCTCCAGCCGCCGAAGAGAAGAAGGTCGACAATACACCGACACCGGCACCGGCACCGGCTGCGGTCAAGGAGAAAGCTCCGGCAAAGGCAAAGGCAAAGCCAAAGGCGAAGCCGAAGCCGAAAAAACAAAAGTCCAAAACAAAAGAGAAACATAAAAGAAAGACATAAAAAGAGAGCGAGCCTTTTACAGCTCGCTCTCCAACTTCGGACTCTAAAACTAACAGTTAACGAAGGTCAGCTTCTCTAATCTGCTCTCTGGCCGGTATGGTGTGATAGGTGATTCTATCAACCACATCGTCATCTGCACTGAGCGCATCGTCGAAGATTCTATCAACAGGCACTTTCGACAGACGCACCATAGAAGCATCTATTCTTGTACCGGCCTCGATACGGCGGGTGGATACGATGACCCCGTTGCTCGACTGAGAGACGGATCTTTCATATTGCTGTTGCGACATCCTGCCGGTAACCAGCATGGTTACTGCAATAGCCATGATTATAATTACCAGGAGCATCAATGCCGGTGGCATTCTCGAGAGACCGAGAAAGAACGATCTCAACACCTTGTTCATAATATTTATTCCTTCAAAAAAAGAAAACTGCGTTTTTACAATCTAGAATCCGTACTCGACTACGGGAATATCGAGGGCGACCGAGAGGAACATCAAGATAACCAGACCGGTCAAAAAAACCGTTACCGGGTCAAGTATCGAGAGCCTGAAAAAAATTCGCCTGTAGACTTTCATCGATGGAATCCTTATAAAACCACCTATTGACATTCTACATGGTAGCGACACTAAATATAGTATCTTGAAGGTTTCGTTAATTATGTCGGGCAATATTAAACGGCCTTGACGCATTTTCGAATCCAGGCATAATGAGATCATGGACAGATTGAAATCGACCAGCTTTAATAGCGCCGAGAAACAGAGCGAGCGCCCAGCGAACTTGGGCTCTCCTTCCCGTGCGCAGGCTGACGATAGATCCGGTTAATCAATCGATAAATCAGCCGCACATTAGAAGAAGAGCCCTCTGAAAACCGGGGCTCTTTTTATTTGTGAGACAAAGAAGAAAGAGAGATAAGAGAAATGGAAATAATAGAACTGAAAGACAGATCACCGATCAAAATGTGGACCCGGGGCGTCTGCGTCGAAGAGAAAGCCCTGGAGCAGCTCCGCAATCTCTCCTCGATGCCTTTCATTTTCAAATGGATAGCGGCCATGCCCGACTGTCACTGGGGCATGGGAGCCACGGTCGGAAGCGTTATCCCGACAAGAAAAGCGATTATTCCGGCAGCTGTCGGTGTCGACATCGGCTGCGGCATGGTGGCAGCTAAAACCAGCCTGAAAGCAGAGCAGTTGCCGGATGATCTGAGAAAAATCCGCCTCGAAATTGAAGCGGCGGTGCCCCATGGACGAACGGACAATGGTGGAGCAAACGACAAAGGCTCCTGGTCATCGGCGAAATTTGCTCCTTCCAGACTGGAAAGCGCCTGGGCTAAACTGGACAGCGCCTACGCAGAGCTAATCGAACAAAATCCCGGAGCCGGTCTGAATCGGGCCAATCCCATTAATCATCTCGGGACCCTTGGCACCGGCAATCACTTCATCGAGATCTGTCTTGATGAAGACGATGCGGTATGGATTATGCTGCACTCCGGCTCCAGAGGAGTAGGCAATCGGATAGGACGCTACTTCATTGAGAAAGCAAAAGAAGAGATGGAGCGCTGGTTGATAGAGCTGCCGGATCCGAACCTTGCCTATCTGCCCCAGGGCACTGAAGCCTTTGATCAATACTGGACGGCTCTGACCTGGGCTCAAGCCTATGCCAGGACAAACAGACAGTTGATGCTGGAAAGCGTGATCGAAGCCCTCGAGAATTCTGACCTACCGGAATTCGAGATCACCTCGGAGGTGGTCAACTGCCACCACAACTATGCAAGCATCGAAAACCACTACGGAGTCAACATCTTTGTCACCAGAAAAGGCGCTGTCAGAGCGCGCCTGGGCGACCTTGGTATCATACCCGGTTCCATGGGTAATCGCTCTTACATAGTGCGGGGCAAAGGGAATGAAGAAAGCTTCCACAGCTGCTCCCACGGAGCCGGGCGAGCCATGTCTAGAAGTGCTGCCCGCAAGCGCTTCTCCGTGGAAGATCATATAAAAGCCACCGAAGGAGTCGAATGCAGAAAAGATGCCGATGTTCTCGATGAAACACCAGGGGCCTACAAGCCGATTAACTCGGTAATGGAAGCCCAGAGCGATCTAGTGGATGTAGTCCATGAGCTTAAACAGGTTGTCTGCGTCAAGGGCTGAAACAATAGATACAAATCTTTGCCCGGTTCTCACTGGAATCGAAAAGCTGACTGCTCTATAATCTGCTTGAAAGACCAGACTGATTCTAGAGGTAGCCTAGTCATGGCCAGGGGCAGCTTCAACAAGCAAAGTCCGGGTCGGCGAGCGCTCAAGGGGCTCGCCGGGATCTTTGTCACTGCACTTGCCCTGGGTGGCTGTGCGGGACTGCAGTGGTCTTCCTACGACAAAGACGGTGTATCGGCATTTAAGAAAGGCAATTTCGAAGAAGCCGAAATCAACATGAAAGAAGCCCTCAAAATAGCCGAGGGCTTCGGTATCAAAGATCGCAGACTCTTGATCAGCCTGGAGAATCTGGGTGCGCTCTATCATGACCTGGAGAAATTTCAAGAAGCGGAGCCGCTTTTAGAAAGAGCTATCAAAATCAGAGAAGGCTCGGCGGACCGGGACAAGTCTGCCGAATTGACCAACGACCTGGGATTGCTAGCTCAGGTCAAGCTGGAGAACGGACACTATAAAGAAGCTGCCGCCCTCTATAAGAAGGCAATCGCGCGCTCACACAAAGATGATCGCTCTTTGATCACAGACCTGGGCAACCTGGGCATAGTCTACCTCGAACTGGGCGAATTGAGCGACGCAGAAGCTTCTCTATCTCGCTCTCTGGAGCTGGCTAATAAGACCTACGGCAAACAACATCCCGAAGTAGCCTACGCCAGGACCAATCTGGGACGGCTCTACTTCGAGAAAGGCGCTCTTAACAAAGCAGAGAACCAGTTCAAGAGCGCCATCGAAATCTATGAAAGCCAGAAAGAGCCAAACCCTGACCACAAAGCCGCCGTTGCCGACGCAGTCTCCAACCTGGCCACAGTCTATGTAGAGAAAGACGAACTGGAGAAGGCTGAGCCCTTGATGCAGAAGGGTCTGAACATTCGCAAAAAACTGAACGGCGAAAAGAGCATCCAGGCAGCTTACAGCCTCAATAATATCGCCACGTTCTATACGAGACAGGGCAAATTCGGCAAAGCGATTCCGCTTTTTGTAGAGACCCTGGAGATTAGAAAACAGCGTCTGGGTGAGAACCATCCGGATACCGCCGTGACCATGATGAATCTGGGCACCTGCTATTTTCTCGATGGGAAAACAAAACAAGCAGAGCCACTCTTATTACAGGCAATGAAGGTCAAAGAGGCTTCGGTAGGTGAGAACAGTCCTCACATGGCTACAACCCTGAATAATCTGGCAAATATGTACGAGGCTGAAGGAGAGCTGGCTAAAGCCGAGACCTATTACAAAAAAGCGATGGAGATCTGTGAAGAGGCCTACGGTCGAAACAATCTCAAAACCCTGCATGCCTGCATGAAATACGCCAATTTACTGGCCAAAAGAAATAAACTCAAAGAATCCGCCCAGATAAGCAAGCGAGTGGACGACATCCGCAAAGTTCTAAAAGACGGCTGAACAGCGAACAACCGCTCTATTCTAGTGCTTCTGCCCTCAGACTTTCTTGCTCTTCTTCGGAAGATTCTATGAAAGGACCGTTCTTAATCTTCTTGAAAAGTCCCTCACAATGATCACATTGATAGAGAGCTACGAAGGTAAAGCCGCTTGGCTCTTCTTCTGCTTTAACTCTAACGGTCTCCAGGGACTGAACTTTGCGCTTGCCGCATTTAGAGCACTTTGCCTTCAAGAGCGACGGCAGGAATGGAGTCGCCAGAATCAATCCGAATACGATGAACCAGTGCAGATCTTTCATAGCTTGAAGGCGGTTGCGAATACGCTGTGCTTTGTTTGAGGGGATAATAAACTCAGACCAAGCAATATAGCATCAGATCAAAACAAAAAACAGATCTTCTCGTCAAACTGTTCATTTTTTTACTGATGCTATCTGTCATCTTCATAGACACATGTATTGTAATACTACCGGTGGTGATAAGTACAAATTCCTTTTTAGAAGATCAGATCTAGAGATACTAATAGATTGATCTGCAAGTCAGCTTCAGTAGAGCTTTCCGTGCAAAGTTTGTTCATTAAATTCCAACCCGGGCTTGTCTAATTTCGGGACATCCGTGGTATTATTCTTAGTGCCGGGCAATTTCCAGCCCGTTGTTTATGGTCAAACCCCAAGCAGAATCAGGTGCTAACAATGCTATCCAGAATAATGCTTAATTCGAAATGTAAAGCCGTACAGGCATGGCAGCGTCATGAGAGCCTCTATCTGGGCTCCCTGGAGCAGCCAATCTGTATGAATTTACCCGGGATGTGAATGCACTGAATTCTCTTGCGAGTCGTGTAGCCTGGGTCTCAAAGCCCAGGCGTTTTAGTCTTTAAGGGAAAAATTCACGTCTTCCGTAACCAAAAGCGCACCCTGAAAATCGAATAGCGATAGTGCACCAACAGTCGGTGCGACCCTTTTACCTGAGAAGGCAACTCAGGCAAAAGGGTCAGCCACCGCAATGGGCTCTTACCTCATCAAATCTCAACCCGCATTCCTGGTGTAATCGGCAACATCACGGGCTCCAAACTCGTCGGATCTGGGTTCGAATCCTGGGGGATGCGCCAGATTTACCGCACCATGCACCATGCAGCGTGCGGCAAGGGTCCCAAAAAAAACAAAGACTAATGCACTACGACCTCGACAAGTCGGTATGAAAAAGGTCGCTACGACCCGCTGCGGAGAATATTCACGCCTCCCAAGCTACTCGAGTGCTGCAGCGGTCGTCGGCATGGAGCTCGCCCCGGAAGCGAGAATTGTCGATTGTCGGTTCGAAGCCGATCTCCATGTCCCTTATGCCTGGGTAGCAGAACTGGTATATGCGCCTGTCTTAGAAACAGGAATCTGAAGGTTCGACTCCTTCTCCGGGCACCATGCTTACGTAGCTCAGATGGTAGAGCGGCAGGTTGAAGTACTGTGCGTCGCTGGTTCAACCCCAGCCGTAAGCTTATACCCGGTTGGCTCAAGCGGTAGAGCGGCTCCCTTACAAGGAGATGGTTCGAGGTTCAAATCCTCGACCGGGTAATCGCGTCCCCTTGGCCGAGGAGCGAGGCAGCCGACTGCAAATCGGTAAACGTGGGTGCGAATCCTACAGGGGACTCACTATCGGTGGGTATGCAAGTGGCCAAAGCACCGTGACTGTAAATCACGGGTCGGAAGACTTCGCAGGTTCGAACCCAAATCCATGCCCCACCGAATTTTCTCTAGCTTCGTTTTCGATGCGTGGCTGACCGGAAAGCAACTGCCTCTTAAGCAGCGAAATGCTGGTTCGAATCCAGCCGCATCGAAATCAATTTTGTGCCATTACCGGCGATGGCATATGGTCGCAGTAACTTAAGTAAAGTAACCTTCAGTCTGCTCACTACAATCCTCAACTTCTTCGAGCAGACGAAAGGCGATGCAGGTTCGAATCCTGCCTGCGGCGATCTTTTTTAGGAAGCGAACCGGCCGGATCAGGAAACTGTCTTGAAAACAGCTGCCCTCGCACAGGGTTGGGGGTTCGAGTCCCTCCGCTTCCGAATTTCGAATAGAGCAAGATTCCTATCTCCGGGTAAATCTGGAACAATAGGAGAGAAATCACGTCGAGATAAAAATCCTGGAGAGATAATTCCGATGCGAAAACCGCTGGCAGGCTTTCTGGCCGCTCTTACCCTGACACTTCTCGTCAATCCCTCCGGCAATGCCGGGGAGACCAGACTGAAGCGCCCTACAGTCCTCTATGGCTCAGCCCAGAAGAAAGGCGCGCACCAGGGCGGCACCGAGACAGGCGAAGTAAATGATAATCAAGGACTGCTCGAAGGCTCCCAATCGGTCAATAACCTGTTCCCAACCGTAAAACAAGAGCCGAGCCCTCCGCCCCTGATGCCATTGCAGGCGGCTAAGGACAACAACATCGAGCGCCCCCTCACAGGCAAGCTCTCCGCCGACGAAGTCCGCATTCTAGCCAGCCGAGAGCTGATAGTTTTTGTAGATAAGTCCTTTTCGATGAATACAAGAGACTGCCCGGAAGTCATAGGCGGTATACCGGTCAACGACCGATCGGCAGGCTTCCTCTCCCTGAAGACCGGCATAAGCCGCTGGCGCTGGGTAGCGGCCCATACCATGGACTTAGCCAATCAGGTGGCACCGCTTATGCCCGGAGGCTTCAAACTGATTTTGTTCAACGACTGGAGACAGGTATTCGAGAAAGTTACTCCGGCAAATATACCGGCGATTTTCATGAGCACAAAAGTTGGAGGCAGCGAAAATATCGTACTTTTCCTCAACGAAGAGCTCAATCAATATCTAAAAAGAAAGAGCCAGTCACCAGCCACCACAAAACCACTGGCCATCGCTGTGCTCACCGACGGATTACCGGACGACAGAGAGCACATGCCTATGCTTCTGGTGAATATCACAAAACAGATGCAGACTAAAGAGGATATAAAAATAGTCTTTATTCAAGTCGGCCAATCTAACGAGGGCGCAGGCTTTCTGCAGTATCTCGACAATCAACTTGTCCCCCTGGGAGCCCGCTATGATATCGTCGATCACAAATCTTTCGATCAAGTAAAAGTATCAGGAGTTGGCAGAGCGATAGTCGACGCCATTTCCGAATAACCAAATACAACATTCAACTAATAAAACCTTATTCCCTGGTCGTCTAGAGGCAGGACATCTGACTTTGACTCAGAGAACGTGTGGTTCGAATCCCACCCAGGGAGATTATGGCGTCGTGGCCAAAACAGGACAAAGGCACCGGGCTTTCAACTCGGAGATTAGGGGTTCGAGCCCCCTCGACGCTAGTTTACCGCCACTGTTAACGGTGCTTTCGCTTCAACAAAATCAACAGTCCTCTTTTACGTTTTCTTGACCTTGATCGGATCTACTATGAATACGGATGAGAAAGAAAAAACGAATTGACGGAGGACAGGACCATGAAAGATTCTACAAATATGAAACTACAGCCATCGAAACTGGCGTTAATCACCGGCTTCTTCCTTCTATTGAACACTCCGGCAGCCCAGGCCCGTTTCGACTATAACAACTGGCAACCCACCGTGGGAAACGCCCACAGCTATGAAGACGCTTTAGAAGTACGACTGAATAGCGATTACAAAAATGGCTTTATCGACAGCAACGAAATGGCTATGTTGCGCCGCGACCTCGACGGTATCCAGGCCCAGGAGGATGAATTCAGAATGGACCATGCCGGACTCGGAATCCATGACAGAAAATGTCTGGCCGACAAACTAAAAAGATTCGACCAGAATCTTCTAAGAGCTGAAAGCGACAAATTCGGCATAACCATTGCCTCAAGATAACTGACAAAAGAAAGAAAAACAACTTCCTGGCCGGAGCAAAGAGACTCTCTTTGCCTCCGGCTTTTTTGTATCTGATATCATAATCATCCTCCAAAGCAAAATGTTCAAGGTTGTAACTAGCTCTCGCGGATGAAAAAGCAGAGATCCAGAACCATCCAGTCAATAGTTCTCTCAGGTCTCGCCCTGGGCTTGATGTCTCTTTCCTGTACTGCCCTTGCTGCCTCAAGCCCCCTGGAGGACCATGCCGCCTTCACTGAGGACCTGGTCAAGTCAGCAAACTGGCAAGAAGGCAAAGCCGATCTTGACAAGATGTATTCCCGGGTAAAGTCCTTCAATGACTATATCTTCGAATCAGATCTGACCGCCCGTAAAAACAATTCAATCAGTCGCAACAACGGCCGCTTCTTTTTCAAGAAGCAGAATCGTCTCAGGGTAGAGGTGCTCTCGGGCAGTAGAAACAAAGGGGCGATTCTGGTCAAGCAAGAGAATGGAAGCATCCGAGGCAGCGGCGGTGGTGTCCTCAAATTTATCAAAATGAATCTAGAAAAAGACTCGAGAATGTTAATCCTTCCCAACGGTCTCAATGTGGTCGAATCAGATTTCGCAAGCCTGATCAGTCACCTCAAGGCAAAGGTGAACCGCGGCGCCACGGTCAAGATCACAAGTCAGACCCTGACGCCCTATAAGTGGTGCGGTCCGGTCAAAGTTATCGAGGTTCGCCAGGGCAATGTGCTCACCGACAGAATTTTAATAAGCACCGGTATGAACGTGCCGGTGGAATGGGATATTTACCAGGGCGGGAAACTGGCATCGGTCGCCGTATTCAAAAAATTCAAACCGAACGCCGGTCTCGAAGACAAATTATTCGAACTCTAGAGAGAGGAGAAGCAAGCAGATGAAAACACGACCAGAAAAGACAAAGAGAATGCACCTGACGATTCTTGCCGTCGCTTCCGCTCTTATATTCAGCTCGATGACACCACCTTCGCTTGCCCAGGCAAACGGACGACTGACAATAAGCCAGAAAGAAGAAGTCACTCTGACGGACCTCAGAGATCTGGGTTTGATCATCATGCAGATCAAACAACAAGCCGAAAACATCTATATGGAAGCGACCAGAAAACCGGTAAATATTTCGGCAACACCGGAAATAGAAGATGTAAAAATAATCACCACCGAACCCATTAAAGCCCGGGGTAAATATCTGCCCACCAGGCCGGAATGGTTGACCTTCTATGTAGGCACCATGGAACCAATAATTCACCTTTTTCAGGTGAATGTGGGAAGCTCGAAAGATCCGACTGCCAAGAAAAAAGAATGTATAAAAGTCCCTCGCAGCACAAGGGCTAAATTTGAGAAATTGCTCGACACCTATGACAAAGGGGTGGAGGAGATGAACCGCCATCTATCAACAATCTACGACAATATTTCAGAGAAAGATAACAACATAACAATAGCCAGAGCGGCAGTAGATCTGTATAAGACCGCCGAGAGAATAGAAACAGCTCGGGTCTCTGCCTTCAAGCTGATTAAAGAAGCCAAAGACAAAACCGACCTGGTCAAAATAGAACGCGTTAAAAATCAGCGATCAAGTCAGTAAACGATCATAGACACTGTATTTCGATAGCCGAGCGAGCAACTTGAAGAACTCGAGTCCTCTGAGAGAATTGCCGTGGATATCGACTCCGGGAGCATAAACCGCCACACCGAACTTTCCTGGTAGCACACCATATATAATACCAGAGAGTCCGCTCTTGGCAGGAATGCCGACGTCATAAGCAAAACGTCCCGAGTAATCGTAGAGGCCGCAGGTATACATCACAGAAAGCATCCTCTGCACAGTGACCGGCTTGAGAAACTGCTGATCATCTATCGGACCGCGACCGCCATTGGCCAGCACCGCAGCCATTCTTGCAACCTGTCGACAGTTCATGGCGATGGAGCACTGGCGATAATAAAGCCCCAGGGGGCGTTCTATATCTTGAATAACATTGAAGTGTCTGAGCATATAGGCGATAGCTTTATTGCGGTCGGCGTGGCTTCGCTCCAGGGCAAGAACAGCCTGGTCGACCTCGATAGTTTGATCGGCGCAGATGTTTCTGACAAGCGCGAGCAGCGGCTCGAAGCGCTGACTGGTACTGGCTCCCGGCAAGATAGAATCAACCGCGATGGCGCCGGCATTGCTTAATGGATTATATGGAATATTAGTGTCTGGCTGAAACAAAATGGCGTTGAATAAGTTGCCGCTGGGCTCCACGCCGACCTTTTCCATCACTTTGCCAAGACCCCTGGCTTCAAGCCCATAACCGAAAACTATCGGATTGATTCCGGCTTGAATCGAGAAGACCTTATCGGCATCCCCAGCCGATACCTCTTCTCCGTCGACAGAATATATGCAAGCGCTGATAAAATTCGGATCCTGTCCGTCAGCCTCTTTCAGATAGTTGTCCTGATACTGTGAATCCAGGCCCTTTACCCTTGAGAGTATGTCTTCGAGTTCGCCCTGAGAAGGCATCGTGCCGCCTTTCTTCACAGTCGGCTGATCTCGGTTTGTCTGGGGATGGAAAACATGAAGATTGAGCTTCTCCGAAAGATAAGGAAGCGCACAGAGCGCTCTTATACTGTTGCCCTTGCTATCGATGCGCGGCGAATAAAGAGCGATGCCCATGACACCGGGCACCACCGCCATCACACAACCGGAGACACCACTTTTGGCCGGTAACCCGGTGAAGAACACGAACTCTCCGCTGTAGTCGTATAAGCCACAGGTCGACATCACCGCCAGCACCTTGGCATTGTGCTTTTCTAACAGGGCGCGCTTGCCGCCTTTGAGCACCGGATTGACTCCATAGTTTGCCAGGGTGGCGGCCATAATCGCCAGGTCCCTGGTATCGATCATGGTGGAGCAGGCGCGAAAATAAAGATCGAGCGCCTCTTCCACCGGCACATCGAGAATCTGGTGATACTTGAGAAGGTTGGCGATGGAATAATTGCGGTTACCGGTAGCCACCTCCGACGAGAAGATCTCGTTGTCAATCTCGACCTTCTCTCGATTCAGATAGGGAAGGAAGATAGAATTCATATCGACCTTCTCATCAGACTTTCCGGTTCGTTCACCGGCAAGCAAACCGGATATCGCAATTGCGCCGGCGTTGACCATGGGGTTGTCGGCCCGATTCGATCCACCTTCGAGCCGCACTATCGAATTAAAGCTATATCCGGTCGGCTCCACCCCGACCTTCTCCATTACCCGGTTCTCTCCCAGCCGCGAGAGGGCCTGGGCATAAAGAAAGGGCTTGCTGACCGACTGGATGCTGAAAAGCTGCTCGCAATCCCCGGCAGAAAAACACTCACCGTCCACAGTACAGACCGACACAGCAAAGAGCTCCGGGTCCACCTCGGCAAGAGCCGGAATATAATCGGCAGGCTTACCGGAGCGCTCCTGCTTGAAGGCAAGATGGCAGTCCCTTACGGTATCGCCAAGTCTATCCACCAGCTTTCTGCTTACTGCCATTTTTGTATCGGTTCCCGTTTTCAAAATCCTGCCCACCGAGATTATGGAGCATAGCAGAGAAGACCCGGTGAAATTAACTACCTTATACCTTACTTGTGCCTTAATTTGCAGGTTCCAATCGCTCGATACCACCAAGATAGGGTCTCAAAGCAAGAGGAATATGAATGGCACCTCCGGTTCGTTGATGATTCTCCAGAAACGCAATAAGAATCCGAGGTGTAGCAAGAGCCGTGTTGTTGAGAGTGAAAGCATAAGGCCGTCCGCCGCCTTTCTCTCGATAACGCAAATTCAGACGCCTGGCTTGAAAATCCAGAAAGTTAGAGCAAGAGTGGGTCTCTCCATAGGCTTCTCTAGAAGGCATCCAGGTCTCGATGTCATACTTTCTGGCCTGGCCCAGCCCGAGTTCTCCGGTACAACAGTCTACTACCCGATAAGGAAGTTCGAGGTCCTGTAGAATCTGCTCGGCATTCTCTCTTAATTTGAGATGTTCTATATTAGCCAGTTCAAAGTCTGCCGGACAGATTATCACCTGTTCCACTTTATGAAACTGATGCACTCGATAAAGCCCCCGGGTATCTCTACCTGCGGCACCGGCTTCTCGTCGAAAACAGGTGCTCATACCGAAGAGACGCAGGGGCTTATCTAAATCTTCGAGACAGCGATCGGCATGAATAGCCAAAATTCCGACTTCGGCGGTGCCGGTTAAATAAAGACCGTCTTTCTCCAGATGATAGGCATTGTCCTCTCCAAACGGGAAATACCCTGTTCCCTGCATGGCAGGCTCCCGCACCATCACCGGTGCCTGCACGGCAAGATAGCCTTTTTCAAGAATTCGATCGTAAGCAAAGCGTAAAAGAGCATTTTCTAAAACCGCTCCGGTTCCCAATAAAGCATAAGCCCTTGTACCGGCTGCTTTCACCGCTCCTTCAATATCGACCATACCGTGCATACGGGCCAGCTCCATATGATCAAGAGGACATTGGCCCGCCCCGGGCAAATCGCCTATCCTGAATAACTCTTTGTTCTCGGCTTCGGTCTTGCCCCGGGGAACTTCAGGCAAAGGCAGACCCGGCAATCTGAGAGCAAGCAAATTCAGCTCCTCCTGCATGGTTCTCAGCTTCTCTTGATGCTCGTTCACCACGCGGTTTATTCGACGCCCTTCATCTATCAGGTCCTGATTCTCTCTATCAAGAGCGACCTCCCGACTGTTGACGTTTCTCTGCCGTCGAACTTCTTCTAAGGCTCCGGTCAATTCTCGACATCGATTATGGAGAGCAAGCAAATAATCCAAATCGAGTTCGATTCCTTTGCTCTCGAGCGCTTCTTGATACAACGCCTTTTTCGTCTTCAAATCATTGAAGTTTACGACCTTAATGTCATTCATAGCTATTCACCTCGTTCTGTTTAAATCACTGCGATTACCGATACGCCGAGGCGAAATGAAAAAAAGAGCCTCGCGACGCGCAGGCTCTTCGGTAGATAATTTCAAGTACAGCCTGCTTCACCGAATTGATGAAGCGGATGAGAGGACCAAGACTGTTTCTGTTCTGTTCATAGATTCCATTATGCCCGGGATGCAAATTGAGTCAATAAGCAGAGAGCAAATTGCTAAGTAAAATAAACAATCATCGATCTGTTGGCTGGCAAATCTAAATGAGCGGGCAACAGGCAACAATAGAGTGATGAATCGTTTTAGAATACCGCTTTTGTGGATCTGTTTGCTGCTCTTTATCGGTCGAGTGGTCGGACAACTCTTGGTGGCATCAGATCTGGCCCCCTGGCTGCCACCAATGAAAGAATGGCAATCCGGACTGTTGCCCTATCCTTTGCTCGTCTTTTTTCAAATAGTAATTATCCTGGTCTATGGCAATGCAGCGCTTGCGGCTACAAGAAAGCGCGGATACTTCTACGATATGCAGAGCCGATTCAGCAAAAGGCTCACCAATTTCGCAATAGTCTATGCAGGGTCCATGGTCTTACGCTATTTTTTGTACATGTATCTGGTGCCGGAGGCACGCTGGTTGCACGGAACTATTCCGATTATCTTTCATATCGATCTGGCGACGTTCATACTGGCTTACGCAGGGACTTCAACGAAAGAAACGAATCACACTCCGATCATTGTCGATGATGAACTTGCGGTGCGCGAAGAAGTCCTGCCCCAGTAGACCGTGGGCTATAGGAAGATTGTCGACCACCACCAATTTGAAGTCATAGTTTCTAATCGAGCCTACTTCGATAGATTTGACTTGATACTGACGACAGGTCCCGGTGCCACCCACCCCGGAAGATGTACCATAACCCTTGAGGGTCCACTGGGATGGGTTGGTGGCAGCAATCACACTGGCGGGCACCACAGTCATCTCAGCACCGGTGTCGAAGAAGAGTTTGACATCGACATCGTTGATTCTTGCGGTCAGCTCCAGTTCATCTCCACGCCTGACAAAGGGAATATTGATGGTATCATCGGGCACGTTTGCAGTACCAGGCTTCATAAATCTGATACAGCCGGAGGCATTGTCGATGATGTATTGATAGGCGCCGAAGAAAGACTCGCCAAGTAGAGGCAAGGTGGGCAACTCTTCCATAATAGACATAGTCACCTGGCGCTTGATATCGCCCATTTGAATGGTCGCCGGCATAAGTCGAGTCTTTACGGTGCCACTAACACCGGTGGCCAGACCTGAAGGAGCATCTGCCGGTATCGATATACCAAGGGACTGCATCTGAGAACCGGTAGCGACACAGACACTGGCACCGGTATCGAAAATCATTCGCTGGGGACGTCCGTTGATCATACAGGAAACCACCAGATGTCCGGACTGCTCACGAGAGAAAGGCACCACCTGGCTGTCCGGAATATTGTCCGGAGAAGCAGAGCTGAGGTTACTGTCGGGGGCATGACCGTTGGAGAGACTGCGAGAAACAGAGAGAAGGGCGCGCCTGGCATAGCGGGCCGCTACACTCTGGGGAAATTTTTCTATAATCGCGTTATATAAAATCACCGCCCTGGCGCTTTCACCCAGACGCAGATAGCAGTCGGCAGCATAATAAAGCGCATTGCTGTCGGAAGGATTTGAAGAGACTTCACGATCAAAATAAGCGACAGCTTCGGAATACTTGCCGGATTTATAGAGCCTGACACCATTATCATAGTCAGCAGAAGAATAGGCAGGTGGACCAGCAAAAATTATTGCTGCCAGCAATAGAAGAACTATGGTTCGAGTGAGAAACTTCAACATCATGTACAAATACAGAGCTCCGGATAAATCGAATTGAAGATGTGGTATTTTACCCGATAGAAAGATGAAGGACAAAACAAGAACGTCAATAGCCTGGATTGCCCTGTTTTCATTGATTGCAGGTCTGGCTGCTATCAGCCTCTATCCTCTCTTTAAATCCGACGAGAGAAAAGACGAGGTCAAAACTCGCTCCTTGCAAAAGTCCATAGTCAGAGCACTCAAGAAAAAAGAAGAGAAACTTTTTCCGGAAGGAGAATACACCGTAACCTTCACCCAGAAAGAGGGCTACTGGTTCACCACCGCCCTGGTATCCGACCGGGACCTGATTCGATTGTGCCAGGAAAAAGATGTGGACCGGCTAATGATGAGACATTGCGAAATCACGGCTGATGGATATGCCCGATTGAAGCAAGAACCGCTAGTGGACCTGAATCTCTTCAAACCGCATCTAGATAACGAGATAATCAAGACGATATCAAGCTTCTCGGGACTCAAAGCACTCACTATCAGGGACAACAAACGCATCAATGATGAACTTATCAAGCACCTCACCGGGCCTGCTTCCCTAGAAGAATTAAACGTCAAGAACACCCGCATAGGAGATGAAGGCCTTGATCATGTAGCAGCAACTTTTCCTTCGTTGAAAGTTCTTGATCTGAGAGCCTGTAGAAGAGTCAGCCCCAGGGGACTGAGCTACCTGAGCCGCTTAAAAGCGCTGGATGACCTGAACCTCAGCAATATAGAGATAAAAATGGACGGGATAAAAGAGCTCGCCAGACTCAAAAATCTGCACAAGCTCGGGCTGGTCTCCTGTATTATTGACGACAGGAAGCTCCTTGTCCTGAAAGATTTACCCCTGAAAGATCTCGACCTTTCGGAGAATCCGCTCACGAACAAAAGTCTCGAAATTCTAGCCTCTATTAAATCCCTGAAAGAGTTAAAGCTTCGATATTGTCCCAGCATTGAGAAAGCCGCCGTGATCAATTTCAATAAGCGGCACCCGGCCATTGAAGTCTATTGGTCCCGCGAAGTCGAACCGAAGCGAGCTGAAGATTGTTTTGAGAGTCCGGGTCATAAATAGAACGAGTATAATATTGAACTCGTCCCTTCAAGGAACCCACCGAAATTGACCAGTTCTCAAACACTACAAGACAAAGTGGCAATAGTCACCGGTGCCTCATCGGGAATAGGAGAGGCGACAGCATTAAAATTAGCCGGTGCCGGTATGAAAACAGCGCTGCTTGCCAGAAGAGAAGAGCGCATTGCAAAACTCGCCAACTCTATAAAAGAACAGGGCGGAGAGGCAGTCGCAATCAAAACCGACATGGGCTCTGAAGAAGAGATAACGGCAGCAGTAGAGAAGGTGCTCTCAAGTTGGGGGCAAGTAGACGTTCTGGTCAACAATGCCGGTGTGATGTATCTAGGCCCCATAGACGGTGCCTCTACCTCAGAGTGGAAGAAGATGGTCGAAGTCAATCTTCTAGGTCTTATGTACGCGACACATAAGGTGCTGCCTTCAATGATCGAAAAGAGAAGTGGACATATAATCAATGTCTCCTCGGTTTCCGGGCGTGTAACAAGTAACCGTTCGGCAGTCTATAGTGCCACTAAATTCGGAGTCGGCGCTTTTTCTGAAGGACTGCGCCAGGAAGTCTTCAAGAACAATATCAGAGTGACTATAGTCGAACCGGGCGCGGTGTTGACCGAACTCTCCGATCATGTTACCCACAGCGAGTCGCGAGAGAAACTGAAGAGCTGGGTCGCCGGCATGGAAGCGCTTAGCAGTGATGACATAGCGAATTCTATTCTCTATGCCGTTTCGCAGCCGACCAATGTCAGTGTCAACGAGATTCTTATTCGACCGACCGAACAATCTATATAGCCTTGATAGCCTTATAACGAGCGCTATGTAAAAGGGGAGACCTATTTAAAGCGGGTTAAGGAGAGCCTTGAATTTGCCATCGATAGCTTTCAACCGGAGCTCGCCATTTTTATTGCCGGAGTGGACGTTCATGTGGATGACCGTTTCGGACAGATGGCTCTGAGTACAGAAGATGTGCTGGAAAGAGACAGGTTTACCATTGGTCTGATGCACCGAGAGCAGATTCCCCTGGCCATCGTCCTTGGTGGCGGCTACAACAAAGTCCCGGAGATGACAGTGGCTCTGCATCTAGCGACGGTGAAAACCGCTATGGAAATCTACTGATACTAATAACGTTTTAGTCTGAGTGCTTGAGAGGATCGTGATTGTCTCGCTTGATGGTCGTTGTGTACTTGAGAGGATCCATTTCAGGCATGTTGACGGTTGAAGTGAACTTCTTGCGACTCTCGCTAACGGCCAAAATTTCTGCCACCGTTTTTTGAATGACGCCGCATATTGTATCGAGCGGCAAATCATCACCGCCTTCTCCAAACGGCTCTTCAATATCTTCGGCGATAATTTCTAAGCCGAGCAAGAAATAACTTGCTACCAAAATGATAGGAATACTGAAAAGGTCACCAAGCATCGGCACCAGTATCCAGGGCAGAATAAGCAAGTTGAGCGCGATTCCCTGGCGGAGAAACGCCCGGTACGAAACCGGCAGGGGCGTAGCTTTGATGCGCTCACAGGCACCACATACGCCCATAAAAGCATTAAAGTGATTATCTACCATCATGAGCTTGAACTCGCTCAAATAGCCTTTCTGCTGCCACTCTTCCATGGTCATAACCATCTTGCTCGACACAAAGGCAGGCAGGTGGATATTGGTAGGAATAGTATTGATCGGCTCAATGCCCGGCAGGTCTTTATTGGGACGGGTGTCTCTCAGGTGGTGCTTGAGTGCATAGCAGAAAGATACTATCTGCTCGCCGAAGCGGATTTTATCCCGCGCCGGAGCACCGGAATAGGCCTTGACCTTAAGGGCGAGATTGCGGGTCTCATTGACGAGATGACCCCATTGTCTTCGACCTTCCCACCAGCGTTCATAGGCGGAATTTGTCCGAAAAACCAGAAGCAGACCAAAAACCGCGCCTAAGAAAGCGGCGTTACCTACATCTTTCATGATTGCAAAGGCAGTAGATTCCTGATCTACGACCCAGGTGACGGCAAAGGCATAAGCTCCCATGACCACCAGATAAAGCCAGACTTTTCGGAAAACCGGAATCTTATGCAGCCTGGTGAAAGGATGGATCCAGATACCAAAAAGTTTACCCACCTCTTGCGGGCTCTCGACCCGCGGGATGGTGGTGGAACTGAAGCCAGCCCAATCGTTGTTGTTATTATTCGCAGGCTGACTGTTATAGACAGTATGCCCTCTACCTTCAGACTGTTCGTTCATATTCTGTTATCCGGCTGTGGTCACGATAATCGCGGGAGACGGGGGACAATATACTATATATGCACTTCGCTGGACAGCTTATTAATCCGTAATGTGAGCAACCAGGTGATTGAATACAGGACGAGAAAAGCAAAGAACGGCACCACCGACGGTAGCTTGTCCAAATTGTCGGGAAAACACAAAACACTGGCCAGTGCAGCAAGACTGCCTAAAAAATAGAATATGGTCGAAGCCCAGTAAATATAATTGCAAATGTGCAATGAAATGGTAAGCGGGTTGAGGTAACGTCCCTCAAAAAAGCATGGGCTGACCAGTAGGCCGAAAGAGATGCGCTTCGGCAGGAAATATGTATCCAGGATCTTGATGTTACTTTCAGCCATTTTTACAAGTGAAATCCCCTGTTGACCCTAAACTAACATCGACCTCTTGCCATCCTGGTTAGAGCGCGCTAAATTTGTTTTACGCTTCCGAGTATTTCGAGCTGTTCGAGGACTGCAGACCGGGGATTGAGATGGCTGAGCTTGATTTGAGCGTCGGCACTGCCGGCATCGCTGACCTGTCGACGGATTCTCTCGTATGCGCCAGGAGCAAGTTCTCTGACTCTGACTTCGCCAAGGCGGCCGGATTCACGCTTGCTTCGATACTCTATATTGCGTTCCATGAGCGACTGATCAAAACGTTCCGCCAGGGCCTCGCCTCCATTAAGAGGGTCTTTTTCTACCTCTACGAAAAGCTCATAGAAAGGAGGGTCGGCAAAACGAGGGACGAGAGAAAAATATCTAAAGCAACTACTGCCAGGCGCCTCTGAGCCCAGGCTGTTGATTGATTCGACTACCTGAAGCTCCGTGACCTTTTCACCGGTGAAAGAAGAAACATTACCGCCTCGATATTGAAATTCGATTACCGGAGTCCGGTTGTGGAAACCCGTTACCCGCACCACATCTTGCAGATTATATCGATAAAGACCGGCAGACGTGGTGAAGAGAATATAGTAGTTTCTTCCTTCCTCCAGCTGGTCGGCAAGCTTTATCTCCGGGTTGGCATCGTCGATTTCCTCTTCGGCGATAAATTCATAATAGTGCGAATCGATTGCAAGAACCTGTTTCCCAGATGGCAGATAGACCGACCCCCGCCCCTCACTGGCACAATAGGTCATGTCGGCTACAGGAATATCATCGAAGTAATCAGGGAAGCGCGATAGATAAAAAGCGGCAGAGGACCGGGTCCAGCAAGTGAGCAGACTCAATTCGGGCCAGATATGGCGCGGCTTGAACAGCCCCTGTTCAAGCAGTTTTCCTAGGTCGGCAGCTCGCCTGGTGTCCTTAACGGTCAATTCTTGATGATCGCCAAACTGAGAGAGAAGCGAACCCGAAGGCGGTTTGAAAGTTCCGTCATAGAGATCTCTTACCAGGGCTTCCCCGAAGACCTCTAGCTTGCGACAGAGCAGATCGATAGTGCTTGGATTGGGAGTCAAGATCATTGCCAGGGGCATGGTCAACGCTGCCCTCAAAATGGCATAGTACCTGGTTTCATAGTCGGGCAGGGTGAGGACGTCATAAGGCATCGGCGCTATTAGATTCTTGACGATTGCAGGCTCGTTCTGGTGAATTGCCCCCGAGATGGCACCATAAGGAACACCACCCGGAGTGCGTCCTTCCTCGGCCGAAGAGATGATACCCAGGGCGCAACCTCGCGCGATACCGGGATATTGCCTGTAGAGGTTGTAACAAGAGACAATAGAAGCGCGACGATATTCCTTCAAATACTTTGCCGTGACCGGGATGAGCTTGGGTTTCCCGCTAGTGCCACTGGTGGTCGCGAACATAACCGGGTTATCTCTGGTGAGCACTGATTGCTCACCGTTTACAGAAGCTTCAATATATTCACTAAAATCTTCGTAATTTCGAACCGGAACAGACCGGGAGAAATCGCTCCATTTTTGCATGGCGGCAAAGCCGTGCTCACGGCCAAATCGACTGGCGCGATTGGCGTGAAGGATCTTTGATAGGTTTGCCAACTGTACTTCTCGAGGATTTTTAGTCATCTCCTCAAAACGATTGACATAAGGTCTGAAGGCAAAGACGTAAGACTGATAGAGAAGGCTTAAAAGCATATGCTGCCGATTCATAACTGCACAACAGAAACCACAAGAGCAAGGCTAGATCCTGAGGAGATAAAACAGATTAACTATAGCTTACCGGATGAAACCCGAAGGCACTTGACTTTTGTCCACAAACCTACCCCTTAATCATTTTTGAGTATTTGACAATTAGAACTCTTCAATGGCAGAACCATACAAAAACCATAGACTACATTTCTGCTCGTATAAATGTCAGATCCCACAGCCGCTTGACATGGCAATCGGTCTCAATCCTACTGTTAACACCCAAATGTCGATTTTCCAGTTCATCGCACTAGCACCCACAACTCCCTTCGGATCGCTCGAGAGGCCAGCCATTGCCATCGCAGCCTCCCGGGCAGGTCATGTCGGTGTCATCGACCCGGGTCCGCTCTTCGACACCCCTGAAAGAGCGGATTTCGCCAGGATTTTCACAAGCTTGAATCTGGTCAAAACGGCCGCTCCGGATGGTAAAACGGGGCTCAGGCTCAATTTATGCGCCTTAAAATTGTTGCTCGAAAACGAGCGCTATGAAACAGAGCTAGCATCTGTCGCCGACCTTCTGATTGTCGCAGGAACAGAAGAAAAACCGGATCTGGGCTTTCTCTGCTCTAGCAAGCTCCAGAGCCTGCGCGCCAGAGGAGTGCTTATAGCCGCAGAAGTCTTTTCGTTGGAAGAAGTGAAAACCCTGCAAAATGCCGACGATGGAGACTATATCGACTATATCATCGCCAGGGGCACGGAGAGCGCCGGTCTCACCGGCGAGACCAGCTCTTTCATCTTTCTTCAAGAACTGGTGAATGAACTAGCTAATCCTCATAATGGCCCTGGTCTTGTACCCGTACTGGTTCAAGGCGGAGTCGGAAGACATAGCGTGGCGGCCATCAAAGCCGGTGGAGCCGCCGGAGTAATTCTCGACAGTCAGCTCTACCTTGCCTCCGATTCTCAGGTAGCTCAGAACTTGAAAGAGCTGATCGGCAGCATGGATGGCTCCGAGACCAGGAAGATCTGGTTGAAAAACGGACGAAGCTTCCGCTGCCTGGCCTCACGCGGAGCCGCTGAGCAAAAGCTGAATGACCTGGGAAAAGAGGTGGACTTCGATGCGTTGCAAGAGCTCCTGGTTCATTCGACCGGAGAATACGACCTCTTGCCGCTGGGGCAAGACGCAGCCCTGGCAGCCGGTCTGGCAAGAGACGGCAACACCATAGCTGGTATCATCGAAATTTTGCAAAACTCGATAGAGAGTTATCCGGAGATTGCTGCCATCTCTGATGCTCTCTCTCCTGACTCTCCCCTGGCACTATCCCATGGAACAAAATTCCCTGTAGTTCAGGGAGCCCTGACCAGGGTGTCGGACAATGCCGAATTCGCCTTAGCGGTGGCAGAAAATGGTGCTCTGCCATTTCTGGCACTTTCTCTGATGCGCGAGCGTGAAGCAAGCGCTCTTCTCACATCCATAAGTGAAAAAGTCAACTTGACCGACAAAAAATTTCCCTGGGGTGTCGGGCTTTTAGGATTTCTACCTTCCCAGCTCCATCAAGAGCAGATGCGCGTCTTGAGCCGATTCAAACCGCCATATGCATTGATTGCCGGAGGGCGCCCTGACCAGGCCAGGTCTCTTGAGACTCTGGGTATCAAGACCTATCTTCATGCACCTTCTCCTTTGATACTACGCTCCTATCTAGAAAGCGGCTGCCGACGCTTCGTTTTCGAAGGTAACGAATGTGGTGGTCATGTGGGACCGCGAACCAGCTTTTTGCTCTGGGAGCAAATGATAGACGTGCTGCTCGAGTTCGCTCCACCAAAAGAAGAGAGCTCGGACTTTCATATACTTTTCGCCGGCGGCATCCATGATGCACTCTCGGCCAAGATGGTCGCCACAATGGCTGCACCACTGTCTAAAAAGGGAATGAAGGTCGGCGTTCTGGTTGGTACCGCTTACCTGTATACCAAAGAAGCGGTGGCAACAGGGGCGATAGTCGAACAATTCCAGAAAAAAGCCCTGGATTGTGATCAGACTGTCCTCCTGGAGACAGGACCGGGCCATGCGATTCGCTGCATCAAATCGCCTTATCAAACCGAATTCGAGAAGCGAAAAGAAGAATTACTGGATAAAAGCAAAAACAAAGGTCTTGTCAAAGAAGAGCTGGAGCTTCTTCACCTCGGCAGGCTTAGAATCGCCAGCAAGGGACTGCTGAGAGATGGTGGCAAACTGCGACCGGTAGAAGAGAAGGAACAGTGGTCGCTGGGCATGTACATGATTGGCCAGCTCTCATCCATGAGAAAACATATCACCACCATGTATGAACTCCACCAGAACATCTCTGAAGAAGGTGCTCGCCTGGTGCTGGCAGACCGGGTGCAAAGTAACCCACTAATAGAAGCAGACAGATCGAACGATACCCTAAAAGAGCCGGTGGCCATAGTGGGCATGGCATGCAATCTCCCCCTCTCCAATGATGTTGAGCAGTTCTGGCGCAACATACTGGACCGGGTCAATGCAATAGAAGAAGTCCCCGCTTCGCACTGGAGCTGGGAAAAATTCTACGACCCTGACCGATTCGCTACTGATAAAGCGATTTCGAAGTGGGGCGGCTTTATCAAAGACATCGTCTTCAATCCGACGGTCTATGGAATTCCTCCAAGCAGCCTGGCGTCAATAGATCCGATTCAGCTGCTCATGCTTGAAGTAGTCCGGCAGGCCATGGAAGACGCCGGATACAGTCACCGCCACTTCCCCCGGAAGAAGTCCTCTATGGTTCTGGCCAACGCCGGCCATGGACCGGTGGCAGCAAGATACGCCCTGCGTTGCATGCTCGATAACGAACTGGACGGCTTTCTCGATGAGAAGACCAAAGAAGCGATTCGCCTGGCTATGCCGGATTGGACAGAGGATTCGCTGCCTGGCAATCTATCTAATGTCACCGCCGGCAGAGTCGCCAACCGATTCGATCTCGGTGGTATCAATTTCTGCGTAGATGCGGCCTGTGCTTCATCTCTTGCCGCTTTATATGTAGCGGTCAATGATCTGCGCTCGGGCATCAGCGACATGGTGATTCTCGGATCTGCAGACACCCATAATAATCCGATCGACTTCCTCAACTTCAGCAAAACCCATGCGCTTTCAGAATCAGGAAGATGCAAAACCTTCGATGCCTCGGCTGATGGAATCGTTCTCGGTGAAGGAATAGCGGCACTGGTTCTCAAAAGGCTTTCCGATGCAGAGAGAGACGGCAATAAGATCTACGCTCTGGTCAAGGGCGTAGGAGGCTCCAGTGACGGGCGAGCCCTGAGCTTGACCGCTCCCAGACCTGAAGGACAGATGTCGGCTCTGGAGCGCGCTTATGAAGATGCAGGGGTGTCGCCAGCCTCAGTCAGCCTGGTCGAAGCCCACGGAACAGGAACCGTGGCCGGTGACAGAGCAGAGGTAGAAGCGCTCGGACGTATCTTCACGGCGGCCGGTGCAGCGAAAAATAGCTGCGCTATAGGATCGGTTAAAACGAATATTGGACACACCAAATGTACCGCCGGTCTGGCATCCACAATAAAGGTCGCCAAATCCCTGTTTCACAAAGTACTTCCACCCACTATAGGGGTAGTAGAGCCGAATCAAGCTTGCAACTTCGATAAAAATCCATTTTATATAAACACCCACTCTCGTCCGTGGATCAATAAAGATCCTCTCAATCCGAGAAGAGCAGCTGTCAGCGCCTTCGGATTCGGAGGCACCAACTTTCATGCAGTTCTAGAAGAGTACCGTCCTGTGATGCCACCAGTGAACGAATTCGCCTCGGCGCTCTTCCCGGCAGAACTTTTTGTCTATCGAGCCAGAACCTTAGAAGAGCTGAATACTGCAGTTAGAAAGACCCAAAAGGATCTCGAACAGATACTGGCGGTCAAAGAGCTCGGTCTTGAATCAAAAGCAGTGAGCCTGGATAAAAGAAGGCTTCAAGAGGTCTCCAGGCGTGCATATAACCGGGCAAGAATCTATGGGCAGACAGATAGCGTCGATGGCAAGATCTACTCATGTGCCCTGGTAGCAAATAGCCTGGATGATTTGAGAACGAAGTTGAACGAATTCTTGAACCGTCAACAATCGGCAAAGTCTTTAAAAGATCCCCGGGGAATTTACTTCTCGAACACAGCCTGGGTCGCTGACAATAAAATAGGTTTTCTCTTCCCCGGCCAGGGGTCCCAGCGCCCCGACATGCTGCTGGATCTCAGTCTTCATTTTCCGGAAATCCGACAAGAACTGGAAGAAGCAGACAAGGCGCTTGCAAATTGCCTTGAAAAACCACTGAGTACTTTTGTCTATCCTCCGCCGACATTCGACCAGAAGAGCCTGGCCCATCGCAAACATGAACTCGATGATACCAGGGTGTCCCAGCCGGCTCTGGGAACTCTCGATATGGCCTCAATGAAGATTCTAGACTCTTTCGGCATCAAACCAGATATGGTGGCGGGCCACAGTTATGGTGAGTATGTGGCACTCTGGGCGGCAGGAGTCCTGAACAAGGATGCTCTGACCGAAATTTCAGCCGAGCGCGGACAGATTCTCTCGGCGCCGCATGAACCGGGCAGCATGCTGGCGGTGTTCTCTTCCGGGGGCATCGTTGAATCTCTTGTGGACGATCATGACGGTGTCACCATCGCCAATCATAATTCTCCTCTACAGACAGTTGTGGCAGGTAGCTCCACTTCGATAGAGAGTTTTTCGGCAAAAGCCCAGGATTTGGGTCTGGTGGTAAAATCGGTGGCGGTGAGCCAGGCATTCCACTCTCCTCTGATGGAGAGCGCCAGTCAGGAGCTGGCCGACAAGCTGAGAAAGCTAGAATTCTCTAAGCCGAAGCTAGCAATCTTCAGTAACACCACCGGTGAAGCCTATTCAAAAGATCCCGAACAGATAAGGGAAACCCTGATCGAACACACCACCGCAGCGGTGAAGTTCTCGCATCAGTTGAAAAACATGCAGGCAGCCGGTGCTAAAGTCATTATAGAATGCGGTCCCGGAGCGATTCTCACCGCCCTGGTCGAATCAAACTTTCCGGACAGAGAGGTTGTCGCTCTCAGCCTGGAGAAACCGGGCAAAGATGGCTTTATCCAGTTGCTCACCGTCCTGGCCCAACTTTGGTCTCTGGGATACCCCCTGGATTTGAATCGTCTGTTCGAAGACAGGTGGGGTCACAGCGACTATGCCTCTATCGAAGCCCAGATAGAATCTAGAAAAAGCTCGAAGCTGAATTATCGGGTCAATAGCAATCATCTGATAGATCTCAACAGCGGCAAGGCAATCGGCCGAACAAAAAAGAGAACTACAGGAACTTTATCAGAGAAAAGACAGACAGTCCCGAAAGTTATGCCGTCGAGCTTCTCGGACAACTCTGTCGAGCAGGTCATGCTTGCCTATCAGAAAAATCTTCTGGATGCCACCAACAATTTTATCGACGCCCAGAAAGAAGTAATGCTTGCTTATCTCAAAGAAGCGCGCTCATCAGATTCACCGAAAGCAGCAAAAGTTGATCCATCCACCTGGCTGACTTCGAGCCGTGATTTCCAACAGGAACTCGTCGAGCAGCAGTTGCCGGTGACTGAATCGCCGACTCCGGAGCCCACCACAGGCCAGACTCTGGAGATTGAGAAACTGATAGAACGACTCTACGATATCGTCAGCGAGCGAACTGGATATCCCATAGAGATGCTCGATCCGACCCTGGATCTGGAAGCCGATCTGGGAATCGATTCCATTAAGCGTATCGAGATATTCAACAGCTTCAGAAAGTTGCTGCCCTCAGATTTCAAGTTCGAACTCGAAAGCGCCATCGAAGAACTGGCAGAGTTGAAAACACTTGACGCAATCTCTAACTGGATAAGAAACCTCGAAATCGATCAAATAGCCGACCTTGCTATTTCAAGTTCCAGCCGTTCTAAAGAGGTGAGAAACGCCTTACAAAAATTGACCAGCATCGAAGTGGATCCGAAGCAGGAAAAAGCGTCTGGCAACAGTAGCCTGAGAAGAGAGCGGGTGATTCTGGCAGAAAGCACCAGATTGCTCGATAAGGAGAATGATGGCAGCGGCTCTATGCCCGAGAGTGTTCTGTATATATTCGATGACAACACCGCCCTAGCCGACGGGTTCATTGATGAATTCGAAACTGTTCTCAAAACACGAGGTGTCCGATTCGATAAGCTGCATACAAAGCAGGTTTCGCTTGTCTTCGATTTCATAGAAAGAACTAGACCCTCCTGGATCCTTTTTGCAGGCGCAGAGAACAATAGTCCGCACATGCTCCTACAACTGACTAAAGAGTTGAAAGCGCTTCATCTAAAAGAGCCGAACTATCACCCGACCCTGATAGTCGGCACCGCCCTTGGAGGCGATCTGCTTTACAAGAAATCTGCCTATGAAAGACCGACTTTGAGAAGTATCGCAAACCAGTCCGCACTAATAGGCATGGTCAACACCATCGCCCTGGAACTGGACTTTATCAGAAGTTTTAGTATCGATACTGGTCCTCTATCCTCGGGGTCCTGCCTTTTTGATCTCGGTCTGGCAGGCGTATCAAAAGGAGAGTATGTCCTTGACGGAGAGCGTGTACTTAGCCCCCTGACAGTTCCTCATGTAGACGAGTCGGACAGACCAAAAGAAGTCGAGCCTCTACTGAATGAATCCTCTCTGGTTCTGGTGACCGGTGGTGCCAGAGGAATCACGGCAGAGTCGACCATAGCCCTGGCCAGGGAATATCGCTGCAACTTTCTCATTCTCGGACAGTCTGAACTGCCTGGTCCTGAGCCGGCCCTGACCAGAGGTCTTACCGATGCAAAAGAGATAAAAGCGCTTTTGCTCGAAGCCGAATCCGAAGCTCTCAACCAAGGGACTAGAAAAAGCGCCATTCGAGAAGTGGAGTCGGCATACAAACGTCTGTTGAAAGACAGAGAGATCCGAGACAATCTGGCAAGAATCAAAAAATACGCCGCTTCGGTCCGCTATCACGCCGTAGATGTGAGAAACGAGAAAGAACTCTCCAGCTGTATAGAATCTATTTATGAGGTATACGGAAGTATCGACGGTGTCATCCATGGTGCAGGTATAATCGAAGATGCTCTGATATCCGACAAATCGGTTGAGTCTTTCGAAAGAGTATTCGACACCAAAGTAAAAGCGGCGATCACCTTAGCTGACAAACTGAGGTTGGACAGCCTGAAGTTTCTCTGCTTTTTCTCTTCGGTGGTGGGACGCACCGGTAATCCAGGACAGATAGACTATGTTGCGGCCAATCAAGCACTAAACAAAATCGCTCTTCATATGAGTGCCTCCACAGAAACAAGAGTCAAGTCGATAATGTGGGGTCCATGGAAAGGAGGTATGGCACCACCTGAACTGGAGCGTGTATTCGAAAGCTTCGGCTGGGGAATGATCGCACCTGAAGCCGGCAGCAAAGCTTTTTTGAATGAGTTAAAAGATGATCTCTCCGAAGTCATTCTGGTCGGTGACCCGGCTTCGGACAAGACCTCCGCTGTTACGGTACTGACCAGTCAGTTTACCGGTCCGGTCATTCAACCCGCCACCATTTTGACAAGAACCCCTATGGTTTTGAAGGTGCCGGTGCACATAACAAATCATGTTTACCTCGAGGATCACAAGCTCGACAGCGTGCCGGTTCTTCCCATGTCCGTTGCCCTTGAAATGATTCTGGAGGCAGCCACCCTGGCTTTCGGTGGTCGAAGAGTGATGGCCCTTTCAGACTTCGATATACCTGCAGGGGTTATCTTCGACTCGGATCAGAAAAACTTCGAGGTCACAATAGAACCGCTGGATCTAGACAGTGCTATGGCAAAGGTAGAATCAGTCGGCTCACGTGGCAGTAGAAAACTGCACCATAAGACCCGGGTGGAGTTCAAATATTTTCACGATAGAACTAAAGGTGCCACCACACTGCTGGGCTCGAGGGTGCCTTTTCTGCTGAAAGAAGACAAATTGCCGGATTTCGAAAGCGACCTTCTTCGCGTCGATAATATCTACACCAACTGGCTTTTCCACGGGCCGAGGTTCCAGGGGATTCAACAAATCGAGAAACTGGCTCCTCAAGGCATCCGCGGGACGGTAAAGGGTCAGGCGCCGGCCGACTGCCTTGCAATATCCGGTGGTGCCCAGTGGATTCTCGACCCGACCCTGTTCGACAGCGCCATGCAATTAGGCGCAGTCTGGGCTCGGTTCTATTCTGATATAACCTGCCTTCCTACCGGTTTCAATAAATTGCACCTGTTCGAGACCCCAGATCGGAACGGTGCGACTGTTCGGGTCTATACAGTCGACAAGACCTTCGACGGTGAGGTGATATGCGACCTGGCGATTTACAATGCCGATGGAAAACTGGCACTGTTAGTGGAATCCCTTGCCGGTATCGGCAGTAAGTCATTCAACCGTTTCGCCGGCTCGGCTGCAATTTTGAAATGAGTCACATTGAAAAAGAGCGTAAAACAACAAAAATTCTTGGGGCCGGCTGTTATGTCGACACAATCGGAGATCTAAGCGACCTCTTCGATCACCTCCGCAATGACACTACTAATAATGCGCCAAAGAAATCTCTTCCCTTTCAAGAACGCGTCAGAAAAGCGCTGCTATCCGCTTTGCCGGAGGATTCTCTCTTAGACGTACCCTGCTTGTTCTTAACAACCGTAGAGGATTTAGCCGAATCAGTAAACTTAGAAGCAACAGCACTGGGATTACAACTTTCTATCGACCTGGATAACCAAAATATTTTCTCCGCCATTTCAAGAGCTAAAGCTGTCCTTGAAAAGGATGAGTACTCTAGAGTTCTGATCGCCTCCTCCGGCTTTTATCAAAATCACCAGTTTCTTGTGGTGGTTCTATTGAGCAACGAAGTCGGATACCTAGGAGAACTTATCTATTCTGGAAACAACTTTGATGCCTCTGCTTTCTCAAAGCGACCCGGTCTGGTCATCCTAGAAAATGGTCTGGAAGAGAACCTGGCGCTGCAGCTGCCAGCTGACGGTCTCTTTTCTGGTGTTTCTATCTTTGCCCCGGACAGCGAGGATAGCATCGCCGTTGAGCTACTGAAACTGATTCTCTGCCTTTCAACAAAAACTATGCTGGCGGGCCTGTCCTCCAGCAACCGAAAACACAGCTCTTTATACTGCCTAGAGAATGAACGGCCCTGGCTGGAGCCGACAGCGATGGTAGGCAGTAAAAAGCGAAGAGGAGCCCTGGTGACTTCACAGGGACAAATTGTTATAGAGGAGTCAGGTCCGGAGGTAAGGAACAGTTCCGGTTCTGCTGCGTATTTCAGCCCTATTCCAATCAATCAAGAAACAGAGATTTTCCTGCTTGGAGGCGAAAACAAAGCCTCTTTAGAAGGCATGGTCGAAGAGCTGATAGCACTTCTTGATGCTACTTCGGAAGAAGAAACAAGCTTGAGGGATCTTGCTTATAGAGTAAATTGCACAGAACCTCTATCAGACAAACATCTCTTTAGAGCTGCAATGGTGGCATCCAATCGAATTGATCTACAGAAAAAATCAGAATCGCTCAGAGAGTCGCTTTCAAAAAACACACCAACCAGAAAAGATGTTTACTACACGGATCCAAAAGATCGAATAAAAGGGAAGCTCGCTTTCATGCTGCCTGGACTGGGCTCAGCCTACCAGGGCATGTTGGCGGATCTGCACATCAGCTTTCCTGTGGTAAATCTTATAATGGATAATCTCGACTATCTATCCTGGCAGATGGACAAAGACCAGGCTAAGCTACCGAGTCAGATCATCTATCCATTCGAGAACCAGAACACTTCTTCGACTATCGCTTCGAATACAAGATTGCTCACTGCAGATTTCGCGGTGGCGGCGATACTACACGCAGAGTACGCCCTTGACGCTATCCTCAAAGACATCAATATAGAGCCGGATGCTTACCTTGGCATGAGTACAGGAGAGTACGGCAACTATTTCTTGAACGGATACGCCAGAGTAGAGTATGTGATGATCGAGTTCTACCGCTTCATTGTAGAGTTCGCCAGGTCAATTCCAGAAGATAAATTTTCCTCTTTGAAAACCGTGAATATTTTCGGAACGCTTGCCAGCGTAAAAGATCTTTTTGCCGCAATGCCCAACCTCGGTCAGGAGTTGCACATGGTCGGTGAACTGGCCATGGAACACGTTATGGTAACCGGAACCAAAAATGCGGTAGAGAACCTGATAGAAATCGCAGAGACCCGAGGAATAGCATCACTGATGATGCCGGCGCCGATTCCATATCATACGCCACTGGTGGAAGATCTGTTAGACAGTGATCAAGCCGAGATTTTCAAAAGCTCAAAAACCTTCTCAAGGGTGGAGGTACCTTCATGGTCTTGCGCCCTGGAAGGACCTGCTCCTGAAGAAAAAAACGCTATTGAATATCTGGCGGCGAATCTGTTTTGCATGCCGATCAAACTCTACCGAACAGCGCTTCAAATGTACGATTCCGGAATCAGACAATTCGTTGAAATCGGCCCTGGATCGATTCTGACTACGAAAGTAAACGAGATTCTCAAAGACAAGCCTGTAGTGGCGGTGTCATCCAATATTCAGGGAATATCCGGAGTCACCCAGCTTAATCGCTTGATCGCCAGCCTTTTCATACAAGGCCGCAATCCCGACTTGCAAAAAAGTTACTTTCGCAGAGGATGCCGCCGGATCATGCTGCAAACTCCGCCCCAAACAGGATTTGAGCTCGGGCGCGTTGAGGAATTTTATCTGGCAGCACTGAAAGAAGTGCAGTCGGCCGTTGACCGTGCCAGTACAGAAGTATTTGAGCAATACAGCCTGTCTTCGCAATCCGTTTCGAACTCCAACACAGTCTTTTCCAGCGGAGTGTCCCGCCCCTCTGAGCCAATCATCGCCGTTTGGGTTGATGAAGCGGATTTCGATTTGGAAGAGAATGCCATTATTCGCTGCCTTCAAAGCCATTTTACTTCGAAAGAGCAAAACATCTATGACGGCGCATTCAGTGACGAAGCCAGAAAAAGAAGCTGGTTTATGGGGCGACTAGCCGCCAAAAGAGCTGTAGGGATAGTACTGGAAGAAGATCTGGGGCAGACGGTACCAGCAGGAAATATCGAAATAGAAAACGATGAAAACGGTGTGCCTTGGGGGAAAGTCTATATAGAGAAGGATTCGGTATTCATTAGAATTCCGATTTCAATATCACACAGCTCAGGCCAGAGCCGCATTGCTTGTTGCCTGGCAGTAACCGGCAAAGACAACCAGTATTTTACAATCGGCGTAGATGTAGAAGAGTTGCGCACTATGGATAGCGGCATGGATGATCTAATTTTCAGCGAAAGTGAAAAGAGATTGTTCTCCTCTGCTGACGAAAACATCCGCGACAAACTCTTTCTCAAACTCTGGACAGCCAAAGAGTCTGCTTACAAAGCGCTGGGAGGCAAAAGCATTAAAGCCTATGAGGCTCTAGAGCTGGATGATGAGCAAGGACATGTTACCCTTCTGTACCGAGATAGAAGGATAACCGTGATGACCGGTGAAAGAAACGGTCATATCTATGCCTATACTCTGCTGAAAAACTGATAGATTCTATCTACCACATAATTTACATATCCGTTTGGAATGCCATTTCAGAGCGGAAGACAGAGAATAGTTCAACTCGCATTTTTTTTGCAAGTGATACTTTCAATGAGAGAAGATCGAGTCTTGAATAACTCGATCTTCTGGCTCTATGGATGGGTTCAGGTTACTTTGTTAACCCAGGTCTTCTCCGCTATCGGATACCGGAACTTCTGAAGTCACACTACTTTCGGTGCCGGGGCCGACATCACCCTTCATGTGCTTGAAGCCTTTACCATGGAAACTTTTTCCATGAGGTCCTTTGCCATGAAAGCGTTTGCCACCGTGATGCATACCCATCACATTCTTCATGAGCATTCTTCGTCTCATTTTCTCTTTCTGTTCGGCAGTGAAGACGGTGGAAGCATCTGCCATGAAAGCGATGCGGTCATTGGCAAGTGACGACTTGAGATCGTTTATCTTTGCCTGGATAGACAGTAGCTCGCTCTTATCGACCTCAGACTTGGTGAGTTTGTCTCTCAAGTCTGTCTTCAGCTTCTTCAACTCGAGGTATTTGGGACCGCTTGCCTCTCTCATCTTGTTTTTCAGTCCACTCAACTTCTCGAGTTGATCGTCGGTCAGATCAAACTTCTTGCCTTCGGAACAAGACTTGCCCGGGGCACAGGCTCCGGGAGGTAGCTTGGCGATAGTTTCAGGGTTCGAATCGGCGGCTGATACCGGCGACAGTGCTGTTCCTGAGAGTGCAAATCCGATGGCCGATAGAAGCGCCAGATTTTTCTTATGCATTATTTTTCTCCTAATTTAGATTCCATGTGGTTCTATATCTAGAACCAGTTAAGTACGTTGCGCACGAGTCCGTTGTTACTCGTGTAATAGGGATTGACCAGGTTGCCGTAAAGGTTCTGATTAGCAGGAACATAATACGGATTGACATTTACCGGAACAGACACCGGTAAAGAGTTGTTCGCATTTGCATATGCACTGACATTGTTTCTGTAAGCCCTTTTCAAATGCTTTTTGACAGCTTTCCGATTACGATGGAAATCTCTCCGATTGAAATTCGGATTATAAGAATTCAGATTCGTATTCTGATTGCATACTTGAGCTTCTGCAGGGGCAGGTGAAATCCAGGTAAATGCAGACAAAGCGAGACCTGCGGCTAAAAACGCCAGAGTTTTAGATTTCATTGGTTTAAATGCCTCCAAAAAGTATTTCAATCACCAACACTCTTTCAAGACGCCAGAATTGCCAAAAAGTTCAATTTATTTTTATTAACCATTTATAATCCTTACCAGGGAACATATACCCTAACTGGCTTTTAGAATAAGATACTCAGGAACAAGAAGCAGTTTTCAGAACCCTACAGGTGAGATCCAGATAAATATGGACATCCCGGAAGAATTCGCCAATAATCCCGGCTATCTCCTGGGACAGACCACCAAAATTCTTCGCAAGTATTTGGAAGACGCCCTCAAACCGCTCAATCTCATCACCCATGAATATGGTCTTCTGAGAGTCCTGGCAGTAACTGGTCCTATGCCCCAGCACAGCTTTCAGGAACAATTCGGAATAGACCGGACATCGGTAACAGCTATTGTCGACGGTCTCGAAAAAAGAGCCTACATATATAAGGATAAGTCGAAAGACGACAAGCGTGTAAATATGCTCTACCTGACCCCGAAAGGAAAGGCTGTAGTGGCAAGAGCAACCCGGAGGGTCCATCGAGTCCACCGTGAATTCCTGGAACCTGTTAGCGAAGAAGAATGGGAGCGGGCAAGAGAAGTGATTCTCAAATTACTTATCGCCCACCGTAACCCTGACCATAGCCGTATCCGCCCCTGACTTGTGAATACGAGTTTTGATTCTGTCCTCCACCACTCTGTCCCCAGTAATAGGGATGTGAACCGCTGTTGCTTCCCCATAGATTGGAGCCGCCATTACCCTGGCCGCCCTGAGCGCCCCGACTGCCCTCATTCCACAATTGGTTGTTACTGTGTCTCTGCTGGAATCTGCCCTGGGCTCGACCATAGAGTCCATTGGCATTAGAGCCGTATCCATAACCACCTTGAGAGCCATTCAGCCCATTTACCCTGTTGTGGTTGTAAGAGAACTGACCATTCTGCCCATAACTATTGTTGTTGTTGTATCGATTTCGATTGCGATTGCCATAGCCATAGGCTCCCCGCGTTCCCATCCGCAAAAGACGTCCATAGCCGTAGCCTCCCATTCCGTATGGACCGACACCGCCCCAGGCCTCGACAGCCGGAGCAAAGATCGAAGACTGAGCAAGACCAAGACCCAGGCAAAGCAGTACAGAAAGGCTGAAATTCTTGAAATAGCGCATCTCGACTTCGTCCTCCACCACAAATAAATGAGCCTGGCTCTATTATGCCCGAAATTCGAAATACTAAAAATGAGACTCAGTCCTCTTCAGACTCGGCGCCAAACTCTTTCAAAATCGCCGCTGTCTCATCCTGATTCTCTCGAAGCGCGCATTCAAGCGGTGTGCCAAGATTGGAAGACCCATTCAGATCGACACCGGCTGCGAGCAATAGCTCGAGTACCGGTCGAGAAGCACCAGCCTGGGCAGCTACGTGGACGGCACGCGGTCCATAACTGAAAAAATCAGCGCTTCTTTCGGGATCTGCGCCCCTTTCAAGAAGGAAACGAACAACATCGACAGCATCTCCCTGGATGGCACGGTGCAAAGCAGTCCGACCGAATTGATCGACTGCGTCTACTTCTAAGCCTCCATCGATAAAGTTCTGGACCTCTGACACCATATTAAGTGCTGCTGCCACATACAAATCCACTTTAGCGCCGGCATCAAGCAGCTTGCGGCAGACCTTTTCGTGACGATTCACAGCAGCCAGAAGCAAGGCAGAGATCTCCTTTTCCACAGCGTGGGAACCGGGCACCGGAACCGAAACCGTCATGGTGGAATTAGGACTGAGACCCTGACCGATAAGATACTCGACATCTTCAATCGAGCCTATAGCGGCGGCACTGCTGAGACAAAGCCGTGCGCCACCGTCTCTCAAGATCTTTTCAATCTCTTCGTTGCCTGACTCAATCGCCTCTAGAAGGGCTTGCTTTCCTTTCTCTCCCATCAGTTCTCGCTTGGAACTCTGGGAGATAAGCTTTTGAACCTTATTAGAATCGCCTGAGGCAACCGAATGAACAAGATCCGAATCAGCCATTATAGATAACAGATAATCGGACATTTTGTCCTGGCAGCCCCATTCGGCCCAACCCTGAGGGGTACTGCGATGATTGTCGTCTTCAATGAACAGATCGGCGCCGGCCTCCATCAAAATGTCGACCAGCTCAATGTTATCTTTAGCGACGGCAAAGTGAAGAGCGGTGGCATAGAAAGGCTTGGCATTGGGATTGGCACCACGCTCCAATAAGAATCGAGCCGCGTCCAGACGATTATTGAAACAGGCATAGCAAAGCGCTTCATCAAGAATCTCTTGATGGTCATCCCGGGTCGGCTTTTCTGGAAACTCCTCGTTGGCTCGGTACCACTGCCGGTGCTTGCCGGCATCATCGGTGAGATTGCAAAGCTCGTCGAAAAATTGCTCCATCAAATCGACCCGCCCCAGACCGGCTGCTACCCGCAGATTAGAAGGAACAATCGCCCGGGTAGCCAAAAAATCCGCAGCCTCGCTATGTCCGTAAAACAGAGCATGAACAAGAGCGGTCCCCCCTTCACCACCGGCATCGCTTTTCTCCGGGTCAGCGCCGAAGTCAATAAGTTGTTTCAATACCTCGACAAGATTGAGACCGGCAGCCCATTGTAACGGCGTAGAAGAGCAAGCATCGGGCCCATCCGGATTGGCGCCGTTCTCCAGAAGAACCTCGAGAACAGAAAGTGAACCCGCAGCAGCGGCATGATGAAGAAGCGAAGCGTCTTCCTGAACGAAACTCAACAGGGCAGGCTCGGCTTGAATAAGCTTCTCCAGCTCGGCGGCTTCTTCATCTTCAATATGTATAAGAGCTTGCTCAAATTCTTCAATCATATAAGTATTCTTGGCATGCCTGATATAAAGGACCCATTTTACAATCAATTCTCAGAGGCTGGCAAGGTGAACCAGAAAAGGCTGCCTTTGCCCTCTTCGCTCTCTACACCGATGGTGCCACCATGACTTTCGACAATCACTTTGCAAATAGCAAGACCCAAGCCTGAACCGCCTTTTTCTCTGGCGTCACTCTCGTCGACCTGCTGAAATCTTTCAAAAACCGCCGAAAGATAAGGAGCAGGAATGCCTCGACCACTGTCCTCTACCTCGAAGCGCACGTTATCTCCAGAGCGACTGGCTCTAACATGGACCGAATCGCCCCGGTCCGAGAATTTGACAGCATTGGAAATCAGATTGATAAGAACCTGAGAGACCCTGTCTTGATCGCAGGGAAACCCCATATCCTCCACATCACAATCGACTTCGACTTCATAGCGGTCGGCAAAACCCTCCACCGCTTCAAGAGCAGCCTGCAAAACGTCCCTTGAATTTACTGCCTGGATCTTCATCTCCAGGCGTCCTTGTTCCATCCGCTCCACATCGAGCAAATCATTAATCAACCTGATCAACTGATTTGTACTACGTTCTGCGCTGGCACCAAGCTTTGTGACTTGCTCGGGAAGATCTCCATAGACACCCATGGTCAACATTCCCAGAAAGGACTGTACCGATGTCAAAGGGGTCCGGAGTTCATGACTGACCATAGAGACAAAGGATCGTCGCAAGCGCAGCAATTCGAACTTCTCGGTCACGTCTATAACCACCACAAGCTGTCGCATGCCTTCGTGGGTATCGTAAGAGACGCTGGATACTTCTGCCGGAAATTCGATTGCGCCGGCACGCCTGGCACGAGTCTCTTTTAATCCGGTGTCCCCACCATCGGTATCATCATAAAGATCTTTCAGATGCAGTCCATCGAATTGATAGGGCTCGTAAGAGAAGGTCTCGCAAAGCTTCGGATTGACATACTCGATACTGCCATCAGGATGTGCAACCGCTATTCCGACCGGCAGCCTCTCTATTACTTCTCTGATTCGAGACTCCACCCGCTTGCGGTCGGTAATATCATGGGCGACACAATAGAAGCAACTGTCGTCTTGATTCCATTGTACAGTCCAGAGTGTCTCGATCAGGTTCTCGCCTCCGGCAGCCACCACGGAAGCCTCAAAGGGCCCGGTGAGACTACCGGACTTAGCCGCCTCAAGACAGAGAGTCAACTCTGCCCTTTGATCTTCGGCGACAAGCTCTTTCAGTTCGGCTCCGGTCAGAGACTGCGGCTCGTAGCCCCATACAGAGGTGCTGGCTGGACTGACCTCCTGGAACCGTCCTTCGCTATCGATCGCACAGATGACATCGAGAGCATTGTCAAAGATAGCGCGCTCTTTGCGCCTTGCTTCAGAAAGAGCGGCTGCCATCTCATGAAAGACTCGGTCCAGTTCACCCAGCTCATCGTCGGCTTTCAAGCGACCTCGCAAGGACTCACCCTTCGAAAGACGGCGGGTGTTATCCATAAGAATATCGACTCGCGATACTATATTGGCGAAGAAATAAAATGCGATAAATATGGCTATTCCGACATTGGAGGCAAGACCGATATAGAGAATATTGCGAATCTCGGCCCTTTCCCTGGCCTGGGTGGCAGGATTCTCTTCAAGAATCTTCTCCTGTCGCTTGATCAACTTATCGGCGTCCACAACCAATCCGTCAAAGAGCGGCTGAATCTCCGCTCGAAACTCTCCAAGCCTGGGAATAGCGCTGATCACACTCTCTTCATCGGCAGTGCGCTTCGCTTCTTTCAGTATGTTTAGAATCTGATCCGATTTTTTTCTGATCGCTTCCAGGCTGGCTTTTGCATCAGGATTGCCCTTCAGATTAGTAGAAAGCCAATCTAACTCAAGAGGAACTTTATTCATAACAGCTTCATACTGAGCTCTGGCTTTATCGTCGCGAGAAAGAAAATAACCTTTTAGCGTATTGGCTGCATCATAGTAGGTGTGCATCAACTTATTGGTATGACCGACAATCAACTTGGCCTGCGCTTCTCGGGCGGCAGTTCGCTCAGCCTGGTCGAGAAGGTTGAGCAAAACGAAAACAAATCCCAGCTGCACTGCCAGAATCGAAATCATCAAAGCAAGACCTTTATAGACGATTTTCAAAAGCCTATTTCTTCCTCGACTTCAACCTCAACCGGAGTTCTTGAGTATATACCCGACACCATGGACGGTGTGAATTATCTTGGTTTCGGAATCACCATCGACCTTCTTGCGAAGCCGCTTCATGGTACTCTTGACCGCTTCAGCAGTGGCTTCCGAATCAGACTGCCAGACTCTCTCTAATAAAGCTTCGTTGCTGAAAACCTGATTTGGGTGCCGAAGAAGAAACTCCAGCAAACTAAACTCTCTGGGCAAAAGACTGAGTTCAACACCGGCTTTTGCCACCACATGCCTGGAGGGACTCAATTCGAGATCGAAAGCCCTCAGAGTATCAAGTTCTACCTGGCCGGCAGCTCTTCTAAGCAAAGCCTTGACTCTCGAGATAAGCTCCCGGGGATGAAAAGGCTTGGTCAGATAGTCATCGGCGCCTGAATCGAAACCGGTCTCTTTGTCTTCGATTTCGCGCCGTCCGGTAAGAATCAGAATCGGTGTATCACCACCAGCGGAGCGAAACTCTCGACAGAGATCCACCCCGTGCTTGCCAGGCAATTCCCAGTCAAGAATGATCAGATCGAATTTATCCAGCTTTAGAGCGTAACCGGCTTCGGTACCATCGCTCAAAGTCTCAACAAGATGATTCTCATGCTCGAGAAGAGCCCGCAACATTTGGATGAGCTCTGCATTGTCCTCAACTACCAAAACCTTAGCCACGAAAAGCTCCAAACCTTCAAAATCTGTCTCGTCCAAGAGATTCTATCAAATCGAATCGAAGAAGAGAAACCGTGACTTAGAGAAGGTGCTTTCCGCCTTTGAGGCCGGGCAAAATAAAATCACTCCAGACCGGCTCTGAAACATGCAGAAGGAAGGAAACATTGCTGATAACACCACAGGCAGGATCATTCACCGCATTCTCCGGCAATAGCCTTCTCAGGTCGATATCGTCTTTCGCCTGCCTGGACACGGAAAGGCTGTATTGAACGCCAAAATGAGCGGCTATCGGACCTTTGTCCTTGATCAATACCAGAATAAGATTATCCGGCTCCTGCTCCACCAGCTGTGTAAGACTGCCCATATCAAAAATATCGCTCTCGGTGGCATCAACCAGAACAGCTCCCGGCGCGATTGTTCTGGCTCTGGCGGCCAAATAGCCAGCCACCGCCACAGCATTTTCATAGATAGATTCAGCCTCTTGTAGACGATTGAGCGCCTCATCACTGCCTTGAACTGCCTGCACCCAGTCGGAAAAGAGCCGCTGCTGACAGGCCTCCCTCTCCCGTGGCCGAGCCGGATCATAAGACGGCAGAGTCGAAAGGCCAAGGGCCAGCAACCGCGAAATTCTCGAACCTTTCACCTGCATAGCAGGCTCACTATCAAGAAGCGCCGCATCATCATCCAGCTCCGGATAATGAATCCCTGCCGCCTTCATCGCCGCTGTCAAACCATCGGCATCAGGATCCGCGATTATCGCCAGCGCGTCGGCAAACTCGCCTGCTTCCACCAGAGTGCTGCATGCCGGATGCAGATCTCGGTAAGTGATCAAACAATCGTCTCCGAGCAAACGTTCAAGCTTCTCAGTTGCTTTCAACTTCTGCTCATCTCGAATATTGTTGGACGCTCCGCTTACCCGGTGATGGTCCCGGAAGACAACTTTCAGCCCTTCGGTTTTCAAGCATTCAACCGCTTCGACCAGATGCGGTGTCGCCGGTGTATCTATAAACAGCACGGTATCTTTGAAAGTGGTCGTCATCTGATTCGCTTCACGAACGAAATCGACGATTGCCCGGGTATCCTCTCTTGAGAAGCCCTGCACAAACAGGACCGGCACTTTATTTAGCTTCAAAGTAATCATCGCGACTGGCTCTGTGCCCTCGGTGAAAGAGTCCTATCTTCCCAGATCGAGCCCATAATTTGAAGTATAATTGGGTCGATGGCCGCAAGAAAGATAAACTACCACCCTGACTCGATAGATTCCGAAGGACGCAGTTTCGTTCTTATCGGTCTTACCATCGTTTCGGGTCTGGCCGCGATACTCTTCATATTCTTCCTCCTCGACCTGGGTCCACCAGGCACGATGGAGCTGATATATATCGCCGGAGCAGCCAGCGTTCCGATCGGTCTTGCGGCGCTGGCATTTCGGGGAGACAAAGAGTCCTATGCCTATGATCGATATTCTCAGATCGTCAACTATTCTGAGCCTATTCAGATGCGGGTCGATGAAATAAAGCCGGTTCTGGAAAAGGTAAAAATAAACACCAGCAATGGTGACGCTGTCGATGTAGACGAACAGCGCTATGAAGTGCGATTGAGCAGGGACGGCAAGTCTTATCGCTGCATAGTCAAGCGGCGGGTGTATCTGCCCGAACTCTCAAAAGAGAAAGAGTCCGAGACAGTAGAGGTCTACATAGATCTGACCTCTGATGAGGTGGCAGCCTTCAAGCTGGGAGAAAGTCTTTACTGGGCGATACCAGTTTTAGTGCTGTCAATTTCTAAAAAAGCCGAAGCTTAAACCAGACCGGCATCGAAACCTTGAGGCAAATCCTCGTCCTCGTCATAGAAGAGATAAGGACGAGTGTATAGAGCCAGGGCGGACTGGTCGTCAGCACCTGTGGATGCCAGATCTCTAACCTCGGACTTTCCGTGGATATCCTCCAGGCGAATAGTCTTATCTTCGGGATTTAAAGAAGCTTTGATGACTCTCATACCGCTGGCGGTATCATAGTCTATATAAGCGCCAAGATCCTCCGGCTTGATCTGATCTGCACCAGAAGGGGAGCCTTTCAGCTCGCGCAGATGACCGTCGACCACGACCTCTGTGGGTTTGCCGTTCAATTTGACGCCTTTCAAATGCGGCTGCCCGTCGGGTCCGTCTTCATAAACAAACTCCCTGAGTTCCAGCTTGCCATCAGCATTCAACGATTTGATCGCACTCAAATAGCCCAGTTCGCTACGAGCCACCACGCTGCCGTCGGGGAAACTGCGCTCTATTTCGACACCTTCCTGGCTATAAGTTCTGGTAGAGCCGTCCGGATTGAGATTTCTGAACTTTCCATCTTTTCCTTTGACCGTAGCTCGTCCGCTCACAGCATTTAACTCGAGAGAGCCTTCAAAAGATTCGCTGCGCTCACCAGAAGTTACAGTCCAGACCTCGACCGAGTCGTCCTCTCTTGTCTCGGGCATCCAGACCTGCCCCTGAGCATCCAGAACTCGCTCGATCTTGTCACCGGATCGGACCACGGTCATACCGCTTCCTTCTATGGAGAGGCTGTAGTTGTTGTCTCCTCTCAATGATACCTGCCCCTGTTGCCCGAGTATCAGACTGGCCTCGATGCTCTTCTGCTCGTCATCTGCGCCGTCCAACACATTCCAGCGAAAACGGCTCTGCCCGTCTTCATCGGCGGGCAACTGCCTGGAACGCTCATAAGAGCGTCCGTCCAGACCCGAAACTCTGAGAACATCACCGTGCACATCACGATCCAGCTCGACATGGGTATCATTGCCGAAATCAATTCGGCTGGCACGGCCCGACCGGTCTGAACGAACCCGAGTATTGTTGGCGTAGACAGACGTAAACTCTCCACCTTCATGAAAACTGACGCTCCTGGGAACTTTTCCTTCCAAGATAGCAAGTCTCTCTCTCTCGTTTTCAGGTTTGAAAATGACTTCACCACTGTCAGAAGGCGAACCTTGCATCCAGACAGCCTTATCATTTTCATCACGCATACCGGTATTGAACAATTCGACCTTCTGATCGCCCGACTGCCTGCTCATATGTTGCCGGCCCCAGTCAGCATCGAATACGGTGCCATCATTGCGAACCACGAGCACCTTGTCACGCCTGGTACCATCTTCTGCGACACCGGCATCTCTAACGATTTTAGAAACTTTGCCCTCACCGGAGAAACTGACTGTCACAGTGCCGTCTTCGTTGCTCTGCTTCGAGCCCTGACGCCATTCGTAACCATCCCAGTATTCGGTGGTGCTCTCACCTTCGGCTGTCTCCCGAACTCGTTCGTAACTATTCAGATCGTAACGATCATGGTTGCCGTTAAGACGCATCGCTTCTTTGTTCCCATCGCCGGCATCGTATACGATATCGCCACTGGGTTTAACCACAATATTGCCGGATAAACGACCGTCTTCGCCGACTTTCAGATTCTCGAATCCGGGAATCCCTGCGCCGGCAGGTTCCACAAGCCAGGAATCATCACCCTGTCGGGTCAAGTCTACCTGGTTGAATCGACCTTCTCCGCCTTCTGCCGGAACCCTCACCGTCATACGATTGAGACTGCCATCCTCACCGTAAGAGAATGCGTATTCCTGCCCTGCCCGGTTGCCGGACTCGAAGCGAATGCCGCTTAGATAACCGGTCTCGGGGTTTTTAATTAATTCGCCCTTCTCGTTACCGAAAGCGAACGGCGAACTCTCTCCTTCTATTTCGAGGGGCTCCCTGCTGGCTTCGCTTCGCTCTTGAAATTGAAGAGTTCCGTCTGCACCGAGCATAAACTGGCCGGTGGCAGGATCTACATTTTCCAGAGAACTCCAGCGTTCAGGGAAAAGATTTATGCCCTCAGGGCGACCATTTTCAGAATGAAAAGAAAGAGGTATTTTAAACTGCCCTGACTTGATCTGCTGTTCTAAATCAGGATTCTCACGACCCGGCTCGAACTCGACTTGATAGGGGCTCTCTTCTGATGCCGGGTTGTAGGTGATTGATTTGAGCCCCTGTTCGGAACCAGCAAACTCGGTAACCACTACTCCTGAATCTTTATCCGTGGTCTGTTTGATAGAGCCGAAGCCGTCTCCTCCCTGATAAATGGCGCTCTCACCACCGCTCGTTTCAGAATCGCGATCCAGAGACAGAATCGCTCCATCGGCACCGAACTGCACCGCTGATACACCTTCGGGCCCGGACTCTTTGAAGCGTACCTCTCTTCTGCCGTCGGCATAGCCGATTATAGAACGGTCCCCGTTCTCACCACCGACATCCCTTATCCAATTGACCCCCTCAGGATTTGCCGGGACTCTATAGAGCACGTCGCCGCCGCTCAACTCCAGTTTCTGGATGCCGTCAGCTCGCAATTGCATGCGGTCGACATTTGCTTGTTTAAGACCATCCCCTTCGGAACTGGCCATAACCGGCGCAGGAGCACGGGTCGCATCAAAGATCTTATCGGCTGAAGAGAGATCAAAATCGAATTGATTGCCATCAAGATTAGCCTGGCCTTTACCGTCCTGGTAAATGACACTCTCTTTGCTATCGCCCATGGTCATCTTGCCGAAGGCTCCTCGATTGTCGGAACCGCCGGAAAACTCAATGCCCAGTTCACTCATTTGCTGGGCGAGAACATTTGCCACCCCGGCCGAATCTGAGGCCGACTCAAAAGGACCACTTTTGACCTCCTCGAAAAGCTCTTTTAAATTACGAGCAGCCTCATCGCTGAGGCTCAATCCTGATTCTTCAAGGTCGTTACGACTGTCGACCGCTTCTGATGGTTTTAACCGTTGAGGAGACTCCGGAGAATCATCCGTAGCAGAGATTAAACGCTCAGAAAGCTCATCTCGACTATCCTGAGTCTCTTGTCCTTCTGAAACACTCCTTTCCGGTGTGAGTTCTTTTTTGCTATCTTCTGCCATGACATTGAGGTTTGATCGGGGAGGACTATTCTGGTATCTACCCCAGTTTGCCGATTTTTAGATTAACTTGGTATATTGCGACCGCGGCAGATTCGGCGCTGTCCGGAATCAGCACCAGATACAATACCAATAAAACTCTTTTATTACTGGGCGCCCTTTTCGAAATTGTCCCGTGACAACACAAGGGGGCTATTCGAATTCACTTGAGAAATCTCTTTGTCATCGAAACCACCGGCCCTGACCGCATAGGACTTACCGCCATTGATCGGACTGTATTCGATAACCCCTTTGGAGAGCGCTTTGGGCAATCCGGCTCTGGCTGTAGTCAGATCGGTGATGGTACCGATAACAGGCCATTCAGGCTGCCCGGTAAAGGGATTGGTCAGAGCCGAGCCCGGTTTCTTACTGGCAGGATCCCCGCCGGGGAAATAGCTCTTGAAATCATCGTTTATCTCGGCTGGATACATATAGGTGTGATCCCGGAAATAAGCTTCGGCTGCAGCCTGAACCCGCTGCATATTGGCCTTGACTGCCAGATTCTTGGCTGCTCCATCGTAGGACCCTGCTACCTGGGCTTGCTGACAGCCCTGGGTCAATGCAACAGCGATAAATGCGACTGTGACCGATAGTAAATTTCGCCGGGTCCGGCTTAAGAAGGACTCCATATCATCACCATCTCTTAATTTAGCGAACATATAACTCTCTCCAGCCTTTCAGTGTGATTCGATAAGAATTCCGCTTTCACCAATTATTCAATGGTACCACCCCGGCAGAAATTGCTGCCAAGATATGATATAGGATATAAGGGTGTGATGGAGAAATTGACATTGTATCCTGGAGACCTAGGTCTACTAAGCGCTACCGCCTGGCTCATCGACAGGACAGTCGAAGAGAACGAGATAATCGGCACAGCCTGGATGCCCAGAGATGGAGAGGTGGTCACCTGTGCCAGCCTTGTTCTACCTTTCGGCGAAAACCCTGATTCTCTGGCGGTGGAGTTTCCTGCCACCCGAGAGAGATTCGGCGTTAAAGAGTTCCGCTTCCACAACCTTTTCGACCGCTGGAAAGGCAAGCGAGAACTACAAGAATCCAGATTTTATCCGCACTTCGGATTGACAGCATCTCCTTATAACGTTGCCGGCATTAAACTAACCAGAAATCTCAAAAACCTGGGCCGGGATACCATGACCCGCTTAAAAAACAAGATAACTTACCACAGGCTCGACGAGGAGCCGGATCTCACCGGACAAGCCGAGAATCTGCAATTCGTGTCCATTTTGCAGACTCTTATGAACGCCCGCAACATCGGAACCATGATGCTGGTGGACAACCTCAACCGTGTGGTGGCAAGGGTTTGTCTGGGCGATCAAAGAGTCACCCATATCCAGTACCAGAACCTGGTCAATGAAGAAGCGCTGAACAAGATGATCTGCACTTTGGACCAGGAGCTGAAATTCTATTTCAAACGCGAACTGGACCCAGCCTGGGCTAACTTCCCGCCGATTGAAAAATCCACAGCGGCGATTTTAATGAATGCATATCAAGTTCTAGAAGAATCGAGCGCCCTCTATCAAGGTGTAGGGGGCAAAACTGTGGAGATTTGCCGCACCAAGGACGAACTATCGCTCTTGAATCTCACCGAAGCCCAGTGTCCGCCGGTGGCCTGTGTCTGGAACCATATCAAGTTCCCGGTTCCAATCTCGCGAGTGGTAAGGGGATGTAGCTTCGATGGAGCAATTGTTCTCCACGCTCTCAAATACCTGGTCGACACAGGTCAAGCCCAGGTCGGCAACTTCGAACTGCCTGCCCTCAACGAGATCCGCTCTATCAACCTGGCTGATGATCTGACTATCACGAGCGGTCAGGAAGTGTATAGCTTTTCGGTAGACGCAAGCAACCGAAAAAGCGCAGTCGACATGGGCTACATCATCAACCCCCTGGAAAATGATGCCGGTACTCAATATATCCACAGCCTGGGCCTGCCGATGGAATCCATAGGCGCTCCGATAGTGGCGAACGACAGAGTTATAGGCATTCACTCAGGCTGGCTTATAGACGGATTCGAGAACTATAAAGAATGGATTCATCCTGGTATCATGATCGGCGCCGAGGCTATCTATGACTGTCTCGAGATTAGAAAACCAGGACAAGCGCTTGTATCCGGCGATTATAAAACCGTCACCCTCGAAGAAGAGACTCTGTTCGAAATCAAAGCGGTAGACCTGAACGAGCGTTTGACCGAAGAGATCACCGAAGAAGAAACAGAAACAAGCGTCGAATTAGAAGAGGAAAAAACGGCTCCGGCCCCGGTGGTCGAATCTGCCCCGGTCAAACAGGGACGAAAAGATCCAAGGAAGTTATCGGGTTTCTTCAAATCGGTCGCGGGAATGCTCTCGTCCATAGGCACCTCCGGAGAGGGTCTCGAAGTCAATCTTTACCGACAGAGCCTTGCCAGTGAACGCTATGAGAAGATTCCCCCGGACACAAGCCTACTAATTGGTGACTTCATTCAGCTCAGAATCAAAGTTCTGAGCGACTGCCAGGTGGTGGTATTCTTCCAGGCCGGTCCGGAACAGCCCCTGGAGCTGCTCTACCCAACCCAGGACCTCTCCGGTGAAGTGGAGAAAGGCGAGCATATTACTATTCCGACAGAACCTATCTCTATCGTCAGCGCCGGCGTCATGCAGACCTATAGCGGTTTTCCGCTCAACTTCCGAGAGCAGGAAACTGAGCTTATTGTAGCTTTCGCTTTTGATTCGGTTCTCGACGGCTTCGACGACTCGGACCAGGGAGAAGCCCTGAAAGCTGCCCTTTTCCAGGCTCTGGCCGGGTCAAAAAATCTAGAATTCAAAAAATACGAACTCGATTCAAACGCTACAAGCCTGCAACTCTGTCAGAAACAGACCGTAGACAAAACGGAAAGCGGCAAGCTCTTCGCCTGTCATCTGAGCGTCAAGCTTTGAAAAACTGTTCGAGGTCTTCCTCGTCAGCCTCGATATAATAGCGCGCGTGTCTCAGTTTATCCTCTTTCTCTAGCGGCACGAAGCGAGCCAGAAACTGCTCTAAACGCTCCGGTGTCGCCAGTGATTCCCAGTTCAGTTGATCCGCCAGATAGCTGCGCTCATCGGACACAAAAGTTGCAGTTTTACGACTAACATAAAGCCAGCCACGCACAATCGGCATAAGAGTAAATAGGTCTACCTGGATTCCTATTACTATTAATACACACCAGGCTTCTACTGATTATGTTGCTAGCTTACCTTTTCAGAGATCAACCCGAGCCTGAGGGTCAGAGAAACCGTCCTGACTGATGATTATCCTGCCGGAGCAATCCATTAAAGAACCGGGAATGAACATGATTGCCTTGATTCTCTCGGAGAGCTTGAGAATAAGTTTCAGGCGCTTATCATCTTTAATCCGTGGCGGAGAAAGAACAGCAGCCACCGCAAAATTAAAGCGCTGCACCAATCTGAGTGCCCTCTGTTTATGCTGTGCTTCAGGGAATTTCGAAATATACTCGTACATACCAAGTCGCTCCAGCTGCCAGCTTTTACCCTGATAGTAATTGCGATCGTGGTTGAAAACCAGATCAGTCTTGACGCCGTCCTGCACCATATTGATCTCTATTCTCGTCCAGTCTTGCGGACCGCCCTTAGCCTTCATATCCGGTGCCAGCTCTTTGAGAATTTCATAGACTTCCTTGCCACGCTCAATCCCGGTAAAGAGGGTGACACTCTCTTTCGGAGCCACGGCTTCGGAATCTTTCGCCATTGCCGAATACGGTGCCGAGATTACAACCAGAAACAAGAGAGCTACGATCAACAAAACAGTCACGGATCATCTTCCAGGGAAAACCCTGATGGGGATATGGTCACAGAAACCTTTTAACATATCGAAGCCTCGGTTATGCTGAAAAAACTTTTCAAAACCCTTAGTACAAAATCGAGGAAACAGCGATGTTTGAAACACAAAAGAGCCGCTCGGCAGAGGTCGAGCGGCTGGAGAGACTGTGGCAAAAGCCTGATTCTACAACCAAAAACGGCTCTCGAAGAAAGTTAACTTACGCTCTGGCGGTGCTTCTTGTCACCGGAGGAGCAACCGGTCTCAGTGTTGGTGTTCATGAATTATCGAGAGCCGACAGAGCCTTCTCCGTACCTATAGGGACAACGTTTAATGCTCCGGTGGCGGCAACGAAATCGACCCTCACGGCAATAGTAGATACAGAAAGTCTGACCGCCTCTTACTACTGGACCCTTGCCCTGAAGGCCTATACGGACACAGAGCAGGAAGCCGCCTTCGATCTAAAGATTCCTGAAGGCAGCGTGGTATCGAGGGTGACATTGTGGGTAAACGGTGTCGCCCAGGAAGCCTCTTTCAATTCGCAAGAGCGAGTCTCGTCTGCCTATAATTCTGTGGTTTCTATGCGCCGGGACCCGGTGCTGGCCACCTGGAAGTCACCGGATACGGTGCATATTCAAGCCTATCCTGTTAACAGCTCTCAAGACTTTCAGCTTAGAATAGGGGTGACAGCCCCACTTTCTCTGGATGATCAGAATCAGATAGCCTTTAAAATGCCTTACATACACGACCGGGGTCTCAATTTCGACACGATTCAAGATCTCCACCTGCAGTCTGATGTTCCTCTGACCTGCAAAGGAGCGAAGATCAGTGTTGAGCGGCAGACCGGCAACCAGAGCGGTTTTCTGATCCGCTCCAACCCAAGTGCTGAGAAGATGGAGCAGATCAGCTTCGCAGGAATCCGTGCTTCTTCCGCCAATCTGTTCGCAAGCAGACTGACCCATGCCTACAACCATGGTTATGTGGTGGCATCGGTGAATAAAGAGGGCCTTAAGCTCTCCACCAGTGAAACTATGCCGAATACCAGATTGATAACAAAAGAAGATACTGCGGTCAGACTATCTACTCTCTGGGCAAGCCAGACAATCAACGAACTGGTAGCGGCAGGAGAAAGATCCAGGGCGGTGGATCTGGCAAGGTCCTACCGCCTGGTTTCGCCGATTTCGGGTGCCACAGTACTGGAAACTGATAGAGATTACCAGCGCTTCGGCCTCGACCGCGATCAATACCGAAGCAGCAACTTCGACGCCTTCAAAGAGGATACCGGCGGCGCTCCTCTTCTGCAGGGAGCGACGAACGGAAGAATTGGTCCCCAGGGCGAAGACGCTGCGGCAATCACAGGAGTGAACACCACCGGCATTGCAAGGATAAATAGAGATGCTCTGCGCGGTCAACAAATTGCCGAAAGCCTTTCTAAATCCGGAGGGCCGATCACAGAAAAGGCTGTCGCTTCCAACCGAGACGCAAATTCAATGGGTAATATATTCTGGGTGCCGACCAGGTTTGATTCGCAAATGCTGCATCCGGCTTTCATCCTGGTCTATATGGGTCTGGCTTATCTGCTCTTTTTCGCCGGTCTCTCCTTTGTCGGAGGGTCTATTCTGACAGTCAGTGCCCTGACCGCTAGAGGCAAAAGAAGAGCTATCCTTTTGGCGGCCGGAATAACCTGGCTCGCCCTGGGTCATCTCATGCCCGGCGCGAGCCAGATAATACTCTTATTTGCCTTCGGCGCTCTTACCGTCGCAAAAGTGCTGAAAACAGTGAGAGCTAAGGTCTAGAACTCAGTTCTTGACCATCTCTTTTTGAGCACCGGCGCCTTCTACAGAGTGGTAGAGAGTGAGATAGCTCTGACCATCGAAGACAGTCTTGTCTATCTCTCTTGAATGGGATTTCTTGAAATCTTCGCTTCCTACCCATTTGCGAAATGCTTCTTCGCTCTCCCAGCGGGTCATGACCTGGTATTCATGGGGTAGATCTTCGGCAGCACCACCCATGATTCTCTTTTTGCCCGGCTTGAGAATATCGAGACTGACAAAACCTTCTTGCTTCTCGACCACTCTATCGCGTTCGATGAACATCTTTTCGAAATCGGCTTCTCTACCCTTTTTCACAGGAATATTATTGACGGATATGAACATATGAAAACTCCCTGAGCGGTTTTGAGAATACTAGCATGATCTCAGAAAGGTAGGTGTAGATTGGTACGAAAATCCTTAGTGATAATCTTGAGATCGGGACGGGCTTTGCGAAGTTTCTCCATGCCCTCAGGACTGATCAGCTGACACTTGGCCAGGGAAACATAACGCAAGGTCTTGATCCTGGCAATCTTCTCAAGAGAGCGGTTGGTTATATGGGTATGGCTGACCAGAAGCTGTTCCAGAGGAAATTTAGAGAGAGCCTCAATACTGCGATCAGAAATAGCTGTGCCATCAAGATAAATATGATTAAGATGCTTGAGTCGAGTCAGCTTAGTCACGCCACTATCGGTGACGCTGGTTCCGATTAAGGAGATGCGATGCAAATTCGGGAAATACTCAACGATAGTATCAATAACAGCATCATCAATCCGCTTATTGCCGTTGAAGGTAATCTCGCGCAACTCTTTCATATCTTTCAGGTTGGCAACACCCTTTCCGCTTATAGTCGTCGTGTACTCAAGAAATAGCTCTTTCAAATGCGGCAGACTATCATTGAGAGTCTTCATAGACTCGTCAGTGACTGTGGTCAGGTCCAGGGACAGCCTTTCTATCGGCTCACCTTTCAAGTACTTCAATCCTGTGCCGTCAATATTGATGCCATAAAACGAGACACTCTTATAGCCCTTCCCTTTGAGCGCTTTTATATCCTCATCTAAAAAACCGAGGATATTATCCGGATGCATAAAGCCTTCTTTCTCAGAGAATGAGACTCTGCCTCCCACAAGCTCTTCTTCACTGTCATTTTCGGAATGAGGTTCGAGCAGCTCTTTTTCGGCGACAGTGGTTGGCCCCAGAGCAGGAGGCGCCGAATACTGTCGATATCCATAGAATGCAAGCACAAGTACAAGCATCGCCAGTGGTATCAACAACAACTGAAAGGCTCGGGTTCGCAAAGAGAACATGTTGCCCAAAAGCCCCAGGTCTTGACCTTCTTTCTCAGTATCGTTATTGGTGTCAGGCGACGACAGTGGCTTTATCTTGATCTCATCAAGAGCCAGACCAAGCTCGCTCATAGATTGATATCTGTTCTCAGGATCTTTTGCCAGGGTCTTAGCTACAACAGCCTCGAGCTCTTCGGGCAATCTATCATCGGCAGCTACATTTAGTAATAATGGCGCTTCTTCCAGGGCATGTTTTCGCACCAGCTCCAGTGCGGTTTCGGCTTCAAAAGGAGTGCATCCGGCAAAGAGCTCGAAGGCAAGACAGCCCAGAGAATAGATCTCAGAACGCTGGTCATAGGGCAATCCCCTGGCCTGATCGCAGGACATATAGCGGGGAGTACCGACAATGGTATCACTGTTATCGACCTGATCGACTGTCGACAGCCTGGCCAGGCCGAAATCGATAACCGAAACAGAAAAAGCATCTTCCGAATCCTGACGAAACAGGATATTGCCCGCCTTGATATCTCGATGCAACACCCCCTGGCCATGGGCATAGGCGAGGGCATTACAAACCTGTTTTAAAATAGAGAGCGCTATATCCGGGTCGGGCGGTCCCTGGTTTGCGAAGTAAAACTCCAGATCAAGCCCGGCAATGTATTCGACCACCATATATGGTGTATTGCCTTCATGAATACCAAAGTCCAGCACCCTGGCGATATTAGGATGCTCCAACCGGGTGTTTATTCTTGCCTCACTTTGAAATGCTACCAGAATTTCGTCCGAGACATAGTTCAATACTTTCAAAGCGACTTTCTTATTCAGATAACGATCGCGACAGAGATAAACACTGCCACCGGCTCCCTGACCCAGTAATCCCAGAGGCTTGAAACGCTCTTTGGGAAATTTCGCCTGATCAAGCTCGATCTCTATCTCATTTTCTTCCTGGGCCTCGAAGATCTCGCCGGCGATTTCAGTTTGAGCTTCTCTGTCATCGCTCTCCATAGGCTCGGGAATTTCACAGCCGCATAGATCGGAGCGGAAGATCCACTGGGTAAATGAGCCATTTCGAGCTTCGATAATACGCTTATTGCATTTTCGGCAAAAAACAATTCGAGCAATACCAGAGCTTTCAAAGGTTTCGTCTTCGACCAGGTCACAGCTACAGACCGAAATCCACTGTGTGAGCGAAGAGACCCCACCACGAGGGGCCCTGGGCAAATGACAATCGAAACACTTCTCTGGCTGAGTCACATTAAATTATCTAGCCGCCGACACCTGCTTTATACCACAGCCCGGTCCGGCTCACTATAATGGCAGGCACCAGCCCAAGGAGCATAACCAGAGATGGAGAAAGACTGCCTGATTTGCAAACAAGGATTCAACCGCGACTATGTGGTCTATGAAGATGCCGAATGGCTGATTCGACATAGCGAAGAGACAAATATTCTCGGCTATTTCATCATCCAGACCCAGGGCCATATTCTCGATCTGGCAGGTGCATCAGATAAGGAATGTGCCTCTTATGGACCGCTGCTTAAGGCGTTGACAGCCTCAATCAAAGAGCTTACAGACTGTGAGCGAGTCTATACTTTTTCTCTGGCTGAAGCGGTTCCTCATTATCATCTGCATGTGATTCCGCGCCGGGAGAACTTCCCCAGGGCTTATAAAGGCCGGGGAATCACCGCCTATCCGACAGAGCCCGCCTGTGCAAGCGAGCTCGTCGAAGAAATTTGCAGACGCATGCGCGCTCTGCTCAACCGTCAATCGCGGCTGGCTGTGAACTGAGGACCCTGGCCAGGGTCTCACAAGCTCTCACTTTGACAAAAGGATTGTCATCCTCGGAAAGCATGACAAGGATGTCGATCTCCATATTGTAGTTCTCCGCCATAGCGTAGCGGACCTCGGGATCCTCATCTTCGGCCAGAAGGAGCAAAGTATCTTTGCGGGTCCTGGCATTATCGGCCACCGCCTGGCGAATGGTCGGATTAGAGGAAAATGCAAGCACATCAAGGGTATTGGCTGATGTGGTCGGACTCTCGGCCATTAATATAAGGATGGATGTATCCAGCTTATTGACGTGGTCTGCTACATCACGAGCGGATGCATCGGTCTGGTGATGCGTATAGTGCTTCGCCCAGTTGTACCTGATCGAATCCGCCACGCCCAGATGCTTGAAGGTATCGCACTGGCTGGCGAATCTTGCTCTAATATCGCTGTTATCTCTTGCTCCGGCTTCCAGGGACAAATTCTTACGATTCATGATAAACCTCGCTGGTCTCAACTGCTGTGAGACCATAATCGACCGAATGTGCATAAAAGAACCGTAAAGATTGCAAATTAGCTAGATTTTTTCGTATCGGGAATATGCAAGATATGCAGAAAGACTTCGCCCCCCTCGATGACGAAAAGAGCCGCCCTCCCGATCTCAAAGAGGTCGAGTCTCCATCCCAATCTATCGATCAAGAAAGCACCCTGATCAACCCGGAGCTGCGTGAGCAGGCTATCTCACAGGAAGCTGACCCCCTGCTCGGCTCCATACTCGGCGGCACGATTAATATTCAGGAGCTTATCGGCAAAGGGGGCATGAGCACGGTATATCGGGGCTGGCATGAACAGATAGAGCGCCCGGTGGCGGTAAAGGTGATGCATAGCCATCTAATAGAAGAGAAGAATTCTCTTCTGCGCTTCCAGAAAGAAGCCAAAGCGGTGGGCAAGCTGGATCATCCTAATATCGTCAAAGTGAATGATTTCAGAGCAGGAGAACAGGGTCTCTCCTATCTGGTCATGGACTATGTTCAGGGCAGAGATCTGTCATCACTGATCGACGAAGAAGGGGTGCTCAGCCTGGAGCGAGCGGTCAATATATTCAGCCAGGCCATAGACGCCCTGGAACATGCTCACAAAAACGGCATTGTCCACCGAGACATCAAACCGAGCAATCTTATGATCGTTGATGACGAGGCAGGAGAACAGGTCAAGATACTGGACTTCGGAATAGCCAAAGTAGTTCAAGAGGACCTCAATCGAGAGCAAAGGCTGACAAAAACCGGCGAAGTCTTCGGCAGTCCTTTATATATGAGCCCGGAACAGTGCATGGGAAAAGAGCTCGATCATCGCTCTGACATTTATTCGATGGGTTGTCTAATCTATGAAGCCTTCACCAAAATCCCTCCACTGGAAGGAGCGAATGTTTTCGAGACCTTTTTCAAACACACCACCGAGATGCCGGAGCCGCTCTCCAATCTGCGTCCGGACCTGCCCAGGGGAAGAGAACTCGATGGCATCATATTCAAAGCCATGGCCAAGGAGCCAGAAAAGCGCTATCCGTCCATGAAAGAGCTAAAAGACGACCTCCAGAGACTGGTCTTGACTGAGGACCAGACAGATACAGGTCTTCTGACCAGGGTCTATAACGAGATCGAGTACCTGAAAAGAAGAGGCAGCGCAGGCGGTGCAAGACAGCTGCAAAGCCGTCTGCCTCTAATCCTCGGTGCCTGTGCCCTCATGGTGGCAGCTCTCGCACTGATAACCGCTCCCAATCTGGTGGGTGGTATCAATGCCGGGGGTGAGAAGCTGACCTGGACGGAAGCCTATATAAAAGGACAGGAAGCCTTCGACACCGGTCAATATGACACTGCCAAAAGCGACTTCGAACAGGCGTTAAAAATAGGCGCTGGGGACAGGACCAGAGAGATTCCGGTGCTAAGAGAACTTCTCGACCTCATGAGAGCCCAGGGTGAATCTGGAGAAGTCTACGAAAAGAAGCTAACCGCCTATAGAAATGAAGATTTCGAAAGTGTCCGCCTCGAACTAAATAACCTTGGCAATCGTCTCGATGCGGTTCTCAAAAGTGACAAGCCCCTGCCTCTGAAACAAGAAGAGATCGAGAATATCGCCCATGAAATAAACGAGAATGCAAATAACATAGTCGAGCTCTTCCCAGAAAGACGAGAGCTGGCGGAGAAATATCTGACAGAGCTTCTCTCTTCCCTTGATACGGCCCGCCTTACCGAAAGTCGAGCCCGGGTGAGAACGATCCACAATCTGGGCTTCATCGCCTACACTAAAAAAGACCTGTCAAAATCCAATACCCTGCTCGCCCGGGCGTTAGCCTATGAACGCAAAGCTTTCAAAACCGACCCGAGCATCAGAAATACCTATCTGAATACCCTCGATACTTACTTCCACAGTTTGATGGAGAGCGGCAATTCGAAAGAAGCCAAAAAGGTCCTGGAGGAGAGACTGACCGTCGCACGCTCTCTGCTCGCTCTAGAATCGGTTGGCAAACTGAAATCCAGCGTCTATCTTGCCAAAAGTAAGTTCGAACAAGCCCTTTTCGCTTTCTTCGAAGAGGGCGACAGTGTTCGAGCCCGGGCTCTCGCCCGTTCCAGCCTGAGACTCTATGACAATATGCCGGAGCCACCGGTTCTGGAGAGGGCGAACTGTCTTTCTTTACTGGGAAGAATTGACCTGAGTGAAAAGAACTATCTCGAGGCAGGAGAGAACCTCACAGCGGCAAAGGTCCTGTATGAAAAGCTGAGCTTCCGCGATTCGCCCTATTTCGTCGAAACCCTTATTGGTCTGGGTGAGGTAATGGAGAGAAGTTCGGCAGCCAAAGCCGAACCCTATTACAGAAGAGCTGTGGTGGTCGGTCTCAGGCAGATTCCACAATATACGGCCGGTGTGGAGAAAGCTCTCGGTCGCCTGGAAGCGATAATAAAAAGTAGACATAACGCGACCCTGGCCGGCACCAGATTGGAGAGCCCTGAACTCTTCGATAGACTTTTCAGCCTGGAGAATCTCAAGCTCGACTCGGACCGAAGAATGCACGGACAAAACAGCGAAATCGTGCTTCAAGACTACCAGAGACTCTATGAGCTGAGCAGATTCCATACCGATCTGACAAGAGCAGACCAGTATCTAGCCAGACAGGAAGAGCTGATCAAAGCGATGAAAGGCAATGCCGACCGCTACTTCGATCTCCTGATCGACAGAGCCAATCTGGAATTCGACAGAAAAGACAGAGAGGCTGCCAGAGCCTATCTGGAAAGAGCTCTGACCCTTGCTCAGGACAATACCGAAGCCCTTGCGGCAAGAGGCGATCTGATCAAAAAATTTGAATTCTCCGCGGTTCAGAGGCTGAAAGATGAGAAGCTGGCAGAGAGTGTTCGAACGCTTTTTAAAGGCAAGGGCGGGATAGAAAAAAACCCATAGATTTCAGGCAAAAGCGGGTATAAGAACAATATGTTTACCAGGTCAGTAAAAGCTTATCTGAAACGTCGCAGAACCGGCTCCTCCACGGCAGAATTCGGTCCTGCTCTGATAGTCTTTTTTCTGGTCATTCTCTTTCCGATGATCAACCTCATAGCTATGGGTACCGGTGCCGGAACTATCTATCTGCTGGCCAAAGAGTCGGCCGGTAAAGCCGGTAATTCGACAACCTATGCCGATGCACTCACTGCAGCAGAGAACGCGGCGGTACAAATTTGCAGCTCGGGTTTCGGTCAATTCGCAAAATTAAAACCGGTGGCAGGCTATAACGGCTCCGGTATTGATTTGTATGTCAGCGATACCAATATAAGCAGCATGAGCACCAATACCTACGGTCCCAACAACCCACCGCCGATATCGGTGGACACCAACACCGATCTCTACACTTACGATGTAAGAGCCACTTTCGACATGGGTCCCTTTGTCGACATGGGTGCCGTTCCCTTCGTCCAGGATGTGCCCGGCGTGGGTAAACCGGCTCGGCTGTCTTTCCTGGCCAGTAGCGCAGCTGAACATCCAGAAGGCATCGGCACCGGAGTCGGCCCGGTAGCCGGAGGCGGAGCATCTACCAATCTTCCTCCTGGCGGTGGTCTCGGAAGACCCACGGTACCACCGGGCGGTGGCGCTACGGTAGGTCCGATTAATTCCTTACCCCCCGGCGGCGGCGGCATGGTTGCACCTCCTGGCGGTGGTATAACCGGCACCGGCAACTAGATCAGCCTCTCCTCATTGGCACTATATATGACACCACTGAAGGTGTTTCACACTGCTCGACGCCCCGGCGAGAGCTAGTCCCTGCTGGAGAAAAAAGCACCCCAGAGGATTAATCCCTCTTGCCTAATTTTCTATAAATTGCCAATTCCATGCCTCTCAGCAGTTTTATTTGAGCTAGAATGTTTTTGTAGGTTAGAAAGGTATCCTTAAATTTAGCTGGTGAGCGACTAGTGGCGGGGTTGCTATGTTTTCGCATAATCAAAATTCTGAAAAACCGATAACTGTCCTACTGGTGGACGGACAGAAACTATCGCGCAAGTGTATTCGCTCTGTTCTAGAGAATGTACCGTTCATCTCTTTACTAGAGGAAGCCTCCAGCGGTAAAGAGGCCATGAGCATCTCTTCGCAGACCAAACCGGTGGTGGTGTTAATCAAAGACGACCTGGATGACATCAAAGGCACCGAACTCTGTCGGACCCTCAAGAAGAACAGAGGCGATGTGAGAGTCATCCTCATGGCTTCGGATGATACTGAAAACAGATTGATCCATTCCCTTGCTGTTGGAGCCCACGGATTCTTCAGCCTCAGCATGGACCTGCAAAAACTTTTGAAAGCAATTGTGATCGTGGCCGAAGGGGATCTCTGGATAGATTCCAACAGCAGCACCATCATTCAGAGCTATGCCCAGAAACTGTTATCTTTTGACGGCAACGGTACGCCGATACTTCGAGAATCCTTGAAAGACGCGCTTACCAGCCGCGAGATGGAAGTTCTCTCCCTGGTAGCCGAAGGACGCTCGAACAACGACATATCGCAAGAACTAGAGATTTCTCTCCATACGACTAAGTCTCATATCAGAAATATTCTCACCAAACTCAAGGTTAACGATAGAGCGTCGGCAGCAGACCTGCTCAAAGCCTGAGCGATCAACCTCTCAGAAGCAGGCTGCTTCCGAAACCGTTTCCAATTTCTCTTTGACTTTCCAGTTTTGCCCGCTTACGCAACTTGGCAAGGGCACGCTTAAAGGCGTTGCGAAGAGATTGCTTGGGAAGATCCAATCCGGCAGAAAGCTGCTCATACGACTTTTGAGGATTGTCGAATAGACCGTAACGATAGACTGTGACAGCTTGCTCCAGCGGTGAAAGCTCTTTGAGCAGCTTCAATAAATAGGCTGCCTCCAGTTGCCTATCAACCACTTTCTCTACATCCATTAAATCGGACGGCACATCGTCGAGCAGTTCGCTGCTGTCGTCGCCATATTTATCCTGATTCAAAGAGAGAGTCTTATGCATATAATCGAGAGCGAGTTCTATTCTATGCAGCGGCAGGCCCGTGACCGGCACCAGTTCTTCCGGCTCCGGCTCCAGACCATGTTTCATCATATAGTCATTCCTTGCCCGGAGAACCGCCCGAATCGCCTGGTGCAAACCGACAGGAATACGAATCACCCGAGAATGGTTGTCACAGGCTCGCGACAATTTCTGTATTATCCACCGGGTAGCATAGGTCGAGAACCGAATGCCTCTATCGGGATCAAACAACTCTGCAGCTCTAATCAAACCAAGATTGCCCTCTTGAATTAAGTCCTCCAGCTCCAATCCCCTACCTTGAAAACGTCGAGCTATTTGAATCACCAGCCTTAGATTTGAAGAGACAAGACGCTTGAACGCCCTGGTATTGCCGCTGCGAATCTGAATAGCGAGCTCGATCTCTTCTTCTCGGGTCAGAAGTGGATACTTCCTGAGACGCTTAAAATACTGCTGCGACGAGGAAACGCCACTGTTTTCGGTGGCATTTTCTAACCTCTGAGAATGGTTCTCCTTCCTTTTCATAATACTCAGATCTTAGAAAAGGTGAGTGAACAGGTGATGAACAGACAGAAATTGGTTAAAATGCCGTTCTCGGATCAGGATCGGGGTCCGGGACAATATTGAGGCACTGGCTTTTGCAGAGACCGACGAATATAACCGAGATAGTAGAACACCGCCCCTATCCGCTTGCCGGGGGCGACTGGATCATGAGCCAGTACTGGGACAGACTGCTCTTCGCTCACTGGCCGGTGAAACCGACCGACTTGAGAGCAACGGTACCCGGACAGTTCGAACTCGACTGTTTCGAAGGAGACGCCTGGATAGCGGTGGTTCCTTTCATTATGAACCGGGTCCGGTTTAATAGATTGCCGCCCCTGCCCATCGCCTCATCCTTCCTCGAGCTCAACGTAAGAACCTATGTCAAACACAAAGGGGAAGCCGGTGTCTATTTTTTCAGCCTGGACGCATCCAGCCCCCTGGCGGTAGAAGCAGCCCGAATCTGGTTCGGTCTGCCTTATTTGAAGGCGAAGATGAAAGCAAGATTCGAAGAAGCAGAAGAGCAAGATAAGTGGCTGGAATATTCAAGTAGCCGACGCGACAGACGAGCGGTGGATGCCGAACTGAAGGTGCGTTACCGACCGGTAGGCGAGATTTTTGAAAGCGAAAAAGGCTCCCTCGAAGAGTTTCTCACCGAAAGATATCGCCTTTTCTCCCTGAAGGGCAATCGTGTTTTGAAAGGAGAAGTACATCATATTCGCTGGCCTCTGCAAAAAGCAGAGGCAGAATTTGAGTGCAATACGATGTTGAACTGCCTGGGATTGCCGGCAAACAAGCTGGGAGAGCCCCATCTACTTTACTCTGAATCGCTGGAAACACTAGAATGGGCACCGGTCTCTCTTGAAACGAAGTCTTAAATCGCTCTGCCATCAATCTCTCTTAATATCATAAATTGGCTTCTCTGCCGGGGCAGCTTTAATGCTTGCGGCTTGCTTTCGATCTAGATCGGCAAGCTCTTTCTTGCCCAGGTGCTCATAGGCAGAAGCTCTGCCAAGATAGGCTTCCGGAGCCATGGTCGGCGATAGCTCCAGAGCCTGATTAAAATCGGCGAGCGCCTTGTCGTATTCTCTCAACTCTAGATACAGTTCACCGCGGATGGTGTAATCTTCCGGCAAGAGTTTACTGATTGCGATGGCAGCGCTGATAGAATCAATCGCTTCTTCCCATCGACCCATTTTTGAAAGAAGCTTGGCCTTGTGTTTGAAAACAACAGCCTGCCTATCTTCTTCTTTGGTGGCATTACCAGAACGCCTGGCATTGACAATCACCCGGTCATAGTCGGCTAGAGCCTCTTTATTCTTACCTATCGACTCGTAGAATTTGGCTCTATTGTAATAAGACATCAGCCCCCGGGGATTGAGTTCGATACACTTGTTGAAATCAGCTTCGGCTTTTTCAAAGAGCTTCTTGTCCGAATAGATAACCGCCCTGAAACGATAAACACTGACATGCTCGGGATCGTAATCGACTGATTTGTCCAGCCACTTCAAAGCCTCGTCCAATTCGGAACGTTCATAGTAAATGCGGGCAAGGTACTCACAGGCCTCGGCCTGATAGTTGCCTTCCGAAGGCAGGCTCAAACACTTCTTGAATTCAACCAGGGCTTCGGTCTCTTTGCCCCCGATACAGTTATACATCGCCTTGCCCAGAAGGAAATGGGCTTTAGAAGACTGCGGCTTTCTCGAGATAAGCTCCAGGGCAAGAGCCTTTCCTGATTCGAAATCATTGAATTCGTTAGCTTTTTCTGCGCCTTTCAAAATCTGCTCATAACTATAATTATTCCCAGAGCCGACGACCCAGTTGCGGCAGGCATCTTTGTAGGAGGTCCTGGCATAACCGATTACACCGCCATTAAAGAGCTTGTCTTCGGCACGAGACTTTTTCTCCGGTTCTTTTTCAGAAGCTTGCTTTGTCTGTGGACTTTTTTCACAGGCGGAAGAGAGCAAAAGAAACAATGAGATAGCTGATACTGTTGCTAGATATCGATGAAACCTTTCTCTCATCTATTTCTTCATCTCATAAAGATGCTTTTCAGCAGGAGCATCGCTTAGTTGCTTGGCGATCTTTCGATCTGAAGAAGCCTTGTCAGCTTGACCAATTTGTTCGTAAACTTCAGCCCGAGCCAGATAGGGTCTTGCCGAAGAATCAGGCATCAACTCTATCGCCCGAGAATAATCGGCAATAGCTTGCTTATACATCTTCAGCCTGAAACAAGAATCTCCGCGCAGTCTAAAAATCTCTTCGCTGTTTTTCTCGAATGCCATAAGCTGATCGAGGGCCTCGATTGTCTCTTTATAGCGACCAAGTTTGTAGAGCAATAAAGCTTTGGATCTAAAGGCTCTACCTCTTTTAGCGTAGGCGTCTTCTCCTGGCGAAGCGGCTTTTGTCTGGGCAATGATTTTGTCATAGCCGGCGATAGCCTCTTTGTTTTTGCCCCGGCTTTCATAGAATGCGGACAGATCTAGCAATCCGGCCAGCTTTTTCTTGGGAGAAGCATCCACGTATCTGATCATGTCGGCTTCTGCTTTATCAAACTCTTTCAAACTGGCATAGAGAGAAGAACGATATTTATAATAGTCTCTCTGTCCGGGATCAAAGGCGATGGCTTTGTCCATGTAGACCAGGGCTCCTTTGGTATCGTTCTGGTCGAAACATATTCGGGAAAGGTTCTCGTAGGCCCTACCCATTTTAGGATCCAGAGCTACCGCCTTCTCGAAAGCCTTGCGAGCTTCATTCTGCTCTCCTGATATGCTGTTGTAGAGAGCCTTGCCCAGCACCAGATAGGCTTCTGCATTATCCGGCTCCAACTCCGTGGCCCGAGAGGCCAGCTTGGCCGCCGCATCGAAATCGACCTGTTTCAGAGCCACCGATGCTGCCTTGGTCAGTGCTGCCGCTCCCAGATCTCGCTTTCCAAACTCGGAAACGGGCACATATCTTTCAATAGCCTGGGCGAGAGAAGAATTGGTTGCGCTGAAAGTAGTTACTTCAAAAGAATTGCTCTGGCTCTCTTTTGAAGATTCACCCCGGTCAAGATTGTCATCTTCCCCACAGCCCCCGAAAAACAGAGCCAGGAAAAGGGCTAGAGACATATACAGAATCAAAGGGAAAGGGGATTTCAATCAACCCGCTCCTGCCTTGGGAATGGTGATTTGGAACCACCATCTTACAACAGATCGGCGACTAACTTCCTTTGCGACCGAGGATCTCTTTCAAAGTGGCGAACCAACGAGAAATGCTATGGGTCAACTTGACTTTGAATGCACCAGTGCGGGATACGCTCTCCAGACTACTGTAACTGTTGCGAAATCTCTTCATGGCAGAGCTACGTTCGCCCGGTATGGAATTTCTAGAGCGTCGTACTAGCCTTTCTCCGGCAATCAAACGCAATTTGATCATACTGCTGGCACTCATCTTCGAAAACGGATTGGTGGCGTCGATAGAGACAACCAGACCACTTTCCTCGCTGAATTCAATGATAAGCAGACGGATCTCTCCCCTCAATCGACGTTTGCCATCTACCAGAACAACAAAAGAACCTTTCAGATTTTCCAGTCTAATCCTATTATTACCCTCGACATATACATCAGCTCGGCAATTGCGATCAATCATCAACCTGGCGGACTGCAGAGTGAGCGATCCCATGGTGTTGAACTCCGCCTGAAACTGTTGCACTATATGAAACTGAAGGCGTACGGTTCCCCTGTTCAAAATGCTGTTAAAAGTGTAGTGGTCATCGGCTAGACAGAAGTTGTTTTGCAGAATTTTGGAAAGTTCATTAAGAACTTCTGTTGCAGTTCCAGAGCCTCTGCCAAGGTCTTCGATAAACTCTCTTCGCGAAACCGCTTTCTCAGCCACTTGAATCGGTATGTCCGAGTAAGTCGATCGGCCCTGAGCGACTCCCGACTGTGCTCCGTATTCAATTTCCCCCATTACTGTCACCTTCCTCAGTTTGAAAACATAAATAGACAATTCTTAGCGAGTAAATCTGGTATTGCCGCCTCGCCCATTGCCTCGCCCGTTGCCATTGCCACCGGCGTTAGAATTGGAATTGCCATTACCGTTGCCACCGGCATTAGAATTCGAGTTGCCATTACCGTTGCCACCGGCATTAGAATTGGAGCCGCCGGATGCGGAGCTATCGGCAGCGGCGCTGCCGCCGCTAGAGCTAGAGCCGCCGCTATCGGCAGCGGCGCTGCTACCGCCGGAGCTGGAGCCGCCGGAATCGGCACTGGAACCAGAACCAGAACCAGAACCGGCACCGCTGGCATCATATGCCACTACTCTCTCCAGCTGATTGACCGGAGCATTGAAAAGGCTGCTTATTGAGCTATTCATTCCTTGACCAGCCATAAAAACCATAGCGATTATCAGAGCGACGAAAGCAAGCACAGCACCATATTCGGTTATGCCTTGACCTGACTCATCTTCGATAAATTCTTCGGAAACGAATCGAGATACCAGTCTTTCCAAATTAGTAAGTTTAACTTCCATGATTTTCTTCCCACTCTTCACCGTGCACAAAATCCCAAGATTTTGCGACCGCGATTCATCTGCCTATCTTCAGAATAGCAAGCGAGCACCCACTCGCACATCGTTAAAAATGCCGGTTTTGATTCGACCATATGACCGATTGCAGCCATCGGTCATATGACGGATAAAGTTGTGAAAGTCAATCTCAGACTAGATTTCGCCTTATCGCTTCGACAGCGGCCTGGGTCCTTCCCGAAACTGCAAGCTTCTCTAGAATGTGCTCAACATGGGTGCGCACCGTGGCTGTGCTAATTGTAAGAGCCGAGGCTATCTCTTTATTGCTCATCCCTTCAACAACCAGTTTTAGAACATCTACCTCACGTTCTGAAAGCGGATTGTCGGCCGAGTCGTCTTTGCCGGCACTACGACCAGCCACAGAAAAAGCCTCGACCACAAAACCGGCTATATGAGGATCAAACCAGATAGCCCCGTCGGCAACCGAGGCAAGAGCTGTTTTCAATAGCTTGGAAGCGGACTCTTTCAGACAGTAGCCCGAGGCACCGGAGCAAAACGAGGCAAAGACCTCATGCTCGGAGCGATGAGAAGTCAACATGATCACCTTGACCTGGGGGACGAGCTCGTTCAGTTTACGGGTCGCCTCTATGCCATCGAGCTTCGGAAGTCCGATATCCATAATCACCACATCAGGACAGAGGCGATTGACAAGTTCTACGGCTTCTTCGCCGTCGCCGGCTTCGCCGACTACCTCGAAACGCTGATCCGCTTCTATAGAAGAGCGAATACCATCCCTCATTAATTCATGGTCTTCTACTATTACGACTGATATCTTTTTAGGACTTTCCGGCATCAACCTTACCCCCTCCGGGTATCTCTTATTAAAACAGCTCGCGGTGATATAGTAAATGCAAGCAGACGGACGTCCACAGAGACCAGGAATTTCTCTTTGCAATGAAAAGGAATAAGAAAAGCAAGAATGAAATTCTGCAGCAAATTGCCCGGCTGGAAGAGGAGCTGGTCAGTCTTCGAGAGCAGCTGGACTGGGAACACATGACCAGCTCTGGTAAAACCATGGCAGTGGCCATAGACGACCGCAGCTTCCGTACCAATATTGAACAAGTGCTCACCGGTGCCCTGGACGCCGTGGTGGGAACCAACCAGCTGGGCAGGATTATTTTCTGGAACGATCGAGCCGAAGAGATCTTCGGCTGGCAGCGCAAAGAAGCCCAGGGTAAGAAGATTCTGGAGTTGATTATTCCTAAAAGGTATAGAGAAGCCTACGAAAGGGGTTGGACCAACTTTTTGAAATCGAGAGAAGCCCTGAAAGATATGGAGAACATCGATTCTCCGATTCTCAATAAACGTCTTTCGATGACAGCCTTGAGAAGCAACGGTGAAGAGTTCCCGGTAGAGATATCCGTTGTGCCGATTCGCCAGGGAGACACGCAATTCTTCAGCGCTTTTATCCAGGATGTTTCGGAAAGAAAAAAGGTTATCGACAATCTCAAGAATGCAAAAGAGGCTTCTGAGAAGGCAAGCAAAGCCAAGGACGAATTCATCGCCCAGGTAAGTCATGAGATAAGAACACCGCTCAACGGCATATACGGAATGTTGCAGCTCGCTCTTGATACCGAATTGAGCGAAGAGCAGATAGATTATCTTGTCACGGCGAAGCGTTCGGCCGAAGTGCTGACCGGTATCGTGGATGATATTCTCGATTTCTCCAAAATCGAATCCGGTCAGCTCAGCCTGGTGCTGGAGCCTTTCGATCTGCATGAGTCGGTGGCTGAAGTAGTACAGCTCTTCTCTTTTAATGCCTCCAAAAAAGGGCTGGCACTGAACTATGAAATAGCCGATGACATTCCAAACATTTTAATAGGAGACTGGAATCGGATAAGACAGATCTTTTTGAATCTGATCAGCAACGCTCTCAAGTTTACGGATAAGGGCGGCATTTCGGTGTCGGTGGCTCTAGAGGACGGCAAGGACAGGAGCGATGACGAGGTCGCGATTCGCTGCGAAGTTGTCGACACCGGTATAGGAATCCCCAACGAGAAAAAGAATTCCATATTCGAAGCTTTTATCCAGGCAGATAGTTCGGTTTCGAGAAACTATGGTGGTACCGGACTGGGATTGACAATTGCGCACAAACTTGTAGAGATGATGAACGGCTGGATCTGGCTGGAGTCCGAAGAAGGCAAGGGATCGAAATTCAGCTTTGTTATCATCCTGCAAAAACCGGCATACAGCGACGGAAAGTTGTCTCTCAAAGCCTCGAACATATTGCAAGACCTATCTGTACTTGTGGTGGATGAGGACGCAGTATCGAGAAAAGTACTAGCGCTCATGCTCGAGTCATGGCATATGAAAGTCAAGTCGGTAACTTCGAACGCCGATGCGGTGAAAGAGCTGCTCAATGCCCACAATCAAGGAACACCGTATTCTATCGCGATCATAGACTCTGGCTCGCAAGAGATGGAAGGGTTGGATCTGGTGGCACAGATTCGCAATGATCCAAAGTTCTTCGACATGCCGATTCTACTGCTTTCGCAAAGCGGTCGCTCGAAGGTAACCCTTGATGTCTCCGAGTTGAATATTCTTCATGTGGTAAGCAAGCCCGTTAGCGAGAATCGTCTTTTCACGGCTCTGAGTGAAAGTATTGAACGTTATCCGCAACTAAGAGAGAGAATTCAGTCAGCCTCTACCAGTGGTATCAGCGGTTTGTCGTACAACATTCTGATAGCCGAGGATGACAAAGTCAATCAAAAGATTGTTTCTCTGCTTCTCTCCAGAAGAGGACACAAATGTACTATCGTTGAGAACGGCCAAGAAGTATTGAAAGAGCTGGCAAAAGCGGAGTATGACGCAGTGATTATGGATTTGCAAATGCCGACCATGGACGGCATCACCGCAACCAAACTTATCCGCGCCCAGGAAGAAGAGACAGGAAAACATATCACTATCATCGCCTCCACCGCCTATGCCACCAGAGACGAGCGAGAAAAATTTATCGATGCTGGGGTTGATGACTATATATCGAAGCCGTTTTCATCCAGTGAACTTTTCAGAAAGCTGGAAGAACTCTGCTCTACCGAAGAAGCAATTTTGGCGGTTCCTGAAACGTCAAATAGTTTAACCACTACAACCTTGATCCGAAGCAAGTTTATTCAGGATCTCTTTCAAAACGACTGGGACTTGATTAAAGAAGCTTCCGAAACTTTCATTTCCACTTTGCCGGAATACAAAAAAATCGTGCAGGATAGCAATGGACATGGCAGCCTGGAAGCGGCCACCCATAGAATTCGCGGAGCGGTGGGAAATCTAGGTGCCGAAGAAGTAGTTGAGACCTTGAACAGACTGGAACAAGCAGCCAGAGAAGAGAAAGAGGATCAGATCAAAAAGCTGAAGACAGTTTTAATCGATCAACTGGAGAAAATGGCACTGGAGTTAAGCGAGATGAGTAGAAATGACGGCTAGAAAAAAAATACTGATCGTCGACGACGACCCGAACTCACTATTGCTGCTCAAAACCATCCTCACCAAATCAGGGTTCAATGTGGTGGCAGTGAGCGGCGGCAAAGAAGCGCTGAAAGCTGTCGATGAACCTGATGCTCCCCGGATGATCATTTGCGATTGGATGATGCCTTCGGTAGATGGCATCGAAGTACTCAAATATGTCCGCCAGAAAAAAGAGAGCGACTATACTTATTTCATTCTGCTCACAGCAAAAGTACAGGCAGAAGACCTTATAATGGGCATCAACGCAGGCGCCGACGACTATCTGACCAAACCATTCAACAAAAACGAACTGCTTGCCAGGATCAATTCAGGACTTAGAATTCTAGAGTTGCACGAGAATCTACTGGCAAAATCCGAAACTATAAAAGACTTTGCTTATGCTCTCACCCATGATCTAAAAACACCGCTCCTGGCTTTGAATATGACCATGCAGCAAGCCCATGACGGCACCTATGGCGAAATGCCGGACAGATATAAAACGATTCTGACCAAGAGCATCGACAATATTCGACTGCTGCTCGATATGTGCGAATCGCTACTTTCTATGGCGAACTACGACCAGGGAGACTTGAAACTGGACATCGAGCCGGTCAATTTAAAATCACTGCTTGACGAATGTTGCGAGTCGCTGGAACCTCTCATGCGTGCCAAGAATATCAAACTAGATCCGGCCCCGGGCAAGGGAAGTATCAAGATTGACGGAGACAGAAAAGAGATCTTCCGACTGCTCTTCAACCTGGTTTCCAACGCCATCAAATACACACCCCAGGGCGGACAGATAAAGACCCATTATAAGGAACTGGAAGATTCGATAGAGGTCGGCATCGGTGACTCCGGTCCGGGCATTCCAGAAGACGAACTGCCGACGATATTCGAAAGGTTTCACAAGAACAAGCACGGCAGACGCACGATAGGAACTGGTCTCGGTCTGTATCTATGTAAATTGATAACCGATCTTCACCATGGCAAAATCGAATACAGAGCCTCTTCGCTTGGTGGCAGTGAATTTCTGGTTTCCCTACCCAGATAAAACTCAGCGCGACCTGACATGAAAGATCATCTCTTCGGACCGGCTCTGCTGAAATGCCCCCTGCCGCCAGTCTCCGAACAGAGCTTCCAGCGAAAGAGAGGCTTCAGAAAGACACGACTTGATCAACTCTAAACTGGGAAATCTCAAACGACTTGTCGATACGAACTCCCCTTCAGGAAAGCTGTATTTCAATTCGAAGCTCATATATTCGACTCCGTTTTCGAAGGCAAGAAACTCTCTCTTTTCAATAACTGATCCCCGGGGGGTTGCCAGTTCGATTTCATAATTCCAATTGGCTGACCAATCTATATCAGGATTTCGTGACTCGAAAACGGCAAGACCACCGGGAGCCAGCTGATTCTTTATGGTAGCAAAAGTAGAAGCAATCTCTTCATCGGTGAGCAACACCTGAAAAGCATGACCGGTCATGATGATGAGGTCGAATTTTTCTGAAGAGCGAAACTCCTGGGCGGTTGACTGTACCCATTTTATTTTTGAACCGTATTCTTTTTGTCGAGCCGATTGCAGCATAGCAGGAGCCGGATCGACCCCCACCACCCGGTTACCGCTTCTGGCATAAGCGTCGCACAACAAACCGGTGCCGCAACCGAGATCAAGAATGTGCATATTTTGGTCTGAAGCCAGCGAAAGATAATATTGCCGGTCCTCGGACCAACCGCTGTCCAGATCATAGAGTTCCACTAAAAGCGGATTTAAATAATGCTGATCAATCTCCACTTTACTAAAGCCCCTGTTGTTTGAGTATCCGCTCAATAGATAGACTATCGGCGTTGAAGCCATGAAGATAAGCCTCTATCATCCTCTCGGTCACAATAAAAAGCGGTGCGGGCAAGTCATCGAAACAATACCATCGCCAGTGCTCACACTTATCCGGCTCCATTACCCGGGCATCACCGGTAGAGGCAACGGCAACCATATCTACATCGATATAGTGCCTTGAATCCAGTTCGTAATTTCCTATCATTAAAAATGCAAGCGAATCGAGATCGAGACCGGTCTCTTCTTTTACCTCACGGCTGGCGCATTCTACGAAACTCTCTCCATATTCAAGGTGCCCTCCAGGCGCGGCATAAAGTCCGTTCATGTGCCTACCGCAACGCTTACCCAAAAGCACCTGGTCATCCCTGACCACCAGAACCCCCACACCTACTTTAGGAACTTTTAGAAAACTATCTTCCATCACTTTTCTCTTCTTTTCTCCGGGATGCGGGCATAATCTGCTCTGGAAAGACGAGAGTCTTGACTATAACAGGCAGAGTGAGCCCTCCGGAAAGAGCTCTGCCTATCTCTAGATAATCACCCTTCAAAAGGTCGATTCCATCGAGCACCAGCAAAGGTAGATCTGAACTTCTCTTGCGAATCTGCTGACCCAGAGCCATGGCCGAGTCCGAGCGTGTCACAAAGACATGGGGCGCCATCGGTCCAACCTCTTCGATAAAACATAGAATCTCCTCAGCAGCAGCACACAAAGCTTTATAACTATGCAGCGGAAGATCAGGCAATAGCAAAGCCACCGGTCCGTCATCGAATTGATTGCGATACTTCCCATGAAGTTCTTTCAAAAGAGAAGATAGAGAAGGGCCCTGCGGTACTCTCAAAAGAGGTAGATTCTTGAGCGGCAAAAGAGCTTCGTCGACAAAGACGGTGTGTCCACTCAACTGAACTATCTCAGCCCCGGCACCTATGACGGTGGCACGAATCGCCTGATCGGCTATTTTATAACTGATACCGCGACGCTCCAGTTCTCTATGCAAGGCGTCAGCTAGAAAGACTCCCATGTCTCTGTAGACCAGTTTGTTCTTCTCGCTCTTTTCAATCAGTTCGGCAACTCCCCCGGAAAACCAGTATTGGGGCTGTGCCTGGTCAGCATCAGAATCGAGACAGGCATCCAGTATCGCAACGGCAACAGCGTTGGCGCTCTCAACCAGAAGACATTCTCGGGGTTTTTCACCGCAATTTATCTCAATTCCCAGCTCTTTGAACAAACGCTCTGCAGAAGCAGAGACCGAGGCAACGACACCATCTTCGTCAAAGCGAATAAATCGTCCGCCATAGTCAAGATACCACACATTCTCAAGCTCGCCTGCCAGAAAAGTGGCGGCGTTTGTAGTACCGCCACCGATATCTATGTTACGGACCCGACAGCCGGCTCTTCTAGAATAAGAACTGGCTCCTGAGCCCCTGGCGGCAAGAATACTTTCCAGCTCGGCACCGGCACTTGCAGCTACAAAATCACCGGCCAGGCGAGACAACTCGGCAATGAGCGCCGCGGCATTTCGCCTGGCGGCAGACTCACCGGTGATAATCGCTGCTCCGCAAGAGACTGTTTCAGGCTCAATTGAAGCTTTGCGATATTCAGCTTCGATCATTTGATAGACGGCGACGGCATCTATGTTGCCGTCTTGATCAAGAGGGGTAAAATGGACGGGGCTTCGATAGAGAATCTGACTGTCGCCGGCTATTCTCTGCCTGGGTATCTGAGACGCGCTCCTGGTATTCTCTGCCCGAAGCAGACAGAACACCAGATGAGTGGTGGTGGTACCGACATCGATACCGACGCTCAATAGCTCATGCTTCATAAGAGCTTCTGCAGATTGACACCGGAAACACCGTGCTCAAAAATCTTTTTGAGCAAATAAGTGATATAGGCCCCGGCTTCCGTCGGCGGGGTTCCATGACCGACTGATTGCTCGCCGCCACTGATGTTGGAAACCACGGTTCGATGAGAGCTTATGGTGCTAGAGGTACTGGGGTTGTAAGTGATATAGGCGCTCAAGCCCACACCGGAAGAGAGACCGGGACGCTCTCCGATCAAATTGACCACCACCCGCGCCTGCAAAATTTCGCCGATCTGATCGGCCACAGCCACCCTGCCAAAGCGCACTGCCACAGGCTTTCCAAATGTAAGTCCGGAAAGTTCGCAGCCGTCTTGCAACATCGGCAGGAGTTCAGGTACGTTTGTCTCCACCGCTTTTGCCGACAGTCCATCAGTGATTACAGGCTGAACATCGACTGCGGTAGATCTAGATCTATGTTCGGAAAGTCGTTCTATAGAAAGCTGAGAAAGTCGCTTACCCAGGGGAGGATTGAGAATGTATTGTCGGCGATCCTCGACCATGGACTGAAGCAGAGGATAACCGTTGGCCGCAAGATAGTCGCGTTCAAACGAATCGCCGAACTCTGAATGCACGGCATCGCGCGCCACGGCATGGTCTTGCCTGAACAGCAACCAGGCGGCGGTCGGTGGTCTGGTACCGCAACGCCCCGTGTTGAGACGCGCCGGTGTCTCGACACCGATACTTTTGCTCGATTCGGAAGCAGGCGCCATGCCTAAGACCCCTAAGTAAGTGCAATAAGCGGATGATAGATAGGTTACACTATGGAGCGCGATTTATTGATGGATTTTAGAGAATATGACCATCCGGAATATATCAACCAGAGAGCTTCTAGCAGGCGCCAACGAAGAGAAGTCAGGAGACATCCTGGCAGGCATCGCCGCTACATCCGAAGAAAAGAGGATGGCCGCCAAAGAGACTCTTGGCAATCTCACCCTTGAACATCTAAAAGAAGAGCCGGTGATCAGTCGAGATCAAGATGAAATAACCGCCTTTATCGAAGACAAACTGGACCGGGTCGCTTACGAAAAGATTAAAGACTGGACAGTCAGAGAGTTGAGAGAATTCATTCTGGCCGACAGCAAGGATGGAGCCGGCGTAGCGGCCATCCGCTGGGGGCTGACCGGCGAGATGGTCTCGGCCGTAACCAAGCTCATGTCCAATATGGACCTGATTTATGCTTCAAAAAAGCTGCGGGTGGTGGCGAAAGCCAATACCACTCTGGGAGAACCGGGAGTTCTGGGCTCCAGATTGCAGCCCAACCATCCTACCGATTCGGTAGAAGGGATTCTGGCCACCATCTATGAAGGAGTCTCTTATGGTGTGGGCGATGCGGTAATAGGCATCAATCCAGCCTACGACACCGCCGACATTGTCGCCAGGCTGCTCGATACCACCGCCGATCTAATTGAAAAACTGGCTCTACCGACCCAGAACTGCGTGCTCAGCCATATCACCACCCAGATCAAAGCGCTAAAAAATGGTGCCCGGGCCGGTCTGATTTTTCAGAGCATCGCCGGAACGCAGAAAGGCAACGAAGCTTTCGGGATAGATCTGGATATTCTCCATGAAGCCTCAGATCTGGCTCAAAAAGCACAGCTCAACAAGGGCGGTCAGTTCATGTATTTTGAGACCGGTCAGGGCTCCGAGCTTTCCTCCAGCTCCCACAACGATGCGGACCAACTTACCCTCGAAGCCAGGTGTTATGCCTATGCTCGCCACTTCAACCCCTTTCTTGTCAATGACGTGGTCGGCTTCATCGGACCGGAATATCTTGCCGACGGCAGACAGATGATCCGAGCCGGGCTCGAAGATCATTTCATGGGCAAACTACTGGGTCTGCCCATGGGTATCGACGCCTGCTACACAAACCACATGGAAGCGGATCAAAATGATCTGGAGAACCTGACTGTTCTTTTAACCGCCGGTGGTGTCAATTATTTTATGGGAGTTCCCATGGGAGACGATGTAATGCTCTCCTACCAGACCACAAGCTTCCATGATATTGCTTCTCTGCGCGAACTAATGTCCCTGAAAGCAGCTCCCGAGTTCGACCGCTGGCTGACAGAGCATGGACTGTCCGACAATGGTCGCTTAACTGATAAAGCGGGAGATGCCGGGTATATAAGAGATCTGGCCACCAGAAGCTGATAGGAGACTCGATGCCGTCAAGAAAGTCCATTCTCGAAGCACCAGTATATTTATTGCTCCTGGCCGCCCTGGCATTCTTGCCTGCGATGGCTCAGGAAGCCCCGGATCAGGTCAAAGGTCAAGCTGAATACGATCAGGCCATGCAAAACTATAAACAGCGCAATTATCAGGCTGCCGCCAAATTGTTCTGGGACTCTATAGTGGCTGGCAATCCCCTGCCCCTGCCCTGGCTGATGGCAGCCCATGCCAATGCCGGCGCAGGCAAAAATACGGAAGCCAGAAGACTTTATGCAGAAGTTCTCAAAACTTTCCCGGGCTCAAGAGAAGCCCAAGCAGCAAAACAGTGCCTGATCAAACTAAAAGGCAAACCGGACAGAGTCGTAGAAGACCAGGGCGGAGCGGTTACTTCCACCACGGCGACCAGTACAGCCTCAGCCGGTGTACCTCCGATAAAGCCTGATTCGGACCTGGCAAAAGCAATATCCGAGTTGAAGAAAAAAAACTATGATCAGGCTCTGGCATATACCGCCAGCCACCTCAAAAAAGATCCCGGCGACCCCAACGCGTACTATTATCAAGCCCTCTGTCACCACTACAAAGGCAAAACAGCCCAGGCAGTCTCAAACTATCAAAAGGTGGTGGAGATAAGCCCGGACTCTTCTCTGGGAGCCAGGGCACGTTCGGTGCTGAACAAACTGGCCCCGGGCAGCAGCCCTGCCAAAGCGAATGCAGTCGCAAGTACTACAAGCGCTTCAAAATCGGACCCGGCCCTGGTCAATAAGATAAATGTGCTCAAGACTCTCGATGGTCGCGCCCCGGTGCGTCAGGCCACAGTGGAGAGTGCCAAATATGTAATCCGCTGCCTGCCTCCTAAAATAGCCGAGATGCTCTTCAAAGGCGGTGCAACCATCAACCTGGCCTCCAATATGGTGGACAAATGGCCCGACTCTCTACACGAAAAGCACCCTTCTCTGCCGGATGTATATCTCAGGGATGAGCCCGGCCGCACCTACGGGCATGACGTCTACATATACGAAGCGGCTATGTATCCGGACTCGGGCAGACTCTGTCCTCGCTACCCCCAAGACCAGGTCAGACACAGAATATTTCATGAGCTGGGTCATGCAATCGATGATCTGAATGGCAAATTGACCAATGTGGATGATTTGAAGAACGCCTATAAAGAAGACAAAAAGCATGTACCGGGCAATGTTTCTAATCTCTATCCTGCTTACACCAACACGAAAGCGGACGGGTACGAAGAGACCGTGGCCGAGATTATCGGCGGGCTTATCGGCTGTAGAGAGAAAGAGACCCGCATAGTGACGACGAGTTTTCCCAGGGTGACCCGCTGGCTTCAGATCAGGCTGGGATTATGAGGCAGCCGCTCACAGTTCTGCTTGCGGTTTTAATTCTAGCGAGTAATGGTCTCTTCCAGGGGGTCCAGGCTGAATCCGACTCGAAACTGATAGAGAAAGCGAGAGCCGAATATGCAAAAGGTGACTACGAAAAAGCGATAGCCTTGCTTCAGGAGGATATGAAAAACAATCCCGAAGACGGGACCACTCACTTTTATCTCGGTCTGGTCAAAAAGGAGATGGGAGAAGACCTGCCTGCCCTGGATGAGCTTGAACTGGCTGCGCGATTGCTGCCGGCGGAGACCCTGGCAGCCTACACAAAACAGGCGCTTGATACAGCCAAAGCAGGTCAGACCAAAACCGGGCTCAAGACCCTGCCGCTGCCTCCCAAGCCGAAAGACTGGTGGCAGAGTGTTCAAGAATCTTTCGACCTCAGTAAACCTTTTCAGATGCCCGATATGATGGCCGGCTTCGACGAAATGTACCGTCAGGCTAAGAAAATGGTGAAAGGCCAGGACAAAGCCCGGAAAAGAGGCGGAAGTTACCAGAGCTGGGCGGCAAAAACCATGTCCATGGCAGACATTCAAGACCTGGTTCGAAAAAGCAAGGTTATCAATCCGGACCGCTGGGCAAGCCATCCTGACGGGCTCCAGTCTTTCCGCCAGACCCCTCCGGACTCTCCAGCCTGGGATTATTGGATCAATAGATATAAGCGCTCTTTTCAGTACATTTTAATGAGCCACCTGGCCAAAGAAGGAGAGGTAAATCCGTATGGCTCGGTCGCCTGCATCTTCAGCATAGACAACAAAGGCAATCTGCGCGGTCATATATACGCCAGCACAGCCAGCCAGAGACTGAACAGATGCCTGCTCAAAACTATTCGAGAGCTCAATCATTCTAGGGTTTTAGAATTTCCCCGCGGTGCCAAAATCAGTGGCTATAACTTTCAGATGAAGTGGGATTTCGGCAAGCTTTTGCGCTTCATCGCCTATGTCCGGGCGGTAAAGAAGCGTCAAGCCGAACTGCTGGCGCAGCAAGAGGCAGAAGCGAAGCTGATGGCAAAGAAAGCACTGGAAGCCAAACTGCTTGCCCAGAAGAAGAAAGCTGCCGCCCTGGCGAGACAAAAACGGCTGGCTTTATTGAAAAAGAAACAGGCCCTGGAGGCACAGTATGAGAGAAAGGCAGAGGTAGCCGGTCTGGTTTTGCCTGCCCCAAAACCGGTAGAACTGAAAGCCCGACAGATGACCCTGGCCGATGTTCCGTTCTCGGAAAACTTGCCAGAGGTGGAAGGGGATCCCTTTTCTACCATCGACGATGCGACAATCATGCGCTGGCCCGACGTCAATCGTTAAATCAAAATCAAAACCCCAGACATTGACTTTTATCCACTTTAGACTTATTCTAACTTTATCAGAAATCTAAAAGGAACGAAATCAACGAAATGAATATGAAAAGCAACTTTCTGGTGGTGAGCACCAGCCTGAATCAAGACAGTAAAAGCAGAGTCATGGCCAAAATCGCCTGCGATAGCCTGAAAAAGCTCGGTGCCGAAGCAGAGGTCAACTGGCTGGATCTACAAGAGGTGGAGCTGCCAATCTGTGATGGTGGGCGAGCCTATGAACATCCGAATCTCCCCGCAGTCAAAGAGCTGATTGAGAAAGCGGACGGGATAATAGTAGCCATACCTATCTATAACTATGCATCGGGAGCGATGGCCAAAAATCTGATCGAGCTTACCGGTCGGGCATGGACAGAAAAAACCGTGGGCTTCCTCTGTGCCGCCGGCGGCAGATCAAGCTATATGTCGGTTATGGGTCTGGCCAACAGTTTGATGCTCGACTTTCGCAGTTTGATTATCCCTTCTTTTGTTTATGCAGACGGCAACGCATTCGACGATGCAGGTGGTATCACCGATGAAGCAGTGCGAGCCAGAATAGAGAAATTGAGCAGCGAGTTGATTCGAATAAGCAATTCGCTCAAGAGGGCAGCTTAGACTAGAAGTCTTCAACGCCACCGGACAGGCGGCGTCGACTGGTATCAATCGCTTCGATTGTTTTTTTTGCATCCAGAGCTTCTTCGGTTTTGCCGGCGAGACTGTAGAGTCGAATTACCTTCTCCAGATCTTCTCTGGCAGAGACCAGCCTGGCATCCAGAGCCGATGTGGACAGGGCAGAGGACTCGTCGGTACAAATATGATAGCGGCAAATAGCCTGTTTGTGCAGCGCTTCCACATTCTCCGAATCGAGCATCAGTACCTGACTGAACTGATCAGAAGCTTTCTGCCAGGTGCCCTGCCGGTAATACCGCTGCCCTTCTTTCATGAGCTTGTCTCGTTTAACGATCAATTCTCTAGCAGGATCTTTTTGGGGGTCATTTTTAGAGAAGAGTTGCCACCACTTTCGTCTGGACTTCTCGTTTTTAGATGGTCTGACAGCTTCCGCCTTATTGCCCTCTAACGACGCGATTTTTACTTTGCCACCGTTGATAGTATCTGATATTTTGGCGATTCGAGCTTTCAGATCACCAACTGCGACCTTGCCGAATAGAGTCTTTTCCACCCTTTCCATTCTGAGAAGCATCGACTGAGACTCATAAGTCCGACGGTATAGAAACAGCTCCGCATCAGAAATATTGCGCACAGCAGAACCCGGTTTATTCTCGCCGTCAGAATTCGAATCAGCCGGAGCCTGATCGGTCTTTTGAATGGAGCGCCGTGCCGGGCGTCCTTCGAGATCCTCCGGCATAGTAATCTCGAACTCCTGACCATAAACGGGGGTCAGCCCCACAAGAACCAGGACAAAAAACAGACAGGCTCTAATAAACATGGCTTTGAGCAATCTCTCAATCTACTAATAAGCGCAAACGAAAGTGCAGAGATTCTAGCAATCTCATCATCTAAGTTCCCTGGATTTTTTCTCACTTTCAAGAAACAGACTGGCAGCCCGGCTCTGGCTTTCTTCAACCAGCTCTTTCTGGCTGTCGACGGTGATACCCAGGTTATAAGTGGCGATGGCCTCCCCTTTATCGATCTCCGAATCGGTGTGCATAGCTTTGAGAATCTCTACAGAAAGAGGGCTGCCATCAAGGTAACTATCGCCAATATAATCTTCGCTATCCACCACTTCGTAGCAGTCAGACTCTATTAACTGACCTTTACTGAGTTTTCGGGTAGTCCTCATAATCTGCTTTGATTGCGTAGGGCGGCTGAACTGCATACCGAAAACTGAGAGTCGCAATCGCTCCAGGTCGGCAAGCCTATCTAATCGACCAGCCTCAACAGCTCTTCGATAACATTCAATGGCTTCCATGCGCTCGCTCTCCCTGGGGCTTACAGCATAGCTATCTCCCAGAGCGCACGCCGCATCGAGCAATCCGGCTTCCATACTTTCTTCAAGAAGCTTTCTATAGTCTTTGTCCGTAGGTGTTCTCCGGGCAAGCCAGTACTTCACCCGGGGCAGTTCGAGCCCGGAAGCGGACTCAGCTAAATCGGTCAGATTGATATCTATCCTCTGATCACGATCATAAAAGTCATAGTTGTCGATTAAGAAACGGAAAGAAGGCGAATAACCAGCTTTTGCAGCGGCCAGTACTTCGCCCAGACCCTTTTTCACATCCTGATCGACACCAAGCCCGGCTAGATAACACTGCCCAAGCAAAAATCGCCCGGCCGGCTCCGAGGAAAGATCGGCTTTATTTAAGATGCTGAAACATTCAATCCAATTTTGCCTGGTATGAAAGCCACTGGCAACATAGGATGCATATAACGGACCGGCAAAGCGATGACCGTCCTCATAAGCGGATCTCAGAACCGCAATCGACTCTTTCATTTCCTCACCAGGAGGCGATTTACGCAAACCAAAATTGGCCAGTAGCACTCCGGCATCCACACTGCCCTGGTCTCGGTAAGCAGTCAGAAGATACTTTTCAGCTAATTTCTCATCCCTGGCCACACCCAGACCAAGACCGCTCATGATACCGTATGTAGTTTGCGCACCGGCATTAGTTTTGGCATCGACGATCAAAGATTTCAAATCAGAACTCTTCAGTTCTCGATGAAATGTAAATCCTCGCTTGCTTAAGACCTCTCCCCACTTTTCACTGTCTCTATAACTCTCGAAACCGCTCAATTTAAGATGCGGACCTAAATACAACGCCAACTGACTGTCCAGATCACCGCAGCGAGCCGCAAGTTCCAACCACTTAAAACCGGCCGATGCGTTCTTTTCGACTCCGGCACCACTCATATAGTTCAAGCCGGTCAGCGCCCGGGCCTGAATAGAGCCCAGACGTGCCGCCTTCTCGAGAAAGCTGAAAGCTTTTTTCCCATCCGGCTCGACTCCATTGCCGAAATAGTAAGCGACACCTAGAGACTCGGACGGCAGATCTTCTTGATCTCCTTCTTTGAATAGATTTTGATAGATCTCGAAAGCCCCTTTCTGATCACGAATTGGTGCAAAACAGATCGTCTTGAAATAGGCGATTCTATAGAGACTGCGAGTGGCGGTAGGATCAAGTTCGAGCACCTTTGATGAGAGGCGATATGATTCAGAATAGTCCTGCTCCCTGCCAAGACCCCATTCACAGGCGGTTGAAAGCGCTGCTGTAGCCTGCATATTGTCCTTTGCGGCAGCTCTACGCAAATAAGCGATACCTTTCTCTTTGTCCTGGGGTCCGAATCCGAACAGGTAATAGATCCCGGATCTTGTCATCGCTTCGACATGACCGGTACGAGCGGCACGATCGTACCAGTAATTGGCCAGACCACGCCAACCACCCGGTATTGCGTCGATAAACACCCCTATCTGATAGTTGCCGTCGGGCGAGAACATAGCCACTGCCGCGATCAAGAGAATAATCGCTAGCGGCAGAAAGAGCAGGAACTTCAACAGTCTCATCGACAATTAATACTAATGTATACTAGGGAGAGAAAGAATCTGATTTCACTTCAATTTACCATGCCTCAACACGACCCCGATGAGCAGAAAGAAGAACGTCTGGCAAGCTTCTACGAGCAGCTCAAGACGACGATATTCACATCTGTTCGCCGCCGCAACCATGAAGACACAGGCTTTCTTATTTTTCTCGGTCTGGCGCTGGTTTCGATTGCAGCAGTCTTCGCCTATTTCTTTATCATCCGCCTGGATTGATATCCACCAGGCTATCTAGATTCTGTCTGATAACCAGAAAACCTTCAAAATTCGATATAGCCCCTTAATTTAAGCCAGATAAGAAGTCCCCCGGACACTACCAACATCGCGCTCAAAGCGAAGTAATAGCCGAAAGCGAAGTGAATTTCAGGAATAGTGAAATTCATTCCGTATATACCCGCTATCAGACTCGGTGGCAGAAAAAGAGTGGCGATGACAGTAAGTATCATGGTTGTTTTGTTGGTTCTCAACCCGAGACCGGAAACGTAGACATCCATCAAGTCGTAGGACATCTGTCGGTAGATATCGAAAAGAGCAATAACAGAATTGGCTTCAGCCAGACAAAATTTGAGTTCATCTCTGCCGGCATCGGTGATAATGTGACTTTTCGAGCGAACCATACCCTGTAGAAGAGTCTCCAGCGGCCAGACCGTTTTCAAAAAGATCCAGATCATCTGTTGAGCCGAGTTGATCAAATGCAGCTCTTCAGAACCAGGACGACGGATAATCTTATTCTGGATAGATTCCAATTTAGCGCCACCGACCGTCAGAAATTCGACATAGCTCTGCAATACATCATCAATCAAACTTGCCGCCAGCCTATCCACCGACATGCCGGTCAATGTATGGCCCTTTGCCATCATTCTATGTGATACCAGATTGAAAGCAGCATCCTGGCTGAATTGCCGTGTGAATAGCACCTTTTCGGTCATATAGAAATTGACGTTCTCGATGGCGTCGGTACTCTCTGTGACGAATGGTCGCTGCATGGACCAGAAGATGCCGTTGGAATACTCTTCATAAGCCGGCTTTCCATGGGGGAACTTGAGCATCTTGAGCTGCTCGTCCGACATATCGGCAAAGCGCTTCAGATGACCGAAGAACTCGTCTGAAACCGAGCCGGACAGATGAAGCCAGGCAAACTCTTTGCGTTCGAGGTCTTTTGCCAGGGCGTCGAAATCAAAAAAGCCTGCTTCCAGAAAACCTACGCCTTCTTCAAAATGGAAATATTGCGCTCCAGCCTGCACCTTGTCAGGCAAGCTCGGCTCCATCTTCAGGCTCTGCCTGGAGAAGACGATTCGGCCATGCTGAAAATCCAGTACTTTCATAAACTCTCTAAGAAAATAAAGCCATCACTTATTAATGCCCAGCGCGGACAGAGAGCCGTACCTTGACATCAAATCCGGTGATTTATACGTCCTTCAGGGCTGGTCCAACCAGTATCTATAGAGCGGAAATCCGTATCGACTTTTCGTAGGCAGGGCCTGCAACCAACCTCTGGGACCGTTGGCGACCCTGGCCCGAAAGGTAAAATTGCCCGGGGCAAGAGGATTCGGTGAGACCAGCACCCAACAGGGTTGTGGAGCGTATCCCCTCCAGAAACGGGTAACCGAGGTGGAGAGTACCACCCATTGCGGTTTGTCCGGCATCGGACTCTTATCCCACCAGAAATACTCACGATTATGATAGGGCGCCACCATGCTGTCGTTGCTGTAAGCCTGAGCCGGCAGCCAGGAGGGACGCTCCATTCGTTTTTCACTATGATCGGCAGACAGATCGAATAGATTCTTCAGCACCCCGCCGCGACGTAATGCCGGATCAACACTGGGACCAGGCTTGTTAAAAGAATTGGATACTGGTGGTGCCAGTGGTGGCATTGCGCCAGAACTGGTGCTCGAGTCAGATCCTGACTGATTATCAACGTTCAGATCAGCCCTTCCTTGAAGTGAAGGAGATTGTCTTTGCTGCTCCTCTTCCTCGATATAAGAGCCGGGAGCACCTTCATCCGATTGTTCCTCACAGAAAGCGGCGCTAAATGTCGAAGCGCCCAGAGCCAGCACTGAGACAACAATCAAAAACATTATCTGGTCGTATTTGCTGTAATTTCTGGTGGACAAATCGAAATATCCTCTCTGCGGAAAAAATCTCCCGATTCTAACGATGCAACTGAATCTTTAGAGTAAGTTCCCGGTCTAATCTAAACTTACAACGATCGAAGGAAGGCGGACCAAATACTGCCCTGGCATTATTTGAAAATCCGTAAGCGTATTTTGGTATTCCGAACCGATTTACTTTGAAGCGGCCGCTTTCATCCTGATCATGAAAGGCTCTCACGGCATAGACACCATGGGGAAGATCCTCTATCTCCCAAATCGCCCCCTGGTTCTCGATGGGAAGACTGCCAGTTTTAAGCGCACCTTCGATATGATAGCGCTGATCTGAGAAAGTACTGGCTTTATCAAATAGAGCGCCCCTAACAACACCTCTGCTGGCTTTATCCAGACCGGTAAATTCTATGCGAAGCTTGCTGCTGGAGCCGCCAGCCCCTGAAGGTATACAGAAGATCTGTAAGAGCATAAAAATTGAAAAGAACAAAATAATGACGGATTTCATTTCGAAATTCATTTAGCGGTCACAGATCTTTGATTATATAGGTTTTTGGAGCCTGAGGCGGCTCCCCTGTGAACCCCGCTCCAAAGATGCTAATTTAGCTTCTGTGAACAGTAGCAAAAAAAACGAGAACGCGATAATCGTCGGAGCCGGTATCGGTGGTCTGGCTGCGGCTATTGATCTGAGACTGAATAATTTCGAGGTCTCTGTTTTCGAAAAGCTTGACAAGCCTGGCGGTCGCTGCCACCAGACCGTCATCGACGGCTTCAAATTCGATACCGGTCCTTCAATGTTGATGATGAAAGAAGAGCTTGAGACCCTCTTCGAGAAAGCCGGCAGACCAGTAGAAGACTATCTCAAAATCAAAAGGCTCGACCCGCATTCCTGCTTTCACTTTGCCGACGGCAGAAGCCTGCGCTTCACCAGTGACCGGATCAAACTGAAGCAGGAGTTCGAGGCTTTCGAAAAGGGCGCCGGCGATAACATCGACCGCTGGCTTGCCGATCAGAACCTGCTTTATGAGGTCGGTATGAAACAGTTCATCGACCGAAACTCTCCAAACTACCTGAGCGCATTAAAGCCGGACAATCTCTCCTTGCTACTCAAAGGCATGGTAACAGCTCCCTTGTACACATCTCTCGGCAGATATTTCCAGGACCAGCGCTTGAAAGACGCCCTCGCTTTCTCCAGTCTTTATATTGGACTCAATCCATATAACGCTCCATCGATCTACAACGTACTCCCCTGTGCCGAGCTGAAAAAAGGACTTTACTTTCCTGAAGGAGGCATGTACTCGATAGCCGAGGCCCTTACCAGACTGGCTCAGGATATAGGAGTCAAAATCAGGTGTAACACCAGGGTAAAAGGATTCAGCACAGAACAAGACCGGCTGGTTAACGTTCTTCTAGAAGATGGAGACAGAATAGAATGCGACCTGGCGGTGGTCAACGCCGACCTGCCTGAGGCCTATGAGAGCATTCTCTGCGAAAAGCACCCTCTGGATAAGAAGTTTTCCTATTCTTGTGGAGCCTATCTGTTCTTCCTCGGCATGGAGGAGATACCGAAAGATTTGATGCACCACCAGGTTTTCTTGCCTTTCAGTTTCGAGACCTCTATGCACCAGCTCTTCGAAGAGAACCGCGTTCCGGATGAGCCGGTTTTCTATCTCTCCTGTCCTACCAGAACAGATTCCTCCCTTGCACCACCCGGCAAACACGCGGTGACGATTCTGGTGCCTGTGCCATCGAGACCGCTATTCGACACCACCGAAGGCACCACTTCGGGGTGGACTGGAATTGGAAATAAGCTCTTCAGCCACATAATGAAAAGACTGGAGAGCGCAAATTTAAGCCTGGACGAAAAGGATGTTCTATTTCAAATTCGGATGAATCCGGAAGAGCAGGGACAAAGATTTGGTCTGAAAAACGATGCCGCCTTCGGGCTTTCGCACAGGCTTTCTTTAATGGGTCCCATGCGTCCCAGGAATAAGCATCACCGTATAGCTAATCTCTATTTTGCAGGCGCCAGCACCCATCCGGGCAATGGCATTCCGATGGTGATAAAATCAGGTCGCCTGGTAACCCAGCGCATTCTAAAGGACAGGATGAAGGAAGCCATATAAAAAACATGACCGACTTCATCATGGCTCTAATCTGGCTGGTGCCTGTTCTGGGTACTTGCCAGCTTTTGCTGCTCCTGGACAATCTCGCTCGTTTCAAGAAAGCTTATTCTCTCAAAGACCAGGCTCTTTTTACCACGGTATCAGTTATGATACCGGCAAGAAACGAAGCCGAAAACATCAGATCGTGCATAGACAGCCTGAAATCCCAGACCTGGCAAAATATGGAAGTGCTCGTCTTCGATGATTGCTCCGAAGACGATACCGCAGAAATCGTCGAAAGCTGCATAGTCGACGACAAACGTTTTCGCCTAATTCGCGGACAGGGCAAAACAGAAGGCTGGGCAGGCAAAAACGACGCGCTTCGCAAGGTGGTGAGAGAAGCCCGAGGAGAAGTCCTTATCTTTGTCGACGCCGACACCCGCCTGGCACCGCAAGCGGTGGAAACCGCCGTCGCCATTATTCATGAAGAGGAAGCCGGTTTGCTTTCACTATGGCCAAGACAGACAATGAAATCACCTGAAGAACAGTTGATGATGCCACTCTTGTCTTTCATCTTGCTCGCCTTTCTTCCTCTAAAATTCGCCGAATCCTCCTCGCTCAAAGAGTTTACTGCAGCCAACGGACAGTTCATGGTGTTTACCAGAGCCGCCTACAAAAAATGCGGAGGGCACGAAGCTCTGAAAGAAGAGATCATGGACGACGTCAGGCTGGCTCAACGGGTGAAGGCCAGTGGAGAACGGGTAATCATAAGAGACGCCGGACAGCTGGCCGCATGCCGAATGTATGATTCTTACGAAAAGATCTGGCAGGGTTTTAGAAAAAATCTCTATCCGGCTTTCAACAATCATCTTCTGATCTTCATTCTAAGCATCTGCATTCTGGCAGCCGGCCACGTTCTGCCAATTGCAGCTCTCGTCTATGCCCTTGCCGCTGGCGCTGGCAGTCTCGCCCTGGCTTCATCCTGGCAGCTTTTCAACAGCCTGGCGACCCGAATAGTTCTGGCTCTCAGCCTGAAACAACCACTCTTCAGTACGCCACTACATCCCCTGGCGGTATCGATAACGATACTGATGGCGCTGGATTCCTACCGCGGCTACACCGGTGCCGGTGTGGTCTGGAAAGGGAGGACCTACAGAAGAGGATGATCGATGCGCTGTTGAAGTTTCTGCATATTCTTGGCGTTGTGCTCATGGTCGGCAATGTGATCACAACGGGACTCTGGGCTCACTGGGCTGTCTCAGAAGACAAAGAAGCCTTGCGCCGTTACGCTGCCCATTCAATTCTTAAAGCAGACATCTTTCTGACTTTTCTTGGAGGGGGTCTTATAGTCGTAACAGGCATAATTATGTCGGTCGCCAACGATACGCCGATGACAACCACACCATGGATAGTGCAGGGAGCAATCGCCCTTATTCTATCTACTCTGGTATGGATAGTGTTTCTGATTCCTGATCAGCTCCGCATGCAAAAGCACGCCGAAGCAGAAGACAAAGAAGCATTTGTAAAAGCCTATAGGCGCTGGTATATCCTCGGCTGGCTTACCACCATCCCTTTGCTTTACGCAATCTGGATTATGGTGGCTAAATAAAAGATCCTAGATACCGCAAGGCGAGCGCCCGGAGACAAGTCCTGAATTCAATAAGCCAAGTCGAAAGAGAAAGCGTTCTATGATCTCATCGGATGGTCCAGAGTCAAATGAGGTCGGGCGGCTGTTGGCCGGAGCATGCTTGAGATAGGCTTTCAGCACCATAGCTAGTTTGGACGACAGAGGAACGACAGCACGACTGGAAATGGAATCATACTCATTCGTCTTTATTCTGCCGTTTATGGCAGAGTATACGTATAAAGCGGCAGTTATCGCAGGACGACATCGAGATGGCAGCAATTCGATGCCCTCGACGGCCGAGGCATAGTGCCTATCTGAAAACGCGATCAAATCTCTGGCTATCAAAGCTTCGGCCTGCGAAAAACGCGGACTGCCGCCCTTAACTGAATCAAGGTCAAAACCGTGGCGCAGGGTCCAGGAAAGAGGAAAATATACTCGCCCGTTTTTCAAATCCGCTCCCATATCTCGGGCGATGTTCGTTAATTGCATGGCGATACCAAGATCGCAGGCTCTGGTCAAAACCAACTTTCTATCGGCTTTCAGTTCAGGCTCCATGGCATAGACGATCATCAAACCGACAGTAGACGCCACCTTGAATGAGTACTCGATCAACTGGCGCTCATCGGCGAACTCCACTCCGTTCACATCGGTGGCAAAACCGTCGAGCAGACAGTCCGGAATGGAACGAGGCAGAGCATAGTGCTCAACAAAAGAGGCGAAAGCCGAGTCTAAAAGAGTCCTGGGTCTGCCAGAATAAACTTCATCGAGACGACTATGCAAACGAGAAAGAGATTGATGCAGATCGCCCCGGTCCGGCTGACCGTCGATAAGGTCATCGGCAATGCGACAAAATCCATATATGGCCCAGGCACAGGCTCGAACATCAGGGGGAAGCAAAAGACTGGAGAGAAAGAAACTCTGAGAATTTCGATAGATTACATCTCGACAAACCCTCAGCTGAGCCCGGGTAAAAACAGAATCAGACACAATCATCGAGCATGGCTCCCGGCAATCGGATCGAGCTGATTGCCCACCACCCCCTGGTCAGATATCAACCTGTCTACCACCTTGGCGGTGGAGAGCACGCCCGGCATTCCTGCACCGGGATGGGTTCCGGCTCCGACGAAAAATAGACCTTCCACATCCTCGCTCTTGTTATGCGGCCGAAAATAAGCCGATTGGGTCAACACCGGCTCGACAGAAAAAGCAGAACCATGAATTGAATTGAGTTCAGATTTAAAATGCTCCGGAGTAATCGTGAGCGATGTGATCATATTTTCGCTCAGTCCGGGTAAACAGACCTCCTCCAGATATCTGTAGACTTTCTCTCGGTAGACCTCTTCCTCTCTGTGCCAGTCTATGCCTGAGGACAGATGCGGCACCGGAGAAAGAACATAGAATGATTCGCAGCCATCAGGAGCGGTACCAGGGTCGGTGCGAGTGGGGGCATGCAGATAAAGTGAAAAATCATCAGCCAGGGTCTTGCGGTCGAAGATGTCGTCGAGTAGTCCACGGTATCTTGGACCCAGCAAAATCATATGGTGGGCCAGATCCGGATAGGTGACCTTTGTACCGAAGTAAGCGACAAATAGACTCATCGAATATTTCATAGAATCGATTTTCTTGTCTGTGTATTTTCTGCGCACACTCGGATCCAGAAGATAACGATAGGTGAAGGTCGAGTCTGCATTAGAGACAACAATATCGGCATCAAGCTTCTCGACGCCGCCGTCTCCACCAGACTTCAAATTGACACCACGGACTTTACCGCGCTCTACGAGAATTTCATCCACTTCGGCATTCAGTCGAAGTTCACCGCCGATTTCTTCGAAGAGACGAACCAGAGCAGAGACTATGGCGGTGGTGCCTCCCATGCTATACCAGACGCCCCACTTCCGCTCAAGATAATGAATGAGAGCGTATATAGAAGTGGTTGTAAAAGGATTGCCGCCGACAAGAAGAGGATGAAAACTGAGAGCGGTTCTCAAAGCATCATCTTTGATGTAGTCTTTGACCATACCATATACGGTGCGATGAGAGCCCAGGGCGATCATTTTAGGTATTATGCGGATCATATCCATGGCGTTGGAAAATGGTACATCGCCCAACTCTTCGAAGCCCACTTCGTAAATCTTCTCGGTGGATTTGACGAAAGAGACATAGCCGTCTATGTCACCGGGGTTAAACTTTCTGACCTCCTCGACCATCTTGTCGTGGTCTCCGGAATAGTTGAAGATCCGGCCGTCATGAAAGCGAATTCGATAGTAAGGATCGAGCGGAACGAACTGAAGATAGTCGGCGATGTCCCTGCCACAGAGCTGAAAGAGCTCTCCGAAAAGAAAAGGAGCGGTCACCACCGTCGGGCCACCATCAAATTTAAAACCATCCTGCTCGTATAGATAAGCTCGTCCTCCGGGCTTATCTCGTTTCTCGAGAATAGTGACCTCGAACCCCCGGGCTCTAAGGCGAATGGCTGAAGCCAGTCCTCCGAAGCCCGAACCGATAACTACTACTCTTCTGGTACCCATGGGAAAAAGTCACCTTCTCAAAGCATCACTTTTGCGAAGCCAATTTGTCCTGCCACTCTTTGGCCAGAGCATCCTTCTTGAGCTTCTTCAGAACTTTCACATAGTCCTTCACACAGTCCGCATACTTATCGGGATACTTCTTCTTATGAGCTTCTCGGATCTCGATCGCACTGGCATAGGCGCCCTCCGCATCTTTGTAGTGGAGCGTGCGTACATAAGCTGACCCCAGACGCTCATAAGTGGATGCGATACGCGGATTCTTATCGCCATAGGCGAGCTTCAGGACACTTATCACTTTCCTGTATGTAGGGATGGCGAGATTGGTCTTATTGGCGCCTTCGTATGATCTAGCCAGCTCGTAAAGGGTTTTGACCATGCGACGATCATCGGGACCATAAGCCTTTTCTTGAATGGAGACCACCTCTTTCAAGAGCGGCTGCGCTTCTTCGTACTGCTTCAAGGCAAGAAAGGTTCTGGCCAGACCATGGGCACTCTCAGCCAGATCGGTATGGCCCGGAGCTGAGACCCTGCGAATATCGAGCGCTTTGTTATAGAAGGGAATAGATTTCAAATACTGTTTTTGATGGCGATAGAGTTCGCCCAGACCGTGATAGCATTTAGCGACCTGCAAAGCCTTACTACCATAGGCTTTTTTATAAATTGACAGGGCTTCGTTATATTTTGCGGCAGCATCATCGACTTTCTTCTTTCGATCATACAAAGCCCCTAGATTTAATAGCGATTCAGCATATTCCGTGTACAGAGGACCGGATACCTTGGCCACCTTTGAAGCTTTAAGCAGCTTGGTCTCTGCCAGGTCGAGCTTGCCATTCTGGAGCGCAATCATACCCTCCTGGGTGAGACCGCGCACTTCGCCGGTACCGGCGAAGGCCGGAGACATAAGAACGAGCAAGGAAAGTGTAAGAGCGGCTCTCTTGAAATAGGTCATTATCCAACTCCATGATTTCTGTCTGCGAAGACCTGGCCCTAAGGTTATCACCTCTGGGTGTCCCGCGGGTGACCATGCTATGATCTCAAAAATTCTCCCAGAGGTCAGTCCCATGGTTAACAATCTCTCTTCTCAGGTCGATATCGTCAATCACTTGAAATGGCGATATGCAACGAAAAAATTCGACAATAGCAGGAGAATCGACCAGGAGACCTGGAGCAAACTAGAAGAGTCTCTGGTGCTGACACCGTCCAGCTATGGTCTTCAACCCTGGAAATTCGTGGTGGTCACAGACCAGAAAGTCAAAACCCAACTGGCGGAGAAATCCTTTCAGCAGCCGCAACCGGCGGATTGCTCTCACCTGGTAGTGATCTCGCGGCTGACCAGCATGGACCACGATTATGTCGAAAAATATCTCGAGTCCATCGCCGAAACCCGCTCGACCACAGTCGAGAGCCTGGGAGCTTATAAAGGCATGCTCACAGGTTTTGTCGATAGAACCAGTCAGTCGGACCTGGAACACTGGATGTCCCGTCAATGCTATATAGCGCTCGGCAATCTGCTCACCTCCGCTGCCGTGCTCAAGGTCGATGCCTGCCCCATGGAAGGCTTCGACAAAAAAGGCTACGACGAGGTTCTCAATCTGCCGGAAAAAGGTCTGGCTTCTGTAGTGCTCTGCGCTCTGGGCTATAGAGATTCATCTGATAAGTACGCCAGTCATGAGAAGGTCCGCCATCCGGTATCGGATGTGGTGATTCATATTTAAAGCCTGACTATTCGGAACTTTTATCCTCGAGCAATTTCTGCTTGAGTTGAGCCAGTTCGTCATCAACGGCAGAAGGCGCTGCCGATACCCCCTGACTGCTCTCCAGTTTCTTGAATTCGTCTTCGAGAAGAGTGTCTTCATCAAGCTCTCGCAACACTTCATTGCGCATCTCTTGTTCGCGGATCTTCTCTTCGAACTGATCTATGCCACTGGTCACCGAGGATACATCTCCTATAGATTTGGCATCAGCAAGAGCATCGCCGGCTTGCATCCTGGCGATCAGCTGCTGCTTTTTCAATTTAAATTCAGAGAGTTCGCGCTCGACTTGAATGCGTCTATCGTTCATAGATAGAGAGATTCGTTTCTGTTCTTCGAGCTGCATGTTCAAAGACTCCAGCTCGACTTCCATCTCTTTTTTCTTCTGTAGACATTGCCTGGCTATATCATCGTTCTTCTGCTGAACTGCAAGAGCCGCCCGGGCTTTCCATTCTTCTATCTTTTTAGATGCCGCTTCTACCTTCTTCTCCAGCATTTTCTCGTTGGTGCGAGCATCGATGGTTGCTTCCTTCAAATCTTTGGCAGCTTTCTCCAGTTCCATCTGAGCTTCCTCAGCCATGAGCTCCGGGGTCTCCAGCTTTTTCATTCCTTTGTTGGCTGAACCCTTGACGAGATTCATGAATCTTTTGAACATGAAAGCAACTCCTTCGATAGAATGCAATTTTTACGTTCCCGGTTTCTACTGGGGCAAAACCGGGATAAGAGCCGGGGGTCCCTGGCTTATGATAATCTATTTTCTTTCGTCTCCGCTTGTTTTCCGTCCTACTCCGCCTCAGGAGAGTTGTGCCCCATGGTTGCAGAAAGAGAAATAGATATCGGACTCCTGACCGCCCGCGCCTTCCCGGAGCTTCAATCAGACTATCTGCCGCTTGTTCGAGAGCTGCAAGCAAGAGGTTACAAGGTCAATCCCCTGGTCTGGCAAGAGAACCGAAGCGAAGCGCTACGAGGTTTCAAGAACCTCATATTCTGCTCAGTCTGGGACTATCAAGAAGACTATCAAAGCTTCAGACAATGGCTGCAAGAAGCTGAAAGCGCCTCTAACCTGATTAACAGTGCCAGGATAATAGAATGGAATATCGATAAGACCTATCTGAAAACGCTCGAAAAGGCAGAAATTCCTACGATACCGACAGTCTGGCTCGATAAAGGAAGCCCGGCATCCCTGCCCGAACATTGTCTGGATAGCAAAATCGTGGTTATTAAGCCCAGCATAGGTGCCGGCAGCCAGGGAATGAAGCGCTTCAATCTGGAAAACGAAACAGAAAAGTCCGAAGCCATAGAGCATATAAACGCCCTTGCCCAGAAGACAGGAGTGATGATCCAACCGTATCTAACCAGTGCAGATGAAACCGGCGAACACGCCCTGCTCTATTTTGGCGGTCGCTTCTCCCACGCCATTCACCGACCGCTTGCCGGTCACCACGCCGAGCCGGACGAAGAGGTGGCAAGAGTGACAGCGATGGAGCCCTCGCAAGAGGCACTGGCCATCGGGGACAAAATACTGGCGACACTCCCTTTTCAACCAGCCTATATGCGGGTCGACCTGCTTCTGAACGAAGCAGGAAGTTATCAGCTCCTGGAGCTGGAGATGGTTGAACCGTCACTATTTCTAGCAGCCAGTCCAGGCTCAGAAAAGCTCTATGTCGATGCCCTGGAGAAAGGCGGCTATCTGGCAGGCTGACCAAAAGGAGGCGGGCCGCCCCGATGAGAAGGATGGGGAGGAGGGAAGGGATGAAATCCCGGTCTTGGTCCCCGTCTTAACCCAGGTCCGTGGCGAAAGAAGGAAGCATCAGGAGTTCCCTGAAAAGCCCTGGGAATATACGGAAATCCATCCGAGATCACGTAATAATATGTCCCTTCAGGATATTCCGCTGTGATTCCGAAACGTCCATTGGTGGCATCGAGATCGCCCAGACCCTCGACATACTCGTAATCTTCTACGAAGACACCGGTGTATTCGCCACCTGGACCGGCAGGTGCACCGGGACGCAGCCCCGCTTTGATCCTGAAACTGGGTTTCAACTTCTTGAGCGATGCGCTGGCTTTTCCGGGCTTCTTGTAGCCATAAGGGCCATAAATAGGAAAACCATCGGCGGCATACCCGATTAATAATCGTCACCGATTTCAATTATAACCACCGCCTCAGAATCTACATTTCACATTAGAGTGGCAGAATGTTTTGAGCGCTGGAGCACTTTATAATGCCTCTCTTACCGGCTGGGAAATCTCATTTAGCTCTATGCAGAAACTGACAACTATTCTATGGACAGTCTATTTCTTCGGTACCAGCATCTTCTTCTGCTCTATTGTCGCAATCATCTGTCTCTTCACATTTCTCTTCGATAAAAATCGGAGAATGGCCCATTTGTTCGCCAGCTTCTGGGGCATGTTCTATCTTTATACGAATCCTGGCTGGCCATGCCGCTTCGAAGGCAGAGAGCTGATTGATCCGAACAAGACCTATATTCTGGTAGCCAACCACCAGTCTTACTGGGATATCCTGGTACTTTACGGACTCTACAAACCATTCAAATTCGTCTCGAAAGAATCCATCTTCAATATGCCTCTCATAGGCCAGAACATGTATCTCAATCAATACGTGAAAATAAAGAGGGGCGATCTCAAAAGCATCAAAGAGATGATGAATACTTGTAAAGACTGGCTGAACCAGGGCTCTTCGATACTTTTGTTTCCAGAAGGTACACGATCCGAAGACGGTGAGATACAGAACTTTCGTGACGGCGCTTTCCGCCTGGCTGTAGATTGTAATGTCCCGGTGGTTCCAGTGGTAATAGACGGCACACACAAGATTCTGGGCAAACATGCAAAGAATATCGGTTTTCGATCGGATGTAACTATTCGCGTATTGCCCCCGGTTCATCCAGATGATTTCGAGCGAAGCTCGGGACTTATGCGTAAACATGTCCATCAGATTATGGTCGAGAATCTCGATGAAATCAGAAAAAGACTGCCATTGAAGCAGGAGAATCTGCTTGAAGAGAGCAAAAGCGATTGACACGGACCAAGAGCACACACCGTATTCAATACTGATGCTTACTATGAAAGCAGGCTGTCAATATAATCTTTTTCAAGAATGAAGAGCTACAATGGTATTTATATATTTGTCCAGCTTTACCAGGGAATCCTAAAACAGGCGATGAAACCCAAATCAATCAAATCATATCTAGTCTCGACCATGTCTCTAATGCTGTTGTTGAGCGGCTTGAGCTGTGTGACCTCCTCTTGCACCCAGGAAAAGGTAAAAGAAGAGTATGTTCCCTTTACCAAGCAACATCTAGAGTTCAAAACCGAGCCGACCTTCAAAGGTTCTGCTCCGCAGCCCTTCGACAATCGCGTTCCGGCGGGGGCGATTCCGGTGGTCTATCAATCTGAAAAGCAAGATATGAAAGGCTGGCTGTTCACCCCGGTGGTAAAAGAAGGAAAACGCCCGGCTGTACTCTATGCCCACTCAGGATTCGCCCTGGATAAATACGATGCTGAAGCGGTCAGACCGCTGGTGGACGCAGGCTATGTGGTCTTCCTGCCCTCCTGGAGAGCAGAGAACGGCAATCCCGGTCACTACGAGCAATGCTGCGGCGAAGTAGTGGACGCTGTCAACGCACTCAACTGGCTGAGCAACCGACCAGAAGTCGATAGCTCAGAGATTTATGGAGCCGGAAACGGAGTCGGTGCAACAATCATCTGGCTCCTCGCTGAAATGTCTCCGAAGATGAAAAAAGTGGCGGCCTTCGGTCCCAACCCGAGCATGTTGCGCACGAAAAAGACCTATTCCGAACCGCCTTTCAACCTTCAGATTCCGATGGAGCTCAAGGTCCGCTCACCGGGCGAGTATTTTAGAGATTTGAAATGCCCTCTGATGCTTCTCTACGTATCCGGCGATAATGAAGACGAGGCTTATATGGCGCAGGCCAAAGAGATTTATGACGAAGTAAGAGCAGATGTGAAAAAGCCGGTCGAATTTACCGAGTTAGTCGGTGCGGATCACAAAACCAGAACAGATTCTGCCATGACCAGAATGGTTACCTTCTTCTCATCGCAATAATTCAAATCAAAACCAGACAAGATTAGCCCGGTCGATTGATCATAAAAGTGGCGAATTCCGTGAAGAATTCCTCCAGAACCTGGCGATGCGGCTCAAATTCCGCTACTTTGTCGAGCGCCTGACCCATGTTATGAAGCCAGGCATCGCGCTCTTTAAGACCGATAGGAAACTTGAGATGCCGAGCTCGCATTCTCGGGTGTCCGCGTTGATCGCTATAGGTAGTCGCGCCACCCATACGCTGAATCAAAAAAAGAGCGAGACGCTCTTTTGGTGCTTCAAGGTCTTCGGGGTACATCGGTCTTAGAATTTTGTCATCTTCTACCCCTTTATAGAACTCTTCCACTAAGCGGTAAAACGGTTCATCGCCACCGACAGCAGAATGTATGATGCTCAAAGGGTCTTGCATTTCCCGGAACCTATCTAAATAAACGAGATAAGAAGGATAGCAGAACAACAGGTAGGACGCCAGCATCATATGCGGTATCTTCCCGCTTCTAAATCGGATTCCTTTTATATAGCGAAGCCCGGGCCTTGCCAAGATGAAATAAAGAAAGCCGGGAACATCTTCGGGGACACCAGTGTCTATTAACCCAGTTCGGATTTGCCAATCCTGAATAGAGCATGGGCCCTCTAATACGTGGATTAAGTTTTAAAAGGAAAACAACAATGAAAGCCAATATGAAAAGCCTCAAGAGAACTCTACTTGCAGCGACCCTTGTTCTGGGACAGACCTTCGCGCTCGCCCCGGTCGCAGTATTCGCCGCCGACTCCAATGTCAGAATTGCAGGCTCGGTGGTAATGAACGACATCGCCACCGCCGGCGGAATGTCAGGCGACATCAGAGCCTCGAAGATCCAACAGAATTTGGACAATGCCCTGGTAGCCACTAAAGATAGTGGCGATAAAACAGTCGGTGTCACCTATGTAAACGGCATGCCGGTAGTCACCCTGGGTGGATATCATGTAGCCACTGTAGACAGTGCCTCCGCCAGACAGTCCGGCACCACTCCGGCAGTCCTTGCCCAGAGGTGGGCAAATGCCCTTCGCGGCGCCATCGGAGACAGCTCCAGCGTTAACGCCTACATCTCGCAACTGACCGGCGAGTCCAGTTTCGACGCTGCACCCGCTGTCGCATCAGCTCCGGCTCCAGCAACCGCCTATAATGCGCCGCAAACCAATACCTTCTCGACCCAGCCGGCCTATCAGCCTGAAATCCCTGCCTACAGACAGGCCCGGGTGGTATACGCTCCTGCCGGATTGATGATACCGGCCACCCTCGACACATCTATCGCCACCAGCGTAGCCAAAGCCGGTGATATGATCCAGGCTAAAGTAAGCCAGGCGATTATTCTAGGCGACAGCCAGATCCCTGTCGGCACAACCCTGATCGGTCAAGTCACAGACTCGAAAGCCGGCAAGTTTCTTGGAAGAACCGGTGCTCTCGATATAACCTTCAATCGCCTCCGTACCCCGGATGGTCAAGAAGCTCCTATATCTGCCACCATCGTCGGTGAAATAGGCAAATATGACAATGTCGAAAACGGCGCCATCAAAGGCGAAACCTGGAAAGGCAAAGTTGTACAAGCCGGTGTTAGAGGTGCTGTCGGAGCCGGCACCGGAGCCGCCCTCGGTACAGCCATCGGCGCCATCGCCGGTGGAGGCAGAGGAGCCGGTCGCGGAGCCTGGTCCGGTACCGCAATCGGAGCCGGTCTCGGAGTGGCTCAAAGTCTGATCGCCAGAAAAGGCAGTGATGTGGTAATCCCCAGCGGAACATCCATCGAGTTGAAGCTAGACTCTCCCCTCCAACTCGCCGGAAGCCCTTCTACAGCGCTTACAGCCCCCATCGCTTATAACGGCTACGGCCAATAAGCAGGGTAGTTCCGAACCGAAAGAGGAAGGTCAATGACCTTCCTCTTTTGTTATCTCAAGCAAAATATCTAGACAGAGCAAGAAATGCCACCGAAGTGGAGATCGCCATCAGAGCACTGGCGCGATAGAGCTGAGCTCTCTCAGGTTCATCCATACCCAGATTACCGAGCCCGAAAGTGAGGGAAGCCACATAGAGCCCCAGAATCGGCTGAATCCAACAAAGTGAATTGAGAGCCAAAAGCATAAGTTCGAGCCTTTTGCCCAGACTGAAATTCTCCCTCAGCAAATAGGCGGAAAAGTCCCCGAGCACGACGGTCAGACAGAGCATGAGCACGGTACTTAAACCGAAAGAGCTGTAGAGAGCAAAAGCGGCCGCAGTAAACACAGCCATTTTCATAGTGGCGAGCAGGCTCTCTCGTGCCTGAAACTCCTTTTGAGAATCCGCCCCAGCTAGTAATGAACCCACATTCAATTCAACGGTAGTACTCGCCATAACCTTACTCTCCTCGAAGCCCAAGAACGCTTTACAAGATATGACTACGAGCAGGGGCAAGAATTTAGGAGAGCGGCTCTTGCCAAAAGCCGAGTCGAATCAAGCACAGGCAGAGGCGAATCAGCCTCTCCTATCAAAAGAGGGATCTCGGTACAGCCAAGCACCACGGCATCACAGCCCAGCTCTTTCAAGCGATTGATAACAGCAACAAAATAAGTCCTCGCTTCGCTCGAAAAGATCCCGTTCACAAGCTCCTCGAAAATAATGCGGTTGATCTCAACCCTCTCGGTCTCATTCGGAATCTGCCGGTCTATAGAGGCAGCCTTCAGGGCTTCGGCATAGACCGGTCCTTCCATCAGATAGCGGGTTCCCAGAACGGCAAGCCTCTTGTAGCCCTGACGACTGGCCTCGGCGGCCACTACCCTGGCTATATGAAGCCATTGAACCGATGCTTTCTGCTGTACATGGTCATAGGCTTGATGAATTGTGTTGTCCGGACAGATAATCACCTTGGCGCCGGCTGAGACCAGGCGCTCGTAAGAGTCCTGCATTAGGGCTCCGACCTCGCGCCAGCCTTCTTCTCCGCCTTCTCTAATCGGGATCATATAAAGCCCCAGGGCATGACCATGAAGAATCACTTCCGGGTGCATGTGCTCACCAAGATAGTTCTGCCCTTCCAGACAGATTGTCCGGTAAGCAAGAGCAGCCCCTTCGGCACTGCATGCCAGTATTCCTATAATCTTTCTGTCTTCTTTATTGAGTTCTTGAATCATGGTGTGAGTATACAGAGAATTAAAAAGAGAGATTCAAGAAAAATTCTCGACTTCATACGTATTTTCATCCCGGTCGAGCATCCCGCTTCGTAATTCCACCCATGCAGGATACGGCGGGCTTTCCTATCATTAAGTCATCACCCACCATCTAGAAATCGCGGACATGAAATCAACAACTCGAACAGGCAAATCAGTCGCCCTCACACTCTTAACAGCCTTTTTAACCTCGGGACTCTGCCAGGCTGCCTCGGCCGAAGACCTCAGCCCGCGAGCTGTGGCCCTGAACATCCCGATTCCTGAGAGCCACCAGGCATCATCCAGCGATGGTTTAAAAGCCGAGATTCCGGTGGTCCCTGACGGTCTCGGTTCAGCAGCCGGCTCGGGTCCCGGGATAGATATCGTCAATGACTCTTTGAACTTTCACAGAGCCATGGGCAATTCAGCTCCCCAGGGAAGCAATCCGCTCCAGGGAAACATCAGTCAGAGCCAGGCTATGCCGGTTACCGGCAACGGCTACTACAACAATCAGGCGGCTATGCCCCAGCAGAGCTATGCAAATAACATGGGATATGGAGCCTATGGCGGCAATACAGGCAACATGCCCCAGGCGGCGAATAACTTTATGAACAACCCAGATATGATGAAAAGGGCAGCCGGTGTAGTCGGCGCTGCCGCCCTGTTCGGAGTATTCGTAAAAAATGGCGGTATCTCCGGCGTAACTCGCTCCATGGGCTGGGACAACCACAGACATGTGAGAGGGGCCTCGATAGGCGGATACTGAAGCATTAAAGCAGAACTGATATAGTCATAGTACCTGTTCATTTCTGACTTACTTAATAGCGAACAATCGATGCACATCGGTCTCCGTCACACTTACTACCGAGCCATGTTCAGCTCCGGAATAGGCATTATGGTTTTGACAGCCTATGTCACCACGCGCTCGGAACTGGTCCCGGTAATTCAAGCGCCGTTCGATCTGGTGGTGCTCAGTTTTTCTGTTATTACAGTGGTAGGCGGTCTTATAGAACGCAGTCTCTGCATCAGGCTGAACGAAGATATAAAAGAAGGAAAACACGCCCCGGCCCGATTTGAGCTCATTAAAAAAGGTGCTGTCAATCCTCGCTATTATGCCCGCTTTATCGAACCGGAATGCTTCGAAGTAAACGGAGTCAGGCTAGAGACCATGGAGCTCAATCCGAGAAACGTGGTGCGAAAGTTATTCGACGGAAGGGTAGTTGATGCTGAAGTAGTGCTTGATCAGATAAAAGACTTTCCTATCGCGATTCATTTAGAAGAGAACTTCATCTTCGCCAGGCTCAACGCCATGCGGGCGACGCCACTACCAATGGTTTCAGATAAGACGATCTTAAAAAGGCGTCTTTCTTCTATCGCCATCGGTCTTGCTGTCCTGTGCGGCGTTCTTGTTATGTTCATGCAAGACCTCAGTTTTCTGGGAACCCGGTTAAAGCTTGAAAGTACCAATTTATCGGTGCATGACCGCGACGCTGCCGTTAACAAGTTGATTGATTCTGGCAGCAAATTTGCCAAGTCGGATCCAAGACGAATAACCAGCAAAGTGACCGGAGCCAGATATCTTGCGGAATCAGGTAGATTTGACAGAGCCTTGAATGAGCTGGCGGAAGCCAGGGCCGACAGCGATGCCCTGGTCAATCCGGAACTCTGGCGAGCCTACGTCCTCTTGAACCTTGGACAGGTACTGATAGAGGCAGGTCGGGTCGACGCAGCCGAGACCCATTTAATCGAAGCCCTCGATATCCTCAAGCAAAAAGGAAAGACCAACCTGCTGGCTCCGGTGGCCGGCTGGTGGTGCTACACCGTGGACAGCATCGACAGCATCAAAGAAGAAGCATTACTGGCACTGGCCATGGCCCATGACATTACCGGTGATACCGATCTGGCTGAACAGCGCTATATCAGCCTGATCAATCACGAGAACCAGAACAGTCAGATTCGAGCGGAAGAGACGACTAGACTGAGACTGGCCAGCTATTATTTCCGCAGAAATCAGCCCCAGAAAGCCGAAGCAGAACTCGATAGAGTGCTGGCGCTGGCCGAACAAGAATCTCCGAATCAGCCCCTGGCCAACGCCGCACGCCTTGTGGAACTCGGGATCTGGAGCTTCAATCGCAACGAGCTTGCCTCGGCCGAGCAGCTACTAAAAAAAGCCCTGGCTCTGAACGACCGGGTAAAACCCCTCTCCGAGTTCAGCCTTACAACAAATCTCAATTTCCTTGGAGAGACACTCAAACTGGAAGGTAAGCTCGATGAAGCGGAAGCTATTTTCAATCGCTCCTTGAAGATTCTCGAAAAGGATAGAACCGGAGGAGAGTGGACCTGGCCGGCTCTCAGCCTGGAGGATATAAAAATGTCCCGTGGTGACTATAGTGCTAGCCAGGAGCGCATAGAAGAGATTTATAAAGAGCGCTGCCGTATCTTCGGCAAAGAGAGCTTGAGAGCAGCCTGCCCGAAACAGTCTCTGGGCAATTATTACCGCAACGGAAAAGATTATGACAAGGCCTTCGATAACCTTAAAGCATGCCTTGAGAAGCGAAGATCCATTCTGGGCATCCATCATCCCCAGGTTTTGTCCGTATTGAAAGACCTATCTGAATCCTGTGCCGATAAAGGCGATCTGGAAAAAGCCGGCGAACTCAGACAGGAGCTAGAAATAGATTCGAGGAGACCGGTTTTTTGATGCGCCATCTGCCGGCAATCTGCTTTGTCTTGATACTATCGGCACCAGCCGGATTTTCGAAGCCGAGCACGGATGCCTGGTGCATCCGTCAGAACCACCAAATTTACGGACCTCAGAATGTCTATTTGACAGACAAATGGATGATGACCGAGAACCTGCGCGAGGGAACCACATATATCAAAGAGCTCGGTCAAAAAGAGACGAAGATCTTCAACCGCAAGAAAATGGTTTTTTACACAGGCACCACAGATAGTGTTATGAAAAGAATGGCTTTTGTTTCGAATCTGACAGATCGCAGCCTGACCAATCTAAAGAAAGGCGATGGGCATAAATGGAAACTGCGGAAGAAAGGAATTCTCTTCAACCTGCCGGTAGAGATCTACAGCCTGGACTATGCCGGAAAACGCTGGCAGTACTGCATAACACGGGCTCTGGGAATCGACAAAAAAATCTATCGTGATTATCTAGACTGGTCCAATCTTCCTGACCTGGGCGGCATGCCGCTCAAACTCACAGCATCCGGGACATCGGCAAAGAACAAGCCTATCTCTTTGCTGGAGACCACCGCGGTGAAGAAAGCCAGTGTCGACTCATCAAGACTGGTGATTCCTCAAGGAGCGCGCCGGGTAAACGAAATCTTTCAGGTCTCTTCCGGAAGAACGGAACAGTTGATGGAGAGCTTCTCTGAGATCCTGGGAGATTAATCAGCCTGTAATCGACGTTGTGCCGAGGAATAGCTGACAGATAAGGGCGGCGAAGATTCCTGTTGTGAGAATCCGCTTGATCACATGAACTATGAAAGATTTGCGGTCTACGTGATGATTGCACATAGGCCTTATTATAGTTCATCTAGGTTAATAATAGTCCGATGAGCGCCCATCGGACGGGCCTTACTCTTTCAGACTTGAGACAGGCTGCCGCCGAGAATTAAAGCATTAGTCAAGATCAAAAAGGGGCTGGTTCGTGATAGAAATTCATCACCAAGCTTTTCTGGAGGAGCCATGCAAAACATAGGGATCATCACATCTGGTGGGGACTGTGGCGGACTCAACGGAGTCGTCAAAGGAGCAGCACTCACGGCTCTTTCCAAAGGAATGAAAGCCTGGATCATTCCCAACGGCTACGCCGGACTTTACAACCTGGTTGAAATCGACAAACTAACCGAATTGACTAAAGACCGCATCGAAGCCATACCTGTATACCTGGCAGGCTCCGAAGCCGGCAATTCTCGTGTCAAAATCTCTAAAATCAAAGACGAGAACAAATACGAAAGAATCAAAGATGGGCTGGCCAAACACAAGCTCGATGCCCTGGTCATCTCCGGCGGCGACGATACCGGCTCGGTGGTCGCAGATCTGGCGAAGCAAGGCATTTCTTGCGTGCATGCCCCCAAGACCATGGACCTCGACCTGATGACCTACAGTGTAGGTGGAGACTCGACCATCAATCGCATCGCCGAAGCGGTCAGAGACCTCAGAACCACCGGTCGCACCCATAACCGTATCATCGTCATGGAGGTCTTCGGACGCTATGCCGGTCACACAGCCTTCCGGGGCGGAGTGGCCGCCGACGCCGACGCTGTTCTCATCCCTGAAATCCCTGTGGATTTCGATGTTCTCTATCGCCACATCATCGATCTTTTCATCAAACGGATCGAAGACAGCGATGTAAAAGCAGGCACGGCCATGATAGTAGTAGCCGAAGGACTCAGAGACGCCTCGGGCAACGAACTGGTGGACATGGATTCCAAACCGGATTCCTTCGGTCATCGCAAGTTAATGGGCGCCGGCAAATATGTGGTCAAACAGCTCGAAGACCGCATCAAAGCCGATGCCAGAGTAAAGTCCTTCATGCAGCAGACCGGACAATTCGTCGAAGGTGTCTACGAAATTCCTGAAGTCAGAGAAATAAGACCAAGCCACCTGATGCGGTGCGGATTCACTTCGGCAGTGGACGCCACCTTTGGACTGGAAGCTGGAGCGGCAGCGGTGGAGCTGGTTTCAAGAGGCACCTATGGTGTCACCGTCTCTTCTTATCGCAGCGGCAAAATCGAATACATGGAAGTCGACGACGCCATCAAACAACGCTTTGTCGATGAAAAAGACGTCGCTTTATACGAAACCCTCGGTGTCAGCTTCGGCCGGGTGCCGGAGACTCCTGAGGTAACCGTGAAAAATATTTCCGGCGTGCCAGCCCGGGTTTATTAGTCTATGGTTTCTGAAAATGCGAAGCGAAAACTGGGTCTTATCGGCTTAGGTAGATTCGGGCTGCTTTTTGCCCGGATTTTGAAAGATGACTTCGATCTGGTCGTCTATGACGAGAATACCGCCGCTCTTGCCCGGGCAAAAGAGGCGGGTCTTGTCACAGCCGACCTCGAGAAGACCCTTGCCCGGGAGATTATCATCTATTGTGTCCCGATCTCATTATTCGAAGAGATTTTCAAAAGCCACCGCAATCTCCTCGAGAAAGATGGAACCCAAAAGACAGTCATAGATGTGCTCTCGGTCAAATCCCATCCGAAGCAGGTTTTCATAAGAGAAAAACCGCAAAATGTAAGGGTGCTTTTGACTCATCCTATGTTCGGACCGGATAGTATAGACGAAGATCTGAATCTGACCGGCAAGCGCATAGTAGTAGACCGACTCGACCTGGACGATGAAGAATACAGCTACTTCCTCGACTATTTCAGGAGCCGGGGCATGGAGGTACTGGAGCTATCCTGCGATCGCCATGACGAACTGGCAGCAAGAAGCCAGGGTATCGCTCATTTCATCGGCAGAATGCTGGAACATGCAGGCATAGAGCCGACGGCCATAGATACGCTGGGGGCGACCAGACTCAACGAGCTTAAAAACCAGGTCGCCAACGATACCTGGCAGCTCTTCGACGACCTCCAGTATTACAATCCCTACTCCAGAAAGACAGTAGCCGGGCTGACCGCTGCCCAGAAAGCGATTTATGCAAGGGCGATGCCGAATCGCATATATAAAGATCGTCTGGTGGTAGGAATTCAGGGCGGTCGAGGCAGCTTCAACGAAGAGGCCGCCCGCTATTATCTCTCTCGCACTCCGGAAGAGCCTTTTGAACTGGTCTATCTTCATACCACCGAAAACGTGCTCAGGGCGCTTGAAGCCGGAGATATCGACCGGGGTCAGTTCGCCATCCATAACTCGGTGGGCGGACTGGTTCAAGAGAGCGCCTGGGCCATGGCCGGTTATCGATTTCAAATAGTAGAAGAGTTCGGCATAAAAATAGCCCATGCCCTGATGATAAGAAAAGATAGCCGCTTCGACAAAATAGACACGATCATGGCTCATCCCCAGGTCTTCAGCCAGTGTAAAGACAATCTCGCCCATAAATACTCGAAGTTAGAGCTCAAAGTAGGGGAAGGGGAGCTGATAGATCATGCCCGGGTGGCAGAGTTGCTGGCCAAAGGCGAGATCCCTGTCAATGTCGCCACCATGGGCAGCCGGGTGCTCGCCGAGATCAACGACCTCAAGATTGTGGAGGAGAACCTCCAGGATTCTTCCACCAACTTCACCCAGTTCCTGTTTGTGGAACGGCTCCAGCAATTGTAATGTAAACATTAACATCATCGCGATTTGATCTTGACCTGGTTCCCTAACGGATATAACATCTAGGACATGAGCAACAAATCCTACTACTTTTACTTTTTTGCCCCGAGGTTCATCTGATTTCGAGCCAAGCTCTTGCACATCAGATGAACCGTGGACCGTGAGTTCCACGGTTTTTTGTTTATAAGGGAAAAGATAATGACCACAGCCAATACCTATTTTTATTTTTTTGGAAGCGCAAACAGGGGAAGTCCTGAGTAGAGTCGTTCATCAAGGTTATGTGTTGACTCCGGACTTCCAAAAGAAGTCCGGATTTTTGTTTTACAGAGGAGATTTTTAAATGTTGGAAGCCAAACTAGCTCGCAAAAAGCATGCAAATGACAGAAGCAGCATCGTAATTAGCGGGGACTGCCGGGTGGGAGGCAAAGAGCTGCTTCTCATCGGTGGTCCCTGCGCCATTGAAGATATGGATCAAATGAAAGAGGTAGCAAGAGTCCTCTCCACCAGTTCTATTAACGCCATCCGCGGCGGTTTGTTCAAACCGAGAACCTCCCCCTACGCTTTCCAGGGACTGGGAGCCGACGGGCTTACCATCGTGGAAGAGACTCGCAAAATCTCCGGCATGCCTTTCGTCTCGGAAGTGATGTCGAAAGAGCATCTCGATATCGCCCTCGACCATCTCGATATCCTGCAAGTGGGCTCGCGCAATATGCAGAACTTCGAGCTTTTGAAAGCGCTGGGCAAAACAGATAAGCCTATCTTGCTCAAACGCGGTCTCTCCTCCACCATAGAAGAGCTAATTCTAGCCGCCGAATACATCATGGCCGAAGGCAACGAAAAGGTGATTCTCTGCGAAAGAGGTATCCGCAGCTATGACCAGAGCACAAGAAATGTCCTTGATCTTGGAGCGGTAGCTGTTCTCAAACAGATGACCCACCTGCCCGTCCTGGTCGATCCCAGCCATGCCGCCGGTAGAGCCGATATAATCCCCGATCTCTCCAGAGCCGCAATCGCCTGTGGTGCCGATGGTCTCATTATAGAAGCCCATCCAGTACCGGAGCGTTCGGTTTCAGATGCCAAACAAGCCCTGACTCTGCCCGAATTGTGTGAACTGATTCACTCCCTCGACGGCATCGCGAGAGCCGTTGGCAGATCGCTGCCGGCGCCAAAGAGAATCCCGGCTAGAAAAGTAGCTTGAATATAGAGGAATATCAGAGATGCAAGAATTGAACATAAGCGCCGAAGACAAGCAAATACAAGAGATGAGAATCGCCATCGATGCGATAGATAGAGAGATAACCGGTCTGCTCGAAACCAGATTGGATCTGGCTAGAGAGATAGGCTACCTCAAAGCCCGTGACGGTGTGCCGATTCTCGACGAAAAACGAGAAGAGAAAGTTATCGAGCACCTGCTCGTCAATATTCGCAACTCTTCTCTAGCACCTGCGATGATGCGCATCTATGAAAAGATCATGGACGAGAGCAAACAGGTCCAGAACTCCTAGGATCCGCATCGGAAACCACCCTTCGTGCTATTAGGAAATCAGTCATTTTATCGATGACAGCTATTCAAGCCGCATTGATAATGAAAGATAAGAGGAGGTGGTAGCCATGAAATCCGGTCTTATTCTATTTATTCTGATCATGTTCGGTCTTGGAGTGGCCACGGCGATTCTGACCACCAGCGTCTCCAGCTATCTCGATAGGGATCTGACACCGGTGAGCGTTACAGAACCCAGACGAGATCTACAGGGCGGCAAACAAGTGGTTATCGATCCTGAAATCGCCAGATACTGGACGGCTCCTGAAGCCTCTCGTCCTGAGTCCAGGAATCGAGTCACCCCCGAAGAATATCAAAATGCCTGGATGAACTACTGGGCTAAACAGGAAGGTCATGAGCCTTTCGCCAAATAACAACTGAATTTTTTCAGGCAATATGTGCTTTAATAGTGCCAGATCTAGAACCTATACAGAGGATTTGTCATGAAGCGCAGGCTCGCCGCAACTTTAGTTATCTCACTGGTCCTTCCGATGGTCAGTCCAACACCGGCTTCGGCTCTCGATTTCCAGAAGATGATGAAAGATTATGTCGACAAGAACGTCCTCAAAAAAGGCGGTGGCGGAGCCCAGGCAGCCACCCTCAACAATCTGGCCGTGCAGCAGTCTCGACTGGAAAGCGAAATAAAGTCAGGTATTCAGTCAGGCAAACTGACCACTACTGAAGCAACAGAACTAACCAATGACCTCAACGCCATTAAACAGAGCGCTACCCAGGCCATGGCCGACGGCACTCTGAACGACCCAGAGGTTGTATCCATGGTGCATGCCATGGAAGCTCTGGAAACAAAGATTCAGTCCTATACTAATAACACCAGCACGACAACACCAGGAAGCGCCACTGTTCCAGCTTCAACTCCGGCTGCTACCACTGTTTCCACCCCGGTTTCGACACCGGCGGCAACTTCAGTAGCGCCCGGTACTCCGCCGGTGCCCATTACCGGCAATGTGCTCTATCAAAGAATCGCCAACGGACTGGCCGCCGGCCGGATCAACAGAACCCAGGCTAACGATCTCTTCAAGATGGAGAATCGCATCCATGATCTCGAATCCCAGTTGCGCTCCCAGAGTGGCAGCAATTTCGACCGTCATAGAATGATGTATAACGAACTAGAGCAATTGAGCCGCTCCATCGACACTACCCTGGGCGGCAAGTAATATCCAGCAATTGCTCTGGCTCCACCTTAAAAAGCTCCCGGATGACCCTTTTAAGGTCCTGGTCTAAAGGCGCCTTTATTGAAATCAGCTCTCCACTGACCGGATGTTTGAAGGTCAGGCGATGAGCATGTAGAAAAAGCCTGGTCAGGGAATAATCCTGGCGAAAAAGACGATTGACCTCGCCTTTGCCGTACTTTGTGTCTCCGACCACGGGCAGGCTGAGATGTTTGAGGTGTCGCCGGATCTGATGATAACGCCCGGTGCAAGGATAAGCCTTGACCAGGGTCCAGCGGCCCGTGCTGGCCAGCGGCAAAAAAAGGGTTTGGGCAGGCACCCTTTCACCACCAGCCTTGTTGGGCACAGGATAATCGAGATCCACCGGCTCTTTCATCGGTCCCCTGACCAGAGCCACATATTCTTTTTCTGTGTTCTGAATCTCTTTGAGCGCACCCTGCATTTTCGCCGCCATCTCAGAATCCAGGGCGAAGCCCACCACCCCAGAAGTCCCCCGGTCCAGTCTATGTAAGGCAAAAACCTGCGCACCGACGATCTTGTCCCGGACAATGTCGGCAACAGTTATCGGATCACGATCATAGCCCCGATGAATGATCATCCCGGTCGGTTTGTCGACAAAAAGGAGACGAGGGTCTCTATAAAGTACAGGGATGGCTTCCATCGAATTTCACATTTGTGCCACAAAAATCACTTATTGTTCTTAGCATCGCAAATTATAGGCCAAGCTCACAATGGCATCGAAATCGAACCATATTGAAGAAGCCCCCGCTTCTTGATATGGCGCTTTCCCCCACTCGCTCCAGTCCCCGGTCAAGGAATCTACCATGTCCATCGCTTACACAACCTGGCAAAATCATCTAAAAATGGCCGAAGAGGCTCTTTCTACAGGCAATCTCGACATGGCTCATGTCGCTCTGCAGTTGGCTCTGCAAGTGGTGGAAGAGATAGAGCATAACGCGGACCTGAAAGCCTACACTCTGATAATGCAGGGTCGCTGCTCCTGGAGTCGCGGCGACCTGGAGTCCGCTCGGGTCGTCTATCAGAAAGCTGCAGAAGTTGCCGCTTCTCCTGAACAGGCCGCTACCGCCTGCCATGACCTGGCAAGACTTTACCACCAGCTTGGCGATTTCCAGAGCTGTGAACAGTACTTCAACTATGCCATCTACGCCAGGTCTTGCCAGTTTGGCGATAACAGCGAACCGGTAGAGGCGCTGAGAAAAGATCTGGCTTCCCTCACAGCTCAGACCCAGACCCAAAATAAAGCCCAACCGGCGTCCTCCGCCTCTGCTCTTCTCACCCGCTGGCAGCAAGCCCTCGAGAACGCCGAACTGGAGCATCGTCAGGGCAATTTAGAAAGCTTCGATCGTTTCGCCGCCCTGGCTCTGGAACTGGGTAAACTCTGCGGCAAAGATACTCCGGAATATTGCAATACTCTTCATCAACTCGCATCTTTGCTTTCCTGCCAGGGGCGCATCAGAGAAGCCGAACGCAATCTTCTCGAAGCCTATGGAATCAAAATGGGTAAACTCGGCGCGGGTCATGCCAGCCTTGCTGAAACCACCCTGGAGCTCTCGGTTCTCTACTTCAACAACAGCTTATTAGAAAAAGCCGAGCCCTGGGCAAAGCGTACAGTACAAATTCTCGAGAGTATCTCTCCTTTTGACAGCAAAGAACTGGCCTGCGCCCTCAATAATCTTGCCGTTCTTTATCACTCCAGAGAAGACTATGGCAAAGCAGAGCCCCTCTATCAAAGAGCCCTGGTCATGAAACAAAATCTCTTCGGCCCTGGCGATATAGAGACTATAAACCTGATGAGAGGCTATGCAGACCTTCTTCAGCGCACCGGTCGCCTGGAAGAAGCAGAGCAAATGGAGCGCATGGCCAGCGGTGTTTTGAGCGGTGCCTATGCCGTTCAGCCCGAGATAAGCGAAAGCAGGGAAGAATATATTCCGATATAATGTGGGCTCCCTCAGAGACTACGTTATGCTTATCCTCAAGAAAAGGAAATCAGATCTAAATCTGTTTCTGGTTCTGTTTCTGTTGAGCTTTTTCTGCCTGGTCGCCGTCAGAGACAGCCACGCAGCTGATTGCGGTCGCAGCAGCGAAGTACAACAGTTCGTCAAAGAAGAGAACTTTGAAGAAGCCCGCAAACTGCTGGAAAAGCAGCTTGGCAAAGGCAACATGTCGCCGGAAGAAGAAAGCGAGCTGCTAATGGATATTGCCGGCTGTCAATTCAACATAGGACAGTACTATCAAGCCGAGAAGCTGGTGGAAAGAGCAATTAAGCTGGGCTGTTCGAAATCGAACAGATACTGTCCGGTAGAAAAACTGTATAACTATGCAGAATGTCTCTACTTTCAAAGACGATACGAAGAAGCGGTAGAGAAATATAAAGAAGCCCTCGATCTTTTAAAAGAGACGGAAGTGCCAAAGCTGAGGCGGAAGCTCTACATGAGCCTGGCCAGCTGCCATGTATCTCTGGAACAGTATAAAAATGCCGGGACCTTTCAAGAAGAAGCGGTCAGGCTGGATAGAGAAATTTTTGGTGACGAAGACATCAACTATGGCTGGGGTCTGCTAAAGCTCTCTGATATCTATCGAAAGTTGAAAAACAAAAGAAGCAAACAGCTATTTGCTAAAGCGATTTATATATTTCGTCTCTCAAACAGAGATCGCATCCTCACTGAATATGGTATCAGTAAAGAACCAACCACAGAAGGAGATCGCGCTCTAAAAGCCAGATTGGACAGCTATCTTTTTGGAAACAAAGTAGAAACGGACTACAGTCAGGTCGATAGCTTTCTCTTCGAGAAGCGTCCTGACATATCGCCATTATCAAAAGAAGGCACCAATCATTGTTCTCTCTGGAAAAATCAATACCAGGCAGAAGAGGCACCAGGGCTTGTCTGGGTCGATTTGAACAAGCCCTTAAAAGGCATCATCATAGCCGTTCATGGACTGGGATTGCATCATGGAGCCTACGAGTCCTTTGGGCGCCACATCGCCAAAGAAGGCATCATGACCATAGCTTTTGATGTTCGCGGCTTCGGGACCTATTTAGAGTCAAAGGGCAGCGAACGACTGGACATGAAAGGCTGTGTCGAGGACTTGAAACAGATTGTCGAAACCATCAGTCACGACTATCCAGACAGATCAATCTTTTTACTGGGCGAGTCCATGGGTGGCGCCATCGTGCTTCGCCTTGGTGCCATGGCCCCAAAGTCGATAACCGGCATCATCTGTTCTGTTCCATCGGGCAGTCGCTATGAACCGGCTTTTACGAAAGTGCGAGTCGGTCTAAATTATTTGAAAGACAAACACGATAGACTCGACATATCACCATATGTAGTGCGACACGCCACCAGCAGTAAACGACTGAGAAGAGCATGGAAAACAGATCGCAATTCTCGTCTTCGCTTAAGCCCCAAAGAACTTTTGGAATTTCGAAATTTCATGAAAAAGAATGTGGAATACGCCAGGTCCATAGATAAACTGCCGGTGCTTATCTTCCAGGGCGACGAAGACAAACTGGTCAAATCGAAAGGAACTTATGACCTTTTCGAAGCGGTCGCTTCAAAGGACAAAACCATGGTGGTCGTGGGCGGCACCGAACATCTGATCTTCGAGTCCGGCCAGTATCGAAACGGAATCACCCTGGGCGTGGTGGGCTGGATGAACGCCCATTCCCTCATGGAACGGCAGAAAAAGTCCTCAGAACCCGAAGCTGAAGCCGGTCCCTAAAAACATCGGTCTTTGTATTCTTTTGTATTCTTTGACAGTCGATTTTCAAATCTCGATTGACAAAACTAGACGACCGGTCTATTATTTTTATTATCAACAACAGGAAGCCGGTCGATAAAACAAACAAAACACACCCATAGCCGGCTCAAGGAGAAATTTAATGAGCGACAAACAAGAAAAAGAACACGATAAAGAGAAAGAAAACTGCACCACATCCAGTTGCGGCACAGAAGCGAAAGCGAAAGAAAAAGAAGAAGAGAAAAAAGCAGGCGGCTGCTGCGGCTAAACAGGCGACCTGAAAAGAGAAATCCGGGCAGCGCTCCTGCCCGGATACTTCTTCTTATCTAAACTCAGTATTTGCCCGGAAACAACTTCTGAATGATGCGGTTGTTCTCTTCGACACTTTTACGTGTAGTTTCACGCTGGACAGCGGCCTGACGCTCTGACTCCTCTATTGTCTGAGGAGCAGCCTGACCACCATTTTCTCCTGCCTGGGAGCCTTTGGCGCCAGGTTTTAGCGCTGCCGGCGAAACCAGAGGCAGGGTAGAGCTGGCAAGCTTCATGTCTCGGGCAGCAGTTTTATATGCTTCCGAATCTTCCGTATAGAGCTGCTTGGCGACAGACTGGTTCCACTGAGCCAGTCTTTTGGCATCCACGGCGCGTCCTTCTTGACGCAACCGGGAGATAACCGGCGAAATTCTACTCTGCAGCTTTTTGAATACATCAGGATCCGGTGGTTCCAACTCCTCTCCATAACCCTGGAGGGTAATTATCAAAGAGCGGGCCTCAGCAAGGCTGGCACTCGGTCTGGCAGCCGCCCGTGCAGCCGGAGCCCTGGTCGCAGCAGGGACAGGAGCAGGAGAAGAAGCCTGGGTCTCTGCCAGCGCTGCAGCCGGGAGCAATAGCGATAAGGTCAGAGCCAGAGACGACTTGGTAAAAACTTTCATTGAATTCCTCACAAAATAAAAGTCCATATCTGTTAATGCCCATTATCAACAGGGAAACCGACCGGTTTGATGATAAATTATACTAATCGGCTGACAAATTTGCTCATTTAATGAAAATCTACCGAACCGCAGAATGGCAGGCGAGACCACCTCGCGCCTATGCCCGAAGATCGACCCCGACTCTCATAGTCATTCACCATACCGCCACCAAACCGGGCAAGGATCTCAGCCTCGAAGCAGCGGCGGGTCTCGCCCGGGCAATACAGAGACATCATATGGACGCAAACGGCTGGGATGATTCAGGTCACAATTTCCTGGTAAGTGTTCAAGGCTATGTCCTGGAAGGTAGACACGGCTCCCTGGAGGCCCTGGAAGCCGGCGAAAGTATTATCTCGGCCCATTCCGGCAATGCCGCCGCCAACGCTTCTTTCGGCATAGAGAACGAAGGCTGCTATGGCGACTGTCCGATGCCCGACGAACAATGGCGGTCTCTCGTGGAGCTCTGCACATTCATTTGCCTGAAACAGGGTCTAGCCCCGGACTGCATAAAAGGGCATCGAGATTTCCGCGCCACCGAATGTCCCGGCGACTGGCTTTACGCAAAGCTACCCGAACTAAGAAAGGCAGTTGCTATTAACCTGGAAAAGATTCAATAGCGCATCCGACGCGGATCCAGCCTCGAATTAGGATTAGGATTCTGCTGGCCACCCGGAACCATACTACGAATATCCGGGGCTTTCCAGCTCGAGGCAAAGTCTATGGTGCCACGGTTTTTGAAAGTCCAACTGAGCAAATCACTCATATCGGCTAGGCTGACTTTTCGCATGGTCTCGGTCAAATCTCCTGATTTGGCGCCGGCTCGAACAGCATCAATCGCCCTTATAGAAGAAGGGAGCTTTTCAGCCAGTTCGGCCTTTTGATCCTGAGGTATGAGCATGGGAACAGTCACAGTCTCAGGCCAGGGTACAGCCCCTGGCAGGAATTGAGGTCTGGGCATGGGATTGTCCATGGTGATACTGCCCCTCGGGTCCTTGGGGTCTTTCGTGTCGAAATTGATGGCGTGGACATCCAATCTGCGACCGGACCGCTCCACCACCTGCAGGCCTTCTATATCACTGAGAGAGAGGCTGGTTTCGGTGGTATTGACCTTCATGGCGGTTTCACCGTTCTTAGCTCCCAGAGCCATCTTGTACTGAGCGGCAATACCTTTGTCTCCCATAGATAGGACCTTCTCGCCGTCAAAACTCATTCTTATGCTATCGGCCGAGAGGCTTAGATTTTTCAAGCCGGAGAGCATGGCTCGCACTTCCGGGCTGTACTCCGGCGAATCTCTGGGTACCGAACGATCGTATATCGAAGCAAAATCCATATTGAGATTGAGTTCGCCTCGGGCCGGATCTAGATTTACCCCTAACTCCGGTCCGACTTTTTGGATCACATCCATGATCCCCTGCTTCATCCTGTCGTTCAAAAAGAATTTGCCCTGGTGCATAGAACCGATAGCCGGTCTTGAAGGAAACTCGAATCTGCGTCCCTGCGGCATGCCGAAAGGGAAGCGGTTTTGATCTTGACCTTGTTCTCGATCACGCAACATCTCCAGAAGCTTGTTGCCGTCCGGCAACTGCTTAAAGCCATCTACCGGTTCACCGGGGGCAGTGCCAGCAGATGCTGGCTCAGCCTTCTCCAGGGTGTTGAGCTTCATAATATCATTGAAGCTCGAAAAGCCCAGACCGAGATCTTTAGAGAAATCGCCGGAATTTTCCGTTTGCGATTCAATCTTTCGGCCGGCATCGCTTGCACCGGTCCCTTCAGTTTTCTTGGGGGTCTCGCCTTGATCCATAAAAATTACCGCGTTAAGAGGAGGACTCGAGAATGGGAGGATAGGTCGAGTCTAGGCAGCAACTGTGTAGTTTTTGTACCCGGAATAGCGATTTAGTGGGAGAACCACGTAGAAGAACCTGGCTTACTATTAACCATCGCTCAAAGGAGGGGGTCCGGTGATGCTATCGGGTTGGTCTCCCAGGCTGCACCACATATGAAGCTCTTGAATGGTCAACTTCGAATGAAGAAGAAACTGACTGAGGACCTCCATATCCATACGAGAAAGCCTCATCTCTTCACCGGGTTCATCATCGGATAAATTGATTATCGTATCGAAGCATTTTGCAACGAGCTTCAGCATCTCGTATTCGGCAACGGAAAAACTCTGGGGATTGGAGAGAGCAGTCAACAATTCCTGTCTTGAGATGCCGTCATCGTTTGGATCTAGTCTATCGAAATTGGCTTTCAACAGACTGATCAGCTCCTCGTTGTCGAGGGTAGGCGTAAGCAAAATCGAAGGGTCATCGCTCTCTGCATCAGCCAACAGCGACCGCACATCGGCAAGTGCTCTTTTGAAACCATCATCTCTCTTATTTGCTTCCATAACCAGAATTCTCCCAGAGTTGTGGTACCTTTAATGCGATCCCGCCCCTTGAGCTCGAGGATGAGAAAATAGATGCAGGAAAACAACCATAGTATCAGAAAAGGAAGAACCGATGCCGTTCCCCTTTCGGATGAGGAGATGGTTTCACAGGTAGTAGTGGCCACCGTAGAGAATCTCTGGGAAGCGGTCAATCAGCTGACCCGCTTGAAAAAATCGAAGAAAGAAGAATATATGGTCACTATATTCGGTTCCGCCAGGATCATGCCGGAGACCCACGATTATGATCGGGTCAGAAAGTTGGCCAAGAAACTGAGCGAAATGGGTTGCGGAGTCATTACCGGTGGTGGGCCGGGTCTGATGCAAGCGGCCAATGAAGGCGTGGCAGATGTGCACGGTCATGGCTCGCATCGATCCGTAGGCATCCGTGTCGATCTGCCCTTCGAGCAGAACGCCAATCCTTTTGTCGGCAAAGTATATAACCACAAAACCTTTTTCTCCCGTCTGCACCATTTCATGATCATTTCGGATGCGTTTATAGTCGTTCCGGGAGGAATCGGCACCCTGCTGGAACTCTCTATGGTGTGGCAGCTCCTGCAGGTCAGAAGACTCTACGGCACCCCCTTGATTCTAGTCGGAGAAATGTGGGAAAAGCTGGTGGACTGGGCGAGAATAGCCATGGTCGAGTCCGAACACGAACTGGCAAGCTCGGTGGATCTGACCATTCCCACCTGCGTTAAATCGAGCCAGGAAGCGATAGAACTGATAGAAGCCCACCGAAAAGAATGGCTTGAATCAGAAGACTGAATCCACAAAAACCGACGATGTGTATAATGGTCTTAGAGTAGAATCGTTTAATTCGCGAAATCGGCTATGGCAAAATCCGGTAAATTCTGTGCGGCTGTATTCAGCCTGGCGATGCTCTTGAGCGCCCAGGCGGGCTACGCAATCGATCATAATTTCAACGAGAGAGACTATATACTGGGCAATCCGGATGCCTCGGTGCGTTTCCCCCAGGAAGCTTTTGATCTGGCCGGTCAATTAAAGAGCCAGCGCAAGTTTTCTGATGCCGAAGGTATCTTGTTGGATCATCTCAATCAAGCCAGAAAAGCCGCCCCGGGAACCGACAAGCTGGGACAATATATGGTTCGTCTCAACAATGTCCTCTTCGATGGAGGCAAAGATGATCTGGCCATAAAGTATGGCGAGATCGCCTCGAAGATTCTGAACAAGAACTTTTATCGCTCCAAAGATTCAATCGGGTGGCTGGTCAACATCGAATCTTACCTGGCCATGGGCTATAACCGAAAACATCGGTATAAAGAAGCGGTACAAAAATACACCGACGCGATCAAACTGGCCGAAGCAGCACCCAGCGGAAAAGTCTCTTCTTCCTGGATCGATACACTCAAACACCAGAGAAAAGACGCCGAGAAGAACGCCGCCAGCTGGCACTAAACTATCGAAACCCCCACAGCAAGCGGACTTGAGAGCATAAACCTCAAGCAATTCGGGTATATAGATAGCACGTATCCCTGGCCGGGCAATGTTTTTGGCAGAAGAGTCGCTATGAGAAGCATGGTCAAAAAAATTCTATCGGTTGTATTCCTGGGCGCCCTTCTGACGCCCCAGCAGTCTTTATCTAGTCCAACGTATAGAACCATGCCCGCGCTCTGGCGAAGCAACCAGAACCATTCCAGGGCGGCACTCATCTGTGTGCACGCCCTCGGACTCTCCTCCCATGCATATCGTGACTTCGGTATAGAACTATCGAGAAGAGGCTTCGACATCTATGCCATTGATGTGCGTGGATTCGGAATCAATCGGCAAATAGAGGGGATGAGCAAACTTGATCTTGATCGGACCGTCGGTGATATTAAGAATCTGGTCGAAGCAATACACAAGGAGGATCAGAACAAAAAAATCTTCTTGATCGGAGAATCCATGGGCGGCGCAGTGGTTCTCAAAGCAGCTTCTACATATCCCTCAGAGCTATGCGGAGCACTGGTGGCAGCCCCCGCTTTCAAGCTCTACAAAATGAAACAACTGACTATTAAGGGACTGGGTGACCTGATTATTCCAGGTTCCGTTCGTGGACCGGCAGCCAGAAGCGTTATTCAACAAGCCACCAGCAATATCAGTTTGCGCAATCACTGGATAGAAGACAATCGCAACCACAAGCTTCAGCTCTCTCTCGGAGAGGCGCTTTCCTACTATCGCTTCGTACGAAACACACCGCGATACAGTGCCGAGATCAAAGAGTTGCCTGTTTGCATAATGCATGGACTACAAGACAACCTGGCTCAGCCGCTTGGTTCAGCAGAAATATTTCAAAAAATGCCCTCGGAGAAAAAGTCGCTTTTAATAGACTGTGCCGCAGAACATTTGATCTTAGAAGAGAGACAACTGACTGCAAGAATTCTAGATTTTACAGAGCACTGGCTGAACGAACATATAGAGCAGAAAAACTCTGTCACCCACATGAAATCGGGTCCGATTACCTTGCTTAAGACCGGCCCGCTGAAAACGGCGGATCGCGCAATGCTCAACAAGATAATAGATCTGTCCGGCTCAAGACCTGCCTACTCGAAATTGAAAAGAGTAGAGGCCTATAGAAAAGACGACTTTGATCCACTGCTTTAAATTTGAAATGTCCGCAGGGTTGGTGCTGCCCCAACAGATTCAATCCCTCAAATCTCTCATCTGGAGATCCTGCGATCTTGCCGGTCCCGATTAATAATCTGACCGCTTATTTAGTACCACTCCTCCTGCACTGTCGAAACGCAAGTAAATATTATCAGCTTTTGAATCCCACGTATATTGGCACACAACGAGATCGTCCGTACAATTTGACACCGCATGCAGTGACACTTTTGTGTTCAAAGTCCAGCCACAAAAATGTTGCCTCCTCTAAACACCGCTAGTGGTGCAGAGCTAGACAGGTGAGCGTCGGTCCCGTACAAAGATGAATCGGTGTCCGCACTGTACTACATAATCAAGTACAAATCGATAGAATTGAATCGCCCCGCAGAAATATTATCAGCCGCGACACAGTTCCTCTAATATGAAGTTCGTCTCCAGGAACCTGTTTAAATAGATTACAATCAGAACAGTACGGGTATCTATTTCAAGACGGAAAGCGCCATAGTGCCTTCTGAGATTCATCCGGATAAGGAGCTCTGTTAGTGTCGGACGGCAACCCAAATCCCAATGACGAATCGGAACTGTTGATTAAGCTCTTGAGAGCAGGCGGACTGGTTTCAGATGCGGATGTGGCTGACTTTAAAAGCATCGCCAAAGAACTGAAAATCCCTTTCTCCCAGGCGATCATCAATTCGGGTCTGCTCAATGAGCGCAATTTGAAAATCTGTATCGAAGCGCATCAAAGAGTGCAACAGAAACAGTTGAAATCTGACCTGGCCATCAGAGCGGTTAGGGTGGCGGTTCAAAAAAAATGCAGTCTTTCCGCGGCAATCGGCTCGGTAAAAAGGCTGCACCAGACCACAAGGGTTACAGTGCCCCTGGCGAACGAACTGGCAAAGTTGCTGCTCGAAGCAGGAGTAATCTCTCAAGAACAGCTCGGCTCTCTTTTGAAAAAAGCAGACGAATCATCGATGATGATAGGCCAGATCCTTGTGCTCGAAGGAATTTTAGAGGTAGACGGCATTCTGGCTGCATTGAATGCGGTGCGGATGGTCAGAGACCAGGGCGTTGAGAGAGACAAAGCGATAAAGGCTCTCAAGCATGCCTACAAAAGCAAAGTCTCCCTTGAACAAGCCCTTTTCGAGCTGGGCTTCTTCTCTCATCCCGACGCCAAAACCATGAGCGTAGGAGAGCTATTTACCATGGCCAGAGTTCTTTCACCAAAAGGTCTGGCAGAATGCTACGAAATCGAACTGTTTAAAGAAAAACATTTCGGACAGATTTTGCTCGAACGTGGGCTGGCAACCAAAAGAGACCTGGAAGCATCGGTAACCCTTCTGGGCATGGTCTCCAAAAGCGAGTTGCAGCCCTATCAGGCCGCCCAGGCTCTGCGTAGAATCTGCAAAGAGCAACTGACTATGGACGATGCCACAAAGCAGGAACAGGCAAGCAGCCAGGACAACAATCATCGCCTGGGCGATCTCCTGGTAGAAGCCGGTGTGCTATCCAGGACAACCCTCGAATCTACAGTTACAGCCAGTCCGGATAACGCTGTAAAAGTCGGCAGCTCTCTTCTCAAAGCTCGATTAATCAGCGAAACCATTCTGTTTGCAGCCTTGCGCCTGCAAACCCTTTTTCGCCTCGGCTATCTCTCTAGAGAAAACACAATCAGCCTTCTCAAGCATTGCTTACAGAACAATTTGATTCTCGACCATGCCCTCACCGAAAAAGAGCTCTATGTCCCATCCCGCATGCAGTGGACCTGGGTGTAGATTATGGTGAGATCACTGGCGGTGACGGTTCTGGCGGCAGCGCTTATCTGGGCGACTCCCTCCTATGCCGGTCCCGATGACTGTTCTTGCAAATACGAACTGGATAAAAATGGGGGTGAGTTTTATTTCGTCCTCAGAAAAGAATCTGAAGAGAATCAAAGCAGCAAAATTCTGGTCCTCAGCCGCTCTAATGAAAGCTCGCCTTACTACCAGAAACTGAAGAGAGAACTGGGCTACAATCAGATAGGAAAGTTCAGGACTTTCGAAGGTGCCAGATTCATGGCTCTTGGAGAATGTCCAAACTGCAAATAGCTATGAACAGGAAAAGCCGTGCCCAAGAACAAAGATGTCACGACAGGAAGCAGATTTACCGAAGCACTGAACGCTATCAGAGCCGGTGAAACAGAAAATCTGAGTTCAATTCTTGCCAAAAATCCGCCCCTGGCAGAGGAGCTCGATCAAGAAGGCAAATACAAACTGCTTCATTATCTCGCTCTGCCCCACCAGGGCAAATTTCCATCTAAAGAAGCCGAAAGTTTGAAGATCCTGCTTGCCGACAGCAGCAGAATTTCCGAAGAAGATAGAAAGAAGCTTCTGCAACTGGCAGCAGCCAACGGTCGAGAATTGCTGCTTCGCGCCTGCCTGGAAGCCGGCATAAATGCGGATACCGAAACTCTACACGCGGCTCTCGATGCCGGCGAGACAGCTCTTGCAAAAACGCTTTGCAATGACGCCGTAGAGATGGATTTTCTTTCAGCAGCCGGTCTTGGCGATATCGACGCCCTGGCTTCTTATTTTGACGGCAGCAACAACCTGCGCTTAGCCGATGATCAGGTAATCGACTTTGGCACCCTGGCAATGACCAGAGCGCTGGTAGAACCACTGATAGTGGCATGTAAGAACGGTCAAATGGAGGCGGCTTTCTTCTTGATCAAAAAAGGAGCGGACCTGAATTATTTTGAAGTAAACGAAGGCAAAGATCGAAAAGTGAACCTGGAAGCATCCGGACTGCACTGGGCGAGCCGCTATGGACACTATGAGTTGGTGAAGTTCTTGATTAATTACGGAGCCCGTATCCAGAGCCGAGATACCCTGGAGGACAAGACTCCAGCCCAGTGGGCTGAAGAAGCCGGTCATGAGAACATCCGTCTCTATCTCAATCACTTGAGCGGAAGCGGAAAGTAGAGCGCTCTATTCGGTATATTCGACCTGGACATTGCCTTTCAAGTCAGGCTCAAGCTGGAACGATAGCTGAGAGACGATAACCGGTGCCTGGTCGTCGAAGCCATTACTGTTCGGGCGCATACGTCGAGCGTACATAGTGAGGATGTTTTCATGCTGAAAAGCAAAGAGCCGATACTTGGAAGAACCATCACCGGGAGATACTTCAAAAACCACGAGAGAGCGAAGATTTTCTAAACCGGATTTGGTGGCACCAGTCTCTTTGATGATTCTGTCGTAAGTGAGATTGATCTCTTTGACTTTGTTGTTCTTGGTGAACTCTTTCTTCAAACGACCGGTGCTGATCCGCCCGAGCTTGCCCGTGTCGTAACACTCGACCACAATTCGCTCGCCTCTGGTGTTTCCTTTCATCTGAGCCGAATATTGCTCTTCGATCTGAAATGACTGGGTCGGCTCCTGACCAAGGAAGTAGCCCTCTTCTTGCTTGCAAAAGGGGGCTACTTTGACGGGCACGAAGGTTTTATTGTTATAGCGAAGGGCAAGTTTGCAGCCCGGCAGGACAAGCAGATCATGATCGTCATCGAAAGCCAGGCCTTCGGCTAGCACGGCTATCGGCATAGCCATAGCCACCATAATCAACAACCCCAAAAGCAATTCTTTTCTGTTCATAGCTATCCTTTATATCATCATCGACTGGGCAGATTCTGATTCTGAGGGATCTTACCACTTTGAAAGTGTTTAAAAATAAGAAGATCCATCTTGAAAGCTTCCGGTCTGACGCCGATATCCCCGGATATGGGATAAGCGAAAATAAAGACCAGAAAAACATTGAGCGACAGCGTAAGCGCCACCAGCACCGTCATCAGGACATGCGCTTTTAGATTGTCCACTCCGAAGAAGTAAGTAAAAAGCACAGTGAAGACGCCACCGACAATTAAGACGACCCACATCACAGGAGCCATGCCGGCTCTAGCGGTGACCAGGCGAGTTCTGCGATTCTCGGTCATCTGACACATCTCTGACAGAATCTGCTCTTTTATAGCCCGCTCGTCATCGTCACCGGTCTTAAGCTCGGTAATCTCCTTCCAGAGCTTCCAGGCCTCCTCGAAAGCCGTAGCGCTGTAGGAGCCATGCTCCATGTCATTCCACTCTTCATTGATTACAGCGGTCGCATAGCGATAACAAGTACCCTGAATCTCGCTTCTGCTCTCCTCTTTTAAGCCGTAAGAAGCAAGAAAGATATTCGCTACTCCACTTGCCTCTTTCTCTACTATCACTCTGAGCTCCTGCTGCTTCCCCATGGCATCCACCACGATAAAGCCCAGCAGCACAGCATAGAGAGTTCCGATAACAGAAAGTAAATAACCGGCGACCTCATGATAACCGGCAAGGTTCTTGACCCCTACCCGTTTGCGCACCACGAGCATTCCCATAACGGCAAGCACAGTGCTCACTAAGACAAATACAGAACCGTAAAAATATAGACTCATAAACCAGGATCCCGGCAAAGGAAACAGCAATCGGACCGAACCAGATAATTTACCAGATCGGAATCCGGGGTATCTATATCAATAAGATGAACCGAATCAACTCGAACAAAAATATCCTCGCCCTTGCCTTAATCCTGGCCTTTCTGCCTGCCTGCTCGGTAAAGGCAGCCGGTACCACCCGGGACGACAGCCTGGCTCGACGTGAACTCTACAAAATGGGTCCTGTCGATGCTTTTATCAAAATCCGAAAAAAAATCACCGATTCTAAAAACCCTTCTGATTTTGCCCCCTATGTAAGCAGCGACCTCTCCGGCTTGCTGCTGCAACTGGGCAAGCTCGAAGACCCAAAAGGCAAGGTCCTGGCCGGCTCAAAAGAGTTGACCCTGGGCTTTCCCGGCAAAGCAAGGATACTGAGCTACAAAGTCCAGAACCAGCTCGCCAGCATAAGAATGGTGCCAGACGGCGACAATGGCGATGTCGACCCTAAAAAAATGGAGTTCGACATTGCCGAAGTGGTGATGGAATACAAAAACGGCATCTGGAAAATGAAAAACGTAAACAAGCTTCCGTTAGATGCATGGTGCCTTAAAGCATCTACCGAGATGCCGCCTTCGATACCATGCCAGGCAAGCATCGGCGGCAAGAAATACCAGGTCACCTCGGCGACACAGTCCGGCAGCAGTTTCACCTTCGAACTCACTTCAGCTAACAACGAATCCAATCTACAGGTTACTATTTCAGACGATAAATTCAACGAGCTTCTCTATCTATTTCGCTCCGGCAAGATGGAAACAACCTCGCAGAATAGAGTCGTGTACAAACGACCGCTTAAAAGGCAAGAGCCTTATACTTACGAAGTCTGGCCTACAGTGAGCATTATCGATCTCAATACAGAGAAGCCCGTATTCGCCTGCAAGTCCGGCCATGGACTGCATATTCTGATTAACAATCATGCAAAATCAAGACCGAGAACAGGAGAAGTTCACACCGCCCATGGTGCTATTTTTATGCGACTGCCCGATGAAAGCAAAAGTTTTCTAGAGGGTTATTTCGACCTGACCTGGAGATAACCTCTCGAAAAATCTCAGGCTAATTTCAAGCCGATAAGCCCGGCAAGAATGAGAACACAACTGAGAATCTTGACCCAGTTAATACTCTCTTCAAAAAAGAGAACGCCCAGGATGAAAGTTCCCAGCACTCCAATGCCGGTCCAGATAGCATAGGCCGTACCCATCGGTATGGACTTCATCGCAAGAGACAGAAGTGCCATGCTCAGCACAATGGCACCAACAACAAAAATAAGCAATCCGGGTTTCTCAAAACCGTTCAGAAACTTCAATCCGACAGCCCAAACAACTTCGAATAATCCAGCCGCCAATAAAACTACCCAGGCCATGATCCACCTCTTGGAGGGCCGTCCCCCGGGTGTACGCATCGAGAACTGAATACGGATACGGTCAGGTCGTCCTGACTGGAGCTTATAACTGCAGTCTAGCACGCCATTTGTCGCCAGAGAAAATCCGAAAGTAGAGATTTACGAATTGAATCGATCAAGTTTGACAATGGCACCATCGCCGCCGCTCTTAACCAGTCGAATACCGGCATGCTGGAAGAAGTGAGGACGAAAGTGGAAACGGGCAAATACGGATGCCTCGTCACCGATACTGATGAATGAGCCACCCAGAATCATATGATGTCTGCCATCAAAACAGGGAGTGCTGAAATCATCGTAGTATTCGTGGGTTTTGAAGCCTTCTAAAGGATAAAAATGATCCTCCATCCATTGCCAGACATTACCGAAAAGATCACGAAAACTGCCTGATTCCGCCCCGGCGGCATCTACAGGACTCTCCGAACCGTATTTGAGGCTCAGATTATAAATGGCCTCTACCTGCTCGGTGTACTCAATACTGTCCACTTGCCTCATTCTGCGATGTTCCGCCTCGGTGGGCAGCCTGTATCCACCGGCTACGTTATCTTGCTCGCCGCGCCAGGCAGCATAGGCTTTCGCTTCGTGGAAATTGACCACCACAGGCCAGTTCCAGGCCATCTCTATCTCTTCAAAGACCGTCCGCAGTCGAAATGTTGCGTCAGTGAACCCTGCATTTTCGGCTACCCAGAAGGAAGGATGTTGAATATCCCTGAAACTCCGCCAGGCAAAACCCTCTTCACTCCAGTAACGAGGCTGACGATAGCCCCCGTCCCGTACGAAATCCAGAAACTCTCGGTTCGATATCAGGGCGCTGGCTGCCTCGAATTGCGAAACCTCGGCCTTCCTGAACCCATACTCGTTGTCCCAGCCATAGGTAGGCCAGTTCTTAGATTTGCCTATCTCTACGGAACCTGCAGGCACCGCAATGAATGAGGCGGCAGGACTTTCTGACGGCTTCTCTGGGCTGGTCGGAGAAAGCGATGGATATTCTGGTGGCGGAATCACCATGTCTATAGGTAATTCTCGAATCAAACAAGAAGATGTCTCGATATGAATGCGCTCGTGCTCGAGACCCATGAACAGAGCCCATAAAGGGTCATCCATGGTCACAGGACTATGACCTTCCGACAGAGCCGGATGGCTCTCGATCAAACGGCAAATCACCCCATAGACTTTGGCGCGATAAGCGATACAGTCATCGACGCTGGGCCACTGGATGTAATTCTTGGACATGTCGTCCCAGGACATCTCATCGACACCGACATCGAAAAGCCCCTCGAAATAGGCATCTACCGGGTCAGAGACGAGACCGGCCAGCCTTAACTTGTTTACGAAGAAGACCGCAGGGTGGACAAAATAGAAAATCAGCGGGTGCCGGAGTTCATGGTAGGGCGGACGGTAAAAAGCCTCCTCCGATACCAGACCTGAGAACATCAGCTCGGTGAGGGTCCATCCGTTATCGAAAAAGTCTCGAACATCCTGCCGGGAGCAGGTGGATAGATCCGGTGAAGACAGGCCATGAAGCTTACCGTCGGCACCGATACCCGGACAGGAGCGAGGCTCTTTCCCGGTCCACCAGCCCTGCCCCCGGGGAACGGAGAAAGAGACTGCGGACTGGCCAAGGTTTACCTGCCAGCCCAGTACCTCGGTCTGGTCGTCTACTAGACCAGCGACGGAATCGCTTGAATGGGTCACCGTTGTCTACCTCTTGGGTAAGTAGCAAAGATGTTATACAACATAGTCGGTGAACAGCGTTTGAACGATAGATTAAATTTGCGCCGGTTTACACGGGTCCTGACACTCTTTCTCCATCAAGACTCGTTCGGTCTGACTGCCGGCCAGGGTAGCTATATACTGCGCCCGGCGGCTAAATCCCTGCTTTTCCAGCAATCGAATCGTCACCAGATTATCCGCTCTCACCCGGACACTCAGAGATTTGTAGCCCCTCTCCTGAGCTGCCTGCTCTCTTCTGGTTTGTAAAGCGGCCCCGTAACCTTGTCCCCGTCGGCTCGACCGGGTTCCCAGCTCAGCAAAATAATAAGACTCGGGATCCGCACCGTTTCCGATCAACTCCTCGCTGTTGAAATAACCGACCATGGGCAAGCCTATTCCGAATGAGACTATCTCGGCAGCGTTGCCTTCCACCACGACAAAGACATCGGCGTCACCGGCGAGCAATTTGAGCAGATGACCTCTAACCCCATCTTCTGTCCATTCTTCGTTACGAGGAGGACCGGTAAAGCACTCCAGATAGATTTCGACTATCTGAGCAAGGACAATTTCGGGTAGCTCGGAGCGATAAGACTCGATTCGCAATTCTTACCTCTTAACGGCTGTGGGAGAACCTAACACAGCATACACAGAAGATTCTGAGCATGGCAATCGGGCCATTGCCTGGATATTTCGACCAGGAAACCGAACAATAGAAGGTTTTTGAGACAAAAGCGTTTAGAAAATCTTCCATAATCAAAAAAAGCGAAGCCAAAATGATATCCTGGTTGAATTCATAAAAACACAAATTGGCAGAGAGGATCTGGGCCATGAGCTATTCGCACAAACAACGGGTTCCTAAAGGTGTTCTCACAGCATTCGGAGCTGTAGGCGGTGTTGCCACCATCCGTACCCCGGGCTTGATCAAACCACTGCTCGGTGCCACCATGGCCGGTTTACTCTATACTTTCAGATCGATGACCGTTACACTAGACGAGCATCACATCAACATCGTATTTGGTGACTGGTTGTCTATCAAACAGATCAAACTAGCCTACATTCAAAGCGTAGAGGCGAAAAGAATGTGCCCCCTTTCGGGATGGGGAGTGCATTTCGTTGGTGACGGCTGGCTCTATAATGTCTTCGGTCTTGATGCGGTGCGAATATCCATGAAGAGTGGGAAGATCATATACATAGGTACGGACGAGCCACAGGTGCTGGCCGCAGCTATAAGAGAGGCTGCCAATCTGCCGGACATTGAACCTGCAGAAGCTGAAGAAGAGATTGAAGTCGATTCCTTAGCAAGCTAATTAACAAGCTCATAAAGATCAGCCTTGCCATCTTGATGGTTTCTTTACGGCATTTGGAGCAATCATATTAATACGGGCGAAGAACACAGCCGCTCAAACCGCTAAATATGATAAGGAAACAAATGCAGAGTATGAACAGGCAAATCTTTCTGACACAGACACAACTACAATTCAAATCCAGATTTCCCTGGCTCATTCTGATGTGACGCGATCTAGAAAAAAGCTATCAGGTCGTTGAATGGAACAGGGACATGCTTTTTGCGGCTAACTGTCCGGAATCTTGAGTAACTTTTTTCGTTACATACCAGTTATTCAGATCCCTCAGTTTGTCCATGTCTGCCCTTGGATCCACAACGCGAGAGTCGTTCGGGAATCCAGGAGCCCGGACGGCTCTCAATATTTTCCAGAAAATCTCATTTGCTTGATCTCGAATTTATAGCGAAAGCAAAATTTTTAAGTTTGGACCGTTACCGAAAGTTCTGAACGGGCAAATTCAAGATAACACTCCTGGAACATACGGTAACCACTTGATGAATCAAACCAATGATTCATCAATGTCTCAGCGCGTTTTGGCGCTGCTGAGATAAGACGTATCCTTCTCAGGAGGCTTTTTGTAATGCGAAATAAAACTGATCCCCAGTGCAAACCAGAGATCAAAACGGCAGAAAATGATGTTATCTCTTTCATAAGAAACATCTGTATCGCTCTAGCCTCTTCGTTTTTAGTAAGCGTATGTCCCGCCTTTGCGGAAATGGAATACGAAGGTGTAAACATCTCCGGAGCCGAATGGGCACCATATCAGCAACCAGGCACTTTTGGCGTACATTATATCTACCCTCGCAATGAGGATGTAGATTACTTTCAGTCAAAAGGAATGAACATCATAAGGGTGCCCTTTCTCTGGGAGAGAATGCAGAGAGAAGCCAACCAGGCTCTCGATGCCACCGAACTCTCTCGGCTGGATGCGGTGGTAAATTATGCCACCGGCAAAGGCATGGCTGTCATTATAGATCCGCATAACTACGGAGCTTACAAAGGACAGACCATCGGCACCCAGGGCGGTCATCCCAACTCGGTCTTCACCGATCTATGGGTGCGCCTGGCCGACCACTATAAATCGAACCCGAAAGTGATTTTCGGTCTGATGAACGAACCGGTCGGCTCGAACATGACAGCTCAAACCTGGCTGGCCAGCTCACAAGCGGCAATTAATGCCATCCGCAATACCGGTGCCGGCAACCATATTCTGGTGCCATCAACCTACTGGATGCATCCGACAAACTTTGTGCAGCTCAATGCCAGCGTCATGATCAATGTCACCGATCCACTCAACAATTTCTCTTATGACGTGCATCAATATCTAGATTTTGACGGCTCAGGCACTCACTCCGACTACCTCAGTCCCACCGATGCGGTGGCAACCCTGAGTGGTTTCACTGCCTGGCTGAAAGCAAACAACAAAAGAGCGATGTTGACCGAGATCGGTGTCACCTCAGATGCGGGAGCCCGCGAGAGCTTGAGTGCGATGCTGCAGTATATGCACGAGAACTCCGATCAATGGAAAGGTTACACATACTGGTCAGCAGGCCCATGGTGGCAAGATTATGTCTTTGGCGTCCAGCCCAAGAATGGTCAGGACACGCCTCAGATGTTGACCTTGATCGCAAACCTCAATGGTGGCTCAGGTGAACCAGATCCTACTCCGGAGCCGGATCCGGATCCGAACCCGAATCCTGATCCCACTCCTGATCCAAATCCGGAACCCGATCCAAACCCAACACCAGATCCTACTCCGACTCCAGATCCGACACCTACCCCTGACCCAACACCAGATCCTACTCCGACCCCAGATCCGACTCCTGACCCGGGACCCACACCAGGTTCAGACAACCAGAACAAGGTTAGGGACCGGATCAATAAAGTCAGGGATCAAATGAACAAGGTCCGTGATCAGATGAACAAAGTCCAGGATCAACAGAACAAGATCAAAGATCTGCAAAACAGACTGGACGATGTTCAGAAGAACAGTCCCAACAACTTCAATCAGATCCAGAACTTGATCAAACAGATAAACAACATGCAAAATCGGGTCAACACGAGGACCAACAACCTCAACCAGAGGATGCAAAACCTCCAGAACCGTGAGAGCAAACTGAACAACCTGCTTGGTTATTTCAGACTCGAAAATATTGAGGTGCTCAAGGCATGATGTCCAAAAAGAAAGGACGACTAAGGCAATGCCGGGGAAACATGCTGGTACTGGTTGCGGTGGTAACCTGCCTGTTACTGGTACCGCTGTTTCTCCTGCAAAGCCAGATAGGCTTGTTCATGGTAGACAACAAAAGAGTCGAGACCGTGGTGGAGGGCGCCTGCTTGATGGCGGCAAATGATCTCTCCAGGATCATTATCAATGACCCTCACTTCGGCTATGTCTCTTTGAGCAACTATCCTGCCACCGGCGCCGGTACCCTGGCGCCGGACGGCGAGCCCCTGCCAGTAACCGGGATCAATACCCTGGTGGCAACTATTCGCCAGAACGCCATCATCGCCCAGGAGCTTAACAACAGCACCATGCAGGAGATGGCCGAGACGGATAGACGTTACCTGGTAGGGACGATTGCAAGCTTGAACAAAGCGCTGGAGACTTCTCTGCGTGCCAGAAAGAAAGATGCTTTCTATGATGTGCACGGTAAGGCGGTCGACCCTCTCAAAGACGCCACCACTTTTATGAAAGCCAATTTACCCGAGGGAACCGAATTGAAGTGGATTCGCCTCTCTTCAGGATGGCTTTCGGACGGTGGCGGCACCTCTACCATCAAAGCCCCGGAACCGCATCGCTTCGCCTATGCTCGCGAAGAGATGCTCCAGGGTGATGAGTTCAAGCCATTTATAAACATCCCGTTCGCCAACCGAGAATACACCTTCGCCGGTTTGAGCAGTTCTTCGAGAATTGTCCCGGGGGACCGCTTCAGAAAGAGGGACCGGGATCATATCAACTCTATAGTTCTGCTCGAATGCCACGTTGGCCGTAAAGACAACCAGGCAGCCGGTCTGAAGTTAAAGAACACCATGCGCCTGTCCGCCTGTTGTCAGCCCTACTCCATGCCTGACACCGGAGCCCGGGGGGTCATGACCCTCCGGCTCACCGGCGGACCGGTGGCCGGTCTGAGAAGCTGGTCGGACTTCCTCAACGAGAGAACTTTCTCGGACAATCGGGTGACCAGCTACCGGGCGGTGAAAGGGGACTATCCTCTAGACCGCAGCGCCCGTATGGTCAAGTATCGAAGTAGAGCTGTCAGCACACCGGGCACCGCCGCCCAGTTCGCCAGCAGTCTCTATTGCTGGCTGAGAAACGGCAACACCAGACCACGTATCGATTCGGTTCTGGACATGACGAACGAATACATCAAACTCAATCCCCGGGATATCTATCTCTATGAGTTTGCCAAAGACGGCACCATCTCGAGACGGCTGCTGTTGAAAGACCCTTTTCCCAAGGGCGTAACCGCAGAGATGCAAATGTCCACCACCGCCGACACAAGAATTCAAGGAGGGTTGTCTCCGGTAATAATATTTAAAAACAACGTGCGTTATCTTGGAACCACTTACGGTGGCAAGCATTGCGGACAACCGCTGCCGGGCAATCCCCTTAACTGGTGCGAACTCAGTGAGTACGGCGGCGACCAGGGCACAGCCAAAGAGCTCGGCAAAGGTCGTCTTTCGACCCGCCTGACTGTTTCGAATCCTTTCTCTCTGACGAATTCCGGCAACTTCTTCCAGCGCTTCGACGGCAAGCCCCTGGCGGCTCAGCCAAGAAGAAGCCTTTACTCGGGCGGTCTGGCACTGGATATCGAGATAGGTGGCACCACGCCTCCGGATATGAAAAGAGACGTAATCAGCATGAGGAAGCTGCCCCGCTAAAAAAATCCACTTCAATCTTTGAGTTTATAGCCGACACCATATACATTGGCAATGATGGAATCTTCACCCTGCTTGTCGAGCTGTTTTCGAATACGATTGATAGAGGTCCTAACAACCTCCGGTCCGACGTGATCTTCGGCACCCCAGACGCTGTTGAGTAACTGCTCCGGGGTAAAGACCCGTCCGGGATGGCGCAAGAAAAATTCAAGCAACATGAATTCTCGCGGGGCGAGCTTTTGCAAGACACCATCCCTGGTGAGTTCGCGTCGCTCCGGATCAAGCTCGAGTCCATGAGCTTTCAGCACGGTACCAAGAAGCGAATGGGGACGTCTCAATACGGCCCGAATTCTAGCCGCCAGTTCCGCCAGAGAGAACGGCTTGGTGATATAGTCATCGGCCCCGGAATCGAGTCCCATCTCTTTTTCATGGACTTCATTTTTGCCGGTCAACATAATGACCGGAGTGAAGCTTCTACGCTCTTGCTCCTGAGACCGCAACCACTTCAGTAGACTCAAGCCGTCTTCTTCGGGCAGCGACCAATCTAAAATGACCAGATCATATTCATAGGTCCCCAGAAACTCACGGGCGGTGAGACCATCATAAGCCGGCTCCAGAGAATAATTGCGCGAATCGAGATAGTTGCAGACCACTGCACTCAGCTCTCGATCATCTTCCACCAGTAATATCTTCGACATAACTATCTCAATCGACTTTCGGTATTGTAAACCAGAAAGTCGCTCCCTCGACTTCGCTTCCTCCCACGCCTATAGAGCCACCATGGGCCTCGACAATAGTCTTGCAGATAGGCAGCCCCAGACCGGTTCCTTTTCCTCTTCGGCCGTCACTGCTTTCAACCTGACGAAAACGATCGAAAATAATCTCCCGCTTATCCTCCGGCACTCCCCGCCCCCTGTCGATTACTCGAAATTCAATCTCTTTCAATCCGTCCACAAGCTGCAATATGACCGAGCTGCCCTCTGGCGAGAACTTGACAGCATTAGAGAGAAGATTGATCAAAACCTGAATACCCCTCTCTTCATCAGCAAGAGCGAGGGCCTTGAAATCATCTCGGAGCACCAACTCTATCTCGACATTCTTCTCCTCCGCCAGACTCTTCAAGGTAGCGATCGCTTCCCTCGAGAGTAAGACCGGATCACAGGCAATGAGATCAAGCTCCATTCTCCCCGACTCGATCTTTTCTATATCAAGCAGATCATTGACCAGAACTATTAGTCGCTCCACAGTTCGCTCGGCCTGGCCCACCCGACGCACCCCTGTCTCTCCTTCGAGATCAAGACAACCTTCTTTGAGCAGAGTCAGAAAACCCCGGATTGAGGTCAATGGAGTGCGGAGATCATGACTGACCATCGAGACGAATTGTTGTTTCCTCTCCTCCAGTTCGACACGCTCGGCAATATCCTCCACAGCAATTAACAGCCTCTCTCCTTCGGTGCTTTCGTATCTGTTTACCACGACTTCTGCCGGAAAGGCAGCACCATTATTGGTATTGGCCAGAAGCTGGTAGACTTTCGCCGCTGACTGCGGTCCAAAAACGAGATGAGACCATTGAGGCGGAGAATCGCCACCTTCGCGGGCAGCAAAAATCTGCTCCAGTTTCAAGTTTTGAGCGGCATCACGTTCGTAGTCAAATCGCTCCAGAAATGTTTTGTTGACATAGTCAACGGCACCGTATTTACTGGCGCTAACGATAGAGACAGGCACATTATTGAATATAGATCGAATTCTCTCTTCGCTCTGTTTAATCAAAAGCTCGGCTTCTCTGCGATCAGATATATCATGGGCCACACAAAAATAAGACTGATCATGCTCAGACCACTGCACCGACCAGAGAATATAAATCAGATCGCCGTCTTTCTTTAGAAAAGTCGATTCGAAGGGCTCTCCGTCGTCATACTGCCTCGACAGCTCAAGACCAGAGACCATATGTTCAAGGCTCTCTGATGGAATTACCTCGCTGATTCGAACTTCAGTAAGCTCCTCGGGCTCGTAGCCGAAAACTGTTTCAGAAGCCGGACTGACGCTGGCAAACTTCAACTCGGCAGATATAGTACAGATCACATCCCTGGCATTTTCCACCAGGGCCCTCTCTTTATGAATCGATTCTTTTAATGCAGCAGCGGTTTCATGAAAGAGCCTGTCCAGCTCGCTGATGTCGTCATAACCTCCGATAGGCGGATTGAGTTCCTGGTTGGCCGCCAGCAAAACAGCGTTGTCTTTGACGATCTTGAGACGACGAGAGATCCCCAGAATAAAAATAGTGGTGGCTAGCCCGGCAAGCACCACATTGGCAAGAACCACGGCCACCAACCAGTAATAAACCATCTCTCGGGCTTCTCTGGCAGACTCCTCTTTAAACTTCTGAATTTCGCGGTATTTCTCTACGATGCTGTTCATCTGCTGAGCAACGTCATCGTTGAACTGCAGCAACTTGAACTCTCGACCGGACCAGTTCACCTGTTCTGTTTCGGCAGTAATCTTGAGAGAGCGAATCAGATCCAGCCCGGCATAGCAATTTCGACAGAGTTCATCAATCTCTTTTTCATCTCGCTCATTGCCGCGAGTCAAAGCCTTGAGAGCGTCGAGATCTCTGCGCACGGATTTCTCGAACTTGACCAGTTCGCTGACAACATCCTTGACGGCAACCGGGGCGACAATGGCGGTGAGCAGACGATTGATCTGACTGTTGAGGCTATTGACGTGAGAAACGACCTCTCTTGCCCGTACTTCCTCTTGCAGCCGGCTCTCCGCCTCCTGAAACAAGGCTCCCAGAACCAGGATAAAACCGACCTCGAAGAAGAGAACGGTGCCAACCAGGATAATCACCTTCTGGGCTATGGAAAGTCGGGCTGGAAACATTTGAGTGAGGCTCGGACAACGTCACAATCATACAGCACAGGGATTTCGACCGGAAATTTGCATCGTCACTAGTTCGTAACAAGTTGAAGGTTAGGATGCGATTGTCAAGTGGACGTTTTTTTTGGAGAATTGGAATTATGGCTACAGGAACAAACACCGAGGCAGCACCGCCCACCAGACTGGATCAACCTCAAAAAGAGCATTACTCCGGTGACTCACTGTACACCAGGGTTATCGACGAGACCGGAGGTAGAGTCGAGATGGGTACCGCCCTCTTGAATCAGAGCAAAGGCGGAGACCGGAGCAAAGATATGGACAGGCTTCCTGATCTAACTATCGAAGAAGGCCATGGTCGCGAAAGGGGTCACGATTCTTCGAGGGACGGCAACAACAGAGAAAGAGAGAGAGAAAGACACCGTATCGAGCCAAAGCCAGAAGAGAAAGAAGACCGAAAAAGGCACGAAAAGCTTGAAGAAGAACCAAGAGAAAAGCCGCAAGAGACACCGAATAAAAAAACCGGCTTCGAATTCGGTTATGACGAAAACGGCGAACTGAATCAAATTCGACAACCGGACGGCAGCAACCTTACCAAGATAGACGACGATCACTGGCTAAAAGAGTATAAAGACGGCTCTAAAAGCGAGCTGGAGATGTCAGCGCGCCTGGATAAAGATGGCACTCTGACCTATGATCGAATCGTAGAAAACGGAGCCGACATAAGAGAAGTATTCGACAAAAGCGGCACCCACGCTGTGTACACAGCCCTGCACGATCTAAATGGACCGATGTCTTTCCGGTCTCAGAATCTTCTCCTTGAACATGTCGAGAACCCGGACGGCACTGCCGCTTATATGAATTATGACGCCAGTGGTCAGCTAAGATCGATTGAAACCGGAGCCATGGAACTTCGAAAAGCTTCGGACAATAACTGGTATTCAGTAACCCCGGACGGGTTTCATTCTTACTTCGGTCCAAACGACTCGGTAAAAGCTTTCCGAGGTCATGGCATCGCCATCAATACCGGTAAATCGCACTTCTTCATCAACGAAACCGGTATCAAAGGCGGTTTGTAGGTTGCGAACGCGACTAGTCTCCAGCCATCCAGTCTTTTTTGGTGTACATCTGATCGACCTCGGGATCATGATCGATATAGATTTTCACCATCGAATGTTGATCCTTGACTCCGCAGCAAGGACAGGTATTGAGATGGAGATACTCCGAAAAATCGGTGGTGCAAGTCTGGCAAAAATAGAGAACGTTCTGAGACTCTAAGCTGGTTCTCAAATTATCTGTGATCATATCTGTCTCCTCCGACAACTGTGTATAGGGACACTGAGGAAGCCATTAAGTGCTAGTTCTTTTTTCAATATCGCTAGCAACCAGGATAACCGTGAAGTCGAGACCGCGACCATACCTCTTATAAATACATCATGCGATCGAGAGCCTTCCTTTCACCAATAGTTCACTCTCGATATACATTAGACATAGATCTTGCCTGGAGCGGGTTTCCCGTTTCGTCCGTAGACCGGACTCAATTAAACCGTTATCATTCGCACAGCTTTATCCCAATTCTGTGCCAGAATCCGGTTCGATGAAAGAAGAAAAAGAGAAACAAGACAAGGTGACCAGGCTCAAAGAAGCCCGCACTGTCTTTGTTCAAACCCTGGGTTTAAATCTGCTGGTTTCCTTCAGCAAACTCGGCATCGGCATCTCGACCAGCACCCTGTCTATGATCGCCGACGGTTTCCATTCGCTGCTCGATGCCTCGTCAAATATCCTTGGTATCATCGGTCTGACAATATCAAGCAAGCCGGCCGATGAAGGGCATCCCTACGGTCACAGAAAGTTCGAAGCGCTGGCTGCTATCGGCATATCATTTCTTATGTTCTTCGCCTGCTTCGAAGTCATATCCGAAGTGGTCAAAAGGATAATGAGCCAGGGTGGTGCCCCAGAATCAACTCCAGCCTCCTATCTGGTCATGGTGGCAACTATCATCATCAATATTTTGGTCAGTAGATATGAATCTAAAAAGGGCGCCGAATTGCATTCGAGACTGCTGGAGGCGGATTCGAAACACACGCTCTCTGATGTGTTCGTCAGCATCGGCGTGATCGTCTCTCTATTAGCAGTCAACTTCAAGTTCTACTTTGTCGACGTGGTGGCATCACTACTGATAGTACTAGTGATTTTCAAAGCCGGCTACGAGATTATCCAGGCCCATCTCGGCATTCTGGTAGATGCAGCAGCCCTGGAACCGGAAGAAGTGAAAAAGCTGGTGCTGAAAGTCCCGGGAGTGCTCGATTGTCACAAGATAAGAAGCCGTGGTCTCGATGACCATATATTCATCGATCTGCATGTCCAGGTCCGCGGTCATATCACCGTAGAGGAAGGGCACAAAATTGCCTACCAGGTCGAAGATCTATTGATGAAAGAGATTGGCGGAGTCGAAGATGTGATGGTGCATATCGAAGAAGACAGGTCATAAGCTCTGGGGAGCACGGACCAACCATTCGAGATCCAGTTCAGAGTCTCCGGACAGTTTGGCTTCCAGCTCTTCGGTGAACTTTGTCACTCCGGTGGCCCGTTCATCTCGCCCGGCACTGGCGAGCACCGAGCCAATCTTCTTCAACTGTGCAGCAAGATGTTGAGCAAGAGCCTTCATTTCGAGTCGCTCTTTCTCACTCATCTGATCAGCCTCGGCTCTCATACCACTGGTGGTGATGCCCAGGGTGTAAGCACTGAGAGCCAGATCCAGGAAAGAGACAGCCTCGTCAGGCTCGCCTGCCTCATCAAGCAGCTCGGCAAACTCAACCGACTGGTCACCGATTAGACGTGCGGTCTTTCCTTTTTCGATATTGCTCAGCCTGGATACGAAGTGATCTCTGAGCAATACCGAAATCAAACGCAATTCGTTTTCTCTTTTGAGCTTTGCATAGGCATCGGCCATTTCGATCAAACAAGCTGCCTTGTCCTCCTCCGGAAGCGAACGAAGCGCTTCGGTCAGATAGGGTAGAGCCTTTTTAGCTTTACCAGAAGCAAGGGTACTGCGTCCTTTCAGCAAAAGAGCATCGATATAGGTGCTGTCTTCGATAGCATCAAGTCTGCCGTAACTATCGAGAATTGCATCGGCCACTCTAAGAGCATTCTTGTCGTCGCCCTGTCGCCGATAGAGCTTACCCAGCTCCTTCAAGGTGACGACATAGTCGTACATCATAAGCTCCTCTGCCTTAGCGGAGAAAGCCTCTATATCATCTAATCCGGCCAGGCGAGCCTCGAGCTCATCAATCGCCTCAACCAGTTTGTCCTGACGAGTGTATGTACGACTGAGCACCAGACGATTGCTTGTAACCTCTTGAGCCTCTTCCGGCAGAACCAGCAAGAAACTCTCATTGCTCCTGGTCAGAGCCCTGCTGGCGCTCTCGTAATCTTTCAGCGAAAGCTCGTAGGCATCAGCCATCTCTTTCAGTATAGAAGCTGCATCATAGGGAGATTCTGAAGCAGCATCGCTTGAGATGGCTACGACACGATCGCAAATGGCCTTCAACGTGTCTGCTGTTCCAATATGACGAAAGTCGAAATGTTTGCGATACTGGCCAGCCAGATCGAGAAGCTTGACGGCATCTTCTAGAGAAGCATTCTTTCCTACCGATGCTGCCTCGATGGCACGCGAGGCAGCTTCATCAGCCTGATTCAGGAACTCTGCGCTGGCGCTACTCTGCTCTGATTCAGGTTCGCTGGCCCTTGCCCGGGACAGGCTCTCGCCCATGCGATTGAGAAAATGAACCGAACAACCGGCATAAGCAGCCACTTTCAAAGTACCCGGCAGATCAGGATGCTCTTTCAAAACGGACATAAGCTCTTCGACCGAGCTGTCGGCCACTGAACGGTCTCTGGAATAACGACTTTTATATTTGATCTCTTCCAGCCTGGAGCGGATTATTCCCTCGATATCTTTTGATGCTTCAGCATCTTTGAGTGCTTTGAGAATTTCGGGATGAGTCTTCTCCTCAGGGCGATAATCAAGGTTAACCGGCAGTCTATAGAGATTGCCGGTCGACATCACCGTTATCTCGACCTCTTTGTCTTTCGGTCCGGTTAAAAGAGTCTTGAAACTGCGGTCACTGCCGATTACCGGCTTACCATCGACAAAGACCAGTTCGTCTCCAGGTTTCAAGCCGATCTTCTCGGCGGAGCTTCCGGTGATAACTTTCGAGATTCTGGAGCCCCAGTTGTAGAAGTCATCAAATACGATGCCGGGAACATACTCACCGACTTTCAGACTCTCTGAATTACCGATGCGATAGCGTGAATGAACCAGGCTTGGCAATTTTTCACCACGTTTTTTCAGAGCCCGATTCAAATAAGAAAGACGACGATAGAGTGAGCCCAGTTCATATTTCATGCGTTCCGAAGCCTGCCAGGCGTCATTCTCGGCCATGATCAGCTCGTTGTTCAAGCGTTGTCTCGATTCTTTCAAACGGAAATAGTCGTTCAAAAGTTTACGGCGCAAGTCAGCCCGCTTCGCTCCTGAGAGGTTATCCTCGTTTTTAGCTTTCAAAAAGGCGCTATGGGCTTTGAGTTCTTCCATCCATAGATTGAGGCGGCTCTCTCTGGTTTTCATCACCAGCTCGGTTTTGTCGATGCGTTTCTTGCCCCAGTAGTTCAACAGAACCGGCTCCAGAGCGGCCAGCAGATCGCGCTCTCTCTGGGCCGCAGTCCGCCAGTTCTCCTTAGATCTCTCAAGCTCCTTCAGGCTCTCCAGCTTCTCCGCCACTACCTCGTCCACATCTTTGTAGCGCTCGTTAAAATCGAGCTCTTCCAGATTGAAAAGCTCCTTATCGAGGGCTAGACGGCGACGGTCCAGCTCATGAATGGCGACATCGTCCTCCACCATGTCCATCTCTTGCTCGAGAGCCTGTTCGAGAAGCTCTTTTGAGAGCGCCAGCGTGCTCGCCTTCTTCTGTACGCTCGCTGGAGCAGGATTAGCCTCGGTATTCAAGATTGTCAGCTGTTTTTCTATCTCGGCAAGACCGCGAGTAAGCTCTTCTCGATGGGCGACCAGACGAGCTCTACGCCTTTTCAACTCCATCTTGCTGACTTCCAGACCCTCTCTTTTGATCTGCCTATCCTCTTGGGGCAGCTGCCCGGCCAGGGCGCAGGGCGCTTGTAAGCTAAGGCTCAGGGCGATAAAGACAGCACCAATTTGAAGTTTTTTCAAGATTTAGTCCTTCCGAAACTGGATAGAAACAGGAAAAATGCGAAGCAATTGTACAAGAGACTGTTCTACTGTGCGTTAGAAAAAGGGAACAAATGGTTTTTGTAAAGCATGCGGATTTTCGCAGTTCCTGCGGTCCTGTTATACTGAACCGTCGAAAGAGATAGAAACAGGAGACTGGAGAGAGACATGGAGAAACTCAAATTCAACAAGTCACGGAACATGAATCTGCTAATGGCCGCAGCAATCTCGACTACCCTGTTGTCAATTCCGCTTCCGGCCCAGGCGAAAAAATGGACTGTCACTGAGCGCCTCGAAAAACTTTCTGAGCAGATAGATAAGGGCGACAAAGCCAATGAGCTTACCGCCACCCAGGTAGCCGATCTTAAGAAGACGGTAATCGATATCAAAGCCAAAATCGATAAAATGAAAGAGAAAAATGGTGGCAAACTGGGTCTCAAAGACGGAAAGAAAGTTCACAAAGTTTTGAATGAACTAAGCGTCAAAGTGCTTCGCTTCCGGCTGGACAACGTCTACAAGTAAATTGAAGGACGAACAACGCACCATCGGCAGAGTCATCACAGGGCGTTGATACTCGTCCAGAGCTTCTCTGCCTCGGTCTTACGGCCAACCTGATTCAAGAAAGCGGCATAGTCTTTTGTCACCTCGATAGTGGTGCGATTGTTCTTGCCGTAGTGTCTTTTCGCCAGCTCCAGCGCTCGCTTGAAACAATACTCCGCTTTTTCCGGACGCCCTTTGTCCTGATGGATACGGCCCATATTGTCATAGAGACTGATTTTGACAGTACTATCGTCCGGCAGATACTTCTCGGCCTGACGGAAACTCTCCATCCATAAACCGCCAGCCTGGTGGCGCTTGTTCTGAATTACATAGATCTTAGCCAGATCATCCATGGTTCGAATCAGGCTCTCATCGCCCTCTTTCAACCACTTTCTCTTGATCTCATAAGAGCGAGCCAGATAACGGGCAGCGGTATCGGTCTTACCCATCCGGGCACTCTCCTTGCCGAGCTTATCGAAGATCCGCATATTGGCCAGGGCTTGCTCCTCGTTATCCGGATCGACCGAGAGATTCAAATCGGTCTCTTCATCCTCTACCGTGGCCAGGTCCCCCAGAGACTTACGCAGTTCTTTTTTGTGCAACTCCACTACTCTGTCTTTCTCTTGATATTTAGCCTGATACTGAAGCGCTCCGGCAAGAGCCTCAAGGGAAGCCAGTCTTTTAACATGCCGTTCTCCGGAGCTGGTCATGTTGTCGGCCAGAGAAAGGGACTTGCGATAATGCGCTTCGGCTGCTTCGAAATCCCGCAGAGTGCAAGCTATAAAACCGAGAGAAGACTCGTACTGCCACTGGATTTGCTGACCGGCAGAGTCTACAAGACTTTTAAAAGTCGGGTTGGCAAAATATAGAGAGCCAATGCCGATTACCGTTGCTGCGCATACCGAAATAGCCACCATCTGTAACTTTTTCTTCGGATCAGGCTTTTTCCAGAGCTTCTGCTTTCCGGTTATCGGATTCTTGTCCCTGATTCTGTGAAGGTCCTTGAGAATCTCTTCAACACTCTGATAGCGGTCAGCCGGTAACTTCTGAAGACATTTCATCACCACATAGTTGATGTCTTTGAGGTCAAAACCGAGTTCCTGGGCTCTTGTAACCAGGTCTTCATTGACTTTGCCTATCTCTTGCGGCTCTTTATCGACATGGGCGTTCATGGTTTCCAGAACGTTGCTTCCGATGAAAGGGGGAAGACCCACAATCGACTCGTAAAAGAGACATCCGAGCGAATAGATATCGGAGCGGTGGTCGCAAGCAAGACCGAGACACTGTTCGGGACTCATATAGAGAGGACTGCCAAAAACCTCGCCGGTCTGGGTCAGGGTCATACGCTGATCAGACTCTTCGGCGGCAAGCTTGGCGATTCCGAAATCCACAAGCTTTACGGTAGACTCACTGCCCTCAGAGAGAAACATAACGTTGGCAGGCTTGATATCCCGGTGGGTGACGCCATTTCGATGAGCTTCTTGTAGACCTTCACAGAGCTTCTCGAAAATATCCAGGCAGGCATCGAGGGCGATTCCGTTCTCATCGTAAATCTTGCGGCCCAGGCTTACCCCTTCCAGATAATCCATTACCAGATAGGGCTGACCGTCGGCAGTCACCCCGAAATCGCGAAAAGTAATGAGATAAGGGCTTGAAAGCCGACCAATCGTCTTGGCCTCCAGCCGAAAACGCTCTACCGATAATGGATCGGTCCAAAGATGCTTGTGCAACACTTTCAGCGCCAGAACCATGCCAAGGTCCTGGTGTTTAACCTTGTAAACGGTGCTCATACCACCCTTACCGAGAACGGAGAGCACATCGTACTTACCGGCGAAGACTCCTCCCAAAAGCGGGTCCAGCTCGCCTTCCGCTTTCGGAGTCAGGGCCTGGCCTGTAGAGATCGAAGCGGCCATGTCCTGATCTGTATCGCTCAGCTCTTTCGGCAAATCACCTTCGTCTTCATCAGATTCGACCAGTTCGAATCCGGTCTCAAAAAGACTTGAAACAAGCGGCTTTCTCACTTCAGGAGACTTTTCCCGTTCTTTTTCGGACATCTGCTTAAAAACCGTGGCATTAATCTGGGTCTAAAGAATCACCCTAACAATACCTATACCTCAATCGAGGGATAATGACGACAGATTCGGAAAGATAAATAGCCATAGTCCTTGAAATCAAGGTGCGGCAAAGCTTTGCAAAGACGCCCTTGTTTACATAAAAAAATTGCGAAGCTGATAAAATGCCAGCGAATCAGATATTAAGGAGGCTGTCATGAGTCCATCCAGAGCCCATGTCATAGATTACGAGATCATCGGAGATGATATCCAGGCTGTAGAAATCGAGCTGGATCCCGGAGAGACGGTAATTGCTGAAGCCGGTGCGATGAATTATATGGAAGACGGCATAACCTTCGAAGCAAAGATGGGAGACGGAACCGAGGCTGGCGAGGGCATGATCGGCGCGCTTTTTGGAGCCGGCAAAAGACTTCTTGCCGGAGAATCGGTGATGATCACCCACTTCACCAACCGGGGTCAGGGCAAACGTAGAGTGGCTTTCGCCGCGCCTTATCCCGGCAAGATCATCCCCATGCATCTCGGTGAACTGGGCGGCGAGGTAATCGTCCAGCGAGACGGTTTTCTCTGTGCCGCTTTCGGTACCAAACTCGATATCGCTTTCACCCAGCGTTTCGGTGCCGGATTCTTCGGGGGAGAGGGTTTTGTACTACAGAGACTATCGGGAGATGGCTGGGTATTCATTCATGCCTGCGGCAGCATCATCCGCAAAGAGATACGACCGGGAGAGACTCTTAGAGTGGATACCGGCTGCCTGGTGGCTATGACCCCGGGCATAGACTATTCTATTGAGAAAGCTGGAAATCTCAAATCGATGGTATTTGGCGGTGAGGGACTTTTTCTCGCCACCCTGCGCGGTCAGGGCACCGTCTGGCTCCAGAGCCTGCCATTTTCGAGACTGGCCAACAAAATAGTAAAAAGCGCACCGGTGCAGGGAGGCTCCAGTGTAGGCGAAGGCGGCGGTATCACCGGCGCTCTCGGTAACTTATTTGAGCAAGACTAAAGAAATGAACAAGAATTTTTTAAAATCGAAAGCAATTTTTCTTCTGCTGCTGTTTCTCATCTGCAGCCCGGGAAGCGGAAACGCCGCTCGAGCTGAGGAAGCAACTGCGAAACCTTTGATCGGTATCAATCTAGAAGTCGATGGAGATAATCCGGTCACCTACGAGATCTCTGCCCCATATACTAAAGCGATCCTGGCATCAGGCGGCATTCCGGTACTGATACCGCCGATGGATCTCAAAGAACTGCAGATGGTGCTCTCCAATCTGGATGGTGTCATGATGATAGGCGGCAGAGACTATCCGCCCAAACTTTATGGAAAAGACCCCCATAAGTCGATTGTCCCCATGCACTGCGAACGCACCACCTTCGACCAGGTCATGGTAAAAGCGGTGCTCGCTAACAGTAAGCTTCCTTTCCTCGGTATCTGCGCCGGTGCGCAGGTTTTGAATATCGCCAGAGGCGGCTCCCTGACCAGGGACATCCCGTCGAAGTATCCAGGCTCGAAATTGCAACATGCCAGTCCCAACGGCTGGCAGGCAGGCTTTCACCGTCACAATGTCAGCTTCGAAAAAGACAGTTACATCGCCGGTATCTACGGCAAAAAAGAGTTGACTGTGCCCAGTTCGCACCATCAATGTGTGGACCGCCCCGGTAAAGGGCTTTCGGTCACCTCCAGAGCGCCTGATGGAGTAGCCGAGAGCATAGAAGAGGCCGGCAAGAAAAAGGACAGACGCTTTTTAGTCGGCGTTCAATGGCATCCGGAAAGGGATTACAAGAACAATAAAGCCTTATTCGCCAAATTTATCGCTTCGTCCCTGGCATATAAAAAGGACAAAGAGAATAAATAAGAGAGCCGGATCAGGCGTGTTTGAGACGCTGGAGCTGCTCTTTGCTCATCATGATGATGTCTTCTTTCTGGGGAAATTCCGGTGACTGGACGGCATAGTCGCAGGCGCTCTTATAGCTCGCCTTGGCACGTCGGTAGTCCATCGTCTCCATATGAACATTGGCGTTGCTGAAGTGAGCGGCGGCAAGCTGCATCTTAACCTGTCCGACCCAGGAGCCGGCCTGACTGCGTGCCGCCCAGGCGAAAATTCCTTTCTTGTCGCTCTCGGCATTCTCCAGCATTTTGGTCAGGGATTCGATCGCTCTTTCATTCCAGACCGCAGTCTGCTTACGATTGCCTTCCACTTGCTGAGCCATTCCGGCAGCAGCGCACATCGGACCGAGATTGAGAGCTTGCTTCTCGTTAGCACCGGATCTCTCCCACTCTTTCTCTGCGATCTCAATTGACTCGGTGAACAAACCTCGAGAGATAAGGCTCTGAACCAGAGCCATAGAAGCCCAGGAGCCGCCGTTAGGAACCAGAAAACGATACTTGATGGCAAGACCGCAAATTGCTTCTGTAGTTTTCCAGGCTCCGAATTTGGAGCAGAGCATAACCGTCCCGAAAAATGCCAGGGAGACAAAAGCTCGAGCAGCAAAGAATCCGCCAGCCAGAAGAAGTGTCATGAATACACAGGTGAGCCAATCGATAGGACTGGCAGAGAGCGCTTCAAGAAAACGATTAGAGCTGTAATAGACCGCAAATGCTGCGGTGAGAACACCGATTACAAGCAAACTGCCGAACATGGCGTATCCGAGCTTGTCCCACTTTTCGTTAGATGGATTCTCATTAACAGGCAACTGCTGTCCTTTTGCTCGCTTGACGGCACGGCCTTGAACCGCCCCCATGCCCCGCATTGCACGCTGGGATTTCTTTCCCTTCATCGCCTTCATGTTCTTAGCCATACTTGAATAAAATGACTCCCGACGTTGGACCCGGTCGCATCAACCGATGTCATGTAGCTCTATGTTTTTCATTTTCGCATATCCACTACCCTATATATAGGCATAAAGACTTAAGCGTTAAGGTAATTCATGAATATTGTTGACATCCGCGCCAGGATAAAACATCGCTTATCATCGCTTATACTAATTAGCGTAAAGCCGTCGGAATTATCATCAATGCCTAATCTAAGAAGACGAGCCCTTGTCTCAGTTGCGCTTTTAGCCCTGACCATAAGCATTTTGCCCGAACCGGTAGATGCCCGGGGAGGCCGCGGCGGAGGCGGACGAGGACGGGGCATGGGAAGAGGCATGGGACGCGGTATGGGCCGTGGCATGGGACGAGGTATGGGCCGTGGCATGGGTTACGGCAGACCGGGGCGCTACGGCGGCTTTGCAGGCTGGGCCAGGCCATATAACCGCTTCCGCAACTATGGCTGGGGAGGTTATGGCGGTTATGGAGACTGGGGAGATCCTTACTATCCAAACTATCAATCGGGAGGCTATGGCGGCGGCTACGGTGGCGGCTATGGTGGCAGCTATGGTGGCAATAGCTATGGCTATGTCCCCAGTGCCGTAGAGGCAGAAACCTGGACATCCGGTTCTGTCAGTGCGGTGCCATTAAAATCGATAGAACCGGAAGAGCCGAAAGAGAAAATCGTTTACAAATCCCTCTTCAAATTAGGTGCCGATGCCGACATAATCGAAGGAGGAAAAATCGCTTTTCACCTGACCGATGACGCCTTTCTGCTAGCCACAGGTAAAAAGCTGGTGGCGGTCGACCAGAAAAGCGGCTATCCGGCACTGGCGCTTTATCCAGACGAAGTGCTTACCTGGCACCTGGCCCAGGAGCTGGACAGACAGATTCTCAGCCTGAAATCAGCGCAAAAAGCTAACAACAGCCGCATGGACTCGCCGGCTATAAAAGGCTCTACCGAAAAAACAACAGCACTAAAAAAACAGGTAACCGGTCTGGATAGTTCTATTAAACTGCTCGAGAGCGCCCGCACCAATCTTGGTGCTGTACCGGACAAAATCCCTGATGTGGAAGCATTGCCCGAAAAAGGAGCGATGGAGATTTTTGCCAGCACCTGGATGCTGCCTTCGGGAGAATTTCTGGTAGTAAGAGTCGAAGATGGAAGCTTTGTCTATCTCGATGGCAAAGGGACTTACAAAGACAATCGCAAAACTCCTCTTAAAAAAGCCTATCCGGGTAAGTTCGAATTGATCGTCTTCAACTATCTGAAAAAACTGGTGGATCAAGCGCCGAAAGCGACCAGCGATCTCAAAGACGACATAGACGACACCCAGTGGGCCCTCGAAAAGCTCAAAGAAGAGCTTGAAGAAGAATATAACGCCGATGGTGGTCACACCGCTGGTGATGCCCTACCCGAGTCTCAGGCAAGACTGAATCAAGCAATAGTCAAAAGCGAACACAGCTTCGCGGCAATGTCCAACCAGGTCAATTCGATGCCGGCAGAAGTGGCAGCCGCGAAAAAACTATTGCAGACACTGCAATAATAATCGGACCCAGAATTAGACTTCACCCCGGAGCATGGCGAGCAATCGATCTACTATGCGATAACCATCCTGGCGCAGACCATTGTGTTCATACTCGTTGGTCATCCACAGGGTGGTATTACCCATGGCATCGGCTACCTTCTCCGAAAACTCTCTTTCTACGTACATATCATCGTTATATACAAGCGCTTTTACCGGCACCTTGTTCTTGCGCAACTGCTCCTGGTCATATAAAGCCGGCCAGTCTTTAAACTCTGCAAGGATGTTGGCTGTCTCTTTCAAAGGCGCGAGATAATCATACTGTTCAAGCATCCAGGGGTAGATCATCTCTCCTGTGAAATTGACTCTGGTGCCGCCGTCGATACCTTCGGAACTGAACTGGGGAAACTCTTCTCTCACTCTGTGCGCAGACCAGTTGGACGCTTGATTTTCGCAATAGATAGCCTCGTGTAAGAGGACATAAATAGGATTGGTCTCGAAGGACTGCAGCTGTTCGAATCCACGCAAGAAACCGAAGCTCAACTCTTTTCTTCCATTGACGCTGACAAAGGCATCTTCGACCAGGTAATGCACCTGCTCAAAACCGTCGCTCATACCAAATGCGATACCTAGCTGCTGAAAGCGCTCAGCAGTCAACCGGCCGCCACCCGGAAGCAGAACCAGGTTTTCAGAAAGAAATTCGACTATGGTGCGCACCCGTGCTTCATCATCGGGATACCGCTCGTAGTACTGACGATTTTTCTTCAGGCAGCGTTTATAAGTAGCGCGGTAAACATCATCGACAGCCACTCCAACAGGCGGGATGCCGCCGGTGATCAGGCAACCGCTCAAGCTCTCAGGATAGGCGCTGAGATAGTGGGTGAGACAGAATCCGCCGTAGCTCTGACCAAGACCATACCAGCCACCTTCATCACCGACCAGCTCTTTTCGAATAAACTCGGCATCTTTTACTATCGAGTCGGCACGAAAGTTCTTCAAATAGTCAGCTTTCGCTTGATCCGTCTCTATGTTCTCCATCGTTTGATAAGTAACCGGAGTAGAACGTCCGGTGCCTCTTTGATCTAAAAGCAAGACCCGAAAGTCTCTCAGGGCGCGCTTGAACCAGCCACTGTTAGCAAAGGGCCGGGGTGAATGGTAACCGGGTCCTCCCTGGAAAAATATGAGCCAGGGCATATTGCTTCTGTTCACATTGTCAATAGAGATTGCTTCCCTGGCGAAAATCTTGATCTCACCCTTCTCACCCTTAGAAGGTTCCTGATAATCCAGGGGAACATCGAAGTGATGGTCGACAAGATAGAGACCCGGCAATCTGCTGATAGAAGATTTCATTCTTCCCCCTGACAATAAACAATAAAGAAATCGATACTAGCGCATCTCGACTAGAGTAAGATATTTTATTCGACCGGATGCGTTAATGACTCGATAGAGAAGGAAGAATCCATGAAAAGACATCTAAATCAGATAAAGAGCAAGAGCCTCTGCCTCGCCGTTGCTTGCGCCGCCACCCTGGCTTGGAGCTTGACCACCGGCACAGACGCAAAGCCTAAAGCTCCGGAAGAGACTACTGCCACTGCTGTAAGCTTGACAAAGCAAGCAAAAGTCAATATGGAACAGGCAGAAGGCATCGCCCTCAAAGCCGTTCCCGGCAGAGTCAGACGCATCGAATTGGAAACCGACGACGGAGTTCTGCTCTACGAAATCATCATCTGCCAGGGCCGTACCAAGAAAGAAGTTCGCGTTGATGCAAACTCCGGCAACATTCTTGAAATCGATAAAAAGCTCGGCAAGTGCGATGACTGATGATGAATTTTTCAAAGTTCTAGGCATCAAAGGCTACAAAAACATCCTCCAGTTCTGGAGCGCCATGGACGAAGAATATGGTCTGACTCGAGCCAGGCAGCTCGAGTCGGCCTATATCAAACTGGAAGAAGGCGACGATCGAACTTTCTACTCGATGATCTACGAAGAGTTCGATGTGGGGCTGGCGTTTGCTTCTTTGAGAATCGATCTCTATCGCAGCTTTGTGACCTGGTTCAAATCCCAGTTCAATAAAGAAATAGATGCCACCATTATCGATATCGGCTGCGGCAATGGGGTTTTGACCTGCCTTCTGGCAGCCAACTTTCCAGAAGCGCGATTCATAGGCTTCGACATATCAGAAGCAGGCATTGAATCAGCAGACAAACTCAAGCAAAAACTGTCTTTAGAGAACGTCGAGTTTCTCACCGGTGACCTGAAATCTCTACCGAAAGGGCTAGAGAATATAGAAGCTGATATCGCATTCAGTGTTGCCTCATTAGATCCCGGTCAGCAATTTGAAGAGAGCGCCGTGAACAGATCCCTGAGTGATCTGTGGCAAGAGCTTGAAGTAAGCCAGAAAGAGAACGGTGAGAATCTTGAGGATCTGGTGGCAAATCTGCTCAAATCTGATGGCGGGATATTTATCTCTTTCGATAAATTAGTCAGGCCGATCCAACAGATGCGCCGCCTTCAGGCAATGACCGCCGCCGGTCTCAGACCGGACTTTGCCGCTTCGGCATGGCTAAAATACACTGATGTCCAGGGTGAGCCGGTTATTCTGCCGGTGATCTCAGGCAGAATAAAAAGCGGTGCGGCGGTGGAACCGCCCTGCAACATCCTCGACGTAATCGCTTTTTTAATTAGAAAAGACCGTCACTTTGATGAAGGGTCCATCAATTTGAGTTACGGACAAGACGCTCTGGCTGAGGTCGCCTTCACTTATCTAAATCCTAAAACCTTTATCGAAGGAGCGCGGGCAGACTACAGGGACGGCAGCGGTTCCATTTGGCAAGAACTCTGGCAAGCCGGTCCGGCTCTAATTTTATTTGAACATAGCAATCATGGTTATAGAGGCCTGGAGCTGCATCCACTCACCGCCCTCGATACCATAAAAAACAGGCATCAACGTTTCATCGAATCGTCTAAAGACTATGCCGAGGTGGCGGTGCTTGAAGAAGCCGAATCCAGATTCACAGCCCTGAAACCATAAATCAACCGGCTCTGAGCTTGCCGCCTTCAAGAGTGGTGCGATTGAGAATGGGCGGAAAGATAATCGCAATAGCCACCAGCGATACCATGGTCATGAACAGCCCGAAAAGGCCGATATCTCTGCAGGTGCTCAGATCGAAGAAACCGAAGAACCAGGCGGTTAGCGCACCGATAAATACCTGGGCGGAAAACATCAGAGATGAAGCCATGCCGGATAAGCCCGGATCCGGTCTTGTCGCAAGAGCTACCACTAGAGGCGAGATTATTCCCGCTCCTATCATGTAAGGGATCATCGCTACTGTGATCAATACAAAGCCGTTGCCCCCGGGGCCGAAAACCAGAGGGATCAAACCGAGACAGGTGATAAGAGCCGCCAGCTGAAAGGATCTGACCATGCCGAAACGATCGACCCAGGAAGAGGCGATTCTGTTTCCTAGAGGCCAGAAGCCGCAAAGAACGAAAAGAGCGAATCCACAATGGAACTCGCTGAATTTGAGATTAGTGATCAGCATAACCGGCGCCACAGCCAGAAAGCCATAATATAGCGCCGATATAAACGATAGAAGTGCCATACAGGCTATGAAACGCTTGCCGAAAACAAGAGTGCGAGCGCGAGAGAAAAGCTCGCGAGGCAGGGGCGACTTGCGTCTTTTGATATAAGAAGGTCGCACCGACTTGTGCACACAGACAAGCATGGCAATCGCATAGACGCTCATCAGAGCAAATGCCAGCCTCCAGCCGTGGCCAAGGGCGAACATCCCTCCAAGCAGAGGAGCGGTGGCACCGGCAACAGAATGAAGAACACTGACAAAAGAGATCGTCTTCGACAGAGCCCGCCCCGATAACATCTCTTGCAAGATAGCATAGGGCATTACCACAATAAACCCGGCGGCAAAAGCCTGCAAGACCCGGGCAAGAAGCAAGACTTCGAAACAGGAGGCGGCAGCCGCCAACATGCTGGCAAGGGCTGAAACAGATAGAGAAACCAGAAGAATTCTGCGCTTACCGACCAGATCGGCAAGAAATGCCGAGGCAAAAATCGCCACGGAAAAAGCGAGCATATAAAGCGAAAGGGCGCTCTGGGCGGTAAAGAGATCCACCGAAAGACAACGAGCCATATTATTGAGGGCTGGAACATGCAGTGACATGCCCAGCGACGAGATAGCCGGTATCAAACCGAGTACCAGAAGCGACGGCAGCTCCTCTTTCAGCCTCCGACCGCTGACATTGGCGGCGGCAGATCCGGACGCTCTTCCCTGCAAGGACTGCAGAGGAAGAAAAAACGCTCTCATTTAGTTTCGAATCTCCCGAGGAGGCCTGAAGCAATAGCTTTTTGGAAGTACTAACTGCGAGATCTTAAGCCCACTATCCCATTGTGAATATGCCATAAAAACGGATTTGTTGCAAATGTTATCAATAGGTCCTCCACCCTTACCTGGCAGGGGATTTGCCCATTAAACACCGCTCGAAAAACCTGACCACTTCAGCCCTCTGCCGGAGCCCAAAACCAGGGATGCCATGACCGCCCGAAACGACCTTGAGACGCGAATCCACATCGAGCTCTTTCAGCCGGGCGATAAAGATTTTGCTCTGTTCAATTGGAACAAGTCGATCTCGGTCTCCGTGCATAATCAACACCGGAGGCATTTTCGCGGTTAAATAAGTGAGCGGGCTGGCTTCGCGAGCAGCGTCGACTCTTCTTACACCGGTCACTCCCAGTAACTGATCTACTATCGGATGAACTTTGTATTCGCCCTCTTCGGCATCATATTTGACCAGCTTCAAAAGGTCTATCGGTCCGAACCAGTCACAAACTGCCTGAACATCAGAATTGACCGAATTGTCCACGGACCGAGATTCAAACTTACGGCTGCCGCTGGTAGCGCCCAGAAGAGCAGCCAGGTGCCCTCCCGCTGATGCGCCCCAGACTCCGACCCGATTGGGATCGATATTGAACCGTTTTGCATGTTTTTTCAAAAAGATAACCGCCGTTTTGCAATCTTCTATCTGAGCCGGGAAATGCGCCTCTTGCGATAGCCGATAGTTGATGCTGGCCACTGCGAAGCCTGCATTAATAAGCTGCTTGAATGGACCGTTTTTCTTGTCACCGGCACGCCAGCCGCCACCATGGATCCATATAACCAGAGGCAGCGGTGCTGAATTTTTCTTTTTCGCCCGCCTGGGAAGATAGAGATCGAGAGAACGACTCGCTCCAGCCGGAGGATTGCAATAGGCCAGATCTTGCAGGACCTCACCCCGTGCGGCCACCGAAGCCGGCATCAACGAGAGCAGCACCGTCAGTAATACCGCACTGATACGAACCTGACTATGAGTCCTGTTCAAAGATTGCCGAGCTCTCTTCTTGACCAGGCAAAACTGAGCAGACACTGTTCCAATGAAGCGCCCCCGAAGTTGACCAGATTGACCAGGTTCTGAGCATGCTCGACAAGAGAATCCGGCACACCGCCTAACTTGATCAAGACCGGCGCCAGCATCGAATCGGTGGCGAAGCATTCGAAAACAGCCTCTTTGAGATCGTTCTTAGAAGAGTTACGATCGAGGGTCTTACCGATCAATTGACCGAAGTCATGCTCACGATTGACCATCTCTTTGGTGAGATTTCTGATTCTATCAGGATTGAGAAAGCCGGAAGCGATCAAAAATTTGTAGAGATTCAAATCACCTTCAATCAAACGCAGCTCCGGACTCTTGGCAGAAAGTGCATCCAACCGCTGAATTCTATCGGCGCTCAAAGCACCGCCGAGAAATTCTATGGCATCTTGAGCAGAGATATAGCCACGGTCGACAAGGCGACTTAGTGCCACCGTAGCCGACACCAATCTAGGATCCAGCCAGTCATATCCATACAAGACTTTTTCCAGGGGCAGACTGTTGGCATCGGCAAAATTGACCGCCGGACGCAGATCGCTTTCATCACAGATGCGACCGCCGATGAGCAGCTCTTTCAAATCCAACTTAATAACAGGCTTAATAGAATCAGACTGAATTAGAAAAGGCAACATCTTCAGCTTATCGACAGCGGACTCGTACCTCATGCCTTCATTGCGAATACTGTTTTGATAGGTGAGTGCATGACCCACAATACGCTCATCTACCCGTGAATCGATACTGAGGACCCTGCCCAGAGGCAATCCACAGAGACGTTGAAGAGAGAGCGCCTCTTCCAGATCAAGCTCGTCCACCAGCTCTGCATCGACCAGAAGCTGACCAAGCCTTACTGTCTCCAGTTCATCCACGGCACAACCGAGCGCACTGAGCGCCTCTCGGACATGCCAGCCTCGCCTGCGGGACATGGCGTAAGCTTCGACAATATGATGAAAATCAACCGAGCCGCGCTTGAATATGCTGTGCAACTCGAGCAGAGTGGTGAGTTCTTCGTTGGTCAGAAGACCACGAACCACCAGGGTACGCCCCAGAGGCAGTCCAAAATCCCGAGATATCTTGAGAGCCGCTTTCAATTTACTGAAAGGCAGTACATCCAGGGAGGCGATGAATTCTCCCAATCGAATCTCCGAATACTTTCTCTCTTTCGAATCGCTCACTTTTGATTGAAAAACCGATCAACGATCAACAGGAATTGACATGAATAAAAGACTAGATTACCTCATCTTGAAATCAAAAAACGGAATTGCCTTTAATAAAGCCGCTTTACAACCACGGAGACCCCCCGCGAACGAGTCAAATATTGACACCATTATCAATACCAACTATTGCACCATATAAGCCACCATTTTGACACTGCCCCGAAATGCAATTTCTCTATATAAATCTCTAGAATAGATCTTCATTTCACCGATAGAATCACTTATGCGAATCAAAAATCGATGTAACCGAATGCGAACTAAAAATCCCACCCAAGCCCTTGCCGGAAAAAATTTTTGTGGTATATTTGCAAAGCGACCTCTGTCAAATCGATGGTTCGATAATCGGATAAAGGCGCAAAAATCTCCCCGAGAGATATAACCAAGATCAAATTCTTTAACTGGAGAAAATCATGAGAAGAAGATCGATAAACTACAGAATTTTCTTTCATTGAGGCTGCTTCCACAGCAAAGCTTCGAATGACGGGTTTCGGCTAAGGCCCCGTCTTTTCACGATTTTCGACAAATCTGGAACGAGAGCACTGGGAGGCAGAGATATGGCCCCGGCCATGCCTATGCCTCCGAAACAGGAGTGTTCTCGTTTTTTGTCGTGCGTATTTTCTGCTTTAGCCCATATGACCGCAAGGAGAAGGTTATGTTAGAGACAATTTTGAAAGTTGAAAGCCTGAACAAACAGTTCGGTAATTTCACCGCGGTGGAAGATCTTTCCTTCTCAGTCAGGGGCGGAGAAATAGTCGGTCTACTGGGCGCCAACGGTGCCGGCAAGACCACAACCATCCACATGCTCCTGGGTCTGACGAAGCCCACCGCAGGCACAGTGACAATATTCGGAGAGAATCTGGAGGAGAGCCGGGTCTCGATTTTGCAGAGAGTCAACTTTGCTTCATCCTACGTGCATTTGCCCTACAACCTGAGGGTGGTAGAAAACCTCAAGGTCTTCGCCAAAATCTACGGTGTAGCAAAGCCCGGGGAGAAAATCGATGAATTGCTCGAGATGTTCGAAATCGCTCATCTCAAATTCAAGACATCGGGAATGCTCTCCTCAGGAGAACAAACCAGGTTGAACCTCTGCAAAGCCCTCCTCAACGATCCCGCCCTTCTGGTCCTGGACGAGCCTACAGCCAGCCTGGACCCTGATCTTGCCGACAAGGTCAGAAAGATCCTCAAACGGGTCAAAGAGGAAAATGGGATGACGGTGCTCACCACTTCGCACAACATGCTGGATGTGGCCGAGCTTTGCGACCGGATTATCTTCATGCACCGCGGCGTAATTGTCGCCGAAGGTTCCTCCGAAGAGATTATGACTCGATTCGGAACAGACTCCCTGGAGGACGTCTTCATCCGAATTGCAAGAACAAAAGAGAAGGTGATTGCATAATGTGTTGGAATAGAATCTATGCCCTGATTATGAAGTATGTCTACATCTGCTCACGGAACTCGTTCCGGGCGATGGACATTTTCTTCTGGCCGATCATGGACCTATTGGTGTGGGGCTTCGTGACGATGTATATGCTCAAAGTGAGTAATACCGTCCCTGGTCTCATCACCTTCTTGATCGGAGCAGTGATTATGTGGAACGTCTTCTACCGTGCCCAGCAGGTCGTCTGTATCTCGTTTTTAGAAGACCTCTGGTCCAGAAACCTCCTGAACATCTTCACCGCTCCGGTTCAAGTAAGAGAGTTCGTGACTGCCGCTTATATTCTAGGGCTGATGCAGGCATCAATCGTGCTTGTGATCATGTCCCTGGTAGCGGTTTTATTCTATGGCTTCAATATCCTCGACCTCGGTGTCTATGCCGGAATGCTTCTGGCGAACTTGATGCTGATGGGCTGGGCACTGGGACTGGTGGCGACAGCGCTGATAGTCCGCTGGGGCCCCCAGGCAGAAGTCCTGGCCTGGGCGGTACCGTTTTTGGTGCAGCCCGTGTCGGCGGTATTCTATCCGGTCTCCGTCCTGCCGCAGCCCCTGCAGGTGGTGGCAGGCATGGTCCCAGCCGCTCATGTCTTCGAAGGCATGCGTGCTCTGATGACTGGCAATGAAGCCATAGTCTGGGGTCACCTGGGAAGCGCTTTTCTGCTCAATCTGCTTTATCTGGCAGGAGCCGGTCTGCTCTTCCGCTATCTCTTCGAGCAAGCCAGAGAAAAAGGGCTTCTGGCAAAATACTGCTCTTAGAGTCCTGGACAACCAGAAGAGACCGGTGACATCCATATGCTGTCCGGTCTCTTCTGAATCCCGGTTAAGAAATCCCGACAAAATCAGGCAAAAATCAAATGAGAGACCAGATCAGGTTTCTAAGAGATTAAACTGTATTCTTTGTAATGCTTCAAGAAGCCAAAACGAGATGGAAGACAACCTTGACAATGCCCTCAAAGTAGAAGTTCTGGCGGAGATGCTCAATCTGGACCGCCAGAAATCAGCCGAGATGGTAGAGACCCTGGCCAAGATGCTGGAAGCCGCCCTGCCGGAACACACCTCCATAAAACGTGCCGGCTGGTTCATGTCCAAAACCCGTCCGGTCTCGGAGCTTTCTGTTCAGTTCGACTCGGTCGGCTACCTGATCGAACGCTCTAATAAAGGTACGATTACCGCCAAACACCAGAAAATAGTGCGCGGTATCGCCCTGAAAAGCTCTGATATGACCCTGGAAGACTGTATGAACCAGATTGTCGAAGAGCTCAAAAACCTGGCGGAGAAAAGCAGCTCGGCAAGGATGGCCCTCAATCACTTCCTGGAAGGACGTTATTGACATGTTCGGCTTTTTCCAACCGAAAAAAAGTGAGAACAGACTGCGCCAGGAGAGACTGCAGGAGGAATCCCGTCGGGCGATAGAGGCAGGCGGCATACCTAAAATCGCCGAGGAACGCCTCAAAAACCAAATAGCCTCGGGCAGCAAATTTTTTACCAGCGATCTGACCAGTCGAGAATTTCTCCTGGCAAAAGATCAAAATCTAGTTCCCATCGGCCAGGTGATGGGCTCCTCGTTCTATAACATTAATTTCTGGAACTCTCTCTTCAGGGTACGACTCTCCACCGGTGAGATGAAAGCAGTATCGAGCGCTCTGCTCGACGCTCGCAAACTGGCCATGCAGCGCTTGTTGCAAGAAGCAAAATTGCTCAATGCCTCCGGCGTAATCGGAGTCAAGATTCAGGCAGGCAAGCGCCTGGGCTCTGATAGCCTGCGAGAGTTCACAGCCATCGGCACCGCGGTCAAAATTCCGGGCTGGAAACATGAACCATTTCTATGCGATCTCAGTGGTCAGGAATTCTGGCAACTATACTCGGCAGGCTACCGACCGGTTGATATCGCCTTTGGTGTATGTTCCTATTATATGTATCAAGACTGGAAGACCAATCGCCAGATGTATCAATGGTGGGGTGGCACCAACTTTCGTAACCAGGAAATCGATCTGTTTACCCAGGGCTTTTACAACGCCAGAGAGATTGCCATGCAACGCCTGGAAAAGGACATGAACGAGTCCCTGGCGGATGGTCTTGTCGGCGCTGAAATAGAATATGAGTGGGAGAGAATCGAAACCTCGGACAATTCTCAAGCCTGGGATCTGATCGTACACTTCACTGCGCTGGGCACAGGTATTGTTCAAGATCCCGAACTGATAGAGCAGGCTAAAGCCCTGACCAGACCTAAGTTCTGCATCAACTTAAAAGGCACCAATATGGCCGGGCCACGCTCGAGCCGCATGAATGAATTGAAGTCGCAGAGCCTGGAAAACATCCAGGAAGACTATATGCGCATGATGAACCTGGAGGACCGAGAGGAGTAATCCATGACCAATTCCAATCCCGATTCTGGATCCAATCCGGATATCCATCCCGATCTGCCGCCCCACGCCAAAGAAAGACTGCAGCATATGCGCGGTCAGGGCGGCAAGCGCGGCCTATTCACCAGCGATCTTTCGGTCAATGAATTTCTTCTGGTCAAAGAAGCCGGTTTCGAGCCGGCGGGCATGGTGGTGGGCAGCTCCATTTATCATGTCGGATTCCAATTCGCCAATCTGATGCGCAACCAGGAGATGGAGGTTCTGACCCAGGCTCTTTATCATGCCCGGGAGCTGGCCATGACCCGTATGCAGGAAGAAGCCGAAGAGCTGGATGCCGACGGCATAGTCGGTGTCAGGCTGAAAGTAAAACATATGTCCTGGAACCTTGATCTGGCAGAATTCGTGGCCATAGGCACAGCGGTCTACAGAAAAGACGGCGACAAAAGCTACCGAGCCCCCGGCAATAAGCCCTTTACCAGCGATCTTTCCGGTCAGGACTTCTGGACCATGCTCAATGCAGGCTACCGCCCGGTGGGCATGGTTATGGGCAACTGTGTTTACCATATCGCCCACCAGACACCGGGACAATGGTTCAAAACCATGGGCAAGAATATCGAAATGCCCAATTTCACCCAGGGTCTTTATGATGCCCGAGAACTGGCCATGGAAAGAATGCAGGCCGAAGCCGAACAATTGCATGCCGAAGGCATTGTCGGAGTCGATATCACCGAAGGCAACTACGGCTGGAGCTCCCATGTGATCGAGTTCTTTGTTGTCGGAACAGCGATTGTACCGATTAGAGAAGATCACCACATTCCGACACCGCAGCTAGTGCTTTCAGTCAACGATTAAGCCCAGGAAGTCCTATTCGGATACACCGGGTACAATAAGATTGAGAAGCAAGCGGATAATCTTTGTTTGACCGATGACTAATTTGAAGAGACTGACTAAGGGCATCATCACCAGCTTACTTTTCGGCGTCTGGCTCACCTGTCCTGCCGTTGCTTCTTCCGATTGGGTAGAGGACGACAGCCTGAACGGCTTCTACAAACATCAAATCAACAAAGATGGCAGCCCGCCTTCTTCTGACGAATTGCCGCAGACACAGCCAAGAAAACCGATGTACAGAACCCTCGGAGACCCGACCCCCAGTCCGGAAGACTCCGAAGCAGCGCCGACGCCGGCGATTCCATCCTATCGGATGAGCGGTGGAGAGCAAGATGAGGACAGCCCCTTCGACGTCGATAACACCGGCGGACTCTACGCCCCGGTAACGGTTCCGCCATCTGCGATGATGCAAGCCCCCCAGGCTCCTGCTTATCAAAACCAGGGTGAGCCTCAGAAAAAATCTCTGCTTTCAAAAATCGGCAGCTTCGGAAAGTCCGTGGCCCGATTGCCGGTAGACGCAGTGGAGGGAGCAGGCGAGACCCTCAGCAATCCTTATTTCTGGCAGGGAGCCGGAGCCCTTGCCGGGGCCGGCTCCAATGCCTATATGAACTATCAGTTCATGAAGAACAATCCGGGATTTTATAACAATCCATATTATGGAGGCTATGGTGGCTACGGCGGCTACGGAGGATATGGCTATGGCGCCTATGACCCGTACTTCGGAGGCGGCTATCCCGGTTATGGTTATGGTGGTTATGGCGGCTATGGCGGCTTCGGTGGTCTCTATGGTGGCTACGGCGGATACGGTGGCTATAATCCCTATCTCTCCGGTCGGGCCTATATTCCAGGCAGCTCTCTGAACAGTTTTGGTTCACTGGCTCCCCAGAGCCCGGCCACCCAGGCGCTCAGAAATTCCTACAACAACGCGGTCAATAACTCTGGTCTGTCAAACTATGATAAATACTGGCTCCGACAGAACCCCAATCCTACTCTTTTCGGTTTCTAAAATCCTCTGCCTCGAGGGAAGAACCATTCGAATCAGCTTTAGACCGTCCTTGATTTTGGTCTTGATCTTGCTCGTATTAAGTTCAAACTGTAATAGCTATGCTCAACCTCCCGTACTGGAAAAGAGCTGGAGTTTATCCACCGGCAATGGCATGCCCCTGGCTATACTGCCGGACAGAAAAGACAACAGATTCATTTATGTCGCTCTCAAAAGCGGCGGTCTGGCGGTGCTCAAAAGAGAGAATAACGCTTCAGCACCGCAGTTAGTGGCTAGCGTCCCACGTCATCTCCTGAAAAATCTCGATGTATGTGCTCTTTCATCCAGGGGCAATCTTCTATATCTGGCCCTGGGAGACTTCTTCAGAGCAACAGGGCAGAAAGCAGGTCTGGCTGTTTTAGATATCAGCGAGCCCCAAAAGCCTCAACTTAAAAGCATCTGGCAATCCGAAGAGAAAGTAAGAGGAGCATCTTGTATCGAGATCTCAGGCTCTCAACTCTATCTCGGAGCCATGTCCCACGGTATCTATATTTTCAACCTCGAGCCCGATCGAACAAAACCCACTCTACTGACGGTCTTCAAGCCTGATCCAAACTTCCCCAGGCAAAGACCGGGGCGCTTCACTCAGCCCAATGTTCGTGACATAAAAGTCTCAGGAAACTTGATGTACACTGCATATGACGCCGGCGGACTGAGAATAATCGACCTGACGGACAAGTCAAAACCTGTCGAACGCTCCAAATACATCAACCAAAAGATGATCGGTCGTCCCCAGGCCTACAACGGCATCGCCCTCGACTATCCTTTTGCCTATATAAGCCTGGACTATGGCGGGCTTGAAGTGCTGAACATAGCAAATCCGGAGCTGATTCGGCAGGTCGCCTGGCTGAATCCATGGCGAGCCGGCACGAGACAGAACAACTGGTTCAACAGTCCGGGTCATACCAATCAGATAGCCTATCATTCTCAGTCGAAGCGGCTTTTCGTCTCAGCAGGCGCAGCGCAGTTGCTGATCATAGATGTTAACAGACCAGAATCTCCTTTATTGGAGCAAACCCTGGGCAGAAAGCAAGACAAACTGGGAGCCTGGTCGGTAGCCCTGGAAGCATCGCAGCCGAGCATGCTCTATCTTGGCTATATCAAAGCCGTTCTTCCCTTTCGAGGAGGTTGGAACGGCCTTCAAGCCTACAGAATCAATGGAGAAAGCTTCAATGCTTTCGGGTCTTCGCCATGACTTGCCAACGGGTACTTTTATAAGGTTTCATACTCTCCATACCCGCTAGAAGAAGAGCCGGATCTTCCTCTACCACGAGAAATTCCCTGTCCTCACGGGTGATGAAACCCTGCTCCGCCACCTCGTCGAGAAAGTGGAGCAAATGATTGTAATAACCCAGGATGTTATAAATTCCGCAGGGCTTGCTTTGAGCCTCGATGATAGTCAGGGTGATGATCTCGAAGAGTTCCTCCAGGGTGCCATATCCACCGGGAAGCGCCACGAAAGCGTCAGCGAGTTCTGCCATCTTAGCTTTGCGTTCATGCATGGTGTCCACAACGATCAATTCGCTCAGACCGTTATGGCCTATCTCACGATTGACCAGGGACTCCGGAATCACACCGACGGCAACTCCTCCTGCTTTCAATACAGCGTCTGCCACAGCGCCCATTAATCCGACACTGCCACCGCCATACACCAGGCCGATTCCGTTCTCTACCAGTAAGCGCCCGAACTGCTCTGCGCCTTTGAGATAGGCTTCATCGTTACCGCTCAATCCGCCGCAAAAGACACAGACCTTCTTTATCAAAGCTAAAATCCCGCATCGCTGAATCCAGACTTTTCCATTATAGGTCCAACGGCAGACAAAAGAGTTCTAGCGGAGCCATCTTTAAGCAAGCTTTAATAAAAACAACGCCACCATATTCAGTGTCAACGAAGGATATCCTTTGGATCGAGAAAATCAGCGTATTCAGGCAATTCTGTGGCAGAAGGCGCCTTCTTGTCATCCAGGTCTCGAACATCGTTCACCTGAATTCGACCACGGTACTTCCTGGTTATCTCCCGGGTCCACTCTGCATAGTCATCCACTACACCCATGGCGTTTATCTCTTCGAGAGTAGGTATATCAAGAAGTTTCTGGAGAGAGGAGCTGGAGATTTTGGCATTCATAATGCTTACTTCTTTGACACCGGACTGCTTCAAAGCATCTACCAGACTATCCGGGATAGCACAACTATTGGCATTGAGCGACTTAAGTGAATGAAGCTTCGCTAACTCTGCCATTCCTTCCGCGGTGGTGCTGGTTTCGGAAACATCCAGCGCCACAAGATCCGGCCATTTTCTGGCTATGATGCCTAGCCCTTTATCGGTGATACGCTTGCAGAAATCGAGCTTTATATACACAAGGTCAGGATTATCCAGATAAGCCAGTCCTTTGTCACCGAATTCGGTATTATTTAGTGTAAGATACTCAAGGTTCTTCATTTTTGCTATGGACTTACCGGCTTCATCTCCGATGTAGAGTAGTTCCAGATTGATACTGTGCAGATCCAAACTGCTTATAATTGCGACTCCTTTATCCGTGACACCGGATTTGGCCAGAGACAAACCTTTAATAATGTTTCGATACTCTAGCAACCGATCAAGATCCTCATCGCCCAGCCTCTGACCATCAAAAGGTTTGAGAAATACAAACACGTCACGGGGATTCTCACGATTGTAGGGCGCCGACTGAAATTTACTGAGAGCGGACCGGTAAGAAGGCATAATCTCTTTGATTATCTTCTCGGCTTTCGCTTTTGACTTGGCGTTCTTAGATTCTATCGACTCGATCATACTTTTGTTGGCCGCACGCTCTTTTTTAGAAAGATATGGAGGCACCATCACTAACATTGCCAGAATTGAGACAATGCCGAACCCGATAAAAGCTTTCTTCAATATATCCAGGCGCGAGACAGACCTATCACCAGGGAGCACAGCCGCGTCAGGCTCCACCACGGTAGAAGCCTCTTCAAGAGCTTCCAGAACTTCATCCATGCTCTGATAACGCTCAGAAGGGTCCTTCTCCAGACATTTCATAATCAAAGCGCTGAGCTCTAAACGAGTTCTGGGTAGGTCTTCGTCTTGATCGTAAGCAGCCAGAACCGGTGTTCGGGGAGCGGTATTGACATGGTCCTGCATGGTATCCCAGGCACTCTCACCTCTAAAAGGGGGGCGACCGGAAGCCATAAAATAGAGAACACAACCGAGTGAATATATGTCGGAGCGCTCATCCACAGCAGAACCAAGTACCTGCTCAGGACTCATATAAAGTGGACTGCCTACCAGAGTGCCCACTTGAGTAAGTGCAGCTTCGTCATCGTCCTTATCGGTCAATTTTGCGATTCCGAAATCGACTATTTTAACGGTCCTGGTGCTGCCTTCGGTCAATAGAATGTTGCTGGGTTTCAGATCGCGGTGCACAATACCCCTGGAATGGGCATGGGACATGCCGCGGCAAATCTGCTCGGCTATGGCGATGATGTCCTGATTCGGCAGAACACCATGAGCATGTATCTCTTCCTCGAGGCTACGTCCGATGACAAAATCCATCACCATATATGGTTCAGTATTGTTCGATACACCAAAATCCAGGATGCTTACTATATTTTGATGATTTAGTTTACTGACCACCACCGCTTCCAACTGGAAGCGCGGTACGAGCCTTTCGTTGAAGCTATCGAAAATCAGGGTTTTAATTGCCACCGGCTTGTCGAGAATGGTGTCATAGGCACGATAAACAACCCCCATACCTCCGGCGGTCAGTCTCTCGATATCTCGATATCGACCCTTCTCCTTATCGGTGGGCTCAAAAACGTCATTATCTCTATGACTATCGGTCAAATGTCCCTGCCTTGTCTCTCTTCCAGGAATTTCTTGTAGACCTTCAACAAATCACTCTTATCGGGATCATACCCTGCATCGGCTCTACTTAGTTTCAACTGTTCAAGGGCTTCTTCATAAATGGGTAATGCCTGCTCGAATTGACCCGATGTCGGCGGAGTAACAGTTTTCAAAACCCAGATGAACCCTAGCACAACCAGAAGAAGAAGAAGGGCGACAAAAGCATAAATGATCATACTCAAAATAGCAGTACCGGCCTGGGCTTCGATCCCTTTCTCCGAACGGGCCCGCCCCCTTTGAACCCAGACATCTACTTGCTCGACAAAAGCGGGTCTTTTCTTGCCATAACGAAGCAAATAGCCCATAAAGAGACCGAAGATAATGATGAAGAGAGTGAAGTAGAGAAAATCGCGTCTCTGCCGAATCATATCCGCATGCAACTTCTGCTCTAAATCCAGGGCTTGGGCGCATCCTAATAAAGCGCGGCCATGTCTATAAAGTCTCTGCTCTGCCTGATCGTCTCCGGCGCTTCGACGAGCCGCCTCCAGGTCATTTCTTGCCTGATTGAAATGCCCGGTATATATCGACTGAAGAGCTGATTGATAGTAGCCTCCAAAGTCCCTGTCGTCCCCTGCACCGCTTGCCTGGAGCGGACAGGATGAGATTGCCGCGACGAGCAAGAACGCAACAAAAATTTGCGAGAAGGATTTTGAAAAAAGTAGATGTTTCCTGGCCGGTTTGTGGCATAAGATGAGCATGGAAGTAATTTTACTAGTTTTGTTCATCTGTGTGATTCTCGCCCTTAAACCGGTGAAGGATGACCGATATGACCGAGACCAACTCTCCCCTTCTGCAGTGGAGAGAAAACTAGAAGATGACAGCGTCGAGTCCGGGCTGACTTTTCAATTTCAGAAATTGAACACGCCCATGGAGGACCTGCTCGAAATAAACAGCCAGGAAATCGCAGCCCAGAAGCAGAGCATCACCAGGGTAAAAATAGAGACCTTCCAGTTTGAAGGCAGAACCTATCTCGCCATAGAGCAACATGGCGTCTTGATTGTCAGAGAAGATTCCTAATATTCCATGTCAGTAATCGACCTGCGCAGCGATACCGTCACCCGACCGACCGCGGCCATGAAAGAGGCTATTGCTAAAGCTGAAGTGGGGGACGATGTCTTCGGAGAAGACCCCACCGTCAACGAACTGGAAGCCTATTCTGCGCAACTGATGGGAAAAGAGGCCGGTCTTTTCGTGGCATCCGGAACCATGGGAAACTTTGTCTCCCTTCTGAGCCACTGTGGCCGCGGAGACGAAGTGCTGGTAGCCAGGGGAGCACATATTTTTCAATACGAACAGGGCGGAGCCTCGAGCTTGGGCGGCATGGTACTCAATCCAATAGGCCAGTCGAAAATGCAGGCGATTACGGCCAGCGATGTTTTAAACAATATATCTGCCTGCGATGTACATAAACCGATAACTCGCCTGGTCTGCCTGGAAAACACCTTGAACGGCATCGCCGTACCACTAGAAACAACAGACGCGGTGGTCGAAGCAGCCAGAAACCAGGGTCTTAAAACCCACATGGACGGAGCACGGATTTTCAACGCCGCCCTGGCCTTGAAAAGCGACGTAAAGCGCCTTGTTGAAGGAATAGATTCCGTACAATTCTGTTTTTCAAAAGGACTCTCGGCACCGGTCGGCTCTATGGTGGTGGGAGATAAAGAGTTCATACATAAGGCGCGGCGGGCGCGCAAAGCGCTGGGTGGAGGAATGAGACAGGCAGGTCTGCTTGCCGCAGCCTGCCGGGTAGCCCTCGATCAAATGACAGGGCGCCTCGAAGAAGATCACGAAAACGCCAGAAAACTGGCAGAAGGGGTTAAAGAACTAGACTTTCTCAATGTGGATCTCTCGAACTGTCAGACCAATATGGTCTGGATCGAGACCAGATTTCCAGACGAGAAGTTAAAAGCCCAGACCCTTGTCGACGAGATCAAAGAACAGGGAGTTCTGGTACTCGCCACCGGTCCAGACAAAATTCGCGCAGTGACCCACTACGGTATTACCGACGGTGACATAGATAGAACCATTGCCGCCTTTGCCACCGCCGTTGCCAAAATAGTCGAAAAAGCCGATATCCAAACCGGATCGAGATCCTAACCTGACAATAACAATTGATGGCGCCTAAATGACCTCGCCACGCTGTAGAGACTCTGAACCCAAGACCCCTCTCAGGGGCAGAATCAGGATCTAAAGCAGAATCATGTCATATACTCGATCTATAATCGTATCCGGTGTAGTTCTCTCCGGTCTATTTACTTATCTATTTTTCGACAGCATATTCGATGGTGCCCCCCTCGGAGCAAACTGTCCTCTTTTTCTCATTTCCTTAAGTGCGATCATGCTTCCCCTGGCGATCACGAACAAACTCCCCAGAAGAAGGCATTCTCTCTGGTTTGTCTTCGCTGCTTTCATCCTCTCTACTCTGACGGTCTTGAGAGACTCAGAATTTCTGACCGGTCTCAATTGCGCCGTCGCCCTCTTCCTTATTCTGACAGCATCTATAAGCATGCAGGGATTCAGGGTATTGACCTCGGGCATCGCCCAGTATATTCAGGCTCTGGCTGCCGGTATCGAGAGTATCACCATCAAACCATGGCAGTTCTTCTTTAATCTCCTCAATTACAATGATCTTTTGCAACCGAAAGCAAGAGAGGTAGTCGGCGGCGCCTTAAGAGGCACTGCCATAGCCCTGCCCCTGGTGCTAATTTTCGGAGGGCTGTTTATATCTGCCGACGCTGCCTTCGCTGGCATGGTCGAAAGAAGCCTGCAGATAGATATAGAAGGACTAAGTCGACACCTGCTGATACTCTGCCTCTCGCTCTGGGCTATCATCGGCTTTCTGCACGGCATGTTCACCGGCAAAGGTTATGACCATATCGACTGGGGTGAAGAGAAAGAAGCAGAGGCCCACCCCTTCAAGCTGGGGCTTGTGGAAGTATCAACCGTACTCACCCTCATAAACTTGCTTTTCGGCGCATTTATATATGTTCAGTTCACCTATCTCTTCGGTGGCACATCCACTTTGATGGAGACCAGCAATCTTACCCTGGCAGAGTACGCCAGACGAGGCTTCTTCGAGCTGGCAGCAGTAGTGGCTCTTACTCTGCCCACCCTGATGCTGCTCGACTGGAGCTTTAAAAAAGAAAGTCGAATCGAGGCGATAACTTTCTCTAGCCAGGCCCTGGTCAATGTCGCCTTTACGCTTGTGATCATGCTCTCGGCCTGTAAACGCATGCAGCTCTACCAAATGGAGTATGGTCAAACCGAACTGAGATTCTATGTGTACTCCTTCATGATCTGGCTTGCCGTGGTCTTTGCCATCTTCACCGCAACAGTTTTGAGAGGGAAGAGACCGCGCTTTGCTCTTGCCACCATTATCTCGGGTTATCTGGCCGTAATCAGTCTCAATCTTGTAAATCCGGATAATCTCATCGCCAGAGTCAATCTTGAAAGAGCAAGATCCGGCAAATCAATCGATCTGGATTATCTACTCAGTCTAAGTGCTGATGCCGCACCGTCTCTTGTCGCCCAAGCCAGGACGAAAGAGCAATCTAATTTGAAAAGTAGAATTCTCTCGGCGCTCAGATCTCGCAAGAAAAGCCCTGAAAAAGACTGGCGATCTTTCAACCTATCGCGCAACGAGGCAGAATCAGCTCTGGATAAGCTGCGCCAAATCAGAACAGACTAGCCAGATGCTTGTTTGCACTCGGTACAAAACCGGGAAAGACCATATCAACCTGGCGGTTACCCAGAAGTTTCTCTACCAGCAAATAAAGCACTTCACGATAATCGATCAGCACAGCCAGGCCGGCCGGTCCGACGTCCATGTCCTCTTCTAGTCCGGGTATTCTCCTGAGCACCTTTTTCGTTTCATGCAAAGGATCGCTTGCCTCGGCAAGACCAGGCCATTCGCCGACAACACGACCGCCTCGCACTCTATCCGAGATGATAAAGAGAGAAAATGCTCTGCCATGATCTGTTCCCAGAGAACTGTTTTCGTAGGAACGTCTTCCAAACTCGGTCATCACAAGGACTGTCACCCGGGACCGGCATCCAGCCCGGGCTAGATCTCTATCAAAGGCATCCAGACTTCTTGCCAGCTCCTCTATGCTGCCGGCCTGCAATCCCTGGGCGCCTCCCTGAATAAAGTGAGTATCCCAACCGCCATGATCTATACAAGCCACATTCAATCCAAGCTCTCCTTTCACCAGCCGGGCCACCTCGGCCAGACTGCGAGCCAGAGCAAAATCAGGATATTCGACCCCTCCGGATCCTGCAAGAGTCCGCGAAGCTTTTATAGAAGCGATTCTATCGAGAAGATGCAGGGTATCGGCACCGGCTCGTCCCAGATCGTCCTTACTGGCGCTATAGAGCAAAGAGAGATCATCGAGAATAGCGCTGGAGCCTCCTTTTAGCTCAACTTCATCCACAGACTGCAATGCAGTCACCGTGGGCGCACCGCGAAGCACCTCGGGGATGGTACTGCCGAAAGCCACCGCCGTAAGCGGAGATGGTGCCGAAACATTACCCCGATAGAAAAGATGCCGCCCCAGCCAGCCGCCCTGGAGCCTGCGGTGATAGGCTTCACCATGTTCCATCTGATCCTGCGCTTCAAAATGGGATCCTGAGACATTGTCCGAACCGACAGCCTGTACAAAAGCAAGACGACCTTCTTGAAAGATTCTTCTCAACGGGGACATTCGAGGATGCAGAGCATAGAAATCATCCAGCTTCACAGCAAGATCGCTATCGGCGGGTGGCTTCAGCGCGGTGCCACCACTTTTGACACCGATGGTCGGCCGCGCTCGATAATAATCGTCATCGCCATAGGGAATCAACATGTTAAGCGTATCGGCGCCACCACGCAAAAATATATTCAAGAAAACATGATCGGCATCATCAGTAGCAGCGCCAGGGGCTCCGGCAGAATTAAAAGCCAATCGCTTCAGAAAGCTTCTTCTAGACTCTTTCATGCTTCAGTACCTCTGGTAGGCCGGAGAAGAGAGAATAAGACCGAACAGTTCGGCATTGTCTCTTTTATGGCGACCCAGGCAAAGACGCTCTTCTTTTGTCGGTTTGCGGCCGTTTAGATAAGCAAACAAAAGCTCCCCTGAGTTTTTCTCAGGACCCAGGGCTGTCATCAATCTCTCTAGATCAACCTCCACCGATTCAATCTGGCCTGCAGCCAGACCAAAAGCAAAGTTCCAGCGCCAGAGAAGCGATCCCAGCCAGGGAAGAGTCTCTTCAGGATAGCCGTCCGGGGTTGGATGCTGAAAGGGCTCCTGACCCATGGATGATAGATAAGCATATAACGGCTCCCGGGCTAAGGTCCTGGCCCCCACCGCTCGAACAGCACTGACAAGGAAGCGGAAAGGACGCTTGATTTTATTGCCCCGGTTCTCGAAAAACTCTTTTGAATTAAAGAGCTTGCGAAGCACCGCTTCGATATTGCCTTCTCCGGCAAGAAAGACTTTAGCCAGACTATCTATCAAAGGGTCAGTCGGCTCGTCCATGACAAAGTGACGAATCAACTTGGTGCAGACATACCTGGCCGTAGAAGGATGTCTTGAGACGATCTGAATCAGACGATCTAAATCTGCTTCTCCGCCACCGGCTGGAATAACTTGCCCCAGCACCAGTTTCGCTCCATCGTCGTGACAGGCCGGATCAAAAAAGACCTTGCCTTTTCCAAACTTCTCTCTGATTCTATAACCACTCAGACAGCGCGCCGCCTCGTATACATCCTTCTGGGTGTAGCCACCATCGACACCGAGGGTATGAAGTTCGAGCAGCTCCCGAGCATAGTTCTCGTTGGGAGCGTCCCCGGGTTTCTCGATTTTGTTGTCCTTGCCGTCCAGATACTCGAGCATGGCGGCGCCCGTGGCAGAAGTCCGGATCAAGTCGGAGAATTTACCCAGAGCATGCTTGCGGATCACATCGAGATCATCGGTGGTTTTGTAATAGACACAGTTGCCTTTTTCTATGTTGATATTGAGATGGTCACTCCAGAAATTGACCATCACTTCAAGAAGCTGCCTCTCACTGTATATAGCCTTCAATAAGGTATGTCTTACCAGATCCGCTCGCAAGACCTCTTTTCTGAAATCAAAACAATCACCCGGCGAGGCGAAGCGAGACTCGAAACGATGGGTGCGCAACTGTGCCATTCGATCATCGATAGAGTCGAATCGCAACTGGCGCTCCAGCCAGCTCTCACGACCGCCATCTTTGATCTCGGCGAGTGAAGCCGGGGTCGGACCGAAGCTGAGACGATTCAAGAAATGATGATCGTCATCGACCTGCACCGTATTCGCTACCAGAATCCGCTCGCTTAGATCATCTGAATCCCCGCCAAATCGAGAGTCTATCTCGTTGATAGCTTGTTCACAGGCACTTAATGAGAGCGTTCCCAAAATCGCGCCACCGGCTTTGCAAAAGGCTCTGCGGTCGACTTTCATCTAGTACGCCGACGAGAGATAAGCGCTCTTAGAGAAGCACCGAAACCGGTGATACTGACCAGGGGAAAGACCAGAATCCAGCCTAAAACAGGAAAGAGAAAGGTAAACTCGAGAACCAGACCGCCAAAGAAAACAGGCTTCCATTTGCGGCCGGTGTCAAAATCGAGACGTTCTCCTATCTTGGCGGCGAAACCGGAGACACCCATACTGGCGACAAAAAGAAACAGACTCAAAAGAACGAGCACCGCCAGTTCATTGGGACCCTTGCCCATTTTAGAGAGCGCCCCCACAAGAACTATGGTCAGGATCAGACAGGGCAACCCGACAAAAAATGACTTGATCGGGCTTTGGGTAAACTTCATTCCGGCCTCTTCCACCACATCGGGCCAGAGCGCCAGATGAAAGAGCCAGAGCATACTCGTAGCCGCAAGAGTACCTAGCACAATCAAAAGAATGCCGATGGTATCAGCCAGAACCATAGGGATCTCCAATCAGGGTAGCTAAGGTTTCCGTAAATTCCTTATATATTATCCAGAATTCTCCGGGTCTCTTTGTCGAGGCCGAAAGCAGCCGTGATTGCCACCCCATCGAGGTGCTTCATCTCTTTGCCGGCCAGTCTGCCGTCGAAGAACTCGGGCTTAATATCTGCAGCGGCGAACCAGTCTGAAGCAAGCAAAAAGCCCCAGGAAGAAAGGAACGAAGGAATATAACCGCGATAGCTGTGGACATGTTTGAAAACATGCTTGACCGACTGGCGAAGCCTTCTGTGACCGGAAGTTTCAGATTCCACCGGAGACAGGATCATGCCCTGGATGGCGACAACACCATCAGGAGTAAGCCTCGACTTGACCAGCTCATAGAAAGCAGGAGTATAAAGCTCAGCAGCCGGTCCTTCGTCGAGATCCGAAACGATATCGATGATGGCGACATCGAAAGTTTCGTCGGACTGCCGCAAATATTCGAAACCATCCTTGAATTCGTGACGCACCCTGTCGTCTTTCATGCGACCCTGGTGCCAGGTAGGCAGATGCTCGGTACAGAGTTCCACCACTTCTCTGTCGATATCGATGGCAACCACCGATTCGACCTCTTCATGTTTAAAAATCTCTCTTAGCGAAGCGCCTTCGCCGGTACCGACCACAAGCACCCGCCGGGGTCTTTTGTGGGTGAGCATGGCAGGCTGAATGAGAAGCTCATGATAGAAAGTCTCGTCTATCTCACTGCTCTGCAGATCGCCATCGAGAAAAAGAACCCGACCATACTTGGGCGTGTCCACGATGGTAATCTCCTGGAATTCGGTCTCCTTTCGAACGACGATGTTCTCCAGGGGGAAATGCTCGAAATCGCAAGCCTGGACAAGAAACTCCTTGCCTTCAAAATTCGCGATATAGCTGTTGCGCTGCTTGGTCAGCGGATGCAAATTTGTTTTCATGGTCTAAACTCCCCTCAATCGCCCGACAAAATCCGCGTTTCCATTGGGAAACACGCAGGAGAAAGCACTATTCTAACCGAGAGAATGAGCGTTTCAGAAAATGAGGAATTCGAATTTCACGAATATTCTTAAAATCAGGTGAGATCGACATTCATCAGCCCGCGATTTGTAAGCCTCTTAGAGACTGTCTTGGGCTTGAGATAGTCCACCAGCACTTCATGAAAGCGGCTTGGCTCACAAACGTAGCCACAGGTGAAAATATCCACGAAACAGGAATTATGCTCGGGATAGGTATGGATACTGGCATGGCTCTCGGATAAAAGATAGACAGAGGTTACGCCGCCGCCCTCGAAGACATGACTGCTATCCTTCAAAACAGTGGCACCGGAGGCTTCTACAGCTCTGCGCAGAGCAAGATCGAGCTCTTTGTGATTGAGCAGACTCTCCGGTTCACACTCTATATAGCTGGCGAAAAGATGCCTGCCGCCGAATTCATATTCAGTTTCAAGTTCGGCTTGAGCCCCGTCAACCTGCTCGGACTGAGTCTCACACACCTCGGCCAGTTCATCGAATTCAACATCCAGCACAGCGTTCAAATCAGTCTGCATTTGGGAGTTCTCCAGCTAAGTCACCTTAAATCAGATCAACTCGGGAATCCTCCGGGGAGGACGAAATCGTACCCTCCGGATCCTGAGAAAAAGACGAATTACTATTATTACCAACCAGGCGATTTATACAAGAGATATACATCAGGACCCTTTGACTTGTTAAAAATCTCAGAATCGAAAAACCTCACTAGTTGCCGATTAGTGGGGTCAAAGAGGAATTGTTAATTTCGATTAAGAGCCCCCGGGCTTCGTGACATCCCGGCATGGATTTTATTGCGGCAAATCCCTAAGATTGCAATCAGATAGATAGATAAATAGATAGGCAGAGCAAAATAGACAAAAATCGTGAGAATACTGGTTCCCGTAGACGGATCACCCCATTCAGATAAAGCGGTAGAGACTCTGGCTGCCGCCTCGAACTGGCTCAATCCTGATTTGATTATGCTCCTCAACGTGGTTCAGCCGCTGGAATCTTTCATGCCTTTTAAAGTCGACGACAGCATGATCACCAGAGAGCAAGAGATTATCGCCAAAAGATCCAAATGGTTGATGGAAAGAGCCAACTTTCTTGCCGGCGCCTTTGGCGCAAGTCCTCTGGTAGTAGACTATCGGGTCAAATTCGGACACCCGAAAGAAGTTATAGTCAATATGGCAGCCAGAAGGAAATATGACCTCATCTTCCTGGGCTCGCACGGCCGGTCGGGAGTGGAGCGACTGCTTCTGGGAAGCGTATCCCAGGCAGTGCTGGAGCTGGCACCGTCAGCGGTGCTCATAGCAAAAACAGACCAGGGTCAAGGCGAGAGTCCTCTATCGCGCTTCCAGCGAGTACTGGTGCCCTACGACGGCTCGGTCTATTCGCGAGACACAATCAATTGGCTCTGCCAGCAGAACTTCGGTCCCCAGACCAAATTTCATCTGGTTATGGCTGTGACCGACTTCGAGAAAATCGAGAAGCTTGATCTTACTGAAGAACAAGAGATGGTGGTTCGCTCTCAGTGGACAATGATAAAACAGAGGGCTTTCGACATCCTCGAGGATGTGGCGCTCAGCCTGGGTAAGCTTGTCGGCAATGAGAATGTCAGCATCGATGCCATCCCTGGAGACCCACGCGAAATAATCTATCAAGAGATGGAAGAGTTCGGAGCCGATCTTATAGCCCTTGGCTCCCACGGCAGAACCGGTCTGGAAAAAATGATGCTGGGCAGCATATCACTGCATATAGCCCAGCACGCAGCCATTCCTGTCCTGGTCGTCCGGAGAATGACCAATGTGGAGCTTCCTTTCGACGATGAACTGGTCGATGATGAGCCTTATTCCGATGAAGAGATAAGATCCGGTCGCGAAGACAGACCGCCCTTTACCATGTTCTAGTTCCACTCACAGGTCCACTGATAGAACTGTTCATAGCTCTCCAGAGGAACAGGCAACTGTCCTTCCACCTCATAGGTAGGCATCCCGCCATTCATTGTCTCCGGAGCCCTCTTCATCTGTTCAATCGGAATCTCAAAGTTATATACCTGGCTACCGGCCTGGTCGGTAAAGCCGATATAGAGCTTATGGTTCTCTTGCATGAAAACATTGAGATTATGAGGCGGGCCTAGATAAGCAATCCGGACATGAAGATTGCCCCGGTCCCAGGCTGTTCTGCAGTGAGCTTCCAGTTGCACCGGCAAAATCGTTATCGGCGTGTAGCGCTTGATTGTGGCAGCTTTATCTAGACGGGCTCGGCCATAACGCTCTAAGAATGGATTCTTACCCTGGGCCAGGACTTTCTCGCGATTCCTTAAAATAGACCCTCGCTGAAACTCAGCCTGACTGAGGTCTTTAGCAGGTTCGTTTTTAAGTACAGGCTTTGTCTTAACAGGAACTGGAACTGGAACAGGAGCAGGAGCTTGAGTTGGAGCAGCCGATGGAGCCTGGGTACTAACTTCTTCGGTCGCCATCTGATTTTGATCTGTGTTGGTACAGGCGCCCAGAGAGAGGCTGACCAACAAGATCAGGAGCATTACCCGAGAATTATGCTTACCAGTATTTTGCTCTTTCATCTGATTCACACCGGATATAATACCGAAGCCTCTACTCTGTCAAACCTCTTGAATAAAGCAGTCAATTTGTTAGTATTGATAATAGCAGCATAAAGGAGGCTTCCCCAGATGCCCCTGTCAAAAAAAACCGTTAGATGCGGACTATTTACCCTGTTGTGCACGGCAATCCTGAGCATAACATCGTCATCTGCTGCCCGAGCAGATTCAGAAATTCTGAAAAGCGCCGTCAAATTCTTCGAAGAAGGCAACTATGCCAGCGTTATCGACAAGCTTAACGCCCCGGAAAAACTGGGAGAAGACCAGTACAAGGCCAGATACTATCGTGGTCTTGCCTATCAGAAGCTCAATCGCAAAGATCAAGCGATCAAAGACTATAAATGGCTCTATTACAACTCTAAGGATAAAACCGTCAGATATAAAGCCTGGCAGGCTCTCAGAAGCATCGGCAGCAGCCCCTCCTCGGTTACCCTGAAAGCGTCCACCAGCAAGCAAGAAGCGCTGGCTGACGGTCCGGGAGCCGACGCCTGGGTAGCTCCTTCGGAAGGCTACGGGCGCTCCGGTCCGCCGGCTTACTCTCGTTTGAAGGTACAACGCTACGCCAAGCCTTGCGGTCACTGAGAATTGACCATCACTCTGGTAAAAATCCCAATCTAGTCGAGCCCTACGGCTTGACAAGCCTCCCGAGCTGGACATATATTGAACGGAAAGAGGCTTGTTCCGGGTAACATATATATAGATGCCTCTCTTTTGCCAGGATTTTTCCTTAGTACCATGCACGTTGAATTCTCTAGAAGAAAGAATAGTTCTTCGCGAACCGCGCGAAAACGAAACGGCTCGGCCATAGCCGAGACCGGTCCGGCGCTATTCATACTTCTCATAATGATCCTCTTTCCCTTGATAGATTTGATGTACATGGGCGTCGCCTATAGCATCGTCTACTATCTCAATCATCTGGAAACCAGAGAGTTGGCGGTAAGAGTGGCAGCCGAAACGGACCTTGTTCTGCAAGAAGTGGACAACAATTATGTAACCACCGGATTCGGTAAATTCGTCGGTTTATCAGTACCAAGAATTAGCCATCCGCTACCAAACAAGGCTACTCGCCAGGGAGATCCGCTTCTGGTCACCTGCACCACTGTGGCAACGGTGGATCCCTTCCTCAATCTCCCTTTCATCATGCCGGTCTCGGGTATCAACAGTCCGGCGACTTTTTCGGTAACCAGCAGCAGACTGCAGGAAGAGCTCGGTGAAAATTAACAGCGACTATAGAAGAAGAAGAGGTCAGAAAAAGAGCCGGGGAGCCAGCCTGGTAGAGGTTGTTGCCGGACTTTTTATCATCATTCCACTCTTTCTATGCATCATCGACCTTTCGGCCATTGTTGTCGGTCAAATAGTCAACGATGCCCTGGCTAAAAGAGCGGCCCGGGCCGCCGCCCAGAAGAAAAACTCCGGGGACGCCAACACCGCAGCTTCGACCATCGTCAGCACCTATAAAATAAACGGGATCGTCACCCAGGCCCAGCTTCACAAATTGGATTTCAACACCGACGGTCAGGGAAATGTCGTGATCGAGACCAGGGTGCAGATAAACGTACCGGCTCCGATTCCGATAGTACCTCTTTTTCAGAATGGTCGCTTTATGCACGCCAGAGCAACTGAACCGATAGTGATGCTGCCTGCAGGACCATGAAGCACAGAAAGCTCTTTCTTCCGGCACTGCTAACAATACCACTGATATTTGGGCTCACTGCCTGCAAATCTCAGACAGTAGAAATATCTAAAGACAAATCCGTCACCGAAAAAAGAGACGCGTCTGTAGATGTGAGCAAGAAGGTCAATACTCAGAAGGCTGAGCTGGTCGGAGAGGTGATAGACGCATGGTGCTATTGCTCGAAGGTGATGGGAGACGGCAGAGGCAAAGAACACGAGAAATGCGCCAAACTCTGTGTTGCCGGTGGTGTCAGTGCCGGCATTCTCACCGATGACGGTACCGTCTATATCGCAGCCAAACATCAGGGTTATAAGGGAGCGAACGGCATCCTTCTGCCTTATGTGGCTAAGCGAGTCCGGGTAAAAGGCTGGATTGCCGAGCGCGGCGGCATAAAAGTGGTTAAAGTGAAAGAGGTCGAACTTCTGGACCCGGGCAGCGAAAAAGACAAGGAAAAGACCGAATAGCCGGTCTCAGACTTAATCTTTGCTGCGCATCGCACCAAGAATAGAATTCTTCAAACGCCAGCTAAAATCACTGTCTTTATTCACGAGACGCTCAGCCAGTCTCTTTCTCGCCATCTCTACCTCTTTTGCACCGGGAAGAGTCTCCAGGGACTTGTTATAGAGAATGAGAGCCTCTTCGGGCTTGCGCTTCCAGAGTTCATAATCGAGACCGAGTCGATAATAGCCCCTGGCCAGCATCATGTCGTCAGGCGGATTAAGCCTGATCGAAAGCGCCTTTTCATAACAGTCCATGGCCATGCCTTTGCGATTGGCATCATCGAAAAGCGAACCTACTGCCAGGTAGAAAAACTGGCGGTGGCCATCGGTAGGAGCGGCCCTGGCCACAGCCTGAACAGACTCTTCGATGATTTTGTCGGGCACCTTATTTAGTATCAGCCTGGCGAATTTCTTCGACTCTTCCAGTTTCTCTTTATCAGATCCCTTGCAGAGAAAATCTGTTAATGCCGGACCCAGAGCCGCTTCATAGTTGCCTGATTTAACCAGCTCTCGACTGACTCGGTGGGCGGCATCATCGGTACAGGGGTCTTTGCTGAAAGCCCGCATATAGCAAATGGTCGCCTCTCTGCTCAGACCAAGCTTGAGAAGAATTTCTCCTTTGAGCATATTGGCTTTCACCGAACCGGGCTCTTTGACAAGATCCCAGTTCAAGCATTTGATCGCATCGTCAAATCTTCCCTGATCGAAACGAATACGAGCCAGGGCATAGCCGACACCGAAGGCTCGGGTCCTGGCCCTGGCAGCCTCTTCGTAGAGATCGTCGGCAAATTTAGAAAAGCCCGCATTCTCCATCGTCAATCCAAGCTGCAAAAGCTTGAGACCGTCTCCAGCCGCCAACTTTTTGAGTTCAGCCAGCTCTGCTTGCATCAGCTCGGTCTCTCTGGTTTTGATCGAGACTAAAAGAAGCTGGTAATGAAAGTCATAGCTCTGGGGGTATTCCTCGACACATCTCTGGTACTGCTCCAGAGCAAGGCTCTCATAGCCGCTCTTCTCCAGCAGTAATCCGAGCAAAAATCGTGCCCGGGTAGCGCCGGGGTCTTTTTCCAGAATAGCCGAGACCTTCTTAATCAGAGGCTCTGCGGTTCCCAGAGCCTGGAAATTGTGGAGACAGTACTCAACGAACTTGCGATCCGACTCATCCATGGCATACCCTGGACAACCCAATGCTGTAGCCAGCACCATCATCAATACGAAAGTCGCCTGGAAGAATCTTTTGTGATTCATGGACACCGTCAATTTATCTATCTGGCAAGCTTGTAGCTGATCTTCAACTCTGTGAAATAGCCGGGCGCTTTACTGGCACCGACATTTACCACGACTCCGTTCTTGCCCTTGGTGGCTCTTACGGCATTGGGGTTCTTGTCGGGCATCACCTTCCAGCTATTGGCTTTTAAAGTATCGCGATACCACTGCATCACCGCATCAGGATGATCCTTCACCTTGAACATCAGGTTGATAGCCGGGCCACCCGGCTTATTGGGATACATAAGACCATGGGTAAAGGTCGCTTTACCCGAATACTGGGGCAGGTCCGGCAGCTCCATCGGCTGTTTGACAAGCTGCCAGGCAGCAGTTCCGGTACCACCCCTTTCTGCTCTCTGGGCAATAAGGATGCCCCGGTTCTCGGAAGCAAATCCAGGATTGGAAAATTGCCCGAATAAAACCAAACCCAAAAGAATTATGGCGAGTCTACCCATCTAGAAATTGAACCTCATCAACTCTTATATCTGATATGTTCAATTTAGCACGGACAGCAGAATCGTCCACCTCCAGCGGCCTGATTTCTGAACTTGATAACACCGAGCACATTTCTGAAGCCCGAGGAAGGAGTCCAGTTGGTTGTATCCTGACCGGTAGCCTGAGAATCGAGCGGACAATCCCAGGGATGAGGATAACCGCACTCACCATCACAGTTGGTAATACCATCCAGCCGGAAAGCGCTGGGTGAACGGGTGTAAGTGCTGGTGGTACCGTCAGGCAGATTGAGACTGGCGTTATTCAGATCGGGAAGCTGCCAGGGTGGCGGATTGGTGCTCAGAATCACTCTCTTCGTCACGGGATCATAGTAGATATAGCTGACTCGATTGAATGCCACGGTGGAATTAAGCACCGTATTCATTTGAGCGCCGGTTATCTCGGGATCCATCTGTCTCATGTAGACCCTCAGCTGGTTGACGATGGAGTTAGCCTGGGTCTGGGAGAGAAGTTCCGACAGAGTACCTTCTCTGACCGAAGCTAGACCACAATCGTTGGTCGAGTATTTTTTCAAACCAGTGTTATTGGCTTCGGCTTCGATGGTGGCACACTCCGAACCGGAGGCACGCTCACGACAGATATCGAGGTGATATTTCTCGACCGCCATCAGGTTGTTGACGTTGTTGTTGCCGGAACCAGGGTTGGTGGGCTGGCCGTACAAGCCGGAGAATTGCTCCAGGTTGCAGGGCTGCCCGCCGGAGGAAGTCATCGAAGTAGGCGAAGCGCTGTGGGACGGAGATCCGTTCGAGCAGCGAGTCACTCCATTGTTCTTGATGAAGTTGATGAAGTTGAGATCGCTGGCATTGGTGTTCGGGTTGGACGAAAACTGTCCGTAGCTGTCGACTCCGGCATTGCTCAGCATGCCTGCCAGGTTGGACTGAGCCACCGGGTCGCCGCCTGCCAGCGCTGCGTAGTTGTTGTTGACGTAAGAGCTGACGTCGCTGAGTGTAGGCGAATTACCCGAAGACTGATCTGCAACCAGGCCGTTGTTAGCGTTCGGTCCCAGGACCTCTACATAGTTGGGGTCCATGAGCTTGTCTTGCCAGATGTCGAAGCCGCCGGGTGCCTGGATGCCGTTCAGGGAGCCTGTGTTATCCACGACTATAAAACCGCGTTGTACTCGGGCTCCATAAATAGATTCAAGGGATCCTACGATGGAGTGAGATACGGCTCTGGTAGCCTGGGCGCTGGCAACCTGGTCAAAGGCAAGACCGGCGGACCGGTAAGCATTCGGAGGCACATGATCAGGTATCTCGGAGCGAACCTGTTTCTCTTTGAAGGTTTTGCGACTGACCAAGTGCGGAGCAAGGGTCGGTCTTAGTGGAACAGCCCAGAGACTCTCGGCGCCGGCAGTGGCCAGTTGTTTGTATCCAGCCAGGTATGTTCTGCCGTCGTTGCCGGTGGCGGTGAATCCGCCGAGGCCGGGACCTCCCGGCAAAATCTGGTTGTTATTGATATAGACGTTGCTGGCTTTGCCTCTAGCCATAAAAGAGGTCTCGTGCTGGGAACCGAGGTGCTGCACAGAGTTTGAAGAGGATTCGAACATACGCATAGCATGGTTAGATGCGACGTTTTTAAAATGTCCGTCAAAGTTGCCGGAAGAGTTGAGTTTGGTGTTGAGACGGTCAGACACACCGCGGACCACGGCAAGCATCTGCTGGGCATGGGCATTGGCGTTGGCAGTGTTAATAGCCTGGGCGTTAGCCGATACCAAGAAAGCCTGGGCCACCAGTCGGTTATACGTGACCAGGTTGACCTCCCCGGTGTCCGGGTCGTCAGAGTCGCCGAAGTGATTGACTTCGTCTCCGTTGAGCAGGACTGTGCCCGGTCGGCGCAGCACTTGCTTGGCGACATTAAGATTTCCCGCGTCTGTAGCGTGCTGCAATTCCTGACCGCCGCCTAGCTGCATAATCAAGAAGAGCAATCCTACGCCGAGTATGGCTAGGACTAAAGCGCTCACTATAACAAGAGCGAGAACAGCTCCTTTTCTGGTCCGTCGAGACATGGTTCGGTTCCTTTGGCAATTGGTGAAAGGTACTCTGGTTATAGATCATCCAATCAATAGAAACGATTAGCAAACGGTTTTTACTAATTACACCCAGAGCCTACAGCTTAATAATATTTAAGAATGCCGAAAAAGTAAAGTAAAACAGGGATTTTCTAATACTGACTACTCAGCCTGATTATTACGAGATTTCCCCTGCATACGCTTCAATTCCAGGCGAACCAGGTTTTTCCGAGTGCTCTCCACCAGCTCCGGAGCAGACTTAGTTCTTATGGCCAGGACTCTTTTAAAGAGTTTCTCGGCTTCATCGAAGTTGCCAGCCTGTTCTTCGAGTTCGGCAAGCTGAGCCAGACTGGAGGCAACATGCTCATGATCCTTGCCGAGATACTTCTCTTTGAGGGTAAGCTGGCGCAAAATCATCGGTCTCGTATCGGCACAACGGTCCTCGGCACAGGCAGAAGCAATCCCGAGGTTAAGAGTCTCGATAAGCTCCCGTGAATCGCTGCCTAGATAACGCTCCTGAAGTTTGAGCAAATCTGCTGCCGCCCCCTGGGCCTCTTTGAATTTCTTACCTTTATAGAGGATACGGACCCGCAGCAATCGAAGCGGAGAGGAGAGCAAGAACCGCTCCCGGCTTAGATTCGCTTCGTCGAATTGAGCAAGACCCTCGTCCACCACCGCCATAGCTTCATCTCTCTTGCCTTCGGCCAGATAGGACTCTGCCAGCTTGACTCGAAATTCAATCAGCCGATCACCGGAAACGCCCTCACTACGGGATTTTTCAATCCCAGACTTAAAGCCTGCAATGGACTTTTCATAGTCTCCGTTCTCATAATGCTTCAAAGGCATAGAAAAGCTCTCAATCACTTTGTTCTTATCCAGAGAGCTGGTTTCTCTTGAACACGCGGATATAAGAAGGAGCGGAACCATGCAAAGAACAGGCATTTTTCTGACTAATGAGAACAATTCGACCAATTGAAAGCCCCCTTGGCTATACCTGAATTAGTGATACCAGAAGCCGCCTCCGAAAACAAACTTCTTATAAAAGTAGGCGAAAGGCACCGGTTAGACAGCACCAATTTTTTCGATATATACTCGAAATGGGATATCTCTACTATTACCAGGCACGAGGCAGACCAGTGACAGATCAAGACAAGGTCAAAGAGAACGAGGCTAAAGAGGGCGAGACCAAAGAGAATGAGGTCGTAGAAAGCGCCGCTAGCCAGAACACTGAGCCGGCTCGCCACAACAATAGAAGCTCGCTGATTGAGGGTTGCTTCAAGACCCTCGAATATGTCTCAAAAGCTAGCGATGATAAAACCATCGTCTACCGCGATTCAGATCGCCGCACCACCAACTTTCTTGGAGTGGCATTGATAGGAGCGGTGATTTTCGCTGTTCTGCCCTCCCTGCAACTGGCCTCTCTAGGCCTTATCTGTTATGTGGTGGCAGATATCTTTCTGCTTCTGTCAATAGGCGGCTTCGTTCTCACCAGATTCGGTGTAATAAGAGCGATGGAACCACGCTATGCCCTGGTCACGTGGCATCTTATGGTAGGCACCGGACTTTTGACCCTGACTATAGGCTTCAATATCGTGGCCATAGCTGTGGCGGTTCTTATGAAAGATCAGATCGGCTCGATCTTGTCAAAACCGATGTTCTGAGATCTCAACTATTGCACTATATACGACACCACAAACAGCCAAGCAATCTTCTCTCACTCATAGTACTGGGATTAGTTCTGGTCTTGGCACCAGCTTGCCCGGCTGCCGACAAGCGGCCCGCCGAAGCAACCACTTATCTGCGAGTGGACTTCGAACTCAAGGGTTCTCAATGTCCGGCTTGTATAAGGAGACTGGTAAAAAAAATCCGCGCCTCAAAAGGTGTCGCCAAAGCCGACATCTCTATCCGCAAGCCTTATTCCGGAGTGGTGGTATTCGACAAAAAACTGACCAATTTCGAAGCGGTTAAAAAGAAGATGAAGTCAGAGAAGACCGAAGCGGAAAATATCGAAGAAGAAGAGTTGAAGACTGTGCCCCAATTGCTGATACCGAAATCTTTGATGACTCAGCTAGAGAAAAACAAACATTAGTTCTCCAGATCTATGCGGCTGAAACTCTGCTTCACCCGAGGCCAGTTGCGCCTGAACTCGGCTCGGGTAGCCTCGAAATGAAGATGCTCGACCTGGCTGGCGGTCTTGTCCGAAGGAAAAAAGATGCCATAAGAGCGACGGTCCTGATCACGCCACTGATTCTCCATGATCAAAACATTGCGATTATCAAGTCGCTCTGTGCGAATATCGAGGGTATCGAAATTACCGTTGTAGCCATAGAGACCAGAAGGAAAAACCTGGGCAACAGAATCTATCTCGCTCTGATCAAGCTTATGGGGCTTCTGGCTCAAGACATTCTGAAAGCTGGTGGAGACTTCGGGCGGAAATGTCGAGCCAGGCTTGTTCCAGTTCCAGTAAGCGATCTTCATGGTAGGGCTGGCTGCGGTCTGAAACTCTTTCACATCAAAAACCGCCTGATTCAAGTCTTTCACTTTATGAAAGCCGCCGGGTAAAACATAGTCGTCTATGACTCCGACATCATCGATTTTTTCAGCCTGATCAGCTTTAATTCTATGTTTGCCGAAAAGCCGTCTCAAGCCCCGCCCATTTTCTTCGCCGGCAGCAACAGCCGGATTTGGAGTCTGTGCCTGCAACAATTGCCTGACAGCACCGGCAAGAATACCATCGGTCTCAGCACTGGCTTTAGCAACAGCTCCCTTTTCATCGGAGCCTTCGTTGATGTTTTCCATTATTTTCAATAACCTGATAGGGAGAAAGGTCGACGATGCCACCATAGTTCGGCCGTATAGAATTCGACATACGTAGAATCAGCATCAACCAGCGAAAAGCATACAGAATGAGCAATTAGAGCCATCAATCGCCTGGATATCTCTCCAATATCGCTAGTTCACAAAAAGTCCCTATTTGACTATAAAATGATCGGTCGCCCTGGTGCCCATGAAACTGCGAAGATGGCTGCCGCTGAATTTCAAGACGTCCTTTTGTACCTGCTCAAAAAGAGAGTCAGCCTGGATTTCTGCGGCAAGATCACCGCCGGACATGTTCGCCCCTCCAGTATAGAGAAACATCCAGGGGTCGAAGGGATTGACATGTTTGTCACCCTTAGAGCCTTTGCCCAGCTTTTTGGCCAGGGCCGGACTGTATATTTCGGTAAGGGCTGCACCCTCCGGCATCCCGATAACGGTTTGAGGGAAGAAACCGACACTGACGACTTGCTTCAGCCTCACCTCCGGACTTGATAGATGCAGCTTCCAGGTGGTTGGCATATAAGCGCTGAGAACAAGAATCATATCCTTGCCGCTGTCCGCCTTTTGCGGTGGTTTCAAGTCGACATCCACCTGCCCCTGGACCACGTCGGTATAGTCTCCGGTGGGTTTACCGTGATAGATGCTCAGCACCCGGACTATATGAGCATCCTCCGGATGAGGACTGAGCGAGATATTTGCCATCGGATGATTCATGTTATTGAGAGCGGCTTTGACCTGATCATGCCAGTCAGGAATCGTGGCAATCGACGGACTGTGAGGCGGGGGAGCCGGAGGAGCCGGCGTAGTCTGCGGCTTGATCAAGAGCTGACTACCAAGACCGAGAAGTGTCCCCAGAAGAAGAATGGCTATGGCGGACACCACCAGCAGTGCTTTGTTGCCGGTGGACTTTTCTTTAGTGGTCTCAGCCAACCTGTCGGTTCTTTTAACCGGCGCTCGAGAGACTTCGCCTGAAGCAGCTCTTTTCAGGTCTGCCATGACCTCGCCCATATCGTTATAACGATCAGCAGGATCCTTTGCCAGACAACGCCGGGCAATAGGTTCCAGAGCGAGGGCCAGAGGCTGACCGGCCAGGGTCTCGAATTGAGAAAAAGGTGGCGGCTCATCATTGACCTGACTGACAATGGTCTCGATGGCGGTGCGTCGCACAAAAGGGGGCTTGCCGGTCAGCACCGCATAAATAAGACAACCGAAAGCATAAATATCGGTTCGCCTGTCTTGAGGCTCTCCGTTGCACTGCTCCGGGCTCATGTATTGCGGGCTGCCAAAAACCTCTCCGGTTCTGGTCAACTCCACTTCGGCGGCGGCACCATCTGGTCTTACTGCTTTTGCAATGCCTAGATCCACTACCTTCACGAAATACTGCCCATCAGATTTGAGTAAGAGAACGTTGGCAGGCTTCAGATCACGATGCACCACCCCTTTCTTGTGGGCGTGGGCAAGAGCGTCGGCGACCTGATAGAGCACGGCTTGCACCTGCTCGATACCCAGGGGACCACTCTCCTTGAGAATCTGATCGAGTGAGCGGGCTTCCAGATACTCCATCACAAAATACGGAATACCACTGGCGGGGATGATACCGGCATCCTGAATAGTGATCAAATTAGGATGAGACAAAGAGCTCATGACACTTATCTCCTGGGTGAAGCGAGCCTCTACTCTCTCATCTGCCACCAGGCCGCCATGCAAAACCTTTATAGCAACAGGCTTGCCAATTTGAAGATTGCGAGCCAGATAGACAGCGCCCATTCCGCCTTCGCCCAGTTTGCTCTCGATCTGATATCTTTCGTCCAGAATCGTGCCGATAATACCTTTGTCAGCGGTCATCGTCCTGCCACCTCAATTTATGTCGCCAGGGACCTTGATCCGGCACCTTATAAGTGTGAATCTTTTTCTCTTCTTTAATCAGCTTTCCTTCCTTATCTAAAATCATCAGCTTGAAACTTACCTTCTTTCCGGCGGGTAAGGCCACACAAAGAATATAGTCGCGATCTTCAGACAAAAGAAGCGGACCAGCCGCTTGCTGCGCCTTTCTACTCCAAGAGCCGAGATTGGAGGCTGAACCGGTTATATAGAGCTGTTCTCCCTTCCAGTTGAAGCTCGGTTTCTCTACCTGGAAAGTAATGGGAACAAGCTTTCCGGATAGAGCGGTAAAGGATTTGGATTTCGAGGTGGCACCATCAGCTCGCTCGACTATTAAGCGCACCTCTCCGTGAACCGAGGCAGGAGAGGTGACCTCCACATTAGTGTTCGACCAGTGGCGAATGGAAAGAGATTCACCGTCGGCAAGCACCTTGCCCCGCTTCTCACCAAATCCGATACCGTTTATATTTACCGGCTTGCCTCCGTGAATAACCCCGGGACTTACAGAAGCAATTTCAGGCTGTATGTCGCTATTTGCCTCGCCTTTTCCTGCCAGCCATACCGAAATAGAGCGAGCAGGAAGACTGAAAGTCTTGGCCTTAGCCGGAAACGCGATGCCGCTCAGGCGACCGGCAAGGGCGTCATCAATGGCATTATCACTGGCGTCAAGAACCGCAGCCAGCCTCTCTGCCGACACCACCGCGCTTTCTTTTTTCGCTTTGTTCACGGCAACTACGGCGCTATGTCCGCCAAACTCACGCTTGAAGATATAAACGTCATCACTGACTTCTATAGATTGCTGACTGCCATGAAGAAGCGCCTGACTAGAACGTCTCAGGCGGTTCAACTCGGTGACTAGCTTGAAGCCCTCCGAACCTTCGTCAAACTCTTTCATCCAGACACGAGTGTAAGGATCTCCACCACCCTTGGTATCGTCGTGAATATATTGCTCCGTGCCGTAATATACCGATGGGATTCCGCGCACGGTATACATAAGAGCCAGAGCGAGATCGACGGCACGTCGGTCCGCATTCAGGCTTGTGAAGCGCGGCATATCATGATTGTCGATAAAAGTGATTAAAGCATTCGGGTCTTTGAGATCGGCGTCTTCTCTCTCTATTACTTTTGCCAGGTGCCTGAAACCATCCTTCTCTTCTCCAAGAACTTTGCGGATGGTAGTGGCGAACGGAAAATCGAACATACCTATCCCGGCCTTATTCACGAACTTAACAGCTTCATGGTAGAGCGGGTCGTCGGTATCGGACATCCACCACTCAGCCACAACAAAATGTCTGCCCTGGTCATAGAGCTTGTTGACCACTGTGCTCTGCCAGCCCCAGTTGGCATGCTTAGCAGCATCGAGTCTGGTGGCGTCAGCACCATGCTTTTTGAGATTGAGAACAGCATTGCCCAGATAAGTATCTATGTAGGAATTCTCTTGATTGAGGTCACCGAGCCAGGCCAGAGTGTAATACTGCAACTGATATGGATCGTTCCAGTCGGCAATTTCAGGCAGATGATGAAAGAGCTTGTTTCGATCGTTTTCCGTATCGCTCATGAATTCCATACCGTCATACAAGGCTCCGAATTCTCCATGATTGATAGTGCTTGTATGATTGAGAGGCATATCGACCATTACTTTGATCCCGCGTTTATGAGCGCTTTCAATTAGCCGGTCGAAGACTTTCCAGTCACCGATATGCTCGTCGATACCCTTGAAATTTCTGGCATGGTAGCCATGATAAGGAGCCATCACCCGGCCATCGGCTTCTATAGTCGGTTTGTTGACATTGTCTATAACCGGCGAGATCCATATAGCGGTGAATCCCATCTTCTTGAGATAAGGCAGCTTGTCGATCACACCCTGGAGATCGCCGCCCCAGTATGCGTTCCAGTTCTTCTTCTGGGGATCGAACATCCCCTTAGAGACTTCAGGGTCATCGTTTTTGGGGTCACCGTTACAGAAGCGATCGGTGAAAATCTGGTATATGGTCTCAGCCCGCAGTTCTTCTGCAGAGCCGGATTGTATAAAAGCGAACAAGAAGAAGAAGATCGCCAGATAAACCGGCAGAATCACTTTTCTAAACTCAGCCATAGACCGACTCGCTCCTTACAAAATACTCGACCTGAAAACGCGGTCCCTAAAAATATCAGAAAGCGCTTGGGCGAGCCTTAATTAGATCCGGTGATAAAATTGGCTGGTCCCGGAATTAGATATAGAGTCGACCTGGATAATGACCAAGCAAGCCCCGCAATTTCTCGAAACAGATAGATTGAAGCTGAGACACTGGCGAAAAGACGATCTGGAGCCTTTCGCCCGATTGAACGGCGACCGTCGGGTGATGGAATGGTTTCCTAAAATGCTGGATAGAGACGAGACAGCGGCTTTCATCAAATATATTCAGGACCACTTCGAAACGCATCGTTTCGGGCTCTGGGCTGTGGAGATAAAAGAGAGTGGAGAGTTTATCGGTTTTGTCGGTCTCTGGAAACCGAAATTCGAGGCTGATTTTACTCCCTGTGTGGAGGTAGGCTGGCGACTACTGGCGGAGCACTGGGGGCAGGGTTTTGCACCGGAAGCAGCTATTGCCTCTATAGATGACGGATTCGAAAGAATCGGCCTCGATGAGATCATGTCTTTCACCTCTATTCACAACAAAAAGTCGATTAGAGTCATGGAAAAACTCGGACTGACAAGACAGGCTGATTTCGAGCATCCCCAGCTGCCCGAAGGACATTTTCTAAGACCCCATGTGCGTTACTCGATTCGCAAAGAAGACTGGCATCGAGCTTAGTAAGCATGCCCGGCGAGGGGCACCGGTTTCGGTGGCAACATTCTAAAAATGTCTGGAGCGGAGCCTGATCTGCATCTCATTGAAAGATAGCTATCGGCAATATTTCTTGATTAAATTCAACAAAGGTTTGATTTTATTCTCGATCCGTCGAAGTTGGCACCGCTCCAGGCTGATCGCCTGAAATCCGCTAATAATCAACAAAAGATCTATTGACAACCACCTTTTTGTTTATCTTTGCAGTTGACAATTTCAAAAAACAGCCAAAACCCTGAAATAATCAGGGCAGCAACCGGGTTGTCAACAGTTGAAAAATATCGGTCCAGGGAGTAGAAATTAGTAAGAGATCACGGGAAACGGAAAGAGGAGACCTCACCGGTTGGATATCTGGTTCGTATTTCTCTGGATAGCATTTTTGATAGGCATCTTAGGATGGCCTATTTCCAGTTTGTTCTGTAACGCTGTTCTCTGGTATTGCGACTTCCAGGATGGCGCCGAGAACGACTGGGGTTCGAACGTTTTCTGGCTTCTTATGTACCCGGCTGCTCTCACCTTCTCATGGATGGAGATCATCCTCCTCTATATCGAATAATCGAGTTATTTATGAATAGCGAGGGCACCGAACTGGAACTGTTAGCCGACTGGAACGGTGTGATCATGCCGCTCAAAGAGGTGACTGTGCCCGCGCTGGACCGAGGCTTTCTCTTTGGTGACGGGGTCTATGAAGTAATTCGAGTTTATGGAGCAACTCCATTTCGCCTGGAAGATCACCTGGACAGATTAGCCACCAGTCTCGCTTCTGTTCAGATGAAACATGTAGAAATCGCCCGGGTGAAAACACGCCTGCTGGCGCTGATTAAAGAAAGCGGTTTAGAAGATGCACTGATCTACTGCCAGATAACCCGGGGAGTGGCTCCTAGAACCCATCATTACCCCGATCACTACCAGCCCAATATTCTGATCTTCATCCAGCCTTTCTCGGATGTTTATGCAGAGACCAGAAAGACTGGTGCCAGAGCGATTACTCATAGAGACATCCGCTGGCGCCGCAACGACATCAAAGCGACAAGCCTGATAGCCAATTGCATGGCAGCCAGCTTTGCCCGAGAGAACAACTGTCTCGAAGTGGTATTCATCGACGACCGGGGCTATATGACCGAAGGCAGTCATACCTCTATCTTCGGAATTAAAGAAGGCAGCATTCTGGTGGCACCTTCATCCGCCAATGTTCTGCCCGGAATAACCAAACGTCAGGTTCTCGAAATCGCAAAGAATACAGGCATTCCGCTAATCGAAACCAGGGTCAAAGAAGAAGATATCTACGGGCTCGATGAAATCTTTATCGCCGGCACCCCCGAAGAGATAATCTCTATCGTAGAAGTCAATGATAGACCGATAGGCACAGGCGAACCGGGTCCCCTGGTGAAGAGAATACACAATGAGTTCAGGAAGATTCTCGCCACGGTCGAGATCAAAAGCTGAAATTCAGTTATCCAGCCAGCTTTCATAAGAAGCCTGATTCTGGCTCGATTTAGCGTTGGTTTTGCCGGCTACAACGCCTTTTTCGCCTGGCGCCGCTTTTGCCTGCGGAGCTTTCTTCGCCCGGGAAGCGGCTGCTTGCAAGCCACGATTTTTCATTATCTTATTAATGCCTTCGATATTACTCTCGATGACTTCTTTCTCGCTTTTCGGAAGGTCTTTACACTGCAGAGTTTTTTTAAACAGTTTGAGGCTCTCTTCAAATCTGTCCTGCAACATATAGAGATTGGCCAGATTGTTGAGAGAGGTCCAGTCATCTCCTTTGAGCTCCACTGCCCTTTTGTAGGCCCACTCGGCCCGCACCGGATCGTTGAGGTGCCTCAGGGCTACCCCTAGATTGCTGTAGACATCGGCATCATAAGGATAGATCTCGATGGCATCACGGTACTTCTCCACCGCCTTCTCGTACCACTTCTTGGTCAGATAGCGATTGCCCAGATTATAGTGAGGGAGCGATTCGGCATATTGGACCCGGTCTCCGATACCAGGAAAGCCCTCGGCCATTGCAGCCGTTCCATAGAAAGCAAAAGCCGCGAAGATCACTAAAACACTAACTGAAAGATGCCGGCTCATCGATGCCCCTTGTAAGTGCCGCCCTGTTCAAATGACCGTCTAATATTAGCGTTTTGGCAGGTGAAAATAAACCGTCTTTCAAAAGGGTAGATCTAATTTGAAAGACTCGAGAGATAAGAGACCTTGGACGAGGAAAAGAAGCCAAAAGAATTCTCAATCTGGCACCTGGGACTTTACGGAGTCTCGGTGGCGTTCATCCTTACAATGATCCTGGCTATACCCTGGACCTATTACAGCCAGAACGAACTGCGCTGGCAAGAGAATGCCTCTGCCGCCTCGGTGCTGGCTTTGATAGCGATATTCAACGCCTTCTCTTTGATCTTTCGTCTGCGCATCATAGAAAACGAAAACATCGCACTTACTGATTTTAGCCATTACCAGATCGTCATGACCATATCCTCTGTGGGAAATATTCTTTTCTGGACGGGGCTGGCTATGTGGCTTGTCTATCAAGACCTTCATATATCAAGGTTATTATGTTACATCGTCTCGCTTACTGGAGCCACTGTGCATAGTGTGCTGCACTACAAGCGATGGCACGAGGCGAAATCGACTACGACATCTATGCTACTGGCACTCTATATAGTAACTGTCGTCGCCCTGACCTGGGCATACTTCACCGGCAAGGCCTGATCGGCTGCAAACGGATCGTTATGAAAGTGCTTCGGCCAGCGCATATGCCGCTATACCGAAAGCGACCGCCACATTGAGGGACTCTTTGAAGCCTCTCATTGGTAAATGGCAAACCGAAGAGCACGATGAGAGCACCTGGGGAGAAAGACCAGACACCTCATTACCGAGCACAAGACAGAGCGGCACAGAGAGGCTTTTCTCCGCCAGTGCCTCGGTAAGCAAACGGCTGTTGTCGCTGACTTCTAAACCGACGATTTCGACTCCCTCACTCTTGAGGTCCTCAATCACGGCCAGAGGATTTCTCTCGTAAAGCCAGTTGACTGTATTTTCAGCCCCGAGACTGACCTTCTCAATCTCTTTACGCGGCGGTGAACCTGAAATACCAGAGAGATAGATGCGATCGAACCCTGCACCATCTGCAGTGCGAAAGATAGATCCGACATTCCAGAGACTTCTCACATCCTCTACCAGCACCGACAGCCTCGGTACACCCTGCAATTCAGGACCACCCGCAAGACCGCCACGCGCTTTGCGCTTCTCATAGACATTATCGATAACAGCCAGTGCTTCAAGAGTCCTGAAACTGGCCTGGATCTTGCAGTTCGGGCAGACTCCATGAAAATGATTACGCTTATCCGAGTCGAACTGTGGTTCCTCTAGAGAGAACCGGTGCGCACATTTGGGATTGGGACAGATGGTTTCCATACTAGGATTTGGGCTTGAAGCTACCGCTCATCTTTCTGAAAACTGGCTCCAGCTCTTCTCTTCGATTATCCGATACCATCCCTTGCTGAATGTAGTACGAGTCAGGAGCGAAGTGAATCACCTGGTAGATAAACATCTTGTCTCCGCTTTTGGAGTCTACGGCCTGGGCAACCACTTCGAACCCATCGGCCTCATCTTTACCGTCACTGCCCAGAGAGACCACATGCAGATCACTAAACTCAACCAGACCGGGCATCTGCTTGATGCGGTTCACACAGAACTTCTCCCTATCAGGTATATGCGGATTTGCGAAGGACTGTCCGACAATAAAAATCGGATCGCTGGGGTTCTTGGCAGGGAAGTTGCCGCCTTCGGTATAAAGAAGCATATTCTGAATGCGCCGGGCAAGCTTCAAAGGTCCGGACGCTTCTATCTGAAAGTTGAGTCCGGCGGTCTGATCCAGCTCTATTTTAGAATCCCACTCTACCTTGCTCACACTCTCTTTCAGGGCTGCCGAGAACTCTTTTTCACTATCTTCCGGAGTCGCGGCCACTACCAGGACGGTATTTTTGTCGTCACCAAATATAGTGATCCATTTCTCAAAAGCCTGTCCGGCAACGGACTGCTTCACATGAAGCATTTGCCCTTCTGTAGCTGAACCGGCTACTTTGACGGGAGCCTTATCTAAAAGCTCCATATTTTTGGTGGCCAGTTTCTCGGCGGTGAAATCATTGATCATCATCGAAGCAGGCGCCGGCAACTCGGTAACCATGATAGAGGCATGCTTGTCCTCCATAATAAAACCGTTAAATAGTGGCGATGGCTTGAATCCGGCAGGAGGCTTGAGGCTGACCCTGGTATTTTTGACTTTCTCCAGCGATTCAGAAACCGCCGTATCTGAAGGAGCGGCCAGGGCCGGCAGAAACACAGCCCAAAGGCTCAAAATCAAAAGGGCGCTAGAAAGCGAAGCAAGTAACTTTATCCAAATCATGTCAAATCTTCTTCCCGGGAATAAAGAAGACCATTTTACACGCTGACGCCGGGTCAGACGATAATATCAGAGGTATGTTTTTTACCGGGAAGCACATAGCCGGGCAAGAGCCGGGCGACTTCCTGGCTGGATAGATTGAGATGATTAGAGGCCACCGTCGCGATCACTTCACGAAAGTCCACAACCACGGGCAGATCCCTGCCTTCGAAAAGATTTTTCTCACCGAGACCGCGCCAGTCTCCGTAAACTTTGCCGCCCCGAACCGGTCCGCCCATCATCCAGATCACATTGCCATGACCGTGATCGGTTCCTCCGTTGCCGTTCTCTTTGACGGTTCGACCGAACTCGGAGACAACCATGATCACGGTATCTTTGTATTGAGTACCGAGTCCGCTAGCCAGATCGGCCAGACCCTGACCCAGAACCGAGAGCTTGTTGGCAAGCTGACCCCGGCCCGCCCCCTGGTTGACATGGGTATCCCAGCCACCCAGAGCAAGAAACGCTACCTGGGTGTTGCGATCTTTGCCGAAGAGACTGCCCAGCTGTCGACCGAAACCTTTGAAATTACCCACATTGGGCGCGCCTTTGTCCGCCGCTATCATCTCTTCGGCCAATTTCTCTTTGAGCGTATTATGGCTCTCGACACCTTCGCGGAAGGCTTCTCCAAGCGCATCTTTGCGCCCGTCATACATACCGGAGAAAGCCGAAGCGACAAAGGGTCTATCCATGATAGAGCTGCGTCCGCCCCGCTTTGGCTCATAGCTTGCCACCGATATCGGTCCCTGGAGAATTCGCGGCATGGTAGAGCCGACATTAATGGCTCGAATAGGCGAATGATTATCGGGAAGAATTTGCAGCATTCTATTAAGCCAGCCGGAGCTTGCTGTTTTCACCCCGGGTCTGCCGGACTCCATATAGTCCTGGGCATCGAAATGAGATCTGGTGGTATCAGGAGAGCCCGAGGCATGAACGAAAGCCAGAGAGCCCTCTTTCCAGCGACTGACCAGCGGCTTTAGAACCGGATGAAGACCGAAGGTTCCATCCAGGTCGATACAGCCATCAGGCTTGCCGGGAGGATTGACGGCTATGGTCGGTCGCGCCCGGTAATAGTCTTGATCTGAATAAGGCACCACTATATTCAGTCCGTCGGCAGCACCCCTGAGAAAAACAACAATGAGCTTGCGTGAGCCGCTCTTGCCGCCACTTCCTGCCGCGGCAGCCGGTGAATAGGCCCAGCCCGACAAACCGGGAACGAGACAGGACAGTGATACCACCGCCGAAGTTCTGAGAAATTCTCTTCTATCCATCTGGAATAACCTCTATCTCAACTGCCTAATACATCATGAACTCGGGGCTACCCAGAACCAGGGCGGTTTTCAGTCGTTCATGGGATTTCATAATCACCTGACCGGTTTTAGAAGCTGCGCCGATACCGGCAATATCTTCTAAAAGCTCGGTGCCGGTCTGGCGTGGTCGAGCCGCTTGATGTCGACCAGAACCCAGAGCAGTGGCGAATTCGATCCGCTGAAGCAGCCCACCGGGATTGAGCCAGGCCTCTTCTGTGTACTTGTAGCCGTCCGGTGTCAAACATTTATAAAGAGGCATACCCTGAATTTGAAGAAATCCGATAATCGGTCTCGATTGTTTGACCACCGAATCCGTCGCCCGCAAACTGGAGACCACATAGCGATAGGGGCTCTTGTACTTGGTTGCCACAGCGGAGCTGTCCCAGAACTCTTTGCTGTTCAAGAGCACTCTCAAAACTTCTTTGATATCGCCGTCGGTGCTGCGAAACTTCGCAGCCATCCGGTCTACTAGAGCCTGGGGAGGCTTATCCGACACAAAGTACTGAGCCAACTTGAAAGAGATATGTCTGGCTGTGGCAGGATGGCGAGCAAGAATATCGAGCGCTTTTTCAAGCTCACCCTGCCCCTCTCCTTTAATAACCGTTCCGAGGAACTGCTTGTCAGAGAAGTCGTGGCGGCGACGGTCGAACTGGTAGCCGTTCACACTGGTCAGAGCACTCTGGGGAGCAGAACCATACTCTTTGATATTTCTGCTTCTGTTCATATTCATGTTCATGCGGGCGCCACCACGATTGACCAGACCGTGACCGGTAAGAATTCGCGCCAGAGCAACAACATCAGCCTGACTGTACCCGCCGTCCACTCCCAGGGTATGAAGCTCCATCAATTCTCTGGCATAGTTTTCGTTGATGCCGCTGAAGCGCCCCTGGCGCTTTTTCTGAACGTTCTGAGACTGGGGCTTATCGGTGGTGTTCTGCCAGTTGTCCAGATAGAACAGCATGGCGGCATGGTGCGAGGTGGAGCTGAGAAGATCTCGGAATTTCCCCAGAACATGGGGACGTATCGCCTGCTCTTCATAGGAGCCGACCCAGATATGATCGAGTCCCTTGTCGAAAGAGACATTGAAGTGATTAAACCAGAACTCTGTCAAAACCTCTTCTAACTGCCGGGGACTGTATACGGCTCGCATCAACCGGGCATCGGTTATCTGCTGGTACATGGTCATATAGTTTTGCCGGATCTGCTTCTGGATATTCTCCCGAGCTTCTTTAGAAGCGCCGGCAGCGGATTTGTTATTGAGACCGGCAGCCAGCATTACCGGCTTCTTGCCATAGTTCATGAAGAGCTGCCCGGGGGTCTGGGTAAGAGCGGGGCTTTTAGCGACCAGCTGTTCGAGGGCGGCAGGCTGCTTGATGGAAGCAGGCTCGAGCTGCTCGGCAATATAGCGAGCGGTGCCTTTATGAACCACCATATCTATCTCGCCGGGTCGCGGGCCATAGGCGATACGATTGAGGAGATGACGGGCCCTGGCCCGGGTCGAATCGGGCGCTTCAGAATTGACGCCGGCGCCTCCTGCAAAAGCCGGGCAAGAGAAAAAAGGAACTACCAGAGGAGAGACCAGGGGCGAGAGCAACAAAGCCAGAAATAACGCCCCGGCAAGAGATCTTCTCGATTCTGGTTTTGATCTCGATGGTCCACTGCACATGAAGCCATGCCTCCTTTTTCTCTTCGACCTACAACTTCTAATAACGAACAGGATTTGAAAAAGTTCAAAATTAAATCGCTAATTTAACGAATGGAGGCATTAAATATGCCAGAGACTTCGCTTCTCTCCTCATCGGGTATTCTCAGCACTATTTTCCCGGAAATCTTCCCTTTCTCTTTGAGAGGGTCGAACTCCAGCCTCATGCCATAACGATCGGCTGCAGTATAGCTCTTGGTCTTCATCCCGTTTTTTCCTTCGCCGGCAAATCGCAGGTGGATATGAGGCAGATTTGTCGGTTTACCCGGCGAAAGCAGCTTCAATGAATAAGGCAACTTATTGTCATTGAAAAGAAAGATGGTCACCCGGGCAGGAAGGGCCGAGGTTTTGCCGATCGCAGCCTCAAAACTGAGTGTACTGACGAAACTATCATATATAAAGGATTGGGCTTTAAAAGGCATTCCCTTGATCTTGCCCGAAACGGCAACGTTGGCTATTTTGGCGGTGCGGGCTCCGGCACACCACTCCTTCAGCTCATCGACTTTAGCCGCCGTGTCATTGCTGCCCCTGACGGCATTGCCGACTTTGCTATGCCAGTTTTCGCGATGATGCTTCCAGACACCGTCTTCCAGGCGCATATGAATGATACCGGTGGTCGAAGTTGTCGCATCCTTATCGTCATCATCACTACCGGACCCAGAGCCAGAACTGGTCGATGCCGATATGGACCGGTCCACATCTCCGTCATCGAATCCTTCGCGAACATCATCGAGTTGATTGGTGGATAGTGGCACTGCCTGTAATACCGCTTTTTCTCCCTCAATGTGCTCGCTGGTTATCTTCACCCGAGGGTACATCATCATCTTCATAATCTTGAAGATCTGCTCTTCCATAACCTCGGGACTGACTCTGTTCTCACTTTCGAGCTTGGTACTGATCCAGCCCCGATTAGCCTTTTCAATCGCCTCTTTAGACAAAACCGGCTTGAATTGATCCAGTTTGTCAGCCTGCATGATGAAATCATGGATTTTCAAATAGGCTTCAGTCGGTCCAAGACCTTTGATCGCATCCGGCGTCAGCAGCCTAACCGGCGACCTGATAGGGCCTGTATCTTCGTCGGTGTCCGCCGCCAGCAGCGGTGCGGCACTGAACAAAGACGTCAGCAAACCGACGAGCAGCAAAAAAGAATAGCGATTGAACAACGAATTCTTCACCAAATATGCCACCGATGAAAGGGAAGCCCTGCTGCAGAAATTATAGTGGATCTCGATGTGACCCCGATACCACAATCAAGAATGCTGATTCTTCTGATGATTTTTGACTTCGGTAATTCCAAGTTGAGTTAGTTCACCAATTTTAGTAGCTCCGACCTTGAACTCATTGGCAAATATTTTGACCTTATCAGGATCGAATGATTTACCGATCATCTCGGTACCGGTAATAATCTGCTCCAGCCCGGTAGCCATCTTGGCAAAATCGGTGGTATCCAGAACATCCTTTACAGCGGCGCCGCACCGCTTGACTATCTCGGTAATCTGGTCAACATCCTTCTGCCCATCCTTATCGAGATCGAGAGTTTTCAAATACTCCAGCTTCTCTTCCAGGTACTCGGTCACTGACTCTACGGCAACTTCGGTTAGCTTCTTCCTGAACATATGGACCTCCGGTCTCCTCCAAGCATGTAATGAGAAAGGCTTAATATAGCAGACTGAAGCCGACAGCCCCTGAGAATCTCTTCAATCTCAAATAAGAGCGGTCGGCTCAGATAGTGAATATTCGGTTGAACTAGTTGGAAAGAGCGGCTTCTTTGAGACTCTCGGCATTCTGGCTCCATTTCAGAGAGCCGAAGATCTGCTCGGCGTCATCGATGAAATCATCGAAGACCTCGGGCGGAGCAACAAACCAGACTTCCTGGACATAGTTGCCGTTGTCGAGAGTAACATCGACGATGATGCCCCGGGCTTTGATGTTTTCTTGCACCCAGAGTCCCTGGATTTCGAGAACATTACCGGAATCGAGACCGACGGTCTTGGCATAGTCGCGCTTGAAGCGACCGGGCCAGCCGACCTGCTCTAGAAGCAGATGAACGGTCAGAAACTCGTCGTCGTTGAGTTCGTGGGGGGGTCTTCTGAGAAGTTCGAGGAAAGGATTCTTCTGGGTTTCCAGATAGTGGTAGGTCTTCTTGGCAGGATCACGAAGACAGACACCGACTCTCTCATCTTTGTGAGAAGTAAAAAACTTCGATATCCATAAATAACCCGGTCTCGGGGGCTTAGTGCCGGTCTCCCAATCTTCGGGTATGCTCAATTCGGCGATAATCTCACCATTTTGATTAGGGATTTCGATTTTATTTACTTCAGACATAAGTTCTCCGTTTTCTCAGCAGCTTCTCGACAACCTATAAACAACAAATGACACGCTACAAACGCGCTTACGAGAAGGAGTGCTTAACTCTTGAACAGGCAGAATGCTTGCTGTGTCTTCTCGTTGAGCCGCTTCGGAAGCGACCAAGATTTTCATTATAACGTGTTGAGATCGGAAGCGCAGGCAACAGCACAAAGAAATCTTAAGGTATGAGCCTGGCAGCACAATCGATGGCAAGCGTAAATGATGCCATATCCGGTACCAAATAGATAGCAGCTAGTTGCCTGAGTGTATCGGCCTGCTCCGCTGAGGCCCTTCTTTGAAGCGATCTCGAACTTGCCCACCTCCTCAGATTGCCTCAAGCCGCTGGCAATGCAACAAAATTTAATGCCAGACAATCTGGAAATTCCTGCGGCTGCTTAACAGAATGGCCGATTCATGTACAATTAGGGTTCTTCACTTTCTCAGTTCATACTCGGACTCTCACCATGGCTTCAACAAAGCAAAATTTACTGCGTCCGCTTCTGACGGGATATAGTCCCTTAAAAGGGACCTATGACGAGTATTTCAAAGATCAGAACAGCCCCAGACCCGGTCTAAAAGGCTTGACCAGATTGCTGGATGATCTGGGAGAACACGAGTTTCGCCTGCGGCAACAACTGGCCGACGAGGCCTTCATGCTGGGCGGCATAACCTTCTCTGTATATTCGGATGATCGAGGAGTAGAAAAGATCATGCCTTTCGACCTGATACCAAGAGCGGTTTCAGGTAAAGAATGGCAGAAGTGCGAGCGCGGGCTGATTCAGCGTATTCAAGCACTTAACATGTTTTTGAAAGATATCTATCACGAACAAAAAATCCTCAAAGACGAAGTAGTACCGGAATTTCTGATCAAACAATCAAGCGGCTATCTCAAAGAAGCCTGTGGAATCATGCCCCCCGGAGGCGTCTATGTCCATGTCGCCGGCATCGACCTGATTCGCGGTCCCGATGGTAACTTTGTGGTGCTCGAGGACAATCTTCGCACCCCGTCCGGAGTCTCTTATGTTCTAGAGAATCGAGCGATAATGAAAAGGGTCTTCCCTCGCATTTTTGCCCGCGCCAAAATAAAAAATGTGGAAGACTATCCACACTGGCTCCGAAACGCGCTCACCGAGTTGTCTCCTGTAGATGCCTCCGAAACAAGAGCGGTGGTACTCACCCCCGGTCCCTATAACTCTGCCTATTTCGAGCACAGCTTTCTGGCAAGAAGAATGGGCTGTGAACTGGTTCAAGGATCCGACCTCTTTGTTCGAGACAACAAGGTCTATGTCAAAACAACCTACGGACCCCAGCGAGTCCATGTCATCTATCGAAGAATAGACGATGCTTATTTAGATCCTGAAGTCTTCAAGAAAGACAGTTTGCTGGGAGTGCCAGGAATCTACCGCGCCTATAGAGAAGGCAACGTCACCCTCGCCAACGCGCTGGGCAACGGAGTAGCCGATGATAAGGCGGTTTATCCCTATGTCCCCGACATGATCCGCTATTACCTATCGGAAGAACCGATTATCGAACAGGTCAAAACCTATCTCTGTCACCGTGACAAAGACAGAAAATATGTTCTCGAAAATCTCAAGGATCTGGTAGTAAAAGAGGTGGACGCATCGGGCGGCTATGGCATGCTCATCGGTCCCCGTTCTACTAAAGCCGAAATCCAGAAGTTCGCGCGCCAGATAGAAAAAAATCCGCGGGGCTACATAGCTCAACCGCTGGTAGAGCTCTCCACCTGTCCGACCTGGACTGACAAAGGAACCGCGCCCAGAAGGGTAGACTTGAGACCATACATCATCAGCGGGCAGCACACTCGGGTTCTGCCCGGCGGTCTGACCCGGGTGGCTCTGGCCCAGGATTCTTATGTGGTCAACTCCAGCCAGGGCGGCGGCACCAAAGACACATGGATACTGGAGGACTCTTAATATGATCTCCCGGGTTGCTGAGACATGTTTCTGGCTCTTCCGTCAGCTCGAAAGAGCAGAGAGTACCGCCAGGCTTTTGCAGGTCAATCGCGCATTCATCCTCGATATCAGCTTGCCTGAGATAGAGCGGTGGTATCCGCTGGTTATCGTTGTGGGAGAGCGTAAAAGATTCGGCAAACTCTTCGCCGAAGCAGCCAGACAAGATGAAGAGGTGATCCAGGCTTATCTAACCTGGCATGATGATAATCCGGTCTCTATCAAAAACGCTATCTATTGGGCGCGAGAAAATGCGCGCACCATCCGTGAAGTCATCAGTCTCGACACCTGGGAAGCGATCAATTCTCTGTGGCACTGGATATCTTCCGGTCCCGGCAAGCGTATGTATAAAACGGACAGGGATAAATTCTATCGCCATCTCATAACCAGTATTAACTCTATCCACGGCGTCGCTCTCAACACCCAGTCCCACGAAGCGCCCTTTTATTTCATGCAACTGGGGCTTCTTTTAGAAAGGGCCGGACAGACAGCGCGCACCCTGGACTTCAAATATCACTCTATCGGCCCGACTAAACTGGGCATGGAAAGCCCGATAGAGATTGCCCAGTGGCTTGCGCTATTGCGCTCTTGTTCAGCTCAAGATGCCTATTTGAAAAAAGCCAGAACCGGCATCAGCGGTCCTGATATTTTCGAATTTCTGGTCAAAGACGATCGCTTTCCGCGTTCTGTTTTGTATTGCCTTGATAGCGCATCCAGAATCATGGTCAGATTGAGAACCACCGACAGAACAGAGCCGGCGGATCCGACAAAATCGATGATCATGTTGAATAAAATGGTCACCGAAATTAGAGGCACCACAACTCAAGAAAGCCTGGAGAAGAGCATTCACAAAGAGCTTACGACCATAGTCGATTCAACCATGGACATTTGCAGCCAACTGCACAAAGACTATTTCGATCCTGAAATTCCAGAGACCTTCAGCGAATTGACCAGCACCAAAGCAGGTATTGGACGAAGAGTCTAAATAAGAAAACCTGGCGCACCGTCACAATAGATTCGACATTAAACCGAGTTCTGCAAACTATTCTTCTGACTGATTTGACAGTGTATTGCCTTTAAACTTGCGGGAAGATTAAACAATAAATTCTGTCGAGAAACTTTGTGTTCCAGGCTTGGATAGCATACAATGATCAATGTTTGAACAACTGGTGACGACATTGGTAGAGGCGCTAGTAAAACCTGAACTACTAATCTGGGCACGTGACTCGGCTGGTTTTGATTTGCCAACTGCGGCGAAGAAAATTGGCATTTCCCAGGAACGATTAGAAAGCTGGGAGAGTGGCCTCAAGAGACCTACAGTTTCACAACTTCGAAAAACCGCTTCTGTTTACAAGCGACCAATTGCTGTCTTCTATCTGCAATCGGTCCCATCTAAGCAGCAACCTGTCTTACACGATTTTCGTCGAATACCAAGCTCTCATGACTCTGCATATTCTCCATCTCTAGCTTTTGAAATCAGGCGCGCTCAGCATAGAAGACAAATAGCTTTAGATTTGTATAAAACCCTTGAGGAAAGGAATCCAGTAAAACTGAAACTGAAAGCAGATCTCCAAGAGGATCCTTCTTCGGTGGCGTCTCGAATTAGAGACTTTCTAGGAATCTCCTTTGCCGAACAAACTTCTTGGAGAACAGAGTATGATGCTCTAAATGCTTGGAAAACAGCAATTGAGGAAAAGTCCATTTTGATTTTCCAAGCTTCAAGAATAGACGTCGCAGAAATGCGCGGCTTTTCTATTTCCGCAGAATACTTTCCGGTAATAGTATTGAATTCCAAAGATTCACCACTTGCTCGAATATTTACCCTCATACATGAATTGACGCACATCGTGACGAATACGGAGGGAGTATGCGATTTCCACAATGACAAAGGGATCGAAGTATTCTGTAACGCTGTTGCTGGCTCAACTTTGCTCCCATTCGAAGATTTCACTTCCGATGATGCGGCAAAGTCCTCGATCATTGAACAGTCTTGGACCACTGAAGAGATAAGAGCACTCGCCAATAAGTTCAAAGTAAGCAAACAGGTACTGATAAGACGTCTTCTTGCATTTAACTACATCAGTGCGAAAACCTATAACACAATGCAACAGGCCTATGAAACCAGCTCCGAGAATCAAGCTACAAAAGCCAAATCAATTGCTGTACCACAACACACAAAAGCAATTGCTACTTCAGGCAAATTGTTTACTAGGCTGGTGCTTTCAAGCTATAACGCGGATATGATCACGGGACCAGATGCGTCAGATTTTCTATCCGTAAAAATCAAGCATCTCCCTCAAATTGAATCAGCTGTCTATCCATAATTCATATGCCTATTCTGTACAGCCTTGATACAAGCGCAATTCTTGATGGATGGGTTCGTCACTACCCTAAGAGCTCGTTTCCTGGACTTTGGGACAAACTAGCAGATGCAATTGAAGATGGCAGGATTCGAGCAACAGAGGAAGTAGAAAAAGAGCTTGAGAAGGTCGATGATGATTGCCTTGCTTGGTGCAAAAATCAAAGTAATCTGTTTTTAAAGGTCGATACACAGATTCAAGAAAAGGTCATTGATATTTTAACGACTCATCCCAATTTAGTCGAAATATCCAGTGGCAGATCTGCAGCAGATCCTTTCGTTATAGCATTGGCAGAACTTAACTCTTGTACGGTCATAACAGGAGAAATAAGCAAACCATCCAAACCACGAATTCCTGATGTTTGCATAGATCGGTCTGTCAACTGGGGAAATCTTCTGTATCTCATTAAACAAGAGAAGTGGACGTTTTGACTCTTCTATTTTTGTAGCTGTATTATCACTGTAACAGGGCAAACTAAAAACATTAAACATCCCTGAGCAGACGCCAAGCATCAATAGAGACGAAGGTCGAGGGTGACGGATCCGGCACCATTATCGGTGACAGCTCGATACTCCACCGGCCAGGGGGTATGATTGCCCTCGACAAATCTTCGATAGACCCGGGCACTGGCATCGTGTCTGGTCAGTGGCGGTTCTTCGTAGAGCTTTCCTTCAGGATGCACGACATGATACTGACAGGCTCCTAGAGAACGCTTCGACCAACTATCGAGCACCTCGAACCTGAGAGGATGATGCACTTCAATATTAGGATGCAGACAATTGGGCGGCTGCCAGGCCCTGAATCTGACGGCTGCTATGTACTCTCCGGCAGGACCGACGCTAACGAGCGGCATCTCGACACCATTGACCAGGAGCTTGTGTCTTTCTGCGTTTAAATTAGATACCCGAATTTGTAGTCGCTCCATCGAAGAATCCACCGGTCGACTCAAGGTCGAACGCTGGGCGCTGTCTTCCATCACAGAGAGCACATACCAGGGCTCATGGGCTACTCTCAGTTCCAGTCTCACTTTTTCTAGATTCATGGTTCCTAATAAAGGAAAACGAAAATCTAAAAAAGGCTTGAACCATTCGGCTTGCAACTCGATGCCATGGTCCTGCAAATCTCGCAATACATCTAGCAGATCTTCGAGCAAGAAATGAGGCAGCATAAACTTATCGTGCAATGCATCGGACCAGTGAATCAACTTTTCTCTATAGGGAGACAGCAGAAAGCGACAGATCAATGACCTGATCAAAAGCATCTGCACCACAGCCATCTGGTGATGGGGCGGCATCTCGAAAGCGCGCAACTCTACTAAGCCGAGCCTGCCGGTTTGTGATTCCGGGTTATAGAGCTTATCTATGCATATCTCTGCCCTGTGCGTATTGCCGGTCACATCCACAAGTATATTGCGAAGCAGACGGTCAGTGAGCCAGGGCTGCGGATCTTCAGAGCCATTAGAATCAAGACGGTGATCAGGCAGAGGCATAGGAAACTGAGCGAGGGCCAGCTCCAGCTCGTAGAGACTCTCTTGCCGGGCTTCATCAATTCGCGGCGCCTGGGAATGAGGTCCTACGAATAAGCCGGTAAAGAAGAAAGAGAGGCTTGGATGATTCTGAAAATAACGAACCATACTGGCCAGCAAATGCGGATGTTGAATGAAAGGGCTCTCCAGAGTAGAGGGCCCGCCCAGGGTAATATGATGCCCACCACCAGTGCCGACCGTGCGCCCGTCAAGCTGATACTTCTCCAGACCCAGACCGCAGCGCCCAGCAGAATCTGACAGAAATTCAAGCGCTCGCGCATACTGCCTGAGACTTTCACAAACAGGCATATTGGCTTCCAGCACTCCGGGGTCCGGAGTAAGAGAAAGGGATCTCACCCTCGAGTCAGGGGGGGGTGGATAGCCCTCGATACGAATCCGCACAGAGCTGATAACCGCGGCCTCTTCCACCGCTTCTATCAGGGCTAGATAATCATCCACCGCCGATAGTGGCGGCAAGAAAACACCGAGACTGTCACCATGGGGTTCTATGCACAGAGCTGTAACCGGCAAGTCGGATTTTTCATCTCCATTTCCTGGCTCTGCCCCGGCTTCGCTATTCTGTAAATCGCTTCGCTTTGGCAGAGAGCCTGCTTCTACCGAAGGGTCCCGGACAAAGTCTGCCTCGATATTCGATTTGATACGATGCAAAGGCAGTCGCAATCCCATCGGACTGCGGCCAGGCACAAGATACATATGATCGCGCTTGAACTTCCATCCCTGAGAATACCAGCTCCCGCCAAGACGGGTGAGAGGAAGAGCCAGACCCACGGGGGTACCGGCTCCTCTATCGAGGATCTTCGACAAGCGCTTGCGCTCATCACGATCATCGAGATCGCAATAGTTCGCCAGATCGCCAAGCTCTTCTTCACAGGGCAGGTTTTCTTCCGCGATTACCAGATGAACAGGGTCTTCATAGCCTGGTATTATATTCGGTTCGATAGACAGTTTTTCGGAAAGTGCCTCCAGAAACTCTCTTGCTTTGACAAGTCCGTAATCTGTGTCATCGGCATCGACTTCACCCTGCTCGTCAGATGTGAGCTTAAAATCTAGAAGATCTTTATTGAGCCAGATAGGCTCTCCGTCCACTCGCCACAGAAGAGAAAGGGCCCATCGAGGATCATCCTCTCCCGGATAGAGCTTGCCGGTTCCGAATATGGGCAGCGGTCCTTCACCGAACTGTTCATAAAGATGCTCTAGAACACAAGCGGCCTTGACTCTCTTAGATCGACCCAGGGCGGCAAGAAACCACTCGGGCTGTCGAGCGTCGCTATCCACGGCGGTGAAAGTCGGCTCCCCGCCGGAGGTCAGCACTGTGCCGGTACTATCGAGAAGAACATCCACCGAGTCACCGGTCTTGAGAATGTCTCTCCAGGTCTCACCGGAATAAGGTTTATCCGGACTGGTCTCGTCACCCACTATCGAGACATTTGAATGAACATCGAAGCGCACGGCCGCACTGCTGGCGGTGCCATATACTGGAGCAGCCTGCTCGGCGGTTACAGTGCAGGCTAGAGGAATGTGCCCTTCGGCGCATAACAAGCCGCTGGTACCATCGAGACCGATCCAGCCGGCGCCGGGCACATAGACCTCGGTCCAGGCGTGAAGATCGAGTTTCATCTCCTCCTCGACCTCCTGCAGAAGATAGCCGCTCACGAAGCGGGCAGCAAACCCGAGTGAACGCAAAATCTCCATGGTGAGAAGCGCCGTGTCCCGGCAAGAGCCGGCTCCACGGGTCAGAGTCTCCTCGCTGGTCTGAATACCGGGCTCGTGCCTGACCTCATAAGCAATTGTCTTGAAAACCGTGGCATTGAGGTTGACGAGAAACTGTATAAGCGTGCCTTCCAGGGAAAACTTCTTTAGGAATTCATTAAAGAGGGCTCCCCCTTCGGGCTTTTCTAAAAACGGCAAAAGCTCTTTCTGGACAGCTTCCGGATAGTCGAAAGGGATCTGTTCACACCAGCTCTCCACATAGAAATCAAAGGGGTTTATAGGCTTTATTTCCACCGTGGCGTCAACGCACAAGGCTAGCTCGTTAAACTTTCTATCCGGCGGAAAAGCCAGCCTGGCGATAAGATTGTTCCAGGGGTCATACTGCCATCTGACCTGGCAATCAGGCTTAACAGTCAGGCTATAGCTGAGCACCTTGCTCTTGGCATGCACCGCAGGCCGCAAGCGCACTATATGAGGTCCCAGGTCCACTTCCCCGGAGTAGTGATAACTTGTCAGATGCTGAATGCGATACTTCATGACCTCTGCCGGCGTGCTACATTAGGAATTGGTTAGTTCGGTAAGTATAGTTCATCTGAAAGTCGAGTCCCATCGTAAATAAATCATGAGCAGTGAAATATTAGGCATGTCCTTCGACAGCCCCGCCTCACCATCCATAACCCTTTTTGGGCTGGAAGAAGGCACCAGGGAAGAAGGCGGATGGGGATTCGGCTGGTATCCGTCCGATGATCTGGCAGGGGTCGTAATAAAAAATCCTCGCACCACGAGAGAATCGGTGATGCGAAGAGTGCTACGGGATTGGGACAGATTCCGCTCCAGCGTCTTTGTCTGCCAGCTTCGCGGCGCTGCCAAGCGAGTTTCTCAGCAAGACACCATGCCTTTTCTGGGTCGTTTTGCAGGCAGGCACTGGCTTTTCGCCCATATAGGTCATCTCTCCAAGCATATAATCACCGAATTGCCCCTGGGCGAAGACCCCTTTTATGAACCGGTGGGCCGCTCAGATTCGGAATATGCCTTCTGCTGGATCCTCACCCAGCTCCGCTTGAAAGGTGCACGTACCCTTAATAAAGCCGGCTGGAGCTATATGCATCAGCTCTTCAAAACTATCAATCAATACGGGCCCTCGGACTTTCTCTTCTCGGATGGAAACATCCTGATGGCGTACCGAGACAGCCAGGGCAGAGGCGATGCGCTATATGCTTCACGTCGTACCCCGCCCCATCATGTCACCGTCCTGCACAACGATTCTCTCGAAATAGACTTCTCCGACCCTCTCGACCAGAACCGCACTATGGTACTGATTACATCGAGCCCGATGTCCGATGGCACCTGGGAGGAGATTCCGCCGGGGGCCCTTATGGTTGCCAAACTTGGCAAAATCATCTACAGAAGCCATCAGCCGGATACTAAAGCGGCTCAGAGCCAGACCCACGAGATGGAGAAGAAGGTCGAAAGCGTTTCAGCTCCTTTAAATACGCCGAACTTCGAACAACAGATGCCACTTGCTTCCCAGGCCGGCGCCCAGGCGATGGCTGAGCTGGAGAACACTATCAATCCCAATTCGGCGAGCTTCCATGTCGACGGCGAGTTCTGCCAGCTCAAGCGGCAAGAAAATATTGTCAATGCCGCCACCACTTCATATGCCAGCTCTCCTCTAATAGAGCCGGTTTTAGGTGGCACCAGTGCCCTGGTGGTAGAGCCGGTACGTTCAATAAACGCGCCGCCTTCCATAAAGCCGCGCATCCTGACCGTCTTTCATGAAACCAGCTACGAATATACGACTCCGGTCGAGTACAGCACCCATCGCCTGCATCTGAAGCCTGTTCAAGATCACCAACAAGAGTTACTCGAGTACAGGCTCGAAATCAGCCCGCAAGGCGAAACCCGAGAGTTCGAGGATGTATTCGGCAACCGCAGCACCGATGCAAAAATAGACACCCCGTATAAAAAATTGTCTATAAAAGCGATATCGAAAGTCAAACTACATCCCTATCCGCTTCTCAGCTCCACCTCAGAACGAATGACCGTGCCTCTGGTCTGGATGCCCTGGCAGCGTCAGATGATGCTACCGTATTTGCTACCACCAGAATTGCCCGAAAGCGAGCTCCGCACCCTGACAGAATATGCCATGGGCTTTGTCAAACGAGAAGATTTCGACCTTCTGGAAGCCTTGATGGAGATCAATCGCACCATTTTCTCGGACTACACATATGTGAGCGGCTCTACCAATCTGCAAACCACCCCCTTCGAAGTCTTCACTAAAAGAAAAGGGGTCTGCCAGGATTTTGCCAATTTATTCATCTGCATGGCGAGACTTTTGGGTATACCTGCCCGCTATCGCGTCGGCTATATCAACACCGGTGCCGACTATGAAAACAAAGTTCAATCCGAAGCCTCCCATGCATGGACCGAACTCTATCTGCCCTGGTGTGGCTGGTACGGCTTCGACCCGACCAACGGATGCCTTGTCGGTCATGATCATGTTAGAGTAGCGGCAGGAAGAAATTATCGTGACGCCTCACCCACCTCGGGCACCATATATAAGGGCGGCGGCTCGGAAAAACTTACGGTAGCAGTCAGGGTAACAGTGGACGAAAGTTAATAAGAGACAAAAGAGGTTGAAGCGTTTCGATGTTGAGTGATCTTCTAAAAACAGCGATAAAAGTCAAAGAGGACGTGACCAAGCTTTGCGACGATGTCGTGAAGAAGCTGGATCGACGCACCAAGATTGAAAACCACAAAGAAAAGATCGGCAAAGACTTCGAGGTAGCGGTGCCAATCTATAAGAACACCCCCGGTGAAGTCTATTCTGATGACGATAGAGAGCTTAAGTATCCGGCGAGGGCCATGAACCGCGAAGCCCACTTCGAAAGGGGCGCCATCGTGCGGGTGGTGCACGCCGGACCGGCAATGCTCTTTGTTGAAGAAAGTCCTCTGGACTGATTTTTATTCAAGAACCCAGGGAGTAGCACTCGGGTTAATGGTTCTTCCGGGCATAGGTGAATGCTGTCCGGGGGCGATAATCGAATGGCAAACCATCGAAATCATATCGCCACAGATATGTCCAAGTGAACCAAGAGCCACCATACAGAGGGCTGCCACTGCGCCTATGCCTATCGCGTACTCCACCATGCTCTGGCCTTTTCGACTGCGTCTGGTTCTATTCATGACAATGCCTCCAAAAGTCTAACTCTGCCCATCCTAACCAATGAAGCATGAGAATTTAAGCTATCCCCGGGGTGGGGATAACGGTTACCAAATTGCTACCAACTTTTGTTTTTATATCCGCTGGCTCGGGCATTTTTGAAAGAAGCCTTGCGGAAGCTGTTCATCCCAAACTTGAAATCAGGAATCTCGCTGTAATCCAGAAAGACTGTTCCTTCAAATTTGGTTCTGTCGAAAAAACTTTTGTGCAACGACATACGGCTCACTTCTGCTCCGGAAAAGACCGACTGCTCGAAATTCGAACCGCTACTGATAAATGAATTCAGTTTGCTGTTTCTGAAATCGGAGTTGGTGAAGCTGCTGTTCTTAAAACTCAACTGCTCGGCGACACAGCCATTGAAATCGACATTGGTACCGAAACAGCTTTCATAACTCACATTATTCAATTTAGAGTCGGCAAAGCGAACATTTGAGATCTTGCTCTTGAAGTAAGAGACTCTATACATTGTAGATCTACTAAAATCAGCACCCCCACAGGGGGAATTGGTGAAGTTACTCTGTTCGATACTTGCATCGGCAAAAGCGGTATTGAGAAGCTGCGAATTCCTGAAATTGGCTTGAACAAATTTCGCACCAGTGCAATCGGCACCGTTGAGGATGGCATCAAAAAACTGAGACTCCTGAAATTTGCAGTTTGCAAGATGGCTCTTCTCGAGGGCAACTTGCTGAAAGTTGCAGTCCGAAAAATCGCAGTTCTCGAAATCGGCATTCGACGCCCGGCAGCGACTCAGTCTCGCGTTCATAAAGTTTACGTTTTTTAAATTGGTGGATGTTAGATCAACCGAAAGGAAACGAGCACCGGCAAAGTCCGCGCCCTCCAGATTGAGATTACTGAGATCGACATTGTCGAGATGCACACCACGAAGGCTGACCTTGGCTTTGACAGCTCCCTGAACAGCGCCTCGAATAGCGTCATTGCGATCTCTTCCCACAGCTTTATAGATAACTTCTTTAAATTCGTTCTTGAGTTCATACGTAACCGGCCCTGCTGCTTCTGCGCTAGGGCTGGAAGACACTGACACCTGCGCTTTGTCTAACTTCAACTGGGCAATGTGACTACGAGGATCATATGCACGATTCTCTTGCATGAAGCCGAGAAAATAGATCCCCGGAGCAAGAACCAGACAGAGGGTCAGAAAAATTATGCCGACTGCTACCATGGCTTCACGCTTCTCATCGATAACTTTGGCCGCTTCCTTGATCTTGACTTTCTTCCCTTCTTTCAAGGCTTTCAAGTCGACCAACATTTCAGCGATAGATTGATAACGATCAGAGGGCTCCTTTCTCAAGAGCTTCATCACGAACCTCTCCAGATCGCTGCCTTTGCCCCGGTCCTGAGGCAGTGATGCCGGAGTCGTGTTAATATGATCGACGATGATCTGCACCGGATTATGCCCTGCAAATGGTGGCGCGCCCATAAGCAATTCATAGAATACACAACCGAAAGAATATAGATCCGACCTCTCGTCCACAGCTCGGCCGATACAACTCTCCGGACTCATATAAGCAGGTGTTCCAAGAAACTCTCCGGTCATAGTCAGACCCTGACCGACTCGATTCTCCACCGGATTGACTTTAGCGATGCTGAAATCCAGCACTTTGACATGGTCTTCTCCAAGCTCATTCTTTTCGATCATGATATTAGATGGCTTGATATCACGATGAATGATGCCGTTTGCGTGGGCATGGGCAAGCGCTTCTGCGACTTGAACCATAATATTCAGAATTCTCTCTTTATCGAAGCGTTCTCCTTTTTTTAGAAGGGACTTTAAGCTCTCGCCCCGGCTCAATCCCATCAAAAGATAGGGCAACTCTTCATCGGACTTACCCCTGGCTTTACCCTGGCCGAAAACCGGTATTAAGTTTGGATGATCAAGACTTTCCACAGCCTTAGCCTCTAGCTTGAAGCGCTTCACCAGTTGCTTGTCGCGAGAGACCTCAGCGCGCATTACCTTAACCGCATACTCTTCTTTCTGCGATATCTGCTTTACACGATAGACCACACCCATGGCTCCGGACCCGAGCAATTCGAGAATCTGAAAGTCCTCGCCAAGATCCGGCAACTCTGACGAATCCTCCTCTTCAGAAGATTCATAAAACGTCTGCCGGTTTCTTTCATACAGAGTCTGGACATCGCCTTTTCGACGCAGGCCGGAACATCGACAGCGATCGACGCCTCCTCCAGTCCCGATCAGCCCTAAAAGTGTTTGCCTTCTCCTGGACTTGCCGCAGAAAGGACAGCTGTCAATCAGCTTCTCTCTATTTGTCGCCGTTAGATCCTGCTCGACCATTAAAAGAACCGAAACCTTACTTTGCCATCATTGTCGATAAATTCGCATTTCTTCTCGCTATCGGCCGGCAGAATCGTATCATCGAAATAGCAGCCCTTGAATAGAACATTCGCTAGTTTTGCTCCAATGAAACTGGTCTTCTTAAACTGGACAGAAATGAAGCTTGCTCTGTTTCTCTCCGGATAAGCCAGCACCAGATCTCTTGCATTGGTGGTGATAACAGCATTATTCAAGATAACTTCAGAGAGATTGGAGTTTCGAAAACAGGTGTTCACAAGGCTGACTTTCTGCATATCGGCCCGGTCGAATCGACTGGTATCAATCATCATGTGATTCATCTTCGCCCGGGCAAATCGAGCGCCCTTGAAAGTCGTCCCCTGAATTTGCCCGGCAGAAAGATCAGCATCTTCCAAATTTGCTCGATCGGCTCGGCAGCCTGTTAAGCGTACCCCTTTTAGATCTGCACCGGATAAATTGACACTCTCCATCTTGGTCTTTATGAACCGGGCATCGGGCATGGATACACCAGAAAGGTCCATGTCGGTTAGATCCGCGTTTTGAATCACCACATTGCGCAATGGAATCTTGAATTTTATGGCTTCATGCAAAGCGCGTCGCAGAGCCGAGCCGGTATTACTGGCGGAGGCAGAATAAATAACGCGTCCGGCCTCATCTTTTAGCTCGTATATCTTGACAGTGTTTTCTATGACTTCAGGCTCTAGATCAAAAAAACCTGCGTTGAGAATGTTTCTCTTTCCAGTATGTCCTTGTACAAAATGTGATACCAGGAACTGATATAAAAATGGCGCGACCAGTATCAAAATACAAATTGACACTATCGTGACCGGACTGAATACTCTCTTCTTCTGCCTGGCTGGAACATAGGCACCGGCTCTGGTAGCTTTTAGCTTACCGCTCTCTTTAATCAATCTTAAATCAGCCAGAAGTTCTTCCATGTTCTTATAACGATTGGCCGGATCTTTATTCAAGCACTTGAGTACCAGTTTCTCCATCTCTTTCAAGCGCTTTGAATCAGGATATTGAGAAGAGAAATCGACAACCGGATCATTGTTGAGATGTTCGACAATCGCCTGAACAGGACTGTCGCTCTTGAATGGCGGTGCGCCTGTAATCGTCTCGTTTATCACACAACCGAGAGAATAGATATCGGACCTCTCATCCACATTCTGACCAAGACAATGCTCCGGACTCATATAGTCGGGGCTACCGACGAACTCTCCGGTTCTGGTAATGAAGTCGCCGGTGGCAGTGGTCATGGTATTGTCGGAAGAAGAAGCCGCCTTACTGTCTATCTTGGCGATGCCGAAATCAACCAGCTTAACTCGCTCGCCTCCTCCGTCTAAATCTTTCTCCAACAAAATATTGCCGGGCTTTATGTCTCGATGGACGATTCGTTTTGAATGGGCATGGGAAAGTGCTTCGGCGACCTGCTCTACAAGAGAGAGAACCTCGTCTTCAGAGAACTTTCGCCCCCGGGCAATCTCGGCTTCAAGAGAGACCCCTTCGCTCAGGCCCATAATCATGTAAGGCGCCCCATCGAGGGTATGCCCATGGCCGAGTACCGGTACAAGATTGGGATGACTGAGAGATTCTTGAGCGCGAACCTCCAGCTCGAAGCGTTTGACAGCCTGTTTATTGGCGGCGATATCTGACTTAAGAATCTTTACCGCATACTCTTCGTCGATAGAGCGATCCTTTACCCGATATACAGAACCCATGCCTCCGGAGCCAAGGACCTCTAGAATCTCGAATCTATCGCCCATCTGCGGCAACGCTGAATCTTCGCCGATCACAGACTCTATACAAAGATCCGCAGAAATATCCTCAACGAAGTCCTGCTTTTCTAGAGATTTACCGTCCATAAAATTGCTTAGAATTGCCGAAATCTGCCAGGGTAAAAGCCTTCTATAATATGTACCCGGCAAGACCCGGGCTAATCTATATAAAGAGGGACTAGTTAGATAGGGTAGAATATTGCGATTAACCGTTAGCTATCTCGAAACAGGAAGCGCCCATGTCGAAGCACCTCTATTTACTACGCCACGCCAAATCGAGCTGGGATGATCCGCATCAAAAAGACTTCGACAGACCTATCAACGCCCGGGGCAAGAAAGCAGCACCTCTAATGGGCAGGGTTATAAAAGATAGAGAGCTGGATATCGACAGAATCATCTGTTCTCCATCGAAGAGAACCAGAGAGACCCTTGACCTGCTTCAGAAAGAGGCTAATCTCAAAGCCTCTGTAGATTTTGTGGATGGCATATACGAAGCCAGTGTCGGAGAGCTGAGAAAGATAGTCAGATCCCAGAAAGACAAGTATGAGGCAATTCTACTGATTGGGCACAATCCCGGCATGGAAAGCCTGCTAGCCGACCTCACCGGAGAATTCGAGCGCTTTCCCACCGCAGCTCTGGCATCCATAAAATTAAACATCACAGAATGGCGGGACCTAGACCCTGATTGCGGCAAGATGGAGTGGATTCTGAGGCCAAGAAGCCTCTAATCACAAAGACTCTCGATAACAGCACCAGTTCATTACTCCAGCCCCCTTTCAGGGAAAACCCTATCGCAATCGAAAGGGATTTTTCATAAGCTGGGAACATCCCGAATTGAAATCGGGCAAAAAACCAACCTTTAAACACTTACCAGAGAAACAACAATCAGATCTGTTTCGATCCGACATGGCTTGGCAAAAGTCGTGCCAGATCGAATGATCACGACTGTATAAATCCGTCGGAGGATACTATGAGCAAGCCAGAAGAATTCGACAGCGGCACCGTCAATGATGGCGGATCGCAAACAACAGAACCCGGAACAGCAACAGCAACTGAAAACCGCCCCGAAACCGAATCAGAAGCCAAATCAGAAGCCTATTCGACCTTCGAAGACGGACTGCATAGCTTCGTTGAAAGAAACGCTTTTTTTGATCTCTTCAAAACTTACCAGGGGATGATGGTCATGTTCGGTGGGGTTATTCTGCCTGGACTCCTTACCCTCTCATATTTTTATGCCTGTTACGAGCGCATGACTCTTCTGATTCTCAAACATCCGGTCGAGTCCGTAGTTGAACTGCTTCTATGCATCGCTGTTCCGATAGGCAACTATGTGGTCTGGTCGAGTCTGGTGAACTGCGATTATCGCTCTCAGATTAAGAAAGGCATTTTGAACGGCATCGCCCTGGGCAGTGCCGCACTGATATCACTTCTGGCAGTGATAGCGGTCTGTCTGGGCTATCCGACCAGCTCCCTTGATGGTACCGATCACAGCGGGGCGGCGATAATTATAGGTGCCATATATTTAGTCTCAGCCGTTGTATCCGCCCATCTTCTCAATGAAGTGAGAAAGACTAGAATCTCAGAAAGCGGCAGATCGAAAGCTCTCTGGGTTGCCGGACTGGGCGTGCTTCTCTCCTTTGTCGGCTTCGCCGGCTCCGAGACACGAGAGACCGCCATAAAACTGGCAGAGCACATGGCGATTTCTGAAGATCAGGCTCAACAGGCTGAAGGCATGAAAACTCTGCGCTGGCTCTACCCGCGCAAAGAGCTCAATATGGAATGCGCAAACTATAAAGCGGTAAGCTTACCCGGCATGTTCGTCAGGCTGGACAATGTTACTCTGCGTCAGCTCTACTTTCAGGTAACCGGAGAACCATTTCGCGATGACAAATCAGCCAATTTTTCTTCCATGCCCGATGACTATCTGCAAAGACATGTAGTAGGCAAAGCGGTAGATGGACTGAGTCTGCACCGGTCTAAGATGTTCGGACATATTAATCCGGAGACCCTTTCCAGCACCATATTCTGGAACTTCGTCTTCAAGAACAAATCTTATAATCCGGAAGAAGCAAGAGTAGAGCTGGGACTTCCTGAAGGTGCGGTCATATCCGGCATGACTATATGGAAAGACGGCTCGGCCCAGGGCACCATGTTCAAGCCAACCCTGGCCAATCCTGGCACTGTAAGCTGGTCCGAACAAGGTCACCAGGCACCTGGTGTGGTGACCGATCTGGGTCGAGGCAGGGTGCTCTTGCATTGCTATCCTGTTCCGGCTCAAGATCAGCTCCGGGTGGCAGTGGCCATCACTATCCCCGCTAAGCTTCACACCATAGAGCAAGCCTCTCTTCCTCTGCCCAAGATCATAGACGCCAATTTCTCGATGAAAGGCGAACACAGCCTGAGGATGATCTCACCGGAGAACATCTCTCTAAAGGTCGATGGATTGAAAGTCAGTAAGCAAAAAGACGGAAACCATGTAATCGGAGGAAAACTGAAGAGTGACACTATCACCGGTGCTGGCATATCGCTTGATCTAAAAAGAGAAGCGACCTATGGTCCTATCTCGGTCTTTGACAATCTCGGTAAAGAACCGCGCTACATCAGCCAGACCATCAAAAAGATTCCAGCCCGGGCTCCAAAGAGACTGCTCGTGGTATTGGACGGCTCCGAAAGTGTCAAACCCCATCTCGAAAATTTAAAGGAGGTCCTTAGTCGAATATCGAGTGAAATAGATGCTTCGTTTATTCTGGCATCGAGGATCCAGGACGAAAACAACCAGAAGCTCTGGGAGCGGCCTCTCCATGAAGCGATCAAGAACCTTAACGAAAAAGATTTCGTAGGAGGGCAGGATAATCTCGAATCGGTGGTCAAAGCCGCCGAACTGGCCGCAGAATCTAAAGAAGGTGCTGTTCTATGGATTCATGGGCCGCAACCGAGCTTCAACAAAGAGATCTACATACTCAGTCCTTTTACTGATAAGCCGTCATTCTTCGAGCTTGCTCTCGATAACGGTGTCATGGACCCGAATGAATTCTTCAAACACCACAAAGACCTCGGTCCCTTCACTCCGATAGCACGCAGCAGCCATCCGGCTGCCGACCTGAGCCGTTTCCTCTCCAAGTGGACTCCCGGCGGCTTCGAATACTTGGTGGAATACCAGACCTCAGCAACACCGATAGGGAAAGTCGCCGTCAAACCTGAGCAGACAAGAGAGCTTGGTGCTCTGTTTGCCAGGGAACACTGCGCTCAGCTCTTGAATAAGAACCTCGTGCGCCCGGCGGTAGAAGAAGCAGTTCTGCACCGCATAGTCACCCCGGTTTCTCTCGCCTCGACTGTTCTCGATAACAGCAATAAAACGGCTTCTACCCTGGCCGAAGGTATGCACAATCAGTCGGTTCAAATAGTAGGCGGCGCCGAGGACGAAGCCCTGAGAATGCTCAGACCTCAGTCGAATCAGGTCGCCATGAGCCCGGCTGACAACCTGCACTATCTACCCAATGCGGCAGCAAGCTCAATGGACGGCTCCAGCGTTAGCCTGGAGAATACTGAGAACAGCCCCATCCTCCAGGGTGCGTCCAATGGCACCATCGGTCCCCAGGGCGGTGACGCCACAGAGATAATGGGTGTCCACACAGCAGGAGCCGTCCGGGTCAATAATCTTGCCAATCTGGAAGCGATGCTGAATATGCTGGTTAATGGCATCGAGATCCTCGGTCTTGCCACCGGCGGTCTGATGCTGGCATCGGTCTTCTTCCCTTCTCAGAACGAGACCAATGCCTTCTTCAAGGCTTCGGCAAGCAACAAGGTTATGATAGGTCTTTTCCTGATTCTAGGAGCGCTCTCCGCTCCGGGAGTGGTCAGCTATTTCGTTGCTTCGGCAAGAGATGCCAATCTATTTAGTTGATTTAGTTGATTTAGTTGACTACCTCACTAATTAAGTCCCCGCCAGAGAAGCCCTCCTGTAAAGGAGGGCTTCTTACAAAGTATTAAGAGCCGGTTAGATAAGGGAACAAATCCTTCTGAAGCGGGCACATTATATCTGTGGATATTGGAAGCCCGGAATAAGGACTTCTGAAACAGCATCAGTTCACCTCTTAATCTCCTGGGAGGTGAACTACGCATGTTTAGAAGATTTTTCGGCAGAGTCAATAAAGATAGAACGCGCCACAGAATAGATTTATTCTATGTTCTCAGCCTTTTGATTATTCTTCTCTCCTCGCTCTGGCTTTCTCCGGAGCCGGCCAAATCGAAAGTGCTGCATCGGATCTCATGCTCTTTGTCGGTTGAACGGGCTGAGATTGAATTAGCCTCTCGACTGTGCTATCTCTAAGTCCTTAAATCGAGCATATCGAACTAAGAGATAGAGATAGAGATAGAGGTAACCGGGATGAAGGTCGCACTAATAACAGGCGCGAGCAAGGGCATCGGCAAGGCAGTGGCAGAAGGGCTGGCAGCAGACGGCTTTTCGCTGGCGCTTACAGCACGATCTAAAGATCGACTCGAAGAATTAAAACAAGAGTTGCTAGATAATTCAAAAAGCACCGGATGCAATATCAAGGTCGAGACCTATGACCTCGACATTCGAGACAACAGCGCGGTCGAAGCCATGGTTAATGATGTGGTGGAGAAATTCGGCAGAATAGATCTGCTCTTTAATAACGCCGGAATATTTCACGGCGGTACTCTTGATGTTAGCTATGAAGAGTTTTGCGAGATGCTTGATATCAACCTGAAATCAGCTTTTCTGGTGCTAAAGCTGGTGGTACCGGTGATGAGGAAACAGAAGCAGGGAACAGTGATCAATTTGTCTTCTCGGTCCGGAGTAATAGCCAAACCTCGCTCCGGAGGCTATGCCGCTTCTAAATTCGGCTTAGTCGGTCTGAGCGAAGCAGTCTATAGAGATGCCATCGAAGATGGTGTTAAGGTAACCGCCCTCTGCCCGGGTTGGGTCGACACAGATATGGCAGTGATGTCGGGACTACCCTCCGAAGATATGATCCAGACAATAGACATCCTAGAAACTGTACGATGGCTCCACAGGCTTTCACCCTCAGCCTGCGTCAATCAAGTATTGATCGATTCAATTCGCCAGGTCGTCTAACGCTTGAAGTCTAACGACTAACTTTCTTTGTTGAAGACATATTTACCGAGCAGATAGTCCACCGAGATCTTGCCCGGTCCGAAAGAAAAGACCAGAAGCGCTGTGACCATAAAAAGAAAAGGGGTCGCCTCGGTAAAGGGATCTGCGTCTTTGAAGATGTTCTTCACCGCCTCTAGATGTTTTTCTACGGTCAGATAGGCTACACACATGGTAAAGGTGAGAAGCGTCGCCACCGGGCGCGAGACAAAACCGAGAGCAAGCAGCACCCCGCCGAAACACTCTGTCGACCCTGCAATCCAGGCATTGAGCTCGGGAAAGGGAATACCCAGGCCACTGAAGAATTTGACAGTCTTCTCATGATTCGCCAGCTTACCCCAGCCAGTGTGCATAAACTGCAAGCCCCAGTGCAATCTAAAAATCAATAAGAGAAAGTGCTGAAGAATGTCCCCAGCGGAAATAAAAAGTCCATAGACTTTTCTTCCGATATTCACAACTGGATTGTCCACGACTTAGCTCCACCTGATAGTAATCGGGACAATTATAACCTTAATATCGCCTTCTACTTACCGACCGGTATCCCTGACCCCATACAGCACAGGATCTGCTCCAGGAAGATCCTGCCCTGAAGAAGAGGCACTGACATAGGTGTTGAAGACCTGGGGCGGAGTATATCGGCTACTGGAACCGAAATAGAGACCACCATCGGGCCCGATGGCCGGAGATGCCCTGTCGATATTACCGTCCACTTGAAAAGACCAGAGCACCTTGAACTGCTCCCCATCCGATCGAAGTGCATAGACTCGTCCGCGGGCCTCGGTGGCAGTGAAACCTTTTTTCTGCCCGCGCACCCCGACATAGATTATGCCTTCATTGTCGAGAGAGACATCGGTAAGACCTCCTATACAGGTGGGTCGAGCTTCATTCGGGTGCCAGCTCTTGGTCACCATGCCATTGACCGGGTTGAGACGATGCAGAGCACCGCCCGGACTGTTGGAGTAGCTGAGAATGCCGGTTGAAATATACAGATCACGAACCCGCCCATCAGATTCGTAGATAGCCACTCCACAAGCAATATGACTGCGCGGGCGCTCGCCGTCGACCATGACCGGCCCCCAGATCAATTTGCCGCTCTCACCGTTATCTTGTACAGCAAAAGCCACCGGCAAATAGCTGGCTCCCAGCATGCCGCGCTGGGCCATGCCGGCTACATAGATGGTACCTTTGGCACCGACAGCGATATCCTGACCCCCGAATTTACTGTGGTGCAAACGCCAGATTAGCTTACCCGTAGCTCTTTCGAGGGCGATTACCTCACCGCCTTCCCTCTCGTCTATAAGGGCAGTTACAGCATAGACTCTGGTACCATCCGGAGATAGCGCCACCGGTGCAGCTACTGGATTACCCAGAGAACCCGTTGCAGGATAGCGCCAGAGCATCTTGCCGCTGCGATCCAGGGCATAGACAGCGTTGGTCTCGCAACGCACCGTGCTGGGTGCCCGATTCTTGTCGGGTGGTCCGGCCGAAGTGGCAAAAATGATAACACCATCTTCGGTGACAAGTGGTCCACCGAAGATCTGACCGCCACCTTCAGGATCATCTGGTCTTACCGGATCATGAGTCTTGAAACTCCAGACTATGGTTCCTTTGCTAGAGTCAACTGCGTAGAGCTTACCGTCTCCCCGGCCGAAGTAGATGTTTCCGTTAACAGAATCAACTGCGCCAGTGCCTTCTACTGTTCCGTTGTAGCCGTTCAGATGATAGCCGGGACCAGCCGCGTTATCTTTTTCGCTTGTAGGTCTCGACTTATAACGATAAGCAAAACGGGTCTCATCCAGCTTAAGCGGCTGCCAGAGAGGCTTGCCGCTTAGGATATCGAGACCGTATACTTTGCCGTCGAACTTATCCCAGGTGCGCTTTCGCTTTCCGAATCCTCTTACCACGCCCCAGGTCCCGAAGAATACCCCCCGTCGGGTCGCGGTCGGCTCCATATTGATCACATAGCCGTCATTGGCGACATGCTCCCACACCTGATTGCCTGAGCGCGGACCGTTGACGACCGAACGACCGGTACGTCTCGGGTCGTGGCTTTCCATGTTCCATCCGCGAAAGTATTCATCCTCAGCAGCCTGTAGAGCCTCTGGAAACCCTCCAGAGAAACAGACTGACAAGAGACCTGCGATTATGATGCGGACTTTGAAGCCGGACAATTGAGTATCCTCATTAGCTTTTCTATCTCTTTTACGAGATCTGCCACGGGCACCAGGGAGTTGCTATTGGTCGACCGTTCAAAAATCTCGACCTCCTGGCTGGCGATTTTCTTACCTACGGTTATTCTAATCGGAATCCCGATCAAATCCCCGTCGTTAAATTTTACCCCAGCTCTCAGATGTCTGTCGTCAAGCAGCACATCAAAACCGGCGGCTTTCAAACGAGAATAAATCTCTTCGGCAGCGCCGGCAATGGCTTCATCAGCCATATTAACCGGGGTAATGAGAACACTATAAGGAGCAATCGCCAGAGGCCAGATTATGCCCTTTTTGTCATGGCTTATCTCAACCGAAGCGGCAAGAACCCGCTCGACCCCGATGCCATAACTGCCCATGACCAGAGCAGTTTTGCTGCCGTCTTCATTGAGCACGGTTGCTCCCAGAGCTTCAGAATAGGCTCTGCCCAGCTTGAAGATGTGACCGAGCTCGAGTGCGTTTTCTACCCTGAGCCCATCTCCACACCTCACGCAGGCATCCCCCTCCCGGACTATTCTGAGAAAAGCCCAGCGGCCGACCTTGATATCCCGGTCCATGGAGACTCCACGATAGTGAAATCCATCCTGATTGGCGCCGGTCACCATGTTTGAACGACCGGCAAGGGCTTGATCAGCCAGGACCAAAGTCGAAGCAGATAGTCCAACAGCCCCAAGGGAGCCGGGCTCAGCCCCTAAGAAAGCTTTGATCTCGTCTGCATCGGCAGCTTCGATAGATTCATCTTCCATGAAGATTCGCAGTCTCTCGAGATGCAACTCGGCGTCTCCTCGTAAAAGAACGAGAAACAGACCGATCTGACCTCTCAAAACGAGAGTCTTAATCTGTCTGTCGGCGGAAGCCCCCCCTTCAAAAGCTTCCAGCTCTGCTATGGTTCGCACTCCTGGAGTGGCAAATTTAACCAGCTCCTCTTGAGACTCGCCATCCTCGACTTTCGTAGAGAGACTCTCGGCCTTCTCCTGATTAGAGGCGTACTGGCATGAACGACAGTGTATGAGGATATCTTCGCCGGCCTCGGTCGGCAAAAGAAACTCGGCGGAGCTGGCACCGCCCATGATACCCGAATCGGCTTCAGCCACTATCACATCGATGCCCAAACGCTTGAAGATTCTAAGATAAGCCTCTTTGTGCAAATTATAAGAGTGGTCGAGACCGGCATCATCGAGATCGAAAGAGTAAGAATCTTTCATGGTGAACTCCCGCACCCGAAGCAATCCACCGCGCGGTCTGAGTTCATCGCGAAACTTCGTCTGGAAGTGATACCAGATCTGGGGAAGCTGTTTATAAGATTGAAGATGCCTGGAAGCCACATGGGTGAAGATCTCCTCATGGGTAACTCCAAGAACAAGCTCACTTGCCTTTCTATCGCGAAGACGAAACATGATCGGGCCCATGGTCTCGAGACGACCGGATTTCGTCCAGTATTCGGTAGGACTGAGCACCGGCAGAAGACACTCTTGAGCGGCAATACGCTGCATCTCTTCTCGAATAATAGCGATAATCTTCAGTCTTACTTTTTGAGCAAGCGGCAAAAGACTGTAGATGCCGCTGCCTATCTGCTGAATATAACCGGCTCTCGAAAGCAGTCTGTGGCTGGCAGACTCGGCTCCTGCCGGATCGTCTCTCAGGGTCGGCATTAATAACTGGCTCCATCTCATAAGAATATCCCCTTGGATTATGAACTACAAAAAAATAAAGCCTCCCTTTGTAAGGAGGCGCTTTGCTTTCTGTTCCGATGCTGTTCACGAATTAAGAACTATATTGCATGGTCAGATACCGCCTCTGAAAGCTGGTGAGCCTGGAGCGGTTGGAACTGCATTAACGGTAGCGGCAATATCAATGTGCATGATGTCTAATTATGCAGCCCGATAGAAGACTGTCAACAGAAATTGCTCCAACGCTTAACAAAGACTACGTGTTTATAATAGGAACAGAATAAATGCCCGGTAGATATTCAAAACAGTTTGTGATGAAGGATAAAACCCCAGCCCTGGTAGCGTTCGCCAAAGATCCGCAACGCACCGCAGTCAAAACCAGACTTTCGGACAGCTTCGACAAGAAGCAGCGCGATTCTATATATACGGCGCTGCTGCGGGATACCCTCAGCAATCTGACTGAGCTCGAAAATATTGCCACTATTTACCTCGCTTGCTTTCCTGATTCTGATTCGCCCTTTTTTAACAAGCTGGCAGAAGAATTCGGAGTCGAATTAATAAGTCAAACTGGCAAAGATCTGGGCGACAGGATGGCTTTCTGCCTGGAACAACTTTTGCAAAAACACCAACCTGTTCTGATATTCGGCACCGATACCCCGCTTTTGCCCCTGGTCGAAATCGCAGCTGCCATAGAAACCTGCCATTATGATCTTGTTCTGGGGTCTGCAATGGACGGCGGCTACTATGCCGTCGGATTGGGTGGTCGCAAGTCGATTTGCTGTTATGAGCTTTTCCGTGGGGTAAAATGGAGCACAGCTTCGGTTATGGACGACACTCTGAAAAACGCCGAGGCATTGTCTCTAAAGACCCACACTCTGCCGCCTGCCAGAGACATAGATACCGGAAGCGACATCGACTCGATACTGGCGAATCTAGCTAGTCTTGATGAGGAAAAGAGAAGCAGAATGAAGTCCTTTCTACAAACTCCGGGTATTCTGCAAAGAGGATGATCAACGCTGCCGACAAGAAGAGCGAATTGATTCATGACGATGATTTTATCGTCTATATCGAAAGCGTTCTTTCAGGCAGCAAGGTAAAGCGCGGCAGCCTGGAAGATTTGAGCGGCAATATCAATCGGGTGAAGAGGCTCTCGATATCTCTCACCACCGGCGACACCAGCTTGATAGTCAAACATGTCCCGGAAGCCGGCCGTCTGGCAGGCTATCCCACCCTGTTTTTCTCCTCAGATCGCCTTGATTTTGACAACAGCTGGCTCACGGCTGCAGCCGCGGCATTAAAAGAAGAGAACGGGCAGGACCTGAAGATACCAGGGATTCTCCACTATGACAGCCCCAATAGAATTATGATATTGGAAGACCTGGGCAGAGTATCACTTGCAGAAGCGCTGCCAAAATTTGACAGCTCAGACGCGCTTGTTGAGCTGCTCGAGAAAGCAGGTCGGAAGCTGGCCCGTATTCACACCGAAACCCGGGATGCCCAGGTAAATAGACCGGTCTTTAACAAAGCAGCAGCGGACAACCGCCCATACCTGTTTTCTTATCACATCAATGAACCTGATATGGTGTCATCTATCTGGCAAGACAATGGCGATTCTGGTATCAGTATCGAAGAGAAGAAACAACTTCAAGCAGCTTTTCTCGAAGCGCATCGTTCTATCTTAGAACCGATTCTAGAGCGATTGAGCAGCAGATTCTCACTAGCTGAGCCCGATACAAAAGTATATTGCCACGGCGACCTCCACACTGGAAGCATCATGCTTTTCGGGCAAGCTCAAAAAAGCTGTCTGGCGATAATCGATGCCGAGTTCTGTGACCTCGGTCCCCCGGGTTTTGATCCCGGTGTGCTTACAGCCCATATAATGGCGGAGCTTCTGGTGCTTGGCTATTCTCAAGCAAAAACAAGAAAGATTCTGGCGGCGTTTCCTACAGTGTATTTAAACAACCTGGAGGGCTTTACGGCGTCAAAAGAGATACTCATGCTCGACTTGATCAGCCACACAGGAGCAGAGTTGCTGCGCAGACTGCTGGGTCCGGCCGGTTTCAATGTGACCTTATCGAAACAACAATTCGAAGAACTGCTAGAGCGGTCTATTCAATTTCTCACCAGACCTGAGGCTCATGCGGGAGAATATCTAAATGGCTGAATTGAAAGACCTGGAGCCTTCATCAAGACGCTTTTTAGAGAGATATCCCTTCCCTGAACTTCTGGCACCGCCTCTGACACCACTGAAAAAACCGGTATCTAAATGTCGCCTTGCCATTGTTACCACTGCAGGCCTTCATAAGCGAGAAGATCCGCCTTTCAGCCGGATCTTCGAAAGAAGCGATTGCTCATATAGAGAGATCCCCCACGGCGCATCTATGCAAGATCTTTCAATCAGCCATACCAGCAAAGAGTTCGATAGAACAGCTGTGAACAAAGACATAAACGTAGTGCTGCCATTCGATCGTGCCGAAGAGCTTGTTAAATCCGGCTTCTTAGAATCGGTAAACAGCAGGCATTTCAGCTTCATGGGATCCCTGCCTCGCACAGGCGACCTGAGAAAGAGAACAGCACCGGAAGTGGCTCGACAGTTGAAAGATGATCGAGTCGACATAGTGCTGCTCACACCGGTCTGACCGATGTGCAACCAGACCGCCGGTCTGATCGCAAGGGCTCTGGAAGAGAACGAGATAACCACAGTGATGATTTCGCTATTGGACGAAGTAACCAGAAAAGTAAGACCTCCGAGGGTTCTATCAGTTCCTTTCGGATTCGGACAGCCTCTGGGTCCTCCCGGGTCGGTCACGATACAGACAGACGTATTTCAACAGGCCTTGAGGCTGGCTTCTGAAGCAGAGACACCGGAGACATGGTGGCACTATGAATCGCCATAGTATTCTGATAGACACCGACATCGCCCTTGGCATCGAGCGCAGGGACGTGGACGATGGTCTGGCTTTATTGATGGCGAAAAACAGCCCCGTACTGGAGTTGGGCGGAATCACCCTCACCTACGGCAACGACAGCCTCGAAAGCATCCGTGCCAGTATGGCCAATCTTATTGATGCCTGCGGCTCCTTCTCCTGTCCGGTAGCAGCCGGGGCCAGCGAATGTCTTGCCCACACGGGCCCAGCGCCAAGTAAAGCGGCTGAGCTGATAAAAGAATTCTGCCTGGCAGAGCCGCGTCGTAACAGAAAAATTATCGGTATCGGACCGGTCACCAATATTGCCACCGCCCTCGAACTGTATCCGGAAATCAAAGATTCTATAGAAGAAATAATTCTGGTAGCAGGCAGAAAACCGGGTCAACGCTTTCTGACAGGCAAGCATAAGAACGCTCATCCGGACCTCAATTTCGAGCGTGATCCAGAAGCGATGCAGATTCTAATTGATAGGGGCATTTCACTAACCTTTGCCCCCTTCGAGGTCTCCAGCAAAGTATGGATCACGGCATCGTTTTTAGAAAAACTGGAGGAAGCTTCAGCCCATTCGAAACAAGCATCTTACCTCATCAATCCCTTAAAAAACTGGCTATCGCTCTGGCAGGAGATTTTTTCGACACCTACTCATCAAATTTCGGGCTTCAATCCCTTTGACTGCCTGGCGATAGCCTGGCTTACCGACAGAGATCTGCTTACCTGGACTGATGTAACAGTCGCCATCGAAGAGGACGATTACGACACCACCGACGAAGCCGTCCAGGGAACTGGATCCGGTCACAAACAATATTTGCATGTTCGTCAGAGCGGCAAGCCGGAGGAGAATATCCACCGCTATATTCACGATGTCGATCAAGAAGAGTTTTTGAAACGTCTTCTCGAAAGGCTTACTCTAGTATAATCTGCTTTCAGAAGAATCCTTATATAAGGTGAGGGACGTTTGCAAGCCGGCGAAAGATTGAAGAGCAACCTGGCTCTAATAATGAAACTAGCCGGCACAATACTGGTGCTGGCCCTGCTTCTTATTGGCTCGAACTCATTTCGCAATCATGTTGATCTCGAGTCCTTCCTGGCTTTCATCAAAAGCACCGGACCGGCGGCGCCGGCCGTTTACTGCGGCATCTATCTGATAGGCCCGACCATTTTTCTGCCGGCATCATTACTTACCATGGCAGGCGGAGCCCTCTTCGGTCCGGTTATGGGCACTGTCTATACAATCTTTTCTGCCACCGCCGGAGCCACTATCCCCTTTTTAATAACCCGAAAGTTCGGGCGCGCTCCTTTGCAAAAGGTAATTGGACGATATGAAAATTTCGAAAAAAGGTTCCAGCGTTTCGAGCATTCGGTAGAACAAGATGGCTGGAAGTATGTAGCCTTCACAAGACTGGTTACCATCTTTCCTTTTCTCATTCTCAACTACGCCTTCGGTCTGACCAGAATTAGACTCTGGACCTATGTATGGGCTTCATTCCTGTTTATGCTGCCGGCAAGCTTCATGTTTAACTATCTTGGCTATGCCGGTCGAGAAGCGCTAAAAGGCAGCGAAGACGCTGTTAAAATCATATCTATCGCCGTGGCTTTGTTTCTTTTGATGAGTGTCCTTCCAGGGCTAGTCAATTTATTGCGTAAGAAAGAACACCCAGAAGAGAAAGACGAACTGGATACTATTTGACAGGAGACTCGATAACGTGGCCGAGATTAAAGATGGTGCCCGATACGATCTGGTGGTTATCGGAGGCGGTGCCGCCGGTCTTGTATCCTCTGGCTTTGCCAGGGCTCTGGGTCTTTCGGTCGCTCTCGTAAGCGACGGACATCCTGGCGGTGAATGCCTGTGGACAGGCTGTGTGCCTTCGAAGGCTCTGATTCATGGAGGGCAGATCGCCCATACCCTTCACAAATACGGCAGTGAAAGTCTTGAGGATAGAGATCTATTTGGCAGAGCTTTCGAGCACATGCAGAGTGCACGCGCCCAAATAGCCCACCATGACAGCATCGAAACCGTAGAGAAAAGCGGTGTCGAAGTGCTGATCGGCAAAGCACGCTTCTCAGACCGCAATCACATCGAAGTCGATGGAGCAAAAATATATGGTAATCGCTTTATCGTAGCCACCGGAGGCTATCAAAACATTCCCGCTGCTCTGAACGAAGCCGGTGTGCTGACCCATGAATCGATTCTAGAGCTGGCAACAAAACCTGAATCGATCTGCATCATAGGAGCGGGTCCGGTGGGAGTGGAATACGCCCAGACCTTAAAGAGGCTTGGTCTAAAGAAGGTTTATTTGATTGAATACACCGACCGCCTTTTACCAAGAGAAGAGCCCGAGATAAGTGCCCTGGTCAAAGAGATTCTGCTGGAAGAAGGAGTCGAAGTATTCACCGGATTCAGTGCTACTGCTGCAATGCAAAAAGAAGATACAAAGCAGGTTGTTCTCGAGAGCAAAAACAAAAAAATAGAGGTTGATGTCGACCAGATATTGCTTGCTACGGGCAAAACCGCTGCCACCAGAGACATAGGACTGGAAGCCGCCGGAGTAAAACTAAATGCCCGCGGCTTCATCGAAGTGGATCGTCACCAAAGAACCAGCGCTCCCAATATATTCGCCGCCGGAGACGTCTGTGGTCTGTATCAATTTACTCACTATGCCGATCACACAGCCCAGATCGCAGCACTGGGAGCAGCTTTTCCGCTGTTTATTCCGTTTTTCAATAGAGAAGAGCGGGTGGTGCCCTGGTGCACTTTTTTCGACCCGGAGATAGCCAGCGTCGGCATGAGAAAAGAAGAGGCGATTGCTCGCTATGGCCAATCGAATGTGTTCGAGCTACGATACTCTCTGGAAGATTTTGATCGAGCCATAGTAGATAACCAAGCCAGGGGCATTATGATCGCCCTGGTAGACAAAAAAGGACAGATCCTCGGAGCGACCATTGCCGGCGCAAGAGCAGGCGAAGTCATCCATGAGTTCGCCCTGGCCATGCAAAACAAGATAGCGATTACAACCCTGGCAAGAACTATTCATGTTTATCCAACTATGTCGGCAGCAGTTCGAAATCTAAGCGCACAGTACTACAAAGTGGTCACAGGCAACAGCGTCTCACTTAAGCTGGCAAAAATGCTGGCTACCCTGATGAAATAAATGGTCATTTCCCGAAAGCTTTCTATCATAGTTCCAATAAGCGAAGAAACTACTTCGAGGCTGGACAGCCTGCACCGGTGGTGGCTCGACTTGCAGCAATCAGCTCGATCAGAGACCGTTCCTGAACTTGTCCTGGTCCTGGACGACCGAGAAAGCACAAGAGCAGCCCTGGATGCGTCAGAATTTGGCGGGGTGGGCAATAGACAGGTTATAAAAGTATTCGGTCCAAGAGGTCGGGGGCGACAGATGAACAGAGGTGCCGAAGCTGCCACCGGAGACATTCTGTTGTTTCTTCATTGCGATACGAAACTGGAGGAAGGCTGGCTGGAGGCGTTGATAAATGCCCCTGACTTGCGGTGGGGAGCCTTTACTGCGGCCATAGATGAAGCAGGGACACTCTTTCGCCTCGCCGAGAGCTTCGGTTGCTGGCGTAGCAGAACTTTAGGCCTTCCCTATGGAGATCAGGCGATTTTTCTGACTGGAGGTCTCTTCGAAAAACTGGGAGGCTATAGCGAAGAGCCGTCCTTCATGGAAGATCTGGAGTTCGCTTCACGCTTAAAAAAGGAAGCAGGCAAACCGGTTATAATAGCCGCTCGGGCTTTCACCTCTGCCCGAGGCTGGAAGCAAGGAGGGGCATTCTCGGGACCGAGACGATCTCTCAAAAACCTCTTTGCCCTGATAGCATTTCTTCTTGGAGTAGACCGGGAAAAAATTCGAATCTGGTATCAGTAGTATCGATAGCTAAAAGCACTACCCAAAACGAGAATGAGATCGATATCGAAAAACAATTCAACACGAAAAACCAGTGGCAAGACCGGTACCGTAGCGCTGGTCACTCTTGCGCTTCTGGTTCTTGTCACCCTGGGAGTTATCTATTTCGCTATTAACTTGAGCCCGGTGGGCTGGCGTCGTGATACCACCGAAGACCTACCGCTCAAAGCAGAAACCCTGGCAACTTATCTGGAAGATCCAGCCAGCTGTGCGCCGGATTTAGATAAAATCTACGACAAAGTCAGCCTGATATCAAAAAATGGTCCGGTATACGACATCAAACTGGCGAATCAAGAAGGCAAAGGTCTGTCGCTACATGATATAGACCTCAGGGTTTTTATTCCTTCGGTTCCGGCTATAGCCCGGGGAGACAAGCTACTCACTCATATAACTCTTCTTCAAAGAGAACTGAATCGAATCGACACGATATTCGATAATACCGGATATGATGCCTACAGAATCAACATATCAAACAACTGCCTGCGCTGCGGACTCTGGGAAGCCTATGTAACAAGACGCCAAGGAGAGGACAGGGGAAAGATTTTTCATGGCTGGTTCGAGTTTCCGATTCCACTCTATAAAAAGTTGTTTCAAGAGGTAAACGGATTCGATCTCTCTGCCTATGAAGCGGCCCTGGAACATTACCAGCGTCTCGACGGAAAGAAAATCCCCCTCGACTATCTCAGGTACATACAAGAGACTCAGACTCTATCGAGCGCCGATCTGGAATTGCATCCGGAAGAATCTATAACGCACTTCGCCGAACAGAGGGCAAAGGCAAAATTGATAGCCACCAGCGGTCTGCATCTGTATAAAGATATCTACGACAGAAAGAAGCAACCGGTAAAGCTCATGCAGTTCGATGAGCCAGGTATTTATAAAAAGAAGAAACTGATGAAGTTCGACTATTCATTTTTTTCTACACCTGATCAAATAGAGCTTAGAAAGGTTGATAACAAAAGGCTCGGCAAATCCTTCAATGAACTGGAGATTCGGCTGCCCTACGGAAAACGAAATGCACCTATCAAAAACTGGCCTTTTGTAGTCTCTCGAAATGGTCTGCGAATTATTCTAGGCGGTTGGACCCTGGACGACATTCCACTGGCGACCGAACAACCGATACCGGCCTCTGAATTTGCTCGATTCACCTTCGGCATCGGCACTCCAGAGATTTATTCTTCTTATGAAAGCCGCCTGGCGGATCTGAAGAAAGAGAAGACAGCCTATCTATTGCTGGTGGATGAAAACGACCGTTATGTGGACAATCATACCCTCGGTCTCGATCAGATCTATCTGAGCAGGTTAGAAGACGGGACTTTCGTGATGTATCTGGTCTCTTACGAGAGAATCATGCTGCTCGCCCACTGGAACTTCAAGCTGCCGCAGCACATGCTGGTCAGCGAAAACGCTCTGGAACCAAGTTTACATCCAGATATCGGGAGTGGTCCGAATGAAAAACATGACCACGGCAACGATGATGGAAACACTGCCGGACACTAGCATTATGAGCTGGATAATGTCGGTGAACAGCTTGTGAGCTTCATCGCCGGCAACAAAAAAGCTGCTGCCTATCAGGCAAACCCCGATAACACCGAATGCCAGGCTGACCATCGCCTTGAACTTAGGGCCTTCTTCATCTTCCATATAGATGAATTGCCCGCAAACCTGCCATGTCAACCGGAGCAGACCGGACAAACCCGCGAAGACCCCGGAAAACCGGGGCTGCAGAAGATTAAATCGAGAAAGTTTTATTTGATTTAATAAATCGGCAAAGGTACAATTGAGCCACACTTGACATTTAAAATATCTCAGAAACCTTCCCTACCCCAAACCCGCGTGCGTCTTCAGTTTATACAGGAAATTCTCAATGGCAACCGCTAACCAGAATCAAACCAAAGGCTCGGAAGTAGCTGAAAGTTCCGCTCCTAAGAGTGCAGAATCTACCATGCATGAGACCGCCGCCAACTCCGCAAAGTCGGCGATGGTAGAAGAGATCCATGGTCCTCAGGAGAAGAGCGACTCAAAGGATAATGTCAACGACAACCCTGTGGCAGTTCAGGAACGCGCTGAACAAGCAGAGCGCGAAGAAGTAGCCAGCGAAAATCCCCAGGTGGCCCAGGCCCGTATCGCCGAGATGGGTAAAGAGCACAGCAAAGACCATGATAGTGAGGGAATGCCCGGGGAACAGGACAGAAGACTACTTGCAGAGGCAAAAAGTCTCGGCATCGAGACTATGGGAAGAGCCGGCGGAGATGAAGAGCTCAATAAACTCCATGAGAAATCTCCTGATGGACGCGGTCCCCTGGACCCGGCAAAAGGGGTAGAGACCCCGGACAAGCTCGATAGCGCAGCGAGACCCAGAGAAGTAACCGAAGGTGATAGAGCCGGGGAGCCCAAAACCCTGGAAGACGCTACCCGTCAATTGAAAGAGCTTACTGACGGCAAAATGGGTGTCAACCAGGCATCTTTTGACGCCAACCTCGAAAAATTCCTGAACGATCCGAATCGTTCGGAGCAGGACAAGTTAGACACAATAAACACTTTCAGCCGGACCATAGAAGCCGGCGACAAGAGCGCCAAGGAAGGCATCGGTGTCGAAGGCGGCATCAAGCACGATTATCTGGGAACCGGTCAGGAACTTTCGGACAATGTCCGCACAATTATTGCCGGCGGTATGGACAACGCCGCCAATCCAAAAGCCATAGATCAGGGCGACAGCAGACAGTGCAATGCCACAACGGTGCAGGAACAACTCTTCGGACAGAACCCCGCCCTTGCAGCCGCTAAGTTAAACGAAGTGGTGACCAATGCGACCTTCACCGGGGAGAGAACCTTCGGCGCCAACGGCAAGGTCACCAGAGATGGCGGAGAGTTCACCGCCAAAGTCCCGCCAGGCATCTTCAAACAAGCAATAGCCGAAGTAGGCAATGTGGACCAGGCCGGCAACGAAGTACACAGTGCCGCCACCCGCTTGATGAACGGCGGTATTATCAACCAGACCAAACAACAGCAAGGTCAATGGTATACAGAGAATCCCAGCAGCGCCCCTGGAGACAGCGGTGAGAGACTCTACCATATGACCAAAGATGGTGGATTCTCCACAGAGAACGTACGGGACGGAAACGGCAATATAGTCCGCGGACCGGGAGCCGACATCGTAGATGTGGCAGCCATGGCAAAAGGTGCCGGAGTCAAAGACGTAGCGATCATGACCAGCCGCGATTATCTGAGCCGCGGTGGGGAATTACCGGACAACCTTCATATCGTCAGCAGCGCAGCCGATATAGATAGAGCCATGGAAGGCAAAGTCGGAGGCATTCTTGGAGGCAACTCCGGCGACAAATACTTTACGGGTCGCTCTGATACTAATGGCGGCGGTCACGTGGTGAGTGTCTACAAAAACGGTGATGGAACCTACGAAGTCTCTGACCAGTACGGAAACCAGAGGGATCGCACCGGCATCTCATCCCAGGTCCTGGCTAATATTACAAAAGGATCGGCGGCGAGAGCCAGAGGCGATGTACCGCAGGCAAGACCGGAAGAAGAGTATGGTCGCAGAACCGATGGCGGCTCGACCAGACCAGGCTACAACCCGTCTACCGACCACAGTAATGTTGAATATCCCAGCGGCACGAGATACCAGAACAAACCCGGCGAAGCGGTCTACTATGACCGTGACAATCCTGGTATCCGGGAATCAGACCAGAAACTGCAAGAACAACCTGAGAAGAAATCGGAAGAGCAGGAGAAGAACCCGGATAAAGACGGAAAGGGCGGCGATGATGCCAGAAAAGCGCAAATCCAGGGACAAATCTATTCTCTGCAAGCTCGCCTGGGCGACACCGGCAATGAAATCAACTCGGCTCTGAGCTCTGATATCTACAGCCAGATAGCTGCTCTCAAAGGACAGATGGCAGATCTCGCTTAAGGCTGGAGCTTGCACCAGATGCAATACTAGCCCTGTAACAATATTCCTAAAATTCTTTTCCTGCTGACATCGCTTGCCAAGAAGAAGGGATGCGATACAATGCCGCTACTGAGCCGTCACTCAAGATGATCGGCAGTTCATATTTCAATCTTTCGGCAAGTCAGGAAACAGATAGAGATTTCTATGATCAAGGTCAAATATTCGCTCATCTCCCTTGTAGCGCTTGTGACTCTGCTTCTCCCTTCGGCAGCATCAGCCAAGTCGGCTGAAATACCGCATGTGGAGAAAGTGGTTATCAAAGCCCCTCCGAAAGTAGTCTATGACACCATCTTGAAGTTCCGTAAGACTTATCCCCAGAACGTCAAAGAGCTTTCACGCACAGACAAGCATTGTGTGGTCGAGGAGACTTTCAATGTTCTTCCTGTCATCGGCAAAGCTAAATGTGTCTACAAAGAGACCTATGTGCCGGACAAAGAGGTCACCTATGAGATGGTGGAATCCCAGCGCTTCAAAGCCTTTGAAGGCAAATGGACCCTGACCCCTGCAAACGGCGGCAAACACACCAACCTCTCTCTTTCTTCTTATATAGATCCAGGTATCAATCTTCCTTTTGCAAAACAAATAACGAAGATGGAGACGAAAAAAGGTATCAAAAAACGTCTGGCAGCCGTCAAGCATAATAGCGAGAAAAAACAAGTTGCCCTGGGCGATGGCGGCAGCACCCAGTAGTAACCGCAAGATCTCTTTTTGTTTCAAGCAATCAAGCAGAGCGGGCTTCTGACAGACGTTCGATATCTTTGAGCATGTCCACACCTTCTTCTTTCATCCTGATACTGTAGTAAAAATTACCAGCACTCAATAGATAGACAGGATAAAGATAGATGGTGATACAGGACTGCCAGGCTGCCGCAATCATCTGTAGATAAAGTGGCATCGTCAGTAGTGGCGAGCTGGCGATCTGATCTGCACCGGAGGACCAGGATTTAATGAAACTGATCAGGAAGAAAATCTGATATGGCGCAAGAAGAGCCAGGTTCACAGTGGTTATTGCCACATAAGAAAGCAGGAAGAAGCCCAAGACTCGGAATAGATTTCTGAAGCTCATTGAATAAGAGCGACTGATGGTGGCAAAAAATCCAGGTGTCTCCACTGCCACCACTATGAACATCAGAACCAGTGGCAAAAGAAATGCGATCAATGCTACGACGGTGACAAACACCATCACAAGAGCAAAACCGCCGGCTAGCAGCTCAGGCATATGTAACACCCTGGCAGCAGCGATAAACACACCAAGCACCAGACCCATTGCAAAACACCAGAAGAAAAACGAGAATATAGAAAAGAAGATGTATGCCAGGATTTTCCATTTTTGGCCGGCAACAACTTTGGTCTCGGCTGCGAGATCATCGCTTCCCAAAAGAATCATCCTGGTATAGCCAAGTTGTCTCAAGAGCAGCCAGAACAGGGCGAAATAAGTAACCAGAGTGCCGACACCGATGGTCCCGAAAGCGACCAGGCAGTCAGTGACTACCTTGCCTTGCTTCATGAGAGATGCATACTCATGGGCACCCCAGGTGGTAGCAGCTTTGCCAAGCACAAGAAAGATGGTCGGTACTAAAAGAAGCGAAACAAGAAGTTTTAAATCTCTTCGGCAGACTCTGAAAGCCTGACTGATGGAGTCGCCTACGGTCATGATTCGGTTGATCACAATCGATTTCCTATTTAACTACTTGCCGTTCTGGGCCATTTGTAATTTACGATAGAGAGCTTGAACCATGGCGTATTCACGGCTCAATTCATCCGATTCAGCCTGAAGCTGATCTCCGTTATAGCTCGGGTCTCCAGGACCTTGAATAGAATATCCGGCGGGCTTCAACGAGTTGAGCCGAGAGAGAACCATGAGCGCGAAATTGGTGTGCATATTCGAGCGCTGGAAAATGGCATTCTGCAGGGCGTTGTTGCGCTGATATTTACCGTAGACCTGCTGCTGGTAGGCAAGAATGCCGTCTCTAGTGGCAGTGGTTATCATATCGTGAATACGGCTCGAAGAAGCTGAGGTCTTGGATAAACCCATATGGTTATAGGTCGTGGCGTCGTCTCGATTCTGCAAGGCCAATTGCTGAACCGATGACCACATGTTGAAAAACTCGGCATCACTCTCTTTGCTGCGCGCCTTGTAGAGATTCTCCAGCATGGTCATCACCTGCTTTTCGTTGGCGAGAAGCTTGGTTTCGAGCTCTACTAGCTGTTGACACTTGTCCGATACCTGAAGCTTGAGCGGTTTGAGATCCGCCAGTTTGCCTATCGGCACATAGGGAGACGAGACTTTAGGCCCCTGGTCTTGCTCATGATATCTCTTGACGTGATTGAGATACTCCCTGCGATGTTCACGATAAACTTCGAGGGCCTGACTGTACTGGTCAAGCAGACTGCGATAACTGCCGGAGCCGCCTTCTGCCTCTGTTACATTAGAAGCCAATCTAATCATCTCAAGAGCCGAGTCATTGAGGCTCCTGGCGGCAGGAATAAGGCTATCGGCAGACTTTATCCTCTCTTTGAGATCCTCGGCAGAAGCATGCGGTGAAATGTAGACCCGATGTTCGCCACTTTCATCGGTGCTGTGGCAGCATTCACCAGCCAGTTCAGCGGCGGAAACTCCCGAACTTGAAACCAGGACCATGCCTGTCAACAAAATCGGCAAGCTGACCAAACTCACAGGGTTCTTCAAACTGTTCTTCACAGGGCTAACGCCTCTTATAAATCGAGATAAATCTAGCATAACGCCTATTTATAGAAACAAAGTAGAATTAAGGTCATGTTACGCTTGAGATAGTGGCAAATTAAAAGACTAATCCTGTGGAAAACAATCCGGACCAAGTACCAACGAATACGGAAAAAAAGCGTTCTCAAGAGCAGGCTCCAGAAATAGGAAGCCCGCCCCCTCCGCAGTCTGATAATCAGGAGCCCCGGGAGAATCCGGTGCTCGCTGCCCCGGTGAAAAGGCCTGGCCCGAGCCCCCGGGAGCTTTATCGAATTCCTACCTCACCCTTGAAAGGCAAATACGAGTTTCTGCAGGTGATCGGTGCCGGCGGAGCCGGGGTGATTTATAAAGCCAAACAAAATCCCCTCGGTCGTATTGTCGCCATAAAGATGGTGCATTCTCACATCGTAAGCCCCACCTCTTTGATGCGCTTCGAGAAAGAAGCGAAGACGATAAGCACCCTCTCTCATCCCAATATCATCACCATCCACGATTTCGGTGTCTCTGAAGATGAGCAACCATATATGGTGATGGACTATATGGAAGGCGTCTCTCTATCGGACTATATAAAAGAGCAAGGCCGACTGTCTATCGATGAGACCTGCGACTATGCCATCCAAATCTGTGACGGTCTGAGCCATGCCCACAAAAAAGGTATATTGCACCGCGATCTTAAGCCGAACAATCTCATGCTGGTAAAGCTAGAGACCGGAGAATATCACGTAAAAATTCTAGACTTCGGCCTGGCGAAGCTGCTTCATGGTGACGAAGAAGAAGATCAAAAAGATCATCTCACCAAAACCGGCGAAACCGTGGGCACCCCGGCTTACATGAGTCCCGAACAGGTCATGGGAAAAGGGCTCGATCAAAGAACAGACATCTATTCTCTCGGCTGTGTGATCTACAACTGCCTCACCGGCAGCCCGCCATTTCTTGGTGAAACAAAGATGGAAACGATGCTCATGCATCTCAACAATCCTCCCACTCCGGTGAATGAGAAGCTAGGTGAGGAGCTTCTAGACCCCTATTTCGATCGAATTCTTTTGAAACTGCTGGCCAAGAGCGCAGCAGACAGATTCGCCGACATGCAAACTGTAAAAGAGAATATCATCGCCGCTCGCAAAGGTCTTTTCGAAAGCGACCAAGAATCACCAGCTCCGAATTTAGACAAGAGTCAGCTAAAAACCGTGGCTGCTAGAGTCGATCCAAAAACCAAGAGTCACGGTGTCAGAGGTCAGAGTGCAGAGGGCGTTGCCGCCCATGCTAGCAACCCAACTGCGTTCTTCAACAAACACAAGACCCTGACGATAACTGCTGCCTCTATCATTCTTCTTGGACTGCCCCTGGCATTCTTAATCAATACACTCAATCGTTCCGTAGAAGAAGATGCCCGGGACAAGCCGGAGCTGACCGAACGAGAGAAGGAAATGGCTTATCGAAAAAATGCCACCAAGCTTCTTCATAACGGCAACTTTGCCGACTCGGAATTCAATACTTACGTCGAACGAAATAATGACAAAACAGCTATTGCGGTAGAAGGCAAAAATATAAGCGATGATGCCCTTCGGTACCTGAGCAAAGTCAAAATACTCTATACCCTCGACCTGACCGGCGCTCCGATAACCGACGAGGGACTGAAGATTCTGTCCAATTATCCCAGTATCAGAGAGCTCAATTTGACCCGGACAAAAATAAGCGAATCGGGTCTCAAAGAGCTTCTCAAACTCCCCGCCCTCACCATTCTCAATCTGGAGAAAACCGCCATCAGCGACAACGCGGCTCCGATTCTAGCTCAAATCAAGCGCCTGCAGGGTCTCGACTTAAAAGAGACGGCTGTAACCAGCAAAAGCCTGAACGAGATCTCGAGCCTCGATAAGCTCCGCAGGCTGAATCTTGCCGAAACCGGTGTCGATGACAAAAATCTTGAAAGCCTCTCCTCTCTAAGGCTGCTCACCGAACTGGATTTATCGGGATGTGATATTACCGATGCCGGTCTTGCTAAAATTGCCAGGATAAAAAATCTGGTCAGACTTAACCTATCCGGTACGAAGTTGACAGACAATGGATTGACCAGCCTGGTTTCGCTTGAGAATCTCGGCTATCTGGATCTATCAAAAACCAAATTGACCCGGGGCTGCATCAAGAATCTCTGCAAAATCCCCTGGCTCACTGAGTTAAATCTTGGTGGATGCGATATATCCTGGGCGGCCCTGGTGCCGTATCAAAGAATGAATAAGAACGTAAGAGTACAAAAGGAAGTAGAATGACCGAGAAACTCACCCTCGAAAAGAAAGAGACCCTGATCAAGAGTCATGTAAAAGAGCTCAATGCCTGCAAGCTCTGCCCTTTGATGGTCGGTCCGGTGGTGAGCCATCATGCCATGCTCAGCAAAGTAATGCTGGTAGGTCAGGCACCCGGTCCCAAAGAAGGTGAGTTCGGCAAACCTTTTGCCTGGACGGCGGGCAAGACGCTCTTTCGCTGGTTCGCTTCCATAGGCGTCGACGAAGAACTATTTCGAAAACGCGCCTATATGGCGGCAGTCTGTCGCTGTTTCCCTGGTAAAACCAAACATGGCGGAGACAGGGTCCCCTCTAAAGAAGAGGTGGCTAACTGTTCACAATGGATCAAAAGAGAGTTCGAGCTACTCGATCCGGAACTGGTCATTCCTGTCGGCCGCCTGGCCATAGACCAGTTTATCGACTATTCCAAACTGACCGACGTAATCGGCAAGGTACACAAAGTGGAAGTAGAAGGAAGGAAAAGGGATTTCATCCCTCTGCCGCATCCATCCGGAGCCTCCACCTGGTTTAAAAAAGACCCGGGCAAAACCCTTACCGACGACGCACTGAAGTTGCTTCAAGAGCACGAACAATGGCGTAAAATCTTCGAGTCGGAGAGCTGAGCGCTATCATGGATCGATCGAAAGAGAATACCGAATTCAAAAAATTCTTTCCCCAGATGAAAGATGATCGTTATGAATATCTCGGTCACCTGGGCAAAGGGAGAGCCGGCCAGGTATTCAAAGCCCGAGACAAGCTACTCAAAAAAAATATTGTCATCAAGGTGATGTGTTCAGAAATCCCACGCCAGGAGGATTTTCAAAGATTCCAGCGTGAGGCGCGAGCTTTTAGCAGCTTGCAGCATCCTAATATTTTACGCGTGCTCGACTTTGGCCTGGCGGCAGATGAAACACCATATCTGGTGACCGACTTCATAGACGGTGTCACCGTTGCCGATTATCAAAAGAAGCACAAGCGCTTCACCGTCCAGGAGACCATAGACATAGGCATTCAGATTTGCGATGCCATGGCCCACTCTCACAATCGCGGCGTATTACACCGCGATCTCAAGCCGAGCAATATACTTCTCACCAACCCGGACGCCAAGAAAAAACATGTCTTCATTCTCGACTTCGGTCTTGCCAAATTTACCGACAACCATCCAACCAAAGACCATACTCTGACCAGACCGGGGCAACTGCTGGGCACACCAGAATATATGAGTCCTGAGCAAGCCAGAGGTGGTCAATGTGATGAGCGTTCAGACATTTATTCTCTGGGCTGTATACTCTTTGAGATGGCTGTCGGCAAGCCGCCCTTCGAAGCGGCAGCGCTTCTGGAAGTGGTCCGCATGCAATGCGAAGATCCTCCCCCGATGGAAAAACTAGAGACGCTCGCCCCTGATTCTGGTCTGATTGCGATACTAGAAAAAGCCCTGGCCAAAGATAGAGAAGAGCGTTTTGTCAGCATGGCAGAAATGGCTCTGGCTCTAAAAGAGCTTGTTGACCCGGGTACGGCAGACACAGACAAGTCGGCAACGCAAGTAAGCGATAAGACAAAATCTGATCTTGACACCGGAGCCGGCATAGAGCAAGCGGCAAATTCAGATGCAGCAGCCGGAAAACACATTGAAAGTGCACGCGCGCAGCAAAGGAAGCTAAAGATTCTGCCTGTGGCAGGGCTTTCTCTACTATTATTCTGCAGCGCCGTGTTTCTTTTCGCCAGTTTATTCAGACCCCAGGACAGCTTAGATACGGGTAAGATCGAAGAGGAAGATCAACTAGAGACTAAAAAGCTTGCGGTCGGCTCATCTCCGATAGCAAAACCATCTCGCGGCGAAGATCTGGTAAAAGACGCCATGATCCTCTCCGGTCGCATGGAAGGAACGCATCTGACCTTGTCAGGAACCCTGGGCACCGACGCTCTTGCCGAAGACGCCACCCGGAGCGGCAAGACAATCACCCTGGTGGACGCCAGTCGAGCCCATATGTCGGACAAAGGTCTCGAGCACCTTCTGAGGCTCAATCCGGCATCATTGATTTTGACCGGGACCAGTATCACCGATAATGGCATCCTCAAAATGAGAGGCAATCAGGTAATCAGACATCTGCTGATAGACGACACAAGAGACGTCAACGGCGCAGCCCTGAAAATACTGCCGACCCTGCCCAATCTTCAGATTCTTGCAATAGGCAGCGAAAGACTGACCAACCAGACCCTCTCGCCTCTCACTAACTGCCCGAAGCTCAATGCTCTCTGTATCAACAGCAGCCCGAATCTAAGCGACGAGATCTTTATCTATATCTCGAAGATTCCTGAGTTGAACAGTCTCTACCTGGGCGGCTGCCCGGAATTGAGCCCCGAAGGCATCGCCGGCTTGAAGAAATCCAAACCCTATCTCAAGATAGAGGTGTCGAACCGGGCCATACCGCTGGAGCAGATAGGTGAGATGAAAGTGGTGCTGGGCGATTCAAACGAATATGGCTTCTTAGACTAACTGACAAAAATCAGATCAGAAAAATGGAACTCAATCAGGCTCAATCGACTTTTCTGCTGGCTCTATTCATAGGCTTTCTGGCAGTGGTTTATATTCTTATTTTCGGTCCTGGCGGTCATATTCGCAAAGGCCGAGAAGCAGAAGCAAAACGTCTGGAGAACAAAATCAGGGTCGGCGGCGGTCTGGAGTTGATCAACGATTTCATGGAGCTAGCCAGAGCCTATATCAAACTCGGCCGAAATTCAGATGCCGAAAGCGCCATGCGAAAAGCCCTGGCCATGGCGGAGAACGAATACGGCAAAAAGAGCGAAAACCTGGCCCCGGTAATCAAAACTTATGCCTGGGTACTTGCCAGATCGAACCGGACAGTGGAAGCGGAAAACATGCGAAAGCGCATCAAAGATCTGAGCTGATTTCTAAAAGTTCAGAAAACCAGCCAGTTCAGTCACTCTCGCCATAATTGCGAACATACAGATTGGTGCCCCGCGACTGAAGATGATGACCTTTCTGGCCGCTCTCGTCTTGTAAGAGATTCTTGAGATTCTCCGAGGTTCTATGGATCTCGCTCACCTGACGATTACCGGAACTCAACTGATTTGCCTGACGTTTGTTATAGGCCTCGCGAAGCTGCTCTAGTTGACGCATATGGTCCCGGGTCAGTCTTGGATTGCGTGTGCGACCAGCCATGTCTTTCAACATCTCGAGCCTGGTCTTGTTGACCACATCGTCAGCCAGTCGAGAATAAGAATCGGCCCTTTGCTGGCTCTGCATGCTATGACTGCTGCCGGCAGTGCTAGCCTGCTTATCGAGAGAGTTTAAAGTACGATTTAGCTCTTGCTCTCTACGACTGGGCGGTGGCGCCGGCGGTGCTTTAACTATCGAAGGCTCCGGCTTCTCTTTTTGGAAATCCCCGGTCAGTTTTTCGAGAGCCAGCTTAGAAAACTTGCCCGCATCGGTATCAGGACCAAGGGCATGGGCGATTCTGTATTCTCTGATTGCAGCTTCGGTTTTGCCGGTCTCGGCGTAGGCATTGGCGAGATAATAATGCACCACCGGATTATTAAACTCAGAGCTGAGGGCGCCGCCCATCAACTGGATGGTCTTTCGATATTCACCGTTATTGAAAGCTTTGATGCCTTGCTTGACCAGCTCTTTGTCCGAAGTAGCATGGGCAGGGTTCATGTTCATGAAAAGAGCCCCACTCGCCAGAGCGAGCATTGAAAATGCTGTTAATAAGCTTCTATGGAGACCAATCTTCATGATACTTAGATTATAACCTCATGCAACGCTATATACCGCTAAAAGGATTACCACCTGTAGGGACGAAATTGATGCGGGTCTCCCGGGCCAATTTAACCAGTCCAAGACACTGGTTGAAACCTGTGCACGGCGCCCAGTCTATAGTCCCTGTGAACTTGGTACCGCAAGTGGGTGGAGGATTGTCGATAGGGACAGGGTAAGCAGTGTTGGGTTCGCCAAAAAGCGCCTTCTCTTGCACGATTGTAGTATTGCCTCCATCCAATTCAGCAGCTTTTTTCAGCCAACCCGGCAGACTACCGGTATCCGGCCCAACCGTCAAAGAGGGATCGGTGTTATCGGCACTTTTATAAACTGGATAAATATAATACTCTGAAGCCCCTGAAGTGAGAGAGACCTTGTCCAGAAGCTTCTTCAACTTCTGTTTGCTGAATTTAGGATCGACCTGCTTCAAGCGCTGGGTCATTCGGTCGTAGACGGCTTCTTTGTCGCCACCGGTGATATCCATGTAAGCAAGCAAACTGGGCTGGTTGTACTCATTGCCCAGGTTAGCCCAGCCGTCAAACTGTTTATCGTCGGACAGTTTACCCATGGGCAGTCCGAGAACTTTTTGCCCAGGTTCTGATTTATAGAAGATTCGCTTCTTGAACTTGCCTTCGATATACCACTTAGACTCGTTCGTCATCGCAATTTTCACATAGCCATAGGGTATAGCAAGATCGAACTGCCGCTGGGGATTAGCCACTGCCGAAGCGGACGCCCTGAGATTGCCTTTCTCTCCATAAACAACGCCGCTAGCATGCCAGGCGTTTGGTATCGGATTAGAAAAATCACCCACCGGAGTCACCGTCGGTTTAGACTGTTGAAAGACCGTGTCCGAGATTAGATGCGGCATCTCGGCGGCATGGAAGGTGGTGAACATAAAGGGCTTGCCATTCATCATCAGACTCTGATAACCCTGAAGATAAGTTTGTCCGTTGAACTTAAGTCCGCAGACACTGGTGCCTGCCGGAAACTGATCGGCTTTGTACTTTATATTGCTCTCGTCCCCTCTACCGACCATGGCAATCTGATACTGGGTATCTTTTGCCTTGTCTAGTTTGGAGCTTTCGCCCAACAAAGGCGCTCCCCGCTTATTGGAAGTATGACGGAAATACATATTCAGACGAATCGGATCGGTAAGCTTTTCTACCAGATCATCATTCAGTTGCTTGGCCATCTGATAAGAGGTGGCGGCATTACCCATGGTGCTGCCTTTTGCCAGACCGGCTTTTTGAATCTCTTCGGCGTTGGCATTTACGAGAAGCGCTTTGCCCCAGACCCGGTTGATATTGCTAATTCCGATATTGCCTGTTGAATCTGCCACATCGGCAAAAGCGTTACTGGACTTGATCTTGGTCTCTATCTGTCTTTTAGCGACGTTGAGAACGGCGGCGTCGACGGCGTTGCGCACCTGCCTGGAGCCGCCCATTAGAACGCTCATGTTGAAACCGAAATAAATAAGCAGAACGCAGACGAAGAAAAAAGCTGCTGCCAGGGCGATGGATGCCCCTTTCTCGCTCCTCCCTCTCTTCATGAGAATAGGCTTAGCTCCTGCTCTGACTTTTTCTTTCAATGAAAGGTCCTCTTTGTTAGATTGGAGCGCGGGTGGAGACTATAGGCTGGATAGATTCGTGGCGAAAGGTCACCACTTCGAAATTAGGAAAAGAGATAGGCAACTTCACATCCATCAAAGTGGTGACCCGCACATGCCCTTCGGTGGGGTCGAATTTCACTTCGTCCACCCGGACACTCTGCACCACGGCAGACAGAGGTACCTGCATAATCGCCTGCTCGGCAATTTCGCGCGCCATGCGAGAATCATTCTGCCGGGCAGCCGCTTTGGCAGCGGTTTCTGCCCACTCTTCATTGAGGTGGCTGCCGTTAATCAGAGCGACAATATCGACGGCGAAAAGAGCAAGAGGAATGAGGATAGAGAGACCGACCAGAGTCTCGACCAGACTCTGACCCCGGCGCCTGCTGCGACGCCTATCTCCTTTCCTGTGTCTTACCTTCAAGACTATCCTCCGGTTATTGAACTACGCTCCTCAAATTCTCTAGCAATTTCATATTGGTGACCGACAGTGTGGCAGGCGCCCCGAGGGCAGGAATGCCAGGAAAAACAGGAATTGTGATCAAAGGGTTCACGGTCGCCACCGTGGTGACCTTGACGTAGACCCCACCTGCCCCGGTGATGTACTCGACTTGAGTGTCCGGATGTTCTGGGACACCAGAGACAGCACCTACCACAGAGTTTTTCCACTGAGCGGGGATGCCGGTCTTAACCGGTCCAGTGGCGTCTATCGCCATGGAACGAGGCAATTTGGCGGCTTCTCTAACCTGGAGGTCGTTGAGAGTGACACAGGAGCAATAGTTGAATCCCAGTGAAATTACATCTACTACAAGAAAAAGTCCGAAGAAAATCAGCAAGAAAAGGCCGGGAGCCATCTCGCTGAGAGCGGAGCCTTCTTCGGCGCGTCGCCGGGAAAATCCCCGTCTGCCGCATCTATTCAACCTTTTCAAATTTAATCTTTGAATCTTCATCTCTAATCGCCGCTGCTGAGATCACAAACTCTATATCTACATATACCAAGGAGTTACTATTTCTAAAAGGATTAACCCCGGCATCGATGAAGCTCGATGAAGCTTGGTCAAATTCGACAATTAAAGACCATCTCGGATTTGATCGAATCCACGTTCTCTCCACAATTCAGTTTGCCACCAGAATTGATACCGAAAAAACAGATCGGCAACGTTCTGTCACCACTGCAATCTATAATTCAATCTTGACATCACCAGTGGTTGCAAAGAAGCGTTTGTTCCCGGCTGGAAACTCAATGTTTTTAATGTTTTCAAAGGATCTTTCCTTTTTTACTTTCGTCCTCCTAAAAGTGAGCAGTCCGCCTGTAGAAAGGAACAGATTCAGTACCAAATCCGGAAAAGCTATCGGATAGGCGGACAGAACAACAAGAAGGAGCCAGAACCATGCTTTTAATCTTCGCATCGATCATCGCAACCACATCCTTCGGTCTGGTAGTTTCTACCCTGGTTAAAGACTAGGAAGCAGCGCCTCAGAACCGACCGGATTTCAGGAGTGCAGAACGAAAGTTTTGTAGCAGGCAAAAATCGCCAGGGCGAGAAGCCCGGCGATAACGCCTAAAAAAACATTGCTGGAGCGAATTTGCTCATCGGTGAGCACGATACGACCGTAAGAGTCGAGCCGCAGCATCGAATTGAAAAGCTGGTCAGAGAACATCACCGGAAGGAACAGCAGCACAAGCGGTGCAGAGTAATCCGGAAAGAAAAAGAAAAGCAGAATCACAAGAAAACGCAGCCGGGCATCCAGCCCGGATAGCCAGAGAGAGACTTTCAACACAGGGAAATATAGCGGATTGCGGCTTTTGAGCGCTTCCACCACCCCTTCTCGGGCCCACTCGGAATTGGGCTCCAACCTCAGCCCTTCTTTGAAATGTTCAAAAGCTTCTTTGATGGAGCCCTGTCTCAATTTCACCCAACCAAGATTGACGTGGGTCAAAAAATTAGCCGGCTCTCGCTCCAGGGCACTAGCAAGGGATTGCTCCGCTTCTTCTGCCCGGCCGAGCCGAACCAGCACCTGTGCCCTGGCATTTACAGCTTCCACCAGCTCCGGATCCAGGCGCAGAGCGTTCTCTGCCGCTTCGAGCGCTTCAGCAAATCGCTCTTTGTAGAAATAGATTTCGGAGAGCAGAGCGTGGAAATCCGCGTCATCAGGGTCCTGACGAATCGCTTCCTGACTAGATGCCATGGCCTCGACCAGGTTGCCTCTATGAAGCTCGATCATAGAGCGCATGTAGTGAGCGAACGGCTGACTGGGATCCATGCCGATAGCAAGCTCGACCTCATCGAGAGCTTCTTCGGCCCTGGCCGTAAGCAGATAGCATCCGGCCAGAAGCGCACGAGCATAAGGATTTTCAGGCTCTTCCGCCACACAGAGCTTTAGCTCTCTTTCGGCTCCTGGGTAATTCTTCTGCTGGTAGAGGATGATGCCTTTGTCCAGATGTCTTGTCATCGCAAAGCTCTGGTCCCTGAATCTCAAACAGTATCAAATCAGTATAAAACTGCTTCGAGTCTACCGCAAAAGCGGTCGTCTGAATTCATGGAAACTACTACCACGACCAGTATTTCAGAGAAAAAATTTTCTAGGAATTGATGTTTTTTGATGCATGTTGTCAAGCAATTCTGGGTAGAATGATCTTGTACGAAATTGATGCACGGCTCTTGTCCGTTCGACACCGGATGCGCTCCTTGCAGCTAGTCTGCGGTGGTGCGTTTCGTGCGGAGGTCGGTCGCTTCGAGTTTCTCGCCTCCCCCTTCGGGTGGAGGTGTGATCGGCTCATTCGATCGCTTCCCGGCAGGTAGGTTGCCCCCTCGGGTGCTCTGTGTCTTCCGTCCCTTCTGGGGATGGTGACTCGGTCCCCGGCTCAGGCGGTGGCTTGCCGGCAGGTCGGTCGCCCCCTCGGGTTCCCCGCTGGTTCTCGCCTCTTCGGAGGCTCCTGGCGCGCTCCCGGCTCTGGTGGCTCCTTCCCGACCTCGAGACTTCGCCCCTGGTGCGTTTCCGTCAACGTCTCCGGACTCCTGTGCTGCCATGCTCCATACCTCCAGCCTCTGTTCTGGAACTATGTGGGCGCTGTGGACCCAGCTTAGGCTTAGCAACTCAGAAGTTTCTTTGACTTTCTCTGCCCTTGCTTTCGGTCTCCGATGACGCTCTTGAGCTATGGTTCCGTAGATCCGGATTCGATCCGAGTCGTGTGTCGTTTAGTGCAGTCGCCTACTCGGCGGCTTGTCTGGAAAGGGTGTGCTTCGGCCGCCCTTTCCTTCTTTTTGCACAAAGCTACCGATCAGACACGCACTCAAATATTTATACACAAATGGAAAAGGTGCCTAAATCGGCACCTTCTACCACTCGCTGCTCACAAAAAATTTTCGAACTAGAGATTGTAATACCAGTCGCCACTGGAAACAGGTTGGGAAGCTCTCTCAAAGTCGCCCATATCACCTTCTAAGATGAAACCACACAACATAGCATCGACGGCTCCGGTGGCTCTGGGGGCAAAATTAGCATAAGAATCGACCTGAACGGAGTCGAACTCCGACAGCATCTTATCGCGCACGTTCTGCGCAAGACGGGAAGCGGACATGTAGTTGACCTCTGTCCCAGAAACAAGGGGATTGTTCTGAGGAAAAAAAACGGAATGTTAAAGGGGGTTTCAGTGGGTAACTGATTTAGGACATTTTGAATATACGCATTAATCGTGACCAATGTGTACCCGATTTAAAAATCCCAAAAATCGTGATGGCCCTTCTCTAACCTCCTTTATATACAAGTGATCTATAATCTGAATCCCGGGACTCCTGGTCCCTTTCTGTGCGCCTTATTCAATATATTGTTTTAGAAAGATAGTTGTTTTGAGAAATACTGCCGGTCGAAAATGCATTAAAAGGAAAGTCACCTCCCTGGCTCTCGCCTTCAATATGGTGCTGCCCCTGGGACTGACGCTGACGGCAGAACCGGTTTATGCGCTGAACAAAGAATTCTCCACCGACCTTACAAAGATGGAGATCAAATTCTTCGACCATGACTATAAAAAGGACTCTGAAGAGAATCGAATCGAACGCGTCGAGAAACTGGTGTTCGGAGAATCAAAAACCGGAAGCGAAGAAGATCGAATGTCGGCTCTGTTAGCGGCGGTACCGGATCTGAACTCGGACAATAAGACCGACAAACAAAAGAACGATCAAGGCAGTGCACAGGACAATAGCAGTTCACCGTCTGGTAGCGACAAGAGTCAGGGTGCCGACAGCTCCAATTCGGATGAAGCTGCTGCCGACCCCAGTACCGACTATCCCCGGGTAGATGCCATAGAACAGGTTCTGCTGGGCAAAACCTACCGCGATGAAGGGCTCGGAAAACGACTGGCACAGCTGGAGATGAAAGCCTTTAAAAAGGTCTCTTCCGATCCGGACCTCAGTAAACGCACTGAAGACCTGGAGAAATATGTCCAGAAGCATTATCACAAGTCAATTTCAGACATCGTCGATCCGCGTAATACTCTGAACTATCAGGCGGCAGACAACGGCGGTGACAACGGAAACGGTTACGAAAGTGCTCCGCCTCAATATGGACAGCGCTCCGGATATGGTTATGGCGGCGGTGGTGCTTATAGCGGAAGCTCAGGATCATCAGGCTCCTATGGAATGACACCACCTTCCTATGGTGGCGGTTATCGTGGTGAGAATCAGGACAGTCCACCGTCGATGGGAGCCCCCGTGGCAGAGCAGCTTACCTGGCTCGAGAGTCATGTCTATGGTAGCAGCTTTCCTCAAAAACCACTAATAGATAGAGTTCGCGACCTGGAAAAATCTGTTTTTCCTAACGAACCACCTGATACTACTTCTTCGATTCCGATGCAGGTAAAAGTGCTGGTCAATGCGGTCAGCCTTATGCACAAAGGACCTTCGTCGCCCCAGGTAGCACCGGCAAGACAGTCTGCCTCAAGTTTCCCGAACTGGCCGCCAGCCGGCAACACAGAGAACCAGAACCCGAATGAGACCGGAGGCGAATACGCCGGCAGCGGCACTGCCAGTGGTGCCTATGGCGGATACGCAGCCCAGAACCAGGCAAGCGCAGGGACTTATCAAGGCTACAACCAGGGCTATGGTGGCGGCTACCAGAATTCCTACGGCAACCAGAGCAATATGAGCTATCAACCGCCCCAACAGTTTCAACAATCCCAACAAACTCAACAAACCCAACAACAATCCCAGCAAAAGAAAGGTCATCCCCTGTTGAAAAGCCTGGCTAAGACACTGCTAACGGTGGGAGCCGTGGCGGCTGGCTCTGTACTCGGCGGGGGCTATGGCGGATACGGCTACGGTGGTTATGGAGGGTCTGGGTATGGCAATCCAATGTATGGCGGCGCCTACGGCATGAACGGTGCCTATGGAAACGGTTACTACCGATAGCTTTAGTATCCCTGAGCCATCGCCATAAGCCTCCCTTCTCTTCTCAGGTTCTTCGGGCTCCCCTTGCCGCATTGAGGAATTATTCGCATAGCCCAGAGTGAACTTTTCCGGTCCTCCATCGTTTATCAAAAAGGAGGTGATTCATCATGGAAGATCTGTACACTTTACTGGAAAAAGCCGAATCGAACGATGACTACAGAACTATTCTGGAGAGCCTGCGCTGGCCGGAAGGCTTCTCCTGTCCACGGTGTGGAGATACAAAAGCCTATCGAATTGAAAGCAGAAAACTAATGGAGTGCCGTCAGTGCCAAGCACAAATATCAGCGACATCCGGCACCGCCCTGCACGGCGTAAAGAACCTAAAACTGTGGGTAAAAGCCATCCTTTCACTACTCGAAGAAGACGGTCTATCGTCCACTTCGCTCTCACTTCTATTCAAGCTCGACTATGCCACCACCTGGTTCATGATGCAAAAAATTCGACTGGTACTCGGAAAACACCTGGAAGATTTTCTGGGAGATACAAGAGAGGAGGTCTCGATTCCTTGCGCAACTTTGAAAAAGGCACTCTTTAAGCGCAGTGGAGAAAGAAGAATTCAATACTGTCAAAATGCACACGACGCAGAGAAAGACGGGGGTAAGAACAATGGTAAGAACTCTGTCGAGCCCATCGACCAGCTAGTTCAGGAAAGCACTAGAATATTGATCGCGTACCTGCTTGGCACTTTCTATGGTGTCAGCCGAAAATACTCCCAGCTTTATGTCTATGAAAACTCCATCCGCCTGGCTGCGGCTGTTATAGATCCGCTTTCTCTTATAACCTGTTTCGTGCGAGGCAGTCCGTTGCCCAGGAAGGGGGTCCTCAAATACATCGCGCCCCAATTACTGCAACGATCTTTTCGGCTGTCATAACGTCCAGAAAAATCGTCTAGATTTCGTCTGTGGGGGTGCGCAGTTTGACGAACCGCCCTTCGACTTTGCCAAACCAGTAGTTGGGAATCAAAAGCAGAGTGTTGTGCCAGGGATTGAGAATTTCTGCTCCCACCCCATATGCTTTAGCTATTTCGTAGGTCTGCTGAACACAATTATTGCTCAGCACAGACCAGCCCGCGTTCTGAAAAGACTGGGCCACAGCCTCGGCTTTATCAGGAGATGGGTCATCCACCGGGAGAGACTTATAAGCATGGTACCGAATATGCCATCCCCTGGTCGTCATCTCATCGGTCATCTTCTCTTTATCAGCCTTCATCAACCACCAGTCATTGGACTCACCCGGTCCGACATACATATAATTGGCCCAGCCAAGAAGATCCCACCAGTGGTGACGATACAAATGATCGGTAGAGCCGAATACATAGATGTTCTGCGAGGGAACAGAAAAGCCCCAGCCAACATGGCCAAAGCGCATCGCCTGTCTGTAGTTTATAAAAAGGAGAAACTCTCCTTTTCCATTCGCCGCGTTCACTGCTCACACCTTCGCATAATGCTTGTCTGGTAAGTGTATCATCAGGTCAGTTCATACTACTGTGCCAAAAGAAAACAGCCAATCCGCCGCTCTGCCTCGTAAATTTATCATCGGCTGAGTAGATTGAAACAGGAATCTGATGAACCCTGGACCCAAGCCCGAAATTCCCCTCATTAGAGGGTAAAATGATCATAGTCCACTCGTTTATGAGGTAAATATGCTCAGAGCTTTCCTTGGCAGCGCGGTAGCGCTAATTTTGGGTTTGCAGGTCGCCTTGCCGGCGGCGGCTCAAGAGACGGTCCCGGGTGATATCGAGGACGCTAAAGCCAGGATTAAGGAAGAGCAGAAGCTGATGCCCGTTCGAGACAAGTGGGCGCTTGTGGTCGGCATCGGCAACTTCAAGAGCAAGAAAGTGCCCCGCCTGCAGTATGCTGCCAAAGATGCCGCCGATTTCTACCGATTTCTTGTTGACGAAGCCAATTTCAGTAAGGACCATGTACGAATCCTCTTGAATGAGGAAGCCACCGAAAGACGTGTACTTTCAGAACTTGGTGAGAAGTTCCTGCCCAATCTGGTCCAGGAAGGAGATCTGGTGGTCGTCTACTTCTCGACCCACGGCAGCCCGGGTCACATAGACCGTCAGGGCAAAAACTATCTGGTTGCCTATGACAGCGAACCGGATGAGCTATTTACCACAGGAATAGAGATGAAAAGATTGCTCGAGTCCCTGAAAGGACGAGTGAAGAGTAATCGAATCCTGCTAATTCTCGACGCCTGCCATTCAGGAACTCTCAATCCCAATGCAAAAGGCTTGAAGAGAGTAGCAAACTTCGACGTTAACGCCATCGGACAGGGCGAGGGTCAGATGGTCATCTGCTCCAGCATGCCCGATGAACAATCCTGGGAATCCAGGCGCTACAAAAACGGCGTGTTCACCAGACAACTCCTCGATGCTCTGCGAAGCAACAAAGAAGATTCAGGCATAAAAGAAGCTTTTTCCTCGGTTAAAGACTCCGTACAAAAGGAGGTCAAACAAGACCGCCTCGGTGCCGAGCAGACTCCGGTGCTAAACAGCAAATGGGAAGGGGCCGATCTGGTGATTGCGGCAAAACCGACCTCCTATGAGCCGGTCCCGGAGACTATCCGCGCAGATCTCGGACAAGACAGCTCACCTAGACTCGAAGATTACCTGAGAAGTAAACAGAACGACGGAGATCTGGACTTCAACAGCATCCTGAAAGAACCGGTCAAAAAGCCATCTTTCGAAGAAGAGAGCATCGGCGAAAGCCTTCATCTGGACAAAGATTATTTCGACAAAATCGGTCCCAAAGAGCCAAAGAGACTCCTCAGAGGGTACAACACCGCCATTCGCTCCAACCCCAAAGACCCGGAACTCTTCTATAACAGGGGAGTGGCTTACATCAAAATGGAGCGCTGGATAGATGCCCTGAACGATCTTTCGGACGCTCTCATGAACGATCCAAACAAGACCCACTTCTATGTTGCCAGAGCCTATGTGTACCATAAGATGGGAAGGGACGTGAACGCCTGGCAAGACATAAAACAAGCCCAGTTCTACGATTGGAAGTTCCCCAAGAAAGTTAGCTTTGGAGATTAAGGGGATTGAAAGGATAAAGGGGACTGAAATGAACAGCAAGGAGCCCATTCCTGAAGACATCTCCGGTCACAGCTTGATTTTCTACGACGGTGTCTGTGGTCTGTGCAATTTTTTTGTCAAATTCGTCCTCGCCAATTCCGCAGAGAACTCCTTTGTCTTTGCTTCTCTGCAGAGCGATTTTGCTTCAGAGCGATTGAAGAGACACGGTATCGAAGCAGCCGATCTGGATACTGTCTATGTCCAGGTCGATGGAGGAGAGCCCGACAGCAAGCTGCTCTGGCGCTCTGACGCAATTATTCATATCCTGAAGGGATTGAAGGCACCGATGCCCTTCTTTGCCACCATACTCAATATCATTCCAAGGCCGATTAGAGATCTGGGCTATCGGCTGGTGGCGAAATTTCGCTATCGACTGTTCGGCAAATATGACACCTGCCTTCTTCCAAGCTCCAGCGAAGCTGAAAAATTCATAGAAATCTAACTGATTTTCCGCCAAAACAGGCGAAATCAGCCAAAGTGCGCTAGAATTCTCAAGTTCTAAAGGAGCTTGAAACAATTGGCTAATTCCCAGGAGAATAGCAGAGGATCGCTCTTGGTCACGGTCGAAGAGTTGCTCGCTCTCGGCAGTGATTGCCTGGTCGTGGACGCAAGACCCTTCAAAGAGTTTCAAAGAGGACATATCCCCGGAGCTGTTCATATTGGCTGGGAAGACTGGAACGAAAAGGCCCCCGACCGGGTCAGACCGATTCTGCACCAGCCAGGCTACTGGGGCAAGCTCGCTAACCTCGAAAAGCCCGTCTACATAGATAAATTCCGCAAACTGGGGGTCGACCGTGACCGACCGGTGGTGGTTTATGCAGGCGGCAGATCATCGAAAGGGCGAGAAGGCCGTGTCGCCTGGATGCTCATCTATGCCGGCGTCAAACAGGTAGCCATGCTGGACGGTGGTCTCAAGGCCTGGAAGAGACGTTCACTCCCGCTCCAGACAGAAATTCAGAATCCCGGCTCATCCTCTTTCGTTCCTGAGTTAAAACAAGAACGCCGCATCCTCCATCAAGATCTGACGGCGCTTATCGACACCGATCAATTTCCCCGAATGCTCGACACCCGCTCAGAAGACGAGTTTTCTGGTAAGCGATTCTGGTATCAGCCGAAAAAAGGTCGCATTCCAGAGGCACATCTGGTGGTGTTCAACGATGTCTTCACCGATGACGGACATACTTTCATCGAAGAAGAGGCTTATAAAAGCTTATTACCGAAAGGTTATCAATCCCTGAAGAATATAGGCACCTACTGCGAAGTGGGAGTCCGCACATGCACCGTCGCCCTCCTGCACGAGCATTATACTGGAACAATACTACCCGTCTATGACGGTTCGATTATGGAATGGACCTTCGACAATGAGCTGCCGATTTTGACTATTTGAGGAGTTGCGCTAGATCTCTATGCCGGATAGATACCACCAGTCGAAGATTGCCACCAGCCTGTTTCTGACAATGCTTCTTTCGATTGGCTCCGGAAGCGCCGAAGCCCAGGGCGAAAACGCAGACAGCCTTGTGCGACAGGCCATGAGCGAAGCAAAACAGCAAAAACACATAGATGCAATCCGCAACTATTCAAAAGCGATAAAGCTCTCTCCAGAACATCATCCTGCCTACTTCTATCGCGCTCGTTCGAGAAAGGCCCTGGCAGACTACCAGAACGCAGTCCTCGATTATAACTATGCAATCAAGCTCAACCCCAAGTCCTCGATGGCTTATACCGAACGGGGCTGGTGTCTGACCAAACTAGATCTTCCCAAGCAGGCCATGAACGACCTGGATCAAGCCCTGAAGCTGAATCCTAAGAACACACGCGCCCTTGAGTATCGAGCCTCTCTGAAATACAAACAGGGAGACTTTCAGGGAGCCCTGGGTGACGTCAATCAGATTCTCAAACTAAAGCCGAACTCCTCTAAACAGCTTGCCGAATTCATGCTGCCCAGACTGAATCTGGTCAAGAAAAAAGGCCCGGGCAACGAAAGCCACTCTTCGGTCGCCACAAGCGTAAAATCACCCAAGAATTTTGATATCAATATCGATACCACAGGCACAAGCTCTATCAAAGTAGAAAAGAAAGAGCTTGCCCAGGTCAATAACGAAGCGGCTGAAGCGATTAAAAAAGGCAAGTTCGAGCAAGCAGTCAAACTTCTGCAGCCGATTACCGAGAAACATCCTGACTATGAATTCGCCAGAAAGAACCTGACTATTGCCTACAACAACTATGGATTGAAGCTGGCAAGGCACAACACAAAAGATTCTGCAGAAAAGTTCCGCTCGGCACTCTATTTCTCTCCAGGAGAAGCCACGGCTCGTCGTAATCTGAACGCCGTTATCAAAGAGCTGGGCAAAGACCCAAATTCTTATGAAGACCGAGTTGAGCTGGGCAACGAACAACTGAGAGCCGGGGCTCCGCGCATGGCATTCGTAGAATTCACCGAGGCTTTGCGTCTGCGCAACACGCCATCGGTCAGAAGAAAACTGGCCGAAGTCTGTTTGCAGCTAGAGAACAATCAAAACAAAGATATCCAGAGCAATTCGGCGGCCGAGCCCCCGAGTGAGAATGCAAATCAGGCGGTTGCCAGTCTGCAGAAACCTGAGCCGGAGCCGACGATTGAATCAAGTTCCGCTTCGGTGCGGCCTCAAGAAGCAGCACCATCGCAAGAGCCAGAAGCCAGGCAGGAACCGGCACAAGAACTCGCTCAAAATACCGAAGCGAAACAAGAGGTCGCGCCACCAGAAGTAGCATCAATTCAGGTGGCACAAGAAAATTCCGGTTCTGAATCCGATTCTGCTGACTCAAACGAGAAGAAAGACGTATCAGAAATCGTGCAGACAAAGCCGATAGAGCCGAGCGCGCCTCTAACAACCCTCAGCCTGCCGGCTCCAGCCCCGGGCGACATCAACAGCAACTTTAACAGCAGTTACCACAGCAATTCCCACAGTAATCCGGTGATAAAACTGAGCAGCTCAGATCTCACGAGAGAGTGGGAGAATAGAATGCGCACCGGTCAAGAGCGCTATGACCAGGGTGATTATATCGCCGCCGAGAATGCCTTCGACAGTGCCGTCTCCCTGGCAGAGAAGATCGGTCCCGACAGCAAAGAACTGGCCATGAGCTTGCAAAAACTAGCAGAAGTCTATCTGGTCCACAAACGTGTAGCCCAGGCCAACTCGCTGCTTGCCAGAGCCCTGGTAATTCTCTCAAGACATTATTCGGTAGAGAATCCGATTCTTGTGAAATTGAGAGAGCGTATCGACACCCTCTCTGGTGCTTTGAATAGAGAAGTCAGCCACAGCTCCGATCAAGAGCAAAGCCCTGACGGACAGGCAAAAACCGGCGCCAGAGCCAGCATAGCCACCAGCGACTGATTCAGCCGATTAGAACAGACAGAAATAACTTATCTCTGTCTCTAACGCGGCAAACTGGTGGCAAGCTCTCGACCACGTTTATATTGATTCGGCCACTCGACAGCCTCTGCCAGTTCGGCAGCGGCCTGAAGAGGCCAGTAAGGCTCTCTGAGCAGCTTTCGAGCCAATAGAACTATATCGGCTTTTTCTTCTTCGAGGATATCGTTAGCCTGCTGCGCCTCGGTTATCAATCCTACCGCACCAGTCATGATACCGGTATCTCTTCTGATCTGTTCGGCGAAAGGCACCTGATATCCGGGGTTTTGCGGAATAGAAACCCTGGGCACAATCGCTCCGGATGAACAATCTATCAAGTCGACTCCAAGAGGCTTGACCGTGGCTGCGAGGGCAACTGATTGAACGGCATCCCAACCGCCTTCGACCCAATCGGTGGCAGAGATCCTCAAAAACAGTGGCATCTCATCCGGTATCACGGCTCTTATCGCCTCCACCACCTGCCGGGTAAAGCGAACGCGGTTTTCAAAGCTGCCACCGAACTCATCAGTTCTCTTGTTCGAGAGAGGAGAGAGAAAAGAATGAAGCAGATAACCGTGAGCGCTATGGATTTCGATCATCTCGAAACCGGCTTCAACAGCTCTTTCAGCCGCGCGCGCGAAGGACTGCACCAGAGACTGGATAGCCTCGAGGCTGAGCTCCTTCGGCACAGGATGCCCCTCGTCAAAAGGCAGGGCGCTGGCACCAACCACATCCCAACCGCCTTCGGAGACCGGCAGCACTCCGCCGCCTTTCCATGGCGCTTTTGTGGAAGCCTTTCTTCCGGCATGGGCGAGTTGTATGCCGGGCACAGCTCCCTGGGATTTGACAAAGCTGTTGATGCGACGAAAAGGTTCTATGTGTCCATCGCTCCAGATCCCCATATCGTCAGGGCTGATTCGCCCTTCTGGCTCTACTGCGGTAGCCTCTACAATAACGCAGGCAGCACCGCCCACAGCCCGGGTGCCCAGATGCACCATATGCCAGTCGGTAGCCATGCCGTCGACGGATGAATACTGACACATTGGAGAGACAAAGATTCTATTTTTGAATTCGACACCTCTAATACGAAGAGGCTCGAACAGCTTACATTTTTTCATACCATACCGGTCCGTCATCACCTTCACCAGCTTTGTTTTCATTGCCCGAGCCTTTATCCTCGTCGGACTCTTCCGGCGGCATAAGGTCGATTATCTTCATGTAGTGCTTGGACATCTGAGAGCGTTCGTTGTCGGTCCAGGTCAGGGGACGAAACTCGTCGAGAATGGCATAGACCTCGGCTCGGTTCTTCGCCCGGGTTATGCGCGAGAGCCACTCGCTGAGATTCATTGTAGTTTTGGTATCGGCCATAGCTTTGTTGCGACCTGTATTTTGTGGTGGGCAACCTGCCCGAAATGCAGTCCCCGGGCTGGGTAAGACCCTATGATATCAAGATCTCGCCGGTTTGATGCAGCAAGACTTTCAAGTTCAGGGGATTTTTAAAATAGGACAAAGAGAAAAGCGAAGGCTTGCGGCCTTCGCTCTTCGATAACATCGAATTTGTTAAGGACTATTCGCTGTCCAGTTCGCCCAGGCTGAAGGTGTCGGGGTGGAAAGGTGTATTGAATCCACCGACAACTCCGTTCTTGGTGCCGTAGTAGACTCCTTTCAGAGTACCGGCAACCAGACCGACAGGCAGGGTGACGAGCGAGCAGACGAGGCATACAGGGCCGTTGTCTTTTCCGCCCAGAGGCTCACCAACTTTGTCGGCAGCCATTCCGGTGAAGTCGATATAGCTCTTGACGCTCTCGCGAACAACAGCGACAGGTGTACCGAGAACAACGCCGGCACCAATAGCGCCAACTCTGGTCACCATGAGCGAACCCTGGGTAACTTGCTCGAGCGGCTCGGAGTCAGCAGCCATAGCAGGCGCGGACATTCCGACCATTGCCATAAGAGCCAGAGCAACTCCTAATTTGCTTGTTTTCACAACATTTCCTCCCCTGGAAATTTCCTTTGATTCTAGTAAATCACTACTAAACTTTATCGGACCCTCGAGCAGGACTTGGCATCCAGCCCCCAATAATCCTTTGAGCTATGGTACACGAAGTTCTCATTTCCTTATAGGGTTATTTCGGTAAATTGTCTATTAAGACGGCTCGCTCGCGGCAAGACAAAATTCGATCACTCTATTTTCAGCCCAGAATCTATCTTTCAGGCTACCGACCGCATGGGGAGGATTATTGCAAATTGTAGAAGCTTTATCCAAATCCCCTGACAACAAGGAGAGAAATCCACCGTGACCTCCATGGCTGGGCAAAAGCAAGCGCATCGGCCCTGATTTCAGATCCACTTCATCAAAAGACGCTGCAGGAACTATCGGGTCGTCCTGGGCAGCAACAATAAGACCAGGCGCCCTTATATCACCGAGTTTAGAAAGAGAGCTGCACTGCTCGTAATAATGCCTCGCAGACTCGAAACCGCCATCCGGAGCCGTATAGGTCTCATCGAACTCCTTAACTGTCTTTAGTTTTTTCAACGGAGCAAGCGAATATCGCTCGGGAAAGCGGGCTGCCTTATTCTTGAGTTTTTCTCTCAGGCTGCGCATAAAAGTAACCTGATAGATTCGATTTAGACCCAGTTCGAGCTGATCTACCGACCGCTCCAGATCCACCGAAGGAGAGACTGCACAAACGGCGGCCAGAGAGGCAGAAAGGTCCCTGTTCTCAGCAAGCTTACAAGTAGCCAGTTCGGCTGCGGCCTTGAGTACGATATTTCCTCCTAGAGAGAAGCCGACAAAGAAAATTCTTTCGAAGCCCCACTTTTTGCGTGCCCATTCGGCAACTGCTATCAGATCGTCACTCATACCGGCGTTATAAAGGGTATCGGTCAAGGCTTCGGTGCCGCCGCAATTGCGCAGGTTCAACCGGAGCACGCTGAATCCGGCAAGCAAAGCTTTGACAGCCAGCCCCTGCATATAAGGAGAATTGCCGGAGCCCTCCAGACCATGCACTGCCACCACCAGGTTCTTACCAGCTCTGGAATCGGACAACAGATTGACCTCGGCAAGCACTTTCGAGCCTGGTGCCACATCAACCAGATGCTGTTCTACAGAATCTTTCAGCAATAGGGGAAAGCGCCGGGGCCAGATCGCGGCTGCAATGGTCATAAGATGCCTGTTGGCAAAGAATTGCGCCGGCTCGAACCGGCTTTCTAAAATGCGATCTCGCAATGCATTTGAATTTGAATTTGAATCTGTTTCTAACACCGAATCCGACACCATCATAGCTTTCTCAATTCAAATAACTCTCTAAGGCATTCAAAAAACGATCAAGTTCATCTCTTGTCACCGAATAATGACAAGAGATGCGCCCGCCGGAACCCGGATGCGGTGAGAGAAAATCCGGTTGGATCCAGATTTTATGATCCTCCCAGAAAGCCGCCCTAAGATCAGTGACCTTCCAGCGTTCCGGTTTGGCATGGAAGGTTATCATCGAAGCCTGCTCCTCCCCTTCCGGATTATGATAGCCCGGATAGCGGACCCTGAGCCCGTCCATGAGCATCAACCTGGTCCTCAGATAGAGAACCAGCCCTTTTTGATAGGCGTCGATATGCTCTCTATCCAGGCTCTGATAAAGACGCACCGCCTCGGTCAGACCGAGCCACTTCACCACATCGGGATTGCCTTTATACTCGAAACGGCGCAGATCATAAATCTCTGCCTCTCTGGTCTCGTAAAAACCATCGCCAAGCCAGACCGGATTGAGAAGCGGAATAAAGTCCCGTGAAACCAGGGCGAATCCGGTAGAGTTGGGAGCAGAAAGCCACTTGTGACCGGCTCCTACCCAGAGAGGATATCTACCCGGTCGGGCAAGACCATTGCCTGGCGCATGGGCACCATCGACCAGAAGCGGGATGTCTAAAAGCTTCAGGCTTTCGTTCAAAAGGGTAAGCTCGGGTCGCCATCCCGAATAGCAATCTATTTCGCTTACCAGAACCAGCCTGGTATTACCGGTGATTAGATTGAGCAACTCCAGGCTCATCTGCTCGGTGGAGCAACCAGCTTCAATATTGTAGGTCCTGACCCTGATTCCGCGGGTATCTTCGAGATATCTCAAAATCGTCCGGCTGCTGCCGTGCTCACGACTGGTGATAATCACTTCGTCTCCAGCCCGGGTGAGCATACTCGAGAGAATCAGCTGCAGTGCCTGGGTGGTGGAATCGGTCAGGAGAAGACATTCTTTATCGACCTTAAGAAGCTCTGCCAGACTCTGCCTGGCAGTTTCTTTTATGTCGTCTTCCAGATAAGTGACCCGGGTGGGATTGTTATTGAGGCGTCGCCATCCTTGACTGACAGCGGCAAGAACAGACTCGGGCTTGCGTCCGACCGAGCCCCAGTTCAGATAGCTTACAGAAGTATCATCAGGACAGAATTCTTCCCGAACGAAATTAGAATGCCGCTCATCAAGGCAAACAGGGATTTCCGCGCTGACGTCAGATCTCATTTAATTAATGATACCCCCCGGAAAACCGCATGGTGAAAGACACCAGACCTGCTATATAATCAAAAATGCACTTCATGAGGAAATCTTTCTCAAATTATGGCAGAAGGCGAAACAGTTTTCTTTGGTTTATTCGCATTCTTTGCGGTCCTGGTGCTTCTGGGAATAGCTCAGAATTTGGGGTTCCTTCCCTATATTTAGACTTTCCCGAGATGTGGTCTTCCATACCCCGATCATCCGTCGGCGGGTTTTCTGAAAGAACCCGCTCATTCTGGCGTAAAATTTTACCAGCTCTAACAGTCCTGATTATGGCAAGCCAACTTCTCAGCGGCTGCTCCGGACCTAATTGCCACGGCGACCCCGAGCTTACCAAAAATGTCTATATCGAGCTTGTCGACTGGCATATCGTCGGACTCTGGGTAATCAACTGTCCCTGTTGCTGGATCCGGGTAAAGAACTACAACAACGTTCCGATCAAAGATGTCTGTTTTCGCTATCGCACCTATGGCTATGACGGAGAGCTGCTCACAGTGGGCACATACAAGCTGGAGTATGACGTACCGGCAGGCGGAATCAAGAACTGTATCGAGCAATATATCGGGCTTGTCGATCTAGAAAGCGACATGCTAAGCCTGGAGCTTGTCTCGGTAGAAGCCCATTAAGACGGGTTTGAAGATTTAGAGCAGGAAGAACGAACTTAATAGTGGTGTTCGTCGGCGAAATAAACCGATTTGACGACGATATAGCCGATGATTCCGTAGATGATCAAACAGACCAGGAGCATAGCCAGAGGCCATTTCTCGTAGATCCGGGCGAAAGGCCTGACTATGAAGTCGATCAGAAATAGTCCTAGCGCTGTACCTGGCATTGCTTTGCCCTCTGGTTACGGTTTACAAGAAGTAACTTGATAGTTATAAGGCTTTCCGAAGGAAATAGGCCTTTAATATCGCTAATATCCCTGACCAAAAGCTAAAAACAGATACCGCCAACGGTACTGAATCAGTATCTCGTGCCCCGCAAGGCTTTAATATAACGGTCCGGGTCAACTTTGGATTTGACCGGTTTGTGCGGCACGAAAACACTGAAAAGTGTGGGGCGGTATACAGCCAGAAACGCAATTGCCAGAACGAGGCACATGCCAAAAGAAATAATCCAGATCATTTTTCTGTGGAGATTCTGAATCTCTTGTAGACGACAATGAAAGTATATTGAAACCAACAGGTTTAAGGCAGGGTTAAGATATCAAAAACCGATAAGGATTTGATACCAGATTAAAAAAAAATAGCACCCTTTTCAGGGTGCCATTTCGAGATCAAGTGCTCTGTAACCTAGATATGGTGAAGGTTCACGTCCACATGGAGAATTCCATCGGTAGCTTGTGATACTACGGTGACAGACTCATCATCCTGTTCGGTAGCAGGGCTCGAAACCTTGTTGGGTTTTGTCTTGGGCTTGCTGACCGGACTGTTTTTCTTGGTCGGCTTCTGGGCGACTTTGTTGGCAGTCGTCGAACTGGTCCCCGAAGAAGCACTGTTTTTCTTGGTTTTAGTGCTGGTATGAGCCACTTTGGTAGTGGTGGTTGTGGCGGGCTTTTCAGTCTTGACCGGCTCGGATTTTACCGTGCTACGAGCGACCTTCAGGCTGCTGCCCGGGAAGCTTTTGTTCGGGTCGGCATAAGAGACCAGCACCTTTGCCGGTACCAGATCCTTAGAACCGGTCATGGCCGAGGCTATCAGAGTCGGCTGTTCGGTGGGTTTATCTAAATAAGCCTGGGCGTCAATCGGATGACGAGAGAGAAGCAGGGTGACTTTCTCCATTCCGGGATTCTCGTCGAAAGTCAGAGAGCCCATACCAGGCAGGGTATAGGTTTTGCCCGGCAAAACCTTGTTGCTTTCATTCACCGAAGGATCAGGGAAAAGCACTGACTGCTCGCCGCGACTGCCTGTGGTGAGCAGAATATAGGCATAACCTTTGATATTGGATTTGACCCGGAAGCGAATTCTATCGCCGCTTCTGAATTCAGCTTTGTTATTGGTTTTTATAGTTTCGCCGTCACGCTCAAGCTCGATCCAGTACTGCACACCGGTGTTGAGGTCCTTGCTCGGGCTATCCAGCTGCTCGAAAAACAGACCCTTGGCGCCTTTATCGAGAGCAAGCGTCGGCACCGCGGTAGAAACCAGCATAGCCGCCGTCATAATCCAGGTAAAACAATTTCTTGTCAGAGACATTATCTTCAAGCTCCTTCAGGGCTCTTACTGCTTAACGTGTTTAATCAAATATCTATCGATGAAAATACTTTTCTCTGCTCCGGCTTTCCCATCGGCATCGATATCTTTAAGACTATCATTACCTACCAGTCCTTTGCAGAAATTAGCCAGACTGTCCTCCACGCCGGTATCAGAATGAGAGCCCTCAATATCGTCGACGGCTCTGCGATAGGCGTCTTGTACGGCGGCTGGATTGCTGGACAGCTGTAGCTTACGGGGGCTGGCCAGAACTACGAAAGTCTCCACTCCCGGAGAGTTCTGCATCTCCAATCCGATTAGATTTTGCATGTTGCCCTCCACATACTCAGAGACTTTGTCCGGGAAGGTGAAACTTGTCCCGGCATCCAGCACCTTATTATTCACTTCCAACCCAGGATAAATTAGGGCGGGCTGGTCAGAACCGAAATAAATCAAGTACACATAGGCTTTCTTGAGCACATCCAGCTTCAGGTGGATGAGGTCTTTCTCCTTGTAGATAGTGCCTTCATCCTGAAGTTTCCAGCAATGGGTCGCCGAATCTCCGGTATTGTCGCTGCGTGTCTTTTTATAGATGTGCAATTTCACCCAGGGCTTATCCGGAATCACCATGGTGTCACCGGAGACAACCTTGGGCTTCGGCAGATTTGCCACAAAATACCCCAGGCCGCCCAGCCCTGCCAGCAAAAGTACTGCAAGAACCAGAAAAATCGGAGTGGCACTCTTACGTCGCTTTTGCCTGACCGCTTCGGTTTTCTCGTGCAGCTCTTCACCGCAGCTTTTGCAATAGCGAGAACCTTCCTGGCTGGTCCGACCACATTTGGGACAGTCTATTCTAGAACTTCGAGCAGCCTGGGCAGAGCCGGATGCATCCGTAGAATCGCCAGGATCTTTGCCGCCGGTATTATGACCGTCAGAGGCAAATGAGACTGCCACAGGCGCAGGATCTGCAGAGAGCGCGACCCCCGTAGCCCCGGCGGCAATGCCGGCATCAGGAGCAGCCTGGGAGCCTGCATCAGACTTGGCCGTATCAGCTTCCGCTTCCGCTTGCGCCACAGCCTCGGCCTCCGGCTCAGCCGTTCTTCTGAGAGGCATGTCGGTCAGGGTCAAGCGGGCAGCCAGAGGGGCATCTCCTCCGGCGCGCAGACATTCTACTATGCAGTCCACCCAGAGCATACCTTGAAGATTAGAGTCAGATCCCGGTGTCTGGAAATTTGGTGGCAGCGGTCCGCAATGCATCCCGATTACCCGGTCTTCCTTAAACAGGGGACTGCCGGTAGCTTCGGGAACCAGGCGCACATTATGCAGCAGATGAAACTTGTCCTCCTGACGCATGGCGCCAAGCAGGCTGCCTTCCCTCGACAGGGCCCTGCCGCTGTGAGAATCAATGTGGATACTGGTTATCTGGTCATACGGGGCGAGGGGCGCGTTGACCGCAAGCTGCAGCGGTTTTGCCGGCTCAACCTCGGCGGACTCTTCCAGAGTCTGTCTTACTTTGATACCTATCTGCTGGGTTCGCTTCAACTCGGCGATGGTTACATAGATAGAGTAATCGTCCAGATTCGAGACCTGCCAGAGCTGCCCTAGCGGCGTGCCGCCATCGAGAAGGTCCCAGAGCCTGCGACAATAATCTTTTACCGGACCGGGAAGAATCTCCACATTGGGCTCGGCTATGGTCTTTTCATAGAGAGTCTCAGGACCACCCAGATGAGGCACCATGGTCTTGAGCTCATCGAATCTTCGACTTGCTTCGATAAGCACCATCTCGGCAGGCTTGGCGATGGCGGTGGTCACTTCCCAGTTCGGCTTATCAGCCGCCCAGAAGAAGAAATTGCCGTCCAGCTCCCGATTGACGATCTGGTAGATAGCCATCTCATTGACCAGATTGCGATACTGGGCATAGACCAGACGACCATCTTTGCAGAATATACGAGCCACAGGATAATTGCGCTCGTCACATATGGTGATGATGCCTTCTTTGCGGGCATTGGTGATCGACTGAATTACTACAAAGAGCTCTATTTCTCTAAGATTGCCGCCCAAACCCTGCTCCCGGGGCGGGATCGGCAGAGAGAGATTTTTATTGACCCGAAAAGAGATGGTGTCTGAAAGCTCCGGAATTTTTTTCTTGAGCTTCAATACCACCGCATTGTGCTTCTGAAGCGGCACCGCCGGCATAGGCTCCGTCAACGAAACCTGCTGAAGCTGATTGGCTGCTGCCTGGTCGAAAGCGGGATGAAAGAGCGCCGATTCCACTCCAAAGTCCCTGCTTGTGCCGGGGGCAGAGCCAGGAAATCGGACTATCAACGCATCGAGATAATTCGAATAGCGCGAGACCAGATGGGCACAGGTTGCCACTTTGTCTTCGTCAATCAGCCAGACATTGCCCAGATAATTGGCATCGGTCATGGTCCTATCCACCAGACAGCCGATGGAACGGGCCATAGTATTGACGTTAAGGGGCATTTTCAGGGTCATTAAGGCGCTGGGTAGAGAATATTCTCTCTGAGAAGACCGGATAATTAGTTATACAGTATATAAGAACCTGAAATTCTTGAAGCCAGCATGTAGACTTTCTTCTTAAAACCCCCGGTAATCAAGAGAGCAGGAAGCCCGAGATGTCCATACTGGTAGCAGGAGTAGATTTCAGCGGAGCCAAGACCGAGCCCAACGAGACCTGGCTTGTGGTCTCTGAACTCAGTTCTCTTGGCATGCAGGTTAAAAGTGTGAAAAGAACCGGCAGCCAGGGTCTCAAAAAAGAACTCGATGCCGCAGGCGACCTCGCGGTGGTCGCCCTCGACTTTCCCTTCTCGCTGCCTGTTGAATTTCTGCGTTTTCTTGAGCGTAAACTGGGCAAAGAAGAGTTTCAAGAATGGCAAGAAGTGGCTATGCAGCTTGTTTTCCTGAGCTATGCCGAATTTGAAGCCCTGGTCGAAGAATATGACATCGAGCCCAAACGCTTCACCGATAAAAATTGCGGAAGACCAGCCCAGAGCCCACTGCATAGGGTCAATCCAAGTATGGTGCAGATGACCTACCAGGGCATGAGAATGCTGAGCTCGCTGGATCCGAATCGTTACTGGGTAGCACCTTTCAATGACCCAAAACCAGGCGCCTGCGCAGCCTTAGAAGTTTATCCCAGAGAGATCCTCTGGCTCTTAGGCCTACCCGACCGGGGCTACAAATCGAGAGACAAGAAAAATCACGAAAAATCCCTGGCTCTCAGAAAAGAGATTGTCGATGGCTTGATAAACCTGAGAGAACGAGGCGACCATCGCTACGAAACCTGCCCCCGCCTCTCTATGGACAACGCCACCAAAGGGCAGTTCATCGCCTCGGATCACGCCCTCGACGCCCTGGCGGCTTGCTACGGTGCGGCAGTTTTCGCGCAACAAAAGGACCTCTTTCCTGACCCCTTCGATGCCAATAATCTCAATATTTTGCTGGAAGGCTGGATTTATGCCCCGTCGAAGCTCCGGGGATAACCCAGAACGACCCGGCTGCCAAGAACAAGATTCAACAAGATTCACACTTGGTTCGAAGATTAAATTCAATAGGCTATAATTGGCGAGATAGAAGAGAGCATGCGCCAGTAGCTCAGCTGGACAGAGCAACCGCCTTCTAAGCGGTCGGTCGTTGGTTCGAATCCAACCTGGCGTGCCATTTAAAAACAAAAAACAAGCAACCAAACTGCTGAACGCCCGCGCTGTCACGTAGCCGTTGAATGGTTCATCTATGATTTTCTAGGAAACTCTAGAGACCTTAATAGAATCAGCAATTCATGCAATGGACAGGCCAGGAAGCACTCCCGAAAAATTTCGCCTAGACGCAAATTCGGATCCCAAGCCGGATCTGACCGAATTTTGGAGCGGCAAAAAAACCGAGCCGAACAGCCACCACAGGTCAGAATGGCAAACCCAGAATAAACAACTGGAGAAAAACGGAACCTTACCAGGCTTACAATTTGATCGCGGCAACTCCAGAACAAAAGACAGCGCCGGTGACGTCGAAAAGAACCGCGCATTTATCGAGAGTTTTTTCGGCAAAAGCAACCAGGCAAGGAACCAGGATTTTATAGACCGCTTCTTCGGCAAGCCTGGAATTAAAAACCCGAGCGAGCCTAAAACCGGTTTAGAAAAACGCGATTCAAAAGAAAGACCCCGGCATTCGGAAAACAGGGATCTTCCTGCCACCTCTGCAAAACAGGGTCAAGAGAGAGAATACTTTGTCTCTTCTACAAAGGGTAGCGACCGGGGAGACGGCAGCCGGAACGCCCCCTGGAGAAGAATTCAAACCGCAGCAGAAAGAGCAAAACCCGGTTCAGTGGTCAACGTAGAAAAAGGAATCTATCGAGAGACAGTCGATATAAAAGTAAGCGGTAATTCTGTCGACGGACCGATCAAGTTTCGCTCTGTAGGAGGCGGACCGGCGGTAATAGATCTGAGTGCATCTACCTGCAACGTAGACGCCGATGCCGCAATCTCAATACGAAACGGAAGCCATTTAACCATCGAAGGTTTCGAGATCAAAAACTTCAAATCAGACAGTTTCAAATGCGCACCCCATGGTATCAAAATCACCGGAGCGAGCCACGACATAAAACTGAGCGGCAACGAAATCCACGACATCGCAGGCGTGCGCTCTAATAAAGGCAACGCTCATGGAATAGCCGTCTTCGGTGACAGCGCCCGAGCCGCCTCTCGAATCTCGATAGAGAACAATCATCTTCATGACCTCAAACTCGGTACCAGCGAAGCCCTTGTAGTAAGCGGCAATGTCGACGGCTTCGACATAAAAGGCAATAGACTTAACGACCTCGACAACATAGCCATCGACATCATCGGCTACGAGGGCATCAGCAAAGACGGCTTAGACCGAGCCAGAAATGGCCGCATCGAAAACAACCGAATCGAGCGGGTCGACTCCCGGGGCAACCCCGGCTACGGACAGATGAGATCCGCCGGCGGCATCTATGTGGACGGCGGCACCAACATCTATATAAGCGGCAATCGCATAGAGCAAGCCAACATCGGCATCGAGCTCGCCTCGGAGCACGGCGGTCGAGATTCTAATGGCAAAATACGCACCACCGATCATGTCACGGTAAAAAACAACCTGATAAAATCATCTCATGTAGCTGGTATCTCTATTGGTGGCTACAACCTCAATCGCGGCGCCGCCACTGATAATGTCATAACCGGCAACACCCTGGTAAACAATGACACCATGCAGGATGGCAGTGGAGAGCTGATGATTCAGGCAAATGTGCGCAACAACGAAATTACCGGCAACAAGTTCTACGCCAACGGACAGAATCTTTTTATATCAAATCCCTACAAAACCAGCTCGGGCAATCTAGTGGATAACAACATCTATATATCTCGCGCTGGTCAGGGAGAATTTCAGTGGAACAGCAAGTTCTATAGCAGCTTCAGCAGCTATCGAAACGCCACCGGCAACGACACCAGATCAAAATTTCAATAGACCGCTCAGGTTATTGCGAAACGGTTCCCGGCTTTAGCTCATTTGCTTTCGAGGCTATTTTAGAAGCTTCTCTAGACTTGCCCATTTTCTGCAAAAGCTTGAAATAGTTGCCGAGAATCACTGCCTTCGAAGCCTTGCTTATTTGCTTATTTTCGTCGGCAAGGGCTATGGCGTTTCGATACTCTTTTCTGGATTCATCATAAAGACCCATATACTTATGCAGCCGCGCCAGAGCACCGAGCATAACAATATAGTCGGCGTCCTTCTCGCCCCTGAAACGCTTGACTATAGCAAGGGCTTCTTCGGTCACAGCTTCGGCTTCGAAGTATCTGTTCATGCCGGTGTAAACCAGCCCGAGATCAGAGAGAAGAAAAGCTATCTGCAATCGATCTTCATCGGCTGGACCGAGCCGCTCCCACATAGAGTCATGGCGAAAGAGATGTTCGCGGATAATCTCTTCGGCTTTCTGAAACTTGTTGTCGCGATAGTACATCCTGGTCACCCTATCGATCAGCTTGACCAGGAGCATGCCATCGGTGGACTTGAGCTTAGATAGCTGCCTGAGCGCGCTGACATAAAGGGCTTCTGCTTTCTCAGATTCTCCTTCGGCGTTAAGCAAATCGGCTTCACGAATTTTGTCGATATAGCTTGACTGTTTCTCGGTGACCCGGGGCGGATCTTTTTTCATATAGCCCGGATGACTGGGGTTGTATGGAGTGGCAGCCACCTTCTCTAGAGTAGGCCAGTGAATCTCTATCTCGTTGGTCTTGCTGTGTCGGTCGACCATCTGTAGAGTCTTTTTCTTGCGCGCCGACTCTTTATCGAGATGGCGCACATGTTCAATGGCAGCCTCGGACAGAACCAGAGCCTTATGGTGCTCTCCTTTGTCAGCCGCTAATTCGGCATGTTTTGTATAGACAGTCCACAAAACATGAGAGGGCGGAGAGCTCATGATCCAGCCATTTCGAGCTTCTATTAAGCGAGAGCGCGAATTTTTGTTGGTGGACTCAGTCGGATCGATGACCACCTCGGTGTCGGTAGACTCGGCGTGCACAGGGACCGGCCACGAAAGACCGGCTGATGAAAGCGCAAGAATAAGAGTGATTGCGACAACCGAACGCATGGCTCGAAATTTATCCTTCGACATCTGCGTGCTATATAAAGCGAGCAGAATTATAAGGGTGCATAATGTAATATTAGACTATCTTGAAACGGTTCACTTGCAACTTAAGAGGCTCTTATGCAAAAGAAAGCCCTGGCTTCCGCAAAAACTCTAACAGTAAACCTGGCTCTGATTGCAGCGATGGCTACACTGGCCACGCCGGGGGCACTTGCCCAGGGCACCGCCGAGGCCCATGTCAAACAAGCCGAAGCATTTCATCAGATAGGACGCTTCGGTGATGCTGAAAAGCACTACAACCTTGCGGTAAAACAGGCATTCTCCCTGGGTCAGAACAACCCGAACATTCCGGATGTTCTGGCTTCCAGCGCAGACTTCTACAGGCAGAGAGGCAATTACGGCAGAGCCGAACAGCTCTATCTGCAGGCGATTCAATACAAGAAACGCGGCGTCGGCCAAGAGCACATCGACCTCACCAACCTCTACATGGGACTGGGTTTTCTCTACTACGGCGAAGACAAGTACTACCAGGCCGAAGAGCAGTATCGCAGCGCCCTCGCAATATATGAGAAAAAATTACGGACCGACAAAAACATCCCCAATTTCAACAAACGCGACGTCAATCTAAAAATGGCGGAATGTCTCGAAGAGATAGCGCGCTGTGTAGAGAAAACAAAGGGAGCAAACGATGCCGCTTCTTATAGAGCCAAAGCCGGGCAGATAAAAGCGTCTCCTATGGGCGACTACTATAATTAAGCAGGGTTAGTCGAATTCATTTATGCGGCTTTTGCTGTTGCTGCGGCTTGAGAATCTTTCTTTGTTGAGCAGCTTCGGCTTCAATCGCTTTTATTCTATCTGCCGTGAGCGGATGGTCGGATACCAGCAACAGCGCTGCCGACGGTATGCCCTCTTCGTCTTTCTGCAGCCTTTTGAAGAATTCTATCAACGCCTCCGGTCGGTAGCCGGCCTTGAGCGAAAGCTCCACAGCAAGCTTATCGGCTGCGGCCTCCTGAACACGAGAATAATTGAGACGCTCCAACTCTTTCATCGTGGGTATCAGCACAGCCAGCTGTTTGTTGGTGACAGTACCGCCGGTGACAATGGCTATGCACATGCCAAGCCCGCTGGTGTGCAGGATGCGTCGCAGACTATCTCTATGCACCACATGACCGATTTCATGAGCAAGCACCCCGGCAAGCTCATCATCGCTTTTGGCTTCATTAATGAGTTTCGACATCACGACAATGTTTCCGCCCGGCAAAGAATAAGCGTTTACGACTTTGCTCTCTTCCACATAAAAATGAAACTTATAAGGGCTCGCTCCTGCAGTCGCTACCAGCTTCGCACCGATATCGTTGACCCGCTTTACTAAAGAAGACTTCTTCTCATCCTTGAGAAGCTTCTTGGGCAGCCCGACTTCTCCGATTGTCTCTTCTACCGAAACAGGAACCTTATCGGCAGCCATGTCTACCCAGAGATCGAAAGACAGATAGAAAACCAGGACTATTGAAGCGACCACTCCAAGAATGATTCCGACATGGCTGCCTCTGATTAACACAGCATGCTTAACTTTCTGCTTCACCGCCCGTGAAGCCTTAACCACATCGAGATCGGGATGGCGGCTCTCCAACTCATCTAAAAAATCGTGTCCACTGAAGAGCACCACGGTCTTGGTGGATGAATGACTGACTCTTACCCTGTCACCCAGTTCTCCACCTTCTTTGATAACGACTTCGGAAACAGGAAGATAAAGTGGCTTCTCTCCATAGTCCAGCACGATATTGCCACCGCTGACAGTTGCAACTGCGGCGACCGGATCAGAGGCATCCTTGATATAGAGCCGGGCTTTGAATTCCTTCATCTCTCTAAACTCCGATATCAGGCGCTAAATCAGGAGAATAGACCCAGAATACCGCCGCCGCCTGTAGGTACGAATTTGCGGATCCAGCCACCGAAGGCTTCAGGATTTCGAGATTGAATCCAGACCTTTCCTGGCCCCTGGAATTTGCAAGCCAGTCCTTCACCACTGGTGAAACTGGATATCCATGTAGTACCGCCCTTGATGATCCGATAGCTCATGTCACCGCTCCAGGTGACGAGGTGCCCGGTATCAACCACATATTCGTCTTCGGCAGAAAGACTGATTTCGAGCAGCGCTCCAAAAGCGCTGACAGCGATATGCCCCTCTCCATGGGCATGAATCACGAAAAGGCCCGCTCCGGAAAACAATCCGGTAGAGATTCGCTGCATCCTGGTATCAAGGGTAACATCCTCAAAAGAAGCCAAAAGACAACCATTTTTGACCATGTAATCCTGACCGGCAGTGAGAGGCAGAATTTTGACGTCGCCCGGAACCGCAGGCGCAACCAGCACTGTGCCCTCCCCTTTGTCGGCTTTCAAAGTCTGGAAAAACAGAGACTCGCCCCCTAGAAATGCTCTCTTCATCGACCGCCATAGACCGCCGTGGAGACTGCCCGACACCGAAACCGATGCGGTTCTGGATACCAGTGCTCCGGATTCGGCTTTCAACTCTTCGTAGGGTTCCAGCTCTGCATGGATAAGAGCGTTGGAACCGGGATAAAGCACTTCGTAATTCATTGAATCTCCAGATTTCTGACGTGACTATTCGAAAAAGGACACCGATAAAAAAGGCTTCTGTTCTCTCATGCCCGGTAAAATGAAGGCAGAACCCGCTTGACATCCAAGTTTCAGATAATCTTCCGCCTATTTGCCAGACCGGCTTCGTAGCAGATATTAGAGCCAACTAATATCGGAAGCGACAATGCAAACCCAAACACTAGTCACAATCGGCGCATATAGCTGTAAAATGGCAGATGCCATGACAGACAGCCAGAGATCAACCAACATCAAGGTATGCCCTCGTTGCGGAAGAGAAGACGACCGGGGTAATATCGTTTGTCCTGAAGATGGCACCGCATTGAAAAAACAGGATAAATTAATCGGCACCACAATCGCCGAGAAATACGAAATTCTTTCTCGCCTCGGCCGCGGTGGCATGAGCATTGTCTACAAAGGCAAGCACAAACTCATGGACCGTATCGTCGCGGTAAAACTACTGCGACCTGAACTGGTAGCGATACCACAGCTGGTAGAGCGCTTCAAAAGAGAATCCAAAGCGATAAGCACCCTCAGGCATCCGAACATCGTCACCGTATTCGACTTCGGTCTTATAAAAGATGCGCACTCGACGCCGTTCTTAATCATGGACTATCTGGAAGGCAGAACCCTGGACGAGGTGCTGAAAGAAGAAGGCAAGCTCAATCTAACTAGAGCCGTAGAACTTTTCAGCGCATCCTGTGACGCCCTGGCCCACACCCACGAGATGGGCATCGTCCACCGGGACATCAAACCCTCCAACTTGTTGCTCAGAAAAGAGCCTAACGGATCCGAGACCCTTACCATCTTCGACTTCGGCATCGCCAAGATGCTGCAAGGAGAATCTAGTGTTCATAAGCTCACCGCCTCTGGCGAAGTCTTCGGCAGTCCGCTCTATATGAGCCCTGAACAAGTCTCAGCAAAAGAAATTGGTGCGGCATCCGATGTCTATTCTCTGGGCTGTGTTATCTTCGAAGCCCTAGCAGGCAAGCCGCCCTATCGAGGAGATAGCGCCAACGAAACCATGTTGATGCACAAGAAGAACCCGGTGCCGGATCTGCCTGTCAACGAATTTCATGGAGAGGCGATACCGCCCACACTTGCCTCTCTGGTCAGAGACTGCCTCGACAAAGACCCGGAAAATCGTCCTTCTATAGAGCGCCTGGGAATATATCTAGAGACCCTTCTATCGGACCTCAATCCGGAGCCCGAGCCGGAGCCTGAAGAACAAGACGAGAAGAGAAACTATAACCCTCTCGACTTTTTAAAGAGCAACTTCAGAGTTGGAACTACGCTGGTTGTGATACTTTTACTTGCCATTACCGGCAGTATCGTCTTCTTTACCCGGGCATCCCAGAAAGATATATTGCCTGTTACCGGCAACTCCCAGCAGAAAGCTTTCGTCACCTCAGCTGATAGACTTGGCACCCTTCCGGACTACAAACCTTTTATAGATTCTCACTTCAAATACAGCGCAGCCAATAAGACTCTTCAAGCCACCGAATTTGTCCGCGATGAAGACCTGCTGCTGCTGAAAAATCACAAAGAAGACTTCAACTATCTAATTCTTCACAACTCTCATATTCGAGGCAAAACCTTCTGGGCGATTAAAGACCTCCCGATCAATTTCATCGACCTCGCCGATACCAATATAACCGACTCCAGTCTCAAGCAGCTCGCCATGAGCAAAACGATCAGCTACATAGATCTATCCAGCTGCACAGAGATAACTGACAAAGGCATAAAGCACCTTGTCGGTCTGAAAAGCTTGCGTGGTCTTATCTTAGAAAGCGCTAGAGTCAACGACGAAACCATGAAAATCCTAATGCAGATGCCCCAGTTGACAGAGTTGGGAGTAAAAGCTCCCTGCCGTATCTCTGATCTGGGTATGGATCGAATTTTGACGCTCAAGCATCTCAACAATCTCAATATCAGCGGCAACTATTTCAGTACCTCAAAATTGAGACGACTAAAAGAGCTTCAAAATCTAGAGATTCTAAACGTCTCGAACTGCAAGCTCAACAACAACAGCCTCAAAGAGTTGACCTCACTAAAATTGAGAGCCCTGTCCGCCACCGGAAACAGTGATATAACCGCCGCCGGAATCAACAACTTGAAAGGCTTTGGTCAGATAGACCTGCTTTATCTGTCCGGCAACAACATAGACGACAACAACCTGAAGACCATCCTGGCGCTTCGACCAGCCACACTAGATATCGCCTTCACCAAAGTCAGCCCCGCCGGGCTGAAGCTGATTGCCGACTGTGACTTCATCGAGGTCCTCGGTCTGGCAGGATTGAATCTAACCGATAGAGATCTCGAACCACTTGCCAAAATGAAGCTGAAGAGCCTGAGCATTGAGTCTAATCGTCTAACCGATGCTTGTTTTGAGACCCTGGCTAAAATGAAAAACTTGAAGACTCTCTCTTTGAAAAAGAGCCTGCGCCACAGCATCCCCGGACATTCCAATGATGGTGTCACCGGCTCTGGTATCGAACGATTTCGCAAGCTCGCACCAAACTGCTTGATCAATAATTAAGTCGGAAATCAAAAGAGCTTGCTTTCGTCCAGCCTGTCCCAATCGTGCCAGAGAAATTCATGATAAAGGTCATAGCGCATTTTAGAAAGCCTGAAGGCAAGAACCCTGAGCTTGCCTAAAGACGGCTCGAAAGCAGGTATCTCGTCATCGGGATAGATATCGCGCAGTTTGGCAAGCAGCGGCTTTGCTGCCGCCGCTCGATATTTGTTCTCGTCTTTCAAGAGCCAGCGAAGATCGAGAATGACACATTCGCCATAGGGTCGTGACTGTTCACCATGGATAGCGGCACAGTCTATCTTGGCTTGTTTCAACGCTGCATCGGCTTCTGCCAGGTTGCCGCTCTCATATTCTAATTCAGCCAGCACAGTTCTTGCCCGGGCGGCACTGTCTCTGTCTTTCAAAATATCGGTATAGAGATTCACTGCCTGCCTGGCATAAGCCAGACCTTCCTTATAGTCTTTAAGACGAATGCAACATACAGAGAGCTCCTCCAGACAGCGCCCATAGACCATACGCTCGACCATATCATTCTTTTCATAGTGCTCTTTGAGCTTGAGCAAAACCGTTTTGCCGTCGAAGAAGCGGCTATTAAGAAGATAGGCATCACATAAGGTGCGCAGACGGTGTTCTTTGCGTTGCGCCGCCGACACATCAATACTCTCTTTGTCTTCAGGCTCGGGCAGCGAAGTCATAAACGAGGCATACTCGTCTAAAGCGTGAGAGACCAGCAGATGCCCGGGGTCTAGATTGTCATTGAAGACCTCGACAGCCTCTCTATATGCTTTATAAGCTTTCTCGTCATCTCCTTGCAGATGATAGTTTCGGCCCTGCAGCAAAAGCGCCCGCCCCAGATCGTGGGCTCTCTCCTGGACTAAAGAGCGCGATTGCTTCACCGCCGCCGACAGCATCTGTGCCGCCCGATCGTACTCTCCCACTCTTGTATAAAGATGTCCTAGCCCTCTATCGATGCGGACAATTCTCTCTTTCGAGGCAGAAGAGCTTGTGGGATCGGCCAGATAAATTTCTGCCGCCTGACTCAAGTTGGCAAGCCCTTCTCGATACTGTTTGCGGTTGTCGCAGTTGATGCCTATCTTCCAGAGACAATCGGCATAGTCAATGCTTTCGGTGCGTTTATGATAGCGATAGAATCCGGCCAACACTATAAGAGTTCGATACTCAGAGGTATAGTCACCGATACGCTTGTAGCTTGCGGCAAGCTTATTCGAAACCTGCACAAACTCTTCTTGATGCTCATCTCTAGAATGGGACAGTCCATGAAGCTCTCGATAAGCTTCTATGAGCTTCGCCATCGCTTCTTTCTGCTTGCCTTCTTCTGTCAGCTTATCGGCGTCGGCAAGTTTTTGTTTGAAAACCGAGATATCATGGGCATATACCGGGGACGGAAGAAAAACCATGGTCGACTGCAAAATGATAAAAGCAAGAGCCAGAGCCGCTGCTTTCACCCTGGCGCCCAACCAATCTAAAGCGTTCTTGCCAAGAAGTTTCTCTTTAATCTGGGTAGATAATCCGGACTCTTCGATAAGTTTGCCGGGCTCAAGCTCTCCCAGGGGAAAAGGATAGTCCGTCCCCAGAGCGATATAATCCTCGCCGATGGTATCAACCAGATATTCCAGCATGCGCTTATCATGCACCAGGCTGTCGACATAGAACTTGCCCAGATAATCACGCGGATTGACATTATTGTCGACGGCACAGAGGTCCGGGCGGACGTTGAATCCATGCTCGACCCGCCCGATAGTAGAAGGAAAAGATCCGCCCCCATGGGCAAAGGCGACGCGCAAGCCGGGCAGCCGCTCGAAGACCCCGCCAAAAATCATCGAACATATGGCAAGACTGGTCTCGGCAGGCATACCGACCAGCCAGGGCAACCAGTATTTCTCCATCCTCTCTTTGCCCATCATGTCCCAGGGGTGGACAAAAATGCAGGCGTCAAGATCCTGAGCCGCTTCGAAGACTTCGAATATCTCAGGCTCGTTCAAATTCCAGTCGTTGACGTGAGAGCCAATCTGAATACCGGCGAAGCCAAGCTCTTTCACACAACGGGTAAGCTCCTTAATAGCCAGCTTCGGCGCCTGCATCGGCACCGTGCCAAGCCCCACGAAGCGACGGGGATTGGCTGCCACCACCCCGGCAAGATGGTCGTTTAAATACTCTGACACCGCTAGACAATGCTCCGGCTCTGCCCAGTAGCTAAAAAGTACTGGTATCGTGGATAATACCTGAACATCCACGTTGAATTGCTCGCAATCTTTAAGCCGGGCTGGTCCATCCCAGCAATTCTCTTCGATCTCGCGAAAGAACTTGCCATCATCGCGCATCATCCTGGCGCGGCAATCGGCATGATGATCCAGGACGATAAAGCCGCCATAGCCGAATTTCTCTTTGAAATCAGGCATCTCTTTCGGCATGATATGGGTGTGGATGTCAATCTTCATCGGCTAGCTCCTGCCCCGGCAAATACATGCCAGAGATTCTATCCGATCTTAACAGCGGTAGAATTAAAATCTCCATCGAATTTAAGCAAAGCTTGACGCCTGCATGGGGGAAATCCCGCTGGCTGGCGTATTTCATCCCTATTAATATGCGTCTATGAAAGAACCATCCGACAGTGATCTGCTAAACAAGCTCTATATCGCGGCTCCCTGCTCTGTCCCCTGGGACAGCATGGAAGGCGATGACAGAATTCGCCACTGTGGGCAGTGCGCTCTCAACGTCTATGATGTCTCAAAACTGACCACCAGAGAAGCTGCCGATTTAATACGCAACAAAGAAGATCGGCTCTGCATGCGCCTCTATCGAAGAGCGGACGGCACAATAATCACCGACAACTGCCCTGTGGGCTTGCGAAAAATCCGCGACCTCCTCAAGCTGACTGCGGCAGCTATGCTTGCTATTTTTGTAATTCTAGGATTCATGGACAGTGCCCAGCCCAGGGACTTTCGGGTGATCCCATCGATCCCCGATATTTAGCGAGTGGCGGAGAAGTTGGCGATATACGAAATCCCTTCGAATCACCAACCATCTACTGGCACACACCAATTCCATACTTTCTCGCTGCTGCGCTCGCCGTCTGGGCCCACCTGCACCGAAGAAGAGCCTCCTTTTTCCTCTGCTCACTCTTCATTGTGACAGTAGCAGTCGCCACCGGCTATATCGCAGCACTCTATCCCCAGGTACACAGCTGGTATTAGTATTGATATAAATTCCCGCGAGTCTCGGCAATTTCAAACGCCTTTCAGGGGGTCAAAGCCCAAGCTCTTGTACATTTGCTTGTCTTTGAGTGCCTTGTCTTTCAATCCCATACGCTCATAGATCATCGACCGATAGTAATAATTGCTTCCCCTTCTTTTACCCAGAACAATCGCATTGTCATAGTTTTTCAGCGCCAGATCGTTGATACCAAGCTCAAAGTAAGCCCTTCCTATCAATTCGTATCCAGCAGGAATCAAAGGCATATAGCGAAAAATTATTTCGCCATTTGCAATAGCTTCATGATACCGCCCTTGACTCAGCATAGCCTTGGACATCCAATAGTAACCAGCACCCGACGATGGATATCTATCGATTTCTTGCTGAGCGACAGCTTCTACCCTGCCAGATTGCTGAAGCAGTGAATTGCAAAAAGCAATAGTCCATCCATCGAATCGGTACTTCGACTCCATATTCGCAGCCATAGAGTATGCTTTCTTCATCTTTTCATTGTTACCCATACACCCATACACGTAGCCAAGATCGGCCCTTGCTGCGGCAGATTCTGGATAACAACGCATGAAGTCATTGCATGTAATCAAAGCTGCGTCAAAACGTTTTTCTTTTGCCTTCTGAAAAATACTGGCTTCAAAAGCATTGTCACTTCTGGAGCCCTGATCGAAAGCCTGACAATAAGCCTGCTGCCCCAGCTCAAACCGATCAAGCCGATGTAGAATCTCTGCTTTCAGTTCATAAAGCTGATAGCTATCAACATTAGAATTGATCATCGAATCGGTCTTAGCTAGCGCAGATTGCAATCGACCAGACCACATATCGAAGCGAACGTCCCAGGGGACTCCATCCTGCGGCGCGAAGGTGAAAACAGCACCGCCCACCACAAATAAGACCAGACTAAGACCAGATAATCCCCTGAGCAAGTGACTCCTACTTTTCATGAGAAGAGTCACTAACAATGAAAAAAGAGGAACGATCACAACCATAGCTTCAAGGAAACCATGGGTTGACCGAATGCAGTCTTGTGCAATTAACGAAACATAGCCATGACTGCATACAAGGTAAATCGTACAAGAGAGCAACAGCATCCATGACGAAAGCATGGCTACGAACGATGCCTGCAATAGTAAATCCCCAAGAGATACCGAATACTTCACCCCCCGCGCTGCCATCACAGATGTGGTAGCAAACTGCAAAATTCCGACCAGAGTTATCGAAGCAGCAACTGCTACCAGCATATTCAAACTTAAGGAGACTTCCAGGGAAGAAGCCGAGGTGAGTGAAGGAAAGTCCACATAAGGTAATGGCCGGATCTCGTCTCCCCAACTCTGATAGCGACAGAGGAAATAGAGAAACACGCAGGAAGCACAGCCTCCTACCAGGGTATTCAACACACCTAATAATGGCGGGAATAATCTTTCCTGACCATTTTTACCCTGCGCCACAAAAAATCTGTCATATGTCAAAACAAAGAAACATAAGGCACACGAAAAACCACCAATGCCCAGATAAATAATATAGCTGCTCCTTGGGAATACATTCCACGCAATCATCAGCGTATCGCTCGAAAGCAACGCGATAAAGGCACAAAGAAAACCCCAATCCCAAAGTCGTTTCAGTTGGCCACTGGCAGTAATCGCAAAACCGCCCATTAATGACGGGCCCCAGATGAACAAATCTACTATGCCAAGGTTTTCTCGAAGCAAAAGAAAGCACAGATACAAAACAGAGCAATACATCAACAGAGAGAAAGCAGTTGAGTTATGTTCAATTACGCTCTGTAGTTTCGGCAGTGCAATCATTCAGACGAGTCCCCCACGCTCAAAACCACATATTATCTTCGGTGCTATATCCCAAGCGTTTGCTCTCAGCTAAATCGGCAGCAGCGCGATCTTTGTCTCCGAGTTTTTCATAGACTTTAGAGCGGTAGTAAAATACCTTTCCGAAATCCCCGTCCAACTCAATGGCTCGATTCAAATCACAAAGCGCTTTGCGATACTCTCCCAAACGGTAGAATGCCTTACCTCTACTAGCATAGCTGCCACCATTGCGGGGATAATACTTAATCGACTCGCTCGCTGCTTGAACAGCTTCTCTATAGCGATGTTGATTGTTGAGCACAAGAGAAAGTGTGAAATAATTTCCAGACTTCTGCGGCTGCGCCTTAATCAAAAGGCGTGCATCACGCTCCGCTTCTTTCAAGTTTCCGAGCCGAACATTAGCATAACAGGCATCATTCAGATCATAGACCGTGTAAGAGAGTCGCTTCAGTCCTTCGTTGTAATCGTATCTGGCAAGCTCCTTTTCGCCGACAGACGAGTGCAGATCTGCGCCTAAGATGTAAGCGTCAGCGCTACCTGGATGCTTATCCTTATACAAATCAGTAAGTCTTTGAGCCTCGGCGAGTTCCCCTTTTGCGTGCTTGTAATGGATAAGATAACTGAAAGCAGAGGCGAAGTCTCCCCCAAGAGCCAGGCACTTGTCATAATCGCTAGCTGCTGCGAGTCGCTCTCCCAGGGACCTGTTGATCTCCGCCCGCTGGCGGTATAGACCTGGATCCGCGGGTTGAATTCTGATTGCCTCATTTATAGAGCTGAGGGCTCTTCTCTCTCGGCCGAGATAGTAATTGAACAAGGAATCAAACTCAAGAAATATTGCCGGAGAAACGCTCTGAATACAAAGGCATATCACAATCAAAAGAGTAGCCACAAAATTAACTGCGACAAGCAGAGGAGCGAAATTATAACTCCAGGGAATTCGAACATTCTTTGCTGAGGCCAGTGCGGCCAATATGCCAGCGAAGGTTAATGGCACTGTAGTCAAATCAATTAAGAATGCTGAACTTTCTCTGATAAGCTGCCGTTCTTCGAAATAAATGGGATGTCCACAAATCGCAAGGAAGCCAGCGAAAACCGGAAGCAAAGCCCAACAGATGAGAGCTAAACTTATAGCTGCTAAACTTTGGACTTCAAAAGCAAAAAAGCTTTTGACCCAGTCAGTTCGCTTCGCTCTACGATGAATTGCGGCCTGCGCCAAGCCTACAAACGGATAAGACCCTGTGACCCCTACAAGGCAGTTAACAAACAACGACAACCCAAGCATTTTGCCAGTATCTAACTTAGGAAAGAAAAAATTACTGTGGACTCTATATTGGTCCCCCCAGCAAACACAATTTGATAAAGTCAGTAAAACCAGAGCGGCAATGGAGAGTCCGCCCAGCAGTATAAAGATCTGCAGTATCCAGAATCTGTCGCTGCAGATTCCCTCGCTACACCATGGAAAAGTACCCTTCTTTACACCCGCAACTAGTAGTAGCACCACGAGAATAGTAGACGGAATAAGCAACGCTAACGAAGTTGCGTAAATCAAACCCGCACGGAATAGATCAGCTAGTAGCGCGATGCCCACTGGCGCACCGAAGACAGCCAGCAAGGTGACAAACCATGCCATAGGGCTGCTGCGCGGAATCAAGCCAGGTAATGCAATCAAGATAAATACCTATAAGCGCTTTTTCTATAATAAGTCCGGAAATTGCAGGTCACAAGCGTTTTCCGGGAAATTAATGCTTAAACCTGCGAATTAAGCCGCAGGAGCTAGCTCTTCGGAGTGGCCTGAATTTAGCCTGCAACAGCGCCTGCATGGGGGAAATCCCGCTGGCTGGCGTATTCCATCCCTATTAATATGGGACTATGAAAGAACCATCCGACAGCGACCTGCTAAACAAGCTCTATATCGCGGCTCCCTGCTCTGTCCCCTGGGACAGCATGGAAGGCGATGACAGAATTCGCCACTGTGGGCAGTGCGCTCTCAACGTCTATGATGTCTCAAAACTGACCACCAGAGAAGCTGCCGATTTAATACGCAACAAAGAAGATCGGCTCTGCATGCGCCTCTATCGAAGAGCGGACGGCACAATAATCACCGACAACTGCCCTGTGGGCTTGCGAAAAATCCGCGACCTCCTCAAGCTGACTGCGGCATCTATGCTTGCTATTTTTGTAATTCTAGGATTCATGGACAGTGCCCAGGCCCAGGGACTTGTCGGTGCTCCGGTAGACCCCCGTTTTGGACAGGGCGGCGGAGAGGTTGGCGACCTGATGGAGCCGTTCGTATCCGCAACACTCTACTGGCACACCCCAATCCCATACATTCTCTCAGCTGCTCTGGCAATCTGGGCCCATCTCCGTCAAAGACGCGCAACTTACTTTCTCTGCTCCTTCTTCATTGTAGCGGTAGCAGGCGCCACCGGCTTTGTTGCAGCACTCTATCCCCAGGTACACCGCTGGTTCTAGAGCTCAGCCTCCGCCCACAAGCCATAACAGTTCCCGAAACTCACCTATCGGTTATGAACCTGGATCTGAGCCAAAGAGTCTCCACATTCCATTTCAGTTTATCTATTTATTTAGATAAGGGAATAAGAGACTCATGACCGAACTCGAAATATGCCCTAGATGCAAAAAACAAAAGAAAAGCGGAGGCGGAGCCGGCGGCTTTGTCACCCAGTTTATCGAGACCTGCGTCTGTGATTCTATGTCCGATGAGCAATTCGAGACAATAACCGTCTGCGCTCGCTGCAGCAAACGCATCCCGTCGAGGGCAGGCAGCATCACCCAGTGGGTCTTTAAAGAAGGCAACTGCGCCTGCGATCGCCCCGAGCCGGTGGAGCGTGCCGCCGACGGCTACGCCCAGCCCTCTTTCGAGGGTTTCGACGACGAAGGCGACGAAGCTGCCGAACTGCAACTTAACCCCGAAGAGTTCCCGGTAGAGCGCTATGCGCCCCTGGTCGAGCTCGGTCGGGGAGCCTGCGGAATCGTCTATCTGTGCCGCGACCGCACTTTAAAGAAAAAAGTGGCGGTGAAAACCCTTATCAACCTTGAGCGCTCCCAGCTTCTCTCCTTTCAGGAAGAGGCGAAAGCGACGGCTCGCCTAAATCATCCCGGAATCATCACCGTTCTGGACTTCGGAGTCACCGAAAGCGGCACGCCTTTTATGGTCATGGAGCATGTGCCCGGCATCAGCCTAGAGACCTATCTGAAGGTCAAAGGGGCAATGGAACAAGAGGAAGCCTGCCGCATTTTTCTAGAACTGAGCCAGGCTCTGGAATATGCTCACCGAAACCGGATCTTGCACCGTGATATCAAACCGAGCAATATCATCTTAAAAGAAGATGCGGACGGTACTCTAGAGCCCTTGCTGATAGACTTCGGCATCGCTCGGGTAAAAGAGGAGAGCGGCATGATTACGGAGTTCCAGGGCAAAACTCTGGCAGGAACACCTCTGTATATGTCGCCGGATACAATTAACGGACATGGCTATGACGAGCGTTCTGAAGTTTACTCGCTTGGCTGCGTGCTCTTCGAAGTACTATGCGGCAAGCCACCTTTCAGAGGAGAGAATGCTCTGGATGTGCTGGCGAGACACGCCCGAGAAGAGGCACCGAGTCTCGATCAATTCGTCGAAGATATAAACCCCGAACTGATTACTATAGTGGCGCGCTGCCTTGCCAAAGAGAAAGAAGAGCGCTTCGCCGACATGGCAGAATTCGCCAGGGCCTTGTCATATTGCACCGGTGACGATACCACACCAAAAGAGAACGTCGGCATTCTAGCGAACCCCAGGGAAGAAGACGACGACAGCGACGACTATGCCAGGGCAGGCAAGCAACGCAGCGACTCTATGCTTATGACTCTAGGAGTCATGACTGTCCTCATTCTATGTGGACTCGCCTACACCGCCTACTCCGCCATCATAGCCGGCAAAGAGATCAATTCAGAAAAACGGTCCAGCGCTAAGAAGAAAAAGAAAAAATCCAGCAAACCAGATCGAAACAAAGAATATTTGCTTACTTACTCTGCTCTTCTAGATTCGGACGAGCACAAAGCAGAGCTGGTGAATAGAGGGCGCGGCAATATTCTCGTCACCGGATTGGTCCAGGGGGATAAAAACAACCTCGCTATGCTCAAAGGTCGTCAGGATATTTCGATGCTGGAGTTCTCACGCGATGACCTGAGGGGAGAGACCCTGGAATACATTGCCGGGCTGCCGCTCAAGAAGCTCACCTTGAGCTACAGTAGCATCGATGACGGCACCATGAATATCATCGCCCGCATACCGACGCTTGAGACCTTTTCTATCAGCTACTCGCAGCTGGATAAATCTAATTTGAGTGAGTTAAAAGGGCTGAAACGCCTCACCAATATGGGAGTATGGGGACATGATCTGACCGAGGACTTTGTGGCAGGGGTAGCAGCTCTAAAACAGGTGACAGTGCTCGGGCTCTGCGACTGTCGGTCGTATCCGGTTTCTACTATCAAGCTCTTGTCAGAGAATCCAAATTTGCTCAGCTTCAGCGCCATCGGTAACGGACTGCCGGACCAGAGCCTCAAAGATCTGCATCTTTTGAAAAATCTGGATACCCTCGAGCTTACTATCGTGCCGGAAGATCTCTTCGATGAAGTCGCGAAAACAAGCATACGCTGCCTGGTGATAAATAAAAATCCGGATGTCACCGAAGAGTCTCTGATGAAAGCGACCAATATCAAAACGCTAAAGGCCTATTCGATAGTCAACTGCGATAAAATCAAACCCGGTTTTGCTGCCCGATTTATGAAAGTCCGACCCGACTGCAAAGTAACCTGCCAGAGTGCCACCGAAGTGATGATGTTCTCACCGGATCCAAATTTGCAATGAGCGAAAAAGAAACCTGCCCAAAATGCAAAAAACAAAAGAGTGGCGGAGTCGGCGGCTTCGTAACTCAGTTCATCGACATATGCACCTGCGATACGGCACCACCCAGTCAAGAAGAGACCATCGTGGTCTGTGCCCGCTGTGCCAAACGCATTCCAACTAGAGCAGGCAGCATCACCCAGTGGGTCTTCAAAGAAGGGACATGCTCTTGTGACCGCCCCGAACCGGTGGAGCGCGTCAACGACAACTATCATCAACCGGTCTTCGAGGGCTATCGAAGCGGCGACGATGAAGAAGTGCTGAATCTGGCACAAGAAGACTTTCCTGTAGAACGCTTCGCCGCCCTGGCGGAGCTCGGGCGTGGAGCATCGGGCATAGTCTATCTGTGTCGGGACAAAGTGCTGGGCAAAAAAGTGGCGGTGAAAACCCTGCTGCATCTGGAAGCTAGTCAAATCGTGTCTTTTCAGGACGAAGCGCGCGCCACCGCCCGTCTCAACCATCCCAACATCGTCACCGTTCTCGACTTCGGTGTCACCGACAGTGGCATTCCCTATATGGTCATGGACCATGTGCCGGGCATCAGCCTTGAGCAGCATCTTCAAGAATCCGGTCCACTAGAAGAAGGCGAAGCCGCTAGAGTTTTCTCTCGCATTGCCCGGGCGCTTTCTTATGCCCACAAACAAAAAATCTTCCATCGTGATCTAAAACCGAGCAATATCATCCTGCCGGCAGAAGATTCGCCTGAAGTTCGCTTAATAGATTTCGGCATTGCGAAAGTCAAAGAAGAGAGCGGCATGCTCACGATGTATCAAGAGAAGACTCTAGCCGGTACTCCTAAATATATGTCACCGGATCCGATGCGTGGAGACGTTTATGACGCTCGCTCAGAGATCTATTCTCTTGGCTGCGTACTCTTCGAAGCCCTTACCGGCAGCCCGCCTTTCACCGGTGAGACGCCGATGGAGATTTTATCCAAACACGCTAATAACGAAGCACCGGAGCTGAATCTATTTTTGGAATCGCCAAACGAGAGGATGGATGCCATTGTCTCAATGTGCCTTAGAAAATCCAGGGACGAAAGATATCAATCCATGGAAGAGCTGGCGGCAAGCCTGGAGAGTTTTTCTACCGGAACAACGCCCATTGATGCCACCATAGAGAGTGTATTTAAAGAAGTCGAAGACGACATCGCCGGAGATATAGAATCAGATCCTGCAAGCAAGAACAAGAGAACAAATGCGAAGAGCAGCAAGTGGATAACATTGACAGCTATCATAGCGGTGCTCGGCGTTGCGGCCGCTATTGTGCTTGTGCCTGGCCAAATTTGGAAATCGAAAAAGAACCCCGAACATACAAAAAAGGTTAAGCTCACAAATGTTCTCCTGATACCAGAACCGATGAACAAAAAACCTACCATTGTCATGGGAGCAAGCGGCACGGCGGCCATCATGGGAACCTTGCAAACTCCTTCCGACCTGGCTGGCCTCGTTAAAAACAAGAGAATCAACGAGCTGGAAATTTCGGATCAGACTTTAAAAGGAGATATGCTCAGGCCTCTCAACAAAACCAATTTGAAAAATCTGGTTCTTCGCTACGATACTCTTGACCGGGGCTCTATCGCCTCGATTGCTTCCATCGGCAGCCTGGAATCATTGCATATCGGATACTGTGAACTGAACCCCTCGGCACTCGAAGCCCTCGAAGACATGAAGAATCTAAAAGGGCTGGTAATTCGTGGGGTGATAATAGACGAACGCCTCCTTTCAAAGTTAGCCACCCTCGATTCGATAACTACGCTAGATCTTTGCGACTGTGATTTCGGCAAAATCGATATCCTTACTCCACTGGTAAAATTGCCTGCTCTAAAAGAATTCAATCTATCCGGCAGCAAATTCGATAACGCTTACCTCCAAAAATTGAAAGAGTTTCCCAACCTGAAAAGTTTCGAAATCGGTGATGCGCCCCCGGAGCTCGCAGAAGGTCTGCGAAACTCCAATATAGATCGCCTGACCGTCAGCCGCAACAAAGATATAAAAGAAGATGATCTGCTTTTTCTTGCAAAAGAGAAGAATATCAAGCTTTTGATAGTAAGAGATTGTGGCAATATCACCCAGGCTCTAATCAAAAAATACAACCGCTTGAATCCCCGCTGCCGAGTGGTACTCTCCCATAAAACAGATCTGCTAATGAGAGATCACTATCTGCGCTGACATCCGATCTATTACATCTCATAACCGTCACAACCACCATGACCGAAAGCGACATCTGCCCAACTTGTCAAAGACAGAAGAAAACCGGCAACTCCGGTGGATTCTTTACTCAGCTTATAGACATATGCCTTTGCGATAGTCTGGCGCGATCTCAGTTTTCGACGATAACGGTCTGCGCCGACTGTGGCAAGCGTATTCCCGGCAGAGAAGGAAGTATCACCCAGTGGGTCTTTAGAGACGGCAGCTGTGAATGTGCTCGTCCGCAACCTGTCGAAAAATCGATAGACTCTTTTGTACAGCCGACCTTTGAAGGATTCAGAGAAGATAGAGAAGAGAAAGAGATTTCTCTAACTGCCGAAGAGTTTCCGGTAGATCGGTACAAAGCGGTTGCGATTCTAGGTCATGGATCGACAGGTACTGTCTATTTATGCCGGGACCGATTGCTCGATAAAAAAGTCGCGGTCAAGACCCTGCTAAATCTAAACGCCGATCAGCTCGTCTCTTTCCAGGAAGAGGCCAGAGCTACTGCTCGCTTTAACCACCCTAATATTGTCACGGTGCTGGACTTCGGCGCCACCGATAGTGGTGTGCCCTATATGGTCATGGACTATATTCCAGGTATCAGCCTGGAGAGCCATATCCAGACATATGGTCCCCTGGACGAAGAGAGTGCCGGACAGATTTTTTATTGCCTTGCTCAGGCTCTGGACTATGCTCATGAACAGGGCATATATCACCGCGATATAAAACCAAGCAATATCATTTTGTTCGAAACCGAATCCGGCATAGATCTTCGTCTTATAGACTTTGGCATCGCCAAAGTAAAAGAGGTGAGTGGCTTGAGCCTTCTCTATCAAGAAAAGACCCTGGCCGGCACACCCCTTTACATGGCGCCGGATACGGTGCGAGGGCTTGACTATGATCGGCGCTCTGAAGTCTACTCTCTGGGTTGCGTTATTTTCGAATCTCTGACAGGCCAACCACCGTTCACTGGTGAGACGCCAATAGAAGTGATTTCGAATCATGCCAATCTGGCTCCGCCTTCTCTGCAGGAGATTATTGAAGATGCCGGAGATGAGATGGAAGAGATAGTCTCTAAATGCCTGGCAAAAGAGAAAGCAGAACGCTATCAGTCTATGAAAGAACTAGGCGAAGCATTACAAGAAGCCGCCATTTCGAATGCTGCTGAAACTACTCATCCCCAAAAGGGCACAGCAAAACCAAAGCAGCATACCAATGGTCTCTATCTGCCCTATGTTGCCGGATTGATTTCAGTTACTCTTGCCGGGGCAGGGGTCGCCTGGCTCATGACCAGACCAGATTCGACCGCAACCAAGACAGAACAGACCGCTCAATCACCTGTGCGGCCGATTCAAGACGTCTCGTACTTTACCTCCGCCACGGGCGAATCAAAACCCTCACTGGTCGAAAGAGAAAGAGGCAATTTTATAGTTCAAGGACTGGTGAAGCAAGGCAAAGAATCGCTGCTGTTTTTGACCGACAACAAAAACATCGAGTTTCTGGAATTCTCTCAAGATGACCTTAGAGGCGAGACCCTCGCTCCTCTTTCTACACTCCCGGCATTGAAGGGGCTAACCATCAGTTTTTGCGAGATCGACAGAGAAACTGTTGCTTCGATAGGCAAGCTAAAAACGCTGAAGATGCTCGCCATCGAAAACAGTCCGGTAGAAGACTCTGCCTTCAAACTGCTTACCGGCCTGGCAAACATTCAAGATCTCAGTTTCTGGGGCGTGCCGGGCGAAGATGCCGTTCTGCAGAATCTCTCAACTCTCAAAACAACCCGCTTCCTGGCCTTGCGAAATGGCAGCCATATATCAGATAAAGGCATCGAACATCTAGCGGCGCTACCGTATCTCTATGGACTCTCGCTCACCGGCACGCCATTATCACAAAAGAATATCAAAGCTCTCAAGAGACTGAAAAACTTAAAAGGCCTGGAGCTGTCAGAATTCAACAACGAGATAGCCGATAGCCTGAAAAAAATGAATTTAGAAAGTCTTCGCATTGCCAACAACAAGAAGCTGACCGACAAAGATCTGATGCCTGCGGCAAAAATCAAGTCGCTCAAGTATCTACATATCAAAAAATGCGAAAAGGTAACCCCGGCGCTCAAAACCTACTTTCGCAGTGCAGCCGCCAATGTCCAAGTTAATATCAAAGGAACTGAGAATATCGCGCCTATCCCTGTTGCACATTGAAAGCAAACAAGGATCTTATCGAAGCATCTATGAGATACTTTCATCCACTATAAAATGTTCTGGTAATGAATGATACGTAGCCAAGATGACAGGAACAAAATCTACTATACGCATAGCCTCGGTTCAATTTCCACTCGGCAAAATAGAGCGCTTCGAAGAGCTGGAAGCTCAAATAGAATCGTATTTTAAAGCAGCGAAAGAATCTGGTGCCGACTTGCTTCTCTTTCCTGAGTATTTTTCTTTGCAGCTCGTCGGCTTGATAGAAGAAAGAAAAGACGAAGCGAAAATCTTTCGAGAAGTGGCACAGCACAGCCCCCGGGTGCTCGATCTTTTTGAGCACCATGCAAAAGCTTACGGACTCTACGCCGTGGCAGGAAGTTTACCAGTGAACGAGAATAACCAGTTGTTCAATGACAGCTATCTGTTCACTCCGGATCAAGTCCGTTTGCAGCAGGGCAAACTGAACGCCACCTCCTATGAAAGAGAGCTGCTGGGCATGTCCTGCCGCGACAAGCTCAATCTGATAGACACCGAATTCGGCAGGATAGCTATAAATATCTGCTATGACATAGAGTTTCCAGAGGTCTCTCGCGCTGCCACCACAGAAGGTGCTCGTATTATTCTGGTACCTTCCTGGACCGACGACATCCAGGGCTTTACCAGAGTCAGAATCTGCGCCAGAGCAAGGTGCATAGAGAATCATATCTATGTAGTCCAGTCTTCGGTGGTGGGCAGCCTGGGAAGAGAACCTGCGGTCGGCAACCTTTATGGACAATCAGCGATTCTCAGCCCGGCTGATGGTATCTTCCCTGTGGGCGGTATCATCAAAGAGGGCGCGGCAAATCAAGACGATCTGGTGGTGGCGGATCTGGATCTGGAGTTACTGGATAAAGTCAGAGCCCATGGCGCTACTCTGCCGGTTTTGGACAGCGAGAAGCTGACCGATAGAGCCATAAGAACCGAAATTGTTTCGGTTTGAACTGTCTATCTATAGAGATGAAATCAGTAGTGGCTGGCTCGCTATAACCGGACCCAGCAGCATCGCCAGAATAACGGGCAAAACAAAAACCAGAAAGTATACGAACATGCTTGTTATAGAAAGCCATTTCCGCTCTAACTTCCAGGGCATGAAATACCAGATCATGCCGATACCCTGCCAGAAACAGAGAACAACGAATATAATTCGAAAGATCGGATGATTGAGAGCAGGTACATAGTAATCCGGAAACAAGCCTACCGACAATACCAACCAGCCTATCTGAGCAGCCACCTGAATCCAAACAAAGCCCTGCCTTTTCTTCACTATCGGCTCATCGCACTCGCTGAGAATGGCTATGGATAAAACCCAGGTACTGAAACAAAACACCAGCGCAGAAGTTATGAGCAAACCCAGATCGCCACTCTGAAAACCGGCTCCAGCCAGAGTAAGGACAATGCACAGGGGAACCGAGACGCTGGTTAGCTGGCTGAACTTTTTCTTGCGGCTGTACAACCACCAGCCCGTCACAACAAGAGATGCAAGCACCCCTGCAATAATTGCGAACCAACCGAAGAACAACATTGTCTTTCTGCCCCCAAATAGGTCCGAGAAACGCTGGTCAATTAGATCATTTTACTTGCAAGGGGTAAAATAAGCCAACCATGAAAGCGCCTGATCTACCGGATAAATACAAAATCCTCAAGTCCCTCGGTCAGGGCGGGATGGGCGCCGTGTTTAAAGCCCTCGACAAGAATCTGGATAAAACCGTTGCGGTCAAAGTTCTGGCGAGCGATGTTGCAGGTTCAGATCCTGTCGCCTTCCAGCGATTTCAGCAAGAAGCCAAAGCCGCAGGCAGACTGAAGCACAATAATCTTGTCGAGATCATGGACTTCGGCATCACCGACAACAATGAAGCCTACCTGGTGATGGACTATGTGGAAGGCAAAACTCTGAAAGAGCTGATTCAAGATCAGGACAACATCCCTCTTACTCTCGTCCTCGAAATATTTCGCCAGATAGTAGCCGGCATGAACCACGCCCACCAGAACAACGTCATTCACAGAGATTTAAAGCCCGCAAACATAATTATCTCTGAAGATGAAGACGGCAGCGATCTGGTCAAAGTGATAGATTTCGGCATCGCCAAAATCGCCGATGCCGAAGGAGCAGGGGGCGATCTGACCAGAACCAACGCCATCGTCGGCAGCCCATTATACATGTGCCCCGAGCAGATCAAGGGTCAAGATATTGATCAGCGCTCAGATATTTACTCTCTGGGATGCATACTCTACGAATGCCTTGCTCACTATCCGCCATTTCAGGGTGATACCGCTCTTGACACCATTAATATGCACCAGTTCAATCTTGCACCATCCATAAACGAAGGACGCGAACAAGAGCCCTACCCGGAAGCGCTGGTGGAGCTGGTGGCAAAATGCCTGGAGAAATCACCCGACAATCGCTATCAGACCATGGAAGAAGTGATTCGACAACTTGAAGACTTGATCGACAAGTTGCAAGAGTCTTCCCAGGAAGATATCGAGCAATCAATTCCTTCGGACAGAAGTCTCGACAAGGCTCAATCCGGATCGCTTTTAAAATTCTCTGCAATAGTTATAGTTGTGCTGATTCTCGTCGGTGGCATTACCTACTTTTATCTGAGCAATCTCAAACCGATAGAAACAAAAGTACCTTCACCACGCAGTGCCATATTTAATACCGATATTGAAACGATTGTTCAATTAAAGCACGACCTGGAGGTTCTACCGAAGGACGAATCGATTGAGGTACTGTCTTGTACGGTGGACCGGAAAGTCATAGATCTGCTCAGAAACAGTGGACGGACTCGATTCGAATTTAAAAATGTAGTATTCAAGAATTGTGCTGATTTAGGCATGCTAGATCAAGCTACTTGCCTGAAAGTCGGTCAGACAAATTTCGATGACGCCGGTGCGCAGGCGATCTCAGCTTTCACGAAGCTGAAAAATCTTGGAGCTTCCTTTACCAGCCTGTCACCGAAAGGTATAGCATCCTTAGCCAAGGTAACGAGCCTGGTCAAACTGGAGCTGGACGGACTAACGAATATCTCTGCGGCAGACCTGGAGCCCCTGAAGTCTCTTTCTAATTTAGAGAAACTCGAAGTCAGAGGAGTCAATTTGGATGATCAAGGTTTGCTGAAGCTATCCGGAATGCCAAACTTGAAAAAAATCCATATCTCAAGATTCTCGGGACTCACAGACAGCGGCATAGAAAAATTTCGCAGATTGACCAGAGGATGCATCGTAGAGGCAGATAAGGGAATCCAGAATGACAGAGATGAGAAAGTACAGCAAGTGCTGGACATGTTCGGTGACTGAAACTAACGGCGTCGGGACCCTTTCTTAGGCTTTTCCTTCTTTTGATCGAGATCACGTTTTTGTTCGTCTCTTTTCTGAAGCGCTTTCTTCAATGCTTTTTCAACAGTGGTGAATTTCTCTTTAGATAACTTTCGCTTTGCCTCTTTGAAATAATCTTTCGCTACATCATCGGCACCAGCTTTGATGGCATGCTTCACCAGAGCAGCATAGACCTTCGAGCCACTCTTCAATTTTAGGATACGTGACGCCACCGCCCGGGCAGCAGGCTCTTGACCAAGCCCGAGAGCCAACTCAAAAATGAGAGGCCCATCTTCGGCAAGTCTATCCAACTGAAGTTGTCTTTCGAAGGCCTGGAAACTCTTGGAACCAACCTTTTTTCTTCCCGAAGAGAAAAGCTGCTCCCCCTCGTATATCGAAGCGGTAAAAAACAGTTCGGAGACCACTCTATTGAAATAAGGCACCAGCTCAGTGTAGTCGCCCCTTTTCACAAGCTTTTTCCAGACATGATAGAGCAGGCTTTCGGCAACTTTTTTAGTACTTTTCTTCTTGCGGACCTTTTTGTAGACCGTAAAAATGCGCTCATTTTCATTCAGCGACTCGTTTAGTTCAACCCAGTCCGAAACCACCATACGATCCGCCTTGCCCGACAGGACGAGCGATTCTTTCAAATCGCGCCGCTCTGACAGAGCTTCTCTAGCCGGCTCGTAGACAACTGAAAGTTCTTCAATTAAATAGATAGATTGATCCGACCGACCTGGCTGCCTGCTATCGTAAGCCTCTAGCAATTTCTTCAAAGCTTTTTTATAACGCTTCTCTTCTATAAGATGTTGCGCTTCTGCTTCCAGTCGGTTTCGTTTTTTCTCTCCGGCGGAGCTGGCGCCGGCTCTCTCTCTTAAACTGGAAATCTCCAAAGAACTAGCTCCTTACATCCTTGTAGCGGTTCATGGGTGCAATAATGTGGAATCTTAATTTCTATATTACACAATCGAGATCCTATTATGAATGCTACTCTCTCGGAGAACGATCGCCTGGAAATCACCCAAAAAGCCAAGAAGGCTTTTGAACGCGGGCGCAAGCTCTATGCAGAGAAAAAATATGCCGAGGCTCTGGAACCATATCTATACGCCTTTGACAACGGGCACCTGGTACCGGGCTGGGAAGGAGTGCGCCTGTCCTATATCCCGGCAGAGATAGCCCAGTTGGCGGAGCATCATCCGCCCGCGCGAGAAGCTTTGCAAGTGAGGCGCAATGTAAGAGAAGAGCTCATTTTCGAAGGTACCCGGGACTATGCCATTTTCATGGAGTGGGTTGCGCTCAACGACTATCTGAAAGAGCCCGAGCGCAGTGTCAAGGTGACAAAGAAACTCTCTAAGAAAAAGATGCTAGACCAAGATCTCAAGGAGCTTGTTGTAAGTCGCAATCTAGAACTGTATTTAGAAGACGGCGAATCGGAATTGATAACTGACTGCCTGAACAAAAGAGGAAAGTGGCTGCTCAGAACGCTGGCTCAGTATGAGTCAGAACAGTTCGCGCCATACTTCAAAGAAGATCCGGAAAAGACCAAGGTAATGCAAGATTTCATCAAGAGCAATCTGGTCACATCGACGATAGATTTATATCGTCTGCTCCTGATCACAGAAAACGAAGACAAGGCAAAAGCAGTGGCTGAGCGCGTTCTCGAAACGCTGCCCGATAGAGATCTCTTTGCCGGACTGATTTCGCTGGAGCGCACCCAGGGCAAAAAGAGCCGGGCCAAGAAACTGCTCGAAAATGCAGAAAAACGCCTGTCGGCGGAGGATATGTCATGGCTGGAAACAGAACTGACAGATGAACCGATGAGCAAAACTAAGCAGGATAACCAGAAGAAAGAGAAAGAGAAAAAGGCAAAATCTAAAAAAGGGAAATCTAAAAGCCTCCTGCTCTCGATCCTGATTCTGATGAGCGTATCCGCTCTTGGCCCACAACAGGCCATGGGCGCCAAGAGCGGCTATGCCGCCGGGGTGGATGCCTATCGCGCCAAAAACTATCAGCAAGCGCTCACTCTCTTCTATGACGCTCTCAAAGCGAATCCCAGAGACGAAAAGTCCTATTATTACGCCGCCCTGTGTGCCCATCAACTGGGGCAGACTCAAAAGGCGATCACCCTCTACAAAAGAGTCGTGCTGGTGGCGCCAGGCTCGGACCTGGGCAACAAATCCAGCGCCATTCTCATGAAGCTCGACCCATCCTACGCCGCCAGTGTCAACGCAGCGGCAGCCAGCGCCTCGGCGCCCCATTCCGATGCCATAATCGGCAGCATGTCGAACTCTTCTCACAGAGCAAGTTCTTCTAAAGGAGCCGCCGGCAATGCAAGAAGAAGTGGTGGCAGCAAAAGTAACGAATCCGGACGCTCAACAGCTAGAGATACAATGCCTCAACAGGCGAGGGTCTATTTCAAAAATTCCGGCGGCAGCACCAGAATGCTGGTCGATGGCAGAATTAATGGACGCTCCATGGAGATGCTCTTCGATACCGGGGCACCGCTTGCCGGCTATTTCAGCCTCTCCCACCTGAAAGAGCTCGGATTGCCCCAACCAGATAGAAGAAAAGCAGAAAAAATCGGCGGCTCTTCCAACAGCCAAAAAGTAGATTGCTGGGAATACAAGGTCGACATGCAAGTCGGCTCTATAGTCCGCCGGGGTATTCCCATACTCGTTCTGGACAACGACAGAGACACGCCGTTGCTCGGTCAGGAGTTCTGGAAAGGCTATACCTACACCATAGACTATGGTGGCAAATCTATTCATTTTACAAAAGATCAGGCATCATCTACATATACGAATACGGCGTCGAGCAGCCGCTATAGTGTTCCGTTTACGTTTCGCGAGCAGGGCAACAGGATAGTCGTAGATCTAGAAGTGAACGGCAAAAAATTCCCGGTGATGTTCGATACCGGTCATACCACCGATGCAGCCCTGGCTCTCAATGGCAGAGAACAAGCCAAGCTAATGGGAATACCCATACCTGATGACGCGGCAGTCACCACCACCAGCGGTGCGTCCGGCTCCGGCACATCACGCATTGCCTACGCCCGCAAAATGAAACTCGGTCCTATAGAGCAGTTCAACGCTAGAATCCATGTCTCGGACGAGGAGAGAGGAACCAAAGGACTTCCCTTGCTGGGCCAGGCTTTTTATCACGGATGGCAATATACGATAGATATGGATAAAAAGCTTATTCACTTCAAGAGACGATAAAATAGCTCCGTACAACCAACAGTAGAGCCAGAAGTTTGAGCGAAGATTTCCAAGAGAAAGAAGAAGCGATAATTAGAGAAGCAGACAAAACCCGCCTGGTCGAAACTGAAGGTCTTGAAGAGACTGCATCTCTGGGTCTGCCCGATCGCTATGAAGTCCTCGGCAAAATAGCCAGGGGAGGCATGGGCGCAGTCTATCAAGCCCGGGACAAAGAAAACGGCATGACCGTGGCTATAAAGCTCATGGCTCAAGATTTGCTCCACGACAGCGCCGCCAGAAAACGCTTCGAACAGGAAGCCGCCCATCTGGCTTCTTTAGACCATCCCTACATAATCAGTGTCTATAACTCCGGCACCACAGCTCTAGGTGCACCCTATCTGGTGATGGAGCTGGGCAAAGGCCAGACCCTGGATGAGATACTAAAAGAGAGAGGCAGTCTGACCGCAGAAAAGACGGTGAATCTCTTTATGGAGATCCTCAGCGGTCTTGAATATGCGCACAATAACGGCATCCTGCACCGAGATCTGAAGCCCTCTAACATCATCGTCGAGAATATAGACGAAGCCTATCCCTCGGTAAAGATCCTCGACTTCGGCATCATGAAGCTGTTGGATGAAGACGGATCAAAAACCGCGGCTATAACCGCCACCAGTGCCATGGTCGGCACCCCGGCCTATATGAGCCCAGAGCAATGTCTGGGCGAAGCGGTGTCTCCGCAGTCGGATATCTATTCGATAGGCTGCATGATCTTTGAAGCCCTCACAGGCAAGCCTCCTTTTGAAGCAGCCAACGCCGTGGCATTAGCCATGAAGCACCAATCTAAGAAACCGCCGTCTCTGAGCAGGAAGTTGAAAAAGGATCCGGCTGCTCGTCAGCTAGATGCAGTAATTACATCGTGCCTGGAAAAAGTGCCGGCTTTTCGCTACAGAGACAGCCGCGACCTGCTCGATGATCTGGACAAGATCTCATCGGGCAAGAAGATAAAACCGCGCAAACAGATAGGCGATCCAAGACCTTATAAAGGACAACTTCTGATTGCGGTCACCTTAGTGAATTATTTTTTCGCAGCCAATACCTTGATGTTCACGCCAAACGTAAACAAGGTTGCCCAATATACCGATACGGCTCTGGGTGTAAGTGGTTTTACTTTCTTTCTATTCAATCTGCTCGGTTTGATTTTGATACCATTCGCCTTAAGAAAGCTCTGGCGTTTTTCTCTTTCTAAAAACGCCGTTCTATGCAACCATCTGGACACTTTCGCCTACACATCCTTCTACACCGCCATTTTAATAGGCTCTATCAATTCTATCTTTGTGATTGTCCGAGCGGCGACACTGCATTTCTCAACTGACAATGCCATGATTGAGATGCTGAAATTCTTAGGCGACATATACTATGCGACAACCGTAGTTGCCACCATATTTGCAGTCATATTCTTTGGTGCCGAGGTTTTCATCAGAGCCTGGAACCGTATCAAAGGGCTGCAACCAGCTTCTATCTCTATAAACACTGCCCTAAAAAAATCTCTTTTACCTCTTCTTGTCACCGCAACTATCGGGCTGGCAAGCATGTTTGTCATACCCGGCTTCGGCGCCGGTGTGCTAAGAGGCATCGCCAACGCCGGCATCGAATTCGGACCGAGAATATCTATCGCCAGCTACGAAGCGGCCCGAAAGCTGGGCGGTCCCTGGCCGGAATACTGGGTCGAGCTGGCCAAAGCGCGAACCGTAGAAGACGGCATCGAAGGTGGTATCAAAACACTGACCTCCGGACTGAAAGAAAACACCAACAGTGCATCCTGCCGCTACGAGAGAGCAATGTGTTTTCTGGCGAACAAACAGTTGGATCAAGCCCTTGCCGATGTCGATACTCTGTTGCGTTCCAACGACCGGGTCTTCAACTATCACTATCTTCGAGGACAAATTAATATGGGTCGAGAGAACTATGCAGCCGCCCTCGATGATTTCACCAACGCCCTGCGCTATCTACGCACAGGTCATTGCCTGGAGACCCGGGGGCTGCTTCATGCCAAGGTCAATCGCAACTATGACCTCGCCCTCAAAGATATTAACGAGTCCATAGAACAAAGCGCCACCTCGCAAAATCTAGCACGCGCCGGTCTGATAACCGAACTGAGCGGCGATAAAGAAAAAGCCCGGGACTTCTATAAAAAAGCCCTGAATAAACACGACATTTATTTCAATAAGTTAGAGAATTTCCTGAATCGGCGCCTCGGCAAAGTCGGCCGGGCGGAAGACATCGAAAACGACAACGACCTCGACCGAAAAGAGATGGGCGATATGCTGATGGAGAACATCCCCCTGGTAGAACGGGGCAGCCTGATGGAAGACGAACTGCTCACCCCGCTGGAGCCCCAGCAATAGCGCCCCCTGGCTCACCGCATCACTTTACAGCCTGGATTCAAAGAGCAAAATTTCCTATGCCTATTTCAAGCCTCTACCTGATCTAAAGAAGTAGATCGGGGGTATAAATAAGCAAGGTTTTTATGTCAAACACAGGTAACCTCAAAAACCATCAAATGAACGCCGATCAAGTGATGCGGAGGATGCAGCAAGCATACGCTGCCCTCGATTCTTACCAGGATAAATGTATAAAGATCCATGGCAACGAGGAGGATCACTACTCGACCTGGTTCGAGCGCCCCCACAACTTTCGTTTTGAATATAGCGACATGAGGCTGTTCGAAGACGAAGAAGATCTCGAAGAGCAGCTCAGCAAAGCCCGGGAGCCCTCCGAAGACGGAGTATCTGAGATTTATACCGACGGCAAGCGTGTACTGCAAAAACCCTTTTACAAATCGAGAGCCTCTGAACTGGATCTTGAAGCCTATGACAACGTAACGATCTGGGGCTGGCATCCGCTTCAGATTCTGATGCCTGAGCAATTCAGCAATTCATTGCCTGCCCTGATAGAAAATCTCGAACACCGAGAGACCCAGGTATTAGAAGGAGCCGAGTGCCATGTGCTGGGCGGCGACCTCTATATGCCAGGTGATGCCGAGCTGTGGATAGACACCAGCACTTTCCTTTTGCGCGGGGTGCGCTTCAAAATATGGTTCCGCGAGATGCAGCTTCATAACATTGCCGAAGACCTGCCGGACATAAGCACCATGCCCTTCAGCGACGAGTTCGTCTATACACCGGAACTATAGCGTCCTAGCGAAAGAAAGACTTGTGGACGTTTTCACTTTGCAAAGCCCGCACCTGGTCAAAAACACGTCTGGCGCTAGAAGCGTCCCCGGCACGCTCCATGGCCTGACCACAGATAATTCTGGTGTAGAGCCGGTCTAAATGGGCTGAATGGGTCTCTATATTTAAGTCGCGCACCGCATTAAAAGTCGGCTTGTACTTCTCGAATACTGCCTGTCTGCCTTCATGGGCTTTGATAACATCAGGATGACCGGCGGCGGCTTTTTTAACGTCCTCCCCTGCCATAAGGTTATCCACCACCCGGGCGCGTTCTGCGGCAGGCAATTTGCCCAGCGCAAGCTGAAAGTCGCGCCCGGCAGAGAGCATATCGCGCCGGTACCATTCTAACTGGGGCTGCATCTGGGTCAGTCGGCTCTCCACGCGACGCTCGGTCTCGGCATAATTGCGGTCGGCACCGGCGACCCAGCCTCTGAAGCGCGGCATGCTGCGAATATAATCCGGGACATTGCCGGATTTCTCAAGGGACTCTATCGCTTTGAGAGCGCCGGCGGTATTTTCGGGCAGGTCGACGCCGGGCAGCTCGCGGAAATAGGGCTTGCCCTCGCCTCGCTCCTCTCCACCATTTATGGAAGGCATTCTTTCGCGACCGATGCCCCAGCCGGTAACATAGCCGGGTATGCCCCGATAATCGAAATCCGAGCTGGCTTTAGCAGAAGGTCTCTGGGCGGCTCTACTGTCCGACACCTCTATTTGCAAGGGCGGAGCCGTGGGCGCCTCTACGCTCTGATTGCTAAAATTCTCGAACACGGTCACGGGCGATACCCCTTTTGCTGGACTCATGTTCTATGAAAACAGACTAAATCAACCGCACCGTGACTGCCAGAATCTCAGCAAATTTATAAATTGACGGCTTTCATACCATGCTCGTGATAGCGCTCTCCGGCGGCGGCATCGCGAGGGAAGATCGCCTCGATACGCTCCATCTCTTTGTCAGACAGCTCTATATCCTGGGCAGCAATATTGGCCTCCAGATACTTCTGGCGCTTGGTGCCAGGGATAGGCACGATGTCTTCTCCCCGGGCGAGCACCCAGGCTATGGCGAGCTGGCTGGGGCTGACACCCTTTTGAGCGGCGATAGATTCAATCTCTTTGACCAGAGCAAGATTCTTGTCGAAGTTCTCTCCCTGGAAGCGAGGCGAGTTTCTGCGATAGTCGCCCTCGGGAATATCCTCGAAGCTCTTGAACTGACCAGAGAGAAATCCGCGTCCCAGCGGGCTGTAGGCTACAAAGCCGATGCCATGCTTGCGCACCATGGGCAGTATCGATGACTCCACATCTCTGGTCCAGAGCGAATATTCCGACTGCAGCGCCACAATTTGATGCACCTTAGCCGCTCTGTCTATAGTTTCGGCAGCCGCCTCGGACATACCCAGAAATCTGACTTTGCCCTCTTTCACCAGCTCTGCCATGGCGCCGATGGTCTCTTCAATTGGGACATTGGGGTCGACCCGGTGCTGATAGTAGAGGTCGATGTGGTCTACGTTCAAGCGCTTGAGACTGGCTTCACAACAGGTTCTTACATAATCGCGATCACCGCGCACCCCGAGAAACTCGCCTTTCGGTCCACGCATATTACCGAACTTGGTGGCGAGCACCACCTGATCTCGCCTGCCGATTATCGCTCTTCCTACAAGCTCTTCGTTCTTGCCCGAGCCGTACATGTCGGCCGTATCAAGGAAATTGCCCCCGGCGTTTAAATAAGCATGGATCACACCGATAGATTCGATATCGTTCATCTCTTCGGGCGAATAGAACTCGCTCATCCCCATGCAGCCTAAACCGATGGCGGATACTTTTAGTCCACTGTTTTTACCAAGCTCTCTTTGCTTCATTTATCCGGGTTTCCTTATAGCTCTATCGTGCCATTGTTTCATACTTGCCCCTGCTTAGAAAGAGATAAAACCGGGGCGCTTCATGGCATATTTAAATAGGAGCTTTCGAGGCTCCTTACAATAGTCAGGTCTCGATTCTATGTTCACCCACTGGACCAGGGAAGCAAAATTCATCCACGACATCGCCAGGCTGGAAGCGGCAGAGCTCAACCACAGCCTCTGCGGTACCGAGCACCTGTTGCTGGCTATTTTGCGCTCGGGAGACAATCTCGCCAACCATGCCCTCAGAGAGCTGGCTCTAGACTATATGACCGTGAAGAAAACTCTAGAAGAGCTGCATCCCCCAGATCGGACCGGCCAGACAGACCAAGCCGAGGCCGCTGAGAAAAAAGAAACGGTCAAACTCTCGCAGCATTTTAAGACTGTCATAGAAGACCTGCAATGGCAGAGCGTGGTTCGCCCGGAGCACCTTTTGCAGACTCTGATCGCCGGCAAAGAAGGACCCGACAGTTATCGTGCTCTCGAAATTCTCGAGAATCTCTCGGTCAGCGCAAGAGATGTGCGAAAAGAGCTGGATCGCGCTATAGAAGAGAACAAAGACGACTTTTCAAAGGCAGAAGATAGCTACTTCGAAGAACTTGAAAAAGCCCGGGATAAAGAAGCGAAAGAGAAACTGGAACTTGCCCGGCTGCAAGAAGAAGTAAAAGAAGAAGAGAAGAAGAAAAGACGGCGTGCAAGGCTGCTCAAGCCTCTGTCTATAGAAGAATGTTTTGCTCCCGACACCAGGGCTTTGATTAGTGACGCGATTGCTCTAGCCGAAGAACTCGGCGCCGATGAGGTAGACTCTGAGCATTTTCTGCTCGCCCTGACCAGACTGACCAAAAGCAACGCTTCTAAAATTCTCTTACGCCAGGGGGTCACAGAAGAGAAAATCCGCACCGCAATCACCGACACCGCCAGTGACACCAGAGACGAATCAAAAGAGCTGTCATTTTCTCACTATGCTTTGAGCGTCTTGAGACTGTCCCATAGAGAATCGCAAGCCAGTAATAATACCAGGCTGGAAGCCGACATGATTCTGCTCGGTCTCTTGGCCGAGGCAGACTGTCGAGCATATAAAATACTAGCTGAGAGCGCGCCGAATTTTGATCGCCTCAGATTGCTTCTAATAGACTTGAGAGAAGCGGATCAAAGAGATCTGCATCTAAAAAACCGAGAACCGCTTCTGCTCGGTAAAAAAGATGAGTTCAAGGTCAGTCCCAAACTGCGCAAGAATCTAAAGAGACATCTTTCTGATGTCGCCGAAGAGACATTAAAAGAAGCAGCCCAGGAAGCAATTAGAAGCGGAGATAGACTAATAAACAGCAAACACCTTTTACTGGGCGTTTTGCATGTCAAAGATCCTTTTATGTCAGGGCTTTTCGAATCGCTTGGTATAAACACAAAATCGGTTCGGGACGCTATCGATGCAATAAACACCGAGGCGGTGAGAAGCAGGTTCGACCTTCCCGGAAGCTGGCAGATCAGCCTGCCTGTAGACGATGAGACCAACGACCTAATTGCCAGTGCCTGCAAACTTGCCGGCAGCAAAGACGAAAAGTCCGTCACAGTTAGACATCTAGCCACAGCGATTGTGGACAGCGAATCTTGTGCCGCCCGGCAAGTGCTGGACGTTTTGCGAGTCGATCCCGAGCATCTCAAAGCCCTATTAGCCGCCACGGGCGGTGCCTGACTCGAATGAATTCTATACAAACCGGATCAGGCCCGGCTTTGCTTAATGCGCATGAAGACTATAAAAAGCACCAGGCCTATATAGAACCACTGATACCACTGGATGTCATAGACAAAAGTCTTGCCGCCTCCGTCCATGACAGCTTTCAGCACTGTGCTCATGATCGCGCCCAATATTACCGCCGGCATCACGATCATAAGCGCAACCTTTTTAGAAAGCTGAGTAATCTGCTTCAATATTGCCGCTGCCAGTCCCAATCCCAGTAGTCCCGCTACCACAATTTGCTGGCTCATTCACGTCATGCAAAAGGTGAGCATATTGAGCGCCGCCAGTACGACGAAGCTAAAGAAAAAGGACGCCGCCCCCAGACCGACCCGCTTCTTCATATTGGCAGAATTCTGACTGGCAGGATTCTTAAGGGCATTGACCCGCTCGACCCTGTCCTGACACGCCTCGCAGCGCAGGGTGTTGAAGTCGATTTTGACACAGCCTGCACAGATCATCTGCTTACAATCGAAGCAGGGAAATTGTTTCTCTTCACAGCGATGGGGAGGCATTACAGTTTAAATTTCCAGGTAAAATAAAAGAGGGGAAGGTTGCTTCGTACCAAAGTCTACATTATTGTACCCTGTCTTTACTAACAGCCTGATATGTTTAAATTCTCCATCGCCATAGCTGCCATATGCTTCGTTCTGGGCTGCACCCTCGGCATCGTCTGGCATCATTACTCTGAATCCGACTTCGATTCAGAATATGAGCAAGAGATTGTCGAGCAAAAGTACAATCCGGAGGACTACCTGCCGGAGAACTTTGGAGCAGAGAATCTCAAAGCCCTGGGCGATGCAGCCAGAGAAACCTGTATAAAGCTGCACGGGCGCTGTCCCCACGGCAATCCCGACGCCGTGCAACACTTTGTCTGGTGCAGCGCTGATTTAATTCGCGCGATAGAACTGGAGAAGACAGATAGCCCCGGTCTGCATAAAGAACAAGTGCTCTATGGACACCTGCAAAAACTAAGAGCGGTCAAAGAGAAGGTCTTCTCCGGCATTAAAAATCCCCCGCCTGACTTCGAGCAGACAGCCTGGTATTACGACCACACAGTCTATATAAACATCCAGAGGGCGGAGAATCCTCTCCATTCAAATCTTTCTGGACAATTCTAATATCTGAGCATCGAGAACTGCCTTTATATTGCTCTCAGCGCAAGAATAAACAGACTATTGCGTACCAGAGATTCCACATAGAGTGCATCATGATCGAGCCCCATAGAGTACGGGTGCGTTCATAGACCAGGGCGAGCCCAAAACCGACAGCCCACAGTCCGGGAACCATTTGAGGGTCGACATGATAGATGGCAAAGATAAACCCGCTTATTAAAGCGGCAGGCACCACAGACATTCTCGTCCGCAGCCAGCCATAGAGCAGACCTCGAAAGAGAAGCTCTTCGCAGATTGGACCGAAGATCACCACCGCCAGGATAGTACAGGTAAGAGCCGGTAGATTGCCGCTCTGTATAACCGCTTCCATCTGAACATTGATGAGATTCTTCGACTCTATGCCGCCGGTGCTCAAAAACTGAACTATCCAGATAATGGCAAACAAGAAGGATGTGATGGTGATTCCCTTGAAAGCATTCTTAAGCGCAGGAAGAAACGCGTCCTTCTGCATTTTGAGATTGAGAACATCGACGACCGATGTGCCACCACCAGAAGTGACCAGCCAGCGCATAGAAAGAAGCATTGCGAGGCTGCCCAGCACAGTCCCCGCCAGAGTAAGCAAAGACTGAGAGATGAGATGTGAAAGGGACGCGGTAATGGAAGGATGGATCAAAGAATAGATAACAACTGTATAACCGCTTATCAGAAGAACCGCTACGGTTTTTCTCAGCGATAGAACCTCTGGTGGTGCATCGAAGATGGCTTCTTTACCGCGCTTCCATAAGCCGTCTGCGACCAGAAACGGATAGATAACAAAAGCACCGACAATGCCGAGCAGCACCGTCGTCAGAGAATAAGCAAGCAACAAAACCGAGAGGCGGTCCGCTTCGCGCTCGGAGGCAGAGGCGACATCCTTTTCGTAGGCGATATCTCCCCGGGCTCTGTGCACCAGAATCAAGGCTCTTTTCTTCAACCAGCCATCCGGCATGCGCCTGTTCACGAACTTCTCGAAAGAGGAGATCTTGAGTTCAGACAACTTCTCACCCGATTGCTGCTGCTCTGCCGATTGGTGCTCGGAACCCACTTGCGAAGCACTCAGAACAGGCAGGACCACCCGGCGAAAAAATCGGCTGGATTGAGCCGGCTTAATCAAATCGGGTCTCTCCCCCAGGGATTGGGCATAGAGCGCATTGGCAGTCTGCACCGTGGCGTCGGCAGGATAATGCTCTGCCATATCTTTGAGCGATGCTTTCACGGAAGAAAAGCTTATATCCGTGCTCAGCAGAGGATAGTTCATCACAGTCATAGCGCGGAGCAAGCTATTATTTTTCTCGGCTATTCTCTGGGCTTCAATCAGATCTAGACTGATACTGGCAGTGGAGAGCCTGAGCTGCCTGGAAGGACCGACTTTTGCTTTGACCGAATCGGGCAGGGGCAAGAGCCCTACGCCAAGAAGCAGTGTGATATTTATCGAAGCCAGTATCAATAGAGCGTTGGTCACATAATATCGCGCCTTGTTCTTGACAAAGAGACTGACCAGCAGGGCGACGACCGCCCAGAATCCGGTAAAGAACAGGGCAAGAGCCCATAAAGCAACAATTATCATTTCGGGACCGAAGTTCATAACCTGATTTTAGAGTATTCGGGAAAAATAGGAACAGATAGAATTAGCTCGGAATCAAAAATAGTTAAATGAATCTGGCACTTCTCGTAGATTGTTATAGATGTCCGGCAGAGCAGAAAAAGAGAAGACTCCGGTCAAGATAATTTGCCCGGAATGTGGCAAGCCCAAGATCAGCAAGGGCTCTATCACTGGCTGGCTTTTTTCTGAGAAGCACTGCACCTGCTTAAGCGGTGGTCTGCGCCTGACGCCGTCGGCTGCGGCATCGGCGGCGGCTCCGTATAAAGAGCTAGATACCGACACCCTCGCCAGCCTGCCCGATGACAGCATCAACGAGAACTATCAGTTTTTAGAATGGCTTGGCCGGGGCGGCATGGGCTCGGTCTATAAAATACGAGATCTCATTAAGAACCGCGATTTCGCCGTCAAAATCTTGAACGCCGAGATGGCAGGCGACCCAGAGGCTATGAAGCGCTTTTATAAAGAATGCGAAGCCCTGGCGCAACTGAATCATCCTCATGTTGTAGCGGTCTACGGTCATGGTCAGACAGAAAAGGGCTTTCCTTATCTGATCATGGACTATATCGACGGCTATAGCCTGGCCGATGTGCTGGATGAAGAGAGCTATCTGAGCCCGGGGCGGTCGCTGGGGCTGTTCGTGCCTGTGGCGGAGGCGCTGGCGTTTGCCCATAAAGAAGGCATCCTGCACAGGGACTTGAAGCCGGGCAATATCATGCTGACCCGCTCGGAAACAGAAGAGACGATAAGACTGGTGGACTTCGGCATCGCCAAGGTTCTGGAAGGCAACAGCCGCATGACCCAGGACCTGACCGAAACCGGAGAGGTACTGGGCACACCGCTTTATATGAGCCCGGAGCAGTGCCTAGGCTTTCAGCTCGACGAGCGCTCGGATATCTACTCTTTTGGCTGCCTCATGTGCGAGGTGATTACCGGCAAGCCACCTTTTGCCGGGGACAACGCCATGCAGATTGTCGCTCATCATCTAAGCGAAGCGCCCTTTGAAGCCGAGGAGCGCCTGATTAACATGGGTACTCCGGAAGGGCTGCAAGAAATAATTCTGACCTGTATCGCCAAGGACGCCAACGACCGTTATCCGAATATGGAGCTGCTGGTGGAGGATCTGCATGCGGTGGTGGCAGGCAGGCGACCCAGTCACAGCACCACGCGCATGAGCCACCGCCTGCGCTCACCCTATGTGGGGATAGTTCTGGAAGCGGTGCCGTTCTCGGTGCCGGCGGCGATTTTTGCGCTGCTGTATGCTTTTCTCGATTTCAACAGCAACAGGGTGCCTGAGCACTGCAATGTGGCGGCAATAATTGCGGGCTTCTTCCTGGTTTACTATTTAGTCAAAGGCTGGTATCTGAGAGCTAGCTCTTCTTTGCTAGATAAGCGCGGTCTGCAGTACAAAAGAAGATTCGCCACACTTGTGACCCTGGTTGCGGTCACTTTCTTGTTTGCCGCCAGCCAGGCGCTTATCCTCTGGGACTGCCAGGCTCGCCTAGCCGAAGCCGGGGTCGAGAAGATGCAATATGCACATCCCTGGTATTTCGTCCTGCTGTGGCTGATACTGGCCGCAGTGCCTTTTGTTACACCACTGTTTATAAAAGGACAGCGCGACAAATGAGGACGAACTTTCTCAAAGGTGAACCAGAGAAGAAGCTACCAAAATTGAACTGACTTCCATATCGCTTGCTGCACAAGGGTCGAGACGGTTTATCACCAATTAGGGTAACCCACCGAAAGTGTTACTACTGTCCCCCGATCATCCGACCGGTGGAATTCATATTGCCGGTTGGCTGCGGCTAAATCACCTGCATCGGTGATGCTGGACAAAGCCCCCGATGAAAGGATAGGAATGGCTAGATAAAGGCTTGCTCGCCGGGAGGAAGTCACCATGAAAAGAAACTACATCGCTAGACGAAAAAGGGGAACCATATCCACCCTTATCCTTCTGCTCATGGTTATGGTAGTGGTGGTAGGTGCAGCTTTTTCTTATGACTATAGTCATGGACTTGTTGTCAAAGAGTCCCTACAGAACGCCACCGATGCCGGTGCCCTGGCAGGAGTAATGGAGCTGGCCAAAGACAATCCGACCGCTGTGGATCTCACCAATGCAGAACTGTTTGCCAAACAGGTCGCCGCTTTTAACAAGGCTGACAATGAGCTAGTCACTGACACTAACAGCAATACAGTGGTCAATGTCCATGTCAACTCGGTGACTACACCGCGCACAGTGACGGTAACCGCAACTAAAAACACATCTACTCTATTTGCTCGTTTGATAGGCTGGAACACCATGCCGGTGACCACCACCAGCACGGCATCCGCCAACCGGGGCATCATCCAGGTCAAATCGCACCAGCTCTACCCCATGGCGGTCAGCCTGGACTACCGACCGGAGAACGGACCCCAGAAGGACATCTCTCTGCAGGAGACGATCAGCCCCGGCCAGCCGTTCACAATCGTACTCAATCCCCAGAAAAGTAAAAACAGCTCCTGGTTGCAGAACTGGCAGGGCAAAAACAATCCGCCGATTACCCTGGGACAAGATACTGTCACGATGAACGGTGTGCAGGCTTCCAACACCAAATCGCTCTCTCCTGGCGACACAATCAATGTACCGGTAGTTTCCGGTGGACCTCCATTTAATGACGCGCGACAGGTTGTTGGAGTTATCGGATTCCAAATCACCAAAATCAACTTCCCGCTGAGCATTGAAGGATACATTAGAGACCCGATAATCATAAGGGGCGTGCCCGGACTGCCGACAATCACCGGACTGACCCTCGAAGGATTGACTTTCCTGTCGCAGCATCAGCCCTGGCATGTGAGCCTGACCAACTAAACAAAATCTTCGATTCCACCTGGAGAAAAAAGAATGGCGACGCTTCCACCCCACCCGCTAGTCGCCATTCTTTTATTTGGTTGGTTGACCAACTAGTTATGCAATTTCCTAAACAGAAACAGGAGTCGCCCATTCGCGAACTTTCGAGAATTCAAGCCGGCTAGCGGGAATAAGATATAAAGCGCGTGAACGACCGGGGGGACTCTCATGCCAGCTGCAGCCTTTCCTCGCACAAGAAAAAGAGCCGTGCTGGCGGCATTAGCAGCCAGCGCTCTTATTGTCCCGTATGGTGCACTGGTCACTGATTTTTTGACTCCCTATCAAGAGGTGCCGGCGCCGTATTATCCTCCGCTCGTTTCTGAGCAAGCTCCTGCGCCAATCCAAGCGCGAAAAGAACTAATTCTTCTAAAGGAGACCAACAAAGGTCAGGCCGAGCTGTTTACCAGGGCCTGGATCAATGATGCGCTAGATTTATGGTCATCAAAGTCCGGCTTGCATCGTCAAGCGGCATTATCCAAAATGGACCAGAAGGCGCAAGCTTCATACAAGAAGGCATTCCCATCCTCCTATGAACCCAGCGATACTTCAACCTCGGCAACGCCGCGATTAGTCTTCAACAATAACTTGGTAAATTGCGAAAGTGAATTTCCTTGTGACGACGGTGCCCTGGCTACATATCGCTTTTGTTACGACTCAGTCGCAATAGCTCCAGAATCGAAAGTTGAATACTTCCAGCCCTGCCAGTTCACCATAGTGGTCAAGCACACAAAAAGTGGATACAGGGTTACTGCCTTCGAGATTTCGAGTAACAAAGATCAACTAGTAAAGTTCCTAGCCAATTCTCAGTCGAGACGAGCCAGGCATCTGAACGAAAAAGCAGTAGCTTTGTACATAAACGCAATGCAGAAAGCGCACCAGGAAAAATTAAAAGAAGCGATAACACTATTTGATGAAGCTTTATCTCTAGAGCCCAACTTTCCGTCAGCGCTTCAGGCGAGAGCTTTTCGAAGATCCCGGCTGAATGATATAAAAGGCGCCATCGCTGACAATACCAGAGCGATAGAACTGGATCCAAAATTTGCACATGCGTATTACTTCAGAGCGCTGGACAAAGATTTTTCAGGTGACTATAAAGGCAGTATCTGCGACCTTAGCAAGTTGGCAGAACTTGATTCCAATTATCCCAGTCTATATTTAGATAGAGGACTCTCCTACCGAGCGCTTAGAGACTACAAGAATGCTCTAGCTGATTTCGACCGCTCAATAGAGCGAGATAACCAAGGATCAAAATGCTATGCGCATTTCTATAAAGCGTGGATTTATCACCATATGCCTGGAAAAGATGACTCAAAAGCCCTGACAGCGATCGACTCTGCCATTGCCTTAAATCCGAACCAAGCTGACTTCTTCAACTTTCGCGGTTGGGTCAAATACATGAGTCTTAATGACTTATATGGCTCTATAGAAGACCAAAACCAGGCTATTAAACTCGATCCAAATTTTGGAAAAGCATACATAGAAAGGGGATTTGTATATCGGCGTACTAGAGACTTCGAGCAAAGTATTTCAGATCTAACTACAGGCTTGCAACTATCTCCTGATGATGAGCCAGGCTTTCTCATGCGCGGAAAAGTCTTCGAATTGAAAGGAGATTTAGACTCAGCTATCGCTGACTTTACCAGAGCATCAAAACTAGCTGTCAAGTTTCCAGAGAAGGATCGAGCTCTACCATACAAATTGAGAGGGCAAGCATATCTCAAAGCATTGAGATTTAAAGAAGGCTTCGAGGATGTTACCCATGCCAATAAACTGGATCCCGGATGCGCAGAATCCTTTCCAATAAAAATGATGACGGAATATCTCATCGAAAGCTACGTTCGGACGAAGAAAGCTTTTCACACGCACAATAAGATTTTCTAGCGAGATTCCAAGGTCTTCGCCGTTTCGCCACGGCGCTGCATCACGAACTTACTGCATCACTGATGCGCCACATCGCGAATGCGCTGCACCCGCTCCAAAAACTGCGCTCCGTCCTTGAAAGTGAGCGCAGTCAGTTTCGCCATCTTAGAAAGTTCTGCTGAATCTCCGCTTGCCTTATAACTGTGTCGACGCATTTGCTCGCAGCAGCGAGGCACCAACCAGTCCGGATGAAAGCCAGCCCACTCACCGGCGACACTCAATAGATTGCCGAAACAGACCGGATGTACCTCTTGAAAGAGAATGTGCCCCAGCTCTCGATAGCTAAAGGGCGACTCTGCCACCGACGTGGCGTAGCGCTCAAGCACATCCTCATCAAAGTAAGTGTCGAGAAACAAATTAGAGAAGACATCCCAGACAAGGGCGCGCTCGAAGTCCACGCCGTGGCTCTCGGCACTGGCTTTTACCATATCATCCCAACTCATTACAGGGTCCTTCATGCGCTTCCGGAATTATGCTTTGGTGTTTTTTCTATCGATCTCGGGCTTTCGATCAGATTCTAGCAGTTCATGGAGCAAAGATAGCTTCGTCTTGATCAATGGCAAGAAAGCGCGGCGACGATATAACAGTTTTCTGCCTCAAGATAAGACCCATCGCCATTGTCTTTACTATAAAAGCCGCCTGACGCCGTTCAAATAACTGCGGCGCCGACACGAAAAATTGGTAATGACCGTCGATTGTCGCAAGAATAGCAGTGCTTATCTCCCACGAACGATCCGTTGACCGGCCCAGCCAGTTCATCACATCGATGATGATCTCGTTCAATACATCGACCCGATGATTGACTGCGCGCTGATAGGCAACTCGCAATTCTGTTCGGGTAGCTGCCAGGGCTGCAATATGCACTAGAGAAGCCATATCGCCGACCTCGGCACCTAAATCGGGAGACAGATGGGAGTCTATGAAAAAATCCAATTTCACCTTAGGAGCAGTAGTGGAAGAGATCAAAGACTGATAGCGCTTATCAGCAGAGGCGACAAGGTCCTGAAGCAAGGCAAGCAATATCTCTTCTTTAGTCCGAAAGTGATAGTGAATCAATCCAGGAGAAATATTGATTTTCATGGCAATGTTCTTAGTAGAAGCGTTTTCATAGCCGCTCTCTAACATACAGAGCTTAAGACCAAGGATGATCTCCGCTCGACGCTCATGGGTTAACTTCCTTCGGTGCATGGCTTCGATATTTCCTAGCATCATTCCTATCAACCGCCCGATGCCTATGTTTCGTTTTTCTGCTAAAACTAATTGGTTGGTTGACCAACTAAATTCTACAAATCTCTAGAGAGACACCGGTCATCTGGGCGCATTAAATTTGAGCGGCACTTGCCTGATCAAAAACAAATTTTAATAGGCTAGCCGGTGCTCACTGAAGGCAAGTCGCGACTCTCTGAAACCAAGCCAACGCTCAGTGAAAGCAAGCCAGGGCAGCCTGACCCAGACTGATGCCTCCGTCGTTGGCGGGCACCAGAGAGTTGGTCAGGAGCTTTAGGTGAGGGGCAGATGCCGCCAGCTCCGCACTGAAGAGATTGATAAGGAGCATATTCTGCATGACACCACCAGAGATGGCGACGGTAGAGAGCTGGTGCTGCTCACAAAGAGAGATGGCGGCAGCGGTCATTCCTCTCGCCAGACCCATATGAAAAGCACCGGCGATATCCTGTTTTGAAGCACCCTTCAATCTATCTTGCATCAGCTCATTGAGCGCCTCTCGCCAATCCAAATATTGCGCGCCTGCATCATATATAAAAGGATATGCTTTCTGAGCTAAAGAGGACCGGGCAAGATGCTCCAGCCAGATTGCCGCCTGGGCTTCGAAACTGACCTCACCGGCAAAGCCGGTCAGGGCGGCAGCGGCATCGAAAAGACGCCCGACCGATGTGGTCTTCAGACATTGAAGATCCTTAGTGAGCATCTGTTGAACCAGAGCTATGCGCTTTTCAGGAAACTCAAATGGCGGCGCCGATAACTTGTCTATTAATAGATTTTCCGTGGAAGAGGAGCTTGAGTGCAGAAATCCGGCAGCCGCCTGAGCTGGGAATCTTGCCGCGGCATCACCACCAGGCATAATCGCAGGATATATTGAAGCGACTCTTTCGAAGCCCGACGGCAAAGAGCCGACAAAGAACTCACCGCCCCAGATAGATTCATCATCGCCCCAGCCGGTGCCGTCGAAGGCTATACCCAGGACTTTCTTCTCAAAACCATCTGATCCCGACAAAGAATCGAGATCGCCATGCTTCCCTTGAGCACTACGACGGCTATGTTCGGCAAGCACCGATGCAACATGGGCTCGGTGGTGCTGAATTCCTATCCGACGGGCACAGGGCAGTTGGAGGGCAAACTGGGTCGACATGTACTGGGGATGAAGATCATGACAGACAATCAATTCTTCGTCTTTGATGCCGTACATAGCTGTCAGATCTGAGACTGTCTCGCAAAATGCATCGAAACAAGAGGTCTGCTCGAGATCTCCGATATACTGGCTGACAAAAGCCTGACCGGCAACAACCAGAGTGATGGTGTTTTTCAGGTCGGCTCCCACGGCTAAGACAGGCTGTTCACAAGGCAAAGTCGCCACCGCCCCCGGCGCATAGCCCCGTGCTCTTCGAATCAGATGAATGCCCAGGGCGCTGGTGGCAGCAACAGAGTCATCCACTCTTCTTTGAATCGGCCTTTCTCCTACTAAAAAAGCATCGGCGATACCATCGAGCTCTTCGAAGGCGCGATCATCGTCATAAGCTATCGGCTCGTTGGATCTGTTGGCGCTGGTCAGAACCAGAAACGGTGGCGCACCGAATTTGAAGAGCAGATGATGCAGTGGGGTATAGGGCAGCATCACACCCAGATCGAGATTATTCGGTGCCAGCAAAGACTGATCAAGACGCCCGCTCGCATTTATCCTGCTGCGAGCCAGCACTATCGGTCGGGCAATAGACATCAGCGCTTCTTCTGCCACAGGGTTGAGATCCACTATCTGTCGGGCATGTTCCAGCGACTTGACCATTACCGCAAAGGGTTTTTCTTTACGATACTTTCTTTCGCGCAAGGCTCGAAGCGCGTCTTCATTGGTGGCGTCCAGCGCCAGGTGATAACCGCCGATGCCCTTGACGGCGACTATCTTTCCATCTTGCAACAACCGGGAGGTATGCTCTATGGCTACATGCCCGGTCCTTGAATCGTCTGCCTGACGCAGATAGTACTGCGGACCGCATTTGTTGCAGGCTACCGGCTGGGCATGAAACCTTCTATCTTCTGGGTTTTCATAGCCCTGACGGCAGTGCTCACACATCGGCCATTGCGCCATGGTGGTGGCAGGTCTGTCATAGGGCAGCGACTTTATAATAGAGTAGCGCGGACCGCAATGGGTGCAGTTGACGTAGGGGTATTCATAGTAAGGACTGGATGTATCATCCAGGTCAGAAAGGCAGGCCGCGCAGACCACCATATCTGGTGAGATGCGAGTGACGATTTTATCGCCAGAGCGACTCTCGACAATAACAAACTCGCTATAGTCTTGCGGCGCGCACTCCCCGGTGATCACTTCATCAATCCGAGAGGCCGGTGGCGCTTTCTCCTTCAAACTGGAAAGAAAAGCGGAGATTGCGCCTTCGTCGCCTTCGATATGGACCTCTACTCCGGCCTCGTCGTTGAGAACCCAGCCGAAAAGACCATGCTCCCGGGCATGCAGATATATAAACGGGCGAAAGCCAACCCCCTGGACTATACCTTTGATTCGAATCAAAGATGCTTTCTTGGTGACGGGCATGGCTTTAATATTCTCCTTGCAGCAGCATCAAAGCCTGTGTCAGCAGATCCGGGGCAACTGATCGCCCACCAGCATATCGACTATCCTGCTCGAACCATAGGGTGTTATCGCGGTCAGACGCCCTCTAGAGCCTGTCGCCTCGGCGCCTACGTCGCCCACCGCACCGATAATCACCGCCTCTTCGCCACCGCTTATCCGGCGAATGGCGGCAAGCGCTTTATCTGCGGCTTCGGCGGCCACCACCGCCAGAAACTGACCTTCATTGGCCACATGCAACACATCTAGCCCCAGCACTTCGCAGGCTCCACGAACAGTATCGCGCACAGGAATCAAACGGTCTTCTATGACGATGTCCCTGCCGCTGTCTTCAGCCAGCTCATTTAAGGATGTGGCGACTCCACCCCTTGTGGGATCACGCATCCAGCGTACATCAGAACCGCAGGTATTTAACAAAGCTTCCACAAAAGGCCAGACGCTGCGGCTGTCAGACTGCAAATCGGCCTCGATATCCAGTTCACCGCGGGCGAGAAGCACAGTGATACCATGATCGCCCACAGGACCACTGAGAATAATTTTGTCTCCCGGACAGACGCTCTTGCCTTCGAGAAACACCCCAGAGACGGGCTCTCCGATACCGCTGGTGGTTATATATACGCCATCGGCTTTGCCATGTTCGACCACTTTGGTGTCACCGCCCACCACCGGCACTCCTGCTTTAGCTGAGGCTTTCGCCATGGCATCGAGGGCTTGCGCCACCACATCGGTCGAGGTGCCGGCTTCAAGAATAAGCGTCGCCAGAAGCGCCACCGGACGCGAGCCCGAGACGGCAAGATCGTTGACGGTGCCGTTCACCGCCAGAGAGCCGATGCTGCCCCCGGGAAATTCGAGCGGCTTGACCACAAAACTATCGGTGGTGAAAGCCAGCGGCCTGCCGCCAAAATCTATAATCGCAGAATCGGACAAGCGGCTCAATATCGGATTGGCCAGTTTGGGAAGAATCAAGCGTTCAACAAGACGGCGACTGGCTTTGCCTCCAGCACCATGGGCAAGCTCAATCTGACGGTCCTTGAAAGAGTTCTCCGATTCTGTATCTGCTCCTGCCAATTTCAGCTCCGTTTTGCATAATTGAAATAAGCGGCACATGAGCCTTCGGACGAGACCATCAAAGCCCCGACCGGACGCTCCGGTGTACACTCTTTGCCAAAGAGAGCGCATTGATGCGGCTTCATCAGCCCTTTTAGAACTTGACCGCAAGGCGCGTCATCATGACGCTTGCGGCTCTGGCAGGCGGCGCCTTCAGAGAAGCGTTCTTCTCTTTCTATTCTGTGCCGCTCTAACAAATCAGCATATTTCACTTCGGCATCAAAGTCAGAATATTCCTCGGTCAGACGCACGGCAGAGGCGGCGATGGAGCCCAGCCCCCGCCACTCGAACTCTTTTCTCAACTCGAAGACTGTCGACAAAACCTTCTCGGCAACCGGATTCGCTTCCCAGGGTACGACCCGCTCATACTGGTTTTCGACTCTGGCTTCGCCTGCCTTCAACTGTTTTATCAACAGCAAAAGAGACTGCAGAATATCCAGCGGCTCGAATCCAGATACTATGACGGGCTTCTTGTAATCCCTGGCAATCTCTTCGTAACCGCCGGCACCAATAACGGTGGCAACATGACCTGGTCCTACAAAGCCATCGATCGCCATCTCCGGATCGTCTAAAACCGCTCGCATGGGCGGAATCACCGTGACATGGTTGACGAAGACCGAGAAATTTTCCACCCCCATCTCTTTTGCTTTCATTACGGTAAGGGCTGTGGCAGGAGCGGTTGTCTCGAAGCCAATGGCGAAAAACACCACAGACTTATTTAGATTCGATTGGGCGATTTTGAGCGCATCAAGAGGCGAGTAGACCATACGAATATCGAGCCCTTTCGCTTTCATTTCAAGCGGGCTGCCCTCGTAACCGGGCACTCGCATCATGTCACCGTATACGGTTAAGATCACATCGCCTTCGGGTGCCGCCGCTATCGCCAGGCCTTCGTCGACTCTGTCCATAGGCAGGATGCAAACCGGGCATCCCGGTCCGTGAATGAGCTCGATACCCTCAGGCAAAAGCTGCTCTAATCCAAAACGATAAATCGCATGGGTGTGCCCGCCGCAAACTTCCATGATTCGATAATGATCATCGCCCACCAGAGACTTTATCTCTTCGGCGGTTTTCTTTATGAGCTCCGGGTCGCGAAATTCGTCCACAAATTTCATGGTCTCAGACTCCCGGCTTGATCTGCTTCTCCTAAAATCGCCAGCAACTCTAGCTGCTCAAGAGCGTGTTCTTCGCTGATTTTTCCCATGGCGAAACCGACATGGATAAGCACCCAGTCGCCCACCTCAAGACCCTGTTCTTTAATGAGGTCGACATTGATCTGACGCTTCACTCCACAGATATCCGCCCGGGCGAAGTGCCGTTCGGCATCTATGAATTCTTCGATTTTTCCAGGAATGGCAAGGCACATAGCAGGAAGGGCGGACATATCCAGCAGAGCAATCATTATATAATGTTGGCAACTCAGTCGAATGAGCCAAAAGACTGATTATGCCAGGAGTTTGATAATGCATGAACTGTCGATAGCCAAAAGCCTGGTGGAGATTGCCATAGCCGAGGCGAACAAAGTCGAACATCAGGTAGAAGCGGTACATATCAAGGTCGGCGCCTTATCAGGAGTTGTGCCGGATGCGCTCATGGCTGCCTATGAGTTCGTCACCGAAGCCACCTGCCTGGAGGGCTCCCGCCTGGTCATAGAGAATTGCCCGGTACAAATCTTCTGCCCCGATTGCAACAAGCTGACGACTCTGCCCGATACACAAAACTTCGACTGTTCTCAGTGCGGCAAAACCAGCGGCGACTTGCGGGGCGGCAGAGAATTAGAGCTGACCGCCCTCGAAATCAGAAGCTAAAAGAATGCTCCTTTATACAAGGCTGACGTCTTTGTGCTTCTTGTGCAATGTCAGAAGCAGATCGCAAAATTCTTCGATGCCGGTGCCTTTTTTGGCCGACAGTTCGAGTATGCGAGCATCGGGATTGATCACGCGAATGTTTTGAAGGGCAAGCTCCCGGTCGAAATCACAGGCTTCGGCCAGATCGATTTTGCTTATTACAACTATATCGGCGAAGCGAAACGCCGGTGGATACTTGAGAGGCTTGTCTTCGCCTTCGGTCACAGAAAGAATGGTGAGGCGCAGGTCTTCGCCGAGGTCAAAAGTAGCGGGGCAGACTAAGTTGCCGACATTTTCGACGAAGAGCAGATCGAGGGCACGCATATCGAGTTCTGCGCACGAGCGTGCCACCATTTCGGCGTCGAGATGACAGAGGGTGCCTGTGCTCACCTGTACCACCGGTGCGCCGGTCTCGCGCAGCCGCCTGGCATCGTTGTCGGTTTCGAGATCGCCTACGATTACTCCGCATCGCTGCTTACCGGAAAGCCGCTCTATCAGCCGGGTCAGCAAAGTCGTTTTGCCGGCTCCTGGAGAAGAGAGAATGTTGGTGCAGAGAATGCCAAGACCGCGAAAGTAGCCTCGATTGCGCTCGGCTTTGAGATCATTGGCGCTGAGAATGCTTTTGTGCACAGCGATCAGGTCGGTGTGCCGGGGTTCGTGCTCATGAATATGTTCATGTTCGTGTTCGTGCTCGTGCTCGTGCTCGTGATCATGCTCATGCTCGTGGCCGTGCTCATGGCTATGGTCGTGCTCGTGACCATGACTCTTTCCATTGACTTTAGTAGGCGTCGGCAGCCCACACCCACATTCCGTGCACATACTTTAAACCTCCGGATCACGACCAGCCCGGTCTGCTATCCCATTTTATCCAAACCAGAGCCAGTATCTCAAGGCAGAATCTTCTCGAAATCCGGCAAAAACTCACCCCAGCCGCCAAGAAAAATCACACCGACCGCAAGACTGAAAACGCCGGTGGCTATCGCCAGCGCGATCATAACCGGCTTTACTCTAGACGCAGAGACAAATCCGCTTGCCCCAAGTACCACCACCGCCATATTACAGGTGATCAAGCCGAGGACAAACGCGAACAGCATACCAAGACCGATCGCCTGACTGGCGCTGGCCACAGCCGTCAAAAGCAATATCTGGGTGCCGGTCTCGGCGCCTATGCCATGCATGGCTCCTATCGCGAAAGCTGCTCTCGGGGCGCCGACGGCGCTATAGGCTGCCGAAGATCCGGAGGCACCCGATGCATCGCCGCCACCGGCAGATGACCGGTCACCCGCATCAGACGCACGCATAAAATAAAAGAGTCGATGATAGAGACGGGACAAAATCGAGTATCGACTGGGAACTGTCATATTGTGCACCCCGCCCTGCCGAAAGCTGAAAAACGCCGACCCAAAAACCCACAGACTTAGAAAAACCAGGGTAAGCCCGACAACCTTCTCCATAATCGGATCGATCCATCCGGGCAAGGTCGCCGACAGACAAATAGACGCCGCACCCAGAATGATGACAATCAGACCATGACCGGTGGAATAGGCAAAAGCGCCCCAGAAAGAATCTTTGAAAGCATCGGGAGAAGCATTGTCGTCGGCAGTGGAGCCGCTCACGATATCAAAAATGGCGGCAAGATGATCCCAGTCGATGCCGTGCCTAAGCCCCAACAAAAACGCATTGAGCACAATCAGCGCAGTGGAGGAATCCATACTTCAGTAAGCCTTACCCACAAGGGTCCTGGTGAAACTCCAAATTATACTATCGTCCCGGACTTTCCAGGCATTTTGGATATGCCGCGCATTCCGACATATGCCGAACATTCTGAAGAAAACACCAGACCCATATGTATCCAAATCAGAAGTTGATCAATTTGGTTGGTCAACCAACTAAATTGTCAAAAGCCTTTTCAAAATGAACAGCCAGCTGAGTTCATTCGGAATCTGCCACCGCCCTCTTTTCGTCCGCTTTGCCCTCATCTTTGAGGACATACCAGAAAAGCAAAGGATAGACAAAGGGCAAGAACACGAGAAAGTTGTATGCCAACAACAAATTCTTTCTTGGATGATCTCTTCTGATTGCGACAATCGCCGGCATGAAACACATCGCGAAATAGACGACAAACCAGACCAACGCGTATATGGTGCATGCACCTGCCGCCGGCAGCATGGCGTCCACTTCAAGGCCAGAGTAGGACATCCAGTTGAAGAAGCCAGGTGTAGCCAGAGTAAACAAGAAGAATGCAAAAATACTACCTACAACAAAATATCCCAGGTTCCACTGTTTGCGAATGAACACAGCAATGGCTCCGAGTACAAACTCCGCCATAGACACAAACCCAAGAATCTCTATACCGTTGCAGGTTATGTTCAATAACGCTTCCAAATTAGACATCGTTCCATCCGCGACGCGGCTTTGAGCTGACGCAGGATTGGTCATAACCCAGGCTACTGCAGCAAGAATCGCCGCGCGAAAAAAAGCACATTCTACAGCCTGTCGAAAAGCGGGGAAGTAGTCCTTCATATTGATCTCCAGTGGCATACAGCAAATCTTATCACCACATCCAGAACAGGTGTAGAAGAAATGGAGAAAGTCGCATGCAACCAGCAAGGAAGCCATGATGATATAACTATAGCCGTTAAGCCCCAGCTGACGGAATCCGATGAAAGCCAAAGACGCTGACGCTCTAGACAGTATCAAAGAGGAACTGTTGCCGGACGAAGAGATCCAGATTTTCGGTCGCCGCTCAGTACTAGACGAGGCATCCGGCGGACTCTCCCTGGTGGCACTGCTCTTCAGCCTGGTTTTCATGGTCTACATCCCTTTCGACCTGGCCAAAGGTTTGTGTTTTCTTGTAATGCTCATCGCCACAGCATTCTTCATCAATGCATTCATTCAGATAAGCAAGTTTCGCTATTATGCCGTCACCGACCAGCGCCTGCTCGCCTTCGGCAAAGAAGGGCTGTTTACCATAGTCGACCGGGATGCTGTCGACGACATCGAGCAGACCGATGCGAGCGCTTTTATAGAATACGAAGAGCGGCGAGTCAAACTAAAAGTGCTGAATTAGCAGAAACACCGCCAGATCAAGATATGTCCAGCAATACCTTTAGAATACCCCGGGCCATGGCTTGCTCCATGGCGGCAACACCATCATCGAGAGAGAAACGGTGATCTATTAAAGGTCGCAAATCTAGTTTGCCTGAAGCAAGCAATGCCACCGCTTTATCCATAGGTCCACAGCGTGAGCCCTGGACACGAATTTCGTTGACAACAATCATGGCAGGATTAAACTCAAACCCGCTCGAATAGGTCGACTTGAGCACAAGTATTCCCTGGGGACGGGTAAGCTGAATAGCAAGCCTGAATCCATCGGGATTGCCGGTCGCTTCTACCACAACTGCATAATTACTTTCAGAAGGCTCGATGCCATAACGACCGGCAAAGCCACCAAGACGCTCCCGGCGCTCAGGATGCCTGCCTACAAGATCAACTTTGAAACCAGAGGCATCCAGCGTCATCGCGATGAGCAAACCCAGCTTACCATCGCCGATAACACATACAGATTCTTCTTGCGCCAGCTCCAGTTGTTCTTGAATCTCTAGAGCTGCGGCAACAGGCTCGGCAAACACGGCGATATCATCAGGCACCGTTTCCGGTACCACGACAAGATTTCTTTCAGGAACCACTAAATAATCGGCAAAAGCTCCATTTCTATTTACGATACCAAGAACGGTGCGCGTAGGACAATGATGAGCACCACCCTCTAAACAAACAGCACACCGACCACAGGCACAGTTGATGTCGGCGACAATGCGCTTGCCTACCATGGCGGCATCTTCTGCTTTCTCAACCACACCGACGAACTCGTGCCCGAGCGTACCGCTATAATCGAAATAGCCCCGGGTGATTTCGATATCGGTGTTACAGACACCGGCTCTGACGACGCGCACCAGAACCTCCCCGGCAGCAACTTCTGGCTGAGACAACTCAGAGACGGCAATCTTCTTGTCAACAAATTGAAGGGCGCGCACAGCATTCACCTGGAGATTCTAGAGAGTCGAGAGTGTGCATTTTACTTGATCTATTACGAAGCTGTCTCGACAACAAGGCATCCTTATCTCTTATATGCTCTGAACTTGCTTCAATTTATGAATGCTCTTGTGAATACCCTTCTGAATACTGGTACCAACAACAGACTTCACCCGAAGGCGCAGGTTGCGATAGTGCTCGGCGTGCTTAGTGTGAAGATTGCGAAAACCGGCTCTGCTTTTGGCTTGCAGCCGACTATAGTGATGTCTGCCGGTGATTGCCAAATCAAATAGATTACGCTCCGGCAAACCCGGACAGCCAAGAGAAGCTTCGCTGCCAAGATTACGCACCCGTGGGTCGAGATAGCTCAAATAGACCTCTCTGCCGTGGTCCATAGAAAGCAGAATCTCAGTTCGCATATAGGCATCAGCCGCCTCTCCACTCAATCCGTGTGCCTTTGCCGAAAGACCTATCTTTCTGCCGACGATATTGTGGGCGAGATCTTTTTTCCGGTCGAGGATGTTGTTCTCTTTGATACCATTGCTGTCTCGAATATAATCCATATACTCGTTAGCATTGAACAGCCAGGTGGCAGGTCCTTCGCCGAGTTCATAGGCTGCCAGCGCAGAGCCATAGCAATGCTGGAAGCAATTGATCTTATCCTTCCATACTAAAATGCGCTTGCCGTGCCGCTCGAACCAGAAACTCTTCGACCCGAATGTATCGGCACAGACAGGTCCATCTTCAAAACTTTGCTGCGCAACCATCGGAATCAAAGTGCTCTTGCCGAATAGATCGCGCTCTGCCAGGCTGACACGCCAGATCACAGAAAAGGTATAACCTGCCAGTACAAGGCCCGCCGCCATGACAACCAAAACCAGCGGCACGCATCGCTTCAGGAGAGCAGTGTTTAATCTGCGCGTTTTTGTCCGCCCGTTTGGCAACTCCGCTCTTAGATTCCGCACTGTTTACTGAGACTCCTGCTGCAATTTCGACTCGTAACCCTTGACTATCAATAGCAGTTTCTACGCTCGGCATAGAAAAAATAGGGAGAAAACAGCAGAAACATGAAACAGAACTCATCGGATTCAGCCCCGAAAACCCCGATTCTGTGCCGATTTATACGTTATCCCCAACGACTTTATAGGACATCGTATAGGAAGAGTGGGATACTCTTGAGCCTGACATCGACAATATATATTGTGCGACCGATTTCAGAGGGGCTGAATCTGGTATCACAGCCGATGTCAACGAAAACGGAATCGAAGATTAAATTCCAGCATCGATCCCCCGCACAGTTGCTATAGACAAAGTGTAGGCCAGGACACGCCCAGCGTGGCGTCCGCGTGAGTAAAACGCACGAGACGAAAAAGCGAGCCCCCGGGAGATGAATCAGATGAAATTCCACAACAAGATAATCACAATTACAGCAGTCCTGGCTCTCCAAGCAGCTGTCACGATTCCGGCTCTTGCTCAGTCGACCACCCTCACCGGGTCTGTTCTCAGCAATCGAACGGTGACCAACCTGCCTGAGCCAGTGCTGCAATCGCAGACAGCTCAGTTCGACAACCGTGCCGTACAGCAGACAGCTAGAGCGGTTCAACAATCGCCTCGAACAGCCAGCCCCAGACCAAGGACAGTGACGAAGACAGTAACAAGAACTGTCTATGTCGAGAAGCAAGACAACCGAACCTACTTTCAGAAACATCCAAAAGTCAAATCGGCAGTAGTTGGAGCCGGTGTTGGCGCCGGTGTCGGTGCTGCTACAGGACTTATTGCACGTAGAGGCGTGCTCCGTGGTGCGGCCATCGGTGCCGGTACCGGAGCCGGTGTCGGACTGGTTCGATCTAGTGACACCATGAGACGGCACCCAATAGTTAAGAACACCGCCACTGGTGCTCTCGCCGGATTGGGACTGGGTGCGGCAGCCGGTCGAAGAGGAAGCACCAAATGGAAATCCGCCGGTGTCGGCACAGCCATCGGTCTTGGCTATGGTCTTTTCAAGCACCTCAGATAGTGCAGCCAGAAAAGACACCTCAAATTGTGCAAACCAATTTTTTCAAGAAGACTAAAAGAAAGGTATTAGATGATGTTGAAGCAAAAACTCAAAAATCCCCTGGCAATGACCCTGGCTCTCACCCTGGCACTGGGCACCGCCAGCGTATCTCTTATCGGGTGCAGCGGAGCTCTCACCTCTTCAAATAACTTACGCGAAACAGCCAGAATAGCCATGAACAAAGGAGATTACAAAGCGTCGGAAGACGCGCTGAAATCGGCTATCAGCAAAGATGAAAACGCCGGCGAAAAAAACAACGGCGATTTGGCAGAAGATCTTCGTCTGCTTGGCATGCTGAATCGCAAGCAAGGCAAGCTGGACGACGCCGAAAAAAATCTAGAGCGCTCCATTGAACTACGCCAGAAAGAATTAAAACCAGGACTGTTGGAACTGGCTTCTTCTCTGAACACCATGGGCAACACCCTGACCGACAAAGGGCAATATATAGAAGCCGAAGAGTTGATCAGGCAGTCTATGCAAGTCAGAGAAAAGAATCTCGACGCCGACAGCATTCCTCTGGCAGAAAGTCAGAACAGCCTGGGCAGACTCTATGTCATGGCAGGTTTCTTCAACGAAGCAGAACCGCTTCTGAAGCTGGCGCAGTCGACTTTCGACAAAAACGAGAGCAAGGTCCCGGCAGAATTGCAAGCCGATGTGCGCAGCAATCTCGGCACGCTCTATTTCTACCAGGGCAAGCTCGACAAAGCCGAGCCCCTCTATCGATGGGCCCTCGACAGCTATGAAAAACAGTTCGGCAAGGAGAGCCCCAAGACAGCCAACGCAATGAACAATCTTGCCGAGGTCTTGAGAGCCAACAACAAATCCGCCGACGCCGAGCGCCTTTATAAAGACGCCATCAGCATCTACAAAAAGCGAAATATGACAGAGGTCAACGAGTACGCCAGCACTCTCAACAATCTGGCGGTTCTCTATCACTCTCAGGCTCGCTACAGCGATGCCGAGCCGCTCTATAAAGAAGCGATCAAAATCTACGAAAAAACTGACAGCGACCGGAGCCCACAGCTCGCCAATATCCTCAACAACTATGCCGAGCTCTACAAAGCCACTAACCGTCCCGAAGAAGGCGTAAAACTGGTCCAGCGCGCCGGCAGAATTATGACGCAGTAACTGATTTAAAGAAGTTTTCTACTGGATGATAAGAGATCAGACCGGCTTCAGTCATCATGGCTGAGCCGGTCTTGATTTAAGGTCCCTATCTCAGTACCATTTAAACTTTCCCATTTCGGAGCGACAACTCATGAAAGCCCAATTAGCTTTAAGTCTGGCAGCCCTGGCACTAATGGTTAACACCCTTTCTCCCAGCGGCGCAGCCTTCGCCTCCGAAAGCCTCGATCAAGGCATGAAGTGCTACAAAGAGAAGAATTATCAAGAAGCCAAGAAATACCTGGAGCAAGCAGCCAAAAAAGATCCCAAGTCCTGGCAGGCGCACTTCTATCTCGGTCACACCCTGATGTCTCTTGGTCGAGTCGCCGACGCCAAGTACCAGTACGAAACCACCAAACGGGTCAGCAACCATCCCGGCGTAAAAGCCCACTGCGACAAGGCTCTAGCCCAGGTGACCGCCTACTATTCTAAAATGAAACCCGCTCCAGTCCTGAAGAAAACTGCCAGTGCAGGCGGCGGCGGCAGCGATGAAGACGAAATGAACAGTGGCGACGAAGCCAAGAAAGAAGGCGACAAGAAAGCCGCAGATGCGGCTCCTGTCGACAAAAGAGCCGCTGAAATCAAAGCCAAACGGGACGCCATCCTCAATAAAGCCAAAGAGGAATGCGACAAAATCAAGAAAGAAGCCGACGCTCAGATAGAGCAAGAGAAAAACAATCCTAATATGCGCTTCAGAAATCCGGATGGTGGCGAAGGCATCAGCAAAGCGCGCGAAGCCGAGATCAAAAAAGAAGCCGAAGACAAGTGCAAGCGCATCATGGGCGACGCCGAGAACCGGGCGCGGGGCTATAGATAAGTCCGCAGTTGACAGTATAATCCGGATGCAAGGAACCGTTTACCGGGACAGTCCTGACTGAGAGCTAGTCCCAAAAGCATTGATCTGCCGGGCTTTTGGGATTACCATTAAGTCTACCCACACTAACTAGTTTGAGTAGACAATTTTATGCGCATCAAATCCATCCTTCGTCTTGCGTCTATGACCGTCGCCGCATCAGCGCTGGCATTCGCGACCGTCGGCACCGCCATGGCCTCCGAAAGCCTCGACCAGGGCATGAAACTCTATAAAGAGAAAAAATATCAAGAAGCCCGGACAGCCCTGGAACAAGCCGCCAAAGAAGAGCCGAACTCATGGCAGGCGCATTTTTATCTCGGGCACACCCTGATGACGCTCGGCCGGGTCAATGACGCCAGGCACCAGTATGAAGTTTGCAAGCATGTCAGCAATCATCCAGCGGTGCAGGCACACTGCGAAAAGGCTCTCTCGCAAGTAGAGGAGTACTACGCCAAGGTGAAGCCCCAGACAGGCGGGTCGCCTGCCTCTTCTACCGCAGGCACCGCCGGTGAAGGCGAAGAAAGAACCGCCGACGCTGAACCCAGCCCCGAAGAGAAGAGAAAAGCTGAGATTCAAGCCAAAAAGGACAAGGTCATGCAAGAAGCCAGAGATGAATGTGCCAAAATCCGCAAAGAGGCTGAGAACCAGATTCAAAACGAAAAAGCAAATTCGAACCAGCGTTTCCGCTATTCAGACGGCTCTCGTGGTCTCGACATCAGCGACGAGCGCGAAGCAGAAATTCGGGGAGCAGCCGAAGAGAAGTGCAAACGAATAATGCACTCAGCAGAAGCCCGCGCCCGGGGTTATAGATAGATTGTTCTCTTGTGCATCTCGAAAGAAACTTTGGCCATACTATACGACCCTGGCAGGCCTGCTTCTGCTTTTCTCGCAGACAGCCGAAGCAGGCGGCGAGGCTCAATATCAAGCCGGACTGAAGGCCTATCATGCCAAACAGTACAAAGAAGCCGCCGAGCAATTCTGGACATCTATTAAGAACGGCAATGCCACCCCCCAGGCCTGGCTTTATCTAGGTCATTCCAGAAACGCTGCCGGACAAAATGAAGAAGCGCTGCGCACCTATAAAGATATCGCCCGGATCTTCCACGGTCAACCGGCAGAATCAATGGCACTTTCGGCTATCAAACAACTAAATCAAAACACCCAGTCACAAGCAGGCAAGGGTAATAGCAAATCTTCCAGCGCAGTAAATGCTTCTACAGCTAGTGCTTCCGGCAATACATCCGGTAGCGCATCCAGCACCAGCTACAACAGCAGACTGCCGGAACGAGCTAGAGTCTTTTATCGCACCGACGGTGATGACATAATACTACCTGTCAGAATCAACGGACGCAGCATCGAGATGGAGTTCGACACCGGTGCTCCAGACATCTGCATAGACAGAAGCCATCTTGCAACTCTGGGCTTGAGAATTCCCAGAGCGAAACCGGACGGATATTCAGGCGGTGCCACCAACTCTATCAAAGTACCTTACTGGGAGATACCATCTTCAGTCCAGGTCGGACCAATTCGCATGGACAACCTACCGATAACCGTCTTCGAAAAGATGCATAGCAAGCCGCTTTTAGGACAAGATTTTTTCAGAGATTTCAACTATACGATAGACCACAAAGCCAAATGCATAGAGTTCACACGCAAAGGCGCGCACTCAGGCAGTGGCTCCTTCGGCTACAAAGTGCCCTTCACCTTCAGAAAGAAAGGCAGCCGCATTGTAGTCGAAGTAGAGATCAACGGACGCAAAGGGCCGATGATGTTCGACACCGGCAACACCTCATCCGGTATCAGCTTCGACAGTGTCAAGCAAGCAGAAAGGTATGGCGTAAAAGTGCCACCGAACGCTCGCATCGGCAAATCCATCGGCATCTCAGGCGAAGGAGCCGAATACAAGTTTACCCTCGACAGAGTCAAGCTGGGTCCTATCGAAAAGAACAACTTGCGCACAGATGTGGGAATGGATATCAATGCCGACGACGAAGAGCTGCCCCTGGTCGGTCAGGACCTGCTATCTGGCTGGCAATATTCTATAGATATGAAAAACAAAGTGATCAACTTTCTGCGTCGGTAGCGTAGCGCTGTCCTCTGGTACTGACAATGGCAGCCACAAACAGACAGAGCAGAACGAAATCGCCGCCCGCACCAAAAACCATGGTCATATCCACTCGCCCCTGGGCAAAGAGCATGGCGATGGCAGCCACAAATGAGAGCTTCTCCACACAAGCGGCGAACATGAGCAGCCTGTAGCGCACCGGGTCGGTAGAGATAAGCAAAAATCCAATCTGCCAGGCAAGAGTCACTCCGGCAAAGCCATAATAAAATTCGGGGTGATTGACGACCTTCCCCGATTGAGCTACAACGGCCCCCTCGAGAAAATAGAGCGGGGCAATCACAACCAGACCATAAATCCCGGCCAGCAAAAAGACGATTTTGGCGAATTTCATGGCAATCCTATATAGACAACTATAGACAACGACCTGCCTGCCTAAGATAGCACAGCCGGATCCCCCCCGTTCGAAACAGTTGCCGAACTGTTTCCACCTTTCTAAGAACCCGGGTCGATAAATCTATACTCGAAACAGTGGCAAATCGCACTTCAAGAAGCGCTCCTCAGAGACTGAGACTCGCCGAAAAGAACCCAGAGCCCGCCCTGTATGCCGCCCCTATATAAGGACCAGCCCGGACCATGACCGCTATTATGCTAGCCAGCAAAAAGAGAAGAAACCCCAAGCCTTCTCCAAAGGCAGAGAATTGGGTAGAAGAAGCGTGCCGCAAGCCGGTGGCATTCTCCCAGGTGCGGGAAGACGCCTTAATAGATCTGCATATCGCAGACTCTGTCGCCAGTAAATCCGGCCGCCAGCTAGATGGTGTCATCGTAGCCTCGGGTGGCTGCACTGTGGCTGCGCTGGCAGCCCAGGGTAAATTTCGCCATATGCAAGTGGTGGACATAAACCGTTCTCAAATAGCGCTCACCATGCTCAAGCTCTGGCTTCTTGAAAACGGCGAATCTATTCAGAGAATGCAGATCCTCGGTCACAGCCCCATGAGCCCCAGGATGCGAGGGGTGTTTCTCAAGCAGATAATGACCACCCTTCAGTTGCCGCAAGATAGCTTTGGCGACTGGAGCGAGGTCTGCCTGATTGGACCGGATCACTGCGGTAGATACGAAGCGGTCTTTGCCGCTCTCCGAAAAGAATTCAAGATCAATGGCGGCACGATAGAGCTATTGCTCAAAGGAGACAACTATACACATCAGGCTCTAGAGCGCGCCTTCGCCAGAGTGATGAATCAGAAAAATCTGGTGGCAATCTTTGGCGAGGATGCCACCGCCAACAAAACCATGCCTTTTTGGCAGCACTTCTATAACCAGACCGAGATGGTCTTCTTCTTTCGCAGTGCCGCCCGCAATCCCTATCTCTTTCAGATGCTCGCGGGTGACTTTCCGGCGAATTCTATCTATCCCTGGTTAAATGCCCCTTCAAAAGAGATAGACACCGACATAGAATTCACTGTCGACAACATCTCTACCCATATAGCTAAGCAACCGTCATCGTCGCTGGATTTCGTTCATCTATCGAACACCCTCGACTGGCTCTCCGAAGACGCAGCATCAAGTTTGTTGCAACAGGCAGGCAGGGTATTGAGACCGGGCGGCACGGTGATTATAAGGCAGCTCAATTCATCTATAGATATCCGCGCTCTGCCAAACGACATAGCCTGGGACGGGGCATTATCTAGAGCCATGCTTATAAGAGACCGCAGCTTTTTCTATCGCAATCTCCATATCGGCTTCAAACCTTGCAAGAGTGGTAGCAGATCATGACTATCAGGAGCATTTGTGCTGAGGGTGCTGAGAGCATTGAATCCACCGACCCAAATAACATCTCTGCTTTCGAAGCCGGCTTCAGGTATCCACTGAGCCCTACCGAGCACTTCAGCATATCCCATGGAGCAGACTATAGCCTCTTCTATCGCAGCATGGGGAATAGCCTGGTTCTCGCTGCCGAGCAAGATGAGCTGCCGATAGCCACCGTCGCCGCCACCATTCGAGAACTTCACTCTCCGTGCGGGACAATTCAAAAATGCGCTTATATAGGCGATCTCAAATACAGAAGGGGCTCAGGCGCTTCGAGAAAGCTGCTCAGCCTCTTAATTGAACTTCAAAACTGGTGTATTCAAAATGCCGACAGCGCTCTGGCCGTCGTCATGGGCGGTACCCAGAACTTGCCTGATAGCTATAGCGGCAGACTCGGTCTGAGAAAGATGAAGCGTTTGGGCACAATGCACATCTACAGGATTCCGATCCAACCTCTGGCTAGCTGTCGCCAGTTCAAAGAAGCAGAACTAATAGCTTCTGCCCGGGCACACAGCATAATTGATACCAGCCCCCGAAACTTCTGTAGCTTCAAGCCGATTCAAAATGGCGATAGTGAGAGCGAATGCACTTCTCTAATCAGCCCGATCTGGTTCGGCAGCAATGCCCCGGTCAGCATCACTGCTGCTGGCAGCAGCGAAAGCCCTTCTGCAGACTGTGCTGTCGGATGCCTGCAAGACACTAGAAAAGCCAAGAAGCTCTTTAGAGAAAACGGCAACGAAATTTTGAACGCTCATCTGACGAACTTCTATTTTGATTCTATAGATTCTGCCGCACCTATTATTGAAAGCGCTCTTGAATCAGCCAGAGAAAACGACTTTGAAGCTCTGTTCCTGAGCGTCGATATAGAACGTTCTCAACAGCTTTCAGCAGTGCTAGAAAAATTCGGCGCGATAAAATCAGAAGCCATTATATATGGAGCCGGCGTCATAGCCGAAGAGCAATTCAACGACCACAGCAACCGTAACTGGTGCATCAACTCTTCAGAGGTTTAAGCGATGAATAATCATGAGCAGTTCATGGAACTGGGCAAAACCATGCTCGAAAACGATCCTATAACGGCTGGTGACTTCTTCGCCAACCTGCACAACGGCGAGATGCCTTATGAAGAGTTTCGTTATACCCAAGAGCAATTTTACTTCGCAGTCAATTACTTCTCCCAGCCCATAGCCGCTCTTTTCGCCCGCCTCGGCGACCCGGCGCTGCGAATGAAACTGCTTCTCAACCTCATGGACGAGCACGGCAACATCAACCTGGATCGCTGCCATACCCATACTTTCAAATCTTTCCTTAGCAAAATCGAAGCCGCCGATGAGATAAAAGAAGGTCCCGAAGTGCACGCCTTCAATGCCGCACTCATGGGTACCTGTGCCCACGAAAAAGAAGAGTTCGCCATAGCGGCGCTCGCCATGATTGAACTAGCCTTCTCAGAAGTTTCCGCCAACATAGCCGAAGGAGTGGTTGCCCGCGGTTGGCTCCAGGCAGATGAGCTTGCCCACTATTCTCTGCACGCTCATCTCGACCTGGAGCACGCCGCCACCCTCTTTGATATCGCCTGTTCAATCGAGCGCGGCACCGATGAGCATATCATCGCAGGGATGCGCTTCGGTCTATTCATTTTTAAACGTCTCTTCCAGGATCTCTATATGGCTGCCCAGGTGGATGGTCTGTGCTGTGGCGATGTCTGCGCTCCCGAGCGCTCTTTCAATAAGATGAAGCTGATCGCTTCATAGATGGCTCAGAAGGCGTCCTATTCTGTCGCTTCATCATCTGTCGATACTTTTCTAAGCGCGTTAGCTGCATATTAATCACCTGAGCATCTTCGCAGTCTGCCCCTTTCAATCGAGTATAGATAGCCAACGCCTTCTTGAAATTAGGCTCAGCCTGGTCGAAGTCTCCCGTCCATTCGCAGTACAACCCCATGTCGCCATAGCCGTCTGCGGTATACTGATTCTGTTCTCCCATTATCTCTTTTCTAGTTTCGAACGCTTGCTTCATCAGCGGGAAAGCATCACTATACCGCTTCATGTCCATATACAAAAGGCCCAGATTCCTTCTGATACCAGCGGTGCCACCGACACCTTCTCCGTTGCTATCCAAGGAAACAGCCAGTGCTTGTTGAAAATACTCTTCTGACTCTTTATAGCGCTTCATTTCCTGACAGGCCATGGCGAGTCCATTGAGCGACCTGGCTGACAAAGGATGCCCAGAACCAAACTTGTCCTGGGTTAGCTTCAAAGATCTGTTGAACATCCTCAGCCCTTCCTCATACTTTCCATGCTTACAAAGATTTGTTGCCAGATTATCCAGTGTTACTATCGCATACTCACTGTCGGCACCATAAGCGGTCTCTTTTATTTTGAGTACCTCTTGCAAAGTTTGAACAGCTTGATCAAATTGCCCCTTACTTTCATAAAGCTTTGCAAGATCTTCCAGCACCACAATCGAATCCGAAGGCTGCTCGCCGGATCTTGGCTCAGCGATTTTGCGAGCATTCTCCAAATTGATCGCAGCATCACTGCTCTGTTTTATAGAACGCAAATAATTGCCATATGAATCATAGAAAACGAACTGCTCATCATCCGAAAGTTTGCTGCTTTTAAGCATCGCCAGAAGCTCTTTCCAGATCGCCCTGGCTGCTTCTATGTTGCCACATTCAACCTGGGCGCGTGCCAGATTGCTGCGTACCGCTATTGCCCGTGAGCTAGAGGCCGGATACTCTTTCTGGGTCAGCTCCCAGCATTTCTCAAATACGGATACAGCTGCGATACAACGATCCTCCTCGGCTAAGACAAGACCTAGACTGTTCATTACATCACCAGCTTGCCGACTATTCGCTCCTAGATTCTCCTGGTAAATCAATAGAGCCTCGGTCAAAACATTTTCTGCTTCTCTATATTTCATCTGTGAACGAAGACTGCGACTGGCATCGTGCAAGATAGAAGCGCGCAGAAGCTTTTCTTCTTTAGTATCTGACAACTGCTCTAGTGCACGCTTTAGAGTCTTTTCTGTAGAGAGATATTGTCTTTGCTTCTCAGCGACTCTAGCTTCTCCTACCAGAGCGACTGCGCTTTTTATTCGGATACTTGCATCGTCTTCTGCAAAACTAGCACCTGCGGCCAAATACAAAAATGCACCAGATACCGCTAGAGACATCAGACACTGTTTGAATCCAGCTTTCAATTCACCCTCTGCTCCAATCTCTGTTTGGCCAGACGCTGCATTTTTGTACGCGCGACTTGTGCGTCTTTGCAGTCCTCTCCCTTCAATCTAGTATAAATAAACAGTGCCTTTCTAAAATTAGCTTCGGCATTTTCCGGCTCTCTTTTCCAATCATAATAGTCACCCATGTCCGCATATCCGTCGCCGACCTCCTGGCTCAATTCCGGCAGAATAGACTTTCTGGTATCAAAGGCCTCCTTCAACAGAGGAAAAGCCTCCGCGTATCTCTCTTGATCGCAATACAGGGATCCAAGCGCTCTTTGAATAGCAGCTACACTCAAGCTCTGGCTTCCGGTTCGTTTTATATATATAACCTGAGCGCGAAGATATAGTCCTTCCGCTTCACTCTTGCGATTCAGCCCTTCAAGGCTAAAGGCAAGATTGTTCAGAGTCTCAGCTAGATCTTGATGATCCGGGGGCAACTGAGCCTCCTGTATCCGCAGCGCTTCTCGAAACAGCGACACTGCCTCGTCATATCTTTGCTGCTTGGTCAAACAGGTGGCCAGGCTAGCCAGACCAAGAGCGTACTCGGCGCTGTCTTTACCGAACCGACTCTCCTGACTGTCCAAATAGTGGCGCATCATGCTCTCTGCCTCGTCCATTCGACCAAGAGAAGAGTATACTAAAGCCAAATTGTGTGCGGAAGTTTCGGAGCCGACACTATCACTGCCATGATTTGAAACATCCAGCTTTAAAGCTGATTCTAGATAACCGGCTGCCTCTTTATTTCTACCGAGGAAGAACAAAAGACGCCCATACTCATCTAGCGCCGCAGAGAGCTCACTGTCAGCTACCCCCATCGATTTTCGCTCCGCTAGCAACTTCTTCCATCTTGCTTCTGCGGCAGGAAAGTCTCCGGCACCAGCTTCTGCCAGAGCAAGATAGCGCAAACAACTGAATGTTTCACGGCTCTTTGTACCGAAAACTTGCTCATAGCTAACCAGGCTCTTCTGCAAGATCTCTCTTGCCTCCCTATATCTATTTAGTTTGATGTAAACCTGACCTAGCAATTTTGATGCTTTGGTGGCTAGAGTTTCGCGCTGCCCGGGAAGCTGCTTATATATTTCAAACGAGCGAGTCGCACTCTTTAGCGCTTCGAGATATCTCAAATCCGACATTTGACATAGACACATATCACTTAGAATTTCCGCTGTCAGAAGCTTGTCGTCAGTATCTTTAGACTTAGAGAGCATCTCTAACGCTGTCTTAAGTTTCGTCTCTGCTTTTGGATAGTTACCACCCTTCATGTCGCTACCGGCGCCATCAATAAGTTTGTCGAAACCTTTTGGCAGCGGGCTTGAGACGCTTTTGGCACTGACGGCTGATGTATTTTCCCCCGAAGTGAAAGCAACAATAACCAGGCATATCGCTAACTTTGACACCGCCGGGCTCCATCTGCTCACAGCTTTCCTACTTCGGCTAGAAAGAATCATTGATAAATAATTCTCTGGCATACTTTCGCAACTCTTGTTCAACAGCACGGGTGCGGGCAGCGGCCTCGCTCCTGCCGCTTTTATCTTGCGGCAAATGAAACATCTCTGCATCCAGGGCGATCACGGAACCTTCGGCACAAAAGTAGCTGAGTTCTTTACTTGCAGTTTGAAATAGATAGTGCAGATCGTAGCCACTGAGTGAACTGATGAACTCTTGCTTGAACTTAACAGACTTCCCATTCAGATATTCTCGATTATTCGGGCCACTCTGACCAGGAAAGCGATATGGAGGTCCATATAAGAAGTTATAATGAAGTCGAGTATCAGCTTTAGGCATATGCGGACCGCCATTCTTCACTGTCGTCAGCACCATACTGTAACTTTCAAAGGCGCTCATCAGCCGATGCACAGTTTCATCGACCTCGAAGTTACGCACCGCCATGGGGTCCAGGCCATTGAGAAGAAGACCAATATTCCGACGCTGACTCTGAGAATATTCTTTGTAACGTTCGCTAGATAGTACTGCTTCTTTGACCAGACGCAGTTTTCTTTTGACATTGCCACCTGATACCACACCGGTCGAGGAATCACGTCCGGCATCATCACTGGTTGCAGCCCAAATTGACGGTGCTGAAAATATCAACACAGAGCCTAGTAAGAAACCAGCAATCGAGAGTCGAATGAACATCGAAATCCAGCCTTGCAGATAGCATGCTCTCAATTATACCATCGACCCCATAAAGACTCGCCCATCTTATATTTTACGGATTAATCCTCCGAATTTACGTCATCGGAATCAATATTCATGCTATGCAACTATTGTGAACGCGCGATCCTTACCAATAGCTAGATAGACAGCCGCGAAGCTGCCTGGAGGTCCACTATGGCAAACATGCCGGTACTAGACATGATCAATTCCCTGGGCGAAAGCCTCTTTCACGTAGGAGAGATGCAAAAGCTGAAATCTTTGCGTGAGCACAATGAAGAAAGGGAGCAAGACGCACATCCTGATTTGCTCAGCATGGTAAAAGAGGACGAATCCCGATCAAAGCATCAGCACCGTATGGAACACCACGGCAGTCGATTCTGGACCTACTACTATCAAGGAGACAGTCCTGATGCCATCCTTGAGAACAAGCCTATGCAAGAACATACCTATGGCACAGAAGAACAACAGCTCGCCATTGAATCTCATATGCTCGACCCGGAGTTCGCCGCCTATGAACCTCCGGAGGAAGACAACGACTCCCAGGCATGGTTGGCGAAAAAACGCTGGACGAGCTATCTGTGGGTAGGAGAGACAGCTCTAGCCAAAACCAGATACGAGATGGCAGAGACAGCTTATCGAAAAGCACTGGCAGAGCTGAGCAAGTTCGAAGCATCGAAGCTGGAGCAGTCCCGCACCCTTTCCGGGCTGGCACGAGCCTTGCAAGGACAGGCAAAGCATGACGAAGCTGAGCAATTTTTCCTTACTGTGATGGAGCTGGAGCAGCACATCATTGGTCAGGGCAACGCCAACTTAGAAGAAGAGTTCTATGGCATTGCTCGATACTTCATAAAACGAAGACGCTACGAAGAGGTGCTCGATGTCTACGAAGACCTGCTAACCGGCTTGCTCCAGACTCTGGGCGAAGCGGACCCAATGGTGGCACGTTGCTTAAATGAATTTGGACTGGTGTATTTCAAACAACGTCGCTTCAGAGATGCTGAGCGGGTTCTTGCTCATGCCATCACTATTCTGCGTCAATTCGACGGTCTGCGCGACAGACAGCTTGCTGCCACCATGCAGAATCAGGCGATGGTGATGAAGCATCTTGGCCGCCCCGAAGAATCGCAGAGACTTTTGCGTCAGGCGATGACTTTGCTAGAAGAAAAAGCGGCTTGATGAGTTCTAAGCTGCATCACGGTCAGCATCAGTGAAATTCTTCCGGGTCGTCATCCATGATTGGCATACTGAAATTCTTATCCATGAGCTTTTCCAATCTCTGAAAAGAATCGAAAGTACTATCTTTAGAACCCCTAGCTTTATTTTGACTGCAAAGACTTTTGCTCAATACATCCACGGAATTCTCACTACAAAAATAGTTCAACTCATCTTGAGATTTAACCAGATGAGAATATAGACTTCTTACAGAGCAGCACTTGATCATTGCTCGTTTCGTGTCAATAGAATTTTGACTTCCCTTAGCCACCAGGACTTTGTTTAAATCAATGTTTTTCCGGCTACCCTCCCAATTCAAAAAGAAGTAAGGAGAGCTCCTTTCTGGCATAGTTTCGATATCCTTGCGACATCTGAGAATTTCAACAACAACGCAAGAATAGTCTTCGAAAGCATCCAACAGACGATTGCTTACTTCCACCGGCTTATGAAATCTGACTGCCATCGGCTCCAATCCATCAAGCAAAATTCGCACGTTAATCTTATCTGCATCAGAATACTGCTTGTACCGAGAAGAGCCCATGATCGCATTTCGAACTAAATAAACATGTTTTTGTTTGCTCTCCGCAGTGTTCGGCACGTCTTGTTCGGCAATTTTGTTAGTAGATGTAGAAACAAACTTCTCGACAGTCTTTTCGACTGCCCGAGAATCTTCAGCCGCGGTGACGCTGCCAGCAGAAAACAGACCAACTACAGTAAAAATTAGAACAATGCAGCCAGACGCCCAGCGCGTCCTAATATCTATTAAACTCGGCATTATCGCATCATCCTACTTTATCCAACGGTCATCAATGACCGGTCCGCCGTAACGCTCTTTGAGATACTTCTCCAATCGCTGCAATGTCTGAAATGCGTCCTCTACAGTACCATCAGGAATACTGTCAAAAGATAGGATTCTACTCAGACGGTCGACGGTGATAGCATCGCAAAAGTGCATCAGTTCATCTTTTGAACACTTCAACTCAAAATACAAGTCTCCCGGGAAAAGACTCCTAAACAACAGACGCTTTTCACTAAATTGCAATGCATGAAGCCGAGCGAATTCAGCAGCAACAGTTTCTTTAGCAGGTTTGTCTTTTGAATGACTATCTTCATCAGCACTACCCCAGCGAACATAAGAAGGCTTTGCTTTTCTATTCTTGAAGGACTCGATGTCTTCGCGCAAGATCAGAACCGCGCCAACAGCACATGAATAGTTTTCATAAGCATCAAGCAATCGATTTTCGACCTCCGCAGGCTTGCAGAACTTAACTGCCATTGGCTCCAGTCCAGCAAGCAAAATTCGCACATTGTTTTTGTCTTTTTCAGAGTATCGCTTGTAGCGAGAAGAGCACAAAATCGCACTCCTAACAAGATCTAGATGCTTTTGTTTACTATCAGCAGTGTTCGGCACGTCTTTGTAAGCCGCCTTTCCAACATGCTTCTGAGAAGACTTCTCGGCAGCCTTATCGGCAGTCTGCGCCCCCACATCGAAGGCATCTGCACTCGAACAATGAACCGCCGACAGCACCATTGCTACCAGCACGACACCAAAACTCTTCAACTCAACGTCAGTTTTTCTTGATCTCATCGAGCACAACACCATACTGATAGACAACATAGTTTTGCACCGCCGCCACAAAATTCACGCTGGATGGACCCAGCTTCTTATCTAGAGCAGAAATAGCGTTCTTGGTTTTGCTACTCTCATTGCGACGGGCTTGCTGAAGAGTTGATATAGCATCCAACAATGACCAGTGACGCCATTTGCTTTTCTCACCGGCTGATTTTATAGAACCATATTTAGCACCATGACTCTGCCACCATTTCGCTGCGAACTGATCTAAGTCAGCATATTTAACAGTTCTGGGGACGGGCTTTTTGGCGATAAACATAAACATACTTCTTTGATTATCGACAAAGTTCTTCAATACATAATCGTCGAATGCAAGAGAGAAATCGATTCTATTCTGCTTTGATACCCCGGTAAAATACTGCGACTGCTTCAACCCTTTATCAACAGGAAACAACTTCGGATTCTGTAGATTCTTCTGCAGGTAGGCTCTCATACTCTCCTGCTTGGCTTTGCTCGGACCCAGCCGAATCTGCCCTATGTCCATCTGTCCATGTTCCGGTGCCGCAGCGCCGCCTTCCCGAGCCGATACCGGCACAGAGCAGCTCAATGCCGCTACCGTTGCAACTATAGCGACAAAGTCAGGCGCCCTATACCTCTTGAAGTCCTTAATAATCAGCATATTCCGACCATTTCTCATCCTTTAAGCCGAGTTCGATCCTACCATGAATGACCTATGATCGATTCTATCTAGAGCGCCCAAAAGCGCGAGAACTCAATTAGAAGAGGACTAGTCCATGGCGAATCTGCCGGTAATTGACATGATCAAGGCATTGAGCGAAAGCCTCTTTCATATCGGAGAGAAAAAGAAGCTAAAGGCGCTCAAAGTGCACAACGAAGAGCGCGATAAAGAGGCGCATCCTGATTTGTTCAGCAAAGTGCAGGGCGATGGCTGCCGGTCGGAGCATCTGCACCGCATGGAACACCACGGCATGGAATTCTGGACCTATTATTATCCTGGAGAACACCCGGAAGCGGTGCTCCTAAACAAGCCCATTCAAGATCATACCTACGGCACCATGGAACAGCAGCTTGCCATAGAGTCCCATATGCTCGACCCGGAGTTTGCCGCCTTTGACTCCACTAGCGCATCAAAACCTGATGGCGTATCAGAAGAATGGCTGTGCAAGAAGCGCTGGACGGGTCTTTTATGGGTAGGCGAGGCAGCGTTGTCTCGGGAGCATTACAAAGAAGCCGAAGGAGCCTTTCGCTGCGCCCTGGAAGAAAGCAAGAAATTCAAAGTCTCTGAGGTAGGCGAATCAAGAACTCTCTCCGGGCTGGCGAAGGCGCTAACCGCTCTCGGTCAAGAAGAAGAGGCAGAGCAGCTTCTGATGCGGGTGATGGAGCTTGATGAACACATTGTCGGACATGGCAATGTAAGTATGGAAGAAGAGTTTTATACGATTGCTCGTCACTTCATCGAACAGCGGCGCTATGCCGAGGTAATCGAGATCTATGAAGACTTGATAGAACGCCTGACTCAGTCGGTGGGCAGACGCGACCCCATGGTGGCACGTTGCCTGAATGAGCTTGGTCTGGTCTATTTTAAACAGCTTCGCTTCGATGATGCCGAGCCGGTTCTCAGGCGCGCCGTGGATATTCTCAATCAGTTTTCCGGCTTGCGCAACAAGCAACTGGCTGTAACTATGCAGAACCTGGCGAAAGTTCTGGATGCCAGAGAAGAGCATGATGAAGCCGAGAATCTTTTGCAGCAGGCGATAAAGATTCTTGAGCGCGAACCGGCAGAAGAAGACCAAAAATCACAGAGGCAGCAGCAGCAACAACAGCAGCAAAAGCACTAACACGCGACTTTACTTATTTCCAACGCAAGCGGCTTAAGTACAGCGCCGGTAGCTTACTTCCAACTTCAGCGACTCACATCCAGCGCGACCAATAAGCGACCAGCGCCTCTTCAGGCTGATCGATATACTCTGGCGTCGACTTCATGCGCCTCTCCAGAATCTTAATCTCATGAGAGATACTCTCACCTATCTCCGAATCGTTGTCCCAGCCGCCCTCCAGCCAGTGCTTCAGCAGCTCTCGCGCCTGCTTCAGGGCAAGGGTGGCATGGCGAGAATAGGTCTCTGTGTCATAAACATAGACTCTTCCCAGAAGAATAAACATCATAATAGCCGCACGGATCTCATCGCGGCTTTCTTCGGTGAGCTCCTGCTCAAGACAAGCGCCAATCTCTTCGTGCAGTTTTGTCTTGCCGAAAACATCAGTGCACCAATCCGCTGCACAGTCGTTATCCCAGGGTGAGTCGCCCCAATAAGTCATATCAGATTCTATTTTAGCCAGAGAAAAAGCCAAGCCTGCCAGACTGCTCTTATAACTAAGCTAGCAGGCAATCTCTGATTCGGCAAGGGCAAGGACTAATCCCATCCTTCTGACAGCCTATTTCACGCCCTCGCGATCAAGCTTATTGGGATCAATTCCCAGTCGTTGATAAACAGCCCGCAACCGGCTTCTTATAGGCCAGCTATTAGAATCGAGCTTGAACGCAGCTTCGAGATCACTTTTGGCTTCCTTCCAGAGATCGCGTTCACCATAAATGATGCCTCGATAGTAAAATGGCGCTACTTCATATGGGTTTAATTTGATAGACATAGAATAATCTTCGAAGGCTTTCTCTTTATTTCCGAGCTGATCGTAGGCGTAACCTCTGTTCAAATAGGGTTCCCAGTATTTGCTGGAAATCTCAATCGAACTGGTGCTGTAGTCCACAGCCTTTTGGAAATCACCAATGGCGTTGTAGACGCTCGCCTGTCTGGACAGGAAAATTCCGTTGCGCGGAGAAAAATTGACGGCCCTCTCTATGTCGAACTGAGCTTTGTCTGTCACGCCCAGCTTCAGGTAGGCATTTGCTCTCTCGGCATAGGCCTGGGCACTGGTAGAATTCATCGATAGAACTTTATTACAGTCTTGAATGTCCTCTTGATACATCTTCAGATGCCCATAGGTCTTAGCCCGCTCAAGCAGCAGTTCTACATCGTTCGGACTTCCGGACAATCCTGCATTCAGTCGGTTCAGGTCGACCATATACTCTGCTCTCGACTTTCGTTGACCATTGGCATCTTTCTGACCTGAGCCGAAGTAAAGATATCCCGCGACGAAACAGAGCGCGACAATCAGCATGTTTACTGCGAAGCGATCTAATCTGATGTTCATTGTATTTACCCGGAAGTTAGATTCGATTTCCACTCAAGAACTCTCTGGATCATAGCAGCAGAAATTTGTTATCGGGACCCATTTTCTCTCTATTCAGATTTGAAGAGCTGTGATAGAGTGAAGAGATTGTCGCGTGTGGAGGATAGAACCATGCCAGCAAGAATATTTAACTGGAGCTGCTTTTAGCTCGTCTCTCATAGCGCATCTAACGCAAAGAACGCATCTTTATAGATTGCCTACTGTGTTGTAGCCCTTCAAAAGCTACGTATCACACAGTCACAATATTGCGCTTGCCGACTACGAATTAGTGCTCGGCAAGTACAGGAGCAATCTTTAATGAAGATAGAAAAATTGAACCGGCACGACTTTGCTCGTGCCCTAGCCAACGGACAGGGAAAAGCCTTTCTGCACGTAAAACAGTACGGCGACCGGGGCATCGAGAAAGAGATCCTTTACGCTTGCTTGAATTGCCAGGTTTATGACCTGTTATTCAACAACGGGCGCAGCTATTGGCTCAGTAATATCATCGCCAACTCGGGTCGAATGGCTTTCTATGCAGACAAGATCTTTAGGCAGTTACAAGAAGCTTCAGCACCCGGGGATACAATGAACCAAATTGTAGGTATAGCAGCCTATCTATTTGAACGCGGATACGGAGAATTCAGACCAGTAATAGAACAGCTCTTCGAATACCATCGAACAGATACAGACATCTATTCATTGTGCGCCGCTATGATAGACATTTTTTCTTACGATGGGCTGGCACGTGCTGTTTGCGCAATGGAAGCTAAAGATGCCATCGATACCTGGGAAAAGAATCTGCTATTTACCTATGCCTGCGAAAGACTGGACGAAGAAGACATTATTACTCGCTGGTTCGAAGAAAAAAGCACCGAAGAGAAATTAATAGCCTCATTTTATAAAGCGGTGTTACAGCATCGAAAAGCCGAAACCCGATCACTGAGCAAAAGAGGCACCAGAAGCAAAAGACCGAAAAAACCAGGTTACAGACAGGCGCTATCAATAATAAACAACAAGAGACTGCACAAAAGAAAGAAATTTCTTCTGAGGCAATTCGGCAAAAAAGCTTCAGAAGCTCAGTTAAACAAACTGGCAGCGAAACTAGAGCTTGAGAAAGATTCGAAAAAGCTAATCGCCTATCTCACTGTCTTCTGGGACAGACCACTACCAGTGGTTTCTGACAGAGTTCTATCATTCTTATTCTCAGAAGATGCAGATCTGCGCCGCTCAGCAAGAAATGCATTAAGTGCGGTGAAATCAAAAGAGGTTCGAGGTGCCGCATTAAAGCTATTGGATCAAGGAGATGATGAAAGCATCGTCAGTGGTGTTAATCTGCTAGAACTCAATTACAGGTCTACAGACAGAGCCATGCTACTTGCAAAAGCAAAAACAGTTAAGGACATAGATCACCTGCATTGGTTATGCATGTCTTTTAAAAAGATGGTCAAAAATTGTGATTCGGACAACTTTGCACCTCTCGCTCTCTGGGCTTACGAAAACACCCCCTGCGGATTCTGCCGGGAACATGCCCTTGAGATTCTGATCAAATGGGGCAAGGTTTCGAAGAGAATTCTCTTTGAGGCTCAATGGGACGCAAATGATGATATCAGGTCACTAGCCAGAAAGACGTTTACCTGAGCATATTCAGCTATGGGTGCGAAGCGCCTCTGCGATCTCTCGGATTCTTGTTAAGCTCACGCTTGCATAGTCCGTCGACTCATATTGCTGTATCTGCTGCTTTTTTAAGCGCAGTAACGCACCTAGCTCTTCTTGATTTAGTCCACGAGCTATTCTTGCTTTTATAAGCCATGAAGGGATCTGATCTAGATTGGGAAGTTTATTAAAATCAAAGCGACCAGATTTGAGAGCTTCATACTCGCTAAGGTCTTCAGAGCACTGCTGCAGCTGAGCTTTAAGTCCGCTTATATGAGCGGACTTAGCCTTTGCCGGAAGCTCTGCAAACTGCTTGTCACCATATACGCTACTGAGACTGCTCTCCAATTCACAAAGCAATTTTCTGGTTATACGATATTGGTGCTCGTTCTTAATCAACTGAAATTCTCCAAATCTATTACAAGTATCCCTTTCTTGTTTCCGTTCTTGTCTATTTGAAATCTTCTCACCCAATTGCCTCCAGGCAATCGGGGCGAATGTAGAAATAGATCACCAAGATATCTTCGCTTTCTCTTTTCGTGATGGAAAGACTCATCAATAATAAGCGGATCCAGCTTTTCAAAATCGACATTGTCGATTAACCAGCAAGCATCCCAATCCGCAGGGTGCTTCCGAAAAGTGATGAAACTGCCATCTATAAAAACTCTCCGACAGCCAGCCTCTTTCAAGTGTTCCAGAGCATCATGCAATCCCTTCAAAAGCTTCTTTCTCTTGTCGTTGTATCCAAAATGCAATTCAAACTGCTGCCAAGAGACCTCATATGGGCCACCGGCAGGCAAATTTCCTTTACTATCAAAATCTGGAATCATATGAACAAGTATATACTTGTCCTGGGCTGTTAGCAAGATACCCCTTTACTCAAAAAAGACGCTAAACGGCAACACGCTTGCAAGCGGAAGCGAAACAAGCAATAGCTTGCAGTAAACATCTTTGAGGCCTATTTAGAGCTTGCTGCCTTCAGCTCTGCCAGATCCAGCTTCTTCATACCACTGATCGCTTTCATAATTCGTTCGGTGCCTTCGGCTTCAGCTTCGTACAGCATCTCTCCCAGACGGTCCGGCACAATCTGCCAGGAGACTCCGTATCTATCCGTGAGCCAACCGCAGTGATCTTCAGAGCCTCCCACGGACAGAATAGACCACATGTGGTCTATCTCCGCCTGGTCGCGGCAATTGACGATGAATGAAATCCCTGGAGTAAAGCCAAATTTGTGGTCAACCGCACTATCCGAGACCATAAATTCTTGTCCTTCCAGCTTGAAGGCGCCCATCTTGATGGTGCCCTCGGTGCCGAACTCGCCCGATTTATACTTCTCCACATGAACGATTTCGGTGCCGTTGAAGCAAGAGCGATAGAACTCCATCGCTTCTTCCGCACGCCCTGCCACAGCGCCGGAGAACATCAAGAAAGGAGTTATCTTTTGATGGCGAGAAGCCAGATTCACCTGCCAGGACACCCCGAACTTATCGTTTAACCAGCCGAATCGCTGGCTGAAAGGATATTCGCCAAGCTCCATCAAGACCATACCGCCCTCAGACAGGGCAGCAAAGACGCGATCTAATTCCTCTTTAGTATCGCAATTCACGAAGAATGAGATAGAAGGGCTGCACTGAATTGACGGTCCGCCGTTGAGCGCCATGTATTCAAGTTCGCCAAGGGTGAAGAGAATGGTCATGACGCTGCCCTCAGGCTGACCGGACATGCGCGCCGAGGTATCGCCGTAGTGCACCACCCGCTTAACAGAAGAGCCCTCGAAAAGCGATGTGTAAAGCTCCACGGCTTCTTCCGCATTACCGTTCATCCAGATACAGGGGACTATCTTGTGCATAACAGCGCGCCTCCACATTTCAACTGATTACTTCTCGGGGATGGCTCACTAGAGTCACCTGATTTAATAGCACTACTGGCAGGAATCGATGCCGATTTCGACAAATATATTTACTCCTCACCCACTTTACACCGCCAGGGTAAACTTCAACTGAGCGAAACTCTCAATGGCATGATGACCGTTTTCGTCTGCCACCGGCTTGTTGCCGGGACGCCGCACCAGAATAGTATTCATCCCGGCTTCTCTGGCGGCATCCAGCTCTTCGACCACATCACTGAGGAATGTAACTTGCGAAGGCTTCACACCACTATCATCAGCTATAAATTTGTAACTGGCAGCTTCTTTTTTGGGGCCGGTGGTAGTGTCATAGTGCCCGGATAAATACTTTGCCAGATCACCATATTCAGTGTATTTGAAAAATACTTTCTGAGCCTTGATGCTGCCCGACGAAAAAATACGAATATCAAATCCTGCGCCTTTCCAAGCTTCTATTGCCGGCAGAACATCAGGATAGAAGTGAGATTTCAACTCTCCGGCTTCATAACCTTCTGCCCAGATCAGGCCCTGAATCTCTTTCAAACCGGTGGCTTTGACATCCGCGGCTATAAGTTTATTCGCTTCTGCCACCACTCTGTCTATCACCTGCTGGCAGGCTTCTTTAGATTCTCCCCAGGCGCTCAATCCGGACTCGCCAACATCGATGGCTAGTTGATTGCAGGCTGCCTGGACCTTTTCGTTGTCCCAGTTAGAGGCTAGGTACGCCGGCAGCTTTTTCTGAGAAAACGGATACATAACGTCGAAGACATAAGAGACCGACGAGGTGGTGCCTTCGATATCCAGTAGAATCATTCGGGTTTCGGCTGCATGCACTTTGACTACTCCTTCTCTTTTCCGGCAAGTTCCTTGCTGACCGACTCTTTATCCCGGGGCAGATACGATGGTCCAAAACACAGAGGCTCATAGCGAACATGGGCGGATTCTTCGATATAAAAAGGCGTCCAACCGCCGGGATCTTGAAAGAGCCGGATGGTCTTAATCGCTTTCTCCTGGCAGAGGTTGAACCAGTGCTGGGTGCCACGCGGAACATTGATAAGATCGCCTGCCTGCATTTCTACCGAGAATACCGGAGCCGATACCGGATTAACATGAAAGATGCCGCTGCCATCCACAACAAAGCGTACTTCATCCTCGTCGTGGGTATGCTCGACTTTGAACTTATCGAGCATGGCATCGAGACCGGGTGTATCAGGATTCACATCAATTACATCGGCGGTAACAAAACCACCGCGAGCGTTCAATCGCTCTATCTCTGGCTTGTAAGCTGCCAGAATCTCTTCGTGGCTGGCACCATCGGTGATTCTACCTGCCACATCCCACTTTTCGTACCATATACCAAATGGCTCTAAAAATGCGGCGATCTCAGCAGGGTCGACAATCTCTCTTTTCTCATCAGGAATAGATACAACAGCCATTATTGACCTCCTTCGAGCCGACCGACAGCTTCCAGCAAAAATTCCATAATCTCTACATGACGTTTGGCTTCGCTCAAGTCTTTACCCCAACAGTGCATTCCATGCTTACGGATCATATAAGAATGGCGCATATTGCCTGCATCTTCTTTGAAGCGACCGGATACGAGTTTCGAGAATTCTGTGATATCCTGAGCATTGTCGAAAATAGGCACACTGACCTTCGTCTCATGGGTGGTGATTCCCGACAGCCCTTTTAACATCTCGAAACCTTCGATATCGAGATAGCCCCTATCAAAATGACGCTGGGATAAAACAGTCGACCAGACAGAATGAGTATGCAGCACAGCGCCGGCACCGGCTTGTTGGGCGGCGGTGATATGAAGCAGGGTCTCAGCCGATGGCTTGGGGGCGTCAGGCATGACAGCCATGCCATGCTGATCTACAACAGTAAAATCAGATCTGGTCAGGCTCGATTTATCGCGGCCGCTGGCGGTGACCAGCATGAGCAGAGGCTCGGTCTCCAGAACTACGCTGAAATTGCCGCTGGTACCCATGCACCAGCCCCGCTGGTGATAGAACTTGCCAAGACTAATAAGCTCTCCGGCGGCTTCGTCGATTTTTGACTGGATTTGCGGAAATTGCGCCAGGCTGAGGCTCATCGCGCTACCTCGGTGGTGGGGAATCAAAGGGGTAGGCTAGTATACACCAGGTTAGCCTTACATATATAAAGTTAGTTGCAGGAGTTTAAGAGCTTTAGTAAGAGCCTAATTTGCTTTCGGGCGATGGGCGGATGCCAAGTTTTAATCTTGAAAATCCCCCGAAATCGGCTGAGATGTGCAAAATGGTAATAGGTGGGTAGACAGAAACACTAGCCGTTCCCCAGGGGCCGAGGAAGGAGCTATATACCCATGTCTATTTCCAGGCGTCAACGCTTTCGGAATCTATCTTTTAGCGCGCATAACACGCAAAAATTTCGAACCAGAACTCTTTTAGCTTTAGTTGCGATCTTCACAACGACCTTCTATGCGCCCACCGTCTATGGTGCCGCCGAAGCAGACGACGTTGGAGTCTATGGCTCTATTTTGATAGCAAGAAAAGCCCATGAGGCAGCAATAGCACTAAAGCAGCAAAACTGGGCAGCCGCCCAGGGTTTGTACAAATCCTTGATCGGCATGAATCCCGATGAAGACGATTTCTACTTCGGCCTATACGAAGCAAGTAGGCGTATGCAACAGTGGGCAGAAGTAGGTGGTGCTCTCGATCAACTGTTTCAACACGCGCCAAAATACAGAAACAAAATGGCTCTGGAATACGGAGAGTGCCTCTTCCATCAGAACAAATATTCTGAAGCAGAGCCGGTTTTGAAAGAGGCTCTAACCAAAATAGACCAGCCTTCTTTAGTCGAAAAGCAGCTCAAGCTGGTTATGATCAAAGGCATTCGCAAGCATGTGAAGGTGGTAGGACCGATAGTGAAGCCTTTAGTCAAACCTGACTTAACCCCGGAGGCACCGCCTCCTAAGATAAAACAAGATCAAATCGACCCGAATACCTCGGATGTAGATCTGAAATTGAACATCGCTTACATGAAATCGGAATGCGTTCTGGTAGCCACATTCGATCACATGGCCAAGAGCGATGAGATGATTACTTTCTACAATCCACCAGAGGCGATATACAAAATAGAGCGCATACTGAAAGGACCTCCGCTCAATCGTACTCTGCCTCTGCGCTATGAGTTCCATGACAAAACAAACGATCCAAAGCCCAAAGGGTGGAAGTTCAACGAGCAGAAAATGATGCCTAAGAAGGGCAGCAAATGGATAATCTTCATCCAGAACGCCGTACCGGTGGATGGAAAGTTCGAGACCTATCATGGCTGCTGGGGCAGGATTAAGTATACTGAAGATAACATCGACAAAGTGCTCAAGATAAAAGACGAGCACAAGGGTCAAAGTTGATAGGGCTTATGATGAAAAGAAAACTTTCGTTTTTGATACTGCTGTCTCTAGTCGCAGCACAGCCTGCCATGGCGGTCACGGTGGATGGCGATACTATAAAGCAGAGAAAAATTCTGGTGCATCGTTCGCTTTTAAATATATACATCGCCCAGAGAAGACAGGCCGACGCCTTCAAAGAGTTCGAAAATATGGTGGCGCTCACTCCGACAGACTCCAAATTGCGCTTCGAATATGGTACTCATTTGGGACGAGCCGGCAAATATGGTGCGGCGATCGAACAATATAAGAAAGCGGCTAATTTAGATCCGACCAATGCCGACATCTGGGGCGCCATCGGCAGTACCTATCTACGCATGAAAAATCCCGAGGCGGCACTTGAGTATCTCAAGAAAGCGATTCAACTGGGCGGCACGCAATACCAGAAACAGTACGAAGACACCTATAAATACATCGAGTATATGGAACGCAAGAAGCAATACGACAAAAAGCAGGCTGAGTATCGCAAGAAGCTCGAGCAACAACGAAAGAGCCGCCAGGCAGAGGAAGACGACAACGACGACTGGTAGAGATAGACTTAATCGCCTTCGTGTTGAAGCCCCAGATAATATACAGTCTGACGATGTGCGTCGGTCTCGGACAACTTCGAATTTTTGGTTTTAACATCCGTAAGCATCTTTTTGCGCCGCGCTTCAGAGGCCCGATCCTGGGCATAGAACCAGTAATCCATCGGACTGAGGTTCACATCGAGCAAACCGGGTCCTTCACCTGTATCGAGAACACAGCGCAAAGAAGATTTTTTCCGACCGGACTTATTGGCTTCTGCTATGGCATAGTGAATTTGGGCTCCACCGAATATGATGTCATCAATTTGCCTGGCATCTGCCGTCTTATGCGGTGCTGCAAATCGCTGCCCGAAGAGAACCAACAACTCTGTACGATATGCTCGGGGACTGGCATTGAGATCCTCCAAATCCAGCGCTGCCACCACCTGGAAATTCTTTTGGCGAGCCGCATTGATAAGCTCCATAAGTTCTTCTCGACCGGGCTTCGACTTCAGATATGGTGCCAGGTTATTGAGCATAAGCACCACCCGCTTACTAGAGTCCATATTTCGCGCCAGCTCTCTGACACAGTCCGTCACCTGTTTTAGCGCTGCTCTGGTTGTCTTTTCAGATTTCAGCCGTATAAAAGAGCTGCCGTCGTCCACCGTGCTCTTCTTGAACTCAGGTGAAGACGGCGACTGATCGCAATCGACCTCTTTGACAAGATCCGGTCCCAATATGGCACCAAAATGCTTGAAGTCATTATCAGGATCGAAATACAAAATCTCGCTGATGCCGATATATCGCATCGCAAGGGCGCTGTTTAAGAATGCCCGGTCTTTCTTGCCCGCCACCACCAGAAGATTATGTTCGGGGCTGACATTTAAAAATACCAGTTCACCCCCCATGGTGAATCCTATGGGCAAGCCGGACTCAGCGCCGCAGTCCATATTGAAGAAGGGCCACCAGCCCACGGCATCTTCGTATATCATCCGATGAGTTATGCCGGTCTGAACAACTCCCAGAGGAAGAGTCGCGGTAAAAGTCTTAAACGGCGATTCTCTGGCGACCTCTAAATAAGCCCCTTTCTCCTCCAGGCGTTCTCTAATAGTATGAATCTGCCTGCCGACCGCCTCTTTATCATCGGCAAAAGTAGAGATGAACGCCGTTATTTCAACTTGACCTTCTATCTCGGCACGACTTAAATGCACGCTCAAAGTAAACGAAAATGGCATCATCAAAAGCCGGGTGAACCAGCCGGGACAGGCCGCCCTGGGTAAATCAGAAAAATTGAGACTTGATAGAAAGGCGCCATCAAGTTCTAGATAGTCACAACATTCCGCCACATCGACATCGGCAATAGTAGATGGACTGTCAAATTCGATGGGCTCCTCCGGTGAGCCATAGAGCAAAGACAACTTAAGATCATTGAAAATAAGCCGGCGTAGCTGGCTGCGCGAGAGAAGCTGCGGCTTCAGACCATGGTCTTGCAACCTTTTGAAGATGGCGTTTAGACCCTGGTTGAAAGAGTCGTTCTCGTTATCGAGAGCCTCTTGCCCGCCGTGGTCGCGACTGACCACCAGATAAAAATCCTTGCGTGATACATAGCGATGCTCGGCCACTCGCTGGGAGTACTTGAACAGATAATCCATATACCAGGACAGATAGAGATCCTTGGAATACGACAGATCTCGATAACCCTGCAAAGTCTTATCGACTTCAAGCGGGCGACTTTCGACGATAAACTGCAGATCCAGATCGGTCAGGCGCAAAAGGGGCTCGATGAACTCTTTGAGGGCGTCGACCGCCTCTTTGTTCAAAAGCACCGAAAAGCCGTTCAGGCGTATGACCCGGGCGATGCCGCCATCTTCACGCAATATTGCGCCTGGGTCGTCTCCCTGACCCGGCAAAGCCCGGACATCGGGCAAACAGTTGGGAAACTCTCTGTGCCGTTCCTTGCTCTCTCCCCTGCGATATCGCCCCTTAATCAAAATAGAATCACTGGACACGACTGCATCCTCCGGCACTGCTAGACTCTCATGAATCTATTATTCCCTCAGAAGCATCCGGAACAATGGGTTTAACCCTGAACTGCGCTCAACTAAGACCGAAAACGCCACAGATTTGTGGCCGGCATTAAAGCTTAGCTGGCAGAAAGCGTTCACACAGAGGCCACATATAAGTGGCAGAACGACCTCAACGTCTAAGAAAGCACGACCACCTTTACAATCTAAAAACACATTTTTTCAGGACAGGCGCCCGCATCCAAGAACAGTCCCTCGAACAAGTGATAGTTCACAGTAAATACACTTGCATATAATTGCATATATACGGGGGACTAATTCTTCAAAGACATCCCCGATCAGCAGAAAGCAGAATCGATATTTATTAAATGCTCGCCAACGGAGCCCCGGAAACCTAATGGACATAATCAGAGACTTAGAAGACAAACAGAAAAACCTGATCTCTTACATCGGCAAGGCGATAAAAGCACGCAGACAAGAGATCGCCATGACCCAGGAAGACCTGGCATTTGATGCGGATATGGCGCGCAACTATGTTACCGAGCTAGAGTCTGGTAAGCGCAGCTTTAGTATAAAGAACCTCTACAAACTGGCTTCGGCATTAAAAGTGATGCCGTCTGTGCTAATTCGAAACGCCGAGAAGGCGATGCTCAGCGAGCAGATAGAAGATGAGAGCTTCAATTCTACCGATATATTCGACCAGGATATGCAGTTTCTCGAATATTCTATGAACGCTTCCGGGCTCTCTTTCGTGATCACCGATCCCGGTCAGAAAGACAATCCGATTATCTATTGCAACAAGAATTTCGAGGTCTCGACAGGCTATGGCAGAGAAGACATAATCGGCAAGAACTGCCGCTTTCTGCAAGGCGAACTGAAAGAGCAAGACGAAATCGAAAAGATTCGAGAAGCGATTTTCGAAGTGAAGCCCACTATAGTCCAGCTCAAAAATTTCAAAAAAGACGGCACCCCCTTCACCAATCAGCTCGCCCTCTCTCCATTGTTCGACGAGGCGGGCGAGCTGATGCATTTTATGGGCGTGCAAACCTGTCTTTGATCTCAGCCTGTTACACCAGCTTCAATCTCCCAGGGGCGAGCGTCTTTAGTGGCGCATACGATACCGGGATAACGTGTTGATGATTTGCATAGACTGAGCTCGAATTCATCGACGCCCTGTATATGCATACCCTCTTCATCGCTTACCATCTGCAACTTCTTGGCGAAGCCTTCTCGCAAATTCTCATCGGCAGAAGAGTTCTCTCCAAAAACAAATTCCATGACCACAACTGCTATGGCGGCATGTCCCTGCTCGGTCAAGCCGGAGGAGAGAGGCAGCACTTTCATGGCTGAAATCTTCTCTCCATCCCCCAGTTGCAGCGCAATTAGACATGCGTTTTCAGGGTCTTTGTATAACTTATAACCCCGGGGCGACTTGGTTGATACCAAGCCTAATTTGGCAAATATGCCGGAAGCTTCGAACTTCGAAACGGTGTCGATCAGCTCTTTCATAACAAACCTCCCTAGTCTACTTTCATTTTGAACAGCAAATCGAGCACTTCGGCATGAGACGCCTGGGGCTCTCGCTCTGCATCATTAAGGTCTTTCAGTTTCACCGGATTGTCTCCTGGAAGCGCATCGAGAACTCCCAGCGCCGTTCCAGAAACCAAAAGTGCGGTTCCTAAAATTTGAAAATACTCCATAACTACCTCCTGGAAGCGCTGTCGAATTGCATCTCTCGAACAGCCTTCCTTTGCATTAAGACAACCAGTAAACTTTCGTGCTCAGACAATCTGAGAAGGGGTTTTACTCGAATTATTTCAGGAGAAGATGACTTTCCGGTGACCTCTAAAGAAACCGGTTTTCCATTTACCACTGATATCATCTCTTCGAGATCAACCACAGACTCAGGAGATAGAGCCTCTTTTAAAAATTGAACTAAATCTATTCCTATATATGATTCGCAAGCGCTACCCAGATGTTGCTCGAAATATTCATCGAAGCTGACGATTGTCGCTTTTCCTGATGCAGTCCTTTCGACGATCAAGAAACACTGATCGTCACAGCGGTCACTGGCAGAAAGAAGCTGATACTGGGAGCCAAGCCTCTGTTCTACTTCTATCAATATATTAGATAATGGAACGCGCAGTCCATAAGAAAGCTTTGCCAAATTTTTAATACTGATGCTCCTGGTGCCACGCTCGATATCACTTATATACCAGCGAGAAAGACCGGTCGCATCGGATAAAGTAGATTGAGAAATAGACATAGTCTTTCTTTTATCTGCAATCACAACTCTTAGAGTATCCAGATACTTCTCCAGGTCCAAATCGCCGACATCGATGTTCTCGTCTTTCATTTATATAGGTCCTGATAATTAGGGTAGCCATCCCGGGCATACTTCGAGCTTATCATTGGCCCACCAAAACCGATGTCACTAATTTTGGGTGGCGATATGAGTGGCGGCAGATTAAGCTGGTTTTAGAATTTCGAAATCCCCATGCCGTGAGTTTTTGCGGTCAATCCTAGTTTATCGCCGATGCCGAAGCAGTAGAAGTTGCCCAGCAGCAACCGCATTGATCCGGTATTGAAAGTGATACCACAAGAGAGGCAGTAACAATATGTTTGATGGAACACCAATTCAAATTTTGACGCAAGCTTCATTTTATGTTTCTTGCATCGCGCTTGGTGCAGGCGCCTTCTTCTTCTTTATAGAAAAGGACAAAGTGCATCCCAGATACAGACTCGCTCTACTTCTATCTACAATGATCGCCGGCATCGCCTGCGTCATGTACTGGTTCATGTCCGACAAATACATTCCGGGCAAGACCTTCCCCACGGAGCTCAGATACATCGACTGGGTCATAACCACCCCCCTGATGCTTATCAAATTCGCCGTACTGTTAAACTTCCGTGACCGCTCCGGCATCATCGCCCGACTGGTCATCTGGGACTTTTTGATGATCGTCACAGGCTTCCTGGGCGAGACCATGGGCTTCCAGTTGGGCGGTTTCCAGACCCGCTGGGTGATGTTCGTCATCGGCTGCGGCGGCTGGCTCGGTGTTCTTACCTATCTATATACAGGTATCCGCAAACAAGCCAACCTCGAAGATGTCGAAACCAGAAGAGCAATCATTCTTCTGACCAAATTCGTCACCTTCGGCTGGCTGATCTACCCGATCGGCTACGTTGTTCGTGCTGTACAGCCTGAATACGGCGATGTTTGCCAGTTCGTTTACAACGTCGGAGATGCTATAAATAAGGTCGGCTTCGGAGTAGTCGTCTACGCCGCCGGTCTTGCAGCCCTGAACACTGCCAAAACCAAGGTAGAATCCGAGGCAGAAACCCAGCCGACACCTATCGCCGACTGAGGCACTTGGAAGCAATTCGAGCGCGATTCATCAGAGAATAACTAAAAATGGACTATCAAGAAGTTGACTATTTAATCGTTGGAGCAGGGTGTGCCGGACTCAGTCTGGCATACCACCTGGCCCAACGGGTCGAACTTGACAGCTCCGTTTTGATTTTAGACTCGAAACCTGCATTCGAAGACGACCGCACCTGGTGTTTCTTTGACATAGAAGAACATCTCTTCTCTGACCTGGTCAAACACACATGGCAGAATTGTCGGCTCATCGACAACAGCGGCTCTACGGATGCCCCCTGCGGGCGTCGGAAGTATTCGATGATCAAGTCAAGAGACTTCTATGATCGAGTCGTTAATGTTCTCGACTCAGATGAACGTTTCGAGCTTGTTCTCGGCGAATCTATAGAAAGCATGAGATCGAGGGTCGGCAGCGTAGAAGTCACGACAGATCGCCGGGTTATAAAGGCGAAACAAGTCTTTGACAGCCGCCCTCTCGCCTGGGCACGGTTATTGCACTCCGGCGCCAGGCCCTTCTTGTTGCAGCAGTTTGTAGGCTGGACCATAGAGACCGCCGCAGACGAATACAGCTTCGACACCGATACCGCCATCTTGATGGACTTCTCCACTAGAGATGACCAGTCGATCTCTTTTATTTACACACTCCCGCTGTCTCCTACCCGAGCCCTGGTGGAAGCGACGGTGCTCAGCCGCAAGCCGACAAGTCGACTGCGACTGACCAGACAGCTAGAGCGTTATCTAGAGAAGAAAGAGATTCGATTCTTCGAAATTCTCTCTCGGGAACAAGGCGTCATACCTATGTCTGCCGCCTTTTCTCGAGATCGTTTCGAAGGCAGAATTCTCAACATAGGTTTGCGAGGCGGTCTGGCAAGACCTTCCTCCGGCTATGCTTTCCTCAATATCCAGAGAGATTCGAAGATAATATCCGACAGTATTGTCGGCGGTGTTAAAGTCGGTGACAAGCTGAAACACTATCAATATCCCCAGATGGATATCTTAATGGATGAAGTGATGCTTGGCGTTCTAGAGAAGAACCCGCATCTATTTTCGGAGCTGATGATCAAACTGTTCCAGCGCTGTGACACAGAGAGCTTGATTCGCTTTCTCTCCGGAAAAGCAGAAATAATGGATTATGCAAAGGTCGCCAACGCCATGCCTTTCAAGGACATCTTTATAAAGGCATCCGGCGGTCTTGATATGGGTATCATGAAGTATGTCAGAACCAAATGAATATTCTAAGAACCGAGTAAAAGACTATCTACCCCTTTCGTTCATGATCGCTCTGACCTCAGGATATGTAGCGCTTTCTTGTTTTGGCTCGGCCATCGGAATTGACAACCTCCTCAAAGATGTCTATCTACCGATAGGAGCAATCGCTATATTAGGACTCTCTCACGGCAGCCTGGACCATGTCGTCTATAAAAATAGAATCAGACCGGTCAGTATCGGTGATATCAAATTCGGTTTCTTTTCGATATATCTACTTCTACTTTCGTCGGTGATTCTACTCTGGCTGGTGGAGCCTGTTTTGGCCCTGGTGGCATTCCTGACCATATCGGTAATTCACTTCGGCTCCGACGATAGCGAAGGAGCTAACCAGAACAGACTGCTAGAAGCTTTCATACGCGGAATGATGCCGGTGGTGATACCGACTTTCCGCCATCCTGATGAGGTCAGCCGACTGTTCCGCCAACTCACCGGCGAGGCAGGCGGTGCTGCTCTCAGTGCATACAGCGTCTATTTCGCTTCTTTGATCCCGATGATACTTCTAATCAGCGCGATCTTCATATGGTTCTATAAATACGACTCGAAGCATTCTTTAAAAGCCGGACTCGAAATAATGCTCATTTCGGCCACCTTCTGGATGCTTCCTCCCCTTGCTGCATTCTGCGCATACTTCTGCGGCATCCACGCACCGCGCAAAATTCTGACGATTGCAGAGCTTCTAGCACCACAGAGACTGGCATCTGGTGTGCTCAAATTTCATAAACTGAGCATAAAACCAACCCTGGTAGTCATAGGCGTCTCCGGACTTTGCTATTTGATCCTGACCAGGACAATCCCCCTCGATGAGGCGGCGGTGAGAGTGACGTTCATAGCTCTGAATGCACTGACACTACCCCATGTTCTCCTTCCCTGTATGGCGAAGGTCGACACCGGCACTGCCGGCATCAGCCAATATCAGAGGATCTAGAACATGGCAAACGAAGATTCTAAACGTCTTGAAAGCTTTGACATGGTGAAAAGCAAACTGGAATCCGAGGTACAAGACTGCCTCGCCCGTGGTGACACCCAGAATTTGATCAAAGCAGCCGACAGGCTGAAAACCTTTATCGAAGAGACCAAGAAATCTCTCGAATCAGAAGTGAGAGAATGCCTGGAGCGAGGAGACACCGACGGCATGCTGCGCGCTGCCGACACCATGAAAGCTATTGTAGACAGAGTAGACCGCAACCAGGCAAAACCAGACCCGGCTATAGATCCGGAAGCCACTTTGCAAAGTGCAGACGCGGTGGTCGTGCCTTCAGAGAGGCTAACCCCTGCCGAGCCTGCTCAGAGCAAAGCCGCAGCGCCTGCTCCGGAGCCAGAGAAGAAAAAGAATCAGGGCATGGGCGGCTTCATCAAATTGTTTTTCGATACCAAATCTTTTCTTGATGAATCGGCAGATGGAAACGAATCCAACAACACAGCCCCGGCTCATTCCGACAAAGCCGGATCTGCTGCTGCGACTCAGTCGCCAGCTCCAGCTCCTGCACCAGCGCCCTCCCAGGCACCTGCAGCCGCCCCAGCGCCGACTCCTGCTCCTGCCAGCGCAAAAGTCGCGGCAACAGCCGAGCCTAAGCCCGCTCAAAAAGTCGATGCAGTCGACAACGCCGCAAAAGACCAAAAGAAAGCGATAGAAGCGACCGTTACAAAAGCGACAGCAGCATCTACCCTTTCAGCAGGCATGGACAGCGATGGTGTGGACGACATATTCGACAATCCTGTGGAATCTTTCGCACCGGAGGACAATCCCCAGGACGAATCAGCCAATGCTCCTGTAAACAGTTCAGACGATCCTAATAATGCCGACTTCCAGAACTGGGCGAACAGACTGTCTCGCAAGAAGTCCACCGAAAGTTCCAATATGGTAAATGACCTGATCGCCAGCCTGGAACAGTCCGTGGACAAGTGCAACATAATCAGCGAAAAGCTGATGAGCGACTCGAGTATTCTTGAAGGATGCCTCGAAGCCCTGAGATTGCTCGATTGCCAGACAGCCTATCTGGAGGAGTCGGAGAGAACCATAACCATCTCGCGCGACGGACAGCTCCTCGCCCTGATGAAAGTAGCAGTAAATCTCAATGAGCCGAGCCGCAAAGAGCTGGGTGAACTCTGTATAGAGATCACCCGGGAATGGGGCAAAAACGGCAACGAACCGAAAGGTATCTTTCTCTACAACGCCTATCGCCGATTCGATCTTGATAGCCAGGAAGAGTTCGTCAGCGAAAGAACAGTAGATGAAGAGTTTACGAAGATGGCAGAGAAGAATAGTATCTGTCTGCTCGCCCTGGAGCAGCTGCTCTATATCGTCGGCTCCTCATCGGTAGAGAAAGTAAGCTCCGCCAAAATAATCGACAAAATAGTCTCAGCAAATGGCGTGGTAGAAGCCAATGAGATTCATTTGCTGTAAAGCCCCAGGTCTGAGGACCGCAGCTGAGGCCACTAATTTCCCTACCCAATTTTAGTGACCTCGTTTTCAAGACAAAGATGATAACTTAGAAGTAGTGGCAAACACATATCAATATCCAGAACACCATTAATGGTGGCAAAGAAGGAATTCGAGTTCAGAGTATATCTCACCTTCTCTTGCGCTCGCTTTGAAAAGCTTAGCAGAATCATCGCTTCCCCAGAGGTATCCCCATTGAATAAGCAGAACTATCTCACCATAACCGAATTCGAAAGCTCTTCGATATTTTCGGGATTCGGACTCTACTCGGTAGGAGCGCCCTCCGGTTACAGAGTATACATGGACGCCAGACGCAACTACCTGGCGGCACTCAGACTGACCACCATGGGTGGTGTCGAAGAGATTCGCATGATCCCGGTGTCAGACAAGTGTGAAACTCAATACGTAGACCGCATAATAAGCGGATTAATAGACTTCTTTTACGGCGGGAACAACAGCGTTCCACGGCAGAGCCTCAGCAACCGATACGCTTACAAAGGCTATCGAGTCACCTACTCTGGAAACGACAATGGTCCTCCTGAGATAGTATGCAGCTCTTCTGATGCCGAACAGTGGAATCTAATAGCGGAGGTCCTCACCTGTGGCGCCTCCATCGAAGCCCAGCCGCAAAATAGCTGAGCGCCCCCGCCCTTTCAGAGAGGATCAGGCAGAATGAATCACGCAGAATTACCGAACCAGAACTCTACTTCAGGTGACATAAAAGCCACCGGCAACTATACGCTGGCCACCGGCTTGAAATCTCCCCGCACATTGCGACTGAGACGATATCGGCGCTATCGGGAGCTTGCCATCAGAAACCAGGCAGCAGGCAAACTAGACAGTGCCCAGCGGTGCCTTGAAAAGGCGATTTTGATCTCTACCAATCTTGTGGGCAGAGACAACACCGCAGTGGTAGCCGATCTAGAACACCTTGCCCTGCTTATGCAAGCACAGGGCAAACATGTAGTGTCCCGGGCACTCTTTGAAAGAGTCAAACGTGTCCGAGCCAGCGCCTGAGGCAAAGTCGTCCTATCAGTCGGACAACATACCCGCCCAATCTTTGGCAAGCACCGCGGTCTTCTCACGAAGGTCGGTGTATTGCTTGGTTCTGGCCATCACCGGACCGACCGCGTCGATACCACCACTTTTCATAGCAGCCATTCCTTCCTCTCTCAAACTGGCCAGCTCTTCGTCAATCGCTTCCAGAATCGAGATAAAAGAATAAGTGATAACATCTCTCGGGTCCTGACGGTGATCCGAGAAATTTTGCTCCATGCCGTCTTCGCCGGCGGTGTCAGCTACCGCAGCAAGATCCAGCGCTTCGTTCTCAGAGACCTCTGAGCGCGAGACTCTGATAAGCCGAGCGAATATCTTCTTGGATAGCCACGAGAGTCTTGATGTATAAATCGGCATGCCGCCTGCCGTCCAGGCAGGAACACCATCAACCATAGCCACCTTCAGCTCGAGCACCACCGCCGGCGACATCAACTCTTCTCGGTAAAGATACTGGGTCTGCAAGAAGGTGAATCGCACAGAGCGCTTGTCACCGACCACTTTGAGCGCCCAGACACTGTTCTGCAAGTGCCCGATATACTGAGGCTCTGGTCCGGCGACGGTCTTGGGACGCGCACAAGATACCACGAATTCTCTATTCTCTTCGGTCTGATTAAACTGATAAGAGTAACGCTGAAAGTCGTCGAAAAGTCGATCTATAAAAGCCGCCATGCTGAGCTGGCAAAGTTGCCCATCGCCCTCATCCGGCGCCACATCGACATTCTCGTTGACGTTTTGCAGCCAGGCCATGGTCTGATCGCCCACAAAGGCTGACTTTACCGAACGCAAAATCCGCTCAGAAAGATCCTCGGTCTGACGCTTGCGCATCTCTCCAAAGACCTCTGCCTCTCTGGCGTTGACGCTCCAGTACTGATCTCGCTGCAATAACTTATTAGATCCGCGCTCGGCGTCATGCATGACATGCTGGCGCTTCTTCGGTGCTGCTGCTGCAGGAGCCTCGGGCTCGGGTGGCGCCATGTCGATTTCGCTTTTAGTTGCAGATGCAGCGACAGCTGGTGCTACAGCCGGCTCCGGCGGCACAGTGTCGGCACCCCGCATCTCGCCCAGCGCCGAAGCGATGGCATCATGAAACTCTTTCATGCTCTGGTGACGATCATTCTGCGCTTTGGCCATTGCCTTTGCAACGATGCCATCAACAGCATGCGGAATGCCGTAACTGGTCAGGGGCGGTGCAGCCTCTTTGACATGTTTGATCAACAGATCTGTCAGGTCCTCTCCGACAAAAGGCGGCTCTCCGGATAGACACAGATAAAGTACACAGCCAAGCAGATAGACATCGCTTCTGGCGTCCAGTTTCTGTCCGGTACATTGCTCGGGACTGATGAAATCGGGGGTTCCTTTAATCTGACCGACCTGGGTAAGCTGGGTGCGATTGTCATCATCGAGAAACTTCACCAGACCAAAGTCGATAACCTTGGGCACGATTCTGCCGGAGCCGTCTTTGATAAGAACAATGTTGGAAGGCTTGATGTCGCGATGGACAATCTGTTGATCATGAGCTGCCGCCAGACCAGAGCATATCTGTTGAAACAATGAAAGAGTCTGATCGAGACCGAGCCTTTTGCCGCTGGCGACCAGGTCGCGCAGTGAAATACCATCAAGGAACTCGGTCACCATATACGGTTGCCCTTCCTCTGTAAAGCCGAAGTCGATGATGGTCAGAAGGTTGGGATGCTTAAGCTTGCTGACCGCCTGAGCCTCACGCTGGAATCTTTTGATCGCCTCGTCGTTCTCGACTAGATAATCATGAAGAATCTTCACGGCGACGGTTCGATTGAACTTCATCTGCTCAGCTTTGTAGATGTAGCCGGACTTGCCTTCGCCTGCCACATCGAGCAATTTATATCTTCCATCCAATATCTGACCGACCAGAGTATTCTGCGCCATGACAAGACCTCTCTTTGCTGCGGATACAGTAAATCTGTGATTGTCAGACGGAAGTCACCACCCTGTCCGGGCCGACAATATTTGCATGCCCCATTTAATGGGAGGAATATATTGTAGCGAGATTAAGAATTAGTTCCCAGTGATGCCAAGACCATCGAGCGCCAGATCCCTGTGAACTCGAGAAATACTTGATTAATAAGGCGCCAGGAGCTAAAGTCCAGAAATTATGAATTCCAGAATTCTTTTAAATCGCAATATGCCAAGAGCAACACTGTTGCATTTCTGCCTTGCTGCTGGCCTGACGTTTTGCCAGTATCAATGTTTTGCCTCTTCAACTGATTCTGAATCGAAACTGGAGCAGCCGACCCAAGCCACAGACGCAAGAGCTACAGACCCAGAAACTGAATTCGCGCCGGGACCGCTTTTAGAAAGACGAAAACGCTTGAAGCGCTGCATTGAGCTGGCCAAGGGCTATGGCATCAATGTAACAGTCGGCTATGAGGTCCATTTCGATGTCATAGAAAGGAAAGTAAATCGAGGATCCAGCGAAGCCGAGATTCTTTCTCTCATAGAGAAGCTTGAATCGAGGTTGAACGACCAACTCAATTTTGACATTTTGATGCTCTACGACAATAAACCAGGTGCCAAAACTGCTTATGTAAAAAGCGTAGCAGAGTTTATCGCGCCGACTCTAGACAAAATTACAGAGCCGATCGAGAGAGAGAGCATTTTAATCACCGTAGACAAAAGTGGCAATTTCAAATCTGTTGAACCAATAGAAGCCAGCGGTGCCATCACAAAGAGCGTTAGCAGATTAAAATCAATAATACAGTCTCTAGACAAGTTCCCCCCGGCGCCCGAAGAGAATATGGTGCTGTTAGTCTCTGTAGGAGATTTACCGGTAAAAAGACTTGTGAGCCTTTACGATCTCCCGAGCTTAGCGAATTTCATGAAATCCATAGAAAAGAGAATCAAAAGCCGCTGGAATCCTACAAATGATTCGCAAAGCACTAAGATCACTACGATGTTCACCATCAGTAAAGATGGCTTGATCAAAGATATTAAACTAACCATCCCCAGCGAGAACAAGAATCACAACGAGGCAGCAATTCGGGCTCTGAACGAATCATCACCTATTCCCCTTTTGCCCGATGGATTTTACATGGATAGAATCACCAAATTTACATTCACCTTCAATGCAAAGAAAAAACTCTTCTGACTACTCAACGCCGAGATCATAGGCGATACTGGCGTCGGGCATAATCTCGTCCACGCGGACATTTATCTGTTTCTCAATCACCCGAACCAATCGAACCCAGACTTCATCATGGCTGCCAGGCTCTGGCTCTAGTTCTGCCGCGTTTAATGTGACCATCGCCGTCAATAGCGAACCTACGGTCAGCATCCCGGTATGTTTGTCGAAGAGTGGAATAAAATGAGGCGCTCGAAATCTAGGAAACTTGAGCTCTGTGAACTCTGCGAAAAACTTCCATCCCTGCGCCAGCTCATTTTGAGGTACCAGATCCCCCAGAACAGCATCCAACCGAATCTGCTCACGCTCAAGCCCATAATTTTCCATCATCGCCCGGCGAAGCTTGAAGAACAGTCGTTGTTTCAAACAATGGGCAGGCGGGCTTGCACCCAGAGCCTCGACGACACAACGATGGAAATCCCCTACAGTTCGGACCTCCGCCAGCTTATCGTCGGGCAGATCGACACCGAACTCTTCTTCCACAGCCATTACCAGCTCTACAGAATCAAGCCCCATGGCTGACACCCGCGATGGACTCCAGCCAGACCCGGCGAATTTCACTGGCGCCGCGCGCACCGGGCTCAATCGGGCTCGGCATCCAGTACCAGAAATCGTTCACCCCTTTGGCTTTCATGCCATGTCCCAGAAAATGATGATGAACATCAGCCACATGAAGGCGACTCGATGGTCTGGCTGTAGCTCTAAGAAAATCATTGAAACGCTCTATATACTCAATAGGGATCTCTCCGGTCAGTACATCTCCGGGAAACTCTCCAGTACCATCGGTAGGGTCATAAACCGTGGTCAAGATCATGATGGCACTGGGTAGCAACTGCATGCATTTGCTGAGCAACCGGTCGTAGCGAATCTGTAACTCTGTCAACTCGCGGTCGAAGAAAGCCTTTCGATCTGCCTCGGTCTTGCCAGACAGATGAAGCTGTAGCAGATCGTTGCCACCGGCAGAAAGCGTGACAAGACAGCGCTCACTCTTGTCTCTGTACTGATTGAGCCGATCGAGATCACCCTCTATAACATCCTCTGTCGTATAGCCGTCCTCGGTAAAATTCAGGAATTCGATAGAGGAGCAACGTCTTTTCAAATCGTTGCCGTCGAACTCCGGATATAACTCTGCGTCATTGCAATAGAGCAGGGAAGCAGCGCCAACATTTTCGTTTCCATTGCTCGCTCCGCGATTCTGGAGATCCCGGACGGGATATTTGTCTATGCTCATGGAATCACCCAGAGCTATATAAACATCAAAAGGCAAAGCATCCACTGGTCCTGATCTCCGAATCTGCTAAGCAGGGCGCGGAATTGCGCTCAATCTGGAAAGGTCCATTATAACGTGCCAAAAGAACAGCCCAACAGATCCTGTGGCACCGAAAAATGCTATCTTGAATAGTGCTCTCTAGCTGGACCAAGACAGGATTAATCCCCGGTGACAATATTGAAAAAAGCTCCTCTCAAGTCCCTCGCTTTCAAATCACTGTTGCTGGCGGCATTGCCTACAGGTGTCGCCCTTGCCATCGGTGCTGCAGGAAGTATCACCTGGGCTAGACCAGCCAAGCCCGACCCCGCCAAAGCGATAGTGCCCGGCGGCGCCGCCATGCTAAAAGCAGGCAAGTATAAAGATGCAGCTGCGTACTTCAAAAAAGCCTCGGAGAATCACCCAGGTTCCGCCACCCTGCAGTACTACCTGGGCATGTCGCATATCTACAACAGCCAAACGGCAGAAGCTGAATTGCCACTTTCCCGGGCAGTGGTCCTTACCACGGACAACACTCCGGTACATAAACAGGCTGCAGACATGCTGCTGAAATACCGCAGAATCCAGCCTTATTCTTGTATGCAAAAATGCTTGCGTCCACCAAAATCAGCGCGCTGGAATCGAAAACAGATGCCGCTAATGATCTATGTATCCGACGGCAAGATGCTTCCAAAGGTATTTGACGATGCCCTGCTTTCGAAAGAGGAACTCAACGCCGTCGGCAACTGGGCAAAGAATCCCTCCTTTGTCGGCAGATTGAGCCCATCGCAGCTTTATCGCCCCGAGTACAAATCAGCCATCACCGACGGGTTCAAGCAATGGCAATGGGCGATTAACGAGCGCGTCATCGACTATCGATTCACCGCAGACGCCACCAAAGCAGACATTCTCGTTTTCTGGTGCAACGAATTGCGAGGGTTAGATGGCTGGACTTACTTGCCACTGAGCAAAGCAGGAGATGTACATCCAGCAGTAATAATGATGAGCCTGCAGAGAGCCCAGGGACCGACTCAGCCTATATACAAACAACGAATCTCGGTAGTCGCTGCCCACGAATTGGGACACGCCCTGGGCTTGGAACACAGCCCCAATAAGGAAGACCTTATGTACTATGGAACAAATCATACGGGTATTCCTTCGAATGGCGATAGAGCGACAGTAAGAGCACTGTATTCGGCATCAACTGATTATGTCTTTCCTTTGACATCCAAACAGTAGGTCCTCTCTTTTATGATTAAGCCCTGCAGCAAACTGATTATCACCATGCTTCTTGGCAGCACCATTCTGGGCGGGCAAATATCGGCTTGCGCGGTCGATCAAGAAACTCGACGGCGCTGGAACGAAATCGAGCGACAGCTAGACAAAGAGAACAACATCATTCGCCAACCCGGCAGTTATCGTGCGCCCATCGGCACTGTTCCAGATCTATTTATTTTTGATATTCAAAACAAAAACCTGATAAAGAAAGGAAATTCTGCCGATGACCCGAGCTTAAAAAAGGGAGAAGAGAAAGAGCAGGCAGCAAAGGAAAATAGCAAGGACCCTGGTGAAAACAAACCAGAAACATTTCCCTTTGAAGGGAAAGCTTTATTAGGCCGGCTCTGTCAGATCCACAACAAATACATTCAGCATGAATATCGGTTTGCACAGGTAGATCCCTGCGACTTCAAAAATTACAGTCAAATGATGCTCCTGAAACCTTTCGAAGAGTTGTTTTTGTCGTTGAAAAAGACGGACTCGAAAACAATGGCAAAGCCGGACCGGGCAAGCGCTAAATTCATAACTGAAACCAACAGTCGTTATCTAAATGCATACGCCCACAGCAAACTGTATGAATGGGACACGGATTTGATGGCGCTAAACAAAGATTCTTTGATGCACAAGAAACTGGTTGAGCTACTTTCGACTGACGTGCCGGCAGAGAAGTTTTGGAGTTATATTCGCTGGGATAAAGAGCCGAGCGAATCGGTGCATAAAAACATAGTTGAGCGCTATGAGAAATTGCGCAAAGAGGGCAACGCTTTCAGAGCCTATTTGAAAGAGATGGCGATTCTTCGATATGAAGATCCAGAGGAATTCGAAGCAGGCAAAGAAGAGCTGGCCAGAAGATGGCGAGAGGCAACTGTCGACATAAAAGAGTTCAGCAAACTTTTGCTTGATACCGAAGGAATCAAAAAAGAAGACACCGGGTATTTTCCGCTTTACTAGAAAGGATCTGGATAGATGAAGGCAACCAGCTACTTCACAATTAAACAGCACACAACTTGCACCATTGCAATTTTGCTTACACTTCTCTACTCTTGCTGCGCTTGCAGTTCTACGGAATCACAACAACAACAAATGACGAAAAATACTGTACACACTGCTCTCCTGGAAGCATTGAAGAAAAGTGGCTTTGTGGTTCAAAAGGAGAACGCGGACAACTCGATTGAAATCGCTGTCAATGGGATGTCTGTCACAATGCATCCGGACAATTTATATAAAGAATGCATCCGCGACAACAGCTTGCAACCAATAGACAATTGGATAGAAGCCATCGTTGAAGGAACCACAACGCCTGGATCCTGGGAAGACTCCAAACCAGGAATACTATACTCAGCCGTTATATCTGACATGAACGTGCCTGGAGTGCTGAAAAAAAGAGTTACTGATAGATTCGATCGAGCCCTTATCTGGATGCTGCCTTCAAACAATTCTTTTGAATGGCTGAATAAGAGCTATCTAGATAAGTGGAATGTAGACGAAAAAACAGTGGAAGAAACTGCCTCTAGAAATATGGCCGTACTACTGGACAAAACTCCTGTCAAAATTCTACAGAAGGGTGATTCGAAACTAGCAGTCTTTGATACCGACTCTAAGCTAAAAGCATCCTTTATCTTCTGTCCCAACTTCAAAACCAAGATGAAAGAAACAATCGGCTGGCCGGTTTACGCGATAGCGCCATGTTCAGATTTCTTTATGGCGACCACAGACAAGGAAATAGCAGCAAGATTTGGACCTACAGTTATCAAGGAGTACAACAGCTCGGACAATCCAGTTACCAGCGAAGTGCTGTTTATATCTGACGACGGAATCAAGACAGAAAAACTGATTCAAATTCCAACTCCCGAGTAGCGGTCTTGCTTGAGCTGGTCAGAGCAGACCGCCCCCTTCAAAGAACTTAACTGCCACTATTTTGGCGCCTTGGCGGCTTCTGGCAACTATCGTATTTTGGGGGTGTTGACACAGTAGACCGACCGGTCTATTATCAACCGTTAGAGAAACGCCTCCGGGTCTGAACCCGGCCGGCCATGTGCTTAAATTTATTAGGAGTTATCAAATGGCTACAGCAACGAACACAGAAAAAGCGCTGATTCCCCAGCGATTGAAAGGCAAAGTCGCCCTGGTTACCGGCGGCTCTCGCGGAATCGGTGCCGCCATCGCGCAGCGCCTGGCCAAAGAAGGCGCCACCGTGGCAATCAGCTATTCCAAAAGTCAGGAAGCCGCCGACAAAGTGGTGGCACAACTCAAAGAAGAAGGTGTATCCGCCTATGCTTTCAAAGCCGACGCTTCTTGCCAGAAAGACACTGCCAAGCTCGTCGACGATGTGGTGGCAGCAGCCGGCAACATCGACATTCTGGTCAACAATGCCGGAGTCTTCACTTACGCACCGGTCCAGGATATAAAAGTGGAAAACTACGATGATGTCTTCGACGTCAACGTCAAAGGTGTTGTTGCCACCACAGCGGCCGCACTTACAAAGATGAATGACGGCGGCAGAATCATCAACATCTCTTCTGGCGTGGCGCGTGTCACTATCCCAGGATACAGCCTCTACTCCGCGACCAAGGCTGCGCTTGACACCCTGACTCGTGTCTGGGCTCAGGATCTGGGAGCAAGAAAGATCACCGTCAATGGTGTCGCTCCTGGCGCCACCGATACCGATATGATGCGCGCAGGTCTGACACCGGAGATGCAGGCAGCAATGTCAGAGAAAACCGCCCTGGGACGCCTGGGTGAGCCAGAAGATATCGCCAATGTGGTGGCATTCCTTGCCTCTTGCGATGGTGGCTGGGTGACCGGACAAACCATCGCTGCCGATGGCGGTATCAATATCTAAAACACAAGTACGCTATAGAAGTTTCCTTCCCACAGCTACGGTAGAAGAGAGGGCCTGTCTCCGCAAGGAGGCAGGCTCTTTTCTGCGGCACTGTATCAGACGAGCAGGAAGGGAGAAAGCGCGCCAAGATAAGACACTATGAACATCACATTAGTCAGGATGAACTTCCAGTTCGTTCCTTTGACTCCATAATAAATCAAGAACGCTTGAGAGAGAAAAAGGAAACCGGACAATGTCAGGCAAAAGCTAGATGCGAACAACAGAACAAAGCAGGCAAAACTCCTATCTACAACAATCCCATAAATGCAGGCGCCAAGACCGTACAAACTACTGAGCATAAGAAAGACAAAGAACCCGATGAAGAAGACACCCATCTGAAAGCTCATAATCTTAAGTAGCGCACCATCCCGTCGCACTGAAATCTAGTCTCCATTCAATTTGGGCACAGACAATTCGGACTCAGCAAGACTAACTACCATCTCAAGCTCGTCAGCTGCAGCAGTAAGGCGAAAATCAGGCATGGCTCTATACTCGTTGATTACAGACCTCGCAGAATCATAATTACCTGCAACCAAATAAGCAGCTACAAGAATTCCAGAATACTCGACAATCCCTTGTTTCAACAGAACCGGATCGTTTTTTTCAAACGCTGAGACTAACTTTTCTGCCGAGCTAATAATAGAGAAATACACTGCCATATCGGATTGAAAAAAATCACGCAGGCGCTCGAAGAGATCAGTTAGGGATTGTTTGTCGTAAAACTCCATATAGTCGCCATACTGACGTGCCTCCACGGGACCATAGTTAAGACTATCAATACTGCTAATACTACAAGCCGTCAAGGGCTCCACTAAAATTTTCTCTAACAGTTTTTCAATTGCGAATATGCGACTGTACACTGATAAATCTAGCCGGCCATATCTGATGTTAAAATCGAATCGCAACTGCTGCTCCGAATCGTCGCTAACAAGCTTGTAATCAAGAGAACGCTTCCTACGCTTAAATCCAAGGGGAAGGAAAATCGGATCGACATATTCACCTAGCAATGCTTCTAAATGTGCTTTCACCTGCTTCTTCTTGAAAGGAACCGTATCTCTAACTGCCCTCCATTTCTTGAGCACTTCAACATCAGCGCAATCCAGCCACTCCACTTTGTTGCCGAATTCCCGCAGAGAGAAAACACCAAAATCGTTTAAACAGCTCCAGAGTTCACTCTCACTGCGGAATTCTACGGGCTTATACAACTCAGAATGTTGCCCCTTAAAAACAATTCGATAAACCCACGATTGATCAAGGAATTGCGGCTCGGCAATAACAGCAGCATATTTGATACCATAAAATGGCGCCACTACCTCTCTCCATGCAAAATCATCTTTTAAATCTCCGCCATTGATAAAAGCAGATACCAACCGAATTACTTCCGCTGTATTTAGTATCTCGTCGGTAGACAAGTCGAAATGAGAATTCGAAGAGAACAAAGAAAACGGATAACCGCACCTATCCAAGTGACCAGCCACCCTTATTTTAATGGCACCACTCTCTTCTTTAGAGCCCCATTCGAAGCAAAAAGCATCAGCGCCACCAGCGACCTGTACGAAATTGCCATCAACGTCAGTAACTGTTAAAAAGGATGGGTCAGAATAGCCGTCTATGCGAGCAAGTATCGCCTCAACAATACCCATAACCTTTTGAGCATGCATGTCATGAGTATCAACGCCTTTGATGGAATCGAGATCATCCGTATCTAACTGAAATCTCTGACTCAATTCGAAAGTCTCCTATACGGCAAACTCTAACCTTACAAATACTAGTAAGAGCACAGGGAAGCAGAACATTCTAACGCTAATGCCGAGGCAGGGCGAAGAACATTCCCAGCAAAGTCATGAAGCAGACGACATTCATTAGAATTATCGTACGGTTTATCTCCTTCAGCCCATAACGAATCAGAAATATATCTGCTTTTAGAAGGTAGACAGACAAGAGCAGACAAAGAGCGGCAAGCAGAAAGTTGCCCAGAGCAGACCAATGACTGCCCGTAAACAAAGCCAGAATGAAACCGACAAAAGAAAACATCGGAACAGTCATCAGGGCAATAAACACCCAGATGAGAAACAAACCGGTCTGAAAGCTAGCCACCTTGAGAATTGCCTTCATGATAATTCCATCATATCATCGACCGTTTTGTTGGGCTTCAGCCCATTCTTAACCGCCTGGGCCGACACCCACGGGCGCCCCCTCTACCCAAGACCCGGCGAAATCGCTAAAATACAGGTCTCCTCTGGAGGAACACGGGTTGGACCGAAACTACTACCTTCTGGATTTTCCCGACGACCACCTGGACAATTTCATAGCCGATCCGGCTTCGGTCGATGAGCTGCTCGAAGAAGAAGCCGAATTTGCGGTCTCGCTGGACAGAGCCTGGCACGGCATTCATTACAGCCTGACCGGCGACCCCGAAGGCGGCAGGCGCCCACTGTGCTATCTACTGTCCGGCGGCAGATTCATCAACGAAGCGCGCGGCATTCGCTGCCTGAAGAGTGCGCAAGTGTCCGCCTTTAGTCAAGCGGTTGCACAGATTAGCGACGCAGACTTTCGCAAGCGCTTCGACCCCGCCAAATTCGCAACAGCCCGAGTTTTCGTCGGCGACAATGGCACCAATGGTGATGCCAATGGCGACTATCTGTTGCAATATTTCAAGGTGCTGAAGTCCTTTCTCGCCGAAGCCAGCGACAATGAAGTCGGCATTTTAATCTGGTCCGCGTAACCCGCGAGCCCAGAATTAAGGCTAGTGCTTCCTGATCGCCGAACACCAGGCTTAATCCCAGCGCCCGGAATATCTGGTGTAGAATTAGCAATAATGTCGACGCGCCCGGGCAGCACGGCCTTCCAACCAGCCGGCGGAGCCCCCACAATATTCTACTGCGGAGCCCTCGCCAATGACGGAAATCTACCACCAGCGCAAGCGCCCTCGTCTCGGGATGTTGCTCACTGCCTTGTCTCTGATGCTGTTGAGCGGCTGCGGCAAGGCGGGAGCCAGCGCCGATTACAATAGTGGCTTGAGCCCGGCAGAAATAGAGGCTGCGACCGAAGAGAAAGGCTGGGAGTACTTCAAACAAGCCAAGTTCGACGATTCAATAAAGCAATACAAGGCAATATTGCAGAGGGATCCGAACTCTGCCAATGCGCATTACGGGCTGGCTTCAGTCTACCAGCAGTTGGATAGGAACGATGAAGCTTTTAAAGAATATGCCGAGGCTATCAGGCTGAACCCAGAGCACACCGGCTGCTACAACGACCGCGGCAACCTTTATGCTTCTGTCGGCGAACACGAGAAGGCGATAGCCGACTACTCCAAAGCAATCGAGCTAGAAGACTGGAACGCGGCAAACTATAACGATCGAGCCGGTACTTACATGTCGCTGAAGAAGCCGGATCTGGCACTCAAAGACGCGACCGAAGCCGTTATCCGCGACGGCAACTATGTGAACCCGCACTATTACCGGGGGCTTGCCTACTACTGGAAAGACGACTATAAAAACGCGCTTATCGCGCTGCGCTATGCCCTCGACTGTGAGCCGGCGCTGGTCAGAGCGCATTCTCTGATGGGGCATATCTACCTGGATTCCGGATACGCAAGAAAAGCCATTGACCACTACACCCAGGCGATTGCGTTGAGCCCCAAGACTGCGGGATACTACTCTTATAGAGGAGCTGCCTTCGAGAAGCTGGGCAAAAATCACGAGGCGGAGCTTGATTATAAGAAGGCACTGCAGCTGGACCCCAAAAACGAAGATGCCAAAGAAGGGCTCGAGAAAGTCGAGTTCGAAAGTTCTGCTCGGGCGCTTACCAAACCGCAACTATTTGCGGTGGCATGTTGCGCCGTGCTGGACAAATACAATGACGCTTATTTAGACAAGTTTTTGCCATACACTCCGACCGAAGAGAACAAAGAAAAAGAGCGGAAGTCTCTGCAAAAATGGTGGGGTATAAACAACGCGGCAGATCTGCGCAATTGCCTGGCCAATCTAGAAACCGGCGGCCATCGCCGCCTGTACGATGAAATCGCGGTGGCACTTGCTTCGAAAGACCCTGGTGCCTACGCCGCGCTCGAATCGAAATGGGGCAGCAGATACAGCAAAGAAGAGCTGAAGCTGCGGCGCATGTTCGTGGAACAGTTCAAAGATCGGCTTGGCAAGAAGAGTTTAATCGGCTGGGACATGATTCGCTACATTCATCTGTGCCGGTGGGGTGCGCTGGCGGGTTACATGACCGAGGATGAAGCCTGGCAAAAGATTATGCCTGTGGCGAAAAGGCTGCAGGGCACGTTCGACTCGTGGCAGGATCTGGGCACCAACTATCTAGAGGGGCGCAGCTTCTGGAACCCGGATATTCCAAAAGAAGAGCGGATGGTGTTTTACAAGAATTTCGAGTGGCTGAGCACGAGCCCGGATAGCCCCTGGCAGAAGGTGAGCTGGACGACGAAGCTTTAGAGGGCGACGGTCCTATCTTTTTTTGACGTCGAAGCAATTTGGTTGGTTGACCAACTAAATAAATCAATTCCGAAAAAGAGAAGTGTCGATAGGTCAGATTAAATCAGTCAGCCTGGTCGCCAATGGACTCAGTTGTTGCCTTGCTTTCTGCGGAAACACCTTCGCGATCGGAGAGACTAGAATTAGTCCTCATCTTAGCCTCAAGCTTCTCTTTCATCAGTTCCAATTCAGCCTCTTGCTGGCTCATCTTACCCGTGAACAGCATGGTGACGCCGATGGCTAAAGCGATGATAACCAACAGACAGACCGAGGCCGGCAGCGCAACCCTGTCACCGACGAACTTTCGACCGTCCAATCTGAAGTTGAAATTGCTCAAGCGAATACAGCCTCCCGCATCTATTCTTCCACAAATGCTTTTAGCCGGCTCAACGCCTGATCCCACTGGCGCGATATCTCGTCCAGCGTGTACTTCGCCTCATCAAGAGAGCGTGGCTCGATGCGAAAGAGACTCTCGCGCCCCTTTCTGATGCCCCGGATGAGACTCGCATCCTCCAGAATCCGCAAGTGTTTCGTGACTGCCTGGCGCGAGACGCTGGTGCCTTCGGTCAGTTCGGTGATGGAATGCAGCTTGCCGTCGCTGAGCTTCATCAGAAGGTCGATGCGCGACGGATCGCCAAGGGCAGAAAAGAGCGGCGCCTGCCTATGAAACTGCCGGATTACTTTCTCTCGATTCTTGGTTGACATACGTTTCTATGTTCGCAACTTGCTCAGTCCAGCCACCATCGTTCATTCTCCAGGCTTCATCGCGTCGCTCGGTGGGCAGCGCATCGAAGCCGGATTCAATCACAGTCAGCAGAGTGCCGCCGTCCTGGGACTCTAAGATAAACTCGACCAGGGTCGGGGGCTCGCTCGAATAATCTTTTGAGGGGTCCACGGCATAGGGGTGCCAGTGGTAAGAGAAAAGCTTCTCCTTCTCCATCTTGTGCACCGCGAGCTCCATCGTAAGGTGCTCATAGCCCGGGTAGGTAAGCTGACCGCGGTTGGTTTTGCCGGTCTCGAAGGGCTGATCTAAATTCACACAAAACCATTGGCTGAACTCGCGATAGTCAGACAAAGCGCGCCAGACTCTGTCTACCGGCGCTTTTAACAGTACTTGCTTAACGATACGATCCGTCGTGGATTCTGGCGTTGGCATAAATAGGCTCCTTTGCTTTACGCAACCTTTTGGTTGCATATTAACACAAGATATATCCAGGCGCAAGCCATCGGCTGAAGTGGTGGATCTCCCCTTCCGACTTCTCTGCCTTCGATATAGAATCAATATATTATGATCAGCAAACTCTACAGAGACAATGTCACCGCGGATGAGATCGGCCCGGTCACATTTCATCTTCTAAAAAGAAGAAGACAAACTTGTGCTACATATTTCTACGGCCTATCACTTCTCGTTCTGTCTTTTGCTCTAATGCCATTTTATCCACCATCTATCTATCTTTTCTTCGTACTCGGCATAGCAGCAATCGGCGCACAAATCAATGCTCTTCTCTTCAGCAAACCTGACTATATAATCTTCGCAAAAGAAAGACGAAAACGTAGTTTAAGAGCAGCAAAACACAGGCGTACTAAATACAAGCTAATAAGAGCTGCTTGCTTGATAGCCTTCATACCCGCCATACTCTTCATACTCGTCATATGTATTTTAATCAGCCCCGCTCTCGGCATAGGTTTTGGAATCGCCGTCATCTGGCTGGTTAAATTCTCCCCAGTTCTATATTTTGTATTAATGACCAGCATAGCAGCCGCTCTTGCATTGACTGCAGCCAAAAACAATTTTAACCTACCATCCCCGTTCTTTGTAAAGGTCTCTGAACTAGAAGCTGCCAGAAAGTTGTCTCCGGACAAATTCGAAGACGTCAGCAAGCTGGTCGACTTCTTCGTCATGACCGGTGACTACGAAGAAGCGGATTACTATTCGCGGAAGCTTCTGTCGATGGCCCAGGCACTGCCGGTGATTGCAGATAAGGCAGAGAACAGAGAACTATGCGCTTAGGCATTTTAATCTTCTCGCTCTCCCTGATACTCGGCATCACAACCGGATTCAAAATCGCTTTAGCTAGCGCTCTCATCTACCCAATCGACGAGACTACCATCGCCATAGACAAGTATATGAACCAGTCCATGATGTCGGTGCACAAAGCCAACAGGGTTGTCTGGGAATCTAATCCACTGACAAAATACTCGAGAGAAGAACTCTTAGCACTCTGTCAACATGATGCAAAAGTAGAGAGAATCCGCTGGAATGAATTTATTCCCGAAGCTGATGAGATCTGGTCTGCGCATAAGAACAGAGAGGTGTTCCTATACTTTAGGAATGGCAAATGCCTGGGAGTGAGAACGAATCCTTATTATGGACTGCATAGATTCTGGGGTGACAACGGTGACACCCTGAGCGAAATTCTAGAACTCTGTTGCATTACAACAAGAAAAAACCTCAAATCACTGAAGACTTGCCTCATTCTCGCATCCGGCGGCAGCGAATCTCCATCATGAATCGCTTACTTCTAGTGATTTGAATTTGATATAAAGTTATCCTGAAAGCAATTATGGCCCAGGCAGCACGCATCAATGGAAAAAGCGCAACAACTTCGCTTCTCTATCAACAGTAAAACGCCAACCCGACATAAAATCCTGACCAATCGCAGAGCCGGCGTGACCACCTACAAGAACGCGGAATCCGGACTTCTTAATTGGGCCAAGTTCAATATCAGCAAAAACCGGATACATTTTCACACCACCACCGACACCGGAAAATGTAGAATAAGGACCGTTCGGGTCTATAAAAAGTCCCAGACTGCGGGCATCTTCCATTGAAACGATGGTGTTCGAAGCACCAGTATCTATCAAAACATCACTAACCACGCCTTCACCGATCTTGACAGACACGTACTCGCGATCATTCTCTACCTTACATGGAATATCATACAAACGATTAAAGCTTCGCTTTGTCTCAGCTGTGGCAGCGGTTTTCTTCCAGAGTTCCACGCGCTTACCCGCCTGGTCTATAGAGTAGCGATAATCTCTCAAAAACTCCTGCCCCAGCAAAGGCATCTCGTTCCACATTGGTGACACTCGCACCGGCAATGTTCTGGTCAAGTTACCGATTCTCACCTTAGCAGTCCGATTGTAGACCGGCACAGATTTACCAGCCCAGCCCCGTGTCACGCCATCGGCTTTGTCCGTTGGTCTCGGGGGATTGATTCCAACACTTGCACAATGCGTGACACCGAAAAAGCCACTGGCACCGGTATCAAACATACACTGAATCGGACGATTATTTACGTAAGCTGTGACAATCATATGTCCTTGCTCACCCGGGGTGTAGCGAAACTCTGCTTTGTCCGGCAGACTGGCATATTCACTTTTATAATCGGCGATTGTTGCTTGCTTGCCTTTTACAGAAGCCCCTTTTTCTTTATTGAGCACCATAAACCCGGGACCACCAGGGGTAAACTTTAAATCCTCAAAAAACGCATGCCCCAGCGTAGGGAAACCCTGTGGGTTAGTCACAATAGTGAAGGGAACTTTGCGCTTCATACCAGCTAGATCAACTGTATAAGCGGTCTTCCATATCTTATTATCGATGTTGGAATTCGGAACTCTCTTGATCTCATCCGGCACTCTATCCGGTGGTTTCAAGCCAACTTTCTCAAGGTCCTTGACAGTCACAATAGATTCCCAACTTCTCCCAAATTTCAAAGTTAAGGGCTTGCCGTTCAAACCGACCTGGACATAACCGCTTGATGCCACAGGCACGTTGGCGCGAGTCGGCAGCGAATCGAACTCTGCTTTGTATTCAGCATCACTCATTACCAGCCGTTTATCGGCGAACCGCCCCGCCATTGTATCCGGGGTGTAGGTGGACTTCGCGGTTGGCTGACTGGACGCTTTCTTCGCTTCCATTTTGGCTTTGACTCTGGCTTGCCATTGCCCTTTAGGGTCGATACGCTTCAAAATTGACTCGGCTTGCGTGGCTGCAGGCAGCCCTTTGAAAGCCTCACTGGCTTCTAGATAGCGCTGAACAGCCTGCTCGTAATTGCCACTGCCCAGGTGAGCCCCGGCAAGATAAATGTAGCAGTCGGGTGATCCATCGCCTGCGGCTAGAGCCTTTTCTAGATATTGAACGGCTGACTTGTAATTTTTTGCCTTGTAGGCAATGATGCCGGCATTGCGAAATTGCTCTCCGGCGGCGAAGCTAGCACCAACACCTACGGCCGAATTCAAAAGGAGAGCCGTGACGATACTTCCGAGAATCAGCTTTTTCATAAGTAAAGAAACCTGGACCCCCTGACTGTAAATCGAATGCGCGCAGCAATAGAGTCGATTCTAGCATTTCAAAGATCATCTATCCGCTCCCAGTCAGCCAAGAGCTAGTCCTGCCGGTGGTCCATTTTTAGGTCGGTTGATGGCTGTATCTATTTTCTAGAAGTTGCTCTATTCATAGCCTTTCGAACATCAAACGCATGTTCCGGATCTTTGTCTTCAAATTCCTGAAGCCACTTCTCTGCATCTTGCCATACGCTGTCGGCAGGTTCGAAGTCGAGCAGGTATGCCAGATATCTGGCGTGATTTCGCGGAGCCGGGCTGCCCAATTCGTCATGCACCAATCTGGGATAATAGTCACGCCACTCAGTCAAAACCTTGAGCGCGGATTCAAGACGCTCACCGGACAGAGTCAAATATTCGATGGCATAATTAAGCCTGACAAATAGTGAACTGCTGCTATCCTCGAGTTTATCCTTAATCAGCGGCAGGTATTTTTCTTTACGGTGACGAGCTATGTTGTCTCTAATACCAAACGCCGCCCGTTCAAATCCACACTCGGCGATATGGGCGTCCGCCACAGAAAGGATCTCTTCATCAACTATATCGTTCTCCAACATTGCGGCAACGATGGTCAACCGCGCGTCCTCATCTTGGCAGCGGCGCAGAAAAGATAGTGCATGCGGTATCAACTTCGGATCACCTTTCCAGGCGAGCACTTCTATAACATAAGGAATATTTTTGTGATCCGGGCACCTTTCGAGAAGCTGATAGAGCCAGTTGGCAGTCTGCTCGGATTTATCGGCAAGAACGAGATTGCGAATTGCCCAGACACTTTTTGGAGTTCGATTTCCTGCGTACTTGCGCAGCAGCTCCAGAATATAGTCAGTGCTTCCAATATGCTTTAAATATGAGCAGACAACTTCAACTAGAATGTCACTCCTTCCATCACTCTTGCCACCACTCTCTATCCAGAAGTCGATCTGCTTCTCCGGCTCCGGCAATAGTTTTCCATCTATCAAATCACGCAGCAAGAAGGCAGAACTAAGCGCTCCAGGAAAATTGAGCAAATATTTCAAAGCGCTCTCTTTCACTTGATCGGATGGAAGAACCTTTATCAAACTGCTCAATATTTTGTCGCAATCTTCGTTCTCTGAGTAACCTTTCAAAGCTCCCGGACTTGCGAAATCAGGGTCTCTTTCGAGCAGCAACCGGCAAACTGCATATCCACAACTCTTCGAATAGCCAAACTCTCGAAACCACTTCTTCGCCAGTGCAGCTGCTTCATCATCTGCATGGTCGCGAAGCAAAAACAGAACAAGCTCTCCTGACCAGGGATTTTGAATATCTTTGCGCAGGAATTTCCTGGCGCTCTTAACCACATGATCAGTCGGCATCAGAGAAAGCGCGCGACGCAAACTATGAACTTCTTTGCCGTTACCCACCCAGGAATCCACCCAGGGACCAAGCTTGTCACGCCCTTGGATTTCGACAAGACGCTTGAGAATGTTGTGCGCCAGAGGCTGCCTGGGCTCCTTTTCAAGAATACTTTTTGCCGTCTCCAGAATTTCCGGAGACCGGTCTGTATCTAGTGCCCTGGCTACTGCGTGTGCGTCCATCGCCATAGTTTACTGCAGATCAACTCCTAATTCGAGTCTTGCTTTTTCCACGGCAAATAAGAAAGCTGGATAGTTCCACCAAGCGGCTTGCAGCTTTCGCCAATAATCGGACCGAAGTACTCGTCTATAAAAATACCCTGAGCAAGATTTGAGCAGCCCTTAATCTTGGCATAGGTTTCATCATTGATAGTGGCATACTCAAGCGGAAACTCTCTATGAACAGCCCGAGCGATTTCAATAAAGAGCTCCAACAAAACTTTGAAAGTAGCCTTATTCAGAATCCTCCACTTAGAGCCAGGAATGGGAAACTCTCCGAGCAACCGCTCCATCTGGGATGGTCGAATACCGACATCATAGTGCAAATAAGAAGGCTCTTTCTTGCTTGTATAGCCATAGTGCGCGACCCCGACATGCGCATCTTCTGTCACAGGCATTATGGATCTAACAAGAGTACTCTCTGCGAATACTTTATCCCATTCCAGCAGACTGAATCGATCCAAAAGAAACCTATAGACTTCTTCCGCTCTGGCTTCGGGAGCCAACGACATTGTAAGCTCAAAAATTGGACCGCCCTGCCAGTTCGACTCGGCAGAATAGAATTGTTTGTCGTCTTCTGATAGGTTAAGCATAAAGGCTCTGCCAAATGCAGATTCTCAACTTTCGAAGCCGATTATAACCCAAAAGAACATTGTTCAGCGTGTGCTGTCGCAGCTGCAGAACCTAGCGCTTGCTCAAGAGCGCCTGCTTGTCTTCCAGCCGGGCACACTACTATTAGTGGCAACAAATCGAGCTGCACAGAGATCCATCCGTGGGATTTGCACCACAGCCAAAGAAATATCAATGAATGCAATTTGCTGTCAAAGCTCCATGAACAGCAAAAATTGTCACGAATATCATCGCCAAAGCGATAAAACTCAAACGCCTGCGAAATTTGAAGAGTATAAAACAATAGGCCAAAACTACATTTAAGTTGAGTGCGATGCCGCTAGCATCCAATATGCCAAATTGTCCAGATCTAGTTCCCACCACATGAGGCTTTGGAATTCCTTCTAAACGAGTGCCCATACCCCTCATTCCTACATCTACAGGGGCTCCAACAAGTCCTTGAGCACTGGCTCCGTCCATAAAACCCAGCCAGACTATGGTGGCGACGGCAGCCACGGCAGATATCTGAGCCGCCCTGCGCAACCAACGCAGACCCACAGGGCAGTTATTGGTAATGACTGTTCCATCCAATCGTCGATAAAGCCTTATGCAAAGCCGCTCACCCTCGCGATCTCGAATCAAGGCTGAAGCCTCTTTCGATGACATCTCAGAGATGTTGTAGACATTCAATTTGCATTGCCCGCAAAATCGAACTCGCTCATCACCGTCCATTGACTGCCAGGAAGCCGGACAGGGAGCGGCAATAGCCAGACTGTTAATAAGTTCATCATCACTGCCGCGATTCACTATAAAATCTCCAATGAACTTTCCGCCTATGAGTCTTGCTGAATACCTACTTCTAGTGTCCACAAAACCATGGACCATGACAAGCTACTGAGTGGTGGATTCCCCCCTTGTGCCGCATGTAATGAACTCTATAACTCATAGTTAGAAAACAGATCCTGCGCCTATTTAGCAAGCAAGCCTTCGTATAGACGAAAGTGAGACTGACAGACAAGAAGATGCAGATACCAGATCAGACAGTGAAAAGAACCTATCCAACTCTATGCATGGCTCTAGCCGCAGGTTTCGTCGTCTTCGGATTCTTCTATGAAGGGATCAAATGGCTCAAGCTGCTCGCAATTCTGATGCCGTTGCTGATGCTCCTGCTACCGGTTCGAGACACTCGAACATCAGTTGAAGTCTACAGAACTTGCATAGCTCTCATTGTTCTATCTGCCGCTCTAGAAATTTTCGGCACACCGGTCTTCCTCTCAGGAGTGCCATATTATCTTACGGAAGTAGCGGTATTTCTGATTCCTACAGTTGCTCTAATCAGCATCTTCAACCACCATCGCGGCGGCGTCACGTGCATGCGCCGACTTCTGGTGCCAATCTTGATAGCTTCCGGGCTCAGCCTAAATTACATTCTACTTTTGATGACTTACCTGACCTATCCATTTAAACCAAGCAGAATGATTGCGACATTTATAATGGTTCCCGTCAGCTTAATATGTCTCTTGATATCAGCCATGAACGCCCTTGGTGCCGCCGATAGCTGGGAAACAAACACAATAAAGACTGAAGAGCTGATAAGACAAATCGATTCGAACGGTGATCAGGTAAAAGTCTATTTGACTAATTATCAGGGTGCGCTGGGCAGTTATGGCATCTTGATACGAAGAGAACACAGGTTCATTCCCGGCATGACACTGGTCAAAGACAGCGCGCAGTATTACAACTGCTCCGATGCCGAGCTACTGAAACACAAAAGTCGAGTCTTCTACAAAACCTACGGAGAGAATTCCTGTACAGGGTTTATCTAACGCTCGGCTCTTTGCATCCACTCTCAGCGACACCGATAGTTGCGACATCGCACAATTGAGCCAGTCACAGCACGGCTTTCCAGGGGCAACTTCCCAAGAACCCCTAATATTCTCCTGGTTCTAGTAAACTATGTGCGGATGCCCGGTCGACCTGTGTTTCTTGACCAAATCCCGATCAGTCAAAGGAGAATTGTTGTGCTCAAAGCCAAAGCGTCGAAATATGCGCTCTCTATAATCGCCCTCAGCTTGATTGTGCCGGCGGTGCAAGTAGCCACCCCCGGAATCGCCAGCGCCGCAGAGCCGGCGAAGAAAGCAGCGGCAAAAGGCGATGCCGGTGCCCTTGCCAAGAACCCGGATACTTTTGTTCGAAACTATTATGACGCCATTCACAAAGCCAAGAAGCTCGATGAGCTGCTGCCCTATTACAGAAAAGAGCAGCTCGAAGAAATGGACAAGATGAACAAAGAAGTGCCGCCCGACATGGACATGGATAAGTTCATGCTAGAGATGATGCGCGCCGAGCAACCAAAAGAATTTAAGGTGATCAGCAAGAATGCCACCGCCGACAGAGTCGAGTACCAAGTCGAGCCTGCCAAACTTTCGCCCGAAAAACAGGCGCTAAAAGCCAAAGGCAACTATTCCATGACCGGTGATATCATCGTGGTCAAAGAAGACGGCAACTGGAAAGTCTACAAAGACTACTGGAAGTCTTTCACCAAAGACGAGAACGGCTCGTGCAAATCCGGCTTCGGCATAGACCCTGACAAGAAAAAGCGCGAAGCAGTCGAAGCCGCCGAGGACAAAACCCCAGAGACCTACGACAGCCGCTTGCGCACTGCCTTCTTCAAAGACTGGAAAGGCTTCGACAAAGATGGTGATGTCTATGTCGCTATGAAGCTGAAAGACGATGGCTCTATCGAAGACTCTCATTTCTTCAGCAAAGAGAAAGATCAAGATGACGCCATCGCCAGTGTCAAAGAGATGGTGACATCGAAAAAAGATCTGCCCGAACTGCCCGCCGAGTACAAGAACAAGTCCTATGTATGGATGAACTTCAGCTGGTCGGACAAAGGAGCCAGAGCAATCTCTGGACCTTATTTCGACACTGAGTATCCCGGCTGGATCAAAGAGTTTTTGAAAGACTAGCCGCTGGCACCAGCATCTCAAAACAGCAGGGCCGACATTAGCGCCATCCTGGAGTCCCGACTCCCTGCGCCTCTGCCGGACCTGCCGTCAGCTGAATTGTTTTAGCTAAAGTGGAAGTGCCACTCGTCGCTATTGCCCAGTCGCCAACCGAGATTAGTTAGCATCACCGTCTGCGGTATCAGCCGGAGGGGCAGCCTCGTTCGAGACACTCTCCAGGTTGTTGCCGCCGCCGCGTTTGCCTTTGCCTTTGCGCATGTGCTTGCCGCCTTTCGGACCACGCTTGCCTTCGCCTTTTCCGTTCATGCGACGGTTTTTGTGCTCTTCTTTCATCTTAGCCATAACGCTGTCGAGTTCGGCCTTTTGATCGTCTTTCAACAAGGCGATAGACTTATCATAGGCGGCTTTACGCTTGGAGTGAATCTGTTCCATAATACCGCGGAATTTTTCTTTCTCCGCTTTGCGTGCTTCGAGATCGGGACCTTTGTCACCACCTTCAGCGCCTTCTGCCGCAGGGGGAGCCGCTTTTCTGCGCTGCTTCCAATCGGCGCGGGCAGCTTTTAGCTGTTCACGAAGCGGACCGGTACTGGTGTCAAGCTCGCTTTGAATCTTCTCTAGCTCTGCTTTTTGATCGGCAGAAAGGCTGGGAATTTTCTGGATTGCTTTCAAATTGTAGTGTTTGTGCGCCTTGCCGCCGGGCTTATGTCCGCGACGCTTCATGCGTCCTTCGGCGCGAGGCTTATCGGGTGCCGCTCCTGGCTCTGTGGCATCCTGGGCAAAAGCCATGGGCGCTGCAACAGTCAATGCAAGGGCTAGGCTCAACAGAGCTCTCTTTCTCATTATTCAGTCTCCTCAATGGTAGTGGCGAGATTTCTCAGATGACGCAGGTCGGAAACGATTGTTTCCGAAATTGGAACTGTATCACAAAATCCGATTTGCGAAAGCTTGAAAAGCCCCGCAAAATGACCGATATGAAAATTCAACTAAATCTAGCCGATAGCAAGAAGCACGGTCAGACCCAGCAATATCCCCGCCGCCCCCAGCGCCGGAACCAGAAGAAGCCAGGATACTCCCATGTATAGGGCGCCGAGCAGACCTTCAGGACAGCCGTGGGATGCATCGTGCAAAATCGTTATCGGCACAACTATAGATAGAGAAAGGATCCAGGAGATGATCATCATGATCCAGAGAGGTAGACCTGCTCTATCAGCCGCGAGCAGAGCAAGACCGAGTAGGCATGCAGCCAGGGCAAAGACTGCGAAGATTTTGTGCAAGCGTTCTTCTACACCGGGCGCCTGGTACCATTCTTTTGTACGGCGACGCGTATAGAAAACTCCGGCGATTGTAAAAAGCAAGACAACAGAACAGCCGATGATACCGAACTCCAGCCCGGGGCCATAGGTGACGCTTCTGTTGACGCTGCCGCCGCTCATAAACACAGGGGTCAGCGAAAGACAATAAGCTATATAGTTGGCGACCAGAGACGCACAGACGCCGGCGACTATGACCAGGTACTGTCGCCAGTTCAGATTTAGAATCTTGATCTTAGAGGGCAAGGGCGAAAACTCTCTTACATCGATCAAATTAAGCGGTGATTCAATGCTAGCACGGAGAGACACGAATGGGGTTGGTAGAGAAGACCAGCGATGCGGGACGGCGGAATACTGCTGGACGAGACCATAATACAGCTATAGAATTGTTTGATAGGAAGCATGAAGCGGAAAAGGATCCTATAGGATCAAATAGGTTCAAGGAACAAATAAGACCTACAAAGAAGATATAGAGTCGTCAAATCTGTTAAGCGGCGATTCAACGCAGTGGCAAGAGGCTTTCAATGCAATCTTATTCAGACATGCTTACCGGGATACTGCTGGGCTCTTTCATTTTGTGCAGCAAAACCGGAGAGCTGAAGAACCTCACCATACAAGAGATTTATACAGCGCTCTTTCTGGGCGGGCTGACCTGTCAGGCTATCGCCATGACCTTTCGCTCGCTGCGCACAAGGGGGACTTTCTCGGCGGTGATGGTGGTGATCACTGTTTTGCTCGCCTGTCTCGGCTTTCTATTCGGGCAGGTCAACTCGCCCAACGTCGGCCTGGCTGGTGCAGCTTTTGCTTTCTGCTGCAACCTTGGGTACACGACCATCTTCGGAGACAGCGACGACCCGGCAGCCGACCATCGCATGAAAATCCTGATCAAACTTCTGCAGGCGCAACTCGGCTTCGTGATGTTCTTTCTGGTAATAGGCACCGGGTATTTCCGATACATTCTCTGTTGCAATGTACATTCGCTGGTTTTCCTGTCGCTCTGGCAGCTGGCGGGCACCATGTCGTTTCAGAAGAGCGCCAAAGCCTGGAAGTTGAAAAATCCATTCTTGCCGTGCTTGCTCTACTGCGTGGTGTTCATGCTGCCGTTTCTCGCTTTCTTATTTATCGCGCCGGCGATTTTGCCGCTTAAGCACTGAGTGGCGACGGGTAAGCAAAAGGGCTCCTAAAGCAATGCAATCCAACGCATACATTATTGCCGCAACGATGCTGGGATACTTACTTGTATACGGCAGTTCTGGTGACACAAGTAGACTGAGTTTGTTAGAGACCTATGTGACACTGCTTCTGGGTGCCTTTGGCTGCCTGGCTATGACCATGGCTTTTCGCTTGATGCGCACCAGAGGGAAATTTTCTGCCCTGATGTTGGTGGTCACCGCTTTGCTCGCCTGTAGCGGTTTATTCTTTGATCAAATTCATTCTCAAAATGTCGGACTAATCGGAGCAGCGTTCACGTTCTGCTGCAGTCTCGGGTACGCGACCGTCTTTAGAGATGGTGACGACCTGGTGACAAACCGCCGAATGAAAGTCCTGACGGAGCTGCTGCAAGTGGAGCTGGTTCTGGTTATCTTCTACACCTTTATATTTGCCTCCAACTACCGTTGGTCTCTCTTCTGCCACCTACGTATGATGTTTTACTTTTGCCTCTGGCAACTTGTAGGCACCATGACCTTTCACAAGAGCGCCCGAAGCTGGAAAGCCGACGATTCTTACTTGCCGTGCGTGCTCTACGTCGTTATCTTTGTGTTTCCGTTTCTGGCTTTCTGTTTTCTGGCTTCGTCGATTTCAACAATTCATTGAAATTCGTCGGCGGGTAGCCTTCGAGTCGAGACTTTTGCTATTTGGTTGGTTGACCAACTAAATTCTGAAATCTCAAAAAGCTGGACGGTCGACCGGCCAAACCTCGAATTCTATGCATTAGCGAAGATAAACAAGGTCTGGACGTACTGGTGCTATAAGTTTGCAGAATGCACCCAGAATTTCTCGAGGGGAAACGCAATAGGAACTCGAAATCCCTGACTGCGATAACAGTCCGGTGAAAAATATCTTTCTTTTGTAGGATTGAGCTGAAGCCAACCTTTTTTGATCACGGCTTCTTTAAAGTGCGGTGATACTGTCCATGGAGCCGCCTCCATAACCAGATATCTTCCAAATCGACCGCTCTTAGTGTCGGTGATGGAAATATAGAGCAGACAGGCAAAGTAGCCATCCTCTGGATACCTGGTCAACTCAGCCTCGGGCTGAATTTTGTAGTTGCGAACGGCCCTGGACTTTGAGTTAATCTCCTCGATTAACGCTTTCGCCCGAGGTTCCTCCTCGTCATAAATCCGGTCCTCAGAACAACTGATTCGGAGCGAGGTATCTGCCGCCTCACCCAAAACACTTTCAGCATATGGCCAGATGAAACCAGTTGGCTGTTGATCTCGGCTGTCTATGCTTATGCGAAACAAGTCGGTGCGACGCAAGAACTCCTCTCGCCCGGCTCTGGCGAAGTTGCGGCGATAAATCAGATCGGAATAGTCGCCAACCTCAACTTGAAGCTCTTCGTCGCGGCCGATCCAGCGCGGAAAGCCTTCTATGGGTTGCAACTCGTTCCAGGGCACTCCACCCTCAGAGAGCCGTGCGTCTATCCAGACCCGGTCATTCTTGTCTCGATTTTTAAGGGTAAGAAGGCGCATTGGCTATGAGCCGGGTTGGGGGGAGATCCGGGCTTCGACGATAGTACCGGATTGCCGGGATGAGGGCAAGTAAATGAACCGGGCGCCAGCAGAGGATTAGCTCCTGGTGCGACAAGAAAGATGTCGGAGGGTAGGCTTCGAGTCGAGACTTCTGCTATTTGGTTGGTTGACCAACTAAATTCTGAAATCTCAAAAAGCTGGACGGTCGACCGGCCAAATCTTCAAAACGCTGATTGTCTTGCCACCAGCCATGCCATAATAATTCGAATAGTGTTTTATGCAACAAGAATAACAGAACTATGCCAGATTGGCTGAGAGTCAGAAAACCGCCCCCAAAGATGTACCTGCTTATGCTGGTAATTTTCTTCTCTTTGTATGGTGCCCTTTCCTATAATGAAAATCAAAGAGCATATAAAGATGCACAAAATTTCGGGATTTATGACAACCAGAAGGTATTAAGAATCAAAACCTATCCATCGCAGACCGGCTCGATTACCGATATTTTTCCAGTCACAATGGTGGAATATGAATCGGGTTTACTCATAGCGACTCAGCGAATTCCATTTGCAAATGCACCAAGTTTCTGCGTATTACTTTTGCTTGCTTTACCAATAAGCTTTATTCTCTACAAGAAAGAGATATCAGAAAAGCGACTGAACAAAATCGCCTTCACGGGCGCAATCTTAGTAATCACGCTGGTGATAGCTGGAATCTGGTCCGGTCTGAACAGCTTCCCTTCAGTGCCAGGACTAAACTGAAAGTAGTCTCTTCTGCACAAAGCACGACTAGCTGCAATACGCGGGACCTAACTCTTCTGGGTAAGTCCGGTGATTTCAAGATCAGGCAGTGCATTTGTGGCGCGGCAGTCGGACGGATTGAAAACCACGCGACCGTCTCCACAAACATGGTAAGTCATGGCAAGCTGGCTGAGATTGCTGCGAGCCTGATCGGCAACGTTATCGCCCCCGGCTTGATTTCCCTGGCCAACAGCATCTAACTGATTATTCATAGCTTTATCCTCAAAGAAACGATGAATCAGAGGCGCAAACTGATGGTAGATGCAGGAAGATCCCCTTATCCTTCAGCTTGTCTCGATTCGATTGCGATGGTGGAATACTACTGCTCGTTTGTGACTTTAAGTTGACGTAGGCCGGCACTGCGTTTGCGGGCGAGATCCTAGTTCTTGACCTTCATGAAGGCACCGCCAGCCATCGCGCCGATTCTCGCACCAGTCATCTCGCCAGCATTCGTGCCAGCCCTCGCTCCCGATCTCTCGCCTGCGCGAGAACCAGCACTTTCGCCATCGCTTGCGGCGCGCGCGCCCCGTATAACCTTCATAAATAGCTCTTCCTCCAACTCAGAGATTCCGAGGTCTTTCGTGCTCAGATGAAGGTCCGGATCGACCGGATTGATGTTTGCTCCCATCAGCCCGTCGATGGCATATTTGCCGTTTTTTTTGCTCACATGGAAAAAGGTCTTCCGGTCGCTCCCCACCACAGAATTCAGTGATGGGTTGAACAGTTCGCCATTCGCATTGGTGCGCACGCGGACGTTTCCGTCACCAAGATCCTGCATGCCCGGATTGGGCACTACACTCTCAGGCCAGTCAGCGACGGCGCTCTCCGGAAGGTCAATGTAGTTTCGAAAGATGACGTTGCTGTCGGTCAAAATATGGTATCCGAAGCCAATCAAAAGGCAAGCGCCGGTCACGAAGACCGCCGTTGAGAATATTCGTTTCATAGTAAGTCCCTCCAGGGGACTACCAATATAGCGCGCGCGCTGACCAATGGGCAGGTGGAAAACCCCAGGTCGACATTGCGGTGCTCACCAGAAACCCGATATTTGCGGGAACAAAAGATTCTGACACAAGTCATTTACTATTTATGTGTTTGGGCAGGAGTCAAAGATGAGATACCCCCTCTTAGTAGTCGGATTGGTCGCAGTTGCAGTTTTCTGGGCTTCGGGAGCCTTCGCCCGGGACAAAGCATCCGCGAAGTCTGGCGGTAAAGCGGCGGTCAAAGACGGCGCGCTCAAGAGCGCCATGTTCGGCGCAGGCTGTTTCTGGGGCGTAGAAGAGACTTTCCGCACGCTGCCCGGGGTCAAAGAGACCGCCGTGGGCTACGCCGGCGGCAAGACCAAGGACCCGACCTACAAAGAAGTCTGCACCGACAAAACCGGTCACGCCGAAGTTGTGCACATCGAATTCGACCCAGCCAAAACCTCTTACCAGAAGCTGCTCGACGTTTTCTTCAGCTCGCACAATCCTATGACCCTCAACCGCCAGGGACCGGATGTAGGCACCCAGTACCGCTCGGTGATTTTTTATTACTCACCGGAGCAAAAGAAACTGGCTGAAGCGACCATCGCCAGACTCACGAAAGAGAAGCGCTTTCCGCGACCGATTGTAACCGCGCTTGAGCCAGCGCCGCCGTTCTATATGGCTGAGGACTATCACCAGAAGTACCTGATGAAGCGTGGCAAGAACGCCTGCCACTATTAGGCGATCGATCGCAGTTGGTATCAAATACGTTCAGAATATCGAAGACGCTTAGTGAAAAACACGAGAAGTAAGCAACTGCAGCGGCTTCCGAAAGATAAAGGCGTCACAAAACCTGATAAATTAGCTTGACGGTATGAGACCTTGTATATACAATAGAGATACACATGTTTTTTATGATTAGTGAGGCGGTAGCCAATAAGGTTAGGAAGAAACACAACATATTCGAGCATGAAATCTTAGAATGTTTCGAGAATAGACTCGGTCCTTTTCTGGAAGATAAAAGGGAAGACCATAAAACGGACCCTCCCACCAAATGGTTTATCTCAGAATCGCGTTCCGGTCGAGTCATAAAGGTAGTATTCATCTATTATCCAGATGAAAGGGAAATAGTTATCAAATCGGCTTTTGAGCCCAATGATATTGAATCTAAGATCTATCAAAAGTATTCGAATGAGAGACTAAAGTAATGGCAATAGAGAAAAAGAACAGAACTAAAAACAGCAATCAAAAGAGGCAGTCTAAGTGGGACTCGCGTGAACTGGGAGCTTCTCCAGAAAACGTAAGGGTAGTCAGCGAAGCCGAAGCCAGTGAGATTGACGATGTTATGGAACTGCAACTAATCTCTATAAGATTGCAGAAGCAGCTAATAGAAGACCTGAAGTTAATCGCGAAGCAAGAAGGAATCGGCTATCAACCGCTTATCCGACAAGCGTTAACTCGCTTTGTCAGAGACAGCAATCTCAAATGAGAAGTTGGCTGGCACCACATTCGATATGCGAGAAACTGCTTTCTGCAACACTCGTCGCCGCCCTGTTGGTGATACCAGCCTGCGCGCAAGATTCAACCGCAATCAAGGACAACTGGGACGCGAGAGACTATTTAAAGAATTCAGAATGCGCTCTGATTGGAACGTGCAAGAGGGTGGCGCTCATAAATCACGCCAAAGAATTCAGGGTGGAATTCAGACAGGAAGAGAATCTTAAGGGACCCGCATTTAGCCGATATGTCCCTGTCAGGTGGTGCTATGAATCTGAAGAGCAGCAGAACAAAGCGAACGCAGAAACAGACTACGTCAAGCCTCCGGATATTGGCAGCAAATGGATAATTTTCATTCCAGATGCCGTACCTTGTGATGGAATGTTCAGTACCTACAAAGGCAGAATGGGGCATGTTCCTTACACAGATGACAATTTCGCCAAGCTAATGAAAGTGCTTAAAGAGGATGAAAAAATCCGCAAACTGCACGGCGAGAAATAGCCCTCAGTCCCACCATAGATTTACGATTCCGCCGCTGGCAAGACAATCTTCGACCTCGTCACCACTATTAGGCCCCATTTGTACAAGTTCTGGACAAAACGCCACAACCTCTTCTGACAAACGTTTCCGTAAATGCCTTTTTTCTATTACCGGGAATCGAAGCGTCAAAGAATCTTCAGAAGCGCCCAGCAGAATACACCTATACTTGCTCTTCCATGACTCGAATTTCTTTCTCAAATCCGCGCTACTACCGCTCCAGTTTATTCTGGCAGTGCCCATGTATTTTAGGAACTGATCATCCGTCATATCTTTGACTATTGCGGCTTTAGACAAAGACCTGGCGCCAGGCGGTTCCTGCTCTATGTCTTCGACGTATTTAGGGAGATACACTTGATACTCATATGCCTGGTAACCGGCAGGCAACACTTTACGCAGACGCTCGATAGACTCAATTCCTTCGATATCGAAGCAGACTCCTTCAGCATCTGGAGGCACAAAATCCGGATGTTCAGGATCTTCTTTTATAGGATCTTCGACCCAATCAAAATCGACTTGCCTTTTCTCCGGCTCTATATCAAATTCCACAATACCCAGCTCTGACAGAGCTTCACCCAAAGCGATCTCAACTATGACAGGGTCGAAACTGACTTCATCAGTAACAGCGTAGCAGTCAGCCAAGAATTCGTTCTCTATTCCGCGCCTTGACTGTGGGCGCTTTACCTTCTGCTCCTCTATTTTCGCCTCATCAAAGCGCGGCTCATAATAACGTTTGATCAATCTACTTGAAGTGAGCATGCCAGCTGCCGCTTCTTCATACTCGATCGAAACGGTCAAACTACAACTCAATCCTCTTCGCAGGTTGTACTCTGTCGGCGGCAACTCAGGATGTGGTTTCAAAAATGGTATCTTCGCCTTCTCAACTTTCGCTTCCTCCTCGGCATGCACTACGCCAAAGGTGGAGGCATTTGCTATCTTCCTAATGGCGTATTCTTCAAGACTGCTAGAATTTCTAAAATCCACCGCTTTCGCCAAAGTCCTGAAAGTTTCTCTTGCAATTTCCGAAACACCCATTTGAAAATGCAGTTTGTCAACGCGAGAATTGCTTCTCAATTTATGATAGAGAAGTTGATATCGACCTCGTTTAGCTGCTGATTGATGCATTTGAAGCTAAATTCACAACAGTGTTTAATAGACGGCTACAGCTTCCCGAAGAGAAGATTATCCATGCCGCGCACCAGCCCTTTGACGGCACCGATTTTTCGGATAGCAAGCAAGGTCCCGTCGACATAAGGCTCCGCACCGGCACCGGCATCATGCCTGATGGTCAAGCGTTCGTTCTGCATTCCAAAGATAGTCTCAAAAGCGATCTTATAGCTGTGCAGCCGCAGCGAGTGAACCGGCGTCCCGGCTATCTGCGCACCGCGCGCTTCTTTGGGTCCGCGAATGTCGTCGACAGATCGCACCACTTCGTTCGGGCGAACACGCTGTAGCTCTTCCGCCAGCTCCTGCACCGTGCCGCTGGGCACATCCATTTTCTCTGCCGAGGCATAATCGATAATCTCGCGATGGGGCAGATACTGCGCTGCCATCAAAGAAAATCGCTTGGCGAGAGCGGCCGTAATTGAAAAATTGCCGCAACTAATGACGGTGGCATCTTTGCCTTTGGCTGCCGCTTCGATTTTCTCAAAATCGGCAGCGGTCAAACCGGAAGATCCGATCACGACGTTGACACCAGCATCGATGGCAACGAGGACATTATCTAAAACAGCTTCGGCGCTGGTGTAGTCGACGAACACATCAACATCGCCTGCAAGAGCTTCTTTCACCGTGGATGATATCACCACACCAGACGCATCCAGCCCCAGGCTCGTGCCGACGTCCTGACCGGCGGCGCTGCGAGCCACGGCAGCCACCAACTGCATATCATCGGCGGCTGATACAGCCTTGCCCACGGCAGACCCCGTCCATCCTGTGATTCCTGCGACACAAACTTTGATTGTCATTGTGATACTTCCTTCGCTGACACCGAGGCAGTTTTAGCATAAGCATAAGGAGTTTTCCACCTTGCCGGGTCTGGTAAGAACTATCAAACCTTTGCATAATATTGATTCGAAAAAAATTTTTGGGGAAATTTTGAACTTTTTGGGGTCGAAGTGCGTATTAGGGTTATACGTTCCTATCGTTGCCGAAACCAAATCGATTTCTAAGTCGAAATCCATCTGACGACTCACCCCGGAGGTCCACGGATGAAATTTTTGAAACAGCCACTAGTTGGCGCCCTTGCGCTCAGTTTTACCTGCTCGGGTCTGCTGCTCCAGACAGCCACAGAGGCACGCAGCCAGGCGGGCTATACCAGCGTCAATGTCCACAACACCACCCAGGTCCAGGCTCAGGCCACCGGACAGTACAGATTCGAGACCGTCGACCAGGAATGGGTCGACAAAAGACGAAATCGAACCATTCCGGTAAAACTGTATATCCCCCAGGGGGTATCCGGTCCATGCCCGGTGATACTTTTCTCCCACGGCCTGGGAGGCAGCCGAGAGGCTGCTCAATACCTCGGCAAAGCCTGGGCTGGGCATGGCTACCTATGCGTTTTCATGCAGCATGCCGGCTCTGACAAAGGGCTCTGGGAAGGGGTCAAAGGCTACAACAATATCGTCAAAGCGATTCAACCGGGTGCCAACGGCAAAGCTGCAGTAGACCGGACCAAAGACGTTTCATTTGTCATCGACTATCTAGAGGCAAACTCCCGCAAAGGTATATTTATGGGCTGCCCGGTCGACCTGACTAAGATAGGCATGTCGGGCCATTCTTTTGGCGCCATCACATCGCTGTGGGTAGCCGGGCAAAGAATAGGCGCCGGATTCATGCCGGGAGCCAGGGGTCTGTCATTTGCTGAGCCGCGCATCAGCGCCGTCGTCTATTTGAGCCCGGGTGAATACAATGGCAGACTGTCCACAGACCAGGCCTTCGGCGATATTAAAATCCCGGGAATGGTCGTGACCGGCACCCAGGATACCGATCCAATCCGCAAATCTTCGCCAGAGGGGCGCGCCCAGAACTTCGACTATATAAACGCCACTAATCAGTATCTTCTCTACTACGACGGAGCCGCCCACCAGACTTTCGGCGGGCGCAGCAGACGAGGCAAAGCATCAGAGCTTGATTTACAAGTAGAGAAATCCCTGAGCGCCATAACCTGTCAGTTCTGGGATGCCTATCTTAAGAACAACAATCGCTCCCTCGCCTGGCTGAAAGGCGACGGCTTAAACCGATATCTTGGCTCAGCCGCTGTGGTTAAGAAGAAGTAGTCCCCAGCACGCCATAGCTCTACTTTTAAAAGGGACACAGGCGCCTAGTGCAGCTCGGCTCTGGGCAAAACTTCCTCGAGCTTTTTCTGCACCGCCGGATCGGATTTGATATCCAGAGCTTCTCGGTAATGATAGACCGCGCCGTTGTAATCTCTTTCCTTCAGGCTGATCTCCGCCATGTCGATGTGGTCTTGAAAGTTCTTCGGATCGCGATTCATATACCGCATGATTCCATCAAGGTTTTGCACGGTAGTATTATTATCCGGGTCAATTACCAGCGCCCGATGAAGTAAACGCATCGCCTTCCGCGGCTCCTTCTGGCTCGCCAGAGCCCAGTTGTTGTATGCAATTGCTATATTCGCCAGCGCCATAGGATAGCCCGGTCGGACATTCAAAGATTGTCGCAAAAAATAAATCGCCGCTGGATAATCATATTTCATCAAAGCTATCACGCCTTTATTATTCAGCTCTACATGCGATGCCCCCGCCGGAAAATCCAATTTGCTGCCAATCGAAATTACGTCCTTCTTTGAACCTGTCCAGACTTCGACTTCATGAATCAATCCGCCATTCTCTTCTAAACCTCGAGAGACTTCCAGCCTATTAGATTCGTCGTTGGCATCGACAACTTCGCGCCTTGCACCTGATTTGGTGCGATGATATTCACGAAGAACTCTGCAAGAAACTCCATCGACGCCACCATAATCATTCCACAAGAGTACCGTTGTATTTCCCTTACCAACGGGAACGAGCGCCAACTTGTTATCAGCTAGAACAATCGGCGCTACCACATCTGGGTCACTGACCACAATTCGGACAATCTTTCCCTTTGACTCTATGAATTTCGGCTCGCCATCACCGATAGTCAGTGCATTGCCAGAAAAAACTTCAGTAAACTCGATGGTTCTCACGTCGGCAGGCTTAATCAGAGATTCACTGCTCCACCTATTTGCAAAAGGCAGCCAGCCATTCTTCTCGACTATAGTTTTGAATCCCACTTTATTGCCGGCAATATCTTCCACGCCCATCACTGTCTTCCCCGGGGATCTTCCGATCAAGACAATCTCCCGCGCCGTCACGATAGCTGTGTCCGATACTTTCACATCATCTACGGTAAGCCTCTTCAAGTCATCGTTGAGTTTAAAGACTCTGGATTTTCCATACGAAACTTTCAAAGTTTTGCTAATAGGAAAATCGACCTTATCATTGCGAAATTTCCAGCTCTTGCCATCGAAGGTGAGCACCTGGTCCTCTCCACGTTTCGGCGAAGAAAACGTCGCAGTATCTTCAGCAACGGAATCAGCAGAACCACAACCACATGTAGCACCACTATCGTCGCAGCTGCAATCATCAGCCTCGGCTTCAGCACCTCGAAGATAATATGTACATTCGAGATAATCAGCAGAATTCTTAGCAATGACGCCGGTCTTGAGACCCATATCAAGATTAGCACTGGAGAAGTCGCGAGTTTTTGTTTTCAACTTCAGGCGGCGATGAAAGAATGTGGCTACATCGGACAAGTTTCTTCGAAGCGAGCCCTTCTTCGCCACTTCCACGTCTATGCCTACCACACCACCGGCATCATCCCAGACAAATAACGTCGCCGAGCCCGGACGCTTGCCTATCACATAAAAATCTCGCTCGGAGACAACCACTGGCTCTGCCACAGACGGGTCGCTTATCGATGTACGAGCGAACCGGTTGCGAATTTTGAAAAGTCTGGCGCAGGATGGATCGATATCCAATTGCCGAGAGATTTTATACTCGCGCAGATCAAACTCTTTTGGGGCGGCAAACGCTGGGCTCACCGGGATCAAAAGACTGCCACAGAGCAACAAGGGAAGCAGAGCTGCCCTGTTTAGAGATGGGACTAATCCTCGATATTGCAACTTAGCTGACCCACGACAACCACCCTACCCATTGTAGACTAGAGGAAGGAAGAGTAGGTAGATCGATAGGTAGGTACGAAAGAACGATGGAGAGAATGAAGACAACCGCCTGCATTATTGCCTTCATAGTCTTAAGCGGATGCTTTAGCGGAGCGTCGGCGAAATCCGAAGACCTCGCCCCGGAGATGAAGAACTGGCACGGCAAAATCGCCGCCGGCATTTGGGACCGATTCAGCCGGAGAATCAAATCCACAAATTTAAAAGAGCAAAAATTTTCTTGTTCCGTACAATACACCGTTACCGCAAAAGGCACTATCAAAAACATCCACGTCAATCGCCCGAGCGATAACAAAGCGTTCGACAATCTGGTGGTGTCATGTTTGCGATCGTTTAGCGGGGATCCGCTTCTAAAATTTCCGCCAGGAACAAAAGAAAGTCAGATCCAGAAAACCAGCGTCTTTTTTTGGAACGCTGGCAAAAACAGAGACCTTCCAGCTTTTCTGCGCGGAGAGAATGACACCTACGAGGGCGTTGACACCAACGATTGCGAAACACTTCGAGCGCCTCTAATGCTGCAAGAGTGACAGCCAGCGCGTCCCCTAGCAGACTACATAGAATAACCAAGCTCTTTCATTCGCGCTTTTCGCCTACTTTCCAGGATTGGAACAAGCGGATCACGGACACAAGTTACCTTGTATTCAGAGAAAGTCGCATCTGACTTCGCTCTCCATTCATCGGCCTTGTCAGGCTCATACTTGCCCATCAGCAGCTGAAGATCAGACAATTTATACAGACCGATCTCCCTACAGTCTTTATTAGTCGAGAGAGTATCAATCACGTATACTATGAGTGAAATTGCTTTGTCTTTAGAATTCATTCGATCATAGTACGAAAGCAGATGCTCAAAAGCAGATGACTGAATATCATCCGCTATTCTTGGGAAGCGTGAATACTTCATCACTATCTTCTCTAGAGGTATTGTTTCGTAAAATTCGTACAGAATTCCTCGTGGGCTTCCCACTGCTTCACGAAACACCTCATCAGCAGCCTCTACCTCGTCAACATAAAGAAAAGCCATAGACAGTTCTGTAAGAGTAGCGGAAGGAAATCTCTCAAAAGAATTACAATGGCTTCTATTGTAATAACTTAGCCGCAATTTGCTAGACTTATCGTCTTCGTAGATTTTACTTCTGAAATCGTCCTTGGCTTCCTCGCGCTTGCCCGCCAAAATCTTGAGCCTGATCAGATCCAGATACGCGCCTACCATCGAATAGCTATCTTCACCACTGACTACACGGTTAAGCAGCGCTTCTTCGAAAGCAAGGGCCTCCTTGTACCGGCCGGAATATTCTGCCAATTCAACCAAGTAATATAAGCTGCGCCGATCGCTGCCACCATTGCGCTCGAACCGCCGTTTTTTAATTCTATAAAAGGCCTTGCAAAACTCCTGGTCTCTCGAAAGTGATCCGTATGGATATATAGGAACTGCAAACAAGTAGGTGCCAGCGATGGTTTTTTCGTCATTCAGTTCTACAAGCTTCAGCGCTTTGCGCCTTAGTTTAGAGCGCTTCGTATTCACCATTAACGGTATCAAAGAAGAGACCTCTTGAGACAGAGAAGAATCATATGAATCAGAGTTCGCCAGGGAGAACTCGAATTCGCCCCCCATAGTATCGAATAGTTCGTCTATCAACCGTTCGCCTTCAACAAAGTTAGCTTCTTTCAAACACCATGAACATTCTCGGGCTATGGCAATGGCAAGAGCATATTTATTGCTTGGATGATTCTGTCTAACCGACTCCAGCGCAGACTTACTAACAGCCCTGCGGATAGCTTGAAGAGATTCAAGTTTCATTTCATGGCCCAAATTTGGATTGCGAGTAATTTGGGTAGGATCTTTTGCTATCGCGAGATATCTCTCGATGGAATACCTCTTAACGACTTTTTTAAGCTCCTCAGATTCTTGATCCTGACTATTGCTCCTCGAAACACTGCCAGCATCCCCCAAAGAACCACTATCCAAGTTGGAGTCTGCTGCCAGCAACGGCAATTCGACAGGTAATAAGCTCACAATCGCTGCTGCCACTGTCGAAAGAAATATTCTGCTTCTGAATCGATAAAACATAAGGACCTAAATGATTCGCTTATCTTAGTCTGTGCTGCAATCGAATAAGTGTTTCGCCTTCCTCGGTAGGACTCGCTAGATCGCCTGCTGTGCTCTCGCTCTTCCAATGGGCAACGATGCTTGCGCAAATCGCTTTTCTATTCAAGAACAAGACAAAGCCAACAATCAATATCAAGCTAAAACAAACTATAACGGTCTTTACCAGAAAACTCTTCTTTAGCATGGCACTCACAACTCAGCTACGTAGCATCCTTCGCATTCCATAGCCATTATAATAGAGAAAGTACGATCGCCGGAACAGTCAATCGAGCGATCATGCCGGCCGTTGCCTACCTGTGCATTCGGATCACCAAATTCACAGATTCACAGATGAGCTAGCACTTCTGGTCTGGAATGCGCGCAGTCGACCGTATGCAGCAAGAGACTACTTCTCTAACAGGTGGATCCTTCTGGTAGTGGTAGACTGAAATATCAGCTATCAGAATGCCAGACTTAAGATGCGCCTGTTTCTATCTATCCTGACTTTGTCCCTCGTTGCCGGCTCCGCCCTGGCACAAACCACCGGTTGGCAAACCGACTTCGAAAGCGGCGCCAGAGAATATATCTCAGAGAATTATGACAAAGCCCGGGAGTTCCTGACCACAGCGCTTGATAAGACCAGAGCCGAGAAGCCGACAGAAGCCTCTGAACAAAATGCCGCCCTCTGCCAGCTCTGGCTGGCAAAAGTAGACTTTCATAAGGGCGCCCTGGACCAGGCTGAACAACGGCTGCAAGCTGCCCTCGCCACTTTCAAAAAAGGTGAGAAAAATCCTCTTCAGAACCAGAATACAATCGCTGCCCTCCATAATCTTGCCAAAGTCAACTGGCGCCGTGGTCGATTTGAAAAAGCCGAAAAATACTATCTAGAAGCGCTGAACCTCTGCAAAAAAGTGTTCGGCACCAATCACCCGAGCACCGCAGAGGTCATGACCAGCCTGGGGCTGCTCTATGACGAGATGGACGAGGACGAAAAAGCGGCTGAGACGCTAATGGAAGCAATCGATATCTACACCGCCACCGTGGGACCGGATCATCCCATGATAGCGATTCCGATTAACAATCTGGCTCTCCTTCGACAAAAACAGGGCAGACTGGAAGAAGCCGAAACGCTGATGAAGCGCACTATCGCTCTGCGAGAGATTCAATATGGTCCCGACAGCCCCAGGGTCGCCATCGCCCTGAATAATCTAGCCATGCTCAACGCCAGCCAGAACAAGCTGGAGGAAGCCGAAACCCTTCTGAAGCAGTCTCTTTCTATCCGCGAGAAGAGCCTCGGCTCGGACAATGAGGTGGTGGCAGAATCTCTCAACAACATGGCCTATGTGAAGAAGCAAAAGAAGGAGTACACAGACGCCGAAGATTTATATAAACAATCCCTGCAAATCTATACCCTGAATTTTGGTGAGGAGCATCCGAGAACCGCGACAATTCTCAATAATCTTGCCGCACTATATACAGTGCAGAACAAACTGCCCGAAGCGGAGTCCTACTACAAACGATCTATTTCGATTCGCAAAAAAGTGCTGGGAGATACCCACCATCAGGTCCTGGAATCTCTCAACAGCTTGATACCTGTATGCGCTGCAGAAGGCAAGAATGAAGAAGCGACTTTGCTGCAACAAGAACTGCAGAGCTTGATGATCAAAAGGGCGGCTCAACAATGAAACGCAAAGGTAAGAAGAAGGCTGAGCTGAAGGCTCCGATTCGTTTCAAGCTGCCGAAAAGACCTTCTCTTAGCGGTCCTCAAGAACTAAACAATCCGGTCAAACTGTTGTGCACTCTGACAACCATAGGTTGCGCTACTATTCTCGTCACGCTTTATTATCCTTTTATTCCGCCGTTAGTAAAACTCTTCGCAATACCTATGATAATGATAGGCTCCTATTTTGTAGCCACCAGAGTGGTATCGCCGCTCATACAGGATCAACTATCCGACAGACTGGACCGGAGCGGATTTCCGATAGACAAAGAGTTTACTAGAGATCCGGTATGGCAAAGTTCAAGGAAGTCTCTGAAAGAGTTGAGGCGCGGACTGGTGATTGCATTTGTGGTGGCACTAATGACTCTTTTGCTTCCAGTGCTGCCTCCCGATATGGTGGTGACAATCGCACCACTAATGGTCGTTGGAGCTATTTTCATTGGCTTTCTAACTGTAGCTAGAATAATGAGTGAATCAGAAGAGGATTCAAAAGATAACAACGATGCGATAGATGAAAACAGCACAATTTACTACCTGACCAGAAAAAACGTCCTGGGGCGCCGAATAACGTCAACAATACAGACTGTTAGAGAAAATCTGCGTCACGTGCCCAGCACTCCTCTGCTTGGTGCGTTCCTTTTTGTCGCTCTTTTCATAGCCGGGGTTCTCTTTAGCTTGATGCACTAAAATCGCCAAGAACTTCCCGATTTGGCTCTAAAGAGGCGTCAGCCAGAAGAGCTAGTCCGCAGGCAATTGGCGAGTGAGATTTCGATTTCCGCGATATACTCTCAATAAAGATCGGAGCGCCAGGGAATTTTGACTGTTGAAAAGCAAAGGACCGCTCAAAGATATCTGGGACAACCTCAAAGAGAAGTGGCAGGACTCTTCTCGCGACGAATACAGACGTCCTAACTTCTTTCAGCCCCCGGATCCATTTGGTCCACAAATGGATCTAGATGAAGTCGAACGCAGATACGATGAAATGCTTTTGTTTTTCAGGG
>JACKCM010000003.1 GCA_020634035.1 Candidatus Obscuribacterales bacterium | reverse complement strand
GGTGTGGCTGATTTCATAGTTAAAGCGGCCGGCGTCGACAGAAAGTAGCAGGTTTTTTATCCGGTTTTCGCAGAAAGCACTGGTTCCGTATTTGGTGCTATGCTGCTGTCGGGTCAGACTTCTCTTCGTCCTTCCATCGCCCTTGTCAGGGTGACATCATCGGCATATTCCAAATCGGCTCCCACGGGGAGACCGAAGGCGATGCGGGTCACTTTTACACCCAGGGGTTTGATCAGATTGTTCAGATAGAGGACCGTGGCATCTCCTTCTATGGTCGGATTGATGGCCAGGATGACCTCATGAATCTCTTCATCCGGAATACGGCTGATCAACTCTCTGATACTCAATTGCTCCGGCCCTTTGCCCTCTAGAGGAGAGATCAAGCCGGTGAGCACATGGTAACGACCTTTGAATTCTCTGGTTCTCTCCAGGGCGATGACATCTCTCGAATCTGCCACCACGCAAATAACATTTCCGTCGCGACGGTCGTTGACACAGATCTCGCAGGGATCGTTAGCCGACAGGTGATAACACCGGCTGCAATTTTTTACTTTGTCTTTTGCGTCTATGACCGCATCGGCAAAAGCCTGAACTTCGTCCCGCTTCATACCGAGAACAAAGAAAGCCATACGCTGAGCCGATTTCGGACCGATACCCGGCAGCTTTTGAAATTGTTCTATCAGTCTCGCTAGAGGTGGGGTGAATTGCATCTACCGAAACTAATAGCCGCCCATGCCCGGGGGAAGGCCGCCCGGCATACCCAGTGATTTACCCATTTTGTCCTGGGCGAGTTTCTGGCATTGTGCCATGGCGTCATTGACCGCGACCAGAATCAGATCTTCCAGAGTGCCTGGATCTTCGGGGTCGATTGCTTCGGGTTTGATTTTGACCGAGAGGAATTCCATGGCGCCATTACAGGTTATGGTAACCGCTCCACCACCAGCTTTTCCTTCCAGGGTTGTCTGTTGAAGCTCTCCCTGGATTTTCACGACTTCTTGTTGCATCTTCTGCATCGATTGAAAAAGCTGGTTCATGTCCGGTTGCATAATTCTCTCCTTAGAGCCGGTCGGCAAATTTGCGATAGAGTTTTGGAGTTTTCCAAGACCTTTGATTATCTCATCTGGGGACGGACAGTCTGGCAATCGGTAAAACTTTCTTAATTCAGCTCGGGTTTATACAGGCTCTGTATTTATACTTAGATCGTGCATCACCCTTTCTTTGTTTGAGGAAGATCGCTATGTCGGACGTAGATACGGCGCAGGAAAGAAACGAAGAAAAAGTAGATAGCGCGGATCAAGAAGTAGTGCATGAATCCCCTGCAGAATTCATGCATGATCTGCTCAGAAGATTCGTGCTTTTCATCTCATTTGGACCGGGAGTGCTTGGATTTCTGTGGCTAATTGGTCGAATCTTAAAACGCTAGCAGCTGATCCCCTGGATGTTTTTGCCAGGCGAAACCCCTCGTTCTATGAGCGTTATGCCGAGAATGAAGACCAATTCGGCTTTGATCTCGCTACTTTCGCCCGATGGGAACCGGTTTTCCGTTTTCTTTTCGAAGATTATTTCAAGGTCGAAACCCGCGGCATCGAAAACATACCGGCAGAAGGCAGAGCCCTTCTTGTAGGCAATCATTCCGGTCTTCTACCCATGGACGGCGCCATGATTACAGTGGCGATGTGCAACTATCATGACTCGCCGCGCCGTATTCGATATCTTGCCACAGACTGGTTTTTCAAGATACCTGCTCTTGCCGACTGGGTAAGGAAGACCGGTCAGGTGCGGGCCACCCTTAAGAATGCCGAGGCGCTTCTGGCTGATGATGAGCTGGTAGGCATCTATCCTGAAGGGGTGAGAGGGGTCGGCAAGACCTTTGATGAACGGTATAGAGTGCTGGACTTTCATCCTGGATTCGTCAAAATCGCCATCGAATCTCAGTCGCCTATCATCCCGGTTTCTACCGTCGGCGGAGACGAGATCTACCCTAATTTCGTCAATGTTCGAGAGCTGGCAAGACTGGTCCAGATGCCGTTTTTCCCCGTCACACCGGGCTTTCCCTGGCTGCCTTTTCCTCTCATGTTTGTGCCTCTGCCCGTGAGATGGATGATTCACATCCATGACCCTATCGATCTGGGCTATGAGCCTGAGCGAGCCAGGGATAAGAAGCTGGTTCTCAAGCTTGCTCGTGAAGTGCAGTATTTGATTCAGAAAGATCTGAATTCGCTTTTGAAGCAGCGTAAGTCGGTGTTCACGGGTTGGGAAGAGTCGCCGGTCGAGGAGAAAGTTTCCAATGGAGCAGCCTGACCTGACTCTGGAGTATGACCAGGACAGTCCAATGTCCGATAAAGGCGATTCGGCTGAGTTTCGCTCTCTGCGCAAGGTTGAGCCGATTCTAGAGTTTCTTTATCGACGTTGGTGGAGAGTAGAGTTTCTGGGGCTGGAGCGTATTCCGGCGCAAAGCGAGGGACCCTGTCTGATTGTCGGAAATCAGGGCAGTGTCTTCCCCTGGCCTGCTTTGATGCTTGGACATGCCCTGGCAAAAAGAAAGCAAGGCGCTCGCAGGCTCTATGTTCTAGCCGATCTCGAGTCCGGCCTTGATGAGCGAGTACGGACCCTGCTTGAGGGTCTTGGTTTTCTCGATTGGTCTTCTGCCAATATGAAGACTCTTTTCGAGAGGGGTGAGGCCGTAGCCATTTTCCCGGAAGGGATATCCGGTTTGACCAAGCCATTCTCCAGGCGCTACAGGCTGGAGGATTTTGACTGGACTATGCTCTTGCCGGTGGTCGAAAGCGGTGTCGAGGTTTATCCTGTCTCAGCTCTGGGCTTTGATGAGATTAATCCAATGCTTGATAATTTCGAAGTGCTCAGCAAGCTTCTGAAAATGCCCTTCTATCCGGTGACGCCATTCTTTCCTTGGTTGCCGATGCCGCTGAATCTAGTTCAGCTACCGGTGGAAGTATCGATGAACGTTCTCAAGAAAGCGGACTATGACAAGGTGAAGAGCCGGGATGATATGGAGAGCGTGGCTAAGAAGCTTTCTTTCTGGCTTGAGGGTGAGATTCAGGCAGAGCTCAATCGGATGCTCCGGCACCGGGGCTTATAAAACCTCGGCAATACTGGATTCGGTGGTAGGTTCGGGTAAATCTCTATATAATCTCATTAAGCACTACCCGAATTTCATAAAAACCCAGAATCGCCCATTTTCCGAAACTTTAGATGTATCGTCCTTCCGACAAGTTAGTCAAATTGCCCAGACTCGCCAGTCTGCCCACGATAGATGACATTACCAATGTGCTTGGTCAGTCTCGGGAGATGCCTGGTAAACAGTTCGAGCTGCCATGGCAATTTCAAAATTCTAGTGATGTATATCGTCTGATCGCCACTTGCACTCAGAATGTCTCTGAGCCGACCTGGAATCTGATGATTGGAGAAGGACGAGATGAAATCGAGGTCTGGACCTATCAGACCGGAGATGTGGCGCTTGTTCTCAACCTGGTTCTCTCTGAGTCTACCGAGAACATGTCCTATGGAACCGACTCTCAGTCTCTGTTCGGACAGAGCGAGACCCGCAACACAGGATTATCCGGTTCGTACAGCACATCGCTTCTGGGCTTGCAGTCTCTGACTTCCACCAGCCAGAAAGTGCCTGTGTTCAAGCAGGATGAGCGTGTCGGTGCCCAGGCTTCGATGGAAGGATCGTTGGACGACTGGCCTATTCCGACTTTGCTGCAGTCGATCAATATGGGCAAAAGAAACGGCAAACTTATGGTAATCAGCGATCAGTCCATGGCTGAGCTGTTTTTCGTGAGCGGCGATCTGGTTCATGCCACGGCTCTCAATCAGCAAGGTGAGCTGGCCATCATGGAACTGGTCACCTGGGAAACCGGCAAGTTCTATTTTTATAACGACGAAGCTACTGAGCAGAATACGGTAAAACGTCGAATCGATGCCATCTTGATGGAGAGCATCACTTTATTAGACCAGACCAAATATCTGATGGGTCAGGGCTTCAAGATGGAGGCTTATCTACACAGAGCTAATGCAGGTCTTTCTGAGCAACAGTTCGAAGAAGCGGTGAAGAAGGGCGCACCATGCGACACCAATCTTCAGAAGCAGTTTTATTTACGGCTCGACGGCAACACCACGATGTTCGACATCCTTCGGGAAAGACCGATGACAAAGAAAGAGTGGGTGCCTATTCTCTTCAACATGTTTCAGTGTGGTCTGGTGAAAACCTCTGAAAGCCCCTTGAAGCCTGACAAAACTAAGCATCTTACTTCTACTCATCTGGACAGAAATGCCATAAACTCCGTAATGGCATCGCTTTTGAGAGCTGATACCTGTTTGTTCTCATTCTCGTCTTTTCAGTACTTTCTCGAGAAGGAATTCTATCGAGCTCAGTACGCGAATTTGCCTTTTACAGTGATTGTCTTCGATCTCTGGACCAATCGAGGAGGTCAGCTGGAGCCCTTAAACGTTACCCAGGTGGCTGAGGTCGGCCTGCGGCTGGCCAATATCATGCGTCCGATCGACATCGCGGCTCATTTTGAGACTTTGAGCTATGCCATTCTCCTTCCCAACACTGAGATCCCATCTGCGGTGATTTTCTGTCACCGAGTTTTCGAGTTGCTTCGCAGCAAGGGGCTCTCAGCCGGCATGGATCCGAGTTCTCTGGTCTGTGCTTTCGGAATTGCCGGTGTGCCGGAAGACTGTAAGGATATCGGGCTGTTATTGTCAGCCGCCAAAGTGGCCCGCAAGGTGGCAGCCACAAGCGCTATGCCTATCGTATGCTTCAAGGATCTAAAAGCTCCTTCCGAATAAGGGAAGGAGCTTTAGAATCTGAGGTGCAAACTATTGCCTGACAGGTATTGAATCTATGATTCTCAGGCAGTTTTGAGATCCGTGACTTCACGCATCAAGCGCAGCAGAGTCGTCTGTGCTCTTGCGGAGACATAAGGATTCTCGTCATCGGCAAGTACCCGCAGAATGGCTATGGGCACCGTATAGCTCTCAGCCAGTCTCAATCTGACATCGGGACTGGGATCCCGGACCAGATTCCAGATCGTCTTCATAGAAGCATTCATATTCTCTGCCACAGAGGCTCGCACCTGGCAGTCGCTGTGAACAGCAAGTCTAGCCAGAGTGGTCGAATGGGCGCGCGGATGCTCGCCTATTCTCTCTAATAGCTGAGAAGGTGCGTTTCTAGTTAGATGATCAAGCACCGGTGGCGGTGTGTTTGGATTTATTGCCAGCAGCCATCGGATTCTGGCTGCTTCAAGAGCAGCACTCTCTTTAATGGCTTGTCTTTTTAGATCTTGTTCCGTCTCTTTTGTTTTTATCATGACCTCTGCCCTCTGAGGTTCTGTGTTTCCACTATTCTCTTCTCTATTACACAGTAACACCTTGAGTGCCTCCCTTATCTGTTCTTCCGGTCTTTCCCAGTTAAATGAGTAAGCAAAAGAAAGGTCGTATTGCTCGGGCTCGGAATAACCGGAATTGTCCCTGTTTTTATCTTGTGTATCGAAAGACATACTCGTTTATCGAAAGAGTCTTGTACGCCCAGTTGCCCCCTCATCCCTACCACACAGGAGGCTTAAGCTAATATGCCTAATACGATTATGCCGTCTGGGCTTAGCGCCCTATGATAAGTTTCCATATAATTCTCTATATGAATTGACATAAAACCAGCCCCCTACAGGGTTTCATATATTACCTCCGCCTGAAACTGGCGGAGCATGAATTTTGAAGTGCGTTGACCCCGGTTGTTTCGGGGATGCGGAGCCTTAGTATAGGTTTCACCCGACAAATTTATACTGAAACGGCAATTGCCCCACGACGTTGATTGGCTATGATGATGGAAGATTGTTGAATACAGGCTATGGAGCGGCTCTGAATAACCGATTTCGTTTTGCGGTCAATCGGCAAACAGATTGAATAAAACATCGACGCGGTACACACCATTCAAGAGCCCCCATAGCCCTTACCAAAGTTTTTTAAGAGCGATTCTGCCATACTCTGCAAATAGGATTCGGATTTTTCCGAATTCTATTTGTTTATAGGGTCTTTTTTTATTTGTTGGAGCGTCGATTTTGGGCTGCCACCCATGGTCTCCCTCCAATTGCCCCAGAGTTAGTATGCGTGGCAGCGATCTTTGATAATAAGTGCGCTCATAGAGTGAGTCAAGTAAATGAGCGACAGAATCTAGATCTTGCATTCTGGATCTTGCTCTATGAAATAGATCTCTAATTATTTGCTCCGTCTTACTACGTGATTTCACGTAGGTGGGTGGGGTTTTACGCATTTACTGGAGCTGGCCGGAGCCATAGACTGTATTCGACGAGCCGAAAGCCGAAACGCGCTCAGAATCCAACAAAAAAGAGAAGACAATGAAAAATTTCCACCTCTCCCTCCTTTTGATAGCTTTGACCTACTGCTTCAGCCTGCCGGCATCGGCTCAGCAAGCGTATGGTCAGCAGGGATTTGTACCGCTCAATCAGATGGGTGGCGTTCCGGGATCTGTGCCGGGTATGGTCAATGGTGGCGCCTACAACAACAGTCAGGGTCAGTTCCAGCCAGTGCCTCAAGGAGGTTTCATGGCTAATTCCATGCAGGGTGGCCAGGGATTTGTGCCCATGCAGAATTTTAATACCAGCCAGTCCATCATGGATGGCAGCCAGGGCTATTCAACCTCAAGTCTCGATACCAGAAGCCCTTATGAACAGCAGGAGCACGCACTGCAAGAAGCCAAAATGTTGCAGGAGTTGCAGGAGCTGAAGCAGAAGAAAGAGACGGAACAAGGTTTTCGTGGTGGTGTAGAGGAAGGTATCGTATCTAAATCATCGAAGAAAGAGAGAGGCAAGCTCTCTAGAGCCATGGGCAAAATGGGCACTATCGTCAGAAGAGGTGCTGAAGCCGCAGCTCCAGCCGGGGCCGCAGTCGGTACACTGTTTATCATGCGAGCCGCCTTCGGACCGCCTGCTACGTTCATGCCGGTGGCTACTCCGACCGGTACTGCTTTTATTCCGATGAGCAGATAGAGTTTCCGTTAATTATCAAACAAAAACACTGAATGCCAGGGACGAGGCCCATTCAATCGCGCTGGGGAGCTTGATCTTCGAGAAGCAAATTGTCTTGTTACTTAAGATCATGCTTCCTTTTCCCGCAGCCGGTCTTGTTTTATACTAAGGTACTTGCACCGACTAATCGTCCCAGGCGAGAGAGGGTTCAGCCATGACCGATCTTAGCACTTGCCCAAAATGTGATAGCGAAGAGTTTGTAGCTACGGCTTTCGGACTGACCAGGGGAAGGCAGATTGGTATCACAACCGGCCTGGTGAAGAAGGTGACTCCTTCTGTTTATGTCTGCTGTGATTGCGGATATCTGGAGATGTGGGTAGATTCGAAAGAAGACCTGCAAGAGATTCGCAACTATTACCTGGATAAGCCTGCTGTTTCGAAAGAGACCGTCAAGATTTAGCAGCTTGTTTTAAACAAAGAATTCAAACTTGTTTCCATAGCATCGAGCTGGTTGCCATCATAGTTCCAGCGTGCCAGGAAATCTTTAAAAGGCATAGCTTTTTCGTCCGCTAACCTGGCCGATTCTATGGCAGCCAGTAATTCTGTCGATTTGTTTTTAAGACAGTTGCCCAGGGCTGAATTTCTGTCTTCGCTAAGGTGTTCAATCACCAGCCTGGTCCGTTCTCGCACGTCCAGGGAGCCCTTCGCCAGGTCTTCTTTGCCGTCTTGCCGGTGGCGAATGACCATTGCCGAAGACATGGTCAGATTTTTGACGAGGATTTCTGCCAGTATCTCAGCCATGTTCGCATCTTTGTTGCGTAGGATCTCGAAAACTCTCATAGCTGCCTCGTTGTCCAATGGCCAATCGGCACTTAACCAGGCTACAAAAAAGGCTCGGGCGGTTTCAGCACAGCGAAGGAACTGGTCTAGCTGATGATGTTGTTTCGCTTCGGCATTGTTTGAGTTTGAATCATCGTCGAAAGAATAGAGTCGACCGAGGATCTCAGCGGCGCTATCTACCTGGCTTCTGAATGATTCGGCTCTTTCCATGCGGTTTCTCCGATTTCTTTGACATACCGGTGGCGGCGCGGGTATTCCACAAATCCGCCACATTATAAATATACTCTCTACTGGATTGGATCTTTCATAAGTCGATTTATGAATTCAGATAGAACTTCAAGGGCCACAAAACTATTAGATCAGCTTCCTGCTTTGATCGCTAATCGCTTCGAAGTGATGGAGTGTATCGGCCGGGGCGGCGTGGGCGTGGTCTTGAAGTGCAAAGACGTTGTCCTCAACAACATTGTCGCTGTTAAATTCTTGCTGAAAGAGATAAACCAGGAGGAAGCAGCTCGCTTTCAGAGAGAAGCTGTAACCGCTGCCAGGCTCAATCACCGCAATATTGTTCGAGTGGTTGATTTCGGACAGAATCAGGACGGCAGGCTCTACCTGGTCATGGAGTACTTAGAGGGCAAGACGCTATTGGATGAAATCGAGGCGGAAGGACCTTATTCGATTTCTGCAGCCCTGCCTCTTTTGCTCAAAATTTGCGATGGTCTCTCCCATGCTCACAATCTGAATGTTCTTCACCGAGATGTGAAACCTTCAAACGTTATGCTGGCGGAAGAACCGGGCGGCAAGATCGTTCCCAAGCTTGTCGATTTCGGTCTCGCTCGAATCCAGAGTCAGATGGATGAGCAGCAACTCACCACCGGTGGGCGGGTCTTCGGCTCTCCTTCCTATTTGAGCCCTGAGTCTGCCACCGGAGGCAAGATAGACTTCAGGACCGATATCTATAGTCTGGGCTGCCTGATTTTTGAGGCTCTCACTGGAACCCCGCCGTTTCTTGGAGAGACAGCTTTCGAGACCTTAAACCAGAAAATCAGCCAGCGAGCGCCTACTCTGTTTGAAAAGACAGGCAAGCGTTTCCCTGAAGAGATTGAACAGATCGTGGCTCGCTGTCTGGACGTAGACCCGGAGCAGCGCTACGAATCGGTGAGCGACCTCAGGCAGGATCTCGAGGAGCTCTATGAGTTGGATTCTATCGGCGGCGACTTCATGCAGGATGAAGACAGCGAAGAGATAGACGTTAGTGAAACGCTAATTCTTCAAGCCTATCCCGATTCTGGCTCCTCTTCCAATTCTCATTCTAAGAACATGCACAGGCGGTTGAATTACAAGGCTGTGGCGGTGGTACTTTTTCTATTTCTCTTCGGAATATCAGCGCTGTTTCTCACTGTTCAGTCAATTCTTTTCCCTGAAATCCGCCAGGCAAAAGAGAGCGATTCAGATAAAGAGTTTTACAACCTGGGAACGCAGTCCTATTTTTATAGGGAGGAGTTCAACGGTTACGAATGGCTCAGGTATAAGGGCTATGACCTCAGCGAGGCGCTGCGGGAGCTCTCGATCATCAAGAAAGTAAATGCTGTCAGAATAAAAGACCAGGATTTGCGGGGTGTTTCCTTAGAGGTCCTGCGTTCGAAGAAGCTGCATGCGCTTACCCTGGATGAGTGCAAAATTGATGATGGCACTTTGGAAGAGATCAGCAAGATGACGGATCTCAACTATCTCGATCTCAGTGAATGCAAAGGCTTTAGCGAGAAGGGGGCGTTAAAGCTATCCAGGCTCAAGTATCTAAAGCGCCTTGATTTGCACAGTTCCGATGTTACCGATGCAGTTTTCGAGGCGATCCAGAGCTTGCGTCTTCTGACCTTTGTGGATTTAACCAATTGTCATTTTCAGGAAGGGCGCGGCATGGAGAATCTGGTCAATCTTCCTTTGTTGAACACTCTGGCGCTTGGTGGGGCTTCAGTTGATTTAAGCAAAGAAGGCAGACTCTCTTTTCTTCAGGACTGTACTAAATTGCGGCAGCTTTCACTATCGTATATGCCAATCACCAATGACGATCTGGTTTATATAAAAGATCTGCCTTTGCGGAAACTCTATCTGACAAAGGCGATGATAGACGATGCGGGGCTTGAACGATTGAGAGAAATGAAGACTCTGCGAGAGCTGGGTCTGTTTGACTGTCTAAAAGTCACTGTTGGTGGTATCAAAGAGCTTAGAAAGGCTATACCAGGGCTTATAGTGACAACGAAATAGAGATTAAAATATATCGGACTCTGACTGAAGACACTGGGCCTGTGGCGGATTAGAAATTACACTAGTGGGTAATTTATTTAGTGGAGTCACCCACCCAGGAGAGTCTGATGAGCTTAGACGCCAGGCAGGATATAGATCAAGTCAACCGTATGGTGGACAATTTGCTGGAGCTTGCAGATGAAGCTTTGGAGGACGGCAGTCCAATAGATCCGGAACAGGTCAAAGAGATGGCATTGCAAATCAAAGAGCTGTTAAATGAGCTGTTTGATAATGACTTCGAAGGATGGGAAGCCGGTAGTGGTGGCTCTGACGACGATGATGACGGCTTTTTCGGAGAGGACGAAATGTCCGAATGAGTCTTCTCGGGGGCATCAGGCCCACCAGAGACCCAGAAACAGAAATAACCCAGCGATTATAATACCGGTTTTCCAGATTTCGGTCCCGATAAACTTAAGTGGATTAGCCCGAATCAGGTCAACACCGGCCAATACTATGGCGCCTGAGGCCCAGCTGGTGATTGTGACCAGAGCCACAAATCCAAGAACCAGCCGAATTTTTTCGAACAGCGCTATCAATAACTCGATGATAGAGTTACCCTCGCAAACGCACCAGTTATCTTTAAGTCTATAGCACGCTCTTGCTATCTAGCAAGTTGGATATGCTTCATTATTACGGCGAATATCGACAGGCTTTATCTTTTCTGTGCAACTGAATACGGTGGCTTAATTATAAGGTTGATCTTAAGAAGGGCTCTTGAGAGCCCCATGGAATGTATCATAGTAGTATTGAGTCTATTGATTAGTCGATTCTGAGTGCGCAGGCTAGAGTGCCTCTCGATGCTTTTGCGCAGAGTCCAGTCCATAGCAGGTTGGCGACCGGCGTAACAGTCGGTGGTCCAGGTTCGTTTGTCTTTCGTTAGGCGGGAGGTGAGAAGTTCATGGCCTGTTATCTTTTGCTTGTTTTGTTCGCCATAACAGCAGTGTTTGCATATCTGGCAATATCATCGTTCTTTTTGTTTTTGGTTCGTGCTTTTGTACCCTTACTGGCATCGATTGCATCCGACCTTGTGAAAGGATTCAGCTTTGTTCCTGGTCTAGCAAGAGCGCTTCTGGGAAGATTCAGTAAAGGTGCTCGCTATGCAAGTTCCGAGAGAATGTTTCGACTGAGTGTCTATCTAATACTGGGCTTTATGGCTGCTGGGTTCTTCTGGACGCAGTCAGTCGTTGCGAAGCACAAGAGTACGACTCCTGTAGAGCAGGCACCATATACGCAACCAGATACTGCTCGCGCCAATGTTAAATAGTTCGAGCGCAATAGTGTCAAAAAACGACACTTCGCCAGGCCTGCTCCTGTTCAAGAGAGCAGGCTTTGGTCGTATGTTGAATTCAATTCTTTGTCAAGATTTTTTGCGCTGAAATACTTACCCATGTAGGTGATCGGTAAACTGCAAGCGCTTCCGCTTTTCTAGGCAGGCTTTCATGTAGGATCATTTCCAATAGAGAGGATGGATTTAAGCTGCTCTGAGCCGCTGCGAGGAAATGATCCACGGTGTATAGTTGGGCATATTTTCGGCTCACCCCGTGAAAGCAGCTCTTTAAAAACGTCGTGAAATCTCTGGCAGTCTTGTGAATGAGCTCCTGTTTTTGACCGGTTGTCTCTATCTTGGGTTCTATGTCTTGAGTTTGATTCTGAATGCGTTCTATTGAATTCTTCTCGAGCTTATCTGTTTTGTATTCTTTACTTGATTTATACAGAGCCGATTTCAGTAGCTGGCATGGTACTTCTAAATGCGATTCTATTTTCGACAGTTTCGGATCGAGAAACAATCTAAGTTTCTGGATTATTTCCCAGGTGGTAGCGTATCTTTGGTCGAGTCTGCGAGCCAGCGCAAAGGCGGAGATTCCTTTATTTCCCAGAAGAACGATCAGGGTTTTTATCCAGGCGTGAAGATTGCGAACACCATGCAAAGCTGTTCCTGAAGTAGGAGAGACTTGCATCTGGCAGCGCTTGCATTGAATCAAGATTCGACTTTTAATGTGATAGCCCTGGTCGTGATCGCATCGAGGACAGCAGAATCCGTTGCGCCAGCGAATTCTCTCGAGTATTTGCAACAGACCGATTCGGTTCAAAGAGTCTATTGTGCTGATATCCTGTAATGGTTTTTTGATGTTCATTTTTCACCTCCATACATAGGAAAACGCTGGTGGAGGCGGTTGGGTTCAATTCGTCCTATGGAGAGATTCCCTAGATCTGAAAAGGGGGACCATTGAGATAGCAGACATTATCCGGAAGGCACAGATGGGCTTCGGCACCGCTGTCGACTTGAGCAGTCGGGATAATATTATCCGGAAGGCACAGAAGGGCTCCAGCACCGGTATCGACTTGAGCGGTCGGGATAGTATTGTCCGGAAGGCACAGAAGGGCTCCGGCACCGCTGTCGACTTGAGCAGTCGGGATAGTATTATCCGGAAGGCACAGAAGGGCTCCGGCAGCGGTATAGACTTGAGTGGTCGGGATAGTATTATCCGGAAGGCACAGAAGGGCTCCGGCAGCGGTGTCGGCTTGAGCGATCGGGATAGTATTATCCGGAAGGCACAGAAGGGCTCCGTCTACGACAGGAGCATGAGCGGTCAGGATAATGCCTGGTGCTGAATCTACCGGGCTTTGCTGAACTTAGAAACATCCCGTCTCAGAGACGCGAAGCTCAAAATCGCTTGTTCCAGGCTTGCCCCACCGATCCTGACAAGATCGACCATGTTTCTTGCATGGGTTATGACCAGGTCATCTGCATTGAACATCTTAATCAGAACATCAGCCATCTGCGTGTCCGATTCGAAGCACTGCAGCATGGCGTTTTTGAACTCCTCTTTTGTGGTGCTCTTGCTAAGAGGAAAACCGATGATTTGGCAAAAATCAACAGCGCGAGTGACCATGAGCTTTGTCAGCTCATTGACGTCTTCCGGGCTTAGATAGCCGCAGGCGAGAAGAAACTTATGCAGGTTTATGCTCTCTTGTTCCTCGGTATTGACCGAGTCTCGATTGACCAGAAAGTGCACGGCTTCGTGGGCATTGATATAGCCGCTCTCTATGAGCTTGCTGAGCCCGAGCACTGCCGAAACCAGGGTCGCATCAATCCAATCGAAGCTGCCCAGTACCTGTTCCAGAGGCAGGTTGTTAGCTACGGCAAAATTGATGGCGGGCTCCAGATCTCTGTCGCTACAGATCTTTCCAGCCACCAGGAGATCACGAAGGTCTATATCAATTATCGGGCTGATGTTCTCTGATTCGAGATTGAGGAGCATGAATTTGAGCTTGTCCACGGCTTCGGGATAGCTTATCTCTCTCTGGCGAATGCTGCGTTGCAGGTTGAGAGCCTCTTCCACCAGGGGCTCTTTCACATTCATATGAATGCAGAGCACGCGCCCCAGTGGCAATCCGCAAAGTTCCTGCAGTGATAGCGCACTGTTGAGCTGCTCTACGTCGGTGATTCCAGCCGCCAAAAGCAGTTCACCCAGGCGGACGGATTCGATTTCGTCCACCGGGCATCCCAGGGCTTCCAGGGCCTCTTTTACGTTGAGGCTGTTTCGTTTTGCTATGGAGAAAGCCTCTCGTATCTGGTCGAAATCGACCAGTCCACGGCGATAGAGTCCATGGAACTCCAGAAGCTTGCCCAGATCTTCATTGGTGAGCAGTCCACGCACCACAAGAGTGCGTCCCAGGGGGATTCCTATTTCCTGAGAAGAAAAGAGAGCGTTGGCGAGGTCTTCGGTGTCGAGGGCGTCCAGTGCTGCCAGAAACTCTCCAAACCTTATGCTCTGCCGTTTTTTATCTGTAATAGATGGTGATTGTTCTTGGTCCAATGTTGGAAATATGCCTCAGAGCGACCCTGCCTTGGTCTATAACTGTTATACCGCCCGCGCCTGTTATATTCACCCAGGTGTCTGCCCAAATTTGAAGCGCAGGCGGAAGCGCCCACCGGTAGGGCTTATAGGTGATCCGCTACCTGATTGAACCTCGGTCTGCTATATATTTTATGGGTCATCGAGGCTGGTCGAGCTTCTCTAGTTCGAAGGCTTTATGAATCGCTTGTGCTGCTGCAACCGCGTCTTCTCTATTCACGATACAACTGATTTTTACCTCGCTCGACGAGATCAGTTTGATATTTATCCCGGCCTGACCGAGGGCATCGAAGAGTCTTGCCGGAATATCGGGTTGTTCCATTAAACCGGCTCCAATTAAACTTACTTTGGCGCAATCCGAATCGGTCTGTACGTCCGAGGCGCCCAGTTCTGTTTTGAGGCTGTTCATCACACGAATGGTGTCGTCCAGCGCTTCTTCATGCACTGTGAAGGTGATGCTGTTGTGACCGGAGGTCGGGTGGAAGGATTGCATAATCATATCAAGACCGATGCTCTCATCGGCCAGTGCTCTGGCAACTTTTCCTGCGATGCCCGGTTGGTCCGGGACATTCATAATCGCAATCGCCGCCTGGTTCTTATCGACAGCCACAGCGCTTATCGAGCGAAATATCTCCATGTCGCCTCCTGTTATCAATGTGCCTTGATGATCCGGTTTGAAAGTATTTCTTATTCGCAGGTTTACGGAATAGACTCTGGCAAGTTCCACTGCGCGCGAGTGAATTACTTTTGCTCCAAGGCGTGCCATCTCGAGAACTTCGTTATAAGAGACCCTGTCTAGTAGTGCTGCATCCGGTACTATTCTCGGGTCTGCCGTATAGATGCCGTCGACATCCGTATAGATATCACATTCGATGGCTTTTATCTGGGCTGCCAGGGCGACGGCTGTGGTGTCGGAGCCGCCCCGTCCCAGGGTTGTTACATCGCCTGCGGCATTGACACCCTGGAAGCCGGCTACAATCAAGGCGTCGTTATCCGCCAGGTGTTTTCTCAAAACATCTTCTTTGATCTCAACTATTCGGGCATTGGTATGCTTGCTTTCGGTAAAGATGCCCACCTGTTGTCCCGTAAGAGATTTCGCTTCTATGCCGAGGTCACTGAGAGTCATGGCTGTGAGTGCGATGCTCACTTGTTCGCCGGTGGATAGTAAAAGATCAAGCTCTCGTTTTCTGGGAGTTTTAGAGCATTGACGAGCCAGCCTGGTGAGATAATCGGTGGTGCCCCCCATTGCCGAGACCACTACTATCACTTTGCCATGAGCGCAAGCGTCGGCTACAACTCCTGCAACGTGACGGATGCGTCCGACATTGCCTACTGAGGTGCCACCAAATTTGAGGACTTTGATCTCAGTCAATTTCGATCACCAGCCCATCGTGATCTGCTTCCGGTTTGAGAATCACCGACTGATCTCCGGTGTTGGCTTGCCATTTTTCGATTGAGGAGAGCACTTCTTCTGCGTGGTGCTTTTCTGTGATTACAAGAATTGAAGAACCTGCTCCGCTCAATACGACGCCCAGAGCAGGACCGTTTCGCAAAGCCATTTTTAATTGGGGTAGTTCCGGAACCAGCGCCTCTCTGAATGGTTCATGGATAGTGTCGAAAATGCTGGTTTTAAGAAGATAGCTATCTTCACTCATAACCGCCGACAGTACCATGGCCGTGTTCTGAATATTTACTACAGCCTGGCTTACTCCGATAGATCTAGGCAAGACTTTGCGCGCTACCGGGGTGCTCACTTCATATGGGGGAACTACTACAATCAGTGACCAGGATTCCGGCCAGGGTGTAGACAAGTACTCCCACGATCCTATTCTCGAACGCGAGACAGTTACCATGCCGCCGGCGGCACTGGCAGCTGAATTCTCTGCGTGACCTTCTAGCTGAGATATGGCCTGAATACAAAGATCCAGATCCGGGTCCTCATCCACCAGCCATTGGGCTCCCCAGATGGCGGCAATGCCGGCGGCAGAACTGGAGCCTAGACCACGGGCGAGAGGTATGTCATTCTCTATGTGAAGTTTCAGGTGCTTCGCTATATCCGACCGTTCGCGGGCTTCGAGGAATTCGAGGACCAGCTTCAGCACAAGATTATTCGAATCCTTTGAGAGTCCCTGGGTGTAGGTTCCGCCGAGGGAAACCACCGGACCTTCACTGAAGGCAGGATCCACTTCCAGGGTCAGACGGCAGAACACTTTGAGTGACAGAGCGAGCGTGTCGAATCCCGGTCCGAGGTTGCCGCTGCTGCCAGGTACTCGGACTTTGAGGCGCTTTTTCACAATCGTTCTGTTTATGCTCATATGCCCATCGCCTTGATCACTGATTTTAAATCGGCTTCTACCGGATCGAGGTCTTGTTTACAGGCTTCCAGAGCGCATTTCGGGTCTTTGAGACCGTTTCCGGTCAATATGCAGGCTATGGTTTTGTCTTCAGCGATGCGACCTGCTTCGATACTCTTTTTCAAACCGGCTATGGATGCAGCACTTGCCGGTTCGCAAAACACCCCTTCAAGGGTTGCCACCATTTTATAGGCTTCGAGTATCGCTTCGTCGGTGACCGCATCGATCATGCCTCCAGACTCATCTATGGCTGAATTGGCGAATTCCCAGCTGGCGGGGTTCCCTATTCGAATAGCCGTGGCAATTGTTTCCGGATTCTCCACCGGTCTGCCGAGCACCATGGGCGCTGCACCGGCGGCTTGAAATCCGCACATTTTAGGGATTCTGGTGCTTTTGCCTTCTTCGTGCCAGAGTTTGAAGCCTCTGAAATAGGCAGTAATGTTGCCGGCATTACCTACTGGAATTGCCAGATAGTCGGGGGCATCGCCCAGGCTTTCTATAATCTCGAACGCTCCTGTCTTTTGACCTTCCAGTCTGTAAGGATTGATAGAATTGACTATGGTGACGGGATAATTCTCACCAATCTCCTTTACCAGCTCCAGCGCTCTGTCGAAATTTCCATTTATCTGAATGACCGTGGAACCATATAAAATCGCCTGAGCAAGCTTGCCCATGGCTACGTTGCCTGCAGGAAGAAGGACAAAACACTTCAGACCGGCCTGGGCGGAGAATGCCGCCGCAGAAGCGCTGGTATTACCGGTAGAGGCACAGATGACTGCTCGGGAACCTTCTTCTACCGCTCTTGTAATCGCCATGCACATGCCACGATCTTTGAAGCTGCCGGTCGGATTGAGACCCTCCAGTTTTAAGTGGATTTTGAGATCCTCTCTGCCCAGTGCTCTGGCCAGATTCCTGGCTCGGACGAGAGGTGTGAAACCCTCACCAAGAGTAATGATTTTCGTCTTCTCGGTAAGGGGCAGGAACTTGCGATAGCGTTCAAGTATGCTGGTCTCGGATTGCATTACTCTAGTCATTGTTCCGGTGAATCCTCGAAAATGGCCAGCCGGGACGCTATCGAACTCAAGAAGTTCTCCTTGCTGAGAGTAGCCAGGGCTCGATTCAAGTTTCCGGTTTTGACAGGATGAGTGACAATGATGACATTGGCGGCTTCGGCAGTGACACCTCTCTGGATAATACTGCTGATGCTGATTTCATGTTCACCAAATATGGTTCCGATACGCCCGATCACTCCGGGATGATCATCGACAGCCAGTCGTAGATAATAGGCACTCTGCCATTCGTCTGGGTCCTGAACCGTTTGCCAGTCCCCCCCGACTTTGGTGTGGAAGTAAGAAGCGAAGTCCTGCAGCCGGAGAGCAGTGGCGAGGTTGACGACATCACCTACCACCGCAGAGGCAGTGGGCAATTGCCCGGCGCCAGGTCCTATCATCATCAGCTCTCCAACGGCGTCTCCTCTCACTACGATGCCGTTGCTGGCACCGGAGAGGCTGGCGATGGAGTGACTTAAGGGCACCAGTACCGGTTGCACTCTGGCCGAAATCGCATCTTTTTTCAATCGCGCCGCCATACCGAGAAGCTTGATTCTATAGCCAAATTCAGCGGCGTGCTCCAGATCCTCTGCCGCTATTTTAGTTATGCCTTCTCTGTAGATGTCATCGGGTTTGACGAATTTGCCGAAAGCCAGGGCGGTGAGAATCGAGAGTTTATACGCGACATCAAAACCCTCTACATCGCTGGTCGGATCGGCTTCTGCAAACCCGAGGTCCTGGGCTTCTTTCAGTACCTGAGCGAAAGGTAGAGCCTCTTTTTCCATTTTTGAGAGGATAAAATTGGTTGTTCCATTGAGAATGCCGAAGACCGAAGAGATTTGATTGGCTTCCAGTCCTTTTTGAATCGTCGAAATCAGTGGCACTCCACCGGCTACCGAAGCCTCGAAGAAAATCGCCACTTCTTTTTCTCGGGCTTTTCTAAACAGCTCCGGACCGTTTTTGGCCAGCACTTCTTTGTTGGCAGTGACCACATGCTTGCCAGAATTAATCGCATCGGTAATGAGTTTCAGTGCCGGTTGCTCTCCACCCATAACCTCTATGAGCACTTCGATTTCTGGATCGTTGACCACTGCTTCAGGGTTGTCGGTCAGTTCGCAGTCGGGAGAGATTTCACGGGCTTTGGCGAGATCACGAACCGCCACTTTCTTGAGCTGGATGGTCGGATGGTTGGATAGCAGTTTGACTACTCCACTGCCAACGGTTCCCAGACCGAGCATTCCTACGACTACGTTTGCCATGGTTGACCTTTAGTAAATTGGGGAAATACTTTCCTCTGCTTCTCTGCCAGAAGTCAGGACCGGCGCGGAGGCTCATAATTATGCCATGAATGTTTAAGTCTAATCTCTCGCTTGGCTGTACATGAATAAATGGGCAAAATATTTCTACACATCTTTAGTGATAACTTGTCCTGTTGACAACACTGTGCCAGGCAAGGCTGAGTAAACAGGAGCAGGTGGAGAAGAATTGGAAATCGCCTACGACGAGCGCGGTATAGATTGGCTAAAGGAAGCCGCCGAGCGGGGAATCGTCCAAGCTCAACTGGTTCTTGCTGAGCACTATTTGAACGGAGACGGAGTGCCGCAGGACGAGAGCATGGCACTGAGGTTATTCACCCAGGCGTACGAACATGGCCATGTCGGTGCCATGGTCAAAATTGCCGAGCTCTATCTAGATGCCGGTCCGGTTCCGCTCGATTATGAGCAGGCTTTTCGCTGTTTTCGCCAGGCTGCATCCGATGGTGATCCTGAAGGTCACTATCGGGTCGCTTGCATGTATTTTGATGGGCTGGGAGTTCCGCAACAATTCGATTGTGCTTTTAAGCATTTTGAAATCGCTGCCGGTCTGGGTGTGGCCAGGGCGAGCTGGCGCCTGGGGCAGTTCTTCAGAGATGGGCTTCTGGGCGATCGCGATTTTCAAAGGGCTCTGGAGTGCTTTCAGAGAGCTGCCGGGGATGATGTCTGGGAAGCCAGTGTCGACCTCGGAGAAATGTATCTCGCGGGCAATGGTGTCGCGAAGGATTCCCGGAAAGCCAGAGAGTATTTTAAAAGTGCAGGCGAAAAAGGAAATGGCGATGCCCAGTACATGCTGGGGAGGATGTACTGTCTTGGTCTGGAGCTGGGGAAAGATCATAAGAGAGCCTGCTTCTGGTTGGGCCTGGCTGTCGAGAATAACCAAGCCAGAGCTATGACACTGTTGGGTTCTATGTATTTGCTGGGCATCGGAGTAGATCAGGATTTTGAGCAGGCTAAGAAGCTTTTCGATCAAGCTAGCTTGCTCGAAGAGCCGGACGCCATCGCCAAACTGGCCTGGATTTACCATACAGGAAGGGGTGTAGCGGCTGATGCAGCTAGGGCGTTGAACCTGGCTCAGAAGTCTTCTGAACTGGGCAGTGCATATGGGGCGTATCTGTTGGGTGATCTCTATTTCTTCGGTGTCTCCGGAGAGAAAAATTCTCAGGCGGCTCTCAAAGCTTATGTGCTGTCAGCCGAAAGAGGTTATGCTCCTGCCCTGGTAAAAGTTGCCGAGATGTTTCGTGATGGTTCCGGTGTGCCTGTGGATGAGACCCAGGCTTACGAACTGTTTCTTCGCGCTGCCAGTTCCGGCAGCCGCAAAGGGCAGTTGGAGTTGGCACGAATCCATGCTGGTAGAAACAGTAAAGAGGACCTTGTACAGGCATATAAGTGGTATTCGATTGCCGCCACCGGTAGTGACGACTTATCTAATTCGGCCAAGAACGAACGAGATCAGCTGAGAAAGAAAATGGACACAGAGTCGATTCTGGAAGCGCAGCGTCTGGCCAGCTCGGCCTGGGATTCTAACATCACCTCAATCTAAGTAAATCCGCTTTTAGAAGCGGTGAATTTGATTGTAGGGCGTATTGCCGTAATGCTTCGCTGACGAAAGAGGGAATTGAGAGTTTTGCCTTTCTCTGCGATTTGGGGGCATTCCTGAGCGTTGTCTGAGCTGTCTTCTCTGGGCTTGTGTCAGTCCTTTTGCGAGATAGGGTCGGTTAGCATTGGCTTCCGGCTTTTGCTGGCTTTGTTGTTGTTGTTGTTGTTGTTGTTCTAGATAATCGAGTAGTTCGTGTTTTATCTGGGCACGGTCGGCCGGATTGAGACGGGCAAGCTTCGCCATGGGATTTGTTTCGGTTTCGGCAATTCTGTTCGTGGCTTGAGAAGTTCTGTTTACTGTCTCTGGTACATCCTGAGTGACTGCCTTGTTTTCTATCGGATGTTCTAGAGCTTCAGGCTCGTAAAAACTGATAGATTCTTTGGTCTTCGTGGTCGGAGGCGATGAATTGTCTGCTCTTATGAAAGCAGAGGTCGTGTTGGAGCTTTCTTTGTTGATGTCGGCGAGGGCATGCACTGTGGTGGCGCTGTTGCCTGGATAACTGAATGAAGAGAAGCCGATGGCCAGCACCGCCAGCGCCAGGGCTGACAGCAGTCCGTTCAACATGAAATCCGAGCCGTTGGGAGTTGCCGGCATCTCTGCGGAGGATATTGCCTGGATGTTTCGCTTGGGCAGAATGTAAGTTTTCTCCAGGGCAATGCTCTCCAGCTCTTTTTTTACAGCGCTCATGCTCTGGGGACGCTCAGCGGTTTCGGCGCGAAGCATCCTCATGATGAGGTTCTCTAGATACGGATGCAGGTTGAGATCCGGTGCCGATTTTGACAGAGGGGTAGGTTCATTTCTTGTCTTCAGGAGCATCGTGGTTCTTCCGTCGGTGCCCATAACTGGAAAGGTTCCGGTTAGTGAGAAATACATGATCACTCCAAGAGTATAAATATCGCTTCGAGCATCTATGTCTTCGCCTTTGCATTGCTCTGGGCTCATGTAGACCGGGCTTCCTAGAACCTCTCCCGGACAAGTGAGCATCTGCGAGTCGGCGGTGATTCGTGCTATGCCGAAATCGAATATCTTGAGAAAGTCCGGCCAGGGCTCCTGGGTGACCATGATGTTGGCTGGTTTCAAGTCTCGATGTACAACCCCGTGGCGATGGGCGTATTCCATGGCATCGGCAATCTGGATAAAAAAATGAATCGCCTGTTCTTCGTCGAGACCGTCATCTAGCTGAAGTCTTTCGCTGAGCGGTATTCCCTCAACATATTCCATTACGATATAAGGTTGTCCGAAATCGCTTATTCCGAACTCATAGGTTGCGACCAGGCCAGGATGTTTTAGTTTGCCCATGGCATGAGCTTCGCGCTCCATCCTTTTGCGGCTCAGTTCGTCTCCTCCCAGGTCGTGGGAGAGGAACTTGATTGCCACATCTCTGCCGACACTCTTTTGATGGGCTTTGAAAACCAGTCCCATCGCTCCTCCGCCCAGGAGTTCGATGATCTCGTATTGATCGATTTTTGTACCTATATAAGGATGTTTGGTTCTGGATGCCGTTTTTGAATTCGTTTTCTTTATCTGGCCCATAGCACGCACAACTCCCCTTGTTCTGCCAACTGTACGAGCACGACTTGAACCGTCGAACTTATTTGTAATACGTCCGGGGGGATAAAAAAGTTCAAGCATCTCGTCTTTCGTCAGATTAAATTTGAAAACCCTGGGAAATAGCGTTCTTCTCCAGCATTAACCAGGGACCCTTTCATGTGCGGCGACCGCTTTTCTGAGCATTATGGCAAAAGTTGTGCCTGTATCCTCTGCGCTGACGCAAGTCAGGGTTCCATCGTGGGCTTGAACAATTTGATGGCATAAGAACAGCCCAAGGCCTGTTCCTGTTTTGTAATGTTTGCCAGAATCTCCCTGGCTGTATCTCTCGAACAAGTGTTCCAGAACTCTTTTGGGGATTCCAGGTCCATTGTCATGGATTTTTACCAGGCAGAAGTCGTCATCCAGATTCTCGGCTGTTACTTCTATGACAGCGTTCTTGCCGGAGAATTTGATCGCGTTTTGAATAAGGTTGGTGATCACATGTGACATAGCGGTTCGGTCGATTCGAACTGTCGGTGTAGTATCGGATACTTGATGACGAAGCTCTATTTGGTGGTTTTTGGCGAGGGGCAGAAGCTCTGATACAGCTTCTTCTATCGCGGGCTCTATACTTGTTGTTTCGAAAAACAGAACTTCGGCGTCCCGGTCGTATTTGTATAAATGCAGCAGTGTTTTTACCATAGATAGCAGGTCTTCATTACTTTGCCTGAGTAACAGCAGGGCATGGGTCTGTTCCTCTGAAAGCGATCCGGCGTTACCTCTCAGCAGTCCATCCAGTACTCTGTCGGCTCCAATTAGCGGGTTCTTCAAATCATGGGTCAGAACGGCCATAAATGTATCGCGCTGGGTGGCGAGGGATTCTTTCTCTTCAAGCGCGATGCGTTTTTCTTTGTCTATTCCTTCGAGTTTTTTTGATAGTAGTGCCACCACTATGCAAAGAATAGCAATATTGGATACAACCATAAAAGCTGCTCCATATGTCCAGTTCCAGACTTTGTTCTGCTCACCGGTGGCAGCTATCCATCCTATTATGGCTGGACAGAGGATGGCGACCGGTAGGATGGCTCTGGCTGTGATACCGCCAAAAGTATCGTTGGTGAGCAGATGCATTATTTTTTGCTCGGGTCTGATTAGTAGCAACGATGTGCCGAGAAGGAGAAAGCCAAGGGCCGTCGGTCCGGCGATTCTTGTGAAGGCGCCAAGTCCGCATAGATAAGGTAGTCCGTAAAAGTATCCAACTAAATTCAAGAGCGCCATGAAAAGCATGAATACCAGCAGCCCTTGCGAATATGGAAGTCTCAGCCTTCTGTCGAAGATGGATAGCGAAAGTGACACCATCAAGAAATAGATTGCCGTGGATGGTGACATTCTTCCCGGGGCGAATTTGTCTACGGCGTTTAGCTTGTAGGGAAAGAGAATCTGCTCAAAGTCCGGTATCGTTCCAGAGCAATAATTGTGTCCGATGACGAGCATGCATATAATGCTGACCAGGATAGTACAGGCGGCTATCAGCCAGGTTCGGTGTCTCGAGATTTCTTCTTGGGATTCTTTCTTAACCAGTGTCGCATATGCTACTCCACAGAGAATAAAGCATGTTGCGGTGGTAGGTGCTACCGGAATCTGCCCCTCAACAGGATTCTTAAGGAAATCTATGGCGAAGAACCAGCCAGCTAGTACGGCACCACTGGCGAGAACCACAGTGATTAGCATGGCATATGACAGGCTGGATGCAACTTTGCTGCAACTGTTCAAGTGATACCGTCCCGACAGGCTCGTTCGAACCTTTCTATAAATATATATAGGTTAAACTCGGGTCTATCAAAGCCCCTAGATTTTCAGATTTAATCTTCCCCCATCACCTGATCGGGTGATTGGGTTGAAAGCCGATCTCTCCCAGCGCTTGGCTGGCAAATGAACAGGACGGGACTAGTCCTCTGCTCCGGCCTGGAGAGATTGGGATTAATTTTTCAAGAGCGAGCAGACCTCAGCTGCTAAGTATAGAGAGCCTGTGATCAGAATTAGATCCTCTTCTAGAGCCAACTCCTGTGCTCTTGCAATGGCAGCTTCAACGCTTGAGACTATTTCGACTTCGCAGTAGATTCTCTTCTTCACTAGATCCCCAAGTTGATCAGCCGGTATTGCCCGGGTTTTGTCTATGGCGGTGGCAATCACAAGATCCGCATCGACTGCGGCAGCGTCTATAATCGCTGCGCTGTCTTTATCGTTAGAGATTGCCAGAACAAGAATGAGCCGTTTGAAAACATAATGGTCTTTCACGAATCGCACGGCGATCTCGGTCGATTCTTTTGTATGTGCACCATCTGCAATGACAAATGGTCTTTTGCCCAGTACTTCCATCCGTCCGGGCAAGCTTGCCTGTTCCAGACCGATATTGATTTGGTTGTGATCCCATTTGATCTCTTTTTTCGTTCGACTTAGTAGATCGATAGAAGCAAGTACCGTGGCTGAGTTAATAAGCTGATGGTGACCTAGCATTCTGGTTCTGTATCGTTCCACACCCCAGGGACCACTCACTGAAAAGCTTTGTCTGTCTTCTTCTACCGTCATGCTTTCAACTTTATAATGATCCGGCACATAGGTGAATTCACAACCCATATCTTTCGCTTTTTCGCTGATTACTGCAAATGCCTCTCGGTAGGGCTGTTCTGCGATGATTACATGGCAGCCTTCTTTGATGATTTCTGCTTTCTCCCGGGCAATCTCTTCTATCGTATCGCCTAGAAAAGCGCAATGATCTTTGTGGACAGGTACAAAAACAGCCAGCTCTTTGTTGTCGAATATGTTGGTAGGGTCGAATCGTCCGCCGAGCCCGACTTCAAGAACCTGCCACCGTATCTGGGGCTCTGACTCTTTTACCAGATTGAGAAACATCGAGATAAGGACATAAAATTGAGAGAATTCTCCCTCTCCAAAAGAACCAGCTTTCTCTACTGCTTCTTTCAGGCGACTGGCTTCCCGGGCAAATACTTCTTCTGAGATTCCGTATCCTTGTAAGGAAATCCTTTCGGTAAAGTTTTTCAGATGCGGCGATATGAATAAGGCAGATGGACCATCGAGCTGATTGAGGACCGAGGCTAGCATCGTGGTCGTCGACCCTTTGCCCTTTGTTCCGGTAATGTGGATAGTCCTGGCACCGGTCTCAGTACTGCCGCCGGTTCTATCCAGAAACTTTCGCATTCTCTCCGGTGTCATCACATTCCGGTTGCAGACACCTTTTACCGGTTGGTCCAGATTGGGTATCTCCAACAACCAATCGACCGACTCTTTGTAGTTCATTTCAGTAAAGCTCTGCTTCCGCCTGTTTTCTATCAACCATTGTTCTTTCGGCTATGTTTCGGACGGCTATGCGAAGCAGAGCGCCGAGCTCTGCTGTTTTGGTGTATTTAGGCGCATGGGTACTCAGAACTCTGTCTGTTCTCAAGAAATCTAAAAAAGCTTTTCTAGCCGATGATTCTTCGCCGGGCCTGAATATGCCGAAAGCGATACCACCATTTTTTTTAACCAGAGAGAAACAAGGGACGTCGGTATGACCGTCACCCAGATAGATCATATTCTTGAAGGGAATTCGACGCTCTCTTTCGTTGACGTCGATATTGACCACATATTGATTCTCCTGGGTGTCACCGGGGGTGATGCCCTTGTTTATCTCGAAAAGATAGCGGGTCTTTTCGGTAAAAGTAATCGCGCGTTTGATATTTTTGATCAGACCGGTCTTAGGGCATTCTCCGAACTGGCAACCATAGGTGGCTGTAAAGTTTTCTTTGATAAAAGCACTGCCGTCCATTACCGCTTGCAGCCCGCCAGAAATTATATAAAACTCGATGGACAGCTGATCTGAGACCCCGGCTACTATCTTTTTCAGGTCGCGGAAAAGAGATTTGACACCGGGATAAAAGGTCTCGTCAAGGGTGGCACCGAATTCGCCGAGGGTTTTATTCGAGAGAGGACCCAGCTCTTTTTTATCCCCTACTCTGTCGAGTATAAGATTGAGATATGCATGGGTCGGATCATAGCCCCGATCTAATAAAGCCTTCGCTTCGGTGCGCCAGAATTCCATAGAATCTATACCGCGCGACTCTAGAAGCTCACTGGTGGAATCCGGCAGCAAGGTATCGTCGAAATCAAAAATGATTGCTATGGTCTGGGACATAATCAGAGATAGTTTACTATGAATTCAAGGCGGTAGTCAGGGCAATAATTTAGCCAGGTTGTGACTGCGCAGAAAGTCACTGAAGAGCAGTTTGACGTCCACGCCCTCATAGTTGTCGACCGGCTCGTAGTAAACCATCAGGTCGTCCTGCCAGCACCAGTCTTGTTTGACCAGGAGCTTGCCGTCCTGATTATAATTCGCCACGTGAGAATCCGCCTGAAGTGCTCCCTCACCTTTCGGTCTATAAGTGTCGACCTGTACCCCTTGAATCACCGAGTCGATAATGCCGGTGTGCTTATTGACCACCCAGGTAGTCCAGGTGATTTTGATCGAGACTTTGTCCGGGGCGCTTGCCACCAGCTCTTCGTCACGAATTAGAAAATATGAGATGGTTCGGGTTTGCTCCGAAACAGTTCGGTGGGGCGTTCTCACCCAGTGCCAGACATTGCCCTCTTGATCGGTCTGAAATCCATAGCGGTGTTGTCTGATATCTTTCTGGCTTTGTTGAAGGACACCATTTTTGCGAATATAAACAGCCTGCCTGCGCCATTCACCTGCCATCCAGCGCGGAATCTTGAACCACTTGGATTTTGTAAACTGTCTGGGCAGATCTTCTTGGTTGAACTGGCTGCCGGCTCGCAGCCTTGGTGATACCGGCTTTACTTCACTAGAGTGTTGAATTATCGCCTTCAAAGGCTCGGCCGGTGCAGGGCGCGTGTTAAACAGGGCAGATAGCCCGGCTATGAGCATAACTAATAGAAAAATTCTTACCATCTAATATGCTGCGTCGAAACTAATTAAATCCAGGTAGAAGTGGCACTATTTGTACACTCCCGGTTGGCAAGCGTCAATAGCCCGATACTCAGCCAAACACTCAGAAGATTTAGCTTAAGGACTGCTTTTTCCTAATTCAGTTCCCTTCCGGCGTTATGGCGAGGGAGCTAAAATTCGTGCAGTTTTATTGATGAAGCCCATTTTTATTCTGGCCCTGGCTACTTTTATAGGTCTATCATGGACCCAGCCTGCTCTTGCTCCCGCTCCCGCTTGTGCTAAGTCGGAACTTTCCAGTCGACAGGATGATGTCAGGCGGCTGTTGGAAGCTTACTGGGTTCCTGTGATCACCGATAGACCGCAGGATCCGGTAGAGTTCAGCTTTCGCTTGCTAAAGAGCGGACAGCTTTCGGATTTGAAATTGACCAGGTCTTCCGGGGATGCCGCTTCAGATCAGAGTGCTCTCATGGCTTTGCGACGCACTTTTAAAATCAGGCGAAATCAGACTAAATCAACTATTGTTCCCTGAAGCGGGCCTTCTACCCAGGTGACCTTGGCTTTTTCCAGGACCAGAATCTGAGCCGGTGCGGATTTATTAGGATAGCCCAGGTCGAAAATCTGTTTCATGGCTGTCCTGACTGTGTCCACGGCTTCTTCCAGATCAAGATTGGCTCCAGCCAGAGGGTTTATTCCTGCTTCTTTGAGAATTCCTATCTCGACTCCGGCCACGTTGCCGCCGACAAAAAGCTTCTCTTCTAGTTGCCTCAGGGGAGCAAGCTCGTTCTTTCTTGTCGCTATGACAAAGTGTTGAAACTCTTGCCTGGCATCACAATATCCTGCCAGGTGAATGGCGAAATTTCTGGTTTCTAATTCGCGATGTTTTTGTTTGAGCGCTTCCCGAACCTCTTCATGAATCAATTCGGCAAAGCCTTCCAGGCTGTCTCTCTCTTGCTCATAGTTCTGGCTCAGGAGCTGAGTCACCGGCAGTGAGCCGATAATTGGCGAACCTGAGCAGACGGCACCCAGGGGCATTTGACAACAGATTTTGAAGGTCTTTTGAGTATGCTTTGCGATTACTCTTTCGCCCCGGTTCATTGTTGTCAGGCTATCACTGGCTAGAATGATTCCGTTGGCAAGACGCCAGATTAGGTTGAAGCTCAATGTCGGTTACAACTCGAAAAAACGCGATCAATTACCATCATAGACTATTGAAAACCGGAAGACCGGCGCTGGCTGAGATATCGACCTGGACCAAGTTTCTCTCCCCCGCGGTGCTACCTAGAGATCTCCGGCGCGTTCAGAGGGATCGAGGGTGGGTAGATGAAGATTCGGCAAATGCGGATTGAGCTTTTTGAGCATCCTCCTTTTGCCAGGTTTTTCCGATTCGGTCTGAGAGCCTTGATCGGCTTCAGCATCATCATCCTCTTCCTCTTCCAGATTCTGATTCTCCACCAGATAAAGCTTTTCGCCTCGCATTACAAGCAGCAATTCGAGGAGCAGGCGGTTCATCTTCGAAACCTGGACGTGCAACTGTTGCAGCATTGTCCGCCGGTCCCGGAGCAAGCCGATGGTAAGTTCATAGCTACTTTCTTTAGAGCCGATCAGGCTATCGAGCTGCTGTTTGGAATCTCGGCTGGTGAAGCTGCCTATGTAATGATCAGCAATCCAGTGTTGGATGATTTGCTCGATTCTTGTCTCTCCGCTTTTGTCACCTGCAGGTATGGTGTTTAGAAAAGTCCAGACCGAATCGGGATACTCAGTATCCTGGGAGGTGGGATAGCCGAACACTTTGGAGAGCATATTGGGAAGCTCGTGGGGTCTGTGCTTCTTTCCTTCGATCAGCTTCACTGCTAAGGCCGAGAAGACCGAGGGGGTGGCTCCGGCAAGTATGCCGACTACGCCTGAACTGACAGACAGACTTGGTACCCTGAAAGTAGGTATAGTCAGAGCTTCTGCAATCGCCCACATTATGCCGTTGGAGGCAAAGGCGAGCAGGTTTGTATGGGCGACTTTTTTGTTTCTCTCATCGGCATAGGCTTCGATTAGCTCGGTGTAGAGGCTCATCTCTTCATTGATTCGGGCCAGGGTGAAATCCACTTCCAGGCGAGTCTGTTCTATCTGCTCGAGAATGTCCTGGCGGTTAACGACGAAGTCCTGTCGAATTACCACGCGGGTCAAAGCTCGTAGATCAGTCATCTCGCTTTTCAGTCTGAGATCTTCCAGGTTTTTGATCTTTTCGTTAATGCCCAGCTGATCACCCAGTTGATGAGCGGCCGGTGACAATCTTACCGAGCTGAGATTCGTCTTGGTGTCAAGGATCGGTTTTTGAACCTGGCTATAGCCAGGCAGACAGAACCAGGGTGAACTGGCTAGAAAGGTTATTAATAAAAGGGCTCCGGTGGCGGACCTTGACTGTCTGGTCATTCGTCGGTATTTGAACATCGGGTTGCAGCTAGGTTCGAGATTTTAGCAGTTGACCCGATTTTTTAAATTTGCTCGAATAAAGCTTGGGTTAGCAAAATCGCTGTTGCCAAGCAGGTCGCCCTATCTAGTCGGCCTTTTTCCCTTTCTTATTCTTTTTTCTTTTTTTTGAGTCTAATCTGGTCTTCAATTGATCCTCGATAATCTGGACCTCTTCTTTGATCTCACCTACCGGAAACTGCTCGGGGAATTTCGAAACACTGGGAGTGGTCTTGATGTCACAGCCTGGATGATCTCTCTTGAATTTTTCTATGGCACCACTGGTGATATTGTTGCAGTGCCTGATATCGAGTTGGTAGAGTTTCGGGAATACACGAAGCTTGTCCAGGGTTTTGTCGCCGAAATTATTTCTTTCGGCGTTGAGACGATAGAGAGAATTGAATTTGTCTATACTCTCCATCGCCGAATCATCGAGGGAGCAGTTGGCTATGGTGAGAGAGCGGAGTTTTCTCAGATTCGAAAGTTGTGAGATGGCTTTTCCGTCCAGGGGTACGCCCTCTAAATTCAAGCTCCGCAACCCTTTCATTTTTGCAATCGAGTCTATGGCCCGGGGACTTATCTTTGTATAGGCTAGTTTCAGCGTGTCCAGATTTTGCATCGGTTCTAAGAACGTGACACCGTTATCGGTGATTTTCGATCGCTCTAAAAGTAGTGTATCGAGCTTTTTGAAAGATGCCAGCGCCTTGATGCCTTTATCTGTTACATCGGTATCCCCCAGGGAAAGCTCTTTTAGATTATTTAGCCTGGCAAGCTGGGGCACGCCCCGGTCACTTATTTTTGTGCCTCCGAGCAGCAGTCTTCGGATAGGCAAATGAAGGATATGCTTGAGCCATTCATCTTCGACAACGCTGTCCGAAAGATTGAGCTCTTCTAAATCCACCATTCTTCCTATATATTCCAGGCATTTTTCATTTAGCTCTATCTGTTTGTAGCTTGCTTTCTTCCTTCTGGGATTGATCTTCAAATCTTTTAGAATTCTTGTTTCCGACAGGCCTTTGTCCGGGCGCCAGCTAAGAGACTCTTCATAGTTCAGTTTTGTTTTTCTTACCTTTTCGACATGTTTTTCCGATTGACCGATTATTTTGAAAAGGAAGAATATGAATCCTGCTACCAGAATCAGACCGATTGCTCCAATAACGAGCATATCCTTGTTGCCCTTTTGGGATCTGGTTCTGATTTTGATACGGCAGTTCGAATTGCTCTTCTTGGGAGGTTGTACTGGTTTCGACATGGCTGGGCAAGCAAGTCTGAAGAAAGAAGCTTATCTAATTTCAAGAATATCAGATGGCTTTCAGGGGGAGGAAGTGATCTTCCCTATTCATTGTCAGGCTTGCGTTTGCCGACTATCGGGCGGTGACCGGTATTATTCTCCGAAAGAGACGCCATGAGCCCAGAGACCTTCTAATCAGTCAATGTGATCGGCTAGCTTGTGCACTGGCGCGTAAAATTTGCTGAATTTCGGCTTCCAGGGACGAAGTTGGCTGATATTTCTTTCTTCGAGAGTTTGTATCCGACACCGTACACAGTTGTGATCACCGATGGCTTACCAGGATCCGCATCATCCAACTTGTTTCTGATTCGGTTGACATGACCTCTAACAGTTGATTTATGCACACAGGTGTCTGACTCCCAGACCTTTTCTATCAGCTCTTCTGCGCTGAAGACTCTATTGGGATTGCGAGCGAGGAACTCGAGCAAGCGGTATTCTTTGGGCAGTAAATTGACCTTCTCTCCATCTTTCAATACTTGATTTTTGTTGGTATCGATAAGAATGTCATTGCGAATATAGAGCTGATGGGGAGTCGCTACCGAGCCACGTTTCATCAGGGCGTGGGCTCTGAAGACCAGCTCTTTTAGATGAAAGGGTTTGGTCAGATAGTCATCGGCTCCTGCCAGAAAGCCTTTCTCTTTCTCGTCCAGAGTACTGCCGGCGGTGAGGATCATTATCGGCGTGGTGCCGTTGTCTTCGCGGAATTTCTTTGATACTTCCAGACCATTTAGACCTGGAATCATCACATCCATGATGATCAGATCATATTCTGAAACTTGCAGACAGCGTAAAGCGATCTCACCATCGTGAACCGCTTCCACTATGTGTTGTTCCTTATTTAGCCAGTTTTGGATGAGCCGAGCCAGGTCGAGCTCATCCTCGACCAGTAGAATTTTTGCCATGGGTTTGACACCAGAATATTTCTTGCCTGGTAAAAGCTTACCAAACAGTCGGCATAGCTCCAAACCAGATCACACCTCTATCACAAGCTCAAAGCATCTTTAATGTTGTTTGAAATTTTGTAGTGAATCGTTGTTGGATTCTATCCCTTTTTAGATCGACCTCTTTTTCTTTCACGTTCTATTCGGCAGTGGTAGATGATACCGATAGTAGTATCACCGCAAGCAGGGCGATCGATAGATGTGCTTACAGGCTATTTCCCCCGGGGTCTGCATATCTCTACTATAGCACCGCCCCTTTACTTCCTGGCGAAGCCCGGTCCCTTTTACAGGAGGCAATATTAATCTTGCCTGGGTTGGTTTCTGTTGTTCCAGTCTGGGCAAGGCTTTCGCTGGGTCTGGATTGTTTTGGTTTGGGTAGAGAGGTGCTGTCTAACATAGAGATAAGGTCTTTACATCTGATTGAAGGGTATTCTTGACCACCCCTCGTTAGCTATGGCAGAGTTTGGCTTTGAATCCATTGATATCTATCTGTCTACCGGTCTTTAATGGAGAAGACTATCTGGCGTCGGCGCTGGAGAGCATCCTCAACCAGAGTGAGAGAAATTTCGAACTGCTGGTGGCCGATGATTGCTCAAGCGACGGCTCTTTCGCCATCGCAGAGAAATTTACCCGGCTCGATCGGCGGGTGAAAGCTTGGCGCAACCATGAGCGTCGCGGTCTTTTCGAGAACTATAACCAGTGTCTTCTCAATTCCCGGGGCAAATACATAAAGCCTATGGCTCAGGATGACCTGCTTTTGCCCGATATGCTCAGCAAGTGCGTCGAGGTATTGGAGGCAAGACCGCAAGTTGCCCTGGTGAGTACCAGAAGACGATTTATCGACGAAAGCGGCAACGAGATAGAGCCTGTCTGCATTCATATCGGACCGGAAGCCTGTCTTGGCGAGGGCGACAGCTACATTTATGCCGGCGCCGATGTAACCGCTGCCAGCATCAATCCGCTGCAGAATCTGGTCGGCGAGCCCTGCACGGTAATGTTCAGATCAGAATATGCTGGTAGAGGATTCTCCAGCCGTTTGCGGCATTTTGGGGATTTCGAATACTGGTTGCGGATTTTGCAGAATGGTGACTTCGCCTATATTCCAGAGACCCTGGTCGCCTTCCGTCAGCATGGGCTCAGTGCCTCGTCCCATAATTTACAGCAGCTTCTTATCGCCTCGGATGTAATTCACTTCGCCGAAGAGAATCTGGAACTGCTTTCTCGATTTGGTTATAGCGAAGGAGACTTCATCCGCTCCAATCTATCTGCTATGTCGGTCAGTATCTCTAACCTGGTTGAGGCGGGAGCTTTGACCGGTATCGCCAGTGGTGAGAGTCATGATCAAAACAGTGATGAAAGTGGCCTGCGCAAAGCTCTCTTTTACAGTATGATGCTGCTCTCCAGTGACGCGGATCTCTATCGCAGCCTCTCTCGGCAGAAATCAGAGATTGCTCTGTCTGAAGAAAAGCTCAGGCTGCTACTCAACAGTTTCCCCTGGAGGGCGACTCGCTTGTTGCGGGAAGTCAATCGTCGCCTCGACCCTGGCGGAAGCAGCACTGAATCTGAAGATTATGTGGTGCTGGATAATCCTCAGTATCTCAGCTATCTGCGCCAGAAAAGAAAGACTATTTTATTGAGCCGTTCCTGGAAGCTGGGACGGTCGATTCAGATGCTTGCCGCCAATGTCGGTATGGGTTGAATTCATTATGAACGGTATGAAAGCCTTTGCATTCATTTGCGTTGCCCTGCATCTCTTGGTTTTGGTTTTCCAGAGTTCTCTTTTTTGCGACCTTTTTATACCTGCCTGGATGACCGACGGCAATATTTTTCATCTGTTTATATTGGCTCTGCCAGTGGTATCGACGCTTTGCCTTTTGCCTTCAAGCCAGGTGCTGAAGAAGCCGGGTTGGCTGTCTGCATTGCTATGTGGTCTGGTTTATGCCGCTGTTATCGTATTTTCGAGCGCTCATTTATGCAGTGGCATCTCAGACTGGAGCCGTGTCGTTCTCATACCGTTGACTGTTCTTTCACTGACATTTTGTGCACCGCTGCTTCTGACTCGAAGTGCCTATCGGTCTATATTTTGGATTCTGGCTGTTTTATTCGCCCTCCACACAATATTTATTCTCTTTTGTATGGTCACCGATACCACATCGGCTTTCGGGCGCAGCCTTGTGCAGGGGCCAGGCAGAGAGAAGAGTTTGTTCGGGCTGATTCTTTTGAGAACCGATGGACTCTATGGCAATCCAAATACGCTAGGTAGCTTCCTTATGTATTTGCCGGCTGTTCTCTTGAGCGAAGCAATGATAGCAGGACGATTTCTTTCATCGGCAGCGACTGTTTTGCTGTCGATTGTCTCTATGGGGCTTCTGGGTAGCTTCTCTCGGGGAGCTCAACTAACAGCTCTTCTTGGAGCGATGTTTCCGGCAGTGCAACTTTCGAAGCGTTCTAAAGTATTGTCTACTGTTGCCTCGTTGTTTCTGGTATCGTTCATGGTTTTTGCCATGCAACCTTCTATGAACTCATCTCGCCAAACAGGACAGAGCAAAGCACTGGCAACAACTGCTGGAATAGACACTGTTGCCGTTTCTGAAGTCAGCTCCGGTCGATCGGATTTGTGGCGAAAGACCCTGGAAAGGATAGACCGCAGTTCTGCCCTGGGCACCGGTTTAGTCGGAGCCGATTCGGCAGAGGGGTCTCCGCATAACTTTCTACTGGCTAATCTTCTTTATTTCGGATGCTTCGGCACTATCTCGTTGATAGCTATGCTGGCTGTGCTGGGGAAAAGTATATGGAATAGAACCCGGCAGTACCCTGAGCTCATGCCGATTGCTGGAGTCCTGGCAGCAGTTCTTTTGATCCATGGGCAGATAGAGTATGTCCTGACCTATCCACTTTTCTTGAGCAATTCGCTGTTCTGGTTTTTGTCAGGTTATGCATGTTTCTCTTCTTTTGATCTCGGCTCACGAACAGAGCAGCGGAATATATCAACAGATAATTCTGCCGCTTATGCAAATAGCGGGTGCCCGAGATGAGAATATGTTTCCTTCTACCCTCTAATACCATATCCGGTGGGATATTCACCGTCTTCAAGCATGCCTCTGCCCTGGGTCGCAAGGGGCACGAGGTGACTATCGCGTTCATGCTGGAAGAAAGAGAATATCGTCGGAGCATTTTTGATGCCATGGAGGGCGTGCAACTCAAGTCTTTTCGCGAAGCGGCTTCTTGCGGTCGCTATGATCTGGTGGTGGCTACCTGGTGGGAGACGATATTTTTGCTGCCTCAAATCGAGGCTGAGCATATTTTGTATTTCGTTCAGGGTTTCGAAGACCGATTCTATCCTGACTCTTCGCCGGCTGCTCGGCTGGTAAGAAGCACTTTTTCCTACGGCGATAAAATAAATTATGCCACTGTATCCCATGCTCTATCCCATAGATTGAAGCGGGATTATGGAATCGGGGCAGCGGTTATACCCTGCGGAATCGATCTCGAGCTCTTCTCTACTGCACGGCCTGCCATGTCTAAGCGCGATAAGTTGCGGGTCATGGTAGAAGGGCTTCCAAATGAAGAGCGAAAACAAGTACGCTTCACCTTAGAGCTATTGTCGCGTTTCGACAATCTGGAAGTCGTCTATGTCTCTGCCGGTGGAAAGCCGGATTATGACGCGTCAATTGACTATTTCTTCCAGAGTGTTCCTCATAGACAGATGCCTTCGCTTTATAAGAGCTGTGACTTCATAGTCAAACTGAGTGATACCGAAAGTTTTGCCCTGCCAGTGCTCGAGATGTTCGCCACCGGAGGAACTGCAGTGGTGTCGGAATTCCCCGGTCATGAAGAGTATATTCGCCATGGTCAGAACGCATTGGTAGTTCCTGTTCGAGATGCCTGTGCCACCGAGGATGCCATCCGAAGACTGTTATCAGAGCCGGAATTGCTAGCGAGTTTGAAATCCCATGCTCTTGCCGAAGCCGGCCGGTGGGATCTTTGCCGCTCTACCACAGCCTTTATAAATTTGGTGGAAGGTATATTTGGTGGTGGCAAAGGCGGTGCTATTCAGGGTATCGCTTCAAATCTAGAAGAATATCAACAATTTCAAGAACGCATTAGAATTACTGGTCACTGAGGAAGCGAGGGACGTTTCATCGTGGTCCAGGTGATACGGCGATCTCGGGCACTCTTCTGATTTGGGGCTTTCCGAGCCAGGGCTTCTTCTCTGGTTATCGCAAAGCAGTTGGTGTTGGTCAGAATTATTGAAGACCTGGACTCTACAATAATAGACGCTGTTTGAAGCGCTTTTGAAGATTTCGGGGCGACAATATCTTCGGGATGCATTTTTGCTGTGTCTATCAGTTTGTGCCAGTGCTCTCCATCCGGCAGGGGCGGTAGAGTAAATTCGAGCGGATTCCAAAAAGCATTGAAGACCGCGTACAGATATTTGTTCGACTGCTTATCGGCTATTTCAAAAGCCAGGCTGTGGGAGTCTTCGCCAAAATCCGGCTCGTTCAAGTTGACACCATGCCAGGTCAGGGTGGTCAAATTGTTGTCGAGGGTTCTGCCAGTTGCCACCACCGGAAGTACTCTTTCCTGACGGTGTAAGCCGAAGTTCTGACTGAGGCTAATTAGGTTGCCGACAAATTCTATCAGCTCTTCATTGCGGGATGAGAGGCTCCAGTCGAGCCAGTTCAGTTCATTGTCCTGGCAGTAGGGATTGTTGTTGCCACCGGTGCTGCGTCGCGCTTCATCTCCCATCAGAATCATCGGGGTTCCCTGGGCGAACATCAAAATAGTGAACAGGTTCTTGATCTGACGAAGACGCAAGGCTTCTACAGTGCTGTCTCTGGTGGCGCCTTCGACACCACAATTCCAACTGAAGTTTTCATCGGCACCGTCACGATTGTCCTCTCCATTGGCCAGGTTGTGTTTGTGGTTATAGCTCACCAGGTCGTTCATGGTGAATCCGTCATGACAGGTGACGAAATTTATGCTGCGATTCGGATCGCGGTCACCGCCGGCTTCTCCATAGATGTCGCCGCTGGCTGATATGCGATGAGCCAGGGCACGGACCGAGTTGCGATCCCCTTTGACGAAACGGCGCACATCGTCTCGAAATGGGCCGTTCCACTCGGAGAAGCGATTGGCTCTGGTTACGAACCAACCGACTTGATATAGACCGGCAGGGTCCCAGGCTTCTAGAATCAGTTTTGCCGAAGCTAATATAGAATCGCTTTCGATGGCCCAGAGCACCGGTGGTCTGTCTTGAGGATTTCCGAAAATATCTCGCGAGAGGATAGATCCGAGATCGAAGCGAAAGCCGTCGACATGCATGTCGGCTACCCAGAAGCGCAGAGCATCAATAATCAGCTTGCCTACAATCGGATGCTCTCCTCTTAAAGTATTGCCGCAACCGCTGAAGTTTTTGTAAGAGTAATTGGTATCGTCTATAGTGTAATAGGTCAGATTATCCAGGCCTTTAAAACAAAGCGTCGGACCGTTGTGATCGTTTTCTGTAGTATGGTTGTAGACCACATCCAGTATCACTTCCATGCCCATTCTATGGCAGGCTTTTACCATGTCTCGAAACTCATCGAGGGCTCCAGCGGCTGTTTTGACAGAGCTGTAACCTATATAAGGAGCAAAGAAGCTAATCGGACTGTAGCCCCAGTAGTTGGTCATGCCATGGGGGGCGTCGCTTTTGTCGAAGGCTTGAACCGGCATCAACTCTAGAGTCGTTACTCCAAGCGCTTTTAAATAAGGCAGCTTTTCTATAAGGGCGGCGAAGGTTCCACGTTGCTCCGGCAATACACCAGAGGTTTCGTGCCTGGTGAAGCCGCCCACATGCATCTCATAGATTACGGTGCGGGAATAAGGAATTGACGGTTTGCGGTCGTCCTCCCAATCGTAAGATTCACAGTCAAGCACCACTGATCGCAGGCTGGCAGGACAGTTGTCGCCTTCTTTTATGGCCGCTTCCCGGCTATAGTGCTGCCAGCCGACAATCCCTCTACTGTAGGGATCGATAAGCACTTTGTCCCCATCGAAATAGAGACCGTTCCATGGTTCGTAGGGACCATAGGCTCTCCAGGCATAGACTTGATTAGGTTTTGCACCTTCGAGAAAGATATGCCAGTACGTAGAGGTCTTGTTTTTCTCCGGACTGAGGCTATAGGTCGCATAGGGCAGAGGACTCTCATCCGATTCGAAGAGAAGCAGCTCCATATAGTCTGCTCTCTTCGAATAGATGGCGAAGTTGACTCCATCTCTGGTGACAGTGGCACCGAGCGGGTAGCTTGTGCCGGGTCTGTCCTTGAAGATGGTCGATTGGCTAGTCACCTTTAATAGGGCCACTTCCAGTCGGCGAATTCTGGCTTGTCCACACCATATTCGTGGGCATAGGCTCTCGCTTCAATCTGCATGTTGCGGAACTTGGATTTGGCATGGGCGCCTGCTACCCGCAACCTGTCGACTCTGTCGATTACGTCCATGGCAAGGCTGAAGCGGTCGGTCTGGTTGTTGATAGCCAGCTCCAGAGGGGTGTTGATGTTGCCTTTCTCTTTATAGCCGCGTACATGCATATTGCCATGATTGGTTCTTCGATAGGCGAGCCTGTGAATCAACCAAGGATAGCCATGGAAGTTGAAGATCACCGGCTTGTCCATGGTGAACATGCTGTCGAAGTCTTTGTCCGACAGACCATGGGGATGTTCGCTCTCCGGTTGCAGCATCAAGAGATCGACCACGTTGACAAAGCGGATTTTTAAATCCGGGAACTCTCTGCGCAACAGATCATTGGCGGCAAGTGCCTCCTGGGTGGCGATATCGCCGGCGCAGGCGAGCACCACTTCCGGTTCTACACCCTGATCGTTGCTTGCCCAATCCCAGATGCCTATGCCTTTGGTGCAATGTTTGATGGCATAGTCCATATCCATATATTGAAGATGGTTCTGTTTGTCGCAGACGATCACGTTTATATAGTTCTTGCTCTGTAAACAGTGGTCTACGCAGGAGAGAAGCGAGTTGGCATCCGGTGGCAGATAGACCCGGATGACGTTCTGACCTTTGTTCACCACCAGATCGAGAAAGCCCGGATCTTGATGGGTAAAGCCATTGTGATCCTGGCGCCATACTGTCGAGGTGATCAACAGATTGAGAGAAGCGACGCTGGCTCTCCAGTCGAGATGATTGCAGATTTCAAGCCATTTGGCGTGCTGGTTGAACATAGAGTCAATCACATGGACGAAGGCTTCGTAGGTCGAGAAGAAGCCATGGCGACCGGTGAGCAGATAACCTTCCAGCCAGCCTTCCAGGGTGTGCTCGCTGAGCATCTCCATTACCCGCCCATCCACAGCCAGTTCGCCACCGTCGGCATCCTCGGGCAGATAATTGGCCAGCCAGAGCTTCTTGCTTTCGGCATAGACATCGTCGAGTTTATTCGACGTGGTCTCGTCAGGACCGAATAGCCTGAAGTTATTCGGGTTCTCTTTCATGATATCCCGAATCAATTTGCCGGTCGGTCTGGTGTTCTCCGCCATCACCTGGCCGGGATTGGATACCGGCACAGCATAGTCGGCAAAGTCCGGCATTCTCAAATTTTTTCTGAGCAACCCACCATTGGCATGGGGATTGGCGCTCATGCGGCGACTGCCTTCAGGTGCCATTGCATGTAGTTCTTTGAGCAGGCGACCCTCTTCATCGAAGAGTTCTTCCGGCTTATAGCTTTTCATCCACTTCTCGAGAATCTGGAGCTGCTTCTTATCGGATTTAGCTTTAGGAAGCGGTACTTGATGCGCTCGCCAGCTGCCTTCCACTTTGTGACCGTTTACCTCTTGAGGTCCGCTCCAGCCTTTGGGACTGCGCAGTATAATCATCGGCCATCGAGGACGATTCTTGAAACCTTTCTCTCTGGCGTTCTTCTGAATGGTTTTGATCTCGGCTATACAATGCTCCAGAGTAGCGGCCATGGCCTGGTGCATGGTATCGAATTCGCTACCTTCCACAAAATAAGGGGTGTAGCCATAGCCTTTAAAAAGGGCTTCGAGTTCGTCATGATCGATGCGGGCTAGCAAGGTCGGGTTATTGATTTTGTATCCGTTCAAATGAAGAATCGGCAAAACCGCTCCGTCTCTTGCCGGATTGATGAACTTGTTCGAGTGCCAGGAGGTGGCAAGCGGTCCGGTTTCAGATTCGCCGTCACCGACCACCACTGCCGTTATAAGGTCAGGATTATCCAGCACCGAGCCATAGGCATGGGACACGCTATAGCCGAGTTCACCGCCTTCGTGAATAGAGCCGGGAGTCTCTGGCGTGCAGTGAGAGCCTACACCGCCGGGAAAGGAGAACTGCTTGAAGAATTCGAGCATGCCTTCTTCGTCTTCACTCTTGTCCGGATAAATTTCAGAGTAAGTTCCTTCGAGATAGACCGGAGCGAGCACGCCCGGGGCGCCATGACCGGGCCCTGCCATGAAGATCATGTCGAGGTCGAGCTTCTTGATCATGCGATTCAGATGAATATAGGCAAAACTGAGACCGGGACTGGCTCCCCAGTGGCCAAGCAGACGATTTTTGATGTGTTCTGCTTTGAGCGGCTTTTTCAAGAGGGGATTGTCCTGGAGGAAGATCATCCCGGCAGCGAGGTAGTTGCAGGCGTTCCAGTAAGAATGGAGTTTTTTCAACTCTTCTTCTTTCAGGGGGCTTCCGGATACGGTCGATCTGGCGGGACCTGCGGCCTGTATCGAATTCAGGTTTTTGTTGAGTGCTTCGGATGCTATAACCATGACGCCTCCAGTATTTTATGAATCTCTTCTAGTCAGCCACTAATGTAGATCTGTTTGACCCGCTTTACCTTAATTGGAGGGGTCAGATTAACAACGTTCACAAAAATCATTCCTTAGAATGATTACGCAGAGTGAGCAGATTTTTCGAATAGTTTGTCAGCATAATCGAGAATCAGATCCTTCATGGCGATTTTTTCTCGCCAGGATTTTGGAATGCCGCTCAGTCCGTAGTAGGCACCGGCAAGTTGTCCATAGATGGCGCCGGTGGTGTCAGCGTCATCGCCCAGATTTACCGCAAGCAATGCGCCGTCTTCGAAGGTTGTCGAATGATAGAATGCCCAGAGAGCTGCCTCTAGAGATTTTGGTGTGTATCCTATGCCGGCAATTTCTTGCGAATCTTTCGCCTGTTTATAAGAGCCGGCAGCAACTCGTTGTATGTCTTCAGAAAGTGGATGCTGCTTCCAATAATCGTCATCTTCGACCGGCGGATTTTCGGTTAGAAAAGCGTCCTTCTCCATGCCTTTTAGAGCGCAGATTATAAGAGCTCCTAAGTATCTGCAGGCGTCCTGGCAGACAACATGTGCATGGGTGGTGCGAGAGCTGTCAGCGCAATAACCGAGAGCTATCTTGACCGGGGTATTTGCGTAGAGCATCGCCACTGGTGCCAGCCGCATCATCGAGCCATTGGCCTGGGTGTCTCGGGCGGTGCTGCCGGAATAAGGCTCTGCCGTGTTCTCGAAATTTTTGAGGGCATTGGCGGTGGTTCTGCCGATGTCGAAGCACCAACCGAGGACACTGAGATGACCTTCGTTCATCCAGAGGCAGTAACGTCTGATCTGATCGGCGGCATCGAATCCGTCCGATTCTATCAAGCTTTCGGCGAGGCAGAGTGCCATTGAGGTGTCGTCGGTCCATTGACCTGCTTTCAGCTGAAAAGGACCGCCACCGACCATGTCATCTATAGGCTTGAAAGTTCCCGGTGGTGAAAACTCTAGAGTGGTGCCCAGGGCATCTCCTGCTGCAAGTCCCATCAAGCAGCCCCGAAAGCGGTCTTTTTTGCTGGATTCGTCCATGTTACCGGCCTCTTCTTGCCTGACGCAGAGAGTCTATCCTGTGTTGCAGCTTGAGCCGGTGCGGGTTGTTCTTTGCTAGATTCTGGGCAGAGGCAATCTTTTGTGCTCTTTCTAGAAGATCATCTGCCTTGTCATATTTTTTGAAGTGCTGATCTATCGCAGCCATATTGACCAGGCTCTCAAGAACATGAGGATTCTCTTTGCCTCCCAGTCCTTCCCAGAGCTCTATAGCCCGCATCGCCACCGGTGTCGCCTCGACATAGTCTTGCATGGCTAATAAAGTATTGCAGAGCAAGGTTGTTTCTCGGGCTACAAAAAAGCTATCAGGTCCATAAAGCGTAGCGTTTATTCTCACAGACTCTCTTTGCAGAGACTCGGCGTCTGCCAGCCGACCTTTTACGGTATATAGCCAGCCTAATTGAGTCAGACATTCGGTGGTATGTTTCGTGTCGCGACCGACTGTGGCTTCCAGACCGGCTCTTAAGATCTCGTAGAGTTTCAGCGCTTCATCATACTGACGTTCACTCATCTTCTCTGCCGCCATTTTATCCAGTCGTTTCAAATAGACAGGCACTGATTTAGCTGATGGTTTTGGCGTAACGCCTGGCTCACTGGTAGGTGTTCTAGTGACAGAAGCGTTAATATTAGGCACCGCCCGTGGTTTTGTCGGCAGGCAAGATAGAAGCAGGTCCGACCCTCTCCATTTGCTCTCCATGACAGGAGTCTGTAACTCTCCCCGGTCGGCAAGCACCTCTTCTTGAACAGAGTCTTTCAGATCGGCAAATGCAGAACCCAGGCGGGTTTTCTTGCCTTCTTTGCCCAGCGCATTGATAAGCTGTCTTGTGAAAACCCCATTCTCATACTTTTGTGATTCCCAGGAAATCTGGTCTGCTCTACTAGAACAGACCACGAGCTGTCCTGTGCCCTGCATAAGATTATCGGCGTTGAAATTGAGCTGTCTGTGCAGCCCTTTGCCGCCGGTTCTTGCTGCACCGCTGTGGCATGCATCTAAAAAGAGCACCACCCTATCGCTATGTACTCGCTCTTTGACTATGGACGCCAGTTCTTGCATCGATATGCCGGTAGAGAAAAGCCTTTCTGGGTCAGTATCGTGTGCCACCAGAAAGTTGGCACCACCGACATCTGCATGAGATGGGCTTCCGTGGCTTGATACGTAGATGACGACCAGATCATCGGGCGCCGCCACCCGGGGCAGCCATTTATCCGCCAGCATATCGAGGATATTGCTGCGGGTTGCCTTGTCATCCACTAATACTTTGACATGGTCGCCGGCGAAGTTGGCCTGTTTTACTAGAAAGTCAGCAAAATCGCGGGCGTCTTTGGCTGGATACTTAAGGTTTATCTTCGGGTCCTTGAAGTTACTAATACCAATAACCAGTGCCCATTTGTCTCTTACCGGTGTCTGACTAGAATTATCGTTTGGGCTCTCTGCCTGAACCGGGGCATTCAATGAACAGAGCAGAGTAAGAAGCACTGCACAAAGCAATGGTAAAACAGAAAATCTGGCGAATAGCAGCAATCTGAGACCTGCCTCCGGTAAATACAAACTGCATATTAATGGATGTAGATGATCTGTTCAAGAATTCAAGAATTGAGACATGCTATCTTGCCTTGAGATGAAGGCTTTTTACCGCCTTTCTGCTTTGTCGGCATGGTCAAATCATCGGGACCGTGGTAACCAGGTTTCAGCTTCCCATTCTGTGACGAAACCTATTCTTTTATAGAGCTTTTCGTTGAGGCTGTCTTTCAGGGTCTGAAGGAAAACATGCTCTACGCCCTGGTTATAGAGGTCTTTTACGGCATGCAAAGTCAGAATTGTCGCCAGCCCATGGCCACGCATCGCGGGCGAGGTGCCCACGGCATAGATACCGGCGAAACCGGAAAGTGCGCTGGTGAGCAATACCGAAGCAGGTTTTTCGTCCTTATAGAGGATGTAGTAGTCCACTTCGCGACCGGCTTTACTAAGACCGAACCCTTTTTGAAAAGTCGCGCCCCATTCAGGCGGTGCTTCACCATAGGGCTCATCTGGATCGTCGCCGCTGTAGGCGCTGTTGAAGGTATCTATAAACTGTGCCAGTTCTTCCTGGTTACTGACAGTTTTGATAGATACTGAAGCCGGCAACGGTGGTGCTATGCACTCGCCATGGTAGAACATCCAGACGTCTTTGAAGTCAGGTGCGAAATCTCTGGCGCGCAGAATCTCTGTAAAATCATCCGGTTCTACAAAGGGAGAAAGTGAAAATGCTGCGGTGCGATCGTGCTCTTTGAAATATTGCATGATCTCTTCAAAAACATTCTCGGCATCATCGGCGGTGCAGCGAATTCTGGAGCAGACATTGGAGTAGTGATCGGTTGACTTCTCGTGACAGGCGATTATATATTGCTCTGTCTGATGAACCTCGGTGAAAAACACCCCTTCCAGCATCGGGTAGTCTAGCTCTTCTGCTTTTGCGAGTATTGGGTTCAACGGGATGTGTCCTTCTGCTGCTCTATTCTTATTCGTGCGGGTCAAGCATTACTCGTTCAAGAAAGTCGGAAAATGAAGTGGCTACGAGAGTCAGGTTTCGCCTTCTCCAATCAATGGGGACTTCCAGTCCTTCCTCTTCATAGTGCTCGGGTTCGATAAGACCATCCCGAAACCAGAAGTAGATTTTGTCTTTGTCTGCGCCGGATAGACCAAGAAGAAACTCGTTGCAGCAGATATCGTCGGCAAAGGCAATCATATTCTCTGGAATCTGTTGGTAAATTGGAAACCCCTGTACCATAGACAGTAAGCCCGTACTATCACAGTCACTTCCGAAAAAATTGCCGAATGGAACAAAGTCCTCATCATCGTTCCAGGTTACTTCAGGTGGCGGCTTTTCGATTGTTCTAATCACTGCTGATGGTTCATAGTGAGACCAACCGTATTTTAAGACAAACTGGCGATAGTCGACTGGCAATGGAGCCTCTAGAATTCTCTCTACCTCAATAAGCTCCTGTTCTGAGCACGGAGTAAAGTCGTTTCCACTGGGACATAGTTTTGGAACTGGCTGATTGTTCATCGACTGCTTGCTATGGAGTTTTCATGCTTGATCGGTTGTGGGCTTCATACACTGGTCTGATTGCTGTACTTCCTGAAGATATCATATGTTGCGTTGGTGGCGTAAACTTCGCCTGTCTCTCCCTCTTGTCTGCCCAAAAGCGATGAGGTGGTCTTTTGTCTCTGGAAAAGCGATATCAAATTCGGTACAGCCTCTTATCTAAAAGTCGACTAGATCTTTGATATTCTGAAGCTTGCTAGTCAGATGTCTGGCAGAAAATTGCAGCTCTTTATTATATCCGTTTGATAGATCTAGACTATGTCTTCAACTTAAAGTCTTGTCGCGCGGTCCGGGTACTAGTCGATTGAGGAAGTCCGTGAAAGATTCAGCGACCAAGATCATGTTTTCGTATTGCCAGCCCTCGGGGATTTCCAAGCCCTGATCTTCATAATCATCAGGATCTGGCCATTCTTCAAAATTCCAGAAATATACTTTGTTCAAGTCGTCTCCGCCGAGTCCTATAAGGTACTGACTGCTTCCGTCGCTTTCCGCAAACGGTATTACGGTTGATGGCATACTTTCCGTAAATTTTGCTCGAGTCATCGACAATAAACCACCTCGATCTATTTCTGCTCCGTAGAAGCAAACAAAGCCTAAAACATCTTCATCAGTTACTTGCGGTGGTATCGGATCAATCGGCTTCACATAGGCCCTGGGAAAGAACCCGGACCATCCATATTTCTTGATGAAGCTCTTGAAATCGGGAGGTAGCGCAAAACCTCTGGTGTCTTCGATCTCGACCAGCTCTTCATCTTTTACAGGCTGGTACTCTCCGGCAATTGGGTATAGACCCATAGCTTCTAGATTTTTCACCGTCTCGACCTTAATTTCTGTAGCCTATGTGAAGCCTGCTTGAAAAAAAAAACCGCCTTTCGGCGGAGATTTAAATGGTGGGCGAGGTGGGACTTGAACCCACACGTATTGCTACACTAGATCCTAAATCTAGCGCGTCTGCCATTCCGCCACTCGCCCATGAGCTGCTCGTTTCTTAATGACATGACAAGCTTTCGGTAGAATACCACAGAACCCGCGCTTGGCAACATCTTCTCGGGCGCTGTTATACAAGACTGCAACAGCTTCGCCCTTTGCAGGCGCCGGGCTAATTGATGGTCCCTTCTATGTAAGGCAGAAGCGTATCCATCATGCTCATCACCTCATCATAGGTCGCCCGGGTCGGGTAGAACTGAATGGCGATAAGCCGCCCGCCCTTGCTGCGGAAATAGACCATGAACTGTTTGACGTTGCTTTTGCTGCTTTCACCCCTGGGATATTGCACCTCTTGAATGAGCAGGTCTTTGTATTTTTTCTGATTGGTGAATGTAACACTCAGCTCTTGCCAGGATTGCGCTTCTTTCTGAAGGTATTTGTGCATGACCCCGATGCCTGCCTGGTAAGGGGTGGCTTCTGTCGGTGAAACCGCGAAGATTCTGATGTCACATTTTGGCGGCTGTTTTTTGTCCGGGGTGGAAGCCGGTCCTGGTTCGTCTAACAGTGGTTCCGGTGGATTGGTGGCAAGCTTGCCGTCGAACTCCAGAGACCAGTCGAGAGTATTAGAGGCACTCATAAGAGGTAACATCTGGGTGCTGGGAATTTTTTTCAGCTCGATAGAGTCTATGATAACTCTATCTTCTTTCTGGGTGTCGGCGTCGCCAGCATCACCGGCTTCGGTGGTGACTGGTTTTGTTTTCTCTTTTGGCTTCTCATCGCCGGCTTCTTTAAGGGCTTTCTTTTCGGTGTCATTTTGTTCCGATACTATCAAGGGATTGCTCCCGCTTATTTGATTGAAGCCTATCAGGGCGCCTGCGGCGCATACTGCTAGAACGAGACTGGCTCCGACCCCTATAACCACCGGGCTCAGTTTGCCCTTCTCTTTCATCGGTGGTGTCGATGATGGCAGCACCGGGTTATTCATAGAATTGTCGCCGTGGTCGCTGAAGCTGGCGAAGCGCAAGTTCGGGTCGGTGTTATCGCCGTGGACCGGCGAATATCCCGGGGCTGTCGGCACCACCGGTGCTATCGTTTTCATCGCTTCTACGACGGCATCGCGAAATTCGTTGATGCTCTGATAGCGCTTGGCGGGCTTCTTCGCCAATGCCTTGGTTATGACCTGCTCCAGGGCTGGTGGCACACTTACTCCCGGAGCGGTTTCGTCAAAAGCTTTCACCGGCTCGCTCATGTGCATCATGATGGTTTCAAGCGGAGTCTCACCTTTGAAAGGTGGTTTGCCTAATATAGATTCGTGCAGCACACAAGCGAGAGAATAGATATCGGTGCGATGGTCGATCTTTTCTCCTTCTGCTTGTTCGGGGCTCATATAGAGCGGACTGCCGATGGTGGCGCCGGTGGAGGTTATACTTTGCTCGTCTTTGTCCACATCGACTTTGGCCAGTCCGAAATCGACAAGTAATACTTTGAATTTATCTGCGCTATCAGAGTTGTCTCGCAGCATTATATTCGATGGCTTTATGTCTCGGTGTAAGATGCCGTTACCATGAGCGTGGTAGAGCCCTCGTGCGACCTGGAGCAAAATCTCAATCAGTTCTGTCAGTTTTAGTTGCGACCAGGCAGGCGACTTCATGAACTCTGCCAGAGATTGACCGGAGAGCAGCTCCATCACAAGGTAGGGGCTGTCGTCACTGATGCCGAAGTCATAGACTTCGATTATATTAGAGTGTTTGAGCTTGCCCACCGCTTTGGCTTCTTGCTGGAAGCGTACTATTGTCGATGCGGGCATGCCCTCTTTCAGTACTTTGATAGCCACATCTTTGTTGAGCACCGGGTCATGGGCCAGATAGACTATACCCATGCCTCCTTCGCCCAGGATAGACTTTATCTGGAAGCGGTCGGCGATGAGGCTCGGTGGCTGATTGCTTTGCATGACCTCGCTATTGTATATTAACTGGACGCCTTTCCCTATATTTCGGATATTTATGCTTCAAAGCGCCCTGGATCTGTTCTCCGGCATCGCGGTCAATTCTGATAATTCCAGGGTCTCGAATTTGAAAGAGAGACCCCATTTGTTTCTTGTGGAGACCGAGGCAGAAAATAATAAAAGGACCTATGTCCTGAAGCGCTATGATAAAGATACCGTGGGCGGTGCCCGGGTCTGCGTGGCCGTATGGCGACAATTTTGTGCTTCTCAAGATAAAGCACTTCGATTCTCGCGTCTGGCGGCACTTTTGCCGATTCCTGATCATAAGAGCGATGAAGAGTATATTTACACTTGCGAAGAAGCTGGAGCCAGTGCATTTTATCTGGCGATGGAATATCTTGAAGGGGATGAAGATTTCGACTTCATGCAGGGTATGTGGACCGAAGCACATTGTACCGAGGCGGGTCGTCTGCTGGCTGCCATGCATGCTGTGTCCCTGCCGTCATCTCTAGACCCTTTGCTTCTGGCTAATCGACCGGTTCTTTCTAATGAATATCTTGCCGGTCGCCTGAAAGAGGGGCTGATTTCCATTGGCAGATTTAGCAAGTCCGGCGAGTCTGCCGAAGAGGAAGCAGATGCGAAGGTGGCGATATTGCTGGCTGCTTTAAAGCGAGAATTTCCGCTTGCGATGCCGAATATGGTCATCAACCATGGCGATGTCCATCCGGGTAATATCATCTATAACCAGGGCCGAGCCCTGGCTTTTATTGATTTTGACTATGCCTGCGCAGGAAATCCACTAAATGATCTGGGCTATGCCGTCTTTATGTTCGGCTTCGCCAACAAGCTCGATCCGTTTAGAGAGGAAGCTGGTCTGATCACAGTCCGGGGAGTAGCTTTGATACGGGCATATTTTGAGGCGCAGTCCCAGAGTTTCGACCAGGAGCGGGTTACCGAAGCCGAGGCTGAAGCGCTGCTTCCCTATTGCGGCCTGGCTGCCCTGCATACTTTTATATGGCTTGCTTCTGAAGCAGAGAAACAAAACAACCCGCTTAGAGATTCTCATAAGCGGGCTGCTTTATTTTCTATCGATTATCTAGAAGCTGTGCTCAGGAAGCTTTCTTCTTCTTAGATTCGGAGCTTGGTTTCGCTTCGCTTTTCTTCTCGGCTGCGGCGCCATCTTTGACCATCTCGATATCGAGGGTGATTTTGACGTCGTCCGATACCATGGCGCCACCATTGTCTAGAACGCCATTGTAAGTGATGCCATAGTCTTTACGATTGATGGTGGTCGAAGCAGATGCGCCGACGTGGCTGTTGCCTTTGGGGTCTTTGACAATCTGGCTCGGTCCGTCCACATCGAGGGTAACCTGTTTGGTTACACCATGGAGGGTGAGGTCACCGGTCATTTTGAATTTGCCTTTGCCGGCGGGGACGACTTTTTTCGAGACGAATTTCATTTCAGGAAATTTCTCGACGTTGAAGAAGTCTTTGCCTTTCAAGTGCTCGTCACGCTTTTCGTTATCGGTATCGACGGTGGCGGTGTCGATAACGGCGTCGACTTTTATAGATTTGACCGATTTGCCGTCATATTCGGCTTTGCCCGAGACTTTCTGGAAGCGTCCGCGGACATTAGAGACCATCATATGTTTGACGGCGAAGTTGGCGCTGGAATGGGCTCCGTCAATCTTCCAGCTATCGGCGAGGGCTGGACTGACAGAAAGGGCTAGGGTGCCTGCCACCAGGGCAAGGCGGCGAGATGTAAGACTCATTGTGGGCTGATTCCTCCTTACAACAACCGGAATTTGTAGATTATAGCGATTGTATTGTGGTCGTTTCGCGACCAGATTACTTTTGGACATAGACAAAGACCCGCTTGTTCCTTCTCTGAGCGCGATCTAATAAATTGTGCAAAAACTTTACCGTCGGTCTTGCATCCTGAGCGATGCCAGCATCTTGTGAAAAGCCTGGTGCATTTCGCTGGCTTTCCAGTCGGTGGAGCTCATAGTCAGCACATAGACATTCTTGTCATCGTTGAAGTATGCGGTCATCTGTTTGATTTCTGCGCCGCTCTTGTCGTCTTTAAAAGTGCTCTCCTGGACAATGCCCTGGATGCCGCCGCTGCCGAAAGTCTTCTGACTGCGGTTGATGCGATGGTAAGACTGACGCGGTGTCATATGCTCTTTTTCGAGGCTGTCTGCCACATCGTCGATGTTCCAGTAAGGGTGCATGGCGCCTTTGTGGATAGAAATGTGGGCGCTTTTGCCTGCGGCGTTCTTGCCTTCTATATTGACCGGGTTGTCGCCGGTGTTCTCTACGACTGTCCAGCCCCGGGGATAGTCGATGGTTATCGGCGCGTAACGGGCGTTTAAAGAATCGGACTCTTTTCTGGTTGCAGCGGCGCTTTTATAGATACCGTTCTGAGAGGCCCCTTTAAAATTCAGGCTAAGCAAAATGCGATTGAATATCGGCGTCATGGTGGCGATTTTGTCGCGGGTGCTGATGAAGTTGAGGCTGTAGGCCGTCTTGCCGTCCGGGTCTTCGAAAAAGATTATTCTTTGAAAAATCGGCGCGCCGTTGACATCTAGATAGGCGTCTTCGAGAATGCCTTCGATTTTGCGCGAGCTTCCGAAGAAGATCTTCTTCTCTTGAATTATTTTGTGGTTGGGCAACTTGGCTAGAAAGAAGCGATTGATAAGCTCTTTTAGATCTTCGGCGCTGGTTTTGCCTTCACCCACATGGCGGCTGATTGACATCTCGCCTGTGCCACTGCCGGCAATATCGCCGCCGAGTTTCACCAGCATGTTTTCGTCGTCTTTCTCTTTAGCCTGCCAGGCACTGGGAGCAGAGAAAGCTATTGAGCCGGCGCTGTTTTGTTTAAAGGGTATTTGCGCACCGGTGGTGGTCGGGATATGCTCTCTGTGTGGTTTCTTCGCCGCATCGACGGCTTGAGCCTGGCTGCCGTTGACGAGGGCGAGAGCCAGCACGGCAGTCAAGAGAGATCCGGTTCTGCGGTTGAATGACATTTTCATCTGCTCTTATTCCGGGGAGTATTCCTGTCTTCTTTTGCGGCCGGCTATGGCTTCGTTAATGAGGGGCATGAGTTCGCTGATTAAATAACCTTCGCTCATCGATTCCGTTATCGCCATGGCGATGCCCTGGTTGGAAAGCTCGGTGCTGTCGGCTCTTGCAGCGGCGCTTATTAAAATGAAGGGAATGTCGGCCAGCTCCGGGTCGGCGCCCAGTTCGCCCAATAGTTCGAAGGCGTCTCCCTCTTTGAGCTCTTCCTGGCAGAGAATTATATGGGGAAAGTTTTTCTGGGCCAGGAAGAAGCCAAGGGATACGTCATAGGCAGGAATCACCTGATGACCTTTGTCGTCGAAGCAATTCTTCAGTTTATCGATGATGGCTCTATCCTTAGCCACCACCAGGATATTGGCATTCTCCATGGCTTTCCTTCAATAAATAGTTCAGGCTTTATTTTACCAACAGGAGCCCGGCGGTTTAAAATATAGGTTTCGAAATCTACTATATGGGGTCAGGTGGCAGAATGGAACGAAGAATCATGGGCAATACCGGCATGAAAGTCAGTATTCTCGGATTTGGTGGCGCCGAAATCGGCTTTGAAGGAGCCAGCCTGGAGGATGTGGAGGCGCTTTTGCACGAAGCGCTGGATCTTGGTCTTAACGTTATCGACACCGCCGGCTGTTACGCCAATAGCGAAGAGCTGCTTGGTCGAGCCGTCGGAAGCCGGCGCCGGGATTTTTATCTGTTTACAAAATGCGGTCATGGAGACGATTACACCATGCCTGCCTGGACCGGACCGGAGATTGCCGCTTCTATAGAGCGCAGTCTCAAACGACTCAAGACCGACTATATCGATCTTATACAGTTGCATACTTGCAGTAAAAAGATTCTCGAACAGGGTGAAGCGATAGAGGTCCTGAAGAAAGCCAAAGAGGCAGGCAAGACCCGCTTCATAGGCTATAGCGGCGATGGTGAGGATGCCCTCTATGCCATCAGAACCGGTGAGTTCGATGTGTTGCAGACCAGTGTCAATATCGCCGATCAAGAATGTGTCGAACTTACTCTGCCCGAAGCGGTGGAGCGCGGTATGGGCGTTATCGCCAAGCGACCGCTGGCCAATGTGGCCTGGCAGCATAAAGATAGCCCTGGAAGTCTCTATCAAGAGCCTTACTGGAAGCGGCTACAGACCCTGCGTTATAACTTTTTAGAAGGCTCGGTCGCAGAAGGTGTGGCCATGGCGCTCAAATTTACTCTCTCTGTTCCCGGGGTGCATACCGCCATTGTCGGTACGAAAAAGCCGGGACGCTGGAGAGAGAATGCCGACATGCTCAATACCGGTCTGATCTCCACCGATCAGTATGAACGGATTCGCAATGTCTGGAATAAGTACGCAGCCAACAAAGAATGGCTCGGCCAGTCTTAGATTCAGTCTTAGCTCAAGGCTTTATTTTTTCAGCTCTTGAGCCAGCACTTCCAGGCTGCGCTCCCAGGCCAGATCGGCTGCTTCTTTGTTATAGGTGGCTCTGGCGTCACAGTTGAAGCCATGATCGGCCTCTTCATAGACATGGATGCTGACATTGCTTTTAGATGCCAGGTTCTCTTTTATTTTGTTCAGTGCTGATTCAGGTATTGACTTGTCTTTGCCGCCGAAGTGCATCATCAGCCGACATTTGATCTTGTCTGCTTCGCTCAGATGATTCTCGACCTTGCCACCATAATAAGAAATTGCCGCATTCAAATTGGTCTGGGCTGCCAGTCTGAATGTAAGTTTGCCCCCAAGGCAGAAGCCCATGGCGGCTATTCTGCCGGTGCAGGCGCGGTGATTGCGCAGAGCATTGGCGGCATGTTTCAGATCGACCATGGCCAGCTCTTCGTCGAAGCGTTCATAATAACGCAGCGCCGTCTCTCGGTCTTCGCCTTCGTAGCCGAGTTCTATATTCGGCTTCATGCGCCAGAAAAGATCCGGTGCGAGCACCACATAGCCCTCTGCAGCCAGTCTGTCTGCTACCGCTCTAATATGATCGTTGACACCGAAGATCTCCTGTATTAGAAGCACGCCCGGTCCCTCTTCCTCTTTCGGAAAGGATAGATAGGCGTCGAAGAAGCCCTCGTTTACCGATACCGAAATTCTCTCTGATGTCATCCTGTTTTATCCTTTTCTCTTGTTTCCAATTTATTTTAAAATCAATACTCCGACCAGATCAACTTCTGGGCAGTGACCAGATCGTTTTCATCCGCCTTTGCCGCTGCTTCATCGAATTCTATAAGACAATTTGCCCGGGCAAGTCCGCTTAGCATATGAGAGTCCTGCCCCGTAGTAGGTATCGCGGTCAAAACGCCGTCATCGTCGCAGCTTAAAATGCCCCTTACAAAATCCAGTCTGCCTGGCTTTTTCTTGAGGCTTTTTCCGATCCTTGCCTTGAGTCGTTCGGGCTTGCAGTCTCCGTCCTCTTTCAGTCCCTGCATTTTCGCCAGGGCCGGTTTGACAAAAAGATTGAAGGTGGTAAGCGCGCTCACTGGATTTCCTGGTAAGCCGAAGACAAGCTTCTGGCGTCCGTCATGCTTTGTGGTACCAAAATATATGGGCTTGCCAGGTTTTACTTTTGCTCTCCAGAAGACCGTCTCTACTCCCAGTCTCTTTTCGAGGACCTCTTTAACCAGATCGCGATCCCCTACCGATACACCACCGGTGGTGATAATAAGATCCGTCTGTCTGAGCGCCTCTTTTAGTGCAGCCTCTATTTGATCTTCTTGATCTTTTATATTGAAGCGAATCGGCCTCGGCAGTCCCAGTGCCTGAACGGCGGCGGCCAGGGCGTAAGAGTTGGAGTCATAAATTTGAGATGCCGAAAGCTCGCTGCCGGGGGTGACCAGCTCGTCTCCGGTGCCGATTATGGTAATGCGCGGCTGCTCATAGACCTTGAACCGGGCATGACCGAATGAGGCTATAAGCCCTACCACAGGAGGTGTCACCAGAATACCCGAAGGTAAGACTAAATCGCCCTTCTTAAACTCTTCTCCGGCTCGTCTTATATTAGAACCCGCTTCGGTTTTCTCTTTTACCCTGACGGCACTATCGAGGTCGTCACAGTATTCTTTCATGACCACGGTATCGACCGAGGGCGGCACTCTCGCTCCGGTGAAGATCTTGACTGCTTTGCCCGGTTCTATTTTTAGTTCGGCCTTCTGAGATCCTGCCTCTATCACTCCAACAAGGGCAAGCTCCCTGGGTTTATCGTCTGTTATGGTGACAAGATCCTCGCCCCGGACGCCGTAGCCGTCCATGGCAGAATTATCGAAGCGGGGCAGATCAAAGGCGGCTGTGACAGATTCTGCCAGAACATGACCGAGAATATGGGTGATGGCATTGTCCACCGCAGGCAATTGCTCCACGGTCTCGTCTATTTTTTTCAGGGCTTCTTCGTAACTGAGCATAATTCTCTTCTTCTTGTCTTAGCCTTTTGCCCGGGCTTTCTCCCTTTTCTTGCTTTCGTGACCTTCGCCTTTTAACATGCCCAGGGCATGGAGCACCGGCGGAAACAAAACGGCAAGCGCATCTTTGACACCGCCGGTAGAGCCTGGCATGCTGACTATAACGGTCTCTTCGCAGACTCCTGCCACAGCGCGCGAGAGCATCGCGAAGCGATTTCTCGATTGTCCGAAAGAGCGTATGGCCTCTTCTACTCCGGGCAGTCGTCTTTCTATTATGGGCGTGAGAGTCTCGACGGTTATATCCCGGGGGCTGAGACCGGTGCCGCCTGTGGTGAGGATGAGGTTGATAGAATCGTCTTTGCAGAGCTTTTCTATGGTCTCTTTGAGCTCGGGCTCGGAATCAGGCAGGACAATATATTCTGTTCTCGCGATACCTAAAGAAGAGAGCTTCTCGCAAATAATTTTGCCCGAGCGATCTTCACTCTCGCCCTTTGAGACCCGGTCTGAAAGGACCAGCACAGCTACGCCTATGTCTTTTGTCGAAGCATCCGATTTGTAATCTGACTTGCCGCCTTTTTTCGATACTAGAATTGTTTTTTCGATTTCGGCAAAGTCATCCAGTGGCTTGACCATGTCATAGATGGTGAGGGCGGCGACAGAAGCTGCCGTCATCGCCTCCATCTCGACGCCGGTTTTGTGAGTCGCTTTTACCGTGACGTCTATGACTATCGAATCTTTCGTCAGTTCGTATTCGACACCGACATAGTCTATGGCGATCTGGTGGCAATACGGTATTATCATCGAAGTGTTTTTGGCTGCTTGAACGGCGGCCACTTTGGCTATGACAAGCGGATCTCCTTTTGGAATCTCGCCTGCTTTGATTGTGGCGATAGTAGAGTCCGTGACTCGCAATACCGATCTTGCCAGGGCGGTTCTTAAGGTTGTTACTTTGTCCGAGATGTCTTTCATGGTTTTTGAATTCTATCCTCCGATCTCGATCATTGCCCGGTTCTCGGCTGCAGCAATCTCTTCGGCAGGTGGATGGGCTTCGGGCTTTTTGCCCAGGCAAAATTGTATTAACCGGGCAATCTTTTCGTCGTCAGCGCCTTCTCTTAGAGCGTCCCTGAGGCTGACTTCGGCAGGGTAGAACAGACAGGATTTGATCGAGCCATCCGAGGTCAATCTCAATCGGTTGCAACTGCCGCAGAAGCTTTCCGACATCGAGGTTACAAAGCTGACCGTTCCTTTTGCTCCTGCCAGGGCATAGTCTTTTGCCACCGCCGAGGGTTCTACTTCGAGCGGGCTCAGGCTGTAGCGGGTTTCGATTCGCTCCAGCATTTCTCGATAACTGAAGACCCTGTCTATATTCCAGTCGTTGTTGCGAAAGGGCATGAACTCTATGAAACGCACATTTATGGGCTTGTCTTTGACGAATGCTACAAAGTCGAACAGTTCGTCTTCGTTAACCCCGGCGATCATCACAACATTCAGTTTGATGCTGGGAAAGCCTATTGCAAGTGCTTTTTCTATGCCTTTCATAACAGGGTCGAAGCAATCTCTGCCGGTTATCTTTTGCAGTCGGTCGGGCTTGAGGCTGTCGAGGCTTATATTCAGATGGGTGATACCGGCATGGGCTATGGCTTCTGCATATTGTTCGAGCAACATGGCATTGGTGGTCATCGAAAGATATCTGAGCCCTTCTATTGCCGAAAGTCGCTCAATAAGCCGGGGAAGCTCTTTTCTTACCAGGGGCTCTCCGCCGGTCAGTCGAATTTTTTCGACTCCCATGTTTACAAAAACTCTTGCCAGCCGCTCTATCTCGTCGAAGTTCAAAAGCTTTTTCTTGTCGAGCCATTCGATGCCCTCGTGGGGCATGCAATAAAAACAGCGCAGGTTGCATCGGTCGGTCACCGAGATGCGCAGATAGCTGTGCTCTCTACCGAAGTTGTCTACCAGTCTGTTGTGGTTGTTTTGCTGTTTCATCATGGGCAGACCGCCTCGGCTTCGTGTCTGCAATTGACCCATTCATAGCTGCCATCAGAATAAGTCTCTTTTTTCCAGATCGGCAGACGATGTTTAATAGAGTCGATGATGAATTCGCAGGCGTCAAAGGCTTCTTTGCGATGGGCCGATGCCACCGCTACCCAGACCGCGACCTCGCCGATTTCGAGCTTTCCGACTCGATGTACACAATGGGCTTCTAAAACAGGATAACGCTCCCGGGCTTCTTTGAGGATAGCTTCAGCCTCTTTTGCCGCCAGCTTTTCATAGCTTTCATAGACAAGGTGATCCACCGCTTTGCCGTCATTGTGGTCTCGAACCCGGCCTTCAAAAGTGACCACCGCACCGGCGGCGTCATTCTTGAGCGCCCTGGTCAGGGCGCTGGGGTCGATTGCGATGTCGGTCAGTTTGAACAAAATTCTCTCTCAAATTCGATCTGTCTGTTAGTCGGGCTCTGCAATCAACCGCCGGCCACCGGAGGAAGGAAGACCACCACATCGTTCTCCGCCAGCTTGACCTGCCAGTCGGCGATCTCGTCATTGACTGCGACCCGCATCTGTTCTGGTTTAAGGCTGAAGCCGTGCTCTTCTTTCAGTTTGCTGAAAAGGGCAAGCGGGGTCTCAACTTCAGTCTCGATGGTTTCCGAGTCGAGACCGCGCTGGTCCCGGAGGATAGCGTAGTAGATCACCGTGAGCTTGTGATTTTGCTTCATTTGATTCGGCTGGGGCAAATTTATCAAGACACTGGGAAGCTCAAAACCATATTAAGCTATTATTTCTCAGTTTAATCTGAGATTGGCTTGATAAGTTAGATATTTTACTGCAAGTTTTGCCAATAATAAATTTAGGCAGCCTAGAGGTCTCCGGTGGAGAAGAACGAAGAGTCATATATGCTTGGTGAATTGCTGTGCTTCTTCGGTGTGGTTCACGAGAAGGACGTCAAGCGTGGCCTGGTTCTGGCAAAACATACCGGATTGCCGCTTGGCAAGTGCCTTGTCATGCTGGATGTGGTCACGCCCGAAGTGATTCGTGCTTCGGTAGAAGCTCAGTCTATGCTCAAAGATGGACTCATTGACCGGGAAGGTGCTAAAGAAGCCATGGGGGTCGTTTACCGAAAGAAGTGGACCCTGACCGACGCCCTTATAGTTCTTGGCGTAGACGCTTATGCCACCCGGGGCACACGCCTGGGGGAGCTTTTGCATTCTGCCGAGCACCTCAATTCTGAACAGCTCGAAATTGCGCTCAGAGCCGGGGACAGTTCTGGGTTGCCCCTGGGCAGAGTCCTGCTTTTATTAGATCGGCTCAGCATCGCCTCTTTAAATATGGCGCTGGAATTGCAAAAAGAAGTGCGCTGGTCGAAGCTGGAGCGGGCCGACGCGATTGACAAGCTCAAGAATATCCGCGGTCAGAAAGCGCGAGATTTCAATGGTGCGGCAGACCCCGATAAGATTCGAATCGGAGAGCTTCTTGTGGCAGCCTCTTTGCTGAAGTCGGTAGAGGTGGATTCGGCGGTGCAAATCGCCCAGGCAAATGACAAAATGCTCGGTGAAGTTCTTATCGAGATGGGCTGGATATCAGAAGATTTGCTCTCTGCCACCCTGCGTTTGCAAGAAATGGTATGGAGCGGTGGGGTCTCAGCCAACCGCGCTGCCAATGTGCTTGATAAAATAAGCAGCTCCGGTCAGAGCGCCGATGACGGGTTGAAAGAAGCCGGGCTGGCTACTTCGCAGCTTCAGAAAGAGCTTTCGTTTTGTGATTTCTTGCGCTTCAGCGGCTATCTTGGCCGGGACTCGATGAAAGTTATAATCCGGGACATCATGAGCGATCCCGAGATGGTAGCGCTGGTTATGAAGCACGCCAGAAAATCCGGAGAGATGTCATCGGATTATTTGAGAGAGGCGATTAAAATCGGCTTCCGTGATACTCAGCTTCTATCCGATATGCTCCATCATGTCCGGTCTAAAGACGCCGATCTTCTCGATTCGGCCCTGGTAATGCACGAGTTGCTCCGGGCTGGTAAACTGACGCTGGATCAGGCTCTGATTAACTTCACCATCCGACGTGATGGCATAAAGTTGAACTGAAATAAAAAGCTAGAAAACTAATAAGGACAGGCAAATCTATGACTTCTCAAAAGCGTATTGCGCCTTTTGGCACCTGGGCTTCTCCTATAAAAGCCGATGATATCGCCGGTGGTACCTTGCGGCTTGGCCAGCTTCTGGTAGATTCAGGCAGTATCTACTGGCTGGAAGGCAGACCAAAAGAAGGTGGCAGAGTCGGTCTGATGCGCCGTCGTCCCGATGGTGTTCTAGAAGATCTTCTGCCCGAGCCCTATAATGTCCGTACCCTCGTTCATGAATATGGCGGTTGCGCTTTTCTGCCTTCAAAAAATCTGGTCTTTTTCACCAATTATTCTGATCAATGCATCTACCTTCTTGATCTGGATGCTGCTTCGCACCCGAAGCCGCACCCGAATTCGAAGCAGTCTTGCATACAGATAACCGCTGCCGGACCTTATAGATATGCTGATATGGTGCTCGATGAGACCCGTCGCAAGCTTTATTGCGTCGTCGAGCAGCATGCAGCAGAAGGCGACAACGTTCATAAAGAGCCCGAGAACTATGTCGCCAGTATCGATATTGGTGGCGTTTTTGATGGTGCCGATTCGCTCGCGTCATTTAAGCCGGTCGCTCCCGAAGTTGTTGCCGGAGGCAAAGACTTCTACGCCTATCCGCGCCTTTCGCCAGATGGCAAGTCGCTCTCTTATATCTCCTGGCGCCATCCTAACATGCCCTGGGATGGCACCGTATTGATGCTTGCTTCTCTAAACGAAGACGGTCATATCGCCAAAGAGGCTGCCATCGCCGGCGGTGAAGAAGAGTCTATATTTCAGCCGATCTGGTCCCATGACGGCGTTTTGCACTATGTCTCGGATCGCACCGGATTCTGGAACATCTATCGCCATCAGGGGCAGGGCAAGTCCGATGTCAATCTGACACCATATCAAAAAGAATTCGGCATGCCGCTCTGGGTCTTCAATATGTCGACCTATGCCTTTTTGCAATCCGGCGAGATCATCGCCGCCTGTTCCGACAAAGGGCTCTGGAAGCTGGGGAGAGTCAGCCTCGATGACAGCGGTCAGGGCAATTATAGCGAAATAGAATGTCCTTACACTGATATTCACTATCTTTTCTCGGACGGCAAAGAAGTGGGCATGCTCGCATCCTCTCCTGTTTCGGCTTCTGCCGTGATGCGCTATGACCCATGCGCCGACAGCTTCGAAGAGGTAAAGTCGAGCTCTTCGCTGGATATCGACCTGGGTTATATCTCTTGCCCAGAGGTTATAGAGTTTCCGACCACAGGCGGCAAAACCGCCTATGCATTTTATTACCCGCCTGCAAATAAAGACTTCGAGGCACCACAGACAGAGCTGCCACCCCTTCTGGTCAAGAGTCACGGCGGACCGACCGGGGGGACTGGAACCGGTCTGAATCCAGGTTTTCAGTACTGGACTTCTAGAGGCTATGCTGTGGTCGATGTGAACTATGGCGGCAGCACCGGCTATGGCCGCGAGTATATGAAACGTCTGGAGCGTAACTGGGGCGTGGTCGATGTCGATGATTGCGAGAACGCCGCCCTCTATCTGGTGCAGAAAGGCCTGGCCGATCGCAAACGTCTGGCGATTACCGGTGGTAGCGCCGGTGGTTACACTACTCTTTGTGTTCTTACCTTCAAAGACAGCTTCAGCGCCGGAGCAAGCCATTATGGCATCGGCGACCTCGAGCTGCTGGCCAAAGATACTCATAAATTCGAATCGCGTTATTGCGATCGTCTTGTCGGTCCTTATCCCGAAGAGAAAGACCTCTATATGGAGCGTTCACCATTGCACTATACAGATAAGCTGAGCTGTCCTCTGATCGTATTTCAGGGACTGGAAGACAAAGTAGTACCGCCCAATCAGGCAGAAGCCATGGTCGAGGCGGTAAAAGCCAAGGATCTTCCTGTTGCTTATATAGCCTACGAAGGTGAGCAGCATGGCTTTAGAAAAGCCGAGAACATCAAAAGAACCATAGAAGCCGAGTTCTATTTCTTTGCCAAAATTTTTGGCTTCGAGCCCGCCGACAAAATAGAGCAGGTGGAGATAAGCAATTTCGAGGGTGCTTCGGCTCTAAAATAGAGCCTGACCAGAGCCTTTTATGGGTATATAAATTAGTGAAATCGTGATTTCACAACTTTGTCACGGTTCGGGACCATACTCGTAGGATACTCGCTCGACTTACTATATTCAGCTTTCTCCATCCCCGGGAGGTTATCTCATGGCCAACGGCAATCAAGCTTTCGAACCCTTTCAAAAAGGCGACGCTGCAGACGCGCACGCCCACACCGGAGGAGACGGCGGCGGCTTGAAGGCTGCCACCAAGGAAGCCTATGACTCCATGAGAACTGCCAGCAAAGACCGAACCCAGGGTACTGCAGACGACAAAGCCGGTGGTGACAAAGACCTGACCTTCAACACCGGGGACCTCTATGCCGCCAACTCTGCCCAGGGCAAGGATGGTCGAGGCGAGGAAGGTCCCAGAGAAAAATCCATCGCCGACATGACCCCAGAAGAGAGAATCGCCAGGGTGCGTGAGAGACAGGCGCAACATCGAGCTGAGCAGGCTGCCAACGATATCGGCCGTCGAGCCGGCGTAGGCGAGGTAGGCACCATAGGCAAAGAGGTCGGTAAAGCCGGCGAAGTCATAAAAGGGGAAGGCACCCCAGAAGAGAAAGCCGGTCAGTTAGGAGAGCAGGCCTGGAAAGTGCTGGGCAATACCCAGAAAGGCAAAGAGGTTCTGCGTCAGTTGCCCGGTGGACTCGGTCGCATATTCAGGCCTACCGGTGACCACCAGAACGACCCCTATAAGAACAATCCCAGAAGAAAAAACTGAATATTTACAGCGTTTTATTCAATATTGGTAATGAGTTCGGGTCTCGTTGATATAGCGATTCGGCCTGGTATCGCAGATAGCGATTTGGGTATTCTGGATCTTTATTTGTGATCTATCCGTTAGTCTTCGTATAGCTCGAAGCGCAGGCTGGCTCTGCTTGGAGCCGTCTGCGCCATGTACTATCATGAACATCCAGACTTTAAAATGGCCCGGCGAAAAATTGAGGCACCGAGAAAGTGGCATATTCAGCAGCTAACAACAAAGAAGACAAAGACAGTATTTTCCAGCTCACCATGGACCTGGAGATGAAGGCCCACAAACTCGGCTACGAGGAAGAAGCCTACGACCACATCATGGAATCGGATACAGAAAGCGAAACTGAAGCCGAAACCGAAACCGAAGACGATACAGAACTTGAAACCGGCTCTCGATACGATTCTGATGACGACGATTCTATCGAGTTGCTCGAAGAAGAGTCTGAAGTGGACGAGACTTTAGAAGACGAAGAGAGCTCCATTTTGATCAAGTCTTCTATCCAGAGCCAACTCGATAGAGTAATGAAAGAGCAAGAGAGCGATGAACTGCTTTCTGCCGAACCCGAATTTGCCGGTGATGTTTCGGCTGTCCGTTTCGATGTCGGTCGCAGTACTTTTATGCAGCCCGATGTGTTCGCTCAGAACCAGGCATTTTTCCTCTCTATGCTCTCGAACCGTTTCGCCAGCCTGATTAAGCGAGACGAAGTCAAAGAGTGGAAAGAGACCAGTCGTTATCACTACCTGACCGACGAAGAGATTATGGAGTCTCTCTCCGGAGATAGTGCCATTCAAAGGGCTTTTCGCTCTGACGCTCTCACCCGCTTCGTGGTTATCACCATGGAAGAAGATTGCTATTACAGAGCCGGCGGCATGACCCGTTTGAAAGAGTGTCTTGAGAAAGCCGGAGTCTCTTCGACCAGGCTCTACAAAGCCAGTGATTCAGAGCAGTGGCAGCTCTTCATCTTCTTCGAGAAGTCTGTCCGGGCAGATCTCGTAACCCGTTCTCTTTCTGCCTGGCTGAGACGAAACGGTATCGTCCCCGGCACTGCTGGACTGGATATGTTTCCGGGCAAAGGGTCGCTAACTATTCCTCTGCAGCCCGGTTTCGAGTTCTTGAACGAAACAGGACAGGTTATAGCCACCAGAAATCAGATAACCCTGGAAGCCGCGCTGGCTCTCTTCCTTAACGATATGGTCCGCTGTTCTGTTCGGGGCATGGAGCTGATTGAGAAAGTCGAAGAATTGACTCGAGAAGAGGCATAGACTCTTCACCGGTATGCTATCGGTGTACTAAATGAGATTGTTGAAAGGTTCGTGAAAGCCTGGGGCGGTTATTTGTTCAGGTCAGGGACTTTTCAGGAGATTGTTCTTATATATATAATCTTATGCCGGTATCATGTTATTCTTTAGTGGAATTCCATCTCTCTGCTATAAACAGCATATCCCCATGCGTCATACGTTCGTCGTAGCCTCGACAGCACTAGTACTATCAAGCTTTCTCAGCTTTGGCTGTGCGTCGAAGAGTGCCAAAGTAGAGCGAAATATCTACAAGACCTCCCAGGCTTTTGTCGAAAAAGGCTATGAACTGGCCCGGGACCATAAGTATGACGAGGCTATTCACGTTTTGACCGAGGCGATTAAATTCGACCCCGATAACGAGAATGCCTATATCTTCAGGTCGTCGATTTATCTGACCCTGGATAATCTCAAAGAGGCTATCGATGATGCCAACCGTGCGCTCAAAATCAACAAGCGCAACGAGTTCGCCTATGTCAATCGAGCCCATGCTCTTATCGCTCTCAAGCAATATGATCAAGCTGTTCAGGACTGTGACAACGCTCTGAGAGTTAATCCCGAGTTTTATCCGGCCTATGTCAATCGCGGTACTGCCTTCTATTACAAGGACAAGCTCATGGAAGCGATTCGGGACCTGACCATCGCGGTGGATCGGCTGCCCGAAGGTCAAAGAGCCCACCCTTATTACGTTCGCAGCAAGTGTTACGACAAGCTCGGCAAAGAGGGGCTTGCCTCGCAAGATCGTGAACTCTCCAGGAAATTGGGCTATAACCCTGACCATTCCAGGATTTACTGAGTTCCGAACCGGTCTTATTGAAGCCGTATTTGATACCGTTGCCGGTACTCCGAGCGAGTCCGTCGAATATAGGTCCGCGCCCAGACTGTCTGAGAATCAGGCGGTTTTTGCCCGGGGCTATATTTATCTGTAACAGGGAAGAATATAGACATGGAATCTAGCGGAAACCAGCCAGAGTATTTATCGATCGATTAGATGAGCGATCAGGATAACAGAGAGAATCGCGGTAAGGACGATAAGCTGCAGAAGGCTATTAAAAAAGCCGGCAGTAAGTCTTTTGGCGTTCAGAAGAAGTCTAAGAAGCCTGACGGAGAGCAGGTTAAGAGCGTGCTGGACCGCCTGGACGAGCTCGAGCAGAAATATGTCACCCGTCCCTCTCGTGTCCCACCGCCCCTGCCGTCTGAGAACCCGGAAAGCATAAAGCGTTCTGGGGTCCAGAAGCGTTATGACCCCCGGGATAAGTCTCAGTTTCCTGAAGAGAGCGCTTATGACATGAAGCCTTTCATTCTCGAAGAGAATCGTTTAAATCTGAACGAGCAAGAGCAAGAACAAGAACAAGAACAGAATCAGGGCGAAGAGAATAAAGTCGAGTCGACTAAATTATCGGATCCTCAAGAAATTTCCGGAGTGCGTCAGAAGCCCGATCTTTTCGGTAGCGGTGAATTCGAATCTATCGAGAAGAGTATCGACCTGCTTGGAGAGGACAGCATCTATGAGATGGAGCCGATTGTCCTGCCTGGATACCAGCTTAATATCACGGATGCTGAAGATTCTGAAGATGGAAACTATCTAGAGCCCGGTGCCGACCCCCTCAGTGGAGCCGAAGTATTTCCTGAGCACAGTCAGTTCGAAATGGCTCCTATCGTTGTTCAAAATCAAGAGCAAGATCAAGATCAGGCAAAAGTCGAAGAAGAAACCATGGAGTTTTCAGAGCTTAGTGGAGAAGAATTTGTCTCTGCCTCTGACTCAGATTCTGACTCCGAACCTGAATCTGATGTTGAAACCGAGACTACGATGCTGGAGCCGGGACATGATCCGGTCTCGGCCATAGACCGGCTGCCCGAAGACAGTATCTATGAAATGACACCGATAGTAATACCGCATCAGGAACGCAAGGCAGAAAAGTCCGAGAGTATGTTCCCCGATGTAAGACCTGCCGAGCCGGCAGAAAGCGCTCCGGATGAAGTGTTGCAAGAGGCATCGCAAGAGACTTCTTTCGAACCTGAGCCAGAATATAATCGCAGCAACTATATCGAGCCCGGTCAGGATCCTATATCTGCCATGGAGCCTCTGCCGGAAGACAGCATCTATGAGCTGGATCCTATTGTTCTGCCCGATCAAAAGCCGCTGCCCCAGGCCGAGATAGCCCGTCGAGACCTGGCTGATACTCAGCTGGAGTTCGATGTTCACACCGACAACTCTCTCACTGGTGCCCCCGGTCTGGGCGAAGTGGCACTTGATGAAACCATGAAAGAGCCGGTGGATATACCGGAGAACCTGAGGCAGTGGGAAGATACGGACACAGTCGCCGACGAGCTTGTCGACCAGAAGATATCCCGGACGACGCCGCGATTCTCGGCACCGCTCATATCTCTTGCCCGGGACAACATGGCTCCTGGCTCAGAGATTGAAACCGCCGCCATCGCCAAAGAGATAGCCACCCATCAGTCTATGTCGGCGGTCACTGAAAGCCGCATACAACAGGCTCTGGAGCAAGACCCCAACGTTACCGCTGCCCGTCAGCGTCCCGGTCAGACCCTGGAGGACAAGTACCTGATCACCGGCATAATTGGGCAAGGTGGGATATCTGTGGTCTATAAAGCCCGGGATCTAGCCACCAATCAGATTGTCGCCGTCAAGACCCTGAAGGAGAACAAGCCTGATATCGCCATGCGCTTCAAGCGCGAAATCGAGACCCTGACCACCCTGCAACACAAGAACATTGTCCGGGCGGTAGAAGCTATCACTCTTGCTCCGGGTCAGACTTTTCTGGTGATGGAGCATGTGAAGGGCATTAGTTTGCAGGAGCTGATCAAGCAGTATGGGCGCGCCGAGCATCCCGAGGTAATCGCCTCGATTCTCACCCAGGTATGCGATGGTCTCGCCCATGCCCACAAACACAAGATCATCCATCGTGATTTGAAAGGTGGCAACATAGTACTGACCAATGTCGGTGAGAAGATCGTGGTCAAAATCCTCGATTTTGGCATAGCTAAACTAGAAGACGATATGCAGCGCCTGACCTTAGAAGGCAAAGCGATGGGATCGCCGCTTTTCATGAGCCCTGAGCAATGCAAAGGCGAGACCCTTACAGTGCGCTCCGACCTCTATTCTCTGGGGATAGTGGCTTATGAACTGATTACCGGTGAACTGCCTGTCAAAGGACGCAGCATCGTCGATGTGATGGCCAAGCACTGTGACGTCAACTATCGCCCCAGACCGGTGAGCGACCATCGCGCGGACCTGCCTGCGGTGCACATGCTCGACCAGATCATAGCCAAGGCGCTCGAGACTGAAGTAGATAAACGTCTTCGAACTATTGAACAATTCAAAGACGGCATCGAATACTGGATAGGCTGTGTCCGGAGCAAAGAGCTCGACAGGGATCTTCCTCCCGGTATGCTCGAGTCTACCGATCCTATGGAAGAGTCGGTGAAAGCCATGAAGCTTTCGCTCCATGACCTGAACGAAACCAGAAACGAAGCCCTTAAAACCGGCGTCAGTTTTTCGGCGGTCAAAGAAGAGAAAGAGCGCACCAAGAAAAAGGCCCGCGGTTTAAAACCGATTGTATTGATTCCATTCCTTTTAATGTTGCTTGCTCTGGTCGCTTATTTTGCCCTGGCTGTACTAAAGCATTGATGCTTTGTCCAGAAATAGCCGCCCGGGTATATATACAGCCAGTTGGAAGATTGGATGATTGGATAACGGGCGATGGGTGACAACAAACCAGCGCGAATAGAAGAATCTGGGGACGGCAAGGCTGCTAAAAAGAGCCTTGACGATCATTTTGATGTCTTCGGGGATGCGATCATGCCCCAGAAGGGCTTCACGCCCACGGACAAGTTTCGCGCCAAGAATGAACAGAAGGCAGAATCTTTCGTTAAAGAAGGGCAGGGGTCAGACAAGCTGGCGCCGTTTTATATAGATGGCAGAGATTCAGATAAACCCGAGTCCAAGCCCGAAGCTAAACCGGAAACTCGACCGAATAATGGGCGTTTGAGCCCCGGCGAGTTCAATAGACGCTGGAATAACTACGACAACTATCCAAATTACTATGGCAAACCAGGGACCTGGGACAACTATTCTCCTGGTGGCTTCTTGAATCGAGGCAAAGGTGACAGATTAGACAGATTAGAAGGTCTGACAAAGCCGATTAAGCCCAAGTCTGTTGTGCCAAAAGCACTGACCCTGCCAGAATTTAGAGATCGGGCCATAGAGCGCTTTAAAGATATTGATACCAATGATAATGGCGTCATCAGTGTCAGTGAACTGGCAAAAGCTGTAGAAGACGGTGACTTCAAAGGGCAGGATGCCCAGATGCTGGCAGGGCTTTATAACGCTCGCGAGACAATCTATAAAAACGCCTATGACCTGCCTTTTCCCTGGACTGATCAGGGCGGCATAACCAGACAGGATATCGCCCTTGTCGGTGACGAAATAATGCCACCGGGATTCAAGGGTCTCGATGCTGTCGAGAAGCAATTCGACGATATCGACAAGGACAAAGACGGTTATATGACCCGGCGAGAGCTGGAGAATGCCAAGCTCGACAGCACCACCTTGCAATTTATCGAGAAAGAATATGGAGATATTCAGGGAGCTAAGTTAGATGGCTTCTGGAGCGGAATTTCTAAAGCCGACCTTGCTAAATACAGAGAAGAAGAAGGCAAAGACTATGAAGAATCCGATGAATCGCTGGTTCTGAAAGCCATCAATGACACCCAGAATACCCAGCGACGGCTGGATGCCTTCGGTATAAATGAAGACACCAAATTCAATTTTGATTTCACTTATGACAGGATTCAACAGAGCGATGCCGGCTCTTGCTATTTGATTTCGGTGCTTGCTTCTGCTGCCCGCAATTCGCCGGACACTCTCGAGAACCTTATCAAAGACAACAATAACGGCACCTATACCGTGACCTTTCCCGGCGACCGCGAAAATCCTATAACGGTGAAAGCACCAACCGAAGCGGAGCTCGGTCTGTTTCGCCACAGCAGAACCCCCAATCGCAATCAGATGTGGGTGCCTATCATGGAGAAAGCTTACGGAGAATGGCGGCTGGAACATGGCGACATGCGCGAACAGCGTCTTTCTGAAAAAGAGAAGCTTGCCTACGACGCCGCCGGTCAGGGCGGCTATATAGATACCGTCACCCGTCTGGTAACCGGTATCGAGCCTGAGGTGACCAAGCTCAAAAGGTCTTCTGGTCCGGCTCTGGAAGCCAGATTTGAAAAAGCCTTTGCGTCAGGCAATCAGCTCAACATGACGATCACCACTCAAACCACCGATAGCGGGCAGACCCCGAGCGGCTATTTCGGTAAGCATGCCTATTCTATTCTCGATTATGACGGAGAGCGTGAAGGCGGTGCCTCGATATTGCTGCGCAATCCCTGGGGAGAAGGCAAAGATTCGCCCCGCGGAGAGTTCTGGGTGAAGGTCGATGATCTGTATAAAGACTTCAACATTGTGGTTATTGCAGAGCTTCCCAACAGCAAAAAGACCCCGGCATAAATCCGGGGTCCCTGATTCGAATCGATTGCTTTACTTGACGTCAGGCAGGTTCTTCGAGATAAACGCTTTGATTTTCTCTTTCGATTGCAGACCGGTCATGGCTTTGACCTTCTTGCCTTTATTGATGATGATCATCGTGGGCACGGCGGTGATGCCGTACATCTGGGCAACAGAGGGGGCTTTGTCGATGTCGACTTTGACGAATTTGACCTTGCCCTGATATTCGCCAGACAGCTCTTCTACGGTCGGTGCCAGCATTTTGCAGGGGCGGCACCACTCGGCGTAAAAATCTATGAACACCGGCTGCTTGGACTTGAGCACTTCGGTGCCGTAATCGCTGGCTTCTACGTGCTTGACGGCATCTTTAGCCAGGGACACACCGGCTAAACCTACGGTGATGCCCGCTGCCAGTAGCAGACCTAAAGAGAGAAACAATACACCGGGCTTTGAGAATGCCTTCATTTATCCACTCCTAATAATTCAGATAACTAGATCTTACACGACTGAAAGAGATTTATTTTGTTCCGGGCGAACTTTGGTCTTTGTAGATGTCGAGGGTCATACAAAAGACGCTGCCGCCGGATTTGCGAAATTCTGAAGTCTCTACTTCAACAATGTTAAAGCCATAGTCTAATAAAGCCTCGCAGGTCGCGACGCTGCCGCGCTCTAAAAACACGTTGTTGCCCGATACAATGGCATTGCAGGCGAAGTTGAATGCGTCTTCGCGGCTCACTGCGATGGTGCTTTCAAAGACTGTTTCTATAAGCTCAATTCCGTCTTTGCTGAATGCGCCCGGATAATAAAGCACAGTTTGATGATCGAGGGGGCAGAAGGCTGTGTCCAGGTGATAGAAAGTGCTGTCGGTAAGCTCAAGTAGAAGAATCGGCACCTCGATGATGTCTATCAGATGGTTGTATGCACTATATGTGGTGCGGTGTCCATAGCCGCCCCAGAGCAACAGTTTCTCCGGATGCCAGATGGCGTCACCATGGCCCTCGAAGTAGATTTTGTCTTTGCTGTTGCTGGTCAAATCATCGGGAAGGCTCAGTACCCTGTAGCCTTTTGAGCGGAACCAATCTATATAATGTGGAACCTCATTTTGCCTTGAAGTATGGCGCATGATGCCAGGGACTATATAAGGCTCGCCTTCCCGTGAAATGCCGACTAAGGCTTGATTAGCCGCAAAGACCATGTCTTCGAGACCGGCGGCGGCAGGCAGGGTCTTGACCGGCACCCCGTTATTTTCGAGGGCTTCTTTAAGGCTCTGCCATTGCCGAGCGGCAAGGTCGCGGTCGACTTTCGAAAGCCCGTCTTTCATGAACACATTTTTGATGTCGACAACATCGAAATATTCGGGCGGGCACATTAATACGGCGTCGGGCATCGGTCTTGCGGCGACAAGATCGAGGGAGAAATTTCGCTCGAGCAAATCTTTTCTGTCGGGGATCAGTCTTTTGCCTGGGTCTTTGACTGTGGTCATGATCAATAGCGATATTTGGGGCTTCTGGGGAGTCGAATCGGGATTCTGAGCTAACAGTATAAACAGCTCTGCTAGAGGGTGTGAAATCTTTTAGATATATATGTTCGCTAACCCTTTGAAACCCTGGCAGCCCTCCAGTAGAATTAATGCTCCATCTTCTTTGAAATTAGCGAGCCCGAAATTGAGCTGTCCCAGTAAACTGCTTGTCTGCACCAAGGGGAAGAGTTGCCGTAAACGCAACGGTCCCAAGCTTTTTGAGCGTTTGAAAATACTGATCGCCGAAAATGACCTCGGCGCTCACTTCGAGCTGAAGAAATCAGACTGTTTCGGTCTTTGCAAACATGCCCCGATAGTGAAGGTCAAACCGGACGGTTTGAGCTATGGTGGAGTTAGTAAAAGCGATTGCTCAGATATTCTTTTACGCCATGTCAAACAGAAAAAGCCCATTAAACGACTGCTCGTCAAAAAGAAGTAGCGACAGTAGTAAAGAGACCGAAGAGAAGCTAGATGCGTCTCTTATGTACGGCGCGCTCTTCACCTGGTTCGTCTTGCAGATGGTGGTCCTGCCCGTGGTGAGCGGCAAGGGGCCTATGTCGTGCATGTCAAGGATGTGCCATCCGGTGGTGCACACTGGTAAACTGGAAGGTGGTTCGCTCGCTCGATAGCTAGCTATCTAGAGACGACTGAATCGCCCCGATCTCGAATTATCCGGTAACCTCAGGAAGAAAGGCTCGTCCAATGACCACAGAGGCAAATAAGAAGGCTGAATCTGCGCTGGAAGAAGTCTCTTATGCAAAGATCAAAGAAGACCTCAAAATGAGGAAGCCTCTTCTGGCTGCTACCCAGGCAGGCAGCCAAGATATTCTCGAGCGGGTCAAAGAGTATGAAAAGGCGAGCACCCAGGTCGTGGCGCATTCTGGCTTTGTTGCCGCCAAAGGCGAAGACATCGAGCTGCTCGCCCATATAGACCCGGTCACTGAGCTTTATAACCACAAAGCCTATGTCAAAGAGCTGAAAGCCGAGATTCAGCGCGCCGGACGCTACGGGCACCAGGTCTCTATCGCCATGATGACCGTGGACGGCATCGGCAACATCGGCGAGACCTACGGTCACATGACCCAGGACGCAGTGCTGAAAGTGGTCTCGAGGGTAGTACGCAGCTCTATCCGCGAGGTGGATGTCTCTGCAAGGTACGCACCCTGGCAGGTCGCTCTGATATTGCCCCAGACCAATACGGCAAGAGCTGCCCTGGTGGCTGAGCGAATTAGAGAGCGGGTGGCAAGCCAGGTCTTTGCCCATAACTGGCAGAATTTTTCTATCACCGGCAGCTTTGGCATCGCCACCTTTCCAAAAGACGGCGACAACTATGAGGTGCTGATTGCCCATGCGATAGAGGCGCTGGAATGCGCTGCGCAAAGGGGCGGTGACAGGGTATTTACTTTTTAAAAGCGCTCCGCCGCATCTAGTAAACGGACAATTGATGTAGTAGCTCCGAGGCGGCTCCGCGCTGTGAGATTGCTTTCTGTTGTTCATGACTATTCCTGGCGGTGTCTGCGGGTCAGACCGGGGCATAAGTGAGTTATGAAGCCCAGTAGACATGAACATGCCAAAATGCCGGCAAAGTGGCCGAGCAAAGACGATCTGGTCGCCGAACAGGCTCGCCAGGAAAAGACCGCTCCGGTGGTGGCGGTTTTCGCCGCCGGTGCCGGGCTAGCCGTAATGCTTATTGGATTTGGAGTCATCCCGGTCGACAGGGCGACAGTGCATGCCCCGATGTGGATAATCGCCGTCGTGGGCGGGGCATTTATGTGCTCAGGACTTTCTGTATTGTTTACCGTCTCGTTCTTTCGCGGTGTCAGATTCTTGAGCGGGTTTTTCGGCTTCCTCACGCTCGTCCTGATGCTGACAGTGATGACTTACTTTGTCTATATCAAACCCGGAATGCCGCTGATATTTCAGATTGGAGTGGGGCTGGTGGTTGGCATAATAGCTTTGCTCATCGTCCTCAGCTATATCCCTGGCTCAGGAGTGACAAGAATTAGTGATGGTCGGACCATGGCACAGCGCCTGGAGGACAAGCGCAGCAGACAATGATTACAAAAGAAAACCTGGAGCAGTTCGTTTATAGCCAGATTCTCGATGGCGAGGAGCTGACCTATGTGTCCAGAGTGGGCAAGCCTGAGATTCAGTGGAAGAAGATAGGCGTCGGAATCTTTTTCGTGGTCGCTCTCGGAGTCGGTGCCGGGATGTTGCCTAAAGGACAGCTTCCCTGGGGACCGGAGGAGCGTTTTATGATCCTTGCCGGGGGGACGCTTACGATGGTGATGGCGTTTCTTCTGTGGAGTCTTATCTTTTATAAGCGTTCTACCAGGCGGATTGTGGCGCTTACTAATCTGCGCTTTTTGATCTTCGAGTATGAACGAGATCTGCATCGCTTCAAAAGCGAAGAGGAATTGGAAGAGTTCGAGAGCCGTCGCGAGATTCCTTTCGAGCGAATCGATGCCATGAAGCTGACCCAGGGCGCTGACAACAGCGGGGTGCTCGCCATGGTCTTCGAAGAAGAGAATAAGAACAAGAACGGCTATGTGCAAGCCAAGCTGCATCTGGAAGTCGACGATTGCGATGCGGTGCGCGGGGCAGTGCCGGCGCGCTTGCGACCTGATGCGACCAAAGGCGATTACTGGGAACGCAGCTATAACGATTGAATCAAGGGACTAGTCCTTTGTCTGGATCTAATCCGGGTTATACTGACTAGATATTGGATAACCGGATTTAGTAGAGACCGAAGCTGTGAATAGAATCTTTTGTCGTTTTGATAGAACCCTGGTGGCGCTTTCACTGGTTCTGTCTGTAAATCTTGCGCCGATAGTATCGAATAAAGTACCCATGCAATCTGCCATCGCCGGTGGAGAGAGCGAATTCGCTCAGGGTCTCAAGATGTACAAGGCGCGCAATTATACGGCTGCCGCCAAGGCTTTTGAACAGTCCTTAGCCAGTGGTAACGGCTCTGCCGATGTCTACATTTATATGGCGCACTCTTATGCCGCTTCGGGTAAAACTGCTGATGCGGTGCGACGATACAGAGATGTGGAGACGATATTTAAGGGGCTACCGGCGGCTAACCTTGCCAGAAAATGTCTGGAGCGAATCGATCCTAACGGTCAATGGCGCAGGAAGGTTGCTAATTCGCCCAGTACTACAAGTTCATCAGGTTCGTCTTCAGCTAGTGGCGTAACCGGTGGCAGCCTTTCTTCCAGTCAGGCTAATGGACTTTTGAATAGAATCTATTTGATACCACCGGCCAAGGGGCATGCTCCTGTCAACCCGCATACAGTCACCATAGTCAAGCAAACCCTGCTCAGTTTGCCCCGCCATGTGTTCAAGATTCTGGATGCTGGTGGTACCACCATTAATATCGGTCCGAATATCATCGACAAATGGCCGGAAGCTATATATGGTGCCAAACCGGGTGAAGAGAGAATAACTTTGTCACAAGAGGCTGGCCGGACCTATGATCGAGCCGTCTATCTGTGGGAATGCGATATCGATCTTGAAACTGAGAGACTTAAGCCAAGACGAAGTCCGGCAAAATTGAGATCTAATCTTATCTATGTTCTTGGTCATGCTTACAACGATTGTCTGGGACCGCTGACCCAGCGTGATGAATTTAAGCGTCTTTATGACAGCGATGAGATTGAGATGTCCTTCGCTAACAAGACAAGATACAGATACTTTCTTCAACCGGGTTACAAGGGCACCGGAGATGTATTTTGCGCCGTATTCTGCAACCTGTACGATGGTAGCAAATACGAGTCTGTTTTGAGAGCGTTTCCGAAGAGTACCGCTTATATAAAAAGTAAGTTAGGATCGGTGCACCAGGGTGGTCAGAAGCCAGAAGAATTGATAGCGGCGAAGAAAATCGAGAAGCCGCCAGAGCCGAAGCCGCATCAAATTCAGCGCAAAGCCACGACGGTGGCTCATGCCTCAGACCACAGTGCGACTTCGAAAGCTCCATCCAAGGCAAAAGCACCATTCACCGAGTTTATTCCGAAGGAGAGCAAACAACACTATCAAAGAGCTGTTGGAGACAACTTGTTTCTGCGCGGTACCATAGAAGGCAAGGATGTATACTGGCTGCTTGATACTGGTGCATTTGAAACTATTGTAGGCAAGAACAAGCTGCAGCATCTGGGTATTGAAACACCTCCTGGTCCGCCAACTTCCAGAATCGGTGGAGTGACGGGGGCGCAGAAAGCCTGGGATATGGAACTGGATATCACCGTTGGTGATATCAGGCAAAGAGAGAAAGTGAAGGTCGCCGAGAAGATGGATGTTCTGCTGCTGGGGCAGCCATTTTTGAGAGACCTGAACTTTGCTATCGATAAGAACACTCAGTATATTACCTTCTCTAAGAAGGAAGAGGATTCGAAGAAGTACGTTCACGCTGACTCTTTCGAGATTCCTTTTCGCTATATCGATAACCATATCGTAGTCATTACCAAGGTCAACGGAGTTGGGCTTGAGATGTGGCTTGATACTGGTGCTCCGAATACACTGATTAGCGGAATGGACAACCTTCGATTGCGTCTTCCTTATTCATCCGTAAAAGGCAAAGGAACCTATCGTGGTACCGATACGGAGATCTACGCTGTCGAACTTGAGTCGATAGAACTGGGACCAATTAAAAAACGCAAAATGCCTGCATTGTTTCAGCCTACATGGGGAGAAAAGTCCATACTTGGTCAAGACTTCTTCGGGCACCGAAAGCATGTAATTGATAACGAAAAGAACGTGATCCGCTTTACTAACTGATATTTTGAGGAACTAGATCAGTGAGCTACGAATTTCAACTATTCATACCAGAACAAGGAAAGTCTCTTGAGGAGTGCTACAGTCCTGAGAGTGAAGAAGAGAAATTGCTTCAGCAATTGACCGGTGGCTCTGATGGCGAGTTGAGTTTTGATATGGCGGCTATCATGACGGCTAGTAAAAACTTCACTATATCTGAGGATGAGCTGGCCTCGATTCAAGGTCTAGTTAATCGATTACTCGAGTTCAACAGTGAGTTTGAGGCTGTTGAAACGGATATGAGTGTGGAGTTGACTCACCCAACAGGAATTCAAATTTCTTTTTTTTGTGGCAAGTCGATTTCAGTGTCCGTGCCTTTCTGGTATGAAGGAGAAGAGTGCCGGAGGGTCTATTCTCTTATGTGGGAGGTTTGTCGATTGCTCAATAGCTATGCTGGTTACTGCGCATATGATGGTCAACTAGAGCGTTACTATGACTTCAAATGCGACGATCTGCCAGAAGAGGTTATCGCCTTGAGTGAAAGTATGAAGAGTCGTATTCAGACCTTGTGATTAGAGCGCTAGATCAACTTGGTAAAAGGACCTCTGTCTTATTGGTGGTTGTCTTCATTGTTCTGGGGCTATCGGCTGGTTTGGTACTGCCCATAGTGAATCATCCCCTCGCCAAGTCAATTGTGTCGTATATTGTTTTGCCTTTCGATAGCCAGGTGGAATCGACCTTCTATAAGAATCGGGAGGCATTCGCTGAATTGAGGCAGATGCTCATCGAAGATAAGCTTCATAGTATAGGTCGTGACACTATTGGAACATTTCGTTTGAGTGGAGAAAAATGGGTCTCTACAACAGCTTCGGGGGCTTTTGATTTGCCTGAAGTTTTAAAAATGATTGCATTGAGCGAGAAGCGTTATAGAAAGTATCGGGCTCTATTGGAGAGAAGCGGTGTTTCTGTCGCAATCAACCGAGGCGTAAACCGCACAGAATTTGTAGTTGGAGAGACTTTCTATGGCCTGAAGGAGATTTTTTATACTGTTGATGGCAATCCTGGCGGATATACCAACTGGAAGCGGCTGGATGGTCCTGAAAAGCTTGATACTGAAACTATTAATACAGGCTCCTGGTACCTGGTGTACCTTGCTACTAGAGAGTGAATTACGTGGTTTTCAGAGCCAATCCTTTCATATTCTCCTAGTGACGCGATAGGTTGCTTTCGCTTCCGGTAGTCTTTGGGTTCCAACTGACTTCTTTGAATGGGTTTCTAATAGCTGTTTGATAGATAGTAACACATATGTTACTATAGGGTAATAAATGTCGAAGAATATACTGTTTGGAACGATGGCATTAACACGAGACTTCAAAGAAACAGTCCAGAAGAGAATAGATAGTGATCCTGCTTTCGCTAGTGCGCTGCTGGATGAAGCAGTTGATTCATTCTTAAAGGGTGACGTTGAAGTGGCCAGGTTGGCATTGCGTGACCTCGTAAATAGTACCATCGGTTTTGAGCGATTGTCCGAAAAAACCAGGACACCGGCAAAGAGCTTGCATCGAATGCTTTCAAAATCTGGAAATCCAGGGATGAACAACTTCTCTGCTATTTTATGCGCGCTTCAGGAACATTTGAATATTGAGATTCAATCAAATGTGGTTAACCTATGAAGTTTAGCGGACTTCAATACAGAAGGAATGTCATATTGTGTTTACTCTGGCTGCCTGAAAACACCTAATGAAGCACTATTTTTGTTTTTGGATTTCTGTGGTGACAAGCATACTCTGTCTGGCGTTCCTGTCTAGCTGCAGTTTGATTGCTGCAGATCAAACTGGATGGTCCAGCGGTAAAGAATCTGATTCGAATCGGAATATATCTAATTGGCAGCAATATTTTTGGAGTGATCTGTTCGACTTTCACGCTCTCGAAAGCTGTAGTGAGGATCCAGTAGTGCGTGTCTGGTATTTTGAAGGCTACCATAGAATTACCCGTTTTCTAGAGTTTGATCTGAGCAATCCTGACTCTGTCCAGGTGAAGTTGTTATCGTATAACGGGACTCCTAAGAATGGCAGATTTCTTGAGAAAAGGAAATTTCGTCTGGAGAAAGCTGAGTCATTGGCGATTTCAAAGCTACTGGTAGAGAGTGAGTATTGGTCGAAGCGATTCGTCAGACCATCCGACAGAGAAGCTTCTACTGGTGGTAAGAGCTGGTTCGTAGAGGGCAAAAGAAGTGGGCGAATCTCTGCCTGGTATTACCAACAGGGCGGTGAAAACAGTTTCGTCAAAGACCTGGCAGAGGGGCTCTACGAAATTGCTGGTGTTGTTAAAACGGAAAGTTAGAATATTTGTGACCTCTAAATGAGGCTAGCCCGTTTGTTCGATTATTCATAGTTCTTCTTGGCTTAGTCACTGGGCTAGGGTAATTTCACCCTTTGCGGCTAGCCTTCCTTGTTCTACAATGAATAGAATGAAGGCCGCCTTTATCCTGATTATTATATCTATATGCTTCGGGGTTTATATGGGAGTCCGCAGTCCCTATCTCTTTGGCAGTTTTACCTCGGAGCAGTATGCCGAACAGGGCTATTTCTTGGCACGCGAGAAGAGATTTGATGAAGCCGCAGTTTATTTGAGAAAAGCAATTAAACTAAACCCTGATGATAGGCAAGCTCTGTTCAGCTGTAAGCAACTCTATCGATTTCACGTTGCGAACGCTCCGGATAATGAAAAGATCATCGAATTATGCTCGTTCGTCATTGATAGATCTCCCGGTAGAACAGACGCATATGAGTATCTGATGATTGCGTATTTGGGATCTAATGAAGTAGAGATGGCACTAAAAACGGTGCAACAGCTTGTCAGGCAGAATCCTGATGAGCCTGAAACTTACGGAGTTGAGGCTCTTGCCTTCAATAATCTAGGAGAGCATGACAAAGCGGTGAGAAGTTTGAACTATTCGATTAAGCTTGACCCTTCAAATGCCTGGTGCTATGTATTCCGTGGAGGAGAGTTTTGTTCCCTAAAACAGTATCACAAGGCTTTAGAAGACTACAATAAGGCCCTCAGCCTTAATCCAAGCTGTGCCGTTGACTATGGTATCCATTTCGGTTTTTTGAAGCAGCATCTTCAGTATAGTGGGCTTTTGGCAGGTAATCCGGAGGTCCATTTCGCATCCGCTAAAATGAAGCTGGAGCCGGTTCCATGAAAAACTTGGTGGTTGTCTTCTTGGTTATAGCCAGTCTCCACCTTACGGCAGCTCTGGCTAATCCTATCAATTCCCATGTTGGGGCCAATATGCCAGAACATGAAAAGCTTCATTCTGTGATAAAGCAAGGCTTGGTAGAGTATTTCAAGAAAAACTACTCTGCTACTGATTTAGATTACCAGTTGCTACGAGATATTCCATCTCAGGTCGGTGTCTCTTATCCTAAGTTGTACGCTTGGGTGGAGGTAAAAGGTGCGAGCGCTGGAAAGCTTTCTGGCGCTGTGAGACTATCCCTGCGAGAGAAGAAGTATTGCGTAGTGACTCACTTTTTGTCGTCGCAAGATATCAGAAAAAATCCGAAGTCTGCTTTCTTTGTATTTCCTACCGGACTATTGCCGAAAGTTTTTAGTAAGTGCGGTATTACAGTTGACATTGCGAAAAATACTCCGACTGAGGAAGAATCGGATAACTATTTGATAGAGCGAGGAGAAGCTCAGCGAATAATGATCAATGGGAAATCATGCATAATTCCAAAGCTTTAATTTGTGCCGCACTGCTGGTAGTGGTGATTGTGCTTTCAATTTTTCTGGCGGATTCTGGGTATCGAGAAAGATTGGTTCGCTTTTGTACGAATCTAGGACGAACAACAATCTATGATGATCCGGCACACGATTCTATGCAAAAGCACGCCGATACTGTCACAAGAGAAATGCTGGATGCCAGGTCTAATTAGCTTGTGGGTAAGCCGTATGTCGAGTGTTTTGTATCGCTCCAACTTTGATACTTGGAGGCGTCCACCCGTCACGATGCAGTCACTGGGGGGCTATATATTATAAAGTGACCAGAAGTCTTTACTAACATTTCGAGTCTCCGAATCTTAGCGATTCTGTGGCATGTTCCTTTGCGGGCTTGATGCTATGTCCGAGCGCAATAACATAAGAGAAGTCGAAAACACCTCTACTAATAGAGGTGACCGCGCGTCCGAAGGCATCCAGAATACGAGTGTTGATAGCCAGGTCGGTGGCTCCAGGCTTGCGGAGATTCACTCTGGTAGAGAAGATACGGCTTCCAGGCATATTCCGGACTTGAGTCTGGACGGAGTCGATGATGGTATCAATCCGCGCTCCAATAGCGACCAGCTGGCCTCAGCCTCTCGCGACCTGACAGGTGAGCGCAGCGAGTCTAGAGACGAAGAAGGGCAATACCGCATCCATGGCACTGACTCCGTATCAGATGCAAAAGATAGAGACCCGGTCGACGGCGAGGCACCGCTAGAGAGCGCCAAGGTGAAGAGTAGATATGATACCGGCAACGATGTTGTCGGCGCAGATGCTTCGGTCTCTGGTATGGATTCAGGAGAGCGTGACCGACAGATGCAGTTGCAGCTCGATCAAGGCTTGAGCAAAGCTGGTACCGAGAATCTATATGGTGGCTCTGTGCTAGCATCCTCTTCTGGTTTGGCTGCCGAAGGCGACAGTTCCGGCAGGATATACGCCTCGGATACAGGCAAACCCTATCGCGACGTCAGCGACCTTCCGCCGCTATCTCAGAATACGGCATCTCAGCTTTATTCTGACGCGCAGTCTTATGGCAAGCATTTGCAAGGACCGCTCGGTAGTGCAGAGTGGCAGGACCAGAGCGGCAGCACGGATGACCTTGTTGAGCGTCGCACCGGCATGATTTCGCAAGCCTTAAACAGATCTTTGGCGGAGCGAAGCTTGCCGCCGGTGACGGTGTCTGCGGAACCTCTTGAGTCAAGCAACGGTGGTAATTACCATCCTTCAAGAGGGCACATCCAGTTGAACCGAGATATGATAGCTGCAGGAGATCCGAAAATAGCTGGTGTGGCTGCCCATGAGTCTACCCATCATGATCAGAATGTCCTTGCCACTCTGGCTCATCAGCAGAAAGTCGGGCAGCTTACTTTTGGCGATGAGCTGGTCAGGCAGGAGCTGGCGGGTGCCAATGGTGGAGGCTTCCGGGGGACTATTAACCCAGCCGGTAGACCATTGTCAGAGGCTGAAATGCATCGTGGAAACCAAGCAATGGATGACCGATTCGATTATTCTGGTGAATTCAAAGATTTTCAAATAGCCAGTGCATTGCGGCAGCATCTGCCGGACGGTGTTGACCAGTTGCATAGAGCCAGTCCGGAAGATATGCTGTCTCATCAGATGCTGGGAGCTATCTTTGCCAAGGCGCCAGATTCTCCGGCGCATGCCGCCATTTTGAATAGCCCGCACATGGATAGACTCAAAGGACAAGTTTCGTTCGCTCATGATGGCAGCCTGGAGCCCTGGGATGAAAAGACGGAGATGATGCGCAAAGGAGACCTTGCCCGGGCGCTCGATAACATTGCAATGGATAGTTTCTTCAAGGAACAAGAGATGCATCCTATTTATCAGAGCTGGAGTTGGGAGCGAGAAGCCAGGCATTCTCAAGGGCTGGTTGATCAAATGTTGAAGAAGGAGTAAGTTCTATTTGGTGTCGAATGCGGTTTGAACTTTCTTTCTAGGAATTTGAAGGACTTTGTTTAAGGCTAGTAAGCTAGCAAGACTGAATAGAGCCATGGGATTGGCAACTATGCATAGCATGGGTATCCATGTTGGTAGAGAGCTATTTCTTTGGGGCCTTATCTTCATTGCCGGAGGCATCTCTCAGTTTTGCGTGATGTTTGATTTGCAGCTCTTTTCAAATCTTTGTTCTTTTATCATGTTGGTTGTTTTTGGACTGATCCTCTTTCGTAGTTCCAGAAAATGCGACTGTGGCAAACGTTCTTTGCCTCGCCGCTTTCGTTCGCGGAAAAAGGTGTTCGCTTGCATTGCTGTTTTTGTCCTTATACCGATGATAGTGGCAGCTTTGTTATGGATTATGGTTGGCGGAGCAAAGACGAGTAACTATGCATTCAGCGGAACACTTTTGGCTTTACTGGGAATCTGGCTGACTTTTCTTGGTGTAAGTGGAAGGGCTCAGCAGTATTTGCTCAGCCATGACTATACGATGGATGATCTGCAGAGTTTTGCCAACATGAGTACGGAGGAGGCTGATTATTTAGTTAATAGTCTAGTTGAATCAGGAGAGCTAGAGCTGGCCAACCGGCTGCTCATCGGTTTCAAGCCATGAACGCCCAGGTTCCTTGAATTCATCCCGCGTCATCTTTGCATAGTCGAGGCATAGCAGTCCGCCGAGTCCTGGTGGTCGAAGATAAAGACAAGGCTTTAGTAGATCGCCAGAAAGCAGAGTCTCTTGGAGTTCAGCGGCGGTATACCGAATTGGCGTAGCACCAAGAGTTTCTCTGGTGCTTGCTTAAGAAGCCGATGTCAACTTGCCGAATTTTATTTTCCTGTTTGGTCGTTTCTCTTTGTTCTTCGAAGGTTGAGGTCTGATTTCATCGAGGAGTTCTGGGTGATTATCTAGAATTTTGAACAGTTGAATCAGCGAAAGGGGTGGTTGAACTTTCCCATTTTCATATCGGGAAAAAGCGTTTGCGCCTCCACCAAAGATTTCTGCTGCCTCTTTCTGTCCGAGCTTCAACTTCTTTCTGGTTTTGCCGATGAAATCTGTATCTAAGTTCGATTTGTTTACTTCCTTGTTGAAGCTCAGCATGATAGCGCTGATTCTGCTCGCTTCCTCTTCGTCGTGAATGGACTCACCGCAGCTAGGACAAAATTCTCCAGTCACCGATTTAATGGTTTTTGAGTGACCTTTATAGGTGTATTGAAGATCGCGCGTTTCGCGAATCATTTTTGCTTTGCCACAGGATATGCACTTCATAGCTACTTTGCCTTGAATGAAACTATTAGAACTCGGTCGACTACAGAGAGCTATAGAAATCTTCCCTCCTTTCAAAATAACTTAAATGGTTATAGTTGGCAAGTAGGTTAATTGCGGAAGTCGCTTTATTTATGCTTCGGCTTACCTGCCTTGCAGCCGCTTAGTTCTAATCTCAAGTTTGTCAAAGAGTCCTTCGCGACCTCCCGGTCTTGGAAGCGGCGCATTTGTTCTGTTGAGGTTTTTTCATTAGGGCTGTGGCTGAGTATATTGAGGCTTCCTTCCCAGGTGAGCGTCTCGTCGATAATCGCAACTTTCTGATGGCATTTGTGGTAGCAAATGAGTTCAACCCCGGTCTCTTCAAGCATGTTGTACGCATCCTTAGAGAGTTGGATGCTCTCCTTATCTTTGTCGTTGCCTTCTTTCTTTTCATGAAGGCAGCGGGTGTATATCTGTACTTTGGTCCCTTTGCCTAGCAACTCTTTGAAGACATCTAGGAACTGTTCGGTGCGATTAGGATAAAGAAAAGGGCTGACAATAAGCACCGATTTTCTTGCTGCATTGAGATCCTTGTCGAACGCGCCCCAGAAGTTCTTTTCGTTGTAACTATTGCTGATACCAGAGCGCAATTCTCCAGGATCGTTAGGCGACGATTTCTTTGCCAGGGGAGCGCCTTCTCGGTCCTTCGGAAATAGATACAGGATATTGTCCAGCTCTTGCTTGTATGATTTTTGACACCCGCGCAATTGCATTGGGTCCAGACCGATCTTTCTAGAGATTGAGTTAAGCTGGAGGACCTTTTGTTCCAGTTTTGCTGAATGGCTGAAAATGTCATGGTGATTTTTCTTGACGTTTTGAATCTGCCCACGTACTCCAGAGCGGCTAGCGCGTGCCTCCAGTAGATCAATCAGCTTCATCGCTTCCTGGGTCACATTGTTCTCTGCTATGCGCACGGCATTATAAGTATCCTCAGCTTCTTCCAATAAGGGAAGCAGCTTCTCGATTTTTTCAAGGCAGTCTTTTAGATACACCGCTCTTTCTTCCGGTGTTTGAGTTCTAATCAGGTTTTGCATGGCATTCTTAAGTCCGTTTTGTTTGGGCTAGGCAAACCTCGAGGACTTTCGATAATATGGCAGGAAGCCGAAGCGATCACTGTGGATTTGCACAGAACAGCATGTGACGAATCGGGAGGGGCGTATAAATGCGGCAATAGATTTCGCATTTTGGGCGAGAAGAACTAAAATAGCACCAGCGCTGCGGCGCGATATCCCGAAGATATATCTTTGAAAGTTCAGCCATGGAAAACGTTACCACCGAGTTATCTTGCGAAGTCTGTCTGCGACCGAAGGCCGAGGAGGGCGCTCCGCCAAAGTCTCAGTGGATATCTGTCTGCCGGTGCCAGCATACATATGCACCGAATGCCCAGTTTGCGCTAGAGTGGTGCATGAAGTGCCGCAAAAAGATTCCGGTGCACGCCGACGGCAAGACCGATGCAAAGTTCGAGCGCGCCTTTCTTTGTGCCTGCCCTTCGCCGGAGCCAGCTAAAATCCCCGCGGTGGCAAAGCCGGGAGAAGCCGGTGATGTGGCAGAGATGGATCTTTCTCTCTGTTCTATTAATCCCCAGGACTTTCCTGTCGAGCGCTATATGCCGCTGGGCATTCTTGGTCAAAGCGCCAAAGCCGATACCTTGCTCTGTCGAGATAAACAAAGTGGGCGCCGGGTGGCGGTCAAGTGTTTCAAGAACGTTCCTGTCCATATGTTGCCGACCTTCGAGCAGGAAGCACGCAAGATTTCTCAGTTGAGCCACACCAATATCGCCAAGGTTGTCGACAAAGGAGTGCTGAACGGCAAGATACCATATCTGGTGACGGAGTATAAAGACGGATTCTCTCTCGATCAATACTTCGCCATGGAGGGGGTGCCCAGTCACGATGTGGCCGTGAAGATTCTGGTCGGTTTGTTGGAAGCGCTTGTTTACTCTAAGAAGGACAGTCTGCTGCATCGCAGCTTGAAGCCTGGCAATGTCATTTTTCTGGATGATATGAATTCGGAGCCATCCATTGTTGTAACCGATTATGGTATCAGCGCCGTCAAGAAAGAGTGGAAAGACGCAGAAGCCGGCGACGCGCATTATATGTCCGGCGACGAGGCTCGCAATATGGACTACGACGAGCGCTCCGAGATGTACTCTGTGGGCTGCGTCGGTTATTCTTTGTTGACGGCGAGGACGCCTTTCGATTCTGATTCTGCGCTTTCTTTGAAGAATAAACATGCTCTGGAGCTGCCGGTGCGAATCTCCAATATCAATTTTGACCGGGGCAGACCGGGCGACCTCGACGAAGTTATTGAACGTTGTCTGGAAAAGAATCCCAAAGACCGTTTCGATAGTTTAGAGAAGCTCATGGAGCGTCTGCAGGTTTTCCCCCGGCGCGTACAAATGCGTGTGGCCGCCGCCGAAGCTGCTCGCCAAAAACAGAAGATGATCAAGCTCGCGGCGATTGCTGTGGTGATATTCATTTTGATTGCGATCGTTTCTATGGTGCTCTCAAAGCACTGAGTCGAGATTTTGCATTGCAGCCAAAATTAATCTAGGTTCGGGCGATGCGTATTTTAACCGGGCTGTGATAGATTGATTCCATGTGGTTCAGTCATCTTCGTTTTCGAGCTGTAGCATTTTTTGTAATGGCGCTGGTTCTGTGGAGCGGGGGTGTAATGGAGCCTGTCGCAGCGCGGAAGGTTCAAGACAGAGAAAAGCAAAAGGAGAAGAAGCAGGAGAAGAAGAAGTCTTCTATCTCAAAGAAAAAACAGGCAGAGCTTTATGGCAAGGCGGAAGAATCTTATAAAATGGCTATTGAGCTGGATCCTAGAAACGATGGGGCGATTTTTGCTCTGGCTGAGCTTTATCGAAAACAAGGACGCAAAGCCGAAGCCAAAGAGAAGTATGAGAGGGCGCTGGACTTCAATCCGGGTAATAGTAGCTATTTCGAAGGGCTGTTGCTGCTCTACCCTGAAAGTACTTTATTCAGAGACTATAGTGAGTATCAGGTCTCTGAGGAGTGGGTTGAGACCTATAGAAAGCTTTTGAAATCTGCTGTTCCACCTTTTGAGATCTTAGTGCGCATCAAGTTATATAAGGTGCTTTTGAAGTTCAATCGTAAGAAAGAAGCAGAATTGGAGTTCGAAAAACTGCCGGACGAGCATCAGTGGCGGCTTTTGCACGATGACGGAGATCTCGAAGCGAGCGATACAGGACTTCTGTCGAGGTAGACTAAGCCGATGAACAAAAAGAAGGTGGAGCTGAATAGGAAAAATGCAATCGCCTACTATGAGCTGGAGATGACTGTAGATTCGGAGCCGGGCGAGATCTTCAAAACGCCTATTTTTATAGGTGCGCCTTTCCAGCAGGAAGGTAAATGGTATTGCGAAGAGCTTGTAGGAGGCAGTGGCAAGACTGTTCCCGGTGGCAGCTCTCTGGAAGCGCTCACTGGAGCTCTCGCTTGCGCCAGAATAGACATAGAGATGTTGGATCTGCTTGGTGCTAAATTCAGAGTCCCCGGTAAGCCGGAACTGGCTGACAATAGAAGCGTGCTCAAGCATGTTTTCGGCCTCTACTCTTCGATGCCTTCGAAGAACTATCCATAACCCTACTTGACAACGTCCCCGGGTTTGCCATACTGGAGTTCCGTTACTTCAGAGCGCCAATTACCATGTCTGTCCCTCGGGGCTTGCAACTTTACCGACCCAGAAGAGTCCATTTAGAGGCTCTTGCCATAGTTGCTTTTCTCCTCGCCGATCTCTACCTCTCCGGATGGTCCCTGGTGCTTGGAACCATTGCCATCCTTCTCTATGTCGCCATTCCTGCCGTCCGCACCATGTGGACCCAGACCGCCCTGGAGCGGGTGATTTTTCTGAAAGCCTATGTCAAAACCCCGCGTTTTCAGCGGATAGCCTTGATTTTATTCTGGATGTATTCCATGCGGTTTTTCTACAATTCCGCAGTCAGCGCAAATCTGATCGACGGCGGTAGCACGGGCACTCTGCTTTCTATTTGGTTCGGAGGTAGCGGTGGCTCAGGTTCAATGTCTTACGTCGCCGTAAAAGCTGTGCACCAGCTTTTCTACCTGGGCGGATTTCTGGCTCCGCTACCTATCTATGGCGCGGCATGCGCCCTGGCGATAGGTTTGCGGTCGCGGTTGAAGGCGACCAGAGAAGACCCTGATCTCATTGCTCAGAGACAGCGATGGGCTGGCGCGACCCAGATTATTTTCTTCGCCTCTTTTGTGGCTTCCGTCCTGAGTATCACCCTCCGCCCCGATGGTCCTGTTCAATGGATTGCTAATTGGCTGCTGGCTTCTGCTGCCGATGCGAATCTCGTTAAATTCCCTCCAGCCGCTCTGTCATCGATTGGAGAGCTGTTTCCTCATACTGGCGCAGGGCTGAATTTTCATCAGCTCCCTCTGGTGGTGCCGAATCCATCTGATTTGACTTTCATCTCGGACTTTCGCGCCATTGTCGCAACGCTTTGCTCAGTCCTCACCGGGCTTCTCTTGTTTCAGCCAATCTGTAAGCTGCATGCTTTTTTGACCTCTTTCACCTGGAGAGTCGTGTCTGTGAAGTCTTTGCAGCACCTGATCGAGGGATTTTTAGAGGCGTTGCACCTGCCGGCGAGAAAGCTTGCCTTCCCTGAGGCACATCCTCTTTTGGGCAATTCCATCAGGACCACCGTCTGGGTCACTTGTTGTTATCTCTTTCTGTTTTTCCTGTTCGGATTCAGCGACGGACCGCTGGGCGAAACTATAAAAGGCTGGCTGGATTTCTCTGTTGCGGACGCTGGATTCGGAGTGGGAGGCAACAGTCCTGCCTGGTTGTCGCAGCTGAACTTCAGAATTTTTATGGCTTCGGTTATAGCTTTGTTGGCGACCCCTGCCTTTTCAGTCTTTTGCCTGGTGTTTGTGCCTTTTGCAAAACCCAGGAAAATTTCGATAAACGCTGACGGCATAAACTTTGCCCAGGGTCCTTATCTAACGATGCTGGGGCGGCAGTTTCGCTTGTGGAGCGATTTGAAGTCTATAGAAGCAAATGTACGTCCGTTGAAAAGCAAAAAAGGCTTGGATGCTGAGACAAAGACAACGTTTACTCTGCGCTTCCGCAGTGGCGGCTTTGTGCGCTTCAAAGGGGGGCAAATGTCGGCACCGGATTTGAAACTGCTTCTAAATGCTGTCGACCGCCATGCTGTTAACTGTATCATCGACAAGGCTGTTTTCGAGGCTTGTGCCAGACTGTCCGAAGAGGACCATCGCAAGAAGCCGTCTGACGGAATTGTCTCGCTTGAAGATTGCCGCGGGCGAGAAGAATTTAAGTCGACTATATTCGTGCCTCATTCTCAGGGCGAGTATTTGCCCGGGACCAAGGTGCGCATAACCCGGCAGCTTGCCAGCAAGCCCCTGTGTGCCGTATATCTGGCTCGAGAAGAAGCTGGACGAATGGTGAACGTCAAACAGTTCTATCTGGCTGAAGACAACGCCGAGACCCGGGCTTTTACCAAGATATTGAAGCGCGAGTACGAGATTTTGACCGCTCTCGATCATCCTGGCATTGCAAAGGTTTTGAATTGTTTTACCGTGGGTGAGTCGACTTATCTATTGATAGAGCACCGACCCGGAAAAGACCTGCGGGAGCTCGTTTTAGAACAGGGCTCGCGTTCTGAAAAAGCTGTTTTAGAGTACGCATCGCAACTATGTCAGATTTTGATCTATATGCATGGCAGAGAGCCGGCGGTGTTGCACCGTGATCTTACCCCCGACAACGTGATTGTAGGTGAAGACGGGCAGCTTAGGCTTATCGACTTTGGTGCCGCCCGAGAATTTATCGAGGGAGTAACCGGTACAATGATCGGTAAGCAAACCTATGTCTCGCCCGAGCAGTTGCGCGGCGAGGCGGATTGCAGAAGCGACATATACAGTTTTGGTTGTCTGCTTCATTTCTTGCTGACCGGTCGTGACCCGGTAGCACTCTCGACCTCCTCGCCTTCTTCGTTTATAGAGTGTTCCGAAGCGCTGGATGCTCTGGTTAGAGAATGCACCGCATTCGATGCTGACGAGAGGCCCCGGTCCTTCAAAGAAATACTGTCCAGATTGAACGCCATGGACAAAGGATTCAAGCTCAATATCAAGTCTAGTCTCGAGGCTGTGACAGGGAAATGAAGAGCGAGAGTTTTGAAATGAGTAGCCTTGACCAGGAGAAATTTGATCCAACCTTTGTAGAAAAGGAAGCCGATTCGACCAGGCTTGTTGTTTCGAATGGACCGGAGTCGGTCGCTCAAGCGGCGCAGGACCCGCCTGTTTCTGCAGAGCAGGTTAATGGTGAACAAGTAGAAGAACAAGAAAAAGTACAGAACATTCAAGCATTTTTACAGTCTCTTCGCTCCAGTACCGGTGCCACCGAATCAGATGCGGTTGAAGAGATTGCCGATGCCGAGGAAAGCCTGGCGTTAGACAAAGAAGAAAGTCAGTTGCCCGACTGGTGTCGCGCCCTGGAAGATGTTCCTGTCTCGCCTGTGGGCACGGCCCAGAGCTGGATCGAATGGTTCAGGGGGCTTCTGGCGCCTGCTACTGTTATCGGTGCCATTGCCATGATGCCCAAGTTGGTATTACTCTGGGTTTTGGCGACAATACTGAAGCCCGCTTTTCTAGGGCTTTATCATCGGTGCCCTGCTCATATTCAGAAAGGTTTAAAGGACCAGATACCGGAATCTGTCCGTCAATCTGCTTTTCGTCGAGACTTGAGCGAAGGTGTGGATCAGGCTTTGCCTTTCGTCCTTTTCTGGACCTATATATTCTGTTTGCCATTTTCTTTTTTCTGGATATTCTGGCACTGGCTAAAAGGATTTTTGCCCGAGAAAAAAGTGGATGCTGATGATCCAGAGGGCTTGTCTTTTGTTCAAAACCGGCGCTCTGAGTTGTCTCATCCGGAGAACAATTTCTATCATTCTCGCGCTTTCGGGATTACGCTTCTATCGATATTCGCTCTTGGAATTCCGGCGATAATAACAACATCTATATACTTCGGTCTGGGTGTGGACAAGATGGTGCTCAGCAGCAGAGCAGTGCCTGTGTCCTATGCAAATATTCAACGGAGGAACACTCCGTCACCGCCTAAACCGGTTAGATATTGGATATTGAACGCTGAGCAAAGAGCGGCTGTGGACAAGAAGCGAAACGAAGATTATTTTCTGGCTCACTATTATCGAGACAAAGGTAGCCTGTTGACACCTGGTGGTTCAAAACCTGCAACTACGAAAAGGATTTTTCTTTTTTTCTATCTCTATGGACTGGCCGCTGCCCTGGTAGCTGTTCTTATTCGAGCCTGGTTCGTCTTTCCGCTCAATTTTCTCTCTCGAGAGAATACGGTGGAATGTACCGTCAATGGTGTCAAGCGCCGGGGTAAGGACGACTGGCTGTTCAATGTGCTGACGCTCAATCAGTTCTCAACCGGTGGCGGACCAGACTCGCTGCGCTGGAGCGAAATCAAGCGAGTGCGCCATCAAGAAGAGGGCTTTACCCGTCTGTATCCTCTGCCTGACAATGCATTCAGCAAAGACTCTCTGACTTACAAATGCCTTAATAAGATAGCCAAATTCATGGACGGTCTGTGCCGTCAGGTAAATGTCGGCGATGATCTTATTTTGTCTTCTGTCGACCGGGGTCTTGATGGAGGTCGCAACATCAAGATCGATCTCAATAATTTGAGCTCTGCCGAGAAGGCGAGGTTGTTCTATTCTATAAGAAAATGGGCACCACATGTGATTATCGATGAGGATGTGCAAGAGAAGCTCCTGGGCTCTCGTGTCCTTCAAGATGTTCGCTATACCCAGCTCTGGTTCGATATTCTCACCGAGAAACGTCAACCGGACGGCGCCAAGAGTGGCTTGAATCCGAAGGATACTTTGAAAGACGGTCAATATTTAGTCGAGCGACGTCTTCATGCCGGTGGTCAGGCGACCACCTATGTGGCGCGCAGGCCGGACGGCAGCTCTTGTGTCTTGAAAGAGTATATACTGGCTTCTTCCGATGCCACTACCGCCGATGCTTCGGGGGCATTATTAGAATCTGCCCGAGAGTTCGAAACCGAGGTCAGTCTGCTTTCTCAGTTGAATCATCCGGGCATAGTGGCTTTATATGACTTCTTCTGTGAGCAGGGGCGAGTCTATGCTGTTCTAGAATATGTCCAGGGCGAGACTCTGAAGGCGAAAGTAGCAAGAGAAGGACCTCTGCCCGAGGACGAAGCCAGGCGCATTGGTGCCCGGGTATGCGAGATTCTCGAGTATCTTCACAGCCTGGTCCCTGCCATGGTTCATCGTGATGTTACACCCGAGAACATAATGATCACCGAGGACGGTGCTGTCAAACTGATTGACTTCAGCCTGGCTGCCAGAGCCGACGGCACTCAGACTATGGAGTCCTGCGGCAAGCAGTCTTACACACCGCCGGAACAGTTTCGCAACGAAGTAGATCCAAGAAGTGACATATATGCCCTGGGCGCCACACTTCATTTTATGCTCACCGGCAGAGACCCCAGACCGTTAAGTGTCTCTACTCCGCGGGTTCTGGCACCGGATCTTTCTGAGTCCATCGACGCGATCGTGCAACAAGCCACCAGACTTGATATGAATGAAAGATATGATTCGGTGGGCTGGATGAAGCTCGAGCTAGAGCCTGAGCTGGAGCAGGAGCTTGAGCTTGAGCAAGAACCGGAGCCCGAGCCCGAGAAATCCGAAGAAGTCGATTGATTTTTCTTGCTCCGGGGAATTTCTCAAAGTAAAGGTTCCGAGAAGAGATTCAGAGAGCAGATTCAGAGTTCAAATGTAGACCCTCAAACAGGCAGCCCCGATGACCTCCGACAAGGCGTTATACAGTCCTTTTGGATTTGATGAGACCCTGGCTAAGATTGTGCAGGCTTTGTCCGAGTCGACGACGGATTCTTCGCACTGGGAGCCTGAGCAGTTCGAAAAGCAGGGACTAATCCGCGCCACTCTTGTGACGGAGGAGAAGCTGCATCGCACCATTGTGCTCAATATCTCTATCATCGAAACGGAACGCAAGGTAATGATCGATGAGTCGCAGCATTTTTATCTATATAAAAATGTGAGCTGGATTCGGGTTCGAGTCGATGAGGATATCTATCCTTCCTATGGTCCTAAAGAAAAACCTCACCCTATAATCGCAGAGACCCGGGCCCGTATTTTGTCTCTCTTTTAAATGTGTACATCGGATCTAACGAATTGAAAAGGAATCCGACGCAAAATTTTGGTCTGTGCTAGGTTCAATTAAGAAGGTATTGATATGAAACGTGCTTTTAAACGTGCTTCTATAGTAATGTCTCTTATCGGTTTTTCGACACTGGCGCTGGCAGCGGCGGCGCCCACCTGTGCGCAGGTTAGAATCCAGATGCATAAGGAGCCCAATGCAAAGGCTCCGGCTATTTTTAAGCAGCCGATTAAAACGCTCAGCAAGGACGAATTGCAGAAATTCTTGAGCCAGCGTATTGATGGGCGCATCTCGAATGGGACCTTTCGTGATTTCTCTAACATGTATTTCGTGATGAGCCGCATTGAAATCGGCAAATCTATTGCACTGGCCACCGATGATAAAGATGTTTCCACCGCTTATCTAGAACCAGCCTATCCTGCCAGCTATCAGCCCACGGTGCAGGAGCTGCTCGATGCTGTGGCGTTGCAGTCCGACTCTCGCTGGGTTTATGAAGAGCCGTATCAGGTTGTTTATACAGAGACTGAGAACCGGGCTGCGAAGCAGCCTATGGATAGCGTGGTCGTTTTTCAGTTTTTGCCCCGGGAGAAGCCTCTGCCTTTTAAAATTAATACTGTGGAGGGGTGGACCACCGTACCTCGCACCAACTGGATGATGTACATTCCCAGCGGGCTGCAGTGCGGAATGGACATCCATATGCAGGGTAGGGTGTCTGCCGATTCGGACGCCGATCTGGCGAAGCTGCTTTCGAGAATGCCCCGGGAAGCCGCCCTGGAGAATCTACAGCGCGCCAGACCTGATGCCACGGTTGACGATCTCAAAAAGGTAAAGGTCGGCAAGTATGATGCCTATTTCTTTCAGCAGGCGTTGCCGCCCAAGGGTGAAGAGAAAGTGCGCTGGCGGCAGTGGCATTTTATGGTCGGCGATCGATTGATGTATGCCATCAGCACGCTGCCGGTAGAGGTGGACGACAAGCTGTATCCCGAGGTAGAGAAGATGCTCGCTAGCTTCGAGACCGTAGATGCGCCAAAGACAAGCATGGAGGTCAAGCCCAGTACCGCCTGGCTGTTGGAACTGGATAGGTGGGAGTACAGTTGCCGGTAGGTGGTTACCAGGGACTATCTTTCTGTTTCCTGGTGAAAAGGCACCATTTATGATATCAGTAGCGGTAATAGGAAAGGCTCAGCTCTGTATTTTTGAGTATCAAAGTTTTTTCAGAGATTGCTTTTTGTATATTGTCTAGAGCTCTAACTACGTCGTCGTAGCTCATATCTTTAGCAGGATCATTTTTCTCATAGCGTAGCAAAATGCCGCAGTGAGTCTTTCCGGAGGACTTTAAATTGTCCGCCTCTACTAAAAAATCATTGCAGTTTCTGGTTAATACAACACGCTTCTTTTGCACGGCAAAAGCCAGCACCTCGCTGTCGGGCTTTCCCGATAGAACAGCTTCGTGGGCTGTTAGAACATCGTGACCCGCTGCTTTTAGTTTTGATACTAGAAGCTTGTCCTGGGAGTCTTCATCGAGAAGCAGCCTCAGGCTCATTCTTATACCCGAATACCTTTTAGAGAAAGTTGTCTGGCTTCTTCTTCTGCTTCCATTTGGAGTAAGGCTTTGTTCTTTTCGCAGTAGTAAAAGATTTCATCAATGGCTTCAAGTGGAAGATCCCAGTTCTCAGCTGCCTCTGCTTTAGATAACTTGTTCGTAAGTGTGGCTGTCCACACTGCTGCTGCGGGCAGCTTTCTCCCTTTTACGTACAGCTGCTTCTTCCATGGATGAGGTACTTGAACCAGGTACTTCCACGGCCAGTATTCAGGCTCTTCTATACCTAGCATCACAAGCCTTCTCAGGTCGTTCCCCTGGGAGTCTCCTGTGTATATTTTTCTACCATTTTGAAGTTCGCTGGTAATGTGCAGTGCGATGCGCACCGCGGACAGCAAGGCTTCTTTTCGGGAAGGTGCTTTGACTAATTCTTTGAAGCAGTCGATTTCAGCCTCCTGAGAGGGGGTAACATCAAAATTTTCTCTCTTGTTCGGACGAGCCATGTTTTCAAACCTTGCTACGCAATGAGTATACATTGAGTATATCTTACTCACATCTTACCCGCAAGCTCCAAGGTTTTAGAAACCCCGCCGTCCTGGCCCTAACTGCTGGGCTCGAAGAGCCTGCTGGTCGGTTACAGGAATCGCGCTATCCCAGGATTGCCCGCTCCTTCTGCCTCGCATAACGTGCTCACGGTGGGACAGTTTTTCCGAGAAAGCGATACCCGTGGTTTGCATAGCGGCATTTGTCAGAGCCGTGGCCGTGGCGCTGTTGCTCAGTTGGGTCACCACCTCGCCTTCAGTGCCGAAATCATTTGGTTTGACGAAGAGATAGCCGCTATTAATTCTTGCCCCGCGGATGTTTCGGAGTTCCGATGCGGTGCCCGCCGTGTAGACCAGCTTACCGACCAGTCTGTCCGACCAGGCAGCCGGCGCTAATCTGGCTTGAAGGCTGTCTCTTTCGGTTTTTGTCGGCGCAACTACAATCACCAGGGGGCGGCTGTCGCAGGCGGCAACGTTCAATCCGAGCCTGACCGTATCAACCACCGGAAGCCAGGTAGGGTCGCCGTGACCCCGGTAGTGGGCTGCGACCTGGTCCATATAAGTAGCCATGTCGGTAGAATCACGGAAGATGCGTTGTGGGCTTCTCTGACCGTTGACTATCGGTCGACCGTAGGGGTCGAGAATGGCGAATACTGTGTTTTGCAGGTCTCCTCGTCCCCATATGGAACGGAGGACCTTTGCTTCTTCAGCGCTCTCATAGGTCATTGTTCGTATGCAAACGAAATTGCGAGAGGCTTTTATTACTTCTGGCCGGGACAGGTAACTCCTGTCCATATTCTGTTTGCCCGGTCACCACTCGCCCGGCACGCCGCCACATTGCGGCGCAGCCGAGACCAGAAGAATCGGTTTTTTAGTGCGATTCGCTTCGGCAATTCCCTGTTTCCAGGTCGGGATCCAGCCGATGCCGGCTTCGTTGGCTGCATTGGCCGGAAGCGATGGCGATAGGCTGAGGAGCAAAGCGGCAATTGAAAGAAGCAATATTCGAAATCTCGGAGTAGACATTTTATTTTCCTCGGATTCTACTGTCGGCAGACGAATTTAACAGTAATTTGCCTGCTATGACGAATTTAGCAAATCAGTATGGAGAAAATATGGAGTAAACCTGGAGGAAATCCGGAGAATTTATGGCTGTCGGGCTCTATTTAATGAGATTGGGATAGTCATCTGATTTAAGTCATTTGCGGCATAATAGATCATAGGTGCTCTGTTTGCACAATAGTGATTCCAGTCCAGTGGTCCTCAAGAAAAGCACGATTATAAAGATACTGTGGGCGGTGGCTCTATTAGTTGGCGCCTACTTTGTTCTGGAGCCCCTCTTTTACGAATCTTTGTTCGGGCAGGAGCTTCTGACTCACAGAAATATGCAAAGATTTGCCAGGCTAGATAGAGCGAAGCGAGACTATCTGATGGAGCAAGGTGTCCTGCTGACAGGTTCTGATGACGGGGTTCATCTAAGCTATGTGACAAGCTTCGAGGGCTTTACGGTTCATGAAGTTTCGGGCGAGAGATTTGCCTTCACTTTTACCGAGGACGCTGCTGCGAAAAAATTCAGAAAGAGCAAGACTTTCGACCGCAGAAAAGCAAATCAGGTTGTTGACCACATTTTGCCAAGGTCCATCAAAGAAATGCTCTTGACCATGCTGGAGCTGAAGTAGGTTATCGGTGAAATTCCTGCAAAAGATATCTCTACATGTGTATCATTAGGCGACCAAACTGAGAGGGTGTTCAAATTGACTTTTCTCGAATGCAGTAGCTGCGGACAAGCGCATGATATAAGTCAGATGGCTTTTGATGTCCCCTGCCCTGACTATCTATTTGAAATTCCTGAAGCAGAGCGCCCGGAACGTTGCGAACTGCAGCGTTCAGTGTGTGTGATCGATGATGAAAAGTTCTTTGTCAAAGGCGCCCTTGAAATTCCGGTTAGTGATCTACCGCAGCCTTTGAGTCTCAATGTCTGGGTTAGTTTGAGCAGCGAGAACTTCGATCGATCAATGGAACTGTGGACTACCGTCGGACGCGAGTCCGAGCCACCATATTTTGGATGGTTTTCGAATCGGCTGCCGGGATTTCCAGATACGCTGAATCTGAAAACACTTGTTCATACCCAGCCGGTCGGGTCGATTCCATTAATCACTTTAGAGCCTAGCGAACATCCATTATCCGTAGCACATCATAAGGGACTCTCGGAAAGTGAATACAAGTCGTTGGTTATGAAATTGCTTCATGGTCAATAGTTGATATTTCGTCTTTGTTTAGCCTTGGAAATCGATGTGCTAAATCTAATCATCGAGTCGGTTTTAGTGCCTGTCAAGGGTTGCTCGGATCAGTACTGATGGGGCTATCCGGCGATTGACCGGGCCGTGGTATAATCCCCTTCGCTCCAGCACAGCAGGTTTCAAATATATGCTTAGTACACCTGGCAATTTCGCCAAGCCAAGGCGTTTCAGTACCCTGGTATCCATGGCTCTATTGCTCTCTTTCACCTGTTCCGTGGGTGTCTATGCCAAGGACGTCGAACCGGAACTTGAAGCCGAAAACGCTGTAATAGAGGTCGAAACTCCCAAGAAAGACGCCGAAGGCAAACTGCTGGAGTCTTCTGTCGTTCTGACCGTTCCGGAGCGACCCGGTCTGCTCGATGAGCTGGTGCAAGTGGCTCTCGACCGTAGCGACAAAGCCTCTCACTACGACCAGCATGTCAAAAAGTATAACCGTATTCATCAAAAAGCCCTGGCAATGACCAAGGACGCTCTCAACTATGTTTTCTATTATCGAGGCGATTCGCCGTCGAGTGAATTCGGCGATGTTATCCTCAACGAGAAACAGAAGCTGAAGAGCAAAGGCTCGGCAGAGTGGTTGCAGCAAGAACACCGTGATGCCACAGAGCTGGCGGTGCTCTCCAGCGCCATGGAGATGGCGGCTGCGGTGGGCAGCAAGGACGAAGAGCAGGCTGCGCAGCTCGAGAGTTCTATGGCGCAGCTCAAAGAGCTGGTCGGAGAAGAGGCGGCAAACAAAGCGCTCGATAATTTTAAATCCTGGTCCAGCCAGGTGGACGATAGCCACCCTGTTTATGACGGCAAGCTCTGGACCATAAGCCAGCGTAAGAACAAACAGAAGTCTATTATGATGGCATGCAAGGATCGCGATGCCACCATTCAGGATGTGGTTAAAAAGGTACATAAGTACAACGGTCACTCCAAGCTTTATTTGGTTACCTCCCGGGTGGTGAAGACATCACTGGGAGTGGCATCGATGTCACCCACATTCGTGGCGCCGGCTTCGCAGGTGGCGTTGTTCTTCTATACGATGGCTACCGGTGGTGCAGAAGAAGATAAGATGCTGCGGGAGCTCTATTTAGATCGCAGGCTCGCCAGCCGCAGTCGCGTCATCTCTGAGAAGTCGAACATGGCTCTCGAGTACTACCAGATTGCTAAACTTTCTAAGAACCCTGCATTGTTGGCTTTTTGCGAAACCGTAGTTAAGCAGATGTCCGGTCAAGAACAAGTGCCCGAGATTCTCGGTACCTCTGTGCTAGAGCCTGCTGCCACCACAGTAGGTGCAGGCGAGAGTGGCAATGACGGTGCAAAAGTTGCTGCCAAGCCCGATAAAGTCGTCGACGACGATAAGCAAGATGCTGCCGAAAAGGTGATTGATAACGCTGTCGAGGTCAAAACCGGCCTCAGCCATGAAGCGCGAAGCGAAGCGATGATGGCAGAGCATATGGATGCGGTTAAGTTGGACTCTGATTCCGGAGAGGCTGATGCCACTGCCGAGAACCGAGATGAGAGTGACCCGGTCAGCTCCGAAGGTGAACCGGCTAGTGGAGAGACTTCTCCTGATGCTGCCGAGCCAGATGCGGATTCTCCGGACGGACCGGTTTCTGATTCAGATTCCGATTCTGATTCTGGCTCTGATTCCGATTCTGACTCCGAAGCGGAATCAGGTTCTGGAGACTAGATCGGCGTCGCCCTGTTTTTGACCGACCGTTTTCAAAAGCGGTTCGATTGCGCTCAGTATCTTGTCGAAGTCTCGATCTTGAACCATGACGCTATTTGATATCGTCAGACAACGCCTTGCAAAAGACGCTGCGTTTGGAACAGGATTATCCGGCAAGATATCAGCCAGGTAGCTGTAGCCGTTTATCTGAGAGGCGAACAGTCTGGTCACGCCCAGCCCCCTGGTCCACAGTCGGTCGAGAGCCTGGTTGCAAGTCGCTTCATCTTCGAAGAGCAGCATCAGAAACGGCCAGGTGCCATCGGTGTTTTGCTGGGGTTGCAGTATTTTTAAGCCGCGTTCGGCATAGGCGCTCAGTTTTTGCGCCCGGGCAAGACCTCGCGCTCTGTTGTCCGCCAGAAATTGGGGCAGGCGTTTTAGCGCACTGGCGCCGATGTTCTTTCTCAGCTCGCCCACCGGTCTTACGGCAATTTCTCGGGAGAAGACGTCACCGATAGCCGCTTCTACGTTGCCGGCTTTCAGTTCTTTTTTGAGATTGTCACCATATACGATGCTGAGACCGGCTGGATTGTACAGCATTCTGTAGCCTATCAAATGACCGAGCATATTCAGCTCTTCCGTGCTGAAAGAATAGTCGTATTGTGCTCCGGTAGCGTGCAGATTCATGCTCTCCAGAGTTTCATACAGGGCGGCTCTCATTCGCTCTTCTCGGGCGATTATAAATCCGCCCTCGTAAATGCTGAGACCTTTGCCGACGGTCAGGCTGAATATGCCAATATCTCCGGCCAGTCCTATGGAGCGTCCTTTGATGGTGGCACCAAGGGCCTGGGCGCAGTCTTCTATCACCTTGGCGCCATTGGCTCTGGCTAGCTTAACTACCGTGGTCAGGTCGCAGGGCAAGCCACCTAGATGCGCCGGGATAACCGCCAGGGTCTCTTTGTTCAGGAGGCTTCTCAGTTGATTCGGGTCGAGGTCGATAGAGTCTGGCAAAAGATCGCAGACTATTATTTTTAGCCCGGCCTGGGCTGCGGCCAGCGCTACAAGCGGGCAGGTATAACCTGGGATAATTACCTGTTTGCGCTCTGGATGGAGGCGCTTCAGAGTTTCCAGCGCAACCACCAGAGATGCCGTGCCCGAGGAGAGCACCGCCGATATCGGAATGGACAAGAAGCGGGAGAGCCCGTCTTCTAACCTTTCTCCGGCGTGGAAGAAATCCGACCACACTAAAGGCATGCCGGCAGTGGGGGGCAACTCGCGCATATTACTTGGACTCCTGACCGATTGTGACGGTCTCCCTTACTTCTTCTTTTATAGAGCCGTCTTTGTCGGAAGCAGACTCTTCGGTGTTCAGATCCGCTTCGGCCATGGCGAAGACGATGATGCCTCCTATAATCAGAAGACTGCCGAATATCTGAAGCGGCGAGAGATGCTCTCCCAGAAAGAAGAAAGAGAAGAGCATCACCGTGACGATTTCCAGGTGGGAGGCGGCGAAGGCGGGACCGACCGGAGCATGTTTGAGAAGGGTCATCCAGGTGACGAAGGCGCCTATGTAGCCGACCAGAGACATGTATGCCCACTTCTCTTTTAGAACGCTCAGGATCCAGAGAAAGTCGAGGGTGGCTGGTGCTGTATTGGTGGCGGCGAACTTGAAGCTGACCTGGGCAAGAGTGTCGAAGGTCAGTAGTATTAGAAAGCCGATTATATAGAATTTTGCCATTAGCCTGCCCAGCCTACCAGCGCCACACCGCCTGCCACCATCGCCGATGCCAGGATGCGTTTGGGAGTGAGCAGCTCTTTGAAGAAGATCCTGCCACCGAGCTGCACGGTGAGGATATTGACCGAGCCCACCAGAACACCCTGGGCGAGCGGAACCATAGAGAGAAATGCCAGCCAGACAAAGAACTCGACCACATAGGCGGCGACGCCGAGCCAGATCCATTTTTGCTTGGCCATAGTCTGCCAGCGATCCAGTCCGTCGGTGTCACCATCGGTGACGGCGGCGGCTTTGAGCGCGAGTTGACCAAAGGTATCGAAGACCAGGGTTAGAATCCACAGGGTGGTGGCTTCTGGTGTCATCAGGATTTACCTCCGGATTCTCCAAAAGTGCTGTCGTTTTCGAAGCACTTTTTGAACGGTTGAAGAATGGCTCTCAGTAGAGAGTTGCGTATAAAGACGGCGTGGCGGGTCGAGGTGAAAGAAGCACCTAGATAAGCTTTGACAGCAGGGTCTGTCCAGCCGGCGATATAGTGGCTGAGTCCTCTCTCGAGGCAGTATTCGAGATTATGGAACCAGCTTACAAAATAAAGATTGGCATCCCGGGCGGCGGGATATTCGAAGCCGACATATTTGTCGACGAGCATGTTGTTGTGCTCGAAGCAGATGTTGTACCCGATGATATCGCCGTCGTTGTCTTTATAGATGAAGACGATGCCACCATTTTTGCCGTTGGTCAGGATCTCTTCGAAGAATCGACGACTGAGTTTGTCGAAGTGATATTGGCTCTGGTTGTAGACGTTTAGGTACTGTTCGTACATTTGATTGAGCAGGCTCTGGTCATGAAAAATTCTGCCGGTCGGCGCTGCTTCTACTTGCAGATTTGCGCGGGAGCGGATTTTGCGGCGCAGGTCTTTTCTGGTCTTCTTGCCGGAGCGAGAAAGATATTCATCTATGGTGGCAAAGTCGATGGGAACATAGGCGAGAGCCTGACCTTCCACCACCAGAAAGCGTTTGTCCGCGGCGCAGATATCCATGATTCTGTCGGCTATGAGATTCTCTTCCTTCGACAACAGAGGTGAGTTCTGGGGCAGGTCTTTGATAATGAGAAGGCTGGCTTTGCGATCTAAAGCTTCTTCTACCAGCTTTTCGACATATTCGCTGCAGCCCTTTTCATTGAGGTGCGGATAGCCCGTGTATTCGGTTACGGTGGTGCCGGCGAAAAGAGTCGGCATGGTGGTAAGCCCGGAGGCTTTTACCTTAGCCAGCAGGTCGATTATCCATCGGTGCTCGTCGTCGAGGGTGGTGAGGATGTCGAAGTCGGCGAAAAATGCAGGAGCTGTGTCACCGTTAGAAGTGGCGATTTTTAGAGCGCGAAAACCTTCTGGCGGATTCTGGTAGAAAGCCTCGGGCAGCGATGGTGGCTCCAGGCTGTTTAAGGTGCTAGCGCTTCTTGTCGCCCTGGCACGAGATCTATCTGTGGCTGTGTATGTCGATTCGATCATTTTATTCAGCCCTCGCCGATACCAGTTGTTTTGCTTCTACTTCGGTTATTGGTTTCTGCAATGGTTTCTGCACTGGTTTTTGCTTTTGCCTGGGTTTCTGTTTTTTGTGATCGACAAAGCGACCGGTGTCGTCTTTTAAACAGATTTTGCGCGCTTTCATAGAGCGCTTGAGATTGGACAGGAAGTTTTTTAGCAAGGTCATGGTCTGGTGTTCGCCGACCTGATAATCATGGTCTTCGTGCCACCGATCATGGGGATATCCTAAAATGATATTTTTGCGGTCTGTCAGAAATATAGGGGTTATCGACTGGATTTTCTCGCCTGATCTAACCACCATATGGGCACGCAGATCCTGCTGGTGATCTAAGAATCGACAGTGTTCATGAGTGGTGAAACTCCAGTTGTGAGCCGATTCGTCGCAGAGATGATGACAGAGCTCTATGGTCAGTCCTTCTGGTACCAGCTTGTTCTTGCGGGCTCTGGCGCGAGCTTCTATGCGCCTTTTATTCTTGTCAAAAGCGGCCGCTGCTGCTATATCTTCTTCTGTCATTGCAGTCGCAGCGGCTGCGATACCTTCATCTGTCATTGCAGCCGCATCTGCCAAAGATGCAGATATCGACTCACTCTCTTGTCCGCAGATCCTTTTGGTAAAGGCGCCGGCCAGCTCACATACTTGATCTCGTTTTAAATCGAGGGTCATCACATGATCGCATCCGGTTAGGCCGACAAGACGTTTGTCGGTGCTGCCCAGAATCTGAAAAGTGTTGGTGGCGTTGGCGAAGCTGGCGAGAGTATCTTCGAAGCTGTGAATCACCAGAGCCGGGCTAGTGATATCGGCGGCGATACTGCGAAATTTGTCGGTGAGAAGCTTCATCTGATGCAGAGAGGCGAAATAGGTCCGGAACAGACCGAATTTTGTATTGCCTCCGGCTTTCGCTTCTTCTACCGAGCGGGTTATTTTCGCTTGCAATCTTTCGTCTTTGAGCCCATAGGGTGGCGTCTCTGTCCAGTAGCATCTCTCGCCCACCAAGGGAACGGTGGCAACGAAAAAGTGACAGACGTCTCTCAAGAACTGACTCTTGAGAAACTTCTGGTGAAATAAGTTATCCAGATTCGAGCCGTCATAACATAGCGTTGGAGAGAGCATCACCACTCCGGCTACCTTGTCTCCTTTTTCATGGGCAAGAAGCGCGCCGATGGTGCCTCCCATAGAAAGTCCCATAACCACAACTTTGTCAGTGCGGGTCAGAAGATTTTCCAGCGCTTCACGGGCGCTGGCTACCCAGTCTATCCACTGAGTGGCAATCAGGTCATGATGGTCGCCACCGTGGCCGGCCAGCAATGGTGCCTCGGTCTGATAGCCAAGATCTTCGAAATATCGCTGCACGGGTCTCATCTCGGAAGGCATTCCGGTCAGTCCATGTAGCAATAAAATTCCAGTCTTTGCCATAACCAGTAGTTAGCCGGTGATAACCTGGGCACCTCCCCAGGTGGTCGGCGTCCCGATGTAGTGCTCCGTATCTTGTTCTTCTGTGATTCCCATGCTCTCGCTATCGGTCAAGAGCATGTCTTGCAACGCAACCCTTACTTCGACCAGGCTTTCGTAGGGTATGCAAGGAATGCCTTGCTTGAGGCAGTGGTTGAGCAGGCTATCCTTGGCAAAGAGGATATCGGCGTTGCGAGCCCAGCAATAGTCGCTGCGACCGTCACCGATAACCACTTTCAGTTTGTCTGAGCCTGCCATGTCGAGCACCTGGCATTTGCAGCGTCCGGTTTCGCAAACAACCCGATGCTCTCTTGCTGGAATTTCGAGGGAGAGGCTACCGTCCTCTGCTTCAATCAGATGATTGGACCATAGTGCATCGACAGACACTTTCTCTCTGGTCAACAGCTTTTTGATCACTTGGTCGAGACCATCGCTGACGATATTGAAAGCAATGTTCTGCTGCCGACACCAGACCACAAAAGAGGCAAGACCCCGGTCGACTGCCACAGTGTCCAGGACCTTCTCTACCGCAGGCCAGCCCCCTTGAATAAGGGCGATCTGCTTGGTCATGCATTCTCCTGAGCTGATCTCGCCCTTTTGCCAGAGTTCTTCCAGCGCTTCCCATTCAGGAAGCGCCAGTTTCTCCAGCAAAAGATCGACGGTATCACCGACGGTTATGGTACCGTCGAAATCACAGAAGATCTCCAGTTTTTTAGTGTTCATCAAATCTCTTTCTTAGCCTGGGTAATCACGAGGTCAAGCAGCTTGGCTGCCAGATCCATTTCGTCGTAGGAGATTTCTAAGGATGGTGCCAGGGTAACGACGTTTTTGCAGTAGCCGCCGATATCCAGAACCAGACCCATTCTCTGTCCGTCCACTTTTAGATTGCCTTCCAGACCAATTTGGAACATGCGGTCTGCTAGCTCGCGACTGGGGCTGTAGCCATCTGCTTCGCACATCTCCATGCGCAGGGCGAGACCGACACCGTCCACGTCGCCGATTTCCGGATGACGCTGTTGCAGCTCTTTGAGCAAGCCCAGGAAATATTCGCCTTTCTTCGGAACAGATATTTCATAGTCGGACTCTTCGAAGATTTTCATCACTTCCAGACCGGTGGCGGTGCCAAGCGAGTTGGAAGAGAAGGTAGAGTGGGTGGAGCCGGGTCCGAATTTTTCTGGGGTGATAAGTTCTTCTTTGGCCCAAATTCCGGAGAGCGGATTCATGCCGTTGGTGAGCGCCTTGCCGAAAACCATGGCATCGGGGGTGACACCATCCATGTGTTCGAGGGCCCAGAGTTTTCCGGTTCTGAAGAAGCCCATTTGAATCTCGTCATCGATGAGCAGGATGTTGCGCTCTTTCAAGATTTTGGCAAGCCGTTCGAAATAGCCTTTGGGTGCCGGTACATAACCGCCGGTGCCTTGCATGGGTTCGATGATGAAGGCGCCGAACTCGGATTTGTTGGTTTTGGGATTCCACCAGCCGGTGTATTCATGGTCGAACTTGCGCTCAATCTGCTGGACGCAGAAGAGTTCGCAGCTATCGACCTGTTTGCCGTAGGGGCAGCGGAAGCAATAGGGGTAGGGGACGAACTCGGCACGATCACCGAACTCTCCGAAATTCTCCCGATAGCGATAAGAGGAAGTAATGGCAGAAGCACCCAGGGAGCGGCCATGATAGCCACCCTCGAAGGCAAGCATGCGGCTTTTGCCGGTGTGGCGGCGAACTAACTTAAGCGCGTCTTCGACAGCGTTGGCGCCGCCGACGTTGAAGTGCACTCGACCTTTGGCGCCGAAGCCTTTCACGACCGAGTTTACAATCTTATAAGCTAACTGCACTTTCTCTTTGTGCAGATACTGGCAGGCAAGCTGGGGCAGTTTGTCAATCTGGCGCTTGAGGGCATCTGAAACTCTCTGGTTAGCGTAACCAAGATTCACAGCCGAGTACCACATCTGAAGATCGAGGTAGGATGTGCCTTCGCCGTCATAGAGATAGCTGCCTTCGCAGTTCTCGAAAAACTTCGGCTCTTCGGCGTAGTGAACTGTATCTCCGTAAGAGCAAACCTCGGATTCGATGTCAAGGAGCTCTTGCTCGCTCATGGTCTCAGTTGACGGTGCCTGGGGGGCAGCTGCGGAAGTGGCCGGGTCTATGGATTCTGTTGTGACAACGGTTTCGATAGCTTCGGGAACCACAGGAGTCGGAGGTGTGAAGTCCATAACGGCTTCACCGGGAGTTGTATTAATATTCACTTACCAAACGCCTCAATCGGGGTCTGCCGGGCAGTTTTAGGCTACTGCCGCCAGCTTCGTCCGAAATGATAACTAACCATCCTGACGGTAACCTTACATATTTACTCTTGCGCCGGAAGCGCCATTTAATTACCTTTAAGCAACTTTGAATCACTCATTGGGCAAGGGTTTATCCGACTCAAATGCGAATTCTTTTAGCTGAAGACGACGAGGTTTTACTGGACGGGATTTCAAAAGCCCTTTCCAGATCGGGCTTCTCTGTAGAGGCTGTCTCTTGCGGCGTTGAGGCCGATCAGGCTCTCAAAGCGAGCAGCTTCGACATGGCTATTCTCGACCTGGGTCTGCCCAAATTAGACGGTCTCGATGTGCTGCGCAATCTGAGAGAGCGCGGCAGCCTATTGCCGGTGCTGCTTCTCACTGCTCGGGTTGGATTGAACGACCGCATCAACGGGCTTAATCTAGGCGCAGATGATTATATGCTCAAGCCTTTCGACCTGCCGGAACTTGAAGCGCGGGTCAACGCCCTGATTAGAAGAAGCAAATACGCGGCGCCTTCTCAGGTCAGTTTCGAGTCGCTCACCCTCGATGTCTCTGCTCGTACTCTTCTGGTGGATGGAGCGGCGCTCGAGCTTTCTTCTCGGGAGCTGATGGTGATGGAATGCTTGATGCAGCGTCCGGGACGGCTGGTCAGCAAAGACCAGCTCATCGATCATATCTGCGGTTGGGAAAAGAACATTTCTGGTAATGCGGTGGAAGTATATATCCACCGCTTGCGCAAACGCATAGAACCACATGGGGTGACAGTGAGGGCTCTGCGTGGTCTTGGATATTTGCTGGAGAAGGCGCAATGATCTCCTTTACCTCGTCTATTCGAAGGCAGCTGCTTTGCTGGCTGCTTTTTCCAATTATTGCGCTTATCGTTATCGATACCGCTTTTGCGAACATCTTCGGTATGGAAATTGCCAACGATGCCTATGACGAATCGCTTATAGATTCAGCCAACGCCATCGCCGAGCACTTGCAAGCCGACGGTGCTTCGATGTCGGAGCTTCCCAGCACGGCGGTATCATTTCTGAAGGTCAGCAAAAACGATCTTTTCTTCTATCAGATTCTCAATTCGCGCTTTGACTACATCGCCGGCGAGCGCACCATACCACCGCCGGTAAAAATGTTGAAGCGTTCGGTTCCTTATGTACGCTCGGGTAAAATCGCCGATGTGGATGTGCGAATCGCCTGTGTCATATCGCGCCCCGAGGGCATGAACGGGGATTTCTTCATCATCCAGGCAGCAGAGACGACCCAGAGCCGGCGTGCTCTGATAGACAAAATTCTGCTTAGTGTGCTGATACCACAGTTGGTGATGCTGGTGATTATCGCGCTTATGATCTGGTATGGTGTTAAAAAAGGTCTGATGCCTCTACGTCGTCTTGCCGAAGCCGTCGCCAAGCGCAGCCCTACCGATTTGAAAGAGTTGAGCGAAGAGGGCGCGCCGAAAGAGGTTAAACCTCTTGTAGAATCTATAAACAGTTTATTAGAACAGGTCCGCGCCGACAGAGAAGGCCAGCAGCGCTTTGTCGCTAACGCCGCCCATCAATTGCGTACACCGCTTGCCGGGCTGAAGACCCAGGCGCAACTGGCGCTGCGAGAGGATGATCCGGTTGAGGTTCACCACTCTCTAGAGCAGATTGAAAGCAGCGCCGAGCGTGCCAGCAGACTTGTTCACCAGCTTCTCACCCTGGCGCGCTTCGAACCCAGTCGCTTTCAGGATCTTGAAGTGGTGGATCTCGAAGCCCTTGCCGCTACCGCCACCAGAGAGCTGGTGCCACAGGCGATGGCAAAGTCTCTGGACTTCGGCTTTGAAGGCAGCGGTGAAGCTGTGGTCGTATCCGGCAATGCGGAAGCTCTGCACGAGATGATGGTCAATTTGATTGAGAACGCCATTCTCTACACTCCTGAAGCTGGCAAAGTTACGGTTCGGGTGCAAAGTATGGACGGAGTCTCTTTTCTGGTAGAAGATACCGGCTGTGGTATCGATGAGAGTGAGCGCGGCAAAGTCTTCGAGCGCTTCTATCGCGGCAACATTACCTCTACTCCTGCCACTCCCGGCAGTGGGCTCGGTCTGGCTATAGTAAGAGAGATTGCACAATTGCACGGTGCCGAGGTGACTCTGTCCGGTCGGGATAACGAACCCGGTGTCGTTGTCTGTGTATCCTTCTCTGCTCTGCCTGCGTCACAAAAGGTCGAGGCGTCGGCTCTTTCTTCCTGAGGTACTTACAGCCGCAAGAGAGTGTGTGATAGCAGAGTCACCAGTACGCCAGCAGGAACAGCGAAAGTAACTGCTGTCAGTGGCAGTGAAGCTGTCAAAATAAGCATATTTGGCTGCTTCTTCTCTTCGAAATAGGGTTTATTCTTTTGTTCTAGCTGGTCTAACATTAGGGGAAAGAGGTTTATGGAGATTCTCAAAGAATATAGCGCCATGACGATATAGGACAAGACCAGGTAGATTTCTAGCGGGGCGATTAGCAAAATCCATAGTGTTTCGACCAGTTCCGGTGTCCAGAGAAATCCAAGCGTGGCTGCGGCCAGGCAGAGGAGAATCGCTCCGGAAGAAAGGCTTTTCAGATGCAGTTTTTCCCCGATGGTCCCTTCCAGCGCTTTTCTAAATTTGAATTTTAGTTTTAGGCTGAGTTTTTCGCAGCACAACAGGAACTCGTCAGCTGACTTCAGTAATATGAATGTCGAAACTACAAATGGCGTTAGTAGAATTGATGTGAATATTAGGAATTCCATCATGAATCTCCAGTATCCCGGCCAGCGAACCTAAGGTTCTCTATTGCCAGTTCACTTTTCGAACTTATCACCAGTAGCTGTCTAGGAATCAGATCAGGCAAACAGTTGATTAACTGTTTTGTCGCCAATTTCAATTGAAGCTGTTGTTTCAGGTCGGCAGATTCAAAACCTGGCCGGTCAACCGTCCAGATATTTGGAATTTCAAAGTTAAGTCAGTCAACTGACTTACAATTCGACTTTTCAAAATTTGGTTGGTCAACTGACCAAATCAATCAGCTTTTCAAAATTTAGTTGGTCAACCAACCAAATTGCAAATATAATTAGCTTTATGGTGTTATGCGGACAATCGAAGATACTTAGCAATGCGTTTCTAGCGATGGCGCTACTTTGTCTTTTTACTCCCGGAACTCTGGCTGCCGATGCGGTATATGTCGATTCGGCAGTGAAGAGTCCGAAGGAGTTGGACCAACCTGACAATTTCTCTGAGCGTGAGAGCTACGGTCTGCTTTTGCTCTGGAATGGCATGAAAAAGAAGGATTCAACGCTATCGAGAATGGTTGACCAGTACGTGGATCCTTCAACGGGGCATTCTTACCAGCGAAAGAAACAGATTGATGAAGAAGCCGTTTTGCCTGAGCCCGGAACCTATAACATGCGGTTTCCGAGGCTTCCGGTGAATTTGAGAAACCAGCACAATCTTCTCCTGGGCATTCGCATTAAGCCCTTTGTCAAAAAGCTTACCGCGGCCTATCGAAGTTATTTAGATGCGAGACAAAAAGCGGCTGGTGCTAAAAATGATGATCAATCTACCGCAAAGAAAGAGCTTGCCGATTCTGAAAAAAACTTGGTTCAGCTTAGCGGAAGTGAAGCGGTTTACAACATGAAGGAGGTGCTTGCTTCCTCAAAGCCAAAACAGCTTTTACAGATATTTCTTGAAAGTAGAGAAGAGATTCGCATCTAGACCTACAATACGAAACGGATAAGCAAGCTGCCCAGAGCGACACAAACTGTAGCTGACATTGGAACGGAAGCTGCGGCAAAAAATAGATATAGCGCTCTTAAATCGTCTTTCAGTTGAACTCTTGTTTCCTTCGAGCTGAAGAGTCCCAACGGCAGAATTATCCAGGTGAGTGCGGTCATGAAAAAGTAGGAAGCCAGAATGCAGGGCGCGACGAGAGCGGCGGCCGGATACAGCATGCAGGCGGGCATAGCCATATTCCAGCAAAGGCCTAGAACTATGGCTGCAACAGAAATTACAATCGCTCCGACTGAGACACTTCCGACCTTCAGATTCTGGCTGATTTTTTTGCTCAGCTTTTCGCAGCCCGCCATCAACTCTTTCAGGGCTCCAATCGAAAGCAGGGCGGATACCACAAATGGCGCCAAGAGTAGGAATCCGCAAAGCAGACTCACTATTCCCAAAAGTAGAGGCGCTAATCCAGAGAAAGTGTACATCGCAAAATCCAGAATCCCAGCGGTCTAACATAATTAGCTGCGTTTCTAAAGCATCTTTTGAACTTATCACTAACGGCTGTCTATGAATCAGATCAGGCAAACAGTTGGTTAACTGTTTTGTCGCCGATTTCTATCGAGACCGGTATTTCAGATCGGCAGATTCAAAATCTGGCCGGTCAACCGTCCAGATATTTGGAATTTCAAAATTAAGTCAGTCAACTGACTTAAAATTCGACTTTTCAAAATTTGGTTGGTCAACTGACCAAATCAATCAGCTGTTCAAAATCAAGTCAGTCAACAGCCTAGTGCCTGCCATACTATAAAGTACTTGAAGAGGTTGGTGATAGGCGTAATCACGGCGCATATCGACCAGGAGATAATCGAAGCGACCAGCATGAACGCCATTATTATAGACATCACCGCCATCGGTATTGCGGCAACTGCAAAAATTAGCCTTACTGCTTTCAGTGCTTTCGGCAGTTCGCCGCCATTGAAGCGTGATATGACAAAGCCTATGGGAACTAGCATCCAGGTGTATGCAAACATCAAGACATAGGAGAGACTTCCCGATATCAAAATCAGTTCGTTCATGCGCCAGCATAGCCCGAGCAGCGCCGATCCCAGCATCAGAAGCAAGCCTATATACGATAGACTGGATGGCTTTAGTTTGTCGCCGGTGATCTTATATCTTCCTTTTATCTCCCCGGCGGTGACTAAGACCAGATATGGCGAGGTCAGGAATGGGACAAAGGTTGCGATAAGACCGACTAGAAATAACATTACACACAGCGCGTCCGACACTATTTGTGGTTCTGGCATTGTTCCGGCTCTCTGAATGGATTCGACATTCCCATTCTAGGTCGGCGCATGCAGCGGTGCGGGGTCGCACCTGACAGTTTGTCAGCTGTGTGGAAAGAATGACGAGACCAGTTGGAATATAAATGCTCCTGTCGCGCCGATAATCAAACCCGCCAGTCCGCCGGCTATAAAGATTGCGATACCCACAGTAGGAATTGCTAGAGGTATTGCCGCCACAACAAAGAAAAGTCTGATGGGCTGGTAGCGATTCGGCAGCCAACCACCATTATTTCGGGCAATCAGCATGCCAATTGGCAGGCACAAAAAAGTATATATCGCCATGAGAACATATAGCCAGATTGCAGCTGTGTAGAGCAACGACTGGAAATTCCAGCACAAGCCCAACAAACCCGCACCCACCGATTCCGCTGCCGCCACCACAGGAAAAGTGCTTACTCTCGAGCGAGCGGCAAGAAGCCGGCAAGCCGCCACCAGATCTTTAGCCGATGTTACCAGAAGATAGGTGGAGGCTAAATAGGGAGCCAGTGAAAGCGCCAACACAACAAGAGCCAGCAGCCCGAAAAATAGATCCATGCGACTGTTTATCCCTCAGGCTTTTCAACGCTAATTTTTATCCTATCACGGCAGTGGCTCAGCCCTGAAGCAAATCGGCAACAGGACAGGATTTTGGGTTGGGGATCTTTACTTTACTTCGCTTTCTCTTTGCCGTTGGCTCTCTGCCATAGGTCGATGAAGCTATCTACTTTGGCCATGATCTCTTTTTTGATATCGCCTTCCTTGCCGGGCTCAGCTATGCCGAGAGATTGATTCTGCCAGGCGGTGACAGAGATTTTGCGATCCGGTTTGTCTTCGAGATAGACCATCTGGGTCAGGCCGACATTGATAGCGTAGAAGATTCTCTTGTTCTTTTTAAGAGGAGTAACTTTTACTAGAAACTGATCTATGGTGGTGTTGTTCAGAAACTCTTTCTTATCGACGATCTTCATACCGCCCTTTTCAAACTGAGCTTCGATATCTTTTTGCATAGCGCCGGCATCGAGGTTGACCTTGCTCAGCGGGTCAACGGTGACATGCACCCTGTCGAGCCCTTCTAGAACAAATTGGGTAGCCGGCTCTCCTTCCAGGGCGAAGACCGGGGTGACGGCGGTGGCTGCCAGCACGCAGGTGGCGAGGAGGAACCGGGTGGTTTTGACAATATTCTGACGCATCTATTATTTCTCCGGCTGAACTTCACGACAGGCTATTGTCTGTTATTTGAATTCTAAAATCCAGGCTTGATAGCCCGGTCGCGAGACGTACATTCGCCCTGGTTTTCTTTTTCAACCTGGGTCTAACGTCTATAATGAAAGTCTTTCGAGCGTTAAAGAGTTGTCGAGTTATCGCGTTATAAAAATGGCAGAGAAAAGGTCAGATTTGAAGAAGAAAAGTGGTTTCGCCAGCGCCGCAGCCTTGGTTTATGAGAAATTCGTGCTTCTCATGGCGATATTGAGCTCTTGTTTGTTCGTCTCCTTCGTGGTCGATGCTTTTACCGGACATCTTCGGCGTGGGCCCGGCACCCAGGCGGCTTGCATTATTTTGTGCGGAGGCGTATTCGCCGCCTGCGCCTTTTATCTGCGCTCGCGCTGGAAAGACAAAGGCGCAGTTGCGGAGCTTCAGCAGGAGCAGCTCATTTTGAATCTCGCCAAGTCGAACCGCGGAGAGGTAACAGTAGCAGAGGTTTCTGTCGATTGCGGCTTGTCGATTTCAGTCACGAAAAAAGCCTTCGAGCGCCTGGCTATGACCGGGGTCTGCCAGGTAGATGTAAGCGACCAGGGAGAGCTGGTCTACCGCTTTCCTTCCTTTGAGCCCGACAGAGCTGCGGATTCTTTTAGAAGCAACCAGGCGGCAGATTCGGGGCATTCGCAGGTGCTTTTAGACAATCCCGATGCCGTTAACGATGAGGATGTAAAAATCTCTCTGAAGCGCCTGGAGAAAGAGCTGGAAGCCGAAGGCAATCAGGGCTGAGCTCGAAAAGTCTCAAAGTCTCTTAGATTAAATCTGCCGGGTTATGGCAAATTTCTGGTTGGGGCGTGTATAGACACGCAGTTCAATCCTTTCCTTACGTTACCGAAGAGAGTTTTTCATGGACGATGTCATAGTTGTAGCCGATAACACAGCCTCCAACGCCAGAAGCGCCGCCAGCAACGCTGCCGGAAACGCCTTTTTGGCAGAGGTCAACGGCAAGCCGAAACCGGCTCAACCGGAAGCTTCGAAGCCGCCCGAGGGGCTGGTGGTGGTCTGTGACGGCAAAACCTGTGTGCCTTTCTCTACGGATAAATCCGGCGACAGCAATGCCGCGCTTTTTGTAAAAGACAACTTCCCGACCTTTGACCGCAACAGCAACGGTTATGTGGAGAAGGACGAAGCTCTTTACTGGCGCAATAAGTTCGAGAACGGCTCGCCGGCATGGAAGATGAGCAATGATATCGCTACCAATAATCAGACCGTAGCAGGCAGAAGTGACGACCAGCTATTTTTTGAAAACGGTATTTCGGTGAAAGATCTCGATTCTGTTCTCAGTCTGGCGGCAAGAGATCCAAAGGCGCTGAGCGCCGACGAGAGAGCTCTCTTGCGCTCTTTAGATTGGAAGTCCCGCGAGAAAAAATCCAAATAGCGCAGCAATGTAGATTGTCTGAGTAAAAAGAGCGGAAGGGCTCGGTAAGAAGGCGTTCTCAAGGCCGCTAGAGACCGAGATTCTCTGCTAGATTGGAGATAGTAGATTCGGCTGGAATCGGTTTTCCCTCAGCAAGTACGGGCTCTTTTATGACCAGAGCAGCATTAGCTATCATTGTCGTACTTTTTATGGCTGGAGCTGTGTTCTGCTGGCCAATGCAGTTTCGAAAGGGAATGCCTTCAAAAATTGCGACTGTGACTGATTGTCATATCGGCCGCATAGTTCCTAAGGTGACAGTCTCTAGAAATATAGTGAAGACCCTCCGGCCAATTAAAAAAGGTGAGCAATTCGATAGAGATTCGGTGGAAGAAGTCTCGGTTTCTTCCGCCAATGAAGACTATCTTGCCGCCGGCTATGCTTATGCCTCTTATATGGTTTTGGGACGAAGGGCTGCCAGGGACTTGCCTGTTGGAACATGGTTGTCGGAGAATGATTGTTTCGACACAGATGAAGATATGAGGTAATCACATTGAGCGGCAATCTCAGGCTGGCAGTCAATGGAACACTTATGCGCGGTCTTGAACTGCATCCGAATATGCTGGAGGTGGGGGCGGAGTTTATCGAAGAGGCAAAGACCGCACCCTGCTACCGGCTCTGGTCGATAGGCGATCGGCATCCGGCTATGATGCGGGTGGAAGCTGGCGGGGTGTCCGTCGCCCTGGAAATATATGAAATCTCTGCTGACGGCCTGGCATCGGTTTTGCGCAAAGAACCTGCCGGACTTTGTGTCGGCAAGATCATGCTTGACTCTGGTGACGAGGTTCTCGGAGTACTGGGCGAGTCTTTTCTTTGTGAGAAGGGAAAAGAGATCACCGAGTATGGTGGCTGGCGAAGCTATATTGCCACTTTGTCAAATACTTAGATCTACTAGAAAAATTCTTTACCGGCGGCTCTTCGGAGCAGCTCTTCTTCGACTTGTTCCGGGGTTATCTCATTGGCTACCATAAGTCCGGCAAGGCTCTCTTTCCACTCTTCTCCACTGGCAGCATGACGAAGAATGACTTCTAGAATGGTAAGGCGTCTGTCTTCCAGGGGCGCCGAGACAGGAAGGGCTACTTGAGTGACCATCTCTTCTTCGTCGATTGCGCCGCGAATGAATCTGCCGACGGCAGAATTCGCCGGGACAGTTTTGCAAGCCCAGGTAGAAAGAGCTTTCAATTCTTTGGCTTCGGCATGCCAGCCGCCCAGATCCCACATGCGATAAGCTGTGACCAGCTCGTCCCAGGAGCTTTTCTCGGTCAATATATAATCGTCGGCAAGCACCACTTCGTCAGGAAGCGGCCCGCGATAGTGTCTGAAGACATCCGCAGCTTTGCGGATTATCTCCATGGTGTCGCTTACTAGATCAAGATTTTCTTTGTCCGGCACAGTTTTATTTGATGCTAGATCGATGCAGATTCAGAGAGACGGAAGCGACCTTTGGCGCCTTCCGGATTGGAGACTTCGGACAGGCGGTCGTATTGTCCGAGATCCGGATTATAGGCGAAGACCTCTCCTGTCTGGATCTTGTAAATCCAGCCATGGAGATTGAGTTCACCCCGGGTAAGGGCTGATGCCACTACAGGTAGTGTGCGCAGGTGCTCTAGCTGAACCAGAACGTTTTCCTGGGTGGCGATGTTCAAGAGGGTCTCTTCATCATCAATCTCTTTTGCATAAATGTCCTGGATCAATCTTTTGGTGGTCGCTGCATAGTCCAGCCATTTCACCAGAGTGGGCATATGATCCATCGGACTATCGGAGAGCAGCCCTTTGATGGCTCCGCATAAAGTGTGACCACATATAATGATGTCTTTAACCTTCAGTTCGCAGACCGCATACTCGATGGTGGCGATCTCACCGCAAACTGTCGTGCCGTGAGCCGGGACGATATTGCCGGCGTTACGAATCAAAAACAGATCGCCGGGGTCGGTCTGGGTTATCAGGTTCGGGTTGATACGCGAGTCTGAACAGGTAATGAAAAGAGCATCTGGAGATTGCCCATGGGTCAATCTTTCAAAGAGCGCTTGTTGGGAGAGAAAAGCCTCGGTTCTGAATTGATGCAGTCCTTTTACCAACTTTTTCATGATCTGATCCTTGTAGACTCTTGATGCATATATCTTATCATCCCTGCGATCACAAGTTCGTCACAATTACCATATATGTGCTCTCTGATTACAGGGGGCTAATATGGCTGATATAGTCTTCTGCTCAGGACGGATTTGCAGGCTAAAACTCCCTGTCTCTGGGTTTTTTGAGCGAATGTCTCATACAGCTCTGCCCGTTATCAGACCGCTTAGCAGAAATTCAAGAGCCCGAGATCCTAGATATTGCAGGCTTTTGCTCTTTTTGAGTGTGGCTGGGCCTTGCCCTTCTTGGCATATGGTATACACTCGCTCTCGTATATAAATCGAACCGCAGGGTCAGCGCGTGGGACATATAGTTCTCACTCTTGCGAGCGCTTTGGTTCGACTGTTTCTCCGGCTCGAGCCGGTTGGAAAAGGAACCGCTACGGGTGTTAACCCGTGGCAGGAGACCTCATTTCAAAAATTCGGAGTAGTGAACCCCCTGGAGGTGAGTGACATGAATGTACATATGATGCCTGGAGTCGGTGCCGCCGTGAACATGGCCGCTGCTGTAGCTGTAAATATGGATGTGGAGAATAATCTGGCTATGAATACCCTGGATGGCGAATGTGCCTGCCTGGAAGAGGATGTCTGTCTGCACGATAGTGTCGCTATCCTGATGGGAGACATCGAGAGCATCGTGTCCGATTCCGATGACCTCAACTCTGACCGCGAAGAGCTGGAAGCACTTATATCTGATCTGCGCTCGGTTCTGACAGAAGAGTAAGGTTCTCGACCCCAAAGCGGATTTTTAGAATCCCTGTCAAACTGTAGCCGCAGCAAGTGGTATTGTATACGGTGCGCAAGAAAAGCTCTTGTGCGCCGTATTCTCTTCTTGGGAACCGGCGGAATGTGATCGTCGTCTAATCAAAAAAAATTGGAAAGTCCGGGAACATGTTTCGGACCCGGGCGTCTTGTCGTTATGTGTGCCAAATTGTGGGTGTTTTAGACAATCTGACCGAATTGAACGCCAAACAAGTAATAAGGATTCAAAGGGGTGATATTGTGAATAAGAAGACGACAGGATTCCTGGTTGCTCTATTGGCGGGAGCTTTTATTCTCGTTGGACAGCAGCCAGCCGAAGCAAGTAAGGGTAAACATCACAAAAACTGGCGCGGTGTTTATTCGAACAATTACAACTATAACTATAAGCGTGGTAAAAACCATCGCAAAAATTGGAAAAAACACAACCGACACAACAACTGGAATAACGGTGTCGGCAACAACTGCTGGACCTCTAACAACAATGGTCGACGCAGATATAATCGTTCTTTCAACAACTCCATTATTCCAACCAGTTCTTACTGGAGAGGCAACAACAACGGTCTGGTCCAGGGTTTGTTAGGACCCGGAAACGGATACGGCAACACTAGATTCGTGGGCGGCGGCCATCCGGTGCATGGTTACAACCATCCCGGTCACGGTGCCTACCATCCTGTGTATGGTGTTCAGAACACCGGCGGTCTCAATAGCCTGGTCAATGGCTTGTTCTAATTTTCAGGTTTTTTTGCCCATTCCCGATGCAACGCAGTGAACCGACAGCCGACGCCTTCAAAAGGGGCGTCGGTTGTTTTTTAGTCTCCGCGGCAGAGTGCCAGTCGATGCCGGACGGCTGCTGCAGAGTGGTGGCGACCGGAATTTTTTAAAAGCTCAGCGTAAAGAGAAAGCATATCGTGATAGACCTTGTTGCTTGCCATATCAAAGAGCCCGGAACAGTATCCGTTGGCGGTCAACAAAACCGCTTCCGCTTCGCGGTTGTTTTCACCTTTTATATACTCTTCAGCCAGTTCGAGAAGTCGCTTGATTTCGGATTCCCGGTCAAGCTCCTCTGTCTGTCGGTCAACTGATTGAAGCAGATCCATGCAGCGCCAGTGCACTTCTGTGGAATCGAAATAGGTTTTGGGCTCACCCAGCCAGTCAGAGATGGCGAGTTCTTCCGGACTGTCTATGAAAGCCTCTTCGTTTTGGATGACATAGTCTCTTGTCAGTTCGAGAATCTCGTCCGCGGCGGCATACCACTTTTCGTTCCAGTGCTCTGGAAATTCGCAGCAGGCATTATCGGATTCGGATTCGGATTCAGGATCCATCCACAGGGTATCGAAGTCTGTTTGAATCACCTCTTCTATTTTATTACCGCGGTCGAGCATCCTCCGTCCTTCCGGGTGCAGCCGACAGTATTCCAGAGAGATACTTACAAAAAGGTCGTGGTGGTCTTTTCTTGCAATCGCTTTTAATGCTTCGGCAGTCTGTTTCCAGTCTTTTCTGCGGTAATGCAGGAAGGCTTCTATTCCGTCGGTGCCGGCGTAGAGGTCGATAACCTGAATAAGATAGGCCTTTCTTGCTGGTTCGGGCAGGGCTTCAATGACCGCATCCGGCTCTTTGTTATCGTCCAGTACGCTCTTGGAGAGAATGTGCAATCCGATTACATTCAGCAAGTCTTCCCGGGGGATGCTTTGAAAGTATTGACGGCACATCCGGGGATGCGGACAGGCGAATAGCCTTTCGAAAATCTCTTCGCTGCTGAGCATGTTTAATTCGATGCGGTCTCCAGTTTTTCAAGCCAGTAAAACACTGATTGGATCCAGGATACCCCGGCCTTTGCTTCCTGGAGCGTGGTTACAAAAAGTTTCTCATGCCAAAGGATGATGTTCGGTCCGATCCTCGATAATAGAATGGGATCGTCGAGTAAATTATTTTCTGACCCTTACAGAGGAGGAAGCAAAAGACCGCGCAGCCCTTATTATGGGCTTTGTAGCGTTCATTCGATTTAGTCGAATTTGTTCCGGACCGACTCCGCCGTTTCACTTGCATTTTCGGTAGGGTCGGTTTGACCCACAAATACTCTAAAGAGTTTTATTCAGCAACTTACCAGGGCAATGAATAGAGACATCCACCTCCTTGCAGGAGGCAGTTTTGAAGGATTTCGCCCATGAGCCCATTAGATATGACCGTTTCTGAAAGTCACCCTATTAAAAGCACCGATTCTACTGCTCAGTCAGAAGAGTCACAAGATAAAACGAACCAGGAGAGTGAGCAGGTCGGCTATCCCGCAGAGATGCAACCCGCTCTTATCCTGTCTATATGTGCAGTGGTCGCTACTTTGTTTTCGGTCTTTGCCGTCAATGCAGGGGACTGGTCGATTTTCATTGTTGCCGGCTACTGTCTGTTCATGCTCTTTTATCCCCTTTATCGGGGCAAATCTGAGTCCCGCCTGGCGAACTATAAAAAAGAGTATTTCATGCTTGCGGCAATCTGCGTCGCTGCCTGTCTGGCGCTGCCATATCTGGCGGGCAAAGAAGACAGCTATGTCGAAGCGGTTACAGTAATAATGGCGCTGGTGGGGATAAAGCTGGTCTTTTATCCTAACTACAACTTTGACGAGGAGTAATCGAAGAGATCATGAAAAGTCGTCTGTCTTTTCGTTCTCTTGCTGCGGTTGTCCTTATGGTCGGCGTGCTTTCTGGTTGCTCCAGGGCTGATGAAACTCAGAGCAAATACCAGGGCTGGGGCCAGGCTGAAGGGCGCGTGCTTGAGTTGAAGGCTCTTACAGAAGAGACTCCGAGCGTGGCCAATACTTTCGATTACCAGGCTCTGGTGCAGTTCGAATACAAAGGAGAGAAGTGTAAGCTCCGTCAGCGTCTCAGTGAGCGCAAAGCGAATCTGCTGACAGTAGGTCAGGATGTGGCGGTGCATGTCAATCCTGACGAATTGAGTAAGTCCGAGATAGAGCTGCCGGTGCCCTATCCGGATAAATCAGGTATGAACTGGCGGCGGATGCCTCGCAATTTAACTACCGCTCCTGCCACCGAGGTCAAATAGGCGCTGTTTCAAGTAAAACAGCCAGCTGGTGACGGCAAGCAAAAGAACAATGATTGCAAGAGTGGTCTCGGTGCTTGTTAAGTCAGTGAGAGCATCGACATTTAAACAAGCTTCCAGGGTCATGGTGCGCATCTGATGGCGGCTTGCCATCATGCATAGGACGGTGCCGACGGCGGCGAGGCTGCCTGCTTTGAGGCTGAAGCGACTTGCGGTGAAGGCCGCCCTGGCGATGCAGCCGATTGCGATGGTCATGAGCAATAGAGAGATTCCAAATATGGTAGATACTGCCTGGTCAGAGCCGGCGATTCGGGCCATCATCTCGGCAGGAAGCATGTTGTAGTAGAAGCCGCCTACGGGGGCTTGAAAGATGGTCGCGGCAAGAAATATCCAGGCACCGCTTTTGATGCGTTTTATTTCTAGAGGGGGGTCTTCGTCTTCTTTGCTGCTTTCATAGAGACCGAGGGCTAGAGCAAGACCGGCCATGGCTATTGAGGCCACTGAATAGTGCAGAAATGCAGACTGGCTGTAGTAATTGGTCGGAAAGGTAAGGAGCCCCTGGGTAATTGAAGAGGCGACCCTGGCGAAGCCGTGGTCCATGAGAAAGAGTTGGTAGTTTTCTTGAAACCAGGTGGTGCCGGCGCTTACTAGAATGCCGATTAAAAGAAGCAGAAGGGTCGCTTTATCTGTTTTTGTCGAAGACGATTTTTTCTCTTTCGAAAGATATAACTGCTGCATAGCAAAAGCGCCCAGGGCGACGGTGGCGGCTGCACCTAATACTAGAGGGTTGGTCTCGAAGCCGGAGTATATCGCCGGAAAAAGAATAGCGACAGAGAGTAGATGCAATGCTGCCTGGCTTAGCCAGAAGAAAGAGAGAGATGGCAGAGCACGATAGAGTCGTCTCTGAAAGGCGGCTGCCGTTGAATCTCGGTCATGTCGCCCCAGCCAGTTGAAAACAGCGCATAGTAAAGCTGCGCCGACAAGAAGATTGCCGGCGATTGCTGTCAGAAAGGAAGAGAATATGATGATCGGGTCTGACATGGGCGCTCTATCGATCTGAGATCAGTACAAGAAATACAAATAATACAGATTCTATTTATCTTCAATCATCCGTTCAGTCGATGATAGCAGGGGTCTGGATCGGAAAAAGTAGATAGCGGTAATTTTACTGAGAACCTGGAGTGAATTATGAAAACCTATGACCTCGGCGACCAGCTTCCGGAAGACTACAAGAAGTGTCTTATCGATCTTCTGACATTCCAGGCGGATTCTGAATTCGCAGGAGGGCAGAGGGTTCAAGAAAATCTCAAATATGCTCCAAGACCGGAAGAGGCCTATAGATTGGCCAAGAAATGCATGGAAGAGATCGGTCATGGTTGGTATCTATACGCTATTTTAGAACCGCTTGGTATCGATGTGAACTCCAGGGTTCAGCACATGGTTCAGAATCCGGAGAATCCAGATCCTAAGAAAGTGCGTATCATCAATGGATTTCGCAGAGAGAACTGGGCGCCCATGTTCGAGCGCTGGGCCGATGTGGCTATGTTCTCTACGGTGGTGACACCGGCAGCGGTGGCGTTTCTTGGGCAGTATCGCGAGTCTTCTTATATGCCCTGGCGCAAAGTGAGCGAGCGCATCTGGCAAGAAGAGAAAGGACATCTTGCTTTTGGTGTCTGGGCATCAAAGCGTGTTATCGAGTTTGACGGAGAGAAAGGTCGCGCCGAGTTGCAGAGCGCGGTGCATAAGTTTATGCGAATCGGGCTTGGATTTCCTGGTAGACCTGATACCGAAAGCGAACACTTCGGCAAATATTTCGACTATGGCTTGAAAGTCAAAAGCAGCCAGGAGATTCAAGACGAGTATATGGAGATTGTCGCTGACCGGCTCAAAGAGATCGGTCTGGATATGCCGTCTAACGTAGAGCCGGACTATGACATGCGCTTCGGCTATGCTGAGTCTGAAGAAAAAACGTCGGTGGCGGCAAAATAATAGAGGTCAGGGGCCCGTGGTCAAACAAGAGTTGAGTCAGGAAGATCGGGATCTTATCTCGCGCCTGGAGGATGGTAGAGAGAAGGTACGTTCTTTAAAAGAGTGCACCAACACATACAGAAAGCTTCTCACCAGTATTCTTTTTCAGTTTGCCGACTCTCAGCTTGCTGCCGCCAGCGCTTTTGCCGGTGCCATGCAACTGGCTCCCAGTCTGGATAATCGTATTGAGCTTGCCACCATAACCCGGGACAAGCTCGAGATGACCAGACAGACCCACGGGCTTCTCGGTGAGCTCGACCTCAATTTGAAGAAGTATTTTTCTTCTCACGATTGGGAATCGAGAGTCAACCGTCATGCGGCACTGGGCTATGTGAGGGCATCTTCCGACAAGCGGCTCAATGCTCTCATGTACCCACTTGAAGGGTGGTGCGATGTGGCGGTGTTCACCTATCTGATGTCTGCCATGACCTGCATTCAGCTCGCCGATTTTGCCGAGTCGAGCTTCTCTCCCTGGGCGGAGCTTGCCTCGACCATTCTGGAAACAGAAAAGACCCATTGTGGGTACGGTCTCAAGTTTATTGATGAATCCTGGGATTCGAAAGAAGATACCCTGGAACTCCAGGCTTCTATGAACTACTGGTATCACAAAGTGCTCGAATGCTTCGGTCCGGAAAACAGCGACGGCAACAAGCTTTATCGCCAGTTTAAAATAAAATCCCAGCGCAACGAAGAGACCAGGGATAGATGGTACGCTTGCATTCAAGAAGAGTTAAAGCCGCTCGAGATAGTGGTGCCGGCAGCCCGAGGTTAGTATGAGGCAACATTTCACCGATCCCGAGATGTGCATTCAATGCTCGGCTTGCGAGATGGCCTGTCCGGTCAAGGCGATTGAGTGCATTCTCGGGCGCTATTGCATCGACTATAATCTTTGCGAAGATTGCGGTAAATGCATTAAAGACTGTCCCACCGGGGCGGTGGATTGTTATATCGAAGTGAAAGAGATCTACAGTCCGGACGAGCAGTCGACCTGGGCTGTTTTGCCTTCCGAATGATTAGGATGGGCGTAAGGGTTGTCTAGCTTTTGCTAGCTGCCTGCTCGAAAGTGGCTTGATAAGCTTTATTCAGGCTGCCAAAAAGCCTGTCCCAGATATCGGTATAGAAGCCGAAATTCGAATCTATCTCTTTGTGGTGCTGGGCATGAAAAGTGCTGGTGGTCAGTCTCTGTAGAAGAGGTATTTTGATCCAGCTCTTCGGAAATGGCTCCACGCCTATATGACCGAGGGCGCCGAAGGTGGCATTTAGCAAAAGATATAGAACGATCCCGAGCCAGCTCGATGAGTAGAAAGAGAGAACAAGCAGCCAGAGGGCGCCGAAGCCAAAGACTTCGAGCGGGCTTAGAACAAAGAGGGAGAGAGGTCTTGTGTTTTCGTAGATGTGGTGAGTGCGGTGCACCAGGGCGTAGATGCCTTTTATATGTACGATCCGGTGGGTGATATACATGAGCAGGTCCATCAGCAAAAGCAGGATGGCAGTATCGGCAAGGCAGGTCCAGTCTAGCTCTCGGGTGATTACAATTACTTTCTCTTTCCACAAGAGCCAGCCGCCGAAAGCGACGACACTGTTGAAGAAGACACAGCCGGCTGCCAGCAACAACTCTTTTTTGCTCAGTATATCCGGTGCCTCATAAATACGCTTCTTAGAAAAGAGTTTGATCAGAAGAAGACCGCCGCCTATGCATAAAACGAATTGAAGGATGTTCTGAATGAACAGCCAGAAAAATGCCTCTGTCGGTGTTATAGATCCGAAGTAATCGAGGATTCGGTTGGCCGTCTCCATGCCGAACTCCTTTCGCTGTGGTTCGGAAATTATAGGTCTTATTAATCAGGGTTGCAATTATCTAGATTTTGGTCGCCGAAAACCTGGTGTTATATACGGTGCCTGGGGATTCGGCAACTGAATTTGCTAAGTCGTGTATATTCTTTGTATATCCAGGATTTCAATGGGTGCAGCTCAAAAAATATTTGACGAGAGAATCAGTGGTTCGGCGATCCGGCGATAATGTCATACCGTTCTTGAGCCTCTTTTAATCGGGGTCCTGGCGATATGCGATCGGGTGCGAATAAATGTCTAATGGGGTACTTCAAATTCCTGTGGTGTTTGCTATACTAAATATCAAATCGGTGAGCAGACACTTAAATGTTGGATGCGTTGAGCCGAGGGGCCTTGCGGAAACATCAGGTTGACGTTGACCAGAAACCCTAGCAAGTGAGCCCGTGCTGTTTCTTCCTCCAATTGAAGGACAGTAAAATACTGAGCTTATCGCAAGTAAGCAAAATTGGACAGTAGCAAAAACACCGCTTGAGAGGGATCTGAGCGGTGTTTTTGTTTGTTCTTTTTTCGTTTTCTAATTTCGATTTCCTCTGAATCAGGAAGCTGACGAAAGGAAGTTATCCGGATTGTTCATCTGAATAAGATCCGATACCGGCTTCCACTTAAGCGGTTTTCTCGGCAACTTGCTGCATCTATGGTTGCTCTGAAGGTGGTTCTGGGAGCCGTCATCAGCCAGGACCGTTTCGACGATTTTCGAAGCAGCACCGGCGGATGAACTGAGGGCGGCATTCTCTTGCATGGTTGCCAGGCGCTTTTCATCGCCCAGGAGACTGTCCACTTTGTAGGCAAGAGCCGGCAGGTTGTTGCAGCGAATCGCTATGCCCCTTTCTAGAAGGTGGTCGGCGTTGCGTTCTTCTTGACCAGGTATCGGATTGACAATCACGAAGGCAAGACCTTTTGCCAGGGCTTCGGAGGTGGTCAGTCCACCCGGTTTGCCAAGCACCAGATCCGATGCTGCCATATATTCATCGACTTTTGTGCTGTAGCCCACCGGCACTATTTTCAAGTTGCCCCGACTTTCAAGCTCGGTTCGCATGTTCTCTAGCCTGGCTTTCAGCGCCTGGTTGCGACCACACATGGCAATCACCTGGGCAGGGGTCTGCATCTGAGATAGCGAAGCCAGAATCTCTTCGCTCTTGCCTACCCCGAAGCCACCAGAAGACATATATATTGTCGGTTTGTCAGATTCGAGCCCGTACTTCTGTCGCATCTCGAATTTGTCTTTGCGTTCGCTAAATACCGGGTCGATGGGGATGCCGGTGACATGTACTTTATTGGGCGCGAAGCCGAGCATTTTGAGATGCTCTCTGGTCTCTTCGAGGGCGACGAAATAGTTGGAATAGTGTCGGCAAAGCCACATGGAGTGTATGTCCATATCGGTTACCACAATCGATAAACCGGTTTTGAGCTTGCCCCGGCAGATCAGGTTAGAGATTATCTCTGCCGGCAAAAAATGGGTGCAGATGACATGATCCGGTCTGGTTTCATAAAGAAGCCGGGTGAGCGCTCTGGTGTTGAGGCGATCTATGGTCAGCCTTCTTTTCTCGTCTTTCCAGGGCTGATCGGCATAGTCATAGAGCAGGCCTAACAAGCCAGGCAATGTGTTGACCATCTCGATATAAGCGTCTGCATAAACTGTTTTGAAAGCCAAATTAGTGAACGCGAGCGCATCTTTGTGAATTACCTGGGGTGGCTCCGGTAGAAGAGCCAGCTCAGATTCGATAGCCTGGGCGGCCCTCAGGTGTCCGGCACCCGCCGAAGCGGATAGTATCAAAATGCGTTTCATGGTGAACCTCCTTGCACTTTTCTATGATGACCGGTTGCAAGGAGATTTCGGTAACTGACAGTACAGTTAATCAAGTATGTTCCCCCAAAAATAAACTCAACCGATATCGGTTGAGTTTCTGTCGAATTTCAATAAGCCGATTCAAATCGAATATAATGAGGCTGGCAGTTTATAAGGCGACGAGCTGACTCATGAATAAAAAGACTATTTCGATTTCTCTGGCGACTCTGCTGATTAGCACATTCTCGATGGCAATGGCACCATCTTCGTATTCTGCGCCAGCCACTAGAGATACCTCAAAAGTTATCTCTCGCGAGATGAAAGTCGATCAGTTCGACGCTGTGGATGTCAGTGGAGGTTTGAGGGTCAGTCTCAAGCTGGGTGCCAGTCCTAAAGTTCTGGTGGAATGCAACGAAAAGAGCATGAACCAGGTTAAGGTCAATGTCACCAAGAACATTCTTTCTATATCGACACCGGCTAAATTCACTGCCAGTCACGCCCAGGTGACCATCATCGTTCCCCGGCTCAGTCGCATAAACGCTTCCGGATTTGTAGAAGCTAAATTGGAACAGATGAAAGGCTCCAATCTACATATAGAGAGCCATAATAATTGCACAGTCGAATCTACCGGAATGGTCGAGAAATTGAATGTGACCGCCGATGGGCAATCGCTTTTGAAGCTCGAGAATCTCAAATCTAACGACTGTGTCGCCAGTGTCTCCGGTAAAACTTTCGCCAAAGTCTTTGCCGCCAATACATTGAAGGCAAGCGCCCAGGGCGAGTCTGTCCTCAATGTTCGCGGCAATCCGAAAATACTGAGCAAGAACATCGCCAGCACAAGCTTTTTTAAGATGCTCAAATAGAGCCACAAAGGCTTTCTGATTTCGATTCTCTAAAGCCGCGGGTCCACCGGCTCTGATTCCAGGGCCAGGGTTCCGAATACACATTCGTGTACTTTATACAGGGGTTCGTGATGCACAAAAGCTTCCAGCGCTTCCATGCCCAGGGTGAACTCTCGCATCGCCAGGGCTCTTTTTCTGGAGAGTCCCCGGTTTCTGAGGCGCTCTAGATTCTCTTTCTGAGTATATTCGGGCCCGTAGATAATCCTCAGATACTCGCGACCGCGACATTTTATTGCCGGCTGAATCAAGTTGCCTTTGTGTCTGGCAAGAAAATTTAGGGGTTTTACAACCAGGCCCTCTTTGCCTGTTTCGGTTATTTGTTCCCACCACTGGGCTCCCCTTCGCACTTCGTCTTCTTGCGAGATATCCAGCTTTATCCAGGCGGTGGTCTGGAACAACTCTCCACCGGCTTTGTTTATCTTTTCTATCTCGGCCATATGCCACAGATGATCCCGGTCGAAATGGCAGTGTCCTTCGGTGGCCAGTATATGAAAAGGCGCCAGCTTCAGGTCTTTGAGCGAGCTCACATCCCAGCAATATCTTTGATAGGCTTCTACATAAAGGTTGCAGAGCTGTTCTTTTTCAGAGAAGCGCTCTACTAATTCATTTATTTCCAGACCCCGGGCTGACGCCAGGGCGAGCTCTTTGTTTGCCCTGCCCAGAGAAGCCCGGGCGGCGGCACCGGTATGGGCATATTGATCGCGTAATAGATCCCTCGCCTTTTTCGACCAGGGCATCAATTCGCAATCAAGGGCGACCCAGTCTGTCTCGAATCGCTTCCAGAAATCGCTTTTGCCCAGGGCTTCTCGAACAGTTTCGATAAACTCTCTTTCTAGATCATCCTCTGTAAAAAAGCGACGACCCGTCCTGGTATAGACAACGCCTGCGCCATCATAGCTGGTGCTAAAGCGTTTTGCCGCCGCTTCTTTGGAAGCGCAGACAATGACCACAGCCCTCGAGCCCATGTGCTTTTCCTGGCAGACAACGTCGAAGACTTCTCTTGAGCTGTAGTATTCGAACGCTTCTTCAGGTCTCTCCAAATAGCCGCCGATATCTTCTTGACCGTCATTATGCTCTACAGCGACCCGGCTAGTTTCGCAAGGCGACATAGTCGGCGGCAGGTAAATAAGCCATTTAGGATCTATGGCAAAGCGGCTTATCGTCTCGAGTGCCGCCGCCGCATTCTCTTCTTTGATAGTGATGATGTTTTTCGATCCGGGAACATATTTTATTTCTATTCTTCTTTTGCCGAAGACATCATCGAGATCCAGCAGATCCCCTTCTCTTGATAGCGAACGAAGACCGGTCGATGCAGCCGGTCTGGGCGCATTCAATAGCGCATTGGACTGATTATGATTGTCATCGCCGAGAGCCTCTAAGTCTTCTGTTTTGAAGGGTTTTATAGATTCGTAGTACTCGCGATGGGCATCTACAGAAACCAGCTCTTTCTCAGGATAGCGCAATGCCGTCAACCTGCCGCCGAATACACAGCCGGTGTCTATATTCATTGTCCTGTTGATCCATTCGGCCTCTCCTACAGGAGTATGCCCATAGATCACATGGGCTTCCCCTCGATAGTCATTGGCCCATTCATACCTGACCGGCAGCCCATATTCATCGGTTTCACCGGTGGTGTCTCCATAAAGAGCAAACTCTCTCACTCTGCCTGAAGAACGTCCCTGGTAGCTGGCTTTCATTCCGGCATGGCTGACCACCAGTTTGCCTGCGTCTAGAATAAAGTGGCTGACAAGCCCCGTTATGAACTCTTTGCACCTCTGGCTGAACTCGGGCGGTTGCTTCTCGAGCTGCTCTAGTGTCTCTGCCAGACCATAGGCTATCTTGACGTTGCGGCCATCCAGCTTCTTCGCCAGTTTGACATCATGGTTTCCTGGAACACAGATGGCCTGATCCGCCTCTACCATGTTCATCACTAAATTAAGTACCTCAGGCGACTTCGGCCCACGGTCGACCAGATCGCCTAGAAAAACCGCTTTTCTACCCGGTGGTGGCGTCACCGCAATATTCATGTCATCACCGGCGGTGCGATCAACGTTATAGCCGAGCTTCTCGAAAAGTTCAACTAATTCGTCGAAGCATCCATGAATATCGCCGATGATATCGAAAGGACCCCGCTCTTCCGACCGGTCCGTCCATAGTTTGGTGCGGTTTATTCTGACACTTTCAATCGTTTTTTCGTCATCGAGAATAAAAACATGGCGGAAGCCTTCGCGTTTTAGATTGCCGATAGAGCGACGCAAGAGCTGCTTCTGGCGCCGAATCACATGGGTGCCGAAGTTTCTATTCTCTCGCCCCCGATTGCGCTCCTGGCAAACGCTCTCTGGAAGATTGAGGACTATGGCGACAGCAAAGCAGTCGTTTTCTTTAGCCAGCTTCAACACATTTTTGCGGGCATCTTGCTGGACATTGGTGGCATCTATAACCGTCAGCTTGCGGCGCGCCAGGCGCTTGCGCGCGATATATTCAAGTACGTCAAAGGCGTCATCGGTGGCGCCCTGATCGGTCTCGTCGTCACTGACCAGCGCCCGGCACATATCGGAAGATATAACCTCGCTGCCTAGAAAATGTCTTGCGGCAAAAGTCGACTTGCCCGAGCCCGAGGTACCTACCAGGGCAACCAGGCAGAATTCTGGTATGTTAATCTCCACGACTGAATACCCCCATCTGGGTAGGTGGTCCAAGCTCTGGGTCGGCGGTGCCGACATCGAAATAATCTACTGAATAGCCAAAGCGCTCGCATATCTCTTGGGACCAGCTTTGAAACTCTGCCCGACTCCATTCGAAGCGGTGGTCGCTGTGGCGGAAGCGTCCTTCTTCCAGGCTCTCGAAGAGCTTGTTATATTCTCTATTAGGCGTGGTGATCAGAACATGGCTCGGTCTCGCCTGACCGAACACAACCTTTTCGAATGCATTCAGTCTGGGCACGTCGAGATGCTCTATCACTTCTATGCAAGTGGCGGCGTCCCAGTTGGTCAATCTGCCATCGCGGTACATCAATGACCCGTGCAGAAGCTTCAGTCTCTGTGCCTTTCTCTCTGGCATGCGGTCCAGTTTCAGGCGTCTTTCGGCTATTTCGAGGGACCTGATCGAAACATCCATGCCGACAATATCCTGAAAGAAGAAGTCATGCACAAGCCTGCTTAAAAGCTTGCCTTCGCCGCAGCCAAGATCGGCCACCCGGCGCGCTCCAATAGCTTTAAGCTTCTCCACGACGGTGTCCATTCTCACTTCGTTGAGACTGATCTTTTTCTCCAGCGCTTCTTCCTGACCGACAGATTTTTCAGAGACGGCAGTATTTTGAGCGGTGGCATCATTGGCGGTGCCGCCTTCGCCCTCGCCCTCCTCGCCGTTTTGCTTATCGCTCTCGTTTTCTGCCAGGCGCTCCAGGGCTAAAGTCGCCAGCGATTTTTTATTGCGCAGATATCTGGTGGCAATAACCTGACTGAGAGGATGGCCTTTGAGCCATTGTTCTGAGCGACGTAAAAGCTTTTCTATCTCTTCGGCGCCTACATAATAGTGCTTCTCTCTATCTAACACAGGAATAAGCACATAGAGATGATTGAGAACGTCTTTGAGCTTCGCTTCGGTTTTGAGTCGAATCTGATAAAGTCGGCTCTCGCCCCATGCAGAAAAGCGTTCATCTAAAGGCAGCCGCTCCGCTTCCACCTCATAGCCCAGGGGCTCGAAGACCCCGCGCAAAAATGGCTCTCCACCTTTGACCGGGACCGCACTAAGCTCAATAGTCAAAGGCAACGCAGTCTCTGCCAACTCCGGCATGTCTTTGCACTGACCGTTCATGGCTGAACGGAAGACTTTGCCAAGGGCGACGCTCATGAGAGAAGAGGCCACATAGGGGCGGTCGTTGACATACTGGGCAAGCGGCGCATCGCCTTTTGATTTGCCCCCGGAGCCCCGGACTAGTTTTACCGGATCTATCTCCAGCAGGAGCGCCGCCCGGCAGCGCTCTTTTGAGGCTTCCGGATAAAAGATATGGCACTGACCGAAAGCCAGCTCGAAGCTCTGCAGTCGGTCGGGATGTTTCTGAAGAAGATAGCCCAGCTCCCGGGCATCCTCTCCCTTGCGGGTGTTTTCGATGGTTAGAAGCATGGGCTATTTGTCTTTTGCGGTTGTGACTGATTTGCTGTTATTTGTGCTTGTACTTATGTTTGTACTTGTGCTTGTAGCCTTTACCGTTTTTCTTATAGCCCGGATAGTACTTCTTGATCTGACCCGGAGGCACCGTTTTATTTGGATTGCCGTTGAAATATCGATTCACTTGACCCGGCGGTACTTTATATTTGCCCTTGCCATAGCCATGCCCCTTGGCGTCTGCCGGCGACATCGCCAGAAATGAAATCAGAAAACTAAATAGACCCAGAAGAAGCATAGAGTTCTTGAAGGCACTGCCTGGCGTCGCCGGTTTTGATCTCATTTTTGTCATCGGGCACTCTCCTTTGTTCAGGATATCGAATTAGTATAACAATCTAATTTGTTTTATGGCATATCCATGGCATAAATCAGTCGAGTTATTGCCTGGTCTATTTTTCGTAGATGACTGCGTTGGCGATCATATCTGCCCAGGTGACCACGACTTTCGGTGCGATTTCGCGATGATAGATGATTACGTCTCCGGTGAAGTTACCCAGCTCGATTATCGACTGCAAGATCACCGAAAGCAGAGTATTCTTCTTGTCGGCATCGCTGATATGCTTTCTGTCATAGTCGATCAAGAATACATAAAAAGACCGCTCTGGAAAGTATTTAACCTCTTTGCGAATCAAACTAACTGTCTTAATCTCTTTGAACTGGCTTGCCACTTCTGCTATAGCAACGGTAACCTCTTCTTTTAGATCATGCTCTAAGAACGTGTCGTCTTTTTTGACATCAGAGACCTCTTTCTGTCGCTGGATAGATTCTTCTATCCAGTCGATCACCATCTCTTCGTAGTGCCTGGCTCGGTCTTCGTCATCTTTCGATTTAAAGAAGCCATACAGCATTTGACCGCATTCGTACTGCATTTGCCGGTCGAGCTTCATGGCTGCTTCCAGATAGCTGACACAATCAGGATCTTTGTCGTCGAGCAGTTGCTGCCCATAGGTCCGTCTCAGGGTGGCATCCTCGGGATTGCGATCGAGAGCCTCTTTAAAAAGATCACGTGATTTGGCGAAGCCATGCACAATCAGAGATGTATAGGCGCAGGTGGCCGCTTCTTCTTCGGATATCTCACCTTCGGTTTTCTTTGCCAGAAGTTCCTCTAGCTCTTTTTTGGCTTCGTTATAACTCTGGTGGCGCTCAAGCCAATAATCTTTGTAGAACTCTTTGTATTCATTATCGAGATCCGCACAGAGCTCTTTGCCTTTTAGCGGAAAGAGCTGGTCGAAAGCGGGATTTTCTATGCGGCATAGTTCATCGATTACCGAGTGAGCGTAGTCTTTTACTTCTTCGGGTTTTATTTTGAGAATGGTCGCTACTCTGTCTCTGGTGCAGGGATGAGAATCTTCATAGCCGGTTTCGACTTTCAAAGATTCGTGCAGCCAGATTTCGGCATCATGTTTTTCGATTTTGCCGTTTTTCAAAGCTTCCGTCATGCCCTCGTAAACCGCGGGTGGTTCCGGTGAAGAGTAGCGTTCGCCGACATTCTCCCAGTAATATTTTTCGAGATAGTGACTTTTCAGATCCATGGACAGAAAAGTGTTGGCTGCCAGCTCCGGACCGACCAGCTTGACGCTTAGTTCATCTGCGCTTTCTTCTTGCTCTCGTCGATAAGGAAAAGTGTAAGAATCTAATAGAGGCACATACCAGTCGAAGAAACGGGTAAAGATAACAGTGGCGATAGACTGGTCGTTGTGCAGGTTTTGCATGAGCTGATACCAGACGCCCTGCACCCGATAGATCCAGGCGTCCTTGGCGCTGTGGCCTTCGGCCAGGTGACCCAGTTCATGCGCCAGAATCGAACGAATCTCATCGTAAGAGCAGGTCTTCAAGAGCTGAATGCCGAGCATCAAATAGTTTTTCTGCCAGCCTAAAAGTCCCAGCCTGGGCCGCTGCATGACCGAGGCGTTGAAGTCGGGGATCAGTTGAATCTGATGCACCGGTGGTGCGTTTATCCCGCTTCTGATCTCTTCGACTATTTCATAGACTTTCGGATAGTCTTTCTTCTTCAATTTTATGCCGGCTGGTGGTGGCGTTTTGATCCAGAAAGAGCGAAATATCACACCCAGAACCAATAGAAGCGGCAGCCCGAGCTTGAAAGCCAGATAAGGCATCTTCATGAGGAGGATAAAAGTGAAAAGGGTGAAGGTGATAAGCACCACCAGAGCCATGGCGATATAGGCATAGCCCAGACAGATCAAGCCGGTCACTCTTAGAAAGAATTCTTGGGGCTTCTCATTAAACAGCGCAATGATCTTCTCCATATGTTGATTGTATTTGTCGCGCGATTTGCGCAGGTCGATCTCTTGCTCTCCCTTGCCTTTGAAGCGCAGGGTGATGACGATCATGATCACGACGGCGACAAACAGAATTCCGCCTATTAAAGAAAGCTGGTCATGATGGGGCTCGCGACCATTGCCGGAGCTTCTTCCAGTGCCCACATACTCGACGGTGTCGTCCTGAGTTTGATACTGCCGGTAGTTACTTGTTTTGTATGCGTTTTCGATGGTGCTCAGTGTCTCTGAGATGCCGCCTGCAAAATCGCCTTTCTTGGCCGCAGGAAAGAAACTTTTGCGCAAAATGTTGTTGGTGACCGATTCCGATATCCCTCTTTTAGTCAGGGCCGGTCCGCGATAAATCTCGAGCTGTCTGCCTTTAATATCCAGAAGAAAGAAAAGCTCGTTGTCTTTTATGCCCCAGGTTTTCTCGATGACGGTGGGCAGACCGGACAGATCCGTGACCCCATGCTCTTTTGGCAAAATTATTACCAGGGCAGGATAGTCGAGGGACTGTAACTGCCACTCTAACCTGGCTGAGTCAGCCTTAGAGAGCAGATGATCAGGGTCTATTACAGAGGGATTCCGGGGGCGGGTGGCAGGAAGAAATGCCGGTAGCTCGTTTCCCATCGGTTCTCGCTTTGATTAAAATCGAATATACCAGGCCTTTTTTATACCCACGTTCTTCGATTATTTATTCAGTTCTATTTTTGCAAAAAGGCCTTTGTGATCCGAGCCCGGTAAATCAACTGTCTTTAGACCGACAACATTTATTGCTTGCGAATCTCCGCCAAGAATATGATCAAGGGGCAGTTGAGGCGGCATAAAGCCGGAAGGCCAGGTATTAGTCAGCCCGAACTTTTTGTTCGAATCGATAAATCCGCCTTGCTTCACCAGTCGGGCAAAGGCCGGATTAAACGGGGTGGCGTTCAAGTCGCCGGCCAGAAGCCAGGGTCTATCGGGATTAGCTCCTGAGGCTCCGGCAACTCTGGTTAAATCCGCCAGATAATCGAGCTGCCTGTCCCTCTGTCCGGCCCATTGAGAGCCCAGAGGCGGTCTGGTGTGGACATAGATAAGATTGAAGCTGCCGCTTTCTGTGACGACCTCGCTCAAAATTGAAGGCGGAATCTCCGGGTCATTCTCCGGAATCATCAGACGCGGCTCTTTCAGAGGCAGCTTGCTGTAGATGCCGAGACCGAAGTTGTCCTCTTTATGGGGGTCGCTGAAGACATAAGGATAATTTTTTAACTTACTTTTGATCAGCTGATCCAAATCCGGGGTCAGCTCACAGACCGCTACAACGTCTGCTCCGGAAGCGGCAAAGGTCTCTACCAGTTCGAGATTTTTGCTGTTGAATCCGGCAGCGTTGGCATGCAGAACAGTGGCAGAGTTTGCCGTGGCCGAAGCCAGTGCTTTTGCTCTGGGCAGGTAAGGGGCAAGAGCAAAGAGGTTTATGGCAATTGCCAGGGCGCAGAGCGCAGCCAGAATCGCCCGCTTTTTGAAGAGACTGAGAGCGAGCAGCAATATATAGGCAACAATGAACTGCTGGGTCAGGCTGGCACAGATGTCTGAGATCCAGCCGACAGAAGGAAAGAGACTAGCCAGCCAGCCGGAGGAGACTAGAACGAACCAACCTAATAACCGGCTCTCGGTCCAGTGCCGACTGTCGTCTATGTCCTCGAGAAAATCTCGATCTAGCTCTAGATCGCTGTATTGCTGCCTTTGAGGACTTTTTTGTGCGGTTTCTGGGGCTGCCATGTTGTCTCCGAATCAACTGGCATATCATAGTAATCGAGCGATCTCTTGGCAAGCCGGAAAGAGCCCAGGTAAATTACAGATCGCTTATTTTGAGATGATCTCGATTTCAATTCACAGAAATTCAGGCAGGCTTGGGAAACTCGGCTGCCTGCCTATATAATAAGTCGCCATGGACATCGTGAACATTGCCGCCTACAAATTCATATCGCTGCCCGAGAGCTATATTCAATGGCAGCCGATTATCCAAGAGCGTTGTGATGCGCTGGATCTGAAAGGAACTATCATTCTTGCTTCCGAGGGCATTAACCTGGTTCTTGCCGGGGAGAGGGCAAATATCGACGCCATCGTCGACTTTCTCAAGACCGATGAGCTTTTCGAAGGTTCTTTCAACGATCTGACCCCCAAAGAGAGTATCTCGGACAGCAAGCCCTTCGGCAAAATGGTTGTTCGGCTGGCGAAAGAGATAATAACTATGCGGGTGCCGGATATGGACCCGGTGAAGAAAGGCAGGGGCGCTTCGGTCGATTCTCAGACTTTGCGGCGCTGGCTCAAGCAGGGTCATGATGATGACGGTCGCGAAGTGGTCATGCTCGATACCCGCAACACCTATGAGACCGATATCGGCACTTTCAAGAACGCAATCACGCTAGAGATCGAGCGCTTCAGCGAGTTTCCTGAAGCTATCGCTAAAACCGTGGCGGAGCAAGAAGAACTAAAAGAGAAGACCGTGGTCTCTTTCTGCACCGGCGGTATTCGTTGCGAGAAAGCTGTGCTTTATATGAACGGCATCGAGATGCAGCGGGTCTATCAGCTGGAAGGCGGCATCCTCAAATATTTCGAAGAGACCGGCGGTGAGCACTGGCAGGGCGAGTGTTTCGTTTTTGATGATCGAGTGGCGGTGGACGCTTCTCTGAATAAGACCGCTAAAGACTATCCCCGCCATATCGGGCCCCGGGATACTATGTCGTAGAACCGCGAGCGGCGAGTCCCTTACTTCTCTTGTTTATCGTCTGAGCCTTCTTTTTCTTCTTCGACGTATTTCATCAAGAATGGCGCCACTTCGGCTGTCCAGGATTTGCTAATGGTTCTAGCCTTTCCTGATTTTATAGAATAGATAACCAGCTCAGCGCCTTTCTGAGCTGATTTAGCCGCATTTGCTTTCTCTGATTTGTCTGATTCTTCTGATTTTACCGGCACGCAGAAGCTCAGCTCGTCGTTGTTTCTGAATCGCGGCATTATGCGCGATAGATTTGCCTGTTCTTTTGCAAAGGGAATTTCTTGGATTGTTCCACCCTCCATATCTCTCATTCTCACTAGGTCAACCTTGCCGTCCTCTTGCATGGTGGCTATTGATTTACCGTCAGGAGAAATGTCGAAGTCCTTGCAGTTTCCATTCAAGGTTCCGTTTAGAATCTCCGCTGGCGCCCAGGTCTCTGTCGGTCTGAGCATGAAGAGTGAATGAGGACCTTGGCTCTGGCCGATGGGACCGGGATAAGTCACTTTCGGAGCAGAAAAGAAAATTTGATTTTTGTTTCTGCACACTATTCGTCCTACGCCCTCGGCTTCGAGAACAAATGTGGCATCTGGATTTTCGAGTAGATTGCCATTCTCGTCCATGATTTTTCTTCCGGTAACCACATTGGAATCTGTCGAGAAAAGCCAGTTGTTTTCGGCAAGCCAGGCAATAGAGCCTCTGTCTCCAAAGAATTCATCTACAATTCGAGGCTCGCCGCCACTGCTCGGGTAGAGTTTTAAATAATTCGGCATTGGGTCGCCCCAGGTCTTACTTGATACTACCGCCACTGCTTTACCGTTGGGAGAAGTGGCATATTCTTTTAGTGTTTCTCTGGTGGTGCATATGGTGCTCTCTGCCTCTATTGAATTTTTCTTGACACTGTATCTCTTCAACGAGTAGACAGGACAGCTCCATTCATCTGCCTTCTTGTCATTCTCTTTCATAAAGGTGGCAAGAGCCGCCGGGTCAACTGAGAACATATAGGTAAGGACATCGCCCAGGCGGATCTCTTTTATCATTGTCTTTATTTTTTCGGAATCTTCTTTTGGGACTCCGTCTTCGCTTTTAAGACTGCCGTATTTTTTCTGCAGTCTCAGAATCTCCTGGGTAGCTTCGATGATTTTTGTCTGCTCTTCTTTGTCAATCAGCTCTTTGAGCTTGCCCCAGTCTTTTTCGTTTTTTTCAGTCACAGCAAGAAGATGGTTCTTGTCGTTCTCCCAGGCAAACGAGACTGCATCGGGAAGCAATATGTCGGTGAGGCTTTTCTCTCCTTCAGGACCTATTAAGCGTATGCCCTGACCCGGTATATCGAGAGCACCGCGCTCTCCATCCGGGGACCAGCACAGGCTGGTAATCGGCTCTGCGTCGCAGCCGCATAAGAAAAGAATCGAAGAAAAGGCAAGAGTGGCCAGAACAGTTTGTTTGAGACCGAACCGCATTGTGATTTTGCTCCAAAGCTACAGGCTGGAAATTATCGTTTTTCCGGCGTATATGATAGCAGCCAGGTGCTGTGCAGCTCAGGTTTCATGCCTAGCTCCAGTTGAGCTATCCAGAGAGCAAGCTGGATCTTGCCTGCTTTCCAGTGTTTAAGATTTTTCTTCAGATACTGCGAGACCGCCTTCAGCTCTCCTCTAGCTATCAGCTTATTGGCAAGGTCGAATTTCGGAATCGAAGGCAGGGCGGAGAGTTCGTCCTTGGCTTTGTTCAAAAGCCCTTCTTCTAGATAAATCAGTCCCCGGACACAGTGGGCTTCAGCCAGCAGGGGCAGGTCTTTAGAGCCGGTCAGGCTGGTGAGGGCACCGTCCACCAGGTGTTTTGCCTCTCTGGTTTCGCCTTTATAAAGATAGAGCCTGGCTAGCTCTATAAGCTGTTTCTTGCTTTCGGGCATGCGCTCCATTAGCTCTTTTTGAATTGTTAGAGCCTTGGCGAGCAAAGGACTTTTCTCGTCTTCTTTCAGGGCAAGTTGATAAGTGCTGGCTAGCTTCTCTAGAATCTCGTCGTCGGTTGCATCCATATCGTGAGCCTGTTCTAGTAAATCTACCGAGCGTTCAGGCTGAGATGCCAAAAAGAAGGCGGCGGCGTTTAACAAAACCCGTGGATTGGTTGGAGATTTGATAGCCAGTTCCCAGCGATTCTTCAAATCTTTGAACATTTCTGGATCCGAGACCTGGTCTCCGACGGTGGCTGCTTCCCAGCTCAGGACTTCTGACTCGGGGCTTTTGTCTATCAGCCAGATTAGATGCGGAACACAGGCGTCCCAGTGTTTGTTGAACCAGTAAAATCCCAGAAGCTTCAACCTGCTGGTGAGATCCTCTTCGTTTTCGGTCAGAGCCTCTTCGCAGGCGAGGATTTCGGCTTCTTTTAGTTTGAATCCGCTCCTCAAAACACTGTTCAGGTTCTGATTCGGTTCTGGATTTTGATTGATTTCAGACATGATTCAATTCGAGCTAATTCAATCGGTCCGGCCACATCTCATTTACTATAAACCACGTTTTGTGCCATCCCCCTACATAGCCTTACTAAGGATGCCGCTATGGCAAGGTGGATGCAGGATAGCGACGCCGGGCTGTCGTCGGCGCCTGTAACGGATCTTTAGATATCTGCCGTTTTCGAATGAGAAATCGAAGCCGGGGGAATAAAGAAGCAGATGGGGATCTAAATCGTTGCCACTGGCTCTATTCTGGTGAATCGTTTTGAATACACAGACGAAGAAGGAAGGTATCACCTTCCCGGTGCATGATGTTGCACCAATTCCTGGGGATGCGAAGCTCGGAAACTGGATAACCACCCATAGTATTAACACTCTTCTTGCCGGTTACGACCGCAGTCGCTTCAGCGGCTCTGATTCCAATTCTGACGTGCTCTATTGCACCGGATATAACTCGAAGAGTGTCGAGAAAGTCGGCTATCATCCGATGATAGCAGCGGTGCATCTCGCTTTCAGCCTGCACCGTCCACTTATCTTGAGCCCTGACATGATCTGGACAATGATTCTGCAGGGCTTTGCCTATCATGTGAACAATAACAGCGAGCTTTTGAGAAAGCGCTTCGTTTCCCACGAAGGCAAAAAAGTCCTGGCTATAGAAGTCGAGAATGTCTATGTCAATTCTCCTGAGAGTGCCTGGGATCAGGTGGTGGCAGATCTGGCCGAGTCGGTTCACGATAATCTTTCTATAGATTCCCGGGCTCTGGTAGCGGATTTCAGCACCACCGGCTTACATGAACGGCTGGCGTCCCAGACCGCTATTCTTGACGCATTCCAGGCTTATTTCGAATATGTGGTCATGTGTGTATGCGGTATTCCCTCCATTACCCTTGAAGGAGAAGTTGACGACTGGAAGCATCTGCGTGAAAAGATAGAGCTTCTTGCCGACTATGATCTGGACTGGTGGCTGCCTTCGGTTCGTCAGATAGCCGATCAGTTTGTCAGAGCTGCATCGGGCGACGTGGACCTTGCGCACTGGCAGGATATCTATAAACGGATGGCTGCCTATGGCGGCGATCTGATGAACGGCTGGATGCTAAAACTGATACCGTATTTGAAGAATCGACAAACCGGCACCATCAACGTGGTCAATCCGCTCTTGTTTGATGATAGCTGGCCAGAGCCTGAATTAGATCCTATGCAGGCGCGGGGAATCATGTTTCCTTCGGTACCGAGCCCTGTGACCAGTGATGCCCTGCCCTCGGGAATATCGATGGTGCCTTTTACTTTGATTGAGCAGGGACAACGGTATCGTATGCAGTTGCTTGGCGGATTTCTCGCGGTAGAAGAGAAGGAGGGTGATTTCGCCATGCGCCCGCGTTTGGGCATGGCGGTTCGCAAAGCGCCTGGTCTCGATGCGGCTATCAGCTCTCTTGCTTCGACCTGCGAACTGGCTCCGGCCCCGGCTCCTGAACAGTTCGAAGAAGAGGCAGGTAAGTTAGTCGGCACCACCGGAGGTTTTAGCGGAGATGTGATATCGGCTGAGCTGCTTCACTTTTATCGAGAACATAACGGTCTTGAAAGACCTGATCAAGATCTCAGGATTCTGCCTCTGGCGGAAGTCATGACAGTTCAGCTCTCTGGCGGTGAGCATCCTGATGGCGCGGGCGGTGAATTTCAAGGCGATGCGAAAACTCGCTGGTTGCGTTTTGCCTGCTATAAAGACGGTCGTTTTCTGGCGCTCGAAACTCACTATGCAAAGCAAAGAGTCTGTCTCGTCGACAAGCAAGGACCGGCTGCCGTGGTGGCGAATTCTTTTCAGGAGTTCTTAGAATCTCTAGGCCGGTAGCCCGCTGCAAGATATTCAGTTGACCTTGGCTTCGAGTTTGCCCATCTTGACCTTGGGGGTCAGGGCTTTGGCTATCGGTGCCACCGAATTGGCGCGCGCCCGGAGGCTATCGGTCTGACCCCTCTGACCCAGATAATAGAGAACATAGGCGTATTTTCTCAGATATGGCCCGAGGTTCTCTGAGCAGATACCGTGGTTCTTTTCGGCCAGTCGAAGCGCTCTTGCTAAGACCGGAGCGGCTGATGAATAACGCTTGCGATCAGAATAGAGACAGCCGAGGGCAAAGAGGGCGTGCTGTTTGTAAATCGAATCTGAGTTGGCGAACATCTGGTTGGCTCTTTGATAGAGCTTTTCGGCTTCGTCCCACTTATTCTCTTTCATCAGACAGCGAGCCAGTTTGGTTATCCTCGAATAAATCTGGGGATCACCTGGTTCTAAGATCTTCTCTGTGATTCTGAGGGCATCGCGGTAGTAGGATTCGGCTTCTTTGAAGTCGTTTTTCTCCATACAGATTGTGGCCAGGTTGTCGTAACTATTGGCTAGAGAAAGGTGTTTCTTGCCGAGTACTGTCGCTTTTACATCGAGAGCCGCTTTGAAGAGTCGGTCGGCAATGTCGTAGTTTTTGCGGATACGATACATGTCGCCCAGGGCATCACAGGTGATGGACCATTCTAATAACGGGTCGCGCTGGGCTGGAGCCGCCATGCCGGCCCAGGCCGTCAAAGGCTGTCCGGCGGTTAGTTTAATCGCTTTTGAAGACTGGTTGCGCTGTTCGCGGATTTTGCCCTCGACAAAGTCGAGGATATCGTCGGTGAGCGGCACCGCTTTGCTCTCGGTGCCGTAATTGAGATAGAACTTGACCAGATCGCCCATGTCCTGGATTATCTTGCCGTCGGAGTCCGCCAGGGCTACATCTTTGATGGCCAGCTCTTCTTCTAGATATGGCTCGGCTTCTGAGAATCGCCCTCTTATTGTCAGCAATCTGCCCAGCTCTCCGGAACTCTTGGCGATCTGGACATCGTCGGTACCGAGCTTGCGAGCCAGTTCTACCGCTTTTACAAGGGTGCGCTCGGCTTTGCCGTATTCGCAAAGATCCAGCGCTTTCTGTCCTTTGTCCTGGACTTTCTTCCATTCTTTGAAAAGCTCTTTGAGCTGTTTCTCCGAGAGCACAGGCGCCTGGGGCACCGAAGCCGGAGCCGGCGCAGGCGTAGAAACAGGATCCGGCATAGAGATCGCCGGAGACTGGGTTACCGGGGCTGCCGGGGCTATTTCAATGGTTGGAGCAACCGGAGCCATCTGGGAAACCGGTGCTGTTTGAATCACTGGAGCGACAGGAGCCGCTTGAGTCTCAGGAGTTGCCGGAGTAAAAGCTCCAGTCTGGGTGGCTGGAGCAAACTGTGTCGCCGGTACGGTTGCAGGCGGCAAGGCGGCAGGAGCTGCGGGGGCTACCGGAGTTCCAGGAATTGCAGGAATTGCCGGAACTACAGGAATTGCCGGAGTTGCATCTACAGTCGACTCATCTACCGGGCTGATCTGATTATGACTTTCGCTCTGACCTGGGACCGGTGCTGACCCTGGCACCGGAGCCTGGGCACGGGCCGCATCTGTAGAGCAGATCGAGCCGAGCAGAAGCAATGCGGCCAGGGAGGCTGCTTGCGATTTTTGGTGTCTGATCGAGTTTGCTGGGGATTTAAACATGCCAATATTTTAACGGATTGACCTCCGATAAATAGGAGGTCTCCTATAAACTAGATAGAATCTTAAGATAAGGATCGATTCGGATGTTTTTTTTGAGGAGTTAACCGGATGAAGTGGGCGATAGTGATCGCCATATGTATTGCGATTTTCGGATTCATACCGGGCATGGGTATGCCCGGCGGACTGGCGTTGTTAATCGGAAATCTCGCCATTGCGCCATTTTACAAACTGCAGTTTATGGATGCCCAGCGTATGTGGCCGGCGGCGCTTATGGCTACAGGTATCATTCCTTTCTTTATTCCGCTGGCTTATTTTGCCGGCTTTCGAAAAACTCCTAAGAAGAAGGGCTTCTTGCGCTATCTGGTCTTTGCTCTGGTCATGTTCATCGGCTGTCTGGCTACCTGTCTTCTGGTAGAGCTCAAGGTCCGGGCTGAGTTGGCCGAGCCCAAAGAGAAGAAGACCATCATCGACCTGAATCAATATCGCAGGCCGTTCAAGCTGCAGAGATAACATGCACCGATGCTGGTGCGTCAGTGAGCCAGGTAGTTTCTAAAATACTTGCTCTTCTCTCTGGCGATGACGCTCAGTTTTACATCCGGTCTTCGTGCCCTGAAGAGCTTCAAATAGAAGCTATCCACAGCGTTCTCACCCAGAACATTCAAGGTCTTCAAAGACTTCATCTTTGTCAGTTTGAAAAACTCTTTTCCGTTCATCTCTGAATAGTCGATGCTTATAGACTCAAGATTGAGTGTAGATAGTTCTGCTGCCGCCAGGGGTTCGAATTCGCATCCTACCAGACCCAGTACATTCAGGTTTTTGAAGTTGCGCAGAAGTTTTATGGTCGATACTTCGACTAGAGCGTTACAGATGCTTATATCTTCTAATTCGGGGCAAGTGGCAAGCGCTTGAAGCTTTGTATCCGGTATCTCTTTGTGGCATCTCAGAAACAGATGTTTCAGATTTTTCGATTCGGATAAACCTAGCAAAAATTCATTAGATAGACCCGGCAGATTGAGCTCCATGCAAGTTAGCTGAGGCAGCTCGCCCAGGCTTTTGCCGGATTTTCCGGTTAGCTTAGGTGCTGTTACCAGCTCTAAGTCTGACAGGCTGGAGAACTTCTTAAGACGCGCAATGCCTTCGTCTGTGAGGGCAGGGGTATCCAGGACAATGCGTGATATATATTTGCCTTCCAGATATTTGAAGCCTTCACCGGTAAATTTTTCGCCGCAGATTTTTAGTGTTTTAATCGGCTGTCCGAATTCTCCGGTTTCATTTAGTTTCGACAGGGCATCATCGGTGGCGGCGATGGTGAATTCGACAACACCGTTTCGGCTTGGCCTGAGGGTGGTGTCTATGGTGTTACCCATGAAGTCTTCGGCGGTTTGATCCAGCTCTTCGTTGTTCAATTTGAATCCGGAAGTGTCAATGGGTGCGGTTTCTGCCTTCAGAGTGGTGAACTCTTTAGGAAGCTTTGGTTGCGAGGACGACTCTGTCTTTTGTGAATTGATCTGTGGTTTTGAGTTCTGCTCTAGAAGGTTGGCGGTGACGACATAAAGAGCACCGCCAGCGATACCGGCTATAAAGATAGGGGTCAGGCCTTTTTTAGCCAGTCGAAATCGTTTGCGAGGTGTAGCACTAGAAGAAAGGTCCTTGGTCGGAGCGGGAGGCTTCGCTTCAAACTCAATCGACTCTAGAGCATTCAAGAACTCTTGCATTTTTTGAAATCGTTCCCGGGGTTCTTTGGCAAGGCAGCGATCTAGAAGCTGTTGAACCGGTTCGATCTCTTCTTCATTGAGCGCATTTTCATTGGCTGCCAGAGCAGGCGGTTTCTGGCTGGCATGCAAAGCTATGACCTCCAGAGCTGTGTCGGCGTTGAAAGGCGGGTGCCCTGTGAGCAGTTCGAAGAGCAGACAGCCCAGAGAATAAATCTCTGAGGCTTCGGTATAAGGGTGTCCCCGAGCTATGTCCGGGCTCATATAGGAAGGCGTCCCAGCAAGGGTCAGCCCCTGGTATTCAGTATGGGTGACTGTCTTTTCGCTGAGCTTGGCTATGCCGAAATCAATTAGTTTCAAGGTAAAGTCTGCCGAGCCCGCCTTTTGGCAGAGGATATTGGACGGCTTGATATCGCGATGAAGAATGCCTTCTGTATGGGCGTGCTCCAGGGCTTTTGCCAGCTCTTTTGCTATGGTGCTAGCGGCGCGCCATGAAAGCGGAGCAGAGTCTTTTAGATAGCTGTCCAGAGAAACTCCCTCGAAATACTCCAGTACCATATATGGTGTGCCTGCTTCGGTGGCGCCGAAGTCGAGGATCTCTACTATGTTTTGATGGTTGAGTTTACTTGTCGCCCTCGCCTCTTCTTGAAATTGAATCAGCTCTTCGGGGCTGAGGCTGTGCAGCACTTTAACCGCCACGATTTTTCCCAGTACAAGGTCTTTTGCTCTATAGACTGTTCCACTTGCGCCCCGGGCTATTTTAGTTAGGGGTTGGTAGCGATCGAGGGGAAATTTATCTGCCCCCAGATTCAAAGTTATCTCGTCGGGCTGAGGGTTTTCGGGCTCACAGGCGCAGAAGGCGCCGAATTGAGATCTGGGCCCGGGCTTGCCTTCGCTTCTTGGTTTCCCGCATTTTTCACAAGCGCTTTTGTCCATAACTACAATTTACTGGAAGTCGGCCTTGCTCGTAAAGCGAAGGCATATGCGTGCGGGGTCAAACTGTGTGCCTGGCGGATATACGGGCTTTCTAAAGCTCTTTTGAAATGGTAAAACAGGGAAGCCTTTTGTTTGATTTACACATCCATTAATAGAAGAGGGTTCGCCCAATGAAAAAAAGTCTGGTTTCTCTTATGTGCGCCGCCGCGGTCGCCGTATCTCTCCAAAGTCCTGCTAGAGCGGATGCCGGGGAAGCTATGGAGACAGCTGTCAAAATACCGGTCGCTCTGACCGCGTTTACCCTCGGCACCATAATTGGAACACCTGTCGCTGTTCTTAGAAAGTCCTTTACCAATTCGATGGAGACCACCAACCAGGTGGCCGGTGAGGACAGCAATCCGGTATTCAAGATGGGCGGTGCTCTTGTCGGCGTACCTATCGGTATCTTCACCGGAAGTCTCGAGGGTCTCTACCTCGGTCCTAAGAACGCTGTGGTCGGATCCGGTGGTGACCAGCCCTTCGGCGCCGATACCTTCTCTTTGGGAGAGCTCGACTGAGCAGGACCTCTTTCCTGTTAAGTCAGTCAGGTGAATTTAATAAAAGGGCAGTTAATCTGCCCTTTTTGTTTTATGAGCAAAAATAAGATCCGGCTCGCGCGGGTATAATTCTGCAACATGAACCAGAGACAAGAGGCAGAAACGTGTCAGAAGAAGAGAACAAGAAAACACCGCCTTCCCTGGGTTCTACCCAGGCCAAGACGCCGGATCAAGAAGCCCGGCTGAAAGCTGAGATCCTGCGTTCAAAACTGCGTACTGTAAAAGGTCTCAATGAAAATTTTACCGGTGAAGAGACCATGGGCTGGCTGGTGCGTATGGATGATTCGGCGCTATCCGCCGACGAGACGATAATGCCCGGCAAGCTTCTCGATGCGTCTCAGATGACTATGCCGGTCTTGATGGATATTCTTTTCGATAGCCTGGAGCGATACTCTTTCGAGTTCAATAAGAAAAATGAATTCACCGTCAATTGTCTGCGTCCCGACGGCTTTCAAGAGAAGGTAGATCACTTCAACCGACGCAAGTTTCGTTTTATGAGAGGGCATCTCTCCTCGGACGAGTATTCAATGGTGTTTTACGCCACGGACAGCGCCGTCGATGTCTATATTATCCCCACGGACTTTCTGGTCGGCTTTGACCCGGATGAATCGGATTTTCCTTCTTTTCTGACTTTCAAAAAATTGAGCGTTCAAGACTCTAGCTCCTGGGGGATTGACCGAACTAAGATAAGCCTTGATGAATTTCCCAGGGTCTGTCGCAGGCTGCTTGGTCAGATTATAAAAGTGACCCGGGGAGAGGCTGTATCAACAGATAAATTCTCGTTTTCTTCCTCGCAGAAAGAAGAGGAGGACGCCGTTCTAGATCGAAGTTTCGAAGCTCTGGACGAGGATGAAATAGGTCTGCATCCTGGTGAACAGCTGCCTTCGGAGCCGAAGACGACCCCGGCAGCTTCAGATGGTGACAAGGCGAAGCCTCTCTCTACCCTGGCTAGAAGCACCCTGGCCGATATGTCTGTGCCCCCTCTGGTAGCAGATCAAAGCGCTGAGCCGACTGTCTCTCAAGAGTCGGCTTCGTCCCAAGAGCCAGAAGTTGCTGCTCGTAGGGCGCGACTGGCAACCGAGGTGGATCTTCCTCCTGCATCTCTGGTAATGCCGGACCCAGAACATCTGGCAGCAGCTGCCGAAGCTGTTGCTGCTACTGTGCCGGTACCGGAACAGTTTCCGATGCCTGAGCCTGAGCCTGAGTCTGTTCCGGCGCCAGAAGCAAATCTGGATCCGGTATCAGAACTTGGAACTAAAACTGTGTCAGAATCTGTATCTGAAGCGAAAGCGGAGAGTGAGCCGGTGCAAGAATCAAACGAAAAACCGATGAAGAAGACTTTGCTCGATATGGAGATTCCGGCATCCCGGGTAGAAGAGCCGACGCCTGCGCCTTCTAAAACGGTAGAAGAGAAGACTTTCTTCGTGACACCGCAGGAGGTGCCACCGAGTACTGCCAATATCTCTGCCGAGGCGAATATCATGGATTCTAATGAGGATAACAGTGAGCGCTTGAAAAATCTGAAAGATAAAATCCGCCTGAGCGACAGGCATAGAGGTCCTATCTTTGATCAGAAAGGTGAGTTTCTGGCGATTAAAGAGCAGGTCGATTCGGCTCAGGAGACCGTTGTAGATGCCTGTTGTGTGATCGTCTCGGGCATCGATGATGCTCTCGATGCCTTGCAAGAAGAAGGTATGGCCGCCATGAAGGGCGACAATGTCCAGCGAGTCACCGAGGTGATGGACGAATCGAGACGGCTTAGAAATATCAAAGAGAAGCTGGTGGCAGTTTCTAAAGAGATTGCCGATCTTTGAGCTTCTTGAGAGAGGCTTCTGCTCGGCTGCGGACCATAGGGTCCGGGTCTTTCAGGCTGGCTGACTGCAACAGTTCTAAGATATCGTCCCGGTTGTTGCCGAGATATCCGAGACATTCGGCGGCATAGCGCCTTTTGATGGCGTCTTTGTTGTCCAGATAAGAAGCTATTTCTGGTGCGGCGGCAACTGCTGTTTGTCCGAAGAATTTCATATGCCCCAGAGCAAGCATCTCGAGTTCGGGGTTCTTGAGGTATTTTAAATAGAGTTCGACTATTTTAGGGTCTTTGCTTCCAATACAGCTCAGGGCATGCATGCTGTAAGCTTTCATAGAATATTCGCTTTCGGATTCGGCTGCTTTGGTAAAGACAGGCAGGGCGACAGCGGCCTCTGGACCGCAGTCCCGAAGGGAGTATGCAGCCGCTCTTCTGACCATCAGATAGTTGTCTTGCAGTGGTGCAAGTAGGGTGGTCACCGCTGGTGGTGCATCTTTGATATCGCTCGATGCAAAAGTTTTTAAGCCTTCAGCGCCGCCGCGACGCAGACCGGGGCAGTCTGATTTGAGCATGGTCAGAAAAATATCCCGGATCTCTTTATCTGTTTTGCTTCTTCCTCGGCTTGAGAGATCCGCCAGAGCCGCGGCAATGTAGATTTTTGCATAGGGGCTGAACTCTTTGTTGTATTCTTTCACCAGGCAGCTTTTGACCTGATCCAGGCTCTTCTCCTCGTTTGCACAGCCTTTGCCCAGGATATCGACCAGGCGCTTTTTGAGGCTATTGGCGTCGAAATCTTTTTCGCTATCCAGACCCAGTTTGTTTTCTATCAGATCTATAAGGGCTTTTGACGACTTTTCCGAAAGCTCTTTTTTACTTTTGCGACTCAGGCGAGAGAGTAGGTCGGCATAGGCTGCCAGCTCTCTTGCCTCAATTTTGTCGGCATTTTCTTCCTGGGGTTGCTTGCTTTGCTCAAGCTTTGCAGCCAGCTCTTTGACCAGCAGTTCGATGGACTTCGAGGGATTTTTTTCGAGAGTATTTAAAAGTTTTTCCTGGTCCTTATAAGAATAGCGTCCCTTTGCCGTTACCAGAACCTGGTGGAAATCTGATAGCGCTTTCTCTGGACTTGCTTGAGCCGGGCTGGCGGAGATAGACAAAAACATTGCCAGGACAAGGCAAATTGTAGTCCGGTTTTTTAGCCTGGTCGTGTTCATATTTCCTGTTTAGGCGGGTTTTAGAAATTGCGCAGAAACTGGCGAATTTTCTTGTCTATTCTTTTTCCGGTTTTCTTATACTTCTGATACTGGCGCTGATAATAGGAGGGGTCTTTGGAGATGCTACCACTTCTGGTGCCGGTGGATACCGGTGCCGGGGCGACGCCGGGAGAAGAATTTGAAGGATTCGCCTGATAGGGCGGAGCCACCGGCGGCAGGCTTGTGTTTGCCGGAGCCGGGCTGCTCTGAACCGGCGAGGGGGGCGGGGTGCTTATTCTGGTTGGTTTTGTTGCTTTTGGCGATTTTACGGTTCTGGCTGGTTTAGCTGGTTTCGTTTGGTAAGTTGGTTTCTTCTCTGCTGCCTTTTCAGTTTCTGCAGGCTTTGCCGGGGTGGGCTTGCCCATTAAAAAGTCTGCACCACTGGCTGTGCCTGACAGCTTTGGCTTGGTTTCAGGTTCAATGGGTTTGTTCGGGCTCCGGGTTACTACAGGAGGTTTTGGTTTCTGGTCAGTTGCTGAATCTGGTTTCGGTTTCGATGAGGACAGAGCCAGGATGGCGACGGTCAGCAGGCTGACGGCGCCGACCAGGGCCGCGGCTAACAAAAGCTTCTTCGGAGACTGACCGTTCTGAATTCGAATATCCTGAGTTGTGGTCGAGGTTGTAGCTGTTGTCGCAGTCTCAGCCTCAGCCTCAGCCGTAGTCACTGTTGTGGCCGGGTCAGAACCTAAGGTCGCTTCTATTTTTGTAAGGGCTAGGGTGTCGACAGTGTTATGAGAAGAGGTGGGCTGTCTTTCGCCGGCTATGGCCTGGAGGACGGTGTGCACCTCTACCATGGTCTGGGGACGGTCTTCTGGCTGGACCATAAGACATTTGAGAATCAGATTCTCCAGGGCGGGGGGATTATCGAGGTTCTCAGGAAAGGGGGCAGGCAACTCGGTGGTTTTGAGATAGATAGTCTCTAAAAAGGTTTCGCCTTTGTAAGGCAGGCTGCCGGTGAGGATCTCGTACATGATCACCCCGAGAGAATAAATGTCGGTTCTGGTGTCCACCGGCTTCTTGCCGCTGCACTGTTCGGGACTCATATAAGAGGCGCTGCCCACAATCTGACCGGTTCTGGTGAGCATCAGGGACTCTTCGGTGTGGCGAGCGATTCCGAAATCCAGCACTTTGATGGCGGCTTTTCTCAGCGGGTTTACGAGGGTATCTGTTTGTTCATTTTCTTGTTCTTGCCCTTGTTCGAGTTTGTTGGGATCTTCCACGAACATGATGTTCTCGGGCTTGAGATCCCGATGCATCAAGCCCATGCCGTGGGCGTAAGCCATGGCATCGCTTATCTGGAGGAAGATTTCGAGGGCTTCATCAGGTCCGAGTCGACCTTTCTGTTTGAGGTAATTCTTGAGGTTATCGCCCCGCATCAGCTCGAGGACAATATAAGGTTGTCCTTCGTTGGTCATGCCGAAATCGTACATGGTGGCTATGGCAGGATGCTGGAGGTTGCCCATGGCGGTGGCTTCTCGCTCCAGGCGTTTGACGCTGACTTCGTCCCTCGATTCTCTTGCCGGAAGCAGTTTCAGGGCGGCGTAGCGTTTTATTCTCTGGTGCTGAGCCTTGTATACAAGGCCCATGCCGCCTTTGCCAAGCCGCTCCAGAATGACATATTTGTCTATGATCTTGCCTATGAGAGGGTCAGGCTTTTCGCTATTCAGGCTGGTAGATACTCCGTCCATGCTTATTTTCTACCCCGTAGCCATTATATTCTCAATCCTCTTGGAAAGCGCCGCCTATTGCCCATGGGATAATGTTATCAAGATGTTGGATCGTATCGTGAGAGCTCAGGCCCTTGGAGCAAGAATTATCGAGATGTCCCCTCTGCAAGTTACCGAGAACCGGTAAAAGAGACCCTCTTGGCTCTGAATCCGAGCCGAATTCCGGGCGTATCAGTCAGTTTCTCTCCTTCTGTCAATGTTCCGGCCTGTCTGCGTCTTCGGCTTCGACTGCATCTTCGTCCGCTTCCCAGTCTTTTTCTGAAGCAGTGGAGGCTCTGACCATCGACCTCTGTCTCGCCTGTGGCAAGCGTATAGGGGCGGGACGGCGTGGCAGTCTGACTCAGTTTGTTTTCCGGTCGGAACTCTGTCGATGTGCCGAGCCACGTTCGAGAGCGCGAGAGGCCAGAGACCATTTTTCACGTTTACGGTCTGATAAGGATCTGGACGAAATTATGGATACTGAGCTGGATCTCGACGGGGAGAGTTTTCCTCTTGCCAGATACATCCCCTTGTTTCTTCTTGGCTGTGGTGCCTCGGGTTCGGTTTATCTGGCAAAGGATAGAGTGCTTGCCAAACCTGTGGCGGTCAAGGTTTTGCATACTGTGGAGCCTGCCCAGGCGATAGATTTTCAGAACGAAGCCCGGGTCATGTCCAGCCTCGACCATTCAAATATCATCAAAGTCTTCGACTTTGGCTGTACCGAAGAAGGCGCTCCGTATATGGTGCTGGAGTATTTGCCCTCGGTCACCCTCGAAAGTTATCTGCGCAGCCAGGGAGCCCTCGAACCAGCCTCTGCAGTGAGGCTTTTTATTCAACTGGCCGAAGCTCTGGTTTATGCCCATGAAAACGGGGTTTTTCATCGCGATTTGAAGCCGAGCAATATCTTGCTTACGGGAACATCGGTGGATGACGCCAGGTTGAAGCTGATAGATTTTGGAGTGGCTAAGTTAAAATCGCTATCGCAAGAAACCACAGTTATTCAGGGGCGAACTCTAGTGGGCACGCCGGCTTATATGAGCCCTGATCAAGCCCAGGGGCGTGGCTATGACGCCCGCTCAGAAATTTACTCTTTTGGTTGTGTGCTCTACGAAGCTGTCACCGGTGAGCCTCCATACAGTGCCGACAGTCCGTTGGAATTGTTGCATCTCCATGCCGAGGCACCACTTCCTTATTTGAACGAAGGTTCCTTCGATAACGCGCTTGCCTCTGTGATAACCACCTGTCTCGCCAAAGACCCGGAGGCTCGGTATGGTAACGCAGAGGAGTTGCTCTCTGCCTTGAAAGAGGCTTATGCCGCTGATGAAAGCACAGCTTCGAGCACGGGGATCGGTGCTTTACCCGATAAGGTTCCGGGACGGCCTGGATATATAGATGCGCTGGTTTTTGCCCTTGGCATATTTCTTCTGGCATCGATTCCGGTAGCATTCTTTGTCATGGCGGGTAATAATCAGCCGCGCCGCCCTAATGGCACGCGAGCAAAGGTGCCGCGGGCTGTTTTCGAATATGAGAAAGCCTCTTTGAACACCCAACCTGCGGTGAAGCCGATTTTAATTAAAGGAGAGATCAATGATGATGCCCTGAAAGTGGTGGCTAAAGACGTCCGGACTTATCTTGCCATGAAATCCAGCCTGGGAGGAGACTCTATGGTGATAGTTAGATCTGCCACCGGTGAAAGAAAGCGTCATGCTCCGCCGCCTACTTCGTTTCAGCGTCTCGATCTTGAGTATTGGCCAATATCTGGAGAGGGCTTTCAGCATTTGAGAGGCTTGCCGCTCAAAGATATTTCTCTTATCGGCTCATCGGTCCAGAGTGAACGGCTTAAAGACCTGACCGGTCTGCCGCTAAATACGCTTTCGCTGGCGAAAACCTCGGTAGATGCTGAGGGAATTGCCAATCTGGCCGGACTGAAAAATTTGATCCGGCTTGATTTAATAAGCTGTCCGAACATAGATGATGACGCGTTGAAAGATATAGGTCGGCTGGCCAATCTTCAAGAGATTCGGTTGAGCAACGATAAAATCACCGATAAAGCCCTGGAGTATCTGGCTGATTGCAAGTATCTAGAGACAATCGAACTTGAGCACACAGCCATCACCGATGAGGGCATCAGAACAATTTGCAAAATGGATAACATCGAATCGCTGGGTCTGAGCCAGTGTGACAATCTGACGCCGGAAGCATTGAGATTAATTGGTGCTCGATTTCCTGATATCAGGCATTTGCAGATTGCAAAAATGAAACTGGCGCCGGGGCAGTTTGCCAAATATATGAAGAACGCGAGCAATCTAGCCAGTGTAAATCTACTTGGCGTGCCTATTAACGACGAGGATATGTCGGTAATCGGAAGACAGAAGGATCTGGATGCTGTCACTATAGGCGGTGCTCATGTCACGGACAGCTCACTCGCTAATCTGTTCGATAAGAAAAGGCTTGTCAATGTAGCGTTTTTCAAGTGCCCCAATCTGACTGTGGATGGAATAAACGAGCTGGCAAAGAGGAATCCTCATATCAGAAATCTCTTTAGCGATGTAGGTGAGAACACCGGTATGAATAAAGAGTTGACCGAGATGACTCAGACTCTGATAGGAGACTGGTAGGTCGTCTGTTTTTTTGATTTTGTGTTTTTTACACGATTTGATTTTTTGAAGATTCGCTAACAGTTGAAAAAGTGTGGCTCCTGTTGTCAGCGGTCGCACGCCAGGCTTTAGGCTGTTCATAGTAGCTGGCTGGAGTCAGCGAACGCTGAATCAAGAGGAGCAAGAGCAATGGAAAGGGCCAGGGGCGGACGCCGGGGGCGTTTCGTTGTAGAAGAGATAGAGAGTTGGTGCCGGGAGGGCTTGATAGAGGAGGCTCTTGCCGAGCGCTTAAAAGGGCTCTATAGAAGCGATTCCGGTGCCGTGGGCTCTGGTCTGGCTGCCGCCGCGTTCAGTATTATTGGAGCGGTGCTTGTCGGTCTCGGGGTGATCTTGTTTCTCGCTTCAAACTGGCATGCCATGGGCTACATTGCCAAATTCTTTTGTATAGGCACAGCCATGGTGGTGACCAATTATTTTGGATGGCAACTTCGCTATTCTAAAGAGGCAAGTAGGCCGCGGCTTGGTAATGCGCTCCTTCTTCTGGGCGGTATCTTTTATGGTGCTGCGATCTGGCTGATCTCACAGATGCTGAATATAGATCTGGCGCTCGGGCAAGGTCTTTTTCTGTGGCTTATAGGCAGTCTTTTGTCTACGCTGGCACTGGCTAATCTGCCCCTGGCATATTTGTCGTCGGCGCTGCTTGCAGTATGGTCCTTTAGCTTTGATGAGTGGTTGCAGCTTGCCAGCGGTGATCCCTGGCACTTTCTTTTGTTTGTCTTTTCATTCGGCGCGATTCTAGGGCTGGCACATAGATTCTCGAGCCGCGGTATTGGCTGGATCGGGCTTTTATCCGGCGGTATCTGGTTAGTGGGCCGCACAGGTATTTCTGGTCTGGCGATATATATGTACGGACTGGCTCTTTTTGCTGCTTATTTGTTTATACAAGATCACGCAGAAGAGCGGGTAAGAGCTCTAGGAGTGCCCTACCTTTCAGTATCGATGATTGCCTCTTTGAGTACATTACTGGCATTCACCAGTTATCCCTATACCTTTGCCAAGCATGGTCTCCAATATTCCGGCTTTGAATTCTCGGCTTTATTCGGAACGGCTTTGTTGATGCTGCTTCTGGTTACATGGCGCTCCGAAAAGTTTCGAATCGAGTCTATATCTGCCATGGTACTTCTTGTGGTGCCTCAGCTCTTAATGGGAGTGGGTGAAGCAGATCAAAGAACAGTATACAACCTGATACTTCTGGCTGTGCTGGCAGGACTGATATATAGCGGTGCTTTCCGCCAGAAGAATGTTGCCCTGATTAACTATGCTCTTGTCTATTTTGTTCTGGATGTATTGGTCAGATATTTCGATTTCTTTTTTACGATGATGGACCGGTCGATCTTCTTTGTCACCGGAGGCGTGATTTTGATGATTGTGGGCTCCCTGGTCGAAAGTGAGCGCCGGCGTCTGATTAAGGGCCTGGAGCCCGGAGACCTACAGGAAGGAGAGAGGATTTGAAAGTGAACCGCAGTTTGAATTTTGCTCGCAGAAAAAGACGCTTGTTTTTTGTTCTTGCCGTTAGTTTGCAGTTCTGTTTTCTATTTACCTTGATGTGGCCAAGCTTTGCCACGATAGCCAGGGGCGATGAGATCGTTGTGCATGCGATGCCTGTCGACCCCTGGGACCTTTTTCGAGGGGACTATATCACCATCGAATACGGGTTCTCTAGAATAAAATCGCCGGGGCTCGGAATGTTTAAAGCGGGAAGCCCAGTATTTGTTGTTCTTTCAAAGAGTGGCGATACCTGGGTCATGAGCAGGGTGATGAAAAAGCCTTGTCCATTGGCTTCTGGACAGATTGGACTGCAAGGTCGAGTCAAGTATGCTTCGGACCGTGAAATCACCGTAAATTACGGACTGGAGAGGGTTTACATCGAAGAAGGAAAGGGGCGCGAGCTATCAGGCAGCGCCGGATTTGAAGTCAAACTGGTAGTTGACCGCAGCGGTCATGGGGTGATTAAGGAAGTCCGACATAGAGAGGATGTTTTGTATAGCTGGAGAAAGTTTCTCTGAGTCGGGATATAATCGAAACATGGTGGAATTGTTCGAGCTTATATAGGGACATTCTCTGTGGAATCGATGCTATTTGTGATTTTTGCTTTGTGTGTCGGTCTCTACGGGCTGGTCTGGGCTCTTTGTGGTTGCCTTCTGGGATTCGAACTTCTGGCTCGTGGATATTCGTGGTTGAGTGGAAAACGGAGCAAGAGAGCCAACTGGCAAATTGGTTCGATTGTTGCTGCGGTTTTCGTCGGATTCGGCCTGCTCTGGCCTGCGCACCGGGCTGAAGACCTTTTCCGTTGCCTCGGGACGACCCTTTTGATTGTGGGATTAATTCTATTTTTCGCCGCGCCACTCTTCTATTGTGTAAAGGCGTATCGAATGAACGACTCGTCGAATAGAACTGCAATCGCAATTGTTTTGATGCCTCTTTGTGGTGTATCTGCCACGCTTATGATCGCCGCTTGTCTGTTCTTATTGGTCCAGCTCGTGATATCAGTCAACTCTATCTGGTTTTAGATATCGTTCTTTAGTTGGTATGCTGACAGGGAACATGAATAGGTATGGTCTATATGAATCGGCTTCTATCATGCGTCATTGCTTTAGCAACTGTTCTCTTCAATATAACAATTGCTGAGGCATATCAAGTTTCAAGCACGTCAGATTCATTGTGCGACTGCATTATCGCTTTGAATAATAGACCCCAGCTTTCAAGAAGGGAGTTGAAGCCTTATGCTAGTTTTCCTGAAGTTTGGCCTTCCAGATCAGCAAAATATGAGAATGAAGCTATTCTCCGAAGAAGACTCGAAGAATCAAAATGGGCAAAAAATGTTTTCAATGAGGTCTCTAAGCGGTTCAAGCTCTACAAGACAAAATACGGAATCCAGCAAACAAAGGTCTCTTGTAGAGTCCTTTATAGAGTCAAATCCGACAAGAGCATTGAAGTGGCATTCACCAAAAAGAGTGGTGATACCACCTTCGATGGCTTTCTAAATGGGATTTTTAAATCACTTAAAGGAATATCAATACTTGCATTTCCTGCGTACATCGAAGAAATTGAAAAGGCAGAAAAGAGTAAGTGTTTGGCTGTATCCTTTGAGTACAATATCACTTTGAATTCAAACGGTGAGATTGAGATGGGTCCTAATCAAATTTATCGCTACGGACCAGTTGAATCAAATACGACCATATCAAAATTGACCAAACCAAGAAAGATGTTCTTTATTGATGATCGAAGGGGAAGTAATGATTCGATGTCTGTTCGCTATTATTTCAAAAAGGAAAGGGTTTGAAAAACGACCAGGTTCCTGAACTTCGGCGTTTTGAGCCGGTGTTCAAGAATTTGGTATTCTATCCGACATCGAGACAAAGTAGGACATTTTTCAATGGGAAGTCACTATACATATTTTGCTGTCAGAGGAAAGGATGAAGAGGCAATTCTAAGAGAATTAGACTTAGAGAAAGTGGTCGACCCTACTGCTACTTTCGCAGGTGGATACTATCGAGATCCCTGGTATTTGGTGATGGATCATAGTTGGTATTTTCTCAAGAGTCATCACATCTCTGATGAGATCAAGTTGCTTTCGAATGACTGTGAAGTTGTCTTTGGAATGATTGAAGAAAGAGTAAACTTCTGCTCTTGTGGTTCTCTCGTTAACGGTAAGCTCAATTGGTATGTAGAACACAACGCGTGTGAATATGGCAATGATCACCTGGTTACTGAAGGTACTCTTCCAGAAGAGTTTTTTAGTATAAGAGACCGAATCTTTAAGGAGAAGGAAGCCACTCCAGAAGAAGAGCGGTGGGATCATTATTTCTCTATTCCGGTGGACCTGTTTGATGAAATCGTAGGTTACAACTACAGCAGTTTTAGCGGCCAGTCCTATTGGAAAAGTCACTCAGAGCTAAAACTAAAAGGAAACCAGATAATTGATGCATCTTGGTTCTTAAGCCAACTAGCTGAGAAGCTCGGCACGATCGGATTTGCGCCTGTAGGCGGGACCGTAAGAGCACGAGGGGAGTTTATCTACCTGAGTGAAAATCGAGAAGTATGTCGCTTAAGCATGGGGGCAATTGGAAGTAACCATGTTATTTGTAATCCCTTTGTTTCATACCAATCCGAAAAAATAAACTCATTTATCCAGGCAAACGATCAAATTGAAAAAGAACCGCAGCACATAGTAGCTGTTTTCTTTTGTGAAAGCTTGCCGGTTATGAACCCTGATGGCTCACCTAAATGGATCTTTTCTGCAGATGATCCGGTTGAAGTTGCGAACAAAATCGAAAATCTATGCCTTGACCTCAAAAATGAATTGGTTCCGAGATTTCAAAGATACTGTTCTGGCCAGTTAACAGAGAACGATATTGAGTTGTTAAAAGACTCTTTCCATGCTGAATATCACCTGTTTGCTTCATTTTTAGCAAATGCGAACATCGATAAAGCCAAGGAAATCGCAGATTGGTATATCGAGAACGAGAAACTTGAGGATTACAATGTTGAACACTACAAGAACTTTGTATCCAATTCAATTTCGGAGTTTCGTTAGTAGAGTGTTAACGGCGGTGAAAAAGCGCGGAAATCCGGCGGACATTTGAGGATTAGTCCCGCGTCTAGTACTACTATTTAGCACCTTTTCTCTCAACCTTCTCGCTAGTGGCATAGAAGTGGGTAGCGCCCACTTGTGGGAATGTCCCACATCTGGTATGTTTAGTATTACCTACCCGAGGTTTAGCCATGAGCTGGAAATATACAGGTAAAGAGACCAGCCCCGACAAGAAGAACCGTGTCAGCCTCGGCACGGACATAAAGACCAGAGATAACGTGCGTTACAGAGTGGCCATGAATGAGTTTGGTCAAATTCTCCTCGATCCTGTCCAGTCGGTTCCTGCCTACGAGGCCTGGCTATTCGAGAACCCAGAAAGGCTCGCATCAGTGATGCGCGGCATCTCCCAGGCAGAGGCAGGTGAACTCTTGTCCATCGACCTGGGCGAGGACTAATAAGTGCCCTTCGCGCTTAAATTCACCCCCGAAGCACATTCCCAATACTCTGCTCTAAGCAAGAATAAGAGCCTCAAAAGACGATACAAATCCGTCAATAAGGCTCTTAAGTTTCTTGCTGAGGACCCTCGACACCCCAGTCTCAACACACATAAATATGACTCGCTAACTGGTCCTGATGGCTGTGATGTCTTCGAAGCATATGCAGAAAACAAGACCCCGACCGCCTACCGGGTCTTCTGGTGTTACTTCCCACCAAAGAAAGACACTGATACTACAGGCACTATCACGATACTTGCGATAGTGCCTCACCCATAGTTTGGATTTTCACTTTTACGCATAGTATTATGTTCCTGTTGCCATTTTAGAAAAGGAAAGAGACAGTGGTGAGACCCAAAGTAAGCCGCATATCCGTGCTGGTGTTGTTGACAATCGGTTTTTCGGTTTTGCCGATAGTTGCCTCTGATCTTCTATCGAAAGGGATCGGCTATTACAATGCCGGTGACTATCCCCGGGCTGAAGAGTACTTTATGTATCTCATTAAAGAGAATCCATCCTACTGGCCCGCTCATTATGAACTGGCTAATACCTATCTGCGCATGCACCACTTAGAAAAAGCCCGGCAAGAGTACATGAATACGCTCAATGCAAAGCCTGATCTCAAGACAGCGAAGATTGCAGGACAGATGGTCACTTTCATTAATACTCGTTTGAGTAAAGAAGCACATGTCCCTGATACCACAGGCGGTTCACTGACAGTCGTGAACACTCCCTCTTCGTCTGCTGCCGAAGAGTTCAAGCATCGCATCTATGTAGTCAAACCGCTCTTTGATCATCCTCCGGTCAGACAGAGCACCATCAATCTTGCAACGGAAGTAGTCGATCGTCTGCCTCCTAATATCTATGAAGCTCTGAATCGCGGTGGCGCCACAGTCAATCTCTCTCCTAATATGACCGACAAGTGGCCCGACACCATGAAGAACATGGATGCCCAGGGTCTGCACATGGCTCAGGATGCGGCGCGCTGTTATGAGCAGAACGTCTATATTTACGACCGTCCTCTCATTGCCGGTACTAAAAAGCTGGGTGAACCCTTCGCCGATGACGGTATCAGAAACGTGCTCTATCACGAACTTGGTCATGCCACCGACTGGAGTATGGGGAAATTTTCGGCCACTCCCGAAGTGTTGAAGATCCACGAAGAGGACGTAAACAGTATGAGCAGTGGCATGAGAACCAGGCTCGCCTATTACACTACTATCGGACCCAAGGGGTCCGTAGAAGCTGTCGCTGAGACATTCGCCGGGCTTATGGGAGCCCAGGGCAAAGATACTGCCCTGGTTGCCCAGAGCTTTCCTCGTCTGAGAGGTTGGCTCAAAAACAAGCTGAAGCTGTAAGGCTGAGACTAACTCAAACTCAAGCTTTTGCTCACTGGCCCAGTTCGCTGGCTTCGAACTGTTCGACTGCTCCAGAATCGGCTCGATAGCTTATTCTTATCGGATTGCAGCAGATTTCACAGTCCTCTACATAGCTCTGTTCTGATACCGAGCAGTCTAAAAGCATCGTTATCGACTCCCAGCAATATGGACAGGTGAACTGATACTCTTCTAGCATGTCTTTTTATAGATTCACTGCATCAGTTTGAGCAATCCGCGCTCATCGCAACGCTTCATAGCCTTGCCGGTCACCGACGAAATCAAAGTCTTCTCTCTCCAGCTCCAGGGATAAACGGTTATTTCCACCGGATAATCCATCTCTTTCCATTTGAGGTGAATAAAGCGACCTTTCTGATTGTTCACGACCTCTTCCTCCACCGAATCATAGCCATGAACTTCTAGAGTGGACTGGACAGCCATCGAGTTGTCGGAGTAAGCATGCAGGTCTATATCTGAGGTTTTGCGGATCTTGCCAGAGAGCACGCTGCCGATTAAAAATGGGTCGTACTCGTCGAGAATCTGCATCAAATCCAGGGCAATACGCCGCATCTCTTGCAGTCGGCGGGCGACTTCGTCTTCTCCGAGCTCGCACTTCGTCAACATAGAAATATATTCTTTGATTCGTCTATTGGTCGGACGATGGTTCATGCTGTCCAGTCCGAGCATCATGATTGCTCTGTCTTTGGCATACAGATACTCTGTTTCGACGCCATCGACTATCATGCGAGCTGCTTTCTCAGCGACTTTCTCCCTTGCGTGTTTTGACATTATATAGACAAGCCTTAAGCTTGCGTTCAGGGTATTGCCCGGCGTCTGCAGCCCATTCTTCAGGGCTCACCGGTGGTTCTCATTATATACGACCTTTTCCGATCCGCAAAACCTCTCGTAAAGAGATAGTATCACCACCGCCATCGCAAGCAGCAAAACTGTGCCTCCCACCAGGTCCAGAATGCCGTGAAAGACCAGCTTTCTAAGGGCTTCGTGCATGCCAGAAGCGGAAGCAGGCAGATTTTGCAGAAGCCTTCCGGCAGAAAAGATAGCGGCTAAGCAAATGCAGGTGCCCCAGATTCCGGCAATCCGGCGGTGATCTTGACCATGGTCTTGGCCGTGAACTTGGTTTGAAGACCGTTTCTGTCGGTAATAGCGGTAGGCTGCCACCGCCAGCACCGTCAGCCCGAATACCGAACTGAGGTGCTGTAACAGTGAATAGACGGGGATTTCTATGCCATTGCCAAATCCAAATTTTAATAGGCCTAAAATATCCTCGCTCATCCAGGGAACTCTTGTAACCACCGACCCGTTGCGATGGGTGAATGAGTCCCAGATCACATGGGTCCAGGCTCCTACCAGAACCGATGCGATGATTGTTATCGGCTTTGTAGGCGCCTCTTTCAGGCTTTCGAAGAGTTTATCGAAGGGGCTGGTGAGAACGCGCCCAATATCTTTTGAAAAAGCACGGATCAGATAAAAGGCAGCCAGCCCCAGGGGAAGGCAGATCACCAGGCTGCCTCCAAAGGTATGCGCTTTGGCGGCTAGATTGAAATCTCGCCAGTAATAGGCGAGATCAGGAGTTATGGTGCCGACCATAAGAGCCAGCATGTCCAGGCGTTGCGGGCAGTATCTTTTAAAAGGAAGCGCGGCAGCGGCATGGGAGAGGGTAAACGGCATGGCTGATTTATCTCACCTCTAGATCTACTAATACTGGATAGTGGTCCGAGTTGACTGAACTAAGCACTTTCCGGTTGACCACTCTAAATTCTTTCGTCACCAGGCAGTGATCGATAGGGAAAAGATGAATCGACCAGCGTGCCGACCAGGTGGGCACAATCCCGAAGCCTCGCTCGCTATCTTGCAGATTGGCTTCCGCCAGAAGCTCTTCGAATCGACTTGACCAGGGCGTACAGTTGAGGTCACCGATTAAAATCGCAGCTCCATCGCCGAAATCGCGAATCTCTTTTGCTATAGCCGCAAGCTCTTGGTCTCTTAGATTGCCGTGCAAAATAGGAATGACCGGATGGGCAAAAACGACCATGGCAGGCTTGCCGGCAATCTTTATCTGGGTCACTATTCTTGGTCGTTTGATCTTTCCGATATACTTGAGCTGTGGTTCTATCAGCGGTATCTTGCTATATAGGGCGATGCCTCCCAGTCGTGGTTGTATTATCCTGTAGCGATATCCTTTTAAGCGCCTGTCTAAAACCTGTTTCCATGTTTCGGTTATTTCGGAAAGTCCTACTATATCTGGTGCAGTTTGATCTATTAGGTCAATGGTTCTGTCGAAATCAGAATTCATTCCCCCTTGAACATTTATCTGAAGAATTCTGATTCTGTTTTTCTTCGTCTTATTCTTCTCTTTCTTGGGTCCGGTTTTGGCAGGCGGAGAATCTTCCGCCGCAGCAGAAGAGTTAGGAGAGGCAGGAAAGTAGAATGGAAGAATCTGACTGAAATTCAATAGAAAAAACGCGGCTGCACCAAGAAAAAATCCGGGTCTTTTGATAAGCAAAAACAAAATCGCCAGAGCCAGAAATAGATAGCAGTAAACCAGCCTGAAGTGACTTGCCAGTTCAAATAGCCAGCTAATCTTGCCGAAAAAGCCAACCATCGAGATAAGCCCGAGACCACAGGTGATGCAGCCCAGAACAGTCAGATTCGCCCGGGCACAGAATTTAGCGATTGTCTCTATAGCTCTAATTTTTATACTCTTCTCCCGTGTTTATCTTTTCTCTTCGCCTCTCTGCTAGACAGAGCCCTTCTACATTTTAGGTGCGTGCACTGTTTTATCTCTGTTCGAAACTGGTAAACTCTAGGCAAACTGTGTCCGGTGGCAGAAAGGAGCGCGTCTTTGTCAGGTGATGCCAACAGGAAAGCCAGAGTAACAAAGGCAATAAATGCGCTGATTCCAGTCTGCTGGCCCTTTGTCGGCACGACCATGGTTTTTACCCTGGTGGCAATCTTCAGTCTGCGAATCTGGGTCCCGGATCTTTTCACCAATTTCTACTTTCATTTTTTACTCTTGCAAATCCCTTTTGCCATAGGTCTTGCTCTTTCCGGGCACCGCAAGCAAGCGCTGTCAGTGTTGCCATTTATTCTTATCTGCTTTTTCCAGGTAGGTTCACTTTATATTCCGGATAAGACAAGCAGTTCTGCCTCTTCCGGGACTAATGCCACAGTCAAGCTGTTGCAAATAAACGTGCTTTCTCAGAATAAGCAGTATGACGATGTTGTAAGCGCGGTCAAAAAATCCGGCGCCGATTTGGCTCTACTAGAAGAAGTGACCCCGGTCTGGTTAGAAAAGCTCACTGCCGGTCTGGCGCCGGAGTATGCGGTCGTCCAGGCATCAGCCAGGGAAGACAATTTCGGCATCGCCCTTTTTAGCAAAATCCCGGTACTCGAATCTAGAATCTTGCCCCTGGGCTATGTCCAGACTCCGACCGTGGCGGCGAAGTTCAAATTAGGCGAGTCCGGAGCCGTTTGCGGTCTGCTTGCCACCCATGTTCTGCCGCCTCTGTCGGCACAATACTTTCGTGAACGCAATCTGCAATACGACGAGTTGAGGCTGTTCGGCAACAAGTATTCCAAGAACCTCATAATCATGGGCGATCTCAATACCACCTCCTGGTCGCCATTTTTTCAGGATCTGATCAAAACTGGTCATCTTCATGACTCCACCCGTGGAGCGGGACTTCAGCCCACCTGGCCGGCTTATTTATATCCCTTTGGAATAGGGCTCGAACACTGTCTTTATTCCGACGCTTTTAAGTGTATAAAAAGGTCAGTGGGCTCCGATGTCGGCTCGGATCATCTGCCTCTTATAGTCGAATTGCAACTACAGAGAGATCTTGAGAAAGATTTTGAAAAGGATCTTGAACAAAGTCATGAAAAGCAGTGATATCTGATTCGGTGCTTCGGGTTTTATATGAACAATAACTGGTACGACCTCTTTATCTCTTTCAACTACGGCAATGAAGTCATGCGAGGCTCCATCTCTATCCTCAATCCACTCTATGTGGTCCTTCTCATGTTTTTGCCCGCGACCCTCATGACTTTCAAGCGTCGTCTGGAGTTGCCGCGCTGGATGGGAATAGAGCTCTGGAAGATAAACCTGGCGGTGACCCTGCTTTTGTTTCTGGCGGGTCTGTTGTTTGCGCTCTTGCGTTCCGGTTAAGGCTCCACCCTGCTATATTTAATCTGGCTTTGAGCCCGGTAGCCGGGGCTTGGCATCCCAGTGGTCTTTGTTGCGGAGTATGGAAATGAATTCAAGAAAGCTTACCTCAGCCCTTCTCTCTCTTCTTTTGAGTGCAGGCAGTATCTCGGTGCTGGCTCCTCAAGAGGCTGAAGCCCGAGAAGTCTCTTTCAAGGACTTCATGAAAGAGGCCGGTTATATGCCCATGGGCGAGAAAGTCGACGGGGCGGTCAAGCGTCTATCATCGGCTGAGGCTAAAGGTTCTGAAAACGCAAAATCTCAAGAAGGGCTGGAGTCTCTCAAGAAGCTAGCCACCTCAGGCAACGTAGAAGCGCAGCTGGTGCTGGCACGAATCTATAAGAAAGGCGACTTCGGATTCACCGCCAATGTCGAAGAGGCGGTCAAGTGGATGACCATGGCTGCTGAAGCAGGCAATGGTTTTGCCCAGGCGATGCTGAGCGCCTATTACTGGCGAGAGGCGTCGGTCAAAGATCCGGACAAGGCTCTCAAATGGGCAGAGAAGTCGGCTGCCCAGGATACAGGTATGGGTTTGCTGGCTCTGGGGCTGATTAATGTCACCGGCATTCCGATAGGGGCGCCGCCGGATAAACAGAGTTATCCTTTGAATCCAGAAAAGGCTGTGGAGCTTTTTCAAAAGGCTTCTGCCAAAGGGCTTTATCCAGCCGATCATATGCTCGCCGTCATCTACGCAAACGGTATGGGAGCGGTTAAGCAAGACAGCGACAAAGCCTTCGAGTATGCCCTCAATGGCGCCATCGCAGGTGACTCGGCTTGTGCGACTATGGTAAGCAAGTTTATGACGTCGGCCGATGCCCCGCCGGATAAGCTGAAAGAAGCTCTGGCTCGCTACGAGAAGGCTGTCAGAGAGCCGCAGAAAGACGCGATAACCGCAGGCGATGGAGAAGCCGCCTTTCATCTAGCCGAGCTTTATATGGATGATGACGCAAGCTTTCATGACTCTGCCAGGGCTCTTGATCTCTATGAACTGGCTGCCGACCAGGGCAATCTTCGTGCGCTCTATCAAGCCGGTCGAATCTACTATAACGGCACCGGGGTAAAAGAGGACCGCCAAAAAGGTCTTGAGTATTTTAAGAAAGGCATGGATAAAGGCGATGATATTGCTACGGTATCTATCGCTATTGCTCAAATGACTGCCATGGGCATGGACCGGGATCTTGATAAAGGACTTGCCCTGCTGAAGAAGATCGCCGACAAGGCACCGACCGAGGCAGAGCTGGCCGCAATTAAAGAAGCCGGAGAGCTGCCTGCGCCTGGTCTGGCTGCCCTCAATCTGGGCTATGTCTATCGCGATGGTATCACCGACGACCAGGGCAAAACCGTCCTGGAAAGAGACCCTAAAGAAGCTCTGAAATGGTTTCAAAAGGCGGCGGAATGCGGCAGTGTCAAAGCGATTTCGAATTTGGGAACCGCTTATCTAAATGGCTCTGGCGCCGACAAAGACCCGGCGCGGGCGATAGCCTATATGAAAGTCGCCGCCAAAAACGGCGACGCTGTCTCGCTCTATAACCTCAGCTTGCTCTATGAAATCGGCGTCAAAGATGTTCTTGAAAAGGACGGACAGAAGTCGGTGGCTTTTCTGAAGCGCGCTGCTGATGCCGGCTATCCCACAGCCCAGCGAGAACTGGGAGCAGCCTATCTTGGTGGTATCTCGGTAGATAAAGATGAGAAAGTGGCTTTTGAGTATCTTTCTAAAGCCACTGCCGGCGGTGACGAAATAGCCAAGGTCAATCTGGCTATCTGTTATCTAAAGGGCTCGGGCTGTACCCAGGACGAAGCCCGCGCCACAGCTATGTTAAAAGAGATAGTCGCCAGTGAATACAAGCCCAATGCCGAGCCGAATCCGGCGACGATTTATCATATCTCCGGCGGCAAAAACGTCAAAGTAGCGGTGGCTGATTATTGTGCCGATGCAATCGCTTCCTGCAATCTTGGCTATATCTATCGCGATGGTCTGGGCACCGACAAGAATCTAGAAGAAGCGCTCAAATATTTCAAGCGAGCTATTAAGAGTGGTCATACCCTGGCTTATGAGAACGCGGCGGTGATTATGCTCACCAGCCCGGAGAAGGGTTATGACAAAGAAGAGGCGGTGGGTTATTTGAAAAAGGCTGCCGACACAGGCTTCGATGCCGCCCAGTATCGTCTCGGTCTGCTCTATGAAAAAGGCATAGGGGTAGAGAAGGATCTCGGTGAAGCTAAGAACTGGTACAAAAAAGCCTCTGATAGCGGATCTGAGCTGGCCAAAGAGGCTCTCGCCCGTCTGGATGGTGGTGCAGAGGGATCCGATGTTAAAACCGGCGGTAAAACTGACGATAAATCAGATGCGGCTGAGGATACGGATTCTGATTCTAAATCCGCTTCTGATTCTGATGCCGAGTGAAAAAGTGCCTGCAGCGGCCGTCTTCATACGTGATTTCACCGCTGGCAAGCCTTAGCCCTGTTTTCTATAATCGGTAGAGTTAAAACGGACCAGATCGAATAAGACCAGAACAGACCATAGAGTGTCCATGGAAGCAGAGCGACCAGACAGGCAAAGCCCGGGCTCGCCGGAGCCGGTTCAGAAAGTCCAGGCGGGCTTCAGCCTTCTGGACGGACTCCAGCCCTATATGCGGCAGGAGAGGGCGCCGGCTTCTATAGTTTTGATTGCCATAAACTTAATCGTTTTTGTGATTATGGCTGTAGCTTCAGGCGAAGAAGTGCTCTTTATGCCTTCCACCTATCTCTTACAAGAATGGGGGGCGAACTTCGGACCACTTACTTTTAATGGTGAGTACTGGCGGATTTTTACCTCCTGCTTCATTCATATAGGCATCGCCCATCTGCTCATCAACATGTATGTGCTCTGGGACTATGGCAGCCTTGTAGAGCGACTATATGGCACCAGATATTATCTGATTCTTTATCTCCTCTCCGGACTCGGAGGCTCTTGTGTCAGTCTACTGTTTACACCGACAATGACTTCCGCCGGCGCCTCCGGGGCGATTTTCGGTGTCGTCGGTGGACTTTTCGCCTGTTTTTTCAATATAAGAAAGCGTTTTCCGTCTGAGTTCAATCGTCTGGTTGTGCGCTTCTTCTTCTTGTTTGTGGTATTGACTGTAGTTCTGGGTGCTTTTGCCAAGCTTGACAATGGTGCTCATTTCGGCGGACTGGCCATCGGATTTTTAAGCGGTCTCTTCTTCTTTCATGAGCGTTCCTCTTTCTGGTACCGTCTGCGGTTTCTGGGCATTCCCATTGTTGGCATTTTGATCTTTGGTATCTATAAAGTCGCTCTTACTACCCCATTCGATTTTGATGGATCTTACCGGTTGGTCGCCGCCAAGCTGGACAAGGCTTCTATTAAGGCGGAGAGAGCATTGCGTCGAGCAGAGCGTTATATTAGTGAAAATCCAGATCAAGCACTAGGTTATGTGCTCAAAGCAGATATTTATGAAAGCGAGAATAATTTTGCCGATGCAATAGATTTTTATAACAAGGCACTCGAGAAGGACCCGCTTTTCAGGCAAGCTTACACTGGAAAAGCTTTTGTCGAGATGAGATCTACTGATTTTGAAAGTGCCATTGTAGACGCCACCAGGTCGATTGAGCTGAAAGAGAACAGAGATGTGGTTTTTTACACACGCATGACGGCATACTCGGCTCTTGGAGAGTACGAGAAAGCTATGAAAGATTGCGACAAGCTTATCGCAATGCGGAGCCCCAGGCGAACAGATTATATGGTTGATAGGTCGCTGTTGTTCATGAATATGGGTGATAGTGGAAAGGCGCTTGCTGAACTGGATAAGATTGTCAAAAACAACCCTGAGGCAATTAAGCCGCTTACTTTTAGAGCATATTTTTTATATCAACTAGGAGATCGAGAGGCTGCTATTGCCGATCTCAATCGAACTTATTCCGTCAAAAAACCTGCTTCAGAGTTCGAGTACTTGAACCGGATTTACGCTTCTTTGATTTTTGGTCGAGATAGAGAGGCGCTTACGAATGCCTACGAGCTCTTTGAGAATTTCCCTGACAAAAAGGAAGCGAATAGCTATGGTGTAATCGTTGGATTGTTGGCCGCGAAGAAACTTAAGGATGACAAAGCATTTCAGACCATTCGAAATCGACTCGGAAATACAGCTTCTATCGATTTCTGGCCTAATCCCGTTGCCGCTTATATTATTGGCGATATCGACGAGAAAAAAGTTCTGGAGTATGCCGGGAGTAATTTTAGCCGATTGACGGAAGCCAGAGCATATAATGGATTTTTAAAAGAGTCGGATGGTGACATAGAAGGGGCGCAGAAAGATTACGACTGGGTCGTGGAAAAAGGAAACAAGTTCTTCTTTGAGTATCAACTTGCCAACATTCGTCTGAAGATGCTGGAGCACCCGGATTTATCTAATTAGTCGATGTCGAACTGGAGCTCGAAGAGACCGGAGCCGCTGTTTCGACAGAGATCACAGGGTCGGCACCCTGCCAGTCTTTGTTCCAGAGCACTGGTGTCTGGAGGTTAGAGCGGTCTCGCAGCACCTCTGACTCTACCAGGACCTTGAGCCTTTTGTAAGCCTGCAAGAGGGTTGTTTTCTCTTTTTCGACTTGAAGCGCTTCTATAAGTCTGCGGGTAAAGACACTGTTCTCGTATTTTTTCGATTCCCACGAGACTTGCTCTGCCCTCGAAGAACAGAGCACCATCTGACCGCTTCCTATTTTCATCTGGCTCGGGTCCATGCCTATGATTCGATGCAGCGCTTTGCCTCCCTGGGCAGCAGCGCCAGAGTGGCAGACATCGAGGATGAGCACCACGCGGTCCGATTTGACCTGCTCCTTGATCATCTTGGTTAGCCATTGCATGGGGATGCCGGTGGCTAGAAGACTGTTCTTGTCGGTGTCATGGGCAACCAGGAAATTGACACCACCGGCGTCTTCCTGGGAGCGGCTGCCGTGGCTCGATACATACACGACAATCAGGTCGTTTTTATGTGCGAGCTTGCCCAGCCATTTGTCTCCGAGGTTGTCGATGATGTTCTGGCGGGTGGCTTTCTCGTCGGTGAGCAGCTTCACATGGTCTTTTTTGAAATTGCCTTTCTCGACAAGGAAGTTGCTGAAGTCTGTCGCATCCTTGGCGGCAAATTTAAGATTGATACTTTGGTCTTTGAAATTGCTTATTCCAATAGCCAGAGCCCATTTGTTTTGAATGGGCTGGTTGGCCAGGGGGGTGAAGGCGACCGGTATCTGCAATTCGGGCTTGGTGACCACGGCTCCGCCGTCGAGCTTTTGCTTGATCTGTTGTGCCTGCTCAATTAAAGGGGTGGCTCTACCGCCCTGGCCAAGCGCATCATAGGCGGTGGCGAGTGCCATCAGATCGGCGGCAACTTGAGGAGCGTTCTCCCCGAAAACAGCTTTGTCTATATTCTGGGCAGTGGTTAGATACTGCACCGCTTTTTCGTAGTTTTCTTTTTTGCTGTAAAGCTCACCCAGGTCTCTTGCACTGTCGGCGGTGACTTGATTGTTCTCGCCCAGGGCACCTCTTGCCAGGGTGAGAGCTTGCAAGAAGTATCCTTCTGCCTTGTCATAGAGACCTTCTCTCAAATAGAGATTGCCCAGGTCACGCTGGCTTCTCGCTCTCTCCGGGTGATCCGGTCCGGTATGGGCTTCGGTTATGCTTGCCGAGGCAAGCAAGAGTTTTTCTGCTTCCGGATAATTGTTTTGATCTAAATAGACTCTTGCCAGATCTCGTTTGGTTCTGGCCACATTCAAGTGATCAGCACCTAGAACGCTCTCTTCCATAGAGAGCGCCTCTCTAAGAAGCTGAGCTGCTTCATCGTAGCGCCCTTCCTGGCGTTTGATATTGCCGAGCGAGTGTCTTGCATTGGCGACAAAAAGGTTCTCTTTGCCTTCGAAAATAATGTTGTTTACTTCAATGGCTCGCGCCGCATATTGCCTGGCTTCGGCATATTTGCCTTGATCAGCCAGGACATTGGCCAGTAGAACCATAGCCTGAGCTGTCTGGGGGTTTTCTTCTCCCATGTGTTTCTTTCTGGTTTCGAGTATGGTGCGAATGGCCTTTTCCGCGTCTTCGAATCGGCTCTGGCTGACATAGAGATCTGCCTTGCCCGAAAGAACTATCGTGTAATAGAGGTGGGTCTTTGCCACCAGTTTTTGAATGCCTTCTATGGCTTTGTCATAGTCTTTTTCGGCGGCGGCATAGTCGCCTTTTAACTGTTCATAGGTGGCTTTGTTGAAATAATAATAGGGAGCGCTGATGGTTTTTGTGGCACCACGACCATGGGCAAGTTTGTCGGCTTTCTGCATGTACTCTTCTGCTTCTTTGAACTTGCCCCAGTTCAAATAGAGTCTTGCCAGGTTGTTTATCGGCAGATAGCGAAAGTTGCCGCTGATTTTCTCAGATTTCAGCCAGGCTTGTTCTGCCTGGGGATACTGGGAGTTTTCGAAATAGAGCACCCCCATATTGTTATAGACCCGGCTCAGGGTGATGTTTTTGCGCAGTCCCGATTTAAGGGCGTGTTCTTCAGAGAGATTGAAATACTTCTCTGCATCTTTGTACTTGCCAAGGGACCTAAGGGTTTCAGCCAGGGTGAGATAACCCTGGGATATCTCGAAGTCATTGAACTTCAGATCTTTGCCAAGCTCCATCGCCCGGGTCAGTTTCTTCAAGGCCGACCTGTAATCGCCCAGTTCATACTCTTGAAGACCGGCACTGTACAGCTGTTTGACCAGATTGGCCTGGGCATAGCCCGGCGCGCCCAGGCTGAGCACGGAGATGGTCGAGAGAGTGAGAGCGAGTTTTTTGATGGCTGATTTTTTCATGACTGAAATTCTTGCTTGGTACTGGAACTAGATTCTGTGGATGTGCCGTTATTTTCGACAAAGGCTTATTTTAGTCCATTGAAACTGAATCTGCGCTAAACTTGCAATTTCACCGACTGAAAAGGCGAGGTCCTATGCCATCTTCCGACCAGAACGGCCGCTCTTCTGAGGCTTGTCAGGGTCTTTTACCCAGTCATAAATTTCTTGACGAAAAGGGAATTCCTTATGAAAAGCGGACTTTTCCCGAGACGACAGAGAAGGGTGCTGCCAATGTCGCCCATGCTCTGGGGTTTTCTGAGCGCCAGGCCGTCAAGACACTGATTTTCAAAACCGACAAAGAAGAGTATGTGCTGGTTATGTTAGGCGGAGATCAGAATGCTGTCTCCGGGCGTTTGAAAAAGGCGCTTGGTTCGCGCAACATTAAACTGGCTGAGCCAGAGAAAGTCAAAGAGCTGACAGGCTATGTGATTGGCTCGATTCCGCCAGTACACTGGCAGCCCCCGGGCTTCCGCACTTTTATCGAGGCCAGTTTGCTGGATGAAGCAGTGCTTGGAGTCGGCACAGGCTCCTGGGGTCAAGAGATAATGATCCGCCCCGAGGATTTGATAAAAGCTTGCGAGGCCATCGTGGTCGATTTGACCGGGGCGTCGGAGGCTGTTTCAAGATCGGACTGAAATAAGGAATACACAGAATTGGCAGGAGATAGCACAGGCAAAATGGATGCTCGCAGCAGATTAACCGACTTGATGCTCGGAGCCTGGGCTGTCCAGGCGCTTGCCGTGTTTGTCAGGCTGGCTATCCCCGATGTTTTGAAAGATGAGGCCAAGCCTGGCGCCTTGCTGGCGGCAGAAGTGGGCGCTGATGCCGATTCGGTCGAGCGGCTGCTGCGGGCATTGACCTCGGTGGATGTGGTGGAGTGTCTGGAAAATGGCACATATAGATTGACTGATCTAGGTCAACTCTTGCGTTCTGACGGAGAGGGGGGTGCAGGTGCCATGATCGCCATGGTCGGCGACCCTTCGCACTGGCTGCCCTGGGGCAGCGCCTATGATGCGGTGGTCAGCGGAGAGCCCGTCTCTAAGCAGGTTTTCGGCAAATCTTTCTGGGACTACATAGCAGAGAATTCTGACCAGCAGGCGCGATTCAACCGTGCTATGACAGATACTTCGAAGCGCGCATCGAAAACCATCGCCTCGAAATATGATTTCAGCCAGTTTACCACCGTGGTGGACGTCGGTGGCGGTCAGGGTATTTTGCTGCAGACTGTTTTGAGAGAGTATCCGCATCTGAAAGGCATTCTTTTTGACTTGCCTCAGGTGCTTGATTCAGCCGAGATTGACGACGATCTCAAAGAGCGCATAGAGCTTATACCGGGCAGCTTTCTTGAAACCGCCCCTGGTGGCGGTGATCTGTATGTGATGAAACATATCATTCATGACTGGGCTGATGATGCCTGTCTCGAGATCTTAAAGAACATTCGGGCGGTCATTCCTGATCATGGCAGGCTGCTTATTTCTGACGCAGTTCTGCCTGGCTCAATTCCAGAGTCTGGCAATACCGCAGATTCAGATTCTGATTCCGCTTCGCCTTCGCAAAGCGGCCTCAGATCTACATTTCCGTATTGGCTTGACCTCAACATGATGATTATCCTGGGCGGTCGTGAAAGGACTGAGGCAGAATTCGCCGATCTTCTGGCCAAGACAGGATTCGAATATCTAGGAGTGGTGCCGACCGACGGACCGACCGGCCTGGTGGAAGCAAAACCTGCTCCTGGTTAATCGCCTATTTATCGGAACTATATGTACCGCATATATGGATTTAGGTTTAGCCATGAATCAGGTGGTGTAAAACGAAAATAGCTTATTGTAGCCCCGATGCTTGACAAGTGGCGCCAGGGCCTATGAGAAACCTCGCTCATAGAGCTGTTTTCCATTTTTGCAAGGTGACTGTGTTGAAAAGGTCTTCCTTAAACAGGCTTCTTATTCCAGCAATTCTATTGCCGTTGCTTTTTGCTTCGGTAGAAGATGCTGGAGCCTGGGGATGGAAGAAGGCAAAACCCAAATCGGGGACAAGAGAATCGGATGAAGAGAAGGTCGAAAAGGATCTGGTTGATTCAATTGTAGAGCCTGAAAAGGTCGGGCGTTTTCTTTTTAAGCGTACTGTGAAAACTATAGAAAGTCCCGCTCTTGGTATCAGTGCCAGTATCAGAGAACTGGAAAAGCGCATCGGCGAATTGCAGAAGCCGATTAATAAATTGCCGCCACAACTGAATGATTTGAGCGAGCCGCTCAAAGATATCAGCAAGCCCTTGAACACCTTACAGAAGCCTATAGCCAGTCTCGGTCAGCCGATTAGAGACCTGAAGCAACCCATAGAAAAACTCGAAAAACCTATAACTAATTTAGAACGACCAATCACCAGTCTGGAAGCGCCTATTGGTGATCTGAAAGCGCCTATCACCAATTTAAAGGCTCCTATCAGTTCGGTTGGTTCCAGTATCGGTCAGATCAAGCCGGCGGTTTCGAGCCTCAGCCATTCTACTGAAGCTTTGAACGCACCACTGAAGGTGCTGTCCAGATCTACTACCGATTTGCGTCAGCCGCTGGGTAATATCGACACCCAGCTCAAAGGGCTCAATGGCGAGCTTGGTGGAGTGCGCAAGCCCCTGGAAGGACTTTCTCAACCGATAGATAAACTCTCGGTCTCGGTAGATAAGCTCGAAGGCAAAGTCGACAAACTTGCCGGCTCCATCGCCGAGATAGGCTTTTCAGTAAAGCTTTTGTGTTTTTTAATTGGGTTGGTAATTGTCGTATCCAGTTTCGCTGTTCCGGTTGCGCTTTTCTTTCTTATACGGCGCAAAAAAGGTCACCCGAAAAAAGTCTAGGCAGTACAGTTTCTACTTTTCTGGTTCTTCGTCTTTGAGAAGCTCGTCTACTAAAGCGTCCGCTTTTTCGGCCTGACCATCTTTTATATAGAACTTGAGTAGTTCTTTTTTGAGCACAGCCAGATCTTTTGAAAGCAAGTTCTCCTTTTCTTCGATAATAGAGAGCATCCATTCATGGAGGTTTCCTGAATAGTTAAAAAAGCCCCGCTTGCTATATATGCTTGAAAGCTTGTCTAGAAGCGGAACAAGATCCGGATGATCGCCGCCCATAAGTCTTGCTTTCATCGTGATCAATGCTCTATATAGATCTTCGTCCTGGTCGTCAGCGATAAGTACTTCATTTTCACTGGCTGAATTCTCGGGATAGGCCTCGTTTATTTTCTCTCGGGCGTCGTTCTCGTAGTATTCAAGCAGCTTTTCCAGGGGCTTTATGCCGTTCTCGAGGTGTTTCCGGTGCTCTCGATCTGGAGCCGATGACTGGCTAGCTACGTCCTGGCTCAATCCACGCCTTTTCATTAAACCTGCAATGTCGGTTAGAAAGATCGGAGGGACGGGCTTTCCTTGCAAAATTTCTTCTTCATCGAGAATTTCGTTGCAGAGCTCGACACATTCATCGCAAATATAGACACCAGGACCGGCAATCAGTTTCTTGACCTGGTCCTGGCTCTTTCCGCAGAAAGAGCACTTCAGTCGATTGTCTTTTTTTCCAAACATAGTTGGCTATTATAATCGATCTGCTAATTCGACGGCACAGGGAAGGCGACGGTGAAGGTTGTGCCGTTGACAGCGTCACTCTGACATTCTATCGAGCCATCGTAAAGCTCGACGATTTTTCGGCAAAGATAAAGACCGAGACCCCTGGTCTGGTAGTTGCGCGAGCGATAGGCCGGTTGGTTGAAGCGCTGAAAAAGAGAGCGCAGCTCTTCTTCTCCGATTGGCGCTCCGGAATTGTTGATTTGTACCATCACCATAGAAGTATCGTTTTCTTGTTTTATGGCAGAGGTGATATTGATGGTGGTATCAGGAGGGGCAAAGCGAATGGCGTTATGCAGCAGATTCGAGAAGAGTCGATGCAGAGAAATTTCGTCCACCATCACCGAGGGAAGCTCGGCTAGATTCGCTTCTATATGCTTACCCAGCACCGAGGCGAAGAGGCTGACCTGGGCAATTTGTTCTTTGATAACTTCATTTAGATCGGTTGCTTCAGGCTCTCGGTCGTTCATGACCGTGCCGGACTGATAGAGATCGAGCAGATTATTGAGCAGCCACATGGTCTCTTTTGAGCTCTGGTGCAGTTTTTCGAAGGCGCTGGAGAGTGATTCTGGCAAAGTCTCTTCGCTCTCTTTTGCCAGAGCGTTGAGCACCAGAATTTGTCCAGATACAGGATTGCGCAGGTCATGGGCCAGGGCTGCCACAAACTCGTCCCGTTCCATCTCTAGATAAGCTTCTCTGGTCACGTCGGTGGCGGTGATTATGCCTTCGTGCACCTCGGCGATAGAGCGCATAACCGGCCAGCCTGAGACATCCCAGAAGGTGGCGTCATATTTTGAATTTTTCAAACTCTGCAGCTTTATTCGGGCTTTGAAGTTATCGCCCTGGCTCACTATCGCACGTATTCCTTCGAGGTCCAGCTCTTTGACCAGGTCGAAGAGAAATTTGCGTTTAATCTCTTCTTTGGGCAGACCCAGAGCTTTTTCGAATGATTGATTGCAATCTAGAATCCGACAGCGATTATCCAGCCTGATCATGACCATGGGTGAATGTTCCAGAATGGAGCGAATCGTCGCTTTTTCCAGTTTGAGCGCCAGGTGATTGACCTGGTCGGCACGTTTTCGCTCTAGCGAATATTGCAAAACTCGTTCAATCAACTCATCGAAAGGCAGACCGTCGAAGGCTAGATAGTCCTGAGCGCCGTGGCGAAGGCTCTCTATAGCCAGGCTGCGGTCGTCATTGTCGACCAGTACTACGATGGGCACTCCGGGATAATGATTGTGCAGCCTCTCTACCGAGGCGAAGTTATCTGTTTCGCTCAGGTCCGGGTCGAGCATGAGTGCGATAAGGTCAATCTCTTCGGCGGAGAGCAGCTCCAGGGCTTCTTCCATGTCAGAGGTCGATTCCACCACCGATTCGCCTTCTTCGCGGCGGGCCAGTTCTGCCTCTAGCTCTTCTGTGTCGGCGGATCTATTGTTGACTAGCAGTATCTTTTTCTGTCGCGCCATCTTGGGCACGGGCAGGTCGTCGTCGCTGATGTCGCTCAAATTAAAATGAGTAAGCAGCTCGGCTGATAGGTTGAGCGGGCTTTTCTCCGGCTCTTTTCCGGAGCCGTCGGTACGCTGGGGTAAATGTCTGGGTTCCATAAGACTAGATTCTGCTTCTGATTTTGACTCTGATTCTGCTGCTTTTTTCTTCTGCCTCTTCCTCTTCCTCTTTTAATCCTACCCCAGATGAGGCGGAACTGAAAAGACTTGTCTTGACAGCGTTTCACCCATTTGGGTGATGGAGCTAATTCTTTTTGTCGGTCGGACGGATTGCGATCATAGTTGTTCCGGCTGGAAGAGGCGCAGGGCCAGCTCTGTGCCCAGGGCACTGGTTAGAAGCCTTTCTCGAGAATCGGACAACAGTCTCTTTGTCCAGTTCACATAGCCCCCGTCTCCTAGCATAATCAGGCTGGTTCCGTCCGGAGCGAGCGCCTTTAGATGAAAGCACGGACCTTCATAATAGTGGATGCCTGTTAGTCTGTGTAGATTGAAGCCGGTTTCGAGGTTGGCATGTCTCTGTCTCAGTTTCGCAAGGACATTGTCTTCGAGCAGCTGCATCTGAATTAAGAGGTGCTTTTGGGGATATTCCGGGGTCTCTGCTATCCAGGGCTCCAACTCTTCGGGGTCTTGGATCACTTCGGGCCAATCTGCGCCGAATTCCTTTAATAGAGTCTTTGCTCCCTCGGGATCCCTTACCCGAACTCTTGCTTTGATCACGCTTTCTGTTATACCGGCATTGGCGGTCAAGTGACCAAGCAGTCTGGTGTCGGAAAAATGAAGAACAAGCTTTGAGAAAGCGAAACCTCTCTCTTTTAGAGCATTTAGATAGTCCAGATAGAAATTGATCTGTTCGAAAAGTGTTTCTGTTTCTCTTGTTAGAGAGCCTTCGTTTCGGTGGGCGGTTACTAAGGCAAGGAGCTTGAAGTGGGCAGTGTAGCCGGCTGTGTCAGGGACGGGAAATCGCACCACTCTCTGGTTGGTGATAAGCCTTGTCGTAGAGGTACGCGAGGCTTGCTTCATCCGGCGTTTTGCCGCTTCTAGAGCCAGGGCGACAGTCGGGTCAGAGGAGCATTCGTAGCCCCTGATAGTACTGAGGACATTGCCCTGGTCCAGCTTCGTCAAATGGTGTACGGCTCCCAGGGGGAGCAAGGGAGAGGGCTCTATTGCGTCAAAGGAAGGAGCAAGGCTGTAAGCAAGACCTTCGAGTTCATTGAGAATTCTTGCATCCAGGCTGCAAGCGCTGGTTACCGGGACGGCTTTTAGCAGATCCGCCGACGACCAGTTGGCTCTGTCCAGTCTGTTTTTGAGAATCTTCAGATTGAGGCTGTGAAGATCCGTTCCGGAGAGGCGCGAGGATAAGAGTTCGACTAGATTGGCTACTCCAACCTGTCGAGACAGACGCTCGCTAATTTTGTCAGTCATTCATATCTGTCACCACATCTGGTGACGAATTTAAGAAGCGCGCTAAACTCTAGCCTTTGCTGCCGACCAGAATTATATTGCTTCCTACCTGGTAAGGGAGTCCGTTCTTCGGATTCTTCACTTTGCCATTGGCGTAGAAGCCGACCGAACCGGTTTTGAACTCTTTTGCTTCGGCGGTGATGGTTCCCCAGACTTCTCCTTCCGGAGTTCTGAATTCCAGGATGAGGGCTTTGGGTGCGTCACCGTCAATTGTTTTTGCCATTTTTATGATCCTCCGGAAAAATCAATGGCTCAAGTCTACAGGATAATTGTTCACATTCATAGTTGTGGACGCGGGGATGTACTCCTGGTATATTGGGCGTATATCCATCGGCTGGTTACAGGATAGTTTCAATTTGCCTGGATATCTTCTTTATATAGACTGAAAGCGGATTAAGAGCCGTTTCTTATCAGGTCATGAATGATAATAATTCGAAGAGTTGCGTGATAGTCGATATCGACGGAACGCTGGCTGACTGCCATCACCGGCGGCGCTATATCACCAGGATGCCAAAGCAGTGGAATAAGTTTTTCGACCCGGATCTGGTCAGCCGTGACAAACTGATTAAGCCTGTGGCGCGCCTGGTCGATACCCTGGCTTCACAGCATCTGATTGTCTATGCTTCAGGGCGCCCGGAGCGGTTGCGAGAGACCACCGTCGACTGGTTGAGCGAACACGATCTCTGGTTTCATCCTTATGAGCTCTTTATGCGGAGTGACGGAGATATGAGGCCGGATGTGAGCGTCAAGAGAGAGCTTTTGCGTGCCATCGAAAGAGAGGGGTTCTCTCCCTGGCTGACCATCGACGATCGTAGTTCGGTGGTTTCGATGTGGAGGGAAGAAGGTCTGACCTGCCTGCAGGTGGCTGAAGGAGATTTTTAATTGTCCGTTGGTCTCTATTGATTCTTTCTTGATTCTCTCAGAAGCTGGTGAAGGTCTTGATCATAATCAGTATTGATACCACTATCAGTACTATGCCTGAAACCGATATCAATATCGATTTTGTACTGATTGTTCGATTGCCTTTTTGAGGATCAAGCAGAAGGGTGATGTCTTCTAGATCCATATCCTGGCGGTGACCGCCATAGATCGGCAGAAGCAGCTTGGTCACCTCGAGGGAGCGTCTCAGGTGTTCGTTGATGTTCTGGTATATAGAATGGCGGTCTTTGATGATCGCGTCAAAATGGCGCTCTTCCGGATATGCGCCTTTTCTGACGCCTTCGATCCAGAATTCAAGCGCCTGTTTGAATCTGGTCACCCGGCGGAATCGGTGCTTTGCTTCTTTAGCCAGCGCTTTGGATAGGATGCGGTCGAGGTGATCGACTCCGCTTAAATTGGGGCAGATCTCTTTTAGCGGGACATGTTTTGAATCCGGGTCACAGTGGGCTGCCATTATCTCTGGTATTGTTTCTCCGATAAAAGGAACTATTCCTGTCATCAATTCGTAGGCGAGTACTCCCAGGCTATAAATATCCGATTGGATGGTCGGCTCTTCTCCACGGCATTGCTCCGGGCTCATATACAACGGCGAGCCCAGGGTCTTGCCGTGCATTGTTATCTTGGCGGCTTCATCGGTCTTGTGCTTGGCCAGACCGAAATCAAGCACTTTTACGTGCATAGGACGATCTTTTCGCTTTGAGAGAATGATATTGCCGGTTTTAAGATCCCGGTGGATTATCCCCTTCTCGTGAGCATGGGCGAGCGCGTCCACTACCTGGGCCAGGATATGGCAGATTGTCTCCTCGTCGGTGATCGGTCCATGAAGACTGAGCACTTCCTGCAGGCTAATGCCCTGGACCAGCTCCATGACCAGGAAGATTCTTCCTTTCTCTTGAACGATGCAATCTATGTAGTTGACCAGGTTTTCGTGCTGCATCCTTCGCATGCTTTCGATTTCTAGCTTGAATCGCCAGATCTCTTCGATGCCCCGGTTGCGAATTGTCTTAACCGCCACTATTTCACCGTCGGACAATCTTTTGGCTTTGTAGACCGTGGCGTTGGCACCGCTGCCTACCAGTCCGTTTATCTTGTAGCGATTATCGAGCACAACCCCGAGCATCGGATCTTCTTTGGCTTCTTCTGCTTTTTTCGAAGAGAGTTCCTCGTAGCGAGTAATCAGCTCTTCTTCTTTTTCTGGGCTGGAGCGCTGCTTCAGTTCGGCATGAGCCTCTTTGAGCTGAGCTACGGACATGAAAGGATTTGCTTTGCGATAATCGTCGACTACGGTCAGAGAATCTATTGATGCTTCATAGATACTTTTTTCTCCCTGGAACTCGCGCATCTTCTGGATGGTGGTTTCCGGAGAAAGTTGTCTCGATGAAGGACTGCTCCCTGACGATATGGCGGGAGGAGAGAAATCTTTTTTTTGTTGCGATTCGGCCAGGGCAGCAAATTTGGGCTGGCTATTCATATCGTTTTCACGACAATCACCGCCAGCGTTGGGAGCGCTGAATCTGGGGTTTCCATTGTGAGACATTAGCGAAAAATGCCGGGTAGGGGTAAGGTACCTGAGATCGATTCTCTCATAAATAAGCGGATCAGGGTTGTTTTGAGGTGGGATCGGGATCAGGTTTAATCTTCAGGTAGATCCTGACTGCAAATGGTGTAATCAGCCAGAACGACAAATTGCCGGCTAGATTTGAGAGGCATTCAAGCAAATATTCGGGGACCCAGTATTCCGCAGGGTCATAGACCGTTAACTGAGCCTGGCTGAATCCATGCAGACTTAGAATTGTCGATAGAATACTGGGAAGCAGTGACACTATTAGTAATACCGGCAAATAATAGTTGCATATCGGAATAAAACGTTTTTTTACCAGTGAATAACTTTCTCCCAGAGCTTCTAGAATATTTTTGCCCTGCAGGCAGACCAGAACCTCCGCCAGGACGAAATAGACATTGAAGAGCACTGCCGGAATTATCATGAGAACATAGCCGATGGTTTCGATGGTGCCGATCAGCATTGCTACCATGAATAGTGGGAACATGGCTTTCTTAAATGGTTTTAGCGAGGGGGCGTTGGCGGCATCAGCGCCTGTATCGAAGAGGGAAAAGGACTGTTTTACGATCTGCCAGTCTATACGAAGACTGAGCAGGCTGGCTGCCACAAGGAACATAATCGAGACCAGGGCTGACACTGTCGCTTCGAACCAGTATTTGGCGAATTCTGCCAGAGCTGTGAGTACCACAATCCAGAGAAGCACAAGCCAGTCTGCTTTGAAAGCCAGGCTGACTGATTTGATCGCACCCAGGCTATCCAGCCAGCCGTCGGAGACCGGCGTGTCGGTGGGTTTCTCCAGGGCAAGAGAGATTATGTAGACCGCCAAGACGGCTTGATAGAGCAGAACAGACCAGTAACTGAGAAGAAACTCAAGGAGGCTCATTAAAAACGAATAGTTCATACTGTCTGTTCTAGTCGGATCGAATTATTGGTGGATGGCTGCCAGATTTATGATAGCGGATTCAAGGGCAATTCGCCTATATCGTCGGCTCCGAAGACCGGAGTTTCGGAGAGAACGAAAGAGACTTATATCTTCGACTCCGAAGGCGTGAGATTCGGAGAGAACGAAAGAGCCTTATGTCGTCGGCTCCGAAGGTGGGAGATTCGGAGAGAACGAAAGAGACTTATGTCGTCGACTCCGAAGGCGGGAGATTCGGAGCAGTAGGGCTAAGACTTTGTGCCAGGCTTGACAGTTTCCTGGATTGATACCATAGAGCAATTTGAACCTCCATTGCGGCAAGGGCGTCTTTATTCTTGGAGGTGATTTGTCATGGATGATCTTTATTCTATGCTAGAGAATGCTGAGTCTAGCCACGATTATCGAGAGATTCTAGAGCAGCTGCGCTGGGCTCAAGGCTTTTGTTGTTATCGTTGTGGAAGTGGAGAGGCTTATCGATGTGAACCGCGACAGCTTATGCAGTGCAAGGGATGTGGTTTGCAGATCTCAGCCACGTCCGGCACTGTGCTTCATGGTGTGCGAGATCTTCGCAGCTGGGTGGAGGCGATTTTATCAATGTTGGATGAGGACAGCAGGTCGACGGTCTCTGTAGCTGGTATTTTTCATCGAGGTTATGTCACCGCCTGGTTCATGATGCAGAAGATAAGAATAGTTCTGGGTGAATTCCTTCGTCAGCCTCCAGAACCGGTAGAACTTTGCTCTGGGGCTGTCGATTTGCACTGTTCGGTTTTAGACAAGGCTTTGTTCAAAGCGAGTAGTGGTGATACGCAAACGATACCGAATCTATCATCTCCAGTTAGTTCGACGGAGATTGAAGCTGCTAGATGGATGATTGCTTTTTTGCTCGGTACATTCAATGGTGTCAGTCGTAAGTATTCCCAGCTCTATGCGTTTGAATATTCCCTTCGCAGGAATAGAGCGCGTATAGAGCCATTAGCACTACTCTCATGTTTTGTGCGCGGCAGTCCAACCAGTAGAGAGCAGGTCGCTCGGTATGTATCACCTTATATAATCCGCTTAGAAAATTGAACTGTGATGTGAATACTAACCCATATAATAGAGTTCGGAGTGAACGAAAGAAGCCGGATCGCGCAGATAGAGTTTCAGGTGATCCGACTTCTTTTCTCGAAAACATTGCTGTCAGCTGACCTCGGTCACTGCTTGCCAGTGGTATCTTCGAGAATGCCCTGGAAAATCTTCTTCAGTTCAGGATCTTCCAGCTTCTCGATGATCTCTTTTTTCTCTGCCAGCAGATCCTTCTCTGCAAGTTTCAGAGCTGTGCCGAGAGCGATCTGATAGAGCGAGTTGACCTGCTCTGATGTCAGGTTGCCGTTCAGGGACTGCTCGCAGAGTCTGTAGAGCGATTCTCTCAGAAACAGAACAGTCTGGGTTCGCCCGGCAAGTTCCACCACTTTCGTGTTCAGCTCTACCTGCGCTTGTCCGTCGACACCGGAATTCGGCAGATTGGCTTCTGCCAGCAAACGGGTAATGAACTCGATAGACACATCAGGAGCAGGCTCGGCGCAGATAGACACCGGATGATTTTTATCGACCACATAGACACCGCGACGGCTGGCGTCGAAGTCGAGAGCGTAAGACTTACCCGGACCGAGTTCATGCAGACGAGTTGGATTGGTAAGGGAAGCGCAGCCGGAAAGAAGAGAAAGAGACAGTGCTCCGGCGAGAATGGTTGTAAGGGATTTCATTGGTTGTTCTCCATTTTGAAGTACGGCAGACGGTTTGCTATCTGCTCGAGAATCGGAAGGGTAAGGGTTGTGATGATCAAGACCAGTGATCCAAAAACCGGGCGGTACCATGCGAAGGTAACTGAGAATGGCTCTCCCAGGGCAAAAGCCCAGACCGCAAAACTTATGGTGCCGGCAAGCACATGAAAGCGTTTGCTGTTGTGCTCAGTGGTGTGTTCTCCAGGCAGAAAAATGATATAGAGCGGAGTCAACAGCCAGAGAGATAGAAAAGCTGCCCAATAGAGCCAGATAGGGTTCTCTGGTTGCTCGCTGATGATGCCGGTTCCAGCGACATAGGCAGCGATTATCGGAGCGGGAACATATTTGACTATCTTTTCAAGATAGGAAGCTTGTCGTGGATCACTCTGGCCCGGGGCGGTGCGGTCGTTGCCGTTGCCGTTACCGTTACCGTTACCGTCACCATTTTCCCCATTGTTTTCAGTGAATCTTTCAGGGGTGTTCATAATCGATCTCCTCGTTCGAGAGATTGAAAGAAAGTCTAGTTGCTGCAACAAAAGAGATACTTCAGAGAAATCTAGCTATTGACCGACCAAAGGAGAGTGGGACTATATGTAGAACCATAGCTTTATACGATTTCAAAATTCCCGACAACAGTGCTAAGGGGACTGGTGAGATCTTCTGTAAAGTAAAAGGTCTACTGAATAGAAAATCGTCAGTATTGCTGGCGATGCGCAATTGCAGCGGTTTAGCGCTATCTTGTTTTTCGTCACCCCGGAGGGTGATGACGAAGCTATGCTAAGGGACCCTGCGATCGACAACCGGCTTTCGGTAATCGCACTATGAAAGTAGCGCCCTGGTTATTCATGCTCTGAACTGAGAGGGCACCATTATGAGACGAGACAATTTTTTTGCAAATATATAGACCCAGTCCGGAGCCTGCGTAGCCTTCGGATTCTCCTGGTCTTGCATATTTTTCGTATTTCTCTGGTACTTGTACTTGAGAAAGCGATACGTTTTTCTGGAAAATATCTTGTTTGCAATCCGGTTCTATACCCGGTCCCATGTCTCGTACTTCTACTACGGCATGGTCCTCTTCGTCATAGGCCAGAACATCGATTTTTCCACCCTCTGAGGTGAATTTGACGGCGTTGTGCAGAAGGTTGCTGATTACCTGTCTGAGAGCGACAGGATCTCCTGCCACAATTGCAGCCGGTGGTTCTGGTGTCATCGATATCTCGAAGTTCCCGAGAACTGCAGCATAATGAAAGCTGTTCACACATTCTTTTACTATACTGTGCAGGTCAAAATATTCGTGTTTTCTGACGGTCCGACTATCTTTGAGTTCACTCAGTTTTTCGATCAAAGAAAGCAGATGGTCATTGCTGCCTTTGACTGCCTCTATGACTTTGTGCTGTTTGTCGTTCAATGAACCGGCTTTTTCCTCTTTCAGGTAATTGAAGATCTGTTTGAATCCGAGCAATTGATTTTTTAGATCATGGGTAAAGATTGATACCAGTTCATCGAGATCCTCATGTTCCAGTTCGATTGGCTGTTTCTCTCTGGCGTTGCTCTCGCTTCCTGGAATACTGAAAATGGTGAACACGCTGTTGCCGCTTGCCGATCTAATACGCAACAGATCTGTCTCCAGTTGCTGTCCGTCCGGAGTTTTGCAGGAGATACTTTTGAATGTCTCAACCGGAGAATTGCTCATCTTCGAACCTGTGGATGTCAGCTTCTCCAGGCAAAAAGTACTTATAAAGGTTTTCAGTTTTTCGCCCCTGGCGCTAGAGGCGTCACAGTTGAAAAGTTTAGCCGCGCTTTTGTTCCATAGAATAATCTCGGAGCGGCTATTTACACCGATAAGAGCTTTCCTTTCGCTGTTGTTCAATAGCGCACTGATGGAAGCAGACAGACTTCTGGTCTTGTTCATTATCTGGCTGCGTTCTTTTTCTGCGATCACAAGTAGATAGCCTTTGAATTCGCCCAGTTCAATTCGCTCAAGTGACAGTGAGAGTCGTTTTCGTTTGTTTCTGGAGTTGTTGAAAACCAGATCATGGCAATCTTTATACTTTTTGAGATCGGCTTCCACCATGAGCATTGTGGCTTGATTGCGGTTGTCGAAAAGACCGGTTGCCGGTCGACCGAGAATCGATCTTCGATTATATCCAAGGATCTTTTCTGCGCCCTGGTTCCAGCTTCTCACTTGCCCTTTGTCATTGAGCAGACTTACGCCGAAATCAGCGATATTTCTACAAATTGAATCGACCAACAGTTTGGCTCGCTCTTCCGACTGTGTTATCTGTTCTGACATGAAATTCTTAAGAGCTGACCTTTTACTCGCTTTTGCAATCTGATCACTATCTATACACGGCTTGGCGGATCTAATAAATCGCTTCTTAGGATTATATGATCGTACTTACCAATCTTACAGTAGAGAGCTGTCATCTCCTGAAATCAGCTTAAACTGCCGTGTTCGCTAGCGTCAACTAGCTGATCACCCCGCGGGGTGATGCCGCCGTTTCGTTCAAGCCTAAGATTTCTTGATTTTATCGGAATTCTGGCTTTTGGTCCCGGTAATTCACGGAGCTAAGTCATCACCCTCGGGGATGATGTGCCGCCTGGGATGCCATTAGAGCTATCAAATTGGTTGCCTATCTGGTTGCGCGAATGGTGCTAGCTCAAGATAAAAATCGGCATCGTTATTGGTGCCGGTGCGGAATTGCCTATTTGGACTGTCTCTCTGGAGTTCTCTGCCCTTGCCGCTTGTCATCCGCCTTCACTCTTCTGGGTGAGAGCCTGGATAAGGCTTCCCTGAAATAGTGCCGGCTCATCCCTGACAATTTGTGCATCTTCCCGTTTCTCTTCATTTTCGAAGGTTCTCTGTTCTTTCTGACTCTCCTGGATCCACTACATGCATATTTTGCGCACTCGTTCGGGTGTCTGTGGTGGACTGTTTGCCGATGGGAAGTAGAGTCAAAACAGATGCTACGAATCTTCTATCACCAGTTCGCAGATGTTTCGCAAGTTTTCGAATGGAGGCACATACGGTGCTCTATTCAATTTTTTATAGGGCTCTCCGGAGCCTGATTCACCAGACACACAGACAAAAGGAGAATCTATATGAGCGATTCTGCAACCTATACCTATGACAGTCTCGGTCGGCTGAAGACTGTCACCTTTGCCAATGGCACAGTCATTACCTACAACTATGACGCCATGGGCAACCGCACTTCCGTAGTCACCTCTTGCAGTGGCGGCGGCTGCTAGCTGTCTGAAATCGGCTTTTCAAAATTCGCTTTCCGCCTGAAAGTGTCCAGTTCATTCTTACCCTCTCGAAAAGATGCTTGCAAAAGCAGCTGGCTCTCAGGCGTTCTCATCAACGTGAAAACAGGAGAAATCTATGTCAACTCCTCAAAAGCCTAAGTCTCCCGAGGTTCAGACTCCCGGGAATGTTGCCGTTCAGAAACAGGGCGCCATAAGCCCTGCTTCAGCCAGACCTAAAATCGAAGGAAGAAAAGTTCCTTCCAATATCCATCGAGTGCCGGGCAGGAAGCCGAGGCGCAATCAAAATCTCGGCTCCGGGGCCGGTGTGGTGGTCCAGTCTGCCATTGCGCCCGGGTTTGCCAGTGGAACCGTATCCGGTGCTCCGGATATCGAAGAGCTTGCTCGGGCTCTCAAAGATGATGTCGATCTGATTTACGAATTCGTTCACAATCAGATCGAGTGGCTGCCTACCTATGGCAGCCAGAAAGGTGCCTTCGGTACCCTTGTCGATGGCTTCGGCAACTCTTTCGATCAATCAGAGCTCATGATTGAGCTTCTGCGCGAAGCCGGATACACCGCCAACTTCCAGTTCGGCGAACTGGAGCTGAGCCAGGCTGATGCCTCGGCGTGGTTTGGTTCCGACACGAGCAATATCTGGGCTGCCAGCAATCTGCTCTCTGCCGGCGGCATTCCCAACACCGTGATCTGGACCGGGTCTGCGTACAAGATTCAGTTCAATCATGTCTGGGTCAAGGTCAATATTTCTGGTACTGATTATCACTTCGATCCGGCCAGAAAAACCTATGATGATGTCACCGGGGTCAACCTGGCCACCGCCATGGGCTACAGTCAGAGCACTTTCTTGAGCAATGCGAAGTCCGGCGCCACGGTGACTTCAGACTATGTTCAAAATATCCATCGCTCGAACCTGCGCGGAGATCTGGATGACTACACCGCCAATCTGGTTTCCTGGATCAAGAGCAATAATCCCGACGCCACCCTGGACGACCTGCTTGGTGGCAGGACCATTGTTGCCACGACCGGCACTATTCGGAACACCTCGCTTTCGTATCTGAAGCCTTCCAGCTCTGTTACGACCTGGACCGCCATTCCGGATTCGTACAAATCCACCCTTGGTGTTCTCTATGACACCATCAACGTGAGCTTCTTCTCCAGAGATATTCACGGTAAGCGGCTCACTCTTTTCTTCAACACCAGCAACCAGGCAGAGTTGCGTCTCGATGGATCTCTGATCGCTACCAGTAGCGCCCAGGGCACCGGCACCTGGAACTCGGTGCTGCTTTCTGTAGATCACCCCTATCCGACCACCTTTGCCGATCAGAGTTTCTGGCAGACGGTCTGGGCGGGCAAGTACTATCTGATCGCTCAAGCCTGGGGCAATGCCGGTCGCAGCATGATCGAGGTGCATCGCAAGAAGCTCGATCAGAGCAGTTTCGACGGCGCCGCCGACGATTCGGAAGAGGTCTTCGGTGAAGGACTCTCCGTACTCTGGCATCTCTGGAACGCGAAAAAGAGCTGGGCCTGCGACGTTTTCAACCGCATGACCGAATGTCGCACCATGCTTCACCACCAGGTCGGACTGGTGGGCTATTACGATACTCCCCTCACCGACCTCGGCGGCATCCTCTGGGCAAGCGCAGCGCTCGACAACGATTGGGACAACGTCAATACCAATGACACCGCTCTTGCTATGCATGGTATCGCTTTCGAGGCAGGTGCCATCGAGCAGGCGGGCGACATCGCCGGTATCAGCACCTGTCCTTTGATCGATGATGCCATCGTTAACGGTCTCAAGGTCTACAACGGTACCTCTTCTAACTGGGCCTCTAGTGTCAAGCCGAATCTGACCAACTATCCGAGCCAGGCTCTGACCGATATCGAAAACTGGTATCTGAACTGGGGCTGGCGCGTCATCCTGCCGGAAGACGGTGCACTCACTGTCGAAGATTTCGAAGGATACGGCTTCTATGGAGTCAGCCCCTGGTATGGTGCCGTCGGCATTTTCAGCGGTCAACTGCAGGGTGGCATGGGGGCTGCTGCTCTCACCATCGACATGGCTGTTCGCGGTGTATCCGGCAACTTCCTGCCTCAGCCTCTTGCCACGGTGACGGTATCTCCGGATCCTATCGATCTCTATTCCGGTGACTATACCTATAGCCACACCGACCTTTCGGTGGGCAGCCAGCAGTTCCCTTACCGGCTCGAGTTCGGACGCTCCTACAGCTCCGGTGCCAGGCTCAGCGACGGACCACTTGGTCTGGGCTGGTCCCACAATCTGTCCTACGGCCTGATCCAGAGCAATGACGGTTTGCTCGCTATGGCGTCTGGTGCTCCCATCGCCGGTGCTGCCGGTCTGGTAGAGATGTTCATCACTGTCGATCTCTATCGAGACCTGGCCAAGCCGGTGGACAAGTGGGTGATTGTCGCTCTGGCAAATAAGTGGTTGCTCGATCAGTCTTTCGGCAACACGGTAACGGTCTCGACCCCTGAAGGCAGCCAGCTTTTCGTCAAGCTGCCCGACGGTAGTTATGTCACGCCTTACAACTCCACCGCTACGCTTGAAGCGGTTACCGGTGGCTTCGAATTCACCAGTGCTCAGAAGGTCGAGGGCAATTTCGACAGCACAGGCAAGCTGACCACCCTGGTCTATCCCAGCGGTGTCACCGTAACCTTCAGCTATACCGGAGACAAGCTCACCAGTGTCAGCAATGGCATGGGTCGCACTCTGACCCTCAGTTACACAGGAGACCGAATCACTTCCGTTTCTGATGGCACCGGCCGTAGTGTCAGCTTCGCCTATGACTCCGACGGCAATTTGACTTCTGCTACCGATCCGCTCTCCAAAACGACCACCTATACCTACGATGAACCCGGGCGCATGACCAAGCTCTATCACCCGGCAAATCCCACGACGGCGATCATGACCAATGTCTATGACAGTCTCGGTCGCATTAAAGAGCAGAAGGACGCCAACCTCAATACCTGGACCTATTACTTCGCCGGTCCTCGTAGCGAGGAGGTTAATCCGGTAGGCAAGAACAGGGTGATCTACTTCAACCATCGCGGTCAGCCGGTCAAAGACGTCAACTCGGTTGGCGAGGCGATTCTGACTGAGTACGACGGTCTTGGACGGCGGAGCAAGGTGACTTATCCCGAAGGTAACTCCGAGGAATATACCTATGATGCCGCAGGCAATGTGCTTACCTTCCGGCGCAAGGCAAAGTCCGGGTCCGGTCTGAGCGATTTGGTCCAGACCTTTACCTATGACAGCACCTGGAACAAGGTGAAAACCGAGGTCGACGCGCTCGGCAATACCACCACCTACAACTATGATTCGACCAAAGGGAATCTCTTGTCGGTTCAGAAGCCGGCGGTGGGTGGCTCGACCCCGACGGTTTCCTATACTTACAACACTCGCGGCCAGGTCCTGACCCGCACCGACGAGACCGGGGTGGTGCGCAAGTTCAACTATGACAGCCCCACCGAGGTGTTGCTCTCTATGGTCGATGACGATTCTGGTCTCGATCTGACCACTGTCTATACCTATGACTCTGTGGGTAATGTTGTCAGCGTCACCGATCCGCGCGGCAACAAGATCGAGTTTACTTTCAACGCGCGGCGGCAGGTGACCCAGCGCAAAGAGCCGACACCGTTCAGCGCAGTCATCAACTATACCTATGATGACAATGGCAATCGCACCAAAGCCAGCCGTGAGACCGGCGACACGGGCAATCCCTGGCAGGAAGTTATCGCCACCTACACGGTAGAGGGCCAGCTCGCCACCCTCAAAGACCCGGGCAACAATACCGAGTCCTATGTCTATGACACCATGCGTCGACTCTGGAAGCGGACCGATGCTGCCAGCCGCTTGACCGAGTTCCTCTACGATGACGCCAGCCGTCCCTGGAAAGTCATCGATGCGGCATCTAATGTCGAGCAACTGGCTACCTACACGGATAACGGTTTGAAAGCGTCGGTCACCGATGCTTCCGGCAACGAGACCGATCTTGAGTACGACGGTCACGACCGGCTCAAGAAGCGCATCTTCGATGATGCGACCTACGAGGAGATGACCTACGACGCCAACGGCAATGTGCTCACCTTCCGGACCAGAGGCGGCAACACGATCACTTTCACCTATGATGTGCTTAACCGCATGGTGAGCCGGGCGCCTCAGGGACAGGGCACTGTCAGCATGGAGTACGACCTTGCCGGCAGGCTGAAGAAAGCGAGCAAGCCGACGGTATCTGGCGATCCATCTACCGGCAACTTCGAGTACTTCTTCGATAGTGCCGGCCGGATGACCAAAGAGAAGTATCCGGATGGCAAGGAAGTCCAGCTTCAGCTCGATGACAACGGCAACGTTACCCGGCTGACCTATCCCGATGGCTACTATGTTGATCGTGTCTATGACGAACTCAACCGGCTTTCGGCAGTAAAGCTGAACGGTGCCACCTCGAGCGCCCTTGCCTTTACCTACGACAAGCTCTCTCGTCGGACCCGCTTGACCTGCATCAACGGTGTGGTCACCGACTATGAATACGAGCTCGATAACGACCTGAGCCTTCTCTCCCAGAGCTTTGTCGGCTCTTCGGTCGACTTCGAGTACGGCTATAACGCCGTGCACGAACTCACCGGTCAGGATGTGGACAACGCGGCTTTCATGTGGCATCCGGCCTCTGGTGGGACCAAGAGTTATGGCACCGCAAACGGTGTCAATCAGTATCCCAGCGTCGGTGGCAGTACTTATTCGTACAACAATGCCGGCGCCCTTACCGGTGACGGTGTCTGGACTTTTGGCTATGACACCGAGAACCATCTAGTCTCGGCTGTGAAGACCGGGCTCAGTGCTTCGTATGTCTATGACCCGCAGCACCGCCAGGCCCAGAAGACCGTTGGTTCTGCCAAGACCCGTTTCATCTATTCGCAGCTCCAGATGATTGCGCAGTACGACGGGGTCTCCGGCTCTTTGGTAGATCGATTTGTCTATGGTCTTGATTTGGACGAGCCTTTGATTCGGGTGGATGCGTCGGGCAATGTCACCTATCTGCATCACGACAAGATGGGGTCCATTGTCGCCATCACCAACGCCTCCGGTGTCGTTCAGAATACCTATGCCTACTCGCCTTTCGGTGAGTCTGCTTCGATGAGCGGCACACTCTTCGGATATACCGGGCAGCGCTACGATGCGGAAACCGGACTCTACTACTACAAGCATCGAGTCTACGCCCCTTCTCTGGGGCGCTTCTTGCAGCCTGATCCGATAGGCTACACCGATGGTCTCCATCTGTATGCCTATGTGCGCAACAGTCCCTTCGTCTTCACCGACCCGCTCGGTCTGGCGGCGGATTGTTCCTGTGCATTTAGGCCACGGGAGGGATTGTGGCTGGGTACGCCGAATGATGCGGTGGAGTGGATTTACCCCCACACCCTGGGTCTTGATGCATTGCCTTCATCTTCGATGCTGACGGGGCACAATGCGATCGGATCCGGCAGTTGTGCCTGCAATGGAAATGTTACCTACAGGGTGTTGAGTGGCGTGGCTGGAGGTCTTCTCTTTGTCAACGACGCCACCGGCCAGGTGACACCGGTCAATCAGGCTTTCCCGCAGCAGTATTATCCGGTCCAGGGTGATCCGTCGCCCAATCCGGGAGGCAGCTCGGGCTCCCGTCAGCTCAGTGGCACCTGTTCGAATCTTTGCAGCGGTGAATTCGGTGCTGCATTAGCGGCCTGCCTGCTGAAGTGTCTTTTGGGTGGTAGCAAAGCCGTCAGGTGTGTACGGGGTTACATCTGCTGATTTTTCTGCATTTGTAACTGACTGATTTAGGAAGAATCGTTCTATATTGTTTTCGAGGAAGGTCCGCTATTGTGGACCTTCCTCCATTTTTGATCGAGGTATATGTTTGCCACTTAATTTAGGCTATGATTGATTCTGAGTAGGCTTACATAAGTTGATTTAGCATGCCCGAAACAATATTGGCGAGTTTGATTGAAAAATATTCTACGTGCAACTCTTACAGTGACTCGGGGCGTATGGAGCGTTTCCTGCAAGTTGGAGAATGGATGCCAGAGATTCCTGAGATTACTTTCTTGCACCAGTTTATGAGACCAGGCTATATCAAAGCAAAGTATCGGTCTTCCAGCAATGGAAACAGCCAGGATTACATAGTTCTGGCGGATGGTGATACTGTGCGATTGTTCAGGTCGATAAATGGAGAGTTACTATCTACTGGGCTAGAAAAGGATCTGGTAGGAGCCATATCGAGCTATACTGGTGTATCTGATGGGCATCTTCCATTTATTCTCAGTTTGCTGATACCCGATCAGTTGCCTGAGCTAAAACTGAACTTGGCTCGATTGGCTTCGGTGGAGCGAAAAAGTGACGAAGATATTGATGGTAGCTATTGTTTCCATCTGTCAGGAATGCTGGATGAAATCGCTGTAGATATCTGGATAGATAAGAGTGGAGGAAACCTGGTTAAATCGGATCAAACATTTTATGAAAGTGATGAAAAAAGGAAGGAGAGAATAGAAGTAATGACTTTGATGCATAGGGAAACGGGCGGTGAGAAAGAGTTGTTTGAAGAAACTTTTTCTACAAATTCCACACTCCGCTCCGTCTATCATTACGACAAAGTTGTTTTCAACGACAGCATGACGATAGAGTCACTGTTGGATCTTACCGAATAGAACCTTCGATTTCTTTCAATGCAAGTCTTTGATTCGGTAGAAGCTACTGTGAATCTCTTTAAAAGTATCGCTAACGAGCTCATGTTCCAGGACAAAACTGGTACCTTTCTCTTTCTTGTTAAGGCAGCCTATTGTAAAACCATGAGCTTCGGCAATTTTTCTGCACAGGTAGAGTCCTAAACCCGAACCGTATTTGATACTGCCTGTTTCCATCACGCCGCGAAAGACCGATCCGAGCTTGTCGGAGCCCATCTGAGGACCTTTATTATTTACTAGGATTACTACAATGGCAGCTCGGGTGAAAATATCAAACTTTATCTCGGTGCCCGGCTCGGCAAATTTGACCGCGTTAAAGAGAAGGTTCATGAAAAGCCTGCGTATAGCAGCTTCGTCGAGGTTGATATCGGGAATGCCGTCTTCGAAATCAGTCGAGATTTTGACACTCTCGTTGCCGGACAGATTTTCGACTTCGGCAGCCACTTCTCTAGCGATGCGCACTATGCTTTCTGGTTTGAAGCGATAGACTTCTGTCGTCGATTCATGTTTGAAGACATCTACTATATTGCTTAGCATCAGCAGCAATCCATAATTGCTCTTCTGAAATGCAGAGAGTATGCCTTTCAGTCGGGGCGGCTGAATCTCACCGATATTGCCCCCGAGAACCACATCGAGAGTATTTTTGATACCGAGCAGCGGATTTCGAATGTCGTGGGCCAGGGCGGCGAAAAGATGTTTGCGCTCAAGCTCGCTCTCCACCCTCTTCGATACATCGGTGGCTATCAAAAACACCTCTCTCGGTTTCTTCTGACCAGGCTCCATCATAGGCCAGGCGTAGAGGTCCCAGTAACGATTCAGGTAATGACCCTGGCCGATTTTAGACAGTTTATAGCTATAGTCTTGATAGGCTCTACCATCAGAAAATACTCTTGCCAGAGGCAGCACTTTCAGCTCGGGCAGCATCGCAAAAAGGCAACTGCCCAGTACTGTTTTCTCCTCCAGGCGACTGAGGCTATAGAAGGCATCGTTGCAGTTTCGTACATTGAGATCCTGGTCGATGGCGATCATCATAAATGGTGCCGAATCCAGCGCTTCTCCGATTTCGAAATGCGGCTCCAGCTCAGGCGTTGAGTCCTCTGGGTGGCCGGATAATGTCGAATAGAGCGAGCGGGTCAGACTTGGTATGTAGTTGTCCGGATCTTTTACCAGATACTTTCGCGCCCCTAATTTAAGAGTTTCCTCGCCGACGGTCTCTTCTCCCCGGGCGACCACGGTTATGGTGGCAAGCTCGGGTCTGGTAGATTTCAATGACTTGAGCGTGGCAATACCGCCACTATCGGGCAGATCGAGGTCGGCAACCAGAGCGTCATAGTTCTGTCGCTTTAGCAGGCGGGTGGCTTCTTTAAGAGTTCGGCAACTCTCTAGCAAGCACTTGCCTCCCAGGTATCTATCGAGAGATCGGTTCAACAATTCGCTGGTGGCTTTATTTGGATCTACCAGAAGCACCCGCATATTGCCGGGCAACTTTTCTTCGTTGCTCTCATCCTTCTCTTGGCCGTTCTCGTAACCATCCCCATTTTTTCGAACTTTCTTTCTGGGCTTTTTCTCGCCTGCTTGCTCGGCAGAAGAAGCGGCATCCTCACTTCTCTCCTCTGCCGCAGGTGGAAGCTGGCTCAGTACTTTCAGAAAGCTCTCGACCTCTTCTTCTTTCAGGGGTGACGCAATTACCTGGTAATCTTCCGGATAGTCTCTTTCTTCCTGGGCTTCTCGGGTAAGGGCAATCGCCTTTCTATCGAGCCGTTTCTCTTTTTCAAGGTGCTTTAGAAGAAGAGAGTGTTTCGGGTCTTCCATTCCTGGAGAGATGACAAAAGCATCCGGCATCAGTTTGGGATTAGTCCCTGCTGTCAGGGTGAGATAATCGAGAATCTCTTTTTCCGAGCCGAAGCTGAAGAGCCGATAGGGTTTTGGCTGAGTGAGCAGTATATGTCTTAAAAGAGCGCTGTTTGCTCTACTAACATCTTTCAGGAAAATATTGATAGGGCGATTCATGCATGCATCAGTCGTCGAAATAGCCTTCTTTAATCGCTTTTACCGCCGCCTGGGTGCGGTCGGTGATGGCGAGCCTCTCAAGAATGTGCCTTACGTGGGTCTTGACCGTATCACGGCTTATATAGAGGCTTTCGGCTATCTCGGCATTGGACTTGCCATCTACTATCAGAGCCAGGATCTCCATCTGTCTGCCGGTGAGATTCGGCTTCTCCTGGGTCTGGGTGGCGCTTTTCTTCGCCTGGGGCTGGGAGGCTGCTTCTTTGGCGACAATCTCTTCTTCTGCCGCATCGGCGGCATCTGCTAAATAGGTCTGTGAGTTGACCGAGGAGATGAAGGAGAGCAGATGCTGGGCGAGAATGGCGTCGACCCATAAATCGCCGAAGAGAACACAGGTCAATCCGGCTCTCAGTTTTTCTGGAGTGACGTCCTTGATACAGTAGCCCTGGGCACCTGAAGCCAGGGAGGCAAAGACTGTATCCGAGTCACTGTGCGAAGTCAGCATGACAACTTTGGTGTCATGGTAGCGTTTGCGAATCTCCTGGGTGGCCTGGACACCGTCCAGCACCGGCATTCCGACATCCATTAAAACCAGGTCCGGTCGGTAGATGCCGGCATGGGCGATGGCCTCTTTGCCGTTGGTGGCTTCGGCAATCACCTCGAAATCGTCCCACTGCTCTATCAGCAAACTCAGACCGACTCTTACTATTTCATGGTCTTCGGCGAGGACGACTTTGTAGGGCGGCTGGTGGTTCATGGGAGGGGATTAGCTCTTATGATCTGGGACTGCTATCGAATGGAGCCTATGGTAGCAAAAAGAAAGGCTGGTTCCGTCCCAAGTATACTTTATGTCTAGCTTAGCAGTTATATGCTACGGGCTCCAGGCTGTTTATCGCCCACCTGGGTGTCATCGACCTAGCTATTTGGCCTGATTTTTGGCTTCTATCTCTAGAATCCTAAAGGATGATAGCCACTCGGCACAATTCTAAAGGAAAGTCTAAACCCGGTCTATAAAGGCTTTGAAGAGGCTTTGAAGATTTTGACCGGGGGAATAATATGGTCATGAGCGATCCTTCCAATGCAGTGGTTTTTTCGAGGGTTTGCAGATGCAAGACAAGTTTTTGATTGTAGGGAGCGGACTCGTCTGTTTTATGATCGGACTTGTCTTGATGAACTGGTCCAATCTCAATTCTACCGGAGACGAAATCTACCAGCCGTTTCAACCGGACACCAGCTTTACCGGGGACAGCTACTACTCGGGGTCTTATTTTGCCCTGGGTCTGGGATTCACGTTTTTGTGCGCCGGCTCAATTCTGGTTGGCGGTGTTCTATTAGGTTGGAACGTAGAACATATTTTGCGCGAGGCCTGGAACTGTTGCAGTTCACTGGCTGACTGGATTCTTTGAGTCTTCTGATTTCAACGGTGTCTTGTCGTTTTCTAGCGCTTGCTCTTGCCTTGCTCTGACAAAAAGGGAGGCAGCCGCATCGCTTGCCGCCAGTCTCCAGCCCGGTTCTTTTTTGAGTGCAAGCACTAGTTTCGTATTTGATGGCATCAAAATCCAGTCGATTCTGTGTTTGTTCAAGATCTCTTCCCAACCCGGGCGAGTTTCGACCACGGTTCCGTACTGGTTGTAGAACTGCTCTCCATAAAAGTCAGCGCGATCGTCGATAAATACTCTTTGATCGAGGTCATAGCGAAGCAGTCCGCCCCAGTTGTCATAGTTGAAGCCGCGGTCATAGGCCAGATGCTGCTCTTTGATATAGTTCAGAGTGGTGGTGGGAATCTTTGTCTTGTCGAATCCGGCATCAAGATTGACTATGCCGAAAAGACTGCCGCCTGAAAGAGCGGCTGCAGCCATGGTGAGAAAGTAGCCGATGGAGAGAATCCTCATTCTAGAGAGCTTCTCCTGGGCATCGAATTCTGCCAGGGAAGCTTTCAATCTGGTGAGAAAGCCTGTTGATACCGGGCGAATTCTTTCTTTCAGGTTGTTCTCGGCGAACAGAAATCCTATTGCCGGTGTCACCACAAGGGCAAAGAGTGGAATGTTTCGCACTGCCGAAAGCGAGAGATGAAGAAAGAGCAGAGTGACTGTCAGGTATGGCGCGGAGAGTTTTCGCTTGCTTATGGTCAAGCCGACAACAAAAAGCAGTATGAGAATTTCGAGACAGAGAGCATGAATGTCATCATGAAATACAGGCGATAGAAACTCATCGGTTTTTTCGATGATGCTGCTTCCTCTAAGGTATTTGAAGATATAGATGTGGAGATTCCAGCCGTAGGGATTGAGCAGGGTGGTGGCGCTCACCAGAAGACCTGCGCCGAATAGATCTTTGCAGCGAGCGAAGGAAGATTTTTGAATAAGGGTCTGAACCAGATTGACTGCGAAATAGGCGCCGATCAAGACTATCCCCAGAAGAAATGCCGGATGACAGTTGACCCAGAGCAGCATCAGTAAACATAGATAGATATAGAGCTTAGAGCGTGTCAGTTGATCCCGCTGGAAGGAATCTAATAAAGCGACGAAAGACGAAACCGCCAGGAAAGTGACTATATGAGGTCTGGCCAGCCAGTGCACTGCAGAAGCAAGGATAGCCGTCAGAGACGCAAACGTGGCGATTGCCAGACCGCCGCCACTGTCTCTTGTTCTGTCGTACATCTTTGTCAAAACCATGGCGATGAAACCGGCAACGGCGACCGCCAGCAAGTTGTATCCGCCGGCCATGGTAAGTAGATAGGCGATCAGGTCGAACAACCATTCATAGGCGACCCAGGCTTTATCAGGAAATGTGTAAGAAAAGAGGTCGGTATAAGGAATAGACCTTGTTTCAAAAATGAATTTCCCAGCCTGGAGATGCCAGCCTATAGAAGCATCCTGAAAGAGAAAGTGTGGACGACCGAAAAGAAGTATGTACATCACTCCGATAAAGAGCAGGTCTCCAACATCGGGCAGCGGTGAAGATGTCGGTTCTGTCTTCGGGTCCTGGGCGATCTCTTTTGCTTCGCTCATTTTGTACTCCCGTATCCGCCGCCGCCCGGAGTCTCTATCACGAAGCGGTCACCAGGCGTCATCTCTACTGAATCCGTTCCCGTTAACTCCGCCACTGTACCTGAGCGGCGAATAACATAGTTCTTGCCGCAGGCAGCAGGTTCTCCGCCGGCAAGACCGAAGGGAGCTATGGCTCGTCTCTGGGAGAGGATAGAGGCTTGCATTGTCTCTTTGAATTCGATTTCGCGAATGACACCATTGCCGCCACTATGTTCTCCTTTGCCGCCGCTGTCCTTTCTGATGGCAAATCGTCTCAACAATACAGGATAGCGAAATTCCAGAACCTCAGGATCTGTCAACCTCGAATTGGTCATATGGGTTTGCACCGCGTCGGTACCCGGGTGTTTCGGACCGGCACCGGAGCCGCCGCATATGGTTTCGTAGTACTGATATGAACTATTGCCGAAGGTGAAATTATTCATGGTGCCCTGGCTGGCCGCCAGCACTCCTAATGCTCCGTAGAGAGCATCGACAACAGCCTGGGAGGTCTCTACATTGCCTGCCACCACTGCTCTTGGATAAGAGGGATTGAGCAGAGAGTCTTTCGGTATGATTATTTCAAGCGGGGTGAGGCAGCCGTCATTGAGAGGAATCTGATCTTCGACCAGGGTTCTGAATACATACAGAACCGCTGCCCTGGTAATGGAGGAAGGGGCGTTGAAGTTACTGTCTTGCTGCGGTGAGGTGCCGGTGAAATCGATTTTTGCCGTTCGCTCTGAAGAACGCTCATTATCTACCTTGATGGCAACCTTGATGACGGCGCCGCAATCGAGGGGGAGGGTGAAGCTTCCGTCTTCGAGGCGTTCAAGAGTTTTCCGGACCGAAATCTCGGCGTTGTGCCGGACAAAGCTCATATAAGATCGAATCATAGCAAGACCGTACTGTTCGACTAGCTTTTCTAAAGCCGTAATACCGGTTTTGTTGGCCGCTACCTGGGCTTTTAAGTCGGCCAGATTCTGGTCGATGTTTCTGGCTGGATAGGGACCTGAGCTGAGCAAGGTTCGCAGCTCTGTCTCGAGGAAGCGTTCTTTTTTGACCAACAGAGAGGCTGGAATAAGTATACCCTCTTCTTCGATTGTTTTAGAATTGGGCGGCATAGAACCGGGGGTGATACCGCCAATGTCGGCATGGTGCCCCCGGGAAGCTGTATAAAAGCTGGGGCGATTGCCCTCTTTATTCTCGACAAATACAGGTGAAATTACTGTGATGTCGGGCAGGTGAGTGCCGCCTTTATAAGGGTCGTTTAAAATGAAGGCATCTCCCGGATCCATGTTTTGCCCGAATTTTTCGATGACCGCCTCAACGCTTGCTCCCATAGAGCCCAGATGCACAGGCATATGTGGAGCGTTTGCTATTAGTCTTCCTGCATCGTCAAATAGAGCGCAGCTGAAATCGAGGCGCTCTTTTATATTCACCGAATGACTGGTGTTTCTTAGCGTCACTCCCATCTCTTCGGCGATGGCCATGAATTTGTTGTTGAAGAGTTCGAGTTTTATGGGATCGGCTTCGAAATCCGTATCTGATACTTTGGAAGCCTTGCTTTCGTTTTCAGATATCCGGCTTAATATCAGAGATCCTTCTTCTCTTTTCTCGACTTGCCAGCCGGGTTCGATGATATTGGTGCTGGTATCATCTATTATCAGCACAGGTCCCGAAAGCACTTCGTCGCCCAGGTTTTCTCGCTTCAAAATCGGGCATTGGTGCCAGCTTCCTTTGCTGTAGATAGCGATGCCTGGCGTCGATTCTGCGGTTCCGCTATTGCTATAGTTTTTGTTTGTCGGCATTGCTTTTATAAGCGTTTTTTCGTCACCTGCGCCGCTTGGACAGTCCGCCTCCAGGCGCAGGGCATCGGCAATAAGTGGCCGATTCGAATCACAGAAGCCGTAGCGTCGCTTATGTATATCGTGGAACGAAGTCTCCATGGTAGAGATTGTATTGAAGGGCAGCTCCAGACTGGTATCGCTTCCCTGGTAACGAATCAGGACTTTCTTTCTGAAATTTATTGAGAATGGCTTATCTACCTGCTTTTCTATTTTGGCTTCCGCAATTTTTGCCAGTTCTCCAAAGGTCGACTCAAGATTGTCTGATTCGATCAGCAATTTTTGAATGGACTTTGTTTCGATTACTTTTATATCGGATAGTCCTATACCTACTGCCGAGAGGACGCCTGCTAGAGGATGAATAACCACGGTCTTGATTCCGAGGCGCTCGGCGATCAGGCAGGCATGTTGCCCGCCGGCGCCACCGAAAGATGAGAGAACATGGTCTTTGATGTCATAGCCTCTTTCGATGGTGACTTTCTTTATGGCCTGGGACATTTTTTCTACCGCGATTTCTATGAAGCCCCAGGCTATAGCTTCGGTGCTTTTTATCGTTTCGGGAGTGAGTTTGAGTAAGGCATCGAATTTTGCTTTTACAATTTCTAGATCAAGAGGCTCATCAGCCCGGGGACCAAAGACCCTGGGGAAGAAGTCTTTTTGAATTCGACCTAGCAAGAGATTGCAATCGGTTATGGTCAGGGGACCGCCTTTTCGATAGCATGCCGGTCCTGGGTCGGCACCGGCAGAATCAGGCCCGACCCGGAATCTCTGCCCGTCGAAGCTCACGACTGAGCCGCCACCAGCAGCTACGGTGTTTATGTCGATTACCGGTGTTCTGACCCTCACGCCGGCGATGATATTCTCGTCTCTGATTTCGTATTCGCCGTTGTAATGCGAGACATCGGTGGAGGTGCCGCCCATGTCGAAACCGATTACTTTCTCAAATCCGATATTCATACAGGTTCTTGCAGCACCGACCACACCGCCTGCCGGTCCGGAAAGCAGGCTGTCCTTGCCGGAGAAGTGAACTTTGTCCACCAGCCCGCCATTAGACTGCATGAAGTAGATTCGGGTTTTCTCCCGGTTAGAGAACGAATTGGTGAACCGGTCTATGTAGCGATTGAGAACCGGAGATAGATAGGCGTCGGCCACGGTGGTATCACCCCGGAAGACAATTTTTATTAGTGGGCTGGTGCGACTCGAAAGGGCGATGCTTTTGAAGCCGATTTGCTGTGCTATGTCCAGGCATTGCCTTTCGTGGATATCATTCAAATAGCTATGCATAAAGACTATGGCCAGGGATTCAATACCTGCATCCTGTGCTTCTTTTAGTCTGGTGCGTACTTCATCTGTATCAAGCGGTTCTATTATCTTTCCGGTGGCATCCAGTCGACCTTTTAGCTCAGCTACCCGACAATAGAGATTCTCGGGCAATCTGATATTCCGAGCAAAGAGATCCGGTCTGGCCTGGTAGCCTATTCTGAGGATGTCGGCGAAACCCTGGTTTACAACCAGCATGGTCGGCACTCCTTTTCTCTCCAGGAGGGCATTGGTGGCCACTGTGGTGCCCATTTTTATTTGCTTGATCGAGACAGATTCCACTGGTGAATCTGATTTTAAGATCCGCTCTATTCCTTCCCTGGCGGCGTCTTCATAATGGGCCGGGTCTTCGGAAAGTAGTTTCTTGATTGATACCAGTCCGTCATTTCGCAGGGCGACTATATCGGTGAAGGTTCCCCCTCTATCGATCCAGAATTGCCAGTGCTTTTGTACTAAGTCGCTCACGCGACAATGATACATTAACTGCTTGCACTATCTGCTGTATTGGCCATGTCATTCACATTTTTGACAATGCTCGAAAAGGCTTTCGAGACTGCCGGTCCTACAGAACCGGATGTGAAGCTGAAAGTGAGCGCAACAAGTACTGCGACAAAAGCCAGGATCGCTCCATATTCGGTGATGGCCTGACCCTTGGAGGACCGCCTGTTTTTGCTTGTGCGAAGATGAGAATACTTCTTAAGTCTGTGTCTAGCCATGGAAATTTACCAGGGGGATGGGGTGCGCTAGAAATCTGATTCAATCGGCCTATTTATATAATAAACCCTGGAGCCCTTTTACACGACCCTTTCCTACGGTGCAATTATATCCACGCCGAGGATATTGATGTAGGAAGATGCCGAGTCAGCGGCGTTGGCCATGTCATTCAGCTCATGGGAGATTTTTGAGAAAGCCGATGATATGGCCGGAGCAAGTTTGCCCGGTGCAAAGGCGAATACCAACGCGATAAGGATGGCCAGGAAAGCCAACAACATCGCATATTCACTTATAGCTTGCCCGCGGCGGCGTCTTTGGCGACGACCGATAGCGGGGTCTTTATTGACAGATGACACAAGTTGCTCCGATTTCCCCTCGACGTTTCTGCCGTAATTTTACACGGCAGATTTTGCGTCTACGGATAATAGAATCGCGCTTTGATATTGATAGTAAGCAAATTTGGTTCGACAGCGGCTAATACTATAGTAGCAAAGAGGACAGCGCCTTGAGTTTATCAAGACGCTGTCCGGGCAGCAGCAAAATGGAGAGTGCTCTGGAAAACTTGTTATGTTGGTCGATTCAGGGATCTCTTGACAATGTTTAATTTTTATAAGCCCTGATTCAAAAGCGTTAGTTGGCGGCTTTTAACATTGTCTTGTCTCTCCCCTGAGTCTGTTCTCTTTGCTGTTTGATGAATAGAAGAAGGTCGGCTCAGGTTGGAGAATCGGGAGAGGATAATCTCCCGGGTTCTCCTTTCACCATCTTCCTCGAAAAAATCTTTGTGGTGCTCCAGCAATTCCTTCCTAGTGTTGACTTCTTTGTGGCCCATAGTGTCCAGCCAGATCTGACTTACGTAGGGACTGATCAGATCTGTCAGTCTCTCCGGATTGCAGGGCAAAAGAGGTGCTATGGATGCATGGACTCTGATGCCCCTTTCGTGGAGAGCTTTTAGGACTTCCAGCCGGCGGGCGATGCTGGGGGCCCCGGGTTCGAACTTTTCTCTAATCGACTCATCATCGGTGGTTATGCTTACACCGACCTTCAATCTCCTCCTATCGAAACGTGACAACAAATCCAGATCTTGAAGAATAAGATGACTGCGGGTGTGAATAGTCAGCCTGGCTGGCTGATAGGTCAGCAATTCCGTCAGACACTTTCTGCTCAATCTGTATTTCAGCTCGGCATACTGATAGGGATCAGTGGCTGAGCTGAAAAAGATGGAGCTCCCGAACACCCTGGCTCGCTCCTTTCTGATGAGCTCGGGAGCATTTATCTTTACTTCCAGCCATTTCCCCCAGTCCATAAAATCATGTTGGCGTCGACTGGGAAATTTTGGAACGTAGCAGTAGCTGCATCTAAAGGCGCAGCCTGCATATGGATTTAGAGAGTACTGGTAGTTTCCTGCTAGTGAACCCACTCTTTGCGGGGTGAGAATGCTTGATGCATGAACCTCTACCGTTTTCATGCTTTTATAATACATACAAACGTATGGGTGCGCAAGCACTTTTTTCATTAAAAGCAGTTATCAGGCACTTAATTTCGAACGCCCTGTTCTATATAAGGATCTATAATCAGGCTTTTCGAGAGAACACAGCGCAGCAGCGCGGGATCGAGGTTTATGAAAAGCGATACTACATCCAAATCAGACATTGCAGACAAGCTCGAAGGTCCGATCACCATCGAGCACTGGGTCGAGCTGATTGAAGAGGGTAACGATCACTTCGCCAACAACAGGTCGGTGAAGGCGGAGCAGAGCTTCATCAAAGGTCTAGAACTTGCCCGGGTGCTTCTGGAGAAGACAGAAGAGGAAGCCTCGGCGAGCGAAGAGGATGAAGCCGACAAAGACGGACTGAAATCGCCTTTAGCCAGAGCCAAGAACCGTGTGGCGAAAAGCGCCAACAACCTGGCTGCTCTCTATCATGCCCAGGGCAAATTCGTGTTTGCTGAGCCGCTCTATGAAAAAGCGCTGGACATCAAGCTGGATATCTATGGACTGGACCACCTCGAAACTGCGGTCAATCTGCACAATCTGGCCATCATGCATAGTGCACGCCGTAAATATGAGAAAGCAGAGATCCTATATAAAAGGACTCTGGAGATTCGAGAGAACATCCTGGGAAGCGATAATGCCGAGCTGATTCCTGTCTTGAAAAACTATGCTCTGCTGCTGGAAAAGTCCAAACGTCTAGACGAAGCAAAAGAGATAAAAGAGAGAATCAGCTCTCTGTCCGGTTCTTAAAAGTTGCTGACCATGCAGGCTGGCGCCCGGGGGAGTTGAGTAGACCGATTTAACTCCACCGAAGACCTGTCCTGCACAGTCTATTCGATCTTTTCATTTTGCCCTGGGTTTCATCAATCACGCAGGGGAGGGATTTCTTAAATCTCCTGTCCTGGCTTGTATGTTCTTCCTTTGAAAAGAGTTAGCGCTCGGGAACAATGGTGACGGCGGTGCCATAGCAAAAGACTTCAGTGCCGACATCATTGTCGTTAGTGGTACTGAATGTGGAGCTGTCGTACTGGATGCCGACCACGGCATTGGCGCCCAGTTGTCTCGCTTGATTGAGCATGTCTTCAAAGGCGTTTTCTCTGGCTCGCTGACACATCTGAGTGTAGCCGCCGATTTTGCCGCCGATTATCGCTTTCAGGCTCGATTTGAAAGCCTGGAGAATAGTCGGTCCGAAAACCACGTCACCACGAACGATACCTTTGTTCTCAACTACCCTGAAGCCCGGGATTGTATGGGTGGTAGATACCAGTACTTTTCCGTAGGGAAGAATCGAAGGTGGTGCTTGTTGGGCATAGGAAGCATAGAACGGGTCTTGAGGCGCTCCCGGATTTTGCATCATCGGCTGTCCATAAGCAGGAGCCTGGGGCACTTGACTGATTTTTAGCTTTTGCTTCGTAGAATCGGCCGGCTTGCTCTTTTGCTGTTCAGCTGCATTAGAAGTGGTATCAGTATCGATATCTGCTGCTTTTGTAGGAAGAGTGAATGTACTTGCCAGAAGGATGGCCATACATATTGAATGGATGCCTTTGAATTTCACGGTGTCTCCTCATGAAAAATGATGCCCTGGGTATTCTCAGGGCATCATACAGCAGTTTGTTTTGAGGGACATTAGCCCATTCAGTATTAGTTGAGCGGTAATTCCTTGGGATCGAAGCGAAGCTTCTGCTCGAAATCCTTGGGAGATGTTCCTTCCAGACCTTGAGATTTATGCGGCTCAGCTTTCTCAGCGTCCTTGGGGGTCATTCCTTTGAAGTCTTCCGGATGAAATGGCTCTTTATTTTCAAGACCGTCTTTGTTGCTGTCGCTGTCTCCTGGTCTTTCAACTTTGCTATTGCTTTCGCCTTTGCCGGAAGGATTGATTCCGCTCAAATCAGAGGCTTCTCCCGAATTGCCTGCGGCTTCTTTGGCCATTTCCTGCATCTCTTTGTCGGCCGAAGGATTTGCGGAGGGATCTTGCTCATCTACTTCACCGGTGGTCTTTTCGCCGAAGGCGCCTGTTTTGCTGCCGTCGGCAGCAGGCTTACTGGTATTTGCGGAGTCGGCGGCAGAGTCTCCGTCTCTTCTGGGGTTGCCTTCGGCCTGGCTGCCATCGCGTTCGGCGTCGGCTTCATTGTTGCCGCTTTCACCGGCAGGCTTCATCTCCTGATTCTCAATCTTTTTAGCGTCCTGGATACCCGAGGCAGACTTCTCGGCGGCGTCAACGCCTTTGCCGTCCTGAAGATCGCTCAGGCCTTTCGACTCAGGGAGGTTTGATTTTGAGTCGCCTGTCACATCGGAACCCTTACCGGTCGGGGTATCACTTAAGCCCTTGGATTCGGGGGAACCAGCTGTCTGGGCACCGCTCTCACCCATATCGAGGATGCTGTCGGCACTGCCGAAGGTTTTTTCGGTAAAGTCTTTGGTTGCTGCCGAGGTGGTGGTGTGCAACTCTTTTCCTGCCTGGCTATCTTTCTCCTGGGCTATTGTCGTCGAGGCTTCGCCAACTTGCTTCTCTGCGGTTTCAACGCCTTTGACGGGAGTATTGCTCTCAAGTGCTTGACCTTTCATAAAATACCTCTAGAAACGTGCTTGTATGCGGCGCCTCGGATACTGTGGTTCGGGGGCGCTGGCAGAATATTGTTTGAGCGATTGAATTTGGTAAGGGCGACCGGGGTTTTTTACACTCTCAAATTTAACCGACCTAAGTGACTGCAACGTGACAGTTGCTAAAATCCGGTGGAATATTTCAAAGACGCGTTGCGGCGGCGATTCCCCGGGAAAATTCACCGGCATTTTCGAAGCGTTTCTCAGGGGATTTTTCCAGAGCAATGGTGAAAAAAGGAAGCAGGCCGGCTGGCAGAGCCGGGTCCAATAAAGGAGTGTCTTTTGCGTGACGGCGCATAACTTCCATGGGATTCTTGTGTTCGAAGACCTCTTTGCCGGTCACCATCAAATAAAGAACACAGGCGAGGGAATAGAGGTCCGAGCGACCGTCCAGCTCTTTGCCCATTATCTGTTCGGGGCTCATGAATCCCGGGGTGCCCGGTACCCAGCCGGTCTGGGTTAGCTTCTCCATAGAGGTGTCCCGGGGATTCTTCGCAAGGCCGAAATCGAGAATCTTGACGGTCTCTTCGGGGCTGTCGCAATTCTGGATCATGATGTTTTCCGGCTTCAGATCCCGGTGTACCACTCCCATCTTATGCGCATAGTCCAGACCAAGGCAGATATCCTGAGTTATGGCGATGGCACGGTCAAAGTCCAGGGGCTCGTAGTCTTCGGTGAGAGTGGCCAGGGTCTTTCCTTCTATCAACTCCATGGCCATATAAGGAACGTCTTCATCATCGTGCCAGTAGTGATAAATTCGGCAGATATTGGGATGATCCATGCGGCTGACCAGCTGCGCTTCGCGCTCGAAACGCTGCCGGTTTATGGTATCGCCTTTGGCGTCGGTCATAACTTTGACGGCGATTTTTTTGCCGTCTTCGATGTCGACCCCTTCGAAGATGGCGCTCACTCCGCCTCGCCCGATAAGAGAGTTGAGCTTATAACGATCTCCGACGGTCGTGCCGATCAGGTCTACGAATCTCATCTCGCCCTCTTTTTAATCTCGTCGTAGTCTAGCATGATTCTTTGATAAGATAGGTCTTCCCTTTGCGAGATAAGCAGTGCCTTTAGAGCCTCCTAAACCGGTATATATAGCCCAGAGCAAGCCCTTGCAGAAAGGTCGCAGAGACACATTCAAGAGCCTTGCTTCTCTGAAACAGAGTTTGACTGAAGGGCATGATTATTCAATCTCAGTGGTGGACAGAGACAGTCCGGTTACCGTGGTCTCACCCCATGGCGGAAAGATAGAGCCGGGCACCTCTGAGTTGGCCAGAGCCCTTGCTAAGCAGGGCTTCAATCTGTTCGATTTTCAGGCTCTTAGCAATACAGCAGCGAGAATGGGTCATGTGACATCGACAAACTTTCGAGATCGCAGGCTGACTTCGTTGTTAAACAAAAGTACTGTCTGTGTCAGTTTTCATAGAATGAGAGACCGTCATCAAATCATTTATCTGGGGGGAGCGAACCGTCGCTTAAAAGAGATAGCGGCTCGTGCGCTCAAAGAAGCAGGTTTCCGGTGCACCACCGATCCGCCCAGGCTCAAAGGACTAGACCCTGAAAATTTTGTCAATCTGGCTCAGGACAAAGGCTTGCAGGTAGAGATACCTGTGCTTGTCGCCGATAGTCTGATACCCGATATTGATAGCAGGGCACGGCTTTCTTCACCCTATGAACTGCAGAAAAGACGTTCCTTGCGCTTTTCCGATTTTGTCGAGGCGATAAACACCAGTCTCGCTCTTTATTTTGCCGAGCATAATCAAAGTCCGTGATCTAGAATGAAAAGTCTGGTTTTAGAAACGGCATTGATATCAGGTACTTTATTGATGGTCTTCCTGGCAGTCTTACTCTTTCTTCTCTCTATCCTTCCTGTCAAAGTTCCGGCGGTAATTCAAGGAACTCTAAAACAGGCTGCCCGCAAAGTCGGTGTGGTCAAATCTCCTCGCACGGTAGAGCAGGTGATAAAAAGCTACGGACCTTCGGCTCGCCGCAAATGGAAGACCCGTTTTGAAAAAGCGGTTGTGAATTATCCCCCTCAAGAGCTTGTTCTGGTCGGCTTGAAAGATGAAGAGAGTCTACTGGTTTTTGCCTCTGATGCTGAATCCGGTATCAAAAAAATCTGTGAGTTTCCTATACTGGGCACCAGCGGCACCACCGGGCCGAAGCTCAAGGAAGGCGATTTTCAGATGCCTGAAGGCTTTTATAAGATCTCTTCTTTTAACCCCAATTCTCTTTATCATCTTGCCTTGAGGGTGGATTATCCCAATGCCGAGGATCGCAAGCATGGTCTTGAAGATGGGCGCAAGAAGCTGGGGGGCGATATCATGCTCCATGGCAAAGATTGTTCTATCGGCTGTCTGGCCATGGGTGACAGCGCAATAGAAGAACTCTTTACGCTGGTCTATGATACGGGCAGAGCAAAAACCCGGGTTGTGCTCGCTCCCTGCGATCTGACTACAAAACGCCCGGTCATCGATATGAAAAAGCAGCCTGTCTGGCTGCCTGATTTATACAAGCGTTTAAAAAATGAGCTCAGTATCTTATTTAAAGCGGCGCTCTAAATGGTGGTTTCACGTATTAGATAATGAGGACCCGGAGCGCTGCAGATGTTACAATCACTGAAGCTGCTATCCGAGGACCGTTGCATGTCGATCAAAAGAAATTCTCTGAAGTTCTTGTCCAGAACGGCCCTTGCTCTTGTCTCCATCGCTTTTGTCGCCGGTTGTTCCGGGCAAAGCTGGGAGGGTGTCGCGATCCAGGGATCATCGACAACTTTTGGCATGCCCCATGGCTATCGGCATAATCCTCTAGGTCAGGGACATCAATATCAAGGCAAAAAGGGTGATGCGACTTTCAAGGTGGTTGTCTATCCGCGCAGCGAACAGGCCCAGGATCAAGCTGCGCATATATCCGACGAGATGAAAATCCAGAATTTTGCCCGCGAGATCATGGGTCCGGTTTTGAAGGAGTTGAAGTCGAACGGCTCTTACCGAGCCGATCGCTATGACGGCTGTATTCAGAACGAGAATGGCTATACCGTGCAATATACTGTTGCGGCAGGAGATCGAACAGTTTATAGTCGCTTTTATATCACTCCCCAGGTGATGTTCTATGTGGAAGCGGCGGCGGACGATCCAAAGAACCCTGATGTGGCTGATTTCTTCGATATGTTCAAGCCCTGACCTAGATCAAAGTACTGGCCAGCATTATGGCCCGGTCTGATTTCTGCCAGGCTCTATCCCGGGCAAGCTCTGCTGAAGCGAGTAGGGAGGGGACATCTTCGGCATCGTCGGGAAAAGAGGCAATGCCGATGGCCAGGCGCACAGCTTCTAGTTTCATGTCGAGGGAGCTGTTCACCATGGATTTGAGAAATCTATCGGCTATGGTGGCGGCCTGGGTAGAGTTGGCACCCACCAGGGATAGTACCATGCCGTCTTCTTCGTAGTGGGCGATCATGCCCTTGAACCCTTGAATGTTCATAATATAGCGGGCGATTTCCTGGATGCTTTCGACGCTGACTGAAGTGCCGCTTCCTTTGGGCTGAAAACCGAAAAGCACTATGGATACCGGACGATTCCAGGAAAACTTGAACTCATGATCGAGCAAGAAGAGAAAAGCCGGATAGCTGAAGATGCCGCTGTCTTTCCGAACTAGCGAATCGTTTATCTGTTTGACCGGAGTATAGTCGACATTCTTGGGCTGCGGCTTGACCCGCGGTATTTTATCCCGGTCCACAGCCTGAATTAGATTTGCCTTCAGTATGGCGGCGACGGCGAATACCCACTGGCTTCTAGTCAAACGCAGGATCTCAACAATGTCCTGGATGGTTTTGCGGCTGTCCACCTGGAGATAGACCGCTTTCAGCAGTTCGATCTCGACATTGTGGTCCACCGTGGTCAGGGCTTGCTCGAACTCGGATTCACCCAGAGCCTGATTGACTCGTACTAAAACGGCTTGAAGATGCACCCCGGCATTCTTGATGAAGTCGGTGTTGTCCATAAGCAAACAGCCTTCGAGAATCAAGGCTTCCATCGGCTTATTGATGGTTTTCTCGTCGGTTTTGAGCTTGGGCTCGAAATGGAACTCTCCGTCCTTCCAGCCAATCACCTGAATAAAACATTCTTGACCCAGGGCTCTCGAGCCTTCGGCATGGACGACTTTGCCTTCTTCGAAGAAAATGTCGGCGTAAGCTGCTGCCCTCTTTATGCGCAGTCGACCGGACATCCCTCCCATGGAGATGGACTGGAGCAGGTTGGTGATCTGCAGAATTTCGAGGTTGCCTGTTAAGGTCTCCGGTACCAGCGACATCTGCTGCATGTCTTTCATGGACATGGTGTCGAAGGTTTGTTCGTAGATTCTTTTCGCTTCTGAGATCTGGCTTTTGGTCAGTTTGCTCTCTTTCTCGTCTATGGTAAAGCCCAGGCTGGAAGGATCCCGAGCGTCCACAGAGGTCTCTATGGCCAGGTGTATTTCTTCGGGATCATCCGAATGTCTGGTCCAGAGAATGCGCTCTTTCGATTCGCTCTTGCTCTCCAGGCGCAGGGTCAGCTTCCATTCGAAGGTGAAGCCTTTGGGGACGTACTGAAGCGTGAGCAGGTAGTTCTTCTTCTCTTCTGCGTCATCGCTCCAGGCAAATGCGAAGTGTGCAGACTTTTTGCGGGCTGCCTGCACCATGAATTTTTTGATGTCTTCGAGACCTGGCTTGGTAGCCAGGTTGGTTTTGTTCTCTTGCTCGCTTGGCCATTTAAACATAAACTACAGAGCTTCAGGGGAATGGTGCTCTAAACGGTTTGTGATGCCGTATGTGGTATCACCGATAGCCTTTTCGATCTGCCTGGGGAAATCCTCAATATCCAAGGTCTTTTTTCCCTTTCGGACCCTCTATTTAAACATGGCAAAGGTTTCGAGATCCGGATGAGGATCTTATTGGACGGTGGCTTTTATCCTTGACTATGGCTCGAAATTGACTATAGAGCCTTCGGCCGGCAGCTCCAGCTGCCGCTGTTCGGCTGATTTGAGCAGTTTTTTCGGAGCAGGCTCTTTGCGAGGCTTATTCGTATTGTAGCGCTTCAGATCCGTCGCCTCTCCCAGATACTCGAACTTGTCGAAAACATAGGGAATGCCGTTACCCAGCAGTATGCCGGGGCTGTCGCTCATATGAAAGTGTAGATGAGGCTCGAAAGAATGTCCGGAGTTGCCCACCAGCCCTATCACCTGTCCTCTTTTAACCCGGTCGCCGGTTTTCACTTTGAGACTGCCTGGCTTTAAGTGGGCGTAGAAAGCATAGTAACCGTTGTCCATTTTGAGGGTTATACAGTTACCCCCTGGATAGCCCATATCCGTTCCCTCTACGAAGTTGGGCTGGTCCTCGAATTTATCCACAGCACCTACTATTACTCCGTCAGTCACAGCTAGAAGAGGTTCGCCGTAGCAGACCGAGTCACGCTCTTGTTTCCAGGAACCGTCCGGCTTAAACGTATGCCAGTCCTTGTCGAATTTGATCCAGTCTATGGCGTAACGCTGGCTCAAAACCAGACGATTGCCGATGGGCATCAGGGCGCGTCGATGACCAAGTATTCCGGAATAGCCACCCATGGCGAGCCAGTTTTTGCCAGTTAAAGGCGGTCCTATTTTGACCGCGTCTTCCAGATCGATAGAAAGTTCGAAGTTGTCCTGTTTCTTTCCATCTTTGCCTTTGAGCTCGAAGCGGTGATCTAGAGAAATTACTCCTTCGATTTTATCGACAGCGATATTGACCCAGATAATTCCTGTTTCGCCGGGATTCAAATATGTTCTTTCATGGGGTGCTGCCACGCAGGTCATGACCGATTTGAGATTCTTTCCAGAGAGTTTGAGCAGGCTTGATTTGCTGTCTTTGGAATCGAATACTTCAAGCTTATCAATCTCTACTTTTTCCCCGCGAAAGTTGGCAACCTCCAGTTCATAGACCAGGTTCCATTTGCCTTCTGTGCCTTTTACCGGGCGGGGCTTACATGTAGACCGCACAATTATGCTGCTCCACTGAACCGGTTGCTCAGCCACAGGCCGGGTTACCGGCTCGGTGCTCTTCTTCGCCAGCGCTGGTCCAGGCAGGGCTGCCAGCAGAAGGGTTGTGGCGAGCAGGGTCAATTGCGCTTTCATTGTGAACTCCATCCTGGTAAGAGAAAGCAGTATTTTAACTGCTTTTCATCCAGGGCAGACTGACTGAGAACTCGGCTATTCTCCGGCGTTTTCCGTATAGTGCCAGTTCAGGGTTCTGAGACCGTTAGACCAGTCTGTACGAGGGTTGGGAACGCCTTCATATCTTTTGATCAGCTTGATTCTGGTGATCTCGTCATCACTGAGGGTAGCCCGGTCGTTCTGCATTAGTTCCGGAGGCAGGCTGGTGGCTATCTGTCTTTTCTGCTTGCCGGTAGCTTGTTTAGTCGTTTTGACTTGCTTGGCTCCGGTGGGGGAGGCAGAGGCGATTCTTTTGTTCTGGCTTTTCTGGGCTTTGGTTTCCGGAGCAGCCTGGGCCGCAGTATTGAGGGTTAGAAGAGAGAGGGCAAGTAAAGTGGTTCGAATCGTGCGGTACATAGTCCTATTACCTTGTTGTCAACGGGCTAAATATAACCGCTGTTTGGGATCTCAAGCATGAGCAATAGTTCAAGTTTTCCGCTATCAGCCCACCTTTTGGCTGTTCTTTGTCCCGGGCTAAAGCTGAAAAGGCTTATGGTGACAGAGTTATGGGTTGTGGAATGGTATTTAAACATTCTAATTGTTCGGTCTGACCCAGCCTGGCCGGCTGAATATGCGGTCTGTGGGTAAAATGAGAATAGAGGTAATAATCGTTGAGCAAGGCGAATACTCGGGGATACAGGTTGGTCAGGTCTTCAGGATCTGTCCTGCTCTCTCTCGTTTCGGTTTTGCTGCTCTCTTTCAGCGCACAGCCGGCCTTTGCCCTGGCTGACTTCGAGACTCTGAGCATCTTCCGAAGTCTATCTGTCTTCTCGGGTATGCTCTTTTTCTACCTTTCTGTCGTATATCTCGGCTCTACCGGTGTTCTTCTAGCCCGGGGACGCTTCAAGCAAGCCGGAATCGACGCCGTTCTTACTTTCTTGTGTCTGGCCATGATGAAAGTGGAGCCGGAACTCCTCAATATGATTGCTTTGAGCGGATTTCAGATTTCGGTGAAGCTGTCGATTGAGTTTGCCATTATCGCCATCTGCGCGGTTATGGCAGGCGGTCTTCTCTTCTTGCCTGTAATTCTGGCAATTCTAACCGGCTATAAAGGCAGAAGCGGCATCGTACTTATGAACCTGGCCGGATTTTTGATCTTTCCTTTCTTTATAATCGCACTGTATCTAGTGCAGAAGAACCTCGGTGCCGATGCCGGTGTTGTGACCACTGCAATTGCGCCGACCGGTCAGGGCGAGTCTGTCTGATCTGTATTCAATTTATTACGGCAGGGGAGCTGCTATCCTGAGCAAGCAAAATGTTTCCCCCTTCTTTAATATGGATTGAATTCAATACAGATCATGCGCCGTCAAGTCTCCAACCTTTTATTGACAGCAGCTCTGCTGCTTCCCTGCTTTGCCACAGTCCCTTCTAGCGTGTCCGCCGCTGAAATCCCTCGTTTTCAGGTGACTTCCGCCGCAGAGTTTGCCGAGCGAGATGATTTCAAGTTCGCATCCTCTGATAAAGGGGAGGAAGGCGAGGCACGTCGACCCAAGCTTGGTCTGGCTCTTGGTGGCGGGGGTGGGCGAGGCTCTGCCCATATAGGTGTGCTCAAGGTGCTCGAACAGTCGGGTCTCAAGTTCGACTATATATGCGGGACCAGTATCGGTTCTGTTATTGGTGGACTCTACGCCAGTGGTACCTCTCCCGATAACATGGAGAAGTATTTCGTGGCAGGAATGCACCGTTTTATGACTGTTCCTCTCTGGGCTCGGATAGCAATCGCTCCGGTTATGTTTACTCCGCGTATGGTCGGTTTTCATCCCTATGACGGTCTTTACCGGGGCAATAAATTTCGCAAGTATGTGGTGGAAGGTATGAGCGAAGAAGAGCAGAAGATAGAGAATATGAAGACACCCTTCGGAGCGGTTGTTCTCAGTCTGCTCGACGGCAAGCCTTATATCATCCGCAAGGGCAATTTCGGCTATGCGATTCAAGCGAGCTGTGCAGTACCCTCTTTGAGAAAGCCTGTCGAAATAGATGGGCAGCTTTTTTGCGATGGCGGTGTAATCTGCAATCTGCCGGTAAAACAATGTCGAGAAATGGGGGCTGATTTTGTAATCGCCGTCAACATAGATGAGCCTTTTAAAAAAGAGCCTCTGGATAAATTCAGGAAAGCCGGAAGTGTCTCGAAGCGCATGCTCAAATGGGCTCTTTATGCCAACGACGCACCGCAAGAGGCCCTGTCTGATGTCCTGATTCACCCTTTTACCGAGGGTATTTCTCTTCTGTCGGCCAAGCGCTCAGATGCAAGACACGGAGTGCGAGCCGGAGAGAAAGCGGCACTCAAAGCTCTGCCTGAGATAAAAGAGAAGCTTTCTAAATATGGAATTGAGGTCAAGGATGTGGAGATGGTTGCTGACGAAGAGAGCTCTAAAGACTCGGGTAAGAACGAGAACGATATCTCTACCCGGACAGTAGAAGAGATTGAAGCAGGAGATCCTGAATAGAGGCTGAATAGAGACTTGTCTCAGTCTTTTTGCGGCGAGTCTACAGTCACCTTGTCTTGTTTAAGATAGAAATACATGGCAAGCCCATAGAGCGCGGCTGCCATAGCATTTAGGGCGCTGATGCCGATCATCATCGAGAAATATTCGAGCGCGCCTCCTATAAGGGTCCCGAGCAGATTCATGCCCAGGGCTCGGTGGGGATCTTTTACCTGACTGAAAGTGATGGCAAAGATAACCGCCGCAAAGAGCAGTGGTGCCACCAGAATTATGGTGCCGGTGGCAAGGCGAAGCGGGGCATCGAGACCGTTCAGAAGACCGATAGGAAAGACCAGGTTGAAAGCCAGAGTGGCGAAAAGCAAGCCATAGAGCAACTTTATGTTTTTGAATTGAAACTTGATCTGGGCGATATTTGCAATCAAGATCATAAGCAGTACTCCACCAATCACAGCCGAGTTGACGATCCAGGTGGTGCCTGCCAACAGACCCATCTGGGTTACGCTCTTGGTCTCCACCAGCATGAAAGCTGCCCCGAGGAAGAACATGGTTCTGCCCATGGGGTCACCGGCGAATTTGCCGAAGCAACGGCCCACCAGCCACCAGCCTACGTATAACGTGAAGATGAGACCGATGGCATAGGTCCAGCTCACCCCGCGGCCGCGCAAAAATAGATAAGGCCAGTCGTCTGTGGTGGGGTTGACGCTCTTCCAATCTTCAAGAGTTATGTTGTTCTCTTTTGTAAATTGCTCCAGGCTGAACATCGGCAGTCCGGAAGATTGCACCGCTTGCTTGTCCACTCCGGGACCGACAAGCAGGGTCGGACCATTGTTCATTTTTGAATAGACACCGATGGGAACAGCTCCATAGCCTTCTTCTAAAGAGCGATAAACCCTCGCCAGTTGCCACCAGGTCAGATAGTAAAAGGTTACCGACATGCTGCCATCGGGCTTGACCAGCCGTGCTGCATCTTTGAAGCAGTCTTCGGTATAGACATAGTTGTCGAGGCGCAGCGAAGACATTGCCGAAAAAGCACTGTGGCTGTCTAAATAGGCGAATACAACAAGGTCGTATTTTTTATTGGTTCGTCTTATATAGGCTCTGGCATCATCGACAATCACATGCACCCTGGGGTCGTTGTAGGGACTCTCCGGATGCAGCTCCCGCCCGAGCTGGGCGATGGTCGGGTCGATTTCTATGGCATCTACATCGGTGGCGCCATGCCTTAACGCAGCAGCCACGTCGTTGCCGGTACCTGCTGCCAGAATGAGAATCGATCTTGGTTTGTCTCCGAGGGCAAGATAGGGGGTGTCATAATAGTCTGCGGTGCCCTTGCGTTGTTTCTCTGAGAGCGCCGCAATTTTTTCGGGGTTATTATTGTAAGCACCTTCTATGGTGTCATAGTTGACATTGATGTGATAGCCATAGTTGAAAGCGGGGTGATCTCCGTCGGCTGGAATTTCCGCTTTGGCTACGCTGATGCGATAGTAGGGCGACCAGCGCACGTCGGCGGGGCTGAGGAAGAAGGTCATCACCAGTGCCACCACCATGGCGAGAATCTGGTGCCACTTGCGGTAATAGAACGCCATGAAAGCAAAGCCGATGGCGAGCCACCATATAGGGCTCAGAGAGAGGAAGGAGACAATGGTGTAGAGCGCGATGCCCACGAAAGCAGCAAAGACGTTGATGCTGTAGCCGGTGAGCGGTTTGAATTCGTTGAACAGCGCTCCCAGTCTCTGTCCCATACAGGCGAAGGTGAAGACGATCAGATAGAAGACACCGACCAGCAAGCCCAGCCCCGGCAAGAAAAGTTGCAGTCGACGCATGGGGGTGTCTTCAGCCCCGAGGTTGTTGACGAAATGTCCAATCAGATAATGTTCCAGGGGATTTATAAAGGCGACATGGACAAGGTTGAGCTGATCGGCAAGACAGATGATCGCCACTATAACGGCAAGACCGAGGGGAAACCATCTAGCCAGCTTCTTGTCCGACATACCAAGCGCCATGCCCAGTCCCAGACCGAAGAGGCAGGCCATCAAAGGAACGTTCTTGAAATAAGCGAAGATCCTTATCTCGGAGGAGAGCCATCGAATGATGACCAGCTCCAGATACAGCGATAACAGGCTGATAATGAAAAGCTCGAGCTTCTTGCTCGTGGCTGCTTTATCCGAATCCATGCAATATTGCCTTCAGAGCGCCTAGATTACTAAGTGACGCGCATTGCTGTCGCGCTACTACAAATTACCCTGCCTCCTGCTGGCTCAATCATCACGCTTTACGAGTGTTATTATTGGACAATTCTTTGTTTGGGTTTATTCAGGTTTATATTGGATTAGGCTTTGAAAAGCAGGCTCTTCAGCCTCGTTTTATTGATTCCTTCAAGCTGGCTGCTCTATAGCACTCTGGCTCTGATGGCTGTTTTCATCATTTTGAATATCCAGGGCTGGTCCGGTATTCTGGTCTATCTACCGCTGGGTCTTCTGGCGGTTGATCTGGTGGTATTGCCCAGAGTGCTCTTGTCAGATCGGGTTATAGGTCTGCTTCAGACGGCAAGAAGACTGGCTAAAAGGCGCGCTTTCGAAGAAGCTGATCAATGTTTCGAGCAAGCGCTGATTTTGCAGCGTCGAGAGAAACGTCTGGGTCTCAGCCTGGTTCTCTCAGAATACAGCCGCTTTCTCCGTTCTATCGACGAAGAGAGCTGGGCAGACTTTCAGAGGGAAGCCAGGCAAATTCAAATCGCCGCCCTGAAAGGTGAATTTCAGGACGACTTCGATGAAGAGCAGTTTTGAATCCTGGTTCTATCTGCTTTCTATTTGCCCCTGACCATGGCCGAGACAGTTCTTATGAAAGAGTCGCTATTGGATGGCGCGCCCACTTTCATCGAACGTAGCTGACCCTGGGGTGTGTAGACGAGCAAACAGGGTATTCCCGGTGCGTTGTACTGTTTGAGCACCGCTTTGGCATAGGGCCGGTTTGCATCTAGTTTGACACTGATAAAATTCTTGGACAGGAACTCCTGTACCTTTGCAGTTGATAGAACATTTCTATCCAGCTGCACACAGGCTCCTCACCATTCTGCCCCCACATCCACAAAGACCCATTTCTTGGCTTTGCGAGCCTGGGCAAGAGCTTGATTGAGATCCGTGTACCATTTCATCGCCTCGGCATCAGCAGGCAGCGGCATAATTACTGAAATAGTCGCGAAGACCACAAGCAGAGCTCCGGCAGCTCTAAGACGCTTTTTTACCTTCATTTCGCACCTCCGAAAAGTCCGGTTCATCTTTTATAATCTGCCCGGATCAAATCCGATTCAGACCCTGTTGCAGACTCAGAGCATGCCGCGCTTTATCGCGTTGACCGCCGCCTGGGTGCGATCCGTGGCCGATAGTTTTTCGAAAATATGCTTTATATGCGTTTTGACGGTATTGGTGCTTATGTTCAGGGCGTCGCCGATTTCGTTGTTGCTGTGGCCTTCGACAATCAGGTTCAAGACATCCAGCTCACGGTCGGTGAGCAGGGCTTGGTCCTTTTGCTTCGGGTTTGCCTCGTCACCGGATACGCGAGCGGGGTAGTCTTTCTCCTCCTGCTCCTGGTTATCCTTCAGGCTCAGCACATAGGTAAGCAGATGCTCGGCCAGGCGAGAGTCTACCCAGAGATCACCATGAACAGTACAGTTCATGCCGTATTTCAGCTTTAACTCTGACGAACCTTTGATGCAATAGCCATGGGCGCCGGAAGCCAGAGAGGCAAATACGGTATCGAGATCCGTATAAGAGGTCATCATCGTCACCTTAACATCCGGGTTGCTCTCTCTGATTATCCGAGTCGCTTGAATGCCATCGAGCACGGGCATACCCACATCCATCAGAACGATATCCGGTTTGATCAAATCGACCTTTTCTATCGCTTCTCTGCCGTCTCTGGCCTCGCCCACGACCTTATAATCCTGCCAGGATTGAACTATCAGTTCGAGCCCGGCTCGCACAATCTCTTCGTCTTCGACGACCATAACTTTGTAGGGAGGAGAGAGTTTCAAGATAAACTATGGACCCCTGGTCAGATTACTAAGTGCAATTTGCCCCTGCGGTCGTTTGCTGAAACCGGTTTGCAATATCTCGAAATTATTGTTATGAACTCTGGGGTGATACTGGATAGGATGCTCAGGGTATGGAGGTAGCAACACAGTCAAAGGACTATTGATCATGCTATCCGCCTGCTCCGACATAAATATCCATCTCGGTGAATTTCTCATCGAAGGCAAGACATTTCGTTATTCCAGCTTCATGGGGCGGCTCTATAATTTCTGCAAAGGGTTTGGTTTCGAGAAAAGCAAGATCATGCCCTCCCGCGCCTTCTGTTCGGATGAGAACCAGGGCTATCCGGTGATTCTGATTGCCAAGCATTTCGGCTGTTTTCCTTTTAACCATGGTCGGGTCGGGGGAGTGGTATCCACCAGTCGTCATGCACCTTTCGCCGAACATGGTCAGGACCTGGTATCGTGAAGAGACGATTGGAGTTCTACCTGACTCTTGTGCTAGTCAGTCTATTGACCGGTCTGCCCGGTGCAGGCAGGGACTTTTATGGAGAAGGCTTGGGTCTGTTCAAGGCGGGGCGCTATGCTCAGGCTTGCGAAGCATTCAGCAAAGCTGGCGCCGGGGCGAACAACTATTACTATCTCGGTTTGAGCATGCTCTACGCAGGCAGGAAAGTTCAAGCCCACGAGGTGTTCGCGAAGTTGGCGGCAGAGTATCCCGACAGTGCAGCAGCGGTCAGGGCCAGGCAGTATTTAAACAAAGGCAAATCTGTCGGTGCGGGACGGTCGGTAAGCGGGTCGATGCCCCGTCAATGCCGCATCCGCTATCGAGATGAGCAGCAGGATATAGTGGTGGCTACCAGGGTGAATGGTCGGGCTATAGATATGATTTTCGATACCGGCGCTCCCGATACCTGGATCGGTACCAATCATTTGAAGCAGCTGGGATTAGCTCTGCCCACCGGTTCATTTAAGATGATGAAGTCTCAGCTGGGAGAGAGTAAAGAATACAAATACTGGAATATGAAGTTGGATATCCAGGTTGGGCCTATTTTGAGACGAAACTTCCCTGTACTGGTTCAAGAAGAGAGAAGAGGAAAACCTCTTATAGGTCAGACTTTCGTCCAGGGTTATCAGTTTCGAATAGATCATTCTAGTAACGAGTTGTGTTTCGATAAGGTTAGAGATTCGAGCACCGGTTCTTCCTACAAATATGCAGTTAAGCAAGGCTCCAACGAGGTAAAGATAGAGACCGGAGAATCCGACTATATAAGCCTGGAAGCGTCGGTCAACGGAAAGCCCTGTCGAATGCTGTTTGATACGGGGGCCAATGGCATTTATTTCCCGAAATCTTATGTCTCTAAATACGGTATCACTATGCCGGCAGTGCCGAAAGTGCATACCTATGAAGCGGCCGAGCCCAGTTATACTGGCTTTGTAAAACATATACGGGTTGGGCCGGTAGAAGCTCGGGACATAGAGGTTGAGGTAGCAGAATGGGACAATTTGCAAGAGCCGCTTCTCGGTGTCTCCTTCTACAAAGATTGGCAATACACGATTGATAGAGAGAAGAAGGTTATTCGTTTTTTGCGACGGCGTTAGGTTTTTTGTAGCCGGATCACAAGAGGAAGGTTGGCTTTCGTCGCTTCAAAATCTGCTATAACTCCCTTGGATATCCAAAAGTATTTGGTAGAAAGGAGAGAGATATGGCTACTAAGACCGTTCCTGTAAATATTGGAATCGACGAAAAACAGAGAGAGAAAATAGCTGATGGTCTGTCGAGACTTCTGGCAGACAGTTACACCCTGTACTTGAAAACACATAACTATCATTGGAATGTCACAGGTCCGATGTTCTCGACCCTGCATCAGCTCTTTGAACAACAGTATCTGGAGCTGGCGACGGCAGTAGATCTGATTGCCGAGCGTATTAGAGCCCTGGGCTTCCGCGCTCCGGGCAGCTATAAAGAGTTTACCCATCTCACTTCGATTTTCGAAGCCGAAGGGGAGCCCGACGCGACCGAAATGATTCGCGACCTCATGGAAGGTCAGGAAGCGGTGGTGAGAACCGCCCGGTCTATTTTCGCCGTGGTGGAAGAGGCCCATGATGAGCCCACCGCCGACCTGCTCACCCAGCGTATGCAGATTCACGAAAAGAATGCCTGGATGCTCAGAAGTCTTATCTCCTGAGAATTGCATATAGAGTTAGTCGAATATTGAAAGGGCGGAGCTTGTCTCTGCTCTTTTGGTATCATATGTAGTGCGCGCCTGAAATTCGAGATCGCTATTCGAAACTCTGTTTTATTCTGGCTGCTCGCTGCATCATTGCCTGGGCCGAGTCTGTACGGTGCATACGATAGAGCAGCGTCCCTAAATTCTCCAGGTCCATGGCGACCGAGATGTGCTGGGGACCGTTCTCTTTGATGGAGATATAGAGAGCTTTCTCGAGGCAGCGAGCGGCAGCTTCGAACTTGCCGCGTTCTTGGTTCTTATCCGCCAGCTTTTTGTACTTTTTGTGGCGACCGTTCTCTTCGAGTTGTAATTTCGTGTCGTCGGCGATGGCCGGGTAATCATTGGTGTCCGGGCGGTCTTTCTTCGGACCGACGCCTTTTTTCAGGTCTACTCCTGCAGCAGGAAATTGTCCGGTCTTGTCGGTCTTTCTCTTAATCGGAAAACTGCCTGACTGGACGCTAACCGGAAGGGTTGGATATTCGCCGGTCTTGTTGTCGTCGAATTCTGAGTTACTGTCGCCTGTAGCCATGGGTCACCAATCTAGTCTTCTGTGTTGTAATATGCCCGGCTTTATTTGAGATCAACATAAACTATTTTAGATGAGCGGGCATCGAAAAATAAATTGCCGTTCCTCTGCCCGACTCCGACTCGGCCCAGATCTGACCGCCCATTCTCTCTACATTGTTTCTTGCCAGATAAAGGGACAATCTCTGGGCGTAGGTGTCTTCTGAATGTTTGCCTTCGATAAATCCGGCGAACATATCGGTTATCTCTTCTTGAGGAAGGGCAGGACCGGAGCTGGTTACACAAAGGCGCATCTCGCCGCTTTTAATGGAGCTTTCGACCCGCACTCTACCGCCGGCGGCTGTGATAGAAATGAGCCTGTTGAGGACCTCCACAAGGACGCTGCGCACCGATTCTTTATTGCCGTATACAGTGGGCAGTCCGGTTACGGTTTTGTAGTCGAGCAAGAGCTGTCTTTCTCTTGCATGGGGGGTGACTTCGTCCAGGCAGTCGGCTACCAGTCGCGTTATTACAATGGGCTCTTTGGGAATTACCGGCTCTGGTACGAAGCCTCCATACATCATCAGATAACTGTCGACCACGGCAAGCAGTTTCTGGTAGATCTCGTGCAATTCGCCCAGGCTGGTCAAAACCTGGGGATGGACAGAGCTTTTGGCATTGGATAGAACCGAAGACCAGCGACTTTCGGCTTCGGCTATAGGAACCCTGATAGAATCCTGGAGCATGGTCACTATCTCTTCGCGCAGTTTGGCGTTTTCGCTGCGCAGGGATTTATCACGAAGCACCATGACATAGCCCTGGATACTGTTGTCTTCTCCGACGATGGGCTGCAGATGGGCGATGGCTTCTATGAAGCGATCTTCTTTGTTGTGGTGAATAACACATTCGGGATGAAATTTATTAATAACGGCATTGGGATCACCGCCGTGCTTGGCGAAGGCCTGGCCGGAAAAGAGGGCTCTGGGTTCGCCCGGGCGCCGGACCAGATCGAAGCACTGTCTGCCGGCTATTTCGCCTTCGGAAAAACCGCTCCAGTTGAGGAAAACAGGGTTGGAGGCGAGAATATTGCCGTATTGATCTAGTAACAGGAAGCCTTCGGTCGACGATTGCAGAACGGCATCCAGCTTGTGTTGTACTACAATAGCCTGTCTGTTGGCCTGGTTAATCTGTCTTTGTATTTCGGTTATCTGTTTCGACTGGTTAGAGATTTGCTGGTTGAGGTTGGCCAGTTTGGAGGTCGATTCTTCGGCAATCTGGCGGCTCTCCAGAAGCTCTTCTTTCTGACGATTGAGTTTGACTTTTAGATTCTGGGTGGTAGTCCGCATGGTACTGACAGCGGTGTCTATCAACTCACCCAGTTCGAGCCAGTCGCCAGAAAGTCCTTCCAGGGGTTCTATTATCGCTTTCTTGTCTGCAATGTCGCTGGTCCTGTCGATGAGGATGTTGAGCGGTTCATTGACGCTGTTTGAAATTTTGGCGCTGAAGAAAAATGCGATGAAAAGCGCTGCCCCACCGAAAGCGCCGGCGCTGAGCACTACCCATATGACTTTGCCCATAACGTCCGGAACCGGGGTGGCAATGAGCAGATAGCCGTAGGTTTTGACATTTCCTTTAGCGTCTTTCTGACCGTCGAATTTAATTTGAGACCACCATTTGCCGCCCTTTTCGAAGTGGTGCTTGGCGTTGTCGCCGCTCATAGGGACTAATAAAGTCTCGAACGGAGAAAGACCGAAACCGAGCATCGAGGTGGGTATCTCTTTGGCGCCGTTTTTGTTTAGTTGCTTGATGAAATCGCCGCCCTTGCCGGCTCTCAATCCCTGGGTGGCTGCCACCACTTTGTTGGCGTTGGCGGAGAACATGGCGAGATCGATGTCTCTAACCGGATTCAACTCTTCGAGTTCGAATCGGGTTACTTCTCCGGTTAGATACTCATTGTTTATGGGCTGGCTGACGGCGACCAGTCCTACTACTTTTCCCTGGGTCGTCGAGATTGGAACCATGGACGATACTGTCACAGCTCTGGTCATGCTGAAGTCCGAAGGACCGTCAATGGGGGTTTTTGTGTTGAGAGCGTAGGTGATGGCGTCGCTCTCTTTTGCTGCCGAATAGCCGTTTTTGCCCGGGGTCTCGGTACTGTAGAAAACTGTTCCTTTGCTGTCCATCAATGTGATGAAGCCGGGGAAGCGGGTTTCATCCAGAAACTTCTCGAGCAGTTTGCCTTCTACACTGCGGTTGCGTTCTAGAAAGGCCCTCATAATCGGACCGTCTTCGATCAGGATATCCGCCAGGCTACGGCAGGCTGCTTTAGCTTTGGTGAGATCTCGAAGCACTTTCTGGCGAGTCAACTCGCTTCTGGTGGCTGCTTCAAGTCTGGTATTACGGAAATTAGAATAGAGATCGAACAGAGAATAGCCCACCACCATCAGCATGATGACGACCATGAAAGAGGCTATTAGTCTCGGCAGAATTCCCAATGATTTTCCAGTCTTGTTCGATAGACCCGGACAGATATAACAATAAGAAGTTTATCTCTTTATAAACCTTATTGATACTAGGAATTTAGATAGGACTACTTAAAAAGTAAAATCGAGCAAAATTTATCTTTTTATAGGATGCTCGCGGCTCGAAAACCGTCCTGACTTGAGATTAGAGACTAGAGATCTTCGTCGTCGCTCTCGATGGCTTCGGGGGCTTTGCCCGATTCTTTCATCTTGCGAAGTTCGGATTGCACTTGAATGGCGCGGATAAGTTGGTTAGGTCCGCAGTAACCGAGCTCAAGAAGCCACTGACCCAGGGGCTTTTGCTCTCCATTGGCTTCTGCATCGCTGCGTTGAAGCTGAAGGGCTTCATCAAGCTGGTAGATGGTTATATAACCCAGGTCGACTAGTATTTGACCCAGTAGATACTTCTCTTCGGACTTCTCTTTATCGTCCTTCTGGGGCGTGGTTGTCATGTCTTCTTTGGTCATTGCTCGAATTGATCGACTATCTTTGGTTAGAGGCTTGAAAAGAGATTGCCTGGTTTTCAAGAAATCTCTTAAGACCGTTGGGCACACCCGAAGATTACAACTTATGGCTGCTGGGTTTCCCCCCTGACCAGGTTCGTCGGTCTTCGCCGCACCCAACGATCTAATCTGTAATTATAGACGATTGAGCCGGGATGAGATCCAATCGACATGATTCAAATTAGATTCTGAGAAGAAAAAAGACATTCTGTTTTTATTGAATCAGGCAGAAAAGAGGAGACTGCTATTATATGTGGTGCATTTAAAATGCTTGAAGTTATCGCAGGCTGTTAATCGAGGATGCCGATGTGAAGCAGATTGAGACCGATGTCAATGAAAAATTGATACCTGTTCCCGCCAATATCACTTCTGTTCTCCGGGGCGTCTGGTCGATGGGAGCCCTCACTGCAGCAACTAATTTGAAGATTTTCGATGCCCTGGCTGACGGACCGGAAAAAGCCGAGGTTATCGCTGAGCGTTGCGGTATCACCCTCGCTGCTGCCAGAGTCATCGCCAGGGCTCTAGCCGGTCTCGACCTGCTCACTTTAGAGCCTTTGTCCGAGCGCTTCTCTCTTTCTGAGGAAGCGGCAATCTACCTGGTTTCGGATCAGCCCCTCTATCTGGGGCATTACATAGAGGTCCATTCTAAAATTCAGAGTCACTGGCAAAGTCTCGAACAGGTTGCACGCAGCGGAGAACCTGTTACCCGGGTGAACGAAGAAGGTGATGCTCAGTCATTTTTTCCTGCGCTGGCGGCATCGCTTTTCGCCATGAACTACAGCCACGCCAGTCAGGTCGCCGATCGTTTTCAAGCGCTGATTCCTGAGGATAGACCTTTTAGAGTCCTCGATCTGGCTTGCGGTAGTGGCGTCTGGAGTATTCCTCTTGCCAAGGAGAGTGCCGGGGTCAAGGTGGATGCCCTCGATTTTGAAGCGGTGCTGGATGTGACCCGTCGATTCACCGAAAACAACGGGGTTGCCCACAGCTATCAATATCTAGCCGGTGATTGGCGCCAGGTCGAACTGGGAGAAGAGCGCTATGACCTGGTACTTCTTGGTCATATCCTTCATTCCGAAGGTATAGAAGACTCAGGCGCGCTTTTAGATGCCGTCACAAGAGCCCTTAAGAAAGGCGGTCATGTTGTTATTGCCGAATTCGTGATTGGAGATTGCGGTACTAAACCTGCCGCGGTCGCTATGTTCGCCATCAATATGTTTATTCTCACCAGCCGGGGCTGTATCTTCTCTCAAAAGGAGTTATCGAACATGCTCAAAGATAGAGGCTACGAGAACATAGAACCCCTGGCAGAGAATACGTCCTACGAAGCTATGGTTCTGATTGGCAAGAAGAAGAGCTGAGACTGAAGTCGGCAGATTTCAGTCTTGCATGCCGGAGGCGAAATCGCTGCCGGTGTCGGACATATTCCAGCGAAGTAGCTCTCGCCGCCATTCTAAATCGGCCTGGGCTTCGCGAATTAATTCGGCGAGACCCTGGAAATCAGCAAAGGACAGGTCGATGGCCATGCCGAGATCGAAGGTCAGTTTGACCCGCTCGCAGTTGGGGGTGCAGGTCATGCAAACGATATGATCGGGACCGCAGACCTCGAACATCTGGTTGTCCTCGCACTGGAGGGGATCTTCCTTCCAGGTGAGATAGCCGACGAACTGCTCGTCTTCCATCCCTTGTTGGACCAGGAGAACCAGAGCCTGATACTGGGTGGTATTCAGGTAAACCGTTACTTCTTGCCGTCTGAAATCCAGAGCAAATTCGCCGTTCGACTTGTCCAGATAAAGATCCGCAAAGGCATTGGCGAAACTAATATGATGGGCGGTGCTTGTCTTCATTCAAAGGTGTCCTCTCACCTCTATGATATACCTTATGTTCGGTCTGTCTATCACAATCTAATCTTATCTTGGCTGCCGTAAGACTATTATTCCACCGAAAGCCTCTGAATCTTACTCTTGAAGCCATCTGGCCATGTCTCTGGCGTGGTAGGTGATTATTAAATCGGCTCCGGCTCTCACTATCGAAGTGAGGGTCTCTTGAACGACTCTTCTTTCGTCGAGCCAGCCTTTCTCTGCAGCAGCCTTGACCATGGAATATTCACCAGATACGTTGTAGGCGACTATGGGTACTCGGGTCATTTCCCTTGCTTCTCGAATCAGGTCCAGATAGAGAAGCGCCGGTTTGACCATGACCATGTCTGCTCCTTCTTTCAGGTCGAGTTCTATCTCTCGAAGGGCTTCTCTGCGATTAGCCGGCTCCATCTGATAGGTGGTGCGATCACCGAACTGGGGCGCTGATTCGGCAGCTTCCCTGAAGGGACCGTACATCGCCGATGCGAATTTGGCACTGTAAGCCATTATAGGAACATGCTCGAAGCCGTTTTCATCGAGGGCGCTGCGAATCGCTGCCACTCGTCCGTCCATCATGTCCGAAGGGGCGATGATGTCAGCACCGGCTCTAGCCTGGGAGACTGCCGCTCTTGCCAGGATCTGGACACTGGGGTCGTTGAGAATCTGACCATCGGCTACGATGCCGCAGTGACCGTGGCTCATGTATTCACACAGGCAGGTATCTGCCACGACCATGAGTTCGGGGAAATGTTTTTTGATCTGCCGAGTCGCTTCTTGAACGATGCCTTTGTCGCTCCAGGCCCCGGTGGCTTCGGTGTCTTTGTCCCTGGGGACACCAAAAAGGATGATTGCCTTGAGCCCTTCTTTGACGCACTCTTCTATCTCTTTGAGCGCTTCATCGATGCTCTGCTGGTGAATGCCGGGCATCGAACTGATAGGTTTTTTGACTCCGTTCCCTTCTACCAGGAAGAACGGATAGATCATCTGTTCGACCCGTACATGGGTCTCTTTCACCATAGAACGAAGCGTAGATGAGGAGCGCAATCTTCTCATTCTGGCGCTGGGGAAAACATCTCCCGGTTGTGTGCCTTCTTTTGCGATGGTCTGGCTGAGGGGGCGTTCTCTCGTAAGTTTTTCCATGGTTCTTCCGTTGCTTTTTTGATTATCTATCTGGGATTGGGATTGCAAAGAGTTCAAACCGTCGATTATAAACAACGGATATATCTCTTTGACCTTATGGTTAAGCATACTGTGAAAGAATTAATTGTATCGAGATTCAGAGCTGCACTATCTGATTCTTGCCTTGCTGTTTCGCCAGGCGCACCGCTTGCTGGGCTCTCTCGACCATGACATGGAAGCTTTCGTCCGGATTGAGGGCGGTTACTCCTGCGCTTACCGACATCTTGAAAAACTGACCGCCGGCTTTATGCGGAACATCTGCGAATCTCTGGCTGAGGCTGCGGGCAACTTCTACCGCGTTGTGCACCGGCAGGCTATCGTCGAGAACGGCAATTTCATCGCCGCCGATTCGGCCGATTATGTCGGTGTGGCGGTAGACCTTCTTGATGATCTGGACTAAAGAGACGATTGTTCGATCGCCAATAGCAAAGCCATAGGTCTCGTTTATCTGTTTGAGATTATCGATGTCATAGATGGTCAGCACCTGGGTAAAGCGCTGGGCCCTGGCTCTGGTAGAACGCTGGGCGAAGTCCATGAAATGGCTGTGGTTGAGGACCTGGGTCAGACCATCGTTTTTGAGGAGCTTCTGAAATATTCGATAGCGTTCCAGTTTGCCTGCGATGGTCGAGATCAGGAGCTGAGGATTGACTGGTTTGATCAGGTGGTCGTCACCGCCGGCTCTGGCCGATTCTATATGGGCTTCGAGCTGATTCTGGGTGGTGAGAAAAAGAATCGGAATAGCGGCGAAGCGCTCATTTTGCCGAACGAAGCGAGCCAGTTCGAAGCCGTTGATGTCACCCATCATCACATCGAGCAGAATCAGATCAGGACAGAAAGTTAGAAGTGCTTCTTCGAAGAGGCTGGGATCCTGTTGCCAGAGAACGTGATAGCCGGCATCTTCCAGGGTGCTTACTATATATCTGGCCTGGTCCGGATCGTCTTCTACAGAAAGGATTCTATAGCGCTCCGGCTTGCCTCTTTCGAAGAGATAGCGGAGTTTATCGACAATCACATCGACTTCGATAGGCAGTTCGAAAAAGGCATCAGCACCTGATTTAATCGCACCGATTTTGTCTAGAAAGCCCTGTTCTTCGCTCAGTAAGACGATAGAAACTTCGTCACCACCAGGCAAAGAGCGGCAACCACGAATTAAATCGTAGCCGTTGCCGTCGGTCATGGGCACGCAAATAAGCATTCCATCAGGAAATTTCGAAGTAATAGCCTCTTTGGCTTGTTGCCAGCTGGAGCAACCGCGCACACTCATGCTCTGAGCTTCAAGAACCCTGGCAAGAGCGCTGAGGCGGTTCTGGTCGGTGCTGACCACAATTACATCTTCGCGAAAGTCTGGTACCGTTTGTGGTGCGGCAGCCGCATGAAGAATATGGCTTGGTGGTTTGACTTCGGGATTGAGCTCAGCTTTTTCCAGAATGTTTTTCATCTGGGAGATCATCTCGCGGAAATTTCGCCAGTAGACGATGATGTCATCGGGCTGTTCTTGATACATCGACATACAGAGTCTCTCTCCTGCTTCAGCAATAGGAGTGAGCTCCGCCAGATTGTAGACCCCTGATGATCCTGCGATCTGATGAAAGTGATCGGCCAGCTGTTTGAGATTGTCGATATCCCAGGGACTGCGCGCAAATTGCAAAATATGGGCTTCCATGGGGACAAGACGTTCCACGCACCGGGCGATGTAGTTGGCGCGGTGGGCATCCATCTTGTTGGTAAATCCTTGAGCTTCCTGAGTCGTTGTCCTGTTCCTCGTTTTTTGCGTCTACTAAAGTAAGGCTTCCAGCTCCCTGGTCAGCTCTTCGAGCTGAAATGGCTTGGGCAGATATTTATTAGCGCCGGCTTCTTTGCACTGGCTGGCTTCGGTGGAGCCATGCCGACCTGTCAGCATTAGCACAGGCAGGACGCCCCCTTTGTCGCGGTAGAGCTTGCAAAGATCGATGCCGTTGATGCCGGGCAGATTCCAATCCAGGACGATAATTTCGAAATCGGAGTCATTCAGTTTTTCGGCTGCTTTGTTCCCGTCGGCGATATGTTCGATCTCGTGACCTTTGTATTCAAGCCAATCGAGGAGCGTGTTCGCTAGTACAAAATCGTCTTCTACAAGAAGAATCTTTGCCACCTGACAATCCTCAGCGTATTCGGTCGGCCCATAGTTTCTGGTCCGTTGTTTTTATCCTACCCAATACTCTAGCAGGACCGACCTCCCCCCGGAATAGAAATTCCTAAATAAGCCCATTCCAGGCTTTCGTATCTTCCAATAGCTTTTATCTGTGATAATCATGACAGTGGTCCTAGAATTTTATCGGGCGTCTCTTTCGGTAGCAGATACAGGTCAAGTGAAATGGAGCCTTCCCATCCCCTACCTTTGCCCAGGCTATTCAACAAACAGCGCTTCAATCTAATCTCTTTGCTTGGCAAAGGTGGCATGGGTGAGGTCTATCTAGCCAGAGATCTGGTTCTGGACAAAGAAGTGGCTGTAAAGGTGTTGCACTCGGAGATTTCCGAGGCTCAGATATTACGCTTCCGGCAGGAGGCTGTGGCAGTGGCGCGGCTCAAGCACGCTAATATCCTCGAAGTTTATGATTTTGCCCAGGCTGATGAGGGCAATTTCTACCTGACTATGGAGGTGGTCAGGGGCAAGTCTCTCGATGAGTTGACCAAAGAGAGGGCCGCTCTTTCTCTGGCAGAATTTTTCGAGGTGGCCGATCAACTGCTTGCCGGTCTTGAGCATGCTCATAAAGCAGGCGTGCTTCACCGTGATATCAAGCCATCGAATGTGATGCTCAGCGATTCCGAACCGGTTCAGGTAAGGCTGGTAGATTTCGGTCTGGCAAAAAATTTGAGCGATGAAGAGCTTTCTTTGACCCGCACCGGGCTTATACTAGGCAGCCCGTATTACATGAGTCCGGAGCAGATTCGGGGAGCCGATACCGACGCTCGCTCCGACATTTATAGCTTCGGCTGTCTTGCATACAAGGTCCTGACCGGGGCGGTGCCTTTTGCCGGTAAGGATGCCTTAGAAACTATGGACAGTCATCTCAAAAAAATTCCCCGCTCTCTTTTAGAGCTCGATCCGGATCTGCCGCCGGAGATAGACGAGCTCATACAAAAGTGTCTTGCCAAAAATCCCGAATTACGCTTTCAAGATGTTAGCAGCTTGAGGGCGGCGCTTGCCAGGGTGAAAGAGGCGGTAACCCCGGAAGATGTATTGGTTGAGGCTGAGACCGAAGCAGTTGCCGATTCTATTTCAACCAGGCGAATACATCCTGCACTGCTGATGGTGCCAGCGCTTATTGGCGTGATTGTTTTGTTCGGTGCCTGGAACGCGCTTTTTAATAAGGCAGAGAAACCTACTCCCACTCAGAGAAAGGTGTTTACCGAAGGTTATGTGTCTGAGTTGAAAGATGCTATTGAGCCTGATGTAAAGCCACAAGACTTGAAGGACCTGTTGGGCGCAGACAAGTCTTTGCGGCTTGATTCCAGGGAGTTGTCGGAGGAAGTCCTGGCGACTCTGCCCAGTCTGAAAGGTCTGGTGATTCTTTCTGCGGAGAACTCCAACCTGAATGATGAAGCGATGAAATACATCGGAGACTGCAAAGAGATTCAAGAACTCAAGATTAATTATAATCCGGGCATAAGTCCCACCGGTTTGTCCGAGGTAGCCAAGCTTCCTTATCTAGGGAAGCTTGAAGTGGCAAATATGAACCTTGAAGATGCTCATTTAGACGCGATTGCTAAGGCGAAGCAACTTTTTAACCTGGATATCTCTTTGAATCACGGTATTAAATCTGGTGCCCTAAAGAGACTTCTGCCGCTTAAGAATTTGCGCGATTTTCACCTCGGAAACAGGCAGATTCCTATGGACGAGATCGTCTCTTTCTGTAACGAGAACAAAGAACTTTCCAGTCTCGGATTAAGATGTTTTCCTTCTCCGGATCCGGGTCTTGAGAAAGTCTCCGGCTTGAAGTATGTGCGCTCTTTCGATCTCTCTCGCAACATGCAGGTTACCGGAGCCAGTCTAGAAGCCTTGCTGAAAGCACCAAAGGTGGTTGCCTTGAATCTGTCTTCGACCAAAATCCCCACCAGCGAACTGCTGGTGCTCAATAAATATCCTGCTATCCGGGTTTTGAATTTGAATAAACGAGGGATGAACTCGTCAGATGTGGATATTTTATTAAAGCTCAAATATCTGGAGCGATTGCAAATAAGAGATAATCCGCTGATAACCCGTCAGGACCTTGCCCGGGTCGAGAAAATGCCCGGCATGAAGCTGCAAGAGAAAGATCGCTAAATCTCGTAATAACGCTCTATTGCCTTCAAGAGACCGTCCATGGTATGGGTGTCGGCTTCTATCTGAACGGTTTTATAGTATTGTCTGGCAGTTTTAGCGGTGACCGGACCTATGGTGGCGATGGCGATACCATTTAGTAAGTTCGATGCAGCCGCTTCAAGAGCGTCTGACTCATGGTTTACTATGTAGCCTTTAGAGCCGGCATAATTTACCAGGCCCTGTTTCAGCAGTTGATGAAAGTTCTTCACTGTCTGGGAAGAAGCGAAGGTGACAAGATCCAGGTTCTTTTCATTGCAGAGGTCGAAGAGTCTCGTGGCAAGCGCATCTTTACTGTCCGGCAGATCGGTCCGATAGGCTTCTATCGTATCTACAATGGCACCAGAAGCGGTGAACTCATCGGCTATTAGTGTCCTGCCTACATTGGTGCGCGGCCACAAGATCTTGAGGTCATGCATATTATCGCTTTCAGGAAACTGCTCTATAAAATTCTCGGCCACGAATTTGTCCGGGCTGAAATCGACAGTAATAGAATGCTCTTGCAAAATAGCGGCGGTGGCTTCGCCTATGGCGCCTATCTTTATATTGGACAGATTCTCTTTTGGTACTTTCGTCTTATCCATTCTCTCGATAAAAGAGCGGACAGCATTGGTCGAGGCGAAAATAACCCAGTCATACTCAGATAGTTGGGCAAGGGCTTTGTCAAAGGGCTCCCAGGAAGAAGGTTCTTTTATTTCGATTACCGGAATCAGAATCGGTTGTGCACCGGCCGCTTCCAGGGCGAGTTTGAAGCTGTCGGCCTGACTGGTGGCTCGGGTTATCAATATTCTCTGGCCGGTTAAATGCATGGCGAGCTCCGGTTTAAGAAAGTTATGGAGGCGATACTTTGTTAGGGTCACTCAGCTTGAGCTTTTCTAAAATCTGCCGGGCGGGCGTCGCCAGAATAAGCTCCGCCAGTTCCCTTCCCAGGGCTTCAGCGTCCATTTGGCCGCCTTTGAGAGAGAGAGTCTCTCTGACGATATGAGAGCCGTCTAGAGCGGCTACGCATCCTGTCAGGGTTAGAGTATCGTCCGCTTCTAATCTGGCCCGGGCGCCTATAGGCACCGAGCATCCGCCTCCCAGTACTTTCAGAAATGCTCTTTCGGCGCTTATCTCTTTGCGCACCGCCGGCTCATCTAATTGACTGAGGGTCTCGAACAGTTTTTGATCATCGGCGCGGCATTGCACAGCCAGGGCTCCCTGACCTGCAGCAGCCGTACATTCGTTCTCTTCGAAATAGTGCGTGATTCTATCTGCCATTCCCAGCCTGGTCAGTCCGGCGGAAGCAAGCACAATAGCATCGGCGGCACCGGCGTCCATCTTTTCGACCCTGGTTGGCACGTTGCCCCGGATGTCGATGAATTCTAGATCGCTGCGTAGAGCCTTGAGCTGGGCGAGCCTGCGTCGGCTCGAGGTCGCTACTTTGCTGCCCGGGGCCAGTTCATGCAGCTGGCGATTGTCTCGGCTGACCAGAACATCCCTGGGGTCTTCTCTGTTGAGAACCGCGACTATGGTCAAACTTTCGTGGCTTTCGGTGGGCATGTCCTTGAGCGAATGGACGACCAGATCGACCTCTTTGTTTAACAGGGCGTCTTCAAGCTCTTTGACGAATACTCCGGTGCCGCCCAGATTTACTATCGGAACGGAGCGATTTTTATCACCGCCGGTGGTGATCTTAACCACTTCCACATCCAGCTTCGGGTCGATGTCGTGCAGGCGACCTGCCACCAGCTCCGTTTGCATCAGGGCTAGTTTGCTGGCGCGCGTTCCGATTCTGACCGACATGCTCTTAATGGCAAGCCAGGGGCCTGGCCGCCGATGATGATCTGTTCAGATTATCTCTGCGGGCTTTTTTTCCAGGCTTGGATTCTTCGAGGGGATCTAGATTGAACAGGGTGCGAAGCGCTTCTGCCTGTTGCTTGAGGACTTCGTAGTCCTGGGTTGCTTTGAGCTGTACCGTCGGATGATGAAGTATTTGATTGACGATGGCGCGGCTGATTCCTTCCATGTCCATGCCGGCAGTCTCCTGGTGCATGGCGCATCCGCCTTTACCCGCGGTGAGGATGCTCTTGCTCATCTGCTCAATTCTTATCGCTTCGATTTTCTCTCTCAGACCGGCGATGGTGGGCACGACTAAACGAGAACGATGCCAGGCGTGGAACTCTTCTAGGGTTTCATAGAGAATCTTCTCGGCTTCGTCGACCAGGCTCTCTCTTTCTTTCAGGTTCTTGCTGACTATCTCTTTGAGGTCATCAGAATGTTTGAGGCTGATTCCAGTAAGCTCTCCGGCGGCCGGTTCGACATTGCGCGGGACCGAAATATCTATGATCAGGCTATTGCTTTTCGCATCAGCTTCAGTCTTTCGGGCAGTTTCTAAATCGGCTTTAGTAAAGAGAAAATCGGGAGAGGCAGTGGCGACGATAACCAGGTCGGAGCAGGCGGCGATTTTATGCCGGTCTTCGAACGAATGGCTCGTATCCACACGCTCGCAGGGTTTTTCTTTGCAGCTCAGGAAGTTCTCGATGCTCTCTTTTGAGCGATTCAGCCAGTGCACTCTGGCTTCGGATTTTGTGCTCGATAGATATTTGAGGCAGATCTGGGACATCTTGCCGGCACCGACCACGGTGACAGTTTTGTCTTTCAGGCTTCCGAAGTGCTCTCTGGCCATTTCCACTGCCGCTGAGCTGATCGAAACCGATCTTCTGCCCAGGGTGGTTTCGGAACGGACTCGTTTGCCTGCTTGCAGGGCCAGCTTGAAAAGGTGATCTAATATAGGTCCGGCGGTCTTGGCGGTGAGTGCTGCTTGATGGGCAGCTTTGACCTGGTACATGATCTGCCCTTCGCCGAGGATGAGGCTATCTAGACCGGAGGCGACTCTCATAAGATGCAAAGCGACGTCTTCGCGCAATAGCCTGAAATTGGGGCTCAGGGCGCTGTGGTCTTCTATGGATTGGGCCGATTTGAAAAAGGCTTCGATTTCGCGCAGCCCGGCTTTGATATCGTCTACCACCGCATATACTTCCGTGCGGTTACAGGTTGACAAGATGGCTGCTTCTTTAAGATTGGGGAATCGGGTCAGGGCTTCCAGAGCGTGCGCAATACACGATTCAGGAATGACAAATCTTTCTCTGATTGCTATGGGAGTTGAGTGGTAATTAAGTCCACATACAACGAGGTGACTCATGGAGAATCCGACCAGTTTGGGGTACCAAGCAGAGGCATTGAGTAATGCCAGCAATTACGCTTCTGAGATTATATCGACTTGTTTTTAGGACAATCTCTATAGGTACAGTCTGCTAAACAAATTGTAGCTCTAATAAATCCAGGCTGTAGTCAGCCGGAAGGCCGATTCTGGATACCTCTCAGTGCTTATCTCTACTTAAGATCAAATAATCATTTGATTTTAGCCATCTATCCAGGGCGGCGGATTTGTCAGGATGAAGCCTGGTCGCCAGCCAGTGTAAACCGGTCAAAATACGGAGGGTCGGTCTTGAAAGATGGTCGGATTTAGCCTCCGGCAGATAAATGACCCTGCCGGACTTAACGGCGTTTAAGCTGGACCAGGGAGGGCGGCTCAGAATATCTGCCTGGTTCAGCTCCACTTCATGGGGAAGGACCAGAAGATCGGGCTTGGTCGAAATGATTTTTTCGGCTGTGAGCTTGGGATAGCTGCTCTTGAATTCGGCGGTTGTATTTATGGCACCACAGGCGGTGATGACATCATCGAGAAAGCTCTCTCCACCCACACAGATAGACGGGTCGGTCCAGACACAAAAAAGAATCTTCTGTTGCGGACAGCCGCTCAGGATAGTCTGAAAATCTAGCAGAGCTTTATCGAAATCGGCGCTGATCTGACTGGCCCTATTCTCTTTTCGGCAAATTTTTCCGAGTATGTTCAAATTGCTCGAGATATCGGCCAGTTTTTTATTAGGCAAGATCTGATTGCGGATTGAAAACTTATCCAACTGGGTGGCCAGGCCCTCCTGTCCGGATACTAATAAAGCAAGGTCCGGTTTCATGGCGGTCAGCTTTTCGAATTTTGCATTCAGAAAGCTGCCGGCTCTGGGCTTCTTTAGAGCCGCGGCTGGATATTTGCAGTTGGTGGAGACTGCTATCAAGCAATCTTCGGCTCCTACTGAATAAATAAGCTCGGTATTGGAAGGGGCGAAAGAGACTAATCTGGGGACTTTGTCGCTCTGGCTCTGACTGGGTGTCGGGGTGGTCTGGGTCCGTTTGCAGCCCGGGAAGAGGGTCAGGAAGAGCGCGAGAATAAGTACTTGCAATATTGCAACGGTCGGAAGACCGGTCAGCTTTTGATGGCGTGCTCGTTTGTTTCCAGCCAGTTTTTGATCTCCTCCAGGCGCTCTTCTTTGTTGTCGGACTTGACTTCGTAGGTCCTGTCCAGAAGGTCCCATTCGTATAGAGTCATCCTCACCAGTCTGTCGATTTGGCTCTGGTAATCTTTGTCGGTCCAGCGGAAGCCGTCTTCCTCTGCTTCGAACATCGGGGGGATATAAATTATATGGCTGTAGCGCTCGGATTGCTTGCGCGCTTTTTCATAATAGGCTTCGGTGTCATAGGTCATGGCCTGACAGATATTCCAGCGCTGCCATAGCACCCAGCAATCGATGGTGGAGCGATCTGACAGGAAGCTGCCCAGGCGTTCTTCTTCTTCTATCTGGGCTTCAAGCACCCGGCGCTTGAAACCCTCTTGATCCGGAATCTCGCCGATGCGCTCAAAGCCCATGTCGTGGCAGAGCTTGCGGCCTAGCTCAGGGATGATATTTAAAGAGAGGAGCGGAGCCAGAGACCCCACTAAAGTGGTTTTTCCGACTCCGCTTGCACCTATTGCGATTATTCGTCGCTTACTGGTCATTAGCCTCTCTGAGGTGGACGAGGGGGCGCCTGAACTGCCTGGGCGGGCAGGGTCTGTTGCGGTTGAGACTGATGAGTCTGAACAGCTCTAGAATTGTCAGGCTTGGCCTTCTGCATGGTCTCGACCAGATCGATTCCGGTCAGACCTTTTACCATCGTCATGCCCTGGGCTGCCACGTTGATGACATCCGAGGTCAGTTTACCCATGCCGCTGGTCTCTCCACCGGTAGACAACAGGGTGACGTTGCCTATCTTGCTTAGAGGCTGGGCGGCGGCGCTTACCAGTTCGGGCAGTTTCTCGATCACCATGCTGGCCATGGCGGCATCGTTGTACTGCTTATAGGCTTCCGCTTTCTTGGCCATGGCTTCGGCTTCTGCCTGACCACGGGCGGCGATGATGGTCGCCTGGGTGAGACCCTTGGCTCTTTCGGCTTCCGCATGGGCAAGACCCATCTGGCGGGCTGCTTCAGCGTCTGCTTCAGCGCGCAACTTGGTGGAGTTGGCGTCGCCTCGGGCTTTGGCTTCTACGGCCTGGGCATCACCTTCTGCCAGGATTCTTCGTTTGTCCTGCTCAGCCTGGGCAAGCAGCCTGATTCTGGTCTGCTCGGCTTCGGCCGGTTTGGTGATGTCGGCTTCCAGAGAGACCTGTCTCTTCTGAACCTCTACCTGCTGCAGCTCGACCTCTTTTTGAGCTTCAACGATTTTGATCTGCTGTTGCTCAGAGATTAGCTGCTGCTGGGATTTGGCTTTTCTGATGTCATACATCATGTCCGACTGTGCTTTTTGCTCGGCAACTTCAGACTGATATATGGCTTGCTTGACCTGGAAGTCCTTCGAGGCTTCGGCGACACGGGTGTCAGCCATCAATTTGGCTTTGGCGCCTTCCTCTGCGGCATTGGCCTGGGCGATTTGGGCGTCCCGGGTTGCTGCTGCTTGGGCTATTTGAGTGTCTCTGGCTGCGTTGGCCACACCGATGTCAGCCGATCGTTTGGCTTCGGCGGTGTGCTGTTTACCCAGAGCTTCTAGATATCCGACATCATCCGAGATCTCTTTGATAGTGAAGGAGACTACGGTCAGACCCATTTTTGCAAGGTCTTTGACGGATACGTCGGCAACTCTTTGAGCAAAAGAATCGAAATTGCCGATTAACTCTTCTACGGTCATGGTTCCCATGATTGCCCGGAGATGACCCATGAGGGTTTCGTGGGCTACCATTCTAATTTCTGCTTCGTCTTTGCCCAGGAACTGCTCCGAGGCGGTCTGGATGGAGACTGTGTCTCCTTTGACCTTTATCTGAGCTACACCTTGAACAAATATGGGGACTCCGTTTCTTGTGATCATAGGTGCGTTGGAACGCACTTCGATCGGCATCACCTCGAGGCTGAGGATATCCTTTTGCTGAATCATCGGAAGCACCACAGCGCCTCCACCGACAATGATGGTCGGCTCTTTGCCGCCACCGGATATAACCATGGCCTCGTTCGGTCCGCATTTCTGGTAGAGCGATGCTAAAACGCTCACGATCACGAAGAAACCGATTACCACTACGGTAATCATAATCATTTCGATGGCGCCCATAAAAACACTCCTTTACCGAGCACGAGGGAATCACTATATCCTCTTGCCCAGTGCGAACCTGGATGAATCAATAATATGTGGAAAACCACAAGATCTATCATAGCCGCTATGGGTAGATATAGCAGGGATTCCACTAGTTTCCTTTATTATCCTTGCAAGCCTGTCGGGGCTTAATCGGTGCCAGGGAATCTGCGACTGATAAAGCGATTTGAGTGGTGCCGTATACGGTGACTGATTCAGTTCTGGGTGCTCGGAAATTGAGCATGCAAGGGAGACCAGGCTTCGACCAGGGCGGTTCCGTCGTCTATTCTTTTGACAAGTACCGGTGCGCCTTCGGTGGCTGGTGGACCGGGTTGATCCAGGCGAGCGTTCATAGTAAGACGTTTTGCGTTGTTTATCAGAGAGATGGTTATCTCTCCCTGGTCACCGTCATAGAACACAGGACGGGTCACCACGGCTAGATGACCGATGTAGTCGGAGGCGGCTCCATGACCGTTTGTATTCGATTCGGTATGCAGGGGCAATGCTTTGCTCTGTCCGTCTTTGACTCGGCGCAGCTCTTTGGTTCGCAGGGCGTGCAGTTTCAGTCCGTATTTTTCCAGTTCTTCTGCAATGATAAAACCTGTATTCTCGGTAAAACTTTCGATATTGGCCAGGCCTGTAGCAGGTCGCCTGGCGATCTCAGCTTTCAGGCAGTCTTGAATGGCATCATATACAATACCGCGCATTTCGCGAACATCATCCTCTTTGAAGAATCTGGCCGCTTTAACGATGGCATCTTCATCCGGTTCGACAGAAACTTCGGCGCTGCCGTCGAAATCGAACTGGGTTCCGTCTTTGCATTCGTAGGCCTGGGGACTCTTCAGTTCTACCGACATCAGCTCCAGAGATACGGAGCGGCAGCTCTGAATGCCTGGCAGGACAACTTTTCCGCCGCCGACGATAACGGAAGGCTCTTGCGAGCCTCCGGTTATAATCAGCGCTTCTCCTGCTCCGGCTCTTTTGTAGAGCAAAAGCATCAATCCGGCCATAATACCGAGGCCGACCACAAGCAAAGTCACCATTATGAGTTCGATTGGGCCCATAGCTATTCACCTGTTTTCAACAAGGACTTGAGCATCGTATATGATGCCGGATCTTTAAATCAAGAACTGAAAGATTCCTCGAGACTGAGCTCTTTGTACGGTTCGACGATGAGAATATGCTCGTTGGTGTCTACAATAAGCACTTTGGAGCCCCGCTCGATAGAGACGGTCGGGTCGCTGGTCTGGGCTGCCGAGTTATAGAGCTTGTTTCCGATTACATAGGTAATCAGTCCGGTGTGGCCATCCTTTATAGAAGCTTCCACCTCTCCCACATGACCGACGATGTTGTTGTTGTCCAGGTGGGAGCTACTGGTGAAGTAGCGCATCATCAAGATAATAGCCATCTTGAAAATCTTGGTGAAAAGCCAGCCCAGAAAGAGAGCCGGAATCAGAGAGAATACGCCTATAAAAGGAAAGAACTTCAAAGCGAAATGTCCACCGAAGCCGAAGCCGGTGAAATAGAGAGAGAGGTTTGTGGGGGAGAGCAGGCCGATGATGAATTTCAGGGCCCGGGACCAGCCCCTCTGGCTGACCGGCAGGGCTCCATATTTATCTGTCCCCATTCGGGCATGATTGCCGTCCCCATCGGTATCGACATCGGTGTCTGCGTCGACATCGACATCGGCGTCAGCGTCGACATCGACATCGGCGTCGGCATGCACATCGACGTCTGCGTCCGCGTGCACATCGACATCGGCGTCTGCGTGGACGTCTACTTCGACATCGGCATCGCCATGATCTCCTGCATCGTGACCTTCGGCGAAGCTTCCTCTGAGGAAATTGAGTATTATGAAAAGGCTACCGCCGAAGAAAAGAATCAGGTAACCTTGTCCGAGTGTATGAAGACCTAACATTTTCGTATAATCTCCTTTGGATTAAGATACCCAGCTAAACCCTGAAATAAACCTGGATTTGCCCCCCTGGAGATAAAGAAAAGACTAAGAATGAACGGCTGTAGTAGACCAAGATGGAAATCGTAATCACCCACAACAATATGGATTTTGATGCGCTTGCCGCCCAGTTCGGGGTGACCAAGCTCTACCCTGCTGCAAAGATGGTGCTGGGCTATCCTCTGGTCGGTAATGTTCGCGATTTTCTGGCTCTCTATAGAAGTTCATTGCCTATCGCCCAATCCAAGTACATAGATCTCGATGATGTTAAACGAATCTACGTGGTCGACTGTCAGCATTTCGAGCGTATCGACTCGAATGTGCAGAAGTATCTGAAAGAGAAAGAGAAAAAAATCTGGCCCTCTATAACCGTTTTTGATCATCATGATCTCGATAAGAATGGTCTGGCGGTCAATGCCACCTCCGATAGCATCATCAAACCGGTGGGGTCTGCCACCACCATCGTGGTGGAGCGGATCATGAAAGAGTCGGTCTTGCTCACACCATTCGAAGCCACGGTGCTCGCTCTGGGTATTTACGAAGATACCGGCTGCTTGACTCACAAAGGGACTTCTAAAGTCGATGCCGAGTGTGTGGCTTTCCTGCTGGATAAAGGCGCCGATCTGGAGCAGGTCAATAATTACATCCGTCCCAAGCTATCTATAGAGCAGACCGAACTACTTGAGAATTTGCTCGCCAATAGCGAGATCGAAAGTTATGAAGGTGCCAAGGTCGTCACCTCGGTTGCTTCCACCGAGCACTATGTCGACGGTCTGGCCAATATGACCCGCAAGCTTATCGAGATTCTCAGCGCCCAGGCCGCATTTTGTGCGGTTCATATGCGTGATCGAATTCATCTGGTCGGTCGCTCTGAAAATAAGTCTATCAATGTCCGCGAAATAGTAAGGGCATTCGGGGGTGATGGTCATCCCGGCGCCGGCTCTGCGGTGATAAAGGACAGGGATGGCGAGTCGGTGATAAATCTGGTCAAAGAGACCATAGAGTCCAGGGTAGAGCCACAACCTACAGCGTCCCAGATGATGACCTCTCCGGTGCGTACTATTCTGCCTTCCTTGAAAATGGAGGAAGCCGGACGCTTGATGACCCGCTACGGGGTGGATGGCTTTGTGGTCAGCGACCGCAACGAGGTGGTCGGGGTCGTTTCCAGGCGCGATATCGATCAGGCTATGCACCATAAGCTGGGTCATGCACCGGTGCGTGGTTTCATGAGCAAGCCGGTCTTTACCGTGAAAAAGGACACCCCTTTAGTCGAGATTCAGCATCTGATGGTCACCGAGGACATCGGCCGATTGCCGGTGCTCGATAGTGATGGTCGTTTGGTCGGCCTGGTGACGCGCCAGAATGTGCTTGATACTTTATACGGTACCTACTCTCGCAATAAAATCGAAGGGCGTCTTGAAGATACTATCGAAGTCGATGTCCTGGTGCCGGAGACCAAGCATCGGCAGCGTATAGAAGCTATCAAGAATAAATTCGAGAATCTGGAACCTTCCACCCTGTGGTTGTGCAGCACCATAGGAGAGGTCGCCGCCCGTAAGGGGATGGTGGCATATGCGGTGGGCGGTCTGGTTCGAGATCTGATTTTAGGTCGGCAGAATTTTGATCTTGATTTCGTAGTCGAGGGCTCGGCGCGGGATCTTGCCCAGAGTTTCGAACAGGATTATCCATCGCGATTCGAAGTGGTGGCAACCCACGAGCGTTTCAACACAGCGACCATTATCTATCATGCCGAGACTGACAAAGAGGTTGATCTCTCTACAGCCCGGACAGAGTTTTATGAGTTTCCGGCGGCACTACCCACGGTGGAACCATCCAAGCTGGAGCAGGATCTTTATCGACGCGACTTCACTATCAATACCCTGGCGGTCTGTCTCAATCCCGGACGCTTCGGGGAGCTTACCGATCTCTTCGATGGTCTCAAAGACTTGAATAATCGGGTGATTAGAATCCTCCATCCTTTCAGCTTTATCGAAGACCCGACTCGAATCGTAAGGGCGGCTCGTTTTGCCTCGAGGCTCGGTTTCAGGCTCAGTCTGAAAACCAGAGATAAAGCAAGAGAAGCCGTAGCTATGGGAATTTTCGACAATCTTGGCGGGGTGCGACTGCGAGACGAGATCAAGATGATTCTCGAATCTCCGGAGCGCATTGTTGCCCTCGATATTCTGGAAGATCTTGGCGGCTGTTTGCGCTTTCTGGCTTCAGGTTTGACATACAACGAACATTGCCGCAATCTGATTCGACTGGCAGAGCGGCTTTTGCTACGCTACCATGTCAAAGATCCATGGATTGTCTATCTCGGTCTTCTTCTTTCTGGAGTGGATCTGGAAAAACTTGACGATGTTTTCGAACGTCTGCATCTCTCAAACTTGCACCGCGACATTATTCGGGCCGGTTTGTCGGCGCACCGTAAAGTCGGCAACACCAGACAAAGCTGGAAACGCAGCCAGATCTATCAGGTCTTCAAAGGCAGCAAAGAAGAGTCTCTGGCGATAGCGGCCTGTATGGCTGAGCCGGGCACCCAGGTGCGTCGCATGATTTTGCTTTATATAACCGAATTACTGGATGTGAAAATAGCGCTCACGGGCAATCAGCTTGTCGAACTGGGCGTGCCCCGGGGTCCTCGCATCGGAGAGATTCTAGAGCAGGTTCATATCGCCAAACTTGATGGCGAGATCAAAACAGAGCAGGAAGAGAAGCGCTATGTCAGCGCCTTGATAGGTTCTTGATTCGGCGCTATTGCTTTGGTGGCGGTATCAGAACTTTGACCGCACTGGGCACCACTTCGATATGCATGGGGGTCGTTCCACAGGCGTCTCCGTCCACCATGGCCATCGAGTCCGGATAGATCATCAGAGGTGGTTTCGAATAGACCCCGAAGGCGCCTTTCACTTTTCGCCAGGTGTTTTGAATGACTGAGCCACGGCGGCTTACCGGCAGTACTTTAATGTCGACCGTTTTTACTTTCTTTATGTAATATGGCGAGGTCTGATTTCCTGTGAGGGCGCCGGCGAAGGCGAAGCCATATTCTAAATAGTCTTGAAATTCTTCCGGAGAGAGGATGCAGAGGTCGAGGAGACCGTCATTGAGACTGGCCGATTCTGACAGGGTGCCTACCCCGAAGTCTGAGATATTGGTTACGAAAAGTCCGGAGGCAGCCACCTTGAAGCTCTCTCCGTCGGCGTCGATTTCGAAAAGAGCGGGGGGTTGAGCCAGGGTCTGGACCAGAGAAGAGGCATAGGCGAGCATTTTCCAGTTGGCTTTGTCGTGCTTGTCCGGGGTTACTATGGCGTCGCTCATCGGACCGGCACCGGCGGCCACGGCAAAATAATGTCCGTTCATAACGCCCAGGTCTATGACCCGGGAATGCCCCTGGGTGAGGGTCTTAATCGCCTTGTCCAGGGGATTTACATTGAGGATATTGTCTTCGTATATATGTAGATTGCGGGCAAGCTGGTTGCCGGTGCCGAGCGGCAGGATGCCGACAGCCAGATTCTGGTTGTCGGCATGCGGGTTTTCTTTTTCGTAAAGAGCTGCTGCTTCCAGGACCATCCGGATAGTGCCGTCACCGCCGGCGGCGACTAATAAATCCACTGTCGATGTGATCTGGTTAATGATCTCTTTTGAAGTGGTGTCGGGCTTTGTCGCAATAGTATTAACATTATCAACAGTGGTGGTGGCAAGCACATGAACAACTTTGCCGAGCCAGGACTCGGGCACGAGATTCGAGCCTGCGGCAGGGTTATAGACGATGAGTGCTGTTCTTGACATCTATGGATTTTGTATGGAATTTCAATATTTAGAACATATCGAATCGCTTGTTAGAACAATCTAGCTTGAAGAGGTAGTCAGGAGCGGGTAATATGTCCGGTCGTGATTGAAAAGGCTTGTTGTCATTAAAGTTGCAGGCTGTTTGATGTAATTGTTTTCATTTCATCAGCCAACGTCCTATATGCTAACTTTACTATGACTCAAGTTGACAATTAACTAAAACTCAGTATTGTAAGTGACACTGAATCTACATTTCTGGCGTTTTAACGTTTCTGTTGTAATCGTTGGCTCATTGGTCGAATGAAAGGCTGAACCTTGATGAATAGATCTTCTCGCTCATCTTCTAAGTTCTCATCTTTCTTTGTGTCCGCCGGTATCTCCGCGCTCCTTTCGTGCAGCTTTGCCTGGGGCCTTGGCAGTCCGGTCGAGGCACGTGGTGGCATGCAGAACCCCACCAGCCCTCCTCAAGTTAGCAGGGCGGTGATTAATGGTCAGGAGTACTCGGTGTGCACCATGGTGGTCCATTCCAGTCCTGACAAAATTTGGAATATCATCGCCGATTACGATAACCTCCACAAAGTTTTCAAACAGATGAAGAAAGCCACCGTGCTCGAGAACAAGGGCAAGGTGAAAATGGTTCAACATGTGGTCGCTCCGTCGGGACCGGTTGGCACCTATACCTATGTGGTCAAGGTTACCGAGTCGGCACCGCACCGTATGGAATGGAAGCGAGTCAGTGGTGCTTTCAAGGATGTTCAGGGCTTCTGGAAGCTCGAGCCTCTCGATGGTGGTAGAACTACCAGGGTGACTTATGCCAGCCATGTTGACGGCGGTTTTCTCATCCCCAGTGCCCTTGTAAAACGGCAGTGCCGCATCGACATGCCCATAGTGGTCAGCAATCTGGCCAACCGTGCAGAGAACCAGATTCAAATTGCCGGCAAGCCTCAATCTAATATGTAGTTTTGCGAGCGCAGACCTCGTTGAGGACTGCTCCGGGCTGTAACATATGATGCAGCCGCTCCGTTGCCAACTGCAATTCTTTGATAGAATTGTGGACTCCATGGAGAGGTACCGAAGCGGTCATAACGGCGCCGCCTCGAAAGCGGATGGGTTAATAGCCACGTGGGTTCGAATCCCACCCTCTCCGTTTTTTTGATCGGAAGACAACGGAATATGAAAGTAGGAATAATCGGATTACCTTCCTCCGGGAAAACAACGGTTCTGAATGCTGTCAGTGGGGGCTCCCACGAGGTGCATGCTTACTCTGGGGCAGCCTCGGCCGAGCCGAACTTTGCAGTGGTTTCGGTGCCTGATCTCAGGCAGGACTGGCTCAAAGACCTTTATAAGCCCAAAAAGACCACCTATGCCACGGTGGAGCTTGTCGATGTAGCCGGTGTCGCACCGGGGCAGGCTAAGGCTGATCAGATAAGTCCGCAACTCCTTACCAGTCTGCGTCAGGTAGACGCCCTTGTAAATGTGGTGCGTGCTTTTGATTCTGCTGCGGTGGCCCATCCTTCCGGCAGTGTGGATCCTCTGCGTGATGCAGAGACCCTTGAGCTTGAGCTTGTCATCGCCGATCTGGCGGTGGTCGAAAAGAGACTGGGCAAAATAGACCAGGAGATTCAGCGCAAGAAAGGTGGAGAGAAGACACAGCTGGAGCTTGAAAAAGAGCTGCTCAGCCGCTTCAACGAACACCTCTCCGGTGAAAATGCGCTTCGTACATTAGAGCTTGATGAAGACGAGAAGAAGCTCATTCGTGGTTACACTTTTCTTTCGCTCAAGCCGATTATGGTGTTAGCAAATATCTCTGAGTCGGACATTGGCTCTTCTGACAACAAGTCTTTGAAAGCCTTAGAACAATGGGCCAATGGTCGTAAAATGCCATTTCTGGCTTTTTGCGGTAAGGCCGAGATGGAGATAGCCCAGCTTGATGAATCGGAGCGTGCCGAGTTTATGGAAGCGCTGGGCATCGAAGAATCGAGTCGCGACAAGTTCGTTCGCGCTACCTATGCGCTACTGGATCTGGTGGCATTCTTTACCGTCGGAGAAGATGAAGTCAAAGCCTGGACGATTCCCAACAAAACCGTTGCCCAGGAAGCTGCCGGAAAAATCCATACCGATATCCAGAGGGGTTTCATCAGGGCGGAAGTCTTGAATTTCGAACAACTCAAAGAGACAGGCAGTTGGAACGCCGCCAAAGAAAAAGGGCTGGTGCGTCTCGAAGGCAAAGAATACCTGGTTAAAGACGGCGACTGTATCAACTATCGTTTTGCTGTCTAGATTTGCTTCGGTGAAGTCGATATTTAGAGTGATATTACCGGTGATGCCAGTGGTTGTCTGTCTGGCAGGCTGTGTATCGAAACCCGCCGAAATCGCGGTGCAAATGCTTCCTATGAAAGTCGAAACACGCTTTATAGAGAAGTTGAAGCCGGGAGAGAAGTCCCCGTTATCAGCCGATCAAGAGGCTCTTACAGACTGGCAGTTTGGTTGCAAAACAGCCTTCGACTTCGAGATCGTAGAAAAGAGCGAACTGGCCGATGAGTTTCTGGTGAACGTAAAGATAAAAAAGGCGACTATCAGTCTCGATGCACCGGTGACAATCTGGATCTCTTCTAAAGCCAGCGAAGATACCAAAGTCCATGAAGATGCCCATGTTCTGATCTGCCGCAGGGTCTATTCAGAAGCGGAGCAAACAGTTCTGTCGGGAGCGCGAAGGGTGATCAAGAAAGAGTTTCAAGGTGGCGGACCCACTCTTGAAGCGGCTGTCAAAGACGGGCTTTCTCGCGCCAGTGAGGAGATCTGTCGCTATTATCATATGGCTATGGTCGAGAAGATAAACCGCGTTTCGGAGATTTTCGATACTCTCGATCACGACAATCCCGATAAAAAGGACAGCGAGCTGGTAGAGCTCGCTTTCCAGAAATACAGATTGATCAAGGGAAATAAGAGCGAATAGCCTTATTTTGACCTCAGTCTTGCGGTGACTTGCTGGGCAAGTCCTTCGTATTTAGCCGCTTCCGGAGCGCGATCATTGGTTTTGAGCACTTCGGCGAACCAGAGCAGAGCCCAGGCATATTCTGGGGACGTGTCTGCTTTTACGTGTTTTTTGGCCTCGAATTTGGTCACGCATTCTTTCAAGAATTTATCCGGGTTTCTCAAAATATTCGATTCTGGCATCGGGAAAAATCCGAAAGCCCAGCGGTTGATCTTGCCTTTCGATTTGGTGGTTTTGGCAGGCCCTGTAGACGTGCTGTCATCTTCTTCGCTGTTATTGCCACCGTCGGCGGAGGGTTTCTTCGCCTTGGCGTCTTTGTAGCGCTCTTTTTGATCTTCGATATTTTTTTGAAGACTGGCAACAGAGCGTTTCAATGTAGCTTCATCAGTGCTTTCTACCTGGGCTTCTATGCCTTGAAAAGCTTTCACAAAGGGGGCTACTCCGACCCCCATCTCTTCGAGTTCCTGAATGGATGCCAGAAGAGTGCCCCTCTCTTTCTTGAGAGCACCATCGGCCACTTCCATGTCTTTGGCAGTTACTTTGGCCTGTTTCTGGGCGATGGTCATGGAGGTTAGAGCAGCCAGAACCTGGTTGTTCAAGGTCTCTATCTGCTGGGTCGAGATCGAGATCTGTTTATAGACGCCCTTATTGCCAGGGGCGAAGAAGTTGACGTTGACCCGTTTTACGGTCGAGCCCAGACCGAGTTTTTCCATGGCGATTTCGGCGATTCTAAGCGCTTCATATTTATACTCTCGCACCGGAGCGTTCGCAGGCATAGCTGTGGTCACATCGATTTCGTCCTGACCGAAAGAAATTTGTACATCCTGTCTTTTGCTGGCAGCGGTCAGAATGAGCTGGTTCTCTATCGCTGTCTTCGGATCGCTGAGACCGCCTTCTCTTATCTGAATCGAAGAGAGCAGTTCTGATTTGGAGACCTGACCGGTGCCGAAAGCGGCGACGTCACCCTTGGTGACCGTGATCGATTTATATTTACTTGGATTGCCGGAATCATAAAAATACACAGTGATACTATTTACCTGATTCTCGGGCTTGTCGAAAATGGTTTTTCCTATCAGCACGGCTTCGATCTTACAGTCACGATCATTGGCTTTTTGATTGCGAAAGGTAGAAATTAGCGCCTGACCTTTGGCCACTGTCGCCCTTACTCTAGTTCCCGGGGCGAGAATTCTTGCGTCTTCAATGTCCTTGGACAGGCTGGCAGAGCTGGCCGCTGCGAAGGCGGGGATTGCTGTCACAGTAGAGCCGGCTAAAATGGCCGCCGTACAAAAAAGTGATACCGAACGTAATATCATTTTCTGTTTGAACACTCGTCTGAAACCTCCCGGAATTGGACCTGATAAATTGCTAGGGATATCATACCCGGTTGGTTTCCGATTTGCTCAATTGACAAGTGACCGGCCTGTTAGGAAATTTCTCGTCTGCAGTGCTGACTCCATCAACGGCATGTCTCCGTTGGCGATAGCAATTCGACTGGGCTCAGAAGGCGGCTTTCGCCTCTACGGACCTTTCGGCGTCAGGAAAGGATGTCCGGTAAACGGCAAACATTAACAGTCGTTAATATTTGCCGCGCAGTGGGATGCAATCAGGCTGTCGAAATCACCGTGCCTTCAAGCCTTCTATCTTAGCTGGTTCGCTTAATTTGAATCTGATAACAGAAAATGTGCAAATTTTGTTATAATTTAGTTGTTTCCAAGCGGAGGGAGAGCGATTATATGAATGTCTCCTTATCACCAGAACTTGAACAGCTCATTGAAGCGAAGGTCAAAAGCGGTATGTATAACTCAGCCAGCGAGGTGATCCGGGCTGGCCTTAGACTCTTGCAGGAACAGGACGAGCTGAGGCAAATTCGATTGCATGAGTTAAAGCGCGAGGTAAGAGAAGGGCTGGATGAGATCGAGCGTGGTGAAGTTGTAGATGGTGACGAGGTTTTTCAGGAGCTGGCAGAGCGAAATCTGAAATTTAGAAAGGCGAAAGCCAAGAAGAAGTGAGTCGACTCAAGTTTGCCAGACGTGCCAGCAAAGGCCTGCAAGACATTCATGATTTTATTGTCGAAGACAACCCCGCCGCAGCCGAGCGTGTTATCAAACTGTTAGAAGTGCGTTGCCGGGCGTTGATAGACATGCCAAATTTGGGACGCAGACGTGACGAATTGGCTCCTGAGCTTAGAAGCGTCACAGTAGGTAACTATGTCATTTTTTATCTCGGTACCACCAGTGGTGTTTATATTGTGCGAGTTCTCCACTCAAAGCAAGATATAGAAAACCAGCCACTTATCGATAAAGAGTAAGTTCTTCAAGCTTTTTCCCAGGTGGCGCCTTCTTTGGAGTCCATCACCGAGATCCCCCGGTCGGCAAGCTGGTCCCGGATGAAATCCGAAGCCTGATAGTCTTTGTTTTGCCTGGCTCTGTCTCTCAGATTAAGCAGAAGCTCCACCAGTTGCGCCGATGTGTCGCTATCGAGCTGCTGACGGTTGTCTTCTAGAGTCAGCCCGAGAACCATGGCATGACTCTTCAAGACCCGGGCGTATTCTTGCTGTTTTTTCTCGTCGCCTTTCAAATTGAAGATCTTGTCGGCAAACGAGAACAGCGCCGAGACTGCCTGGGCGGTGTTGAAGTCATTGTTCATCGCTTCGATGAACTCTTTGTGCAGGGCTTCGGTCACATCGTCTTGTACGTTGCCGATTTCGTTTCCGTTTTTATGCGAATCCGTATCTTCGGCAAATCGTGCGGCCCGCAGCAGGCGGCCCATGGCTGTGGCTGCCGACTTGAGGCTGTCGATTGAAAAATCAATCGGATGGCGGTAATGGGTCTGAAGAACAAAGAGCCTGATGGTATCTGCCGAGAAAGTACCGAGCAAGCCATCGATGGTGGAGAAATTGCCAAGCGACTTCGACATTTTTTCGGCGTTCACTTTGACAAAGCCGTTGTGTAGCCAGTACCGGGCCAGCGGCGCACCGTGCAGGCAGTTCGATTGGGCAATCTCGTTTTCGTGGTGAGGAAAGACCAGGTCTTCACCGCCGGCATGGATGTCTATGGTCTCGCCCAGGACCTCTTTGATCATTGTGGAGCATTCCAGATGCCAGCCCGGGCGACCGTAGCCCCAGGGGCTCTGCCAGCCCGGTTCGCTTTTGTCGGCGCCTTTCCATAAGGCGAAATCGACGGGGCTCTGTTTGCGCTCTTTCAACTCTTCTTGAGAGCGAGTCTGCTCCCGGGCGCCGACCAGAAGATCTTCTACGGTTTTCTTGCCGAGCTTGCCGTAGTCTTTGAACGATTCGACTTTGAAGTAGACATCGCCTTCACTTGCATAGGCATGTCCCTTCTGAATAAGCGCTTCGATGAAGTCGATCATGAGCGCGATGTATTCTGTGCAACGCGGCTCGAAATCCGGTGCCTCTATATTGAGGCGATGCATATCGTTCCAGAAATGATAGATAAATTCTCGTGCCACCTTATCTGGTTGCACATCTTTTTCTTTGGCCCGATTGATGATTTTGTCGTCGACATCGGTGATGTTGCGCACATAGACTACGTCATAGCCGGAGTAGCGCAGGTAGCGTTGCACCACATCCCATACTATAAAGGTACGGGCGTGGCCCAGGTGGCTCATGTCGTAGACAGTGGGTCCGCAGGCATACATGTGCACGGTTTTGCCCTGACGGGGCAGGAAAGTCTCTTTTTTACCGGTTAGAGTGTTGAACAGTTGTAGATCGGACATTTGAAGTCACCGTCTGCTTGGGTCTCGGAAGAAATGGTTTCAGGTCGTTTTACACAGACCTAGAGCGGCTTCCAGTCGGCAGGCCACTCGCTTTTCTCCGAGAATGCAGATAATAGAGCCAAGATCAGGACCCTGGGTTTTGCCCGAGAGAGCTACTCTCACAGGCCAGTAGAGATTTTTGCCTTTCAAGCCCAGCTCTTTGCCGAGCTCGTCTACAACGGCTTTGGCGCCTTTGGGATCTGTGAAGGGGATTTTTGAAATATTGGCACGAAGTGCTTCCAGAACTGTTTTAGCTTCGGCTGCAGTCAGAACAGAGTCTTTCACCTCTTGTTCTACCGGGACTGTATCGCCGAAGAAGAAAGCGGCGCTGTCTTTGATGTCGGCTAGCTTAACCAGGCTCTCTCTCAAGAGTTCGATCATGTCTTTTATCGAATCTTGAGAATAGCTGCTCAGATCGAAGTCGGCAAGATAAGGCATCGCTCTTTCCACAACGGTTTCGATGGGCAGGCTGCGAATGTAATGGGCGTTGAACCAGTTCAACTTGTCTATGTCGAAGACAGCAGGGCTCTTGCTCACCTTTTTGATATCGAACCACTGGCAAGCTTCTTCGAGGGTGAAGATCTCTTTGCCGTTTTCCGGAGTCCAGCTCATCTGGGCAAGATAGTTGACCAGGGCTTCCGGCATATAGCCGTCCTCGCGGTATTTGGCGATATGCACCGACTCTCCGTGTCTGCGCTTGGAGAGTTTTCTTTTTTCGGTATCGAACATCAAGGCGGTATGCCCATAATGCGGAGGGGTTTCACCGAGCGCTTCGAAAATGAGAAGCTGCTTGGCGGTGTTGTGAATATGGTCTTCACCCCGCAAAACCAGGCTCATCTGCATGTCGATATCATCGATAACCACAGCAAAATTGTAGGTGGCTACACCGTTCGATTTGACGATGATCATGTCGCCGCCCAGGTCGGAGCTACTTACCTCGATTTGACCTTTGATGGCATCATGCCATTTGATTTTCTGCGGCTCTTCGATACGGAAGCGAATCGAAGGGATTCTGCCTTCTTTTTCGAATTTTTCTTTTTCGTCCTGGCTGAGATTGCGATAGCGATTATCGTAGCGAATCGACTCGTTCTTTGCCTTTTGCTCTTCTTTCATCGACGCAAGCTCGTCCGGTGTGGCATAGCAAAGATAAGCAAAGCCACTGGCCAGAAGCTTGTTGGCCATAGATTCGTAATGATCGATTTTTTCGGTCTGACGATAGGGCGGATAGGGCCCGCCGATATCCGGACCTTCATCCCAGGTGATACCGAGCCATTTCAGCCCTTCGATAATGTCTTCGGTGTATTTTTCGTTGGAGCGCTCGTTGTCGGTGTCTTCCAGGCGAAAAATAAAAGCGCCGCCATTTTTGCGGGCGTAGAGATAGTTGTACAGAGCCGTTCTCGCTGTACCAAGATGCAGGGCACCGGTCGGCGATGGGGCGATTCTTACTCTGGTAGCTCGGGCTTCTGAAGTCACTTCTAAATTCTCCGCAGGGAGAAGAAATTTGGATAACACAAAACAAGACTAGTGATTCTAGCAGAAGTTGTGTCGGATCAAGCATTAGAATGCCTGCCCTGCTTAATGAAGTGCTTACATGCCGAGAACGACTACATCCACCATGGCGACGCCCTGGCTGAGCATATTCAGCTTTTTGGCTGCTCCCATGGAAAGGTCTATAACCCGGTTGCCGTGGTAGGGACCGCGGTCATTGACTCTGACGATACAGGTTTTGCCTGTACGGCGGTTCTTGACAAGCAGTTTGGTTCCGAAAGGCAGTTGTTTGTGGGCGGCGGTCAGTTCGTTCATGTCGAAACGCTCGCCGTTGGCTGCTTTCCTTCCGTGGAATTTCTTGCCATACCAGGAAGCTTTGCCTGAAAAACAGCTGGTCGCTCTGGCCGAATCAAAGGACTCGTCTTCGGCGAAGGTGCTGGCAATGGAAAGGAAGGAAGAAGGAAGCTGTTCCTGACCGGCAGCTTCTCTGAGGGCGTTCACCAGCTTGAAACAGGGTTTCATGACGCTCTCGTCGCTCTTGTCTGCGCCAGTGGGTACTTCGAATTTCAAAAGGGATTTGTCGCCTACGTTTATCGAGGCAAGACCGCCTTCTACGGCAGGCAATAATTCGTCAGAGCTGAAGTTCTTGCTTCTGAGAAGGCTCTGTAATTTGGTGGAGAGCTCTTCTGCTTTCGCTTCGGCATCGGTAGAGCCCTGGGCGCTCTCGTAAGTGATTACATCGTTACCGTTGATGCTGACCGATGCACATTCTTTGTCGTTTTCGACCCAGACTGTGGTTATTACTTCCGGGACAAGACCATTAGAATCAGCCAGTGCCGGTGCTGCACCAAGCATCGCCAGAGTGGATGCACCGATAACAGTACTTAGAAGTTTTCTCTTAGTTGTTAACACGATTCTCTCCAAATAAAGGCATCAATGGAATCAGGGGCGGTCGCCGTTCTGTTTATTCGAATGATGCGCTTGGTTCCTTCTGTGTATTAACTAAACGTTCGATTCGGCTGCGCTATTTATGTAAGTTAAATGGCAGCGATTCGATTGGGTTGGAGCAGCGAAAAGTTAGCAATTTCAGCGGGATCCAGTCAATCCCTCTTTGCAGCCTGGCGTTTTTGCTGATATATTTGCGTTTTGGGGAATCTTAGCGACAGTTAATTATTGTAGCCTTGACACTATTGACGGTTTGATCCGCGACTCTTTTTCGAGAATGACACCAAACAGGGTGGCAAGATCAAGGATTACTTCCGGTTAACGAATTTGCTCACATGGTGTTGTCAATGGTGCCAGGTAAATATATGTAACAAGCATTACAATTTTGTCCTAATTTCCAAGATTCTGTTGTAAGCCCTTGTCGCGATCAAGGCCGAAAAGCTTAATGGAGCCAGGTTTGCAGTCATTTAAATATCGGTCGCATATTTTACTTTTGGCTGCAATAAAAGTTCTTATCCAGTGGCTGTATGCTTCATATATTAAAGAAAAACAAATTGCCAAGTGGTCCGAGTGGTATCAAAAACGGTTTCGCAGGCTTTTCGTAAATAGATTCGACTCTTTTATAGGACCAAGCAAGAACCTTATGGCATGGTGGTTTCGTATATATCAGTTGCTCATGAACTCATCGAGCCAGTCACTATCCATGTCGAAATTAGCATAGACATGCTGGATATCATCATGGTTTTCGAGAGCATCGATTAGTTTGAGCAGTTGTTTCGCTAAACTCTCGTCGGTGACTTCGACTGTATTCATGGGCGTCATGGTGACTTCGCCCGAAGTCACTTTGTGTCCGCTTTTTTCTATTGCGTCCCGTACTTCTATAAATCTTTCCGGAGGGCAGATCACCATCGGCTCTTCTTGATCGGCAATCAGATCTTCGGCACCGGCTTCCACAGCCGATGTGAGAAGGGCGTCTTCGTCGAAATGAGCGCTTTTATCTATGGCTATCTCGCCCTGCTCTTTGAACATCCAGCTCACACAGCCATTCTCGCCCAGGTTGCCACCATACTTCGAGAAGTAGCTGCGAACGTCTCCGGCGGTTCGATTGCGATTGTCGGTGGTGCATTTGACTAGAACGGCTACGCCACCGGGACCGTATCCTTCATAGATAAGATCCTCCATATTGTCTGCGTTGCCCTGGCCGGCTCCCTTCTCAATCGCTCTTTCTATATTGTCGTTGGGAACACCTTCCTGCTTTGCTCTTTCTATGGCCTGGCGAAGTCTGAAGTTGGCCGCCGGATCAGAGCCGCCCATCTTTGTCGCGACGATGATCTCTCTGGCGACCTTGGCGTAGACTACACCACGCTTGGCGTCCACCACTGCTTTTTGCCGTTTTATATTCGCCCACTTAGAATGACCGGCCACGATTATTGTTCTCCCTCGTTCTTGATTGCAAAATTCCTACCTATATATAGGTACAAAAAAGTACTGCTGTTTTGGGACCATTATATAATTTGTTACCGCCGAGAATAGGAAGCATCCGCAATCAGTCGGTCGAAGCCCGCTATCTGAGAGGGTTTTCACCGGCAAGCCCTGTCTGTCGTCCTGACAAGTGGCTGTCATGAACTTGGATTTGTTCATGCGAGAGGATAATATGGCTTGACCATAACTGCCTATCTCACCGGTCTTGGAGATGACTATGAATTCAAAATATTCTCGATTACTACTTGCTCTTTCCAGTATTCCACTTGTCGGTCTGACCAGTGTAGATCCATGTCAGGCCAAATCTATAGGATCCTCAGGATCAGCTGGTTCGAAATCGGGATTGCTGATTGCGCGCAAATCTTCGAATAAGCGTCTCAAAGTGAGAATCGAGCACGAAGTGGTTATGGCTGATGACTTGATGCTCAAAGGCAAATACGGTGACGCCGAAGATCTTTATAAACAAGCCATGCAGCGCAACACCAAGAGTTCGGCTGCCAGAGTAGGTTACGGAATGGCTCTCGCTAAGCAGTTTAAGCTCGATGGTGCCAAAGCCCAGTTCGAAAAAGTTCTACAGGATGATCCCAGAAACGCCATGGCTCACGCCGGACTGGCGATGGTCATGTATAACCGCCTGCAGTCTTCCAACCAGAACATCAGAAAGAACCGTGATGCCATTCTGAATAATGCCGAAGCCGAAGCGAAGCAGGGTCTGGCTATCGATCCTGGAATGCCTGAAGCTCATTACACGCTCGGTAAGATTTACCAGGCCCAGGGCAGGCTCGATGAAGCGATGACTTCTTATAAAGAAGCGGAAAGACTTGATCCGAAGTATTCCGATGCTTTTGCCGGTGAAGGTCTGGTTCAAATGCTCAAAGGCAACTACGCCGATGCCGTGACAGCCTTCAAGCAAGCGGTCGATCTCAACTCTGGTAATTCCACCGCTCACTATGGACTGGGTAGAACCTATTTCAAGCAAGGACTTTATGATGAAGCCTTGAAAGAGTTGAACACTTCTCTCTATCAGCACAGAAACAGCGCTCCGGTTAGAATCACCCGGGGGCAAATCTACCAGGCCCAGGGCAATACTGTGGCTGCAGTAGGTGAGTTCCGCGAAGCTATAAGCTTGAAGCCGGAAGTGCCGGAAGCTTATTTAGGAATCGCAGAGATCCGCGAGAATCGCGGCGATTTGGAGCACGCCATCGCCGAGCTGAAATCCGGTGTGGAGCTGATGCCGGATAACGTCGCATTGCATGAGCGTATCGGTGACCTCAGCCTCAAGCTTGAGAAACTCGATGACGCTATCAAAGAGTATTCTATGGTTCTCGACAATCAGCCCCAGAACGGTGCCGCCGCTCAGGGTCTGACCCGGGCCTATTACATGAAGGCCAACAAAGATGCCACCAGTGCTTTCTTCGTCTCTAACGAGTTCGAAGACGCCAAGAAAATGATCGATAAAGCCGTGGCTATGAACCCCAACAACATGGAACTGCGGCTTGCTCAGCTCAAGCTGCGTGCCATGTCCGGTGAGCCGGTAGATCTGAATACGGTCGGCACACCCACCAATGACGGTGAGAGAATCGCCTATGCCGAAGCGTTGCTCGCTCAAAACAAATTCAAAGAAGCCAACGATCAGCTCTCTATTGTTATAGCCAATACCAAAAACGCCAAAGAGACTTTCGCTGTAGCGGATCTGGCTCTCATGATCAAGGATCTCGATACTGCTGAAGCGGCTTACAAGAAAGCCGGCAGCTATCCCGATGCCCAGAAGCGGGCCGAGCGCGGTATGAATCTGGTCGCCAAGGCTAGAGAAGGAGCCAGGCAGGACCTCACTCTTGCCGGCGACCTTGCTAAACGCAAACAGCTCAGCAGCGCCATAGATAAGTATCATGCTTCGGTCTATCAGAATCCCAAGGTGCCTGATACCCGTTATGGTCTGGCTAAAACTCTAGAACGCCTTACTCCCAGACGTTCGACCTATTATCGTGAAGCCGCCACCCAGTACAAAGCCTATATCTCTTTGAGCCCGAATCTTCCCGAGAAAGAGCTCAAGAAGTTGAACAAGAAAATAACTTCTCTAGAAGAGAAAGCTTACAAGCTCGAGCTCAAAGAAAAAGAGAGAGGCGGAGCCTAGATCTCAATTTCAGAAATCGGGCCGGTGATCTGAGTGGTGCGATCGCATATGCTTATCCCGGCTCGATTTTATTCTTTTGTTTATTGCGTAAGCGGACTGTTTTATGTCTGTTGTTTATTCAGGCGGATGGGGATTGTTTTAACGCGAATTGCTAAAATACCCCTGTGGAAATTTGGAAAGATAAAAAAGTAACCGTACTGGGGCTGGGCAAGAGTGGCCTGGCTTCTGCTCTTTATCTCAAGAACCGGGGCGCCGATGTGCTGGTCTCGGAGTTCTCTTCTGAGGATAAGGTTCCGGAAGCTACAAAAGAGGCTCTATCAAGTGCCGGCATTCCCACCGAATTCGGTGGCCATTCTGATGAGGCTATAAACCGGAGCGAGCTATTTATCATCAGTCCGGGAATACCCCCGACCAGCGCCGTGGTTAAGCGGGCTCGTGGTACCGGATGTGAAGTCATCTCCGATATCGAACTCGCTTATCGAGAGCTGGATGTTCCGATAATCGCCATCACCGGAACCAACGGAAAGTCGACCACGACTTCTCTTGTCAGTTACATTCTCGAGCAGGATGGTTTTTCGGCTCCGGCCTGTGGCAATATCGGTGTTCCTATTTTGTCTCTGGCGGACAGAAAACTGGATTTTCTGGTTGCAGAGATTAGCTCATTCCAGCTTGAATACGCGCCCACTTTTGCTCCGGATATCTCGGTCTGGCTGAATCTTACCCCTGATCATCTCGACTGGCATCCCAATCTCGATCACTATATCGAGACCAAGCGCAAGATGTTTACGAACCAGAAGATCAGTCAGTTCGCGGTTTTGAACCATGATGATCCTATAGTTATCACCAGCACCACGGTGGCTGAAATTCTGCCTTTTTCAATCATGAGCGAAATGAACGACCATGTTCAGGCTGTTTATGTAAGTGATAATTTCATTTGTTGCCGCCGCAATATGCGGGAGTATGTTCTCTGTCATCTCAGTGAGCTCGGTATTCGCGGAGCCCACAATGTGGAGAACGCTCTGGCGGCCGTGGGCGCCACCATACTTGCCGGAGCCAATCCCGAAACCATCGATAGCTGTCTCAAATCTTTTAAAGCGCTCGAGCATCGACTGGAATATGTGGACACTATAGATGGTATTGCTTTCTATAATGATTCCAAAGCAACCAATACGGTTTCGGCAATCAAAGCCCTGGAGGCCTTCCCTCAGGATAAGGTGGTTCTCATCGCCGGAGGAAAGGACAAGGGTACTTCGCTGGGCGATCTGATAGATGTCGCGAAGAAGCGTTGCGCTGCAATTATTTTAATAGGGGAAGCCACCGGGAGATTCCAAGCAGAGTTTAATCAGCACGGTATTGAAAACATTTTTCCTGTTGCTACACTTGAGGCAGCCGTGAAAATGGGTCTCGAACTTCGGCTGGGACCGGTGGTTTTATCTCCGGCCTGCTCCAGTTTCGATATGTTCAAGAACTATGAGGAGAGAGGGCGTGTCTTCAAAGATATTGTCCGTGAAAGAGGGAAAGAAGTCGCTGCGGGAGCGTAAACGCGCCGAGAGCGATTTCGAAGTAGACGATTATCTAAAGACACCCTTCCGGGGGTTGCCTAACCGCATCCTGATTGGCATAGTAGTATCTCTTTGTGTCTTCGGTCTGATGGCGGTATTCAGTGCCTCGGCTCCGGAGGCTCTGAACAATTATCACGATGCCACGATGTATCTTCGCAAGCAGACCATTGCCTGCATGATCGGGCTCTTTGTGATGTATATGGTGAGCAAATATGATTATCGCAAATTAAAGAAATTTGCCTGGCCGCTTACCCTTGCCGCCATTTTTCTTCTGGCACTGACTCTGGTGCCGGGGCTGGCTACCACCTCTTTTGGGTCCAGCCGCTGGTTGCAGATTGGCTCTTTTCAGTTCCAGCCCTCCGAGATGGCAAAGATAAGTACTCTGCTCATTCTGGCAAGCGGGCTCTCTAAACATTTCTGGTATCAGCGTCCGATGCTTTTTAGAATCACCGCGATTATGGTAATGGCGGCCATTGTTCTGAAACAGCCTGACCTTGGTAGCACCATGATGATCATGAGCGGCTTATTAGTATTGCTCTATGTCACCGGTACCAGCTCACTTTTGATATTCTCTTCTATCTTTCTCGGTGCCATCGCCGTCTGGCAGAAGATTTTGCACACTCCCTATCAGATGGCCCGTATAGAGAGCTGGCTCAATCCTTATGCCCATCCCCAGGCCGAAGGCTGGAATATCATCCAGGCTCAGTTTGCCATCGGCTCTGGCGGCTGGTTCGGTACCGGCTTCGGCGGATCGCTCCAGAAGCTCCACTATCTGCCGGTGCAGCATGCCGACTTCATCTTTGCCGTGATTGCCGAAGAACTGGGACTGGTCGGATGTCTCTGTCTGCTCGGTATGTTCACCGCCTTTGGATATTACGGCTATAAGACCGCCCGGGATGCCCAGACCATGTTCGGCAGGCTTCTTGCTATCGGCATTACCAGCTCTATCTGTATTCAGGCCCTGGTCAATGTCATGGTAGCCACCGGGCTTCTGCCCATCACCGGTATAACGCTTCCTTTTGTCAGCTATGGGGGAAGCTCTTTAGTCGTGACTCTGTTCATGGTCGGTATCCTTTTATCCGTATCGAGAGATCGTAAGGAAGAAGACTATGAAATCGAAGAAGAGCTCAAGCCCAATTTGCCTCGATTTGCTCGATGAGTGTCAATCAGAATTCTAAGAATCGGAATCTTCATAGAGTCGTTTTGACCGGCGGAGGCACCGGTGGTCATGTTTATCCTGCCTTATCCGTTTATGAGCAACTGGTGAAAGAGCCCTCTGTCGCCGAGATCCTTTATATAGGAGCTCTCGGGCATCTCGAAGAGAAGCTCTGCGCCGAACGCGATATTGCTTTTGCCGGCTTGAAAGTGTCGGGAATGCCGAGGCGACCGGGGCTTTCTCTTATGCGCTGGCCCTTTGAAATGACCCTGGCCATAGTGGAAGCCCGGCGACTGCTCGGTCGCTTCGACCCGACGGTGGTGCTCGGCACCGGAGGCTATGCCAGTGCTGCTCCCCTGGCAGCCGGTTTGCATCTTGGGGTTCCTATCGCAGTGCACGAGCCGGATGCCCATCCAGGGTTGGTCAACAAGCTTTTCGCCCAATCCGCTTCTTTAGTATCCCTGGGTATGGAGGGCGCTTCGGGTCGTATCGGCAGCGGTATTCTCAAGCCTGTCGTCAACGGTAATCCGATAAGAGAGAGCTTTTCCGGAACGAGCAGAGAAGAAGCGCTACGCACTCTCAGCCTCGATGCCGGGCGTCGCACGGTGGCTTTTACGGGAGGCTCCCAGGGGGCAAAAGCGATTAATGACAGCGTCCGGGATATGCTGGTGGCGCTTCTGGATCGCTATCCTGATTTGCAGGTCATACATCAGGCAGGCGGTCAGAATCTGGAGGAGCTTCAGGCTTCGTTGCCGGATACTTTAAAAGGCGAGCGATACCAGGGGCGGTATCTATTGCGAGACTACTTCCCGGATATGGCTCTGGTTTATTCGGCCAGCGATCTGGTGGTTGCTAGAGCCGGAGCGATGACCATCGCCGAGCTGACCGCTTCTGGACTACCCTCGGTTTTTATTCCCTATCCCTATGCGGCCCAGGATCACCAGATGCACAATGCCCGCTATCTAGAGTCCAAAGGCGGTGCCCGGGTAATAGCTCAGGAGGGGCTATCCAGTGCGATGCTCCTTGATGAACTCTCGACACTTCTCGATGATAATGAGAAAATGGCGGCAATGGCCGCGGCGATGAAGGAGATGGGGCGTCCCCGGGCAGCAAAAGACCTGGCCGAGCAGCTGCTTCGGCTCAGTTCGAAATATCTTGGTCTTGATTGAGATCCGGGATAAAGAAATTGGGCTTTTAAAAAATCAAAGCACCGGAATGGTGGTTGAATTTGTATTGGTCACCTGATTGGTCGGGAGGACCATACTGGTCTCGGACTTTTTAGAGCGTGCCGATTTTGCCAGCTCGCCTGCTTTGGTCTCGATGTCCGAGATGATCGATTCGATTTCCGATACCAGAGAAACTACTTCTTTATCTTCGCCTTGATGGCGGCTGACTATCTCTTTCAGGTCTTTGATAGCTGATTTGATTGAATTATCCATTTTAGGGAAGGACATATTTTCCTGACCCGCCTGTTTAAGCTTGTTTGTGGGTTATTGAATTGATTACCGAGAAATGCCTTGTTGCGGCAAAATTAACTGAAAGCCTGATGAAGCCTTTCCTGAGTGTAACACAGCCGCTGAAAATTTAAAGTCAAGATCTTAGATGAGACAGCTTTTATATTTGGGCTGGCCTTTGCTAAGCTTTGCCCGGGGCATATTTGAGTGCTATGGACTTTCTATAAAACTTGTTCATAAAGTATGCAATATGCAAATTCTTTTCTCCTGCTCTGGTCGGCGCAGCTTTAGGCAGAGAGGCATTGCCATCTTTCTAAGTCCCGGATTTTCCACTATCCTGAGTCTAGCTCAGCTTTTAATCCGGGAACCATAGTCATGATCAAGTCGATTATTCAGTTTTTTGACAGAGGTGATCAGGACCCCGACCGGGGCTCCGAAGACCAACAGAATCAGATTCAGAATCAAAACGAGCTGGATCGCATGGTCAAGATGCGCAACCGAATCACCCATAACAAACTGAAGGCTATGCAAGCGGCAGACAATGACGGTGTCGGCGCTAGCGACGATAATTGCGAGCAGAATCTGATATCGAGAGCAAAAAACTCTGAACTCGAATCTGGCAGAGGCAGCAAGCGATTGATTCAGAACGAGAACAAGAGCAAGAATCCCTCTATCTCGCTTTTATCCGGTCTTGCCGACCGGGTCTCTCACCTCGACGGGGCGTACTAGTAAAAAGGCGCTTACTTGGGTAGGATGGTGATTTTAGAGTAAGAATTCTGAGAGTTCTATGTCTGATCAGACGATCATCATCGCATTGCTCGCCACTGTCATTTTGACTTTCACGGCCTCCCGGCTTTGGTCCGGGCCTCGCTCGAAGGCAAGACGTCAGGCTCTACTTTCCAACAGTCAGGAACGTCTTAAAACAATCACCGCAGAGTTGCTCGAGAAAGCGAATGATATCGATCAGCATCTCGCCTACCGTGGCGCTGACGGCACCCGGGCCGAGAAAGCAAAACTGGGGACAGCCATGAATGATCTGGTCATTCTCTCCGAGACTCTGCCTGTCATTGACCATTTGCTTGAAGAAGATAAACTTGATGACTGCAACCAGATGCTCTCGGCCTCTTTGCGGCTGGCTGAGAAGATACGGCGCAGTATTTCGGATATCAAACATACGCTTGCTCTTATAGAAGATCGAAGCGCCTAGTTTTTGCCTGCCGGTGTTCTCTCCAGGTTGGCTGTGGCATAGATCTCTTTGAGCGAATCGAGATCTCTCGTCCACTGAACAAATCTCTTGAATCCTTCTTTGACGGAGACTTTAGGATGCCAGTCCAGCACGTCTTCTATTTTGTCAATATTCGCCACCCAGACCGAAGAATCCCAGACCCGGTTGTCCATACTGCCCCAGTTCGGCTCAGCCTCTATTGAGAGCTCTTCTCTGGCTATGTCGACAATTTCTTCGATGGTTGTTTGAATTCCTGTGCCGACATTGAAGACCGCACCGGGTTCATAATCAGTTCTACGAGCCGTTTTTAGAAATGCGTCGACCACATCGTCTATATAGATGTAATCCCTGGCAATGGAAGGATCTACAAGAGGCGGCAACTCGCCTGCCATGCCTTTTCTTATCAGGGTGGGCATGAGGCGGCGCGGGTCTTCGTAGGGTCCATAGACCGAATAAAGACGCAGAGTCGGAATGCGGAGTTTGTCTCTTTCTGCCACATAACGGCAGGTATTGGTTGCAGCCACTTTTGTTATGGCGTAATAGCTATTCGGCTCCACCGCTTCATTCTCGGCAGGGGCATGTTCGAAAAAGCCGTATTCAGAAGAAGAGCCTGTGTTTATGAAACACTCGAAGCCGGTTTTAGCGCAGGCTTCGACCAGGTTTATGGTCGAGGTCAGATTAGTGTCGACAATCTTTTTCCGGTCTGTCTGCCAGGAATATGCCCCGGAGACCGCCAGGTGAAAGACCCAATCTGGATTGAAGTCTGCCACCGCTTTCGATACCGCATCAAAATCGAGAAGATCGAGTTTGATTGTCTCGAACTGATCTAGAATGTCATCTAAGCGCCAAGTATGGGATTCTTCTCTTAAGAGAAGACAGACCCGGTGCCCATCTGCCAGCATCCTCAGAGCTAGATTGGCGCCGACGAATCCGGAGGCTCCGGTAATCAGGACTCTTTTCATAATAAACAGACCGTCCAAAGGGAAAGGGACGCTTCAATGATGAAGCATCCCTTTCTTTGTTGCGACTCTTACTTGGCTGCCAGAGCTTTGCCTTGAAGGATCTCGGTGTACTTGAACACTTCGAGATACTGCCAGGTTCTCAGCTCAATTTCCATTTTCTCTTCGTCGGAGAGTTCATGGGCGGTAGCGATATTGGCTTCCGGAGTGGCTTTCTTGATGGTGCCCCAGGGATAAACTTCCTTGAGCTCTTCACCGTTCCAGGAAGGCTGTTTGAGAGAATCAACATCGGTGGCGAGACCCATTTTCTCCAGCATCGGAGAAAGCGCTTTGGTGGCATCAGCCATCACGTCTTCAGCTCTTACGATGTGCATTCTATCCGGAAACATCTTCTGGAAAAGAAGAGCATAGTGCTGGTTGGTGGTCCAACCGAACATGTAGTCTTTGAGAGACATGGGCACCGGACGTTTTTTAGTGTCGGCGTATGCCGACCAGGGGTTTCTGACCACATGCAGGAAGTGGGCGTTGGGCATCTCGGTGAGGATTTTGTCGGCGTCGACAACCAGGACCGGGCTGTAGCCTACATAGAATTTTTCTTTGCCGGTTTTCTTGTAGTCTTTCCAGGCATCGAAGGTGGCGCGGAAGAAGGCTTCTACGTTGTTAGCCGCAGAACGACCGCTCTTTTCGATGTACTTCTGGTAGATTTCGCAACGCTCGTCATCGCAGAATTCCATCGGCATATGACGGAATTTGCTTACCTTGGGGGTGCGGGCTCTGATCTTTCCTTCTTCGTCGATGATCGCTTTGTAATCTTGATAAGGGGTGGCATCAAGGGCGAATACCGGCCATCTGTACTTGACAGGGAAGAGGCTCGACATCTGATCGTTTACCAGTTTCGATCCAATTTGGGATTCGAAGGGATAAACGAAGAGCTCGGGGTGTCCATCTAAAAAGCGGTGGGTTGTGTTGCCGCCGTTTTCATACATGGCTCCCAGCATCAGTAGTTTGAAATTGTTACTCATCGACTTTTTTCTCCATCTTTTCGATTGTGTGGATTATCTAAATCTATGTCTCATAGCTATAAAACAGGAGTTTCTCCTCTTCTTCCCTGCGATCGAGGGAGAAGGGGAAACCCAGGGTGAATGCTCTATCGACCCATTCGATGGCAAAAATCTGATTGCCGCTTCGCCAGGTGACACTGCCCAGAATTTCGCCTGATTCTAAATCAACAGCGTGGATTCCGCAAATACTCTTGTTTACATCGAGCCCGGGGGCGTATTGCGAGAAGCGCGGAATGACTCTTGAAGTTCCTACGAAAGCTATGTTTTTGTGAGCGCACAGACCTCTAGTCCAGCCCGGCAGCTTCACTGTTGCCTGAAAAGAGCCGTCTTTACAATAGCCGAGCTCTCCATAGCCGCTGTTGTCTACCCAGACCTGCCCGTTAATGAGCCTGGCCGAATGGGGGCGGGTCAGTCCCCGGGCGAAGATATCGCGAGTTTCGCCGCTGAAGATAACTCCTCTGCCGTCCACCGGATAGTCCGGGTCGCCAGGGCGGAGATTCTCGATGGCGGTACTGGAAGCGGAAAAGAAGGAGGTTTCGAGAGAGTCTCCTGCGGCAATAGAATTGAGCTGTATGTGATTCTGGCCGAAAACGGGCTCTTCGCCCTCATTTACTTCTATGCACTTCGGCCACCAGGCTCGTTCGTAGGAGCCGTCCGGCGATATTCTGGCGACGGCATTGTGTCCGACTGCGTTGGCATGTAAGGAGCCGTCAATGAAAGCCAGGTCGTGCATGTAGAGACAACCAGGCAAGAAGACCGATTTGACTGGAATAAGAGGCTTTTGAGAAAGGCTGGAGGCGGTTTTGGAATCGAGACGATCTATCGCATGGCTGACCGGCTTCATCTCGAAGATCTGATTCGGATTTCTGGTGCTTGCTACATGGACACTGCCTTTTTCCCGATCTACGGCAATTCCGGATGGGTGGGGCATGTTGAAGAAGGTGATTCTAGGTTGGTCCGACTCGGGGTCCACGGTCAGAGCTAGAAGAAGATGTTCGTATTCACGGCTTATTAAGAGGGTGATGTCGAGTTCTTTGAGAACTTCAAAAAATCTGCCACTGGTCTCATAGGCTAAAAGTTCAGGGTCGGTGACTGCAGCTTGATCCCAGTGGCTTGTTACCTGGGCGCTGTCTCGCCACTGTGCATGGTGGCGTGACCAGAGTTCGTCGAGCTGTTGGGGATTCAAGGAGACGTCCGAACTCACTGCGATTTCGTCTGCCTCCACAGTTCATACACACCGAAATACATTTTGAAGGCCGAGTTGTAGTTCGTTGTCGATTTGCCACTATGGCGCTTTGTTGATAGTACCGGAACCTCTACGACAGGGTAGTTCTCCCGGCGACAGATCATATTGAACTCTGCGTCGATGATGTCGTCGTCTCTTTCCAGATTCAGGAGCTTGTCGAACTTTCGCGGAAATATTTTGGGAGTGCCGTTTATATCCCAGACAGGCAGATCAAAGAGAGCTCTTGCCTCCAGATTGTAGAGCAAGGACCCCAGGCGACGGCGCCAGTTGTCTCTGATTTTTCTATTGGCTTTGACCACGACATTGGGATAGGCGATTGCGTAAAGTAGCGTCAGAGATAGAATCTCCGGGCTGGTTCTGGCTGAGTTTGTATAGCAGAGCAGATCGCCGGTAGCGGCTTTTAATCCGTGTTTCACCGCCCGACCCCAGCCGCCCTGGTCTATGTTGCACCAGAGAATATTGTTATTTTGTTCGGCTAGAGCGTTGCAAACTTCTTTAGAGTTGTCTTTACAGGCGTTGGTGACAAGAATCAGCTCATAGGGAACCGGCAGCCTATCCAGAACTTCTCTGTATTCGGCTACGATGCGGTCGATATGATCTGCCTGATTATACACAGGCAAGACGATAGAGACTGTGCCGAGATTGGCTTTGTCTGTCTGTTTTATTGAGGGTGATTCCAGTAAATTTACTTCAGTCATTTGGATACCGGCGCGCTGAGCGCCTCCTTGGCTAGGGCTATAACTTTATCCCGGGAGATTCCGTATTTGTCGTGGAGATAGCCCTGGGAGCCTGTCAACCCATCGGGAGACTCTTTGAGAGCAGCTCGCATCACTCGGGTATCGAGATTGTTCTCCGCTACCACTTCACAGATTAGCGAACCGAGACCGCCGCTTATGTAATGCGCTTCAACGGTGATCACTCGTCTGTACTGATTCAGGACTCGGGCAAGATCTTCTGTCGGAGCCGGGTTGAGAGTAGAGACCACAAGGTGTCCACAAGAGATGCCACTATCATTGATGGCATCAACGGCTTCTGCCATCTCGACTGCAATCGCTCCCATAGAGACCACCAGCAGGTCCTTGCCTTCTCTTACCATTTGAGCTTTATCGAATTCGAACCGTCCATTTAAATTGGGCACAATCGGTTTGTCATTTTTGCCGAGCCGATAATAAATCGGACCTGGCAGATTCCAGGTCGTATCCAAAATGCTTTCGGTTTGCATAGAGTCGGCTGGCGCCAGAACGGTCATACCTGGCTGTACCCGCATGATGCCCACGTCTTCGAGTCCATAATGGGTGGCACCATTGTGACCGTATTCGAAACCGCCGCCGATACCAACTACTCTGATGGGAAGGTGGTTAAGAATGGCACCATTGCGGATAAACTCATAGGGGCGCAGAGTGGCGAAGGTTACAATCGAATAGACAAAGGGGATGAAGCCCGCTTCGGCAAGACCTGTTGCCACTCCGACCATGTTCTGCTCGGCGGCGCCCATATTGAAAAATCGATCGGGGTGTCGGTCAGAAAATGGCTCCAGGGCCATGAAACCCAGATCGCCTGTTAGCAAGCAAATTCTTTTGTCGGTTTCTGCCAATTCAGCTAGTTTTCTAGCGAATGCTCCGCGCATTAGCTTTGGACCTCCGCCATCGCCTTTTCGTACTGTTCATCATTTAGAGGCAGATAATGCCACTTGATCTGATTTTCCATGAAAGATACACCTTTACCGAACGTGGTCCTGGCCACCATGATATGGGGCTTGTCTCCGGAGAAATCAAGATTTTCTATAATCGAGAGCATCTGGGAAATATCGTGACCGTCTATGTCATAGGTATCCCAGCCGAAGGAGCGCAGTTTGGTCGACACCGGTGATAAATCGATTACATCTTTCGTATAGCCGAGGGCTTGTTGACCGTTCAGGTCGATCATCACGGTCAGATTGGATAGTTTGTGCTGGGCTGCAAACATAATAGCCTCCCAGCTGGAGCCTTCGTTGAGCTCTGCATCGCTCATCAGTACGAAAACTCTTCGTTTGGAACCTTCCAGTTTTGCCGCCAGGGCAGCTCCCACTCCGTAGGACAAGCCCTGACCCAGGGACCCTGTGGCGAAATCTATCCATTCGAGACAGTGTTCAGGATGTACACCAAGGCGCGACCCTTCGCCGCAAAAGGTGTTCAGTTCAGTTTCGTCGATGAAGCCTTTCATAAAGAGGCAGCCATAGAGGGCTAATGCCGCATGACCTTTGGCAAGGACGAAGCGGTCTCTTTCGGGGGCTTTGGCGGAGGGCACGTTAAGAACGTGTCCATAGAGTGTCCAGATCATGTCAGCGATGGACAATGCCGAGCCGATATGACCTACTCCGGCGCGTTTCGACTGGGTGAGGATTATCTCTCTCAACCGTTTGCTAGATTCTGAATGGGAAGTATCCGCGCATGCAGCGCCCGCTTCCAGTTTCTTGCCTGACAGCATCTCTTGATTCATCGGCTCAACAGGGATCACTAATTTGCCTGCCAAGTGTAGCGCAGGAAGGCTTTAACCACCTTAGATAAATGCAAAGTTTAAGGTAAGTAGCGAAGAAAACCTCCCATGCCAGGCTAGTGCCTGGAGGTGTGCCATGATTGCTTGTTGCTTCTAGGAACAGCAAGTTCCATAAAAGTGTATTAGCAGGCATCGTTTATAGTGTCTGGGCTTAGGAAGGATAGTTAGTGATTGTTATGAACAGCTTATTCTTGCGTCGTGGCGTCTAGGCCTGTTATTCTTCGCTTTATGGAATTGATGAACTCTCAGTTCCCATCACACCTTGAAGAGCTAATTCCTTCCCTTGTCAATGAGTCCTTTCAGAAGAGTGTTTGGAGATGGACGGGATGCGATTTGATTGCAATCGTCTAGATATAGTAGCAGTAGCAGGTGTTGGTGTAATATGCCTTTTCCCTGCTATGCTCGGTCTTTGGTACTTCATAGACCATTCCTGGCCCTACTGGGATGGCGCTAGTCACGTTATCGACGCTATCAAATATCAAGAGTTACTAAGTCATCCCAGTGTATTTAAGATAGAGTGGTGGCGGAAGTTTCTGACCGTAAACTATTGTTATTCCCCTGTATTGCATTCGTTATATGGTTTGTTCAAAGTTTTGCTTGGCAGCGGTTTGCTGGTGGAGAAGGTCTTTGCAGTTATCTATTGCTTGATTCTTTCCGCAGCTTCTTATCTGATTTCGTGGCGAATTTTTCGCTCTAGGCTAAGTTCTGCACTAACCGTTGTAGTGGTGAATACACTTCCTATTGTGATGCAATATAGCCATTCAACTTACTTGGATTTTGCTTTCTTATCTCTGTGCAGCCTTTGCCTATTGACTCTATCGTGGTGGCTGGAGAAAGTCTGCTGGTTTAGAACAATTGCTCTAGGAATAATTCTAGGTATTGGGGTTTCTTCAAAGCAAGTGGCCTCTTATTTTTTGATTTTGCCATGTTTATATCTCGCTGTTTTGTTCTTGAAGAACCGTGATTTTCGTTCTTTTCGGCATCTTTCTCTTGCCGGATTGGTCGCTTGTTTGTTTTTGGCTGTTTGGATTATCCCAAACTATAATGCGATTATAGAGTTCACTCGTCGGCCTAGAGTTGTATCAGGAAATCCCAATTTTTTAGAGATACTGCATACAAATCTTTGTGGTTACCTTTTGCAGCTTCCGGAGAGCGTCTCTCCTTTGCTGCTGCTTCCCGCTCTAGTGGCATTGGTTTCATTGCCATGGACATTTCATAGAATTGAAAAGAGGAATAGAGACTACTTTTGGTTGATATTACTTTCAGCATCGGGACTTCTCTTTCTATTGCACATCGCATATAACAATCCTGAGATTAGATACGCGATGCCGATTTTCTTGTTTGTCTCTATATTGACTGGAAACGTCTTAAGAGACTTGGTCGATAGCAAATTTATTGCTGTCAAAGCTTTCGGAGTATCGTATATTGCTCTCATCCTATTCCAGTATCTCTATTATTGTTTTACTCCTTATCCACTAACGATTCCACAATCTCTTGCTCAAATTGGAGCAAGTATTAGTGCAAAGCCATATAGGAAGTTCTCTTATTTGCCGAACAAGAATCCTACACCTGGTGATGACTTATGGCGCCAGGTGTGGATGTTAGAGCAAATCAAGCAAGCTGATGGAGGGGCAATATCCTATTTGCTAGTTGTTCCCAATGAGCCCCGGTACAATGTGCACACAATGAACCTAATCTCCCTACTTCGCAATCAGAGAACTCAAGCAACGACTTTGCGAACCTGGACTGCTAATGGAGATGAAATTGAGTTCGATGAAAGCAAACTTGATTACTTTCGGTGGTATCTACTGCTAGATTCTAGTAAACCGCAGACCTATCGAGAATTCTATCCCCAAGAGATACCAAAAGACGAAGCTTCTTTTAAAGCACTAGAACTCCAGAAATCGGCTATTAAGCGAAGAGCTCAGCTTTTTGCTTCAGAAAGACTTGTTGATGGTACAACCCTACAACTTTACCGACAAAAGAATTGAACTATTGTTCAATCTCTATTTTCATTACATCCAGTTCTTGCCGCTAATATGCTCTGCAAGGCGGTCTTGAACTTTTTTGCCGCCGCTTGAGTTGCAATGAACTGAGTCAATAAAGTCTTCAATGTTGCAGGTCCTGCCATCATTCAGATTGAGATAAGAGGCTTCTTCGAAAGACTTTACTAACCTGGGTATGTCGTTTCTGTAGCGCATAAGGATTTGTTTGTCTAAGAGCGCTTCGTTTGCGTTTGTTCTTGGCATATCCACTACTAATATTTTGATTTTTGCCTTGCGGCAAGTTTCTAGCAGTGTTTTCAAACCACTTAATTCAAAATCAAATCTTTCAAAGTCAGGAGGGTTGTATCTCATATTGTAGAGGGCAAGGTCAGCATTGAAGGCTCTAGGGTTTTGGTGTCCTTTACCTTCTTGATTTTTCAAAAGACCAAATGTTGTTGTTGCTATACCGGTTGTCGTAGTAATAGCGGGTTGATCTCTTTCAGATCCTAAAGCCTCTTGCGCAGCGAACTTTTGTTGAACAAGGTATATTGAGGGTTCTCTATTTGCTTTATTGCATATGTATTTCACAAGAAAGTTACGGTAGTCTGACCGCTCTCTGTAGAAGTTGCTTAAATAGCCAAGCAAAATTTCTCTTCGTTCTTCCCAACTTAAATCGGCCCTGTAAAGATCCTTCAAAGTCCTCTGTTTTTCAAGTATTTCTGTCACGGCTGTCTTTCTTGGATACGTATTGTCAAAGAAAGTTCTTGGACCAATTCCGAATACGATAACTCTCGGGTGTTTATCAAATTCTAGAAGTTTTTTCAAAATGCTCGCTTCGTCTGAAGCCATGGCACCGGATGAAGTGAGATTAAAAACATGTAGATTTTTTTTGATTTTTTTCTTTAATAACTCTTCTAGATAGAGCGCCTTGGTGTACTGACGCATCATTTGTATATCACTTGAATCGACAGAGTTAAATCGGTCGGCATCATAAAATGCTACGGACATTTGAGGAAGGGAACATCCCATTATCAATACTTCTGGATCCTCGCTACTGTGTAGAAATTGCGGAATCTTGGATACGAGAGGATTCCTGCTCAAAGGCATATAGGCGAATGTATGTATGTATTGAAGTGGGTTCAAGCAATATAGAGTAAAATCCAATGTTGCAAAAGATAAAGCGATCCACAGCAGTGTTGATTGCGACAATATTCCGATATTTCCTTTTACAGGTAGCGCTGTTTTCATTGTCTTTAGAACTGGAAATAGATAAAGGGTTGAGAGCCGTCCGGAAGGAAGGTCACCATCAGCATCACTAAAATCGCACAAAAGACTCCTTTGAGCGGAGCTGGGGCGTTTTTGAAAAAGCCTTTTTCGTTGAGGCGACTGAATGGAATGTTGATAGCTACCAGAACCATGGTCATGGCCAGGGCGGTTAGGACGATAATCGGTAGGTGATCTTGTAAGAGGATAAAGCGCTCCGGATGCAGAATTGAACCATATGTTTTGGGTGAAAGCATTTTGCCTATGATACTGAAGGCGGTGCCGATATCAGTGACACGGAAGAAAACCCAGCCGATGCAAACTGCATGGAAAGTCAGAACTATAGAAAACAAGTTGAAAAGCTTTGACTGGCAGAACTGATTTAGTTTCTCTCTACTTTCTTTGAATTCGGTAAACTCTCGATGCACAGCCAGGGCGAGACCATGATAAATGCCCCAGACCACGAAGTTCCATGAGGCACCATGCCAAAGTCCGCCGAGTGCCATGGTCAGAAACAGATTTCGCTGGGTTGCCCATTTGCCTCCCCGGGATCCACCTAGAGGAATATACAGATAGTCTCTCAACCAGGTTGAAAGCGAGATATGCCAGCGATGCCAGAAGTTAGAGACATTGTTTGCTATGTAGGGCATGTTGAAGTTAATTGGGATACTGTAGCCGAATAGTTTGGCTGATCCCCTGGCAATATCTGTATAACCGGAGAAATCGAAATAGATCTGAAAGGCAAACGCATAGGCTATCAGCCAGAGTTCCGGGGCGCTGAACGAGCCCGAGACCTTGTAGCCCATATCGACAAAAGTCGCCAGATTGTCGGCAAGCAGAACTTTCTTAGCCATACCCAGAATTATTAGCGGTACACCTTCATCGAAATAAGAAAGTCGCAGCTTCTTATCTTCTTTCATCTGGGCTTCGAAATCGGGATAGCGTTTTATGGGTCCGGCTATTTGGGTCGGGAAAAAGGCTGCGAATAGAGCGAAGAGAATGAAGGAATCTATTGGATTTTTGCCGCGATAAATCTCGAAAAGATAGTGGATGAATTCGAATATGAAGAATGATATGGCGAGGGGAAGAATGATATTCACAACCCATTCCGGATTGTGGCCGAACCAGCCAAGCATGGTGTTGGCGGATTGAGTGGCAAAACTTGCGTATTTGAAGATTGCAAGACATAACAGATTCGCCGCGATGCCGATACCGAATATTAGCTTGCGCTTATTATCCGATTTGTGGAGAATCTGACCCCAGATCCAGTTGAACACCGTCATTCCGAAAATCAGGAATACAAATACGGCGTTCCAGCTCATATAGAAAAAATAGCTGGCGACAAGCAGCATCGCCTGTCTTGGCCTGCCGGAAGGGAGCAGCCAATATAGCGCAAAGACGCAGGGGAAGAAGACTAAGTAAGAGACGCTGTTAAAAAGCATTTTTCTCAATCAGATATATGCGAAAGAGAAATTCTAGCAGGCGATTGTCAAGACAACCTGTGAATTAATTCATGGGTCATTTTTTGCGGACTCAGCGGACTCAATAAATTTGTCCTGATGTACAGGGCAGCGGCAGATCGATTGTTCGCAATGTTACTTTCAGGCTTCTCCAGCGAATCTGTCGGGAGCTTAACCGGTTGTTACGGATTCCGAGAAACAAATTGTCTGCGGATGGCCCGCCTGGCTTTATTGAAGCGGAGACCCGGTTCAGTCTATCCCCTATATGAGCGGGCATAAATGGGACAGCGAAGCGTAACTGATTTGCTCCTTTTTTAATCGAGAATCGGGAAGGGACCCATGGTGAGATGTATTTTAACTCTTTCCCTTTTCTATCCGTACCGACGAACGCAACTTCTATGCCTACCGGCAAAACACCGTCGCTATCTGATTCCAGGTCGACGCTGATAGTGGCTGAGGCAGGTTTAGATTGATCGAGTTCTTGCTGCAGATCTGATGCGATCATGTGTATACCTTCATCTATTTTTGAATCGCTTATTGTTTCAGCGGTTTTTGATATTTCTTCAGGGGCTGCAGAGCCGGATTCTACATAGAAGGCTCTGATATTGCTGATTGAATTTTTCTCTTTCGAATCGTCTTGGGTTGGAACCAGGGCAATTTTGGTTGTGTATCTGGTATCGGATAAGCCTTTGGGATTTTCTATGCCATAGAAAGCTTTCTCGAACGAGTATCTGAAAAAATCGGGTACTATCGCCTGATCTTTCTTCGTCGTGTATGACCCGAAAATCTCCGCTTCTCCATCTTTTTTACATTCGATTTTTGCTTCGAGAGGCTTCTGAGCTCTGGCTATTTCGTCTGGGACCGCGTATAGGAACCACTGTCTAAGGTCGGCATTGGTACCGCCGACAGCGCGCATTATCGATGCGATGATACTTTCAAGATCGTATTTGACTGTACCTTCGCTTGTAACTTCTTGGGGATAGGTATACTGAATAAAAGGCATCAACGGTAGTGGCGGCTCTGTTAGAGAGACACTGTTGATTTGAAGCTTGGCAGATGCCGGATCGATTGATCTGCCGTCTATCATGAGGTAGAGTCGACCAGACTCGGGAATGACAAGACCTGAGGGGAGTTTGATTGTCTCGGCTATGGTTGTGTTTTTTTTGCGCCACTCATATGGGTTGCCATAAGCGTTCAAGGGAAGGGCCATTAAAGGAATGCTTAAGATGCCGACTGCGAAAATAGCTATGTGATGCCATCTGCTTTTCTCCTGACTTTGTCGTAGTGCCATGGATAGTGCCAGCAGTACTCCTGCACCAGCCAGAAATTTGGCAATTGTAATTAATACGAGAATAGCAAAAGGTGTGATGAACGGTAGCGTTCCTGCGATGATATCTAAAATACCGACTCTGGTTAAAACAAATATAGCTAACGCAGATCCGCATAAGAGTAGAAATTCCTTTTGGGTTGTTCTGTTTTTCGCTAGCTCATAGAGCCATATCAGCCCTACAGCTGAAAAAAGCAGAATTATCGGGATGGCTGTAAGGGCGTATCTGGGCAGAGTAATAAATGCCATGTAAGAAAAGTGCGCCATTATAATTGTGAGCAACATCAATACTCTTCCACTTTTGAGAAAACCGAAAGAGAGTTCTTTTCCCAGTCCTATTCCTATCCCGATCAGTGCAAAGAAAAGGCAGCATTGATGATAGATAACTTGGGATTCGAATGAAAAAATACCGATCGGCGTTTTGAAATCGTTCCAGGGAAAAGAGAACAACCTGGGCGCCTTGTCCAGCAATAGAGAGAAAAACTGCCAGGGACCGCTTTCGAACTTGACTTTGAGTATTTCTAGATGGTTGCTCTCTACCATCGATGAAAAATTTGGATAGGGAAACACCAGCCAACCTGCGCTATCCCAGTTCATTCCCACGAACAGATTGTATCGAGATAGCCTGTCCACCATCAGATCCGGTTTGCCGGTGGCTAAGTATTGCAGCCCGGCGAAAAACACCAGAGGAACAGCGATGCCAACCACTAGCAGCGCAAGATAAGCAAGTCTTCCGGCTCTCTTCTCTACGGCGGGTAAAATCGAGGCAAACCCGGCGAATATGATCGATACAAGCGAGAGCGCTGAACGAGAGAGTTGCATCAAACCCAGGCAGATCCCGGTGGCGATAGCTGAAAGTGGGCGCAGTCGTTTTTGAGTGTCGCTTCGGATAGTTAGTGAAAGGGCTGCTATCAACCAGAAACAGGCAAATGGTTCTGTGAGAAGCCTGGCTGAGTTGACGATGAAGCCAGGATAGAGAGCTGCTAAAAAACCTGCAGTAGCACCGGTTTTAAGGTCCCAGAGCCTGGCGCCTATATAGACAAGCAGAGCGGGTACAAGGGCGGAGGTCAAGCACTGCATAAGCACAGGCATGAACAGATCGGTCTGACTTACATTGTCACCACCGCAAACGCAAGAAAAATAGATAAAAAGAGGATACAACGGTCCAGACCTGATGCAGAGCTCTTCCAGGTTTCGATAGCTCTGTTGAAGGACCGCGACTTTTTCGGGGGATAGCTGGCCGGTCAGGTAGGCTAACGTATCCAGCCAGAAAGAGAGAGGTTTGTTCAGGAAATCTTGAATCTCAGCAGCTTTTTCAACATACTCGGAGGCGTCGCAAGCATTGAAAAGGACTTGATGCTCGTCTCCAAAAGCGAACCAGAGCCTCAGACCCAGGGCAATCAAAAATGTTGCCGAAGCTAGTCGAAACATTGCCGGAGGAGCTTTCAGGGAAGGCAAGGGTAAAACCTGGGTCGAGAAGATTCTCCATTCTCTCCAGCCTGGGAAAGAACCGACATTGAACTCCTCTAATGAAGTAATCTTTCATAATGCCTTGCGGAGATGGCAATCCTGGATAGAATCGACTCTCTAAGATAAATGTAGAAGTGGTTCTAGAAAATTTCTTATAGATGTATCGGTTTTTGTTCGCAGCTGTATTGGAGAAGTGATCATAGGCACTGTCGGAGCGAACCAGAGAAGTGCAGTCGACTTGAATAAGCTAAGACCGTTCTTCATAGAAAACGTGGTCGCCCTGGGGTGTTTTGCCCTGGTGGCGATGGTCTGCTTTTTGCCCAGCATAAAGCACGTAGGCTTTTATCTAGACGATTGGATAATGCTGAATACGCTGTCCAGCGGACCTCAGGATTTTTTAGAGTTATTCAAACACTATTTCTCGGCCGATCCAAGGGTGGTAAAACGACCAATAGAAGCGCTGCACTTCGAGATCATGTTCAAGATGTTTGGAGTCAAGCCGCTGGGATATCACGTTTTCAATCTTGTGATGGAGATTCTCTCAGCCTGGTTGCTTTTCCTCTGTCTTGTCAGAGTATCTGGAAGCCGGTTGATTTCGTTTATTGCGGCAGTTTTTTTTCTACTATATCCAAGTCACAATGCTACCCATTACTGGGTCGTTTGCAGTTCAGTCAACTTGAGCATGATTTTCTATCTGGGTTCGCTTCTTTGTGATATCGAAGCGGTGAAGAGATCGCTCCCCTGGTTGCACGCAGTTTCCGGCTTGCTCTTTTTGCTGGGACTGCTCAATTATGAAGTCTTTCTTTTGCTTGGTTTATTGAATATAGCTGTGGTGGCCTTTCTGAAAAGACGAGAAAGAGCTGCCACATTCAAGGCAGTCTTGCTTTGCGCAGCGTCTCTAGGCACAGCATTCTTACTGGACCTTCTCTATCTTCGTCTTGTCGTTCCTTTTTTCTCCGACGCATGGATGCATCATGTGACTTTTGATTCCTCCTTGATGTGGTCTACGATAAAAGCGGGAGTTGAACTCAATCTGCCCTGGGTGGGATTCGATTTTTTTCTGAACCAGGCAGGTCAACAATGGAACGAAGGAATCAGCAGCTACTCATGGGCAATGTTGGTTGCGGTTTCTTTGGCTCTGTTTGGCTCTATGACTTATTTCTGGAAGCAAGATGCTGCTGCCGAGGAAGCTTCCCATCCTGTCTGGTATTTAGCCGTGGGTGCGATGGTGGTGGTGGCATCCTACGTCATATTCGGTTTGAACGATTCTTATGGACCGACTTTTCATAGCCTTGTGAACAGGGTGAATACAGGAGCAACCATAGGAATAGCTTTTATTTTCTGCTCGATTGCTCTGGGGCTCAGAAGTGTCATCGGAGCCGGTCGGCAGTCTTTTTTGATAGTTTCTACTGTTCTTGTCGTTCCGATTACCACATTACTGATGCTCGCCGATTGGGCGCTCTCTAAGCCCTACTTACTATCATGGCAGTTGCAGGCGCACATAAGATCTTGCATTAAGAATCAGCATGCGGTGCTAAAGGATGCCAAGTCTATATTGCTGGTTAATGCTCCCCGTTATGTCAACGAGGCACCAGTTTTTGATGGAGTCTGGGATTTCCAGAATGTGGTTCGATTGACTCTTGATAGATCTGATATCAAAGGCGGTGTATTCTCCGACCGAATCGAGTTTGCTAAAGACAGAATTTTAGATGCTCCTGCCGGTGTGCGACTTGCGTCCTATGATATCGACGGCTTGTTTCTCATCTTTTCTCCCGAAGGCAATGTTGTTCGAGTCAACGATATTCACCAATTATTGAATTTGGTATCTTCCAGAGGCATGCAGTTTGAAGCTGATAAGTCTCTCCCTGAGCGTTGGAGAAAGCAAATAGAAGAATCTGCAAAATTACAGTCTGATTCTGTAATCCCAAGCAAGTCGATTCGAAAAACCCTTGAATAAAGTGGAACAGGGCTGAGCTTAATTTAATCATTCTGCTTGATTTCTTAATCTAGCAGAGTGGTCTTGTTCAATTAAAATCTGTCATCTTCTCAATAATAAGGTATTGAATGCTTCTGCTCCAATTTTTTGGAAATGGTAGTAGCTTGGACCGGGTACTGTCTGATCCTTCATTTTGCAGGGGATTGACCATTGGTGGATGCGACCTCACACAATACCGAGGACGAAGCCGATTTCAATTTAGAAAGCTTGGCTAGCGAAGAGGCTGGATTTGAAGCAGCTTCTTTAACAGCAGGCGATAGGGTTCGTCTACTTATAACTATGCTTGTCCCGCTAAGCTTGTCCGTCTGGTATCTATTGGATAATTCCTGGCCTTTTTGGGATGGAGCCAGTCATGTTCTTGATTCAATCAAATACATGGACCTTTTCAGGCATCCACATCTTATGGATGCCAATTGGTGGCTTAGTCTTTTGAAAGTTAACTACGCCTATCCTCCTCAAGTTCATGCCTTCTATGGCTTAGGCAAGATGATGTTGGGTCCCGGCTTATTGACCGAACAGATTTCGGCGGTGCTCTTTTCTGGTTTATTGGCATTTTCTGTTTTCTCGATTGCCTTCGAGATCTTCAAGAGTCGGTCTGCTGCGTTCTTATCGGTCTGTGTGCTCCAGAGCTACCCTCTGGTATGTCGGCTGAGCCATACCACTTATCTGGACTTCGCTTATCTGTCATTCTATGCCTTAGCCATGTATGCAATTTTTTCGTTTTCAAAAGAACCAGGATGGAGAAAGTGTCTGGGTCTGGGTTGTGCTATAGGATTAGCAGCTTCTTCCAAGCAAGTGGCGGCTTTCTTCCTTTTCTTCCCTTGTCTGTTCCTTCTTGTAACCTTCGCTATCAAAAAGCGCTGGGATAGCGTATTGCAGCTGATTTCAGCAAGCTTTATAGCTGCGCTTTTTCTCTTGATCTGGCTGGTGCCAAATTTTTCTATGTTGCAGTGGTTCAATGATAGGAATGCTACGCACCTTGAAGACACCAGAATTTTATCCAATGTTGTGCGCAATGGATCCGGATATTTAGTTGGTCTGCCAATATCTATGTCTGCTCTGGGTTCAATTCTCTTTGTATTGGCGCTACCATTAGTGCTGCGCAGGCAAGTGGTGAAAAGACTTGTTCTTCTGTTCGCATCTTTCTTGGGGATCGGGTTTTTATTATTTCTTTCCAGTAATTTACCGGAACAGCGTTACATCGTTCCAGTTTTTGTACTGACGGCAATTATCTCCGCCGGGCTTCTCACTAGATTGTTGAGGAGCAAAAACAAAATCTTAAGAGCTGTATTTGTGATTGTCAGTTCCATGATGCTTCTGCATTGGATTTTATTCAACTTCTCTCCGTATCCGATAGATTCGAAGATTGCAATCTTTGCTTCAGAGGTTTTTTGTGCGAAAGGAGGCACTCCATCCGGCATGAATCAGTGCGAAAATCCTACTCCGCCAGGTGATGTTTGGGCACAAGAGTGGATTGTCGATACTATTGATCGAAACTCGAATTCGCCTCCTGGATATCTCTATATAGTTCCTAATGATGCTCAATACAATGTGCATACACTAACACTGATTGCCAGGATTAAGAAAAGCCTTGTGGTTCCTACGACTTCTAGGATCTGGACCCTGAAGGGTGATCAGGTTAGTTTTGATCCCGCCTCGTTAGAGTACTTCGAGTGGTTTCTACTTCATTCAAAGAAGCCGGACTATATGGAAGATAGGAAAATAAGTATTGGTGATCGTCAGGATTTGCCAAGAGATCAAGATTCACGAAATGCAATTACCCAAATAGAGGATTACGTCGCGCAAAACTGCGCCTTGGTCGGTCGTAAAATTGTTTATGATCAATCCGAAATTCTTCTATTTAGAAGAAATTGACGATGCCTTTTGGGATGAGAGACCGCTCCAATAAGCAAGCTCATTGTGACAGAATCTAATGTTCTGAACTGCAAAGTTTTTGTCCACCAAACTTCCAAGAATTGCCATTCCTGAAAATTAAATATTTAGAGTCGTGGTCAATGTCTGGAAAGCTGTCGAACCAACTTTCTATGGTCTTTTTGTCAATGTACGTTGTCTGCGGTGTTACTAACTGATCAAAAACAACATGCCTGAAAAAATCAAAGTCTCGTTCTGTAATCCACTTACTGTAATCATAAAGAGGTAATTTCGACAGTTTAAAACCGACGATCAAATTTGCATACAAGAAATAGGCAAAAGCTAGTGGAATTACGATGATGTACTTATTAAACCACCAAGGTAACTTTGAGGCGATCATTCTAATGGGTTCAACTAAAAGCCTAACCAGTTCATTTCCTTCCTTTGCGTACACCCAGCAATGAAACTTTCCTCCTGGCTTTGTGTTCTTTATAACGGACTCAAAACCCCTGAATGGATTTTTCAAGTGATGTAAGACACCGATGCAATAAACAAAATCATAACCGTTAGACCTAAAGCACACTAGATCTGTTTGATCTATTTCAAAGTTTTCAAAAAGTGTCAGCTCCATGTTTTTACGGCACGAAATGACCGAATCTCCTAGATCGACTCCTTTTACAAATCTGGGATTCCACCTTACAAGATGACACATCAGGCTTCCATTGCCGCAACCAAACTCCAATACAGTTTTCTTCGAAATATCAGCTTTTGTTAGAGGCTTAATCCAATCAAGAAACTGTTCATAAGTGTATACAGATCCGTCAGGAAGATTATTCCAGGATGAGGCAAATGCCTGCGCTGTCCTGAAATCTTCCATTATTTAGTAGCCACCAATTCAAACTCTATCTCTTCGAAGCCACCGACCCAAAAGCACCAGATTCTCGAGCAAGCTTTTGGATTTAAATTCGCGAAAAAATTGATAACTATATTTATCAATTTCATTATGCTAATCGTGGCACGTCCGACACCCATATAGGGGAGAAGGTGAAAGAAAGCAAAATAGTTTAGCTGTACTTTCTTTAGGCTGAAATTGATTCCGTAATATCCGGACTTGGTAAAATTTGGATTGAAATAATAGGGAAAAGTGACGTCAAAACCGGCATTATGTTCAGCATGGGTAAATCCTCTGCTGAAGTGAGGAACCTTTATGTGTAGAAGTCCATTTGGTTTCAGAATTCTATGCAGTTCAGCCATAACTTCGAATGGTTTGTCTAGATGTTCGATGATATGAGAAGCTTCAATGAAATCGAACTCACTATCATCAAATGGATAGGGGAATTGATTTAGATTATGTTGTACATCAATATCCAGATGAGAGTGAAAATCGAGATTAACGAAACCTTCTTTGTAATCAATTCCACAGCCAAGATTTAGCCTTTTCATCATTTAAAATAGTTTCTGGTTCGGTTATGAATATCTAAACCTATCCGATTTTCTTATGCATATATCTGCAATAAATGATAGTTTGAAGATCATGGCAACGATAATCCTAATTAGACAGTCGATCAGGATAAGATACTTTGTCGAAAAATGCTAATAAAATCTTTTCAAAATTTTTGATTTTGCTGAGCCAATAACTTGAACAGAATTTGTCTTTATCTTCATCTTCCTTCTTTCAATTGTTTTCGCCACTCTTTCGTTAGCTCTTTAGATTCGAATTGAAGACCCCTTTCTTCAATGAGGTCGACAAATTGATTCGGACTGGCTATTTCTATCATGATGAAACTGGGAATGAAAATACCGATCATTCCAGTATAGTCAGTGCTTGTGCATACCAGGTCGCCAACCATGTCTTTGATGCCAGACTTAGATACTTTCAGTCTTGAAGAAACTACTGTGCCATCAAGTTCTGGTCGATTCAGCACGATCCTAGCCATCGGTCGGAAATCCCATATACCATCCAGGACGGGGGCCTCGCCGCTATATCGGGAACATCCGGAGAAAATCAGGAATTTGTAGTTTTTTAGTTTATCTTTGTTCTCTCTCAACTTACCCATGACATAGGACTGAACTTGCCAGGATAACTCGTAAGGTTTAGCAAGGGTCCAATTGGTGATTGTAAGAGATATTAAGAGCGGCAATGAGAACGCCAGGGATCCCAGCGCATGCCACTTTTTTGATTTATTGAAAAGATCCAAAAGCAAAAGCAGTATCGAACAGAATATCATCGATAGTCCGATGGATGCCGCTATGTTTATTCTGTTTACTGGGGTGTCAAGTGTCGGAAGATATTCAGGATTGAAACAGAATATAGTGTACGAACCTAGGACAGTAAGACTACCAATTATCAAAAAGGCACCGGCGACTTTGTAATCTTTCGTGTAGGAGAGACCCTTTTCTTCAGTCGGCAAGATCTTGGATAAGATTGCCGCTGAAGATACAATTGCCGCAATGCCTGTAAGTTTAAGCCATTGTACGGTTGCCAGACCTTCTCCGAAAGCTTGTTTGAGTTTCTCCGCGACGAAAGGAGCAAGCGAAGTGGGCGAATTCAATAATATTCCCGCTGACAAATTTTTAAAAAATAGGGCAGGTTCAAAAGCTATTCTGTGCATCCAGGCTTTGCCGAACAATGGCATTATCAGCTTCAGATAGACGAATAAAAGTATTGTGGATACGGTCAGCAGGGCTAAAGGTTTTAGAGTATAGACTAGAGAGTCTTTATAAGATTGTTTGCTTGTTCTAAGCAGAAAAACTGCCATCACATTTAGTGCCGCCAGCGGTAGAAAAATTTCATAGTTCAACAGACTGATCAGGAAAAGGATCGCAGAGGCGAAGTGAAGATCTGTTCTTCCTCTAATTGCGCCTTCTATATCGCAGAAAAGGCTTCCTAAATAAAGACAAAGGCTCAAGTTCACACAGATACAAGAAACCCAGTAGTGCGTGGCATTATGGGTGGGAAGCAATAGGAACAATAAAGCGCAGAGCAACGAAATGAGAGGAGAGTTGGTAGTTCGCTTGAAGCAGAGAAAAATCAGCCAGCAAGCTGTTATCTCCAGGGCATCATTGAATATGTGATATCCGAGTGGGTTTGTTCCAAAGGCTTTGTAGGAGGCTAGAAACAGAAGCGCTTCCACTGGACGATTCAAAAAGCGAGGATCTGTTTGCATCAGGTTCACGTAAGCTTCTATGAAACCCTCGGGTCCCTGCCAGAATGTGTCGATGAACATCCAATCATCCAGGTAGAAACCGGCTGATCTGGTGCTTTCGAAAAAGCAGAGAAGATACACGATGATTATTGCTGCCAGAGGAAGCATCTTTTGACGCCAGGTTGTACCCACCTGTGTTAAGTCAGCAATTTTTGATCACCTCCCCGGTGCTTTGTTTCCGTTCATTCAAATAAAGTTTAAGCAATGAAAGTGTACGGACCTTTAAGGGACTTTTAATAGCATGTATCCTTCCTAAGCGTAAGTCTAGTAACTGGTAGCCACAATGGGCTAGCAAAATTGAGCCGCGGTTATTTACATTGACCTTAATGAAAGACGATCCAGTCGCAGAGAGTTCTTCATATAAATCTCTGGGAGCATTCTGGAAGAGATTCTTCCGAACCTCTATCATCTTTCCGCTGCTCTGTTTTTTGCTGTCTTTATCTTTATGCCTAGCTTTCACGCTAGGGAATAGCCAACCAAGAACCTTATTGATGCTGGATTCTGGACATTTCTTCTGGACTGTTCAGTTGATATGTGAGCATTTAAAAGCCTTTCCTGGTCCTGCGCCAGCCAGTATCTCTTACCTTGGCGATGCCTTGATGCAGGATGGACCCGGGTTATCTCTATTGCCTGCTTTGATTTTTCTGGCGATTGGAAAGGTTCCGGTAAGCTCGGACTGGTTGGTCGTTGCATTGACGATGTGCCTTTACCAGGCAATGGCGTCTACCTTCGTCTATCTTATCGTTTTCAAAATCCTGAAAAGTCCGGGCTGGGCAATGACTGCAGGGGTACTTTGGGCGCTGTATCCACCGGCGATTCTTAATACAGATCGCTTTTTGACCGAAGGGCTAGCCCACATGCTTTTGCTGGCTGCGGCATGGTTGCTGCTCGAATCTACTGAAGCCTCTGAATCGAGAATGAAATTCTCAGTGGTGGCAATATTTTCTGGGCTTCTGCAAGGGCTGCTACTTTTAACCAAGCCTCCATTGCTATTTTGTTGCCTTCTGATTAATGCTTTCTCATGGAGCCGCTTCCCTTCAGCTAGGAAAAGGCTGATCTTTGCTATCAGTCTGGTAGCAGGCATGGTCATTGTTTTGACTCCCTGGGCACTGACAGCCAAAGCTACTACAGGTCATCTTCATGTCATTCCGAAGCGCTGTGCGGTGCATAACCTCGCCAAAGGACTCAACTATGAGGTTGATGCCTGGCAAGGTTTCCCTGTGCCGGATTTGACCATTTTATACTCGAATTGGTTCGGGTTCGATAGTGGAACCGAAGAGCTTGTAGCGGTTGGCAGAGCTATCATCTCAGCCAGACCGCTGGAATCGCTGTATTTAGCTGCTAGAAAGTTCGTTAGGCTGTTTTCGTTGCCCTGGAATGATTTCAATTCTACGGTTCTGTTCCTCAGCCCCTCGGTCCAGGTTCTGCTCCATCGAGCTATTGTTCTTTTTTCCTTTTTGGGAATGGCTTTCTTTTTGTTTAGTCGAGAAAAGAGGGACAATCTGAGGACAATAAGTAAGGTCTCTGTTTCCGGGGTAGTGGTGGTTCTATTGGCTCTGGTCGGACACCTGGCTTATATGCCTTTTGAAGCGATGCCGAGATACTGGTTCACCGGTATGCCTTATATGGTCATGTTCGCGGTTCTAGGGGCTTATACCATAAGAGAATCGCACAGTAAGAAATTGTTAATTGCATCATCGACCGGGGTATTTTTTGTGGTCCTGTCGATGGTTGATATGACACCACTATTAGTGCAGTTGGTCGGTTCTGTCGAACTGGCGATGGCTTTTGAGTTCGCTATCAAGGCTGTTCTGATGAGTTTGATTGTAGGTTTGTCCCTCTTTCCTCCCGTAAGGAACTGGAAAGCGAGTGCAAAGATTTCAATAATTCTTCCGTCTTTATTAGTGATCTTTTCTGTTTTGTTGCTCTGGGTCGGTATCTTTCAGAAAAGGATGACGAAGGAATGGTCCTGTCGATTTGAGCCTGGTTGCGCTGTCAGCCGCTCGGTAAAAGTTCGTGGCTCTGATAAGTTACCGGGGGCGGCTTACCTGGTAGTTGACTGTGACAGAGAAATTGAAAAAGCAAAAATCCTTTTGAATGGAGAGCCGGTTAAGTTCGAAAGTTATCCTGTATACAGCACTTCGGCCGAGCAATTTGAAGTCTGCAATTATGTTCGGTTTTTCGCGAACACTAGAGGGCAGCAGTTTGAAAATATGCGCTTCTGGAGGATTATTCCGATAGCTCCATCCCTCATAAAAATGGGAGAAATAAATACGATAACTATCGAAAGCGAATCGAAACCGGTCACAGTTTATGGCGACTATGAGCCGGAAGGTCAACCCAGGCGTTATCCGCCGCGCTTTCTTGGTTTCAGCCCAAACAAATTTGTTCATGACCCGTTTGCCGCAGACGGTCGATTGATGGATTCCATTGGTTTGAAAGTCATTGAAGGCAGCTCATCATTTTTCGATGGTAAAAGTAAGAATAATTCGGACCTCTCTCCTTCTTTTGGGTGTCAGACAGGCGAGTATCGTATTTTTCTTGCTCTGGATAGGGAGCGGGAGGGCCGTTTCGATAGTTTGTTGGAATCTGCAGATACGGAAACCAATAGAGAAATTTGGAAACATGGCTTGGGTCAGGATGCCTTCGATCTCTCGATGAAGCATGGGACCAGTGAGATCAGAATGAATAAGTCGATACTTCGATTTGCTAAATCCAATTCCACAAAAGTTTCTATTCCTGCTGAAGTTTCTCGAGCTATAAAGGCAAACACCAGTGTTAAGGTTCGTCTTTCCGGAGAGATTAAAGATGAACGGTCCACGGGGCTGTACTCTAGCATTGCTGTGTTTATAGAGGGAACCAAGCATAATTTTGTGCTGCCTGCATCTTCATACAGCATTGCGTCCGGTGATCAATGGCGCAATTTCGAAATTTCAAATGTAATTCCGGTTCATCCGCTATTGGAAGATATGGAGAGTATTTCAATCTCCATCTTCCCCGGACCCTGGGAGATGGTGGCCGCTTATGGTTGTCCCAGGAATGCTCCGGATACCCTCTTTCGCAATCTGGTTCTGGAGGTTGAGCATGCTGAAGCTCCCCAGATAAAGGATTTCAGAGCGCTGGATATTTATTGAACGCAAATCCATTCTGGCCCAATCTGAGCTGTTCGTAATCTTCAATACTAATAGAATTTAAGAGAAATCATAGCTTGGGACGTTGTAATGTAGTTGAGCATCTCAAAAATAGAACTTCCTGCGCGGGGATTTTCCTAACCATGTCAGACAGACATTCGCTTGTAATACCTCTTAGCCCAACTGTAGGCTCTGATGCTGCAGTTGATAGGAAGGACACGGCAGGGTTACAAGACAAGACCCAGCGATATCCATACGACAACATCAGTCAACTGGAGAATGAGCATTTCTGGTTCGTTGTGCGCAACGAAAGGATTTGCAGCCTCATTCAAAAAACTTTGCCGGATTACCAGAATGCGGATTTCCTGGAGATCGGCTCAGGCACTGGAAACGTGCTCGGTTATTTGTATCGAAACGGTTTTCGCAATCTGACCGGTTATGAAATCGAAGAGGATGGTCTGAGAGTCTCTTCACAAATGTATCCGGAGATAAAGTTCGAATACAACAATCTGCTCAATCCTACGGTGGAGAGAAAGCAGTTCGACGCCATAGGAATGTTTGATTGTATAGAGCATTTCGCCGACGAGAAGGAACCACTAGAAAATGTAAAGTCCATGATGCGGCCGGGCAGCAATCTCTATTTGACCGTGCCTGCCCATGATTTTCTCTGGTCGAAGATAGACGAACTATTTGGTCACTATCGTCGTTACACTAAAAGAACTCTTGGAAAAATGCTGCAGGACAACGGATTCGTCAATATCCGCCAGGCGTATTTTATGGCGCCTCTAGTGCCTCTAGCTGTTATCCACAGGCGTTTGAAGCAGTATCCAGACGTATTGACCGAAACAGAAATCGAAGCGCTCTTGAATAGAGAGACCAGTGTACCTCATCCCCTGATCAATTCCATCATGTTACATTTGACCAGAACGGAGCATAAGGTAATGGATATGCGCGATTTGAATTTTGGTGGTTCAATTATTTCGGTTGCCACTTTTCCCGGGTGAGGCAGTCTGCGTGGGCTGAATGGTTGATTCTTTCATGTCTTCGAAAACCGGCGTTGAACCGATTAGTGTCTTGAACATTGAAGCCGAAAAGACAGAACCTACAACTTGCCAGTTGAACCGGAAAGATCTGTTCTCGATCTTTTCAGTAGCGTTGATTCTCTTCTCTTTGAACTACCTGTGGTATTACTACGATCATCATATACCGATGATGGATGAAGCCGGACATATTCTGAGGAGTATCGCTTACTCAGAACTGTTTCTGCATTTTCGACCATTTTCGTTCGATTGGTGGCAGGAGTTTCTGAAAGTTAGCCAGTTCTATCCGCCGGCTCTTTATATAGTCGCCGGTTTTTTCAAAGCTATTTTCGGAGCTGCAAGGCTGGTTGATATTGCCGTTCACTGTTTTTGTGCTTCGGTCCTGGGCGTCTCTGTCTATCTGTCTGTCAGGTTGCTGGGATTCGGCGGACTGGCCGCATGTGCGGCCGCCTTCTTTGTTGGTTTTTATCCGGAAGTCGCGTTCTTGAATCATATGATAATGCTTGACTTTCCGACATTGTCTGCAAGCGCTCTGGGAGTGACTTCACTTATATTCTGGTGGCGATATCCTACTCTGGGGGCTGCGGTTCTTGCCGGAACCGCAATCGGATTTTGTTGTCTGACAAAACAGATAGTTACTGCCTTTATTGTTGGAACAGGCGTGTATTACACTGTATTAGCTTTTCTAGGACATCGACGGGACGATAGGAAGAATCTGTTCCTTCAGCTTGCAACCATTGTGGTAGTAACCGTCGTAATCGGAGCACCATGGATACTTACCAATTTCAATGAAATGAACTCGATCAACAGTTATATGAACACGGATTTCGAGGAGAAAGGGATCAAGATGAGTCATATAGAGTGTTTTTTCTATTATTTGAAAAGCTATTGGTTCAATATGAGCCCCTTGCTTTGCTCGTTGTTCCTTGTATCGACAGTTGCTGCAGGGGTTTCAAGCCATCGCAAATTATTGCCATTATGGTCCGGCGCCCTGGTCGGCTTTTTTATGATGTGTCTGTACATTTATCCACTGGACCGTTACATAGTATCTACCTTTGTTCTGACGGCAGCTATTAGCGGGGTATTCATAGAAAAATTCTGGTTCTCAGGACAGGTTCTGTCGAGAGTACTTGTATCCGGGCTCTTTGCCTTGATCTTCTTACAGTACGTATCTTTCAATTTTTCTCCATATCCTCTTTCCTCACCCTTCCTTACCGGGGTCAGTCAGTGGATGGCAATCGATATTCCGGTTGATTTCTTCGGAAAAGATGGGCACAAGGACAATCCTATTCCCTATAGAAACTGGGGATATGACTGGGCTTTGCAAACGATAGAGCGCTATGAACATGGGATACCAGTCTATTTAAATGTTTTGATGAATGAGCCGAATCTCAATGCTCAGACTTTCGATTTAGAGACCAAAGAGCGAAAACTGCCGGTGACGGCTACCACGTCTCTGATCTGGACCGTGGTAGGTGATCAGCTTGAATTCAGTCAAGAAAGTGCGCTTTATTATCACTGGTATTTAGTTAAAGACAGGATGAAGCGAAAGTTCAAAGATGCGAAGTCGGAAGAGAGCTACAAAAGTTTGCTCGATTTTTTGAAAAACAGCGGACGATTTGAATGGATCAATTCGATGAAAACTCCTGAAGGTGACCGTATTTCTCTGTATCGACAGAAGCGGCAGTGAGAGAAAGAGATCTGACGACCGGCTTAGGTCTGTTTAATATTTTGCCAATCTATCTAGTTCAAAGGATCTTTATGAGTTGAATCCATGAAATGTGCTAACATCTTGAAATCTATAAAGATGAGCTCAGTATGCCTTTAGACTTGCAATCACCTACCGCTGTCGCAGAAAGAACGTGGGAGCCTCTAGAAGACTCCCGCAAGCAGGAATCTCTATTGGAGTCTTTCCTCACCCTCTGGTCTATGCGCACTCTGACATTGACCATGGTAAAGCGAGATTTCGTCGGTCGCTATAAGGGGTCGTTTCTGGGGGCAATCTGGCCGCTGCTCAATCCGCTCGGTCACATGCTGCTATATACGTTTCTGTTCGGAATAATTTTGCAAGTACGCTTCGGCGGGGGCACTACCGGTACTTCTAATTTCGCGCTTTATATGATGGCTGGTTTTCTTCCGTACATAGCAATGTCTGAAGCAATATCCAACGCCACCACGAAGATTCTCGAAGAGCCCAATCTAGTTAAGCGGGTTGTCTTTCCTCTACAGATTCTTCCATTTGTAGTGGCGCTCTCTTCATTTATGAGCGGGGCCATCTCGCTTGCTATCGTGGTGGCTTTTGCTGCCGTTCAGCTTCATACTGTACATAGTACGGTGCTGTTGCTTCCTCTCGTTATCATTCCGCATTTTCTCTTTACTGTTGGCTTTTGCTGGTTTATTTCGGCACTGGGTGTATTTGTTCGTGACTGCAGACATTTTATGGCGCTGGCACTTTCTGCCTGGATGTATGCGACTCCTATCGTTTACCCTGCCGAAAGGTTGCCGGAGAATTTACAGTGGATACTCTGGGTCAATCCTGTTGCCGGAATCGTGCAGGACTACAGACATCTGATCCTCGAAGGACGTATGCCTGAGCTTATTCCGTACCTGAGCTATAGCCTGGTGGCAGTGGGAATGTTCTTTGTCGGATTTTATTTCTTCTACAAGACAAAACAGTCTTTCGCGGATGTGATGTGATGACTACAGATCTTATTCAAAAAACTAGCCAGAGCCAGGTAGAGCTGCGTGGTATCTCGAAGCGCTATAACATCTATGATCGTCCTATTGACAGGCTGAAAGAGATTCTGTGGAATGGAAAGAAGAGCTTTCACAGAGAGTATCTTGCCCTGGATAATGTCTCTTATTCATTTGCTCCACACACCACTGCGCTTCTCGGTCCCAATGGTTCGGGTAAGTCTACACTGTTACAGATAATGGCTGGCGTCTTGAAGCCCACAGCCGGACAGGTTGCTTGCCGGGGTCGTGTCACAGCCATACTAGAGCTTGGAGCCGGATTTCAGCCGGAATATACTGGTCGAGAGAATGCTCTTCTTTATGGATTGATAGTAGGAATCCCTGAAGATGAGATGAAAGAGCGTATGGATGAAATACGTGATTTCGCAGAACTGGGAGATTTCTTCGATCAGCCTATCAAAACTTATTCGAGCGGAATGGTTGTTCGTCTGGCTTTTGGTTGTGCCACCAACGTCGAACCGGAGATTCTACTTGTGGATGAAGCGCTGGCTGTCGGCGACGAATACTTCAATCAGAAATGCCTTGAGCGAATATATGATCTACAGGCTAAGGCAAAGACTATTATTCTTGTTACCCACAATATGGATACGGCCAGTAGATACTGTCAGTCCGCTGTTCTGATGAACGGAGGACAAATTGTTGCCGACGGAAGTCTGGATGAGATAATTCCAATGTACCAGGAAGTCGTTCGTAGTGCTTCGGCGCATGAACACAAGAAATTTTTATCCGTTTTGTAGCAACATATTGAAGTGCACCAAAGTTATGTGCCACGTCAAGCAGACGATTTGTGTTGATACAAGATGTCTCCGAACTCCTTTGGTGTGAGGTATCCGAGTCCGCTGTGCAGTTGACTATGGTTGTAATCCTGTCTCCAGTCTTCAAGGGATTTCTTCCAACGAGGGCGCTAAAATAGGGCTATCGATTTTCACCGAGCTAAAGAACCGCGGACTGAAAGATATTTTCATCGTTTGTGTAGATGGACAACGTGTTCATAGAGAGACTCTGGCGCAGTCTGAAGTACGAGGAAGTATACCTCCACGCATACGAGAACGTAAAAGAAGCGAGGCTTTCGTTAGGTCGGTGGATCAACTTCTACAATTAGGAACGTCCACATCTGACCGAGATTTTCTCAAATGTTGTGTTCTGACATTGCTAGGCGGCCTCTTCTTGTTTGATACCATTCACGAATTTGATTCCTTGAATTAGCTCACCGAGCCGTTCTGGTCGATTCAGACGGCGCCAACGTTTTTGTGCGGACATCGATAGCTTAAAGACCATGGTCAGCATCGTATCTCGGGTAAGCATACCACGAGTCTTCGCCGTTCGAAGTCTAACTGTTGCAAATGTCGATTCTATTGGGTTCGTGGTCCGTAGATGAAGCCAATGCTCCGCAGGAAAGTCGTAGAACGTAAGAAGGACTTCTCTATCCTTCGCCAGGCACTCTGCTGCTTTAGGGTACTTTGCCTCGTAACTCTGGATAAAATGATCGAACGCCTTCTCAGCCATCTCCTTTGTTTCCGCCATCCAGATCTGATGCAGGTTATCCTTGGCCCGAGCCTGAATGCTCTTGGGTAACTTGTCCAGGACGTTTCCAGTTTTGTGCATCCAGCAGCGTTGCCAGCGAGTATCGCCATATACCTGAGGAAGTGCTTTCCAGAATCCTAGCGCTCCGTCGCCGACCGCGACTCTTGGAGCCTTGGTCAATCCACGCCGCTTAAGATCATTCAGCGCTTCTAGCCATGACTGCTCGCTTTCACGATATCCATCGACTATCGTGAGTAGTTCTTTGACGCCGTGTTTGGTGGCACCAATTACGACGAGCATACACTGCGAGGCATCCTCCATGCGGGCGCCAAAGTGTATTCCATCGACCCACAGATACACGTACTCCTTGCCCCTCAGAGAGCGTTGATGCCATTCCTTGAGCTCTTCACTCCAGGCGTCCTTCAAACGGCTGATTGTGGACGCTGAGAGCCCTGGAGCATCCTTTCCTAGCAATGCTGCGAGAGCCTCGCTAAAATCACCCGTGGAGACGCCCTTAAGGTACAGCCACGGAAGCAGTTCCTCAATACTCTTAGTCCGTCTCAAGTACGGCGGAAGAATGCTTGATGAGAATCGAATCCTCGACTCGTCCTTTCTCCGGTCTGCCACCCTGGGAGCCATCACCGGAATGTCTCCGATTCCGGTTTGAATCGTTCTCTCTCTTTTGTAACCGTTTCGAATCACCAGGCGCTTTCCGGAAGAATCTCTTATCTCGTCAAATCGAGCAAGAAATTCCTCTACCTCTGCCTCTAGAGCGCATTTCAGCATCTCTCTAGCTCCTCTTCGAAGAACTTCCATGAGCGGATCTTCAGCGATTACCTCTGGCTTTTTCAGCTCAACAACTGTATCTTTCTTCATTAGGCGTATCTCCTTTCTGTTTAGCGATTGAAAGAATACGCCACCTAATTCAATTATTCAAAACACAACTTCTGGCAAAAACTCATCTCAAAAACAGCGCGATAGGAAAGTAGGAAGATACTTATAGAGAGCCCCTTTAGAGTGACTGAATAATAATTTGTCAGATTCAATAGCGTGGCTAGTCCCACTGAGCATACAGAACTCGTTTCTTGTTTTTGGCAGGCCAACTCTCTAATGCAAACCTGCATTATTTTAAGTTGAATCGACTCAGCATGAAATGCTCAAGCGAGATCGCAGATCTTCCTGATAGCACTACATCGGCCAGCGCCTCTCCCAGTGCGGCGGAATGTTTGAAGCCATGGCCGGAACAGGCGGATGCTATCCATATGTTATCCTCTCCCGGCAGTCTGTCCACGACAAAACCTGAATCAGGACTTACTGTATACATACATACTGATGATTTCAAGCACTTTCTACCTACGCCATCGAAGAAAGGTGCCACATAATTTTCATACATATGGGTTTCTTCTTCAGCTTGCACTTCTCGGACGAGCTGCTCCGGAGAATCGATAGTGTTATCCAGATACTCGGCTGCTATTTTGATACCGCCCCCGGCGCCATCTATTGCAGGGAATCCATAAATCCCCCAGGGGACACCGGTCGGTTCCCAGATGAAGACCGGAAAGCAATCCGGTTTGAATCGGTCATAGTGTTTCTGAATGTCGAACCAGTAGAGCACCTGGCGATAGATTTTGAAGTGCTTCGACAATTGAGGCACCAGTTCGTTTACCCAGGCACCACCAGAGACTATCAGTTTTTCAGTTTTGTATAGGTCGCGATCGGTCTGAACTTCTATGATCCGGCCATATTTTATCGACTGCACCCGCTCGTCAAAGTTCAATTGAGCGCCATTGCTCGCTGCCGCTTTCAGATTGGCTTCAATACAGCTTTCCGGTCGCAAGAAACCGGCGCCGGGTTCGTAGTAACCGACTTCATCCGTTGTTGTTTTTAATTGCTTGAATCTGTCTCTCAACAGCGATCCATCGAGCACTTCATGTTCAATTCCGTTTTCTCTGGCGGCTGCTACAGTCGAATCGAAGAATTTATCTACATGCACACGAGCTTTCGAAAGGGGGCTTGAGATCGCAAGAAGTCCTGTCCGGGTGAACAGCCCGCTCATAGAGAAGCGCTCTTCCAGTTCCTGCCAGATAGCGATCGAACGCAGGGCGAGTGAGGTCAGGTGGCTGCCTTCGCCGCTGGCCTGCCTCGTGATTCTGGTCTCTCCGTGGCTTGAACCTTTGTTATGCGGCGGAGTAAATTGGTCTATGCCGAGGGTCTCTACGCCCAGTTCGGCGAGGTGATTGACAGTGGCGCTTCCCACCGCTCCTAGTCCTACGACTATGACATCGAAATTTCCTTTTCTAGGCTTATTGTTCATTTCTTTTGCCTGAACCGGTCAATCTATAGACTTTTGAAGCCGAGTTGCCATTCGAATATTTTGACAGCCTCGACCCCGACGGTAAGCAAGTATCTTCTAATAATCTGGATTTTCTAGAGCAGAAAAAGAGGTGGTGGGCTCTTACCCACCACCTCAAGTTTTTTCAGACCTTCTAAAGAAGTCGCTCTGAATCTCTCTTACATCTCTTTGCCGAGATTTTTGAAGAGTCCGATGCCAAGCCCTACTGCTGCACCGGTTGCCGCCGTTTTGGTTGCGGTCTTGGCGGCGCCACGCTTCTTGGCTGCCAGTCCGAGCCCTGCACCGGCAAGAGTGCCCTGGGCAACATCTTTGACGATGGGGTGGCGTTTCATGGTCTCACTCGATTGAAGCAGACCGACACCGGCACCGGTACCGGCACCAATGGCCGAGCCTCGAACCACACCTTTTTTGGTGACCAGTCCGGTAACCGCACCGGCTGCTACTCCGACACCGGCACCGACAGTGGCGCTTTTGACTTTCGGATGAGCCTTCCAATAAGAGCTTTTCGTGCCCGATTTGACAGTGCTTCTAGAAGCGCTACCGGACAGTTGTGCCTGGGCTGGAGCTTGCAGTTCGGCTACACCCATAAAGGTAGCCACTGATAGCAGTGCCAGTACCCTACCTGTTTTTAGTCCTCTATTTCGTAGCATAATGATCTTATGACCTCTTTTCTAGTAAATGACCTGGATCTCTATCTACGTTTGCGATGGTTTCACCAACCAACAAAACTTCTTGACGTATTTTGATTCGGAACGTTTCAACACCAAATAAGGTGATGTTAATGTAATTATACAGATTTTCGGGATCAAGCCTAGCTAAAACCGCTGCCAGTCAGGGTTTTTAGGTGCTTGTATATGTGATTGATATAAAAGTAATCCCTTATAAAGATATACGCTCGCCTATATCTTCGGTTATCCTATGTTGCCGATAACTTTTCATCCCGGAGTTAGATGATGACAACCGCAAGCCTAAAAGAGACACCCATAGCCCAGGTGCACCGCGATCTCGGTGGAAGAATGGTGGACTTTGCCGGATGGAATATGCCGGTGCAATACAAATCGATTGTTACTGAGCATAAGGCAACGCGTGAAGCGGTGGGACTTTTCGATGTCTCGCACATGGGTGAATTTCTTGTCACCGGCGATGGCGCCGCCGATTTTTTGCAACATATGATCCCCAATGATCTGGCCAGAATTGCCGAGCCGAACAAGGCTCTCTATACACAGTTCGTCAGAGAGAACGGCGGCTGTGTCGATGACCTGATTATCTATCGCCGTGAAGCTGACTTTTTGCTCATTGTCAACGCCTCTAATATCGACAAAGACTGGCAGTGGCTCAATGAAAATGTCAAAGCATTTCCATCGGTGAAGCTCACAGACATCTCCGATTCGAAAGGTTTGCTCGCTTTACAGGGACCGCATGCGGTAGAGTTGTGGGCAAAAATAACCGGTCAACCTGTAGGCGAGATGAAGTCGTTTACCTATTCTGAAGCCACTATAGATGGTGTGCATGTCGGATTTGGAAGAACAGGCTATACCGGTGAAGACGGATTTGAAATTCTTGTACCTGCCGAATCTGCCGCAGCCCTCTGGAAATTGATTCTTGAAAAAGGGGCTGAATACGGGATCGAGCCCTGCGGTCTTGGCGCCCGGGATACCCTGCGCCTGGAAGCCGGTCTGCCTCTTTATGGTCACGAGCTGGAAGAAGATATCAGCCCGGTTGAAGCCGGTCTTGGTTGGAGTGTAAAGCCGGATAAAGGCGAATTCATCGGTCAGAAAGTTTTAGCCAGTCAGAAAGCTGATGGAGTCAGCAAAAAGGTGGTCTGTTTGAAGGCGGAGGGTAAAGCGCTGCCGCGGCAGGGTTATGAAGTTACCCATGAAGGACGGGTGATTGGCAAAGTTACCAGCGGTTCCCAGGGTATCCATGTGGGATATCCGATCGCTTTTGCCTTGATAGAAGAGCCCGCGCTTGGCAAAATCGGCACCGTACTCAACATCAAAATCCGAGATCGTGAGATTCCGGCTGAGGTGGTCAAACGTCCTTTCTACAAAAGGAAGTAGACATAAAGAGTAGAAGCCAGGGCGCCTGAGACGGCAAGTAGATCCAGGAATCTGGTTCGGGGATTTTGATTGATTCTAGTTTGCATGATCGTTTCCTCCGGGATGTAAATGATCAGACCGGAGTGCTTCTGGAATTAGCGGTAGTCAAGTGGGCTTATCTAAAGAAGATCAATATTCTCGAAAGCAAAGAGATATTTATAGGGGGTAGGCTTGCTAGAATCTGCTATGTAAATTTGCATTCTCGCTCGAGAGTTATTCCACTGGGAGACACTATGCTTGCCTATCCACAAGAACTGAAGTATGTAAAAACCCACGAGTACATCCAGGTTGATGGTGATATAGCGACCATCGGGATCACGGCGTTCGCTGCCGATCAACTCGGTGATGTAACCTATGTCGAGCTTCCCGGGGTTGGCGACAAGTTCAAAGTAGAACAGAAATTTGGTGTGATCGAGTCGGTCAAGTCTGTCTCCGACCTGTTTATGCCGGTCTCGGGCGAGATTACCGAGATCAACGAACAGCTTGTTCAAGAACCTGAATTGGTCAACCTTGATTGCTACGGCAAGGGCTGGATGATCAAAGTCAAGCTCGAAGACAAAGGCGAACTTGATACATCGATGAGTTCTGAGCAATACAAAGAGTTCGTCGTCGAGTAATGGTGCTTTTGTATTCGGATTCGGGTTCGGGTTCGGGCGCTGACCGTTAAACGCAAACGGTTTACTTCTCTTCTTTGGTCCCTTCATCAAAGAGTTTGTCGCTCTGGGCTTCTTCTTCGGTTTTCTCTTCCAGCTGTAGAGCAGAGCCTTCCAACTGTAAAGACGAAGGCTTAGTCCTCTCGTTTAGAAATTGCTGAGCCAGATTGAAGTATCTCGAACCTGCCGGGATGCGACTTAATTGCGACAGGGCGGCCTGGTCGTCATGATCGGCTTCCAGTCTTTCGACCGCATCTAAATAGAGCGCCTGATTCAAGAGTTCGGAAGGATTATTGTCTCCGCTGGTCCCAGAGAGAAATTGTGGGATGGGGCTGCGGTTCAGTATATGGATAGCCGCTTTGTAATCGTGTTGATTGATGCTCTGCTTAGCCATATGGGTCAGATAGACTTTCATGAGCCCGGTGGTGAAGCCGCCCACTGCTATCAAAAGTCCCATACCAAGGACCAGATCGAAGATCATCGTCTGTTTGAAGGTTCTTCTAGGAGCCGGATGCTCCAGCACAGTGTCGAGCATGCGCTGGGCGTGCTCCGACCCGATGGCAGCTTGTCGACTATCTGTGGATTTTTCCGAATCTTCCGTCATGGTCTGGATCTAGTACGCTTTAGTGTTTTCCGGAACGACCACTACTACCTTATCATGGCCGGTTTTAGGGTTTTGCTTGATGTTTCTCAATGTTTTCAAGGAGCTTGTTGAGCTTCTCGCGATGATACTGATTTCCCCCGCTTTTCAGCTTGGTTTTCAATTTCTCGATAATTGCATCCCTGTTTCCGTTCATTGCAAGATCTGATAATGTTTCGAGCGCTTTGTTCGCCAGGGAGACTTCTCGGGCCGCGGTCAGTTCGAGCACCCTGTCGGCGCCCTCTAGAACACCGAGGCGACCGATGCCATCCACGGCGGTGGTTCTGACTTCGGCGGAGAGGTCGCTCATTCTTTCTATCAGGCTGTTTTTGAAGGCAGCAATGTGCTCTGCTTTGTTATCGCCTATCTCTATCAAAGATTTGAGTGCTCTGTTTCGCTTGTCCGGGGCGTGGTCGCTGGTGGCAGTAACCAGATAAGCGACCGCTTCCGGCTGTGCTGTCTTGCCCAGGGCTTTGAGCACTCTAAAATAAAGACGTGCAGGCTCTTCTTCCTCTTCTATCACCGGCTGAGCGCTTGGGCTTATCTCGGTACGCTCTTCGAGATCGACGGCGGTTTTTGCCAGTTCAAGCAGAATATCCGCTCCTGTTTTCTGGCAATCTTCCGTTTGAGAACCAATTTTGGAAAGGGCTTCCAGAATTTCGTCTTTTATGGAGGCCGAGCCTGGTTTCTTAAGAGCTTTGTATAGTGCTGGTGCCAGCTCTGTTTGGTTAAGTCTTCCGGCGCAATATATAGCCGCTTCTAGAGTTGCCGATTCGAAAGGGCTTCTATTTTGCGATTCGATTAAACCCAGGCTGTCCCCCAGAGAAGTTGTTGCTTTTATATAGGATTCGGCAGCTTTCTCTAAGATTGCTGCATGGGGAGAGCGTCCATTGTTGCTGAGCCAGTCGGCCAGGTCTAATGCCGCTCTCAGCGATATCGGGCTAGCTGAGTTAGCGGTATCGCTTTGGCTAAGCTCGTCAGCCAGCTCCCGGCTCAGGTCATCCAGCCCTCTTTCGATCACTACTTCCGAAGGAAAGCTCCCGGAGCCCGCCTGACAGACGCCTGTTACCAGCCGCATGCCGGCCTGGCGAATTTCGTTTTTGTCTATTTCTGGGTCTGGGTCTGTTTCTCCGGTTTTTTCGAGAAAGCTTTGAACAGGAATGACTTTGCTTATCTGAACCGCGGCATAGTCGAAAAATTTGCCCGAGCGGAAGATTGCGTCTTGCAAGGGTTTGTCGGTCGGGTCGGCGCAGAGCTGGGCTCGGGCTCCTGCGGCATCGACTTGAATCCATGGGTCTTCATCCACGAGGAAGGGCTCGATGGCTTCTAAAGCGCTTTTCTCTCCAAGTCTACCCAGGGCATAGACCAGATGACAGAAAGCCATTTTGGTATTCTCCCTGGTGCCGGGCAGGCTGTTAACCAGTTCTTCTACTTTTGTGGTCGCTTTCAGATGCGCCAGCATCTTTGCGGCATTGGCTCTGACTTTCCAGTGTTCGTGAAAGAGAGGAAAGTTGTTGTTTGTTTCGGTATCACCCAGTCTTTCCGGAGCCAGAATTTCGATCAAGACCTCTTTGTCCTTGATTTCGTCAGCGATTGATTTGAGCTTCTCTTCCCAGTGCAAAGGCAGCAGTTTGAGGGCGATGGCAAGCTGGGCAGAGCTTTTGCTTTCTACTGCGAACCGAATATCGGCTCGGACATCTTTGAACTTTCGTTGACCTTCGGGGCTGGTGCCGACCAGTCCGTGATAAAAGAGAAAATGCTCCAGCTCGAAATCATCAGGTTTCAGCGTTGGTTTCTCGCGAAATGCGGAGCTGAGTTTCTTCATGACTTTCAAAAAGACTGACATAGTATCTCTCTCTTTCGGCGCTTGATGCTTGCCCGGTGGCCCATGCACAGTAACATGGATTTTATGACCTATGTGTGAATCTTCCTTTATTCGTGCCGTTCTTGCTAAGCTTGATTTGGTATTGAGTATAGTGTCACTTGCCCCGGGCTGCTCTTGAACGGAATAATCAGTTGACGGCGAGCAGGTACTTGAAAACGTCTTGCCGGGCTAATCTGCGGTCTCCTTACCCTGTTTAAAGGCGAAAGAACTATTAACTACCGGGGTAAGCTCATATCCAGTTGCTAGAATAGCTTTCGTTATATATAGATAGAGTGTCGGAGGCGTCCGAAATCAGTGAACACATTTTTGAGTTCGTTACAAACAGAGCTTTTCGAAGATTACAAGAAGTTTCTGACCAGCGAGATTGAACCTCGGGTCGAAGACCTGGAGAATGATCCTGATAAGGTCAAGAGCGTTTTCGAGAGCCTCGGACAAAAAGGCTTTCTAGGGACCTCCGTAGCCAAGGAGTATGGCGGCTGTGGCGAGCCCTTTATTCATACCGCTCTTCTGATTCAAGCCCTCGGTCAAATCGATGCCGGACTGGCTATGTCTGTTGCCAGCCACCTCACTGCCGCCGAGCTGATTCAGAAATTCGGCACCGATACTCAAAAATCCCGTTATCTTCCCTTGCTTGCCCGGGGTGAATGCATCGCCACTGTGGCGGCCACCGAAGAAGGCGCCGGAAGCGATTATATGGGGATTGCCGCCTGCGTGGACAAAGAATCCTCATTAACCGCAGAGAAAACCTGGGTGGTCAACGGTGACGTGGCGGAACTTGCCGTTGTCACTGCCAGAGGCGAAGAGTCTCCTCTGGGGCTCTGGCTTGTGGACCTGAGCCAGGTAAAAGACGCGGTCAAAATTTCTGCCAATATCAAAAAACTCGGTCTCGCTGGCGCCAGAACCAATAACATCTCATTCAAAAACCTGAAGCTGGACGATGCTTCTAGATTGGGTGGGGTAGAAGGTCCCGCTTCTCAGGAAGAAGCCCTTTTGCATGGTATGGATTTCATCAAAGTCCTGGCTGCCGCTGCCGCTGTCGGATTGACCGATATGGCTCTTGCTCATTCGGTGGATAGAGCGCGCTCTAGAGAGCAGTTTGGTTCTGCCATAGGCAAACTTCAGGCGATTCAGTGGAAGCTCGCAGATATGTCTTCAGAATCTTGCGGAGCCCGGTTGCTGACATACAGAGCCGCCTGGAGCAAAGATGAAGAGCCGACCGAATTTCGCAAAAATGCCGCCATGTGCAAGTATTACGCGGCTCGGGTAGCCCAGGTGCACAGCGCTGAAGCTGTTCAAATCTTTGGTGCAGCCGGTTTGAGTTGCGATTTGCCGATGGAAAAACTCTATAGAGACGCCAAGGTAATGGAGATCGCCGAAGGCACTGCGGAGATTCAGAAGAACATCGTAGCCCACGAGATTGGTTCCTGATAGACTCTAAATATGGCTAGTGAATCGATAGCGGCGTCCTTATTTATGTCCCGTTCGTGGCGCCTGGCCGCCTGTTTGTTCATGGCGGCCCTGTGTCTTGTACTTTCTTCGCAGGGGTCTCTGGGCGCAGACGAAGAGTTTCGTCTGGGCGTCGCCCATATCAAAAAACGCGAGTATCCCCAGGCTATTAAAAATCTGGGAATCTGCCTGAAGAAGAATCCCCGGGACTATCGCGCCTATTATTTTCTCGGGATCTGCTACGAGAATGCCGGCGACCTGAAAAACGCCACGACCATGTTCAGCCGGGCAATGCAATTCGGCTACAAGACTTCGGTCTATGACAAAGCCTGCACCCATCTGCAAAGGGTGAATCCGTCGGCCTATGTCTCTGCTGTGGCGGCGGCTCAAGGGACGAATTCGGCTTCGTCTGCGTCGTCGTCTTCGTCAGCATCTGCCAGACCGGCCGCCTCCAGACCCAGCGCCAGCCCGAGTTCTAACCCAGGTACGGTGACCTCGGCATCGGCTGCCTCCAGGACGGCTTCGGGTGTGTCTCAGAAGAGCTACGATAATCTACCACCGGAGGCGCGAATTCATTACCAGACCAAACCTGGCAGTGATCATCAGTTTATCGATGCTTCGGTGAACGGGCGAAGAATCACCATGTTTTTCGATACCGGAGCGGAAGGTTGCGTATTTGGAGCGACCCACTTGAAACAGCTTGGTATCCAGCCTCCCAAAGGACCGCCGATAGGTTACTCCAGTGGGGTCGGAGCCGGGGGCGCTCAGGCCACCTGGGTGATGAGAGTCGACCTCAAAGTAGGTCCTATCGAGAAAAAGAACTTTTTGATCAGTTATGTTCCACCCTTCAGCGGGGAGCCTCTTCTTGGGCAGACTTTCTTCGCTGATTTCCACTACACAATCGATTCGGCCGGAAAGACCATTCACTTTGTCCGCAACGACAGGTCCGGCGTAAGGCAGAGCATCGGTTCCATTTACGCCGGTGGCAACAGCAATCGCTCCGAAGTTCCTTTCAGAAATGAAGGAAAAGAGATAATCGTCGACGTAGAGGTCAATGGTCGCAAGCTTCCGATGTATTTCGATACAGGTGCTTCCTGTGTACTTCTTGGCGCCAGTCACCTGAGACAGTTAGGAATAACTGTGCCTGGCAATGCTCGGGCTGGTATATCTCATGGTGTGCAGGGTGTCTCCACGATTCTTGTCTTTCCGATTCGATCCATCAGAATGGGACCGATTGAACACCATGATTTCGATGTGGCGGTGGACCCATCTGCCACAATCCCCCATCCGCTGCTCGGGCAGTCCTTCTTTAAGGACTATCGTTATTCGATAGACAATGTGAATAAAGTGATCAAATTTACGCGCTTGAGATAAATGACACTATCGGTAGTGATTATTGCCCAGGATGAAGAGCGCACGATTGGTCGGGTGCTGGACGCCGTCAAGCCTATCGCCGACGAAATGATACTGGTCGACTCCGGCTCTAGTGACGGCACCAGAGAGATTGCCACAGAGCATGGTGCTCATGTCACTCATCAAGACTGGCTCGGCTACGCCGCCCAGAAGAACTTTGCCCTTGGCCTGGCGAAGGGCGACTGGGTGCTCAGCCTCGATGCCGACGAAGTCCTGACGCCGGAGCTTGTCGAAGAGATTGCGGCACTGTTGAAAGATGCTTCGGCAAAAGATTTTCTGGGTTATCGAATACCCCGGGCTCTTTATATAGGTGATGTTCGAGTCGCCCATGGAGGCTTTTATCCTGATGCCCAGCTGCGCCTGATTCAAAAGGGCGCCGGTCTGTTTAACGACCGCCTGGTTCACGAAGCCATTCATATAGACGGACCGGTGGGTATGCTCCGGGCCGAGATGCATCACTATGCCTATAAGAACGTCCAGCAATTTGAAGATGCCATGGAGAAATACGCCAGGCTCTCGGCACGGGAGTTTGTTCTTCAGGGGCGCAGCGGTTGGCGGGCTCATCCTGTTAATGAGATCTTTCATCCAATATGGACTTTCTTCTATCGCTATCTACTGCGCGGTGGTTGTCTCGATGGTGCTCTGGGTTTCAAGCTTGCAACCATATACAGTGACTATGTTCGTCGCAAGATTCGCTATTTCAGAGAAGAGTTGCGTACTGTCGCTTAGCGATAGAAATGCAGTTTCTTGTTGGCTTTGTCTACGGTAAAGCGTTTGTTCCCGAAGAAGTCCCTGCCAAGTAAACCGTACTTGTATTTATAGTCGGCGGACACGGCTATAACCAGTCCCTGCTTTCGAATCGGTCCCAGTTCAATCGAATCTACCTGATACCGCTCGCTTTTTGTAGTGCCGGCGGCTCCGGTGGCGTCGCTTTCGCCGACTTTGCGAAAGCCCTGGTCACCCATTGTCTGTAGCATTTGTAGTGGCATAATGCTGGCACCGGCACCGGTGTCAAAATAAAACGGCATCGGCCTGCCGTTGACCTTGGCCGTGACTATTAGATTGCTGCCTTCCACCGTCAGGGGAATGTCGATGGAGCCTGCCTGGACGAAATCTCCTTTGCCTCCCGGTTTCTTGAAGGCGATCTGACCACGAGCGTTGTCCACCTCGTATTTGAGATCTCCATAAAAAGACTGGCCTAATAGAGGATTGCGTAACTGTTCTATCACCACCAGGTCGACAGTCCTGACGATTCTTCCAAGTGCTATTTGAGCCGGCACTTCCCAGGCGTCCACCACGCCGCCCACGGCCTTTACTTTGTTTGTGGGGGCACCTGTGGGTGGAGCCATGCCTATTTGCTGCAGATGATTTTTGCCTATCATACAGATAGTGGAGCCGGTGTCGAAGATCATCGGTAGATTGCGTCCATTGATTCGGCAATTGACCATCAGATGCTCTTGATCAGTGCTTTTTCGAAAACCTACACTTTCGGCATCCGGAATGTAATCTGTGCTGCTGCGCCGAGCGCCGGTATTTGCCACCGAATTCGAGCTTGAGTTTGAGCCTGCACTTTGACTCAAGGTTTGCATGGCTGTGGCCGCATAGCGCGCCCCTTCCGAGCGAGGGTAGTTGCGAATCAGGTGATTGTAGAAGCTCTTTGCTCCGGCAATGTCGCCTGAGTTTTGCAAGGATGCGCCCAGATAGTACATAGCCTGGGTGTGCTTGGGATTGGTTCGAAGCACATGTTTGAAATATTGAGCCGCTTCAGAATAGCGCTGGCTGTCGAAGAGCTTCACTCCTGCGGCAAAATAATCTGCTGCCAGGGCGCCATTCGGCTGGCTCAGGAAGAACCCGGCTGCCGCCAGAATTACGGCTGATTTAGCAGTATGTTTCAGGTGCTTTAAAAGATTCATGACTATAGTTTACCCGATTAGATTCAGGATCAGAGTCAGGCAGCGCTCGATTGACCGTGATAGTCTCAAATGTGGTGGCAGACTTCGAGAATGCGATTCGTCTCCGTCCCAAGCGCATCGATGGCGATAGGGTCCGGTGGTTCCCAGCCAGATGTGGCATTACTATCAGGATAGGGATATTCATTGAGCTGCTTGTGCCACCAGGCGACATCTATCCACTGGTTCATTTTATAGCCGACTTTTTCATAAACGCCGATGGGCTCGAATTGAAAAGAGCGATGCAGGGCTTCGCTGGCTGCATTCGGTAGAGCAATGCCGGCATAGGCGTTGATATAGCCCTGTTTTTCAAGCAATTGAAAGAGTGCTGAGTAGAGCACCCTTCCCAGTCCCTTTCCCCGGAACTCAGTCCCTAGATATACCGATGTCTCCACCGACCATTGATAACCCCGGCGGGCTCGATGGCGCGCGGCGTAGGCGTAGCCACCTATTTGAAGTTCTGAATCGGTATCTGATACCGCCACCAGCCAGGGCAGGGTGCTGCCTATCTCTTTGATTCTGGCAGCCATCTCTTCTACTGGCGGGGCTTCGGTCTCGAAGGTGATGATTGTATCCCGGCAGTAAGGGCGGTAGATCTCGACGATGCCTGAGGCGTCATCCAGGGTTGCCCGACGTAGCCGGAATTCTTCTTTCATCTCAAACCACTAACTACTCGCTCGATTCGCCGAGAATATCCGCGAGGATAAAACGATACTTCTTGAGATGGTCTTCATAGCCTAGCTCTGTGGCAGGGACCGTGGTCTTGACTTTTGTCTGGCTGCGATTGTATTGCTCCAGGGCTTTCTCTTTGACCCAGCCCCGGGCGATAAGTATTTCGTCCAGACTCATTCCGGTATTCTGAGAATCTTGCTTGACCAGCTCTGCCTGAGCCGCAGAGATAAGGCCGTCAGAAACGAGAATCTCGAGGAGATTCTCGTCTTGATTTTGAGATTTGCTTGAGGGCTCGGACTTGTCCACTAAGAGACCACTATGTCTACTCGTTTGCCGTATCTGCCGGATGCTGCTTTGATCAGCGATCGTAACGCCGAAATGGTCCTGCCGTCTTTACCGATTAATCTACCGGTGACGGACGGGTCGCATTTTACGCTTAAACGGCACTTTCTGGGTCCGAAGTTTTTTCTTTCGAAGTGCAGAGAATCCGGCTCTCTTGCAAGAACCTTCAAAATGTACTCGGCCAGGTCTTCAGCTGCGTCAGACTCGATTAGCTTGGTTGGGTAGCGCCCTCTGCTGCTCCCGCCGCCTCTGCCCTTTTTAAAAGGCTTGTTACCGTATCGCTTGGTTGAGCGCCGTTTTTGATCCATTTTTCGACTGCTTCTCTATTGACTTTTAGTTCTTTAGAACGAGGATTGTAGTAGCCAACTTCTTCCAGTGGCTTACCATCGCGTCTTACGCGATTGTCAACAGCGACTATTCGGTAGTGAGGGGCTTTTTTGGCGCCTATGCGCTTCAGCCTTATCTTTACCACGTAACTTTCCTCTCGGATGCATCAATATGTATTGAAAGTGGATATTCTACCAGGAATTTGTCCCGGTTCCTCTATATTTGACTAAGACTAGCTTTGCAATACTTACGATTTGCATTGCTTAGTTCTGGTTCACTTTCGCTTTTTCTTGCGAAGCCGGGGCTTGCCGCCGCCCTTTGCTTTTGCCCCTCCCGGCATACCGGGCATACCGGGCATGCCCGGAGGCATTCTCATTTTTGAGGGGTCGAAGCCCGGAGGGGGCTGCATTCCGCCTCCCATTCCACCCATGGGGGGCATACCGGGAAAGTTGCCCATACCGGGGAAGCCGCCGCCACCCATGCCGCCCATACCGCCGCCTAGAAAGGGTTTTAGGTATTGAAACATCTGGCGCATCTTCTGAAACTCGTTTAATAACTGTCCGATCTGGGCTTCTTTCAAGCCGGAGCCTTTGGCGATGCGACGTTTGCGCTGAAAGTCGATAAGGTCCGGATTTTTGCGTTCATCGGGGGTCATCGAATTGATGGCGATCTCATACTGAGACATCATTTTTTCGCCCTGCTCGGCAATTTGTTTCTGTTGTTCGGTTGAAATGCCGAACATACCGCCGAGGCCCATCATCTTCATGATGTCGCCCATATTGCCCATCTTCTTCATCATGGACTGCATCTGAACGAACATGTCGAGGGTGAAGTCACCCTTCAACATCTCCATGGCCACACGCTCGGCCTCTTTCTCGTCGATATTCTGCTGGGCTTTTTCAACCAGAGAAAGAACGTCGCCCATATCTAGAATGCGGCTGGCCATACGGTCTGGATAGAAGGTCTCGAGGTTGTCGAGCTTCTCTCCGGTAGAGATGAATTTTATCGGTTTGCCTACCGCTTCTCTAACGGATAAAGCCGCACCGCCCCTGGCATCGCCGTCTATTTTGGAGAGCAAGAGTCCGGTCACTTCGAGCTGGGTATTGAAAGTCTCGGCAACGTTTACCGACTCTTGACCGGTCATGGCGTCTATAACCAGCAATTTCTCTTTAGGCTCCAGGGCTCTATCGAGAATCATCAGTTCGGCCATCAACAAAGTATCTACCTGAAGACGACCGGCGGTATCGAGAATAACAGGAGAGAGACCTTCTTGTTTGGCTTTCTCCATCGCCTGGTCGGCAATGTCTTGAACATCTTTGGTGTCTTCCAGGGCGAAAACAGGGACGTCTATCTGCTCACCCAGGGTCTGAAGCTGTTTGATGGCAGCAGGACGCTGCACATCGCATGCCACCATGAGCGGTTTTTTGCCTTCTGCTTTCAATTTGTTGGCCAGCTTGGCGCAGGCGGTGGTTTTACCAGAGCCCTGCAGTCCAAGAAGCATTACAACAGGAGGCTCCCCTTCTAATTCGATGGGGCTGTTCTCGCCACCGAGGATAGTGACCAGTTCGTCGTGGACTATCTTGACGAATTGTTGTTGAGGAGAGACCGACTCAATCACGTCTGCGCCCAGAGCTTTCTCGCGAACGCGGCTGATGAAGATTTTTACCACCTTCAAACTGACGTCGGCTTCCAGAAGCGATTTGCGGACTTCGCGAATCGCGTCTTCCATATTCTCGGCGGTGAGCTTCTCGTCGCCGGTCAGGTTCTTGAAGACGGAGTGTAATCTATCGGTAAGAGCATCGAACATAGTTTCGGTTATTCCTCTTTAGTTACTTCAATTATTTGACCGGTATCAGCTCTTTGATGGCTGACAAACGATCTGAAATCTCATCGGGATAGACCAGCCAGTTGGATTCGTAGTCTCCCTTGACCAGTGCTTCCACTGCCAGAGAGACCCGGGAGAGTTCTCTTACCTCTCCTTCTTCTGATCTGATCATTATATTGGTTTGCGGATTATCCGCATCGGGGCGGTAATAGTCATAGGGACGAAAGCCGGTGTACTCGATGCCGACATAATAATCGGGATCGAGATTGGCTTGTTTGGTCAGTCTCCTCGCTTCGCCCTCGATGTCGCGATTCAGTTTCTTGTCCTGGGTCGGTATTCTGATTGCTTTGAAGAGCTTGCGGCTCAGGAAGCGTGAGGCAAGATCCGACAGGATAGGATCCGGGTCCCGGAGCCACATTTTGAAGTGGTAGGTGAGCTGGACATCATCGAGATGAAGGTAGTCTTTTACGTCGAGATCCTCGCCAGATAGCCACTTGCGAGTTGGCTCATCTATATAAGAAATGGGCTCACGACGGTGAGTCATGACATAGCGGGCTCTTCTGATTAACTTGGCCAGAAGGGTTCTGGCGGCAAGATTTTTGCGATGATAATAGACCTGGGCGTACATGCTGAATCTGGCAAATAGATAGTCTTCGACAGCGACCTGGCCTTTCTCTCCGGCGACTATCATGCGCTCGTTCTCTTCGTCTATTTCAAGTGAGCGCAAAATTCTCTGCAGAGCAAACAAACCGTATTTGGTGCCGGTCATATAGCTGTCTCTCAGCAAATAGTCGAATCGATCGCAGTCTAACTGGCTGGAGATCATATGAGAGACGAATTTCGGTCTGAACTGCTTTTTCAAAACCTTGACGATTTTTTCTGCCAGGTTTTTGTCCTCAGAAAAATTGTCCAGCACTTCTCTGACTCTTGTGTCTTCATCAACTATGCGGCACGACCAGTTTTCGTGGTCATAGCAGAGAATTTGCTCGGTGACATGTGAAAAGGGACCGTGGCCGATATCGTGCAGAAGTGCCGAGGCTAGAACCAGTGGACGATATTCGAGGACGGAAGGATGTTTTTCTGCCAGCTGTTCAAGAAGCTTGGAGGCAACATGCATGACTCCGACGGAATGGGTGAACCTTGACCCCTCTGCCCCTTGAAAAGTGAAGTAGGAAACCCCGAGCTGGCCGATTCTTCGTAAGCGCTGAAATTCTTCGGTGTCTATCAAATCGATTATCAGGTTCTCGGCCGGATCTTTGCGATCCAGAACGATATCTTGATGAATGGGGTCGAGGTAGGTTCTCTTCTTTGCTTTGATCATGGCTGTTTAATGACAGGAATGTGTCCGGTCATTACTTTTCTCCTCAGATACCCTATTATACTGACGATCTCTATCTATATAAGAAATTAGCCGGTCTTTATGCCATCCTGTTGTAATGATTAATCTTCCTGACAGCCCTCGTTCTCTGGGAGACCTGGTCGGTCTGGGCTTTCGGCTGGTTAGAAAAAATTGGAAGACTGTTGTCTCAATATTTCTTGTTCCTTCTCTATTTTTCAGCATGGCACTTTCCGGCTCGCAGTTCTGTTTTGTTCACTGGGTTCAAGCCCAGAGCCTGGATCCGGGATTCTTTGCCGTTCATATGGCTTGCGGGCTCGGTCTAGCTCTGGTGATGATCGCCTGCCAGTGGGAGATAGCCCTGCGCTCCTGTGCTTTCATCCGCTGTGTTCTTCTTGTCGACAGTGAATATTCCGTCGCTTACGAATATGCACGGCGCAGGCAGTGGGAGATCATGACGGTTTACGCAGTCAGTTTTTTGCTGCCCACTATTGTCGCCATAATCTGGACACTTCTATTCGTCGCTACCCTCTATCTGGGCACCGGTGATGTGTTCGGAAAGGTTCTCTGCGTGGTGCTGGGATTTTTGGAAGGTCTCACTTTTGTGGTCGCTTTCAGTTATTCGCTGCTCTATACGGCAATCGCTTTTGTCGCCGTCTGTAGGGCGGAGAGCGGGATAAAAGACTCTTTGAAAGAGGGCTTTGTTCTCTCCAGGGAGGCGGTTATGCGAGGGCTGTCTTATATCTGCCTTCTTTTAACCTCGATTTTTATAGTAACTCTGCCGCTCTATCTCCCCGTGGTTCTTTTGGGTATTTGGGAAGGCTATGTCCAGGGCAAGATGAACGAGATAAACTTTCCGATTTATCTAAGAGTTCTCGAGGCGATTTCGAGTTGTGTCATCAATATGCTTTCTCTAGGCGCAGCCCTGTCCGGCGTGGCGCTGTTTTGCCGAGATGTGAAGATGCGCCGACAGGGCCTGGATATCGATGAAGGGTTGAGTAAGTTGGCTTATCAGCCTTCTTCCCCGCATTCTAAATCTTGAAGGCTATTACAGCGATCTAAGATAGTTCAGTGATACTTCAGTCCAGAAGCCAGATAATCGCCCATGGTGGCACTGTGCCGCTGTCCATCTCGGTGGCGGTGTTTGCCGGGGTCTGGAAGAGAATGTTCTCTCGCTTGAACTCGCTTTCTGTAAACAGAGGCGTCGGGTTGCCCTGGTCGGTGAGATTGGCGATTAACTTGAGCGCTCCACCGTCTTTTAGCGGCCAGGTGACTTTTAAAAGTCCTTCTTCCAGTATGCGCCAGCTCGCTTTGCCGGTTTCGATACGGGGAATGACCTGCATTATCGTTCGCCTTCTGAGCTCCAGCAGCAGTTTGTAGTAGCCGAACCACCTTTGGTGCACCTCTTCGTTAAGCTCGTTCCAATCGAGGCGCGAGCGCAGGAAGGTCTCTTCGGAGCAGGGATCCGGAATTGAATTGATTAGATTCTCATCTTGAAACTGATCGAATTTGCCGAATTCGTTGCGGCGGCCTTCTCTGACCGAAGGAGCAAGATCCTCTCCGAAGTCTGCGAACCAGTAAAAGTCGTTTCTAGAACCCCATTCTTCGCCCATAAAGAGCATGGGGATGGTAGGCGCCAGTAGAACCACTGCCACTATTGCCCGAACCGCTTCTTCTTCAGCCAGCGTAGTTATTCTGTCTCCAAAGGCGCGGTTTCCGACCTGGTCGTGATTTTGGGTAAAGGCTATGAACGCGGTGGGAGGCAGATGAGCGCTCGGTGTGCCCCGGTCTTTCTCGCCCCAGTAGGTGGAGTGTTCACCCTGGAAGCTGTATCCCTCCGCCAGGGACCGGCCAAGATGTTCCAGGCAGCTTCTACCGGATGTTTCTTCGGTGAAGTCTTTGTAATAGCCTGTGTCTTCGCCGGTGGCAAGGACATGGCAGGCGTGATGGATGTCGTCGGACCACTGCGAATCGAATAATCCTGGTTCACCAGGGACGGTGCCAAGATATTTCGCATTGTTCGAAACATTCTCTAAAATCAGATGGATGTGGCGGTCTTTGCCCGGACCATTGCGAACCGCTTCTGAAATCTCCGTCAATATGTGCTTGTCCGAACTGTCGAAAATGGTGTCGACCGCATCGAATCTGAGACCATCGAAGCGAAATTCGGTAAGCCAGTAGAGTACGTTGTCTACAACAAAGCGGCGAACTATATCGCTGTGGTCACCATCATAGTTGAGGCTGCTGCCCCAGGGGGTCGGATTTTTCTTGTTGAAAAAAGGTCCGCCATAAACGTACATATAATTGCCGTCAGGTCCGAAGTGGTTATAGACCACGTCGAGGAAAACCATCAGACCCCTTTTGTGGGCTTCGTTTATTAATTCTTTCAGCTCTTCAGGACTGCCATAGCAGCGGGCAGGAGTGTAGGGCATAACCCCATCATAGCCCCAGTTGAATTCTCCCGGGAAGTCAGATAGCGGCAGTATCTCTATGGCGGTTATGCCGAGCTTTTCGAAATAGTCCAACTTTTCCAAAATGCCTTGATAAGTGCCTTCGGGAGAAAAGGTACCCGGGTGGAGTTCGTAAATAACTACCTCGTTGAGTGGGCGTCCCTGCCAGTCTTCGTCGTCCCATTTGAAAGCCACAGGATTAACCAGTTGGCTTGGACCATGAACGCCGTTTGGTTGATAGCGAGAGGCCGGGTCGGGCACATGGAGATTTTCGTCCACTATAAACTGGTATTTCGTTCCTGGCTTGGCCTCTTTGACGGTCAATTTGTACCAGCCGTCTTCTTCTCTTTCCATCTCCGAGACTGCGTCTATAGAGCCATTAAGTTTGAGTTTCATGCTTTTGGCATCAGGTGCCCAGATGCGAAACTCAGCTCCACCCTCTTTGAGCAGTTTTGGACCGAATGGTGTTTCGTGCTGGTAGTACATATCCGTCAGTTTCCTTCTTCTGAATATAGGTTGGACTATTGCTCTTTTGCCGCTCCGGCGACCACCGGGGTGACCAGAGAAAGCAGAGCGAGAATGATTGAGGCGCCGAAAACAGCCCTGGAGGTTTCATGCAGTTGATGAAATTTCTCATGGGCTGCTTTGTCTGTCTTTATGTCAGGCAGAAGTTTTTCCATATTTGGAGTGATCGCCAGGGCAAAAATCAGGGCGGTGGTGGCGCAAAGTCCACTGAGAGAATATCGCGCCATTCTTGCTTTGGTCATTTTCTTCTCAGCCAGAGAGGCAAAATGCAACCCTTCGGCAATTAAAAGAGCGACTGCGGCGACTGCCGCAATCTTCGCGAATTGAATGAAAGCAGGACCATTGCGAAAGGCTGCTTCGCTTATCTCTACACCATTTGCTCGGGCTGCCTTGACCAGAACAATAGCCACGAAGACCACAGCGGCAGAGCCGCCGAACAGGATAGAGAGCGATATCAATCTTGTGATTTCGGAAGCTTTTTGCATGGCTTGCACCTTCGCGCCGGATATTTTGGTTTGAGCAAGAGTAACACTAACCCGGGCGGGGAGATCGGATAGGCTATCATCTGTAAAGACTCTTGAAAAAGTGTATTCTCTCCCCCATGCGTTCTTCTTTGAAATTAGTTCTATCTCTCTTTCTCTTGATTTTGCAATCGGGTGAAATGAAGGCGTTCGCCGGAGGTGAAGCCAAGCTAGAAATAGGTGCGGTCGCAGAGTCTTTCCTTTCTGCACTGGAAGCGGGGGATGATGCGAAGGCAAGACTTTTTTTATCCGATTCCGTTTTGAAGCAGGTAAAACCGGCGCTTCTGATCTCTTCGGTTGCATCTGTCAACTCTCGCTATGGAGAGCCTCTGGAGAAGCTTCCTCCTAGAATCGAAAACTTTGCTTCTTTCAAAATTGTGTTTTTGCCGCGAAAGTACAAAGCGACCTTTCTGGATTATAAAGTCGTTTTCAGTTCGAACAACAAAGTTTCCGGATTTTTCGTGGTGCCTCACAAGCAGGGATACCGGACGCCACCATATGTGAAGCCTGGTTCTTTTCGGGAAGAGCCTCTTAAGTTCGGCCTTCAAGATTGGAAGCTCTGGGGCAAGCTTTCGATTCCTGAAGGCAAAGGACCTTTCCCTGCCGTGATACTGGTTCATGGCTCCGGACCCCAGGATATGGATGAATCTATAGGGTCTAATAAGCCGTTTATGGACCTGGCTCATGGTCTTGCTTCTCGTGGGATTGTCGTGCTTCGCTATGCCAAGAGGACCAAGCTTTACAAGCTTGACGAAGCTCAGATTCAGTCTATGACGGTCAAAGACGAAGTGATTGATGATGTGGCAGCCGCTGTTAAGAGCCTCGAAAAAATCTCTTGCGTTGATAGATCTGCGATTTTTATTCTGGGGCACAGCCTTGGAGGGATGCTTATTCCAAGGATTGCGCAAGCCTGTCCGGATGCTGCCGGGTACATATCGCTTGCCGGTGCCAGCATCTCTCTAACGGAGAAGTTGATCTCCCAGACCGAGTATCTTGCCTCTCTTGGAGACAAATCAGCCAGAGATGGTCTGCCCGAATTGAAGAAGCAGGTTGCTGAAATTAGAGCTCTTAACGGTGCAGATGTAGGCGCATCAAAAGATAGGCGCTTGATTCTTGGCGCCTCAAGGCACTACTGGTCGGATTTGAATGGCTATGACCTGAAAAAAGGAATCATAGAAATGAACAAACCGGTTCTATTTCTTCAGGGCGGACGAGACTATCAGGTCACCGAATCCGGTGACTTTGAGCTCTGGCGAAAGGCTGTTGCTTCAAAGCCTGGAGGCGATAAGCAATACCAGTTTAAATTGTATCCCCGGTTGAATCATTTGTTTATGGCTGGAGCGGGAAAAAGTTCTCCGGACGAGTATTATCGCGATTCAAGAAATGTGGATGTGCAAGTTATCGAAGATATCGCCCGATGGCTGCATCTTGTCGCGACTGAAGGGCGTTAGCTTTCATGGTCGAAAGTTCTGACTGTCTGTGAAAAATGAATTTTGCGGATAGACTAACTGGACCGGAGACCTGTATAGATCAATTTCTTTGCTGCTTTTCCTGCCGGGACCGGCTCTCAAAAAGAAACCCAGTATCTGTTTGATTGTCCTTCTCGAGTCTAATTGATTTATCGAGTTGCGAAGCCAGTGCTCCGCTACATATAGTTGGGCGTATTTTCTGCTGATTCCGAAGTAAGTGAATAGAAAATGGTTTGTCAGCTCTCTGGTCAGGTTTGAAGATGCCGGGATTAGTTCAGGGGCGTCGGAGAGTTGAGGCGCTGTTGAATACTCTTCGTCCTGTGACATGGTGTCTATCGAATTGCTTATGTCGATTGTTTTGGAACTAGTCTCTTTACTCCATTTGAACAGCGCTCTCAGTAGATGATCGCAATCGATTATCGAAATGGGTCTTCTGAAGTCTGTTTCTTGAAGAAGCGCAGCTCTCAATTTTTGTAAGATTAGCCAGACGGTGGCATAGCGAATGTTTAGCTCTCTTGCAAGAGAGGCTGCGGTTCGATTTGAGTCTAATGCAAATGATTGAATAACTTTTAGCCAGATGTCGAGATTTCGAGCACCATGCAAAATGGTGCCGGATGTGGCAGAGACTTGTTTGCCGCATTCTCGGCACTGTAGCAAGCCCCTGCTTCGAATAGGGTAGCTTCTCGTGCCTCCGCAAGCAGGACAAAGGAAGCCGCGAGCCCATCTGATTTCATCAAGAAGAGCCAGGCAGTCTTCTCGGCTTTTCCGTTTCTGTTTCTGTTTGGTTTCGTTTTCCATATTCGTTCCTCCTTTCTGTATATCAACGAGAAAAGGATTCGTTTAGTTCATTGCGGTCTATTCGAAATTTCTCTCGAATTGGCAAGACTCATTTTGCTTCTCCGGTTTACTCCGGCATCCCCAGGAGACTGAAGGAACCGGAGGAGGTTATCCGATAGAGTCAGTTCCATGCGATGAGCTGAAGGAACCGGAGGAGGTTATCCGGTAGGGTCAGTTTTATGGGATGAGCTGAAGGAACCGGACAAGCCCTTATTGAACCAGCTCCACGCTTCCTACCGGCGCGTCGGTACCGGTTAGAAGCTCTCCTTCTTTTACTTCTTTGAGGAATCTCAGCTTATGCTTTGTGTCTGTATCGATTATCGACATGAACACTTCGTATTTGCCGGGCTTCAGTTCCGGCATTTTCAGCTCTTCTTCCCAGGTAATCGGCTTACCTGCAATCCATTCATTGGTCGGGATATCGGGAGTGTGCAATGAACGCATAATCGGCTTCCCTTTGCTGTTGCGGAATTCAAGCTGGACCTTATAACTTGTAGCCTGGTCTTTATCCAGTTCGCGTTTCGGATTGAGGGCGGTGGCAGCGCCTAAATTTACAAAGGTAAAGGATGTCTTCAGTGGATCACCTACCTTTGCATCACTGGGGAGTGATACTTCCCTCGATACCAGTTGGTAGCCGATATGAGAATAGATTTTTGCCAGTGAATCCTTTACTGCTTGATCTTCTGATTTGATCAAGTTTATGGGGAGTTCCACATAGCTAACGCCATCCACCAGGGCAATCTTGGATAACTTCTCCATGTCCTTCAGCTCGAAGTCCGGTGCCAGTTGGAATCCGGTGAGCGTGTCGTAGTGAAATTTGAGAAGTACTCTGAATTCGTTGAAGCCATGTTTGGCATTGGCAACGTTCTGGCGGGTTAGATAGACTCGCTGTCCATAGCGGTAGATCAAATAATCGGAGATCTCGTCCAGACCGCTCTGACCTTTGCCGCCTTTTATGGGAGGGTTGACGTCGAAATTCAGTCTGGTCTCTTTGAAGGCATTGGGAAAAATATCGGCTACGTATTTCCAGTGCTCTACCAGCTGTCTTTCGCTCATTTTGTAGTCTTTTTTCAGCTGCTTGTAGAGATTTTTGTAATTGGCTTTGGAAGGCTCGCTTTCGACTTCAACGTTCTCTGCAGTTTCTTCGTCGTCGTCTACTTCAATTTCTGAGGTCTTGTCTTTGGCTGAAGAGGGCTCGGAGCTTTCTTCTTTCGAAGCAGGCTTCTCCTCTGCGGAGGTCTTCGTTGCTTTAGGTTCGTTGCTCTCTACTGTTTCGACAGTATCGGTGTTCTCCTCTGAAGCGCTTGTCGCCTCTTGTTTTGCTTCTTCTGTCGGCTCGTTCTCGGTTTCAGAAGCTGTTTCGGTGCCGGGGGCTGGCTCGGTTTGCGAGGCTGTGCCAGTGTCTGGCTTTGATTCTGATTCTGATTCTGATTCTGATTCTGTTTCGGTTTTAGCATCAGCATCAGCATCCGAAGCAGGTGTGTCTTCACCGGCGCCGTCTTCAAGGGCTACAAGGGTAGAAGAATCGATTGTCTCTTCATCGCCGTTTTTCTTCTCTTCTTTATTTTCTGCCGCATCGGTTTTGTCAGAATCTTTCACCTTGCTGATGGTGACAAAGTTGGGGATCACTTTTGTTGACCCTAGAATGCCACCGCCGGTAATTCCTACCGAGTGGATATTTTTATTCTTGTCGTATTTGTCTCCCATGGCATTGACGAAGTTCGACCACTTCGCAAGATAGGTAGAGTCCCAGAATATCGGCATTAGGTGCTTCTCTCCATCGGTTCCGTAGAACTCGATAGACTTTGCACCAGCCTGGAACACCCAGTCGGGAGTATCTGATTTCAAGCTATTGTCAAGTCCGCAAGTGGAGATCCTCACTATCACCTTCTTCTTCTTCTCAGCGGCGATTTCCAGGATCTTGTCCAGCTTCGACCAATCATATTTAAACTCGGTGGGCTCGAGATGCTGCCAGGGTAGAAGCACCGAGATGCCGTTGATGTTTTCTCTATCCAGCAGCGAAAGGATAGTCTCACGGTCCTGTTGCATTTCAAGGGGGATGACGGCGAAGAATCCGGTTTCCGGATTAACCACCGGAGATGCTCCGGGGATCTCTACGAATTTGAACTTCTTCTTTTTGATAACCCTGTCCTGGGATTCGTTTTTGTAAGAATCTTCCGGAATTGGGTTGAAGTATTTCAGAAACTCCACCGCTTTGTTCTTTGCAAGAACCGGTCCCGGCATAGCCAGAGAAATTGCGGTCAATGCAGTCACAGAAATGGTCGTTAGTTTCTTACGTTTAAACATGGCTCCTCCGCCTGGTCCGATTCTTTCTTGCTTTTGCCTGATTCAGGATCATATGATTTTACTAGGAAATGAGTTTTCATCCACTAAAGATGTTACGATTCCAACCTGACTGCCGGTTTCGTGAGCAGTTTCCCCTGGATTCGAGATTGCTGGAATTACGTTTTGAGTCTGACATACCTGGGACATAGTGCCATTCATTTTGAGGTTAAGGGGATCAACATATATGTTGATCCTTATTTAAGAGACCCGGTGGATTGGTCGAAGCTAGCGAAGGGTCATGTGGTGCTTTTCAGTCATGGTCATTTCGATCATGGTGCTCAGTTGGCAGCGGATCTTTATGACTCCTGGAATTGTAGCTTCATCGCTCCTCCGCAGCTGGTGAAGTGGATGAAGCGCAAGTTTAAGTCACGGATTCCGGAAGAGGCTTTTTCCAGCCTGGAGCCGGGTCAGCATGCTTACTGCGGCGATGTAAAGATATCTGCCATACCGGCGCACCATCCTATAAATCGTCTGGGCAAGACTTTGATGACCATTTTTGCCCGCAGCTCGGCGCCTGGAAAACCGGTGAACGGCTACTTCTTCGAAGGCTATTATCATGCCGGCGCCACCATATACTGTGATTCGATTTTGCAGGCTTTGAGTAAGTTCGATGTTCATACTGCCTGTCTGCCTATTGGTGGCAAATATGCGATTGCCAGTCCAGCAGAGGCTTTACGCCTGGCAGAAGGAATAGGCGCTCGGCGTCTTGTCCCGATGCACTGGCAACCACTGTTAGATCAGGTGTTTTTCCGCTACCAACCTTCGGACCTTTTGAGAATGGCCCGAGAAGATAATTCCGGTATTGAAATTCGCGCTCTGGCTATCGGAGAAAATCTCGCATTGCCCGAACTTCTCTGCGACCAGAAGTAATCAATTAGATTGATCATTTAGATAGTTCAGCAATTCGGTAACTTACCTCTCCACTTCCTGCTGGTTTTAGTTATCAGACTGAAGACTGTTTTTTTTGACCCTGGAAACCATGATAGTTGCCAGGATTGCAAGAATTAATCTAATTGATAACGGGAGTTTTGCTTCGCGCATATTCGAGGCATCTATGACGGTGCAGGGCAAGGGCGCCAACCTGTGGCTGTTTTATTCAGGGTCTGTTTCAGTGGGCTAAAGGTCTTACTGCAGGGAAATTTCAGCCTGATAAATAGCCTTATCAAGCGGAAAGGTCGCTATTTTAAAATTGTGAAAAGTGCTGTAAATTGGCTTCCCAGGAAGGATCCGGACAGTTTGACATCGTACTGCTATGTCTATTTGTCGGGGGTCTGGTCAATAATTGCCTTTAGTGGGCACAATATATTCGTTCCGTCGGATCATTGAATATAAATCCTTTAATAAAGTTAGTAGATTCGGCGGAGAGTATGGGCATGATCGACCTAAATATATGTCGTTGGAATCAGGTTGGCTGGCATCCTCTCGATATTTTAGGAAGATAGACCAGCAAAGCTAACTAACCCAAGTATAATTTTGGGGTCTCCAGCCTTAACTCGTGGAGTAGAGGGAGTTTCAAAGATATGGGTAAATCTGTAGGCATTGACCTAGGAACCACAAACTCAGTTGTCGCCGTAATGGAAGGTGGACAACCTACGGTCATTTCCAATGCCGAAGGCGGTCGAACCACCCCCTCGGTGGTGGCGTTCACCAAGTCCGGCGAGCGACTTGTTGGCCAGCTTGCTCGCCGTCAAGCGGTGCTGAACCCAGAGAATACCGTTTATTCAATTAAGCGTTTCATGGGTCGTCGCTTTTCCGAAGTCGATTCCGAAAAGAAACTGGTTTCGTACAACGTCAAAGAAGGCGTGGACGGCGGCTGTAAAGTCTCTATCCAGGGCAAGGATTATTCGCCGGAAGAGATATCCGCAATGATTCTCCGCAAGCTCAAAGAGGATGCTGAAAAGTATCTCGGCGAGAAAGTCACCGGGGCGGTTATCACCGTACCTGCGTATTTCAATGATTCACAACGTCAGTCTACGAAGAATGCCGGCACCATAGCCGGTCTCGACGTACTGCGTATCATAAACGAGCCTACAGCTGCAGCGCTTGCCTATGGTATGGACAAGAAGGACAACGAAGTCATTCTTGTATTCGACCTTGGCGGCGGTACATTCGACGTTTCGATTCTGGAAGTCGGTGACGGTGTATTCGAAGTCAAGTCCACCTCCGGTGACACCCACCTGGGCGGAGACGATTTCGATCACTGTATTGTCAGCTGGGTTGCCGATGAGTTCACCAACCTGGAGGGTATCGATCTCCGTAAAGATAGACAGGCTCTCCAGCGTCTTACTGAAGCCGCCGAGAAAGCCAAGATCGAACTCTCTTCGGTTACCGAGACCAATATCTCTCTGCCATTCATCACCGCTGACACCTCCGGTCCCAAACACCTGGAGATGACTCTCACCCGAGCTCGTTTCGATGAACTGACCAGGCATCTGGTAGAGCGTTGCCGCGCTCCTATGGAGCAAGCGCTCAAAGACGCCAAGCTCAGTTTCGAAGCTCTTGATGAAGTGGTACTGGTCGGTGGTTCCACAAGAATTCCCGCCGTTCAGGCACTTGTTGCCAGTCTTACCGGCGGCAAAGAGCCGAACCAGACCGTCAACCCGGACGAAGTCGTCTCGGTGGGTGCCGCCATCCAGGCCGGTGTCCTCGGGGGCGAAGTCAAAGGGGTCGTACTGCTCGACGTTACTCCGCTTTCGCTGGGTATCGAGACCATGGGCGGCGTCATGACCAAGCTGGTCGAACGCAACACCACCATTCCCACCAGAAAGACCGAAGTATTCTCCACCGCCGAAGACGGTCAGACCGCTGTAGACATCTATGTCTTCCAGGGTGAGCGTCCGATGGCTAGAGATAACAAACTTCTGGGTAACTTCCGTCTCGACGGAATCGCACCGGCGTCCCGTGGGCAACCGAAGATCGAAGTTACCTTCGATATCGATGCCAACGGTATTCTCAACGTTACTGCCCGCGATCAGGCAACCGGTAAAGAGCAGAAGATTACAATCACTGCCAGCACCAACATGTCCAAAGACGACATCGAACGTGCCATCAGAGAAGCCGAATCTCATGCATCCGACGATAGAAGCCGGAAAGAAGAGGCGGATGTCCGCAACGAAGGGGACAGCATCTGTTACGCAGTGGAGCGTCAGATCAAGGAACTCGGCGAGAAAGTCTCTGCCGGGGAGAAATCGAGAGCAGAGATGCTTGTTTCGGACTTGAGACAAAAACTCAAAGACGGAGCAGACCTCGATACGCTCAAGTCGATCATGAACGAACTGCGTGGTGCCCTCGTACTGCTGCAACAGGCTGCCAGACCGGCTCCTGGTGAAGGCGACGACGAGTGGGCCGATGATGGTGAATACGGTGCCGACGGCGAAGTCGAGTACCAGGATGATCAAGGCGGATACGAAACCCAGGCTGAGGACGTACCCTACGATCCCTTCACCGGTACCGGAATCGACAACCAGGCTGGAATGTACGAAGAGTCCGGCGGTCACGAAGAAGCCGGATTCACGGCTTCCGGTGACGAGGTAGTCGATGCTGAGTTTCGTCAAACAGACGAATAGGCAGTGAATCTTTGAATCATCAGATTCTCTAAATCCAAAGAAAGGGGCAGTGTCACAGACGCTGCCCCTTTTGCTTGAGCATTTTTCGATTTCAATGTTATTCTGTTGATATGAGCATTCGACGAGATCTCTATAAAAAGCTCTTGCTGTCAGTTTCGCTGGCGCTTTTTGGTGTTTGCTCCTGGGGGCTGGCGGCAGAGGCTTCCAGTCCCGATCAGGTCGGCACCGGCTCGAACCCGAACCCGAACCCGAACCCGAACTTGAACTCAGGGGTAAGCCCCAGTAAAGAATTTACAGCCCTTTTGAAAGATTTGAAAAGTCTAGAAGATAGATTCTTCTTTCACAGTTACGATCATGATCCCCCGGAGAAGCGTGTGGAGCGCCTTGAACTTCTAATTTTCGGTGGTCATAAATATGGCGTGGTGGAGGATCGAATCGAGAACCTCAAAAAATCCATCGCAGAACGAGATCAAGAATCTGCCCGCAAGACTGCCGCACACAATAATAAGTCTGATTCCGGTTCAGATTCAGATTCCGACTCTTCTTCCGACTCTGCTAACACCCCCGGAGGCGCTGTTTCTAAAGACGGGAGCGGCCAGTATCCTGTTTTGAACACTCTGGAATGGCGTGTTTTCAAGAAAACCTACCGGAGCGAGAGTCTGGATCAGCGCCTGAACAGACTGGAGACCAAGCTGTTTGGCCAGCCCAGTCCGGCGATGGCTTATTCAGATCGCATCGAGCGTCTCAAGAAAATAGTAGGGATAAACATCACCAGTATCTCTCCCGGTGCAGGAGATCCCCGCACTATCCCGGGTCCTCTGCCCCAGGCTGGTAGAGACCCGGCCACCGGACTTCCTTTTCGCAGCCTACAAGAATTGAATCCAAATTCTCGGCAGTTTCAACAGGACTTTCACCGTCAGTTCAACAAGGATCTCTCCAATATGATGCGTTATCTAGATGGCGATCTGAAGAGGATGTTCGAGGGGTATAACAAGAACTCGCCCCAGGGCTCTCCCCTGATTATTCCTAATACTGCGCCGAAGCCGCGGGTGACTGTGCCACCTTACGCAGACCCGAATAGTATTTGATTATCGAGTTCCTTGCTGCCAACGAACTGTTAGTTTTGCATGGTGATCGAGTTGATCTTGTCGCCTTTTGTTATTTTAAAAACCGTGTCCATGCCGTCTATAACGCCACCGAATATGGTGTATTTGAAATCCAGTCTCTGTTGCGGTGCCAGGGTGATATAAAACTGGCAACTGGCCGAATGAGGGTTTTTGGGAAAGTGCGCCATGGCTACTACGCCTGCGGCGTTATGTCTGACATTTTGTGATGTTTCGAGCAAAAGCATCCTGGGCTGATTGGTTTTCGGGTCTATATAAAGGCCGGTGCCGTTGCCTTTTGGGCAGCCACCTTGAATAACGAATCCCGGTTCATGGCGATGAAAAGTCAGTCCGTTGTAAAAGCCTTCGCTGATCATACTTATAAATGCATCAACGGTTTTGGGGGCGTATTCTTTGAAGAGCCTGATTGTGATTCTTCCTTTATTAGTATCGATCACACAGACAGGATCTTGTCCCTGGCCTTGCCCTTGAGCCTGGCTCTGATTTTGCGCTTGAGGATTTGGTGGGGTAGATATACCTGTGAACATCGGGTTCGCTCCTGAGCCTGCCGGGGGTGGCTGGGGCGAAGCACCTCCACCTATGCCGGTGGCCGGCAATCGGGCACCGGCTCCGGCGCCACCATAGCTGGCTCTGCCAAGACCGCCGCCGCCCAGACCAGGAGCATTCTGATTGCTCTGGGCGCTGGAGCCGTTTCCATTTCCGGTACTGCTGCTGCTCGATGCAGATCTGGAAGCGGTGCTGGATTTGGGGCTCAGGGTCACATCTGGTGGAATAAGATCCGACGGCAGAGGATCCGCCAACGCTGGGTTCGATGCAAGGAGAACGCTGTAAGCCGCTGCCAGCAACAGAGCCAGCAGGCAGAGCTCTATCCGAAGGCTCTTCTGCTTCAATTCTGATACTTGCTCTTTGCCGCAATTCATAGGCTACTCCCCGGGAATGACTGAATTTCCTCTCTGCTGTCTATTTTAACCAGGTAAATTCAAAATCAGTATAAATCTCCAGATTTGGGTGTTTTGTGAGGAAGGATGCCGGTATGGCTTCTTCGACACTGCCGTTGAAGGCTCTATTTAAAATGGCGATTTTGCTTTTAGAGAAAGCCAGCAGGATTATTTTGCGACTCTCCAGTATCGTCTGGATGCCCATGGTGACTGCTCGACGGGGGACATCGTCCAGGCTTGGGAAGAATTCTTGATTCGCAGTTCTGGTCGATTCGTCCAGGGTGACGCAATGGGTCCAGGAGAATTCCGGCGTCCGGGGCTCATTGAAGGCTATATGGCCATTGCCGCCAATCCCCAGAATTGTCAGGTCCAGGCCGCCCTGGCGCTTTATCAGGGCATCATAGTCATCGATCATTATCGGGCTGAAGCAATTATTTTGATCGATGGCGAGTGGCTGGTAAATCGACTGATTTAGATAGGTCTTGAAGGCAGATTCCTGCCGGACATCGATATATTCATCCAGACCAAAGAAGCGCACCCCGGTCAAATCCACCTTCTCTTCCCGGGCGATGGCTATTAGATGGCGATAAAGGGCTCGGGGGGTTCTGCCGGTGGGCAGACCAAGACAGGACTGGGGCTTCTTCTTGATCTGCTCGATCACTTCCCTGGCCGCCTGGAGGCTGGCGTTTTCTTTATCTGTGGTTGTAGGCATCCGGGGTTATCTGCTGTCGGTATTCAGCGTAAAAACTCAAAAGAGAATATCTTGCTATATTATGGACATTAGGTGAATCTATCAAACCAGAGGAAGGATGAAAAAGTCCGGGTTTTTGTCCCTTATTTATACAACTTTAGTCTGTCTGGTTCTGCAGGCTGGTTATCTGCCGGCTGATTGTCAGTCCGGTTATCGCAGGCTGCCTAAGGCTCAATTCAACACCTATTCCAGTGGAGCTCCTTCCAGCGGTTCCTCTGTCGGAGGACCATCCAGACTTTCACCGTCGGCACCGGGCATTCAAAGTACACCCGGACTGCATATCACCAAAGGTGAAAGTCGTACCGCCCAGAATTATGCCGACCCTTATAACCCCGGGGAAGAGAAGTTGAACATGCAGTGGGTGCGCTGGCCAAGGGAGAAAATGCCGCTTCTTATCTGGATCAGTCCGGGACTGGAACTGCCCAAAATGCCTTTCGACCAGTTGCAAGAGACCAGGGTGGAACAGGTCTATAAGATGTTTGCCAGCGGCTATCCTCTGGATCAGTTGCCGGTGGCTAAAGGATGGAGTCAGGATGCCAATTACGCGGTTGCCTCGGGCATCGAAAAATGGCGAGTCTTTCAACAAGAAGGATTGCTCAGCTTCGGCTTCACCAACAACCCCTATGATGCACATGTGGTTGTCTTTTTTACCGACAACTTTCAGGGCACCACTGGTCCTGGCGGTATCATCGTCGGTGCCAATACCTGTGCTCAGCTCTTTACTCCGGATCAACTGGTAGACCCGAGATTCAAGCAGAAGCCGGTGGTGATGGAGTTTTCTATGAGCGTAAACCATGAGCCCGGTCGGCTGGAGGGGGCCGCTGCCCATGAGTTTGGTCATGCTCTTGGTATCAAAGCGCACAGCCCATATCGAGAAGACCTCATGTATGTAGACCGAGTTGTCAACGACCTTTCCGAAGGCGACAAAGCTACCCTGCGTCTTTTGTATCGCGCCAAAACACCGTATTTGATGTAAGTTCTTTTAAAGAGCGGTGCTATTTGAAAGACTCCACAGTGATCTCCAGTTTTATAGAGGTCCCCTGACCAGGACTGGATTCTATCTTCAGGCGAGCAGGATAATATGCCCTGATAATTTCAAGGCGTTCGTTGATGCTGGGCAGACCGAAGCCGCCGGATGAGGCGGTAGCTCTGTCTTTGCCGGTTTCACTGCTGTCGAAGCCTTTGCCGTCGTCACTTACTTCGATGGTGAACAGTTCATCTTCTCTTTTCAGATGCACTTTGACATTTCTGGCTTCTGAGTATTTCTCGATATTGTTGAGAGCTTCCTGCACTATACGGAAGATATGGAGCTGAATCGCCGAGGGTAGATCCGGGATGTTGCCTTCCACCGAAAAGGCAAAATCAGCTTCCACTCTCTCGGCGGCTTTGTCCACCAGATCCTCCAGAACTGTCTCCAGCCCCCAGTCTTTCAGGTCTCTGGGCACAAGACCCTGGCAGATATCGCGGATCGTGACCGAGATCTCGTCGAGGGTGTCGAGAATCATCTCTTTGTCTATAGTTTCAGGCTCTTCATCTTTCGCTCGTTCTTGTCCTTCTTCTTCTTCACCTTCTTGTTCGGATGTCAGTCTTCTAACCAGCATCATCAAATCTGCCAGTACCGTGTCATGCAGGTCCCGGGCTATACTTGCCTGGGTCTCTTCCTGTTGTCTTAGCAGCTTCTGTACTGTGTTCTGTTGGGCGAACACCAGGTCTTTGACCAGATCCGAGCTCAATTCGCTGCCCAGGGAGAGGCTGTCTTTGTAACCACGGGCGATGCCTATCCGATGTATGTTATCGACATGTTCGAACTTCTTGCCGGAGTCATACGCCAGATAATCCAGACAAGACAGAATAACCAGATCTCGCAAAAGAGCTTTGGCCAGGTAGGTAATCTCGTCTTCCGAGACAGGCAGCCCATTGACTGTCCAGTTGCGTTCACCGCCGGTGGAATCAAGTACAATGGCCAGTTTCAGTCGGTCACTGGTCTCGTTGTTTTTGAGATCCAGGTTGACATTGGCGGGCAACAGAAAAGCAAAGAGCTTCCCTGGTTCGCAGCGAATAGATAAGCTTCTGGTGGCACTGGTAATTCTGAATTCGGAGAGTAAATTCGAATTGGAACTTGTCTTTTTCTTGCCGGTGGCTACGGTCGGATCATAAATGGTGTGCTCGGTTATGGTAAGGCGAACTCGTTTTGCCGATTTATGCATCTGGGCAGAATCATTGAACTGGGCCGCCAGGTGGCTCATGTTCTTATATACATAGTTTGATAGTGCGGTGGTGGTCTTCAAGCCCTCCGATAGATGAAAGTATTCGCCTCTTCTAGAATGACTTTTATAAGTCTCCAGATCTATTTTGCCTATTAAGTCAGCTAGATGATCGCACCATTTTTTGTGGTCTCTATAGTAAGTGTCTTCAAGGCTTTTCCAGGAAGCTTCTTTTTGAGGTGCGGGAGCCGCAGCAATTTTATTTTTGTCCTCAATGTCGCCGCAAGGAGCTTCGGAGACCTCAACAAGCTCTTTTACTTCTGTCTGCGCCTCAGGCTTTTCGGCAGGGTCGCTTCCTGCGGCGAAGAGTTCCGATACCTTCTTCGCCAGCCAAAAGATAGGACTTGCCAGAATCAACTTCATTGTTTCCTGTCCAGAGTGCCATATCCGTTGTCCACAGCCCAGGCTATCAACTGCTCCCGGGTGTCTAAACCGAGTTTCAAAAGCAGCAGTTCACACTGCTTTCTGACCGTGGCAGGCGAAGCTTTTCTATTTGTGGCAATCTCCTGGTATTTCATTCCCTGGGCCAGCAGCTTTAAGATCTCTCGTTCTGCCCGGGTCAGCTTCTCTTTTCCCTCGGCGAGAGCCTGGGATTTGACAAGTTTTTCTCCGGCATCCACTTTGCGGATGGCGTCGACCACCGAAGAGATAGGCTCTGATTTGAGTAGATAACCGTTTACGCCCAACTCTAGAATGGCCTGGACGAAGGCCCGTCTTTTCTCTGCTGAAAAGACGATAACTTTCGACTGGTTCATCTCGAGAAACTTTCTAACTGTGGAGCGAGGACCTTCTTGATTGGGCAGATGAAGATCCAGAAGAATGATATCCGGCTTCTTCTCCCGGGCGGTGTCGAGACCGGATATCGCATCCGAGGCCGTGCCCACCACTTCCATGTCGCTCTCCCTCGATATGGCGCCTTCAAGCCCATAGAGGGTGGCTTCGTGATCTTCGACGATGACTACGGTTGTCACTATGGCGTCTCCTGCACTGTTGACTACATTTTGCCCGGTTTGCGGTGGTTCTGCCCGGTTTTTGCCCTCTTATTTTTTTGAAGTGTAAATTCGTGTTTCGATCACTTATCCGGACGATTCCGGGCGTGAGAGTGCATTTTGGGCACCTCTTCGACCCGAGGCAAAGGCCTGACCATTTCGGGGGCTTGAATAGTTTTCTCGGTAAGATATCATGTCATTCGTATCTTGAAAGAGAGACGAAGATCAGTCCTTATTGAAGGGAGGCTTCCAGATGGAACCTAAAACCTCGAAATCCAAGAAAGCTGTAGCTACAATCACCGCTGCCGCCCTGGCCGGATTACTGGCTGGATGCGCCGGTGGTGGAGCCGATAAAGCAACCACCGAAACGGCTCCTACCACCACGGAGAGCCAGGAAGCTGCACCGGAAGCCACCAGCACCGAAACTAAGCCGGAAGCCACCGAAGCTGCCGAAGGCGAAGCCGGCAAAGCCGCTGAAGGCGAAGCTGGCAAAGCTGCCGAAGGCGAAGCTGGCAAAGCTGCCGATGGTGGTGCTGCCACCGAAGGCGCTGCTAAAGAGTCTTGCAAAGGCAAGGATGGTTGCGGCTAAATCCTGATTGCGTAAGCATTCAAAAAAACAACAGTTGAAGGCCGGTATTCGCCGGCCTTCTCTATTTAAGTATGATTGCCAAAATCAACAAGTTCAGCGGCGGTAAATATCTGGGAATAGGTCTTGGACTCCGCATCCCGCATTACCAGACCATACTGGGGGAAGGTCCCCCGGTCGATTGGTTCGAGATTATTTCTGAGAATTTCACCGGTCTGGGTGGACGCCCGCGGGAGGTGCTGGAGTCGGTCCTCGAAACCTATCCTGTGATCCAGCATGGAGTCTCGCTCTGTCCGGGTAATACCGAGGCTTTTGATCAAGAACATCTTGCTGGTTTGAAGCGACTTACAAAGCTGACCGGAACCCCTTATATCTCAGATCACCTTTGCTGGGGTTCTAAAAACGGCATCTATAGCCATGACCTGCTTCCTCTTCCTTATACGAAAGAAGCAATAAAAAACACCGCAAACCGAATCAAATATCTACAAGATTATTTCGAGCTGCCCTTCTGCATCGAGAACGTGAGCAGTTATGTCGAGTATGTCGACAGTGTCATGACCGAATGGCAATTTCTGAGCGAAGTGGCTGAGCAGGCTGACTGCGGACTCTTATTGGATCTCAATAATGTTCATGTCTCGGCTTTCAATCATGGATTTGATCCGCTTCGTTATGTCAGCGAGATTCCCCTCGAGAGAGTCGGGCAAATTCATATTGCCGGCCCATCTGATAAAGGCGACTATCTGCTCGATACCCATGATCATCCCGTGCCTGACCGGGTCTGGGAGCTTTACAGTTTTGTGATCTCAAAAATCGGACCGGTCAATACGCTGCTTGAATGGGACAACAATATCCCTTCTTTCGAAGAGATGCACAAGGAGGCTCTTAAGGCCGGTAAGATCATTGATGGCACTTTTGGGGATTCGCACAGTTCCGAAGATAGTGCTACATCCGGTGCCGCCGACTCATCCGTAGAGAATGCTGGTCGTCTGGAAGAGACCCAGAGTTTTGTCGTTTCTGCCTTGAAACAAGAGCTCGATCCGTTTTACGAATTGCAAGAGCAATCCCTGGCTTACCAGAAAGCAGAGCAGTTTATCCAGGGTAACAGCCGTCTGGATCCGGCCGATCGACTTGGGATTTATTGCCGGCAATACTGGTATCGTTTATTAGATTGTTTCAAAGAAGATTTCCCCGGGATTCTCCATGTTCTGGGTAGAAAGCGCTTTGAACGGCTGGCGAGGAGTTACATCGCCGCTTATTCTTCTGACTCTCATCTTCTGAAGGAGCTAGGGCGATATCTGGCCGACTTTGTCGAGAGCCGTGGCGATCTGGTATCGCCTTTTGAAGACCTGGTGTTTGATCTGGCCCGTTTCGAGTATGCCCAGGTCAATATCTTTGATATGGAGGGGCTTCCGCCCCTGACCCTCGAAGATATGAGCCTGCTGGAGGGCCTGGATCTGGCTTCTGTAAGTTTTAGAACACAACCATATTTAGTGCCGCTTTCATTGAGCTATGCTCTCGATGATTTCAGCATTGCATTGAGGATAAATGAAGCATCGGTCAAGGAAGCCGGCAGAGGAGATGATCTTGCTTCAGATTCAGAACTCGAAATTAAACAGAAACTTCCAGAAAGAGAGCAGAATCATTTAGTGGTGCATCGGTTTCAGAACCGCATATTTTTTAAGCGACTTGAGCCCCATTCTTTCGTCTTGCTGCAAAATATCAGATCCGGGATGGGTATTGCCGAGGCGGTGGCTTCGCTGCTTGAAGCTTTTCCTGATCTGGCCGGCGAGCCGGACAGATTGGCGGCCATTGTCCGAGCGGATTTTGCAACCTGGGCACGTCTTGGCTGGCTGGTTCGTCAGGAAACTGATTAACAGACAGGGCGGTTATTGAGTTGATGCAGTTTTCAAAGATGAAATCGGCACGGTCAGATGCACATGGGCTCTCGATTCTCCAGAGCCGGCAAGCTCCGGGATAAAGACATCGGCGGCGGGGCTCAGCCTTTGACCTGGTATCTTTATAAAGCCTTCCATGGTTGAATGGGCTGCCAGCTTTTTGCGTGGAAACTTGATCGGAACCATTTTGTCTTCTGACCCGGCGATTCTGATAATCGCTTTTTTCGAGCCTGGTATAACCAGGTCCGATGTTTGATCGTTTCTCAAGCGTACTTTCAATCTTATGTCTTTCTTGGCCGCCTGGACGCCGAGCAGCTCCAGATGAACGTTCTCAGGGACTGTAGCGCTTGCAGTCTGAGGGCTCTGAGGAATGGCACCGCGCAAATTATCTGCAGCTTCTGCAATCGGATCCACTTTCTTTGTCGGATCTTCGATTTCGGCTTCGACCACCTCTTCGATGTCTTCATTTTCGTCTCCGCTTGGAGCCGCATCGGACTGACCACCGGACTTGAGCTGTTCCAGCTCCTGTCTGGTTCGGGCCAATTCATCTTCTAGTCTCTTGTTCTTGCTTACCAGATCCTGGTCCGTATTAGTAGCCGTGCTGGTCGTAGGCAGCGGTGTCGGCACTGGTGCCGGTGCCGGCGCCGTTGCAATCGAATTGACGGCAGGGTTTCGCACTATCGGCGGAGCCAGTGGCGGAAATTCATTTTCGCTCTTTGTCCGAATCAGATTAGGAGCTGCCTGGACAGCGATGTTTTTGATCTTGGTGAAGTCGATATTGGAATTGTTCTTGAGAGCCTGGGCAGCGTTTGCTGCATTGGCCGCTAAGGTCGAAAGGCTGTCTCCGCTGACGCTGGCCAGGCTCTGGGCAGTCGCTTTTTCCTCTACCAGTCCGCCGGTGCTTGCAGTAGCCGGTGTGCTATTTATTCCGGAAAGCAGTTTTTTGACGTCCTCAGACTTTATAAGGCTATCCGGATTAAGAGACGGAGCCGTAGTGTCTACATCGGCCAGTTTCGGCAAGCCCGCTATCGACGATGAGGCATCGCCGGCAGTGCTCGAAGATGGTTTCGAGAGACCGAGCTTTACCATCATATCTTCTTCGTCGGCTTTCAACATCTTTTTCTGGGAGAGCATCAGGTTTCGCAAAGATCCCAGAAATCCGGTCATGTTCTGTACCGGATCGGCTGTGGGAATCTGAGCGCCAGCGGCTCCGGTTCTGTTGTAAGGACTGGGCAAATACGGTAGTGCCGGTCCTTCTCCGCGATACTGAGGAATACCCAGTGGTTGTGCGTTATTGGCAGCAAGAGCGGTGTTGCCGGTGGTGCCTGCTGTCGGAGAGGATATCGCGTTAAGAGCTTGAACTCGAGATGCTGCTACGGTGTTTGATGGATCACCGCTCAAGATTTGCAGATAAGCAGCGCGGGCTCCCTGGGGATCTCCCAGTTTCTCCAGCATCTGGGCTTGAAAAATCTGATATCTACTGTCTCCGGGGCTCAATCGCACCGCTTCGCTGGCTTTGTCAAAGGCTTCTCGGACCGCGCCATGAGAATCGAGATTCATTCCAGCTTCGTAGGCTTTCTGGGCTTGTTCCCGCGCTAGAGCAAGTTTGAAGCTTTGCCGGGCAGCAGGTAGATTGGGATGATTCGGATCGATTTTTACCACGGTCCGGTATTCGTTCTGGGCTGATTTCAAATCTCCGGCCAGTTGATATGCCCTGGCCAGACCCAGATGAGAGTTGGCGTCGTTGGGCCTGGCCGATACCTGTCTTTGCCAGAGTTCGATTAAATGCTGAGCGGCCAGTTTGTCTGTCGGATCCTGCACCAGGGCTCTGGTCAGGTCGGCATTGGCACCAACCACATCGGTCAATTTATAGCGAGTGATTCCCAGTTGACGCATGGCCACTGCAGAATTGGGTGCCAGGTCGAGAGCCTTTTGATAGCGGGATTTAGCCGTCTTCAGCTTCCCTTCGCGAAATGCGATATTGCCCAGTCCGATTTCTGCTTCAGCACTGGGTTTCAGTTTTATAGATTGGAGATATTCGACAGAAGCTTGATTGTAGTCTCCCTGGGTGAAAAGTTTTCTTGCTTCGGCAAGACGGCTTTCGCTATTTAGAGGATCGATTCCCTGGTGCCTCAGGGCCTGGTTCAGAAGCGGCGGAGCGCTGGTTGACGTAGGTTCGAATCCCAGGGCGATTCTTGCCTGCTGGGCTGCCTCGCGATAATTGTCTCGGCGCAGATAATACTTGGCTCTTTCCAGGGAGACTTTCTCCACGGCCTTTTGAAAAGCCGGATCCTTTTTGAAAGCATCTTGCTGTTTGAGAAGAGTTTCCTGGGCATCTTTCAAATGACCCTGGGAGGCCAGATGTTCCGCTTTCGCTATCAGCTGTCCGGATGCCTGGCTGCTGCTGCCGAAACGATCTTCATGGGGGCTGATTCGTCTGCCCTGATTCGAAATCGAGGTGGCACGGGACCTGCTGGCTGTCGGCGGCGCCGGCACTTCGCGGGCCATGGACGCCGGCAACAGGCTGGGAGCTACCGGTGGAGGTGGGGGAACCAGTTCATATTTCCCACCTTTTACCGAAGGGCTTCCCGATGTGCTCAGATCCGGAATTTCATAAGTGCCGCCCTGGTAATAACTGTCCTGGGTCGTGCCGTAGCCCGGGTTGGAAAGTCGACCACCCATCGAATCATAGTCGTATCTTCTTGGGATGCGAGTGGGAGGGACTATGACCTTTTTGGCGTATTTGAAATCGGCTGCTCGGGTCGCTTCCGGTAGGACCACGCCAAAAGACATCGCCAGTAAGATACCGAGGAGACAACCTCTTTGTTTACGGGCGGAAAGCTCTCTGGAATCATCTGCATCCATCATAATCGGAGATTTTAGACGTTCTGCTTGACATATCCAAGGGGGAAAGTACGTGTTTCTTTACTCTAGTCAACGTTCTTCTGCTTCATGGTCTGGATATTTATCTTATATTTGAGCCGGGCAGTTTCAGGGCGTTTCTTTGAATCCCCTGCTGGGCGAGGGTTTTGCCTGGTAGAAGTATTCCTTTCCGATTAAATCTTGGGCAAGTTCAAGCGCAGTGTGCCGTTTAGCCCTTCGAATGTTTGTAAAAGCTTATCTATAATAAGTCTTCAAATTTAATTTTAAGTCCTGTATATGTTTTACACTTATCCGGGCGCAAGCATGTCGAAATCCAGGTCGATTCTCTCCCTCCCCACAGATGAACCTGGTTTAATAGTCTTGAGAGGTCGAAAACAGTAAATGGTTGTCTCGGTCAAGAGTAATGATTCCGCGGTGGATGAGCGTGCCAACAATCTTGTTCGGCAAGCCCGGTTGGCTGCGGCTGTTTTCACTCAGTACAGCCAGGAAGAGGTGGACAAGATAGTCAAAGCCATGACAGTGGCAGCCATCGAAAATGCTGCCATGCTCGCTTTGCTTGCCCACGAAGAGACCCGAATGGGCGTAACCGAGGACAAGATCCTCAAAAACTACGTGGCTTCGGAGTTTTTCTACAACCAGATCAAACATAAAAAGACCGTCGGCATCATCAATGAGATTCCCGAAGCCAATATGGTTGAAATCGCCGAGCCCATGGGGGTCATCCTCGCTCTGGCGCCGGTCACCAATCCTACGTCTACGGTTATATTCAAGAGTATCGCCTGCGCCAAGACCAGAAACTCGGTAATCTTCTCTCCCCATTTGATGGCCGCTAATTCCAGCAATATGGCGGCAAAAATAGTTTATGAGGCCGCTCTTGCGGCCGGAGCTCCCAAGGGCTTCATCAGCTGGGTCGAGAAGTCGCCCCGGTTGCGTAAAGAGACCGAGCGTATGATGGTCCATCCCGAAGTGGATCTGATTTTCGCCACCGGTGGAACCCAGATGGTCAAAGCGGCGTACAGCTCAGGTAAGCCTGCTCTGGGCGTAGGCTCGGGCAATACCCCGGTCTATGTCCATAAAAGTGCCAAGGTCTCATCAACGGCCATGGATATCATCATTTCTAAGACTTTCGACAATGGCACCGAATGTCCCAGTGAACAGTCCCTGGTGATCGACCGAGAAGTAGCCGAGCCTCTTTTGAGCGAATTCAAGCGTCTTGGCTGCTATATCTGTTCCGATGAAGAAGTAGAGAAAGTGACATCTGTGGTCATCGACCCCAGAACCGGTGGTATGAATTACCGATTGGTCGGACAACCGGCTAACAAAGTGGCTGAAGAAGCCGGTCTCGATGTTCCGGAGAAGACCAAGATCATTCTCTGTCCCATGAAAGGTGATATCAGGCATCACAAGCTTGCCGTAGAGAAGCTGATGCCGGTTTTGGGCTATGTGATTGTCGATTCGGTAAACGAAGGTATAAATCGCGCCCTCGATATAAATTATGCCGGTGGTACCGGGCATACAGCAGGTGTTTTCAGTGAAGATGACGATGTGGCAGAGCGTTTTGCCGAAGCCATAAATGCCGGTCGTATTCTGGTCAACAGCCCCACATCAATAGGTGGTCTCGGCGGTGTCTACAACAACCTCAACACCACTCTCAGTTTCGGCTGCGGCACCGGCGGCGGAAATATAACCTCGGATAATGTCGGTATCAAGAACCTGATGAATTACAAACGGGTTCCTCGCCGCAAGAATTTCACCTATTCTTTCCAGACCACCAAGAACATCTATGTCAATCCCGGCAGTCTCGACCACCTTAAAGGAATCGAGATGAAATCTGCGTTTGTTCTGACCACCACCTCCGCCGAAAAACGCGGACATCTGGAGATGGTACTGGATCGCATTCCAGCGGACTGCAGAGTCAGCATCTATAACGGCATAGGTGCCGAGCCCGATTTCGAAGCAATAGAAAAAGCGGTGGCTGCCATAAATGCTAAAGGAGCCGATACCATTATCGCCCTGGGCGGCGGTTCGGTGCTGGATGCCGCCAAGATAATCCGTCTGCTTTACGATTATCCTGATGCTGATTTGAAAGAGCTCTCTTTGAACTTCTTCGACTTTCAAGATCGGATGATCGAATTTCCGAAGCATATGAAAACTAAGCTGGTGGCGATTCCCACCACTTCCGGGACCGGTTCTGAAGTCACTCCTTTTGCTGTGGTCAAAGACAGCAAGCGCCATCGCAAGCTTTCTCTGGTGGACGAATCCATGTTGCCTGAGGTGGCTATTATCGATGCCAATCTCACCAAGACTCTGCCGGTGGAGATTACCCGTGATACTGCCTTTGATGCCCTGACCCATGCGATCGAATCGCTGGTATCGACCTTTGCCAATGATTACACCGACGGTCTGGCACTAGAGTCGATGCGTCTTATCTTCGAAGCGCTTCCCGAAGTCTTGAAAGATCCTGAAAATGTGGTCTGGCGCCATAAGCTTCATAATGCCGCCTGTCTTGCCGGTATGGCTATCGGTAACGCTTCGGTCGGTGTCAACCACGCTCTGGCCCATGCCCTGGGCGCCAGGTTCGATATTCCCCATGGCAGAGCGAACAGTGTGTTCCTGCTCTCCACCATCGCTTATAACGCCCGCATCCCTTCTAAGTTTGTTGCGGTCTCTAATTATCCTGTATGGATCGCCGACAAGAAGTATGCCAGAGCCGCCCGCTTCCTCGGTTTGATTGATAGCACCGATTCTAAGAAGGATGATCCTGAATCAGTTAAAGCTGCTGTCGATGCCCTTCTAAAAGCGATAGCCGATCTGGCCAGATCTACCGGTCAGCCGATGTCGGTATCCGAACTCGGGGTTGACTTAGAAGAGTATAAACGGGCGGTACCTATGATGGTGGCAGGCACTGTCGAGGATATGAGTATCAAGACCAATCCCCGGTACGCCATGATGGATGAGTTTACTCAATTGTTCATCGAGTCTTATCCGCCCCGCGAGATCTAGAGTATTTTGTTTTAGAGAGGACAGAGAAGTGGCCAAGGCTAAAGGCAAAACCGAACCGGTTCGAATTCTTGGATCCCTGGACAAGGGCAAAGACGATGTCGACAGGTTGGTGGCAACCTCAGAATCGGACATCGTTCTCGATTTCTCCGCTTGCACTTTTATGTCAGTCGATGGTATCGAGTGGCTGGAGGAGCTTGCCATTCGAGCCGAGTCGAAAGGGGTGAAAGTTCGTTTCGAGAACATTCCTCCGGCAATATATAAGGTCTTCAAGATCTCGCACATAGACTGTATTTTAAAAGCCTGTGGCGCTCCATCCACTGCGATCGGACCGGTTTGCTGATCTGCTTTTAAATTGCGCTATGAGAATAGATGATCTGGTGGCAGCCAGGCTGAAGAAAAGATACAAGCGCTTTTTAGCCGATGTGGTGCTGGACGACGGGCAGGAGATTACTGTGCATTGTCCCAATCCGGGCAGTATGAAAGGCTGTCTGGAAGAAGGCGAGCGCGTCTATTTGAAGGATTCTCGCAATCCAAAACGCAAGCTACGTTATACCTGGAGCCTCATCGATCTAGATAGCTCACCGGTCATAGTCGATACCGGCTTCGCCAATAAATTTGTCAAAGCTATAGTGCAAGAGGGCTTGATAAAAGAGCTCGATGACTATGGAACTGTATTGAGTGAGCCGCCCTATGGAGAAGGTCGATTCGATCTACTGCTCACCAATAGAAAGCTCGACCTGGAAGGAAATAAGAAAAAGTCGGTTGGTGGTCCGATTCGAAAGGCCGAAGCCGGTGATTGTTTTGTCGAGATCAAGTCGACTACTCTGAAGGAAGGCAGCACCGCTCTCTTTCCTGATGCGAAAACCGAGCGGGGCCGCAAGCACCTGGAGCGTCTGGTCCTGGCAAAAGAAGAAGGAATCAGGGCGATTCAGTTCTATCTGGTCAATCGCCAGGATACTGAGAGCTTTGAACCAGCCAGGCAGATAGATCCTCTTTATTCCGAAGCCTTGTTCCAGTCTTCTAAGAAAGAGGTGGAAGTTCTTGCTTATGATATAAAAGTCGAAGTGACTGAGTCTGAAGACGCAGGGCTTTATTCCGCCTCTGTCGAACTGGGCAAAAGACTGCCGGTCAGGTTTTAGCTGGAAGAAAGAACAATCAGTATGCAAGACGAAAGAGACTGGAAAGAGGATGTACTGAGGCACCTGAGAGGGGTTTTTGAAGAGCTCGATATCAACCACGATGGAGTTCTCCAGAAAGAAGAGGTGCAGGCGCTTCTCAATACGCATAGCTCAGAGCGCTCCGACATCGAGGCTCAGGTAATCGCCCTGTTCAGTTTCTGTTTTGAAGAGATAGGCAAGCTGAATAAAGAAAGCTGGTTCGAGAAAAGAGATGGTATTACTGTCGGTGATCTGCTTGTGCTTGAACAGCTTCTCAGAGAAGAAGAGGTAGACAGTCTCTCTCTTGATCGTAAGAGATTGAAAGCGGTAGCCGAAGCGATCATGAAGCGCACCCGAGAGATCTATAAGATGAACCCGTCATTGTACGGATCCGACGGTGAGGCGCTCACCAGTATTCGTCCTGTGGCGGTTCGGCGCGGCAATATGGGCGATTGTCACTTCCTGGCCGCGCTGACCGCTATGGCTGCCATGGAGCCGGCTGCACTAGCTTCTATGATAGCTGTCAGCGAAGATGAAAGTTATACAGTGACCTTCCCTGGTGGTATCAGTGGTACAGGTGGTGGCGTCAGGGTGAAGCGTCCCGGGGTGGTGGAGCTCTCTCTCTACGGTCGCCTCACCAGAATGGGATACTGGCCGATGGTTCTTGAAAAGGCGGTACAAAGCGAACTAGAGCTGTCTTCTGAGAGAAAGATTGTTGACCCTGCTTTCTGCTTGCAGCTATTGACCGGGGTTCCTGCAGTGATGATCAATCTCGATGGTATTACGCCGGATTTAATGAACTCGACCTTATCTCAATATCGACAGAGACCGATGGTGGCAGTCTCCGCCTCGACATCTCTTGCTAAGGGTCTCAATCCGGCGCATGCTTACAGTGTTATCGGCGTGGACTGTACAGGCTCCTCGACTGTCAGGATTACTCTTCGGGACCCATTCGGACCCAAGCATCCTGCAGCCACCTCGTCGGGCCGCCTGAAAGACGGTATGTTTTCTCTTGATCCTGTAGAATTCGCGGGCTCTTTCGAAAAGCTCTTTATCGCCGGCTCGAAGCGATAGCCGGACGTTCGAGTTCTTGAAGATAATTGCGATAGCTGCTCCTCTTTACCCAGGCGCTGTTATCGAGCGCTGCATTCAAGGAGGAGCCGACACCATAGAGATCGAGAATAATCTGATCTATCCGGCTCTGGAGCTTCGCTTCTTGCCCAAGCAGCTCTTCTAAATGTTGACGAGTCGATTGAGATATTGACGATGCTTCGAATTTCGGTGAGCGACTGTCATAGGTCTCCAGATCTTTTGCAATCGCCACTGCCTGGCCGGCCAGATCTGCCACCGATATTTCGACTTCTTTCGGCGGTTCTATGTAAGGCAACTTTCTCAGGTCGCCTATTTGAAAGTTCACCGTGGGGTTGAGAATGCCCAGCATCAGCCGAATTAGTGAAGAGTTGAGAAATCCGAGCAGATAAAGAATATCGGTCCGCTCGCTGAAAAGGGCAGAGCTCGCTATGTCGAAAACGGCATTTTCCGATAACAACCGGGCTGTAAAACCGCTGGTGCCTATATAAGAATAGGTGACACCGGTGCGAAAATAATAGTCTTCACCGGGCAGGCGCCTGGACTGACCTCGTTCGGCTCGGTATTCTCGAATAGTGTCTCCACCGTCTGGCCAGTGAAGCAAGTAGGGAGTGGTGGCATACCACTTTCTACCGCCGCCCTTGTCATAGGGGACATAGTCGGAGGCAGTTTCCGAATTTTTTTCTAGTTCAAGGTCTCGAAAGTGTTTGACGAATTTTTTGTTGTTGCAGGTAAAAAGTCCGTTGGTGAGGTGAATGTCAAAATCGGGAGACCCCAGGGGTTTCAGGTCACGAAACAACTCGGCCAACTCCCGGGGACAACGGATTGCGATGGGGTGACCGGGCAAGCTTTCGGAGATCAACTGCAATTCATACCTTGATAGCGATTCGAAAGAGGTTTTATCCAGGTCTTTTGCGCCTTCTTTGAGAATGCGCAGGCTGCCATTGTCAGTCTCTTGCGACGGTTCGCTCTTTCGGCTGTATGTAAGAACGGCGCTGTTTACTTTCTCTCCGGATCTGGTGGCAAAACTGCCGGGTCCTAAAAGGGCAAGGGTCTCAATTTGACAGCGATTTGAAAAAGCCAGACGAAAGTTTTCGTAGCGTTGAATATTCAAAAAACTGCTTTGACAGATAAAAGAGCTTCTGCCACCAGGTTCCAGCAAACGGGTGGAGAGTTCTAAGAACGCCGTATACAGGTCATACTGGCAGTCCGGATAATGCTCTTTGAGGAACTTTCGCATTTTGTCCGGCAGGAGACGATTGCTTAAATAGGGCGGATTGGCTGCCAGGTGAAAATAACTTGTCGGTATTACATCCAGTGGCAGGGTGCTGTTGTCCAGCGCTTTGAGGACGACTGATCCTGGACGTTTCTCTTTCGGAATCCCCAGTAGAAAACTGCCCAGGGCAGCCTCCTGCCCGCTCGCTTTAGACGACTCTTCGTCGAACCAGAACAATTTCGGAATCGGTAGGTCGCCATCGAGACCGGCGTCCCGGCAGGCTAGATAAATTGCGAAGCCGGCTATTTGTACTGCTTTCTTGTCTATATCAAGACCGAACAGTCTTTCTTCGAGCAGCCTTTCAGCGTTCTCGCCTGCATTCAACATTGCCATGAGTGCTGGAATCACAAGATGACCGGCGCCGCAGGCAGGGTCTATGAAGCGACCGCCGCCATTTTTTTGTGGTTTATTCTTATCGCCACCCAGAGCTTCGCCGACGATAAACTCGGCTATTGCTGACGGTGTGTACCATCTTGTGATTGCCGCCAGCTCATCCATCTTTTTGCCGGCTCTTCTCAGACCGTAGGATTTCTCCGCAGCGCTGTGGAGAATGCCGAACTGATGAAGCCAACCAGCAAACAGGGGTTCAGCACCATAGCTCTGAAAAGCTTCCTGGCGACTGAACTGTTTGAGCAAATCCGGCAGCTCATCTTTGTTCAGGGACGATAGAGACTCTTCCAGCCAGGCTGTAAGATGCCTGCCGAAGTGTGAGTTGTCCCGCCGAATTTTATTTTCGGAAACCTCTTCTATGGCTGTCTGGAAGGACTTTTGCATGGTTGGAACCAGACCGCGTCTGGCCAGAGCATAGAGGGCTCCGATGGCTTCAATCGAGTCTGTTTGCGGATTGAGCCTGGAGAAGTGACGATGAGCCTTGCCCATCTCTTTGATTCTAGCTCTGTCCTGGTCAAGAAATTTCGGCATCGTTCCTGGCTGTATGGTTCTGATTGAAAAGGTTCCGGTTCGCTGAGCTACTGGCTGGATCTTGACTGGGAGGAGTTTTTCGGGCATCGAGACGGATCTCTTTGGAACCGAAGATCCCCAAGATACCGGAGGAACACAATGAAGATAAGGCTATGGTTGCATATCTTAGTTGTCATTTAGTGTATAAATCTAATATCGATTTGTACATTTCCATTGGAGTACCTCATGACCAAAGCAGGACTAGAAGGTGTTGTCGCAGCATCGTCCTCTATTTGCAAAGTAAACGGTATCGAAGGACGTTTAATCTATCAAGGTTATGACATTCATGATCTGGCCGAGCACTCGAACTTTGAAGAAGTAGTCTATCTACTGTGGTTTGGAAGGTTGCCGGTGGAGTCGGAGCTTGAGACTCTAAAAAAAGAACTTGGTGCCAACCGTGCCATTCCTGAAGAAGTCATCGAAATGATGAAGGGCTTCCCCAGAGAAGCAGCCCCCATGGAAGTGCTTCGCACAGTTACATCAATGCTCTCTATGTACGATCCCGATGCCAACAACAATGATCGGGATGCCAACATTCGCAAAGCTACTCGGCTCACAGGCCAGCTTCCGACCATTGTCGCCTACTGGGATTGTATTCGTAACGGCAGAGACGTAGTTCCGCCAAAGCCGGAGCATTCTACTGCTGCCAGCTTTCTCTATCTTCTCCATGCCGGCAAAGAGCCCGATGAAGTGAGCGTTCGCTCTCTCGATATCGCTCTTATTCTTCATGCCGAGCACGGATTCAACGCTTCTACCTTCGCCGCACGGGTGGCTGCCGGCACCGAAACCGACATGCACTCGGCTGTTACCGCAGCAATTGGCACCCTGAAAGGACCGCTTCATGGTGGCGCCAATCAAGAGGTGATCAAGATGCTTCTTGAGATTGGTGAACTTGCAAAAGTGGATGATTATGTGGCCAAGGTTTTTGCCGACCGCAGAAAGATAATGGGCTTCGGCCACCGGGTCTACAAAACAGAAGATCCCCGGGCTTTCCACTTGAAGAAGATGTCCGAAGCGCTCGGTGAGCGAGTCGGAGAGAGCAAGTGGTACAACATGTCTACCCGTATCGAAGAGCTGGTGATGAAAGAGAAGAAGCTGAACGCCAACGTAGATTTCTACTCGGCTTCGGTCTACTACATGCTGGGCATTCCCCAGGACCTCTTCACCCCGATCTTCGCCATCAGCCGTATGTCCGGTTGGGCTGCCCATGTACTCGAGCAGAATGCGAACAACCGTCTGATTCGCCCTACCTCGGACTACATCGGCAAGATGGACCTGAAATACACTCCGATGGCTGAGCGCGGTGCTGCCGCTGCCTGCTAGAGATCTAGATACTAGATACCGAATTCCTCTCCCCGTGCCTGGTAGGAGAGGAATATCGTTTCCAGGAACTCTTCGGGGTTGCCCTGGGCTGGCTGCTGTTCTTCTTGGATGCCGCCGCCATCTTTGAGCTTTTCGCGGAAATAGCCGTCCAGACGACTGGCTATCACCGGCCGGTGGGAGGCAGAGAGACCTTTGCGTCGTTTCAAGAAACGAGCCAGAAGATCGTAGTCATCGGTGCTGATTCTGCCAATATCAAGCAGAGGCTCGACTTTTGCTTTGGTAAGCATGGGGATGTTTTCGCCCGTTAATTCGGACTTGCGCTCTCTTATTACCAGGGTGCCTGCCGCCAGGTCGCCCAGTCGCTTCTCGTTTTTGTTTATAAGCATGGTGAGAAGCCCGATCAGCATCATGCCGTTGTCGAAAACTCTGACTATGTTGCGGATGAAGACGGAAGACCAGCTCACCGGCTGACCGTTGTTTTCTATTACTCTTATGCCTGCCAGGCGCTTGCCGGGCGACTGGCCCTGCCAGGTGCCTTCGAAAAATATGTGATAGCCGAAGAAGAGAAAGAAGCTGACAAAAATAGCCACCACCGATATAGTCATCACCAGCGTCTCTTTGGCTTCGGTGGGCAGTTTGAAATAAGTGGCGGCCAGATAAATGGCCATGTCCATCATGCCCAGAAGCAGTAAAATCATGGCGACGATGGTCATATCTATGAGATAGGCCAGGATGCGGTTACCGATTCCGGCAAGCTCCAGGTGTAGATCCACGTTTTCGGGGGTAGAGATCGAATAGTCGGGAGTGTACATTTTCTTTGGCCTATGAATGTTGAACGCTGGTTGAAAGTTAGAAAAAAAGCCTGGGATGAGCTGGATAAGCTTCTTTCCCTGACCGATAAGGACGGGGTAGGGGCCCTGGACAGGAAGCAGCTCCAGGAGCTTGGCCGATTATATAGAAGTACCTCCGCCGATCTTTCCCGGGCCCGGGCTCTCAAGCTCAGTGGGGACATCCAGGTCTATCTGAACAATCTGGTGGTGAGAGCCCACAACCAAGTGTATCAGACGGATAAGAACCGTTGGAAGGATCTCTTCTCCTTTCTCTGGATAGGCTTCCCCCGCCTGGTGCGGGAGAATATTCTTTACATCATAACCTCATTTCTATTATTCGCCTGTCCGGCCTGGGTCGGTTATTCTATGGTTCAAAAGAACCTCAATTTCGCCCAGTACGAGATCTCGCGGGGGCAGCCTCTTGTTCCCGAGGACATGTTTAACTCTATCGAGAAGAAGCAGATGTGGACCGACGCGGTGGAAGGAAAGAACGCGCTCGCCTTCAGTATGATCTCAACCAACAACATCGGGGTTTCTATTAAAGCCTTCGTCTTCGGTATCAGTTTCGGAATCGGTACCATATTTGTCTTGCTTCTGAACGGCCTGCATATTGGCACTGCCCTTGGTGTGTGCAAAATCTATGGCATGGCGCCGAAGCTGCTCACTTTTGTCGCCGCCCATGGTGTTATCGAACTCAACTGTATTTTCATCTCCGGTGGTGCCGGGCTGATGATGGGCGCTGCCCTGCTTTTTCCCGGGCAATACAAAAGGGTGGATATGTTCAAAATAGCCGCCAAGAAAGCCGCCGGTCTTTTTGCCGGTACAGTGCCGCTGCTCCTGATTGCCGGCTGTATAGAAGGCTTTATCTCGCCCCGGACGGATATCGATCCCTGGGTGAAATATGCGGTCAGTCTCTCTACCTTGATCCTGCTTGCCCTCTACATCTTCGCTCCTAGAAAGCTCTCCGGCAATACCGATAGTGGTGTGACCGAGGTAAAATAGTTGTTACCTATTTAGGTATATGTCATAACTTGAAACTTTGATCTAATAAGGTATTCTTATGCTGATGACCTCGCTAGACCAGAGAGTTTTTCGTTGCTTAAATTACTAGACCGAAATCGAGAGCGTACTGCGGATCCAAACCCGAGATCCAGGCGCAAATCTAAGAAGCGGCGCAGGGTGATGCCGCCCGGTCAGAGGCTTTTAAGAGCGGTGGCGCTGGCTGTCGTCCTTTCGGTTCTCATACCTTCATTGAAAGGTTACTGGGGGGGAGACGAGCCTGCCCAGTCTAAAGAAGCGATGAAAATGGTCAAGCTCAACCCACCTTTCGAGTTGACCTCGGCGCTACCCGGTTTGCAAAAAGAACTCAAAGATCTCGATAAAGTTGATACCAATATCCCCGGTGTTTTCGCCATCGAAATCGAGTCGGGTAAGTATGTCGAATTCAACGGCAACCGCCCCTACTCTGCTGCCAGTCTGATTAAAGTTCCGATTCTGATTAGCTTTCTGCGCAACTGCGACCTGAAAAAATGCTCCATGGATGATGAGCTTGAGGTAACTGATACGGTCAAAACATCCGGCTCCGGTTTTCTGCAATGGAGAAAAAGTGGTACCAAATACACTGCCCGCAGAACCGCCGAGTTGATGATGATCTATTCGGACAATACTGCCACCAATATGCTCATCGATCATCTGGGCGGCAAGGAAAAACTCAACAAGAATTTCCGAGTCTGGGGTTTGAAAAATACCAAGATCAACAACTACCTGGTCGACATCGAGGGCACCAACATCACCAGCCCTTATGACCTCGTTTATCTACTGGGCCGGGTAGACCATGGCGAGCTGATTTCAGAAGGCAACCGTGAATTCATGTACGAGATCATGGAGAAGTGTCGTAATCGTTCCATGCTTCCCCAGGGGCTCGGTCCCGGCGCTAAAATAGTGCATAAAACCGGCACCCTGGGCAAAGTGTTGGGCGATGCCGGGATTGTCACCACCGCGGAAGGCAAGCGTTATGCTGTGGCAATTCAAGTAGAGCGCAAGCGCAATGATCGAAGAGCCAATGCTCTTATCAGAGAATGGTCAGAGCTTATCTACAACGCTTACGAACATCCTCGACATATCGTCAGCTCCAGACAGAGAGACAGCGAATTACGCTCTAACTAAAAGCGATGGTTTCATTTGAAACCACCGCTTCTTGTCGTATTGGCTTTGCTTTGCCGCTGACCCGTTCTATCTTATCTAATCTCCGGAGAGAAGCGGGCTGTGAAGCTCCTGGGTTCTCTGGGTCATAGGATTTTGTTGGGGTTGAGGCTGGGTACCAGGCTCTTGTTGCTGGGCAGGGCGTTGTTTTACCTGACCGAGCAAGCGCTGACCGTTCTGGATGATCTTCTGCGATTCTTGAACATGCTGTCCAATCTCTACCAGGTCGGAGCCGATTCTGGTGAGTACCGATTCGGCATAGTGGTCGGCGCCTTCTTTGATGCGTTTTGCATCTTGATCGGCTTCCTGGCGAATGCGCTCAGCTTCGGAGAGAGCTTCTCTTCTCATCTGCTCGATTTCGGAGACCACTTGCTTGCGGATTCTTTCTACTTCTGCCTGAACTGCCCGGAGCAATTCGGACTCTGCCAGCATAGATTCTGCCTGGCGCTTGGCCTGGGTGACGACTTGCTCGGCACGGCGCTGGGACTCGGCGACGATATGGTCTCGTTGCTGAATCACTTCGGCGGCTTCGCTCAATTCTTCGGGGAGACGAGCTCTGGCTTTGTCGAGCACGTCGAGGAAGTCATCGGCATTGATGAACTTATACTTGTATAGACCGGCGGCATCTTCGATGAGGTGCTCCAGCAGGTCCATATGTTTATATATGGATGTCTGCTTGTAAGTATTGGTCGTAGGAGTTGCAGTCGGTGCGGTTAATGTGGTCATTCTGTAATGCCTCTACTGAAGTTCTGCTTCAAGTAATCGTTAACAGGTTTTGGTACGAATTCTGAAACGTCTCCGCCCAGGCGGACAATTTCTTTGACTGTAGAAGAACTTATAAAAGAATACTCTGCTTTGGTCATAAGAAAAATAGTTTCTAACTCAGGAAAGAGTTGTTTATTGGTTTGCGCCATTCCAAGCTCTGCTTCGAAATCTGAGATAGCTCTTAGGCCGCGAATAAGACAGAAGGTCTCGTTCTCTTTTGCGTAGTCCACAGTCAGTCCCTGGAAAGAGCCGACGGTGATGCCACCCAAATCGTTTACGGTCTCTTCTATCAATCTCATCCTCACTTCCATTGGTAGTAGTGGGGATTTGCCGGGATTGGCGACAACCGCCATTATTACCTGATCAAATATCTTTCTTGCCCTTTTGACGATGTCCAGATGGCCGAAAGTCATTGGATCAAATGATCCCGGATAGATGGCCCGAGCCAATATCCACCTCCTCCCATGAATTTTTCGAGAGTGCTTGTCAACGGTCCAAATCATAGCACGGGCTCAGCTTGGAAACTAATCTGTTAACTGTATAAGTTGCTAATGTTGAAGACGGGTAGATACGCGCCCTGCTATCGCTGCATAGCGTGAATATATGTGTCGGATCTTGGATGGCAATCGATTGCTTGCTTCTCAGCCGGAGAGCGAGACTTGAATCCCTGTATTTATAGGACTTTCCAGGATCGGTGCCAGTCTCGAATCTAAGCTGCGCTTAAATTAAGATGATACCATTCTAATTCTTTTTAGACTTCTGCTTCACTGATGGCGCTGTTGGGAATTCCCAGATCATCGAGGTTGCCGTCTCGGGCCTCGATGTCCGAGATCAGCTCCCCTACTTCATCTTCTATTAGATCGTAGTTGGTCAGAGGCAGATAGAAGCTGAAGGTGGAGCCTTCGCCCAGGGCTGATACCACCGACAGTCTGCCTTCGTGTTTTTCTACGATCTTCTTCACAATCGTAAGGCCGAGACCGGTTCCTTTTATGGTGTGGACCTTTTTCTCTACCCTGAAGAAGCGGTCGAAGACATTTTCCAGGGCATCTTCCGGGATACCGATGCCGGTGTCCTTGATATGGACGGCTATCTCTTGCTTGGCTTCATCTTCTTTGAGGTGCTCAACAATCACCGTTATCTTGCCGCCGGACGGGGTGTACTTGATGGCGTTGGTCAGAAGGTTGATGATTACTCTCTCGATACTTTCTTGATTTAGGTCGACCAGAGGAATCTCTCCGACCTCTTCGAAAAGCAGGTCTATGCCCCGGTCTCTAGCCATCATATTGACGGAGCGAATCGCCGCTTCGCAGGCTCGGGAGATTTCCATGGGGAATTTCTCCAGCTCTCGATCCGCTTCTTCGAGCTTGCTCAGCTGAAGTACGTCGTTGACGAGATACATCAGACGATCTGCTTCGTTGTCGATGATCTGCAGAAATTCTCGGTAAATATCATCTTCGAGCTTGTCGCCATGGTTACAGAGCGTGTCTACATAGCTCTTGATCGAGGTTATCGGAGTCCTCAGTTCATGGGAGACATTCGAGATGAACTCGTTTTTCATGCGCTCCAACTCTGCTTGCTTGGTGACATCATGCATGATCATTACCGAGCCCAGAAAGTCTTTGTTGAGCATAATCGGCGCTGAGTGAAGCCTTACTACCTTCTCACCAAGATTTACCTGCTGGACGATGGGGTCGAGCGTACCCGGCGAGACAGAATCGGTGAAAGCCTGGATTACCTGGCAAATCATGGGCGCATCGGGACCCTCGGTGCAGAAGACCAGGGGTTTGCCCAGCATATCCTGGGCGTCTTTATCGAAAAGTTCGGTGGCGGCACGGTTCACAATCTGGACTTTGTTGTCCCGGTCGCATACGACTACGCCGTCGGCGATAGACATCAGCACCAGTTCCAGCTTGTTGCGTTCTGAAATAAATTTGTTTCGCTCCGCCATCAAGTTGTCTACGTTGTGCTTGTCGTAGAGCTTGAGACGGCTGGACATATAGTTGAAGGCGTTGACCAGCTCGTCTATTTCGGAGCCGGCTCTCTGGGACGGAATCTGAAAACCGAATCGACCGGCGGCAATTTCGCTGGCTCCTCTGGAGAGGGCTTTCATCGGTTTATTGATCATGGCATAGTTGGCCCAGACCCCCAGGGTGCCCAGAAGGGCGACCAGACCGAAGATAGAGAAGAGGAAGAAGCGGGTCTCTTTCTTTGTTCCGAGGATGGTAAAAGAGTCGTTCTCCAGACCTACCCAGCAGATGCCGAGCTCCTTTTGATTGCGCTTCATATAGACGGCGATATTGGTGATATTGCGATACCCCGCAGGTGACGGGGTGACGCTGGGAACTTCGTACTGATCGACCGGTTTTTCGTACAACTTATATACGTTTTCCAGATCGGCTTTGGAGTTCGGATCGAGGATAACTTTGCCGTTCTTGTCGCAGAAGACTACATAAGCAATCGCCGGGGTATGACCACGTTCGGCAAGGATGTAGTAACGAAGACCATCAAGATTGCCCGAATTAGCCAGGGCTTCGGCGCCGCCCCTGGCCAGGGCATGGGCCAGGGCCAGACCGAATTGTTTTACCGAATCGTTGATCATGTGCTGGGCTCTTGAAACCCAGATCCAGGCGGTAAAGGTTACCAGGGCGGCAATACAAGTAAGACCGAGGAGGACGAGCTGCTTCTGGATCGAGGTCCTGCCCCAGGACAGCCTCATTTTTGCAATTGGTTTGAGAAAGATATTCACTTTGTCCTCTCGGGTTTCCAAATATCGGAATCTTTTTTCGGCTTACGGCAGGAAATTTTGCCAGATTCCTTTACCCAGTCCAATTTTAGCTAATTAACGATACGGGGGAAACAGTTTAGATGGCGGATGTCAAGGGAAAGATCAACTATGTACCATCTTAGAACAGGCGTGGGTAGTTAGTTATATGGCTGCAAAGCAAAATTCAAGCAGTAAATGGCACCTGGATCCTTGTTACTTCAAGGAAGGTGATGTTAACGAACTGGTCGAGGAGTATATGCCTCTTGTCCGGAAAATCGCCCGTAGATACAGTCAGTTCCAGCCGGACAGCCTCGAAGATCTGGTACAGGTAGGCTCCATCGGCTTGCTTAAGGCAATCGGATACTACGACCCCAGCCGCAGCCGCACCGCCAGTTTCAAAACCCTGGCCACCTGCTATATTCGCGGCGAAATCCGCCATTACTTGAGGGATCAATCTTCTCTGGTTCAAGTGCCCAGAAAGCTTACCGAGATTCATTCTCAAATAAGTCAGTTGGAAGAGAAGCTCTCTAAAAGCATGGAGCGTTCTCCTACAGTAGAGGAGCTTTCCAAATATTCTGGCATCTCTGTCTCGGACATACTAGAGGCCCAGCGTTCTCGGGATGTCCGTATGCATTATGAATCTCTCGATTGCTATACCTCAGACCATGAGACCGCCGATAGCCGGACCCTCTCTGATGTGGTTCCCGATTACCGTTACGAAGATCTGTTGCGTCTTTCTGAGGACCGGGAGCAGATTTCACAGGCTTTGAAAGAGCTGGGCGAGAAGACCCGTCGGATAGTCGAGTTCGTCTTTTTCTATGACCTCTCGCAAAAGGAGACCGCCTGTGTCCTCGGGGTTTCCGAGATGGGGGTTTCTCGGGCGGTTCACAGTGCTCTCAACAAATTGAAAGAGGTCTTGAACGGCGAAGAAGAGGGCAGGCTTAGAACGCGAAAGAAAGAGAATGCCGCTCCGAAGCCAGGCCAGTCGAGCTCTTATAAGGACTGATTGAGCAAAGATTGACAAGGCTTTTCGGCTATATCGCATCGGGTTGATCGCATATCACCTGGCCGGCTGTGGCATATAGCTGGTTGTCATGCGGCAATTTTTAAGATTAAATCCTAACGAAATCTTGGTATTTAATGTTGACAATGGGGCCCAACCTGCTACCATTCAAAACTTTAGTGGCTTGCCGATTTCCTGAATATTTGGGCGATGCCGCCGGTAACTTGAATCGTTTTTACTATCTGTACCAGAAAAGTTTTTTGCGGAGCGTTTTGCAGTAATGAGTCCTAATACCCTTGAAAGAGCGGTCTTGCTGAGCCATCTAGATGACAGGCTCCGGACCATCCTTAAATTCAAGCTTAGAGAATTCGTCCATCTCAATCCCTGTTTCAACACAGTGGTTCCTTTTAAAGACGAGAGTTTCTCTATCGACTTGAGAAACCAGAGACAGCTTCTCAATCTCGAAGCCCAGCCCCTGGTTCATTCTATGACTTCTACACCCTGTCCTCACAAAGAACGGGTGATTGGACGGCGCCGCCGAGTCTCCCGCAGGGTCTATATCTAGTCGGGCAGTCGAAAAGCAATAAAAAAAAGGGCGGTTTTTAAAACCGCCCTTTTTTTATTGAATCGGGACGAGAGGATTCGAACCTCCGGCCTCACCCACCCCAAAGGTGCGCGCTACCCCTGCGCCACGTCCCGACAAGTCGACATTATATTACATTGATACAAATCGGAAGTAGCATTAAACGCAAAATCAATACAATCGCTGCAATGTTTGAGACAATTTGCCTGTAGACGCATCTAGATATTCGATAAGGAATCCGGGAAATTACCGATAGTTCACATCAGCCCCAGTCTTCAAAGAATTTAGAGCTGGATATAGATCCCTCTCAGTTTTTTCCCTTCGAGCTCGATGACTTTCAGCTCGAGGCCATGAAGCATCTCGACGCAGGCAAGAGCGTGGTGGTCTGCGCTCCTACCGGTGCAGGCAAAACCGTTATTGCTGAGTATGCAGTAGAGCTTGCCCTGGCCAGCAATAAACGCTGCTTCTATACAACACCACTCAAAGCGCTTTCTAACCAGAAGCTCTATGACCTGCGTAAGAAGTACTCTGACGAAAAGGTCGGTCTATTGACCGGGGATACTTCGGTCAATAGAGATGCCCCGATTGTGGTGATGACGACTGAAGTTTTCAGAAATATGCTCTATGGCACCATCCTTGGTGACGTGCGTCGTAACCTGAAGGATGTCTCTTTTGTCATTCTCGATGAATGTCATTACATGAACGACTCAGAAAGAGGAACGGTCTGGGAAGAGTCTATTATCTATTCTCCGGTTGATATCCAGCTTGTGGCCCTATCCGCCACGGTTGCTAATGCCCAGGATCTGACCACCTGGATCAACGAAACCCATGGTGCCACCGAACTGGTCAGCTCAGACTTTCGCCCGGTGCCTCTGGAGTTTCACTTCTTTGGTGAGCGCAGAATTTATCCACTGCTCAATCATAACGGCACCGCCGTCAACGGACTTCTGAAAAGTCGCTTCGGCAAGAAGCGCTTCGTGAGCCGCCAGAAGAAAGGTCCCCGGCGTAGCGCATTCACCACCCATCCCGGAGATGTGCTTGGTACCCTGTCCGGCAAAGGTATGTTGCCCGTTATCTATTTCATGTTCTCTCGGAAAGGCTGCGAAGAGGCGATGAAGCGCGCCAGCGGCATTCCGCTTATTACGGACAAAGAGCACAGTCAGATTCTAAAAGCCGTGGATGAGCTCTCTTTGTTTTATCCCAACATCAAGAATCATCCCCATATGCCCTACCTGCTCGAAGGTATGGCGGTGCACCATGCCGGTATGCTGCCCAGTTGGAAAGGAGCGGTCGAGAAGCTGTTTCAGGCCGGTTTGTTGAAAGCTGTTTTTGCCACCGAGACTCTGGCTGCCGGTATCAACATGCCGGCTCGGACCACGGTGATAAGCTCAATGACCAAGCGATCTGATGAAGGGCACCGCAGTCTTACCGCATCCGAATTTCTGCAGATGTCCGGTCGAGCCGGTCGGCGCGGCATGGATGAACTGGGGCATGTGGTGGTGCTGAACAACACCTTCGAATCGGTGGAGGATGCTGCACGCCTGGCTACCTCTGCCGCCGACCCCCTGGCCAGCCAGTTTACACCTTCTTATGCCATGGTGCTCAACTTGCTCGAGCGGCACTCTATAGAAGACGCCCGGGATCTTATCGAAAGAAGTTTCGGGCAGTTCATGACCAACCAGCTTCTAGAGCCGCTCTATGTCGACCAGATGGAGATGGAGGCAGAACTGGCTCGCTTACAGAATCCGTTATGTCCCGATGAGATAGGCGATCTCTCGCTTTATTCGAAAAGACTTGGCGCGATAAGGGCGAAGCATAAACAGCTCAAACAAATTGAAAAGGGTTTGAAACCCCAGGCGAGAGCGCCCCATGGCCGCTCTCGCGCCCGCAAAAAAGTCGATGAAGTAATGGGACCTTCGACTTCTGAAGTGGAAGCGACTTTAGAGAATATGAAAAAGGAGATCAACAGTCTCCTCACCGAAGCTTATGCCATGCCCTGTCATGGGTGTCCAGTGCAAAAGCCATGCAGTAAGCAGACCAGCCGGGTTGGTCATCTGGAGCGCCGCATCAAAGAGATAGCCAAGCGTATCACCAGAGAGACCGGCAAGTACTGGCGTACTTTCGAGGCCCTTGCGGATATCTTGCGGCTAAAAGGTTATTTGAACGGAAACGAGCCCACCGGGCTCGGGCGCATGGCTGCCAGTATCCGTGGCACCAACGAACTCTTTCTCTCCGAGATGGTGGTCAATGGCGTCTTCGATGGACTGGCTTCCCATGAGCTTGCCGCCCTTCTAAATATTCTTGTGCAGGAAGAAGGAAGGTTGCACGAACAGGTCAGACATCGGGTCAGCCCCGGGGTAGAGAGTCGTCTTGCCGATGTTCATGGAATAGCCCGCAATTTGAAAAAATTGCAAGATCAATTCGATATCGAGATTCCAATAAACTATTCGCCCCATTTCGCCGCCCTCACAGAGATGTGGGCCCAGGGAGCGAGCTGGGAGCATATCAGTAGAGCCACCGTATATGATGAAGGGGATGTGGTCCGGGCATTTCGTCGCACCCTGGATCTCTGCCGTCAATATATGAGAGCCGAAGGCATTCCCGAGCCCCTGGTCAAGGTTTTGAATGAAGTCGAGATGCTTCTCAACCGCGACGAAGTCAAAGAGAATTTCTAGGACAGCGCTTCGCCCGAGGCTATCTCTCTTGCGGCATCTTTGAGGCGTTGAGCTTCTGTCTCTTTGCCTTCTTTGAGCAACTCTTCGGCTCGCTCACCAAAGATTTTCTTGAGGTTGCGTATGTCATCATCCCGATCCTCTTTCTTGGGGGAGAGGATTTTTTTGATTTCGACAAGACCTTCTTCTTTGCGGTCTATGCTAATTAATAGAAGGCCTTTCAATAAGCAGGCTCTCTGTAAGCCCTGTTTTGTTCTTGCCATGGCATCCAGCACCGCCAGGGCTTTGTCATATCTACCAAGAGCGCTCAGGCAATGGGCTTTCAGTTGAAGCGAGTTTGGATCCTGGGGTTCTATCAAGAGCGCCTTTTCAACAGCGTCGAGAGCGAGCTCCGGATTGCCCAGCTCGAGCTGAGAGCTTGCTTTGACCACATAAGGAAAAGCTAGCGCTTCTATGTTCTCTTCCTGTTTCTCTTCAATGCCTTCCAACAAAAGACTGGCTTCCTGATAGCGTCCTTCTTCCGACAGGCAGGCGGCTTTCAAACCGATCGCTTTCACATCTCCCGGTTCGACTTTTAAAATGTTATCGAGATAAAGATAGGCTTCATTGCTTCTTCCCAGGCTGAGCAGGCAGGTGGCGATGCAGAGATCGATTCTGGTGTCCTGACTGCTTTTCTCTTTGGCGAGTTTATATTGCTCCAGGGCTTCGGCATAGTTTTGCTTCTTCATCAAGGCGTCACCCTTTTCTGTCGGAGACTGGAAGCGACCTTTGATAATCCAGGCTATTACCAGGGCGCCGACAAGGTACATGGATGATTGCTCGAACTGGACATTGGCATACTGAACCGCTTTCCAGTCGGCACCAAGTAAAACGGTCAGATTGGCGCTTAAAAAAGTCATGAAGCGAGCAAAATCTTTGACCACGAAAAACAGTACGAAAAGCAGGGCGAAGCCTAGGTTAGAGTGCTCCCGAATTTTTCTCTGTACATTTTTAGGCAACCAGGGCTCGATTATGCCATAGCCATCCAGGGGCGGCAGAGGCAGCAGATTGAGAATGAAGACGAAAATATGCAGATAGATAAGAAAGGCGATGGTGCTGTATATGGTGACAAAAGAATCTGTCCCTGCTAAGGCTTCTTTGAACGCTGGCAGAATATTTATTGCCACGGCAAGCAGACAGAGCACAAAGAAGGTGAACAGTGGACCGGCGAAGGAGACTAAAGAAAGCCAGAGCCTGCTTTTTATCTTGTTGTGATTGATATAGACCGCCGCCCCCGGCAGTGGAATACCGCCGATGAGAAGAACGAAAAGCGGTATGACCAGAGTGGTGGTGGAATGGAAATAGACCATCGGATTGAGGGTGAGATAGCCTTTGTCTTTGACGGTTTTGTCTCCGGCCATATAAGCGGTTATGGCATGGCCGAATTCATGCAGACAGGTCGAGAAAACCCAGATTGTAATAACCAGAAGAGTGATTGTCATTGGTCTTTGCGACCGCCTTTGCCGTTCTTGCAGAGGTCGGCGATTTTGTTCACCACCTCTTCTATGGTCAGTCCGTCGGTGTCTACCTCGACAGCATCAGCTGCCTTCACCAGTGGTGCTTCCTGGCGAGTCGAATCTTGTTTGTCTCTTTCTATAATCGCCCGAAGAACATCGTCGTAGGATTCTTTTTCTCCCAGTCCTTCCAGGTCTTTGACCCGGCGACGCGCTCTTTCTTCGGCGGAGGCTGTCAGAAAGATTTTTAGATCGGCGTCCGGCAGAACTACTGTGCCGATGTCCCTGCCGTCTAGAACTGCACTGCGCCCCCTTGCCAGTTTGCGCTGTTGTTCTACTAAGACCTTGCGAACCATCTTCTGGGCGGCTACGGTGCTGACCCGGTCAGAGACCTCTTTGCCGCGGATTGCGTCGGTTATTTCGTGGTCGTTCAGAAAAACTCTTATTCTTCCACCAGCGCTCTCTTCAGGACTCTCCAGGCGCAGGTCTTTATGGCAAAGGGCTTCGGCAAGGCTCTCACCGTCTTCTAGATTGATATGTTCCTGGAGGGCGAGCCAGGTGGCGGCACGGTACATAGCGCCGGTGTCTATATAGAGCAGACCGAGCTTGTCCGCCAGAATCTTAGCCACGGTGGACTTCCCTGCGCCGGCGGGACCGTCAATCGCTATGGTGATTTTCATATCTGACTCTAATTCGAGGTTCGTCCTTTCAAGAGATTCTGGAGCCACTGGCCAAATGAGATCGGCTCCGATATACTCTCCCGGGCTTTTTTTCTGGCTTTATCCAGAGGCTCACCCGAGTCGACCATCTGAATTATCTCAAAAATTTCCTCACCTTCGGGAAAACGTTTCAACTCTCTTTTCGAGAATATCAATTCGCCTCGGTCCTCGACCTCGAATATGCCGCCGGAAGATTTGACCAGTTCAGTCTCTTCGGCGAGTCTTTCTTCGAGTTCGGCAGCCAACCTGACTGCCCTCTGACGGTAGCCTCAGGCGCCACAATAGGTTATTTTGAATCTCTTTTCGCCGGGCACGGAAATTCTCCTGGAAGGCAATATCTCGGTTTAGGGAGCCTTGATAAAGAGTTTCTTCCACCAGGGCAGCTTCAGATAAGTTTCATACTGCTCTTTGTGCATCTTCAAAGCTTCTCGGGCTTGAATCAGTTCGTCCTTCAAGCAAGTGGTCTGGCTGGCATGGTCTTCGAGGAGTCGCATAGAGGTTTGCATCTGATTGAGCAATCTCAGATCATCCATGTGCAACCTGCGTTCTTCTGCCAGCTCTTTGCGAGTATTGGCCAGCTCCCTGAGCAAGCGCTCGACATCGTCGGAGCGGTCGATAACGATGGTGGGATGACCCATATCGAGATCCATCTCCTGGCTCAGGCTGGTGGCTCGGGCGATCTCGTTCTTGGCTTTCTGGCTGGCGGAGGTGATGAAGTTCTCGATAGCGACGCCGAAACCGGGCAGCTTCAGTCCGTTACTTTTGGAATCGTGGCTGAACTTTGTTGTTTCTTGATTCTCATCGACGGGGATGGCGTCTTCTACTTCGGTCAGGCTGGTATTGGTACCAGTTATGGTGTCGCCGCTTTCTTGTTCGTAGTTAGCCGGATCGGCTTTCGACTTTGATATGGTGTGTCTGATTCGGAAACCGGCCGGTGGGATGATTCTCCACTCGCTCTCTCCGTCTATCTTCATTTTTCTGGCCTGCCAGCCTTCTGGCAGTCTGTTGCCCCATTTGCCATGGATGCTTCTTTCAATCGCCCGGATAGACTTGCCGAGAATATACGAGGCCTCATCCAGGGTGAGAGCCGGTCTGGGCACATCGTAGGGGTATTGTCTTTCCTGAAATTCGTTTTCTTCGCTGTCTTCGTCGTAATTTTCTTCGTTCTCTAACTCTTCTTGAGCGAGGTCGATCTCTGAATCTGAATCCAAATCTATTTCAGGCTCAATTTCCAGCTCGCTCTCGGGAGAGAAATCGCTCACTTCGGACTTGGGATTGACTTCTTCGGGTATTTCCATTGCCTCCAGTGCTTCTTCGTCCACTGGAGCGGAGGGGATGGGTTTTCTCGCCGATTCGGTCGTATTCATCAATTTCTGTCCTGGCCTTTTTATTTTGTGGTCAAACTGTTCTAACGGCTCGAAGGCTGCTTAGCATGAGAAACGGATGTTCATTGTCTATCGAAAGTATAGATTTTACAAATTATATGCTTGACAGACTGACCCGGCGTCGCCTGAAACCCTTGATAATTGGCTGATTTACTCATTTATAGAATTGTTGAATATTAGCTCTGACAAAAGACCTTCCCCGAAAGGAAGGTCTTTTTCAAGCTGTTTTGCTTTTTTATTGAATGGCGACCTGATGCTTATTTGATCAGGCGGCTTTCGGCTTCTTTCCAGCAAACGTTGGAAAGGAAAGCTTCGATGTACTTGGGTCGGTCTGCCGGTTTGTAATCCCGGAAGTAGGCGTGCTCCCATACATCCATGACCAGAATCGGCTTGAATCCGGCGACAACGCCATCTTCGTGCATGTTGACCCAGTGGTTCGAGAGGGTCTTGGTGCAAGGATCCTGGAAGAGAATCACCCAGCCCACGCCTCTAAGGGCGCCGAGTTTGCAGAAATCGTTCTTCCAGACATCGATGGAAGAATAGGTTTCGATTATCGCTTTGCCGAGATCGCTATTTTCTTTGAGCTCTCCGGAGCTAGCGGTAAGGTTGCCGAAATAGTATTCGTGCAGGCGCATGCCGTTGTATTCGAAACCATAACGACGCTTCAATTCTGCGTATTCAGGGGTGCCGCTTTTGCCGGCTTCTGTAAGGTCGATGACTTTTTCGTTCAGGATATTGGTGTTGTTGACGTAGCCGTTGTAGAGACCGAAATGGATTTCCATGGTCTCATCGGAAATGCCGTTCAAGCCTTTCAGGTGCGAATAGTCTTTGGCCTGATATGGCTTGTATGCAACTTTTTCTTTAAGCATGTTTTACTCCTAAGTATTCCAGGGGTCGCTTAACTTAACGGTAATTCATACCATAAAACACTTCTCAAGATGGTTAATTCATCAATTTAAATTACCGGCAGGAGCCGGACACCGGCATTTCCGGTGGTACTGAATCTGATGCGCTCAAAGAGGGAGTCAGGGCATCAAATCCGAAAGACGTTTGCGAGCTGCCGAATCGGTATCGGATTCCGGTTGCTTTTCGTCTTCGGGTCCGCCACGGGTCAGCTCTACTGTTAGAGGCGGTACGTCGGTGGTTGCAGTGTAGTCAGCACCGCTGTCGGAATGATCTTGAAAGGCCGGATGTTCTCCGGTTGCTGCTCCAGCGCGAGCCGGGGCTTCGAAATCAGAGGTGAGGATTTTCTGCGCTTCTGATACATGGTCAGGCTGAGCCGGTGGTAGATCGTCTAAGTTTAGAGAAGCAGTAGGCGGAGAAGGAGGAATCGTGTCTTGAGTATTGACAGAGTCAGGTGAATTCGCACCGGGAAACTCGGTGTTCCAGCCGAGACTCTTGAAGGCCTGGGCCACGGTGCACTGTCTGTTCTGGCAGAGTCCCATGGCAAGCATCGCCTGTTCTGCTTTGAGCGTGCCTGCTGTCATGAGGGCGTTCAGTTCGATGGCGCAGCTCAGGACATGCTGATCTATGGAATTAGTAAGAAGGAGCATCCGACCCATCAGCTCGGTGTCTTTAGAACCAAGTTTGAGAGCCTCTTCGATGTCCTTAGCAGTGATTATGCCGGAGAGCTGAAGAAATTGATAAAGGGGCAAGGCTCTGGATTGACGTGGTTGCACCGCCTGTATCGCTTTCATCGCCTCGTCATAATCGAGACCTTCGGTGAGCATCAGTTTTAAAAGCTCTCCGGAGGCGCCTTTGGTGACCTTGCCCTCGGCCACGCACTTTTGAATCATCAGGGTGGTATCGAGCTCTTCGTTGTTCAAACAACCAAGATTGACCAGAACCTGGCCAATTGGTTTCTCTTCGACAAGACCAAGCTCCACCGCCTGCATCAAGCGATCTGTGTCTATGATCTGAGCGTTTACCAGAAGCTCTCCGAGGCGAATCGACTCTTTCGAAGGCATGGTAAGACCGTGCTCGGAAAGCGATTCTTCGAGGCTGATCTGGCGATCACGGCAAGACCTGAGACCCTGGATGGCTTGTTCTCTACTGATTTTGCCGTCTCGGACAAGAATCTGGGCATTCAGCGCCGAAGCCAGCAATTGTTCTGTCATCAAGCCCATGGATACCAGGACTCGACCAAGTGGGAAGCCGCTTTGATCGGCCTGAGCTAGTCCTTCTTTGAGGGAATCTTCAGTCAGTATTTCGGCTTCGACAATCAGCTCGCCAAGCTTGTTAGAAAGGGTGGTAGATGTATCGGTCCAGCCCAGATCGGCAAGGGCTTGATCAAGCGAGACACTGTCGGAAGCGCAACGTTTCAGAGCTTCGATGGCGAGGTCCGCTTCTGCAAGTCCGTCTTTGATCAAAGACTGCGCTTGCACTGCAGCCTGAAGATTGGGTTCACTGATGAACTGAGCCATGATAAGCACTCTGCCCACCGGCAGCCCTTGCTGCTTGGCTATCATCATCGCTTCTCTCAGTGATTTGGCTTCTAAGAGTCCGGCTTGAGTAAGGAGGTCACCCAGTCTCACTTTTGGTCCTTCTTAATGTTGTTTTGCCGCCAGTTGAAAGTATGCCCTGGTGAGCAAGTTACTAAAATCCTAAGGTTCAACGGCCCTATACTACCTTATTTTAAAGTGCTTTGGTGTCAAGCGGAGCATTTGCTTATTAATGTTTCGAGCAGCGCAACAGCAGAAAAATAATCGCGTTCATGGTGGTGAATGTGGTGCCACCTTTTCGGCAAAATCCTGCGCAAACAGAACGACCGGGGCTAAGACCCGGTCGTTCTCATTTTTTTTGTTTATCCGCCTGTAGCGGACTGACCCATATTAATTATTGGGTTTGAACCCATTTTTTAAATTGTAATGAGGTTGGCTATTCAGAGCCCTCCGGTTCGGAACCAACACTTTATTAATACCCTGACATCCGGAGGTTTAACGTCTGATAGTGTTGGCTCCATAACACTTTTTCGGAATTTGTAGTCTCCACTACATTTACGTCCGTTGAAGCGCCGAATTTCTCATGGTATTAGTACGTATGTACATCACCCCAGCCGACTGTTATATCTTGTAGCAGCCGGAGACGATATATATGGACCAGCTCTTTCTATCACTACAGAAGAGATTTCTCGTACCCATCGTAATTGTGGGCAGCTTACTGGCCTGGTTGATTCTCTGCCATGCGAACTATAAAAGTTACTGGTACGGCACCATCTATCGGGTTCAGACCACCGACTTCAACATTCTGCACCACAGTCTACCGCCGACTCTCTCAAGAATGATTCTGGAGGGTAAAAGCGAGCTGGTGCAGAAAACCCTTGATTCTACCTACGGTCTTTTCGGGCTGGTGATCACCGATCCCGAAGGGCAGACCGTACTCTGGCAGACCAACAAGGTTTATCATCGTGAGTCCTGGCATAAAAAAATCAATCCGGAATATCTAAACAATCTCAAAGAGCCCTTCGACCTTCTGACGGCGCCGGCTATTCTTGAGCCGCTCTACGAACACGAATCTCCCCGTTCTGACAAAGCCACAAAAGTCGGCTCTGTCGACTCTATGGATGGCCAGGTAATAGGGCGTCTTTATTATGTTCGTTCGATTCCGCCGCCATTTTTAGAGGACCTGGGCAACTTTCTGACTAAGGGATTCTGGGTGCTATCCGGCGCCAAGCGGGGCTATCTTTTTATTACTCTCAGTACAGCCGCTTTTGCCATGGTAGTGCTCCTGGTGGTCTGGTTGCGCAGGCGGGGTCTCGAGTTGAAGCAGAAAGAGGTGGAGTCCTTCAAAAGAGAGCTGGATATTCGTAAAAAGGCGCTGGAGCATCTTACTCAGGAACTGGAAGCCCAGAAGTCACGCAAGCAGGCGCTGGAAAAAGAGGCGGATCAGGCTTATCGTCGAGCGGTCGGCTTGAAAGTTGCCCTGGAGAAACTGCGCGATGCTCTGCCTGGTGGAGCAGTTCAGCAAGGAAATCAGCAAGGTATTCAGCAAGGTATTCAGAATGGGTCGCACGAATTGAGAGTGCGCCCTCCTGCCCATCCTCAGAGTTCGATTCTGGAGGAGATAGAAGAATTGCTTCCCAGTCTGAGCGAGAACGCTCAGGTCTTGAAGGATCAAGCCGGTATGCTGCACGACTACTGCGCTACCCTGGAAAATCGACAGATGGAGATGCAAAGAATAGTGGACAATGCTTTCCGTCAGGCTGCCGGCTTCGGCGGTGCGGCGGCGGCAGGCTCTGGCTCTGCTCAGGCTTCGGGTCTGGACCAAGGTTCCGGCTATATCGATATGAGCCCCAAATAATTAAGGCTGATCTTAAATAAGCCATTATCAAGACTGAAATCGTCGAGCCGTGCTAAGCTAATAAGTTGAGAGGACCATCTGTCTTGATTCGCAACCTTGAACGAGGTGCGTATCTCTTTTAGATGGAAATCCTGTCGTATCTACTTTCAGTTCGTCATCTCTAGTTTGGTACCCGAAAAAAAATACCAGAATGACTTCCGGCCAGAATAACAGACAAGTACTAGGCCTCAAGAGCCTTCAACAAGCAAGCAGTGAACCCGTATATCGCCGGGGAGTGCAGTATTACCGGCGTAAGAAAGTTCTCAAATACGAAGAGAACGATACCGGCAGCATGGTACATGCTCTGGTTATCGGCTCTGAACCTCAGCCTTACCAGGTCGATGTAGCGATTCAAAGTCAGGATGAATTCAAGGCAGAATGCTCCTGCCCTTATTTCGAGCCGATCTGCAAACATTCTGTGGCGGTGGTGCTCACCCATATAGCTCGCAGCCATCCAGGCATTCGCTTCGATCTGCCCGATTCGGATCGTCGCAATGGTCAGTCCAGCGCCAAAGCGCCCAAAGCCAAAGAGTATCTAGATGATCCTCTAGAAGAGGGGGTCGAGCCCGATTCCGATTCTTTCGAGTTGGGCGTGCTGATTCTCGAGAAACCACTGGCTTTGATTGTCGGTGTGGTGCCCGGAGAGGTCGAAGGTAAAGTCAACATACTCAAGGTCCCTCCCCAGATCCTCGATACTCTGGAGAAAGATTCCAAAATCTGGAAGCTGACCCGCTATTTGACCGATCTTCCCCAGACCACCAAGGGTCAGGCTGGCGGGCATCGGATACCCCGGGGCGATGAGGGGCTTGTAATAGGCCACCTTGGTCTCTGTGCCCGGGTGATTAACACAACCACCAATGAAGAGATCAAATTTTCCAATGTTCCTCTAAAACCTGGTGCCATTCTCTCTGAAACCGAAAACGGCGAGATTTTATTTAAGCTCGAAGGATTGAAACCTGACGGCACAGCGGTTGAAGAGCCGGTCTTCTTCCTGGGTCAGTCGAGCTGGGTTTTATCGAAAACAGAATCTACTTTCTATCCTATAGATGTCAGCGCCCTGCACAAGATGTTCCAGTATTTCGACAGCTATGGCGAGATGACCATCAAACTCGATGTGGTGCCTCGCTTGCTTGCCGATCTTCCTGTCTTTCGCAAGCGCATGTCGATTAAGCTCGACGAGACCACCGCTCCTTTTCCAATTGCCATCACCGAGCCTCCCCGGGTGGTGATCAGCCTGAGCGAGAAAAAGGGCGCTGCGGTTATGAACGAAGAGAACGAGTCTGCGCTCGAGTTATGCCTCGGTTTCAAATACGGTGATCTGGTTCTGCCCTCTCGCGATGAGACCAGTGCGGTCGAATCAGAGAAGTTCACCCGGACTATTTCTGATAGTGGTCAGAGTGTCTGGGTTGAAAGACTATGGGAAGAAGAGAGTCAGGTACGTCTTTTCCTCACCAACCTGCAACCGGAACGCACCGTGGTGGATCGTTTCTTCTTCGAAGGTGAACCTGCTCTGGAGACCCTCTATTATTTGTCTTCCGAGCAATGCAGCGACTGGGAGATAAGCGGCTTCGAGAAGCTCAAAAACTATCGGGTCCGACCCAAAGAGCTTTCTGTTCGAGCTGATCTGTCTTTGAAGCAAGACTCATTCAAATTCGACTGCGACCTGATTTTAGAGACCGAAGGAGAGCGGGTCGAGCTGGAGCGGGTCTTACCCTGTCTATTCACCAACAAGAATTTCTTGAAGCTGGCCGATGGTCAGTTTGTGCGGATTCCTTCGGCAACACTTCTGGGGCTGCTTAAAACTGTCGGCCAGGGCGAAGCCGGGGAGCGACCGCTCTATCAAGCGCTCAGCGTCTTGCATGCCCTCGATACCCATGAGATAGAAGTGAACTGTGATGAGGGCTTCGATAACTTCATCAACAAGATTCATCACTTCCAGGAACTCGAAGCCCTTTCGGTACCCGATACTTTCAGAGGAGAGCTGCGCTCTTATCAAGAACAGGGCTGCAACTGGCTTGGCTTCTTGCGTGAGTATGGCCTGGCTGGAATACTGGCTGACGATATGGGTCTTGGTAAGACTATTCAGGCTCTGGCTCTGCTTCTTCATCACTACAAGAACGCAGATAGCAAAGGCTCTGAAGATCGCAAGCCATCACTGGTGGTTGCACCTACTTCTGTTGTCTACAACTGGTTGAGCGAAGCCCGTAAGTTTACTCCGGAGCTCTCTACCGAGCTTTATCTGGGCCGGGACCGTAATGAACTCCTGGCGAAGCTTTTGAGAGCCAAGGGCAAGAGACCCGATGTGGTCTTCACCACTTACGGTATTATCCGGCGCGATTACGAAGAGTTGAAGAAGGTCCAGTTCGAGTATCTGATTCTTGATGAAGCCCAGAATATCAAAAACCCCGAATCTGTCGGTGCCGTAGCCGCCAAGAGCCTGAAGGCATTTCATAGAATCGCCCTGTCCGGAACCCCGGTGGAGAACCGCCTGCGAGAACTCTGGTCTCTCTTCGACTTCTTGATGCCTGAGTTCCTCGGATCTTATAAAGACTTCAACGATACCTTCGAGCGCCCGATAGAAGCCGGTCTCGATGGCGCAGGCAAAAAGCTTCGCAAGATAGTTCATCCGTTCATACTGAGAAGACTGAAGTCTCAGGTGGAGAAAGACCTGCCCGAGCGTACGGACATAGTACATCTGTGCGAATTCGACGAGGATCAACGCTCTATCTACCTGGATGTGTTGGATGAATGTCGTCAGACCGTATTCAACGAAATAGCAAGCAAAGGCTTCGGTAGAGCGCATATGTCCGTTCTCCATGCTCTCTTGCGTTTGAGACAGGTCTGTTGTGATCCAAGACTGCTCAAGGATCTGCCTCCGGAGAAGATTATCTCTTCGGCTAAACTGGAGACCCTGGTTCATCTCATCCACGATATCATCGATGGCGGACACAAAATTCTGGTCTTCAGCTCTTTTGTGAAAATGCTCTCTTTAGTTCGCAAAGAGTTCGAGAAAGACGGTATCGTCTACGAATATATCGATGGTCAGACACCGGCTAAAGATAGACTGGATAAAGTAGAGAAATTCAACGCAGACCCCGACATCCCGGTATTTTTGATCAGCTTGAAAGCCGGCGGTACCGGTCTCAATTTAACCGGGGCAGATTATGTTATCCACTATGACCCGTGGTGGAACCCGGCTGTGGAGAATCAGGCCACCGACCGAGCGCACCGTATCGGTCAGACCCGCCATGTCTTCAACTACAAACTGATCACTCGCGGTACCGTCGAAGAGAAGATTCTCGCTCTGCAACAGAAAAAGAAAGAGCTGGCTGAGCTGGTTATCGGCGGCGATGAGAAAATGGCCAAAGAGCTTACCCAGGAAGATCTGGAGTTCCTCTTCTCTTTCTAGTATTTCTATGCTGCTACTCAGAACCTTAGTTGTCGCATTTCTCGTTGTCGTTCTCGGGATCTCCTCAGCCTCTGGGCAGAAGAGTGATGCCGTCGAACTGGAAAAAAGTCGCAACCTGAAGCGGTTCTGGAAGGCTGCGATGGAGAACTCTGAGATGCTCCAGAGCACCATTCAATTTGTGGTGCCCTCCACCGAGAAAAGAGAGAAAGTTTCTCAGCTTATTATTGATAGCATAAACTCCTCTCAACGCGGGCTTATCTCTATGGCCGATGCCGGAATTGATGCCGATTACGCCAGGGTGAACAGCGCTGGATCCGATTCAAATGAAAGATCTCTGGACTACTATTATTCTGAAATTGGCAAGATTGCAGAATGCGATCAGACGCGCAAACAGTTTTTGATTCGAGCTATTAGACGCGATCGTGACCGGGTTCTGGAGCTTTTTTATGGTTATTCACGAATTCTGGATGAAAAGTCCGAGGCCGATCCGAGCGACTCTGTTGCCCAAGAAAGTTTTAAAACTAAATTGCGTTCCATAGAGGACGAGGTCCGCAAACGCTATGGTGCAGAGGCGCTTTCGGAGTTGAAATCTTGCGGAAGCTAAGCTTCAAGTAAGTCTTCGTCCACGAGAGCGTCTCTAAGGGCATCTGATACCCAGTCGTTCAAACTCTTGTTTTGGGCAGCAGCTGATAGTGTAGCTGCTTCGTGCATCTCAGGTGAGAGCCTGACATTGAATCGCCCGGAGAAGCTTTTATAAGGCTCTATTCCTTTCTCTTTGCAAAGCTCTAGATAAACTTTCAGGGACTTTTGACCTTCTTTATTTAGCTCCCTCAAGCTTGCGCCATAAAAGTCTGCTCCACCGGACAAACCGAGGAATTCACCTCGAAACATTCCTATTTCGGGATCATAAGAGACAACCGCTTTGTGCTTCTGAATTTCCAGTATATTCTTCATGGCTTTACTCCATGGCTACTCAGCCATTTCCTGATGCTCTCTACAGCACCTTTGTCAGTATCGGGGGAGGGGTGTGGTCTGTGAAAAACTCTTACTTCAGAGAAAAGAGTTACACATACCCTGGATCCTTCTCTTTCTTCTATCTCGGCGCCCAATTCCTTGAATAGTGCTTCGATATCTGGCCACTTAATTGAACCGCTTACGGGCCTGGCATAGATGCTGGATAGAGTTCGATGGTGTTTCCTTTTCATTGTGTGATAGTACCATATTATGGTACTGCGGGGATGCAAGTCAAGCAATCTTGGCAGGCGGAGACAAATGGGTTCAGTTGGCTGCTAAAGGACCTTCTCGCAGTTCTTTTGCCAGTTTTTCCCATTTCTTCTTATAGGTGATAACCGCCGCTATCCATTCGGCGAACTGGGCTCTGGTCACCAGCGCCTGGGGATTGGAATCCAGTTCGCTTTTCGAGAGCGCTTCTATATGCACCAGAGACCTTGAAGGCAGGCGAAGCTGGCGACTCTCGGCCATGGTCGAGAGTTCTTCTATGGTCAGTGCTGCTGCCGGGCGAAAGCTGAAGTCCCTATCGAGATCCATGATGTTGAAGCCGACCATAGAGTTGATATAGGCAGAGAAAGGATGGTTCTCGTCCACATCCTTTATCAAAATTCCTGCTGAGCGACTGCGATCTATCACCCGGGCAGCGATTTTGGCAGCCATCTGTCTTGAAATGGGTTTGTCCGGATTGAAGTGGAGGCTGTCGGTGTCACCGGTCATGGTGCCTGTGGCGGCCAGGAGCTGAATTTGCGCAAAAGCGAAATGATCCACCGGCACGTCGTCGAACCAGTAAATAGGCTCGCCTTCATGAACAAGTAGCTTTTGCAGGCTCAGAAGCCTGTCTTTGTCCTGGAAATATTTGTGGGGTTGAGAACCTTCCATGACGGCTTCCCTGGCTATGATGCCGCTGGCGGTGCCAATTGCCCATTCTACCGGGTGAAGCCTGTAGGCACCGTTTGCCAGGTGTGAGACCCCGAGGTTTTTGCAGGCAGGCAGTAAGTTCTCGGCGTCTTTTGGAAGAAGCGCCCCCATCGGAATCTGAAAAGGTCTTGTCTCCTGGGCGGCGCCTTTTTCCTGAGGTCCGTGAATGTCTATCGGATAATGACCGATTCCGACGCTGTCTTTGCAGAAACGTGCCCGAGCGCCAGAGTTGAACGAGACTCCGATATCGTTTTCAACGACCAATCGCTCCGGTATTATTCTTCGCGACTCTCGAATATAAGGATATTTTGATAAGCCGTCGGCGCTCTGCAAAATGTCTTCGCGCAGCTTGAGCTCAGGATAGCCTTTGCCGCCGTCATCCCTTGGTGCTTCGGTTTGCAGCCAGTAGAGAAAGCCCAGGCTTATCTGTTTCGCTTCTGCCAGATAACGCACCATGGTCTGAGGATCTTTGTCGATGAAATTTCTATCCGATACATCGTTTGCTTCCCAGTTGATCATGGCGATATCGTTCTGGTAAGCGAGATCCTGAAAAGTGGCACTGTCTATCAGTCTTCGGTAAGTCCAGAAAGGAAGCAGCTCTCGATCACCTTTCATTGTGGTTTCGAACATTTTGTAGCCGAGCAAAGTGAACTGACCCTGATCTCGCAACTTTTCGTAGTCGGTCGGTTTTTCTATAGTATGGTTCTGGTCCGGGCAAAACTCTACTACAAAAGGAAAGATGAAGTCCTGTACCCATTCGCTCTGGGGTTCGGGGGCTGCATGCGGTTCACCGGTGGCATCCTTGCCTTCTTCTCCGAGTCGATAAGAGACTTGAGCCAGGGGAAGAAGGTCACCTAATTCGGTGGCATCTATTACAATCCGGGGACGAAACTCTATGGTCTCACCACTTTCAAGATTGGCGGCCAGCAATGACTTTATCTTGTGTTTCCCATTTTTCAGGAGTTGGCTATCTACTTTGACCACTTTTGTACGATGGAAAATCTCGAGCTTGTCGTCTCGAATCGCTTGCTCGAGCATCGAGTCTATTGCATGCAGTCCTATTTTTGGCTCGAAGGAAAGCCTGGAAACCCAGCAGTTGCCTGGATTAAAGCGAGGTCCTTTGCATTCTTCTTTTACAGAGTATCTATCCAGATAATAGTCACGGATAAGTTCTCTGAGTTTTAGATAGTGTCTGGAGGCGCCGCTGGTCTCTACCAGGGCGTTCTCATCGAAGGCTGAGACAGCCTGGCTGGTCATTTGACCACCGAGCCAGTTGGTCTCTTCTAGCAGGCAGACCCGGGGGCGGCGCCGTCTTCCGGTTTCTCCGTTGAGAGTTCTGGTCAGGGCGTGGGCGGCAGCCACTCCGCCCATGCCGCCTCCTGCCACCAGGACATCACATTTGATGGTTCGATCTGGCACCGGGCAGGTTATGGTTTTGATGGCCGCTTCAGGGTCTTTCTCATCCAGGGCCTGGATGTCGATGACCGTAAACTGCTCCGGATATTTAGGATCTAGCTTCTTGGATGTCATTGGTTTGGCGGGGATTCCATGGAGGTGGGAGGCCCGGGTTTCGGGGGCGACTATTGAATTGAGGGCGAGTGCTGCATGAAGAAGAAAAACCAGCTTCTTTAAAAATTGCCTCAAAAAGAATATCCTATTGACCACGCTCTGTCGGCAAAAGCCGAAAAGGTTTTGTCGCGAGAACTGGCAGATGAGAAGAGAGGGTATCTGATGGAAGTTTGCAAGGCGCTTGATGTAAGCAAAGAGATTCTGGAGAAGGCTTCTAAAGTGAAGCTTCTTCTTATGGACGTTGATGGAGTGCTGACTTCCGGACAGCTTTTTTATGTGCCCGGACCCGATGGTCTGCCTGCCGAGTTCAAGGCATTTAACTCTCAGGATGGGCTCGGCATTCATATGCTTCATTCTGTCGGCATCAAGACCGGCGTGATAAGCGGGCGCGATTCTATAGCGACCACCGAAAGAGCGCGAATTTTGAAGATGTCCCATGTCTATCAGGGCTTCCTCGAGAAAGAGGAGATTTTCGAAAACATTCTCAAAGAAGAGTCTCTCACTGCTGAGCAAGCATGTTTTGTCGGAGACGATTTTACCGACGCGCCCCTTATAAAAGCTAGCGGTTTCGGCTGCTGTGTAGGCAATGCCAGGCCAGAGCTTAAAGCAATGGCGGACTATATAACCACAGCTTCGGGTGGAGAAGGGGCGATTCGCGAGATAGCCGAGTTGATTCTGAAAAGTCAGGACCAGTGGGACGGATTGCTTCGCAAGTACAAGTTTATTTAGGCGCTTTGGTGCGATTGACCATCTCTTTGATAACTGCTTTCAAGGTGGCGAAGACACCCAGTCCCTCCAGGGCGCAGGCTTCGAAATAGGGCACTCGCGCCTGGTTCAGATTTTGCTCCAGCTTCTCCAGCGGCACGGCATCGGCCAGATCTCGTTTATTGTATTGAAGAATCCAGGGGATCTCTTCGAGCTTGAGCTTGTTGAAAATCAAGTTCTCTCGCATGTTTTTGAGAGATTCTATATTGGCGTCCTGACGCACCGAGCTGGAGTCCGCCACGAAGATTATGCCGTCGCAACCGCGTAGTATCTGTTTGCGGCTGAGATCATACTCTTCTTGCCCCGGGACTGTGTAGATGGCGATTCTTGCCCGGAAGCCGTTGACCAGATCAAGCTCCAGGGGCATGAAGTCGAAGAAAAGTGTTCTTTCTGTTTCGGTGGCGAGTGAAATCATCTCGCCACGACAGGCCTGGTTGACCTGACCGTGAATATATTTCAGGTTGGTTGTTTTGCCACCAAGACCGGTGCCATAGTAAACAAGTTTGTAAGTGATTTCTCGCTTGGCAAAATTTATCAGTGGCATCGTTTTTCTTTCTGGTAATGATTCATCTATTCTGCAAACTCAATTTTAGAGAAAGTTCTTCAAGATTGGTAGACCATGACATTCGAAGATGTGGATTCGGCTCGTTTTCTGGCTTCGGCCGCAGCGGGGATTAATTGTCCCATACTCGTACAGTGCTCGGGAACACCCGCTATTCCAAAATCGATTGTAATATTCGCCCCGTTTATTCCCGACTTGAAGGTGACAGAGGGGATCGCAGACTGAATCTTCTGGACCACATTGGCAGCAGCTCGCGAGCCCATGTTGGGCAGGATCAGGGCATACTCGAAGGTCTGGAAGTGTCCGAGAATATCAATCGGTCTTTTCATCTCGGTAATCTGAGCCATGATATCGAAGATGTCGAGGTTGGTTAGCTCTTTGCCGACTTCGTGCATTTTTATGCTGAATACGGCAAGGGTGACCGGAATACCGCAGAGCTGATTGCGATAGATTTCCTGGGCGAGAAAGTATTGAAGGGCCGGATAGATGAGGATGCCTGTTTCTGCCCGGGTTATCGGCTTTAAGCTGGCAGCCAGAGAGTTGTAATCTATCTGTTCTTCCACCACGGCGGCATGGGTGGAATCTTGAGGGGGCGTTTCGGCGATACTGACGATGCCCAGGGTGACGAGATTGAAGAGTATCGGCACCCATTCTGAACGTTTCAGGGGTTTAGCGGTCTGCATCTCGGAGAACTGCTTGTAGTTGCCCAGATAACGCAAAAGGTCGAACTGGACGTTCTGATCGAGGGGCAGTCCCTGGCTCAGGGTGTTGGTCAGGTCCTGCTCTGTCATGGAAAGAGCTCGTGAGATCAGATAGCAGGAGTCTTTCAAGCCTTCTTTGACCAGGTAATTGCTCTGGTCCACCAGAGAGATGGATTCCATCAGAAGACCGTCGAGGCGGTAGGTGACGCTTCTTTCTACGGTGCGCTCATCAGGGATAAACTGGAACTTTCCTGATTGCAGGCAGACGAGATCGAATATAACCTCGTTGCCTTTGTCCACTCCGTCGGTGGCGTGGGTGGGCTCTCCTTCATCGAAATAGACATCGACCCCTTTTGATTCGGTACGAATCGCCAGGCGACCGGTCATTTTGCCCATCTGAATCGATTGAAGCACCATCGTAATCTGAATTTTGGTGAGATCACCCTGGAGAATGGCGTCTTCGTTGTGGAGCATCGGCAGTACCGCACTGGCTTTTACCGAATTCTCCTGGTTGGGCACAGTGCCCGCAGCGGCGGCGCCCTCATGCTCGATGTTTATACTGACATTGCCTGCTCCAAGACCGCCCGAGCCAGGTTGAGAGGCGGCTACTTCGCCCTGGCATTCTCCTTCTACCAGGCTGTGGACCAGCTCGATATCTCTGGAACGGTGCTCCCAGAGAAGCTTGCTGTCCATTATGATCGTCTCTTTTAAAATCCAGAGAGGATCGCCTTCTTCGTCCACCAGGCAGTTGAGCACAAACATTTTGTCCAGACCTTCCACAGACCACATCTGCTCGATAGAGACATTGTTGTTTTTTTGAGCCTGTTGCATCATGTCGCTGATCTGATCGCGCTCAGGAATACTCCACAGCTGCGGCAACTTTATCGTGCCGCCGGCTTTGGGCTTGGCTGGAGGTTGAGGACGGTTACGATTAAACATCAGTGATCCGATAACTACTTAGGTAGTATGTACCACTTTTGAGGACCTTAACTTAATCACTGCCTCAATTATTTGCTTTTTTGTATGCCCTGGACCTTCTCTTGCTTTTCGCGTAGTTTTGGCTCGGCTTTGTCAAGGGAGTCTTTGACCAGAGCCCAGGAGGTGCTCAGGGAGTTGACGATTTCAAGGTTGCCAAGCTGAGAGAAGAAGCCCATGTAATTGCCGATGATGGAGAGGTTGGCTTTGAGCATGGCAATGTCCGATAACGTGACCGAGCCGGATGCGGCCCGACCGGCCACCGAGGCTGCCAGAGATTTGGCAAAGCCCATGTAGATATCGAGACTTTTTTCGGATGGCTGATTGAGCGCTCTTTCTCCATTCTGACCCGAAGCCTGGATCACACGTCCGTCACCGAGGTGCACGTTGCCGCTGGTATCAATGGTAGTTCCGTTGCCCAGGTCGATGGAGCCGTCGTTGTTGATGACAGTGTTGCTTCCCTCGAAGCGGACCACTCCGTCTTTCATCTCGAGCTCGGCGGTCTTCACATCGATGTTCTTTTCTGTGGGGGTGAGACTGATGGTCTCTCCGTCGGCGGTTTTATGGTCGAGAACGCCTGTGTTCGTATCGTAGTGAGTGGTTGCTCCCTTTTCGGTCATGGTGAGACCGGTTCGATCCACGGCGAAGTGGGTGTCTTCGTGTCTGTCAGCTCCGTTTCGGAGGATACCCTGGATGTTTCGTGTTACATCGAGGGTGAGGTTCTCGTCATAGATTACCGACTGCCCCATATCGAGGGAGCGGAGTGTTCTCGATATGAACCTGGCGTTGTCTCCCAGTTTGCTGACTAGAAATTCTATCTGTTCACGAGATAGCTCGATATCGCCTTTTCCATCTTCTTTGATCAGTAGTTTGCCATCTGAAGTCCGGACAAGTTTTCTTGTCTCAGAGAGGTAGAAAGTCGCTTCGGGTGGTTTGTCCGAATCGCCACCATCGGCAAAGTCAGCCACCAGTTTGCCGTTTCGGACCAGGCTCAAACCGCCGGCGCGGGCGATCATCACTGGTTTTTCTTGTGTTGTCAGATCGAGCTGTTGTCCGGCTGCTTCCAGAGCTGCTTCCGGGGTTTTGGCTTCTCTGGCGGCGACCATGATTCCATGGCGCATCTCTCTCACCATGCCGTTCAGCCCATGAATCAGTCTGGGCTCGCCGTCAACGATCATGCGTGCTTCGCCGTTTTCGACATGTACTTCGGTGCCGTCTTTGAGCCGGAAGATCTTTTCGTTGCCGTGTTGTTCGAAGATTCTTCTGCCGTGAGATTCGTAGGTGGTGGTGTCGCCTTCTCTCGTTACTCTGGTGTCCGGTGCTACCTCGGCGACAGTTCTGCCGTCACGGGTGCTGGTTCTGATGCCGGTTTCCGGATCGTAGGTTCTGGTCTCGGCTCCGTCTCTCTCGACTTTTATCGACGGTTCGCCTTTGTCTAATTCTCTTTCAAATCCGGTGAGGGTGATTGAAGGAAGGTGAGATTCGCCACTGCGCGTTTCGTCCATCGCCTCTCTGATTCGGCTCCAGTCTTCTGAAGAGAACTGATCGCTGTCGTAGAGGACTTTGTCTGTCTGGTTCACTCTGGCGGCACCATCCAGGTTTATTCTGCTGCCTGTGACAATATTGCTGAGAAAGTCTGCTTCACCTTTTGACAGGCAGGTTTTTGTCTCGTCTTTTTTGACGACGGGACCAAGGATTTCGTTGCCGACATCGCGCAGAGCCCAGTTCAAGTCATCCGAGTTTATACCCCGACTTCCCCAGGCTTTCTTTTCGTCTTGAACTTCGCCTTTATTGAATTTGAAGTCATGCTGTTTCATGGAACGGGCCATTCTTCCCAGTTTGGCCACATCGTCCATCTTGCTGTTGATGCTCTCTGAAATATCTTCCAGATCTTTCAGGCTCAAGCCATTGCCCCCAGCGCTGGCGCTCAAACTGACGCTCTCGCTCTTTTGAATACCGTCGAGCAGTTTCTCCGGAGCAGTTTCCTGAAGCAGGCTGCGTCTTGTCTCGTCAGAAGAAGGGCTCTCTTTTTTTGTAATAGTCTCGGCTGCTTCGCCCAACTTGCTTACCACCGGGTGGTCTCCTTTGCCAATCGCCATGAGCGCTGTTTTGCTCTCTGGACGTCTATATGCGAATCGGCTGATTTTTGGACACCTCATCAACCTTCTGATTATTTATACTGAGATTAGAAAGGAGCCAAGAAGAGAGAGGCGGCACAGTGGAAGAGAGTAGCAAGGTCAATGCCAGTCAGTCGGTCGATGCATGCGTTCCCGGTCGCTACTGGCACACAATTGAAGAAGCAGGTCAGGAGAAGATCTTCTGCGACCTCTGCCCCCGTGCCTGTGTAATGAAAGAAGGAGATCGCGGTTTCTGCTTCGTTCGTCAGAACATCGAAGGGCAGATGTATTTGACCACTTATGGCAAAAGCACCGGTTTTTGTATCGACCCGATAGAGAAAAAGCCGCTCAATCACTTCTATCCGGGTTCTTCTGTTCTCTCTTTCGGAACGGCAGGCTGCAATCTCGGCTGTCGATTTTGCCAGAACTGGGATATCAGCAAATCTCGGGAGATAGAGCGTCTGTCGGAAGAAGCCTCTCCTGAGCAGATAGCCGATGCGGCGTCTAAATTAGGCGCGCGTAGTGTCGCCTATACTTATAACGACCCGGTAATCTGGTTGGAGTACGCGGTGGACACAGCCAGGGTCTGCCGGGAAAGAGGCATCAAGAACGTGGCGGTCACTGCCGGTTATATCAATCCTGAGGCAAGGACAGAGTTCTTTTCCTGGATGGATGCCGCCAACGTCGACCTCAAGGCTTTCACCGAGCGTTTCTACAGTAAGTTGACGCTCTCCCATCTGGAGCCTGTGCTCGACACTCTCAAATGGCTCAAAAAAGAATCGAATACCTGGTTCGAGATAACCAATCTGGTCATTCCCGAGGAGAATGATGATCAAGATGAGTTCAAGCGAATGTGCGACTGGATAGTAGAAAACCTCGGAGAGTTCGTGCCGGTGCACTTTACCGCCTTCCATCCTGATTTCAAACTGATGAACCGTCCCGGAACCCCGGCCAGTACTTTGGTCCGGGCAAGAGATACGGCTCTGGCTGCCGGAATCAAATTTGTCTACGTGGGCAATGTCAATGACCGGGACTCCCAGAGCACCTACTGTCACAGCTGCAAGGCTTTGATCATTGAAAGAGACTGGTACGAACTTGGTCGCTATCGCATCAAAGACGGCAAATGTATGGAGTGCGCCACGGTCATACCGGGATTTTTCGAAGATCAGAAAGGCACCTGGGGGGCTCGCCGCCTACCGGTCAGCTTTGGCGGATAAAGCGCAAGAGTTAGCCTTGGTGCTAATCTGGTGATATATTCGGGAAGGCATTAGATTATCTGGTAGATTTAGAACAGGGTATGGGAGACAAATGGTCGCCATGAAGTCAGGAAAAGTCGAGATAAGCCTTTTGGTGGTAGTGGCTGCTTCCCTCATGCCTTTGCTTCCTGCATTTCAGTCTGAATCTCTGCCGGGCAGGCTCGGATATCAAGCCTCGGCCCAGACCACGCCCGAAGACGCCTCTAAATCGCAGGCTGATAATAAAAAGGCGGAGGAGACATCTGAAGCTACGAAAGCTCCCGAAGCCAAAGAAGCTACAGGTGCTGCCGACGCACCGGTGGAAGTGGTCGAAGAGACCGAAATTATCTCGATTAGCGATGCCCTTAAACAAGGCCAGCTAGCCCATGAGAAGAACCTGGTCAATAAGTTTTTGTTGGGCATTGCCGTACTTTTCTTGTTGATCGCCTTTCTTCTCTTCAACAGTCTGCCGCCCAGTTCTCCCGAGTCTGGCAGTAATTGACCATCCATCGCCTTCGAGTAGCCGTCCATGATCGTAGAAAGCATCATTATGTTCATCGTCGGCTCAATCTTCGTATTCGGTGGTTCAGTCATCTGTCGCAATGCTTTTGAAGATGCGAAAAACGTACTCGAGTCCACAATCTTTGGACTTTGCATAGTCGGTGTCGGGCTGGCACTTTGTATATGGGCATTCACCGGTCCTCCCGGTTGAAGATACCTTAAGTATGAATCTCCGCAAAGGACATATACCGGATTTCCCTGGCATAATCTTGCCGTTGACCAAAGATAGGTCGGGAGGATTGTTCTATGTTCGGGAAATCGCGTAAGGCACTGGCTCTCTGTTTTAGTTTCAGTCTGGCTATGTCATTTTTGCTGGGCTCGACCCTCTGTGTCGATCTAGCGGCAGCCAAGGGCAAAGGCACCGGAGAACGCGGAAAAGGGGAAGGACGCAAAGACAACTGGAAAAAGGCTTTGCAAGGGTCACCGAATATAGCGGCATGCAAACGCAAAGTCGAACAGAATCCCGATAGCGCCGACGCCCATAATGACCTGGGTTGGGCGTACAGACAGAACGACCAGCTCAAAGAGGCGGAGCAAGAGCTTCGCAAAGCTATCGAGCTCGATGATACCATCCCCTACGGTCACTCGAATTTGTCGGTAGTTCTTCTTGATACCGGTCGGACCAAAGAGGCTGTGACCGAAGCGGAAAGAGCGGTCGGTATCGACGGCAAGCGGGCTATTTTCCGGGTGGTTTACGGTAACGCTCTGGTCGCGGACAAGCAGCTGGATAAAGCTGTCGAGCAGTATAAAGCCGCCGTTGAATTGCAGCCCAACTATGAAAACGCTCTTTATCATCTGGGCAGGACTCTGCATGAACAGGGCAAGTCCGCTGAAGCCGGAGCCGTTCTGAGCCAGGCTATTGAACTGGATCCCGAGGATGTGCGGGTGATGAAGCTGCTGGATAAAATCCTGAAATAGAGTCAGGTTCAAATAAGGCTCGGACTTCTTGTCAAGTGGTTCTAAAAATGGTTATATGGAGGGCAGGAAACTCCGTATTACTAACCAGAGAGATCCGTTTCTTTATGCGTAAATCCAAAAATATTCTTGTCTCGGTATCTTTGCTCGCGGCTGTGGTTCTGCTTGGAGCGGTGCCGCCTGAGGCTTTCTGTCAGGATTCTTCGGTGTCCAATGACGGTGGCGTAGTGGTCCGCAAGAATGCCGACGGCTCGGTTGACACCTTCGATGAAACAGATCCTGCCGTCAATGGCGGCAACGCAGCGCCTCAGAGTCAGGGCGGCGGTGAAGTTCGCTATGGTGTTCATGGAGCAGGAAAGCCCTACACGAAAAAACAGGGCGATGGCGTGGTGGTTAGACGAAACGCAGACGGTAGCATCGAAACCTACGATACCTCAGAGACTACCGAGTACTTTCCTCTGGCCGGATCAGGCACTACTAAGCCTGCACCAAAGAGGCGAGCCGTAAAGCGTAAGAAGCGGAGCTCTACTAAAGTCACTTCTAAAACTGCGGTTAAAAAGCCTGCGCCTAAAAAGAAATAGCCTGTAGACAAAAAGAGAAGCGATTGCAAGTCGCTTCCCTTCGCCCGAGAAAGTCTCAGCTTTCTTTATTTCGTCGTCTTTTCATTGCGTCATTTTCTGACTGCTCTTACGCTCTGCACAAAGCCCAGAGCCGCCAGCTTTTTGAGGTCGCTTATTTTTATGTAGCCGACTATTCTGGCACCGCTTCTGCGCTCGAGTTTCACCAGACCGGCTTGTTCAAGCTGTTTCTCCAGAACCTTTGTGATTCCGCTGAGAGTCACTTCTACTTTGACTCGGTCTCCATCTAGAATCAGAGATCCGGAGTCGACCACTTTGCCTTGTTTAATCAGATTCTCTAAGGTTGTGTCGAATTTGCTTACTGATTCGGATTTAGCCGGGACGTTGTAGGCTTTGTCTGCGGCTGCTTTTTTCATCAAGAAGCCACCGGTAGGTCGTCCTTTCATCTTCATGTTCGTAGATGTAGACAAGGATCTGCTCCATCTATTGGGTGAGTAGTGAAAGCGAGCACCACCAAGAGAAGAGGCTGTTCCCCGTGCCATAGGAGCAGGGCTTGCCATCGGCATGGCTATCTGTCGGCGTCTCTCTTCTAAGGAAAGTGTTCCGAAGACACCTTCTCGGCTGACTCCATCGGGCATCTCTACCGGGACAGTGATTCGTTTGGGCTCACCGCCCTGGGTGACGGTTTTCTCTTCAACGGCGACAAAGGCTGTATATTGGGTCATGATATGGTGCTTGAGAGCGACGTCTTCGATCTCTTCTTTCAGCTCTTTGTTCAGCTGGCCTCGCTGGGCTTCGGTCCAACCCTCGGCCATCAAACGGTCTACCTTTGCCCTGGCCCAGACCGAAGCGATGCCTTCATTGGCGGTGGCGCTTTCGGGAAAGTTGACTTTCAAGATTTGCTTATATGGCCTGCCTGCCTGGAAGCCGCTCAGAGTGACGGTTCCTGCGCCAGGTTTGAGATAGCGTCCTTTGATATAGAGTGGCTTGCGCGCCCAGACGTCCGCCACGTCACGGGGATAGACTTCTTTTACTGCTACGCCGTCAATATCGACTTTTACGTCGGTGAGTACCGGGGTGGCGATGCGAGAATAGAAACGTTTGCCGACTTCATCGGCTTTAGAATTGAGCAGAACGTACTCTGGTTCGCCGCCACCTTCTCGGGCGATGCCGTCGATTAAAAAGCGATTGACACTATTGCCGGTGCCGAACGGAAACCAGCGTGACTTGCCGCGCAGCTTGCGAACCAATCCCAGAATTTCCATGTCGTTGCCGACATAGCCGTCGGTCATGAAGCTGACGATTCTCAGGCGATTTTCCGGAGCTTTCATCTGGCATACTCTTTCGACTGCCGGAGCCATCCATGTTCCGCCATGGGCGGTCAATCCCTTTATAAAGCGCTTCGCTTTCTCTTTCATCTCAGGGCTGGACATTCTCGGTTGATCGAAGAGCGCTTGAGAAGTGTTGTTGAATGTGATGATCTGGAAAGTGTCTCTCGGATTCATATGATCTATGGCATAGTTCATGGTCTCTTTGGCTTTATCCAGGGGCTTCCCGTTCTGGGAGCCGGAGCAATCGATCAGAAAGACCATCTCTTTTGGTGCCGCTTGTGCCTGAGTGACTTTTTCGGGTGGAACCAGCATCAGGGTAAAGTAGCCGGACCCATCTTGGTTGAGGTCCTTTTGCGGATCGCGATAGGTTAGAGCACCGCTTTTGATGGCGTCACCAGCTACTTGCCAGCTCAAGACAAAGTCTTTATTCGGAATAGTCTTTTTGCCGACCAGACTTATTTCTGCCAGACCTTTTCCTTTGAGATCTCCTTTAACCGTCACTTCATGTAGCATCGATTTTAAATCGCTGACCGGCATGGAAGCGTCCAGGCTGACGTCTATCGCTATGTCGTGGCCGGCTCTGGTTCCTTTTGGTGTTATCGGTGGTGATATCCTTTTGCTATCCGTTACTGCTTCCGAATTCGGCACAAAACGGGGACCGACAACCGTTGGGAAGGAGAAACTGTACTTGCCGTCTTCGAAAGGCAGCAGATCTATGTATTCGATAGTCACTTCTACCGATTTACCCGGCTCTATATTTGCCACCGATTGGGTGAAGATGTTGGGTCTCTCCTGCTCGAGCAGAGAAGCGACCTGACCGTTGTGGCGAGCCGCTTCATAAATGCGTTTTGCTTCTTCTCTTTTTTTGATACTGCCTTTGATTATTCTCTCTCCCACCTTCATTGTCATGGCGTCCACAGCCGCTGACTGAGAAAGAGGAAAGGTGTATACCGCTTCTATTTTGTCATTGAATGTATTCTTGAAGGTTTGCTTGACGGTGACCCGGCTGACATAGCCGGATATGCGGGCTTTGACCTCGGTATTTTGCAGTGGACATTCGCCCAGTTTGCGTCCACCTGTAAGCATCGCGGTCAGCATTCCGGATCCTTCTACTTTTCCGAATCGAGTTTTTTCCTTGACCTGCTTCGCGGTAGCGCCAGCTGCTTTTGACCTCATTGCTTTGCCCGACTGGGCTGCTTGCGCTTCCAGTCCCTGGATCTGTGTCGGTATCTGCATCGACAATAGAGAGCTGGTCAGCAATAGAGTTTTGATTTTGTTGTTCATATATAAGGCTTTCTCCAATCGCGCTTTCGCCATGACGCCTGTTAATTAGAGCCTAGCCAATGCCCGGTATTTTCTAAACCGGGAATTTCCTAGTTTCGGGTTTGGGTTTAGAGAGGGTTTTGCCTCTAGTATTTCAACCGCATCGATAGGATTTTTGTCTTGCCATCGAAGCAAACCGGTTTGCCATCGAAGCTGGCACCCCAGACAATGAAGAAGTCATAGCCGTTGTGAACTATCGATATGGTTCCGGGTGTTTCTTTCCATTGAGCTGGAGGTTCTTTTCTCCAGTCTGTCAGATTCGACTCGCTAAGAGACGGTGCCAGGACGAATTTGACTCTTGTTTCTGATGATTCGGATTCGGAGGACTGGTCGGCTGTCGACTGCTTTGTCAGGATCTTGTAGGGATTCTCCTTCAGGCTCCGGGCAATTTTGAGGGCTTGCTCTTCTCTTTCAAGAACCAGTGGATCTAGTAAGTCTATTTTTTTTCTCTCTTTGAAATAGAGACGCATTTTTGCAAGCACTGTTTTCATCTGGTGAGAAAGCTCAAGATCGCACCTGGCCACATCTTGCCGTGCGATTCTCATCTGTTCGTAGACCTGACGAACCTGAGCACTGGAAGGCCTGGCCGAGGTCATATCGCAACAGGTGGATATGAACAGGACCAGGCCTGTGATGAAGCTCAGGTATAACTTGATGCTTCTAACTAGGATGACTTCTAATGACCCTTTTCCGCATGGGGATGATGGATGACCAGCAGGTTCGAATCCAGCTCCTCGACCCAGGCGGTGGGTACTTCTACCGATTCTCGGCCTTCCATCAGGGCTCTTTCTTTGAGATCCCAGAGATATTCGAATAAGCCGTCATGGGCGAGAATGTTGCGGTTGTCTCTTCTGGTGTCATAGACATGATTGAGACTTCTTTTCAGAAGGTCTACCTGAACCTTTACCAGCTCATTCTTTTCTTTCTTGGACGGTCTTCCCATTGTTCAACTCCCGTGCAAATCAAAGGCGACTTTCTCGTCCTTGCAATATGCCCAGCCGAAAAGGGAATTCTCCAGAAAGGGTGGATGTCAAGTGATTAAAATTATCAGGCTGCCGTCCTGCATGGTTTCAGCGGATGTCGCCGATGTCGCCGTTGAGATAGACGTCGGGTAATTTACTTACTAAATCATGCATAAAACAGAAGACGGCCCCCGCAGGGGCCAATCTCGAAAAACTTTCGCGGCAGAGTTATTAGATCAGGAGCGACGCTTGCGGGCGGCTTCTGCTTTTCTCTTCTTTTTGACGCTCGGTTTCTCATAGCGCTCGCGGCGCTTGATCTCTGAAAGAATACCTGCCTTTTGTATCTTCTTCTTGAAGCGCTTAAGGGCCTGTTCTATGCTTTCACCTTCAGATACTCTGACTTCAGACAAGGGTCCTCCCCCCTGGATTCACTACCAGAAACACTAACTCTAGATTGGGCCATATTATCACCGATTCATCTCCGCAACAACTCTTTTTGACTCTGTTTTGGATTTGTTCTGTATCAAAGTTCAATATCGGACATATTGAAAAGTGAGAGGTCTGATCAGGACTCGGCTGAGGCGGTGGCCTCTTGAATCAGTTGCTGAGAGATATTGGCAGGCACCTGGGCAAAGTGATCGAATTGCCAGGTGTAATAACCCAGACCCTGGGAGTGGGTTCTGAGTTCGATAATATAGTCCCAGAGCTCGGCCTGGGGCATGTGGCAACTGACGATATCCCATCTCTGTTTATCTGAGTCGGCGGCGAAGCCCAGGATCTGTCCTCTGCGGCCTGTTACCTGGCCCAGCACCCCCGAGGTGTATTCGTTCGGTACATGGATTTTGACCTCGGCCACCGGCTCGAGAATATACGGATTAGCTTTGGCCATGCCGTCCTTCATCCCTAAAATGGCAGCCATTTTGAAGGACATCTCGTCACTGTCCACGTCGTGGAATTTACCGTCGTAGAGATTGACCGAGATATCGATACAGGGATTGCCGGCCAGAGGTCCTTTATGAAGCGCTTCCATGACGCCTTTTTCCACACCCGGAATGTATTGTCGAGGAACCGAGCCACCGACAATTGATTCGCTGAATTTGATTCCGGCACCTCTTTCTTGCGGTTCAATCTTCAGGAAGACCTCACCGAATTGGCCCTTGCCGCCGGATTGTTTCTTGTGTCGGCCGTGACCTTCTACCGCTTTGGAGATGGTCTCTTTGTAAGCGATCTTGGGTCTTGAGCTGTCGAGAGACAGGTGATACTTACGCTCCAGTCTCTGGCGGTTCAAAGTGAGATGCACTTCGCCCTGACCATAGAGGCAGAATTCGTGGGTGTCCGGATCTCTATCCACTTTCAGAATCGGATCCTCCTCTACAATTTTGTGGAGAAGGCTGGAAAGTTTGGTCTCGTCGGAGCGGTTCTTGGGTGCGATTGCTAGAGAATAAAGGGGCGGCGGCTCTGGTGGAGTCGGCATCACCGTCGTGGAAGAATCGCTTACTATGGTGTCTCCGGTCTGGGGAGTCTCCATCCGAGAAATCAATACAATTGAGCCGGGACCGGCTGTTTCGATGGTGTCGTGTTTCTTGCCCTGAACTGTATAGAGTCCTCCCATTCTCTCTTTGTGGCCACCACTGTTGGTGGCGGAAAACTGGGTGTCGTGGGCCACGGTACCGGTGAAGACTCGGACTAAAGAAGCTTTTCCTGTTTGCGGATTGACATAGGTTTTGAGCACCTGCCCGATGACGGAGCCGTCCTCTTTTACCTCTATCTTATTGCCGTCCTTATCTTTGTACTCTCGCTCCATCGGTGAAGGACAGAGTGAGATGATCAGATCGAGCAGCGGTACCAGACCGCCATTGGTCATTGCTGAGCCGATCAGAATGGGTACGAATGTGCCGGCTTTCAGTGCCGATCCCAGATCTTTTTCAAGCATCTCTAGAGGCGGCTCTTCTCCTTCGAGCACCATCTCGAGCAGATCATCGTCGGTGTCGGCAAGGCTTTCGATCAGCTTCTCTCGGGCTTCTTCCAGTTGAGGTTTGAGATCTTCGGGAATTTCCGTGTGTACAGGCTCGCCCTTGTCACCATAGGTGAAGGCTTCTTGTTTCAGAACACTGACATAGCCTTTATAGTCTTCGCCGGTTCCGATTGGATAATGCAGTGGTGCCAGTGGTCTCGGGGTCTTGTTGCCCGGCATCTCTTTGAGGACGCGCATGGTTTCAGAAAGGGGAACATCGGTCTTGTCCATTTTGTTGATCAAGACCATGCGGGCCACGCCTATCTCTTCGGTAAAACTCAGCAGCGTGTCCATCTGAATCAATCTGCCCGGGTCGGGTTCGACAACGAAGATGGCTGTGTCTACGCCCATCAGGGCAAGCTTTACCTCTTCGGTGAAGTCGATGAATCCGGGACAATCGAGGACGTTGAACTGAACGCCTTTATGATTAAAGTGGGCCGCTGATACCTGGGTAGAAATCTGTCTGTCGGTAGACTCGGGTTCGTAGTCGGTGGTGGTGGTGCCGTCCTGGATCTTGCCCAGTCTGGTTATGCTGCCGGTGAGGTGAAGAAGCGCCTCTACCAGACTTGTTTTACCGCTTTTGTTGATACCTATGAATGCTACATTTCGAATTTTAGATGCATCAGTGGACACTACTCTTCTCCTTTGTTGGCAAGAGGGAGCTCAACGTTGCTACTATAGATATGCCCGAAAGCATATCCAATATATGCGCTAGTCAGCAAGCGCTTGATAGCCTAATTAATCTTGCTAAAACCGGGAAGACAGGCTCAGTGAGCGTATTGATCCTGGGCGTTCTGTTGAGTGCCGTGTTCTCCGGGCAACATGCTTTTCGAGGGATCTTCGTAGATTTTGGTCTGGAAAATCTTGTCAATCTGTTGGCCGGCTCTGGCTACTATGGGCCAGCGGTAGTTGGCCGGAGGGCTGTAGATAATCGCCTGGGGTTTTGATCTATCCCCTGCTGCCAGAATGAGATTGATCGTATCGGAACCGGGAAGACCTACGAAATCTGCTCCGAACAAAAGGCAAAAGATAGAGGTCAGAAAGAAGAGCGGTCCAATGATCATGTGACAGAGCAGCCCTTCTTTTTTCTTGATCAAAGAGTTCTCACCGGGCGGCAGATGAATCAGCCAGGGCGAAATCAGGGTGATCGGAAGAAATCCGGACCAGTAGTAGCATCGGCCCAGTACCGCAGCGGACCAGCCTTTGTAGACAAAAGATAAGCCAAGGACCAGGAGCAGAACTCCTATAAACGTAAGGGCCCAGGGTGGCAGTGTATTCAGAATCCCCATGGTAAGTTTCGTCTCCCCGCAAAGAACCGGAGTGTTAGTACTGTATCTAGTTTACATTGTCTCAGTATTAGTTGTGCTACTTATCAAATACCACACTACTAGATTACAATATTCAGTCCGCCCGGTGTAAGTCAGAAAACGCAAGAATATCCGGGTTTTACCAGTTGATGGGGGGATTGAAAGTGTCCATTAAACGTGACACCTACTTGGGTCAGTTGACTCCGAATCATGCCGATAAAGAAGTCTGTGTCGCAGGGTGGGTTAATGCCCGGCGCGATCTCGGCGGCATGGTTTTCGTGGAATTGCGTGATAATTCAGGCAAACTGCAGCTGGTCTCCGACCCCAATCGCAATAAAGAAGTGCACGATACTTTCGTAAAGCTCCGCAGCGAGTGTGTTCTGATTGTAAAGGGCAAGCTCAGCCGACGTCCCGAAGGCACAGAAAAGCCTGAACAACCCAATGGTTTGCTGGAGCTTTATCCTGATCAAGCAGAGATCTTGAATATGGCTGCCCCTATACCTTTTCAAATCGATCTCGGTCGTCAGGTGGACGAGGCGCTGCGCTTGAAGTATCGCTATTTAGATTTGCGTCGCAAGGATATGCAGAATAACCTCATCCTTCGACATCGGGTGACCACAGCGATTCGCAACTATCTGGTCGCTAAGAATTTCATAGAGGTGGAGACTCCCATTCTCACCAGGGCTACCCCGGAAGGGGCTCGAGATTTTCTCGTACCGAGCCGATTGAATGTCGGTGATTGGTACGCTCTACCCCAGTCGCCTCAGCTATTCAAGCAGACCTTAATGGTAAGCGGCATCGAGCGCTACTATCAGATCGCGAGATGTTTCCGGGACGAAGACCTGCGCGCCGACCGGCAGCCGGAGTTTACCCAGGTGGATATCGAGATGGCTTTCGTAGATGAGTCCGACATACAGTCGGTGACTGAAGGCCTGTTACAAGCGGCATTTGCCGAAGCCGGTGTACAAATATCAGTTCCGTTTCAACGCATACCCTATCAGGATGCCATGGAGTTGTACGGGTCGGATAAACCGGACTTACGTTTCGATCTCTCCTTCAAGGACCTTTCGCCGGTGGCTGCTGCCTGTGATTTCAAAGTGTTCAGAGGGGCGGTCGAAAGTGGTGGACAGCTCAAAGCCATATGCTTGAAAGGCATGCAAGGCAAGCTGACCAGAAAGCAATTCGACCTCTATCAAGATTTTGCTAAAGCCTGTGGCGCCAAGGGGCTTGCCTGGGTTGAGTTTCAGCCGGAAGGAAAGCTTCGCACCTCAGGCCTCGAAAAATTCTTGAAGCCCGAAGAGCTAGCTTCGATGAAGGAATTGTCCGGTGCAGAGGATGGTGATCTGATTCTTCTGGTGGCTGACTCTAAAAAGGTGGTCGCCAATGTTCTTGGACGACTGAGATTGAAGCTCGGAGAGGATTTCGATTTAATAGATAAAAATCGCCATGAAATGGCATGGATTGTCGATTTCCCTCTTTTCGAATACAACGAAGACGAAAAACGTCTAGAGGCTGTGCATCATCCTTTCACCAGCCCCCGGACAGAAGACATCGACAAGCTCTCATCGGCACCCGAAGCCGCCCATGCCAGAGCCTATGATGTGATCTATAACGGTGTGGAAATTGGTGGCGGATCGATTCGTATTCATTCAAAAGAGATGCAGGATAAGGTCTTCAGTGCCATCGGCATAGACGAAAAGACCGCCGGGGATAAATTCGGATTTCTTCTAGAGGCGCTGGCTTCCGGGGCTCCACCCCATGGCGGAATTGCGCTGGGACTGGACCGACTGGTGATGCTCCTGGCTGGTGCCAAATCTATTCGAGAAGTGATTGCGTTTCCCAAAACCCAGTCCGGCACCTGTCCGATGACCAATGCACCATCAGCGGCACCAGAGGAACAGTTAAAAGAGTTACATATATCGGTTCATGAACTGGAAAAAAGCAAGATCACTGCCGATAAAGCCTGAGTCTCTGTCAACCAGGTAGTAAGTAGATTCGAAGTCCCGGATTTTTACGGTGAAATCGAATCCGCCCCCCATGTTAAAATGCCTAACGGAAGCGCTTTTTGCGATTCAATTTCTACCAGTGAAAGTTCACAGTCGAAGTCGGAGTCATTTTTGAGTACTAGAGCCACAAGCCCTTATGTCTGGAGGGTCGAAAGCAAAAAATCGGCCTTCTTGTTTTTGGGCCTGGTTCTCGCTCTTTTCATAAGCTCTTGCCAGATGCCTCAGACTTCTACCGAAGATATTATCGAAGGCAATCAGTACTTCATGAAGAGCGAATACGCCAAAGCTGAGGTCAGCTACCGTTCTGCTCTTAAAAAAGACCCTAAAAATGCGACGGCCATGAATAACCTGGGTGTTATTCTGAATGAGCTGGGCAAGTATGACCAGGCTATCGAGATCTCCCGCCGGGCTATAGAAGCGGATTCTAAAAATGCCATCGCTCATTATGTGCTGGCGCGGGCACTAATAGCCAAAAGTCAGTGCGAAGAAGCCTACGAAGAGGCACGGCTTGCCACCGAGCTGGACAGCACGGATGTTATCGGTTTTAGAACTCTGGGAGAAGCCGCCCTCTGTCGAGGAGAGGTTGACACCGCTATCGGTGCGCTTGAGTCGGCTATTTTAATCGATGATACCCACGCTCCCACCCATGTCAATCTGGCCCATGCTTTTTTGATGAAGGGCGATATCGAAGCCGAAATAGACCATTTGCGCAAAGCCCTCGAGTTGAACGAGAATAATCATGAGACTCGATTGAGCCTGGCTGTCGCCCTTGATAGTGCCGGTCGAACAGCAGACGGCATAGACCAGGTCAAAATCGTGCTTGAAAAAGATCCCAAACACAAAGAGGCTAAAGAGCTGCTCAAGCGGCTTGAGCAGAAGCTGAATAAAGGCAAATCTCCTGATTCGGCCAGTCCCTAAATTGCAAGGGAAATATTAAGGGAGCGCCCGGGCGAACAGTCCTCTGGTAAGAATAGTAATAAGGCATTTTTTTCTTCCTTTTATTCAGGCTGCCTGTCGGAGATTAAGCAAGTGGCTTTCCAGGGATTCAAGAGTGAGTTCAAGAGTATTCAGACTGTCTGGGTCCTGAATGCGTTGCCCCCTGGTCTCGGGTTCGGCACCATATATGCTTGCGGTCCCCTGGCTACACTTTTTGTCTTGCCTGGACTTGCTTATATGATTCAGCATCATTTGAGCATCGAGTCTATTTTGACTTCTTATGTTCTTGTCTCTGTGCTGGGCACTCTGGGCGCTTTCTATCACAACGTGAAACTGACTAATGATCTCTATGGCGATACTATTAATGGTGCTGAAGCCGAAGATAAGCTGACTGAAGAGAGCTTCGCTCTTGATAGTTTCGAGCGTAAGCTCATGGTGGCTGAGCGCATGCTGAAAAGCGAGCGCAAAGACGTGCTCGAAATCAAAGTCGAAAAACCTGGTCTCGAATCCGGTATCATTGTCCGAGATGAACCTGTTGCCGTTTCGAATCCCGTAGAACAAGAAGTTCTGGCCAAGCTGTTTTCGGACGAAACATCGGAGTCCACAACAGACCAAGTCGAATTAGAGCCGGTTTCAGTGTCGATTTCGGAACCTGAAGAGCGGTTCGAGTCGCCTGCAATGGTCGAATCTGTAGTTGACTTGCAGCCGACCTTTCCTCAGCTTGAAGTAGAGCCGGCGGTAGATAGCACCGATGCACCCGTTTCCGAGGCTGTTTTGGCTCTGTCCGAGGAAAAGAGGATAGAAGTGGACACGGTCTTGAAGAAGCTCGGTGACGCCACCGGTGAATTTCAGCCTGAAGTAAGCGCCGACATGGCCGATGCTTTTAATGTCTCTCCTTTTGAGAACTATCAATTCTCGTCAGGGTATGAACAGTTCAATTTCGAGCTGCCCACAGCTTTCGAAAGCGCTTATCAGAGCTCTGTCGATACCGAGTCCAAAAATTTGAACGTCGCCTGTGCCGATTGTGGCGCTGAACTGAACCCGAGCTTCTCTTTTTGTCTGGCTTGTGGAAAGGTGCTTTAGTTGGCATAGGCCGTGCCGATAGCGATTGAACTTTTTGTTTGCTCCGTCGTTTTCTTTTGAAGAAGAGGCGGGAGGGAATTGCGCTATGTTTGCACGGGTTTTGTCAGGCGGGGTGCTCGGGGTAGATGCCTATGGTATCGATGTGGAGGTCGATTGCTGCGGCGGAATCGGTCAGATGAATATCGTCGGTCTGCCGGATCTTGCTGTTCGAGAATCACAAGACAGGGTCAGGGCAGCGATTCGATCCTGCTCATTAATTCTTCCTTCTGCTAGAAAGTGGATTATAAACCTTGCTCCTGCCGATACTCGCAAAGCCGGTCCCCTGTACGACCTACCGATTGCAGCTGGCATACTTGCCTCCAGCGGACTTGCTTCCATGGAGAATTTCAGCAATTTGTGGATGGTGGGCGAGCTCGGTTTGAACGGGGCGGTTCGCCCGGTATCCGGTGTGCTTCCTATTGCTCTGAAGTGCAAGCAATCAGGAGCAAGGGCCATGATCGTACCAGAAGCTAACGCCATGGAGGCGAGCCTGGTCGAAGGTCTAGAGGTATATCCTGTGGCTCACTTGAAAGAGGCGCTTATGCTTCTCGACAGTTTTGAGAACGGCCAGCCATATCACAACCAGGAGAAGTATCGTTTTGAAAGGCTTGCTGCTTCGGGCGGTCTGACATCTTTTCAGGAACTTGATTTTAAGGAAGTTAAAGGACAGTTGTCTGCCAAACGGTCCATGGAGATTGCTGCGGCCGGCCGTCACAATCTTCTGCTTGTTGGTCCTCCAGGCTCCGGCAAGTCTATGTTGGCCGAGCGTCTGCCGGGAATAATGCCTCCTTTGTCTTACAGTGAAGCTCTGGAATTGACCAAGCTTTATTCCGTCGCTGGTCTTTTAGATAAGACCCTTGGTTTGATTACGTCAAGACCCTTTCGTAGCCCTCACCATTCATCTTCCATTCCTGGTCTGGTTGGTGGAGGTCTTGTTCCCCGCCCGGGAGAAATATCTCTGAGTCATTATGGAATTCTTTTTCTCGATGAGCTCACAGAGTTCTCTAGAAGTCACCTGGACAATTTACGGCAGCCCCTGGAGACAGGCAGTGTTACGATATCTCGCTCGGCGCAAACACTTACTTTTCCAGCGTCATTTCTTTTTGTAGGCGCCTGCAATCCTTGCCCCTGTGGGCACCGGGGTGACCCGGTCAAATATTGCGTCTGTTCGCCTTATCAGGCCGATCGTTACTGGTCCAGGCTTTCGGGACCTATACTGGACAGGATAGATATGCAGGTCGAGGTACCGAGGCTTGCCGAGCACGAACTCTCTGCTCCATCCGGAGCATCCACCTCCGAAGAAATGCGCTTGCGGGTGATGCGTGCCTATCTCATTCAACAGGAGCGCAACCGATTCGATTGCGGCGGTCGACAGGATGGTTTTGTGTACAACGGACGACTCAGCCATAAACAGCTTCAAAAGATCTGTAAACTTTCTTCCGCTTCCAGGGAGCTCCTGGCCAGGGCTGTGAGCCAGCTTGGTCTATCGGCCCGGGCTTATGACAGGATTATTAGACTGGCAAGAACGATTGCTGACCTGGAAGGGCATATTGAGATTAGCGCTTCTGACATTGCGGAGTCGATAAAATATAGAACGCTGGCCAGGGCATTATAAAAGTGAACAGGTAGTCCACGGAGTTTGAATGAGAGAGACGAAGGGTGAAGACCCGTTAGTGGTAATTTTGCGGAGCGTCAAAGCTCTAGATGAATCCAAGATTCAGGAGGCGGTGAAGGAGTCTTCGAGGGTGGGAATGACCCTGGAGAGCACCCTTGCCATCAAAGGAGAGCTGGCTCGCTCCACGCTAAATCTCTGTGCGGACGCCGCAGCAGCTGTGCGTGCCGGCAGCATGACCCTTGATCTCGCCATCCGGGCGGTGCGGCTATGTAACCATGAAAGCTGCAGTCTCGATGAGGCTGTGGGCAAACTCAAAGGGCGGCACAAAGCCACGATAACAGTTTCAAGTATCGCCAACGAGTTGATGCAGATGATGATCGATGCCGAGATCATTAATAATCAGCAGATGAGTTTTGCTGTGGTCAACGGAGAGTCCACCGGGATGCTACCCGGTAGAGTTCTGCTCTTGAATAAAGCGGTCAGCTCCCGGGGGCTGGAAGCCAGCATCAGCGCCTGTTTGATGTTACGTCAGAAAGTTATCGACAAGGATGCCTTGATAGAAGCCCTGAAGCGTTCTCACAAAAAAGACTGCTGTCTAGAGCAGGCTATGTTCGAACTCGGTACTTTCAAGCAGCCGTCGAACTACAACATGCGCCTCAGCGATATTCTATCGATGGCTGGTCTGATCAACGAATCGGACTTGTTAGAGTGTCGCGAGCTATCTATCGCCAAGAATAAATCCTTCAAGCAAATTGTTCTGGAGCAGGGTCTTGTGGATCCGGCAGTGCTCAGTTTTGTGGTGCCTCTTCAGAATATGGTGGCTTCGAACAAGTTAAAACCCTTCGAGGCTGCCCGGGCTCTCAACAAAATCTGTAAACAGAATATGAGTCTGGAGCGAGCCACCGCCGACCGGGAGCATTCCGGTCCCGATATGCTGTTGGGTCAGCTTCTGGTGGAAGCGGGCTGTATTACTGCCGATGATCTGACCAGGGTGGTACAGGACAGGACTTCCAGTAATATCAAAATCGGCAAGATGCTTTTATCTGCCGGGCTTATTAATGATGATGTTCTGGTCAAGTCTCTGCGCATTCAGTCAGCATTCAAACACGGTTATCTCTCTCGTGATCAGGCCACTTATCTGCTCGAAAAGTCTGCCCCCAATCGAGACAGCCTGGAGAACAACGCCAGAATTGCAGGGCTCTTTCTGCCCTCCCATGTCCAGTGGTCCTGGGTCTAGCGATTTACTTAGCCACTTTGCTGAAGTATTTGGCGTGCAGATTGCGTACAGCCTTGTCGGCGTCTTCGCTCGAGACCACCATGCTCAAGTTGATGTCGGATGCGCCGCCGGAGATCATCAAAATGTTGATGTCGCTGAGAGCGTCGAACACACTGCCGGCGATACCGCTTTGATCGCGGAAGTGTTTGCCGACCACCGATACAATGGCAACGTTCTGCATTACCGAAACACTTGCTAGTTCTGAAAGCGCTTCAACAATCGCCTCTAGATTCTCGGTATTGTCTATGGTGATAGATACCGAGACCTCTGAAGTTGTGATCAGATCGATAGGCGTTTTGAAGCGGTCGAAGACAGCGAAGATTCTAGCCAGATAACCATGGGCCATGAGCATGTCCAGAGAGTTTATGAACAATGCCGTGATCTTCTTTTTCGAAGCGATGGCGCAAATAGGTTCGTCGTTTCTCGACTCGGCTGTTATCAGAGTGCCTTTAGCCTCGGGATTCATAGAGTTGAGAATCTTGACCGGAATAGAGCGCTCTACCGCTGGTTTGATTGTGAGCGGGTGCAGCACCTTGGCGCCGAAATAAGCAAGTTCTGAGGCTTCTTTGAAGGAGACCGATGGGATGATGCGGGCATCCTCTACCACTCTTGGATCGGCCGATAGCATGCCATCGACATCGGTCCATATCTGGATCTCTTCTGCCTCGCAAGATACCCCTATGATCGAGGCGCTATAGTCCGAACCACCCCGGCCAAGCGTCGTGGTTATCCCTTCGCTGGTAGAGCCGATAAAGCCCTGGGTGACCACCACATTGCCGGCGGCGATCTCCGTCATGACCGCACCAAGGGTTTTGGATTTGGTCATCTCCCACAGAGGATGGGCATTGCCGAAGGAGCCATCGGTTTTGATGAAAGCTCTGGCATCGAGCCATTTTGCTTTTACTTTATTGGCGTTTAGATAGGCGGAGAGGATCTTTGAAGAGAGTAGCTCACCGGTGCCGGATATCATGTCAAGGGAGCGTCTGGTCAGCTCACCCAGGTAGCTCACCCCTTTATAGAGTACCTCCAGCTCGGAGAGACTCTTGTTCATATGATCGAGGAGGGCGCCCTTGGTCTCTTCCGATTCGAAGAGTTCGTTTATGGCGTCGATATGCTTCTGGCGAATCTCTTTGACGATGGCGAGAGCTTCGTCCAGGGACCGCTCTTTAGCCTTCTGTCCGCCTTCGATCAGCATATTGGTGACCCCGGACATGGCCGAGAGCACGACCACCGGTGAGCCGTGCTTCTCCTTTTCCTGGATGACTATATCGGCGACGTTTTTGAGGCGGTCTGCGTTTGCCACAGAGGTTCCGCCAAACTTCATAACAATCATCTCTCATCTCCCGGCGATATTTCGCCCCGGCGTGAGCTTCAGGCTGGCATCAATCAGAGCAACCTGCAGCATGGTGATTGTTGTAAGTTTATACTACCGTCTCCAGATATCAGCACCCAGGCCACGGAATTTTTCTTCTAAATTTTCATAACCGCGGTCTAAGTGTTTCAGTTCGGTAACTTCTGTGACGCCTTCGGCTCCGAGACCGGCGATGATCAGGGCGGCAGCCGCTCTTAAATCACTCGATTTGACCTCGGCACCCATCAGTTTGTCCACTCCCTTGATAACAGCGGAGTTGCCTTTGATGGTTATGTCGGCTCCCATGCGCCGCAATTCTGCCGCGTGCATGAAGCGGTTTTCGTAAATGGTCTCGGTGATTATTGAGGTGCCTGAGGTAAAGCAGAGCACCGGCATGATCAGCGCCTGGAGATCAGTCGGGAAACCGGGATAAGGATGGGTGGTCACATCGGTGGCTTTCAACTTGCCTCGCTCCGATTTGATACGCAACATATCTGGTGCGTACATAGAAATCTCAGCACCCATCTCACTGCATTTGCTTATTACAGAGTAGAGATGGTGAGGGTCGATACCCTCGATTAAGACATCACCGCCGGTGACCATGGTGGCGAACATGAAAGTACCGCCTTCTACCCGGTCAGGAATGGTATCAATGACGCCGCCATGGAGTTCTTCGAGGGGGACGCCTTCGATGGTTATTTGATAGGTGCCTGCTCCTTCGACTTTGCCGCCCATGGCATTGATGCAATCAGCCAGGTTGACGATCTCAGGATCTTGAGCAGCGTTTTCGATGATGGTGGTGCCTTCGGCGCCGACTGCTGCGAGCATGATGTTCTCGGTGGCACCGTTGGAAGGTCTGTCCAGATAGATGGTAGTACCGGTCAGCTTCTTGGCTGAGGCGATAACATAACCATGATCGATTCTTACTTCGGCACCGAGCAGTTTCAAACCTCTCTCGTGCAGATCGATTTTTCTTTCGCCGATGGCACAGCCGCCGGGTAAGGAAACTTTTGCTTCTCTAAAACGAGCCATAAGAGGACCGAGCACCACGAAGGAGGCTCTCAGCTTGCTGACCAGCTCGTAGGGCGCTTCCCACTCGTGTACATCGGTGGCGTCGATTTCGACTTCGGAACCACTGATGGTGACTTTTGCTCCGAGATGTCTGAGCACATTCGCCATCATGTGTACGTCTGAGAGATTGGGAACGTTCTTCAAAACGGTGGTGCCTTTAGCCAGTAGAGCGGCAGCCATCATTTTGAGAACGGCGTTTTTGGCGCCGTGCAATCTGACCTGACCGTTGAGCGGTTTGCCACCGCGAATGATTATGCGCTGCTCTTCTTCGGAAGCACCATCTGTGATTGTAGGATCCATATTCTCTGTTTTCGATGTCATTTCGTTTCCGCCCGGGTTAATACTAAAGAGGGTCAGGTATTTCGCCTGGTCCTTTCGGACCAGTCTGCCGAGATTCTTGCCTTGGTGGTTGGTAAAAACCTCGGAATAGGGTCCGCTTTACAGCGCAAGAGAAACATTGCGCCACCTTTCTTACCTTACTCTTTTCAAGTAAATATGATGTTAAGTAGATAATATGCAGAGGTTGGATTTTTGCTCTAACAAATTCCCGAATTTCTTACTCTACGGATATTATGGGACTCCGATCCGGTCTATTCTCGGACATGTTAAACTGTGGTAAATCTTGGCTGTCAAGGAGGCGCTATATACATTGCTTATGTTGCGAATAGCCTTTTGTCTGGCTGCTCTGGCTCTGGTATCTGCAACCACCGGTGGTTGTGTCATGTCCGAAGAGATGAAGCGAATCGAGCAGGTCAAGCTGGAGAAGCTGAGAAAGAGCGAAGAGATGACCAGCAACCTATCAGGCAAGCAGATTTTTGTGCGCTCTTGCAATACCTGTCATCCGGGCGGTGCTTCTGGTATGGGTCCCAGTCTGGATCAGCTCAAAGATCACTTTCCTACCGACGACAAGCTCAAAGCTTTCATTCGTCAGGGTGCCGGAGCGATGCCTCCACAGCCGGTGGAGGTCCTCAATGACAAAGAGCTGGATAATCTAGTCGACTATCTGCGCCATATGGAAGTCGAGCGCAATTAGGGTTCTAGTAAAAAGAACACCAGAAATGAAGCGACCAACAATATCAAGCCGAAGGTGATCCATGTTCTAGTCAGGCTGTGGTTTTTCACTGGCGAACAGGCTCGATCAGGGTGTCAATAGATAGAAGATCCAGACCACAACGAAGAAAAGTATGAGACCGAAGGTGATCCAGGTTATGAGGGTCGGGCTTTTCATCAGCACAGGCTTGTTTGGGCAATACTTCAGAAATGATTTCACCACCTGTTCTCTGTCGGCGAGATAGATGGAGAGAATACCCAGGGGCCAGACTTTCTTGTGTTCCGGCTTTGGTTGATAAAGAATAAGAATGAGCTCCGGCGACAAATAGGCTTTTGCAACCTGGTCCCAGTTCACCGTTTTTCGCTGGATCCAGTAAGGACCTCTGTATTTGAAGCCTTTGCTGCTAATTTGCAAAGATGATGGAGCGGTATAGGGTCTGAGCCCGATCAGAACCGCTACCAGGGCGACGGTGATGAAAAATCCCTCGACATTGAGGAGCAGCTTCCAGTTCTGCATCATATAGAGAGGGCCCCAGCAGAACTTGGCCAGGCCTAAGTAAGCCGAGGCGAGAAGCAGGCAAAATATGAGCTCGCTGGGCTCTTTTGCCTCGACAAAGTTGTCCTGTACTTCGCTCTCTTCAGTTTGATTGGACTTCTGGTTCTGCATTGGGCTGAAAGTGATAATTAGTAATTGTCGACCTTACTCTAATTGTAGGGTAGCCAATCGGATTTTGTCTTTCAATACGTAATTTGCCCTAGGGGCCGAAAAGCTCTTCTCTGGCCTCTCGGGCTTTTTCTTTTACGTAGCCTGGATCTTCGGCGGAGGCGTCGGCTCTGCCTCCCACAGCCTGATAAAACTCAGAATCGAATGAGCGGGTACGGACTACTACCGGCATCGGCACCGCATAGCCCAGCACCAGGGCTTGCTGTTTCGGGTCCATTTGAGCAAGAACGGTTCTGAGGGTCTGGGAGCCTGAGACCCCGGTAAAGACCGCATCGATATCTTTGTCGTCATTGAGCAATGCCGTCACCCGTGTACCTATCTGGCTGAGCACTTCGGGATCGATGCCCGACGGTCTTTGATCGACGATTAATAACGTGACGAAATACTTCCTCATCTCCCGGGCGATGATACCGAATATGGTTTGGCGAGCCACTTGAGGAGAGAGAAATTTGTGCGCTTCTTCTATTACGATCATCAGTTTCCTGGGCGCCGCTACTCCTTCCGGGTCTGCGGTATGAAGCTCTGAGCGTTTTACATAATCGGCATGTATGCGCCTGGTTATGATATTGGTGGCAAGCATGTAAGAGAGCAAATTGTTCTGTCTGCCGAATTCGAGCACGATGTGCTTGCCGTCTTGAATATGGCGCAGAATCTCGTCGATATAGTTGTGGTTTACCCGGGGTCTAAGGTAAGGGGTCTTCTGCACCACGGTATTGAGACGCCTTTGTAGCGCCTTTAGAGCGGTGGGGTGACCTTTGTACATCTGGGTGAACTCTTCTATCTCTTCGCCGGACATGTCGATGAGGGTTGAAATCCAGTCGACACCGAGTTTCTCCCTGGCGATATAGGCGTTTTCCAGTGTTGCTTCCGAAAGTGCCAGCTCATGTTTGAGCAGATCCAGATCCTCTATCTCGATCTGGTTGTAGCCTATGTAAAGCTCGTGGGCATCGGGAATACCGCGGGCTTTAGAAGATTCGGAATCAAGGCTGAAGACCACCACTTTGTGACCGAAAAGCTGTTTCAAGCCTTTTACCCTCGGTGCGGTCTTGCTCTCGGACATGGCCTGCCAGCCGTACTCGTTGTGCATGTCGAAGACCAGCACCGAGGCTATGTCTTTGTGAATCAATCCACTCAAAAATATACGGGTCAGAAAAGATTTGCCTGTTCCTGACTTGCCGAAGATGCCGTTGGAGCGCTCTACGAAACGATCCAGATTGACACAGACCGGGGTCTCCATATTGAGAGGCTTGCCGACATTGAAAAAGTTGTTCTTAGGATCTTTTGCGTCTTCCTCGCCGAAGACCAGGGCAAAGTCTTGACTTGTGGCTTCGAACACCGGTGAAAAATGTGATGGAATCGTCTTTACCGGTCTCAATTCCGATAGAGTGCTGTCTTCGCCCCGCTCCAGCATCAACATCGGCTGAATCTTGACTGTGCCGAAGGTAGATCCGCCGGCTAGAACCGAGAGCAAAAACTCGTCGTTAGCGGGGGGATTGAGCAGAATAGAGGGATTGCTGGCCGACAGAGAGACATCGGTTAGCATGCTGAAAAAGCGCGCCGTTTTGCCTTCTACCACGACGAAACGACCTACCCGCAGCTCTTCTACCGAAACCGAAGGATCCAGACGCATCTCGAGGCCTGTAGACAGGGAGCCCTGTGTGATAATTCCCAGATATGTGGCTTTAGGCAAATTCTCAACCCGAAAAAGAACCGTTCTCGAAACCGATAGCCTTTGCAAACGAGTCTATCGCAGATTCCTTCTCTTCGCCGTTGAAAGTTTGTCGGGAGACGACTTTGCTCTCGTCCTCTCCTTCATAGCCGATAAATGTGTAGACCGTGGGCTCTTTCAAGCTTCGCTCCAGGCGGTATAGATTGCCGTCTGTACCTGTCGCTCCGACTACGCCCCAGACTCCATCCAGGGCTTTGCGAATGTCGTCGATAGTGTGGGGCCATTGAGCCCTCTGGATCAACATCGTGAAGGACAAGTGTTCTTGGTCTAGAAATGAAAAATGTCCGGAGTGGGACTTGAACCCACACAGCAAAGCCACACGCCCCTCAAGCGTGCGCGTCTACCAATTCCGCCATCCGGACTGACGCTCAATTCAGGGAGCTTAGATCGATATATTATGCCAACTATGGTGCTTCAGGTCAAAGCCCGGCTGGTGGATTGTAGATTTATATTATCCGCTTGCAAAATGGCTGAAACTGGCTATTTTGGTGGCTTAGATGAGATGCCCTCCCCGGGGGGCTCTTCTGAATGCCGCATGTCGAGAGGGTTTAAGACTTTCGGATCCTAAAAATTTATCTTCAATGCATATAAATTGCAGGGGTTCGGGGAATAAGAGAAGGGTAGGAAATGATTTAAATTTGTAACGCGCAAGTAATCAAGAAGTAGGGTTCGGAGCATGTTCAAGGCATCGGGTGGTAGCTCTTAAAATGATCGAGATGTACGTGGCAGCAATCGCGCTGGATGCAAGAAACGGGCATCCAATAGTCATGTTGAACGATCGATCAAAACGGCGCACTCTGCCTATCTGGATCGGAGCCTATGAGGCGACTGCGATTGGTCGGGCTCTCGATAACAGCTCGAAACCAGAACGCCCCATGACCCATGATCTGCTTCTGAATGTGATCACCGGGTTGGGCTATGTTGTAGACCGGGTAGAGATCAACGAACTGTCCGCCAATACCTATTTTGCGACTATCCGGCTGCGGGTGGAAGACAAAAGGGTAGAAGCGGACAAAGCCATCGATGCCAGACCCTCCGACGCCATTGCCCTGGCTCTGCGGGCAGATGCGCCTATCTTCGTCTCGGCCCAGGTGGTTCTAGATGGCACCATACCGGCGGATTCCGATAAGGATGAAGAGGAAGCCGAAGAGTTCAAAAAATTTGTCGACGGGCTGAAAGCTTCGGATTTCAAAGCTTCAGGCGGCGGTCCGACAGAATAAGACCTGCTATTTTCTCTTAGCCAGGGCGGATTTCAGAGCTGTTTCCAGGGTCTCTATTTTGGCTTGCAGTTGCTTGACTTTGTCAGACTCTATCTCTTTGGCAAGTTTCTGCTTATCTTTTTCCCATTCAAGCTCTTTCTCTTTAGAAATAGCTTTCTTCTTCTGACGAAAGAGCATAAAAGAGATACCGGGAATCAGCCCGAGAATAAAGGTGCCCGACAGAAAACAAGCCAGGGGCGCGCTGGATGTGGCGCCGAAAAGGGTGAAATTCGCCGGAGTGGAATTCTGCAGAGCGATTACGCCAAAGAGCAAGAAGGCTATGGCGGAGAGTGCTATCGGTCCGTATTGTTGCAAAGCGATTACCTCCAGCCTGATTCAAGGCGGTTCAGAAGCGAGCGGAAATCAGATGATGGCTCGCAGTTAAATTCTAACAGCTTGCCTGAGACCGGATGGATAAATGAGAGACTTGTAGCATGCAGGGCATGCCCTTTGAGCCCGAATCGCTTGCGGGCTTTCTCGGTTCCCGTTCCTTTCTTATTGTAAACGAGGTCACCTAATACAGGGGTGCCTAGATGCGCCATGTGCACCCGTATCTGGTGCGTTCTGCCGGTTTTTAACTCGAGATCCAGATAGGTTATTTTATGGTACCGGGCCCGTACCTTATATATGGTGCGGGCCGGTCTGCCGTCATCGGCGATGCACATCTCTTTTCGTTTGATTCGATGGCGTCCGATAGGCAAATCTACTTCGCCCTGGTCTTCTTTCAAGGCCCCGTCTACCAGGGCAAGATACTGACGGCGAGCCGATTTTTCTTGAATCTGACCGGCCAGGCTGCGATGGGCAATATCGTTTTTTGCCACCACCAGCAATCCCGAGGTGTCTTTGTCCAATCGATGCACAATGCCCGGTCGTTCTTCTCCGGAAATTCCGGAAAGACTGCCTTTGCAGTGATGTAAAAGACCATTCACCAGGGTGCCTGAGAAAACCCCGGCTCCCGGATGGGTGACCATCCCAGCCGGTTTGTTGACCACAAGTAGATCTTCGTCTTCGTATAGGACATCGAGATTGAGATCTTCGGGGGTGACAGGCGACGGCTCCACCGGTGGTATCTCTATAGAAATCCGCTCGCCTCCCCGTAACTTCAGAGATGCTTTCTCTTGCTGTCCGTTCACAAGAACCATGCCGTTATCAATTAATTTCTTTATACGGACCCGGCTGAATTCAGGCAGATTCTCGGCCAGATACTGATCGAGCCTCTGGTTGCCATCGCTTTCATAGAGCAAATTAATGGTGTCATTGCTGGTGCTGTCGCCGCTCATTGCTCAGGCTCCACTGGCGGTTTATCCTTTCGCCAGGCTCGGATCATACTAATCAGAATCAAGCCTATGCCAACGTCGATCATGGCGTCGGCTACGTTGAAAACCGGAAAGGTCATGAAGGCGAAATCGAGAAAGTCGGTGACGCTCCCTTTCATGAAACGATCCAGAAGATTGCCCAGGGCACCGCCGAAGATGAAGCCTATTCCTGTGCGTTCGAGGGTATCTGGTTTGATCTCTTCTTTTTCTCTAGAGATATACCAGAGAAGAAGAACAACGGTCACCACCGAGGCCAGTGCGGTCATGACCATACTGGAATCTTTACCTATCGAGAAAGCAGCTCCGGTATTGCTGGTCAGATTGAAATTGAGCAATTTTGGAATAAAAGGCTGCACTGCCGAGCCCGAGAGATTCGTCTCGGCCCAGCGCTTGCTCAGAAAGTCGGCGGCCAGGCATAAAACGGCAGCAAAGGGCGTGGTCAGCCAGTCTGTTTTATTACTCTTCTTCTGACTCGGCGCCGGTATCATCGATGTCTTCCACGGCGGCGTCCTCATCAGCACTGGGGTGGGGTGTGTCTTCCACTTCCAGTTGCTGGGGCACCACATTCATGCGCCGGGTGAGATAGGTGAGACCCTTCAGGGTCGTTCTCGATTTATCGGTTATTCCTATAGTGGCCATCAGCAGCTCGTTGTGATTGGATTTATTGGCGTGAATAATCCGCTCCAGTACTTTGTTCTCCACCGGTCGCCAGATATCCTGGTGTTTCGGCTGGGGATATTTGAGTGGCTCGCTGGCGATAGAGCCCACAGCGACAAAATCATTGGGTAGAGAGACGCTGAGCTTGGCGGTGTATTCCTGACCCGATTTGACCAGCTCTGGTGCGATAAACTTGGTGTTCAGGTCCTGGGCGATGCCGAAGGCGACTTTTACCTTTTCGAAATCGACTCGGTCCCCGACGATTTTCCAGTCGCCGCGGATTTTTCTCAGATAGAGCTGGCCTTCCGAGATGGAGGTAAGCACCCCTTTCGAACCGATGCTGGGCATCTCTTTGGCAGTGCTGCCCACCGCTTTATCCCGGGATTCTACCGTTGCGAATTTGCCTTCTACCCGGATGGTCTTGACCTTAGAAGAGGATTTTGCGTCGGGATAGGTCTTCCAGAAATCGCTGGTCAGCTCTTTGACGGCTTTTTTGGTGAGACCGTCATTGTTGACATAGTCATCGGCATAATAGTTCATGACCTCGTCGAGCTTGTGGTCGTTCCACTTTTGTTCGATGTCTTTGACAATCGACTCTATCTCTTTTATATCGCTCGAATTGCCGTATTTTGTCGAATCGAGGGCAAAGTCCGTATCGCTCACCTTGGGGGTAAGGACGGTGGAAGTCTCGAGGGCGAGAGCCGGTTTCGAATTGGCTGCCAGAACCACTGCCAGAGAAGCCAAGATACCAAGGCTTTTCTTCGTCAAACTCTCTTTTTCGCGCATAGCAATCTCCAACTGAATATTTGACGTCGGGAAAGACCCCAATCAATCAAATGCGATCTTACTTTAAAAGATCAGGCTCTATTATAACCCCAGGTCAGATTCGGTTGAGAAAAGCATAAAGAAAACGATCCACTTAAGGCTCAAAGCCTGAGTGGACCGTTCTTTATTTCAATCGCTAGAAGCCTGAATTAGACGGCTACGAGGAGCTCGTTCATGAGGTCGATGTTCTCTTTGATCGACTTGGCCGAGCCATGCAGCGCTTCTTTCTCTTCTTCGGTGAGTTTGATCTCGACGATCTTCTTCAGACCTTCCCGACCGAGTACGGCAGGCAGTCCGATGTAGACGTCTTTAAGACCATATTCGCCCTGGGGCAGAACAGCGCAGGGAAGCAGACGATTCTTGTCTCTGAGAATCGCTTCTACCATGTGGGCCACGGAAGCTCCGGGGGCATAGTAGGCGCTGCCGCTCTTGAGAAGCTTGACGATTTCTGCTCCGCCGTTTCTGGTTCTGTCGACCATTTCGTCGATTTTAGCCTGGGGAAGCAGTTCGCTTATCGGAATACCGTTGACGGTAGCCAGTCTGGTCAGAGGAACCATCAGGTCGCCGTGACCGCCAAGAACCATCGCTCTGATGTCTTCAACGGAGAAACCGGTTTCCATGCCGATGAAGGTCTGGAATCTGGCACTGTCGAGGACGCCGGCCATGCCGATAACCTTTTTAGAATCAAGCTTGGTGGTCTTTTGAACCAGGTGGGTCATCACGTCGAGGGGGTTGGTGACCACGATATAGATTGCGTCAGGAGAATGTTTGAAGGTCTCCTGGGCTACGGTGCGGACGATGTTGGCGTTGGTTTTGAGCAGATCGTCTCTGGACATGCCGGGCTTTCTTGCGATACCGGCGGTGATTACGATGATGTCGGACCCTTTGGTGTCGGCATAATCGTTGGTGCCCACGAGCTTGCGATCGTGCATGTTGACCGGGGCTGCTTCCATCAGGTCGAGGGCTTTACCCTGGGGAAGACCGTCGACGATGTCGATGAGAACTACGTCGGCAAGATTTTTTTCTGCAATATACTGAGCGGCCGTTGCGCCTACGTGACCGGCTCCTACAACTGTGACCTTATCCACGGTTTCGAACCTCCTGGCGTTCTACTGGGTTTGAGCGAAATCCAGGTTATCACCTAAATTCGGGATCCTTCCCCAAATTAAGTATTAGTTTGCTCTTGCTCTTATCAAAGGATTCTTCTTGTGAACCTGCAAAAGTCGAGCCGATGTCGATAATTTGTTTTATTCTGGGATATATATAGATAGAGGACTCGGTTTCAAGGTTTGGTTATGGTCACAGGTAGGAATCTCAGATTGCTTTTGGTCTTCGCCCTTTTGGCGGGGATGCTATCTGGTCCCTGTCTTGAAAACGTCCTGGCTCTGGAATCCGGAGGTGGCGAGGGTGCCGAAGAGGCAGTGCCTGAGCTGAAGCCGCTCAAGCCCAAATTTCACAAGGTAGAGCCTTACAAAGCCGGAGTCCAGCACAATCAGGTCCTCAAGCCGAAGAAGAAAAAAACGGTCAAACGCAAAAAACTGAAAGCCAGCAGTCGTGCCGATAACTATAAAGGTAAAGACCAGTCCGCCTTGCTTGACAATAGTCGTCTGGATGCTTCGGCCAATTCGACCATGCTCAATTCTGCCGCCCTCCGAGGCATAGGCATAATCGGGGTCAAGTTCATCGCCCAGGGTGGCTTGCCGCCGGTGATTAATCAAGTTTTTCGAGGTACTCCGGCTGCCGAGCAAGGGCTGCGCCCCAATGACGCCATAGTGGCAGTGGACGGTGTGCCGACCTATGGCTTGACCAGAGAAGAGTGCTATGACCTGATAGTCGGCTCCCCGAACACGCCGGTTACCCTGTCGATTCGAAGGGGATCGAGCTTTTCGGTGCATACCATGATGAGGATGGATTTTACCGAGCTTACCGACCCTTCCGTTCGCAGAGCCTATGGCGTCAATTTATGACAACCGGCTTTTCTGGAGATAAGCTGGAACATCTGCTAAACTTTCGAACATGAAACTTTGTTTTGATGCCACTAGATTTGGTGCTGGTCTGGAAGGGGCCATTGATATCGCTGCCCAGAAGGGTATTCCTTGCGTAGAGTATTCGTTTGAGCCTTTTCCAGCCGGTGGTAAGACCGGTCGGGATTTAAAAACCAAAGAGCGTAAGTATCTGGAGTCCGTGGCTGCCCTCAGCAAAGAGAAGGGGGTAGAGATTGCCTGCCTGAATTTGCTCTACAGCCACAGCCCCGGCGATAAAAACTCTAAGAAGAAGTTTCTCGGCATGATGGAAAAACTCTCCAAAGTGGCGGCGGTGCTGAAATGCAAATTCGTCTCTTTCTATCTGGAGCCCGGTGCCGATGAGGGCTGGAAGTCCGCCTTCGAGGAGGATTTTGCTGAACTTTTGCCGATTATGCAAGAGCTCGAGGTCGTACCCCTGCTGAAGCTTTCTACCCCGTCAACTACCCGCAGACTTTCTCTCAAGAAGTGGCGGGCGATGGAGCCCCAGGACTGGCGAGATCTTCTTTCTGGATGCAGCGGTCTCAGTTTGAGTTTCTCTCCTGCCGATTGTGTCTGGCTCGGCATAGACTATCTTCAGATTCTCAGCGGTTTCAACAGCGCTATCGAGCATGTCGAAGCCAACGATGTCGAGATCAATCGCCAGATGCTCAAAGACTCTGGTATGTTCGGCCCGCTCTGGTGGCGTTATCGCATCCCCGGCAAAGGGGTAGTAGACTGGAGCCAGCTTATCGAGTTGCTCAAGCTCTACGAATACAAAGGGACATTCTCCATACAGCTTGATGATGAGTTCGTCGCCGGAGACATGACCTCTCTGGAGGGCGCTCTCGATGATGGTGTGAAGAAGCTGGCACCACTATTTAGAGGCTGAAACTTTTAAAAGGCTACAAAGGCTACAGAGGATGTGAAAAGATGGAGAAAAGGCGGATCTGTCTTTACACCCAGACGCACTGGGATCGTGAATGGTACTGGGAATTCGAAAAGTATCGCTGCCAGCTCGGCTCGGTGGCACGTCAGCTTGCCGCTGAACTTGAAGAAGGTGCCATGCCGGTTTTTCATCTAGATGGGCAGTCTTGCGCCCTCGAAGACATCATCGCCATCCAGCCCGATATGGAAAAGCGGCTCGGCAAGTTGATCTCTCGGGGCAAATTGCGGGTCGGACCATGGTATGTACTCGCTGACCAGATGCTGGTCTCCGGGGAGAGTCTGGTTCGAAATCTGGAACGAGGTATAAAAATTGCCTCCAGATATGGTGACCCTCTTGCGGTAGGCTATCTGCCTGATACTTTCGGTCATACCCAGGATATGCCCCGTATTCTAAAAGGTTTCGGCATCGACAATGCTGTAGTCTGGCGTGGTGTTCCCGAACTGGACCAGGGACCGGCTTTTCTCTGGCGCAGTCCCGATGGTAGCGAGGTGCTTGCCTATCTTCTGCCCGATGGCTATTACCAGACAGCCTTTCATGAGGCCGAGGGCAAAGAGCCGGCCGAGAGTCGGGCTATGCTGGGTGAATATCTGCTCTCTTTTCTCGGTCTCGATAAGGAAGGTTCTCAGATAGACGAGCTGGAGCGTATTGGCCGGGGGCGATCTTATTTCGAGCAAGGTAAATCTGCCCTGGTGCCGGTGGGAGGCGATCATCTCTATCCTCCCGTCAAGCTTCGCTCTCTGGTGAAGCGGGCGAGAGAAGCGATGGCTGCTTTGCCCGATGACCAGAAAGTCGATGTGGAGGTCGTGGATCTCGAGACCTATCTCAAGCGTGTGAAGCGATCGCTACCGGGAGAACTCGAGCTGATGCGCTTGATTCCGGGTGAGTTGCGAGATAACAGCTTTTCTGATGGGCACTGTCGCGCTTTTATGCTTTCTGGAGTTCTTTCGGCCAGGCTTTATCTGAAGCGGGAGAACAGAGTTTTAGAACACAGGCTTTTGCATACAGTCGAGCCTCTGATGACCGGACTCTATGCCCGTGGTCTGGTGAATTATCCGGGTCCGGAGCTGGATCACGCATTGAAGCTGCTTTTGCTCAATCATCCTCACGACAGTATATGTGGTTGCAGTGTCGATGATGTTCATCGTCAGATGTCGACCAGAAGCCGATCTGCCAATCACTTATTAGACTTTATCGAAAGAGAAGTGAGAGAGGAGATGATATCACCCGGGGTGCATGAATGGTCCCTGGAGGAAGCCGGCAAAAATGGCAATAGTGCAGCTACTTCTGCCGGATATGGCCGCTGGTCCATGGACTTGAATGACCCCGACCGTGGTGCCGACGGAAACGCAGTGTTCAATTTTTCGGGCAGTGAAGTATCGGCACCGGTGCCTTTTAAATATTCAATCCCGGCGGCGCTTTTGAATTTGACCTGCCCCGGTCATGAAAGTGATGTGAAGCTTGACCGTGAGCAAAAAGCCCTGGTCGAAAAAGAACTGGATAAGATGCTGACCGCAGGGGCTCCGCGACAGCTCAGAAGGACCTATACAGCTACGGAAGTTTTCGGCTCTGCCGGCGGAGTGCCCGTATACAAAGATATCTGTGTGGTTGAGGGCTTGACCCTGGCTGATTCAGTGCCGGCTTTTGGTGTCTCTTTCTCGTTGTCGGCAGAGGCGGGAAAAGATATACAGAATAAAAAAGACAGACAGGATAAAAGGATTTGGGAATATACGGCGGTGAAGGCCGACTCAGCCAAAGGTGGCAGCATTACCCTGGCGAATCAGTTTTATGAACTTAGAGTTGATCAAGACGGGACTTTAGAGGTCAAGCTCGAAGCAGGCAAGACCAGATCAAAGGTCTACAGGCTCAATCCGGTCTTTAGAGACGTGGCCGACGCCGGTGACTCTTACAATTTTGATCCGGTTTTTGGCGACGATGAAATCGAAGCTGCTTTCGTAGGGGCTCGCCTTGTAGAAAACGGTCCGCTTCTGGCTGCTATTGAGCTGGTTCATCGAATTGATCTGCCGGTCTCTTGTGAAGAGAGTGATGATCGCTCATTTTTGAAAGGTCTCAAAGATGTGGATGATGTGGTCTCGTTCAAGCGTTCGCCAGTGGTCATAAGCCACCGAATATCCACCAGAGTCGAAATCCGCGCCTGTGATCCGATTGTTTATTTCGAAACCGAGTTCGAGAATCAAAGTCGGGATCACCGACTGGAGGTAAGTTTCGATACCGGTAAACCTGTAAAGAAAACCTGGTCCGAGAATCATTTCAGCTTTGTAGAGCGGCCGGTTCGCAAAGCTACTCTTAAGCTGCCGGTGCCCCGGGGCAGAGAGGCTCCATTAGATCGTTTTCCCTGCCAGAGATTCTTTGTGGCCAATGGTCAGGTGTTTTTGAATCTCGGATTGCCGGAATACGCTGTCGAAGGAGATCGGGTTTCTATGACGGTTTTGAGAGCGTTCTCCATGCTCTCGCGCAAGCGCCTGTTAACCAGAGGTGGTGGCGCAGGACCGTATATGCCGACCCCGGAAGGCAATTGTCTGGGTCTTAACAAAGTCAACTATGGTTGGTCGGCTCTAGAGCTTTTCGAGGATGTCGATTTCGGGACGAAGGGCCGGGCTGCGGCCTGGCAACTTGCCGAGCGTTTTGAAAATCCGCTCTTTTTCTCACCTGTTTCTAGCGACTTTGTCCGGGCTTATACAGCTGAAGATAAGCAGAGAATTTCCGTCATGGATCTAATAATAGATAATGAGGCGGTCAGGTTATCAGCCATGTACAAAATCGAAGGCAAAGAGGCTATTTGTCTGAGGCTCCTGAACGTAGGCATGGATGACCTGGAGACCGAGATCAAGCTGGGCTTTCCCTTCAAGAGCGTCAGTCTGACCGACCTTTCCGGTGCTGTGAAGGAACGTCTGAAGACCAAATCAGGGGCGTTCAGAGTCTCTTTCAAGGCCAACGAGCTGGTCGGCTTGAAAATAGGGCTCTAGGCGGCCGGTTCAGCCCCCGGTTTGTGCTGGGCGAATTTTGTGAATATACTTTATACATAAGAGAAAAGCTCATCGACTTTAAGCCAGGGATTTATCCATGCTTTTTCATTCTTTCAACAAGAGATTCAGGGCTGTGGCAGTTTGCTCTCTGCTTTCGACCGGTCTTGTGCTGCTGGGTGTGATATCGCCATCGGTGCAGGCTCGCAGCAAGTATGATCCGGACTCGCCGCTCACCATCGATATGCAGAAGCAGCTCACCAGAGCAGCCTCTTATGCCAAACATGGCAAAGGCGATAGAGCCGCCCCGATTTTCGAATCTGCCCTGGCTGAATGTACCGATCTTCCCAAATGTCTGGCTCTTGCCTCTTACACCGATGGCTACGGGCATCCACTTTTGGATGTCAAACGAAAGGCTATGGAGAAGGCTGTAGAGCTATGCAGAACCAATAATGATTTCATTCAGGTGGCTATAAAGGCGAGACAGTATGAATGTTATGGGGTGACCCGTAATGCCATTCAACACCTGATCAGCTCCTCCAACTCGAAAGAGCAGCTTGTCGATCTGGCTCGCAAATCTCAGGAAGTGTCTATGAATGACGTAGCGCACCTGGCCATGGAGAAATATTACTCTACGGTCAAGACCGTGCCGGAGGCGCTTGAATACGCCCGCCAGGTCAATCTTCTGGGTATGGACGACCTGCTGCGCCAGGTGCTCAAGGACTTGATCGACGATGAAAACCATCCGGACAGGCTGGTAGAGCTTCTTTCGAGCATCGAAGTGTTCAAAGTGAAAGACTTGAATCGCTATCTTCTCAAGAAAGCTTTAGACGAGTCTAAGGATGTGAATACGCTCTACAGTATCTGGAAAGCAGCTCGTCGCCATGGCTATCAGGACATCATGGATGTGGCGGCTTTCCGCGGCAAGAAGAAGAACCTGATTAAGCAGATACAAGTACAAAGAGAGCAGAGCTATGAAGATAAGCTCGAACAATATCGCAACGGGCAGACTGGTACCGAGGGCATTTATCAACCCGGGACCCAGCCTATAGGCGGTTTTTAGAGTCGGAAATGACGATGTCGGTCTCCCCGTGATCGACACCATCAAATCCTTCTCTTTCTCTATAACGCTGCCGACCTTGCAAAAGTTCAATTCTTGCGCGGTCAACTTCCATTATCTAGATTAAATATTCGGCTTCGAAAGAGCCCCTGTCTTTGTTCTCTATGATGCCCGGGGAAGCCTATATTGCAGACTTTGTATCTGAATCGTGAACATAATGTTGCTTTCCCTTCTTTGCAAGAAGTGACCATGGTATGTTCTATGGGTCAGTGGATAGTGCCACTGTTTCTGAACCCGTCTTAATCTCTGGGCATGGTCGTGCTCTAAAGATTCAAAATGGGTCTTATGTAAATCCCCTGGAGGTGTCAGGATTGTACGTTAGAGTAAGCGAGCAAGAGAGCATCGAACGAGCGCTCAAAAGATTCAAGAAACAAGTCCAGAAGGCAGGTATTCTGTCCGACTACAGACGCAAGAAGTTCTTCGAATCGGCAGGTGAGCGTCGTAAGAGAAAAGCAGCCGCCGCTCGCAGACGCCAGGTAAAAAGAATGGTTCATCGCGAAGTCTAAGTCAGAACTTCCTTCCATTCAAACAAATAGTATCGAGAACAGCTCTTTGTCTAGAGAGCTGTTCTTTTCTTTCTCAAGTAATTCATTTGGCGAGAACAAGAGCTGTTGTTAGAAGGGCTCCGCATTCAGCCAGCTCCACCACAGCACCATAGCTGTCGCCGGTATGACCACCCAGCTTTCGTGCCAGGCTATGGGCTGCCAGGGCGCCTGTTAAGAGCGCACCGCCAGTGGGGACGAGTACCGCCTGGTACGGATAGAAAAATAACAGTGCTATAGCAGCGGCCACCATGGGAAACCCACCCAGAATATAATCGAAAGGAGCGTTGGTAGATTCGTGCCAGACCTGTCCTTTGCCCTCTAGCCGGGCGTAAGGAAATCGACCTATAGTATAGAGTTCCGCCCATCGTGCCGCTATTGGAGTGATAATCAGCGCTGGTATCATGACCTGTGGATGAGCAGCGAGGCTGACCAGTGATACCACTTTCAGTAACAGCAGGCAGATGCCACTAAGCACTCCGAAGTTGCCGACACGACTATCCTGCATTATTTCGAGCATCCGCTCCCGGCTCTGATGCGAGAAGATGCCGTCTGCCGTATCCATCAGACCGTCCATGTGAATGCTGCCGGTGAGTGCCAGCCAGCAAACGGCGATAAGGGCACCATGCAGGATCTCTTTTGTGGTTATTTGAATGATAAGGGCATTGATCGCCACCAGAATGATGCCGACCAATAATCCGACCCAGGGCAGATACTTGCCCAGACCCCGCAATTGCCAGTCTCCTTCGAGATTGATCAATCGCCCTATCGGAATTGCGGTGACATAGGCTATGGCGATAGCCAGACGTTTCAAAATCATCGACTAACTCTTCTTTTGATTCATTCGGCTTTCCGTCTTATATGGCCCGGCACTTCTGCACTGTATTCGGGGCGATGAGGAAAATGCTCGCTGTTGTGAAGGACGAGATATTCTCGCTTATCTACATAATAGGAAATAGACTCATGGATGATTTTGAGGATATCGGGATCCGATTCGAGATTAAAGGCTCTCTCTAGAATCTCCGGTATCACCTCTTCGGGGTCCTTCTCTGTGTCGCTGTCATCCAGAGTGGCACGGCTCTCGCCTTTCCAGGGTAATACTATATGATCGTCAAAATGTCCGACAATATCCGGTATTAATGGCAGTGGCATGCTTGCCGGCAGTCCATAGCAGAAGAGGCTGCGGTTTTTGTCGTTGGGCACAAAGGTCTTGTGCGGTCCGATAATCTCTGGAGCCCAGTCCATGAGCAATAGAGCATGGTCCGGTCTGTCCGGTCCTTGATAGTGACCGAGCGGCAGATCGAACAACCGGGCAAGGACGGCCGAAAGCGGTCTAGAAGTAGGGCTGTAGAACTCCACCGCCTCCGGTGCCAGTCTCAGACCTTCGAGCAGACCTTTTAGAATCATCATCGTGCTCGCTATCTTCTTATAAGATTCTGTCGACTTTCGCTCTGCTTTCGGCTGACCATCATCATCTTCCTCTTCCGGATCAAAGAGAAGAATGCTGCCGTAAAGAATATAGAGCCAGTCTCTTTTGGTCAAAACCGTCTTCTTCTTGAGCTGCTCCTGACGCTTGAGGACAAACTCTCGATGTTGATATTCGTATTTTTCTTCGTCGGTGACCGCCAGTTTCTCGAGGCGTTTGATAAGCTCTTTCGATTTTTTGAAATCCCTGGCCAGAGAGTAGCAGGCCGAGAGATTGAGGACTGTGTCGAAGTCCTCTTCTATCTTTCTGACCAGCTCGAAATGGCGTGCCGCCTGGGCATACTTGGCCTGGGACATCATCGCGAAGCCGAGTTCGTAATGCACGGTCGGGTCGTCCGGGGCCATGGCGCTGGCCTTTTTCAACAGCATCTCGGCCAGTTCGAATTCTCTAATGTCTATAAGCTTGTAGCCGGCCTCGAAGACTTTTTCCGGTGCCTTTTCAAGATCGAGATGATCGTCACTGCTCTCGGCGGACTTGTTGCCTGTGAGGGCTTTCAAAGAGTTGGAGAGCTCTTCTTGATCCGCGTCTTTCATGAGCCGTGAGAGCAGCTCCACAGTCTTTGCGTCTTCCGGGTTTTTGAGCCAGCACTGTCTCAGTACTTCCAGGCACTTTTCATGCCTGCCCTCTTCCAGGAGGGTGGTCGCTCTTTTCAGCTCTTCTTCTCTAGGGTTCAATGATGCCTTCTTCTTTATATAGCTATCTGTAATCCGGTCTCTTATTGTAAAGAACGATACTACCTTTAAGGAAGACCGATAAGATTTTAGGGCACGATGGCACAGATCGGCAGATTACCCGAATTTATCGGTTAGAATTTGCAGATGTTTCGAGGCGCCCTGACCGCCTTTTGCCATTCGCCTAGTAAGGGGGGATCCGACGTGAGCTCTGATAGAAAGACCATTATTGCCGGTAACTGGAAAATGCATAAGACCCATGAGGAAGCAGCCGAGCTGGCTTCTGCGGTGGTCAAAGGTGTCGAAGGAAAGAGCGATCTTCCTGAAGTGGTTCTCTGTCCGCCATTCACGGCGCTGGCAGCCGTGGTGGACGCTACCCGGGGCAGCAGCGTCAAGGTCGGAGCCCAGAACATGGACTATCGCAACGAAGGCGCCTTCACCGGCGAAATCTCTCCGATCATGCTTTCTAAAATGGGTGTAACCCATGTCATCCTCGGCCATTCGGAGAGACGGCAATTTTTCGGAGAGACGAATTCAACCGTCAATCTCAAGCTGAAAGCAGCCCTGGAGCACGGACTTGTGCCTATCGTCTGTGTCGGAGAATCTCTGGACGAAAGAGAGAGCGGCTTGACCGATTCGGTGGTTAGAAGACAAGTGGCAGCCGCTCTAGAAGGTCTAACCGAAGCCGATATCGACACCCTGGTAATAGCCTACGAGCCTGTCTGGGCCATTGGTACGGGTAAAACCTGCGAAGCCACCGAGGCAAATCGTGTTGCCGAATCGATTCGTTCTACTGTTAACGATTTCTTCGCTACCGAAGCCGGCAGCAAATCCAAAATCGGTGAGACTATTCCAATCCTTTACGGCGGCAGCGTCAAAGCCTCTAATGTGGACGAGCAGCTCGAACTGCCCCATATCGACGGCAGTCTGGTCGGCGGAGCCAGCTTGAGCGCTCCGGATTTTCTTCCGATAATTGAGGGCGGGTCTCGCCGTGTAAAGTTGACTCCTTCGGCGTCCTGAGCAGAAATCTAAACTGTTAGAAACATCCTCGACCGATCCGGTGGTGAGCTTAAGGCTATTCGTTTATAATGGCTGCTCCACCCTGGAGAGGTGTCAGAGTGGTCGATCGTGCAGTCCTGGAAAGACTGTCTGCGCAAAAACGCAGCGTGGGTTCGAATCCCACCCTCTCCGAATCTTTTATACGGCATGGCCATATTTCCCGGAGTCTAGTTTTTAGACATGGAGCATCTTGCAGAAAAGCTGGAAGAGATAGAAAAGACGTTTCTTGACGTCGAGAAGCAGCTTGCCGATCCGGCTGTGGCTACCGACATAGACAAGGTCAAGAGTCTCTCTCGTATTCTCAAGCAGTTGAAGCCTACGGTAGATGCTTACAACAGCTGGAAGCAGGTCCAGGAAGATATCGAGTTCTGGCTGGAGCAAATTCGCGAGACCCAGGATCAAGAAGAGCGCATCAACTTCGAGAGCGAACTTGCCCAGGCTCGAAAAAAAGACGACAACCTGAGGGAAGAGTTGAAGATTCTGCTTCTTCCCAGGGACCCCAGCGATGACAAGGACATCATGATCGAGATCCGAGCCGGCGCCGGTGGTGACGAGGCTTCGATTTTCGCAGGTGATCTGCTGCGCATGTATTCGAAATACGCAGACACTCTCGGATGGAAATGGACCATAGAAAGCGCCAGCGAGATAGGAATCGGCGGCTATAAAGAGGTAATCGTCAGCGTCAAAGCCGACGGAGCCTATAGCAAATTCAAATTCGAATCCGGGGTTCATCGGGTTCAGCGCGTGCCCCAGACCGAATCGTCAGGCAGGGTTCACACTTCGACAGCGACAGTGGCGGTTATGCCCGAGGCTGACGAGATAGACGTCGAACTCGACGAGAAAGACCTGGAAATTTCGACCATGCGATCCGGTGGTGCGGGCGGTCAAAACGTCAACAAAGTAGAGACGGCTGTGCGCATTCTGCACAAACCGAGCGGTATCCAGGTGCACTGCACCGAGGAGCGCAGCCAGCTTCAGAACAAAGAGCGCGCCAAAAATATTCTTCGGACCAAGCTATATAAAATCAAGCTGGAAGAGCAGCAACAAGCAATTTATGAACAGCGCAAGTCCCAGGTCGGCTCCGGGGACAGATCAGAGAAGATACGCACCTACAACTATAAAGATAACCGTGTCACGGACCACAGGCTGGGTCAGAACTTTTCGTTGCAGCAGGTGATGGAAGGGGATCTGACCAAATTGATCGATTCTCTGACCCTGATGGAACAAGAGCAGAAGTTGAAAGAGGGGCTGGCTGTCTAGCCGATTCGATAGTCTGTTCGAATGCCGCAAATGCCGGTTTGGTCTTGCTTCTAAAGAATTGATAGAATCGTATACATGAGCGATATGCGTCTGACCCGGGGAGTGAAGCTCCGGGATCTAAAAAAGCAGATGGTGTTTATTCTCACCTCCTTTGGTATCGAAAAGGGGGAAGCTTCTGTGGAAGCCGAGATGATTGTGGAGCATGTCAGTGGAATGAATCGCTCTCAACAACTGGTTTGTGCCGACATTCCGATAACCGACCGGCAGACTGCGAAAATGGAGCGATACATTTTGCAGCGCCAGGCGCGTATGCCGATTCAATATTGTCTTGAAGTGGCCGATTTTGCCGGCTTCAAATTCAAGGTCAAGCATGGCGTTTTCATTCCTAGAACCGATACCGAAACCCTGCTGGAGGAAGCCTTGAGGCTTTGCGGCAAACTGGGAGATCGGCCTGTCATCAAGGTGCTCGAAGTTGGTGTCGGATCCGGGGCGCTTTCGGTAAGTCTTTTGAAAAAAATGCCACGCACCAGATTGACCGGCACCGATATTTCTGAGGATGCCCTTTCAATCACCCTGGAGAATGCCAGGCAGCATAAGGTTTTGAAGAGGATTAATTTGAAGCATGAGGGGCTATGGTGGCTTCTTGATGAACGCTTTGATCTGGTGATTTGCAACCCTCCTTACATTCCACTATCTGAAAAAGAGAGCCTGGAACCGGAGGTGGTGGAGTATGAACCCCATGAAGCGCTATTCGGCCGAGATCCTGATGGATTGCGGTTCTACAGGAAGCTCAGTACCACTATTCCGAAGATGATTGATCTCGCCGGTGGTTACATGGCAGTGGAGGTCGGTGACAAGCAGGCGGATAAAGTGCAGGAGATTTTTAAGGAGGCCGGCTGGGGATCGTTGAATTGCCAGAGGGATGTCAACGGAATTTCTCGCGTCGTCAGCGGGTCCTGGATGAAAAAATAGTTGTCAAAACCTTAGCAACTGTTAAAATTGTTGATAGAGAGACAGTTCAGAGGGGTCAATGGAAGACGGAATTTTGAAGGCAATGACCGCCGACGGAAGCATCAGGGCTGTCATCGCTACTACCACCAAGGCTGTTGCTTGCGCCAGAGAGAGACATGAACTCTCTTACACAGCCACTGCGGCTCTGGGTCGCGTGATGACCTCGGGTCTTCTACTGGCTTCCTTGATGACCAGGCAAGGCCAGGTCGCCTTGAAGTTTCAGGGCAATGGTCCCCTCGGTCGTATTCTGGTCGATGCCCAGCCCAACGGCAAAGTAAGAGGATATGTTGATAATCCCCAGGTTGAGTTGCCTTTGAACTCCCTGGGGAATTTTGATGTTGGGGCCGCCATCGGCAATTCTGGCTTCATGCATGTGATGGTCGATCATGGCTTCGGCAGACCTTACTCTTCTATGGTCGAGCTTGCCACCGGTGAAGTGGGCGAGGACGTCAATCGCTTTCTGGTCAGCTCTGATCAGACCGGCTCGATAGTTGTCGTAGGTGTGCATGTCTCCAAGACCGGAGTCGAAGCCGCCGGCGGTCTTATCATCCAGCTTCTGCCGGATCACACCGAAGAGACTATCTGCCAGATCGAGAACAATATAACCACCTTCGGTACCTTCACCTTTTTGATGCGACGCGGCATGGGACTGGAGGACATTCTCAAGCGCATTCTCACCGGATTCGATGTGCACATCCTCACGGATGTCGAGCCGGTGCAGTTCTATTGCAAGTGTTCTAAAGAGCGCTTTGTGGAAGCTTTGAAAATACTGCCCAAGACCGAGATTCTCTCAATGGCCGAGGAGGATGGTCAGGCTGAAGGGCGGTGTCATTTCTGCAACGAGTTCTACTATGTAGGGCGCGAAAGCCTGCTGGACCTGGCTAGATCTTAATAGTGATTAACTTTCAATTTGTTTACGAGAACAAAATAAACCACGCCGAAGGACGTGGTCTATCGAAGTCTTTTTAAAACGCAAGCTGGTAAGTGAGGGCTCGCCGAGAGTTATAGAGCTCTGGCGATTTTGCCCTTCTTGATGCAAGAAGTGCAGACCTTCATCCGCTTGACGGTATTGTTGATTCTGGCTTTCACCGATTGTAGGTTCGGGAGCCATCTCCGCTTGTTATGTGGGTTCCAGTGGGATCGCAAGAAGGTGTAGTTCAAACCGGTTCTTGGACCTTTGCCACAGACTTCACAACGTTTAGCCATGATTGAAGCCTTCCATTAGGTTCGCTTAGGGATATCTGGGACATTCGGGTGAGGTAAATCACTCGAATATTGGGTTATCCGTCCGATAAGAATCGGTTGCGGAATTCGCCCCTTGCCTCGCCTCGTTCGATGGCATCAGGTGCCAACCAGGCTGACAAAGGGTGCATTTTAGCATGTACGATGAATACTTCAAAAGGAAATGTTGTCAAATGTAATGCCTGAGATGAATAAATAGAAACAATAAATCCACAAGAATTCTCGATACGTGGTAGGCTAATTCTGGTGGGGATCGAGAGATGAGTGTTGTCAGGCTCTCTTGTCAATGAAATCCGATAAGTGAATCCTGGCGCATGTTCTGTTAAAAGCAGAGTTTAGTAAATCGATTGCTGCAACGTATGGAAATACCATTCCATTCGGTTTAGAATCTTGGTATCAATTTCACGATGTTCATCGGAGCCGCAAGTGGCAGTAGCGGCAAGTAAGCGAATGAGACATAAAGTCGAAAGCTAATCGGTACAGAGGCGAGTTAGGAAACCAGCATGGCACTCGTAAACTACGCGGCACGAGAGATTAACTGCAAAATCGTTTACTACGGCACCGGTCTTGGTGGCAAAACTACTAATTTGAAATATATCCACAGTCAGCTTGCGCCTACCACTAGAGGTGAGCTGATCAGTTTGGCAACAGAGACTGAAAGAACTCTCTTCTTCGACTTCCTGCCTCTGGACCTCGGTAGTGTTCAGGGCTTTAAGACCCGCTTCTCTCTATATACGGTTCCCGGTCAGGTCGAGTATAACGCCAGCCGTAAGCTCATTCTGAACGGTGTTGACGGCATTATCTTCGTAGCTGACTCTGATGTCATGAGATCGAAAGACAACATCGACTCTCTTCAGAACATGATCGAAAACCTTGCCGAGTATAGCCTTACTCTCGATAACATTCCGTGGGTTCTGCAGTACAACAAGCGCGACCTTGCCAACGCTATGCCTATCGAGCGTATGGAGCGTGAGTTGAACCAGCGCCAGATACCGAGTTTCGAAGCGGTTGCTTCTGAAGGGCTCGGCGTATTCGCGACGCTTAAAGCGATCAGTAAATTGATCCTCAACCGTCTTCAATAACCTTACTAACTTTTCGAATCTAGCAAACCAGGTCGCGTTCAGGTCTCCGAGAAGAGGATCCTGAAAGCTATCCAGTCGATATGCGCTGTCTGCAAGCATTCTTATGTTGTGGGGTGCCAACCTGTGTGCGATCTAATGGCTTTCTTTGGGCATTTCTTTTAGTCTATTTCCAGCAGTTATAGGTGGTGAAACCTGTGTCATCGGTGACCCGGGACGGCAATAGCCAGAAGACCAAAGAAGACGCCGTGAAAGCCATGGTTAAGGCGCTCGATATCGAGCGTCGCTCTCGCTATTCGGACTTTCATGGCAAGCGTTCCACCTTTTCTCAGTTTATGCGCCAGAGTTCGGCGCGTCTCTGTCGAAAATATCCCCTGGAATCCATCTGGATGACCCTGAGAGGCTTGTTTCGGCAGTATCCTAATACAGATGTAGCGACGCGCATTTCCATCGTCAGAAGAGCCGATGAGCTGCTTGCGGCATATAATCGGGGCATGGGATGGACGCTGGGGCGGCTGGAGGAAGATGTAACTTCGCCGGCGGTGGCTGCATCGTCTGTGGAGCAAGACTCGATTCAGTACGCCAATGGGGTCATGGAAGGTGGCAGTGATGAGTATTTTGCTGCTGCTAAATCTTCGTCTACAGCGGCTTCCGGTTCCGCTCCTGCGATCTCGGATGTTTCAATAGCCTCCGCGGGCTCGGCTGCCCCAGCTGCCACGAGTACTTCAACCGCTGTTTCAACCGCTTCTGCAGCTGCTTCAGCCGCATCCTCTGTTGCATCAACAACTACCTCGTCGTCATCATCGTCATCATCTTCTTCTCGGTCTTCCTCAACTTCCTCATATTCTTCCACCAGACCTGCTGTCCAGGGTCCATCTACCGCATCTGCCGCTCCAGGCGGTGGTCGTGATTCCATCGATGATCCTGCTGCCGTCGATGTTCAATACGTCAAAGGGGTTGGACCGAAGATGTCCGGCACCCTGGCCAAGGTCGGCATTCATACTGTTATGGATCTGCTCAAGCACTATCCGCGGAGGCATCTGGATTTTCAGAATCGCTTGAAAATCTGTGACCTCGAAGAAGATCAAGAAGTAAGTATTTTTGGCACAATTCAGTCTGTGAGTGCGTTTCAGTCTAAGAAAAGATCTGTTTCGGTTATGACCGTTCTCATTGCTGATGGCACCGGTAGTGTCGGCATCACTCGTTTTGTGGGCGGCAAATCCAATAAATATCTTCTGGAGAGATACAAGCAGCAATTTCCTAAAGGCGCCCAGGTAATGGCTTCTGGTGTGGTCGAAAGAGATCGTTTTTCCAAGCGCTTTCAATTGAAGAACGCTGAGGTCGAGGTGCTGGGATTGCTTTCTGACCAGGCCGAGGACAGTCGCACCAGCTTGCACGCCGGAAGATTGGTCCCTGTCTATCCGCTTACCGAGGGACTTTCTCTCAGGCATTTGCGCACAGTTATTCACAACGCTCTCGAAAAGTATGATCGTGGTCTAAAAGATCCGCTTCCGGATTTTGTTCTTTCGCAGCTCAATTTGATGCGCTTCAAAGATGCGCTCAGGACTATCCATTTTCCAGACGATATTGAGACCAAGGACGAAGCGAGGCGCAGGCTCGTTTTTGATGAGTTGTTCGGAATACAACTTCAATTGGCTCATCGTCGCTATAAGTTCGATCAGACTGAAACAGCGCTTGAGATGGAATGCAAGAGTGACGGTCTGGTGGCAAAGCTCAAAGAGTCTCTGCCGTTTACATTGACTGGTGCGCAAGAGAGAGTCTTTCGCGAAATCTCGCGAGATCTCTCCTCTGCCAAGTCTATGCATCGGCTGGTTCAAGGGGATGTGGGCTCCGGTAAAACTGTGGTCGCGCTGATGGCTTTTTTAGTGGCTATCGAAAATGGTTTCCAGGGTGCGATGATGGCGCCGACGGAGATACTGGCAGAACAGCACTACCGGCAGTTTCAACGTCTGCTGACGCCGCTTGGTTTGCGGTGTGCCCTTGTGCTCGGAAAACAGGGCGTCAAGCAGCGTAGAGAGATTCATCAAGAGATTCTGTCGGGGCAGGTTCATATCGCCGTTGGGACACACGCACTCATCGAAGACAAAGTCGAGTTTAATAATCTCGGGCTGATTATCATCGACGAACAACATCGTTTTGGTGTCAAACAGAGGGCGCGTCTGAAGGCGAAGAGCCAGAGTCCCGAACTTCTGACCATGACCGCAACCCCCATTCCGCGGACGCTCGCTATGACAATGCATGGTGACCTGGACGTGTCTGAGATTGATGAGCTGCCGCCGGGTCGTAAGCCGATCAAAACATCTTTGCTGCGTCCCTCTCAAAAGAGAGAGATGTGGGACTTTGTCCTCAAAGAAGTGGAGTCCGGGCGGCAGGTTTATATCGTATTTCCGCTCATCGATGAATCGGAGAGCCTTTCTGCCAAAGCTGCCACCGCTGAGTTCGAGAAACTGGTGAAGAAGTTTCCGAAGCTCAAGTTCGGTTTGATGCACGGCAAGCTCAAGCCGAAAGAGAAAGACGAGGTCATGGAGCAGTTTCGCGATGGGGAGTATCACGTTCTGGTATCGACGACGGTTATCGAGGTCGGAGTCGATGTGCCGAACTCGACTATCATGATCATCGAGAACGCAGACCGTTTCGGGCTTGCCCAGCTTCACCAGCTGAGGGGACGGGTCGGCCGGGGTGGCGATCAGTCTTATTGTTTCCTTGTCTCTGATTCGAAGTCTCAGTCGACCAGAGAGCGGCTGGAGATCCTTACCCTGACGACCGATGGTTTCGTGGTTGCGGAGAAGGATTTGGAAATTCGGGGACCGGGAGAGTTCATGGGCTTCAAACAGAGCGGGCTACCGGATCTGGTGCTGGCGGATCTGGTGCAAGATGCCAAAATTCTTGAGGACGCGCGCAATACTGCGATTGCTATTGTCAAAGAGGACCCGGAACTGGAGAACTATCCTGGCTTGAAGAAGTTGATCGCCCAGAAGGTGTCTACGACCGAAGCAGAAGTGATGCGCTCGGGCTAGTCGGGAGATGGTGATTCTCTCTGTCGTTAGTGGTGCGGCTTCCTATTTTGGGGTACTGATTAGTCCTTGCAAATCCGCCTGGCACCTATGTCTTTTTGAAAAAATGCCTCCGAAAAGACTTAATTTACAAAGAAATGTAAAAGTGGGGTTTTCGGGATTTTCCGTTTTGCAAACGAGCTTATAGCAAGCGTTTTCGGGGTCAAGCAGAATTAATAAACCGCTTTACCTGGCTGGCTAAATTTGAGCGAAATTCTTCTCGAGATAGATGTCCATCGGCGAAATTTGAGACGGTCTGAAAAAGTGATTTCGGCAGAAGCATCAAGCTGTTCTCTGCTTCTTATCCGCATTTCCCCATTGTTCTCCATCTTTTCACTGGGGCTGAGTCCTTTTTCCAGCATTGGAACCGACTATGTTTTCTATCGTCCAAGAGTTCTGTTTGTTAGGTAGTGGCTTCTGCTGAGGTGACCTTGACACAAGGTTGGAAAGTTCACTAATAGCCGGATTTATTGAAAGGTCAACAGGGCTGTATGCGTGCAATTACCATTGACTTCGGGCTTTTCGACCAGCAATATAGACGGATAAATTTGCCCCGAGGGCACTAAAGCAAAGGCTTTCTGTCGGTCCCCCGGGTATCTGCGGTAAAATCGTAAAATCGCCGTATCACTGAAATTGCTACCTTCTCCAACCTTGAGGTTTCTATGAAAAGACGATTGCACAATCTGGCACTAGCACTGGTCTCTCTGTGCTTTCTGCTGTCACCAATTGTCTTCTCTCTTCAGCATTCGCCTTCAAACCAGATAAAAACACTGACCCTGGCTGTACTGAGAAAGTGTATTTCTGAAGTGGATAGACTTATTAAAGAGAAGGGACCTAGCGCTAAATTTTACGGTACAAAAGCCCAACTTTTAGAATGGTTGCAAGAGCCGGAAGAAGCATCGAGACAGTATTCTCTAGCAATTAATTTGGCTCCGAAAGATCCGTATTACTATCCTGGGAGGGCTCGGTGTTTTCGTCTTTTAAAAAATGGAAAGCAGCGATAAGGGATTATGATTTTGCTATTGCACATGGTCTCAAGGATACGGAAACGTACATTGGAAGGTCTCTTGCTGAGTTGGCTGTTCGCAAATATGGCATTGCTTTAGAAGATGCGAAGAGAGCTATAAGTATCGATCCCCAAAAAGTAACGCATGGTGGGCGAAGGACATGCGGAGCTAGGTCTTAACCGAGCTGGAGATGAGCGTGAAAAGCTTATCTAGAGCGATTGACCTTGAACCAAGTGAGCCTGCTTTTTACGAGATTCGAAGTCAAGCTTATCAAAAGCTTGGAGATAGGCAAAAAGCAGACCAAGACCTAGTATTGCTGAAGCAGTATTCAAAGAAAACAGAGTGAACTATTGGATTCTTTGGGGCATGTATTATGAAGACACGTACTAGAAGTAATAGATATGCCAGCTGGAACAGAACAATCAGATAATTCAGAAAGGCTGATTTCTAGTGGTTCTGGAGATCAGAGAGATTATATCGGGATCGATTTCCCTTCTGCGGTTTCCGATGGTCAAAAGTCTGGAAACAGCGGTGAGTCCGGCTTGGTTAAGGACGGAGCTGCAGTGCCCGAAAAATCTCAGGATGGTTCTGGCGTAGTTGATAAACCCACTGGAATTAAGGATCCGGCGCCTGCTGATCACGCTAAAGCAGCGGAGATTCAACGAAATGAGTATCGGCCTCCAGCGGAAGTGGCACGCGATCTTCGAGAACAAGGTAAGAATCCTGGAATTGGACCTACTGGAGAGACCCGACCGAATGCTGTTCAACCTGGTGCGACTGATCGCGGTGTTCCGGTAGAGCAGCCTAAAGCGGCTACTGCTGTACTAAATCGCGATGGTTCGCCTGATGGAAAACCGGTTGCTCCGGTCAAAGAAGGACCGCCAGGCGGTCAGGTAGAGAATCCGACTTCGCCAGTGAAAGCCGATGCAGGCAGAACTGCAGCAGATGCTTCTGTTCGGCCGGATGGGAAAGTTAGTCCAGATGCGGCGACTCGACCAGATGCAGCAGCTCGACCTGATGTCTCCGGGCGTTCGGATGCAAATGTTGGACCGAATGCTGGCCCGAATGTGATATCGAAGCCAGATGCGGCAGTCCGACCGGACCCAGCCGCCAGGGCTGATCTGGCTGGAAAGCAAGACACAGGATACAAGGCAGATTCACAGCCCAGAGATGCGCGGGTTGCCCTTCAGGCGAGAGGAGCAAAGGACGTAGGTGACGCGAAACCCGGTAATCCGTTTACTTTGCAGGGCAGCGCGACCCATTCAAATGAACAGCGCATAGATATCGCCCAGAAAGTTCCGGTGGATAGCGCTTCTGGGCATTCTCCCTGGCAGATGTTGCCGCTAAATCGACTCTTCAAGGTCGAGACCGCGAATTCCAACCTGGCTTGCCCGGCGAGTTAACTGGGGCGGTTTCTGCGGGAAGGCAGATCACCGGCAAAGTAGAGCCAGGTGCGGGGCACGACGTGAAAGGTGGCAACCGTGCTCTGGTCGAGCCGCTCGGAGAGACCAGAACTGTCCAGGATAAATCTTTTGGTGCAGACCGGATGGACGGAGCACATGGTGAAACACCCGGCAAAGGTGGCCGGACTCTGGCTGGCGAAGTTCAGGATGCAACAGGCAAAGTTCGCTCTGGCGAGTTGATAGACCATGTCTCTGGCGGTGACCGCGTTCATGGCGGTGACAAAGCTGGCATCAAATCAGCCACCGGATCTGATCTTCGAGGCGATGGAAAAGGCGATGGTCCCGGCAGGCGAATCGAGCTAGATGGCAAAGAAATTCTCGTCTGGGACGGCAAGAACAGCCCTCTTTACGCCAGCCAACAGGGCAAGCGTGTCAGTCGATTTCTTGATGGAGATAAGGCGACGCAGGGCTCCAAGGGTAGACCGTTCCAGACGGGGAAAGGCAAGTTTGGTGATCCCAAAACATTCCTTGATCCCAAGGAAAGAGCGCATGTAGATAGAGTCATCAAAGAGACCGACCGCATATTCTTTGGGGACAAGTCGCCCAAAGCCAAAGGAAAGGGGGCTGGTGAATCCGGCGCTGCCGACAAAGGAGAGATCCGAAAGGGCGAGATTCGCAAAGGAGAAATTCGGGGAGAGCCGAATTCAACGGCGGTTAGTAAATCTGGAAGGTTCGAAGGCGGCTCTAAAGCCCAGGTGGATTCCAGAAAGGGTGATGCCGCATCTGGTGGTAAGGGTAGAGGCTCGAGAGCCGAGGGTGGAGCAGGCGCTGGTCTTACTGACTATGCGCCTTTCCCTGGTCTGAAGCTGCCGGAATTCAAGGTCAAGTGGCCCATCGGAAAGGGCAAGGGTGATGGAGCCGGAGCAGAAGGTGCAAAAGTCAAAGGCGGCGAAGCTAAAGGCGTAAGAGGTGAAGGCGCCAGAAGCGACGCCGTCCGAAGTGGTGACAGGCGCGTTGGCGCGACTAAAGCCGGGGACGCTAAAGTCGCCGACAGCAAATCCGGAAAGACGTCTGGAGCCGATAGCACAAGGACTCTTGAGGGTAATGCCCGATCGATCTCGAAGAGTTTCAGCACTTTGTTGCCGGAATCAAGAGTTAAACTGGTTCGTGGATTAGAGCAGAGTAAACCGGCTGGTGTTGAATCTGGTGTCGCTAATAGAAGAGTCGATATTCGAGCAGGCGATCGCAGAACAGCCGATCAGAGAACAGCCGATCTTAGATCCGGCGACCGCAAACCTGTGGATCTTCGCGCGACGGAAGTCCGCACAGCCAAACAGCCTCAAGGAAGCAAAGCCGGTGCCGATGCCAGAGTGATTCCAGCCTCGGTTCTTGTGCAGCCAGTAGACTGGGGCGCCTTGAAAGCCTGGTTCGATGTTAACGGCGTTCTCCGAACTGGAAAGACTTTGATAGGAACTAAGGTGTCGGTAGGAGACGGTAAAGGTGGCGGCGCTTCTCGTGGAACAGGAAGGGTCACGGCCCTTGCCGGAGACGCCGCGACGGTCAGAACCGATAGTGGTGTCAGAACCGGAAGGGTTCGAACCGAAGGCGGCGTCAGAACTGGAACAGTCAGAACGGACGGCGGAGTTAATACCGGAACAGTTAGAACTGATGCTGGTGGCAAGGCGGGGAGCGTCAGAGCCGATGCTGGTTCCGGACTGGAGTCTCGTCTGGTGGACAGCAAAGCCTCTGCAAAAGCAGGCGGAGCCGGAGACTCGAAAGCGTCCGCATCATCGCCCGGCTCAAAAGCAGGGCAAGACTCAGCAGGCGCAGAGCGTAAAACAGGCAGCAAAATCGAATCTGCATCGGGCTCTCTCAAAGAGAGTAAGGACGCTTACGAAGGTAAACTGCCGAGTATAAAAATGACTTACAAAGGCGATGCCGCCGCAGGCAGTAAGTTGACTTCTGATATGACTATGACCACTAAAAGCAGTGAGCCAGGCAAGATCATGCTCGATGGTGGCAATGTTAACCCAATTAAAACTCCCAAAGGCGGTCCCGCTTCATCTGATGCCGGTGTCGGTCGCAATCAGGTCGAACGGCGCTCTGGTCAAACTTCGCTGGATGCCGATTTGTTAACCGGCAAGGTCACCAGAGGTGAAGCAGATAGCACCAGAGCCAAAGCCGATGTCGAGAGAGTGAAGTTGACTCCGGAGCAGCGAGAAGCTCGCACCATTTTGCGAGAACTGTATCAGAAAGGCTATCTCAAGGTCAGCAGCTTGCGCGGAGTAGATAGAATTCTCGACGGCGCCCGAGTAGTAGATGGTGCTCATTTGATATCAATTTATCTGGGCATGAACCAGGCAAGAGGCGCTTCTATTCGCGATGTGCTGGCGGGACTCAGATCTGCTACTCCGCGACGTTCTTTCACGCCCGAGATAACTGAATCAGGTACCTACAAAATTGCTCGCAGCAATAGCTCTCAGCAGATGTTGGCTTTCGGCAGTTCTGCCAGGCATACTGCCATAAGTTTTCAGACTGACAAGTCAGAGGATGCTATCAAAGCTTTTGGCGCGGTTGTATCTGCTGATTCGCTTGAGCGCGCCGGTGCAGAACTGTCCCGGCGAGAAGCAGGCAGTTATGGGAGTGCAAGATTCGCAGACCTCGAACTGGTTGAGCGAGTCTTATTCTAGGACAGGACAAATCGGCTCTGGTGTAGGCGGTTCTTCCGATGAAGCCCGTAAATGGTACATCGTCAAAGAAGGCGAGACAGCCGAGTTTATAGCCGTGGGACAATTAAGTGATGAGTCTCTGGCGCCTTTGATTTATGAAATCAACAAGCCTTTGTTCAAGCAGGTTTATGATGTATACAGGCAAGAACATGTCAATGTACTACCGGCAGGCACGATGATTTTGCTGCCCAATGACAGTGATATAAAAGCGTTCAAAGGCGAATAGATTTCGCTTTTCTTTGAGGCTGGTCTATTTCAGGGACTGGACTAGAGCGTGCCAGAACCGGACGGCGGTGTGTTGATCGCCGGTCTCAAGAGCTGCTGTACCGAGTTGGCATCAATCGGCTCAGACTTTCTCAAGGGCGGAACTTCGCTTCCACCTGAGGTGGCAGCAGGTTGTTGGACTGCCACTGGTGGCTGCTGTATCTGTTGCGGGACCGGTTGTTGAGTAAACTGCGGTGCTACTGGTGGTTGCTGGGTTGCGACCGGAGCCTGCTGCTGAGTATAAGTCGGCGCCAGCGGCGGCTGTTGTGTTGCAACCGGAGCCTGCTGCATCGCGTAAGGCATGGCCGGGGTAGCTCTGACTTCTGGTATTGGAGCCTGACCGGTCGCGGTTTCTGAAGTGATTTCCGAAACCGTATTGCCCTGTTCGGCTGCTAGATCCGCTTCGGTGGTGGTGCCGCCAGTAGTGGTCTGATATGTGCCACCGGCAGCGCTACCGCTTGATTCGGCTGTCCCATTTGTGGCATCGACGGCAACACCAGTACCGGTGTTCGCTGTTTCGTCTGAGCCTATAGTGGTGTCAGTACCGGTGCCTGTCTCGGTAGCAGTCGGGATGTTTGGATCGAGCGGATTTCTCAGTCGTGCCAGTGCTTCTCTCGCCTGGTTGGCATAGTTGCCGCTCGGCTCGACGCTCAAGTATTTTTCGAATGCTTCCGAAGCGCCTTCCAGATTATTGCCCGCCTGATACAGAAGCGCCATGGCATAGTAGGCGTTGCCATAATTCGGTGCCAGGGTGACGGCGCGACGGTAAGATTTGAGCGCTCCTTCATAGTCGTTCAGTCTGGTCATAACCAGACCGAGGTTGTAGTGCGCAAGCGCATCTTCCGGCTTGAGCTCAATAGCTGTGTTATATTCTTTTGCCGCTTCGTTATAGTTTTCCATGTTCAGGTAAACGTTGCCCAGGTTGATGTGGGCTTGCACGAAATCGGGTTTTATCTCTAAAGCTTTGCGATACTGCGCCATCGCGCTCGACAGGTCGTTACGTCTTTGCAGTGCAAGACCGAGGTCGTTGTAAGCCTCGTGAGAACGCGGATTAATAACGATGATCTTTTGATAGAGCAGGGTGGCCTCATCGTACTTGCCTTGCAGTTCCAGGTTACTGGCGAGCATCGATATCAGCTTCGTGTCATCCGGGCTGGTGGCAAGCAACTTTCGCAGAGTGACTTCAGCCTGTTGCGGACGTCCTTCTGCTTCGTACAGCTCCACCAGTGCTACCAGGGTTTTGCGATCGTATGGTGCCAGATTCAGTGCCGACTCTAGAGCGGAACGCGCGCCGGGATAATCTTTTAGTTTCAAAAGAGCAGAGCCCAATTCTTGATAGGCAGAGGCATCCTGGGGTTCTACGGTGATACCCTGGCGATAGTAGGAGGCTGCCTGATCATATTTATTTTGCAGCAGAGAGTTTCGACCCAGGTTTATTAGCGCCTGTCCGTCTTTAGGATTCAGCTTGAGAGCTTCAGAAAATTCTTTGTCCGAAGCCAGAAAGTTTTTCTGGCGTTGTTTTATGATACCCAGGTTGTAGTGTGCGTTTGCGTTATTGTGGTCGATGCGCAGCACATGCTCGAACTGGTTCTCGGCTTTGTCTAATTTGCCTGTGAGCTGGTAGAGATAGCCCAGGCTATAGCCGCTCTCCGAATCCTGCGGATTCAGTTTCTGGGCGGTTTCATAGTTGGATATCGCACCGTCGTATTCTTTTAGCTTGGTCTGTACATCGCCAAGCTGAGAATGCCACTCATACTTGTCGTCTTTGAGAGAGATAGCTGCCTTCAGCTCATCAGCGGCTCTGGCGAAATCACCCTGGCTTGTATAAGCCGAAGCAAGCAAGGCATGGGTATCGGGAACGCTCTTGTCGATTTTGATAGCCTGTTGAAAGGCTGCAATCGCCTCTTTATACCGTTTCAGATGCAACAGGCAGTTCGCCATATTGTATTGAATAGAGAAGTTGTCCGGCTGGAAAGCCAGAATTTTGTCGTACTGCGCTACGGCAGCCTGATAGTCACCTTTGTCTTGATAGGCGGCACCCAGGTGCGAACGCGCTTTCAGGTGGTCCGGATAGGTTGCGATTACCTGCTTTAGCTGCTGAATGGCGGCGTCCTGCTGTCCTCTGACCCGCAGCGCGATGCCGAAATTCAATCTCAGTAAGGGAACATCCGGTCTCAGTTTGATCGCTTCATTGTACTGGTGGAGCGCTTCATCAAGCTGACCCTGTCCTTGCAGCAGCAAACCCAGGCTCTCTCTGGCGAAAGCGTCACCTGGTCTGAGGGCTATAGCTCTACGGTATTCTGCTATGGCATCTTCGATGTCGCCGTTCTGATGCAAGGCAGCAGCGTAGCTCAGTCTGGCTAGAGCGTCCCGAGGACAGCTCAAAACTACCTGGCGAAAGGCTTTTATGGCACGGTCTAGGTCTCCGGCTTTGAAATAGGAGACCCCTTCGTAGTATTTGCCCAGGAGATTCTCGGGGATCAGTGGATTGTCCGCGTGGGCGGGTAGGCTGGTGAGCAACAGAGAAAGAGCCGCCGCTACATAGTATCGCTTCAAAAGGTCGTCCCCCTTTTTGGAAATCTCTCCCGCTCTATCTGACCGGCGGGAAGACAATGTCCCATTGATCCACCAATTATCACCCATGACCAGCCGGGAAGAAAGATTGTTCCTGTCACTCTTATAAGAAATATCTATGAATTTCATAAGGTTTTCACCCGGGCGCCCTCTTTGAAACCCTGGTTCCTGTTGACTTCCGGGCAAAAAAGTCGTTTTCCTTGAATTCTGTTCATCCTTAGCACTTAGGCACAGTGGACAAAGAAAGTCTTCCTTTTTTGGACATAGTGCACATTGCTTCAAATTCGGCGGCGGGGGTACATTAGATATTGAAATCAGTTAGTTGAGGATGTGAGTTCTTGCCATTGGAAGTGGTATCAGCCATTTTTCCGAGTCGCAAGAGACACAATCCGAATAAAGAGGCGAGCGGTCAATAATGGATACCGATTTACCCCATAGTTGTAGCCTGATTCTCACTTTTGCTCAATGTAAAATGCACACCCTGCTGTAGCTTTCCTGAATTAAAACGCGAATAGCCTCGGACGCTCCTTCTTATGTAGGTCCCTGTCCAAGAGCAGCTTTTCGCGTCTAATCGCGGCTTGTCGCGGTTTTAGTTTCAGACTTGCGAGTTAATTCAGAGAATAAATAGGAACAGCATAATCATGGCTATCGAAAAGAATCTACTTAAGAACACTGGTGCAGCTAGTCAAAACGCACCCAGTAAAGAGCAGAAGGCAAAGGACCATTACAAGTCCATCGCCGACGATGCGCTCTACAATTCAATTAATCACCTCAACCCTGCCTACGGCAACAAGCTCAGTGGAGCTGAAGGGGCGATAGAGTTTCGTGACTCCGGGGTCTGGACCTACGATAACAAAGGTCGTAAATATCTGGACTGTCTGGGTGGTTACGGCATATTCAACGTAGGACACCGTCATCCCAAAGTTATCGATGCGGTTAAAAACCAGCTTGATCAGGTCTGTCTGCACAGCCAGGAGTTGATCAACCCCTGGTCTGCTTACCTGGCTAAGCAGCTTGCTTCGATCACTCCCGAAGGGCTCGAATACGCTTTCTTCTGCAACAGCGGTACCGAAGCTGTCGAGGGAGCCATCAAGCTTGCCCGACTCTACACAGGCAAAACCGAGATTATCTCAACCCGCAACTCCTACCACGGAGTCAGCATGGGCGCTCTGTCCGCCACCGGTCGCGACGTTTTCCGTAAGCCCTTCGAGCCTCTGCTCAATGGTTTCAAACACATCGAATTCGGTGACATCAAGGCGCTGGAAGAGGCCATCGACGAGAATACCGCTGCGGTAATTCTAGAGCCTATTCAGGGTGAAGGCGGCATCAACGTGCCCCCGGCAGGCTATATGAAAGCCGTCCGCAAACTCACTAAAGAGCGTGGCATTCTGATGATTCTCGACGAAGTTCAGACCGGTATGGGTCGGACAGGTCGCATGTTCGCTTCTGAGCACGATGAAATTTCGCCGGACATCATGTGTCTTGCGAAGGCTCTTGGTGGTGGTGTGATGCCTATCGGCGCTTTCATGTCCACTCCGGAAGTCTGGCAGGTGCTCGTACCCAACCCGACTATCCATAACTCTACATTCGGTGGCAACCCGTTAGCCTGTGCTGCGGCATCTGCAACCATCGAAGTACTGATAGAAGAGAATCTGCCGGCACGTTCGGCGGTGATGGGAAGCTATTTCAAGGCTCAATTAGACGAGCTCAAAAAAGACTATCCCGACATGATAGGCGACGTAAGAGGACTCGGTCTTCTGCTCGGTCTGGAGTTCACCTCCGAAGAGTTGCGCTGGAAGGTCCAAACCGAGCTCTTCTACCGTGGCGTCCTGGTGGCTGCCACATTGAACGCCCATAAGACCATGAGGCTCGAGCCGCCTCTGATTATCAACAAGCCTCAAATAGATCTGGCTGTCCGGACTATCAAAGGCATCCTCGATGACATCATCGAAGGCAAGTTGAGTATCACCGAATAATCCGGTCTGGTCTCTATCGATATGAGTTTTACTGACTGATTTCGTCAGGCGAGCTTACCGACAGCCTCTTCGGCGGCTTCGATGAGCTCGCCTGAATCTATCAGCCTTGTTGCCGCGGCGATCTCTTCATGAATCAATCTATCCCTGTCTAGATGGGGCAGAGTTTTTCTCGCTTTTCGATAGGCTGCCCGGACACCGACTCCTGGTTTCTTGCCCCGGGTCTCGATTCCTTCGGGTGCGAAGGCGGTGGCGTTCTTGCCTTGATTCTCGCCGGTGCGTAGATCCAGTGCCTGCAGTGCACAGAGCAGCTCAATCGAAAGCACCTTTTTTAGATTCTCTAGTATGGAACGGGCTTTTCTCGCTGCGATAGTCCCCATAGAAACATGGTCTTCTTGATTTGCCGACGTAGGAATAGAGTCTACACTGGCCGGGTGTGCCAGGCTTTTGTTCTCAGAAACCAGAGCGGCTGCGGTGTATTGAGCTATCATAAAGCCCGAGTTGAGACCGCCGTTTCTGGTCAGGAAGGCCGGCAGTCCGTTGGATAGATATGGATTCACCAGTCGTTCGGTGCGGCGCTCCGAGATATTAGCCAACTCTGCAATAGCGATAGAGGCATAGTCCATGGCCAGAGCCACGGGCTGTCCGTGGAAGTTTCCACCAGAGAGGATCTTGTCTTCGAAAACCAGGGGATTGTCCGTGGCTGAGTTCATCTCAATTTCAAGAACCTGGCGGACATGTTGAATGGCCTGACGCGAGGCTCCATGAACTTGCGGTATGCATCTAATTGAATAGGCATCCTGAACCATGTCGCATTCACTGTGGCTTTCCACAATTTCGCTATCTTCTAATAGGGCTCTTAAATTGAGAGCCGAGGCGAGCTGACCGGGGTGAGGGCGGACTCTATGTATATCCTCGTCAAAAGCGGCATCGGTGCCCAGCATCGCTTCCAGGCTCATGGCAGCAATCAGATCGGCTGTTCTTGCCAGCAGCTCCGCTTCATAAATGACCAGGGCGCCGATGGCAGTCATCACCTGGGTGCCGTTGGTGAGGGCAAGACCCTCTTTTGCTTCCAGCACAACCGGGGCAAGATCGGCTTTCTTCAAAGCGGCTTTGCTTTTTACAATCTTTCCGCCTACTTCCGATTCGCCTTCTCCTATAAGAGCTAAGGCTAAATGAGCCAGGGGAGCCAGGTCGCCGCTGGCTCCCACGGAGCCTTGTTCCGGAATGAGCGGGTGGATATCGTTTTCGATCAGGCTGAGAAGCAGTTTGAGCACTGCCGGTCTAATTCCTGAAAAGCCTTTAGCTAATGCGTTCGCGCGTAAAAGAGTGATTGCTCTTACTATCGGGGCGCTGAAGCAGGGGCCGACTCCGGCGGCGTGACTGAGCAAGAAGTTCTTTTGCAGTTTCCTGGCGTCATCCGGTTCGATATAGATATCCTTGAACTTTCCGAATCCGGTGGTAATTCCATAGACCACTTCCTTTGACTCGAGGATCTTTTCTACTTTGCCCCGGCTGCTTTTTACCTCTTCGAGCGCTTCTCTGGTAAGGCTCACCTGGCTTGGCGAATGGGCTACTCGATAGACATCTTCTACCCTCAGGCTGTGTCCGTCTATGGCCAGACGGCAGACTTTCTTCTTGCGGGCGACACTTGTCATCTCTGCTTCCTTTCACCTTCAATCGGGCGACTTCTCAAAAGTACAGGATACGGGATTTTCTTCCTAAAAATGAAGCGGATGCAAGAATAATATATTGAAAGTCGATTCTTCCTCTCTGCCGCTTATTCTCTATAGATAGAGATTAAGGGCGGTTGGAAACAATGGCAGCTTGTCAACGTCTTCTGTTTTTATGGGTGACCCTCTGGCAAGACTGGTGAAAATCAGGGATTCAGGCGTCTTTTGACATGGTAATATGGCTTTGTCGGTAGGTATTCGGAAAATGTTGAAAAGTCGGGATTTTTCTAGAAAGAAATGCACTCCTTCTCACTCAGAAGGTGTAGGCTCGGCTGTTTCTAATATCCTTGCCGGACTGAAGAAAGGCAGCCAGAAACTGTTGCCGGCAATGATTTTGACTGTTGCAGTCTCAGCTGGCGGTGCTGCTTTCGATTTCGCCCCGACCTTTTTATTGTCTCCTGCGCTTGCCGCTTCGGGCTCCCTTACCGACCTGGACAAGATGGAACTCAAATTTTTCCATCACACTTACCCTAAAGAAGATCAGGGTGAGAGGCTCGATAGACTGGAGAAAATGTTTTTCGGCGAGGCCAAGGAAGGACCGCCCAACGAAAGATTTAGCAAATTGAAAGAGCTGGTGCCTGATCTCGATCAGGTTCAGGCCAAAGAGCCCGCTGCTGCCGAAAGCAGTTCAAGAAGTGCAACCGCTGGCGGTGGTCGTTCATCAGGACGAGGCTCTGCCGGCCAGTCTCAATCTCCAGAGGTAGCCGATGACAGACCGGACGAAGGCACTGCCTACCCTGCCATCACAGCTATCGAGCAGAGAAAGCTCGGCAAGACTTTCGAGTCTGAGCCTGTAGGCAGCCGACTTGCCCGGTTGGAGAAGAAGGTTTTTGGTCAGTCTTCAAACAGCAATGATTACACCGACAGAATGGACCGATTGAAGAGTGCCACCGGAGTCGATATTGCCCGGCAGGCGCCACCAGGAACCGAATGGGGCGATGATGAGGTAGATGTCGATTACCCGACACCATCTCAGAACCTGCCTCGCCAGACCGTGCGTCGTCCTACCTATAGCCAGGGCGAAGACGGCAGGAGTTTCAGCGGAAGAGATCTGCGAGAAGATATGCGCAGGGCCTTTGGCAATCGTTATCCCGGCTCTTCGGCCAGTGGCTCCTATGGCATGACTGGTGGCAGCGCCACTTCAGGAACCGGAAGCAGTGGCTCTTATGGTTTCGGCAGCAGTTCCTCTTCAGGCTCCGGTGTTGGAGCCGGAGTAGGACTTATTCCGAATGATCGTTCCACCACTGCCTACGCTCCTCCTTCCTCTTCGGCTGGTGGCTATCCACCGACAGCGCCTCCGATTCAAAGGTCGGCTGCTTCCAAGCCCATGGGTCTCAATCAGCAGGTGGACTTGCTCGAAGGGCAGATCTTCGGACACAGCTATTCGTCAGATACCTTACCCGATAGAGTGGCCAGGCTGGAGAAGACCATTTTTCCCAGTCAGAATATCTCTAAAAACCTCGGTCTACCAGCCAGGGTTTCCCGTCTGACCAGTGTTGTTCCAATAAGCAATTCCGGCAACATGATCTCGAGCGCACCGGCACCGGCACCACCCTATAACAGCAACCAGGGCTATCCTTCCAACCAGAACGACCCACGTAACAGACCGCGTGGCGGTCTATCCAAAATTTTGAACTCCATGGGCAATTTTGTCGGTGGTGGATTCAGTGTCGGTTCCTATCCGATGAACGGCAATCTTGTTACCGACCCTCAGACCGGTTTGTATCTAGATAGAGCGACCGGCAATTTAATCGACCCCAGCACCGGCATGGTGGTAGGCAGGCGAGGCGCAAGCAGCTATGGCAATGTCTCTCCGGGCTATGGTTATCGTTCTTTCAACAACGGCTTTGCACCGTCGATAACACCATATAATTATGGTGTCGGTGGTACCGGCATTAGATTCGGCACTGGTTATGGTACCGGTTTCGGCACGGGATTCGGTGGCGTGGGAGGTATGTGGCCCTAGTGGCGTCATCCCGCTTGATACTGGTGCTTGGGGCTACCGGCTTTCTGGGTAGCTTTATAGTGCGCCGCATGATTATCGATGGCTATAATGTCCGCATTCTGACCAGGGGATCAGAGAACTGGCAAGATTCCAGGGTTCAAGAGTTTCGCGGCAAAGGCATAGATGTAATGATCGGGGATATCTTCAGTGATGATTCTCTGAAGCGTGCCCTGGATGGTGCCAGCGGCGTAGTTAATCTGGTGGGCTCCTTTCGTGAAAGCGAAGAGTTCAGCTACGAAAAAATCCATGTGGAATTTCTAGAACGCTTGCTTGCCCTGGGCCGCGAAGCAGGTACCCAGCGGTTTATTCAGATGAGCTGTCTGGGCGCCACCGAAGAGAGCGAGTGCCGCTATTTTAGAACCAGAAAACAGGCAGAGCTTTTAGTGGAAGCGAGCAAAACTCTCTGGACCATATTTCGTCCATCTTTTCTCTTTGCTGAAAGATTTCCTTTACTAGAGCTGCTCAAGCCGCTGATCAAATTCAAGCTCTTTCTTCCGATGATCGGTAGCGGGACAAATAAAGTACAGCCGGTTTTCGCAGGCGACGTAGCTAACTGTGTCTCTCAGTCGATATTCGAACGTATTCATGTGGGACAGTCCTACGAGCTTGTCGGGCCCGATGAATACACCATGATCGAGCTTCTGGAGATGGTCAGAGAAGAGCTGGGTATTGGTGGACCGACCATGAATATTCCCAGCGAGTTTTCAAGCAAGACTTTTAACCTTGTGGCTAAGGCTCTTCCCAAGAGCTTCTTTTCAAAGGATTTCGTCGGCATATTCAACCAGGATTCCTATGGTTCTCAAGATGTGATGTTGCGACATTTTGAAGTGCGGAATAACGCACTGGATGAGTATTTCCCCAAGATCATGGAGTCTCTGTAACGTTTGCGGCGCTTATTTGTGCTAACTTTTCAGACAGTAAATAGAGAGAGTTCTGATTATCTTCGAGGAGAAATCAATGATCCGGCGTTCTAAACCTGTGCAGCTACTTGAATGGGGCCAGGGAACCAGTCAATCCAATCAGAATTGGTCGGAGTTCGGCAAAGGTAAAATTGTCGGCGACAAGAAAACTGCCGATGGTCATCGCATCATTACTATCCAGCTAGCTGGTGCCTGTGCCAAAAAGAACTCTCGGGACGAAAGCGTAAAAATCGCCCAGGAAGGCGAAGGAATGACCCCGACTCCCGGCAAGTGGGGCGAAGTTGCTTTCGGCAGGCTCAAGAATGTCAGTGGTTCGACCGTAGAAGTAGAAGTCAAAGTGGCGGTCAAAATAGGCAAGTAACTGTCTGTCTACTGAAACCAGCGACTGAAAATAGTTCTATCCTTCAAGAATTTTACCCGCCCTTTTAAAACCAGGGCTTTGCTCATCTTCGACCGCGCTGTTACTTTGCCGCGAGGATCTATGACAGCGGAAGGTCCTGTATTGGCTGCAAAAGCCAGATAGCGTCTGTTCTCGATGGCACGAAAAATAGAAAAGGCGATCATCTGTTCGCCTATCGAAGATTCGTGGAACCAGGCAAGGTCAGAGACATTGACCAGCAATTCGCCACCGGCGCGGGTGCTCGAGACGACCAGCTCGGGCGATATACATTCGAAGCAAATCAATGGTGCGATTTTACCCCGGGGCAGATCCAGAACATGGGGAACTGTGCCCGCTGCAAATCCGCTGCCGGCAGGGGTGTTGGTCAACTTCCGCACTACAGGAGGAAACAGGTCGATGATCGCCGGAGCGTATTCTCCAAAGGGGACCAGATATCTTTTGTGATAGACATTGGTAACCATGGTGCCATTGCCGCCAATACCATAGGCAGAGTTATAAGGTCTTGTTTTTATTTTGCGGTGCATGGAACCCACCACCATATCCAGTTCTCGGTCGCGGGCCAGATTGCGCAGCTCTTCTATGACATGTTTATGTTCGTTCAAAAAAATCGGCACAGAGCTTTCTGTCCAGACCAGCACGCCGTCTTTTACGCCTTTCAGAAGCTCGTCATAATGCTCGAACAGATCGGTCAAGCTGTAGCGTCGGCTGGTCTTTTGCATATCGATGTTTATATTGCCCTGAAGCATATATAAGTCTGTGTCTGCTTTCGTCTCGGTTTCTACTTTTGCCGATTCGAAGAGACCAAGCGCCACTATGGATGCCATCAGAACCAGGCTGATCAGCAAATCTTTGATCGCTGCTCCTTTGTTTTTCGCGGCCAGGGCCTTGAATTTGGACTTTCCTTTTATGGTGGCGTAAAGACCGGCAAGAGCTGTATTGACGAGGACGATCAGGGCACCTATTCCGATACCACCTATGATAGAGGCGCACTGAATCAACTGTGTCTGGCGATACTGGCTGTATTCGAGCATGCTCCAGGGGACTCCCAGAGCACCCGGCGCATTGCCTATCTTGTTCATGAAAAGCACCCAGAAGATAGGAATAAAAATCAGCGCGGGCAGATGCCATTTTCCGGAGACTTTTCGAGGAAGAAACCCGCCGGTAAGAGGCACCATATATAGAATCAGAGACAGCAAGCCAATCAGGAGTCCCTGGTGAAAAGAGACTATGGTCAGGGCCGAACCTGCCAGTAACCATCCCTGCCACCAGTTGAAGCCGAGCCAATCGAGAGGATAAAGCCCCAGGTACCAGTTCAAAGCGGTCAGGTTGTAGCAGGTTCCGAAAATAAGTCCGAGCAGAAAAGTCTTGCGTCGCCCTTTTCCGCCTGCAATTTGCAGCAAAAGTGGAATCAGGCCCACCCAGGCAAGTATCCAAAAAGGATTGCCCGGTGCCGAAAGACCAAGCAGCCCCCCACCGCCTGCTGCTAGAGCAAGCTCCCCCGGGCTGAGCTTAAACCCATTCAGGAGGAGCTTGAACTTGCTTTCTTTTTCTTTCTTAGCCTTTTCAGCCACGGACTTTTACTGGTTGGCTTTGGTCTCGGCAAGCAGTTTGTGGACCTTCTCTTCAATCTCTTTGAGCATCTTGGGATTCTCTTCGAGGAAGGTTCTCGAGGCTTCACGACCCTGGCCGATCCGCTCGTTCTCGTAGCTGTACCATGCACCGGCCCGCTTGACGACATCCAGTTCGGTGGCTACATCAAGGATACAGCCTACCGAGTTGATACCTTCTCCGTAGATGATATCGAATTCGGCGATGCGGAAAGGCGGTGCAACTTTGTTTTTGACCACTTTCACTTTGACACGGTTGCCGTATTCTTTGCCGTCTTTCTTCAGGGTCTCTATGCGTCTGATATCGAGACGAACAGAGGCGTAGAACTTGAGGGCGTTACCACCGGTGGTGGTCTCAGGGTTGCCGTACATGACACCAATTTTCTGACGAAGCTGGTTGATGAAGATAACTGTGGTGTGGGTCTTGCTCACCACGGCGGTTAGCTTACGAAGAGCCTGACTCATCAGTCTGGCTTGCAGACCGGGGAGGCTGTCGCCCATGTCGCCTTCGATTTCAGCTTTCGGAACCAGGGCAGCGACCGAGTCCACAATGACCAGATCGACGGCACCGGAACGGACAAGTTGTTCTGTGATTTCGAGGGCTTGCTCACCGGTATCCGGCTGAGAAATAAGTAGTTCGTCTACATTAACACCTAGGTTGCGGGCGTATTCCGGATCCATGGCGTGTTCGGCATCGACGATGGCGGCGATACCGCCTTTCTTCTGGACTTCGGCGGCAACATGCTGAGCCAGAGTCGTTTTACCGGAAGACTCCGGTCCGTAGATTTCGACTATCCGACCCCGGGGCAGACCGCCAACTCCAAGAGCTACGTCGAGAGAGAGAGCACCGGTGGGAACCACCTCGATTTTCTGGTGCTTCGATTCGCCGAGCTTCATGATTGAGCCGTCACCGAACTGCTTCTTGATAGCGTCCATCGCCATTCCAAGGGCTTTGGTGCGGTTGGCTGATACACCCGTTTCCGGCGTCGACTTGTCTTTGCCTTTTCCTTTGGTTGAGCTATCTTCCACGGATTTTCCACTTGCTTTGGTTACTACAGCCATTATCGTTCTCCTTGTCGAGATTTGCACTATGCCAAACCAAATCTAACCCGGGCAGTAAAGCGGGTATTCGGTCTCAGGCGGTCTCAATACAGATAAATCCCGTATATGCTTTGTATAGCGTGTCTTTCGGTCTTGATCACGATAGAGATTATAGCTTTTAAAAATCGGGATCTAGATAAAAGTAGTGTTAGTGCCTGATCTACATCTATTGCATATCTCCGGGCAAAAAGGCTTTCGCTGGAAACCGGTAAGAATTTCCGAAAAGTCTTCTCCTCCGTATGAGATCGCGTGTTCGGGTTTTGGTTTTAAAGCTTCGGGCAAGGGTATAAGGTTGTTACCTAACAAAATTTCTTTTGCCGGTACATATATCTGGTTAACGTCTTTTTGCTCGCCAGAGTTCAATCAAATTCGTCCCAATACATTAAATAATTTTGGTGCCAGTATCCATGAATCGAATCCGCCGCCCGGAAGGTGAAATAAAGACGGCTCAGAAGCTGTTTTCCTTGAGGCAGAGTGAAATCTTTGAATCTTTTAGCGCTGTAGAGCTGGGAAGATTGCTGGGCATCCTCGAAGAGATGGAGCTGCCCAAGCACAACGTTCTCTTCTCACCTGGCGATCCCTGCGAAGCTATCTATTTCATCGAGAAAGGTAGAGTCAGGGTTACCCGTCTTTCTCCCGAAGGCAAGACCGTCATACTGGCTTTATTAGGTCCTGGCGAGCTTATCGGAGAGGCGGCCTGGGAATCGGGAGAGCATGACAGCTATGCCGAGACCCTTGAAGAGTCGCGTATTTATCATATCGACAGAGAAGCTTTCCAGAACCTGATTCGTGAGAATCCCGAATTCGGGCTCCGGCTCCTTCAAATTTTAGGCGGCCGCTTGAAACAGGCCCAGGCCAGAATCGAAGACCTTGTTTTCCGTCAAGTACCCAGTCGGGTAGCCAGGCTGTTGATAACCCTGGCCGAGAGTCACGGCAAGGTGACTCCCAGCGGTATCAAAGTAGAGTTTCCGCTGACCCACCAGGAGATTGCCGATCTGGTCGGCTCTTCTCGGGTGACTGTTACGCAGATACTAAATAAATTTCGCTCCAGCAACTGGATAGATATAGAGTCTAAAAGAGTCACAATCCACGATATAGCTGCTCTGGAGGATCTGGTCAGCCACCCCAGTAGCTGAGCAGCCGAAAAGAACCGCTTAGATATTGATATATAATGATTGTCTTCTCTGCATGGGAAGCTTTGAATCTGTCTGTGCCCGTAGCTCAGCTGGATAGAGTGTCGGTCTCCGAAGCCGAAGGTCTTGAGTTCGAATCTCAACGGGCACGAATTTTTCTTCTATCTATATATAAGGCAAGCTGCTTTCCAGGCGGCTATAATTTTTTTTCTCGATTTTCGCGTTTCTCGCACATCCGTACAAAGGATTTTTTCCCTTGCCTGATGTCAATATACTGATAGGACCGTATCGCTCGGGCAAGACCGACTTGCTTCTCTCTGAGCTGGTGGATTCAGCCACTCCGGGCCCTGATCCCAATTTGTCAGGCGGATTGCGAAATACTACCTCGCACTTGATAGTGCCCTCCAGTCGCTATCGAAAGTTGGCCGACGAGCGCATATACAGTCGGCTGCGCAAGCATATGGCAGAAAACAAGAACGGCGCCAGCGGACTGCTTGGTATCAAAGTCGATAACTTCTATAACCTTTGCGGACAGATTCTGAAGCGTTCCGGAACGACTTTTAAGCTGATACCAGATACGGTGAGGGCGGCGATTGTCGCCCGGGCCATGAACAAATTGCGAGCTGCAGGAGAGCTTGTCAATCTTGCCCCTCTGGCAGATTTCAAAGGCACCTATGGTTCTGTGCTTGAGCTTATAGATGAGTTCCAGCGAGCCGGTCTGAGCCCGGATGATGTTTTGAGCCGCTTGAACAAAAGTGCATCGCGCAGCTCCAAGCATGTCGAGTTAGCTCGGATCTATAAACGATATTGGCACGAACTGGATGAAATAGGTTTTCTGGACAGCCGCAGACTGGCCTTTTCCTGCCGAGAACATCTAGCCGCCAGACGAGACGGTGACAAGCTCTTCGGATTTGTCGGTGTCGATGGCTTCGACCGATTCAATAGACTGCAGCTCGATGTGCTCCGGGAAATCTCTCGATTCAGCGAGAATCTCACCATCTGTTTCGACTATTTGAAAGATATCGACAGCGCCGCCGAGCGCCAGGAATACATCTGGAAAGAATCTTCGTTTCAAGATCTGATTTCGACCTTCAAAGATGCCAATTTGCGCTGGGTCCAGGCACCAGCGGCGACTCCTGCAACGGTTTCTTCGATACGGGCGGTGGATCGATATCTCGAGATGGAAGAGGTTGCCCGCAGCGTCAAAAGATCGATTGTCGAAGATGCTGTTCCTCCGGAAGATATTTTGCTTGTGGTGCCGAATATGCGAAAGTATCGCAGCGCCATCGAGGCTGCTTTCGATGATGCCGGTCTGCCGTATTTTGTGGACGAGGCTGTCGCTCTGCCTTCTGTTCCGGTGGTACAGTTTCTCTTCAAGTTGCTTACTCTTTTTGCCGATGAGTTCTCCAGAGGCGCTGTAATCGCGGTGCTCTCGAACGATCATATAAAAGAGGATGCCTGTTCGCATCTTTATCAAGCCCTGGGCAAAGTAGACGATCTCTCGCTTGATGCCGATTTAATCGGCACACGCAAACAATGGATGGCGCTCAATTTAGATAAGCCCGTGCTCGAAGATCTAGAGAGCTTCTTCGATGCCCTCACGCCTCCAGAGGGAATGGTGCCGCTTACCGAATTTGTCTCCTGGGCAGAAGATGTCGTCTATCGATTTTTGAAGCCGCCCGAGGATATCGATCATGGTGACCAGTTCAAAGAGTGGCTTGAAGACCGGGCACTGACCGAGTTTAGAAACTGTCTCGGCTCTCTGGTTCAAGAGGATATCGTCCTCAATGGTGGTGAATCCGGTATCAGTATGGAATATCCCGAATTCATCAAGCATCTCGAACATGTGATGGAGCAGTCGAACTTTCGCAGCACCAGTGTATATAAGAAGCCGGTGACCATATGCTCTGTTGATCTGGCTCCCAACCGTAAGTTCGCCCGGGTCTATCTAGGCGGTATGGTAGAAGGAGAGTTTCCCCGGCGAGCCAAAGCAAGGGGCTTTGTCAGCAGCGACGAAATCAGGCTCTGGTCTTCTTATGAAGGGATAGATATCGATAATCCCAGGCTGCATCCGGCCTTCGAATATGGGCTATTCCAGTCTCTTTTGAAGCGTGCCGTAGAAAAGGTCGAACTGACTCTGCCGATGTGGGACATGGCCGGAGACGAAATTTTGCCGTCATTTTTCATCACCGGAGGTGGACTGGAACTCGCTAAAGAGGAGGTGGCACCTTATCGCAATTCTGCCGTCAGACCGTTTTCTCTCAAGGATTTTACCGTTGGTGCCACCGCTTTAGGGGTCAAGGCCGATCGACTGAGAGAGTATCGCAACCCTGAAATAGTCGATCTTGTCGAAGGAATCGCCGACCAGCATGCCATGCTGATTGCTCGTCTTTCGGGGCTTTCAGAATCGAATTATAACGGTTGCTTGACCGAGCAGGTTTCCCTGGGCACGCTTTCTGTGAACATGCCTGAATACTGGAGCGCTACCCGTTTAAATGAATACGGCAAGTGTCCATTTCGATACTGGGTCGGTCAGGTTATGAAACTGGATCGTCATGAGGAGCCGACTCTAGAAATTGAGCCCCGGCTTCTGGGACAGACCTATCACAAAGCGCTGGAGCTATTTTATCAGCGAATTATCGACGCGAAATTAGATGGCATCATGGCTGATATCGAGCGCAGTCGCGCTCTCTTCAAAGACTCCTTGGACGAAGCTTTGGCCTGGCTGGAGAGCGAGAGCCGGGTCAAAGACAATCAGTTCTGGCACTATCTCAAAATCGAGATGGAGTTCAGGCTCAATAGATTTCTTGAGCATGAGCTGGAGAGAGAGAGCAAGGCGAAAATCAAGTTCGTGCCCTATAGAGTGGAAGCGCCTTTTGGAATAGCTACAGAGTCTGGCTCACAGGCTCCTGCGCTTGTCATCGCCGACGGTGACACGAAAGTTGCGATAAGAGGTTTCATCGATCGCATCGATATCGAACAGGGCTCAGAATTTAAATCTGGTTCCAGACCCCGGCTCAGGGTGGTGGACTATAAAGCCGGTTCTTCTTATATCTCTTCGGCAGAGGCGGTGGCAGGTAGAAATCTGCAGATGCCTATCTATATGCTTGCTGCCGAAGAGTGTGTACTAATGGGAGCCCAACCGCTGGAAGGAGTCTATCTCAGTATCTCTTCGGGCAAATCCATAGGGCGAGTGGATTTCGGCGACTCCGACAAAAGAATCGCTGTCGAAGAGGCTGTCCGTGGTCATGCTATTGATTTTGTTCGTTCTATAAAAAGAGGAGATTTCTCTGTTGCCCCTAATGGCTCCAGTGTTTGTGATAGCTGTCGCCACAGTCTGGTCTGCCGGATCAGTGAAGTGAACAAGGGGTGAGTGGCTGAATTATGAGCACAAACACAAACACTTCAAAGTCCACCTTGACGGACCAACAGAAAGTAGCTGTGGTCAATGTCCAGAAGAACGTCCTGGTGGCTGCCGGTGCCGGTTCCGGCAAGACCCATGTCCTGGTAGAGCGCTATGTCGAGCTTCTGCGCACCTATCCTGAAGTCAGTGTCGACATGATCGTGGCAGTCACCTTTACAAGAAAGGCGGCCGGAGAGATGCGAAACCGCCTCAAGCTCAAGTTCAAAGAGCTTGCCGATAGCGAGCCAAAGAATAGCGACCGGTGGCAGAAATGTCTTGCCGATATCGATACCGCTAAAATAGGCACGATTCATTCTCTTTGCGAGTCGATTCTAAAGGCTTTTCCGGCAGAGGCTTCGATAGATCCGCAGTTCGAGGTTGTTGATGAAGTCACCCAGACCGAACTCATAGACGAAAGCGTCACCAGGGCTTTCAGCCAGGCGGTGGAGGAAGGCAGCGAAGAGGCCATTCTACTGGTCGAAATGAATATTGATGAGGTCAGACGCTGGTGCGTGGCCAACCTCAAGGCCGGGATTCAATTTCAAGAATCATATAAGTTCATGACCGCCCTTGATGACGAGGCGCTGCTTGCCCATATGAATCGTATTCGGGCAGAGGTGCAATGCGATCTGATTCAAGAGCTTCTTGCTGACGAAAGTTGGCGGCAGAGCCTGGATTATCTTGCCGAAGAGAGTGCCGACGGCAAGCTGGAGACCCAGAGGCTCGATGTGCTAGCGCTCTGTCAGTCTCTGGCTGATTTTTCAATCGAATCGGACCCGGATAAATTTGCGAAACAGTGCGCCGATGCCTGGAGAACGCTTGCTTCTCTGGGCGAGATCATAAATTTACGAGTCGGCGGCAATAAAGAGTCTGCAAAAGCGATGAAGGCTCGGATGAAGAAAATCCGTACCCTGGCATCGGATGCGGTGGCTGAGTTGCCGGCTGAAATAGGCTCCGATGAGATAGAGACCTTTCGCTACTGTCGTTATCTGATCGGGTTGTTCGAGCGCTCGTCCGCCTTCTATGAAGAGCGTAAGCGTATCAATCTGGTGCTCGACTATAACGATTTGATCGAGCGTACACTTTTGCTTTTGAGAGGCGAGGATGAGGCCTCTTCTAGCGCTCGCCGGCACTTTCAAGAGCGGCTCTACGCTATTCTGGTGGATGAATTTCAAGACACCAATAGCCTGCAGGCGGAGCTGGTCAGTTTGCTTGCCGGCGCCAAAACAAGACTGTTTCTAATCGGTGATGATAAACAGTCCATCTATAAGTTTCAGGGGGCTGATGTATCCACTTTCAATCACTGGCGTTCTTTAATGAAAGCAGACGGTCATTCGGAAAGAACCGCTTTTCTTGAAGGGGAGCGTCTGGCCACAAAGCTGACTGTCTCTTTTCGCAGTCATCCAGAGGTGGTCGCTTTCGTCAATCATGTTTTTGAGCGGATACTAAAAGGAGGCGGTGCCTACCGGGCTGTTTTCGAGCCTCTCAACGCCACTCGAAAGCCGGCAGCCGAACGCAGTCATGACAATGTAGAGCTGGTTGTTTATCCTTCTTCTGACGAGCAAGCAGAACCTCTAGACCGTGAAGCGAAGAAGCGAATAGAATCGCTGGCGGTGGCAGACTGGATCCTCTCTATGATCGATTCGAAGGCTCCTGTTGTAAAAGCCGATGGCGAGATAGAGCGCTCGCTGGGCTTTGGGGACTTCGCCATTCTTGTATCGAAAAATAGTGATTTTGCCGATGTTGAGTATGGCCTGGGTTTGCGGGGCATTCCCTATAGCATTTTTGCCGGAAGAGGCTTCCTGAGCCGTCAGGAGATAATCGACATAGAGAATCTGCTTGCATTTTTAAATAATCGCAGGGACTGTCATTCTCTTTTCGGGGTGCTGCGCTCCCCTCTCTTTGCCGTTTCGGACGACATCATCCACGAGGTCGGCGCCGGCCGCCGCGGCACATTGTGGCAGGCTTTGAACGAAAACGAATTTTCTTTGTCCGGGCAGCAGGGGTATGAAAGCCTCAGAAGAGCAGCCGTTCTTCTGCGCGGTTTCTTCAAAGATATGGCCGATCTCTCATTGAGCGAGCTGATTCGCCGCATTATAGTCAAAACCAATTATGAACTGGTACTGCTTTCGGGGCCAGGTGGTGTGCAGAAAGCACGCAATTTATTTAAGCTCTTGAGCATCGCCAGAGAGCATGAGCATCTCAGCGCCGGTGAGTTCGCCCGTTTATTGAGCCAGATGAGAGAGTTCGAGATAAAACAGTCGGATGCTCCTGTGGGCACCAGCGACTCGGTCAAGATCATGACCATCCATGCTTCAAAAGGTCTGGAATTTGCGGCGGTGGCATTGCCAGCCCTGGGCAGTTCTCTGGTGCGACCCGGTGGGCGTCTGATTTTTCATCCTACTTATGGTATCGCGCTCAACATCAATAGAGACGATAAAGAGGACAAGCCTGCCTGGTACAGCTATGCCCAGAAGCTCGATTCTCAGATGGAGCTTGCCGAAAGACGACGTCTGCTTTATGTGGCCATGACCCGTGCCCGGGATTATCTGGGTATCTTCATAGAGCAGGAAGATAGAAAGAAGGAGACTTTCCGTAACTGGATCTTGGATTCCATCGACTATGATCCGCTTGAAGCTTCAGAGGAACCCAGGGAGAATATTCTCAGAGGCAGCGATGGAGAGCTTCGTTTTGTCAGCCGCTTTTATCAACCGCCGCAAGAACTTCCCACCAGTGTAATCGAGCGCGATTTAGAAGAGGGTGGACAAAGCGAAGAGTTCGCACTGACCGGCGATCTCTCCAGTCTCTTTCCGTTAATGGAACGCCTGGAGGCAAGCCCGGCAGAGTTGCCCGAGCCGTCTAACACAGCTTCTCGGGTGACACCGTCAAAGCACAGCGAAGAGGCCCTTCCGGCTAATTTAATAGGTACCTATTTTCATAAACTGATGGAGGCGGTGGCTCCATCACTTATCGATTTTCCCGCCGACGATCTATTCGAGAGTGTCGCTTTCGAACTTGGTGTAATGGTCTCTCATCCACAAAAGCGTGCTCTTTTGAAGGCGGAAGGCGAGAAGCTCATGAAGCTCTTTTTCGAAAGTCGCCTGCACACCATGATGGTAATGGCCCGTCGACGTTTAGAAGAATATCCTTATCTGATTTGCGGAGCCGAAGACGATATTCTCTCGCGCAGGCCGGACTTGATTTTGCAGGATGAGAATCAACGCTGGTATATCATCGATTTCAAAACCGATGATTTCGCACGCTCCGATCTGGAGAAGCACCTCAATCGACACCGCAGGCAGCTTATGACCTATGTCAGGGATTTAAAGACCCTGACCGGAATCGAGTATCTTCCTGCCATTTATTTCGCCAGGCACGGAGAGCTTTGCATCATCGGCGGTGACGATGATTCTGGTTCGCCCAGGCAACTCAATCTCTTTGCTCAATAAAATACTAAGAGACGAGCCCCGGGGCTCGTCTCTTGTACTGGCTTTTTTCTTGAGCGAATTCGGTCTATTTGGCTTTGGGAACCATACCGAAGATCGAAAGCGAGTTGCCCCAGGGATCTTTGAAGTCAGCTGATAGACCGGTATGGTCCGGGGTCGAGCAGACTTCATGGGGTTCTTTAGAGAATTCAATTCCTTTTGCTTTCAGCGATTCATAGGCTTCTTGAATATTCTCTACCTGAAACACCATGGTAGGCATTGCAGCTCTTTCTTTGTGAGAATCCAATTCGTCGGTACTGTGAAGGGCAAGCGTGCAAGGACCCGATTCCAGTTCGATCCAGCCTTCGTCATTGAGCTTGACCGTCATGCCCAGTTTGTCCTGATAGAAAGGCAAAGCCTTTGCTGCATCGGGCACATAGAGGATGGCATAGGACAGGTTGCTGAGCTTTACTTCTGTTTTTACAGCCATGGCGGATGTTCCTTATAAGGGGGTCTTATTCGATCTGCATATGATAGCGCATCGGATATCTGTTATGGGCGAATTCTATTTAGATCCCTTGGAAAGAGCGCCGACTCTTTGACACTCTTCAGGCCCAGGAGCTGCTTGGCCAGTCGCTCCAGACCGATGGCAAGACCACCGTGGGGTGGCATGCCGTGTTTGAAACACTGCAGGTATTCGGTGAAAAGCTCAGGATTCATGTCTCTTGCCTCGATGGCGCCGACCAAATCCTGGTATCGGTGAATACGCTGGCCGCCTGTAGTTATCTCGAGACCCCGGAAAAGCAAGTCGAAGCCTCGACTTTTGGCCGGTCCGCTTTCGTTGCCCAGGGGCATGGTGTAAAACGGTCGTGCCGCCAGCGGATAGTGCATGACATAAACAAGGTCAAGACCTTCTTCTTTTTCGAAGTGTTCACATAGAATACGCTCGCCGGCAGGATCCAGATCTTCGTATTCGCTTTCTTTTGCGGGAGCCCAGCCGTATTTGCTCTTCAGAAGCTGGACGGCTTCACTCAGTCCGATTCTTGGAATGTCCTCGAAATGCGGTACTTTCGCTTCATATAGAGCCAGCTCATTCTGACAGTTCTCTTCAACGGTTTTGAAGATATGCTTCATCAGCTCTACTTGCATGGCGATCACATCTTGTTCCGATTCGATAAAGCCCATCTCGAAGTCGAGGCTGATGTATTCGTTTAAATGCCTGGTCGTGTCGTGTTCTTCGGCTCGATAGACCGCCGCGGTTTCGAAGACTCGCTCGAACACGCCGACCATAATCTGTTTGTAGAACTGGGGACTCTGGGCAAGATAAGCCTCTTTGCCGAAGTATTCCAGCTTGAAGAGTTGCGCACCGCCTTCGGTGCCGGTTGCGACAATCTTGGGCGTGTTTATTTCGGTGAAATTACGGCTTTCGAGAAACTGTCTGAAAGCTCTAAGAATCACCGCTTCAATTTTGAAGATCGCCTTCACTTTCTCGTTACGCAAAGTAAGAGGACGATAGTCGAGCAGGGTGCTTATCGCCAGTTTATCGATCTTCTTGTTCTTCGCAAGCTCCACCGGCAGTGTCGCCTCCACCGTCGATAGACTGGTCAGACTTTTGACGACAATCTCCTGACCGCCTTTGCCATTGGGGCTCTCCACCAGGTCTCCTTCGAGTCGCACGGGGGTTTCGGGCAAAAGAGATTGACTTGCCTCGAGCAGGTCCGGGCTATCGATAACGCACTGGATATTGCCACTGGCGTCTCTTACGGTAAGAAAAGCCAGCTTGCCTAGATTGCGCTGGGACTGTACAAAGCCCGATATCGTGACGGATTTCCCCTGCGATTTTGAGATTTCGGAGATTTCAGAGATGTAATTTCTGGTTAGTGTGGTCATGGTGCCTCCAGCACAAAAAAACCGCAACTCTTGTTGCGGTTGTCGATTCTTTTGTTTTGAAATTTCTACTTGTTAATTTCGCAACGAATCCGACAACCGCGAGCTGCGATTATCATTGTCGTTATTATTATTGTTATTGATGATGTAGTTGTTCACGACCGAATAACAAATAACCGGTAACGGGATTCGAGATCTGGGATCGTAGCTCCGAACCTTGGATATTGTCAATTAGATGTAAATCAGTTTTTGCTTTCTTGAATCTCGCCCTTCACCGATTTGTCTTCGGCAATATGCGGGCTGAGATTGGCGGTGGAGATCACATCGGAGAGAATCCAGTCGAAGATGCCCTTGCCAGGCTCATTCGGAGCGAGGGCGTCTTTGACCTTCTCTGATATGGAAAGCGGTCTGAAGTCGTCTATGAAGGTAAGGTGATCTATATTAGAGAATACTCTACCCAGTTTCACATCGACCAGAGGACGCAGTTCGGCAATTTGCTTCTCGTCTGTGAGGAAGCTTTCCAGCTTATACTTCTGATCGCCTTTCTGTGATGGCGCCGATAAGAAGAGGGCGCTCGACACCGGCGTAATACCGTCATTGAGGGCATAGAGATAAGGGCTCTTGATGTTCTCTTTCTTTGATTTGCACACATCTATAGAGGCGATATCACGGTTGAGGACACGCAGGACCGGATGCTCCCGGGCGAGATGGGCTGGGAATTTCACCCAGAACAAGGTGACCGGGTACATGGCAGTCGATTCGATGAAGCGAGCTGTTTTCGACTCTAAATAAGGATTTTTCAGATAGCCGCTGTAAGCGATGATCTTTTTCTTCAGATGCGGATTCTCTTCATGAATAGCCCGCAGGCGTTCGTTGGTAACTGTGTCCTGAACCAGATTTCCTTTTGGACCCAGGGGCAGTCTCGATCGAAATTTACCGATGGTGGGGATTGCCCTGTCGTAATCATCCCAGCCGAAGTCGGCTAAAAGATTTTCGTTGCGACTGAAATAGAGTCGCAGTGAAAGGCTGTGGTCTATTCTGCTCAGGGGCCATGCCAGCCTTTTGTAGACGCTGTACTGCATCCAGTCCATAGAGAACAAAGGCGAACCATGGAAGGGGGTGCCCAGGGTCATCAGCACTCGAACTTTGTCGGCGGTCTCTTCATCGGTCAGAGATTCATAAACCAGATTGCCGCCAATAGAGAGCGCCATCACCGAGATCTGACGTCTATTGCAGGCATTGTAGAGACGATCTACCGCTTTGCGAAAAAGGGGAACGGTCTCTTCCATTCTTTTGCCGGTGGGATAGCGGGCAAAATAGATTTTGAAATTGCTGTTGAATTTCTTGTCGGCGGCCAGATGGTTTGCAACTTTTTGCCACCTGAAGTAAGGATAATGTTCGCCACGAAGTCCGTGTACCATGAGAAATGGAGATCGGTTCCCTCTGGGGCTTTCATCGAATTCATACAGTTCGACTGCCGTCGGCGACTTCTTCAGCTCTTTTCGGGGCGGAATATTGCTGAAAGTTTTGGAAACAAAAGCCAGGTCCTGTTTCTGACAGTCCTGAGCAGTGGTCAGGCGAGAAGGTTCAGCCAGGCATGGTGCAGTCAAAATTAGCCCTGCGACCAAGACAACCAGGCTGTAAATGGCGGAACTCTTGAAATAATGGTACATTATCGAGGTCTCTCGCGCTGAATGCTCTTATTTTAGATGACAAGTCCCCACAGCCTAGCAGATTCTTAAGAATTTTAGACCGCCTTTTAATTAGTAATTCAACATAAGGCCATGCCCAGTACCTCAATTTGTCTCTTTTTCTCCGATACCGGAGGTGGCCACAGAAGCGCTGCCCTGGCGATCAGTCAGGGTCTGGCTGACCTTTCGGAGCAGATTGAGGAAGGGGTCGAAAGACCTGAAATTCTCTGTGAAAATATTGTTGAAAAGAGTCATCCTCTTAACAGATATTTTGTCGACATGTACAACTTTCTCCTCAGGCATTGTCAAGCTGGGATGAAGTACTACTACTGGGCGATTGAGAACTTCAAGCCCAATGATTCTCAGGTCGGTTATCGCCTGGCGAGACCTTATCTTTTTGAGCTTCTCGATGAGCTGGATGCCGATGTAATAGTCTCCATCCACCCCATGAGCAATCACTATCTGGCCAAAGCGCTCACCGAAATGGGCCGCAAAGACAAGACCAAACTGGTGACAGTGGTGACCGATCCCAATGGCGATTTCTGGCGGGGATGGGCCTGTCCTGATGTCGACTTGACTCTGGTTCCTAACGACCTCGGTCGTGATCGGCTCCTCTACTGGGGTATCGAGCCGGAGAAAATCAAAGTTACCGGTATGCCTGTTCATCCGGATTTCCTCAAGCCTTCGGTCTGTCCTCCGGCGGATTTCAAAAAGCATCTGGGACTTGATCCGGTCAATAAGAAAACTATTTGTATCAATGCCGGCTGGGCCGGTGGTGGCAACATGCTGCCGATTTACAAGGCGCTCGAGGCGGTTGCTTCTGAAATACAGGTGGTCTTCATCTGCGGTCACAACATCGCTTTGTATGAACGGATCAAAAAAGAGTCGGTGCTCTCTCCGATTCCTACAGCGGTTCTGCCTTTTCATGATCGGATGGCCGATCTCATGTCGGCGGTGGATCTGATGGTCACCAAAGCCGGTGGGTTGACCACCTTCGAATCGGTGGCTCGGCGGCTGCCCATGGCTATCGATGTGATCACACCTCCGATGCCCCAGGAAGAAGGCACGGTCAATTTGCTGTGCAACAATAAGCTGGCTAAGCCGGTTAAGAAGCCGGAAGACATTGTCACCATAGTTAAAGAGCTGGACAGAAAGAGATTGGAGCTGCCCGATGTTTGTAGCCTCAATCGAGTTGATGCGGTCTATGATATTTCCACAGCCATTCTCGAGCTGGCTGGCTATAAGATGCAGCCGGAACTGCACAAATTGATTCAGTTCAATTCTGGGCAAATCTGATTTTCGTAATATAGTTATAGATGGGTAGATACGACCAGGGGGTGGAATTCCGGTTTGAAACTGTCCATTGATATTCAGGGTGGCTCAAGGCCACGTTCGGTACAGAAACCTGATGTGGTACTCATCCATGGCACCGGTTCCCATGCCGGTATGTGGTCTTCCCAGGTCGACAATCTGGTCAGCCGGGGGCATCGTTGTCTGACGCCGGATCTTCGTGGTCATGGCAAAACCGGCGAACTCTACGAAGCCACCGATATCGATGTCCATATCGGCGATATTCTCGAGAGTCTCGAGGTCGTAGATGTACAGTATCCGGCGATTTTCATCGGTCATTCTCTAGGGGCAATAATCAGCTTGAAGCTGGCTATGGAAAGCCCCCATATGACCCGCAGAATTTTTCTGGCCGCGCTGCCCGGCAGGGTGTACAAGCCGGTGAGCAAGCTCTTCAAAGTCTTTCTATCGGGACCTTTTCAAACCATGAAAAATCTGCCCATTGAAAAAGCGCTTTCCTGGAGGCACAAGGCTCTGCTCGATACCGATCTTCATAGTCTCAATCAGATTGTCGATAACTTTGCCGAACTGGATCTGGTCAGTCCTTCGATCGAGATTCAGTGTCCGGTGCATCTATCTGCCGGACGTTTCGATCCGGTGGCACCATTTCAGTATGTGCGAGAGATCCATCGTTCTATTCCCCATTCGACTTTGAAGGTTTATGACCTGGGGGGACACAATTTCATGGACTATAACCAGGCTTCATTCAATAGCTGGATCTTCGAGCATATAGATTCAGATTTAGAGACGTAGGGCGTCGCGTATCACACCGATAAAAGTCCTGGAGTCATCCATCAGCTTCTCCATATGAAAAGTGGGCGGAGTCTCATTGGGGTTATTGTCCAATATGGGACTGGAATTGACGTTTGATTTGGGACTCGAAGTTCTAAATGAGGATTTTGGAGTTGTTCTATTAACCACTTTGCCGAGCAGCGAAGTATCGTAGAGGAGCTCTTTGGGCACCAGTACATCCGGTCGTCTCAGTTTGACTATCTGCTCGGCGCTCTGCTTCGGGGCGATGATACGCCGGATTTTGCTGCCGTCGGATAGGAACAATACGGCTTCTCCGGTATCTTCTGAGAACATGAAGGCTTCACCTTTTTTCAAGGAACCGGTGCCGTTTTTATTCAGCAGGGTAAGTTTTTCTGTCCACTTATCTTGAATCGGAGGAGAGAATGGTTTCTTTTCCGGCTCGGCCACAGGTTCTTCTGCCAGTAACTTCGTCTGCGTGGTCGGCGCCGGCTCGTCCCTTGAGACAACCTTTTCTTGCCCGGTAGCTTCGCTTAAACTCTCGTTTTCTTTCAGTTTATTTTCCGGTGCCAGAATGTCGGCCAGGCCCAGAGCCGGTGCCACCAGATCGGTGCTCGATACCCGGGCGCTTCCAAGAATAGTATCGAGAGCTTTTTCCTCTTTTTTAGACCGCGGACTCTTGTATATCGGCTGCTCAAGACTGTCGGCCCGGGCGGTGAGCTCTTCGACTTTAGGGGCGGGTTGTTTTTCTATGTTGCGATTGCTGAGATCGCTTTCCTGGGGATCTGTTACCAGCAGGGGGCTCTGGCTGTTGCTGCTGTTTTTGTCCCGGTGAAATTTGAAAGGTGTTGCCCAGGTCAGCATACGGGTATAGCGGGCGTACCATGGCTTGCTGCGACGGGGATTGCGATAGACTTTGTCGAAGCGTTTGTAGCGTCTTGCAATTATCGATCTTATTCTTTTTCGGCTGACCGGTTTCTCTTTCTTGATTTTCTTCGAGCTATTCGAAGCATTCGAATTCTTAGAATCTGAAGAGGCTACCTGCGTTTTCTTTGTGTTCGCCGGTGGCAGACCGCTGTGAATCTGCTGCAGTATGGTGGTATTATCTTTGGTGTCTGGAGCCGCTTCTGCTTTTTTCTCCAGGCTCTTTCCGAGCTGTTTGAAAGCCTCGCCGACGTCACCCTGTTCGATTGCTATGGTGGCAAGCAGCACTCTGCCTTTTTTGAACTCGGGGTCGATAGCAATTGCCTGTTCCAATCGGGAAGCCGCCAACTTCAAGAGGTTCTGTTCTTTGAAGATAAGCGCTTGTTGATAATAAGCTTCCACCATCTGAGGATTGGCATTTACTACTTTGATCAGCTCAAGAAGAGCACCACCGGTGTTGCCTTCTTTTTTCATTGCCATTGCTTTTTCGAAAGAAGTTTCGGCGGCTTCATCTTTTGATGAGGCACCATGGCCGGCACTAGCCCATACTGGACCAACGGCTATGTTTGCCATAGCAAGAGAATATACGACTGTCAGAGAAAGAGGGACTGCCAGCAGTTTTTTCAGCAATTTTCCCTTCTCCAGTCTAGCGACACGGTCAATCTAAAAGAAAGCATGGTAAGTCCACGCTAAAGCTAACCTTACTTAAATAGGATCCTATTTGCAAGAAGCAGGAGATTATCTTTGCTCTATGTCGAGATCGTCTTAACGACGGGCCAGACTACGTTCTATGTTGCGCAGGCATGTCTTTAATGCCGGCTCTTCGATGCTTTTAAGGGGCATCACCAATATGGTGCGTATATTGAAAAGCTGCCCGCCAAGGATGTCTGTCAGGGCTCTGTCACCCACCGCGGCCACTTCTTCTTTGGTTAAATTTAAATGCTCCAGGGCTTTTTCGAATCCCGATGCCCAGGGCTTGGCGGCATGGCCGATGATAAACAGATCGAGCTTCTTCTCCACGGCATCAAGATAGTCACGTCGTTTGTTGTTCGACAGAATCACTATTTTGAAAGTCTCTCGGGCTCTGGCTAGCCATCTATCTGCTTCCGCGTCCAGTGACCCCGTTTTTGGTGCCATAAGCGTGCTGTCCAGATCCAGAATCAGCCCTTTGATCCCGGCTTCGAGCAGCATCTCTTGATCGAGGTCGGTGATGTCTCCATCGATATAGTAAGTGGGTCGTATCAACATGGTAGTTAGGATTCTATTCTAGAAAGGACAGGTCCTCCGGCCGGAAAGAGCTTAAATTAAGTTCAGAAGCGGATCTCTTAAAGTAATGATTTTGTCAGTATCGCGCTTCGAATTCCTAATTAAAGCTCCTGACAGGGTAGAATTTAGCGAATCCAGTATCTTTCGAGACAGAACAGCCACTTGAATAATTTGGTAAAACGAGGCGCCAGCAAGCAGTTCGAGGAGGGAGCAGAAGCTCTGCCCCTCGACCATGTGGCTATCATCATGGACGGCAACCGGCGCTGGGCCAGAGAGCGGCTGCTTCCCCGGGCTGCCGGTCATCAGGCGGGCGTCAAGAGTCTCAAGCGCCTTGTTCGTTATGTCGGCGAGCGCTCCCTCAAGTATTTGACCGTTTATGCCTTCTCCAGCGAGAACTGGCAGCGGAAAGAGGAAGAGGTAAGCTACCTTCTGAAGCTTTTCTCTGATGTTCTCGATGATGAGTTTGCCGAACTGGCAGAGAACAAAGTTCGTTTGCGTTTTATCGGCGACCTGGAGCGAATGCCGGCTAAGTTGAAAAACTCTATGCTGGAGAGTATGGAGAATAGTCGAGAGAACACCGGGCTCAATCTTCAAGTGGCTATTAACTATGGATCGCGCCTGGAGCTTACCCAGGCTGCCCGGGCTATCGCCATGGATGTAAAGCGGGGGCTCGTCGACCCCGAATCTATCGACGAAAACATGCTGAGCCGTTATCTATACACTGCCGATCTTCCCGATCCGGAGCTTCTTATTCGTACCGGCGGAGAGATGCGTCTATCAAACTATCTGCTCTGGCAGTCTGCTTACACCGAGTTCTATGTTACTTCGACCCTCTGGCCCGATTTCAAGCCGGAGGATTTCGATCTGGCTGTAAGCGAGTTCAGTCATCGCAATCGCCGCTACGGCGGAGACTAAAGAACGTCTGCCAGGGATTTGCCCTGGTCATCCACAGATTTGATCAAGCCTTCCAGATTGATTCTCTGACCGCGAGCGGTCAGAACCACCAGGTAGTGCCCGGCAGTTTCTATGAAGTGCAGAATACCCTGGTCGGTAAGAAGGGTCATCTGAACGAGATTGCCGCGATTCATGCGCTGGATGGAAACATCGTTGTTTGAAAAAAGGGTGGCGCTGAGGGAGCCTATGGTGGCTACTTCAATCTGTTGAGGCAAAGAAGAGCAGATCACGGTTCCGTCTCTGCCGACGAGCAGGCATCCGAGAATGCCGTGTTTGCCGTTGAGAGAAGCAACCAGTTGACGGACCTGATCATTGACTTCTGACATTTATCCTTTGCTCCTTACCTTAGTTTTCACTATCGTTTTCGTCGCCATCTTTATCTTTCTCTTTTTTGGCGCTGGCGAGCTTCTTGAGATTTAAAACATCTACCCAGGGTTCGTCAAGGGCGGTAGAGAAGACCTTGCCTACTACTTCTATGGTGTCGCCATCCTGCAGCGAGGAGAGCATCTTGTTTCTCGGGTCTTTCTCTTTGGGAATTTTCATAGCGAGCTTCAGCTCGGAGAAAGGTACTTTGCTCTTCGGTCTGTAAACCAGGAACGAAATGAATTTTTTCTGAGAGCGAAAAGCCGGTTTGTAATTGAGAGCCAGGGTCGAGTACGAGAAAAACTCGGATTTGAATTTGATGTTCTTACCAAAATAGTCTTTGGGGGCGTCCACCAGTTTTTCGGTGGTCACATCTATGGCGTCGGTGATTACCGGCTCTTTGAAATCCTCTTCTTCAGCTTCGGCTTTCTTATCTTTATCTTTACCCTTATCCTTGTCAGAGGTGGCCTCTTTGCTCTTCTCTTTACTCTTGTCTTTAGCAGGCTCCTTGGCAGCTTCCGAAATTAGAACCTCGTTAACTTGATAATCACTTAACGCTGCTTTATTCGACCCGGGATCAAGGGCCAAAGCCGCACCGGATGAGGCTCCAATCACAAAGGACAGGATGAGTGAGAGGGTAATAGAAGTTCCGTTTCGCATGTCGACTGTATATCCTGTATCGCCCTTACATAAGACATTCTCAAGATTCTCATCTTACCAGAAGCTTAATATAGTTGCTTGAACTCTCCGGCGATTCATAAAGAAAGAAGTGAATGAAAAGCAGCCGGTTGTCAAAGCACCTCACTGTCTGACTTGTTAGTACCGGAGGAAATTCCTGGTGTCGACTGATAAAACAATCAAAGAGAAGCCGCTGTCGCCGATGATGCAACAGTACTTCGACACGAAGTCCCAGTACCCTGATTCGCTTTTGTTTTTCAGAGTCGGCGATTTTTACGAGATGTTCGACACCGACGCCCAGGTAGCCGCCCGGGAGCTGGACATCACCCTCACAGGCCGGCCCGAGCCTTCTTATCCGAATGGACGGATGCCCATGGCCGGGGTGCCTTTTCGGGCAGTCGAACCATATCTGGCCAGGCTTCTGGCCAAAGGTTATTCTGTTGCAATCTGCGAGCAGGTCGGGGTGGTCGGCCAGGATAAAGGACCGGTGGAGCGCAAAGTCACCAGAATCCTCACTCCGGGGACAGTACTGGAGTCACATCTCTTGCCTTCCCGAGAGAACAATTATCTTGCTGCCATCACTGGTAGTGGCGACAAATGGGGACTCGCTTTCGTCGATGCTTCTTGTGGAGAGTTTTATGTCGCCGAGCTCAGCCCGGAAGAGTTGGGTCTGGAACTGGGGCGGATCAATCCCCGCGAAGTGCTGGTCTCTCAGCGCACAGGCAGGCGCTCCCCCCAGGATGTCATCCCCACCGAGATCAAAGAGATTCCCGAAAATCTTCAAAATCTCTATCGCTACACCGGAAGACCATCCATGTTCTTCCAGTTCGAACCCAGTAAACGCCGCATCTTAGAGACTTTCAAAGTAAACACCCTCGAAGGATTCGGCTGTCAGAACATGCCTCTGGCGGTGGGTGCCGCCGGCTGTATTCTCGAATATCTCGAGCATACCCAGGGGGACGAGAGACCCAAGTTCGAAGGCTTGAGCGCCTATAGCGTCGAAGGGCATCTTGTATTGGATGCCAACACCCGTCGCAATCTCGAACTGGTGGAGACATCCAGAGAGCGTACCTTCGAAGGCAGCCTGCTCTGGACCATCGATAGAACCAAGACCGCCATGGGCGCCAGGATGTTAAGACGATGGGTGATGAAGCCGCTTTTCTGCGCTGCCACCATCGCCAGGCGCCAGGAAGCGGTAAAGGAGCTTGTCGAGTCTCTTTCGCTCCGCAAGGACCTTGAAGGGATCATGACCAGTTTCTCTGATATAGAGCGGCTTTCGGTGCGGGTATCCTCCGGCACCGTCTCTCCAAAGGATCTGGTCGCCATTCAGATGTCTCTGGAATCTTTGCCGAAATTAGGTCAAATAGTCCAGGGGGCTGAGAGTGTTTTTCTCTCAGGCTTGGCTGATATTCCTCAGGAACTCACAGAACTCGCTTCGAAGTTGAATGAGAGCATCGCCGATGATGCCCCTCGCGAAATAATGGAAGGCGGCATATTTAAAAAAGGCTACAACGAAGAGCTGGATGAAATAAGAGATTTACTCGGCGGTGGACGGCAGTGGATCTCTGACTATCAGGCACAAGAGCAAGAGAAGACCGGAGTCAAGAGTCTTAAGGTCAGCTTCAATAAGACCTTCGGTTATTACATCGAGGTGACCCGAGCCAATCAAGATGCGGTGCCCGATTCTTATATAAGGAAACAGACTCTTACAAATGCCGAGCGCTTCATCACTCCTGAACTAAAGGAATATGAGGCCAAGATTCTCAATGCCGAGAAGAATCAGTCTGATCTCGAATACAAGCTTTATATGGATTTTCGAAAAGCTTTAATAGAATATGGCACGGTGTTGCATACGGTGGCGCAGAAACTCGCCTCTCTTGATGCTCTGCTCTCTCTGTCTATCATTGCCAGGGAGCGAAATTATATCTGCCCGGTGGTGGACGATTCTAGAATAATCGACATCAAAGACGGACGCCATCCTGTACTCGAAAAAGTGCTGCCCATGGGTGAGTATGTCGCCAACAGCACCGATTTGCGGGGCGATTCGGACGACCATCAGCTGGTTGTTTTAACCGGACCCAATATGTCCGGTAAATCCAGTTATCTTCGCCAGGTGGCGCTTATAGTAATACTGGCTCAGGTAGGCTCTTTCGTGCCTGCTGCCGGTGCCAGAGTCGGTCTGGTGGATAGAATATTCACCAGGATTGGTGCTGTCGATGATCTGACCCAGGGGCAATCGACGTTTCTTGTCGAGATGAGCGAGACCACCCAGTGTTGTCGTTCTGCCAGTGATCGTTCGTTGATATTGCTCGACGAAGTAGGCCGGGGCACCAGCACCTATGACGGTGTGGCCATCGCCTGGGCGGTGGCGGAGTATCTGGCTAAAGACGTCCGCGCCAGGACTATCTTCGCCACCCACTATCATGAACTGAATGGGCTCAGCAATTTCTTCCCCCAGATCGCCAATTATCAAGTGCTGGTTAAAGAGACCGACGGCGATGTAGAATTTATTCGTTCGGTGGTACCGGGTGGAGCGAGCAGGAGTTTCGGAGTACAGGTGGCTAAGATGGCCGGGTTGCCCAGCCAGGTTGTAGGAAGGGCACAGTACCTGATTCAACAGATGGAGAAAAAGGGTGTAGCAAGTAAGATTCTCGATGGACCGCGATTGAGAAATATACCCATGGACGAGGTTATGCAGCTGTCTCTGTTCGAGAAAGCCTGATCTTTATATTAGCTGTTTCAAAAGGAGAGAACCATGAAGACAGGTTGTGCCGTGCTCCTGGCCTTGCATATAACACTCGGCGGAGCAGCTCCTTTGCTGGCTGCCGATAGCGAGAACCAGGGACAAAAGAGTGAGACCAGTGTGGAAGTCGAGCAGGAGACGATTCCGACCTATCCTGTCGGTCTTGATAAAAAGTCTCTGCAGCTCATAAATCAAGGCAAATGGAAAGAAGTTGCGGCCAGGCTAGAGAAACTGACCGCCGCTAAAAAAGACAACAGCTATTCACGCAACAACGTTTGGCTCGCCTTTGCCTATATGTTCTTGAATCGCAAAAAGGACCTGGCGGCGCTCAATGAGAGACTGCGCCAGCCGGATGATTCTGATGAACACGGCAAGACCTTCGTGAAAGTGGTGGAAGCCTTTCAAAAGATAAGCGCCGGCAATTCTAAAGAAGCGGCAGAGATCCTGAAGACTTTGCCCCGAAAACATTCTAGAGATGCCCTGATTAACTTCGCTCTGGCGGCAGTATCCGGTAAGAACGGCAAAGCAGCAGCTGCTATCGAGTACTGCAAGCGGGCTGTGGAGATCGATCCGCAGTTCGCCTGGGGTTTCCGGACACTCGGTTATTTGCAGCTGCGCTGGTTGAATCAAGGTGAGGATGCAGAAATCTCTTTCTTGAAGGCTCTGGCTATAGAGCCGCATCAAGAAGAGGTGCGCAGCATGCTGGTACGCAGTATGCTAGGTCATAACGACTATGATGGTGCCATCCAGGTATCCAGGGACGCTATCTTTCTAGATAAGAAGGAGCCGGAGAATCATCTGCGTCTTGCCACCATCTACCAGAGGCAGTGGCGTTTCAACGAAGCTGTCGATGAGCTCAATCAAGCCATCAAGCTCGATTCTGAGAATGCCAATTATTTCAGGCGCCGCGGTCAGATCAGGCAATATCAGGGCGAATATGAAGAAGCGATCAAAGATCAATCGAAAGCGGTGGCTCTGAGTAAAGACAAGTCTTTTGAGCTGGTTGCCCTGGCTCGAATGAATAATGCCGCCGGCAACAAGGACGCTGCCATCGCCAACCTGAAAGAAGCGCTGGAGCGCAATCCTAAGAACGGAGAAGCCCATCGAGAACTGGCGAATCTATTAACCTTCGAGAAGCGTTATGACGAGCTGGTCGAAGAGTACAGGCGGGTTTTGAAAGATCAAGAAAAGAACGCCGACTTGCATTTTCTGCTGGCAGAAGCGTTGATGGCCGCCGGCAAAGAGAAGGAGGGAATAGAAGAGTATACGAACTCTGCCAATCTCAATCCTCAAGATCCCAAGGCGCTTCGCAAGCTGGGGACTTATTACTCTGAGAAAAAATCTTATGACAAAGCGATCAAAGCTTTCAGAAAGGCGTTGAATATCAATCCGACCTCGGTGGCGGATATGGTGGCGCTGGGCTATTGCTTTGCCCAGGATGATAACTATTTGCAGTCTGAAGCTGCTTTTGTGACGGCTCTTGCCCTGAAACAGCTCAATCAACAAAGCAATCTGGAGCCGCCTTCAAGACAGGATATCGTTCGTACTCTGGCTTCTCTTCTGTTGCTCGAGGGCAGATACGGAGAGGCTCGCAATCAGTTTCAGTCTCTATTCAGCATGACTCGCCAGACGGCTGCTAAAAATATCGATGCCTATCTTCTTGCCCAGTCAGAGTCCCTGGCCAGTCCGGTGCCGTCCAATCTCGCCAAGCTGGAGAAAGCCTATGGCGGCATGAATGACCGAGAGAAGAAAGACTATCGCTATTCTTATATCCAGACTCTGATTAAAGTCGGCAACATAAAAGACGCTCTGGAAGCGCTCTCTAAGCTGGAAGCAAAAGATTTTGAGAAAGAGCCCAAGTGGAACATCCTGAAGGCAAGAGCCTATCGAGAAAACAAACAGCTCGAAGAAGCCGAGAAGGTTGTCGATGATTCGATTCTGAAATCGAAAGATCGAGAAGAGACTGAGCCTTCTCTTGTCGCTGATGCCTTAGTTGAAAAAGCGCGCATTCAGATGGATAAAGGCAAAGACGGTGAAGCCGAGCAGTCGGCAACTGAGGCTCTTTCGACCTATCCCAAATCTTATGCATCGTATCTGGTGCTGGCTAAATTGAAATATAAAAAAGGCGAGTACGCCGACGTGGTTCCCCTTCTGAAAAAGGCTCTGGAGCAGAATCCTTATTACACCGAAGCTTATCTATTGTCCGGGGATGCTTGTTTCAAAGCCGGTGATGCCCGAGAGGCGCTTGCTTATTACAAGGACGCCTACAAAGTAAGACCGGAGATGCCCGAAGTTCACAAAGCGCTTTTGAAAGCTTACAAAGAGCTTTCTATGGACAAAGAAGTCGCCGAAGAGACAGAGCAGTTGGCCAATATGGAAAAGCTCAAGTAAAGCTGCTTCTTCTTGACAAGCAGCAGGGCTTCTAGTAAGCTTGTTCAGATCGCTTTTGATCGTTTTAACAACCTTACTAGAAAAATCATTCAGATTCGTTGACGGCTACGCCTGCGTTTTATGACGCGGTGCCACCTGAGGCGGATCTCTATCTACATACGGAGGACCTTCCATGAAAAATGAGAGGTGGCTTTTGTATGCCCTGCGCGCCGGGCATGCCTTATTTGCTGGTGTTTTATTAAGTGTAACTATATGTAGTGCTACAGGCGGATCAGCTTTTTTCTATCGCTGCATCTTCTATCTGAAATACTTTCTGGTCGTGGTTCCGCAAATCCTCGATCTGACCTTGATCCTGCTCTCTTTCTATCTGATGCTGGACGGTGTCAGGCGATGGGGGCACCAGTTGGACGGAGCCTTCTCTCGCAGTTTGATCGGTCTATTTATTCTTCATGCCAGCTCGGTCCACATCCCATTTGTGCCTTATCTGGCACTTTTTATAGAGGCGATAATCTGTCTGCGGTCAGGTAGGCGTCAGACTGAGAAAACAGCAGAAAAAACTTCTGGCTTAGGATATTCCCTGCAGGGATGAATCTTTTGCTTTATTGTGATCGATGATAGCCCGGGCGCAGGCCAGCATATGCTCGGCTTCGGCCTCGCGATAATTGTTTTTGAGCAGGTCGGCATAGCCCTGGAGCGATTCGGCCAGATCGATATGCTGGGGCCCCAGAGCCCTGGTTCTTACATCTATCGCCTCTTTGAAGCATTGCTCCGATTGCTCGTTCTTGCCGGAGGCTTTCAAGGCAAGCGCATAGTTGTGGAGGGCGTCGCCAACCACCGGATCAGAGCTGCCCAGGGCGTCTTTGCCGGTGTCCACCGCTTCTTTGAGCATGGTCTCGGCTTCTCCATGCTTTTCCTGACGTAGCAAGCAGGCGGCATGGAGCACTCTGGCAGAGATGTATTCGGGATGTTTTGGACCCTTGGTCTTCTGTTTGATGGTGACCAGCTTTTTGTAATAAGGCTCTGCTTTGGCGTGCCGGTTGTAAGACTGGTAGAAAGAAGCTATCTCTTTGAGCTGCTTTTCGGTCTGGTCATGCTTGGGACCAAGCACCTGTTCACAAATGGTCAGAGCCTCTTTGTAGAACTCTTCGGCCTGGGGAAACTTTCTCTGGCTTGCGTAGAGTTCGGCAAGGTAGGTAAGTAAGTTGGCGCCTTCCGGAGATTTTTTCTCCTGGGCTCTCTCTTTGATGGCCAGAGCTCGTTTTAAAAACCGCTCGGCTTGATCGTGCTTAGAGACATTGGCATAGGCCAGACCCGTCTGTTTGATAGCCTGGACCACTTCGGGATGGGTCGGTCCTAAATTGACCTCTTTGATATTCAGCACCCGTTCGTACATCTTGCAAGATTCATCGGCTTTGCCGGAAGAGTCGAAAAGGGTGGCAAGGCTTGAGAGCAGCTCTTCGAGATCCGGGTGTTCTGTACCCAGGGCATTCTCCAGTACAGCCAGGGCTCGACCGAGCATGTCTTCGGCTTCTTGAAAGCGATCTTCGGATAGATAGAGGGTGCCCAGATTGTGCAGGATGTCGCCCACTTCGGGGTGATCGTTGCCCAGGGCGGAGGTCTTCAGATCGAGGGATTGCTTATACAGCGCTTCGGCTGCGCCGAATTTGTGCTGGGCGGCATAAAGCAGAGCCAGGTTGTTGTAACTGGTTGCCACTTCTGGATTATTAGGACCGAGGACCTTTTCGTAAATTTCGGTCAGTCTTGTACAAATAGGCTCCGCCAGCTCATATTTCTGCTGGAAGAAATAAACCGCCGAGAGATTGTTCAAGCTCTGGACAATCATCTCGTTCTGAGGGTCCAGCTCTTTTTCTCTAGCTTCCAGGGCTCTCTGGTAAAGGGGTTCGGCATCGCCATAGCGCTCTTGCTCGAAAAATACCTCGGCCAGACGGTCCAGGCAATCAGCAATCTTGAGATTGTCCTTGAGCCGCTCTGCTTCCCAGAGGGCTGCTTTGAAATTTGTCTCGGCCTGGCCGTAGTCCTGGTTCAGGAAAGCCTCGTTGCCTGCTTCCAATTGCTGTTGGATGTCTTTGCTCATTTACCGTTTTGCAGTCGATCTTGAGTCCGTACTAAAGTTATGCCACAGCATAAAAGAAAAACTATCGGTTGAAGCATAGCTCTATTTATATAGAAATGCCAAGAGTTATCGGACAATGATCCGATCCCTGAATATCGGACTGAATAGTTGCATCTATAAGAGCGTCTTTCAGATTGTCCGAGGCGAAAAAGTAGTCTATTCTCCAGCCTACGTTCCTTTCCCGGGCTCTGGTGCGCATGTGCCACCAGGTGTAATTGTCGGGCTCTTGATTGAAGTGTCTGAAAGTATCTATAAAGCCCTTGTTTACAAATTTGTCCATCCAGGCTCTTTCTTCGGGCAGGAAGCCGGAATAGCCCTCGTTGTCTTTCGGTCTGGCCAGGTCTATCTCTTTGTGGGCGGTGTTGAAATCGCCGCAGACAATTATCTTTTTGCCGGCTTTCTTGACTTTGCTCACATGCTTGAGGAAAGCATCATAGAAGGCCATCTTATATTTCAGGCGCTCCGGGCGGGCTTTGCCGTTGGGGTAATAGATGTTGTAGATCACCAGGTCGTCATAGTGAGCTATGACGGTTCTGCCTTCCTGGTCGAAATCCTTGACGCCCAGGCCATACTCGATGGTATCGGGCTCATGTTTGAGATAGAGCGCTACTCCGCTATAACCGCGTTTTTCGGCATGGGAGAAATAGCTGCAATAGCCCTCAGGTGCTTTCAACTCGGCGGTGAGCTGGTCTTCGGAGATCTTGGTCTCTTGAATGCCGACTATATCCGCCTTGTCTTCAGCAAGCCATTGAAAGAAGCCTTTTTTGGCCGCTGCTCGCAAGCCGTTGACATTCCAGGAGGAAAGCCTGAGCGTTTTGGATTTCATGGGATTCTAGCCGGATTCTAAGCTGTGGCCACCGGGGCGCCAATCGCTTCGAGTACACCGGGGTGAACGATTTCGCCCTTGTGGATGTTGACCCCTTTCATGAGAACAGGATCTTCCATGCAGGCTTTGTATCCTGCTTTAGCCAGTTTGAGGCAGTAGGGCAGGGTGGCGTTGGTGAGAGCCCGGGTCGAGGTCCAGGGAACAGCACCGGGGATGTTGGCCACGCCGTAGTGCAGAACACCGTCTACTTCGTAGGTCGGAGCAGAGTGGGTGGTGGACTTGATCGTTTCGATACAGCCGCCCTGGTCGACGCTGACATCGACAACCACTGAGCCTTTCTTCATCTGTTTGACCATATCGCGGGTCACGATTCTCGGAGCCTGTTTTCCAGGGATGAGAACGGCGCCGATAACGAGATCAGCCTGGGGAAGTAGCTCTTCCAGATAGTGACCGACTGAGAACACTGTGCGGACCTGACCGTTGAATACGTCATCGAGATATCTGAGACGATCTAAAGAAAGGTCGAAAATCGTCACCCGGGCACCGAGTCCGTGGGCGATTTTAGCGGCGTTGGTGCCGACTATGCCACCACCAATGATGATCACTTCACCGGGTTCGACTCCGGGAACACCGCCCAGAAGCACGCCTCTGCCGCCCATGGGACGCTCGAGATAATTGGCTCCTATCTGAGTCGAGAGTCTTCCGGCAATCTCGCTCATCGGGGTGAGCAAAGGAAGCTGACCGTTGGCCATTTGAACCGTTTCGTAGGCAACACAGGTTGCACCGGTTTTGGCGAGGTCTTCGGCGAGCTTGGTGTGCGCTGCCAGGTGCAGATAGGTGAAAAGAGTCTGGTCTTTTCTGAGCATCTTCACTTCAGAAGGCTGGGGCTCTTTTACTTTAAGTATCAGATCGGCTTCTTCGAAAACGGATGCGGCATCTGCAAGAATTTTGGCTCCGCCGCCTTTGTAGTCTTCGTCGCTGATACCACTTCCGACACCAGCGTCCTTCTCTACATAAACAGTATGTCCTTCTTTGACGAGAGCATTGAGACCGGCAAGTGTCAGAGCAACACGGTACTCATTGTCAAGTATCTCTTTGGGAACTCCTACCTTGGCCAATTCTCAGCCCTCCTAAAAACACAAAACCTGATAACCTTTAGATTTCTTCTAAAGAGAGCAATATTCTATCCCCTTTCGATAGATCTTTTATATGCTTTTGTACTTGTTTTAGTTTTTCTCCATTTTCCGGCTATCCCGGTCGAAAAGCTTAAAGAGGATTCAGATGTCAGCCAATTTAGTAATTGTCAATGGTGCCCGTACTGCTTTCGGTGCTTTCGGCGGTGGGCTCGCCAGTCAGACGGCCACTGATCTTGCCGTTGCCGCCACCGTAGAAGCTATCAAGCGCTCCGGTCTCGAACCAGGTCAATGCGACCAGGTGGTGATGGGTAATGTTCTGCAGACCAGTAAGGATGCCATTTATCTTGCCAGGCATGTGGCTTTGCGGAGCGGGCTCAAGGTGGAGACCCCGGGGTTGATCCTCAATCTGCTCTGCGGCTCGGGGGTAAAAGCGGTGGCCACAGCCGGAATGCTTATCGATGCCGGCCAGGCAAAAATTGTGGTCGCCGGTGGAACCGACTCACTTTCGATGACCCCATACATAACCTGGAGCAATCGCTGGGGCGCACGTATGGGTCATGCCGAACTCTGGGACGGGCTCGATATCCGGGACACTTATCCCGATGCATCCATGGGTGAGACCGCTGAAAACATCAGAGAGAAATTCTCCATCAGTCGTGAAGAGCAGGACGAATTTGCGCTCCTCAGTCAGAGTCGGGCCAAAGAGGCGATGGACTCAGGGCGATTAAAAGAAGAGATCGTCCCCATCTCTATAAAAGGTCGCAAGGGCCAGGAACAGATTATCGATTTAGATGAGCATCCCAAACCAGATACGACTATGGAGAAGCTATCCAGCCTGAAGCCGGTCTTCCGAAAAGGTGGAACAGTGACCGCAGGAAACGCTTGCGGTATTGTCGATGGTGCCGCCGCCCTGGTGGTAACAGACGCTGCCACCGCCGAGAAGAAAGGACTGTCTCCGCTAACAAGAGTAGTATCCTGGGCAGTCACCGGTGTTCCTCCCGAAATTATGGGGATAGGACCGGTGCCCGCTGTGCCTATGGCTCTTGAAAAAGCCGGTCTGAAGCTGGAGGATATGGACCTTATCGAGATCAACGAGGCTTTCGCCGTACAGTATCTGGCCTGCGAAAAAGAACTTGGTCTGCCCCGGGACAGAGTCAATGTCAATGGCGGCGCTATTGCTATCGGCCATCCATTCGGAGCCACCGGCGCGCGCTTATTGCTTTCGATATCTCTTGAGTTGCAGCGTCGCAAAGCACGCTACGGTCTGGTCAGCCTCTGTATCGGGGGCGGCATGGGAATTGCGATGGTGCTCGAGAGGCTTTGATCGAAGACGCTAAACGAATGCTCAGTTAGCGTTCCATGAAGCTACATATTTGTTGTGACGCACCGGGGTGGGGAGTTTCTGCTCGTCCCGGTGATAGATATATTTGGCGTAAGGATTGACCGGCTTTTCCTCTTCGCTTTTCACTACTGCGCGTCCGCTTCGACGATAAGCGAGCTCCGGCAAAATGGAGGGCGCGTAGGGCGGTGGTGGGGGCACCAGTTTGGTCTTCCCTTTGCTGAAAGATTTCTTCGAGCTGCTTTTCTTCGAATGGCTTTTCTTCGAGGACTTGCTTTTGGCGAAAGCCGGGCTTGCGTCTACTGTGGCAAAACCGCCTGCAAAGGTGAAGAGGGCAAGGGAGGATATGATGATTTTAGAAATTCTGCTAGATCTCATGGCTCGTGGCTGAATTTGTCCTTCAGGGCCATATTACCACTAAGCCCCCGTTGCCTAAACGTGTACGTACTAGGAACGGGGGATAAAATCGCATGTCAAGAGCAGGCTTTATCCGGGCCGATCTTCCAAAATGACAACTGTAGCAGGGTTTGCGCCGGCGACATTAATATTAAGGTTGATATCGCAAATTAATGACCGTCGAACCACTTGGTTCTCTGTCTTCTCGGTTGCTGACTGACCGAATCTACATTTTTACTGTCTATAGGATCCCAGGTGGCTACCGATTGACCCCACCAGGACTGAAGGTCCACAGCGGTAATATCGGCTTCTCTTTTCTTTTTGGTTACCACAGGTTTCTTGGAGCCGCTCTGTTTCTGTTGTTCCATATCCTGTTTAACTTGATTGAAGAGCTGTTGAAAGTCCTGTTCGACAACGGTGCTTTCAGCTATTCGGGTCTCCTGGTTCTGGGTAACCTGTACCTTTTCGTGACCGAGTCTTTCGGCTATATGGTCGAGGTCTTGCTGCCAGGGATGTTCGCAGCCGTTTGTCTCTACAAGTTTGACGGTTTCGTAGTTCTTTCCGAAAGCCGCTTTGTAGAGCTTGCTGTTCTTCAGCGATTTGATAACACGCTTGATCATTAGTAATTCTCCAAAACCAACCTCTGGTTTCCTGTTTCTAGGTATTCCCCTGACATCCTGGCGGTAACAAATTAGCCAGTAAATTCATATTCGCTTAATGATTGTTTATAATTCCCCATTATGTCGGGGTTTCGGGCGTTTTCTCCATACACAAAGCACCCGACCGAAGTCGAGTGCTCTGCGTGCGTTGGAAGTCTTTTGTTTTAGCTGGCTACAGTGGCCGCTGTTGCCGGACCCTGGACTATCGCTAGCTGGGGCGGGTTTGTTTCGGCCAGAGGCAATTCGAGTCTGAGCTGATATTCGCCAGGCGGCTCGAAACAGTGAATGCAGCGGGCTTCGTACTGGCAATCACCTACCAGTATTTGCTCGTCCGAATGTACCAGTCTCTGGGTGCGGCAGGCGAAATCGGAGCCGCACTTTCTGCAAACAGCGAGCAGTTTGTCCACCCGGTCTGCCATTGCCATCAGGGTCGGTACCTGGCCGAAGGTCTCTCCTTTATAGTCCAGGTCGAGACCAGAGGCGATAATCTTCTTTTTCTGCCTTAATAAAGTTTGGACCACAGGAATGAGCTCGTCGTCGAAGAACTGACATTCGTCTAAGCCGATAACCACGGCGTGGGACGAGTATTTCAGGATGTCGCGGGCGCTCTCTACCACCAGAGCGTGGGAGGTCAGGCCATTTCTCGATTCGACATGGTTCGGCTTGGAGCGTGTATCTGTTATCGGCCGAACGATTATCGTGGGCAGATAAGCAAGCCGGGCTCTTTCAATGCGGCGAATCAACTCGCTCGATTTGCCCGCGCTCATACATCCGACAATTACTTCAAGTCTATATCCACTCAGCATGCTCTGGCTGTCTCCGAGATGTCTAGTTTCCTGGTAAGCATGGGTAAAACTGCTAAATGCCTGAACTGCATTTGGTTTACCTGCACTAGAGACCCCTATGTTAACCAAATTCGAAGCAAGAAAATGACCGCCAAGCTTCAAACTAATTCATGTAGAGGGCTTCGACCGTCTTGCGAATCCCTTGTCTTCCCCATGGGATGCGCTCCTCGGTCATTCTTCGCCCTCTTTTTTAAAAGGTATAATCCGTTTCGGTGATGTCATGAAGCGATGGCTGAAAATCGTCTCAATCCGCTCAGGGAGCAGGATTTTGCTCTCTAATAGATACTCCTTTACATCTCTGTCCTGATCTCTGCAATTCTTTACAACTATAGCCGCTTCTTCCATACCAATCTCGGTGGCAAGCAAGTCTGTGAAAGCGGCTGTGTTTGTCGTAAGGGCGAGACATCTCTCCTGGTCTGTGTTCAAGCCGGCCAGGCAGTTGCCGACAAAGGCGGTACCGGCCCGCTGCAGAAGCTCCATGGATTCGAGGATCTTATCTATAATCAGCGGAGTGGCGCTATTAGACTGCAGGTTTCCCGAGGCGACCGCAAGCGATACCGAAAGGTCATTGCCAGCGATCCGGTGACAGAGCATGAGCAGGCTCTCCACCAGGGGGCTAGCTTCAAGACGGGCATCGAGGATGATCTCGGCCATTCCCGCCCCTGGTCCGGAAGACAGGATTCGTAGATCACCGGCTATCTTGCCCAGATCAATGGCAGCCTCTTTAAGGCTGGAGGAGAAGTGGGCAAAGTCGGTCATGGAGCTGCCGACTCTTATATGGTCATCTGATGCTTTTAGCTCCTGATCGCAGATTTTAGAAAGTTCTTGTACGACCATCTCTTGGAATTTTGGGCTGGTATTGAATCCGGTGCCAATGTCACCGCCGCCCAGATTGATCTCTCTGAAGATATCCCTGCTGCCTTCCAGGCGGCGCAGAGCGCGCTCGATTGTCGAGCCATAGGCGTTCAGCTCCTGACCCAGTGTTATCGGAGCCGAGTCTTTGAGGTTGATTCGACCCGGTTTGACCACCCTGTCGAACTGCAGGCTTTTGCGCCTCAGCATTCGCTCCATATCGAGCAGACTGGCCTCCAGATCATCGAGAGCAAGGAGAATCGCCAGGCGCATCGCTGTGATATAGGTGTCATAAGAAGCCTGATTGAGGTCGACATGTTCTACCGGATGAACCGGCTTGTAAGAGCCTGGTTCGCCGCCCAACAGTTTGCTTGCAGCGTTTGCCAGAACTTCGCTCAAATTTTTTGTCAGACCCCAGCCGCCGGATCCGTGTAAGGCATCCACAACTATCTGCTCATGCAATTCTCCTGCCAGTATTCGATCGCAGCTTTTCTCAATGGCATCGGCGATTTCTGGTTCGATTTCACCTGTGATGCCGTTGGTGGTGGCGGAGGCTTTCTTTACTAAGGTCAGAGCTTTGACCATAACCGGATGAACAGGGAAATCGGTCAGCCTCAGATGTCTTTGATAGCGGTTGGTGGAAAGACCCCAGAGGGCGTCAATCGGAATCTCTTCCGGACCGTGTTTGTCGCTCTCGATTCTTGTTTCCACTCTTTGTTTTTGCCTCTGCTTCGAGCTCTTTGCTCAAGGTGCTGTCCAGGGTGCTTGCCAGGCGAAATAGATCGGGCGTTCCTGTTTTGGAAAAGGAGGTAAGAAGCGGTCTCAGCTCTTCCTGGGCATCTCCATATCTCTTCAAGCCTGTGTAAGCAAGACTTTTGAAAAACGGTAGATAAGTATCATGATAATTGAGCGATTCGCATTTTCTGAATTCGTCCAGGGCAAGATTGTAGTCTGTTTTGATCAAATAGAGTCGGCCAAGATAAAGATGGGGCAAGCCGCTTGTCGGAGTGATTTCGATCGCTCTTTGATAATCGAAAAGCGCTTCATTCAGATAATTCAATTTGACCAGGGTGTTGCCTAAATTAATCCGCAACTCGCTGGAATCCATGCCCGCTGTTTTCGCCATGGTGAGGCAGTGAGCATAACTTTTGACAGCGTCTTTATAGTCGGAGAGTTTATCGAGGGCGAGACCTCGCCAGAAGTGGACTTCCGGATCTCGCGAGTTTATCGCCGCCGCTTCGGCGAGAACCGGAAGCGCGTTCTGGGGGCGGCCTTCACCGATAAGTCGACGGGCAGATTCGAGCAACTGCCGATAGCGGTTATTGAGCTGGATCCGGTTGTTCTGGAAAGCATTATTAGGAGGACTGGCCGGGGGCTGCCCATAGTAAGGACTCGGACTATACTGGGCTGAAGCCGGCTGATTTGTCGAGAGAGCCAGAGTCGCTGCCAGGGCGGCGGCGATCAAAGACTTTCTGATAGGCGATGGCGCTGGTCCCATAGAATGTTTCTCAAACCGATTTTATCTGTTTCCAAAATATACCCGACCGGACCCGGGGTCATAACTTCATAGATTATTCTTAGAAGGCACTAGCTTTGATACTATTTGACCAATGTCGGAGCAACAAGAACCATGCAGCCTGCTTATTGAAGGCGCCCCGAGCACTTGCAAGCAGTGCTCTATACGGCTCTGTCTGCGCCAGCAAGTGCTCAATCTTGCCCTGGGATTTACCGAGACTATGCAGTGTCTGAACTGTCTGGCCCGGGCAAACGGCAAAGATGCCGCCGAGATGCTGGATGACCTCAGAATATATATTTATTCGCGAGAATGTTTTAAGAGTCAGTGGGTTAAGTATTTAGATGAATCCTACTGTCCTTCTCCTAAAGAGTGTTATCCTTCCGTATGTTTTGCGGAATCCGAAACAAAAGAGCTGTAAAGCATGACTATACATAAGCTGGATTTGAGAGGCGTTGCCTGCCCGATGAATTTTGTGAAAACACAACTTTTTCTGGACAAGTTAGCCTCCGGCGAGCAGGTAGAAGTGGTCCTCGACCAGGGTGAACCGGCTCAAAGCGTAAGCAAATCGGTGGTTCAGGAAGGTCATCTTCTGGAAGAGAATCAGCTCATGGATGGCGGTCTCTGCCGCCTGTTGATAAGGAAGGCATGATTATATGTTGGCAACTTCGAAAGCTAAAAGGATTTCAATAAAAAGCGGTTACCGGAAGAAAACCTCCCTGGTGATGATTGCTCTATGCCTATCCATCATGCAGGGTGGAGCATTTGTTCTTTTCGCTCCTTCCGCTCTTGCCCAGGTCGAAGCGCCCACTGTAGAAGATCTTGAACATGCTCTGGCTCGGAGCGAAGCGAATCCATCCAGTGCCCAGGCTCGTTTCGAGTATGCCGAGTTGCTCAGGAAAATGGGCAAAGACAAAGAAGCTGCCCATCAATACATAGCAGTCACCGATATCGACGCCTCTTACTATGTGGCTTATCACATGATTGCCAAGCACTGCAAAGATGCCAAGATTTTAAAAGAAGCTACCCGTCGCCTGGACCATCTCAAGTCGTCCAAGCCCAAGGAGCTGATGTTGCGCGTGGCGCTATCCGAACTTCTGGAAGCCCAGGGCGATTATTATCACGCCTCTAGAGCTCTGGTAGATATCGTTTTTCTGGATGCGATTCCGGAAAAATACAGAAAGCGTGTCCATGATCGCATTACCTTTTTGCAAGCCAAAGCCCGGGATCGTAATGCCGGCAGAAATGCCTCCCATACTGATTCCATCGCTTCCCAGGAAGATCCGCCCCTACCCGAGGAGTCGATCAAACGAGGACTGGCCGCTTCTTCTATCGAAAAGGAAGATGACTTCGGGAACGCTCCTTTGAAAAGATGATGAAAAGAAATAGCCACCATGCACTGATCGCTTTGTCTATGGGATTGCTGGCTCTGACCGGTTGCCACACCGCCGTGCAACAGGGCAACAATCATCTTGCCAATCTGCGCTATTCTCAGAAAAATCATCCTGGCGCCGGGCTTTCGGATTCTATGGGGGGCAACGATGTCACCAATGCCAAGGCCAATCTCCATGAAGAGATGGAGGTGGTGGAAGAGATTCGCAAAGCCTGGAAACTTGCCACCATCGAAAAAGATCGAGAAGGAGCTTTGAAGATCTTAAGGAAACTCGACGAAGAACATCCTGGCATCTCCACCGTGCAGATGATGATGGGTCAGGTCGAGGAGCACTTCGGTAACCACAAAGAAGCTGCTGTCCATTATCGTCATGCTCATAACGTCAATCAGTTCTCCTCGCTGCAGACCTACAAACTGGCTGAGTCTCTGAGGAAGTCAGGGGACGCGAAGGGATCTGTTCTCTACTATGAAAAGCTCGAGAAGCGCCTGGAGTCAGCGGTCGGAGAATTCAAGCGGGATAGCATGCGTTCGCTCCTTTCTTCCGTCCGGCTTGGAATGGCAGAAGCCATGCTCGATTCAGGCTCCGAGCCCGCAAAAGTAATCGAAGTTCTAAAGAAAGTTCAGGATGCGGATCAGCCTACCAAGAAGGAAGTGGACCGTCTCTTACATAAAATCATTTCCAGATATCCTGATAACGAAGAGGCGAAACAGCTGCTAAAAGCTTCTAATGCTTCTTAAGGACTATGACTTCCTGGCGTCACTATCGTAAAATGAATTCCAGAAAGTACATATTCCCTGAGACGAAGAGGTTTTACCAATGGTCAAGGAGATAGTGGAGCGCCAGGCTGCAGCCAGTGGTGTCGAAGAGATTCAAGTAGACGGATTCGATCATGTCGAGTTCTATGTGGGTAATGCCCTGCAGGCGAGCTACTATTACAGCCGTGGTTTCGGTTTTGACCTGGTTGCTTATAAAGGTCTTGAAACCGGAGACCGAGAGCAAGTCTCTTATGTTATGAAACAGGGGAGCGTACAGATGGTGCTCACCGGTGCGCTCACTCCAGAAAGCGAAATAGCCGATCATGCACACAAACACGGAGACGGTGTTAAAGCAATCGGCTTTCGAGTGCGTGACGCTAAAAAAGCTTTTGAAACCGCCATCGAAAGAGGCGCCAGAGTCCACAAAGAATTAGAAGAGCATGAAGATGAAAACGGCCGTTTTCTCTGCGGTTCTGTATACACCTATGGTGATACCATCCACAAGTTCATCGAGCGTCAGGACTATAACGGACCATTCGCCCCCGGCTTCAAGTCGGTAGAGAAGAAGTGCGAAGGAACACCTGTGGGACTGATGAGCATCGACCACATCGTCGGCAATGTCGAAGTCGAAAAGATGGAATACTGGGTCGACTATTATAAAAAAGTCTTCGGTTTTTATGTATATCAGTACTTCGACAAAGACGACATCAGCACCCAGTACTCCGCTCTGGTATCGAAGGTGATGGCAAACAAAAGCGGCACGATCAAGATGCCTATCAACGAGCCGTCCGAGGGCTTGAGAAAGTCTCAGATTCAAGAGTATCTGGACTACTACACCGCCGGCGGCGTACAGCATATCGCCATAACCACTCGCGATATCATCAAGACCGTAGGTGAACTCCATAAAAGAGGGGTCGAATTCCTCACCGTGCCCCAGAGCTATTACGACAGCCTGACCGAGCGCGTTGGCGAGATCGATGAAGACATAGAAGAGCTGGCTAAGCTCGGTATTCTTGTCGACAGAGAGTCCGGTGGCTATCTGCTTCAGATCTTCACCAAGCCGGTAGAAGACAGACCGACCCTCTTCTTCGAAATCATTCAGCGCAAAGGTGCCAAAGGCTTCGGAAAAGGCAATTTCCAGGCTCTCTTCGAGTCTATCGAGCGAGAGCAGGCGGTTCGCGGCAATCTTTGATTTAAATCATTTGCTGAGCTCTTTGGCTCGGGAGCGCATCTGTAGCGCTTCTATATAAGCGCCTCTCTGCCAGAGAATGTCGGAGAGCTGGGCGCTTGCTGTCGCTCTCAACTCTGCCTGACTATCAGGAAGTCCCTTCATCAGCGGTAGCACCTCTTTGTAGGTCTCATCTGCAGCGTCGAATTGGAGCAGACGATACTGGCAATAGCCTTTCAAATATAGGCTGAGCACATAGCGGGTATAGTTGACGCTGTCACCGGAAGATTTGAGCGATGGAATTTTTTGATAAAGAGAAAGCGCTTTGTTATAAGCTTCGATGGCTGCGCCAAATTCTTTGCGCAGACGCTGACAGTCGCCATACTGCGAATAGAGCAGAGCTAGCTGAACCCTGCTGGGAACCATATCTGCTTCCGGTATCGTTCTGAAGACTCTTTCGTAGGTACGGGCGGCTTCTTCGTAGCGACCGCAGCCATACTCGGCAGATGCTTTATAAATCAGCGCCTCCAGCATATAAGATCTGTCTCGCAGACCGTATTGCATCTCTACCAGTTCTTTGCTGAATTCTTTGAAATAGGGAATAGACTCGGCATACTTGCCCTGAGCATAAAGAGCGCTTCCAATTTTTAATTTCGGAAAAGTCGATGAATAGGTCTTTTCGTTGCCGTAGCGAGCCGCAAGATCCAGGTTTATCTGATAGTAATGAATGGCAAGGGCATATTCTTTGGCGTTCAAATAGCTCTGGGCGACTTTCTCGGCAGCATCAATTAACTCTTCTACGGCAGGCCGCTCCGGATTGGGACCGAGGCGTTCGACCCGTTTGTTGAAGCCTGTCTCCAGGGCACGAAGCATAAGCTGTTTGTTCATAGGCAGCTCTGGTGCCTCTTGAACTATCGGCATAAAAGCCTGTTTCAAGCCAAGCTTGCTTATCTCTTCGGGTAGCGCACAGAAGTCGCTTATAAGCTTGACCGAAGCCAGACCGAGCAAGACTGTCAGGGCTACCGAGATAATAAGATAACGTTTCTCTGCTTTGCGCAGGGGGCGACGCTTCAGTTTGAAAACCTGCCATTTCGCCTGTACTTGTTTGATAAAAATGTCGGTGGCCGATTGATTAATGCGGTTCAACTCTTCTGACAGCTCGGCCGCACTTTGATAGCGCTCTGCCGGATCTTTAGCCAGGCAGCGGAAAACGATAAGTTTCAATCTCTGCGGAATCTCGGCGCAGCCGTCCGGGGTCTTCATATCCGGTGGCGCTTCATGAATCTGCTTGAATAACGTATCCATCACATTCTCGCCTTTGAATGGCGGATAGCCGGCCAGCACTTCGTACATCAAGCAGCCCATCGAATAGATGTCGGAGCGCGCATCCATCGGCATCGAAGAGCATTGCTCAGGGCTCATATATTGAGGCGAGCCGAAGATCTCTCCGGTGCGAGTCAGGTCATGACCTCCGTCTTCGTCGTCACCGGCTGGCAGCATTTTGGCTATGCCAAAGTCCACCAGTTGGACGAAATCAGGACTGTTGGAGTTGGTGGTCAGCATCACGTTGCTTGGTTTCAAGTCCCGGTGCAAAACATTTTTGCCGTGAGCATGAGCGAGGGCATCGGCTATCTGGATAAAAATAGGAAGCGCCCGAGTAAAAGCAATAGGGCTCTCCTCTTTGAGAACCTCCGAAAGCGACTTGCCCTCGAGCAAATCCATGACTATGTAAGGCATTCCTCTATCTGATACGCCATAGTCATAGGTGCTTATCAAATTGGGATGATAGAGACTGCTTGCTGCCTGGGCTTCTATCTTGAATCTACGGGCGTTCATATTTACCGAAACTAGATGTGGCAAGAGCAGCTTTACCGCCAGGATTTTATTGAGCTTCAGATCCTTCGCCTGGAAAACCGCGCTCATTCCCCCCTTCCCTATGAGAGAAAGCAGCGTGTAGCGCTCCGCCAGGGTATGTCCGACAAAATCCTCCGGAGCCTGTTCGTCGAGATCTTGATATAGTCCCTGCCCCTGTTTCCAGTCTATGGCTTCAGCCGGCATTACTTGCCGGGTATCACTATCGGACGAGTCTTCTTCTTCTTCTGATAAACTCGCTCCCGGCAGAAGCGGAGTATTATCCTGGTCGTCGGCGCCGCAATCTGCTCCACCCGGCTTTCCCCGGTGGGTCTGCCCGCATTTGCAGCAGATTTCGGAGGCTTTCAATCCTGCCAGCACGGGTTGTCTGTCCGCCTTGCGGTCAGACGGTTTCTGGGGATCTGGATTTTCACCGTTTTCTGCCATTCCGGTATTTAGCTGCCCATATGTTTATAATGCTTCTGACTGTCTATTTGTTATACCCACCGGCTTTCTCTAATGCTAACTTTCTTTCGATCCCGGTTTTATCTTGCCTCTGGATTATTTTTATGCCTTCTTCTTGTGGTGTCTCCGGTAGCGGCGAAATCTACTAAAAAAGCAAATAAGTCAGCCAAATCGAATAAGACAGTAAAAGCCAATGGCTGGATTTTCGACATCCGTTCAGATAGAGGTGGTCACCAGACTCTGTATATCTCGGACCGCGGTGTTCGATTCAAGTACAAAACGTTTACCGCCGTTTTGAAGTCGCCTCAATTTGATGCAACCATATTCAGTACTGTGACTCGAAAGTACACGACTATCCCCTATGAAGTCTGGAGAAAGCGCTATGGTTCTCGTAACCGCAGGGTATTCCAGCCTGTGAACAAAAAAGGAAAGGTCGCCGGTTTGAATGCCCGGGTCTTTCAGAGTCCGACCCATAACCGTGGCGAACTCAAAGAGTTCTGGATGACCGGCGATCTAAAGGTGCCTGAGCAGTTGACTCTTTTCGTCAGTGAAATTCTCAACGTTCCGCCATCCAGCGGGCTGCCTCTAAAAATTCTTCTTCTGAGGCGGGGCCAGATTCCGATTGTCAATTGGGATGTGATCACATGCAAGCGCCAGGTTATCGGTGATGATATATTCACCGTGCCCAAGGGATTTAAAAAAGTGTCCAGCGAGATGGAGCTCTTTATGAAAGAAGAAGAGTCGGACGGCATGGCCGATCTGTTGCAATGAATCGATGACAAAAAAGCCCGGGAGCAATCCCGGGCTTCTGATTTCATTCTGCAATGAGCTTGTTCTGTGCTTACTTGCGGAAAGTAATGGTGGCGATTTCGTTTTCGAATTTAACTTCTCCGGTGAAGCCGAATTCTTTAGCGAAAGCGGAGACACAGTTTTGGAAACCTTCGCACATGCCTTCTTGTTGTTCTTTAGGCATGCAGGTTTTCATGTTGTCCCACATTGCACAGCTCAGGTACTTGAGGTGAGCTTCTTTCTCGTCGCCCCAGATCTCGATGTGGCTGCCGAAGAGGTTGGTTTCATGTTCGGCTTTAGCTTTAACGAGTTCAAGAGGAGTTTTGACACCCATCTCTTTGTACATTTTGACCATGGGCTGTCTGGTTTTGGTTTGAAACTCTTTCATAGCTTCTTCGCCATGCTTACCGAGGATTTCCATTGCAGCCATCATTGTGTTGGCGAATGCACGAGCATTCATTTCCTGGATTTTTTTGATTTCCCAGGTGGTTTTGATTTCGGTTTTGTTGAGCACATTGGTTGTCATGTTAGATTACTCCGTAAGCACGGTTGGATTTACGAACCCCATTCTATCCGCACCAAAATCGAAATTAGCTCGATTTAAGACAAGCTTACGGATTTATCTTTGAAACGTGAGCTAGCCCGCAACTACAACTAGTTGGCAAAGATCTCTTCTAGAGCGGCTACGAGCTTTTCGTTTTCCTGGGGAATACCCACAGTAATACGCATACAGGTGGCGAGACCGAAGGCAGTAAGCGGTCTAATGGCTATGCCTTTTCTGAGCAGAGCGTCATTGGTGCTTGCTACTTTCTCTTCGCTTCCTAATTCAATCAAGATGAAATTAGCCCAGGAGTTGACCCGTTTGATACCAAGTCGATCTAGATTCTTCTCTAGATATTCCATTCCGACCTGATTGTTCTCCAGGGTCCTGTCCATATATTCTTTGTCTTGCAAAGCAGCATAGGCAGCCGCCTGGGCCATGACACTGGGCTCGAAAGGTAATTTGATGCGGTTTATATAATCAATCAGCATCTCATGGCCAAGACCATAGCCGACCCTAACCCCTGCCATGCCATAGGCTTTCGAAAAGGTTCTCAGGGTGAGAACATTATCGAGGCGGTATTGCATCGAGTTGGGAAAGTCCTGATCGCCTTTCGTAAACTCGTAATAGGCTTCGTCGAGAATAACGAGAACATGCTCCGGCACGCGGTTCATGAAGGTCTCGAACTCTTCGCGGTCAAAAATGGTGCCTGTCGGGTTGTTGGGATTGCAGAGATAAACAACCTTGGTTCTCTCGTTGATGGCATTGGCGATAGCATCGAGATCGAAGCGATAATTTTTAAGCGGAATCTTATGAAGCTTGATGCCCTGGGCATTTACAAGCACATAGAAGCCTATGAAAGTTCCATCGGCGGTGATAACTTCGTCGTCACCATGGAGAAATGCTCTTATCGTATTGGCGAGGATGCTCTCGGAGCCTGAGCCAATGGCAACATTCTCTAGCTTGACGTTATAGCGCTCGGCAAGGGCCTGGCGCAGCTTCAGCCCGCCTACTTCCGGATAACGATGAATACGCTGACTCGCTTCTTGAATGGCGGCGAGTACGGTCTGGGGCGGACCGAGGGAATTTTCGTTCGAGGCTAGATTAATGAACTCTTCTATCCCCAGCTCTTTCTGCAACTCGGCAGGCGGCTTACCCGGTTTGTAAGGAACCAGCTTCTGGACATGAGGGGGAACAAGGTCTTTGGGTGGATTGTGCACTCTCGTCATAATGCCTCGGGTTATTATCATGCGCTTGTCTTCCGATTTTGTAGATGAGCAAGCCCGACGTTTCTGCCAGGTCGCAACGAAATATGTAGTAAACGTTATCATCCTCCCGCCGCTATTACAATTGCCGGAGAGGCTTGCAAAGAGATAGATCTGGCTAACCTGGCAAGACGCCCGGCATTAAAAGCATTGCTTTCGGCTATATCTTTTTGATAGTATGTTCCAGGAAGTGCGGGTGTAGTTCAATGGTAGAACGGTAGCCTTCCAAGCTGCATACGCGGGTTCGATTCCCGCTACCCGCTCCAATTCTTATCTTATTTATATTGATCATTCAGCCTGCACCGGGCGCTATTGCAACATTGTTCTCGGTCTTGCTAGACTGACTTGCGGTTTCACCTAATCCGGACGGAATGCAGTGATAGTAGATAGAGTAAGCCTTAGCGATGTCCTCGTCGCCCAGAAAAGAGTCAAAGGTTTTGTCCTCAACACACCTCTCGCCAAAAGTTATTGGCTGAGCGATGTCTCCAAAGCGGAAGTCTGGATGAAGCTGGAGAATCTCCAGAACACCGGTTCTTTCAAATTGCGCGGTGCCCTCAACGCCCTGAGCTGGGCTCGAGAGAAGCGCCTGATCAAGGTTTATTCAGCGTCGGTCGGCAACCATGCTCTCGGTCTTGCCCAGGCATCGCTCTTCACCGAAAGAGAAGTGACCATCTGCATCCCCGAGACAGTATCTGCCGCCAAAGCCAAAAAGCTGGATCGCTATAGCGTCGGAATCATTCGCCATGGCGATGATCCGGAAGAGACCGAGCGTTATGCCCGCAGATTGGCTGATGAGAAAAAAGGTTTCTACGTCTCTCCCTACAATAACCCTGAGGTTATCTGTGGTCAGGGCACCATGGCGCTAGAGATGTTCGAGCGGGTGCCGAAGCTCTCCACCATAGTTCTTTCCGTCGGTGGCGGCGGTCTGGCTGCCGGTGTGGCCACAGTCGCCAAAGCAATCAACCCCAACTGCCGTATAGTCGGTGTGGTCGCCGCCAATTCGCCGACCATGCAAACCGCTGTTCAAAAGGGACGGATCGCTCCTATCGTCACAAGCCCTACCCTGGCTGATGGTATCGCCGGTAATGTCGAAGCCGAGACCATAACCTTCCCGCTGGTTCGAGAACTGGTGGACGAGTGGGTACAGGTAGACGAAGCCGAAATCGCCTCGACCATCTTCGAATTTCTCGAAAACGAAGGCATGTTGATAGAAGGTGCAGCCGCCTGTGCAGTAGCTGCTGTCTCTAAGAAGATAATCAACTTCAAGCCGCGGGAGAAGGTGGCGGTAGTCATCTGTGGTGGCAACATCGCCCGGGATAGCTGGCGAGAAGTGGTGGTCGATCATCTGGTCGGCGCCAGCAAAGCCTGATCTCTTCCCTCTAAGCTAGTTCTATTTATTGCAGCCTTTCAGCTGTAGTCATATCTTTCTCTGGAATTTGACCATCGTCGCGATTCTGGAATTTTGTCCAGCCATAGATAGCGGCAAGGGCAAGAAAGAGCATCGGCAGCCTTATTATCCCTGCTTCCGGACCGAACGCTCCTCCGGTTATCAGCTCCGGACCGCTCTGCTCGATGGCCATTAGCTTGGTGTCAAATACGGTTCCACTGACAGGGAAGCCATAGAACAAGCCCTCGAAAAAGTTCCAGCTTATATGCATGCCCAGGGGTAATCCAATGCGACCTGTGATCAAAAAAGCAAAGGCATAGACGGCGCCCGCGACAGTTAAATTGGCGATACTCTGGAAAGAACAGTGGGGTGTGGCCAGATGCATGAGACCGAAGCCGATGGAAGAGAAGAGAGTGGCTGTGATAAGTGCCCGCTTCTGACCGAGGAAGGAGAATCCTTCCGCCAGGTTTTTAAGCTGATAGCTTCTCGATATGGTCTCTTCTTGAATGGCGGCGACAATAAGAAAGAGAAATCCCAAAAAGATTGTTGAGGCGAAATTGCCTTCGCCGACGAAATAGCCGGTGATCTTTACCCAGCCGAAGAGCAGCTCCAGCCCAAATATAATGGATATCAGAAGAAAAGCCAGAACAAACCCGAAAACAAGATCTTGCCACCACCTGCGGTTTAGTACCCAGCCGAAGTCGCTGAATTGTCGTCGGTCGACATAACGCCCCATAAGGTACATGACTAAAAAAGAGCCCGCTGCGATAAATGTCATCAGTACGAGCCATTGAGGAGTTAACAAAGAGGCGCCCCAGGAATCAGAATCGGGCATGACAGTAGTGCCGACTGTGGAAATTAACGGTGTCAGAATAGCTAGAGCCCCAGCATGAAGTGCCAGTCGCACTGCCGCACGCAGGCGCCGGTCTTCGGGATTCCAGAAAATTTCCATAAGTCTTTGCATCGTCAAGCAAGGATAGCAGGCTTAACTCTTGTACGGCATAATTCGCGCCCAGATTTGACCTCTTTATAATTAGTAATTACCCCAGAGCAAAAATGATTTTTCGCGGGGATAATATAGAATCCTGGTTAGTCAATTCGGAAGCAGTCCAAGAGGTAAGAGCGGAGTGCTGGTGGATAAGATCGTTGCCGAAGCTGGAATGAGGCCAATTCCCAAAGCCTACTTTCTGCTACTGCTCGCCAGATCATGCCTGTCTGGCCTAAGTTATACCGAAGTAGAAGAGCAATATGGTCAGGTCCTGGAAGGGTCAGCCGGCTCTTATTTCAGGCGGAAGCTAAGGCGGTTTAAAGAGGCATTGCTCACTTCTGCCAATCAAGTTGCTGGTCAAGAGTTTCAATCTGAAATCGACAGTATCGCTCTTTCGAAAGAGCAGGCGGAGCTGGCAAGTGAAGCATTGCAGCAAGCACTTATTTTGCTGGATAACTCAGAAAAAATATTTGCACGAATTCATATGCTGTTTATTGTTTCGCGGTTGTTCAGAGAGTTGAATGACTTTGAAGGAATGCGTAGGTGTGATGCCTATATCGAAGCGGCGGTAAAAGCCACAGAAGAAGACGATTCGGCTTCAGAAGAAGCGATCGATGCAGTTATCTCTCTTTTCGACGTACTGGCTTATGGACTGATTCCACTTCGAATAGCTGACCATGAACTCGGGCAGATTAAATTGGATGATGCAACTAAGTCCTCGACTGCAGATAGGTTCGTTGATGCTGAAGCGTTGAAACTAAGAGGGATGGTGCTGGCAGATCGTCTGGATATGGATAGCCATGTGAGAAGAAAAGCTCACAGGGACTTGGCACTATGGTATCAAGAGCTGGGCAAGGTTGAGCTTGCGGAGCGACAGAAGGAGCGCCTGTTTGACCTGATCGGGGTTCGCAACGATAGACTTCTTTTCCCTCAGAGCGGAGCTTGCGGCAGTTTGGTTTGGTGGAGCGAGGAACCCGTGCAGATCAACGTAAGATGTGGAATGGGTTAGGTAAAGGTCTATTGTATGTCCAAGAAGAGAACGGTGCGAAAAAGAGCATTGATGGCGATACTGCTTGCTGGCGGATTTCTGCATTCCGATGCGCCGGTTTATTCTCTGCCTGAATCAAACAGCCAAGAATCCGGTTCTCAAATTGTTGAACGAATTATTCAGAACGATAGTCTTTCACCTGCCACGAGGACCTACCGTCTTTTAAATCTTGCAGGTTCTTTGCTCAAAGGTGGTAATTATGACGAAGTAATCAAATCATTTAGCCATCGTTCCAGAGCTGTCACTTTCAGCATGTCTCCGCGTATGGCTCTAATGTTCAAGCGGTCTTGGGTCAGCCAGGCGAACCAGGCGGCAAAGCTTGCTTTGTCGCCCGGGGCAAACAAGCCGGATTTGCCTGAGGAGAATGTGGCTCTCATAAGAGAAGCTCTGTCAAAGGCGCTGCCGTTGATAGACGAATCTACCGATCCATTTTTTAGACTGAATATGTACTTAATCGCATCAGGTAGATTTCGAGAGTTGGGAGATATCGAGAATGCTGAAAAGTGCGATGATGCAATTCAAACTTATATCAGGGCATGTGAGCTGGATCCCTCTGCCCATGCCGATCAACTGGAGGCAGCTGCCTCTGTGCTTGATTCTGAGGCTTGGGCATATGTTCAAGTCCCTATCAGTGATCGCCGTCCTTCCAGTGCAACGGATTCGATTATAGAGCCGCAGGCTTGTTCTGATGAAAGCTTCGAGAAGTCCCAGAAGTTGAGGCTACGGGCTCTTGCACTGTTAGATAAACTTGGTCCAGAAAGTCATCTGAGAAGGAAAGCGCATAGAGATATGGCTCTCTGGTATCAGGCTCTGGGTAAGACTGAATTGGCGCGGGCGCAGAAAGAGATTCTGTTCGATATGGTCGGTATACACAGTGACGAGATTCTTTATCCCCAATGTCTCGGTTGCGGCCATCTTGCCTGGTGGAAAGTTGCAAGCACTCTGAAAATGGTCGGTTGTGGAATGGGTTAGGCAAAGGTTTATTGTATGTCCAAGAAAAGAGCGATCAAAAGAAGAGCACTGATGGCGATACTGCTGGCAGGAGGCCTTGTTAATACGCCTGTGCCGGTTAGTGCTCTGCCTGAATCTAATCCTGGCGACAGTGATAAGCAGATATTTGAAAAGGTCGCCAGAAACACCAGACTTCCTTCATCTGAGAGGGCCTACCATCTTCTTCTTGTAGCCGGTGCTCTACTTAATGGTAGTAGTAGTGATGAATTAGCGAAGAATTACAAGCAATACACAGAGAATGGTAGTGGTGGTTTCTCATATCGCATCAACCGTCATTTCAAGAGTTCATTGCGCAGCCTGGCTGATCAAGCAGCTCAGAAAGATTTGATAGTAGGCAAAGCGAATTCAAGTCTTTCTCAAAAGAACTTTGCACTGGCTAAGTCTGTCATGTTAGAAGCGTTTCCGCTCATCAGCCCCACAGTAGATCCATACTTTCAGATGAGCATGTACTTGATTGCTCGGGGCAAATTTAGAGAGCTGGGTGATGCTGCGAGTTCCAAAAAATGTGATGATGCTATCGAAAAGTTTGTCTCAAGTTGTGAGAAGGATGGCAATCCCAACAGCAAGCAGCTCGAAGCGGCTGCTTCTGTGCTTGATTCGCAGTCTCAAGAGTTCATTCGGATAACAATTTTTGACCAGAAGCCGTCCTACGCAAACCGCACAAAGGCTTTACCGATATCATACTCCGAAGAGAATTTTAGGAAAGCGCAAAAGTTGAGACTGCGAGCTATTGCATTGCTAGATAGATTAGCGCCAGAAAACCATCTTAGAAGGAAAGCCCACAGGGATATGGCTTTATGGTATTCAGAGCTAGGCAAAGATGCTCTGGCAAATGCACAGAAAGAAGCCCTCTTTGATCTGGTCGGTGTGCAAAGCGATAATATTCTCTATCCTCAGAGTGGAGGCTGCGGAAGTTTGATCTGGTGGAAAGCCGAAGCTCCTAAATATTCCTATGATTGCGGTATGGGTTAGATAAGGACTTGGGCAAGGAATTCAATATGTCTAAAAGAGAATCTGTCAAGAAAAGAGCGCTGATGGCCATACTACTTGCTGGTGGAATGCTGAGCAGCGGACCGGGTGCATTCTCGGCTCCAAAAGCAGGTGCTGTGAGTAAGAATCAACTAGAGCTTGTGAATAAGATTGTTGGTAATCAAAATATTTCGTCAGAATTGCGAGCCTACTTTCTGATTCAAATCGCCAGGTCCGCCTTGCAGGGTATGGATGGAGGGGCTCTGGAGAAACAGTACGGACCATATGCAGCAGCAGGCGCTTTTAACCTTTTTTCTCGCAGAAGAAGTGCTTTCAATAGCTCTCTTTCTGCCATGGCCAGTCAGTTATCTTTAGAAGCCAATTCAACAAAAGAAGATAAGCCAGGAGAGAAGAGAGGCAATTCTGCCCTGGCTGAGACTGCCCTGAAGGAGGCTCTGCCGTTGCTCGAAACCTCTGACAATTCTTTCGCCAGGCTGAATTTGTATTTCATGGCATCGTATCTATTTCGGAAAACCGGTAATGAGATAGAGTCTAAATATTGCCAGAAGAAAGTGGATGATGCCATCAAGGGCTGTGAGTCTGATTTCTCTCATCATGCCAATCATATTGAAGGAGTTGTGGCTGTTCTCAATTCGATGGCGTATGGCTATGTTCCTGTGCAAATTTCAGATTGGCAGCGTCCGTCTGCTGCCGGAGCCGGGAAGCAGACTAAAAGCTATGCAAAGAAGAATATTGCCGAAGCCGAGAAGCTCAAACTTCGCGCGCTTGCTTTAGCAGATCGTTTGGATTCTGGAAGCCAGCTAAGGCGCAAAGCGCATCGCGATATGGTGCTCTGGTATCAGGAACTGGGTAAGAGCGATGCGGCTCGAAATGAAAAAGAAATCCTGTTCAACCTTGTAGGAGTGCATGACGACAAGATTCTCTATCCTCAGAGTTTTGGATGCGGTAGTCTTGTGTGGTGGAAAGTAGAACCTCTTGTATCTAGATTCTCTTGCGGTATGGGTTAAACAGGGGGGAATGTTTAAAATGGAATCGGCCAGACAAAGGGCACTGATGGTGATACTGGTGGCAGGAGGATTCCTGAGCGGTGCGCCCGCTGTCTATTCTGTCCCGAATGAGAGTGCTGTGAGTGAAAAACAACTCGAACTCGTTCAAAAGATTGCTGAGAATCGACAGATTTCGCCAGAGGTGCGAGCGTATTTTTTGATTCGAATAGCCAGATCCATATTGAAAGGCACAGATGAGGAGACTTTGGAGCAACAGTATGCTCGATATGTCTCTGGAAGCGAGTACAGTCGCTTTCCCGAGCGCCTTAAAGTAGGGCTTCATTATCTGGCAGGATATATAGCCCGAGAAGCTCGCTCTGCAAAGGAGAATACTCAAGAGAAGAGAACGGCAGAAGCGGCTTTGCAACAAGCCTGGCCATTACTTGAGACCTCAGGCAAGTCGTTTATCAGTTTGCATTTGTATTTCATGCTCTCGTGTCTGTTTCAAGAAATCGGCAACTCGGCAGAGTCTGCAAAGTGTAAACAGATCGTTGATGCTGCAATAAGTGGCTGCGAGTCGGACTTCAATAATAATGCCAATCAGGTGGAGGCTGTGGTTTCTATCCTCAATGCAAAGTCTTATGCGATTATTCCTGTTCATATTTCAGACCGATCTAAAGACCCTGCCTATAAACGGGACCTTTCTCAATCACAGACCGACTGGGACGTTGATCTTTGTGATGCCGAGAAGCTAAGGCAGCGCGCTCTTGCGTTAGTAGATAGATTGCCTGCTACTAGTCATTTAAGAAGGAAAGCCCATAGAGATATGGCTCTATGGTATACGCAGTTGGAGCAGGAGCAAGATGCACAGAAAGAAAAAAATGCTCTCTTCAGTCTGGTAGGTATTTACGATGACAAAATTCTCTATCCGCAAAGTACTGGTTGCGGCAATGTCATCTGGTGGAAAGCCGAGACGAATAGACCGGTGATGCTATGTGGTCTGGGCTAGAAATAGAGCTAGAGGCGGGATTGACTGAATGACTGTAAAACCCAAGCTTGGACTGTCTCTGATGTCGACCCCGGACTTTCATCAGGCTTCGGCAGAGCTTTTTGAAAGCGGAAAGGTCGAGGTGGTCGAATGGAGTTTCGACAATGCTTTCAATGGCGCTTTTATAGAGCCATGGTGTCAGGATATTGTCGACCGATACAGTGATGCCAACGCATTGTTAGGACATGGGGTGACGCTCTCGCCACTGTCCGTGCGCTTCTCGCAGAGGCAGCGCGACTGGCTTATGGGCGCCGCCGAAGAGTTTCGCAGTCACAACTATATTCATGCCTCAGAGCACTTCGGTTTCTCCGAAGCCGGTCCGGTTGCCCATGGCGCACCGCTGGCAGTGCCGATGAATTCTGCAACCTTGAAGAGTGGAAAGGAGATGATGAAGCGGTTCGCCGAAGCCACCAGGCGCCCTGTAGGGTTAGAGAACCTTGCCTTTGCATTTTGCATCGAGGACGTGAAACGTCAGGGTGAATTCATAGACCACTTGCTTTCTGATGTAGATGGATTTCTTTTACTAGATCTGCACAATCTCTATTGCCAGCAGCTCAATTTCAATATTCCAGCGATAGAACTTCTAGAGTCTTATCCTTTGGAGAGAGTGCGAGAGATTCATATATCGGGCGGATCTTTTAGTCCGTCTATATCAGGAAGGCGCATTTTCGTTCGACGCGATACCCACGATGAGCCGGTGCCTCAAGAGGTCCTCGAACTGGCAGTCCATGCCCTCAAGCGCTGCCCCGGAGCTGAGTACATAATATATGAGCGGCTTGGCTTCACCATGGAAGATGAAGAGTCTCAGGCAGAATATCGAGGGGATTTTGAAACTTTGGCGCAACTTCTGGAGATGATTTATGTCTGAGTTTGATTCTGAAGCTGAAAATAAGAGGATGGAAGAGTTTCAGGACGCGCTGGTTGAATTGCTGGCTGGTTCATCGAGTCCTTGTGTGATTATGGAGACTATGCGCATAGATGATAGATTCGCCGAATATCGCGATTATATAGAGCAGTTCGACCCGGATATGATCGAGGTTGCCTGTGAGCTGGTTAGAAGCTGGTCTAAGTGGAAAAATGCTGCTGAGACCCCACCCGATGGCGATCTGTTACAATGAACCTTCTAGAAGGTTACTGAATCAGGATTTTAAATTTTAAACCGATGGACAAAGCAATCTTTTCCCGGTCTATTTACCGCTTGGCCGCAATCTCGGTGGGTTTGTCGATGGCTTGTTCTCTTTTGGGAACAGCTTCAGCTCAGGCTCAATCAAACCCCTATGCTTATGACGGTTCTTCGAGTCCTTCTAGTACGGGAATGAACAATGGCTTCCAGAGTGCCTCTAATAAAGGAGCGCTGGGTTTGGTGGTCAACTGGAATCCCCAGGGACGCCTGGTGGTCACCCAGATTGTGCCGGGGGGTCCTGCTGCCAATGCAGGAGTCTCGGTGGGGGACCGGCTGTTTTCCATCGATGGCAAGAATATCGACGGCTTGCCTGCCGCCCAGGTCTTTGCCAGTATCGTGGGCTCGGTCGGCACAACTGCGGTGCTTTCTTTAGAGTCCCCAGCAAAAGGACGATATGAGGCGAGGATTACCAGGGTTCCAGTAGACGCCCTCAATAAATCCAGCAATTTTAACGTGGGTTGGCAGGTCAATTCGCCCAATCAACAGAATGGTCAATCTAATGATAATATCTCTGGGCAGAACAACACCGTCAACAATAATTCTGTCAGCACCACAAATAATACCAACAGCTACAGCTATCAATCCGGAGGCGTCAACTGGAACGTCTCGGGTGGTGGCGAGGCCGGCTATTCTCTGAAATATCCCAACGGATGGACTGTGGAGCAAAACGCCAAGACCGGACGTATAGAGGTTAAGAGCCCCGATGCCAGCAGGCTCTCTATCTTTCCCTTTTTCTTGCCTGACCAGAATATAGATGTCCCCAAAGCCCAGGGGCTCTTTCAGGTCATGCTAAAAAAATATGCACCCGGTCCTCAGTGGAGTGCACCGATGATGGTGGGTGGCGGTCTGCGTGCCATGTCCACATCCGGTGGAGTTAATTCTATCGCCGGTCTGGCTCTGTCTGGTGGCAACGGTGGCACCAGTGGCAGCTTGATAGTTTTTCAGATTCCCAATAATCAAAAGGCTCAGAGCGAGCTTGCGACCATGTCGCAGATTCTGCAGAGCTTCACTATTACCGGCGTTCCGCAACAGCAACAGCAGAGCACTGGCGATGGTGGCGACGACTATCAAAATGAGGCTGCTAATACGGTCAATGTACCGGCCCAGAATATCCAGTTCACAAAGTTCGTCGACCCCAATTTCAACGCCTTCAGCCTCGATGTGCCGGCTGGATGGAATGTCTCGGGTGGTATGAAAAGACCGATGCCGGTGGACTTGCGTCCCTGGGTGAAGGCGGTTTCACCGGATGAGAAAATCGTTGTCTTTATCGGTGATGGGTCTATTGAACCTCGTTATTTACCTGCCGGTTGGCTCACATGGATGGGTTGCCCTCCCGGTGCCACATACAAAACATCCGCCGGACTGGTAACCAAAGTGCTCTATTATCAGAGCGCCGACAAGTTTGTCCGTCAGTATGCAGAGAGCCGAATAGGCAAAGCCTGTGATACTTTCGAGCTGGTAAATGTAGAACACCATCCCGATCTTGCGCGCAGCATAAACGGTACTCAGGGTGTGGTGGCATCTGATGCTGCGTCGGTCAAATATAATTTCACTGCCAAAGGAAACGCAGGCGAAGCCTACTTCCTCGCTGCTACTAAAAAAGGCAAGACGATGTGGTGGGTCTCTCAAATCTGCGGTGTGGCTGCGGCCAAAGGCTATGAAGAAGAAGCACTGGCTGTCTTTCTGCGCATGTACAAATCCTGGGAATACAGTCCGCAATGGAGCCAGGGCCAGGCTGCTCAGAATGTGCAGTTTACCCAAAACTGGATCGCCTATGACCGGGCAGCAAGGGCGCGTTCGGCGGCGGCCTTCCAGTCTAGAATGGCAGCCATGGACGCCAGACATGAAGCCTTCCGCAGTAGAATGGCGGCGATGGATGCCTCTCATTCGCGCTACATGAACAGTGTGCGCTCGTCAGATAGAGCCCATAGCAATTTCATCAACTACATAAGAGATGAAGACACCTTGATGAATCCCGAAACCGGAACCCAGTATCAAGTTGAGTATGGTCCCAAATACCACTGGGTGAATAATACCGGCGATGTTACCCTGGGAACAGATTCCGCCTGGAGTCCCGGGGCGAACTGGACCGAGCTTGTCACACCACCTAGATAGTAGCGGCAGATGCTTTCGTTGATAAAAAAACACTGGGTGAACTCTACGCTTGGCTTGCCGGCTCTGACTTGCTTGCAGGGTTGAGATAGTTTGTGCATTATTATTTCTGGTGTTAGATGGTAGGATGTGTAAAAATGTCCCACAAGCTAACGCTTCTGTTCCTTCAATACGGAGGCTGGCTTACTCGAACTTCGTGCTCGACGCCTTTGAGAATCATGGAAAAGAACTTTGAGAACCGTGACCTGAAGAGACCGTTGAAGGTGTCCGTCATCCGTACTATGTGCGTATGGAGTATGGCACTGAGCATGTCTGTCAGCGCCCCGTTTGCCGCCAGGTCAGCCGACACCCCCACCGACGGTGCCGGGCCCCCGGTGCTACGCAGCACCGTCACCCAGACCGAGTGCGAACATCCGCAGAGCCCGACTGTTCACAAAGGGGACGTGCGTTTGGTGACCCCTGGCACGGAGCTGGATCTGGTCCTTTCGACCGAGATTGAAGCTGGTGAGAACGTTGAAGGCGATGAGTTCTTCGGCAAAATCATCAAGGACGTTCTGGTGGATGGTCAGGTGGTGATACCCAGGGGCACGGTGGTGCACGGGGTGCTCAGCATAATGGAAGGTCCGAAGCGCGCTGGCCGCGATGGCTATATTAATACCCGCTTTGATTATTTGATCACGCCTGATGGCCGTGAAGTCCCGATTGAGGGCGACAGCACCACGCAGGACTCCAAAGGCAAGGCCGCAGCCAAAGTCGTTGGGCGCGCGGCGGGCTTCACCGCTATTGGTGGCGTAGTTGGCACACTGGTGGCACTGCAGTATGGCGGTCTGGCGGGGGCGGTGGCCAGCCACGGTGCCACCCTGGCCGGTGGAGCGGCTATAGGCGGGGCTGCCGGGCTGACAGTCGCCATGCTGATGAAGGGCAAAAGCGTCATGCTCAAGCCCGGCGCAGAAATGCACGTCAAACTCAACGAGTCGCTGAAGCTGCCCACCATGACCATGCCCGATGAGACGGCGGAAGATTTCAGCGCCCCTGGTTTGAAGGTGAAAGTGGAGGGCATGCGCATTGGCCACCACCCACTCGACGAAATGACCGAAATCACGCTGACGCTGGACATTTTGAATGAAACCGAAAACACGTTCTCTAAGTTTGAAATCTGCCTGGAGGACGAGCTGGGCAACCTGTTCTTCCCCTCTTCTTTTGGCGATAAGGGCATGTTGTTAAGCAAAATCAAGCCCGACAGTCACTTTAACAGTACCGTCACCTTCAGTGTTTACAGTGCCAAAATCCGCCACAGGCTGGTGTTTTTCAAGCCCTTTTCCCGTGATCCGATGGCAAAGTTCGCCCTGACCGATGCCATGCTTGCAAGCGGCAAGGTTAGCCCCAAAGGCAAGCACCATCGTGGGCGCGCGGATGGACGCGGCGGAAATCGCATAGAAGGCGAAGCTGGTCGAAGCCCGCAAAGCTGATCGCAATCCAGAGTTCGATCACTTTACCATCACAATGTTGCAGTAAACTGACAGTAGTTGTGAAAGTAACTAACAATGGATGATGAAACTGTTGAAAACACTGGCACTGTGTTGCAGTGCCTTACTGCTCGTACTGTCTTTATCAAGCTGTCAGGAACCGCCTGATCCGGCAAATGCTGCTGTCAGTAAACCCCTGGTCAAAAAACTTGGGCTGAATGAGAAAGAAGCATCGCATACGACTTACCAGGTCAGTAAACCTCTTGTCAAAGACATGACGATTAATGATGAATATGTTTGCCAAATTAGAGCCATACAGCATATCGAGATTCGTTCATTAGAGAGGGGCTACCTTGAAAATGTACTGGTAGACGAAGGACAGGCTGTCAGCCAGGGACAGTTGCTTTTTCAAATAAAGCCCAGTGTTTATCAAGCCGATGTTCAAAAATCAGAAGCAGAGGTTGAGCTTTCTCAAATTGAGCTGGAGAATAACCAGGCACTTGTCGAAAGAGATATTATTTCTGCCACAGAGGCGGCCATGTCTGCCGCCAAGTTGGCAAAAGTTAAAGCAGAGCTAGAGCTAGCTAAAACGCATTTAGGCTTTACCGAAATTCGAGCCCCGTTTGACGGGTTGATAGGTCGCTTTGGTGATATAAGGCTTGGTAGTCTGCTGGAAGAAAATCAATTGCTTACGACCTTGAGCGATACCCATCGACTTTGGGTGTACTTCAATGTGCCTGAAGCTATTTACCTGGACTACATGAAAAACAAGCGAAAGGGTGCTGCTCAGAAAGTCAAACTGGAACTCGCCAACAAAGAGATATATCCTGAAACCGGAACGATAGAAACCATTCATTCCGACTTCAATAGTACCTCCGGCAATATCGCTTTTCGAGCGGCTTTTAATAACCCACGCGCCCTATTGCGTTATGGGCAAACGGGCAAAATACTATGGCCCAAGAAGATCAGTCATGCGGTCATTGTTCCTCAGAAATCCACCTTTGAGATTTTAGATAAACGTTTCATTTTTGTTGTCGACAAAGCAGGGGTGATTCACGAACGTGAGATTAAAGTGGCCCGTGAAGAACCCCACGTATACGTTGTCTCCTCTGGAATAACACCTGATGAGATGTATCTACTTGAGCGGCAGAACAAACTAGATAAGGGCGACAAAATCAGTTACAAGCTGATTGATCCCAAAAGTGCTATGGAGAGTTTAGAGCTGTATGCAGAGTAGCTTAGGTTCGGCCAGCTATGTTTCGTAACATTCTTAAGCGACCGGTACTCGGGATTGTTATCTCGGTTTTGATCGTTTTCCTTGGCGGCCTGTCCATTTTTCAGCTTCCTATTTCGCAGTTTCCCCAAATTGCGCCAACCGTCGTCAATATCTTTATTGCCTTCCCTGGTGCTAGTGCCGATGTGCTTACCAAGTCGACGCTGGTACCACTGGAAGCCGCCATTAACGGTGTGCAGGGCATGCGCTATATGTCCTCAGATGCCACCAGTGCCGGTGAGGCCACCATCCGTGTGATTTTTGAACCAGGTACCGACCCCAACCAGGCGGTGGTTAGCGTCAAAACCAGGGTGGATCAGGTGATGAACACCTTACCTGATCTTGTTCAGCGAGAGGGGGTCATCATCAGGCCCTTGCAGCCTTCCATGTTGATGTATGTGGATTTGTATTCTGATTCCGACTCCATTAACCAGAAGTACCTGTTTAATTACGCCTATACCAAGCTAATACCTGAAATTCAACGAATTACCGGGGTTGCGAACGCGACCTTATTAGGTAGCAGAACCTATGCCATGAGACTGTGGCTTAAACCAGATCGCATGCGAGCCTATAACATCTCTACCGAAGAAGTGGTCGAGGCCGTTAAAGACCAGAGTCTTATTGCCCGCCCTGGACGGCTTGGTCTGAGTTCGGGGAAACAAGCCCAGTCTACTGAATATGTGCTCAACTACATCGGCCGCTATACCGAGCCTGAGCAGTACGAGAATATCATTATCAGGAGTTCCGGGTTTGGTGAAATGGTCAAACTCAAAGACATTGCCACCGTGGAGCTGGGCAGTGAGTTTTATGATATTTACACGAATCTGGATGGAATGCCCTCTGCGTCTATTGTGCTGAAACAGACGCCCAATAGCAATGGTAGGGCAGTTATTAAAAAAGTCAAAGAGAAAATCAAAGAACTCTCCAAGGCTTTTCCAGACGGTATACATGTCCAGTACAGCTACGATGTCTCCAAGTTTTTGGACGCTTCTATTGAACAGGTCATCGACACCATCCGCGATGCGTTTATTCTGGTCACCCTGGTCGTCTTCCTGTTTCTGGGAGACTGGCGTTCCACAGTCATTCCTGTTATTGCCGTACCTGTTTCATTAATTGGGGCCTTTGTGGTGCTCAATATGTTCGGTATGTCCATTAACCTGATTACTCTATTTGCTCTGGTACTGGCCATCGGTATCGTGGTGGATGATGCCATTGTTGTGGTTGAAGCCGTCCACAGCAACATGGAGAAAGACCCGACGCTATCGCCATATGCAGCGACGCAAAAGGCTATGGGCGAACTGGGAAGCGCTATTCTTGCCATCACGCTGGTGATGATTTCGGTGTTTGTGCCAATCGCCTTTATTCCCGGTCCGGTAGGTGTATTTTACCGGCAGTTTTCTATCACCATGTCGAGCGCCATTATGATATCGGCATTGGTGGCGTTAACCCTGACGCCTGTTTTGTGCGCCATGTTTCTAAAAAACCATGCCGGTCACAAGCGGCCTAACAATCCAATTCAATGGTTTATTGGTCTATTCAATACCCTTTTCGAATTAGTAACCGGTGTATACATGTGGCTGTTAAATCGCATAGTCACACAAAAAATAATGTGCCTGGCGGTCATCCTGTTGTTTATTGTCGGCATTGTTTACATGAGCCAAAAGGTTTCCTCTGGCTTTGTGCCTAATGAAGACCAGGGAACTATCTACGCAATTGTTCAAACACCGCCGGGGTCCTCGCTGGAATATACAAACAAAGTGATGGGCGAGCTGCAGAAAATGACTAAAAAGGTTGAAGGGGTCCACTCGGTGACTTCGATGGCGGGCTACGAGATCATGACAGAAGGCAGAGGCTCAAATGCGGGGACCTGTCTTATCAACCTAAAGAACTGGGAAGAACGCAAACAAAACGTCCATGAAATTATTGAGGAATTAGAGCATATCACTGATGGGTTGGGGGGCAGAGTTGAATTTTTTGAGCCGCCAGCCATTCCTGGCTTTGGTACTTCTGGCGGATTTTCGTTGCGATTACTGGATAAAACCGGTGATCTCCGCTATCAAGAGCTGCAGGTGGCCACTCAGCACTTTATGGAAAACCTGACAAAGCGCAAAGAGATTTCAGGGCTGTTTACCTTCTACAACGCTTCCTACCCGCAATATGAAATCAAGATCGATAACCAGATGGCCATGCAGAAGGGCGTTTCGATAAGAACTGCTATGGACAACCTGGATGTTATAAACAGCGGCTCTTACGAGCAAGGGTTTATTAAATTTGGTCGGTTTTTTAAAGTGTTTACCAAGGCAGCCCCTGAATACCGCAGAAATCTGGAAGATTTGAAGACCCTTTTCGTCAAAAATGATGACGGGGATATGGTGCCCTACACGTCGTTTATGACTCTTGAAAAAACAAAAGGGGCCAATGAAATTACACGCTACAACATGTACAACTCTGCTTCCATTCGGGGATTCCCGGCAAAAGGGTACACTACTGGCGATGCCATTAAGGCTATCCGCGAGGTCGCTAAAGATACCCTGTCCCGTGAGTTCGACATTGCCTGGGAAGACCTGTCCTTCGACGAAGCGAAACGAGGCAATGAGTTTCTCATTATTTCTTTGATTGTTGTACTTTTTGTCTATTTAGTGCTGGCGGCCCAGTACGAAAACTTCGTACTGCCACTGGCCGTACTCTTTTCCTTGCCCGTCGGTATATTTGGCTCCTTCTCAATGCTCAAATTGATGGGTCTGGCTAATGACGTATATGCACAAATTGCTGTTATTACCTTGCTTGGACTGCTGGGTAAAAATGCTGTGTTAATCGTCGAGTTTGCGGTACAAAGACGGAATGATGGCTTATCGTTGCTGAACGCTGCCCTGGAAGGCGCCAGGATGCGGTTTCGACCTATTCTGATGACGTCCTTCGCCTTTGTTGCTGGTCTCATCCCCCTGGTTTTGTCGGAAGGCGCCGGTGCAGTGGGTAACAATACCCTTGGATCTTCTGCCATGGGTGGGATGATTACTGGCACCCTCATCGGGGTGTTGGTTATTCCAGGGCTCTACTTTGTTTTCGCCACCATGGTTGATGGCAAAAACCTGTTGAAAGATGAGGTGCATACCAGTATCACGGAGTCCATTGTCGGGACCAAAAAGCACCGTTCGAAATTACATAGAAGGCTAACGGGACAATTCAAATTACTAATTAGAAAGTTGAAGCTCACTGGATCAATCGACACGAAGCCGTCCGTCGTAGCCGATACGAAGGCTCCAGTTGCAGCCGAAGCGGAGCCTCCAGTTGCAGCCGAAGCGAAGCCTCCTGTTGCAACCGAAGCGAAGCCTCCTGTTGCAACCGAAGCGGAGCCTAAAACCGACGATAAGCCTGAGGATTAGTCAGTCAACCATGAGCGGAATGCATAGAAAAATTATCGCTAGTCTATTGATACTCATAGTTTTTATGGGAGTCTTTCAAGCACCTGCATTTGCAAAAAGATCGTGGTTTCATCCGATAGAGCTGTGGGAAAGGAAGAAGACATTCAATGTACCTTCTAGGTATAACACTCCGCAGCTACCAGAAAAAACTCTTAAAGGCTCTGTTGAGAGTGCGGCTTCCATTAGCTGGCGGAACTTTTTTTCTGATCCTTATCTTGTCTCTTTGATTGAAACAGCCCTGGCGAATAACCAGGAGTTCAATATTGCAATACAGGATATTGAAATTGCCACCAGTGAAGTGAAAGAAAAACGCGCTGCGTATTGGCCTAAAGTCGGCTTGGGGTTTGGCGGAAGTTACATCAGACCATCCGAAAATACCCCGGAAGGCGTGTTGGATAATATTATTTCGGATACGGTTTTTAGATACCCTGATTTCAACCTGAATCTGGGTCCTGCCCTGCGCTGGGAAGTGGATATCTGGAGAAAGTTTAGAGATGCCAAAGATTCAGCCAGGCAGCGAATGTTCGCACAGTACGAGGTCCGTAATTTCCTTATTTCCAGGCTGGTTACTGAAATAGCACGAAACTATTATGAATTAATGGCTCTGGATACGGCTCTGAAGATCATAGATGCAAACATTAGCATCCAGGAAGCAGCTTTCCATAAAGTTCAGATCTTGAAGCGTTATGCCAAATCGAACCAGTTGGCGGTCAATCGGTTTGAAGCCCAGCTGAACAAGACTAAGAGCCAGCGGTTTGAAACCAGTCAAAGAATAGTAGAAAAAGAGAATCGTCTGAAGTTCCTTTCCGGTATCTATGATGAAGGTCCATTATTGAGGAACTCTGACGAGTTTATGAAGATACCGGTGCATGAATTGCAGACTGGTGTGCCTTCCGAGCTTTTGCAAAACAGAGCCGACATTCGTCGGGCTGAAGCGGCGATTAAGGCGGCAAAGCTCAATTTGAAAAGTATCAAGAAAGAACTGTACCCCAACTTGAGGATTGCTGCAGGTGTTGGCTTTTCTGGTTTTGACCCCCAACTGCTCTTCAAGCCACAGTCGCTGTTCTACAACGCAATTGGTGACATTATGGTCCCATTGATCAACCGAAACGCAATCATTGCACGAATACAGATAGCCGATGCGAACCAGACACAGTCGGTTTTGACCTATGAGCAGACTTTACTGAAAGCCTACACTGATGTTCTTAATCAGGTGGCGAATATAAGAAATATGCAGCAGGCTTTCGATAAAAAAAAGCGAGAAGTCGTATTGCTCGAAGACTCGATCAGTACGGCAAACATGCTGTTTAAGTACGCCAAGGCGACTTACATCGAAGTCTTGCTCGTCCAGGAAGCGAAACTGGATGCCGAAAGAGAACTGGTAGTAGTGAAAATGCACCTGGTCGGGTCCAGAATTAATCTCTATCGGGCATTAGGGGGCGGCTGGCGATAAACAGCCTCGGAAAGAAGCAACCAGATTAGAAATTGTAAATGCCTGCGCCCTCTTGACAGTTGGTTCATTCACAGTTAATTTTGAAGTATCATTAAATAAGTTGTTGGGACAGCAAGATCGCCTCAGTCGATATTCTTGCAACTCGAACACAGTATCCGCCCCCCACCAATACTGGAGGACGACACATGACGTTCAGGAAAAAGGTATTCAACCACGGTAACGAAATACTCTTCGTATCGATAATGGCTCTGATTTTTGCTCCCAATCAATACAAACTCCCTGGTCTAGGAATCTTCTGTTTTTCCCTGGTAACCGCGGCAGTTATCGATTGCAAGAAGAACACAAAGCGCGTCAGACGCATCACCAGGCGGGTTGCGTCTTGCAGCTGCGAGAAAGCTAAAGAGACGATTTCGCACATGCAGGTGCCTCAATTGATGCCGGTCAATTGCACCGTATGCAGTGCAGAAGCTACATAGTTCTAATCGACCAAAATTTATTGCCTTTATAGATTCAGCAATTTGCAGATTTCTTTCTCGTGGCTAGAAATCTCAGTATCGAAGGAATCTATTTGGTTTAGAATTCTCTTCTCAATGACCTGGTTGCGCGCGAGTATGTAATTGCTTTTGTTATTGACTGGCTTCTTCACGACAGCGTCATCCGCTGATACCGCTTGAGCGTTCGTCATGCCCACCGCCGAAAGAACTATTGAGGGCTGGTAAGGCGGAGGCGGGGGGACAAAATAATTTCTGGTTTTATGGAAACTGTTTCGCGAAGTTTTCGCCTCCTTCTCTACAATAGCGTCAATCGCTGTTAGCGCTTGAGCGTTCGTCATGCCAAGCCCCGAAGGGACCATTGAAGGGACTATTGTAGGTATATAAGGCGGAGGCGGCGGGACCAGGCAATTAGTGGCTCTGATAGTGGCTCTGAGGAGACTGCTTCGCGACGCTTTCGCCTCAGCCGGCTGGGTGTTCAGGGCTAATAATCCGCTGAACAAGACGGTGAGGGATATGATTGCTGCACATTTTTTGATCAACTGAAACTACCTTGAAGTCGACGCTTTGGTAAAGCAATGGCATGCCGACCAAGTAGATTTTACCACCTTCCACCCTCTATCTAACAGTTGCGGGCTGTTTCGTGAACCACTTTGTAGAGCGCATATGATGGCGCTGATCGGATGTGTGTCATTCGCGCCACATGAACAGTATGCGCTCCTCAGATTGAGACCATAGCAATTTCATTCTGGAATGAGAGAGAGTAGCTTTTCAGAGACATGCTCAAATGCGACTGATTGGTCATATTTTAATCCCGTTCTAAGGAGTGCCGGAACGTCTGTGAGAAACCGTTTGTCAGAAAGCTTGGTTTCGAGATTTGAAAGCAAGTCCTTTCGCGCAACTTTTATACCGTTGTGTTCCATGTATCTGGTGAAACAGTGAATGATTTCTTCTGGCGAGCATTCGCAGTAGGCAAGCGAATACCAAAGATCAAATAAGTCGCGTCCCTTTCTACGCTGGTATAAAGCACGAATCTTTGTGCCAAGCAATTCGTTTAACGCAAATGTTTTGACCTGAACCCTGTTGGAGAACCAACCAGAATTTACTTCAAACGGCAGGCTCTGATAGCCGAGTACCGAGAAGTTTTCCCGCGTGTTCACCTCGACTTTCAGGCGCATTCTTACAGCAGGATCTGCTTCGGAAGTGAAGCGATAAACCAGTTTGATGCTGGCGTCCGAGATTTCGCTTTTAGGCGAATCGAGCCAAGGATCGAGTCTTTTTCTAATGATGTCGAAAAGTGGACCGGCCTTGCCTGTGCCGACTTTGACCAGGTCGATATCTTCTGAATATCGACTGCCACCACCGAAAAAGAATTTGTTCAGCACGGTCCCGCCGCGCATCGCTACAAATTTCTGCATGTCGGCGTCTGCGAATAACTCTGCCACTGCTCGCGATACTACTAAATCTTGTTCGACTTGCAGGTCACTGCTCCATGGCGCCGACACGCGCCAAGCATCAATGTAAGACTGAGGGATCATGCTTCCAGCTCAATGTCGTCATTGACTTTCAATCTCCAGCGTTCGTTAATTTGAGATTGATCAGGCGATCTATCTGTGCTCAGGAGTACAAGTCGCGGACGCTGTTGCAACAACCACTTCGATAGGGGGTCGGACAACGATCTACGCGGTGTCTTGTCCAAAATGAATCCTAAGCGTTGCACTACCGAAAGCTCAACGCACTCAGCTGCCTTGATTAACTCGCGCGGTTTCATCGTTTCGCTAAGTTCGGCGATAACTACAGCAACCGAATCTAGTCCACCCAGCTCAAAGGAATACCGAACGAGATCAAGTGCCGTAGCTTCTGGCGTTGATATCCGCATATATCCAGTTCTGACTTTATGGCTTGTCGTCGGCGTTTTCTCGATATATCGTTTGGCGAAGAATCGTATTCGAACCCTTCCGCATTCTAATGGCCGAAGTGAACGCTCTCCTATTACCTGCAACTCTTGCGGATGGTGATGAGTCGCGCCGTATAGCTCGGCCGCGCTCAACAGGGCAACATAATAGTGTTCATTACTGAACTTCATAAGGTCATCGATAAACCAGGTGGCTGGTAAACAGCCTGCTGCCCGATATTCCGGCGGAACGATTATGTAAAATCCTCTGCGTGGGCTTGCTATGGTACCGTGCTCGCGCAATCTGCTTAAAGACCGTTCGACCGCCTTTTGGCTTTTGTCTGTTTCAGCTACAAGCATTTGATAAGAGAACCAATATTGTCCCCGCGCCTGTAAACTCTCAATATACTTGGAAATAGACACTTTAGAGCCTGATATTTCGTTCGCGTAATCCCCCGGAATGTGGGGGTTAGTGCAATCGGTACCGTTGTGATTATACCCCTAAATCAGGGGGATAATGCTATTGATTTACCTCTCGCTTGTCATGGGATAAGAAGACCTGGATTTTTATCCCACCACATATAGTGGCGTAGGCGGTTTTGTCGATGCATCAGTCCCTGGTTTTGGGATTATTCGGGGTGGGCAAAAATTTCTATGATTTGCGCAAAAAAAATCGGCTGTCATTGGAGAGCGGCCGATTTCTTAGTTTCTAATTGGTTGCGGGGGACAGATTTGAACTGTCGACCTTTGGGTTATGAGCCCAACGAGCTACCAGACTGCTCCACCCCGCGCATCTATTTTACACGGGTAAGCATCGAGGGCAAGGGTGGTGTTAAGCTGTAATGCGGTTGCCAATCCCCGGGGGATCTTTAGAACGGTGAATATGCCGCATGTTTCGCCCGATTATAAGGAGGTAGTTAATAAATCGCCAGGATCTTCGGAACCCTTGTATAAATGGTTCTTTAGACGAAGTTCAACGTTTTATTGCGGATATTTGAAATGAGAGTTGTACTGCAAAGAGTCTCTACGGCGAATGTAGTTGTTGATAACCGGACGGTCGGCGAGATCGGCACCGGTCTGGTGGCACTGGTGGGCATCGAGCGAGGAGACTGTGAAACAGAAGTTCGCTTCCTCGCCCAGAAGACCGTGGAGCTGAGAATTTTCTCGGATGAGGAAGGCAAGATGAATCGCTCGCTTGTCGACGTGGGCGGCGAAGTCCTTGCTGTGTCTCAGTTTACGCTTCTGGCCGATTGGCGCAAAGGAAGACGACCCGGTTTTAAACGGGCTGCCGAGCCGGAAGAAGGCAAGCGCCTCTACGAGCATTACGTGCAGGTGTTGCGGGAACTGGGCGTAAACGTTGCCACCGGAATCTTTGCGGCGGATATGAAAGTCTCCCTCACCAATGACGGCCCTGTAACGCTGGTTCTCGACACTAATTGAGCCAATCGGGCTAGAAACAAGGTTATATAGTATATTGTTCCTGACAAATCGATTATTCGGGTATACGAGCCATTTTTACCCTCCGGTGAGATCCAAATCAATGCAGAAAATCAGCAAAATCAATCTCTGTCTTGCGCTCTCTTTGCTGGTCGCAGGAAGCGGTGCTGTCTTAGAAGTGCAGGCCAAAGCAGCTAAAAAAGCCAAGAAGACCGAGATTCGCTTCAACCCTTCTCCGTTTGTCGGTAGTTTCTCTTTGCCTCAATCAGAACCCGGCTCAGGCGATGCCGTCAAAAATGACGAAGAGGTAGGAGAGGAGAGTGAGGGCGAGCTCAAAAAAGAGAGCAAGTCAGGAGCTAAAGACAAAGATAAAGATGAGGATAAGGACGAAGAAGAAGAGCCGGACGCTGAAGACCTGGATAAACTCGACGAGTTCGAGAGGCGCTTCAAGGACCCGAATGTAGACAATTTGAAGGTCAAAGATCCCCAGGTCTATTTGAAACGGGCTCATATATTTGTCAAGCACAACTCGTATAAAAAGGCGCTGGAAGAGGTCAATACTTGTCTTCGCTTGAATCCGAGCTGCTGGGATGCCCGCTATCTGGGCGCGTATATCTATCAGATGCAGGGTCGCGATGATGAGGCGATCGAGCGCTATCGTCATCTTTTAGAGGTGAAGCCGGATAATATAAAGGCGCAAATAAACCTGGGGGCGCTTCTGCGAAAGAAAGGCTTGCTTGAAAAAGCCGAGCATCATTACAGAGAAGCGATCAAGATCAATTATTACAGTCTCAACGCTCACTACAATCTTGCCAATGTTTTGATAGACCAGCACCGGCTTGAGGACGCATTGAAAGAGCTTAAAGCCTGTTTGAAAATTCAGCCTAACAATGCCTGGGTTCACAACAATCTTGGTGTGCTCTACCAGAAGCGTAACTATCTCGAGGAAGCCGAAGAGGAATTCTTGAGAGCTATTACCCTGGAGCCTGGCAATCAGAGCTTCGAGAAGAATCTAGAGCTTCTGCGCAGCAATCAAGAGACCCAGCAGGCCCGGGCGGATCTGGCTGATTTGCTTTAGTTTTCTTCAGCTTCAGTTGATCTGAAGACCAAGATCGTTGGTGAGCAGCACTTCCAGCTCCTGACCGGGAGCGAGGCTGACATTGTCGCCCTGGGAGAAGATCGCGATAGCTGAGCTGCCCAGCGCTGTTGCCACCACAGGCGCGCCCAGGGTGGCTATATTGGCGGCAATGAGGGCGCCGTTGTTCTGACCGTCTTTGCCTACACCGGAGACCGAACGCAGGCTGCCTTCTACCCTGGTGCCGAAATTGGTGCCTGGATCAAGCTGTCCTTTGCGGTTGGTCATGCCTTTTTTGAATTCCAGATCGGCATCCAGTGGTATCACTTCGCCCTGGGGTGTGACAAGCTGTTCCAGCTTCAGACCTATTCTTCCGGCTCGACTGAGCAAACGCGGTTTGGTGACCTGGGCGACTCGACCGCGCACCAGGCTGCCACGCGGTAAAAGCAGGGTCATGCCGAGATAGAGATCGTCTTTGACATGGGCTTCGAAAACATCGCCGGGTTGACTGCTGCGCGCATCTACTGCGGTCTCGAGCACCAGCTTCATTCTGGTTTCGGTAGGAATTGTGGTGGAGGCAAGATCCGCTTTTAGTGCCGTCCCTGCTCCGGAGCTGGATCTCAATCCGGTGCCCTGACCACTCGCACCACTGGTAACACCAGGAGCCTGGGTGGCGAAATCCGGGACATTTTTAGGCGACATGGTGGCATCCGGGGTCAGGCTGTTTAGCGCGGCTGCCGGGGTATAGCGCGGCTGTCTCGAATCGTTGATTTTGTATCTTCCGGCAGGGGCTGCCTGAGCCATTACCTCGGCCGGGCTCATGGTCTGCAAGAGGCATGCTCCCATGGTGGTTATAGATAGGATTAGGATGTTTTTGTTCTGCCGCATCTTGACTACTTCCTGTTCTAGTCGAATCTATTTTAAACCTACAATCTGAACTTAGACGTTCACAGTCTCCATAAGTGCCTCGATCATCTGCACATCTTCGGGGACGTCGACCCCGGGGGAGAGGTGGTCTTTGACCACGACCCTTATTTTGATGCCGTTCTCCAGGGCTCTGAGCTGTTCGAGCTTCTCTTTCAATTCAAGCGGTGTTTGACTGAGAGAGGCTAGTCTGAGCAGGGTCTCTTTGCGATATACATATAAGCCGGCATGACCGAGGCGCTCTTTTTCCATCGGGTCTTCTTCATCCCGGTGATAGGGAATGGGATATCGCGAAAAATAGAGCGCGAAGCCGGTATTGTCCACCACAGCCTTCACGATGGAGGGGTCTTCGATCATGGACCTCTTTCTGAGAGGGTAGGCGATGGTCGACATCTCTACCTGGTCGTCCTCGAGAAGGGGGCTGATGGCGGCGTCGATGGAGTCAGGGCTGATTAAAGGTTCATCACCCTGGACGTTGGCGATTATTTCGGTATCTTCCAGGCGTCTGGCCACTTCGGCCAGGCGGTCAGTGCCGGTATTGTGGTCACCGCCGGTCATTATCCACTCTCCGCCGAAAGCTTTGACGGCGTCTGCAATACGCTGGTCGTCGGTGGCGACGATTACCCTCCTTGCCAGTTTTGCCTGGCTCGCTCTTTCGTAGACCCGTTCTATCATCGGTACGCCTTTGATGGCGACCAGGGACTTTCCGGGGAAGCGCGTGGATGCGTATCTTGCAGGAATAACGATGTCTACGTTTGCGGTCAAGCTTGAATTCTCCCGACAATCTGATTTGTCAACATGGCAGAGTATGACAGAAAGGGTGAGGGTTTTGGCTTTAGCGCCTCTTATCTTCGCTTCTTTAGCTATCTTTCTAAGGATTAATTTTGCTCGATCTGCCCAGGATATGAGAAGATATTCCGGTGTTTGCGGGTATTACAATTAGAGTAAGAATCAGGTTTCGAGGGCTCTAAACAGTGACGAACCAGAGTGAGAACGGGCAGGATCTGCTGGCCAGGCTGGCGGAAGTAGAACGAGAAGTTGTAGAGAAAGCCAAGAATGTGGTCAAAGGTGCCTCAGACCCGTTCTCGGGCTTGATCAAGTTTTTGCATCAACGCCCGGAGAACGAAGGGCTTGACGGCCAGGTAGTGGAAGCCGTTTTAATAGAAAGTTTCGGCAGTGTCGAAGAGGTGCCGGATCTGATCAGGGCTATTGCAGCCCGGGTGCGCACTGTTATCCGTGAATCGAACGTAATCAACATTACTAATGACGGCATCACTTTGCAGGAATGGGGCAAGTTTGTCATCAAGAAGACCGAGGTCATGAAGTTCGAAGTCACCTATGAAAAGGGTGAACTTGTTTTGAAGAATATCAAGGGGCTCTTTGGTATCGAGCATGGTGTGGAGTTGCCCCTGGAGAGGATTCAGGTACGTCCTCCGAAACTCATTGTTACAGCTAAGCTGGGTCTGGTTAAGCCACAACGCGTCCTCGACATGTAAGGCGCCGCCCTGTTATATTGAAGTCCCCCTGGCTGCCGCATTGGTGGTTAGCGATCATGGGGACATTTCTCAATAAGGGCGGTCGAAAGCATGGATCGAAAAGTTCTTCTCTTTGCCCATCGAGGTGGGCGAACCTGGGCTCCAGAAAATACCCTGGCCGCCTTCGGCAAGAGCCTGGAGCTGGGTGTGGATGGAATCGAACTCGACATCCAGCGTTGTGCCTCGGGAGAACTGATGGTCTTCCATGACTCCGATCTGACTCGTACCTCAAATGGAGCCGGTCTTATCTGCGATGCCACCTATGACGAGTTGCGCAGGCTCAGCGCCGGTTCCTGGTTCAGTCCCGAGTTTGCCGGTGAGAAGATACCGAGCCTGTCCGAGGTTCTTTCTCTGGTTGATGGAGCGGCGCTTTTAAATATCGAGATCAAAAACCTTCCCCATAAGTACGATGGTATCGAAGAAGAGCTTGTCGCGCTCATGGATGGATACCGCCATATCGACAGGGTGATTTTCAGCTCTTTCGATCACGGCTCTATAAAAGAGATGGCAAAACTGCGTCCGGACTGGAACTATGCCATCTTGATGGTCGGTGTTCCCTATGATATGAAGAGCTATGCCGAAGGTTTGAATGCGCGCTATTTCCACCCCGAGCACGATTCTATCCATGCAGAAGCCGCCCGGGAAGCCCGGGAGCTCGGCATTAAAATTCTGCCCTGGACAGTGAACGAAGAGCGAGACTATGCACGGATGCTCGAACTGGAAGTTTCCGGAATCATTACCGATGATCCGGTGAAATTGAAAACCTTCCTCGAAACCGTCGATGTCCTGATGCAAGGCTGATGATTCTCTGATATGGACGCTACCCTGGCATGTTATCTGGTATTTCTTCTGGTGATTCTTTTTGTAATCACTGTCTTGATCCGGCGCTACGGAAGCAAGCTCTATATCTATTCGGCATTGGCGGCAGCATACTCGCTTGCATTTCTATGGGCGTCATTTCAATTCGGGCGAGATATTTTTGATGCGATGAATATGGCTTGTCTCGGTCTGTTTGGCGGGGGCTCTTATTTATTGATACTGTCGGCGGTGAGGACCAGATCGCAATACAAAATCACATCGGCTTTCTTCCTCGGGCTAGCGCTCTTTCTTGTTTTTGTGGGCGTGGATGCATTTTTAATAGAGCCGGGCTGGCTTGAGGTGACTCGTTACCGAATCGAGGATCCTAAGATACCCCGCAAAATAAAAATTGCCGTGATCTCGGACCTCCAGACCGATAGCGTAGGCGCTTTTGAAGAGTCCGTTCTGAAACGGACCATGGCAGAGAAGCCTGACATGATCGTCTTTCCCGGTGATTACATCCAGGCGGCGCCGCCTCAGCAGCGCCAGCAGATGGAGGTCCTCAATCAGCTTCTGCACAAGGTCGGCGTCAGTGCTCCTCTAGGGGTCTACGCCACCCAGGGAGATTCGGAGGCTTCGGACTGGACGCCGGTTTTTCACGATCTGCCGGTTACTACTTTCGAGAGCAGCGGCACAGTTTCGAACGAGTGCTTCGCCATCACCGGTCTTACACTGAACGATTCTTATCAGCTGCTTTATAAAGCCCCCGAGACAGACCTTTACCATATATGGGTCGGTCATCGTCCCGGCTTCTCGCTCGACGATCCTCCGGGCAATCTTCTGATTTCGGGTCACACCCATGGCGGTCAGGTCCAGATTCCTTTTTTCGGACCGGTTGTTACGTTTTCTATCGTGCCGCGGCAATGGGGCGGCGGCGGTCTGATAGAACTTCCGGGCGGGAAGAAGCTGGTTATTTCCCGCGGTATAGGAATGGAGCGGGGATTCGCCCCGAGAATTCGTTTTTTCTGTCGACCGCAATTAGTCTTTCTAGACTTGTATCCTGCAGGCGCGGGTAAAGAGTAAATGACTGTCAGATCTTAGCGAGTGCTTTCTCGGGTTTGAGTAATGGAAGAAGAACATAGTAATCAGTCCTCTCGGTCATCTAGCGATGAGGCTGTAGATATGCGACATTCTCAAGCCTCGTCTTTGCAAGAGAATGAGGCGCTCAAGCCTTTCGATATCAACTCTCTGGTCGGGCAGAAGCTGGAGGATAGATATCAGATCATGGACATCGTCGGTCAGGGCGGGATGGCTGTGGTCTATCGTGGACGGCGTCTTGCCGATGGTGCGGCGGTGGCTATAAAAACGTTGAAGTTTGCCGAAGCCGCTCTTATGAAGAGATTCATGCGGGAAGTTCAGATTCACAGTCAGCTCAAACATCCCAACATAGTCAATCCTATTGAGTTCTTCACCACTGCCGACGGACAGACTTTTTTCGTCATGGAGCTCTTGCGAGGCCGGTCTGTGGAGGATCTGTTCTTCACTCGGGGACGCTTCAATAGGCCTTCCGAACTCAAGGAGATTGTCGCACCGGTCTGCGACGCGCTTGCTTTCGCCCACAAGCTGGGAATCGTGCACCGGGATGTTAAGCCTGCCAATATAATCGTCTCGATTCAGGATGGTGGCAAAGTAGTCGATGTGGTGGATTTCGGATTGGCGAAACTGCACGAAGATCTGCAGCGCATAACCAAAACCGGTCAGGTTCTTGGATCGCCTGTTTATATGAGTCCGGAGCAGTGTCGGGGAGATTCTCTCGATCCCCGTTCCGATGTCTATTCTCTGGCGGTGGTCATGTACGAAATGGTGACCGGTGAATTGCCTTTCGACGCCAGCAATCCGGTGGCGATGATGGAGTCGCACTGTAATCCTAAAATGATACCAGTCTCTATTTACAAAAGAGATCCTGACTTTCCCTATGGACGGGAGCTGAACAGCATAGTGCGCAAGTCCATGGAGACCGATCCTGCATTGCGCTATCAGACCATCGATGAATTTAAAGAAGCTTTTATGGCCTGGTATCAGTTGGTTGAGGGCGGCCCCGATGCCGAAGGGGGCTTTTTCCAGAGTGATGCTTATGTCGAATATATGAAAGAGCCGGAGCCGGTTGTGGCTGCACCATCTTTGACACCGCGGGCATTTTCTCTCTCTTCCCGGGCGCTGGATCTGGAAGAGAAAGCGGAATCGTTGTCAGATGTGGCTAAAGGGGGCAGTGACTCCAGACCTGATTCAGTTAAAGACGTAAAGGAGATAAAAGAAGTCCCCCTTGCCTCTTCAGGGCTTCGTGGTCCGGAAGACCAGAAGATTTCCGGTCAGGGCCAGGTCAGGTCTTTTTCCGGCTATGGTGGCTATTCTGATTTTGTCTCTGAAGCAACGCCGAGAGAGTCGAAAACAGCCGATCTTATTATGAAGGTGGTACTTTTTGTGGTGGTGGTGGCGGCATTCACCGGCGGTACTATCTATCTGTGCATTAAGTTCATGAGCCGGTAAAGAATCTGATTCTAGAAAACGCTTACTGGGGATGAAGTTTGGCAAGTCCTGCCCGAGCCAGCTCTTTCAGCCTTTCGTTGGTAGAGTTGGTGATTATGTATCTATACTCGGCCGAGGCCAGGCTCTCTTTGCCCTGCAGCACATAGGCAACAGCCAGAAGATATCTCAATTTCAGGTCTGCGGGGGCAAGCTCCTTTTCTCTATTCAGCAGAGCCACAGCTTCCGGATAATTGCGTTTTTGAATCATGGTCAGGGCCCGGCGGTGGGGAGTATCGGGTCTTTCTGCAGTTCTTTCGACTGGTGCTTCAGTTGGAGGCGGAGGGGGAAGGAGATTCGAACCGGATCTGTTATCCGGTTGGTCGTCATCGCCTGGTATCAATGGTAGTGCGTCCGACTTTTGCCCATTGTCTGTTTTCGGCAAAGCACTATCTGTAGTGTTGCCGAGACCGGCTGTCTCTCCGCTTTGTTGATCTGATGGGAGTTCAAGCGGCTTTGATTCGCTGTCTCCATTTTCTAGAATTGAGCTCTTCAGCGAATTGAGATAGTCTTCTACTCTTGAAGGACCGGGATCATCAGGACGTCCAAGACCTTGCAGCGGGTTGCCACCGCCCACGGCATCATCTGCCGGCGGGATTATCGACTGGGCGAATGCCATTCTGCTCGCACTTTCTGAAATTGCGAAGAGCATGCTGACCGTAAGGCTCAACCGGAGGATAGCTCGAAAATATGCTCCGGCTTTCATGACTCAGCGCAGGTTCTGGCGCGCCACGTTCGAGATGAAAGGGATCTCGGCATATTTGCCCAGGATTGCCCAGATCAAGCCATAGACCAGAAGCAGGGTTATGGCCTGGACGAAATAGTTGACGGTCATCATCACGGCTTGATCGATCATATTGACGTCGACGCTCATGATTGCAAGGATCGGTTTCATCAAAGCCATAAATATGCCGACCACCGACTGGGAGAGCATGTTGATAACTGTTATCGATATCTGCAGAATCACCGACTGGAAGAAATTGAAGCGGAAAAACCTGTTATTGGCGCCTTTTCCGTTGAAGAGGATATAGCCGACACCGATGAAAAATCCCATCGGCAGGTAACAGGCTGCGCTGATTAGCTTTTCGAGGAAATCCGGTTGGAGGTCACGATTCCACATGATATAGAGATCCTTTGCGTTGATTTCTTTCTCTGTACTTCTTTCTCTAGCAATATATTATCGGTTATTGGCGCCCCGGTTGCCAATTAATTGCATAAATTGTCTTATTTTCGGGAAAGTTTGAGTTATATGAGGCATATCAGGCCTTTTCAACAGTCGAAACGAACCCGGTCAATGACAACCGAGCACGATAATTCAAACTCTCGCCACGAGCTCTGTCGCTTGTTGGAGCTTGACGAGGCGACCGCGCTGGTGGCGGAGCTTCTGCACCGAGAACTGGGTCCGGACACGGTCGGTTTCGCCCTCTGGGACGAGGATCTCGAAGAGTACGGCGACACTGTCTCCTGGGGTGCCAGTAAAGCTGAAATGGGGGCTCTTCTCTCTGCCTTGGTTGAAGATCTGGAGCCTGAGAAAGAAGGTATTGCCCCTATCGATGAAGACCTTCTGAGCGCTGCCATTGAAAAAGCTGTCTCGGTGCAGCTTCCTGGATGTGCAGTGCTTGTGCTGACCGGTGACTTCGACGCCGATTCGGAAAAAATCCAGAAAGTGCTGGATCTTCATCCTGTGCGTGAGACTCTCAAAAACTCCTGGCTGTACACAGAATTAATCCGCGAAAATCGCCGGTTGAGAAGCTCTTATGACGAACTCGAGGACAAAACTACGGATCTCGAAGAGCAGACCCGGCGCATGATCAATGACATGACCATGCGAGATTCGCTGCGCACCAAGCAGGTGGAGCGAGAGCGCCTGGTTTACTGGATAAGCCATCTGGTCAAAAGCTCGGTACGCATTCAAGAAGTGCTGGAGACCGCTGTGGAGAAAATAGGAACCTCTCTATCCCTCAGCCGTTGCCATATATTGAGAGCCGGAGACAACGATAGTGTCGACCTCTACGACTATAACGATGGACAGAATCCGAATATAAACGATCTTCTCCTTCATGGAGACGGCAGAGAGTTTACCCGGGCGGCGCTCTCTTTGAAGTCTGCTCAATATTTCGAGAATTACAGCGTCGAAGGTGTGCAAGATCAAGAAAACAATCCCCTCTTCGATCCGGGCTTCATGCAGAAGCTGGGAACCAAGTCTGGGTTAGTGCAGCCTTTAATAATGCGGGAAAAGGTTCTCGGTGTGCTGTTTCTGGAAGATTTTTCCGAGATGCGGGAGTGGAGTATCGACGATATGGCTTTGATAGGAAGCCTTGCGGATAATCTTGCCGTGGCCATAGAAAACGCCGATCTACATCGCGAGGTCGAGAAGCAGGCGGTGACCGATGGTTTGACCGGGGTCTCCAATCGTCGCTCTTTCAATGAAGCGCTGGAGCGAGAGTTCGAGCGAGCCAAGCGTTATAGCCAGGATCTGTCTTTGATAGTCGTCGATCTCGATTTTCTCAAGAAAATCAACGATACCTACGGGCATATGGCAGGCGACGAGGCTATCAAAAATATTGGTAGAGTCCTTGCCCAGTCTTCGCGTTCAACCGATATAACTGCTCGCTATGGTGGAGAGGAGTTCTGTGTGCTGCTTCCCAACACCGATATAGACATGGCCGAGCAGCTGGGTGAGAGATTGCGGCGTCTTATTGCCGAGACCCATGTGGACGGTCCGGGCAATCTTTCTGCCAGTCTTGGTGTGGCTGCTTATCCGCTCCATGCGGATACGGCCGACAGCCTCTTCTTGAAAGCCGACGAAGCGCTCTATCGCGCCAAGCAAGATGGTAGAAACTGCATTAGAGTGGCCTCCCTTGAAAAGAAAGATGTGGATGGGGGACAATCTTCAGGCGATTCTAAACAATCTCTGGTACAAGAGAAATCATGAGCCGGATCAGTCAATGAACCAGGAGAGCAATTGTGAGTATTTTAAGCGATGTCGTAGATAACATTAGCAAAGAGGTATCCAAAGTCCAGGAGCGCTCCCAGGAGATGCTTCAGGGTTTCAACATCAATACCCAGATCAGGGAGTTGGAGCGCAAGAAGACCAAGGTGCTTGCCGAACTGGGAGAGCTGGTGGTGGACAAACACCATCGGGACAAAGACATCTCCGAAGAGGCGGTTAAAGAGAAAGTCGCCGAAGTGGTCGGTTATGAAGACCAGATCAATATTCTCAAAGAAGAGCTTGATACGGTCAACGTCCAGCGTGATCCCAACGCCAGTCGTGCCAAAAAAGAAGCCGCCAAGGCAGGATACAAATCTACGCCAGGATTCAAGTGTCCCGATTGTGGAACGCCGGCCAGTAAAGAGAAGAAGTTCTGCCCGGCTTGCGGTGGTTCTCTTGGTGCTGAAGCTGAGGCTTCTAACGATTCAAAAGATTCTAAAGATTCTAGCGAATCTGATAACGGAAGCAGAACAGATTCTGAATCTAAGTCCGAGTCTAAATCCCGTAGCACCGCCGGTGACGGCCCGCTTGATGTCGAGCCGGAGCCCGACGATGATGAGGATTCCAGTAAAGAAGACTGAAGATGGCTAAAGGCTGGTTACAAGTATTCACTCGCATACACGAAGTACCTGTAGCCCGTAAGATCTACATAGCCCTTTTCGGCATGTTCCTGTACACCCTGTTCATCCACTGGTCGACCCGGGAGCGTTTCGTCCAGCATCCTGCCCTGGATGAAAGTGGTGGTATCGCTGTCAGTTTGCTTATCGGTGTGCTTCTGGTTCTTCGGACTAACTCAGCCTATGATCGCTGGTGGGAAGGGCGAAAGCTCTGGGGGCAGCTTGTAAACGATACTCGCAATCTGGCTTTGAAATTCAATGCCTTTGTCAATCCGGATCCCGAAGAAGCCAGACATTTGAGAGATTGTCTGGCCGGTTTTGCCATCGCTTTAAAAGAACACCTCAGATCCGGCCTGAAACTGAATAGTCTGAGAGGTTTCGAGAATCGAGTCGAGGACCCGGTTCATGTGCCGGCATTCATAAGCCATGACCTCTACTTGCTTTTGAAGAGCTGGCGCCAGAAAGAGAGAATCGACGGCTTCGAGATGATGCAGCTCGATACCCATATGAAAGCTCTGATGGACATCTGTGGTGCCTGCGAGCGTATTCGCTCTACCCCGATCGCGCTCTCTTATCGTGCGGTGCTTCGCCAGGGAATAGGGCTTTATCTCATCTTCCATCCCTGGCTGGTGACGCCGGAACTGGGTCTGTGGGCTGTTCCGGTCAATTTGATAACCACATACTTTCTTGTCGGTCTGGAGCTGATTGCAGAATGCATCGAAGAGCCTTTCGGAAAAGGCGACGATAATTTGCCTCTGGATCAAATCTGCGAAAACATCGCAAAGAGCCTGGATGAAATTCTTGGCAGCACCACCAGTGATACTGCCTTTGAAAGTGCTTTAGACTCTGATGCTGCCGCCACAATCCGGACAGAAGAAGAATGACGGGCTCACCGGTGTTTCGCAGTGCGGACATTCACGTAAGCCAATCTCCTGATCTGTGGTCGGATAGCGACCTTCTAGAATCTCTTTGTATTGCTTGCCTTCGGACCAGTTTTTGATTTCGCGGGCGCGATAAACCGGTAGCGGATGGGTGTGCCAGAGCTCCCAGAGAATCTTGTAGAACTTGTTGATTGTGCTGTAATCGAGATCTTCATAAGAGTTGGCCTGTTTGAGGAACTCGGTGCTATCCATCTGCTCGTAGATGCTCCAGGAGCCTCCGGAAAGCTTCATATGCAGCCGTATGCAAGTGTCTATATCCTGGGCGACCAGAAGCTCGGCTCGGTCGGCGGTCAGTTCTGCTTTTCTCGACCAGTCATATAAAGCCACAACCAGGCCTATTTGAGCCAGGCTGCCCCGCATTCCAAAGAGCTGCTCGAAGAAGTTCTTGAGCGCATAGGCGATGGTCATATAGAGAACATGACCGGCTTTGACATGGCCCAGTTCGTGACCGAGGACGGCTCTCAATTCGTCTTCGGTAAGAAGATCCACCAGGGAGGAATGGAGCACGATCATGGGGCGCTCGACCCCTATGGTGACAGCGTTGGGTTGGGGATGAGAGACGAGAAACAGATCCGGCTCCTGCACATCGAGTATTTCAATCGCCTCTTTGTACAGTTGATAAATGCGCGGACATTGTTTTGGTGTTACATGTACCGCTCTGCCCAGAAACTGCATGCGGAAGATTCTTTCGGCGCCCAGCTCTATCAACCGGGCAAAGAGTTTGTCCAGCACCGGGATCTTCTTGAGGGCATCAAGGGCGGCCCGGTCTGCGGGATGCTCGAAAGCGCTCGACGACAGTCGGGGAAATGTTTTTCTTGATTCGGTCTTGGCAGAGCTCATATGAGTTTGACATCCTCCGGCAATAAATCTCTTCTCTAGTTCTACCCTATTGACGAACTCTTTGCTCGAAAATAGAGCGCTTGATTACGCTCCTGGTAAAAAATCAGGAAATTCCCCAGGTCAGTTGCTTAGCTCTGTGTCGGTGTTGTTTTCGGCGCTTGTGCCGGTGTCTACCGCCAGAATTTCCAGGCCTCTGCCGGCTACCAGAGTCACCCTGGAGCGGACCGAGATCGAAGCGGCTGCTTCGATAACCGGAAGGGACTCTTTCTGCTGTGGCTGGGTGGGATTCTTTATGTCTACCAGGGTGAGAAGGGCTTTGCCTTTGTCGTTCTGACCGATGGTAGCCACACAGCTGCCTTTTGCAGATACCGCGGTTCCGTCGTGGGGTAACGGGGTGTTGCCTACTATATTCAAGCCTTCATCCTGGTTCGAGAGAACAAGTAAGAAGCCTTTCGAGCTTTTATCTACGGTGGTGGCGACAATATGCTCGTCTAGCAACCAGGCATCGCGCACCGCGTAATTGTCGAAATGGCGCTCACCTGTTTTTTGGGCTTTGCCGCCTGCTGCATCCAGGGTCCAGAGGCAGATGTCGTTGAGGTCGAATAATAGAATCTTGCCGTCCACAACTTTGATCCGGGTGTAATTGCCGGGCACGTCTACCGTGGGCTGGGCGTCGAGGCTGTCGGAATAGACCTTAAAAGGATGAATCCGGGTGAGTTTGCCATAGGGCTGGATAACATAAGCGCGGTGCTGTTCTTTGTCGAAAGCCAGACCTTTTCCTTCTAGCTTCTCTTCGGCTATTGTCTGATCTATTTTCTCCATCTTCTTAAGAAGCAGTGCGTCTTTGGTCAGACAGAGTATGAAACTGCCGGCACCGACCATCTCTTTGACCGGGGTTGTCATAGCAGTTTTGCTCTCTATGCGCGGGTTTTCCGGGTCGGAAAGGTCGTATTTAATCAACTCTCCGGCTGAGAGAACTGCAGAGTTACCCCAGCTTGCCATTCCCGAGGCCCCCATCCGTGGAATTGTGTAGAGATACTGAGGCAGCCAGGCCCCTTTTACTTGTTTCAGGGTTTCGATGCCGGACCATCCCGATGCCAGAAATAGAGTAGAGCCATCGGAGACCAGGCAGCTATTTTCTGTGCCTTTCCGTTTGGCGGTATTTCGAGTTATCTCTGTGGCTGTAAGGAGATTGGCGTGCTGGTCGATGCTCAGGCTGAGCAAACGCGAACCCTGTTTGCTCTGACCGGAGACCAGTACTTCTTTTGCTGTTGCCACCAGAGAGGTGATCTTCTCGAGCTGACCGAGGGTGACTCCTGCCACCACATCCGGGGCGGGCTTGAGAGTGATTGAGCGAGCCTCCGGTTTGCCGTTTTTATCGCTGCCTCCCAGCACAATTAAATTCTTGTATCGAGAAAGAAGTTGATAGTCACCGGTCAAGTCGAGGTTCTTATCTAATTGAGGCGAAGTTTTGCTTGCCAGATTTATGAAACTGACCATAGATTTCTCGCCGTTTGAACCGAGAGCAATCAGCTGTCTGCCGTCGAAATCCAGGTCCGTGATCGGCAGTTGAGTTGTTATGGTGGAGACAATATTCAGAGCATCGCCCTGGTCACGTTTCTTTTTAGAGTCGATCACCAGAATGACATTCTCGTTGCTTTTGGATTTCCCTGCGACCAGAATCAGGTTGTTTCTGGCTTTGAGCAGCCTTCCTTCTCTCATCTCGGCGATGGTTTGTGACGATACCACCGACGGTTCTTCCATGCGGCGGGTGTCGACGGATACTAATAAAGTCTCGACGGTCTCTCCGCGCAAGGACTTGTTCACCAGGCAATAGGTGTTGTTCTTATAGCTGGATACCGAGACCAGTTTTTTGCCGATACCGGTGAGTTCCGAGAGTAGTTTCGGTTCTGTCTGTTTTTTGCCGGCGTTTTTGAAATCGACTATTGAGAGTCGACCATATTTATTGGCGATCAAAATGCGATCGCGCTTCAAGACTTCCATGAAGTCCGGCGCTATCGCCGGCGGCCATGGTTGGTTGGCGATCACTTGCGGACCGGCACCCTGGTGCGACTGTTGTCTCTTCTTGCGCCGGGCATCGGCCGGGGTCTGCGTCAACAGGGCAATTACTATAAAGATGAAGGCAATTGAAAAAAGTAATCTACCGACAGGCAGCGAGTTACGTCGGTTAAACATCACGGTCTGGCTATAACTCCTCGATTTGCTCGATTTATTTTCGATCTATTTTTATTGAAGAACTCTGACTAGAATTCCACCTATCCACTGGATACAGATTATTGCAACGATTGGCGAAAAATCAATGTTTCCTACAGGCGGAATGATTTTTCGAAACGGTGCGATAACCGGTCTGACTATATCATCAAGCAGCTTGAAAGGTTGTGATCCCCAGTTGATCGCGGGGAACCAGCTACAGACACACCAGATCAAAAGTAGTAGATTGAATAGTTGAAGCAGGTTTATTATTAGTTCGGCAATTGGGCTCATGCTGTCACCTTGTTAACGGAATTAGGCACCCGGATTTGAGGCTGATTGTAACATTATATCTGTTTGCAACCAAAGTTACTTAAGAAGCGAAAAGAATTTCCCTTGAGCAGTTTAAAAAAGAACCAGGAACAGGAGCTAATCGACAAGATCAAGGACTGGACCGGCTCCACGAAAATAGGCGATGATTGCGCAGTATTGCCCGGCGGAAGCCTTGCCAGTGTCGATACTCTCGTGGATGGCGTTCACTTTCGAACCGGTTCCATCTCATTTCGTGATCTCGGTTGGAAAGCCGTGGCTGTCAATCTCAGCGATATCGCCGCCATGGCTGGACGACCTCGACATATTCTGGTCAGTATATCGGCACCGGCTTCTCTTGCCGAAAGGGCTCTTGCCGAGCTGTACCGGGGCATCAGCGAATGTGCCCGTTCTTATCGGGTGGAGGTGGCAGGCGGTGATCTGACCGGTGGACCGGTTTTATCTATTTCAATTACCGCGTTAGGAGAGGTCCATGAGCAAGGCGTGCTGCTCCGCAGTGGTGCCCGGCCAGGCGACCTGCTTGTCTGTACCGGAGATTTCGGCGCCAGTGCCGCCGGTCTTCACTTGCTGGAGCAGGGTGAAAGTGGTGGCCGGCATACCTATGTTATTGAACGGCATTGTCGTCCTGTGCCCAGGCTCTGTGAGGCCTGGGCCCTTTTGAGAGCCTGTGGCGGCCGAGGGGCTCTGATGGATGCCAGTGACGGGCTGGCTGATGCGGTTATTCAGCTGGCAATGGCTTCCGGTGTTTCGATAGAACTCGAGGCTGAAAAGGTACCAGTTCATCAAGAATGCATCGAGATTGCTGGCCTTGCTGGGTTCGATCCTTTAGACTGGGCACTCTACGGTGGAGAGGATTATGAGCTGGTGGGTTGTATCGACAGAAATTCCTTCGCGGTTCTTGAGAGCTATGGAAAGTTAAACCCTTTCCATGTGCTCGGCTTTGTGAATTCGATCACAAAGGAGACTGAGTTGAATCTATCCAATTCTGCCGCTCAAATCCGGCTTGATGACAACCGATTGGTAGAGCTGGATGGGCAGAAATCCTTTCAACACTTTGAGAACAAACCTAATTGAGGGCTGGAGCGGTGACGAATACTAAAGCGGTTGAGATTCTGGACGGAAAAGAAGTAGCTAAGTCGGTGCGAATCGACTTGAAGAAAGAAGTTGCTGCTTTTACAGCTGCCGGGCACCGAGCGCCGGGTCTGGCTGTGGTTCTGGTTGGCGACAATCCTGCTAGCGAATTGTATGTGCGCAATAAAATCAAAGCCTGCGCTAAGGTGGGCATAGAGAGCTTCTTGAGACGTTTTGATAAAGACGCCACAGAAGAGCAAGTTCTTGAATGCATCAAAGAGCTCAATCAATCTGATACCGTAGATGGTATTCTGGTGCAACTTCCTCTTCCCGGGCATCTCAGCGAAGAAAAGATTCTCGAAGAGATAGATCCGAATAAAGATGCTGATGGTCTTCATCCTTACAATCTCGGTTGTTTGACCGCAGGCGTTGCCGGATTGAGACCCTGCACTCCTGCCGGGATCATTACTCTGCTTGATTTTTATAAAGTGCCACTGGAAGGTGCCAGCGCAGTGGTAATCGGTCGTTCACAGCTGGTTGGCAAACCGGCCGCATTGCTTTTGCTGGAGCGCAATGCCACGGTGACTATCTGTCACAGCCGAACACAAAATCTCGATCAAGTGGTGCGGCAGGCGGATATTCTTGTGGTGGCTGTAGGCCGCTCGGAGTTCGTACCCGGTTCCTGGATCAAGCCTGGTGCCGTAGTCGTCGATGTTGGTATCCATTACCACAAGACCGAAGATGGCGGCTCGAAAATCACTGGTGATGTTGAATTCGGCAGCGCTTCGGAAGTGGCTGGTAAGATATCGCCGGTGCCCGGTGGTGTAGGTCCGATGACGGTGGCGCAACTTCTTGCCAACACGGTCTGGTCGTATAAAAGAAGGCTGAATCTCGACTAGTATGGAAACTCAGGCTGTACGAAAACCGCTGCCTCAGTGGTCACGGCTGCTGATTTTGATGGTCAGTCTCATGTTTGCTGGCTCCATATACGGTATCGTCTCCGGGGCGATGGCCTTCAAGGCTACCTTTGAGCACTCTCAAGAGGCGCCTTATATCAAGAAGGTGGCCGGGGGAATAGCCGGTTTTCCCGATCCGCTGCCGTCCGGATATGAATATGTTTTTGGTGCCGATCTCGATCTTTTCTGGACGACCAATTTGAAATTCGTCGGAGTCGATTATGCCGCAGACGCGACTGAAACGGAAAGCGCGGGCAAAAAGAGCGACAAAGATGTCAAAGAAGACAAAAACAGCGTTAAAGGAAGGCAGCAGATTCTTTTCTTCTCTTGTAAAGGCAAAGGAGAAACCGAAGAGTTGTTGGACAGCGCTTATCGAATCGGTTTGAACACCCATGGCTTCTCGGGCAAGTTTACCAAGGCGGTTTCGAGGGGCAGTTGGACTTTCCAGGGAGCGACCATGCCCTATATCGTGGGCGAGGTGGAAGACCCAAAAGAAGAGAAGCACATGGGGCTGGTGGCTTGTATGATCCTGCCCGAGAAAGAGAAGATTCTGCTTTTATATGCTGTTCAACTGGACGATGAGAAAAAATACGACATCAATGTCTGTATGAACCTGCTAAAAGAGATGTCCGGTTTTTAACGGTGTCTTGAAAACCGCCCGTTCTTGACACCTGATATTAGGAAACAATAACCTTGCATCCGATTAATCGCCTGTGCCGTATCGGCGTCAATAGTCCTATACTGTCTGGAGCAGACTTAGTATTGACGGATACGGATAGACTATCCAAATAATGACAGGAGTTTTGAAATGAGCAGTTCGGAACATCACGATCCAAGCAGAACTTGGTTGACATTTTTCTTCGTGTGTTTCGCGATGTCAGTTTTCGGCATAGGGCTCTACGCTCTTTATGCGCACAGCACCCAGGATCCCAATGCAGTGCCGGCTGAGCCCAGTGGCGGTCATGGCATGCTTCTTCCGGGAACGGATGTGAACAACTACAACCTCCAGTTTGCTTAAGTTTAGTTGGCCCCATGCAATCGGCTGAGATTATTGCCATCGGCACAGAAATCCTGCTGGGGCAGATAACGGATACCAATAGCCGCTTCCTCAGCGAAGAGCTTGCACGTCTTGGTATCAACTGTTTTTTTCACACCACCGTAGGTGACAATCCTGAGCGAATCATCGCCTGTCTCAAGCGGGCGGCCTCTCGTTCGGATATCGTGATCACTTCCGGGGGTCTGGGTCCCACAGCCGACGATTTGACCATGGAGTGCATTGCCGACGCTTTTGGTAGTGAGCTGAAAATGGACGAGGCTTTGCTGGCTGAGTTGAAAGAGTTCTTCGCCGGGCGGGGTTATAATATGCCGTCCTCGAACAATAAGCAGGCTATGCGACCGGTTGGGGCGAGTATATTGCCGAACCCTCGAGGTACAGCTCCAGGCATCATATGGGAGCTGGATCGGGCGAAGCTCATAGCCGACGGACTGATTTCCGGGCAGGGTCAGGAAAGTGGCACCAGCACAATTATCACCTTCCCCGGGGTTCCTCACGAGTTAAGAGCGATGTGGAAAGAGACTGTGGCCGGATTTTTATCCGAGCGGGTGGTGGGTGAGACCATTTATTCGGTAGAGTTGAAGCACATCGGTATTGGTGAGTCGAGCCTGGCAGAGAAGTATGCCTCTCTTTTGGAAGGCAAGAATCCTACTGTGGCGCCGTATGCAGGTCGGGGTGAGTGCCGCTTGAGGGTGACAGCCAAAGCGTCCAGTCTTGCGGAAGCAGAGAGTCTGGTAAAACCTGTGGTGGATGAGATTCTCTCGGAAAGCGGCTCTCTTTGTTATGGTCGGGACGATGACACTCTGGAATCTGTGGTCGGAGAGTTGCTGAGACATAGCAAATTGACCGTGGCGCTTGCCGAGTCCTGTACTGGTGGCCTGGTAAGTACACGATTAACCGATGTACCCGGCTCCTCAGAATATATCGGTCTGAATCTCGTTACCTATTCTAATGAAGCAAAGATGAATGAGCTTCAGGTGCCTGCCTCGGTCCTGGAAGGTGAAGGTGCGGTTAGCGAAGCCTGTGCCAGGGCGATGGCCCGGGGCGTGCGTCGGAAGGCGGGGGCGGATATCGGCCTTGCGGTGACCGGTATCGCCGGACCCGGGGGCGGTTCGGAGGATAAACCTGTTGGGTTGGTTTATCTGGGCATAGATAGCAGCCAGGGGACGGATACAAAAGAGCTGCGCCTGGGCAATAAATCCAGCCGGTCGGAGATTCGTTACCGGACAGCAAACGAGAGTCTCAACTTGTTGAGACTTTATCTGCTGGAGAGGCAGGATAAGACGTTTGAAAATTGACAATTTGGCGTAAGTTTAGCTATATATTGCAAAGGTACTAGTTCTTTTCTGAGAAGTTTTGAAGTCGCCTATATGTCGAATGATGAAAAATGGATTGATGGGATCGCAAAGGATAACGTGTTTCACCGCCGTTTGAGCGATCTTAGAAACACTTCTATCAATCAAGATCACATCGCTGCCCTGGAAGAGTTGAATAAACCCAGGCAACAGACCATGTTCTCTCGTCCGGAGCCGCGCAAGAAAACTATTCTGAGCCATGATGATGTTATCCGGATCGCTTTTTATGATGATGGCACCCAGGCTTACAATTTCCGTTATCTAGTTCGCCGTTTGGAGCGTGAGATAAAGCGCTCCAAGCGATATAACCGGGCTGTTTCGGTGATGATTGTGGCGGTGGAAGGATTCGACAAGATCGAAGAATCTTATGGAGTGACCGCTCTTGACCTGGCTGTGTCCACGGTCGCCGATATGTTGATCGACCTTACCCGCCAGGAAGTGGATATGGTGGCTCGTTATGGAAACAACAAATTTATTTTGATGCTTCCGGAGACTCCAGGAAGTGGTGCTGCAATTCTGGCCGAGAGAATTCGGAAAAAGATTGAAGTGACCCCGGTAGAGTATCGCTGGCACAAGCTGTATGTCGAGGGCAGTATTGGAATTGCTTATTTTCCTGGTATCGGCTCTGATGCAGGAGAGTTGATTGCCAAAGCAGACCTGGCGACGGATATGGTGCTGGATAAGGGCGGCAACGGCACAGCTTTCTGTCCTGTTTGATTTGCTAAATAATCAGCATGGCATCGCCATAGCTGTAAAATCGATATTTTTGCGCAATCGCTTCTTGGTAGGCTTTGAGAATTCGTTCTTTACCGGCAAAGGTTGCCACCAGTACGAGCAGGCTTGAGCCGCTCAAATGAAAGTTCGTCACCATAGAGTCGACTATCTTGAACTGGTGACCGGGTTTTATAAACAGGTTTGTTTCCCTGTTCTGGCAGGGTTGAATGGTGCCGTTTTCAACGGATGATTCCAGGGCTCTCATGCTTGTTGTCCCGACAGCGATGACTCTTTTGCCGTTGGCTTTTACTTCGTTAATTCTTGACGCTGTGTCCTTTCCTATCGAATAGCTCTCTGCTTCTACCGAGTGCTCTTCTATGGTGCTTGTGATCGGTTTAAATGTGCCCGCTCCGACATGCAGGGTTATATGCTCTACGTTTACTCCCTTTCCTTTCAATGAATCAAATACGGCATCAGAAAAATGCAGGCCCGCTGTCGGTGCTGCCACTGCACCTGGTGCTTTAGCAAAGATAGTTTGATATCGCGAGAGATCTTCTTTTCGCTTCTCGTCGAGGTCATGGTCTTTAGGACCGAGTTCTCTTCGAATGTAGGGAGGCAAAGGGGCATGGCCGGCTGTGGTGAGAATCGACCTCATATTCTCATTGGAAAGGAAATTTATAATCAGTCTTTTGTAGCCGTCTGCATCTTCGATAATGTCTTCGATCAAAATCTCTCTTGTCTGCTCGTTTAGCTGTCTGTCACCGGATTCTTCAGGAGTTTCTATGCGGAGATGCTCACCAGGTTTGATACGTCGCAGCGGCATGCCCATGGCTTCCCAGAGATGTTTACTTCTGGTGCATGGTTTTATTAGTTGAATGCGTACCTCTCCGCCACTCTGTCGTTTCGCCAGCAATCTTGCAGGTAGAACCTTGGTGTCGTTGACCACCAGCAGGTCGCCGGGGTTCAGATAGTTTGCAATGTCAGCAAAGCGGCAATGGTGTATCTCCGAATTTGCCCGATCTAATACAAGGAGTCGCGATTCATGGCGCACGGCCAGGGGCTCCTGGGCGATGAGCTCTTCAGGAAGGTCATAGCTCAGGTCTTCGAGGGTAAAAGCATCCTGGTTTGTTTCGGTGCTGGTTGTACTGGGTTTTGACTTCATAATTCCTTTTCTTGGCGGAGGAAGTGAATATACAGTAAATAGGAGCCAGCCAAAACTGTTTCGAAAGCTTATTCGTTTACGATCGTTACTATGAATGGTGACACGAAGCTGTTGAGTTGTTCATCGTGAATAAATGGGGAGTTTATACAGAGGCTTCGTAATTTGCCTTTTGACCAGCGTTTTCTGTCCAGTTTGATCCAGAAGAGAATTAAATAGAGTTGCAGATATCTGCGACTGATTCCATGAAAGACAGCTTTTGTGAACTCGATAAACTTCAGGAGTGACTTTTGATAGTCGTCCATCTTTCCTTCGCTGTGTTTTGGATTGTTCGGCCTGAGTTGGCTGGAGAACACTGTTTTGATTCTGAATCTCCCTCCGGGTAGCCTTTCTAATATTCCGTCAATTTCCATAAGCGTCGTAGCCGCGCTCGCGTCTGCGGCATTGAGACCGAGCTGAGCACAGAGTTCGTCTATGTGAGCCGAACGCGCTGATTTCGCAGGTGTTTCAGCTAGATAATCATATATGGCAAGCTGTGAATCTGTAGTCAGCATTGTTTCGAATAGGTTTGTGGGGGAGTTTTTGTCCGCAAAGGGCATTCTCGGTGGTGTGATCTGTGAATCGATAGAAGCTCTATCGAAGATAGAAGGATGTCGCCATGCATCAGTCTCTTTGCTCCTTCTCGCCAGTACAGGGGTAAAGCCGGGTGATTCGAGTTCGCTGTATTGATTCGGAGTTAGAGATAGATTTGAGATCAGAAGCGAGATCTTCTTGAAGATTTGAGCGGCGCCGGTCGCGCTAATATTTACCAGTTGATGAAATCTGTGGGCGCTAATTGAGATTCCTTCTTCCAGAAGGTACATTGCTGCGAGCCATGCTCTTGGTTTTCTAATGCGGTTGAAGAAGGTACCTGCGGTTATCCAAACAAAGCTGTTGCAGTTTGTGCAGCGCATGGTTCTGCAGTTGCTTGTTGCAGTCAATTTCTCTGAGCCGCATTCGTGGCAGTCTATGCGATGCAGGCGGCTGTATATCTCTTGCCAGCATTCATCATCTGTGGGAAATTCTGCTTCAAACGCTTTCCACACAGATAAAAGATTTTTTTCAGTCTCATCATTCTTAAATTCTGAGTATTTGCGGCTCATTTGAGGCGGCCCTCCCTTTACCCTTTTATTGTTTCTACGAAGTGAGGGCAGGTTTAGTTCAATTTGCAGAAAAAATTTTTTCTTTCACCTTGAAATTTAAAGTGTTAACAGTTTAAATTCCGGGTCGAGAAGAGTATTTGAAATTCCTCGTATTGTGACTATTAACAAGAAGTCAGTAGTAATCGAAATCGCCCATGATCTGGGTTTTCATCACGTCTCCATTGGTAGTATGCAACCGCTCAAAGATCAACAAGATCGGTATCTATCTTGGATCGAAAATGGTTTTGCTGCTTCTATGCATTACATGCAAAAGAATCTAGATCGAAGGATGCAACCCGGATATTTTTTTGAGGGAAGCAAGTCGGCAGTTCTCGCTTCGGTTAGCTATTACTCCGAGAGACCTTCTATCAGACCTTTTCATGGAGCGGTAGCTCGTTATGCGGTGGGCCTGGATTATCATGCCGTCTTTCGAAAGAAAATGAGAGAGTTGAGGGACAGAATCGCGGTTGAATTGAATTGTTCTGTTCTTGGCAAGCCGTTTATTGATAGCTATCCATTTTTCGAACAAGCATATGCGGACCGTCATGGACTCGGGTTCATTGGCAAGAATTCTCTTTTGATTATGCCTGAACTTGCGGGCTCCTATTCTTTTATCGGAGAGCTCTTCCTTGATATTGAGCTGGAAGCAGATGGTCCCTACGTGGGGACTTGTGGAAAGTGCTTTAGATGTGGTGTTGATTGCCCTACTCAAGCCATTGTAGAACCGGGCGTTGTTGATTCAAATCGCTGCATCTCATATCTGACGATTGAAAATCGAGACGGTGTACCACTTGAGCTTCGTCAAAGTATGGGTGACTGGGTCTTCGGTTGCGATGTCTGCCAGGAAGTTTGTCCATATAACCAGAGACCGGTAAAGACACCCTGGGTTGAGTTTGAACCTCAGTCAGGGGCTGGACATTATTTAGACCTTGTCGATTTACTGGCGATCGATAGTGATGAGCTGTTTCAGCAGAGATTTGGATCAACTGCATTGAGGCGCCCCAGAAGACGAGGTCTTCTTAGAAATGCCCTGGTTGTTCTCGGTAATCAGTTTGCTGAGATTGTGAGTGGTTCCACGCGGTGGCCTGAAGTTGATTCTTCTGAACTTGAAGCGGTCAAGCGGGCGGTTTTTGATTTCGCCTGGGTTGCAGATGATGAAATGCTTCGGGAGCATGCTGCCTGGGCTATATTTCGCTCCGGAGATGCGGCGCTTTTGAGCAGTCTTGAAAAGAGAGAGAAGAATCCGGATTTAAAGGATTGTTTGCGGAAGTATCTATTTGAGCTTGATTGATACAATTCAAATCAACCCAAGTCAGTTCATTCCCGCAGTCAGTCCGCCGTCAATTGGTATCACCGCGCCGGTTATATAACTTGCCTGATCCGAGGCGAGAAAAAGGACGACCGAGGCGACTTCCTCCGGTAAGCCCACCCGCTCCATAGGAATATTTGCCATAACGAATTTGTTCAGCGCTTCTTTTCCGCTGATACCCTCTCGGCTGCCTACCTCTTCGTTGAACCTTTCACAAAGTGGAGTTTTAATACAGCCGGGACAAATACAGTTTGAGCGCACGCCCAGGGTCGCGTAGTCCATAGCGATGGACCGCGTCAGATGCACAATGCCAGCCTTTGACGTACTGTAGGCAGCATTCATTCTAAGTCCCCGAATACCTGCGTCCGAGGCGTTGTTAATCACCACACCGAAGCGATTGTTCACCATCACTTCAAGGCAGGCTTTCGTAACCAGGAAAGTGCCCCTTAAGTTGGTCTCGATTACTCGATTCCAATCAGCTACTGAAGTTTCCAGCAACGGCGCCACGAACTCAGTACCGGCATTGTTGAAAAGATAGCTGATCGTGCCAAACTCTTCGAGGGTCCGCAGCTTTATCTCGGCACCGGTCTCTTCGGCGGCGATATCTCCTTCGATGGTAAGACAACCAGCCTCTTTGCCTGCGATCGGACCGAGTTCTTTCTCAAGGGATTTAAGCGCTTCGCCGTTCACATCCACTGCCACCACGGATGCCCCTTCCCTGGCAAAAGCTACCGCAGTCGCCCGTCCGATACCGGAACCGGCACCTGTAATAACAGCTACTTTTGATTTGAATCTTTGCTGGGAGGACAACTTCTAATCTTTTGACTTGTTCGGATTATTGATCAACTCGGTAAGTGAATCGATGATCACTTTATCCGCTTTATGCTGCCAGTCCAGTGCGGTCAGAAGCTCACTTCTGGACATAAGTCCTTTGGACAACAAAATCTCGCCAAGCGGTCTGCCGCTTTTCTCCTGCTCGTTTATAAGGTCTTCGAGCTGGTTGACTGTGAGCTTTCCGTGTTTTAAGAGGATCTCCCCGAGTTTCTCCGGACGGGTCAGGATGTCCCACTTCTCTTCTTCTGTCAAAAAGTCCTGATCTTGCTTCGAACTATCGGCTTCTGCCATCGGCTGTCATCCTATACTCGTACAGATAAACCTTATCATTGTAAGCCGCAAGACTGAAGGAAAACCTAAATCCAATTTAAAGTTGCCAGTCAGGCTTTGGCCGGTTGCACCCGGGCGGTCTGTTTCTTCTCTCTCCAGTAAACAAGCAGACAGCTTGCATTGAAGATAGACGAGTAGGTTCCGGAAATCACACCGATGAGCATCGCCAGCACAAAATCTCTGGTAGTCACTCCACCTAGAAAATAAAGCGCCGCCAGGGTGAACACCACGGTAAGAGAGGTGTAAATCGAACGAGCCAGCGTCTGATTGACGCTATCATTCGCCACATCACCAAAGGATTTCTTGTGCTCTTCACCGGTTTCTTTGTTCTTCACTTTGCTACCGACAAACTTGGCATTCTCTCTGATTCGATCGAATACGACGATGGTATCGTGCACCGAAAATCCGATTACTGTCAGAACCGCACTGATGAAAAGGCTGTCTACTTCCGTTCCTATCCACAACCCCATAACCGCATAGATACCGCAGAGCACGATCACATCATGGAACAGGGCGACGATGGCACAGAACGCATAGTCGAACATATAGCGCCAGGAGATGTAAGCGATCATCATACCCAGGGTGAGGAAAAGAGCAATCAGTCCGTTAGTGAGTAGCTCCGGTCCGATCGTCGCAGTTACCTTGTCCACCGAAAGCGGCTTGAAATGTCCTATCTCTTTTGTCAGCGTTTCATCGAGGCTGCGTTTCTGCTTCTCATCGTCAAGGGCCTTGGTGCGCATCACAATCACCTCTTCTCCAGAGATGAAAGCCTGCTGTACCTGAGATCCGGTAAGTCCGGTCTCTTCTAAAACGTTTCTGACTTTATCCAACTCGACCGGCTTGTCGAACTGGTATTGCAAAATGGATCCCCCGGTGAAATCGATACCCGGTTTCAAGGGCGATCCGAAAACCGCACAGGACCAGATGATTCCGATCAGACCCGGCAGCGTCAGCAGAAGCGAAATACCGAACCACCACTTACGGTATTTGACTATGTCAACATTAATACCTTTCACACTGCCTCCTTGCTCTTGAGCCTGGATCCTTTGCGATCATATTTGTGTCCGAAGAGACCAAGTTGTCTCGGTACCAGATGCAGCATGGTTCTGGTGGCTGAAATTGCGGTGAACATTGAAACCGCCACACCGATGGCCAGCGTCACGGCAAATCCTTTGACGATAGAGGTTCCAAACATCATCAGAACGGCGCAGGCGATAAGGCTGTTCGCGTTGCTATCGAGAATCGCCGAGAATGCCTTGCTGAAGCCTATTTCAATTGCCGAGTGCAATGAGCGGCCCGATGTCAACTCTTCTTTTGTTCTTTCGAAGATCAGAATGTTTGCATCCACCGCCATACCGACTGAGAGGATGAAGCCTGCGATACCTGCCAGGGTCAGAGTCACCGGTATCGCCTGGAAAATCCCCAGGGTGGCTATGGTGTAGAGAATCAGAGCGATGTCCGCTACCAATCCGCTCCAGCCATATACGATCACCATGAAGACCATAACCGTGGCTATGCCGATTAAACCGGCCACAAGACTCTTATTTATTGAATCCTGACCGAGAGTTGCACCTACTGTTCTCTCTTCGAGAATGCTCACCGGCACAGGAAGGGCGCCGGCATTGAGTTTCAATGACAGATCCACAGCCTGCTCTTTGGTGAAGCTACCAGTGATTTCACCGGTGCCTCCTGTAATAGGCTCTCGTACATTGACACCGCGATATTCTCTGAAAGGCAACGGCCTGCCATCGGCACCACGGTCAGTAGGCTCTCCATCGAGAAAAATACCTATTTGCTTGCCGACCAGGCGCTTGGTTAACTGACCGAATTTCTTGGCACCTTCCGGCTTGAATTCGAAGCCGACTTTCCATGTGCCACCACCCACCATGGGAGTAGCCTGTGCTCTTTTGAAGTCGGCTCCGGTCAGACCGACATCTTTCCAGACCGGCTTGCCTTCTTCGTCGAAAACAGGCATGCCCTCTTCCGTATAGGCAAGCTCTTTGAATTCGAGCATGGCGGTTGTACCGATTCTATCTTTTGCCTGCTGGGGGTCTTTGATACCGGGCATCTCCACGATCAATCGATCACGACCGGCACGCTGGACTATTGTTTCGGATACCCCGAGGCTGTTGATCCGGTTGTTGATAACGGTTTCAACTCCGCGCATTACTTCTGGAGTTATCTCAGGCACTAGAGGAGACGGGTCAGCCCGCAGAAGAAGCTGGGAGCCTCCTCTTAAATCCAGGCCCAGTCTCAAGTTGGTAAATACTGTATAGACCTTCTTGCTGCCGAAGGGCATTTTGAAATCGGTGATTTTTTGAAGGGTGTTTCCGGTCAGGGCTTTGTCGTAAATGGACTTTTGCAGGTCTTCCCTGGCATAGTCATTCATCTCTTTGAAGCGAGGATTGGTGATCATCCGCTGTTGGACAGTGATGCTGAGCTCTTGCGGTGGCAACTTGGATAGATAAATCCAGTCGTCAACCGCAGATTTGGAGCGGATTTGAAATAGTGTGGTCAAGGACCAGATCAAAACTCCTACTACGGCAAGCGGCTTCCAGTCTTTGAAAAGCCCACTTATCCAGGACATAATTTGCCAGTTCCCCGCCATAACTATGAATAACCTCTGTATTTTTCAGAAGCTCATTCTAACCTGTGAAAGCGCAGATCAAAGGTAATGGTAAAGGATGTGGCCTAAATCCCTTTCATCTCGAACTACTTTGGAAAAGTTGGCAGGACACACATATATGGAATTTTGTGCAAGACGCTATCTTGTTGTGCCCTGTTCTATATAAGATCGGCAGGGAATAGCTCTGGGCAAATCCGCTTTTCTTTTTTTAATTGAGAAGTCAGGCAGTACAGACTCTATCTCCGCCCTTTTGCATGGCAATTTCCAGAGCGCGGATACCTTTTTCAATCAGCTCGTCGTGTTCCCGGGCGTGGGCTGGAAAAGCAGCCAGACCAACACTGGCTGTTACCTTAAGATTATGCCAGTTATGGGTTATGGACTGGGTCGCTACTCTCTGTCTGATTCTCTCAGCAACAATGGCCGCCCCGGAAGCGTTGGTCTCGGGGAAAATCAGAGCGAACTCTTCAGCGCTGTAGCGAGCCGGTATATCTACATCTCGGATTGCGCCCTTCAAAACATCTGCCACCACTTTTATGACCGCGTCAGAGGTGAGGGCGCCGTACTGTTTGACCACGTCTTTGAAGCCATCGATAGCGACCATACAGAGAGCCACCGGTCTTTTATAGCGTTTGGCCCGTTTCAATTCGTCCTTGATCTCTTTGGTGAAGGTTCTGTGGTTGTAAAGGTCGGTGAGGCTGTCGAGAAGCGCCAGGCGCTCTATCTCTTCGCCCTTGACCGCCGCCAGGCTCTGCTCGGTGGAGGTCAACAGTGAGCGTTGCTCCAGCTCTTTGACCCGCTCGATAACCTGGCTGTCCATAAAAGACCTGGCCCCGGCTGCTTTTGCCTGGTTTGGGTTGTCGAGAACTCTGCAAAACATGCAGGTCCTACCGCTACAGATGTGATCAGTTCTTCCGACCCCGCCCATTGGTATATCTACCCTTCCTTAGAAAATTTAGAAATGACTTCGTTCTATTGCTTCTTTTCCCGCTGCCGGGTAAGTCGAAACTAGTATAAATGAAACCCCGGTCAGCCTGCCACTTTTTGCACCGGATTCTCGAGGATGCCGTTTTTCACAAGTGCTCTGCCTTCCACATAGACGTCTCTGACCCGGAAAGCACCGTTGAAAAGTCCGTCTAAAACCCTGTCCCCATCTTGCATTAAGGCTTCTTTCAATTTCGGGTCTTCGTAAGTGCTTTCCAGAACCACCAGGTCGGCGAGTTTGCCAGGCGCCAGAGAGCCGATTCGGTCATCGGCGCCTGCCGCTCTGGCTGCATCAATTGTTATCAGTCTGAGCGCCAGCTGCTGCGCTTCATCCCTTGCAAAGATGCCGGCTTCTGTCAGCACCTGCACCAGGGCTTTTGCTTCGTCCAGCATCGAGAGCGATTCAGTGGAAGCAAGGCTATCGGTGCCAAGACCTGTCTTCAGCTCTCGATAGAGAAATTGCTCCAGGGGAGCTCTGCCGTTTTCAAGGTTGCGATTGCTTCTCGGGCAGTGGGCTATGGCAGCTCCAGCCTGGTGTAGTATCCCCAGGTCATCGGCACCGAGATGGACACAGTGGGCAGCTATCAATCTGTCTCCGATGCAGCCTTCGGCTGCCAGGCTCTCCACCGGGCTCAGACCCCGACCTTTCCATGAAATATTTTTGATCAGATCAGCCCTCTGGGCTGCTTCCTCCGCCGGACCGGGGAGAACTGTTCTCAAGTAGCTATCCAGGCGGTTGTGACCGGTTTCTGTCCAGGCTCTCTCTTGTGGAGATTCGGCCAGGTGAGTTAGTACGAATTTCTTTCGATCCTTTGCCCAGTTCACGGCAAGTCTGAACAATTCTGGTGATACCGTATACAGTGAGTGAGGAGAAATAGTCAACTCGATCGGTTTGTCGTCCGTGCTCCAGGAGCTTTCTGAACCGGTTGCCTTCTGCAGTCTTTGCAGCTCTTGCTCCAGCTCCTCCATGCGTTTCTGCCAGTGGCTAAAGACCGGCGCGGCGGAGGTCGCGTCCACACCGAAAAGTTCGAGACCGACAATACCTTTCAGACCGACCCGGTGCATGGCCAGGGCGCTCTGACCGGTGTAGGAGCTATCTACCAGAAAGGTGGTTCCACTGAGAATTGCTTCTGCCGCACCTTTTGCTGCGGAACGCTCGAAATCTTCCCGGCTCCACTGGCGGGTGGTGGCTACCAGGCGCTCGATCCAGTCGAAAAGTGGTGCGTTTTTCAAGAAGGGAGCTTCGGAATAATCGAGATGGCTGTGCAGATTGATTAAGCCTGGAATAACCACTGTTCCTGAAGAACTCTTAATTTTTTCCACGGAGCTTAGAGCCGATATCCTTCCCCCGGCGATCTGCAATTCTCCGTTCTTAATCGGAGGACCTGTGACCGGTAAGAGCCAGTCTGCTTTAAGGGACAGCGCTTCCCCCATGGAATCTCCCTCTTCTTATCCTGTGGTAATATTTTTCCTGCCGATTGTTAATATAACCGGTCCAGTCCTTAGATCCGAATCTTTCTTCGGAGTTCTTGGCGGGTCCGGCTCGTATGAACCGGACAGTATTGTCCTCGAGGAGCAGCTAGCTAATTGAAGATTAACCTTCACGAGTTGAATTCGCTGCCGCAAAGACGTCTGCGCTTCGGTTTCAATGAGAATCTTACTGTCGATGGGGCGGTCAAGCCCGTGGTCGGTGAATTGCTCGTATCCTCCAGCGTGGGCGGTATTCGACTGAGAGGGACTGTCAATACCTTATTGAAGCTCTCCTGTCATGTCTGTCTGCGCCCATACTTTCAAGCCCTGACCGTGGACATCGATGAGCAGTTCGCTTATCTAGATCCCCGAGAAGAAGAGAACGCGCCCCGGGAGAAGGAGTTGCAGAAAGACGACTTCTTCGAGCCCCTGCCTGCAGACGGATGTCTTGACATCGATGATGTTGTGTATCAAGCTGTAACGTTGGCGGCGCCGGTTTTTTGTCGCTGCGGAGATGAATGCCCCGGTTGTCCTGACGCCTCTAATCCTGACTCCGTAAGGGATTCGGGCGATGATTCCCCGGCTCCGGCTGAACCAGGTGAAATAGATCCCAGATGGAAGAATTTAAAGACTCTGTTGCATAAGCAGGAATCTGGAGAAAATTCGTAGATAATATACAGTCCGACTCGTCTGGAGGACCAACTCAGAATGGCTTGCCCTAAGAAGAAAACATCTCACCAAAAACAGCATCAGAGAAGAGCTGGCTGGAAAGCCGGTGAAGTATCTATTTCCAAGTGCTCTAATTGCGGAGCCACCGCGCAACCTCACCGAATCTGCCCCGAGTGTGAATATTACCGGGGTCGCCCTGCATTCAAAAGAGACGCTATTTTTTAAACGCCAGTCTCACGGGTTCGGGTTAGTTTTCAAATGCGGAGCTTAGAGCGCTCATGATTCGAATTGCCATAGACGCCATGGGTGGTGATTATGCCCCCAGAGAGGTCGTCCATGGTGCTGTGCTTGCAGCCTTGGAGTACGGTGTCGCCATACAGTTAGTTGGTCCAGAAGAAGCTGTGCTGGCTGAATTTCGCCGTCCCAATGTTCGCAAACTCATGGATGGCAGAGACCCCGAGTCGCTCAACATCAGCATCATCCACGCCAGCGAAGTGGTGGACATGGGTGAGAAACCCAGCCGTGCACTGCTCAAGAAAAGAAACGCTTCTATAGTTGTCGCCACCAGGCAGGTTGCCGAGGGTGCTGCCGACGCTCTTGTGGCCGCCGGTTCCACCGGAGCAGCTGCCGGCGCAGCTCAGCTCGGGCTTGGAAGAATCGCCAATGTCGAGCGCGCTGCCATCGCCTGCACGATGCCGACTATTCATCCCCAGCGCTGCATCATGCTGGACGTAGGAGCCAATGTGGAATGTACCGCCAATCAGCTTTTCCAGTTCGGTCTGATGGGCTCTATTCTTGCTAAAGGTTTGCATAATATCGAGAATCCCAAGGTTGGAGTTCTCAATATCGGTACTGAAGATACCAAGGGAACAGAGCTTGTCAAAGAGGTCCACCGGATGTTCTCCCAGACCGATCTGATCAATTTCATCGGTTTTGTAGAAGGACGAGACTACCCGATGGGCAAGGTCGATGTGGTTGTCACCGACGGATTTACCGGTAATGTCTCCTTGAAGACCGCAGAAGGCATAGCCAGGATGGTCGGCTTCATGCTTCGTCAGGAGCTGATGAGTTCGGTCCGGGGCAAAATTGCCGGTGTGCTGGCCGAATCGGCTATCAAAGCGATGAAAGCTAGAGTGGACCCGAACGTCGCCGGTGGAGCATTACTGGTCGGGGTGAAAGGTGTCTGTGTGATTGCCCACGGCGGCTCCCGACACACCGCAGTCAAGAATGCTATTCGGGTGGCTAAAGATATGGTGCTCGCCAATATAGTAAGCCGGATCGAGACCACGCTCAGCTTGAGCACTGCAGGTAGTGTTAAGTGAAATTACCTGTTGGTGCAAGAATTATCGGTGTCGGCGCCGGTCTTCCGGCGTCCGTCGTTAAAAACAGTGATCTGACCAGACTGGTCGATACATCCGATGAATGGATCACAACCAGGACAGGCATAAAAGAGCGTCGCATAGCTCTGGATACCGAGACCACTTCAGGGTTGGCAATCGAAGCAGCACGAGATGCTCTGGGATTCGCTGGTATCGAGGCTGATACCATCGATCTGATTATTGTAGCCACCTCGACCCCGGATGATCTTTATCCTTCGACTGCCTGCAAAGTCCAGGGAGCAATCGGAGCTGTTCATGCCGCCGCCTTTGATCTAGAGGCAGCCTGCACCGGCATAGTCTATGCACTGGCTGTAGCCCATCAGTTTATCGGATCCGGCACTTATAAAAGAGTGCTTGTGATAGGTGCCGACATTCACTCTCGTTTTCTCGATTGGGAAGACAGGAATACCTGTATCCTGTTCGGAGACGGAGCCGGAGCCTTTGTGCTGGAAGCTGACGAAGAAGGCGAGACCGGCATTTTATCGACTTATTTGAGGGCGGATGGCACCGGTGCTCATCTGCTTTCGATACCGAATACGGGGAGCGCTTATCCCCATACTGGCACCACGCCTCCCAGGGCGGTTGAGCGTTATCTGCAAATGAACGGTAAGGCTATCTACAATTTCGCTGTGCAAAGAGTGCCCGAAGCGGTGAAGACCGCTTGTGAGAGCGCCGGGATTACGGTAGAAGATGTGGACTTTTTAGTTCCGCACCAGGCCAATATTCGAATCATCAAATCAGCCGCTGAGCGGCTTGGCATGTCGCCGGAACAACTTGTCACCAATGTCGATGAGATGGGCAACACCTCTGCTGCGTCGATTCCGCTGGCGCTCTGGCAGGCTATTCAAAGAGATCAGATCAAGGTGCCCTCCACCATCTGTCTGGTGGGATTCGGCGCCGGTTTGACCTGGGCTTCGGCGATAGTCAGATGGACAGCCAGGGATCATAGACGTATTCAGAAAAAAACTGAGCACACGAAAGAGAGCACGGATAAGCGGGAAACCCAAGAAGTATAGGATAGGAGTGTCGAGTGATGGCTAGCAAAGGTAAATTGGTCTGTTTGTTTCCCGGTCAGGGTTCCCAGTCGGTGGGAATGGGGCTCGAGCTCTACGAAAGCTTCAGTGAAGCAAAAGAGACTTTCCAGAAACTAGATCAGTTTGCCGGCAGGTCCTTGAGCCAGCTCTGTTTCGAAGGACCTCAGGATGAGTTGAAGCGGACTGTGAACACTCAGCCAACGATCATGGCTGCCTCTCTGGCTGCCTGGAGCTGTTATCAAAAGCTCAATGGACCTCAGCCGGACTTTGTCGCCGGCCACAGTCTGGGCGAGATTACCGCCCTTGCCGCGGTCGGGTCTCTGGGTCTGGAAGATGCGGTTAAACTTGTCGAAAAACGGGCGTCTTTGATGGAGTCCTGCCCCAAAGGCGCCATGGCAGCTGTTTTGAAAGTGGCCCCGGAAGTGCTCGAGAAGATCACCCGGACAGTGTCGGAAGAGTTCAAAGCGGAAGGCAAATCAGAGTCTGAATCTACTGTGGTTCTCGCCAATTTCAACTCGCGACAGCAACTGGTCATATCCGGCAGTCCCGAAGCGGTGAAAGCAGCTTCGGCCCGGGTCAAAGGTGAAGGCGGCAAGGCGATTCCGTTGCCGGTCGGTGGTGCTTTCCACTCGCCATTAATGGAAGAGGCCGCAAAAGAATTCTCGCACCTGCTTTCTGCTTGTGCCCTCAAAGCTCCTGCCTGTGAAGTGGTCCAGAACTATGACGCCCGCGGCAGTCAGGAAGTGGCTTCGATAAAAGAGAAGCTCGATATGCAGATGCGCAGCCCGGTTCGCTGGTATGAGTCGGTGGAGTACATGATCGAGAACGGTGCCGATACTTTTGTCGAGATCGGACCAGGCAATGTGCTCACCGGCTTGGTCAAGAAAATCGATGAGTCGGTAAGAGTCTTCAATATCAACGACAGCGATTCTTTAAAAGCGACGCTGAATGAACTCAGCGCCGCTCGGGTTTAATCTGTCTTTTGATTTGATTAGCTAACCGAAACTTTGTCGCAGACCGGTTTCTTGTCGCGGCTGACAATGATGTTTCGTTTGGCCAGCTCTTTGAAGAAGTGGTCAGGATTGACACAGACTTCAGGGGGAAGCACGCCTTTATAGTCGGCGGTCATTTTGTCGACTATCATTTGCGCCACTATCGATGGTGGTACGCCGGTGTTCATGTCGGCGCCGCCGAATCCGCCCGGACGAGTATCGGTTTTGGCCAGCGCTTCCATAGTGATGGTCTTGTTCTCGCCTTTCGATTTGCCGGTGACCACTACTCTCAGGATCTCACAATCTTCGCTGGCGCCTTCCGGCTTGGGAAACTGCTCGATCATGGCAGTAAGAATTTTGCGAGGATGGAAGGTACCTTCGCTTGTTTTAATGGGCTCTTTTGAACCGAAGCCGAGTTCCACCAGAAACTTGACCTTGTCATGGAACTCCTGACCGAGCGCCAGTTTGAAAGCGGCGTTCTTTATGCCTTTTGATTTGAAAGTGTCAGGGATGGTGGCAAGTTCAGAGTGAATGGTATGAATCACCGACTGCGTACCGACCAGCTCTCCGAAGTCGACGGTCTCGTCTACCGAAATAGGCGCGATGGTGTCAATCTTTCCATCTTTGAAAATGATCGCATCCATCGTGTATTCGTCAAGAATGGTGTCGAGCATATAAGGAGGGAAGAATGGATGCGAATCGTCCGGCTTCTTAAGCTCTTCGCCGGCGCAGTAGATGATCACATCTTCTATAGTCTCCAGATCTCGAGCGGCGGCGGCAGCCATAACGTTAGTGGTACCAGGGGTGGAGCCCATACCCAGGATGGCGAGCCTGCCTTTTTCGGCAAAGTCTTTGTGATAATCGAGCTGTTTGATGGTTTCGTGATAGAGACCGCCAAGATCGAGATAGTCGGCATCGGCTTTCAAGGCGGCTTTCATAACTGCCCGGTTGAAGTAATAGGGGGTGGCGTTGACAACCACGTCCTTACCTTTAAGCGCTGTTACCAGGCTCTCTTCGTCTTTGATGTCGACCTTCAAGGTGGTGACATGGCCTTCTTTGATGCTGTTTTTGAGCTCATCGGCTCTGGCCAGATCCAGGTCGGCGATTATGATCTCGGTATCCCGGGCGGTTCTGGCCAGGTCTTGAACAGTGATTCTGCCCATAGCTCCGGCTCCGCCAAGCACGATTATTTTTGCCATATGCTTGCTCCATCCAGTAAATTCAGTGCGGAGCTAAGACAATAGCATGAATCGTCTCTAATCGTTTTGACTTTTTTGCAAGCGGATCTAGCGGCTGTAGCTGTAGGAGCTGTTGCTATTGCTATTTCCGGCGTTGCCGTTTTTATAATTGTCGCTTTCTCCGTAGGTCATGGCGCCTCCGGAGGAGTAGTTGTAGCCGCTGCCGGAATTGGCATTCTGGCCTGGATAGTAGACGTTTTGCCTTGGCTGGTTGTTCATCCGGTTATTGTTAGAGTTGCGTCTTACGACCGGTCTTGGCTGATAGAGGCTGTTGGTTTCCAGATAGGGAGCGCCCCCTTGATAAAGGTTGTCGCCGGCGGTTTTGACCGTTCTGCCGAGGTTGACCTGGGGCAGCAACGGATTGGGACGGTAGCCGTTGCGTACTACCCCTTTGGCGGAGTCGGAGATACAGCCGGGGCTGATATATGAGGAGTCATGGTTGCTCAGGCCGATGTTGTTCTGGTTGACCACTCGGCTGGAGCCGTAGCCGTAGTGATAGCCCTGGGCCGATACCGGGCTCACTGAGCAAAGACCGGTCAGGACCAAAAGAGTTGTCAATAAAGAATTTCTAGAAACGCTCATGCTTTCACCGTTCTGGGGCTGGGGTCTCACTTCTATATACCCGGAAATAGAGGAGAAGGTGCTTGGTTTTTAGTAAGTAAATCAGATTCCAAGTTATACCTAAGAATATCACAAGCTTTGCAGATGTCAAGCATGGATGAGATCGAGGTTTTAAGAGAAAGGAGAAGAAATCTTCAAGTTTGCCCCTTATCTAATAGAATCTTGGAACAATAGATTCTTTGATTCTTGAGGCTCTATGCGGCAGAGTCGTTGAAATTGTGATGTAATCTGAATTCGGAATTCGAAATCAGAATATAAGTAGGAAGGCGTTTATGGCAACCAAACCGGTCACAAAGCCAGTAATACAGAAAAAGCTTCTGTTTTATTGTGTCTGGCTTGCTCTTTTATTTCTGACTCTATTTACATGCTTCCCCGAAGAATGTCAGGCCCGGGCTGTTTTATCCGGGCTGTTTTCAGATCATATGGTCCTTCAGCGCAACGCCCCTATCAGAGTGTTTGGCCAGGCTGACCCTAAAGAGATTGTCGGGGTCGGGATAGGCGAGAACAAAGCGGTGGCTTTCGCCAATGAGAAAGGCCACTGGATCGCCACACTCAAGCCGATGCCCGCCGGCGGTCCCCATGAATTGACCGTGGTGAGCGGCGATCAGAAGACAGTCATCCGGGATGTTCTTATCGGTGAAGTGTGGCTGTGTTCCGGTCAGTCTAATATGGTTTTGAGCAACAAGAATTCTCATCTCGAAGAAGAGATAGCCGCCACCAAATTCGATAGCCGCATGCGCTTCTTGAAATTGCCACCCAGGGTATCGGCCAGGAAAGAGTATGAGGTCAATGCCAACTGGAAGATATTTGACAATGATACCGCCCCTGGTTGCTCTGCCGTAGCTACCGCCTTTGCGCTCAAAGTGCAGCGCGAGATTGATATGCCTGTGGGTGTTGTGGTTGCCGCTGTGGGTGGCAGTCCGATTCAGCCCTGGCTCAGCCGTGACGGTCTCAATTCTTATCCTGACGGCCGTGGTCTGATTAAAAAAATCGACACTATCGAAAAGGGGCTCAAGGCAAAGAATTTCCCCACTCGAAACCTGGTGCTCAACGCCCGGGAGAGTATGAAAAAGAAAATCGAAGAGGATCCGGCAAGACAGCTTTTTCTCTCTCCGACAACTTTATATAACACGATGATCAATCCGCTGGTGCCGTATTCTTTTAAAGGGGTGCTCTGGTATCAAGGGGAGGCGAATGTCTATGAATCTGATGATTACAGCTTCTTCCTTACCACTTTGATTCGTGACTGGCGTGCCCGATTCGATGAACCTGAGATGCCATTTTTCTTTGTTCAGCTTGCCCCCTATGGTGCCAAACAGGCGGTACCGGTCACAGCCAGCCCGGTGGCGGAGCTGCGCTTTGCTCAATCCAGGGCGGTGGTGGTGCCTTACACTTATATGGCGGTGACTCTCGATTGCTGCCACGTGAAAGATCCGGATTGGCACGCTTGCGATCGAGCCATGATCGGCAGACGCCTGGCTGATATCGCTCTGGCTACTCAATACAACAAGCCTTATCCTTATAAGTCGCCGAGTCTTTTTACCCATGAGCGTCAGGATAATAAAGTGATCCTGCATTTTAGAAACACTATGAAGTCTCTAAAAGCTGCCGGCGATCGACCGGAAGGTTTTGCAATTGCCGGTCGCGATAACAAATTGTTCTGGGCAAACGCCGAACTGAAGGGCGATTCGGTAGAGGTCTGGTGCGACAAGATCAAGAAACCTTTGAAGGTCTACTATGCCTGGGCTGATAATCCCCGGGGCAATCTCCTGGGGCAGGGGGATCTTCCTGTGGTGCCTTTCGAGTTGGAAGTGGAATAATATACCCTGAGAAAGGAAGCAGCCAGGCTTGATCAATCAGACAGAACATGCCCAGATATTCGTCCAGCTCCTGGTCGGTGCCGGACTGATAGATCGCAGTGAATTTGCTGACTTCAAAAAGGTGGCCAGGGATCTCAATATCCCGGTTATTCAGGCGATCATGAACTCCGGCAGCATTCCCAAAGAGAAGCTCAATCTGGTCGGTGATGCACTCGGTCGAGTGCAGTCAAAACAGATCTCTCCCGATCTTGCTATACGGGCTTTGCGAGTCGCTGTCAAAAAAGGTATCGGTCTGGGCGAAGCCATAAACGAAGCAAAAGACCTTCATAAGACAACTCGCACTGTGGTCACCGCCACCAACGATCTCACCAACCTTTTGTTGGACGCCCAGGTCTTGAAGCGGGAGCATCTGGGGCCGCTTCTGGTCAAGTGTCACGAATCATCTATTATGATCGGTCAGGTCATGGTTATTGAAGGAATGGTTTCGGTCACGGGGCTTTTGAGCGCTTTGAATGTGCTCACTCTTGTCAGGGAAGCGGGGCTTTCCCGAGAGATTGCCATAAAGGCTTTGCAACAGGCTTATCAAAAAAGAATCACCATAGAGCAGGCACTTTTTGAGATGGGGAAGTTCGTCAGACCGGATGCCCGGCAGGTCAAAATTGGCGAGCTGTTTTTGATGTCTGCCTTAATAAGCCGCGAAGACTATGCCGAATGTCTGGAGATTGAGCTCTTCAAACAGAAGGATTTTGGGGATACTTTGTTGGAGAGGGGTCTCGTCAATCAAGAGATAAACTCTGCGGCGGTTCATCTGCTGGAAGCGGTGGCAGGAGGTATCGCGAGGCCGTATGAGGCTGCTCGCGCGCTCAATCTGGTGGCAAAAGGCGACACCGATTTAAGAGTCAACGACGCGATTCACTCGGTTCTATCAGATAGAGAAGAGCTGGAAAACTTCAAGCTCGGCGATTTGATAGTCGATGCCGGTCTCTGTTCGCGAGAGGCTCTGGAAAAGACTCTGGCAGCTAGTTCTGATAGTGCCATCAAAGTAGGAAGTTGTTTGATCAAATCCCATTTGATCGATGAAAAATATCTCTATTCTGCCCTCCGGCTACAGACTGCCTTGCGTCAGGGCTTTCTTTCCAGAGCCGGAGTAATCGAAGTGTTGCGGCACTGTTATCAGGCAAAAATCACCCTGGACCAGGCTTTTATCGACCTTGGCATATTCGTTCCATCGCGAATGCAGTGGTCCTGGGTCTGAAGCTGAAGCTTATTTATCTTCCTGGGTGATGCCGAAGTAGCCGGTACTGAGTTCATCATTCAGTTCCGAGACATCCAGCTGTCTGCGGAATCGAATGTCCACAGCCGATCCGCTCACTTTATAGAAGGGCCTGGGACCTCTTCCGAAGGGGACCGCTTTGACATATGGAGGCTTCGGATTGGTGCTCTCTCCGAAATCAGATTGGGGCGCTATCGTGGGCTGGTAACCAATCTGTTTGCCCTTGTTGTAGATTCTGGCGGTGCCGCCTTCTTCCTCTTCAAGAGCGACGGTTTCCACTACGAAAAAGGGAAGCTCTGCTCCCTGGGGACGCAGAGGCGATTTGTATAGCGCTGATAAAACCGGCATGGCCAGAGGCTCACCACCATGCTTGCCGCCGGATAAACTGCCGAGATTGCGAACATTGTCCCGGATGTATATGTCATAAGCGGCTTTCAGCACGACCTTCTTCGGTTTGGGGGTGGTGGGCAAATGGATTGTTTTCTCGCCGACTTCACTGAAAGTGAGGGCTGCTATCCCGCGACCAGTGAGCTGGCTCTCGCTGGCCGGATAAATGGGATAAGGCATGATTATCTTGCTTCGATAGTCGACTATTCCGTCTTTGCCGAACTCGAAAATATGAACGATACCCGAGGAGATCGGCTGCAGGGTTACATAGGGACCATTGTGAATCAGCGGTGCTTTCCAGAGAATGTTCTCGGGTCTGGCCCTGTCCAGGGTGACCTCTTGCATGTTCACTACCGATTCAACATTGGCGATTGCACCTGCTCTTCTAATCCAGTCATAGAGGGCAAGGCGCCAGACATTGGCGGTGGGTTCCCAGTCGCCCACATTGTTCAGGGGCCACTTATAACTGTCCAGAAATGATCCAGGGTCGGTTGGAAAATCGCCACCTCGGGCGGTTACCAGTTTCATCGGCTCTAATTCGGGATTATTGAGCTGTTTATTCAGATAGATGTCGTGGGGCCTTTTGATCTCGGGTGGTTGTCCGTCAGGAAAGCTGATGGTGAGGGCTCCTGGGACCGCTCGGAACTTGCTTCCACCTGCCGGTTGGGCACAGGCAGTCTCTGCTACCTTCTTAGAACCGGGCTCCAGCACTTCGACTTTGATGATGCTAGGGATGAAATAAGCCAGTTTCTCCGGTTTTTCAACCCAGTTGTTTTTTTCGATTACGATGGGCTTTTCACCAAGACCGGCAAGGACAAAGCTGTTTCCGTCGTAGACCTCATCTTTGTAGGATTTGTAAAATCCTTTTTCGGTAGAGGGAAGCGGAGTATCGGTCAGACCAGGTTCTTTGAGGCAGCCTAGAGAGAGCTTTAATACAGGAATTTTGATTTTGTCTTCTTTGACCCCTGCAAACTCGAGTTTTTGATAGACAGAAGTTGCAATCGCATGTGGTTTCACCACTTCATTGTTTCGATCCCGGCACTCGCTTTTCTCTTCTAGCGATTTACTGAGCTCTTCAACCAGTTTGCTTTTGACTCGCAGAAAAGCTTTGTAGTCTTGAGCGGCGAACTCTTTGATCAGAGGTTCCCCGAGTTTGTCGGCGATTATCATGTCCAGTCTTATGGTGGCGGCGATTTCATTGATACCGCGGATAGGCAGCGAATACCCGTCCCCGGCAGCAGCCATGGTGCCGTTGGCTGGTTGGCTCGCAAGGGCGATATATCCGAATTCTTCCGTGTTTATAACAATGCGGCCGAGCCCCTCTACAGCTGCCAGGGCAGCGCTTTCGACCGGAGAGTGATTGGTTGCTTCGACTGTGCCCTTGCCACCGCGGCGAAGAAAAGAGACTCCCAGTAGCAAAAGCGCAGCTGCCACCACAACAAAAAGGAACAGGCTTTTAAAAAGGGTGCGGCCGGAATTGTTTCTTATTTGAACCTGGATTTGTACTTGAGAATCAACTTTTCGAGATAGCCACATATTCCCTCGATAGAGGTCTTCACCGGGTTATGAGTTTGCCGTCCGGCATTATCCTTCTAGCTTCTCCGACTACTTTCGATTCGGTCCATCTTTTGTAGGCGAGATCCTGCTTGTAGTCGAAAGCAATTTCTTCATCGGATAAATCTACTCCTTTTTCTTTATCCCGTCCACCGTACACAGTGGTGCTGAATTCTCTTGCTGTCTTGAAATAACTGTTGCGTAGCTCGTCGGCATGCTCAAGGCAGTAGTCGGTTGTCATATATATTGCCAGGCCTCCGCCGATAATCATTACCAGGATCTCTACCACTGTGCGCAGTGGAGACTTGCGTCGGCCGGTCAGGGCGGCTGTCTTGGTGAACTGCATGGCCAGTGTGTTTTCGACCTTCACCTGATTGGATTTGAGATGCATGTTCTGGCGCATCTCTTCTTGAAGCTCTTCCAGAGACTTCGCTTCTTTGCTGCTCAGCCATTCATCTCGGTCTATGCCGACCCCTTCGTCTTCATCGGGAACGCTCAGATCTAGCTCGTCATAAGCGCTGTCGATCCATTTTTGAACACCGTCTTTCAGATCGCGAATCGAGTTTATTGAGCGAGACAGTGTGGACTGGGTGTTATCCAGAATTTTCTTCAAAAGAAGATCTAGTTTCTCCACCCCGAACATATCCGGGCGAAGAAAAGCCACGGATTCCAATTTCGGTCGGGCTTCTGTTAGCGAATCATTGATGACTGAATCGAAAGGCAATTTGCCTGTGGTCATCTGATAGATAAGAGCGGTGGTGGCGTAGATGTCCATAGCTTTTGAAGCGGCAAGGTCCCGGGCAATATCAGCAGCTGGGAAGAGTCCGCTTTCATAGCGCGTTTCTTGATGGTGAATACCTTTGAGAGTGCAGGTTGCCAGTCCGCATAGTTTTATCCGCACCTCTCCTTCTTGCTCAAGGAACATGATGCTGTCGGCGCAGATATTGCCGTGCACGATTTCGTTGGCATGCAGATAGTCGAGAACATCGCAGATCTGAATCGCGGCACTGGCAATTTGCTCTTCGGTCTCGATCGAGCGGATCTGATCGAGCAGCATACCCATGGTCGGCGCGTCAACGTACTCCATGATGTAATACGGATAGCCGCCACTTTCTTGATAGTCTATAAATTCAGGAAGATTTTCGTGTTCTAAAAGGCTCAGCTTCTCTACTTCGGCAGCGAAGGCGAGCACCATATCCGGTTGCGGATTCTTCAAGGTTTTAACCGCCACCATGCGGTCGAAGGACAGGTCTTTGGCCAGGAAGACCCTGGTCAACTCACCGTCACCTAGCTCTTCTAAAATAACGTAGCGGTCCAGTACAATAGTACCTTTTGCTGGAACCTGACTACTGTCCTCCCTGGGCGGTTCGATGCTCTGAATTGTTTCAGGCTCGGGTTCTTCTAGATCGACGGTGCATTCTTCTTCTTCTTCAATAAGTTCGGGTTTCGGCTCTGGCTCTTGTAGCGGTTCTTTCTTGACAGGTTTGACTTCGTTCTTTGAACTGGCGATGTCATTCTTCAAAAGCTTGAGATCTGCCAGAAACTCATCCAGTGAATCGTACGGTTTTTCGGCACCGACCTTAAGAGCTTTTCTAAAAGCGGAGTCCAGCAGTTTGCTATCGTCTATTGACGGACAGGAGTCGGCAAGGGATTCGTATTGATAAGAGCTGACACTCTGTAATGAAGCGATCACCGGCAGTCTTCCGGCCAGCAGCTGATAGCCGCAGACTGCAAGAGAGTAGATATCATCCTGGAAGTCGGCCTTCTTACTGTGAAAAAGATGCGAACTCTGATAAGGCGAGTTTTTATGAATGACTCCATGCTCGATAAGCAGATTCTGCGCCTGGCAGAGTCCAAAGCCACCCAGCATAGCCAACACACGTTTATCTTTTTTGACCAGGTAAATGGATTCTGGTGTGATTCGTCCATGAATCAGAGATAGTTTGTGGGCTTTGGATATTGATTGACCGATTTCCAGAATGATTTCGAGGGCGACCGTGGTGGAGAGCCTCTTACCCATGTCGAATATAACCGATAGAGGCTTGGAGGATGGATGCAGCTCCTCGACATAAAATGGAATAAAACTGGAGATCAGTTTTACTGTGTGCTCTCCGGTGATTTTGTTAAGCGCTCCGAGCCCCTTCACCTCTTTCATATAGGATTTTATGATCTCAGGTTGAAAGTAGCGCGGCGCTCGCACCTGCACCTGTCCACCCTCTTTGATGTCGACGGCGGCATAGGTGACTGAAAGTTCATCCTTTCCCAGGAGAGTCTCGATTTTATATCGGCCATTGTAAGTCTTGCCGACCAGTGATTTGAGTTCGTCATCAGATTTGTAGAACTTACTCGAATCTGTAAAGGTAGCTTCCATTGCTTTCCGCTTTTGGGTTGAAGTCACGCTCATCTTTGCATGCCTGCTGAATCTTAAACTGCCAAAGTCGCTCTTATTCTTTGAATACCACAATTCCGCCACAGCCTGTGGTGTCACCTCTGACCGCCCTTGATGTCCATAATGCCCTGTTAGTAAAGGGTTTGGTTGTGCCAGGCAGATTTTGATATCCCACAGGGGGAGAAAGATCACCTATAAAATCCTGCTATCGAGCGATAGATAAATCCCTCATGTGTGTGAGGGATAGCTACTGACTGGACGGGGAAAAATCCCTAGAGCTGGTGATGCAGAGGACGCCTGCGCATGGAAGGATGGTAGTGGAGTATTTGAAAATGAAGATTCGTCCGAGAAAAAAACGGAACAGGTCGGGGATGCTGGCTGAAGCAGTTTCATCCCTGGCTCTACTGTTGCCGGTAATGTTGATTATCGTTTTCGTGGCCATTCAAGGAAGCAATGCTTATGTGATTGCTAGACATATGAATCAGGGTGCGATGATCGCAGCGCGCAGCCTGGCAGAAGAGTATCTGGTCAATAACGATATTGTCACTGACTCGGCTGCTCAGGATGCTATTTTCTCTGAAATCCGGCTTAAGGACATGATCTCAGATAACAGCCAGTTTACGATTCCGAACGGTGGATGGCAGACCGCAACAGATCCGAAGACAGTTACAGTTATTTGTACATACTTACCGGGGGTCGGCAATCCGGCTAATCCGCCTTTTCCAAATCCGGATATTCTCGGCCTTGGAGGAAACTTCAAGATCTCCATGTCGGCGACCTATCGCATTCTCGAGTGAAATCTATATAAGAGGATTAGAGGAGAGAACCTTGGATTTGAGCAAAGATAGAGTCAGGACCGCATGCTACGGGCGAAGTCGCCTGCGATCCTGTCGTGGATCGCTCTCTGAGACCGCCGCTTCCATCGCTATTATTCTACCGATCGCGCTGATTTTCGGATTCGTCGCCTGGCAGGTTTCTCAGGTTTATATGATCAAGACGACCTTGAGTATGGCGGCCCAGGAGGCAGCTCGTCGGCTTGCTATTAACTACGGCAAAGACCCGACCACCGCCAGAGCATTTCCGGAACAGACCTTTGCCCAGATCAAGCATATGGGCATTGTTCAGAGTCCCGATCAATTTAGTATCCCTCTTGGTACTGCCGGCTGGAATGAGAATGCCAGCCCGCCAACGGTTACGGTTCAGGTGGAATTTCAAGGTGGTAAATATGGGCTACCTCCTTTTCCTAATCCTGATCCGCTTGGCCTTGGAACGGATTTCAAGATAACCGGAGTCGGCAAAAGCCGACTCGAATGATTAACAACAGGAGTTACGCAGATGAAATTCAGGTATGTCAGAAAGAAAGTCAGGAATCAGGAAGGTGCCATCTCGGCCGTTCTTATGATTGTGCTGGTGCTGGTGGTTGTTATCGGCGCCGCGTTCTCGTTCGACTATGGCAATGGTCTGGTCGTCAAGGAGAATCTGCAAAATGCCACTGATGCCGGTGCTCTGGCCGGAGCGATAGAGCTGGCTCGGGACCAGGTGAAGAATGATGACAAGACCAGGGCTGAAAACTATGCCCTTAGTGTGGCTTCTCTTAACAAGGCTGGAAATGAAGCAGTCTCTTCCGCCACCGCAGGAACCTCGGTAAATGTATCAATGAGCCCGAACACCATGCCTCGCACTGTCACTGTCACTGCCACCAAGACTACCGGTAATATATTCGCCCGGCTGATAGGATGGAATTCGATGCCGGTAAGCTCCAGATCTACGGCATCTGTAAGCCAGGGGATCACTCAAGTGAAACCCAACCAACTGATGCCGCTTGCAGTCAGTCTTGATCATCGACCCAGTAAAGGTCCGCAAAAGAACAAAGCCCTTCAGGATGTGGTGGGCAATGGTCAGCCCTTCACCATAGTTCTCAATCCTCAAAATGAGACGAATGGTGCCTGGCTGAAGAACTGGTCGGGAAAGCAAAATCCGCTTCTCACCTTCGGCCAGGATCAACTGATCACCAATGGAGTCAAAGCCAGTCTGGTAAAAGATCTTAGCCCTGGTGACCGGATGAATATCCCGATCATGACAGGAGGGCCTCCCTTTAATAAGTCAAGAACTATTGTCGGAGTGATCGGTTTTGAAGTGACAAAAATAAACTTCCCTCAAGAGATAGAAGGAACCATAATCGAACCATTGATTCTAGATGGTACTCCCGGGGAGCCGATTCTCTCAGATGTCGATCAGAGCGGTCTTAACTTCTTGAAGAATAATGCCGCCTGGACCATAAGTCTGACTGACTGATTCAAGAGGTATCCGCACGCTCTTGTTACTCAAGAGTCGAGGCGGTTAAAAAGGGTGACGGCCGCGCCACCGGTCGTCACCCTTTTTACTATGTTTCAAGTGGCTTGATGTATGTCTGCCGGGCTCTCTTTGTCTGTCTCTGGGGTGATCTTCTGGTGGACTATATGGTATCAGTCATATGGCTGTTGTATCGCCTCCAGGACCGCTCTGGTGCTGCCTTTGCCTCTGCTTGGCAAGGTCTGGATAATGTGATGTTTACCTTGGTCATGCTATCGAAAAACCGCTGACAGCAAGGGTTTTGAATGATCCAACTGAGGTCCGATAATTATTTTGACACTATTTACGGGGGCGAGTTCTTGACGAGTGGTTGCCATGAATACGGAAGCAGTAAGGCTTTGCGGTTTCCGGGTGTATATATTTTGGGTGACGTGCCCTTAAAATATTAGTGTTATTTAATAGTGCCGTTTCATGCGCCAGTTGCCGGTTTTACGGATTCAGCATTCAACAGACGTATTTTCCTTGTTTCACCTCTACAAAGGTCTGGAATATTTAAGCTATGATTCCAACATTAGATTAGGTCATAGCAAGGGAGTGATTACTATATGAAAAAGGGGTTGACCTTACTTGCCGCACTTGCTGCCGTAAGTACAAGCACCTTTATGAATGCACCTGCTGCATACGCACAAGGCGCCACTAATGTTAGTGAACTTACCGACGTCGTTGGTAATGAATGGGCATACAACGCTCTTAAAGAGCTAGTCAATCACCCATGTCACATATTAGTAGGTTATCCAGACAGAACCTTCCGCGGTCAAAAGTCCGCTACCCGTTTTGAGATGGCTGCAGCCTTGTACAAATACGAGCAGTGCATCGTAGAGAGACTCAATCAGAAAGCTGACAAAGCTGACCTTGAGAAGTTCGCTGCTCTTCTTGAAGAGTTCAGAGGCGAGCTCAACAAGCTCAAAGCCAGAGTCGCTGATCTGGAAAGACGTATGAAGTTAGTCGAAGACAAGAATGTCGAGCAAGACATGAGATTGGCCTACGCTGAGCGCCAGAAGGGATTCCTCTGGGAGCGTGTTGTTAAAGGTACGGCCGTCGATGTTCGCGACATTAGCGTTGGTGTCGGACGTGGTGCCCGCGCAATTTACGAGTACTTGTTCTAAGGACTCGTTCAGAACAATCTTGGACCTGACCTAGTCTACGTGACTCCCGTCGGCAATCTGATTGTCGACGGGGGTTTCGCGTGCCGATTTTAAATTGCAGGTTATTGTTCAAGATCCGAAGGCTGGAGAATGTCTTCAAAGTCGGACCGGGAAAAGAGTTTTATCGAAAGCTTGCTCTTAAAGGCAGGCCTTTGTGCTTTGCGCTATTTCGACTCCGGGTTGGAGGTGACGCGCAAAGGTGATGGCAGTCCGGTCACCGAAGCCGATAAAGAAGTCGAGAGCCTGATTCGAGCCGCCATTGCCGAGGAGTTTCCCGATGATGGCATCCTCGGAGAGGAAGGGGAAGATGTCGAGGGCGGTAGTCGCCGTTGGATAATCGACCCTATCGATGGGACCATGAATTTTTCAAGAGGCATTCCGCTCTTTTCCATTCTTCTTGCCCTGGAGGAAGAAGGAGAGATAGTAGCCGGCGGAATCTACAACCCTGTCTGGAAGGATTTATTCCTGGCAGTGTCCGGGGCTGGAGCCTTCAAAAACGGTGAGCGCTTGCATGTATCGGCAAAGACCAGGCTGGAAGATGCGCTGGTTGCCTTCGGCGGTCCGGATCGGATGGTTGAAAAGGGACTCTGGTCGAAACTGGGAGAAGTGATCGGCTGCACATATCGACAGCGCGGTTATGGAGACTATCTCGGTTTTGCCTATGTTTTCGAAGGGCGAGCAGAAGCCAATATCGAAGTGGATCTGAAGCCCTGGGATCTGGCGCCGATGAAAGTGCTTGTCGAAGAAGCCGGTGGCGTTTATCGTGATTTTGCAGGTGGCAGCTCTATTTATCAGGGGAGCTGCATTGTCGGTAATGGCGAAATAGTTGCCGGGTTGGAGGAGATCTTGCATGGGGCTTGATAAAAACCTACTGACAGCCCGTTTAGAAGCCGCTCAACGAGTGGCTGATGCGGCGGCGGCTATAATCAGACCTTTGTTCAAAAGCGACTCTTTACAGGTCGACTATAAAGAGGCGGTCTCTCCGATAGTGACTCAGGCCGACCGGGATTCAGAAGCGGCGATGCGGTTGATTATCGAGGCTGAATTTCCTGAAGATACTATCATCGGCGAAGAACATGGCGTCAAAGAGGGGACTTCAGGGTTTGCATGGATTCTCGATCCTATTGATGGCACCATCGCATTTACTGTTGGCAAACCGGTATTCGGCACTCTGATAGGGCTTGCCTGTCAAGGTGAATTCGAACTGGGAATTATCGATCAGGCTGTCCTCGGTGAGCGTTTTCTGGGTCTGCGAGATCAGGGCTCCAGTTTGAATGGCGAGGTTCTCAGCACTTCCGGACGGACTGAATTGAATCGAGCAAAACTGGCATTTACCTCACCGCTTAAAGACCCTGGCATAGAGCGGATTATTGAAGCGGTTCACGTCACTAGTTATGGTGGCGATTGCTATAACTATGCTCTTCTAGCCAGCGGCTATCTCGATATTGTCATCGAAAGAGGTTTGAATCTGTACGACTATGCCGCTCTGGTGCCGGTGGTCGAAGGCGCCGGCGGCGTGATCACAGACTGGCAGGGGCGGTCACTTTCCCAGGGCGGCGGCAGCGATGTTATCGCCTGTGCGACCAGAGCCCTGCAGGACCAGGTGCTATCCATGCTCACTTGACAATGGGCGCGGCACCTGAATATACACTGGGCATATCATTGATTAGAAAGTACAATTGCAGCCTGGAAGAATTTCGCTTCAGATAACAGGGCAACCCATGGACAGGACCGGCTGGTCGAAGACAATCAGATTCAGGATGGCGCTGGCAATGACCTTTACCGGTCTTGTCGCTATTGTCGTCTCTCATCTAATTGCATTCAGCAGCAATAGCGATGCCTTCGGCCTCTTTCTCAATCTTCTGCCCTGGTATCTTCCCCTGGTAATTCTTCTGGTTTTCATCAACTGGTTCATCGCCGGTGTTATTCTCAAGCCGCTCAATCAGCTCTTGAAAGCGACAACTCAATTAGCCACCATGGACATTCGTGAGCGTCTCGATGTGGATGCCAATGAACCGGCTGAGACTCTAGAGTTGCGCAAATCTTTCAATAAACTGCTCAACAGATTGGAAGAGTCTTTGAATATTCAATGTCAGTTTGTCGCCGACGCAAGCCATGAACTGCGTACCCCGCTAACTTCAATCCAGGGCTATACCAAACTGTTGATGCGTCGAGGCGACAATATCGATGCCAATCTCCTGAGCGAAGCTCTTCAGACTGTGTCGGATGAGTCCGGTCGATTGATTCGCCTGGTTTCGGATCTCTTGCAATTGGCCAGAGCCGATGCCGGTCAAGAGATAATCAGCCAGCAAGAGGTGATTGATCTTCGCGAAGTTCTGACCAGTGTCGAAGACACGGTGGTGATGGTGGCACCGGAGCAAATCGAAGTTCAGTTCATCATGCCGAAAACACCGATTATGGTCAATGCCGATCAAGACAGGCTGAAACAGGTATTTCTGAATCTCTCTAATAACGCCATCAAAGCGACCCAGGCCGGCGGCAAGGTGACCGTCACGCTTCGCTCCAGTCGAGGCCAGGCCGTGGTTAGGGTGATTGATACCGGTATCGGTATTGCACCTTCCGATCAACAGCGCATCTTCGATCGCTTCTACCGGGTGGAACGTTCCAGAACACGCAGTAAGGTTTACGGTGGCGGCACCGGTCTGGGCCTTGCCATCGCCATGACGATCATCAAAGCCCACGGCGGTACCATAGAACTGGAAAGCGAGCTCAATAAAGGGTCTACATTTACGGTCAGATTACCTGTTTATGACAGCAAGCCGGCGGAGCTCGCCTCCGGTGGTAACGGAAACGAAGAGGCGCTCGAAGACAGCCTGTTAGAAGAAGACGATAAAAAAAAAGTGACGGAGCCTGATGAAAAGGTCCGGAGCAGCTCCAACTGATAGCGGGATGATAAAGAAGATTTCTATCTCTCCGGCGACCAAGACATTTTTATTGCTTCTTATCTATTTTTTCGGTGGTGTGCTCTCTTGGATATTTGTAGAGATGTGCAGCCGCAATACCGGCTTTGCCGACTTCAGGCTATTCTGGGGCGTGGGTGATGCCCTGAGCCGGGGGCAAGTGTCTTCTATATATCCGCGATTGACTGATACCAGCTTTGATACCACCTTGTTTAATCAGGGTGTGCCTTTTCTTTATCCTCCAAATTTCGCGGCCTTTTCCAGAGTATTTGCCTTCCTTCCTATGGTCCAGGCTTATGCCCTGACCCGGGCGTTTCTTGCCTGCTCTTTTCTTGCCGGTGGAATCATTCTCTACAGGCGTGCCCGTAGAAGACATCAGGACGAGAATAAAACCCCACCTTATGCTCTTCTCTTTTTCTTGCCGGTACTTTTGTTCTTTCCTGTACAAGAATCCATCGGTATCGGTCAGTTGTCCGGATTTCTCTATGTGCTTTCCATTTCTATGGGGTTGGTTTTGCTCGAGGACAAGAAGCCGATGCTATCGGGAATGTCATTCGGCCTGCTCTGTTTGAAGCCGCAGCCGCTTGCCGCTATCTTATTTGCTTTTCTCTGTCTTTCTCTTTTCGATCCGGCGATGAAGCTTCTTCGAAAAAGATTCTTTGTCGGTTTTTTTCTGGTGGCACTTATTAATCTAGCTGCGGCGCTTGTCATATTCGGTTGGACCGGAATTCTAGAATGGGCCCATAGCGTCAAAGTCTGGATGGAGTTCTATGTCTGGGGTGACAGAACTTATTTCGAGCCCTACTGGCTCATCTGCTCCTGGCCGATGATAATTGGCCGGTTGGTCAGATCGCTTTATCCTCAGTTATTCTTTCCGGCTCTGCCCTCTATCTTGAGCATGCCTGGGCTCTTGATTGAGCTGGTCTTGATCTATTTGCTCTCGCGATCCAAAAGTCTCGATTTCTCGCGAAAGTTAGAGTTGCTCTTCTGTCTGGTCCTCTTCAGTTTGCCTGTGATTTCGCCTTACATGAGAGTTTATGATCTCAGTGTTTTCGTCGTTCCCTTTTGGCTTCTTTTCTTCGGAAGCGTAAGCAATCCGGAGAAGGTCCAGGGCAGAGGCGACCGGCTGGTTTCAACGGTGGCGATTTTGTTTATCGCGATAATCGATCTGCATCTGGTTCTGGTGCCGCAACAGTTGAGGACGGAGTTTCAGCACGGTAACCTGATTGTAGGGGCGGCCTGTCTGCTTCTCTGGATTGTCTATGTCCTTTTGGCTGTCAAAATCCTGCGCAAATAAAAAGCCGGTCGCAATTATGACGACCGGCTTCAATGAGTTTTCTTTTGAGAACCTCAGGAAGCAGCAGCTGCTTCTTCTTTGGCCTCTTCGCCTGCGCCTTCGGCAGCTTCTTCGCCTGCTTCTTCAGTAGCAGCTCCGGCAGCAGCACCGGCACCGGCGGCGACTCTGGGAGCCATAGCCTTAGCGACCACACCTTCAGCCGGGTTGAGAATTCTGATTTTCTCTTCGTCGATTTCCAGGTCCTGGAAGTGGATGATATCGTCCGCCTCTTTGAGCTTGGAAAGATCGCCTTCGATGAAATCCGGGATATCGCCGGGGAAGCATTCTACGTCGGCTGTGAGGGCAACTTCCATGAGCTGGGCGCCTTTGACGACAGCCGGAGCAGTACCTTTCAGTTTGATCGGTACGCTTACGGTCAACTTTCTGTCCAGTTTGATCTTGTAGAACTCAACGTTGAGAACCTGACCGGTTGTGGCTTTGCGCTGTACCTTACGGATAATCACGCTGACTTTCTTACCGTCTTCGTAATTTAGATCCACCAGGTGGGAGAAAGCGGCGGCAGGCAGTCTGGAGAACTCCTTGGCGCAGAACTGCAGATTGACGGAGTCGAATTGAGGACCATAGATAGTGCCGGGCACTATGCCTTCTCTCCGCAGTTGATTAGGAGTTTTCTCCTCTCTTGTGGCGACGCTTAATAAGTATTTATCCATGACCTTAATCCATCTGTATCTGACTGTTCGCAGTCTTCTGTCGCCAGGGGCGACTGGAAGAATTACGCTGGGGCGAAAGGATTCGAACCTCTGAATGCCTGGACCAAAACCAGGTGCCTTACCACTTGGCGACGCCCCAATATACCGTGCAATGCTGCATTCTATTGAATCAATCGGGTCGGTGTCAACTTCTCCGGGCGAGATATGAACGGTAGATGAAGCTGGATTTCGTAAATTAATGACGGTTTATTTAATGGTGGATTTCAGCTGACCGGCAGCATCCACCAGAGAGCGGGCAAAATTGAGGGATTCCTGCTGATCCGCTTCTCCGCTTGCCATCTGGGCAAGGGAGTTTAGTCTTTCGCTTTCGTCCAAATTTGAGACTCTTATCATCGTCTCTTTCTTTGATTGTTCTTTACAGACCTGAATATGATTGTCTGCCACCGAGGCGATTATCGGATTGTGCGTGATCGAGAGAATCTGGTGGGATCTGGCCAGGCGGGCGAGCTTCTCTCTGATGGCATGGAGGGTCTTGCCGCTCATGCCTGCGTCGATTTCATCGAAGACTACTGTGGCCACCTGGTCTTGTCTTGCGAAAATCGTTTTGAGAGCGAGCATTATCCTGGATAGTTCACCGCCCGAAGCGATTTTAGAAAGCGGCTTGGGTGGCGTGCCGACATTGGTCGAGATCGTGAACTCGACTCGATCCAGCCCTGTGGGACCGGGGCTATCCAGTTTTTCGAACTCTATTTTGAAAACCGCTTTTTCCATGCCCAGATCCTTGAGCTCGAGCATAATCGAGGCTTCTAAGGATTTTGCCAGGCTGGTTCTTTTTCTGGTCAGCTCTGTGGCCAGGGTCAGGGTTTTCTCTTTTGCTTCGGCCAGTTTTTTCTCGAGGGCGCCAAGCTCTTCGGTGGCGTTTTCTAGATGTTCAATTTCCCGAGCCAGACCATCGCGTAGTTCTATAGCGGCTTTCAGCTCCGGACCGTATTTTCGTTTGATTGAAGCCAGAACGGCAAGGCGCTCTTCGACTCTATCCAGAGTTTCAGGATCCGCATCGATACCGTTGCCGTAGCGGCGCAGTTGCTGGCAGGCCTCTTCGGCAGTGGCAAGACTGGTTTGCACCAGCTCTTTTACCCCTTCAAGACCGGAGTCAAAGCTAACCAGGGAATCGACCAGGGAGAGTGTGGATTGCAGCTTCTCTAGAACGCAAGAAGACTGACCGCGGCCGCTGTCATCGAAAGAGCCGCTCAGGTTGTCTATGGATTCTTGAATTGACTCTTCTATCTCTTTTACGTTGGATAGGAGGTTGCGGTTCTCTATCAGCTCTTCATCTTCAGTGGCCGAATCTAATGACGCTTCATCCAGTTCGTTGAATTGAAAACGAGCGAAATCGAGTCTTCTCTCCCTTTCGTCTTCGCTAATCTGCATGCTTGCCAGGCTGTTCTCCAGCTCTTTGAAGTTCTGGTAGGCGGCTTTGAAGTTGTTGAGCAGGTCTTGATGTTTTTTCTCGGCGATGCCATCGAGAAGACCGAGCTGGGTCGAATTGTTCATCAAGGTGCGAATTTCATGCTGGGCATGGAAGGTTATGAGCAGGTTGCTCAGATCTTTGAGCACGGCATGATTGACGAGAATGCCGTTGATTCTAGCCCTGGAACCGGATTTGGTTATTTCTCGGGAGATGACCAGGTCCGGCTGCTCGCTATCGGTAAGCTCTTGTTCTGCCAGCCATTTTTTTGTCGCTTCACCGGGCTGGATGGTGGCTTCTATGTATGCTTTTTCGCTGCCGTGTCGAATGTAGGAAGCGTTGGCCTTAGCACCAAGGACGATGCTGAGCGCGTCAAAGAGAATGGACTTGCCCGCGCCGGTTTCGCCGGTGAGGACATTTAAGCCTTCTGTCCATTCGATATCTATGGACTTTATGATTACGAGGTTCTCGATATGTATGCTTTTTAGCATGTTCGTATATTTGTCCTGGTGGTGTTACTTCTGGTGCCCATAACTTGCACCAACAAGTATAATACCAGTCCCGAATTTTGGAACAGGCAAGCTTCGGAAATTTGAGCATAAAGCTCGGCTCCGAGAATTTTTAAAGATAAAATCAGCTCACAGGCGCAAGGGTCTGGATACTGATGTTAGCTGCAACTTGTTTAGCCACTTCGGTGAAGGCTCGGGCGACAGCGCTGTCCGGATCGGACGCCACCACCGGCTTGCCGCAGTCTCCGCCTTCACGAATTCTCGTATCAAGCGGAATTTCGCCCAGAAAAGGCACGTCGTACTCTTCGGCCAGCTTTCTGCCGCCGCCGGTACCGAAGATATCGAATCTTTCTTCGGAGCCCGGAGGCTGGAAGTAACTCATGTTCTCGACAAAGCCCAGCACCGGCACATTCATCTGTTGGAACATGGCGAGACCTTTGCGGCCATCGAGCAGGGCGACTTCCTGGGGGGTGGTGACGATCACACCACCGGATACATCGGTAGCCTGGATCATGGTCAGTTGAGCGTCTCCGGTGCCCGGGGGCATATCGACGATTAGATAATCGAGCTCACCCCAGTCCACATCGGTAAGGAATTGTTTAATCGCTTTGTCCAGCATGGGACCACGCCAGATGAGCGGGGTGTCTTTGGCCACGAAGAAAGCCATGGAGATACATTTGATTCCATAGTTCTCTGCCGGGATGATGCGGTTGTCTTTGGCCTGGGGTTCGTAGTCGTCGACACCAAGCATAAGAGGGCAGTTGGGACCGGTGATGTCGGAGTCGAGGATGCCTACCCGGGCGCCGAGATTTTTGAGGGCGACAGCCAGGTTGATAGAGACGGTGGTTTTGCCGACTCCGCCTTTGCCGGAGGTGACGGCGATTATATGTTTGATTCCTTCGACCTGCAGTTTGTCCGAGTTACGCTTCTGACCGGCTACGGTGGCGTCGGTCTCCATCTCGACCGATTCGACACCCTCTATAGCCATTACCGCTTGTCTGGCATCGCCTTCTATCTTCTCTTTCAGAGGACAGGCCGGGGTGGTCAGGGTAAGCTTGAAGGATACTTTCGAGCCCTCGATCTTGATCTCGGAGATCATCCCCAGGCTGACGATATCCTGGTTGAGATCGGGGTCCATCACCGTAGAGAGAGCCTTCTTGACCGACTTCTCTGAAAGTTTATTTGAGCCAAACATAGTCTTCTTTTGTTTCCTGTTTCTGAAACGCGCAACTGTCTATATGCAAGACGAACTAGATAGGATATCTGTTTTTGCGTGAACTTGCCTGACCATAATCAAAACTTCTGATTATTGCCCGGGAAACCGTCATATTTTTAACATTGCGGAGACTGTCAAGGGGAGGGTGAATCTGGTTCCAGGTCGGTTTTTTTGAACAGTTCCATAATCTCGTCGTCACCGCCCAGGCTAAGATTGGCTTTTATATCTGTGTAGATTTTGAAATTTCTGTTTCGGGACATCCACTGTCGGTAAGCTTTCTCCAGGGCTTCCGGGCTGACATCCTTCGATAGATGGATACTGAAAATCAAGAGCTTGGGCAGGTTAGAGAGGCTCTCTATACCTTTATTGGTGAGCCTGGTGTTTGAAAGATAGAGGGACCGCATCTGTCTGTTTTGGGAGATCCATAAAGCACTGCTGTCGCTTACGGGAATATCCATCAAGTTTAAAAACGCCAGTCTCTTCAGATTATAGAGCGGCAGCAAGTCTTCCTCTTTGAGGGGAATATAAGCCAGACTCAAATATCTGAGTCTCGGCCAGTTTTTTACTATTGTTTCAAGACCTTTTCGCGATACTCCGTAGCAGCGACTCAATCTGATGTCGTTCAGCCGGGTGCAGGGTTTGAGCAAGTCTATGGCGCGGTCGCCTACTTTTGTGTTGTCTAGAAGTATCTCGTTGAGAGTCTTGATCTTTGCAATTGGAACAAGAGCCTGGTCGGTTATTGGGGTGCCGACCAGATCCAGTACTTTCAGCTTTAGCTGCTTGAGGTGCTCCAGGTCTTCGTCTCTGAGGTTATTGCACGAGTTGAGCGAGAGGTAGGTCAGTCCTGTGGCATTCTCCAGATATGAGAGACCGATACCGTCTATGGTGGTAGACTGCAAGACCAGTTCTTTCAACGTTTTGATCCTGGCGAGATGTTTATAGGCTTCCGGCGCCAGATCCGTACCGGTTAGATCCAGATACTTTATCGGCAGGGTCTCGAGAGATTGAAGACCACTCCCCTTTACTTTCGTGCCTTTCAGAATCAGGCTGTCGAAATTGGTATTGCCGTATTTTGTGGCAATGTCGGCCAGGTCTTCGTCCGTGACATTGTCTTTGGCAATAAGGCTGCGCTGGGTACTATCCAGATAACTGATGCGGTAGTCGCCGAGAGTAAATTTTTCCTGCTCTTTTGGCTTCGGTGTAAGAGTTACTGTCCTGGTTTTCGGTCTGTTATTCAGGGTGTAGAATGCGACAGAAACAATTAGTAAAAGTGCCGCAATAGAGATCAGAATTTCTCTGGTTTTAAATTTTTTTGTCTGGGGCTGAACTGCTTCCTCTGCAATTTGCTCTGTAGATTCCGGCTGCAGACAACGGACCAGATCGCTCTCCAGCTCTTGCATAGATTGCTGGCGCCTTTCCGGATCTCTGGCCAGGGCTTTTGCCACCACTTTTTCCAGTGCGGATGTGCAGTTTATATCTGGGGCGCTCTGGGAGAGTGATGGCGCTTCACTGGAGGTTTTTTGCTGGAGAATGTTTATGGATTCGCCTGTATGAAAAGGTGTTCTGTCGGTGAGCATTTTGAAGAGAATGCATCCCAGCGAATAGATGTCCGACCTTTCGTCACCGGCTTTGCCCGAGGCTTGTTCCGGGCTCATGTAGAGCGGCGTGCCGATAATAGAGCCCAGCCGAGTCAACCTTCCTGAACTCTCACCCTGGCTCTCTCGTCTCGCCAGACCAAAGTCGATTATGGTGGCATGTAGCTTTTGAGGATAGCCTGAGATAATGATGTTGGCGGTTTTTAGATCGCGATGGATTATTCCGCGACTGTGGGCGTGGCTCATGCCCCGGGCAATCTGGCAGGCAATCTCTACGGCTGTCTCTTCTGCGATCGCGCCTTCACGTTTGAGAATGTCGTCCAGGCTTTCTCCGTCGATATAGTCCATGACTATGTAGGGAAAGTTCTTGGCGGTCAAACCGAAGTCGAGGGTGCCGACAATATTGGTATGGGAGAGTTTGCTCGAGGTTTGAGCTTCTCGCTGGAACCTGATGAATGCCTGGTTGTCGTCGAAGGTCGACTGAAGAAGTTTGATCACCACCTTCTTGTCGAGGATAGTGTCCCGGGCGATGAATACCATGCCCATGCCACCCTGAGATAGAAAGCGGTAGTCTTCGTAGCGGCTTCCCAGCGCTTTCTCCAGCTCGACTATGTTGTGATCGCGATTCTCTTGCAAGGTCGGGTCTGCTACTTCAGAGCGAATATTGAGAGAAGCAACTCTTCGAACTTTTCGCGCTGTAAATCTGCTGCCATTTTGACTTTTCTGCCACCAAATAAGGTGGTGTGGGTTTTGCCCATGCTCTTGCCGGAGACAGCCACGTCTATCTTGATCTCTTTGAATTCGAAGAGTTCCGGTCTGATTGCTGCTGCAGCCGTGATCGTATCCCAGAAGAAATATTCGAATCCTTTTACCAGGGACCAGAGCTTTGCCGCTAACTGAGAGGCTTTTGAAGTGGGGGTCTGGTTGTCCAATCTATCGAGGAATTCTTTGGTGACCGGCAATCTGTCGGTCAGATCCAGGGTGATTAACTTGAGAGGGATTTTTGTACCGAGAATTTTTTTGAAGGCTTCGGGATCGGCGTATATATTCCACTCAGCGCTGCCGTCATGCCCTTCTTCTTCTACATTGCCGTCGACGTTTATAGCACCGCCCATGATGATCATCTCGTCGACTTTCTCTGCCAGTTCCGGTTTCTCTTCGAATATCTTGGCGATATTGGTGAGAGGACCGGTGGTGACGACAGTGAAAGGTACCCGCGAATTAGCCAGGCAGTCTCCGAAAACCACTTCGGTTCTCCTTGGCCTGCCGACCTGATAACGCTTCTTCAGGTAATTCTCACCGAAGATGGGAAGCTCGTTTATGATATGACTCTCTCGACGCCAGTTCTCCGGAAATGGATTGGGCATGTCTTCCGGGCAGAGCGAGATCTCAGCTCCTTCCAGTTCGAGGAAGGTGGCTATCTTTACCATGGCTTCGAAGGCTAAATCCGAATAGCAATCGCCGTTGGTAACACCTACGGCTTGCAGGTCCACATCAGGGGAGAGCCAAAGCAGCATGGCGCTCAACAAATCATCAACGTGTCCATCGTGATCGTGCAGGACCGGTCTTGACATATAAAAGCTGTTCCCCTGGCAACTTGCCTGATTACAAAAGAGAGTTTACTAACTACACTTAAGAATTGCATTAGCAGGCAAGGACTTTTGTCACTTCTTTACCAGGTTTATGGTGATATCAGAGTATGCCGAGTTCCATCTGGGCATCTTCACTGGCCATGGTCTTGGGGTCCCAGCGGGGGCTCCATACCAGCTCGACTTTTACCTCTTTGACCCAGGGCAACTTCTTGACTGCCTGGTGGGCCTGGGCTTGAATAACACCGCCCAGCGGGCAAGCCGGACTGGTCAGGGTCATTTTTACAGTGACATTGGACTGGTCGATTTCTATGCCATAGACCAGACCCAGATCGATGATGTTTACCTCAAGCTCAGGATCTTTCACTGTTCTGAGGTTCTCTCTAACGACGTCTTCTTGCAAGCTGGTCATCATTTTTTGACCCCTCCTTGTTCAGCCTCTGCGCTTTCGAGTCCTTCGATCAATGTATTCCAGGGAAGCAGCGCACATTTAATTCGGACAGGATATTGTTTTACTCCCTGGAGGGCTTCGAGATCTTCCATCTCTTCGGGAAGCTCTATCTGGCTCTCTTTATTGAGCATCATCGCCTTAAAAGTGTCGATTATTTTTCGTGCTTCGGAAACAGGCAGTCCCATTATCGCTTCGGACATCATCGAACCGGATGCGGTGTTTATGGAACAACCGTGGGCTTCCATCTTGATGTCTTCTATCTTTCCGTCTCTGACTTTCAGATAGAGGGTGAGCTCATCGCCGCACAGTGGGTTGACGCCTTCGGTAGAGCAAGTAGCCTCTGCAATCTTTCCGTGATTGCGCGGGTTGTGGTAGTGATCGAGGATGGTTTCTCTATAAAGATCGTCTGCCAGATTCATTTTCCCAGAACCTTATCTACTGTTTTCATTGATTCTACAAGGAAATCCACTTCTTCCCTGGTATTGTAAACATAGAAACTGGCTCGGGCTGTACCATGGATGCCCATGCTGGTCATTAGCGGCTGACAGCAGTGATGTCCTGCCCGCACGGCAATGCCGCTTTCGTTCAAGATTTGACCCAGATCATGGGGGTGAACATCGCCATAGAGGAAGCTGATCACGCCGCCTCTTTTTTCGAGCTCGTTTTTACCTGAACCGGGACCCAGTATCTTCATGCCTTGTAAGCTGTTCATGCGGTCCATGGCATATTCGGTCAGTTCGAGTTCGTGCCTGCGAACGTTCTCCATGCCGAGTTTTTCTAGATAATCGAAAGCCGCTCCGGATGCGATGACATCTGCCACGTTGGGAGTGCCGGCTTCGAACTTCCAGGGCAATTCGTTATAACGGGTGCGGTCTGTTTTGACGATGCTGATCATATCGCCGCCGTACTGAAAGGGCGGCATCTGATTGAGAATCGTTTCTCTTCCCCAGAGTACGCCGACACCGGTGGGACCAAGCATCTTGTGCATCGAGAAGACCAGAAAATCACAGTCAAGCTCCCGGACTGATGTGGGCAGATGGGCGACACCCTGGGCGCCGTCCACCAGAACCAGAGCGCCTTGTTTATGCGCCAGGGCGATGATCTCGTTTAAAGGCGTGATGGTGCCGAGCACGTTAGACATCTGGGTAACAGCAACCAGTTTGGTTTTTTCGTTAATGGCCGCTTTCATTTCGGCCATGTCCAGTTCACCATGGGCGGTGAGACCGACGATTACCAATTTCGCATTCTTGCGCTCGGCCAGAGCCTGCCAGGGCACGAAGTTGCTGTGGTGTTCCATGATAGAGACGACAATTTCGTCCCCTTCAGAAATATTGCTGTCGCCCCAGCTATAGGCCACCAGATTGACCGCTTCGGTGGCGTTACGGGTGAAGATGATCTCTTTTTCCGAGGCGGCGTCTATAAACAATCTCGCCTTGTTTCTGACGTTTTCAAAAGCATCGGTGGCTTCTTGAGACAGCGTGTGGATGCCTCTGTGAACGTTGGAATTATAGTTCTGGTAATAATCTACTAAAGAGTCGATCACCACCTGTGGTTTCTGGGAGGTGGCGGCATTGTCCAGATAGACAAGCTTGTTTCCGTCTATGACCCGTTCCAAAACAGGAAAGTCTTTTCTCAGCTCGAGACTGTCGAACATGGGTTTTATAGCTGATTTGCCGGTTTTCGTGTTCATTGTTACTGTGTTCATCACTAACCTTCGCTGTCGCCTATCCAGATCTCTTCTCCGCGCAGCTCTACCTTGTAGACGGGGATCGGAAGCACCGCCGGTAGACAGAGTGCTTTACCGGTTTTTAGATCAAATCTCGCTCCATGGCGGGGACATTCGATCTGATGGTCGGTTAACTCTCCTGCTCCGAGCGGACCGTCGTCATGACTGCAGAGGTCCGCAATGGCAAAGATTTCACCTTCCACATTGCAGACAGAGACGCTCTTTCCGTCGACTTCGAAGACCCTGGATTGTCCCCGGGGAATCTCGGATATGGCGGCTACTCTCTGGAAGGTGACGGCCATGGTCTATGCTCTTTCCTTGTGGATCTTGGTTTTGATCAGATCATGAATCCAGTCGTTTGCTACTTTATCCGGAAGGGATTCGAGTACCGTGTCGAAGAATCCGGCAACAATAAGCTCTTCTGCCGTTTTCTTGTCGAGACCGCGAACCATCAGATAAAAGACCTGGTCCTGATCGACCGGGCCTACCGTGGCACCGTGGGAGCACTTCACGTCATTGGCGAGAATCTCCAGCTTCGGTATAGAGTCTGCTTTGGCGTTCTTGCCCAGGAGCAGATTCTTATTGGTCTGGTAGGCGTTTGTTTTCTGGGCAACTTTATCGACTTTGATATTGCCTTGATAGGCCGAGACCGCTTCGTCTTTGAGGGCGACTCGGAAATTGATATCGGATGTGGTGTTGGGTGCGGCATGCTCCTGAATGGTGTTGTAGCTCATGTGCTCGTTCATGTCACCGAATACCACACCGAGCATCGCACCGTGAGCGCCTGCTTCTATAAGCCTTGTAGATATCTCTGATTTCAGCTGATAGCCGCCGACCCCTACGGTAAGGGTCGAGACATTGGCGTCGGCAGTGACATTGCCGGTGGATTTGCCGACCATGAAGCAGTTGTCTCCGAGGGCTTGCACTTCTATGTATGAGACCGAAGAGCCTGCTTCTGCCTGGATCAAATTGCGGGCATTGACCAGGGAGAGTTTTTTGACGTCACCGTCAACGGTGCTGTCCAGTTCGTTGTCACAGACGAAAGCGTTGACCACCGAGATCTTGGAATGAGCTCCTGCTTTTATTAGAACGCGCGGAAAGAGTGAGCAACCAGCTTCGCCTTTGTCCAGTTTGTTGACCACAAGAAAGGGCTTCTCGACAACCAGATTGGCCGGGATCTCTAGATAAGCACCACAGTTGAAGAGGGCTTCTTGCATCCAGTCGAATTTGTCTTTGCTCTCGTCAACATTTTGGGTTTCGTTTTGCGTTTCGCTTTCGAAGAGGGTTTTCAAAGCTTCGGCGTGGTTTTTAATCGCTTCGTCAATGGGCACGAACACCACACCGGCTTTTTCCAGATTCTCATCGAGATCGACTCTCCAGGAATTGCCGGTGGTGGAGAAGATCGCTCCTGCCCTATCGGAGAAGCGCTCGAGTACTGCCTGGCCGACTTTGCCATCGGGGCACTGGAAAGCCGGCGAGGAGGTTTTGATCTCCGCCAGATTCAGTTTGTCCACCCGGGTCTTGCGCCAGGTATCGGACTTGATAGATGGGTTCGGTGACTGGAGGAACTTCTCCAGGGCATTCACCCGGAGGACTTTAAGCCATTCCGGTTCGCCTCTGTCGATTGACAGGTTGTCCACACCTTCTCGGGTTATTGTACTCACTGTGATTGACTCCGACATTTTTTACCGTTTTCCAAAGAATCTGTTTTTAATGGATCTATCCGACTGAACCTTCCATCTCAAGCTGGATGAGACGATTGAGCTCGACTGCATATTCGAGAGGAAGCTCTTTGGTGAAGGGTTCGAAGAATCCGTTCACGATCATGGCGGTGGCTTCTTCTTCGTTGAGACCACGGCTCATCAGGTAGAAGAGTTGCTCCTCGCCTACCTTAGATACAGTAGCTTCGTGTTCGATATTCACATCTTTCTCGTCGATTTCCATGGTCGGATAGGTATCTGACCTGGAGTCTTCGTCAAGAAGAAGGGCGTCGCACTTGATCGAGGTTTTGACGTTGGTGGCACCGGGATAGACTTTCACCAGTCCTCTATAAGAGGATCGACCGCCGTTTTTAGAGATTGATTTCGAAACGACGATTGAAGTGGTGTCAGGCGCACCGTGAACCATTTTGGCACCGGCATCCTGGTGTTGATCGTCGCCGGCGAAGGCTACAGATAGCACCTCTCCATGGGCTCTGGGACCCATCAAGTAGATAGCCGGATATTTCATGGTCAGCTTGGAGCCCAGGTTGCCGTCCACCCATTCGACCTTGGCGTCTTCGTAGGCGACAGCACGTTTGGTGACCAGGTTGTATACGTTTTTCGACCAGTTTTGAATGGTCGTGTAACGGATATGGGCACCGGGCTTGGCGATGAGCTCGACCACTGCCGAGTGTAGAGAGTCGGTACTGTAGACCGGCGCTGTGCATCCTTCGATATAGTGAACGAAGCTGCCCGGCTCGGCGATGATGAGAGTCCGTTCGAACTGACCCATGTTCTCGGCGTTGATTCGGAAATAAGCTTGCAGCGGAATCTCGACCCGGACACCCTTGGGTACCCAGACGAAGCTGCCACCGGACCATACGGCAGAGTTGAGGGCGGAGAACTTGTTGTCGGCCGCAGGAATTACCGAAGCGAAGTGCTCGCGCACGATATCTTCGTGCTCTCTGAGACCGGAGTCCATGTCGAGGAAGACCACGCCTTGCGCTTCAAGATCCTCGCGAATGGAATGGTAGACGACTTCGGACTCGTACTGGGCGGTTACACCGGCGAGGAACTTTCTTTCTGCTTCGGGAATACCGAGGCGGTCGAAGGTGTTCTTGATGTTGTCCGGCACTTCATCCCAGCTCTTCTCTCCTTTTTCGGAGGGCTTGATGTAGTAGTGGATGTTGTCGAAATCGATATCGTTGAGCAGTTTGGTATTGCCCCAGGTCGGCATCGGCTTTTTGTTGAAGATATCCAGCGCCTTCAAGCGGAATTCAAGCATCCACTCGGGTTCTTTTTTCATCTGGGAGATCTGGGTAACGATTTCTCTGGTCAGACCCTTGCCGGATTTGAAGATATAGTCTTCTTTGTCGTGAAATCCGTACTGGTAGTCTTTTCCAAGATCTTTCAGCTCTTTCATTTTTGGATCGTAGGCTGTTTCGGCAGACATAGTTGCCTCCTTGATGCGGTTGGGGCTAAGCGGTGGTGGACGCCAGCTCCTGAGTTACCCAGTCATAACCATGCTCTTCCAGCTTGGTGGAGAGTTCCGGACCGCCCGAGAGAACGATTTTGCCTTCGTGGAAGACATGGACATGGTCCGGTTTTACATAGTTCAAAATTCTTTGATAGTGCGTGATCAGCAAGATTGCCGAATCTTTAGAGACCAGTGAGTTGACCCCTTCCGATACTGTCTTCAAGGCGTCGATATCGAGCCCAGAGTCGGTTTCGTCCAGAATTGCCATCTGGGGCTTGAGCAAGGCAAGTTGCATGATCTCGAGGCGTTTCTTCTCTCCGCCGGAGAATCCGTCATTGACATAGCGGGAGAGGAACTGTTTGGGAACTCCCAGTCTGTCCATAACCTCTTTGAGCTCTTTGCGAAACTCTTTCACCGGTATATCCTGACCGCGAACCGCTTTTACCGAAGCGCGCAGAAAGTTGGAGACCGATACGCCGGGGATGGCGACCGGATACTGGAAAGCGAGGGTGAGACCCAGGCGGGCACGTTCGTCAGTGGGCATCTCGGTGATGTCCTGACCTTTGTACTTCATGCAGCCCCCGGTCACCTTGTATTTCGGGTGACCCATCAGGGTATAAGAAAGAGTCGATTTGCCGGAGCCGTTGCGGCCCATCAGGGCATGGGTCTCGCCGGCGTTGATAACCAGATTGACACCTTTGAGAATCTCTTTCTCTTCGACTTCAACGTGGAGGTTTTCGATAGATAGAAGGGGGCTGTCTGCACTCATTTGAATTTGCCTTTTGTTTCCTGTTTATCTTCTGGATTGGCGCCGGAAATACTTGCTCTCCAGCTATATACAAACCGTATGGTTGTTGCATAAATAAGGATCGTACTCTTTTTCAGGCTTTGTTCTCTTGGAATCGACCTTAAAGTTTCTGAAGCTTTGAATTTATGGCTTTTATAGATATAATAGTATCAAAAGTCTGTAAAAGAAACCCGGTTCTTAATAATCCTTTTCTATGGCGCTTCCTGGCGGAATCCGGGCTTTCGTCGATCTTGAAAAAGATGTCGATCACAGACAATTCCCCGGAGCCATGTCAGGGCCAAGGGAAGGAGACGGTGGTCTCAATAAGGAAACCATGAGGTTTTCACCGGCTGGCTAAAGCGGTAAGGTATTTATTAGAGTTATTTTTGTATCTGGAGGCAGGGCTGTTACGAATGATTACGCACCGGATGGGCGATGAGCCTGGTAGCACCCAGGACGCCATCCTTTTTCATTTAAAGAAACGGGGCGAGATGTCGGTGGGCGATCTTTGTGAGGCGCTCGGCATAACCGCCATGGCGGTGCGTCGCCACCTTACAGGCTTGCAGAATGATGGTTTTGTCGAATCCGAGATCGTTCGTCAGAGCCGGGGCAGACCGAGTTATCGCTATAAGCTGAGCCAGAAAGCCGAGACTCTCTTTCCGAGTGGCTATCAAAATCTGGCCCGGGACCTGCTCGAGGCTGTCAGAGAGCAATCGGGTCCTGCCGGGGTGATGGAGCTTTTGAAGGTTAGAAATCAAAAAAGAGAAGACCGCCTCTTGGCCAGAGTCAAAGACCTCGATCTGGCCGAGCGGGTAGAAGAAGTCTCGCGAATCTTTTCTGAAGACGGCTACATGACCGAATGGGAGAAGATGGAAGACGGTAACTTTTTCATCTTTCAGCGCCATTGCGCACTTCATGAGGTTGCCAGCGAATTCAGGCAGGTTTGCGCTCTGGAGCCTTCGTTAATGGAGAAGCTCCTGGGCACAAAAGTGACCAGAGAAAAATACATGTTGAACAACGATCCGGTTTGCGGATATATAGTTCACAGCGTTTAGTTCGTTTTTTTAGCTTAGATTCCGCGCAGCTCCCAGTCGCTGGTGGGCAACCGGGGCGTTATCGTGGACAGTTTGACGAAGTTGGCGGCACCGCGGGCTGCGATGGGCAGACCTCCGGTGATCACTATATTGTCTTTGGCGGCTACCAGACCTTTGCTCAATAAAATCTGTTCGACCATGGAGAGGGTCGATATGGAATCGCTAACCTCGGTGAGCATCAGCGGTGTGGTTCCCCAGAGCAGGGTGAGCTGGTTATAGACGTGTACATGCTGGGTGAGGGCGATTACCGGTGCATGGGGGCGCAGCTGGGAGATCAACCTGGCGGTGGAACCACTTTTGGTGAAGGTGGCAATCAGCTTGGCGCCGGTGTCCACGGCCATTTCGCAGGCGGCGTGGGCGATGGCATAGGCGGTGCTTTGAATGTCGTGCTCGCGAAGCTCTTTTGTGTCCAGGCAAGCTTCTGTCGAATGGGCGATACGCTCCATCATCTGGACGGCTCTTACCGGATAGCTTCCGGTTGCTGTCTCTTCTGAAAGCATTACCGCATCGGTGCCGTCGAGGATAGCGTTGGCCACGTCCGAGGCTTCAGCTCTGGTCGGGCGCGGATTATTGATCATAGAGTCGAGCATCTGGGTAGCTGTAATTACAGGTTTGCCTTTGGCATTCGCCCGTCTTGTAATCAGCTTCTGGGCAGGAGGCACCGATTCTGGTGGCATCTCGACCCCGAGGTCACCCCGGGCGATCATGACACCATCGGTGACGTCAAGAATTTCATCAAGTACTTCAAGTGCTTCCGGCTTCTCTAGTTTGGCGATAACTACCGGCGGGGGCCAGTGGTCACCGATACATTCTCTTAGATCGAGGATGTCCTGTTTGTCTCGGACGAAGCTGAGGGCTACGAAATCTACTTCGCATTCCAGACCGACTTTGAGGTCTTCTCTGTCTTTTGCGGTTAATGCCGGAATAGAAAGTCTCACTCCGGGAATGTTAATGCCCTGATTGTTTTTGAGAATGCCGCCGGCTATGATTTCGCATTTGCAATCGGTTCCGTCGGTCTCTAGAACTTTTAGCTCGATGATTCCATCGTCAAGAAGAATGGTGTCTCCGGGGGCGACTTCGGCGGGCAGCGGCTCGTACTTTGTATAGACGATGGTTTCATCGCCTTCTATCTTTCTGTTTGTCAGGGTAAAGGTCTTGCCCGCTACCAGATCAACCGGTTCGTTGTTCTTTAGTTTTCCGGTGCGGATTTTGGGACCGGAGAGATCGAGAAGGATTCCTAATGCCTGATTGAGGTTGTTGCTCAGCATGCGCAGGTCTTTGACCACGTCACGAATAAACTGGTGCTCCGCGTGGGAACAGTTGATTCTTGCAACATCCATTCCTTCTACAATCATTTTCTCCAGGGTGGGGAGGTCCCGGCAGGCCGGACCGATTGTAGCTACAATCTTTGTTCTAGCCACTTTTGTGGTTGTCTCCGTCTTCGGTGGGTTTAAATCGATAGCCAAAACTGCGAGTTTCCTTACTTTGTATTTTGTGGGTGGATAACCCGCACCTTATTTGGTGCGGGCGGCATAGTCGCTCTTTGTTCTTTCCAGGCTGTCGAGGTTGATATCCTGGAAGCAATTGTCTGTGGACTCGTAGCTCTCCAGGGTCTCAATCGAAACTTTGCCTTCTTCCAGCATGGAAAGCAAGGTGTTGAATTTCTCTAAATGCTTATTGAATCGATCGATGGCGTATTGTTTCGCCTGACCGGTGGTTACCAGAAACGGCCAGTCCGAAGACTGGACCAATAGCAATTCTCGGGCTGCCTGCTTCAGGGCACGTTTTTGCAGGTCATCGGAGCCTTTATCGTTTTTCTGCAGATGCTTTTCAAGGCAAGCTTTGAAGTCGGACTCCGCTTTGTGGATCTTTTCCCACATCCACTCTGTCTCTTTGTTGAGCCATACTTCCCAGGCGCCGCCTGAGCCCCATGATGACGCCGGCAGTTCCAGGGCATGCTCCGGTTTGTTTCGGCTGATATAGTCGCCGGCTTGTACCAGGGCTATCTTGGTGTATTTGTTCAGTTTGCGAATCACTTGCTTGATAAACTCCACCCCTTCGAACCACCAGTGACCGAAGAGTTCGGTGTCGAATGCCACCAGTAGCAAGCCCGGCTTGCCGGAGGCTCTGAAGTGATCATGGAGTTGTTTTTGAATCAGACCGACATAGTGATCGGAGTTCTCTTTGACTCGCTCGGCGGCTATCTCAGGGCTGTAGAGATGTTTCTCGCCCAGATTCGTATCTTTCGAGGTCAGCTTCCAGTAGTTGAGTCCGGAGCGATCATCTTTTTTGTGGAATTCTCGATAGTTGCCATCTCCGGGATAACCGTGATCCTGTGACCATACTTGATAGCCCGCCTCTTCATGACGACCCATGACGGCGATAGGATATTCTTTCAGCCAGAAAGCTTCGAAGGTGTCGTATCCGGTTTCGGGTCTTTTAGGGGCCGGCACATAATCTATAGAGCCGTAGGGACCGAAGACTTTGCGCAGTTCGGCTGTTTCTCCGCCTTTGACCACGAAGGACTCGGTGAAGAAATACTCGATACCGATCTGATTCAGATAATGACCGATGCCGGGCCGTTTTTCGTCTGCCGGTCTGTAGGCACATTCGGGCAGCCAGAACCCTCTGGGGGTTTTGCCGAAATGTTTTTTGTAGGTGTTCAGTCCGGTCTGGAACTGGAGGTTGAGAGAGGTGTCCTCTTCGAGGAGAGGGGAGAGGCAGTGGGTGGCGCAAGAGGTGGTTATCTCTATCAAACCTTCATCTTGAAAGCCTTTCAATGCACCGATTATGTCGCGTCCCCAGCGTTCGGTGAAGGAATTGAGGGCGCTGGCGTACCAGTTCTGGTAAAAACGCGACAGATGAAGCAGTTCCGGATTGGGCGATTCGCCCCGGGGCTTGAACCTGGCTTCGTCGATTTGAGCCGCCTCTATCTTGCGGTTGCAATAGGCGACAAAACCTTCTTTCAAGTGTTCGTCACTGAGCTGTTCTGCCAGTACCGGCGTAATGCCCAGGGTGAGATTGGCTTTGATGCCTTCGTCTTTCAGCTCTGCAATGGCATTGAGAAGGGGAATATAAGTTTCGGCCATGCACTCATAGACGCTTTCTTCTCCAAAAGGCCACATCCCTGCTTTTCGGTAAAAAGGCAGATGACTGTGCAGCACGAATACGAAAGAACCAACGCTCAAGAGACAACCTGCAAGATTTGAAGTGCTTCGGAATATATCAATTCGGGTAGCCTTTTGCCACCTGGATGGCTGCCATCATTTACTAATCTTGAAAATGCTCCTGGCCTTATATAGGATAGTTACAATATTTTTGTAGCGAGTGGTTTTTCCAGGATAGTTCTCGATGACCGAGTCAGAAAGCAAGCCAGCCGGCAAAAAAGAGAAAAAAGATCAACCGGTGGAAGAGTTTCGGGGAATGGTAAAACGCGCTCCGGTTCGTCGCAAACCTGCTGAGCCGGTGAGCACAGAGAAGACGGATAACAAAGTGATCAAAATGTTGGATAAGAATCCCCTGGGTATGACTTTGCCCGAAATGGCAGGTGGTCCAAGAAAGATCGGTCGTATCCGCACCCTACGTCCGATGCTGGCGGCAGCTATAAAACAGGGGCTGGTAATGCCGGTGAGCCAGCGTTCCGGTCATACCGTCTATCGCCTGGTCAAGCACATTACTAATCGTTGAATTTATTTATTCAGATAGCTCTGGAGCAATGAAACTACTTTCTGTTTGTCTCCCGGCAACCGCACGGTTTTCTGCCTGGAACGCTCTCCCTTTACCAAAGTTACAGAGCTTTTGGTTGTCGAGAGCACCCGGGCGAGAAAGTTGATCAGGGCTTGATTGGCTTTGCCTTCAAGGGCTCTCTCTTTGAGGGAGATCCGCAGCCGGTCCTCTTTGACATCGAGGATGGCATCTTCTCTCGAGCCTGGCTTGACGAGCAATCTAATGGTTGCGCCCCGGGAATCTTCCTGAACTGCTTTTTCCAAATCTTCAATGGTTATCATTAATAATGACTCCGGGCCGGATAATATACAGTCAATTCATCTTAATAGGATCGAGCCGGGAGGAGAAGACCATGGCTGTGAAAGCAGGTTCCATCACAGTAGGACCAGACCAACCATTTCTTATCATTGCAGGTCCCTGCGTGATTGAGAGTTGGGAGACCACTATAAACACCGCAACCGCTCTGAAGAAGCTTGCGGAGACCCACGGTTTTTCTCTGGTTTTCAAATCATCTTTCGACAAAGCCAATCGTACTGCTGTGGACTCTTTTCGAGGACCCGGACTGGAAGACGGTTTGAAGATGCTTGCAGATGTGAAGAGGCAGCTCGGTCTGGAAGTGCTCAGTGATGTTCACGATGTGGAGCAGTGTCGAGCTGCCGGAGAAGTTCTTGATATTCTGCAGATCCCTGCTTTTCTATGCCGTCAGACCGATTTGCTGGTGGCAGCAGCTAAAACCGGCAAGGCTGTTAATATAAAGAAAGGTCAGTTTGTGGCTCCTCGGGATATGACCCATGCGGTGAAGAAAGTCGAGGACTCCGGCAATCGAAACATTCTTCTGACAGAACGTGGTACTTCATTTGGTTACAACAATCTGGTGGTGGATATGCGCTCTCTGCCGATTATGAAAGAAACCGGCTATCCGGTTATCTTCGATGCCACACATTCAGTGCAGCTGCCTGGTGGCGGAGGCTCGGTCTCTTCTGGACAACGTCAGTATGTGCCCCATCTTGCCCGGGCTGCTACCGCAGTCGGCATCGATGGAATGTTCATGGAAGTGCATCCTGAGCCTCAATCGGCTAAAAGCGATGGTCCTAATCAGGTGGCTCTTTCCCAGGTTGAAGATCTGATTGTGCAGGTTCTTAAAGTACATAATCTGAGAAGACAACTGGAAGAGCTCGAGCTGACCGGCAACGGTAAACCTTTGAACAGTCAACTCAAAACCAGCACAGTAAGCAGTAAGTGAAAAAAGCATCAGCGAGCACCGAACCACGTAGAATCTTTACCTTGGCACTCTGTCTGCTTCTGCTCTCAGGGGGCTCCGGCTACTGCCAGGATTTGAATGAGACGGAGAAGGGCTCAGCACCAGCTTCTTCTGAGAACATCTCTTCTCTGGGCCAGAGTGGCGAAGACTCAGACGAGTTTCCTGGAGAGGCGGCAGGCGAAAACGGTGCCGAGGGCAGTGACGAGAGTTCTGCCGCAGAACAGCAGCCTGAGCAAGAGACGGTAGAAGAGAAGGAGCTCACTCTTTCCGATATCGTCAAGAAGACTCTCGAAGCTTACGGTGGTGAAGATTCCCTCAAGTCTTTGATAGATAACGCCCAGATTTTCGGCAAGCTGATTCCGCCAAGCCCTGCCGGAAAGAAGCAGTATTTTGCTTATCGCAAATTCCGCAAAGGGGATCGTTGGCGTGTTGATCTGGAGGCACCACCTTCTCAGGCTGCTTCGGTACCTGTAAAACGGGTGCTCGCCTTCAATGGTCTCGCCGGCTGGCGTTCGGTCAGCGATGCGGTCTCGGATCTTAATCCGGTCAGGCTGGCTCAACTCAATGACGACAACGAGTTTCAGCCGGATCTTCTTGCTGTCTGGGGCAAGGAGAGTCCTTTTACTTTCCGGCTTCTGGGCAAGACAACATTTCGTCAGGTTCCGGTCTTTGCCGTGCTAGTCTCTGCCAAAGACGGTCGGGATTGTACTCTGTTTATAGACCAGCGCAATTATCTTGTCGATGGTATCAAATATAAAACCAGGTCGACGAAAGAGGAAGAGAGGCGCACCGTCACGGTGGAATACTCGCAGTATCGACCCAGTGAAGGCACCATGTTTCCTTTCCATCAGACTCGCTATATCAACGGGCGGCTTGCTTCGGAACTCTCCATCGCCAGTGTTCTATTGAGCGAGCCGGTTGCCGATGCCCTTTTCGACCGGCCTCAATCAGCCGGAAAGGTCTCTCTGGCAGCGCCTATCAAAGTCAATTTCAGTTATGTCCAGAATGAAGTGCTGGTAAAAGGACGTGTAAACGGTGGCGAAGAGCTGCTCTTCCTTTTCGATACCGGCGCTTCGGATACGATCATAGATCGCCGGGTAGCGGCAGAGCATTTTCTTGCCAAGCAAGGCAAGCAGAACATGATGGCTTTGTCCGGCAAGGTCGATGTCGATATGACCTCTTTGAAGCGTTTTGAGATGGGTAAATTGATTCTCAACGATCTTGACGCCCGTATAACCAGTCTTGCTTACCAGTCTCAGCAGCTCGGTCGACCGCTTGCCGGAATCATCGGGACTAATTTAATCAAGAAATTCGCTGTGGAGATAGACTACGGCACTTCGACTCTGACCTTTTACGACAAAGATACTTTCAAGCGTCCTGCCGACGCTGACACGATTACTTTTCTTCAGCCGAATGCGCCTGTTGTGAGCGTGCTTTTGAACGGAAAAGCGAGTCTGCCCGTCTTGATAGATACCGGTGCCGCATTCAACAACCTACCGCGGACGGTGGCCAGGAAGCAGCTGGGAACCGGAGTCGGTCAGACGAGCTATTCTACCGAAGGTACCGGTCTCGATGGATCTAAACTGAAGCTCGGCAGTGTGGTTGTAGGCTCGGTGAAGCTTGGTCGACAGGTGGCCAGGAATGTCAATTTCACCTACTTCAATGTTGATGATAGTGCAGGAGAGAAGGCCTCGCCCAAGGCCAAGATCGCTGACGGTAAAGTGGTAGAAGAGAAGGGCGGATTTTTCAAAAGCAAGAACATCGGAATCCTCGGGAATCCTTTCTTGAGAGACTATGTGTTGATTGTCGACTACAAGTTTCAGCGTCTGCTTCTCAGACCAAACCCGGTGGTGCGGGTTAAAGAGAGGATTGAAAAGGCTCTATCGGCTGGAGACGACAAGCTTGTTATTCACCGGGATTATCGAGCCGCAGAAGATCTCTATCAGAAAGCGTTGTTGACTGCCACCACCAGCAAGGATATCCGCAGCCAGGCGATTCTCTGGGGACGTCTGGGCAACCTCAGAAGAATGATGGCAAAGGATCTTTCCAGACCGGAGCATACGAAATCCTCATATGAGTATTTCATCAAAGCCCAGAACCTTGCCCTCGAATGTGGTGCCAGCGATGTGCGCGGGCGCATCCTGGCGGACTGGAGCCTTCTTTATAGCGATCATGGTCAGGTTACCGAATCGACCCAGACGATAAACCAGGCTTTGATGCTGGCCCCGCAAGACCCCCAGGTGAATGTGGATTTTGCCATTCATCTTTATCGCAGCGGCCGCCTGGCGGAGATGCAGAAGTACATTGAGAAAGCGCTGTTTGCAGAGCCTTCCAACTGGCAGGCTCTGTGGTATCAGTTCAAGCTCGCAGAGAAATTCCTTGATTATCCCCGGGCTCTCAACACTCTTAAAGAGATCAAAAAGTATTATCCCTGGTCGAAGCTCGCTGCTAAGAAGCAGAGCGAGATCCAGGCTAGAATGCAAGCTCCGAATACTGCTCCGAAACCGAATTTATGAGGAAGCCCTTTCCTTTACGGCATTTCTCAGTTTGTCGTATTTGGGACCGAAATAGTATTTGCGCATCTCTTTGTAGGTCCTGTCGAATTTCCATCCGTCTCGACTGACTCGCCAGATTCCGATCATGCAGCCGGTGCGATCAGAGCCGTGTTGACAATGGACAAAAACAGGTTCACCGGTCTCTCGTCCTTTCTCTATTGTTGAAAGGGTCGTGGCCACCTGCTTTTCTGTTGGCGCTTTATCGCTCATGGGCAGATTGATATATTTGATACCCAGTGCTTTTGCTTTCTTTTCCTCTTCCCTTGCCGCTTTAGTAGGAGCGCGCAGGTCGATGATTGTTTTGATTCCCATCTCGGAGAGTTGCTCTACCCCTTTGATTGATGGTTCGCCACCGCGATATAGAAAGGGATGCACTTTGTGAAAGTTCGGCAAGTCCTCGGTTTTCTTGGGCTGGGTTTTCACGGTACCGGCTTTCTGGTAGTCTTCCGGTGCGGCTGTGGCAGGCATAGGACTGTAGATTCCCACAGTTACAATCAAGGCTGTTATGTGCACAATATTGGCAACCGAGAAGCGGTGAAAGAGCTCTGCTCTACCGGCTCGGGAGGCAGGGAAAGGCAAAGCTTGCTTAAATATAGTTAATAATTGCTTTTCCATTGAACTCCTTCCGTTGTTTTGACGTCTTAGACAGTGTAACCAAACCGTAAGGGTTGGAGATGAATTTGGACCTTAATGATGAGGCCCTTGTCGAAAAATTTCGACAGACTAAGGATAAGACATTATTCAAGTCCTTGGTGCGCCGCTACCAGAATCGAATCTATAACGCGGCGTACCGCATGCTTGGCAACAAAGAGGAGGCTGAGGAAGTGGTGCAGGACACCTTCATTAAAATGCATCAGAGCCTGGATAAATTCAGAAACCAGGCCTCCTTCGCTGCCTGGCTTTTCCGCATCTCTCACAATGTCTCCATTGACAGACTGAGAGCAAGGCGGAGAAAAAACAAGGCTGGGTTTGCTCTTTTCTCTTTCAATCCACTCTCTACTCTCGGTGGCGATGGCGATGACGATAGGGGAGGAGTGGTTCAGCAAGTGGCAGACGAAAGACCAGACCCGCAACAAGAGATAGATCTCTGCGAAGAGTCGACAATGATCGAGCAATCCCTGCGCCGACTGCCGGAGAATCAAAGGGCAGTGTTGATTCTCCATGATATAGAAGGCTTCTCCTATCAAGACATCGCAGAGATCATCGGAGCCAATATCGGTACTGTCCGATCTCGATTGCACTACGGCCGGCAGAAACTCAAAGAGTTGCTCCTTCCATATTATTTTGATACTAAGACCAAGGTGACTGAAAATGAGCGGACCTGAGCAAATACAATTCCCGAATGGCGAAAGCAATGAAAACTGTGAGCAGGTAAGAGAACTGCTCCATGACTTTCATGATGCCGAGTTGTCGGCGAAGGATCATGATTCTGTCCAGGGTCATCTCGACGGTTGTGCTGCTTGTCGCAGCAGTCTCGCGGAGATTCAGTCCCTGGCAGCTTTGTTGAAATCGCTTCCCCGGCAAGAAATGACCAGAGACTTCGCTGACGTCCTGGCAGACAGAATCGACTCAGGAGAAGACCAGGGCAAGGTACTTCAATTCAAGGCCTCTCCTGTTTTGATAGGAGTCGCTGCGGCGGCTTGTCTTATGCTCCTCGCTTTCTCTATTCCGCACATGTCCAACACCGATAGCGGGGACACACCACAGGTAGCGAACTCTGACCGCGAAGGTCAGCCTTCTGCGCCGGCTACCGGTAGTGTCAATGTGGCCACTGTAGAGGACAAGGCAGATGGCTCATTAGAGCGCTTGACCGAAACTTCTGATGAAGACGGAGCATCTTCGGCGCCAGTGACTAAGGTGTTGCCTGAGAAAGTTGCCGAGGTCAAGAAGCCCGAGTCCGTGCCTTCTAAAGCAATAGCGAAAGTTGATGAGAAAGCTCCGGATGTGGTGGCGCTTCGCCCTGTCGAAAGTGCTCCGGTACAGCAAGAAAAAGAGCAGGTACAGCTCCTCGCCAACGAAGCGGTAGTAGCTTTTGACGGTGATGAGCCGGATAATCTATTCTCTCAGATGGGAGTAGGCACAGATGAGGATGGTTTGTATGCTATCAAGCTTTAAGCGGCTGAAAGAACTGGCGGCACTCTCGGTGGTGCTGACCGCATTTTCAGTGACACCAATTGAAGCGCTGGACTTGAAAGATGTCTCTTTCAGAGGATTTCAAAATGCTGCTTACGGAGGATCGGGTTCGAACAGGCTGATAGCCCAGCGAAATACCGATGAATCCAACCGTCTCGACGGACGGGTTTACAGCATGCAGGGTGGTGGCGAGCCGGATGTCTCTCCTGGCGGTGCCGGCAATATGTCCGGCCGATTTCGCAAGTACATGCAAGCCGGCGATGAGCTCCCCGGTGGTGGTGGCCAGGACAATGGTTTTCGTGGTGGCGGTATGAGGAGAAGATTTCAGGGGATGTCTCCGGAGGCGCGCCAGCAAATTCAAGAGAAGCTCCAGGGTATGAGCCCGGATGAGCGTCGTCAGTTCGTTCAGCAAATGCGTCAGCGTCGGGGCCAGGGCGGTCCAGGCGCAATGCCCGGTTCTGCTTCAAGTCCAAGTCCAAGACCGGGGCTCGGTGGCGGAGACGGCGGAGGTGGTAGAGAAATGCTTCCGGGCGGCGACATGCGCAGAGGGCTTCGAGAACAGAGTGGAGCCGGCGGTCCGGGAAGAGGCGGCAGCCGGGCGAGACCAGGCGGGATGCAGGGTGGTAGACAATGGTTCGGCAGGCAACCGATTCGCCTTGATCGGCTCAATCTTTCAGAGAAACAAAAGCAGCGCATTCAGACGATGAGGCAGGGTAATGCCACCAGGGCCAGAGAAGTGAACAAGCAGCTCCGGTCTAAAAGGGCTCATCTGAAAGAAATGCTTTTCGATCCCGGTGCTTCTCAAGAACAGATTCTAGAACAGCAAGCACAGTACAGTACCTTACGCAATCAGGCCGACGAGATAATGCTCAACGATTTTCTCGGAATCAGATCGGTTTTGACGAAAGAGCAGCTCAACAGATTGCCTGAGATCAAACCGGGAACCAGAACCAAAACCGGCACAGCTTCTAAGAAAAGCTCCAGGGCAAAATAAACAGATCTGACTGTTATTCTCCACCACCGGACTTCGATTTTTTCGGAGCAGCCCAATCGAGAATGAAATCCGGTTCGTCGGGAACAGCCGGTTTTTTGACTTTTTTCGGAGGCTCCTTCTTCTCTTTAGGTTCTTTCTTGACCTGAACGCTAGTCTCAAGTTTGATAGACGAAGGGGGAGGAGCATACACTGGAGGCGGCACCATCGGTGGTGGTGGTGGTACCAGTCCGTTGGAGCGCTTTGCAGGTCTGGCTGCCGGGGTTTGTTTGGCAACAACCTTTTGAGCAGGAACGGATACGGGTTTAGGCACCGATTTCGCCACTGGCTTAGTGACAGGTTTTGCCGCAGTCCGGGTCACCCTGGGCTTAACAACAGGCTTGGCGACAGGCTTCGGAGTCGGTTTTTGCGGTGGTTTGATTTTTACTGCTTGTTGCACAGGAGCAGGAGCGGTCTCTTGTTTCGGGGGTGGTGCTCTATGAGCGCTGTTCAGCATGGCAACACTTAGTTTGGGCAAGTTCTTGCCACCGGATTTGATGCTCTTCTGCCACTGCGCTATTAAAGTGTTTGTGTTTTTCAGTACGGCGTTGCTGAAATTCTTGAGCTGAAATGCTTCCCAGGTACAGGCAAGATTGGCTGCGGCAGAGTCATCTCCTGAGTTTCCTGCCCGGGCCATCATCAGCTTCACGAGTTCTTTCTGGGCTTCAACCGATCCGGGATTGTTTCTTAAGGCTGTTGCTACTTCAGCCATGGCCTGATCGACTTTGTCTTGCATCAAGTAGAGGTCAGCCAGCTTGACCCTGGCTTGAATACTGTTCGGTTTCGCTTTGACCGCAAGGGGCAGATAGCGGGAGGCACGGCTGAAATTGCCTTCCTCCAGGCTCATGGTTCCGAGTTCGTAGTAGATATCGGCTACAAAGGCAGAGTTCTGTCCATATTGCTGAATGCCGGTGTCTATGGCTTTTTTGTAGAGATCGGCAGCATCTTCGAACTCTCCTACCAGATAACAGTCGAAGGCTTGCTGTCTTAACAGATTGGGATTCTGGGGAATCACCGGTCTTCCATATTTCTGCGCCCACGCCGGACCACACCCGAAATCGGTCAAAAAGGCCAGAAGCATCAAGATAAGAAAGCCGATATGGGCTCTTGTCGAATTCTTCTTGAGTTTCTGTGCTGCCATGCTTTATTGTGTTGTGGATTCTGAAATATATCTTATATTGTAAGCTTTTGTTTTGATCTGTACATAGTGATCTGTCTAGTTTTTCCGATTTTCTCGCTATTCTTGCTAGAATCTCTGGTTCGAAAAGACTTCGGATGGACTTGACTGTCTATCCCCGGTGGAGAATCTCAATGCGTCGTTCCAGACAGAAAGGTCGTAGTCACAGAACTTCGGAGGGCTCGAGCTCATCGTCTCCTGCCGCCAGTGAGAGTTCGCCATCGGCTAAAGTCTATTTACCCTTCGGGCTCGATATCAACACCAATCTGGGTGAGGGCTTCGGGCGTTATCGCATCGATGGCGAAGCCGATGTTCTGCCTTATGTCACTTCGGCGAACATAGCCTGTGGCGCCCATGCCGGTGATCCTGTCCTTATTGAAGAAGCTCTTGAGATGGTTCGCTACTACGGACTTTCTCTCGGAGCCCATATCGGTTATCCCGATCTGGCAGGCTTCGGTCGCAGAGAGATTCACCTGACCACGGCTGAGCTGAGAGCTTCGGTTCTATATCAACTTGGCGCTCTGTCGGGAATGGCACGTACTCTGGGCTTTGAAATCACCCAGGTCCGTCCTCACGGCTATCTGTATCGCCAGATGTCCCAGGACATCAGGGTGGCAACCATTGTCGCCAAAGCTATTCATGAAATCGATCCCTGGCTGGTTCTGATCGGACCGGCTACCAGTTGCATCCTGACCGCCGGAGAAAGAGCAGGCATTCGTGTCGCTATGGAAGCCTGGGTGGACCGGACCTATGATGCGAAAGGGCATCTTCTTCCCCACACCCATAGCAGAGCGATAATCAAAAATCCCAACGAGATTCTCAAGCAGGCTCGCAATCTCATCTATAAACGCCAGGTCGTCGCCAACGATGGAACCATTGTCAAACTGGATTTCCAGACCATCCATCTTCATGCCGGAATGACCGATGCCGAGAATGTAGCAGAAGAAGTTCGGCGCCTGCTCCCTAATGCTTGCAGTCTAACCTCGGAACCTTACTCCGTGGAACAAGATTCGCAGTCGCCCGAGCTGGCCTTTTCCTGATAGTCAGGGCAATCTTTTGTCCGGCGGCACGATTTCGTCGTACCAGCTTCCGTAATACTCTGGATAGTCTTCGCCGGTGGTGGAGGTTATGGTCTTTTCCAGCGCTTTCTTAATTGCTTTTCTGCCGCCTCGTCGATAGCGGCGAAGCCATTCCAGCTCTTTTGCCTGAACCTTGACGCCTGCTTTGATCAGCTCTTTGACTATCATGATCTCGTGGACGATGGCTTCGGTCTCTTCATCGAGACAGCGGTCGATAAATTCTTGTCTGCCGGTTTCGCCGGGGACAGGATCCACGGTGGGGCGCACCAGGGCATGGACGAATTCGTGGGCGATGCTGATCAGCTTGTAATTGCGGGGACACCATTTGCCTATGTAGATGGTGCGTTTGCTGCGGTCGTAATAGGCCCGGCAAGGACCGTTGACCAGTCGAATCTTGACTCCATCGGCTCGGATTTTGAGGATGTCCTCGACCAGAGTCGGACATTTTTTTGCTGTCTCGACAAATTTCTTTCCGAATTGACGTCTTAGATTGCGCACGTTTAAACTTTTAATATTAAAAATAGAAGTATCACCCAGTAATATTAATTCTATAGCATTTTGATTTGGAGTGAAAGCAGGCAAAATTCCTTGAACGCGGCTGTTGTCGGCGCTTGTCAAGGATTTTGGCGCTTTCAGGGCTTGATTAAATCCCTTTAATATGCATTGGGGCAGTTCAACGACCTTTCTTTTTTGCTGTTTATAGAGCCGGCGGTTGCAATCCCGGACAGATTACGTCGCTTTGCTTCCGGGTATCCGACAGGTTTTATGCAGATTAAATGCTGTTTTTCAGTACGGGCTTTTCAAATACCTCTGTGTTCACGTTTTTCAAGTATCTTTGTAGTACATACATTTCTCTCTCTGATGGGAATTTCGGCGTTGGTTTCACCCAGGAAAAAAGGTAGCTTCAAGTCTCGGACCGGCGAGTCCGAGTTGTTGGATCTGCTTTTTCGGATTCGCAAACATCTTGCTGATGCTCCTGCACCGATCCAGGCTCCGACCCTTAATCAGGTGACACGAATACTGGTCGGTTGTCCAGATATACGCAGGGCAGCGATTTTTCGCCGATATAGCCGGTCTGGAGCCGAGAATAGTAAACATCTCGAATTTGTCTGTATCGCCGATTCTGAAAGGCTCGCTCCGGAGCGAGAAGACCTTCTTGCCCTGAAGAGAAGCGGTCGATGCATGAAAAAGTTGCAAGAAGAGGCGGCTGTTTCACTGAAAGAGATCTTCGATGAGATGAAGCCGTCGAAGGACTTTGTTGAGGATTTTACCGACGCCGAGTCCATCAGGCTTTATCCGCTCTATAGTTGCCAGAGGGAACTCGATGGATTCCTTCTGATAGACACTGGTTCGGATGCAGGAGTCGGAGACTCTCTTGAGCTATTCGCCAGACTGCTTGCCGATAACCTCGATATCGGAGTTGAGCGTGAACCGGCTTTCGACCTGTTCGCGTTTCAAGAATGGTTGTTCAAGTCTTTTGCCTATCCTGTTTTCCTGATTGATACCAGGAATAAGCGAGTGGTCAAAGCCAACAGAGCAGTGGAGAAGATCTTCAGTGCCGATGATGCGGGCTCTCCTTCCAATCTGATCAATCTTGTCGAGAGCATTGTAGACAAAGTCAATCCAAGAAATCCTTTTGTCTGGTGCCGGGCTTATCTCCCCAATTTACAGGGAGATTTCTATGTGGTCGCCTCATCTTTCACCGTGAAAGAGCCTGATCATGTCTGTGCCGCTTTGCTGCCATCAAATGACAAACACTGGGATTTTGTGCGGCTGCTCAAAAAAATGGCCGGAGGCGATCTGGCAGCGGAAGCGGCTCTGAAACAACTTTACTGGGACAGGTTGATGCGTCAGGTGGTGACTCGGCTGCATTCCTCTCTCGATTTGAATATTGTGCTACAGCTGCTCGTTGACAATCTTGGGCAGTGCTTGAATGCCTCTCGCTGTTTATTCGTGAAGACCGATGCCTCATCGCTGGTGGTATCACATGAGTATTCCGATCCCAGCATGTCGCCTCTGGGACTCGGTCGCACTGCGGGCTTCCCTGATGCCGTAGTCGGTCTGTTTCGCAGCGGTCCGTTATCTCTTACCGATGTGACAGCCTTGAGAAATGGCAGCACAATATCCGGTTCTGATGTCAGTTCAATGCTCAACGCCGGCATCAACAGTCTTGCCGGAGCACCGCTGGTTTGTAACGGAGTGCTTTTTGGGGTGCTGATTGTCATAGAAGAGGGCGACAACCGGGATTGGACTACCAATGAGATGGAGCTGATCCGGATGTCAGCACGTCATGCTGCCGTTTCGGTCGAGCTTTGTATGGAACACCAGAAGGTGAAAGATCAGCTTTATCATGCCAGCACTTTTCGCCAGGTCGAAGCTCGCATGGAGCCTGAGAAACCCCAGTTGCCGCCGGTCAGGACCAGAAGTCAGGCCAAGACAGAATTGCCTCATCTCTCAAAGCGTGAACTCGAAGTATTGCGATTGATTGCTTCCGGTCTCTCCAATAAAGAGATTGCCGGAAGGCTTTTCCTTACCGCTTCCACCGTTGAGCTTCATGCTTCGAGAATGAGAAAGAAACTGAAGATGAAGAGTCGCACGCAGCTCGTTAAATACGCCTGTGATCACGGTTTGGTCTGAAAAAGCTCAGATCAAACTGACTCTAGAGTCGGCCTCTGGTCTTCACATCTAAGTACGCATCTACCAGTTTATCCGAGAGTTCCTGGGGCGGCGCATCAAGAATTAGGCATCCCCGTCTTTGCAGTACGGATAAGGCAAGCTCTCTCTGGGAGAGCAAGTCGGTGGCCACTGCCCGGCGATAGATTGAGTTGACAATCTCTTCTTTCTTCGCTTCTTCCCCATGTCTTAGATTGGCCACCTGGGTGATCTGTCGGTCTTTCAAAGTCACACAGAAAGGCAGATGCTTTCCACTGAGGCTGGCAAGACCCGAGAGCAGATAATGAGAACCGATTGGATCGGTAAGGTCGGTGAGCACAACGATGAGAGCTCGTCCTTTCTGTGCTGCCGCGAAGTAGGAGAGCATTCCTACATAGTCCGGTTCGACCATGCGGGGCTCTACATCGAAGGTGGACTCCAGCAGTTTTTTCATATAGCTCTTGCCTCTTTTCGGGGGCAGATAGAGCAAAGGTTTGTCGGCAAATATTCCCAGACCGACCTGATCGTTGTGGGTCAGCCCGGTAAGAGCCAGGCAGAGTGCCGAGTTGAGAGCATGATCAAAGCGTTTCAATCCTTCCAGATCGGAGCACATCATCCGTCCGGCGTCTAGAAGTATCAACAGTCTCTGCTCTTGCTCGATCTCGTAGGTTCGCACCACAGGGCGGTCTCGGCGAGCGGTGGCTTTCCAGTCAATCGCTTTTGTGTCATCACCGATGGTGTACTCTCTCAGCGAAGCAAAGTCTGTTCCCTGTCCACGTTTGCGCTGGTGTAGCTCGCCTAGCTCAGTCGAGTGGGCTAATTTGATCGACAACTCATGGAGTTTTTTCAAATCGCTGAAGACTTTTATCTTCTCCGGGCATTTGATCACTCTCTGTCGCCAGAAGAGTCCGCTTTTACTGAGAAAGCGAACTGTGATATTGCCAAAATCATACAGACCTCTTTTGTAAGGGGTCAGTTCGTAGCTCAGGGTGCTGACAGAGTTGCCGGGCAATTCGAATTCGAATTTGTCCGCGCTTCTGTTCATGCCTTCGGGGCTGTCATCAACTAAACGGACCTTCAATGCTTCGCTGCCGGTATTGGTTATTTTGATCACCACCTCATTCTCTCTGCCGATGGAGAGTCTGTCCTGGACGTGCCTTTCAGCTTCCAGGAATTTGCTCGATGGTGTTTTTCGATAGTCGATAACCAGTGCAATTAGAAGAAGCAGGTTCATACCTGTGCCGATATACTCTAAAGGTTGCCACAGACCGGACAGGGCATATGGTATCAATGCCAGTACTAAGATCAGATAGAGCCTGTTGCTTGCAATCATTAGAGAATATCTGGAGAGATTATCTGGGGACCGGAACTTGTCTCAATAGATTCGCGATCACCTGATTGACCGTCACTCCGTCCAGCTCTGCCTCCGGTGTGAGAATCAACCTGTGTCTTAAGACCGGCTCGGCAACGAATTTGATATTGTCCGGGGTGACAAAGTCTTTTCCTTCGATGGCGGCATGGGCCTTAGCCGCTCCCAACCAGGCGAGCGCCGCCCGGGGACTGGCGCCTAGCTGTAGATCCGAGAGATTGCGCGATTTTTGAACTAAATTGCTCAAATAGTCGATGATGCTGTCTTCGACTTTGAAATCTTCCAGTTTTTTGCGCGCTTCGACAACTTCTTCTGCTGTGGCAATAGGCTCGGCCGCCGGGCTGTGTCGGTTATAGCTGCCTGACTGCCAGTTGCGTAGCATCTGTTTTTCGGCTTCCTGATTCGGATAATCGATACAGATTTTGAGCATAAATCGGTCGACCTGGGCTTCCGGAAGCGGGTAGGTGCCTTCGAATTCGATTGGGTTCTGGGTTGCCACCACCATAAAGAGCTCAGGCAGAGCTTCGGTTTTGCCTTCCAGGCTGACCTGTCTTTCTTCCATGGCTTCAAGAAGCGCGGATTGAGTTTTCGGTGTGGTTCGGTTTATCTCGTCGGCGAGGAGCAAGCTGGTGAAGATCGGGCCCTTCTTCAAGGCGAAGGTCTTGGTGGTCAGGTCGTAGATGCTTGTGCCGAGAATGTCCGAGGGCAACATGTCCGGGGTGAGCTGAATGCGGTTGAATTGCGTGCCTATCAGTTTTGCCAGGGTCTTGACCAGAAGCGTCTTGGCGGTGCCGGGGACACCCTCCAGCAATATATGTCCGTCAGCCAGTAAGCCCACCAGGACCTGGTCTACTACCATCTCCTGACCGACGATGACACTATTCAATCCGCCTCTAAGCTTTTCGAATAATCCGGTAACACTTGCTATTGACAATGAAGTCTGGTTGGCTTGTTCTTGCATGGCTCTTGCTCTAGCGGGCTCCTTTACTGTCGGCATCCGTGATTTTATCGCATGTGGCGATTATTTTTAGCATCTCTTGATCCGGTACGCTTCTCGCTTCTACCAGTCTGTTGTACTCTTCGATCAGGCTTTCTAGCTCTACATCCTTACTGAGAGGGGAGTTCTTCCAGGCGTTGATAAGCATCTCGTCCTTTTCATGGGAGGAAACCCCGAGAAGTTTAGAGACTTTTACCCGAAAAGAATGAAAGAGAATCTCCAGCACAGGGGCATTGGCCCGGGCTCTTTTATAGGCGTTCGCCAGACCGTCGATGAAATCCATATTCGAGATTCTGCGTGCTCCTGATACATGTATTGCGGCTCCGAATCGCTGGGCTTTGGAGAAAAATACAACCACAGCAATCAAGATCAGTTGCATCGATACCAGACCGAATGGTCCTTTAGAGAGGTAAGCGAAGACGTTTTTCCCTCCGGTAAAGCCGTGCACTCTCTCGTCAAAGTAGATGGTTTTACTGACGGTGCTGCGGCTCAGAGGAGACAATCTGCCCTGGAACCAGTTTTCTAGAAGTTGGAAGTTGTTCCAGTTTTTGGAGTCAGAGATCAAATCGTTCGATAGCATTCCCGGCGCGCTGGCGAGGATCACCCGACCATCACCGTGGTTGATCATGGTGATTACCGGTCCTGAATCATCCGAAGCCAGGGAAGTTCCGCCCAGTAGTCTTGCCGAGGAGGTTACCCTGACCGAGTCCAGATCCGAAAGCCAATCGAAATTCTTATCGACTTTGATCTTTTCTTTGTTCAGCTGCTTGACCGCTGTTTTTACCGAGACTTCTAGTTGACTCGGCAAAAAACGCGACTGCCCCAGCTTGAAATCATCGAGATAGACCAGGTCGTTTCCTTTTTTTACCCAGGCTAAAATCTGCTCTACTTCATAGTCTCGGAGAGATTGAACCGGAGCGGTTACTACCAGGCAGCCCTTGAAATCTGATAGCTGGCGATAGGGATAGACCCAGCGTTTGGGCTTGTGACCAAGACGATTGAGTAGTTCATAGAGACCACTAAGACCGCTCTGGCGCTTGTTATAGGTAGAGATAAGAATCGATTTTTCAGGAACTAATTTGTTGAACTCTTCATCAAAAGCTCCGGATGCGTATACGGAAACAAAGCTGATTGCCACCAGGGCCAGTATCTGCCACCACAGGTGGCTGCGTTTAAAACCGAACTCGACCCGGGGACGGAGTTCGCGTTTCTCTTCGCTACTGGTGGTGTTGAGCTCTTCTTTCATTTTCTCTGGTTATTTCACCCGCTTGTTATTTCCTGTTGGTTTCATGCTCTATTAGCTTTGATAATTCCTGGCAGGTCTGATAGTCGTCATCACCGGCGGTATACTCGCCGAACCAGATCAAGTCGACGCGATCGGCCAGTGCTCGAAAAGATGCCTGAATCTCTTTTCTGGAGGCCAGCGCATACCAGTATTCGTAATTCGATCGAGTCGGTGTATAGGACAGGACGCTTTTTTCGTCGAGCAAATATAGAATGCTCAAATATAATGCTCGACAGGCTTTGTTCCAGTCTTTTCTCTCTTTCAGCTCTTCTGCTCTGCGTCTCCAGCCGGCGCTGTCGAGAAGTTCTTCGACTTCTTCGGCGCCCTTGAAGGCGGCGTTCGACAGCTTCTTCGCTTTATTTATTCTATTGACCGCTAAAAAAATAAGCAGACCAACGCTGATGCATCCTGCGATAATCAAGCCGATCTGGAGAAGATCAGATAGTGCGCTGGTGTCGGTCGGTCCTTGAATAGGGCGGAAGTGACGGAGCAAATCATTGATTATTCTCATGATTTCGCTCCACAGATGCTGGAGTGTCTTTATGAACTCGGGCGTCTCTTGAAAGTTGTACTCTTTGGACAGTTCTTCGAGTACGGGGGCAACGTCTTTCTTGCTCATGAGAAGCGCACCTCTGAGACCGGCTCTGTGCTATTGGCATCGAGGTGCAGGATTACGTCTACTGCTTCCTGGCGCAGTCTGAGGTCATAGTAGAAGAAACCGAAGGTCAAAGACGAAATCGGCCAGATAATCATCTCGACCAGCGGCTCCCAGGCTGACGAGACTACTTGCCAGAAGATAGGAATCTCTTCGGCGAGATTGAGGTCGGCACCGACCCTCAGTGCATCCAGACCGATCAGTACGAAGGGCGGCAGCCATAGTGGAATTGAGATGAAATAAACCGTGATCGAAACCATCGTCCCCAGATACAGAGTTCGGAAAACGGCTTTGCCTGCCAGTTTGAACCCTCTGGAAACCATTGCCGTCAAGCCGATTTTTTCGCATGCGATTCCGGAGAGGACGACGAAAGTTACATAGTAGATGAAGCTGAGCGAAAGAAAACCGGCTATGAAACCGAATCCGAGACCGGTGGTGGAGACCAGAGCGAGCAGTGTATCTCGTTTGTAGAGCATGGCCGAGGCGATTAACTCGAGCATCCAGAGCCCGCCTACAGCGCTCATAATGAACGACAGCACTACGAAAATGCCTACCACCGACCACTGTCTGCTTTTCATATAATCTAGCGCTTCAGTCAGGGAGTCGGAGAATCCGTTGGCTATCCTGACGAAAGCAAGCTGGCGAACTATGATCACCCATTTGGCCAGGAACCAGATCGCCAGACCGACAAATGCGGCTACCCCAAGCCCAATCTGCAGAGGCAGTTTGCCTTCGACCACAGGGATGTAAGCAGTCGCCCCCTGGAAGAGAACCCTGCCGACCATACAAATAATCGTGGGCCATATTAAAATCGGCACCCAGGACCGGAGATTGAGGCGATAGATACGGACAGCGCGGCCGATCATGTCGCCCACGCTCATCGTCTGCTCTAGTATGTCTCTTCCCAAGCTTTCATCTCCAGGATCATTATTCTACTTTATGCCCTCTTTGAGATGAGCCAAGAAAGAGTCGCTGACTCTTTTTGCAAATCCCCATATTCTGTCTGATATTGTTTGTTTCCCTTCCTGGTCGCAGGACCTCGAGGCCCCTCTATTGCGGAATGCACGTTCAAGTTTAAGCAGAACAGGAGGGAAAGGTTTGTGTGGTGATGCATTCTTGGTATGAAAATGAGAGATACTTAGATACTGGTGTAGCTGTAATAAGTCGGGAGCAATGGTAGAGGCTAGAGACCGCAGACGTCTGGTTCAGATGCTGAGCGGCGTCAGGGACCTGAAGAGAATTCTAGAGACCACAGTACGTGAGCTCGGGGATATTTTTGACGCCGACAATTGTCAGGTGATTTTGAGCAATCCGCTCGATCCCAACGTCACTTCTATTTGCGAGTTTCGGGCTGACGATGAACCGACCGACGGGGCCAAAGTTACGGTGCCACTTGTTCTTCAGGGGCGCACTTTCGGTTCGGTGACCATGAGTCGCCAGAACGAACTCACCGTCGCCGAAGTTGACGAACTTCGGGTAATGCTCGGCGATTTGGGCGACATCATCAGGCTTGCCCAGATAAATGATGTGGTTCAGCGCGATACCTTCCGAGAGACCTTCCTGGTCGAAATCGGTAACGTCATGTCCTATTCGCTGGGCATCGGCGACGCGCTCTTCATGGTCGTGAATATTCTGGGTAAGGCTCTGGCTGTGAGCCGCTGCCTCTTTATCTGTACCGATGACGCCAAGGCGGGTTGGAAGTGCTATGAGTTCTGGCAGCAGGACAAAGTGAAGAGTTGCCAGGATTATTACTGGCCTTCTAATGACTCTCCTTTCGTTGCCCAGGCACTGCTTTCCAAAATGCCCCTGACGGTGTATGAAGGCCAGGAGAATTCCTATGTCTCTCCTGTTCAAGAAGAACTCCAGTTCATCGGAGTCAAGTCCCTTCTCGGGGTCCCTCTGACTAGTTCCGAAGGCACCCATGGCTGTGTGATTCTGCAACAATGCGACTACAGACGCGCCTGGACCAGGGCTGAAATAGACATGGTTCAGAATGTCGCTGACCGAGTCGCCGAAGCCTTGCTCAAGCTCCCAGCCGAAAAGAGAGTGCGGGAGCCGATTATGCAGCTTCATCAGCGTATTGTTGAAGCTCCTCCGGATTCTACTACTCAAACATCAATTGATCGAAGAAGAGCACTGAAAGGAGCTCTCGGGCAGCAAGCCATCCCTTCGGCCAGAAGTGTTCCTGCTAAGCCGGCGGCGACTCCTGCTCCAACTCCGGCTCCGACGCCCGCTCCGGCAGCCGCCGCTGCGCCAGCGGCGACTCCGACTCCGGCACCGGCACCGGCTGCTGCACCGACCCCGGCACCGACTCCACCGCCAGCTCCCACTCCTGCGCCGGCTGTCACGTCGTCGCCGACGGCGGAGGTTGCCCCGGTCCTCACTCCTGAAGAGGAGAAAGCGAAAGCGAGAGCCGACCGACGGGCGAAAAAAGCTCTGGAAGAGACTCTTCCTCCTCCGACGATCAAACCGGTCACCAGCGCGAAGTCATCGGATGCACTGGCCACGCCTGCCCCTTCATCTACCACAGGAATTCGAGAGTTCGTTCTATCGCAGAGCGACAGCGCCGCTACTGTAGATGCTGAAGCCGCTCCCCCACCGGAAGCGGATCCATATGCCGACCTCGATTTTGGAGATTTCGGCGAAGTGGAGGATACATCTGGTGGCACCGAATCTGGTGCGGTGGCAGTGGCGGATGCCCCTGCCGCAGCGACGTCGGCAGAACAAGCCGGACTCGAGACCGCTCCGCTAGAAGCTGTTCCGGAAGAAGTAAGTGCCGCACCTGATGTGGTGGCGCCGCCAGAAGCGGCTCCGGAAGCTGTATCAGTCGAGGCACCGCCAAAAGAATCCGCCCCGGCGGCGCAGGAAGTTGAATCAGTCGAGGCACCTCCAAAACAAGCTGCGCCGGTCAGCGAATTTGGCGATTTAGATTCCATACCTACACCCAAATCAGCTCCAGCGGCAGCCGAGCCTGCCGGCGCCTGGGGCGACCTGGACGCCATTCCGACTCCGACCAAGGCAGCTGATGCCGGCGGTGGAGGGTTGAGAGGTTCTATGTTGGGTCGGGCTAAAGCCTCTTCGGCTCCCAGTCCGTTGATGTCCTCCCTGCGCAAGTCCGGTCCGGGACTTGGGTCAGGACCAGAAGAAAGTCCGGCTGCCGCCGCGGCTCCTCCTGAACCTGCGGAACCCCTGGACGAAGAGGCCGCCAAGAAGAAGATAGAAGACCTGATGGCCGCCGGCGATGCTCGCTCGGACTACATTTTTGCCACGCCCGGCCTTGATCCCAGAATGCTTGGGCGAATAGACGGTTGGGTCAGCCAGATCGAGCAGAAAGACAAGTATTCGAACGGACATGCCAAACAGGTGGCGGAATACGCCGTGGCTATCGCCAGGCAACTGGATGTTAAAGAAGAAGATGTGAATGTCATTCGTCAAGCCGCCCTGGTGCATGATCTTGGCAAACTCGGTATCGCCAAGCCGGTTTTGCAGAAGAAGGAAGACGAACTGCAACCGGATGAATTTGTCCTGAAAATGGGGCATTCGGTTGCCGGAGCGGAGTTGCTCGAATCTTTCCCTGACCTGCAACATCTTGCGCCTATTGTGCGCGCGCACCATGAAGAGATAGGCGGGGAAGGTTTTCCTGAAGGGCTCAAAGGAGATGAGATTCCTCTATTTGCCCGCATAGTGGCGGTGGCGAACGGCTATCACGAACTGGTCGCCGACAAGGTCTTCGAGAAAGGTCTTGATCCCAAAGACGCCCAGGAACAGATTGTGGAAGAGGCCGGCAAGCTTTTTGACCCTACCTTTGTAGAGGCCTTGATTCAGGCGATTAGAGACGGCAAAGTACCAGCTTCAATGTAGTAGACAGCAAAAGACCCGGCTTTGCATTGATTAGAACCGGGTCTTGAAGTTGCTTTTGATTTAGAAGAAGTACCTAGCTGCCCAGCAGGTCGGTAACATCCATTCCTTTGAGGGAGAGGCTTATCTTGTGCTCTTTGGGAGCGAATTTCTTGATAAGCGCTTTGATCTCCTGACCAACCTGGACCACTTCTTCGGGTTTGATGTTCTGCTGTTCGGACATTTCTACCGTGGGAAGCAGTGCGTCTACTCCGGGATAGATTTGAACGAAAGCGCCGAAGGACTGGATCTTTCTCACGGTACCGGAGATAACCCGACCTTCTTCAAACTTGTCTTCGATCTCCTGCCAGGGGTCAGGCTGCATCTGCTTGAGACTCAAGCTGATATGACCTTTCTCCTGGTCGACTTTCAGAACCTTGGTGGTTACTATCTGGCCGACTTTGAGGACATCGGACGGATGAGAGACCCGCTCCCAGGAAATTTCGGAAATCGGAAGCAGACCGTCGAGTCCGCCGAGGTCGATGAAAGCACCGAAATCTGCGATACGAACCACTTCGCCAGATACGATCTGACCGGCTTGCAGGGTGTTGAGGATTTTCTCTCTCTGGGCTGCTTTCTCTTCTTGAACAGCCAGTCTTTGGGAGAGGATGAGTTTGTTTCTCTTGGTATCCGTCTCCAGGATCTTCATCGGAATCTCCATACCGATCAATTCTTCGGCGGTGGTTCCTTTTACTCTCAGCTGGCTGGCCGGTACGAAACCTCTGAGGCCATAGACATCGACCACAACGCCACCTTTAACCACATTGGAGATCTTGGCGCGGATAGTCTCGTCGTCTTTCTTCTGCTCTTCGAGTTTGACCCAACCTCTGGCCTGGGCGACTCTTTTGAGAGAGAGGGTCAGCTGACCGTTTTCATTCTCTTCACGCAGAATATAAAACTCGTATTCTTCGCCGATTTTGACAACATCGTCGACATTGTCGACGGGCATGTTGGAAATCTCTTTATAAGGAACAAAACCTTCGGACTTGGCTCCGACATCTACGAGCACACCATCGCGTTCGATGCGAACCACGTCGCCCTTGACTATGTCTCCCTGCGAATACCTTATTTGAAGGGTCTCTTCAAGAAGCTTCTCGAATTCTTCTCTCAAGGGGTTCTGCTCTACCTGTTGCTCTGACACGGGGTTAGTTTCTCCTTCGACCTGTGCTACTAGGGACATCTGGATTTTGATTACCTCGTATTCGGTCGGATTTTCTGGACAACGCTACAATCGGTTTGCCGCCCCTTCATCTATACCTCTTACATTGGTAGAACCCTGTGTTCATGGTTCAACCGGTATGCACGATGTATATGAAGGTCCAGATGCAGCTGGCCGAAAGCACAATATAGAGTATGCATCTACCGCACTTCAAGTGTTGTCTTAAAGGTTTTACTCTTTCTTTTACTTTTACCTGGTTGAAATGGCTGTAAATATCATTGTATTAAGGCTTTCGGGAGATTTTGCCTCCTCTCAATCGAACTTTTTGTTTGTTCAAATTTGAAGACCACTTTATTTTCAGTTAATAAAAATGCGGTGAGGGGAGCCTGGTAAGCATTTGGAAATCGTTCGCGCATGTAAGGCATATGCGATCACCATCGCAATTTCTTTTCCTTCTCATTGAAGTTAATGGACTTTTGCGGGGTTTTATATGTGGTGGTATCGCATTCGGCATCTTATCGATAGTTGTATTCGATACCTTGTATAGTGGCGCCCTACAAGGTTTCTCATAAAGTGTAGTAGATAGCTCCAGTTGCCTATAATTCAAGAATATCGCCTGATATTAAGGCTGCTCAATTTCCGAGCCACCCCAAGGAATTATCCGAATATCAATCCCCAATAACTCATTTTTCTCGAGGCAAAGGCATGAATTCTATGAAAAAAGCACTACTGATAGGGCTCTCGGTAGCTCTACCTCTTTCACTCCAGTCGGTCTGTCTGGCTGACACACTTAATGTCGAATCGTCAACCACCGAAGCAGATGTAGCCGCACAGGTCCATGCTGCTAAAGACAGACTTGAGACCGCTAAAGTAAGACTTGAGATCGCCAAAAAACAAGTGGTTGCCTCCAAGGCTCGTTTGAAGGCTGCCGAATCAGAGTACAAAGCCGCTCAAGCCAACAGCGAAGCCAGAAATCTTCAACATGAAGCTTTCAAGCTTTCTGAATCTTCCGGATTGCCTGCTATTACCAATACACAAATCGAAGAGAGCAAGCAGCGTTCGCTGGCTTCTCGCTTCCTCAAGAAGCCTGCCGCCGGTGAAGAAGTGGTGACACCGGAAGTGGCACCAGAAGCTCCTGCAGTAACTCCTGCCGCTCCTGTTGATCTTTCTAATACCAGAATTCAGCAAGTCGATTTCAATGCTCCCGGATACGAAAAACCGGCGCAAGAATCTTCTGTGCCGTCCGTCCCGCACTCGTCTTACGTGCCCAGCCAGAAGTTGTCGACCGGCAATGACATGGGCACCGGCCTGGTGGCAAACTCTCCCTCGCTTGAGCAACCGCCCATAGTGCCCTAACCCGTTTTTTATCACGATTAACGCACATTGAAAGAGCCCCTTCGGGGGCTCTTTTGATCAGGCTAAAAGTATGAGTTCGAGTTCGGACTAAAGTTCTTTTTCTTTGAGCTTCTCGAAAGCCAGGCGAGCTGCTTCTTGTTCAGCCTGCTTTTTCGAAGGTCCGGTTCCGGTGGCGATGGCGTCACCGGCGATGCTCACGGCTATGGTAAAGGTCGGCTGGTGAGCCGGTCCTTCAGAGTTTAAGACCGTGTAGATCGGCAGCCCCTGGGCGCGGCCCTGGGTGTATTCTTGCAGAATCGCTTTGTGATTTTCGTAGGTTCCGTCTCTATCGACTTCGGTGGCATGGCTACCGAAAAGTCGGACGATGAGGTTTTGAACCGGGAAGAGACCCAGATCCTGGTAAGCGGCGCCTATAAGCGCTTCTAGGCAGTCGGCCATGATAGAGGGGCGCATCTGGACTTGTCTGCCGAGCAGAATGTATTTGTCAAGGTTGATCTCGCGGGCGATTTCGGCCAGTACTTTGTCGCTTACAAGCACCGCGCGAATTTCAGTTAGTTGCCCTTCCATATAGGTTGGGAATCTATCTAGAAGATATTCGCTGACGACAAATTTGAGAACCGCATCGCCGAAGAACTCCAGTTTTTCGTAATCTTTGAGACCGGTATTCTCTACGGCATGGGAGCTGTGGGTAAGAGCTTCATTGACCAGGCTCATTCTTCCGCAGTTGAGGCCGAGCCTCGAACAGAGTTCGTCCAGATCTTTCATCCTTCTAGGGGTGAGTGCCGCCTCTGACATTTCTTCGCCTGGTACCATGCAAGTCGCTACATTTCTGAAAGATACACCGCTCTTCAACTCGATTTGCTCCACTTTATAACCTGTTTCCAATCGTCAAGATACAGTAATATCGTCCCTTCCGGGCTTATTGTTAACCATTGTTTCATGACAATTTTGGATAAAAAGTATGAATAGCTGAGCAAGGATTAAAAGCTAAATTTCGGTAATATGCTGAATCCGGGATAGGTGGCTCCAGCAGTGGGTTTCCTCTATTTTAGCTCTGGCTTTGCTGGGTTGACAAGTTGTGGTCTCTGACTGGTAATCGAGCATGAATGGCGGTCAGGATGCCAGCTTAGATGAAATGAGGAGGGGTCGAAACATCATTACGCCGCTATAATTTCGGACTGGGAGTTATCATCTATCTCCTGCTATCCTTAGCACAACTCTGATTTCAGGGAAATTCTCTTGAAAAGCGGGGCGACCCAAACTTAGTAGTGCCAGTCGAAAGTGGTGCATCATTTATGTATGAACTTCAAGTAAGTCAAATCTTTATCTTCGTGATCGTCGGCTTCGCCCTGCCTGCCCTGGGTATGATCGGGCTGGCCTGGGGACTTCAGAACGTTCTCGGATACCACACTCCGAACCCGATCAAGAACCAGCCTTATGAATGCGGAATGAAGCCCCTTCAGGAAGCCATAGTGCAGTTCGATGTTCGATACTATTTATATGCGCTTCTCTTCATCCTCTTCGATATCGAGGTGATTTTCATCATTCCGTGGGCGCTGGCTACGGATAATCTGAAAAACATCTTCGGTCAGGAAGCATTGCTTCTGGGACCGCTAGAGATCCTCGTGTTTCTCATCATCCTTACTTTCGGCCTGGCGTATGCCTGGAAGAAAGGCGCTTTAGAATGGGAGTAAAGCTCAATGCCTGAAGAACCCAGAAGCCTATCCACCTCACAGCTTTCTCTTCCTGTTCCGGAAGAGCTCAAGGATACGGTTACCCTCACCTCGGTCAGTGCATTTACCGAATTCCTCTCCACCTTCATCAGTCCGGTGGCAAACTGGGCAAGGTCGAGAGCCGTATGGCCTCTTACTTTCGGTACATCATGCTGCGCTATCGAAATGATGAGTGTCGGTATGTCGAAGTACGATATCTCTCGTTTCGGTTCTGAGGTTTTCCGTGCCACACCGAGACAGGCTGACTTGATTCTCACCGCCGGTACAGTCACAAGAAAAATGGCTCCTGCGCTGATTACACTCTATGAACAGCTTCCCGAGCCCAAATATGTTATCGCCATGGGGGCTTGCACCGTTACCGGTGGGATGTTCAACGATTCTTATTCGGTAGTTCAAGGTGTTGACCGGATTATTCCTGTCGATGTCTATCTGCCGGGATGCCCTCCTCGTCCGGAAGCGATTCTCGATGCTCTGATCAAATTGCAAGAGAAAATCCGTACCGAGACCTGCGCCAAGCGTGCGGCTAGAGCTTATCCGCAGCGCGCCGTTCGCTTTGTCGACTACGACACAGGGCTTCCCATGGAAGATTTGATCGACGAAGTAAAAATGGAGAATCTCCAGTCCGTAATCGAAAGCAGCCCGGCTCCCACCGAGGGCGGCAACTGATAGAGGAATTAGAAGCAAATGGCAGAAGAGAAAGAGAAGAGCACCGAAAAGATTGTCGAAGCACCGCCCGAAATAGGCCGCTTCGGTCAATTTTTGAAAGAGCACGGCATAGCTTCAGAGAAGCTGGCTGACGCTGCCGGTGGTGTCGAAGTCATCAGTATGGATGCAAAAGATCTGCAATCCTCACTGAAAATTTTGCGCAGCAGCGAAGAGACCAAACTGGATCTTCTTCTAACGGTATCAGGAGTGGACTCCCGTCAGAGCGGCGGTACCTTCGATTCGGTGTACCACCTCTGGTCTTACGATAATTTGAATGAACTGGTAATAAAGGTAAGAATCAAAGCCGATGAGGTCGAAGAAGAGTCTCTGCCGGCGGTGCCATCAATCACCAATATGTGGCCTGCCGCTAACTGGCACGAAAGAGAGACCTATGATCTGGTCGGGATCAAATATCTCGGACATCCCTATCCTCGCCGGATCTTGAATCCCTGGGATTGGGACGGTCATCCGCTGCGTCACGATTATGTCCAGATAGTCGACGCCCTCAACGACAAAAACCCTCATTCCTTCAGGTAAATCAGCAAGGTTCCTCGATAATGTCCACAGAGATCAAATCCACAGAATTGAAAACCGATGAGATGATCATCAACATGGGTCCGCAGCACCCGGCTACCCACGGGGTTCTCCGAATGCTGCTCACCCTGGACGGTGAATTCGTCAAGCATGCTGAGCCGGTAATCGGTCACCTGCATCGTGCCCAGGAGTGGCAGGGTCAGAACCGTACCTGGTTCCAGTATCAAGCTCTTATTGACAGAGTCGATTATCTCTCCGGTATGTTCACCTCCTGGGCCATGGCTCGCTCTTGCGAAGTCCTGGACGAATGTGAGGTGCCTGAAAGAGCAGAGTATCTGCGGGTGATGGTTTCGGAGATGAACCGTATCTCTTCTCACTTGCTCTGGCTCGGAACTTATTTGATCGACCTTGGTGCCATGTTCGGTTTCCCGTTCTATCCTTTCCGGGAGAGAGAAAAGCTTCTCGATCTTTTCGAAGAGATTGCCGGTCAAAGGATGATGTTCAACTATATAAGGATCGGTGGAGTGCAGAGAGCACCCAATGATGCCTGGCTCAAGAGACTCAAGGCTTTTACCGAAGAGTTCGACGATCGTGTAGATGAATACGAAGCGATCGTTACCGAGAACCCCATCTTCTTGAAACGAACCAAAGAGATAGGCATTCTTCCTATAAGCCTGGCAAAACAATATGCCGTCACCGGACCCTCGATACGGGCCTCCGGCACAGACATGGATTTGAGAAAGACCAAGCCTTATTCCGTATATCCGAAGCTCGATTTCGATGTGCATTGGCTTGACAAGCCGGAAGGCGGCGACACCTGGGATCGTTATATCCTTCGTGTACGCGAGATGCGTGAGTCCAACAAAATTATCAAACAGTGTCTCGACATGCTGCCTACCGAAGGCGAAATCTCCGGCAAAAAACAGAATGCCGGTCTTCGGGTCAAAGCCGGTGAGGGCTTTGCGTCAGTAGAATCTCCCCGGGGCATTCTCGGATGTTATGTGATCTCCGACGGTAAAGACAAAGCAATTCGTTTCCGCTGGAGAAATCCTTCCTTCTGCAATCTCTCCGTTCTATCAGAGCTTCTGGTTGGATCGCCTATTGCAGATATCATGGCTATTTTCGGTTCCATCGATGTCATCCTGCCGGATGTCGATCGCTAGATGTAGATCGCTAAAGATTATCGTTGAAATTGGTGCACATAGAGGGTAGTGAGTAAGCGGATATGAACGCAGCAGAGATATACAAATTGTCGAGACTGGCAATCTTCTGGTTGTCGGTTACCTTCGGTGCCGTCTGGGTAGCCTGCTGGGGAGTGGGAGTCTTCATCCCATCTCTGATCACAGGCAAAATGCCCTTCTTGCTTCAGGTGGATAATCCCAGCACCACTGCCGTATTCATCGCAGACTTACTAAGATCCCTGACACCAATCCTTTCGCTTCTCGTATTCATTCCTATTAACGCCATGTTCATGGTTCTGTTCGAGAGACGATCTCTTGCTCTGTTCACAGTGCGGATGGGTCCCAACCGTCACGGTTTTGACGGTCTAGCCCAGACTGCCGCAGATGCGGTCAAGCTCCTATTTAAAGAAGACATCACCCCCCGTGGTGCCGACGCCTTCATGTTTACTCTGGCGCCGATTATCTTCTTCGCACCTTCTATCTTCGGTGCGCTGCCTCTTCTGGCGGCCGTCACCAACAACCACGATCTATTCAAAATCGCCAACTTGCCCACCGGAATATTCTATATTCTTGCCGCTGCTTCTATTCCTGTAGTTGCACTGGTGATGGCGGGATGGGCCAGCAACAACAAGTACTCCCTGGTGGGAGGACTGAGAAGTGCCGCTCAGGCTATCAGCTATGAAATACCCCTGGTACTTTCCCTGGTGACCATGTGTCTGCTTGCCGGAACTCTCGATGTAGTCGAGATCGTCGAGCAGCAAAAAGGCGGCATCTTCAATTGGAACATACTGGGCGGGGGAGCTCTCTCCGGATACGACAAACTGGCGCCCTACTGGCTTAATCTGGTCGACACCAGCTTTGACACCAGTGCCATGTTCAGTCAGTTCTACCCGGTACCCTGGCTGTCCAGCATCATGGCTTTTGTCCTGGTCATCTGTACAGTTCTTTTATTTGGACTTTATCTAACCGGTGCCTGTGCCGAAATCAACCGGATCCCCTTCGACCTTCCTGAGGCAGAGTCGGAACTGGTGAGCGGTTACAACACCGAATACAGTGGTATCAAATTCGCCATCTTCTTCCTGGCTGAATTCACCAACCTCTTTGTCGTCTCCAGCATCGCAACGGTCATGTTCCTCGGTGGTGGTGACAACCCCATTCCGAAATGGATACTGGACCGCTTGCCTCTGGAGCCGATATCAAACGGGCTCGGCGCTTTCCTTTCTCCTTTGATCAAAGACTTGATGTTTATCGACCCGGCTACTTTCTGGGCTGCCTTCTGGGTAATAGTCAAGGTCTACTCGATCGTATTCTTCGCGATTCTTGTCCGGGGTACGCTACCTCGATTCAGAATCGATCAATTGATGGACTTCGGTTGGAAGCGATTGATACCGCTTGCTCTGATCCTCTTTGTGGTAGTTGTATTCGCTAGAACCTGGGTGGTTTGCCATGGCTAACTTGATAGATAGAGCTGTAGAAAGTTTCAAAAGGGTAGGTGAAGGTCTCAAGACCGTGTTCATTCACTCTTTCCGGGAGCCAACCACCCAGGAATATCCTGACAAGATTCAGGATCTGGCTGCTCATTTTCGCGGCAGACTGGCTCTGGCTGTCAATCCGGACACCGGTGATCACCTCTGTATTTCATGCAGGCAGTGCGAGCGGGTCTGTCCAGACAAATGTATCGAGATCACCGCCCACAAAAGCCCCGAGACCAACAAGCTAGAGCTGATTGATTTTAAAATCGACCACGGACTCTGCATGTTCTGTGGTCTCTGCACCGAAGTCTGTCCCACCACTTGCATCATCAATACCAACGATTTCGAGATGGCTGACTATACCCGAGAGTCTCTCATCTACGATATAAAAAGGCTGACTCTAACCCAGGACGAGTCCACATACTATTTCGACAAGAAAGAGATGCCCAGACCGAAGCCGAAAGCTCCGCCCAAACCGGCTGCCGCAGCTGGAGCTGCCGGAGCTGCCGCCAAGCCTGCTGCTGCTGCTGGCGACCCTGCTGCTAAAGCTGCCGCCGCCAAAGCCGCTGCTGCTAAGGCCGCAGCCGCTAAAGCTGCCGCTGCCAAAGCCGACGGTGGCGAAGCGAAAGCTGACGCTCCAAAAGCAGAAGCTAAATCCGAAGAGAAAGTGGCGGAGCCAAAAGCTGATGCCGCAGCCGCTAAGAAGGAAGTAGCAGAAGCTAAATCCGAAGAGAAGGCGGCGGAGGCTCCAAAAAAGGACGAGAAGGACGACAAGAAAGATAAAAAAGAGTAAGCCATCGTTTTTAAGATTTAGAGCATAGAGGACGAAGGATCCGGAGTAAGGTTATGGAATTTCTCAATGTACAGGAACTGGTATCGACAGGAGCGGCTGAAGCCCTGGCATTCTATTTGATTGCCGCCTTTGCCATCACTCTATCAATTGGGGTAATCTCCGACAAAAATGTTATCCGCGCCGGCTTTCTTCTAATCGGGGTCTTCGGAGGAATCTCCGGACTCTTCTTCTTGCTCCAGGCTCAGTTTATCGCTCTGGCTCAGATAATGATTTATGCGGTGGGCATCACTCTGGTGGTCGTAATCGCGCTCATGCTCACCAACCCCCGTCTTCAAAATGAAGAGGCAGAGGAAGAGGCAATCGCTTCTTCAGAGCCGGCTCTCTTGAAGTTTCTCGATACCATTCGCAACGGCTTTCCCGGTCTGGTCGCCTGGATTGCATTTGTGACCGTGTATATGGCGATTCGCTCAGAGCACTGGGACCAGTCCACTCAAGCAATCGGTCAGGACAATATTGCAGTAATCGGAAGGGCTCTTACCACCGACTATTCGCTGCCCTTTGAATTCGCTTCGGTACTCTTGCTTGCCGCTCTGATCGGCGCAATTATGCTGGCGAAGGCAGAAAAAGTAGAAGACACAGATACACCCAGAGAGGGAATTGAAAGTGGAAGCAACTAGTTCCGTAGAGACGCGGTCGGATTTCACCCGCTTCATAGCCACCTTTATCTACGCGGTTATCGTAGCTGCCGGTGTAGCGATTGTCTTCGCCAGAACCACTGCTCCGGACGGAGCCAGGCAGATGATGAGCATCGATCTCGATATCTGGCTGTTCGCCGGAATCACTGTGGCTGGTATCGCCTTCAGATACTTCTTCGCTGCTTATTCCGAAGCGGTAAAAGTAATTGCCTGTCTGGGCGGTTTCTTGATCTTCACCATCGGTCATGACCCGATGACTCGTTATCTCACTTTGAGTGCATTGCTTTTCGCCATCGGCATGTATGGAATGGTCAAATCGAGAAACGCCGTTCGTGTGCTGATGTCGATAGAGCTTATGTTGAACGCAGTCAACATCAACCTGATCACTTTCGCTCGTTACATAGACCCGGCCGGAGTCAAAGGTCATCTATTTGCCATATTCATTCTGACCGTGGCAGCGGCAGAAGCGGCAGTGGGTCTTGCTATCGTTCTTTCAATCTATAGAAATCTGGCCACGGTCGATATGGACCGTTTCAATTTGCTGCGCTGGTAGCTATAAACTTCAGACTATCTGAGTGCTTGCTTGAGAAAGCCCAGAGCCCAGTCATGAAGCTGATTCCAGCCGATGACATGACGCATCGATGTCATCCTGCGGCGCTTCTCTTCTACGGCCATGGTGATCGCTTTATTAAGCGCGTTAGAGATTTCGGATGGTGAGCGAGGATCGACAAGAAGAGCTCCCTGGCTCAACTCTGCGGCACAGCCGGCGTTCTTGCTGACTATCAGTACACCCTGTTCATCCTGTCGGCAGGCGACGAATTCTTTGGCTATCAGATTGAGACCGTCTCGAATTGAATTGACGGTGAGAATGTCGGCAGCTTGATACCAGGCGGCTAGTTCTTCTATCGACAACTTCGAGTCCAGATGAAGAATTGGTGTCCAACCGTCAACTGAAAAGCGCTCGTTGATCTCTTTTATCTTATTCAGGGCTTGCTGCGCGTAGCGCGAGTAGACCTCTTCGTCGGATTGCGGTGCCTGGGCAATCTGCACGTAATGAAAGCGCCGATGCATTTCTGGCGCGACGGTGAGGAAGTACTCTATACCATGTAATTTTTCGAGTACACCTTTGGTGTAATCGAGTCTGTCGATGCCAAGCACTATCTGGCTGGCGAGGCGATGCTTGACCGCAAGAGCTTCGGACATAGGCCGAACCAAATTGGCTATGTCTTTCCATCGATCCACATCTATACCCAGGGGCATCACTGTAATCTGGGTGGTTCGACCGGCCATGCGGACACGCATATTCATCTTGTCCACCTGGATATCAGGGAAAAGAATTTCGGCAGTGTCCATGAAGTTGTGAGCATATTCAGCGGTATGGAAGCCCAGCAGTCTGTTGGCGAGCAGACCTTCGATGATCTCCCGGGTGACCGGGGATGAGGCGATGGTCTCTGATTTAGGCCAGGGTACATGCCAGAATTGGCAAACGAGAGTGCCGCGGTCCGATGCGACATGGGGAGCGCTGAGGGCAAGCTGGTAGTCGTGCAACCAGAGCAAGGTAGGAAAGCTCTCACCGGCTATGGTCTGGCTTTCGGCAGCTATCTGGGAGCAGAATTGTTTATAAGCTTGCCATTCTACCGCTTCGAACTTGGCTGACTCAGGCATTCCGTGGAAGAGCGGCCAGAGATACTTGTCGCAGAATTGCTTGTGGCGGATCACGATGTGCTCCGCAATGTGAGCGGTGTGAAATTCGAAGCAGTCGTTCTTGCGTTGAGATTTTGCTGTGATATCGCCGGTAGTATTATCCTGGGCGATTTCGTGCTCTTCTTGATTGACCGACAACCAGTGGATGCGTGTACCGATTCTTCTGGCCAACGGTTCGAGGCTGGAGGGCACTCCGCTGTTCTTGCCGGAGCCGTTGTAAGAGACCACCTTTAAAGTTGGAAGATGCATTTCCAGGTCTTCTCTGGATTTGCTGGTTGCCAGGGGATCAATGTAGAGTTGCGGTGCGGTGGTTTGCATCATATCGGTTGTACTTCGTGATGGGTCGACTCGGTTATGAAAAATCGTCTTTGCCGTCTTAAGACTATGCGAACGCCTGAGAAGCAGGACGTTCGGGATATCCCGAGTGCTTCTCTGTTATTTTGTATGTATATTCTATTAGAATTTCCTTTATAAAAGTAGAGTATATTTGCGCGGTAATCAAGTGGTTACCCGCCTGTCTAATCAGAACTTAAGATAAGATTCAGTCCAGTAATCCGGGGGGTGGCGTAATCACTAGATAGCCTTCGTCCGGTTCTACTACGGGTATCATCTCTTTTACGAAGGGCACCAGTCTTTTCTTGCCGGTATCCTTCAACTCTACTTCTAAAAATTCGCCATCGGCGCCATAGATATCGACAATCTTTCCGATCTCGTTTCCGCCTTGATCCCTGACTGAGAGCCCAACCAGGTCATCTACCCACCACTGGTTCTCTTCGAGTTCGAGAAGTTGATCTGGTTGGGTGAAAAGTAGTTTATCTTTGAGTGCTTCGGCGGCGGTGCGATCATCGTACCCTGACAATTGGATGAAAAGAGTTCGTCCCTTGATCATAGCCGACTCGACTTTTCTTTCGGCGCCGGGATCATTGGGATTGCCCACTCTGACGGACTCTATCTCGATCAGAATCTCCGGACTGTTGGTGGTAGGCAAAACTTTCATCTCGCCTTTCAGTCCACGGAAACCGACCACCTTGCCGACAGTAAAACTGAAGGCTTCCGGATCGGAGTCATTGATACCAGAGGTGGTGCTATTTGATTGATTGGATTTCATCTTCCGGAACTTGTACCAGAGGGGTCTCTTCTTTCCATCTCTTGAAGAGATCGTTGTCGAATCCGAGCTGGTCTAAAATCCGTCCGACTACGAAATCAATCTGATCCTGGATGGTGCGGGGGCGATGGTAAAAACCGGGAGAGGCACAGGCTACGGTAGCCCCGGCTTCGGAGAGGGCAAGCATGTTTTTGAGCTGAATGTGGCCGAAGGGCATCTCTCGGACCACTATCACCAGAGGTCGTTTCTCTTTCAGGCAGACTGCCGCCGCTCGCTGAATCAGGTTTGCAGTCAGTCCGTTGGCAAGAGCACCGAGGGTGCCGAGGCTGCAAGGTACAACGGCCATGCCCCTGGTCCGGTAAGAGCCGCTGGCAACCGATGCGGCGTAGTCGCCCAGTTCATGAAACTTGACCGGCGCGTCCGGCGGCAGTTTCAAATAGTTGAGGATGGCTGCTTTGGGGCAGCTCTCATTAATAAGGTCGAGATCATGCTCGACCTGCATCACTTTATAGGCGGCTTTCGAAATCAACAACTCGCAGGGTTGACCGCTGCCGGCGAGAAACTGTAGCGTTCTCAATCCATAGATGGCTCCGCTGGCACCGGTTATGGCCAGCACGACCGGCAGGGGTCTTGCTATGTCAGTTCTGGTCTCTTTTCCCATATTATTGGCTGGGGTGCTCATCGGGATTTCCTGTAGGGCGAAACCATGAAAATATAGCAAATCCTCTAGAAGTCGTCAGCGCCTTTCTTGTTCGGTTGTCCACCGGGGCTGAAATTAACCGGAGCCTGGTCTGCCTGAGCCGGTTGTCCCTGGGGGACCTGCTGACCAGAATTGCCCTGTTGACCACCTTGAGCAGGATCTCCTGCTGAAAAGGGAGAAGGTTTGAGGAACTGCAAGTTCTTCGGGGTGCGCAAAAATCTCGGCAGATGCGCTTCTGGATCGACCGGCTCTTTCAGCATCTTTTCGTGGGTAAAGGCTTTTTTGTTTTCTTGACTCTCTGAATTCTCGGTTGCTTCAGGTGGCGCCTGGGTGCCTCCTGCCGGTTGGAAGCGGCGACCGCTGCTTTGCACCGCCGGCGGTGTGGTGGTGCCTATGTCTATCGACATTCTTCCTTTCGAGGGAGCGACACTGATTTTGAGCGGAGCGTCGACTCTTATTGCTAAAGGCGAGCCGGACATTATATAGATGTCTCTTCCTTTTTTCACCATAGAGCGAATTACCGGAGTCCCTCTCTGGGTGTGACCAAAGCGGTCCACGCCCAGAACCGGATCTTGCCAGTAGTCTCTTTTGCTCACCACTTTTGGACCCTGGTTGCCGTAGTTGCGCTTGTTCATCGATGGATGTACGGCGGCGAAACTGGCTCCTGAACCTGCATAGCCGAGGCTGGGGTTGGCGAGTTCTTGATTGGGCTGCAACCGGCCGGAGCCCGTGGACAGGAACTCTCCTGCGATGGAGGCAATCAGCGGTCTGGACATGCCATCGGGGGTTTGAAGCAAAGAGAGTGAGGTTCTCAGTTTGCCCGAGGGCTTGGGCGTGCCTCTTGGATGTTTCTGTTTGCTCGCAGGAATTGCCTCTACCACTTCGCCGATTATCTTCGAGCCTATCGGGATGATTACATCAGAGCCGTTGGCCAGAACCGGCGAGGTGATTTCGATGGTGAATTTCTCTCCCTGTTTACTGGTTTTCGAACTGATGGTCTTATTCATGCGCCCTTCGATATGAGATCCTATTGGTATCAACACAGTCTTTCCGTGCAGAGTGTTGGGGGCGCGATAGTATTTCTCCGGATCTTCCTGACGGCTCTGGGCGTTGGCTGCGGGTCCCAGCGCCATGGTCAGAACAAGACCGATGCAAATTGGTAAGGGTGTGTTGAAAAATGTTTTTGCGACTTTCATGATTGTACGCTCTCTTCCACATCGTCTTTGTCATCGCTATCAGCGGCTTTTGAATCATCTTTTCGTCTGAGAACGCGATGGTAGATGACGACGAGAGTAACTGATGTTATTACTATAATGGCAATAAGCAGAAAAATTCGCCACAGACCGAACAAATAACTCACCAGACCGGGCATCATTATGCCGAAAGCACAGGCGACGATTATTCCTCCGCCTATGTACTGAAGCCGTTTCTTCCAGTCGCTGGTCATAGCTGTCTTTTCAGTCTTTTCAGTATCTTTAATCGGGGTTCAGTCTGTCTTCCATCTGGGCGATGATGATTGGCGATACCACTTTGGTGGCAACGAACCAGGAGCCGACCATGATGGCAGGCACAGCGAAAAGACGGACGAACTGCGGGATGAAAGGATAGAAAAGCGTGACAAGGACGGTGGCGCAACCGATGGTTATCACTGTACACATCGTTGTGATCAGGCGCTCCTGCTCCGGTCGTCTGTAGTTGCGAAAGTATTTGCCCAGGATGTCCAGATAGTTTTTCCAGAGGGAGGAGATTCCGGACTTGCTTTTTTTCCAGGTGTCGGTCTCCATGATGTTTTTAGGAGATTTTTGACCCGGGGCGGCATCCTGGTTCGAATTATCGGACTGATTCAGACGAGCGGCGGGGCTGTCCTTATCCTTCTTCGACTTTCTGAGGTTGCTCAAATCCATTTGATGCGCTCCTGATTTCCCTTTTTAGATTGTCCCTAACAAATGATATTACTTTGAATTCTCTTTTCTCAAGCGTTCTTTCAATTTGAAGAGCAGTTTCTCTACCTGTTGTCTGCGGCTGTCGCTGTCTTCAGAGGCTTCCAGAAAGTTCTCGCCGTATTCTATCGTGGGCTCTATAGAATCCTTCTTCTCCTTCATATAGAGGAAGAAAAGATTGTAATAGGCGTCGGCTCCCTGGGGGTCGGCGATGAGGCTCTGCTTGTAGTGATCCTCGGCCACATCGGGCAGTTTCTTTTCTGTAGCATCGCCCAGTTTTACCTGACGCTCGGCTTCTTTTCTCTGACTGGTTATTTTGCTTATTCCCTGTTCGGCCCGGGGTGCAACCTCTGGGATTTCGCGAGCATAAGAATAGGCAAGTTCGGCGGTTTTAAGATCGCCGTCGTTAAAAGCTTGCTCGGCAAGGGTCAATAGTTGGAAGGCGTCTTCTTTATGTTTGTCTATCACCTTGCGAAAGTAACGGCCCGCGTCTCTGAACTGTTTCTGGGTCAGGGCCTTTTCTGCTTCGGCAAGATCTACCTTCTCTTGCAGAGTGGCAGCGTCTTTTGGGACCATCGTTCCAATCACATTGCGCTGTTCGATAACATCTTGAAGCTTCTCTTTGAGCTGCACCCATTCTTGAGGATACTGCCCTTCTCTTCTTGCTTTACGGAAGAAGACCCGGGCAAGACCAAGCAGCGCCGAGGGGTCGTTTTGCTTGACCGATAGAATGGTTCGAAATTCCTGTTCTGCCACTTCGAGCTTGTCCAGTCTCAAAGCCAGTTCGGCAAGCTGTTGTCGCAGTTTTATGTCATTGGGCAGAATCTCGAGGGCGCTGTGCATCTCGGATATTGCCAGTTCGCCGTCTCCCCTGAGCATATAGTGCTCGGCTAGTTTCTTGTATGGGTCAGCGTTTCTAGGATCCCTTCTTATAGACTCTTTCCAGCTTGCCACCGCAGAGTTTCCGTCGCCTTGCTTGCGATAGATATCGCCCTGGACTTTGTACCATTCACTCTCCCGGTCTTCTCTGGGGATAGAATGCAGTTCGGTAAAGGCCTCTTCGTGCTTGCCACTATTGGTGAGGACAATCGCTTTTTGCAATTTGATCGGACTGTATTCCGGATCTATCTCCAGCACCTCTTCTACTAAGGCTGCCGCTTTTTTGCTCTTGGGATTGACTCTGAGCATCGCCTGGGCTAGATAAGATCCGTTTACTTTATCCTGGGCCAGTTGATAGCACTTTTTAAAAGGTTCTTCGGCACTATCCGGTTCATCCCGACTCAGTTTGACAAGACCCAGGGTCTGCTGGGCTATGACTATGTCTTCGTTTGTTTCTATCGCTTTTTCACAAAGATTCTCGGCTGCATCTAGATAAAGGTCACGCTTCGAAGGCGAGGCAACTGTCTTGGAATGCTCGAAGGCGACCAGTCCGGCAGCGGCCATCATATTGGGATTCTCGCGAAATTCATCTTTGCACTTTCTCAAGATGCCTTCCGCTTCGATTACTTTTTTGGGATTTTTTTGCTTGGCAAGGGCCACGGCCAGACCGGCGTAGGCATCCCCGTTTTCGTCATCTTCCAAAAGAGCCCGATAGGCCTTTTCGGCATCGACAAGCTTGTTTTTCAGCAAGAGCATATCGGCTTCTGAGATATGCTCAGGTTTTTTAACGCCGGGATCGCTCTTGGTCACCGGTTCTTCCGATTCAGCTTCGGTTTCTGTTCCTGTTTCAGTTGGCGTTTCTGATTGGGACTCAGATTCAGATTCTGGTTGCGCCTCAGGCTCTGCTTCCGAATTTGATTCTGACTCTGATTCTGATTCTGATTTTGTCTCTGGCTTCGGCTCTGCTTCTTGCACAGGCTCCGGCGCCGGTACTTCTGTAGTCTCGGAAACCGGCGATGCTTCTGGCTCGGACTCGATTTCTGCGGCTTTGTTTTTAGAGCGTTTTTTCTCTTTTTTCTTCTTCTCTTTTTTCTTTTTCTTCTCGCTTTTCTCTTCCTGCTTGGGCTCTTCTTCTTTTGCCGTGCTTTCTTCTGCCTTTTCAGGCAGGCTCTCGGCGGGCTTTGCCTGCAATTCCTGACCGTCTTCTTCTTGATTCAGTTGCGGAGGACTGCCTACGGCATAGCCCGGCAGGGCCGAAGAGATAAGCATAGAAAGGCTTAAAGCCAGGTTCAGCACCCGGCTCAATCTCCTGTTATAGAGAGATTCGCTACTTCTTGTTGGTGAGCTCATTTGCTTTATCACGCTCTTTCTTAGCTTCTTCCTTATCTCCCAGTTGATCCAGAACATCCCCGAGCAGTCTATGTGCTTCCGGCAGCTCCGGCGCCAGTCGTATCGCTTCTCTAAGTGAAGCCGCCGCTTTGACCCACTCTTTATTGGCAATGGCTTCTTTTGCTCTATCTATTATTGGTTTTACCCGGGAGCTATTGATTTGATTGAAAGCCGCTTCGGCGCCATCCGCTTTCAAAACCTTCGCGGTTCGATAGGCGACCTTGGCCTGGGTGAGCTCCCCTTCCTGTTCATAGACACTGCCGAGCATGAGCCAGGCTTTGCCCAGTTTCGGATCTTTATCTATGAGCGCCATCAGGTCGACTTCCGCTCCTTTTAAATCGCCTGCGGCGATTTTAGATTCTATGGAAGAGACCACGGCAGGGTCTATGGCCGGCTTTGGTTTTGCTTTGGCTGCAGCAGCAGCTGCACCGCCAGTTCCCCCTTTGTTGCCGCCGGTGCCGGCTACTTCGGCATCGCCGTCTTTGGCATCGAGTTCTCCTTCAGAAGGATTGGAGCCGGTAAGTCTCTCCAGACCCTGAGCCAGATCCGGATGGACAAAGGGGTTTATAAGATAGGCTTTTTTATAGGCTATCAGTGCTGTATCGGAATCCTTCAACTCTTCTTTGCCCTTGCCGAATACATATAAGAGGAACGGATCGTCCGGTCTTTTTTCGAGCAGAGCCTGGACCTTCATCACCGTGTTGTTTTTCATGGAGGGGTCCGCAACAGGAGAGCTGACCACAGCCAGATGGTAGCTCAGTCTCGCCTTGTGCAGTCGGGCATCGGATGGATTTATTCTCCAGCATTTGGCGTAATGCAACTGGGCATGCTCGAAGTCGCTGGCGAGCTGGTAGGCACCGGCAAGCATCAGGTTGTTTTCGAAAGAGTCTGAGACCGCCACCGCTTCTTTTGTTGCTGTAATCAGCCCTTGAACGGCTGCCGTGTTGTCCGGATTGACCGTGACAGCACGCCGATAACAGACAGATACATTATGCAGACGTTTGAGAAATACATCTCCTCTACCGTCGGATTTGGCTTTCTGGGCGACGCTCCAGAGAATGTCTCCCATCAGGGCGTGGGCCTGGGAAAGAGTGTTTTTCTGATCTTTCTCCCAGGTCTTATTCACAGCCGACATCAGCATCTCGTAGCCTTCGACTATTTTTCCTTGTTTATACATGGCGGCACCGAGTCGATAGCGACTCATACCGTCGTCCCGCATCTTGACGCAAATACGCCATTCTACGACTGCAACAGGAAAGTTGCCGGAGGTCTCGGCTTCGTCAGCCATATGCTCTCGAACTGAATAATCGTCAGGGTCTTTGCCCAGAGCCTTGATGCAGTTTGCCAGATTATTCTGGGCCGGCAAGTTATTGGGATCGGCATAAAGAGCTTCTCTGAAGTGGTGCATCGCTTCATACCACTTCTTCTTACTCATAAGGATCGAGCCGTATTGCAGATGCGCACTGGATAGGTTGCGACGAAAGTCAGGGTTATGCGGATCACCGTTGAGAGCCGCTTCGTGCTCTCTGATCGCATCGGCCCAGAGTCCCTTGCTGCCCAGCTCCACGCCCCGGTTGTTGTGTTCTAGCGGATTGCGCGGGTTGGGAGTGCTGAGCACCACACCACCGCCGCCGCCACCGGAAGTAGTGCCAGTTCTTCTAGCCCTTCTTTTCTTTGCCGCGTCTACAGGCTGCGGGGTGATAAGAGAAAATGCCATTAAGGCGGCAAGCGAGATTCCCATCAGTCGCGAGAATCTGTTACCAGACACTTGATTGGCAAAACCTGACTTTTTCGACTGCATACTAAATGATGTAGGCCTTACTCTGGAGGATTGCTTTTCTAATTAATACCCATTCTATCCAGGATAAAAATTTTTGCTCGCAAAAACGTGTTTACAAGCCGCTTTTATGGGAATAACCCTGGAGTGTCCGGAAAAATTGTATTCCAGGCAACACTTTGCCTGAAGAAGGGCTCGTTTCTTATTGACATTCGTCTCCAAAACGATTAAAAATTGATAATCCGCTAGCTGCCTGGGCTCACTATGCCCATTTGAGGAGGAGCATTAATAATTAAATAGTGTTAAAGTGTATTTATAGAGAGCTTTAAGTCCTTATCGGGAAAGTTGTATTTAAGACCTTTTAAAAGACTTACTAGAAACTCTGGCTCAAGTTCTTATTCAGGAGAGAATAGAATGAACTCAGAGAACAAAACGAAGATTTCAGTCCTGGCGGCAGCCTTTCTAGCCGTTTCGGGACTTTCTGTTTTACCGGCCTTGGCTCAGTTGCCGCCTACCAATATGGGCAAGTTCGTGCACAAGCCCGGAGACAACCAATATAGCGACGCTACCCAGAGCACACGTCATCCGGCTGCTCCTCCGCCGATTATCTCCAGACCGATGGGCGGTGGTGGAGGTGGTGGCGGCTCCATCGGTTACACACCGACTCGTCCGAAGCCAAAACCAGACATCTCTCTTCAGGCCATCCCTGCCGATGAGCCCATTGCACCAGCTGGATTTCCTCCCCTTCCCGAGAGTGTGGATCTGCCTGGTGTCAACATGGTTACCGCTCTGAACGCCGGAGGATACTCCGGTGGTGGCGGCGGTGGCGGCGGCGGCGGTGGTGGTGGAAGCAGCGCGCCGAACCCATTTCAAGGTACGAAGCAAGGCTATGCTCATTACACACCAGGGGCCTTTTCCGATCAGAAGCGACCGGGAAGTACTCCGGGCAAGGTCCGGGTCGACTCGGCTCCGGAAATGCATCAGCATTATATGCATGTTCAACCCGGTTCCCTCTCTTCGTCCTCTGGCGGTCAGGGCGGATCACCCGGTTACTACAAGGCTCAGACTCCTGCTCCTCCCAAAGAAGACACTTTTGGGGCGAAGGATTCGTCTGCGCCAAACTATGGAGCGGCTCTCAAGAAACTCGGAAAAGAGCCCAAGTTGAACGATAGAGTTTATGGGACGGAAAGTGCGGCACCGGAAGCGCCTGTGCCTGTACAGATCAATCAAGCATCCACTCAAGACTTGTCATTGCCAGACGATGATTTTGAGGCCCGAAGACCCCCATCCAAAGCGGGTCGTTATATGAACAGAAAGATGAAGCAGTTCGGTATGAGAGCCAGATCCGGCATCAACTCATTGCCGATTCCGATGAGAATTCCTGGCGGACGATAGTCTATGGTTGGCTCGGGAAAGGAGTTATTTAAATGAAATTGTTGAAATTAAACATGACATTAGCATTTGCAGCCGGGCTTGCCGCTGTGGCTCTGGCTCAACCGGCCAGTGCCCAGAAGGTGAACTCCAAGCATCTGGAAAAAGCCAACTGGCACAATGCCCCCCGGCAGTTTCAGATAATTGATGATCGACCCATTATCAAAGATTTCCGTGAAGCACCACAGGCCTCCCAGCAGATCTCTATGCCTCCGCCTCCCCAGGGATTCGGTGGTGGAGCCCGCGGCGGCGGTGCCGGAGCGATGGGAGACGATGGTGGCTCCATGGGTGGCAACAGCCCCATTCGTGCAGCCGGCGCTCCCGGAGACCTTCCTTACCGCACCGGCAATGGCGGCAGTCTGCCCCTTCCTAAGTCCGGGTTCGGCAGAAGCAGCAATATTCCTGCCGGTGGCATGGCGCCCAAGAACGCCCTGCCCAGCGGTCAATCTACTAACCGTTTGATGGGCAAGATGATGGCCCCTCAAAAAGTTCTCGGTCGCAGCGGCGGCTCACCCAGGGGAATGTCTCCCTCGCGTGGTGCCACCAACGGAGGCGGACCGAAAGTTTCTTCTTATAGCGGAGGCTATGGTGACGGCCATGGTAGCGGTTATGGTGGTTCTTCCACCCAGACCAATTCCATCGTAAGAGGATCTTTGCTTAAAAAATCAAGCAAATAACAAACTAGATGAATCGACTCCTTTCTCTCTCATTTATCTCTCTTTCTCTGATCGCTATCGGCGGCTGTGCTCAAGGCAGTGCCGATAGCGCTTCCAGTGGAGGAGCAGGCGAGGCCCACGGCAGTGTGCTGAGCAAATTGAGACCGAAAGCCAATCCTAATATCGTCAAGGCGGTAACCGAAGAAGAGAATCGCAGACTCGAAGAGCAGATGGCCCAGGCCCAGCAAGCAATGAATGCACAGCAGGCAGACCAGGGCGGCAATCTTTTCAGCCGGACCCTGGGAGGTATCGGTTCGATGTTGCCCCGGGTATCGACCGAACCTATATCAGCACCGCCTGCGGAGAATATCGCTTCCAACACGCCCACGCTCAATCCTTTTGCCAATTCGGCACAGGATGCGGCCAGCACAAGCAATTCGGCCATGGTGGACACCTCCGCCATCACACCGGCTGAGGATATTAGTCCGGTGACGGATATACCTGCCGAAGCTGGCGGCAATCAGGTAGCGACTTACAGTCTGCACTACAACCCTGCCGGAATGGCTGGTGGTGGCATGCCCAACCCGATGGGGATGTCGCCCGGTGTGGTTCCGCCGCCACCGGCGGTGACGCTCTCTACCGATGCCAGGGTCGGATATCCGCCGCCGCCGCCCAATGCGATGCCATATAATCCCTACGGCTATCCTTCTTATCCTCCGCCCTACAATCCCTATTATGGAAGTCCTTATCCTCCTCAACAACAGCCTCCCGCCCAGGCTGAACCTGAGGAGCCCAAGCGGCCCAAGGGTCTGTTCGGGTCAGGCAGTGGTCGTCCTTCTGTCATGGATCAGGATGACGAAGCTCCGCGTCAGAAGAAAGCAGAAGAGGAGGTCGCCGAATTCGTACCGATTCGGCCTACCGGTATGTCTCCCCGCTCTCCCTACAAACAGAGAGACGACTTGAAGATCCTCTGGGATGGTGCCCTGGGCAGTTATTCTTTCCACGATGTCCTGGCCGAGGACGACAAGCTGGAAGGAGTTCTGCGTCGCGTCAGCGTGGGTATGCCTCCTGACTCTAGCCGTGGAATGTTTTCGGTTCCTAACCGTCGAGTGGTTACCATCTTCCGTCCGCTCAAACTGAACAAAAAGGTCCAGGACCGAGTTATAAAGCTCCAGAATGATCTGGTGCAGTCTTACTACAGATATCTGCATACCTACAATAAGTATGTTCTGGCTCAGCAGACCGTAGCCGCTCGCAAACAAGAGATACAGGTCGCCAGATCAAATGCTGAAAAACAGAGGGCAAGCGCCGATCTGGCTGCCTCTGAGAATGAAGCGGATTCGGCTAAAGAGGATATGAAAGCTGCTCAATACGAGCTGGCTGCTCTATCCGGTGCTAAATCAGCCAGATCGGTAATCGGAAGAATTTCAGGTGTCACCCCCAGTGTCGGTGCTCTGGCCCAGGCTGAGAAGTCAGTTCAGCCCATGGAGATGGAGCCCGAATCCGGTGGTGGTAAAGGCGTATTTGGTTCGGTGGGAAGAATCTTTTTTGGCGGCAACTCTAATAAAGATGTTTCTGAAAAGAAAGTAGAGAAAGTCGTTAAAAAAGCGAAGCCCGAAAGCGAGAAATCCGGTTTCTCTCTTTTCGGCAAGAAGGGCAATGATCTTGCACCAAGCCCTTCCACAAAGAGTTCTACAACTAAGGTAGCGTCGAAAGCTGCAGTGCCCGCAGAAAAACCGGCTCCACCCAAGAAAGTAGACATGAGCCCGATTAGCTTCGAGCTCAGAAATGTCAACATTACGGCTCGAAAGTCGATATTATCCGTGGCGATTAAAAACTCCGGAGATAAAGACTTCAAGGTCTCTTCTGATGATGTCTCCATCTCTGAAGGGACGCGCAAGATCTCGAAAGAGACATTGCAAGCCAAGTTTGACGCCAGTTTAGTCCGACCGAACCAGGAGGTACAGGGAAAGATAACGATATACGGCAGACCATGGAATGATCGTCTCGCCATTTATATCTCAGATGGGAGCAATAATATTCAGTTGAAACGAAGATAGATTCAGCTTCTTTCACGAATTTGCCACATTTATCGCTCACTATTAAGTGGCTCGCTCATAAATTACCATCTAGCTGCTTTATCGCTCGCACCCACTCTTGCTCACTCAAGGTAATTGAGAATGACATATTCGCGTCCTTCCTCGCCCAGACACGCCTACTTTTTATATATACTGCTTTTCTCTATGGCAGTGGTTCTTTTCATGCCTATAGAAGCCAGCGCGCAGTTGGGCGGTCAACCGATTGGAGGCGCTGCCGGTGGGACTGCTAATACTGCTGACACCAACCCCAAGACTCCTTTTGATACAAGAGACGATTATTTCAAGCGATTTCCTTTTGCAAGAAGCGCTTTCGATCATGACGAAAAGACAGTTTATCCCTGGGATACCCAGACAGTAGAAGGACCTCCGACCTCTTTCTGGAGCAGTTTTTTCAATAGTCCAGGTCAGGCGATTGGTGGTGCCGTCGATGGACTTTTGGGCAATATGGGTTTCGGTCCGATCTTCGGCAGCGGCAACAACAGCAATAGCAATGGCAATGGCGAGCCTGTACTGCGAAGCCAGTACTCAGAACCGCTTAACGGAGCCGCTACTCCTGAGCCGGTTCTTGCTTACCCTCCCTTCATCAAATTCTGCAACGATAACCCCTATCAGGGTATTTGCTATTGGCAATTTGGTATGGCCATGGACGCACCCAGAACTGAGCGGGACAAAGAGCTATTCGAAAACGTTCTTACTACTTTTGGTTATCCGGTTTCAGATACTCAGTTCCAGGTTATTCAACGTGAGAACTTCCAGCGTATGCTCGAGCTCATGTACGACCCGGAGCGTTATGTCTGGATGTCGACGAATACTGCCCAGATGCAAGCTGCATCAGCGTCCAACAGTTTAGCCGGCGTATCCGAATCTGCCTTCGAGACCATGGTCCAGTATGTCATGGAAGGTCATAACGGCAACGGCGGTCTTTTGAACGTCGCCAACGAAGCTTCGGCGGCAGCACCTAATATAGGTTCTCTCTATCGTTCCGTGGCCAACGTCTACGGTGTGGTCATGGAGATGTACAAGCAGGTCTATGTGCCCATGGCCATTCTCTTCCTGCTTCCCGGTGCCGTCATCACCCAGGTCAAAGCCACAGTGGCCAGGGGCTTCAGTCTTGGAGACGGTAATCCTTTTGAGGGCATCATCCGCTCTATGGTGGCGGTGTTCCTAATCCCTGGTACCCAGGTAATCGTCAGCTATTCCATTGATGTGGGCAACTCGATGGCGACCACGGCAGAGGACTGGGTAGATGTGAATATGGTTTTGGAATGGCAGCATGAGCTCACTTATAACGTTAACCCTCAGGATAACCACAGCAATGTGATCGTGCCTCCCACGGCAGATCATTCCGCCGCCCAGCAAGCCGCCCAACAAGGCGCCGGCAATGGTGGCATCGCCGGTGCCATAGGCAGTCTCTCTTCCGGCGGATTCCTCGGATTCCTGTCGTGGTTGGCAGGGCAGTTCATTGCCTCGGTATTTGGGTCCGGTGGTGAGGGTATGGGTGCCAACGTTCCTGAAGCCGACACAACCCAGGAAGAGCAGCTTGCACTCTCCCAGACCATGCAGTTCCTCTTCAATGGTGCATCTTATTTTGGCGCTCTGATGATGATCATTCTCACTGCCATGCAAATCGTCATGATCTGCTATCTCTTCTTGCTCGGTCCTTTGACCGCTGCATTCTTTGCCTGGCCTGAAGTGGGCGGTAGCAAAAAGCTTTTCCGAAATATTTTCGGAAGCTGGCTGCAAGGGGTGATCATCTGTTCGCTCTGGCGTTTCTACTGGGTGCTGGGCCTGGTGCTCATGACTCAGAGACTGGAGTTTCTGGGCAGTCCCCGGGGTACCGGCGACCTCCAGTGGGAGGTTGCCACCTTTATTTGTATTCTCGGTCTTATGATCTGGGCTTCTATGAATCCTTTCAATTACAATCCGGCAGATGCCTGGGAAGGAGTGGAGAGCTTCAAGAAAGGTGCTGAAGCCATGGGCCAGCAGGGAGGCGGTGGCCAGGGCGGCGCCGGTGGTGCCGGTGGACAGTCCGGTGGTGGCACCCCTGGTCAGAGTGGTGGCAGTTCCGACAGCGCTACTGCCAGCCCGAGCGGCTCTGGTGGTACCAGCAGCTCCGGCGGCGACTCTTCCAGCAGTCAGAGCCCGCCCATGGATGGTGCCTCAAACGATTCTGTGGTGCCGGTGGCGGACAGCTCGTCCGACCGCGGCGGCGCACTCGATACAAAAGGTTCCGGTGGCGATCCTGTTTCGGCTGATTCAGGCTCTGCCGGCGACATGGCCAATCGCAGTCCCGAAGGGGTAGAAGCACCCCCGACAGACTCCGGTGGTTCTGATGCTGCTAAATCTGCCGCCGCAGGTGACGCGGCCAGCCCGCCTCCTGGCGCCGGCGGAGGTGCTGATTTCGGTTCAGCCTCGGCATCTGCTCAGCTCGACTCGAGTGTCATGGCAGCCATGGCGGCAAGCTTCCCCGATGCTGATGCGAAGAGCATGTCCACTGACAGCGCGCCTGTCGATATGGCTCCTGGTGACAGCGACCGCAGTAGTGGTTATGTCAACCCCAACGCCTCGGCCTCCGAAGTGGGAGCTGCCGGCGGAAGCACCGGTTCCGGCTCCGGCTCCGGTGATGGATCCGGTTCTGATGCTGCCGGTTCAGGCACCGCCAGTGCCCAGACCGGTGGCACCACCGGTGATGGTTCCGGTGGAGCCGACGGCACCGGAAGCGCCAGCGTCAACGTATCTGTTGATGGCGCTCCTGGAGATAGTGGCGCCTCGGGCGGTCAGTCCGACAGTCCACCGCCGCCGAATTTCAATATGCCCCCGCCTCCGAGCGCAGACTCGGATAAAGAGTAGGAGGGCGTGACGATGAAACTAAAGATGAAGAGTAATGTCGGTCCAGAGAGAACTACCAGAGCAGAAAGTAAGGAATACGAAGCGATGAAAGTCAATAAAGAAAGGAGATTGAAAAGGGTCAGCATGCTGACCGCAGTCTTCTGCGCTCTCTATTTCCTCGTAACCATAGGACCTGCTCTCGCCCAGTTTACCCACCCGGATTCCAACCCCCAGACCAACTGGGATGTCAGAAAAACTTATTTCTTGCGATTCCCGGCTGCCGCCCAGCACGGTCCCAAGGTAGATGATAACCCGGAAGGTCACGACGAAATCGACGACAAGCGATCGGTTGGACCTGGTACTGTCGATCACAGCAGCTCCGGTCCGGTATTCAGCTGGCCGGTTTCGATTCCTACCGCTACGTCGGAAGTGCCGACTAAACGGGACGAAGCGATTCAGATGAACTTGTTTCAGACTTTTGGTTATCCTGTCTCCGATACACAGTTTCAGTTGATCGAAAGATACAACCAGAACCGTTTCCTGGAACAGCTTTATGACCCAGAGAAATTGATGTGGCTATCGACTTCGATAGGCAGCATCCAGGCCAACTCTGCCGGAAACAGTACGGCTAACATGGCTGTCAACCAGAACATAACCGCAATAGAATACTGCTCTCATCCGATAATCAACTTCACCATAGATGACGGCAATGTTTGGAATAGACTGAGAAACGAACTCTTTATTCCTATGGCGGTATTGCTCTTGCTACCCGGTGCGGTGCTTGCCCAGGTGAGGGCAATCGTAGCCCAGGGGTCTCCTGCCATCGTCGGTGAGGTCAATCCATTTGAGGGTATCATCCGCTCTATAGTCGCCATCTTTTTGATTCCTGGTTCTTATCTGGTGATCAACTATGGAATAGACGTAGCAAACTCTATACGACATACAATTTCGTCCGAGTTTCAGCGAATCTTTGGCGCCGATATGTATGAACAGGCGAAGTGTTCTATAAAACGTGCTTTCCCTATAAACGATCCGCGTAGTAACCGAAACGCCATCGAACAGTCGGAAGTCCCCCACATAGAGAGTCATGACTACGTTTCGCCTTACGAGTCTCTTTCTCTGGGCTTGAGACTATTCGACCCCTGTCTGGGTATCGATGAATCAAGGGTCCCTGATGAAGACGTACGACAGGTCAAGCCTGTGAACCGTCTGTTACTCAATTCAGTGGGGGCCGGAGAAGGTCTTACCTGGAATATAATGTGTGCCTTCCAGGTCGTTTTCTTATACTACCTGTGGTGCATGGGCCCGATCGCTGCTGCTTTATCAGTATGGCCTATTGGGCAGCTCCGCGATGCTTTCAAGAACTGGTGCGAGGGTGTGCTCATCGTCTGTTTCTGGACACTTTTCTGGCACACGATCATACTCTTGATAGCCGCCTTCAAAGGGGTCGGTGATACCGGTTCGATTTTTGTGGCCGCTCTTCTTGCTATGGCTGTGCAGGCAGTCAAGTCAGCCTTCGATTTTGCCAATCTGGTCAGCCAGGGAGGTTCGATGGCAAGTCAGCTAGCCCAGCAATCAGGGGGAGGTGGTGGTGGTTCAGCCGGAGGCGGAGCACAGTCCGCTGGCAGCCGAGGCGCGTCTGGTGCGGCTGCGGCCGGCATTCCTGGTGCCTCCAGTGGCGGTGCTGACAGCGCTACTCGCACCCCTGGTGCTCCTGCTCTGGATGGTGCCAGTTCCAGCACTGGCGGGCTGGCAGCTTCACTTGGTCCGTCTTCCAGCGGCTCAGGAGGTTCGCCCTCTGCTGCATCATTAAGTGCCAATGCTCAGATGGCAGGGGCGATATCAGGAACCGGATCTTCTTCATCCGGCACTGGCTCAGGAGCGTCAATAAGCACCGATGCAGGTGTTCCGGGACTGCCCGGATCTGGGATGGATGGAGGTTCGACCGGCGCGGATGCTGCCGGTAAGCTTGCCCATGATCCTGGTGTTCCACCCATGGACGGAGACAAAACCGGTTCTGGTGGAGGCTCTGCTGACAAAGGTATGGGTGGTGTCGAAGCGGCTCTCGGTTCGATAGGTCTGGCAGGAGCTGCCGGAGCGATCGGCGACAAGGCCGGCGGACCGCCTATGAGTTCCGATATGTCGCTCAATTACAGTGCCTCTATAAACAAGCTCACCCAGGGTGGAGACATGCAGAACCTGGCTGACCTGAGCATGAATAAAGATCTGTCTACCATGACGCCGGCCGCTCTGGTTGATGCCATGAACAATCCGGCTCAAGCCATAGGTAGAATCACCGATGGAATAATGGGTGATGCCGCCGGTGGTCAGGGTATCAGAGATCAGCTGAATAAATTCGACCAGGCTGTCCTTGGTGGTGCTGCCGGTGGCATTCTAGATGCCACCAGTTCTGCCACCGGTGTGGACGCCCGTGGTGTTGCCGATCGGATGCTCTCCGGCGATATGAGCATGGGAGAACTCAAGCAGACCGGTACCGACGCTCTCGAAAATCTCGGTCGCAATGCATTGCCGGTCGATGCCGGTCCGCTTACAAGCGAACTTGGTCTCAATCGCTTTATGCCGTCCGATGCCGGTGCTCTGACCGGCGAGCTTGGTCTCAATCGCTTTGCCACGGATCCCGGTCAGGGACCGATTGCCGGTCTGCCAGGGCAGGAGGGTATACCGGGTGTGGGCTCAGTGCCAGGTTCCGACCTTGCTCGAGATGCACTGTCCGGTAGCGGTGTGGCAGCTTTTGGTCAGAACGATATTCTGCCCAATGGTATCGATGCTGACTTCGCGCACAATCCTCAGGCTGGTCTGGCTCGCTCGGCCGCTCAGGATCTGATGAATATTGATGCCGATCCGAATCAAGCAGGCGTGCAGCCGCTGGTTTCCCAGGATATGCTGAGAGACGCTCTCAATGGGGATCAAAATGCCATCGCCGCCATAGATAAGAATCTTGGTACTTCTCCAGAAGTACTCAGAGCTGCACTCAATGGTGACTCCGGTTCGGCTTCGCTTCTTTTAGCTGCTTCCGGTCACAGGGCTATGGATGATCCCGGCAGTCCGCTCCATCGAGCTGCTGCCGAAGGCAACTTCGCTGCCATAGAAGCGCTCAAGGTTGCTCCGATGACCCACGAAGGGACTATCATGTCCGCTGCCCACGGCAACCCCGTGGCTGCTGCCCAGGCTCTTCATAGTAGCGCCGACACCCAATCTTGGATGGCTTCTCGCGATATGACCATCGGAGAGCTGCAGGGCGGTGGTATTGCCCAGGAGCGCTTTAGAGAAGCCATGGGTGGAGACGTAGCTGCTCAGCAAGAGATTTCTCGAACCATGGGTATGGGAGACAATAACTTCGATATCGTCCGTGGTGCTGTAGGTGGTGACCGTCAGGATGCCGCCACTATGCTTGCGGCCAGAGGAGCGGAGGAGATGAGGCATATGTCTCCGGAGCAGATTCACCAGGCTGTTCAAGGTGGAGATACTTCTATTCTCGCCGCCCAGGCTACCAGCCCAGAAATGCTCTCGCGCGCCATATCCGGTGACATGGATGCCCGTCAATCGATTCAAGAAGGGCTCGCATCCGATCCTAATATGCTCTACACCGCCAATTCCGGTCAGTCTTTCGAGTCTTACCGCGCCATCAATGCCATGACCGGAGAAAGACCGGATGTGGTGGCGGCAGCTTCGGGCAATGCTCAGAACATCATGGGTATGTTTGCCGAACCAGGCCAGGTGAGAGAAGCCATGTCCGGCGGATTCGAACAGAGACAGGCTTTCATAGATCAGGTCGCCAACCAGATGCAGGTCAGTCCGAATGTGCTTCGTGATGCTGTCGGTGGTGACTCTGCCGCATCGGCCACTCTGATGGCCGTAGCCGGACATCACGGACATGTGGCTAACCTCGCCAGGGACGGAGATCCTCTTGCTCGAGCCGCCATGGCCACGCAGCAGACTGTGGATATCGATACCCTGAGGGCTGCATCCACAGGAAACGAATCGGCTCAGTTCGCGGTTCAGAATGCTGTCGCGCAGAATCCGGAGCTTGTATCCATGGCAAGATCCGGCAGTCCGGAAGCGGTCTCGGCGCTCAGTGCCACCCAGTCCTTCACCGATGGTGGTGGCATGGCTATCGGCAACGAGTCCCAGCCGTTTGGAACTGTCTATGCTGCATCCAGAGAAGCGCAGGCTACTCTGCAAGATCTCGGTGTCGACCCGACTGCTTACGCCCGGGGAGATGTCGGTGCTCAGAACCAGGTCTATCAAGCCCTGGGCATGGAGCCCGGTTCCCAGGTCGCCCAGTCTATGCACGGCACCATTGACCGAGCTCTCCACGGAGACGGCGGTGCATCGGCCACCTTCATGGCCGCAGCCGGTCGCACCGAAGCGGTTCAGGAACTGGCCCGTCAGGGCGACTTCTCTGCCCAGGCTTCGGTCGTGGCTGCTCACAGCGTGCCCGATGGGGTGCTGCAGAGCGCCGTCGAAGGCAGCTCCGGAGCCCAGGCATATGTTCAAAACGAACTGGCTTCCAGTCCTCACATGATGGCGCTCGCCAGCCAGGGCAATGAGCAGGCAATGCTCTCTGTTCAGTCCGCCCATGGTTCCGATGCCATTGCCAACATAAGCGCTTCGTCGAATACCCAGAATTTAATGGGCTATTTCGCCGATAACAACACCGTACAAACTGCTCTCTATGGTCATGGACCGGAAAGAGGTGCTGCTATGTCCGGAATCGCCGAACATATAGGAGTATCTCCGCAGGTCCTCGACGCCGCCATCCACGGCAGTGCCGCCATGGCTTCAGTAGCCTTCGTGCAAGCGAGCCGCAGCGAGCCCATTCACCGGGCGGCTGAATCTGGTGATGTGCTGGCTCGGTCTATTCAATCGACTGCTGCCGGTCAGAACTTCTCGGTGGTCTCCATGGCTGCCACAGGACATTCCAGGGCTGCCGAGACAGTCGGACACAGCTTGCGTGAGAGCCAGCTTCTGCACAACCTCTCTGCCCAGGGTCATCCCCAGGCGGCAGCGGTGCGTGCTGTCTCTTCCGTCCAGCAGGATCCGACCGCCGTCGCGCCTTCTCAAGAAGCGCTGTCGCGGAACATGGTCACTCCGACAGCTGAACAGCAGGTCCAGCTCGAACAGGCTGCCTATCTGTCTCCGGGCAGCAATGTCAGCTTTGCCGGTGCCGAATCCGTTTCGTCTAGCGGCTGGGGCGATTACACCGGTGGCTCTACCAGTATGTCCTCATCGTACTCGTATAGCCCCGAAGCGTATCGTGGAGCCAGTGAGGCTTCTTATGTGGCTTATCATCCTCAGAGTGGCGGCCAGATCACCGTGGATGCCGGAGCTTCCAGCTTCGTTCCATCCAACGCAGGTCTGACGCCCCAGGCTGGCGGTGATGTCCAGTACTCTAGCGGTGCCGGCGGTTATGAGAACTATCAGGTCAGTGGTGGACACCAGTACCAGACCGGTCCCCAGGGAGGCGGTGAGGTTCAGTACCGTGACGCCGGCTATCAATCTCAACCCGACACCCAGGGGATGAGTACTGGCGGAGTCTCACCTTATGAGCGCATCAGCGATGCTGCGCCGGAGAGCCCGAGAGTTCATGGAGGCTTCAGTGATTATCAAGCCTCTCAGAGCCCGCCGGATTCCGGTGCCCATTACGGCGATCCTGGTACGTACATAGCCGACGCCGGTTCTGTTCGCTCCGAGCATGATCCTGGCATGATTGCCCGGGGAGGCTCAGAAAACTACGGACGTTCTTCGGTGGAGGACCGACCTAACGATGTCGTTGCCTACAACGAACCCAACAATTCCTTTGGTCGTGCCCTCCGAGATGCACTGCCTGGTGCCGGTATGATGGCGTCCCGTCCACAGAATCAAGGACAGGATCTACAAAGAAAGTCCCATGAGAAAGCCGAGATCGAGAAGCGCGGTGCCGAGCAGAGACGGACCCAGTCTGAGGCAGAAGCGAAACGTCGCCATGCCGAAGAAGAGCGGGTCAGACAGCAAGACACCCAGGCTCGGGAATCTAAGAAAGCCGAGTACAAGCGTTATCAGGATAAGGTCAAAGCCGAAATGGACGAGATCGAAGCCGAGGCTGAACGTCTGCGAAAAGAAGAGGAGGGCGAGTAAAGTCAACCGCTACGTGGATAATACCTTTCAGAACCTTCAGGGGTGTTGTCCACGTAGTTCTTTTCGGGCGAGGCGCAGGTTATGCAACTGACAGAGATAGGAGTCAAATGTCATCAGTGCGGAATTAGATTCCGTTCCAGACAGGTTCCGATAATTCTCGATCGAGGCAGGCGAAACAGTGAACTGAGACTTCTGGGAGAAGCTCAGCATTTCGAGCCTTATGCCGTCTGTACCTGTCCATCTTGCAGTCATGCCGACTGGGCCACTGCCTTTCGCCGCACTGAAGAGCCGGCGGTACTGGGTCAGAAGAACGAGCCGCCCCATTTGCAATATCGGGCTGCCGCTCTCAACGGTGAACGCGCCGGCAAGAGCTTTTATAAAATCGGACAACTTTATCTCTATGCGGCCTGGTGTGCCGAGGATGTGGGAGCTTTGCCCCAATCCAGGGAATATAGAAAGTTAGCCATAGATTCTTTTGTGAAGGCTCTGGCGGACGGTAGTTGTCCCAACGATAAGAGAGGAGAGATACAATATCTTATAGGGGAACTGCACAGGCGGGCGGGCGATTTCGGAGAATGTCTGGAGTATTTTGAGAAGGTCATTCCTCATTTGCCCGGTAAATTTGCAATGATGGCGCGACGATTAATGAGACTGGCGGAGCAGGGAGAGACTGCTCCTATCGACTTCATTAACTGAAGTCCAGGGGGAAACTATGTCGCAAGTCCATAAGGTGATAAATCTAAAGACACCTTTGAAAGTCTTCGGATTTACAGTCAAGCAGATAATTCTTCTTGCTCTGGGTGTAATTCTAGGGTTTTTACTGGCCTCGAAAATGCCCCATGATTGGAAAGTAGGGCATCTACCGGCCGGTCTTTTTGCCTTTGTGGGGGTGGTCGGTGTCTCTTGTGCCCTCAGTTTTATGACCGAGGTCAAGCCCATGCCCTGGTGGCGGAATGCTTTCCTGTACAGGCTCAAGCTGGTTCCTGAGGTGTTTATTCCGAAGCCGGAAGATGCGCCCCTGTATCCCGATCCGACCATTATCGAGAAATCGGTCGGAGAAGAGTTCTATATAGACTCTGATAAAGGCGGTTAATGTTGATTTTGAGCCCGGTTTAATATTACACTGAGGATTAGAGTGCAAGCAGTTTTCGAGGTCGTTTTGTAGGGACGTCATTAAATGTCTAGAAGTGCATGGTCGACACCTTCTGATGGAGCTTCCGGCTCCAGAAGACGATCACGCTCTTCCTCCAAAAAACGCCTGCGGAAAGTCGATTCAGATAAAGACGGCGGCCGCGATTCGGGGTCTCGGATCGAAGGCAAGCATATACCGCTTACACCGACTCCCTCGGTTCAGAATATTCCGGCCATGTTTTACAACGCCCTTCCAGCTTCGTTGAGAAATATGCTCCCGATAGGGACCGAACCCGGCGGATCCGACGGGGCCGATACGGCAGCGCCGCCGAAAGACAAGCGTGGAGTAGCAAGCTGGCAGGATGTCTGTTTTATCCATTCCATACCTGGAGACGACGAAGAAGAAGGGGTGGTCGTGCTCTCCGACGGCAGCTTCCGCAAGTACATCATGTGCAAGGGCATTAATGTACTGCTTTTCGATGATGCCGACCGAGATCAGATGGCCCGGCAGTTTGCCAATTTCGTCAATGCCTGTGAAAGCGACATTCAGATCATCATCAAGTCCAAGCATATCTCTGTGGACGAGTACCTGTCGCGTTATCAGGTCCATATCAAGAGCGACAACCAGTATTTGAAATGGTACGCGGATTATACCGATAAATGGTTCCGCCGTATTCAAGACGTCAGTTTCGTGCCCCAGCGAGACTTCTATGTTGTGGTCAGTTATATGCCGCCCGATTGCAAGCCCGGAAAGCCCTGGTCGGGCAGGCGTTCTATTCAAAGGCACGAAGAGTTCATCGACTCTCTCAATCGTCTGGTGAAGACGGCCTATGAGCAGCTGCGTATGTCCAACCTCAGACCCCGCACCCTCAGCCGTAGAGAAGTGCGCAATCTTATCTATTCCGACCTCAATCCGAGCCTCAGCGCACTCGATCACGATGCGCCTCCTTCCAACCCTCAGATATCAGAGGCCTCCTGCCTGGCCGGCTCGGCCATGAAAGTGCATGACGAGTACATCTGGCTCGACGGCAAGTATATCGGCTCCCAGTACATGTTCCAGCTGCCGCACAATACCTGGATGGGCTGGCTGGTCGACTTACTTACCCTGGGTGTGGAATATTCCATGTCTGTATTCATTCATCAATGCGATCAGGACAAGGTTCGACGGGATCTGAAAAACAAGTACCAGATCGGTATGGTGACCAGTACACAGCTCGCCACTCCTGACCTCGAGGGTCTTGAAGGCACCAAGCGAGCGGCGGCTGCTATTCAGGAGTTTCTGCGAAGTTCCAACAAAGCCTTCGATTGCAGTCTTTATATCTCGACCATGGCCGATACCCATGATCAGCTCAAAGGCAATATGGACGAGATCCGGCGTGTCTTCAAAAACCGCGGTGCCAACATGGACCGGGGGCAGCTGCTGCAACTCGACGCCTGGCAATCCACGCTATCTGTCGGTGTAGACAAGCTAGCCATCATTCACCGGGTGATGACTCCGGTGGTGGGCACCATGTGGCCTTTTTTCACAGCTTCCTGCGGCACTCCCGATGGTGTTCCCTTCGGCTTCGCTCTTACCTCGAGGGAGCCTGTTCTGCTCAATCCCTTTTTCCGTGGTGCGGGTAAAGACGCTAACAATATGTTCGTCGTAGGAACGACCGGTGCCGGTAAATCCTTCGCTGTGTCGATGATGATTCTCAGGCTATTGCCCATGGGGGTCAAATTCGTTCTCATAGATAAGACCGTCGATAAATTCGGAGCTTATCGTTTCATCACCGAGCTGCTCGGACCAGAGCTCTGTCAGTATGTCGACCTTGGTCCCAACTCGGGATTCATGCTCAATCCCTTTGATCTTGGTCCGGAGGATACCAAAAAAGGTGAGCCTTCTCACGATAAGATCTCGGGCTTGCTGGCACTATTAGATCTTATGCTTGCTCCGGAAGGTCGAGAAGAGCTAACTGTTGAAGAGAAGTCGCTTCTCGATGGGTTGATCCGGCTCTCTTATATGGAAGCACAGCTCAATGGCAAGTTGCCGACCATGTCAGACATGGCAAGAGTCACTTCTCAGGCGGCTATGACCGAGACCGATCCCATGCAGAAAGAACGACTGCAGCAATTTGCAAGAGGGCTTTCGTTGTTCACCAAATCTGGTGCGTTTGGTGGTCTTGTCGATGGATATACGAACATCGATACAGAAAAACTATTCATCGTATTTGATACCAGAGAGGTTAATGAACCTCGTCTCGAGAGAATCGCCGTCTATATCCTGGCTGAGTTCATCCGAAGGAAAGCAGCAGAGTCGAAAGAGCGTGGTGTCAGATTCGCCGCGATCATAGACGAGGCGTCCACTCTGATGCGATTCAAGGCCGGGGCTCGTCTGCTCGATGACCTTTCGAGACGGGCTCGTCACTACGGTATGATGCTGGTCTCCATCACCCAGCAGTTGAAAGATTTCTTCCGTCAACAAGAAGAAGCGGATTCTGTGGTCAAGAACGCCCACATGAAGATTTTGCTCAGGCAGGACCCCAGTGACTTGAAGCTACTCAAGGAGACTCTCAGGCTTCGAGACGCAGAGGTTCACGCCATAGAACAGTTCGCCAAGGACCAGGAAAAACGAAAAGAGAGTCAGGCTCTCCTTATCGTGGGTGCTGTTCATGGAACAATCAAGCTGGTCCCCAGTCCGATGGACTACTGGATTTGCACATCCGAGCCGATCCGAGATATTCCCAAGCGCAAGAAAATGATTCAGGAGGTCCGGGCCAAAAATCCTAAGTTGAGCGAGACCGATGCTTGCAGGCAGGCGGTCTATTACCTGGGACTTCAGCAGGATAACTAACCGGAGAGTATTCAGTGGAGAAGATATTCACCCCGAATAGATGGTTCGTTTTGTTTTGCGGTCTGTTGATACTGGTCTGGGGAGCACTCCGGATAGTGGCAGACGTCAGACTTTGTGAGCATGCCAAGCTGGTTGGAGAGAGCATCTTCACCTATAGCTGGCCGGAGCTTTCTCTGCGCTCGGAAGTGGAATCCATAAAAGCCCAGGTTGTTCGTCGTGGATCCCATGATGCCGTTGTGACGGTTACCGGAACGCAGGTCCTCAGTGATCCGCTCAAATCCGGGATTCAGTCAGGAAAAGATAAGGCTCAGTCCGGACAGTCCGCATCTAGTGCGGAGCTCAATGCCGTCCTAACCTTTTACCGCTCTGAAGATCGATGGGAGTTAGGAAAAGTGGAGCTTAAGTAAATATGTACTGGCGCGTAAGAAAAGTCACTCCCGAGATGCTGTTCAAGCAGTACGGTGTTCATGTATTCCTGGTAATCAGCTTGTTTCTTAATCTGATTCTTTTTGTAACCAGGCCTAAGAAAGAGACTATGACCCAGGAAATCCAGACCAACTTCAAGGATTTTGCCAAGGATGTCACTACTCATCTTCTTGATACCAGCTATATCACTTATTTAGATTCGACCCGAGAGTTGCATTCTGAGCTGGGTCCCAATGTAATCACCAAGATGAAGCGGTCCGGTCTTTTGCCCAGAACAGACCAGGAATATAAAGCTATCAATCTCGAACTGCAGAAATCCAGACAGGTCTGTACTCTCAAGTTCGACCGTATAGAAGTCGGAGAACCTGATCCGAAGCGCAATATGCTGGTCCCTGTCCAGGTGGCAGGAGTAATCGCCATTCACTCCTCTAAAGAGACCAGCCCCTCCCAGCCGCAGCCCTTCAGCATTCAGTACTGGGTGGGATTGAATTCTAAGACCAAGAAGCCGATAGTGGCTGATTTTGCCGAACAGCCATCGGGCTAGGAAATTTCTGTTCATTGAAATGATGTAAAATCATGCCCGGTTTGACATTATTTTGGTGCGTTTAATTATGTTTTCGGGAATTGTCGAAGAAGTCGGTCGGGTCTTGAAAGTGGAAGAGACCGGGGATGGAAGTCGCCTGGTCATTGAGGCTCCGGGTATTTTGACCGATGCCCAGATGGGCGAGTCTATTAGTGTTTGCGGGACATGTCTGACGGTGGTCGCCTTTGATCAGCGTACATTCACCGTCGAGGCTGTGCAGGAGACTTTGCGCTGTACTACTCTGGGTGAGCTTAAAGAAGGGTCGAAGGTCAATCTGGAAAAAGCGCTGAAAGTAAGTGACAGGCTGGGTGGTCATATGGTAACCGGCCATGTGGATACGGTTGCCCGCATCGAATCGATAATCCCGGAAGGTTTTTCGAAGGTCTATAAATTCTGTCTCGATAGTAAATGGGCGCCGTTTTTCGTCAAGAAAGGCTCGGTGACAGTCCATGGAGTGTCGCTTACCGTGGTCGATTGTCCGGACCTGGATCTAGATATGACCGACATTTCATGTAAAGATCAGTCGCAGCAGAATTTCTGGTTTACTGTCGCTCTGATTCCCCATACTCTTGAGGTCACGACCCTGGGAAGCCTCACTGCAGGCGACCTCGTCAATATCGAGACCGATGTGATCGCTCGCTATCTGGTTCGTCTGGTGGGTGAAAGCTATCTCAAGAACATTAATAAAGCTGGCGAATCTGTTCTCATTCATGGAAATGAAGGATAAACTTTGATGTCAAGCAAGCGGTCCCCGGGCCGTCCCCCATGCAAGATATCCAGGTGCTCCATGAACAACTCATCAAGCAATGATTTTCGCTTCAATACCGTGGAAGAGGCGCTAGAAGACATCGCCCAGGGCAAGTTTGTTATCGTCGCCGACGATGAAGGGCGGGAGAACGAGGGAGACCTCATCTGTGCCGCTGAGCTCATCACCCCGAATATGCTCAACTTTCTGGTCACCGAAGCAAGGGGTTGGGTCTGTCTGGCTCTGACCGCCGAGAAAGCTCAGAAACTAGAGTTGAATCCGATGGTGGAGAAAAACACCGAGTCTCAGGAGACTGCCTTTACGGTTACCATCGACGCTGATCCAAAGTTTGGTGTCACCACCGGTATCAGTGCCTATGACCGTGCCACCACCATAAGAGTGGCTGTGGATTCATCTGCTCGTCCCGACGATCTGAGACGACCCGGTCATGTATCACCGCTTATCGCCAGGGAAGGCGGTGTCCTCAGAAGGGCCGGTCATACCGAAGCGGCTGTGGATCTGGCTCGTCTGGCTGGTTTGAATCCATCCGGCGTTATTTGCGAGATCATGAACGAAGACGGCACCATGGCGAGAGTGCCTCAGCTCTTCGAATTCGCTCAGAAACACAATCTCAAAATCATCAATATCGCTCAGCTAATCGCCTATCGCCTTCAGAGAGAACGCTTCATCGTGCGCGAAGCGGTGGCTACCCTGCCTTCTGCTTATGGCGATTTCAAGATCTACGCCTATCGCAACACTCTCGATGACAAAAGCCATGTCGCCCTGGTGCGCGGAGATTTAGAAAACAAAGAGGATGTGCTTATTCGAGTGCACAGCGAGTGTCTGACCGGTGATGTGTTCGCCAGCCTGCGCTGTGATTGCGGACCTCAACTGGAAGCAGCCATGGCACTCATCGCTAAAGAGGGTGTTGGTGTGCTGGTCTATCTCAAACAAGAAGGAAGAGGCATCGGCTTGCTCAACAAGTTAAAAGCCTACTCCCTGCAGGATGAGGGTCAGGACACGGTGCAGGCCAATGAAGCCCTGGGCTTCAAGCCGGACCTCCGAGATTATGGAGTCGGCGCGCAGATACTTTGTGATCTGGGTCTGACTTCGGTCAGGATCATAACCAATAATCCTCGCAAGATTGTCGGTCTTGAAGGTTACGGACTGAATGTCACCGGCAGAGTTTCGATGCCGCCTGCCTGTAACAGTCATAATCTCGACTATCTGATCACGAAGCGAGAGAAAATGGGACACTGGCTCGACGGTCTCGATGAGGTCGGGGTCAAAGAGACCGGTTCGGAAACCGTGGTAGAACGCGTTCAAATGGAGAGCAGCAATGTCTAAAGATGAGCCCAATGTGATTGAAGGGCGCCTGATTGGCACCGGTCTGAAGTTCGCCGTGGTGGTGGCAAGATTCAACGATTTCATCACTCGCCAGCTTCTCGATGGTTGTGTCGCCACTTTGAATCGGCACGGTGTGGAAGGCAATCGTATCGATGTGATCTGGTGTCCCGGCGCTTTTGAGATTCCGCTGGTGGCAAAACAAGCAGCGACTTCAGGACGTTATGACGCCGTCATCTGCCTGGGGGCTGTAATTCGTGGCTCTACTCCCCATTTCGATCATGTTTGCAGCCAGAATGCTTCCGGCATCGCTTCGGTCGGTCTGGAGACCGGAATTCCCACCGTCTATGGAGTTCTGACCACTGACAGTATCGAGCAGGCCATCGAAAGAGCCGGCACCAAGGCCGGCAATAAAGGTGCTGATGCTGCTGTGGGTGCAATTGAGATGGTCAATCTGCTTTCTTCAATCAAGAGGCAGACCGGAGTCGCTTCCTAGAATTTGATTCGTGCTCTGCCATGGCGAGGGATGCCACCGCTTCCAGCCGGGCATAGAAGTTGCTTATGGCCTGGGTGGTCTCAGCTTCTTTAGAAGGCACTGTCAGCTCTTTGCGACGATTTTTCTCCAGTAACTGAAACTCTACTTCCAGAAATCTTTTGCTTAGTGCGGACATTTGATCAATCACCTTCTTTGTTATATCTACTTCCATTTGATAGACCCGGTTCTCGAGCCTCTTGGTCACCGGTGCCTCTGGTCGTCTTTGTCCTCGGGCTACTGAACCTTCAAGAATACGCTTTACTGTGTCGGTTCTGAATCGTTTGAGCTCTTGTTGTTCAATCAGGTACTCTTCTCTTTCTGCCTGGCTCAGTTCTTGATAGACGAATTGTTCCAGTTTCGTTCTGAGAGCTTCTAGAGAGCTGCTTGTGCTGAAGCCGCTCAGATAGAACTGTCTGATTCCGTCCCGTTCTACTGAGGGATTAACCGGAACCCGCCCGAAACGAATCCTTGCTTCACTGGCAAGAGCGAAGCGCTGTTCGATTTTTTTTAAACCGCAATCGAAGCTGAGCTCCCTGGTATCTATCACCCTGTCCATCCTCCCTGTTTCAGCCTATATACGGACGGGATGATTTTTGGACAGGCATTTTAAAGATTACATTTTTTCAGTAGGCGTTCTTAGAGGATTCGTCGAAGCGGATAACGTTGCGACTTGGATCTATCGTGTATTTGAGCCCTTTCAAAAATGTCTGGCCCAGTAACGGCTTGGGAAAGTCCGAATGGAGGACCATGGAACAATGGACATTTTTTCTGAGAACCGGACCGAGCTGGATGCTGTCCACCAGGAAATTGTAGCCGACCCTCTTGCCGCCCACTCCCCCGGATTGTCCTGAAAGGGCGTGGGTCGGGCGGTTCAGCCCACAGGCTGCTAAATGTCGATCGGCAAAGGCGACTGTGCCGGCTCCGGTATCGAGGATCATCTCGCATTCTCTGCCGTTGACCTTGGGGGTGACGATGATATGGTTGCCCATTCTATAGAAAGGTACTTCCAGATCGCTTTTTACCGTACTCTTCTTTGTGCTGGCGACACTTGCCACCTGGGTGGAAGCGAGTTTTTTGAAAATCAGAAATTTGTTGGCGTCGTCAATTTCGTATTCAAAATCCTTGAAATAATTCTGTCCTAGTAGAGGCAGCTGCATGATTGAACCCATGCCGTCCGGGACCTTCGAAGTCGATTGATCCTGTTCAATCTGCAGCGGAATTGTGCGGGTCATATTGCCGACGGTAATGTTGGCCAGACCGACTCTGGTAGGCACTTCGCCGCCCACGCCGCGCAGCCTTATCGAGGGTTTGGTGTTTTCGATTTTGATACGATTGCGGTCTAGAAAGCTCTGTTTACTGCAAGTTACCCCGGCGCCTGTATCGAACATCATCTTAATAGGCACCCCGTTTATCATGGCGGGCACAATCATATGGCCGGACCCGCCGACATTGCGGTATTTTACTTTGACCACTTCGGGTAATTCTTGATATTGCTTGTTCTGTTCTTCTTCATAACGCTTGAGCACTTCGCTCTTATAACGAGCGAAGGCCGGGTCGATTTTCTCTAGAATGCCTAAGGCTTGCTGGGCTACGCCTGTCCTGGGATAGCGTTGTACGACATGGAGATAGGCGGCTTTCGCTTCCCGGGCTTTTCTGAGCTGGTGATAGCAGAGTGCCGTGTAATAGGCGGCTCGTGAAGCTTGAATCCCAGACTTCTCAGCCTCTTGAAAGAGAGGTAGCGCCTTTTCATAGTCTCTTTTTTCATAGAGGCTGACCGCTTCGCTATACGAAGCCGCCTGAACGGGCAGAGCAGTAAGAGCAAGCACTGCCGCTAGAATGGTAATTTTCGATTTTGAATCAGGCCAGGACATTTTCTAGTTGGTCTTTTGAAAGCGTATTCTCATTAAACGACTTTTCGACCAATCTGACCACTTTAACAACTTTCAGCGGATTGCCTGCCACTTCGACCTCTCGAAAGAGGACGGCTCTATGCAGGGGCAGTTTCTTCTCCAGGAGTTTGAGCAAGGTTGAAACACTCAATTTGAAGCAGATAGATGGTTTTTTTAGTTGTTCCGAAACGCTGGACTTCTCGGCGATGCTGGTACCGTCGGTTGACCTGAGTACCCAGATTTCTTCGCCGGCTTCTTTGATGTTGAAGCCTATCTCTTTGCCCCGGGCGATGGCTTTGTCTAAAAAACTATCCGTATTGAGAACAGTGGGTAGAAACTCTTCGAAATAGAGTTTGGTCAGCTTCTCGACATTGACTATGCGATTCTTCTGCTTCTCTTTCTCTTTCTGATTCTCGTTACTGGTCAGAATCTTTTCGGGAATGACCGCATCGATTACTTTGCCGAAATAAGCAGAGTCTATTTTTACCGGCGGAATATGATAACGCCCGGCTGCTTCGAAGAGATTTCTGGTGGTTACCTGAATATTGTCGGTCAGCAGTTTGGTCACCGTATTCGATATCTCAAGATCTTGTTCGGTGGAGGAGACGACCTCTTCTATCTCGAGCACAGAAGCCAGATGTGCCAACCATTCTCTGTTGAGGCTCGGATTTGTTGGCACCATATTCAGTATCTTGGGGCGCTCTTCATCTTCGAGGTAGCGCCAGAAGCTGTATACCGCGAGATCTATGGGCATGAACCAGAGAGTGGCATCAGGAGCATAGTTCAGGCGCAGGCTTCTGCTGCCGGCGTTGGATGCGGCTGCCTCTCTGGTGAAGTCGGTGTGATCTTTAATAGCCTGGAAGAGGGTATGCAGACCGTTATCCTTGATGGTTTTGCCGTCTTCGGTAGAGCCGCAGATCAGAGGTAGTCTGAGAAGGCTCCAGCTCACCTCTTTGCCGCTCAGGATCTCGACCAGTTTAGATTCGTACTGCTGACAGATATTTTCCCAGCTGGTATGAGATTTGCGTCGATCGAATTCTGCTATCTCCGGTACGACGCCGTCTTCTTGAACGGCAGCATAAATTGAAGAGACCACGATGATATCGGTTTCGGGCTTCATCGCTCTCAAAACCTCTTCCAGTTCCGCTGCCGACCAGGGGGCCCGGGGACCGCGAGATTCGTCGAAATTGGGTGGCAGACCGGCGAAGATGATGATGTCATAGTCCATCTTCTTCAGGACTTCGGTCTGTTCTATGAAACGATACTTGTCATTAAAAGCTTTGGCTTTATTGCGACTCTGGTAAGAGGACTCGAGCAGTCCCCGGGCTGCTGATTTTAGATCGAGGGGAGAGAGAGAAAGAAGATTGAGGCTCGATTTGCAGGCGATATCGACCATCCAGCCTTTCTTGGTCAGCCAGGCAGTCAATGGTCCCGTGAAGCTGGAAACCGGACCCCAGAGCAGTGCTCGCTTTTCGTTGTCTTTCATAGAGTCAAAATCTACCGGCGAACGCCAATAGCTCCTTTCAGAAGACGGTGTCCAATTATCTTATATTGACGCCGATTTTAATAGAAGGGCGCAATCAATCTAGAAGTTTCGAGAAATCCATCTCTGAATCGACAATCTTTGTTCCGGCAAATTTGTCGCCTACTCTTCTGCCGTCCATAGAGTTGTATGCCAGATAGCACTCCAGAGGAAAAACCGCCAGAACATAGGCGCTGCAAAGGAGCCAGGTTATATTCTGGATGACCATTCTCAATTCGGCGACCGGGAAGAATGGACTGGTTACTCCGACTGCAAAGTAGAGGATGAAAGGTACTATGAAAATAGCGTTGCGTTTGGCTGACTGAAGCCAGGTTGGACTTTCACCGGTGTCTGAGTCTACTACCCTGAGACCCATGAGGTTCTTGCCGATACCGCGACCTTGATAAAGCCTGTCTTTGAAGAGAATGAAGATAACGATAAAAATGTCTTTGGATATAAATTGACCAAGACCCGGAATGAAGCCCGAGATCAGCATGAGTATCGGGCTGGTCAGCACATTGATGATCATGGCGATGCTGAAGGCGGCAATGATATCGAATATCAGAGCGACACAGCGTTTCTTGGGATCGACCAGGTTGAGAGGACCGGTATCGTCGGCGCTGGGTACTTGAAAACGAGGCGTTCTACCGGGCGCTTCGGGCTGGCTCGATTCGTCAGATGCTTTTATGGGCTCCTGACTTCTGCTTGCCTGGGGCCTGACCCGCGGTCTCCTGCGAGCCGAGCTGGAATCGCCTGGATCACCGGTTCTTCTATTGCTAAATGGAGGATCGGTCATGGGACCTTGTCTTTGCCTTTCAATCAGGAGGACGGCTGCAACCTTATAATATTATCAACTCTTACGGTGAAAACCGGAATACCTGTTTTCTATATTCCAAGCTGAGCCCTGCTTCAAATCGGAACAAAAGGTAAGACCTTCTTAGATTTCTCGAATTTCTAGGTAACATTTCTAAGTCGGTCGTTTTTTTCTAAGTGAGGTCAGGCTGAATCATGACAAGCAACGGTAACGAGACAGTGATCGTAGACGGTCTCAGGACACCCTTCTGCAAACTGGGTGGAGGTCTCTCCGGACTTTCCGCGGTGGATCTGGCCGCTCCTCTTTTAAAGACTCTTGTTGAGCGAAACAAGGTGGATGGCGCTATCGTTGACGAAGTAATTATCGGTCAGGTAGTCCAGGCCGGTTGTGGTCAAATTCCTTCCAGGCAGGCTCTTCTTAAAGCCGGTTTGCCCAATACCTGTGAGTCGACCACCGTCAATAAGGTCTGTGCTTCGGGCATGCGTGCCGTCAGTCTCGCCGACCTTCGTATCAAGGCCGGAGACGGCGATGTCATCCTGGCTGGTGGTATGGAATCCATGAGCCAGGCGCCTTACCTGGTCGATGCCAATTCGGCTCGTTTCGGAAAGCGCATGGGTCATACTCCTTTCAAGGATGCGATGCTTGCTGATGGTCTGGAATGCCCAGTCAACGATGTGCACATGGCTGTTCATGGTGCCAATGTCGCCAGTGAGTTCGGTATCACCCGGGAGCAGCAGGACGAATGGGCTCTACGCAGCCATAAGCTTGCAGTCCAGGCTATGGAAAGTGGTGTGTTCTCCAAAGAGATCCTGCCTGTGGAAGTGCCGGTTAAAAAAGGCACGATGGTGGTCGACAAGGACGAAGCACCGCGGGGCGATACCTCTATCGACGCTCTGGCTAAGCTGAAACCGGTTTTCACCAAAGACGGTTCGGTCACCGCCGGCAACGCACCTGGTGTCAACGACGGGGCTGCCATGCTGCTCGTTATGAGCCGCAAGAAAGCCGATGAGCTTGGTCTCAAGCCGCTGGCGAAGATAGTCTCCCACGCCTCTATCGGTCAGGATGTACCTTATCTTCACACCGTACCGGCACTGGCCACCAAAAAAGCTTTAGATAAAGCCGGACTGAAGGTGGAAGACCTCGATCTGGTAGAGATCAACGAAGCCTTTGCCGCCGTTGCTCTCAAATCTATGGAGATGCTCGGCGTATCCGAAGAAAAGGTCAACGTCAATGGTGGAGCAATTGCCCTCGGTCATCCCATCGGTGCCAGCGGTGCAAGAATTCTTCTGACCCTGGCCAGAGAGATGGAGCGTCGCGGTGCCAAACTCGGTGCGGCTGCAATTTGCTCCGGCACAGCCCAGGGTGATTGTGTAATTCTCTCCAGAGAAGGTCTTTAAAAGGAGTTAGCTGTTGGGCTCGCAAATCGCGCACGAGCTTGAGTCGGCCAAAGCCCGAATCAAAGAGCTCGTTTCTCTGGTGGAACACCACCGCTTTTTGTATTACGTTCTCGATAGACCCGAGATAAGCGACGGAGAGTTCGATAAACTCTTCCATGAACTCGAGGATCTGGAGAAGCGTTTCCCTGAATTGAAAGATCCAAATAGCCCCACCGAAAAGGTGGGGGCAGCTCCAAGTACTGAGTTCAAAGAGGTCCGACATCGGACAGCGATGCTCAGTCTGGCGAACGCCATGGACGAAGGGGATCTCGATCGCTGGGGGGATCGCCTCAAGCGCTCTGTTTCAGACGGAGATGATAAAGAGGTTGCGCTCGGTTATGTTTGCGAGCTGAAGATAGACGGTCTTTCTATCGGGCTGACATACGAAGAAGGGCGCTTCGTTCAGGGTGCCACCAGGGGCAATGGCACAGTCGGTGAGGATGTCACCCTCAATCTCAAGACCATTGCCGACCTGCCTGCTAAGCTCAAGCCTCTAGAGATAGATGCCGAAGGCTTGCCGACCTTTTGTGCCGGCGCCGGTGCGGCGGTGGAGCAGCGGCTGCCGGCTTTGCTCGAAGTGCGGGGCGAGGTCTATATGTCGGTGTCGAGCTTCACCGAGTTGAACCGCGGGCTTACCGAGGCAAATGATTCTCCTTTTGCTAATCCGAGAAACGCGGCATCAGGCTCTTTGCGCCAGAAAAACCCCAGAATAACGGCGAAGCGTAACCTGTCTCTGTGGACCTATCTGGCTTATCTCGAAGATCCGGTGATTCAACAGCCGCGCTCTCAGTTCGAGTGCATGAAAATGCTAGAGGTCATGGGCTTTCCGGTGGAGCCTAATCGTTTTCTGGCTGATAGCATATTAGAAATCAAAGACTATTGCCGACGCTGGAGCGAAGAGCGACATGGTCTCAACTATCAGACCGACGGCGTTGTAATAAAGCTGAATGATAGAAGGCTCTGGGAGGAGCTCGGAGCTACATCGCACAGTCCACGCTGGGCTGTCGCTTTTAAATACCCGCCCGAAGAAGCCAATACCATCTTAGAAGACATCCTTTTCGAGGTGGGACGAACCGGTGCCGTGACACCGGTGGCGGTGCTCACTCCGGTGCTGCTGGCCGGCACCACGGTAAAACGTGCCAGTTTGCACAATGCCGACCAGATAGAGCGTCTTGGCTTGAGGCTGGGAGACACTGTGGTGGTGCGCAAAGCCGGAGAGATAATTCCTGAGATTCTCTCTGTAATTGTCGAGAAAAGGAAGGAGGAGAGCAAACCCTTTGTCTATCCCTCTGCCTGTCCGGAATGCGACACGACATTGATTCGAATCGAAGAAGAGGTGGTGTTGCGCTGTCCGAACACCTATGGCTGTCGTGCGCAAAAAGAGCGGCGGCTCAAACATTTTGTCGGCAAGGAAGCGATGAATATCGAAGGGGTTGGAGAGGTTCTGGTAGAACAGCTGGTCAAAGCCGACCTGGTCGACAATGCCGCCGATTTCTACAAACTCAGCTTCGAGCAACTGGTCTCTCTAGAGAGAATGGGCGAGAAGTCCGCTCGCAATGTGCTCAAAGAGATAGAGGGGTCTAAAGAACGTCCACTTGCCGCTTTGCTTTTCGGGCTCGGAATAAGGCATGTTGGCGCCACTGTAGCAGAGTTGATCGCTTCTCACTTCGGTTCTATTGACCGGGTGATGGAGGCTTCGGCCGAGCAAATTTCAGAGATAGAGGGTGTGGGAACGGTGATTGCAGAAGCCGTAGTAGATTATTTCTCTCAGCCCCAGAACAGAGAATTGATAGAGACTCTGAAAGAACTAGGGCTGAAGATGGAGGATGCATCTCCTTCTAGCGCGGATGCCGGCGAGGCACCGGCTCAGGTTTTTGCCGGGAAGACCTTTGTGGTAACCGGTACCCTCAGTAACATGGACCGCAAACAAGCTGAGACCGCAATAAAAATGCGTGGCGGCAAAGCCACCTCTTCGGTCTCGAAGAAGACCGATTATCTTGTGGTGGGCGAATCTCCCGGCTCTAAACTGGCCAAGGCCGAGCAGCTGGGGGTTACTGTCGTGAATGAATCTCAATTCCTTGCTATGCTGGAAAGTTGAAGAGAAATTCGAGGATAGAAAGTTAGATTGCGAATCTCTGAGCCAGATCCAGCACCGATTTTACTGATAATTCTTTTCGGTGTAGTTTTAACGGCATTATTAGGACTGTTTGTGGTCATGCCGACAGCTTTTTTAGAATGGAGCTGGAATCTCTTCGCCTCGGCTACAGAGCTGGTCCCTCAAATCGGTACCGGTCAGGCATTTTTGCTCTATCTTGCCCTGGGGTTGCTGCTTTATATTCTCGGATTGGTTAAAATCGAATTCAAGGTCGAGAAACTGGAAAGCCTCGACAAATTTGATCCTTAAGTAAGAATAGTAGAAAACGAAGCCCAATCAAGATGAAGCTATTTACAGTTAGAGGCGCAAGCAGGTTCTCAGTCAGCCGTATATTGCTGGCTTCTTCGCTGGCCTTCTCCATCGGCCTGGGTCTGCCCGCACTCGATTCTCCGGTGGACGCCAAGTTCGGTCGGCGGGGTAAGAACACCCATAAACCGGCAGACGAAAATTATGAAACCGGGTTGAAGAAGATGCGGGCAGAGGATCTGGATGGTGCCATAGACGCTTTTTCTCAGGCGATTTATTTTGCTAGAAATGGCTATCACCCGGCAGCCAACTTCTGGCTCGGCATCTGTTACATGGGCAAAGGAGAGGATAAAAAAGCAGAGGATACTCTTTTGCGAGCGATCTCGCAATCGGTGGATCCTATGCCCCAGGCCTGGCTGGCTGTGGCCGAGCTGCGCATCCGCACCGGACAGAATTATATGCAGGTTCGGGAAGCTCTGAACAACGCCTCTAAAGCGAAAGCCAATTACCAGCAGGTCTCTTATCTGTACGGGCTTTATTCTTACAGCCGGAGCGAGTACATGAACGCCATGAGCCACTTTTATAGAGCTCTGGGCGATAAACCCTGGTCCTGGACAAAGGTCTGGGTAAAATATGCCGAGTGTAAGATGCAGTTGAAGAAGTGGGCGGAAGCCAATCAGGAATTCAACGCTATTCTAAAAACCGATACCCCACTAAAAGACGAGCCCCTGGAGCGGATTTATGCAGATATCGCGCTCTGCAAGCTCAATCTGGGAGATCATCAAGGTGCCATCGATCACTGGATGCGTTCTCTAGATTATGACAAGACCAACCATGAGGTCTGGATGCAGCTGGGCATGCTCTACGAATCCGAGAAGCATTACAGCTCTGCTGTAAAAGCCTACAAGAATTTTTTGCGTTATTGCCCGAGCGGAGACCCGCGAGTTCAGCAGTGCAAAGACAGAATCACCAAAATCGAGCATATGCTTAATCCCAATGAAACTGCACCCCAGCCCGCCAAACCATCGCCGTATATGAGGCAGCAGCTCGATCATTCGATGCAACAGCAGTATCAGCGTAATCAGATAGAGCAGCAGCGCCAACAGCAGCAGATGCGTCAGGAAGGTGATTCGGGCTTCTAAGCAGGGCTTATTTGCCGGTATAGACCGGTGCTCTTTTCTCTACGAAGGCTTTGACCCCTTCTTCAAAGTCGTCGCTGCGTCCGGCAATCTCTTGCAGACCGGCTTCGTATTCGAGCAGTTCGTCGAGATCGGGGAAGATCGCCCTGTTAAAAGCTCTTTTGGTGAGACCGAAAGCTTTGGTAGGCCCTGCGGCAAGCTTTTCTGCCAGGCTGAGAGCGGTGCTGAGTACCTCTTCCTGTTTGACCACTTGATTGACCAGATTTAGATCTTTAGCTTCGGCGGCGGAGAGCTTGTCGGCAGAGAGCATCAGATCGAAAGCACGGGTTGCGCCGATTAATCTGGGCAGTAAAAAAGTTGACCCCGAATCCGGTACCAGTCCTACTTTGGTGAAAGACTGGATGAAAGAGGCGTTCTCCGAAACGATGCGATAGTCGCAGGCAAAGGCGAGGCTTGCTCCTGCTCCGGCAGCTACGCCGTTGACTGCTGCAATCACCGGCTTTTCCATCTTGCGTATTTTCGAAATTATCGGATTGTAGCGTCTTCTAATGGAGTTCCCCAGGGAAGGGCGTTCCCCTTTATCGTGAGAGATGCTGCGGCTCTGCAAATCCTGGCCGGCTGAGAAACCTCTTCCTTCGCCGGTGATTACCAGGGCGCGAATCTCTGGATTGCGCTCCATTTCTTTGAGCGCATCCTGTAACTGGAAGGTGAGTTCGTCATTGAAAGAATTGAGTTTGTCCGGACGGTTCAGGGTGATGATGCCGACACCGTTTTTTGTCTCTACTTTTAAAATGTTCTCTTCAGTCATTTTGTTATCCCCTTTATTTACCTGAGAAAGTTGGCTGGCGCTTTTCTAGAAAAGCTTTCATGCCTTCTTTTTGATCTTCGGAAGAGAAGAGCATGTAGAAATTTTTTCGCTCGAAAAGCAGTCCTTCCGATATCGGAGTGTCGAATACTTTTAGAATCGCCTCTTTGGCAAGGCGGGTGGCAACCGGCGATTTCTTGGCTATTTCCCGAGCCATCGCCATGGCTTCTTCTAAAAATATCTCGTTGGGAACCACTTTGTTCACCAGTCCGTACTCTTTGGCTTCTCTTGCAGAGATAGGCTGACCGGTGAGAATCATCTCCATGGCTTTCTGTTTGCCGACAGCCCGGGTCAGTCTCTGGGTACCGCCGGCACCGGGGATGACACCGATATTGATTTCGGGTTGGCCTATTTGAGCCGATTCGGCCGCTACGATGATGTCGCAATTCATCATGAGTTCGCAGCCACCGCCCAGGGCGTAGCCGCTCACTGCAGCGATGATGGGCTTCTTGATCTCTTTTATTCTGTCCCAGGTGGCGAACTGATCTTTGAGCATGATGCCTATGGTTGTCTCTTCGGACATCTCTTTAATGTCGGCACCGGCGGCGAAGGCTCTTTCAGATCCGGTCAGAACGATGGCGCGTACTTCTTCGTCCTGGTCGAAGTCGGTAAGAGCCTGGACAAGCTCTTCCATCAATTCATGGCTCAATGCATTGAGTACCTTCGGTCTGTGAAGGGTGACAATCGCAATTGCTCCGTCTTTATCGGTGAGGATATTTCTGTAGGTTGTTTTCATTTGCGTTCTCCGGCTTTAGCAATTTTATTGAACGGGTTGTCAGCTCAGGGGCTTCCCGCAAGTTCCGCAGAACTTGAAGGTTTCGGGCATCTCTGTTTTGCATTGGGCACAGGCTTTCTGCGGCTCTTTTTTGAGAGCATGAAGCTGGGCATAATCTAACTCTGTCTTTTTCCGAAAAGCTCTCAAGCCTTCTGCCGTTTCATGGTGACCGGCGTGCAGAGTGAGCCAGTCCCGGGCGTGACCGATGGTCATGGTCCAGGAAAAGTCTCTCCAGAAGTTCATCTGTTGTTTGGTGTATCTGGTACATTCGGGCAATTTATTGTGCAACTTCTCTGCCATCTCTTGAACAGCCGAATCGAGCATAGAACCAGGCACCACTTGATTGACCAGTCCCCAGTCGAGGGCTGTGTAGGCATCGATGTTCTCACAAAGTAACAGAATCTCTCTTGCTCTGCGGTCACCGACAATAAGAGGCAGCCACTGGGTGGCACCGCCGGCGGCGACACTTCCCCGGGCAGCACCGACCTGCTTGATCGTGACATGATCGGCTGCCACCGCCAGATCGCATGCCATGTTCAGTTCATTGCCGCCGCCTACGACCATACCGTTCAAGCGGGCGATTGTAGGCTTGCCTATGTTCCTGAGCCTGTCGTGCATCTCGATGAAGGCGTACATCCATTTGTAATAGTCATTCGGCTTTTTGAGAATATGCTCCTCTTGCTCTTTTAGATCCGCCCCGGTGCAGAAAGCTTTGTCTCCGGCTCCGGTGATCACCACCACTGCGATATCGTCGTCACGACCGGCATCTAAATAAGCAGTGCCCAGTTCATTCAGAGTGAGCATGTCGAAACAGTTGAGCACATCGGGGCGATTAATGGTTATCGTCGCGATGTAGTCTTTTTTCGAGTAGAGAATCCGGCGAAAGCCGAAGCTATCTGCGGGGGAACCACTCAACTGGGAGCCTGGGGCCAGGGTCTGGGACATCTTCGATACCTCTTCTATTTCTTGTCGCCGGTCTGGGAGCTGTTTCGTCTGTCTACCACACGAACGGCTTTGCCTTCGCTTCTTGGTATCACTCCCGGTTCCACCAGCTTAATCGCCGCGGTCAGACCGAGGGAGTCTTTGAGGGTACGCTTTATGTTTCCGTGAATATCGGTGAGACGTTCTTCGCTCATGGTTGAAACTGTCTCTACATGCACTTCGAGAACATCGAGGGCTTTGACCCGGTCTACAACCAGTTGATAATGCGGAGAGAGCTCTGCGATGGAGAGAAGGCATTTTTCAATCTCGGATGGAAACAGGTTGACGCCGCGAATAATCAGCATGTCGTCCAACCTTGCTTTCACCCTTTCCATGCGAAGCATGGTGCGGCCGCACTTGCAGGGCTCTTTGTAGAGTCTCGAAATATCGCCGGTTCTGTATCTGATTACAGGAATTGCCTCTTTCAGCAAGGTGGTGAAGACAAGCTCACCTTCTTCGCCTTCGTCGAGGACTGCGCCGGTTTCTGAATCGATTATCTCGGGCAGGAAATAATCTTCCCAGACATGGAGACCGGATCTGCCTTCAAGGCATTCCATCGAGACGCCCGGACCCATTACTTCGCTCAATCCATAGATATCGAGAGCGCTGATTTTAAGCGCTTTTTCAATCTGGCTGCGCAGCTCTTCGGTCCAGGGCTCGGCGCCAAAAATTCCTATCTCCAGCTTTATAGAATCTCTTGCAATGGAGTTCTCTTCCATGACATGAAAGATGTTCAGTGCATAGGACGGGGTCGAGAGCAAAACCCGGGCTCCGAAGTCTTGCAACAACAGAATCTGTTGCTGGGTTCGACCGCCGGAAGCCGGAACAACAGTGGCACCGAGCTTTTCGGCGCCGTAATGCATACCGAGACCACCGGTAAAAAGACCGTAGCCGTAGGCGTTGTGGATGATATCTTTCGGTTTCGCTCCGGCGCAGGCGAGGGATCGGGCACAGACCTCTTTCCAGGTTTCGAGATCATTTTCGGTGTATCCGACCACCGTTGGCTTGCCTTTGGTGCCCGAGGAGGCATGCAGCCGTCTGACATTCTCAAGGGGTTCGGCGAAGAGTCCGAAAGGATAGTGTTCGCGCAGGTCGGTCTTTTTTGTAAAAGGCAGGGAGCTCAGGGCTTTTAAGGAGTCGATACTTTCCGGTTTGACACCGGCTTCGTCGAAGCGGCTCCGGTAAAAGGGGACCTTTTCATAGACCGTTGTGAGCATGGTCTTGAGACGCTTGAGCTGTAGCTTTTCCAGCTCTTTGCGGGACCCGCACTCTGCCTTTTCGTTCCAGATGAAACTGTCGGTTTTTGTTGTAACCAAAACGGAAGAACCTGCTTTTCTACTATAAGCAGTGATCATAACCCCCGAATTGAAAAAAGCTCTCAACCCTAATCAAGGATGAATAATTAGTCTCTTGGATTCCATTTGTCATTATCGTAGCGCGGTCGATAATTATCGAGAACCAGCTCCTGACCGTCGGCGGTCTCGAGCACCGGATCGGTGATGGCGACATGGTAAACGGTCCATTGCTTGAGCTGGCCGCGGCGAACCACATGCATTCTCAAATTGCATCTTGAAAGCCTGGGCAGCCTCTCTTCAATCGAGGAGGGATCCAGTTTGCTGCCGTCCTCTTTCAAGACTGTGCCGGGATCCCGGGGATGTAGATAGAGCACCCCTTCTTCGCCCAGGGTTTCGCGGATCATGTCTTCCATGGGGGCGTAGACATAGTTTTCCTCTTTGCCGGTTTTTGCCTTGTCTTTGCTTTCGGGCTCCCTTCCCAGGCTTTCGGTCGGGTTGTATTTGATGCCTTTGCTGGCTTCCGGTCTTTCGATGGCGCCTTTGACCAGCGATGGACGCAGACGCAGGGTGAAGCCCTTCCAGGCTTCGGCGTCGGGGTCCTTGAGAAAAGCTTCGAATTCGGCTTCGCTCATCTCTTTGCCGTAGGCCATGAAAACCGGCAGAAAGAGCGGTCGATACTTGTTGCTATCGAATTTGATCGCCACATCAATGACAACATCCTGGGGGGCTTCCCAGGGAACTGATCCTTTCTTGGCTTCCTCGCTGGATTCTATCGGTTTAGCTGCTCCAGCCTTGTATTCAAAGGGATGGCCGGTCATGAAAGCCAGATTCGGCTCCTGAGAAGAGGAATAGATCAGGTAAGAGACCCAGCCGCCCTTGGCCGGGCAGCGACAGGCATTGCCGCCGAATTGGTTTACGGCTTTTCGATAGTCTCCTGAGCGCACCGCATCGACAAATGCGCCCATGGTTTTGTTTGGATCGGCTTTGAGATTTTCGCTCACGAAAATAGCCAGGACAATGCCCAGAGCTAAGAACATTAGTAGTGGATAGACAAATCGCATACTGGTATTCTAACGAAGAATTTGCAGGATTTGCATGCTCCTTGAAATTGAGGAGGCTATGCTAGGTCTTGAAGGCGTATAAGCAGGTAATTCAAAGTGATTCAAACATTGACTGTAAATCTTTTAGTAGGTTCTGTCCTTCTCCTGCTGGGTCTTCTCGGCTGGCGTCTTTTCGGAGCAGCAGAGAAAGACAGTAAGAATTTCTCCACAGCCGACCTTGCTAAGAATTCAAAAATCTATGGACTCTTTTTAGCAGGCTTGCTTCTTCCTTTTGCTTTTGCGGGGTTGCTCGGACTCTCTTTCGCCAACAGCTTTCTGTTTCTAATCGGCGGATTCTTTTTGCCGGCGATACTCTCCTCCCTGGGGCTATCCCATGGCAGTCGATCGATTCTTGTTCTGCTTCTATCCATCGCGGTGACGGCTCTTGTGCCCGAGGATGGCTATCGGCTCAGTTTTGCCGCCTTCATCGCCGGACTGGCTTCCTGGAAGGCGGTGGACTATTTCTTGATATCCGACGAAGCTAAGCCTGGATCTCTAGAAGACTTTCTTCCGGCATTTCTATTTGTGGTGGGCATTTACTGGACAAAAACTGCCGATACCGCCAACTGGATTCCTATACACCAGAAACTTATTCTCGGTGCCGTCTCGGTGTCGATGCTGATGCGTGCCATCCAGGGGCAGTTTCTCTCTAACGACAAACTTTATTTTAAGCGGATCAGCCTGGCTGTCACCGGTGCCCTATTCATGTTGATCTATATCAACCAGTTCATAGTAGCGCTGGAACTGGGCAAAATAGCGGTTATAGCTGGTGCCGGTTACTTTCTTACTTATCTCTTCGATGCCATGAGCAAGTCCTGCGATCAGGAAGACAGAGTGCTCTCTGACCTCAAGAAGGTTCTGTTCATAGGGATCTTCACGCTTCTGGTCAGTCGACTTTTCGGAATGCTCGGTCTGGTGGTACTGGCGATGTCGATGTTGATCTCCACCACATCCGGTGTGGCATTGATCGCTGCCGCTTTCTGGGGAGCCCGGGTGCTGGCGCAGTCTTTTATCTTTGATTTCAACAGTAACATGACCGGCATCAACATCATGCATACCTATGCCGGAGCGGCTCTCTACGGCGGATTCTTCCTGGTGGTTGCGCTCAGTCTTTTAATTGCCAGATCAAAGAGTCGTCTTGCCACCGGCATCTTATTCACTGCCGCGACGGTTATCGCTCCTGTAACTACCGTCTACTTTCTCCATGCCGAGCCGGCAGCCTCGCTTTTCTATGCGGCTCTGGTGGCAGCCAGCCTTCTAGCTGTGGTGGCACCGTCTATTTATGGAGAGACCGAAGCGGCTGCTTCCCAGGGAGCGCTCATGTTGATACCGCCTCAATTACTTGCTTTTGGTATCCTGGTCAATGAGCTGATCTCAAGGGGCAATACCGCTGATCTCAAAGAGAGAGTGATTGTTCTGGTAGCGGTGTCGGTGCTTTCGTCGGCAATTCTCTGGATCGCTTTTAGATTCATGCCCAAAGAAGAAAGCAGCGCCAGCGCCGGATAAGTATTTATCTGCGATAGCTGTCTCTTGAAACAGGAAGAAGCTGCCCATCCAGCTTTTTATACACGGCGATGGTGAGCGTATTTCCTGTGCGGGCAATCGGGCTGGTTACAAGGGTGCAGGTTTTGTCGTTGTTTACACCCCGGATTTCGACCCGGGCGATCTGATCTTTGCAAGAGGTCTGAATAAGAATCGGATTTGCCAGTCTGTTTTCAAATTTGAGATCGTATCTGCCGTAATCTACTGTGGCATCCAGTCCTGGCTTTATAGACCGAACCGGCCTGGAATGGGCTCGTCTTTCTTTTATGGTCAGTCCTGCTTCCAGTGCTGATTTATAAAGCAGGGAAGAGACCAGGCAGATGCCGCCGCCCTCGGTGCCGGCGGTGCCGCCGTTCAAATAAGTCGGCGCTTCCATATAGCCGCGCTCGACAGATCTTGGACCGACACAATGATTGAAAGAGAAGCTCTCTCCGGGTTTGATTGTTTTTTGATTGAGCTTGGAGAGAGCCAGGCTGATATTGGTTTTCTGGGCACCGCTGAGATGGGAGGTTTTCACCGCAGCATCGGCAAGTAGATCCGGAAACGGTCTCGTTAACCAGGCCACCGCCAGGGCTGCCAACGGAAGCATGTAAATAAGGCTGGACTTATTCAGCTGCTTCATTTGATGTTGAGTTCCCGGGGCTGAGAATAACCATGGATCATGTTCGAATACATGCCATCGAGGGTCACCGGATTCAGTTGCACATCGCCCGGCAGCTCCATTCTAAGAAGTGTATGGAACTCTGATTTGCCCTGATTTATCTGGGTACCGAAGAAGACCATTTTGTCATCGAGGATATCCTGATGGGACCACCAGGGGCTGCCCCAATCTCCTTCGATGCCGGATCCCGAGTCGTTTTCTGAATCGCCCACGTTTTCGTCCCGGGCCGAATCCTTCACCACTTCAGCACCGCTGGGCAGCGGGCATTCTACGATGACATAGGGCAGAGTCACCGGGCTATCGACATAGACCTTCATCAGAAGTATCTCTCCGGCTTTAATAGAATCGCCGTTCAAGGGGAGTGTGGTGAGCTTGAGAATGCCATCCGATTTGGTAGCGCTGGTTTTCAGTCTGAAGAATTCTCTTCTGACTTGCAGTCCGGAGGGCGAGTTCTCTACATTGAGTTTCTCTCCGGGTTTGAGGGATTTATAGAAACGGTTTATAGACTGATAGTAGAGTCTGCCGTTTCCGTCCATGGCCAGGGAGAGATTCTTGTTGCCTGTCATATTCAAGGTCTCTTCCTGACGGTATATGCTGGCCCCTGCAAAAGCCAGGCTGTTTATCAGAGAATCTTCCTTAAGTATCTTTGCCACCACATCCGATGTCTCGGTGTTGCCTGTTTTGATCGCTTCGTCCATCAACGAGAGAAGTACCTGGGCGGTGGTCTTGGTATTGGACCAACCGTCTTCGGAGCGTTGAAGCATAATCCAGGCTTTCACTTTTTCTATCCTGTCGAGATTCTGGGGCTCCATCTCTACCATTGCTTTGAGGGCCAGCGCCGTGGTTTCGGCTCCGGTGTAGCGATAGGTATAGTCATGGACATCCAGGAGCTTGAGGCGTTTACGCATTGCCTGGCTGTGATCCCAGTCGATGAATTGCTCGCCTACAGTGGCCAGTTCGATCAGACGTTTGTAAGCGTGGTCTGCATAGCCTTTGTTGCCCAGCCGGGCATTGGCCATGGTCAGATAGCTGAGGGGCTCGGGGGTCAGTTTTTCGACCCGGCCGTCCAGCCACTTCATCACTTTTGCATCGGGTTTCACGCCGTATAGAGTCTGGGTATAGACCATGCGGGCAAGGTCACAGCGTCTTTCACGAGCGGTATAACCCTCGACAAGCTTGGGATCTGTCAGAGCCTTGTGCAGATTGACTGTGGCGGTCGAAAGCCATTTCAGTCCGTTCTCGATCATTGAGGGCTCTATCTGAACTCCGGATTCGCTCAAGAGTTTGAAGCCTTCCAGCACATGGGCGGTTAAGTAAGGATCGCTGGCATCATCGGCCCACCATCCCCAGCCTCCGTCATAGTGCTGGTGCTCTTTCAGTTTTTTCAGAGCTTTCTCTTTTACCTCTTCGAACTTGGTCAGATTATCCGGAGCCAGGTTGAATTTGAATTTTTGATGCAGTTTAAATGCCACTATCGAGGGCACCAGTCTGCTCATGGTCTGTTCGGTACAGCCGTAGGGATAATCTATCAATCCGGCATAGCTTCCCTTGAGCTGAGCCATGGTGGAACCGGCCAGTCGTAAGGTGGTTTTTAATTCGGAGATAGAAGGCGGTAGATCAAAATTGAGCGCCACTTTGTTATTGGCTGCGGTCAGCACTCCGGCTTTTACCAGGGCCATAGAAAGTCCGAAGGGATTGATTTTGATCTCTTTCTGTAATGCATCCGAGCCGGTCTCACCCCGGGCAATCAAGGTGATCTTGCCGGTGCCGGTCTTATCTACGGTTACCGGCCAGATAAAGCGAGCCGCTTTGTCTTTGCCGACACTGAGAGTCTTGGCTAGAGGCAGGGTGGTTTTGAAATGAGGACCGGTCTCCAGTTTCAGTTCGATATTTTGATCTCGATCCGAATAGTTGTGGACGATGGCCGAGATCTCTCCGTGATCTCCTCGGGTGAAGAAACGAGGCAAAGCCAGCCTGGCGATGATGTCTTTGGTCACCAGAATCTTTTGCACCGCAGAGCCGATATCGCATCCGGTACTTACACCACGGACAGTGGCACGCCAGGTGGTTAAGTTGTCGGGGAGCGCTACCTGAGCTACGACTTCTCCATTCTTGTCGGTAATTAAATTAGGGAACCAGGCGGCTGTGTCTTTGAAATTCTTGCGAATCTGAGGGGTGGCCTTATCGGGTCCTCCGGAGTATTGCTCGGGGAAGGAATTGAGGGTCTGGACCCAGTTGTATTGCTTCTGGTAGAAGAACTTTCTGATATCGGCGGTGGAGTCTGATCTTATTGAATAGATGCTTTCGTCCACCACACCCAGCGAGAGTTCACAGCCAGGAGCGGGCTTGCCTGTTTTTTGATAATTCGCTGTTATCCTGTAACTGGCTGTCTCTCCAGGTTTGTATTTCTCTTTGTTAGTCTCTACCTTGATATCGATGAAGTGATTGTCCGGTGATACTTGTACGGCTTTTGTCTGATTAAAGAACTGTCGATTCTTGCCTATCGCCACCACCGAGACATAGACGTTCGGGCTATAGGCGTCCTTTATATCGAGCTCTACCAGATTGGCGCTCGCGGTCAGAGGCTTGACCAGATATTGATGGATTTTGACGCCTTCTACAGTGATAAGCGCGTCCAGACCTTCGTTGCCCTGGAAAGGACCGGAGATCATCAGCTTCGCTTTCTCGCCCGGTTCATAGACCTTTTTATCCAGAGTGATTTTGAAGGCTTCTTTTTCGGCGCTGCCTTCACTTAGAACATAGGGTACTTTACTGCTCGCTACCCAGATGCTGTCGCCGTAACAGATTTGATGACCACTTTTGTCAGTGGCTTCGGCGGTGACATAAAAAGTATCTGTCGGGAAGGTATCGGCCACATTGAAAGAGATCTTGGCTTCACCGTTCTGACCTGTTACCGCGGTGATTTCACCCAGGGTTTTCTCCTGGCCATAAGTAGAATCTTTCGAATTCCAGGGCCAGCGAGATAACTTCACTTTGATGTTCTGACCGCTGACGGCTTTGCCGTCATAATCGAGGGCTCTCACCACGGCACCCATGGGTTGACCGGCCGAAACTACATAGGATTCGGGTTCGACGAAGAGAGCAAAATCACCGGCGGTGACCAGGGTGCTGGCGCTGGAGGTGACGGTCAGACGGCTGATGTCTGTGATATCCGCTTCTATCTTATAGTTTTTGTCGCCGTATTCATAATAGAAATAGGGTCGGTTACGCTCAGCTTTCACCGGTCGAGCGGTGAATTCTATTAAGGCTTCTCCGTTTTCGTCGGTGGTTGAAGAGCCTTCCGATACCATGGCGCCGCCTTCACCATCGCCATCATAAGACCCCTGGTCGTAATAAGTCTCTTCGTACCAGTCGTCGAAAAATTCGTAATAGTCCGGTCTCGGTTCGAGTTTGTACCGGGTCCAGCTGTCTGCCGATTCATAGACCGAGTATTTTACCCGGGCATTGGCCACAGGACCGCCGAAGAAATAGGTCGCTTTCACCCGAGCCTGGACTTTGCCGCCGGCTACATAACGCTTGGAGTTTGGAATGATCTCGACTTTGTATTCCGGTTTTCGATACTGCTCCACTTCGAAAGACTGATAGCTGGTAGAGCCGCTCGGATAGGTGAAGCGAATTTGATAGCCACCGGTTTTGCCGTCCTCGGGGATATTAAAGCTGCCGCTGGCGGTGCCATGGGCGGTGGTGTTGATATTAGATTCGGCCATTTTTGTATTGGTCGGATCTTCCACCACTACATTGATGGGCAGGTTGGCGCCCGGATTGGTTATGCCTTTTGTCGTCAACTCCCGGGTGATTAGTTTATAAGAGACTGTCTGACCAAGACGATAGACCGGTCTGTCCGTGTAGAAATAAGTCTTGTAATCGGTCTCACTGCCGTGCCAATAGGAAACGCCACCATAGGCAGTGCCGCCGGCGAATTTTCCTATAACGATGTTGCTTTCGTTGCGTTTGATTTGTGCGCCTTCTGCATTGACAGAGATCATGGCGATCCCGTTTTTATCGGTGCTCGCTTTTGCAACCTGCTGGAGCTTGTAGTTCTCTGTTTTGCCGCTTCTGTTATCCAGCTCTATCTCTGCGCCTTCTATAGGTTTCAAGGTTTTCAGGTTTATCGCCCTGACCATGGTCTGGTCCGGAGAATGTTTGACGACCAGGCCGATGTCAGAGACAGAGAACCAGGAGACTGCGGAGACGCGCTTTTTGCCGGTGACATCTGTTGCTTCGGCGACCACTACATAGTCCCCTTGTTCCATCCCCTGCTCCAGTTTGAAGCTGGCTCTGGCCGAATCAGAATAGCTGGAGTGGAGTTCGCGCTTTAATTGCCGGCTGGGTTTCTCGTCAGCGTAGGGATTGTGGAATTTGCTGCCGTAAGTCGTATACAGAGAAAGGTCCGAGCTCACGTCGACTCCGGCTTGCAGGAACTGGGGCGAGCTCATCTCGGCCAGGATGTCTTTCTTATAGATCTTCACGGTGGTTTCGACGGCACCGGTGGCGTTCACCCAGAAATGGGGCGCTTCGCCGGTGGTGAATACTCTGGTATTGCTACCTATGGATATATAAGGTTCGAGCACCGCCATCTTGATCGGTTTGCCAAAATCGGCCACTTTGCCTTCTTCGACAATGATGCTGTTTTCGTAATGGCTCTGGAATCCCGGAGCTTGAACCCTGAGGGAGTATTCTCCCACCGGAAGCTGGCTGATTTCGAAAGTTCCATCCCCGGATACCCAGACGCCCCGGGCGATGCTCTGACCGAAGCGAGGACCGGTGGCGACGGCGAAGACTTTGTTCTGTCGAATATTGTAAGAATAGAGACCGAAGTTCTCTTCCGCCAGGGCGATTTGACCCTTGATAGAACCGACCGGCTTCTCCAGAAAGATCGCCACCATCCCGAAGAGCGCCACTATGAGAATGGCCATCTCGAAGGAGAGGAAACGTCTTTTTCCGGTACTTTCTTTATTTGTAGACATCCGTCTTCAACCTATATAGTTCACAACTCTCTACGGGCCTGATCCCAGCTTTTAGTCTGGCCATGACAATTTGATGATGAGGATCCGAAGCTTCACCCGGCAGGATAACCGCTCCTTTTCCTCTTGCTTTCAGTAATAAGCCGTCGTGTAGCGGATTGAGCTCATGGTGTGAGCCAATCGGCACCGACTGTTTTACCACTGTTACCTGTACCTTGATATCTTTTAACTCTGCCCTGGTTATCGGGCGGTGTCGGTATTCTTTGTTGAGCGCGTCTTCGGCTGTGTAGACCGTCGCCTTGACAAGGTCGGGATGAATCGGTTGGACCGAGCCCCAGCAGGCTCTGGTCTTGCCGTCTTTGTAAAAGGTGACGAATAGACCGGCAGGAATATTGTAATTGTTCGGAACTTCGAAAGAGTCCGTCAAATCAGCCAGGGAGACTTTATCGCCGTCCGGGGCGAAGTGATTGTCGAGCACCGCCATGGCTATTCGGGTCAGGCCTGCCTGTTCTTTTTCGGTTATTGAGAAGTCTTTTGGGTCTTTCTGATTTTTCTGAGGGTTTTGCTCGGAGGATATTACAGAAGAGTTTACCCCGGGGCGACCTTTTTCAGAACCGCCGTCATGGCTGGCGGCCAGGAGAATGCATGCAGATAGTATGAGGACGATTAAAAGAGTATGCATATGCTCTCAAGAAAAATTTGCGCCTTTCAGTCTATTATGAATGGGTCGAGATAAGCTAGTGCGAACAGGAAGTTGACCGCCGGATAAAAGGTGGTTAAAAAAATGGTAGATTCCAGTCCGAATGAAAAAAGTAAACCTAAGGATTTGAACCGGAGACGATTCATTAAGTCCATGTTCGGCTTCGGCTCGGGCTCGATGCTGGAGACCGGCGCCCAGGCAAAAGCGCCTATTAAACAGGACGAGAAGTTTTTCTGGGCTGATTTAGATAACGGCAATATTGGTTTTCCGACCGGGCTCGATATTCCGGTCCAGAGACCGGGCTCGGTGATGAAGCTGGTAACCGCCGCCTGTGTGCTCGAGGAAGGCGCACTTAATCCAAACGAAAAAATCGAATGTACCGGGCTGGCTCAGTTCGGTTGGCAAAAATATAAGTGTCCGAAAGCCCACGGTTTGCTTTCGGTGGAGGAAGCCCTGGCGCTCTCCTGTAATGTCTATTTTGCCAAAGTCTCATCTCGAGTCGGCTCGGCTACCCTGCTTGGCTACGCCGAAAAGTTTCGGCTCGACAAGCCTGTATCCGGTCAGCCTCCCGGCGAATTTCCGGATCCGGATAAAATCTCCGATAGTGTTGCCGACTATGCCCTTGGTCTGGATAAACATCTTCGTCCTTCGGCTTTGCAACTGCTGCGTCTTTCAGCGCTGATCGCCCGGGATGGAGATATTCCTCATTTGCGCTCGGCTGAAATGGCCGACATGAAGGGAGAGGCGATCAAGTTGGATTTATCGCCTGAGACTTTCAGGCGACTGAAGCAGGGCATGAGGCTTGCCGCATCCAAAGGCGGCACGGCAGAAGCGATCGATCCTGCCAACAAGCTCCAGCTCGCGGTCAAAACCGGCACCGTAGGCCATGGAAACAAATTCCAGTCCTGGATAATCGGCTTCTTTCCCTACGAAAAACCGCGCCACGCCTTTTCGCTATTCGCCCCGGTCGGCACCAGCCACGATAGCGCCGTGCCGCTTGCCGGCAAGAGGCTTCTGGCAGTTCAATGGCCTTAATTCGCTCATTTGCCTGGGTTTGCCTTTTGATTTTTATATGGGCAGAGCCGGCTTGTTCTATTCCCCGGTATGTCAAGGTCAGGCTCTTCGAAGCCAGGGCCGGAGTGCCGAAACTGCGTCTGGCCGGTGGAATCAAGATAATCGAGCCGGTCAGCCGGGATATAGGTTTTGCCGGAGCCGATTACACAGTCGAGGCCGAAGGTGGACGAGTGGCGCTGTATGCGGTGCCAAAAGGAAAGAAGACTAAGACTCTTATACTGCGCGGTTCTCGGTTGGTAATGGAAGAGTCGAGCTCCCGGGGGATGCGCATAGTCTTTCCGGGGCGGACCGCCTGCAATTATCGCGGTATCGTCGTGGTGCGCTCGGCAACAGCGGGTGGTCGTCCCAGTCTCGATGTCTTGAATGAGGTTCCTGTCCGAGAGTTTGTCTATGGTATCGTCGCCAGTGAATTGCCCGGGGATTTTGCGGTGGAGGCCAAAAAGGCGCTGGCTGTGCTTACTTTGACCAGGCTCGAGTTTTTGCCGGATCAAAGAGCGATTGGTGATTCGACCAAGTCGGAATTATATACAGGATGCGGCAGGGTCGCCGAGAGTGATCGTGTTCTGGTTGATAGCGTATTTAAAGAAAGGCTCTACTATAAAAATCGCCTGGTTCTTCCTTATTATCACTCGACTTGCGCTGGTTATACTTCATCGGGAGATGACCTGTTTTTGCCTGACGGAGACGACCTTTCTTATTTGAAATCAGTCGAGTGCAAGTACTGTAGCGGCTCTCCCTTCTATCGGGATAAAGTCAGTATGGTCGATAAGAAGAAAGTGACAGCGCTTTTCGGCGGTGCACTGCCGGTAGTGCAGGCAAAGGATAGCGCTGGTCGTCCGAAAACTATTCTGGTGGGTTCAGGGGCTCTGTCCTGTTATCAAACCTGGTTGAAACTGGGACGAGGTCTTGGCTGGAGCCGTGTGCCGGGCACTCGTTTTGCCATCAATTCTAAAAAAGACCGGATAGAACTTGTCTCATCCGGTGCCGGCCACGGCGTCGGTCTCTGTCAATGGGGGGCAAATGGAATGGCCGGGCTTGGAAAAAACTATAAGGAGATATTAGAATATTATTTCCCCGGTTCAAAGATAAAGTGAGTACTCATGGTCCTACCCGAATCGCCGCCAGCCGGATTGAGCCCCAGGTCCTATTGTAAGTTGGCTCTTCAATACCATCTCATGGGCAATGTCCGCCAGAGCATAAAGGCAGGCAGGCTTGCCCTGGCCGGCGACAAAGAGGATTTCGACGGCACTCCCCTCGAAAACATCAGCGAATCGGATCTAAGCTTGTTGCGCAAAATTCTCGATAACCTCGACGAAGGGGTCTCGTTTTCGGCAGATTTCATGGGCGGTGCCCGGCGAATTCTTCTTGATCTGGGCTTTCGAATTCAAGAGACCAATGAAAGAGCCGATCAGTGGTTGGCGCCGCATCAATTCTTCCGCATTTTGAAATTCGGCGTGGAAGAGTCGGCAAGGTTGCTGGGCGAGAAAGCCGGTGCCACCTTCTCTACCCTGGTTCACTCAGTGATTGTGGCCACTCATCCCTCAAGAGATGTGCCTTCCGGCTTGAAAGCCGGAGACTATCTGGTGCTCGGTAAGCGCTATCTTGCCCTTTTCTGGCCGGAGCAGGCAAGGGATGCTCTGGAGCATGTGCTGGAGCTGGTTCCCAGCGGTCCAGAACGGGAACAGGCAGAAAAACTTTTACTCACTAAAGTCCCTTTGCATCCTGTGCCGTATCTGGCTGTTAAACGATTTATAAATGCCCGGCGTCTTGCCAGTCTGGGTCGAGGTCGAGAAGCCCGGGAGGCTTACCGTCTTCTGGTCGAGGATTATCCCGAGTTCGAATGGGCCCTCGAACAGTATGCAATTCAACGGATTCAGGATGGAGAAGTTGAAGAGGCGCTCGATTTGCTCGATAGAATTCTTGCCAGCAATGAGGGCTATGTTTCGGCCTATCTGCACAAAGCTCGGGCCCATGCCATAAAAGGAGAGGTCTTTGAGAGCCAGACCGCTCTGGATAGAGCCACTCGTCTTGATCCGGGTTGGGAAGAGATATCGGTCCTTCGTCAGACTGTGGCGATGATGGCCCGCCTTTAATATGGTATTTCGTGGTGTTTCCCCCATGGTGGTGCCCGCTTCTCGCTGGTAGTATTGCCGTGTTACCGATACCTGGGACCGGATAAATGCCATTAGTCAATCTTCTGAAAGTCGGTTTGGTAGATGAATTCGAAGCAGAGTTCAAGCGCGCCGCCGTGGCATCGGGCGTGGACGACCTGGTGCAAAGTCTCAATCTCGAACTGGAGCGTGTCGGTCTCAAAATGAGGGTCAGTCAAGCTTTCTCCCGAGATGGTTGTTATGTCACAGTAATCGGGCAATCGCGGTTTTTCGATGAAGGCTATATGATGCGCAGGCTCAAATTCCTGGTCTGAAATTCTGTTGTAAGGAGTGTATGATCGACATCTTTCCCGTTCGAGAGATGCCAGAGAATGCAGCCAGAATTAGTCAAAACAGCCTCGGAAAAAGCAAAACAGTTTAAAGAGTCGGTTATTCGTGAGATGTCGCGTCTTGCCGCCGAACATAAAGCAGTCAATCTGGCTCAGGGTCTGCCGGACTTTCCCTGTCCGGACCAATTGAAAACGGCTGCCATAGACGCTCTCAATGACGATATCAATCAATATGCCATAACCTGGGGTGACAAGGCTCTGCGGGAGGCTATTTCGGCTAAGTCGAAATCTTATCTCGGTATAGACGTAGACAGCGAAAAGGAGATCACGGTCACCTGTGGTGCCACCGAAGCGATGATTGCCGTGATGCTCGCCTTAGTAGATCCGGGCGAAGAGGTGATTGTTTTCGAACCATTCTATGAAAACTATGGTCCTGACGCCATTCTCTCCGGTGCATCTCCTCGCTATGTCAAATTGAGAGCACCTGACTGGAGCTTTGATGAAGCTGAGCTTGCTGCTGCTTTCTCCGATAAGACCCGGGCGATTATAGTCAATACACCCCATAACCCGACTGGCAAAGTATTTTCGAAAGAGGAGTTGACCGCTATTGCCAATCTCTGCAAGAAATGGGGCGTGGTGGCGATAACCGATGAAATCTACGAGCATATTCTCTATGACGGCGCCTCTCATGTGGCGCTAGCTTCCATTGACGGTATGCAGGATCTTACCGTTACCATCAATAGCCTTTCTAAAACCTATAGCGTCACCGGATGGCGTGTGGGCTGGGCGATAGCCTGTCCGGAGCTGACCCTGCCGATTCGCAAAGTGCATGACTTTCTTACCGTGGGAGCGCCGGCGCCCCTGCAGAGAGCCGGTGCCCATGCGGTAAATCTTCCTGAAGTGTTCTATGAAGAGCTGGCGGCCGAATACAAGCATAGAAGGAAGATCATGCTCGCTATGCTGGAGGAGACCGGTTTCGACTATTTCAAACCGGATGGGGCTTATTATGTATTCTCTGATATAAGCAAATTCGGTTTTGAAGATGACCTGGCCATGACCCGGCATCTGGTAAAGGAAGTGGGAGTGGCGGTGGTGCCCGGCTCCAGTTTCTTCGCTGACCGACAAGAAGGCAGAAAGTATATCCGCTTCTGTTACAGCCGCAGAGATGAAACCCTGGCTGCTGCCAGGGAGAGACTGCTGAAAGCCGACTTCAAGGTCTAGATTTGGTTAAAAACTAAACCAGCTCGAATAGAGAGAGTAGCGAGAGCAGCACAAGAACACCGGTGGTCGATGTGATCAGCAGCATCAATCCGGCAGGCATGAACTTCTTGGATTTTGCCAGGCGTACTGCAAAGAGTGATTCTAAAATCACCATCAGTACAAAAGCGGCTCCCATTCCTAGTTTCATGTCGATAAAGGTGAGACCGAAGGCGCAGGCGGTAAGTACTCCGCTGGCTACGCCGGCGATAAGAGAAGGCATGCTCTGGGCTTTCAAAAAGCCTATGACTCCGCCAATGGCTACCAGTACTGCCGTGGCCAGTATGATGTACCTTGTTATCGGGACGATATTGCTGAGGATTTCGTTCATCGATTCGCCTTCTCTTTATTTAGTGATTCTGATTCTGTCTATCTCTTCTCCGTCGCAGGCAATCTGGCGGAGTTCGATGTTATCATCCTCCACCTTGCAAAAGGTGAAAGAGTGTTTCTGGTTCAAAAATTTGAAATTGAAAAGAGTCTCTGAAGCCGGTAGGAGCCCTTTTCTGTAAAGGGATGCACCGCCTGCGCCGGATACTATATAGAGGACGCCTTGCGGTCTGGTGACCTTGTCGCCGTCGAAAGCTTTATCTAGAATGAAGTCACCGGATACGGTGCCATTGGCGTTCGCGTTTTCAATCTCTTTTGGAGTGAACTTCAGTGGATAGCTTCTCTGATAAGTATGGGCGTGACCGGAGAAGACTATGTCCACACCGCATTGTTCGAAGATTTGCGAGAGCAGTCTCATACGCTGCTCGACCCAGTGGTTATTGTCGATGCTGAAACCGGGCTGATGACAGAGAACGAATTTCCAGGCGGCTTTTGTAGAACGTAGATCCTTTTCGACCCAGTCACGCATCTTCGGGTCGGCCCAGTTCATATAAGGATTGGCGTCTATAACCAGCCAGTGAGAGTTTCCAAAGTCGAAAGAATAATTCGCCATTCGAGGAAAACGTTCACCTGCCGCTTTGACGAAATTGAGCTGAGCTCTGGCGTTGCCCCGGATGATCGTGGTGTTTCTTTCATTCACCCGACGTTTCGGTCCATTCAAAGGTTGAGACCAGAAGCGATAATAGCCAAGCGCATCAGGGTAACTGGTGAAGTCGACACCGGTCCATTGATTGGTTAGGGCGATGTCGTGATTGCCTATTGCGGTGGCGGTTATTGTCTCGGCTAGAAGCGGTGCACCACGGTTGGCTGCCGCATTCTCAGCATTTAAGAAGGGAAAGAAACGGAGCAGATAGTCTTCTACTTTGCCCCGGTTATAGGAGATGTCTCCGGGTATGAGATAGAGATTCGGCTTCAGTTTGTGGATCTGGAAAGTATTGCCTTTTTGACCGAAAGAGCCTGCACCGACGTCTCCGGCCAGTGCGAAAGTATAGCTCTGTTCTTTCGACTTTCTAGAGGTGACGACTTTCTTGAAGAGAGTCTTGTTGGCAAAATCCACCCTGTATTCTATCGGTTGTCCGGGACCGGTGCTCTCTATCGAACCGGCGTAGCGGTAGTAGGGCTTCATCTGGGAGGTGGGCTGCAGGGTTATTTTGATGCTTTCCGACTGCCGCCATTTGCTGTCCTCATCAGAATTTGCCTGTCTGAAATAGAGCTTGAAACCGCTCTTCTTCTGGCTGAACCAGAGAATTTCCAGCTTATTCGAATGGGCCGGATTGTTGCCGAGCTGCACATAGGGCTTGACCAGAAAAAGGCTGGTCTTAGTCTGGGCTTCTAGAGAGAGAGCCGGAGCTAATGCGATTAGGACTGCTGCTAAGGCGCAGATGCAGAATCTTGACATTGGATAATAAAAAGAAGAATTGCCGAGAGCCAGAATCGAACTGGCGACACGAGGATTTTCAGTCCTCTGCTCTACCAACTGAGCTATCTCGGCAAGTCTATCGCGTTGAAACTTTATACTAAAAATTCAACGTCTGACTAATACTTTAAAAGTCAACGGCAAATCAATATACCATAAAGAGATTGGGAAAGACCTCTCCTTGAGAGCCTATTCTTTATCCACTGTAACTTCTTGTCGGGGCTCAATAATAGCTGCTCGGTGCAGCGGCTTGTTCGTAAGTTTTACTGTGTACACCGGCGATTCTGAAACCTTCCGATTCTTTCACCACCAGATAATCGGTGAGCAGATGTTCGGTGTTCGGATAAGCTTCTCCTGCCCTTTGCATTACCAGAGAGCCTTTGACATGAACGACCACAGAGCCGTCAGGATTGAGCGCCGTGGCGCTGACCGAGACCGGGTGAAAGGCGGCGACAATGCTGCCGCTTGTGATTCCGTTCTTGATATCGCTGTTCCAGAAGGAGTTCTTGAAGATCTCAGCCGCTTCCGGTGTCATCCAGATCATGGCTTTCTGGCGGTTTCCTTCGGCTGTCTGGATCTGGAAGTCCATCGCCCCACCTATCCACCATTTGACGAATTCTTCCGCATCGCCGGGCTTGAGTCCGCCAGGTATCGCGGCGCGGTCAAGATTTTGTTTGGCTTTTGAAGCAGTCTGACCTTTTTTCTCCTGGCCTTTAATGCCCTCCAGGGCAAATTGTCCCTGGGCCTGGCCCTGGACCTGTTTATCTGCTTCTTTGTTGCGACCGTTTCCGGATATCGGCGGCTCTTTGCTCGACTGGGTTCCTGTCATGAATATCGCTAAAAAGCCGATAATAACAAGTCCCATAAGGATTTTGTCCCTGAATATCCTTTGAATTATTGCTCTTACAATGTCACTGATCATGGTCGTCTGCCGCTAAGCCTGTTCTTTATATATAGTTTAGAGGCAATTCGGCAACCTGAAAATGGGAATATTCCCATTTTCAGGAGTTAAAAGGAGCAAGTGGTGTCACATGTGGTGTGTGATTTTCTGTTATCAGGGTCAGTGTTCAGAAACACTGGTTGCAAAGCGGATTTAAGTCCGAAGAATTTAATAAAAGCCTGTACAATGTTGAAAGCTGGCAGTCCGGACCTTGAACGGTCACTGTAGAAAAGGTGAGAGTTAAAGCTTTGAGCGATCTAGAAAAGACAACGCATTCAGAAGAGGAAAGCGATCTCGAAGAGTCAGTCTCCACCGCTTCGTCTGAAATGCCCACCAAGTATGTTGCTTATACAGTGAAGCTTCCAGCCCATCAGCTCTCTGCCCTGCAGTCTATCTGGCTGGAGCTCAAGAAGCTTTATGGTTCTCATTCGCCTGATAAGAGCGGCATGATCGAAGCAGCTATAAGCGCCTGGTTGAAGCGCTGGGACGGACCGGAGCAAGAGAAGCTTTTGCAAGAACTTCTTGATATTCGCGAGAACACCCGTAAACGGCAGTATCGCAAAAAACGCGACTAAGCCTGAATCTCAGTTTTTTTTTCGGCTTCGGCTTCTGACTTGCTCTCTTCAGCTTCGGGCTTGAGATGGTGATAGAGATAGAATCCGAATCCGGCTACACAGACTGCCACGATAGCGATGTCGAAGGTGTGCCAGTAATGCTTGAACACTTCCATGTTCTCGCCGAATTTAATTCCTACCCAGGTGAGGAAATAGCACCAGGCCAGGGAGCCTACGAAGGTGAAGATGATAAACATCAAAAAGTGGGCTTTTAAAACGCCAGCCGGAAAAGAGATGAAAGTCCTTACCACCGGCAGCATTCTACAGACAAAAAAGGTCATATCACCATATTTGTCGACCCAGCGGTCGGCGCGTTCAAGGTCTTTGGTTTTGAGCAGGAACCAGCGTCCATATTTAGCCAGAAATGGCCGTCCGCCCCAGAGACCGAGGAAATAGGACGGGATAGAGCCGACCACACAACCGATGGCACCGGCCAGGGATGCCAGGTGAAAGTCCATTTTGCCCTGCTGCACAAGAATTCCTGCGGTGGGCATAATCGCCTCGGAAGGCAGGGGGATGTTCGCCGATTCTATAGCCATCATCACGATAATGCCGAGATAACCCCAGGACTCCACCCCCTGGGCAATCCATTCTAGAATCGGGTCTATAATTTGGTGGAGCACGGCACAAACCTCATATAATTGATCGGTCGTATCAGACCATAGCGATTCTACAACCCAGAAGACCGCTCTCTCTTTAGGATTCTCTTAGATGTTAAGCGGTCTTACTCGGAAGCCTGTGACCCTGAGATAGAGGAATGAATGACTAATCCCCGCACCAGTGCCGTTTTACATTTCACTCTCGCCACAGCCGGTCATGTGGATCATGGCAAGACCAGCCTTCTTCGAGCCCTTACCGGCATAGATCCGGATCGGCTCAAAGAAGAAAAAGAGCGGGAAATGACCACTGATATAGGGTTTGCCCATTTGAGATTGTCTCTGGGGCAGTTGGAAGAGCGTTCGGATAAATTTGTAGATTTATATAGAAAGTTTCTGGCAGGCGACCGAGTTCGCCATGATGAAAACAGCCCAGCCAATCAGATTGGTGCAGATAGCGAGCTTGTGATCGGATTCGTAGATGTACCCGGCCACGGAAAGTTTTTGAAGAACATGCTCGCCGGTGTGGGCGGTATCGATATGGCTTTGCTTGTGATCGCCCTGGATGAAGGGGTCATGCCCCAGACCGTACAGCATGTAAAGATTCTCTCTCTGCTTGGAGTACGCTCCTGTATTCTTGTTTTCACAAAAAGCGATCTGGCTGACGATAGTGAGAAGGAGATTGCCTCTTCTGAAGCAAGAGAGTTGCTCCTTCAATACAAAATTGAGCCGGTGGCAGCCTGCAATGTTTCTAATATCACCCGAGAAGGAATGGAGGCGCTCAAAGATACGATTATCGAAAAGGTTCTCTCCACCTCTTTCTCCGATAATCGCTTCGATACCACCGGCAAGCCGATGCCCTGCTTCTTGCCTGTGGACAGGGTTTTCAGCAAGCCGGGCTACGGGGTGGTGGTGACCGGCACTTTGATATCCGGTGAAATCAATGTCGGGGACAATATCAAGATCGCTCCCGATGGGCTCGATGGCAGGGTGCGGGGTCTCGAGACTTTCAATCATAAGATAGAAAAAGCTTATCCCGGTCAGAGGTTGGCGGTAAATATCGCCACCAAAGTCTCGAAAGAGTCGAAAGTCCTCGAGAGAGGACACTGTGTTGTCGGCACCGAGAGCGGTAAAGACCCGGTCAAAGTGAGAACCATGGTGGTGCAAATAGACGACCTTGGCGGCATCGAAACTAAAATAGAAACTAACAAAGATCGCAAGTATCGCAAGCTCAAGCCCCAGCCGATTCGCTTTTACCATGGCACAGCAGAGCGATCCGGCAGTTTGCGCTGGCTTACAGAAGTCGAACTCGCCGATGGCTCGGCTACCTATATAGGGCAGATCTATTTGAAAGAGCCGGTGCTGGCTTATCCTGGACAGAATTATGTGCTGCGCTATGGGGATTATGGTATTGCAGGCGGTGTAGTACTGTTGACAGCCCGTCCGCGCTGGCTCAGTCGCGAAGGCCTGCTCTCTATCGGAAAGTCTCTGTTAAATAGAGAATATCAAACCGCCATCTTAGATTATGCAAGGCAGAAACCTGGTCTTGCTCTCTCCCGTCGAGAACTCGGCACTCTTGTCGGTATGAAAGAGATAGAAGAAAAGCTGGCCGAAGTTATTGAAGGCAAGCAGGCGGTTCTTTTGAACAATCTTCTGATAGCCGGGGAGAGTCTGGATCATCTCTCTTTGAAAGTCAGAGAATTTTTGGAAGCGTCTGAGGAACCTGTTCCTTACGAAACTCTGCGTGTGGAATTGGCACCGCTGATGGAGCGGGTGGTCTTTCAACATCTTGTCAATCATCAGGTTGAATCAGGATTGGTTATTAAGGTTGAAGACAGGCTTTCGCTTCCTGGCAATCAGAAGAATAAGGAAAGTTTTCCCGAACTGAACAAGAATCAAAAGCTGGTGATGGATGTGCTCGAAGGCGAGTTCGTGTTGGAGCTTAGCGAGGTTGCCAGCCGCGCCGCGCTTTCTGAAGAGGAGCTCAAAAAGGTGCTGGAGAGCCTGGAAAAAGCTGGTCAGGCTTTCTTGGTCAATTATGAATTTGCCGCTTCAAAGGGCGCCATTGACAAAGCTCATAAAGTGCTTGTTCAAATCTGGAATCAGAAGCGCAACATAAGCCCCGGTGATTTTCGCCAGGAGGTAGGTACTTCTCGAAAGTATGCCATGGCATTGCTCGCTCACTTCGACGATTCTAAGGTGACCCGAAGGCTGCCGTCGGGTCGAGTCTTGCTCAAAGGACCTTCTTAAATCAGTTTAGTCATCCACTGAAATCACGATGTGATCTCCGGCGATACCGAGGGTCTCTCCCCGGTTGTCCAGGGCCCAGGGTCTGACTTCGTAGATGCCGTCGGACGGAAAGAGATGGCGTTCCAGTTTGACGTTGTCTTTCACTGCGCAGTCTATCTCGATTGTGGTCAGAAGCGCGGGTTCTTCTATGGTGGCATTTTGAGATTTGAAATAGAGATTCGGTTTGGTTACCGAAAGTCTTAACTTTCTGGCACCTTCGACGGCACTACCGTCAACTTTGATGGTTGCTTCTTTTGATTTGGATTCGGACAGATGGAGAAAGCCTTTACTGCCCAGATAGCCTGAGTTCTCAAAGCTGATCTCGGGCATGAGAGATTCTTTCGGCATAATGGATACTTCGTCAACGGTGAAAGTCTGTTTTGGATTCAATAATTTCAGTTTCAGTTTGCCGCCTTTATAACCCAGGAAAAAATCAGGTCTTGCACCGAGCGGAAAGTAGAAACATGTTTCGTTTTGCTTTCTTTGCGCCACCAGAGAACCTTCGCCGGAGAATTCCGGGTCGATGTCGTTGGCATAATAAATTACGGCAGAGTCAGCATCGCCATGGCCAGAGACCTTCAAGATCTCTGCTTCGGGACATAGTAAGCCTTTTGCTGCAAGGTCGATGGTGAATTCTTTGCCGGAACCAAGGGTTTCTGAAGAAGCCATCTTGAATGTTTCGGTTCTTGGAACGATCTCTTTTGAGATCGGTACTTTCTTGAATTCAAGTGCTCTATCAGACCAGCGCAGGACGGTGATTTTGTCTGCCGAATCAAAAATTGATTTTTTGAGATAACCCATGGGAATGATGGGTTCGAAGGCGCTGACGGAAAGACAATGTTCAAGATCTCTTGGGAATTGTGGTGTTTTGGTCAGGCCATCGAGGGCGTTGCGCATGGCGTAAGCCCCTTTGATATTGTCCGGAAGGTCGAGGAGCAGCACCGGTGGATCACCGTTTATTTCTTTGTATTGGGCTATAAGGGCCTGCCTGATTGCGTTTACCGTATGCCCGGCTTCGGCCCAGACCTGGTTGTTGAGCCAGAGTCCGGAGAAGAGAAGTAGAGAGTAGGCTCCTGCAAGAAGCAGTCTAGGTTTCGATGTGGTGAACGCGCTGGCCAATAACAGTGCCAGAGGAACGGTGGCCACCTGGGCCAGGCGGGCTCCCTGGAGGTCATTGCCTATTGCGAAGAGTTTGTATACCGGAAGAAAAGCCAGGGTCAGAATGGCTAGATTAAATAGAGCTAGAGGCCTGAGCTCTTTTTTCTGAAAGAGATTCAACAAGAATAAAGAGGCTATGCAAGCCAGAATCAGATACCAGGCATAGGTCAGAGCATGGCTGGAGGGAATTACTTCTCGGTTTAGCGGAATCAAAAACATACGCAATCCATGAAGCCATGTCGCCATGAAGTGGCCTGGGTCCGACATCAGTAAAAGCGAATTGTCATAGCCGCCGACAAAGGTTCCCAGGGCAAACTTGCGCAGGACGAAGTAGAGAGCAAGCAATATAAAGAATGGAATGGTGGCTTTCAGAGAGTTTATTGTTCTGTTTTTAAAGGGCTCGTTTTTGTTTTCGAGAAAGAAGCTGTAGGCGAAGAACATGGCAGGCAGTGTAATCGCCATCTCTTTTGAGAGAAGTCCGGCGATTACAAAAAGCAGGGTTTGAATGAAGGTGACAACGTCTTTTTTCTTCCTCCATAAACGATAGAAGCAGAGCGCCAGGCAGATGAATGCGGTAACCACCGCATCGACTCTTCCGGTTATCCACGAAACAGCCTCTGTATGCAGGGGATACAACCCGAAGATGGAGGCAGCGAGAATGCCGTAGATAGACGCTTCTTGATCTGATTTGCAGCCGCTATCTACATAGACACCACGGGCGATGAAGAAGATTGTCACGGTTGCGACCATGTGAAAAAACAGATTGGTCAGGTGAAATCCGAGCCCATTGGCACCGCCGAAATAATAGTCGGAGGCCATGAAGACCGAGATCAATGGACGATAGAAGCTGGTGGTGGTTATGTCCAGCCAGTTGTGATAGAAGTTTCTCCAGATCAATTCCGGAGCAACCATCGCCTTTTTGAGCCAGATCAGATGGACGAAATCATCACCGACGAAAAAATCGAAGAGCACCGGTTGGTATGCCAGGACGACCACAGCCACCACCGCAGCCAGGGCTAAGTAGGATGCTGTTGATTTTGGGTTGTGTTGATTTTGACCGGGACCGGACATGATCTGAATCTTTCGTGTCAGTTCTCGTTTTTGAATTCTTCCGGGACTTCATAAGCCGGTCTGTCTTCGAGATGGCATCGGATCTCGTCCCGGCGTCGAAGCACTTTTGCCGGAACGCCGACAGCGACCATATAAGGTTCGACATCGTGGGTGACCACTGAGGCTCCTGCGATCACACAACCTTTGCCAAGGCGAATTCTGGGCAGAAGCAACACCTTGGCACCGACGGTGACGCCTTCCTCCAGGTAAGGACCCTTCCTTCCTTCTCCGCAAGGGGGATGGAGGCTGTCCACGGTGGTGGCCAGGGGAAAGAAATTGACATTGTCTTCGCAGGTGGTGAATGTCGCTATGAAAACATTGTTGTGGAAACGGCAGTTGTTCCCTATTCTTATTTGACCGTCCGATTGGGACAGGGTTCCGAAACTGCAATTCTTACCGAAGCGGCTGTCCTCGCGAATCACCGCTTTGTGACCGGTCTGGAAGCCTTCGCCTATCTGGCAACCGGCATAGATAATGGTATGGGAGCGAATGGTGGATTTGGCTCCTATTATAAGCGCCGGATTTTCATAGTCTGGGTTTTTGATGTGGTTGTTGTTCTTCTCTCCGAGAATGCACCCTGAGCCGACATAGCAACCCTCACCCAGTTCCACGTTCTCGTAGATAATGGCACCATTTTCGACCACCACATTGTCGCCTAGCTTTGCTCCGGCGGCGACGGTGACAAAGGGGCCGATGTGGACGTTCTTGCCCAGGCTTGCACCGTCGTCGATGATAGCAGTCGGATGTATGGTATTCAGGCTGGTGGTCATGGGCAGCTTCAGACAGCCGGGAAAGGAGTACTGACTGGTGTGGATATGGTGACACCGGCGCTGGCTTCAGCCATGGCTTTGTTTACCGCTTCAGCCACCGCTACGACCTGCTCGTCGGTCAATTCCGGATACATAGGCAGTGAAAGTACTTCGGCGGCTGCTTTTTCTGATTCGGGGAAGTCACCATATTTGTAGTCACCGGCAAATGGTTTTTGCATGTGCATGGGGACCGGGTAGTAGCACATGGAGCCGATGTCGGCTTTGGCCAGTGTATCGAGCAGAGTCTGCCGGGCGCCGTTGGATAGTTTGTTTCCGTAGTTGTCCGATACCACTCTGATGGTGTACTGGTGCCATACATGTGTAAATATGATACCGCTGCCGAGGCTGGCTGTTTCGCTCCGTTTGGGCAGAACGATCTGGGGACAATTGGCCAGAAGTTCGTTATAGCGATCGGCTATTTCGTTTCTGCGCTTGTTCCATTTAGAGAGGTAGGGAAGTTTTGCCACCAGGGCAGCTGCTTGGAGTTCGTCGAGACGGCTGTTTACGCCCAGTTCGTCATGGTAGTAACGACGGGTCATACCGTGTGCTCGCAGGGCTTTCAAACGGTTGGCCAGCTCTTCGTTGTTTGTGACAATCATTCCTGCATCACCGCAGGCGCCGAGGTTTTTAGTGGGGTAGAAGCTGATGCAGGCGCAGTCGCCGAAACTGCCGGTCATGCGACCGCGATAGTTGGCACCGATAGCCTGGGCGTTGTCTTCGATGACTTTCAGCGAATGGGCCTCGGCAATCTTCATGATCTGCTCCATGTCCGCCGGCTGACCATAGAGGTGAACCGGAATGATTGCTTTGGTGCGCGGAGTGATGGCAGCTTCGATTTTTTTCGGATCTATATTGAAGGTGTCCGGATTGATATCGACGAAGACCGGAGTGGCCCGCATCATCAGAATGGCTTCGACGGTGGCGGCGAAAGTGAAGGGACTGGTGATTACCTCGTCGCCTTCTCCGATATCGAGACCCCAGAGCGCCAGATGCAGTGCGTCGGTTCCGTTTGCGACTCCGATACCGAACTTGGCATCGCAGACTGTCGCCACTTCTTCTTCTAATTTGGTCACATACTTGCCGAGAACATAGTTTCCGCTGCGGAGAACTTCGAGAATGGTTGACTCGAGCTCGGCTTGTATCGATTCATACTGAGCCTGCAAATTGAGAATGGGGACGTTCTGCTTGGAGGTCGACATAGTTACCGTTTCCTTATTTCTTTCGAGTAGAACTGGTAAAGCGCCATCAGGGCACGGGGATTCCAGAGCCAGAGTCTACCTGCTACTTGATAATGCTTGAAAGTGAGTAAAAATAAGGTTCCGACCCTGCGGAGATTAGCTTGAGATAAGGAAGCTGCGGTGGAAGGTTAGCGCCATGATTTGCGGACTGATTCATCTTATATTGCTGATAATGTTAAATTGTTCACATCTGTTATATATGTGTCCGCAGATTTACTTACCAGAAAGAAAGAGGGGACGCTTCGGCTTCGAAGCATCCCCTTTTCTTTATAGGTTTTCTTTCGCCTACCGTTTTTTGGAGGGCATAGCCACGGTTCTGGACAATGCATTGGTGACGAAGAGGTTGAGGCTGACGCCTTCTTTCTCAGCTCTGAGAACCAGGGCCTGGTGCAGAGATTTGGGAAGACGAACAGTGAACTTACCGCTGTAGCTTTGGAAGTCTTCACCAGATTTAGCACGAGCGGAAGTTCTTGCTCTTGCCGGAGCTTTAGCTTTTACAGCTTTAGCTGTGGTTTTAGCTTTGGTGGTTCTAGCTTTGGCGGCTACCTTGCGAGCGGGCTTTTTAGCTGCTACTGCTTTTTTAGCTGCAGGTTTGCGCTTAGCAGTCGACTTTGCTTTAGTCGCGCGAGTCTTTTTCTGAGCCATGTTTCTCTCCTTGTTCCATGGGATATTGGTCCGTAATATGGATCCGGTGCCGAGGTCGATCGTTTTGCTGCGAACCGATCTGGGACCACCACCACTCAAGGTGGCAAAGTAATTGTACCCCATGGTGTATATTTTATTCATGCTTTGGATATACGCTTTTCGCAGAGGACCGTTTTTCAGGCACCTGGCTTGCTGAGCGAAAATGCCCCCAAACGTGGTGCCGCACCAGTTTTGATGGCTGGTATCATCTAGTCAGTTTGGTTAAGTACTGTAACTAAACAAATTTGCAGAGGTGGACATTTTGAGGCTGCTCTTTATCAGACTTAGCGCTTTAGGGGACGTGGTGCACGCCCTTCCAGCCGCTGCAGCCATCAAAAAAGCACTACCTGATACCAAGTTGTCCTGGATTGCAGAGCCACCTCAGATGGAGCTACTGAGAGACAATCCCTTAGTGGATGAGATCATCGAAATGCCCAAGTCTGCCTGGGTTTCAGGGCTTAAGAATCCTCGAGATTTTCTTTCCACCCAGGTCGAAATATTCAAATTCTTCTCGAAATTACGTGCGAAAAAATTCGACGTCGCAATCGATCTTCAGGGTCTGATGAAGAGCGCACTGATTGGTTACATCTCTGGTGCCCCCATTCGAATCGGATATGGAGGCACCAGAGAGCGGGCTGATCTTCTATACACCCACCGGTTGGAGGTTGGAGACTTCAGAGCATTTGATCGACATGTGGTTGATTTGCATCTGCAATTAAGTGAGCGGTTGTTAACAATACAAGGTGGCAGTGATGTCGAATCTAGTGCCAGGGCCGAATTTATACTACCGCCACCAAAAATTTCTAATCGCGAAAATATCGACAATTTGTTTTCAGAGTTGTCCGTTCATAATTTAGATGCACCGCCTGTGCAGTCTGAAACCGGAGGCGGTGCGGCAAAGTCTCTGGCTGCAGCGGGCAAAAATGGCGTGGTGGTGATGATTCCGGGCACAACCTGGGAGACCAAAATCTGGCCACTGGAGAAATGGGGTGAGTTGGGAGAGTTGATCATTAATAGATTCGGCTCCCGAGTAATTCTGGTCGGTGGTCCTTCTGATACCGCCAATAATGTGATCATAAAAGAGGATATAGAGAGGCGTTGTCCGGATGGCACCGTAAGAGATGCCTCCGGTAGGACCTCGATTAGTGATTTGATAGAGCTTTTTGGCAGAGTCGACCTGGTTGTCGGTCTCGATACCGGACCGCTTCATTTAGCCGCAGCGGTCGCTGGCTGTCCTGTCCTGGCAATTCATGGGGCGACCCCCTGGGGGCGTAACGGACCCTATGGTGAACGGTGCGCCACGGTGCATTTAGAGCTGTCCTGTCAGCCTTGCTTCAAGCGAGTCTGCCCCCTGGGCACAAAAGAATGCCTGACGGAGTTATCCGCCAGGCATGTATTCGAACAGCTCGAAGAGCTAGTCTAATTTGGTCTGACTCAAACTTTCTCGCAGACCCAGCTGTCGATGCTTCGGGCCCACTGTTTGCAGACTTCGTCGTCACTGAAGAAGATACTGATTTCGCGAGCAGCGCTTTCGGGACCATCGGAACCGTGTACCACATTGCGACCGATCTCCACAGCCAGGTCTCCTCTTATGGTTCCCTGGTCGGCGTTGGCAGGGTTGGTGGCGCCGATTACATTACGCGCCAGGGTGATGGCGTCATTGCCTTCCCAGACCATGGCGACAATAGGACCGGAGGTGATGAAATCCACCAGACCTTTGAAGAAGGGTTTGTCTTTGTGTTCACCGTAGTGCTCTTCAGCCTTCTCTTTCGAAACCACCATCAGTTTCATTCCAGCAAGCTTCAAGCCTCTCTTTTCGAAACGGCTAATGACATCGCCTATAAGTCCGCGTTGAACGCCATCAGGCTTGACGGCGACAAAGGTTCTCTCTAAAGCCACGAGTCCTCTCCTTATATCTGATTATCTGAGAAGATAGTTTCTTATATGAGAGCCGCAAGGATCAAAGCTTTATAAGTTTTGCAAACTTGGGATCTAGCACCCGGGGGCGATCGCTGAACTTGATATTGTAGAGCTCCTTTTCGCCCTGACCAATAACCTGCAGCACTTCTCCTTCTCCGAAAGTTTTATGGGAGACTCGATCTCCCTGCTTCAGACGTTGAAAAGTGGCTTTCTCTTCAGATTTTTTCGGGGTGGAGCCGATTACATTGGCTGCCATGCCCTGACCCTGGCGAATCACTCGCGGTTTTGAATGACCAGAAGCCTTGCTGCTGCCACCGCCGCCGCCGCTATAACCAGACTTTGGTTTCTGGGAGGAGCGGTTGTAGCTTTGATTCTGATTCTGATTCTGATTCCAGCGATTGCCACGGTTGAAGCTTGATTGCATGGCGTCGGGATCTTGATTGATATCCGGGTCATAGCTGGACGAGGAGGTGTTGTCTTCTTCTTCGTAGCCGCCGGCTTCATCCGGATAGAATCCGGTAAGCAGACCGGCGGTTATCTCTTTGAGAAAGCGGCTCGGTATCGTGTAGCTGGTCTGGAAGCCGCCACCACCACCAGGGCTTCGGCCTATCATGGTGCGTTTTCTTGCCCGGGTTATATAAAGCAAGTCTTCTGCCCGGGTGACACCGACGTACATTAGACGGCGTTCTTCCTCGAGGGCGGAGGGCTCATCGAGCGAGCGGCTGTGAGGGAATAGCCCCTCTTCAAGACCGAGCAGGAAGACCACAGGAAACTCCAGGCCTTTCGCCGAATGCAGGGTCATGAGTTTGATCGCTTCATCCTGTTCCTCTATCTGATCCAGATCACTGACCAGAGATATTCTTGTCAAGAAAGAATCTAAATCAGGCTCGTCGGCAATCTCTTCAAACTCCTGGGCGACAGCGATGAATTCTCTGACGTTGTCGATGCGACCATAGGCCAGTTCGTCTTTTTTGCTCTCGGCTTGCTCTTCCAGCATCTGAATGTATTTCGTATCTTTCAGAATCAACTCGATCAAACCAGAGACACATTTCTCTTTGGCTTGAGCCTGGTCCCGCCAGCGACTGGTGACGTTATAGTTGAACTCTTTGAGAAGATTCTGGGTCTTGGCTGATATAGAGTGAATTTGAGAAGCGTTGGCAGCCGCTTCCATATAAGAGATTCCTCTTTCGTCGGCATAGGCATAGAGTTTTTCCAGGGAAGTCTTGCCGATGCCCCGACGCGGAGAGTTGATGATGCGGTTGAAAGACTGACCATCTTTCGGATTGAAGACCAGTTTCAGATAAGCCACCATATCTTTGATTTCCTGGCGGTCATAGAATCTGGTGCCACCTACCACTTTGTAGGGTATGTCGGCGCGGATGAGAATCTCTTCCACTGCCCGGGACTGGGCATTGGTGCGGTAGAGAATCACTGCATCGTTATAGCTTCTGCCTCTTTGTTTGAGACGCTTGAGCTCTCCTACCACATAGAAAGCTTCTTCGATTTCGTCCGGGGCTTCGAAGTATTGAGGTTTGCCGCCACGTCCTTTATTGCAGCGCAGGACCTTATCTATGCGCTCGGTGTTGTTGACGATGATACTGTTGGCGACATCTAAGATGGCGCTAGTAGATCTGTAATTCTCTTCGAGTTTGATTTCGGTGCAATTGAGATAGTCTGATTTGAAGCCCAGAAATATACGATAGTCGGCTTTTCTCCAGGAATAGATAGACTGGTCCACATCGCCCACCACCATCAAGCTGCGCTGGTGCCAGTATTTCTCTTTCTCTTCTTCGTCATCGAAACGGGCATGGGTTAGAAGCCGCACCATCTCGTACTGGACTTTGTTCGTATCCTGAAATTCATCCACGAGCACATGGCGAAAACGCTGGCGCAGGCGCTGTCTTACATCGGTATTCTTTTTGAGTAGATCCGAAAAGATAAGGATCAGATCGTCGAAATCCAGGGCGTTGTTCTTGGCGAGATCTGCCTGGTAGGCGTTGAAGATCTCGGAGATTCTGGTCTCGCGATAGGTTTTTGCATCATAAGAATAGAGTTGACAAGTGTAGCCGTCGTTTTTCAAGCCGGAGATGGCGTATTTGATTTCGCGAGGCGAGAAGACTTTCTCGTCGAGGTTGAGCCTTTTTACCACCGCTTTCATCAAGTTCTGGCTATCGGTCTCGTCATAGATGACGAAATTGCGGGTCCACTGAAAGCCTTCTTCGGTTTTGTAATTCTCTATCTCTGCTCTTAAAATTCTGGCGCAGATGCTGTGGAAAGTGCCGATTGTGAGCCAGCGGGAAGACTCCCGACCGACAATGCTCTCCACTCGACTTTTCATCTCCTGGGCTGCTTTGTTGGTGAAGGTCACTGCCAGGATGTTGGCCGGGTCTTGATCCAGCACCGTGGTCAGATAGGCAATGCGACGGGTGAGTACGGTGGTTTTGCCGGAGCCGGCACCGGCTATCACCAGACTCGGTCCCCAGCCGTGGGTGACCGCCTGCTTCTGCTCTTCGTTTAGACGAGCCATCAAGTCCTGCTGGGGTTTTGGATGTAGTTCCGCGATCATCTTGCCTGTACGATGCCTCCATGGTGCCGATGGGTGAAAAACAGAATTCGACCGATAAATCTATATTATGGATAAGTAGGAATATGAGAAATATATCTTTTGAAATATATTGTCCCGGCGCAGGAAAGGTAGACCAAGCTCTTACCAGTCATGCTATGATTCCAAGCGGTTTCTTCGCTATGCCTCCACGGGGAGGAACGTGCCCAGAAGAGCCCGAGTTGGTCTATAGATTTAGTCGAAGTTGTCCGACAGGACTTATTCTCGCCGTATCGGTCGGGATTGTTGATTAAAACTTGTAAACAGCTCCGGCGGAGGAACTGCATCAAGCCTTCAATACGAGTAACCTTAAGGACTGCGTATATAGAATAGATTAGAATCTTTTGTTGGCAATTCACCGCAGAACGGTATATACGTATCGGAATTTAGTAAGAGGAATAAGAGCAAAGATATGGGCCCATCCGAATCAAGCGCTGCTGCTGCAACCATCCCGACGGTAGATGAACTGGCTCAAGAGCTGTTGATGATTCAACAGTCAGGACCGAAGAAAGTAGCGGTTTTTGGTACCAGAAATCTTCCTCTCACTCATCAACAACTTGTCGAGATGCTGAGCTATGCGCTGGTGCTCTCGGGTAATCAGATTTTTACCAGCGGTGGTGCCAACGGTACCAACGTCGCAGTCATCCGTGGTGCCCAGCGCGCCAATCCAGATAGGCTCAGCATCATTCTTCCCCAGACCATAGGACAACAACCCGGGGAAGTTCAGGACCTCCTAATTGGCATAAAAAATATCGTTGAGTATCCAGAACGTCGCACTATGACCCTGGCCGATGCTAGTAAGATATGCAACCATGAGATTATCGATCAGTGTAATCAGGTGATTTGCTTCCTGTACCACACAAGCCATACACTACTAGAATCAGTCAACTATGCAAAAGAGCGTCGTAAAATAGTAACGAGCTTCTATCTGGACTAATTCACCGTTGCAAACAATTTCATTTGGCCATTTATCGCATCCGACCGAGTTGTTGCTCACTTGCCTGGCTGGATTCTCTTGTTGTGTGGCTGTATTTCCTTCGTATATAAACTGGATAAAGAAGAAACAGTTTCAGCAGTACGTCCGGGAAGACGGTCCCAAGAGTCATGCCGCTAAAGATAAAACACCCACTGCCGGTGGTGTTGTATTCACTTTGCTGACTCCTATATTCGTTCCTGCCGCCTGGTGGCTTTTCGGCTATAAGGTCGAGGTCTGGCATCTGATACCTCTAGCGGTTGCGCTCATCTGTGGTGCGGTCGGCTTTGTCGACGATTTCGCCAAGGTCACTTCCCGTTCCAATCAGGGCATATCCGGATATATTCGTCTGGCTATAGAACTGGGCGCCGGTTTTTGTGCCGGTGCGATTCTGGTTGCACTGAATCAGAATATTCTTTTCGTGCCATATCCCGAGCTGTTTCAGCAACTATTCGGCGGTACCATCTCTAGCGCCCTGGGCAGTCATTTTCTGGGAGCCTGGGTGCCTCATCCGGTCTTCTATATATTGCTTTCCGGATTCCTCGTAGCTTCCACCGCCAACGCCTTCAATCTGCATGACGGTATGGACGGTCTATCTTCTGGAACCGGCTGTCAGGTATTTGCCTGTATCAGTTTGATCCTTTCGTTCTACGGCGAGACTTTTATGCAGTATTCTCTGCTTGCCGCAGGGGTGGCCGGAGCCCTTTCTGCTTTTCTTGTCTTCAACAAGTATCCGGCCAGGGTTTTCATGGGCGATACCGGCAGTCTTTTCATCGGCGGCTTAATGGGCTCGCTGGTGCTCGCCGGCGGCATGGTCTTTCTCTTCGTTCCTCTGGCGGCTATCTATATTGTCGAAGCTCTGTCGGTGATGGCGCAGGTAATTTACTTCAAACTTACAAAAAAAATGGAAGGAGAAGAGGCTCTGCCCTTCTACAAAGTTATCCTCACAAAACTGACCAAGAAATTGCCCGGAGAAGGAAAACGACTTCTTCGAATGGCACCGGTCCATCATCACTTCGAAGTGGTTCTTCAAGAGAAGGGCGTGGCTGAATGGCAAGTCGTTCTTATGTTCTGGATTGTGCAGTCGCTTATCTGTCTGTCAGTGATCGGTTTCATTATCAGCTTCGTAAGCTTCAGTTGAGTGCACTATACTTATAAAGTTGAGTTCGACCCCGGTTCAGTCTCTGTGAAAAATGTGATGCAGCTTGTCAACGAATTGGTCTCCCAGGATCGCTGGGACGAGGCCTATTCTGTTCTGACACGGCATGCTCAACAAAATAGAAATGACCACGAGGTCAATCTCGGGCTTGGAGTGCTCTGTTTCAATATGGGGCGCTATGAAGAGGCGGAGCGTTATTTGAAACTTGCTCTGGAACTTCAACCCAGCAGTCCCGAGATTCATTATCAGCTGGGGCTCTGTCTGCTTAAACAAGATCGGCCTAAAGATGCCATGCCCGAGTTCCGCTCGGCCTGCGAACTCAAATCTGATTTTGCGGTGGGACATCTACACTGGGGTCTGGCCCTGGCTGCCATGGGCAGTTTGCGAGGCGCTCTCGGTCAGTTTCGTCAGGCTATCAAATACAATCCGAATATGGCTGCTGCCCACTATCAGGCCGGTATCGCCAGCTTTCAAATGGAGCAGTACGAAGAGTCCGCCCAGTGTTTCCAGAATGCCGCCAATGTCGATCCTAAGCTGGCCGAAGCCTACAACGGAGTCGGAACCGCATTCTGTGCCCAGGGCCGCTTCGAAGAGGCGCTTTCTTGTTTCGAGATGGCGGTGGCAAACGACAGTCAGTATTTTCTCGCTCATCGAAACTGGGCTGCGGCTCTGGTTCATTTGAACCGACTCGATGAGGCGCTGACGCACTATCAAGAAGCGATTAAGTTGGCACCGGAGACGATGACTGCCAAGGACAGGGCTCTTATCTATAACGACTGGGGCGCCAATCTTTTTCGCCAGAACAAGCTTGAGGAATCCTCCGAGAAGTTTTTCCAGGCGGTCGATGTCGACCCGACCATGGAGCCTGCCCGTCTCAATCTCGGCCTGGTCTACATGGCCATGAAAGAGTATGAGAGTGCTGCCGATGTCTTTGAAAAAGGGCTCCAGATCAACTATGCCAATATCGACATGGGCATGTACTGTTCGGTCAACTATCTTTTGCTCGGTCGCTTCGATGAAGCCTTTGAAAAATTGAATCGATTGAGCGGCATGGGAATGGATCATCCCGATCTGCATTTGTGGCTGGGTTACGCTCATCTTGGCGCCGGTCGTACTCAGCCGGCAGAGAAGTGTTTTGAAAGAGCCTTGCAGATAAACCCGGACAATTATCTGGCTTTAGACGGCTGGGGCTGCGCCTATGCTCTTGCCGGCAATCAGCCTGCCGCGGTGGAGAAATTCAAGCAATGTATCGCCGTAAATGACCGCTACGGGCTCGGGCATCTGCATCTATCGCGCAGCCTCGACGCCCTGGGTGATCTCGATACTTCGCGTCATGAGTTCAAAGAGGCGGTGGTGCGCGATCCGCTCTGCATTATCCCCCAGAAAGAATCTATGGAGAGACTGCTGGAAGCGCATCAGTTCGAAGTGGTGATGCAGCAATCCATGCGTATGCTCGATATTCTTCCCCATGATGTGGATGCCAAGTTGTCTCTTGCCCGGGCTTTGAAAGAGCAGAACAGAACCAATGAAGCTCTGCATCTGGTTCTCGAGTTGATAAACGAGAAGCCGGATAACGGACCGGCGAGGGTCATAGCCGGTCAGATTTATCTGGCCAAAGGAAGATTCGCCGAAGCCGACGAGATGTTCCTGGCTGCCTCCCAGCTCTTTGAGGGGGACAGTGGGCTCTTCTTCGCCTGGGGGCGGACCCTTGCCGCTCTCGGTCTTCATGAGATGGCCCTTGAGAAGTATGAGAAAGCCTCGGAGATAGATCCCTATGACGGCGATACCTACGAAGCCTGGGGGGCTACTCTGAAAGCTCTGGGCCGATTCTCGGAAGCGGCCGAGGTCTATAAGCGGGCAGCCCAGTATATCTAAAATGCCTCTGGTGACAGTTGCCGGCTTTTCCCTGTAAACTTGTGGGGAATATGACCAGCACACTGACTACTTCTCAGTCGTCTTCGCTCTCCGATCTTTTCACCAAGACGGAGCAGCTTATTTATTTGCGATTCGCCTTTGCGGCAGTCGGTTTGATCATCACGCTCTCTTTCGCCTTTTTCAATATAGCCGCTTTCGAGTTCCTTCCAATCGCTTCTACCATCGCCTTTATCATTTTCTACACGGCGATGGCTTTTGGATTGATTGTCTTGAGAAGGCGATCCGAACGCAATTATCTGCGTCGCATGAATCTCTTTTTGATCGTCCTGGATGTAATCTCTCTGACTACGCTGGTGCACTTTACCGGTGGGCTCGAATCTGATCTGTATGTGCTTTACCTGCTCCCTATTTTGCTGTCCAGCTATACGACGGGTCGGCGAGGGACCTATGTAGCAGCCACGTTTGTCTCTTTGAGCTATGTCGCTTCGGTGATACTCGAGAACGCGGATACGATACCGTATTTGATGTCGTCACAGGGTGGCACCTTGAGTTCTGCCTATGTATCAAAGCTCTGGGCCAAGATCTTCGGGCGTTCGATTTTGCTTGTCACTGTCTCTTTTATATGGGCGCGTTTCTGTGGTTACATGTCAGGCCTGGCTCGAAGGGGCGAAAACAAGCTCCGGGAGCAGCTCGAGTATAACCGGGGCATGGTCTATGAGATTCAGGCCAAGGCTAAACGAGAGAAGCTCATAAACACAGTGAACTCCGCTTTGCGCAATACCAACGAGTTCGACAAGATTCTCGAGACTGCCGCCGATGAGCTGGCCAGGGCTCTTTCTATATTCCGTTGCGCCATAGTATGCAAGCTCGACTCGGTGGGAGAGACCTATATCTGCGAAGCCAACGCCGAGCGTGAAGATGAAGACGGTCCGGCGAAGCTAAAGTATTTCGATGCCACTATATGCAATTTTTTGCTCAAGCACAAAGCCAATTACGAAACCTCCACCGATGGTTCGGTTCAGAAAACTTTCTTGTTTTCAGAGCCTGCCGAAAATCCATTCTTTGCCAATATTAAAGAGACCATGGAAGAATCTGGACTGGCTTCGATTGTGGTGCAGCCCATGGTCTATGGCGACAAGTCCAAAGGGGTGATTATCCTTGCCGAGACCGACCCGCGGCGACAGTGGGCCGACTCTGAATTAGAGTTGGTCAAATCCGTGGCCGGTCAGGTGGCTGTAGCGATTCAACAGGTAACCTTGATAGACGAGCTCTCTAAAAAGAACAAGGACTTGATGCAGAAGAACATCAACCTCGACCTCAAGAACTCCGAACTGAGAACGATGCAATCCCAGCTCATTCATCAAGAGAAAATGGCTTCTTTAGGTCGGCTGGTGGCAGGCATCGCCCATGAATTGAACAACCCGATCAACTTTGTGCATGGCAATCTGCCCTATCTCAAAGAGTATGTCACCGACCTGAGGAAGTTGATTGATTCGGTGGAGAGTACGGAGAACGGTAATAAAGGAGAACTTTCTAAGTTGAAAGAGGAAATCAAGTACGATTTCCTGATTACCGATCTAGATAACATTCTTGCCGATTTGAACGAAGGCGCCGATAGAATCAGGCATATTGTCAGGAATCTCAAGAGTTTCAGTCGCCTGGATGAAGCGGAGCTCAAAGATGCATCGATTGTGGACGGCATAGAGTCGACCCTTAAAATTCTCTCGCAATACTACGGACGCGATAAGATCAAAGTAGTGAAAAAGTTCGGCGAGGTGCCCACGGTTTTGTGTTATCCGGGACAGCTAAACCAGCTCTGGATGAACCTTCTCTCCAATGCCGCTCAGGCACTGGACTCTACCGACGAGCCCTCGGTGACCATCGAAACCCGGGGAGGATCCGAACAAGTTGTTGTGACTATTTCGGACAACGGGCCTGGAATCCCACCCGAGATTCAGAGTAAAATCTTCGATCCGTTCTATACCACCAAACCGGTCGGTCAGGGAACGGGACTCGGGCTTTCCATCTGTCATTCGATTGTGGAAAGGCATGGCGGGCAGATTTTACTCGATTCCAGTCCGGGGGAAGGTACCAGCTTTACAGTTAAGATTCCGGTCCACAGAAAGCCTGAAGACCTGGAAAAATTCAAGAATAATCAATCGATATACGAGGGTGCCTGACCAGTACCGATGGAGACAGCAAAAGAGTGAACGAAAACGTGAACGTGAACGAAAAAGAAACTGAAAAAGAGCAAGCTAAATCCGAATATATCCCCATTCGCCACAAGATCCTGGTGGTAGATGACGAGGACGCCAACTTGCGGCTTTTGCGTCGGGTGCTCGGTCGGGACTATGATGTGATTGAGGCTGTCAGCGGTGACGCCGGTATCGAGCTGCTCGAAGAGCATGAGATCAGCCTTATAATCTCGGACCAGAGGATGCCCGGAATGACCGGAGTACAGCTTCTGGAGAAGTCCAGAGACATCCGACCGGACGCCATCAAGATGCTGCTCACCGGATACACCGACCTCGAAGCGCTGATAGGCGCCATCAATGATGGTCGGGTCTATAAGTATATTCAAAAGCCCTGGGATGCCGAAGAGCTCAAAATGACCGTGATGCGTGCTCTAGAGAGCTATGACCTCAAGAAGCACAACGACTGGTTGCTGGAAGAGCTGCAGCGCGCCATGGGTGAGCTCGAATCTCTTTCGATGGGGACTATAAGAGCGCTGGCCGATGCCCTCGATGCCAAGTGCGATTACACCGCCGGTCATAGTTTGCGGGTCAGTAGAATCGCCGTGGTCATAGGTAAAAAGCTCGGTCTTGATGAAGATCATCTCAGAGACATCGAGCTTGGTGGCATTCTCCATGATATCGGCAAAATCGGCGTACCCGAGTCTATTCTATGGAAGCCGGATAAACTGACCGACGAAGAAAAAGAGATCATGGCTCGTCATCCGGTCAAAAGCGCCCAGATCATCGGAGAACTCAAAGGCCTGAAAAGGGCAAGAGAGTATGTGAAGCATCACCACGAGTATTTCGACGGCAGCGGCTATCCTGATGGTCTATCCGGCGAAGCTATTCCGATAGGTGCTCGTTTGATCATGGTTTCCGATGCCTATGACGCCATGACCACAGATCGCCCTTACAGAAAGTCGATTGGTCATGAAAACGCAATCAACGAACTCAAGCGTATGGCCGGCAAACAGTTCGATCCCTCTGTGGTCGACGCCCTTCTAGAGCTGGCCAAAGAGGGAAGCGAAGGACTGGATAAACTAATTCGGGACGAGGAGTTCAGCGATAACTTCCTCGGTCTGGGATTGCCCATGGTAGAAGCGAAGAGCACAGGAAAGCGCTATCAAGAAGAAGTGGCCAGAAATACTAAGACAGCTTCTCTTTAATAGCATCGAATACGATACCAGTATCGAGATTCACTCCTTTGCGGTCGAACATATTGCGCGGGCCGTTTTTGTTGTCCCATACATAAGAGAAGCGACTATCGTCAGGCAAAAGCAAAGCCGGATCCGTCGGTCCGAATAAGGCGACCAGGGGCTTGCCCAGGCCGACAGCGACATGCATTGGGGCAGAGTCTACACAGACGAAGAGGTCGCTCAATTCTATCAAGGCGGCAAGCTCTTTGAGATTGCGAGTGATACCATAGGCGGAGATAACCGGCAGATTTCCTAACTTCGCTTTGATCTCTTCTATGATCTCTTTGTCGTCCGGACCACCGGCAAGAACGACTTTTAGTGCTTTACCCGAGGCTGACTGCTGCTTTAATAAGCTCTCCACCAGCTCGGTCCAGTTTGCCGCCGGCCAGGTTTTATAGATGCCTTTTTCCTGGGCAAGACGGCTTGTTCCAGGATGTAAGAGCACTACGAAATTGTCCTCACGATTTTTTATCCCTGCATCATTCAGAAATTCTGTCATAGAATGCATAGAAGCTTCGTCTGCCTTCAGTCTGGGCAGATGCGCGCTCTGGGGCAGGGGGCGATTGAACATCTGGCAGAGTCCTTCTGCCAGGCTGTGATACATTGTGGCGGCATAGACTTCTCTATGCAGCGGCACTGCCCGGCTGAGCATGAGCGGAGCCAGGGCGTTACTTCTATAGCCGATTCTAACCGGTACCCCCGAGAGAAGAAGCAGGGCAGAGACCATTAGCGAGCTGCCCGAAGATACCACCATATCGAAGCCGCCGTTTCTTATAGTAAAGAGGATGTCCATCAGATCGCTCACAAGAAGCGGCCGTTTTTTGATATCGAAAGCGATGGTGGCATCGACAAGATCGGTCAGTTCGGCAAAGGATCTGGAACGGGGCTCCAGCATCAGGGTTATCTTCCAGCCCGGCAGAGCCTGACGCAAGCACTCTAAAGTGGGCAGAAAAAGAATCTCGTCTCCTATGCCGCCGAAATTTATTACCAGGAGTTTTCCATTTTTTTGCAGAGGGGTTGAGGTCGGGAAGGGCATGGGCAGGACAGTCTCGCTGCTATTGAATTTGAGTCATAGTAAGGACCGGACTCCTATCTAACCGCCGGCCTGATTACGTATAATAGCTCAGAGTTTGATAGGAATTCCTAAAGTGAGTCCAAGAAAGTGGACTGTTATCTATGTGGTTTGTTTGCTTGTCGGCGTGCTGGCAGGCTATGTGGCCACCCTCATTTATAAACCTTCTTTGCTGCCGTCGGCTTTGCGAATCGGTGGAGTTTACGCTCCTACGACGGTGCTCTTTCTCGGCACCGATGTGGTCTATGAGGGCAAAGGTCGCAGAAAAACCGTTCGTTCGGCTTCTTTTAAAGGACGCTCGGATACGATAATGGTGGCACGACTCGATCCTTACAAAAACTCCGTTGCGATTCTCTCTATTCCTAGAGACACCCGGGTGCAGATTCCAGGGCATGGCAGGCAGAAGGTCAATGCAGCCAACGCATTCGGTGGTCCGGAGCTTGTTATGGAGACTCTCTCAGACTTGCTCTCCATCGATATCGATCATTATGTGGTTCTCAATCTTAGAGGTCTGGAAGCTTTAGTAGACGAACTCGGTGGTATCACCGTGGACGTTCCCAAGCGCATGAAGTACCGGGACAAGTCCGCCAATTTGAATATCGATTTAGAACCCGGCAGGCAGACGCTGAGGGGCTCCGATGCCATAGGGTTTGTTCGATTCAGGCACGATCAGCTGGGCGATATCGGCCGGGTGCAGCGCCAGGAAATATTTATGAAAGCTGTTCTGGAAAAGGCAATCAAGCCTGAATCCTGGCCGAGAATTCCTGGTCTGCTCAGCCTGGCTGGTGAATATTCTCTCAGTGACCTGAGTACCGCCGAACTTGCCTCTTATGTCGCTTTCGTAAAAAGAGTGCCCCGGGAGAATCATATATTAATGATGCTGCCGGGCAATTTCTCTGATAGTGGAGACTGGCTGGTGAATAACCGCGAGAAGCGGCGTCTGATCTCGCGATTTCTCGGGACATCTTTTATTTCTGCCGACCGCAGCAAGCTTTCTCTCAGTCTATTGAATATGACCTCGGACCGCGGACTGGCTAGACGCCTGGCTCGCGAGTTGAAAGAGAAAGGCTATACCCGCATAAGAGTCAAGCAGGGTGAAAGCCATGAGCCGCTCGCTACCTCTCGGATTATCGCCCAGAAGGGTAACACCGCCGATGCCGATTTAGTCCGCTCCGACCTGGGCGACCTGGGTACGGTGGTGAACGCCTCTGTGGGTGATATCGAAAGTGAGGTGACGGTGGAGATTGGTGAAGACATGCTCAGTCGGGAGTACGACAGTCCTGAAAAGAGCGGTGCAGAAGAATAGGCTTCCGATATTTATTGTATGCAGAACAGGCTTTTGCAGGCTTTTTGCATAGTTTTTGCATTGAAGGTTTTCAAGCCGGGTAGATAGAAATTCCGGAATCTTGAAAAGTATGCCAAGAGGTAGTTTTCAGTTCTTTTGTAACTGCTTGATCACGGAATTATTTAGACAAGATTACGATTCCCTTGAAAACGGAGGTATTGCTCCTACCATAGATAGCTGTACAGTAGGGAAGACGCCGACTTAGGAACCAGTCAAAACTGAATAATAATTTGGAAGCCCCTGCAGGCTCTGGAATCAGTAAAAGACGGCGCGTATTTATATTAAAGAGAGGGCAGGCAGAATGATTCATTACGTATATGCAACCAGAGGCGGTTATCTCTATCTCGTAGGCCGTCACAACAATCAGCCCAAAATCAACAAGGACGAGGAATTTGTGGTCTCCGTACCTGAAAAAACTTCCCAGGCTCAAATTGATTCCATGGCTCATCACCGTTTTCTAGACCATCTTCGTCGTCCCAAGAGAGTCGGCGTTGTCCGTCACCAGCACGAAAAAGTCACCGTTAACGCCTAGGCGCACGGTGTCGGGTTCAGCCTTTATTTAGCCTCCACAAAGGCTTCTGATAGATTTCCCTGACCCTACTTTAAGAAATGTTAAGCCGCTCCCGAGTTTTTGAGGGCGGCTTGACTGCTTTTTACGTTGTTATTTTCTATAAATATATGGGCAATAAATTGGCATGTGAGATGGAGCACGATTTTTCGGTGCAGGACTTAGTAAAATCCGGTGCACAAGGCAAAGGTGAGGATTAGTTATATGGCTAGACGAAAGAGAATTCGCTCTCAAGCGGGTTTTACCCTGATTGAGTTGCTTGTTGTTGTAATCATTATCGGCATTCTGGCAGCGATTGCGCTCCCGAACTTTATCGGCGCTCAAGACAAAGCCAGGGAAGCTTCGGTCAAAGCGAATATGCGTACTGCTCAGATTTCAGCCGAATCTTTTGCCACCGATGCCGGGGGCACTTATCCTGATAGTGTCAGCGATGCCTACAAAGGCTACTTCCCTGGTGGACCCAGTGATGGTCAGAGTGCAGGCTCAGCCAAGGCTCCGGTCAACCCCTTCACTAACACCAACGAATGGCCCATAGCCGGTTCGATCACAGATGTACAGGCTACTAGAAATGCCGCTCCTACCAATGTCGGCTCGGCCGGGCAGATAGAGTACAGTCAGATCGCCTCCAACGGCAGCACCACGGCATACGCCATTCGCGGTGCACGGAAGAACGGTCTGGGACTGGGTGGAAACGCTCCGAACACGACCCTGGTGCTATCTAATCAGTAGGTCACCAGTAGGTCCGACTCACACCCGAAATCTGAACAGGTTACTTGATTTAGAAGGACGGCTTCCCTTTGCAGGTCGTCCTTTTTTCTTCTTATAAAATAGAACGAATATGAAAAAGTTGCTCATACCATTCGGGTTCCTTTCCCTGATCTTGATCTTGCACTGCAGCCACAGCCGCTTGATAGAGGTGATGGACAGGACTGCCTCTCTTCATGCAAAGGTTCTGGTTCCCTCACCGGAAGCCGTCCGACTGGTCTCTCTCGGTTTCGATAAGTTGCTGGCTGATTGTTATTGGCTCTCCTTTATCGGATATTACGGTGATACCGAAGCCAGGCAGAAGGATAAGTATCTGCTGGCTGACCGTTATCTCGACCTGATAACTTCTCTCGATCCTGAGTTCATCCAGCCTTACTGGTTCGTCGCCTTCACCGTCGGCAATGATCAGAAGAATCCCCAGCGGGCATCCGAGATTCTGGAAAAAGGCATAGCCGCCAATCAAGACAACTGGTATCTTCCTTTCATTGCCGGATTCAACCAGTACATGTTCGCCAAGGATGAGGTCAGCGCTGCCAGATATTATCGTCAGGCATCTAAATATCCCGAGGCTCCTGCCTGGCTGGCCAGGCAGGCTGATATTCTCGATGCCAAAATTCCCTCTGCCATCAAAGAGATCAATGCCTGGAACGATGTGTACTATTCTGTCGAGGAAGAGGGGCTGAAGCAGCGAGCCCGGGAGAAGTTGATTCGACTGTGGCTGGCTGTGTATAAAAGATCCCCTTCAGAAAAGATTCGCTCGCGTGCGGTCGAAGCTCTGGGGCAACTGGGAATCAATGTCGATTTGATGCTAAATTCCCGAAAGCGCTAATTTGATCTTGGAGGCTCAATGAAATTCGGTAAGTTCAATCTGGAGATAGTGAGAGAGAGCTCTTTCCGTCTCGATGGTGGTGCCATGTATGGTGTGGTACCAAAAACTCTCTGGAGTAGAGGTGTCGATGTGGATGAAGCTAACAGAGTATTGCTCAATTGCAATCTGCTTCTGATTGAAACACCGAAGGGGCGAGTGCTGGTGGAGACCGGCATGGGAAACCGCTGGAGTGATATCGAAAAGGATCGCTATCAACTGGAAAGTCTTGTTTCGCCGGATTCGATGTTGAATCAACTGGGCTTGTCCAATGACGAGGTCGACGCGGTTTTGATTTCCCATCTCCATTTCGATCATGCAGGCGGTGCCACCATCGAGAAAGACGGCGTACTCGTTCCGGCATTTCCAAAGGCGAAATATTATGTGCAAAAAGGAGAGTGGGAGTTCGCCCACAATTGCAATGCCCGAGCCAGGGGCAGCTATCGCTTTGAAGATTTCGAGCCTTTGTTAGAACACGGTGTGCTTGAGTTTGTGGATGGCGATAAAGAGATTTTACCCGGGGTCTGGCTCAAGGTCACCGGGGGTCATACCAGCCATCACCAGGTTATCTATTTCGAATCAGAAGAGCAAAGCGGTGTCTATTTTGCCGATATTCTTCCAACCGCAGGGCATGTGCAGCCGCCCTGGGTGATGGGCTATGATCATTATCCGCTCACCAGCTGTGATATCAAATCAGAATGGCTGGCTAAGGCCGTTGAAGAAAAATGGCTGGTGGTCTTCGACCATGAGCCGGGTATCCCCTGGGGCCATGTCTCTATCAATGAGAAGAAGAAATTTCAGTTCGAGCCTCTCGCGGCCGAAACTCTACAATCTTGTCGGAGGGCAGAGGCGACAGGATAGAAGAGCAGCTTTCGAGCGCTTCGGCTACCTTTCGAAAAGCGAATTGCCTTCGAAATTGTCCAGCCAGGTAAAGCGGTTTATTAATTCTGCTTGACACCGTCAGTGGTTGCAGGGCAAGGGTTTGAAAATGTGAAAATCCCCGAAAGTCCACTTTTACATTTCTTTGTAAATTAAGTCTTTTCGGGGATCTCGAGAGATATTGCCCCGGTCTTCGTTAGATTGACTTCGCTTCGCGCTTCAGCTCCGGCCTCTCTGGTAGGCGTTGTGTAGCTGTCCACAAGCTGCGTCGATATCCGTTCCTCGTTCGAGGCGAAGGGTTACTGTCTTGCCGCTGAGAGAAGCTATCTGTTTGAATTTTTCCTGTCTTTTTATAGAAGGGCGCCGATAGAGTGGCTCTCCATCAGGTTTGCCCGGGTCCGTTGTAGGGTTGTACGGAATCAGATTGATATTGCAGTGCAGGTCTCTGACCAGCTCCGCCAGATGTTCTGCCTGATACTCGTTGTCGGTTACGCCTTCAAGAAGCACGTATTCGATGGTGACCCGGCGCCCGGTCAGCTCTCGGTATTGCCTGAGAGACTTCATCAAATCTTTGATCGGGTACTGCTTTGTGATTGGCACCACCGCTTCTCTTGTTTCGGTATCCGGCGCGTGGAGGGAAAGAGCCAGTGTGACCGGCAGCTTCTCTTTGGCCAGGCGTTCAATTCCTGGAATGATTCCGGAGGTAGAGACAGTGATATGTCTGGCTCCTATGCCCACCGAATCGATGATCATTCGTATGGACTTGATAACCTCTTCGGTGTTGAGCAGAGGTTCTCCCTGGCCCATGTAGACGATGTTCGAGACCCGTTTGCCTGATTCTCGCTGGATGGACATCACCTGGTCGACAATTTCCTGGCTGGTGAGATTGCGTTTGAAGCCGAGATAACCGGTGGCACAGAAAGTACAGCCGACAGCACAGCCGACCTGGCTGGAGAGACAGGCCGAAAGGCTTGCTCTGTCTTGAAATGCCATCAGAACGGACTCTACCATCTTGCCGTCGGGTAACTCGAAGAGGTATTTGCGGGTGCCGTCCCGGCTTACCTGTAGATTGGCGGTGGTTAGAAGAGAGACTTTGGCATCTCTGGTCAGGCGCTCTCGGAGATCTGCCGCCAGGTTGGTCATTTCGGAGAATTCGGCAGCGTTTTTGCTGTAGATCCAGCTATGGATCTGTTTTGCTCTAAAAGCAGGCAGTCCAAGCGCTTTTACATATTCGGTCAATTCATTGAGGTCGAGACCGGAGAGGGCTCTTTTTTCGGTGCTGTGGTCCATGGATAATGCTCTTCTGGGGCAGGGCAGGCATAGATGTCTCAAGTTTAATGCAGATCCGTCTGGATTAAGGCTTTCCGAATCCTGTATGTCGGTAATTGTTCATGAAATAACGGTTATCTCGGCTTTACTGTTAATATTTGCTGCCTCAATCTGAAAGATTATTTGATAATGCCGGGCTGAGAGCTGATTCCGGGTTAAGATACGTTTTTGAATGAATGTGTTGCCAAGGGGCAGGAGTTTTCTGAATGAGCTGGGATGAAAAAGGTCGCGAATGGTTAAAAGGTCTCTTCGGAGATACCAACGAAAGACGGGTCAAAGACCTGCAACCTTATGTAGTCAGAACCGCTTCATTCGAAGACGAGATCAAGAAGCTCTCCGATGACGAACTCAAGGGTAAAACCGCCGAGTTCAAACAGCGTATCGATAACGCCCTCAAAGATGTACCGGATTTGAAGCTCATTCCCGATGACGCCCCCAAGATGCCCGGTCGTTTTCGCACCCAGAAAGACAAAGTACTGGCCGGTGTTCTCGATGATATTCTGCCGGAAGCCTTTGCCGTGGTTCGTGAGACCGGGGTCAGAGCCCTGGGAATGCGTCATTATGACGTCCAGATCATGGGTGGTTCAGCGCTACACTTCAACAAAATTGCCGAGATGAGAACCGGTGAGGGTAAAACCCTGGTGGCTACTCTGCCGGTCTACCTCAATGCTCTGGCTGGTCGCGGTGTTCATATAGTCACGGTCAATGACTATCTGGCTCGCCGGGACTCGGAATGGATGAGCGCCATCTACAACTATTTGAATATGTCCGTCGGTCTGGTCTATTCTCATCAGCCCGATCACGAAAAATATCAAGCCTATCGTCAGGACATCACCTACGGTACCAACCACGAATTCGGATTCGATTATCTGCGCGATAACATGCGAACCAATATCGATGAACTGGTACAGCGTCCTTACTATTTCTCCATCGTCGACGAAGTCGATAACATCCTCATAGACGAAGCCAGAACTCCTTTGATCATCTCCGGTGCTCCGGCGGAATCCTATCAAGAAGTCTATCAGCGTATGGCTCAAATAGTGCCGATGCTTGAAAAAGGCAAAGACAAAGAAGACGAAGATTGCGATTACTGGGTCGACGAGAAGCAGAGAAATGTTCTTGTCACCGAGCGTGGTGTGATCAACTCTGAGAAATTGCTCGGGGTAAGCGATCTCTTTGATATGCACTTCAACTTCCATCACCACCTTGTTCAAGCGCTCAGAGCCAAAGAGCTCTATCGCAACGACCAGGAATATGTGATCAAACCGAATGAAGAAGGCGTCCCCGAAGTTGTGATAGTCGATGAGTTCACCGGACGGATGATGCAGGGCCGGCGCTGGAGCGAAGGACTGCACCAGGCTGTCGAAGCCAAAGAAGGGGTCCCGATTCAAGAAGAGACCATGACCTTCGCCTCGATAACCTATCAAAACCTTTTCCGGCTCTATCCTAAATTAGCCGGTATGACCGGTACCGCCATGACCGAAGCGGCCGAGTTCAACAAGATCTATAACCTTGATGTGGTGGCTGTTCCCACCAACAAACCTTCGGTAAGGGTCGATTATCCCGACGTCATCTATAAGACCGAGCGGCAGAAGTATTATTCGGTGGTAGAAGAGATAGTCGAGATGCACCAGCTCGGCAGACCGGTACTGGTCGGTACGGTAAGTATCGAGAAGTCCGAGTTGATTTCAGAATTGCTCACCAAGCCGCAGAAGATGAACGAATATCTTGTTCGCAAGATCGGTGATGTCGCCAATTACATCAAGAAGAAGAATCTATCCGGCAGCACTATCGACGCCCTCAAGAAGATTCTTGAGCGTCCCGGTGCCATCGATCAGGAAAAACTCACTGAAGTAATTCAATCTATAGAAAGCGAATTCGGCAAGAAGCATGAAGAGCTTATAGAAAGACTGTACTCCATCGACATGACTCACAAAGTGGTTACCGAGATTCGCAAAGGTATTCCTCATAACGTTCTCAACGCCAAGCACCACGAAAGAGAAGCGCACTTCGTAGCCCAGGCTGGTCAGAAGGGTGCTGTTACCGTCGCCACCAACATGGCTGGTCGGGGTACCGATATCCTGCTCGGTGGTAATGCCGAGTTTCTTGCCATGGAGAAGTTGGCCAAAGACGGTGTCGACGCAGAAGCCGAGGACTATCAAGAAAAACTTGCTGCCGAGACCAAGAAGTTCAAAGAGCAGACCGACAAAGAGCATGACGAGGTCGTCCAGCTTGGCGGGCTGCATATCATCGGTACCGAGCGACACGAATCAAGAAGAATCGACAATCAGCTCCGCGGTCGAGCCGGCCGTCAGGGCGACCCCGGTTCTGCCCGCTTCTTCCTCTCTCTTGAAGATACGCTGATGCGGATCTTCGGTGGAGACAAAATTGCCGGCTTGATGAATATGATAGGCGCCGACGAAGAGATGCCTATTGAGCACAAGATGGTCTCCAATTCGATTCAGAACGCCCAGAAGAAAGTAGAAGCTCACCACTTCGATATCAGAAAGCACGTTCTTCAATATGACGATGTGCTCAATACCCAGCGGGAAGTTATCTATCGAGAGAGAAAAGAGATCCTCCAGAAAGAGAGCCTGCGGGAGAACATCCTGGACATGCTCGAAGAACACGTCCATCTGGTGCTGGCTGCCTATGTAGATCCCGAAGATCCGCCGGAAGTCTGGGAAGAGAAAGGAATTCCTGAAACCCTCGCATTCCTCGAAAATGATATTCCGTTGTTGAACGATATCGATGTGGCACCGCTGGCTAATCTGGCTTATGAAGATTTGCGTGTGGAACTCACTGAAAAAGCGAAGCTGGCTTATGAAGCCAGAGAGAAAGAGCTTGGCGAAGATAATATGCGCGAATTAGAACGTCAGGTTCTTCTGCGCACCATCGACACCAAGTGGGTGGATTATCTTCATAACATCGATCTTTTGAGAGATGGGGTAAACCTCAGAGGTTATGGTCAGAGGGATCCGTTGCAAGAGTACAAGCGAGAAGCCTTCGACATGTTCAACATGCTTCTGCGCAGCATTCAGCAAGAGTCGATTCAACTTATCTTCAGAGCGCAGTTGCAATCTCAAGAACCGGAGCTTCCCCAGGAGCTTATCGATGCTTTGATGGCTACCGGGCTTAGCATCAGTGATGGTGAAATGTCCGAAGAAGAGATGGCGGAGTTTATTCGAAACTTCGGCCAGGGCGGTATTCCTATCGATCTTGATGCTCTCAGAAAAGAGAAAAGCCCCGAAGAGATCAAAGAATTTCTGGCTGAGTTAGGCTTGCCCGATATAGACCTCGACGATCTCGAAGCTGATTTGAAGAGATTGGCCGATAATGAAGAGGACGAGGGTGAAGGCGATAGCGAAGAAGAAGATGATGATGAGCCCGAAGCCACTGCCGGTGTCAAAAAAAAAGATGAGTCTGACGTCTTGAGTGACCTGGGCAATATCGAGAACATCAAAGCGGAGTATGCCACCGAAAATGGTGAGGAGCCTTCCGCCAACGGAAAAAACAAAGGCAAGAAAAAGGGCTCTAAAAAGTCCAAGGCTGTGAAGTAGATCCCCTTATGGAATCGGCAGCAGCGAAGCTTCGGATGGTTTCGTTCGACACCAGCGGCAGGGCTCTTTCGCTTGCTCTGATGGAAGACGGAGCCTTATTAGATTCGATTTTAATAGAGCCTGAAGGCGCCGATCGCCAGGAGGCGGTGAGCGCGCTCATTCCATCTATCGATAATATCCTTGCGAAGAACAATTGGCAAAAATCCGATATCGAATATCTGGTGGTCGGCGTCGGGCCTGGCAGCTTTACCGGTGTCCGGATCGCCGTAGTTACAGCCCGTTCCCTTGCCCAGGCTCTGGCTCTTCCTCTTATTGGCGTGGATCGTTTTGCGGCTATTAATTTGCATCTTCAGAGTCTCGACCAGAGTGCCGGGTCTCGCTTGATTCTTCTGGATGGTGGTAGAAATTTTGTTTTTGCTGCAGCTTACGACGCTTCCGGTGTCGAGCTTCTGTCGCCGACGATGTATCGCATCGAGGAGATCGAGACGGTTTTTTGCAGCCAGACCGTTCAGTCTTGCCGTATTTTTGTCGAGGTCAAATCCGATTCGGATAGATTTCTTGAAAGTCTTACCAGCCAAGGCGATAGAGTGTTCGAGCCGTTCTCTTTGATCAACGACATCGCCCCGCTTCAGGCGGAAATCGCCAGGCAACGAATAATTTCTTGTAATTTTAAAAGCGATAAATTCGCTTTCGAAGGGGTAAAACCGTTATACTTACGCGGTGCGTCGATCACGTTGAAGGGCAATGCAAGTAGAGCTTCGTCCAATTGAAGTGAGAGCCCTGGAGCTCAGCGACCTGGACTCGATCATGGCGATCGAGCCGCGGGCCTACGGCAGCCATCATTGGTCCCGCCAGTCTTTTATCAGCGAACTTACCAATCCCAGCGGGCATTATCTTGGGGCCGTCTGCTCCAGAGATTCGGCTCTGCTTGGCTATACCGGTTATTGGCTAATCGGAGACGAAGCCCATATCACTACCCTGGCAGTGCATCCCGACTGTCGTCGTGAGAGGGTGGGCGAGCGTCTACTAATCGCCAATGTTCTGGATGCAAGAGCCAACGGTGCTCTCTGGTTGACGCTGGAAGTGCGAGTCTCCAACGAGGCTGCCCAGGGTCTCTATTTCAAGTACGGTTTTAGAAACTTAGGGGTGAGACGCCGGTATTACCAGGATAATTCGGAAGACGCTCTGGTGCTCTGGACCGACAGAATCACCGATATTGGTTTTGCCGAACAGTTTGCCGCCAAAGCAGCCGCCATGGGTGACTATTCTAAGAAGGCGATTATGAAAGAGCTGCTCGCCGACAAGCATCAATACATCGATAATGAGTGCGAGTTCAGTAAGCTCGCCAGTGCTTGATCTTCATCGTCCGGAGCTGAGCTGTCTTTTAGTTTCGAAAAAATTGAATTAATTGCAGGTAATTCTTGCTTCATTTCCGGTGCGTTTTGGACGAAAAAGGATCATAATTTGAAGATCGGCATCCGGGGGTGAACAGGTCGTTGCATCTTGTAGAAGAAAGGCGATTGAGGCGTAAAAAACGAAAGTCGCTGGTGGGACGCACTGTGCTGGTTGTCTCCAGCTTTGTGCTGCTCTTCTGCATGGCGTTTACCGTCTTTCAGTTTCCCATCGCATTGCCTCTGAATCTATCCAACTTTTTCCAGGCCACGGCGGTGGAGCTGGTGGCAAGCTTCCCCTCCACATGGCAGACCAAGGTGGCTGAGTATTTCCCGGCGCTTCTATCAAAGCCTCTGCCTTACGAAGTCTCTAACTATACGATGATGGGTCCTGTAGCCATTGCGCTTGGCTATGTTCTCGGTCCGGTGCTGGTCCTCTATGCTATCGGCGCATTTCTTCTGCTGGGGCTTTTCGGACCGCTTCTGCATATTTATCCTTTTGCCGATGGCGGTGGCACCGCTTATTACCTTCAGCCCGGTTTCGGTTATTTAATCGGGCTGCTGGCCGCGGGCTGGGTGACAGGCAGAATCACGCTGAACAAACGCACATCCCTTTCTCAGGCTGCCGGTATTCTCGCCGGTCTGGTCTGTTTGCATGGAATCGGAGCGCTCTATCTCTTCGGCACTTATCTGTATTTCTATCTCACCGAGGGCTCCAAGACTTACTTAGAATGGCAGCCCTGGATATTTCAGTACATTAGAAATCTAACTTGGTATTCGCTACCCTATGATGTTATCTTTGCCTTCCTGCTGGTCGGGCTTGCCTTTCCGCTTCGCTGGTTGGTGAAGACCCTGACTGTTCCTTACGACTCTCCTAATAAAGGGCGGAGAGCCGGTTATGAAACGAGAATAGTCGAGGAAGTCGGCGCGAATTAAGAGTTGAGGTTATCTTTCGGTCATGGATGTGAACAAAAAAGCGTTTTTCTCCGCCCTGGGCGTGGGAGCTGGACTGGGTGCTGCTGCCTATCTTCTGGCCAGAAAAGAAGCTTACAATTTTAGAATCGACTTTCTGACCATCGACCGCACCCGTGATGCCCAGGCTGTTTTGCCTACCGGTCTAAGCCGTCGAAAGACTCTCAAAATCCTTCATATCTCCGACCTGCATCTGGCCGGTCACGAAGTGAAGAAGAAAATCTCGTTTTTAGATTACATTACGAGTCAGGAATATGACCTGATCTTTCTTACCGGGGATATCTTCGAACATGATGAAGCGGTTAAATATGCACCGCATTTGATTGCGCGTCGTCCGCGTCTGGGCGCTTATGCGGTCCTGGGCAACCACGACTATTATCACTACAACATGACCAACAAGATCCTCGGTCGTATCTATAAACCGCTCAGAAATCCGAAGGATCATGCCCGGGATGAAGTTCCGCTAGTTGAAGCTCTGGAGCATGTCGGCTATCGGGTTTTGCGCAATCAGGTCGAACATCTAGAAGGAGAATCTCTCTCCATTGTCGGCGTGGACTTCCCCGGAATCGATCCCGAGCATATGACCGATCTCAGCGCCTCCATTCCCTACGGCAATCTCAAGCTGGCGCTGCTTCATATGCCTGTGGCGCTCGATATGTATGTCAAAAATGAGATCGATGTGGTCTTTGGTGGGCATACCCATGGAGGCCAGGTGCGCATTCCTGGGATCGGCGCTTTGATAACCGATTCGGAGCTTGCTAGAGAACATGCCAGTGGTCTGTTCAAGCGAGAGAATACACATTTCCATATCTCTCAGGGACTGGGTTCGGATCCTAAAACCAATTTCCGGGTTTTCTGTCCGCCCCATGCCACCGTTATAGAGATTGAATATGAGCCGGTCTATGCCACGGCAAACTATGCCACTTCGGCAGAGAAAACCAAGACAGGCATAACAAACTAGCTTAAGAAAGCAGATCAAAAAGGCAGGTGCGCTTTCATGATCTTATGAAGCGAAGCGCTGGGATCTCTTTCAAGCAGCAATTTTACCGACTGTCCGCCTGAGGTCAGGACAGCGTCTATCTTGCCGTCTTTATAAACACCATCCACTTGCACCACCAGCTCTCTATGGGGCTTCTGTTTTTTGGGAGTGGTGAAAACCAGATGGATTTGATCGTCCCTGGTATTGTCGCTGTTATTCAGGACTAGCAGGTCTCCACCGGCCAGGCTGAGGTCTCCTTCCATGCTGGCCGGCTTGCGGACCAGGGAGAGGACCACCGGGCTGCGAAACGTTCCTTGATTGACCGAGTAGACCCCGGAGATGTCGGAAAAGATCCACTGGCAGCCGAAGATGGCCAGGAATATCACGCCCAGACAGAGGAGCATATTCAGATACAGTCGCTTCGAAGCGGTGCTTCGGTCGTCTTCGCCATCATCGTAGTATCTTGGATCTCGGTAGGAGCGCATGAGAATAAAGGAGCTAAGGTATCAAATCCGGTGTCAGACGGTATAGATAGCGTACAGTGGCCGCGTCGCTGTTGGAAATGGTGCCGTTTCCATAGTAGAGGCTCATCAGATCAGCCGGATTCCGACTATGACCTTCGATGCCCAGGCAATGACCCATCTCGTGAGCGGCTGCCGCTTTCATTTTAGCCGTGGACATGGGCTTACCGTATTTATCCGTGGCTCGCAAGATGACCACTACCGGCCTGAAATTGGCCCGTTTTCCTTGCTGAATCAACTTGTAAGAGAAGCTGCGTTTAGCCGTATAACCCCGAATATCGTGGGAGAAAAGGGCAAGACCGAGGCGATTGACGAAATGATTTACCCAGAACACATGTATGTCTGCTTCCATGGGATTGTCTGTGAACTCGAAGGATAAAACTCCCTCTTTCTCGAACCTCTTCCAGAGACCGATTCCTTCTATGGCAGCCTGCCGATGCTGGGGTAAATAGCCCTCGGTCAGAGGAAGATTCTCTAGTTGTCCTGGTTTTTCAAGGATGCCGGCAACCAGATCTGGCCACTTTGCGGTGTCCTGGGCATTGGCGTAGGGGGCACCCAGGGCCGGGTCGAGAATCGAGTCTATGGCCTGACCGTTGGATACCCATACTCTCAAGGGCATCTGCTCTTTGAGCCAGCGAATCACTCCATGACCACTGCGGAACTCCGGATAGACTCCTGCCGGACCGGCCGGAGCGGCAGCTCTGGTGCGATTCTGGGGCTGGGAGCGACTGCCTGTGGGCATGCCCCTGGTGGAAGGCAAATTAGTATAGCTAGAGCGAAATTGAGCCCCTGCTCCGGCTGGGTAGAGCGAGGCCAAAAAGAGTGTTGCGATCAAGCCGGTGATGAATGATCGGGATGATTTGAGTCTTGAAACTCCCACTCGTCACTCCTGGTTCTTTCCTAAAAATTGATTGCTCTTTGTAAATAGATAATACCGTGATATTTCGGACCTTGCCAGAACAATGTCATGGGGGAGGAACATTTTTTGTAAACAAGCGTCTTTCAGTACTGTTCAGTGATTCGAGAGATATTGCCGGGGTCTGCGAAACAATTGTTTCTCTCGAAAATGAACGAAAGGTTAATACCAGCGGGAATTTCCGGATAATCGGATACAAATATACATGCCCGCTGGGCACACATCGCAGCATCTCCAGACGAGAGGTACCAGGGATGGAACCTGTTGGGGCAGCACCAACGCTGCGGACATTTTACAGAAGATGGACGATTCGCAGATTCCCCGACTCCTAGAGTTGGGGTTTTTTGCTAGCTTTGCTTTCCCTATATACAGGTATATTGATCAATGACCAATTCCAAGCATCCGCTAAGAGCCGTGGTCCTGGCTGCCGGTCAAGGCACCAGAATGAAATCGGGAATGGCTAAAGTCCTTCACCGAGTGCTGGGCAAAACCATTCTTGATCGGGTGTTGGATGCGGTGCACGGTGCCGGTGTAGAAAAAGCACATCTGGTTCTTGGCCATGGCAAAGATCAAATCGAGGCTCATTTGCAGTCGTCACCGCCGGAAGTATCGTATGAGACCCATCTGCAGGAGCCTCAACTGGGCACCGGGCACGCGCTTATGCAGGTGGTCGATTCTCTATCGGGGTCGGGTTTCACCGGCAATCTTATTGTCACCGTCGGAGATGCGCCGCTATTGAGGGCTGAAACTCTCAAAGCCCTGGTCAAAACCCACGAAGAGGAAGACGCACTGATAACGGTGCTGTCAACCATCGTCGATGACCCCAAGAGTTATGGTCGAGTGGTGCGTTCTGAAGACGGCAAAGTCAAAGCGATTGTAGAAGCGAAGGATGCAACCGAAGCAGAGAAGAGAATCTGTGAGGTCAACTCTGCCATATATTGTTTTAAATGGCCCGAGGCTGAGGCCGGACTTCGGCAACTCAAAAATGACAATGTGCAGAAAGAGTACTATCTAACCGACCTGATTGGATGGGCGGCTGCCGGTGCCGGCAATCTTTCCTGCGTGGTGGCTGAACACTGGTGGGAAGTGGCGGGCATAAACTCGCGTCTTGAACTGGCGGAGGTCACCCGGCATCTTCGGGATCACACCGTCAGAAAACTGGCTCTTGAAGCCGGCGTTACCATAGTCGATCCCGAAAGTGTCTGGATTGCGCCGGAAGCTGAGATAGGAAGAGATTCGGTTATTTATCCTGGATGCGAAATAACCGGACCGGTCAAAATCGGCTCAGAATGTCAAATAGGACCCGGCGTTACTATAAGAGGCAAAGTCGAAATGGGCGACCGTTGCACTGTACTGCATTCTGTGGTGCTGGACTCTATTCTTGGGGATGACTGTCGAGTCGGTCCTTTTGCCCATGTCAGGGAAGGCAACAATTTAGCTGAAGCAGTGCGGGTCGGCAATTTTGTCGAACTCAAAAAGACCACCGTCGGGCAGAAAACCAATGTTTCACACTTGAGCTATGTCGGGGATGCCGTACTGGGCTCCGGGGCAAATATTGGCGCTGGAACCATTACCGCGAACTATGACCATATAACGAAGCGTAAGTGTAATACCACCATTGGTGATGGAGCCAGCACCGGCAGCAACTCGGTTCTGGTGGCACCGGTGACAGTCGGTGATGGTGCAGTGGTCGGTGCCGGCTCGGTTATTACTAAAGACGTTCCAGCGGGCGCTCTTGCTGTCAGTCGAGCCAAACAGGTCCAGAAAGAGGGCTGGGCCGACAAAAGAAAGAGCGAGAGTGCGACTTCTATAAGTTAGGAATCTAGTTTCTCAGATTCCGGAATATTGTCTGATTCCAACTCTGCAACATAGGCAAGGCGTCTTCGCTCGGCCTCGGCAAAGGACGAGGACTCTATGGTTATGAATTTGACCAGATTGAGCGGGACAAGATGCTTTGAGTACTCGTATTTGTAGCCGGCTTCGGCCTCTCCGTAGGATTCCATTTCGACATAGTCATGACCGACTCTTATAACCCTGCCTGTCAGGGTTGTTCCGTCGGCGAAATGGAGCTTCACCCAGGATCGGGTGTCGCATAGGCTTTCCAGTCGCAGTTTTAAATTGAGCATATATCTTCTGAATGATCTGACTGATTTATAAGAAGCTGATCTTCTTCAATATTAACACTACTTCAGCGAGGGTGACGGATAATCAGATCCGAAAGCTGAAATTGGCTTCAGGAGAGAGATATAGGGTGGCGCATATTTTTATGCAGAGCAGAAACCGATCTTAAAGTTTAGGTTGGCTCCGATTGCTCAACTGTTCTTCGATTCGTTTATCTGTCAAGGTTTTTACAGGGTAGTCAAGTATTGTCCTTTCCTCTGCCGCGACTAAACTGGATGGTGGTACCAGTGGTTACACAAACAGGAACTAGAGACGAGGGCTTGATGTCAAACGATAGTATTGCGGGTTCGTTGAAACAGCGTATTGAAGAATTGAAAGATCAGGAAGAGAGCTATTGGGCGGATGAATTCTATTCTTTCGAGGCTCTTACAAATCCGGAATACAGACAGGTACTCGAGAAGTCCTTCAACCTCGATCCGCTTGGCCCCCTGCCGGAGCGCCAAGTAGATTAATCCCTTTCAGAGTTAGATCTTCGTCGATAATCGACACTTTATCTATATGTTTAGCGATCAGGCGGGCAAGTCCGCCGGTCGCTACTGTTTTTATGGGCAGATCGAGATACTGTCGGCAGCTATGCAGCCATCGCTCCACCATTCCTAGATGACCGATTATGGTGCCGTTCAATATGGCCTGATCTGTGGTCAGAGCCAGTGGGCTCAGGGTGGCAGAATCGAACTCTTCGTCGAAGTCGAGGATGGGCAGTTGTTCCAGGGTGCTGTTCACCGAGGTAAGTGTATTTTTCAGACCAAGGGTGATCATGCCACCGAGAAAAACGCCATCCGGTCCGACTGCAGAAAGAGTGGTGGCGGTACCGAAGTCGAGTACTACTAAAGCTACGTTTTTTTCACCATGTAGTTTATGCGCTGCGACTAGATTGGCAAGTCTGTCCGTACCCATGGTCGGATAGGTGTTTCCGATTATAGATTGGCTATCCAGGCGGATTAGAGAATGGTTGATTTTACTTCTTCCCAGAAGTTCCAGCAAACGTCCGGTGGTGGATGGTACCACCGAGCTGATTATGACCTCCAGGCTGCCTTGCTTCTGTTTTTGCAGATCGTCAATCTTCTGGAAGGCTCCATCCACGCTGCTGAGCGGGTGATACCATTTTTCCAGCAGTTCCAGGTCGCGAAAATAGCCGGTGGCGATTCGCGAATTTCCCAGATCTACAGCCAGTCTCTCCAAAATTATTCTCCTTCCTTTTATCCAGACGGACCGAGCAGATAATTGGACAGACCTTCTACCATGGCTCTCGCCGCTTTCTCTTGCACGCTATCTTGAATGAGCAGGGCGTATTCTTCTGGATTGATCATGAAGCCGACTTCGCACAGAATCGCCAGCATCTGAGTTGGACGGGTCAGGGCCAGGTTCTGATAGCGAGAGCCTATGTTAGGAAACTTGAGACCGGCCACCAGGGCGTCATTGACCGAGCGAGAAAGCTCCATGGCTTGTTTGTTATAGAAATAAACCGAGGTGCCGTGCTCTTTCCAGGGATCTCTGCCATCGGGCAGGGAGTTGTTGTGGACAGATATAAGAATGTCCGCATTATGAGCCCGGGCTAAGTCCACCCTTTCGTATAGACCGAGGGTGCGGTCGTCGGTTCTGGTGATGAAAACCTGGGCGCCGGCTTTTTCAAGCAGGTTCTTTAACTTGAGAGCAATAGCCAGGTTGACTTCAGCCTCTCTTATACCGGAGCATCCCATGGCACCAGGCTCTTTGCCACCATGACCGGGATCGACACAGATTTTCAGACCAGCAAGACTTCTGCCAGAGCCGGTTAGAGCGGGCGGATCTTTGATATGCAAAAGAAGCCGATTTTGATCATACGAGACTGTGTGCCCCCACTGCCTGCGCCCTTTTAGATTGATATTCAGCTCATAGATGTCGTCTTCCACCTGTTTCCAATCGACACTCTCGACAAGACCGTCTCGTGGAGAAGTATTGGTATTGGTGCCGTCTCCCTCGAAGGCTTGTCTGTATTGCTGGGAGACCCAGTCTGTGTCAGCCACCGCGCCATATAAGCGAAGGGTCAATTTGTTCGGTTTGCCGACTGTCTGCATGACCTCATAGGGCAGTGGTTGCTCCAGTGGTATCACTATCGCGTCGCCGTAGATGCTGCGACTGAGGTTGACTGTTTTTACATGGCTTCTAGGCACCGGTCCCGATACCGCAGGCGAGCCTTCTTCAAAAGCCAGTTCCCGATTCTTGATCCAGACATGTTTGTTTCGTCCGTACAGACAGCGAAAGTTTTCACCCTGCCAGCCATCCACTAAAAGACGCACGCCTTTCTCTAAAGGGGTGAGGCGGGCTGCATCGGGAGAGACTCGAACCACCGCATCTCTTACTGTGGTCTGGGCTAAAATAGGCTGCCGCACTAAAGAGATCTCGGCATTGTTTTTCTGCTTGAGGATGCGACCGCCTTTCTTTAGTACAAAGACCGGCTTTATCTTGTCGAAGCTGTCGGTAGGTTGAATTTTATAGAAGCCGACATAAAGATCAGGAGCGCTACGGGGCAGGTTCTGAAACACTTTACCGTAGGCTACAGCCTGACCCCAGTTTACCTGGGCGGTCGGCTTACTCTTTTTAGATCTGGCGCTTCTTACAACGTTTGCCGGACTTAAATTAATCACCCGGTTTTTGAGAAGCACAGAGACTGTGCCGCCTGGAGTAGCCTTCGCTTTGAGTATGAGAAGATCTCCCGGGGTAAGACCCATGGACTGGGTCGGTGCCTGGGGAAGCAATTTCCAGTCATTAGCCGAAATCGGGTTTGGTATCTGGGGCCGGTCTATCTCGATGGTACCCAGGGCATTTTGGCCCGCTCCATCGGTGAGGGCGAAATTGTTTTTGCCTCGATTGAGCTTGATCACATGGGCGAAAAATCCCTCTTTGCTCATTTTTACCGGCTGATCATTTATCTTCAGTCCTGGCGCTGGAGCGGTCTTTCCGATGATGAAGCTGGCAGGAGAGTTGATCGTCACTTTCTCTTTTTTAGGATAGGCAAGATAGAGACTATCGCTTTGAGCCAGTGCCGCATATGGTGCGATAAGCGTGGTCATGGATATCGCCGCAGCTAAGATAGGCGATATTCGCTCAGGAACCAGTTTTGCTATTGTTTTTTGCAGGAGCTTCTTTTTTGTCGGTTTCATGGTCCGGGGTCTTTGGCTTGATCCCTTCTAGATATTCCAGCGAGTTAACTCTATGGTCTATTTTAGAAAAGTAAGTCTTGGTCAACATAATATCCGTTAAATCTGGACATTGTTCCTTGGTCAGATAGAGCGTACACATCGAGAAAGGGTCCTGGTCTATCTGAGCAAACTTTCTGGAATAGCGCTTCATGAGATTGGAGATCAGAAATGCTCCGGTGGCGCGGTTGAAATATACGTTCTTTTCGTTGGTGAGATAGCGATAAGCGGCTACTTTCGCGTCATTTTCAAGATTGGCCGGCAGAATGGCGTGCTCTGCGAGAGGAGGATAGGCAAGGCTGCCGCCGCAGATCAGGAACACCGCTTCAGTTGGAATCGCTCTGTTCATCAGGACCGGCATCAGTTTGTTGCCGTAGAGTTTTTGAATAGATAATGTTTCACCGCCCACGACAAACCTTCTGGATGCCCGGTCGAGCCCGATATCCTGCAGGGTTTTAATAGGGTAGCGATCGGTTATGATTTTTATTGTCAACAGGTTGTGGGCGTTGAGCCAGTAGCAAGCCTGGCTTTCTGTATTGAGGTTGGTCGGCGACGTTGACGCTAGCTCTTTCAGGCTTTTGTCCAGCAGATCCGATTTTTTCAAGGCGCCATAATCTACCAGCCCCTCTTTGACAAACTCTTTGAGCAGCTTGTCGTAGCTTTTAAAAGAATATTCTCGAGGGCTTTCGACCCGGGTGAAGAGAGCCAGGGTGGCGGTTGGCAGGTTTCTTATCATATAAACCCCGATAAAAATAAGACCCGCCAGAAAGATTAACAGCGGGGTAAGCTTTACCAGAGATAAGGTGCTTTTGAACATGCCGGATTCTAGAAGTTGTTGTCACTCCGACTCTAATTCTATATCTTTGTGGAGATCCTTGCTTGGGGCTCTTTCATAGAATGGTTGTCAGGGTTTTACAGTTTACCGATACTCATCTATTCGCCACCCCGGAAGGAAGGATGAAAGGGGTGGATACCAGCGCCTGTCTTGCGGCGGTGCTGGAACATGCCTTTGCCTCTCATCAGGCTGACATTGTCGTCCTTACAGGCGATCTCTCCCAGGACGAATCGAAAGAGTCCTATGTCAACCTTGCCGATATGGTCTCACGATATCACCCAGAGATTCACTGGCTGCCGGGCAACCACGACCACAAGCCCTTGATGAAAGAGGTGTTCGGCGCCTATCCTGCCTTCAGACTGGAGCTGTCCAGGCAGATCGGTCCCTGGCGCTTTCTTTTCCTCGATTCGGCGGTGGAAGGGAGAGTCGAAGGAGAACTTTCGGCTGCAGAGCTAGAGCGCACGCGGGCATGGCTTTTAGAAAATCGCAGTGATTGCTACCGGGCTATTTTTCTGCATCACAATCCGGTGACCATGGACAGTCGCCGAGAGGACAGGATGATGCTCAGAAACGCAGAGGCGTTCGAGACATTGCTTGCCGAAGAGGGCGGGGTGGAGGCGGTTATATTCGGCCATGTACATCAAGATTGTGTGCAGGGGCGAGGCGGCACTTTATTTATCGCCAGTCCTTCTACCGGTGTTCAATTTAGACCGACTGCCACCGGTCTGACCATAGACAGAAAGGCTCCGGGTTATCGCTATATCGAATTTGGCACAGACGGCGCCATCAAAACCGAAACCTTTCGAGTCGGCTCCCTTCCGGAGGGGCTCAGGCTGCTCGAAGGCGATTTATAGAAGTCTTTGATTTATAAAAGTGGTGGAGCGTGGGGGATTCGAACCCCCGACCTCTTCAATGCCATTGAAGCGCGCTACCAACTGCGCTAACGCCCCGTATGGACAATTTATACCAGAAATGGTCTCGATAAGACAAAAGGATTTCTTAAAAAATGAACTTTAATTGCTGGTGCTTTGCAAGGCTTTGAAGATGGTGGTGTTATATACAGTGGCATCAGTGCGCCATTGAATGTTATTTCGCTTTTGCCACCGGCTCCTTCTTCTCAGTTGTTTTCGGCTGATTGACCGGATTGTTGGATATGGCTTTGAGAATTTTGTCGCGATCGCCTGCCAGTTTTCGGGTGAAATTAAGGCTGGACCGGGCTTCTACATATTGCTTGAGCTTCTCTTTGCTCCAGCGAATCTTGCTGAGAATATTGAGAAGAAAGTATTTGTCCGGCGGCCATAAAAAAGAGGTCTCGAAATAACACCAGATAGTACAACCCTGGCAGAAATCCCAGGAGCCTTCCTCTTTTCGTCGTTTCTGCACATGGGCGCTGCGCCAGATTTCGTCCAGGTTGGAGCGTCCATCTTCGTGTTTGATTTTGAGGCGTTCATCATGCATGTGATAGCAGGGCAGCAGGAGATGGTCATCGGGGGAGACCACTACTGTCGATGAGATAGCCCGACAACGCGGGGCGTCTATCTGGTTGCCGCCATCTACATAAAACTCGGCGAAAGCCCAGTTGACGCAGACATTATCGTATTTCGAAAGCCGTTTGATCTCTTCGACGCTCTCTTTGCGCAGCAGTTCGTTGTCACAATAGTCGAAGACCGGTCCGAGCAGGACGACCACACCCAGTTCCTGGGCCAGTCCAATGACATCCTCCATCTGCTCTATAGAGTCCGGTGTGGCGGTGGCGATGATTGAGGGCTGCTCTCCAAGGCTCTTGGCGATTTTTATGCTCTCTATGACTTTGGCGAAGCCGTTGATTCCCCTCTCTTTGCTGTAAGCTTCGGGATCGATGGTCGAAAGGGAGAACTTGAGGTCATCGATAAGCCCTTTGAGCTCTTCAGCTTTCCATGGATAGAGGGTGCCGGTGTTCGCCACACTTGTGTACAGCCCCATCTCTTTGGCTGCCCTGAGAACAGTGGGCAGATGTTTGTAAATCAGCGGCTCTCCACCGGTGAAGTCGACCACTTTTACCCCCAGCCTTTTGAGGGCATGCAAATTCTCGATGATCACCTCGGGGGGAGTCTCTTTGATCCCGATGTTTGCCGGTTTCACCGGAATATCGCAATAGGTGCAGCGGGAGTTGCATTTGTAGGTCAGATAGTAATTGGCAAGTATTGGAGGCAAGATAAGTCTCTACTTTCGATAGTTTCCATTTAGTATACAAATATTCCCGAATAAGCTTTAGATAAGACCGGAAAGAATGTACTATCTCCCTGGAGAACCTTTTCAGGGCATCTATTTTGAATATGGCAGGAATTTATGAGACATCCTAATATTCTGGGGCGGGATCAGGCCGTATTGTTCATAGTCGACGTGCAAGAGCGATTCCGAGAGCATATTGTCGGATTCGACCATCTCGCCGCCAATATAGCCACACTGGTAAAAGCTGCTGCTATTCTCGATTTGCCTGTAATCGTCACGGAACAGTATCCGCAGGGGCTGGGACCTACTGTTGAAGAGATCAAATCTGCCCTGGATGCGCTGGCTGGTTTTGAGTATTACGAGAAGAACTGTTTCAGCGGTTTCAGTGATCCTGCCATCTGTGCTTATTTAAATGCGAGCGGCCGCAAGCAGGTGATCCTGACCGGTATCGAGACCCATGTCTGTGTCAATCAAACTGCGCATGATTTGATTCTCAAGGGCTATAGCGTTCATCTTGTAATGGACGCCGTATCCAGTCGTAGCGAAGGTAACAAGAGAATCGGTGCCAGGAAAATTGAAACCGCCGGTGGTGTATTGACCAGTGTCGAGACCGCTCTTTTCGAGATGCTGGTCGAATCTGGGACAGAGACTTTCAAGGCTGTACAGAATCTGGTCAAATAAGTTGATGTCAGTAGATGCGCTCTAAATCGGCAGCGTCCCTTCATTACGGTACTTTTGCCCCGATTTATAAAGCGATTCCGAATTTCTTCTAAAGTAATAGACCGGTCATTGAGCGTACTCTTGTACATGAGCATCAATATGTTGGTGTTTTCTTGGAATCCCTGAACAATCGAGAACTGGTATGAGACCCTGGTCGAAGCTCCCCACAGCCCGAACGCTTTTCCTCTCCATCTCTTTTGTAGCGATTTTGGGCATGGTTCCGGCTTATTGTGCCGATTCGAACCCGAACCCGAACCCGAACCCGAACCAGGGTGATGCGGCTCCTGATCTTAAGGTGGAGCAGGGTCGAATTCAGCCGGTGGCCACCGAGTCGAAAGAACAGAAAGAACAGGCTCTTCAAAAGGAATCTCTAGAAGCAGAGTTAGACGAGCCTCTAAAAGGTCTGTCCGAGCCATTGAAGGAGAAAACCGATTCTCGAACCGGGCTTTCTGAAGACCAGGCTACTGTTAAAGAGGGCCTTGAGAGCGGCAGCCGTAAAGAAGACTACGATGTTATCAATATTCAGGCTAAGGAGTTCCGCAATCGCTTCTTGAAAGGCGAAGCGATTGAAGTGCGTCTGCCCATGCCCGATCAGCTTATTCCGCTGGGTGGCAAGCTGCCGCCCATACGTCTCGATGCCAGTTTTACCCGACCGGTATCCTTGAAAGCTGTTGTCGACCATGCTATCGATCACAACCTCGATATCAGAATCAGCGAGGCAGACAGAGATTCTTCGAAGTATCTCTATTATGGATCCCTCGGAAAGTTCCTTCCCGATATCAATATGAGTTATCGCTGGGAGCATCTCCAGGGTGGTCGATTGATCGGCGGGATCATCCCGACCTCTTTTGATACTCCCAACGTCACCACATCGGCCGGATTCAACTACTGGGGATTCAGAGGCGGTAGCATATTCTATGGTGCACTCGAAAATCTGCATCGCTATAAAGCCTCTAAAGAGCTGGTGCATGGCACCATAAACGATGTGCTGCTCAACATCACTCAGAATTACTATAATATGGTGCGCAATGAAGCGCTGCTCGAAATCCAGACCCGAGCGGTAGAGGTTTCCCAGGCCCAGGTGGATTTGAACCGCCAGCTCGAAAGTGCCGGAACAGGGACTAAATTTCAGGTTCTCCAGTCCGAGACCCAGCTTGCCCGAGATCAACAGAATCTTCTCACCCAGCAGGTCGATCTCAGAAAGTCGGCCATTGATCTGGCCACGGCTCTCAACTTGAACGCGGCGGTTAATTTGCTATCGGTCGAAAATGAAGTGCGGAAAGTTCGCTTAATAGATCCGAATACCAATATCAACCGATTGATTGACCTTGCCGTGCGCAACCGTCCAGAGTTGAAGCAATTCGAACAACTGCGTATTGCGGCTAAACGCAACATCCAGGTCCAGGCAGCACCACTATATCCCAAGTTCTCTTTCTTCGGTAACGTCACCGGCAGTGGTGCCACCTTGACCCGAGCCCTGGCCTGGTCCGACCCCTCATACCAGACTGTGGCCACCGGCACGGTTATTCCAGGACCGGCCATCGATGAAACCGGTCTGCCCCGTTTTGCTGCCGATAATGCTACCCTTGGTTTTGGTGGTGGTGGCACATCCAATAGCACCATCTACCAGGCCGGGCAGGTGCTTGTACCCAGCCAGAGAGTCTCTCGCCAGATTCGCAAATCCTTCACCATAGGCTTCCAGTTCGACTGGAACTTTACAGCCCTTGGTGTTCCTGACTTTGCCAATGTGGCTTCGGCTAAGGCTATTGCCCGCAAAGCGATGCTCCAGTCTAATCAGCAGTTGATGAATGTTCTCAAAGAGGTCCGCTCTTCTTATCTGACCAGTCAGACTGTCGAGCGTCAGATCGAAGTAGCCACCAAAGAGGTTATTTCCTCGGCCGAGCAGCTTCGTCTCGCTCGGGTTCGTCTGGCCAACGGTGTCGGCACCAACATCGATGTAATCAACGCCCAGCGAGACTTTACCAATGCCCTGGTAAATAAAGCCGATGCGATTATCGCCTTCAACATAGCCCAGGCTCAATTGCTTAGAGACATTGGTGTGATCAGCCGTGATTCGCTCACATCCGGTCGCCTGATTCGGTGATCAAGGCATTACTTGACGAAATACATCTTGTTCGGCAGCTTTTCACAGTCGAGGGCATAACCGCCGACCAGATCTGAGACCTGGTCGCCTATATTGACCACGATTTTGAATCCCATATCCTCTATATCTTTGCGTACTTTTGTCTTCAGTTTGATGGCAGAGCTTTTACGATCGCTGTCTGGCCTCATGTATAAGCCATCATAAGCGATGTCATTTTTGACCAGATTCATAATCGTATAGGGTCTCAGTTTCTCCGGTCTGCCGGTAACAAGAAAGATGCTGAAGCCGTTTTTGCGCGCCCATTTGAGAAAAGAGGCTGTCTCTTTCAGATTGGGGGCTTCCGCTTTCTCTATCCATTTGATGAATTCTGGCCAGGTGAATTTTTCGACATGGTTGAACAGTCCCCGGTTATCGAGCAGAGTCTCATCTATATCCGATACTATAGCCAGATTCTTGGCGTCGGGGTTCTCGCGCTTATACTTTTTGCAAAAGTCTCTTGCTTCTCTTACCGCTTTTGCAAATTCCTGTTTGAAGAGGCTGGTTTTCGTATACTTCAAACCGGCTTCGTTGTTTGTGTCCGCTGGTTCTTCGACCGCTTTAGAATAATTCTCCGGGGGCGCAGCCAGGCCCGGCGAGGGGCAGAGCACAAAAAGCGCCAGGACCATCAAGGCTGGCGCAGCATACGACTTTTGGAAAGGCGAGAGAAATTGCATTCCGGCTGTTCAGGCTCCTCTTCTCGATACACCTTTGCCCTGGGAGTAGGAAGCGGCTCCGTAGACACTGGAGTACTTCCCTGCCAGGGGTTCTACGTCTACACTGCCCACCGATTTTTCCGGATCCGCTTCGTCATAGACACCCCAGTAAGAGGAGCCCACAGTCTTTTTCTTGCATAGTGGATGCTTGGGACAGAGTTTCTCGGGGAAGGCGATCATGACCACAAGCGCCACCACAACTATTGAGCAGCCGCCGTAGAAAACAAAATCCATTCTCAGAAACCTCTTGCCGAAGCTAAATATCCATGTTTATGAACTGACTTTAGGGGATCCAGGGCTGATTGTCCATCGTATTCTCCGCATACAAAAAAGAAGAAGCCAGGCTTCTTCTTTTTTGCTAAGGAGGGCTATGATAGCTTTGCTTCAGGCTTTCATTACCTGGACCAGGTCTCGATAGAGTCCTGCTAATTGAGTAGTTACGATTGCTGTTTTTGGATTATCTTCGCTGTATTGACTGAATTCTTCCGCCTTAGACTCAAAAAGTTCTCTAAGACGAAGTTGGAGTGCCTCTGCGTGCTCGTTCATGGTGATTGTCTTTCTAGATTAGCGCCAGCGCGGGGCATGCTTGGCGTGCCCACGGGATGGAGATGGAGTTGAAGCCGATTAACTGAGAAGTCGAATTAATTTTCTCTCAATAGGATGTCAAGCTCAAGGGGTAATCGCAAATATCTTGAATTATAGGAAGTAAGAAATAGAAAAGGGCTCTATCTGATTAGATAGAGCCCTGATTTGATTCGGTCTTTTGCGTTGACAGCTAAAAATTAGCGACGCTTGGACTTTTTCTTGGCCTTGGCGCCGGGAGCACTCCAGTTACCCTGACGGGCTTTGCCGTTCACGATGCTCTTCAGTTCCATTCCAGCGCGGAATGCGGGAACTTTGCTTGCGGGTATGCGAAGCGGAGCGAGGGTGCGGGGGTTGCGACCGGTGCGAGCCTGACGGGTACGGCGCTCGAAAGTACCGAATCCTACCAGAGTCACTTTCTCACCTTTGGCGATGGCGCCGGTGATACTGTGCAGCATAGCGGAAAGAGTGGTGCTTACCTGGGTCTTAGGCTGACCGGTAAGATCCGCAACTTCCGTGATCAACTCAGCACGGTTCATAGTGTTTTCTCCTTATTCCTAATAAACCACAAACGGGTCTCCAAGTCGGAGACTTTATCACCACAAATCCGGTTATACAAGAGAGTTGATGCGGATTTCGCCAAATTCAGGTTCTCCCAACCGGATCAAATCGAGTTTAGATAAGCCTTTTGAGATTTTGCGGGATGTCAGAAGCTGGTATATTGTTGTCAGCAGCCGGGATATGGTAAGCATAGATGTTAGAGATAATGCGCAAATCTACTTACACACACTTGCCAAGTTTGAAAAGACTGCTCGACTCTCCGGTCATGGCCGGAGCCTGTCTTGTGTCGGGCGATGCCTATCTGAATCAAGAAATAGAACAGGTGGCAGGGCCCGGTGATACATACAAGAATGGCGAAAGATGTCTCTTCGTTCTCGACGCCGGTTTCGACCCCAAGAAATTGGCTCCTGCTTCGGCGCTCTGTCTTGTCGCACCCGGTGGTGCGGTCATGGATAAGTATTTAGAAAGTAAAAATGTCCGAGATCTCACGGCTTACTGCCACGCTATAAAAGCACCACTTTTAATACTGCCAGGCAATGGCGATTATGCCCAGTCTCTTGCCAGTCTTAGAAGTACTCTGGCTGAACTTATTCAGGAATCGACCAATCATCTGCATCAACAGCTCTTCAACACTGTTCTGGAAAAAGGCATCGAAGGATTGATCGCGCTGGTGCAAGAGGTTCTGGATAAGCCGCTCTCTCTTGAGAATGCCGAGTTCAAACAGCTGGTCTCCGGCGGCATGAAGTCGACCCCGTCGAGGCAGCGCAAGGCGATATCAGTCTTCGCCGCCGATCTGCTCGAAGCGCTGGCCAGCGGTTCGGAGATGCCTTCGCCCGACTATTATCGCTCCGATGATCGAATCGTTGTTCCACTGATTCATAACGACAAGAATTTAATTGGTTATCTCTCTATTTCGGTGAAGATAAGCGAGAACGCCCACGACTTTCTCTGGATTCTTCAGCCGGCAGCGCTCTCTTGCATGGTTGATTTGGTACAGCGCAGTAAGAGTGATATAGGCCTCAATACTGCATCGAAGAGTCTGCTTAAAGAATTGATGTCCGGTCAGAGCCTCTCGTCTGTAGAGCTGGAGCGGGTAGAACGTCATTTCGGTTTCGATCTCTATGACGGATTTTTTGTTTTTGCCATTGATGCCCTCAGCAAAAAGGGCGAGAGGGTGACAAGTTTGCAGTGGCCGGAAGACAATGCAGTTTCTGTAGAGGTTGAGGGCACCCGGGTTTATGTTCTGCCTTTTCATAAACGCTCCCGGGGGGAATGGCAGCAAGAGCTGCAGAACATGCTGGTGCCAATTCGTAGCCGCAATAAGACATTGAAGTTCCAGGTCGGCGCTTCAAGACCGGTGGATACCATTCTTGAATTCCACGAAGCCTATCGTCAGGCCAGGCAGGCACTTATTATAGGCTCGATGATGCACACCGGCGAGGAGTGTGCCATCGGATATGGTGAGCTTGGTTTGATGCGTCTGCTTTATCTTATCGTCGATCATCCCGAGTTCGAGCAGTTTTATCAAGAGACCCTGGGTCCGCTAGAGGCTTACGATAAAGAATGGGATACCGATCTGACCGAGACTCTTAAGGTCTATGTCGAACATGGTGCCAATCTTAATTCCGCTGCCCGAGCCCTCTTTATTCATCGCAACACCATGCGCTATCGCCTGGAGCAGATCGAAGAAGATATTCTCAAGGTGGATATAGATTCTCAGGAAGTGCTGCTCAATCTACAGGTGGCTTTTATCATCAAGCAACTGCGCACGCGCTGATACTTATTTGTTGGTGGCAACTATATAGCGACTGCCGCTCTCGAGCGGGGTGATCGAATCTATAGTCCAGTTGGCATAGAGCTCTTTCAGTTCACTATCTGAATAGTTGCGCAGGAGCATGCCTTTTCTGGCTTTATCAGTATAGACATGGGTGTCGTCCTCGAGTTTGAAATACTCGCCGGCACCCATACCGACTTCGTCGAAGCAGGCTATCAACGTGCCACCCGGCTTCAGTACGTTCTTGAGCAGTTTGAAGATATCCCGGGAGGCTTCCAGGGGAAAGTGTTCGAAAATCGAATTGGCGACTATGGCTTCGAAACCGCCATCGTCATATACCAGGTTGGCGATATCCATGGCCTGGAAATCAATGGTCAGGTCTTCTTTCTGAGCCCATGCCCGGCCTAGATTGACCGCATGCTGGGAGATATCGATGCCGGTGACCACAAATCCGTGGCGAGCCAGAAAGACCGATAACCAACCAGAGCCGCAGCCCAGATCCAGCACTTTTTTCGCGCCTCTTTCTTCGAGGGTCTCCGGAATGAGCGGCAGATACGGCAACTCCGGCATCTGGGTGTAGGCTGTTTTGACACCGCCCCAGGCTCTTTCCCAGAAGCAGACGTTGTCTTTGTAGACTTCTGAGTTGATAAGCTTTTCCAGACCTTCACTCGGTTCCGGGCCTTTCGCTTTTGTGCTGATTTCAGTCGCTGATTTCTTTTCGGCTGGCATAATCGTGGTCATTTCTCTAGATCACTCTGGACGAAAATTATAAGAATCCATCATGTTATCATGAGATCCTGATTTCAAGACCACCAGAGTAGCGACCGGTCAAGGATCTTTACGCAAAAGCCGGGCTGTTGCAGGCGTTTTGGCATGATCCTCTTGGTAACATTACCGAAATGAACGGTATTCAGTAGATTAGTACAAATCTATGAGGGGTATTTAATCACTGCAAGAGGTTTTTTAATTCTCCTGTACGAATAAGGCACGAGTGCAGATTGCGCTTTTGATGGACAGAGTAAGGTTAGGTCAGGTTAGGCAATGATAGAGCCCAGCCGAATCCAGTTACAGATGATGCTTGTGCAGCAGGCAGGGCCAGGCGCGCTGCCGCTCAGTATCATCAATCCGCAGAAGTTTCTGCCCTTCCTCAGAACGGTAGAGCAGCTCGCCATCGATGAAAACCTCAAGCCGATTCTAGTCTACTGGTCCTGTCAGAGCGCCGGCCGGCTGTTGCCTAAAGGTCCCAAGTTCCGCGACCTGATGAAGGAAGCCGAATGTGTCTCTATTTACTCAGAAGAGCGTTCTGATCCGCCCGATGAATGGGGCTTTCTTTTAGAAAGTCGCGGTCTCTGCCTGGTGGTCTATGGTCAACAAGCCTCCGAATCTCCGGATGGGGACAAATATTCTTGTACGGGGTCTATGGACCCTACTATCGTCAAGCAAGCTTTCGACAGGCTTCTACCCCGTTGGGAAAGACTGGAGAAGGCTGAGAGTGAGCGCTTAATAGATCATCGCCAGAAACTCGGTCCCAGCGGCAGCGCCCAGCCCTTTATGCAGAGGGTTCGACAGGCCTGGCCTATCGTCAAAGCGCCTATACAGCAGGGCTTTATTCTTGATCCGCTTCAGGGTCTCTCCTTTCCGGAAATTATCGATGCCGGCGGTCCGCCGGAGCCCGATAGCGGTAAAGTTAAGCCTATTGCCGTCGATATCGCCCCTTCGCCTTCTGCTTCTTATACCGGTCTGAATCCCATATCCTCTCTGGTCGGCACTCCCAAGTCGGGTACTGCTTCCATGGCGGTTCAGATTCAGAATCAGCCTATTGTCACCGGTCGCGATGCGCCTCAGCTCAAAACTTCCACCGATGATGACGGAGCCGGCGGCAGTCGCAAAACAGCCGTGGGGGCACCGGAGACCCAGCCAGGACCGGAGGAGACCGGTGAACACGTACCGGTCATACCAGTAGCCGCCCAGACGATTATTTCCGATATCATCGGTAAACTGAGGCACTCCAGCGATCTGCAATCTATTCTTCAGTTCGCCATCGAAAAGCTTGTCGAGACTGCCGGGGCAGAAAGAGGGTTGATCTGGCAGATTGACGGAGATCATCTCAAGGTCACCAACGAGTTTGCCACCAGCGGCAAAGAGGCTTTTGTCGACAACAAGCTCTCTCCTCAAGAGTCCACCGCCATCGTACTCGAGTTCTTGTCGCGCTTCCCGGATGAGACCGGGGCTGGTGTGATCAGCATTCCGGATACTTCTGAAGACACCAATCTGCATAAAGTCTCCCCGACCCTCTCTTCTTTGATTGAGCTTGGTGGTGTCAATGCCAGGCTCATGGCTCAGCTTCGCTCCCGGGGTATATTCTCGGGCTTCCTCGAACTGCAGCAATGTTCCGGTGCCCGCGAATGGAGCACTGTCGACGCCGTTGTTCTACAGAAAGTAGCTGAGGTTCTCTCGGTTGTTGTTCAACAATCTGCCGACCAAAGCAAAATCGAGATGGACGCCCAGGAGATGAAGCTGATTAATGAAATCGCCAGTCTCTTCCGAGAATCCCGGGGGATAACCACCAGGGATTCACTGATCAAATCAGTAATGCTGGTGGCGGAACACATGGGCTTCAGCCATTCAGAAATCTATTTGATCAATCAGTCTCAGAACGAACTCTTACCCCAGACCAAAGACACTAGCTCTGATTCGGTCGATCTAGAGAATACCGACAACCCCTTTGTAGAAGTCTTCAAGTCCGGTCGCGGCAAGATGATCAATATGGAGTACAGCCGCAAACCGGATCCTTTCTTTCATCATGATATGGCGCTGGTGCTGCCCCTTACTTCCGAAGGTACCAGGCTGGGTGTGATCGGGCTCTGGAAGCGGCTTCCCAATCGACCGGATTTCCGCCCGCAAGATAGAGAACTGGGTCTGACCATTGCCGGACATATGTCCAACGTTATCCGTGCCGACCAGGCTATTCAGCAGATCCGTTCGGATCAGACCAGGGCGGCTATTATCAACCGGGTCACAGAAGGTATCCGTAAGTCTCTCAAGAGTGCTGACCAGATCATGGAGACTTTAGTAGATTCGATATACGACTATTTCGATCTCGAACAATGTGTGTGCGCCTTATTCGATGTTCAGTCCGACTCTTTTGGAAAGTCGAAAGAGAAAGGGCTCGCTCCTTCGGAAAAAGAAAAAGAGAATGGAAGCGGTGCCGGCAATGGAAACGAACAAGAAGAACATTTGCTGGAAGGCGGTGAACATGAGCCGGAAAACCTCGGCGAGTTTCTCTTGCGAGCCCTGAAAGAAGAGTTGAAGCAAGGGCAAATCGTCTTTCTGAGCCGCGATCAGATTATCGACAGATTGAAAGATGATAGTGACGCTCCGATAACTGACGCGATTAAATCAGCCACTCTTGTCCCTCTTTACTATGCCGGTAATTTCAAAGCTGCCCTCTGTATGATCTCTGCCGAGATGTCCAGACCGCTTTCGGCCAAGGACGAACATTTCGTTCTCGACCTTGCCGACCGGGTGGCGGTGGTCATCTCTCACGCCGAACTCTTCAATCAGGTCGAGATGGAAGCGATAACCGATCCGATGACCGGCTTGCACAACCGTCGTCATTTCGAATCTCAGCTTTCTAAAGAGATAGATCGTTATCAACGATTCGGTCACCCCTTCTCGTTCATCATCATCGACCTCGATTTCCTCAAAAAAATCAACGATAACCTCGGGCATCATTATGGTGACGAAGCGATCAAGCATATCGGTAAGGTCTTGAAACGCAGTGTGCGTGATGTAGATACCGTGGGAAGATTCGGGGGAGAAGAGTTCGTTGTTCTGCTTCCGGAGACCGATCTCAAATGGGCTCGAATGGTGGCGGAGAGAATTTGCTCTTCGATTCGAGAGAAACATGTTGAAGGAGTAGGCACTGTTACGGCCTCTCTTGGTGTGGCTGTATTCCCCCAGGATGCCGATGACAAAGAGAAGCTCTTCGAACTAGCCGACAAGGCGCTCTATCTGGCCAAAACCCGCGGTCGCGATCAGGTGTGCACCGTGGCCGATGACCTGATGCCGTCGGGGACTGAGATTGCTATTCCGGAGAAATCAAAAGAGGCGAAAGAGGCGGAAGATCGCGATCGTTATGGTACCAGCGCTGCCGAGAAGGTGCGCATGGACGATAGCATTCATTCTTTCGACCTGGAGATGATCGCTCAGAAAGGCATTCTGGGGCTGCTTGCCCAGGTGATTAAAACCCTCGAGGAAAAAGATGCTTACGGCACCGAGCGCTCGCCACGGGTCTATGGCTATGCTTCTAGAATGGCTCAATCTCTGCATCTGTCTAAAGAGCATGCCGAGATAGTGTCACTGGCAGCGGTGCTGTGTAATCTCGGCAAAATAACCATTCCTAAAGAGATACTCCAGAAACCTGGTGATTTGACTGACGAAGAAAGAGCCTTGATAGAGCAGGCACCCCAGGTCGGTGCCAAGATACTGGAGCCTGCCAAGCTTCTATTCAGAGTTTCACAGATAATTTCGGCTTGCCACGAGCACTGGGACGGCAATGGTTATCCCAACAAATTGCGCGGTCAGGATATTCCGGTGGAGGCTCAGATTGTCTCTCTTGTAGATTCCTACATAGCCATGACCAGCGACAGACCCTATAGAAAGGCGCTGACAAAGGAAGAGGCCTTACAAGAATTGCAGAGTGCATCGGGCAAACGCTGGGATTCTCGTCTTGTCAAGATCTTTCTTTCTATCCTGCAGAAGGAAGAAGAGCAAAGCTGAAATTGGCTTTTCAGGCAGATTACGAGCGGTCCTTACAACTATTTAATCTGGGCTCAGGGCCTTGTCGGCTCTTGGAAACTTGCTATAATACTAATAGATCGTCCGAAACAATTTAGCTCTCCAAAAGCGGGAATCCGTATTGGACCCGAATAAGTCTCACGTGTTGGAGCTGACACGGAGCGATCTTTGGAAAGAGGAATGATCTAGGAGCAAACCCCTCTGTGTCCGGTGGGTGAACCGGCAGAGGGGTTTGAGTTTGCAGTATTATATTTGGTGTCAGCTCTTTTCCGGCTTTTCTTCTTTTCGTTTTGCAGGCAGTTCCCGGGTTCGGTAGCTGGTGCATTCGAAGGCCATGGGCCTTTCATTTTTTAAGCAGTCTTTTGAGTTGTTGAATCGGCAATCCTGGCAAAGGAAGCGTCCTTTACCCCGGCCGGTGCTCACCGCATAGATGGTCAGAGCCGAGGTGCCCGCGGCCAACAAGACGAGGACGGCGATATAGATTTGTGGATCGAAATATTCTGCCATCCTCAGGAGACCCCTTGCATTTTTGGATCGAGCACATCTCGAAGCGTGTCACCGACAGTATTGAAACACAAGATGGTGATGAAAATCAGGATGCCCGGGGTAATCAACCAGGGTTGGTTGAGAAGATCGTTGACATTGTCCATGGCGAATTTCAACATATTGCCCCAGCTCGCATCAGGTTGTTGAATACCCAGACCGATGAAAGAGAGCCCGCTTTCCGAGAGTATAAAGCCGGGCACCCGCAGGGTTGCTGCCACGATAATGAAACTGGCGGTCTGGGGAATGACATGGATCAAAATTGTCTTTAACTCCGACATACCTGCTGCTTTGGCAGCCTGGACGAACTCCTCTTCTCGGACTGCCAGAACCATGCCCCGGATTACCCGAGATAGTCCAGCCCAGCCGATAAAAGAGAGAATTACGGTGATCAGGGCAAAGCGCTGGGAGCTGGACATGGAAGGAGGCAGGATCGCCGCCAGGCCGATAAGCAGATAGAAGCCCGGGATAGACATGATCGCTTCGGCGACGCGCATCATGATCGTATCTACTATGCCTCCGAAAAATCCGGAGATGCCGCCATAGACAATACCAATCGGAAAGGCAATCAGAAGACCGAGAAAACCTATGGTAAGACTTTTCTGGGCACCGAAAAACAGTCTCGAAAAACTGTCTCTACCGTTTATATCCGAGCCCAGTAGAAATATTCTGGCTGGTTCCTGAACTGAAAAGAGGTGAATATCCATGGGGATGAGGCCAAGAAATCGATAGCTCTCTCCTCTTTCAAAAAGCCGGATAGGATATTTTTTTGCGGTATTCTCCAGATAAGACTGTTTGAAAGTCTCTACCTCGAAAGTGCGCTCCACCGTATAGACATAGGGCCAGCAGATAGAGCCATTCTCATCGGTGAAATGAACAACGGTGGGAGGAGCATTGGCCAGATCCGGATCGTTGAAGTGCATGGAATAGGGCGAAATTGAATCAGCAAGAAAGGCGCTTCCATAAAGGAGGGCGAGGACAATCAAAGACACCCTGGCCACCGGATCCGCCCAGAGCCTCTGCCAGGCTGTGCGTCTTCTCTTGGTCGAATTCTGGCTTGCGCTTGCCACTACAGTCACTTCCTACCCCTAACTCTCTAAACTGATTCTCGGATCGGTTACTTTTAAGAGCACGTCCGCCACAAGATTGCCCAGGATTAGCATCAGCGCTCCGAGCATAATCGACGCCATCACCAGATTCATGTCCTTTGTGAGCACCCCTTCGAGGGTGAGCCTGCCCAGACCGGGATAGGCCAGCACCATCTCGGCCAGTGCCGAGCCGCTGAGCAAAGAAGCGAATTCGAAACCGAATAAAGTTATTAGCGGATTGATAGCGTTTCTTACCGCGTGCTTATAAATTACTATGTTCTCCGAAAGACCTTTGGCTCTTGCCGTGCGGACATACTCTTTGCGCAGGACATCCAGAAGGCTGCCGCGCATCTGTCGCTGGATGGTGGCCAGCGAGAAGAAGGTAAGCACCGTGACCGGAATAATTAGATGGTGCGCCAGATCCAATGCCTGACCGAATGGATCTCGTTCGAAGAAATCCGGACTGGTGAGCCCGCCTATGGGCAGCAGACCGGTGCCCAGGGCAAACATAAGTAGAAGTAGACTGGATAGAAATGTGGGCATGGACATGCCCATGGCGGTGACAATTCCAAAAAACTTGTCTACGAATTTACCCCGGTGAATGGCGGCATAGGTGCCTGCCGGAATGGCTATTAACCAGGTGGCGATGATGGTGAGCACGCTCAGCATCAGAGTATTGCCGGCTCTCTGTTTGAGTAGTTCGAATACCGAGCCACCGGTGGTGGAGACTCCGAGATCTCCTTCGGCTAGATTCCGTAGCCATATGTAGTATTGAATATGAGGCGGTTTGTTCAGACCCAGTCTCTCTTCTTCGTCCTTTATCGCCTGTTGAGAGATGGCCGGATTGGCCCTTAAATGGGCAAGAGGATCTACCGGAGCGACTTTCAACATGGTGAAAGCCATGAGAGAAATTAAGAAGAGAAGCGGAACGGCCTGGAGCGCTCTTTTCAGAATATAGACCGGGATCGACACCGTATCATTTGCCTCCGTCGGTCTTGTAGATCTCTTCTATGTTGTGGAAAGTCCCTTTCGGAGTGTAGTAGATGCCTATGGGCGTAGGACGGTAATTGCCGATGGTATTGCGTGCCGCTGCTATGTCGAGCATAGAATACAAATAGATAAACGGCACCTTGTCATAGGCGATCGCCTGGAACTTATCGAAGAACTGGTGGCGCTTCTTGCTGTCGAAAGTGGTGGCACCCTGGTCGAAGCATTGATCTATCTCTTTCTCCCATATACGGGCGTCGGTGACGGACACATTGCCTTCGGAGTCAGGCAACCGCTGATCGAACATATGCATCCGACCGCCGGACTTCCAGACGTTGGCAGAGTCATAGGGTTCTATCTTGTTTCCGGTCAGACCCATGAGCACCGCATCCCAATCGAGCTTGTGGTTGATGGCGTTGATCAGGATGTTGAAGTCCACCGGTTGATAGTTGACTTTTATACCTAATTTAGCCAGGTCGTTTTGAATCATCACACAGGTTCCATCCCGGGCCGAGTTGCCTGAGTTGGTCTGCAAGACGAATTCGACCGGGTTGTCGTCAGAATCGAAGAGCTGTTTGTCTTTCAGTTGAAAGCCGCCCTTCTCAAGCAACTGTTTTGCTAAATTCAGATCCTGTCCATAATGCTTGAGGTCTTTTGCGTACCAGAGTGAACCGGCAGAATAATGGGCGAATATAGGAATACCCACACCCTTCAAGATATTGTCCACCAGCTTCTGTCGGTCTATGGCATGACTGACCGCCTGGCGGAAATAGAGATTGTTGAACCATTTGCGCTTCATCGGATTTACATAGGGCTTACCTGTCTCGGGATTGTTTCTTCTGTTCATGTTGAACATGATGAAGGTGGTGCCGTCATCGGGCCCGAGATTGTACATGGTGAAGTTGTTAGTCTTCTCGCGCTGTTTCATCAAGGCAGCGTCCAGTCCACGCACGCTTTTGATATCGAGAAAGTCCAGCTCTCCGCCATAGAATTTCAAAATCTGAGTGTTTTGATCAGGAACGATCACCTCTACGAATTTGTCTAGATAAGGCAGTCTGCGTCCGTCTTTGTCCACCATCGAATAGCGCGAGTTGCGCACCATCTCCACCCTCTGACCGGCAACATAGCGCTTCAGTTTGAAAGGCCCGCTGACCACCATGGTCTCAGGATCGCAGTTGATGTCCCAGAATCCGTGGAACTCTTGCATCGGCTTCTTGGTAATTGCCGATAGAATATGTTTGGGAGCTATAGCTACGTTGTGGATTCCATTTAAAAATGGCGAGAACGGCTCCCGGGTCTTGAACTTGACGGTGAGATTGTCCACCTTGGTCACTTCCGGAAAGAAGCCTTTGTGAGCCAGTGTATCGCGGGCGCTGCAGCTTCCGGCACCGTAGCCTTTTTTAATGAGAGTGTTGAAAGTATAGATGACATCGTCGGCGGTGAGTGGATGGCCATCGGACCAGACCAGTCCATTGCGCAGAGTTATTGTGTATTCGAGCTTGTCATCACTCAGTTTGAAGCTTTTAGCTAATTTAGGCTGCATCTCTCCGGTCCAGGCGTCCACCTCGACCAGAGGATCGAACATCAGCAAACCCAGTCCGTGGCTCTGGGCATCGTTGGCGGCCCAGACATTGAACGTCTTGGGACCGGAGCCGAAAGTCGAGAGAGTGAGAACTCCTCCGAACTGACCTTTGTCTCCCCTGGCCTGCCAGACTTCGGCACCGCCTTCGAGTTCGACCAATTTATAAGGACCAGGATCGGGAACAGTCGTTCTGGCTGCCTGGAGAATCTTGGCAGTTGCCAGCAAACGTCGTTTCTCGACCTCGGTGAGGGCTTTTCCTGATTCTTTCTCCGATGGTGCGAAGGTCGAAAACTGAAATTCGAGCAGTTGATCCGCTAAGGAGCTGTTGTCGCTTTCTTCTCCTCCTGAACTCTCTTCTTCGGCGAACTCGTCTACAGAATCAGGTTCTTCGGCAGTCTTGACCACCGGTTTCTCGATCACCGGTTTCTCTATCTTCTCTGCCGAGGTTTCAGCAGCCTGCTTGGCGTTGCAAGACCAGAGCAGAAACAAGCTTACTGAGCTCAGCAAAAACCGTAGATAAAGACCCCTGTTATTTTTCATCAGTTTTTCCTTTGTTCTTTTCCAACCAGATCTCTTCTATATTATGAAGACCGAGAACCAGTTGAGAAAGCTGAGTGGGCTGGTAGTTTTTAATCGTATTTCTGGCGCCGATTATGTTCATGGCATCGCACAGATAAACAAAGGGGGCCTGCTCGTAGAGGATCTTTTGAAATTCGTCATAGAGCTCTTTTCGCTTGTTCTTATCGAGAGTGGTGGCACCTTCTGAAAAAATGCTGTCAATACGCTTCTCCCATTCCCTGGCATCTTCAACCACGATTTCACCGCCTTCATCGGGCTGTCTTTGATCAAATAGATGCAGCCGACCGTTGCTTCGGTAGACATTGGCTCCGTCGTTCGGCTCAAAAGGATCTCCGCCGCTCAGGGCATAGATACCCGCATCCCAGTCGCAGGAGGTATGCACTTTGTCCATCAAAATGTTGAAGTTGAGTTCCTGGAAGTTGACCTTCATTCCCAGTTTCTTCATGTCTTCAATGGCCATATTGCCGATGGTGGGCAAAAAGGTGCCACCTGCCATGGTGACCAGGTCGAACTCGACCTCATGTCCGTCTTTATCCACCAGTCGCCCTGTCTCGTCTTTTTTAAAGCCGGATTTTTTCAGAAGCTCCATGGCATAATCGACACCAGGTTCAAAGCCCTTGAGCTGGTTGTTGAAAAACGGACTGACCGGAGAGATGGTGGTGAAAGCAGGATAGCCAAGGCCCTTGAAATAATTCGCTACCATGGCATCGCGGTTGAGGATATGATTAACCGCCTGGCGGAAGTTGACATCATTGAACCAGGCTGATTTAACCGGATTTACGTAAGGTTTCTTTGTTTTTGGATCTACTCTTCTGTTCATGTTGAACATCAAGAAGACCGAACCCAGAGACTGTCCCAGGTTATGCAAAGAGAAATTGCCGCTCTCTCTTTCTTTCATCAACTCGAAGGTATCTCTTGAGCGTACCTGGGTGATATCTATCTCTTTGCCCTTGAACTTGAGCAGATTGGCCTGGACGTCGGGTACGAAAACATAGACTAGTTTATCTAAATAAGGCAGTCTTTTGCCTCTGGTATCCACCATAAAAAAGCTGTCGTTGCGTTTTAGCTCGACTCTCTGGCTCGGAATGAAACGCTCTAGAATAAAAGGACCACTGACGACCAGGGTCTCTGGATCTATATTCGCTCCCCAGAAGCCTTGAAAGCGTTTGCGACCGTCTTTGCCTTTGATTATCGGCTCGACCACATGTTTGGGCGCAATCGGAATCGCTCCTAGAACACGCATGAAAGGAGCAAATTTCTTGGCGGTTACATATTTGTTGGTGCGTTCATCGACGGAGGTCACCCGGGGCGGGACGCCGTCCACGGCAGTGACATCGCGCAGAGAGCTATTGCCGTAGCCTCCTGCTACGATGGTATTCCAGGTGAATTCTATATCGGCGGAAGTTATCGGTTTGCCGTCACTCCAGGTCAATCCTTCTCTGAGAGTGGTGGTATATGTGACACCATCTTCATCGACCGAGAAGGCTTCGGCTAAATAAGGTTTGACTTCGCCATTGTACATATCGGTGACCATCAAAGAGGCAAACATCAGACCGGCGATGCCCGAAGAGGTTGTGTCGCTGGCTGCCCAGGCGTTGAAAGTCTTGGGGTCGGCGCCGACCAGAGAGCGAACTAAACTGCCGCCGAATTCGCCCTGGGGAAAGCGCCCCTGCAGAAATTTCTTGCCGTCGAACTCCACCACTTTATAGTCACCGGGATACTCCGGATTGGCCACGGGCAGGGCCGGTTTCTTCTTCTCTGCCGAGTTGTTGCCGGATGCGGTCGTTGACGCAGAATTGGTACAGGCAGTAAGAAATGATGTGAATATCACCAGTAGCATTAAAGCGGTCAGGCTTGTCAATAGAAGCGGGTTTCGAGCGGTCCTCATGCGGATTCACCTTTCTTTATGCAGGGTGGTGCGAGCTGGTAAGACTGGCATTTTACCCGAGATGGGCAGTGCTTTTATGGATAACAGATAATCAGTAAAGTCCGCATAATCTCATCGATGCGGTTATTATGGTTCTATTGCCTCGAAAGACCGGCCTAAATGAAAACAGCGTTAAGATTCTCCGCCAAGCTTAAAATATGCTTCTTTCTCCTGGTTGCAGTCCAGATTCTCTGGGCTGTTTCGAGTTCTTTGTCGGCCGGAGCAGAAAGCAAGAAAGGCGCAGCTAAAGTTAGCGCCTGGAAAATCCGCCAGACCAGTAATTTGATCGGTCCTCTTCAATGTCTGGTATCGGAGCGAGGGGTGAGGCTGAATGCAGAAAAGCTCGGGCTTCTGTGGATCTTTAAAGCGCCGGACTGGGATGCCTACCTTTACAACCAGGAAACCAAGAATTATTGCAGTTTCAAATACGAGGTATGGAAAAAGCGGGGATTTTTCATGACCGGAGGAACTTCTAGAAGAAAAGCGCCCAGCCAGGGTCCGGACGCTCTGAAAAAGACCACGGTGAAGAAAACCGGGAAGACCATGAAGATCGCCAATTTGAAGGCAGAGCAAGTGGAGCTTCATTATAATAACGGTATTAAATATGGTGAGTTCTGGTTCTCTTCCCAGATAGACGTTCCTGAGCAGTTCAAAGAGGTGGTCGCTAATATGCTTCATCTGCCCTTGCAGCAAGGCGGCACGCCTCTTAAAGCTATTGTTCGCAATAAGACCGGCAAGCTTGTGCCGGTTCTCGAAACTGTCTCAGCCAGTCAGGTTGTGGTCGATGCGGGGCTTTTTAAACCGCTGAAAGGCTATGAGCGAGTCAAGGACGAAATGGCGCTTTTGTTTTCTGGCTCAGAGCTTTTTGGCGGCGACAACCGCACCATGGCCGGTGAAGGTGTGTCGAAGCAAAAAAAATAAGCGCGCCGATTATTTCGAATTGGTGGCGGTGGAGAGATTATCGAAGAGTTCCGGAGCGACTTCTTTGATGAGCTGAGCTTTGACAGCGCCGCTGAAGCTGGTCAACTCTGCACCCTGCTTGTTCTTGAAGCGCATGGAGACGACTCCTACCACTTTGCCTCTTCTGTTTACCAGCGGTCCGCCGCTCATGCCGGTGGTGACCGAAGCGTCGACTTGCAGAGTCTTGGGGGTGACTCTACTGATTCTGCCGGTGTTGAAAGTCGGAGCGAAATACTTAGAGGAGTCTTCATCGAGGGCATCCGATGCGGTCGGATAGCCGATAGCCTGAATCTCCTGACCTTCCGATGGCGATATCGTATCCAGTTCTATCGGAGTCACTCTGGCTTTTTTTACCACTAGAATCGCGAGGTCTGGTCTGCCGTTCTGACAGGCTTTATAGAGAGAAGCCTGAAGAGGGCGTTGAGTTGCCGGACCGGGCGGATGGAGGAAGTAGCCGGTTTCAAAAATCGGCATCGATTCTTTTGCGTATTTATTGAAGAGGGCGCGTCCCTGTTCTGTCTGGGGCGAAAGATAGGTCTGATAGCAGTCCCAGATGCCATCTACGGTTTGTGAATACATCACCCTCTCGGCGGTGTTGAGTTCTTGTTTGGCCGAGGGCAGGCTCACAATGGTTCTCAGCCTCGAGAAACGCTCTTCTACGTCACCGCCTGAAGCGGTCTGTTCTGCATAAAGTCTCATGGCCGCAAAGAATTTCTTGCAGTTGTCCATCACTTCGAGATGACTTGCCACCACATGGTGATTGGTGATGAAATAAGTATCGCCGCCCCGGCTGATCACCACCGGAAAGGACGTGCCGAAACCGACCACTCGATAGCCGAAATCTTTGTCATAGGCGGCAAATACCGGACGCCGGTATTTGGGAGAAAAATCCGAGAGCATGGCGAAGCTGCCATCTTTCAGTTTTATTTTGATGGCGACATTTATATGATAGACCCGAGCTTTCAGGTCCCGGTCTATTTGCTCCCAGGATTTGGCCTGGCTGAAAGCAGGTGGTCCGGACCATACAGAGAGGACCAGAACCGAGACCGCCATAGCGGTTATGGCGGCGAGACGTTTTTTTGAATTTTTCAAGTAATCAAAAATCATCTTAATTACTGATTCTACTCGGCTATCGATCTTCAAAGCAAACTTCCAGCTCGAATGTGCGTTTCCATGGAAAGCTGACCCTGAGGTTGCCGGGTTCGAAGCCCATGGATTGACCGATTCTGCCCAAGTAGGGACTGATTAACTGAGCCAGTTTATCTATCGATGCTTCGGCATCGAGCTGGCTGCGAATCTGAGACTGATAAGCCCAGTCGTCTGCCAGTCTGGTGAAAAGAGATTTTTGAAATGCCCTGTCGGTGATCTGGTTGCGTCTATTAGTGCGCACCGAATGCATCCTGGAGACTCCCAGCGCTAGAGCCGAGCCCACCGAATTGCCCGTCGTGTTCCAGCCGGCATAGCCGACCAGCTTGCCGACCAGATCCTTTCTTTTGAGCAGCTCTTCGACCAGGATAGGATCGGAGCCGTTGGCATAGGCGACATCGCAGAGAACACAGGGCGTGGTGGCTTTCTCCAGATGGGCCAGGGTAGCGGCCACTTGTTCGCCTGTTTCAAGCTGTCTTAAATCGGGGCTTCCGGGCAGAAGAATATGATCTCCTTGAATGTCACCGCCGTGTACTATCACCGTAAGGTCGATATTGTTCGGGCTTGCTCCGGTGAAGTCGTTGACCTGCCGTATGGAAAGAGCTTCTAAATTTGCGGTGATGGTCTCACCTATGGTTTGCCCTTCGTAGCGGCTGGCGCATTCGGAGGCGGATTGCGGGCTGAATAGTACCTTCGCCCTCACCTCGGCGTTCGATTCTTTGAGTCTGCTTCCTATCCACATGGCAAACAGGGCCGAGAGCACCTCATCGGCACCGGGATAGCATCGCACCTTGCCGTTTAGTTTCTGATCCTGGGCTCTGGCGATGAGCTTCTCTTTTTCCAGTACATTTAGACCGAGCTGGCCCGAATCATCGACGCTCATGATCAACTGGTCTATGATGCCTTCTTCGACCAGATTGAGAATCTCGTTATTGATCTGGAAATTGCGAAAGCGGGTGTCTAGATAGTCGGTCCTGATCTCTTCAGGAATTCGTTTTTCGTAGGATTCGAGAATGCCCTGATCCACTGAACTGCCTTTCAGCATCCTGTACATCACTGTCGACCAGGCGAAAATCTCCCGGCCGTAGCGTGCCCAGTATTGCTTCTCTTCGGTGTTGTCGTAGTTGTCCGAAATCCGCATGATACTGGTCTGGGCGTAGATCTTGAGATTGTTTTTGCTCTTCTGCTTCCACTTCTTTATATTGGCAAGACGCTTCGATATGGTGGCTAGATTGTCTTCGCATCGGCGTGAAGTAATAAGTCCGCCATAGAGCAAACTGTCCAGGCCAACCATCAAGACTTCGGGCTGGGTTTTTTGAATAGCATTATTGACCCAGCCAAAAAGCGAATCTATCTGGGCGGCATGAAACAGGGAGCCCATTAATGAACGCGGTGGCACCACCACGTCGATGCCGGCTGTGTTGGCAACCATGCACGGGTAGACATAGGTGACAGGTCTGTCGTCTAGAGGAATGAGAAGTACACTCATGGGTCTAATCTGGCTCCTGCCTAAGGTTGTCCTGTGCTGAGGCTGGCACCCTGGGTGCGCTGGCTCAATGGAATGGCCGAATCCGGGACTATTCTAATGCCTTTCTTCTGGGGAAGATCGCCTGCCATGAAGACCCCGTTTTTCGCTCCGATCTCGCTATTTGCTGCCACGGTCTCGGCAAATGCCGTATCTCTCATATCCTCTTCTTGCCAGAGGGCGGCTTCGAAGAAGAGTTGCTGTCCGATCAGATCTCCTTCTATGGGAGCGCCGACATACATCTCTAGAACTCCACTTTCCGGAATTTTACCCACGGCTATTACTTTTCGGTCCGGACCGAGTCGTACTTTATGTCCCATTACCGGCTTGGAACCCGAATCTCTATCTGCCATGGCCAGGGCTACTTTTGAGCCGGCTTTCCCTTTGATTACAAACTTGGCTGATTTGCCTATCGTCATTCGCTCCGGCAGGTAAATTCGGGCAGGGACTAACTTTCGGCTTAAAGAAAGGCGAGAAGAGAGGCTGGCGCTTTTGCTGCGAGGAGCCAGCGAAATAGTCCCCAGGGGCGAATCTCCGCTGCCCTGGACGATTGATTGTCTGGCCTGCTCTTTTTTGCGAGCTGCATTTTCCAGGGATGAGCCGCTAAATGGGGTCTGCATTGTTTTCAGTAGATTCGGCGGACCGTAGATCTCGTCCTGGGCACCGTCTTGATCTGCTGCCGCCCCGGGCAGGATACCCAGGCAGGCGCTTATAATCAGGGCAGGAATTATCAACGACTGGCGCATATCTATCTAATGACCCCACAGCTCCCTAAAAGTTTCATCTTATGGGTTTCATCCGGCCGGAATGAACACCATGTATGCTTTAGGTAGGCCTAATACTATCACCAGCATGGGTTTCTGAATACTTGAAAACAGCCAATGAGAATAAAAAGGGTGAAATAGCCGCGGCTGCTTGCGATGCTTCGGAAGTGGCGCGTCTTCCTTTGGTTTCGTCCAGGGATTTTATTAAGTGGCTTAAAGAGCAGCTTCCCCTGGTCAACTGTCTGTTTGTTGCTTTGAGTCTTCATGTGGTTCTCATTCCGGTGCTCTGGATTATGGGCCTGGCGCTGCCCTGGCCTCGTCCGCCTGTGATCACCACGGTGATTGAATATGACCTCAGCAACTGGCCAAGAGTGGCCAAACCGAAAAAAGTCTTTCAGCTGGTCGACCCTGACTTGAATTGATCTATTAATGTATATGCGACGTATTCAAAAATTGATCGTTAAGGAAATTTTTTGTGCGTCTTCATCCGATAAATGAATGCGAAAAATAGCTAGGGTGAACAGGGTGTTTTGTGCCCTGTTTTGATGCTGCCTGTATATCCCTGGCGGCGACAAAGGATATCGATCCGGCTTCGGGTCTGCCCGGGCTCGATTTAGTATCCTGAGACATCATCAGTATATTATCCAGCCGCTTTTTAGATTTGACGCGGCGCCTTTTGCTCCTTACGGAGGCATGAATCTCAATGTCAAGTTCCAGCTCCAGCTCTAAAGGAAATATCTGGGTTTTCCCCGAGGCTTTCAGTGTGCCTGAGTCAATCAAAGAGCTGGTCTCCGGAGACGAGGTGCTTGCCAGTCTTCTAGTTCAAAGAGGCTACGATACCGAGGAGAAAGCCCGAGAATTTCTTGATCCGGATACTTCTTACAAGCCAACCAGTCCGATGGAGTTGCCTGATGTGGACAAGGCTGTTAGAAGAATTACCGAGGCTATTCAGAAGAAACAGCATATCACTGTATATGGTGACTATGATGTAGACGGTGTCACCGGGACTTCGGTCTTGCTTTCAGTGCTCAGAGAGCTGGGCGCGGACGTCGATTTTTATATTCCCAATCGCATGTCCGAAGGTTATGGTCTAAATCTGAAAGCAGTCAGCATACTTGCCAGCAAGCACAAGACAAAGCTCATTATCACCTGCGATTGCGGAGTATCAAATTTTTCTGAAATTAACTTCGCCAAGTCTCTTGGTGTCGATACGCTCGTGCTCGATCATCACACCATGCCGGAGATGATGCCGCCTGCTGTGGGGATTGTTCACCCCAAACTGCTCGATGCCGAGCATCCGCTTTATGACCTGCCTGGAGTGGGTGTTGCCTACAAAGTCTGCGAAGCGCTTCTGGCCGATAACGATAAAGCCGAGAAAGCGGACGATTTGATTGATCTGGTTACCATGGGCATGATCGCCGATCTGGTTCCACTGGTGCGCGAGAACCGTTATTTAGTTCGAATCGGCCTCAAAAAGTTGATCGAGACTAAAAGAGTCGGACTGCAAGCTTTGTTAGGTCAGGTAAGGCAGCAGAAGAGCACCGACCTGGTCGGATTCGGGATCGCACCGAGAATAAACGCTGCCGGAAGGTTGTCCGATGCCAACAAAGCGGTGGAGCTTATGACCACCGACGATCCTGTGCGAGCCGAAGAGATAGCCGACGAGCTTCAGAAAGAGAACGTGCGCCGACAGGAGCTTTGCGAGAAGATATTTCTTGAAGCCGATGCGAAGGTAGCAGCCGATGCCAATCTGGCTTCCAAAAAATGCATAGCTATATATGACGAGAACTGGCACCACGGAGTGGTTGGTATTGTTGCATCACGGCTGGTGGAGAAATATCATCGTCCGGTATTCATCGGTCAGTTAGATCGAGAGGAAGGTATAGTCAAAGGCTCCGCCCGTGGTGTCAGCCAGCTAGACCTCTGGGAAGTTCTGAAAGATAACGAGCATCTTCTCACCAAGTGGGGCGGTCATAAGATGGCTGCCGGATTCTCGACCGAAGCCGATCGAGCCGACAAGCTCATGAAAGGCCTGGTCGCGACCTGCAACCGGATGCTAGCCGGTAAGCCCCTTGCCGGGATCGTCAGCATCGATTTTGTCGCCCAGCCGGAAGCTGTTAGTCTCGACCTGGCCAGGGATCTGCTCAAGCTGGCCCCTTTTGGAATGGGCAACAAAAAGCCCCGGCTCTGCATGACCAACCTGACTTGTTCCGATACGCGTCCCCTGGGCAAAGAGCAGAAGCACTCCAGAATAATGGTCAAAGGAGATGATCAAGAGTTCGAATGTGTGCTCTGGAACAGCCAGGGCTGTGTGCCGGAAGTCGGTCAGACCATGGACATAGCTTTTACTCCAGAGGTCAATCACTTTAATAATCGTGACCGATTGCAGCTGGTGCTTGCCGACTGGCGCAGCCCGGGTCGGACGGATCTGACCAGAGAAGAGGCTTTTGAAGCGCTTGATTCTATGAAGGATTCTCAGAATGCGGTCCAGGATATTCCGGCTTCTGATGCAAAGCAAGAAACCAAGAAAGAAGAGACCATGGATTTCTCTCCGACCGCATCTGTATCTAATACGGATGGCGAGGATCTCGAAGAGAGCAAAAATCTGGTCGAGTCCCTTTCTCTTCCTACCAGAGAATTGAAGCAACCTGCAAAACAAAGCTGGAAAGATCTGCGCGGTCATGAAGCGCCCACCGATCTTCTCGAACGTGCTGTTTCTAAACTTCAGGACAAACTGGTTGTCTTCTGCGAAGCGGAGCAAACCGGGTCTTTCAATATGCTCGATAGAACAGAGATGAATCCTTGCGAGCATCTGATGCTCTGGCAATATCCGCCTTCCCAGGAGGTCTTTCAAGAATTGCTTGCCCGGGTCGCCCCTGCCAATATCTATCTGATTGGTCATGCGCCGGCCAGTTTCGATGAGCCGCGTGCGTTTCTGAAGCGTCTTTTCGGACTGGCTCGTTTTGCTATCAATCAGAGGGACGGTCAGATACCCGGCGATAAATTGACTGCCCTCATGGCATCCGATAAGTTGTCGGTAGCTCTTGGCCTGGCAGTTTTAAGGAAAGCTAATATGGTGGACTGGTTCGCCGAAGATGGAGTGATCAATCTCGATCTGCTGGGAGATACGCCGGGCAGACTGGACGATTGCCAGGAATACGAACAGCTTTCGAAGAGGCTTGCTGAAATCAAGAGCTTCAGGCAATGGTGTCGAGATTCGTCCATAAAAGATATACAATTGGCTCTTGTTAAAAACGGCGTCCTTCTACAGAAAGATTCTGTCGAAGAGGAAGCCGGTGTCGAAGCGGTCAACAGTAAGATGGGTCAAGAATATGGTAATGCAGACGGAAAAAATCGAGCCCCGGGAGTTGGAACTGCCTCTCAGTGAAGAGAGAAGCAAGTGGTTGATGGGCACCATCCGGGATGTCCCGGACTTTCCTAAAGAGGGGATTATGTTCAAAGACATAACCACTCTGTTGAAAGACCCTGTCGCTCTTACTTTCACCATCGATGCTCTCACCGAAAAATGCAGAGCCTTGAAACCCGATGCCATAGTAGGCATCGAATCCCGTGGTTTTATTCTGGCACCCGCCATCGCTCGCAATCTCGGAATCGGCTTTGTGCCGGTGCGTAAGCCTGGCAAGTTGCCGGCTAAAACCGCCCGTCTTGAATATGAACTGGAATACGGCACCGATGCCCTCGAAGTTCACCTTGATGCGGTGGAGCCCGGTGAAAGAGTTGTTGTAATAGACGATCTGCTTGCCACCGGCGGTACTGCTAAAGCGGCTCATGATCTGTTGAAAGATCTGAAAGCAAAAGTGGTCGGTCTCGGCTTTATTATTGAGCTGGATTTCTTAGATGGCCGCAAGAAGCTCGAGCAATCTGAAGAAGCCTTAGAGATCTTCTCGCTCTTACACGTCAACTAACTATAGGAGCCATCCTGGCTTCTTATGCTGATCTCGCCGGCGCGCAAAATTCTTGTGCCGGTACCATCTCTGGTTTTGACCAGTAATGCGCCTGTCTCGTCTATATCGACAGCGGTTCCTTCGAGGTCGCCTGAGGCGGTTTTGATCTCTCTGCCCAGGGTGACCGATGCCGCTCTCCATTCATCTAAGAGAATGGCTTGATCATCTGCTTCGATGCGCTTATATATAGATTCTATTTGATAGCACAGTTCAGCCGCCAGCTCGACGGTATCGATGGTGGTGCCGTCGCCCAGGGCGTCTTCTAGATAGATCGCCCTTTCTGCTATCTCTTCAGGTAGCTCTCCTGGAGGATGCTTGATGTTGATTCCGATACCGATCACAAGCGCTTTGTTGTCAGATTGACCTGTGGCGACGCTTTTGCTGCCCACCGGCAGCTCTACTAAAATGCCGCCGGCTTTTCTTGCGTTCAAGACAAGGTCGTTCACCCACTTCAGACCAAGCTCCAGTCCGGTCACCGCCTGTACCGCTCTTCTTGCCGCCACTCCAAGGCAGAGGGTTATAACCGGTAGCTCTGAAATATCTTTGCGGGGGCGCAGCAGAGTGCTCATATAAAGCCCGGAATCTGGGGCAGAGACCCAGGCCCTGCCCAGGCGACCGCGACCGGCTGTCTGCTCCCGAGCGATAATGGTTGTTCCCTCGGGGGCGCCTTCTCTCGCCAGGGCGGCGAGCCGATTGTTGGTGGAGTCTATGGAAGCCAGGTATTCGTTGGCGCCATCGCTTGGTCGACCGACCACCCTGGTTTTGAGCGCGCGCTCGAATTCGAAGAGCCGCTTATTCTCCTCTTCGCCTGCCATAGATAGGATCAGGCTTTGCTGACTGTGGTCGCTATCTCTTTGGGACCGACCATGAGCTTGTGAATCGGGCACTTGTCGGCGATTCGTTTCAGATCTTCAATTTCTTCTGCGCTCAGATCTCCCACCAGCTCTATCTCGCGCACGATGCGAGGCATGGAACGGCTCGGGTTCTCCGGATCTTCTGTCTTCTCTTCTTTGAGGGCGATGGTGACTTTGTCGAGCTTGTAGCCTTTTCTTTTGGCGTACATCTGCACGGTTATAGAAGTACAGGCTCCCAGGGAACTGAGCATCAACTGATGCGGATTCGGACCTTTCTCCTCTCCGCCCAGGTCCTGGGATACGTCGGAGAGCAGGTTAAAAGGTCCCGCGTTGATCTCCTGGGTATAGTTCTTGTCGGTGGACGCTTTTACAATCACATCGGCCATGGTCGAACTCGCCTCATTTTTAGTAGGATCTTGATGGTATTTGCTTGACATTGGCTTGTATATTTCAGAGCAACGATGATTTACTTTGTTTGATGTTTCAGATAGCTACCGAACGCATGATATTGAGGGACTGGCAATCTGGCGATTTCGCCGATGCCTGTCTATACGCCGCCGATCCGGAAGTTTCCAGATACATGGAATGGGGTCCGAACTCGGAACGCGAGACCAGGGATTTTGTCTACGGAGCGATAGACAGCGCTCGCGAGAAGCCTCGCCGCGCCTATGAACTGGCGGTCGAGCTCAAGGCCGAGAAAAAGGTGATTGGCGGTATCGGGCTGGCTATTAAAGATCCGGGCTATTCCACCGGTTTTCTCGGCTATGCCTTCAATCGCGACTACTGGGGCCAGGGGCTCTGCTCTGAGGCTTCCCTGGAGATGCTGCGTTTCGGCTTTGAAGATCTCGAACTGCACCGGGTTTTCGCCACCTGCGATACCCGCAATGATGGCTCTCGCCGGGTCCTTGAAAAGTGCGGCATGCGTAGAGAAGCGCACTTCTTAGAGGACAGCCATATAAAAGGTGCCTGGCGGGATTCTTATCTCTATGCCATTCTCAAGCGTGAATGGCTGCTCAGGGCAGTTTAAAGGGATCGAAATCGGTTAAGGATGCTTGTTGAATCAGGGCGGTCGCCGCTCTGGAAACAGCAAGCCCGGGGTCCGACTCTTGTTTTTCCATCGCTTTCTCTGAAGAAATGGTCGGAGCCAGATCGTCCTCGTTCAAAAAGACCGAATCGTCTCCTTCTCGCTTCTCTACGAAGATATTGTTGGTCTTCAATGCGCCGTTAGAGCAACGGGGATCTCCGCAGGTACAGCCTGGTTTGTCCGGCGTCAGTCCTGCTTCACGCATGATCTCGGCCAGAGATTTAGCCGTCGTTTTTTTCGATTGCTTTGTAAGATCGGTCTTCGCCGGCGCTGTCGAAAGCGGCAGGCGATAGATATCGAAGCTTATCTCTAAGTGCTTAGAGTAGGGTGAGGACATATTTTTGATTTTGAATACGACAGGGGACTTTCGATATTAGTCATCATTTGTGAAGTTTTGGTGCCGCAGAGCTTTTGTATAATGCCTGGAGCTTTTACTTTACGGAGTGCCGAGTCTATCGATGTTGTCGACTTCTATGGTTGATGCCGCTGCCAGAATAAAAAATGCCGGACGCTTAGTGGTATTGACCGGCGCCGGCGCGTCCAAAGAAAGCGGTATTCCGACATTCAGGGACGCCCTCACCGGTCTCTGGGCCAATTACAATCCCGAGGAGCTGGCAACCCCGGAGGGTTTTCTGCGCAATCCTCCCCTGGTCTGGCAGTGGTATGACTGGCGGCGGCAGCAACTTCAGGAAGTGCAGCCTAATAAAGGGCACTATGCCATAGTCGAACTCGAGGGGCTTATCGACCATGTGGCGGTCATTACCCAGAATGTGGACGGTCTACATCAAAGAGCCGGCTCGAAAGATGTGGTGGAGCTTCATGGCTCGATCGAGCGTTTTAGCTGCTTTGACCACAGGCATTTAAAAGATCCCATGCAAAAAATTGAGTTCGGTCTTACCGAGCCGCCCTTATGCTCTTACGATAACTGTCGATCAAAAATGCGACCGGACGTGATCTGGTTTGGCGAAGCTCTGCCTGAAGAAGCCCTTTCGAGAGGTTTTGTAGAATGCGAAAAGGCTGATGTCATTCTGGTGGTCGGGACCTCTGGTATTGTGCAGCCGGCTGCCTCTCTGCCTTTTGCCGGGAAGAGGCGAGGCGCTTTCTTAATAGAGGTCAATCCGGAAGAGACCGCGCTTACCGACGGATGTGATCTTTTTCTAAAAGGACCTGGTGGAGAAGTGCTGCCTGCCTTGATAGAAGCGGTCAAAAATCTGGAACCATAGTCGATATTCAATCTATATCTTTTGGGTCGGGTTTGTGGTGGAGCTCATGAACAGGCTAATAAATGAGCCTACATCGAGTAGATATGCGCTTTATGGCCAGTCGAGCATGAACATATTTCAACCAAGGAATCTTGCTCTACTTGAATTCGGGCGAATAGCGCTACCGGTGGTGGTTGCTTCTCTCGGTATGTGTTCAGCATATACCTTTGCGGTAATTGCAGTTTGTTCCCACGAGTGTTAACTTTTAAGCACCTGATCAAAAGGGAAATCACACACATACCATAGTACTCGGCAATTCACGGAGCCCTAGATATAGTGGCTTGGTGGGGGAAGTGTGGTGCGAATCCACCGCTGTCCCGCAACTGTATTCGGACTATATATATAGAACCGGAAGCCAGACTACCCACTCGAGTACTGAGGGCGCTTACTCTTCGAGGACCATGAGAGAACGTCTAGTAACAGGATTAATATCTTTGTTGCGTTCGACGCTCCTCTTGGTACTCCTCTCTCCAAGAGGGGTCGTCTTTTCGCCACCTATGCTACTTTCGGAGGACCGATAATGAACCAAGCCACTGCCTACAAGAATCCTGAGACCTCAGGAAAGATTGAGGAATCTATGCCCTTTACCGGAGCAACTGCCGGTAAGTTGCATAGTGGTTCAGATTTCAGGGTTGTGAGAAGAAACGGCTCGGTTGCCGATTTCGAACCGGGCAAAATTGCCACGGCCATGACCAAGGCGTTTCTTGCCGTGGAAGGAGAAGGTGGCGCCGCCAGTTCGAAAATAAGAGATCAGGTGCGTCGGCTCACCGAGCAGATCGTAGGCACTCTTCAAGGACGTCTTCCCGAAGGTGGCGTATTCCACATCGAGCATGTGCAGGATCAAGTAGAGATTGCTCTGATGCGCGCCGGCGAGTATGAAGTGGCTCGCAAGTACGTTCTATATAGAGATGAACGGGCCAAAGAGAGAAAAGTAGAAGAGGCAGCCAGCGGCGAGATCGTATCCAGACAGATTTCAGTGACCCGCAAAGACGGCACCAAAATCCACCTCGATGTCACTGCGCTGGAAAAAATCGTGGACGAAGCTTGTTCCGGCTTTGGTTCAGAAGTCTCCCGCAAGTTGATTCTCGAAGGCGGTCTCGGTGGTCTCTATGACGGTGTCTCCGAAGCGGAACTCTGGAGAGCGATTATCTTCAGCTCTCGTGCCTTGATTGAAAAAGAGCCGAACTATAGCTATGTAACTGCCCGACTTCTTCTTCATACAGTAAGATCCGAAGTGCTTGGCGAAGAACTAAGTGCTGACGAGATGTGCACCAGGTATGGTGAGTACTTCAAAACCTACATCGAAAAAGGAATCGAAAGCGGCTTACTAGATGAGCGCTTGAGAGAGTTCGATCTGGTCCGTATCGGTAACGCCCTCGACGGCAATCGCGATTTGAAGTTCCAGTATCTTGGTTTGCAGACTATCTATGATCGTTATCTGCTCCATAGTGACGGTGTCAGATTCGAGCTGCCCCAGGCTTTCTGGATGCGGGTCGCCATGGGACTGTCGCTCAACGAAGTCAACCGCGAAGAAAGAGCAATTCAGTTCTATAATCTGCTCTCCAACTTCGACTTCGTCTCTTCTACCCCGACCCTCTTCAACTCCGGAACAAGAAGACCACAGCTTTCTTCTTGCTTCCTGACCACAGTCTCGGACGATCTATCCGGAATATACGAATCTATCAGAGAGAACGCTCTGCTTTCGAAATTCTCCGGTGGACTCGGCAACGACTGGACACCGGTCAGAGCCCTGGGTGCTCATATCAAAGGCACCAACGGCAAAAGCCAGGGTGTGGTTCCTTTCTTGAAAGTGGTCAACGATACCGCTGTCGCCGTTAATCAGGGTGGCAAAAGAAAAGGCGCAGTCTGCTGCTATCTCGAAGTCTGGCATTCGGACATCGAAGAGTTTCTGGAACTGCGCAAGAACACCGGTGATGATCGCCGTCGTACCCACGACATGAACACCGCTGCCTGGATTCCCGACCTTTTCATGCACCGGGTCATGAACGACCAGAAATGGACTCTCTTCAGCCCCGATGAAGTCTCTGATCTGCACGACCTCTACGGCAATGAATTCAAAGAAGCCTACGAGAAGTACGAGGCCAAAGCCGCCCGTGGCGAGATGAAGCTCTCCAAAGAAGTATCTGCTGTTACTCTGTGGCGTAAGCTTCTCTCGATGCTCTTCGAGACCGGTCATCCCTGGATCACTTTCAAAGATCCCTGCAATCTGAGAAGCCCGCAACAACATAAAGGCGTGGTGCACAGCTCCAACCTCTGTACTGAGATCACTCTCAATACATCCGACAGTGAAACCGCCGTCTGCAATCTTGGTTCCATCAACCTGGTCGCTCACCTCAAAGACGGACAGCTCGACCATGAGAAACTGGCCAATACCTGCCGGGTCGCCATGAGAATGCTCGATAACGTGATCGACATCAACTATTACAGCGTGCCCAAGGCTAGAAACTCTAACCTCAAGCACCGCCCGGTCGGTCTGGGAATGATGGGCTTCCAGGACGCTCTGCTCTCTCTGCGTATCCCCTACGCATCTAAAGAAGCGGTGGAGTTTGCTGATACCGTATACGAAGCTATTAGCTTCTACTCTATCGGAGCCAGCAGCGAGTTGGCTGAAGAGAGAGGTCGTTATCCCAGCTATGAAGGCTCTCTCTGGAGCAAAGGCATTCTGCCTATAGACAGCATCGAGCTTCTTGATGATGCTCGTAAGCAACTGGGTGGCGACGGTGCCTCCTACCTTGATCTGGATCGCAGCTTCAAGATGGACTGGACCAAAATCCGTGAGCATGTGGCTCAATTCGGTATGCGTAACAGCAACTGTCTGGCTATCGCTCCCACGGCTACAATCGCCAACATCGCCGGTGTCAGCCCCTCGGTAGAGCCGACTTTCCAGAATCTCTATGTGAAGTCGAATCTCTCTGGTGAGTTCACCGTGATCAACACCTATCTCGTCAACGAGCTCAAAAATCTCGGCATCTGGGACGAAGTGATGATCCACGATCTCAAATATTTCGACGGCAGTGTCATGCCCATCGAGAGAATTCCTGATGAGATCAAGGCTGTCTATGCTACCGCTTTCGAAATCGATCCTCTGTGGCTCGTCGAATGTGGCGCCCGCAGACAGAAGTGGATCGATCAGTCCCAGAGTCTGAACCTCTATGTCTGTGAGCCCAATGGCAAGAAGCTGGATGATCTCTATAAGACCGCCTGGCTGAAGGGCTTGAAGACCACCTATTACTTGAGGACGACCAGCGCTACATATACAGAGAAGTCCACCTTCGATAGTGGCGCACTGAATGCGGTGCAGTCTTCGGTGAGCGTTCAAAGCAGTCCGAAAGTCAGCCCCCAGATGATTCCGATTGTCTCGGGAGCGGTCTGCGACCCCAACGATACTGAATGCGAAGCTTGCCAGTAATAGATTTAGTGACGGAATAAGAACAAGGTAGAACGGAGAACATTAAATGGTACTTGATTTTGGTGACGCCACCAGCACCCAGAGCGTGCAGCCCCAGACCTCTTTCGCGCCTCCTACCCCGGCAGCTCCTATGGCCGGTCAAGCAAGAGCAGCAGCGGCTGCGGTCGAACACGATCAGGGTGCCGGGGTGACCGGTCTTGAAGAGATCAACTTCAACGCGTCCAGAATAAAAGTTGACGACAAGAGAATCATCAACTGCAGAGCAGACCTCAATCAGCTCGTCCCCTTCAAATACGAATGGGCCTGGCAGAAATATCTCGACGCCTGCGCCAACCACTGGATGCCCCAGGAAGTGAGCATGTCCAGAGACATCGAACTCTGGAAGAACCCGAACGGTTTAAGTGATGACGAAAGAATGATCATCAAGCGCAACCTCGGTTTCTTCTCCACCGCCGATTCTCTGGTGGCCAATAATCTGGTGCTGGCAATCTACCGTCATATCACCAATCCCGAGTGCCGTCAGTATCTTCTGCGTCAGGCTTTTGAAGAAGCGATTCACACCCATGCTTATCAGTATGTGATCGAGAGCCTCGGTCTTGATGAAGGCGAAATCTTCAACATGTACCGCGAAGTACCGGCGATTCACGACAAAGATGTCTTCGAACTGCAATTCACTCAAGAGCTTTCGGATCCCAACTTCCATACCGGTACCGAAGCCACAGATCGCCGCTTCTTGCGCAATCTAATCGGCTACTACATCATCATGGAAGGTCTCTTCTTCTATGTCGGATTCGTTCAGATGCTCTCTTTCGGACGGCAAAACAAAATGACCGGTGCTTCCGAGCAGTTCCAGTACATTCTTCGGGATGAGTCCATGCACCTCAATTTCGGTATCGACATGATCAACCAGATCAAAGTCGAGAACCCGCATCTCTGGACCCCGGATTTCCAGCAAGAGATTATCGACCTGGTCAAAGAAGGAGTCGAACTGGAGTATCGCTATGCCGTAGATACCATGCCCCGGGGCGTGCTCGGCTTGAATGTCGATATGTTCAGCGAGTATTTGCACTTTGTGGCCAATCGACGTCTTAGACAGATCGGGCTGCCCGAGCAGTTCCCGGGTGCTAAGAATCCGTTTCCGTGGATGTCCGAGATGATCGATCTGAAGAAAGAGAAGAACTTCTTCGAAACTCGAGTGATTGACTATCAAACAGGTGGAGCGCTCTCCTGGGAATAAGATCTGTCTCTAATTCTCTGGCAGTTTTATTGGTGAAGATGAAAAAAGGCTGGCTCCTGGAGCCAGCCTTTCTTTATTTCTTTAACCGGATGGTTTATTCGACTATCACCGCTGGTGGTTGATTGTTGCCTTCGGGAATCACTTCCTCGGCGCTGGCACCACGGTTTTCTGCTCGCTCCAGCAGAGATTCCCGGGCTTGCTTCGCCTTGTCACTCTCTTTGGGATGGACATAGACCCGCGGATCTTCACCGTCGGGCAGGTCTCCTGAGAGCTTGGCGTCAACGTCGTTGGGCAAGAATTCATCGGCTACCGGGAAGCCGACCACTTCGGCGGCCTCTTCCAGACCCCTACCTACTTTCTTGATCAAGCGGTGCTTTTCTTGAGGATTCTGATTGGTCAGATTAGTCTGATTAGTCTGAGTATTTTGAACGCCGGCAGCACCACCGGCATTGACAGCATTAACAGCGCCAGTCGCATTGCCCGGCACTACCTGGGTGTTAGTCGGTTGGCTTATCTGGAGGTTTTGATCTCTTTGAATTACTTCGTTCCAGTTCTTGGCCCGATTCAGCCGGGGCGGCATCTTGATCATCTTGTCGAAGCGGCGGCTTGCCTCTTCCATCCTGGTCGGATTGAAGCGAGCGCCAGAGTCGAGAAACTGTCGCACGTCAGAGCCGTCGATTACTCCGGACGCACCAGGATCGCTGTCCTGGGCCAACGCAGGCTGGACAGCCATGCCCAGAGCGACGATTAAAGATAGATAACTTAGTCTCACGACCGCTTACCTCGATTTACTTCTTTCATTCAACAGCAGCATTTTTACCATGAGTTGTAAGTATTTAACTGAGAGTTTTAAAAGGTATGACAACCGTGGCGCCAGAGCACCGCCCCGGCGCCGTTTTATATTAAGATTGTCGAGTCCGGCTCCGCTTATATTCGCTAATTTGAGATTCCGTCCCATGCGCATCTTCAACCTTTCGCTTACTTATTCCGTTTCGATAGCTTTCATCTCGATGCTTTTGCTTCAGTTTCTGCCGGTCGCCTCGGCTTCGGCGGCAGAGCCGGCAGCCGACCGACCGATTGCCGACAAATGGGCCCTGGTTATCGGCATAGATAAGTTTGCCGATCCTAGAATCCCGACCTTGAAGTACTCTGCCAAAGATGCCCAGGACTTCGCTTCCTTTCTCGTGAATAAAGGCAACTTTCAAAAGGACCATGTCCTGACGCTTCTCAATGAGCAGGCCACCCACGAGAACATTGCCGCCGCCCTTGGTGACACCTGGTTGCCGCGTCGGGTTATGAAGGACGATCTGGTTTTGATCTTCGTCTCTACCCACGGCAGCCCTAAAGAGTTGGATGTCGGAAACGAAAACTGGCTCATCGCCCATAATACCAATGTAGATCGTCTCTTCTCCACCGGTGTGGAGCTGCGAATGCTGGTGGATACCGTCAAAAGACGAACCGGTTGCGATAGAATCGTTCTTCTTCTCGATGCTTGCAACAGTGGCGCTGCCCAGACCGAAGGCGGCAAAGGTCTGGTGCGCACCAATAACTTCGATGTCAATTCTATCGTCGGAGAAGGAGCGATTGTAATCAGCTCGTCCGATGCCAGTCAGCGTTCCTGGGAATCGAAGCGTTATAAAAATGGTGTTTTCACAAGACAGTTGATCAATACTCTCGACAAAGGTGGGGACAAGGTTCCCCTGGTGCAAGCTTTCGGTGGTCTGCAAGACAGTGTCGCCCAGGAAGTTCGTTTCGATAGAAAAGTAACCCAGACTCCTGTATTGAAGAGTAAATGGAAAGGCAAAGCTCTGGCGCTTCTTGCTCCACCGATGCGGCCGCGGACTATTCAAGCACCATCGAACAGTGATAGTCTCTTCCCTTCTCTTCCCTCTCAAAACCAGCCCGCTTCCTCGTTCTCTTCACCCAAGGTGACGCCGAGTTATTCTTCAGATACACCAAGTGCGGTTACCGGCATCGCCAAGCAAGTAGAAAAACTGACCGAAGAAAAGCGCTATGCCGAAGCTTTCGAACTGGCTCACAAAGGGGCTGAGAACGGTGATTCGGAATGTATGAAGCAGATGGGCAATTTCTATTGTTTTGGTCAGGGGGTGGCTCAGGACTATTACAAAGCGCTGGAATGGTGGCATCGTTCTGCTGAAAAAAATAACGGACGGGCGATGACCAATATCGGCATCTGCTATCAAGCCGGTCAGGGTGTGGAGAAAGACGAGAAGAAAGCGATTCAATGGTTTGAAAAGGCATCGGCCCTCGATATTCCCCAGGCTAAGTATCACCTTGCTATGTGCTACTTTCGCGGCCAGGGTGTGCCTAAAGATCCCAGCCGGGGTCTGGAGCTTTTAAAGAAAGCTGCCGACAGCGGCTATGATATGGCGGTAAACGACCTCGGGGTCCTCTATCTGGAAGGCATCGGCGTCAACAAAGACTATGGTTCTGCCGTAGATTGTTTTCGCAAAAGCGCTCTCAAAGGAAATGCCATTGCCCAGTTCAATCTCGGCCGTTGTTACTATGAAAGTCTGGGAGTCAAACAAGACTATGTCCAGGCGGTGAACTGGTTTCAGAAAGCAGCAGCCCAGAACAATTCTTCTGCCCAGAACTATCTGGGCAACTGTTATGCCATGGGGCGCGGTGTGCCCACCAACCTTCCCCAGGCGGCAGAGTGGTATAAAAAGGCTGCCGATCAGAATGATGCTGCTGCTCTCAATAACCTTGGAGCGGCTTACCAGAACGGTATAGGCGTCACCGTGGACATAGCAAAAGCTATCGAATATCTGCAGCGGTCGGTAGATATGAATTATGGTCTGGCTTGTTTCAACCTGGGAGCCTTATATGATGCCGGTCGCGGTGTGCCCGTCAATCATGCAAAAGCGGTAGAGCTCTATACGAAAGGCGCGCAACTTGGACATTGTTGTTGTCCGAATGCCGTCGGACTGCATTATTTCTACGGTAAAGGGGTTCCCCGGGATTACAATAAAGCGGTGCAGTGGTTTCAAGAAGGGGCGAAGCGAAACTGCCACCAGGCTCAAAACAGCCTGGGCTGGGCATATTTGAAAGGCAAAGGGGTGCCCCGGGACAAAGCCACGGCGCTTACCTATTTCAGGCTATCAGCTCAGCAGGGCAATAAACTGGCCCAGGACAACCTGAAAAATTACGGTAACTAAAAGAGTTATCGAATCAAAAAGAACCGAAAAGATCTGCCGGCTCCGAGTCTTCCGGGGTCTCGAGGTCTGATTCGGGCGGGTTTAGCAATCTATTGGGATGCATGAACTCGATGCGCATGCCCCAGCCCTCTTTATCTGCGATCAGGGCAAGAAATTCTTTGCCTGTAAGGTAATTGTCGTCTACACGCACGACCATCTCTCCGGGGCTATCATCGCCGCTTTCCTGCCAGGTTACAACAGAGCGGAGCACGTCTCCTAGAAGGCACCAGTCGCCCGTTTCGGAATCCTTCTCAATCTGAGCTTCGCCTTCGGGCATCTCCCTGAGCTGGGTAGAGTTTACGGCGTCCTGGATGTTCCTTATATAGTTGTTGAAAGCTTCAAGAATCTGCCCTTCCGAAAGGGTCGAGATGTCGGCTTCATCCAGGGCGAGAACGCCGTCTTCGGGCAGCAGTTTGTGAGAAAGCAGTACTTTCCCGTTCTTTCTTCTGGCGACAAGTTCGGAGGCGCTCAGGGCAAATTTATACTCGATTTTCATTTTGAGAATGTTGCCAGATCGAAGAGAAACAATCAAGAGGGCGGTTTTATAGCCTGCCGCTGGCTTTGGCTTTTGGTTTGTGTAAAGGAAAGAGAATCTGGTGGTTGACAGATACTAGACGACCGGTCTAATATGGGTCTGTGGCGCTCAATAAATTAAAAGCGAGCCTTAGTTTGGAACCATTGTAAAAAGAGAGAAAAAGCATGTCGCAGTCAGCCTTATTAAAACCTTTCGACCTTCCTGACCTCTCGGTCAAAAATCGCATCGTAATGGCCCCCATGACTCGCTCCCGAGCCGGGCTCGATAGAATTCCTAACAGTCTCATGGCTCGTTACTACAGTCAGCGTGCCTCTGCCGGACTGATCTTGACCGAAGCCACAGTGATTTCGAAGCAAGCTATTGGCTGGAATCAATCCCCGGGCATATACAACGATGAACAGGTAGAAGGTTGGAAGCTCACTGTAGATGCTTTGCATCAAACAGATACTCCGGTTTTTCTTCAGCTCTGGCATTGTGGTCGTGCCTCCCACAGCGATTTTTCAGAAGACGGCTCTTTGCCGGTGGCACCGTCGGCGGTGAAACTGGCTGGTGACTCTATTCATACTCCGGAAGGCAAGAAGCCCTACGAAACACCCCGGGCTCTTGAAACCGATGAGATTCCCTTGATAGTCGAAGACTATCGAAGAGCCGCCGAAAGGGCAAAACAAGCCGGTTTTGACGGCGTCGAGATCCATGGTGCCAACGGTTATTTAATTGACTGTTTCTTACAGTCCAGAACCAACAAAAGAGCCGACCGCTACGGCGGCAGCATAGAGAATCGATATCGTTTTCTCAAAGAGATTGTCGAGGCTGTAACTTCGGTCTTCCCCGCTTCTCGGGTAGGTGTCCGCCTTTCGCCAAATGGAGTCTTTAACGATATGGGCTCCGAAGACTTTCGCGAGACCTTCCTTTATGTGGCCTCCGAGCTGGATAAATATGGTCTTGCCTACCTGCATGTTATGAACGGTCTTGCCTTCGGCTTTCATGAACTGGGTGAGCCGATGACTCTTGCTGAGTTCAGAAAGGTCTTCTCAGGATCTATTATGGCTAACTGCGGTTACACCAAAGAAAGCGCCGAAGAAGATGTCGCCGCCGGGCTGGCTGACCTGATAGCCTTCGGTCGCCCTTATATAAGCAATCCAGATCTTGTCGAGCGATTCGAGAATAACTGGCCTTTGAATGAACTGGCCGACATGAAAGTCTGGTACTCTTTCGACGAAGAAGGCTATGCCGATTTCCCGTCTTACAAAGAGGACCAGAGAGAGCATGTATGTAAATAGGCAGATCGGTTTTCCGGTCATCTTTTTCTTCAGTAAGTTCTATTTGCTGAAGAGCTTGCTCCTGGCAAGCGCGGTATATGTCGGCTATGAATACTTCGGCTTGAAGTTTCTAGAGATTCCTTTTATTCCAATAGCCACCATCGGTACCGCGGTGGCTTTCTATGTCGGCTTCAAGAACCATGCCTCTTATGAAAGGCTCTGGGAAGCAAGGAAGATCTGGGGAGCAATCACCAATATAAGCAGGTCCTGGGCAATCTCAGTGGTTTCGCTTGTTCGCGACCGCAAAGGAGACGCCGGGACCTGCCTGCGCATGATCCGCCGGCATCTGTGTTGGGTTAACGCACTTCGCATTCAATTGCGACGCGGAACCACATGCAGTGGCGACGCCGATTCCAAGCTGACCCATGTAAAACTGGTGCATATCCATCAACCGCCTATCTGCTACGACACCGAGATGAAAACCACCCTCGAGCGTTTTATAGAGCCAGGCGAAAGAGAAGCTCTGGAAAAGTGTTCGAATGTCGCTTCTAACGTTTTGAAAGAACAGCTCAAGGAGCTAACTGCTTTAAAAGACGATGGTGTCATAGACGGATTCGAGCACAACAGTATGCAGAATTTGATCTATCAATGTTTCGATCAGCAAGGAGCGGCCGAGAGAATTAAATCCTTTCCTTTCCCAAGGCAGTATGCCCACTTCAGTATGTTATTCGTGACCATTTTCAACTATCTTTTGCCGTTTGGCTTAATAGGAGAGCTCGCTCGGGCAGAGCACAGTCTGACCTGGTTGATGATACCGTTTACCATATTGATATCCTGGATATTTTTGACCATGGAACTGGTGGGAGATAGCAGTGAAGACCCGTTTGTCACCGGTTTGAACGATGTGCCGATATCAGCCATCTCTATCAATATAGAGCGGGATCTGCTCGAGATAATGGACGAAGCTGAGTTGCCCGCCAAACTCGAGCCGGTTAATCACATATTGCTATAAAATATTGGCGCAGGCGAAGGCGCCTTTTAAAGCGCGTTTCCAGCCGTCGTATTCGGCTTCTCTATTTCTCGCCGGGGCGAATTCGTGATCGCACCGCCAGTCTTCGGCCAGTTTTTGGGCGCAGTCTATAGCACCGCATTTGATGCCGGCCATGGCTGCTACTCCCCAGGCGGTAGATTCTACCTGCTCTGCTCTTTGAACCGGTATGTCGAGGATGTCGCTCTGGAACTGAAGCATGAAATTATTCTTGGTGGCACCACCGTCGACTCGCAACCGGGTGACATCGATGCCGTCCTCTTGCATGGTGTCGATGACGTCTTTCACTTGATAGGTCATGGACTCCAGCGCTGCTCTGACAAAGTGTTCCCTACCGCTGCCCCGGGTCAACCCAACAATTGTTCCTCTGACATCAGAGTTCCACCAGGGCGAGCCCAGGCCCACTAAGGCCGGTACAAAATAGACACCGTCATTGGACTTTATCGAAGTGGCCAGATTCTCTGATTCTTCGCTGTTCTCTATCAGACCGAGACCATCTCTCAACCATTGAATCGCCGCTCCGGCAACAAAGATTGCTCCCTCAAAAGCATAAACCGGCTGCTTGCCTTCTTGTTGCCAGGCAACCGTGGTGAGCAATCCGTCGGCAAGTTTGAACTCTTCGCCGATATTTGAGAGCAGAAAACTGCCGGTGCCGTAGGTGCATTTTGCCATACCCGGCTCGAAGCAGCCCTGGCCGAAAAGTGCCGCTTGTTGATCACCAAGGTTGGCGAGTATTGGTGCTTCGAAGCCAAGCAATTCTTTTGAAGTGGTACCGAAATTATAGTCGGAAGGCACTACAGTAGGCATCATCGATTCCGGCACATCGAGCACTTGCATCAGCTCTTTGTCCCAGACCATTTCTTTTGCGTTAAACAAAAGAGTGCGGCTGGCATTGCTCACTTCGGTGTAGTGATTCTTCTCTTTTGTCAAATTGGCGATAAGCCAACTGTCGATGGTGCCGAAGGCGAGTTCTCCTTTTTCGGCTCGGGCTCGGGCGCCTTCTACATTGTCTAGAATCCATTTTATTTTCGGACCAGAAAAATAGGCATCGGGCACCAGACCGGTTCTCTCACGAAAACGGTTGTCGTCTTTTATGCTCTCGGCTATATTCTGGGTGCGGCGACATTGCCAGACTATCGCTCTATAAACCGGTTTCAGAGTCTTTTTATCCCAGACTACAGTGGTCTCTCTCTGGTTGGTTATTCCGACACAGGCGATTTCTTTTTCGCCGTCCCCGGCTAAGGCTTTTTCTACCGCCTCTTTTATGCAGGCAATCTGAGTGGTGAGAATCTCTTCGGCATCATGCTCGACCCAGCCCGGCTGAGGATAATGCTGGGTGAATTCGCGCTGGCCGACTGCGACTATGTCTCCTTTGGTGTCGAAGACAATCGCACGGCAACTGGTGGTTCCCTGGTCGATACTCAAAAGGTATTTCTTCATTCTCGCCAACTCTTGTTATGATCAAAATAGAACTACATCGGTGACATTTTACCGTCTAGCGGAGATAGATTCATGACTCCTATTGTCAACGATTCGCCAATCAGTTTTACCTGTTGTGTTTGCGGCAGTCCGGTAAACCCGCTCGCCAAGGGCCTGCCCGATCTGCTCGGAGAGTTCTCTACCAAGTGCAAGAAGTGCGGAAAGGCTGTCTGTCGTGAGCATTTCGACAAGAAAACCGGCGCCTGTACCAAGTGTGCAGCCAAAGGCTCGGACTGGTGCGGCACCCCGGATGTGCTTTAATAAGCCCGTCAGGCAAGCATTTCCATCTCTTGCAGGCTCTCTTTTGCCAGCTCTTCTATAAGAGTTAGCACTGTGGCGCGCATTATTGAGAGTTTCTCTTCGTCTGAGCAGTCGCCGACGTTCAGGGAGCCTGGCAGATGGACGAAAAGGGTTTTCGAAAGATGGGGATTCTCTTTTTGATAGAGAAGACTGCGAAAGTAGATCTCGTTGCAGACATAGGTCCCGGCATGGTTCGAAACCGATATCGGGCAGCCTCTTTGAGTTATTTTCTCTTTCAGGCTTTTCAAATCTATTAAGCTGAAAAGAGCGTTTTCAGCTTCTTCGACAATCTTTTCGACCGGGGGCTGATGCCCCTTGTTGTCGGCGAAGCGGTAGTCTCTTAGATTAAGCGCCACTCGCTCCATCTCGATATCGCTCCGGGGCTCGGCAAGCCCGAGCATAACCAGCACTATTGTCCTATCTGCCCGGGCTTTCAGCTCGGCTTCGAGGCTTTGCCAAGATTCTGTACAACAAGTAGAGAGGGTAAAAGCTGAGAGTGCCGCATGGCTGCCCTCGACTTCATCAACGAGTTTAATCAGATCAACTGTGCTGGGCATCGAGGCGGCGACGACTTCGCTTGGATTGACCGAAAATTCCCCGAAAGGGTCGAATCCGGTGACAATAATCTCTAAATTGGTAGGCATGGTGGAGGCTGATGAATTCAAGAGGTTACTTTTCGTTGACGATCGGAGGCAGGCTTCTATTCTGCACCTACTGAGCGCTTGGATAAATTACAGCTTCTTAAACCCGGCTGAGATCGTCGAGAAGAATGACCTTGAGAGGTGCATAGTGTAAAATGACATCGCCTTGTGCCGAAGTGGCGAAACTGGCAGACGCACCTGACTCAAAATCAGGCGAGGGTTAAACCTCGTGTCGGTTCAAATCCGACCTTCGGCAAATCTTTCCTTTAACCTCATATCCTGGCCTTTGCCAGGGGCTGCGGTGCAAAGTTCGCGAACGATGTCAGAAACCACCACCCAAACCCAGGACTGGGCCCAGGTCGAGTTCGAAGCCAGTGCCGACCAGGAAGACATTGCCTGTTGGCTTCTGATGCAGTGTGGCGCGAACGGTTGCGAGGTCAAGCCCGCCGAGAACAAGAAGCTTTTGATTAGCGGCTGTTACGAAAAGCGCGGACTGACCGAAAAGACCATGCGTATGGTGGTCTCTCACCTCGAAGAGTATGGGCTCTCTAACTGTCTTAAAACCCTGCGGGTTTCCAGAGTCCCTAACGAAGACTGGCTCGCCAAGTGGAAAGAAGGCTTCGAGCCTTTTCGCGTCGGCACCCAGTTTATGGTTTGCCCCTCCTGGAGAGCAGATAGCCTCTCAAAAGAGACTCTGGAGAGGCGCAGTGTCATCTATATAGAGCCGGGCATGGCCTTTGGCACCGGTCTGCATACCACCACCCAGTTCTGTTTGAGAGCGCTGGAGTCCTATCCGCCGGAAGGCAAAATCATCGATGTGGGCACCGGAAGCGGTATCCTCGCCATCGCCTGTGTGCTCAAGAATCCCAAGGCTACTGTAATCGCTGTCGATACCGACCCCCAGGCTGTGGAGATGGCTCAGATCGACATCGAGCTCAATGATCTCGAAGGCAAGGTCGATTTGCGTTTGGGCTCGCTCGATTCGGTTTTAGAAGAGCAGTTCGACATGATACTCTCCAACCTGACCTGTGAGGATATCGTCGCCCTGCTGCCTGACTATGTGAAGATGCTGAAGAAAGGCGGTCGCATCATCGGTGCCGGCGTGCTGCGCGAGAAGTTTCCGCTCTTGAAAGAGGCAGTGGAGCGCTATCCTCTGGTGATTGAATACACCGAAGAGCTGGGCAGTTGGATAGGCGTGGTTCTCCAGGCCTGACGGCATCGCTATTGGCGTCTTGATCTATATTGGTTATAATGACGATTGAGCGCATAAAATCGTCTCCCGGCTTTGACAGAGCCCGGTTCGCACCCTGAAAATTGAATATCGCAAGAGCAGAGACTACAACCGGAACCCATTTATACATGGGGGCGTTTAGATTCGACAGGGTTGTTTGGTCACAGGCTGCAGGTCGAGGGTGCTGTTCCCTCGTAAATCAACAAGCAAACAAATATAGATGCCGATAATAACGTCATCGCTTTCCCGGGCGCTAAGCCCGCGCTCCGCGCTGCTTAACTAGATTAAGTAGGGAAACTCGCTCGGAGCTTTGCTACCCGCTCCGACTCGGGTCAACCATGGTGGCTGCCATCGTGCCAAGTTAGCGGTTGATAGCACGGTCTAAGATATAATCGCGAACCCGGTTGGTCGTTCTGGCCGACTTCAGCGGTTCCTTCGGGATATCTGAGGTAATGCAGAACTAAGCTTGTAGATGCATGTTTCCTTTCTTCTTTGGACGCGAGTGCGATTCTCGCCGCCTCCACCATTTTTTTTTCAAAAGTAGAATTCTGCCGGTGAATGATCACGGGCTTTAGCTCGACTACAATATTCTGTCGTCCCAGTTTTTAGTGGCACAGTATTAGGAGTCATAGACAAGGAAGGGCACCAACGTCGAAACTGAACGGTGTGCCACCATCTTTCTTAGTTTAAGATTTCAAGCAATTGTTCAATCAAATAATTCACGTCTCGTTGCCGCAGAATCCTTGACTCTTTTGTTGCTTCTTCATTGCTCTCGCCTAGCTCGAACTTGGCGACGGCCACGGGACCATCCTTTTGATAGCCTTCTATTTTCTCATCGCTGGCGAATCGTTTCCGCAATATATCCAACGCCGAGCGAACTGTTTCCGCGTGCTTGCCATTCAACTCTTTTCGAAACTGCTCCTTAGCGGCAGTTACTCTGCCGGGTGCGTGTTCAAGGCAATAGATCAAATCATGCGCGTCCTTTCGTTCATTGCGCTGATCGAAAGCGAACGCTTTCAGGCAAGTAAACGAGACCAGATTCGCAAATCTTACTTCTTCAGTCGCTACGCCATTCTCGCCCAAGAGTTCTGCTTGAATCTCTTTGATCTCATGCAGATCGAAAACCATCGATGCGTGTGGGACATTCAATGCTGAAATCGTTTTTTCCGTTGGCAATGCCTGTACTTTTCCGCCACCCAACTCCTCTGATTCAGATATAAGCTCAAGGATCACTGTGACGTCGGCTTCTGTTTTGGTTTTCCAGCGCCAAGAGAGTTTTTTCCCTTCGTCATTTTCAGCGCGTTCGAAATCCATTTTTTTCAGATTTTCTTCAAGGGTGTGATACGCCTCGGTATCAGCCAAAATCTGCAAGTCGATTACAATGTCTACGTCCTGAGTGCCAGCGTGGGGAGGAACGCCCTCTCCACTGTCATCAACTAAATATCTTGGCGTCAATCCGCCGATTAGATAAACCGACTCCTTCCATGGACCTAGTCCTCGTAATAGCGTCACGAGAACGCGCTCGCAGTCCAGTGTGTATCCTTCATCATAACCATCGAAAGTCTTTGGCTTCGGCATTTAGAATCCAATCCTTTCTTTTCTCAGATGGTCGGCCATCTCTATAGAACGCCCCTCACCGTGCATCAGATCCAGATACACCTGTACAGGACTTGCCAGCCAAATGGTATCGATTTCATTCCGAAACAGCAATTCGCCTGCATCGGTTTCGATGATTCCGAGATTGGATCCTTCTACTACCGAACGCGCCCCTATTTCAGAAATTACAGCTTGCGATTTAGTGGATTTGATCATCCTTAGTCGGATCTGCGAAATACTGGACAGAAAGGGCGCATAGCGCTGTGCTGCGAATTCGTGACTGACTGCGTACTCTATGTTGCTTTTGCCAAACTGTTCGCCGACTCGTTGCATCAAGCCATCAGCTTTTACTCCAGGTACGTAATAGCGATCCATTGTTGGTGCTGGACGCTCCTTCACTTCTTTGGCCCATGCGTCGAGCAATGCGGTAGGTTGGGATAGTTGCCGTTTCTTTCGTGGTCCCTTTCCTTGCAATGATACCCAGTCTTGGCGTTCTAACTCTGAACACACTTCTGATACCGTGGCTGGTGACACCATGCTTACTTCAGCCAGTTCATGAACCCCAAACCACCGCTCATGATGGACAAGAAGCGTGTGGATGACTTGAGCCCGTCGGCCGGAATACAGAGATCGAACGGCTCTTTCAAATGGCTTTGCTGATGGTTTTCTACATAACAGTATGCGCCTGGTGCAGGCAGATACATACTGCCGCCACTTTCAAAATATCCAATATGCTCTGCTCGCAATTGCGCCTTTGCTCCAGGAGAAAGGTATTCCGCAATCATGACAAGAACGATTTCCTCGTGCGAAGGCAGCGCCTCCTTTGCTCGACGGAGTTGCCAGATCGCTTGCTGCACATCCCGCGGGTACCCCGCTCTCTTTGCTTCCACAAGCAAGGTTACATCTTTGCCTACTACTTTTAAGTCGATTTTCGCATCAGCTGGTAGAGGCTGCTCTACTTCCAATTTCGCTCGTACTTTTGGAAGTTCCTCAAGGTTCTTGAGGAACTCATCAATTAGCTGCTGCTCGTACTGTCGACTTTTTATCATGTTCGCCAGATAAATAATATTTACTGTACAGTAAATATGGTAAATTTGCAAGGATATTCGCCAAAATATTTATATTTGCTGTACAGTAAATATACTAAAGGCGCGAATAATAGTGCTGGAGGAGGAGCGTTTTGTGACAGCTACCACGCTTGCGATAATATTTTGAGTGAGGGGCTGAAAATGTCTGCTGAAGATACCTTTTCTGTGGTGAAGGAACGAATCGACAAGTTCGATTTGTCGCAGACTCACACGCCTGAAGAATGGCAGAGCTATTTCGATGATGGAATCTTTGTTTTAGATCATGTCGATTACGAGATGAAGGAGCATGCGTTAGAACGCATACAGAAAGGCATGTGGTCGGAGAACAATCAACACTTTGACCAGGGCGATTTTAACGCTGCTACTGCGGCGCGACGCTTGCAACCTGTTTTAGAAGCCATTCTGCAGCAGCAAGAAAAGGAGCGCTGTTTAATTCGATTTACGATGTGGAGTTTGTTTTCTGAAGAGCAAAAGGAGTTTTTCTCTCAGTGGGTGAATCAGGCAGAAGCAAATGGCAGCATCTCTGCGGTGACTGCAGCCACGGCACGGATACAGGCGGAATTGTACCCGAAGAAAGATTGGAACTTGGCAAAATCTTTTTTGGAGCCGTTTTTCGATCATCCGAATGATTTGTTGAGAGCCGCTTCTGGTGCGGCATTAGGGGCTATGTGTCTTGATGGCGCTATCAATCTGCCTGCTCTGGGCATGGTCATGCAGGCGGTGAAAGAGCGGGAAATTGCGCGACCTGGATTTGCCGGTGCGTTTCTCGGTCAATTGCAAACGGATTCGGCGGCAATCGCGGAGATAGAGGAGAGCGGCGTCAATTTGTCGGATTGGATTTTAGAGATCATCTCAAAGCGATCGACAGATGAGCCTTGTGTGCCGTACTACAACGGTATTGATTTTTACGATCATGAGATTTTGAGCACCAATCCCGAGGCCGTCCGATTGTTGATTGACTCTGGAGCAGAGTCTGTCGCTGCGATGGCTGCTACAGAAGAAGATCGTTGTATTGATGGCATGCAAGTGCTTCTGGAAGAACTTGCTTTATCGGCTGATGAGTTTGTCTCTCGCATTTGCTGCTGGCACCTTGCAGGGCAATACCGCTTTCTGCATCCAGAAGGTGAGAGACGTGGCTATGTTCAACTTGAAGAACGGGAAGATGTTGACATTTTTCTGGTCTTCGATCCAGAAGAGTATGATGATCGGCCCTATGCTGCCACCATTTATCCAAAAGAGTCTTCTTTAACTGGTCAGACTTTTCTGGCTGACAGTGTTGCGTGGAAGTGGATCGACAAATTGGTTCCACCGGAACTGAGAGCGCCAATGAAAGACAACGATTGGCCGTATAAGACACCGCAGATTGATTCGGATTCTGCTATGTACGTTTATGGTGCCTGCATTGTCGATTTGTTTGGCGACACCGAAACGAACAAGTGGAGCCATGTTTGGGTGAAGTGGCCACTGCGAAGTTCTGAGTGGTAATTGCTTTTAGCGAATATACTTGATGTCTATAGTTGTGCGCTCCGGCGGGTTTGTGATGCCAGAATTAATTTCAACACCAATCAAAACTTCCTTCTGCGGAATTTGACCTGCCAGCATTTAGAGAAATACTTAGTTTGATTGACGAGCCAGAAATTATTGATAGCAATTAAGCGATCATTTTGGCAGAAACAATGCTGGAGATACCTTGAAATACTCCGCCAGCCGACAAGCTGCGCGCTTGCTAAGCCCCCGATGACCGCTGAGAAATGCCGAGAGATTTGATTTATACCCGACATATTCGACGAGATCTACCTGAGCTAATCCATTTGATTCCATAAGAAAAGCTAGAGCTTCTCGCGGCGTCATCTCTTCCGCAAGTTGAGGCAGCCTCTTTTCATACTGCGCGATCAAATCTCCTAGTACTGTCAAATAATCTGCTTCGCTACTACTCAAGCTGTTCCGGCGGTAAGCAAGTCGCTTCATTACCTTTACGGCTTCTTCGAATTCATCCTTGTCGCGCAAAGGTACAAGGGGAAATTCTTTGACCAGTGCCATGTATGCCTTGTCCGCTCTTGCTGTGTTCATGCCTTCCACCGATCGTATTCTGAGTGCGTCATAACTTCAAGGACATAGACGCGCTGCAAGGTATAGTCAATTGAGCTGATGAGCCTGAAGTTGTTGCCTCCAATATCAAAGACAACAAGCTCCTTGACATAATCAGCGCTTCGGAAAGTCTTTCGAACGTCTGCAAATGTTTTCCATGCGGCTGCATGGGTTACGTTAATCCAGTTTGCCAGCGGTTTGCGCGCGTTTGAATGTCTCTTCGCAAATGAGTGTAGTTCGCTCTCGTTGATGATTTCCAATCGATCACCTTCAGGTTATCAATTTGATAACCATTTGTCAAGCCGGGCAGCTTCGCGAGTTTTGATGTTATCGGTTTGATAACTGCTGGTCAACTGTCGAGCGATAGATTTGAGGACTAGAGAAATTTTGAAAGTAGGGGCTCATTTTGTGGACTTTCAAATGTCCACTAGTGGCCAGTAGAGCTGTCTTGTGCAATCGATAAAATCCTTGAAAGAAGCACAATCTATTAGGACCAATTTGTCTGGTATGATGACTGTGGCTGCTGAGACTATTTTCGCCGTAGCAGGTGGGTTTTAAGAAAAATCTGCCGATGCATGCTTTCTATAAATTCTGTTTTTGTGCATCCGGACTGGTGAAGATTATATCTTTATCTGGTCCACTTTTCTGGAGAGCCAAAAGTTACACGGTTTTCGCTTGTGTGAATTGGAGTGCGATCAATGTGGACTGAACCTGAACACGTATCTACGCTAACAATTCCTGAACCAGTTTCTTTTTATTGCCAGCTTGATGAAGATCACTTCTTCCTGTGGCTGCAAGAGATAGAGGGTGTCAAAGAAGTGCGGGGGCTGCCTGCCGGCTTGACTGTCTATTTGTCCGTTTCGATTCTTTCGGATTCAGCATTGCGTGATTTGATTGGACTTCTCTTTCGTTATGATGTTCCGATGTCTTTTTTACGTTCGCAGCTTACTCCCAGTAACGAGCATTGGTTTATGGATTCAGAAGCATTTTGGTATGAGAAGATTTTTGTCGATGCATAATTTAGGAGAATAGCTGTCTTCGACGAAGCAAATTAGTGGAATCACCAGATATTGCATTCGTTTGGGACTGCTGATTGAAATAAGATGGCTATTGGATGGTGGCAAAATCTACTTCGAAAACTGGAGTCAATGATCTCTGGCAAGCCGCCACGAGAACTCATAATGAAGAAGGATCTCGGAACTTCAGGCGATGGGGTGAATTTCAAATTGACCATAGATCTGACCAGAGAGCCCACACCAAATCTCGGTCTGCCGCCAGAGGCTGTGCCTGGGTTGTCGACCATAAAAGAGCTGGTGCGCGGACTGCGCTATCAAAGCTTTGATGACTTGATCGGGAAGAAGATCGAAGTCTCGTCGATAGAATCGGCTGCTGCCGAGGTCGGTGCGATGATTGAGCAGTATGGTATCAAAATCGGTCCTGTTGAAAGTCAGTTCAGCGAAGGCACCTTTATGAAATATGGGTTACTAGATTATTCATATCCGGTGCTAGATTCTCCTGTTATGGCAGAAAGGCAGCCGGTGCGATTTCTAAAGGAGATTGGACTGCTGCCCGACAGAGCCGATGTAGACGATGCTATATTTCCGGATGCTGGTCTTGGATTTCTTGAAGAATTGCTCGAGGAAGTCAGAGCGAATCAGCTTTTGTTCAAGATATTTCTCGATAGTGAGGGAGAATATCGTGGCGCCCAGGGACCATATGGAGACAAATGGCGAGAACTTGATCCTTCTCAGTTTTTCCCCTGCCGATTTGTCGTGAGCGATGCCTGTCTCTCAAACTGCAGCTCGATCTGGTTGACCAAACACTTCTACTTATAGATTGGTCACTGCCAGGCAATTGCCCTGGATTTTTTACGTCACGCGAAAGTCACGCCTCGCCAATAAATTCAAACTCGTTCCCGGTAAGAGACAGAGCCCGAGAGCAATTAGAAACCCAGTTACTATTCCAGGGAGGATAGACCCATGGTAGAACATCTAGAAGCAGCCAGAGTGCAAGAGTCCGCCCCCGTTTCAGAAGCCGGAAAGTTTCAGTCTTATGTAGAAGGTATCAATAGCTTAACTCCGCCCTCCAAGGCAGAAACTGGCACAAAGGACATTCTCCCCGGGCTGACCATTACTAAAGAAGGCGATGACATGGGCAGCGTGCAGCAAGTGCCTTCCGATGGAGTTTCGGGGGGCCGGAATTCGATGGAAGGTCCTCAGAAGGCTCAAACCTTTGGTGATACTTCCGAAAAGCCCGACATCATCAAAAATCCGAAGCCTGGTGACAAAGATGTGCCGGCAAATATCGGATCGAGTACCGATAATTCAGGCTCTGATTCCGGCGATAAAGGTGATACCGGAAATGTCGGCGGCACCAACGATGAATGTTTTCAGCCTTTGCTTCCCAAGGGCGACGGCAAGGCAGCTCAAAAAGATATCAAAGACCTGAAGAGTCTTATGGAAGAGAACGGTCTCGAATACAAGCCCCCGAGCAATAACTCTGACGAAGAGTTCATAAAAGAGAAGTTCAGGCAGGTTCATGAAGGTTCTCATGAAAGCGTGCAAGGCGATGCGGACGCGGATTCCGAAGCCACTAATGTTGAGACTCCCAAGCTCAAAGTGCCGGATGGTGCCATGAGTGTGGAAGATTCGATAAAAGCTGAACAAGATTGGATTAAGCAAAAGTTTGACCAGGTTCGCCCCCTGGATAAGAACTCGAACTAACAGTTTTCCCCGACTTCCTGGGGGCGCAAGCGCGGTCGTCTTCAGGCAAGTGATTCAGTGTAGGATGGGTATAATGTGCTTCTAACTAGTTTGGAAGCACATTAGCCTTTTATCGGCATGAAGCATCGCCTTACCAGAAAACTTCTAGTGATCGTGGCCATTCCACTGATCTTCGAACTGGCTCTGTTCTCCGCCTGTGCCCTGATGCTCAACCTGGCGGAGCAAGAACGTCAGAACGAGTCGGCGGTCATAGAAGTGATATCGAAAATGGCACCGGTGCTGGTGTCTTCGATTCGCAGCGTGTTCCAAACCGTCAACGCTGTAGTTAATGATGACCAGGACTGCCGAAAAGAGTTTGCTGAAGAGAAGAAGCTGGTTGGACCGAGGCTCGAATCTCTACGACAGGTGACTGCCAAGCACAATGAATACCAGGGTGGTGCGCTTGTTTTTTGTAAGAATGTCGAGGAACAGTTTCGTTTGACCGATACTGTAATGGGCTCTAGAAAGGACGAGAGCGCCGGGAAACAGTCCCTTATGGATTTGAAAGAGGTGGTCAGCAAGGTCGACGACTCCGGTTCAATGATTCTCAAGGACCTTGCCTCTCGGCGAAAAGAGCTGATGAAAAGCGACGAGAAGGTCCGTCAGCTCATTCACAAAGTATTGTGGCTTGGATTTGGTGCCAGCCTCTTTGTCGCACTGGCGGGGATGCTGGCTTTTCATCTGCTTGTGGCGATACCCCTTAAGAAGCTGGCGGAACGCTCATCTGTGTTGGCGGCCGGTGGCAAGCTTGCGCCGATTCATCATGCCGATAATGAAATTGGTGATTTGAGTGCCGCTTTCGACGCTATGGCTGTCGAGCTGGAGAGTAACAGAAGGGTCGAACAGGCTATCTTTCAGAATACAGCCGATGTTATCTGCACCCTCGATAGAGATTTCAATTTTGTGAGCGCGAATGCTGCGCTCGAAACATTATTCGGCTTCAGGCTAAATAATAGCTTGTTAAATTCTAGTTTGCTGAAACTTGTGCCGGAAGAGGAACAAGATTGGGTGCTGAAACAGCTGCGAGAATTCCGTGCCAGTAGCGGCAGTGGCTCTTTCGAATCGGCGATGCTCACTGCCGGTGGTGGTGTTATCGATGTTGTCTTTTCTGTTAGCTGGTCGGCTTTAGACGAACTGTATTTCTGCTGTATTCATGATAACGAGTACGAGAAGCAGACCGAGAGGCTGGGACGTGGGCTGCGGACAATTCTTGCCCGGGATCTGAGGCGCAAGCTTGAAGAAGCTCACAGCATCGTTAAATCGATAGAAGGAGGCAGTTCTCAAAATAATTCGAAAGTCATTTCATTAAGCAATAACCTCGGTCGCCTTTTGCCCTTGCTCGACAATCTCACCGATACCATGGCTTCAAAAGCTGTTGATTTCGCTATGAAAAGAGAAGCGGTAAGCGCCGCGAGCATTGTAGAATCTTGTCGGTCTACTCTTGAGGAACTGTTCAAGCGCAATGAAATCGAGCTTGAGACGTCAGTCGAAGACCTTGCCATGCTCGGAGACAAAAATCAAATCGAGCGAGTGCTGATGAACTTCCTCTCTAATGCTATTAAGGTCTCGCCACCGTCCGGAGTTATTTCAATTAAGGTCGCTTCCGGCAAAGACAAAACAGTTCGCTTCGAGGTTTCCGATCAGGGACCGGGACTTTCTCCAATTCAGCAGCAGCAACTCTTCGAGCAGTTCTCTCAGCCCCGGGTCATAGATTCTAGCGAGGGCAAAGGCTCTGGTCTGGGGCTATACAGTGCGCGCAATGTCATAGAAGCGCATGGTGGCAGCATCGGAGTCATCAGTGATGGTGCCACCGGTTCTACATTCTGGTTTTCCGTTCCGGAGGCCGGAGCATGAAGTTTACTGAGTCCATTGCTTTCAAAGTTGCGCTCATGCTTTGCATACCGGTTTTCTTCGAGTTGACCGTTATCGGTGCTTCGATGCTACTGCTTGGACAAATAGACAAGGCCAGGGAAGAAAGACGGCTGGTTGGCGAGATGATGTCCGCTTATACCGAGCTTATGTCCCATACGATAAAAGAGTATGCAAAATTCGCCGGCGATATCGAAAAAACAGACGTTCGTTCTCGTCAGCAGGTCAATGGTTATGCTCGTGAGACCCAGCGGTGTATCGACCGTCTGAGAGATACCTGGATCATGGCCGGCTTTGAGATTGGCGAGATAGAACATTCCAGAATCACTGCCAATCGAAGGATTTCAAAGCCCGTTCGGTATTTTACCTATGACCTTTTCAAAGAGCAGCTCCAGAAACGAGAGTTGCTGATGAATGTCTTGTATTCGATGGAAGGTGCTGTTCGCAAGCGAATTGCCGTGCTGGTAGAAAGAGAGGCAAAAGAAAAAGAACTCTACTGGAAAATGAATCTGCTTTTGATAGGTTCTCTTGCGGCCAGTTTGCTTTTGACCCTGGGCCTTTCCCGGGCGATAAGCCGGGTAATTCTCGAGAGGCTATCGGTCTTGCAAGCGAACATCGGACTTCTGGCTCAGAATAAGGAGCTTCTGCCGTCGTTGAGAGGAGAAGACGAGATAGCCAGGCTGGACGCGAACTTTCATTCGATGGCAGAGTCCGTTCAAATAGCGAGAAGTCGCGATCGCCTTATTCTAGATAATTCGCTGGATATAATCTGTGCTCTCGATGGCGAGTTGATCTTTAGAAGAGTAGGAAGTGTCTGTAAAAAGGTCTGGGGGATAGATGAGGCTACTCTTCTTGGGCAGCCACTTTCAGAGGTGATTGCCGCTGAATGGCAGGTCGAGACCGCCGATAAATTCGATTCGGCTCGGTCATCAAATACGGTGGCGCAGTTCGACAACCACACTCTTGGTGTGGGCGGTGATACTATCCCCTCTTCCTGGTCGGTTAAATGGTCAGAGGAAGAGCAGCTGTTTATCTGTGTGGTTCACGATAATAGAGAGCGATTGAGGGCAGAGGAGCAGCGCCAGGAGCTTCTTGCCGTGGTCAGCCATGATCTGAGAAGTCCGCTTACCACAGCCAGGCTTTCTCTTTCTTCGTTGCTTGATGAGGATACCGGACTCGATGCCGATGCGCAGAAAAATCTTGCCAGAGTAAGCCATTCTATCGAGCATATTATCGGTGTGACTAATGATCTTATCGATCTTATGCGGGTGCAGCAGGACCGCATTGATCTCGATCTGAAGCTTACTAAAGTCGGACCGTTCACCCGACTTTTGGACGAATATCTGGATGATCATACAGTTCCCCATCGCTTTGCAATGGCCTGCCGGGCAGAGCATTATTTAACCCTGGACGAAGAGTTTGTACCCCGGGTTATTCTGGCTCTGGCCAGGCATATTCATCTATCCTGCCCTGACCGTGTGGTCGAGATAGGCGTTGGCACATCCTCCTCCGGTGAGAGTCTTTCAGTGCATTTCAGAATTGAGCCTGCCGAGGCATTGAGCGAAGAATCTCTGGTCTTTATGCCAGAGTCCGACGAAGCCAGACGCATTAGCTGGGAAGTATCACTTGCTCTTTGCCGAGAGATCGCCAGAAGGTTGAAAGGCGACATCGCCACATCCTGGACAGCTTCAGGGTCTCCGGTATGCGAGTTGATTTTGCCTGTGATCGAACTGGATGGTTGATGTTTCGTTCAGATCTCAGTAGGCTAAAATGAGTTGTCGGGACGGTATTAGTATTTACTGGATGGACTATGGCCAAACTGCTGGTGGTAGAAGACGATGAGAACCTGGTCAAGGAGCTGGAGGAGCTTCTGGGCAAGGAACAGCACACGGTGGATACCGCCGGGGATGGCATCTCTGCTCAAGAGATGCTCCAGAATTTTGTTTATGAGCTGGTGGTTCTCGATGTCAATATCCCTGAGATGAACGGTATCGATCTCTGTGCCTGGTTCAGAAAGAACGGCGGGGCGACGCCTGTATTGATGCTGACCGGAATGTCCTCTATTTCAGATAAGGAAAGAGGGCTCGATTCGGGAGCCGATGATTATCTCACCAAGCCTTTCAGCGCCCGGGAGCTCATGGCGCGGATTCGGGCTCTATTGCGGCGTTCTCCGGTCATATCCTCGGGACAGCTTCGCCATCGCGATCTGGTGGTGGAGTTATCTACCAAAACCGTTTCACGAGGCGGCGAAGAGATCAAGCTCTGGGCTAGAGAGTACGATGTCCTGGTCTTTCTTTTGAAAAACGTCAATCATATATTTGATGCTGATGCGCTTATTGCAAGGGTCTGGCCGATGGAATCGGAAGTCTCTCCCGAGGCGATTCGCCAGTGTGTGCGCCGGCTGCGCGAGAAAGTCGATCAAGAAGGCGAGCCTTCTTATGTGACCACTATAAAAGGCTTCGGATATACGATTAAAGAAGACTGAGTCGCTTATTTGCGACCGCGACCTTCTGCCACCACCGAGCCCAGGGGCTGGTTGTTTCTGTCGTTTACCAGAGTGGCGATGTATTCGGCAGCGGGTCTTCTATGGGGCATGGGTTCGCGCAGTTTGATATGTCTGCCAAGGGGCTCCAGGGCGGAATTGAGATTTTCCAGCAGGTCATTGACGGCGCCTTCACCATGCCTGGAGGCATTGCTGATTAATTCCGACAGGGATCTTCCTGTTTCACTATCGGGCTTGAGTCCCTCTTTGAGAAGGTCTTGAGCCAGATCTTCCGGCTTCCTTAGATGTTCGGGAGCTTTATGCTGAAGAGACTCAAAGTCTAGAGCAGGCAAGTGTTCTTTGCCGTTACCTTTATTGAAGCGATCTCCCAGGTTTTGCATTATCGAGCGGATGTCCTGGAAGCTATCGTTGCTCCATATATTGAGAGGTTGAGTTGGATTTGCCTCGGCGGGCACGAATTGTTCGGGGGAGCCTTGGGTGTGAGCAGGATTGGTTGTAGCCATGGGCGCGGGTCCTCAAATAAGAAACGGGTTTGTTCTGCCCCCGTAAGATATTTTTGCGCCGTGACTTTGGTGTGACGTGGGCTATTTCAGAATTTCGAGGCTTTGACTCGATCTTTGTTGGCCAGGTCATTCTTTCCTTGTTTGTCATAGACTCGTGCTCGGAGACGATACAAGCGGCCAAGGTTCTCTCCGGGATAGCATTCAATCGCTTTGTTGACGTCCAACAAAGCTCTGGATAAATTCCCCATGGCTAGAGCCGATTCTGCTCTCTTTTCCCAGGCTGTTTCATCCACGGGATTTTTTGAGAGGATGGTACTGTAGTCTTTGAAAGCCAGGGGATATTGTTTAGTAAGGGTATAGAGCTCGGCCCGGCGCAAATAGACGTCGTCTCTGAATGCACCACAACTGATGGCATCGGTCATGTCCTTGATCGCGTTTTTATAGTCGCCCTTGTTCTGGTAAATGCCCGATCTGGTAGTTAGAATCAGCCTTTCGTCTTCAACAAAGCCGCTTGAATTTTTCTTGGTCTTTCTGTGAATTTCAATGGCTTTCGTCAGGTAAAAAAGCGCTTTGTCGGGCTTACCCATCAGGATATAGACCTTCGCTCTTTTATAGGTAATCGACCAGAGATTGCCTCCGTGGTGCTTCTCGGCATAGTCGTAGTCTTTGAGGGCGAGGTCGAATTTACCGGTAACGGCCAGGATGTCACCTCTCCATTTATAGGCTTCGCCATAGGTCGGATTGAGCTTCAGACCGAGATTCAAATCTTTGAGGGCTTTCTCGTCATAGCCTAGTTTGCCGTAGCTGCGTCCTCTTTTCAGAAGAAGCTCGGCATTGTTGCGATTGCGCGGATAGATTTTGTCATAGTATTCTAGCGCCCTGAAATAGGCTTTCTTCTCGAAATATATGTTGCCCAGGTCCATGGTTTTGCGGTCTTGCGGACTCATGGCCGCTGCGCTTAATGAAGTCGATAATACCGTCAACAGTATCAGTAAGATTGTTCTTCTCAATGTGGAGCGTTCAATCAATACTCTTGTCTTCATGGTCGTGATGATGGGCGACTATCTCGGCGGTCAGGTCTATTCCGGGACCTACCGAGTGGGAGAGCGATACGGTGGAGGCTGTGATCACAGGCAGAATGTCGTGTTTCGGTTCTGACTTCTGAGAGTTGTTGGAGTTGCCTGGTTTTTCGGCGCTTTTCGATTGGGTTGAAACTGTTTTTTTCTTCTTTTTCTCTGGTTCCTTTTCTTCCGGCTTCTCTTCCTTCTTCTCTTTGAGAACAACCGGGTCTTTCTTCTCGACCAGCTTTAATTTCGGGCTGCTTTTCTTCTCTTCGCCGGATTTCTTGACCGGTGTCGGATGATGGTGATAGTCCTCGACATAGTGCAATATGCCGGTTTCCAGATCTTCTTCGCTTACCGGCTCTTCTTCTACTTCTGATGGTTCCGGGTCTTCTTTATAGCCTGTGAAAATGAAGCGATAGGGCTGGGTCAATAGTTTTCGTTCGCAGAAGAAAGAGAAAAGAGCCGTGGCTGCGATGCTTATAAGAATCACCGAATAAGCTAGCGATTGCAGAATAATTGAATCTTCTACCCCTTTTGATACCGCGATGGAAGCCAGAACAGCAGCCGCCAGTCCCCTCGGTATCATTATGCAAGCGATGGTGGCATCGACTTTGGTCGTTTTTATGCGGGGCAGGGCCAGCCGTACTATTAGAGGACGAGAGATAAAGAGCCAGAGCACGATGATGCTGCCGGCGCAGACAATGTCGACACCGATCTTCTGGATAGAGATGCCCAGATAAACGAAGAAGAATGTCTTCAGCAAGAAGACCAGCTCGGCGAAGAGTGCTCGTTCATCGTCGTTCAGCGATATCGGCCTGAGCCAGGTCGAAGAAGAGAGTTTGCTGTGGGGCAGTCTTTCTGCGTTACCCATCACGATGCCGAAGGCGAGGGCTGACAACATTCCGGAAAATCCGAACATCTCGGCAAAGCCATAAGAGATGCAGACACAGGCTGGTGTGGTGAATTTTGTGTGGGTCAGGGTGCGAATTCTGACCAGAAGGGAAGACCACATATAGCCGAAGATGCCGCCGATCACGCAAGCCATGGTGAAGGATGAAGCAACATCTCTCAGTACCAGGGTCGGTGCAGGATGTTTTCCTCTCTCGAGGGCGGTCATCAGAGCCAGGGTGACGACGATAGAGAGTACGTTACCTAAAATAGATTCGAGCACCAGAGCTGTTTTGGTTCGCTCTTGCAAATTGAGTCCGCGCAGCAAGGGCACAGCCACGGATGCTGCCGTACCACCCAGGGTGGTGCCCAGCACCAGGGCTGACATGTCCGAGAGCGGATAGAGGTATTTCGAGGTGATTACTACCACAATCACCGAGATTACGAAGCCGACGAATCCGAGAATCGCTGCCGGTGCCAGGGCTTTTCTCAGCGAGGTAAGCTTCATGTTCAGACCACTTTCGAACAGGATGATTACCAGGGTGAGGTTCGAGAAGACCGGACCGACTTCGCCGAAATGCTGGATTGTGGTAAGTCCGGTTATGGGTCCGATAATCAGTCCGATCAGAACCAGAGGCAATACATCCGGCACCCTGCTTTGCTCGAAGAAGGCGGCAAAGAGATGAGCCAGGAAAATGATGGTACCAATAGCTGTTACGGCGACTGCGATTTCCACGGGGGTCGTAACCTTTGAGAGACTGTTTTTCTGGAATCCTGGGACTGAGCCTTCTTATTAAATTCCCCGAAATAGTCTCAGATTCACGTTTTCAGCCAATTTCTTATCATTATGGGTCTTTCGATTTAATCATCTATCTCAAAAGGGTAAAGAGATATCGAGAGTTTAGATCGATGGACACAGACAGCAAAATGGCGACCCGGGCGCAGATTGAACAGAGAACGACAGATAGTGGAGGCGCTATATTCGACCGTTCCGGAAAGTATCGTTATCTGCTCTGGCGCAGTCTGGGGAAGGGATGCGGCAACCTCGTCTTCGTCATGCTCAATCCCAACAAAGCTGATGAAATTCAGGATGACCCCACTATCCGGCGTTGTGCAAGCTTTGCGAAAGATTGGGGCTTCAGTCGTCTTGAGGTGGTCAACTTATTTGCGTTGAAAGCGCGAGAGCCCAAAGATTTGATTCGCAGTCGACAGCCGGTCGGTCCTCTCAATGATAGCTACCTGATCGAAAGTATGGATGGAGCCGGCATGATAGTGGCGGCCTGGGGCAATTATGGCGGTCATTTAGAGCGTTCGACGGCGGTGCTGGACCTGGCTGCTTCTCGCGGGCACCGTCTGAAATGTCTTGCGCTAAATGCCTGTGGGGAGCCCAGGCATCCTCTCTATATGCCCGCTTCGGCGAAACCCCTGGACTTTCTTCGATGAGGTGTAGGCTCTTGCGTTACCGGGCATTTTCCTATTGGAGGACCAGGATTTGATCATCACAGAGGCGATAGTCTGAGACCATGCGCACCATAGCAATCTTTTGCCTAGTCTGTTCATTCTGTTATGTGTCTTTGTTCGCAATGGAATACAGCAAATATGTTCGCGGTCAGAACTGGACACCTGCCACTGCCCGGGTGGAAAGGGCTATCAACGGCATTCCAATAACCAAATTCGAACCCCATCGCATCAATGAAATAGCCACCATCGTGAACTGGTCTTACATAGAATACGAGTATAAAGTGGGTGATGGAATCTACCAGCACACCGAAGAGATGGGACCGCATCTTTCTATGTTCGATTATATGGTCGGTCCTATGGCGTATCGATTTAAGAAAGACGACATCATCGATATCAAATACAACGAGCATGATCCCAAAGAATCGGTTTTCGGATTCGAGATCTTTCGACCGGTGGAGACCCTGGGGGGCACTGCCCTGGCTTTCTTTCTGGTGGCGATGGTGCTGCTTCTTCTAGAGCGGATGCTTGCCGCCACCACTACAACTGAGACAGAAAATCTGCCCTATTAATTGACTAAGCCTGGTGGACTCTCTGCTTGTTGCTGCCGGTGCTGGCTTTGTCAGAGATCATCGCTTCTACGAAGCCGACGAAAAGCGGATGCGGTTTGTCCGGTCTCGATTTGAGTTCGGGATGGAACTGACAGGCAAGAAAGTAAGGGTGGCTGGGGATTTCAATCATCTCGACCAGATTGCCATCGGGAGAAAGTCCTGAGAAAACCATGCCGTGTTCGTGTAACTGTTCACGAAGAGTATTGTTTACTTCGTACCGGTGGCGGTGGCGCTCAGATATCTCTTCTTGACCGTAGACCTCTCTTGCTTTGGTTTCTGCCTGGATTTTGCAGGGATAGCGACCAAGACGCATGGTGCCGCCTTTAAGCACCACATTGTGCTGGTCGGGCATCAGGTCTATCACCGGATATGGTGTTTTGGGATCGAACTCGGTAGAGTTGGCTTCTTTCATCGCTGCCACGTTGCGGGCAAATTCGATGACGGCTGTCTGCATTCCCAGACAGAGACCGAGATAGGGAATGTTGCGAGTCCTGGCGAAATTAGCCGCTTCTATCTTCCCTTCTATGCCGCGATCACCGAATCCGCCGGGTACTAGAATGCCGTCCATACCCGCAAGATGTTCTTCTGCTCCGGAGCCTTCTACGTCTTCCGAGAGCACCCATTTGATTTTGACTTCGGCACCGGTTTTCAAACCGGCATGTTTCAAGGCTTCTACCACCGAGATATAAGCGTCGGAGAGCATCACATATTTGCCCACGATGGCGACATTGACAGTGGAGGTCGGCTTTTTGACCTTGTCCACCAGCTCTTTCCATTCTTTCAGGTCAGGTTCTATCTTCGGCAGTTGCAGCCGCTCCAGAACCCGCTTGGCGAGACCTTCTTTTTCTAGAATAATCGGCACTTCGTAGAGGTGCTTCACATCGATACACTCTATTACGGCATTGACCGGAACGTCGGTAAAGAGCGCCAGTTTCTCTCGGATCGAAGGAGAGAGCGAGAGTTCTGTTCGGCAGACCAGCACATCGGGTTGAATACCGCGGCTTCTCAACAGTTCGACACTGTGCTGGGTCGGCTTGGTTTTGAGCTCGTTGGTGGTTTTGAGGTTGGGGATCATTGTGGCGTGGATATAGCAAACATCGTGAATGCCGATATCCTTTCGCATCTGGCGAATCGCCTCTAAAAATATAAGGCTCTCGATGTCACCCACAGTTCCGCCGATTTCGACGATTACCACATCGGCCTGGGACTGCGCAGTGGCTTTCTTAATAAAGGCTTTGATCTCGTTGGTGACGTGGGGAATCATCTGAACAGTGCCGCCCAGATAATCGCCGCGACGTTCTTTCTCCAGGACGTTCTTGTAGATGCGTCCGGCGGTGACGTTATTGACCCGGCTCAGGTTGGTGCTGATAAAACGTTCGTAGTGTCCCAGATCCAGGTCGGTCTCGGCTCCATCTTCCGTTACAAAGACCTCACCGTGCTGGTAGGGGCTCATGGTTCCGGGGTCGACATTGAGATAAGGATCGAGCTTGACAATGGTGGTGACGATACCGCGGGCTCTGAGCAATCTTCCAAGAGAGGCGGCGATGATGCCCTTTCCTAACGAAGAAACTACACCACCTGTCACAAAGACATACTTGGAGCTCATATTGCCTCCTATTCCGAGCCTTGGCCAATCTCTAAACAATAATATACGGCATATTCAGCCTCGGGCTTGAAAATGGCTGATGTGATCCTTTTCATCTAGTAACAGCGCTGATCTCAGTCGCTGATTTTCGGTACCCGGAAGAAAGCATCTTCCTTGTCAGGAGCCGTCTTCAGCATTTTCTCATGACCGGGAGGGTTTACAACCGCGTCACTTCTCAGTACGTTGGTCGCGCTCACCGGATGGGACATGGGCTCCACCCCGGTGGTGTCCACCTGATCCAACTCAGAGAAATAGTCGAGAATTCTCGAAAGCTGCTCTGTATAGAGCTTTTTCTCTTCTTCTGTCAGGGAGAGCCTGGCCAGTTTGGCCACATGCTCGACATCTTTTACGGTTATCATTTGCACTTAAAGATCTGGGATCTGGGAAATCGTTATTCTCGCAAAGTTTTCCGAATATTGTCCTGAATTCGTAAATTAATGCTTCTAGCCGCTACTTTTCTTATTCTCTCCATGGCGCTCATTGTCGCCTCTTCGGAGCTGTTTACAAACGGTATAGAATGGCTCGGCCAGAGACTGAATCTCAATGAAGGGGTGGTCGGCAGTGTTCTTGCCGCCATCGGCACGGCTCTTCCCGAGACCCTGGTGCCGCTGGTGGCGATTGTCTCTTTCGGCAGCGAACAGGGCAATGAAGTAAGCGTCGGCGCTATCACCGGTTCCCCGTTTATGCTCTCCACCCTCACCCTGGGGCTCTGCGGTATTTTCGTCTATGTTTTTCATAAACGGGGTCTGCGTCCCCTTGAGCTAAAGCTCGACTATAGAGTTCTCAAACGGGACCTGCGTTTTTTCTTGCTGGCTTTTAGTTTGGCTTATCTGGCCTGTTTCAGCCCTGCCGATCCTCTGTTGCGCAGAGGGCTGGGGGCGATGATATTCCTTCTCTATCCCGTCTATATCTATTTCACCTTGAAGGCAGACGGAAGCGTCGGCGAGGAGCCGGGACCGCTTTATCTCGCCAGATTTGGTGGAGGTTCGAACTCGAGTAATCTTGCTTTGATTCTTTTGCAAACAGGTCTCTCTGTTCTGGGTATCGGTATCGGCGCCTATTATTTTGTCGACAGAATTCAAGATGTCAGCCAGATGCTGGGTTTTCCGCCCCAGGTTCTGTCGATAATGATCTCTCCTATCGCCACTGAGTTTCCCGAGAAGATGAACAGCATTCTCTGGCTGCGTCGAGGCAAAGATACGCTTGCCCTGGGCAATGTCACCGGTGCGCTTGTTTTTCAGGGCACTATATTAGGTGGCTTCGGGGTTGCCTGTACTCAGTGGAATCTGGGATCGGATGCAAAAATCGGAGCGGCGGTGGCTATTGTCTCCGGGGTTCTTACTTTGATTATGGTAAGCAAAGAGAAGCTCAGCTTTCGCTACCTTTCTCTGGGAGCGCTGGTCTATCTTGCCTGCATTCTTTTGTTTCAGTTCAATAAAATGTAAGGCACCGCATTTGGTTCTAGCTGCCAGCTTCTAGCCGTCTCTCAGAATTTTTTCAACGGCTCCGGCTTCTGTATCTATTTTTTCAGAATTGTCTTTTTCCAGACTGACTGGGCTGTCCGAAGAGATTATGGGCGGGACTTCTTTTAGATCCGGTTTTAGATCCGGCATCGCTTTATAGGCCCCGGTCGGCTCACGCGGTGGAGCATCGGTGGGCGGATAGATGAAATCCAGAATCTCTTTGAGGGCAGCAGCCACCGGAATAGCGATAAGCATTCCCAGGGCTCCTGCTGTTACCTCTCCGCAGAGAACCGCCATGATAATTGCCAGGGGATGAAGCTCGACCACATGACCGATGAATCGGGGAATGACCAGATAGTCTTCTATCAGGCGAGCCAGCCAGTAACACAGAAATATCGGCAGGGCTACCTGGGTGCCGTGCTGGGCTACTCCGACTATCACCGCCATAGAAATAGCCAGAAGCGGTCCGAGAACAGGGATTATTTCGAGGACACCGCTGACGATGGCGAGCAGAAGCGCATACTTGACATGGAAGACGAAGTGGAGGAAGAAATACGCCACACAGGACATGAGGATGATCAAGAAAATCTGTCCACGAATGTATTTAGAGAGCATGATGTGCATCTGACCGGAGAGCTGCACCACCGTCTCTCTGCTTTCCACCGGCACGAAGCGCAGGAAGAACTTCCCTACCCGCTCACTATCGACGATGAAATAGATCGACGATACGATGCAGACTAAAACCGAAAGCAAGCTCTTGGAGAGAATCTCACCCAGGTGCACTATCTCACCCGGTTTACCGAACCAGGATTCCAGATCGCTGACCAGCTCGGTGGCGGTCTCTTCCACATCTATCTGCCAGTTATAGCTGGTCGAGACTTGCTCGAGGAGATTGGTCATTATTTCATGACGCTGGGTGACCAGGTTACTGGCCTGGTCCATGATGTTGCCCCCGAAGGCGTTGCTCAGGTAGATGATTCCGGCGAAGGCTCCGACATAAATTATCGCCACGGCTACTTTAGCGTGGATTTTGAAAATCGAGCTGACCCAACTGACAAAGGGCAAAAGCAGGTAGGCGATGATGCCTCCGACTATGAAGGGAGGAAATACTTCCCTAATCAGCCAGATAAACCAGACAAGTATGAATATCGCGAGCCACTTGATCATACTTACTATTTACACCAAAAAAGAGGACCCCGAATCGTCTTTTCCAATTCATTTTCGAATTAAATAAAAACGCGGGGTCCGAGTTTTCTGTTTAGTTCACGCAGACGGCTTCTTTTTTAGAGGTTGAAAAGTCCTTGACGCCAGCTCTGACCAGTTTTTTCATGAGCCAGGCGGGACGGAATCTTTCGCCCAGATCGCCATGGTAGCTCTCCAGTTGAGCAAGGCAGTCGGCGAGGCCTTTATCGGAAGCAAGGCTCAATAGACCACGCTTCAAGCCACAGCCATATTTCATGGCCACGTCGACATCGCAAGCTTTGACCACCCCTTCCTGGAGGGCATAGACAGCTTCGTTGAACATGGGCAGAATCACCCGTTCGGCTTCAAAGTCTCTTTGGGCTTTGCCGCACTCGGCCAGTTTATTGGCTTTTTCAATCAGTCTGTCGAGTTCCGGGTTGACCGGTTTTGCCTCGCCTTTCTTAACCGGGTTGGCTTTGTCATGGACAAAGAAGCCGGCGCCGGATTTTTGTCCGAGGAAGCCTTCTTCGACCATCACTTTGAGAAGGGGCGAGGGCTCGAAGCGAGGACCATACTCTTCGTACAGGAAGTTGACCACATGGGCGCAAATATCGATACCGGTCATATCGAAGAGAGCTAGCGGTCCCATGGGCATGCCAAATTCGACCACTTTTGCATCTATTTCGGCAGGGCCGGCTTTTTTCTCTTGCAGGGCCCAGAGGGCTTCGTTCATATAAGGGAAAAGCACACGGTTAACCAGGAAGCCCGGGCATTCTTCTACATGAACCGGCTCTTTGCCCAGCTCTTTGACGAGAGCCATGGCTGTTTCGACGGTCTCTTTTGCGGTCTCCACACCAGGAATAACTTCTACCAGGGGCATGGTCTGGGCAGGGTTGAAGAAGTGCATGCCCAGTACTTTGTCCGCTCTTTTGGTGGCGCTGGCAATTTCAGAAACCGAAAGCGCAGACGTGTTTGTCGCAAGCAAAGTATGCGAAGGACAGATCTTGTCCAGCTCTTTGAAGATCTCGAGTTTGACTTCTATCTCTTCGAGGGCGGCTTCGATAACGATGTCAGGCGACCCGATATCTTCGAAGCTTGTGGTGCCTTTGATGTTCTTGAAAAGACGCTCGGCTTCATCGGCGGTGAGAGCTTCTCGCTTGACCCGGGAGTCGTACATCCTTTTGATGTTCGAAAGTCCGCGCTCGACGAACTCGTCCTTTACATCCTTGAGAACTACTTGAATCCCTGCCTGGCTCAGAACCTGGGCAATCCCGCTGCCCATAGCACCCGCGCCGATCACAGCAGCCTTTTCTATCTTCATGGGAAAGACCTCATACAACTTATTAATCAAGCCGCTATGCTAGCATGTAGTTTTCGCGCACAGCCGAATGCGCAAGGTTTGTTTTCGGTTTGCCGAGGTGTCTGATTTACCAGGTTCTTTTCAAGTCTTCAGAGGATGACCATGTCGAGCGGCTCTATAGTTTCCGAGTTATTCAGATGTGTACCCGCGGTTCAGAAAATAGAGGGGGATGATACCCCCAGGCATCTGGGCTGGCTGATGCTCACCGGTCTCGGTATTGGTGCCACCATTGGTGCCGGTATTTTCGCCATGCCCGGTATCATCGCTGGTAAAGCCGGTCCTGGTGGAGTGCTCTCCTTCTTGATCACCGGACTTGTCATTTTGATAGTGGCTATCTGTTATGAGAAGTTCTCATGTCGGATGCCCCAGGGTGTCTCAGCCTACAGCTATGTTTATCACTCGATGGGAGAGCTGGTGGCCTGGATAGTCGCTTTCGGTCTTTTTATGGAATACAGCTTCGGTGCCTCTGCCGTGGCCATCGCCTGGAGTGTCTATCTCGATACGGCGGTGGGTCTTAATCTGCCAGCGGAGTTGATGGGTCCTAAGGTGGATGCCACCGGTTATCATTTTGGGGTCAATGTGGTTGCAATCGGTGTGGTTTCATTAATCACCGCAATTTTGATCTTCGGTGGGGTGAGCAAATCGGCAAAGCTGAATTTTATGCTGGTGATTTTAAAAATGGTCCTGCTCATGGTCTTTCTGGGCTTTGGAATTGCCCATGTCAATTCGGCAAACTGGACTCCGTTCATGCCCATGGGCTGGGATGGCGTTTTGAAAGGGGCTGCGGTGGCTGTGTTTCCTTATGTCGGCTTCGACGCGCTCTATACTTTTGCCCGGGAATCTAAAAGTCAGAAGGATACTAGAATCGGTACCTATTTGACCGTTGGGGTGGTGGCACTACTCTATGTGGCGGTCATGGCCGTGGCCACGGGGCTGGCGCCTTGTTTTATAGATGGGACGCCCAATCCATTATTTGTGGGCAGTGAAGCGGCAGCACCGCTGGCCAAGCTTCTGGTCAGTGTCGGAGAAACCTGGACAGCTCAGTTTATAGCCATCGGTGCGGTGCTCGGCATATTCAATGTTCTGCTTGTTCTATGCATGGGTGGACCGAGAATCTTTCGGAACATGGCAGAAGATGGGCTTTTACCAAAGATCTTCTCCAAATCCAGTAAAGGCAATCCCACATTCGGTATTTTGCTAAATGGAGTACTTGTTGCCGCTATTGCAGGTTTCATGGACTTCGGCGATATCGCCGACATGATGGTGCTCGGTACTCTGGTGGCGTTCATCTTTGTCTGTATCGGGGCAGTGAAACTCAAACTGCTCAATCCCGTCCTGCCTGTTATCGGCGCCCTGGGCTGCATCATTCTGGCGTTTCACCTCAATGTGGCTGTTTTGCAAGCCTACGCCATAACCTGCCCGTTCGGGCTGCTTATCTACGGCTTCTACGGCTACAGAAACAGTCGCCTGCGCAAGTCAGAATAAATACGAAGCAATAAGCTATTTGACTTGCATCCAGTTTTTGCCGGTGCCCATATCGACTTTGAGCGGTACAGATAACGGTTGTCCCATCTCCATCGCTTCCATAACCAGTTTCTGGGTCTCTTCCAGTTCGGAGTCCGGGACATCGAGCACCAGTTCGTCATGCACCTGCAAAATCAGGCGTGCTTTCAAGCCTGAAGCTTTGAGCTTCTTATCGAGCTCGATCATAGCCAGTTTGATAAGGTCGGCGGCACTGCCCTGAATCGGGGCGTTGCAGGCTGCCCTTTCGTCGGCTCGCCTGACATTGGCGTTTTTGTCGTGGAGATTGCGAAAATAACGACGGCGCCCCCAGAGGGTGGTCACATAGTTGTTCTTCTTCGCATCGTCTATGGTGCCGGTGAGAAAGGCTTTTACCTTTGGATAACGGCTGAAATACTTGTCGATGAACGCCTGGGCTTCTTTGGTCGAGACATTCAGATCCTGGGCGGTGGCAAAGGCTCCCTGTTGATAGACCAGGGCAAAATTGAGGGTCTTACCGACCCGACGTTTGTCCGAGTCCACTTCTTCAAGAGGGATGTCGAAGATCTCCATGGCGGTTCTGGCATGGATATCCTGGTCTTGTTTGAAGGCGTCTATCAAGAGCTCGTCGCCGGACATATGGGCCAACATGCGCAGCTCTATCTGGGAATAGTCGGCGGCTAATAGAGAAGAACTCTCGTCGGCGGGAATGAAAGCTTTGCGAATTCTTCTGCCGACTTCTGTCCGAATCGGAATGTTCTGCAAATTGGGATTGGAACTCGACAGTCTGCCTGTGGAGGCGACGGTCTGATTGAACTCGCCGTGCAATCTGCCGTCCCGGCTGGAGACTTCTTTAGGCAGAGCATCTACATAGGTAGAGCGTAATTTTGTGAGCTGACGATAGTCTATTAAAAGCGGAATAATGGCATGATCGTCTTTGAGGGCTTCTAATACGCTGGCATCGGTGGAATAACCGGTTTTGGTTTTTGACTTGGTATCGAGCCCGAGTTCTTCGAAAAGAACCTTCTGTAACTGCTGAGTCGAATTGATGTTAAAAGTGTAGCCTGATATCTCGAAGATCTTCTCTTCTATCTCGGCGATATTTTTTGAGAGTTCCACAGAAAAATCTTTTAGATAGTCTATGTCGAGTTTGACACCATTCTGTTCCATGGTGGCAAGAGTTGCCTCTACCGGCAATTCCATGTCATAAAGAAGATAAGCTCTCTCTTCATCGAGGATGGGCAGATAGTGAGAAGCCAGGGCCAGTGCCACCCTGGCGTCATCGCCGGCATAGGGGGCGACGGTCTCTATCGGCGCTTGATCCATGGTTATCTGTTTGCGACCTTTGCCGATGATCTCGGTGATACGCACCATCGAATAACTGAGAATTCGGTCGGATTGATCTTTTAAACCGTGCTTGTCGTCAGGGTTTACGATATAGCTTGCCAGCATCGGATCAAAAACTATCGGACCGAGATCGATGCCATATAATGACAGTACGTTCTTTTCGAACTTGCCGTTCTGGGCCACCTTGCCTATCTCGCGGTTCTCTAGAAGCGGCTTCAGCTCCTTAACTACATAGTCGGCATCAAGTTGTTTTAGAGCCGAGATCACCTGGTGCATGACCGGGACGTAAGCGGTCTTGATCTCTTTTTCTTTGCCCGGGGCAATTTCTATGCGATTGTTCTCGTCCAGTTTATAACCTTCTCCCCAGGCGAATGCCCAGCCTACGATATTGGTATCGAGGGAGTTTATGCCGTCGGTTTCAAGATCGATAGATATGACACCGCTATTAGAAAGCTCGGTGATAAGCTCTTTCAGCTCTTCTTCGGTCTGGATTATTTTGGTCTCGGGCGCCGAGGCGAAGAAGGGCTCTGCCGGCGCTGCTACTTCACTTTCGACCGATATGGATGTGCCGTTGCCATTGCCGTTTCCGCTTTCGTTGCCGTTTCGAGAGCCGTCTCTTGCCAGCGGTTCGACTTTGATACCACCCAGTTGTTCTGCGATTTTGCCGACCAGCTCTTCTTTGTTGTTCTCTTCTCGGGCAAATGATGCCACCGCTCGCGGAAGCCTTGCCACCAGTGATTTGAACTGCAGGCTCTTGAAGAAGCTGCCCACTTGATCGACATCGGGCAGGCTCAATTTGCAATCATGAAAGTTGAAGGGGACCGGAACATCGAGGCTGATAGTGGCCAGCCTCTGGCTCAAATAGGCTTCTTCTCTACCTTCTTCCAGTTTGGTTTTCTGGGATTTGGATTTTATAGAGTCGAGATTCTCGTAGATACCGTCTAAGGTATTGAAATCGGCTAGCAGCTTGGAGGCTGTCTTGGGACCGATGCCTCTTATTCCTGGAATGTTGTCTGATTTGTCGCCGCAGAGCGCTTTGTAATCGATAATCTGTTCGGGCCAGACTCCGAGCTTTTCGAAAATCTCATTGCGCCCGAAGTTTTTCAGGCCCTCTTTAGTCGGCATCAGAACATTGATTAGATCGTCTGTTTTGTTCACCAGCTGGAAGATATCCTGGTCGCCGGTGAGTATAACCACCCGACGGTTCTCTTTTGCTGCCTGCAGGGCGACGGTTCCTATTATGTCGTCGGCTTCATAGCCATCCAGTTCGAGCAGAGGGATGTCGAGGACCTTCACCCCTTCTTTAATCAGGGGCCATTGCTCGGCCAGCTCGTCGGGCATCTCGTCACGATTTGCTTTGTAGAGGTCATAGCTTTCGTGGCGAAATGTTTTGGCTTTGGTATCGAAACAGACTGCCATCATATGGGGTGACTGACGATCTATTAAATCGAAAAGAGAGTTGAAGAAGCCCATTACTGCCCAGGTCGGAACACCGGTTTTGGTTCTCAGACCGGTGGTGAGCAGGGCATAGAATGAACGAAAAGCCAGCGAGCTTCCATCCACCAGGATCAGTGTCTCCAGTCCGGAATCCGCTCCTGCCATAGTCATATCTCCCTTGTTATCGGTTCTTTATCGTCTTTTCGCTTTCGCGTTCTTGTCGGCTCCGGCTGCAGCATCCGGCTCCGCCGCCGGTTTTACCCGGGGGCTGGGCGGACCGGCCACCTGGGCAAAGGCTTCGTCCAGGGCTCTGCCTTCACAAAGAGATGGCAGCTCGATGTTCAACAGACCCGATAAGGTGGCGCTGATATCTGCCGGTGAAGTGGTGGTGCCGTACTTGCCGGGCTTTACCCCTGCTCCGCAGAGAATCAGTGGTACATGAGAATCATAGCTATAGGGTGAACCATATCCGGTGCCGTCCGATTTGTCGGTGAAGACGAAGCCGGGCTTGGGCAATACATAGAGTTCGCCGCTGCGTCCGAAATAGTAGGATTTTTTGATCGCTTCGTTCTTCGGTCCGTTAGGCGGCTGATTGGTGTACAGCTGCCAGGCTGTAATGATATCGCCGATACCTGGTACCGAATGAGCCATCTTCGAAACCAGCGCTTCGACATCAGGCTGTCTAACTTTCTGGTTGTCCATGGCGTCGAAATTGAGATAGAGATTGGGCGGATAAAAGGCGTCTATCCAGTCTTCTTCGCCAATCTGGCTGTCCAGTTTCGAGTCTAAAAATGTGGTGAAAATCTTCGGATCGATTCTTCCGGCGGTCATGCCTCGCTCTCCGAGGAATTCTGGAATGGCAGGGCTGCCGTGGCTTGCCGTGAACACAATCAGACAGTTTTTCAAACCGACTTCCTGATCGAGAAACTGGAAGAAGCTCTCCAGGCTGCGATCCATTCTCAAAACAAGATCTTCTGTCTCCTGGCTGTAGGGCCCGAAGTGTTGGGTCAGACCTTCGCCGGCAGTGAGACCGAGGGTGAGCAGATCCGAGTCGGTGTGGCTGCCCAGGCGCTCTTTTTCGACCATGCTTCTGGCGAAGTCGAGAATCATCTGATTGGCGAAGGGGGTCATGGCGAAATTAGAGTAGTAGCTGCCGCCGTCACTGCCGTCACCACGATTGATGATATGAGGGAAGCGCTTACCGTCGCCGGGCATAGAACGCTCTCTACCGTATTCGTCTCGGGTAGATGCTCCGTACTGGGTCTCGGGCATCAGGCGCTGCCAGGGTTTGCCTATGTAGCGGTCCGGCACATGCTGGTCGTTAAAGGATTTGGCCCAGCCCGGCAGAGTAGAGCCGTATTTAGAGGAGCTGACCATGTTTCCGGTTTTAGGGTCCATCCAGAAGGCGTTGGTGGCCAGTTGACCGGCGAGAAGCAGGCTCGAAGACTGATCTACTGAAGCGCTGAAAACTTTCGATCTGCCGTTGGTGGCTAATTTCAGTTGATCACCCAGGGTGGTGCCGGCGACATATTTCAATCCGCCGGCGGTGCCGTTGGCTCCTACTAGATTGGCGGATGTATCTTCGGTGGGCGTTTTGGGACCTTTGCTGCCCCGGGAATACCAGCTGTTTCCGACTACCCCGGTACTCCAGGGATGGGCGCCGGTAGCGATAACCGAGTGCCCCACAGCGGCGTGGGTGGTGGCAGTTTCCAGCTTGCAGTTGGTGAAGGTGGCGCCGTGCTCCTGCAAATATCTGAATCCGCCCTGGGAGAGTCTGCTCTTATAGCGCTCTAAATAGCTGAAGGGGAACTGGTCGGCGACCAGCATCAAAACCAGTCTGGGATTGTTAGATTGGTTCGCCTGGGCTTCTGCAGGCAGAAGCGGGGCGAAAAGACCGGACAGTAGTAAAGAGACTACAAGGACCGCCGCAGATCTTCTCTTGAGATCTCTGGCGAGGCTAAAACCATTGTGTTTACGGGGATTCGGTGCTGTCAAGAGACGACCTCCAGTGCTTTCAACGTGGTCATACAGGCAGATATGAATGAGCATTTTACTTGGCCCGGACTAAAAGTTCAGCGCCTTGGAAACGTCTTGGCCCTATTAATTCACCTTCAAATTACTTCGAAAAGGATGAATAAAGCTTGCCGTCTTGATATCTTTAATGCATCCCGGAGCCCGTCACGCGAGTTACCCCCGGATATCAGTCGGGTAACGACCTGTAGCTAACAAACGGAGTAATACAATGAGCGAGAGCACAACCCTTATAAAGAAAGCTGTATTGACCAGTGTCGGTGCTACTTCGAATTTCGATCGTGTAAAAACCGCTATTAATGAAGCGATGCAAGATCTTGTCAAAGTCGGCAGCGACCTTATTGATGAACTGGAAGAGCAAGGCAAGGTGAAAACCGAGAATGCCCAGTCCTTCCTCAAGAATGTCAAAGACGAAGCTTCCAAGAAATCCGAAGAGATTGAAGGCAAAGTTTCCACCAAAGTGAGAAGCGCTGCCAAAGACCTCGGATTCGTCTCGCGTCGCGAATACGAAGAGCTGGTCGAAAGACTTGAGGCGCTGGAAACTCAACTCGGTATCGAGCCCTGCATCGAGATCAAGGAAGAGCCTAAAAAATCCAGCAAGAAATCTTCTTCCAAAAAGGCTGCCAAAGAAGAGAGCGCTGAAGTGGAAGCTGAAACCGAATCTAAATAGATATCGCTTTCAATCGATTTATGAAAGGTCCTTTTCGTATTACGAAGAGGACCTTTTTATTCAGATATGAATCTGACCGAAGAGTGGAACGAACAACTCCAGTTCCGGTTCATAAATAGATATCCAGTCGAACTCGGCTTCGTAGAGGCAGGCATAGATTTTTGCCTTCTCCCCGCCGGGCAACAAGCCTTCTTGAATCAGCCTGTCCAGTACTTTCAGTCTCGAAAGAACGGATACTTCGAGCGGGGTGAGCAGATTCTCGTTTTCCGATTGTGGTCGGAATTCTTCGATAGCCTCAGTCTCGTTTTCTTCGCCACAGCCGCTGTGAGCAAAAAGCATAATCCGGGTCGGACGACGGCAAATGGTCAACATGGTGTGCAGCAATTGCATCATCGCACTCTCCGGATGGCGCAGTGTCTGTTCTAGATTGTCGCTCTGTAAAAGAGCAAATTCTCCAAAGCTTGCAAGTTGCTCGGACTTTACGAGACCATCCAGGTCGTTGCACGAAATTACGATTGTGGATAGCTTCTCCAATCTGTTGATGTCTAGAGAGACAGTACACAGATCGGGGCTTTGCCTGATCAATTCAGTCATTATTATGATATTCCTCGATAGAGAACCAGGGTTATTTAAATACGGTCGCTATCGAGTTCAAGATAAAAGTGTACGCAAGCTGAGCCAGAGGGGGCACCGCCGATAGGGTCTTTCGGCTTTGCTCTCGCAAAGAGCCAGGAGACCTATGGATTTTTCTCTGGGCGCACCGGCACAATCGAGAAGATTCTCCGGCCAGAGATCGTTAAGATCCGAATAGTTCGTGGACTGGATATGTCGCAGATTTATGCCGGCACTTAGAAAGGGAAGACATTGTCTTCTGGGCGGGTCACGCTCGCTGTCGAGACTTTCTTCCATCAGTCTGGGACCGGATATCTTGCTGTCCGTCGCCCGGGCGGTCTGACCGAGTTCAGAGAGGGCGACTCCAGCGCTGACGTTCATGCCCAGCTCTATGAAGCAGAGCAGCAAAAGAGAGCTGATCCAGAAGATAGCCAGCTTGAGGCGGTTTTGATTTGACGCTCTGTTTTTCCAGGGTGTCATCATGCTTCTTCCTGAGTCCAGGATCTTTTCCACTTAACTCTTAATACCCAGCAAGAGCACTAAATTCCCACTCTCAGCCGTTCTTTTTCTTGTCTTTCTTCTGCCAGGCAGCTTTCGCCGACTTTATCGCTTTGATTATGTCTTCGGAGGTTTCAATATCAGGTTCCACAAATGCGGTGCAATCGAGGATGATTTTAGCCAGCTCCGGTTTGCGCACATGATAGTAGACATGGCGACCTTCGCGTCTTTCTAGAACCAGTTTGCCATTGCGAAGAATAGCCAGGTGCTGGGAGATTAAAGCTTGTGGAGTGTCCAACTTCTCTTTGAGCTCGCCTACGGTAAGCTCCCGGGTTCCGAGTTCTTCGACTATCCGAATGCGGAGAGGATGGGCCAGCAGTCCGAAAAATTTTGCCAGCTCTTTGGCTACTATTATTCTTTGCATTATCTAGTTGTACCCATTGTAGCCTTCTGTATCTTCTACATCATCTCAGCCGGAATGGGGGGCACTACCGGCGACTTTCTGTCGAAACGGGGATCTGTGACCAGGGTAGAGCGCGGGACTGAATCCACCCTGGGAAGAGGGCGTCTTATCTGGATTTCGAATGAGAGTTGAGGGCAACTGGCAAAGGGGGGCTCGAACTCTCTATGCCACTGGTGGCGGTTCTTGAGAGGATATCTGTTACCGCTGGTCGCGGTGTTTTTGTGGAAGGCATTGTCTCTTATTAAAATAGACCAGCAGACCTCGGGTTTCGAGCCGGTTTTCAGTCCGTTCACACAGTAATAGGCCGACTGCCCTTCGGTTATTGGGTGGGCTTCAAACGGATAAGTTCTCGAAAGATGCGGGATCACCGCACCACCGGACTGCAGATCTCGAGAATCGAAGACCACGGTCAGCGGACCGGTGCAGGGAGGCTTCAGATTCTCCGCCAGGACAAGATCCAGCGGTTTGCCCTCTACGGTGACTCCGCCTGTTCCATGGAAATAGTCTTTCCAGGGTATAAGCACCGAAGCCGATGTCGATGCATCTTTTCTGGTCCATATCAAAGAAGAATCCTGCTTCAGTAAATCGTCCTCGGTCAGAGGCCGTTCGGCAGGCAGAAAAACGAATTGTCTGCCTACTAGATAGGCTTCAGACCGATCGATTTTATGGAGTCCGTTGCCGAGAAGGGCGAAGCTTCTCTCTGCTATCTCGAAAGATTTTTCTGCTATATTCAAGGCGTTTCTTCCGGCTGTGCGAGCCAGTTTTACTCGTTTGTCGTCCGCTATCGCCTGGTACTTTCTTGAAAGCCGACGAGCGGTGGCCATGGTTTCCAGGGCGGCAAGGTTGGTTGAATAGAGTGAATCGAGATAACTATTGACCAGCTCTTCGTCAAAGTCTGCCCTTCCTGATAAAAGAGCCCTGCCCTCTCTGTCAATAACCACCGGTAGTGCCGAACTCGGAAAGACCGAGCTCTGATTCGGATATTCGAAACAGTTGGCCAGGGCATGTTGCCCATTGTAGCCGGGCATGGTCGCATTGAGAAAAGCCCTCTGTCTGGCGCCGGTATCAATGGCGAGGCAGCTGTTTACATAGTTGAAACGGGTGAGCTTCTCTCGACTATAGGCTGAGGCGAAATCAGCCTCCATCAATTTGTCGAGCTGGTCTAGACTTGGCGCCGGGGCGATATTTTTGAGCCAGTTGTATAAAGAGCAGACGATTGCTTGATCCGGTTTCATAGGGGTGAGAACCGGGTCGATTGTCGGGCTCAGATGCCCTTTACCGGGAACGGAGCCGTCCAGGGCTTGGCCCCAGTAACCCTCGCTGTTTTCTGGTTGGATTTCGGTCTGAAAGAAAAACGACAGTTTGTTGCTAGAAACCGGCATACCCTGCGGAAAGCGAAGCACGAGGCAGCTTGCCGACGGCGCTTCGGAGGGGCTTCCTATTAAAGCGCAAGCGCTTTTCTTTTTCTGACTGCCGTCATGGCTGTCTTCCAGAGTCGCTTCCAGCAGCACCGCGGCTGGTAGCATTCCCTCGGACTTGAGCACGAATTTTTCGGGAGGAACCGATTTGCTAAGCTCATAGGTTTTATAGAAGCGAACTGAATGCGAAGTCGTAACCGGCACCGGAATGTTTTCTCGGTAGAAGCCGTTCTCTGCATAGGTAGCCCCGGATGCTCCTGTCTCCGGAGCTTTTATAGATGTCTGGCGCCCGGAAGATTTGCCGTATCCTCCCATGGTGAGCTTCAAAGATTTTATGTTTATGTTATTGGGCAGAGCCGATCTCAGGGACTGATAGGCTTTTACGTAGGCGGGATTGCCTTCTTCCGTGTTCGTCTCTTTTAGCGAATCAGCCAGCTTCGTGTATAAGGACGCTTCGAGATCAGAAAGAACGTCGAGATCCTGGTCGATCAGATCGGTCATCAACCTTGAATCGATTTTAGAGGCAAAATCCGCTGCCACTTTTATCGAAGCGTTTATAGAATTCAAAGAGCGAACCGGGGATGGTTCCATTCCATAAGAAGTGTTCTCTTCTAAGCGATTGTCATCAAGACCGATAAGACCGAAGCGAGGATGGCTTACCACCGTCCTGGTCATCTCTTCTGCGGCGATCATGCAGGCTCTGTCCACAGGATCGATTTTGGTTCGAGTCTTTTCTACCCTCACTACAATCAGAACATAGAGAACTATGACTAATCCTGCCGCAAGAGAATAGAGCAGCACCTTGACCAGGGAGTCATCATAGGATGCGGTCAATCCGCCGGTTGGCGGACGCTTATCCTTGTTTACATCTTGGTCGGTGCTCATAGTAGACTATTATAGTGAGATACGAAATTTTAATAGCGAATACGATTTTTCTTCTGAGTTTCTGCGGATTATTTTCCAGCGCATCCCTGGCGCTTGCTCCGGTTGACAAGCTTACCTTCGTCAAGAGACTCACCGAGGAAGGTGCCTACTCCCGGGCGCGCCCAGGCATCGAGAAACTGCTTTTGGAATTTCCGAATGATCTTTCGGTGCATCTTGGTGCCGCCAGACTCTACAAAAAAATGGGTCTCTGGTCTCGGGCGATTATGGAATACGAATGGGTGCGAACCCATGATCCGGTAAACTCGGAACCTTATATTGCCCTGTCTGAAATGTATCTCGAAAACCTCAGTTCGGACCTTGCCCTGAGCATGGCCGAGGAGGCTATCCGTCTTGCTCCGCAATCTAAGAAAGCGCATGCTCAGTTGATATCGGCTTTGCTTGCCAACTATCGCTATCAAGATGCCGACCGAGAACTAAGAGGACTTCTGAGCCGATTTCCCCGGGATGCGGCGGTGCGTCATCTTGCTTATCAACTCAATAAGAACACCGGCGATCTGAAAGCAGCCAAGCAGTATCTTGAAGAGGCTATCGCCCTTGACCCCAGAAAACCTGCCTGGCTTCTGGAGCTTTCTGATATCTGCGAAGCTCTCGGCGATATCGGCTGTGCCAGGGCTTCTCTGAAAGACTATCTCAAAAAGATGCCCGATTCGGTGGAGGCTCTTCAGAAGCTGGCCTGGCTTCAAGAGAGATATATGTTCGACTATCCGGCGGCTACCAGGACCTATGAGCTCATTCTGGCCCGGGACCCGGAAAACTGGGTGGCTGAAGCGGGCCTGGAGCGGCTCAATTTAAAAGCCACCGACCCTGCCGAAAATATCAAGCGAGGCATTCGGAAATTCTTTTCCGATATCGGAACCTGGTTGGAGAGCTTTAGACGTTAGCGGTGGCTTGTTTGCTCAGAACCCGTTTCGGTCCGTGAATCGGGTCTTCGACCACGACAGTATTGTCGCGTTTGGGACCGACACTGACGATGGCGACCGGGACATCAAGCTGTTCTTCAATCAGTTCAAGATATTCTCTTGCTTCTTTAGGAAGATCCTTGACGCTCTTACAATCGGTGGTCGGCTTCTTCCATCCTTTTACGGTCTTGTAGACCGGGGTCATCTGGTTGAAGCGGCTGCCGATGCTGGGCAGGTCTTTGTAGACCACACCGGTGATGCAATCTTTGTATTCGGTGCAAACTTTGATCTCGTCGAAATCATCAAGAACATCGAGCTTGGTGAGAGCCAGGCAATCGAGTCCGTTGATGCGGACAGAGTAGCGTCCGAGCACGGCATCGAACCAGCCGCAACGACGGGGGCGTCCGGTGGTGACACCGATTTCGGCACCAGTCTCTCTCAGTCTGTCGCCTTCTTTGTCTATCAGTTCGGTGGGGAAGGGACCTTCTCCAACCCGGGTGACATAGGCTTTGGAGACTCCGATCACTCGGTCGATGATGGTCGGACCGACACCGGCTCCTACACAGGCACCACCTGCCGAGGGGCTGGAGCTGGTGACATAGGGATAAGTGCCGTGGTCGAGGTCAAGCAGGGTGCCCTGGGCACCTTCGAACAAGATGTTCTTCTTCTGACCGACCGCTTCGAAGATGAGGGCCGAAGTATCGCAAACATACTTCTTAAGGCGTTTGCCGTATTCGAGGTACTCTTTCAAAATCTGTTCGGTTTCCATGCTCTCCAGATTGTAGAGCCTGTCTAAGAGCACGTTTTTACTGGGCACCAGATATTCCAGCTTGGACTTGAGGACCTCTTTATCCAGGAGGTCTTCCATACGGATACCGGAGCGGGCACACTTGTCGGCATAGGTAGGACCGATGCCGCGTTTGGTGGTACCAATCTTATTGCCGCCTCGCTTATCCTCTTCGGCTGCATCGAGGGTAAGGTGGTAGGGCATGGTGACATGGGCGGTGGCTGAAATCTTGAGGGAAGAGTCATCGAGACCTCTTTTAATCAGCCCGTCGAGCTCCTCGAGGAAGGCACGGGGGTCGATGACCATACCCGGTCCTAGAATGCAGGTCTTGTTATAGACGATACCGGAAGGTATTAGGTGGAACTTATAGGTCTCGCCATTAGCCACCACTGTGTGACCGGCATTAGCGCCGCCCTGGTAGCGCACTACGACATCGGCATTCTTTGCCAGCAAATCGGTTACTTTTGCTTTGCCTTCGTCCCCGAACTGCGCACCAACTACTATTACGTTTGCCAAGGTTCTCTCCCGGGTGGTTTTTCCACACTCTTTCGTAGCCGACAGTCTTAGGTGAGCTCGAACATTCGAAACTCTAAGGCACTGTCGCCGCCAAAGTCCCGCATAAACAGGACCTTGCCCACTATTCACAAGACTAAATAGTCTAGGCCACAAGCCAAGGGCTGTCAATTTGCAGAGCCTGGTTATAAAGCCTTACTTTGGTTAACTTTACTTACACTAAGACCTGATATCCTTTAGCGATCATGAGCAAGGGTCTTATTTTCAAGCCTGTTTTGGAAGAGGAGCAGGTGCTTGCCACCAGGCTTCTCGGGACGGCTGTCGAGCAATCTCGGCTGGCGAATGCCTATCTTCTGGTGGGCGACAACCGAGAAGCCAAGCTGGATCTGGCTAAACAAGTGGCGGCTTATTTAAATTGCACCAGTACAGAACGGGATACCCGGGGCTCCTGTTTGAGGAGTGTTTCGGAGGCGTCTGGATCTTGCCAGAACTGTCGCTGGATATCCGAGGGTAAACACCCCCAGGCCTGGCTGGAGCTTATGCCCCGGGAAGGGGCTTCTACCAAGATTCCGGTGGAGCAAGCCCGTTTGCTCTCTGAAGAGTTCACCAAGACCTCCGGCTACAGGCGGGTGGCGGTTATCTATGAAGCTTCCCAGGATGTTTTCCACCGACCGAGCGCTAACGCTCTGCTCAAGACCATCGAGGAACCCAGGGGCAATGGGGTCTTCTTTCTTTTCGCCCGAAGCGAGGACAATGTGCTGCGGACCATTGTCAGCCGCTGCCAGGTGGTTCCGGTGATTATGCCGGGCAAAAGACTGGTCGGTCCGTTGAATCGCTTACTAGACCGCTCCGCTTATTCAAGCGCACTGGCAAATTTATTCTCTGAGCTGAAGGAAGAAGAAGCCGATTTGGTGGCCGGTCTGAAGGAGCTCTCTAACCTGCCATTTTTTGAATGGAGTCGCAACCTGGCCCGGGGCGGAGCCAAAAAAGCCTCTGCCCATCCGACAACCGGGGTTCATGCTTTAGAGCTGGTGGAGTCCTCTCTTGACATTGTCGGGCAGGGAGACAATGTGGAGCTTGTGGTCGATACGGTCTATCTGACCGAACTCGAAATTATCGGAACTATGGCAATAGATTCGCCAATTCTTACCGATTATTTGAACGAGCTGTTAAGATTGTGCGAGGAGACGAAATGGCGGATATCCAAGTATGTCGGGAAAAAAGCGGTCTTCGAGAGCTTCGCTTTTCAGTGGATTGAACTGCGTCAGTCTTTATCAAGTCCGGTTTCAGGTTAGCCTCGGTCCGGTGAGGGAACTTATTCAAATAAGAGTTCAAAAGAAGTTTCTTTGAAGGAGAATTGTCTTGGCAGTCAATGGGCAGGAGTTACCCCCCGAGCGTAAGAATCTAGTCAGAGAGTTGCTCTGTCCCCAGCTTCTGGCGGCAATTGTTGCCGGGGGACTTTTCGCTTTTACCATCGCAGTTCCGGTCAAACTGCCGGATGCCAATTCGGTCCAGGTGACGAAGAAAGGGATTGAGACCGTCGACCCTCTGCTCAATTCTCCCGAGATTCTCGAAAAGGTAAAAGAGAAAGAACCCTGGGTCCTTTACGAGAAAGGGCAGACCAAAGAAGCCATGGCTGCCGCCTGGAAAGCCGCCAAAGATAATAAGAAACGCCAGGATGCTGCCTGGAACATGGCTATCGGCAATACCCTGATTCGTTCCGACAATGCTAAGGATAGATGGAAGGGTTATGTGGTTCTGGAGAAGACGATTCTCAACCATCCTACCAGTCAGTATGTCGTCCTCAATTATGCAAGACAGCTTTATTACGGCGGCTTTGTCGAAAAGGCTGAAGAGCAGTACGAGAACTTGCTCAAGCTAGCCAAGCCCGAGTGGATCGAGCCGCGTATCGAGCTGGCAAACCTCTATCTGGTGGACGAGAAGACCAGTCGTGCCATCGAAGTGTTCAACCAGGTTCTCGAGCAGAAACCTGAAGACCCGCGGATCACCAAGCGTCTGGGTCTGGCTATTGCGGTGAACGGCAAAAAGGAAAAAGGCTTTGAAACCTTTGTCCGCGGTTGTGCCCTGGAGTCGGACAATCTTGATTATCCTCCGGAGATCAAAGAGCTGATCGAGAAAAATGCCGGTCTTATCGAATCGGCTATTTCGGATGTGCGCCAGAAAGTCGAGAATAGACCAGAAGACATCGACCTTCGAGTCACCCTGGCCAAGCTCTTGATTGCAGTTAATCGCCTGCCGGAAGCCAGGAAGAATTTGAAAGACGCTCTGAAAAAACGTGAAAGTGTTCCGGAGCTTCATGAACTCATGTCCGAGGTACTCTTCCGGGAACACAACCGTGAAGAAGCGCTCGGAGAGTTCTCTTCTGCTACCAGTCTTTTGCCGCTCAGCCGACCTGCGGCACCGGCTGAGGATGCTTATGCTCCTACCATCGAAGACACTTCGGAAGAGGCTGAATCGGTAGCTCCTCCGCCCGAAGAGAAAAAGGCCGAAGGTGAGAAGCCGGCAGCAGAGGCAGGATCAGGAACAGAAACAGAAGCAAAATAGTCGGTGATATCACCGATAGTACTGCTTCAGTCTTCAGTCTTCAGTTAGCGCTAGCGGTGCTCTTTTGTTCGAGAGAGGCCAGTTTTTCGTAGAGATCTTTCTCTTCTGTAGACAGCTTTTCTGGGATGACGATTTTTACTCGGATCAATAAGTCACCGCGAGTGGTGCTTTTGAGCTGGGGCAGTCCTCTGCCTCTCAGGCGCAACAGTTTGCCTCCCTGGGTACCTGCCGGAATGCGGATCTTGACCGGTCCGTCCAGGGTCGGAACTCTGGTCTGTCCACCGAGTACAGCTTTTGCCGGTGAGATCTCGGCTTCGCAAAAAAGATTGTCTCCGTCGATGGTGAATTTGTCATGGGGTTTGACTTTCACTTTCAAAAAAAGGTCGCCTCGTCCATAGGGGCTATCAGCGCCCTGGCCCGGAATCCGCACTTTGGAACCGGCTCTGACACCTTTAGGGATTTTGACTTCGATTGTTTTCGAGGCCGCCCCCGGTGGAGTGATCTTGAGAGTGCGGTGGGCGCCTGAGGCAAGCTCTTCGACTGTAAGTTCGATGGTGGCTTCCTGGTCTTTTGGTTTTCGAGCTCCAGAAAATCTTGTGCCGCCACTGGTGGTGGTGCGACTGCCGGCGCCTCCCTGGGGAGCGCCGCCACCAAAAGTCTGGCCGAAAAGCACATCGAAGAAGTCTGAAAACGGACCGCCGCTTTTGCTCAGATCGCTGAATTTTTCGAAGTCGAAACCGAATCCGCCGGAGCCGAAATCCGGTGGAGGCTTGAACTCGGCGCCGGCCTTCCAGTTGGAGCCCAGGCGGTCGTATTTCTTGCGTTTATCTTCGTCTTTGAGGACTTCGTAGGCTTCGGTTATCTCTTTGAATTTCTCTTCAGAGGCCTTGTCGCCCTGGTTGGCATCCGGATGATATTTGCGGGCAAGGGAGCGGTAGGCAGATTTAATCTCTTTCTGGGTCGCCGTTCGATTCACACCCAGGGTCTGGTAGTAGTCTTTGAATTTAACCAATGATTTCCGCCTCCTAGCTCAATCATTTTACACCACCACTTCAGGATTGATGACCTATGTCTCCGATTAGTTCAGGCTGTATCTGGGAATAATGGAAAACGAATAGTCTTGATCTGATCAACATTTACTTTCTCGCTGTTTGTAATGATTCAACTTCTCTCTCCCGTAAAATACCGATCCGCAAGAAGCCGGGGACAATCCACGGTGGAGCTGTGTGCAGGCCTGATTATTCTGGTACCTCTGGTTCTGGTTCTATTTGACCTGGCTGTGATTGTCATAGGCGTTCAGGTCAACGACCAGACTTGCCGACAGGCCGCTCGGGCTGCTTCCAGTGGAGACCCTGCCACTGCCAGGCAGAGGGCTGATGCCATCATCGCCCGAGCCAACCAGCAGGGCAGCTCTATGCTGAGCAATTTCACCCTGGACCAGTTCATCTTCAACCCCGGTACCGTCCTCACTGACACCGATGCCCTGCGGGCGTCCAACGGAGGCTTCGGCGGGACTGTCAGCGGCACTATCACCGTCGAGACCACCGTCGAGATTCGACCCTTTATCGTTCCGCAAGTCTATAGCGGCGGCGCCCCCCTTACATTCCGTGCTTCCCAGACCTTCCCTTTCACCTATCTGGTGCCCAACGAAGCGACCTGATTCTATCGATTCTATTTAGCTGTTCTTTAGACAAAGAAAAAGAGGAGATTCTAGTGAATCTCCTCTTCTGATTTTGATTTCTACTTCTTTATGCAGCTACGTGCTTGGAGAGATCCTGCAGGGTGGCGACATCGAGTTTGACACCGGGTCCCATGGTGGAGCTCAGGTAGACAGCCTTGACATAGGTGCCTTTAACGCTGGTGGGTTTCACCTTGTTGATTTGCTCGACCACGGCAGCCAGGTTTTTGAGAAGGCGTTCGTCATCGAAGGAGAGCTTGCCGATGGCCATTTGAACCAGTCCACCGGTTTTCTCGGCTCGGAAGCTTACTTTACCGGCTTTCAGCTCTTCTACGGTTTTGGCGATGTCGGTGGTTACGGTGCCGTCTTTCGGGTTCGGCATCAGACCTTTAGGACCGAGGATACGACCCATTTTCGACAGCATAGCCATACAGTCGGGAGTGGCGACCAGCTTGTCGAAATCGAGCATGCCTTTACCAATCTCTTCGACCAGTTCTTCTGCTCCGGCGATATCGGCGCCGGCTGCTTTGGCTTCGTCAATAAGAGCGCCTTTGGCCACAACCGCAATCCGAACCTCTTTACCCGTTCCGCCAGGAAGGCTGACGGTGGAACGAATCTGTTGATCGTTTATTTTAGGGTTGATGCCAAGACGGAAGTGCACTTCGACGGTGGGGTCGAATTTGACAGATTTCTCTTCTTTGAGAACTTTGATCGCTTCGGCGGCTTCAAGAGGATCACGATATTTCTCTTTCAGCTCGAGAAGGCGAGTCTGTCTCTTTGTCTTTTTGGCCATTTCGAGGCTCCTTTCCTATTTATATGATTCCGGCTTATTTGATGGTGACGCCCATGTTTCTGGCAGTGCCGCGAACCATTAGCTCGGCCGCTTCAATGGTTGTGGCATTGAGGTCGGGCATTTTGACTTTGGCAATTTCAGTAACCTGAGCGGCGGTTATAGAGCCGACTTTGGTTTTGTTAGGGGCCGATGATCCCTTTTCGATTTTCGCTGCCTTCTTGATCAACTCGGAGCAAGGAGGAGTTTTGAGAACGAAATCGAACGAGCGATCCTCGTACACAGTGATTTCGACCGGAACGATGGTGCCGGCTTTGTCCTGTGTCTTAGCATTGTATTCTTTGCAAAACTGCATGATGTTGACACCATGCTGACCGAGAGCCGGTCCTATAGGTGGTGCCGGGTTTGCTTTACCAGCAGAAATTTGCAGTTTGATCTTTCCAACGACCTTTTTCACGGTGCCTAGATCCTTATATATATACCGAAGTACTAGATTTTATGGCCCAAACGCTTATAAATCCAGGACATTTACACTTTTATAACCTGGTTGAACTCCAGTTCTACCGGTGTAGCACGTCCAAAGATAATCACAGACGCCTTTATGCGCTCTCTCTCCAGGTTTACTTCTGTAACTTCTCCTGTAAAGTCGGCGAATGGGCCACCGGTGATTCTGACGTAATCTCCGACCTTTACGTCTATTTGGGCTGCCTTCTTGCCCTTCACTCCGGAAGTAGCAATCTGGCGTCTCAGGATTTTCCTGATTTCGGAGTCTTGGACTGGAATAGGTTTTTTACCTGCTCCTACATATTTCGTTACGCCGGGCGCTTCTCTGACTACTCTCCAGGAGTCGTCATCAAGAATCATCTCGACGAATACATAGCCGGGATACTCTCTTTCTTTCTTTTCGACGCGTTTGCCGTCCTTGACCTTGGTCACCATTTTTTCCGGCACGATAACGCCGAAGATTTTATCCTGGGCATTCATGGTGACTACGCGCTTCTCGATGTGCTCTTTGACTTTGTTTTCATGGCCAGACGCGGTTTGTACTGCGTACCATTTGCGGTGACCATCCGACTTGATGAAAGCCATCTCTTTTCCCGTATCCTCTCTTCTCTCTATATCTAGCATTGCTTCCCTATGGGCTCATATTGAGCTTGATCCAGTGCTCCAGGGGACCGAAAACGATATTGCCCAGGACCCAGTCATAGCCGAGAACCAGCAAAGTAATGAAAGTAACCAGAATCAGCACCGTCCAGGTTTCCTGAATGATCTGTCTGCGGTCGGGCCAGGTGATTTTCCTGTACTCGATTCTAACTTGCTTGAGAAACTCTATATAAGCGGCAATTCCGGTCAAACCCTTGGATTCTTCGGGACGTGACTGCGGTTGCGGTTTGGGACCGGGGTCCTTGGTGGCGGTATTTTGAGCGCTCACTGATTCTGCCTTGCCTTCTTTTTTGCCTTGCTCATCGCTTTCAGCGGCTCCGGCTGGAGGGGACGAGGAGCTCTTATCAACCCGGATCTTCGAATCTTTGCCTTTCTTGCGCTTTTTAATCGCCATCGCCTGCTTGTCCGATTAGTCCGGGATTGTCATTAACTGCCGGAGAAAAACATTCGCGCCCTGAAGGAGTCGAACCCTCAACAAAGGTTTTGGAGACCTTCGTTTTACCATTAAACTAAGGGCGCAAAGCCAGTTTCAGAGCCGGCTCTCGTTAGAGGGGCCGGCTCATCCTTCTGATTTGGCTTACTTCTTGGTCTCTCTGTGAGGAACATGCTGACGACAGAATTTGCAGTACTTCTTGAACTCCATTCTGTCTGTGTCGTTGCGCTTGTTCTTCATGGTGGTGTAGTTGCGGCTTTTGCAGGTGGTGCAAGCCATCGTGATAATGATTCTATCTTCTTTCTTAGCCATGATCTGCTGCTCCTGGAGCTTGATGCGCCTTTCTTTGAAAGGCGACCAACAAAAAAACGCCTCTCCGGCGTCAAGGCAATAGTATATCTAAGGTACGAAATCGGTGTCAACAAAGTATGGACTTCCGCTTCATACAAAAGCATAAATTACGGTGCTCAAGCCGAAGACTTCCGAATTTACCATGCTCAGAGCGTCGATCCGGCAAAGCATAAGAGGCGGATAAACATCTCTTAACTTATTTAGGACGGTTACTTTTTGATGCTTGAGAAGGGGATATTATGTCTTTGCTTGCAATTCTGATATAAGCCGGAACCCACCTTGATACCAGATTTAAATCTATCAAGAGCGTCGAGAGCGCGATTCTTTTCTATTCTCATCACGGGCACCGTCCTTTTGCTTGTCTCCAATCTGACTGTCTCGTGCACCTGGGGACCGGGTGGTAGAGCACGTTTCGAGCCGGATACCTTGAGGATGAATCTCGGTAACGAGCCCCCCAGTCTGGACTGGCATACAACAACCGATTCCACCTCTTTCGATGTGATCTCGAACATCATGAACGGACTGACTCAGATGGACGCTGAGATGAAGATCGTGCCGGCTCTGGCTTCTTCCTGGGAAATTGAGGAGGATGGAAAACGCTATGTCTTTCATCTCCGCGATGATATTTTCTGGTCCGACGGAAAACCGGTCACGGCAATGGATTTCGTATTCGCCTGGCGTAGACTGCAAGACCCTGATACTGGTGCTTCTTACGCCACATTCCTCTACGATATCGAAAACGCTTATGAGATAAACACCGGACGTATCAAAGATTTGAACGCCCTGGGAGTGGAGGCGATCGATCAAAAAACTTTTGCAGTTCGACTCAAGCAGCCGGCAGCGTACTTTCTCTCTTTGACCTCTACCTGTCCGACTTTTCCGCTCAGGGAGGATGTTCTGGTCGAGCATGGCAGCAAGTGGACAGATCCTCGATTCATTGTCACCAATGGGCCCTACAGGCTGCATAAATGGCAGCATGAGTACAAGATAGAGCTTCATTCCAATCCTGATTATTTCGAGGGAGAGCCCCGGGTCAAAGTGGTGAAGATGTTCATGGTGCCGGAGCAGTCCACGGCATTTGCTCTGTTCGAGAATGACGAATTAGATTATGTGGACAACCGCAGTTTCTCAACCTCGGATGTGGAGCGTTATCTCAAATCGCCGCGATATCGTAACCTGCCGCTTTTGCGTTCGTCCTACATCGCCTTCAACGTCACGAAAAAGCCATTCGATAAAAAACTGGTGCGCAGAGCTTTTGCCATGGCGGTGGATCGAAGTGTATTTCCTCGTATTCTTCGCCGTGAGGAAACCCCGCTTTATGGCTGGATTCCACCAGGGCTGATAGGCTACTCTGAAAATATCGGCTTGAGCTTTGATGCGAAGAAAGCAAAAGCCTTGCTTGCCCAGGCCGGCTATCCGGGCGGCAAAGGGCTGCCGAAGGTGGAGCTTCTTTATCCCAACCGAGAGGATGCCCGACTGGTGGTGGAGGCTATTCAAGATCAGCTCAAAAAAAATCTCGGAGTGCGAGTTGAACTGGTCAATCAGGAGTGGAAGGTCTATCTTGCCCGGCGCAAAAAAGATCCGCCACCTCTATTTAGAGGCGCCTGGGGAGCGGATTTCCCAGACCCGGAATCGTTTATGAATATCTTTACTTCGGGAAGTGGAAACAACCACACCCGCTGGTCCAGCACCAGATATGATGCTCTGCTGAACAAAGCCAGAGCAGAGCAGGACGAGGCTGTGAGGGCTTCTTTATATCAATCGGCGAATCGTTTACTTTGCGAGCGGGAGGTCCCGATAATACCGCTCTATCTGGCTACCCAAAATATATTGACTAAGCCCTGGGTCGAAGGCATCACCTTCAACGCTCTCGATATCCAGATTTTCAAAAATGCAGTCATCAAAGATCCTGCCGGAAAGGATGGTGCGATCTGATGTTTGCGATGATAATCAAAAGGATATTCTCTGCTATCCCGGTTCTTCTAATTATTGCCACCCTGACCTTCTGTCTTGTACGCGTGGTTCCTGGAGGACCTTTTGACGAAGACAAGAATCTGCCTCCTGAAATCATCAAGAATCTGGAAGCTAAGTACAATCTAGATAAGCCGATAGCTGAGCAATATCTGCTTTATTTAGGCCGTCTGGTCCGGGGGGACCTCGGGGTCTCCTACAAGTATGTCGACCGCACCGTTACCGACATACTCGGAGACGCTTTTCCTGTTTCGCTTCAACTGGGACTTGCCGGTCTGACAATCGCCATGTTGGTAGGTATTCCCCTTGGCACTCTGGCTGCCACCCGGCGAGGCACTTTTATAGATGTACTGGCTATGTTCATTAGTACTGCCGGGATCTCGGTGCCGGTTTTTGTGATCGGAGCCTTGCTCATTTATGTCTTCGGGATCTGGTTGCGTCTTCTGCCGGTCGGACTCTGGGAGTCGCCTGCTCATATGATATTGCCGGCGGTGACCCTGGCGTTCGGTCCGACAGCCTATCTCGCTCGCTTGACCAGAGCCAGTGTTCTGGAAGTCCTCGAAAAAGACTGGGTCAGAACAGCCCGTTCCAAGGGGCTTTCCGGTTACGCGACGGTCAGTCGTCATGTGCTTCGCAATGCGCTGGTGCCTGTGGTGACCGTGCTTGGTCCCCTGACAGCTATTCTGGTGACCGGCTCTTTTGTGGTCGAATTTGTCTATGCGATTCCTGGAATGGGAAGGTTCTTTATCACTGCGGTTATGAACAGGGACTATGATCTGATCATGGGCACCACTCTGCTTTTTGCAGTTCTTCTCATCCTGACCAATACGCTGGTAGATATTATCTATCACTTCTTAGATCCCCGAATCAGGGTGGAGGACTGATTTGAAGCGCTTCTTCATTCGTTTGAGTAAAGTCAGGACGGCTGTGGCTGCACTGCTGGTGGTGCTTCTGATCTGTCTTCTTTGTGTCGTCTCTTATCTCAATCTCCCTCTGACGGGCTTTGCTTTCGATGAGACTTCCAACGCTATTCTTCTCGACCCCTGTCCCGAGCATCCGATGGGTACGGATGAACTGGGCAGAGACTTGCTGACCAGGGTCATTTACGGTTCTCGGTTGTCGATCACCATAGGTGTCCTTACCGCTCTGGTCTCTCTCGTTATTGGTACTGTCTATGGCGCCATCTCAGGCTACTGCGGCGGCAAGATAGATTCTCTTTTGATGCGGATTGTGGACATCGCTTATTCGCTACCAGATCTGCTGGTGATGATACTTCTTGGTGTCCTTATCGGCAGGGGCACTCTCGGAATTCTAATCGCGCTTGCCCTGGTGAGCTGGCGGGGGACGGCCCGACTGGTGCGGGCTCAATTTCTGGCGCTCAAATCAGAAGAGTTCGTAGAGGCTGCCAGGGCTCAGGGCCAGGGGCATCTGAAAATAATCACCCGGCATCTTCTGCCCAATTCCATCGGGCCGGTGATCGTCGCCATGACCTTTACTGTGCCGGCTGCAATTCTTTCTGAGTCTACCCTCAGTTTCATCGGCCTCGGTCTTTCGCCGCCGGCTTGCAGCTGGGGGACGCTCGCTTCTGATGGATGGCGTTCTTTACAGACCCATCCCCATTTGATTCTCTTCCCCAGTTTGTTTATCTTCGTTTCGGTACTTGCTTTCAACTTTCTTGGTGATGGTTTGCGGGACGCTCTAGATCCAAGGACCCGCTCCGAGGCTAAATCTAGAGTCGGAAAAGAGCTCTAGTTTTCCCTGTCTGCCGAGCGGGTACAGAGAAATTTGAATAAGATAGTTTCAGAACCAGTAAATTCCGAGTCGAATCAAATCATGAACGTATTCGTATCCGCAGCTTTTCTTTCTCGTTTTTCACTTCTCGCTTGCCTTCTGATGGCTTTATTTGTCGCTGCCCAGCCGGTGCAAGCCCAGGAGAGCGGCTGGATGCTGACCCAGAGAAGTGAGTACATGGGCGACCAGTATGTCTATGTCTCGAAATCCGGATTCAAATGGGTCAATCCCAAAGCCGGCGCCAATCTGGTAACCGCTTCGCCTGATTGGGTGGTGACCATGTTCAATGACAAGACCAGGCAGTATTTCCAGACTACCTTCGAGCAATGGCGTAATCAGATGATTTCGACCGGCGGGCAGAGAGCCCGGGACATGCAGGCTGCACGCTGGAAAGCTGCCGGTTCGGGCAACATCAGCGGCTTGAAAGCGACCAAATATGTGATGAGTGGCGGTCCTATCGGAGCAGGAGGCGGTAAGCTCTCCACGGTGAAAGCTGCTACATGCTGGGTTTCGGATGAGATTGAAGTGCCTGCTGCCATTGCCGATGTACTCTCGAGGGCCTATGGAATGCCCCGCACGCGCTATTTTCCGTTGAGAGTCACTTATGTTACCGGTTCAGGTCAGGTGAAAAGCGCTCTTGATACCTATAGAAGCTCTACCTGTGCGATTCCTGCTGCCTATTTCGCCAAACCGAATGGCTATGCCCTGGCCAGCAGCCAGGCAGAAGTATTGATGGATGACGAGACCCGGCAGATCTTCGAGGATATGGCCGGGGAAGCCGGCATGAAACGTAAGCCTGTTGCGGCTCGGCCCGCGGCCAATTCTTCAGCAGCGGCGGCTCAGAAACCAGCGGCAGGCTCCGCCGCACCGCCGCCCAAACCTGGCTCCACCGCCGACCAGCTATCGAAGCTGCTCGATGCTCTGAAAGGCAAATAGATACCGGTCAGATAATATCTGCTCCTTGAGCCTGACTGTGGCGCTTTCGATAAAAATGCCCCGCTCGGGGAATATACTCTATATCAGTAGTAAGCAGTGATTAGTAGCTACTTCCTTGTTTCTAACTTAAAGTTCAGTGCTTTCCAACCGCATCAATTTGAAGATTGTCCATAAGGGAGCCATTCTGGTTCTCGTACCGCTGTTTTTCGAATTGATTTTCCTTGGCGTTTTGACCGAACTTTTGCATAGAGCCGAGGTGGAGGTTCAAAGACAGGTCCGCTCAAAAGCGATTATCTCGCAGGCTAATACGCTGTCCAAGCTTTTCTACGATGCCGGAGTGGCGATGGGCGGCTACAGTATCACCAAGTCTCCCCTGTTCTCTGATCGTTATGACAAAATTGTCCGGCAGATTCCTGAGGATCTCGAAGAACTCAGAAAACTGGTCGGAGACAACCCGAAGCAGAAGCAGATTCTTGAGAATCTACAGAAGATTACGGTCACCGGTCTGAAGATTCTGGGCGAGGCCAAATCAGCCATTGACGACAACCGTGTCGATGTTGCTCAATTCCGAGCCAGGCACATGTACAAAGAGATAAGGTCTCTGGCGGACAAACTGCAAGATGAACTCAGGGGTCTGACCGAAGACGAACGCAGAATCGAGCAGGAAAGTCCCGAGAAGCAAAACCGATCTAGAACGATTCTGAAAGTCTTTCTGGTCGGCGGAGTCGTGGCCAACATTTTAATCGCCTTTGTCTTGCTATGGTTCTTCACCCGCAGTATCAAGAACCGTCTCGATGTTCTCACCGACAACTCATTTCGTCTTGCCAGGGGGCAGCCTCTTAATCCTCCGGTGGGAGGCGGCGACGAGATCTCGCATTTGGACGGGGTCTTCCACAGTATGGCTGACGCGCTCACCGAAGCTCACCGTAAGGAGAAAGCGGTTATAGACAACGCCGTGGATGTCATCTGTTCTATCGACATGGACGGAAAGTTTGTGGCGGTCAACCCTGCTTGCTACGAGAACTGGGGTTACACTCCGGACGAGCTTCTAGGCAAGCGTTTTATCGAAGTTATTGCTCCTCAAGATATTTCCGATACCATCAAAGCGGTTCGGGCTATTCGGGCTGAAAAGAGCAACCTGCAGTTCGACAACAGAGTAAGAAGAAAGGATTCTTCCGAAATAAATGTGAGCTGGTCGGCTTACTGGTCAGAGAAGGAAAGAGCCATGTTCTGCGTGGCCCACGACATCACCGAGCGGAAGCTGGCGGAAGAGGCGATTCGCGCCAGTGAACATCGGATCAGAACGATCATCAACCACATGATTGTTGGACTGGTCATCGTCAACCAGGATGGTTACATCGAATCGATGAACCCCAGTGCTGAAAAAATCTTTGGCTACAAAGCTGAAGAGATTGTCGGTCGACACCTGCTCTCTCTCTTTTCAGATTCGAAATTCTTCTCCGAACACAATGAAAGTGATACCACCTCTTTCATGGATACGCTCTTTAATCAGGCATTGAACAGAATCGGAGAGTTCGATTGTATCAAGAAAAATGGCGAGGACTTCCCGGTAGAGCTTTCGATCAGCGAACTCAAGACTCACGAAGGCGAGCGCTATATGGCTAACATCCTCGATGTGTCCGAGCGCAAGGAAGTGGAGCGCTTGAAGAAAGAGTTCGTATCCACGGTCAGCCACGAGCTCAGAACACCGCTCACCTCTATCCGGGGTTCGCTTACTCTACTTTCGGTGGGTGCCATGGGGGCTCTGCCGGAACAGGCTAAGAAAGTCGTCTCCATTGCTGAGAGGAACACTATCCGTCTGATCGGACTGATCAACGATATTCTCGACATAGAAAAACTGGAAGCTGGCAAACTCGACATGGTCTTCGAGAACACCAATATGAAGGATATCATGGAGCGTTCCGAGCAGTCGGTAAATACCTTTGCCGCCAATAACGGAGTCAAGCTCGAGATGATGCCTACCGATGCCCAGGTTTATGCCGACGGCGACAGGATAGTCCAGGTCCTGGTCAACTTACTGTCTAATGCGATCAAGTTTTCGCCCCAGGGTCAGACAGTGACCGTGGCGGTGGAGAATGCCGCCGGATTCGTCCATGTTCGGGTCATAGACAGAGGGCGTGGTATTCCGGAACAGTTCAAGAAGTTGCTCTTCCAGCGTTTCCAGCAGGTCGAGGCTTCCGACGCCAAGAAAAAAGGCGGTACCGGTCTGGGTCTGGCTATCTGTAAGGGCATAATCGAGCAACATGGCGGTCAGATAGGCGTGGATTCCGAAGAAGGCAAAGGCAGTACTTTCTGGTTCCGTCTGCCTCCGGCCAGGACTGATTCTACTGTGGTGGTTCAGGCCCAGGAGACCAGGGCCAGTTGATAAAATTTATTCCTCTGAAAAAGTGATTGTCCGGGTCTCGTCCGGGGAAGGTAAGAAGAGAGTCCTGTATAATACCGGATTCGCTCAGTGATTCAGATCTGATAGATGAGAGGTTTTGGTTTTAATGAGAGTTCTCATAATTGATGATGAAGAGGACTTTCGTGCTATAGCAGGCACCTGTCTGGGGATTCTTGGCGGGGTGTCTGTTTCGGAAGCTGAAAATGGTGAAGTTGGCTTGAAGAAGGCTGAAGAAGATCAACCAGATGTGATTCTGCTCGATCTGATCATGCCGGAAATGGATGGAATCACTACACTACGCGAACTGAGGAAAAATCCGAGCACCCAGGAGATTCCCGTTATTTTCATGACTACCAAAGGTATGTTTGATGAGTTCGAGGAAACCAAAAAGCTGGGGGCGCTTGCTGTAATCACCAAGCCTTTCGATCCGGAAAAACTGGCGGATCAAATTCGGAAGATTCTCGCTAATGCCAAACAGGTATAGGGTTCAAGCTATTGTAGTTGTTACTTTTCAGGTGAGGGGAAAGAATGAAAGTACTCATAATCGATGATGAAGAAGATGTACGTGAGATAGCCAAGATGAGTCTCAATCTGCTTGGCGGGCTCGACGTAGTGGAGGCCGAGAACGGTCAACATGGTATCGAAGTAGCCACCGTGAACAAACCGGATGTTATTCTGCTGGATATGAACATGCCGATTCTCGACGGTCCTTCGACCCTGGAAGCTCTGCGCACCAATGAAGCGACCAAGGACATCCCGGTCATCTTCTTGACCGCCAAAGCGATGACCCAGGAGATAGAGAAGCTGAAGCGCATGGGAGCCACCGGTGTGCTGACCAAGCCTTTCGATCCGACCACTCTCGCCACCCAGGTCCAGGATATTCTCAAGGAGTAGGCCGGAATGCAGTCCTGGCAGGAGACTTTTGGAGCACTAAAAGAAAAGTATCTCAAGCGATCTTCAGATAGATTGGCTGAGATACTTGAAGTGCTTGATGGATTGATCTCCAATCCCCGGGACGAAGAGCTGATTCGAAAGATGAGCCGCAGCTTTCACTGGCTTGCGGGCTCCGGTTCTATGTACGGCTTCAAAGATGTTTCCGAGCTCGGCGCCCGCGGTGAGCAGTATCTGGAAAACGTACTCAAGATGGGGGACCGGGGCGGTGTCGATGTCGATTTCTTGAAGGGGCTCGTCAGCGACCTTTCCAATGCATTCATCATTGATACGGACAAAGACGGTTCGCCCGAAACTTCTAATCTCGGTGCGGCAATTCCGAAAGAGGCTGATGACAGAAGCATCGTAATCCTGTCTGAGGATAAGGATTCTGTTGCATCGATCGCCAAGATCGTCGATGAATTGGGGATGACCGTTATCTATAGCCGAGACATCAAATCCGCCATGGCCGAGTTAGATCGGCGCATGCCGGAAGGTGTAATCATCGAGATTCCCATAAGGGATGGCGATGCATACAACCTGGTGGAGAAGATCCGCGGCATGCAGGATGGCGATAAACCGGCGATTTTCATAGTCAGCAAACAGACAGGTTTTCTCGATAAAGTCCGCTCGATTCACTGTGGTGCCGATGCGCATTACGAAAAGCCGATTGATCTCAAAGCTATGTCCCGCCGGTTGAGATATCTGCTCGACAAAACCAGCATGACACCACCGAAGATACTATCGGTGGAAGACGATCCGGATCAAGCCGCTTTCATTCGTGCATTCTTAGAGTCGGTCGGATATCAGGTGAAAACCTGCACGGACCCTAAGAATTTCGATAGCTTCATGGCTGAATTCAAACCGGATCTGGTGATACTCGATGTGATGCTTCCCGGTGTGACCGGTTACGAACTGGCGCGTTATATCCGTCAAGACGAGCGTCACGCCACCTTGCCCGTGATCTTCCTCACCACCCACGGTCAGCTGGATGCTCGTATAGAGAGCACTCGCTCCGGTGGCGATGATCATCTGGTCAAGCCTGTGCCCCCTGCGCTTCTGTTGAATTCAGTCTCGTCAAAACTCGAGCGAGCGCGCTATCTGAATACCCTTCTGCACAAAGATGGACTGACAAATCTGCTCAATCACACAGCCTTTATGGAACAGGCTCAGCAAGTGGTGGCACAGAAAAAGCGTAACTCGGAACATGTCGCCCTGATAGTGCTCGATGTGGATTATTTTTCCTCTATCAACGAGCGCCATGGTTATACCGGCGGGGACAAGGTGCTCCTCTCGTTGTCTTTGCTTCTGCAGAAACGGCTCCGGCAGTCGGATATTATTGGTCGTCTCAGCGGGGACGAGTTTGGTATCATAGCCGAGGATCTGGATGAGAAAGAAGCGCTTTCGCTCGCATCAAGACTGATAGCCGATTTCGCCAGCATCCAGCACACCACGCTCTCTCATTCCGGCTTCAATGTGACTTGCTCGGCAGGGCTCGCTATGCTTGACGCCAATGATATGAGTCTGGAGCAATGGACAGGTTCTGCCTATGCAGCGCTTGCCCAGGCCAAAGCTGACGGCAAAAATTGTGCGGTCATCTATAAAACCAGAAAGGATATCGATATAGCTCTCAAATGACCAGTTCAGACCGTAAAAGGGTAGAGGCAGCTCAGAGAGTGGCCGTGCTGGGAGGCGGAGCCTGGGGAGGCACCCTGGCCTGGCTTCTGACCGAGAACGGGGTTGATTCCGTGCGGCTTTATCGAAGACCGGGAGCTGCTTTTGATAATTTGCTCAAGTCTAGAGAGCTTGTCGATCCCCTGCCGGTGAAACTTTCCGAAGGCTGTTTGATAACCAGCGATCTGGGTGAAGCCCTGGAAGGGGCTGAAATAGTTATTCTGGCTTGCACATCCGCTTCGATGACGAATCTTCTAGAACAGGTCCACTCTGTCCTGGCTGCCGATTCGCAGGGAGCGCAAAGGATTTTTGTCAGCGTGGTCAAAGGTCTCGATCCGCAGTCTTTGAAGCGCATGTCTGAAGTTGCCAACGAGATACTCGGTACCGACCGGGTCCTTTCTCTGTCCGGTCCCAACCTCGCTTTCGAGATCCGCTCCGGTCTGCCCTGTGCCGCTGTGGTTGCGCACCCGGATCTGGCCCTGGCTCAATATGTCCAACACAGCCTGTCTACAAAAAGCTTTCGTCTCTATGCCAGCGACGACATCACCGGTGTCGAACTGGGCGGCACTCTCAAAAATGTAATCGCCATAGCCGCCGGAGCATCCGACGGATTGAAGTTGGGTGTGAATGCCAAATCGGCTCTATTGACCCGGGGACTGGCAGAGATGGTCAGGCTTTCGGCAAATCTGGGAGCTCGTCCGAACACTCTTTTCGGGTTGTCGGGCATGGGTGATCTGATTGCCACCTGCCAGGGACCGCTTTCGAGAAACTATCGAATCGGTATGTATCTGGCTGAGAATGCCAGTCTGGAGGAAGCCCTTGAAAAAGTCGGTTCGGTGGCCGAAGGGGTTCAGACAACCGATTCGGTTTGTGAACTTTCGAAAAAACTTGCTATTGATTTGCCCATCGCTCTTCAGGTCCAGGCGACCCTGAAGGGCACTACGACGCCCAAAGATTCGATTATGACCTTAATGAGTCGGCCCCTGGCCAAAGAATAAAATATCGTTGTGGTGAGTGTAATATATACAGTCGATAGGTCGGCAAGTCTGGCGATATTTGGTGAGGATAAGGAGTAATCTAGTGCCCAAGCGAGTTCTAATGTTGGCATGGGAGTACCCGCCCAGGGTGATAGGCGGATTGTCCCGGGTTGTCTGGGCGCTATCCCGAGAGCTGGTCAAGAGCGGGCTAGAGGTGCATGTGGTCACCGCCGACCACCCTGGCACCAGAGAGTACGACCTGGATGAAGGGGTCCATGTTCACAGGGTCAAGAGCCAGACCGATCCGACACCGGATTTTTTGCACTGGGTCGCTCGTTTGAATATCGGCATGCTCCAGTATGCAATTCAGCTTCATAGAAAAGTGAAATTCGATGTGGTTCATGCCCATGACTGGATGGTCACCGATGCTGCCTGGGTGATGAAAAGCGGTTTTGGATTACCACTAGTGTCGACCATCCATGCCACCGAGCAGGGACGCATGGGCGGCATCCACACCGATATGCAGCGCTATGTCAATCAGCTCGAGTGGAGGCTGACCTTCGAGTCCTGGAGGGTGATTGTCAACAGTCATCATATGGAGCATGAGCTTCAACACCTCTTTCAGCTGCCGCCGGATAAGATTCGAATGATTCCAAACGGCACGGATCCAAGCCATTTTGACGTGCAGTTCGACCCACAGCCCCTGCGCAATCAGTACGCTGCCGCCGAACAGAAGATTGTTCTTTATGTCGGCAGGCTGGTGAATGAGAAAGGAGTTCAGGTGCTGCTCGAAGCCGCACCCCAGGTCCTGCAAAATTATCCGGGAACACAGTTCTTGATAGTTGGTACCGGTTATTTCATGGACGAGCTCAAAGGGCGCGCCCATCATCTAGGGGTCGATCACAACGTCAAGTTCCTGGGCTATGTCGGCGATGACGAGCTGATTCAGCTCTATAAAATCGCAGATATAGTAGCAATTCCCAGTCTTTATGAACCTTTCGGCATCGTCGCCCTGGAAGCGATGGCTGCTCAGGTGCCTGCAGTGGTCTCTGATGTGGGTGGGCTGCGCGACTTCGTTGTTCACATGGAGACCGGAGTCACCACCTATGCAGGCAATTCTCAGAGCCTTGCCTGGGGCTTGCTGGAAGTTCTCAGAAATCCGGACCTGGCCGAGAAGCTCAGGAAGAATGCCCTTGATAGCGTTCACAACATCTACAACTGGAAAGTGATCTCTCAGAAGACCCATGCCGTCTACAAAGAGGTGGTCGAAGAGGCCGCTTCAGCGGCTGATTCCGATTCTGAATCTGCATCCAAATCAAAATCGAGCAAGCTGTTAACGAGGAGTTAGAGAATGAAAGCGGTAATAATGGCAGGCGGATCCGGGACAAGGTTGAGACCTTTGACTTGCAACCTGCCCAAGCCGATGGTGCCGGTGGCCAACAAACCGATGTGCTACCACACAGTGAAGCTCCTCAAGAAGCACGGCTTCGACGAAGTCATATTTACCCTCTTCTATCTTCCTGATGCAATCAAAGATTACTTCCAGGACGGCAGCGATCTGGGCATAAAGGTCGATTATTCGGTCGAGGAAGGCAAACCGCTGGGCACAGCCGGATGTGTCAAAGCTGTTCAGGATAAGCTCGATTCCACTTTTCTGGTTATCTCCGGTGATTCGCTCACCGACATGGACCTGACCAAAGCGCTTAAATTTCATAAGGAGAAAGGGTCGAAGGCTACCCTCATTCTAAAGCGAGTGGAGAGCCCCTTCGAATATGGTCTGGTTATTACCGACAACGATGGTCGCATCCAGCGCTTTCTCGAAAAGCCTGGTGCTTCAGAGGTCTTCTCCGATACTGCCAATACCGGCACTTATATTCTTGAGCCTGAAGTGCTCAATTATGTGGTCATGGGTCAGGAGCAGGATTTCTCTAACGATCTGTTTCCGTTGCTTCTGCTTCGTAACGAGCCTATGTACGGCTACACCCTCGAAGATGACTACTGGTGCGATATCGGCAACTTGCAGATGTATCGCCAGGCTCATAAAGATTTGTTGGAAGGCAAAGTCGATATGGACATCGACTATATTCGCGAAACCGAAAAAGGTGTTTTCGTAGGCGATGGCACCATTATCGATCCCCAGGCGAAAGTCGAAGGTCCGGTGATCATCGGTAATGGTTGCCGAATCGGAGCCGGAGCCGAGATCGGTCCCTATTCAACTATCGGCGACAATGTCGTGATTCAGGATAAAGTCTCCGCCAAGCAGCCGGTGATCTGGTCCAATGTCTATGTAGGTAAAGGTTCGAAGCTCAGGGCTTGTGTAGTCTGCAACAATGCCACTGTTCATGATGGCGCTGAAATTCTAGAGGGTGGTATCATCGGCTCCAACAGCAGTGTCGGACAGGATGCCGTTATATCCCCGGATGTCCGGGTCTGGCCTGACAAAGTGATCGAGTCGGGTTCCAGGCTTCTGACCTCGCTGGTCTGGGGGACTAAAGCTCCGAGGACGCTATTTGGTGCCCATGGTGTGCGCGGGCTCGCCAATGTGGAGATCACGCCCGAATTTGCCGTCAACCTGGCTGCCGCTTACGGCTCTGTTGTCCAGAGCGGACCGGTTCTATTGAGTCGCGATTACTGGCCGGTCTCTCAGATGATCAGTCGGGCTATATCAGCCGGTCTCGTGTCGGTGGGGATAGAAGTTCAGAACCTGGAAGCGACGCCGCTTCCTATCTCTCGGCACTATGTCAAATCTCAGCGTGCCGCAGGTTTGATTCATATTCGGGTCTCCCAGAGAGAGCCTGAGAAGGTGATGATCGAATTCTTCGACAGCAAAGGAATTACCGTCACCAAGCGTTTCGAGCGCAAGATCGAGACCACCTTCTTCAAAGAAGATTTCCCTCGCTGCAAGCCCAGCGATGTAGGTCATATCTCTTATCCCAGCCGGGTTAGAGAGTATTACAAACAGACCTATGTCGAACGGATCAAAGGGCAGGTTTTCGAAGAGGACACGGTACCGTTCTGTGTGATGCCGGGCTCCAATTTTACCCGGGTAATGCGTTCTGGAGAGATAGCCACCCGGGCACCCAAGGTGGTCATTGATTACGCCATGGCGGAAACCGACGTGATTTTGCCTGATATGCTCGGTCAGCTGGGCATTGAGACTGTGGTGCTCAACTCTTCGATTCGGGCCAATCCAACGAAAGCCGAAGAGAGAACCGCCATGCGTCGCCAGCTTGCCGATGTGGTCAAGGCTCTAAATGCGGATATGGGCGCTCAGATCGGTCGTAACGGCGAGCAGGTTACCCTGGTGGACGAGACCGGTCAGATTATCAGGGGCGAACTTCTGCTTGCCCTGGTGGCGGATATCATCCTCAGAGACAAGCCCGGCAAGAAAATAGTGGTGCCGGTGAACGCCAGCTCGATCATCGAGAAAATCGCCGCACTCCATGGCTGTGAAGTCGTGCGCTGCAAGGCTTCTGAAACCGAGATCGGTACTGCCTGTGCCAAAGAAGAGAATGTCGCCCTGGCCGGTTCCGGAACAGGTTGTTTTATCTTCCCGGAATTTCAGAACGGCTATGACGGTATGTTCGCTCTGGGGCAAGTTCTGGAGCATCTTACCTACCAGGGACGTACTCTTTCGCAGGCTGTTCAGGATCTGCCGCCTCTGGTCTATCAGGTAGACTCGGTTCACTGTCCCTGGGAGAGGAAGGGGCAGGTCATGCGTCTTCTGGTCGAGAAGCATCACGACAAGCCGGTAGAATTATTGGACGGAGTCAAAATCGAGACCCGACCGGAACACTGGATTCTGGTTTTGCCGGACGCTGTCGAGCCTGTTGTTCATCTTTACGCCGACGGATCCGATTTGCAGAAGACTTCGGCCGACCTGAGCGAGTATTCTCAGCTAGTCAAGTACTTCCAGCAATAGATTTCATTTATTTTTTAATCTATTACGTTTAAACGACCGTCCTATAGTGAAAAACTAAGGCCTGTAATGGGTATGTTGTCTAAGAGTAGTGGAGAGTTCCGGCTCGGGACATATTTATGAGAGGCGTTAGGGATGCGACCAAAAGGTGATTCAGGGGCCGATGACAAGCGGCGCAATCGCAAATTCATCGATCGTATGTCCGCTCCGGCCCAGGGACTTCCTAAAAATGCGGACAGGTCTATTTATGGGCATGGCGGTGAATACGCACCTGAAGGTAATATGCCCCAGGGCTGGCAGGTTGCCCAGTCCGAGCAAGTGCTTGTCTATCACGAAGAAAATCAGGAAGGCCAGGAAGACGGCGACTGGATGTCGCAACTGAAGCAGAATACTATGCAGGCTCTTGCCGATCAGCGGGGCGTCAAGCTTCAGGAAATTTACAAAGAGTCGGTGTACAAGACCGGTATCGCTGTTTTGATCGACAAAATCTACGGACTTTTGCAGCGTTATACCTATGACTTCAACCGCGTGGCAGGTGGTACGGATTTGCATGTCTCCGGTACTATATCCGGTGATGTTACCGAAGTCACTCGATACAATCGCCTCAGAGAAGCCGAGGAGACCGCTACTTATTTCAGGTGCCGATTCACTACTCGGCACTATGCTCTGGTAGTCAGGGGCTATGAAGACACTGTGGAATCGTATTTGATACCAGCCAATATTGTCATGGGTCTATCTCGGGCTGAAGAGCAGTATCCTCCTCTCTGTGTCATGCAGGTAAAGATTTCAGAACAGGGCATGATGTGGAGAATGAAGGATAGTGAGCCGCCGGTGGATACGCTAGATCAGCTCTGCATGTGGCTCTTTACCAGGCTGGTCGACGAGACCAAGAAGAGTTTGACGATGAACGACGGCTAGAATCTTCAAATTTCCTTCATTGCCGACGAGTTAGATGATAAGGTATTAGTCCAAACCGAATCTTAAGTTAAGCAGACCAGGAGCGACTATTCATAAAATGAGTTCTATCGCAAAAATCAAAGAGCTTCTTGATGACTTCCAGGAAAAGGAGGCGCTGAACAAAGAAGAGATTAGCGAGATCGAGAAACAGATTTCCGAACTGGAAGATAGGATTGTCTCCTCCCGTGAAAGGCTAGAGAGTGTAGCCAGAGATCGGGAAAAAGTCGAAATGATGAAGAACCGCTATGCCGGTGGTGATTGGTCCGATGTGCTCGATAAAGCCTCTGATCGAATCAGAGACAACCGTGATTCCTCTGAACATGGCTCAAACGGCTCAAACGGTTCTAATTCTAACGGCGCGAATAGTTCTTATGACCACGATCGTGGTGTCGCCGATGATACCAGGTCCATGGCCGCGGAGATTATGGAAGAAGCTTCCACGGTGATGGATGATGACCTCGAGCTAGAACTCGAACTGCCGCCGGAACCAGAACTGGAGCTTGAGCCGGATGTCGCTTCGGAGCCCGAGTTGGAGCCAGTTCTTGAATCGATACCGGAACCTCAAATGATGCCACCGCAGCCACCTGTTCAGTCGCAGCCGCAGCCTAATTTAGTCGGGCAGGACGTCTCGCCGGTTGCCCTGGATAATCCGCATGCGCCTCCGATTTTGCCGGGTATTCCCAATCCGCCCACCGCCTTCGATGCCATGCAGACGCCGCCGGGTATGCCCAATATGGGCATGATGCAGCCGCCTCAGCCTGCCATCGCTCCTCCGGCTGCAGAGCCGCCCGAATCGCTCTTCCCTTTCAGTCAGGGTGTCGATCCTACCGCTGAAATTGACCAGGACGCCCCCTGGGGCGGCGCACCGCAAGCGATGGGTTGGGAGACCAGCGAAACCAGCAGTCAGTTCCCCCAGGAGGGTCATCCTCAGCCTCCGGTGCCTCCTCAGATGCCTGGTATGCCGCAGCCACAAGCAGCTCAGCCCCATCCTCAACAGTTGCCTCCCCAGCAGCAGGCGGTTCTTCAGCAGAATCAGGCTGCTCCGGGTGGGTTTGATATAAGTGATGCGCTCAAGCCCGAAGGCGGCGAAGAGGAAGAAGATAACGGTCCTAAAGACAACAAGAAGATAAACGACGCCCTCAGGGGTCTCTTCAGCTAATCTATTTGGTTTGCCTGGTTTGCCTGGTTAACAGTCTCTAATTCGTCTCAGCTGGGGCGGATCTGAGAACATGGTCATTTACAAAAAGCAATCCTCTGCTAACATCAAGAGCCTGTCCAACGGATTGGTCGCTATTTTGCGTTTTCTTCGTCGGCAGAATATTGGAAGTTGTCCGTAACAGGAAAGTGGGCGGAGATTATGAAAGAAATTGCGTCGATGATGGCTGGTGTTGTTCTCGAGATCCTGGTCAAGCCGGGAGATGATGTAACCGACGGTATGGAAGTGGCGATTCTCGAATCCATGAAGATGCAGCTTCCTGTGCAATCTGATAAAGCCGGTAAAGTGAAAGAGGTCAAAGTCAACAGCGGTGACTTTGTCAACGAGGGCGATCTGCTGCTCGTGCTCGACTGAGGTAAAGTCGGATGTTCGAGAATCTTCCAGCTCAGATAAAAGTAGTCGAGGTGGGCCCCCGGGACGGTCTTCAGAACGAAGAAAAAAACATCCCCACCGCCGACAAGGTTCGTTTGATCGAAGCGCTTGCGGCAACCGGATTGAAGAATATCGAGGTTAGCTCCTTTGTCTCGCCAAAGTGGATACCTCAGCTTGCCGATGCTTTAGATGTCGCCGGCGCTCTTAATCTGCCGGATGTGAACAAGTCGGCCCTGGTGCCTAATTTGAAGGGGTATGAACGCTTCAAAGAGGCGGGTCTCAATCAGGTGGCGCTGTTTATGTCCGCCTCGGAGTCTCACAGTAAGAAGAACATAAATAAGTCGGTGGATGAAGCCTTTGTCGCTCTGGCAGAAGTCTGTGATCTCGCCAAGCGGGATGGCTATCCGGTGCGCTGTTATGTCTCGGTGGTTTTCGAATGTCCCTATGAAGGTACGGTCTCGCCCGAGCAGGTAACAAGAATCACCGAACGTCTTTTATCAATGGGTATAGATGAGATCTCGCTGGGTGATACCATCGGTGCCGCCACTCCCAATCAGGTTATCGATATGATATCGCGGGTGGCAAGGCATTGTGATCTGGATAAATTGGCTCTCCACTTCCATGACACCAGAGGCACTGCTCTGGTCAATGTGCTTGCCGGTCTCGAGTCGGGAATCTCGATCTATGACAGCAGTCTGGGTGGTATGGGCGGCTGTCCCTATGCCCCGGGAGCAGCCGGCAATCTTGCCACGGAAGACCTGGTCTATCTGCTGCATGGAATCGGCTGTGATACCGGTATAGATCTAGACAGGTTGGTGGATGCCGGTTTGCTCGCCCAGGAGCTTCTGGGGAAAAAATTGCCGGGACGTTATCTCGGTGCCGCTCTCGGAAAGCGGCAGAAAGGTTGTCCGGCGGTAGAGTCTTGCGCTGATAACAGCGGCTCGGTGGTTCGTTAATAAGGGGATACAGGAGCATGGGTAAAGCGGTGGCTACTGAAGAGAAAGTCGTTATTCTGGAAAGAGAAGGGCATCTTGCCTGGATCAAATTGAACCGACCCCAGGTGCACAACTGTTTGAGCAGGCAGGTTCTCAAAGAGATTATCGCTGCTTGCGAAGAGTTGGCGGCGGATCGAACTGTGAGGGTAGTCGCCATAATCGGCTCCGGCGCTAAAGTGTTTTGTGCAGGCGCGGATCTTGCCGAGCGTAAGACTCTCACCGAAGGTGAAACTCTCGATTATATCGCCCTGATTCAGAGAACCATGTGCACGATAGAGTCTTTGCCCCAGCCGGTGATTGCGGCTATCAATGGGTCCGCATTCGGCGGCGGTACCGAACTTGCCCTCGCCTGTGATCTAAGGGTGATGATGAGCGAAGCCAAACTGCGTTTGACTGAGGTTCGTCTTGGTATCATCCCTGGTGCTGGCGGCACCCAGCGCTTGCCACGATTAATCGGAAAGTCTAAGGCGAAAGAGATGATATTGACTGCCGCTCCCATCGGTGCCGTCGATGGGAAGTCCATCGGATTGATTCATCGTGTGGTCGAGAGCCAGGTGAATGAGAGCATGGAAGACGGCTGTGTGAAAGACTTATTAGAGGCGGTCAGAGAATGGGCAAAAGAGATTGCCCAGGCTGCCCCGCTTTCTCTTCAGCGCGCCAAAGAGGCGATTGACAAAGGCTATGATCGAGATCTTGAAGCTGGTCTGGCTCTTGAAACCAAGGCTTATATCCAGCTGCTCAATACAAAAGACCGCCTGGAAGGTCTGGCCGCTTTTGCGGAGAAGCGTCCCCCCGAATACAAGGGAGAGTAGGTAGTTTCAGGTGATATTAGACATGATGAATGCCCACGATGATCTGGATAAAGAAGAAGAGATAAGCGATCCCAATGCGGTTCCGCTGCCGGTGACCGCTCTCATCCTCTGTGGCGGACGCTCCAAGCGAATGGGAAGGCCGAAAGCCTTTCTGCCCTATGAAGGCAGCACCATGATCTCTCATGTGATCAAAAGCATCGGTGGTCTTTTCCGGGAGACCCTTCTGGTCTCTAATGAACCGGAAGCTTTCGAAGACCTGGGTATGGATGTGGTCAAAGACATTCTGCCTTATCGAGGTCCCATGGGCGGCATTCTCTCCGGATTGCTCGTGGCTAGATATCCCCACGTCTTTGTGATCGCCTGTGACATGCCCCTGGTAAACGAATCGCTGGTCCTGCCACTGGCTGCCATGCGGCACGAACGCGATGTGGTGGTAATCTCTCACGACAACGGCATTGAGCCTTTATTAGGCTTCTATTCGAAGAATTGTATAAAGCCTTTAGAAGAATCTCTCTTTGCTGGTACGCTCAGTATCAAAGACTTGCTCGGAGAGCTCTCCTGCACCACCCATAGGGTCAAGGGCAACGGAAACGGCAACAGCTATGGCGAGCTGCCTGCTTTTTTCAACGTCAACACCCCCAAGGATTATTCGAGGTTGATCACTAAAGCCGGAGCGGTGCTTCCCCATGGTTCCGTTTTTGATTCTGACTCTGACTCTTAGTCTTGTACTTTTGTGTTTTTGACAAAACCTATTCTTCCGGGTTATAGTTTTATTCTATAAGACAACCACCCTCCCGTCGTGGAGCAAAAAAAGGTACACGCCAGTGAAAATTGCGTAGATCAAGAATTGCGCTTCTCATCTGATTTATAGCCGGTGGTATTGAAATGGATATTTCTATTTAAACTTTCTGATTGAATATAGTTTTGGTCTGTGTTTCAGGCTTTGACGCCCGTTCGGGGTCATGCTGAAATGCGGAGCTGACGCCGCATCTGGTGCGGCTTCATTTGCATGCTTTCGCATCGTTGTTTGTCAGCGAATCGAGAGCGGGAGGTTTTTGCATGCTCGAATTACACAAACTCAATTTTGCCTTCGATAGCAAGAAGCTTTTCGAAGATGTCTCTCTAAAGGTCGAAGCCGGAGACCGTGTAGGCCTTGTCGGACCGAATGGGTCCGGCAAATCCACTTTGCTCAAGCTCATCGCAGGCAAGCTGGAGAAGCATACTTTGAGGGGCACCATCCTGGGTCCACCGGTGGAAGAGATGGTTTATATAAATTGCCGGGATAGTTACTTCTCGCAGCGCAGCTTGCTTGCCCTGGCTGCTCCGCAATGGCACGCTGCCAGAGAAAATATGATCGCAGCCAGCCGGTTCTTAAATGCCGAATATGAAAAGGCTTTCGAAGAATTCGAGCGTCTGGGCGGCTGGCGGCATCTGGCGGTGATAGAGAAAGAGCTGTCTCTAATGGATTTCGATACAGGCTCTTGTGACCCGGAGCTTCTTGATTCCGGCCAGTTAAGTGGTGGCGAGAGAATAAGAGCAGCTCTTTGTTCTTTGACCTCGAGCCGTTATCAACTGGCTTTGTTGGATGAGCCTACCAATAATCTCGATAGCAAGAGCAGAGAATGGCTTATTGACTTTATCAGTGTTTGCTCCAAGACTTTATTGATCGTCTCACATGACAGGGACTTTCTAGATCTGACCTGCTCACGCACTCTAGTACTTGAGCCATTCAGCCGCTCTGTGAAATCTTATCAGGGCAATTACAGCTGGGCTATGGAGGTCAGAGAAGTCGAACGAGTCCGCAATGCAGCGAAGCAGGAGGTTGAGAAACGCTTAATAGAGAGGCTGACCGAAGATATCAGAAAGACAAAAGAGCAAGCCTCCCGGGTCGAGCGTGCCACCACCAACGATTACATCAGGGGACGCAGTAAGAAGGTGGCGGCTAAAGCAAAAGCCCGGGAGTGTCGGCTGGGCAAGATTCTGGAGAGCAAGGTTACAAACAATACTCGAGTGGTGGCAGCGCCCTGTTTCGAACTCGGCATAGCCGGGCGCCCCCACCGGCAGAGCATGGCAGTGGTGGCCCGCGATCTCTGTGTCGGTTTCAGTGCCGACCGTGTTCTGATTGAAGATGCCAGTTTCGAGATCTGCCACGGCGAAAGAGTTGCTCTCTTTGGGGATAACGGAGCGGGTAAGTCCAGTCTGGTCAATACGATGATGGGGCGGATGCCTGCTCTGGCTGGAGAGATTGATCGAAATCCCTACCTTCGATTCGGCCATCTCAGCCAGGGTCGATGTGAATACGAATCTGAGTTTGCATTCTTGCCTGAGACCACGGTGCTCAGTCTCTTTGCCGACTGGGGCAGCGAGGCGGAGATTCGCAGATATCTCAGTCGGATAAGGCTTACCGGAGCGACTCTCGGTCAATCTATCGACCTGCTCAGCGAAGGGGAGCGCACCCGTCTTGAGTTGGCATTGATTCTCAAATCGGCACCGGATGTGCTCATTCTCGATGAGCCCACCAATCATCTGGATATAGATTCAATCGAGGCGCTGGAGAATGTTTTGAAAGAATACCGAGGCACCATCATAATGGTCTCTCACGATAAGCGTTTTTGCGAAATGCTCTCCCCGCAGAGGACTTTTATGATCTCTGACCGCAAGCTTATCTGATCTCAGGCAGACGCAGCTCTCTGGTGTTGCCTTCTTCTTCGATGACGGCTCTATCGTCGTCAAGGTAGACCAGGCGGACGGTCTCGTAGCTGTCGCCTTTGCCCAGGGTGACAAACTGTTTCAGACCATGGGAGCTTGCATAGGCTTTGTCTTTCAGAGCCAGCACCGCTTTGTCTCCGAGGATGGCGTTGAGGCTCAGTTTGCTTCTCAGGCTCTGGCTTGCCGGTGGGTTGGGCAATTCGTCAACAGAGATACCTTCGTCTGCCTGGGGTTCCGGTGGCAGATTCGAGCCGAAGTCGGCTCCACCCATGGCTGGTGGAGGTGGCAGAAGACCGTTGTCACCTCCGGTTTCCGGCGGTGGCGGTAGATCTATCTTGGCCGATTTATCCAGACCGGCAGAATTCAAAACTGTGTCTATGGGCGCAAAAGGGTCTTTCTGGCCTGCTTCGGCACTTGATATAAGGCGCGCCTCTTTTCTGCCTGTGGCTGAATAGCGCTTTTCGGGCAGATCTTGCGAAGCCCTGGTAGTCACTGAGGCTTTTGTCGTTGTCCTGCCAGGAGCCTTCGGCGGCGTGTTTAAAAGAGCAACCCCACCACTACCACTGCCGTCACCGCTATTGGTGAAATGGTATGTGACAGCGCTTGCGATTACACCGATCAGAATGATGATTAGGAGTCTTGCGTTCATTGGAGATGGCGTCCATATCTATTAGACTGATGCTTTATATATAATAGCTTATTCTGCTTTTCATCTCTTCTAAGGACTTTGCAGAGCCAAATATAGGACGCTTCTAGGTTGGCAGATAATAGATATGCAGAAGAAAGGTCATGACCGGTGAAGAAAGACCAAGCTCTTTGCCTTTTTCTGCCGCCAGGGTTTTTGTCGCCTCTTTTTTCTCGTCTTCAGGCATGGCGATGATAATTTCTCTGACACCGACAATTCTTTGATAGCCTTCCAGATCCCGAAGCACTCCCAGCATGCCCTGGTAGTCTCCGGCTACATAGACTCTTCTTGTAATATGTTTGAGGCCCAGGGGATCTTCTTCTTCTGTGGTTTCCTGTCCTGCGGTTTTCTGATTCGGTGCTCTTTGCAGAGGCTTCTTGGGTTTTGCAGGCAGCTTGCCGCCCACCTCTTGAACCAGGCTCGCTATCAAATTCTCTTTTTTCTTGTTCGATCTGCCCGGATCGTACGCTTCAACACCAAGCAGAGAGGTGTTGTTTGTTTTGCACATCTTCTCAAGATCAAAAATAAGCAAATCCAGATCTGGTTTATCCGGTACTGATGTGCGCAGTTTCTGGATCTCTTTATGAATCAGGGCTCGCTTAGCCAGCAGTCGGTGCTTCTGGGCCAGTTTTATCTCAAGAACATCATACTGTTGTTTCAGAGAATCCAGCTGAGACTGTTTCATGCCTGCTTCATCCAGGGTCGGCTGCAATAGAGAAAAAGCCAGGACCACCGTTCCTAGAAGCGGTGCCACACATAGTCCTACCTGTTGATAAAGTTGCACTATTGCTTCCCTCCAATTCCTGGTGCTGGAACCTGGGAGATTCGGCTGTTGTCTCGTATCTCTTCTTTGCGGAAATTGACGGTGACGCCAAATGACACCATATCAGGAGTCTTCTCTTTTCTGGTGGCATAATCGACAACGGCGGAATCGGTTAGTTTGGAATCTTCCATATTGACTGCCAGCTTGGACACATCGCCGAATTCTCTGGCGAAACCTTCTACCTGTACCTTCCTCATATCGAAGACGATATGATCTATCTGTACACCCTTAGGCAGTCTGGCTCTCAGGTCTTGAAGATAATCTGACCATTTTGTCGAGTGATGCACCAGAAACCTCAGTATTTTGCGGCGGGTCTCAAGGGCTTCATTGCTGTCTTTCATTTTGGCGATTTCGGTAAGCTCTTTTTTGGCCGAGTCGATTTTGCCGTTGTAAGCATCTATCTCTGCGGTTTGATTCGGTACCGCGAAATAGGCAAAATAGCCATAGAAGAGAAAGCTTGCCACAAACAGCAATGTGGAGGCGCTTACAGCAGGAATGAACCAGGTTCTCTCCTCTTCTTCTTCCTCAATTACCTGGGTCTTTTTATTGTCGAAAACCAGGGGCAGTCTGCCGTCTTTATTGAGGTCGAGGTCTACTGTAAAACCCGGGTTCCAGGAAGGGTCCACCGAGGATCCTATAAGCGCTGTGATTACCGGTTTCAACCTGGGGCTGATGATGGCAGAATCATAAGTAACCAGTTTGAGTGGATCCCCATATACGGTGTTAACCCCGGTTCGGCTCTGGACGAATTTATCCAGACCTTTGAGCATGCAACCGGGCCCGGTCAGAACAATTTCTTCAAGCTTGACCTGGCCTGCCTGGGATTCGAAAAACTCGAGAGAGCGCTCCAGTTCATCGGTGATGTCGCTGAATATGGTTCGGGCTACTTGAGCCGCTTCTCCCAGTCGTTCGTTTCTTGGTGGGGCACCAAACAACGGAATGTCCGGAAGCAACTCCAGCGCTTCTTCGTAGTCCATATCGAGGCTTCTGGAAATCGCTTCGGTCAGGGTCTCCACCCCGATGATCACCGAACGGCCGAAAAGCGGCATGGTGTTTTTGATGAAATTGATATCGGTGGCGTCGTGGCGGAGATTCACGGTCATGGTGACCTTGTCCTGGGACTCATAGCCTCCGATGGACAGTCCGCGAATCGCTGCCAGAGAAGAGACTTCGACTTTGCCCAGTAGCGCACCTGCACTGTCGGCAGTGCGCCAGTAAGATTCGATGATAGAGCGTTGCACAGCCGCAAGAATTACATCCACCCGTCTGACTCCATCGGGGTCAGTTCTCTCGGTGGTGGGCATAATCGACCAATCGAGATTGGCATCGGCTATAGGAAACGGCACATGGGTCGTGGCTTCCTGGGTGACGACTTCGGCAAGTTCATCGGCGGGCATTCCCGTGGGTACGGGCATCAGCCGGATTACTGCGGACTGGGCAGGAATGGTAGTGTTGATGGTGGGCGAGGGACCTGAAGCTGGAATACCAGCTTTGACGAAGAGATCCATAATCAACCCGCCTACGGTCTGAGGGTCGGTGACCAGGCCTTCTCGGATGGTGTTGGCAGGGGTGGGCAGGGAGGCGAAACGTACTGCTTCTATGCCATTGCGGGTTCTCTCGAGCTGCGCCATGGTAATGCTATCGCTATTGATATCAATACCGATGAGGGGTGATTGCTTTCTTTTGAATCCGAACACGACCCAAGAACCGCTCTTTATTGGAAACTAGCCGTCAGGTGAAATATGCCCATTAAAGACTGTAGACCACCAGGGACATTGATAAACATAGCAAATGCTGCACCAATAGCCAAGGCGGGTCCGAAAGGAAAGCGGGCCTGGAATCGCGAGCCGGCGAAAACGGCCGATATTAATCCGCCGGCTACTCCGCCGGATAAAGCCAGGGTCGCCATCTGGGGTGACAGCCAGGGGGCCATGTTGCCGGTCAGGGAGCCGAAGGCGATCAGGGGCATGGAGAGAAGCACCGCTCCGACTGCGAATCCGATTCCAAAAGGCTTTGCGACAGTATGAAGCACTTTGCGGCGCTGCATATCCACAAATAGATAGACCGCGCCCATTAAGGACCCTACTAAAAAGGCGAGGGTGACCGCTATAACCATGCCAGAAAGACCGAGCCAGGAAGCGATAACTGCCGATAATACCGCGTCACCTCCACCCATGACGATGTCCTCCTCGTCGTCATAGTCGTCGGATTTTTCTTCTGATTTTTGAGGGCTTTCAGCCTTTTCTCTTGGCTCTTCTTCGCTTTCTGTTTCGAGTTCTGTTTCGAGTTCAGACTGAACCTCTGCAATATCTTCCTGGGGCTCACTGTCTGGCTCTTCAGTTTCAGTTTCAGTTTCAGTCTCAGTCTCAGTATCTTTTTTTTCTTCTTCTTCTTCTTCCTCTTCGTCGCCGCGAAGAAACTTGAGCATCATCAGTCCATAGAAGTCTATATAATCGAAGACTATGTAGCTTATTCCGATACCGGCCAGGGTGTTCATAAAAATATCCTGGTGGAAGCCTATGTATTCTAGGGTTTGCTGGGTGTAAAGCAGAGAGAAAGTGATACCAGGTGCTTTCTGGGCAAAGAGATTGCCGAAGTGGTGCTGGGCGTTAGGGTCGGCTCTATCGAGCATAAAGAAGCTTCGATAGGCGATGCCTATGAGCATGGCCGGATAGGTGATTTCATGCGGGATCAGTTTTTCTCTGAAATCTGTGATACAGACTGCGATAAGAACACAGCCGAAAAACGCCATGGCAAGCCCGTGGATAGTCAATCCAAAAAAATTGAAAATCAGATAGAACATCAAACCGGTGAAGGCTTCTACCACCGGATATTGCCAGGAAATAACCGTGTTGCAGTGGCGGCATCGTCCTTTTAAGAGCAGATAAGAGAGTATTGGAATAAGATCCAGGACTCCGAGATGGTGCTCACAGGAAGGGCAATGGGATTTTTTGAAGATCCAGGACTGTTCTTTTAGCGAGCGCAGGGCGACAACATTGAGAAATGAGCCCACACAGATGCCGAGCACGACCACCAGGACAGCCCTGGCCAGAGCATATTGCTCGGCACTCAGAAAAATGTTGATATCTGAGAATTGAAGCACTTAGGGAAATTCTCTTCTTTCGTTCACCACCGCTGCCGCTCCCAATAGCAATACTACATAAGCGACGATATAAGAGACAAGATAGCTGAGTATTTCCTGGGAGGGTGGCTGCATGTAGGTCAGCTCGAGACGGATTCTGGTAAGACCTGCCAGATCAGGCAGAATCCAGTAGATGCCGCTCAAGATCATCTTTGCCATTTGATTCTGGGACATATTGCTGAGCTCCAGCAAAGAGCTGCCGAGGTGGCCGATAAACCAGATAGAAAGTGTAAATATGACGCTCATAATCGGGGTCGAGAAGGTGGAGAAAAAAGTGGCGATGGCAAGAACGAAGAGAAGCTCTAATAGAACCAGACCCAGGGCGCCACTGAGCCATGGCAGGTGCAACTGAATCTGGTGAAGCGGGTCCACCATCCATATAAGTGCCACCAGAAAAAGTCCCATGGCCGCTGTCACCAGAATAATACAGGCAGCCAGACCAAGATACTTGCCTAAGACAAACTGCCAGCTTGTCACAGGCTTTGAGAAGATCACATAGATAGTTCTTTTATCGAGCTCTTTATAAACCAGGGTGGTGCCGGTGAATACGGTGATGATACCGCCGATTATGGCAATCACCGATAGACCGAGATCTTCGATTATTCTGATCTCTTGCCCGATAGATAGCGAGCCCAGAACAATCCCCAGCATAGTGATCAGGCAGGCGAAAATGAAAAAGGCATAGAGAACCCTGTCCCGAACTGATTCTCGGAAGGTGTTCAGGGCTATGGCCAGAGTCGCTTTCAACTCAGTCATTTCTGGCGCTGCCCTCTTTCTTTCCTTCGACCTTGGCAAGAAAGAAATCCTCCAGGGCTTTATAGCTCTCACCCCGGGAGATACTGGCGATGGACTCCTCTGCCACCAGTCTGCCCTGGTGCATAATTCCGATTCGATCGCAGATCTCATTGACGTCGGGCAAAAGATGAGAGTTGAAGAAGATCGTCTTGCCTTCTTCTTTCAGAGTGCTCAAAATCTCGCGCACATCTTTTCTGCCTATGGGATCCAGCCCACTCATCGGTTCGTCGAGAAAGAGAATCTCTGGATCATTTACAAGAGACTGAGCGATGCCCAGGCGTTGCAACATTCCTTTTGAGTACTGGTGCATGGGACGGTCGGCCCATTCTTCTGCCAGACCGACTCTTTTGAGCAGCTCCAGATTATGCTCTTTGCTTTTCCCCCGGTCGAGACCGAAGAGCTGGCTTGCAAAGTCCAGAAACTCGTGGGCGGTCAAATAAGAGTAGAAATATGGATTCTCCGGCAGAAAACCGATTTTTTTCAGGATCGTATGATCGCCGGGCTTGGCGCCGAGCAAATTTATTTCGCCGCGGTCAGGCCGAAGCAATCCGAGCAGGATTTTGATCGTGGTTGTTTTGCCCGCGCCGTTGGGACCTAATAATCCATAGGTTTCGCCGCGCCTCACGGTAAGGTCGAGATTATCCAGCACTCTGATGCGTTTTCGCAGGAAGTTACTGACTCGGTCTTTGAAAAGACCGCGCACGGTAATCACATCCTCGCCGCTCATTTTTAGCTGCCTTTCTGTCCGGGCGCCTTTTTGCTCTTCTGAGTGATGATTTTATGTAATTCGGTGGTGGCGGCGCGCAAGCGTCTTGAGACTTGCATCTGGGAAATGCCCAGGCGACGAGCCACTTCGGTCTGGCTGAGATCTTCGTAGAAGGTCAGCTGAACCACTTCTCTGAGACCGTCCCGGAGTTGCTTGATGGCTTCCGCCAGCATGAAGCGGTCTTCTTTGGCAAGCTGGTTGTTATGGTATCTACCATCGACCAGGGTGTCTATTAAAGACTGTTCCGAGCCGGCATCGTTGGAAAGAGCCTGATCTAGAGAGATCAGGGTACGACGCCGGTCGACTTCGTAAGCCTCGTTCACCCTGGATACAGGGATTTCGAGCTCGCAGGCGATTTCGGTATCGGAAGGTTCTCTGCCCAATCTGGCGGTGAGGTTCTGCACCAGCCGGTTGATTCTGAAAGAAAGCTCTTGTAACTCTCTGGGGGCGCGGATCATCGCGGTTTTGTCCCGGAGATAATGCCGGATCTCGCCTGTAATCAGGTGAGTGGCATAGGTCTGGAACTTAGCCCCGGCATCGGGCTTGAACTGATCCACTGCTTTGATCAAGCCGATACTGCCGACCTGAATCAAATCTTCGACAGGGTCTGTCGATCTTCTTGCTAATCCGTAGGCGATTCTTTTTACCAGCGGCAGGGCTGCCTGAATTATTGAATCCCTCAGCGCAGGATCGCGCGTGGATGAATACTTAGCAAGCCATTCATGAATCTGGTCATGCTGTTTTGAAGTATCCGTCTTGGGATTCTTTGAATGTCCCTGAGCTGATCGTTTTGTCTGCAAACTTCTGCTCACCATTTTGTGTATGTCTAACCCGATAATCTCTATTGTATGGCCTTTAGGCAATTTATCAAACAAATTATTTAAATGCTAGGGCCAAAATGTTTCTACTTCCCCTGCAAAGAGACCTCAAAGGCATAAGCAGCCGATCTCTAGCCGATATCCAGTCGCGTTGTCAGGAGTCGAATAATTGGTGAAAACTCAAGCTCTACTTGGGTTTGCCAGTCTTCTTACACTGTTAATGAGCTTGTCTTCGGCGCCGTACTCGGCAGGATCATTTTTTTTCTCCAGAGGAGAATTATCTATCTGCCAGCGTACCGTCTTGGCAAGGGCTTCTTCCATCTCGGTAACTTTCACCGAGCCCAGATATTCTTTGACCGAGGAGCAATCGATGGTGAGGTCTTGATTCCAGTCGAAATCCTCAATCAGGTGGGATGGAAGTTGTGAATCATCTATCTCTAGAATCTCTCCGTCCCAGTTCATGGTACGGGCAAGCTCTTCTACCCATTGACGTTCATTGATAGGCTCTCTTTCGCCGACATTGAAGACATGGCTCTCGCCATCATCTTTAAGGGCACAGGCGGCAATAACATCGGCCACGTCTTCTACATAGCCCCGTGTCACTTTCCAATTAGACTGTTTTTTGCCCAGTAGTAGGGTGGGTCTTTTATCGTTCATTCTAGAGACATAGACAAAAGTGCGACTCTGGGGATCATTGGGACCAAAGACCACCGGCAGTCTCAGGATGGTGGAAGGGATCTTCATTTCGCTTCTGGTCAAGCCTTCTACCAGAAGTTTCTCGTACATGTACGAGGTATGGAGCGCGTCTACGGCATTGCCCCGGTAAGGGAAGAGAATTTCGCGCAAAGGACCATCTTCTTTGATGGGCGTGGCATCCGGTTCTCCGAGCTCGATTTTGCGCAGGCGATTGTAAGCTCTGTATACATCGATACTGCTGATGATAACCAGTCGCTTCAGATTCTGCGGAACACTCTGCAGAACACTCCAGGTCTCCTGGGCGGTACGGGGAATCATGTCGATGACCACATCAGGCGCCACTTCGGTCATGGTGCGGCTGAGTTCTTTCTGCTTGGAGCGGTCGCAGATAACTGATTTGACTCCGGCAGGAAATTCTCTGTCGGTTCTGCCCCGGTGCAGAACGTAGACTTCATCTACTGTCTGGTTCAGTTTACTGACTACATATGAACCGATAAAGCCGGTTCCACCGATTACGAGAACGCGCATCCGAGTCTCCCTTTAAAATCTCTTGAACAGAGGCATGAATTGAGTTTTTGCTGCATCAAGTTTACTCCCAAGATTGCTCGAATGCAAACCGGAAAGCCTCATTGCGACAGGATATTCCATTAACTTTGCACTTTACAAATTAACCCTCTTAATGCATCACCTGCAATCTGGCTGAAGTCGGTAGAATGGCATTCACCGCTTTTGATGCCGCTTATTTATATTAATTGGAGAGAGAAGAGGACTATGTTTATAAAAGGAATGAAGCTCTCGGAGTCTTTCTTCAAAGATGCGGTGGAGCCTGTTTTAGATGAGGTCGGCGGCCAGCTTCGTTATTCTGCCGGTTTGATAGGTCCCGGTTCAGAGGTGCTCGGTTTCGACAACGAGATCAGTTCTGATCATCACTGGGGTCCCCGGGTGATGCTTTTCTTGGAGCCCGGCGAAGTCGAACAGCTTGGAGGAACGCTCAAGACCGTTTTATCGCACAAGCTGCCCCGCAGTTATAAAGGCTATCCGACCAGTTTTACTGCTCCCGGGGGTGACTCGGGCAATGCTGTGGTTCAGATGCTCGACTATGAAAACAAAGGATTGATCAACCACAGGGTAGAGATCTTCAGTTTTGATGGCTTCTTAAAGAAGTATCTGGGATTCTCTCTGAAAGAGCCTTTTACCGAAAGCCAGTGGTTGAGCCTGCCGCAGCAGCATTTGAGAAGCCTGAAAGCCGGTCGGCTGTTTAGAGATGATCTGGGGCTTGGTGAGCGACTTGCCGAGATCGCTTACTATCCCAGGGATATCTGGCTTTATCTGCTCGCATCGACCTGGTGCCGCATAGAGCAGACCGAGCATCTGATGGGCAGAGCTGGTCATGTCGGTGATGAAATCGGCTCTTCTTTGATAGCGGCCTCCATCGTCAAAGATCTGATGCGTCTTGTATTTTTGATGGAGAGAGAATACTACCCTTATGCCAAATGGTTCGGCACCGCTTTTAATCAATTAAAGGGAGCGATGCTGCTCAAGCCTCATCTCGAGTCGGCTCTTGCCAGTCAGAGCTGGCAGGACAGAGAACGCTGTCTGGTGAAAGCCTACGGTATCGTCGCCGAGATGCACAATCGTCTTGGTATCACCGAAGCCTTGCCGGAAGCGTCAAGATCTTTTCATGGCCGGCCGTACAAAGTGATAAGCCTTGGTGAGTTCTCGAAGGCGATTAAAGACAAAATTGAAGACCCGGCGGTGACAAGACTCTGTCACGGCAGACTCTATGGCAATATCGACCTGGTCAGCGATTCTACCGACGTGGTCGAATCGCTTGCGGCTAGAGCGGCGCTCCGCCATATTTATGATTAGAACATAGACTTGTTATCTATTTTTTTGCTTCTTTGTCACCGCTGTCTTTGGTGAAGGTTCGTTTGAACCAGCCGCCCACAGCACTAGCTGCGTTGCCTGCTTTTTCTTTGACCACGCTCATTTCAGGCAAACCTGTGGAGGCGTCTGCTTTACCCTGGGTGACGACCTCTTCGCTCTTGCCTTGCTCGGTGACACCTTTCAAGGCTTTCTGAGTGCGCTCGGATAGACCGCCGCCTTCCGGGTCGGCACGTCTGAGCACCTGGTCGATTTTCTGGAGATCTTGAACCCCTTTGGGCACCCCGAACAATTCCGGTCCGGCTCTGCGAGCAGCATTCTGAATGTCTTGTTGATTGATCCGGTTCTCTCCATCGGTGAGAACTCCGGATTTGTCCAGCAGTCTTGCGCCTTCCTGAAGCGTTCCTGCACCGGGAATCCAGTTGCCTGCTTCTCTGATGGCACGGTCTGCTTCGGCGTTGCCGGTTCTGCCCTGGACCCCTTTGACCACTTTGTCACCGACCTGTTTGCCGTTTTCGACCAGTTTTTCGGTGTCTATCTTTTTGACCGAATCGACGACATCGCCGCCGACCTCTTTGGCTTTGTCCAGAGCCTGACCGCCTACATTCTGGGCTTTGCCCCAGAAGTCTTTAGCCCACTTGCCCAGTCCGGATTCATTATTAGAGGAATCCGATACTTGAGTAGGTTGATCTTTACCGTGTGAAACCGCAGCGTCGCCGCGCGAATTTGAGCCGCCCATCAGTCCTGCCCTCCCGATGACGAAAAAAACTAGATTTTTCTAGTAAGTGCGAGTGATTATACGAGTTTAATCTCGGCTTCGAGAGATGTCAATGCGGTAAACCGTTAAAACCCGGGGCTTTTGATTAAATGTCAGGAGATCCTACTGGAGCTGATTGATAACGGTGAAAATAGGCAGGTACATCCCCACCACCACCGAGCCCACTACGCCGCCGATGGTGACTACCATAATCGGCTCCAGGGCTGAAGTGAGCTGGTCTACGGCGTTCTCCACTTCCATATCATAGAAGTCCGCCACTTTCGAGAGCATATCGTCCAGCTTACCGGTCTCTTCACCCACAGCCACCATCTGGGTGACCATCGGCGGGAAAATAGAATTTTTCGACATGGGCTGAGATATGGAGCCGCCCTGGCGGACCTCTAGATAGATTTTGTCCACCGCCGCCGCCACCACGGCGTTGCCGGCGGTGTCTTTGACCACTTCAAGAGCGTTCAGCATCGGTACACCGGCTCGGATAAGGGTTCCGAAAGTACGGCTGAATCGCGCTATGGCGACCTTTTTAATCAGATCACCGAGCATCGGAATGCTCAACTTTACCGTATCGATGTGGAGGCGACCTATTTCTGTCCGGTTATAGCGTCGCAAAAATATGACTCCTGCAAGACATGCCACTACAAACAGTGCCATCCAGATTGAGCGCACATAGACCGACAGATTGATCAGAAACTGGGTGTAGGCCGGTAACTCTCCTCCGATATTTCGGAAGAGTCCCTCGAAAACAGGAAGCACGAAGGTGAGCATCGCCCAGAATACGGCAACTGCAACCAGAAGGACGACGGTGGGATAGACCAGGGCTGATTTGACCTTTTGATTGAGCTTCTCTTTATACTCCAGATAATCGGCAAGGCGTTGTAAGACCTCGGCGAGGATACCACCTGCCTCTCCGGCTCTGACCATGGATACATAGAGTCCGTCGAAAACATCCGGTTTCTTCTCCAGGGCGTCAGAAAGACTCAGTCCGGATTCGACCGAGACTCGCACCTCGTCGAGAGATCTTCTCAACTTTCGGTTGGGGCATTGCTCGACAATGATATAGAGGGTTCGAAGCATGGCCACGCCGGAGCTTATCATCGCGGCAAATTGTCGGGAGAAAATCACCATGTCTTTGAGATTGACCGTGGAGGTCGACTCGAGAACAGATTCCCAGAATTCATCGAGACTGCCGAAAGCGAGTCCGGTTTTGGAGCGAATTTCAAGTACGTCCATACCCCGGGCGGTCAATCTTGTTCTGAGCACCGTGGCAGATTCGGCCTGGGCCACTGATTCTGTGACTCTACCCTGACCGTCCCGTACTTTATAAATGAATTCCATTTATTAGAATCTTCCGAACATGCTTCGTCTCTCAACGTTTTTCTTCTCTTGATCCGAATCATCCTGGTTCTGACCGGACCGCGCGCTTTTCGTGCCGAGAAGCTGATGGAGATCATCGGGACGAGAGCTTTTGGAGAGCGCTTCTTCGAGGGAGATTACCCGGGCTTTGACAAGATTGGCCAGGGACTGTTCGAGGGTCTGCATCCCTGTGCGGGTGCCCATCTGCATAGTAGTATAGAGCTGTTCTGTTTTTGCTTCTCTAATTAAGTTAGCCACCGCCGGTGTGTTCAAGAGCACTTCGGCGGCGATGATTCGCCCTTTGGTGACCGGACTGCCTCCGGCTTGCTCTTCGATACGCGGCAATAAAGTCTGGGCGACTACTGCCACCAGGCTGCCCGAGAGCATTATGCGAATTTGTTGTTGTTGATCCGGAGGAAAGGCATCGATAATTCTGTCGATGCTCTGGGGGGCTGAGCTGGTATGGACGGTGCTCAGCACCAGATGTCCGGTTTCGGCGGCGGTGAGAGCCAGGTGGATGGTGTCGAGATCTCTCATCTCTCCCACCAGAATTACGTCGGGGTCTTCTCTGAGGGCGGAGCGCAGTGCGTTGGCGAAGCTTTTGGTATCACTGCCCAGTTCTCGCTGGCTGACCACGGCCTGTTTGCTCTCGTGAACGAATTCAATCGGGTCTTCGATGGTCAGGATATGTACGGCGCGGGTGCTGTTGATTCTATCGATCATCGATGCCAGGGTAGTCGATTTGCCAGAGCCGGTCGGGCCCGTGATCAGAATCAAACCCCTGGGTCTTTCGGTCAGTTCATCGCAGATCATCGGCAGACCGAGCTCGGCGGTGGTCGGGGCGTGGGAGCTCACTACCCTGAAGGCAGCCGAGAAGGCTCCTCTGTCTTTATAGACATTGGCCCTGAAGCGACCAAGTCCTTCTACACCGAAGCTGAAGTCGATTTCGAAGTCGTTTACAAGAATCTCTTCTTGTTGCTCGTTGATGATAGAGAGAATTAGCGCTTCCACGTCTTCGTCGGAGAGCACAGGCAGATTGGTGCGTTCCAGTCGACCGGCCACTCTTATGATAGGTGGCTGACCCGGTTTGAGATGAAGATCGGAAGCGGCTCTGTCGAGCACAAGCTGCATGATCTCCTGCAACTCTAACTCCATCTACTTTCTCCTTTTTCGTTTTTTCGACTTACTTTCATTGGCTTCCGGGGACTTGTCCTCAGTTGCTGTATCTACGACACCATTTGTTTTCGGGCTCTGTTCACCACAATCACCGAGTTTGGCGGTCAGGCAATAAGGACATTCGGTCCAGTCTCCTACAATCTCGGCACCGCAGCAGCCGCAGACCTGTTCTTTGGCGTCCTGGCTGTGGTTGTGACCACATTTTGGACAACTGGTCCAGGTTTCGTTCTGGAGTGTTCCGCAGCGTTTACACGAAATTTTTAGATCGTGCTGGCAAAAGGGACATTTGACGAAGTCGTCTGATATAGGATTGCGACACTTGCTACAGAGCTTGTCATCGCCAGTAGTATCAGTAAGAGTGACTCGCACTACCTCTTCGGCTGTGGTCATTCCCTGGCCTACCAGTCTTATGCTGTAGTCTTTGAGAGGGATCATGCCCGATTGCTTGGCTACCAGTCTGATTCTTGCCGTCGGAGCGCCTTTGCCTATCAGTTCGCGAATGTCGTCATTGATGCGCATGATTTCAAAGACACCGATTCGATTTTTGTAGCCGGTATTGTTGCAGACTTCGCAGCCCTTTCCTCTCATAAAAATAGGCATGCCGTCTTTGTTGGTTCTCAGGCGATAGTACTGAATCACCGAGTCCGCCAGTTTATCCTCGACATTTTCGATCAGACCGAGATACCGAAGCGCCGAAGGTTCTGGTATGTATTCTTCTTTGCAGTCTTCGCAAATGCTGCGCAGCAGCCGCTGAGCGATTACGCCTATGGTGGCGGAGGCGATTAGATAAGGGTCGACATCCATCTCGGCCAGTCGTGTCACCGCACCTGGTGCGTCATTGGTGTGCAGAGTGGTGAAGACCAGGTGACCGGTGAGGGCAGCTTCTACGGCAATCTTGGCTGTTTCTCTGTCCCGGGTCTCTCCTACCAGGATGATATCGGGATCCTGACGTAGAAAGTGTCTCAGTATACGAGCGAAGTCGAGCCCTTTTTCTCGCAGGACCTGAACCTGGGTGATGCCGTTCATCTCGTATTCAATAGGATCTTCGGCTGTACATATATTTACTTCGGCGGTGTTTCTCTCTGCCAGGGCCGAATAGAGTGATGTGGTTTTTCCAGAACCGGTCGGTCCGGTGACAAAGACTATGCCGTAGGGCTTGGAGATCATATCTCGAATCAGGTCGAGCGCTTCGGGATCGCTGATAAGATTCTCCAGACCGAGCTTGGTGGTTGATTTATCCAGTTGTCTCATTACCACCTTTTCGCCGTGTTTAGTAGGTATGGTAGAGACTCGAAAGTCAATGTCGCGACCGGAGAAGCGCACTCTTATCCTGCCATCCTGGGGCAGGCGCCTTTCGGCGATGTCCAGGTCGGCCATGATTTTGTAGCGGGAAACCAGGGCGGCAAGCACTGCTTTGGGTAGAGTGCGGTCCTTGAAGAGCACGCCGTCAACTCTATAGCGAACGATTATCTGTTTGTCCTGGGGCTCTATATGAATATCCGAACATTGCCTTTTGATGGACTTTGCCAGAATCTGATTGGCAAGCTGGACTATAGGGGCATCCTGGGCCTGTTTGGCCAGATCGAGGTCGTTAATGTCTTCGTCTATCTGTTGAGAAACAGCAATCTCACTGAGATCGACCTCCGATTCGATGAAGGTCTCGACCTGTTTCTCTTCGAATTCATCGGTGAGCTCATCCTGTCTGTCTGTGTAAATAGTCTCCATGAAATGCTGGAAATCGTCTTCGGTACAGACAGTCGGCTGGATCTGTACGCCTCGGAGGCGATATTTGATATCGTCCAGGGCCAGAAGATTGTTCGGATTGACCATGGCCAGGGTCAATTTATTGTCGTCCTGTTCGATAGGAACGACCTGATGCTGACGCATCACTTTTTCAGGCAGCAACTGCAGGCATTCTGAGGCCGGAGAGACTTTCGTCAGAGAGACATAGTTGACCCCGAACTGTATCTCCAGAGCGCTTTTTAAGTGCTTTTCATTGGCAAGTCCCAGTCGAGAGAGAATCAGGCTAATAGGCTCTCCGGTTTTCAGGCGTTCCTGTTGAACCAGTTTGAGTTCATCCGGAGTGATAAGTCCGTTATCGACTAAGAGTTCTCCGATTTCTTTCTTGATCAGTGCCATGACTTGAGGATTTCCAGGGTTGGAGAATAGTGTTGCGGTGCTGACGGTTTAATCTAATGTAATAGATATAATATGCTCCATAGAGAATATTCCCTGTTTCAAATCCGAAATACCTGAGGCTCCTGATCTCCGGATGACCGATAGTAGTGGCGTAACAGTCCTGAAAACCAGTATTTCCCATAGATGCTATGGGCTGGTTAAGGTCTCTTATGGTTTGTTCGCTGTCCTTTTCATCTACTGTTTCTCAGATCCTTCCTGGTTCGGCCTTCCGATATCGGTCATCGGACTTCCGATAATTTTGCTGTTTTTGGGAATCGCTCATTTTATTCTGCTTTTTCTAGAGAGTCCCGGTGGCGTCCGTTTATTCGCCCCGGTCTTCAAAGGGGCGCCGCCGGTTTTTTATCGACGCTGGATGGAAGTTTATTCTGGTGATACTGAAAACGATACCACTGCCGCCGTTGTCTACGGGCTCAAGCGAGTACGTCTGGACTTGATAGATAGCCTTGAACTAACCCTGTGGGGCAGCCTGCTTTTTAAATCGGTCTCTATTCAAGGGCGGTTGTCTGAGGCTGAAACAGAGCGGGTCGGCGCCTATCAATCTCAGATTTTGGCTCGTTTTCCCCTTGGTGCTGCCAGTCAGGCAGATCAAAAGGTTCTGGTTGAATTGCTCAAAAAATTGAAGCCAGAATTGGATGTTAATCAGCGCTTGCAAAAACGGCTCGACAGCAAAATCGTCAAAGGCGAAGAGCTGGTAAAGACCCTTGGAGCCGCTTTCCTCTTTTATGTTCTTCTTGATCTGGGCTTTGCCACATCGAGCTTTCTTGAAATGCAGAAACACTACTATTTGAGTCAGTCTCTTCTGCGAACCGAAGAAGTATTACCGGAGGTAAAAGGTGAGAAGGCGAGGCGGGAAAGAGCAGAACAAGAGTTTGATCGTGCAGAGAAAATGCTCGCAGGAAGGCTGCCCATATCGCTGGTGCAAAGAGCGTTGTTTGATCATGGTAGTGCCGCCTGTGGTGTTTGGCAGGCTCGCGGAGAGGCACTTTTTTATCTCGGCAAAAAAGCTGAAGCGATCAAGTCTTTGGAAAAGGCTCACAAGTTGTATCCTCGCAGCTTGAAGCTGATGATCGAACTGGCACGATGGAAGCTGGAAACCGGAGATACCTCCGGATGCCGTTCTGTGTTGACGAAAGCGATAGAAGACCACGGGGAGGACCTCTTGCCCTGCTTGTATATGATCGCTGCCGATAAAAAGGAGAATCAGGGCGCCGATGCCATCCGAAAGCAATGTAAAGAGTATTTGAGTGGTTTCGATGAGAACGTTTTCGGGACCGAGCCCTGGTGGCCTCCCGGCGGCAACAGGTTTATGAGCGAGCGTTATTACCGAGATGACCTCCTCTATCTTTCGAAGGCTCTGCTCGACATGGATCTCGATTAACGATTTAGTTTATGATTATCAGCTCTTTTTAGTTATATGAAATTCAGGGCATATCATGGAGGAATGGAGGTCGATATTAGATGGAGCAGGAACAGGTAGATTCTCTTACCACCGAACCGGTAGTGGATAGCGCCGAAGAGTCCGCCTCACAGAAAAAAGCCCGGGCCAAGCGTGAGCGTGGTCCGCAAATCGCTTTCGACCTCTCCATGGCTGTTGCCCCATTCGCTCTGGCAACAGTGCTCGTCACCATTGTCGGACTGTCGTCCGCTTTCATATCCAGCGGCTCTGTCGGCTGGGTAGCTGAGCTCTGTGCCTCTTTTCGCACCCAGTGCGTCATCCTTCTGCTTATTTGCACGATTCCATCGGTTCTCAGCAAACCCTGGAGAATCATGGCTCTTATCTGTGGAGTTCTGGCCCTCGTCTCTCTTCTTCTGGTCTCGCCTGTGGTCGATATGAACAAGGCTGCACCGGCTAAAGAGTCTTATCTGTCTTTCAGTTTGCTGGAAGCCGTTCTCGATAAGAGCACGACCATGGACGAAGTAGTGCGGGTTTCGCTCGAGACTAATCCTGAATTACTGACGATTACCGGAGTAACCCTCGACGACATGGCCCGTCTGAACGAAAAGCTTCAGTCTTATCACATCAGAGCGCTCTATCCGAACAACAATGGTCATGGAGTTTGTGTGTATTCTAAAGTGCCTCTGAAAAACAGTAAGGTTCTCTATCTAGGTAAAGAGAAGCTGCCGGTCGCTGTGACCAGCGCTTTCTTCGAATACGGATGGGTCAACATCGTTGCGTTCAAGGCACCAGAAGTTGCCGACGCGGATTCTATGGATCGTCGTAACGATCTTATGGAATCGGTATCTAATGTGGTGTCTAGCCTCAATGGTCCTGTTATAGTCAGCGGCAATATGAATCTCACGCCTTATGCCGGCAACAGCGCTAAACTTGTCAGTAAAGCAAAGCTCAAAGTATTGAGATCCGGTCTTTCTATAAAACCCAATTCCTATGCCGGTCCCCAGGACTTTATCGTAAACCGTCTTCCTGTCGACGATATCTATGTGAACGATAAAGTCTCTTATTTAGATCGTTCTGTAATTTCTGGTTTTGAGGGACGTTTGCTGCCGATTAAAGGAGTCTTCTCTCTCAGCAATAAAGACGAGAAATACCAGGCGCCTAAGTTTGCCGAAGAGTTGACCCGGCCGCCCAAGAAGCAGTCAAAAGCACCGGCTCCCGAGCCCGAAGCGAAGACGCCCGAGCCGACTCAAGAAAAAGAGCAGGCTAAACCGGCCAAAAAATCACGTAAGAAGAAGCACTAATCTTTTCGAAAACCAAGCGAATCTATTTCGACCCGCGCTTCCGGGTCTACGGTCTTGAAGCTCAATTTCTCGATTTTTGTTTTTGAGCTGAGATTGAGCAATCTTACCGGATACTTGTAATAGTGAGCGTTTTCTCCACCTAATAACGGCAGGAATAAGCTTGCGAACGGTCTTTCTTTGTCGTCGGTAGCCAGGCTGAATTTAAGCACTTTCAATTTCATAGAATCCGGTGCCGCCACATGCAGTACCATATAATCTACGCTTCCTGCCTCGATGTTCAAATCCTTTTGATATTCGAAGGTCGTTTCATTGGCGGCGGCTTTAAAAATCAATTTTTGATCGGGAAGGCTTTCTACTACTCCGCCGATAGCTTTCCATTTAAGGGCGTCTGAAAGGTCGATAGAAGACTGATTCGGCTTCATCTTCTCAATATCATTGCCGTATTCCGTATTGTCCGGTCTCCAGTCCATGGCAGCCTGCTGCGAGACCGCCGGGTCGCCTTTTAAAATCAAAACAAGGCGCGGCATGCGGTAGATAAGCGTCGGTGAATCCTTTTGCCTGGTCCGGTTTGCAAAACTGATTTGCAGTTTTTTTCCGGCGTAAGAATTGAGCTCAATATTCAGGTTGGTGTTGTCTCTGGCCGCTATATACTTGCGCTCTTTTGAATCTTCCGTAATTAGATAGATGCCGGAAGCTTTTGCTGCAGTACCTTGAATTTGCAGTTTGCTTGAGAGTCTTGCCTCTTGAAGATTCTCGGGGAGAGTAACTTTCCAGCTAAGAGAGCTGCCCGGTGGCAATACCAGATCGAGCTTTTTGTAATCTGCCCAGTCGCATCTTGCCAGGGTGGTAAGGTTGTCAGTGAAGTAAGGAGCTTCGGCACCACTGACAGTATCGGTAGAAACCGAGTTCATCATATAGTCACCCTGGAGCCATATCTTTCTGACCGGAGCAAAGGCGCTTATATTATGCCTTTTCATTACCTCGGCCAGCTTTTGCAGCAGCGAGGGACTGCCCGGTGTCCAGAGAAAGATATACTGGTCTGCATAGGTCGGTGCTCTTTCTGCATTGTAGAGAGCAGAATAAGAGGCCGGGGCCCGTGCATTGAGCATGTAGGTCTTATCTGAATAAGTCTGGTTTGAACGGGCGAAGCAAGCTATGATTACTACTACTGTGAGCATCGACCATTTTGTACTGATTCGAGAACGAAGATCGAAATCAGCAACCGTTTTTGGATTTAGCTCTGACAGCAACAAGGCTGCCAGTCCCAGTAAGCCGACCCAGAAGGTTATGGGAAGTGGCGTATACCATGGCGCCAGCAGTGAGCGCACCATGCTTATCTCCCAGACTGCAAGCAAGCTGGAAATAATCAGCACGAGAGGAACAGCCGCTTTCTTCAAATCGATTCGGTTTCTGTTGACAGCAAGCAAAATTAGAAAGCCGGCTGCAATCACCAGTCCGATTGATCCTGCAAATCTTGCTTCGGGCAGGTTGTCCGTGGCTGTGGCGATATCTTTTGCCAGGGGCCAGCCCAGCAAGTTGACGATCGTTTTCAGGTTGAAAAAGGATATGATTGTTTTCTGTGCGTCTGTGGCGCCGGTACTGCCGGCGCTGGCAAAGAATGACATGACATAGGGAATGGCGCTCAGCCCGGCTCCTGAAAGCAGAGCCAGAAATCGTCTAAAGTCGAACTGTCTGAAGTAGAGATAGTAAGCCAGGATTGTGAGCCAGGTGATAGGACCGATTCCCCACGAATAACTGGAGATCAAACCACCGGCGGTGGCGACCAGTACGGCGGTCCAACTTGTTTTAAAGCGAGCCAGCGCCCAGATGGCAAGGGCTTGTCCGAAAAGGCTGATTCCAATAGGCAGAGCGGCTCCAGGATAGGTATAGAGCGCTACTTGAGAATTTGAGAAAATAAAGAAAGCTAGTATCGGTAGAAGCCACCAGGTTCGCTCTGCCTGGATACCGGTTCTGATCGCGTCGTAGATAAGAACCAGTCTGAATACAGAAAGAACAAAAGCGAGGTAGAGCTCCGGCATGACGCTGCCGCAGAAGAACTTGGCGCTTGCTAGATGGGTCAAAAACGCGAGAGTGGTGGCATGCCCCCGGTAAAATGTATCGCTGACCAGATGACTGAGGTCGTATTGTCCGCTTAGAATTCTATCTATCAAATGGGCGTAGGTAAGATAGTCGTTCGAGACAACATCGCATCCGACCGTACTGACGATCCAGAACATGTTCGCTATTGGAATAAGCGCTACTAGAATCGCCAGCTTCGAAACTAGACCGAAGTCGTTTTTTACGCTTTCGCTCTTCTCTTCTCTAACCGAGGTCATCATCCTCTATCACTGCCAGTTCTCTGGTTTCTCTCGACCTGCCAGGGCGGTGTCCGTTTCAGAGTCGGTGAGGCTGGCTGCCAGGTTCTTTCTCTCACGGATCTCGTCGGCGATAATCTCAAGAAGCTTGTCGCCGCCTTTTTTGTTCATGTGGACGGTATCGAGATAGTCCCGGTTGTTGAAACGTTTGTCGTCCGATAGATCGATCCAGGTTGCACCGTACTCCTGACACGAGGAAGCCAGGAATTGATTGAAGTCCTTCCAGAATTTGTCCGGAAGAAGACCACGGTTAGGCCAGAGGCTGGGCATGCCTACTACCATTACTTCTATTTTTTCGTCTTTGAGCCTTTTTAAAAAGGCCTGGAAAAATTGTTTCTGGGGACCATAGATAGAAGGGTTTGGGTTCTTGTACCGTCTTTTGTACTCGTACATGTTGTTGACGAAGTGGTAGAAAGGCCGTGGCGGTATCACCCAGACACCGGGCTTCACTTCGGACTGTTTGCCGTAGATGGCGTTCAAAACATCTTCGGTTGTCTTTGGTTTCTTGGCACTGGCAACCTCTTCTGTCTTAGCTTCGCCTTCCGGCTCGAGTGTTTCAAGATTGCCTTTGCCTGTAAGGGCGATTGAGACGGCGTTCGATGCTTGTTTCGAAAGCTTTGGAATCGTCTCTTTGAATGACCTGCCCAGGCTCATGATCGGCAGATAGTCGTTGATAACCCATTCCAGGCGCTCTATCGGATCGCCGAAGGCACAGTCTGCCAGGCTATCCAACTTTGCATAAGGCTTCAGGAAGAAAAACGGCTCGGTCGAGCTTACCGAGGGCATGGTATTGTCGATGAAGTCACGGGGATTGACACCGACCACCACCATCTTGGGCTTGTGTTTTTTATTGAAGAGAGTGCTTGCAACCATGTAATGGTCCGAAGCCATAGCACCACCCATGGCGAACACATAGGACTTGGGTCTTGTACCGAGGCGCTTCTGGAGCATATCCGAGAGCATATTGCTCTCTTTGTCGGTGACGCAGTCCACGTCTTTTTCCAGATAATTCGCTTCAGCCGAATACACCGCCGATGACATCATCGAGCTGCCCATTAAGGCAATATCGGCATCGGGATGATCCTTGAGGTAGTTTCTCGACACCCACCAGATCCAGCGGCCTTGCTTGCGCTTCTCGTTTGGATTGTCAGTCAGAATCTTGGCGGTCAATTCTTTGGTCTCTTTCGGGACCAGGCTGATGATTGCAACGTTGACCGCAAAGAACAACAGCAACGCGGCCAATGTTCGACTGGTGATTAGATTTGTCGGTTTATGGTTCTGTTTCTCGTTCGTCTTATCGCTCATTGTTGTCTCTCATTTAGTTCAAATTTGGTTCCGGATTGAATGAGGGCTTCTTTGACCATGGGAGATTGCGTCATTCTCTCGACCAGATGATCGACAAACTTCAGCCCTCCCCGGGCATTCATATGAACTCCGTCGTGGAAGTCTTCCGACTTTTTAAAGATCGTGTGATCGTTCATGTCGAAAAGCACAGTGTTTTTTCTTTCGCTAAAAGGCTCGAGCCTGCTCCAGTACATGTCGTAATACTCTTTTTTAAGCAGTTTCAAATTGTCGGTGGTTAGAGGCATATTGACCAGAACCAGGGTGATACCGTTTTTCTCGGTGAAATCAGCCAATCGCCCGAGGAAGTTCATCTGGGTTTCGAAGGCTACCTGATTCATTTTCTTGTAGCGATGAACATATTCTATGGAGTTGTCTTTGTATTCCATAGGTTTGCTCAGGTCGCTCGGAGCGCACATGTTGGCCTGAGGATGAAACTCGCCCTTCTTATAGTCGGGGAAGAGTTTTACCCTGTCCCAGTAGGTGAAAGGTTTGCTCTTATTCGGCTCCGGCGCTATCTGATCTATTAAGCTCTGGTAGAGTTTACCGGCTTTCATCTGGAAATCTGTAGCGAATTTATAGAAATAGAGATTTTTTTGCAGGGCGAGATTGATCTTGCCGAACGGTTCGGTGAAGATTTCATTCTCGAAGGGGCTTATATCAACCACCCGACTCAAATATGTAAAAGGCTCAGTGTCCTGGGGACCGGCCAGTACGCTGTCGATGAAATCCCGGGGAGCGACACCATATATGATGACATCCGGTTTGTGCCCGGTTTTGATCATCGCCATCAGGGCCATGAGTGCATCCGAGGGCATCTGTCCGGGAATGGAGAGATTGAAAGTGTCGAAAGCGATCTTCTTGTCGGATTTCGCTCCCAGCGCTTCTTTGAGTTTTTCATCTAAATAGCGGGTCTTGTGGTAATAGACCAGGTCGACGCTTTTGTTATAAAAGGTCGCGTCAGCGCTGTTGAGGGAGCTCACGGTAAGAGAAGAGCCCAGAACAGCCAGGTTGTGGGGGCTTTTATCGCCCTTTAAATCCTGCATGATCCACCAGGCCCAGCCTTTGTAGGGAAACTGATAGCGGTCGAAGTGAATCGGATTTTGAACAGTCAGATAGACGTTCAAGAGTCCGAAGAGAATCAAGGCCACAAGGGCGGAGCTAAGCATCGGCTTTCTGGCAGTTTTTGCCGAACTATGATCGAGTTCGAGTTTTATCTCCGACTCTGGTCTGACGGCGGTGTTCAAGCTGCTCATAGTCTTGAGTCCTCCCGTTCGGCCAGGGCTCTTTGAGTATCTTTCGGTTTTGTATCGAGAGCGGCAAGGACGGCTCTGTCGCTGGAAAGTTTTTCGGCAATAAGGTCAAAGAACTTTTTGCCGCCTTTAGAGCGCAGATGAACGCTGTCGGCAAAATCGGCCAGTTCGAAATCTGGTGAGGCATCCAGGTCTATGAAACTGGCGCCTTGCTTTCGGGTAACTGTGGCGAGGTTCTCTAAATAGGCTTGCTTCGCTTCCGGTTTCAGCAGATCTCGATTCAGGTCGGTGATCGGCATAGCCACGACCACCACATGGATGCCGCGCCCGGAAGCCACTTTGAGCATGTCTTCGAAAAAGCGCGACTGGCTCTTGAACGTATCCCACTTCAAATTCTTATAGCGATAACGGTATTCGGCAAGATTGTCTTTGAAGGCGGTCTTTGCGGACTGGTCAGGATGATAGAAAGCTTCGTCCCGTCTGACTTCGTAGGGATGATATTCGGGCAAGACCTGCTTTCGTTGATGCACATTGAAAGTTTCTATATCCGACGGCATGACCGATGAAATCAAGTTTTCAGTCCAGCGAAGAGCGGCTATCTGGAGGTCTTCTTTTTTTCCGTAAGGATAGAACAGCCGACCGAGTTCATAGTCGAAGCGGCTAATGAAGCCTGGTTTGATCAGGCTCAAGTGCTCGCTGTAATCGCCGAAGCGGGACAGATAACGAAAAGGGTCGGTGGACGAGGGATCGGGCAGGGTGTTTTCGAGGAAGTCCCGGGGACCGACACCATATACGATGACGTCAGGTCGACGTTCTCCTTTGAGGAGAAACTTGGTGATTAAGTATGCGTCCGAGGGCATCTCTCCCGGTAGCGCAAAGCTGAAGGTACGAATGCCTGCGCCGGTAAGCTCTTGAAAGCGTTTTTCAAAAACGAGACTTTTGTGATGTATGGTGGCATCGAGACTGGTTCTGGTCAGATCGGCATCGGCTTCGCCCATGGGGGTGTGCACCAGGGATGATCCTAGAAAGACAAGATCTGCTCTATCCGGTAACTGTCTGAAGCTCTCAACCTTCCAGGAGGTCCAGGTCGGATATTGGAAGGTTTCCGGAGCGAGGGATCCTATCTGCATGACCGAGAAGATGCAGCAAAGAAGCGCGAAGGCAACGAGAGCGGCTACCGCTTTGCTTGCCACGATGACTTGAGTTTTGCTTCTCGACATATTTTCGGTCATCGGTCAGAAAGGATCCCACAGTCCTAGAACTGGAAGTATATGAATCTTGGCGAGCTGTCAGGGCTGAAGATACTCAGAACACACATGAGCACTACCATGACACCGACCTGAATCGGCCACGGCGGTCTTTGATAGAACTGCTTGTCGTTCAGCCAGTTGACCACCACGTGAGAGATCATCAAAGCCGGCAGAATAATCAGAAGAGACGGGAAGATGATCGGATCTCTTATCTTCAGTATCTCAAGCTGACTGGCACTGAAGTTGAGGAGCTCCACCGGGACCTGAGCCATCTTGCCCAGTATCGTAAAGGCGGATGCGCCGGTTTCGGCCCGGAAGAAGACCCAGCCGATACAGACGAGATGGAAGGTGGCTACCACAGAAAACCAGTGATAGGCTTTTGTTTCAGCGAACTGCTTCAGGGCACCTACCGACTCGATGACGTTTCGGTATTCTTTATGGGCTATGAGAATGACGCCCTGGTAGACGCCCCAGAGCAAGAAGTGCATGCCGGCGCCGTGCCAGAGACCACCGAGAGCCATGGTGATGAAGAGGTTCCGGTAGTTGAGCCATTTGCCGCATCTCGAGCCGCCCAGAGGAATATATAGATAGTCTCTGAGCCAGGTGGAGAGGCTGATGTGCCAGCGGTGCCAGAAATCGGCCACGTTGGAGGCTATATAAGGAAGGTTGAAGTTGATTGGTACTTTATAGCCGAAGAGCATTGCCGAACCCCGGGCTATATCGGTATAGCCGGCAAAGTCGAAGAAGATCTGGAAGGCAAAAGCGTAGGTGCAGAGCCAGAGATCTACCGAAGAGAAGCTCTCCGGGTGGCTGTAGCCTGCTTGTACGACCAGAGCCAGGTTGTCCGCCAGCAAAACTTTCTTGGCCAGACCCATGAGAATAAGCTGCATACCTTCGTCCAGGTATTCCCATTTGAACTTGGCTTTGATATCGAGCTGGGGGATGAAATCTTGATAACGCTTGATAGGCCCTGCGATCTGAGTCGGAAAGAAAGAAGCGAAAAGGGCGAATTTTGGGAAGCTGTCCACCTGGGGTTTACCCCGGTAGACTTCCATGGCGTAGTGAATGAACTCGAAGACGAAGAAAGAGATACCCAGGGGCAGGATGATGCTGAGGTGGGGCTCTTTCCAGTCGATGCCCACCATGCCGAGACCGTCATGGACCGTGCTGAGCGCGAAGGTGGCGTATTTGAAGATGCCCAGGGTGATCAGGTTGGCTGCGATAACAATGCCAAGCCAGAGCTTTTTGCGCTCCACGGACCTGGCCATATAAGGCACCAGAAGGAAGTTGCCCAGGGTGAGCCCGAAGATGAGAAGACCGTAGATCGGCTTCCACGACATGTAGAAAACATAGCTGGCTACCAGAAGCAGCGGCACTCGCAGCTTGTGGGGGGTTATCCAGTAGAGGAAAAATACCACCGGAAGAAATACCAGGTATTGCAAACTATTGAATAGCAATTTGAATCTCCTGTCATCGGACGCGAAGCCCCGAATTTTCGCCCTTGAAATAAGTTTTCAATGGCTGGCGCAACACATGATAAATTGTAGATTTCAAGGATGTCTAGGTCGAGGCTACTCTGTTAACCTAAAACGTTTATAGGAACCGGCGGCAGCCAGGGTGAAAACCCGCGCCGGTCAGCATCAGGGGCGCTTGGCAAGTTCTCTTTAATATAAAGGTTGTAAGGAGAGCGATTGTCAATTTGATGAACTTATGCTCAGGCTTTGCTGCCTTTGTTGAATCCACCGGGGATTAACTGATATCCGCCGCCGTATACGGTCTTGATATATTTGCGATCGGCGGTCTCCAATCTGGTTCTCAGATGGCGAATGTGAACCCTTATGGTGTCGACATCATCATCCGGCGAATAGCCCCAGACCTCTTCCAGAAGCTTACCGGTAGAGACCGTCTGGCCGTGGTGCTGCATCAAGCAGTGCAGGATTTCGAATTCGGTAGGTGTCAGTTTGACCACCCGGTCTTTGACCTTGGCTTGAAGATTCTCTGGGATTAAAGTGATCTCACCGGCGGTGAGAATCTCTGGCAGGGTTGCCGAATGGGGCACCGAGCCGGCTCTGCGCAAGAGGGCTCGGACACGCACCTGCAGCTCAGGAATTTCAAAAGGCTTGACCAGATAATCGTCGGCGCCGGAGTCGAAGCCGGTGACTTTGTCCTTGGTCATGCCCAGGGCGGTGAGCATCAGAATAGGAATCGGATGGGTGGTGGGATTCTGTCTGAGGCGCTGGCAGACGGTGAAACCATCTAAGTCGGGCATCATCACATCTAGGACAATGAGGTCTGGATGGTTCTGCTGGGCAAGGGCCAGTCCTTTGATGCCGTCCGAGGCGGTTTCCACCTTGTGGCTGAGGAGCTCGAGATTAACCTTGACCAATTCGGCAATCGCCTGGTCATCGTCTATTACTAGAATTCTAGCCAATGTACTCTTGCTCCTATTAACTGTTGTTTATTACTGTTCGTTGCTATTAACCGACAATTTTACTGGAATTTTTAAAATGGTCCCGTTCCTGTTCACCGTTAGTGTAACCACTTGATTAGGTTTTTTCTTCTCTATATACGTCAGTAGCTCATCCTGGGTGTTGATTCGGACATTGTCCACATGGGAGATAATGTCTGCCGAAGAGATGTCAACACCCCTGATAGCAATCGGTCCCATCCGATAAATTCCGGCTTTCGGTCCTTGCAGTCCGGCTTTGACTGCCGGTCCTCCGGAGGCGAGCCTTATTACTCTTACACCGGCCGGCGTCTCTTGTAAAGCCAGGATGCCAATATCCGGCCGAAGCACCCGGTGATGCAGAATCAGCTCCGGAACTATAGAGCGAATGATATTGGCCGGGATGGCAAAGCCTATACCCGAGTTCTGACCGGCCCGGGTGAATATGGCGGTGTTTATCGCCACCATTCGGCCCGCCGTGTCTAAAAGCGGTCCTCCGGAGTTGCCCGGATTGATGGCGGCGTCGGTTTGAATTATGCCTTTTATCATCCGGTTGTTTCTTGTTCTAAGAGTCCTACCCAGGCTCGAGATCATGCCCTGGGTCATGGTCTGGTCGTAGCCAAACGGGTTGCCTATGGCGAGAACTTTGCGTCCTACTTCCAGTTCGGAGCTGTTGCCGATTTCTATACAGTCAAATTGTTTGCCCGCCGGTGCTTGAATTTTGAGCACGGCAAGATCGTTGGAGGGGTCTTTGCCGACCAGTTTGGCTGCATAGCTGGAGCCGTCAAACAGAGTGACCCGTACCATTTCGCTTGCGCCGACCACATGCTCGTTGGTGACCAGATAGCCGTCCTTAGAAATTATCGTGCCCGAGCCTATCCCTTCCTGGGGCATGATGTTGTAGTAATAGCCTTCGGGAGTGGTGACAGTGGCGATGTTGACCACCGCTTTGCCGCATTTTTTGTAGACACCGACATTGACTTTCTCTTCTTCAGAGAGCGGTGTCGATTGCACCGGCTTTGAAAGAAAGCTCAAGTCCGGCAGTTTTTCCGGGGTTTCTGCTGTTTGCGCCCTTGCCGGAGTCGCCTGTATCTGGATACTCAGTAGCATCGCAGTCGATATCACGCCGATTTTTGCTTTTGAGAAGTTCGGTCTCATTCCGGTATTACCTTTCTAGTTTCGATTCGAATTTCCATTGTATGCACTCTTGCTCGCTAATTGCTCGATTCGCTCAATTCTTTCGGTTTGTCCGTATATTTAGTTTCGGTGCCGTCTAATAAGCGTTTTATGTTGGAGCGGTGACGCAGGGTGACATATAAGAAAGCGATGCCGGCGTAAGCCAGTATCGCCGGTGGTGCATTCAATATAAACATTATTGTGGGGCAGGCAACGGCCGCCGATATTGAAGCCAGAGATACGATTTTGCTTGAAAAGAGCACGGCCAGCCATACTAATAAGGTGCCCAGGGCACCGAGGGGATGCAGGGCGAAAAGAGTGCCGAGACCGGTGGCGGCGCTCTTGCCGCCGGTGAATTGCAGGAATATCGAGCGGCTGTGACCAAAGATAGAACTGACCGCCGCCAGTACTCCGGCCAGGTTCGGGAACAGATTAGCGGGCATGAGCTGAGGTTGAGTGGCCTGAAGATGGAGGGCGATAGCTACAGGCAAGTAGCCTTTGGCGATATCGACGACGAGGACTATTAAGGCTTCTTTCTTCCCCACACAGCGCAGCACGTTGGTGGCCCCAGTGGAGCCGCTTCCCATTTCTCGCACATCCACACCCTTCGCGATTTTACCGATCCAGTAACCGGTCGGGATCGAGCCGAGTACGTAGCTTGCCAGAATCACCAGGAGAAGGGTTAGATATTCCACTTAGTAGCAAGACCTCTTATTCAGGACTGAAAACTCTTCGCTGTTTTACTTTTCGAGCGAGCGGTTATTCGAATCGGAGTGCCTTCGAAGCCGAAGGAGGCTCTCAGTTTTCGCTCTAGATACGACTTATAGTTCTTGGGCAATAAATGCTCGTCGTTGACGAAAAGCACAAAGGTGGGCGGTGCCACCGAGACCTGGGTAGCGTAGTAGATCTTCAGACGTTTGCCTCTTTTCCCCGAGGGTGGTGGCACCAGAGCGACACTTTCGTTCACTATCTGGTTGACCAGGCTGGTGGAAACCCGACGCATTGTCTGTTCATGGGCGCTTTTGGCCGCATCGAGAATCTTTCTGACCCGCACCTTATTGATGGCGCTGGTGAAAAGTACTTCGGCGTAGCCGACATGACGAAGCTCCGATTTGACCTCTTCGATGATTTTGTTCATCGAGCCCGAGGATTTGTCCTCTTTGAGGTCCCATTTGTTCATGACCAGGACCACGGCTCGTCCGGCTTCTTCTATTTTTCCGGCAATACGTTGATCTTGTTCGCTTATCTCTTCGGCTACATCTATGACATGCACCACCACATCCGCTCGCGAGATCGCCCTTAAGGAACGGGCTACAGAAAAAGCCTCGACACCGTAGCGCACTTTCGACTTTCGTCTTATACCGGCGGTGTCTATTAGAATCAGCTCTTCGCCCTGATAATTTATACGAGTGTCGATGGCGTCGCGGGTGGTGCCTGCTTCCGGTGCCACAATGGTTCGATCTACTCCGCAGAGCACATTCAATATTGATGATTTGCCGACATTGGGCTTGCCGACTATGGCGATGGAAAGGGGGCCTTCTCTACCATTTGAATCTGCTTCATCATCTTCGTCTTCGGCTGCAAAATCTTCGAACTTTTTCTTCTTCTTCTTTTTCTTGGCGATCCCGTCATATTCGGGAAAGTAGCTGATTATGAGATCGAGCAGGTCGCCGACTCCGCCCGAGCCGCGCATAGCAGAGAGGCTCTGGGGGTCGCCCAGACCCAGAGAGTAAAATTCTGGAACGCTCAGTTCGTCTTTTTTGGAATCGACCTTATTTACTGCTAATATCACCGGCTTCTTAGAGCGGCGCAGCATATTAGCCACATCTTCATCCTGACCGGTGGGGCCTTCTTTGCCGTCGACCATAAAAACAATTACATCTGCTTCATCCACGGCGAGCTGAACTTGATCCACCACCTGGACAGCCATAGGTTCCTGGCTTTCGGTGATGATGCCGCCGGTGTCGATCATGATGAACTCATAGCCGGACCAGTCCGCTTCGCGATAGATTCTATCCCTGGTTACTCCGGGAGTGTCGTCCACGATCGAGTAGCGGCTGCCCACGCATCTATTGAAGAAGGTGGACTTTCCGACGTTCGGACGCCCGACTATCGCTACGACTCTCTTGACCATTATTTATCCTCTTTGACCGGATAAATATATCAAGATTTACTTACTGCTTCTTCTTCCCGGTGAAACGACTAGACATATCTTTAGCTCCGCCGGAGCCGCCGCCGAATTTTTTGCCCAGTTTAGGCGCACTCGATTCGATGAACTGCAAAAGTTCGTCCTTGGCAGCGTTTAGAATTATCGCCGCTTCGGTGTCTCCACCAAGGTCGGGATGGACGCCGGGGGAAGCTATTTGATCTTTCCAGGCTTTGTTCACTTTCTCTTTGGTGAGATCTTCGGGGGTGATGCCGAGGATGCGGCAGGCTTTGACTATTTCCCGAGGAGCCGCTTTCAAGGCTGGATTCTGTAAGCCCGCAACCGGTGGTGGGGCTGCTGCTGGTCCGCCTTCGGTCGGCTTGACGTTTTGACCGACAAATTTATTCAGACCGGAATAACCGCCCTTGTCGGCTCCGGCATCCTGTCCCGGGTTGGGCATGGTTCTGACAGTTTGCTCCACGTGATGCTGCTCCTGAGCTTTCTTGATCCTTTCTTTAATCAAGTTCTGCAAGTCTTCACCGGTGACATTCTCCTCTTTTACGACTTGATCCACCGGGACATCTGCAAGCATATCATCTGGGACCTCTATCTTGCCAAGTTCTTCTAGCTCTTCTATGTCCTCAAAGATATCCATCTGGTCGAAATCAGGAATGACGACCTCTTCTTCTCTGGTCAGCATCTGATCTTCCCGGATGGCGTCAGGCGCGTCCTCGCCGCCATGGAAGGAGACAAAATGGGTTTCGGAGGTATCCAAACCATCGAGCGATGCTTGAGGAGGCGCACCCGGCTGAAGCGCGTCCAGATTGGTGGAAGTATCGGTCGGTTTCTTTTGGGGATAACCGAATTGCTGTACCACCTGGCTTTCGATTTCGTTCGCTGGGGCCCGTGTCGGGTCCAGGTCTTTGGGGGAGAGAACACCCATGCTGTAGACGGTTTGCAGATCTCGCCAGCTCAGGTCGTTGAGTGGGTTGAAATCGCTCGAAACATAGGGCCCGTCCTGGGTGAAGTTAATCACTGCCTTTTCATCCGCTTTTAATTCGTGGGTGGCTAGGGTCTCTTCATCGGAATCTGAATCAAGCTCTACCTCAGCCGGCTGCTCTTCTTGATGCTCCACCTCTTGCTGATCGTCGAAGCGTTCATCTTCTACCGATTGAGCCAGCTCTTCGTCTTCTTCTTCGATGATCTCTTCAGTATATGGAAGCTCTGCTTCGACTTCCTCTTCTATTTCAGCTTCCGGCGCTTGTTGCATTACCGGCTCTGGAGCAGCGCCCTGACCGCCTGCTTGGGCTAAGCCTTTTTCGTAGCCTACATGCCAGGCGTTCTGCAATTGCAGTGCCAGATTGTCGGCTTCTTGTTGAAGTTCTTCCAGTCTTGCTTCCAGCTCTCTGTTGTTCATAGCGAGAATGGTCTGCTTCTCGCGTTCTGTTTTCATGGCATCGGTGAGCTGATCGTTGTCCTTTTCGAGTCTGGCTATGCGTTTTTCTATCTCTGCGTTGTTGGTAGCTCCGGTGGCTCCGGCAGCGCCTGCGCCTTCTCCGTCCGACTCTTTGAGTCTTTTGTTCTCGTCTTCAAGCTCACGCATACGCAGGTTAATCGCTTCATTTACCCGCTCCAGACCGGAAACTGTGATCGTAAGCTCTTTCAGCTTCTCATCCTTTTCCTCATCCGATTCGCCGCCCGAGGCGGTTTTGTGCTCTTGGAGCTCTGCTTCAATCTCCCGCAGTCTCTGGTTGAGAGCTTCGTTTACTTGCTCGAGACCGGCCAGGGACCTTTGCGCCTCCTGCAGCTCTTCTTGTGATTGATCGCCCTGGTTTTCACTCAGCTCTTTGTTCTTGTCTTCCAGCTCTCTAAGGCGTTGATTCAGAGCTTCGTTGACCTTCTCCAGTCCGCTCAGAGTTCGGGTCAGGTCTGTAATCTCTTCCAGGCGGCTTTCGCTCTGGGCATAAGCTTGTTGCAGCTCTTCTTCCAGTTGCTTGATCTCATCTTGAGATTCGGACTGCAAAAGCTCCATTACCTGGCTGTTGATGTCTTCCGGAGCAGGCATACTTGCCGTCTCTTCCATCTCGGCGATTTTCTGAGCCAGGTTATTGTTCTCTTTTTCCAGCTCTTCCAGGGTTTTTTCAAGATCGAGGATTTTTCTATTCTCTTCTTCTCCCGGGTCCTTGAATGTGCAGTCATGACCACGGGCTTCGAGAATCAGAGAGATTACATCCTGGTCCCGGTAGAGATCCTCTTTCTCTATTTCCATCTCTTCGGCCAGCGTGTATGGATTGATATCCCAGCCCTTGCTCTTGACTGACTCGATCGCTTCTTTGAGTCGGGCGGTCTCGATCTTGGTTTTGGTAATTTCGTCTTTCGACATGTTCTGCTTCGGTTTCTTCTGGGTGGCTGATAACTTGGTGGTCCGAGCTCTGTTAGCAACTGGAGGCTGTTGCCGTTCAGGCTCATAGAGTGTAAGCGGAGCCGGGTTTCACCCTATCGCCGATCTCTTATTCTATTTCTTTCCCCATCTAAGGCAAAAGTTGTTAGATTTTCTCTATAAGTTTCATATCTATCATCAAAAATCTGAAGTTCTGAAGTGGTTATGAATGAGCCCGGCAAAACCGAGAATACTGATAAAGCCGATAAAAAAATTCGGCTGGAGATCTCTGGCCGGGTGCAGGGGGTCTTTTACAGAGTAAGCACCAGGGATGAGGCAAAAAGGCTCGGCTTGACAGGCTGGGTCAGGAATCGTCGAGACGGTCGGGTGGAGGCCTATGTTCGGGGGGCTGAGCCGAGACTTGAGCTGTTGATCGCCTGGTGCAAACTTGGACCTTCAGGTGCCGAGGTGGAAGAGGTGATGGTGTACTGGCTGGATGAAGATGACCTGGAATTTGAGAACCTTCACGGTGACCGTGATGATTTTGAGATCATAGCCACGTTTTAAGGCACCAATAATAGTGGCGTGATCTTTATTCTCTGCTAGCCAATCTGTCTGGAGCCGGGACCTTCAAAGAGCCTGTAAGCCTCTTTCAGAAGAGTCGATTGCTCTTCTGGTTCTTCTATCAAGGATGTTGTTTTTACAGGTCCGGCTTCGGTCGGCGCCCTGCCGTTACCATTGCCGTTTTCGTTTTCTGTTTTGGTTTCTTGAATTTGATGAACCGGCTCCGCCCTCTCAGGGGTGCGGTGAGGAGGTATTTCAGCTGGTCTTGTTGCCGGTGCAGATGCTGAAGGAGATGGTAGTGCCGTATCAGCCTTTTCTCTCTCTTGCGGCTCCGGCTTTCCTTGGTCGGTTATTGCGGGAGAAGCCGGTCTCCCTTCAGGCTTTTTTCGAACCAGCTCCTCTTCCTGAACAACTTTCACTTTTACAGTGACATCCTGACCGGTCACCGCTCGGTAGGCTTTTTCTATGTGTCCTGTTTTTCCTTCAATAGATTTCTGGAAAAACTCTTTGTTCACACCAAGGGTGAGCTGTCCATTTTCAAGGCTCAGAGGATTGGCGTGCATATGGACAAGGCTATAGGCAGGAATACTTATTTTATGGATGGCGTCGAGAAGATCCGACCAAAGTGCTTCTAGTTCGTTGCTGACGAAGCCGCCACCGGAGACCGGTAAATTGTCTTCATCATCTTCTTCGATCTCATTAGTTGGCTGTGGCTGCCTGATTTCAGGGCTCTCGGGTCTTTCGAGTTCTCTGGCTTCAGGCTCTCTTTCAGCCACAGGCTCTCTTGGAGGGGCTTCCGGAGCGGGAGTCGAAGCAGCAGCCTGAGCCGGAGTCGGAGTCGGAGCAGGAGCAGGAGCAGGAGCAGGAGTCGGAGTCGGAGCAGGAGCAGGAGTCGGAGTCGGAGCAGGAGCAGGAGTCGGAGTCGGAGCAGGAGCAGGAGTCGGAGTCGGAGCAGCAGCCGGCGCCGATCTGGGCCTCGCCTGGGGAATATCGGCAGCAGAGAAATCACCGTCTGCGATTATCTTCTCGAGCTTTTTCACCTTTTCAGTCAGGTTCTTGACGGCAGCGATATCGATGCGATGGCAGACGGTGAGCAGGCCCATCTCTAGAGTCAGAGATGGTTGGCTGGAGCGTTTTATATTTTGCTCCAGGCGATCCATGAGCTCGACTATCTGGCTCAACTCTGTTCTCTCGAATTGTTTTGCCTGGGCTGTTACCTTTTCGACATAGGCTCTCGAGCCGGTTACGAACTGGACATTCTCTTCGCTTATAGGCTCACCTGTTTTAAGGTAGGACGCCTTGGTAAGAGCGAGAAAATGCTTGGCCAACTCTACCGTTATCAGGGAAGGTTCCCGTCCTTGAAGAAGCAGTTTGTTCACTGCTTGCAGTACTGCTTCTCCATTGCAGTCCAGAACACCCTGACTGATTTCGAGCAGAATATCTTCATCGAGTGCGCCCAACAAGACCAGAAGGTCTGTGACTTGTACAGGTTCACCGGGTTTTGAAAGGAGGCTTGCCTGGTCGAGCAGACCGAGGGCGTCTCTAAGACCGCCGCCCGACCGACGTGACATAAGATCGAGGGCTTCTTCGCTTATCTCAATACCTTCTTTTGCTGCCACCGAAGTGAGATGCTCGGCAAGCTGCACCTGATTGACCAGGCGGAACATCAGGCGCTGACAGCGGCTGACAATGGTAGGAGGAACTTTGTGTTCTTCTGTGGTAGCCAGGATGAAGACCACATTCGGCGGTGGTTCTTCAATGGTCTTGAGCAGAGCGTTGAAGGCTTCTTTGGTCAGCATGTGGCACTCGTCGATGATATATAGTTTGTGCTTGCCGTCCTGGGTAGCCAGGGGAGCACGTTCTATAAGCGAACGAGCATCGTCTACACTGTTGTTCGAAGCGGCGTCGATTTCGAAAACCGACGTCGAAGAGCTATTTTTTATTGATTCGCAGGATGCGCATTTGAGGCAGGGGCTTACAGTCGGACCCTGATCACAGTTTATTGACTTGGCTAGAATCCGAGCCGAAGAGGTCTTGCCTGTACCTCTGGGTCCGGTGAAAAGATAGGCGTGGGCGATGCGGTCGTTCTCCAGGGCGTTGGAGAGTGTTTTGACCACAGATTTCTGTCCGACCAGCTCTTCCAGGCATTGGGGTCGGTATTTCAGATATAAGGGTAAGTATTTATTCGCTGTTTCTTCCATGGAAATGCAAATTGACCGGAGCCCATCCCAGGCTCTTTAAAAAGCAGTCTTCTGATCCTACCTTATTTGGGACCGTATTTTGACTGCTTCTTAAATCTAATTGTCAATTGTCTGCTAAGATGCAAGAGAGCGCATTTGAATGGATTTGTGAGGATGAAAAGCGGACTGGGTCTGATTTTTTTAATAGGCTCGTTGATAGTGCTCTGTTCTTTTTATGTGGACTCAAGAGCTGACTCGAGTGTAGGCTCCACACACAGTACTGCCGTAAAAGTAAAAGAGACCGAGGGATTGAGGCGAGCAACACTCGCCGCTGGCTGATTCTGGGGTGTTGAAGCGGCGCTTCAACGGCTCAAGGGAGTGAAGGAGACCACGGTGGGCTACACCGGTGGTCACGAAGAGGCGCCTAATTACCCGCTGGTTTGTTCGGGCAGCACCGGTCATGCAGAAGCTGTGCAGGTCCTTTATGACCCTGATCAGATCAGCTATAGAAAACTGGTGGAAGAGTTTTTCAAATTGCACAAACCGGTCTTCGACCAGAAAAGTGTGAAAGGTGGACAATATCGATCGTCTATCTTTTTCGAGACAAATGAAGAAGAAGAGATTGCCAGGTCAGTGAAAGCGCAGTTCGAAAAAGAAAAACATCAGAAACTTTATACCGAAATCGTTCCGACCCGAGAATTTCATCCGGCTGAAGAGTATCATCAAGACTATTACAAGAAGAACAAACTGCTCTAGTGAAAAATGAGCTGTTATGGTGTTATCTACGGTGCGTATTGCTTTCGTCGGCTCTCATCTCATTGACCAGTTCTTTCAGTTGTTCTTTTACTCTCTCTTTCGGCAAATAGCCTCGGTCGCCATGACCGGCCAGGATCCACTCGAAGTCGTATTCCAAGAGTTTCTCTACCGAATCAGTCAGCTCTTCATATGAGTACCAGCAATGTCGTCCGTGTACTTCCAACCTTCTTTCAGCACTTTGTTCTGTTCTATCTAAATAGAGGTGGTCGCCGGTAAAAAGGTATTTGTTGCGGTAGAGAAGAACGACATGACCAAGAGTGTGACCCGGGGTTGGAATAAGCAAGAACGATGGCAAAATCTCTACAGAATCGAATCCCTCCAGAACCACCTCGGCATCAGGTTCTGCATGCAATGCCTCTCTATGGATAATTCTTTCAGCGCCAAAATATTTGGCGAAGCTGGCTGCATCCGCTACATCGTCTTCGTGGGTCAGAAATATGCGGCTGAGGCCACCGAGCGCTTCGATTCTTTTAACCAGCGACCTGGTAAATCGCGGCGAGTCGATCATCCAGTTGCCTTCCTTGTCCAGAATTAGAAAGCTGTTTCCTCCGTATGACTTAGGAGAATTGAAGCCGCAGTAATAAACATTGCCATCGATAAGCAAGGGAAAGTCTTCGATAACCGAATTGACTTTGCTGCCACTGCGGTCTCCGATTGAGCCTGTTGGACAGGAGATTAACGCTCTTGTCGCCTCTTTTCTCTCTATCTCTGAGCGGGGCTGCCGATAAACTCTCGAATAATCTCCGTCGTCTTCAAAGCTTTCAGGTGCGAGCTGTCTACAGGTATCACAGTTGATGCAGGTGGTATCGACGAAAAAGTCTCCGTCTGCATTCCCATCTACAATCTTTTGGGGATCTGCCATCAATTCTCCGCTTCTCTGGGGGGACGACTATAGAGTATTATCAATTATATGCCTCGTCCCACCCTACTAACCTCTTACTTTTGCTCCGGTTCTCTAGTCCTCTGTCTGCTTGCCTCTTGCAGCAGTGGTGAGAACTCGAATTCTGGTGTCGATTCAAGGCAGCCCGCTGTTAAGGACAGGACTGTCGTAAAGATTCAGGAAGAACCTCGAGAAAAGCGAGCCGGTTCTATGAAGGATTTCAATTTCCTTAGATCGGTTATTCCGTTGAAGAATCCAGATAAGTATGTCACTCCGCCCACAAATGAAGATGAGAAGAAGGCATTGAAAGTATGTGCGCAGGTCAAGACTCTGGCTGAGAAAGGTGACTGGGATGAAGCACTGAGTCTGGTGCGCAAGGCTTGTATAGAATGTCCCGACTATCCACCGCTCTGGAATGCCAAAGGTGTGATCTATAACGAGCAAAAGTTGCTGGATAGCGCCATGAAATCTTACGAAAAGGCAGCGTTATTAGACCCCAGATATTTTACGGCCTGGTCCAATCTGGGCAGCCTCTATGCCCGGCGGGGTCAGTTTGCTCAGTCTGAACAGATCTTCGACTATCTGACCAAACTGGCTCCTGATGATGCCCGGGTCTGGACCATGGCCGCTCGTCTAAAAATGGAACGTGCCAAGGGACAGGCAGCAGAGAGGTATTTGTTGAAGGCTCTGAAGCTTGATGGAAAGAATCCTGAAATCTGGTTTCGCCTGGCCTATGACTATCATGGCATGAAGCAATACGATAAGGCTCTTGCCGCCTACAAAAAGAGTATCGCTCTGAAGCCCGACTATGCACCTGCGCTCAAGTTTCTGGGAGTGCTCTATCAAGACCAGAAAAAGTTCGATCTTGCGGAGAAAACCTTTCTTGACCTGGCCTCAAAACATCCTCAAGATTCTTCCTCCTGGTCCAATCTCGGTTATCTTGCTCGTTTGAGAGAGCGGCCGGAAGAGGCGCTCAAGTATTATCGCAAAGCTGCCGAGGTAGATAAGAAAGACGCACGGGGCCTGGTGGATGCCGGAGTCGTCTACATGAACCTCGGCCGATTTGATGAAGCTAAGAAAACTCTAGAAGAAGCAAGGAAGCGCGAGCCATCCTGGTTCAATCCGGTCTATCAACTGGGCAAGCTCTCTTTAGAGCAGTATCGTTTTGAAGAATCGATCAAATATTTTCTCAGCGCACTCAGTCTCGATCCTAATAATCCGAACATCTATAACAGTCTCGGCTGTAGCTACGCATTCATGGGCAAAGCGGATAAAGCCCATGAAGCCTTCAAAAAGGCGGTAGAATTCAATCCTGGCTATGCTCTTGCCTGGGGTAATCTGGCTGAGACCTATCGCGATATGGGTGACACCAAAGAAGCGCGTCGCTGTGCTTTCAAGGCGGCCCGATTGAATCCGAACAGTCCCTTTGTTCTTGCTACCCTGGCATCGTTTTATATCATCGAAGAGAAACCGGACCGAGCCAGAAAAATCCTCGAAAAGTCCCTTTCTCTTGATCCGAATTATTATTTCAGCTGGCACAATCTCGGTCTGGTCTGCATGCAGGAGAACAAACCGGACAAAGCTCTGGCGGCATTTAAAAAAGCGGTGGCAAGTAATCCTGATGACTCTTCAAGTTGGACCAATCTGGCGGAACTTTATAAAAGAGCCGGCAAGAAAACTGAACGGGCTCATGCTTTGAAGATGGCGGCGGCTTGCAGAGTCGGTAAAACCCCTGGTGATCTCTATCGCATCGCCCATTCGCTGGAAGAAATGGGGCTGAAGAGAGATGCTTCTATGGTGCGTAAAAGCGGTCTTGATCAAGATCCGGATGAAGCCGATGTTCTCATTAATGTTCCATATCTGATGGAACAGGGTAAATCTGAATAGAACCAACCTGGTTTTGTGAATTTATAATGGTGGTGTCCGTGGTGCTCTAACTAGAGAAACTTGAAGAGCAACATGCTCTTGATGCGAATCTGACCGAGAGAACTCTTGGACTTCTCGTTTACCCTGGCAAGCTGGAAAGAGACCTGGCTGACGGGATAAACATAGTTTTTTACCCCGCGTTTGTGCATGGACCCGGCACCAACATCGGGCTCCATCAGAATAAAAGCGGGCTCTCCGAATTTCTCTTTCATTGACTCTAGCGGAGTATCCAGGGTTATCTTTAAACGCTCCGGCACATATTTGGAGTCGAAGATGCGGAAGGCTTCTACGATGTTGTTTCTCATGTAGACCTGAAGGCTGGCTTTGCCGCCGTTTTTCAATACCCAGACATCCCAGCCGTTGACCTGGGAGTGCAGGACTTCGCCTTTTTTGGCTCTGGCAGCGGAAAGAAATGATTCGACTTGAACTTTTGATGCTCCCAGCCTTAAGCCCGGAACACCTGAAATTGTGTTTGGTGGCATGTAGGCCAGGTGGCTAATCTCCTGGCGGCGTCCGAAGGAGGAAGCGAGGTGGTTGTCACCTGGTTTGTAGAAGTTGTCGGCATCGCCTTGTTCAAGATCGTCTGCCGGCTCCTGGCTGGGCAATCTCTTGCCGTATTCTCTCATGTGTCTGTATGCCGCCGGTTGATCGAGCTTCTTCTCCACGGCATCGCTGGCACCGCCCATGATGGTGCCGTTGGTAGCGCCCTGCAAAGTCGGCATTGCGCCCGAGGAGATGAAGCTGCTGCCTTTGGTATAGTCGACTATCTTTGGAGATTGGGCAATGACCCGCCCCCGTGGAGCGGAGGCCCTGACCAATTTGTCTTCGCTTGCCGCCGAGGCTTCCTCTTCTGCCATCGGTTGCCCTGCTGCGGTGTTGGATATACCGGAAATTACCGAAGTCAGATCATAGAGTTTTTTTGCTGATTCTTTGAGCTGTTTCTGGGACTCATTAGAAATGCCCCGGGGATAGGTGCGGATGTTTTTGCTACCTGCTGAATCGCTATAGGTGTTTGGTGCGAAGGCGAAGCGAGCGCCTCCTCGACTGGAGGCTATCAATTTGCCTGCCGTCGCCTCTGTTTTTGCTTTGCTGTTTGCGGCATAGCCTGTGCCTCGCGGTCTGATGGTGAGTGCCGGATTGGCTCCTCCCAGATTTTGATTGAAAATCTGGTTGGACTGCGCTTGAACAGAATCTGCCCGCAGGCGGTTCTCTCTTGCCTGCTGCATAGCTATCTGAGGAGCATTACCAATGCGTTTCAAAATGCCCATCAATAGTTTTACACCGGCTTCCGGTGGGGCCTCCGGGGTTATCTTTCTGGGCGCCGATAAGGATTTGGATTTTGCTTTTGCTTTTGAAACGCTGGATCTCGAAGTCGACGACTTTGCCAGATCTCCTCCGAAGGCAACCGGAGCATTTATGAGGAGCGCGCAGGACATAGCCAGCAGGACTGATCCTACTGGTATCAAAATTTTGCCTGGCGATCTTTTTATCCGGTGCATCTCTCCTCAGTCTCCGTCATTGTCTCCGCCGAGATTGCTCTCCCATTCTGTCAACTCGCTCTGATTAATCAGCCCTCTTTTGTTGGCTAGATATACTGCCCGGCAGCGCTGATTGAATTCGGTCTCGCGGGATTCTCCACGTCCTGGAATCCCGAGTTTAGAATATAGAGACTTCAATCTCGATTGTATCGCTTTCTCTGTTAAATAAAGCTTCTTGGCGATAGCCGAATCGGTCATGCCCAGAGCGATGCAGACAAGCGCTTCATATTCTGCCGGTGTCAAGCTGGTGGCACGGTTCTGTGTCCTTTGAATCACCCTGGCAATACCGGGATGGATCCAGCAATCTCCAGAAAGTACTGCCCGTGCCGCCTCGATCACCTGCTCGTTAGAGGCGTTTTTGAGGACATAGCCGAAGGTTCCATCCGGAGGAACGACTTTCCAGAGCTGGCGCACATAGACTTCGTCGGAGAAGTTAGAGAGCATGATTACCCCGGCTTCGGGGATTTTGCCTAGAATCTGTTCGGCGGCTTTGATGCCCGAGAGCTTCGGCATTTTGATATCGAGAAAGATCAGGTCAGGCTTGAGTTTGGCAGAAAGCTCCACGGCCTCCATGCCGTCGCAGCCTTCATGAAAGGGACCATAATCGGAGAGGTTCTCCTCCAGCAGGTCTCTGAGCCATTTGCGGTCTCTTTGTTCGTCGTCGACAAGTAGGATAGTCATTTAATCACCTTTCTGGTCTCTGCTACATTCACCGGAAGCTCCAGGCTGAGCTCGGTACCATTTTCAAAGGATTCCGGAACGCGCCATGTGACGCTTGCTCCAATCAGTTGAGCCCTCTGCCGGATATTCAATAATCCGTGGGAGTCGCTTCTAATCTTATCTGGATCGATACCTCTACCATTATCTCTTACCGCAATGGTGAGAACATTGCCTTTTACACCGATGGCGACCTCGACCCTCGATGCGCCGGAATGTTTCTGGACATTGTTCAGACTCTCCTGGACTATTCTATAGAGTTGGAGCTTCGTCATGTCACCTATTTGGTAGTCATCTTCATCATCGAGATCATTAAAGTTGGTTTCTATATCCATATCACGCTCGAGAATGACCAGGAGATTATCAAGAGCCGGTTTGAATCCCATGGTTTCCAGAACCGATGGATGGAGGTCATTGATAACCCGGCGCATTTCAACCACGGCTGTGTCCAGTTTCTGTCGCATCTCATTGGGAACCGGGTTCCCTTCTAGATCTTGCGACAGGCGGTCGGCCATGCGGGCCACCGAAGATAGAGCCGGCAGGGTTTCATCGTGAAGATCCTCGGCAATACGTTGCCGTTCTTGCTCTGCTCGAATCTGCATCGCTTCTCTTGCTTCGGCAAGCTCACGGTTGCGTAAACGCAAGTCGGTATCGAGATAGATCAAAGTCCCGAAGATAAAGCTGAGCATGATCACCGCCAGCACCGGGACAATCGGCACATGGACATGGGCGAGTTGGAAGAGCGTCTGGGTTAGCACTACCAGCACCATGGATATGCACAAGAAACTCGTGGTCCTGGTGCTCATTTTAAGCACCGAGGCGATCGCTCCAAGAGACCCACCTGCCAGAAGCAGAAGGTGGTGGAGAATATCCCGGGGGAAAGTACTGATTATGAGGTTCTTGTGAATGGTCCGAATCGCATCGGCTTGAATCTGCGCGTGGGTAACATTGTCATCGAGCGGGGTTCTCACCTGGGGCGTGTTGTCTTTTTTCTGGGTAAATCTAGTACCCAGCACCACCACTTTGTTTTTGAAGGCGTTGTCGGGAACTTCGCCGTTGATGACCTGGCTGGTTGTATAGGTGTCGTATTTGGTGCCTGAAAAATTGATATACAGCGGGACGTCCTGGGTGGTGAATCGGGGCATCTGTCCAATAGATGGACCTACTCCGCCTTTGCTGGCGATTAATGCCGCCACCGCTTTTGGCAGAGAGTCGAAGCTCTCCTGACCATAGTTATATACGGGGCTGGCGCTCTCATAGTCGGTCACCACCAGCGGTAACTGGCAGACAAGACCGTTCGGTTCTCTAATGAGAAAGTCATAGGCGCAGGCGGCGCAAGCTTTGCGCAACTCTGCCGATGGAAAATCGGAGGGGTCCTCAAGATTGCCCAGGAGAGCAAGCACGATATTAGAGCGATAGCGTCGGAAGACTCTTATAAGGCGCGGGTCCGGTCTGCCGCTCAGGTCGATATCCATCACTACCAATAAAGGATGCTGGCGTTCTATCTCGTTGACTAATTCAGCCAGAACTTCTTGAATGGGCTCCGGACCGCCATCCATGGGCTCTGCTTCCAGGTCGAACTGATCTTCGTCGTCATAGGTGACTATGACAATGTCCTGGGATTTGTCCTGGGGCATTAGATTCGAGTTTATCTCGTGGGCGACTTTGAAGCGCCACTCGAGAAGATTCAGTTCCATTGTGTCCAGCACGGGAGACTCCGCTAGTAAGATAGTGGCGAGACAACCGGCCAGGGTGCCCCAGAACAGCCGCTGGAACAACAATCCGTCGCGTCCTTGCTTGGTCGTCTGGGCTGGTAGTCGGCGCTTCAAAGACGCCAGCAGTTGCCTCATTTGTTCACCGGAGCCTGGTCAGATATAGAAACCATCCATGCTCCAAGATTAGTCTAGCTTGCCTAAATAGGCAATTGGCTGGGGAAAACCCGGTTTCTTCCATGGGGAGTCCACGACAATCTCGAAGTACACCGGCATTATACCGGTTATCCGCGCCTATGGCGTATATCCTCGGGATATCACTTTGTCGGTTTTAGCCAGTGTCGCGGTCCGTCACGTTCTGGTAACGTTGCCCATATAAATTGATAGAAGCTCGTTCTCCCATACGATGTTTTTTTCCCTGGAGTCTCCATGGCGATTGAATCCGGCAATGCAAAAGAGGTGACTGTAAAAGGTCAGGAAGCTCCTGCCGAAAAGGTCCACGCCGCAGGCTTAAGAGATGATGGGTTATCTAGCGAAGATTTTAGAGCAACGTTCAAACGAGATAGAGAGACCGATACGAAAGAAGCCGAGAATCATTTTGGTACGGTTCGAATTGGCTCTGATAGAGGCTATGTAACAGCCGCCGAGAGCAATAGAAGAGACTTTTACGAAAAAATAGATTCTCCCAGGCTTGCCGAGAATTTCGAGGCTATGGTCAAAGACGGCAGCCTGTCTACAAGAATGCTGTTTTTAGATCGACCCGGTCTGCATCATGCGGCAAGAAGATTTGCCGAATTGCCGGAGAATCTAAGAAAAATTGCCGAGAAAGAACTTACTGATATAGATCCGATGTGGGCTACCCAGATGAAGCTGGCGGTGGCGGGGGTCCCTGATCGGGCTGCCGATTTCGACCCTCAAAAGTACAAAGGGCCGATGACCGTGGGGGCGCCCACCGATTTCTGGACCGGTTCCGGTATTACCGGGGTAAATCCGACAGAGGCTCCCATGTCCTGGGGAACTTTTATCAAGCTTGGAATGGAACGCAAGGGTCTGGGCTTTGATGGCACGGCAGAGGCGTTTCGCCGCTTCACTAATCGGGCTGACAAGGAAAAGCTTGAAGTTCCTTCGGACCCAAATGATGTCGAAGGTATTCAGAAGTTTTTCGACGAGGCGCCCAGAGTAGAGGCAAGAGAGCGCCTTCGATTTGCCGAAGTGTTTTTGAAACAGCCTATATCTACGGTCAATCCCGAGGCCTATGATGGCAAGATTCCGTCGAGGGCGGATGTTTTGAAAGCAGCTGGTAAGCTGCACGGTGTGGATCCTCGAATAGTCGCCGGATTCTTGTTGTCCGAACAATCTGAGCAGAGCCAGAATGAAGATGCGATGGATTACCAGGCTGCAGCATGGGCCGGACATAATACCAGTGTTGGTATTGCCCAGATTCAGGTGCGCAATGCCACCCATGAAGGCGGCAAGCTCCTTGATGGTACTGTGGATGCCGATACTCGCCGTACTATGAGTCATGCTGATGCGGCTCGTTTTCTGGCTTCTGATGAACATGCCATTTTTGCCGCTACCAAATTCATTCGCGAGCTTGCCAATGCCGGTGCAAAGAAATTTGCCAGACCAGGCTCATTGCCCGCTACTCGTGCGCAATTCCCTGATATGGATTATTCTGCGCTGGGTAAGGATTCCAGCTACTGGACCGCTGATCATGTGCTGCTTCTGGGGTCTGAATATACTTCTACTCCCTGGGATGACGATTTAAAAAATATGAAAGGGCAAAAAGGCGGTTCCTGGGGACACCGGGTTCTGAATTTTACGAATACTGCTTTTAAATTTCCTGAGTTGCGGCCTGAGAATTAGGACCTATCAGGGCGGACTCTTTGTATCAGGGAAAATCTTTTGTATCAGGGTTTACCCTTTGTATCAGGGAAAACCCTAGGCTAACAGGGATGATTTTGGGCAAGACAGTTGCGGCCGGGAATAACTATCCTGGTGGTAGTGGTCGCTTGATTCGATTTGTGAAATCGAAGCGAAAGTATCCTAACTTCCATCCGGCGACCGTCTAGTTCTTAATTGGCGACTGATTCGAATCCTGTATTAGAAGATTTAGATACTGAGGCTAGGTTATGAAAGTTAGAAAGATTTCGAAGGCAATGGCGGTGGCCCTGGGAGGGTCTTATCTGCTCGGGCTGGCTCCGGCGGCAAACGCCACCGGATTCATATTCGTGGACCCGGCTTTTCATGTCGCTCCACCGGTACATGTCACCCCGATAAATCCGGTGACTCCGATTACTCGCCCCGGTACCACTACACCAAGACCGGGCACCACCACCCTGCACGGCACAGTTTCTACCGGCCTTCATCTGGAAGATCAAGAGATTTCTGTCGAGATTCAGGACCATGTGGCCAAAACCTATATAAAGCAAACTTTCAAGAATGATACCAATCGGAATCTAGCCGGGACATATTTGTTTCCGCTTCCCCAGGACGCCACTTTCAGTTCTTTTACCCTTCATATAGATGGAAAACCGGTGGAAGGGAAGATTCTTGCTGCGGCAGAAGCAAGGGCGCAGTATGAACAGATAGTACGGCGCATGGTGGATCCTGGCTTATTAGAATATGTCGACTATAAAACAGTGAGAGCAAGAATCTTTCCTATTCCTGCTAATGGCTCCAAAACTGTAGAGCTTGAGTACACTCAATTGCTCAAATCAGATGGCGGCATGTTCAAGTATCGTTATCCTCTTAAGTCAGCCAGTGCCTCTGCCGCCAACAAGACCGAAATTTCTATGAAGCTCAAGGGCAAGTCAGGCTTGCGGACCATCTGGTCTCCCAGTCATATCATTCATTCTGAAAGACAGGGTGCCAATCAGGCTAAGGTCACATTCACCGAAGACGGCAACGGGGAGAATAAAGACTTTCAGCTCTATTACACGGTTTCGGACAAAGAGCTGGCAGCCAATTTGTTGACTCATAAGACCCTCAATAACAAAGGTTTCTTTCTGCTTGCTCTCAATCCGCCCTTGAAAGCAAAACAGGTTATGGCCAAGGACATTGTTCTGGTAGCTGATACCTCCGGTTCTATGCGCGGTGAAAAAATGGAGCAGTTGAAGAAGGCGCTCAAATATGTGGTGCAGTCTCTCAATCCTGAAGACAAGTTTTCTCTCGTTAACTTCAACACCGATGCCGAGCCTTTTACTTCTGAGCTTCTGACTGCCAGCGCCGAAAATCGAAAGAAAGCCGAGGCTTTTATCGATGAGCTGGAAGCAAGAGGTGGTACCAATATCGGTGACGCTCTTTCAATCGGCTCTAACTTGCTCAATAAAGAGTCCGCTGTCAAACGTCCTGCCTATCTTATTCTTATGACCGATGGCGAGCCTACTGTGGGCAAGACCGGTCTTGATGAATTGATGGCTACTGTAGATTCGAAACGAGATATACGTCTCTTTGATTTTGGTGTCGGCTACGACGTGAATACCCGCTTGATGAGCAGGCTTGCCGAGAAGCATCACGGTACGGCTCAGTTTCTTGAGCCTGAAGAAAATCTCGAGACCGCTCTATCGGCTTTCTATTCTAAGATAAAAAATCCTATATTGAGCGACGTTAAAATCGCTTACGAAGGAATAGAAGTAAAGGATGTCTATCCTCGCTCGGTCAAGGATATGTTCGCCGGCAATCAGGTGATGCTTCTCGGTCGATATAAAGAAGGCAGCAAGGCCGTGGTCAAGCTCAGCGGAAAGGTCGATGGTGTTCAGAGGGCTTATTCTTTTCCTCTTACCTTCGCTACAAACGAGTCTACCAATGCTTATCTCCCCAGGCTCTGGGCGATGAGAAGAATCGGTTATCTAACAGAAGTGGCCCAGGACAATGGTGATACCAAAGAGGTGGTGGATGAAATCGTCGCTCTCTCAAAACGCTACGGAATCATATCTGCCTATACTTCTTTCCTCTCTACCGACCCGAATGAGAACAGTCGTTTGCGACCGACTCCGGTTCCGATAGGCAGACCGATGCCCATGACCAGTGCCAGTATCAGAACTAGAGCTGGAGGCGGAGCACGCTTCAGTTTTGCTCCCAGCACGGCTGGTTTCAGACAGATGAGCGCAGAGGCAAGACCTGTTGCGGCACCGAGGTTGGTGTTCAACAGCGCTCAGCGCAAAGCACTGGGAGCGGCTTTTGCCGCTGATGCTGCCTACTCCGGTGGCAGAGAAGGCCACGGAGGCAAAGGTGATAAAGGTTTTGTTGCAGGAAGTCTTGCCTCACGGCATGTAATGGCAGAAGAAGATGCCGTTAGTGAAAAGAAAAAAGAGGTGGCTTCCTTCAAACAGGCGATTTCGCAATCGACCGGCAAGCGTGCCATCGCATTTCAGAAAGCACTTAAAGATCTGCGCAGAGACGTGGTCACCGATGGTGATGGCAGGCAGGTTAAAGTGATAGGAGACAAGACCTTCTATATGGTCAATGGCTTCTGGGTGGATGCCAGCTTCGAGAACGTGAAGAAGCCAGATCTGACCAGCATAGAGTTCGGCAGTAAACAGTATTTCGACCTGGTCTACAAAAACGCCGACCTGGGCAAATACATGGGCGCCGGCCAGCAAGTGATCTTTGTCTACAAAGGTCAGTGCTACAAGATTGTGAAACCTGCGGTGAAAACAAGCTGACCTCTTGCATAGCAGGCTGCACAAAAGAAGGTTGCCTTATATTGAGGCAACCTTCGTCTTTAGCAATTGGATTTTTTACTGAGCGATAGTGCTGGTGGTGGCAGCTGTCTGCACCGGTTTTTCTGAGGCCACTTTTTTGACGTGAGCCTGTTGGGAGTATCCGAAGATCATCACCGCAAAGACCCCTACCAGAAGGCTGGCGTACATGACTCGGGTCCATCCGTCCACCCCGCCTCTGAGCTGTTTGACTTTGGCTTGCAGCTCTTTTGAATCTGGGCTTGCGTAATAGCTGAGATTGGTGCGAGAGCAAGCATGGCACTTGTTCATAAAGCGGGTCATGATCTCGCCACAGTCGTTGCACAAAATTGTTTTCACCGAATCGCCTCCTGACTCAGATAGCCTTTGTATATTATTCGCATAACCCTGATAGAACGCAAGAATATCCTTTATTACCAAGGGTTGTCAAGGATTATGTGAGTTATTTAAATACCGAACTCCGGGGTTTTTCCGGTGAATAGCGGGATGAAAATGCCGGAGATTTATCTTCCCCATGGCTTTATGCTGGATACAGTCGCAATTAAAACGAAGTCAGTGGTATCGGCATTAATGGCTATCCTAATTCGAGGTAGCCTCCAGTTAAAAAGATATCCCGCGGAGGGCGAATACAAAATCCGAAGGTTAGACGCTCTGTTAAGTGTCCTCCGTGGGTGCAAGGGGCATTGCCGCAAAATTGTGGCGATGCCCCTTGCGATATTGTTGAATCAACGGGGGGGGGATTTCTTTGGATTGTCCTCGACATCGAGAGCCTTCATATCGCGAAATTCGATAAGCTCCACCAGGTCGTTCATTGAAAGCTTGCCGGCCTCATAATCTACTTTGATGAAGGCGTAACGCTTCTCTCCTTTTTTCACCGGTGCTCGTTTTATTCTGATGCGACGAACCCCCGGGGTCGAGCGGATTTCGTCACCCAGAGACTTCAAGCAGGGTTTGCAGATAACGCCGTGGAGTTCTGCTTTGAATTGTCTGAGACTTGATGCGGTCTGGTCTTCTGTGGCGAAGGCGTCAGGTATGCAGAAGAGCGGCAGGCAGAAGAAAGGCAGAATAAACGCCAATGTGGCAAAAATTCGCCGGGTGTAAGTTCTGGATTTTCTCTGGATTCGAAAAACTCTTTCCATCCTCTTGAATTCTAACTTTTGTTTAACGCCATTCTTCCCATGTTAAATCATTGCGGCGAGTCTAGCAGGAATAGCGGAAACCTCCTGAAAACGAGGGCTTTGCCCCGGGCCGCTTCCTTGTGCGGAGATTTCCTTTATATAAATTAGCGTAGCCTGTCTCGGCATTATATGGGGCTTCCAGGGGGATACAGGGCATGTTAAGCGGTTTTGGTCCTATTTATTAAGTACCAGGTGTAGGCCTGATTGATATAGTTTATGCAAGGTATTTCCATGAGCCAGAATCGTTTAGCACCAATGCACACAATAGTTCGGCAACACCAGTCATTCCTGGATGCAATTCTCAGCCCCGAAGAGCTGAAGAGGCTCTCGTCGAAGGAGCTGGAAACTCTTGCCCAGGAGATAAGGACCCAGATTGTTCAGGATCTGAACAAGACCGGGGGTCATCTGGCATCCAACCTTGGTGTGGTCGAGATTACGCTTGCTCTGCATTATGTTTTCAACACTCCTCAAGACCAGATTCTCTGGGATGTGGGTCATCAGGCTTATGTGCACAAGCTTCTCACCGGTCGTCGGGAGCAGTTCGGCACCCTCAGGCAATACAAAGGTCTTTCCGGTTTCATCAGTCCTGCCGAGAGCGAATTTGATTCATTCGTGGCCGGTCACAGCTCCACTTCTGTGTCCCTGGCGGTAGGAATGGCCCTTGCCCGGGATCATTTAAAAGAGAAGCATAAAGTCATCGCCCTCATCGGTGACGGTGGACTTACAGGCGGCATGGCTCTGGAGGCTCTCAATCATCTCGGTCATATCCAAAAGGATGTATTGATTGTCTTGAACGACAACGACATGTCGATTTCGGAGAACCTTGGCGGCTTCTCTCAATACATGAAGCGCATCAAAGAGACTTTCTTCTACAAGGACATCACCAGCAAAATCGATCAGATCGAGGACAAGCTTGACGAGCTGGCTCTGGATCCCAAGCTGGTTGATCTTATTTCTTCGGTGAAACAGGAAGCCAAAGAGCGGATTGTTACTCCGGGTATTGTGTTCGAGAAACTCGGAATCAACTACTCCGGACCGGTAGATGGACACGATGTGGCGGCGGTCATAGAGGCTCTCGAGAACGTCAAAGGTGAGAACTCTCCCCACCTGCTGCATCTCATCACCCGCAAGGGCAAAGGCTATAAGCCTGCTGAAGAAGATTCGATCAAGTATCACGGAGTCAAGGCTCACAGTCTGGAACCGGCTCTGAAAGAGAAGCCGAAACAGGCTGGTAAAGCCGAGTCTAAGAACCTTACCTATTCTCATGTTTTCACCGACACCCTTATCGACCTTGCTGCGGTGGAACCAAATCTGGTTGCTATTACCCCTGCTACTGCCGAAGGCAGTGGACTGGTCAAGTTTTCTAAGGTATATCCCGACAGATTTTTCGATGTGGCAATTTGCGAACAGCATGCGGTTACCATGGCTGCCGGAATGGCCAAGAAGGGCCTCAAGCCGGTGGTTTCGATCTACTCGACCTTCCTGCAAAGGGCGATGGATCAAGTTATCCATGATGTGGCCATAATGAACTTGCCGGTTATATTCGGTATCGACCGTGGTGGTCTGGTCGAGGATGGCGAGACCCATCAGGGTGTCTTCGATATCACTTATTTGCGAAGCATCCCCAACTTTACTGTACTGGCTCCGGCTGATGCAGAAGAGCTGCGCAACATGATCTATTCTGTAGTGAAAGATGCACCGGGTCCGGTGGCGATTCGCTTCCCTCGTGATGCGGCAATCGGCGCTGACTCTCTGGTGACCGGACCTGATCAATTTAAGCAGATTGATTACCGTAGCTGGAAAGTAATCAGTGACTATCAGCAAGGTTCCGGTGAGGAATCTGCTGTCAAACGGGTTGAAGTGCTTGCCTATGGCAGCATGGTCGACTATGCCGTGCAGGCTCTACCGGCGCTGAATCAGGCAGGTGTGGACGCCAGAATTGTCTATGCCCGTTCTGTTAAACCGCTGGATGAAAAAATGCTAGAGACAGTATTTTCATCCGCTTCCTCGAAGGAAATACCGGTGGTTACCCTGGAAGAAGGATGTTTGAGTGGTGGTTTCGGCTCTGCCGTTTTAGAGTGGAGTGCCCGCAGGCGGTCTTCTGCGCCGGGCTCTGCCGGATCGGTTGTTTACTGTCTCGGTCTAGAAGACAAGTTTATTCAGCATGGTGCCAGAAATCTGCTCTTAGAAGAGACCGGTCTAGACGTGGCC
>JACKCM010000002.1 GCA_020634035.1 Candidatus Obscuribacterales bacterium | reverse complement strand
ACTGAACAAACGATATAAGTAGTTAGACCGGGCATACAGAGGATCTTGATTTTAACTACAGTAAGCCTTCAGACCCAGGAAATACTTTTCTTCCCGCAGCCACAGTAGATAGAACCAGCTGCTCCCTTGTTATCTGCCTGAACCCACGATTTGCAATCGTCGCACTTAAAAGTCTGCACTAACTTGTCAATATCATCCAGAGAAACTCGTAAGTCTGATTTATCGATTGATACTGAAGAATCATGGGAGTCTTTGTTAACTACAAGAGCTGAACCATCCAAATTCTTCAGAGTCTCTGACTCATTAACTTCAGAACACTTATGTTTCTTAAGAGCGCCTTTAAGTGAACTTAACAACTCTCCACTCATTCTATCTTCGTTTCTATCGTTTGGTCGATATTCCACTGGAACTTTCAGACGGACACAAATTTCCTTAAGTACGTTCTCAAGATATATCCGCAAATCAGTACCGGTCAATGTATCATCATCAAACTTTGCCTGTAAGATGTCTCTTTTATTTAGCAAGGACTGCTCCAGAGTGGTACCACTAGATGGGCTATAACTCACGTTTTTGAATAACCAGTTGGATCCTTCAAGTTCTCTTTTCATGATATCGAACCAAAACTTCTCATGCGTCAATAAGACTATTTGCCAATCGGAGAATTCCTGTTTAAGTAATCGAATCAGCATTCTTCTCAAATTGGTATCGAAACTGGTAACAATGTCATCCAGCACGAAAAATCTACATTGTTTGTTGAACAATTTAGCCGAGGAAAGAAATAGCACAATCCCTAAACAGTTCAGGTAAGACTCGCTAAGGTACTTTTTCGGCGGATGTGTGGGATTTCCATGAAATGAATACTCAAATTCAATTCCCTGCTCACCTAAAAGCTTCAGGCTAATATTGTCTATAGTTGCACTTGGCAGAAGTAGATTGTAAAAGTGATTAACGTCTTCACTTATGGTATCAAGAACCTTTTGTACCGCCTCGTTTTGTACAGTCAGAAAGTTCTCGTAAATATCACCAAGCGTAGCAATTTGAATTCGAAAAACGTCTACAAGCTCTTTGTTTTTCTTCCTCTGTGAAAACGCTTTAGCAATTCCATCGATAGTCTGATACGACACAAGTGCCTTATTTTCACTATCTGAGAGAGTAAGGCTTTCGATTTTATCATTCACTACTTTTGCGAATTTCAAAAAGCTGGTAGATGTCTCTTCGTTCAAATCATCTTCAAACTCGATTGACTCCAATGATGCAAATCTTTCCTCGAAATGCTCAACCAGATTCGGGATTGAACTAATCAGTGTTTGCAATAATTGTCTGATGTCTCCTTCGAAAAATTCATTTGGCGATGTTGAAATTGCAGTCAAGGCATTTTTGATTTCGGACAGCTGAATCGTCAGCTTCGCTTTGTCTTCAGAAAGAGTCTTGTATTTCGAACTGAGTTCCTCGATTTCTTCAACACGCTGCTCCACAGTTTGCCTCAATGACTCCAAGTCATAATCTGTCAAGCAAAAGGGACATTGTTCTGATTTAGCTGGCACTTCAGAAAGTACTGTTATTCCTGCTTTGAGAAATGCCTCCAACTTCACTTTCGCAATCAATCCGGAATCACTAATAAAGTTCCGATAGTTCTCAGTGAACAAATCTCTAACAGCGAAATACGAAACGAGCGATTTATCTAAAACCTCCAAGTGTTTTTTCAGAGACTCGTATCCCAGTCTTTTTTCCGTTTTTTTAGGGTCTCCAATTTGTCCTTTCAACAATTGCATCGCAGTCTTATACGAATTGCTGTCGGATACGATCACATCAATTTTATGATCAGCCAGTATGGAGTTCATTTTGGCGAACACTTGTTCTTTCTTTGCTATTGTTTCTCCCGAAAGCTTTAACAGATCTGACTCTGCAGCCTCTACGAGTCTAGTGGCCGCCAGATAGTCAGGATCTTTTTCAAGTTTGGTTTTTGTGCCTCTGATGGCATCTCTAAACTTTCGAACATCATCGTAACCTACTATCTTCTCGATCTCTTGGCGCTTCTCACTCTTAGTAGCAGTAACGAAAGCTGCAACGTCAGCATGCCGAAGTAGGATCCGTTCTTTGGCAGCTTGATCAATAAACGCTGAAAAAGCTTTTGTGGAGTTGTTTTGTTTGTGTTTTCCAGTAACCGGTAAAACTTTGACCGAGTCCATTTTTGAATCACTGAACTTCATTTCGACTTCACTATCTTCACTGTCGTCCTGAACAAGAACATTTCGAAGAGCATCTACCCTGCAATCTTCCGCCCACAAATGACCAACCTGACTCGTAAAGAACCATTCGACGGCGTCCGTTACTGTACTCTTTCCTGTGGCGTTCTCACCGAATATAGCGACGCTCTGGTTGTTTTTTGTAAAATCAAGCGTCAGGTCTGCAAGTGCCCCTCTAAAGGCTTTAACTCTTATTGTTCTTAACTTGTTCATCAATTATTGTTCGGCTCCTCTATCGGCAAGTACTTGCTCTCTCAGACTAGCCATCTGCTGAAGCAAATTGGTTCTTGTAAGCTTGCCGCTTTGGAGTAAACTCCTTATCGCGTCAGCTATCGCATTTTCTTCTACTGAGTCGAAGCATAAAGAATCAACGAAATCTTGAACAATTTGATCTCCAGTTTTGATATCTTGGTCAGACATTTTGATACTCCTTTCGATCAACCAGAACACTTATGGATTCGATAAAGGTCACCTTCTCTGAAGGTCATAGTTTAAACGATAGGTCGATCAAGTACTGTACCGGACAAGTCGGTATTTATTTCATCTACCTGAACGAGGATAAGATAGTCTATCCTTCGAGCGAATCTCGTCTCATCTATATAGGAATGAGCGAATCGCCAGAGAATAGTATCGGGAAAAGACTTAAAGGGCATTTGACTGGACAATCGGGAAACCTCGGAATAAGTAACTATGCTAAGTTCAAAGGAGCAAGCTTTACCTCCTATTCACTGAATATTCTTCGTAATCTAGGAACCAAAAACCTCTTCGACATAGAGAGTTTATTCTTGGAAAATTTCCTCTCTGAATTTGGCTGTTATCCAATCTGCAATGGACAATCTGGGCATCAGATAGAAACGGATAGAAAGTTAATGCGAGAATTGGTAGTTGATTGGTCATTCTTCGACTAAACCTTACTGGCACAGACTCTTCACTTCTCGCCACAACTGTCTAAGCTGGTCGTCAGACATATCAATTATTGGTTCATACATAAACGCATTAAGATGTAGATTCTCAGGCGTCATCAAAACGACTCGATGGAGAGTTCTTGCATGATCGTTAGAGTTACCGAATTCCTCGATGTACTTGTTGTATAGCTTCCTTGTTTGATTGCTCCTAATATTTGAGACAAACACATTGTCATTAATCTTAGAGACCATGTACTTTTCTGCATAAATCCGAATCGCTATTGAAAGAACAATTTTGTTCTCAAAGTTAATACTTTCAGGCTCTAATTCGCAGTCATTTGCACATGTCATAATTAATTCTGTAATGGGCCTATTTGGATCTGAAACCTCCTGACTGCTAGAGAATAGTTCATTAAAAATCTGGCACAGCTGAGATTTTGTGATTGAGGATGTTTCGCTTCGCCAGTGCAATATAGATGTTAGGCAAACATATGACTTGTCCGAAGGACCTTTTGTATATTCTATTAAATTTCGCATGAATGGAATGGAGGCAATCATCACTTTTGAATCTTTATGAAATAAAGGTTTCCATTGCTTCACAAATATATTCTTAATGCCAACGGCCTTTTTTAGCTCCAAGCCTTCGGTCTTACGCAGGGTCATAAGACAATCTTTGTATAAGACGACTCGATCCTCTATCGTTCGAAAGAAATCGAAATTATGTGTGAGAATAAGTTGTTTGAATGCTGGAACATCCTTTAGATCGTTCATATATTCAACAATTGCATATTTGTTTTTGTAGTCAAAAGAGTCGGCAATATCGTCAAATACAATCAAAGTTTCGGTACCATTCAAACGCCGAATTTCAATTTCAAAAATCACATTCAGCAGATAGAGGGCTTTCTTTTCGCCCTGACTAAGAATTTTTAGTAGAGAACCCTCCTCTATTTCACGAGAATCGCCTGTGTCATAAAATCTGAAAATTAATTCCAAAGCCGCTTCTCTTCCAAGCACTAACGAAATATGATTTCTAGCTTCTAGCTCAAATGGCACGGAGAAGCGCTCATTAAAAATATCAATAACGCGTTGCCATTCTGTTTTCTCTTCAGCAGCAACAGATTCAATTCCTTTTATTTCCGATTTGGCTTCGGTATACGTCTCAATAAGATCAATAAATTGAGTCCTAACAGCTCTGAGAAATGATATCGCCACTTGTTTCTTGAATGACTCAATATCACCTAAGAATGGCAATATATCAGCGTTCTCTATCAAGTAGTCTCTGAAATCTCTCAAGCCAACATTTGCATTCAGGCTTTTATCGAGCAATTCAAATCTCTCTTTAAGCCCAGGATCAGAGAAGATTTCAGCTCTCTCTCTAGCAATGAGGTCGGAAAAATCTTCAACACTCTCTATCTCAATAGGAGTCGTTGAGTTAAGCTTCAGGGCATGCTTTGCATCAAAGTAGCCATTTTTCTTCAAACTCTTCGCAGTATCATCAGCGTTATAGTAATTAAAAACCCCTTTTCGAAAATACTTTGATTTAGTAATTAGTTCGTCATAGCGGCGAACGTATTCCTCAATTAGTCCTTTTGTAGCTTGGGTTTGAATAAACTTTATAGCTTCTTCCTTAAATACAGTATCGTATTTGATATTGCCGAAAGGTGTTTCGTCTGATTCTTCGACTGCAGCTTGTAGAGAAATAAGGAGTTCGAAGAATTCACTTTTATCTCTCGAAAAAATACTGGCCAACTCCAGTTCCCAATCTTTTCTCGAATTTTGAGACTGCTTTCGAAAAGCCTTTAAAAATTGTTCTTTCTTCTTTTTTAGTGCACTGATTACTTGTTCGTACTGTAGTCTTAGTTTTGAGTTTACAAGTAAAGTTGAAGTATGTTCGGATCGTTCATATTCGCTATCAAACGGATGAACAACCAAGATATTTTCCTTGGAGATCGCCTCTCCCTTTTCATTTTCAATTCTGCGCTTAGTGACTCTTTCTTTAAAGACAACGTCTGAAGTGGCAGTTTCATTCGCAATATCGTCAAATGTCCTAGCCAGGGAGGATTTCATGACTCCATTCGGCGCATAAATAGCGATTGCTTGAGATTTTGAATAGTCAAATTCATGAAGAAGACGCTTTATCCCATAACAGTATTGAAGATCTACAGCCAATTTTTTCAAGATGTTGGTCTCTAATTAATGCGTTCGCAATCATACTCGTCTCGTATCTCGGAATTGAAATAAATACCTAATGAATCTGCTGTCATTAGCTCATCATAAATTTCCTTAGGTACGTCAGAATACTGATAGATTCTTCCGTTCTTGAACTCTATTTCAAGAGTACCGTCTTCATATCCAACAGATTTTAAGTTGGAAGAACTTACCGATTTCCGCTTCATGCCAAGTACTCCTATGCTTTTGAGTAAAGTCGAAATTCGGCAACGATAGCAATCAGTGGCGTGTATTCGTGATACCCTTTTGGGTTAATTGACAACACGAAATTACAACCAATAGTGATTGACAGATAGAATCTAGGCAACAAAAAACGGGTCTCTGAAAGAACCCTCTGCTCAGACTAATTTGAATAGATAAAAGAATCTAGTATTTAGAAAAGAAACTTGGGCGGTGAGAGACTCGAACTCCCAACCCCTTCGCTGTAAACGAAGTGCTCCACCAACGGAGGCACCGCTGTGCGCAGGTATAGAATTTTTTGACGTTTTCAATAGAACTTTCGGGCATTTGGGAGCTAGGCATGGCAAGAAAGAATTTCAACTTGAAGAGAAGAGAGAAACTTGGTTTTGCATAACCCAACGAACTAAAGGTCTATTTCCGAATTATAGGAGTCTCTTTCTTCAATTGATGCGGACAAATCACAACGATCTTCTCGCCGCGCTTTTGCTTCAGATCTGCCAGCTCGTCCTTCTCTAGATCTTCTTGATTCATTCCTATATCAGAGCTGCATACGATCTGACCTGCCGACAGACCGTACTTGGCTTGCTTGCCTATTGCATATTTCTTGCAAAGTAGATTGTCGGGCTTTACTAAGTAGGGCTCAATCTCCCGCTCATAAATGTCGGAAGTTGAAATAATTTGCCCTTCAGGAACGTCTCTATTGCAAACCACGACTTGCTTTATATTGCTCAGTCCGGTTTGTTCACGCCATAACTCTGCTTCACGGAGACCCCGAAGACATGACACGAGGCACCAAACCAGGCACAAACCGACTAACAGTAGTATTCTCTTTAGTTTCAAACAAATTCCAAATTCGACACATTATAGCAAAGGGTTCGAGATTCGATGACCACTCTTGAGTTGGACCACTAGAGCCTGACTATACCCAGGCACTGTTTCTGGTGCTTCAACCTCCACCGGCAAAAATATCTTTTGTGGGCGATACTGCTGGCTATTGGCATTTACTTTCCGAAAGGTTGCCCGAGACTCTTTTATAAACGCAATAAATAGACAACGAAAAGAAAGCAACAAAAAACGGGTCTCTGTAAGAACCCGCTACCCGAATGATTATTTGTAGAGAAAAGAAACTTGGGCGGTGAGAGACTCGAACTCCCAACCCCTTCGGTGTAAACGAAGTGCTCCACCAATTGAGCTAACCGCCCCCGTCAAGGACTAAGAAGTTTACCATGCCTTTCCGGCATCTAGTACACCCTGATTGAGATCATTAAGGACAAAGTGGACATCCGAAGATGCCAAGCCCCAGGATATCGGACACGGCAGGCGCGTAAGCGCACTATCTCTCAGGATGAGGTTGCCTGGCGGTGCTTTGTAAATTATCATCATCAATGGCAATTTCAGGAAGACTCTTCAAGTTCAACCTATTTATGAGATATGAGTGACAGTCAGGACAATTCAAATTCAGATTCGGATCCGTCACCGGATGTAAGAATCGTCGCTACCTGCGACCTTTGTTCGATGCCTGCCGCCTCCATGTCAAGAGAAAAGACAGAAAACGATTCGGAAACAGGCGACGATCGCTGTCCCGAATGTGGTCAATCCAAGAACAGGCGAAACAGAGAAAAGAGCGACAGCAACAGTAGTCAAGGGACGCCGGAATTGATCGATCCCTCGGTGATCTCCACCGAAGCCGGTCGCGAAGAGAGCGTTCAAGAATGGCTCGACCGAGAGCTGCCCCAGCACTATGAAGTCGAGGATATCCTCTTTCATTGCAATGACTACATCGCAGTCTATGTCAAAGATGCCGAGTTAGATAAGCGCTTTCTTTTAAAAGTAGAAAAACGTCCTACAGAAAGAGAGCCTATCGGGTCGACAAAAATCGCCGAGGCAGAGCTCGTCGCATCCCTGAACCATCCCCACCTGCTCACTGTATACGATACCGGCTTCACAAAGGAAGGTCGGCTTTATTTGCTCATGGAACCTCCGGGAAGAAGGCATCTTGAGCATGTGATTCAAGAGGAAGGCTTTCTCGATCTGCCGGTGGCGCTTGCTCTCTTCGAGCAGTATTGCGAGGCTGTCCAGACCCTGCACGAGCTCTCTTTGACCCATGGGTCTATCAGACCTAGATCCTTCATGATTATGGAAAGCGTTGAGAAAGCAGACGATATTCCAATAGGTAAACTCACCAATTATGGTATCACCAGATATTGCGAGGACAATATCAAGCAACCGACTAAAGTAGGACGGAACTATACTTGTATAGACGCTTTCTACTGGAGCCCGGAAGAATGTAATCAACTGCCGGCGGACCAGAAGGCCGAGGTCTATTCTTTCGGTTGTGTGCTTTTCCATTCGATAACTGGCAAACCGGTCTATCGGGCAAGGGACCTCAAAGAAGCCGTCAAACAGCACACGGACGACACCAGGGCTAGATTTCGCAGACAGTACGAAATCCCTGACGATGTTCAAAGCGTTGTGTTGAAAATGCTCGAGAAGGATCCTAGTAAGCGTTATTCAGATTTGAAAGAAGTAGCCCAGGCATTAGGTGAATTAGCCACCGGTAAGAAGAATCAACGCATCAACATCTGGCAAAAAATATTGAAAAGAGTGAAGGACGAGAACCGAAAACGATTCTAAATCCCTTATAAGTCCGGTTAAAATCACTGAAATAATAGAGCCCTGACTGTTATGCTTATTCTTACCAAAGCAGATACAAGAGAAGGTACAAAAAGGTACGGAACGTGAGACTGACCAAGGGATGTAAAAAGGTTCTGGAAGTGCTGGAGACAGCAGACGACCTATCTAGCGCCCAGGATATCCACAGCAAAATGCGCACTACCGAGGACAAACCGCCGGGCTTGACCACGGTCTACCGCTCTCTAGAATCCCTGGTCAATATGGGTCTGGTACAGGCGGTCGATCTCGGTGACGGCGAGCGTCGTTACGAGATGATCAAACCTGGTGAACATCATCATCATCTGGTCTGCGATGCCTGCAAAAACTCGGTGCATCTCGACCAGTGCCTTATCGAAGAGCTGGAAGGCGGAATCAAAGCAAAATACGGATTCGAAGTCCGAGGACATATTCTCGAAATCTTCGGAATCTGTAGTGACTGCAGCAAAGGTTCCAACGGCATTAAGTAGCCTATTTGTTATCCAGGCGACGCCTGTCGCGTATTTACTGGATATGCTTTACATATATAAAAGGTATATATCGTGATAGAGAACACCGGGTTAAAAGACGGTATGCCGGAAGAGAAAGAGCACTCACATAATGACAGCGGCTTTTCCCGGACTGTACTCTCCCTGGACAATCTGGGCATTGCGGCCTCGGTGCTCTGCTTGATCCATTGCCTGGCTATGCCTTTTCTTATAGCCCTCCTTCCTTTTCTAGGGCTCAAATTCCTGGACAGCCACGAATCTCATATCTGGCTGGGCAGTGCCATCATCGCCTTTGCTCTATTCGCCATAGTTCCGGGCTACTGGAAGCACAAAAAGGTCGGTATCCTGGCGGGTATGGTCGTGGGAGTCGGCCTGGTCATGGTCGGCTCATATTTCAGCCATATGTTCGCCTTAGAAGAGGTGGAGTTGCCCGTGGTCATAGCCGGAAACCTGACTCTTGTGACCACCCATATCTTGAATATGCGCCAGGTTCGCAGTTGTTGCGACCACCACTAGAGTTTCAATCACGCTGAAAGAAGACTAAAAAGGATTCATATAACTGGCATCAGGCCTTAACCGAGCATTAACCGGACGGTGAGATTCTAAGTATCGTTGATTATCTCCCCGAGAGGCATTTGATCGAAAATGTACACGGTAATGTTCTACACGCTGGTTGCAGTACTGGCATTATCTATTCTCGTAACCCTCATGTATGAGGAATTCAGAGCCGTCCGTTATTATTTGCTGGACGCTCTTACCGGCTTCAGAAGATAAATATAGACAAGCCTTATTTTAATTAGCGACTGCGAAAGCGGACAGCACTGGCAGCAATATCGTCTCGATAGAAGAAAAGCCCGTAGCTTGCCCTGGTGAATCCGGTCATAAAGTATCTGACCAGGTCGGACCAGACGCTGCGCCAGATCATGAAACGCTCTTTCTTGCGCAGCCGAGAGACCATGCGAAGACGGCTTGATGCCGCCCGCGGTCCTGTCTCGCCGGTAAAGCACCGGTGAGCATCGCGACCCGCCAGGGTATTATTTTTGGCGAGCTGACGGTAGCCCGACGAGATACTGCCTCCGGTTGCAATTCTATCGAATGCACCGCCGGCAGAGCTAGAGATACCGGGCAACCGCCCTGTACTTTCGGTAAAGTCAGGCAGTGGTTGATTCTTACGTCCCAGGACTATGTTTTTTAAACCCATTAGATCACCAGAGTATATGGATCGTATTTCGATTTACGGATCGAGGATGGTGATGAAACCTCTCGTATGATGGCGCTTTCCGGCATTTATTATGAAGCAGAAAGTTCAATCGCACAAGAAATTTCAGCCATCAAAGCTGGTACTACTGCGTTTTTATTCTTCTAAAAACCAGACAGGCAAGGCTTTTAACCATCAATCTAAAATCTCGACTTCAATCCGAACGGGCTCTTGACAACCGGTTGTTTTAGCGGACATTATCATCCGCTTTCATCTTGAGTATGCATCATTTAAATGAATTGAGCAGAATTCGGCTCGAGGCCTGCCTGGAGAACCTGCTGAAAAATACATTCAGAGCTATAAAGCAACCAGATATGGTACCGAAAGCGACGGTGTTGAATATACAGTCTATATCCGATCTGCACTTTCTTAAGCTCTACTTCATGAAGGATAAAGGTCGATCGTTAAGCGCCAGGGGCTATTTCATTACTCCCCTGGCGTATCCTGGGGTAAAATAAGCCCTTCTCACAAAGAGAAATCATCGTCCGTGGTTTAAACCACCGGCTCTACATTAGAGGTAAATGTAGTGAATACTCCTTCCAGAAAAGATGATAAAGCCGCTAAAAAGCATATTTCGATATTGCTGGCTTTCCTATTCTTCTTCCAGTTCAGTTGCATCGCAACCTTTGCCCAGGAAGAGGACGAATCTACCAGCCAGGTAGAGACGAGTTCTTCTAAGGCTTCAGAAGCTTCCGAAGAAGACAAAGCTGACGCTGAGGTCGACGCCAAAACAGAGACCAAGGCTGAGGCTGAATCTGACGAAGAAGCCGATGACGAAAGTGATCTCGGCAACGAGACATTTTCGAAAGCGGACAAAAAAGAGAGCGCTGAAAGCTCGGAAGATGACGAGGGAGGAAATCCCGACTCCGACAGCACCGTCTATGATAGACCGGACGGTAAACCTGTTGTAGCTCTGGTTCTTGGTGGCGGCGGCGGACGTGGCTCCGGTCATGTGGGAGTGTTGAAGGTTCTTGAAAAAGAGAAGATTCACTTCGATATGGTCGTGGGCACGAGTATCGGCTCTATCGTTGGCGGATTCTATGCCGCCGGCATGCCGGTGAAGGAGATTGAGGAGATGTTCCTCGATTCTTCTCTCATGAAAGCCTTCATGACCGTGTCACTCAAGGTGAGAGTAGCCGCAGCGCCGATTATGATCACCCCCAGACTAATCGGCAGGCATCCCTACGACGGTCTCTATTACGGAAACAAATTCCGTAAGTATCTTCTTAAAAGAATGCCGCAAGGCAAAAAGAAGATCGAGAGCCTCCCGATCAAATATGCGGCTGTCGCGGTGGACCTCGTAAACGGGGAGGTAGTCTCCCTGACCCGAGGTAACATCGGATACGCCATGCAGGCAAGCTCTGCCGTACCAGGATTGAGAAAGCCTGTAGAGATAGATGGCCACCTTTATGTTGATGGTGGCATATCCGAGAACGTCCCCGTCGCCCAGGCCAAAAAGCTCGGTGCCGACGTGATCATCGCGGTTAACATCGATGAGCACTTCAAAAAGGTGCCCATGGACGATTTCCGTCATGTTGGGGCGGTAAGCAAACGAATAGTGACCCTCCAACTTCGCAACCTCGATCGACCGATGGCCGAGGAAGCTTGTGTCACCATTCACCCTGATGTCACCGGAATCGGACTATTGTCAACCGATGGCGATGATGCCGTACGCGGTATTAAAGCCGGCGAAGAGGCAGCAAAAGAGCAACTTCCGGCGATTAAAAAATGCCTCAGAGATGCAGGCATCGAGATCTAACCAAGATCTAAAAAGGAATCGACCGAACCATTTGAAATTCAATCAATTTTTATTTCCCCTCAAGGAGGATCATGTGTAATGGCCACTAAGAAGACAACAACAACTAAGAAAGCAGCACCTGCTGCAAAAGCCGTAAAATCCACCACAACCAAGACCGAAGCTGCCAAAACCCCCACCAAGGCCAAAGCAGCCAGCAAGTCACCGGCACCGGCTCCTGCAAAAGCAGAACCCAAGGCTAAAGCTGAGCCCAAAGCTGAGCCCAAAGCAAAAGCGCCGGCTAAAAAGCCTGCTGTCAAAGCAGTAAAGGTTGAATACAGCCCGGAGCAAGTTGCAGAAAGAGCTTATTTCTTGTGGCTTGAGCGGGGCGAGTCCCATGGTCAGGATGTGGAAGACTGGCTGAAGGCAGAGCAGGAACTGGCTACTGTCTAGGACAGCATCTAGAGATAGATGACGATTTTAAAGACTGGGTTCTTCGAAAGAGGAGCCCATTCTTTTTTATCTAGTCTAAAATAGAAGCACGATAAGGCTAAATCTCAGATACAGATGCCAGAAGAAGAAGAAAAAGAGAATCTCAATACCGACCCGGAAGATTTCTTCCAGCAGCACCATCCCGATGTGCTGGAGGCCATGGCTCGTCCCCAGGGGATGGAGACCATGCCCGGCGACTGGCAGCCTCACTATCAATCCCCTGCCATCAATGTCAATCTTGGAGAAGTGGCCAATCGCGCCGCCCTCCCCCCGGACCCTCGCAGCCCCGGTGTGCCCGGGGTTCCGGTTCAGCCGACCACGGTCAGTGAAGGGTCGATAAATGTAAGCCAGGCCAGACGAGGCGGAGGCGGATTCGACAGCTTTACCGGAGGGGATGCCGGACGGCAGTCCCGCAGTAATCTGCCTATCAACGATCAGGTCAGCCAGCAGAAAAGAATGCAGGGGGGCAATATAGCTCCGAACCCGAACCCGAATCCGAATTCTGGTCCTAACCCAAATCAGCCTCAGGCTCCAGCGGCAGATCCCGCCAAATCAGCCAGCGGAGGATTCTTCGAAAACGATAACAGACAACGGCAACCGGTCGAGCCCACTGCCCAGGATGCCTTTTTCAACGAGCCTATTCAGGCGCCGCAATCTCAATCTCAAGCCCAATCCCAATCTCTGGCAGAGACCATCGCCCCCTATATTCAAGCCCAGATGAATCCGGCCACCCAGGGTCAAATCGGTAACGCCGGCTATGAAGAGCCGTATGCAGAATCCGATATTCAGCCGGCGCCTATGCATCCCCAGGGGGCGGCTTTTGGAGGCAATCTGCCCAACCAGGCTCACAGCCTGGCCGAGAGCCTCGATCAAGCTCGCGGTACAGCCAGCTCCCGTCCTCCTCTGGTGGGCAAGCCCAATCTCGATGTCTATCAGGCAAGAGCCGCCCAGCAACAACCCACCGCCTCGGTAAGATCTACTATCACCAACCAGCCGGCGGCAGCGCCGATACATCATTCTGATCAAAATCAGCCTCAAGATTATGATGATTCAGAAGAGGAAGCCGACGACGATATCGAATCAGATTCTAAGAAGGCTAATTTCAAGCGTTTCGAAAAGCTGGTTCAAGACCCGGATACCCAGGCTCTTGCCCAACTTCTGCTGCTCCAGGCCAAGGATGTAGCGATGAATCCCAAAGAGTTCTACTCGAAGTCGATAGAACCCGGCAATTTCATAGAACCTGCGCTTTTTCTAATCGCCTGTAGCGTGATAGGCGGCTTGCTGTCTGGATTCAGCCACCTGAATCTCTTCTACACCATAAAATTCATATTCATCTCTGTGGTATTTACAGCGGTGGCAACCTTCATGGTCTGGAAGCTTTTCACTCTTTATGGCAGCGCCAAATCTTTAGAAGAGAACTTTCAGGTCATGGCTTACAGTCAGGTGACTCTGGTAATTCTCGGTTTGCAATCAGGTATTCTGAGCATCATCATCGGTGTGGCCGTCTTCGGCTATACTCTTTATCTGCAGATGTTGGGCATGGAGACATTGCACGGCATGCCTCGCAACAAAGTCCTGGTGATACTGGGAGGAGTGGCATTCTTCTTCGCCGTTATAGGCAACAGCCTACCGCTCAAACCCTGATCAGAGCTAGTGTTCTTGATCGTGCAGAAACTTGTAATAGGTGAAACAAGTACCCTGATTTGACACCATGGTCGAACCCTGGGGATCGCTGGGTCGGCAACTTTTGCCGAAAGCCGGGCAATCGGTCGGTTTTTTGAAGCCCAGTAATATCTGGTTGGCGATGCAAAATTCTGCATCGGGTCTTGATTCTACGGTAAGGGGGAAGGCTCGCTCGGCATCATAAGCGGCATACTCTTCTTTTAGCGAGTAGGCGCCGTTCTCTACAATACCTATACCTCGCCAGTCGCTGTCGACCATTTCAAAAACATCATTGATAAGAGCCTTAGCCTGTTTATTGCCGTCCCGGGTGACGTCGCGCCGGAAGATGTTTTTGATGTCTGTCCGACCGGACTCCAGCATCTTCACACAGGCGAGCAGCCCTTCCATAAGATCCACCGGTTCATATCCGGAAACTACAATAGGCACATCATACTTTCTTGCCACCCTTTCATAGTTGCTATAGCCGGTGACCGCACAGACTTCGCCAGGGCAGAGCACACCCTGAACCGGACTCTGTCCCGATTTCAAAACTTTATTGCAAACCGAGACGACCAGCGGGATGGAAGGAAGCAGGAAGAAATTTTTCAGACCCAGTCTGCGAGCCTGCCATACTGATAAAGCATTGAGCTCGGCCTTGGTTTCAAATCCGATGGTAAAGAAGACAAATTTTTTGTCGGGCTCTTTTCTTGCCAGGGCGAGACAGTCTAAAGGTGATGGAACAACTCGAACATCAGCTCCGCCGGCTTTGATCTCGAGCAGGTCGACCCGACTGCCTTTGAGACGCAGTAACTCTCCGGAGCAACAGAAAACCACATCGTCCTGCTGGGCGATCTCGATAGCCTTGTCGATTTTAGAAAGCGGTGTGGCACAGATGGCGCATCCGGGTCCATGGACCAGATTGATGTTGTCGGGGATGATCTGATCGAGTTTATGTTCGAGCATGGTTCTGGTTTGACCGGCACAAACCTCCATAATCGTCCAGGGGCGCTTGCTCACCGAAACGATTTTGTTGGCCAGTTTTTCCAGTTTCCTGGTGTCGACTTTCTGGGGAGAAAAATCGACATCTTTCCACGCGAACAAATTCAAATCCCCACTATGCCAGAATCAATACGATAATCTTTTTATGGCTCAAAGAGAAGCCATCCGGCATACCTCTTCAGGGTTATTGTCTTTGGCTAAAACAAGTTTCGATTCCGTATTCCGCTTCATTACTGAGATTCCACGTTCTTTTCGGCCAGATAAATTTTGAGGAAATCATTAAGAACATTGCGATTATTAAGCTCTAAAAGCCGGAAGAGCAAGTTTCAAATCGAAACCTGCTCTTCCTTATCTTTCAGATGTGAAGCCGAGAGTCGGCAGTTCTAGCTGATATAGCACTTCATCTCATTAGTGCTTTTGTTATTCCTTAGCTTGCGCAGGGACTTCAGCTCGATCTGACGGGCTCTCTCTTTGCTCACACCGATTACACTGCCGATTTTGGTCAGGCTCATCGGTGCTTCGCCTTTGAGTCCGTATCGCAATTCAATAACCGCTCTTTCTTGCTCATTCAAGCTAGAGAGCAGATTCTGAATATCCTCTTTGAGCAGTCCTCTGGCTGTCATTTCGTTGGGCAGCGGTTGAACATTGTCCTCTAGAAGATCACCGAAAGTGCTATCGTACTCGGTGCCTACCGAAGCATCCAGAGAGTAGAGGCGCTTCGAGGTGTTCAAGACGAGCCGAACTTTCTCTAGATCAACTTTGAGATAAGCGGCAATCTCTTCCGGAGAAGGCGGTCTGCCTTGCTCTAGATTCAATTTGCGAATCGTTCTTTTGACTTTGAGCAAGAGTTCATTCATATGAACCGGCAAACGAATCATTCGCGATTTGTCCGCCAGAGCCCGGGTGATAGCCTGCTTTATCCACCAGGTTGCATAGGTGGAAAAGCGATAGCCTAGTTCCGGATCGAATCTATCGACTGCTTTCAACAGACCGAGGTTGCCTTCTTGAATGAGGTCCTGCATGCTCAAACCTTTGTTGAGATATTTTTTCGCGATCGAAACCACCAACCGCAGGTTGGCTTTTACGATGCGCTGGCGAGCCATGATATCGCCTTTGCGTGCGGCTCGGGCCAGTTCTATCTCTTCATCGAATGAGAGCAAATCGGTTCTGCCTATCTCTTTGAGATAAACTTTCAGCGAATCAGTTTCGGGCTGCTTCATTTTGCCTGGCTCTAGATTCAACTTCGAATTTTTGTTTGCTTTTCTCTTTTTCGTGTCGAAAATCTCGAACTCATCAGTGGCGAATCTGACGTCACCATCATCATCACCATCTTGCTCGAGATCCATTTCGAAATCTTCTTCGGAATCGAGCATCATCTCATCGTCTGAGGAATCGAATTCGAATTCATTTTTTCGTTTGTGTACCTGGTTTTTCATGATTCCCTCCGGGTGAAGTACTAAAGGTTTCGAAGTTTTCTGATTCGCTTTCGACCCAGTTAGCCATCACGATCAAATCCACCGAACATAAAGACTGTCGGGGTTTTGGGTTGTTCCGGACTTTCTTCAATCTCAATCTTTTCTTAAACATCCTCTCATATTCAAATGAGCAACCAGATGCAGTATCAGATCGACAATCGTTTTTAGAAAAATGGCTTGCGGTCAGGAATTCTCTTTTACGTCTGCCCAGAGGGCCTCTTCGTCGTAGCTTTCATCGGTCACATTCGGACCTTCAAAACTGACATCGGCGTTCTCTTTGCGTTTGGCCGCCAGCTCGCGCATTCCCGGGTCCAGTTCGTATAACCGAAAGAGGGGTTCAAGAGAAGAATTTATGGCAGAGAGTATGGTCTCTACTTCTGAGCCGATTAGATTAAACGCCGCTTTTGCCTGGGGGGTCGTGGCATGGGTGTCGATATCATCGGCCAGACGAACCAGTCTGTCAGTCTCTTTGACCAGTTTGGTCAGGAGCTGCAGGACGTGGATATCTTTCGTTTTTTCCGAATCGGATGACATTCGCTTTTAACCTTATACTCTATTTAATCAGGTCCGGGTCGAATTGGGAAAGAGGGGGCTTGCAAGAAGCTAATAATTGACCTGTCTGACCCTTTCTGACATGATAGCCGGTAATTTCGGACTCAGTATATACCTTTTAGACTTTTATAGATGCCATTACTGGAGATAAAGCAGCTTAAGACCGTCTTCTCCACCGACCAGGGTCTGGCAAGGGCCGTGGATGGCGTCGATCTCTCCATCGAGCCGGCTCAGGTACTGGGAGTGGTCGGGGAGTCAGGCTGCGGCAAATCGGTCACGTCGCTGTCCATCCTTCGCCTGGTCCCGCCGCCGGGGCGGATTCAATCCGGTGAGATTATATTTGACGGCCGCGATTTATTAGGTCTCTCAGAGAAGGAAATGCGGTCTATAAGGGGTAATCAAATCGGTCTTATCCCCCAGGACCCCATGACGTCGCTGAACCCGGTCTATTCTATAGGGGCTCAGATAATAGAAGCGATTGAACTGCATCAAAAAGTGGATCGCAAAGAGGCTCGCAAACGAGCCATAGAATCCCTGGAACAGGTAAAAATCCCCCAGGCGGCTCAGCGTATAGACGAATACCCCCACCAGTTTTCGGGGGGAATGCGACAACGGGTCATGATCGCCATGGCGCTTTCATGCAATCCGCGCCTGCTCATCGCCGATGAACCCACCACTGCTCTGGATGTTACGGTCCAGGCCCAGATTCTCGATTTAATGCGCGAAATCCGCAAAGAAAGAGCTATGTCCATTCTTCTCATCACCCATGACCTTGGCGTTGTGGCAGAAATGTGCGATCAAGTAGCGGTCATGTACGCAGGAGCAGTGGTGGAGAATGCCGAGGTCGAAGAGATCTTTCGGAACCCGAAACATCCGTATACCAGGGGCTTGATGGAATCGGTGCCAAGACCGGACGCAGAGAGATTGAAGCCCATCGAAGGTCAACCGCCCAGCCTTGTTGATCTGGCCGAAGGCTGTCGCTTTGCCGCCCGTTGCCCTCTCAAAGAAGAAGACTGTCTGGTGGCTGTTCCCGCCCTGGAAAGCAAAGCTGCCAATCACCTGGCCCGCTGCATAAAGGTATAAATGCCTGCGGTTGGACCATTTCAGAAGAAGCCCTTGCTTAGAGCACCGCTGACAGTGCTTTCCGCAATCTCCCTATTGTTTCCCCTGGCCGGTCCGGGTCTAGCGATGGAAGGGTCCGAGCAAGAGGAGAACCCAGACGAAGTCTTATCTTGCGATGGCAACTATCTTCTGGCGCCGGCAGAGCCCCGGGGGCTTATCTTCGATTTCGACGCCCCTCTCTGGTTCCCTGATCTGGAAATACAGAAAGAGTCAAAGAAGAAGCCCGATAATAAGCCCGAAAAATCGCAAGAGACTGAGACCACTCTAAAGGGCTATCTAAAATCTGAAGATTCTGAATCTGACTCAGAATCAGATCCTGTGTTGCTCCCCCTGGTTCCTAAGACCCACGAAGAGAATGAGAGAAAGCTAGATTCACTTACCGGACGGATAGATCAAACCGAGTTGCATCTCAGTAAGCAGAAAGCCATGTCTGACAAAGAGAAGAACAGGCTGCTCGTGCTAAGAGGAGTCAGATACCACGGAACCACCGGCATATTGTTGATCGCCTATTTCATGGGACCCTGGATGGTGCATACAGTATTGAAAGGCACACCGGCAGCCCGCTATGGTCTCAGAGCAGGGGATGTTATCGAAAAAGTCGATGGAGAGTCTATTAGAGGCATGCCCATTGACCGCGTCTTCTTCCGCATCACCGGCAAAAGAGGACAGATGAAGGTCTTCGACATCCGTCGCAATGGAGTCGCCATGCAGATCAAGCTACCTCTTTGGTCTATCTACGATATCAGAGACCGCAGAAGTCAATACATCGAATACTACTGGTATCTGCTTTATCACAAAGCCATAACGCTGAATCAATACCACAGACTGGTAAAACCCTTTATCTATTTCGACGAGCCCAAGCTCAGTTCGCCGCCGAAGTCCGGCGGCAATAAACGAAAGTCAAGATAATAAATAAGGTCGTTTCTGCTAATCTATGCTTTTCAACTTTTCTTCTGGTCTCCTTTACTAGATAACGGTCATATCGATGAGAATTCCGACAACCGCCCAGATCAGACAACTCGAGTCCGAATGGATAAGCCAGTGTGGCAACGACTGGGGTCAGGTCTTGATGGAGATAGCCGGACGGGCTGCCGCCATTCGTGCTTTGAGAATCTGGCAAGAGAGACCGGGAACGGTCACCATCGTCTGCGGCACCGGCAATAACGGCGGGGACGGTTTGGTAGTGGCTCGCTATCTGAGACTCTGGGGAATTCCTTGTGAAGTTCTGGTGCTAACTCGCAAAGAAAAAGAGGCAGGCAAGATAGAGTTCGCTTCGAAAGAATCCAACAACAACCTCGCCATCCTCAACAACCTGGCAGTGCCTGTAGAGGTGGTCTCTTCATTGAAAGAGTATCAATTCGAAGCTGACCCGAATAACAGCGATGACGACGATTTGGAATCTCTGGATCTTGAAGCCGACAGCCTCTTCCTGGATGCCGCGCTTATAGTCGATGCCATATTCGGCACCGGTCTCGATAGACCGGTAGAAGGTCTGCATCGCCGCGTAATTGAAAGTATCAATAGAAGCGGCAAACCGGTATTGAGCATAGATATTCCATCCGGTATCAATTCCGATACCGGACAAATTATGGGAACCGCGGTACGAGCTGACGAAACTGTGACCTTCGGTTATCTCAAACCCGGACTTTTGATTTATCCGGGCAATACCATAAAAGGCGGTCTGGCCATCGTTGATATCGGTCTTCCCGAGCTGCCTGAAGTTTCGCCTGATATCAATCTGTCCACGGTGGAGATTGTTCGCGAGATGCTACCGCTCAGACCGCTGGATGCCCACAAAGGCACCTTCGGACATGTGGCCTGCATCGCCGGCAGTCGCGGCATGATGGGGGCTGCTACCCTCTCTGGTTTAAGCGCCCTCAAAAGTGGTGCCGGATTATGCTATATGGCCATTCCCGATACCGGCAGGCATGAACCAACCGCTCTTGAGTTGATCACTAATATCCTTCCTGCCACCGCCTCCGGTAGCTTCTCTCAAAAAGCTCTCGATGGTCTCAAGGAGCTGGCAGAGAAGGTCGATGCGCTCATAATCGGTCCCGGTATCTCCACCGATAAAGAGACCGCTGAAATGATCTGCTCTTTTATCCAGGAAATTGAAAACCCTTGCATTATAGATGCAGACGCCCTTAACTCTCTTGCTCTTACCGGAGCCACACTCGGAAAGAACAGCGCCAACTGTGTTATTACCCCGCATCCAAAAGAGCTGGCTCGCTTGATGAATTGCTCGGTGGCGGATATTCAAAAAGACCGTATCACAGCAGCGATGGATGCGTCCAAAAAATTCGGCTGTACAGTATTGCTCAAAGGGGCGATGACTGTGGTGGCAAACGAAGAAGGGCTTGTCTTTATTAATCCCACCGGTAATCCTGGTATGGCCACCGCCGGGGCCGGCGACGTACTCTCCGGATTGATAGGCGGTCTACTCGCCCAGAAAGTAGAGCCGTTTCAAGCAGCGGTTGCCGGTGCCTACCTTCACGGACGAGCCGGAGATATTCTAGCCGAAGAGCTGGGTGAAGCCGGCATCATCGCCGGTGACATCGAAAGAATGATCCCGCTGGCAATAAAAAGCGCCCGAGAAGGAGAACGCAGTGTTCTCGAGTCCAATTTATTGAGTGCTGACAGTCATAACTAAGTCGAATTAGTTGAAGTAATCGGACTAGTTGGCTTCAACTGCCGCTTCAAGGAAGGTCAGCCGGGCGTTCTCTCTCTCAAGCCTGGCTTTAATGCCTATCGGCAATACAGATGGGCGTCCGCCTTCTCCCAGGGGGAAGCCCACTGCATATGGTGATTGCAATCTTTCCATGCGCTCGACTATAAGCTCGAAGATTGAATGTAAAGAGTAAGCGCCTCGCTGGTAACAATCATGAAATTCACCATAGATAACCGCGGCGGCGGCTTTCATCGCACCACAGACGGTGAGGTTGGTGAACCAGCGATCGAGAATGTCGTTACGCTCTTTGTTGTCGTTCAAGAAAAGCAGCTTGCCCTCGGTTTCGATCTGATAAGGAGTACCCATTAAGGAAACCAGAGAAGTAAGATTACCCCCCGACAAAACTCCCTCCACATCCTCCGGTACAGAAGCATGGCAATAAGACTTCAGATGATGCTCGGCAGAGTTGAAATCGCTATTAGGATCGATAGAAGGAAGATGGGCTTCATTCAAGACAGCTCCTTTTAAGATCTCGAATCCTCTTTTGTCCACGACATCGTCCAGATTCGGTCCGTAAAAAACTACCATCCCCTTTGTCATTTTATGAACTGCAAGCAAAATAGCCGTACAGTCACCAGAGCCGACTATGACTTTAGGATTTTTACTCAGATGTCGATAATTGATATCGGGCAGAAGCCTCAAGGCACCGTAGCCACCGCAGAGCATGAATATCCCTTCGACAGATTCATCCTCTATCGCTTCGTTCAAATCGGCAAGCCTTGCCGTGTCGGTGCCGGCCATATAGCCATGGGCATCGAGAACATGTTTGCCGACGACGGCATTAAAGCCCATTTTCTCGACCATCGCCTTGCATCTATTGACCTCGACCAGACTGGGTGGTCTCGATGATGGTGCCAGCAAAGCGACCTTCGAACCTTGTTTTAGAGCCTTTGGTTTGGTTACTGCGGTCATGAGAGACAGGCCTCATAGATATCGAAGCCAAATGTTTCGCCATCGGTTTTCAATCTGGCTCTTGCTCCCAGGGGCAAAGTGAATTTGCATCGAGAATGGCCGAAACGCATGCCATAAACCACAGGCACCTCAAGATGAGAGAGCCTCTCTCTGAGCATACGCTCCATACTGAAATTGATATTGAGCCGGCTTCGGCGACTCTTGCCTGGTCTGCAATCGAAACATTCGCCGATTACAACACCTTTGACCTTATCGAATTTACCGGAAAGCAAAAGCTGAGTAACCATCTGATCTATGGCATGGGGCTCTTCGCCGACATCCTCGAAAAAGAAAATCTTATTGTCGGTGTTGATTTCGTATTCGGTGCCCATCATCTGTCTGATCAGGGTAAGGCAGCCTCCCACCAGGGGACCTTCGCCTTCGCCTTCCTTCAAGACCATCCGATAGGGCGGATACTCCGGGGCGAATCTGTCTCCATCATCAGGGTCTTCAATTGCACCGATAGGATTTTTATCGAAAAGAGCCCGCTTGAAATTATTGAAAGTGTATTCACTGTCGAAAAAGGATCCGGCAGTGGGACCGTGGAATGTGATCAATCCTGTTTTTTGATTTATTGGAATCAACAATCCGGTGATATCGCTGAAGCCGATTAAGACCTTTGGATTTTTTCGAATGAGCTCGAAATCTAAATGAGGCAATAAGCGCACACTGCCGTTGCCACCACGGATAGGGAAAACCGCTTTCACCTCTTTATCCGCCCACATTTCATGAAAGTCTTCCAGCCTGGCTTCATCGATACCGGCCAGATCGCCATGATGATCTTTCAGGTGTCTGCCCAGTTTCCACTTGAGTCCCAGTTTTTTCAGCCAGGCAAAAGTAAACTCTATCTGTCCATCTTCGAACATCGGCGAAGACGGCGCCACGATACCGACGGTATCACCAGCGCGAAGAGAACCGGGTTTTATCGTATCTGGTGCCGTATCCATTTAAAAGCTCGCGTTAAAAGGCTCGCAGTGCTCGAATTTATAGAGAGTTTACCTAAGGATAGCAAAAAGAGACACAGACCCTGTAGAATTTCCTCTTATGGATCTACATATGTTCTATCAAAGTATGTAAGATCGAATCCCGTCGAAGTTTTATATTCGGATCACCCTTTGACCATGCTTAAAACAGAGCCTGTTTCTACCGATACTTTGGAAAACAACCTGAGAGATCGATATAGCGAAAACCAGCTCCGGTGGCTGGATAAAGCAAAGTCCTTCGCAGATAGATTGAGCCTCGAGGATGTCATCGCCTCGGATAGAGACAATCAATTCAGAAAAGATCTTTTCGAAGCCGCTTGCCAAGAAGGGCTGGGTGCGCTGCCTTTTCCCGATACCTATGGCGGTTCGGCAGGAGATTACATCAGCTTCTGCCTGGTGAACGAAGAGTTCGCCCGCCGTTGCGTTCCGATTATGAGTTCGCTCGGAGTCCATGTTCTCTGTCAAGAGCCGGTCTATCGCTTTGGCACAGAAGCTCAGAAAGCCAGATACCTGCCCCCATCATCGGCAGGCAAATTCCTGGCTGCCTTCGGTCTGACCGAACCGGATGCCGGCTCCGATACTGCCGCCCTCAAAACGACAGCTCGTTTCGACGGAGAGAAATATCTGCTCAACGGAGCCAAAACCTGGATCACCAGTGGTGCTTCCGCCGACTATTACATAGTCATGGCTAAAGTATTAGGTGATGCTCATAAACCCATGGCGGGAGACCCGACCAAAAGGGACCACGGCATCACAGCCTTTATTGTAGAAAGGGATTTCGCCGGTTTTCAAATCGGACAGAAATTCGACATGCTCGGTATGCGCGGCTACTCTACCTGTGAGCTCGTCTTCGACGACTGTATCGTGCCGGTGGAGAACATGCTGGGTGAACCTGGAGAAGGTAGAAAAGTCGCTCTTTCATCGCTGGCCAAAGGCAGGGTGACCATCGCCGCCCAGGCCACCGGTTGGGCCCAGGGAGCGCTTGACGCCCTGGTCAAAGTTCTGAGACGTCGATATCAAGAGCAAGTAATTGACGAAAGTATCAACGGTCTTGCTGCCACAGTGGGCGATCTGGCCATCACCGTGGAGGCAGCCCGGGTGCTGACTTATCAGGCAGCAGCTTCGGTAGATAGGGGCAGCGCCGATGTCACTCTGGCGGCTATGGCGAAGACCACCGCCACCGATGCCGCCATGAAAGTGTCCACCGAAGCGCTCTCCATCCTCGGTGTGGAGGGCCTCGAGCCCGAACTGCTGGTGGAACGCATATTCAGAGATGCCAAAGCTGGTCAGATATATGAAGGTACTAACCAGATTCAGAGAATGTTGATCGCCCGCGCCCTGTTGAAATAATGAGTCCCGACCTCCCCACAGAAATAGAAACGAAAAAGGCTGCCCGACCGGGCAAGCCCCCTCTGGTAATTAGCGAAAATCCCGAGATTTTCGGAGGATTATCCCAGGGATTTCGATTCGTCAAAGAGAAGACTCATCGTCATTATCTTCAGCTGGCGATAATTGCTCTGGTCATTCTTGCCATGATACCGGTGGCATTTATCGCAGTGCGGGTTTATTTGGAATATGCCGGAAGCGGCAACGGCAAGTTGTTTGTCGATATCGTCAAGATACTGTTCATCTCGGCAGCGGTTGTAGCCATAGTGGCGCTGGCGGTTCTGCCCTTTGCTTATAAGAAACTAAAGAACCTCCTGATCGATATGGAAGAAGTCGCCCTCTTCGGCAGGGATTTCGCTCTCTTTAACCTTCCTATCTATCGTCAACAACTGGTTCAACTGAATGAGAAGCTCAAGGGAGAAGGCAGTGAAGAGGCGGTGGCATCAGGGCTGGATATGGTCAAAGATCTTATGCCGGTGATCAAACTTTTGATGGCTAAAGAAAAGAACTTTCTCAAATGGGGTATGTCCGGATTCAAGATGCTGAAGAAGCTGAAAGGCTTTGTCGAAGGCAAGATATAGGATGACTCAGATCACACAGAACAGCACCATGCAAAGCACCGCTTCATTTCAAGAGTTCTTCGAAACTAGAAAAGCAGCAGTCGAAGATGCCCTGGTTCTCTATCTCGAAGATACGGATAAAGACGCAGGATTGCTTCAAGAGGCGATGCGCTATTCGGTTCTCTCCGGAGGGAAGCGTTTGAGGGCTTTGTTGTGCATCGCCGCTTATGAAACCATCAACGGTATTAACCACTCTCAAAGCAAAACAGATTCGCCGGACTATTCTTCTATATTGCCCATAGCCTGTGCCATCGAGATGGTTCACGCCATGAGCCTTATCCATGATGACCTGCCCTGTCTCGATGATGATGATCTCAGACGCGGTCGGCCAACCAATCACAAAGTCTTCGGAGAAGCGATGGCACTGCTTGCCGGGGACGCTCTTTTGATGAAGGCTGTGGAGTTGATCATCGACAAAACACCTGCCTCTGTAGATCGCTCGGTTCTACTCGATGTTGTCAAGGGATTATCGGAAGCTACCGGCGCCCGGGGCATGGTCGGCGGTCAGGTTTTTGATCTTATATATACGGGTCAATTTGGTCTTCCCGAATATGTCGATGCCGCCATGGTGGAAAGAGCGCTGAAAGAAGGACTTACGCTGGCCGAGTTGCCGGTTGATGGTTCTTGCGCCAAAGAGATAACCGCAGAAAAGGTAGAAGTGATTCACAGGCTCAAAACAGGAGCCCTGATTCGCTACGCACTTACGGCAGGCAGTGCCGTGGCCGGTGCCAGCGAAATTCAATTAGAGGGAATTCACAAATTCGGCGAGATCCTTGGACTCGCTTTTCAGATAGCCGACGATCTTCTCGATGTCACCGGCGACAGTGAGACCCTGGGTAAAACACCGGGCAAAGACGAGAAGTGCGACAAAGCTACCTGGATAAAAGTATTCGGCGTGGAAGGCGCCCGGGAAAAATTGAAGAGCCTGGATGTTGCCGGTCGTGAAACATTGGCTAATTATAATCTTCAGTCGAGCGACTTTCCGGTTCTCGAACAACTGCTCGAATTCGCTATCGTACGGACAAACTGAATCAACTTAATCTCTAAACTGGTAAACCATGGACTTATCTTTTATCGCCGACTTCTACTCAAATTCGACCTTCGCTCTTAATGCAGCCGCTCAATCGGGCACCGGCATGGCGATGGACCAGAGAGGCTGGCAGGTTATCGTGGTTACTTTTCTAGCCAGCGCTCTTGCCCAGAGCGTCAAGGTAGTCACCAAGCTGGTCAAGACCGGCAAGCTCGACCTGAGAGTGATAGCGAAGACCGGAGGAATGCCCTCCAGCCACAGCAGTTGCACCATGGGAATGGCAGTCACAGTGGGCTTGATAGAGTCTTTCAACTCTGTCGCTTTCGCCATCGCGCTCTGTCTGGCGACCATCGTCATGTATGACGCCGCCGGGGTAAGAAGAACCGTCGGTCTGCAAGCCAAAGTATTGAACGAAATGCTGGAAGAGCTCTTTTCGGAGCATCCGCACCTCAGTTCCGAGCGCATTAAAGAATTCCTAGGACATACTCCTTTCGAAGTTCTGGTCGGTGCTATTTTTGGATCGCTGATCGCATGGCTCTTCAATATACTTACGCTTCGGTACTTTATAACAGGGTAAGTTCCTGGCTTCACTGGTTGTCATGCACCCTTTGAGCCTCATTCTATGAAAGAGAAGTAATACATGACTACCATCAAATTTGGTGTGTTTTGCTCTATAATCAAGGTCTTGGAAAGGGTTGCCAGGATCATTCTGAAAAACCTACTTTAAAAGGGTAAGTGACTGGAATGACGATCTGGAGTTTTGCTCTGGATGGTTGGCGCTTGATTACGTTTCTTGTGTCAGGAGTCAACGAAAAAACGGTTTCCCAGACCTCATTGGCTAATTGCTAGGCAAAAGTCAATGGCTGTGCGTTGGAAGTGGTGGCTTTCGCTGCCAAATTCAAAATTGCTGTACCAGTCGGATTCCGTGTTATTTGATAAAGGAGGAGAGGCAAACGGGGCCAATATCAATTGAGATAGAAAGTTTCCTGATGCCGAAAACTAAATGAACACAACGGTCCAAAATAACACCACACCAAAAACCACCTCGCCACGGCGTTCACGTTTTCCTGGCAAAGAATCAGGTTCGGTTTCCTTCAACTTGACGGCCCTCGGTCGCCAGCTGCTCAAAGAGCAAGCTGCTAACGCCGGCGTCTCTAATGGCGACTATGTCGAAATGCTCATCCGTGAGCGTGCCGGCATGCCCCCTCTGAGACTGCCTGCTTCGCTGAAGCAAACTGGTCCTAAAGGCGGTGCCAAGTCTTACTTCTTCGGTAAGAACAGAGGTACCACCACCGCTGTTTGCGTGACCCCCATGGCTCACAGACTGCTCGATGAGCAAGTTGCCGCTTCTAGAATGAGCCGCGGTGATTACATCGAGTATCTGCTTCGCGAGAAGTCCGGAATTATTGAAGAATCCTTCAAGAACTTCAATCTTTCCGCATGGCAAGCTCAACAGGCCCAAATGCATGTTCAACAGCCGCAGCCTATTCAACAGCCTGCGCCTATTCAACAGCCTGTAGAGCAAATACAGCCTCAGACTTCCTTCGCACCCCCTGCGCCGCCCCAGCCGCAACCTTCTGTATATCAGCCTGTTCAACAACCAGTTCAACAGCCTGTACAACAGCCGGTTACCGAGCAAGGCTACCAGCAGGTTCAGCGTGAGCAATCCACACCTGCTCCGTTCCCGGTGCGCGAGTGGAATTCCGGTAACTAAGCTTCGCTTAGAGAAAGAATTGTTCTGAAAAAATTGAAGAGACTCTCTTTTGAGGGTCTCTTTTATTTTTCAGCGTAGCTTCCGGCGGCTCCATATTAGATACCGTTCATAAATACGCTGCTCAACCTTTGCTCTTGGAAACAGACGTCTGCCAACCAGGCGATAGCGACTGTCGAATTCGATCAAATGATGAAGCAGGTCGGCCCCGAGCTCTCCTCTATCAGAAAGATAGCGAAGAAAAAGCCTGCCGTCTAATAAGCCGTGATGATATTTCGGTGTCGCGGGTCTTTTCAGAAGATAAGCTTCCATTGCCTCACTCAAATCGCTACGGTTCAAAATCGGCCAGGCTGACCTGAGCGCTTTCAGCCGTTTTTTCCTGAGAATGAACGAATTCAGATCGATCTGCCTTTTTTCAAAGCGCTCATCAGGCTCATCCCGAGAAAGAAGCAGTCGAACTAGAACCGCCTGGTCCTCAGCCATCTTCTTTCTAGTGGCAGCGACATCAGACATTGGCCAACTGCCTGGCTGATAGTGCCCGAGCGATTTGATCCAGCTCTTTGTTAAAACCGGATAAGTCAGGAAACTGATCGTCCCTTTCCAGAAGTACAGCATCGGAACAGCCTTTTAAAAGAGCGGTCTCGAGCAGTTCGACCACCGCTTCATCCATATCGTGGGCGTGGGTATCGTGATAAATACCCTTTCTCTTCTCGCCACCGGCAATGTGCATATAAGCGACTTTCGAGAGCGGCAGCCGATCTAAAAAAGCCTCTGGTGAAAAGCCGAGATTGCTCGCATTTGCATAGAGGTTAGAGATATCGAGCAAAAGTCGGCAATCTGTTTCAGCTAGAATCCTCGATAAAAACTCTGCTTCATCCATTGTCTCGCCTGGCCAGGTCAGATAGGATGCGATATTTTCAAGGACCAGAGAAGCATTAAGTCTCTTAGCAGCAAAGTTTATATTCTCCACCACCACTTTCAGGGTGGCATCATCTCTTTTGACGGGCAGAAGATGACCCGATTCAAGACCGCCACCACGGACGAAGGCAAGGTGTTCGCTGATACAAACCGCTCCGTAAAGATCGATCAGTCTGTTCAAGCTGTCTATATAAGCACAATCCGGAAGGTTCGAACCACAAAGAGAAAGTCCGATGGCATGCAGAGCGACTTTTATGCCTCGCTTTTGCAGGCTCTCGATAGCAGGATGTCGGCTCGTCTCCATAAAGTGATTGTCGGCAAGCACCTCGATAAATTTCAGGTCTTTGCGCCTTTCTATATGCATAGCCAGCTGGGGACGCCAGCCTACTCCACAGCCAGAGAGGATCTTCTCATTCTTCAAGACCCTATCCTCCGCAGCCGCCGCAACCACCACAGCCGCCACCGCATCCGCCGCCACAACTACTACACGAGCTGCAAGAGCCGCTTGACGAAGTGCTGACCGGAGGGATGAAATACTCTTTGAACATAAAAAATCCGGGCGCCATTATCAAAGTCGTTCCGAAAACGGCCAGAGCAAGAGCCATATCATAGGCTCCGACATTGGTGCTGCCGGAAGAGACCGTGGTATAGAGTCCACGATTTTGATCCTTCAATTTAGAAAGGAATTTATTGCCTTCTCCGGTTCGCATAGCGCCCTGATAACAAGAAACGATGGCGAGAAGGAAGGAGATCATGACTAAGAGAACCAGAAGAAATACCGGTCTGTGGGTCGAGAAAGTCTCGACAATGCGCGGAATCCCAAGCACCAGAGGCGGAACCAGGGCGGCGGCGACTGCAACCACGCGGCACAATGATTCGCATCCTCTGTCTGCGATCAGACCTTTCTTCATCAGTCTTACTCTAATGCGCTCGAAGATGTCTTTATAGCGACCTTTTCTACCCTGAACCTCTGCCCAGGTGCGGCCATGAGCTTCTGCGGCCACTCGAAATTCCAGATCCTGTCCTATCTGAATACCGGCTTCATCGACGTTGTCCGGGGGCGACTCGTTCTCATGGATATTGACGAGCAGCTCATGGGGATTAGATTCGGCTTTGATTCTTTTCGCCCCGGTGCTGGTCGAATCGTCAGAAGCAAAGATCTGCTTGTGAAGCATATATCCAACCGCGGTCTGCAGAGCAAGGGTCTCTCCACCGCTTAAATATGCGATTTCATAGGGATGAAGACGCAGATTCTTAGAACCGGAACTGGCACCACCGGCAGAACCAGCTACCAGAATAGACTTCACAATCCCGGCAACTATTCCAACAACCACCATCGCAGCCAGATATAAAAGAAGATATTGAGGTCCGTGAATTTCGTAAGGATTCATATATTTCTATATCACTCTTTCAGTTCGAGCTGGTCGGCGACCTGCACCGCCTTATCGACACTTTTCATGACACGAGCAAAAATCTCTTGTACTTCAAGCGCCGGAGAGACACCGCGGCGAAGTTCCGATGCGGCTTCCAGGGCTTCTTTATCGAGGTCGAAGGCATCGGCGGCGGCTATCAGATGAGCCTTAGTAGAATGCTCCTGGGGTATTGGATTCCCGGTAAGTTCGAGCAAGGTTCTCATCTGAACAGCAAAGGAACCTATTAAATTAGACACCAGACTGGTAGAAACGGTTTTATCTTGATGCAGATTGATATAGCGATTTCTGAGCCGGATACTGATGTTGCGAAGCTCTTGCTCCAGCCGTATGCGAAGATGCTGAGGGCTGATATTCAAATCAGCAAAAGGGTCATCGCCGAAGAGCACCAGGTGATAGTTCTTTATGTGCATGAATTTCACCGGGAAGACATCGGCGCTGCGCGCTACTTCGTCACCGGTCATGATCATGGCATTGGCATTGACGCTGTTGCGCGCCTTTCTCAATGGCTGATCTATTTTATCCAGCTCTGAGGCCGAGACATCCTTTAGCAAAATCACCAGGTTGACGTCGCTGGCACCCGGTCGAAAATGACCGCGGGCAATGCTACCGTATATGATGACCGATTGCAGGTTGTCACCGGCTCCTTTCTTCAAGGATTCGACCAGCCCCTGCAATGATTGTTCCACCGGACCGGGAACGTTCAGTTTAGCTTCTATATTTTCCATGGTAAAAATTCCTGCCGACAGGCAGATTCTACCTGGTAGCAAGAAAAACTTCTAGAAGCTCGAATCTATTTAGGAGGTCAGCGATAGGCCTGACGGCTCGGCTTCAAGTGTGCAAGCGGGTCTTCCCGGACCCAGAGTTCTGAAGATGCCATGACCCCGCCGAAGACAAGAGGTAAAAGTGCAAGGCTTATTCCCGGTCCGGCAAACATAGCCTGCAACCAGGTTATGCCTCCCCATAGAAGAAGCCCTTTTGTCATAGTGGCGGTACCGACCAGAATCGAAAAGACATATAGATAGCCATGATCGACCAGAAAATGACTTGGCTGCATATCACCGGGCTTGGCGATTACATTGGCCATATAAAGAGCTTCTGCAATAAAGGCGATGAAAAATCCTGTCCAGAGCCACTGCCACCAGGCGTTCAGGGAGCGAATCTCCTCTTTCAAGACAGCTATCTCTTTGCCATGGACAGCACTATCTTGCTCTTGTAAAAGCGCTATTTTCATTTCAAGCAGGTGAGTAATCTTCTGTCTGTCCTTGAAGAAGAAAGACTGCATTATGGCTAGAGCCTTATCCAGTTTCTCTTCTGCTCCTTGATAGAGCTTTTCCCTGGCCATCGACCGGGAGAGCCCCTCTAAAGTGGCAATGTATTCAGGGCTCTTCGGCCCTTTGTTCTTAAAAGCTTCTCTAGACTCAGCCTCGAAATAGGCGATAGCTTCTTGCGGCTCCCCAAATGTAATCAGTTGTCTGCCCCGGTCACTGTACTCTGACCAGGAGACCCTCTGATAACCAAGCGCAATAAGCTCCGGCGCCAGAGCCACCAGTGCAAAAACCAGGATGCCTATCTGCACCTTCTCTTTCAAACCCATATGCAAAATCCCCGGAGAACAGTAGCCGATTATCCTAAGACAGACCCCAGCAGATTATTCCCGCTCAGATTCCACTAAAACGCCATTTCGGGCAATCGTTACCTGTCCTTAATGTAGAATAAAGGCTATGAATCAATTAGATACGACCTATGCCGGGCTCTGGAGGCGACTCCAGGCATGGATCGTCGATCTTATCCTGATGATGCTGACCGCCTGCGCCATCGCTATCGTGGCAAGCCCTTTCATCTATATAGGCGCCACGATCTATACCAGAGACCAACATTTGCTGAATCTGATCTACAAGTATTCCGGCGCTTCAATAGGAATCATCACCTATTTCGCTTATTTCATCGGCTTTGAAATCTCGAAATTCCAGGCGACTCCTGGTAAGCTCCTCTTCAATCTCAAGATAACCGACATGGAAGGAAATCCGATAGGCGTTGGTAGATCCGCATTTCGGCTGATCAGCAAGTTTCTCTCGGGCTTTCTACTCGGTCTGGGCTTCGTCATATGTGATTTCACTCAACAGAAACAAGCCCTGCACGATATCATCGCCAATACTCTGGTAATTCGAAGCGAATCAGAACAATCGCCAGAGCAGGCCCCCTGAAGCTTTCAATTCGGCAAAACTGTTTCTGAATTCAGCCGCTGTGCCGAATCCACTATCCGGAGCCAGTTTACCTTCTTCGTTCAGTTTCAATCGCAAGGCTTTGAGAAGAAAGCGCTCCATTGCTTCAGTCATATCACTTCTTAGATTGCCTGGAAGCTTGAGTGAAAGTATGGCAGAGTAAATATGTTGACCGACTCGCTCTTTTTTGGCAACCTCACCGAGCAATTCGGCAGAGATCAAACTCTCGTCATAGCTCTCATCATCGACATTGCCGTGCATAAAAGGATGAAGCGATAAAACGCACTCCCAGAGCAAAATACCAAGAGCGAGGACATCATCGGGCTTGAGCAGGGGATAATAGATAGCTGTGGTGACAGGCACTCTTGGCTCCCTGCCATAAATAGTATTGAGCGGTCCGAAATAACCGGGATCAATCAACTTGATACCGTTATCGGTGCACATGATATTCTCGGGCTTCAGGTCACCGTGATAATTGAAAGTCGGTGAATTCTCTATCGCCACAACAATGGCAAGAAGCTCTAGAAACATATCGGCACTGAAGCTGCCGGTGACAAAAGCGTCTCTTGCCGTGGTACCGAGAAGATACTCCATTCGGTACTGGGTTTTGCCGTTTCCATTACCGTTGCCACCCTCATCGATTTTGACCACACCTTCGATGTTCCGCCAGGCTTTTAAAAATTCGATCTGATGCAAGAGCAGTTCGTTGCAATCGGGTTCGACGACTTTGATACCACCGGTGACAAAAAGAATCGCTGCCGATTCGACCGCGGTCAAATCGGGCTTGAGTGCAGTATCCCTGGCACGCTTCAAGACAAGGCGTCCCCGCTCAGTCTCGACCAGGCTGAGCTCGGCAAAGCTTCCGCTTTCTTCGACGAAGACCCCGGTCACTCTATGAACCTCCCAGAATTCTCAGCAGGGCTGCTACGGCTTCCGGGTCTCCCGAATCTAAAGAAGCGATCATTTCATCCAGCCTCTTAAGATCCTTTGTGCTCATGGAAGGCTCGATCTCTTCGCGAATCAAGAAGAGATAGTCATGCAAATCCTCTGCGCTCTGGGGAACAACTTGAACTTGGTCATCCCAGATCTCTTTGATCTGTTTTTCGACCTCGGTGCTGGTGAAACCATTCTCGGTGCTTCGCTCTTTAGGCTTCGGAGGCGGCGCCGGTGGCAACTCTTCTATCCTTCTTTGCCAGGCATCACTGCTGGCCAGCCTGTTGCGCATGGTCACCACCGGATGATCGGCATTTCTGTTGCCCAGATGCAGACCATAGCGATAATCAACATTATTGATGGCATCTCTAACTTTGCGTACTATCTGGTCATCATCTAGATTTGGATACTTGGCCCTCAGAGCTTTCATCTTACCGCTGAACGGTTTTGAAAGCAGCATGGCTTTCAGACCAGCTTCATTGGTTAATCTTATCTGGGCGCTCTTCAGCATGGTATTGATAGAGTCGATATTATAAATCGAGCCGTTCTCGTGTTCCAATTTCAGACTGGCGTCTCCGTCCTGTCCTTTTATGACTCGGACATCGGCGCTTCTTTCAGGGTTGGAGGGCACGTTCAAATCTTTTACTTTGAGGTCGGCCAGGGCATGATCGAGCATCACTTTTTCTGCATAATTATCGAGATATTCTTTTAAAGGTTCTGTGGGTGGTACTTCACGCCCAACTCTACTGGCATAATTAAGCGCACCATCTCTGATATTATCGGCGAAGCCTATCAAACCCTGACGAAAATCAGCGTATTCAGGATCCGAAGCTCTCTCTCTCAACATGGTCTCGAAATCTCGCAAGAGCCTGGCCGGCTCTGCCACCGGCTGATTTCGAATCGAGCCGCTGAAATCAGAGAGGGTGAGCGGTGAAGGGCTTTCGGTCAGGTTTAAAAGAGTACTGTCGACATCGGCTTTAAATCTATCGACTTGATCCCTGAGACTGACCTCTTCTCCGTCTATTCTCACGGTTTCTGTCGGGTCGGCGTCATAGCGCAGGGTGCCGCTCTGGTCAAAAATCGGTCTTGGTCCATAGACCACGCCCTGCTCGTTCATGGCAGCCACATTGTTGGCTCTTCCATTCTGGGACTTTTGCAAGTTGCCGGTAGGATCGATGATATGAACCTCTCCTGTCTTCGTATTGACAAGAAGCCCATCGGCTCCGGCCATATCAGCGGCAGAGTGATACTCGGTAGGCATCACCACCCATTCCGGGCCGATTTTGCCCTGGTCTTGAAGTTGTTTCAGACGATGCTCCATATGATCGAGCACCAGGGACTGGGTCTCGAGTCCCGGTTGGTCTTTGGCCGGCATCTTGGGAAACTCGCTCTTATTAGAAGATTTGATCTGACGAATGACTCGCTCGAGCGCCTCGGCATCTACTCCTCCATCGCTGCGTTCGAGAATGAGGCTATCGGCCTCTATGTCTATCGGTCCCCGGGTCACCCGGGTGTTGAGCAGGGTCTTATCCCTCTCTCTGAATTCCAGCCTCGGTCCATCAGGGGAGCCCAATCTGATATCGTCGGCAGAACTGATCGGCACATCTTTGCCCCGCTCTATCTTGACACCATTAACATAGGTCCCGTTCATCGAGACATCGTGAACATAGAGCTGACCGTCTTTCATACTGAGTCTGGCATGGTTGCCGGAGACTTTCTTGTATCTCGGATGATTGAGCGGCACAGATCCGGAGTGATCGCGTCCGATCATGACATAACCGCCTTCTTTGAGATCGCCTGCCAGTCCTCCCGGACCCACTTCAATCGGTCTCTGTTCTTTGATCAGCCTCAGCCGTGGTCCATTGGGAGAGCCCATATGGATTTCATCGCTGAGATTGATAGGAACCTCTCTTCCCGGAGCGATACGGTCTCCGTTTATATAGGTGCCGTTGGAGGAGACATCCTTGAAGTAGAGCTGTCCATTTCTCATGAATAGCTTGCCATGCTCTCCGGAAACTTTGCTGTAGTTGTCGGCAGCTTTGTCGACACTACCTTCGAAATTTCGACCCACTGTGATTTCAGAACCGTCGGTGAGACGCAAGCCCTTACCTGTACCCACTCTCACAGGTGCACCATTTTCGAAGACTTCTATTCGGCCGCCCCGGGGAGCGTGGGGCTCCATCGGGATATCCCTGCCATGGTTGAGGATCTCGATGCCTCTTTCATGGGCGTCTATCTGAGAGTATCTAACGCCTGCTTCCCGCCAGCGCGGATCATAGACCAGGGGCTCATCTTGACCGGGCAGGCGAATATGGACCCAGGCATGGTTGATGGTCGGATCACCGACTTCGCCGGCACCCCGAACCAGAGTCGCTTCCAGCCCCAGCTCGTCTGCCAGAACTTTCATCAAGGTTGCCTGCTCAATACAGACCCCTTTACCCTGACGGATGAACTCACCCAGCAATACGGGCTTGCCCATGTTCTGCTCACCAAAAGCATCATGCCAGGCATCAAGTTGTTTGCCGGATATATTAGGCGCGCCTATAAGTTCGTGTACATAGGTATTGAGAGCGGCGGCCTTCTCGGCCGGGGAGAGATGACCGAATCTAGTGCGGGCATCTTCGATGACATTGCGCAAAATAGGATCGTTGGCTCGATCTACAGCTATCATGTGCCTGCGCGGCGGACCGACCAGTTGACCATCGGCACCGACCCTGGTGCCTTTGCCTGCGTCCACATAGCCATCTCTTATGCGTCCGGCAAGTTCGCTATTAGAGCCGAAATAGTTGGATTGATCAATCGACTCTTTGAAGGTCCTGGGGCTTTCGGGCACATAGTCCCGGGGTCTGAGGAGCACAGCCTCGGGCAGGTCCATCCTCTCTACTAATCTATTTACGGCCGCTCTTGGTGAATCTGCTCTGAAGTGCAGTTCATGACCATGTTCCGGTTTACCAAGGTTGACTTTGTCGCTCGGTTTGAGCTGAACCCACTCCCCTTCCCGTATTCTCTCACCATTTACCCAGGTGCCGTTCGTCGAATTGGCATCCTGAATAAAAGCGTTTCCGCTCTCGTCAACATAATAATAGGCATGTTTACGAGAGATCTCATCGGCAGAGCCGGACCAGCGAATATCACCATGGCGACCGAGAGTGACCACATCATTGGGTTTTACCGGGGTACCGTTAACATAGCGAAAGTCGAGCTTGTCGCCACCTTTGGTCAAACCTAGCGCATCCAGCACCCGGCGAGAGAAGGAACGAGTCACTTCTCGCATAGGAAGGTCTTCGCCCCTGGTTACATATTCGTTCGTGGCGTCATCGCCTTTTACCGGTGCATGTCTTTCCGGGACACCATCGGCATTAGCAGGATGCATGGTATAGATATTTCCGGCATCACCATCAGCGGTGGCGACCTGGGCATGCACCTCTGTCAGTCTACCACCGGGTATTCCCATGGACACAGCACCATCGGGCAGGTCAACCGGCTCAGCGCCCAGCTCTATTATTCGAGTTTCACCGCTGGCGAGTTTGACCTCGGCTTTAAAAGAACCAGACCCTTCCGGGGCGGAAACTTTTATCTTTCCATCGGCACCTTTGCTGAATTGGGCAGCAAAGCCGTCGACATTGTCGAATTGACCGCGAGCCACATTGCCGGCGATACCAATCACTGGTTTACCAAGAGTGATTGCCCCTTTGAAGGCAACGGTCAACGTGGCCCCGGCTCCGGCACCTACCAAAAAAGATTCGCCCAGTTTACTCAAGTCGAGCTGACCGTCTTTAGCGAGTCCTACCGAGCCCTCGATCAAAACGTTAGAAGACCCTCCGAGTGCTGCGTTAACAGCCGACTCTCGAAGCACCCCTTTGGCCATACCCGGCAACTTGGCGGCGATTTCAGGAGAAGCAGCCCGCAATTCGGTGCCAAGCGCCCTGATACCGCCGATGAAACCGTTCTGACGCACCAATTCGGGAAAAGATTGTTTCAGTATATTCTCGGTTACTTCTCTACCGGATTGTTCAATTACTTCTTGCAAGACCGGTATCAATTTGGCCGCATCATCGGGATTGGTGACAAGCTTCTGGGCAAGACCCTCCACAGCCTCTTTGCCTACTCGACCGCTGACGCTGCCTCCGATTAAATTAGTCAACTCTTTGCTGGCGACACCTTCAGCACCTTCTTTAAAAGCTATGCCTAGACCACGATCGGCTACTGCGGTGCCCAGTTTGCCCCAGGCTACTGTGCCTACTCCTCTTATGCCGGCGATTGTCTCGGGACCGAGCACGCTGAAGCCGCCGGTGGCCGCTCCTATGATGGCGTCCTTGAAGAGATTCTCCGGATTAACTTCATAATCCGTTCCTTGAATACCGCGCTTCAATGCGATTCTTCCGGCGGCACTGGTTAATGCCACCGCCAATAATGGTCCGGCGGCGACACCACCGGTGGCGATAGCCACCGAAAGTCCACCCACCAGAACTGCGGCTTGATAGATGCCTTCGGCAAATTTCTCTTTCGAATCTCGATAGTCTTCGATAGCTTTTGCAAAGATCCGACTTGCCTCTCTCAGCTTCTCTCTATCCGCCTCAGGATAGTCTTCGGGATGCTCGAACATATGCTGCAGATTCTGCAGCATATCGGCCTGGATGGTAAGAGTTCTGTCTACGGTCAATTCTGTGGCATCCACCGAAACACCACTCTCGCTGTGCCTGGCCTGGGCAAATTCTTCGTAGTGCGTCTGGCGATAGTCGACGGTGGATGCGGTAATCAGATCTCGGAAGCGTCCCCGGTCGTCTTTGTCTATCTTGCCTAGAAAATCCGTGTCGAAATTATGGTCATATTTACGACCATATTCTTCTCTCAACTCCTGCACCCGGGCTTCGCCACCAGGACCTTTTCTGAGGGTGACCAGCGCCTCTTCGAAGTCGACGGCATCCGGTCCCTTGCCCAGAACGGTAGAGGCATAGATCCGATCTGATAAGGTCATCTTCTTATCAGGATTCTGAGCCACCGCATCAACAAGCTTCTTCTCCGCCTCGCTCAAGTGCTTATCTATGGCGGCTCTAGCTTCGGGGTCAAGAGCTGCAGCCTGTTCGAAGAAAGAATTATCTTTAAGACCGAGCTCGGCTTTCTCAGAAGCGGATAGAGAGCCATTCTTCAGCAGCGTATGCTGAATAGCATCCAGCTTCCGACTGTAACTGGTTTCCACAGGAAAGTACATGCCCTGGCCGTACATAGCTGCGGTTTGAGCCGGGTCCGGACCAAACTCTTTTTCATAGGCTCTCTGCACAACGGTGTCCACCGCCGAGCGAAGGAAACGGTCTTCTTTACTGAGTTCGTTATAGGGTTTATTCAGCCTCTCTCTAACTGCCGGATCTGAGAGAAGCTTCTCTACTGCCGCCATAGAATCTTCGGGTGATTTATTGTCTATGCGGTCTTTGAGCACAGCCTCAGCCGGTTTTGTGGTATCAGGCACTGCACCGGTTTCAGCCACCTGATCAAGAAGCATTCTGGCGTAGACCTGTCTTTGACCGTTGAGGGTATCCTCGGCAAAATCGTCCACCATCTTTTTGAAGGCAGGGTCGTCTTTATATCGTTTCGCTTCCGCCGCGGTCATCTTCTCGAAGCCTTCGAGAACCCCGTCTTCTCTGTAGCCCCAGCTGAAAAAGCCTTTGTTCTTATTCTGTTCTATGGTCTCGAAGAGGCTTCTATGCACTCCTTTCGAGTCATCGAAAGTAGATTCCGGGTTGGTTTTATCGACCTTGCCATCTAGAATCTCAAGCATTCTTCTTGCTTCATCTTTGTCAGCCAGCTTTTCGACAGCAGTTTTGATATCCTCTCGATAGCGCTCGCCGCCTTCGGACCGCAGTCGATTCCAGTCGGCTTCCTTCAGTCCTTCTACAGATTCGAAGCGCCCGGGAGTATCCTCTTTAGAGGTGATATCGGCTAACAAAGAATCCTTGCCATAGCGCATCACCGCATCCCAGTGGAGCGCTTCTCTGTCGTCACCCGCGTCTTTGAAGGCTTTGTCTATGCGGTTGAAATATTCGAGCGCCTGTCTCTCTTCGGCGCCCCGGGGCTCTTTTCCGGACTCAGAGAGCTTCCTGCCCAGGGTATAGGCTCGCCGCTCGCCGTCGGTGGCTCCTTCCACGGCAAGACCGATATTCTCTTTGTTGTCGAACCAGCCAAAGAGGCTGCCGGTATTATTGAGGGCGATGGTGGACAAAGAGATTCTGCCTTCGTTTAAGGCATCCATCGCCATCATGAAGCGAATGTCGTCGTCCTTAGCGTCCACACCATTTTTAAGAGCTGTCGCTCCCTCGACAATAGAAAGTCCTCCCAGCACTTTGCCCCAGGAGAGATCTCCGTTTATGGCACCGCCAACGACCTCATCAATAGGTCCCAGGGCAAAATCGCCGACATTCATCACCCCTGCCAGAAATCCGCTGGGCGGCTTGAACTCGTCTATCAAAGACTGTTTGAAGCCTTCATCCTGCTTGAGGCTTTCTCTTGCCGACTGAGCCTGGGGAGAATCACCTCTCAAGGCGAGGAGCAAATAATCTAAAGAGCCTTCTTTGACGGCAAACCGGGCGAAGTCTTTGATCTCTTGCTCCGTTCGCTCTTCGGCGGGCTTTCTCAAAAAGTCGACCACGGTCCGGCCCTCTTTGGAGAGCCCGTATTGATCGAGGGCCTGATCGATGGTCATACCGTAATCGGCTTTGAAATCCTGCTCCAGCTTGTCCATCCTGGTGCGATCTAAAGTAGAGAAGACTTCAAAAACCCTGCTTTCACCATCTTTTCGATCATTGTCGATATGAGAGAGAGACAGCATAAGGGCGCCGGCGTCATTGGTTCTGCCGTCATGCCTGTTCAGTATCGCTTCCATTTCGCGAAAATCATCGCCTTCCAGCTTCTCTTTGAGATTGCTGCGCAGACTGAAATCCGCTTTGTTCTCGTTGCCCGGCAACTTCTGGTAAGCCGTCTCGACGGCCTTTCTATCCGCTTCGTTCAAGGGGTCGAGAATATCGCGAATACTCTTCAAATCGGGATCATTGCCTGCCCCTATGCCGAAGATATAGCCTTCGTCATAGCGGTTGACTGCTTGAAACAGCTCTTTTGCCCGGCGGTCTATCTCAGCCGGGGAGAGAACAGCGGCTTTCTGTGGACTGCTGTCATCGATGACCACATCAGGCAGGTCTCTGGTTGTCTGAGCATCGGCACCGGTATCGGAAGAGGCTGTAGAGAATGACTTTTCGCCTTCGAGCTCATGAATCAGGGGCCGAGCTTCGCTGCCACCATTGCCTGATTTTACCCAGGTTTCGACAGAACCTTCGTAGGTTTTGGTTTTGGCTGCCGGTTCTGAGTGGGTTTCATGATCTTTCTGGGCTGGGGCTGGGGCAGTGTCGACAATCCGGGGACTGTCTTCTGCCGGCTTCTTTGCTGAATCGCCGCTTGTTATGCTTCTGTCTAGAGCCATCTCAGCCGAATCTCGCGTGATACCCAGTAACTACCTACCACAAGGGCGGTATTTGTAGACAGTTTCGGAGGCGCAAACGCTTGCAGTAAGGGAGTTACCGCAGATGAACCCGGGGGTAAATCACGGCTGATTCAGGGTGGTTAGTAAGCGTGAGCGCGACCAGCACTTGTTCTACGACAGGTCGTAAATAAGGCCTGATGTCAAGAGGTTAACACATTAAATTTAAAAGGTAAGTGGTGAAACTACGTAGTCCAGGATTAATTTATTCAGCCATGGCCTGCATATTGCCACGACCGCCATGCAGTTGGCTTACCTTCGCCCTGTGGGAAGCGTAGGAGAGAATCGCTTCTACCTGACCGAGATAGTCGACTATGTACTGAGCCCGAAAACCCCTTTGAATAAAGGCTTCAAGCCTGAGCCACTCTTTGACGGTGTTATGCAAATGGGTGACATCGCCTTTTATAGATTCGAGCTTCTCAGAATCAGCTTTGTCCGAGAGTTCATGCATGGTCTCTTGCAGGGTTTCTATCTGAGCAATCACATCGTTGGTGCTGGCAGTATCGGAAAGAATATGGGTATCCGGGTCATGCAGATAGCGATTGACCATGGCGGCAAAATCGTCGACTAGAAAGCGGCTGGCTCTTATTGGATCCGACTGGGGAGTAAGCAGTGTCTTTTTGCGATAAGGACCCACAGCAAGGACATTGAGCTTCTTATCGTCGAGATGAGCCATGGCAAAAATGGTGGTACCCAGGGTTCCGGTAGCACGGGCGGTATCAAGCTGTTCTATCAAACCTGCCGTATCTACTCTCATAATAGCCAGGCCAGGGAAGACCAGGGCTTTATCCGAAGTCGACTCTCTGCAAAAATCGGCCATGATCGCAAGCTTTTTGGGGCTATCGGCATAGGTCATCGGATTGAGCGTATCGATCCAGCCATTGGCCACCCAGGTTTCCCACTCTTGTTGAACGGCATTGACCCGCATTCTTCTGGGGAAAGCATAAACAGCGGCAGAGATTCGACATTTCGGTTTTTCAGCCCTGATCATGTCCGACACCTCTTTGACCATTTCGTTGACTTGTTGAGTCTTCCAGGCGACAAAGAGAGCCCGGGTCTCCTCGTTGAGGTCATCGAGGCTGAGACCGGTCTGCTGTTCGAACTTGACCCGAGAATGCCAGTTGAAGCCCATCTCTGAGCCTATGTTGTTGAAAGGATAACGAATATAGTCCAGTTGAATACCATCTACATCGAAGTTCGAGGTGACTTCACGAATCAAGCTTTTGACATAGCGGCGACAATCGGTGTTGCTCGGATCGATCCAGAACTCAGATTGATTGGGCGGCACTAAAGAACCGGTTTTAGATGCCATCGCCCAGTTGAAATCATAGCGATTGAGAACCGGACCGGGATAGTCTGCAGCCTTGCCTATGATCGGGTTGTGGCGCATGTTGCCCACATTGAATATCCAGAGCCAGGCGTGAATTTCCATGCCATGTTTGCGGGCTTCCTGAACCGCTACAGCAAGGGGGCTCCATCCTTTTGTCTCGGGATTCTGTTCGGTGAGCTTACTAGGATACATGGTGAAACCGGCGTTATTGGTCTCGAAATAGACCACATTGATTCCAGCTTTCTTCAAGCGACTGAATAAGTCGACCATACCCTGGGGATTCTTGGTGGCGACAATGGTGCCCCTATCCAACCAGATGGAGCGAGCCTCAATGGCACGAACCGGCATGGACTGGGCGAATGCAAGAGCGAATAAATGTCTGGCTTTGTTCAGGTGCTCATCGGCTATTTGAAAGCGCCGTTCTTTATAAGCGCTGTGGAAAGACTCGACATTTCCGAGGGCTTCTTGATAGTTGGCTTTTATCTCGTTTATGGGAACGGCGAATTCTGCTTGAGCAGCGGTTTTAATCGCCTCCTCCGTTCTCTTATTCAGGTAGTCCAACTCGCTTTTAATAGATTGATACTCGGCAAAACTTATTTGCACCACCGCTTCCTGGGTGATACCAGGGGCGAGTTCATCCAGGGTCATCGCTAGAAAACGAGCATTGGTAGTCAGATCTCCCTGCAAACCGGGAATCCAGGTAAGATAGGCACCATTGCCGCGACGAGCTATGGCCGGTTGACCGGCACCACTCTCATCTTTCCAGCGGGCGATCGCCCGGGTGTCGGCTCCCAGCTTGAGGACCGCCACTTGTGAGCCCACGGCAAAATCAGCTTCTATCGGCAGTGGGGTATCGACCCAGGCTAATTTAGTAGGACTTTTGAATGTTCTCTGCGAGTCGACGGATACTCCCATCAGATCAACTAAAGCTCTCGCACCGGGTTGCTGCTGGCCACCACCATCGGTGACCAGAATTTTACCGCCACCAAGAAAATACTCTTTCAGTCCGGAAGCGGAATCAGCCGGTAGATCCACCAGCATCGGTACCACTACCAACTTGTATTTAGAGAGCCTGGATTTACCTTCGGCTACTTGATTGTCATCAAGTTCGTCAAAACGAACATTAGAAGAAGAGAGATTACGCTTGAACTCATCGTAGTCTTTTGTGAAAGTACCGAGATGCTGGTCTTGATAAGTAGCCTCATTGAGCTTGCTTCGGTAGACCGCCAGAGGAGTAGGATTCTCCGCCGCCCGGACCGGCTGAAACAAGGCTCCAGCCAGTATCAAATACAACACCACAAAGGATGACAATAGAAAAGCCCTGCGTACCATCATATGGGAAATCTTTCGCTCCTGAAGCTTGGCCATTTATCGACTGCTTTTTATTACTCTTTCAATCTGTCTCTGGGTATCGCGCTTGGCCATATCCTGACGCTTGTCATACAACTTCTTACCTTTGCACAATCCAAGCTCGACCTTTACCCAATTAGATTTGAAGTATAGCCGAAGCGGAATGAGAGTGAGACCCTTTTCCTGAATTTTGGATTTGATTTTCTGTATTTCTTTTTTGTTCAGCAGCAATCGTCTTTTTCTGGTCGGTTCATGGTTAAAACGATTGCCGTGATCATAAGGAGAGATGTGGCTGTTGTATAAAAAGACTTCACCATCTTCAATTCGGGCATGGCTATCTTTCAGATTGCACTGACCCGCCCTTATGGACTTGACCTCGGTGCCGGAGAGCTCTATGCCGCACTCGATGGTCTCGAGCACGTGATATTCGTGGCGAGCGCGACGGTTGTCCGCTACCACTTTCTTTGCGGACTCTTTGCCGCCGGATTTTGCACTCTCTTTAGTCATTGAAAAGAACCAGTTGAAACTATCTATTCTACCTATATATAACAACGTGGCGGACTGCCTCCGGGTCAATTTTACAAAGCCCGCTTTAAATAGACTAAAATGAGGTTAGTAAGCCGTTTAGCTCGAATCAGAAGCAGATGATAAAGATAAAACCCTTCTTCAGCACCGATGCCACCCAGGTAAGAGCCCTGCTCCGCCACCAGGATGCGCCGGTGCCCTACGAGGCTTTCTGCCAGGAAGAGAAAATCCTTGGCAGCGGACTGAAATTCTGGCAACACTGGCTTCCCTGTAATCTCCACGTCGGTCCATCGGTTTATCTGGCTAAAGATGACGGAGTGGTACTGGGGCTAATTTCGGTAGACACCCTGGGCAAAAGCAACGGCTGCTGGCGAGTCAATCAACTGGTGGTCAACAAAAATCATCGGGGCAGAGGCATCGGCCAGGAACTACTTAAATATGTACTGGCTCTTTTCGGTGGTCAGGGTATCAACCACTTTATTTCAGAAGTGGCCAACGAAAACATGGCCGGTCTCAAACTGCTGCATAGCTGCGGCTTTCGCAAGTGCAGCAGCTTTACCTATTACCAGGTCCCGATCGACTATCATCCTCCGCAGTGCGAGGATATTCTGAGCAAATTCAGAATCGCCCAGCCCGAAGACCGGGAGCGCATCTATGACCTGCATCAATCGGTTCTGCCCCAGGATGTAAGAAGAGTGCTGGAGCTGGTTCCGGATGACTATTATGTGCCCGAGCTCAACGCCGACACCTTCGAAAAGATGACCAGAAGGCTGATGCGGCGCAAACGCTGGTTCTGGGTGGCTGATGAAAAAGAAAGAGGAGTAATTCCTTGCGCTGCCAAGATAAGCGCCCACAGCCAGGGAGACTTTCATATAGAGGTATATGTCAACCAGGGCTGGGACCATCTCTGTGAAGACGTGGTCAAATTCGTGCTGGCTACGATGAAACGAGCCGGCATGAAAGGAACCATAGTTTTCAAGGTCTATGACTTTCAGAAATCTCTGGTCAAGTGCCTGGAAGATCAGGAGTTCGAGCGTAACGGCAGCTTTACCCTCATGGTCCGGGAGCACTGGTTGAGAGCTAAGAAAAAATCGAATTCGGTCTCGATTCCGAACCTGGATCTCGATCTTGGCACCGGTACTGCGGCGGTAAATGTCCCTTTCACCCAGGGCTTCGAACTAAATTAGTTTAAGGCAAATGTTTGATTTGTAAAGGAAATAGGAAAGTAAGCATCTCCCGAAGCTGCTTTCTGATATCCTGTGTGTTTGCCGAGCTATGTGGATGACATATCACCAACTCAGCTTCGGCAATATCAGTGGTTGCAAGGGTAGAAACCATGCTCTTCAGCCACATTCGTTTCAAGTTTGGATTCTTCTAAATCAGTCAGGAGATGTCTGGTGCCAACCATCAATCAACTCATCCGCCGCGAACGCAAAAAGGTCACATTCAAGACCAAGTCGCCTGCACTCAAATCGTGCCCTCAGCGCAGAGGCGTTTGCACCCAGGTGAAAACCACCACCCCCAAGAAACCGAACTCCGCTCTGCGTAAAATTGCCAGGGTGAGACTTACCAACGGAATCGAGGTCACTGCCTATATTCCCGGTATCGGTCACAACCTTCAAGAGCACTCCGTGGTGCTTGTCAGAGGCGGCAGGGTGAAGGATCTTCCCGGTGTCCGTTATCACATCGTCAGAGGTACTCTCGATACCGCCGGCGTCAAGGACAGAATGCAGGGTCGTTCCAAATACGGTGCAAAGCGTCCTAAAGGCTAGGCGCGACTAAAGAATAAGGTTTAAAGGACGGAGAAACAAAAATGTCTAGACGTACCGCAGCAGAAAAGCGCGTTCCCTCGCCGGATCCGGTATTCGAAAGCCAGCTGGTGCAGAGATTCGTAAACCGGATGATGCAGCGCGGCAAGCGCAGCACCGCCCAGAAGTTGCTCTACACAGCGATGGATATCATCAAAGAGAAGACCAAGCAAGAGCCGCTCGAAGTCTTCAATAAAGCTGTCAAAAACGTCACCCCCCTGGTCGAAGTAAAAGCTCGCCGGGTCGGTGGTTCTACCTACCAGGTGCCGATTGAAGTTAAACAATCCCGCGGTGTGGCTCTTGCCACCCAGTGGATCATCACCAACTCCCGCAAAAGAAGCGGTCGTTCTTTCTCTGAGAGACTCTCGGCAGAATTGATGGACGCCGCCAACGGTACCGGAGCCTCGGTGAAAAAACGGGACGATACCCACAAGATGGCAGAAGCCAACAAAGCGTTCGCCCACTACCGCTATTAATTAATACGGTTTTATTCGAACTTCACAAAATCCCCGGCGGAATTGCTGCCTGCAAAAGGCAGAAAGTTAACCGACCGGGGATTTCGTTTAACCAGTATTTGCAGTCGAAAGCGGCATCTCAAGCCGGTTTCAAAAGGGGTTATCAAGCGAAACCGTCCTCACGTCTCTAAATATTACCGGCAGTGCGTTTGCGAAAATGCGACCGGCAATTGTAAAGATAATGACGGAAAAATATGTAGTAATCCTCAATATAGACAAAATCACGCAAATCCCATGGTTAAATTCCAAGAGCAAAAACGGTGCAAAAAACGTTGACAAAACTGCAACCGAATTGGATATATCATTTAAATTACAAGGGTACCCCATCATGGATGTTCTCAAAGAAGAAAGGAAACCGTCGGTGACTCGCTCCAGCCAACTAGCAAACATAAGAAACATGGGAATAGCCGCCCATATCGATGCAGGTAAAACAACGACCACGGAAAGAATTCTTTTCTATTCGGGTCTCATTCACCGCATGGGCGAAGTCCATGATGGCACCAGCGTCACAGACTGGATGGCCCAGGAAAAAGAGCGCGGTATCACCATTACCGCCGCCGCCATCACCAGTGAATGGAAAGGCAAAAGAATCAACCTGATAGACACCCCCGGACACGTCGACTTCACCGTTGAAGTAGAGCGTTCGATGCGGGTTCTCGACGGCGTTGTCATCGTGCTCTGTGCCGTTGGCGGCGTTCAGCCCCAGACCCAGACCGTCTGGAAGCAAGCCAACCGTTATTCGGTACCCCGCATGATCATGGTCAACAAAATGGACCGAAGCGGTGCCGACTTCTTCAAAGTTCTCGGTCAGACCAAAGAGAGCCTGCCCGGCATGCACTCTACATGGGCCAACTGCCACCCGATTCAGATTCCCATGGGCGCTGAATCCAACTTCATGGGTCTCATAGACCTGATCGAAATGAAAGCTCACTTCTACGAAGAAGACGATCCGATGGGCAAAAACATCAAGATCGACGAGATTCCGAGCGACTATAAAGAAGAAGCCGAGAAGTGGAGACATACATTAGAAGAAGCCATCGTCGAATGTGATGATGCTCTGATGGAAAAATATCTCGAAGGCGAGACTCCTTCTCCCGAAGACCTCAGACGGGTCCTGCGCGAAGCTGTCTGCCAGAACAAGATCATTCCTGTTCTTTGCGGCTCCGCCTTCAAAAACAAAGGTGTCCAGCTTCTGCTCGATGCCATCGTCGACTACCTGCCGGCTCCTTCCGATGTCGAAGGCATCAAGGGTACACTTCCTGATGGCGAAGAAGCCGTCCGTTTGTACGATCCCAGTGAGCCTTTCTCGGCCCTCGCCTTCAAAGTGATGAACGATCCTTTCGTGGGCAAACTGACCTTCCTCCGGGTCTACAGCGGTACCCTCAACGCCGGGTCCTATGTATACAACTCGGTGAAAGGCAAGAAAGAGAGAATCAGCCGTCTCGTCCGCCTGCAAGCCGACGAGAGAACCGATGTCGAATCGGCAGCCGCCGGTGATATCGTCGCTGCTGTCGGTCTCAAAGACACCAGCACCGGTGACACCCTCTGCGACCAGGACAAACCTATCATCCTCGAGTCCATGGACTTCCCGGATCCGGTTATCTCGGTAGCCATCGAGCCCAAGACCAAAGGCGACGCCGACAAGCTCGGTACCGCTCTTTCCAAACTGGCTGAAGAAGATCCGACCTTCAAAGTCTCGGTTGATCACGAGACCGGTCAGACCATCATCGCCGGTATGGGTGAACTTCACCTCGAAATTATCGTCGACAGACTGCTGCGCGAATTCAAAGTGGAAGCCAACGTGGGCAAACCCCAGGTTGCTTACCGCGAAACCATCCGCAATGCCGTTACTCAACAGGGCAAATTCGTCCGTCAGAGTGGTGGTCGTGGTCAGTACGGAGACGTCGTGCTCGAGATCGAACCCGGCCAACCCGGTACCGGTTTCACCTTCGAGAACAAGATCGTCGGTGGTGTGGTTCCCAGAGAATACATCCCCGCCGTCGAATCCGGTGTCAAAGATGCCATGGCTGGCGGTGTGCTTGCCGGCTATCCGATCATCGACATCGTTGTCCGCTTAGTGGACGGAAGCTTCCACCCGGTCGACTCTTCCGAAATGGCATTCCGTACAGCCGGTTCTATCGGTTTCAAGGAAGGTTTCAGAAAAGCCAGACCGGTTCTGCTCGAACCTATCATGAAGGTAGAAGTGGAAGTACCGGAAGACTACATGGGCGATGTCATCGGCGACCTCTCCGGCAGACGGGGTAAGGTCGAAGGTATGAACACCACCGATCACCTCTCCAAGGTGAATTGCAACGTGCCTCTCTCTGAGATGTTCGGTTATGCTACTGACATCAGAAACAAAACCAGAGGTCAGGGTACCTTCACCATGGAATTCCTCCACTACGAGGAAGTGCCCACCAGCATCTCTGAAGAGATCATCAAAGGTAAACATCACTAATCAGTGATTATCCAAGCAATCGAAAGCCCCGGTGAAAGCTCCAAGCCCAACCGGGGCTTTCCTTACCAGTCCAATAATCTTCTATAATTCATAAAATACCCCCATCGAGCCTGTAAATGGTTTACTATTCCTTTGGCTCACTGCCTGATAAGGACAAGAACGAGGATTGTCATGAAGTACCTGCATAGCGGCTACATATTGTTCTGCGAGAACACGGAACGAAGCGATGACGGTATGCTCAACCTCCAGGGAATCTTTGACGTATTCGTGGTCAAAGAGCTGCCCTTCCACTCCAGTTGCTCCTGGGTAATTGGTTTTGGCACGCCTTACGAAAGACGTCAGTACAAGGGTACGGTCACCATCGAGAGTCCCGATGGAGTAGAAGTCTACAGAGGCGAATTCAGCGCCAACGATCCAAACGATATTTACAAAGGCCACCATGTCTTCAAGCCCGATATCACCCTCGAAAAAGAAGGGATGTGGGCGGTAAAAGTCACTCTGCGTAACTGGAAGGATGAAAACATGTGGGATTTCGAGCGCAAATTCTGGTGCATGCTCGAACCTACCAATCATCCCGACCCCTAGAGCGCCAGGCGCCATGAAGCAGAAAATCTTTCTCGCTTTGTTTTCAACTCTCGCTCTCAGCGCCTGCTCTATGGATGAGTGGGGGTTGAAAGATATCGTAGAAGGCGACAGCGATGATATTACCCCTGCCCAGCTCCAGAAACTATCAAAAGCGATTGTCAGACATCCTGAAAAAGCCGAGTATCTATTCGCCCGGGGTCGATACTATTATTACAAAGATGAGTATGACAAAGCGATTAAAGACTTCGACCGGGCCATCGCTATCGATGCAAACAACGAAGAATGGTACCGAAAGAGGGGCGATGCCTATCGATACTCGAATCGATATGAGAAATCTTTAGAAGATTACTCCAGGGCTATCAAACTCGATGCAAATGACACAATTCTTTTCACCGCCCGCGGTGACTGTTATCTAGCGATGCACCAGTTTGAACAAGCAGAGAAAGAATACACAAGAGCCATAGAAATCTCCGACGCACCTGGCTACGAATTAATTCAACGAGCATCTTTCTTCGAAGAAACAGGAAGACTGGATCGAGCTATCGAAGACTATAGAAAGGCGCTCACCCTCAAAGAAGATTATTGGTCAGGCAGGGCTAGAGAATCGCTGGCCAAAGCCTACATCTACCTGGGGGATAGCGCTAGAGCCCTTGCTGTTCTGGAAGATTTCAAATTCAAGAAAAATAGCGCAAGCTCAGGTACCAATGCCGACACCATCTTATTTGATCGAGCCTATCTCAATGAAATTCTGGGCAAGAAAGACGAGGCATTAATAACATATCGGCTAGCTCTTACTGCAATCGACAGCGAAATCGCCGATGACGATGAACCTACGGCAGACCTTTATCTGAGAAGAATGCAGATAGCCAAGAAAGCTCAGGTCTCTAACGACGAAGAAGAGAGAAGAGAATATGTAAAAAAAATTCTCGACTGTTATGCAAAAGAGATCAATTCAAGCGATCAGGATAATCGGATCGAAGCACTCAAAGGGAGAGCCCGTTTTTTCGAAGAGGAAAACCGACCGGCAGAAGCCCAGAAAGATCGACAGAAGCTGGAGAGCATTTATGAATTTCTGGTGAAAAATGCTCCAGAGAATGCCGAAAACTATCATCATCGCGGGCTCTACTTCAGCGATTTAAAGCAGCATGAAAAGGCACTGGCAGACTTTCGCAGGGCTGCCGCCCTCGCCCCGAAGGATGAAGATTTGCAAGAGCACGTTGTTAGTGAATTGCTAGAATTGAAGCGATTCGAAGAAGCTGATCGATTAGCAGCTAAAATCCTCGAAAAACAATCAGACAATGAGACCATGCTGCATACCCGAGCGAAGGTGCTCATAGAAAGCGGAAAAGCAGATGAAGCTCTCGTCCTGGCCAGACAAGCCCTGACAAAAGATCTCTACGATGCCGATGTCCATGAAACCATAGCTTCTATCCAGCGCAAGAAAGGACTTGTCAAAGAAGCGGAAGCAAGCGAATTCAAAGCGCGATTTTATAGAGACGATTAGGAAAAATAGAGATTGTCCTTAGCGCGGTCTCTATTCTCTATGGCATCATATATGATGCTCGGCTCTAGCACAGCAGCCAGGTTGTCGCCTTCGAAGCGATATTCTCCATAGATTCCGCCACGGACCTTGCCACCGATAAGCATGGCAAGACCAGCCAGACCATGATCGGTTCCGCCTTCTTCGTTTTCCGATAGACTACGTCCGAACTCAGAGTAAACAAATATAGTCTTCTTAGAAGAATATTCCCGACTGATCAATCTGTCTAATTCTTTAAGGGCTTTTTCCTGTTTGCTTACCTGATTGCTATGGGTATCGAAACCATCCAACTGCAGATATCTGCAATTAAGAAAGAACTCGGGATTCTCTTCAGTGAGAAAACCATCGGCTTTTAGATCGCCGGTCTTCCAGAAATAATCGGCCAGTTCATGGGAGCTGGTTTCTGTGTCAGCCGGAAATCCGACCCCGAGTAAAAACGCCAGATCTCCATTTCGATAGATACTAGCCGTCTCGGTCAGAGCCGGGTGCAAGCCATACTCTTCGGTAAGTTCGATAAGTTCGCTCTCTGATATAGAGATAGACTGACGATGCCGTTTGTACTCGCCGCATAGAAGAGGCACCACCGTATTCAGTGCATCGTTTCCACCCGACAGCCTGACGACAACAAGATCCTCAGGCGAATGCCCGGAGGGAAAGCTGCCGGCAAAACTCAAAGCGGAGAGCGCGCCTGCTCCACGCTTTAAAATCTCTCTTCTCGAGTAACGCTTCAAATCGTCCATGGGTCTGATAAAGATACAAAAAAATTGCTTTATAGCACTATAAAGCAATTAGATGATTCGATGCAATCTGATGAAAGATATCGGGGAAAAATTTGGGCGGTACTGGATTCGAACCAGTGGCCCCCACTATGTCAAAGTGATGCGCTACCAACTGCGCCAACCGCCCTCAAGTATTCAATTATAACCCGATAGTCCTCGCTCTAAGAGAGAAAAAATAAGGCGGCACCCAGATTCGAACTGGGGATAAGGATTTTGCAGACCCCTGCCTTACCACTTGGCTATGCCGCCGCTGATTAAATCATACGGTTGCCCCGGACTTCTGATCCTAAGACTTGAGACTGCCGATTGTCAACGCGAAAAGCTTCTGTATCATAAGACGTTACCTGGAAGCTAATTTATCTATTGACAAGAGGAGGCTCGATCACCCTGGCTCAGATAATCTGGAAAAGATTCCTCCAGGCTCTGCCGCTTCTCTTTATTCTTTCAGTGATCTCTTTTGGTCTGGTCCGGGCCCTGCCCGGAGATCCGGTGGAGGCTCTATTAGGAGAGAGCACCCGGGATATCTCCCGAGAAGAGCTTGCTTTCATGCGAAAGCGCTTCGGTCTTGACGACCCTCTGCCGATTCAATATGGACGCTGGCTCATGGGCTGGACCGGGCACGGTGAGCTCGGGCGCTCGTATCAAGACAACCGTCCGGTTCTGGAAGTAATTCTAGAGCGCCTGCCCGCCACAATAATGCTCACCGGCACTGCCATTATCCTCAGCTTTACCTCAGGCACTCTCTGGGGGCTTGCTCTGGTATTTCTAAGAAGCCGCTTTCCAAAACTAGAGGGATTTTTACTGACCTCCACCCTTTTTCTCTACTCTATACCGGCTTTTCTTGTCGCCCTCGCCCTGGTCTATTTAGCTGCCGACTGGCAAACACTCCATTTCATTCCGATATTTGCCGCACTAGATCTAAACCGAGGCAGCGCCCTTATCGCATTATTACCTTTTGCCATCCTGCCTGCCTTCGCCCTTGCTCTGGGTCGGGCAGCCAAAGTGGCACTGTTTATACGCAGCCTTGCCCTCGATGAGATCACAAAGAACTATGTAACTCTTGCCATAGCGAAAGGGATGCCTGATTTCCGAGTAATCCTCGTTCATGTGAGCCGCAACTGTCTTTTGCCTGTGCTCAATCTGCTCGCCCTTTCTCTGCCTGCTCTCATAGGCGGATCTGTCCTGATTGAGTCCATATTCGGCTGGCCCGGCACAGGACGCCTGGCTGTGGATGCCACTTTCGGGCGTAATTATCCGGTGATGACCTCATTGATAATGCTCTATGGCACCATGGTGATTCTATCCAATCTGCTGGCTGATTTAATCGCTCCTTTTATAGACCCGCGCCTTCGCGACGAGGCCGAGACGGCGAAAGCCGAAGATTCGGTCAGAATGAGGAAGCTGTGAAGATGAATACGAAGGTCAAAGGAGCCCTGCTGATTTTCTTCTTCTTAATAAGTCTCTGTCTTCTCGGTCAGAGCTTCGGTCCGGATCAAGCCGGTCTAGAGCCCAATCTAGACGCCTTCAATCTAAAACCGCTTACCGAAGGTCATATCCTCGGAACCGATAGCCTGGGGCATGATCTCTTTACGATTGCCTGCCTTGGAGCGCGCAACTCGCTAGCCATCGGTTTGATTTCAGCTCTCATCGCCGTCGGCTTCGGCACTCTCTGGGGCGCTGCCGCTTCCCTTGCAGGATCCGGTGTCAGCACCCTGATGATGCGCATTGTAGATGCCCTCCTGGCTATTCCCTCCTTGATTCTGCTGCTTGCCCTGACCGCGCTCATAAAAACGCCTGAATTCACCCAGAGACTGCCTGTGGAGATGCTGGAGCTTTTGGGTGTAACCAGATCTTCGCTTGGTCTGATTCCGCTTCTTTCGATTATCGTGGTCATATCGGCGACCTCCTGGCTCGAGGCTGCTCGAATCGCCTATACAAAAATTAGCGCTCTCGCCCTGGAAGAATATATAGAAGCGGCCGTATCCCTTGGAGCCGGTAGAATCTGGCTTCTGCTCAGGCATCTGCTTCCCAATGCCCGCCGAATCATCCTTATCCAGGTTATTTTGCTGGTCTCCGATGCGGTGGTTATGGAAGCAGGTCTCAGCTTTCTGGGACTCGGTCCCGGTCCTGCCACGCCGAGCTGGGGCGGGATGCTGCGCCAGGCTCAAAGTGACTTCTTCTACGCCAACTGGTGGGCACCACTGATCCCGTCTTTGCTCATATCCCTGACCATACTTTCTATAAATTTATTCGGAGAAGGGATGCTGGAAGAGAGAAGCTGATTGACAACCCTCGGTGCAGGTTTAAAACAGTGCTAGAATTGCTAGCGAAGACAGAGGCGAAATAAAGCTCCGGAGGTCGCCCTTGAGCAAACTTTCTAGAAGAAATGCACTATTAGTAGTATCAGCGCTGTTGACCATGTCATCAACTGCCTTGATAACAGCCTGTAACAACGAAAAGCAGGTCACTTTCAAATCAGCCGGCATGACCCATACCTTCAGCGAAGGCAGCAAGGATCTGCCCCGGGAACTGATGCCTTTTGTCTATCCCGAGTCGGTGGTGGCAGGCGCCACCAATGCCCATGATGCCGAAGGGGAGCAGGCAAGATTTCTTTCGATGTCCTCTCCGGATTCGATGGAGAAGGTGACGGGATGGTACCAGGAGAAAATGGGTCAGGAAGGTTGGACCGTGGACGAAACCAACAAGTTGCCCCGGATCATCATCATCTCTGGTCATAAAGACGATCTCGAAGTCAGTGTCACCATGGCTGAAGACGACGGCAAAACCACAATTAGTGTCTCCCAGGGCAAATCGGTGGACGATCCTGTTTCGGAAAAGGAGATGGACAACTTCTCTCCTAACGAACTGACACCGGCCACAGATTAGCCTAGAATGTCGATTCCTTCCGGGTCGCTACCGATAGCTGAGGTCGTCTCCTCCTCCATAACTCGTTTCACCGCCGAGTGCGTCAATCGCAACGATGACGAGCCTAATCTACCTGCCCGACCTCGATTCGGCAGCTTTCTCAAAGTGGAGTCAGAAGAGAATGGTATCTCGGTAATAGCCGTGGTGACCAATGTTTCTACCGGTCCTCAAGATTCGGTGCACCGACCTTCGGCTCTCGGTCTGACCAGGCAGGAGCTTCAACTGGCCCAGCCTCATATATTCTCGCTGCTTCGCACCGAAGTTCATGCCCTGGTGGTCGGTTACATGATCGTCGACCGTATGTTTCAGCACCTGCCACCGCAGCCACCTGAGGTGCATGACTTCGTCTATCAGGCAAGCGCAGAGGATATTGCAAAAGCCACCGCCGGCTTCGACTTTCTCAGACTGCTCACCGGGGTAAAAGATATACCTGTGGATGAATTGATAGCTGCCACCATTCGTGAAGCCTATCAAGCCTCGAACCAGGATGACCAGTTTCTGCTCGGTGCAGGCCGGTCACTTTCCACGATCATGAGATCGGACTATGACCGACTGCTCGCCATTTTGCGAAAAATTAAGCCGATTCATGAACAGGTCAATTTCGATGGTTTAGAATAAATTCCAAAGTACTCAGGAGGCAGGAAGCCAAGCATGCCCAATACGCCCCAGCAAAATGCAGACAAGCGGATTTATTTGAGACAGTGGGTAGGCCAGTCTGTCAGAGTTCTGACAGTTGGCGGTGGCGAATATCATGGTCAGCTCACCAACCTGGCCTTCGAAGGACAAAACCGGCTTATGTACATTATGCTCGACGACAACTGCTGCCTGAACTTCGATCAGATTGTCGAAATCAGCGTAGCTGATAGAGAGTAGTTTCTGTGCGAATCATCTATCTCGGCACCCCGGAATTTGCAGTACCGACTCTGAAGGCTCTTATAAAAGAGCCCGGTTTTGAAGTGGTGGCAGTAGTGTGTCAGCCTGACCGGCCAAGCGGTCGCGGCAACAAAGTGCAGGCGCCACCGGTGAAAGTGGTAGCCCTCGAAAACGGCACTCCGGTGTTGCAGCCGATTAAACTGGCAAAAGAAAAAGATATTGTCGAAGCGATGCGGGCCCTCAAGCCTGATGTTATTGTGATGGTGGCTTTCGGCCAGATCCTCAAAAAACCGGTTCTGGAGATGGCACCACTGGGAGTTATAAACCTGCACGGCTCCCTGCTGCCTTCTCTACGTGGGGCCGCTCCTATAAACTGGGCGATTATAAACGGGCATGAGAAAGCCGGCAATACCACCATGTGCACCGATGTCGGTGTGGACACCGGCGCCATGCTGCTCAAAAACGAAGTTCCTATAGAGTTGCATACCGATGCAGTAGAGCTCGCTCGCCTGCTTTCTGAAAGCGGTGCGGATTTAATGGTCGAGACTCTCAAGAAGCTGGAAGCAGGAGCTATCGAACCTGTCCCCCAGGACGACAGCCAGGCATCATATGCGCCACTATTAGACCGCAGTCTCTCTAATATAGATTGGTCGCAAGAGCCTCTTAAAATCCACAATCTCGTCCGAGGTCTGGTGCCTTGGCCGGGCACCGTGAGCCAGTTCAGGGACGAACCTTTAAAAATCATCAAGACTGCTCCTGTCGACAGTGCATCGCCTGAGCAAGCCGGTCTCCTTATAAAAGCAGGCAAGCGTATCCTTGTCGCCTGTGGAAAGGAGGGCAAAGGACGGCTGCAGCTGATTACGGTCCAGCCCCGCAACAAGCCCAAGATGCAAGCCGCCGACTGGGCCAACGGAATCAGACTGGAAAGCGGTGAGAAGCTTTCTAAAGTGACGGATTGAGATGGCAGAAAAAGGAGTCAGCTCTAGAAGAATCGCCCTCGAAACGCTGCTGCGCATAGAGAACGAAGGAGCCTACGCCAATATCGCCCTGTCAAAAGCGCTGGAGAGAAGCGACCTTTCTGTAAGAGACCGGGCCCTGGTCACCCACATAGTCCAGGGGGTTATCCGACACCGCTCCAACCTCGACAGCCGACTGCGACCCTTTTCCAAGAAGCCGCTCGATAAGATTCCATCGGTTCTGCTCAATACTTTACGCATCGGAGTCTACCAGCTGGAGTATCTCGAAGATATTCCACCATCGGCGGTGCTCAATACCTGTACCAGTATCGCCCGCAGTTGCGGTCACGAGGGTCTGGCAAAATACTCTAATGCCGTCCTGCGCAGCTATTTAAGAAAGAGAGAAGAATCCCTCGTCCTTGCTTCCGCGACCTTGCAACCGGATAAAAATCTGGGGGTAAATGAACTTTCCGAATATTATTCCATGCCTGCATGGATGATTGAGCGTTGGCGCCAGAACCTGGGGACGGAGACGACTTTGGCTATCCTCAACGAGTCCCAGACAGAGCCGAAAGTTTTCATTCGCGTCAATAGAACTGCTATTAGCCCCGAGGGTCTCCAGGTCATTCTTGCCAGAGCCGGTGTCGAGCTGGCGCAATCTTCTGTGGTGGAAGGAGTATTTCAGATCCTTTCCAGGGGGCGGGGACGGCTGGAGGAGCTGCCAGGCTATAAAGAGGGTCTGTTCAGCATCCAGGACGAAGCGGCCTCTCTGGTATCAGAGATAGTGAATCCAGATCCCGATACTACAGTTATCGATCTCTGTGCCGCTCCAGGCGGCAAGAGCCTTCACCTGGCCGAGATGCTCGAAGGAAAAGGCAAGGTCATCGCCGTGGATATCTACGAAAAGCGCCTGACCGAGCTCAAAAAAAATCGAGCCCGGCTCTCTCTTTCTAATATCGAGATAAGTACAGGAGACGGTCGAGAGTTCAAGTTCGACAGGCTGGCTGAAAGTGTACTGGTAGATGCACCCTGCTCGGGAACCGGCGTTCTCAACCGCCGCTCTGACCTCAAATATCGTAAGAAACCGGAAGATCTCAAAGAGTTGCCGGTATTGCAGGAAGCCCTTTTAAATAATGCCGCTACCCTCGTAAAGCCGGGTGGGGTCCTGGTTTATTCTACTTGCTCCCTGGAGCCCGAAGAGAATCAGGCAGTGATAGAGTGCTTCTTGAAAAAATGGGGCGAAAGCTTCAAGCCCGAGGATTTGACCCCGTACCTGCCCGAAAGTCTCAAGAATGACGACCGATTATCCGACACCGCAAAAGCCGGTATGCTCCTTTTGCATCCAGGCATTAGAGGACTTTCCGGATTCTTCATCGCCCGGCTGCGCAGAGCCCCGGATGAAGAAATGCAGTAATATGGTCCTTATAAGTTTTAGAGTCGGTCTTGAATTCTGAGGAGAGATGTCAATGGAATTTTTCGGCATTATCTTTTTCCTTGCCCTGGGCTATGTGCTCTCCGGCATCAAATTTATCAAAGAATACGACCGGCTGGTCATCTTCACCCTCGGTAAAGCGACCGGAGTAATCGGCCCCGGTCCAAGCTTTGTCTGGCCTATTGCCCAGGCCCATAAAAAAGTCGACCTGCGGGTAATCACCATGTCGATTCCGATGCAGGAGATCATCACCAAGGACAACGTTTCTGCTAAGACCGCAGCTGTCTGCTTCTTCCAGGTCGTCGATCCTTTTAAAGCGGTCACAAAAGTAGAAGACCCTTTCACCGCCACCAGCCAGATCGCCCAGACCACCCTGCGCTCGGTGCTCGGTCAGCACGAGCTGGACGAACTGCTTACCGAACGCGACGCGATTAACCAGAAGCTGAGCGCCATCATTGACCGCCAGACCGAAGGCTGGGGCATAAAAGTGAACTCGGTAGAAGTCAAAGATGTCGAGATTCCTGAAAGCATGCAGAGAGCCATGGCAAGACAGGCCGAAGCGGAGCGGGAGAGAAGAGCAAAAATCGTCGCCGCCGACGGTGAACTGCAAGCTGCCGAAAAGCTCTCCCAGGCTGCGATTAAAATCTCTCAAGCACCAGGAGCGATGCAACTTAGACAGCTTCAGACCATGGTCGAAGTATCTGCCGAGAATAACTCCACCATCATCTTCCCTATTCCGATAGAGCTCTTCGAACACGGCAAACGCAGGTTTCCGGCGGGCATCGAGAAGATGGTCGAGCCCATCGTCAACACCATTCAGACCGCACAAAATCAAGGCACCAAAATTGATTTGAGCGCCACCGAAAAAGAAGAGGCTTAAGAAGCGCCTTCGAAGGTCTCGAGAAATTCGGGTAGAGTCTTCTCTTTCGGTTTCTTGACGATCCAGACACAGGCTTCCACCACCGCTTCCCTCAGTTCGTTGTGCGGCTCCTCTTCCATATCAGCTTCGAAGATCAAGCGGTAAGGAGAGATATTCTCGCCATACCAGAGGAAGACCCTGATCTGACCTGATTTACTCCTGCCGAAATTGACCAGAAGGTGATCAAGATCCTGAGGCGGCGAGACATCGAAGCCGCGCTGGTACTCGGTGGCGGTATCAAGACCGAAAGAGACATCACAGCCGGCAAGATGGCGCGGGAAAAGCCCCCCTTCTTTGAAAGCCCTGCCCCGGTTGATTACCAGTTCATGGAGATTCTCTTTGAGACGCCGATAAGAGATCCAGCCCCTGAAATCTCCCGGTACACGGTCGGCAAGCTTGACTCCGACCTCTTTCTCTACCATCTCGAGCATGACCTGACAATCGGGAGTAAGCTCGGCGATACCAGCTTCGGCCTCTTCCTTGGCGATTATCTCCGACTCCAGCTCGATGAGACGGGCATGAAAACTACACACTGTACCCGGTAACCTTCTCTTCTTGCGACAATGACTTGTAAGCTGATTATATTCTATTTGCCCTAGGGAGAAAGCTCTCTTGCCATAAGGACGAATGCCACGATCAGCATTATTACCCCGAAGCCTTTTCGAAGCCAGCTATCGCGTATACGAAGCGCCACCGTACTGCCGAGAAAAGATCCTGCCACCGCACCACCCATCATTGTAAGCATCAAAGGTATGTTCACATGACCGAGCAAAAAGTGGGTTATGGTCCCGGGTACTGAAACTGTGGCGATCACCACCAGAGAAGTGCCGAAAGCGGCTTTGATAGGCATTTTGAAAAAATAGAGCAGACAGGGGACCAGTATAAACCCACCGCCCACTCCGAAGAAACCAGCCAGACAACCGGACATCAGACCGACCAGAATTTTTGTGCGCAGCGACCGGTCTGAACTTTCTGCTTCGGACACGCTCTCAGCCTCACCGTTAGCAGCCTCCCGCATATCCATAATTTTCTTGCCGATGCCGAAGGTCAGATCAATACCCGAGACCACGACCAGAAGGGCAAATGAGAGCATCAGCATCTTACCGTGCACCACTTTAGTGAGGGCGGCGCCCAGTAACACACCCACCACCGCCGGTATCATCATGGCGGTGGAGACTTTTTTGTCGACTAAACCTTTTCTCGTGTAGTTCAGTGCACCACTGAGGGATGTGGGGATTATCAGTGCCATTGTGGTACCGATAGCCATATGGGGGCTGACTCCCAGACATAAACGCAAAAGGGGAGTGCAGACGATTCCTCCGCCTATTCCGAAAGCGCCAGAAAAGATACCGGTGGCTAGACCAATGGCGATGGCTTCTAAGATAAAGTTAATGGAGAAGTTCACATGTAGTGAGAGATTACCCGTCCCAGTTCTGGATTATCGACGATCATCTGGTTGAAGACGGGATTCTTGGAGAGAATTTCACTAATCTTCTTATCACGTCGAATCGCTCGGTATATCCCTTCGGGATCTCTACTGACGACATAGAGGGCATTAGGATTGGCTGCCAGTCTTCTGGCCGCCCCTTTCCACTTTGTAATCCTTCTACATAAATACGGGTCGGCCTCTGCGATTTCGGTGATGCGAGGATGCTTCGCTATGATCATGGCAGCTCTTCTGTGATTACATATCGCTTCGGAAATCTCTGGATTTGCTGCCACCATCTTGTCAAGCCAGTGATAATTGGCAAGCCTCTTAGCCAGCCGGCCGTCGCTGCGAACCCGACCAAGTGTATCTACCTTCCAGCTCAGAAAAGATGGTTCAACCGGCTCGGATTTGACCGCCACCACTTTTTTTAGCGGTTTCAACTGAACTTGATCTTCATCCTCGGCAAAACCGGGGCAAGGCAAGAACTGAAGAATAAGAAGCGGTGCCAGGACGGCGATATTTTTGTTGATCACTTAAATCTAATTCCAAGCCCAATTTCATTATCAAATATAACATGGTGCGTTTAACCGGCGATGGTGGCGTCAGCCCGGGTGCGCATGAACAGGCGATAAATTAATAACCCACATATGGATGTTATCTGAATCATATGTCTATTTGGTTCTGATGCTGGTTTTAAGACTTATAGTAGAATGTGATCAGTTTCGGAGGAGCGAGCCAAGCGACAATGTCCCAGCCCGGCAATACGAGCGACAAAAGCGAGGTTCCGCCCGAGAACACAAAAGGCGAGCAACCGGAAAAGAGGGCGCCTTTATCTCTCAGCGATCTGATGTCGATAAAATCAGCCTCGGATAAGGCTGTTCGTGCCAATCTCAAAGAATTCCACGACATCATTCAAGACCCCGGACAAGAAGTCAGTCCGAAAAGCCGTTTCGACGCGCGAAAAACCGCCGATATAACCCGTCTGCTCAATGACAAATCCATAAAACGTGAGATGGTCAAAAAACAGGGTGAAGAATCAAATAACTCTGGAGATTATCGCTGGACCGATACCAGAAACGTCAACGCTTCATCCAATATGGGACTCTTTCATCCCCTCGGCTTGCGTCAGCACTTCAACCTTCGCGGAGTCGACGTGACCAAAATCGAAAAGGAGAAACAATCGGAAGAGGCGACTCGGCTGGTGGAGGATTTCTTAAAAAATACTATGGTGGATGACTTCGCCTTAAGCCCCCACGCCAAAAAAGATCTGGAGGAGACCACCCATAACCTGGCCGAAGCATGCAGCAACGAAGAGATTATCGCCGCCAGCATTCATCTGGCAAGATTATTGCGACATCTGCAATATTTGGAAGAGTCTAAAAAGGCGGTAATGCTAGCAATGGGGGTAGACCCGGATAATAAGCTGGCGAATCAATTATTCAAGGAGTTGGAGAGGGTGCACCCGCAAGACATAGCCTTTTCACCGGTCAAAACCGTTAAAGCTCAGCTGAACAAGCGCGATCTGGCAAGAAGGATCGTAGAGTTGAGCCGTGGTCGGGTCACCATCGTGGGCGACCTTCTGATTGACGAACTGCTGGAAGGCAAGCCGGAGCGTATTTCAAGAGAAGCTCCGGTCTTGATTCTGGAGCATGTAGAGACTTTGCATATTCCAGGCGGAGCAGCCAACACCGCCCACAACATCACCGCCCTTGGCGCTACCTGTCATGCCATCGGCGTCTCCGGCGACGACGAGTACAAAGACAAACTGGCTAACATGCTGGAGAACCACGGCATCAGCCACGACCTGGTGGTGGATAGTTCACGTCCGACCACCGTCAAAACAAGAATACTCTCTAAATCACATTCCCTGATGCAGCAGTTGCTGCGTCTCGATCGCATTTCCCACAGCCGCATCTCGCCTGAGATAGAAGAGCAGCTGGCGGCCAGAATCAAGAAAACAGCCGCGGACTATCATGCCGTTATCCTCTCGGACTACAGAGCCGGTGCCATTACCGATAGTGTCATCAAAGCCTGCCGCGAAGCTACAGCCGGCACAAAAACCATGCTGGTCGTGGATGCCCAGAACGGTTATGAACGCTTCGGAGGCTGTTCTCTAATCACTCCGAACCAACCTGATACTGAAGCAGCCATCGGCTTCAAGATAGATTCACCGGAGAGACTCGCCGAAGCAGGCAGAAGAATGCTCGAGATCAGCGGAGCAGAATCGATTTTGATTACCCGTGGCAGCGAAGGTATGGCTCTGTTTCAGAAAGGCGAGCCGCATATGGAATTGCCGGTATTTAATAAGAGCGAGGTTTTCGATGTGACCGGAGCCGGAGATACTGTGGTGGCGACCATGGCTCTAGCCCTTGTAACCGGTGCCAGCCCTCTTGAGGCAATGGCTCTCGGTAATCTTGCCGCCGGCATTGTCGTGAAGAAATCCGGAACGGCGGTTACCAGCCAGAAAGAGATGCTGGATACCCTGGAGAATCTGGAACTCTAGGCTTTGTTATAACTGTCGATCATACCGGCATAGACCACGTCGTGACGGCCGGGGGTGGGAAGCGAGTCGATAAGCTCTTTCTGCATGTGCTCGGGCAGTTTGCCGAGAATCTTGCTGAAGTGCTCGACCATATTCATTGCGGTTTTCATGATCGTCTCTTCGTTTCTGTCGAGCAGGTCTGTAACGCTCATCTTTTCGTTGGCTTCCATCGGACCTTCCACCTGGAAGATAAGAGCGTCGCCCACATGGTTGTTATAGAAATTGTCTGCCGCTTCCGGTCTGTATCCTTCAAAACTCATTTCAGTATCTCCTATTTCTGCCGTCGCCTCGGCGCTGTTTGGTTATGTGTAGTTCTATCGCGATTCGACAAAAATTTGACAGGGGTACTACGTAGTTCCCGCATGGGTTCTCTTATCTAAGTGGGAAAATCACGTTCGACCCCGGTCATGACCCGGATCTAGAATAGGTATGCGTTATGCCTCAGGGCAATCTATATATAAGTTGGCAGGAAAAAATCATGGGAACCATAGTCTCTAACAATCTCGCCCTTGGCGAGCTGATCAAAATGGTAAGCGAGTACAGAACGGGGCTCTCCGGGCTTTCAGAGCTTGAAGGAGAGCTTTTGATCGAGACCTTGAAAGCCCGGGCTCTCAATGAGCTCGACTTTGGCCAGGAGCTCTCTTCCGGACCGGTAAAACTGGTCAAGCGGGTCACCGGCAATGTCTCTATATTCTTTGGAAAGATATAGGCTATAGCGAATCTTCAAACATTTTCAAATTCAAATTCAAATTGTCGCCTTTGAGTATGATCAGGCTTTACTGCAGTAAAAGGCGATTGCGATGAAATTGAGAAAGTTGAATCCCCTCGATATGGCCTTCCTGGTCTTGTCTTTGATGGCTCTAGTAGGCTTCGGACTGGCTAAAGCAGGTTATGCCGGTGTAGACCAGGTCATCGAAGGAACCCATAAAGTTGATATTTCGGTCTATCTGATCGGGCTCAAGACCCTGGATGCCGAGATTTTTAAAGTCGGCGAGAAATCTGCGATCACCATCCGCAATCGGCCCGTGCATCCACCGATGACCATCGTCAAAGTGGAGCACTGGGAGCATAAAGCTTCCTTTCTGAACAAAGAAGGCAACGGCACCGTCGCTTTTCCCGACCCGGCCGTTCCCCATGCCCACGATTTTATAATCACCGTCCAGGATGAAGCCGACGCCACCAAAGACGGCTTTGTAATCAGAGGCAACAAAGTAAAAATAGGCAATCTGGTCGAACTGGAAGGCTTCAAATATCGCGCCCAGGGTGTGGTGGTCGATATCAAGGCAACTGATTCAGCTTCTAAAGCAAACGATAAATAATGAGTTCTCCTATATCCCCTATATATAGGATCGCCACAGTCTTTTCTTTCTACGAGAAAAACGACTGGTGGCGCGAAAGCCTGAGCCAGTCGCTGCTGATTAAGCCATTACTGGCTCTGACCGGCTCTATACGGGCTGCATCCGAAGCCAAAGCCGCCGTCAGCCGAATCGGCTCTTTGCTGCAGAATGGCAGCATGCTGGTGGCTGTGCTCCTGATTTTCTGCCTGGGTCTGCCCCAGTTCGCCAACGACAAGCTCGGTCTCGCCTTTATCTCTTTAGCTGGTTTATTGCTATGGCTCAGCGGCTGGATGCTTGGAGGGAAAGAGAGACGCAAGCCGGATTTCGTAGACTTTCTCATCCTTCTATATCTGGGCATCAATGTGGTGGCCGCTTTTGCATCTCATTATTTTCTGCCGAGCATCAAAGGTCTTGCAAAAGTAATCATATATATAGGTAGTTATTTTCTGTTCAGCGCCCTTTGTGCTCAATCGAGAAAAAGAAGCAGTATTCTCGTGGGCGCCGCCTCTATGATCGGCATGGCTCTCTCCTTGCATGGTCTCTATCAGTTCAAGACAGGCGTGGCGCCATTGGCCACCTGGGAGGATCCCACTGTCGAAACCCAGGGCACACGTATCTATTCGACTTTAGGCAATCCAAATCTCCTGGCCGGATTCTTGATTCCGTTGGCGCCCCTCAGCCTCGGTCTGGCTTCGACCTATCTTGTCGAGCGTAAATGGCTCCTCTCTGCTCTTTTCTATGGAGGTTTCGCCCTCATAAGCCTGGCTACGGTTTTGACCGGCTCCCGCGGTGGCTATATCGCAATCGCCGCCGTGCTCGCGACCTTTTTCATGCCGGCTCTGTTATATGTATGGCGGCACAAACCACGATCCAGACCCTTTATGGTCATCGCTCTTATAGGCACCCTGGCACTGGGCGCTTTCGCGGTCACTCAAATTCCTTCCTTCAGCACCCGGCTCGAGTCTATATTTGCCGGTCGTGAACATTCTTCCAACTCTTACCGGATAAATGTCTGGGAATCCTCGTTCGCAATGTTCAAAGACAACTGGTGGTTCGGAACCGGTGTGGGCAACGAGACTTTCCGCCTTGCCTATGGGCTCTATATGGTCTCGGGCTATGACGCCCTGGGGACTTATTGTGTCCCTCTTGAAGTAGCTGTGGAATGCGGCGTATTTGGATTGGCCCTTTTTGTTTTCATAATCGCTGCCGTCCTATCGAGAGCCCACATGAATTTCTGGCGGGTGGAGACCGGTCCTTATCGCTGGGTAATTTTAGGATGCGCTGCCGCTATCTTCGGCTTGATGACCCATGGACTGGTAGATACTGTTTTTTATCGTCCTCAAGTTCACTTCATCTTCTGGATGCTGGTAGGAATTCTTACCATGGGCTACTGCGGTGACCAGACTGCTAAAGACAGCCAGCCTGGGGCTTCCGAGATAAAACCGGGTTAATATTAACCTGGCTTAATTAAACGGCGCTAATATTTAATCAACTATTTTGCTCCCTCAAAAGCGTCCCCCAAGATTAAATATCGCCAGAATGGCTCATATTTCTTGAGTTTTGGGTATATCAGAGAGAGGGTTAGAAGAGGTTCGACCAACCTTGACAGCCCTGATAGATTAAACGATAATAATTAATATCTGTTTAATGTGCGAACTTAGTATCATCTCAATATTCTTTTCGGACAAAAGATAGCTTGGTATCGCAAAGGCTGGACATACTGACGGAGGAAACAGCCACATGAAACTAAACCGAAGGAGAGGAGCCACATTAGGATTGGTTGCGGTCTGCGTGTTCGTAGTCATCATCCTAGCCGTTGGCTTCTTTATCCTTGCGAAAATCATAGGAGGCGAGCGTGAAGTCGGCAATGCCACCGATGCCGGTGTATTGATTGTCGCAAGAAACGCCATGTCTCCTACGATCGTAGGGGTAGATTTCAGCTCGATAGGCGCCAGCGCATCCGATTTCATCGGTCTTGACGAGGCAGTCACCGGTCTGGGAAGTACCGGTGGTAGAGCAAGCATGCAGAACCTCAATAGAATAATCGCTCAATCTGTACTTGTTGCATTGAACGCCCAACATATTGATACTGCAGAAGCTGCAACCCACGCCACTACCATTGCAAATACGGCTAAGCAAGTTGCCACTCAGCTTAGAAATAAACTGCACAACACCAACACGCTCAACAGCCACTTCACCGATGTTGCTCATTCGAACAACACCAAGATGTGGCAGGGTAACAAAGTAAATCTGGTAGGCAACATAGCTTCCGCCTTCATGAGACCTGGTTATTCGACCAACGTCTATGTACATGCCGGCACCAAGCTCCCTGTCAGCCCTCCCAGCACATTGACCAACCAGAATACCGGTGCTGCCACCAGCAACGACGGTAATTCTCCTTACATGGCCGGTTATGTGAACTGGAATGTTCCCTGCGGTAATGGTCAGTCGATCAGCATCGCCGGCGTTCCGATATTCCCGAAAACCCAGCCTCACATCGTAGATGTCGGCGAGTTCGACGGAGCCACCACCGACCCCATCGGCGGCAACTATCTGCCTCCGAACGCATTCAAAGCTACATCCCAGGCCACTGAAGGTTCTTCCGGCACCACCGGTGGAGCGCTTGCCTGCGCAATCGTCGGCGTCCTCGACAAAGACTTCGCAGCAGCTATCCCCAGAGGTTACGTCAGAATCAACAACGGCGAAGATGCCAACGCCCAGAATGCGCCCTTGGCTGACCCGGTAGTTGATGGTACCAACGATATCTTCAACAACGAACTGTGGCCGCCATCGGCAGTTAACGTAGCTTCCAACGGTTCGAACACCATGTTCTCCACCAATGCTGCTCTGATGAGCAACTGGGAAGCTTACAACGCTGACACCACCGGTACCGTTCCGCAACCCGGAATCGCCGGAGTCTACGTTGTCACCAATGACACCCAGGGTTACCGTGCTGCCACCGTCGATGACCTGGCAGACAACACCAACCACCCTGACGTGACCAGCACCCCGGGCGTCGGCGCTCCCAGCGATTGCGACACCCACAACGGTTGGGACAAGCCTGAGTGCTTATTCAGCGCTTCCGGTCTCGTCCCCGGCAGCATGCCTTACGCTGCAGCGAATGCATACAACCGCTACAACGTAACCGCTCCTGCCGGTAGCAGCACCGATGGTTACACCAACATCGAATACATGAAAGCTGACCTGCTCAGACAACGTGCAAACGGTGCCAAGTGTGCCACAGTAAATCCGCCCCCGTTGGCTTCCGGTATGAAGAAGTTCAACGTGAACGGATGCTACAACACTCCTACCTACAATGCATCGTTCGGAACCGTGGATACTCCCAAAGCGTATCTCGACCAAATCTCCGACGGTGGAGCTAATGCTTGTGCCACCAACATCGTTGGCATCATTGCCGATAGGATGACCCAGGTCGACCCCAGTATCACCAGAGCTAAGGTTGAAGCCGCTCTGAATGATAACAGCATGCCTCTGGCAATGGGTCAGACCCTTGTACTGTACTCGCCTGGACCGGGTAATGTCACCATGCAGCCCATCCCCGCAGGTACCTACTTCAAACCGGCTCCGGCCAACTTGACGGATAATGATGGTCGTACTTCGACCCAGGTAATTCCTTGTGAAAACACCTACAGAATCGACACCACCATCATCAACGCCAACAAAGGTCATGGTTCCGGTCCTGTCTGCCCGATAGGCGACGCCAACTACCACGAATCTCCTTTCGTGCATGACTCTCCTATCACCGCAGTCGATCGTGCTGTATGGACACCAGCTTCCGGTTTCAATAACCTGCTTGGTGACCTGAAGTTCGAAAACACCGCTCAGAACGGAGGCACATTCTGTAAGCCTAACTAAGTTCTGAACACCAGACAGTAAAAAGTCCGCTCAACCGACCAAAATCCTTTCAAACAGGGTATGATGCAGGAAGAGCGGGCTTTTTATTTGTCCATCGAGATCTTCACCGGAGGATGTTTATATGAGAAGAACCATAGCTGTTGTCGGTCTGGCTTTTTTAATGACTTCAGCGCCGGCCTGGGCTCAGTATGGTCAACAGCAGTTTGGCGGGACCCAGCGATATAACGGAAAGAATCAGAAGAAGCAGGACCCAGAGCACCAGGCCAGCAATCTGGACCGACCGGTCAGCCTTCCAAACCTTCCTGACTACACAGGAAAACAATATTTCGTGACCGGACTCTCTTATCCTAATGCCAAAGAAGGACCAGGATATATACAGACGTTCAATGTCGAGAATACCGAAGACCAGGTCAAATCCTGGTGGAAGAGCGCACTGAGTTCCGGCAATTGGAAGATAACTTTCACAGATCAACAATCTATGAGAGGCAAATTGAAAGACGGCAGCACCTGCACCATTACTGTTGAACCCCCTGCCAACACAACCAAAGACAAGATGAAAGGTTGTCGGGCCAGCTACACCGTCTACTACCACCAGGTCAACAGAAGACGCTGAAGTCAGGGGATAAACGAGCTTGAGAGACTCGATAAGAACATTGAGATCAGCACTGGTATTACTACCGGTGCTGATTTTGCTGGGGGCCTGCACAGACCGAGCCCTGGTCAGTGCAAATGAGCTGCGCCTGGGCAAATCAGTAGCCGATGAAGTGGTGGAGATTCCGCTCCAGCCCATGCTGGAACTGGACTATCTATCGAGAGAATCGGTGCTCAATATGAGAAAGAAACTGGTGGACGAAAGAAATTCTTTGCTCGCCAGGCCTTATAATCCCGAAAGTGTCATCTTCTCCCAGATCGTGTCAGGCAAACCCTGGTGGGGCATTATAGGATGCTCGGTCTATGGTCAGGGTCAGCGGTCTATCGAGGGACTTTCGGAAGAGTCCCGCTTTCTGCTCAATCCATACCTGCTGGTCGGCGTCTCGTCCTGGTCCAATGAAATTTGGGACCTGGATAAAATACAGCGCAATCCGAAGGTTCTATTGCAACCAGACTTTCCTTATTGCTGGCAGCCTTCGATACTGCGCTATTATCCGGCTAGATCAGCCCTGCAGGTCGCTTACGAAGTCTCGAGCTATAACCAGGCACTTACCAAATTCAAAAACTATCTCAAGCCGGGCGAAGTAGTGGACCGATTCAATCTCGTTGCCTACAACGCCCGGGACTTCGGCTTTAACTATCTCTACGTACCTGTTGAAGAATGCAAGAATATCGAGAACGCAGAAAAGGTCTCGGCCCCGGTGCAAATTGTGCAGTTTATCCACTGCGGAGGTTCGAGCGGCTATAACGGTGGCTGCAACAATATGAGTCCTCTTCAAAAAGAGATAAACGAGTTCTATGTAAAAGCGCTTCCGGCCACGGTAAAAGTGAAGCTCTGGAGGAGTCATCCCGGAAATATCAGCCGAGATCCGGACTGTACTGTTTTTATAGAGTTGCGTTAGGCATCGAAGACGGTGGCACGATAATTATTACGACCCGGTTGCAAAGATAAGATAATATAAGCATGTCAACAGATGCAGGATTTTTCCGGTTGAGCAGCAGCCAGAGACCCCGACTCTAGCTGGCTTTCCGCCCCCGGGGAATTCAGAAGAGTAAATACAGGAAAAACCCTATAGGCAATGAAATCCCTAAATCGATAATCTGGTTATTACCTGGAGCCGATTGAATTGGATAAGCCCGAGAAAGATTAACCCCCAGCGCTATCGGAACCAGGTCAGTGACACTGCATCCAGCAGAGTGCATCGGGAAATAGAACTCTAATCTGAGTTCTATTTCTCCATATTTTCAAGAAATGCTACTACCCTGGCTGGTGCTGCGCTGGCACCAACTAGATTGATTGGGAAGAAGGCTGTCTTGAAGCCGAACCCAGGCAGCTTGTCAAGATCAACCAGTTGCTGAATAACATAGAACTCTTTGTCTCGATGGGCAAAATGGGCATCCCAGATCTTGCTTTTGTCTCCGGTCCGCTTGTAGTCCATCATCATCACCATGAATGGTCTATCCCAGCCCAGGGCGTCGGTGCCGCCTACCAGAGCGCCCTGATCCGATAGCCAGAGGGCGGACTCTCTTACAAGTCCCGGATAATTGTATTTGAGCGGATCAGTGATCTCATACTTATCATGGTCCGTCCGAATCAAAACAGCGTCTCTCTCTTTGATCTCGTAGCCGATCCTGTCGAGAGCCCCTTTCAAATCATCTACCGTGATGGCGCCACCGGTGCCTTTCTTATGCGACATATCCAGCACCACTGTATCAAGAAATAGATCCTCGAGCGCAATCTGGTCTATGGTCTTCGCTTTTTCGTCACCACATTTGCTGCCGTAGTGCAGCGGTGCATCCACATGGGTGCCAAGGTGACTCGATATACTTATATTCTCTTCGGCCCAGCCTTCGCCATCGGGAAGGTCATCTTTTTTGCAGCCGAAAAAAGACATCATGATCTCTGCGCCTGCCTGATTATCTACATATTCTATCTCTGGAGCGATAATCCTGAGCAGAGGCTTGAGCAATTCCGGAAACTTTGCAGGATCAACCGGTGCAAGGGGGCGACTCAAATCTATCAACGTTGTCATAATAGCCTATTCAAAACTTATCGAACCACCAGCGGTGATACCGTCTACCAGGACAGTCACACTGAAACTCTCCTCACCGGAAGCCAGCATGTTCGCGGGCAGGGCGACGGTAATAGACTCGTCATTTTGCGAAATTACCCGGGCGCGATAATTGCCGAAATAGACTTCGGTTTTATCTGATTCACCATCGAGATTAACACCGGTGATCACAGCTGTCTTGCCGTCTTCGCCTCGATTTATCGACTTCAGGCGAGGTGTCGCTTTGATCAAAAGCGGCAATATTGCCGAGGGTACTCCCCGGGTTACGATTTTCAGGGTAGATTTGCCTGGCTCGGCATTGACCGGAACTTTAATAGTCAATCTTGAACGAGTCGATTCGATAACATCGGCTTTCAGATCGCCTACATAGACGTCGTTCTCACCTTCGTCATGGCTGAACCCCTGACCGACCAGGGTCAACCTGGCTCCCTGATGGGTTTCGGTCGGATTGAGAGCAGAGAGTTGCGGACTGACAGCTCCGTTCAAAGTCCAGCTCAAAACCGCTCCTTTGGGTCCCTGGGCTTCGATGTAGATAGTATTTACACCCGGGTCCACTAAGTCGGTGATGTCGACACTGAGGGTATGCTGCTGCACATAGTTCTCGTCGACGATCAAATCGCCCTGGGGCTCCTCGTATTTGCCGAACGAAGATGTGTCTATGTCACCACATAGAAAGATACGCAACCAGTTGAATCCGGGCTTATCGGAAAAACCGTTGTGAAAAGTCAATGTCATGGGCTTCTTCACATCTGCAGCCGACAGCTGGAATTTGCCCGTGAAATGCTCGACTCGTTTACGGCTGGCTTCATAGGGCCCGCCTTCGGCCACCGTTTGCATCAGGCCCGACGCATTAGCGCCATCAAAAGAAGATGAAATCAGAAAACCTGAGATCATAAATAGGACAAGAAAAAATCTGCTTGCTCTTGCGGGCACTTTTAGAACTCGGCGATCAGACCGAAACTGGCGATCATGATGATGCAGACGAAGAAGAAAACAAAGAACCAGGCCCAGCGGTTGATTATTTGAATCTCGGTCAATTCTGCAGCTTTCTTGGGAGGCATCGTTATCTCCTTCTATTCTTTGTCTTTGTCCGAGGACTCGGCTTTTTCGGTAGCTTCAGCTTTCTCAGCTTTTTTCTCTTCGACTTTCTCAGCTTTCTTAGTTTCTTCGACCTTCTCTACTTTAGGCGGAGCCTTCTTCGGAACAGCGGCTTTGGCACCACCATCTTCGAGGCTGCTTACAAAGGAGACGAACTCTTTTGTCTGGGACAGGAAACGATCTGTCTGTTTTCTCGAAAGCCAGAGAGCCAGAACTCTTCTTCTGTCGGTATTGGCTTTGAGACCCGGAGGACGACCGCCGAGAAGGCGCTCTTTGATCATGCGGTTGCCTTCGCGGAAATAGCAGTCACCAATCTGGCAACCGCAGACCACCACCCCTGATGCCCCGGCTTTCAAGGCTGTCTCTACCATTAATGGTTGGATCATTCCCGAGCAAGGGAACTTGATCACCTTGACGTTGGGCTGATCTTTGAGGGTGTCGTTCTCGTTCATTACCGAGTCGACTTCTGCCGCTCTTTCACAGATTAGAGTTATTATCGTCTTTTCTTCAGCCATCTTGCTTTACCTTGAAATATAGAATCCGAAAACTATTTAAGAAGCCTCGATCAACTCTTTGATCTTCGCTGTCACTTGCGCATCTTCCAGATTGGGCAGATCAATCGCATCGAAAGCGCAAGCTCCGACACAGACACCACATCCGGAGCAACGCTGGGCTTTGACCGTGGCCAGAAGCTTGAAGCGAGAATCAGCCGGTGCGGGCACCATCTCAATTGCCTGGTAGGGGCAGTCGAGGGAGCATAGTCTGCATCCTACACACTTGTTGTTGACCACCTCGGCTGCTTCCACCGGTTTGGCACCGTAGATATTGCCGGGGATGATACAAAGACCTACTAGAAGAAGCAACATGATGATCCAGAAGGGATACTCGCCCACTGCAGCCAGAAGCTGATAGGGCCAGAGGAATATTACATCGACCTCGGACATGGTGGGCTGGGTAGCCATATTGGCCATCTTGGTCTCAGTAAGAGGAAAGAGATAAACCAGGATGAAGACCATACCCAGAAGTGCATAGTTGAGAGCAGGAGGTGGTGTAATAACCGGTCTGGTCATACGCACATAGTGTATCCATAGAGCGAACATGAGCGAGAACGAAAGTCCGATATGGATGAACAAGAAGTTCGAGAGAGTCAGGTTGGAGATCGTTCTACCGTTCATGAACCAGTGCGAGAGAAACTCTCCGCAGAAAGGAATGGCAGCCAGTGCCGAAACGGTCATTCTTGTGAGCAGAAGCGAGCGTTCATCCCAGATCAGGTAGTAACCTGTCTGACCGATGAACATCACCATGAGGAAGAGCACAACCCCGGATATCCACTGAACCCAGCGATACTGGCGGAATCTGTCGGTTGCCCACACTCTTATGGCGTGGAGAACAATGAAGATGACCATGGCGTCACCGGCATAGCGGTGAGCCGCTCGGATAACGGCTCCGAAAGGAATCTGTTCGGTTATATAGTCGACAGAAGTGTACGCGTTAACCAGGTTCTTCGAGAAATAAGCGTTATCGATGGTCGGGACATAGTAAGCGAACAGAAGTAAGCCGGACAGGAAGAGTATGTACATGATGAACTGAGGTAGAGCACCATGATAGTAGAAGGGGTTGTACTTACTCTTCATCACCTTATTGGTGATGTCCTCCATAACCAGAAATATGTTGTTGAACATACTAGTTTTTTCCATTTCGGTTCCTCTGTCGACGCGCTTAGCGTGCTTTCGCTCCTGGTGTTTAACTAAACTCTATTTCTTCGCGGGTACGATGGTCTTCTCTGTCTCGTCCTCGCTACCGACAGCCATGATCGCGACCGCACCACCGAAGAAGGCAAGCGCAATCATCGCAGCGTATACATAATCACCGAGGGGACCCTCGGCTTTCTTGCCGGTCAGGTAAGTTTCGGTAGGGCTCTTGAACATACCGTTATAACCTTCGACCATGGTGGTCGTCAGGGACTCGGCTCTCAGGAGCTTAATCGTATGGGGAAAGTCGATTTCACTCGGCATTCCCAGCTCTGCCCAGAGCATGGCCACTGTGAAGAATACACAGGCGACTATTCCCATTCCAGCCAGACCTAACTTGATTGGATTACCCACGTTTCAACCCTTCTCCTTTACCGACTGCCTTATCACCAGCATCTCTGGTAGAGAAAGCGCTGATTCGCTCGAAGAGGCCGATATGCTTCTTCAAGGTACCTTTCGCTTTCTCCTCCAGATAGATCCAGTAGGCATGAACTCCCACAAAAAATACCGTTACCAGTGTTCCGAAGAGGAGGATGCCGAAATGCTCCAGGGTGAAGCTATCCTGCATGGCCCGCCAACCTTCGAAGAACCAGGACAGGCCAAGGACGGCACCGGCAAAGGTGGCAAGCTTATAGGCGAATTTAACTTTGTATTCGACTCTGGTCAAGCTCTGACACTCCCCTGCGCTATCCATGTGATCCTTTCCTGTGGCTCCCACTACTGAACTCCTTTACTTAGCCGCAGCTGCTGCTTTTTCAGCCGCTTTGGCTTTAGCCTGGGCTTCGACCTCGGCCTGGGCGCCCTTACACTGGAAGTAAGTAACCGCGCATAGTACCAGACAGACCGCACCGGCAATCATCCACCACCAGTCGACAAACGGAATCGGCAGCGGATAGTCCGCTTCGACACCTTTCGTCAGACGATCGGTGAGGGTGACATAGTCGAATACCCATTTGTTCGAGAGAACAAAATCCATACAACCGTTATAAGTAGGATGGGTATCCGGCGTGAAGGTCGGAATCAGTTGGAAGATGAAGTCGATAGGACTGGTTGTCTTATCGGATATCGTCTGCAACTGCGCCACCAGCGCTTCACCGCCATCGACTTTACCCATCCATCTCTCTTTGATGGCAGGAATAAGGTCGATGTTGTAAGGCATCTGAGCACCTTTGGGGACCAGCTTTCGCACCAACTCTTCTGCTTCACCGCCGGCAGAACCTAAGAACGGTTTGCAGAAATAATAGGTATAACCATGGAGCAATGGCGAGAGGAAGAGCTCCGTCTTGGCCATGAACCAGTACCAGACGGCCCAGATTGTCTGAATCAGAGCGATGAAGCCCATGGTCAAACAGCCGGCTGCGCCTTTTGCCTTCTCTTTGATATCACTGGAGGTCCAGATGAAATAGAGCTGCCAGATAATACCAGCGTTGACGAGCAGGTACATCGAAGAGCGCCACCACGGCGGATCGTCGTGAATGTTGGCGATGTTGGCGATAATCAGAAGCGAGAACACGATCCAGACTAGACCGCCCATGATGGTGGTCATCAAGACCAGAGGACGCTTCATGATGTTCTTCTCGGAACCTGTAATCCAGGAATCGAAGAAGGGAATGAGTACCACCGAGATTGGAATCAAGAGGGTGATCTCAGTTGCCACCACCGGCTCCAGATATTTGTACATCTGATAAAGACCGAGGAAGTACCAGTCCGAGAGAATCGGCAACGGTGTGACATCCGGATCGGATCTACGACCGAGGGCGGCGGGGAGCACGATAGCTACCACCACCAGCATCAACATAACGATGTTGCGCTTGATCCAATTGATCGGAATTCTCTTATAGCTGTTGTTGTAGAAATAGATCTCTACAAGAATCAGCGGTATCAAAGAGAATGCCAGGTGAAGCGAGAAGAACCTTGTGATTGTCTCCTGGGTAATAGCACCACCGGCACCCAGCAAGACTTCTGCTGTGTTCCAGCCAAGGTGCAGGGATTTAACCAGAGGCATGTAGTAATCGCCCATGAATGGAAACTGGTCCATATAGGTCGGGAAGGTGGCGAAAACCTTGGTCGCCCAGAAAGCTCGCTGGTTCCAGATCAGAAGATATCCGGAGAGACCCGAATACATAGCCAGCAACAACATTACTAAGCCGATGGCGACGTTGAACTCTTTACCGGGTTTGTAGTCCGCCATGATGAACATACGGAAGACCCGCATGGTGGCGGCGATGATCATCGCGTCCGCCCCATACTTGTGGACACCGCGGATGATGTTACCGAACGGCACCTGGTTCTGAATGTAGAGAATCGAGTCGAAGGCCGATGCCTTACTGGGTACATACCAGGCGATAAGGACCAAACCGGTGGCCATGACCACAAACCAGATCAGATAGAAAATCGGTCCGAGCGCATAGAACGGATTGGTTTTGGCCTCTTCCTGATAATGCTCATCGAATAAATCGATGTTCTTGAGACGGGTGGAGACCCAGTCGCCGATTTTGGCGAGGCTCCCCCAGAATCCTTCGTTGTTAGCTGCTGAACTAGGCAATTGAACCGGCCTCCAATGATATTACCTTAACCTGGTTACCTTCTTTTTTGAGCTCGAATTTACGAGGTGGTCTCGGTGCAGGACCACTGACTACTTTTCCAGCCTGGGCGATATCATAGACGCTCAGGTGACACGGGCAGGCGAAGACCGGCCCCTGGGGCTTGAAGTTATATCCTTTGGCGCATTCCTCAGGGTCTTTGACGAAGTTGAAGATACAACCCAGGTGAGGACAGATGCGACTGTATGCCACCAGTTCACCGTTGGGCAATTTGACGATGAAACCGGGGATGGTTCTTACTTCTTTCAACTCAGGGTTGTATTCGAGATACTTCTGGTTGAACATAAAAGGAATACAGGTCCAGGCTTCCGGGAACTCCTCTTCGGAGAAGGTCGGAATGGGCGGCTCGGCAAGCGGTTGGTCCGAAGCACCAAGAATGTCGAGCGGCTTGAGAGTCGGTCTCAAGTAGCGTAAGAAGGGTGAGGCCAAAAGACCGAATGTGAGAGCCAGCGGCACTGCAGCCACCGTCTTCAATATTGTTCTTCTTTTTATCCCATCGCTCATTGTTTTATCACCTGGTATTTGAGTGTCCGCTACTAGTGGGCAGCGGGCTCTTCCTTAGTCTCGGTTGGAGTAGTTGTGTTGGTTTCAGCCGGAGCAGCAGATTTCTCTGCCTCTGCGCCTGATTCTTGTTTGGCTTCTACTTTAGTATCAGCCTTAGCTTCGGGCTTGGCTTCGGTGGCAGCCGGGGCAGCTACTCCGCCTTTGGGAGGTTGCTCCAACTCGAAGTCAGGCATCTCGTGGAAATTGCGCACGTACTGCACCAGTTTCCATATGTAGTCGGCATCGAATTTCACACCGTTTTTCTTATCCTCTTTACCGAGGAAATTGGGCATACCTTCCCACTTGATACCATTGGCGATGTGGTCCCAGATCTGCTCATCGGTACGATCATAAAAACGATTAAACTGGTTGAAGTTGGCCGGGTTGGGCTGCAGGACAAGACCCTTGTTCAACGGGCCGTCGCCGGCACCTTTAGTGCCGTGGCAAACAGCACAGTTAGCACCGAAGGTAGGTGTCATGGATGCGTGCTCTTTTTCGCTCAAGAGAGGAGCCGCTAGTGATCTGCTGAAGAAGACCAGATCCCAGATAACCCGCTTGTCGTATTTGTCGCTGAAGCTGGGGTGGGTAAACTCTCGTACCACCTGAGGGTCCATGTTCTCGACCTTGCCTTCCTCAGAGAGGACCGGCATCTTGGTGATCACACCTTTTCCGAAAGCAATCGCTTCATACTGCTCGATAGGCTTGCGACCGCGCATGAATTCAATGTCGGTCAGATCCATATCACATTTGCCGGGGACACCTTTTCCGGCGTCGCCATGGCAAGAAGCGCAGTTAGCCTGTTTCCAGTAGACACTGCCGTCACCGACCGAGGGTCTCGAATCCGGCATAAGCACCAGGTCCGCACCATGGGTGGCATCACGCGCCGCCAGACTGTCCTTCTTGCTGTCGACGTTCATCTCTCCGGTACAGGCAGTCATGGCTACCAGTACTGGAACCGTCAGAAGGGCGAAGGCTAATTTGTCGATGCGCTTGGTAAAGCTAGTAAGGTTTTTCATGTGATTTGAAGGACTCATTTTGTTTTTTCAATAACTATTTAGTAGTTGAAGAACGGTATCCACGAAACTGCAGCGTAGATGAAGATCAGAATGAAGCAGATGACCAAAAACGGCGGGGGCGGACCTTCACCGATTCTGTATTCAGAAACTTCTTCATAATGCTCTTCTTCTTGTTTAATGTCTTCCGCCATGATTTCTCTCCGCTAAATACCTTTTGTTGCATCAACCGTTTTGTTTGGCTTCTCTTACCTTCTCTACAGCCTGTCTGGCTTTACCTGCCAGTTTGCCGTTTTCGGAATCATCGAGCATGTCGAACTTTGTCGATTCGATATCCTCGAACTCGCCATTGCCGATAGCCCACCACATCGCCCAGACAGCCATGATAAAGAAGATCACGCAGATACCGAAGGCCACGTAGAGACCAGTGTCTAAAGGCGACTGGTTGAGTATGCAGTTAGGACACATAGATTTCTACCTCCTTTATTCGTGACCGCCATGGTGCGGTTCGTAGAGCTGATTGGTCAGCTTGGGCAGTTTGATGTGATCGACTTTGTTGACTTTGTCTACCGAATCGGTCACCACCGCATGCTCTTGCGGAAGGGTCTTGAGATATGCCACCAGATACCAGATCTCTTCCTGGGTCAGAGTGAGACCAAAGCGAGGCATTCTAGTTCCGGGAACACCTTCGGCGACCCGGTAGTACCACATCTGATCTGTGTACTGCTTGAAGAAAGGTCTGGTGAAGTTGGCCGGTTTCTTCAACAGAGTAATAGAGTTAGGACCGTTGCCCTCTCCGTTGAGACCGTGACAGGCGGTACAGTTCTGGGTGAAGATACCTCTACCGGCATTGGCTGCGGCATCAGAGCTGGTGTCGACGTGGTTGTTCTTAGCCAGGTTCTGACCGGTCCAGGTGGATGGCAGATACTCTTCCGGGGCCTCGACGAATTTGTCGACTTTCCTGTTGTTACCGAGGGTCTGGATATAAGCGACCAGGTCGTTCATGTCACGCTCGGACAGATAGCTGAAGCTGGGCATTATAGAACCGGGCTTGACGGCACGGGGCTGAATCAAGTGGGCCTTCTGCCATTCGGACGGCATTCTGCCGCCTTCGTTGGTCAGGTCGGGACCGGTTCTGGCGGTACCGAGCTGGTGAGGAGTTTCATAACGGAAGTCACCGGCTTTGACCAGCGGTCCGTAACCACGGTCTTGCAGACGGGTGAACTGGGTGTGGCAGTAGAGACAGCCTTCCCTTATATAGATTCTTCTTCCGCGAATCGGATCCGCCACGGATTTCTCGGCCGTATAGTCGTTATGACTCGGGGTTACTTCCGGTCTGAAAATGACCATAGGCATCAGAACGGTCGAAAAGATAATTATGAAAAAGGTCGAGATGATACCAATGGCACCGAGTCGGTAGCCGTTACCGTTCATTAAACCTTAACCTCCCTAGTTTTGGCCTTGACGTTCGCTTTACGCGATGTATAGATGGTCCGGAATACGTTGTAAGCGAAGAGACATTGACCGGTTACGATCAGCAATCCGCCTATCGAACGGGTAAACCAGTATGGAGTGAGAGTATTACTCCACTGGTCAACCGGGTAACCCATGGCCCATCCCGCCGACTGAACCAGTCCGGCAACGGTGAGAGCGAAGTAGAAGATGATGAAACCAATAAGCTTGAACCAGTAGTGCAAGCGGATCAAACCTTCACTGTGCCATTTTTCGAAACCTACCAACCTCGGCAACGCATAATAAATAGATGCGGTGACGATGAAGGAGAAGGTGCCGAGCAGAGCGGCGTGGGCATGACCCACGACCCACTGGGTGAAGTGCAGGTACCAGTTCACCCATCTGGTGGCCTGGAAGGGACCTTGCAAACAGGTCAGAAGGTAGAAGAAACAAGAAGTGACCGCGAAGCGCAGAGCCATGTCATTGACCGGCATATGCCAGCGACCTTTCATGGTCATAAAGAAGTTGGTTAGAACGGTAAGAACCGGAACCAGAAGGAAAATCGAAGAGATGATCGCAATCGCTTTCAACCATTCAGGCACCGGTGATTGAGTGATGTGGTGCGTACCGGTTGGGGCGTAGAAAAGAGCGATACCCCAGAAACCGAGCATGGAGAGACCATGGCTGTAGAGCGGTGCCTTGGTGAGACGCGGCAGGAGGTAATACATCAAGCCGACACCCACGGTGGTGAACCACATACCTAATATATTGTGACCGTAGAACCAACCGATGATGGCATCATTCAGACCGGGAAGCGATACGAAAGTACGCTGACCGATGATCCATACAAGAGGAAACCAAAAAAGTGAGCCCAGGAAGTACCAGAGACTCACATACAATTTTTGAACTTTTCTATTAACGATGGTCATCCAGATGTTGTAGGTGAGCAGACAGAGTGCCACCACAACCAGAACGTCGAGCAGAGCTCCCAACTCGGCATACTCACGACCTTCGGTGTTGCCGTTGAGCAGCGTACAGAACGCAGCCACCATCACACCGTTCCAGGCCCACATCGTGAAGTTGCCCAGCTTCTCGGAGTGAAGCTTGTTTTTGCACAGGGTGGGGACCATGTGGAATATGGAGCCCACATAGGCCATGGACAACCAGCCCACCGCAACGGCGTTCACGTGCCACATTCTCAAGTGTGGCATGGAAAGCTGCGGTACGTTGTGAACGAGGTCCGGATTCACGAACTCCATGGAAGCGAAAAGTCCTGCTCCCATCCCCCACAAAGACCACCACAGCGCGGATAAAAGGAAGTTACGACTGGCGCTACCTTCCTTGTCGCTCAAAAGTTTGTCAAGAATGCCGCTCACGAATTACTAATCTCCAAGTTGGCTTCCAACGTCTGGACTTAAACCAGGCTAGATTCTAGATTACTGACATCGTCCGAAGCCGTACACAGTAATGTTTTTTCACTGAAAATTATCACAGCGTTCCCCGGCAAAAGGGTCCCGGGGGCTCAGGAACCCTACCTGTTGACAGAAAGCGATTGCAGCGAGGGTTCCATTAATAGTCTGTAAGAATTCACAATTTAATCACCTTGATAAAAGGCATGCAGAGGCTGATCGGTAAGCGATCGAAACGGGATCGATATACCTCTGACAGAGTTTCCTCGACCCCTTGAATATCTGATCGATGGCAGAAAAACTCGGTGTCTCATTTTTTTAAAGTCGGGAACATTTCAAGACGGAGATTCTTCTTCCAGGGGGCGGAGATCCATACCGTTATATTTGTTGGCCGCTCGACCGTGTCCGTTGCGGATAATAAACTTGACCGCCTGGGCAGTCATTGTAAGGACGTCAAGGTAGAGCTGCTGGTCTTCTTCGGCCACCGGCGCCAGCACGAACTTATGCCGAATAGCACCGCCGGGATCAGGACCTACACCGATTTTTATTCGGTTAAAGGCTTTGTTGCCTTTTAGATTTTCGATAATCGATTCAACTCCATGCTGACCGCCGGCACCGGCTCCATTTTGAATACGAATCTTTCCAAGAGGAAGGGACACATCGTCGTGGAGCACGATCAAATCAGCCACTTCTATTTTGAACCAGTCAAGAGCAGCTTTGACAGCGGTTCCGGATAGATTCATATAAGTCATGGGTTTGAGGAGAATGACTTCCTGCTTGGCAATCTCCACCTTGGCGTATTCATAAGTGGTGCCCCTCAATACATGACTCTTGCTACGAAACCCTGCACTGAATTCGGTGCCGAGCAAATCGACGGCACGAAAGCCGGCATTATGCCTGGTGTTTTCATATTCGCTTCCGGGATTGCCAAGGCCGACTACAAGTTTCATATTTTTAATCTAGAAAAGGAAGGTCGCTGAACCTATCTCAATATTAATGATGTGTTCTCTTAATGTCATGCTCAATCTATTAATACAGAGGCTAAACTATGAGCTTGCGACGATTACATGGAAATTCATCCACTGTAACAAAGCCGGTTTCAGCTCATTTGCTTCAATGAAGAGGACTCTCAGACGAAAATGAACGAAGACACAGCAAACATCCCTTACCTGCCTCATACATCGCGCGATCGAGAGGCGATGCTCGATAAGATAGGTGTCCGCTCCTTCGAAGAACTGATCGCTCATATACCAGCCAACTTAAGAGCGGAAGCGATCAAAATCAAAAACGGTCTGAGCGAGCTCGAACTTATTCACCATGTCGACAGCCTCGCTTCCAAAAACAGACCGGCTTCGAAGCAAGCCTGCTTTCTGGGCGGCGGACAATATCAGCGCTACGTGCCTTCGGTGGTACCGCAAATAGTATCAAGATCCGAATTCGCCACCGCCTACACTCCCTATCAACCAGAAGTTTCCCAGGGCAGTCTGCAAGCGATTTATGAGTTTCAGACAGCGATCTGCATGATCACAGGCATGGATGTGGCCAATGCCTCTATGTACGATGGTCCCACTGCCTGTGCCGAAGCCGGTCTGATGGCTTGCCGGGTAACCGGCAGATCAAAACTGATGGTGCTTCATTCGGTAAACCCGGAACACCGGATGGTGACCAGCGGCTACGCCAAAGCTCTGAAACTAGAGTACGAAACCATAGACTGTCCGGAAGGCGCCGTAGATCCCTCCTCTATAAAGATAGACAAAGATACCGCCGGACTGATAGTGCAGTATCCCAACTTCTTCGGTTGCTACGAAGACATGAAAGCGCTTTCTAAAATCGCAACCGATAGTGGTGCGCTTCTAATTGTGGTCAGCGATCCGATAAGCCTCGGTCTTTTGGAAGCACCGGGAGTAATCGGTGCCGACATTGTGGTGGGCGATGCCCAGTCTTGTGGAAACTTCCTCAATTTCGGCGGTCCTTCAGCCGGTTATATGGCTTGCAAAAAAGAATACATGCGTCAGCTACCGGGAAGACTGGCCGGTGTCACCCAGGATAAAGAAGGCAAGCGCGCCTTCACCCTCACCCTGCAAACCCGGGAACAACACATTAGAAGAGCCAAGGCCACTTCCAACATCTGTACAAACCAGGCGCTCAACGCGCTCTCAATGCTGGTCTACTCGACAATGCTGGGTAAATCCGGATTCGAGAAGCTGGCCAGAATATCTCTGCAAAGAGCACATTATCTGGCCGATAAGCTCACCGCCATCGAAGGAGTCAGCCTGAAATTCAAGAAACAAGGTTTCTTCAACGAGTTCGTGCTCGAATTCGATAAGCCTCTCGAGAAAGTCACCGAGAAGCTGAAAGAGCGGGATATCCTTGCCGGAGTGCCGATTGCCCGCATGTATGGAGAGCTGAAGAACTGTTTACTTGTGGCGGTGACCGAGATGAATCCGCCCCAGGAACTCGATCTGTATGCCGAAACCTTGAAAGAGATCATGGCTGAACTCTCCAGCGAGGAAAAGGTAGCGGGAAAAGCGGATAAGAAACTGGCTTCAGCCAGCTCCTGACCTCCTTTGCTCAGTGCAGGTATAATCGGAAGAAGTGGAAAAGCAGAAAAGATTGATGGAACCAGCCAAAATCAGCCCAAAACCAGAGACAAAGAGTGATGCGGGCGGTAAGCTCGGTACTGTAAGAGGCTTCGTCAAAGAGATAATCGAGCTGGTGGTGGTCACCCTGATTCTCCTGATCGCTATCCGGGGGCTTATTGGTGAAGCCCGCTATATTCCCTCGGCTTCTATGGAGCCGACTCTTCAGATAAATGACAGACTGATTGTCGAAAAAATATCCGGTCATCTCGGTCAGCCAATAAAACGAGGCGATATCCTGGTCTTTTATCCTCCGCCGGAAGAGATGGGAGGTAGAGATCTTCGCAATGATCCGCTTACCTTGCTCGGTCGCTGGACCGGCCTGCCCTTTTTGCCCAATGACCCGGCTTTTATCAAGCGGGTCATCGGTCTGCCCGGAGATCATATCCGTATTCAGGCAGGGGTGGGGGTTTTCATTAACGGTCAGCTCCTGGACGAATCCTCTTATATAAAAGAGATTCCGGATTATGACCTCAATATCCTGGGCGACATCGGCGGCAGAAACATCACCAACGAATTCATCCATCCCTATGCCGCCAACGGCAATGACCCGATCATAGTCCCGGCCGGGCATCTTTTCATGATGGGTGACAACCGCAACAACAGTGAAGACAGCCACGTATGGGGCTTCTTAGACCAAAAGCGGGTTATCGGCAGAGCCTGGGTCCTGATCTGGCGTCGCCTCAACGCTCCTATATATCCGCCAATCTTGAGCGAATAATTTTGGGTATATTATTTGAGGTCCGGTTTAACTCCCTAAGAGGTCAAAATGGCTAAGTCCTCCAGTTCTCAGACAAGAGGTTCTCAGAAAGCGTCGGATACTTCGGAAGCGCCGAAGACCAAGCCCAAATCCGAATCCAAGATAAAACAGGAAGAAATTCAAGAGAAACAGGCAGGGGAAGACACCCTGACTAGAACTAGATACTTGAAAGGGGAGAAGAAACCGGCAAAAACCGGTGAGAAGCCTAAATCCAAGCCCAAAGAGAAATCCCTGAAAAAAATCGAAGAGGAACTCAATCAGAGGGAAGTAGCTCTGATTGAAAGAGAGATCAAGACAATCCGGCTGCAAGAAGAGCTGGATCGTCTGCGGCCTCTTTCCGGTCTCTATCGGGTGGTCAAATCCATGGCCACCGAAAGAAAGCTGGATCCACTGCTCGAGACCATAACCAGAGAGACTCAGTCGATGCTCAAGGCAGATCGCTGCAGTGTTTTTGTGGTCGAGCAGGACGGCGAAGGCGAGGTCGAACTCTGGACCAAAGTAGCCCAGGGTCTCGATGGCTCCAAAACAATCCGTATCCCCATGGACGGCACCAGCATCGTCGCTTACTGTGCTCGATCCGGCGTGATAATCAATATTCCCGACGCTTACGAAGACGAGCGCTTCGACAGAGCCGTCGACAAACAGACCGGCTATAGAACCCGAAGCGTTCTCTGTGTGCCGATGATGAACCGCTCCGGTCGGGTCATAGGTGTGTTTCAGGTCCTGAATAAAGACGGTGGTCCTTTCACCTCTGAGGATGAAGACTGGCTTCAAGCCCTGGCTGCGGTCGCCGCCGGTCTTATCGAACAAGCCCAGGCCTATCAAGAGATCGAACAGTTCGTCGACAAGACCCTCGAAGTGCTTGCCCAGACCATTGATAAACGCGATCCCCTGACCGCCGGTCATTCGATAAGGGTGACGAAATACAGCTTGCTCATAGGCGGCTCTATGAACGTCCACTCTAAAGACATAGACGTGCTCAGATATTCGGCGATGATGCACGACTATGGAAAAATCGGCGTACCCGAGGCAATCCTCTGGAAGAACGGCAGACTGACCCCGGAAGAGTACGCCTGTGTGCAGACCCATGCCCGAATCACCTTTGATCTGCTCAGCAACCTGCCCTTCACCCGGCGTCTCCAGGCAGTGCCCTATGTGGCTAGCTGCCACCATGAGAAGCTCGACGGCACTGGCTACTACCGCGGTCTGAAAGGCGAAGAGATCCCTTTCTTGTCGAAGATAATCGCTGTGGCAGATGTGTTCGACGCTCTCACCTCGGTGAGACATTATCGTAATCGTATGCCTATAGATAAGGTCTATGAGATTCTATGCTCGGGCAGAGGCAATCACTTCGAACCTGATTGCGTCGATTCTTTTCTCGACTTACCCTGTCACAACGTCCTTACGGTGATGGAGACCGAACGCGATCATTCCGGCTCTGACGAGATCAATCTTTTCAGAGAAGTAAGCTGGAAACGTCTGGTGGAGCTAGTCTCCGGAGCCAAGCCCAAACGGGGCGAGGAAGATCTCAAGGACATATTCGAGCGAATATACAATCACGGTCTGCCCAAGGATTATAAGTCTCTAGACTAGCACCTCTTGGCAGCCTCGTTTATGGCCGGGTGTCTGGTGGTATGAACCAGATACAGTGGCTATATCCTTTTAACTGATTTTGAGATTTTTCAACCATGCATAGACTCGGCTATCTCATCGTCCTGGGCTTTTGCTTGCTCATTTTTTCCTCGGTATTAGATCCGGGGAAGGCTCAATCCCAGGATATCGATAGCCCTACGGCGGTGACGGTCAAAGGTCAACGCCTGTTTATCTATTACTCTTCTCTTGATGGTCTTAATCCTCAGGAGAGAGCGAGGAGAACTGTCGACAAGATCGAGGCGATTACCACCGATCGCGATTTCGAACCAGGTCTTTTGCGGATAGAAGACACGCCGACAGGAACCAGGTTGATGTATGGCAATGATGTGCTGGCTACTGTCACCATAGATGATGCCAAAGCCCATAAGAGCTCCACCAGAATTCTTGCCCGGGGCTTCGCCAACAAACTGAGATCTGCTTTTAGTGAGAAGAAAGAAGAGCTAACCGCCGCCATGGCCGCTTACGCGATTACGGCATCGATAGTGGCTACGATTGTGCTTTTGATCGCTGCCGTCCTCATATTTCAAGCAGGAAGCATCTGCGATAAAAAACTTCAGGACTGGAAAGGCTCCAAAATCAAGTCCATCAAGATCCAGAAAGCTACTCTGATGAGCGCGGACATGATGGCGAACATGATATCTTCGGTGGTGCATCTGATTCAGATCGCCCTGATGATCGCAACCCTCTATACTTATCTGCTCTTTGTGCTGGAAGCCTTTCCCAGCACCCGTGCCCTCGGCAAAGAGTTGAGAACTGCCAGTCTCATACCTCTACAACAGGCCTTCGATGCTTTCTTAGAATACCTGCCCAATCTCTTCGCAATCCTTGTGATTGCGCTAATGACTTACGGCGCCATCGGCCTGGCGAGATTTTTCTTCGATGCGATGGACGCAGGCACCATCAAAGTATCAGGCTTCGAGCAAGAATGGGCAAAGCCGACCTATAAGCTCACTCGTCTTTTGATCATTCTTTTCTTCCTGGTGATGGCGTTGCCCTATGCGCCCGGCTGGGAATCCGAATCGTTCAAGCAAGTGGGACTGCTCTTTGGACTTCTGTTTTCACTCGGCTCGACCAGCGTCGTCGGTCATATAATGGCAGGCACCGTACTTACCTACTCTAAAGCCTTCAAAGTCGGAGACCGCATCGACATAGGTGGCTGCACCGGCGATATCATCGAAAAATCAATGTTCGTGACCAGAATCAAAACACCGAAAAACGAAGTGATCTCGATTCCGAACGGCGAAATCCTCAACTCTCATATCATCAACTACAGCAAAATGGCCACCGGTGACGGTCTGATTCTGCATACTCAGATAACAATCGGCTACGACGTGCCGCGCAAAACCGTGAGCGAATTGATGGTGAAAGCAGCCCATGATACCGAACACATCCTCGATAAACCGGAGCCCTTCGTGCTTCATAAAGAGCTCACCGATTTTTCCATCACATACGAGCTCAACGCATTCACCCATGAAGCAGCCTTGATGCCGCGCATTTATTCAGAACTGCATGAAAAGATTCTGGATCAGTTCAATGAAGCCGGACTCGAAATTCTGTCACCGCACTTCTTCAGTCTGCGTGACGGTAACACTCTGCAAATTCCGTCTGAGAACTATCCGGAAAAATACCAGGCCCCGGGCTTCAATCTATCCCTTGATAAGCCTGTCTCCAAATAATTCGTTCTGTTTCCGTAATTCTTACAGGACTAGATAAGCAATCTCTTATAGAAGCTCATTCCCCCTCCGACGCACCCATTGCGTATTTCCGGGGGAACCAATCCGTCACATCCCGGGTCTCGATACTCTAACCGGGACCGGATCACGACTGAGATAAACTGGCTATAAACCTGTCAAGAGTCGAAGGATATAGAATAGCTGGATCATGAGAGGAAGAGTATTGATGAAAGTGGCTCCGAAAACAGGCATTTTTCCGTTGCTTCTGGCAATTACATTTGTACTTGTCGGCCATAAGGCTTCTGCCGAGGACCTTTTATCGGCGGCCTCTCCCACTAAGATGGAAGATTCAGGCATTCAGGTAAACAAACTGGATCCCATGCCCGCTAAAGACTATGCGGAAGAGGAAGAAGACGGCATTGATGACCCTGAAAAAACCAGAACAAACAACGAGCCGATAACCGTCTATGAAGACGAAGAAGAGGACGAGGCCGCGGTCAGAAAAGGGAAAGCGAAAATCTATCTGACTATTTCAGTACCGCGCAACAAAAAATCGATAGTCAAAGTCGAAGCTTATCCTTATCCGCCAAAACCGCCCAAAAGCACCGGGTATTCGACTCTGCCCACCGACCCCAAGGATGTGAAAGACCTTCTGATAAGCCACGGCTATCTAGGTCGGGTGGCCATGGATGATATCTATCCCCCCGGTGGCTGGCGTTTCCAGTATGCCCTGGCCCGGGCCATTAGAAAAAGCGGCAAGTCAGTTCCCCACTCGATTCTCACCCATTATCGCTGGGCCGATGGCATGATCGGCTATCTGACCCCAGAACTGGAAACGGTCAACAAGTTTGAAGAAGGCAGACAGGAGCGCTTCAAGAAGTATCAAGAACAGTTCAGCAATAACTACACCCTGCACAGAAACACCGCTGTCAGAACCAGTGTGGAAAAAGTGAAATTTTTTCCTCTTCCCAACGACCGCCATAAAAAAGGGATGAATTTCGGCGGCATTCTAAAAGACGGTAAATGGTGGATCCTGGCTTCCCATAAAGCTCCAGGTCTTACCTATTTCTGGATAGAAGAGCTCGATCTGAAAAACAACGATCGCAAAATTCTGGAGTTCAACGAAAGCAACGCCATCTGCATTAACGGCGGCTGGTAGATACTTCATAAGCGACCACATGAATGGTCGGCTTTGACTGGAGATTATGGCGGATTATTCTAACTGTCGCTTCTCTGACAGCGTTTTTGATCTCGCCTAGACTGGCTTCTATTTTTTCGATTCTGTAGTGTTCTACTAAAGCCCTGGTCGCCTCTTCCATCTCTTTCTTACAGTCAGCCCATTCTTGAGAAAGCAAAAATCCGGAAGCACCACAGGTGATGCCGGGCTCTCCGACCATGGCACGATCTTCTCCCAGCAGGAAAGAGACCGTCACCACCCCTTCGTGACTGAGAGACTTTCTCTCTTTCACCGAGAATGTAGTGACCTTCTCCCCTTGAAGACGATTGAAAAGTACCGCAGAAGCTTCTACGCTTCCGGTCACCCTGGCGATACCATGATTGATTTCGAGTATGTCGCCGTTATTAATCGGGAAGACGCTATCCGACTGCATGCCCCATTCAATAGCCAGGGCAGCATGGTGCATGATGTGACGGCCTTCGCCCATGGCCGGCAGAAAGTAGCGGGGACGCGTCAGAGATAGCATCAATTTGAGCTCTTCGCGGCTGGCATGTTTGCTCACATGCAGACCCCGCTTATAGCCGTGGAAGATAGCCACCCCTTTGCTGAGCAGCTGATCTAAGATCCCGGCCATAAATCGCAGCTTACCCGGCATTATAGGTCCGCTATAGACCACGCTGTCGCCGACTTTCAGTTCGACCTCTTCTCGCTTGGAGAAAGCCAGATCGTTGAGGACATTGAGAGGATCATCCTCTATGCCGCTCAAAATAATCATCACCTCTTCGTCTTTGAGTTTATCGAGATTTTCCAGGCTGGATTCAATCTCTCGATCATATTTGAGGTTGCCGGTAACCACCGCCGACAGAGCGGTTTTGAGAAGAGAGTCGCCTATCAACACCACTTTTCTGCCGGTTCGGGATGCGATATCGAAGAAGAGCTGGAGCCGGTGCGTATTAGTGCCGGGGAATACCACAAAAACTCGCCCGGAAGCATTTGCGATTGGGTTCTCGAGATTGCGCTCGAGAGAGGATTCCGAAGCGGTATAACCTTCATACTCGACACCGGCCGAGTCGCTGATCAAAAGAGTCACCCCTTTCTCACCGGCTCGGGCGAATCTATGTATATCCAGTTGATGACCGTCCACCGGGGTCTGATCCAGTTTGAAGCTGGATGTATAGACGATGGTACCGTTCGGACTTTCTACTTTGAGACCGCTGGCATCGGCGATGGCATTGTTCACCGGCAGCCACTCTACATTAAAAGGACCGATCTCATAGTCTTTGCCGAACTCGATCGTGTCGAGACAGGCGGTGAGGTCCACCGCTTCGCTGTCACCGGTGCCGACCACGGACTGGGTGAGGAGCTGACTGACGAATCGAGGCGCCAGAATTCGGGGTATATTGAGGTGCCGCAGCAAATAAGGGACGGCGCCGGAATGCTCTTCGTGACCGTTGGTAAGCAGTAGAGCCGCAATCTTTTCTTGATTGGCTTCAAGAAAGTTGGTGTTGGGCAGCAATAAATCAACCCCGGGAAGATAGCGCGAAGGATAAGCAGCACCGGCATCCACCAGGAGAATCACCCCGGAATGGGAGAGAACCCAGAGAAGCTGGCCCAGTTCGCCCTGCCCGCCAAGAGGTATTATCGCCAGGCTATCATGTTGTATAGTTTGAGAACCATTTACGATAGAAGACATCGTTGTTTTTATCTGTTATTCCGGTATTCGGGCTGAAGACAGTTCAGAAGGTGTGGGTTTCTAAGGACCATCCCTGCCGAGGGCTATAGAATTGAACAGGAGCTATTTAAATTTTAGTTGCATGACAAGCTTACCCCAGAGGATATGAGATGAGTATTACAAAAAATTCGAAGCTCGAATTGCTTTATGACAGTGATCAGTCTACATCTTCAGCCGATGCGATTCACGACATGCAAGCCGGTGTCGAGCCCGGTCACTCGAAAGTAAGCTATCGGCAACTCTACAAGCTTGCAGACGGGCTAGAGGAATGTTTTAGAAAGCGTTCTATCGAAAGGCACAAAAAGGTTCTGATTCTGGGAAGAAACTCCTCCCTGGTGACAGCCTCGGTGATTGCGCTCTGGCGTCTTGGAGCAACCGTCATTCCGGTGGATTTCCGGATGACCGTCAATGAGATGGCTAATATAGCCGAGCGGGTGGACGCCTGCCTGGTAATAGTCGACTCGGCCCTTGTCGATCTCAAAGAGCTGGCCGAAAAGATGGGAGATCGGGCCGACCGAATTCTCGCTTTATCCGATCTCGGCAAGGTAGACACTGATACTGTCGCCACTTCGAAAGAGGTTCAGAAAGAATCGGACGATTTTCAGGCCCTTGTCATTCTTACCTCCGGCACCACCGGTATGCCCAAGGGAGCTGTGCATTCATTTAACAGCTTGATGAAAAATCTGTCGGAGTTGGGAGATCTGGTCAATCTAACAGAGAAGAAGGTGGTATTGCTGCCTCTTCCGGTCAGTCATATTTTTGGACTTGAAGTGTTGATGATCGCTTTGAAAACGAGAGCGACGGTGGTATTCTGCGATCTGGATCCTGCTTCCTTCGTAAACGCAATCAATACGCATCGTCCCCATATTATCGCCGGTGTCCCCACTATCTACGGTGCCCTTTTGATGCAGGGCAAAGAGGTGGTTCAACTGGATCGAGCCGAAGTGCTGCTATCAGGCGGAGCGCCATTGCCCATTCCGATGGCCAGGCAATTCGAAGCCGAGTTTGGCAAGCGGCTCAATAACGGCTACGGCTCCACCGAATCTAAAATCATCTGTTTAAATCTGGATGGTCCGCTAGAGTCGGTGGGCAAGCCCATTCCATCGGTGAAGATCAATATTGTCGACGAAGCAGGAAACTGCCTGCCCGAAGGCGAAACCGGAGAGATTTATATAGAAAGCAAACTCTTGATGGACGAGTATCTCAATCAGCCCGAGAAGACCGAGGATGTGCTCACCGAGAACGGTTATAGAACAGGTGATATTGGACATCTTGCCGACTCGTATCTCTTTATCTCGGGTCGTGCCAAAGAGATGATTATCGTAGCCGGCAACAAAGTCTTTCCGATTGAGGTCGAACAGGTGCTCTCCCGTCATCCCCTGGTCAAAGAGGTGGCAGTCACCGGTCAGGATCACCAGAGACTCGGTCAGATTGTTAAAGCCACCATAGTGGTGGCGGATGCCAGTCTGGGAGAAGCCCTCGACGGCGAAGACGAAGCCGGTGCCAAAGCAGCCCGAGAAGATATTTTGAAAAGCCTGAAAGAGTTCTCGAAAGAGAATCTAAAAAGAGAGCTGCGACCGATGGTCTGGAATCTAAGAGCATTATCCAATCCGCTGCCCAAAACAAGAAGCGGCAAAGTGGACAAGAAGCTTCTTTAAAAGCAGATTCTATTTGCTTATCATCATATACAGAATCATTGTGCCGACCACATAGATAAAGGCGATGCCCAGGGCATCCCAGGCTATGAAAGTGGCCTTCTTCTCGGCACGATAACTGAGACCGATTATAGCTATCGAAGTCATAATCAACCCACAGAGAGCACCGACCAGATGGGTTGGCGATATGACCTCGAGCAAAGGACCTTTTAAATAGAGCGCGTCATCGAGAGAGAGAATGGCCAGATTGAAAAGATTGCTGCCCAATAAATTGCCGACAGCCATATCGAAAGCCCCGATTTTAGCGGCGCTGATACAGACCACGATCTCCGGCAGAGAGGTCGAGATGGCAATCAGGACGCTGCCCACAAAAGTGTCGCCGAGCCCGGTTATGGTAGAGATACGATCACCGATATCGGGCAAGAATACACCGGCAGCCACCACCACCAGTGAATTGAGAGTGAACATAGTCACAGCCTTTTTCAAAGAGACATCACGATACTGAACCTCAATCGTCTCCATAAATTCGTTCACTCGCTTTTTCTCATGCTGATAGATCAGTTTCATGGCGAGAATATAAAGAAGAATAAAAAGTGGACTGAGAGGCTCTATCCATCCTATTGTAGGCAGACGTTCTTCGGCGACTATATCGAGACAGGCAAGCCCCAGCATGAGCTGACCAAAACCGGCAGAGAGAACATGACCCTCATGAACCTGATGAGAGACCGGCTTGGGGCCGGACATACAATCTAATAAAGCGATTATCAAAATATTGCACATACAACTTCCGAGAATCGCACCGACTGCTATATCCGGGAGGTCGTGGAGAACAACAGAACTTGTCCCGGTTATCAACTCAGGAAGCGATGTGACCGTGGCAAGCAGCACCAGGCCGATCCAGGTTCGGCCCATACCGGTCTTCTCCGCTATGGCGTCACCGTATTTGGAGAGCTGGGTGCCGGCAAGAAATATCGCCAGAGCACAGGCGAAGAAAGCAGAGAAGACTAATAATGGACTATCCAAGTGTCGTGGTTCAGAGATTAGAGTTAGAGAACCGCGGTCTCGCGATAGGCGCCCCATACATCCCGCATGGCGTCACAGATTTCGCCGAGGGTAGCATAGGCTTCCACACAGTCTATAAGAGGTTGGAAAGAGTCCTTGTTGTTGCTCAGAGCTTCTTTAAGCGCCGCAAGGGTATTGGCGACCTTCTCGTTGTCTCTGCGCTCTTTGAGACTCTTGATTCGCGCTTCCTGCCTTTCTTGATATTCACGACCTATTTTGAGAATCTCGATATCCTCTCCCGGAGCTTTCTCTTTGAAAGAGTTGAGTCCGATGAAATGTCTATCTTTGGTTCCCAACTGCTGGTTGAACTTGTAGGAAGCGTTGGCTATCTCTTCCATGAAGAAGTGTTTTTCGATACCGGATATAACACCACCTATCTCTTTGATTCGATCGAAATAGACATTGGCCTGTCTCTCCATCTCGTCGGTGAGCCACTCGATGTAATAGGAGCCGGCAAGGGGATCGGCCACGTTTGCCACTCCGGTTTCGTGGGCGATGATTTGCTGGGTTCTCAGGGCGATATGGGCTGCTTTCTGCGTAGGCAGACCGAGCACTTCGTCCATAGAGTTGGTGTGCAGCGATTGGGTTCCACCCAGTACTCCGGCGAGCGCTTCGATGGCGGTGCGCACGATGTTGTTTTCAGGCTGGGGAGCAGTGAGACTGCATCCTGCCGTCTGGGTGTGGAAACGCAATTTCCAGGAGCGTTCGTTCTTGGCGCCGTATTCGTCTCTGATTCTTTTCGCCCAGATTCTGCGAGCAGCGCGGAATTTGGCAATCTCTTCAAAGAAGTCGATATGAGAGTTGAAGAAGAAAGAGAGTCTCGGAACGAATTCATCGATATCGAGACCGGCTTCGATACCGGCATCGACATAGGCGAAGCCGTCGGCAAGAGTAAACGCCAGCTCTTGTACCGCGGTGGCGCCGGCTTCTCTGATGTGATAACCGCTGATAGAGATAGTGTTCCATTTAGGAACTTCTCTGGTGCAGAAGACCATCATGTCCTGAATAAGTTTGAGAGCCGGTCTGGGCGGAATTAAATAAGTCTTCTGGGCAATGTACTCTTTGAAAATATCGTTTTGCAGAGTACCGTTCAGGTTCTTCCAGTCGAAGCCCTGCTTGCGGGCATTTACCAGAAACATGACAAAGATTATGGAAGCAGGACCGTTGATGGTCATCGAGGTGGAGACCTTGTCAAGAGGCAGGTCTCGGTAGAGAATCTCCATATCCTCCAGAGAGTCTATGGCCACTCCGCAAACCCCTACTTCTCCGTCCGCCTTAGGGTGATCCGAGTCGTAGCCCATGAGCGTGGGCAGGTCGAAAGCGGTGGAGAGTCCTGTCTGTCCTTGAGAAAGCAGATACTTGAAACGTTCGTTGGTTTCCTCCGGACCGCCGAAACCGGCGAACTGTCTCATCGTCCAGAGCTTGCCCCGGTACATGTCTTTGTGAATTCCTCTGGTATAGGGGAATTCGCCGGGGTCGGCGAGCTTATCGTCATAATTCCAGTCTTTCAAGTCTTCCGGCTTATAGACCGGTTTGAGAGGAATTCCAGAGATGGTCTCGAACTCCCTGGCGCTCTTGGCCCGGGTGTCGTCACCTTTATTCTTATCGTTGTCTTTGGATTTCGGCTTGGACAGTTCTTTGACCATGATCTGCTCCCGATTTATTCAGTTAACTTGAAGACTTGCGGCTATCCGCATATAGTCGGCTATCATTCTCCCTTATAGAAGGTGAAGAGATGCGATATTTCTCTAATTCTTTCATATTCCTATTTTATCTTTTATATCTTTATATACAGGGCGCAGCCGGGAGTTCATCGTCATGACAACAACCTATAAGACCGAAGAATCCGAGAAGATGCTGAAAGACATCCTCGCCAGCAAGAAGCCGATGCCGGTGAAAGCGCCCCGGGGCAACAAGCTCCATACCAAAGGCTGGCTGCAGGAAGCAGCGCTGAGAATGCTGCTCAATAATCTCGATCCAGAAGTGGCCGAACGTCCCCAGGACCTGGTGGTCTATGGTGGCTCGGGTAAAGCGGCAAGAGACTGGGATTCTTTTAAAGCGATTGTCAAAGCTCTGACAAAGCTGGAAAACGATGAAACTTTATTAGTGCAGTCGGGCAAACCGGTCGGTATTTTCAAAAGCCATGAAAATGCCCCCCGGGTCTTAATCGCCAACTCCAACCTGGTCGGCAAATGGGCCAACTGGGAGCATTTTCGCGAACTCGAAAAGAAAGGTCTGATCATGTTCGGTCAGATGACGGCAGGCTCCTGGATTTATATCGGCACCCAGGGAATTCTGCAGGGGACCTATGAAACCTTTGCCGCCCTGGCAAGAAAACACTATGACGGTTCCTTGAAAGGAAAGGTCGTGGTGACGGCAGGACTTGGTGGCATGGGCGGTGCTCAACCTCTGGCCATCACTATGAACGAAGGCGTTGCTCTTTGTATCGAAGTCGATCCACACCGAATAGAACGTCGCCTCGAAACAAGATATCTCGACGTCAAAGCCGACAGTGTCGACCATGCCATCGAACTGGCAGAAAAAGCAAAAGCAGAAGGCAAGCCGCTATCCATAGGCATCCTCGGCAACGCAGCCTTTGTATTGCCGGAACTTCTGAACAAAGGTTTCGTGCCCGACGCTCTCACCGACCAGACCTCGGCCCACGATCCGCTCAACGGCTATGTACCGCTTACAGAAAAGGGCGAGCCCATGGAGCTTTCTGCCGCGGATAAATTAAGAGAATCGGATCCTGATAGTTATCTCGAACTTTCCTGCAAAGCGATAGCTATTCATGTAAAGACCATGCTCGCCTTCCAGAAGAAGGGATCTATCACTTTCGACTATGGCAACAATATCCGTCAGGTCGCCCTCGACCACGGCGTCGAAGATGCCTTTGCATTTCCGGGCTTTGTGCCTGCCTATATCCGTCCTCTTTTCTGCGAAGGCAAGGGTCCCTTCCGCTGGGCGGCACTTTCGGGCGATCCTGAAGACATCGCCGTGATAGACCAGGCCATTCTAGAAAACTTTTCCGATGACGAAGCGCTCTGCCGCTGGATCAAGATGGCCGGTGAAAAAGTCGCCTTCCAGGGTCTGCCCTGTCGAATCTGTTGGCTGGGTTATGGAGACCGGGCGAAAATGGGTCTGATCATGAACGACCTGGTCGCCCGGGGCAAGGTAAAAGCTCCAATCGTAATCGGCCGCGACCATCTCGATGCCGGCTCGGTCGCTTCTCCCAACCGAGAGACCGAAAGCATGAAAGACGGCACCGATGCGGTGGCCGACTGGGTCTATCTGAATGCCCTGATCAATGCCGTGGGCGGAGCCTCCTGGGTATCGCTGCACCATGGCGGCGGAGTCGGCATCGGCTATGCCCTCCATGCCGGTCAGGTGATTGTCGCCGACGGAACTCAAGAAGCAGCCGAAAGACTTAAAAGAGTGCTGACCACCGATCCGGGTATGGGAGTGATTCGTCATGTGGATGCGGGCTACGAAGAAGCGATTGAGTTCGCCAGAAAAACCGACATCCGGATTCCGATGTGGGAAGTAAATGAGTAAGGCGAGTAAATAGCCCGGATCTTGGTATATAGAATATATGTCAAGATCCGCAATCTCTCTAATAAGCGCAACGCTGATCATACTTCTGGGGCTCTCTCCCGGGCAGAGTTTTGCCGCCGACGCGCTTTTGAAGGGAGACTCCCAGAGAGTGCGGGTTAATAAGCTTCTGGGCAATATCCACTGGCACCAGTCCCTGGCCCAGGCCCAGGCCGATGCCCGCAGTCGCAACAAGATGATTTTCTGGGTAAACATCCTGGGAAGGTTGGATAAAGACACGTGAAGTGCCGGCAACAGCTTACGGGCCGTGAGCCTGTCCCAAGACCCCGCCTATTCCGCCCTCAAAAACTATTTCGTCTGTGGTTTTAAGGACATCACCCACGAGAACTATTCGGGTATGTCCGGACGCCATACGACCTTCGGCAATGCGGTGAACACCACCAACGGAGCCGGTCCCCGCAACCTGCAACTCTTCATGCTCTCCTCCGACGGCACTGTCCTGCACTGCCTGCCAGGCTACTGGAACTCGCGGGATCTTGTCTATGAGATGGTTTTCGCCGCTCAATTAGATGAGGTCTACAAAGACCGCAGCCTCGGTGCCAGAGATAAAGCCGAAAAGTTCCGGTCCATGCAGCTCGCCCATGCCGCTCATCATCCGAAGCAGATGAGCAATCGCAGCCATATGCAGGGCTTCGACCAGCAGTACGAAGCGAAGAACCGTCTCAATGAAACCGATACGATCAGGGACGTCAACGCTGTCAAAGCGGCTTTGAAAACCGATTCTCATATCCCCGGCAATGCCTTCAAGACCACCGATGTGCTCCTTCACGAAAGGATGGCTTCGCGGCCTTTTGTTCATTACAGCCGCTTCGATGTGGCCAGGTTCTCCGACTATGGCAAGCCTATTTACGACAAGAACGAAGACCAGAGAGACGTGAGAACCGGTGAGACCATCGTTCACAACGGTCACAAAGACCTTATAGGCAATCCGATTGCCCTGGCCAAGCAGAAATACGGTAAGAAGTGGCGCAACTATGTGGATGATCCCTCAGCGGCTAAAGGCTGGGGCGAAAACAGTGTCGGCGCCGGTCAGGGAGCCTGGACCGATAGCGGTCAATCCCGGGCGAAAAGCTGGGGCGATTATCACAGCCAGGGCAACCTCTGGGGCCAGCCTGGCGATTCTCATAACAAGAATAAGAACAAGAAGGGCAAATAAATAGGATAGAAGTTCTTTTCCGGTGATGGTGCCACTACAAGTGACACCATCGATATGGATATCTTGAAGATATCCTCTCTCTGCTATCGCCCTTCGTAAAGATCTCGATCAAACAAGATCTGTGGTGCCGAATCTAAAAAAGCAGCAATAGCTGAGCTTTCGGCCGCTTCTGCTGACAACTCTGCGGGCTAAGTTCTAAATATGATTAGAATACTTTTCCCCTTTGCTTAACTTATGTCTTACCCCTCTGGGCTATGATCAAGATGTCTTCGCAAAAGAGCGAAAGATTTAGTAAGGCATTATCCAGACAAGAACCATGAGTCGTTTAGTTCAGAAATTTGGCGGGACATCCATAGCCGATGTGGCACGCATTAAAAAGGCGGCAGAGATAGCGGTCGAGGCCGCGTACAATGGTCATGAAGTGGTGACAGTGGTATCGGCCATGGGTGATACCACAGATCATCTCATCGAGCTGGCCGAGCAGGTCAACGGTACTCCCAACCCAAGGGAGATGGACATGCTGCTTGCCACCGGAGAACAGGTTTCAATAGCCCTGATGTCCATGGCAATACAGAATCTCGGTTATCAATCGCGCTCTTTCACCGGTGCCCAGGCCGGTATCATCACCGAGCCGAATCATGGTCTTGCTAAGATTCAGAAGGTCCAACCCGACGCAGTGGACGCCAGTCTTGCCCGGGGAGAAATCGCCGTCATAGCAGGATTCCAGGGAATCACCCAGAACAACGAACTGACCACCCTCGGTCGCGGCGGCTCCGATACCACTGCAGTAGCGCTTGCAGCAGCCTTGAGCGCCGATCGCTGCGATATCTACACCGATGTAAAAGGAATATACACCGCCGATCCCAGGCTCCTCTCCGAAGCCCAGAGGCTGCCTGCCATCAGCTATGAAGAGATGGTCGAACTCTCTTCCACCGGTGCCCAGGTCTTAGCGGCCACATCGGTGGAGTTGGCCATGGACTCTAACGTTCCGGTCAGAGTACGCTCCACATTCGAGCCCGGTGACGATGGCACTCTGATAACCAATCGACTGGTATCACCGGATTATACTGTCTGCAGCATATCCTGCGATATGACCCAGGCTGCGATCACGATCAAATCCGAGAACGCGAGACTGGATGGGATCTCCAATCTTTTCACCAGGCTTCAAGAGCTCGGCATTCATACCGACATGCTGATGCTGCTTGCCCATGAGGATGAACCGGCTCAAGAGGTGGCTTTCACCGTCGAGCAGAGAGCGCTCAGTCGAGTGCAGTCGATAATCGAATCGAACGGCATGGCCCTGGGCAATTCGCGCTCCTCGGTAGACACCGACGTGGCCAGAATATCGGTGGTGGGCAGAAGACTGACCAGCCGTCCCGAGATTATCGCCAGCGTATTCGAAGCGCTTCAAATCGGCGGCATTCCGGTAAACATGGTAGCCACAGGCGATATCCGAGTCAGTGTGGTGCTACCTGCCAAGTATGCCCGCAAAGCGGTGCGCCTGATTCATAGCAAATTCGGCCTGCATGAAGGGTGTTTTATAGCCCACTAAGGGCCTTACCTATATAAGGGAAGTTATTTAGGGTTTAGCTTGCGATCCTTGAAGGCGCAGGGAAGCTATTTAAGGTATTCTGTAAACTGGAATCTCCATCAGGGCACAGCCAATACAGAGGACTTTTGATATGCCTCCTTTCGAAAATCTTTTCGATAAAGCAAAGAACTTCGCCAAGCAGACCTCGGACCAGACCAGCAAAGCGGCCAAAGTCGCGAAGTTGAAGCTCAATGTAGTCAGTCTCACCTCAGAGAAGAAGAAGCATCTCGAGACTATCGGACAGAGGGTTTGTTCGCTTCTCAATCAAGGTGGTGCCATTGACAGCGGCATCTTGAAAGAGACCGTTGCCGATGAACTGAATCAGATCAATCGCATTGAAGAGAGAATAAAAGAGCTCGAGAGCGAAATTGCAGATCTGCAAGCCGGCCCCGATTCGGTAGACGTGAAAGACGTTACCGAGTAATTATTCATGATCAAGAAGTCTGTTCTTATTTGTTTGGTCGCTGGCTGCATCACCGGTGGTGCAGCACCGGTTTTCGCCGATGCAATCTCACCTAACATAGACAATAGCGAGAAGGTTTATTCAAGCGAGAAGCCAAACTCGGCTTTCTTCGGCTCCGGCATTGCAGGCAGACTGTCCGAAGCCTCTCAGCTACGCTTCCAGGGCGAGAACTATTCGAGCGACGGTCAACACGAACGAGCCATTCAATGTCTGAAAAAGGCGGTAGAGCTCGATCCCGGTGATCCCACAGGGCACTTTTTATTAGCCCAGGCTCTGACAAAGAAGTTGAAATCCCAGGAGAATCCTGACCAGAAGCTGCTTCTCGAAACCTATAACGAATGGTCACTAATAGATAAGCACGACGCTGATCATACTCACCAGTTCGAAGCCCGTAGAAACATCCGTTTTCTCAAGCTGCTGAGCAAAGCCATGTACGAGAAGGAGCATCCGGAAGAGAGTAAGAAGAAGCGACGCTCTCTTTTTGCCGGCACCAGATCGGTGTTTAAAAAGATGAAGCCGAAGAAAGATGATACTTTCGACTTTACCCTTTAATAGAGGCTGATCGAATCAGATAAGCAGAGGCTTTTGATTCAGCAAGCTCTTTTTCGATATCATCAATATTACTCTCAACGAAAGAGCAGGAAAAAGTTTTTTCAAAGCCTCTCGAAAAGACTGCTACCAGTTCATCCACCGCCATCGGTGCGGCCAGCTTATCGAATAAATTGCAATGTCTTTGGCGATCAAGATCAGATTCAGTTGTAGACTCGCCACCTAACAGAGAGGGCATCAGCTCCTGGGGCTGATTCAATAAAATGGAACCATGTTGCAAAATCCAGTTACCGCGACGCAGTTGGGCTGAACCTGCCAGCTTGAAACCATCCAGTTTGAGATCTGCTGTGGTTATGGCAAGGAAGCAATCGGCTTTGTCTCTATAACTGCGATCGCCGGATTCTCCAAGACTGGCTTCCAGACCAAGTTCAGCCAGCCCGGAGATAAGCCCCTGACAGATCTGGCGATAGGCGCTGGCGATACTGCCACCAAGCAGGCTACCATGACCGACAAAAGAATAGGTCAGCTCACCGCTATGCAATACGGCACGTCCTCCGGTCGGTCTTTTGACCAGATCGAATCCGCGTTCGACAATACGCTCTCTATCTGAATAAGGCAACTTCTGACCATAGCCGATAGAGACAGCCTCGGGTCGCCATCCATAGAAACGCAGGCTGAGACTGTTGGTATCATCGACGCTTATAGCCCGGTCTAAGATCGCTTCATCGAGGGCCATGTTCATGGAACCTTCGAAGACTCGATAAGGGAGCAGTCGAGCCCGGACAGAAGAGTTCATGATATGCAGGCTTTCACCAGGGGTGGGGTCGCCACTTCTGTGGTCGAAAATCTATAAGCCGAGTAGAGAAGGGCTTTGATCTCATCGAACTGCTCACGGTTATGGGCTTTCAGTTTTAACAAAGATTGACCGGGCTCTAATCTAGACCCGACCTTGGCACAGAGCACCACTCCGACAGCCAGATCAATCGGATCGCCTTTTCTTGCCCGACCGGCCCCCAGTCGCTTCAAAGCTTCAGCCACGGTTCTACCGTCCAGATGTTCGACCCATGCTGAATCCTTGCCTTCATATAACAACTCAAAACTCTCTTGAGCCTGGGGCATCAAAGCATAGTCCTCGATGATTCCTGAATCTCCGCCCTGGGCCTCTATTAAAGTCCTGAAGCCGGCTAAGGCTTTGCCTGATGCCAGGGCTTCTTTCAAACTCCGCCGCGCCTCTTCTCTGTCCTCACAACGCTCGGCAGCCACCAGAGCTTCCGCTCCCAGAGATAAACAGAGTTCCTCCAGATCGCAAGGTCCGTTTCCTTTGAGGGTTTCCACCGCCTCTTCGACTTCCACCGAATGACCGACTGCATTGCCCAGGGGTTGCTCCATATCGGTCACCACGGCCACCACCGGCTTGCCAAGCCGTTTGCCAACCTCGACCATCAAGCGAGCAAGTTCCACAGCCTGGGCTTCGGTCTCCATGAAAGCGCCCCGGCCGCACTTCACATCTAGAATAATAAAAGTGCTGCCGGCGGCAAGTTTCTTGGACATGACCGAAGCTGCTATCAGAGGGATGGAGGCGACGGTGCCGGTCACGTCGCGGAGGGCATACATCTTGCCATCAGCCGGTGCCAGTTGAGCGGTCTGACCGGCAACGGCCATGCCTTTCTCTTTGACCTGGGTGATAAAAGCTTCTTTTGAAAGTGAGCAATTAAAACCGGGAATAGCTTCCAGTTTGTCTATGGTGCCACCGGTATGACCCAGCCCTCGACCGGAGAGCTTCGCCATGGGAATGCCCATGGATGCCATCAAAGGCACAAAGACCAGGGTGGTCTTGTCGCCGACGCCGCCGGTGGAATGTTTGTCACCCACATATTTGCCCACGGAAGATAGGTCAAGGACCTCACCGGAGCGACACATTGCATCGGTAAGCCAGGCAGTCTCGTCCACTGACAGCCCCTGCCAGCATACCGCCATGAGCCAGGCGCTGAGCTGATAATCGGGGATACTCTCATCCATGATACCGGAGACCAGACGCTCGATATCTTCTCTTTGATGCTCCTGACCGGCTCTTTTCGCCAGGATTAGGTCGACCATGGACACTAGCAAGGCACCTCTTATCATGAAACTAAACGTGGATCTGAAGCTGATCAGGATATCAGGAATGTGACACAGTTTACGCTTGACATCAGAATGCTCTGGTAACGAGCCTTCAAAGTTATATACTTATGAGTCTTTCAGCCGGATTATTACTGGATCATTACCGCATCATTATATGAATAGAGACAGTAAAAACAAAGCAAGAAGCAGTCTGCCCCGAATCGGACAGATAGACTTCAGCAACTGCCTGCCCATTAATCTTCCGATTAAAAAAGGGGCGGTGGTGCTCGAAGGAGAGTTCGTCTCCAGGGTACCAAGCGGTCTCAATGCCCTTATCGAAGCGGGCGACCTCGATGTAAGCGCCGTCAGCCTCTACTGTTATTTGAACTGTCCGAGCCTCAGTTTGGTTCCTGGAATATCGGTATCGAGCCTGGGTCCTGTGGGTTCGGTGCTCTTCTTCTATAAAGGAGATCTCAAAGATCTCGACAAAGCACCGGTACTGGTGCCGAATGCATCCGCTACCTCTATTAATCTTTTGAGGGTGATTTTGGATCAAGAGGCTTCGGTAAAGGCAGACTTCAAGACGGTGGTCACGCCGGATTTACCCGGCAGCAGCGCTTCCGGTGCCCTGATTATCGGCGATGAAGCACTCAAAGTGGACAAGAGCTGGTCTGCCTCTTTTAACCGAATTGATCTCGGTAAGTGGTGGTTCGACCGCTTCAAGTTGCCTATGGTATTTGGAGTATGGGCAGCCAGATCGGAATTTGTCGAGCAAGAGCCGACACGCTATAAAGAGATAGAAGAGGCCCTCAACCGATCTAGAGATCTGGGTCTGAGCAGCCATCTAGAAGAGGTGGTCGAAGCAGCGGCGGATCATATGCTGCTCGATAGAGAACGGGTGAAGAGATATTTCATCGAAGAGTTAGATTACAATCTGGGTGACGAACACAGGAAGAGCATCGAACTCTTCCAAAAGCTCTGCGGCAGTCTCAACTGAAATCTGGAGCATCCTGGTGAAAAAAGAATTTCAAAAATCGGCTGTTTTCTTAATTTCAAGCTTCGTCATTCTCTTTGGGACGGCGCCCGGCTACGCAAAAGAGAAAGAGCCCTCGAAAGCTGAGGCTCTGGTCAAAGTGATAGCCGAAGCTGATGGCTATTTTGCCGAAGGTAATTACGCTAAAGCAAAGAGCGCATACTCTCGTGTGGTCAAACTGGCACCGGATAAACCGACTGGCTATCTAGGTCTTGGTCGTCTCTACTTTCTCGAGGGCGACAATGAGAAAGCGCTTGCTGAGTTAACCAGGGCGACTCAACTGGCTCCGGATTCTTCTGATGTGCATTTCGAGTTGGGCTCCACCTATCTATCGCTCGGTCTGGTGGACGACGCTATCAGAGAACTGGGCACCGCCGATAGCATCAGCCCCGGAAGGATGGAGATAAAGTATCGTCTTGATCAAGCCAGGAGTTGGAAAGCCACCACCGAGAGAATGGCGGCATCGGTAGATCAGTTCGGCGATTTCGACATCGACAGAGCCAGTGATCTCAGTGTCGTATTCAGGCTCTCCACCAGCGGACGAGTGCAAGAAGCGATTAATCAGGCCCAGAAGGCTCTGGTTAACTATCCCGACAGTCCCAGTCTTCACTATCAACTGGGGATCTTGCACAAAGCAAGAAATGAGCTGGATCGCGCCATCGAAGAGTTTCAAAACGCTCTTGAGTTGAATCCGGATCATCTGCTTTCGCTAGAACAGTTGACCAGTATCTACATCGGTCTGGAGTTCTACCAGAATGCAGAGCCCTATGTAAAACACTGGATCAAAATAGACCCGGACAATCCAGTCGCTCACTATAACCTGGCCTGGTGTTATATTCCATCCAACGACTTCAAGGACGCGGTCGAGCCCTTGAAAACGTCGGTGCGGTTAGATCCTCGTAACACCAGAACTCTCAATGAATACGGCAACGTATTAAGAGAGCTGGGTGACGACGCCCTGGCGGAGAATATTTTTCGTCGCGCCCTATCACTGGATCCGGTGGCAGCCAATCCCCGGCTCAACCTGGCCATGATTTATCTGGCTGATGCAAAACCCGGCAAAGCGGAAGAGGCGATAGATCCATTGACCAAGAGCCACCAGGGTGAATGGAATGTGCTTGCGGTATCGTCCCTGGTTCATGCAAGAATCGGCAAATTCGAAGAGGCGGCTCGAGAGTCGGAGGATGCACTCAAAACTCAGCCGGACAATCCCCTCGCTTTCATCCCCCTGGTGGCACGTTCGGAAGTGCTTGCCAATTCCGGCAAGGGTGATGAAGCGATAGATCTGCTCGAAGAAGCCCAGACCCGGGATCCTGATAATGTCTATGTTTTGCAGGAATTATCCGAGACCTATGCTGCCCTTGGGAAGTTGGACGAAGCCGTCGCCCTGGCCCGAGAAGCGAAGAAGCGCAATCCTGACCGAAGAGCCACCGATGAGCTGCTTATGTACAGTCTGGCTAAACAGGGCAGGCTTGAGGAGGCTGTTGCCATTCTCGACCAGCTCAAGGACCTTTCTCGGAAAGAGAGAGATAGCATGGAAGGCCGAATCTACGAAAAGTCGGGCAATTTTTCTCGGGCGATGGCTTATTATCAAAGTCTATTGAAGAAGAATCCTTTTTATGAAGAGATTCATTTTCGTCTTGGTGAAATCTATCTGGAAAGAGGCAATTCTAAAGAGGCGATCAAACACTTTTTTGCCGTCGTAGATCAAAACAGCGGCAATTTCGAAGCCCGTTATCTATTGGCTCGATCACTGCTTGCTAAGAAGAAATACAAACAGGCGCTTATTGAAGCAAGACTGCTCTTGAAATTGAGCAATGGCTCCGAAAAGAGAGCCCGGGGCATAATCGCCATGGCTCTTTATCGAGAGAAGAAGTACAAAGAGTCTCTGGAAGCCTTTCAGGAAGCCGATGAAGCAAATAGTCTCGACAAAGAAGAGATGATCGTCTATGTAGAAGTACTGAAGCGCCTCGACCGCCTGGATAAAGCTGCTGCGGTGCTCTCTCGCTTGAATGCCGCAGATGATCTCGATGACAAATTCAAAAATCAGCTAAAAAAACTGGCTAAAAATCTGCCTGATTAACTAATAGAACCCGGGACTTGCTAATTTCCGGGAATGTATTAAATTAGCAATAGCATCCCCGGACGAGCCCAATAAATGGACACAGGCTATATCACAGATGACAATGACCGAGCATTTCCTTATGTTCTGAATCGGCGCTGGGAAGTGGTGGACAAACTCGGTCAGGGCGGGATGGGAACCGTCTTCATGGCCCGAGACCTTAACCTTCCTAATCTCAACGATCAAAAGAGAGCCTGTGTCGTAAAACAACTGCGAGATGATTTCTTCCGGGAGGAAGACCGGGAGAAAGCGCTGCAGTTCTTCTTCCGAGAAGCGCAGGTGCTTGCGGCCCTCAACCATCCCAATATCGTCCGCATTCTCGATTTTTTTACCGAAGAAGGCAAATCCTTTCTGGTGATGGAATATGTCCAGGGCCAGAATCTTCATGAGATGGTCATGAAACGCCAGGAGCCCTTCTCAGAAGAGATGGTGGTGGAGTGGGCGGTACAAATTTGCGACGTACTTCATTATCTGCACACCCATGACCCTCCGGTTATCTACCGTGATCTGAAGCCCAGTAATATCATGATCGATGTGCACGATCATGTAAAACTGGTGGACTTTGGTATCGCAAGACCCTTCGAAGAGTCGGAGGACAATACCCATGTGGTTTCCCAGGGCTATTCCCCTCCGGAACAGTACTGGGGGGCGGCCGATCCTCGCTCTGATGTTTATGCTCTGGGCTGCACCATGTATTTCCTGCTCACCGGAGAGGACCCGGCTGCCCTCAATGTCGCTTCTCCGAAGGCAGTCAATCCGGATATTTCCGACCATATCGATGAAGTGATACAGAGAAGCACCCAGCAGGATGTCTGGGGTCGTTTCCAGTCTGCTCTCGAGATGAAAGAGCTGCTCACCTATAATGTCCATGCCGGCAAGAAAGAGCAACAGTCTAAACCTGTCCTGGCTATTGTAGCCGGTGTTTTCGTCACCGCTATTTTCCTGGGTGGCTTGATGCTATCGGCCAAGCTGCACGACCAGTCAGAGATGCAGCCGGCGCCGGTTGATCAGTATCGAGATCTGGAAGCGAACAAGAATCTGGAAGCGGAAAAGAACAAATTCCTCGAGGATAAGCGCCGTTTCGAGAAGGAGAAAAGAGAGCTCATGTCCAATTTCTTGAATCTGGGTGGCAAAAAAGAGGATATGCCCCAACAGGCTGCCACTACATCGGCGGCAAAGAAGCTGCCCACCATGGCATTTCCTATCTATGAACAGAGCGACGAAGCTGCGATAACCGATCCCGATGGACTGAATTAGAGCGAATCAGAAAGAGCAACAGGAACAGGAACAGGAAATCGAAAGCGCCGCAAAGAACAAATACATCGCCACCGCTATTCTTGGGGTGACATTCGCCGTCTTTTCAGCGGTCGGATTGGTTAAATCGGGTCTTCAAGCTGACCTTGCCAGTCATATGATAGGGCCGGGATCTGAAGCAGGATCTAATCTGTCGGGTTATATCGATGGAGCATTTTCCAGATATTTTGCTTTCCTGGGACTGGCGCTGGTGGCAGGTCTTTGCCTCTTTCACTTCGACCACAGACTACCTGAAAAGAGTCGGGCAGTGGTGGCATCGACCGCCTTAGTGATATCGCTCAGTCTTGGATGGATAGCCCTGACCAGGGTGCTGCAGTTTCCAATTTGTGGAGACGACTCTTATATAGACTTCCGCTATATTCGGAATTGGGTGAATGGTATCAGCTTCGATTATAATCCGGGCGAAAAGGTAATCGGCTTCACTTCCCATATTCACTTGATCTTGCTTTATTTTTTATGTTCAATTTTTCGATCAACTGATGTAGCCCTGGTATCACAGATGATTAATGCCGTTTTCCAGATGGTGAACGCAGTAATAATCTACTTCTTCGCTTTCGATCTGTTTTCAAAGCGGAGCGCGGCTGCGGCGGCGATATTTGTATACGCTTTCGATCCCTATGGAATTCAACAGACGATATTCGGAAAAGAGACGCATATACTGGTGACTTTCCTGATCCTTTCGATCTGGGCTATGCATCACAAGAGACAGGGAGCAGTAGCCTGGCTTACTTCGATAATGCCCTTCATCAGACCGGAGGCGGTTATATGGTGGGCGGTCAGCCTTATCTGGAGCTTCAGAGAGAACCGACGGAAACTTGTAGGAGCTTATATCTTTCCGGGTCTAGCGGTGCTTGCCATAGTACTGGCTCTTTACCTGGCCTTCGGTACTGTAATCCCACATGGCATGGTCGGAAAGTTCAAGATGTTCTATCCGATGCCGCCTGCGTTTATGTTTCTGAATACTGTCTGGATGATAGGTACAGGAATATTTCTGCCGCGCTTCTATCTTGATGTGCCGGGAATAGCCTACTTTCTGGCGGCGACCATTACCGGACTGGTGACCATAATAGTCTCGTTCAAGGTCTTTAAACTGACGGTCGTTCGCTATTATATGGCAGCCGTGATTGTATTCATGGTTGTTTTCGGTATCAAAAACCCGGCTCCTTTCGGATGGTATCACTGCTGGTATTCTCTTATACCGGTGTTCTTCGCCGCTCTGGTATTTCCACTATGCCTTGAGTCCATCACTGATTCAAAAAGGCCAATGTCAAAAAGAGTGGTGGCGCTTGTATCAATAGTGGCATTGCTTATGGTGCAACTAATACAGCAGTTCACCAGACCGGAAGCCAATCTAACTGCTGTTACCTTCGCCTGGAACAATGAGTTTAAACGGCTGGCACAGTTTGGTGAAGCCCTGGAAGTAATGAAGAAATATCCGGGCTGGGAGAAAGCCACCATAGGTGCCCCGGAGATAGGCTACCTCGGTTACAAACACCCGGGCAAGATCCTCGACTTCTGTGGATTACTATCACCGGAGGTGGTGCGTTTCGGGCGACTTCCGGATAGCCATCAAGGAAAAGGGGAGGTACTCGAGGTAAACCCGGCCATAGTAGAAGCCCTTAAACCGGAATATATCATCACCCTCGAGTCCTTTGGCAGAGAGCTTTTAAAAGATGCCTACTTCAATAGTCACTATGAGAGAATCGCCACTTTCGAAAATACCTGGGCAGATTCGAAAGGATTGTTTCTATATCGACTGAAGCAAGAATCAAGAGATGAGACCGGTCTTGAGAGCATAGAGGATAAAAGCTCCGAATAGGACTCGATAGACCACGAACCACCAGGTAGAATGCTTCTCTAGAAACTTTATCATCCAGGCGATGGCAAGGTAGCTGACCACGGTCGAGGCGATAAGACCACAAATCAAACCGGGTATGCCTATGTCGGCTATTCCTATTTCAAAAAGTTCTTTCAACTCTAATAAGCCGCTGAGCACAACGGCAGGAATGCCGAGCAGGAAGCTGAAACGGGCAGCATCGGCTCGGTTCAGACCTAACAACATGGCGACGGTCAATGTCGAGCCGCTGCGGGAACACCCTGGTATCAGGGCCAGTGCCTGACCAAGACCTACTATGAAACCGTCTTTGATTCCCATCTGTTTCAGATTTTTTTTCTGATTGCCGACCACTTCGGCGACGACAAGAAGCAGACCCATGACAATAGAAACCGTGGCGATCAGTTCAAGACTGCGCAGTGGGCTGTCCTTCTGTTCAAGTAAGCTTTTGATCGCCAGACCGATTATACAAATAGGAGCGGTACCGATGATAATACCGGTAAAAAGCTTGAAGTCGCTGGACTGGTAGTCCTTTTCTTTGATGGCGCTGACAAAGCCGAGAGTTATGCTGGTTATCTGCCGGGCGAAATAGGCAAGCAAGGCGGCCACAGAGCCAAGTTGCAGAACCGCCGAATAGGCAGCCCCCGGGTCGCCCCATCCGATAAAGGTCGGCACCACCCTGAGATGAGCACTACTTGAAATGGGGAGGAACTCCGTTAAACCCTGAACAATGCCTAGAACGGTTGCTTCAAGTATGGAGATTGATTCTGTTGCCACTAAATTTTGCCTTTCGTAATTATTTCAAACAAGACCAGCTACTTGTCGTCATCAGAGAAAAACGGATTGCCGCTCTCATTTCCGGAAGCGACCTTCTCTGCACCACCCTCCACGGCAGCTTCATCCAGGAGATCATCCTGCTCTGCTTCGACTACTTCCAGGTCGTCACCACCGGTGGTTTCCGTCACCGCTTGATCAGCACTCTCCTCTCTTTTGACCTGTCTTACCCAGCCAGAAAGTCCGTCTTTGGCGCCGGCTTTGCCGGCTACCTCTTCCAACTTGCTGTCCCGGGGCTTGCCTCCGAGTTTCACCAGTAGTCTATCGAGAGTATCGGAAGATTCTTTGGAGAGCGCTATGAACTCGAGGGCTAGAGTTGTCTTTTTGGCGAGCCAGTTCTCTTCTATTCTTATGACCCGAGCCTTTAATTTGACCTCGCCCAGATCCGTATGCAGTACACAGCCTATCTCTTTGCCGACTTCGACAAGAGAGGCGTCAAGGCGAGATGTCTCGATGGCAGAACCGGACTTGCACAGGTCTCGGGTTCTGAACTCCTGTTTCTCTTTTCCTTCAATATCAAGAGAGATGGTTACGGGTACATCGACATTGACTCGGTGGGATTTGCGTCTCTGGGAGAGCGGCTCCAGTTTGGGCAGGGAGCAGATCAGTACGGTGCGGCCTTTGACAATCTCCTTTCCGGTCACGGTTGAATACCAGAAACCATTGAAAGTAAGTCGGGGAGAATCATTGACGAACCAGATCTTGGTGCCCCGGGGTAGAATTTTGTTTGAGTCACGACTGGTTTTGATCTGGACCAGCAAATTGTTGCCGTCCCGATCAACTATGGTGGCGCGTCCATAACCGTATTCACCGGGGCTGCTCTCAACTTTTACCTTTAGAACCTGACCTGCTTGAAACATGGGGGCTGCTCCCGGCGCCTTGCCTTAAGAAAACACAATTATATATGCCCGAATCGAAGTTGTGAGCAATCCATGCCTCAGTCCTTCTTTTTCTGAACAACCTCGACGGCCCGGCTGTAGGCTTCTGACTTTTTGACCGAGTATCTATCGGCGACAAGCCTGGCTATCTCCTTAACAGAATGCCCCTTTCGATGAGCATCGAGAATAAAGTCCGTGACGGTGTCGTCTGAGACATCGACCTTGAGTTCATCATCTTTGTTTTTGCCTGCCAGTACCAGGGTGAACTCGCCTTTAAGATTCTCTTCGTTCAATTCCTGCTTTATCGAAGACAGGGTGCCTCGAAAGTAGCGTTCGAATTTTTTGGTCAGCTCTTTGGCAAGACAGGCATTGCGATCACCCAATACCTCAATCATGGTATCGATACGCTTCAAGAGGTTGTGGGGCGAGACATAGAAGACCAGGGTGCGTTTCTCATCGGCCAGTTCCAGGAGATGTTTCCTTAGTTGACCTTCTTTGTCCGGCAGAAACCCCTCGAAGGAAAATCTATCGCAGGGCAGCCCGGAGCCTACGAGGGCCTGAACCAGGGCTGTCGGTCCCGGAATCGCACAGATTTCGAAGCCCAGGGAGATAGCTTCGGAAACCAGGCTCTGTCCAGGGTCAGACAGCAGGGGGGTGCCGGCGTCGGACATCAATGCCACATCCATGCCTTTCTCGAATGCTTCATTGAGCTGCTTGAATCGGGACTTCTCATTGAATTTATGGCAGCTGATTAGTTTGTGCGGAGAAACTCCGATATGGAGCAGCAGTTTCTTACTGACCCGGGTATCTTCAGCGAATATAAGATCGATATCCGATATTGCCTCTCGTGTACGGTCTGAGAGGTCCGAAAGATTACCTATGGGAGTTGCGATTATGAACAGCTTTATTGACAACCGAAGTCCCCTTGTTCAATCTGTAGAAAACCTCAAAAGCCTCTAATGATCGGCTGTTTATCTGATCCAAATACAGTAGGAGGCCACCGGATATAACTGACAAGGGAAAGTTTTCTACAGGTTTTTGACAGTTGTAGAGAATTTAATCAGCCTTCTTAAACCCGGGCACTGGAATAATAACCAATTCCTTCTCCAGTGCACTATTCTTAGCCTAAGACGTTTGTATTTCGTATCTATATACAAAAGACAGAGTAGCTTCCTTGATATCAGAAACAGAGCCAGAGTAGTAGTTTCAGCAGATGCCGCTAACAAAATCCAAACAAGGACATATATCCCGACTATTCAAAAATCTGAGAATTCTTGTTGCATACTCAATAGTGCGTAACATAGAGAATACGAAGTTATCGCCAAAGCATATAGAGGAGTTCGACCATAGCAGAGAATTATTCGATGAATATTCTATGAGATATTTTCTGCTCTGGTTGTTCACCAGATACGGTTCAAAAGAATACTCAAAAGATATCGAATCAGAGATACAAGAGGCGATCATATTCTCTAAAGATTCTCTGATGACAACGAATTGGTATCCATTTCAAACAGACGTTAATCTGCTAGATGAAACGGCGATTATCAACGCTGTATTTGAATTGCTCGATTCCTACGCCGATTCGAATTCCGCCGCTTATCAGGATCTCGCCAAACCCTACTCAATAGGGCTTTTGTACGAACATCTGCACAGCTTTCATTTAGTCGTGCCTTCCGGGTCGGACTCGATCGACTATAAAGATATACGTATACAGAGCAGTTCTAAATATCATCGACGTAGCAAAGGCCAATACTACACGCCACCAGATATAGTTAGCTACTGTATTCATAAATCCCAGAAAGAAGGCTCGACGAATTTAATAAAGTCCAGCTGCGAGGACGATTCTATATGCGATACAAATACAAAATGGAAGTCTCGGCAATATCGAGTGCTCGATCCGGCATGCGGCACAGGTAACTTTCTTGTCGGATTCGTTGAATATGCTCTGGATAGTGGTGCGAGCAGAGAATGGATATACGAGTTTGTTTGCTCCTCGCTTTTCGGTATGGATCTCGATGGTAGAGCAGTGGCACTGGCGAGATGTGCTTTGCTGCTCTATATAGACGGACTACTGAAAAGCAAGAATTCGACTATGTCGCACGATGAATTGAGAGGCATTGTACAGGCTCTCTCGAAAAATATAATAGTTACTGATTCGACACTGGCGGCATTACGGGAGGATAGAGCTTCCTTGGTATTTGACGGTCGAATCTCCGCTGGTTTCGACCTGGTGATCACCAACCCTCCTTATCTGAGTTTCGGTGCACGAAATCAGCCTGTAATAGAGAAGGTCTCTACAAAACTTTTGAAGAGTCATTTCCCTGACAGTGCCGAATATAAGATCAGGCTGAACGCAATTTTTCATGATGTCTGCTTTCGAATGACCAGGCCGAACGGTGGAAGAATGACGCTTCTGGTACCGGATGGTTTCCTGACTGGAAGGCGCTATTCACGGCTTCGAAAGGCGATTCTAAGCAATACAAAAATAATCAGTTTATCCGAGTTGCCAGATACGTCCATTCAAGGCGCAACTGTAGGGCGATGGTGCGTACCGGTTTTAGAGCGAAGCGCAAACCAATCTGAGGAAGACTACCAGATAGAGCTTGAAAGCTATTGCCATCGCATTGGTGACTCACCCGACAAGACGAACTACTCGATACCTCTATCACACCTAATCTCTTCGGATCATCAGCGTTTTCATATGGTGTTCACGAGCGAGGACGATGAGATCGCTCAATACATGCGAAATTTCGCGCCTATGAGCACCTATCTGCGAGGACATACCGGAATCAGATCACGCATCGGTCAAAGAAATGTGGTGGCAAAGGAGAAACTGGGGGAGAACTGGCAACCCGGTCTGATCTCAGGCTCTTCAATAAAACCATTCTCAATAGAATGGACCGGCCACTATATTGAAATCGCTCCAGAAAAGCTTTTCGCCGGTGGCTTTGACAAACTGGTGATAAAGAATGAAAAAATTTTGGTAAGACAAACAGGAGATCGCCTTGTAGCCGCCCTTGATCGTGAAGGCTTCTATCACTTGAACAACATTCATAGTTTTTCCGATAAGAAACTAAAAAAGGAACTTATAAAAGATCAGCAGGGAAATAACACCACGGTGAAAGTTCCATTCGCTCTGGAATTTTTCACAGCGTTGATGAACTCAAACCTCTACTTGTATCTATATAGGTTAAAAACAAGAGAAGCAGGCAGAGCCCTGGCACAGATTGATATCGAGACACTGGAAAAAATGCCAGTACCAGATCTAGAGAAAACAGCTCAAAAAAATCTGGCTCAAAAAATAGCGCTCCTTCTGCAATCAGAAAATCAGAATGCGAATGTACCTGAAATCAATCGACTTATATATGAAGCGTATAAATTGAGCAGTTCAAATATAAAGCACATTGAATCTGTACTTTGAACCAACGCCACAATGGGAATTAGCGCACCTCTCGATAAACATTTTGTGCGGAATCCGGCGCCGAAACCTGACCGAATTCTCAGTCAAACTGGCAAGGGGCTGCCGAAATTGAATAAAATGCATTCTATGAAAAATAAGATGCATAGATCTTCCAAAATTTTGGCATACCTCACTTCTGTAGCTCTACCGATATCGGTTCAGCTCTCGAATTCTGATGCCGCCCTTGCCATCAACAAAATCAAACCGCTTGAAGCTGCTAAGCAAGCCAGTCAGAAAGTCAAAAACTCCCTGAAAAAACCCGAGAAGAAAACAGAAATCAGAGAGAAATGGGCTCTGATTGTTGCCCTCGACAACTTTCATGATAAGAAGATAGAACCGATAAAGTTCGCTCAAAACAACGCGCTACTAATGTCTGCGCTATTGGCAAACCCTGAGATGGGTAAATTCGGTCCTAAACATGTTCTGACAGTCACCAATGTCAAGGCGATTCAGAAAAACATCTCGAAATGCCTGTCTGAACCATGGCTGTTGAAACATGCTCTGCCTAACGACCTTGTTATTCTGTATTTCTGCACCAGGTATATTCCGACCGATGACGGGCAGGATTTACAACTCTGTATGTACGAAGCAGAAACTGCTAATCCGAGTATTGGAACCATAAAACTGAAGGAGACTCTCAAGGAGATTCGAAGGAGAACTCAATCTCCGTACATTGTGAGCATTCTGGATATATCGCCAGTCGGAGGTCCTGAGGAGGATGAAACCTCAGCGAATGGACAGAACAGCGAATCTCCTGACATCAACTCGCCAAATTCCGACCTCTATCAGAAAATCGCCGAAGAAACTGGCACGACAATACTTGCCGGCAATCAAATCGGACAACCCTCATACCACTCATCGGTGGACAATTCCTCTTTTCTAGTAGCGAACCTGATCGAGGGGCTAAAAGCCGGTAGTGGACAGATGGACTTCGAGACGATTGTCGACTATGTCAAAAAAAACGTAAATGAGCAGGCTCTGTCCAGAAAGGGTAAAGCCCAGGAGCCTGTATTTGCAGTGGCTTCAAACAATCAGGAGATTACCAAGGTGGTTCCGGCTATGGAGGTAAAGAGCTCCAAGCAGGAATCGATTCGTGTTGGACATTCTCTATCAGATTATCCTGACCTTGCCGCCCGAGAAGCAGAGCGGCAGCGCCTGGCAGCCGAAAAACTGGTCAGCGAAAAACTTTCCAAGCCCCGTGAGCACAGCATTCCTATTGAAACAGCCAACTGGGAGGATGACGGCGGTGTAGACGAAGATGCTGCAGTGGGAGAGGTTGAGTTTGGTCCTTACATGAAAAGGATGAAGAAGGCGATTCAAGACAAATGGACGCCTCCAAAAGGATTCAAAGCCCGGTCGGTAGTAGCGGTCTTCTCGATTATGCGTAATGGTCAGATAGTCAATCCGGAGATAGTGGACGGTAGCGGAGTCGATTCGGTGGACCAATCTGCCATGAACGCCCTGAAAACGGCTAAATTAGAGCCCCTGCCTAAAGGCTCCCCTCCCTACGTCCAGATTCGCTATCAGTTTGACTGGAAAGTCAGCCAGGACAGTAAATCCGGCAACTAGATAGCTTCTAGTAGTTATATATAAGATCCTTAAATTAGTGCTGATTAAGACTGGACTACGTAGAATCCGCATTGACGATCCCCTGGGGGAAGAGTAGTTTAGTATCAGAAACGGGAAAAGTGCAGTGCTGGGAGTTTTCCAGCTATCCGGCAGGTACGACCCGCAAATCGAAACAGGCAAATATTAACCCGCGTTAACAATTAGACTGTTTCAACTCAAAGAAGAAAGCTAAAACTAAGGGAGTAATCAAAAGGACGATGGCTAACGGATTTGAAAACGGTGGCAACACCTCTAAAGGAGCCGATAATGTCGGCGACAGCATTGGGAAACACGGCGCAGGTGAAAGTGGACTCAACAGCGTCGACATTCTCAAACACGATCAGAAGAGCGCAGATACCCCCGCAAACAAAATTGCTGAAGGTTCGGAAGCTGGTCAAGAAGCCGACAAAGTCAAGATAACGGACAAGGCAGCTGAGCAGGTCGATGCCTTCGACAAGACAGATCATGCCGCCGGAGTCAGCGACCATTTAGACAACGCCTCACAGCACCTGGACAAGCTTAAGGGCACTGACCAGGAAGACAATGCAAAGAACGTCTTGAAAGAGATGGGCGAGCTAATGGGTAAAAGTGCAGCTGAAATTACCGGAGACAAGGGTTTAGGACAGTCACTCGGTGATTCGGTTGGAAAAGGAAACTTCGACGCAATAAAACAAGCAGTCGGAGCCGCAACTAAGAAATAGAGCCTGGCAAGCTGTAAAGCTTACGCCGTGCAAATAGAACGTTTTAGCTTGACGCCGTCGGGTATCGTCCCCCGACGGCGTCTCCCGATTTTCAGCTCAGGGCATGGTTAAGAAGTCAGTAACTAGTCAAAGTTCGGTGTATACTCCTCGGATATAGACAATTTGAGAAAATCTCCATCCTTAAGTGGCGCTAAACTGTAAACGATGTTTTCCAGAATCCCCGGATGCAGGCGCCCGAAAGCATCACGGTGTGTTAGAATTCTCAGCCATACATGTAATCCTTTATAAGTGCCAATACGAAGGGCGGGAAAGACGTCGTGCCTAATATCAAATCTGCCAAGAAAAGAGTAAAAGTTGCGGAGAGAAACCGCGTTCGCAACCGGGTCTGGAAATCCAGAGTCAGAACCGAGCAAACAAAAGTCGAAGAAGCTTTGAAAGCTGGCGACCTGAGCACTTGTGATGAGCAAGTCAAAACCTACTACGAAGTAATTGATAAAGCGATAAACAAAGGCGTTTTGCATAAGAATGCCGGTGCCAGAAAGAAAGCTCGCCTGGTCAAAAGAATAAACAAACAGAAGGCTGAAAGCTAAACACTTCTTTCGTTGAGTGTTTGCTCGAGAGCGGCTATATTTGTTTTGAAACGAGTTGGCTTGGAGACTCGTTTTCAAGTAGTCGTTCAACCACTAATTGTGGGTCCGAGGAAACAAATTGGAAGTCAACCTATCTGAAGCCACCGGAAATTTGCAAAACAATCTAGTTACTAATAGCCAATCGACAAACACAAACAGCATAAAAGGTCCTGTCCACTTTATCGGTATTGGTGGAATCGGAATGTCCGCCCTGGCAAGAATTCTACTGGCCAAGGGCGTAGAGGTATCAGGCTCTGACCGAGCCAATTCCGAACTTCTTGAAGAACTCGAATCAAAAGGCGCAAAGATTTTCATCGGGCACCAGGCCAGCAATATAAAAGGGTCTGGTGCGGTTGTGGTCTCCACAGCCATAACAGAAGACAACCCGGAAATGGTTGAAGCGCTGGCTGCAAGGATTCCTGTTATTCATCGATCACAGATGCTGGCACTACTGACCCAGGGGCATAAGCTCCTGGGAGTCTCTGGTACCCACGGAAAAACGACCACCACAGGAATGTTAGCCCAAATTCTTGTGGATGGCGGTCTCGATCCGACAGTGGTGGTTGGTGGCGTATTTACAAAAATAGGTTCCAACTCCAGATATGGAAAGGGAGACTACTTCGTCGCAGAGATTGACGAAAGTGATGGAACTCATATTAGTGTCAATCCATCCATCGGGGTGATCACCAATATCGAAACGGATCACCTGGAGAATTACCCTGGTGGTCTGGAAGAGATACTGCAGTCAATGGTGACCTTCTGTATTCAGACAAAGGATTTGCTGGTTGTTTGCCTGGACGATCCAGGTTGCCAGCGACTACTTGAGATTTTGCCGAAGGACAATATTCCGAAGATTCTGACCTACAGCACTAAAAAAGAGACGATCAACTCTGATTATTCCTTTGAGTCGACCAGTTCATTTGGATTTCGGGTCTACCAGGGAGATGTGCTGCTGGGAGAAACCAAGCTCAGTGTCCCTGGAACGCACAATAAGAGCAACGCTTTAGCCTGCTGTGTGATCGGACTATATCTTGGCATTCCTTTTGACACTATTAGCTCTTCCTTGAATGAGTTTTGCGGAGTAAACCGCCGGTTTCAAATTCTGGGAACCGAGAACGGAATAACAGTAATTGATGATTATGCACATCATCCAACCGAAGTGGTTGCCACACTGCAGGCAGCAAGAGAGTATCTATCCGAAAGCGATTTAGCAAAACGTCTGGTCATTCTTTTCCAGCCGCATCAACCTGGTCGTCTCAAGAATCACTGGACTGAATTTTTGAACGCCTTCGCCAATGCGGATCTGGTATTTATTTCTGAAATCTATATCGCTCGGGGCAAGCCTATTCAAGGCGTTTCTTCAGAGATATTTGTGAAAGAGATGAGTCATGCTGACGCGCACTACTTACCGGGCAAAACAGAAGAGTTGGCCAGAAGTGTTTTGCCGCATCTAAAAAAGAACGACATTTTAATGACCGTAGGCGCAGGCGACATAACAAAAGTTGGTCCACAAATTCTAGAATTGCTGAGGAGTAATGGAAGAAGCGCTTAAGGCACCACTTTCCAAGTTCTCTACCATGAAAATAGGTGGTGAGGCAGACAGGCTTTGCCAACCTCAAAATGTCGATGAGCTGGTTAGCCTGGTCAATCAATTGCAAGAAGAGGGTGAGCCCTGGTCAATTGTAGGAGGCGGTTCGAATCTACTAATCTCGTCTCGTGGGGTTAAAGGCACCGTAATCAGAACGGCCTTTTTAAAAGATATCAATTCGACCAATTCTGAGACCCTTGAAGCGGCAGCTGGTGCGCGGCTTCCCCACCTTGCGAAATACGCAGCGCAAATGGGTCTGTCTGGTCTGGAGTTCGCGGTTGGAATTCCCGGTACCGTCGGTGGAGCGGTTATCATGAACGCCGGTGCACATGGCAGCTGTATTGCAAACATATTAGAAAGTGCTTTGGTTTTCGACAGCCAGGCTGGTGATATAAAAACAATTCCTGCTTCTGAGCTGGGATTCGTCTATAGAAACTGCAATCTGGATCCATCTCGCCATGTGGTGGTTTCAGCTAAATTCAAACTCTCTCCTGGCAGCAGCGAAGAAATTTCGGCAAAGACCCAGGCCAATGAAGATTACAGATGGCGGACTCAGCCTATAGGCTGGCCAAATTTGGGCTCTACCTTTAAGAATCCTCTGCCAGACAAGTCTGCTGGTTATCTTTTGGACAAATCAGGAGCCAAAGATCTAAAAATCGGAAATGCCGCAGTATCTTCCCTGCACGCTAATTTTGTCATTAACCTGGGCGGAGCAACTTCTGAGGAAGTAACGGCCCTTCTGGAAAAGATGAAAGAATCTGTTTTTAATACATTTGAAATTGAGATGACACCTGAATGGAAAACCATGGGTGATTTCTCTGATGAAGAATTGGCTGCCTGGATAAAACCAGCCAGCCAAAATCACATAAGTTGATTAGATCAACTCCTCAGAGCCATAGGGTTTAAAGCGAAGCTGAACCGATATCGGTTCAGCTTCGTTTTTTAATAGCACTTGCCAGTTTCGCAAAGTTAATTGAACCTATTTAGGTTCACCATCGTTATTCTAGTTAACTTATTTTGGAGATAGAACGATGGAAAGGAAGGAAAGAATCTATCAAATCTGGAGCGAGTTATCTGATTCCTTTCCAGATAAAGAATCTCAACTAAAGAAACTTTGTTGTGGTTCGAAAAAAAACTTTGAATGCTCTCATTGTCAAAGTACTAGAGTAGAACTTATGAAAGAAGAAGGACGCTGCTTAAAGTGCCGGGATTGCAATTCAAAAACCTGGATTACTTCTTCGACTTTCTTTAGAGGAATTAGAAAGCCGCTGCCTTACCTGGCAGCAATATATTTTCTCGAATATGGAATCGCCTTGAACTCAGTAGAGTTATCCATCCTGGCTAATGTCACTCAATCGACTGCATGGGAGATAATCAAAAAAATCTCTCTGATTGCAAATGCCAGCATGCCAGCCCAGGGTGAGCGTGTTTCAGTTCGACACATAGTAAAAGCAATTTATAAGCGAAGCAGAAAGACTCCTCGCGACTGTCATCCGGCTCAAGAACTGGAACAAGAGACCGAAGAAGACAAAACTAGTACCGCTATAACGATCTCGATGCTCGAATCTGACGACGCGCGTCTATTAGAACAGAATTCCATCCAGAGAAAGCTTGCAGAACAGGACAGGGTAATTCTTGAAGCAATCGGGCAGTCTCCTCTTCATGCCGACGAAATTTGCTCCAATTTAAAGCTGGGACCTTCAAGGGTTTTACCTTCCCTGACAATACTGGAACTGGATGGACTGATCGAATCGGTAGCAGGGAATCGCTATAGACGCAAGCTGCTGAATCCTGTCTCGGACGAGCCCAACTATCTTTCCCTTTCTCAAAATGCAGGCACTATGATCGGAGCAACAATTGAATTTGCACGTTCAGTGTATCGAGGAATCAGCAAAAAATACTCCCAGCTGTATGTCGCTCTGCTGTGGATGGTACAGGAGGGAGAAAAGCAAGGATGGCAGTCAATATTAGCTAGATGCCGGAAATTTGATCATTTCGACAAGAGCAGTATCACCAAATTCGTCACCGGCCAAAATCTGGTGATGCCGCATTTTCCAGATTCAGCCGCTTAGAAATATTGTTTCAATTTACTGTTTGAACAATGCCTTGAATCCAATCTTTCTCTCGAGCGCCCTCTTTGTACGGCACCGCAGCTCCGCTCTTCCGATAATATGGCTGATCATGTCGGTGTATAGCATCACCGGATCAGACTTAGCCCAGAGATAATACGCCATAGAACCAGGCAAAGTGTTGATCTCGTTGAAATAAAGCTGATCCTTTTTTAAATCGAGCATCAGATCTATCCGAGCCGTACCGGAGCAACCGAGCAGCTTGAATATTTGCACACCATAATCCCTGGCAAGGTCTTTGTATTTAGGATCGAGATCTGCCGGATCAATTATTCGAGTCAAACCGGCCATTCCCTGGGACAGCGAGCCCGATTTCTTTCCACCACCACGAATATATTTATCTTCGTAAGTAAGTTCTCCCCCTTCTTCCGCCACGGGGATCTCCACCACCGAGGCCCGGGGAACCGGACCATCGCCTTCCATCACAGAGATATTGATCTCCATTTTCTCTTCCAGGCAGGGCTCTACTATAAGGGCGGAGTCATATTTGAAAGCCTCTATTATGGCGGCATCCAACTCACCATCATTTCGAGCCTTACCCAATCCAATAGATGACCCCAGGCTGGCCGGCTTCAAGAACAGAGGAAAAGACTCCAGACCAGGAGTAGCTAGGATGCGCTCCTTCACCGCTTTCAAACTTCCCCCGCAAGCCGGGTCCATCTCCTCTTTGTCAATCAACACCGCCGGTAATACCGGTATGTCATGGCTCTTCAGAAACATCTTGCAATGATATTTATTCATTCCCATTGAAGCTGAAAGTACGTTGCAGCCTACATAGGCAACATCGGCCAGTTCAAAGAGACCCTGAACACAGCCATCTTCTCCGTAAGACCCGTGAAATGCAGGGATATAGACATCAACCGGAATCAAATCAGGCTCCCTGGCACCGAAGATCTCCGGCATCAATCCCTTCTTCTTATCAGAGAGGACTGACAATCCTCCTTTTCCAGGAACAGGCATCAGCACCACCTCTTTCAAGGCAGAAAGACAACCCGGCAGACCTTTGTAGAAATCGCGCCTCAAAAGATCATCTCCGGTATACCAGCGCCCGTCGGTGGTTATATAAACCGGCACCGGTTCAAGCGTCACCGTGTCCATCGCCTCGATAAGCTGCAGCCCGGTAATAATAGAGATTTCATGCTCCACCGACCTACCACCGAAAAGGACTGCAATTCGTTTTCTTCCACCATTAGCCATAATCAGAACTTGACCACCCCTTCATAGAGATCCGGAAGATCATTCTCGATCAACACTACATCCCCGGACCGACAATACTCCGTAGCCAGAAAATAGAGAGCCTCTTTCATCTCTCTAAAGCTTCGGTACTTTTCTTCGGCAAGACCACCTTCCTTCAAGCCTTCCAAAAGAGCTTCGCTGTTGGTATCGCCTATCACAAGGACAAAATCGCAGACCGAAGCTGCGTTTCTGGCACAAGCTTTGTTCTCTTTGAACTGCATCTCACCCAGTTCGATCATTCCAGGAGTGACCAGAATCTTTCGTCCTCCCGGAATCTGAGCTAGAACCTCCAGCGCAGCACCAAATCCCACCGGGTTGGAATTGTAAGCGTCATTCAGTCGAATGATATTGCCTTCCTGGGGCGGGGTGCCATTGGTGTGAGCCAGAATGCCTATCTGTCCTCTCTGCAATTCCAACCGATTCGACTCGGGCTTGGCATTGCGAATCACCGCCAGCGCTACCTCAGGGGGTACCCCAACCGCGCAAGCCATGGTAAACGCACCCAGGACATTCTCCAGCATCGGACGACCGAGCAATCTGGTGAAACCTTCGTGCACCTCTCCCTTGAAAGAGATTTTGAAACTGGTGCCCTCTTCACCATAGTTGATATCAAACATGCGGGCATCGAGGTCGGCGCTATCTGAATCCATTCCATAGAGAAGGGTAGTCTTCTTCGGAAATTCCAGCGCCATCTTTCGGGTATAGGCATTGTCACCATTTACCACCAGAACACCATCTTCAGGAATAGCCTGGGCTAACTCCGATTTCGCCCTATATATAGTCTCCTGGCTGCCAAATCGCTCTAAATGAGCCAGCCCCACCGTGGTCACTATGCCGCAGCGCGGAGGCGTCAGAGAACACATTCGCTTGATCGAGCCTTCATAATAGGCGCCCATCTCAATAACCGCAAATTTATGCTCAGGCTTCATCTCTTCTCGGATTTTGCGGGTCACCCCCATATAGGTGTTGACGCTGCCTGGAGTGGAGAAAGTCGGATAGACCGCACCGATAATATCTTTCAACAGAATCTTGGTACTGGTTTTGCCGTAACTGCCGGTGATACCGATAACCGTCGGATCGATATCCTTGAGCACAGCCCGTGCCTGGTTGGCAAAATTCTCTTGAAGAGACTTCTCATAAGGATCTAGAGCAGCATTGCTGAAAAGCAACCACAAAGGAATCGACTGTATTAAAAGGAATTGAATTATAAGGATAGCGACAGCCAGATTAGTCTCTGCACCGCCGGCTCCATAGAACACAGCAGCGGTCAGAGCCGCCACAGCCAGAACATAAAATAAAGTAGCCAGCCGATGAATACGCTTGACCCGATCTGTCATCTTCAGGGTCAACTTACCGGCTTTGAGAGGATCTTCTTCTGAAAAAACAAGAAAGAGCGCTATCCCTTCTATGATGATTGCCACCACCAGAAGAAGCCAGCCTTTCAAGAAAAATGCCGCAAGCAATGGTATCAAGACGAGCGGACTGGCTATTTTATCCCAGGCTTTGTTCGCCAGATACCAGTTGAAGAACCTTCCGTTTTCATACTCCTCTTGCTGAAAGTACTGAAGATACCGCAGGCTACGCTTCAGAAACACGAGAAGACCGGCGGCTGTCACCACACATATAACCAGCACCGCAGGTAGTGAGTAGGATGGCATCGCTTCGTCCTCCTACTTGCTGTAAGAATTCAGGAACTGCAAAATATGATGGGCACAAAGATGCGCACCATCACCCATGAAAGGAAAGTGATCCTTGCCAGGCAATATAGTCAGGCGAGAATTTCTGATAATTGAATGCAGTCTTTCTCCCATCTCCACAGGAGTTTCGTAATCTTTCTCACCCCACAGAATAAAAGTTGGACGATCAATTTTGGAGGCGTCCTCGGTGACATCCTCGTTTACTGCCCTGACAAGAACTTTACGCATGATTCCCTGGGCATTGAGATAGTCCCGGGAGCCGAATCGAGGCGTGAACCAGTCTCTATAAAGGCTGGTTCTAAAAATTCCGTCGAGGGTTTTACAGAACTTAGAGATGGTCTTGATTCGCATAGACTTCAATCTACCAGCCAGGTCTTGCTTTCGTTTCAAGCCGCCGGAATCCACGAGAATAACACTCTCGACCATCGAAGCATAACGGCTGGTGAATCGGATTGAGACCCGTCCACCAAAAGAATGTCCGAGCAGATGAGCTCGCTCGATTCCGTTTGCCTCCATGAAAAGCTTTAGCATCTCAGCATAAGAGACTGTGTCAGAATCCTCCGCCGGCAAAGCTGACTTTCCGAAACCGGGTAGATCCATCAACCAGATTGGATTGCGACTGCCCAGCAATTCGCCCAGGGTCCGCATAGACTCGAGGTTCTGCCCCCATCCGTGCATGACTATTATCGGCACGCCTTCCTTTACGCCCACTCTCTCGGTGTGAATCTCAGGCTTTTCCAAACTGCTTATCGTGCCTCTTTCATGCATTTGAAAGTGTCTCAACTCCTGAGGATACCTGGCGGAAATCTGCTCTATATCTTGCCTTCGGGATCATAGAAATTATAACGCGACCGCCTTCCTTTCTATGATCCCGCCGCTATTAAATAGGAGAAAGTATCTTTAGAAAGATCTAGCTTATTACATTACCCTAACAAGGACGACAGGCGTAGCGGAGTCTCGAAGATCCTGTCCTATAGACGATTCATATAGAACCAACATACTAATAAAATCGGTTCGATATCTATACATCCACTTCGCTATAATGAACCGACCAATTAAAAACGACCAAACGCGATCTTCTAGGAGAAGCATGGAAGCAATCAAAATAGACTGGCGCAATGAACCGATTCCGCTGGTAGAAAACAGCGCCAGCGCCCTCGACTATCACGAAATTGAGATCGACCTCGGAAATCCTGCCTCGTCCGAGCCCCTGGTAGACGCAGATGAATACGGTCTTGCCACGGCAAACTACTACGGCCGCAATGACGGTCTAAATGCCCCCTATTACAGAGCCTTCGAAAAAGCCCTCGCTAAGATCTGGTTACGCAAAAGCGTCGCCCTCAGACTTCGCAGTGTAAACGAAGTTCTCGCCCCCTATGGAGCCGAACTATGTTTATTAGATTGCTACAGACCGGTGGCATTGCAGAAAGAAGTCTGGGATCATTTCTGTGCAAGAGCAAAAGAGACCCTCGACAATCCGGACGAGAGCGAAGTAGTAAATTACGCCGGTCACTATTGCTCGGACCCAAGAGGCTTCGACGAAAACAACTTCAAAACCTGGCCGGTCCATTCTACAGGCGGTGCCTGCGATCTTCTCTTAAGGGCGCGTTCGAACAAAGAGCATCTATTCTTCGGTAGCATTTTCGACGATGCCAGTGAGATCAGCTATACAGACCATTTCGAAAAACTCGAAGCGAAGTCAAGCAGCGAAGTAGAAGCCTGCCGAAACCGGCGCCTGCTTTACTGGGCGATGACCGCATGCGGTTTCGTCAACTATCCCTACGAATGGTGGCACTTTGACCTCGGCACCCAGATGTGGGTCATGAACAGCGGAGACCCCGAGAGAAAAGCCTATTACGGCTATATGAAATCGCCGGAATAGAGAGAGCTTTATCTCTTGCTACCGCTTTCCGAACCAGCCCAATAGCTTCTCGAAGAAGCCTGGCTGCCGTTGAAGGCGATCTAACGTGGCTCGCATTTCTTTACCCGGACGCCCCGGTTTTCTCGACTCGATGCCATCGTCCGCGGTGCTCTCATCTTCATAGACAGGTACTTTTTGACTTGAGAGCCGCTGGTGCAGATCCTCGAACACTTTCATCACCCCGGTGGGCATGTTCTCATCGCTGAATACTTCGCTTTCAGCACCTTTGGCATGGGGCAGATTCTCCGAGGCATTGCTTGCCGCTTTCAGACCGGACTGCAAAATCTTCTGACTGATGAACTGCTCTTCTTTGTTATTGATCTGATTGGAGAGAGCCTCTTCAGGGATCTCGAAATCAGGATGGATCTCCTGGTAGATTCTGTAGAGCTTATGCCTTATCAATCGGGCACTTTCCGGTCTATCCGCAGGAGTATGACTGGTGCACTGAATGACCAGATTATCGAGACTGGGCAGAAGACCTTCCACCTTCTGGCTTGGAATACTGGGAAGCAGCGGCCGGGGTCTTACTCCGGTCAAAAGATGAGCCATGGTGGCGCCAAAAGCGTAGAGATCCGACCTGGTCTCCGGCTTGCCGAAATATTGCTCCGGCGGTGAATAACCGGCGGTCACAACCCTGGTGGCCGACTGCTTCGGCATAAACACCCGGGCGATTCCGAAATCGATGAAAACTATCTGCCCATCCGGAGTGAGCATGAGATTGCTGGGTTTGAGATCACGATAAATGATAGGCGGATTCTGCTCGTGCAGATACTCCAGAACTTCGCAAATCTGAATACCTACTTTTACCGCGTCATCCGGCGAAAATGGACCGTAATTCTGGATGATAGTCTCCAGGTTGTTGCCCTGGATATGCTCCATCACCAGAAAATACTTGCCGTCTTCGCTGCTGTGATAGTCGAAAAATCGGACAATTCCGGGATGATCAAGACTGCGAAGCATCTCCACTTCACGCTTGAACAGGCGGGTTCCCTCTTTCATCTCATCGGGAGACTCAGAATCGGAACGCAGTTGTTTGATCACACAACGGGCATTGCCGTTGCCCTTGTCTTCGGCCAGGTAGACCACGCCCATACCACCCTGGGCGATGGGCTCACACCATTTATATCTATCGAACCAGCTCGAATTCTGGTCTGAGTCAGCCAAGCTTCGACTCTCCTGCATAAATAAATGACTGAAAGCTTCATAAATAGACTAACACTTATGTCTATAAAGAGGGCTGAGACTGCGCTGCATTGTGAACAGAAAAGAATTTAGCGCCAATATGTTGCCAGGGGGTTGACATACTTACGTATGGCATTTACCATACATAAGTCTCCCCGATTGATGACCAGTTTGCCATCCGAATTTCTCAGGAGGAAGCGCCATGAGCCTTGTATCAATATCAATCGTCGGAAACATCGTAAGAGATCCAGAATGTCGCCAGTTTGATTCAGGTCGAAGAAAGACCAGCATCCATGTGGCGGTCAACGACTACAACCGGAGCACCAGAGAAAAAAGCGCCGAATTCTACAAAGTAGAAGCCTGGGACCGCCTGGCAGACCTGGCCGGCAAATATCTCCGCAAGGGAGCCCAGGTTACAGTAAGCGGGAGGCTCAGCCTCGAGCGCTGGGTGGACCGCAGCGGCAAAGACCGTTGTACGCCTGTAATTCACGCCAACCAGCTCTCCCTGCCGCCTCGTTCCGGCATCCCTCAAAACGAGATTCAGAGTCAGATTGACCACGGACCGGGAAGCGAGGAAGGGAAAGAGGATGAGAACGAGCCTGGGGAGATAGAGAAAGCGATAGAGAATGAAAAGCAGTTGCTGGAGCAGTTCTCCGGCAGCTTTGCCTGAAAGATTTAATTGCGCCACGCCTAAGAGCGAACCGAGAAGCCAGGAAGGGAAAGGAGAAATCCTTTCCCTTCCTATTTAATTGGAGCCCTCGAGAGGATTCGAACCCCTGACACCCTCCTTAGGACGGAGGTGTTCTATCCACTGAACTACGAGGGCGGATGTCGATTGCTAGAGAAGATTCTACCCTATCGACAATGGACAGAGTACAGAGCAAGAGGCGCTTGCTACTAACGCAGCGAAATCCTCTGTCTCAGACCATAATCAGGAACAGTCTCGATCATGCTTTTAGCAGGAGCTGACTTGTCTATCTTAAGACCGATCTCTCTCTGTCTTTCAGGACTGATACTGAGAGCGGCTTGTCTGGAAACTTCCATTATCGGGCTGACCATAAAGGTACCTGCCAGCATGACCGCTACGGTACAAGCGGTGAGAGCAAGCCAGGGACCTTCCTGGGGACTGCCTACATATTGAGAGCGTTCGGGCAGGTTGGCGACTTTCTCGGATGGCTCGGGCACTATCATCATGATCACAACCCGGGTGTAATAGTAAATTGCCGGGATAGATGTAACCAGAGCCACAAGAACCAGAATCCAGCCTATTGGAATACCGCCGGCCAGTGCCTGATGCTGCAGCATGGCGCTGGGTAGACCGGAGAGAGAGCTACCGCTCAACTGTTCGATTCCGACTCCGGCTTTGAAAACAAAGATCTTCGCCAGGAATCCGGCAGGCGGAATAGGCAGTCCGCCCAAATTCAGCAAACAGATAGAGGTCATGATCGCAAGCCAGGGACGCTTCTTGATCAAGCCGGCAAAATCGTCGATCCGATCGCTGCCGGTTTCATTCGAAAATATGATCGCACCGGCGAAAGCACCGAGGTTCATCAAGCCATAGACAATGATATAGAACATCATCGACTGAACCCCTTCGGTGGAGAAGGCTAAAAGACCGATGAGGATATAGCCGACATGGGCTATGGATGAATAGGCCAGCATCCGCTTGAACGAGGTCTGGGCAAGGGCGATAAGATTACCTGCCACCATAGAGACCACCGCCAGACCGGCAAGAATAAGCATCCAATCGGGGTAAGCCGTACCGAGCACATCGAGGAGGAAGCGCATGGCCACAACAAATCCGCCGGCTTTCGAGCCGATGGAAAGAAATGCAGTCACCGGTGTGGGAGCACCTTCATAAACATCCGGGGTCCACATATGAAAAGGGACTATAGAAAGCTTGAAGCCGATGGCGCTCATGACCAGCGCGATCAGAAGCATCTTGAACATGCTTCCGGAGCCCACCGACATGACTTGCAGTTTCTGTGCAATCACATCGAAGGAGGTGGCGCCGGTAAGACCATATATGAAAGATAGTGCGTAAAGCAGAGTGGCTGTGGTAGCGGCGGTGGAGAGAAGATACTTGAGGGAGGCCTCTCCACTTTTGGCGTCGCGTTTTTGAAAACCGGATAGAAGAACACAGCAAATACTGAGGGTCTCCAGCGCCACAAAGAGCATGATCATGTCAGTGGAGCCGGCAAGAAACATCACCGAAACCAGGGCGGTCAGGAGAATGGCATAGAACTCTCCGCGGTTCTGGCGGAAATGATGTTCATAGCCCATGGTCATCAGAATGACGATGATACCGACCACACAAGTGATCAATCCGAAGGTGACGGTTAGATTGTCTACGGTGAAAAGACCGTTGAAAGCTCGCTGGGGCTCTCCGAACTGCTGACAGAGAATTGCAAAAGCACCGCCCAGGGAGAGGATTCCGAAGCAGGGGGTATAGCCTTTCAGCTTGGGAAAGAAAAGGTCCCAGACGGAGGTCAACAATATAGCCACTACCACCAGGATTTCAGGGCTGATTAGTTGTATTCCTTGAGTGTAGGCATCTAGACTGTTCATAAACCAGAGGTCACCTGTCGGTTCTAAATCGATAAGTAGTAAGGAGTTTGTCGGATTTGCAAAAAGGTTTCGACAAACCCCCACATTCTACAAGTGTGGGGTTCAGTTTCCCATCGCCTTCTATAAACAAATAAACATTCTCGATCACAAGAACCGGTGCGCCAATCCCTTGGCAGCCCGGCTTTCCTTTCACCGGCTGAAGGATAAACGAAATCGGCTCCATCGCCATCGAGAACTTAATAGTTTCCAATGCTTAATCCAACCGTTAATACAATACATAAACAGTTCGTCACAGTGCTAAATATTGCCTATAAAGTTGCTAGTGCGATCGGCAGTTTTGTGCGAATGTGTGAAAAGTTCTTTGATAAGCCGAATTTCGCAAGATTTTCGCCCTTAAAATAATTACACTTATTTAAATTTTCGGTAGAATAGATATACGTGAGCTCCTCAAAACCTATGGAAATCAAGAAAGCAGAAACCCCGGACAATATCAGCGCAGGCAAACCCTGCATTCTCGCCCTCGAGGATGGCAGAACCTTTAGAGGTCTGAGCTTCGGTGCAGACGACTCGCCAAATACGGCCCTTGGAGAGCTCGTCTTCAACACATCTATGTACGGCTACCAGGAGATCATGACTGACCCCAGTTATGCCGGACAGATAGTCACTTTCACCTCGCCTGAAATAGGCAATTATGGTACCAATGATAATGACATGGAGTCACGCCAGATCTATGCCCGGGGCATGGTCGTGCGGCACCTCAGTCGCAGGCACAGCTCCTGGAGAGCGCAGCAGAGCCTGGATAGGTTCTTGAAAGACCATGGCATTCTCGGCATATCCGATGTAGATACAAGAGCGATAACCAAGCACATCCGAAGCAAAGGTGCCATGCGTTGTGCCATCACCACGGATATCGGAGAGAATCTGAACGAGAGCCTGGAAGCAGCTGTACAAAAGGCTTTGAACGGTCCAAAAATGGAAGGTCAGAACCTCACCGGCGAGGTCACTTGCCCGGAGCCCTACACCATGGGTGAAGGCAAGTACACGGTGGCTGTCCTCGACTTCGGTATCAAAAAGAACATCCTTAATATGCTTGCCGCTAGTGGCTTGAAGTTGAATATTTATCCGGCCCGCACGTCCAGTGCAGCGATTCTTGAAAGCAAGCCCGATGGTATTTTCCTCTCGAACGGTCCCGGCGACCCGGCTGCCTGTGCCGAAATCATAGACGAACTCAAACCTCTTATAGATTCGAACATCCCCATATTCGGGATCTGTCTCGGTCATCAGCTGCTTTCCATCGCCCTGGGCGCCAGAACATACAAACTGAAGTTCGGTCACCGAGGCGGTAATCAACCGGTCAAAAACCTAATCACCGGCAAAGTCGAAGTTACATCCCAGAACCATGGCTTTGCCGTGGACGAAAACGGTTTCCCCGACAGCCTCGATGTTACCCACATCAACCTCAACGACAAAAGCATCGAAGGTTTCAAACACAAACATCTTCCCATCTTCGCGGTCCAGTACCATCCGGAGGCGAGTCCTGGCCCCCACGACTCGAATTATCTCTTCGAGCAATTCTTCCATCTTATAGACACGACTCAACTAGCGAGGGTCTGATTTGTATAAACTAGCAATTTTCGATTTCGACGGAACCCTGGTGGACTCAGCACCGGGCATAGTCGAGATCATGTACCAGGTTCAAAAATTTTATGGATTTCACGATCAAGTAGTAGAAGAATGGAAACAGCTGATAGGCGTTCCTTTGAATGATCAAGCCAAAATCATCCTGCCCGGCGAGAAGCCGGATTTCCATATCGAAGTAGCCGATAAATACAGAGAGTTCTACAACTCCCAGGCAGTCCAACTCTGTCCCCCTTTCCCTGCCCTGGGACTGGTGCTCGAGCAGCTTCGCACTAGAGGAATAATGGTCACCATCGCCTCTTCCAAGCGCAAACTGATAATCGACCCGGTGCTCGAACACTATCGTCTGGAAGGCTATTTCAACCTTGTCCTCGGGGCTGATTGCGTCAGCAACCATAAACCCCATCCCGAGCCGGTGCTCAACACCCTCGAAAAACTGCGCTGCCAACCGGAAGACGCAGTGGTGATAGGCGACAGCAGCTTCGACCTCGAGATGGCCAATAATGCCGGAGTCGATTCAATCGGAGTAACGACCGGAATCCACACCAGAGAGAAGCTTGATTCCACAAAGCCCACCGCCGTAGTCGACACCCTGACCGAAGCGATGGAGCTCATTCTGGAAGGCAAGAAAAAGGCCGCCTGAAACTGATAGAAATTTCCAATAAGATGGTCTAAACATGGTCTCTAAAGCTGAGAGGCCTTTGCTAGAATCTCCATTCTCAGCCTCTCGGCTTCTCAGAAGATTTCGTTTCGACCTGTTTAAATGCGCGCAACTGCCCGATCAGTCTCCCAAATAGCCCTGGCCTCGATGTTATGCCTGGGCTCTTTCGCAGGCACCGGTTCCCTTTGTATACCGGCATGTGCCGACGAGGGCTCAAAACCGCTCGAGATAACCACCGAAACCGAAGACATAAATATAACCTACGACTCCGCTCTGGCAAGAGAGCAAGTAAAAAAATATCCGGATAATCCGGAAGCCCACTTTGTCCTTGCCGTCGCCCTGACTCGCTCCAGTCTGCTCGAAGATGCCTTCAAAGAGATTCGCATCGCCAGGCGGCTTGCCCAGAAGCAGGGCGGTCCTGAATATTTCAACGGCATGATTGAAGAGTACGAAAAGATATTGCTCTCATATCCGGAAGATAACCGTATCAGATACCACCTGGCCTGGGGCTATTATATGAAAGCCTATCTACTTGCCGAGTATTCCAGACGAGTGATGGCACCGCCTGCACCGGTGAGCACAGCAAAGAAACAACCCAAGAAAGAAAAAGGCCTGAAAGTCCCTGTCCGGGCTGACCATGCCGACAACGGCGCCACCCGGGACTGGCATGGTCAGTGGGTGGCCTCGGCCATGGAGGGCGATAAGGAGCCCGAACAGGCAACTGAAACTGAGCCGGCAAAGAAAGCTTCGAGCTCACCGCTCAATCAACTGACGGCCATGGAACAGGTGATGAAAAAGGCTGCACCGTCGGCAATACCACAAATTAAAAAATATTATCAATCGGCTTTATCCAATCTTGACGACCTCCTGGCAAAAGATCCTCAAGATGTCTGGGCCAGGCTCTATCGCGCTCATTTGAAGGCTGAGTACACCGGCGATTTGAATGCGGCCATGACTGTCTGGGCTGATGTGAGCCGGGAACATCCTACTAATCCGGCCGCCTATTTTTTCCTGGGAGAGGGTTACCTCAAACAGGGAAATCTGCGCGAATGTCTGACCAATGTCTCTAAAGCCGTAGCGCTTCGATCGATAGGTCAATAGGTAATTAATCAGCAGAGATAATCGGGGAAACTCAAAAAACAAACATGGATTCAATTGCACTATTTCTCGATAAAGCAAAGCCTTATTTCAAGCTGATTCTAGCCCTGGGTATCCTCGTGGGAATATCCGGCTTCATTTACTATGCCTATCACAAAGCTGAAGCAGAGATGGCTGATTTCAACAAAAACAAGGACGAAAAGACCATGTCCGAAGAGATAGCCGTCGATGAGTACGTATTAAAAGAAGTTGATGATGAGAACCAGCTCAAATGGCAGCTCAAGGCCGTGCGGGGAGTACTGGAGCCGAAAACCCGGGACGTAGATCTCAAGGGGGTAGAGGTTGAGTATTACCACGAAGGTAAAGTTAGTTTGAAAATAATCGCTCCGATAGGCAAAGCCAACGAGAGCACCCGCAAAATCCAGTTGACATCCACTGAGACGGAAAAAGTGGTCGGCATGGGGATGGAAAAACAGTCCCGGCTGGAGACCAAGGATCTGGAATTAACGAAAAAAAATCAGTTTATAGCCACCGGGGGTGTTAACATCGATTGGCCAGGGGTAGCCAAGGTGACCGGAGACAAGGCCGAGGGTACTATGTCCCCCACTCGGTTTGTGGACCACCTAATTATCCGCGGAAACACCCATGCTCAGTTGAGCATGTGATCTCAGAGGAAGCTCGTAGAGAAGTATGATCAAAAGGGAAAGCAAATCCTATATATACAATCTTTCTATCCTGGCTAGCATCCTCAGCCTTCTTGCCGGAACCGGTCCTGGCATAGCCCAGGCTCCAGCCAATGGACAGATAGATATCCGGGCCGAAGAGCAAGAATTTGCCCAGGATCATGTTATCGCCACCGGCAAAGTCAGAGTGGACTATGGCGATACCGTAATAGAAGGTCCTAAAGCGACTTTATATAGAGACGAAAACGGGGCTGCTTCCCAGGCGATCTTTACCGGTCATCCCAGGCTGGTCCAGGGCAGAAACCGCATAAACGCCAACAAGCTTACTTTCAACGTAAAAACTTCAACGATCATCGCCGAAGGCAACGCCCACTCCGAAGTCTTCACAGACGATAGCGGTCCGCCCCCGGAAAACGAATTAGCCAAAGAGAAAGAAAAAGAGAAAAACAAAGAGAAGGAGAAGGCAGAGGCCAACGTCCTCAAGCCTGCCGCTCCAGCCAAGAAAAACGAGAAGATCATCACCGACTCGAATAAACAGGAATACGAAAGAGATACCGGCAAATTCGAAGCCCACGGCAATGTCCGGGTGAAGACCGGTGATATCAATGTGCGCTCCAACCACATGAAGATCGTCTACGGTACCGACCGCAAAGCCGAAGCGGCAATCTTTACCGGCCATGCCGAAGCACGCCAGGGACAGAATGTCACCCAGGCAGACCAGATTACATATTTTCTCACCACCCAGAGGCTGCAAGCGACAGGCAATGTACGCTCCAAGGTGATCGAAGAAAAAACCGATGCCTCGGATAACCCTGAACTTCCCGATACTGAGGTCAAGAAAACCGCCAGCGCTCCTGAAAATGGCAAAGAAAGCAAGATCAAATTCGTCAGCTTCGGCGATACGGACAACGTCGATGCCCCGGTCTTTATCTTTTCCGACTCTCAGGATTACAACAAAGATACCAACCGTATGGATGCGGTGGGCAATGTCAAAGTCTACTATCAAGACACCAAAGGACGCGGTCCCAGAATAGCCCTGATCAAAAACAAGTACGGCAAGGCTGAGCGGGTAGTATTCACCGGTCGCTCACAAATCACCCAACCTGGCAGAAAGTGGATAGGCGACCGCATCACCCTGACCCTGGCTGACAGAAAAGTTCTTGCCGAAGGCAATACCAAAGCGATTATTGTTCAGGATGATCCAACTAAAAACAACCAGAAGCCCAGAGTTGCTCCCCAGGCTCCTCCGGCGCCGGATTTTGCCCGCCTAGCCGGCACCAATAACCAGATCAGGTAGATAAAATGACCCAGACACTCAATCCTACTGAATCCAACACAGGCACAAAAGCCGATACCAAGACTCTCTATATCGAAGGTCTGCAAAAGAGCTACGGTGGAAGACGGGTCGTGGATGGTGTCAGCTTCCATGTACAGAGAGGCGAAGTGGTCGGTCTGCTCGGTCGTAACGGTGCCGGTAAAACCACCTCTTTCGACATGGTATTAGGTCTGGTGAAGCCGGAAAAAGGTACTATCCGCCTCGAAAACAAGGATATGACCAAGCTCTCCATCCACCATCGCAGCAGGCTCGGTGTAGGCTATCTGCCCCAGGAGAACTCCACTTTTAGAAAGTTGTCCGTCTATCAAAATCTCCAGATGATTCTCGAGTTGAGAAACATCCCCAAACGTGAGCAAAGAGAAAGGATCATGACTCTGCTCGGTCAATTCAGCCTCGATCATCTCGAAACAGCTGAAGCCGTTCAACTGTCCGGGGGAGAAAGAAGAAGACTGGAAATTGCCAGAACCCTGGCTGCAGAGCCAGAATTCATCTTATTAGATGAACCCTTCACCGGTATCGACCCTATCTCAATCGCCGATATCCAGGGTCTGATTCGAAGAATCAGAGACGAATGGAACCTGGGAGTACTGCTCACCGACCACAATCCCCGAGCCACCCTCCATATTACCGACCGCGCCTACCTTATAGACCGGGGTAAGATCCTGGTGGCAGGCTCTTCCGAAGAAGTGGCCCAGAGCCCGGTCGCCAAGAAACATTACCTAGGTGAGGACTTTACTCTATGATGAGCTTACAAGTTAAGCTTCTGGATAGATACATTGCCAACGAGTTCTGGCAGCCGCTCCTGTTCGGTATCGGTATCGTAACGGGTGTCTGGTTCGGCGCCGACCAGTTGAAGACGATCTTCAACCTGATCATGCGCTCGGGTGTTCCTCTGGATCTGGCTTTCACCATCATCGGTCTGCACCTGCCGGCAATTATCGTTCTGACAATCCCTATCGGTGTTCTGCTCGGTACTCTCTTAGTCTTCAACCGCCTCTCCGGCGACTCTGAAATAATCGCGCTCAGAACCAATGGTGTGAGCTTCTATCGAATCATGGTGGCACCGCTTCTCTTCGGTCTTTTCACCAGCTTCGTCTCCTTCGGCTTGAACGAACTGGTGGTGCCGCTCGCCAACCGCACCTCTAAAAAGCTCGAGTTTCTGGCCCTGTACAAAGCAGAGATGCCTTCAGGTACGGCCAACTTCACTTATATGCAGCGCAACAAGAATCTTCAACTCGAGCGGGTCTATTATGTGGACAAGTTCCAGGACAGCAGGCTGCAAAACGTCATCATCCTGGACTTTACTCGTAGCGCCCTGGTTCAGATCATTGCCGCTTCCGATGGTACTTTCAAACATGGAGAGTGGATCCTGAACAACGGACGCACCTATGCCGTAAGCGGCACCAGCGACGTCACCAGGATTCTGCAATTCGAAAAACTGAGAATTCCAGGAATACAAAATGCCCAAAAGCTGATGGAAGCCGGACATATCCAGCCCACCGAGATGAACATGTGGGAGCTTGGCAGTTATATAGACAGCCTCAAACAAGCAAACGCGCTATCCAACGATATTCTGGTGCGTTACTACCAGAAATTCTCCCAGCCCCTGGCTTGTCTGATAGTCGCCCTGGCAGGAGCCCCCCTCGGACTTCTTGGAAGGCGATCAAGAAGCAATATCGGTCTAATATATTCTGCCGTCATCGTCTTCCTCTATTATGTTCTCCAATCCACATCAGGAGCGATGGGAGAAGCAGGACGAATTCATCCGATGCTTGCCGCCTGGTTGCCGAACATCGTAATCGGCACCCTGGGTACGATAATCCTCTATTTCAAAGCGAAATAGATCTACGGATTATTAACAGCGCTTAAGGTCAGGGGTCAGGATCCAGCCATTCCGGGGCTTTTTAAGCCGGGCTGGGAAAAACCGCATTGACGCTCATTTGATTCATATATACTCTTTACATACTGAATCCTTATCCTATTAATTGTGAGCAACCCGCGGCAGGGGCGAATAGCGTTGGTAACCAATACTCAAATATCGGAATCTTTAGTCAGAAGGAAACGCTCCGGGAAGCGTCCCTGGCTGATTCTCGTCGCCGCCATCGGTCTTGTCACTCTTCCTGTATTACCGCTCAAATTCCTCGGCATTCCAGGGCCGGATTTCTCCAATGTCACCGATCTTGGTAAGGCGGTGTTCAAAAGGATAAAAGGCACCATACCAGGCAAAGTCGATTCTTCTAAAGAAGAAAACGGTCAACTCCATGAAGCAGCCTTCGATTCGGCAGACGTGGAGCTTCTGGATAAAACCGCTCAGACCCTTTTGCGCAGAGTCTCAGACACTCCTGATAATCCCTCGCTTCACAACAGGCTCGGGTTGACTTTCCTCGAACTGGGAGAGAATCATTCAGCGGTCACCCATTTCGAAGAAGCCGTCAAACTATCGAAAGCGAAGATTTCTAAATTGAGAGCCAAGGCCAATGCCGCTCGTAAACAGAACAATATCACCGCCGCCGCAGAATATATAACCGAAATTTCAGCCTTAGACATTCAGCTCACTGCCGCCCACAGCAGCCTGGCCAGAGTTTATGAACGTCTGGGCAAATCTGAGAAAGTAATCTTTCACCTCAATGAACTCGATAGAGAGGTCAAATTAGCCAGGACCTTCCCAGCCAGTAAGGGCAGCCAGGGCAAAGAAGGAGCGAGCGGAGAAAAAGAGAAAAGCGGTGGAGAGTCACGGTTGAATGCCACCACCGCCAGTATTCTCGCCCGGGCGAACGCCTATAAAGAAGCTGGTCGACTGCAAGAGGCAATTAGAGAATATAACCGACTGGTTCATCTTGCTCCCGGTCTTGCCATCGGTCATTACGAGCTCGGTCTTACCGCCTTTGCCGCCCACAATTTCTGGCTCTCAGAAAAAGAACTGAAAGAAGCGAGCAAACTCAACCCTAATAGCGCCACCACCCTCAATGCACTTGGCGATGTCTATTCCCAGACCGGACGAGTCGAAGAAGCCAAAGACGCCTATCTAAAGTCGATGGCTCTCAATCCGGAAGCGAGTTCTGCCGCCTTCAGTCTGGGCAATATCTATGCATCAAAAGGCAAGTATGCCGAAGCCAGAGACGCATTTCACAAAGCGGTGGCGGTCGATCCTCAATCTGCGTACGCGCACAACAATCTGGCCACAATGTGTTCTCTGACCGGAGATTATCAAAACGCAGCAGATGAGTTCAGAACGGCGATTAATTATGCACCGAATATGGCATCAGCCCACTATGGGCTCGGACTGGCGCTCATGAACATGAAGCAATACAGAGAATGTATTCCTCACTTCAAAAGAGCACTATTTCTCAATCCTTCTATGGTAGATGCTCACAACAAAATCGAGATTGCCCAGAGGAAAAGCAAGTCTCTTTGAGATGAAAACACTGATCTTAACAGGTATGCCGGGCTCCGGAAAAAGCGAATGCGGCAGAGCCATTGCCGGCAGTATCAAAGACTCTCTCTTTATAGAGACGGACAAGTTGATAGAAGAGTCCTGCAATATGACGATCGCTTCGATATTCGCCTTACATGGCGAGGCTTATTTCAGAAGCCTGGAGAGACTGACGGTTGAAATACTGCACGACCAAAGAAAGCTCTCGGCAAATCTGTCCCTCGCGAAGGAAGAAGATCCGGCTAAAACCAGGCTTCTCGAAAAACTGAAAGAGCTGCTCAATGGACCTGGCTCGATGATAATATCCACCGGCGGCGGTCTACCGGTGGCAGAAGGAAATATGGCAATGCTAAAAGCGCTGGGAACCGTGGTCTATCTTTCCGCCGATGCCGCCACCCTGGCGGAGCGATTGCAAGAAGACGGGACAAGACCGCTTCTGGCAGGCAAGCAGGATGCTATTGACAACAAAAGGGATTTCAATAAGGCTAATAAGGAAAAATTCGAGAGAATTAGCCAATTGTTACGAGAAAGAGATCCTGTATACGGAATGGCTGATATAACCATTGATACAAGTTTTCAAACCCCGGAGGCAGTAGTAAACAGGCTGATAGCGGAATTTAATCGGCTTCAACCTAGTGAAGACTTTGATAAGACAGTATAAAATCTAGAGGGGCTGGCAGGATGTCATGTTGGCACCGGATGCCAGGAGATAAGGAGAGAGTTTCCATTGGTCACCCAGGATGAATTGATGTATTTGCAATCCCAGCTTGAGGGATTGGAGTCCATCTTTATGGAGCTGATGCCTTTCGGTGTGGAATTGAAAAGGCAACAGGTTCAAGACTTTTACGACAAGAGGCTGGACGCGGCGAAGGAGCCCGTATCCTCGGTGGCTCCGACAGAACTGCGCCGTCAGTTCAACACCAAAGCCAACCAGGTCCGCAACCTGGTAGATAGCGCTGAATCCCTAGGCGACGCCGGCAATAAACTCAATCTCATCAGAGCAGCAGCCTCCCTGCCCGAAGAGCGCAGCCGCTCGGTGTTCGAGCCGGTGCTGCAATTCTGTAAAGAGCTGACCTTCGAAAATAAAGCCGATTCAAAACTGATGGAGCGCATTCTAGAGAGTGAAGAGCTCAGACCGGTAGAAGCCCGGATGCTGCTCGCCGCCACCATGTTTCTTATCGCCTACACTGTGGACGACAATGGCCAACAGGTGCCTCTCAGAGATATCCTGGCTCAATTCGTCGGTCTGGTCAAAGCAGAAAGATTACTGGCCAGAAACGATCCCTTCCTTCTTGAAGCTCAATGTGCCCTGGAAGCCCTCGAGCTGGAAGAGGCAGAAAACCAGATTTGAAGATACTCGTTATCCACGGACCGAATCTCAACCTCCTTGGAACCAGGGAAACGAGCATGTATGGAAGCGAGACCCTCGAAGAGATAAACAACACCCTGAGCGAACTGGCTCTCAAGCTGGGTGTTGAGCTTTCAGTTTTCCAATCTAACAGCGAAAGTGCGATTATAGAACGCATCCATGACTGCCTCAGCTCGGGTATAAAAGGACTGGTCATTAATCCAGCCGCCTATGGTCATACTTCTATCGCCATCAGAGACGCCTTGCTCGCCACCGCCCTGCCATTTGTCGAGGTGCACCTCACCAATGTCCACTCCAGGGAGGAATTCCGGAGAAAGACCTATCTTTCCGACATAGCTCGTGGTGTCGTGGTTGGTTTCAGATCAAAGAGTTACGAACTGGGGCTTCTAGGGCTTGTACACAGCCTGGATAAAGCAGATGATGAAGTTCTGAAATAGATTTAGCGTGTGCGGAAGAGAGGATGCTTATAATAGGCTCCTGAATCCGGTCAATTCTAGTTATATGATGAAGCAGCTCAAATATCTTCCGTTAATTCTCTATATTGCAGGTCTGGCTTGCCTTCCCCTGGCAGGAGCTTATGCTCAGGAGACCGGCGGCGACAGTGAAGCCGAAACTGAAGCGGTTTCCGCCTCCGAAACTGAGAGCGACACTGAAACCGAATCTGAAAAAGAGCCTGAAAAGGAAAAAGCCGTTGAGGTCAAATCCGAATCTGCTCCTGAACAGAAGCCCAAGAAAAGTGCTCGTCGCGAAGCGATAGAGCACTATAACAAAGGCGTGGAGCTGCATAAACAGGGACAGTTCAACCGCGCTATCGCTGAATACAAAGAAGCGATTCAGGCTAATCCAAAGCTGGAACAGGCTTACAGCAACCTGGGTCTGCTCTACACCGCCCAGAAAAACTGGACCAAAGCGATGGAATCCTTCGAAAAAGCGCTGGAGATCAAGCCAGATCGAACCACGAGCCTCAATGGACTTGGCTCGGTGCTCTTTGCCATGAAAAAACCGGAAGAGGCTTTAGAGAAGTGGAAGCGAGTGGTGGAGCTCAATCCCAAATTCGAATCGGCTTACTACAACATGGGCTATGTCTACGAAAAAGACGACAAATATCTAAAAGCGCTCGAAGTCTACAGCAAGGCTCTCTCGGTCAATCCTAGAATGGCTGATTCCTATTATCGAATGGGAGTGCTTCTAAACAAAAATGAGCACCCTGCTCAGGCTCTGGTTATGCTTAATAAGGCTATCTCGCTGGAGCCCGCCGGGGACTTTGTCAGAGAAGCAAGAAAACAGATTGCTTCCATAAACAAAGATTTCAAAAAAGAAGAAGATCAGCCAGCCGGTGAAGACGATCGAAAAAGAGCCATCTCTGACAGCGGCAATGTAGAAAAGTCCGGCAGCCAGGAAAAGGGTGATGGAAAGGGCAAGACAGCTCTGATTCGCTCTTTCTTCAAACTCAAAAAAGAGAATGAGGACAAGAGCAAAGACATGAATATGTTCATTCAGCCACCTAAAGAGCTCTCCGATCTGCAGTCCAAGCCGAAAGAGTAGCTTTATAGAACTGATGCAGGAAGACAGCAAATCAAGAAGCATTGCCCAGGCGCTGGACGGTAAGGTCGTGGACGATTCTGCCCGGGTAGCAGTATGCATCAAGGGCTCATTGCTTGGATTTCCGGCTACTATGGAGGCTTTTCGTCCTCATTTTCCTTTCGGAGTGAACTATTACATAGAGACCGGCACAGAATACGACCGTAAAAAAGAAGGGGTGATTGAACCATTTCAGATCTCCTTTCGGCCCCGCATAGCCAGAGGCTTTATAGGTGCTATCACCCGACTCTTCCTTTTCGAATCGCGCGGAGAGCCTGTGGGCAACAAACAGTTCGAGAATAAGTACATCAGCACTTATAACGATGCCCAGCTGGCGGAGCGATTCATCCGTTATCCGGGAGTCGTCGAATCGATTGACAACCTGAACAAAATAACCGGTTTCTCTGAGCTTGTGGTCAGGGCAAAGTACGGTGTCTATCTCAGTCAGACAGATTCTTTCAATAAGCTCGATATCGATGTGGCCAGAGAAGCTTTCAAAGAGCTGGCCAACCTGGGACAGGTTATCTTCGACGCCTTCTGAGCCCTGGCTTTATGCAATAATGAATGACCTGCAATCGAAAGACCTGCCAGGCATAAAGCTCCGAATCACTCTGAAATTGAAATGCTGATCGTAGTCGAGAATCTGATTAAAGCCTACGAAGGAAGAGAAGCGCTGGCACTTTCCGGTGTCAGTTTTCAAGTATCCGAAGGAGAATGTTTCGGATTGCTCGGTCCCAACGGCGCCGGCAAGACCACCATAATCGGTTGCCTCCTCGGTCTTATTCATCCTGATGCGGGCAAAATCACCATAGGCAATTTGCCACCAACCGATCTGGCTGTTCGAGAGGTTATCGGCTTCTTGCCGGAAAGACCGATATTTGAAGCCTGGTTCTCTGCCCGCCAGTATCTTGAATATCACCATGCCCTGGCGAAGCAAGATCCTTCTACCCGCAAAGAGGATGTGGTGGCAACTCTGCGCCGTGTCGGTCTGGTTCAAGACGCCTGGGACAGACCGATCAAGAAATTCAGCCGGGGTATGCTCCAGCGTATCGGACTGGCCCAGTCCCTGGTGGGCAAACCTAAAATTCTCTTTCTCGATGAACCGGGCTCCGGCATGGACCCTCCTGGAGTGACCCTTCTAAGAGAGATTCTGCTACAGCTCAAGCAAGAGAATGTCACGGTGGTGCTCAATTCGCACCATCTCGACGAAATGGAACGGGTCTGTGACCGGGTCGCTTTTATAAACAACGGCAGAATCAAAGAGACACGCTCTCTCGATAATGTCCCAGATCTCCCCTATGTCCTTAAAATCAAATGGCTGCCTCAAGTCGCAGAACCTACAGCAGATACCGAACCAAAAACAAAACTCGAGAGCGTATGCCTCGATACAGGTTCTAACTTGCTCGAAGTAAATCTGAACACAGCAAGGATAAAAGTATCGAATACCGATAACGCCGCCACGGTAATAAAGGCTCTTGTGGAAGCGAATCTGACTCTGGTTTCGGCCAGTCCGGAATCCACATCTCTGGAGGGAATGTTCGACAGTGAAGATGATAATGGTGGGCAAGAGTAAACATGAACACCACTATCTATTTAAATACGCTGGCAAAAATTCTCAAACACAAATTTACGATGACTTTCATCATCCTGCTTGTGTTCGGCATTCCACTGTCTCAGATCTCACCGGGCAGCAGTGAATTACAAAACAACGCTGCCCATGATCCCTACCTGCTCATCCTTCTCATGGGGATGATGGTGACGACCCTTTCATGCCCATTTCCGCTAACTCTCAACATGAGCCGGCGCATGGACTGTATGCCCCTACTGGTCACTCGACCGATACCACGCTGGCAATATATAACCGCCAAGTGGCTGGCCATGTCCACCGTGCTATGCGGTGCATCAATGCTTCAACAGTTGTTCAGCGTTCTGATCGGACATTTCGGCACTCTCGAGATGACACCGTTAATGATACTATGCAGCTTCATAGATAGACTGATGATCGGCATGGGAGTCAGCGCCGTCATGACTATGGTTTATATGCTGCCCAGCGAGATGGCGGTACTCACCGGTGTCCTCGCTATGCAAATCGCCGCTGCCAACCATCTTTTCTCCGCATCTATCTCGGTTGTCAGTTTCGAGGCTGTCGATAAATTGAGGGTGATGATCTGGGATATTTTCGGAGTATCGGATTTCGTTAACAGCAAGCTGCTCCCCTTGCTTCTCGGCGCCACTTCTCAGGAGAGACTACAAAATTATGTAGGCTTCTTCAATGAGTTCTCTCTCTTCATGGCGCCGAATATAAACACCTATGACCTGCTGAGGGCAGAGCCTATCTGTCTGGCTCCACTATTACAGATAACTTCGAATATCGCCCTCTGTCTATTTCTCGCCACCGTTGTCCTCAATGTCAGGGAGTTTCATTATGATTCTGACTAAAAAAGGATCTACCATCAGCAATCTGAACATACTTCTCACCCTGGCAGTGATCCTGTTAACTACAAGATTGATAGTGGAGCAGCTCGAGAAAAACCGCACGATAGCACCGGGAGCAGCCGTAAAGTGGCATCGGCTGCCCGATATGGACGAGAAAGAACTGAATGAGCATATTACCTATTACGAAGATCGAAACAAAGACAAAGACAAAGAGAAAGACAAAGACAAGAATAAAAACATAAAAGAAAAGGACTCTTATAAATCAGATCGCTTTCTAAGAATCAAGTCTATAGATCTAAAAGCGGTGATCAAAGAATATGATGAAAAGCCGCTTTTCATCATGATAGATGACAAAGCGAGCCCTCAATGCGACTTTGTCAACCGCATCACACTGACTAATCCGGAGATGGTTAATCTCATAGAGAAGGATTTTTTCCCGCTCAAAATATCGGTGGATAAAATAGTAAACAAAACCGAATACGCATTCATTCGAGCCTATTGCTATGCCTATCCTCTCATAATCTGCACCCCTTCATTCTCGGTGGTATCATCCGAAGGAAGCTATATAGACGGAGGCTACGGCAGCCTGGATTCCGGAAAGCTTATTCACCTGGTCACAAAAGCACTGAAAAAAGCCGATGAAGAGAATCAGAAGGAGAATCAGAAAAAGAAGAAGAAAGAGACAAAGGAGAACAAAGAGAGACCATGACCACCGCCGTTTTGAAAAATCTGACTCTTTATCTGGAGCGCTTCCCCGAAGAAAGACCCCGGCTTGCAGACTTAATCAGCCAGTTAGAAGAAGATGAGGGAATAGATTCGAGAAAGAACTTCCGGGGTCACCTCACCGGCAGTGCCCTCTGTCTTGATCCAGCCAGTAAGAAGGTGCTACTGGTCCATCATAAATCTCTCGACCTCTGGATTCAGCCCGGTGGACATCTCGAACCGGGGGAATTGCCCCTCGATGCAGCCCTCAGAGAATTTCGAGAAGAGACCGGTATCGGGTCATTTCAGTTGAGTCCTTTTCATCGAGACAATCAGCATCCTCTCGATATCGATACTCATTTCATTCCGGCTAATTCTAAAAAGAATGAACCCTCCCATTATCATCACGACTTTCTCTATCTGGTGATTTCAGAAGGAGCCAGCGGCCGGGATATCAACGAAAGCATCAACAAAGAAGAATTACACGACCATCGATGGATAGACCTAGATGAACTCTCCTGCGGCAACTATGAGGAGAAGCTGAAAAGGGCAGCATCAAAGCTGACCGCATCGGTAGTTCAGTTTCAATGATGAATAACCCTAAGCACTGCATTCTAGCTCTTCTCTGTGCCTTACTTTCAGGGCTGCCGGTCCTGGCCGACAGCCGCATAGACTCGACCCCGGACCTTGCCCAGAACGACCCGGCGGCAGGTCTTCCCTACGGTGGTGCGCCCTATTGCGGTCCGGTGGCGGTCTCCAACGCCCTGATCTGGCTATCGAAAGAGGGCTATCCAAAGCTCTTTCAGGGTGGAGGCGACGGCAAACTGACCGCCAGGTCCCAGGGCAGGATGGTCGCCCGGCTGGCTCTATACATGAACACTACGCGCTCCATGGGGACCACTGTGAACGGGTTTCTCAAAGGCGTGGAACGTTATGTTCAGTCCAGGGGCTATGAAATAGACTCTCTGACCTATTCCGGCTGGGAGAGTTGCTATCCGGAGTATTTTACCGGTCAAAAGAACGTCTCTCCTGAGACGATTATCGAAGCACTGAACACAAAAACAGCAGTCTGGCTGAAAGTGGGATGGTATCGCTATGTCCCGGGCAAGAGCGAATACCGCCGCTTTGCCGGTCACTGGGTTACCGTGGTCAGTTGCAAGAGGCTTCCTGACGGAGTTTATGAAGTCTCGATAAAAGATTCTGCTGCCCGAAGCGGCATCGAACCAAGAACCGAAAAGGTCCTACTTAGCCCGTTAAAAGAGGGCACTATCCTGACAAGCTGGGCTCCGGCCTTTCCCAGCCGCGGTGTCTATTCGATGAAAGGGGAGCTCAAGATCAAAAAAGGCGCCGACGAAGGAATTCTAGACGGGATTGTAATTCTTAAGATGCGGTGAAGTATCGGTTAATATAAGCGTCTCGCCACATGTCATATGCTAAATTATCAGTGGAGGCTCTGGCCTTCAATATCCCACAACAACCCAGAGAAGCATACAGAGGTTTTGATACTATGGCAGATACAACTACCCAAAGCGATAGCACAGTGGTAACCATTACCGAGTCAGCTGCCGAGCAGGTCAAGACGCTGCTTGCAGAAGAAGAAGGCAAGCAAGGACTTCGTCTGGAGATTCGCGGCGGCGGTTGCTCCGGCATGTCCTATGGTCTCTCTTTCGACAATCAACAAGAGAAAGACCATGTGATTGAAACCCACGGAATCAAAGTTTTTATCGACCCCAAGAGCGCTATCTATTTGAAAGGCACTGTCCTTGACTACCATAGCGGTCTGGAAGGAAAAGGCTTTGTAATCAAAAATCCCCAGGCCAAAAGCTCCTGCGGATGCGGCAACTCTTTCTCTGTCTAAGAGTAATTAGAAGTCCGATTGTTCAAATTCAAAGAACCTGGTCGATTGCCGCAAGGTCAATGACCGGGTTCTTCCGTTATTTTGAAAGTACAGGAACTACAAGACAACTATGATCACCAAAACCGATACGGCACTACTGAGAGAACGGGGAATACTGCTTGATTCACCAGCCCTCGCTCTAATCGAGATAAAAGGTCAGGACGCAGAAAGATTTCTACAGTCCCAGACCACCAATAACGTGGTCGCACTCAAAGCCGGTTTCTGTCAACAAAACGCCTTATTAGATCGCAAAGCAAAGACGGTGGCGGTTTTCACTCTCTATCGCATCAAAGACGAAGAATCTGAAAGCTTCCGGATAATCGCCGCGAGCGCACTTGCATCCGGAATACTCAAGCATCTCGATAGTTTCTGTTTTGCCGACCGAGTCGAATTCAATCAGGTCGAACCCTTCGATCCAGTGCTCATAGAAGGACCGCACTCCCGGCTTGTCCTGGGAGATCTGATCGAAGAGATCAGTCAGGCATCCTCCTTCGATCAGGATGTTTTCAGAATCGACCTGGACGGAGAAGCGCTTGAACTCTTCAGATATAGCATTATGGGCGATGAAGGATTTTTGATTGAGCCGATTCATAGTGGCAGCAAACCTTCTCTCTTAGAGCCGATTAGAAAGGCAGCAGAAGCCCGAGGACTAATTCTCGATCCTCCCGAAGAGATGCTTGATAGCGCTCGCATAGAAGCAGGCATCCTTGCATTCGGCACCGATTATGATACCGATAGCCTGCTTCCTGAAACCAACCTGGATCAATCCTGTGTCAGTTACGAAAAGGGCTGCTTCCAGGGTCAAGAGGTGCTTGCCAGGGTTCGCTCCCACGGTGCGCCGACCAAAGCTCTGGGCGGTATCGTATTTGATTCTGGCGCCACTCTGAAGGTCCCCCCCGCTCTCAATACTGAGCTCAAAGTCGAAGGAGAGCTGGCTGGCTGGATAAAATCCTTCACCCACTCTTCTTTTCTCAACGCCGATATCGCCATCGCTCTTTTAAAAAGAGACTTTCGCGAACCGGGCAAAAGCTATGATTTCGAGTTTGGTGGTCAGAAAATCAAAGGCGAAGTGGTGCTGTTGCCTTTTTACAAAGCACCACCGGCAAGGTCAAGGTCCAGAGATCTTTATGAAGAAGCTCTTTCGCTTTTCGCAAAAGAAGAGGACATCGAAAGTAATGAAGACACGAAACCGATGAAGCTTTTAAAAGAAGCGATAGCTCTATCCCCTGATTTCGAAGATGCTTATGAATCCCTGGGTGTACTGCTTTCAAGATCAGGCCGACTGGACGAAGCCATAGATGTGATCAAACACCTGGCTGCGATTAATCCGGATTCTATTATGGCCCACACCAATCTCTCGGTCTTCTACATGGAAAAAGGCTGGAAAGAAAAAGCTGAAGAAGAAAAAGCCATCTCCACCACCCTTTCGATGCTGGCATTTAACAAAGCGGCTCGAGAAAAAGAGGCCCTGGCGAAAGAGAAAGAAGAGAAACGTAAAGAGACTATCGAGCGGCTTTCTATGTTCGAAGAAGTTCTTGGAATAGACACCGAAGATTTCCTCGCCAACTATGGCAAAGGCAGTTGCCTGGTCGAGTTAGAGCGGTATTCCGAAGCCGAGAGTTACCTGAAAAAGGCCCTTGAGATAAAGCCGAATCACACAAGAGCTTATCTAGACCTCGGTCGAGCCTATATAGGCGCCGGCGACAAAGAAAAAGCACTTGCAGTTCTTGCTGACGGCAGCGCTGTGGCGGCTCGGCAGGGTGACCTCATGCCCCTCAAAGACATACAAGGGCTCCTTCATGAGCTCGAATCCTGAAAAAAGGCTTTAATTGCCGTTATAGAAGAATATCGGGTCAAACTTTCCGGGTACAAAATAATTGGAAAGTGCCCTGGATAATACTCTATCGAATTATGCAAAAATACCTATCGTATCTACTTCTAGCTACCGCTCTCATTCTCGCCTCCACCGCCTTAACGCTTACCGCTTCGGCAAAGGATTCAGCCTCCGGCAAAAGCGGTCCATCTATGAAAGCGGTGCACAATCTCTACAGCTCAGGTCAATACAAAGATGCCCTGAAACTGATAGGCAAGATGCCCCAGTCAGATCTGACTCATTATTATTCGGGTCTTTCTTATCAAGGACTGAACCAAACTTCCAGGGCTTCCGCCGAGTACAACTGGGTGGTCTCCTACAGCAAGAATGCCCAGCTCCGCCAGAATGCATCCCGGGCTTTGAAATCGGTAAGAAGTTATAGCAGAGCCCGCACCTATTCCGGTAACGGCAATGTCTATGCAAGGTACAATGGAACTGCAGCCGCCTCCTCAGGAGGAGGAGGAGGAGGAGGCAGACGCGTCGGTTGACGGCGCTGAGCCGGAGAGACAGGTTGTCTCTTGCAAGAATGGAAAATTCAGTCTGATGAACACTAAAAACTATAAACCGGTTCTATTCACTCTTTTACCAGTTTGTCTGGTTATAGCAGGCCTGTCGAGTCCGGCTCTGGCTCAGGAAGAGAAACAAGAACAGCCCCCGGAGAACAAGATCGACAGTAAGAGCCCGGAAAAAGAAGGCAAGCCCACCGTGGGCGATCTGCAGAAGCTATACGACCAGGGCAAATACAAAGATATACTCCAGTGTGTGCGCAGTATGTCCCCTTCTCCGATGACACACTATTACACAGGTTTAGCCTACCAGGGCATGAATCAGACCTACCGAGCCGCAGTAGAGTACAACTATGTCAGCCAGAACGCCAAGGACAGGAAGCTCAAAGACAACGCCTCCCGGGCTCTTAAAAGTCTCTATTCTATAAAACGTCGCACCCGGTCAAAAGTACGTGACGACGATTCGGTCGAGATGAATGATTTCATGCGCTATGGCGATCATACCCAGGGTCCAAGCAGTCGCAGTGACGCCAAAGAAGCGATTATGGGTGAAATAGATCGTCAGAAGCGCATCTCACATCCGAACCGAGACCGCTATGGCAACTGGGCGCCTTATCATTGATTGCTCAGCGCGCTCAGATGTTCATGGAGCACTTTCCAGCCCGTGCTCTCTAAAGAGAGTACGGTGGTGCCTTTGCCCTCACCCTGCCTGGTTTTACCGTCGATCTCGGTCTTCCAGTGAAAGTTGTATAGACAAACTGCTACAGTTTCTCCGGAGACAAGCCATTCTAAATCGGTAAGCCAGTATGTATCGTTGTTGAGAGACTGCCAGGTGCTCTCGAAAGCGGCTCTGATCGCGGCCTTGCCAGAGAAGACACCATCGGTAAACCAGAACACCGCTCTATCGGAGATAAGCGATTCTACCGCCTCGAATCGGTGCTGATTCAACCCTGCTTCATACTGCTCTAAAATCTCTGCCGGTCCCATTTGTTTATTAATAATCCTAATTTATGCTGGTTTTTGCTAGTTTTTGTTAAACTGGAGCGCTCAGACTTCCATATTTCGCGAGAATTCAAATAATGGCTAATAAGGCTAAATCTTTCATCGCCCTGGCTGCCCTGCTTCTTATCGCCGGATGTGCAAAACAAGCGGAGCCCCAGGCGAATGATACCAAAAGCACAGGACCGAGTGCCGATATGCTGCTCTCCGATGATGGAGGGGTAGACGATAAAAGACTTGCCGAAGCCCAGCACATCAATATGGCCATCGACAAAAACGGCATGGTTATCTTTCAGGGCATACCCGGACCGGATGGCAAGGTAAAAGACCACCAGCTCGATGCCAAGGCTTCACAAGAAATTTTGCTCGCCATTCAGAAGGTGAATAAAGGCGGCGACAAAGAATATTTGACCAAGCTTATCCAGAGCCATGTCACAAAAATCCAGACCGGACTCTGACAGCTTTAGCTTTTAGTCTCTTTGACCGCTTCGGTGCAGGGTTTACACAGGTCTGTATAACCGGAGTCGGAGCCTATCTCGGTGGAGAACTTCCAGCAACGGACACACTTTTCGCCGTCGGCTTTGAGCACCACTACCTTGACGCCGTCTTCGGCCGCTTCGGATATGACACCATCGGAAGGTAAGCTGCCGTTACCGTTGTTCAGTACCAGCGCCTGAGAAGTGATGAAGAACCCGGGTAAGCTCTCACCCAGAGAGGTCACCTTGGAATACAACTCTTTGTCCTCGATATCGAGCACCACCTGTGCTTCCAGTGAGCTGCCGATAGAACGAGACGATCTGGCCTCTTCCAGGGCTTTGTTCACTGTGTAGCGCACTTCGATAAGATCAGGAAAGTAAGCGGCCACGGTTTCATCCAGTAGCTCTTTTTTCGGCTCAGGGAAATCGGTGAGCAGAACACTCTCCTCCAGCTTGTTATGAGATCTGATCGCTTCAGGAATATGTTTCCAGATGTCTTCGGCCATATGCGGCGTCACCGGAACCAGAAGCCTTACCAGTACCAGGAGCAACTCGTGCAACACGGTCTGCACAGCACGACGACTCTGGGCATCGGGGGCACAGGTGTAAAGCCTATCTTTGACTATATCGAAATAGAACGAGGAAAGATCGACCACACAGAATTTTTGCAAAAGCTGATAATACTTGAAGAACTCGAAGCTATCGAAATCTTCGCCTATCTTATCCACCACAATTTGCAGACGGTGCAGGATGAAACGATCCAGATCGCCGAGCTCTTCCAGAGGGACGCTGTTGACGGCAGGATCGAAGTCATAGAGATTGCCGAGCAGATAACGAGCGGTATTGCGCAGTTTTCTATAGATATCGGCGAGCTGCTGAAGCATATTCTTGCCTATGGGAATATCGTCGGTATAGTTGACCGAAGCGACCCAGAGCCTCAGCACATCGGCACCATATTGCTTGATGACCTGCTCAGGTTCCACCACATTGCCCACTGATTTGGACATTTTCTTGCCTTTCTCATCTACCACGAAGCCATGGGTGAGAACGGTTCTGTAGGGAGCCTCGCCTTTGACGGCGACGCTGGTCAGAAGAGAAGACTGGAACCATCCGCGATGCTGATCGGAGCCTTCAAGATAAAGTTCACAGGGACTGCCTTTCAACTCTGGTCGGGCATCCACCACCGAGGCATGGGTGACTCCTGAGTCGAACCAGACATCCATGATATCGGTCTCTTTTTCGAAATCCCCCTTGTTGCCGCACTTTTCACAGGTGGCATCAGCACCGATTAATTCAGCGGCGCTTTTCTTCCACCAGGCGTCGGAGCCTTCTTGTTCAAATACACAGGCGACTTTCTCGACACTCTCAGTATCCAGTTTATGGTGGTGGCACTTACCGCAATAGAAAACCGGTATCGGAACACCCCAGGCCCGCTGACGGCTGATACACCAGTCGGCCCGATTCTCGACCATGGTGTAGATGCGGTTGCGACCACTTGCCGGAATCCATTTGACCGAATCTATAGCTTTGAGGGCATCTTTTCTGAAACCGTCTACAGAAGCGAACCATTGTTCGGTCGCTCTAAATATTAGCGGCTTTTTGCACCGCCAGCAGTGCGGATAACTGTGCGAATAAGTCTTATTGGCCATCAAAGCGCCGATTTCTCGCAGGTGCTCTACTATGGGCTCGTTCGACTTATCGAAACGCTCACCACAATACTTTCCTGCTTCCTCAGTGAATATGCCGCGACCATCAACAGGCGAAAGCACTCCAAGATCATACTGTTTGCCGATCTCGAAATCCTCAGGACCATGACCAGGAGCGGTATGGACACAGCCGGTGCCGACTTCGGTGGTGACATGGTCGCCTACGATGACCCGACTTCTCCGGTCCATGAAAGGGTGTCGACATTCAATTAACTCGAGCTCAGCACCTTTGGCGGTGCCCAGAACAGCGGGATTTTCCTCAGCCAGACCGGTAGCTTCTAGAAATGCGCTTTTCAGTTCATCCACCACCACGAGCACACCGTGGTCACGGGTATCTAGAAACTCATAGGTGAACTCGGGATGAAGCGCCACACCGAGGTTGCCGGGAAGGGTCCAGGGAGTGGTTGTCCAGATTACGAAACTGGTCTTTTTCTCTGCGGGAACAAAGGCGGGGAGTTTGCCTTTGAATTCATCATCAACAGCGAACTTGACATAGATAGAGTGGGAGCGGTGATCGGCGTATTCTACCTCAGCTTCGGCCAGAGCCGTTTCACAGTTCGGGCACCATTGCACCGATTTTAAGCCTTTGTATAAATAGCCTTTCTCGGCCATCTTGCCGAAGACCCGCAGCTGAGTAGCTTCGAGCTTCGGATCAAGGGTTATATAAGGACTGGCCCAGTCTCCCCAGACGCCGAGCCGACGGAAGTTCTCTTCTTGCCCTTTGAGATTCGAGAGTGCAAAATCCCGACACTGTTCACGCAGTTGGACCGGGGTGAGGGCGGCGCGCCCCCCTTTTACCTTCTTGAGAACTGCGTTTTCGATGGGCAGACCGTGGCTGTCATAGCCTGGTACATAAGGCGAATAAAAGCCTTTTTGAGATTTGTACTTGGTGACGATATCCTTGAGAATCTTATTAAGAGCTGTGCCGATGTGAATCTTGCTGGAGCTGAGATAGGGAGGTCCGTCATGGAGGACGAACTTGGGAGCGTCTTTACGTCTCTCCAGACTCTTCTCGTAAACCTTGATCTCGTTCCAAAAAGACTGAAATTCGACTTCTCTGACTGCGCTATTGGCTTTCATCGGAAAGTCGGTCTTGGGAAGGTTTACAGCGTATGTCTTGCCGCTCATTGGCTAATCACTCTCCATTGCTCTGTCTCTAAAAACAAAAAACCAACGCCGGGGCGCTGGCATGTCTCCACTGGCCAGCTCGGTAAATTCACGGAATAATGATAAGAGACTGAGCCGGTAAGGCTTTTCTCTTTTCATTCGCTCTCGTCAAAGTACTCGATGCCATCAATCACTGGTCCAGATAAGTATCCAAAATTCACAGGCTACTAAGCATAAGACTATAGAGATAGAGCGTCAATGTAGAACCTTTAAGAGTAAACGAATATCAAGCACTATATTTGCGGTCAGGCACTATCATGGTTTGATTGCCGGGCAAGAGACCTGGAAAGGTCACGGAGACAGAAAATTGAACAAAGAAAAAGAAATAGCTTTCGAGGCAGCCAGAGCCGCCGGTGTAATCCAGAGAAAGAACCTGGGCAATATCGAATACGTGGACTATAAAAGCGCCTTCAACCTGGTCACCAATGTGGACAGAGAATGCGAGAAAGCGATTCTAGACCTGATCAAATCGAACTTTCCGGAAGATCAAATCCTGGCCGAAGAGAGCGGCGAAAAGGACGGAGCGGTAAATCGTCGCTGGTTGATAGATCCCCTGGACGGCACCACCAATTATTCGCATGCCTACCCGTTCTTTGCAGTATCCATAGGTCTGGAGCAAGAAGGCGAGATGGTACTGGGGGTGGTGTATAACGCAGTAGCCGATGAGATGTTCTGGGCTATCAAAGGTGAGGGAGCCTTTTTAAACGGCAACGCGCTCAAAGTCTCCGGTGCCGGGACCCTGGCCGAAAGCTTGCTTTCTACCGGTTTCCCACCGGACACTAGAAACACAGGCTACGACAATATGCTCGAATTCAAGACCCTGACCAGTAAATCTCATGGAGTAAGAAGAGACGGCAGCGCCGCCCTGGACCTCTGTTTTGTCGCTTCCGGACGCACAGAAGGCTTCTGGGAGATGAAACTAGCCCCCTGGGACATCGGTGCCGGCAGCCTCATTGTCACCGAATCAGGTGGCAGGGTAAGCAACCTCGAAGGCGGAGAGCTGGATATAAACTCCGGTCATATATTGGCCACTAACGGTCATATCCATGACGAGATCATCACCTGCCTGGCCGAACTCAAGACCAAAAGCGCCGGTTAGGGCATTCTTTTCTCGAAGACCTTGGCTTCGACTTTCTTGTATTTGCCGGTAAAAGCTCCCAGGCTCATCTTCAATACTTGCAGAAGCATCTTGGGAGAATCTACTAAAACATTCACTTTGGAGCCATCTACATTAGCCCAGTTTATAGGCACCTCTTCCATACGATAATGGCGCAGCCTGGCTATATAGAGTATCTCCACATCAAAAGCAAAGCCGTTCTCCTGGGCAACAGAGAATACATCCCTGGCAGCTTCCCGGGAGAACATCTTGAAGCCGCACTGCGTATCATGAATACCGGGCAGAATCAGGGCCTGGACAATAAGGTTGAAGGTATTGCCCATATATTTGCGATAGGCCAGGGCATCGACAAAGCGGCTCTCGTCCGGCTTGGCTCGGGATCCAAAAGCTATGTCACTGCCTGCGTCCATGCTCGCGATAAGTTTTTCGATCTCTTCAATGGGAGAGCTGCCGTCGGCGTCGTTGTAAACAATATAGTCTCCGGTGGCGGCAAGCATCCCGGTTCGCACCGCATAACCCTTGCCCTGGTTCTGACCATAGGTCAAGACCTCGACCGCGCCTCTTTCGCTTTGATTCTCGCTTGAAAAACGCCTTACAAAGTCGGCGGTTCCATCCACACTGCCGTCATCCACCACTAGAATCTCAAAATCAGATCCCTTCTTTTCAAGATAATCAAAGACCGAAGCAAGAGTGGCAGGCAGCCGCGCCTCTTCGTTGTAAGCAGGAATAACTACAGAAATCTTGGACATATAACCAGTATAGAACGGCAGAACAACTTTTCTACAATCTATTTGCCCGTTTTAGGATCATTTGAAATCGGTTCATAGGCTGTTCTTAACTTCTCGAAACTCGATTTGCCTGACTGCATATAGGTTTTGAACTCATGGCGGTCAATCCCGTTAGTGGTCGCAGCCAGGCCCGAGGTGATTGCTGCGGGTCCTGCTATATATAGCCCGGCAGAAGTCAAGCTGCGCGAGGCTGCTCCTGCTGCCGTATCACTGGCAGCGGCAGCTTTTAGCCGGCCCACCGAGCGAGTGACGATATTGTCACTGAGACCGCCGATAGTTTTCCTGAATGCATTGCCATAACTCAAGACCGAGCCGGGATTTTTAGGAGCGATCAGAATATCTCGCGGCAGCCTGCCGGTTCTTATAGCCATTGTAGTACCGGCAATACTGAGCGCCCCGATTAACAAATCTCCGGTCAGTCCGTTGGAATCCGGACCCGTTCCGGGTAATAACGAATCAGCCAGGGCTCCCGTATAGCTGTAGTACTCTCCGGTAGACTTGTCTATCCTCTGGGTCAAGTCATAGGCGCCGGCTGTAGACTGATAGGCAAACCCCATCCCCAGAGTGCCATAGAGAGCCTGACCGTTGTGCATTCCCACCACCTGGGATCTTGTGGATTCGACGCCGGGCTTGTGCAGTTTCACTGAGTTAAATAGATAGTCTCCGGTGTTACGAGCGCCTTTTACCACTGCAGGTCCCAGGTTTTTCGCCCCATCGACCACTCTTCTGCTCCAGCCGACCGGCTCTTTACCGGCAGCTGCCACTTGAGCATCAAAACGATTCAACTCCAGGGCTATACCGCTCTGGTAGTTGCTCAGACCGGCCTTTTGAACTATTTCTCGACCCAGAGTGCTATCGATAGGCTGAGCCAGGGCGGCAGCGTCTTCAGGGAAGTACTTGCTAAATTTGCCTGCCAGAGAAGGTGAACTCTCGAAGACTTCCTTCAAATTACCGATGGTTCCGACCTCTCGGTTTAGCCAAGCAGGAAATTCGGTGGGACTGACCTGAAAGCCGTAAGATTTGAAGGGATTGAGCGAAATACTGTTCTCAGGAAAGATTCTCAGAGAGTTCTTCACAGCCGGTTGAGCCATAGCTCGGGTGCCGATGAGACCAGCCAGAAGTGAGCCGCCGGCATGCACGGCTGAATCCCGCCAGGGTTCGACCTCTCCGGTAAAAGCGTACATAGTGGCTGAGCGGCCGGCATAAGCTGCCCCGAAGCTGCCTGCCGTAAGGGTTGTCGCTCTTGCAGTAGTTGCAAGCAAACTCTGACCGGCCACCGGACGCAAGACCCGACCTCTGGTCAAAATAGCAAGTGCGGCTACACCGGTCAGGGCTGCTGCTCCGTCAGAGAGATAACTCCAGCCGTTTTCGACCGCCTCCTTCTTCATTGTATTTGCCAGAGAAGGCTCAAGATTGCTGAGAGCGCCGTTTAAAATTGCCGAGAACTCCGGATCTGTGACCAGCCTTTTAAAATCAGGCGACTTAGAAACATCTTTGGCCCCGGCGGCATATCGAACCGCTTCAGCGGTGAGTTCGTTAACCTTTTTGCGAGCGTCGGCGATGCTGAGATTGTCGTGATCTCGCAGAGCGTGCACCATAGGGTCCATCGCCATTCCGGGCTTGAAAGCATCGCTGTTGCCGAAAGTCCATTCTCCTTTAGGCTGCAGATTCTGCCGGGCAAGCTTCTCTATCTCTGCTTTCACCGCTTCATCTTCGACATTGACACCTTGCTTTTTGAACTTTTCAGTGAGCTCGGCACCATAATCTTTCAGCAATCCGGCTTTGTCAGTGCCTTCCACTGTCCTGGGCGTGCCGGATTTTTCTGAGACATACTGATAGATCGGCTTACCCGCGCTCATTTTAAGTTCGAACTCGGGCGCCAGATAGAACCAGGCAGCCCGCTTGGCCAGAGCCGAAGGCAGGTCGTCGAGACCATAGAGCGCCAGCATGCTGCCTTTGCCTTTTTCGAGGGGGTCGACAAAACTGGACTTGCCGTTCAGTCCTCTGCCTTGATCCAGTATCACAGAACCCTGATTCTGATCACCATTTAGAGTGGAGGTTATATCGAACAACATTTGCTCTGATGAGACCCCATCCACTTTCATGCCGAGATTCTGCATCTGGGCGTATATAGGTCTATCTCTTTCCAAAAGCTCGCGTTCGCTATTAACAAGTTGATAAGGCCAGCTATTCAGAAGCTCGAGAGCCTGACTGTAAGCCAGACCTGCGTCTCCTCTTTGACCGAGAGACTCCATTCTCATGGCATAGTCCATGCGAACCGATATTCTCTCGCTGTACTGGCTCAGACCGTTAGCCATAAAGCGATGATAACGCAAACGATTATCAGGACTAAGAGTTTCATATTCACCGTTAACCGGCTCTTTGAAGTAGTCTTTGCCTTCGCGAATACTCTTCTGCACTTTAGTAAGGACGGTGAGAAGCTGATCCGGAGGTAGACTGTCTCCAGCCTTTACACTGGCAGGATCATCGACTCTACGTATCAGCTCCTCATAAGCCTTCTTATACTGTTCAAGATTCGTCTCAGCCTTATTCCGATCGAAAAGCCCATAGGTAGCTTTTGTCGCCAGAAGGTCTTGTTCGGTGATCGGCCGGCCGCCTTTGCTGCCGGGCGGCAGAAGCCTGTTTCCATCGAGGCGATGTTGATAGAGAAGATCGAGTGACTCTACCGAAAAGCCCTGGTCCGGTCCCAGCGCTTTCAGCCATACATTGACCATCGGTGTACGCGAGAGCTTGTTGATCTGCTCTCCGAGCTCACTGTCGGTCATGCTCTTCAATGGGTTCGCCTCGGGTCTGCTTCTGCTTTCGGCTACCTCAAACAGAAACTTTTCTCCGGCACGCTGTGCCTGAGAGTTCTCAGCTACTTCGACCTTGTTTTCAGACTTGCTTTCAAAAGACATAAAGAAACTCCCGAAACTCATTCCGGTCAGAGCCTTCGGGGAAACTTAGTTAAGGCTTCAAAAAAATAGAGACCGGTGAACAAAACTTGTTACCGGTCTCTATCCAGATTGAACGGTTTCTGGACATTTGAGGAATTAGCTTTTCTATTATCGCCCTCTCAAATTGAGCGGATCAAAGGTGGTCTTAGGAACCAGTTCATCCACCCGGTTTTGCAGGAGGCTCGGTCTCGGTCTCGTAGAATCATAAGAGCTCGGATCGGCGGGAATGATCATAGAGCGTCCGTTGACCTGGACCTGAAGCATCGGCTGATCGCTGAATTCAGGTATATAGAGCTTGCGCACCGTGGGTTGCACCGGTCTCAATTGAAACGGCAGATTCTGACCCCGGAAAAGCATATTGTCGGTGGTGGCATTTCTTAAACCAAATATGGCGCCACTGTCGGAGAGGTTATTCAAGAATCGAGAATAGTCTCTTGTATCATGGACGTCTAGTCCAGAACCGTTAAAGTGGCTGTAGCTGCGGGCGCCAAGACTGCGAAAAGCTCCGTAGCCGAGATTGCCAAGATCGCCATCACGATAAGCCCCCTCATTGTTTTGCCAGAAATCAAAGCTCGGAGCGTGCTTATCGCCCTGCATCCAGTCTACACCATATTTAATACCATCCCCAAAGGCTGCGGCATATTCTCTACCGGCTATTCCTTTGAGTGTATTCACCGCCAGCGAGCCGCCCTGACCGATGCGGAATGCGTTGGGTGCCATGGCGTTTCCGAGAATACCGGATGACGGTGCAAGACCCATGGTGCCTACATAGACGGAATTGAGCAGACCACGCATTGCCAACTCCTGACCCAGACCACCCCAGGTTTGATTGCCCTGGGACACATCATAGGCGCCGATACCGGCATAAGGAGCCAGAGGAGCCACCGAGGCCGCTGTAAATTTACCAGCCTGGCTGGCATAATAGAGCGATGTGGCACGGAATCCGGTCGGGGCTACGATATCACCGCTAGCAATGGCCGCGGCTCGCATACTGTTGGCGGCAAAGAGCATTCTGGTGGCGCCAATAGTGCCTGTGGTACTGAAGCCCATGGCAAAGCCCTCGGCCCCGGTTCTCCAGCTGGTCTTACCAGAATTGAATCGGTCGATAAAATTGGCATCGAGATCGCCGGTGGCGTATTTCTCCATACCCATATAGGTTGCCGCCCCGATACCGCCAGCCAGAAGAGCCTTGGCGCCCAGGAGCATACCGGCAGACAGACCGGTGCCTGCACCGAGGGTGGATACTCCGATGGCGACCGCAGCGGCCACGGTGACTACGGCGGCAACAGTGCGCCAGTTGCGGCGCCACCAGCTCGACGAACGTCCGTGGAGATCTTCCATGTTGAGGTCTTTGTTATTGTACAGTTCAGGATCTTCTGCCTTAATCAGATCAAGCATCTTCTTGGCATGATCGAAATTCTCCTGGCCGAAAGAATTGCTGGCGTCGAGAAAACGAGTCAGGTTCTTCTGGTGCTTGACCGAAGACTCTCTTTCTAGAATGGTGGATTCCAGGTATTTGATCTCTCTGTCTATACGCTGTCTTTCCAGTGTACGGGCCTCTTCAGTGGCGAACTGTTTTTGATCAAGCCCCTGTTCTTCTTTCTTTAGTTCGTCGACTCTAGTTTGAAGCTTCTTGTTCTGCCGCTCCACATCAAGTTCTACCAGCCTGGTCACCTGGTACATTTTGCGAATCTCTTCCTGTGGATCGATTTTCTTGCCGTTCTCATCCACATCGGATTCACCGGTTACAACACGGTCATAACGCTGTTTTGCTTTTACCCATTCAGCCGGGTCAACTGAAGAGACGCCGATACTCGCTTGATAATCGAACTTACGCAGATCTTCATTGATATAGTCGAGCTGGTCGCCATTTCTCTGGAATATCATATGCGGTGCTTCCGCTTTTACTTCCATGAAGAGGAGGCTGGCATCATCCACGGTATTGCGGGCCTGATCTAAAAGTGTGTCTACCTTAACACCCTGATATTTAGTGGCGTCATCACCGACATATTCTTTGGCGATTCTTTCCAGAACATCGTGATCTTTAGTGCCTTTAGAAGCCTCGAGCGCCTGGGTCAGATCTTTGCCTTTATATCGATCACCCATCTCAGCCAGGGCAGTATAGTTGTTCTGACCGTTGTCACGCATATAAAGCGCATAATCGAGCTTAGCTTTGGCGCCGACATCTGCTATAGCCCGGAACTGTTCTGAGAAAGTCGGCACACGGCGATTTGGATCATCAGGATTGACCACATTGCCCTGGATATCGCGCATACGATAGTAGTCTTTCATGGCTTCGGAATTGAGGAAGCCGATATCCAGCTCTTTGGCTTTCTCTGCCGCTAATCTGAGTGCATCTCCTTCGGTTTTAATATCCAGTTGCTGACCGGCGGCATTGGCTTTATTCGACTCTACCAGAATCTCGATGGCAAGCCGCTTATCACTCTCAGAAGCGCCTTTATCGCCCAGGGTAAGAAGAGCTTCAATCTGCTTGGCTTTGTCTTCTTGTTCCATAGCGTGTTCAATGGTCTTCTCGATAGACATGCCGGTACTGTTTGCTTCTTCCTCCGCTTTTACAAATTTGACGGTGGTCTCAGCATTGGCGAGCATAGGAAGAATCTTGTTGCCGACTATAATCTCGACATCGTAACCAGCCTGGGATGCGCGCAGACCCTGGTCAGCCTGACGGGCATGCGAGAGGTCGGTGTTGGCAGAGATGACATCGGCAGGGGTGCCGGTCATACCCAGAGGCACATCGGGATTGGCATAACCAAGAGCTTTCATCTCGGCCGAGCGCAATCTTGTATAAGCAAGACCGTGGCGTACATCCTGGATTTGATCGGTTTTGACAATCGCATCTTTCAAAGCTGCCAGATCCTGTCTTTCTTGATCATTGGCAGGGTTCATCTTGTCGATATTTTCGACGGTAAGTTGGCTCTGATCGAAAATATTCAATTTGCGAGCTAATTTAGTCCGCTCAGCCACCGCTTCGGCCATTTTGATATCCAGTTCCCGGGTGGCCTGCCGGTCAATCGGTCCTGGACTGACTTTGTCTGCGGTTTCGAAAGAACGAGTCAGTTCGTCGCGAATTGTGGTTTTGAGTTCTTTGACTCTCTCTTCTACAGTTACTTCCTGCTCCACCGGCTTGCCGTCAACTATTCTGGTGACGGTCACCTTGTCGGTCGTTTTTTTACCGTCTTCATGCAGTTTATTCAGTTCATCCACTGAGGTTTTGATAACCAGGTCGCTGACTCGCAACTTATCGGAGCCATCTTTGATCATGGCTTCAATAGGATCGACTATCTCGAGCCTTGGTGAGCCATCCCCGACCTTGTCATTGCCGAGCATACGGGTTTCTATCTCTTTGAGCCGCTCGGAAACAGGCATAGAGACCACCTGCTCTCCTCTTTTAACCTCTATCTGCTCATCGGGTTTCTTGCCCGAGGTCAAAAGTTCGTTACGCTCGGCTATAAGAGATTTGAGATCTTCCGGGGCTCTGGCGGCAACCACATCGACCCGGGCGGTCTCCTGGGGTTTGTCCGCAACCGCGGCTCTGTCCTGGGCGCCGGCAGCCGCCGATTCGCCATAAATTTTGATGGTGGCGTTGTCATCGAGGCCTGAGAAAGCTTTATTTATGTCTGTAAAACGCGTTATAGGCTCACCGGAGCCGGATTTATTAGTATGGGCGTGGAAGCCGACCTTGCCATCCACTATACGGACAACCGCAAGCTGTACCTGACCGTCCTTCTCGAAGGTGACGATGTCTCCATTCTTCAGTTTGTCGAGATCGAGCTCTTTGGCTTTCTCCGAACGAGTCTGCCAGGCCGGGTCGTTGGAGGCAATACGCTGCTGTATGCCCTCTTCTATCTGTTTCTCTGTGGCGTTCTTAGGAAGCCATTCATAGCGTTTCGAGTCACCACCGAGAAAATCTGTCTTGAGAATAGTAGCTATATCGAGCTTGTCTTCATCTTGGTCGCCGCCGTTAGCATCAACAATATCCACCTCTTTCAGGTGGCGATCGGCGGTGTTGTTCTCAGGCTGGGCTTTGGTCTCAGAGAATGCAAAATCCTGAGACCCCTTACCGGCAGGGGGAGTGAATACCTCTTTGCTCAGATCCGGCTGAGAGGCTGAACCGCGGTCCGACAGATCGAATTTGGCGGGTTCGCCGCTATCGCCCTTATCAGGACTGCTATTCGCCTTCTCTTGGACACCTTCTTTAGCCATCTCTTCTGCCAACCTCGGGAAAAAAACATCGATATTGTCCAGTTATATACACAATGTTCCCTCTTTTGGACAGAATTTGTCCGAAATCTCTCTAGAATGAGCTTTCCGGTCTGAAGATAGCCCCTCCTTCGTCGGAACCTTTCTTATCGTCGGCCGGTATAACTTGCGGTCTTACCTCTTCTTCAGGCTTTTTCTCAGGCTCGACAGCAGGAACGGCATCAGCTCTGACAACGTCTGGTTTAGCGCCTGCAACAACGGGCTCTTCTGCCGATTTATCTTCAATCGGAGCCTTGTCCACAACAGGACTGGTAGAGCGATAAAGTCCGGACCAGCCCTGGGGAGCCTTGAAATCGTCGTTAGAGATGTCAGTTCTCATCATATTGTACTTTTCTCTAGACCACGGGCCTATTTGCATGTCGGTCTTGAAGGGCTCATGATGCTGAATCCAGTTGTAGGGTACGGAAACGGCTCCATCGAAGAACTGATTGCCTCCCAGCATGGCGCCGCCGGTTCCGACAGAACGGAAGACGGTGCCGCTCAAAGAGCTTTCCATTCCGGCTTCTTTCATCAAGGACCAGCCTCTGGTGAGCGATGTATCGAAACCGACACCAGCCATTCTTCTGGTGGCATTGAGATAATTGAGAGGATTATAGCCCGATGGAGCAGGCAGACCATTGGGACCGAGCACCGGCTTGCCGAGATTGCCTGTTCTCAATAACTGGACCATGAAAGCCAGTTCTCCTGCTGTCATCAAAGACTTCCAGGCTGTCTGACTCATATTCTCACCGACCAGATCCGGTGTCAGGGCGGTGGTCAGGGATTCTATCGCGGTATAGTTTTCACCGGTTTCCTTATTGACCTGCATTCTCAGTTCATGGGCTCCAGCGGTCATGTTATACCAGCCTTTCATAGCAAGATAAGTATGAAGAGCATTGGCATTACCGCTTCTAGCCATAGTCAGAAGGTCGGTTCCGGCGTCCATAGTATGGAAGCCGACGGTGTCGGAAGCCCATTTATAACTGCCCACGACTCTATCTTTGCCACCTACCGCCAGGTTGTAGCCGCCTGACTTGGCACTATCGATGGCACCTTGCACCGTGGGCATCTTTTCCATGAAGCTGCGCATCGCACTGGAGTAGGTCTCACCGGTGGTGGCAGCCCGGGCGACCGAGGCCACCTTTTCCTGGGCAGACGCCATAGCGGCTCCTGGGTCGGTGCGGACTGCGGTGTAAGCGTCCTTGAGAGAAGACCAGGCTGTTCTGCCGCCGTTATTGATAAGAGTGCCGGTACGCTTGACCACACCTGCAGTCTCGGCACCTCGAATAGCTTTAACGGCTTCTTCGTCCATCTTGCCGAGGACATTATAAAGACCGCTGCCATCAAAGGCTCTAACATGCTGCTTGAGAACATCTGCCAGTAGAGTTCCTTCCGGAACGTCCTTTAGATTCGGGAAAGCATCGTCAAATTTATCGGCGAAGTTTCTGCCGTAATACTCTTTGAAGTCCTTGAGAGTAAAGCTGGCAGCATCATCACCGAATACTTTGACGAAATTATCCGAAAGTTCGGCTGCGGTGAACTGCAGTTCTTCACGACCTAAAATACCCGGATAGAAATTGATCTGGTTCTCGCGCAAGAACTGTTTTGCAGCATCATCGGTCAATTTTAGACCTTCCTGGGCTGCCGGGATTTTCTTGCTCAGCTCGGTGGCGAGCTTATGATTCTTAGCCGCCAGAGCCGCTTTCAAATCGCCGAGAGTAGCGCCGTCTCCAAGCGTCTTAGTGAATTCGGAGACCGCATCATCTACACTGGTCAGCATATTAGGAGTGCGATTCAGACCTGCTCTTTGAAGAACCGCCTGGGCTTCAGTGCTGGAGAGCTTGGCCGCTGTGTCGACTTTAAGTCTCTTAGCAGCAGACTCAAGTTCCATGGCAGGGCCATACAAGCCTCTATCAGCCAGAGATTTCTGGAGTTGCTGGATGCTTACTTCCTCAGCGGAACCACCGGCTCCACGAGCCAGAGTTTGCGCTGTCCGGTCCAGAACCGCTCCCTGAGCTTCCTGGGCTATTCTGCCCATATTCTGTCCGTAGAGACCCAGTTCACGAATGACCGCTTTGCCTTCTGCACTGACTATCGGTCTGGCCAGATCATCAACCAGTTCAGGAATGCGAGAAGCAGCCGCTCTTCCCTGGGGACCAAGGGTCTCCAAATAACTCTTGAGGTCACCCATGGTGGCAGGGGTTCTGGTACTCTTCGAGACTTTCAAGGCATCATTGAAGATGTCGGCAGCTTTGTCAACATGGAGCGCCGCTTTGTCGGCTTCCAGAATCGGAGACATCTCATCCACGAGCCTGGCCATATCGGTGGTCTGCCCTTTGACCAGATTGGTATGAATTTCTCTGGCAACACCACGTAGATTGGCACCATACAGGTTAGTCTCTTTGAGGATATTCTGTCCAAGGTTGCTGGATATCGGCTTGGCCAGGTCATCGGCAGAGAGCTTGGCGGCCTTCATGGCATCGTCGAGGGCGCTCAATTCGGCTTTCAGGCCTTTTCCGCTGAGGAAAGTGCGAAGATCACCCAGAGTGTTAATGGTATTACCGGAGGCGGCAGCTTCCTGTAAGAATTTAGAGCTACCAAATGTGCTCAAATTGGCTTCTCTCAATACGGCTTTGCCGGTATCATCGACCAGACCGACCCCACGGATAAACTGGGCGGTTCTAGCACCCTGACCGGCTTCGTCCATTAATGAGAAAAGATGACCGACGGTGCCCTGTTGTCCCTGGGGACCGAGATTGTTCTCCAGCCATTTGCTCGACTCATATACTGTCATAGGCTTGCCGACATTGGAGAGGAAGCGGAAAGTGCTTCTCACCATGGGCTGAGCAATTTCAGGAGCGGCTTTTATAGAATGATAAGCGATTCTTCTGCTGTAACTCGAAGGAATCAATCTCATCGCTTCATTCGGCACCTTGGAGCTGATTAACTTATGACCGATCAGACCTACACCGACAGAGCCCATGGTGTGCCAGAATGTGTCCGAAGGCGCTTCGACCTCACCGGTCTGAAGGTATCTGACACCGACTCTGGTGCCGGCGGCGACGGCGGTGGAAGCGAGGAAGATACCGGCAGAACGACGAAGAACTTGTCCGGTAGTCAGCCGGCCTACTGCGGGGTTGACTTTACCTCTCGATATCAACATGCTCAAACCTGCCATAGAGGCCATGAAGGCTGTGGTGGTGGCAGCGTCAGCCCAGAAATTGCCGCCGGCTTCCTGGCGGATGGTATTAGCCAGAGAAGGCTCAAGATTATTGAGCGCATTCTGATAAATCATGGCGAACTCGGGATCTTTGACCGACTGTCGAATCGCATCGGTGTTCATTTTCTCGGCGCCGACCAGGAATTTGACGGCATCGGCGGCATGGGCCTGAACGCGAGTCCTTGCCTCTTCGATACTTACACCTTCTTGATCTTTAATAGCCTGGGCAAGAGAGTCCATCGCCTGATCCGGCTTGAAGGCGTCGGAGTTTCCAAAAGTCCAGTTGCCGTGCGGGCGAATAAGATTGGCGGCGTCGGCGGTGCTGATTCCTTCTTTCTGGGCAACATACTGGACGAGGGCGCCCTTCTCCATAACCTGAGGTTTGCTGCCATCCTGAGGATAGTCTTTTGAAGTGTAGACAAACATCGGTTTGCCCAGCTCTTCTGCCTGTTCGAATTTAGGAGCGAGGAAGAAGAAAGCGGCACGCTTGGCCAGCGCCGACTTCATATCGTCCATACCATATATGGAGCTGAGATCCGGAGCCCCGATTTTTCTTGGATCGATAAAGACCGACTCGCCATTGAGACCGAGATCGCGGTCTAATACGGCATCGCCATAATTCTGATTGCCTTCCACCATCTGGGTAAGGCGGGCAAGAATCATATCGGCTTCCACATGAGAGCCGTTCAAATTGAGACCGACACCGGGACTGCCCGCGAAGCGGACCTTCTCGGAACGCAGACTCTCTCTTTCTTTTTCAATTAGTTGAGTAGGATAATCGTTGAGAAGATTTTGAGCTTCCATATAAGCCATGCCGGCCGAAGCTCTCTGACCGAGGGCTTCCATACGCATGGCGTACTCCATCCGAATCGACACCGGGTCGGTCAGCATTTTAAGACCTTTGGTGACCAGAAGATGATACTCGAGACGTCTTTCGTTGCTGAGTGCCGGCTCGCCTTCGGTGATTACATCTTTGCCTTCGGCAAGACCACGATTGAGAAGATCGATCTCTTTCCTGGTATCTTCCATGGTGATGGCTTCTCCGGTCTGGGTGACCGGATTGTCTGCTCTGCGAATAAGCTCTTCATAGGCGAGTTTATACTCGGCAATATTCTTCTTGGCTTTCTCTGCGTCGAAAGGTCCCCAACCTTCCTGGACATGCTCGATATCAGCCTGGGTTATAAATTTGCCGTCAATTTTATTTTTATATAGATCTTCGAGACTATCCACTTCGAAGGTTTGATCATGACCTTTCAGTTTGATTCTCAGAATCGGCTTAAGCGAAAGCTGGTTGATATGCTCTGTCAACTGTTCAGGAGTCATGTCTTTGAGGTTCGGCGGAGCGATCTCACCGGTTATCAACTCGCGCATTCTGGCGACTTCCGGACTGTCATCCACCAATTTCTGACGGAACTGCTCCGGCACCTCTTTTTCTCCGGCGGCGAAGATTTCTTTGGCTTTTTCACTATCACCGGCAATGGCGTGCAAACCGGCTCTGTAGTTAGAGTAATTGTATTTAAGAGCAACGGCTTGCTCTACTTTAGCTTCTTCAATGGGCTTGCTTGCTTCGAGTTGAAGCAGTTCGAGGGCCGCATCTTTCTTGCCTTCAGGAGCGACATGCTTCTGCCATTCGTCGAAATCTTTCAAGAAATCAGGATTGACCCCGGTTCGATCGCCTCCGGCCAGCAATACCGCTGCGGCCTGGATATTGGCCTCTCGATTCTCTCCTCTGAAGAGTTTGGTATGCACATCAAGAGCCGCCTGCCTGGCTGTGGCATCTTCAGGGAAGTGCGATTCGACTTTCGTGTTCCAGGAGGTCAGATTCTCGTTGGCACTGGCCACATTGGCATCAAGAATGGTGGCAAGTTTCGCCATATGCGGCTCGAACTCTTTCAAGGCCGCCGCTTGCAATTCAGGCTCGGTAGCAGGCTTGCCGTCCACCATACCCTTGGATTCTTGGAGGTGTTTCTCCATCATCCGCTTCATTTCAAAATCTAGCTGAGCTGGAGGAATCGGCTCTTTAGAAGACTGTTCGAGCAAACCACCGATAAGATCCGAAGGCTTCGCGCCGGCTGCGACTGCCAGATCACCGGCAACCTGCAGAAGACCAGAGGAGGCACCAAGAGAGTAAGCTTCACTGAGCACAACCTTGGCTTTCTCGTCTTTATTCTCGAGAAGAATACTGCCGAGAGCGATTCGGGTAGAGGCTTTCTCATCATCCTGGGGAGTAACCATGGTATCGGCAACGGTTACCATGCGCTCCAGATCGGGACGCATCATCTCCAGTGCCCTGGCACGTTCGGCATCGGTCGGATTATCTTTGTCCGCAGCAAGTTGCTTAACTTGCATATCATAAAGCAGCTTGGCGTTTCTGGCTGCCACCGGCAAAGGAACTCCTCGGAAAGATTCTCCTTCTTTGAGATTTGAGTTTCCATCGATGGAGAGCTTGAGCATCTCGGCAGGAGATACACCGGCTCTGATGGCTAACTCTAGCGCGGCCTGACCTTTTTCACCATCGGTGGCATGGGTGAAGGCTTCTTTGAAGAGACGACCGCCCTCAGCTTTACCGGCTTCATCGCCGACTCCGCCCAGCAACACTTCTCCATAGCGGTAGCGTGTCTCGAACTTGTCCATCTCGGTGGACTTAGGCGAGGCATCGGCATCGGTCACCATCCGATCGAATAGAGGCTTCAGGTTTTCGAAGGCCTGGCGCTTCTCTTCCTGGGTTATGTTAGAACTATCTTTGGCCAGATTATAGGTCTCGAGCTCGAAAAGCCTGGTCGAAGCATCGGCCAGAACCGACATCGGCATTGCCATATTGGCTTCACCAGCCGCGAACTGCTTTTGCTTATCGAGGGCTGCTTGAAATAACTCAGCCGGCTTGACCTGGACATTACTCTTCTGACCACCAGAGAAATCAGATGCCCAGGCGATGAAATTATTGGATTTTTCAGAGTCGACATTGTTGGCGAAGCCTTCGGTGAAATATTTTTTGGCAGACTCAACCAGTTGTGTCCGGTCGGCAGCACCGCTTTCGTCGTCAGCCACTTCCTTGAGGACATTGGCATAGAGCATGCGGGTCACGGCCCGCTGATTGACTTCGTTGCGATATTCCTCGACCACGGCGGCTCGCTGACCGGTCAGGCTTATAAGCGGCTGAGCCAGGGTTTTATGCTCTTCCATGAGGGCGATGAAGCCAGGATTTGCAATAAGATCCTTGATAGAATCATCCTGCTTCATCTGGCCGACAACGTCGTTATATTCGCCGGGAGTGACAGCCTGGTTGAGGTTCATCAAGTACTGGACAGTGGCTCGTTTCTGATCATCAGAAAGAGGCAGGTCTTTATTGCCGAGGAAACCGTCGAATTTTTCGTTCAGCTGAGATCTTGCATCCTGCCAGGAGATATCTTCTCGGCCTTTCAGCGCTTCCGGCAGCGCTTTCTTGCCGGCATCGTCCTCAGCCTGGGGATTCCAGACTATATCTTTGAGGGCGGTACCGCCAAAAGTGGCGATATTTTCCGTTGCTTGTTTAACCTGAGCCTCGAGCTCTTTTGCTTTTGGGGTCACTCCGGCATCGGCATCCTGAATGGATTTTTCGAATTCGGCTATGACGTCGGCGGTAAGAGCCTGACGCGGAGTTGCGCCACGCTCTTTGTACATTTCATATATTCTGAGCGCTACTTCGGCTCTCTCTTTGGGCGATAGCTCTCGGTATTCAGGCTTGAGAAGAGCGGACTTTCTCATCGGAGAATCGCTCAGCTCGGGTACTTCCAGTTTGGGATCGGCACCGGAGATTCGCGAAAGGGCAGCATCGGCCACTTCGACTTTCTTTTCGTCCTGATTGCGCTCTACCGTGGCTCCCGGCTGTAACGCAGCAGGCAGAGCAGGTCTGCGATCATCGCCTTGCCTGTCACCTTCCCCGGACATATCTGCTGTTATCGGTTTTACTTTTGTAGGATCTATGACCGGTTTGTCACCGTCCTGACCGTCATTACCAACGACCGGCACGTCTTTTTGAGGATCACCGGTAACGGCTCCATCTTTAGCTCCTTCAGCGCTGGCGGCAGGGTCGACTAATTTGTCGTTGCCATCACCGGCGTTGTCATCGGCTTTAGTCTCTATCGGGGGCCTGCCTCCGAGCAACTCAGGTGCGGCCGGAACCATATTTATCTTGGAGCCCAGCCCTCTCAGCTCGATCTCTTGAAGCCTCAAACTGATCTCGAGACCCTGTTCTTGAATGGGAACGTCATGACGACGCTCAATCTCCCGAGCCCGATTGAAGAAGTTGGAATCTTTGCCGTAGCGGAGAACCGGATCATTTATATAGGCAAACTCGAGCATAGCCTGAGCTCTCGAGCGACCGTTGAAAGGCGGTGTTTCGATGGGCTGGACCTCTCCGGCGCCATAAAGAGCCAGGGCAGCGTTGCCGTGGGTCAAGCCCGGAGCTCTTTCAAGAACATACAGATTACGCTCGACAATTTTGAGAGCCTTGAGTTTTTCGAGATCCCGCTCGCTCTCTGCTTTCTTCTCTTCCTGTTCGATAGCTTCTTTGACTATTCGTCTATCATTTCGGTATTTGAGAACATCTTCGGGTTTGACGATCACCGCCGCTTCTTCGAACTGCTTGAGCGCTTCGTTCATGCGCCGACCGCGCTCTTCGGGGTTGGGATCGCCTACATTGACTTCTCTGAGGCGCTCACCGAATTTGTCCATGTGAAAGCCAAGTTTCTTGACCTTCTCCTGGACATTCATGGCGTCTTCTATGACTTCGGTAAGAGTGGTCTTGTCTTTGACCTCGGCTGCTTCTTTAACTTCGGGAGCTTTGTCGGAGCCATCACCTGGGGTAACGACTTTATCTTTGCCCTGGTCGCCACCGTCCTGCGCGCCTTCGGTCTTGGTCACTTCTCCTTTGAGAACCGGATTGGCGCCGGCATCGGAAGCCTCTTCGCCTTTATCTTTGTCTTTTGCCGGTGCGCTCTCGGCATCGGCCACGGTGAGACCATCCTTGGCTCCTGCCGGAGGCGGTGCCACCTTAAAATTCAAGTCGCCGGCATTTTCGCCGGCAGCATCAGCTACATCTGCCTGTTTGGCTTCGGGCTTGGGCTCCGAGTCGCGAAGCAGAGCCTCACTGGCCTTGGCACCATCGGTGTCGCCGGCGATTTTGTCTTTTGGTTCACTTCGATCTGCCGCACCTTTATCCCCTTCGGACAGGGATTTCATGCGATCGGCGAAGGATTTGGGTTCTTTGCTGTCAGATGCACCGGCATCGGCGGTTTCCAGAGCCATTTGGGAGAGGACCTCTTCTCGAAGTGTTGCTGCCTGTCAGTCCATATGACTAGCTTAAAGATCATTCCCTTATATGTAAGTGGGAAAACCACGTAGAAAGCCGGGAATCCCATCATATTTAATCTTTTAGCGGATCATCGCCAGGGGCAATTAGGACATCATGCTGGATATTTATACGGTTCCGGCGATTTCTGGACAGATTCGAAGACTGAAATCCTGAATGAGAGATAGAGTCTGTGATTGCAGAATTAATCACTTGACATCCACAACCGTGACCCCGTCTCCCCCTTCGTGCATCTCTCCCGGCCGATAAGATCTGACATAGCGGGAAGTCTTCATGTATTCCCGCACAGCTTTCTTTATCGCTCCGGTGCCATGCCCGTGAATGATCATAAGAGGGCTCATCCCGCTTATCAGAGCCCCATCGAGAAACTCTTCGACCAGGGTAAGTGCCTCTTCCACCCGCTTACCTCTCAGATCAAGAGTGTTGTTGGATGTGCGAATAAATTCCTCCAACTCCCGAGCAGGCACCACAGGAGCCGAGGCTGCAGCGCTCTTTCTTCTCTGCGTCCGTTTTTTCAGATGCCCTCTGCCACCGGATGATGCGGCATTATTAGAAAGCGGTGCCAGATCGCGAGCCGGTACTTTCACTTTCATGGTGCCGACCAGAACACTGACGATAAATTGATCACCGCTTGTAGAAATCACCTCTTCCACTGAACCAGGTTGATTTAGAGAAAGCACTCTCACCCGATCGCCCCGGCTGAGACCGGCGGGATCGAAAACAGCGGCGGCTTTACCCTTAGGAGCCGCTTCTTCTTCCACCCAATCTAAATCACGCTTCAGTTCAACCAGTTTGTCCTTCATAGCCTGGGTCTTTTTCAAGCTCGGCTGACTCTGCAACTCCCTGGTCAGAGCCCGGATTTTCTCTTCGGCAGCTTCCAGACCTTCTGTCAATTTGTCCCTGTATTCTTCTATCAGGCGACTCTTCTTCCTGTCGAAATCCGACTTTGCCGCCTCCAGACCTTCTGCCAGGCTCCGTTGCCTCTCTAACTCTTCTTCCAGAGCTTTTTCTTTTTCTAGAATTTCAGATAGCCTGGATTCGAGTTCAGTCATCACCCGGGCAAGGTCTTCGCCCTGGAGTTCAATCAAATTCGTCGCTCTTGCCACCACATCAGGGCTTAGTCCAAGACGACGGGCAATAACAATACCTTTTGAGCTGCCCGGCACCCCCAGCCTCAGTCTGTATGTGGGGGCGAAAGTGGCTTCATTGAACTCGAGGCTGCCGTTTACAAAGCCCTCTTCCGAATAAGCCAGGAGCTTGAGATCGGTATAGTGCGTAGTCGTCACAGTCAGAGCCCCGGAGGCATTGAGATGCTCCAGGACAGCCCTGGCGATCGCAGCCCCTTCGGAGGGGTCCGTGCCGACACCGATTTCATCAAGGAGAATAAGCACACCGGATTTAGCTGATTCTACTAAGGTGACTATGTTCTGAAGATGCGAAGAAAAGGTCGAAAGGCTCTGCTCGAGCGATTGTTCGTCACCGATATCGGACCAGATGCATTCGAATATCGGCAATCTGGTTCCGTCCAGTCCGGGCACCAGCATACCGGCCTTAAGCATCAGAGCAATAAGGCCGATTTGCTTCAAGAGCACGGTCTTTCCGCCGGTATTAGGTCCGGTTATGACCAGGGTTCTGGATGTCTGATCACCGCCGAGCACCAGAGAATTGGGCACCACATCACCACCCTGCAGAACAAGAAGGGGATGCTTCGATTCAATCAGCTCAATGCGATCATCTCTGCTTATCTCCGGTTTGATGCCGCCGTATTTGATGCCGACTCTCGCCTTTGCCTGGATGACATCAAGTTCGGTAAGGACTTCGAAATTAGAAGAGATAAGTGAGACATTTTCTCGACACAAAAGACAGAGAGTATCGATAATCCTCTCTATTTCTCTTACTTCGTCAGCCTCCAGAATGCGAATCTTATTGGATGGCTCGACAATAGAGATAGGCTCGATATATACGGTCAAGCCTGATTGAGAGGTATCATGGACGATGCCGTTAACAGAGTTGCGTTTATTGGCCGATACAGGCAAAACATAGCGTCCATTTCTCTGGGTGATAATCGTCTCTTGAAGAGCTTTTGCAACCTGAGAAGAGTGAATAAGCCGGCCGAGTTCATCTTTGATGTCGGCATGCAGTTTGCGGATGCTCTTTCTAATCGAAGCAAGTTCCGAACTGGCACTGTCCCTGATACCGCCCTTCTCATCAAGACTGGATTCCAGTTCGCGTCTGAGATCATCAAGAACCGTGATTCTATCTCCGAAAGCAGCGATTTTAGGAAAGTCTTCTTTAGAGAGTAGACGCAGAGAAGCATTTACTTTTCTGCTTACCACAAGCACATCCTTAGTCTGATTCAACTCTTCGACGGTAAGGCGAGCTCCGGCTGACACCGTAGCTAGTATGCTACGCAAGTCAGGGATCCTGTCGTTTATGGGGTCAGCACCATTGTCGACCAGAAAGCGTGCTTCTTCGGTCTGCAAAAGCAGATTTTCAACCAACTCGTGATCAGTTTCGAGGGGCAATTCAAGGCAGCATTCTCTTGCCACCGGTGATAGTGCCTCGGCTGCAGTAAATGCTTTGATACGCTCCCATTCAAGAGAGCGCAAAGAGCGCATATCCAATCTATCCAAAGTGTCCAAATCTCACCTTGATGGCGGGTTTTCCAGCCTGTCAAAATTGACAGAGTCGGCTGAAACTAATTCAGATCTGGTGTGGTGGGCGCGTCCGGAAAAAGAGACGGACTGGGAGAGGATCCTTCATTATTGAGCGAATCCATACCGAGATTGCCCATCAGCTTTTTGAGCCTGATTTTTTGCAGTTCGTAGCAGCGGTTATTGCGTTTGTGAACTATGCCGATGCGCTCAAGCTGCTTGATGGCATCAATGTGGTCATCGGGCACTGCGGAGACGTCGACAGAACCTTGTTCTTTCAGCCAGGTAATCGTAGGAGACAGAGTTCCAAGAAGTTTGCGCATCGGTTGTTCATAAACAGGCATAACAAATCTCCTAAATCCTGGTTGCTTATTTTAACACCTTGACGACAGAAATTCCCGTCATTGGCGGGATCGAGCGCTCTCAACAACAGAAAATCTGCCAGCGATCAAGCCCTGGTTTCGGATCAAAGGAAAGTCTCTTCTGTTAACTGTTGTATAGTTTGTCCGCAACCCAGATGAACCAGATGAAAGATCTCAGATGAAATACAGATTCAAGAACCTGCAACCTCAGATAGCCGATTCCGCCTATATCGCCCCCGATGCCGTAATCATCGGTGATGCGATCATCAAAGAAGGGGCGAGCATCTGGTTCAAGACTGTAATCCGAGCTGATATCAACTCGATAGAGGTCGGACAGCAATCAAATATCCAGGACACATGCATACTCCATGTCACCAGAGAGTTTGCTGTTGTGGTGGGCGACCGGGTCACGGTCGGTCATGGCGTCACTCTTCATGGCTGTACAGTGGAGGATGATTGCTTAATAGGTATCGGTGCGGTGGTTCTCGATGATGCCAGGATTGGTCGAGGCTCCCTTGTGGCAGCTGGTGCGGTGGTAGCGCCGGGCACGGTGATTCCACCGGATAGCCTGGTCATGGGTATTCCAGCAAGGGTAGTGCGAAAGCTCCATCAAAGAGACCTAAAAAAGTTCGAAGCGAACTGGCGCAACTACCTTGAGCTGAAAGATGTCTACCTCAGCGAGGATTTTGAACTGCTAGAGAGCTGAGCGATCCCGGCGCCTTCTCAAACTCCTGGACATGCTGATTGAGCCAGCCAGTGACTACATCCATTGTCTCGTCGGTGACATAGGGCGTTTCAAGCAACAGATGGCCTTTGTTCGGGAACCATTTCACTGTCTGGTCCTTTGATTTGAGCCTTTGCAAAAGCGTCACCACCCCGTTCGATTTAACCATCCGATCTCGGTCCCCTTGAATAATCAAAACAGGAACTTCGGGCGGAACCAGGTCGGCATAAGTGATGTTGCGTCCAATCTCCTGGGATGTGCGTAACAAGTCTCCTGGCCTGAGACTTTTGCGCACAAGCGGATCCCCGGCACAGGAACGGGCGATCAGAGGATCTTCCGAGGAGAACTTGAGGATATAAGGCTTCAAGTCCACCGGTTTATGAGGATGTCGACAAAATCTTGCTGCATCAAGAAGAATACGGGGAGCGAGGTTAATCTTTTTCTTTATGGCCGGACTGGAGAGGATCATGCCATCCACACATTCCGGAGCTTCACCGGCTACATGAATAGCCATGCCTGCCCCCATGCTCTCTCCCATCAAGAAAACAGGCAATTGAGGATAGTTCTGGTCCACAGCCCGGGTAAGAGCCAATAAATCTTTGAAGCTTTCTTGATAACGAACCCGGGAGCGGCTTTTAAGAAAGGAGTCACTCTCCTCCAGCACCAGGGGTTCCTCGGTCAGATCTTTTATATCTTCGCCTTCCTCAGTTACTTTGACGCTCAAATCTGAAGACGAATTATCTCTTGCGGCAAGCACACGCTCGACCAGTTCCGGTTTCCAGCGGCCATAGCCACGCATGTCCGCAGCCATTACGATGAAACCTTTCTCCGCCAGACTTGAAGCGACGGTGTCGAAAACACCGCCGTGCATTATCAAGCCATGCATGGCGACAATCACTCCCTTATGCTCGACACTTCGGTCCAGCCAGACATTCAGATGAGAATGCGGCAGCCCGTCGAGCTGGGCGTCGGTCTGTCGTTCGACTTCGGCCCATCCTGATTGAGGAGCAAAAAGAAGCAATGAAAAGACCGCTATAAAAACGGAAAAATCAAAAGCCTTCAGGCTCTTAATTGAAAAAGGGGCCAAAGTTTTGAGATTCGATTTGGTTGCCATAGTCTGTTATTCGGTCGGGATTCGGGAATCGGGACGTTGAAAAGACGTTCAAAAAGTCCGTGGGAACTTTCTTTACATCACTTACCAAGTTATCTGTCTCTTTAAAACCAAATATCCTAAAATCTGCTCTTTCGCTTCAAGATTTAACAAGAGGACAATATTCGTGAATATTGTTCCGGGCTATGGACGAAGCCCGTATTCATCCGTGTAAACTAGCCCCTATCTAGCGAACCGGTTTTATCATCCATGCCCAAGCGTACAGATTTAAAGAAGATTCTTGTTCTTGGCGCAGGTCCTATCACCATAGGTCAGGCCTGCGAATTCGACTATTCAGGAACCCAGGCCTGCAAAGCCCTGATGGACGAAGGCTACGAAATCGTCCTGATTAACTCCAACCCGGCGACGATCATGACCGACCCGGAAGTAGCCAATCGTACTTATGTAGAGCCGGTCACCCCGGAAATCGCCGAGAAAATCATTCTCAAAGAGAAACCCGATGCCGTTCTTCCTACCATGGGAGGACAGACAGCCCTGAATGTGGCAGTGGCATTAGCCGAATCCGGATTTCTAGAAAGACACGGCATCGAGCTTATCGGAGCCAAGCTCAACGCCATAAAGCTGGCTGAAGACCGGGATCTTTTCAAAGATAAGATGATTGAGATAGGGCTGAATGTCCCAGAATCGGGGATTGCCCGCAACATTCAAGAAGCCAAAGATATAGCCAGAGAGATAGGTTTTCCAATAATCGCTCGTCCTGCCTTCACCCTGGGCGGAATCGGCGGGGGTGTGGCCTACAACATCGAAGAGCTGGGAGAACTGGCTCTTAACGCCCTCAATGCAAGCCCTGTCAGAGAAGTACTGCTGGAACAGAGCGTTCTGGGCTGGAAAGAGATAGAGCTCGAAGTGATGCGTGACTGCGTGGACAATGTCGTAATCGTCTGCGCCATCGAGAACTTCGACCCCATGGGAGTTCATACCGGCGACTCGATAACGGTGGCACCGGTGCAGACTCTGACCGACAAAGAGTATCAAGAGCTGCGTGACGCAGCCATCAAAACTATTCGGGCCGTGGGTGTGGACACCGGCGGCTCCAACATCCAGTTCGGTATCAATCCGAATACCGGAGAAGTGGTGGTTATCGAGATGAACCCCAGGGTCTCTCGCTCTTCTGCACTAGCCAGTAAGGCTACCGGCTATCCGATTGCCAAAATAGCCGCCAAGCTGGCGGTGGGGCTCACCCTCGATGAAATCTCCAACGACATCACCCGCAATACCCCGGCATCCTTTGAACCGGTTTTAGATTATGTGGTCACCAAAATCCCCCGCTTCAATTTCGAGAAGTTCAAAGGGGCAGATACGACCCTCACCACCCAGATGCGCTCGGTGGGAGAGGTGATGGCCATCGGCAGAACCTTTAAAGAATCGGTTCAGAAAGCTCTTAGAGGGCTGGAGTTGGGACTTTCCGGATTTTCGTCGGTCAAGAAGAGAGAACAGGCTGATTTCTGGCAATGGCGCAGTCGCCTGGCCAAACCGAGCCCCCATCGCATCACCGACATATTCGGAGCATATACCAACGGCATCTCGGTAGAAGAGGTCCATGACCTGACCGCCATCGATCCCTGGTTCCTGAACGAACTCTATGAAATTTATGAGATGGACCGGGATTTTCGCAAGAATGTGAAAAGCCTCGATAAACTGGATAAAGAGACTTTTCTCGAGATGAAGCGCAACGGTTTCAGCGATCAGCAGCTGGCCGATGCATTATCTGTCTCCCTGGATGATCTTGAGAAAAGAAGGCTGGAGTTCGAACTGGCCCCTTCTTATAAGATAGTCGATACCTGCTCGGCAGAATTCCAGGCTTTCACTCCTTATATGTATTCGACCTACGAGGAAGAGAACGAGATTCCTGCCATTGAGAAACCGCGGGTAATGATCCTGGGCGGCGGTCCCAATCGTATAGGTCAGGGGATCGAATTTGATTATTGCTGTGTCCATGCCAGTCTCGCCCTGAAACAATTCGGCTATGAGTCGATAATGGTTAATTCTAATCCCGAGACAGTATCCACCGATTATGACGTCTCCGACCGTCTCTATTTCGAGCCGCTCACCCTGGAAGACGTGGTCAACATCGCCAGGCAGGAAAAGCCTGATGGAGTTATTGTCCAGCTCGGCGGTCAGACTCCTTTGAAAATCGCAAAAGGGCTCGAGGCGCACGGCATCAAGATCCTGGGCACTTCCACCGATTCTATAGATAAGGCAGAAGACCGGGCCCGTTTCGGCAAAATGATCAACAAGCTCGGTCTGAAACAGCCTTCCGGAGCGCTAGCCACCAGTCGCGAAGAGGTGGTCAAGGCAGCAACCAATGTCGGTTATCCTGTTCTTGTCCGGCCAAGCTACGTGCTGGGCGGTCAGGCCATGCAGATTATCTATAACCAGGACGATTTAGAAAACTGGCTCGACTCCGGCTTCCATTCAGGCAAGATAGAGATCCTCATCGACCAGTTTCTAGAGAATGCTGTCGAGATAGATGTTGATGCCATATCCGATGGCAGGGCGACTATTATTGCCGGAATCATGGAACACGTAGAGCAGGCAGGTATTCACTCTGGAGACAGCACCTGTGTTTTGCCTACCCAGACGATTCCGCTCAACATCATCGAAGAGATTCGCTCCGCCACTCTCAAACTGGCAAAAGAGCTCAAAGTCAAAGGCTTGATGAATATTCAGTTTGCGGTCAAAGAGAACGAACTTTATATTCTCGAGGTCAATCCCCGGGCAAGTCGCACTATTCCCTTCGTATCAAAAGCTACCGGAGTGCCCTGGGCCCGCATGGCCACAGGGGTTATGGTCGGCAAAACGCTCTCGGAACTGGGACTCTCTCCCAGACATATTCCACCCCATGTGGCCGTCAAGTCTGTGGTCATCCCCTTCGATCGCTTTCCGGGAGCCTCTATATCACTGGGTCCTGAGATGCGCTCCACCGGTGAGGTCATGGGTATCGCCAGCCGTTTCGATTTTGCCTACGCCAAAGCCCAGATTGCAGCCGGACAGTCTCTGCCCGACTCGGGTTCGGTGTTTATCTCGGTTACCGACTCGAGCAAGCATGAGATCGTACCGATAGCCCAGAATCTTTATCAGCTTGGATTTACGTTGATAGGCACCAGAGGAACAGCCGCCACCATCTCTTCGGCAGGAATTCCTATCAAGCTGACCAACAAGGTTTCAGAAGGAAGACCCAATCTAATCGACCAGATTAAGAACGGCGTGATCAAACTGATCATCAACATTCCGTCTGGTAGAACCGCCCGTAGTGACGACCAGACCATCCGACGGGCCGCACTCAATTACAAAACGCCGGTGGTTACCACGCTTGCAGGAGCAAGAGCGATAGTTTCTGCCATCGGCTCATTGCAAGGCGGCTCGCTCGATATCAAAAGCCTCCAGGAATATCACAAAAGCATCTCTTACTGGGAGCAAGCCACAGGCTCGGCCAGCACCCCTTATTCTCGCTCGCACTGAGGTTGCCAATCTTGCCTTAAAAGGGCTTGACAAGCCGGCTCAACTCTTATACTTCGATCACAAGACCGGGATCAGGGCTCAGACCGTATATAATGGCTGCGGCGCGCTCATCGCGTCCTGAAGAAAACGCCCCTGTCAATCGCCTGGGAGATTCATCGTGTCAAACGACCTCGCAAAATATATCGATCATACGCTTCTCAGTCCCAACGCGACTCCTGATCAGATTTCGCATCTCTGCAAAGAAGCAAAAGAGAATTCTTTCTACGCTGTTTGTGTCAATCCTTTTTATGTCGGCCAGTCTGTCAAAGAACTGCGCACATCGAAAGTGAGAGTGGCTACCGTAATCGGATTCCCCCTGGGGCAGAATTTGATGGAAACAAAAGTGGAAGAGACCCGTCGTGCCATCAAGGACGGAGCCCACGAGATTGACATGGTCATCAATGTAGGCGCTTTGAAGGCAGGAGACATTGACTATGTAACCGAAGAGATCAAAGAAGTGGTTAAAGTTGCAGGCAATGGAGAAGTGCCTGTGAAGGTGATTATCGAATGCGATCTTTTGACCGATGAAGAGAAGATAGCAGCCACAGAAGCCTGCATAAAAGCCGGAGCTTTCATGGTCAAGACCTCTACCGGATTCGTTAAAGACGGAAAGGGCGCGACGGTGGAAGATATCACCTTGATGAAGAAAACCATAGGCAACCACAAGCTAGAGATCAAAGCGAGCGCCGGTATAAGAGATGCCGAAAAAGCACTCGCCCTGGTCAAAGCAGGAGCCACCAGACTTGGCACTTCCGCCGGTGTCGCAATTATTCGGGGCACCACCGCAGGTGCTTCCTACTAACCCCCTTATTTACATTCCAAAAAAATCGGAGCGTTTCAATGAAATATTCAAAGATGAGTCATGGCAAATACATCGTCACCGGTCTTTCACTGGCGGCGATTATGGGAGTAACCGCCCTCCAGCCGGCAGTTGCCGGTGGAACCGAAGCCGAGCAGCATATGCAGAAAGCCAATGAACTCTTCATGAAAAGAAAGCTGAAAGAAGCCGCCGCAGAGTTTCGCGAAGTGATTCGTCTGGAGCCCAATGATGCAAAGGCTCATGTGAGACTGGCCAGCACTCTCGCCGCCCAGGAAGACTATGAGACCGCCATTTTAGAATGCAAACAGTCTATAAAGCTGGATCCGAAATTCTACTTTCCTCATATCATTCTCGGTCAGATCTACGCCAACACCAAGCGTATGAAAGAAGCCGCTGCCGAATTCGAAAAAGCGGTAGAACTGAAGCCCGATACTTTTAAAGGTCACATGGACCTCGGTCTTGCCTATTCCAGATTGGACAATATCGACGGCGCCATCAAAGCCTATCAAAAGGCCGCTGAACTCAAAAAAGACAGCGCCCTGCCCCATAACAACCTGGCCATTATGTGGGGCTCTAAAGGCGATTTCAAAAACGCCTGTGCATCTGCCGAGAAGGCCGTTGAGCTTTCTCCGAAGAGTCCGGTCACCCGTCTGACCCTGGCTAACGTCTATGCCGACGCCAACGAAGTAGACAAGGCTATTGCCGGCTATCAAGAAGTGTTGAAGATGGCACCGAAACATCCTCTTGCCCATTCCGGACTTGGCTGGATGTATCAGAAACAGGGCAAGTACAAAGAAGCCATAGAAGAGCAGAAGAAAGCCCTCAAGGCCTATCCTACATATTCTCGGGCTCGTTATCTGATGGCTGCCTCCATGGCGAAATCCGGCGACACTAAAGGAGCCGAGAAAGAATATAAAAAGGCGATTGAATCAAAACCGCTCGATCCGATGGCTTTAGTTGAATATGGCAAGTTTCTACAGAGCACCGGACGCAAAGACGAAGCCAAGGTTCAGTACGAGGCGGTATTAAAAGTAATGCCCGACCACAAACTGGCTAAGAAAGCGATGAGTAGCCTGGCTGGCGGCTAAGTTCAATCGTCAGATCAAGCATGTCCGCGCACAAAATTCTGGGCCGCTGGGACTCAGTGGCGATCAGCATCGGTATCGTAATCGGTGTCGGAATCTTTCGAGTCCCATCTGAGGTCGCCGGCTACCTCGGCTCTCCTTTGTGGATACTTCTGGTCTGGCTGCTTGGCGGCATCTTCTCTTTTATCGGGGCGCTTTGCTATGCCGAACTCTCATCCATATATCCATCTTCCGGTGGTGACTATGTTTATTTGAGAGAGTGCTACGGCAAAGCGCTTGCGTTCATATTTGCCTGGTCGGAACTTTTGATCACCAGAACCGGATCGGTGGCAGCCATCGCCCTCATGTTCGGCGAATACTGTTGCTCCCTGTTCAACATGGGAGATTCCCCGATCAAACCTCTTGCAGTGGCGATAGTAATTGTGCTGACCATAACCAATTTATTCGGACTGAAGACAGGCAGCCGACTTCAGAATATCTTCACCCTGGCGAAGTTACTGGCCCTTGCTCTGATATTTATTGCCGGATTATCCGTATGGCGCGCACCGGCTTCCGACTTCAGTGTCGCCAACTTTTCGCAATACACCGGTGATACCGGGGGCAGGGCACTTTTGTTTGCCTTGATGACCTCTTTAGTCCCTATTCTGTGGACCTACGGTGGCTGGCGCGACAATGTCTTTCTGGCAGGCGAAACCAGAGAAGCACACAAATCAGTCCCCTTCGCCCTGATCATCACCTGTCTCACTGTGACAGTCATCTATGTGAGCATGAACTTTCTCTATCTCTATCACCTGCCACTTGCCACAGTGGCAACCTCCAAGCTTATCGCCACCGATCTTTTCAGGGTGCTTTTTGGAGAAGGCGGTGCCAAATTCCTAGAGTCGCTGGTAGTACTTTTCGGCTTCGGCGCAATCAATGCCCTGATTCTGACCGGCAGCCGCATCGCCCATGCCATGGCCGACGATAATGTCTTCTTCAAGTTTCTCTCCAGAGTCGACCCAAGAACAGGGACGCCTGTGAGAGCGACGTTATTCAATGGTATCTGGGCTTGTGCGCTGATTTATTTAATCGGAAAGTTCGAAAATCTTCTTTTCTTTACCGGGCTGGCGGTCTGGGTTTTCTTCGGATTAACCGCCCTGTGCGTAATCGTGCTGCGCCGAAGACAACACATTGCCGATCACGGCGAAGAGTCCTTTAAATCACCTCTCTATCCACTGATACCCGTGACAGTAGCACTGGTTTCCTTTCTGCTTGCTGTAAGCGCCTATCAGAAATTTCCCCATGAATCGTTCTGGGGGACGGTGATTGTGCTTCTAGGAATCCCGGTTTTCTATCTGCAACATCTTAAGAGAAGCGAAGCAAGTTGAAATATATTATTTGGCCCCTTCGGAGAGTTGCAACCGTAGCGCTTCCCAGGGTTTGTTGTGCCAGAGAACTTCTAGATATTTTTTCTGCATCGCTCCCATTAAAGAGCTCCTCGCCCCGGCGGTGGCACGACAAATGGGTATGCCCTCTTTAAATGCCTCTTCCGCCTGATCGTTCTTTCGCTGGAGAGCCAGAACCGAACCAAGTCCATAAAGAGACTTGGCGGCGTATATAGATTCGTCCTTGTTATGGCTGCGCCACCAGTCCAGACCAAGGCGATAGTATTTCTCTGCTTCGGGATAATTGCCCATTCGACTGTAAATATCTGCTAGCTTGCTGCAAGCATCTTGATAGATTGGCGGGTGATTCTCTTTGATACCTTCGGTGATACCGTAGAGCTTTTCGTAAATTTTGAGGGCGCTCTCGAGATCATCCCTCTGAGAGTAAATGTCGCCAAGAACTCTCAAGGGCTGCAGCTTGGAGCCGGTCGGCAGAGTCTCGGCATCGGACATCGACACGGCTTTCAGACAGTTTTTCTCGGACTCGTCCAGTTTGCCCTGCATGAAACAGACATAGCCGAGGATACGATAAGACTCTGCCTGGGGCCACTGACCCTTGACGGTTTTCGTAACCTCGAGCAATTCCCGGGTTTTCTCTTCGGCCTCTTTCCAGTGGGCCGAATTGGCAAAAAGCTCCACTAGGCTGGAGAGCGCATTGGCGTACTCTTCGGATTTCTCCCCCTGTTCATCCCGTACGAAATCCAGCGCATCTAAAGCAGCTTGTTTCCTGGGCTCGAAGCCTTCGACCTCAGAATCCACCGCTTTGTTTTGCACCACCCATAGCATCTTTTCATTCAAAGGCGGATACTTTTTATCTCTGTGCCCGAAACTGGTTGTCACCCAGAAAATCGGCACCGCGGTCAATATAAGAGTTAGAGCTCCGAAGAGAATGAATTCGGAAGACAGCGGATAGAGCCCGAATCGACGCCTTGAAATCGGAGCGGTTACTTGAAAGGCATTGGCTGTGGTGCTCCACTCCTCGTCATTGGCAAGCAAGAGCAGTTCGAGATCGCTTTTTAGCTGTCCGATACTCTGATACCTTTCATCGGGAGATTTATTCAAACACTTGAAGATCACGGTCTGAAATCGCGATACCAGCCTCGGGTCAGCATCCTCCAGCTCTATCTCGCGTGGTGCTTCATTCATATGCTTGTAGGCTGTTTCGAGGACGTTCTTGCCTACAAAGGGCGGTTTTCCGATAAGGGTCTCGTACATTACACAACCGAGAGAGTAGATATCGGATCTCTGGTCGAGTCTCTTGCCGGTACATTGTTCAGGGCTCAGATAAAGCGGCGATCCGAATACTTTGCCGGTATGGGTGATGTATTGCGAACTGGAATTGCTCTCGGTCTCTTCGGTGAGAATCTGCGCTATACCGAAGTCGGTTAATTTGACGTCATCGGTGAACTTCTCATCATTGATGATGATTATATTGCTGGGCTTGAGGTCCCGGTGCTGGACGCCGGCGGCTTCTCCTTCGGCCAGCCCGTTGCAGACCTGCTTAAAGAGACTGGCCGCTCTCTCAATGGCGATATGTCCACTCTTAGATAAAAGGTCTTCCAGGCTCTCGAAATCGACATTATCCAGCACAAGCCAGACTTGCTTGTCCTCAGAGACATAGATCTCCTGGTACTGGAGCACGTTCTTACCCTTCAGAGAAACGGCAAGATTACTGAGACGCTGGCGAAACTTTTTGAGATTGCGTATTCCTTCGGTAAGGTGCTTATGGATATGCTTGAGAATGCACTGTTTACCAGAATCTCTCGCCTTGGCGAGATAAACGGTGCTGATACTTCCTTCTCCGAGAAAGTCTATAATCTGCCATTTTCCCTCGACAATCTTACCGACCAGGGGATCGGCTTCTCCGAATAAGGAAAGATCGCTCTTCGTTTTGTCGACTTCTTTCTCAGACACTGAATCTTGTTCCGTCAGGAAGATACATGTACTGATATCTTATACCCGCCCTTGAGAAAATCAGGAGAATATATCGTTTACTTTGCGGTCGACAAAGGCGAGCAAGTCATTGCCCTCGGCATGGACGGTAAGGCGATCGCCCAGAGCAAATGGATAGACGATATGAGGACCATCGACAAAAATCGCCCCGGTGCGCATCTGGGAGGTTATCACCAGAGGTTTGGATTTAGGGACAAGACCATGAAGAAGCTGCCAGTTATCACTGGGGCGCATATTAGGCTCGCGCACCATGAATTGATACTGGTCAAAATCTATGGGCAGAACCCTGGCACCGGCGGACCGCAGTGTACCGGTTGAGCCGGCAGGCGATCCGACCAACACGCCGGAAGAGCGGTGCTCTTCATGGATCTCTTCCAGCTCCATAAAATACCGACTGGTGGCGGCGGGGCTGGTATGAGCAACCAGAATCTCGTTCAAAGACCGTTGCGGCAGGACCTCCCCGTTCAATTCCAGACGCAGCCTGAGAATATTCACATACGAAAGAGAGCCGTCCATTATCTGATCTAATAGCGGAGCGAAATTGTCCTGATTGGCAAGACAGAAGTGGCCGAAGCTCGATGATTGAGAAGAGTTGACTCCTAACAAAGGAACTTTATCGAGAGAATGGGAGGCATCGAGAAAAGTACCGTCGCCGCCCACCGAAATCATCAGATCGATGTCCTGAATATAATGATCGAGCTCTGAGCGGGCGATGATGCGATAGTCTATGTTTCGCTTCGAAAGCTCGGCTTCCACCACCTCCATCGTGGCGATATGCTCGTTATGAGCCAGCTCGACACGCTCGACAACCTTGCTCTTCTCTTGAAGAAGCTTGAGGAATCTCGACTCGCGGTACTCTTCCGCCTGGATCTGGTAAGTGGTTTTCTTGTGTAGAACGAGTACTTTTTGAACTTTCAAGTCCAGGTCTCCCGTTTTGAAACTTCGAAGCCTACCAGAATCAGGTCTCAAATGCCAGACGAAGCAGGGGACTATGCAACGGTTCACATCGCTCAAAAAGGGCAAATAGGGCGCTCTCTTTTGGGTTATACTGAATTCTTCAGAAATCCCCTCTGTTAACAACAAACAAGGAGGACTCCATGACTTTGTCAGGAGCCGAAATTCGGAGCAAATTCGTAAGCTTTTTCAAGGATAAGAAAGGGCATCTTCACCTGCCCAGTTCGAGCCTTATCCCGGACAACCCGACCCTGCTTCTAACTTCGGCGGGTATGGTCCAGTTCGTTCCGATCTTCCTTGGCAACGCCAAACCGACCAGTCCTCCCCGGGCTGTCACTGTGCAGAAATGCGCCCGAGCCGGCGGCAAAGATTCCGACATCGAGAATATCGGTAGAACCACCAGACACCACAGCTTTTTTGAAATGCTCGGCAACTTCAGCTTCGGTGACTACTTCAAGAAAGAGATCATCCCCTGGTCCTGGGAGTTCGTCACCGAGGATCTCGGTCTCGACAAAGAGAGATTAATCGTCACCATCTTCGAAGGAGACGCCGATGTACCGGCTGACGAAGAGGCTTTCAAGCTCTGGCACGATGTGGTCGGAGTTCCCAAAGAACGCATCTTCCGTATGTCGAAGAAAGACAATTTCTGGGGACCGCCCGGTCCCACCGGTCCCTGTGGTCCCTGTTCCGAAATCTACTATGACCGCGGTCCGGAATTCAGCAAGAAAAAAGACGCCGACCCCGATGTCATAGACCTCGATGACGACGACCGTTTTGTCGAATTCTGGAACCTCGTCTTTATGGAACTCTTCAAAGACGAAGAGGGCAATTTCAAACCGCTCGAGAAAAAGAACGTCGACACCGGCATGGGACTCGATCGCACCGCGATGATTCTCCAGGGTAAACACAACACCTTCGAGACAGACTTGCTTCAACCTGTTTTAGATGAGGTCTGCAAGATCGCTTCGGTCAAATACCACGGCGGTATCATCAAGGGACTGCCTGTAACCCAGGATGAGAAGAACGACAGCTATCTCAAAATCATTTGCGATCACGCCCGTTGTGTCACCTTCTTAATCGCCGATGGTGTCAGAACCAGCAATGTGGGCAGGGGCTATGTGCTGCGCTTCATCATCCGCAGGGCTGCTAGATTCGGCAGATTGCTCGGCATAGACAAACCATTTCTCTTCGGTCTTGTTCCGAAGATTCTGGAAATCTATGGCGACTCTTATCCGGAGCTCAAAGAGAACGAAGAGATTGTCACCCGCTCTATTAAAGAAGAAGAGGAGCGCTTCTCTAAGACCATCGACCGGGGTATGCATATTCTCGAACAGCTTCTTACCGAGAGTAAAGGCGGGGAGATTCCGGGTAAAGAAGCTTTTAATCTCTATGCTACCTATGGCTTTCCTGTTGAGCTGACCAAAGAGATTGCCGAAGAGCACAATCTAGGCATCGATATGAAAGGCTTCGAAGCGGCCAGAAAAGAACACGAAGAGGTCTCTTCGGTCAATAAATTCAGCGTGGTCATGACCGGAGAAGAAGCTCTGGGTGACGTGCTTCGCGAAAGCGGAGAAACAGAGTTTACCGGCTATGACGACACCACCGGCGAAGCCGAAGTGGTGGCAATCCTCAAAGAAGGTAAACCGGCAGAGTTCGTGCAAGAAGGCGAAGACGCCGATGTGGTACTGAATAGAACACCGTTCTATGCCGAATCCGGAGGACAGCTTGGAGATCAAGGTATGCTCGAAGCGGATTCGGGTAGCTTGAAAGTGCTGGATACCCAGAAGCACGAAGGCTTGATCATTCACAAGGTCAAAGGCATATCCGGCAGTATCGCCCTTGGTTCTAAAGTATCTACCTCAGTAGATGCTCTGCGCCGGGCCTCCACCGTTCTGCACCACAGCACCGCCCATATATTTCATTCGGCGGTGCGAGAACGTCTGGGCAAACATGTAGCCCAGGCCGGATCTCAGGTAGGTCCCAATGCCATGCGCTTCGACTTCAGTTTCGAGCGCCAGCCCACCAGAGAAGAGCTCTCTGACATAGAGTCGATGATGAATCTATGGGTCAGAGAAAACGCGCCGGTGGACACCCGGGTGATGAGCCTGGATGAAGCCAAACAGACCGGAGCGATAGCCATGTTCGGCGAAAAATATGGTGACCGTGTCAGAGTTGTGAGCATGGGAGACTTCAGTCTTGAGTTCTGCGGGGGCACCCATGCCGGCAATACCGGAGACATCGGTCTTATTAAGATAGTCTCCGAAGGCAGTATCGCCTCAGGCGTAAGACGGGTCGAAGCTTATTCAGGAGAGAGAGCCTGGGACTATATCCAGAAACAGATGGACTATCTCGGTCAGGCCACCGACCGGCTGAAAGTGACACCGAAAGATCTGTCCTCCCAGATAGAACGCCTGCAAGAGCAGATGAAAGCCAAGGATAAACAGCTCGAAGAGCTGGAGAATAAACTCGCCATGAATAAACTGGGCGATCTTCTTGCCGCTTCTGAGAATCTAGGAAGCACGAAACTGATTGTTTCAGAGCTGGAGGGAGTGAGCGCCGATTCGCTCAAATCCCTGGCTTCTAATATCACCGAAAAAGCAGACGATTATATCGTGCTCCTGGGCACGCCCCTGGCTGCAGACAAAGTCTCGCTCGTATGCGCTATCTCTAAGCCCCTGATTTCAAAATCCGGTAATGGATTGAACGCCGGCAAGTTGGTCAAAGAAGTCGCCACCATCTGTGGCGGCGGTGGCGGCGGACGGCCGGAGCTTGCTCAAGCAGGCGGTAAACAGCCAGAGAAGCTGAAAGAGGCTCTCAGCTTCGGTCGGGAAAAAGTGGCAGAGTATCTGAAAGTGTAGCTAGTAAAAGAAGAGGTAGATCATAGTGAGCAGCAAAAGTGCAATAGTCTATGCCGACGGTGGCTCCCGGGGCAATCCAGGACCATCCGGGGCCGGTGCCCTGGTCAAGGACAGAAGCGCAGACGGTGCAACCATCGGTGAAGTCAACAAATTTCTCGGGGTCAACACCAATAATTACGCCGAATATACCGGCTTGATAATCGGTCTGGAGAAGGCTCTAGAGCTGGGTGTCGACGACGTCGAAGTGAGAATGGACTCGGAGCTTATCGTCAAACAGATGCTCGGTCAATACAGGGTCAAAAACCAGAACCTCAAACCTTTATATGAAACAGCCAAGGGACTGTCCCGCAAATTCAGCCAGTTTCACATTGTCCATGTTGAACGGGCTCTGAACAAAGAAGCTGATAAACTGGCCAATCAGGCCATGGATCGCGGTCAGTAAAAACAAAGTAGAAGGAGAAAACAGTGTCAGCACTATCATCAAAGATCATCCGGCAGGTCTGTAAGAAGTCTCTGGCTCTCTGCCTGTCAGCGCTAATCGCAGTCTTCTGTCTTCTCCCGGCATCGGCTGCGGTGCCGCCGGTAAGAATCGCTGTGGTCTGCGGCGGCGGAAGCGGCATCGAGCAATCGATAGTCGACCGTATCTCAGGACAGCTGGAGATGAACAACAACGTCGCCCTCAGCACAGTCAATCCTGACTGGTATGTGGTATGCAACATCAAAGAGTTCATGGACCAGATGAGCGGTCAAATCCGCTATAACGGAACCGTGCTGGTAAAAACCGCCGGCGGCCAGGTCCTCTCTTCGGTGGCGGTTCAACAGTACAAACAGGATTTCTCCCTCACCCCGGGAGCTCCCCTGAACAAAGCCCTGGTCGATAGTGCTGCCAGAGAAGCGATTCAAGGAGCAGCCGAACGAGCTATGGGACCCATTGAAAGAGCGGTTCAGGTCGAAATCGATACCCGAGAAAAAATCGTCAGTGCCCAGATAATGGCCGACTCAGAAGAATATGACGCGGCAATAAACTCGCTTAGAATGGTCAGCCCGGACTCTCCTCACTTTCAGAACGTGCGTGGCTTGATGGAAGAATTTGCCTCTGAAAAAGCTGCCCTGGATAATCTCAAGAACGCCGAAGCCAACGCCTCCAAAGGCAAATATTCGACAGCGGTGGCTATGCTCAAGCAGATTCCTGCCAAGTCCAGATATTCTAAAAAAGCCAAAGGTCTGCTTGCCTCTTACAGTGCCCACTTGAAAGGTGCTCCCAAGAAGAGATTAGTGAAAAATAAGAGTACCAAGGGAACCAGCACCTCTGCCTCTTCCAAGCAGGCTGAGTTACAAGCCATGGACAAAGTCTTGAAAATGGAGAAGAAGGCGCTGGAAGACGCTCACGCCAAGGTCAAGAAACAACTCAACAAATAGTTGGCTTCAACTTAAAAGATCGGAAAGACAGATTCACTCCTAATTGCCGGTGCGAGCCTGTCTTTTCTGTATCATTTAATTCACATCAGGCAAAATTGGTATTTATGATCTAAAGTGACCTGAGTAGACTCTTCTATCATCTTATACATCGCAACGCGACCTCGAAGTCGGGCGATCACCATCAATAGCAGGGGATAGGTATATGAACTTTCGAAAAATCGGCTCGGTCATTATGACTCTTGCCTTTGTAATGACCACTCTGATCTATGCGCCCCCGGCAAAAGCAGATGCCAAGCGGCGTGTAGCGGTACTGCCTTTTGAATACGGGGCGGTTCAGAGCTATGTCGGTACAGTCGACGTAGGTAAAGGAATCACCACCCTTTTGCTCACCAAACTGGTCAATGACGGCACCTTTTCGGTGGTAGAAAGACAGATCCTCGACCAGATTTTGAAAGAGCAGAATTTCTCGGTATCGGATAGAGCCGACAACTCCACCGCTATCAAAATCGGTAAACTCTTGAGCGTGGACGCCATCGTTGTCGGAACCGTAACTCACTTCGGCTTCGAGAACTCGAGCATGAACGTAGGAGCCGGTATTGGCGCCGCCACCAGATACATTCCTTATGTAGGTGGATTCGGCGGATTCGGCGGCGGTATGCGAGTCAAAAAAGGTAAAGCCAAAGTTGCCATCGATGCGCGCATAGTCGACACTGCCACCGGTGAGATCCTGGCCGCCACCCATGGCGACGGTGTCTCCACCAGAAGCGGAGCTTCTATATGGGGAGCAGGTGCCGATGCCGGCTTCGACTCTTCCGGATTTGCTTCCTCTATCGCCGGTGAAGCCACCATGCAAGCCGTCGACGCTGTCGGTTCCCAGCTTATCGCCATGGCAAACCGCATTCCTGACAATAAGTCTATCGCCCAGGCCGATGTCCAGGGCAAAATTGCCGATGTGACCGGCGACACCGTGATCGTCAACCTCGGCAAACAGAACGGACTTGCCATAGGCAACAAACTCCATGTTGAAAGAGCCTACAAAACCATCCGTGACCCGGACAGCGGTAAAGTAATCAAAGAGATGTTCAAGACCGTTGCCACCATCGCCCTCACCGAAGTCGATGCCACCTCTTCCACCGGTAAAATCTCCGATGGTACAGGCGTGAGAGTGGGCGATGTGGTCAAGAAAGTAACTGCCACCGTCACCGGTACTGTTCTCGGCTCTGATTCCAAAGGGGCCGAATCGACTGAAGAGTCTGCCAGCGCAAGCTCAACTCAGTAGGACCGGAGAAGACAACGAGAGTCGAAATAGCCCAAGTTGGCACCTATTAAGGAGAAGCAATGAACAGCACTGCAAGAAAAAAGAGCTCCGGAACTTTCGACTCTCCACGGCAATACGGAATCAAAGCGGCAACGGCGTTCAGCGTCGTTGCCGCTTTCCTTGCAATCTCCGCTTTTCAGGCAGTGCCTGCAGCAGCCAAGTCTGAGCCTGATTTCGAGAAGAAACTGGAGAAAGGCTTTCATGAACTGCAGATTGGCAATACTGACAAAGCGATCAAGATTTTCTCATCAAAGGTAAGCAAGTATCCCGAATCGGGAGCCTGCCACACCGCCCTGGGAAGAGCCCTGAAGAGAAAAGGAAAGTTATCCGAAGCCAAGGCAGAGTTCAGAAAGTCCACCGAAGTCGATCCTAAATACGCCTGGGGTCACTACTATCTGGGCGTCTCCTGCGAGCAGGACAAAGAATGGAAATCGGCGGCAGAATCCTTCCAGAAATATGTAGATCTCGAGCCGGAAGAAGGCAAAAGAAAAGTTGTGGAAGATCGAGTGACCCACTGCAAGAACCAGATTTAGAACCACCAATTAGAAGGGAGCATATCGTGTCCGAGAATAAGTCCTATGCATTTTTCCAGGGAGAGATAGTGCCCGAAGAGGATGCGAAGATAAGCATCAGAACCCATGCTCTTCAGTACGGCACCGGAGTCTTCGAAGGGATCCGAGCCTACTGGAACGAAGAAAAAAATGAACTTTTCGTATTTCGCATGAAAGAGCATTATCTGCGGATGCTGGACAACATCAAAATCTTGCACATAGAGTGCAAACACTCGGCAGAAGAGCTTTGCGATCTAACCATCGAACTGCTCAAAAAGAACGCCCCTAAAACCGACACCTATGTAAGGCCCTTTGCCTACAAAGCCAGCATCATGGTAGGACCCGGTCTTCAGAACAATCCTTCCGAATTCTTCATCTATACAGTACCTTTCGGTGCCTATTTCAAAGCCGAAGACGGTCTCAAGGTGATGGTATCGAGCTGGCGGCGGGTCGACGACAATGCCATTCCTCCACGAGCCAAAATCTCAGGAGCCTACGCCAATACTGCCCTGGCCAAGACCGATGCCTATAATATGGGCTTCGACGATTGTATCGTCCTTGACCAGAACGGCCATGTTGCAGAAGGCTCCGCCATGAATATCTACATGGTCAAAAATGGAGAGCTGATAACACCACCGAGTTACGAAAACATACTGGTCGGTATCACCAGAAATACTATCGCCGAATTTGCCCAAAAAGAATTCGGTATCACGGTCAAAGAGAGAAAGATAGACAGAAGCGAACTCTACACCGCCGACGAACTGTTTTTCTGCGGCACCGGAGCCCAGGTAGTACCGGTTGTGGAAGTCGACAAACGCAAGATAGCCGATGGCAAAATGGGGCCGACTACTAAACGAATTCTCGACACCTATGAAGCTATCACCCATGGCAAGATGGATGCCTACAGCCATTGGCTCACCCCTGTTTATGCCGCTGCCGGAAACAAAATCGGAGCGAGATAAGTCATAATAAGATTATGAACAAAAAAATCTTCCTCCTATTCTCGCTTCTTGCAATGGTGGCATTCTCATTCTCAACAATGCCCGCCCTGGCAGGAGGCTTTAAGCCAAGCGACATCTATAAACAGTATCTCGCCAGAGTCTACTACGCCAGAAGTCTCTACGATGTGGCGCCTTACTTTATCGACCGGACCCGGAACAATATGCTCAGCCTGCAGGGTGAAGCAGCCCAAAAGCAGCTCGAAAAGCTCAAGAAGAGCTATATCGGCAAGTTCACCGTAAAGAAAGAAGAGGTTGTCGGCGACATGGCTTTTATCGAAGCCACCGGCTACGCCAAAGACTGGGGGCAGGTAACCAAAGCCACAGTGCGGGTAGAGATGCTCAGAGAATCCGGAGCCTGGAAGATAAAGCACCACTCCTGGTCAGGCAAAGTAAGACCTCCGAAAGGCCAGATCGGTAAGAAGAAAAAATCTTATCGCTAACTCGATATAGATTTTCTAGAGTTCAGTTTTCTGATCCATGCACCATAGGTACGAAGCGAACGGGAATAAGCTGTTTCTCTTTTGTCGTGCCGTTTTCTCTGGTGATTAAAACCAGCCACTGTAGATCTCCTTTGCCCACCGGCACTATCATTTTGCCGCCTTCTTTGAGCTGGTTCACCAGAGCCTGCGGTATCTCTTTTGGTGCGGCGGTGACGATGATAGCGTCGTAAGGAGCCTGTTCGGGCCATCCTTTGTAGCCATCGCCCACCCGAATCAAAACATTGTCCACCGAAAGTGCATCGAGTGCCAGTCTCGCTCTCTGGGCCAACGGCTCCAGAATCTCGATAGAATAGACCTTGCTCACCAGTTTCGACAGAATCGCAGCCTGATAACCGGATCCGGTACCAACTTCGAGAACTCTATCCCCGGGCGCCAACTGTAGCACCTCGGTCATGTAAGCAACCACATAGGGCTGCGATATCGTCTGTTTTAAGCCGATGGGAAGAGCGTTATCTTCATAGCTCGAGTCTCGAATGGATTCAGGCACAAAGAGATGCCGCGGTGTCTCTCTAAGCGCTTTCAGGACAGCCTCATTGACTATTCCTTTGCCTCGAAGATCGGCAACAAGTTGATCGTTCTGCCTGTCGTACTTGAGCTGAATCGCTTCGGCCTCCTCTTCACCGTCAGCAGTGACTCTGTCCTGGGCACAGCCGCTGGAAGAGAATGAGAGCATACCCAGAGCTGTCATGCTCCCCAGGAGCTTCCGCCAGTTGAAGAGTTGCATCCACTTTCCTCGGACAGGACCCTGCCGATCTACAGTTTAGCAAAGAATTACTTCTGGGCGATTCGCTTCTTATCGGTGGCGACAGCGCTTCTCAAATTAGAAATCACATTTGGCATGGTGCTTTTGAGCTGCTTATCGACAATCATTCGAGGGACAAAAAGCCCACCGTCAATGTGTTTGGCATAGGTGACCAGGGTGTACTTGCCACCTTCTACCGGCTCCAGAGACCAGAAACCGTCATTCTCTTTAAAGGCACCGCTGGCGCGACTCCACTCCATCTGGTGCGGCTCGCTCTCCACCACATGGAGAACATAGTCATACTTAACCAGTCCGCCGAGAGAGACAACCTCGAATTCTACTTTCTTGCGATTATCCTTCTGGTCTAATAAACGAATCTTTTTGAGGTTTGAGAAAACGGCGGGAGCCTTGTCATAGTCGGTAAGATAAGACCATACATGCTCAGGATTGGATTTGATCAGAGCCCTTGTGACATGAAACTCCTTATCACCGATTTTCACTTTCTCCTGGACTATCTGACCACCAGAAAGCTGCGCATCGCGGGTGACTGCAGCAACTTTTTTATAGTCCGTCGAGATTGCAAAACTCTCTTGAGCCGAACTCAACGAAATCAACGCGACCATACTGAATGCAATCATCGCAAGCTTCTTGCTTCTTCTCTTTTCTGGTGTTTCCATAATCACTGTACCTATAAAATTGAGCCGAAAAGAAATCGGGTTGTGCATGTTCCAGTAGAACCAGGTCACTGCCTACATGCGACGAACAACCGTCAATTTCAAAAAACGATTAACTTACTTAGAGGAGCCTTTCTAGAATGGCATCTTTGCCTGAAGACGCGGTCAGTGCCAAACTGTTCCCGAAATAGAAAATAATTCTTAGTGTGCTGTCAATGAACCATCCGGAGCTTTCTCTGTCAAAATATTGCCGATAACATATATCCGATACATATATAACTTCGATTTGGAACAGTTTAAAATAGTCGGATTCCTAAAATCAGCAAGAAAACAAGCATAAGCATAAGCATAAATGAGGATTAGCGATGGCCGCAAAGTTGAATTGCAGAGGAGAATTTACAGGATTGTTCTCCCTTGTCTCCCTGGTCTGCCTGGTCATGCTGGTCCTTTTCCAGGCTGACGCGCAGGCGGCGGACTTTTCTAAGAATCCATTTGCCGAATCACAAAAAAGACTGGAAGGGCTCGGGTCCTATAGCACTATTCTCAACGCCGGTCAGAGTCAAAGCACCCCCTCGACAACCCCCTCGATTGTTATAGGCGCCCCTTCGCCTATGCTGGGCGCCCCGGATGCCACCACTAGCAATGCCGGTATTTTCAACCGAGCCCTCAGCGGTTATGCCGGTTTCAATTCAGGTTTCTCAGGCTTCAATCCTTATTCAAGCATGTATAGAGGCGGCTGGGGCGGCTATCGCGGCTATTCAGGCTGGCATGGCTGGGGAGGCTGGGGAGGCTATGGTGGCTATGGAGGCTGGGGAAATTGGGGCGGATATGGAGGCTATGGCGGCTGGGGCTTCAATTCTGCCGGTCCGGCCTGGTCTGCCGGCTATGGTCCATTCAACGAAATGGGCGGAACCTACTATTATCAAAGCAGCCCCAGTAAAGCTTCGGGCAATTATTACGCTCCGTCTACGACCGACTCCACCGCATCGGGAAATTATTACTCTTCGAACAGCCCGCCGGTGAGCATGCCAATAAAGCCTTACACAACACCGGACAACTACTGGGGTCAGTCCGGCAGTCCATTACCCAAAGATATCAACAAAGTGCCCTGGTAGAAGCTTCAATCACGCTTCACGGCATTTTTTTTCAGGTTATCCAGCTCGTTTTCAAGACTTTTTGTCTCAGCATGGGCTGCACCCAGCTTCTTTTTCTTGATAGAAAGGGCTTGTTCCAGCACATCTATGGCGTCGGTCTGCCTTCCCTGCCGAGCATAGACTTTGGACAACCAGGCTAATTCGTCCGCTATATGAGGGTCTTCGGGTTTATATGAATAGCGAGTATCGAGGGCCCGTTCAAAATAATGCCCGGCTTCGGAGAGTTTGTCCTGATTAAAGCAGCAAACGCCCAGATTAAAACATGTATTGGCAATGCGCGGATCGCGCTCAGAGAGAAGGTCTTCACGCATAGACAGAGCAAGAACAAGATAAGATTCAGCCTCTTTCCATTGTTGCTGCTCCATATGAACTCCAGCTAGAGCATTGATACTAGAGGCCATCTCTTTGGAGCGATTGCCGAAACTTTTGGATTCAAGTAAGGAGCGCTCGAAAAATGCCTCTGCCTTTTTGTACTCTTTCTTCTGCATGCAGATACCGCCCTGATTGATCATAGAAGCCCAGCGAGCGTTATAGCTCTGAGCTTCGACCGAAGCGGTAGAGAAGGCGAATGAAACTGCAAGCGGCAGCAATAATAAAGCTCTAGATAAAACCGAAAATCTCAAATTGCAGGAATTGTCGGAACTGCTGGAACCCCGGAGAACATCGAAGGCACAAAACCCGGAATCGGCGGTGGTGAGAGAATATTCCACTGAATCGATTCAAGGGTCTCGGCGACAACCTGGGCAACGGACTCCATGGAATCTGCCGGAATCGAGAAGTGGATCTCGTCCACTTTAAGACCGTCACAGCGAGAGTCTACAAAAAGACTGATATGCATTCGCTCCTGGTTGATGTCGGACCAGAAGACGAAGAGGACGTTCTTAGAATTGATGGTTCTAACTTCGGCGCTCTCTATCTTGATAGGGATCATAGAAGCGATATCAGGCTCGGTCTGGCATCTGGCCGTCACGGCAATCGGTCCGAGAACATCGGCTATGGGAGCCAGTCTCTCAGGAGAGACAGACTGCGGACTTGAAACCAGACGAAAGAACTCGTTGGCGATGCTGTCATCCACACTAAAGCCCCGGTGCCAGAAATCGAGAACGACTTCTCGATCCGCTCTCAGGCGGAAACGGCGAAAAACCTGATTACAACAAGAGACTTCTCCCGAGAGCACCGTAGACTTTCTACATTCCTCGAAGGCCGAGAGCCTGACGAAGTTGACGCTATCTAGTATCCCACCCGACTTTTTGCTGGTGTCATCGCAATGGCTTGCAAAATCGAGTTCTCCTAAAGCCTTTTCATTCATCCTTCATACCTGAACAGCCCAACCACAACCTTAGATACCACGGATTCCTTTCTTGCCCGCCTACCATCTCATTAATGCTCTATTCGAGACAACCGTAAATTCCCCACGGCAAAGGGTCAAATGAAAGCTAGTTTATAATAGACTCTCTAAATAGCTAAGTGATGAAACAGTTCTCCATACTTGCTAGGCTCAAGTTCTAAGCAAATGTATAATCTTCATTAAAATCGAGACGTTTAAATAGAATTCTTGATTAGACACCGCAGCAAAAATCGAGAAAGCCGCCTCTATGCAACAGACCTTTGAAAAACCGCTTATAGACTTGCTCAAGACCCAGGGACGGGATCCAAAAGATGTAGCGGTTGTTCAAAAGGCTTATGATTTCGCCCACAAAGCCCATGATGGGCAACTGAGAAAGTCCGAAGATCCTTATATTATCCACCCGGTCGAGGTAGCTGAGATTCTGGCCAACCTCGAATCTGATGTTCCGACGCTCTGTGCCGCCCTTCTCCATGATGTCCTCGAAGACTGCGATGTCACTCCAAAAGAGATGGAGAAAGAGTTCGGACCGGACATCGTAAAAATCGTAGAAGGTGTCACCAAGCTTGGTAAGTTCAGCTTCAGCTCGAAAGAAGAGCGGCAGGCCGAGAACTTCCGCAAGCTCATTGTCGCCATAGCTGAAGACTTTCGAGTCGTGCTGGTCAAAATGGCGGACCGCCTGCACAATATGCGCACTCTTCAGCACATGCTGCCCCATAAACAGGTAGAGATCTCCAAAGAGACCCTCGAAATCTATGCGCCTCTGGCTAACCGCTTCGGTCTTGGAGAGATGAAGTGGGAACTCGAAGACCTGGCTCTCAAATATGTCCACCCGGACGAATTTCAAAAACTGCAGAAGCTGGTTATCAATTCGCGAGAAGAGCGAGAAGACCTGATTCAGCATGTAATCTCAAGATTGGAAGAAGAGATCAAGCATCGGGGCATCAACGCAAATATTTACGGCAGACCGAAGCATCTTTTCGGAATCTGGCTGAAAATGAAGAAACAGGCCAAAACCTTCGAAGAGCTTTATGACGTGCTCGGGATAAGAATCATCGTCGACTCGGCAAGCGACAAGAATTTTTGCGAGATCGGCAAAGACCCGGACACTCACAAATGCTACGAGGTTATGGGTATAGTCCACGCCCTTTTTACCCCTATTCCAGGGCGTTTCAAAGACTATATCGCGATGCCGAAGTTCAACGGCTACCAGTCTCTGCACACTGCTGTAATCGGTCCCAACGGCAGACCGGTGGAGATTCAGATTCGTACAAGGCGCATGGATCATGTCGCCGAATACGGGATCGCAGCCCACTGGCGCTACAAAGAATCGGGCACTTCCGAAAAGTCCGAAGACGGCAACGACAAGAAGTTAGCCTGGTTGAGACAGCTGGTCGATTGGCGCCAGGATCTGGCCGACGCTCAGGAATATATGGAAGAGGTCAAAATCGATCTCTTCTCTGACCAGACCTTCGTGTTCAGTCCCCGGGGCGACGTCATGGACCTGCCCACCGGTTCGACTCCCATCGATTTCGCTTACAGAATCCACACAGCAGTCGGTCATCGCTGTGCCGGTGCGAAGATAAACGATCGGATCATGCCATTGAATACGGTGTTGAAGAACGGCGATATCGTCGAGATCATCACCACAAAAGTGCAACAGCCCAAAATGGACTGGCTCAATTTTGCCAAAACCCATGGCGCAAAAAGCAGAATTCGCCAGTGGTTCAAGAAGCACCATCGGGACGAGCATATTCAACAAGGACGCCAGATGCTTGAAGCCGAGCTCGGCAAAACCGTCCTCGACGAATTTCTTAAAAACGACGAAAGAGTTTCGGATGTCGGCAAGAAACTCAACCTGCGTAAACCAGAAGATATTCTCGCCGCCATCGGCTATGGTGACATTACCGTAGCGCAAATCACTCACAAGCTGAGGGAATACGAAAAGCAGAAAGAGGTCGAACAGAAAGGCTATGTCCTTCCGACTCCGCAAGAAGTAAAACCGAAAGATGTGGGTGGACTGGGAGGTTTACTGCATCATCTGGCAAAATGTTGCCAGCCTGTTCCTGGAGAGGAGATTGCCGGGGTTGTAACCAGGGGCAGTGGCATAGCAGTTCACAGAGTAGATTGTGCCAACCTCTTAAAAGTAGATGAAGACAGAAGAATGTCCGTTGACTGGTCCCAGGAAAGATCGACAACGTATCCCGCCTGTCTCAAGGTGGAATGCCTGGACAGAGTCGGTATCGCCGGCGATATCTTGAAGAAAGTATCGGATAACAAAGTCAACCTCAAAGACCTTCGAGTCGAGACCAAGAAAGACCAGAAATCGGCCATGATTATGCTGATTGTAGAAGTGAATCACATCGAGCAACTTACACAGGTATCGCGGGCCATCTCTCAAATTTCTGATGTTATCCGGGTAATCAGAAAAGACCATCACAAGAAAGCACCGGTCAAACAGAAGACCCAGAAGAACAACGTCACTCCGATACGCAACAAGCGCGCCCAGGCAGACGGTAAATGAGCCTGGCACTGACCCTGGGTACGAAAAACCCAGGTAAGCTCAAAGAGTTCGAAGAGATGTCCAGGGACTGCCCCTGGCTTGAGCTTGCTCTGGCTCCAGCGGATTTCGACCCGGAGGAGACCGGCAATACATATATAGAGAACGCCTTTATAAAAGCAAGGGCGGCCGCAGAAGCCTCGGGCAGACTGTCGGCAGCCGACGATTCCGGTCTCGAAGTAGACGCCCTGGAGGGCAGACCGGGTCTTTATTCGGCTCGCTACTCCGAGGGCTCGGATGCTCTTGGCAGAGCCAAACTGCTGAAAGAGCTCGAAGGACAGGAGAACCGCTCCGCCAGGTTCGTTTGCGCCATTGTGCTATGCCGACCAGGTAGTAAAGAGCCGGTTTTTCAAACCGAGCAATACTGGACAGGACGTATAAGCCTTACAGAGCAAGGTTCTCAAGGCTTCGGCTTTGATCCGGTCTTTCTGCCTGTAGAAAAAGATGTAACAGCCGCTCAAATTTCCGCAAAAGAAAAAAATCTACTCTCCCACCGGGGACAAGCATGGCGTCAGACCTTGAGGTTTTTAGAGAAAAACTTCATCAATCCATGAGAGAACGGACATATACAAACTCAGTTCACAAGAGCTAAAGTGATTCCTCGTCAACAAAATCGTGTCAACAAAACAGTTGATTCCCTAAAGAGCAAAGACTGCTCATCGGGAAAGCATCAATGAAAGGAGCCCAGCTTGACGGACTTTGTCACAAGCACATCAAATCCGATGTCTCTGCCCAATGACACAGATTGGCAGGATAAAGCCTATACAATAAAAAAGCCTGAAGAGAGCGATCGAGAGATAGATCTGAAAAACGCTTTCGAATGGCTTTTGTCGGATGACCATACCGAAAACCAGGTCAAAGAGAGACGTTGTGATCTGCTCATCTGGCTGCTCAATCTCGAGCTCAGATTGAGCCCCTACGTCGAAGAACCGGCCTGAATTTCTCTATTCTGTAAACTTAGTGGGCGGATTCAACCAGGGACGGATCAGGGCTCTTTCCAGGCGCTAAAATGACATGCGTCCAGAGCAGATCAAACACCGGGTATCAGCATGGCCTACGCAGATTTGAGAGAGTTCATCGAAGCTCTCAGAAACGATAACGAACTCTATGAGATAGACACACCGGTCTCCACAGACCTGGAGATTGCAGAGATTACTGATAGGGTCAGTAAGTCCCAGGGCGCTGCCAATAAAGCCCTGCTCTTCAACAATGTGGAAGGCTACGATATTCCTGTCTTAATCAATGCTTTCGGCTCCCAGAAAAGAATCTGCCGCGCCCTGGAAGTGGATCATCTCGATGAAATCGCTGATCGTATCCGCAAACTGATCAAGCCAAAGGTACCGGAATCCTTAGTAGATAAGCTCTCGATGCTTCCTACCATCCTCGAGGTCGGTCGTTTTCCGCCAAAGTTAGTACGGGGCAACGCTCCCTGTCAGGAAGTCGTTATCACCGATCCCAGCCAGCCGATGCTGGATAAACTGCCGATTATCAAATGCTGGCCGGACGACGGAGGTCCTTTCGTCACCCTGGGTGTGGTAATCACCCGGGATCCAAAATCCGGGCATCGTAACCTGGGTGTCTATCGCCTGCAGAAATTCGATAACGTCACCACCGGCATGCACTGGCACAAACATCATGACGGAGCCAGGCACTTCGAAGACAAACGGCGCCAGACCAAAGACGGCAATCAGCCGGAAGAGCCGCCGAACTTCGGTACCTTCTTTGAAAAGGAAGGCTACCAGAAACCCGGCACTCGCCTCGAAGTTGCCGTGGTTCTTGGTGCCGAGCCGGCAGTCACCTATTCGGCCACCGCCCCTCTACCTCCGGATATCGACGAATTGATCTTTGCCGGTTTCCTTCGTCAGAGCCCGGTGAAGCTCACCAAATGCAAAACAGTAGACCTGGAAGTGCCGGCAAACGCCGAGATCGTCATCGAAGGTTATGTAGAGCAAGATGACCTCAGAACCGAAGGTCCCTTCGGAGACCACACCGGTTTCTATAGCCTGGCGGGCATATTCCCTACTTTCCATGTCACGGCGGTCACCCATCGCCAGAATCCTATCTATCAAACCACCATAGTCGGCAAACCTCCCCAGGAAGATTGCTACCTGGGTAAAGCCACAGAAAGAGCCTTTCTACCCATGGTTCAGATGCTGGTGCCTGAGATTGTCGATATGAATCTGCCCTGGGAGGGCGTTTTCCACAACTGTGTGATCGTCTCTATAGACAAGCGCTTCCCCGGTCATGCCCGCAAAGTAATGAGCGCTATCTGGGGTCTGGGTCAGCTCATGTTCACCAAGTTCGCCATCGTTGTCGACAAAGAGGTCGATGTGCAGAACCTCTCCGAAGTGGCATTGAACGTTTTCGGCAACTCCGACCCCAAACGAGATATGATGTTCGTGGAAGGTCCCCTGGACATACTCGACCATGCCTGCCCCATCCTCGGTTACGGCTCCAAAGTCGGCATCGACGCCACCAGGAAATGGGAAGCGGAAGGCTTCCACCGGCCATGGCCCGAGCCGATTGTTATGTCCGAGGATATAAAATCCATGGTGGAATCCAAATGGTCGAAATATGGCTTTGCCGCAGGCAGATTGCAAGAAGCGCTAAAATCTTGACGAATCCGATTCAGAAATCTACCTCGAACCTCGGCAAAATTCCCAGAACAATCATATTCATCCTGTCGCTTTTGATATTTCAGGTATCTCAAACTCTTCCATGCGAAGCAGCGCCGGCTGAAGATAGCGTCGCCTTCAAAGAAGCGATGAAATCCGCCACTGACTGTTTTAAGAAGGGCAATATCCAGGCCGCTTTCAACTACTGTAATCGAGCCCTGGAACTGAATCCAAAATCCGCTGATGCGCTTCTTATTCGAGGATGGCTTCTTCTCAATGCCAATAAACCGGACCGAGCCGTAGAAGAGTTCAATAAAGTCCTCGAAGTCGATCCCAAAAATGTAAACGCCTATAAATCCAGGGGTCTTGTCTATCGCCAGTTGAAAGAGTTCGAGCGCTCCACCATGGACCTCGACAAGGCAAAAAAACTGGACCCCACTGATGTGGAAGCCAATTATCTCCATGCCATGGGCGACATTCTAAACGGCAACCATGAGCTGGCGATTCAAAATTTGAACACTGCCATAAAATACGGCTCCAATCATCCAAGATTGAATCATCTCTATTACTGGCGCGGCCGCACAAGACAGATGCTGGAAGACCACAAAGGAGCCATAGAAGACCTGACCAAGTGCCTGGACCTCTCCTGTTCAAACTTTCAGTCGAAGATCAAGCCGGATCCAAAATACGACCTGAGCACTCTATTTTTCAGGGTCTCTATCTATACCGAAAAGTCAGATTCCATATTTGGACAACTTGAAAGAGCCCAGAGCTATCTTGCCCTGGGAGACTACGCAAAGGCTGCCGAAGACTATACCGCCGTCCTCGAACTAAATCCGGAAGATGTGATCATGTACGAAGAGAGAGGTTATGCCTATCTCCTCGACGGGCAGTATCAGAAGTCTCTCAAAGACTTCAATCGAGCCCTTCTCCATGGCTCCCATTCCACCGACCTTTATTTGAGGATGGCGGCGGCGAACTACTGCCTGGGCAAATATGACCGAGTCCCCGGCACCCTCGAGACCTGGTTCAAAAGAGAAGGCTATGTTTCTCAGGACTCGCCCCTGGCAATAGCTCTTTCTTACTCATCTTATATAAGAACAAAAAATTTCAAAGAAGCGCATCTTTTCCTCAAGAAGGTCGGCGCCAAAATTCCGGCAAAAGAGGCATGGCACCTCAAATGTTTCCTGGTTCTGAAAAAAAGCCTCTGTTGTTCCGGTCTGTTGAAAGCGGCGAGCAAGCCTACGGACAAAGCCTGGTCCCAGGTTCATTTTCTAGCAGGTAATTTCTACACCCTGACTAAGTCCCCCGCTAAAGCCAAAAAGCAGTATCAGGATGTCATGCTGTCGGCTGATAAACGCTCTACCGAGATGGCGGTGGCCAGGCAAGAATTGAAGCGTAATCAGTGATTCCAGCCTCAGCAGCCTTTGTTATAGACAAGGCCTTTTATTAAATAGGGTTTTCAAGAGGAAGAAATTTCCTGTAACCGCGTTGAAAGTGATATTAACCGGGCATAAGGATTGTACGAACTCGATCGACTGAACGATCACCAACCACATCGCTCCCGGCGAGTTCTAGTCTGTACTTCGTATAAACAAGAGTGTGCGTAATGAAACAGCTCAAACGCATGTTAGGTCTTTTCATGCTTGTTTCACTGGTGACAGTGTCACTGTATCAGCCTGCCCAGGGTCATAAAAACCATCCGCGTGAAATTTATCACAAGGCATGGCAGCTGGTGAATGACAGCTACTACGAAGACGGCTTCAATGGCGTCGACTGGAAGAAGCTCGAGCACAAGTTCGACAGCAAGATCCAGACGGTTGAAGATGCTCACAAATACATCAAAGTGATGCTCAAGACCCTCAACGACCCATACACCAGATTTCTTGATCCCAAAGCTTACAAAGACGAGAGCGACGCCATCGACGCAAAGATAGTCGGTATCGGTATCAATCTCATGCAGAAAAACGCCCGCCTGATGATCACCAAGACCATCGAAGAAGGTCCTGCTGAAGAAGCCGGTGTCAGAGCCGGTGACGAAATCATCGGCATCGATGGAAAAACCGCCATCGGTATCACCCCTGAACAAGCTGCGGAGAGAATCCGTGGTCAGGCCGGCACCCCGGTTGCTCTCAAACTCAGAGAGAAGACCGGCGCTGAAAAAGACGTCAACATCACCAGACGCGAAATCATCATCAGAGCCGTTAAAGCCACCATGCTTCCCAATAACATCGGCAAAATCCAGCTCTCCACCTTTATCTCCAGTGATGCAGCCCGCGAGTTTCGCATCGCCCTCAAAAAGCTCCAGAGAGCCGACGGTCTGGTTATCGACCTCAGAGATAATCCCGGCGGTCTCCTCTCCAACGCTCTTGAGATAGCCGATATGCTCCTCGAACGTGGTGCCATAGTCAGTACCATATCGAGAAACGGTCAGCACACCGATATCGCCTCCGGTGTTCCGATCACTCACCAGCCCATAGTCGTCCTTGTCGACCAGGAGAGTGCCAGCGCCAGTGAAATCCTCGCCAGTGCTCTCAAAGACAATGACAGAGCCAAGCTCGTTGGCACCAAGACCTACGGCAAGGGACTGGTTCAAGAGATCAACAGACTTCCCGGCGGCGCAGCGGTTCACATCACAGTGTCACGCTATCTCACCCCGTCCGGCTCCGACATCCACAAAATCGGTGTTGCCCCGGACATCACGGTGAGCCGTAAAGAAGAACAACTCTCGGCAGCGGTCTCGCATCTCAGAGAAAAAATCGCCAGCCGCAAAAATCCTATCCGCACCAGCAGCTTGAGCTACAGCAGATAAGCTTATAGTCCGGTCAGGCAGTGCAGGCAGACTCTAGAAAAAGTTGACATAATGGAAATAAATGTCAAGATAGGGAGAAAGCATAAAACAATAATGCTTATTCACCTTACTAGGTCGTGCACGAGTTCTGTGTCATGAAGAAAACCATCCGATTTATCGCGACTTTTTCGCTTGTGAGCCTGTCCATTGCTATCGGGTTCACTCAGCTGCCGGCTGAAGCCCAGGGTGACCCCAGCCAGATCAGGCAGGACGACAGCCCCGGTCAATCGGGATGGATTCAACCTTCAATGGACAACAGTGCCGGCTCCGATTCTAGCGGTCAATCCGGATGGACGCAGCCTTCGACCAGCAGCGGCGACAACGGCTCTAATGATGTGGGGCAATCGGGTTGGATGCAGCCTTCTAATGACAGCTCCGCTGCCGATGCCGGTCAATCCGGCTGGACGCAACCTAGTAGTAACAGCTCCGCTGCGATGGGACAGTCAGGGTGGACACAGCCTGCAGCAGGCAGCTCCGCCGGAGCTCCTACCATCACCGGACAATCGGGATGGACAGAGCCCAATACAGGTGGGCAACAGAAAGCTCCGCTACTGGGAGAAGTTCTGCAGCAAGAGCAACAGAATAACGCCGGCGCAATCTCGAACCAGATACCAAATATGGGTATGGGAGCCCAATCCCAGATGCCGATGCCGATGCAGCAAGGCGCCCCCATGGGTATGGGAATGCCGATGCAGCAAGGCGCACCTATGGGTATGGGTATGGGTATGGGTATGCCGATGCAACAAGGTGCCCCCATGGGTGGAATGCCGATGCAACAGGGCATGGGCATGGGTATGGATGGCAGCGGCATGGGAGCAATGGGAGCCCTGGGCATGATGGGTGGAGGAGGCGGCGGCAACCTTGCCGGTACGGTGATCAACATGCTTATGAATGTGATGCCGAACGGCACCAACATGCAACCCGGCGCCACCATGGGCACCGCCAATGGCACCATGACAGGCATGCCGGTTCAGCAAGCCAGACCAAGCACTATCAACCGCGTCCCCGGAGCAACCACAGTCAGAAGATCCGCTAACACTGTCAATCGCAGCGTATCCAGTGGTGTCAACCGTGGCATCAGACGCGGTATCAACCAGAGCCTCAATCGCAGTATGCGAATGCTGAACTTCTAATTTTTCAAATTCTCTATCTGACCACCGACAAAATCCAGGGCGGTATTGACCATATCGATGGTTTCGTTGAAGTTCGCAGTATGTCTGGCTCTCAGAGAATCGGGTACAAGCCGCACCGCGTCGGATATCTTTAGTTGAAAGACATAAGAGCAGGCCAGTTGCTGCAAGAGCGAATACTCCATTTTCGTATCTAGAGTCCCAGAACCTTTCATGAGATCTAGGGCAATCGAAAGATATTTTTCTGATGTGCGAAAATCCTGACAGTTGAGATTTGCCAGGCCTAGACCGATCAAACTGCCCACTGTATAAGGACTCTCTTTGCCCCAGCGTCGCTGGGCCAGGTCCAGTGCTTCGCTATAAGTATCCCTCGCCTCTTTGTTCTTACCGGTAGAGAGCATGACTGTGCCGAGCCTATCCAGAGCATAGATATTCCAGGCATGGGCAGGCGGAAGAGAAGATTTGAGAACGTCCACACACTCTTCAGCACAGGGCTCGGCCCGCGATAAACGTCCCTGTTTGATATAAACTGTCGAGAGATTGAGCAGCGTCACTCCATATTCAGGGTGTCCGCTGCCTATAATCGCTTCCTGCATCTCTAGCGCTTGCCTGGCAAGGACTTCAGCCGGTGCGAATTTGCCCTGCTGACTATAGCAAAAGCTGAGCTGGTTCATGGACTGCGCCAGCTCTGAATGTTTGCCTCCCAGTAAGCCCCTGCGCATACCGAAACTCTTAGACAACCTGGCTTCGCCCTGATCGAGCCTATTAGATCTCACATCATTCAGTCCCTGCATGGCGATGGTGTCGGCTACCTGGACGGAATAAGGTCCGCAAGCCTCCCTGCCGGTATCGAGAGCCTGCTCCAGTTTTTGTTCGGCAGCGCTGAACTGATCGAGATTGGTGAGCGCCTCGCCCAGCCGCGTCCTTACCTGAGCCAATTCTTCGGTAGAATTATCCGACTTACCCAGCTTTTCATACTCTTTCTCGGCTTCTTCCAGATTTTGTCTGGCGTTTTCGCTCAAATCAAGCTTAATCTCGGAACTGCCCAGCCATAGAAGGGCTCCGGCATAATCTTTACTACCCTTATTAGAATTGTCCCTGGCAGCCCTGAAAGCTACCCGAGCCGCCGCATATTCGCCGTCGTCGAGATGCTGCAGACCTTGTTCCAGGGATTTTTTTGAAGACATAAGTTCGCTCCGGAGCTAATCAAGTACTTTCAGTATTATTGATGATCTGAAAAAATAAAGCATGTAATTCCGACCATTAATTCAAATATGCCATATATCGCAGAAATTAGTAGGACACATCCGTCTTGTTTTGTTTTTCTTATTGACCAGTCCGGCTCGATGCAAGACCCATTCGGCTCGGTTTCGGGTCTTAAAACCAAGGCTATGGGAGTTGCCGACGCAATCAACAGACTTTTACAAAATCTGGTGATCAAATGCACCAAATCCGAAGGGATTCGTGACTATTACCATGTCTCGGTAATTGGCTATGGTGGCAAGGGCGTAGGTCCGGCTTTCACCGGTTCTCTCAAGGGCAAAGAGCTGGTCAAGATCAGTGAGATCGGCAACAATCCGGCGCGCCTCGAAGAGCGAAAGCGCACCGTCGAAGACAGCCGCGGCGAGATGGTGGAGCAGACTTTTAAATTTCCTATCTGGTTCGAGCCTACTTCCTATGGCGGCACCCCCATGAACGCCGCAATACAAAAGGCTACTTCAAATGTGGTCAACTGGCTGGCGGACCATCCGGACTGCTTCCCTCCGATTGTAATCAATATCTCGGACGGGGAATCTACCGATGGCGACCCGTTCCAGTCAGCATACGATCTCATGACCCTGTCGAGTTCTGATGGAGAAGTCCTGCTTTTCAATCTGCATATTTCTTCTTCTAACCACAGGCCGATTGAGTATCCGGACAATCCGGATTATTTGCCGGATCAACAGGCTAAGTTGTTGTTCTCGATGTCCAGTACTCTGCCGGAATATATGAGAACCATGGTAGAGAAAGAAGGAATCCCGGTTTCCTACAACACCCGGGGCTTCGTTTTCAACGCCGATCTGGTATCAGTGATTCGTTTTCTCGATATTGGTACCAGACCGAGCAACATGCGATAGCGAATGCAATAAAATGACCTTCTTGAAATACGACACTTATAAAATGCCTAAAGCCGGCAACAGCCCGGAAGAATACGAAGACGGCTTTTCAGTCAAAGAGATAAACGAAGAAGAGATCCGCTTTGCCATTGCCGATGGCGCCACAGAAAGCTCCTTCTCCGGCATCTGGGCAGCTCTACTCTGTGAAGGCTATACCGAAAGCATTCCAATCGCCAGCCTGAAAGAGAGATGGCTCGCCAGGGTGGACGCTCTAGAATTGCCCTGGTACGCCAGGGAGAAGGCAGAGCAAGGAGCCTGGGCTGCTTACCTGGGAGCCAGCTTCTTTTCAGGAAAAAGCAATCGTCTAGAAATTCAAGCCTATGGAGACTGCAATATCTTCCAGATTCGAGAAGACAGCCTGCTAAAAGCATTTCCGCTGACAATAAGTTCTGAGTTCGGCAGTACTCCTGCCCTGTTATCAAGTCTCGATCAAAAACAAGAGAGCCTCGATGATTTTCAGAATTTTCAGAATATAGATTATCACTGGCAGGAAGGAGACCGTTTTTTGCTAATGACCGATGCTCTAGCAGCCTGGTTTTTGAATGAAATAGAGAGCAAAGGCGACGGATTCAATCGGATATTCGCGTTGAACAATCAAGAAGAGTTCGAGAAACTGGTAGCTGAAGAGCGAGAGAAAAGAGATCCGGAAAAAGGTCCGCGATTGAAAAATGATGATGTCACCCTGATCAAAATAGATACGAAGAAGTAGCGTCTTTACCATGTACATCAACCTGGCTAATTATACTGATGCATCGCTCAAGATCATTCAACTCGCCCACCAGCTAACCAATGATCTCGGACATTCCATAACCGGCACCGAGCATATATTTCTGGGGATTCTTGCCGACCAGAACTGTTCGCCGTCAAAGATTCTGAGATCGATGGGGATAACCTACAGAAAAGCTGAAGAAGAGGCGATCAGACTGCTTGGTAGAGAAAAGCGGTTGAACAACCACGACTATGAGTTTACACCCCGGGCAAAATCGCTAATTAACTTGGCTGGAGAAGAGACTGCAAGAGGAGATGATCCTCACAGGGTTGAGCCGGAAGACATGATGATCGCGCTCTTAAAATTGAAGCGCTGCACCGCTCAGAAGATTATGCATGCCCTCGATCTCGATGTAGAGCTGATTTTGTCCAGACTCAAAGTATTGCCCCGTGACACTCTGACTGGGAACACCACCAGTGATCAGCTCACCGAGCTGCACCGAAAAGTATGCGCCGGAGAATTTTTCAGCGAGGATAAAATCGAGGAAGAGAGCCCGGATCCGATGATCGGCTACATAGTGGATCAAAAATACGAGATCCTCGAAGTAATCGGCCGTGGTGGCATGGGGGTTGTCTATAAAGTCCGACATCTTATCCTCGATCGTTTCTTCGCGATCAAAATTCTTCATCCTTATTTAGCTGCTGATGTCACCAACAAACGACGCTTCCAGCGCGAAGCCCAGGCCGCAAGCCGCTTGACCCATCCAAATCTGGCTACGGTTTTTGACTGGGATCTGCTGCCCGATGGTCGCCCTTATCTGGTCATGTACTATATCGAAGGGATCAAACTATCCGATCTTATCGGCTGCCAGGACAGAATTCCTCTATCTATCTGGATGTCGATATTCATTCAGATCTGTGATGCTCTCGCCCATGCCCACAACCAGGGGGTTATTCACCGGGATCTGAAACCGGGCAATATCATTCTGGCAAGAGAAGGCGATGTCACTCATTTCGTCAAAATCGTCGATTTCGGCATAGCCAAATTATTGATGGATTCCAAAGAAGGAAAAGACGACAAAGCACAGAAAAAAGAACGAGAACTGACAAAAACAGGAGAGGTCTTCGGCAGCCCTCTTTATATGAGCCCCGAGCAGTGCCTTGGTCACACCATCGATAACCGCTCGGATATCTATGGTCTGGGCTGCGTCATCTACGAGGTCCTGACCAATGCTCCGCCATTTTGCGGTGACAGCCTCTATGAAACGATGAAAAGCCAGATATCAGACCCGCCCGCTCCGATAGGCGAGCAATCGGTTTTTGATGAAAAGATCCCGCCGGATCTAGAGAAACTGACTTTAGAATGCTTGAACAAGAACCCCGAAGACAGGCCCCAGTCCATGGAAGCACTGCGGACAATGCTATCGAGAATCAACAAGATCTACTATCGCAAAGACGAAGGCGAAGAAGATTTGAGCTAAATCTTCAGGCGCTGGATCTCTGTCTGTCCGGTCTTACATCCTGAATAACCGTTTGAATTTTAGAAAGAAGGCTTCCAAGACCGACTCTGCTGGTGGCTGAAGTAATCACCGGATTCGGTACCTGAGGCATAAGCCATTCCAGATCTTCTCTTCTGACCCTATCGGCCTTGTTCAAGACAGTGATAATAGGCTTATCTACGGCCCCCAGTTCGCTCAGCACGTCGAAAACCGAAACGATGTGTTCCAGTACATTCGGATGGCTGGCGTCGACCACATGAACCAGAACATCGGCGACTGCGACCTCTTCAAGAGTGGCTCTAAATGAGGCAATCAGAGAAGTCGGCAGTTTCTTTATGAATCCTACAGTATCGGATATCAGAACCGGGCTGTGATCTGGCAATGTGGTTCTTCTGGTGGTCGGATCGAGTGTGGCGAAGAGCTTGTTCTCAACAAAAACATCGGATTTGGTGAGAGCATTCAAAAGCGTAGATTTGCCCGAGTTCGTATAACCGGTCAGTGCCACCGTCGGCACATTCTGGGTATTACGCTGTCTTCTCTGGGTATCTCGATAGTTGCGAATGCGCTCGGTCTCTTTCTCGAGCTGATTGATTCGCGACCGAATTCGTCTTCGGTCGATCTCGAGCTTGGTTTCACCCGGTCCCCGGGTGCCGATGCCACCGCCAAGACGGCTGAGTACTTCGCCTTTGCCTACCAGACGCGGGTAGAGATACTTGAGCTGTGCCAACTCCACCTGCAGCTTACCTTCTTTGGTACGAGCACGTTGGGCGAAAATATCGAGAATCAGTTCGGTTCGATCAAGTACCTTGACACCGATCATCTCTTCCATGCGCTTCTGCTGATTCGGAGTCAACTCAGAATCGACAACTACCAGATTGGCGCCCATCTCCTGCACTAATAGCGCCACTTCCTGAACCTTACCGGAACCGAGGAAATGACCAGGATGGGGCTTCTGTCTCGACTGGGTCACCCTGGTGCAGATGGTGGCACCAGCGGTGCGGACAAGCTGAGCAAGCTCGTCGAGATCGTCTTCAATCTGCCAGGCGTCTGAGCCTTCGGAAATAAGCGCTACAAGAACGGCCCGCTCCTCTCCTTCGGCCACTTTGAGCCCGGGAGCCCTGGTGCTGAACTCCTGTTCGAGAGAACCGATAAGCTCTTCGAAATCGTCTTCCTGGGCACCGCGGGGAGTAACCGGCGGCAACATCTTCCAGAGCCTTCCATCGGAATCTCGACCGGGCAGAAGATGAGCGATATGAACAACATCGGCCAGTTTGGCATGTTCGCCCCTTGCCCGACTGAATCTGCCATCGGGATCAACTTTGATCTGGGCGAGTAAATCGAGTCTGTTTCTGGCCAGGCATTGTAAGCTCTCTTTGGTGAAAACCTCAGAAGGTTTATCCTTGCCCGCTATCTCTTCTTGGCCTTCACCCAGCCTCGGCGTGTTCTTCGGACTCAACTGGGTGCTGATGATGCGGTGCCCGCACAGACGGCCGGGTCCAACCCTCAAGCCTCGCAGCTCGGGCATATTGACCTTACCAGGATTGCCTACGGTGACATTGACAATCTGGCCTCGTCTATTTACTACTACTGATACTGGATATCCAGTGTTATGTGATATTTCCGCTACCGAATCGGCTAAATCCAGGGTGAGGATCTTGTCTTTGGGAATTCTTTTGGAAAGAATCTTGTTGAGCTGTTTCAGTTCTGACTTTTTAAGTCCTTTGACATTGCCTAAATCAAGCTTGCCTTGCAAATGAAGATGACCTCCTGGAGTGGGGTTTTACAAGATTATTGAAAGCGGATTGTATTTGGTAAGTCTCACACTGCAATCATACCCTTATTTATCAGCAAATTCACCCTTAATTAATCTGCCCGGGTTAATTTCAAGCCCCAAGAGGGCGGCGAATAGAGAGAATTGACCTAACCGAAAAGCCGGGTGCCGATAATTAAAAATGCCAGAAGCCTTTATTCTGATTGCTTTCTGGCGATCGGCACTGCCTGGCGAGCCGATTACTCCTCTTCGGAACCCCAAAGATATTGAATCCTTATACAATAGGAGAGTCGGTCTATCGGTGATAGAGGCAAAGGATAAGATCAAAGACTGAGCTATAGGGAAGAACTGTGAAATCGATTTATTGCTTGAGAACATTTTTAGTGGCCGGTCTCCTGACAGGCTCACTTTTATCAGCTATAACACCGGGCTCGATGGTCTTCGCCCAGGAGCTACCGCCGGAGCCTGGTGCAGAGGAACAGCCCCCGGCAATGGAACTGCCTCCTGAACCGGGTCCAGGAGAGAATCTGCCTCAGTCGCAGGCAGAGAGCGCCCCGATAGACAGTCACCAGGTGGCAGAAGGACCGATGGCCTCTGAAAGACAGCAACTCTATAACCAGATCCAGGCAGCCAAAGCGAGCGGGATCGGAATCAAGAACTATATGATGGCTTTCGACTATATAGAAACCATGGCAAAGAAAGGCGAAAGCGAAGAGGCGATTAAAAAGAGAATGGTGCCTCTGGTCTCAGCCCTTGCCGGTCAGCTCAAAACAAGAGAAGACATAAAAACGAGGGCAGCTGCTGCGGCCCTAAATCAAGGAAACGGCGCCGGTGGTGGCGGAGACTTGCTTGCACCGGGTCAGAATATACCGGATAAGCTCAGAATGTGGGGCGGTATGGGCGGTGCCCAGACCGATGACCTGATTAAAAGAGCGATGCAAGAAGGCGGTACCGGAGGGCTTCCCGGTCAATTACCCAAAGGCATCGACAAGAATATGCTCCGGGAAAAGATGAAAGATCCTCGGATTCAAGAGAAACTGAAAGACCCTCGCATACAAGAGATGATCCGAAAGTATCAGGCCGGTCACTGATTCTCTATCAATTCTCAACAGCGGTCGGTCAGTATTTTGTGCCGGATCAAAGGACGGCTGCCGGCTTCACCGCATACTTTAGGGGTGGGCAGAACCTTGCTGGGGTTGAGTTTGAACATAGGATCGAAGGCTTCTTTAATGCTCTCTTGAACCGCCAGATCCTTTTCGTTGAACACAAGAGGCATCTCGAGGATTTTCTCCACACCGATGCCATGTTCACCAGATAGGGTGCCTCCCAGATCCACACAGAGCTTCAATACTTCGCTCGCCGCTTCCACCACTCTTTTGACCTCATCCTCTCTATCCCGATGATAGAGCAGACAGGGGTGCATGTTGCCGTCACCGGCATGATAGACATTGGCAATCAGAAGATCATAGCGTCTGGCGATTTCACCTATGGCAGAGATGGCATGGGCGAGCTTCGAACGAGGAATCACACCGTCGAGCACATAGCCATGGGGAGCTATTCTTCCAAGCGCACCAAAAGATCGCTTTCTGGCTTTCCAGATGTCCTGGCGCTCGCTCTCATTTTTAGCCCAGCTCACATCGTCGACTTGATTGCGCGAGAGACAGCTTTCAACAAGTTGTTTCTGAATATCGATTCCGGCTTTTGCCCCATCAAGCTCGATGATCAAAAGCGCCTCGGCATCTCGATTTAATCCCAGGTGAAGATAATCTTCGACGGCATTCAAAGTCAATTTGTCGATCATTTCCATAGCCGCCGGGATCACTCCTGCTGCCACTATATCCGATACCGCTTGCCCGCATTTTTCTATGGTGGGGAAATAGGCGAGCATGGTCTCAACAGCATTGGGCGCTACAGTAAGCTTGAGCACCGCTTCAGTCACCACAGCCAGAGTCCCCTCGGAGCCGACTATCAAGCCAAGCAGATCAAGATCGGCAGAATAGCGAGTCTGACCACCGATATCGACAATGGTGCCATCATAAAGCACCGCCCTCACACCCAGCACATGGCCGGTGGTCATTCCGTACTTCAAACAATGGGGCCCGCCGGCGTTCTCGGCAATATTGCCGCCTATTGTAGAAGCAATTTGACTGGAGGGATCCGGGGCAAAATAGAGCCCAAAAGCAGATGCAGCCTGGGAAACAGAGACATTGGTGGCACCACTTTCAACCAGCGCAGTGCGTTCATTCGGGTCGACTGCAATGACCCGGTTCATTCTGGCGAGACCCAAACTGATACCACCTTCAATGGTGGTGCTCCCTCCGGACAGCCCCGTTCCTGCTCCCCGGGGGCTTACAGCAACGCCATGATCACTGGCGATTTTCATAACCCCGGAAACCTCTTCGGTTGATCCGGGCAGAACGACCAGATCCGGTCGAGCCATATCCAGGGTTTCGGCATCGCACTCATAGACTGCAAGATCTTCGGGCTGGAAGAGGACATAGCGCTCTCCTACCACCTCAACCAGGGCAGCTATCATCTTTTTTATATCGCCATTGATTTCCATGATCCTCAGATCATAGCTCAGATGAAGCTCAAGAGATCATAGAATTCGAATCAGCGCTGCTGACGAAGGGTTTCGTTATCGTTGGTCGTATAGCGGAAGCCCTGCATATTGTTGCAGTTCCAGAGAAATGTCCCGGTCTTTTCCACAGACATCCGTCGAGACCCCTGGGGAAAGGCTAATATAGGATTGCCGTTCATGGACTTGAGCACACCGAAGATCATGGTGTTGAAGATAAGATTGGGCGAGCGTTGGATCAGTTGCACGTTGGTTATCTGACCGTTTCTGGTGACGGTATAAGAGACCCGGGCAGTCAGGGGCTGAGAACGCTTGAATGCGACCTTGGCCAGAGAAGCATATTTTAGATAAATCGACTCGGCGACTCGCTTATGCCATTGATCCCAGGCAAGTTTCATCTGTCCTACGGACTCGGGGTCCTGGGCCTGCATCTGTTGGGGTGGAGCCATATTGACCGGCTGCTGGGGCATCATGGCCGGCTGAGCCGGTTGGGCCTGCATGGGCTGTCCGAAACCGCCGCCAGAATCATCCGCCTGCAGATTGAACGGTGCCGGAGTCTCGGGCATGGCAGTCTGGGATTTGAAGGAATCTGCCGGAGCATCGAAAGAATCGCTATCCCCAAAAGGATCGCCTGCATTGTTTATGTCTTGTCTGTTGAGGCTCGGACCGCCCTCGTTGATTTTGTCGTCGAGAGAAGCGCTGCCACGTAGCGGGGCTCCCTTCTTTGCTCCCTGGGCACTGGCATCTTGAACGCCGACCATGGCAATCAAAACAAACAGAAGAGCCGATAGGAAGGGGAGATTTTTTAGTAAGTTGCCTTTGTTGCTGAATGATTTAAACATGATTGCTGGTCGTGGATTGAGAAGGTAAGATGGCGGTTTGCAAAAGAAATATGAGTTGTCATTAATATCCTCTTATGCTTAATGTACTCCATATTTCAAAAAAGTAAATTCGCAATCGCCGCATAAAAGGACATTTTTATGAATTTAACCCTGCCCTCCTCGAAAGTCGGTGTTATAGACAGTCATGCCCATGTTATGCGGGAATATTTCAAAGAAAGCCGGGAAGAGGTCATAGAGCGGGCTTTCGACAGCAATGTCCGGGTACTGATAAACCCGGCGGTGACCGTTTCGGATTTCGACGAGTTGAAAGATCTGGCTGAGAGCTACGACAACATCTTCTTCGCCCTCGGTCAACATCCGCACGATGCTAAAGACTGGAAGGACGAGTATTCCTCCCAAATTCTCGAAGCGGGCAAACACCAGAAGATGGTGGCTGTCGGAGAGTGCGGGCTTGATTTCTATTATGAAAATTCCGAGAAAGATGTCCAGATGAAGGTCTTTCGCGAGCAGATAAAGCTGGCCAAAGCCCTTCGTAAACCCGTCATTGTCCATTGCCGGGATGCCTGGCAGGAAGCCTTCGACATTTTGAAAGAGGAGAAAGACGAGAACCTGACCGGGGTCTTTCATTGTTTCACCGGCGGTCCCGAGATGATTCCGACCATAGAAGAGCTCGATTTTTATGTCTCTTACTCCGGTATCGTCACTTTCAAAAATGCAGTTGAGATCCAGGCCAGTGTGAGCTCAGTAAGAAAAGACCGCATTCTTGCCGAGACCGACTGTCCATTTCTTGCCCCCCAGGCTGTACGGGGTAAGCAGAACGAGCCTTCTTATGTCTGGTGGACAGTGGCAAAACTGGCAGAACTGCTCGATTGCGATCTGGATACCATGGCAGGGGCCTGCCTGGATAACACCAGAAGACTGTTCAAGCTGCCTGAATGAGATAGAAAGCAGGTTATTTCAAGCGCGCCCGGAATCGCTTCTTGAGGTTGTCGACCTCTTTTCTGAGCACCGGGTCGTCACTGACTTTGTCGAGATATTCAAGACCACCCTCGAAGTCTTTGGAGCGGGCCGATTTTTTGGCCAGTGCCAGATAGGAATGATCTAGCTTTTTCTGATACTCCTGGGACAAGCCATTTGTTCTTTTCACATTTTCGAGAATTTGAACACAACCCTCGAAATTGTTCTGCTGCAGCAACTGATTCGCTATGCGAGTGTCGTTCCAACTAGTGTAAGTCTGCACCATGAATGTAATCGACAGTATCACCACGGTTATATAAACCGCAGCCTTGAAGTGGCTCATGTTAATCGGCAGCTTTTTCTTCTTCTTCACCGCTGCAAATTCGGTGGTGCTCCTGGCCCAGTCATAGCTTGGATCCAGCCTGCTCATCGCCTCTTCTGGTGATTTGGGCGAATTTACCAGTTTGTCACCACTGATCTTGGGCTGTCCCGGCATGGCGATGCTGGCGGCATCATTGAAAGGAATCCAGTCTTCAACTGGTTTTTCTTCCTCTTCCGTAGCTTTCTTGACATTACGACCGACACAGACAGCTTCTATCTCTTTCCAGAACTCTTCAGTATCGGCATGCCTGTCATCGGCATTCTTTTGAAGAGCCTTTGAGATTACATTACTGAGACCGGGTGGGAAGGTCATATTGGGAGACATAGCCCCTATGGACGGTGCCTCTTTGTTGACGTGCATCAACATAAGCGCCATCAAATCGTCGGCGGCGAAAGGACGCTGCCCCGTCAGTACTTCGGAGAAAACGACGCCCAGGCTATAGATATCCGACCGCAGATCTACGTCAGCTCCTTTGCATTGCTCGGGGCTCATGTAGGCAGGACTGCCGCAGACTTTGCCTTCGAGAGTGAGAGAGGCTGACTGGCCGCCGGCCTCTCCCCACATTTTGGCGACACCGAAGTCAACGACCCTGACAGAATTATGACCGATCAGATCCTTGGCGTTCGGTGGTTTAGTGACATCGACGTCCTGTAAAACAATATTATCCGGCTTCAAATCCCGGTGAATAACCCGATTCTTGTGAGCTTCGGCAACACCTTCACAAACCTGCTTCATAAGAGGCAATGCCTCTTTGACGGTCAGGTGACCTCGCTTGCGAATCAGCTCGGCAAGAGTGATACCATCAAGAAACTCGGTGACGATATATGGCTGGCCATCAGGCATTACACCAAAATCGAAAAGACTGATGATGTTAGTATGATGCAGACTGCTAACCGCTTTAGCCTCCCGGTGGAATCTTTTGACGGATTCTTCCTTTGATCCGAGAAACTGATGCAGCATCTTCAGTGCCATTTCCCGACCGGTAGACTCTTGAATAACCTTATAGACTACAGCCATCGACCCTTTACCGGCATGGCAGAGAACTCGGTACTTGTCTCCGATTAATTTGCCGATTAACGGATCATTTCCGACAGAAATCAACTTGCCACCATCACTGGGGCACTTGTCCTTATCTTCAGAAAAATGAATGTTGCATTCCAGACAGAGTTTCATAGTTCAAAACAGTATCTTGAATACTACCTCCGCTTGGAACGACGTTTGGAGCGGCGGCTCTTGGAGCTGCTGCTCTTTTTGCTGCTGTATTGATCAATTAATTCCTTTGCTTCATCGAAGTGACTGGAATCCTTGGGAATTTTCTTCAACTCTTTAATCGCTGCCGCTGTATTGTCCTTTTTGGCTTGATACTTAGCAATAGCAATATAGATTTCATCGAGTTTACTCTCTAGTTTAGGCGTCAGGCCCACTTCGGAGTTGTATTTCTCAAGCAGTTCCCGGGCTTTGGAAAGCTGCCATTTGTCTGCCAGTTCGGTAGCCTCGGCGAGAACTTCTTCATCCCGGGCAGCGGCTGCATCCTTGCCACCACCACCGGCACCGGATGTTATCGAAGAGAGCATCGATCCAACACTTCCGAACCACCCCTGGCTAACTCCAAGAAATCCGACCAGACCCAGGACTGCTACCACCAAAAGCGGTGTCTTGATATCGAAGCCAAGTCCGCTTTGCTTAGATCTCAGGCGGCTAGAGCTGCGCTTGGCACTCTTCGCTTCCGCTTCAGCCATATGGGCCAGACGATTGGTGCTGATACTCTCCAGACTCTCAAGAGAATATGGAGAATCGGGCATAGTCGGCATGCTGGCAGAAGTGGTCGAGCTGGTCATGCCGTAAGATTCTTGCGGCATATCAGCTTCACCCGGTCCGGACATGCCTTGTGCTCCGGCTTCCTCAAGAATTCTGTTGACGGCGTCTCGACGCTGTCCGCCCGAGAAAACGGATGGTGTGGGATCCATGCCGCTGGGCAGTTCAACATTATCGAGCCGGCTCGAATTGAGGTCCAATTTTTCGTTTAGAGCGGCAATTCTCGCGTTGACAGCGTCCTGACCGTACTTGTCTCCCTGGGGATTCATGCTGGGCATTCTTCCGGAAGAGGCGATAGCACTGGCATCACTGAATCCTCTTGCACTCTGGAGACTTTCTCGAGGATTGGCTTCCCCGCCGCCCATGCCCGGATCCATACCCATCCGATCACCGGATGCATCCTGCATCATCTCGTTCACCATACTCGATGACAGTTGATAGGCACCACTTCTGGTGGAACTCTCCGGAGCATTGCTGGCAGCTTCCAGCAGTCGGCTCAAGGCATCGGATGTGGATGTCGAAGCAGAAACCTTGACGGATGATTTGCTCAATTCAGTCTTCTGCATATCCATCTGTCCTGCGCCCGAGAAGGCACCGCCTGGAGCATCATCGTCTTCGTCATTCATCGACAGGGCAGCTGACAGTTTGGCAGCGGCAGCACTGATGCCCTGAGGTTTCTCTTCGTCAGGTTCATCATCGATGCCACCGCCGAGTAAATTGCCTTCTCCACCACCGGCAACCGTATCGAGCCATTTGTCGACAGCATCGGAGATCTCGTTGGTAGCAGCAGGCATTTTCGACTGAGAACTACCGGACGAGGCACCTATGCCTCCACCCATAGTATCATCAGGAAACATGTCATCCACGGCAGAAGCGATAGGATTAGTGGCTTCCGGCATACGACTTTTCAGTCCGCTTTCGCTTACTGCACCGCTCTGACTCTTTAGAAAATCACCAAGCGCCTGTGGGGCATCATCTTTAGCTTTTTCCTTACCTGCTGCAAAATTGACTTTCTGTCCCTTGCTTATGTCCAGGGTCTGGAATTCAGAATTCTCATCATCTCCACCGCTGAATAAATCAAGCGGGTTGACGGATTTTTCTTCGAACTCTTTTTCTACAGATTCTTTTTCTCCCGACAGCAGTCTGTCAGCCTCTTCGGTCATGCTACTGAGAAGCGATCCAAGACCGGTGCTCGGAATTTTCTTCTCTGCACTGCCACCGCTTCCACCACTGAAGCCGCTCTCATTCGAAGAACCCAGTAAGGAGTCCGAGGCATCAAGCGGATTCGGTATCGATGGTACGACTCCGTCTTTTGCTTTGTCGACTTCCGAGACACCAGATCTATCGAGCGATGAGGAATAGTCCTCCATCACATTTCCCTGTGCCGGCGAATCGAACTCGCCACTTTCTTTTTTGACCTTCTCCAGCTCTTTTTTGAGATCGCTGAGGGACATTTTTTCCGGTGTTGCGCTTTTAGCCGGTTCGGAACCAGAATCAGATTCTAGGTCGGATTCGGATTTTGATTCGACTTCCGCACTTTCGAGCAACGAAGAAAGCCCCTGGGATTTAGGTTTGGACTCGACCGCAGCTTTCGGTTCAGGTTCTGGTTCCGGTGCTGATTTTGGTTCCGGCTTTGGCTCTGGCTCAATCTTTTTAGGAAGATCGGCTGGCTGCTCCGGCGGAGCCGCCGGCTCTGGCGCAGGTGCGGTCTGTCCGGGCGGCATCATTTGCTGGGGTGGAACCTGTTGGTAGGGCCCGGGCATCTGAGGATAGCCTGGAGGCGGAACCATTCCTTGAGGAGGCATATAAGGAGGCATCTGGGGATATCCCGCCTGGGGAGGCATCATGCCCTGGGGCGGCATCTGACCAGGCGGCCAGGACATGTTCTGTGCCTGGGCAGGGTCGTAACCCTGGGGCGGCACGGGGTAACCCGGCGGATAAGGTCCGGGATGGGGAGGATAGCCAGGGTGAGCAGGATACGGCTGGCCGTAGGGATAGGGAGGCATCTGCCCCTGGGGCATCTGACCAGGCTGCATGGGAGTACCGGACGGCCACTGTCCAGATTGTTTGACATCGGGCTGCAGAGCATCGCCGACGGGGATACTGGTGGGTTCGAAGTTGCCTGTTTTGAGCGCTTCTACCTCATCTTCCCAGCTCACGCGCGAAAGCTTGTCTCCGCCACCGGGACTACCTTTCTCTAGTTTTGTAGGCATGTTACCGTCCAGATCCGATTCGGGACGTTTGACTTTCTTGACTTTCTTAATGACCTTTTTGATGGTTTTGACCCCGGGCTTTGCGGCAGGGTCGGTGGCTGCTTTCGGAGCCGATCCACTTGCCGTGGGAGAGCCGGGCGGTCTGGAACCAGGAGCCTGAGCGGCAGGGGCTCCGGCAGGTCTTTGACCAGGAGAGGCTGGTTTGCCCATAACCCTGGGAGCCTGGCTGTTCTGCGGTCTGGGTGCACCAGGCTTGCTGCTGTCTTTTGCAGAAGGGGTAGGTCTAAGCGGTGCCTCGATTTGCTTCTCTTTGGGAGGCACATAACTGTAGACCGAAGGAGGTCTCGCCTCTGCTTTGGGTGTTTCGGGTGGATTGGGCTTTGAAGCAACTGCCGTCGGTTTCTTGACCTCGGAAGTAGGTTTAACCAGAGCGGACAATCTCCCCAGAGATTGGCTACCAACAGGTGCACCGGCGTTATTGCCTGGCGAAGCAGCTGAAGCCGAAGGTGCTGTTGCAGGTGCTGCAGAAGCCGGTTTCGGTGGATTAGGTCTTATCTGACTGGCTTGATTGGTCTGACTATTTGAGCTGGCCGAAGTTGCAGGACCTGCCGGTCTCGTCGGTGCCGCAGGTGCTGCGGGTGCCGAAGGTGTTGCCGGTGCAGCAGGTCTCGCTGGTGCTGCGGGGCTTGCCGGCGCAGCCGGTTTTGCAGCAGCAGACGGTGGAGGCACTTTGCTCGGTACAGGGGCAGATGGAGTAGGCTCCGAATCAGACTTAGGTTTAGGCATCGGAGGAGGCGGCGCTTTCGCTCTGGTCGGAGGCAGAGGCGGTGGTCCGGATTTTCTCGGAGGTCCGCCTGCAGGGCCGGGAGGCGGCGGAGCTGTTGGAGCGGACGGAGAAGGCGGTGGTGGGGCCTTGGTTTGAGGTGCCGATGGAGCCTTCGCTTCTTCGGAATCCATGAATAACTCCGGCATATCTTCAGGACCGGCGGCGAATTTAGGCTTCTTAGGCTCCGGCTCGAGCAATCTTTCTGTTGGGAGAAACTCATGTTGTTCAAAAGGTTTATTATCCACTGAGATCACATTCCTAGTTGAGTTTTTTTTTCCGAAGTCTGTCAATTCGCAAGCAGCTTCCAACTCTTGTACGAGCTGTTTTATAGAAGGCTGCCTGTCGTTAGGATTTTTAGATAATGCCTTGGCCACTACGGCTTCGACTTCCATCGGGAAGTCCACATCGGGTTTAACGGTTTTCATCAGAGGCGGCTGCTCAGTCACCGTCTTGTACATGAGCTTGGTGAGATCCGGAGCAACAAAGGGACGTCTGCCGGTGAACATCTCGAACAGGATGACGGCCATGGAGTACAAATCGGATCGAAAGTCCAGTTCAAATCCCTGACACTGTTCAGGACTCATATAAGCCGGACTGCCCGCTACGGTCTGCGGCTTTTGAAACCTGGCTCTCTGGGCGCTTTCAGCTGGAGTGTCAGCGATACCGAAATCCAGGACTTTGGCGTAATCTCTACGTTCACTCGCTTCAAGAACGACGTTCTCGGGTTTCATATCCCGATGAATCAGCCCCTGCTCGTGCGCATGGGAGAGCGCCTCGCATATCTGTTTGAAGATGCTCAGGACTCGATGTGGTGGCAGCGATCCCTGCTCTTTCAACAAATCCCCGAGGGTGACGCCTTCTAGATAATCCATAACCAGATAAGGCTGTCCATCATCGGTGGTTCCGGATTCCCAGACTGTGATGATATGCGGATGTCTCAATTTCTCCGCTGCTTTCAACTCGCGAATCAGCCGATCTAAAGAGGCACGATCAAGACCGATGTAGCTGTCAATCACTTTGATTGCCACCACACCGCCCATCATCAAACGGGTAGCTTTGTATACAGTTCCGGAAGAACCTTTGCCGATGACTGAATCGACAACATAGCGGTCATTGATCATGTCACCAATCAAGACTGGTCCTCCTGCGCTGCCGTGACAGGTCTAATCGACGGATTGATGGATGATTCCATATGTCCCAGCGCTCAACTCCCTTTTGCCTTCTACCCTTTTCTGTTCGACCGAATTTCGCAGACCAGAATATCCCGAACTCCTAGAACTAATTACCCGCTTCAGTTTTAACCAGCAGAACAAATCTTTATCGGACACAATCAACCCAATCTCTCTAATTTGAGATCGCTATTTTGCGGGAATGGCGAATCTGACTGGATAATTAGATAGGTCCATGGTCCGTAACCCTTAATTGTATTCCCCTATTTCCTATTTAAAACACATAAAATGAAATATACGCTTTATCTTTCTACGAAAAGCAGAAGATCTTGATTCCAGCGTCAGCCTGAGTTCTCAAAAGAGACTCTCTCGATTCGAATATGTCTTATAAGTGCTAGCTGTCTGACCGTGAGAACCATTCGCCCGGATGCCTCTCAACAACCCCGCCAAGCTCCAGGATTGTAAGAGTCGCAGATAACTGGCCTGCTGCCATACCGACTTCGTGACAGATCTGATCGAAGTGAACCGGTTCGGAGCTGAGGAAGTCAAAAACTTCTTTCTCTCTGCCGAAGAGTTCTACCACTGTGGGGACATTCCGCTCTTTTTTGCCCGGCACCCAACCGAGATTATCGAGAATATCCTCGGGCTTGACGACCAACTGGGCGACGGTTTTTGCAATCAGCTGATTAGTGCCGGCCGACATGGCACCATCGACTCTGCCAGGTATGGCAAAAACACAACGGCTCTGACCAAAAGCGAGGTTCGCTGTGATCAGCGCCCCGGAAGATTCACCAGCTTCCACCACAAGAAGAGCATCGGACATACCGCTTACGATTCGATTTCTGGCAGGAAATCGCCACTTCTCTGGTGTGGTTCCAGGAAAGAATTCAGATACCACCGCTCCGGCTTCCTGTTCTATGAGCTTCTCGTAGAGCGGTCGATTGGCGGACGGATAACAGTGATCGACCCCGGAGGCTAGCACCGCAACGGTCTTCCCCCCGGCTTCCAGAGCCCCCCAGTGAGCCAGAGAATCTATGCCGACTGCCATACCACTAACTATGGTGGCTCCGGAAGCGGCCAGCTCTCGCGAAAAATCTTTAGCCAACTTTCGCCCGTATGAAGTCGGCTTTCGGGTACCGACCACGGCTATGGTCGCCCGGAGGTCCTGAGGATCAAGTCTTCCCTTCATGTAGAGAACCCTGGGCGGACTGTGAATATGCCTCAGTTTTGCAGGATAGAGCGGATGAGTAAACGGCAGTGCCGTAACCTCTTTTTCTTTCAGAACAGCCAGCATCTTATCCGGCTCTGCCTTCTCTTTCTGCGAAAGGAAGCTATCCACCACCTCGGTCTTAAACAGACGCGAATCGATAAGTTCTCTTCTATCCTGGGCGAATAGATTTATCAGATTCTCGAATCGGTCGAGTATGTTTTTGAATTGATCGTCATTTATTTTCAGTCCCTGCATTTGGCTGAAAACAAGCCAACAAGCCAGCTCTTCTTCGCTGAATTGAAGCTCTTCTGCAAAATCTTGCCCGTTATCCGTAGATGCCATCAGCTCTATCCAACCCCGGATCTGTCCCTGCAACCAGTTCAATAGTATAGTCGCTCGGGGAAAACTCTACTATGGATAAAATCATCCAGTTAAGCAACGATCCAAGAATTGTCAGTTGATGTTAGCATTGAACGAGAAAGCCTTTTGTAGTTTTTGCAAATTTCTATAGAATACAGCCCATTTTATGTACAGCTTGAACCGCTCGAAACGCTGGAATATCTCCCTCAGACTGACCGCTATCACAACTCTGTTGTTCTTATCGGCTCCGATTAAGCCCGGACTGGGGGCGGAAAGTAGCAAAGACAAGATTACTCGTATCGAAAAGGTGCTTTTCTTCAAGACCTATTCATCCGAATCGCTGGACAAAAGGGTCGAACGCCTGGAGAAGCGATTCTTCGGAGAGCCTCTCGAAGGCGAACTCGATCCAAGAATCGACAAAATCTATAACCTGGCGAAGCCCCAGATTGAAGCAGCAGAAAAAAGCACCGCACCGGTGGTGGAGAGCAGCTCGGAGCCGGAGCCACAAGTAAAAGAACCGACGCCCGAGGACAAAGAGCGAGAAGCACGCAAAGCGGCAGTGCAAAAAGCTCGTGAAGAAGAGATAGAGAGCTTGATGAAAGACGGTATCAGCTTCTGGAAAGCTAAAGATGCCCGCCATGCTATGGACCGTTTCGATCAGGTTATTCGCCTCGACCCTAGAAACTCAGAAGCCTTCTTCAGCCGCGGTGTTATTTTCGAAGCAAACGGTCAGCTCGATAAAGCCCTGGCTTCTTACAACCAGGCCAACTTCATAAATCCGGATAGGCTGGACTTCAAAGAAGCGATAACCGTGGTCAAAAAAGCGCTAGAGAAGGGGGGCAGTCAAGATCAGATGGCGGTAGAAGCCGCCCAGGCCTTCAGACGCAAAGAGTATCTATCGGCGCTCGACCTCTATAAACAACTGGAGCAAAAATATCCTAAAAATGCCAAATACAAATACAATATCGGCACCATTTACCTTTTGATCAAGAGTCCGGAACAGGCTCTCGGTTACTACGAGAAAGCAAAGAAGTTAGATCCGAAACAACCAAAATATAAAGAAGCCTACAAAAAACTGGCCGATACTTTGAAGGCGAATTCTACCGAACTCGATAAACGAAACGCAGCCTGGGATAAACGCATGGCTCTGGAAGAGAAGCACAAATCGAAAAAAGGAACTGGAAGCAAACCGGGTCCCTCCCGCAATCCGGTGAATCAGACACCTTACCAGATGCAAGCACAAATGCCTGCCCAGAGACCGGGTTCGATGCCGGGCTATCAGCAGCAGCAGCAGCAGCCAATGCAACAGCAGCCAATGCAACAGCAGCCGATGCAACAGCAACAACAACCGCCGCGCCCGATCACACCCCAGGCACCGGCTGAGACTCCAGCTCTGGTAAAACAGGTTCTTGCATCTCTTGGATTGATAGTGAACACCAGCCCAAATGGTATCGTTATCAATACCGTTGGCATAGGTTCACGAGCCGCCAAATCTGGTATCAAGGTCGGTGACGTCATTCTTTCTGTAAATGGTGTCAATGTGCAGAGCACCACCCAGCTAGCTCTCTTGCTAAGCAAGATTCCCAGCGGTCAAAAAGGACAGCTTCTGGTTAAGAGACAGGGTCAAGTCGGTCAGATTATGTTCTAGACCGATAGCAAAGACTCTATTCTAGATTTGTTTTTGCTTTTGAGCGATTCAAAGTCTTCATCGGCAGTCACGTTAGCCTGGCCGTTCGATTGGACGATCCGCTTGATGTTATATACGGTATCTCTTTCGACAGGTGTATAACCTGCTCCTGAGATAAGCTCTTCCATCTTCTCTTTGGCTAGCTGCAATGGAGTCTTGGCACCGGCAGCATGGGTGATTTTCTCTTCTAAAATAGTTCCGTCCAGATCATCAGCACCAAAGGAAAGAGCAGCCTGGGCAAGTTCTTGACCGAGTTGTATCCAATAAGCCTTGATATGCGGGAAGTTATCGAGCAACAACCTTGAGATGGCTATATCACGAAGCAGATCCTCGTTGGATGGCTCCTTGACCTCGTCAGCGATATTGGTGCCTTCGTAATAGCACTTGAGCGGGATGAAGCACATAAAGCCACCGGACTTGTCCTGTTGCTCCCGCATCAGAAGCATATGATCGACCTTGTTCTCAATATTCTCTCCGATACCGGTGAGCATGGTGGCAGTGGTCTTTAGCCCCAGTCCATGGGCGATTCCATGAATCTCCAACCATGTAGATGCCGGTGTTTTCTTGACCGCCATCTTCTCCCTGACTTGATCATCAAAAATCTCCGCTCCGCCGCCGGGCATCGAGCCGAGACCGGCATCGATTAAACGCTTGAGAGTCTCTTCATAGCTGATTCCTTCGAGGTTGGATAGATACTCTATCTCCACGGCGGTCATCGCCTTCAGATGGATTTGAGGATGCTTTTCTTTGATTGTACGGATAACATCTTCGTAATAGCTCAGGTTGGTGATTGGGTTGAGTCCACCCACCATATGAATTTCGTTGATACCAAGGGAGATGCCATTTTCGGCTTGCTCCAGCACCTCTTCCATTGTCCAGGTATAGCTGTCATTGCCTGGATTGGCATAGGAACAAAAGCGACAGGTTTCGACACAGAAATTGGTCGGATTGAGGTGCATGTTATGGATGTAATAAACATACTTTTCTTGACCCTCTCCGGCTTTGCGTCGACGGGCAAACTCGGCCAGCGCTCCCACTGCCAGCAGGTCAGGTTCGTTATAGAGTCGGATAGCATCATCCCTTGTGATGCGCTCTCCCTTTGAGACTTTCTCGGCTATGTCTCCGATACGCTTGTTTTCATTAACGATCTGTTCGACGACCTGAATCATTGGCGGACCTCAAATTATCTTGGGATGAGCTAAATCCTAGCACGCACAGCCTGCTTTGAACGGTAAATAGATAGAGTGTTAAGAGAGCCCTTAAACGGCTCAGGACTCGAAACCGGGACGGTTCAGGGTGACCGAAATCGAGCGAATTGCAAAAGTCAGATACGCGATTGTCATGAGGACGGAAACCATCGTCCAGAGCGGCACGAACACCCCGGTTATACGCTGGAGGAAATCCATGGTTATGACCGGCAAGAGGGCGACCGTTGCTAAGCGAGCAGCCTGAACAAACTGCAAAGGACGCCTGAGCAACCCCGAGAGCACATAGGCTAATAGCCCATAGAGAAAGACCTGGATGGAGATAACAAGAAAACTGGCCGTAAAAAGCGCCAGAAATACAGCCGTTCCTGACCAGACTTTAATTTGTCCAAGACTTTTCAAGAAGTCCTTTGGGAAGAGAGGCGTCTTCCAGGTTCCGTTCAAATCGACAATCTGCCTCTGGCCGCCGTATTGAAGCACTTCTTTGTCTCTGATGAAAAACATGCCGTCCAGATTCGAATCAGGCATGGGTGCATCCTCTGCCAGATCGAAGATCATAATCGGTTTGTGCTCACCCTTGAATCGCGGGTCTTCGATAATATAAGGAGATGGGCGATCCATAGAGAGTTTTCCTTCTTCAAGGTTCAACTCAGGCGCTTTTTGAATTATGGGGATGATGAATCCGTTCAGATATTCATCTACCTGAAACTGAAAAGAAAGCGCCACAATCCCTGAGAAAAGACCTAGCACGACCATCAAAAACCGGAAGGCGACCCCCTGCCAATTATGGGCTACCTCATTATAAAAATCCCTGGAAAACCAGCAGAGATAAAAGCCCTTTAGAGGCGAAGCCAGCCTGGTTAAAGAGGTTCTTTTCATAATCGGTCCGGACCTCTACTAATTATCTTCATCCTCTTGCCAATCCTCATTGGTCAGAGATGTAAGGATGTGATCTTTCCACTGACCATCAAGATACAGGTAGTCCCGGGCGTAACCCTCTACAGTAAAGCCCAGCCTCCTCAATACTTTACCTGACTTTTCGTTGACGGGGATGTAATTCGCCATCACCCGATGAATATTTCTCTCAGTAAACATGAAGTCTATGGCAGCACCAAGAGCCTCGGTCATATAGCCTCTGCCCTGAAAGTCCTGGTCCAGACCGTATCCCACTACACAATAGTATGCCGCCCTCCTGACGATACCGCTGAAATTGGCTGTGCCAACCACAACCTCATCGTTATCCTTCTCGAAGATGAAGAACCTTATGGATTGGTCGTTGTAATACTCGACTATATTTCTCTCCAGCTCTTCCGCCCAGTAGATTTCGCTGAAGGACTCCTCGGTAAAGGTGGCGTAGAAAGGCTGAAGATAGTCTCGGTTCTTGAGATGATACCGAGCCGGCTTTATCGCTTCATCCGGGTAGCACATCCGGACGACAAGGCGCTCTGTATCGATCAGCGGCAATTCGTACTGCATGATCCAACCTCCTCATTAACTACAGATAAATTGGCGACATGGGCAAGCACCCTTCTGTGAATTGCATGAATAATCTGATCCGACCAAACTCTCCAGTATAACGGTGGTCCCATATGGTTCTGATACCAGGTGGTGCCCGAAAGGAGCGTGCCACCATTTTCAGTGCGTTTGAGAAAGAACTGGCCCTTCTTCGAAACCAGATAGCCCTCCATATGCGGTGGATGGATATCTTTGTAGGGAGAGAACTCTTTCATGGGCAGAGCCTGTTCGCGTACTGAAAAGCGTAGCAATTCGGGCTCTTTCCATACGGTTATAGGCTCAACAAACGTCCCGGTAGAAAAGATACAATGGCGGACCGCGCCCGGTCCATGACCGTATATCTTAGCCTCTATAGGATACGCCACCCCGGCTTTGAAAATAAGCTCAGAATCTGCAGGTTCGGGCAATCTGGAAAACGCGACCACATGCTTCCATACCACCTCCGGTGGTGCATCAACCTGCATTGAGGTAGTGACGGCATAGAGTGGAGAGCGTGGCTCTGCATGCACCTCTATGAACATAATCAAAGGTACCAGCAGTAAGAATCCTCCTAATAGCCTGGGTAGCTCACGATTGCCATGGTGCCGCTTCTGAATGTAATAGGCCAGCAAGCCGCCTCCGGCTGCGATTACAGCGGCTATCGGAGCGGCCATCAGAAGGCAGACAATACCTTCGAAGGCGAAGATTAGAAGAGCGGCATAGACAATCGCCATGCTGGTCAGAGAGACAGCCATGCATGCGATCATACTGCGCTTTTCTCTAGCGGCAAAAATAAGCGGTGCCGCTATGGAGATCACAAAAGGAAGCGCGACAAAAAGTCCATATCCGTAGGAACCAAAAACCAGGACAGAGAGATAAACAAGCACCAGAGTCGGTATTATCGGAGCAGCAGCAGCCACCAAAAAATCGACTATGCGCGAATAGTCACCTTCTGCAGAAACTCTCTCTTTCACCACTTCGGTGGTGGCTGAGGTTTCTGCTCTGCGAACGATTGCTCTATCGACCTCGTCTTCGGCCATATTTGCAAGCGCTTCTTGATTGTACTCGACACGCTTGAGTTCGCCGCTTTCGCCGTCATGCTGTATCGAAGGAGCCCAGGAGAGGATCTTGAAGAACACCAGATTCAAAAGAGGAACATAGAAAAAGATCAAAAGCCATGGTGCCAACTGCGCCGCTCTCAATCTTCTAATCGTAAGCACCGACCCTGTCCAGGCAAAAGGCAAAGAAAGCGCCAGCATAGTCAGATAGAACTGAATATCATTGCCCGAAGCGTGGGTGGCTGTCGCATAGCCTGGTGCGAAATATTCAAGAATCGTCCAGCTCTTATGAAAGAAGGTGCTACTGACAAAGTAGTCGAGACAGAACTTGAGCACAACAAGAATCGATCCGAGGGTTACATATTTAGCCCTGCCGATGGTGCCGTCCCATCGCCAGAGATCGGAAGCTTCAATTTTGAGCGGTAGTTGCAAAGGTCTATACCAGATTATTACTAAAACGAAAGAGGCGATATTGAATACAATACCGCCTCTGAACACAAACTACTATTTCTATTCTCAAATCATTTTTAGGGCTTAATAGCCTGAGTCGACCCAGAAGTTGTTATTGCCTCTACCCTGGGCCAATCTAGTTTCAAGACCGGCAAGAATCTCTTTGGTGGGCTTGGCGACATCGTGGGAGCCGGTCTGCTTAACCGCTTCACGCTCCGGTCTAAAGTCAATGTGGTTGTCAGCTATTTCCAGATCAAGTTCATTGACCGCAACAGCCGCTTCATCGTGAAACATCGGAATACCGGGCAGAGTGTATTCATCTTCCAGCTCTTCCATCGGATCGACCTGATAGTTGACGCCGCTCAAGGTAATGCGCTCATCATCATCGAAGAGGTCTTCTTCAGGCTTGCTGAAGGCTAGAAAAGTATCTTCCATCTCAGGGAAGCTATCGAGAACGACCGGGTCGGCATCCTGCTCGACTCTTCTCATCTCGACGATACGACGGTTCAACTCCGCTGTATCGAAAGAGCCGGAATCGGTGATTTCGTCACCGCGGAACCATTTGTTTATCGCCTGGCTGTCACGCTTGCGAATCGTGTTGCAATTGCCGGTTTCCACTTCCTGGGATATGCGCTTACGAACGCTGGCGAGGTCATAGCTGCCGGTGGTGGTGGAGGAACCGTTGCGACTTTTCAGTCGAGCCAGGCGCTCCCGGGCACGGTCAAGGTCGTTCCAGTCGGTGCATTCGTCCTTAGCCAGGTTGCCGTCGACTTTGGCGGTAAATCTCTTCCAAACATACTTAAACTTGTCAAACACTATGATCGTCCCTCAGATAAAGCCAGTCCGTTGCTTCTGCCATGAAACCGTTTTTTGGAGGAGTTGACGGTTTCTATTGACAAGACTTTACTTCAACCACACCGGAAATAAATGGGGAAAATACGAAGCAGTTTCTTTAGATATTTCAGACGAATCCCATGCGCTTGTTGCGCTCTTTCGGGCTCAATTTGACCGGTCTACCACCCAGTCCGACAAGATGACGGGTAATCAAATCGAAAAATCGATCTCGGTCGCCGCCCTTTATGACAGCCAGATGATGCGCTTCAGCCAGTGAGACCGGATAGCCCATGCCTTTTTCTACCTGGGAGCGCACAGCCGCCACGGCAAAACGAAAAAGCTCTTCGTCTTCGCTCAGATATTGCGGCATCTCCAGTCGAGCCACCTCGCTTTCAAAACGAGCATAGAGAAAACAAGCCTGGCAGTCAGTGTCCACTAGCCTGGCAGTTTTGGTGCTGGATTGAAAAAGTGAAGAGATCTGATTGAGGGCGAGCCGGCCGCCATAAAGGGCTCTATCGGTAAGGGGCCAGATCCGCGAACAGGGAAAGTCTTCTTCATTGAGATGACCACAATGGCTTTTACAATCGCTGAGATCATAAGGACATATAAAGGTACGCAGCATATTGACCACGTCAGAACTTCTGCTATGCGAGATGTAGCCAATCAGAGGAATTCGTCTCTCCTTCAGTCGTTTCAGCGGTGATTCTATGCGCTCTATGAAACTCTCTTGATAGCCGTCGTTCATTTTATCGAGAGACCAGGGAATGATTGAACCATCGAATAAGGCAAGTACCGGCAGACCACGCTCAGCGGCTGCAATAGATTTACTTGCCAGGATCTCCAGCTCATACACAGTTCTCTCCAGAGATACATAGAGCTCATCGATATGAATCCTGCGCCGGTCTACCAGAGGATAGAGATCCTCCGGACGATGATAAAGCTGAGGACTGCTCTCCAGCTCAGGCAGGTGCTTTTCGCCGTAGGAAATCAGAGCTGAGCCAGCATTGAGAAGGTAGCAGCTATGGACTTCATGGTGACTCGGCATGATCTGGGAGCCATCCACCGCGACCACAGTGTATCGATCCGGTCCCCTGTCGATGTCACGGATCTCGGCAAAAGGACTGAGACAGTCCGCCACAGGCCAGAGCACCTGGGCAGCGTTCCTGACCATGGACTCTATAAAAGCATCCTGGTTCATAGCCGCTTCGTCGAAAGCGCCAAGAGCATTCTCCAGCACAGGTCTATCGTTCTCTTCTTTGAGAGAATCGACTCCGACCTCCACTATCTGGGTCAGCAATTTTGAGAAATCGAGCATTTAACCCTGGGCGTCGACCGTGCTCCGGTCCTTGAATAGGTCTTTCAGCTTTGAGAAAGTATTATAGCCGTGCAAGCCGTCCTTGTGCAAAGCGGGCGAATCGCTCTCGCCCTCCTTACTGAGAATCGCCTCCACCTCTTTGGCGAGTTCTCTGGCTTCATTGCAATTTTGAAGATTGCCGGAAGTACTCAACCGTTTCACATAGTTGAGGAAGTCGACAACAGTTGCTGGATGAATCCTCTCCCCACTGTCGCCAGCTCTGTAGGGACGGTCGCCCTCTCGAATGATCTCCACCAGGGGACATAGTTCGTGATTGAGAAGATAGACGCCCTCGGGCTCGGTGGGCTCTGCCACGAGCAAGATTAAATTGGAGAATCTGTCCAGGGTGATGGGAGGAACCAGAGACTTGAGATAGGCGATGGCGCCACATAATTTGAAGAGCACATGCCTTATCGAATAGGTCTCGGTGGCAGAAGCCGCAAGCTGAGCGATGTAAGGCAGTGGCTCCAGGCTGAGACATTCTATGAAAGAGGGCACCACATTGACCAGATAGAGCCTGTTGTCCGCTATATGAAAATCCAGCAGTTCGGAGCCCCTCACACTGCTGCTGCCCAGACCCTGGACCTGCCTGAGAAAGCGTACCAGGGCGAGCTTCGTCTGGGGGCTCAATTCAAGCTTTCCTTCCGGATCATAGAGAGTTCGAAGCGCCACGATTCGGTCAGGAGCCCAGGCGTCGCGTCCGACAACCAGCTCCAGATCGAGATTGCTGGACTCCACCGAACGCCAGTGTTCTCTCTGGTCGCCAAATTGATAGCGAGCCATCCAATCAGATAAAGCGCCCCTGAAGAGCTTGCCGTTCTCATCGGAGCCGCTCTCTTTCACCGGAGTATCCGGATCAGAGCGAAAGCCTAAAGCAGACAGGATGCCGCTCACATCGCCGTGCCCCTCATTTTGAGAGCCTACAACGGTTAACTTGCAACTGGGATGGAGAGTAAAAGGTCCTGCTTCAAAGTCCGTGTCGGCGAGAAGTTCGACAATTCGCGCCACGGCCTTGCGACAGAAAGCCTCTGGGGTATTCGGCATCAAAATCAAATATTCACCGAGCATATTCGAAAACAGGCGATCGGATTTGCGTAGCATCCGACATATTTCAGCCTTGCAATGAGAATCGAGACCTTTAGCCAGATTGATTTCGGAGGTCTCCGCCAGGCTCTCGATCTCGAGAACATCGATTCTAGCCAGGGAAAATTCCCGGTTGTTCTTAGAACTTGCTTTGATGGCAGAAGCTATGTGTTTCTGGAAGCGCTTCAGACTCGATGTGACAATCGAATCTAGATCATGGTTGTTTTCCGGAGCAAGATAACGCCTGCGCTCCAGAACAAAGCCCCTTTCTTCATCCCGGGCTTCGTCTGTTTTTTTCTCTGCTTCGGTATCCGGATTCTGCTCCGGATCTGGGAACGCTGTCAAATCTCTATTTCTTGACCGACTAAAGGGATTCTCAACTGAACTCTTATCATGGGCTCTATTTAGATTATGCCATCTAGACAAGATTCTAAAAGATCCTCAAAACTCGGGGACCTCTGCTACAATCAAAAATCGACCTCCAAGCCTGTATATAAGAGCGACATACCCATGGCAAGAACGCGCAGTCCCATCCCCAGTGACCTGGTCCTCGAATCGACTCTGGCAAGCAGGTTGAATCAGTTAAGACAGTTCCGCAATCTTTCGAAAAAAGAGCTGGCTCAGGCAGTGCGCATGACCGAAGAGAGAATAGACGATATCGAATCGGGTCTTGAAACCTGGTTATCTGCGGCAGAAAGACAGATCATCGCCAAAGCGCTTTATATAGACCCTAATCTTTTGAAAGAGGTGGAATACAGACCGGCGGATTCCTCTCACCCTTCTTACGCGTCGATGTCCGTAGAGATTAACACTTCTCTTACCGATTCGATCTTATCCGGTATGCGAGATCTGGCCTGTCCTCAGTGCGGCAACACCTTGAGGTGCAGCGTGCAGAAGCGGGTCGATATCAACGGCGAAGTTATAGACTTTGCCAAGGCGTTCTGCCAGATCTGCCCCTTTACCCTCAAGTAAGAGGCACCGAATACGGTTCTAAAAAAGATCCAGATCGTTCGCGATTAAGACTGGCGAGTGCTGACAGAAAGCTTCAGCTCTGGCTTACCGAGCGCTTTTCGAAGCAATCTTTGACAGTTACTTTCAATCTCTCTTTCAGCTCACCCAGACGCTGGGTGATCTCGATACGACGCTTCTGCAACCCGAGCATCTGTTGCTTTCGGTGATCATCCATCGCTTCTATGAACAGCTCATGAAGGGCTATTTCTTCACCCTGGGTCCACCAGAGGTCTTCGATAACCGTCCCTATTTCGTCGTACTCAGCTTCATCCATCATCTGATCGAAAAGACGATACTCGTTCGAGAAAACATACTCGATAGCGGATCGAACTTCTTCTCTAATATGCTGGGCAGCAGAAGAGACTATGGAAGCTAGCAACTCCTGATCGAGGGGGCCGCTCCGGTCGGTGAGCATGTCGATGGACTCCTCGAGGAGATAGCGACGAAAAGCGACCTGGGACCAGAGGAAGTCGGAGAAATAAGCGACACAGACACGATGCACTATTTCGGCCCGTCCCGGAAGGTTGTTGATTCTCAAACCGCTGCGATGGGCAAGGGCTTGCAGGGAGCGCACCGAAGTGTAGGAGCGGTCTATCAACTCTTTCAATCCGGAGACCATGGAATTGCGCATACCGGGGAGTTCGCGATAAACGCTCAGTTCTGCCGCCATCATGTGAAGAATTTCCCTACGCAGGAAGGTCAGATTGGCGCTGAGGTCATCAAATAGCTTGGTAGAGGTGGCATCAGGCAGATCTATCAAAGCAAGAAGCAGATGAACAGGCTCGATGTCCGGCTGACCGAAGAAGAGAGAATAATCGAAAGAGCGAATCAGGGCTTGGACCACCAGATCGCTGAAGCCTATGGGATGATCGACGGACTGCAACGGCACCGCCGGGGAAGGGAAGCCGCTCTCGACCACATCGGGTCTATCTGTGTAAAGTAACTCTGACTCGACTTGATCCCGGAACTGACGGTCGACCTCTTGACGAATACTGTCGGCATCCAGCTTCATGCTGGCCAGGACGACTCCGGCAACGGTATCTTCGTCGACAGCCAGGGCGGTCAAGAGATGTTCGGTACAGACATACCTGTGCCCGGTGTTCAGGCACTCAGCCATGGCCTGCTGAATTACATTCAGAAATGATTCGCCGGCTCTCTCAAAAACCGAGTCAATCATGAAGGCCTCCAATTAATTTATGCTTACACTAACCCAGTAGAATGAAATACTACTTGCTTGATTACCTGTTAGCAACCTGAAAACAATTATCTACGTGTACAATTCAGATTCACACCCCCAGTATCCGGCGGAGACAGGTCTTGAAAATCCTTATTGCAAATGATGACGGCATATTCGCACCAGGCATAAGAGCACTGGCGAAGCGCCTTTCCGAGGAGAAGAAGTACGAAGTCTATGTGGTTGCACCGGATCGGGAGCGTAGCGCCACGGGACATTCCCTCACATTACACAAACCTTTACGAGTCCAGGAAGTCGACATGGAAGCGGATGTCGTAAAAGCATGGTGCACCACCGGCACCCCCAGCGACTCTGTCAAACTAGCCATCAGCGTACTCTTGAAGACCGAGCCGGATCTGGTTATAGCCGGTATTAACAATGGATCGAATATGGGCTCTGAAATTCTTTATTCGGGAACCGTGGCTGCGGCCATGGAAGGGACCTTCTCAGGCATACGCAGCATGGCGGTGAGTATGGTCAGAGAAGGGCAGCCGCCAAAATTTGCCGCCGCTGCCGAATTCATGGCGCGCTTTCTCAATTGTTATGACCCGATCAGTCTCTCGCCTAAAATCCTGGTCAACATAAACATCCCGAGCATCGATTTCGAAGAATTCGAAGGGGTATCGATAACCGAACTTGGAATCAGGCAATACAACGACTGGTTCGAACATCGGCATGACCCGCGTGGCAATGATTATTACTGGCTGGCCGGTCATGCCATAAAAGAGGGTGAGAAAGAGACGAGTGACGCCTGGGCTGTGCATCATAACCGCGTGTCAATCACACCGGTATCTTTTCAGATGACTGACCGCGAAGCGATGGAGACATTGAAAGGATTCGATAAGCTCGGACAGATCGTAACCGGCGAAGACAAAGCCAGGACAAAGTGATGAGCAATCTTCAGAAGAGCGCGGTGGCAATTCGCAATAGCGGGCTAGACCCGGATTCGGCATTAGCTGGATTTTTCAGGAATCAAAATCAGGACTGGACAGTCAAGACAGGGATTGGTGGCATCTTCAATGCACTGGCGCTGGCTCTTTTCTGCGTCAATCCGCTTCTCTTTCCCGTTAGCGTCTGCTTGCTCGCTATGGTGCAGGGCTATGCCCTGAGGACATTGCGGGCTTACATAAAAGATGAGAATGGTCCGATGCCGCCGTGGGACGACTGGTTCGATCTGTTTGTGTCGGGGATGAGCTGGATTGCAATAATGGTGCTATTCGGATTTCTTCTGATGACCTTCTCCATGTTCTGCATGATAGGCGGCATTTTGGCCCAATCGAGCAAATCGATGGATCCTAATTTTGTGCTCTGGGCCGGTGGCACTATGGTTGGTATCAAACTGATCGGTGCGTGGCTGGCATTCTTTCTTGCCGTTCTCATGGCTAATTTTGCAGAAGAAGAATCTATGCCTGCCGGTTTCGCTTATTTCAAAGTTATGAAGCGTATGCTGCTTGCTCCCGGAGACTTCCTGTGCGCCTGGATGATCGGGGTAGGATTGCAACTGATGTTCTTCGTTGTTCCTTGCATAACGATTATAGGAATATTTCTGCTGCCCACCTCCATGTTCACCGCCCAGATTCTTTCGTCCATTATCATGGCTCAGGCCTGGCGATCGGCTTCACCGGTCGATTCGGAGCAGAAGCCCAGGTCAGAGTCAGAGCCTGAATCAGAATCAAAACCAGAACCAGAACCAAAATCAAAACCAGATTTGGAATCAGAGACGAAGCCGGTCGACCAGGAAGAATCTTCCGATTAGTGCTGCATTCCCTGCCCACTTTGAGACACCGAGAAGTCTTCTCTACCTCCTGGGGGTCGAGTCGTTTTTTGAGATCGGTGAATTCAGCTCGATAGAGTTTTAGCTTCCCACCCCAAACACCCGCTAGAGCCGATGGGTAGCTATCAATGCTCTTAGAATTGCTATATCGTTCGCTCAGCTTAAGTATTGAGAGAAGGATTGACTGCTCTGGCAAGCTCTTCATAGCGGCTGTAGGAATTAGCTTTTTGCTTTTCCTGCTCTATCCCTGACGCTTCTATTTCTAGCTGAGTCAATGAAATAGCCAGAGTAAACAGACTACAGATAGGTAAAAATAAGCCTTTGGGCATTCGAGAGCCGGTCCTTGACCTTGAGTTCAAAAATTCAAATATCTCAATGGGCATAACCCAGAAGTTGGCGACACGCAGCCATGTTCGCCGAAATTGTCTCTACAATATCGTGATCCAAAAAACCTGGATTAGACTCGGCTACGACCATGGCTTTCTCATAGCAAACAAGAGCCTCTTCATGTTTACCCAAATGTGCAAGAACAGCACCAAGATTATTGTAAGTCGTTCCCAACTCGGGATGGTCGTGTCTCATCGAGAACTGTGCCAACTCAAGAGACCTCTTGTATAAAGACTCGGCAGCCTCGATGAAACCATGTTCGTAATGCATGTCTGCAATTTTCGAATAGGCATTTGTTGAGAATGGAGCATACTCGCCGGCAATCAAAACACTCAGCTCAGCCCATTTGACTCCTAAAGGCAAAGCCCTTTCAATCATGCCTCTGTCGTAGAAGTAGTCGAACAGGCCGGAGACTATCCGGCAGTGTACAGTCAGCATCCATTTGGGTTGTTCCATAGTTCACCCTGACCGACCTTACTTACTCCTATGCGTAGTATATGCTCAAATCCTCTCGATTACCAGCTTTTCGTGGATATTTCATGTTGAGAAAAACAGATTGCCTGTTTTCTTTGAAATTTATAGGTGTCCATCCCTACAGAACAAGCAAATACGGAGAGAAGAACTGAAAAATACTGCGCCTGAAAGATGGGCTCCCACGGACAAAACAAGCTACGAGATCAATCGGCTCCAGATCTATCGAAGCCTCCCTTAGGCAGTATTCAAAAGCATACAGTTGGGAGTACTTTCTGCTGACACCATTAAAAACTCCCAACAGGTAGGCAATGAAATAGCAGGCTTTGCGCATCATCTCTCGATTTAGTAAGGTTTTGACCTGCCGAGGAGGGGTATCTTCTCCTTCTCCTTCTCCTTCTCCTTCTCCTTCTCCTTCTGAGCTTGCTTTGAACAATGCAGACTTCAAAAGAGAACAAGGTACCTCCCATACTTTCTCTGATTGGTTAATGAAATTGATAAGGTTCGCTCCCAAGACCATCCTGATCTTGTGCAACATAAACCAGGTGGTGGCATAACTTCTATCTAGCAGTAAGGCATAGGCGACTGCAGACTGCCCCTCTTCTTGACGGAAGGACAATATCGCCTTGACCCATGCCCTGAGATTCCGCACCCCGTGAAGGAACGTCCCTGAGGTAGGAGAAACCTGTTTTCTGCATGAACAACACTGAAGAAGCCCCCTGGACTTTATCCTTGTACATCGGCTTCCTTCGCATCGAGGACATTTAAATCCCTCCGCCCAGCGAAGTTTTTCGAGCAGATCACGAAAGTCCTCATTCGATTCGGCACTCTTCAGAATGGTGTTTAAATCATCCATAATTACTCACCTCCCATACTGTTTTTAAAACGACGCAATGAGAGAGAAAGTTCAAATTCGCCTTCTTAAGAAAAGGGAGAAAGTGTCAAGAGAAAAAGCTACTCTATCGTTTACTCAGCTGGTCTGGTCTGTTTGAGCTGAGCGAACGATAGAGTAGAATCTCGACATTCCAGGGAAGGGTAAACGCCTCGAATCAGGGAATAAAGAATAGATTATTGCCGAACGCTTTCTATCAACGATGTCGAAGAGATCAATCCTTACTTTCATTACCGGCTTGTTCGTGCTAACCATCTTCGGACTTGGCGCAGTGCTTATATGGATAAGCAAACCGGAAAATTACACTTCGTTAGTCATGACTTCAAGAGAGAAGACACCGGACACAGCCAACCCGAAAAAAGCTCAACTACGTAATCTCAGCTTCACCTACCCGGGCAACTGGTTAATCACCGGAGACGGCAAGAACATAGTCTCTATAGAAACGCCCGGTTCAAGCGGCGTCAAATTCATCTACTATCCGGAGGGCGAAGAACTAGAGGTAGATTCAGCAGAAACAAGAGCCCTAATCGACAACTTTTTTGATGAGCAGATGAAAGAGCACCGGGCTGACAAACCCTCAAACCTGATCAAGCAGACAGACCTCGGTAAAGAAAGCAAAATTGAGGAATGGGCAAAGATGAAAGGCTACGGCAGAAAGTACAAGTTGACCATCGACTCCAGCGAATCAAGTCATCTGCCGTACAAATTCCAGGTGACCACAACCAACTTCATAACGAAAGCCGACAAGGACCTGCTCCTGATTCAAGAATTCATTTATGATTCCACCAGGGAGATAACCACACCAGGATTCAATCAGATAAAATCAACGATTGAGATTGGCACATCGGACACTTCTAAAATCTCCGAGCAAACATCTACGAATAGATGTGACTAGAAAGAAGTATCAGACAAGCTGCGGCTGTTCGCGTAGAAGGAGGCTGTATTCGCAGCGCAATCTGAAATGCCAAAGAAAAACAATAGAACTCTTTCAGGACGACGCCCCGGTTTTCAGCCTGCACCCCTGGCAATACTATTGTCTCTTTCATTCTGCCAACCTAACTGTTCAGTATCAGCACAAGAAAATATCACTGAGACTCCCCCGTTTAATTCGCAATTGATTGAATCACAAGAATCAGAGCGGCTTTTGTCCAGCGTCGAACTTGTCCGCTTATTCACGCCGGCAGGATTTACCTGGGCAGCACCAGCCGATTCAGTTCATCCAATAGTATTGATGGTGGCACCCGGCTCCGCGGCTGAACAGGCAGGTATAAAAGAAGGATCTATCCTCCTTGAAATTGACGGTGTCGACACCAGAGAGCTTTGCTACCAGAGCTTGTTCGATCTACTTCTTGAGCATAGAGGTATCCAATGCCCGATTCTCCTCAAGGAGAATCCCGATTCGGCACCACAAACCGCAATGCTGCTTGTACCAGAGGGAGAGAGATTTAAAAACAGAGCAAAGTCGCAGTCTACCGACAATAAAAATGTAAGAAAGGTTGATTCGATCCAACCTATCGGCGTCCCCTATGCGCTCGCCTACGAAACCAGTTCCTCCCCGTTGCTTCTAGAATTCACCGACTCAAAGGAAAAATCCAAGCATATTTCAGAAGAAATTTTTGCCGAGGTGATAGACAAAGAAACCGGCAAGAAATTTCCCTCGATCAGACACCGGGTAGAAAGCATCGGCTCGCCTTTAGCGAATTATTTCCTGGTCCAGGATGTGCCGACTTATGTTTTTATTCTCAGTCAGTTCTCTCAGCTGAGTGAAGGAGAAGACATAGTTAGAACTGAATTGAGCGAGGAAGACCTGGTCAGTCGCTTGAACAGACTGAGAGTAGACTGGTACATAAGAAAAACCGGCTCCGGTGAGTTCCTCGGCATACAAGAGCCTATGAGAACTCCGCGCCGCAGTAAAGAATAAGAAGCACCAAAGGGCGCCAGGAAACCTTAATACAGCCTTAGCCCTAATAAGCGAAACATCCGCATATAGACCATCTACTGACAGCCCCGGCATCGAATAGCACCCGGTTTGCTATCACAAAAGGGTAGCTAACGCGAGGTGTAGAAATGCGATTGAAGAAAGGATCCTATAAAAGGGAAAAATCGAAAAAATTGTCAACGGTATCATCGGTCAGTCTTGCCCTGGCCGCGACTCTACTTACAGGACTGACAACAATTCCGGCGGCACTTTCTTTAGAGAGCGACAGCCCTGTAATTTTGAGCACAGAGATTGTCTCTTTACTGGACAAAAGTAAAACTGCCACACTGAATGCCTCGGGTGAGCTGGTTGATGAAAACGGCAAAATTATCGGAGTGATCACCGCCATCGACCCATCCGTTACCGTGGTCAAGAAAGAGCACCCCATGGCTGTTATCATCAACGATAAAAGCGATCGTGTCATGGCCGCATCCCTCTATAACAGGATTGCATTTCTAAAAAGTCTGGTAGTGGATGAATCTAATAAAGGCTACATCGCCACCGACCAGGTCCCTACAGTAATCGAAACTTTGAACAAAACAGAAAAAGAGCTAAATGAAATGGTCAAATCCGGCAAAGACCTGACCTTCGCCGAAGCCATAAAAATTGGCGAAAGACTTGATCAGACAGCAAACAGCCTTAAGCGAGCCAAGCGATTTCGCCTGCATACCGAGGAGCTCGCACCGATGGTGGTGGTCTCTCCCCAGGAGCCTACGGTAAAAAGACTGACAATCTTCAGCGTCACCACCGACAAGAATGGTGATACCACAACGAAAAGCTCCAGCATCGAAACCACAGCCTACTAATACTGTTTTTTGCGAAGCCAGCGAAGACGGTCGATTTCGTATCGGCCGTCTTCTCCTTAACTAAAGAGTTTCGGGGGGTTTTGTAGAAAGAGACAGTAATCGATACTCTGGGCGATGCCGAGCAAAGCGATCGGAATCACGATAACAAGAGCCACCACCCTCACTAGTTTTCTTGTATTGCAGGCGAGCCAGAATACAAGAAAAGAGGGCGCTATTAGAACGGCGAACCAGACCAGCGGATGAATATCGCTCAGCGAAAAATGCGAAGAGACCCGCACCGCCCCTTCCGTATGGACGGCTAGCGCTCCTGCATCAACCACCCGATGCGCCGGTCTCATGGTGCTGGCACTATAGGCAGCACCGACCAGACCGATAAATAGCGCCAGAATAGCCCCGACCTTAGCCAGCGAAAAGGTCTTTTGCTCCGTCTTCAAATACTTGAAGAATTGAACCAGCGCAAAGGATCCCACCACTATATCCACGATACCGGTGATAAAAAGTGAAGCGAATAAGTCTATGGTCTGCATCGAAAAGCGATCTCTTTTTACTACCTCTTCCGATGATACAATTAATCGGATGGCGCCACAAGAATACAAAAAATCATTACTTACCCTCACCCTGGGTCTGTCCCTGGGACTAGTCTGCTTCGCCGGCGGCTGCGCTCTGACCAGCAAAGCCGACTTGAAAGAAGCCAAAGCCAGCCTCAAAGCAGGCCAGTTCGAAGAAGCTGAACGACAAGCCGGCTACGCAATCAGCTCGGACAAGAACCTGGGCGAAGCCTATTTCGTCAGGGCAGAGGCTCGCTACTATCAGAATGAGCTGAATAACGCCGGCAGAGATTACACTCGTGCCATCGCCCATGGTTACGATACGACGGAGTGCCATCTGCATCGTGCCAATATCAATCACTTGAAAGGCAGGATAAGAGCAGCCATCACCGACTATCTGGCGGCAGCCAGAGGAGAGCTTCCGAAAGGAAAGAAGAAAGAGCTTTTCATCAACCTCTCCGATGCCGAATTTCGAATAGGAGAGGTTGAAAAGTCCCTGGAATACGCTGAGAAAGCTCTCGAACTGGAGTCGGACAATCCCATAGCCCTGGCGAACAAAGCCTTTGCCCTCTTCAGCTTGAAAAATCAGAAAGAAGCCATAGTAGCCATCGATGGTGCGATCAAATATTGCGACAAACAAGGCAATTCGGACAACGCCAGAGAAAACGAGATCGACTTCCACGTACTGCGAAAAGAGATTCTAGACAGCCTCGGTCGTAACAAAGAAGCCGCCCAGGAAAGCGCTAAGGTCCAGGAGTTGTTCGACAGGAAAATCCACTTCTATACCAGAAGAGAAAGAGCCCAGCGGCTGCTATGGAGCAAAAACAACGAATTTGCGACAACTCATTTCGATTTTGCCTCCGATCTCGCTCCGGCTAAACTGGCTAGTTATGCTCTGGCGGCGGAGGGGTTTGTCGACTTTATCGAAGACAATTTCTATCCTTTGACCGATATGAAAGTATCGGTGTTGATACTGCCTGACAAAGAGACTTTCAAGACATTCTATCGCAATGAATTCGACGAAGAGACCGACTGGCTCGGTGTCTATTCGCCATCTATGAACATGATAGTAGTGGCTGATGATAAAGATTTCTCGGCATTTTACTACATGCTCTTGCAAGCGACGGACCGCATCGGCAATCTAACACACGAGAAGTGGACCTGGAGCGGATTCGCAGAAATCTTTCAGCGGGCTTTTACAGATCTAAACAGTAAGGCAATAGATAATAAAGCTCCTTTCCTTGATCTAGAAAAGGCAAAGAAGAAAATAGCCGAGGAGAGGGATAAGAAAGAGCTTGAGAAACTGGACCCTCTCAGTATCGCAAATGCCATGAGCCGTTACGACGGTCAGAGAGGCGACGGGCTGGTCATGGCAACTTTCTTGCTCCGTCAAAACAAACTGAATACTTATCAAAAACTCGCCCATCAAGGTCACAGAAAAGGCTATGCCACGGTGGTAGAAGCCGCCTTCGACCAAAAGATAGAAGAGCTCTTACCTCAGTGGAAGGCTTTTCTAAAAGAGGTGGAGGCGACAAGGAAGACAAAAGAAAAACAGTAATTTTATTGAACGACGGTGTTTTTCTTATCGAGAACAACCTCTTTTATGGATTCCTGCATCGCCTTGTTTAACTTCGGAGCGACATCGGTCATGGTGCGTTTAATAATGACGTCAGCCATCTTCGGCGCTTGCTCCACCAGCTTTCTTCCTGTTTCTGTCTTATAGAAAGCGATCATCTGTTTGAGTTCATCTTCGCTAAACTCTTTTGCAAAGGCTGCAATCACGAGAGTCTTCACTTCTGATACCAGATCGATATCCTTCTCGAAAACCTCTTTTAATGCTCCGATTATACGCTCCTTGCGCCTGAACTCTTTCTCGTCTTTAGAAGTCACCGTACTGGATAGATTTTCAGCAAACAGAACCAGTTTCAACTGTTTGTCCGCGATCTCTTTAAACTCGCGATCGATGCCGCCCAATCTGCAGGCTTCTCCTGCCAGCTTGATCTTCTCTGCTTTATTGGCTATAGAATTCGAGTCAGAGGCCGAATCTTCTTGCGCTTGAGTTGCCGAGCAAGACAGGACTGCCAGAAGCAGAACAGTCGAAAACAGCTTAAAAGATCGTGCAGTGAACATCTAGATCTTTGACTCCTCCGCTTCTTTTGCCCGAGCCGCTTCCATCTCTTCAAGACGCTTTCTCAAACAACTCTTTATCCGGGGATTGACACTCTCTTTGAGTTCTCCCACCATCTCCTTGATCATACGAGGCATGATCTCTTTAGACTTTCTGCCTGCCGCTGATCCAAAGAAAGTTTTCATCGCGATCAGATCCTCCTTACTGAAGAACTGATCATAGATATCTCGATAGATCGCTCGATAAGAGCGGTAATACTCGTCTTTAAATCGCGCCGAAAGATTCTCCATAAGCTTCCTGGTCTGCGCCCGGGCTTTCTCTTCCTGCTCGGCTGTACTCAGTGTGGTATTAGCGGTGAAGTCCCTGCAAGACAGTTTGTAGATGTCACCACTGATTTTCTTGAGACAGGCTGTCCACATGCGATCGATGGTGTTGTCCAGATTAGCCAGATTGAGAACCTCTTCAATAAGAGCCAATTTAGTCGGCTCTATAGAGCGGGTCAGGTCTTTCTGCGGCTCGGCAGCAATCTCCGGCTCGGCGGCAATTGCGGGCACCGAAGACGACGAAACAACGAAGCCGACTGCCTGCAATAGAATAAGCCCCTGAATCAGACGCAGATGCAGACGCAGATGCAGACGCAGGTGCAGACACCAGCGCCTATTTATGCAAGAGTTCTTTCTCACGTTCCAATTCACGCTCGTTCTCGCTTATCTGCTCAGACATTGTATTCATTCTTCTGCGCACCGCCAGCGCCACTATGACCGAACCGGTTATGATAGACACCGCGATTAACAAGGTGATCATGAATATGATTGACTTGAGTTCTCTTATCTGAAGAGCCAGACTCTTTACCTCTTGATGCAGAGAGGTAATCGGCTCAGAAAGCGTACCTACCGGTCCCGACATCGCCTGCAAGGGCTTGCGGACACCTGCCATCTCGGTAGATAGACTGGTGAGTTGGGTCTCGACTCCGTGAATGCGCTGCTCCAGAGAAAAGATCGGAGGGTTGAGCTTACCGATATTACCGGAGAGACCATCGAGAGGCGTCTTGATCTCTTGTATAGGTCTGCCCAGATCACTGATAGGCTTCTTCAACTCACTGATAGGCCGCTTCAATCCGGAGATAGGCTCGCTCAAATTCTCCACCGGCTCTTTGAGCTGACTGAGAGGCTGCTTCAAATCTTCCAGACTGCCTGAGATTCCGGTGAGCGGTTGCTCCAGGCTGGTTATCGGCTTCTCCAGCTTCTTGATCGGACTCTCCAGCTTTTCGAGCGGATCATTGAGCTGTTGTATCGGAGTCTCAAGCTTGTTGATCGGACGAATAAGCTCTTTCAGACGCTTTTCCAGACGTAAGAGTGGCTGAAGCGAAAGCGAGCTTCCCAGGGGATCCACCACCTTTTTCAGAAGTTTTTCTTCCAGTTTAAGTGGATTGAGAATATGTTTGCTGTCTTTCTTACTCTCTTCTGCCGACTCGTCCGAATTCGAAGGCTTCTTCGCTACTTCTTCCAGCTTCACCGAGCCTTCTTGTATAACGGGCCTCTGGCTGGCGATTTTTTGTACCGGTTTGGCAAGCTCTTTCTCTGAGCCGGACTCTTCTGCCACAGGTTCGGGCTCAGACTCTACCTTAGAGACCGATTCGAAGGCATCATCGAGGGGGTCGGCGAAGGCTGGCGTCGTGGTCAAAATAAAAGAGAGACCAAAAGAGAGACTGAACGCAGTCAGTAACCCTATTGTTTTGGTTGCCGGTCTGGCTTTGCGTTTCATAATCAGATTCCAATTTCAAATGGTAGGGCTATTCTACCGATAGCACCTATTGAAAACCTGATATATGTCTCAGGAAGAGGCTCAAAACACCGGCACAGTCTGGGACTTCCCAACACCAGCAGCTTTGACCAGCTTATTGACCCGGTTACGATCTTCTTCGCTCAATTCGCCTCGACCGAGAACCACCACAGGCTCGCGTCTCACCGGCGCTCCCAGACCGAGTAGATGATAGTCAAGCCAACTATCGATAAACTCCACCACTTTTTGAGAAAGTTGATTCTCTTCCAGAACCAGGTGCTCACAGGCAGCGGCGATCATCAGCTGTTTGTCCGGGGTCGACAATCGGTTCAACAGACCGGCTGAAGCCAGAGGTTTTGACAATCGATCATACAAACCCTGGATGATCAAAGTCGGCAGGGTTCTTATTTTAGCGGCATGGTCCGGGGTAGCTTGCATCAATCGAAGGTAGCGATAGGCCTCTTTTATGGTCAGAGTAAGCCGGGTCCTTCCGCCATGCTTCCAGTAGTGACGCAACTCATCACAGCTGGTGGCACGCTTAATAACCCATTCGCTGGCAAAACCGGGTTCACCCACCACTCTATCCACCAGACCCCGAGCGGTTATTCCAGGCACCTGAAATATGCGCCAGGCCGGCGCCGAGGCGATGACGGCATCGACAAGATCAGGCACCGCGGCGGCCAATCTTATAACCACGGCACCGCCCATCGATTCACCCACCAGAACCGTCTTCGCTTCAGGCTGTGAAATTCTCAGATATTCGAGCAGGGCTCTTAGATCGGCAAGACAAACTCTGAAATCCACGCGATGATAGCCTTCTTGCCCCCTACGCTCACCAAAACCTCTTAAATCCGAGGCAAGAACCTCATAGCCCCGGGTGGAAAGGTTCTCTCCCAGGGCGGAGAATGCCCTGGCTGAAAGACCGAAAGCATGCACACAAACAAGATTTATGTTTTTTGAATGCGTTGAATTCGATGGAGACCACTGCAAAACATCGAAATCGCTTTTTGCAAGATGACCAGCCGAAGAAGCGGATGAATCAATACAATTATCGAGAATCCCAGAGCCGGGGCAGAATACGCGATAAGGTGGTGTAGACGCTTTCATCTATATAATGATATCAATAAATACCCAGGGGTGAAATCTGCTTATAGAGCGAGATCTGGCAATCAGGGCGACGGGTTCTAAATTGGGCAAGACCGGCTTCGGTGATTATTCCTAAATTCTGCCTGCCCATGGCTGCCTTGAGCTCTTCTACTTCAGCAGGATACCGTACAGTCAGACTGATGACCTTCAACTCTTTTATCTTCGCAAGCTCCATCAACCCACTGTCGCTGACCCCGGTCAGCCCAATATAAAGACTGCGAAGCGGTAGTTTCATCAGCGAAGGCACATAACTGTCATCCACACTGGTGGTGCCGTTGAGATCCAGGGACTTGAGGGTAGCGATGCGGGCGATGCACTCCATGTCTTCGGGGGTAAAATCGGACATATAACAGAGCGCGAGACTTTTCAGAGTCTTGCTCTTGCCTATAACCGCAGAGGCGCCCCGGGGCAGGTTGAAGGTCTTCCTCAATTTAAGAGTGTGAAGCCGGGGAAGAGCAATTATAGGCTCGAACCCGGCTGCGGTCATATTGTTGGCGGCGTGAAATTTGACGGTGGTGATATCGGTAAAAGCGCTCAGAGAACGGGCTCCTTCATCGTCAAAATAATTCGACATTATCCAGACACTGTGAAGATCGAGACCTTTTAGATAAGCAAAACCGGTGCCTGTTGCAGTGGACTCCATGGTGAGCTTGACTGCATTCAACTTCTTGTTTGGGGCAATCTCCTTAAAATCAGCATCATTGACTTCATGGCCCTCGGCTTCGAGCAGGTTGAACTTGCTTATCTCCTGAACTTTCCATTTACCACCGGTCCAGTTGAGCTCTTTGTCGACCATGGCATCAGGAATATTGGCAGCAAAGCTCTCGTTTTTTTCGTACTTCAAATCAGCCAGTGACTTGGCCTCTATCTGAGGAAGCTCTTCGACAGGTTTCCGGTCATCAGGTGGGCGAAAAAAAATGAAGCCGATCAGTGCAAAGGATAAAAGAACCGCCAGGGCAAGAGAAGCAGGAAGCAGCAAAGATTTCCCGGGGGAGGCATCGAGGCCGCTGTCATCCTTTTCTTCAGGCTTTCTATCTATCTGGGCAAGTGCATCTCTAAATTCTGTCACGCTGCCATATCTATCTTCAGGAACCTTCGCTAGCGCTCGAGTTATGATCTCGTCGAGCACCGCAGGCAGTGATGGCACCATTCGGCAAGGTTGTGGAACAGGCGCTTCACTGTGGAGGCTCAATGTCACCAGAGGCGAATCTCCCTTGAAAGGAGGCGAACCCACTAAAGTCTCGAACAAGACACAGCCCAGAGAATAGATTTCGGAACGAGCATCGTACTCATAGCCTCTCGCCTGATCCGGACTCATATAAAGAGGCGCACCGACCATGGTTTTGCCTCCGCTGTCCTGAACTTTTCCTGGATCCTCTGCGATTCTGGCAAGGCCAAAGTCAATCAACTTCACCTGGCTTGTGCCCACTTGGTCTTCAATCAAGAGTATGTTGCCGGGCTTCAGATCGCGATGATAGATGCCCTGATCGTGGGCATAGGCAAGGGCATCACAGATTCGATAAAAGATCTCCCTGGCATAGGTCCATTCAAGTCGACCTCTTTTGGCAAGCACCTCTTCTAGAGAGGCTCCCGGGACATAGTCGAGCACCATATAAGGTAGAGAATCGCCAACCACGCCGAAATCGAGCAACCTGACTATTCCCTGGTGATTAAGCTTACTGGTCGCCCTGGCCTCGGTCTGGAAGGCGATTATCTGCTTTTCGTCGAAGCTGTTCAAGAGCTTGACCGCCACCAGTTTGTTGAGCAAAAGGTCCCGGGCCAGATAGACCCTGCCGCCTCCCCCTCGTCCCAGTTGACGCAAAGCTTCATAGCGCTCCGAAGGAAAGCTGCCTGTATCCAGTTGCAGGTTTTGATCAGGTTTGAATAACGCCTCTTCTAGAACGTTATCGGCAGAAAGAGCCGTTGCATCTGCTGCCGTATCGACAGGAAGAGCCGCCCTGTAAGCCTCCGGCACCTCACAGGCACAAAGATCCGAGCGAAAAATATACTGGGTGAATGATCCGGCTCTTCCCTGGCTGATTCTCTTGCCGCATTTACGGCAGAGATCGATAAGAAGCGACTCGGACTCTTCAGCGACTTCTGAAACGGCGCCAAGCGAATCGCAATTGCAGACCACAATCCACTGGGTAAGACTGCCTGAACCAGCCTCTTTCCGGGGACACTTACAGACTGGACAGAGGTCCGCTTCTTTCATCTAAATCATCTATAGTCGGCGTCTCTAGCGCTGCACCACGGTCTTCAGCCGCCCCTCCGGGGTGAAGAAACGGGTGTTTGCTCGTTTGGAGACATCGATAACTTCGAAATTATGCGGAATTATCCGACCATCGGAATCATAGGGAGAGCTAACCGGGGTGATTTTAGGCGGATCGGTATACTGCTTGAGATATTTGGCCATGACCGCGGTAAATTCGGCGGCATGCTCCCTTACAAACTGAGCCATCTGCTGACCGCTGACCAGACAATCCTCGCAAAGGTCCTTGAGGCTTGCAGGCACCTCCACATCGGGCACGTCGATGATCACCTTTTTGGCTTTCATCTTGGGCATGTAGTTGTCACTCACGTTCTGCCCGAATATCTCTACCGACTTTTGCAGCGATTTGACCGACTCGGTCACCTTCTGTTTAGACTCTTCAAGCGCTTCCGGGGGCTCGAAATTGGCCACAGCAAGCTTTTTGCCCGAATTATCCCTGACTTTCGTGCTGGAAGCCGGTCTATCTGCCGAAGTGGAACCGGACTGAGCGAAAGCATTTTGATCGCTGGAACCTATCCATAGAGAAGCAGCGCCAACAGATGCGACAGCCAGCGAGCAGGTGATAGTGCTGATAAGTGAGCGAGCCATGGTGATGATTAACTCCTTTATATGGAAAACCCCATAATTCGGGAACTCGGAAGTGATTATCGCACAGTCGCAATGCCCGAATTGACGCGGTTTTATAAATCCTTGATAACCTGGGAGGCGCTTTATGAAAATTAGCTCTTGATTACAAATTCTTAGGCGTATGGTAGGATCGGGATAACTTGCGCTATGGCCCGTATAGCAGGCTAGAGCAAGAATTAGCTAGCAAGCTGATTTCGTATTTATTATCTAGAAGTAGAAAATGGAAGATCCTCACAGTAGCAGCTCAAACGAAGAACCTCCCCAGTGGTGGTGCTTGCTGGAGCCGATAAAATCTACTTGTAAGCAGAATAAAAGTTTAGAAGAACAGAGTTTGAGTCCCTTAAGAGCGCTGTCCATCAATCTTTATCGCTCACTTTTCTTGTCACCGGTGGGGAGGATTTGGACGTAGCCACGCAGTGCTGCGCAAACTATGAGTCTGCAAACTTTTGCTTTATTAGTCTTAATACTAATTGTTCTAACCATATTAAACGCATTTTTTGTCGCAGCGGAGATGGCCATCTCCCGGGTGAGAAAAACCCGGATAGACGAGTTGGCTGAGCAGGGCGACTACCTTGCCAAAAAGACCCAGATCTATCTCGAAGATCCTGAGACCTTCATTACCGGAGGTCAGTTAGGTATCACCCTGGCTATGCTCTTCATCGGTGCCCTGGGAGAAAAGACCTTTGCCGAAGAGTTCTCCCACTGGATAAAAGAGGTCGGACCAACCATGGGCTGGAGCGTCGACGTTGTCATCACCTCGCAAATCTTCGTCTATGCTTTTGTTTTCACCGCCACAGCCTTCATACAGACCGTTTTTGCCGAAATCCTGCCCAAAACTCTTACTTTTCACCGGGCTGAAGCGGTAATCCGTCTATGTATTCTGCCCATGCACTTCTGGTGCATTATTACCAAACCGCTTTTGATCTTCATGAACAACGTGGTCGCTATGACCTTCAAGCTTCTGAAGGTCTCTGACCCGCCATCGCACCACCTGGTCCATTCCGAAGAAGAATTGAAGATGCTGGTGTCGGCCAGCCACGAAGAAGGTCTTCTCGAGGAAGAAGAAGAGGAGATGCTCCACAGTGTCTTTGAATTCGCCGATACCGTAGCCAACGAGATCATGACCCCGAGACGGGATATGAAAGTGCTGGCAGCGGACAAATCGGTCAAAGAGTTCGTGGACCTGGCGCTCGAGCATGGACATTCAAGAATTCCCGTATATGAAGAGGATGTGGACAGCATCTTCGGATTCGTCCATATTCGAGACGGGATGAAAGCCTTCGTGGACGGCAAACAAAACGTCGCCGTGCGCGAGCTCGCTCGTCCCATAGTCATCGTTCCCGAGAATAAAAGTCTCGGCGATCTGCTCGCCGAATTCAAGCTATCGCGGGTCCACATGGCCATCGTCGTCGACGAGCACGGCGGCACCGAGGGCATGGTCACTTTCGAAGACTTATTAGAAGAGCTCGTGGGCGATATCGTCGACGAACACGATATCGAAGAAGACATGATCCAGCCTGCCGATGACGGCTCGCTTTTAATAGATGCGCGGATTTCCCTGGAAGACATAAACGACAAGCTCGATACCAATTTCGAAGACGAACAGTTCAACACCCTGGGCGGGCATGTTTTCGGTCAACTGGGTCGAGAGCCTTCCGAAGGGGACGAAGTCGACTCCGGTGCCTATCTGATGCGTATAGAAGAAGCCGACCGCCACCGAATCATCAAACTGCGCCTGATCAAAAAAGAAGAGGACGAAGAGATTGAGGACGGCGAAGGCGGTTCAAAAGATGATGAAACCGACACCGATGTCACTTCAAAGACCTCGGTAGAGTCGGATTCGAAGCAGAACGGCAAGCACAGCGGCAAATTCAAAACCATCGAAAACGGCAAACAGACCAAAGACAATATCAAACCCCTGGAGGCAAGCTAGCCCTTGCCGGAGATCTTAACCAGCGATCTGCTGCTTCGACAGGCGAAGAAGATCCGGGCGAACCGATCGCTTGGTCAGAATTTCTTTGTCGATCTGGAACTGCTTACTAAAATCGTCGAAGCTGTCGATATACAAGAGGGCGATCACATCGTAGAAATAGGTCCCGGTCTGGGATTTTTGACAAAATTGTTGTGCGGTCAGGGTGCCACCGTGGACGCCATCGAACTGGATCGAAACCTGGCCGAGAAGCTGAGCAAACATGGACTCAAGTCCGTGAACATAATCAACGCAGACTTTTTAGACTATGACCTCAACTCTATTGAGGCAGAGAAGATAAAAGTGGTGGGCAACATCCCCTACCAGATAACCAGCCCGATAATAGGCAAACTGTTCGGAGAGATAGGAGAGCCCTCTGCCTGGTTATCAAAAATCGACAGGGTGGTTATGACTATCCAGATGGAGGTGGCGAAAAGACTGGTGGCTGTTCCCGGAACCAAAGCTTTCTCTCCGATAAGCCTCCTCAAGAGCTATTATTTCGATGCCGAGATCCTTTTTTCGGTGCCGCCCAGCGCTTTCTATCCTGTGCCGGAGGTAACCTCCGCGGTGGTTTATTTAGATCCTTTGAAAGCACCACCGGTGGAGGTAGCAGATCTGAAACTCTTTCGCAAGATAATCAAAGGCGGGTTCAAGCAACGCCGGAAGATGCTCAAAAACAACCTCTCCTTTCTTGGCTTGAGCGAAAAAGAGTTACTTGATCTCTTCGAAGAGTTGAACTTCAGCCCCCATGCCCGGGCAGAGGATCTATCTCTAGAGAAATATGCACTGTTGGCAAACAGGCTCTCTGGTCAGGTCTGAATTCTGTCTATGCCGATACCCGAGCAAAGAACCTCAGTCACTGTCGAAGCGCCGGCCAAGATAAATCTTACATTCGAGATCATCGGTCTTCTACCTGATGGCTATCACGAAGTCTCCACCCTTCTTCACTCTGTCGACCTTTTCGACAGGCTTGAGATAAGCGCGGTAAGAGCTTCGGAAAACCATGTTCATCTCAAAGCTTATCGCTCCTCTGTCTCGGGCTATTTTCCGATGGACGATTCCAATCTGGTGGTAAAAGCGGTGCGGGCTTATTTAGAACACGAAAAAATGGCTGATACCACCTGTGAAGTCGAGATCGAGGTCGATAAAAACATTCCGATAGAGGCCGGACTGGCAGGCGGCAGCGCCGACGCAGCCTGCGCCCTTGTGGCCATGAACGAATATACTTGCGGTCTTCTTTCTGAGATAGAGCTGCTTGAATTAGCAGCGCGGCTGGGAGCCGACGTTCCTTTCGCCATCCAGGGCGGAATCAGCCTTGGTACCGGTAAAGGAGATCGGCTGAAGAAGCTTGATACAAGCCCGGATCTTAACCTGATTCTGGTCAAGCCGCGCAAACTCTTCGTCTCCACTCCTTATCTTTTTAAGGCTTTTGATAGGAGAGAGAAAATAAGAAAAGTAGAAGAGAAAGACAGCGAATTGAAATCAAGAGAGAAGACCACGGATATCGCCCGAACAGCTCTAGAGAATGGCGACCTTAATACTTTTGTCCGGTCTCTGTCCAATGATTTCGAGCCGGTCTTTTTCGATCTTTATCCTGAGATGCAAGAGTTGAAACAGCTCCTCATTGATCTCGGCTGCTGGAAAGTGGTTCTCACCGGCAGCGGACCGACCATGTACGGAGTAGCCCCCAATATAAACAAAGCCAATCTGATTGCTCGGGGTCTGGTGGCAGATCGCATGAATAACCCGGATAGACCCTGCTACAAACACGGGGCGGTGGATTCCTGGGTAGTAAAATCCAACAGCCACGGCGCTGTGCTAAAATCCATGGATCATGAAAAAGGCGACGACAAAATCTAAGAACGCAAAGCCGACTGCAAAGATCAAACCGGTCTCGAAAGCGAAAGCCAAACAGATGGTGGACGAACTTTGCAAGCTTTATCCCGATGCTCAATGCGAGCTCACTTTCGACAATAACTACCAGCTCCTCACCGCCGTCATTCTCTCGGCCCAGACCACCGACATCCAGGTCAACAAAGTAACTCAGCTATTGTTCAAGAAGTTTCCCCAGGCAAAAGATCTGGCTGAGGCGTCTCTCGATGATATCAAAGAGATAATCAGACCGACCGGTTATTACAACGCCAAGGCGAATAATATCCAGCAATGCGCCCAGGCCCTGGTGGCGCGCCATGGCGGCATCGTCCCCGATAATATGGAAGAGCTTATTAAACTACCCGGCGTGGGACGCAAGACGGCCAATGTCGTGCTTGGTGTTGCATTCGGTGTACCGGGATGGAGCGTCGACACCCATGTCCAGCGCCTGTCGAAGCGATTCGGATTTACCCAGGAGACAGACCCGGTCAAAATAGAACAGGATCTGCAAAAACTTTTTCCTGGTCAAGACTGGTCCAAGATCTCGATAACCATTATCTGGCACGGTCGTAGATTGTGCTATGCCCGCAAGCCGGACTGCCTGCAATGCCCGATAAATAAACTCTGCCCCAGCTCAGAAGCCTGCTGATGAGGCTTTTGCCGATCGCCGTTCAACAGGCCTCTTCCAATCGCTGTCACGGTTGATAGAATCGTATTAATGGTTCTAGTTCCAATCCCTTTTTATATGATCAGGCTATGACTTCCGAATCAAACACCAGCGAATCCGCTGACAAACAGCCCATCCCCCGGCTCGGATTCTTCGACAATCTGAAAGCCTCCTACACCAAAATACGAACTTCGGTAAAGGATGAAGGCAAAAATATCCGTAAGTCCGATCCCCTGACGATCTGGATGGTGCCGGGTCTTGCCGTTGCCCTGGTTTTCGCCTCCGCCTCGGGCGGCATCGTCAGGCTACTGGTAGCCTTCCTGGCTTATTTCAGCGCCTGCATCTATGTGGCTGCCCGGATAGGAATCGTAAGGAGCATGAACTCTAGACAAGTTAATCTGGTCTGGCATATTATAATGTGCTCGTTCATAGCCGGAATCCTCTTTGCTTTTCTATTCCTCAGTCTTCTCAACTAAATAAGTACTCCGGAAAGAGCTAGAGGACTAATCCCTAACCAAGGGTGGATTTCTCATGCTCAGATTTAGTCAGCGTAATCACGTCGCAGGTATTCTCGCCCTGGCAATACCTTTACTAAGCCATATGTTCTTGATCGAACCAAAACCGGTCCAGGCTGCCGCCTCGAAGCGCTCCATGACGGTGGAGGCAAGAAGTTTCTTCGACCAGGGCAAAGCCCAATTCGCCGCCAAGAAATACAAAGAAGCCCAGGCAAGTTTCGCAAAAGCCTGCCAGATATCCTCTCGTAGCGACAGTGCCCAGTATTATCTGGGCATGGCCGCATTGTATGCTGGCAATCACAGACTCTTTATCGACTGCATGACCAGGGTGGTGGTCATGAACAAACTAAAAAATTCAATTATCGCCAAAAACGCCCTGGTCAACATTCTCAAGTATTCCAGACTGCATCCTTATTGTGCCCTCAACTCCCAGGAGCAACTATGCCGCTGGGATACCCGTCGTCATCCGGTGCTTCAGATCTGTGTCAGCCAGGGTCTGGCTCTGCCTCCCCAGTACCAGGGCAAGAGCCTGAATATCACCGAGATAAAAGAGTTCAGAAGACTCTTTCAGACCGGTACTTTTGTACAGTCCCTGGTCAAAGAGCCGACTTTCAAAAGCTATCAAGCTCAGAACGCTGTCTCGGCTCTCCGAAAGTGGGACTGGGCCATTCGAGAAGGGCTTTTCAAATATGCTTTCACCAACGATCCTGGTAAAGCCGATATTCTGGTGCTCTGGACTCCTCGATTCAGAGCCGGTGGAGGAATGGAAGGTCTGACCAATTATTTCGGTACTAATAAACCCGGTCAGGGCAAAGTCATCATTCAACTGAACACCGCCGGTCTCTCCGCCTCTAAAGGCAATGCCTATGCCCAGCTCATGGCTGCCCACGAATTCGGTCATGCTTTCGGTCTGGGCAGTCACAGCCCGGGTGCAGACGATATTATGACTGCCAAAATCTATTACGACAGCGACAAAGCTCACGGTATCAGCGAAAACGACAAAGCCGTTCTCAGAGCGGTCTATTCGCTCGACCCTGATAACGCCTGGTAATAAGGGCTCACTTACTTATCGACCTTTAGAAAGAGACTCTATATAAGTGACCTTGCCACTGAGTTCAGCCGCATCTTTAGCCCGTCCCAAGCCCTTATACGCTTTAATCAGCAGCTTCATCTCGTTTAGATTCAAAGGCTGATTGGTGCCGTAGCGCGCATCGATGATTTTTATATCGAGTTCCAGCAAAGGCACAGCTACGGCAAAGTTTTTCTTTTTCATAGCCAGCTCGGCAAGAACCCGTCTTGGAAAGACCGTTTTCAGATCTGCTTTACCTTCATCTCTCTCCAGTACCGCCAGTGAAGCCTCGGCTTCGGATTGAGCCAAATTGAGATCGCCTGCATCGAACAAACACCTGGCCAGTTCAGACTGCGTCGATGGAGCCAGACTGGGGTCTATGCCTTTTAAGGACAAGAAAAGAGCGATGGCCTGTCGATAAAAAGACTCGGCTTCTCTGTATTTGTTGAGTCGGTGCTTGATCATGGCAAGGGTTCGAAACTCCATCGCCACATTCGAATTGTGATTGCCGTTCAAGGCCTGATCCCTGTCAATCAGTCTGGTGCAGTATTTCTCGGCTTCGCCTAAATTTGAAGAGGCAAAATAATAACTGGTCAGCTCTCTCAAAATCTCGACAATATGCTTGTCACTGCCGGACATCTCTTTGAGTTTCAGGCTATAGAGAAGATAGCGCCCCCTTTTCTCGGAAGCCGCGTTGGAAACAGGATAACCTTTAAAGCTATAGCTCAGGGCATCGAGCCAGTCAACCGCATCATCGCTCAGCTTTGTCTTTTTTCTACTCTGTCTCACCTGATAGACTTTCATGATCGAAGCCAGATATTTTTCAGCCTGCAGTCCGTCTCTTTGCTGTAACCTCAGGTCAGCAAGACGAGCCAGGGTGGCTATCTCTTCGCTGGTATCATCTCCATAGACTCTGATAGCAGCCAGAGCCTTCTTGAAATTGCTCTCGGCATCGGCTTGTTTATCCTCGTGGAGATTCTGCACAGCTTTATTAGATAAGGACTTCCAGATCTCCAGAGATTCTTTTTTAGATGCGATATGATCTCCTTCTTCTGCCCGGGCGGCGAAAGGACAGTTGAGAATCGTGAGAGCAAGCCCCAGGGAAAAGATCTTTTTTTTGCGACTGATCATCAAATTTTCTTTCTGAATCGCTCTGCGTAGCCGGTCATCTCGATGTAAGCTTTACCGGACAGTTTTTCTTTTTCGCCCTTCTTATTCGAGCTATCTGAAACAGCTGCGGCACCTTCCCAGTAGGTTACTCCGGTGGATTTGCCTGTGGCAAGTTCTTGATCGTCCATTACCGGCGAGAGCCTCATCGAAAGAGCTTCGGAGGGTATCGAAACATTCCAGCCCATCGGATATCTGCCCCCGCTCCTCTTGCTCTGCCAGTTTCTTTCTGTCTTGATTATAAACTCGTTTTTGGCAAGATGCCGGTAGCGACCATCGGCATAGACGATAGTGCCGGAGCTGTGCTCATCGATACCGCCGTCGGCTCTGCGCATTACATAAAGCATAATCTCGCGATTGTCATCCAGTTGAATACTGAACCAGTCCCAGCCGACCTGATTATCAGTCAACTGATTGGAGCCGAACTCGTGATCCATCCAGGCGCTGCCCCGAACAAATACGGGTTTGTCAGCCACCGACAGAACCCCTCTTGCGGAAAGGCGGCTCAGAGAATAATAGTGAGAAGCACATCCTTTACAGGAAGCCTTCTGGCTCACTCCATCCTTACCATGAATAACAGGCTTTTTCAGAGAATCAAGTACCAGGTCGAGCTTGTAGTCGCCACCGTTGGCAGAGAGTACGATCGTATCTTTGTCGACGAACTTCATGCTCCAGGACTGATTATAGACAAGAGGAAAGTTCTCTCTGGCATCGGCAAGCCCGAGACCTTTTCGATTGAGCTTTTCGAAAAAACTGAATTTACCGCGGGCTTTATCGGTGATGGCAAAGTGAGCAAGGTAGATATTGTCAAGCCTGAAAGCGCTCTGTTTGTCCGAGGGTCTTTCATCACTGGCGGTGCGAAAAAATGTCAACTCGAAACCATAGTCCTCTCCACTATCGGCTTTCAAGTGCCCGGTAAAATACCACCATTCGGTCTTGAACTGGTCGTGACTGCCATGGTCCCCGGGAAAGCTGTATTTGTATCCTGGCAAGGCCTTCTTGAAAGTCCTGGCCGCTTCTGCCCGGGGCAAATTAACAAGCAACAGAATCGGTACCAAAATAAATATGAAAACCAAAGCTGAATTCAACTTATTCACTGCGGATTACCTCGGGGGCCTGGGTGGCCGATGCAAGCCTCGCCGGTATCAGTCCGGAAGCTATTGAAGTGAACATAATTATGGCAAAAGTCTCGGCGATAAAATCATAAGGAACCGTGAATCTTATGGTCCAGCCAAAAGACTGTTTATTGATTACATAAATGAGAAGCAAAGACAGGACAAAGCCGAGCATAATGCCGAAAACACAACCGGAAAGGCCGAGAACACCGGCTTCGGTAAGCACCATTTTCTTGATGCCTTTTGCAGATAATCCGATATATTTCAAAATCCCGAACTCTCTTCTGGACTCTTCTGTCAGAGCAAACAGTGCATTCATAACCGATAGTATCGCCACCACAATCGAGATCGCGTGCAAAGCATAGGTGACGGCGAAGGTCTGATCGAAAATGTCGAGAATGCGTTCCCGCAGCTCACCGGTGGTTCTGACAACAAAGCGAGATTTGCCGGATAACTGAGCGAAGATCTGCTTTCTTACCGAGACCGGCTCATAACCTTCTTTTACGAAGATGGCGAAACTGTTGATACCATCTTCTTTCATGTTCTCCCGATAAAAATCACGGTTGACTACGACAAAGCCGGTATCATTGACATAGTCGTAATAGACGTCCTGTACTTTTATCGGGATCAGCCCTGTTTTGAAGGGAACTTCGATGGTATCACCGGCAAGGACACCATGTTTTATCGAAAAACTCTCCGAGACTATGCAGTTCTTGCCACGGATTAAGGCAGCCACCTCTCGGTTGCCTCTTCCGGATAGATAACTGAGATTGCTGAATTTTTCTACCAGATCGAATCGGGCAGCGCCCAGGGTGGCTTTCATACCCGCGTATTCAAAGTCACTTTCTGTCCAGGGCTCCACCGCTTTTACTCCGGCCACTGTCGCCAGACGACCCTCTAATTCTGCTGGGAAGCGCGCGTTCTTAGAGCCCCCGTCGCGGGAAGCCGGTCGCATCCACAAGTCCGCCACCAGAGTCTGCCTGGCCCAATCTATGACAGTCTCTCGAAAACTGCCTATCATAATTGCCAGACTGATAAGCATGGCAATCCCTATCGATAGTGTCGCCACCGCCACCGAACTGCGTCCCAGAGTCCGCCCCAGAGACGATACCGCCAGGCGACTCTCCAGGCCTAATAAAGGATAGAGAATCCGGCCAAGCACAGGCAGTAACTTCTTGAGAATCGCAGGCATTAAAAACGCTACTCCGAACACACAGGTCAAAGCCGAAAAATATCCGAAGAAAGGAAAGTTGGCCAGGGCCGGAAGCGTTGATGAATAGGCACTCAGACCAAAGAAGATGAGCGCCACCATGGCAAAAGGCAGGGTCCAGCGATCTATATTGAGTTCAATCGACATCTTGCGAGTCGCCTCCGCCGGTGACACCGCCGCCGCTTCAAGCGCCGCCGGCACAGCGGCGATAGTAGTGAGCCCGACTCCGGTGAAGAAGGCGATCAATAGAATAATCGGCTCCAATCGCACACTATCGAGTGGCAAAGAGAAATAGAGACGTTGATAAGTCATCGCCACCGCCTGGAGTGCCCAGTCGGCGATTAAAACTCCGCAAAAGAGACCGAGTAGCGATCCCACCGCACCAAGCAGAATCGCTTCAGAAAGGATTAGACCAAGGATATGCCGGGATGAAAGGCCAAGTGTCCGCAACGTTCCCAGTTCCGGGCGCCGCCTGATAACGGTTATGGCCATGGTGTTATAGATAAGGAACATACCTACTAAAAGAGCGATGAAAGAAAGCGCATAAAGGTTATACTCGAACGACCGGGTCATTTTCTCTATCTGACTGGTCCTGGTCGAAGCAGGCTCAACCGCAACAGAGACCGGCAATTCGCTTCTCAGCTTCTCTTGCAGAAGTTCCAGCTTCTGTGGAGGCGAGATAATCTCCACTTGCGATATCTGACCGGGCAGACCCAGTATCTCCTGCCCAAGAGAGAGATCGCATAAGAGCAGCCTGCCCCCATAGGCGGCACCGGTGCCTTTGTCCGTCAGCACTCCGGAAACCACCACTTCAAAACGCCGGTCGTCTACGGCAAGCTCTATCTTGTCGCCTTCGGATAGATTTCGCTCCGCAGCCAGGGCATGACCGACCAGCACCCCTAGATGCTTGAATACACCGTTCAATTGAGCACCAGACTCTTCACTAGAATCTGGACTGACTACTTCGTAGCCTTTGAAAGCATCGTCGGCGAAAAAATCCACCGCAAGCAGTTGAATCAGTTCATTCAGCTCACTATGATCCGCGCCGGAAGCGAGAACAACATCATCGTTGATGATCGGGGTATATACTGCGCCAGCCATCTCCAGCCATGTCAGTCGATTCAGAATAGATTGGTCGATGGTGCGGCCGGTCAAAGGACGGATCTCGAGATTGGCCTTGCCGGCAACTTTATCGACAGTGTCATGAAAAGAGGCAAGCGCTGTTTTATTTGCCAGGCCAATAGCAAGAAATACACTGACACCCAGGGTGATGCCGCAAATGGTGATAATAGTGCGTACGTAGTTATGCAGACAGTCCCTGAGCACAAACTTCCGGAACAGAGAGATAGAGCCTGCTAAGCTGTCATATCCTCTCATTGCGCTCATCGCTCACAATTCTTCCGTCTCTCATTCTAATAGCGCGCTCCGCACAAGAAGCGGCCTCATTGCTGTGGGTAGCCATGACAATGGTGATACCAAGGTCAGTATGAATTTGAGAGAGAAGTGCAAGAACTTTCTCTCCGTTTTCAGAGTCTAAGTTGCCTGTGGGTTCATCGGCCAGCACAATCGCCGGCTTATGCACAATCGCTCTTGCCACCGCCGTTCTCTGCATCTCTCCTCCGGAGAGTTGGGCAGGAAGATAGCCTCTACGCTCGGTCAATCCGACTCGCTCAAGCAACTCTGAGACGGTCGAATCGACAAAAGCACGGTCGTGACCGGCAATTTCAAGAGGCAGTCGGACATTCTCTTCGAGGGTGAATGTGGGAAGCAAGTTGAAAAACTGAAAAATAAATCCAAGTTTCTTCAGCCTGAACTCGGTCAACTGATCGTCTCCCATAGATTGCAGCGAGAGACCACCTACCTCTATCACACCTTCTGTGGGACGGTCGATGCCGCCGAGAAGATTGAGCAAGGTACTTTTGCCGCAGCCACTCGGTCCTAACAAAGCGACGAAGCTGCCCTGGCTGATCTCGAGATCAATCTCTTTGACCGCGTCGAGATGCCGCCCTGTATATCTTTTGGATACCTGCTTGAGCACGATATCCAGAAGAGAGCCGCCCTCTCGATTGTCTTCTCGCTCGTCTTTCAAGTTCTCCAAAATCCGCTCGGTCATAATTATCCGCTGCTCAAACAAGAAGTATAAGTGAATCAGAAGAAAGAGTCTTGTCTTATATAAATCAATACCTTAAGGTGTTAAGGTGTATTTCGCGTGAACACCTCTCAGAAAAGCATTTTGCAAGAAGCCTAGAAAGCCGGTCTCCTTTGGACTCTACCCTGGAGAAGCCTGTGTCCTCCTCCGGAGGAATTCTCAGTAGTCTTCATGACCACGCCTCCAACTTGCTCTCAGAAACGAGTATCGAGGCAAGAGAGCTGATGAAGGACCTCTCATTTCGCTACGAGTTGCGAGGCTATCAAAAGGAAATTCTAGACTTAGTCAGACGTAAAATCGAGGACGGCAAACGAGAAGTCCATATCGTTGCCCCGCCGGGAGCAGGCAAGACCATCATCGGTTTGCAAATTCTCAGTCATTTAAAAGAACCAGGACTTATTCTAAGTCCTAATACCACCATCCAAGCCCAGTGGTCCCAGAAGCTGTCTCTCTTCGTTCCGGAAGGCAAGAACATCGATCTCGGCTCTCTTATAGGCAGCCACGAAGACAAGCCTCTAAAACCGATAACTATCCTCACCTATCAGGTTCTCTCCACACCCGGCAAAGAGCAGGAGTACCTCGAGGATCTGGCTCGCAGAGAATGGGTAAATGAGCTCAGGACTAATAGAGCACTCACAGTAGGCGAGGCCGAACTTCGCTTATTAGAGCTGCTCCAGAACAATCCGGCGGCTTACAAGAAAGAGATCTCCAGGCATGTCACTCGTTTGAGAAAACGCCTGGCCGACGTCCTGGATATAAATGAAGTCTTGCATAAAAATGCGGTGCAGTTGATTCAGAGTCTGCGTCGTCAGGGCGTAAAAACAGTTATATTCGATGAATGTCACCATCTCACCGACTACTGGGCAGCGATCATGCACCATGTGGTCTCGATGCTGGATGACCCTTATGTGGTGGCATTGACAGGTACACCGCCGGAAGGCAAAACGAACAGGCAGTCTCATCGCTACTCCAGCCTGGTAGGTGCCATCGACTATCAGGTGCCGACACCGGCTCTGGTGCGTGAAAAAGGGTTGGCACCATTTCAAGACCTGGTCTATTTCACCAGACCTACGGTCAAAGAATATGCTTTTTTAGAAGCCAAACATGAGGGTTTCCACAAGCTGGCAGAAGATCTGGTCGGCAAATCGCCCGAAGAGGAAGACTACCAGATAGTAAATCTGGCCGATGAAGACAGCGAAATAGGAATACCAGGTAAACACGGAGGACGCCTGGTTCTCGATCCTCAGTTCGGAGACTATACAACCGCCGAAGAGGTCGGTCAGAAGCCGCGCTATCAAGTTAGAGATTCCCGGGGCAATTCATCTATTCTTTTGAGCTGGATGTTTAACATCATGCTCGACAACGCCAGAAACGACCGATGGGCGAGCTTTAGAGAGAGCAATTCAAAACTGGCTGACGCTATCTGTCGCACGATGTGGTTCTATCGCCTGCCTGTTCCCCGGGAAGTAAGCGCCGCCCGCACAGTGGTGATGCCTCCGGATATAGATGACTGGATGGTTCTGTTGGAGGAGTTCGCTTCTACCACGCTGAAGATAAGTAGAGATACGTCGAACCACGGTCTTTTCAAAAGGATAAAAGAAGTCGCCCGCGAACTGGGCTATGGCATTACCGAAGCCGGTTTGAGAAAGCAGGCTTCACCGGTGGATCGAGTCCTGGCTTTCAGCGAAAGCAAAGGAGAAGCGGTGGCGGAGATTCTCGCCATCGAATTTCGCAGTCTACAAGATAGACTGCGGGCGATTGTGGTGACTGATTTCGAGAAGATGTCCACTACCGGAAGAAAGTCCATCGAAGGTATCCTCGACGAAGATGCCGGCGGCGCAATAGCGGTCTTCCGTGCCCTTCTCAGAAGCCCGCTTTCAGGATTTCTCAATCCCTGCCTGGTAAGCGGCACCTCGCTTTTAACAGACAAGCGCATCACCGATAGATTCGTCAACGCGGCCACCCGCTGGCTACGCAAGCACGGACACCATTGCGAGATCAACATAGAACGCCTGGAAGGCGAGAACTTCGACCGCATCTCGAGCAACAGTTCAGAGTGGGAGCCCAGGCTCTATGTTCGCTTCAGCACAGAAATCTTCGAGACCGGACTGACAAGATGTTTGATAGGCACCCGCGGTCTTTTCGGAGAAGGTTGGGACAGCCAGGCTCTCAATACGCTTATAGATCTCACCAGTGCCACCGCACCGGTGACGGTGAAACAGTTGAGAGGTCGAAGTATAAGAATCAAGACCGACGACCCACTGGGTGAGAACAAAGTAGCCAATAACTGGGATGTGGTTTGCATCGCCCCGGATCTTGAAAAAGGACTTAACGACTACCAGCGTTTCAAGAAGAAACATGATCAGTTCTTCGGTGTTGCCGACGATGGACAGATTGAAAAAGGCTGCGGCCATGTGCATCCGGATCTATCCGATTACACAAGACAGCAAGTATTTAAAAACAGCAAGAAATTAAACGATGCCATGGCCGAAAGAGCCATGGACAGACAGAAGATCTACGAACTATGGAAGGTCGGTCAGCCCTATCGCAACCGCATTACCAACTGTATCGAAATCGAGCCGCCTGAAGTCTTCAACCTTATACCGCCGGGATTGAAGCACGATCTCAGTGCAGCAGAACATGCGGCTCTAATAAGAGAGAATCTATTTCATCTAATCGCCGAAACCCTCGGGGCGGGTGTAGTGCTCTCTCTCCTACTACAGCTTCTCTTTCACAATATACTGATTAGCGTAGCGGCTTTTGCAGCTATGCTCTTTCTCACCAGAATCAGATACAAGCTTCTGAAAGACACTTATGAGTGTGAAATCACCAAAAATGGTGCCCGGACTGCGTACTTCCATGCCGTAGCGAAAGCCCTGCTTTCTAGTTTGAAAAGCCAGAGACAGATAAGCCCCAGTGTATTCGCCTCTCATATCCTGATCAATTGTCGCACCAACGGTAATATCAGAGTGATGCTCGCCTTTTCAGACAAAAAAGACAGCACCGTCTTCTTGAGTTCGCTAAAAGAGCTGCTTGGTCCGGTAGCGGATCAAAAATTTATGGTCGCTCGCCAGGGGCACCAGATTCCGTATGATCAAAAATTCGAAGAGAATCTCCACGAGTTCTATCGCTTCTATCTGAAAGGCAAAGCAAAAACAAGACTGCGTGGTTATCATCCGGTGCCGAAAGTGCTCAGCAAATCAGAGAAGGCAAGAGTCGCATTTTTACAGGCCTGGAATAAATATGTCAGCCCTGCAGAACTTATAGAGGCAGATAAAAGACCGGATCTGGTCGCCAAAAATTTCGCGAACGGCCCCAGTGTTCAGGATCGAGAGATCTGGGAATAGAAATATCTGTTTTATCGGCCAGCGCAATAAGATAAGATATTCATGGCGCAATCACTTAGATATACTTTTGTGAAAATCACCATGAATAATCAATCTTCCTTACTCGATTTAGATCTAGATTTCCAATCACCGCTCAAGACCTTCAAGTCCGGTGATACCATAATCTGCCAGATCCAGGCTAAAACCTCCGGTGGCTTTGTGGTCGGGTTGCCTAACAAGGACATCCGCAGCGCATTCCTGCCGACCCAGCTCGACATCAATATCGGCCTGCCGATAGAGGTGTTCTACGTGGATAACCTCGACGGTCGCATGCTCTTCTCGCTTACCGACGATGAGTTTCGCAAACACGCCAGCAGAAGAATACGAGCTTACCAACCTCCGCAGTACAGTTGTTGAACTGACATATATTAGACCCCTCGAAAATTCGAATTGAAGACGAGAGCTATTTTTAAAAATAGCTCTCGTTCTATTTAGGACTGTATAAATTGCTGACTAAAAGATAATCGATATAGCAGTAGTAGATCATGCGATCGAAAAGATATCTCGACAGATCAATTTCAATCGAATTGCCGTGACACTACAGTTAGTATCATCCAAATTGTAGACTCTAGTTTAAGAAAAGCTCTGTATAGTAGACGAATAGATACATTTATGGTAAGATAGTAACTGTGGAAGCGTAGTACTTGCTATTAGGCTATAGCTCAATGCTTTAGCTGTGGATCAGCCTGGGCCGCAAGTTTCCACTTGCTTTGATTGCCCCTTTTAGTGATTGCTGGAGGTGGATTTTTTATCAAGGCTGATCCGCCGAACTCAGAGGCTTACACGATACAAGAGGCGTATGACCGCTCTAAAAGTGACGTCCCCAGAGACGATCAGTAATGGAACTCCGCCAATCGAGATTTCCGCTACGGTAACGGCGTTGGAGCTTGTCAAAGAAACTGCCTCTTTAGATCTAAGCAATTCAGGACAAATCATATTAAGACCTGTTAATATCTGTCCGGAATCTGAAGAGCAAAGCAGGAAATAGAAGCCTTGCTTCCAATTTAGCTGACTTCTGGTCAGCAGCTTTTCGAAAGTGCATGAGGTGAATTAATGCGTAACTCATTTGGAGAAAATAAGATATTCAGCGTCATCAGAGACTGCCATTCTTCTCTCAAGTGGCTCAGCCAGGAAGAGGGAATCTCCGAAAAGGAAGCCCCCGAGGAGCACAAAGAAAATCTCAAACAGCTTGAGAAACTCGGAATCGTCTACAAACGTAATGGCCGCAGCCTGGGTATCAGATGGCAGCGCCTGCGCAGACTGGTAGAGCGCTCCGGCAGCCAGGGCGTGCCCTACGAGCCTGCCGACCTTGTCGAGTACTTTGCCGTCACCGCCGGCTAGGCGACATCAGCCAATATCTAAGACAAAAACCCGACTTTGCAGTCGGGTTTTTTGTTTACAGATTTCCTTACTTGACTGAAGATCAGCCTTGCTTCGATCTCAAGAGAACGCCGCTGAGTAACTCCATGGCCTGATCATCGAAGTTATTGTTTTCCAGAGCTTTTTCGAGAAAGCGCTTCTCGTCCTCTGAAACGATTCCATCGGCCATGATGAATTCTCTAATCACGCGGGCTTCATACTTGTCGATCTTACCGTCATCGGCCAGACACTCTTTAAGTGCATCTTCTAAAGACCATTGAGCCACTTTTACGCCTCCTTAATGAAAAGAATCTTGGATGATTATACTTTAGTATTCCCAGCAAGGGACGTTCTAACCAGGAGATTCGAAAAGAAGATGGAGATCAGTGCCATAGAACTTAAAGATAAGCTCGACGCGGGAGACTGCCCGGTCTTGCTTGACATTCGCGAGCCCCACGAACTCGCCATCGCCAGCCTCGACAACTGTCTCCACATTCCTCTCGGTCAAGTTCCCCAGAGACTTCAAGAGTTGGAACAATACAAAGAGAAAGACATAGTTGTCATATGCAGAACCGGTAGCCGCAGCGCCAGCTGCACTCAGTTCTTGATATCCCAGGGATTTTTAAAAGCACTTAATCTTACCGGCGGTCTGCACGCCTGGTCCGATGATGTCGATCCCGAAGTGATGAAGTACTGAACTAAATGTAGTATCACCGTTTATGGCACCGACACCAGTCCCTGCCTATCAATTTCGACTATGGCGGTGCGTTTGCCCTGGGAAAGAATAAAAGAAGAGGGTTTTTCCGGCATTCCATCCTCGAGAAAGATAACGATTCCTGAAAGGGTGATACCGTCAGGTAATACCACTTCCTGAGCCACTTCCATATCGTAGATGATCACATAACGGAAAGGCGTATTGGCAGAGACCGTGCCAAAAACCATCGGTTTTGGCTGGACAGCTTTGAGCGTCACTCGCTTCTTGAGATTGACTGCCTTTTCCTTTGCCACGTGCAGATCATTGACCAGGTCATGGGTGATGTTATTTAGCACTATCTGCGCCTTTGTATAACTGACCACCCGCAAACCGAACCATGGCACAGCAAAAAACATAAACAGAAAAACCAGCGCCTCGAACTTTCGTATCTTTGCCCAGCTAAGGGTCAGCCAGCGATCACGAAAAGAAGCAGCACGAGCGCGATTTTCGGTCTCTTTCGAGTCCACTATCTCTCTTTCTTCGCTGCCGCCGTTTTCTTGATCCGTCAAAGATAATTACTCAAATACAACTGCTGTATCTAAAAATATCATGCTGTCTGAATCTCTGCTTCTGACTGAAGATTGAGCTCTTCAATCATCGCTTCTCGCATTTTGAACTTGCGAATCTTACCGGTGACTGTCATCGGATACTGATCCACCACCTTAATATACTTCGGGACTTTGAAATAAGAGACTCTCTCTTTCAGCCATTCTTTAATATCGGACGGCTCGAGCGTCGCCCCCGCTTTCAGGACAACCCAGAGAGCTACTTCCTCTCCCAGTTTATGATCAGGCACACCAAAGACCTGGGCCTGAGAAATATCCGGATGACGATGCAAGACTTCTTCTATCTCGCGGGGATAGACGTTCTCTCCTCCGCGCGCGATCATGTCTTTTTTCCGGCCGGTGATATTCACATAGCCGTTCTCATTCATGGTGCCGAGATCGCCGGAATGAAGCCAGCGCCCGCTATCGATGGTCGCATCAGTAGCCTCGCGATTCTGCCAGTAGCCGAGCATCACCAGATGGCCTCGGCAACAGATCTCGCCCTGTACTCCTCGCTCTACGATTTCACCGGTTTCGGTATCGATTATTTTCACCTCGGCATGGGCAATTGCTCTACCAACTGTGGTGGCTCTGATCTCGAGCGCATCATCGATGGTGGTGGCGGTCATCAGAGGCGATGACTCTGTCAATCCATAAAGAATCACCACATCATGCATATGCATCCGGTCTGCCACCTGTTTCATGAGCTCCACCGGGCATGGTGCCCCGGCCATGAAACCACTCTTTAGAGAGGAGAGATCGAACTCCGCAAAACGGGGATGCTCGAGCTGTCCGATGAACATGGTCGGCACGCCCGAAAGATGAGTACAACTCTCTTTCTGCAATGCTTCAAGGGTAGGAAGCTCTTCAAAAAAGGGACCGGGTATGACCACGGTGCCGCCCACCGAAAGCGTTGCCAGAGCGGAGCTGATCATTCCTCCGCAGTGATAGAAAGGCATCGGCACACAAAACCGACTTTCCGGCTCGACCTGCATGGCTTTTGCAGCCAGATAGGCGTTATTGATTATGTTGTGATGGCTTAAGGTTACCCCTTTAGGCTGGCCGGTGGTGCCTGAGGTGTACTGGATGTTCACCGGACTATCGATAGAGATCCTTTTTCGAAGCGGGGCAAGTTCGCTTCTGTTTCTAGAACCAGCCAGAGAAAGGAACTGATCATAAGCGAAGATATGCTCATTAGAAGCACCGCCGTGCTCTTCGAGAAAAACTATCGTCTCAAGACCGGTAACGGAGGATCCGTCCCGGGGCAGACCGGTATTGAATAGATGGGGGCTGAGCTTGTCGAGCATGGCGAAATAATCGCTTTTTCTATTGGCGGCGAGCGTGAAAAGCAGCTTCAAACCTGACTGATTGAGAGCATACTCCAGCTCCATGGGCTGGTATCCCGGGTTTATATTGACCAGTACCGCGCCCAGTTTCGCCACCGCCATGAAGATTACGAACCATTGATAATTATTGGTGGACCAGATACCGACCCGGTCACCAGGTTCGATACCGGCAGATAGCAGAGAAAGAGCAAGAAGATCCGATTGTTCGTTCAGATCGGCATAGCTAAGACGTTTATTCTGAAAACAGCTGACGATTGCTTCCCTGTCCGGATCCGCAGCAGTTATCCGCTCCAGATAGTCGGGAATGGTCACACCTATGAGAGGCTCGGTCGAGACTCCATGAAAATAGCTGAGACTTCGCATATATTCCGCCCTTGAAACCGCTTCAAAGGAAGAATTGTATTACATAGGGATGACTTCAGGTCCACCGAGGATCATGTTCTTATTTGCCTCGCTCCGATGGCGGGGACGAAAGACAGATGCAGTATCCGCGTCGTAGATACCAAGGCTCTTAGAAGCCGAACCGGCTACCTTTTGAGGGCTCTTGGAAACCTTGTTGAAGCTATCGGTACGGGCATAATTGACGGTGATAAGCCCGGCAGTCTCTGTCGCTATGGCAGGAGATACCGATAATGTGAGCAGGGCGAGGATCGCAAAACGAGCTTTGTGAGCAGTTCTAATCACTTACAAGCCAACTCCTTAGATGGACGGTCTGCAAGAAGTATAGGTTCGAAATTATAAAATGGAAAGGTTCGTAGGAATGCTTTAAGATTTCAACAGGACAGGAAAACTGATTTTACCTGGCATTTTAGTCAATAATGAATAAACTCTCATAGTCGAAACATATCATGACATCTCATATCAAGATCAAGACCAGAACTAGTGCCCGAACCGCTCCAAACCGGCTTTTCGCAGCATTGCTTCTAGCCTGCTCAGTATTATCGTCGGTATCGCCAGCGCCGACCTGGGCTCTCACCCAGGCCGAAGACAACGAGATGAGATCCCATATAAATGCCGGTAACCACTATCTGGCTCGCAGACTATATGACGAAGCGATAAACGAATACGAAGCCGCACTAAAAATAGATCCTGATAGTCGAATCGCAAAAGACAATATCGCCCTGGTCCATAACAATAAAGGAACAGATTACTTCAACCGAAGGCTTTTTCAGGAAGCGGAAAAAGAATGGCAGACCGCACTCTCTCTCAATCCCAACGATGCTAACGCCCGACGCAATCTACAGGTTCTGGCGGTGCATATGCGCCACCAGAGACAAAAACAACTGAGACTGCAAGAACAGGCTGCCGAAGAAGCCGAAACAAAAGAAACCGAAGAGGGCGATGATGAAAAAGAGCCTGTAGAAAAGGAAGCAGCGAAATCAAAAGAAGCACCAAAAGAAGACCCGCCGAAACCGGCGGTTATTTTGAGCACCGGATCTAATCAAGTCAAAATGAGCGATGACGGAAAGGTCATCGGTCCAAAAAGTTCTGAGGACGCATTCTCGGAGAATGCTGAAGAAGCGACAAAAGCACCTTCGGTGGACAGTGTGATCAACGATTCACTCAGTACACTGAACGCCTTAAAAGAGAACAAAACGACTAGCACCGAGATGAAAGTGGTGCCGGTAGAAACTCCGGCTGCGAGCCCACCACCAAAGACCGAGGTAGAGAGCGAAGCACCAGAAGCACCAGAACAACCTGAAAAACCTGCAAAAGCCGACAAAAAAGAACACAAGCTGACAATATCCCGTCAATTATCGAGGCTGGAGAAAGAGGTCTTTGGTGAGGAGCGGGCAAATGAGCCGGTACTGAAAAGACTGCTTCATCTAGAGAAGGACACCCTGGGCAAGAAACAATCAGGTACGGTGAAAGAGCGTCTCAAGCGCCTGAACGAAACCTATGGCTTTAAGAGCGAGTGAGTTTACTGGTAGAGGTCGCCATTGAACTTGATATAGCCACCCTGTTTGAAGCGTGATGTAGAGCGGTGCGTGTAGTGAATCACTCCGCCCTTGTCGTTCCAGATATACTCTCCACAGACCTCCACAAGATTGCCCTTGTTCAGTGGCACCCTGGGAGCCAGGTCTATGTTATGGGCTACAAGTACTGTCGTGCCATTGGCGAGCTTGAAGAGAAAGCGCTGGTGCTGCCTGCCCCTTTTATCATCGGGCAGCACCTTGAAAACCGGAGCAGCGTAACAGACCCGCACCCCCCTGGCTCTTCTTGCCTGAAGATCGATAAGCACCCGGTCGTCATAGCGGGTCGAGCCGATGGCATTGAGCGGTGTGACCTTTTTGGCGATCAGATCCTGCCTCGAATCGGAAGCCTTATCAAAATCGAGGGGGGTAATGCCCGAATCTATCTCTTTCGGCGGCTCTTCTTTATCCCCGTTGAGGCTGCGAACAAGGGCGTTGCCCATCCGATTGGCGATCAGATGGCTGGAGCCGGTGGCGGCTCTTTTGAGCTGCATATCTCCCTTCGATGTCGACTGAGCAGGCTCCGGATTATGCTCGGCATGGCTCCCGGCACAACCGCATAGGCTGAATACGAGGATAGAGATATACAGGAAATAGCCGGTATACCCAGGTCCAGGTGAGATATTTCTTCGTCTTTTTAGGTTCATAGTGAGTAAAACCATGGCTGTAAGGCAGCTTAGCAAATTTCTGAAGAGGCGCAATTGACCTTGCCCTGTGGTATATAGTTGATGTAATGGTATACGGAAGGTGACCCAGGGTAGTGGAAGAGCTTATGTTATCGACAGTCTATCTTACCGGAGATTCTGTGGAAGCTCGAGCTTTCGTCGACGACCTACCGGCTAAAGACTGGAGAACCGTCGCTCTGACCCGTCTTACCAACCATGGTCTCACCGTGGTCAATCCTCTCGAAATAGCCTGGAGCAATCGCAATCCGGAAGAAGCTATCGTACTCGATGACTTCACCGACAAAAGAGTGCGACGCGCCCTCGATCTGATTGACGAATCCGATGCCCTCCTGGCCAATCTCGAATCTTCCAGCTATGGCACAGCCATGGAGATTTTCTACGCCCATCGCCGGGGCAAAATGGTTACCGTAGTAGGCTCTTCACCCTTCAGCCCCTGGGTTTTGAGCCATTCTCAGGCCCGCTTCGAGAATGTCAATCAGGCAGTCGACTATCTCATAGAGAAACATCCACAGCTTGCACCGCTCACCTGGACCTTGCAATACGAAGCGCAGCTATCCGAACGCTATGAACAGATGCCGCCCTGTGGCGAGCCAGACTACAAGTTCATCGGCGGCAAGCTGCCTACCCTGGTTATCGCTCCCCACGCCACAGCATACTGGAAAGAAGGAGAGTTCTACGAACAAGACTCCTACACCGGCGCTCTGGCCTCAGTCCTTAACAGGCTGGCTGGCAGCCACGCCATGCTCTCCAACTATTGTAATGCCGCCGACACCTGCTGGTATCTGGAGACTCCGTTTCGCCGGGCGCTCACCGATATCGTCCGCTCAGGTCAGGTAGGCATGGTCCTGATTCTGCTGGGCTCGACCTGGCACGAAGCGCCGGGTCTGCAAGCTTCCTTCTACGGACACAGGGAATCTACGCTGAAGACCTATCGAAAGCTCCTCACCGAAAAACTTGCCGGTCTCGAACCGGTTATTCCGGCTGCTTTCGACAAGCCTGTCCGCCCCCTGGCCAGTTTTATATCTGAAGTTCTCGAGATACCGACAGTGGTTCTACGACTGCATAAACGTTACCGGATGCCTCGTTTGCAACCGATCCAGTATTCACGGCTGGCTAATGCCCTGGCTGAATTCATAGTCGACACCGGTCTTGAACTACAGCGGAGCCATGGTTAAATGCCTTCCGAATTGATAGCCCTGGTCTCCTGTCCGCAGAATCTAGCCGATAGTCTTGCCGGCTCGCTCGTAGAGAAGAAGGTCGCCGCCTGTGTCAATATCATCAAAGAGGTGACCTCGGTCTACCGCTGGGAAGGCAATATCGAGAAAGACCCGGAGTCTCTTTTGATTATCAAAACCAATTCAGAGGTCTGGACCAGATTTAAACAGACGGTGGAAGAGCTGCATCCCTACGAGGTTCCCGAGATCATTGCCGTTCCTATCGAAGTCGGCAACCAGGCTTATTTAAATTGGCTCAATCAATCTGTTACAACTAAAAGTAGCTAATTCTATTTATTCCAGAGGAGAAAAACGTGTCCAAGACAACCATCGTAGAAGTCTTCTGGAAGCGTATTTCCGATACACCTGATGCAGACGCGATTCTATTCAAAGAGGAGGGACGCTTCAAAGCCCTTTCATGGAAAGAATACGGCGATATGGTCCGGGCGCTGTCTGCCGCACTGATAAGTCGGGAGATAGGCAAAGGCACCAATGTGGCTATTCTCTGCGACAACTGCCCCCGCTGGAGCATGGCTGACATGGCCATTCTCTCCGCCGGCGCCCATAGTGTTCCGGTCTATTCGACATTAGCACCGGATGAGGTGGCTTATATCTTGCGGCACAGTCAGGCCGAGCTGCTCTTCGCCGGTGACTCCACCCAGGCTGAGAAAATCCTCGCCCACGAAACAAGCCCGCCTGAAACCCTGGAGCATGTCGTGATCATGGATGACTCGATGCCCGAGAATCATCGAGGCGATAGCATCAAGGTAATCTCCTGGAGCGATTTCCTGGCTTCGGGCAGAGACTATCTTGCCGACTCGGATAACAATAGCTCTGTCGATAGAAGAATCGCTTCTATCGAAGGAGAGGATCTTTGCACCATCGTCTACACTTCAGGAACCACCGGCTTCCCTAAAGGAGCCATGATCCTGCATCGCAATATCGGTGCCGTTCTAGAAGCGATGGCCCAGATAATCAGCTTCGAAAAATCGGACATCGCCCTCTCTTTTCTGCCCCTTTCCCATGTATACGAAAGGGTAGGCGGTCAATTCATGGCTATACACAACGGCATCCCCTTTGCCTATGCAGAATCCATGGAGAAAGTGGCGGCTAATATGAATGAGGTGAAGCCGACCATACTTAACGCCGTGCCTCGTTTCTACGAAAAAGCCTATCAAAAGATCCAGACCCAGATCCGGGCTATGCCCCAGACCCAGCAAGCCTTTGTGCGCTGGGCTCTCGGTATAGGCATGCGAGCCACCCGTCAGAGAGTAGAGAAAAATGTCGATTCCGGGGTGCTTAATCAGCTCTACCGAGCGGAGCTTCGGATTGCAGACCGCCTTGTCTTCAAGAAGATTCGTGACAGGTTAGGCGGCAGGCTGCGCCTTATGACCTCCGGAGCCGCCCCTCTCTCCAACGATGTTCATCTCTTTTTCGAAGCCATCGGCTTGAGTATCATCGAAGGCTATGGTCTCACCGAAACCTGCGCTCCTTTAGCCTGCAACCGACCGGACGACATCAAGTTCGACACTGTCGGTCGACCGTTGCCCGGGGTCGAGGTAAAACTGGCCGAAGACGGCGAGCTTCTGGTTCGCGGTCCCACGGTCTTTGCCGGCTATTACAAAAACGAAAAAGCATCGCAAGAGGCTTTCGATGGAGAATGGTTCCGCACCGGCGATATTGCCGTCATAGACGACCAGGGCTATATAAAAATCACAGATCGCAAAAAGGACATCATCATTACATCAGGCGGCAAGCATGTTGCTCCCCAGATGATCGAGAATCTTTTCAAAGGAGAATCTCTGATAGCCCATACCCTGGCTTACGGCGACCGGCGCAAGTACATATCGGCGATGTTCGCTGTAAACCGAGATGGGCTCAGACAGTTTGCTCGAAGGCATAACATCAAAGAAGAAGAGCCCGAAGCGCTTATTAAAAACGCCCTGGTAATAGAAGCGGTGCAGGCTCTGGTCGACGAGAAGAATTCAACCCTGGCCAATTATGAGCAGATCAAGAAGTTCATTCTTTTAGACCGTGAACTTTCCATCGAAGAGAACGAATTGACCCCGACCATGAAAGTGAAACGCAAAGTCGTGACCGAAAAGTTCAAATCCTTACTGGACGGTATGTACGACCGGGAGGATCTGGAGACCCAGATAAAGTAACCCCACCCTTTCGTTCGGCGGCTACATGGCTATGTGGGTACATATATAAAAAGAGAGTTTTATCTCTAAAAGATTAAATGCTCTTTACATTCCCTTGGCAACTGATTACAATAATGGCGGCAGTTTATTTTTGCCGCTTCAGTCAGAACTAAGGGCTAGGTCCCGGTTCAGGATACTTACTAACTAAGAAATTCAAGACCGTCTAGAACCGGTTATCGAGGACGAAAAGAATATGTTTGATTCTATAGGACGAGGCTTCAGGCTGATATGGGCAAGCATCCGCATGGGCTGGCACGATAAACGTCTGCTTTTGCCCTCGGTCATCACCGTAATCAGCAATATCTTCTTTGCCATCCTTCTTTTCGTCCAGGCCAAAACCCATTTCGGCGGCAATTCCGAAACCGCCAACAGCTTTGCCAAACAGGGCCAGGGTCTCCTGCAAGGAGGCGCCGATATGGCCAACAAGATGCAGATGTTCGGTGTCAACGGTCCTATGGACCCTACAGGGATGGGCAGCTCCATGAACGCCATGAGCTCCGATACTGCCCTTGCCGTAACCGGTATCCTTTGTATCTGGTGGCTCACTAACCGTTTTCTAGAAGGGGTTACCACAGCTCTGGTATACAGCCATCTCACCGAAGGACGGGGCTCAGGAAGATTTTCCACCGCCGCCGCCGCAGTGCTCACCAGCCTGCCTGCCATTATCATGCTCGGTGCTGCTACCCTTATCGCCAAAAGAATCGCCGGTTGGCTCAGGCACAAGCGTGGAGCCGGTGGCGTTTTCGGCTTCGGATTCAATTTCCTGGCAGGCATTATAGAGGTCTTCTGGACTCTGGCCGGGCATCTGATTTTGCCCGCAATCGTTATCGAAGGCACCTCTTTCTGGGGAGCCATGAAACGAGCAGACAAGATGGCCCAGGGCAATCTCCTCACCATCGGTGTGGGAGAAGTCGGAGTGGACATGATCTGCAAGATCTTCACCGGAGTGGTCTACGGCATAGGCGTAGCCGGCTTCGGCGGGGCCTGGTATCTGGGCACCGGCTTTACTTCGGCACCGGTTCTGATGATGGCCTTCGCCTGGGCAGGACTGGTTCTACTGGTCACCGCCCTGTCTATCTATATCCGTTCCGCCTTCTACACCTGTCTTTATGTCTGGGCGATAACCGCCGAAGAGGTAGAAGAAGCCATGCGTGCCGATGTGGCACCGCCGGCGCCACTGGCAGCCGCCCTCACTACATAACAATTACATAGTCTGAGCCAGAGCGAATAATTGTTCTGAATAGCGCCTGATGACATGGGCCAGCGCTATTTGAGTACGCCATTGCACCGGAATCTGCGATTCTCCATAAAAGGCGCCGGCAAGCTGGCCGAAAACCGCCCCGGTGGCGTCGGCGTCATAGCCGAGATTGACCGCCATCAAAGCGCCTTCTTCGAAACTCTTGCTCTTATTAAAGGCCCATAGTGCCGCTTCCAGACAGCTGATCACATTGCCGTCAGGAACGAGGTCAGCCTCTTTCTTCTTCTTGTAAGAGCCTTTGGCTACAGCTTCGACTGCTGCATCCAGCGGACGGTGCTTCCAGTAATCTGTCACCGGCTCGTAAATGCCTTTAAGCAGGACATTCTTTGGCACCTCATGCAGTGCTCCTACAATCAACGCCGATAGATAACGGCAGGCGTCAATACATTGCCGATGGGCATGGGTTGTGCGAGAGCACTCACCGGCATAATCCAGGGCTTTAGCAGGATTGCCGGAATAAGTAAGCGGGATAGGGGCAATTCTGGCAAGAGAACCATTGGCGTTAGCGTCTTCATCATCCAGTCCGCCGAAGGGTTGCTTCGTCGCTTCATAGGAGAGAATCGCTTTGCGATTGATCACACTGACATCAAAGCACCAGCCCTGACTGCTCAGATGTCCCTGGTGATACCACTTCAAATAGCGATCCATCTGATCGGAAGGATTGAATCCCCGGCTTTCGATCAAACTCTCAGCCAGAGCCAATGCCATTGAAGTCTCATCGGTAAACTCACCGGCACGCACTTTGAATATGCCACCACCGGTCATACTATCAATCGGATCGAAACTGCCTCGTTCTTGATACTCTAGAGGCGCACCCAGAGCGTCTCCAATTGCCAGTCCGAATAGACAGCCTCTATAACGATCGATCAACTCCAATGGTCTACTCCTTGCTTAATCTGATTGACTCTAGCTATTGATCAGACACTGGCCTGCACAAGACCGCTGATCAAATCTGGGGTGAGGATCCATTCCAGGTTACCGGACAGAGCGGGAGGAACCTCTTCACAGTTAACCAGACAGACCGCCGACTTTCGAAAAGGCATTCTAAAGACAGGGCTGCCACCGACCAGCACCGAAACCAGCTCTCCCATATCAGGTTCGTGACCGACCAGCATCAGCTCATCTTTTGACTGATAAGCTACCAGCGATTCGATAAAAGATTTTGCTGCCACTCCCGGAGAAAGCTTGACTGACTTAATCAGCTCGCAATTGAAATTATCGGCAAATACCCTGGCTGTCTGTTCCGCCCTTAAATAGGGGCTCGAAATCACCAGCTTCAACCTCGCACCCACAGCCTTCAGGGCATTAGCCACCATCTGGGCCTGGGCAAAACCTGCCTCGGTCAGGGGTCGCTCGGCGTCGGTCTTGTACTTTCCTGAGACTAGAGGTTCTGCTATGGCATGCCTGACAAGATATATCTTCAATGGTATTGATTCCGTCCCGGTGCAAAAATGTCTATTCTTAATCATATTGAGTTTGTATGCAAATTAATACCTGATGTAGAATCATGGACATGAGCGAAAGACCAAGAGCCATGGGACTTGACATCGGAGACAAACGGATTGGCATAGCCATATCCGATCCCCTTGGCTTGACTGCGGTCGGTTTCGAGACCATAGAAAGAAAAAACAACAAAGTAGATGTAAGGGTTATCAAAGCAATAGCTGAAAGACATGATGTGCGAACCATCGTCATCGGACTGCCGAAAAATATGAACGGGACCATCGGCTATCAGGCAGAGAAGGTCCGGGACTTCGGAGTAAAACTGGCCAGGGTCACGGGACTGGCGGTGGTCTACGAAGACGAGCGATTGACGACGGTCTCGGCTATTCGTACCCTTACTGTCCAGGGTGTCCGCACCGGCGAGAATAGAGAGCTGGTTGACATGCAGGCCGCAGCGATAATCCTTCAGAAATTCCTGGATAGTGAGAGCCGACCACCGGGAGCTTGAGCCAAGTCAGATTAAGTGTTGAACGAGATGCGCATCAGGGTGCCTTCGCTCTGACCAGGCACCACTGTAATCTCTCCATGATGGGCATCAATAACCTGTTTACACAGATATAGCCCCAGACCGGTACCTACCGCTTGACCGGTATTCGTAGGACTGCGCCAGAACTTGTCGAAAACCCTTGGTATCTCGTCTTGAGAAATTCCGATACCGGAATCCTTGACAAAAATAGTAACCGTATTTGGTGTCTCCTCTCCCCAGACTCTCACCCTGCCGCCCTGGGGGGTAAATTTGATCGCGTTGTCTATCAGGTTTATGATCACCCGTTTGACAGCGATCTCATCCACTGCCACTATGCCGTGCCCCTCGATTAGATTGGCTTCCAGATTTACCTTTTTCTCTTCCGCCAGAGCGGAGAGCTCGTTGACACAATCGAGAGCTATATCGAAAAGCGAGGTAGAGACCAGATCAAAGCGAGGTTTGGCGAAGTCATAGCGATAAACTTCAATCAGGTTTTGCACCATGCGAAGCAAGCCCCGGTTACTGCGCTGCAGCATGGACAACACTTCGGACTGGGCATCTTCGACATCTCCCATCGCTCCTTCAATCAACATTTCCAGAGTGCGGTCGGCTCCTATAAGTGGAGTTTTGAGGTCGTGTACCAGAGTGGCGACAAAGGCTTCTTTGCCTTTATCCTCGCTTCTACCTTCCACCTCGATGGTGCTCAGACAGACTCCGATTACATCCTTGGTTCTATCTAAAAGAGGCCAGGCGGCAACGTCCCAGTACTGATCATCCTTGCCAACCTTACCTCCGGTCATCTCTATTTCGTGGGCGTTGAGCTGAAATGAAGAGCGCTCGTTCATCACTTCATAAAGAGAGTCTTCTGAAATATTCCGCACTATGTCGGTGAATTTTTTTCCGTAGAGATCCTCCGGGGTCGACCCCAGTTGGGCTGCCGCCGAGCGACTGACGGTGAGAATATTGAGATCCCGATCAAGCTTCCATACCCCGAGAGGAGCGTTCTCCATGGTGGAGCTTATCTGCGTGGGGCGGCGTCTTCTTTTGCCGGAAATATCCGAAAAAGAACGGGTGGAAGAAGCAGAGATTGCATCCATGCGGTGCATTGTGGTTCCGGTGGCACTGACGTCGGTGCAATAGCCTATTAGCCCTAGAAATTTGCCGCCTTCTCCGGTCAGCGGCGCACAAGAGTCCATAACCCTGCGATAGACATTGTCTTTGTTCTTCATCTGGTATTCGATGTGGAAGCCCTGTTTCTTCTCAACAGCCTCTTTCAAAACGCTCGAATAGACAGCTCGTTGCTCCGGTTGGACAGCCATCAGCCAGCCTTCGTCGAGCAGGTGGCTTGCTTTGGCGCCGGCGAACTCCAGATATTTTTTGTTGAAAAAATTGCGTTCTCCGAAGCTGTTGGCGAACCAGAGCATCTGAGGAATTGAATCGGCGACTTTCTCCAATCGCGCGTTCAACTCTGTATTCACCGCCTCTCTCTCTGCAATTTCGGTCAGGTCCCGAAAAATACCCATGACACCAATTATGCTACCAGTCCGAGAAGTGAGCGGTGCATAGAATGGCTGATAGTGACGACGCTGCTCTCGACTTACAAAGACCTTTCTGACCCCGGCAAAGGACTGTCCATCCAGCGCTCTTTTGATCTCCCTGGCAATTCCCTCGAAAGGCAGAACATCGGTGGCGATTTTACCCAGTACCTCGTGCCGCTTCTTAGAGAACATTCTCTCCATAGAGCGGTTCCAGAGCATGACCCTACCGTGCAGGTCTAGGGCTACTATACCGTCGAAACTGTTAGTGAGCACAAAATCGGACATTTTGCTCTGAAGCTGTCCGCCCTTGAGCGCTCTTGCCCGCACCCGTCCAGTTACACGGGCTAGAGTATCCGGCGTGATTTCACTAGCGAAAATCACTTCCGCGGCTCCATACTGAATCAGCTTCAAAGCCTCTTCTTCGTCATCGTCGGACAGTAAACAGATAAGCGGCATATCCGCCGCCTCTGAGGTCAAAATGCCAAGCAAAGAATAAATGCCTTCGTCATCCTTGCTAACAGGAAGCAGCACGAGATCATACTCGTGGGCATATCTAAGTCTCTCCAGTAACTTCTCTTGCTTTTCGAGCTCCGAACAAAATTCAAACTCCGTGCCTTTGCAAGCACCGGCGATTTTCTTCAGCTGCTCGAGCTTTTCTTTGTTCTTACCGTAGACGAGGACTTTCAATGGGCTTTTGAAACTTCTTGAACTTCATACAACAGAGAGACTCTTGCTATATCTTGCTCAATTTGAGTAGAAACTAAGCAATAGAACTTCTTCTAATAAGGATTTTAACGCCGGAGCCGGTGGAGAAGCCCAAAGCCTGTTCGATAAGATATAATCGCCTTTCTGAAACATATAAGACGCACCGGCGCCGAATTCTAATTTAGAGACGAAAGACGAATAATGAGCCCTCTTTACATCACCCTCCTGGTCGTTACCACCCTGCTAGCCATGGGTATCATCCTCATGGTCCTGCTCCATTCCCCAAAAGGCGAAGGTCTTGGCGGTATCGGCGGGGGAGCTACCATGTTCACCGGTAAAAGAGGGGCTGAAGCCGGTCTCGATAAGCTCACCTGGAGCCTTTCGATAGCTTTTCTTATCTGTTGCATCCTCCTGGGCTTCGGAATCGTCAGATAGCAATCATGTCCTTCACTCTGCCGACCAACGAAGAGAAGTACCAGTACGTACACTCTCAATTCGAGCGTATCGCAAGGGGCTATGACCTCACCAACGACGCTATCAGTTTCGGCATGCACCGACTGTGGAAGGCAAAAGCTGTAAAAATTCTCCTCAACTCAGGCGCTGACCAGGGCAACAGCCAGGAGCCCAGGCACTTTCTCGATGTCTGTTGCGGTACAGGGGATCTCGCCCTCAGAATAGCCTCCAGCCTGGATAAATCAGACAAAGTAACCGGTCTCGATTTCTCCAATCAAATGCTCGAAGTGGCTCGAGCAAGAACAGCGACTGCCTCTTTTGGAGCGTCTCTCGACTGGATAGAAGGGGACGCCCAGAATCTGCCCTTTGAAGATGACAGTTTCGATGGAGCGATAATCAGCTTCGGTTTGCGCAATCTCACCAATATCAACCTCGGTCTTGCCGAGATGCGCCGGGTCGTAAAACCGGGCGGGCTGGTTATCAATCTTGATCTCGGTCGCCCCCGAGGACCAGTCTTTGCGCCGCTTTTCAGCTTCTTCTTCAACTCGGTGGTTCCTTTCATAGGATCGATTCTGCAGCAGGATAGAAAAGCCTATACCTACCTGCCACAATCCATGAGCACCTATCCGGAACCGGAGCAAATCACAGAACGATTCGAACTGGTCGGTCTCACTGACATCCGGCACCTGCCTCTTGCCGGGGGAAGCGTAGCGCTCCATCACGGCAGGGTATGAATCCATGGCCGATTCCAGGGCAGCGTCGAAGTCCGTAATGGTCATAGTCGGCGATGTATCCGCCGACCGCCATGCCTCTTATATAATCCGCCACTTCAATGATTCGGAAGCCTCAGTCAAATTCTGGGGAGTCGGAGGCGATGCCATGCAGGAAGCCGGTGTCGAGCTGTTGCATCATCTCAAAGATTTCGGAGCCGCGGGCATCACCGCCTCTATCAAGTACATCCCGACCCTGATTCGCATAGGCAACGAACTCATAGACCAGATCGAAAGTCGCAAGCCCGATCTGGTTCTCCTGGTAGATTTCGGCGGCTTCAACATGAAGATAGCCAAAAAGGTCCGCAAACTCTATCCTGAATTACCGATTCTCTATTTCATCTCTCCCCAGATCTGGGCATCGCGCCCCTGGCGCATAAACGGTTTGAAGAGAAACACTTCTAAAATGCTTGTAATCTTTCCTTTCGAAGAGGCTATCTACCGAGAAAAAGGAGTACCGGCAAGATTTGTCGGTCATCCCCTGAACGAACAAATCCCTAAAGAGAGTCAGCTGGTAAGTCGCCAGGAGCTTATGGCAAATGTCGGACTCGAAGAAAGCGAGCCCAAAGAGACACTGATCTCGATATTTCCCGGTAGCCGCAAGCAAGAGCTCAAAGATCACAGCCCGGTCTTGTTGCAGGCCATGGAGGAGATTCTGGAAAGACGTCCCGATATCAGATTCTTAATCTCGATGGCATCGGAGAATCTCAAAGAGATTTTCGAAAACAGCCTCAGAAAGTCGGATATGAAAGAGCGCCTGGGCAAAGAGATTTTCTTGATCAATCCATCAGAAAACTATGCCGCCATGCACCATGCCGACCTGGTATGGGCAAAATCAGGCACCACCACCCTGGAAGTCGCCATGTTTGCTAAACCTATGCTCATCTTCTACCGTGGAGACTGGTTCAGTTATCTAGCTGTGATGGTGGTTAAGACCATTAAAAACATCGGCTTGCCCAATTTATTAGCAGGAAAAAAACTGGTTCCTGAACTATTGCAACTGGATTGTTCCGCCAAACAATTCGTAAGATATAGTCTCGATCTCCTCGATGTTCCAGGTCTGAGAAAAGAGATCTCCGAAGAATTGTCTTCCATCAGAAATCGGCTCGGCAAAGGCAATTACATTACAAATTGTGCAGAGGAAATCCGCAAAATTTTGCAGCTAACGCCGGACAATAGTGCATAATCAGTTGCTCCCGGCAGTGCTGGACCCAGATACAGGAAGAAATCTTGAATAAAATCCTATCCCAGCAAGGCGTCCAGCTTTATCTCAGACTTCTGAGCTATATCAAGCCGTACAAGGTCGCATTTGTCTTTGGGCTGCTGGCCGCTATTCCATCAGGCTCTATGGAAGCGCTGATGGCTTATCTGGCCGGTCAGGGTCTGCAGAAAATCATTGTCGAAGGCCATCAAGAGTTGCTCATGTGGGTACCGGTGGCAATACTTTTGCTGGCAGCGCTTCAGGGACTATTTCGATTTCTGGAATCTTATCTGATTCGCTTTGTAGGCGCCTCGGCCATCAGAGACCTTCGAGACGAGCTCTTCGAGCATATAGAAGGACAGCCCCTTCAGTTTCACAGCGAGAACGAATCGGGAGTACTTATCGGAAGGGCGGTCAATGACATTGCCATCATAGAGAACGCCATCTCTCAAACTTTCCAGACCATGATAAGCAAATATGTCACCCTGCTGACGCTGGCGGCGGTGCTGCTTTATCAAAGTTTCTGGCTCAGTATCATCGCCCTTTTCATATTCTCCTTTATCATAGTACCGACCATAGTGCTCGGTAAAAAGATTCGAAAATCCTCGAAACAGGGACAAGAAGCCATCGGCGATCTAGTCGGCGTCCTGGGAGAATCTTTGCAGGGTGTAAAAATCATCCAGTCTTTCAATCTAGAAAACTATCAAATCGATAAGTTCAAGAAAACCAATATGGACTTCTTCAATGCCACCATGAAGGCGGTGCGCAACGAAGCTTTGATGTCGCCTATTCTGGGCATCATAGGCGCCATAGGGATAGCCGCGGTTATCTGGGTAGCCGGCGATCAGGTTCTGCACAAGAACATGACCATCGGTGCTCTGACGTCTTTTACCATCGCCCTGATGCTTCTCTATTCACCGCTCAAGACCCTCGGCAGAATAACCGGCGTTATTCAACCTGCCCTGGCAGCCGCCACCCGCATCTTCGAGGTCCTCGATCTTGCTCCGGCGATGACCAATTCTCCAGGTGCGGTGGAATTGCCCCGCAAGTCGCACGATATCAGATTCTCCCATGTCAATTTCGTTTATCCCGGTCATGAAACACTGGTCCTGGACGATATCACTCTCGAAGTACCGGCAGGACAGATGTTCGCCCTGGTAGGTCTTTCCGGGTCCGGCAAATCTACAATCGCCAATCTGGTACCACGCTTCTACGACCCTACTGCCGGTGCCATATTGATAGACGACAAACCGATTCCGGACTACGACATCCAGTCCCTGCGCTCCCAGATAGCCCTTGTCACCCAGGACAATTTCCTCTTCAGCACCACCGTCGAAGAGAACATTCGGCTGGGCAATGTGAACGCCAGCTTCGAACAGGTGGTGGATGCAGCAAAAGCGGCTTACTGTCACGATTTTGTCGAGCAGTTGCCGGAAGGATATAAAACGTATATAGGCGAACGGGGAATGCGCCTCTCCGGAGGACAGCAACAGCGGCTGGCCATCGCCCGGGCCATCCTCAAAGATGCACCAATTTTAATCTTGGATGAAGCGACCAGCGCCCTTGACAATGAGTCTGAAGCCATGGTGCAAAAGGCTTTGAACAATTTGATGAAAGGAAGAACAGTAATTGTAATCGCCCATCGCTTGTCTACGATCAGACATGCTGATAGAATCATTGTCCTCGATAAAGGACGTATCGTCGAATATGGCAGTCATGATCAATTGTTGAGTCAGGACAACGCTTATTCACGACTGCTCAAAGCTCAATTCGAACGCACTTTGAGCAGCTGAATCAGAAAAGGCAAGGAAAGAAAAAAGGAAGAGAGTTTATGACCACCTATAAACTGACCAATACCTGGCTCTATCTATTTATATTCGTCCTTCTTATGCTGATTGGCTTCGGCGGCTAGTAGCAGCTTTTCATTTTTATTGCAGATTCAAAAGAACCGGGACCCCTCATACAACAGGGTCCCGGTCTTTTCTTCTTTCTACAGAGACGGTGGTCCTTGCCCTAGACAGGCAGAACGCCCTGTTTTTTCTTGGGCATATCGATCTTCTTAGTCGAATAGACCTCGAAACGATTGATTAGCTCCTGTCTCAGTTTGTTCGGGGTGATCATGCCATCGACAATCATCTCAGAGTTGAGCTTGTAGATATCCACGTCTTTACGGTATTCATCCCGCAGTTGTTCTACATAAGCCTGTCTCTCTTCGGGCGCTTTCTCGGCAATCTTATTGGCATAGACAGCGTTGATGGCAGCTTCCGGTCCCATGACCGCAATCTGGGCGGTGGGCAGAGCCAGACATATATCCGGACCGAAAGCCGGTCCACACATAGCATAGAGACCGGCTCCGTATGCCTTTCTCACTATCACCGAGATCTTGGGCACATCGGCAGAAGAGACCGCAGAAATCATCTTGGCTCCGGCTCTGATAATGCCGGCTCTCTCTACCGCCGAGCCGATCATGAATCCCGGTACGTCGGCGAGGAAAAGAAGCGGAATATTGAATGCGTTGCACAGCCAGATAAATTTGGCGGTTTTGTCGGCAGAGTCGACGAAAAGAACGCCGCCTTTTACCCTCGACTGATTGGCGATTACCCCTATCGTTCTACCTTCGAGGCGGACGAAACCGGTGATTATCTCGGGGGCGAAGAGTTTCTTTATCTCGAAGAAACTATCAGCATCGATAAGCCTTTCTACCACTTGATACATATCGAAGGGCAGGTTCTCTTGCTGAGGAATTATCTCATCGAGACTCTTTTCGAACTGTTTGGGTTCGATAGCTGCCTTGGTAGGCACTCTCTCGCTGCAGTTCTGGGGCATATAGCTCAGATACTCTTTACACTTTTGAATCGCTTCCTCTTCAGAGGTGACGAGAATATCGCCGCAACCACTGGTGGTGCAGTGCATTCTGGCTCCACCCATCTCTTCGAGGGTGGCTTTTTCACCAATCACCATCTCGGCCATCCGGGGAGAGCCCAGATACATAGAGGCATTCTTCTCGTTCATGATGACGATATCGCAGAAAGCGGGAATATAAGCGCCTCCGGCAGCCGAAGGACCGAAGAGAAGACAGATCTGGGGTACGAAGCCGCTCAGTTTGACCTGGTTATAGAAGACTTTACCGGCTCCGCGACGGCCCGGAAACATCTCAATCTGGTCGGTGATTCTGGCACCGGCAGAGTCGACTAGATAAATGAGGGGAACTCTCAAGCTCTCGGCTGTTTCCTGGATACGGATGATTTTCTCCACTGTTCTCCAGCCCCAGGAGCCGGCTTTGACAGTAGAGTCATTGGCCATAAAACAGACGGTTCTGCCGTCGATTTTGCCGATACCTGTGACTACGCCGTCAGCGGGCAGTCCGTTGGCTTCGCAGTTGGCCATGGTCGCGTCTTCGATCTCGAAACCGGGGTCGAAAAGGAGTTTCAATCTATCGCGAACAAAGAGCTTGTTGTCTTGTTTCAGTTTTTCATGGTACTTGGGAGCACCACCTTCTCTGATATGTTCCAGTTTCGCTTCTAGCTTCTGGCTTTTTTCGGATATCTTGCTTTCCATCAGTTTGACTACCATCCTAATTCACCCATTCTGTGAGATCTGTCCGCCTGCCATTGCAGGACCCTGGTATGAAGCTTCGATTTTACTTCTCTATTGAAAGAATCCTCGAAATCTACCGATTGATTTCAAAAATGGGCAGCTAAAATTTAATCGATATAATATAAAGCTGACATCGCATTCTGTTTGTCGGCTGAGCCCGGGCTGTCAAGCGCAAATATCGAAAGGAAAAGTCTTTGCAAGAGAGATCGACCAGAAGAGAATTCATCAAGCGAGTCTCCCAATTAGCCCTGGGCGCCACCGCCGGATATCACCTGCTGACCGAACCAGCCCAGGCGAAATCCCACTATAAGCTGGGGGACTGGACCGGGGACGACTTTAAAATGGGGCACCGGCTGCGCGACCTGAAACTGCCGAAGGCTCCTCAATTCGCCGACAAAACCGTCGATGTCGTCATTCTCGGCGGCGGTCTTGCCGGTTTAGCTACGGCACACTTTCTGAAAGACCGAGACTTCCTTTTATTAGAACAATACGATCAATTTGGCGGTCAGTCGCGAGGCAGCTCTTATAAAGGCATCGGCTATTCTTATGGTGCCGCCTATTACAACGATCAAGAGGGCAATCTCGCCGCCCTCGTTTCTGATCTTGGCCTCTCCCCGACCAAACTGGAAGAGGACAAGAACGCCTGGTACTATCAAGAAAGCTTTATCAAAAAAAGTAAGAACAAAGACCACATCATCTTCAAAGAGCTTGCCCGCTTAAAAGAATCGGTCGATAAATTCAACCGTGATCTAAAATGCACCGTTTTAGATTCTTACAAAGACAGCACCGAACTGCAGAGACTTGATTCGGTGAAGATGAAAACCCTTTTGACCGGCTACGATCCGGAATTCGTGCGGCTTCTAGATAGCTATATGAAGTCCTCTTTCTGCGGCAGCACCGCCCGCGTTTCAGCCCTGGCAGGGCTTTATCTGGCTGATGATCTTTTCAGTCCTTCTTATGTCCTGCCCGGGGGCAACCAGGCGATTACAAAAGCGCTCTCCAAAAGACTGGAGGGCAGCGCCAGGGATTCTCTCAGTCGCGGCTGTTTCATATGGTCGGTAGAATTGAAAGAAAATGGTGCAAGCGTCGTCTATCAAGACAGCAAACGCAGAATGCGACGGGTGGACGCCAACCATGTGGTGGTTGCTCTGCCCCATATGATATCGGCTAGAGTAATGAGCAATCTCGACGATCGCACCAAATCTGCGCTCTTCCGTTTTCGCTACGGGTCCTATCTGGTGGCAAATTTACTGCTTAATAAAAGAGTCTTCGAAGAAGCTTACGATAGCTGGTTTACCCAACCCTTCGATTTTTCCGATATCACCCTGGCCGATACTCCTTATATACGCTCCGGCAATGCCACAAAGGACGGCGCCTCGGTGCTCACTGTCTATCAGCCCTATCAACCGGGCAGTATAGGCAGAACCTTGCTTTACAAGGGCGATCGCAAAGCGATGGCCAAATCCGTAGTAGAGCAGGTATCGAAAGTGGTGCCCGAATTAGACGGCGCCCTGGAAGAAGTGGTGCTCTCTCGCTGGGGTCATGCCCTGCCGGTACCCACCCTCGAGTTCTATAAAAGGCTTGCTTTGCTGAGATCTTTAGAGGGAGACAATTTCACTTTTGCCCACTCCAGCTCCCAGTGTATGTCCTGCGCAGAAGCAGCAGTCGATGCAGCCACCCGGGCGGCAGCGAAGCTCAATGGCAAGAAGAAAGAGGCTTACAAAATCTATTCTCATAGCAAATACACTTCGACTTCCGGTGCCGAGCTATGACAAAAACCAGATCGAGAAAAATAGCGATCTTAACCATGGCAGCCCTGAGCATTTCGGCTATGGCACTAACACCGGCTCCTGTAAACGCTCAAAAAGCTGGGCAGAGCAAAGATGCCAGAGTCAGCAATCCCACCTACTGGCCGCCGGCATTAAACAACTACTATCCTGATATGGAGCTGCTTGATCAAGACGGCAAAAAAGTTCGTCTGTCCAGTTTCAAGGGCAAAGTAATAATCGTAGAGCCAATAGGCATGAGTTGCCCTGCCTGCCAGGCTTTCACCGGAGCGAATCAAAAGAACCTTCGCCCTTTCGGCAACGTCAGTCCCCAGCCCGGTCTCAAGTCTATAGAAGAATTGCTCCCGACCTATGGTGGGGTAAATCTCTCCGACCCGCGCATAGTGCTGGTGCAACTGGTGCTCTATAACCCCTCTCTGAAAGCCCCTTCTCTACAAGAGGTCCAGGCCTGGGCTCGCAATTTCGGACTTTATACCAACCGCAATCGTTATGTCCTGGTAGGCAGAGCCAATATGGTCAATAAGTACAGTTACAATATGATCCCCGGCTTTCAGCTGGTAGACAAAAACTTTGTTCTGCGTTCGGACAGTACCGGTCATAATCCCCGCAACAACCTCTATACTCATCTGCTGCCCATGGTTAAGAAACTACTCTGACAAGACAATGCCTAGACTGTTCCCTGCTACCAAAAGAAGGATGCTAATTTTACCGGTGCTCCTGGCGCCGATATTTCAGCTTGGAGTAGACTCTCTTTCACAGTCAGTTTTGGCAGCTCCTGCCAAAAAGCAGTTAATCTGGACCCTCTCCAACCATTCGATGAATTCGGACAAGCTCGAGTTCTCTGGTGTTCCTGTGCAGTGCTTCATAGGGCGCGGGCGAGCCAAAGGGACTTTTATAACTCGCCTGCACAAGGATGGTCCGGCTTACAATAGCGGTATCAGGGCCGGTGACGTGATCCTAAAAATCAACGACCGGGTCATTTATAACGCCCGCATCGCCGATTCGGTGATTCAAACCCTGGGCACCGAAACCGCCCGGGTTCAGATTGCAAAGTCCTACAGCAATCAGCTTGTGGTCAGACAATTCAATGCCAACTGGTCCAATCTGGTGGCGGTCAATCCCACCGGATTTAATACCAGCACCCACAACTCTATAGACAAAAGCAAAAAACAGAGTGAAAAGGTCTCTGTACAGGCCCTCGAAGACTATCTCTTTACGCTGATCAACGCCGATAGAAAAGCCAACGGTAATCTCCCTCCTTATAAAAGAAGCGCCAGACTCTCAGCACTGGCCAGAGCCTATGCCGCCGACCAGGCGAAAAGAAATTTCACCGGCCATCGTGACCCCGAAGGACGGATGCCCCAGGATCGGGCTAGATTAGCCGGTATCAACGCACCGGTGGCGGAGAACGTGGCATTTTGCGAAGGAGACGCCCTTACCTATGCCGGCAAAGTGAAATGGTCGGAGGACACGATGATGGCGGAGCCTCCCAATCAAATGAATCACCGGGCGGCAATTCTGAGCACCGAATATCAGAGCTGCGGTGTCGGAGTAGGTATCGCCCCCAATGGCCGGGTCAATATCGCCCAGGAGTTCTCTCCGGTGGATATCCCCTGAAACAATTCTCTTTAGAAGCTTTTTTAGCCGGCTTTTCTGCCTGGCAAAATGCGCCAGATCGAAGTAAACAGAGACGGAATCAAATCGGTGATTGCTTCGAAGATGATGCCTCTGCGCTCCAGTTGTCTCAAACGACTTATTCTAGAATTCCTTGCCGCTTCGGGTTGAGCGTCGTAAAACTCGGAGACACGGTTCATGAAGAGGTCTGTGCGACGACCTTCTAGCATATCGCCCCGGGCATGAGCACGAAACCCTGTGGTGATCACGGATTCTGTGTAGCCTTTCTGCATGTCCTGTTTGTTTGAATTGCCCCTGCGGTTATCCGGAAGGGTAATACCAACATTAATCGCCAGTCTCGGCGTATTTAATATAGCCATTTCTCGACCCTCACAACATAGAACTGTCGTGGCAGGCGGTCTGAGCCGCTTCTCATAGTGGAAGCTATTCTCTATTTCATTGCAATTTGCTCTATGCAGTTTGCAATTCAATTGCCATTCGCCAAATCCGGAAGCAATATCCAAAATCGCTTCGGATGTCATTATGTTAAGTATATGACAACAGTTTGTCTAGTGAAATCTAATTTATTAAGACCGCAAACGCTTTCATATTAACCCTTTCGGGTGACACGGTTTTCAAGCGGCGTAATTCCCGCATTGACAGTCAGTCCGCAAACTAAAGCCTGGTCATCAGTGTGAGCAATTCTTTGCCCTGATCCTGGGGAAAGGAGTCCTGGGGCTCATACACAATATCAAAAGAGAACACCCCGTCGTAGAGTTCGAAGATCTCGTCACGGCTGACCGAAAAAGGAAGACCTTCGCCATGCCGCTCGCCAATCCACCAGATTGCCAGAAATTTGCCGCCCTTCTTAAGTAAATCCCTGGTGGCAAACATATATCGTCTTCGGTGAACCGGATCGATAGAACAAAAGCAGGTATGTTCGACGATGCTGTCAAAATAGCCGGTATATTCGTGTAAGTCGAAAATATCTCGCTGCAGAAGAAAGGCCGATTTGCCCGCTACTCCTGCCTGGACAAATTTCTGGTAAGTAGACTGAATGGCGGAAGGAGCAAAATCAATCCCTGTCACTTCATAGCCCATCTGGGCAAGATAAACAGCATCATGGCCGGTACCACAGCCAAGCACCGCTACTTTGCCGGGCGGCAGCCGATAAGGAGACTTCATGAAAGTTTCAAGAGGAGGCGCATGACGACCATATTCCCAGGGAGTGCGTCCCTGTTGATAACAGAGTTCCCAGAACTCCGGTCTATCAATATCAAAAGTCGGCGTCTGCTCCGGACCTGTCATTATGGTGATCTTTTGACCTTTTCGACTTCTAAATACTCTCAGTTTATATTTTACCTTCATTTAAATCGTCAATGAAAATTGCGCGACCTGATCACAGGTCCTTCCATATCATCAGAATCCCGACGGTCCAAAGACAGCTTCTTCAATCCTTCTATATGTCTTGCGATCACATTTGCCACCCCTTCTTCGATCTGGAGTTTGCCCTGTACCATTAAAAATGAGTTCTGCAAAACAGCGCTTTTATAAGCGGCAAAGACCTTAGGCTTCAAAACCACATTGGCCATCCCGCTTTCGTCTTCTAGAGTGAGAAAGACAAAGCCTTTAGCAGTTCCCGGTCTCTGGCGACAGATCACACCGCCGGCAACACTGACCTCTTCTCCGTCCATTCTCTCAGACAACTGTTTGCAGCTCAGGATGCGGTTCTTATTAGCCCAGGCGCGATAATATTTCATGGGATGCCCCCGGGTAGACAGGCCTAATAAGCGATAATCGGTTATCACCTCTTCTAATTCGCTCATATCAGGCAATTCTATAGGTCTTTGTCTATCCTCTCTGGAGATGCCCTTCAACTCGTAGAGAGCATCTAATAATGGCGTCTCTATCCGCTTCTTCAATTTATCGAGGACTTTCCAGAGCGCCTTTCTTCTACCGGGATAGAGACCGTCAAAAGCTCCTGCCTGGGCAAGAATCTTCAGTTCACTCGGCTCAAGCCCGCTGCGCTCGACCACATCCTCTAAAGAAGTAAATGGTCCACCTTCTTGCCAGGCCGCCTCAAGAGACTCTCTTGCCGCTCTCCCCAGCCCATCTACATAACGAAGACCGATTCTTAGAGCCGGCGGCTTCCTCTGCTCTGCTCCTTGAGCCTGCCCCGGTCTCCTTTTAAGATCTCCTGCGCCCGCCAGCCGAGAGACAAAAAGCTCCTGCAGGCGTCCCGGCGAAATAGCATCTATATTATTGAATTGGTCGCCTTCCAGCCCCTCTGCCTCGATAATATCTACGGTCTCGTCTTCGGCATCGTCTTCGTCTTCAAGCACACAGTTCCAGCTGCTGCACGAGAGATCCACCGGGCGCACTTCGACCCCGTGGCGCAGAGCGTCCCGAATCAGCGTTCCCGGGCTGTAAAAGCCCATCGGTTGTGCGTTCAAAATGGCGCAATAAAACTCTGGGGCGAAATAGCGCTTCAGATAAGCCGAGGCATAGACAAGCAATGAGAATGAAGCAGCATGGCTTTCAGGAAAGCCATAATTGGCGAAAGCTCTCAATTGATGAGTAATGGTATCAATCGCCTCCTGGGAGAAGCCTTTTTTAGCCATGCCCGCCGCAAGCTCTTCACAGACTTTCGCCATACGCTCATGAGAACGCTTGTGACTCATCACCCGGCGCAGATTGTCGGCCTGTGACGGAGTAAATCCGGCTGCCACCACCGCCAGTTTCATGCCCTGTTCCTGAAAAAGCGGGACCCCCAGAGTGCGTTTCAAGATAGGCTCAAGACTGGGATGGAGATAAATAACCTCTTCGTCCCCCCGTCGCCGCCTTAGATAAGGATGGATGATATTGCCTAATATAGGCCCGGGTCTGACGATGGCGATAGAGACGATGATGTCGTAAAAGCAGCGTGGTTTCAACCGGGGCAGGATATTCATCTGCGCCCTCGACTCCACCTGAAAGAGTCCGACCGTGTCCGCCCGCTGCAGCATGTTATAGATAGAAGGATCATCCATATCCAGGGTACCGATATCGATATCGATACCACGAAATTCTCTAACTAATTTAAGCCCTTCCTGAATCATCGTCAGCATGCCCAGTCCGAGCAGATCTATCTTGATCATGCCGACAAGATCGATATCATCCTTATCCCACTGGATAACGGTTCTCCCTTCCATGGCCGCCGGCTCGATCGGCACCAGATCCCCCAGCGGTCTACCGGAGAGAACAAAACCGCCCACGTGGATAGAACGGTGGCGAGGCAGCTGGTGCAAACCTCTGACTATTTGCAGCAGAAGCTGACAGCGGCGGTCCCTGGCATCGAGACCGACCCGAGCCAGACCGCCGGCTTCCAGTTTTTCTGCGGCGTCCCGGGCTTCGATGCGATCCGCCTCAGCCGAGAGCCTGTCCCCCTGCTCTTGAGAAAAGCCCAGCACCCGAGCCGCATCCCGCACCGCCGAACGTCCTCGATAAGTGATCACCTCGCAGACCATGGCAGCATGTTTGCGCCCGTACTTCTCGTAGACATACTGAAGCACTATCTCTCTTTCTTGATGGGCGATATCGAGATCGATATCCGGCGGCTCGTTGCGCCCCTCCGAAAGAAAGCGCTCGAAAAGAAGCTCCATACCAATCGGATCGACAGCGGTGATCATAAGACAGTAACAGACCGCCGAGTTGGCGGCAGAGCCGCGTCCCTGCACGGCAATGCCCCGGGAACGGGCAAAACGGACGATATCCCACATAATCAAAAAATAGGGCGCCAGATCAAGAGAGACGATCATATTGAGTTCGTGATCTATCTGTCTGATGTGATCGCTGGTCAAATCAGGATAACGCAATCGGGCGCCTTCCCAGACCAGCTGCTCTAATAAAGCGTTGGGATTGATATCGCCCTTGATGCCAAGCGATGTCATTATCTCTGGTGGCAGAGTAAAAATCGGCAGCGGTGTCTTCAACTGACTGAGACGAAAGCGACAACGTTCGGCTATGGCAAGAGTGTTCTTCATCCCGGTCAGGTCATGACGCCAGAGATGGGCGATTTCCTCGGCAGACTTCATATACCAGCTTCCATTCGGACGCAGTCTTCGCCCTGCCTCCGCCAGGGTGGTGCCATGCCGCAGACAGGTAAGAACATCGTGAATAGCCCTGTCCTCGGGTCTGGCATAGTGAACATTGTTACTGACCGTCCATGGTATCGAGGCAGAACGAGAGAGTTCAAGGAGTTTTGCCGCGATAAAACTCTCCTGGCGTAGATGATGATTCCAGAGCTCCAGATAGAAACGATCGCCGAAAGTCTCCTGAAAAGCCCGAGCCAGGCGCCTGGCCCTGACCTCGTCCTCCCGGGCAAGGGCGGTGGGAATACTTCCTTTCGGACAGCCTGAAAGCGCTATCACTCCGGCACTACAATCGAAGAGGCTATCGTAAGAGACCCTGGGAGAACCCCGCTCATAATCGGATCGTCCAAGGGTGATCAGACGACAGATATTGCGATAGCCATCTTCATCGGCAGCCAGTAGCGTTATGTGAGAATCGTCTTCCAGGCTGAGTTCCACCCCGATAATCGCCTCGAGATCGACCTCTCTGGCAGCATAGGCAAAACGCACCGCACCGCCTAGATCGTCATGATCGGTTATTGCCAGCGCCGAAAGACCGATATCCCGGGCACGTTCTACTAACGCCTCGGGATTGCTGGCTCCATCTAATAAAGAGAAGGAAGAATGGCAGTGAAGCTCGGCATAGCGCTGTTTCATTCGAAAAGATCAAAACCGCAGTCGATAAAGATAAGCACCCCGAACTCTCCACCTCATGGCAGAGAGCCGGGTTTATTCCATCACAAAGCATGAAAGGCAATGACCTAATCATCATCATCATCATATTGATTTTGTGATAAATTCATCGTACCATACACATGTATGGCTTTCAAATTAAATTCCCCGACCGCCTACACTTATATTGCAAACCAAATTGAAATCGGAGCTAACACCATGGCAGATTCCGGACCAGCATCCTTATTAGAGCCAAGAATCAGTCTCATCACCCTGGGAGTACGCAGTCTCGAAACCTCCCTTGCTTTCTACCGGGACATTCTAGGATGGCAGCCATCCAGCGCCAGCAGCGAGGACATGTTCGTTTTTCAGGTGGGGAAGATGGCGTTCTCTCTCTATCCCCTGGACAAACTGGCCGAGGACGCCTGCCTGCCGCCGCCGGCGAGCCCTGCCTTCGGAGGCATCACCCTGGCTTACTGCGTCCGCGAAAAGGCCGAGGTGGACTCTATTTTCGCGACACTAGAAAAACACGGGACCACTATATTGAAGCCTGCCCAGGAGGTTTTCTGGGGAGGCTATTCCGGCTATTTTGCCGACCCCGACGGCTATCCCTGGGAGGTCGCCTGGAACCCCTTCGATATTCGTCCGCGCAACGAAGCCGGCGACATAATTCTGCCTCAATAGTCGGGTAGGGTGGGAAAAACCACCTGGCAATTCCTTCTCCCTGGCTTACTATCATAGGTATGACAAGAAACGAGCTAAAAAATGAGCTTCGAGAATCTCGAAAGCAGAGCTTTTCTCAAAACGCCTATGGGCTGCTGAAGCTCTGTGGCGTCGCCATCGCACTCATCATTCTTTGCTATCTCTGTCTGCTCGCTACGGCAAACTCATCTCCAAAGCTTCTTGCCGCCATCGCCTTCGAAGTCGGGTTCATTCTCTGCATCTTAGGTTTTCGCTATCTCTCAGGCAAACGCCGCTCTCAGAAAGCAAAGAAAGCGGTAATCGAAGTATTCTTGAGCGAGCTCTCTTACATAAGTCAGCTGAAAAACATCCTTGTCTTCGCCGCTCTATGCCTGGTTCTACCCCTGGTCGCTTTTCTTCTGATTGATTTGAGCGCCCTGGTGGCAGCCATCGCCGGTGCCCCGGATTATGCAAAAGCGGCGTACAAAATGATCCCGACCTATATGGTCTATGAAGGGGCTCATCCTGCCATCAGCCTGGAGCTTTACTCCGGCGCCTGCATAGAGGCAGGCAAATTCAAAAGAGCGCATCGCTATACAGATCAACTGCTTGCGATAAGAGAGGATATCTACGGCAAGCACCATTCTATGTATGGCGGCATGGTGGCAAATCTCGCCAATCTCTATTACAAAGAAGGAAAGTTCAAAGAGGCAGAGAATACCTACAGACAGTCGATTCAAATCTGTGTCGCGCACAAAGGCTACGAAAAGCTAGGCTCCGCCCTGACAAAACTGGGCAACTGCTTGCGCGAGCAGGGTCGATTTTTAGAGGCGAAGCATAATTACGAAGAAGCGCTTACTATGCGCGAAAAGGAGTTCGGTCCTGACAGCAGACGGGTGGGCGAGACCTCCCGGGAGCTAGCTCTTCTCATGACCTACCTGCATAAAGACAAACGCAGCGACCAGCTTTTTGAGCGAGTAAACAAAATAATCAAACTGCACTCTAAAGAGACGAACTCCGACACCCTTTCTCTTGTCCTCTTCGCCCTGGCTTCGGTGGCGGTATCATTCGTCTTCTTCGGAAAACGGGGGCTGCTTACTCGCATCGCCCAAGAGCGCCTTGAACAAAGGGTTCTGCAAAATCCGAGCGACCCTGATCCGGATGATGTGGAGAAGCTGCGATTGATTTTGGAATTCAGAGAAGAGAAAGAGAAGCTGGAAGCCCTCAAAAAAAGTGGTACCATTCTCTCTATTGTTTCGGTACTGACCCTTGATCCGGCTGGTCTATGAAATTTTCGCGAAAGCACCTGGAAACAAAGCAAACATCATTGATTTCTGTCAGCCTCCTTCTGCTTCTTTGCATGGCTCTACAAACCGATTCCGGCTACTGTACAGAAAAGAAATCGGTCAACACAGACAAAACCAAGCAGTATCTAAAAGAGTTGAATAACTATCTCTCCAAATATCCGAAAAATGAGATAGCACTGGAGAGAAGAGCAGAACTGCTAATGTATGATCTGGACGATAATCATGGTGCGCGTATCGACTATGCCACCCTTGCGCAACTGCGACCAAACGACTCTACCTTGAGATACCTGATCGGTGAAACTCACTTTTTCGATCAAGAGTACGCAGAAGCAATTAAGAATTATCGCCAGGCAATCGAGATAGGGCAGAAAAATCTCAAGACCATCGAAACAGCTCCAAATGAGAAGCTAGTGGAAATTTATCCCAAATTTACCGGACGATCCAGCAGAAATAGTCTCAAACAGTTCGAAGAAGAGAGAATAGCGGACTGTCACATGAAACTTGGCAGTTGCCTGAAGAATCAGGCGGAGTTCGATAAAGCGATTGAAGAGATGGAAAATGCTTTGGCGATTGACAAACGCCATGGCATAAAGCACCTTGACTGGATTATCGAAACAGCATTTTTGCAAGTTCAAATAGGCAGAAAGGAAGAAGCAAAAATATTCTATGATCTAATCAAACACAGAAGCCTCAGTGATGGCGATGAACTGAGAATGAGAGCGCACGTAGCCTATATTTTGGGCGACAATGATAAGTGCATCGCCGATTATGATCGAGCCCTTGTTCTTCACCCTGATGAAGCATGTATATATCACGACTACGCAGAATACTGGCTCAATCAGGGCGACTGGAAGAAAGCCAGAGAACTTTCCGAAAAGTCTCTACCTTTAGAACCTCAACACTGGGGACACTATAGGGATAACGCCTATCTACTTTATAGGATGGGAGAGCTTAAACTGGCAGGAGAACGAGCAGCCAAAGGAGAATCTATCCGCCAAGAAAATAACAAGAAAAGAACTGGAGAGCGTAATCCGGATAAATTAATTTCGATAGCCACCATTCAACTAATCGAAGGAAACTTTGAAAAAGCGAAAGAAGAAGCCCTTAAATTGATCGCTCTCAGTCAGCAAATAGGAAAAGGCTACGAAATACTTGGAGATGCTGAATATGCAAGGGGAGATTTCGAAAAGGCCCTTGCCGCCTATGACAAACTGTTGAAGCAAACAGCTAGTCTTGATGTCCGATACCGTAGGGCACTTTGCTTGCAGAAACTAAAAAGAGAGAAAGAGGCTCAGACAGAATTCAATAAAATCAAGGAGCAGGGTTACACCGCTGCTTCTGAGACCCCTTCATGACCAACATATTTCAGGTAGTCTGCTTATCTCAGTGGTGAAAACCGTATTCTGAAAAGAGCAAGTTTCTGCAATTATTATAAGACTTGCTGCCACCACATATAGAGATGAAAACACTTAGTAAATTTGCCAACTTCAGTATTTTTGCCGGAGTCTTGACCATTGCGCTGATAATGCTCTTCAAGCATCTGCAGCTCATAGACCTGCCACTATTCAGCCTGGGCACCATGAGCGATCTCTACCTTGTCGCCTCCTGCACCCTGGTAATAAGCCTGGTTAAATGCACCTGGAAAGAACCTCTTCGCGCCTGGCTCGAGAAACACGAGCGAAACAATCTCATCGGTCATATGAGAGTTGAAGACAAAGCTCTGAACAGGTTTGTGAAAGCTAGCCACGATGCTTCATTTCTAGTACTGTGCGCCGGCACTGCCTTAATCCTTATCAATTTAATCAATTATGCACTTCTCTTTTCTTCTTTCGTAATTGGTCTATCTGGCAACATTCAGCTTGGTGAACGGGTCTACGAGTCGGTTACCAAATATTCGAATCATTCCAGTCTTGTCACTTGCCTCACTGGTGATTCCATCAAGACAGATCCATCAAAGCTTCGAAAAGTAATGGGAATTCCAGAAAGATCAAAGGCAAAGGAGCCGGAAGAAAACAATCTGGAGTTCAAGGGAATCTTTTCAGATCAAAACTATTTGCGCGAATGGCTGGCTAATGAGAACCAGCTTACAGAGTTGGTGAAAGACATCTACGGAGACCGAAGCACTGCTCTGGGGGCAAGGCACGAACAGATGGGAAAAGCTTTCCTTTTTCAGATTCGAGACTCTGATATGGCCAGAGACAGTTTCGCAAACGCCTTCGACTGCAACTATTCAAACGCAGCTACAGAACGAGCAGTCGAAAATCTAAGTTGGATAATCGCTCTCGATTTTGAAAAAGGTGACCTCAAAGCAGTTGGAAGGAACAGTGCTCTGGCAATCGAAATTATTGATACCCGATACAAAACCAGAGAGCTGAACGCATCTTTGAATGTCATAGCAGACTTCGCCAGTGCTGCCGGTTACCCAGCTACAGCCACCAGAATAAAGACAGAAGCAAGCTCGTTCAATGCCCCCTCCATTCATTCCATGGAAGCACTCTCCCCTAGAGACGACCCGACACTTTTCCCGTGGCTCATGGGAGCCCTGGTATCAGTATTCACCCTCGGCATAGCAGGCAGATTCTTTGCCGATAGAAGAATCGAAGCGCTGGCAGAATCCTGGACCGAAGGTTACCTTCAAGCGCGTCACGAAGGCGAGAGAATGGCTTATTTAGATAAGCTAACCACCCTTGAGCTGTGCCGCGACGACCTGGAGCGCGCTGAAGCTTACAGTGCCCTTATGCTGGACGCCAACAAAAGAGAGAAGGACCCGATGCTGCTCCATCGAATCCTGCGCTCTTCTAAGGGAACTTATTGACTAACCGGGGAAACTTATTACCTGTCGTCTTCTTTATTGAGCAACCTGATGCCGCCCTGTCCCATCTCTTCTATCCAATCTTTTGGATTGAAGGGCTGCTTCGGTCCACCTTTTTCGGGATACAGAGGCTTGATATCATCCCAGGGCTTATCGAAATTTGGCAGTTTCGGGTAATCTGGCTTGCCTATGGGTTTGTACATGGGCTCATAGTTGATCTCTCTTGTCGTCTTGTCACCGATGGAGGACGCGACATCTTCGGCGCTGCGATTGATCACTTCTCCGGGCTTGACCACAATCGCTCCACTAAAGGTATGTTCCACAGGTTTGACTTCCGCGGTTCCATTTTTATCAAACTGAACAGCGGTATCACTGCCGGGGTTACTGAGAAATACTCTTCCGTCTTTAGTCATGGTGACTCTGGTGTCGGAGTCAGACTCTTTCAACTGCCTATTCAAGCCATTTATCAAGCGCTCCATTCGCTCCGGATCACCTCTGAGTGCCTGTATGCTTGTTCCAAGCTTGTCCATATTACCGTCGATAATAGCTTCCTGCATCGAGACCAGGGCTTTACGATCACCAGGGGCAACTTCAGCAGGAATACGACCTTGCAAATCTTTCTTCGCTTCCATGCGCTGTTCCGGCGTAACAGCCTTGGGCTCCAGCTTCTTGAACACATCCTCGAGAGAATCCTGGCGCTCTGCCTTCTCCACTCTCTCTATGATGTTACCTTCATCAGGTTTGGCGTGCTCCAGCTTATGCGGATCGTTGTCTATTTCTCTTTTACGTCCCATCTGCTCCGCCAGCTCACCAAGCCGGTCGGACTTATCTAGATCATTCAGTCCGTCTTGCATAGATTCATGGGTTCTGCCCTGGGAAGCAGAGCCTGATTGCAGCTTTTCTCCGAGATTATCATCGGTCTGCTTCGCCTCACCCTTTACCGCAGTATCTCTTGCGGTAGCAGAATTTGGTATCGAATCTTGCCATAATTTGTCCTGTATGGATGCCCCGCCCTCATTCACTACGCCATGATCAAGTTCAAATGCATTGGAACCCATACGAATCTCCTTCTAAAGAAACTTCTTAGCGCTGCCATTCTGTCAGCGGATTGTTTCTATACCGACTAGAAAGTTTCTGGACATTCTGGAAAAAAAATTTCAAAGTTCGAGAAAATGCCAGAATTCCTGAGCTTCCAGACAATCAAACTGGACAGAATTGATGGAGTTGTAGAAATATCTATCGAAACCTTCTACGTTTTGCGCTTCTTCTCTTAAGCGTGCCGAGAGTTTGGGGTTTTCTTGTTTGAAATACTCGGCTGCATTCTTTGTTGCCTCCATCTCTGTCGAGCGAAATCGCAGCCGCCTTTCTAAAATCTCGCTTCTGGTCTCATGAATCAGATAGCTTTCTGTGTATGCAGCATCTTCAAAAGCGGACCCGATCCAAATAAGCGGAGGTCTTGCAAATGGCTCGGATAGGGGCTTGAACGCTTCCTGCACCAGGGCAGGATAATGCAATTCCTGGTCAAAATCCGGAAGCAGCAGAGAGAGTATAAAAGGGAGTTGATGATCGGTAGAGGATGAACAGCTGAACAGAAATGCCCCCTTATCTTTACTCACACGCCAGGTTCCGTTCTTCTTGTGATAGAACTCCTCACCGTCCCAGGCAAGGCTCCAGTTAAAGAGCGAAGGACTAATGCTTCGGTATTCGAATTTAAAATATGCAGGGCGAATGAAAACAGTAGAGAACTGCGCTCGGTGCCTCATTGCACGACCGGTCTCGAGGCTGTATCCCTTATCACTGTAAGAGCGACACGCTGAGTATCTAGCTCTAACTCTCTTGATTAAATCACTGACCATGCTCCCATTCTATCCTCTGACATGCATAATGGAGAAAGAACTTGAATGAAGCATTCGATATGAACTTTAGGGTCAGGAAGAGTAAGAAGGCGACCAGGAAGGATAGGGTTTTAGGTACCCTGTTCATTCTGATTATGTTACTGCCGCTGTATCTTTCTTCGAGAGGAAAGCTTCCCTGGCAACCGCTACTGATTATGGCGATTTTCATGACCTCGTTTCTTCAGACTTTTCTTTCAATAGATATAGATCTCGATAGACCTACTTTCGAGAGGTTCTCAAAACGCCTTCCGATTTACATCAGTCATGTCTATCTACCGCTTCTGCTGTGCGCCCTGCTTTCAGATAAAGTTGAAGGCACCGCCATGTCCTTGGCTCTTATGCTTTTGATTCCGATCTTTTTCGAAACAAATTTCTACTTAATCGCGCAGGTGGTTACTTTTATAATCAAGCATCGAGCAATGCTTGAGAAAATTGCCGTTCCAGTTGCGTTGATAGTCTTCTTCGCCTTCTATGGCCTGACTGCGGTCGGCAATCCGCATTTCTCAATGTTTATCGCCAGCTTCCTGCCTTTCTCGGTCTATTTGGCGCTGGGTTCCTATGAATGTATCTGGAAGCACGGTTACTGCTTCAAGACTCTTCCCAGGTGCCTGCTGAAGATGCTGATCATTATGATACTGCCCTGGTGGGTTCTCTCCAGCCAAACTGAGATGAGCGGCAACAGCCGAATGTTTGTCGCGCTTGAATTTCTTTGTCTAGGACTCTTTCTTCACTTCATCATGCCTCGCCTTTTAATCAAAGGAGAGAGAGAGAGAGGCGTGAGCAATCATGAATAACAAGAGCTACAAAAAAGTGTTTAACTGGAAGGAGAGGGTGCTAATCAACCTGCTGACACTTTTGGTTATGTTTTTATCTTTCCTGTTCGCTGGAGACCAAATTCCCTGGCAACTACAGCTCATTAACGCTATATACATAACCTCATCGTTTCAAACTCTCTTTTCCATCGGATTTGATTTTCAAAGACCTACTTTCAAAAGATTTGTTGCTCACCTGCCGATTTACATAAGTCATGTCTATTTGCCACTTCTAATTTGTGTAGCAGTTTCGGACAAGGCTGAAGGTTCAACGATGTTCTTAGCCAATCTACTCTTCATGCCGATCTTCTTTGAGCTATTTCCTTATTTCTATTTACAGCTATTTAGTCGTCTTCAGGTTTTAATCACCAAGCATAAAGTACTGCTTGCCAAAATAGCGGTTCCCATAGCCTTGATCTTTTTCTTCTCATTCTATGGTCTGTCTGCGGTCGGCAATCCCCAGATATCGCTGTACATAGCCTTTCTGGTGCCGGTCATTTGCTACGCGTATCTTATCTTCAGAGACTGCATGCACAAACATAGTGCCTGCCTGAAAACGCTTCCTGAGTGCCTGCTGAAAGTCTTGGTATTGATGGTCGTACCCTGGCTTGTTTTATCTAGTCAAACAGAATTTACCTATGAAGTTCGATTGCTTATCGGCTTAGAGTTCTTTGCAATAGGGTTGATTAACCACACGATTTGTCCTCGGATCATAGGCAGAATAGGCAAAAAGCACGACAACTCCAGCTGACCTCAAACCGACCATTTGCGCATCATATTCATCACCGCTCTTACATAACCGGCTTCATTGTTGCCGTCATTATTGGGAGCATAGGTATGTATGAGGGTCGGCAGGGTATCGAGCCCCTGGTTGACATAGCGCCTGATGATATAGGGGAACCAGTCTTTGACGCTGTCTTCGAAGCTATGATATTTCATAAATGGACCAGCTTGACCGGCAGGACCTGTGCCTTTTCTGTTGCCCCAGTTATTTGTTTTTACAGCCCAGCCTTTGGTACCGGCGCTCGACTCTTTGACGAAGAAAGCAAGAGCCATCGCCGGGTTGATTTTGTACTGCACACCCAAGTCGAAGATGAGCTGTCCAAGCCCCTGGGCAGGAGAGTTGTACTGCCTCAATACCTCTTCTATTTTCTGCACAGTAATGGTCGGCTCAGAAAGTATGCGGTCATCACCATAACGATAGGGCACAATCCGTGCATCATTACCGCGCCGGTCTCCAGGTACCCGGTAGTTGCGGCGGTCGTCATGACGAGAATCTCTTCGATTGTCTTCTCTCGATTCGCGCCAGCGTCCGTTGCGCCATTCAGGAGGCAGGTTCTCGTCATAGTTAGAATAGTCTCGACGGCTCCTGTCATTGCGGTCATAACCTCTATCGCGATCATAATTGTCTGGTCGGTAGCGATCCCAGCCATCGGGAACCAGGCTGCGGCGATTGTCGCTTCCTCTGTCCCTGCGATCGTCATAGCCTCTATCGCGACGGTCATCATATCTAGTGTCGCTCCGGTTATTACTACCGCGATAATAATCGCGCCAGTATTCACGCCAGTAGTCTCTCCAGTAGTCACGCCAGTAATCACTTCCGTGACGATCTCCGCTATCTCTTTGAGAGTCTGCTTTTGTTCTGTCGGTTATCTCAAGACCAGGTACTGCCGCCCTTTCTCTGCGTCTGCCAACCCCTGTGTCAGCCAGTTTGCCCACTGCAAAGACTGCAGCGATTGACTTAGCCTCAGGCATTTTAAAGACGCTACCGGTAATATCACGGGTCAGGGTAACATTCGGGATCAGACTGCCTGCAACCGAGGCGACATCGAGACTTGCCTTAGCAGTAAAAAATTCTTTGTTAGATTTAGTATCGATGCTGGCTAGTTCGGCAGACGCAGCAATTTTGCTACCGACGCGGTCGACATTGTCGATACGCTCGGTAGAACTCTCTTTTATATCGACTGCTCCTGCCTGCTTATCTAGCTTGAACAGAGTCGGATCAGTCGTCTTGCTGGTCTCCGGATGCTCTAGCATCTATATCCCTGGAAGTTGTGATTGGTTTTTGTCGTTGATTTATAGAAACATGATCCCTGGATATAGTGGGTTCCAGAGAAGCATATAATTTTTCTGTGACCAAAAAGTACCGAAGCGGCTTGACTGGATTAATTTCCAACCAAGCCCTCAACGGCAGGAGAGACTTGAATTAGACTACTGGTGCGTTGCCGTACCGATTTCTTTCTCTTTGAAGATTGCGCAGACCAGGTCCCATGTATGAGCTGCGACCATGGAAGGTGCGTTTACCGTCACCCATTTTGACGATTTCAAGATCAACCTGGGCCAGACCCTTGTTTCGATCTAGACCGATGGCGCGCGCCGATGCCACCGAAAGGTCGATGCTGCGTCCTTTGACATGGGGTCCGTCATCGTTGATGGTGACAACCACCGAATCGCCGGATTCACGATCAGTTACTCTTACTTTGGTACCGAAAGGCAGAGTGCGATGGGCGGCGGTAAGCTCGGTATTGGGACGATAGATCTCACCATTGGCGGTGGGCTTGCCGGCTCCGGACCAGTATATAGAGGCTGTTCTATCGCGGAATATTTTTCCTTCCATTTTAGAATCGCCACGATCATCGGCCGCGGCTCTATCCTGACGCCTATCTATGGGCTCGGATCGCCTGTCGCGATATTCGCTGTCTCTTTGCTCTGGCTGCCTGACAGTATAGTCGGTAGATTTACCTAGATAACGGGTCACGCCTTTGGCCACTGCCCGGGCAAGGGTGTCTTGATAGCGGCTGTCTCGGATTTTCTGAGCTTCTGTGGGACTGCCCAAATTAGCCAGTTCGAGGAATACGGCAGGAGCATCACCGGCAGTGCTCTGGAAGGGCTTTCCTTTCCAGCTATGGGTTTGATACTTGCTACCACGGTCGCCGGAACCGGTCTCTTGAACCAGGGTCTGTTGCAGAACCTCGGCCAGGCGCTTGCTGTCCTGTTTAGAGTACATGGTCAGGATGCCGCTCACATCGGCCGAGGCGCTATCGGCGTGGATAGCCAGAGCCAGATCCGGGCGGAACGAATTGAATTTGTCTTTGATACCTTCGGGAGTGACATAGGTGTCACTGTCTCTTGTCATTTTGACCGTGGCACCGAGCCGCTCTAACTCTGCTGCGACCTTTCTGGTCATCATCAAAGTGAAATCTTTCTCTTGCCAGCCATTTCTTACAGCACCAGAATCATGTCCGCCATGTCCAGCGGCAAGGGCTATGACTTTACCGCGCAGAGGCTGATCGCCAGTGGCTTCCGGTCTGTCCCGAGAGTCTTCTCTGCGGTCATCGGGTCTGGGTTCGTAGCCGGGTTCTCTACGGTCTCGTTTATCTCCTTGATCTCGACCTTTATCATCTGGCTCTCTTCGCTCCGGCTCCTGGGCTCTTATCAGCCAGCTTCTCGGTTTGAGAGGTTGATCCGGTGACCAGAGATCTCGATATTCACGACCTTCGTTATAGCCGAGGGGCTTATCGCCGCTGCGCATGTGCATCGGGTCAGGTCTGAGATCGCTGTCGTAATAAGGCTTGCCTTTATCTTTTCTGATACCCATCGGATCAGGAGCCAGATCAGGGTCATTGTAAGCCGGTGCTTTCGAATCGCTCTTATAGCCCGGAGCTGCTTTGTCATTGTCGCCTTTGAGCGCGTCTCTATATTTGTTGTGATAGAACTCACGCCAGTAATCTTGCCAGTAAGTGCTGGTGCCGTCACCATCCTTGCCATTGAGGCTCAAAGTAGTATCTTTCGGCACTCGGCTTTCGGTGCGGGTATCACCCTCTTTAGGCTGAACTCCGGTGGGCAGATCTTCTGCTTTTACTTTGCCATCTTTAGGTTGGGCGCCGGTGGGTAGATCCTCTGGTTTGATTTTGGCGTCTTTAGCATTGGGATCAGCCGTCGGTGCTTTCTCCGGCGGTCTCAGAACCCATACTTGCTGACCGTATTCTTTTTCAGAGAAGACCTGGTCGAACTTGCCCCGGGTCATCTCAGTGCTTTTGGGGTCATGATGGATGACGGCGCCGTCTTTGCCGACAACGCCGATATCAGAGTTGGTGCCGCCTTTGCGCCAGTTGGTATTGAGCTTGCCTCCCACGACCACATCGCCTGCCTGGGCGTCCTTGGCGCCATGAATCGTCCACCCCTGGGCAATCAGACGAGCCATGATGTTCTTGGGATTGGCACCGTGCACTTTATAGCCCAGTTTCTGAAGCATCTCGGCCACAGCAGCACCGCCGCCTACCTTGCCATCCTCCAGATATTCTCTGTATTCGCTCTCCTGCCAGGGCTTCTTGCCTAGATTGCTCTCGGCTGCGTTGAGAACAGCTTTCTGCCCTTCGGATATATTCTTGGTTGCTTTAGATTCTGTATTGGCTTCAGCAAGATCGAGGCTGCCTTCATGCCTGTCATGCTGGCCGGTAATCTCGACCTGGGGTATCTTCGCCACGACACCGTCCACAGAAGCAGCCAGCCGAATCTCTGAATTGCTTGCCAGGGGCGGTACATAGAGCTTGTTGTCTTGCAAGAGAGAGACAACGTTGTCGCTTTTCACGTCTTGCCGACCGGCTCTATCCTCACGTCCTTCGAAGGCCAGATCGAAACTGGGCTTTTCAGCACCTCTTTCGACAGAATCGCGCTGCGATTCTTTCGGGACGAATTTCGGATTCGAGGCCAGTTGTTCCACCATACGCCGGGATTCCTGAAATGGGGGGCATCTACATATATAACTTGCGAACATAACCGCAACGTGACAGCCCTGTCACAAAAGCCCTCTGCGCCCACCAGAGCGTCATTTCGGGCACTCAGTCGTAAATCCCTTCCACCGCCCACATGCGGTTCAGATGATTGAGGGTGAGCATGATCATTTCCACATTGCTCTCGAGCCCTGCCGGCTTGACCATGGCCATGTAATAGGACTTTCGCACCGGCTCCTCCCACCATAAGCCGGAAAGTCGCTCGGCGGAGGTCACTTTCATGACTCGATACCAGCGATTGTCAAAAGTTATAGAGACCGGCTCCGGTCCGTCGAGCTCGACCAGGGCAGGTTCGGGTCGGGGAAAACGCTTCAGCACAAGACCGGAGGCGAGCCCTTTGCCGTCGAGAATTTTGAGAGCGTATTCGCTGCCTGCATCCTCCACCGGCTCTCTTATGCTCTGTCTCAGATCGAGGGGCTGCCAGAGACCAGCCAGTTCGGGAAAGTATTGATCTTCTGCCACCGGATGGACAATCGCCCCTTCGCCCAGCCTGGTCTCCATACGCTGAAGCAGATAGGCAAAAGCGCTGCGATTGATAATCTGATCTTGATCCGCATCAAGATTACTATCCGGCACGGCAAGATCAATTTGTTCAAAAGACTCGGCAGTGGTACGAGAGATGACCAGCTTAACGGCGGTGAACTCTCGGGCAAGCGGTGTCGCTTCTAAAGAGAGGCGCAATACTTCTAGAAGGAATTTGGCGTGATTAGAGGGTTTCACCAGTCGAATCGGTCGCTCTTCGAAAAGAAAATCATCGCTGAAAAAAGAGACTGTCATCTCTTCCGCGCAGAGACCGGCTGCCACCAGCTCTGTCACCAGCCGCTCTATTAAGGACTTCATCACAAAGATGGTATCGGTAAGAGACTCCATCGGTCCGCCCAGATCGAGAATACACTGAAAGTTTTTCTCAATAAGGGGCAACATCGGCCGAAACTGATCGAGACCGCAAGCCAGGTTATAGGCGCGCTCTCCTTCTACGCCGAACTTGTGGCGAATCTGATCGAGAGTGAGATCTAAATAGGCTCCTATAGTCTTTATTCCAAGCAGCCTCAGAGTCTCTTTGCTCTCCTCGCAAAGAGGAAGCAAACCCGGTGGCAGCCCGGCCATAAAAAGCCGTTCTTCTCCCCGCGGTATCATAAGCCAGCGGCGTCGAGTCACCCGAGAAGCAAGAGCAGCGGCAAAAGCACTATCGGCGATGCCGACAACACTTTCGGTATAGCCACCGGCACTGACCAGCCGGAGCAGGTCTCTACAGAACTTGCCCTCTCCGCCTGTATAGGCCAGTCCCTCGGCATCGAGAAAGATCTCGCCTATATCGCCGCCGGATACCCGGGGAGAAGAGACCACCAGATCCGCCACCAGCTTTCGCTGGGCTTCGATACAAAGAGCCGGTTCATAGTCCCGGTAGAGGAGATCGGCACAGCTTCCCCGTGCTTGAGAAAGACGCATGCCAGGCTGAATATAATATCGCGCCGCCTTCGACGAACAATAAAGCACCCGGGAGCGGCCGCCAACGAGAACGAAGGGCTTACCCTTTAGTTCGGGGTCGTGTTTTTGATGTACGACGATCGGGAATCTGGGGATACGTAAACAAGCTATTCGAGACATTGGCGCTGAAACCGATTTCCACTCTCTGACCGAGACCGTCTCGGGCTAAATCAGCCTTTACCGACGGAACGATCATGACACTATTATCGATACCTTCTCTTGTAGAGAAACTGTCACCCCACTGGAAGCTAGCCCGGGTCTGGGCCCCCCAGGAGCTGTTCGAGCTTTCGGGTCTTGAACGTGTACCGTTATCTTTTAGCAAGATCAAGGCCGTTCTCGAACGCTCTAGAGATCTATGCAAACGAGCATAGACTCGATCATTGACGAAAGAAGAGCCACCCAGATCGAAGACGACAACATCGAAAAGAGCGCATTTAATCAACTGCTCAGCCACCCAGCAAGCTTCTTTTCTCAAAGCCAATCTGGTTATCTCTCCCTTCCGGGTGGCGTCCAGACGCTGACTGACCCGCACCGCCATGAACCGCCCCCGGTGCCGACTCTTCCTCGGGGCTAGATTGACCGGCATCGCTCCGCAGATGCCCTGCTCGACAAAAGCCCAGTCGGCGGCGACCAGACGGCTGAAAGTGTCTATATAAGCGACATTCAAACCAGAAAGACACCAGTAGGCGATAGCGCTTCGCAAAAGAGTAGTCTTACCCGAAGAGGCTGCACCGGACCATTCGCTGATTGCCCGCCTGGGAAGACCACGCACGATACCAGCATCGATATCGCCGATACCGGTGCGCAAAAGTTTTTGACTGCTGCCCCGCTCCTGCCCGACAAGCCATTTGCCGGGGAATAATTGCTCCAGTTGTTGCCTGAGGGCGGTCACATTCGCTTTACTAGCCATCCTGCCTCTCGATATCAGATGAATCTACAAAGAAACAAAAACAACAGCAAGGACAGGAATCGATGATCTTCTCAACGATTCCTGAAAGATAGAAAAAAGACAGAGACGTGCTCTTCTCTCTCTCTCTCTTGTTTATCTTCTTCTACTACTTACCTATATATTTTTCAAAGTAGACCAATTAAACCATACATTTGTATGCCTGTCAATTCTTTCTCGACTCTCTTTTAATTCTGCCTATTTACGGTTACGGGCATGGGTAGAGACCAGATCGGCATAATACTTCAGGTCTTCCATTTTGCCCTTTCTCTGACCAAAATAGATATCGGTATAGAGTTGCATAAATTGCTCGAGACTGTCAGGCAGACCGGATGGTGTCGGTTGCCCCTCCCGAGAAAGACGATCAACGGTCTGCCGAACTCTGAAGGTATACTCGGTCGGTGTCTCCTGGGGTTCCCGGTCGACACTGGTGCTGGTCTTCACCGCTTTCAATACCTTTTTGTACTGCTTCCACTCCTGACCTCGGGCTCGACGAGCACGCCACCAGGCAAGCAGCTTCGGTAAAAACTTGCGACCGAGAATGAAAAGCATGGCGAGCAAGGCAAGCAGCCCCAGAATCCAGGCGGCAATATTGAGGATCTGTTCCAGCAGTTTCTTCTTCTCGTCTTCATTCAGTCCGAGGTCTTCTTTGATATCATCGGCGGTGTATTCGGTCTCCCTTTTCTGAGCGGGGAGAAAGCCCTCCGGGGTCGGGTCGAAAGGCACCCAGCCGAACTCAGGTATATAAGACTCGGCCCAGGCCTGGACATCCTTGCCTTTGACCGTGCGGGCTCCGGAGACATGATCCAGTTCGCCAGGGGCAAAACCTACCACCATGCGTGATGGTATTCCGACACAACGATTCAAAATCACGAAAGCGCTGGCGAAGTGTGAACTCTGACCACCTTCATCGCTATCCAGAAAGCTCTGGACCAGATCTTCTGAATCATCATAATTGGCATTGTTATTTATTTTGTAGTTATCGCGCAGATAATTGGCGAGCTGTTCGCTCTGAACGAACCAGTTGAACTCGGGCGATGTATTGGATTCGGCGGCTTCGAAAACGGCATCGCTTATGGTTTCAGGAAGTTGCAGATAAGATGCGAAATTATCGCGAATCACCTCTTCTTCGGTAGCGCCCATAGGTGGGCGCTGACGCATATAGGCCGTGTTAAAGATGGGCAGCTCGGTTTTGACCTTGAATTTAGTTTTTGCTTTTAGATCCGCAGTTGTTCTCATCACTCCCAGTCTGTCAACACTGAGCTCTTTCTGGTTGACGATTACCTCCTGGGGAATCCAGGCGCCGGGAACGACCTTGCCTATTGAAGGAGCGAGTACCTCGACATCCTGGGTCATAGAGATGGAAGGATACTTGGGTGGGACAGAAAGCGCATCGGCCATACCGACCAGAAAAAGCGGTCGTTCTCGGGAAAGAAACTCGAACTTCCTTCCCTTGGCTATGCGAGAGACAAGATCTACCGGTCCTTGATCACTCTCTTCTGATTGCGGCTTCGGCTCGACTACCGGTGTGGGCTCCGCTGTCGTGTTGGAGCCGGCTCCGGCATTGCCATTGCCCATAACTATGCCTTCTTGCTTAGAAATAGGACCGCTCTTCATTAAGATAGACCCGGTGCTGACCGGCTGGGGAGCCACCGCTTTCGGTGCAGCCTGCCTGGCCAGTGCCGCTTTCTCCATGGCTTCTTTCAGGCTCTCGCGCTGGATGACACCATCGACAACTTTAACGCTCTTCTCTTGTTTTTCAGGCCGCTTACTCTTACTCTTCTTATCCTTATTATTCTTATTCTTGTTCTTGTTCCTATCAGCGCTTTCTGTAGCACCTTTGCCGGTATGGGTCCAGTACCTGCCGTCGAATTTGTCATAGCACTGACGCCTTAGATAGGCAAGCCGACGCGATGTTACTTTCAAAATGGGCGCTTCAGATGAGACAAATGGTTCATGGGTATCGAAGACCTCTTCATCTTTGATGACGAGCTTCTTGTCTGCTCCCGGTCCGGCCTCCTTGCCGGTACCGGAGCCACCGGAACCACCCTCGGCACCACCGGCGCCTTTTCCACTTTTGCCACTTTTGCCACTTTTTCCGCTTTTTCCGGAAGCACCAGATTTAGAGTCGGATTTCTTATCTGATTTCGAAGCGGATTTGCTCTTATTCTTTCGCTCTTGCTCTTGCTTCTTCTTGCTATCAGACGTGTTTTTCTTAGAAGTACCTTTGGGGTTGTCGACTTTCTTCTTGTCTTGGGGTTCAGGATTCAGATCTTCTTTATCTTTGTCCGACTTCGACTTTTCTTTTTTATCCTTTTCAGATTTAGCCTTAGATTTAGCCTGTTTCTCTTGTTTCGCCTGCTGCTTCTTATCCTTATCTTGCTTTGGTTCAGGAATACCGGATTTATCTTTATCAGGCTGAGTCGAAGTCAATTTCTCTTTGGTCTTCTCGTCTTTCTTCTCGTTCTTTTTTAGGTTGGACAACACCTGAGAATTTTTCTGGAACCAGTCCCTGGCTGACTGGCCTTTATCTTGGGGTGGGCGTGATGCCGGTCCCTGGGAGCCCATGGCCATGTCCAGTAAATAGTCGGGATTGAGGGTCTTGGCATAAGCCATAGTCATATCAAGAAAACTATCGATACGGGGCATGAACAAAAACATCATCGCGGCAAGCAATGGAAAGAACGCAAGCAGACCCAGAGTGCTGCCGAAACGATTGCGACGCCTGCCACCACCGGACCTAGAAAAATCGAGTTTGGGAGCATCTTCAATCGTTTTTTCCAGCCAGGCATTCAAGGTTCTCGATAGACAATCGAAATAAAGCATCAAACCGCCGAGCAGTATGTAAGAGAGCACCACTCCTCCGAAGAGCAATCCCCTTGCCACCGGGGCGGTGATACAAAGAAGAAGCAGCCCTAGACCGGAAGAAAGATTGAGATCCGATCGGGATCTCATTTCGAAACAGAGGCTGGAGAAAACACCGGCGAGAAAAATGACAAAAGGAGAGACGAAATCATATTCGGTGCTCAAGGGACTCAAGAAGCGCTTGCCGGCAAGATAACCCACGGCAACAATGCCTATGAAGGCGACTCTTCTCAGCCATTTATTTTCATCGTTACGATAGAGATAACTCAAATAGCTGCCGGTGAGAACCGTAACCATGAAAAGAACCCATATCAGAGGTTCTACTCGGGAGAAATAGCAGGAGGATCCGACACAAAGAGCGGCCATCAAAAAGACGACCAGGCGCAGAGCAACGCTATGTTCCGGTGGCTCCAGAACTTCTTGTTGTTGCGGTTCTCTTTTGAACAAGTCCATATCAGAGCGCCTCCAGATCCTTTATCCAGTCGATCTTACCGATCACCTGGCCGCTGTCGGGACCCAGCAAATGCTTGATGTTGGTATCACCGCCCTTTTTAGGTCGCAGTTTATCGAAATTGACCATGGCACCGACACCACGCTTGTCTTCGATAGGATCTTCATAGTCCCACCCCTCGGGCACTATGGCCAGGTCAATCGGATAGCAGACCACATCACCCTGGTCAGGATTGTACTTCACTACCGAATCTCCGCTGGGCAAAAGCGTGAGCAGATCACGCTCAAAATAATCTATTTCGATTAAACTTTCATCGAGTTCAAGCTCGACTTCGGCAATCTCTTTGTCCACTCCGACCCGTTTCGATTCGGAGCGCACCGAAACCGGTTCCACTCTGGCGAGAACTTCGGCATAGAGGTCGAGTCCGGGATTGAGACCACTGGGTATATCGAAAAGAAGCGGCTTCAGTTGGCTCGAGTTCATGGGCGGATTGAGAAAAAGATTGGGCACCTGACCCATGCTATAGCCCAGATGACAGAGAGAGAACATCGTCGAGACAGCCAGTTCGAACTGTTCTCGGTTACGCCAGTTCGCACGCAAATTCAAAAGAAGATTGAAGACAGGCAGAGTCTCTTGATCAAATTCCTTAACCAGAATTTCACCGGCCTTCGCCGTAAGAGCCCAGTGAATGTGACGGAGACTGTCACCCGTACGGAACTCACGCACACTGCGAAAACTGGTGCTTTGATGAGTCACCGCAGATAGTGCCGAAGAAAGCCCCATGGTAGAGCTCACTCCACGAAGTTCGGTCATGAAGTTGCCTGAAACAGGATAATGACGAGGATAAACAGTTATCAATACGTTCTTCTTATCTTTGATGGCAAAGCGCCGCGACCACCATGTGATACCAAGGGGGAAGCATGTGCTCAGTTCGATTCCGTTGAATTTGTAGACACCCCTCTGCAGATTGGGGGTCGGGAATTCATACCAGCTCTCCCCATCGAGAGAGTCGATTAAAACAGGCTCCGGTGGATAGATGGCTTCAAAACTGGTGCCGTCTTTTCCTCTTCTTGCCGCATCGATATTGAGACGCAGCCACTTAACCGGAACAAGACCGCTCAAAGGTCCCAGAACTTTCGACTTTTTAAGCTTGACTATAACCGCCGCCTGATCCGAAGCAAGAACCTCCTCAGGCAGCGCATAGTCGAATTTGACGAAAGTAAGAACGAGAAAAGGAATGATCGCCCCCAGCAATGCCGCCGACACAAATGCAGAAGAGAGCAGATAAAGCCACTCGTTATTACACAGTGCTCCGGTAAGGCTTATACAAAGGCCGATGGAGAGCATAGAGAGAAATCTGGCTTCTAGATAAATGCGATAGCCCATACCGACAGGCAGAGCCCAGGCACGTTTGGCGCGCTTACTAGAATCCTTAGATAGGATCGTTACCGCTTCATCGGATCTCAGTCGGGATTGAGGACGCATAGCCTATACCGGTCTTTCTCCGTCCTGTTAAGACGGCACTTTCACTACTTCCAGAACTTTACGAACCAGGTCGGCATGACAGACCTTGTTCGACTTCAGCTTAGGAACTATCCTGTGACCGAAGACATGAGGAGCGAGCTCTTTCACATCTTCCGGAGTGACAAAGTCCCGGCCCTCTATGAAAGCAAGAGCCTGGGAGGCTCTGACCAGAAGCTGAGCACCCCGGGGGCTTACACCGAGCACGATGGATGGATGTTCTCTGGATGTGGTGACAATGTCGACGATATAGTTCACGAGCGCTTCATGAACAAAAACGCTACGCAAAGCTTCCCGCATATTGAGCACTTCCTGAACGCTCAGAACCTGGGATACGGTGAAGGCATCTTTGAGAAGAGTTTTTTTGATAATCTCCGCTTCGTCGTTTCGATTAGGATATCCCAGAGACATTGAGACCATGAAACGGTCTAACTGCGCTTCCGGCAGAGGAAAGGTACCGTGGTGCTCGATAGGGTTCTGGGTAGCGATTACGAAGAACAATTCAGGCAGACTGCGAGTGACACCATCATTAGTTACCTGCCTCTCTTCCATAGCCTCGAGCAAACTGGACTGTGTCCGGGGAGTAGCCCGGTTGATCTCGTCCATTAGAAGAATGTTTGTAAATATCGGTCCGGGAACGAATTTGAACTTACCTTCTTTCTGATCGAAGATCTGAACACCGGAGATATCAGAAGGCAAAAGGTCGGGGGTTGCCTGAATCCTTTTGAAATCAGCCTGGATAGAGCTGGATAGACTTTTGGCAAGCAGAGTCTTGCCCACTCCCGGAACGTCCTCCAAAAGGACATGACCGCCGGAGAGCATCGCCACCACAGCCAGCTTGGAAGCTCTGGTTTGACCAACCAGGGCTTTGGCCATGTTGTCTACCAGAAGCTTGGCGCGGGGGCTGAGCTCGTTTGTGTTGGTATTGCCTGCCAGGGCTTGGGGTCGATTCACCGTCTACTCCTCTATGTACTTGATAACTATTAAAATATGGGTCTAATCTGGCCGAATATACCCACCCCGGCCAGGGGTCTAACACCGCGGGTCTGAGACCAGCGTTCTGTATGCCACGCTCCGTACAATGGGAGCAGATCCTGTATAATCTTAAAAGAGTTTCCTAGGACGAGAGAAGAATGTCACAAAACACCAGATTTTTGTTGATAGCCCTGGCTCTGCTAGTGGTTTTCGGAATTTTCTTGCAATCCCTCATCGCTCGTTCACTGCAAGAGAGCTTCAGTCCGGATAATGCCGAACTGCCCAAGCTGCCCACCAAAACTCCAATCAACCTTAAGTAAAACCAAAAGTTATCGGAAGTCCGACCGAATTTAACTAATTCACTGAGTTTCTGCAGATTCCTCAGGGCAGGAAGGCTCTTCTTCAGGCTGCCGGCCTGCGGTCAAATATTTGAAGAGCACAGCCAGGGTCCCTGCCACCGGTAAAGAGACGATGATACCCAGGATGCCGTCAAGCCTGGCACCAATCATAATGGCAATAAAGACAAGCACCGGATGAAGACCGATGGCATCTCCGATATAGCGTGGAGCGACCAGATTATCCTTCACCCACTGACAAATGTTAAAAGCGATTACCAGAATGATAATCTCCATCAGTCTGTTACCGCCGACATTGGCCAATCCAAGAAAGAGCACCGAGACCAGGGCAGGGACAAAACCGATGGTCGGTCCTATAACCGGCACTATTTCCCAGATTCCGAGGAAGAGCCCCAGCGCGAGGGCATACTCCACTCCCAGGAGCATATAGACCACGACCATGAAAACTCCGAAAAGAAGACCGAGAACAATCTGACCTCGGAAGAAAGCTTTCAGGCAATGATGAATTTCGGATAGCGCTTCGGTCACCGTACCCTGATATTTGGTCGGACTGAGCTTGACCACCGAATCGATCATGCCTTTGCCGTCGAGAAGGAAATAGAAAGTAAGCAAGAGCACCGACAATCCATAAACAGCGATAGTCATGGTAGAGATAGCCACACCGGACATCTGGGCGACGATGGCAGGGCCATCCGGCTGCGGCAGACGGCTGACCAGAAGAGAGACCATCTCATCAGTGCCGACATGGATGTCATATTTAGCCAGTGTCGTCTCCAGCGGTTTCAAATAGGCGCCTGAGTTCTGGAGCAAGCCGGGAAGTTCTTTGATGGTCAGCTCGATCAACTGACTGAGCTGAAAGAGAATGGTCGGAATAACAAGAACAATGCCGACTAAAGTAAGCACCGCACCAAGGAGATAAACACCGGTGACGGCAAGCATTCGGTTCTTGAATTTGCGATCTAAGAAGTCCACCAGACTGATTACTGTGTAAGTCAGGAAGACCGATACCGCAAGAATATGGAGAATATCCGAGAAAACTTCGGCTAGTTTGAACAGCAGAATGCAGATGAGAAGAGTAAGACAGGTGATGACAAGCCGTCTTTGCAGGATAAGCAGACTGTCCTGTCGCTCTTTATCGCCGTTGTCATCCATCAGCTTCTTCCTCTGCCATCGACCACTTTCTCCAGATACTTCAAACGCTCCATCAAATTGCCGTCTCTTTTAATATCGGCAGAAAGCGAGACTGCGCGCTTGTATTCATAAAGCGAATTCTGGTGGTCGTTGAGACGATAGTAGATATCGCCCAGAAGAGCATGATAAGAAGCCTGATTCGGTCGCAACAAAATAGCGAGTTTGATCTCCTTTTCAGCTTCTTGAAAGAGCGATCGAGCGGTCAATACTTCGGCCAGTCGAAAATGGCTGTCGATATCGTCAGGATTATGCTTGAGCGCTGCTCTGAACTCGGTCTCGGCTTCTTCGTTTTTATCCCGCTTCATGAGGATAAGACCGAGATTGAAATGATAGTCGGCTCGCGCCGGTTTTAATGCCAGGGCCTGCCTGGCCTCTTTTTCTGCCGCTTCATACTCGCCCATCTCTTTGAGAAGCACGGCAAAATTATTGTGATAGGCACCACCACCAGGATAGAGCGCTATAGCTTTTCGATAGAGTTCACAGGCATCGTTCAACTGCCCCCGGGATTGCAGGTCTATCGCTTCGCGATTGAGCTTCCTTGCCTCATCCATGTTGTGGGTGCGGGTAGTGGCGAATGCTCCATTGCCGACCGAAACCGTCCCTGGTAAGAGCAAGAGCAAAACCAGGACCATAGTCCGAAGAGAGCTTACGGGTTGAGAAAAGATAATATTCATGTCTATCTTGACCCGGGGCGCAAAAGTTGATCTAGACTTACCAGTGCCATGACAATATTACATTCCCTGCTGGCACATCTGTAATATCTACAGAGAATATAAGACCGATAATGTCTAATTTTACAAGTTTTCTAAAATCGAAAGCCCTGTTGCTTTTTATGACCGTAGCGCTTGCAGGAGCTATTACCGCGATCATCATCCTGTCGATAATGCTTGGAAAAGCAGGTGGCAAAACACGCGCTTTAAAAATCGAAAACAGTCAACTGGCAAGCCAGGTCACCAATCTGTCAGCCGCAAGCCGGACCGGCGAGAAAGTGGACGATCAAGAATTCTTCAGAAGAGACTTCGTCAGCCACAAAGACGGAATTCCGGACAGCTATTTGTTGATTCCGCCAAAGCAGCAGCCTCATTCCAACAAATACACTCTTATCGTCTATCTGCACGGCATGGGTTCGAATTATCTTGAACCCTATGTAGTGGCGAAAAAGACCCCGATCGCACCATCAATAAGAGAAGCCTTTCCCAGTGCGGTGATTGCTTCTTTGAACTACAGAAAAAGCAACGCCTGGGGAAACGACCTTGCCCTTGCCGACATCAACCAGAACATAGCCGAGATCAGTTATGCCTATCCCCTCGATTCTATAGTGATCATAGGCACCAGTATGGGTGGCAGCGTCGCCTTGAATTATCCTGCGGTGGCACCGGATTCGATAAAAAATAAAATTCGCGGTGTGGTCAGTGTCGAAGGCACAGGAGACCTGGCAGAGTTGTTTCGAAAGACAAAAGTCGATGTGGTTCGCCTGGGGGTAGCAGAAGCGATGGGCGGTGCACCGGAGCAAACACCAGAAAGCTACAGAAAAGCGAGCTTGCTACAGCATCTAGATCAGCTCCCGAAAGAACTATCCTTCGCGATTGTCTCAGCCAAACGAGACAAGACCGTCCCACCGGTACTTCAAAAAGATGTCGCCGCCGCCCTGGAAAAGAGCGGCTTTCGCTGTAAACTGACCGAAATAGACCTGGATCACGAGTTCCCCGAACCCCAGATCTATGTGGAAGCGATCAAATTCGTTGTGCAAAACCGTTAATTCTAGTATCTTAATTGAAGAGAAGAATAGAAATTTCGCCATGGCACCAGATGCACCATATATAGTATCTATGAAGAAAAGAATCTTACTAGCCGGTCTGTCCTGTTTGATCGGTCTAAGCAATTTTGTCAGCTCTCCAGTTTTTTTACTGCCTGCTCAAGGCCAGGTCGAATACTGGAATAACGAGGCGAGAAAGCGCTCTCAAAATCTCTCTTCGAGCGCCCTCAACCATCTGAAAAATATCAACGCCGGCAAAAAGAGAAGCCGCTCAGGCAAACAAGCAGGTGATCTTGTAGAAGCAGTTCGATTGCTTGAAAAAGCCATCCAGATCGATCCCGAAGATCCGCTACCGCACTATCTTCTTGGTATAGCCCTTGCCATGCAAGAAAAATACGACAAAACCCTGCCCTTATTGCAAAAAGCCAACAAGCTCGATCCCAGGGAAGAAGAGATTCTTCTTGCCACCGGCCTGGCGCAACATCTGTCGGGCAACTATGAAAAAGCAATATCGATCTGGCAGAAGCTGCTCTCCAGAACCTCTCGCAAAGCACCGATTCTGGTCTGTATCGGCCATGCCCGCCTGAGACAGGGCGAGTTGGAAGAAGCGGTGGAGACCTTCTCAATGGCTCATGAGCAGGAACCCGGATTGCAGGCAGCTCACGAGGGCATGGCAAAAGTTTATTTCATCGCCGGCGATCTGGAGAAAGCGAGAGTTGCCGCCGAACATGCTCAATCTATAGAGAGCTATCCTCCGGTAGAGTTGCTCCTGGCCGAGATAGCCTTTTTAGAAGGTGATCGTTCCTCGGCAGAGAATCATCTGAAAGCCTGGAAGAGAGGCTCTGGCAAAACGAAGCCAAATAAGTCCATGACTCAGATAGGCTTCTCTCGCCAGCATGATTTTCGATGGGACCCTTTTATTGTCGACGATTTCGATTCGGCCGAAGCGATGCGCGCCCGCAATTCCATTCGTCAGGCTCCTGAGAAAGCCTCCCGCTACGCCGGCAAATCAAGCCTTCGTAGCATAGAGGCAAAAGTGGACACGGCCCTTTCCAGCAAACCATCGGATTTTTATCTCAAACACCAGAAAGGTCTGATAGCGCTTGCCGGTGGCAACAAAGAAGAAGCGCTGAAATCCTTGAGAGAAAGCATCAGTATGTGCCCGGGCAACCAGGTGGATCTTCTCAATCTGGTTCTGGCCAGCGGCAACCTCGGAGGAGGAGCCTGGTTGAAGCGTTATAGAAGTGTTTATCCCGATGCCCGACTGGCATCTACCTTCGACAGTCTGGTGGCAGCACCAGAAGCTGATTCAACAAAGGAAACTCCCGCGCCTCAAAAGAAAAGTCAGAACCCAGATGAAAAGAAAACAGAAAAGAAAGCTGAGAGCGCTCCGTCTCCTTTTGATTGATGTCTGATTGATGAATGAAGATCGAAATAGAGCAAATACCGGCACCGGCGCCTTTATATTAAAAGCGCTTGGTATAGTTTTGATTTTTATCTTTCTGATCAATACCGTGGTGCTTCTCTTCGTCTACAACAAAATCGAAGGGATGGAGCAGGGGTCAGGAAGCAGCGTACAACAAGATATGGATGACCTCAATCGCTCGGGAAGCAAAGACCTGAAACGTCTGCAAAAACAGTTCGAGGCGCTTGAGAAAGCCGATACCGCCAACGATACCAGACAAAAGTGAACGATTAAAAGATCAGGACTTTACTTTCTTCCAGTGACTGACATAGTGAAGTTTTTTCCACTCACCATGCTTCTTTACGAAGATATCAGTGCTTTTCGACTCGTAGGTGCCTGGATTCTGAGTACCGCCGATTACTTTTATCGCTTTAAAAGTGACCACGGCGGTATCACCATTGACTTTGGCATAAGGATGCTCGATGGTGTAAGAAAGAACCGGATTCGGTCCGACGTGGGCATCTTTCCATCTCTTCTTCACATAATCTAGAACGGCTTCTTTACCTACAATCAGCTTCTTTTTATGATCATCAAATACGGTGACATCATCATCGAGAAATTTGCCGAACCCGTCAAAATCTCCCTGCGAATAGGTCTTCGATACTTTCATCAATGTGTCTATCACCACTTTAGATTCTTCGCAGGCAGCGTGGGGACTGAGACAGTGAACCGGTACATTGGCCGAGACCCTCATGGTCTCTTTTCTGACGGACTTGTGAGAAACATCACCATCACTGGTCTCAGTGGTTATCACTCTTTCGACCGTCTTTGTCTTCTCGACCGCCTGCTCATCAGGTTTCTGACTAGGCTCTTCGGCCAGAACCGACTGTAGTGGTCCGACGACCTGGAACAAAACCAGCGCCCAGGCGGTAAGTTTGGTAGTTCTCAAAATTGTTCTGCTTAGTTTAATTGTCATAACTCTCACCATTGCCCGGTTAAATCAACTCGCTCTGCGAATTGCGTCGTCGATATTACGGATAGCGCTCTCTGTGTCTCTGATATAGCTCTCGACTATGCTCAGCTGTTTATCGAGTTCTGTCATTTTGCCTTTGATCTCGTCAGCCTTGGCGGCCAGGTGAGAGCGTTGATCTAATAACGCGTCTCTGGTCTTACCCAGGTTGTTGGCCACAGTGCGGTCATAAGCCTGAGCATATCCAATAGACCAGAACATCAGAGCAAATGCAAGCATTTTTATGGCGCCCTTGAAATTGAATCTGGACAATAGCTTTCTCCTTACTTCATTTCGAAAACTCGGACTAGAATATGATACTTTGCAACCGCATAAATCTCAAGCAGCTAAGTAGGACGGCCGCCTGGCATAATAACAATCGCGATGCCAGTGAAAAGTGAGTGATCAGTCTTGAATAAAACCGAGCGCGAATGCAGCCAAACAGAATGGCATCTGGATGCCAATCTAGAGAGTATGCTCGACAGAGCGATTGATCTTGCCCTCGATGAGGATCTAGGCGCGCTGGCCGGCATCAATGGCGCGGTTGACATCACCACGGTGTCCACGGTTCCCTCAAAGGCCAGGGGCAGAGCCCGGGTGATTGTCAAAGAGCCCACGGTGCTGGCCGGTATCGATGTGCTGGAGCGGGTCTTCAATCGCCTGGCAGCGCGGCAAGCCGAACCGGAGCAATTCAGTTTCGAAGCCTTTTACGAAGAAGGTACATATATAAAAGATTGTCCTACCGTCGTCCTTTCTATAGAAGGACCAGCCCGGGCGATTCTCACCGGAGAACGGCTGGCGCTCAACTTGATGCAGCGTATGTGCGGAGTCGCCACGATAACAAGAAGCTTCGTCGAAAAGGTCGAAGGCAGTGGTATCAAAGTGCTGGACACGAGAAAAACCACGCCCTGTCTCAGAGCCTTCGACCGGATTGCCGTACACCTTGGTGGTGGAGTCAATCATAGAAGCGGTTTGTATGACCGAATCTTGATCAAGGACAACCATATAGCCATGGCAGGGTCTATAAAAGCAGCTATCGAGGCGGCAAGAAACAGTTATCCTGAAGCGTCGATAGAAGTGGAGACCCGCAGCCTGGAAGAGGTAGAGCAAGCTTCTGCCCTGGAGCCTGAGCACATCCTGCTTGACAACATGAGTCCCAAAATGGTGAAAGAGGCCATTGCAATAATCGATGGAAGAAGCCTGGTGGAAATATCGGGCGGGATCAATATCGCTACCATTGCAACCTATGTAATCGAGGGCGTGGACGCCATCTCAGTCGGTGCTCTCACCCACTCGGCACCAGCTAAAGACATAAGCCTGGACATGGATCTGAGCCTCTGATTCAAAACAGTCAAAGTGCTGAAATCGAGTTGGCAAGCGACTAAATCTTCTTAACAAACTGCTTAACATATGCCGGGCTTCGTCTTGAAACCAGCATATAGTCAGGGATTACAACAATCGCCGTCGGTATATACCCTCTGCCTACTAGCTGTTCCCATTTAGTAGTTAAGGGTATACACTTGATTCCATCTTCAGATTGTCTTTATCTTTTTCGACACACTCTAAACAAAGTGCCTCTGAAGAACTGGCGTCTCAATTTAAGTTGGTAGGGTTGAAATCATGAATGATCAGGTCAAAGTATTTATAGTCGACGATTCGGAGCCGACCTTGTTCATGCTCAACCTCTGGCTCGATCATATGGACGACATAGAAATAGTCGGCACAGCATTGGTCACCGACGAATTCAAAGGAAGAGTACTCGAGTCCGAAGCCGATGTAATCATATGCAACTGGCATATGACCGGTCGCGGCTATGCCCAGTTGCAAGAATTGAAGAGAGAGAATCGCTCTCCTGCCCTTATTTCCATACGGGACGGCAACTATCTTCCCCTCGAAGGTGTTCTCAACCAGACTCCCGAGACGCTCATTCCCACCACTGCCACCGGTGAAAGTTTGCTTGCGGCTATCAAAAGAAGCGCCGAGAAGAGAAGTCTTGTTGCTAAAGTAGTAGAGTTAGGACTCAGCGAAGCCTGCTGATTTTAAGGCATCCGCCTAACGCAACTCCACAAGCTAGATAGAGACCTGGTGAGCATCTCCGGTTTAGAATTCCTGGCTTATCTATTCTCCCTGCTCGTTTTCGAGCTGGCTGCTCGCACCTGGATATTTAAAAATCTGAATCATGTGGAAGCTTCTTCATCTTCTTCTACATCTTCTCTGGCTAAGAAAGAAGAGCTGCGCCCTGCCGAAATCGCCTATTTAATTCGGGGCGGTGATACCACCCATGCCCTTATCGTGTTGGCTGCCGACTTGATGCAAAGGGCACTGAAACGCGGTGATGATATGAGCTTTCTAAATCAGCTCACCGACTACGAAAAGAACATGTGGACAGTCACTAAAAAAGCCCTATCCGACTGGGCCCAGCAAAAAGCGAAGAAGACTATTCTCGGTAACGCGCGCAATCCTATACAGATTGCCAAACGGCTCTCCTTCCTCTATCGCTTCATAACAGGCTCGCTCAGCACGATGATAAGAGAATCTATAAACGATCCCAAAAGATTGAGGAAATATTTTTCGGCCCAGGGGCTGTGGAGAATAATTGCTGATTTCACCAGTGCCGGATACAGACAGGCTTTTGAAAACGAGATCAGAGAAACTCTTTTTAAAAGAGGTCTGCTTGTCGAAGCAGAAAGACGAAAGAAACATGCCTCTCTGCTTTTTACTGCCTCTATCCTCGGTTTTGCAGGCGTATTTCTGGTTGCGGCCATCTCCTTCAAGACCTGGTATCTGGCCCTGCTACTGGGGTCAGGCTCACTATTCGCTGCAGCTCTTTTCAGGATAGTTCTGATTGCACGCCAGCTTCTGCCCTTCTATGAAGAGCTTGCCGTGGTGGCAAATCAAATCGAGCGAACTTCCAGAAGACTCAGTCTGATCAAATTCTTGCTTCGCTTTATAAATACTCTCAACTGGCTGGTTGCAATTTTGCTTGGTGGCATCATATCTGCGCTGGTACTGACCCTGGCAAAACTGCTCTATTTTGAAGGAGGAAGCGATCTGATTCTCGGCTATCTCGGTCTTTTTACCGCCAACTTCGCCTGTGTCGATCTGCTATTCAAGGCTCTTGATCTGAGCTTCAACGATCAACCGAGCAAAATCGCCCTTGATGAGATCAAAATTCTCAAAGAGGATCTTAAAGAGATAAAGCCGCTCAACTCTTTCAAAGAATACCTGGACAGCCAGGTCTACAATCCGAAGTTTTCACGATTGATTGCGGTCTATGGCATCGAGACGCTCTTTATTCTTGCCTGAATCACCTGCTGAACAGAAGCACTCTCTTTACATCCAGATCTTCCATAACGTAAAAATGGCAAGACCATATCGGGAGCCCGCAGCAAAAACCAATATAATTTATGGATGCTGTTTGCAAGGAAGAAATCTTTGAAGAAAGAATTTGCCGGAGTGATAACCGGTGCATCATCGGGCATAGGCAAAGCCCTGGCTATTTACCTGGCTCGCAAGTATCGAGCCAGGCTGGTTATCAGCGGGCGCAACGAAGAACAGCTAAAAGCCACCAAGGAGCAGGTGGAGAAAGCCGGCGGACTGGCAACGATTGTGGTGGCTGATATCGGAGAAGAAGGAGCCGCCAAAAGACTTGTAAATACCTGTCTTGAGCAATTCGGCTCTATAGAGCTTCTGGTAAACAATGCAGGCATGGCTTATCCGGGCAGAGTACTCAACCTCACCATGGAAGACTGGCGCAGAGTATTCGATGTCAACTATTTCGCCTGTGTAGAGGCTATCTACGCGGCGCTTCCACATTTTCTGGAGCAAGGCGGCGGCAAGATTGTCAATGTCTCTTCGGTGGCAGGCAAAATTCCTATCGCCGGCTCGGTTATGTATTCTTCTTCGAAACATGCCCTCAACTCTATGTCGGTTGCCATGGGAGCAGAGTTGAACTCGAAGAATATTGATTTCCTGACAGTCTGTCCCGGCTGGGTGAGAACTGAATTTTTCGAAAAGAATCAGGTTGCTGATGAGAAAAATCCAACGCTAATCGCTAGCAAAAACACCCCTTCGGGTCTTCTGATGCGTCTTGTGCTCTCTATTTCGGCAGAAGACGTAGCCAGAGAAATAGACTCTTATTTAAGAAAAGGCGGTAGCCATGAAATTATAATGACGGCTCCCGGCAAGTTCTTCGAGCGTTTGAATGGGCTTTTGCCCGGGGTGGTCTGGAATATCAATAAACTGCTACCCACAGATTATGTGGACTCCTCTATAAAGGATAAGGTCAAAACGTGAGCCAGGAAAACGACCAGAACATAACTGCCGGCGAGCCGACCAGACTGACCTATGATCAGGATGCCTTTTTAGAACAGGCAGCAAGCTATCGTTTTGCTCTCAAGAAAGAGAAAGAGATAAAGGCGAAGCGCTATGCTTCAATGCAGGTCTTAGGAGCCGCCGCCGTCAATTTTGTGCAGTTGCTCGATCCCAGCAAAGGCGGAGACGGAGAAAAACCGATTCTCACTGCCAATCTCGCCAACGATGTCATAAACATACGTTCGGATAGGCGACGGCTGACCATTACTATTCTGAGCGGAGTAAGCAGCGACCGGGAGCTTTCTAATGCAAGAAACGAGAACTGCGGTCAGATCTTCGTCTATGCCTATCTGGCCGACCAGGATACCGCCACCCTGGTCTCCAGATTGAGAGTCTATATTAACGGCGATATCGACGACGGCAACAATCCTAGCTGGAACGTGGACGAGGGAGCCGAAGGTTGCTATCCCTACCTCTCGCACCTTATAAACAGCTGTTTATTCTCCCCGGATATGTCCTGGGTGACCGATTCGAAGCTCCCAGCCTTTTTGACCCATGTTCCGATTGTAAACGGAGAGGTACATTTGGAACATTTACATAGAACTTCGGGCCAATATACGGTTAAACCGGGCAAGTAATATTTACTGCATATACAATAAATCAAATCGGAAAAAAGCTAGTGGCACAGCTTGAGTTGGCAATTCCATATAAAAGCAAGCTCTGCAGCGCAGGTATGTTCTGTACTGTGGCGATGATGCCTATCTGGGCGGCTTTAATTCCGTTTGCCCTGGGCTATTTCACCAGCTCGATTTTGCGGGGCAGCTCGAATATAAGCGGGCTGGAAGCGATCTTTTTCTATACGCTTTTCCTCGCCATACCGGCGATAGGCATTGTGCTGTCGGCGGTCTTCGAGGATAACTTGATAGTGGTCTCAAAAGAAGGCCTGTCTTTTCCGCTACGCATGCTCTTCAACCTGGGCTTCCGCAGAGAGAGACTCTGGTCCGAGGTCAGCCATGCCACCCTATCCGATCCATTAAGCCAGGATGACAGCGACAGGCTTCTCACCCTGGGCTTCAGCTCTGGTGGCGATGTGCGTATTCAGCTGGGCAAGATGAAAAAGCCTGACATAGAGCAGCTCATGCTCGCCTTAGAAGTCTGGGCAAAGAATATGCCCCGGCCTCAGAATCTGATTGAATTTCAAAACGACCTGCAGAACACCAACCTGGGAATCGAGAAGCTGAGCTACACCCAGATGTGGGAAGAAGAGCTAAGCCGTCGCTTCAGCAATACCAGTTTCATTCCATTGAAACCCAACCAAAAACTCATGGGAGACAAACTGGTGGTGATTCGCCAGCTCGCCTTCGGCGGGCTCTCAGCAATTTATCTGGCCCAGGTGGGCGGCTCATCCCTGGTGGTGCTTAAAGAGCTAGTCATCCCTCCTAATTCCGGCGAAGCGGCCAGAGCCAAAGCCGAGGAGATGTTCGAGCGAGAGGCGAAGCTTCTGGTCAAGCTCAAGCATCCTCATATAGCCCGGGTCATGGATCACTTTCAAGAGAACGGTCGCAACTATCTCTTATTAGAATATGTCCGGGGTCAGGATCTCAGACAACTGGTCAATCAACATGGTCCCAGGCAAGAATGGCAGGTTCTGAACTGGGCTTTGCAGATAGCAGACATTCTCGAATATCTGCACGGCAATGACCCGCCAGTAATCCACCGGGATCTGACCCCGGACAATCTGGTGCTCAATCACAAGAACGATGTCGTTTTAATAGATTTCGGCGCCGCCAACGAATTTGTCGGCACCGCCACCGGTACCTTTGTCGGTAAGCAGTCCTATATAGCGCCGGAGCAACTGCGGGGCAAAGCGACTCCGTCAAGCGATCTCTATGCCCTGGGGGGCACCATGTATTATCTGCTCACCGGATCTGACCCGGAGGCCCTGATGGCTTCAGATCCAAGAACCGCCGAAAAGAAAGACGGAGCAGAAGATCCGAATATTTCTGATGAGATAGCCGAGCTGGTGCTTGCTTGCACCCAGATGGAAGAGGCCGATCGTCCCGGCAGTATCAAGAGAGTGAAAGAGACCCTGGCAGCGTTGAAGGCCAATTGTCCAGATCCTCCGCCGGAAACCGTCGAAGAGAAGGAAGGGGAGCAATGAGCAGATCCCAGACTCAGTCTTATCCAATAAGTCTGCATTTCGCCACCGGTGCCTCCGGTGATGACGAATATCTGATTGAGTATAACCCTTATCATACGACCGAAAAATGGCTCTCCAACAGATTCTCGGACCTCAATACCTGGAAGGCCTGGTTCGGTCTGTTTGTTGTGATCATCTTCTTTGTCATGGGTGGTCCCGGCAGAGTGCAGGATTTCTTCGACAAGAAACCATCCGGTGACGTCATTATCCCGCCCGATCTTGGCAGCGGTGGCGGTATCCCGGGCGGTGTCTCAGGCAGCGGCACCGATCAAGTCCTCAATCTTCCCAATTTCGAAGGAGTGAAGACAGCAGCCGAAGGGCTGGGTTTCACTTCTATTGCGGTTCTCTGTTTCCTGGCAAGCTTCATCGCCCTGGCGGTGCTTTATATAGTCTACCGAGTCACCTCCGAGCCCACTCATCTGGCTCTTTCTGAGAACGGCATCGCCTGGGAGTGGCGACGCACTCTCTTAAATAGAGGATCCAGGGTCGCCTGGGAAGATGTCAGATCGATAGAGCTCTCCTCTCCGGAAGGAAACACTTCGGCTCTCAATTGTGTTATCAATATCAAGACCGAGGCAAAAGAGCCTGTGATGCAGATCAAGCTGGGCGGTCTTGCCACCCATGATGACCGCCAGGCTCTATTAGATTCTATCGAACGCTGGGCCCCTGATGCCACCCGGGATGCTCAGCTGACAGATTTACTTGCCGCTCCCCAAGATCAAAGCTATACGGAGCTGTGGCTGGAAGCCCTTTCGGCACCTCCCGATAGAGAGCGCCTGGAACCTCTAGAAGACGGCACAAAGATGCAGGGGGGCAAATTTACCGTGGTCGGTCATCTGGGCACCGGCGGTCAGGGCACCGCCTATGATGCGGTAGATGAAGACGGCAACGCCGTGGTGCTCAAAGAGTTCATTCTGCCTGTCTATGTCGACATCAATGTCCGCAAGCAGGCTCTGGACAGAATGAACAACGAGGTCAAGCTTCTACAAAATCTGGATCATCCCCAGATTGTCAAACTGATAGATTTCTTCTTCGAGGACCATCGCAATTATCTTGTCCTCGAAAAAATCTCGGGCGGTTCTCTGAGGACCATGGTAGAGAAAGGCAAGCGCTTCAGTCAGGAAGAGGTTATAGCTCTATCTATTCAAATGGCCGAGATCCTCTCTTATTTGCATAGCCTCTCACCGCCGATAGTGCATAGAGATTTCACCCCGGACAATCTCATGCTGCAGGAAGACGGGCTTTTGAAGCTGCTCGATTTCAATGTGGCTCAACAAAAGACCTCTTCTGTCACCTGTACTGTGGTGGGTAAACAGGCTTATCTGCCGCCGGAACAATTTCGGGGCAAGCCCTGCTCCCAGAGCGATATCTATGCCATGGGTGCCACCATATACTTTCTTCTTGTGGGCGAAGACCCGGATGCAATCACCAGCTCTCATCCGGCAAAAGTGACCGAAGTAGAAGAGAAGCTCGATGCCCTGGTGGCAAAAGCAACGGCCCTGGAGCTGGATAAGCGCTATCAGGATGCAGAATCGCTTCTGGAGGACTTGAAAAATCTGGCATAAAACAAAAGCTGCTCTTGTTCTTTTATGCTGCTTCATTGCCGTTTTAGAGACAATGATACCGGTTGTTCAGGCTGCCGAAAAATACCAGAGCTGGTATCCCGCTTCGATAGCGCTTCCAGCAGGACTGAATTATCCCTGTGCCCTCACTCCTTTACCCAGGGACCTGCCCGGCATTCCTGCCGCCGATAGAGCTTACATAGATCATGTCTACAGCATGATCCTCAAATGTGTTCAGGCCAAGACCGCAATGCTGGCCAATTTGAACGATCCAAATAAAGTCAAAGCGGCTTATTCCAGATATTATTATGATACGAAAGCGGCCATGGATAAAATACGATCTGAGCCGACTCCGAAGGGACTGGAGAGCTTTCGTAATCAAGTTCTCAAAGCGATAGGACTGCAGGTGGTCTTTTTTGACAAGGCGACAAAACAGGCTCAGGCCAGGGTTCCCTTCCAATCTATAATGACTATTCCGGAAGGCAAGCAAGCTTCGAGCGCCCTGATTGCTGCCTGGGGAAAGATGACCGCTCGATATCCTTCCTGGAACAAAGCCACCAAAGACAGTATCTACCATCATCTCTGCGCCCTGGATCTTTTCTAAATCTCTTTTTGACGAAGCAGAGCAATCTTGTTCTCGAGCATGTCGGCATCCTGCTCTCTATCTGTTTTCCTGAGCAGATCGACGAGGTTCTCCATGGTGGCAGCAACGCTGGGATGCTCCGGACCGAGAGACTCTTCATAGATTTCTATCGCCCGCCGATAGAGAGACTCGGCACGAGCCAGGTGATCGGAGTGGTGATAGATCCAGGCAAGACGACTCAAGCTCTCGGCAACTTTCGGATTACCGGGACTGAGAGCGGCTTCTCTGATAGCAAGAGCCCGTCGATGAAATGCCTCTGCCGTATCGAGCTGGTCAGATGCGGTAAATAGCGAAGCAAGGTTGGTGAGGATCTCGGCCACTTCAGGATGTTCGGGTCCGAAAAACTTCTCGTATATTTTGAGGACCTGCCGGAGCATAAGCTCAGCTTCAGATGGACGTCCGTGATCTCGATAGAGCAGGCCCAGATTGAGCAGCACTTCAGCCACTTCGACATGATCATCACCCAGAAATTTCTGTCTTATCTCCAGGGCTCTTTTGTAGAGAGGCTCTGCTTTTTCAACGCGCATCATGGCGCGATAGAGCTCGGCCAGGTTATTGATGGCTGAGGCCAGCGAGGGATGCTCTATACCGAGACTTTTTTCCTGGATAGTCAGAGCCTGACGAAAGAGCGGTTCGGCGTCCTGCAATTTGGTCTGGGCCAGGTAGACCATGGCCAGATTGTTCATGGCAGAGCCGATATCGGGATGGTCGACAGCCAGCACCCGGTCTCTTATGACAAGCGCCCGATCCAGAAAGATTTCGGCTTCATCGAAGCGGCTTTCATGATAGAGCAGCAGACCGATGGAGGTAAGATAATCGGCAAGTTCCGGATTCTCAGCCCCAAGTGCTTCTTCCATCTGTGGAAGAAGCGACATGAGCGCTTGGATATTGTCGTTCATATCGGCTTGGGCTTCGGGTTCTGGCATGTCTTCTTCGAGCTTAGCACACCGTGCATATTAGCTTTTTGCCGTATTGAGACCGATTCCTAACATATCCTCAGCGGATTTCTAATTATCAATTATTATCACTTACTGGAACTTTTTCGCTCTTCCTTGCGGTGGTAAGGAAAGCGAGTATATAGAGAGCACCGGCGATATAGAAGAGCGACTTGTAGCCGAAATAAAGAGCGTTATATTCTAAGAAGCCGCCCAGCATAGCGCCCAGCAGATTAGAGGCAAGGGCGATAGAGACGGAGCGAGCCGACAGAACCGCCTGCGAAAACGCGAGCCCTGAGAAAAAGAGCGGCAGAGTCATAGCAAGGGTCAGCAAGAGCTTCTCATTTACTGCACTCAATTCATGCAGCACGGGCGCATCGACTATCCAGATACCGAAGCCGAGCGAGGCAAGGATAAGCAAATAGATAAGGATGCCGGGGATCTTGACTTTGTATAGAATCAGAAGATTAGCCAGGAAAGCGAGCACTAAGATGGCGGCGATGACCACACTGGTGACTATCCAGGTGCTGCCGAAAACCAGGGCGAGCTGGGCGATACTTTTAGTCTCCACCAGCATGAAACCGGCACCGAGGAAGAAACAGCTGGCAGAATATTCTCTGACTTTGACTCCGGAAAAATGACTGAGCAAAAAGTAGGAGACAACGAAAAGCGCGAGGATAACTGCCATATAAGAAAAGGGATAGCTCTTTTCGAAGATAAACAGAAAGGGCCAGTCGTCGGTGGAGACCACCTGACCGACAGAGGTACGGGTGAACTCTTCGGTCAGGTCTTGAAAGGAGGGCGTCTCCGAAGGCGGCTCGAGACCTTCTCCGACCAGAAAAGTAAAGCCGGCGTCCCAGTTGGTGCGATAGACATAAGGAGTGAGACCAGGGAAAGTCTCTTTCAACATACGAAAGATTTTGGGACCCATAGAAGGATAGATACAGGCAGCCATACTGATGGCGCCGCCGGGGGCAAGCTTCTGCTTCGCTTCGTTAAAGGCTTCCTGGGTCCAGACATAACTATCCATGCGCATTCCGGCAGAGTTGCCCGACATGAGCGTGGCAGAATCTAATAAGCCATAGACTATTAAGTCGTACTTCTTGTCGGTCCGTCGAATGAAAGAACGCGCGTCGTCATTGTGCACCTCTACCCTGGCATCGGCATAGGGACGTTCCGGATGAAGATGTCTACCGACTTCGATAATAACCGGGTCAATCTCCACAGCGTCCACATGCTCGGCACCATTTCGCAGGGCGGCAGCCACGTCGTTGCCGCTGCCGCTGCCCACTATCAACACATTTTTAGGACTCGGTTTGAATAAATAGGCGAGGTTGTAGTACTCGGCAAGCGGCTTCGAAGAATCATTTCTAGCAAGCGCTTCCGGGCGCAGATCGAGCATACTCTGAAACCAGGTGTTGTTGGAAAAGAGCCGGGGATTCTCGGGCTCCATCATCACACTGATTATCTGATAGGGCGAGTGATAGTCGACTCGGAAATGATTGAGGGGGACAGCCAGAAAGGCGAGGGCGACCATGCCCGAGACAGCGTTGAGAAGCAGTGCTCTTGATGAGCGGAGAAAAGGGAATACCGCGACAACTATCAAGGCGAACCAGAGAGCCGGAGGCGTCCAGAGATAGGAAATAACCACGATGATAGCGATGCCTAATAAGCTGCCTGCGAGGTTCCAGCTGTATGCCACCAGCTTCTCCCGCTTCTCCATCAACCGAGAGGCAAGCTGGCCAAAGGGGATGAACGCCAGGGCATTGAGCACGAAGAAGAAGGTGAGCAGCCCGAAAGACATCATCCTGTCAGGAATGGCGCTGGCGTTATAGAGCCCCATGGTGGCCTGCTCGGAGGTGGGGTTGAGGAGCATGAAATTCAAGTCGAAGAGCCTGAGCAGGCAGTTGCCGGCGATTATTTGCAAGGCGAGCAAAGGAACCGCCAGTGGTGTGCTCAGGTTTCGGGTCTTACCGTTTGAACCGGTTTTCAGAGAATAGCCAATACCGAGGCCCAGGAAGCAGGAGAGCAAAGATATGTTTTTGAAATGGGCAAAGAGCTGGAAGGCATCGGCTTGCATGCGAATAATCACCAGCTCGGCGAACATGCCCAGTCCGGCAGCCAGAGCGATTGCCGCGGCAAGATAGCGAGATTTCGAATCTATAGAGTCGATAAAATCGGTGTGCTCACGGCAGACTGTTTTAAGCCAGGCGAACCAGATAGGTGCGCTTTCCCAGATTCGAAAAACTGAATAGGCGAGGACAACGGCAAGGACAACCAGAATAGTTATCGGTCCCTGGTCGTCTTTATTATCTTTCAATCGGAAGGCGAGCCCGAAAAGAAAACTGCCCAGACTGAGAGACAGGATGACGAATGCGGGTTTAAGAAGCTTCCAGGGCAAGCGTGAACACTCTGATATCTAGATAACCAGATTATATTACCCGCTCAGCAGGGAATTTAAATCAGGCTGTTGAAACCGTCGAAATGCTATCGAAGCAAAACCCTGGTCTGTCGCCGCAAATTTATTTAGTAGAAGAACTATCAGGTCTCAACTTGGCTATTACTTCACGAGTAACATCGACACCGTTGTCGAGAAATTTCTGGCCTCCGGCAAAAATAGATTGGCCATCGACAATAATGTCCAGTCCTTTCTCTTTAGCCACCGCATTGACAGCCTGGGCTATGGAGACCCTTACTTGATTCTCCTGGGTCTGAAGCAACTGAGCAAGAGCTTGCTGTTTTGCGTTGATCTTGGTCTGAGAGATCTCGATATGCTTTTTGATCTCTTCTTCCGGCTTCTTCTCTTCTTTGAGTTTCTGAAGGGCATCGTTCAGAGTGCGGGCCTCTTCGCGAAGCTGAGCTTCCGCCTGGGCTTTTAAGATCTCAGAATTGGCTGCCTGGGGAAAGTTGGCTTTCACCATACCGAGATTTAAATATCCGATTTTGACTGTGACTGCCGAAGGTCCCGACGAAGTGGCTTGTCCCTGCGCCGAAGCCGCCTCAGGTGACAAGCAACTGAAGGCAGTCAATAAAAATGCAGCGCCTAGCGTCAGCCTTTTTTGGAACCCCGATGAAATTGTCACGACGATACCCCCTTCAAATTTCGAATGAAGCCTTCATTATACAAAATTTCCACTGGTCAACTTTCTTTCAGCGAGAATCGGCCCTCGTAAGACCGGCATTGCCACTATCGGTCTGGACAGAAGCCTGGGCGGCTGCAAGACGCGCCACCGGCACTCTGTAAGGAGAGCAGCTCACATAGTTGAGACCGAGGCTATCGGCAAAGGCGATTGACTGGGGCTCCCCACCATGTTCACCGCAGATGCCGAGCTTGATATCGGGTTTCGTAGACTGTCCGTACTCCACGGCAATCTTCATGAGTTTACCGACTCCTTCGAAATCGAGGACCTCGAAAGGATTTTCCTGAAGGATCTTCACTTTCTCACCATCATCGGTCTCCACCCCATCGAGATAGCGGTGCAGGAACTTGCCTTCGGCGTCATCCCGGCTGTATCCGAAAGTCATCTGGGTGAGGTCGTTGGTGCCGAAACTGAAAAACTCGGCATGTTCGGCTATTTGATTGGCGGTCAGACAGGCTCGCGGTATCTCGATCATGGTGCCGAATTTATAGTCGATTTCGACACCGGCTTTTTTCATGACCGCCTTGGCTACGGACTCGAGCTCCTGGCGAGCCACTTTCAATTCGTTTACGTGGCCGACAAGCGGTATCATGATCTCAGGCAAGACTTTGATACCACGACCGGCGACATCGATGGCGGCTTCGAATATGGCTCGGACCTGCATCTCGGTTATCTCCGGATAGAGAAGACCGAGGCGACAACCGCGCAAGCCCATCATCGGATTCGACTCTTGCATGCCTTCTACCGTCTGCATAAGCGCCTCTTTGCGCTTCAAATCGGCACCGGTCTCGCCTTTGGCTTTCATGGTCGCGATCTCTTCGATAAGTCCTTCGAGATCAGGCAAGAATTCATGCAAAGGGGGGTCTAAAAGACGGATGGTGACCGGCAGTCCGTCCATGGCCTCGAAGATGCCGATAAAGTCTTGTTTTTGCATGGGCAAGAGTTTGTCGAGAGCTTCGATACGGTCCTGGCGATTGCCGGACATGATCATGGTCTGGACCACAGGCAGCCTGTCTTGACTCATAAACATGTGCTCGGTGCGGCACAGTCCGATGCCCTGGGCTCCGAATTCTCTTGCCAGTTTGGCATCGGCAGGAGTATCGGCATTGGTTCTGATTAAAAGACGGCGGCGGCGATCTGCCCAGCTCAGAAGAGTAGAGAACTCTCCGGAAAAAGCTGGATCGTGGGTTTCTATCGCACCTTCGAAGATCTCTCCGGTGGTACCGTCGATGGAGACTGTATCGCCTTTTTTGATACAGATGGCGCCTACATAGAACATTTGATTCGCCATATCTATTTTGAGCTGCTCACAGCCGGCGACACAGGGTTTACCCATGCCTCTTGCAACAACGGCGGCATGGGAAGTCATGCCTCCACGGCTGGTGATTACACCCTGGGCGGCGACGATGCCATGGATATCGTCGGGGCAGGTCTCCACCCTTACAAGTATGACTTTCTCTCCCTTGCCCGCCAGTTGCTCCGCCTCGGTTGGGTCAAAAACCACTTTACCGATTGAAGCGCCCGGAGAGGCATTGAGACCGGTTGCCAGATGGCGGCCGTTCTCTCTGGCAGCGCGTTTGTCTTCTTCTCTGAAACTGGGCAGCAGAAGCTGATTGAGTTGGCTGGCATCGACCCGGAGCAGCGCTTCATCTTCGCTGATTATTCCTTCCTGACAGAGATCGACTGCTACTTTCACGGCACAGGCAGCGGTTCTCTTACCAGTACGGGTCTGGAGCAAATAGAGCTTACCGCGCTCCACCGTGAATTCGATATCTTGCATGTCCCGGTAGTGATTTTCGAGACGCTCGACATTCGAGAGCAACTCATCATAGACCCTTGGCATTTCCTCTTTGAGTTTGTCTATTTTATGCGGGGTACGAACACCGGCAACAACATCTTCACCCTGGGCTTTAACAAGGTACTCGCCGTAGAGCACTTTCTCTCCGGTGCTGGGATTGCGAGTAAAACAGACTCCGGTGGCCGAGTCGTTGTCGAAATTTCCGAAAACCATGGACTGAACATTTACGGCAGTTCCGAGGTTGTGGTCGATTTTATGGAGATTGCGATAGTAGACGGCTCTATTGTTGTTCCAGGATTTAAAAACCGCCTCTATTGCGCCGGAGAGCTGCTCTTTGACGTCCTGAGGGAAGTTCGTTCCGGTCAGTTCTTTGACACGAGCTTCGAACTTTTTGACCAGATCTTTCAAATCTTCGGCTTTTAAATCCGCATCGTATTTGATACCAAGAGACTCTTTCTTCTCTTCTAAAATATCTTCGAGCTCATCTTTCGAGACACCCAGAACGACGTTGCTGTACATCTGGATGAAGCGGCGATAGCTGTCATAGGCGAAGCGCTCATTTTCGGTGGAGCGCGCGAGCGCTTCTACGGTTTTGTCATTCAGACCAAGGTTCAAAATGGTGTCCATCATACCGGGCATGGAGAATTTTGCACCGGAGCGTACAGAGAGCAAAAGAGGCTTTTCGAGATCGCCGAGTTTGCGGTCGAGCTGTTTTTCTATATGAATAAGCTCTTCAAAAACTTCCTCCATCAATTTGTCGGGCATTTTGGAGTTTCCCGGAGAGGAGCCGGAGGCTGATCCTGAGAGAGATTTAGAATACTCGCGGCAGGAGAGCGTAAGTATGGTCAGACCCGGTGGAACGTTTACTCCGCTGGCAGTCATCTGAGCAAGACCGGCGCCTTTACCGCCGAGATAATCTTTCATCTCGGAGTCATCGTTCTCGAAGAGCTTGAATGCATCGGCGAAAGAGAAGACCCTCCTGGAGCCTATCTTTTCCATCACATCACTTTTCTCTGTTGTGCTTAGCATCTTCTCTCTCCTTGAATTAACGAAGTCTATAGGTCACCTGAATTATTGATTCCGTTTTAAAACACCAAAGCGAATTAGTTTTGAATGAAAATCACCCGACTATCTATTGCCGAAGATGGAGGTAGACCTCGCTTGAGATCTCTTCAATGGCTTTCGCCGAAACATCGATGATATGACACTTCAACTCTCTGAATGTCTTTCTTGCATAGCGGACTTCCTCGCGTATTCTGTCCAGATCGGCATAGTCGTTGACGCCGGGCATCTTCAATGACTGGGCCCTGGCGGATCGAATCTCTTGCAGCAGCACCGGCTCTAGGTGAAGTCCGACGATTCTTCTGGATGGCACCTGATAAAGATTGAGAGGGGGGTCCACGCCATAGACGAGGGGGACATTGGCGGCTTTGAGACCATAATGATGTGCAAGGTAGATGCAGTTTGGGGTCTTGCTGGTTCTGGAGACACCTATCAGGATAACGTCCGCTTCGAGCAAACCATCAGGATTCTTGCCGTCATCGAAGCGAATCGCAAATTCGAGTGCCTCGATGCGTCGATAGTAGCTTTCATCGAGAAGATGAAGTCTGCCAGGTTGTGAAAGCGGTGCCTGACCGGTAAGTTGGGAGACTTTATCAATTAAGCTACCGAGCAAATCGATGGTGGCGATGTTGTATTTTCGCGCCTCCCGCTCAAGGGTTTCGCGGTACTCAGGAAGTACCAGGGTGTAGGCGATAACGGCTTTGTCACCCGAAACCTCACGCACCAGAGACTCTATCTGCTTCAGCGTCTTAACCTGGGGCAGGCGATAGATAGAAGCGCGCCCCGGGGGAAATTGAACCACTGCTGCACGAGCGACCGACTCGGCTGTCTCTCCACTGGAATCTGAAAGGGTGAAAATAATCAGCTCACGATGATCATCCCGGGAATCTCTTAATGTATCGGAGTTGGCAATCTCTTTCAAAGCAGGCAGCCGGATCGAAAGCGGAAAATAACAGAGAAGCCTTTTTTACCATGGCAGGAAAAAGCAACTGAGATATAGTCTAGATATCTTTATTTCTCTGCCTTCGTCCGAAAAGATGATTCTTTTGGAGACTTCTGGTGCATGGAACTGCTGACATCCTCAATAGGAGAAACTCAAAGCTTGGGAGAATAGACTTGCGATAAGAAGAACCTAGCTACTATCATCGACCGGAGTGATCGAAAGATCTAAAATAATTTAGCTCTCATCTGGAGTTTATAAGAGGAAGTGAGTAATTCGGTGTCAAAAAAAGACAGAAGCTTTAGCCTACTGTTCTGGGGTTTCTTACTCCTGGCTGGCTTTCTGGTGGCTCTTAAGGAATTTCATCACGAAGACAACTCAAATATATTCGTTCTTTTTGATAGGACCCGTGAAGCCATCTCTCAGCAAAAGAAAGTGCCAACGGATAAGATAACCTTGAAGTCTCAGTTTAAAAGAGACCTGAACTTTCAGGAAATAGAACAGGACACTCTTGCGCTTAAATTGAATAAAGACATGGGAATCGATCTGGACTTAAACGTATTCAGGAATCTCGAAACCGTGGGTGAAGCAGTAGACTATATCAAAACAAGAGTAGATATAAAAAACGAAAAGTAATATCAGTGAAATGAAAGTCATAATCAGACAGTCGGAAGAGACTGATCTTATGCAGATCTTGCAGATTCATCGAGCTGCGTTTGGTAGAGATGCGGAAAGCAATTTAGTAAAAGGACTGCTGTCCTCCAGCAAGAAGATCAGAGAGCTTTCCTTGGTGGCTTGTAGGGATGATGAACCAGAAGTGCCACTCGGACATATTTTGCTGAGCAGTGTAAGGCTAACCGATTCAACAAGCGAGAGAGTTCTGGCGCTGGCACCATTGGCGGTTTTACCAGCAGTGCAAAGAGCAGGGATAGGTTCTGCGTTAATAGAAGCATCGAGCGATAGAGCAAACGAGCTCGGCTACTCTGCAATCGTAGTCCTGGGAGACGGCAATTATTATGGACGCTTCGGGTTCGAAGTTTCCTGTGACTTTGGCATTTTTCCAGCGTTTGAAGTAGAGAAAGAGAACTTTCGCCTGAAGACACTTGCCAGTTTTGACAAAACTTTGAAAGGTATCGTGATCTATCCGGAGATTTTCAACTCCGTCTAACCTTCACACTTCCAAAAACTCAACCGATATCGGTTGAGTTTTTGGATAGATATGATTACTGAACTTTTTCCCGCTGAGGTTCGTTAACGAATCAGGGGGTGAAAGAGTATGAGAAATCAAGAAATAGACAGTAAAATTTTAGAAGCCTGGCAGGAGTTCAATCAGCTCTATCCGGACGAAGAAGCAGCCCTCCTGGCTCTGTATAGACTGACAGAAAAAGGCAGTTCGTACAAACTCGATGACAAATTTGTCTGTCCAGATTGCAAGAGCGTTGAAGTAGAACTGATCAAAAACAGTAGAGTTTTAAAATGTCATCGATGCAACAATGAGGTTTGGCTTACCGCCGGTACCTTCTTTGCAAGAATCAGGAAAGCACTTCCCTGGCTGGCGGCAATCTGGTTCATCGATAGAGGGCTGACAATCAGCTCAATCTGTTTGGAACAGCTAACGGGAGTAACCCAATCAACCGCGTGGATGATCATCAAGAAGATATCGCTGGTAATTGAAACAGAAATAAGTGAAAGTCCCTGCTGCGCGCAAGTTCATCATTTCGCATCGGAGATTAGAAAACGCAGCATTCTAACTCCTGCCAGGCAAAGACCGGTGACAGAGCTGGATAATTCAGAACAGGATGAAGAGAATCTTGTTGATATGCCAGATTTGTCGATGCGCCCTGAGATCGAACAATCTATACTTGAGCATTTAAGCCGAGATCCAGTCCAATTTGATAGATTGTGTGAAATGGTCGATCGACCGGTGCCAGATATGGTGGCAGCCCTTACCTACCTTGTACTAGATGATCTGATCAAATGTCATTCAGGAGATCGTTATTCTCTCAAATCCAATTCTTTTAGTCCCAGACCGAAGCCGAAAAGCTGTTCCAACAGTCCAACCAACGAATCAGTTAATATCAATCAGAGCCAATCTGGACAATCTGGACATTTGGACAGCCTGGTCAGTCAGCCCACCGCTTTAGATAAAGCAGGTTTGATATCCTCGATTCTTGAATTCACAAACCATATTTTTCACGGAATCAGCTGGAAGTACCTGCAACTGTACGTCGCAATTTATTGGGTCGACCAGGACAAAAACAGATGGGCTCCCGGCAGGCTGTTGAAAGCCTGCAGTTCCTCAGAACACATATCCTCTGAACAGGTGCGTGCCTACTGCAGCCAAGCTCCAATAAGGCTACCTTTTTAAGCCTCCGGATTAAACCTTAAGGGGGACTCAATTTACAGGCAATTCGATCAGCTTGCGAAAAGCCAAGAGATCCAGATCTTGCTCGATTGTCTTCTTAAGATTTCCCTGTCGTACCTTCGGAACACTTACCACTGGACTGAACGCCAGTTTACCTAGATATGGCAGACCGTATCTAGTGCTGAGCATAAGCTCAAAATCATGGGCGAACAGACGCTCATCTAAAGCCTGACCCATTATCTTATTGGTCTCAACGGTGACAATTGAGGTCACTTCGATATCTCTAGATTGAAGGTAGCTTATCGAAAATTCTATTTTCTCGAGCACGTCTATCGAGTGAGATGCTACTAAAACCACCGGTAAATCAAGGTCCTTCAGAAGATCGGTTATGGTCATCCATCTATGCGTATAGGCTCTGCCCCCGGCACTGGAAGATGATGAGCCTCCTGATGCCGCCGACACATCTCGGTCCTGCTCAAATCTAATTGGGGTAGCAGCGGTACAGGGAAGCTCGATAAAAGTGAAGATATCAGATCTGGTGCTTGTCAGAATCAACTCTTTCCACTCAGTCTCGAGAACGATGGGAGGATATCTGAGAGTCAATAACGGATAGTCCACAGCAGTTTTGCCAACGATGCTCATGAAAGTCATCTCGGCTGTGTCTTTTTTGTGCGTGCCGACACCTAATGGTTTAATCACTCGAATCGGCAGGTCATAGTCTTGTAGGACCGCGCACAGTCCGGTCATTACCATTGTCTTTCCGCATCCTGGTTCGGTTCCCACGAAAACCAGTCCTCGCGCACCATTTCTGTCTATGGTCCGCAATTTCTCAAATTCACCGGTTTGCATCTCGGTCATATCGCCAACCTGGCACCATCTACTCTCAAAAGGCAAAGCATGCAATAAACAACTTCGGAATCAGAGCATACCACAAGTGCTGGCGGCTACCGATTCTATTTCATGGCTATGGAACCCTTCTTAGCCGCGACTTTGCCCCGAAGCAACTCGACCGCTTTTTTCAGCTGAGCATCTTTCATATCGGACGGCTTTCTCTCGCTGCCGCTATCTTTGTCATCCAGCCACCATGGTCCCTTGCCATTATCAAAGTCCTTCGAAGAGACCTTCACCAGTACATCCGGCGAAATACCTTTGCGATTAATATCGGTATCACTCGGAGTCAGATACCGAGCGATGGTGATATTAACTCCGCTTCCGTCATCGAGCCGGTTAATCCCCTGCACCAGACCTTTGCCGAAAGTCGTCTCACCAACAAGGATGGCCCTGTCATTATCCTTGAGGGCACCGCTGGTAATTTCAGATGCCGAAGCGCTGCCTTTATTAATCAGAACCGCCATCGGCAATCGACAGATTGGCTCTCCCTTTACCCGTACTGAGGTTTTGTAACCGTCTCTATCCACCGTAGAGACTATGTAGCCCTTATCGAGAAAGAGATTCGATACCTTAATTGCCTGATTCAAAAGACCCCCCGGATTGTCGCGCAGATCGAGGATCATCGCTTTTGCACCGGTCAGCTTCTTCACTGCCTCCACCATCTCGGTATCGGTATTTCTCGAGATAAAGCTCGAGAGCCTTATATAGCCGACTTCAGGTTGAATCATCTCCACGGTCTGCACGGAACGCAGAGGAATTCGCCCCCTGGTTATATTAATCGCCAGCTTCTTGCTGCCTCGTAAAATGGTCAGCTTGACCTTGGAGTCCACCGGTCCCCGAATCAGTTTCGCCGCATCATCCACGGTGAAACCTTCGGTAGCCTTACCATCTATTTTGTTGATCAGGTCTCCGGGCATCACCCCTGCCCGTGAGGCCGGCGTCCCATCGATAGGTCGGATCACCATGATCTTCTTCTCTTTGTTGACACCAATTTGCACACCTATTCCGCAGAGTTCCGCCTTGATCTGGGACTTCTCTTCGGTAAAAGCCTCCCGGTCTAGAAAACGGGTATACCGATCGCCGAGGCTGGCTAGCATGGTCTCCACCGCTTTGTGCGCATCCTCCATGCTGGCAAGCTTGCCGTCATACTTGTGCCTCCAGCGTTTCCAATCTTGACCGTTGAAGGTATCGTCAAAGAAATCTTCCTCTATGAGCATCCAGACATTGTCATAAATGTCTTCCGGATTAGAGCTCTTACCGAGGATTAGACGCGAGACGATCTTGGTTTTGTCGGGCGAATTAGCCGCCAGATAGACATCCTCGACAGAGATATAAGAGGAGCCACCAAGTCCAAGACAGATGAACAACGCCAGGCTGCATAGAAGTTTCCAGTACATTTCCGGTTTTACCTTTTGAGAGTACCCGGCTGATTGAGCTCGACTTACTAATAAGGATACGAAGCAAGGGCCATACTGTATTTTGAGCTCTCAGCCACACCCTGTTGCAAGATTGAAATCGAGCAAAATCAAGGTTACATCAAGTTTATACCCGCCTCTTGACAATTTTATTCACCGGCAACTCCCATTTGATGGGGGTTTCCCCCGATATGCCCACCAGATTTACTCTAGATCTGTAGAATAGCGCCCGAAAAGTCATGTTTCACAAAGATTTCTCTTTACGCCCCCAAGAGGAAGGACTCCAGGTGTTACCATGAGACCTCCCCAACCCTTTTACTAAGAGCTACCTTTAATATATAAAAGCGAGGTTCATGGCAGTGTCTGATTCCCCCAGCGCCCCCCGGGCTGAGATCGGTATTTTCGGAGGCTCCGGCTTCTACAAATTGCTCGACAGTTACGAAGAGATTGTTGTCGAGACTCCATACGGCGCTCCCAGCGACAAAGTCGCCGTGGGCACCCTCGAAGGCAAAAAGGTCGCGTTCATGCCCCGCCATGGTGCCGACCACTCCCTGCCTCCACACATGATCAACTATCGCGCCAATATCTGGGCGATGAAATCCCTGGGAGTCACCCGTTTAATCGCCCCCTGCGCAGCAGGCAGCTTGCAAAAAGACGTCGCCCCCGGCGAATTCGTAATCTGCGACCAGTTCGTCGACCGGACCTCAGGCAGAATCGACACCTTTTACGACGGTCCCCGCACCACCCACGTCTCCTCAGCAGATCCTTATTGTCCCGAACTCCGCAATCTTGCCTATAAGGCAGGAAAGGACGCAGGCATAACCATGCACGACCATGGCACAGTCGTGGTTATTCAGGGTCCGCGTTTTTCATCCAAAGCCGAATCAGCCTGGTTCTCCTCCATGGGCTGGGAAGTAATCAATATGACCCAGTACCCAGAAGTGCACCTTGCCAAGGAGCAAGAACTCTGTGTGGTCAACATCTCCTTAATAACCGATTATGACAGCGGCGTTCAGACCGGCTCAGATCCTGTCTCCCACGCCGAAGTGGTCGAAGTCTTCACCAAAAACAACGAAAAACTACAAACCCTTCTTGCCAATCTGGTGAAAGCGATACCTTCACGGAGCGGCAAGTGCACCTGCGCTGATACGTTGAAAGGGGCCAGAATTTAACCGGCTATGCGAACAGACCCGGTGATCTACGGCTAAAATAGAAGCTACTCCTGAGCGGACAAGACTCTCTATGGTCCTGATCAATTTAAACCACATGGTTGCAACTCTGGCGGTCTGTCTGGCCCTGAGCTCTTATCTGGTGCTCAAACGCTACGGATTTCCTGAGAAGATCGCTATCGGGTCAGGTATACTCTGCATTCTCCTGGTGGCAATGTTCTGGACCAGTGTTCTGCTCGGAACAGGAGATGACGACGACGACTGAATGACGAAAGATATAAACAGGACGAAATACAAAGGTACAAGAATGATTCATAAGACGAGTTCGAAAAAACTGATCGCACTTTCTCTGGCAGTTCTGACCATGGGAGCGACCGGTCTTATCAACCCGGTATCGGCAGAGGCGCCGGATCAGTTGGCCAATCTCCAGATCAAGAAACCGCTCATTCCGATATCCAGCGACTTCAAGCTCGATAACGGCATGCGAGTAATAGTCTCTGAGGACCATTCCACTCCGGTTGCATCCATGGTTATCGTCTACGATGTGGGCGCCCGGGATGAACTCAAAGGTAAATCCGGCTTTGCTCATCTTTTCGAGCATATGATGTTCGAAGGCTCTCAGAACGTTCCCAAAGGCGAATTCTTCAAATATATCCAGTCGGCGGGCGGCAGCCTGAACGCCTCTACCCATGAGGGTTACACCGACTATTATGTAAAGGTGCCGAGCAACCAGCTCGAACTGGCTTTCTGGCTTGAGTCAGATCGCATGCGCTCCTTGAAAGTAACCGAAGAAAATTTCAAAAACCAGCTCGATACGGTCAAAGAAGAGAAACGGCTGCGCATAGACAATAAGCCTTATGTGCCTGCCGAACTCGAAATGGAAGAGCTCGTCTTCGACAACTGGAGCAATGCCCATCCGGTAATCGGCTATTTCGAAGATCTCGAATCTTCTACAGTCAAAGATGTGAAGAGGTTCTTCGATACTTACTACGTCCCCAACAATGCCGTCATGGCCGTGGTGGGCGATGTGGACTCCGACAAAGTCGAAGCACTGGCACGCAAATATTTCGGCTCAATTCCCCGGGGTCCTGAACCGCCTCGCCCGGATACGAAAGAGCCGGTTCAAAAAGCCACCAAATTGTTAAAGGTCAAAGACAGCCACGCTAAACTTCCGGCTTTCTGGCTTGCCTGGAAGGCGCCTGCCCGAAGAGAGAAGGCTTCCTATGAGCTCAATCTCCTGCAGGGAGTCCTGGCCATGGGACCATCTTCTCGGCTCTATCAAAGACTGGTTAAAAAAGATCAGGTGGCCCTCACGGTCAGTTGCAGCTACGAAGAGAGGCGCGGTCCGTCCAATATCAACTTCTTCGTAATCACAAAACCGGGCAATGATCCTGAGAAGGTCAAAGCTGTATTGCTTGAAGAGATCAAAAAGATCAAAGAGACTCCGGTCTCGGCAGAAGAGCTGCAAAAGGCAAAGAATCATATTCTCAAATTGCTCTTCTCCTCAGGCAGCTACTACTCGCTTCAGGGCAGCCTCGGTAGAGCCGAAAACATCGCCCAGAATGCCTCTTTCTTCGGAAAACCTGATCTGGTCAACGAAGACATAGACACCTATCTGAGTTTATCGGCAGAAGATCTGCAAAAAACAGCGAACGAAGTATTCACCGAATCTGGTGTTACCACTGTGGATGTGATCCCGGTGGATGAGCCTATGGTCAAAGAGAAATAGATTCAAATCACCTGTACAGATTAAGACAGATAAAGAATGAACATAAGAGAAGTGAGAGATTCCTTGATGAACAGAAACACCAAATATGACACCAGACTAGAGGCTGCAAGAGCATCGCAATCATTGAGAACCGGACTGGTCGCTGCATCTTTGATCTTGTCCACCGGCTTGACCGCCGTTTCTCCTTGCTGCGCCGCCGAATCGAAGAAGGAAGCGAAGGAACAAACAAAGACACAAGTAAAGAAACAGGCAAAAACGAGCACTACTTCAAGCGCTGCTATCCCCGCCACCGTTGGTACTAGTACCGCAGCCCTCAAACCGGAGCCCTGGCGAAAAGACGCTCCGGAAGCGACAGAACCCAGACCCTTCAAGCTGCCTGCCGTCGAAACCTATAAGCTTGAGAACGGTCTCAAGGTGCAACTGGTGGAAGATCACCGGGTGCCCTATGTCACAGTTTTTCTCGGATTCAAAGCAGGAAAGCTCCTGGACGACAACCAGACTCTGGGTGTGGCTCAATTAACGGCGGACATGCTCACCGAAGGCACCGGCTCCCGTTCGAGCAAAGAGCTAGCCGACCAGATAGATTATATCGGCGGCAGTCTCGGCGCTCATACCGGCTACGATTTCACACTCCTGAACGGATCTGCTCTTTCGAACAGCACTGCGAAACTCTTCGAACTTTTCTCCGATGTGCTGCTCAACCCCTCATTTCCAGAAGACGAGATCAAGCTCAAAAAAGCCAACTGGCTGCAAGCCCTTATCATGAAGCGCTCCCAGCCATCATTTCTTCTAGAAGAGAGATTTAGAAAGGTGATTTTCGGAGGTCACCCTTATGGAATCGTGGCACCGCATCCGGATATGGTCTCGGCTATCACCCAGAAAGACCTGGTGGAGTTCCACAAACAGCACTATATTCCCAACGATGCAATCTTGCTTGTCCTGGGTGATTTCGACAAGAGCAAGATGAAAGAGCTTATCTCGAATTCACTTGGAGAATGGCAAGCCGGAGAACGCAAAGAGGCTTCTCTGCCGCATGTTCCTTCTCACAAAGGCAGAAAGATCTATCTGGTAAACAGACCGGGTTCCGTTCAATCTTCTCTTAAACTCGGCAACCTCGGCATCAAAAAAACCGATCCGGATTATTTCAAAATTCTGGTCATGAACGAAGTTCTAGGTGGTGCAGCCCACTCCAGACTCTTCGCCAATATCCGGGAGAACAAAGGCTATACCTATGGTGCCTATAGCTCCAGCGCCACCAGGGTGCATCCCGATGTCTTCTACGCTTCGGCAGACGTGAGAACCGATGTCACCGCCGCTTCTCTGCAAGAGTTTCTCTATGAGCTGGAGAAGATAAGGAATCTAAAACCGAAAACAGACGAGCTCACCACAGCCAAGAACTATCTTACCGGCACCTTCCAGCTCGGTATCGAGACCCAGGCGGGTCTTGCCCAGAGACTGTTAGAAGTATCTCTTTATGGATTGCCTGACGACTATCTGGAGACCTACACGAAAAAGGTAATGGCTGTTACCCCGGAAGATGTAAGAGTGGCTGCCCGCCGCATCATTCAAGCGAAGGACCTGGTGATCACCGTGGTCGGGGATGCAGAGAAAATCCAGCCGGATCTGGAGATGTTCGCTCCGGTCGAAGTCTACAGTACCGAAGGCGAGGCGGTAACCCGGGCGGAATCTTCTAGCGGCAGCGATGCAGGCTCCGGTGATCCCGATTCCTGATTGTCTCACTGCTTAGCAGGGCACCAGATCAAGTGCCACGATCTAGTGGTTCGTGGTTTGTTGTTCGTTGTTCGTTGTTCGTGATCAGTAAAGAGTGACGATCTATTCGTCGGCTGAATCGCCGGCGCCTATCTTCTTGGGATTGGTAATCCGATACTCGTAGGTGGAGGTGAGCTTAATCCAACCCGGAGTCTCGAGATTGGTGTTCAGTACAAGAAAAGGCAGCGGGATACGAACTTGAGTATCGGTGCGAATTGTCAGTACCCTGACATCACTGGTGACTTCATCGCTGTAGTACTTGTACTGAGGACGACCGATGAAGAAGCCACCCATGCCGCAGCTATCCATTCCACCTAAAGCAGCCGTCTGCACCTCTTGTTTGTCCTTACCATCGAGCGCTTCTTTGGCGGCAAGCATAATCGAGTCTTTGCAGACCCGGTCGTTGTAGAGCTTTGCAATCACAATCACATAGATGTTAGCCGAAAGAAGCCCGAGAACAATAAGCAGCACGACGGCGAGGCCGATCTCGATAATGCTGTGTCCTCTGGCTGATCGTTTAGGAATTGGCACGAACTTTAAAACACCTGATCCAAAATGGAACCTAGCTATCCTAGATTAGTTTACCCTTTTACCAGGTAAAAATAGCGGCTTTTTAAGAACCTCAGTCCGGCAGAGAAAGCTCTCCGAGATAGGGCAGCTCTCTATAGTTCTCAGCATAGTCGAGACCATAGCCTACTACGAAAAGATCTTCGATAGAAAAACCGGTATAGTCCGGCTGGTAATCCACCGCTCTTCTGGAGGGTTTATCCAGGAAGCAAGCCATTTTCAAGGTTCTGGGATGAAACTGTTCGGTCAGATAATCCATAAAGAACCGTGCGGTCCTTCCCGAATCGACAATATCTTCGATAACGAGAATATTTCGACGAGAGATATTGGGCAGTTCGAGATATGGGGTCTGGATCTTCCCTGAACTCTCGGTGGCACTACCATAGCTGGATAATCTTACAAACTCGATCTGAAGCGGATCGTTGACCGATATGTTTCGGACAAGATCAGCCATGAAACAGAAAGCCCCTTTCATAACACCGATGACGACAGGATTCTCGAGCTCCATGAAGTCTTTGCTGATCTCTTTACCGAGCACTTCTAATCGCTCGGCGATTTCCTTTTGAGAGAAAATCTGACTGATCTTGTGGTTCTTACAGGCTTTCGATTCGAGCATGGGTTCACCCTTCTGAATACGACGATAAGCGAAGATCCTAACATGCTGGAAGTTTGATCCGTCGCTTCATGAAGCCTTAGTAAGCCTTAGAAAAATTCTTTTTGCTGAATACTTCGCGACCACGAATATAAGTAGCCTCGACACAGCGATCATCGCCCAGAAATACGAGGCTGGAGAGAATGTCTTCGGTCTCCTTTTCGAGCATATCGTTAGCGATGGCGTTTCGATTAGTAGGATCGACGATTATAAAATCTGCATCTTTTCCTGCTTCCAGAGAGCCAATCTGTTGAGAAAGTCCAAGCGCCCGGGCACCGCCCAGTGTAGCCCGATAAAAGAGATCCGCCGGAGTGAGCCAGTGGCTGGGCTGGATATAATTGGCATCCTTCATCACCTGAAACATAGACATCTCCGGTCCGGCAGCCACATCGGAGCCAAGCCCGAAACGGATGCCGCTCTCTTTTATCCTTTCAAAAGCAAAGATGCCGCTTTTGAGAAAGAAATTCGAGCTGGGACAATGGGCAAGAGAACAATCATGCCTTTTCAATTCGGCTAGATCGTTGTCATCAAGATGTATGGAATGGGCGAAAACAGTGTTGGTTCCGAAAAGTCCGTTCATCTTGTAGACATCAACATAAGAACGAGCTTCGGGAAAGAGCTCCCGAACCAGATCCACCTCTCCGCGGGACTCGGCCAGATGTGTATGGAGATAGCTTCCTGCACTGGCCGCCCAGGCCTCTCCGACACCTTTCAAGAGCTCCCGGGATGAAGTTACGGCAAAACGAGGCGTGAAAGCATACTTCAGTCGACCATTGTCACGATCATGCCATTTTTCAAAAAGCGCTAAAGATTCTTCAATGGACTGCTGATGGGACTCTTTGAGCGAATCGGGACAGTTCTCGTCCATTAAGACCTTGCCCATGATCACCCGATTGCCGACTTTTTCGGCGACTGAAAAAGCCCGGTCGCAAGAGGTTTTGTGGATGGTGGTAAACACACAGGCGGTGGTTGTGCCGTTTCTCAAGAGTTCATCGAAAAACCAGTAGGAGAGTTTCTCGGCAAAGTCCACATCCTCGAACTTCATCTCGGCTGGGAAGATATATTTCTCCAGCCAGGCAAGTAAATGCTCTCCGGAACGACCGGTCTGGGCCACCTGGGGCAAATGGATATGCATATCGACAAAGCCCGGCAAAAGCAGCGATTTTCCCAGATCGACAACCTGCTCATCGGCTCCCGGCAGAAAGTCTTTGCGTTTGCCCACGGCACTTATCTTGCCGTTTTCATCAACCGAAAGGAAGCCTTCAGGCAGATCAAGATTACTCCCCTTCTCGACTGGGGTGTAGATATGCCCGAGAAAGGTCTTCGAAGCCGTAGTTTTGGACTCAGCTACCATCTTGAGAATGTAGAATCGAAACCGGATACGACAGAGGATAATAACCTATTCAGTCGCCTTCTGCTTCATCCTTACCAAGCGGATGAAGCTACCACTGACGATGGCAGCATCCGGTACCAGCCCGGCTATCACAATGATTATCAGCAACATCCATAAAATTCTCGAAGCGAAACCCGACCGAAATCAAAGCGAACACCACATAAATATAGAGAGGGTTTTTAGCTAAAGATAATGAGGTATGATCACAGCGTGGCAAAATCCCTTACCAACCAAGGTAGCAATGACAGCGAGCACCCCTCAGAGCCTCACCGCCCACCTCATTCTTGACCAGTTGAACACGGAAGGCTGCCGATATCTATTTGGCTCCAACGCCTCTTCCGATTCTCCCATTGCAGCAGCGCTTCTGAGAAGCAAGTATCACTCCAGTGAACGCATCAAGTTCATCGGCGCCCTGCATGAAGCGATAGCGGTATTCATGGCCGCCGGCTACTCCCAGGCGACTTCGTTGCCTTCAGTGGTCAACCTGGTCTCCGGTCAGGGCTTGCTCAACGCCATTCCGGCTATTTATTCGGCCTATCGCTCCCAGACACCGGTGATTATCCTTGCCGACCAGGAAGACTCTTATCTGCTCAACGAAGACCCCCCGCTGGCTGTGGAACACCACAAGATGGCCAGTTCGGTCTGCAAATTCATGGCCGAAGCCCGTACCGCCAGAGAAGTCTGTCGCTTGATTCGTCGTGCATTTCACGAGGCGCTGACCCCTCCCAAGGGTCCGGTGGTTCTCTCTATTCCTATAAACCTCTCGCTCTCCACAGCCAGGGCCCAGGTGATGACACCGCCGGTATCCAGCCCCCAGGGAGCGGCCGACGAAAACTCTGTGGCGAAAATAGTCCAGAAGCTGACCGAAAGTCACAGTCCATGCATTATTTCGGGTAATGAAGTTTCGCAATACAGAGCGCGCAAAGAGGTGGTGCTTATCTCCGATGTGCTTGGCTGTCCGGTCTTCTCAGAACCGCTGCCAACAGGCGTCAACTTTCCCAATCGTCACCCGCATTTTCACGGAGTGCTACCGCTCAACTCGAAAGAAGCGAGCAATTTGTTGAGCAAACACGACCTTTTCCTCCTGCTTGGAGTACAGAACCGCCTGCCTTCTAGAACCGACGGTCCTTCACTTTTGCCGGACAACGGCATCGCCATCCAGATCAATATGGACGGCAAGCTGGCAGGCAAGACCCTGCGTTCAAATCTAGCCATCCAGGCTGATATAGCCGAAACCCTGTCGCGCCTCAGGGCTGAACTCCAGCTTCAGGTGGACAAGAGTTGGTTGAAAGCTGCCAATGTCAGGGCAAGAAACACCATCTCAGAGATTGCCGAGAAGCGGCAAAAATTCGAAACCGCGCTCAATTTTCCTGATCCAAACAGTCAGACCCCGTTATTCTGGCTGCTCAGAATTCTTGACGGAACCAGACCCCAGAAGTCAGTTATCGTCTCGGATATCAACGAAGCATCCTGCCAACCCTTCGAGGTTCTCAGCCTGGAGAGCGGCTCTTCGTTCTTTTCCTCCACCAGCGGTGTCTCGGGCTATGCCTCGGGCGCAACTATGGGAATACAGTGGGCGGGCAAAGATATTCCTGTCATCTGTATCACCGGTGACGAGTCCTTCCTGGGCTATCCCCAGGCGCTCTGGACCGCCGGTCACTACCAGCTCAATTCTAAATTCATCATCGCCAAGACCCAGGGGGTCCACTCTCTCAAGATAGCCCCTTCGGCCCCAACGAAAAAAGCTTTGCGCTGGCAGTTCTCGGATCCTAGAATCGATCTCAAGCAGCTTGCCGAAGGCTTCGGCATTCAGGGAGAATCGGTCCGTACCTTTGGCGACCTGGAGCCAGCCATATCGCGGCTCTTCGAGACCAAAGGACCGCGCCTTCTGGAAGTGGACGTTGTGGTCTGAGCCGCAACCGCGATCAAGATATCAATATATCAAATCTTTTACATAAGAGATAAATAGTCAGTCAAATTGCTTTGCGAAATAGTTAAATCGCGTCAGTTTCGTGCGCAGAGTTGATAAACTTTAGAACTTAACGCTGGTCCCAACTGGTAAATGGTATTCGAACAGTGAAAACATTAGCTGCAAACAGCAAAGAAAAAATCGATCAAAAAGGTCAAATAGTCAACAACTTCTCCATCCACGTAGCGACGGTAAACGGTTCAGGAAGCCAATCTTCGAACACAGTCCTGATGCGCTCGATCTTCCAGATGGGGATTCCGGTGAGCGGCAAGAACCTCTTCCCATCCAATATCATGGGACTGCCCACCTGGTTCACCATCCGGGTTAGCAAAGACGGATACATCGCCCGCACCAGAGATGTGGACATACTCGTGGCCATGAATCCCCAGACCGCCATCGACGATGTCAAGTCACTGCGTCCGGGAGCCCTTTGTGTCAGTCCTGTCGAACTGGCCCTGGACAAAGTCCGGGATGACGTCAAGCATTATCAAGTGCCCTTCGGCGACCTTGCTGCCGAAGCTACCACCAATGTCAAACTGAAGAAGCTGCTCACCAACATCATCTATGTGGGTGTACTGGCTCACCTGCTCGACATTGACAATGACGAAATCGAAAAAGCGATTCGTCAGCAGTTCGAAGGCAAAGCAAAAGCTATCGATCTCAATATCAATGCTGCCAACATCGGTCGTAAATGGGCCAGTGAGAACCTCAAAAAAGAAGACCCTTTCACTCTCAGCCCTCTAAACAAAACCAGTGGAAAGATAATCATCGATGGCAACGGTGCCTGTGCAATTGGCTGTCTCTTCGCCGGAGTCTCGGTGGTGAGCTGGTACCCGATAACCCCTTCCTCCAGCGTCTGTGAACAGTTGATAGACTACCTGGAAAAATACAGAAAAGACAAAGAGACCGGCAAGAACACTTTTGCAGTGGTGCAAGCCGAAGACGAACTGGCAGCAGTAGGAATGGCTCTGGGTGCCGGTTGGTCCGGAGCAAGATCGATGACCGCCACCTCTGGTCCCGGTATCTCTTTGATGTCGGAATTCACCGGATACGGTTACTTCGCCGAGATTCCGACTGTGATCTTCGATATCCAGAGAGTCGGTCCCTCCACAGGACTGCCCACAAGAACAGCCCAGGGAGATTTGATCAGCACCTATTTCCTCTCCCATGGAGACACCAAGCATCCCATCCTTCTGCCCGGTTCGGTAGAAGAATGCTACGAGTTTTCTATGAAAGCTTTCGACATGGCCGAGCGCTTGCAGACACCGGTTTTCGTGCTTACCGATCTCGATCTGGGCATGAACAACTGGATGTCGGATCCCTTCAGTTATCCTTCCGAGCCCTTCGACAGAGGCAAAGTTCTCTCCGCCGAAGATCTTGAGAGACTGGGCGGTTTCGCCAGATACAAAGATGTGGACGGTGACGCCATACCTTACAGAACCCTGCCCGGCACCCCCCATGAAAAAGCAGCTTATTTCACCAGAGGTTCCGGTCATAACGAGAACGCCGGCTACACTGAAAAAGCCGATGACTATGTCCAGCTCATGGACCGCCTCAAGCGCAAGTGGGAATACGCCAAGAAGCTGGTTCCGCAAGGCATTGTCGAAAACGAAAAAGACGCCAAAATCGGAATCATCGCATTTGGTTCCACTCACTGGGCCGTGGTCGAAAGCCGCGATCAACTGAATGAACAAAAGATCCCGACCAGCTATCTGAGAATCCGCGCTCTGCCTTTCACAGAAAAGGTAAAAGACTTCGTGGACGCCCATGAAACGGTCTATGTCGTAGAGCAGAACCGCGACGGTCAGATGCTCGACCTGATCAGGCTCGAGTATCCGATGCTCGCCACCAAGCTCAAGTCCATTCGTCACTACAACGGCTTACCGATAGATGCTCAGTTTATTACTGAACACATCGTTGAACAGGAGAACTAGGATCCATGGCCGAAACAACAGCACAAAAAACTGCTCCCCAAGGCAAACCGCCGGCAACCAACAAGCTTGGTCTGACCTTAGCCGATTACCGGGGCTTGCCCTCCACACTCTGTGACGGCTGCGGACATGACGCTATCACCAGCCAGATCATCAAAGCCTTCTGGGAACTCTCGATAGAGCCCCATGATGTGGTCAAGCTCAGCGGCATCGGCTGCTCAAGCAAGACCCCGGCCTACTTCTTGAACCGCTCCCACGGTTTCAACTCTGTTCATGGAAGAATGCCCTCAATCGCCACCGGCACTAACATGGCAAACAAGAACCTGATTCTTCTCGGGGTCAGTGGAGACGGAGACTCAGCCAGTATCGGGCTCGGTCAGTTCGGTCATATGATCCGACGCAACCTGCCGGTGATTTATATCATCGAAAATAATGGTGTCTACGGCTTGACCAAAGGACAGTTCTCGGCCACTTCGGACCGGGGCTCCACCCTCAAGGACGGCACCATCAATCAACTGACAGCCATCGATCTCTGTGGCCTCGCCATCGAACTCGGTTGCGGCTTCGTGGCTCGCTCTTTTGCCGGAGACCCCAGACAGCTGGTATCACTTTTGAAAGCAGCGGTCTCTCATAACGGCACCGCGATCATCGATGTGATCAGCCCCTGTGTAACCTTCAACAACCATGAGGGTTCCACCAAGAGCTACAAACACGCCAAAGAGATCGACACTCCGCTGCATGAAATCGGCTATGTGCCATTCTATGAACAGATCACAGTGGACTACGAAGAAGGTGACGTTCGTGATGTGACGATGCACGACGGCTCGGTACTGCAGCTCAAGAAGCTTGGCAAGGACTATGATCCCACTGACCGCTTCGCCGCCGACCATGCCATCCACCAGTCCCATCGTGACAAGACCCTTTTAACCGGTCTGATCTATTTCGATGAGCATATTCCGGATTTCTCCCAGATCAAAAATCTGGTGGACGCACCACTGGCCAGTCTGCAAGAAAAAGATCTGAGACCGCCGAAAGAGACCCTCGATGAGATCATGCAATCCCTGATGTAATTTCAGAGCCTGTAGAGTTCCTGAGAGTTCTCACAGAGAATGCGATTGCCATAGAGGCTACCTTCCTTTTCGGACAGGTAGCCTTCTTCTTCAAGGGAGGCCAGGGCATAGGCCAGCCCTTTTCTAGTAGAGCGGGCTCCGTAGAAATAGGCTTCAGGAAAGCTATGTCCGTCAGTGCCTGCCATTATCTTGCTAAGAGGAGCGACCGAGAGCGCCTCGCGATAGAACTGCTGCATCGCCGGTGATACCATTATCGGTGCCAGCGAAAGATCGAGATGGACAGAAGAAAAGACCGAAGCCAGATAAGCCGCCTCTTTTACATAGGGGAAACAATGCAAGAGTACGAAATTGACCTGATCATATCTTGGCTCTTTGAAAACGGCGGTCATCTTAGCGGGATTGGCCCGATTTAAAATCAGATCACTGTCTCCGAAACCACAATGTACCTGCACAGGCAACTGTTTTTCCCGGGCGACGGCAAAAGCCTCTCCGAGAAGATAGTGATGCATCTTGGTGCCCTCAAGACGGACTGCGGTCGACCCACCTTTGTTTCTCCACTTAACGAAATCAAGTTCATCACGAGCTTCCGCTTCGGTCACGGTTTGCAGCTCGAGGCCGCCACGGTAGGCGGCTATGGTCTTGAGGGCGCGGATAGAACTGTCGGCGTCGACCCTTTCTTGAAAGCCTTCCAACACTGCCTGGATGGTGCTGACCTTTCCAAGCAGGTCCTCCAGTTCGGTCTCGATTCTGAGCACCCTGTGCACCGGTTTTCCAAGAACCTGACTGAGTTCCTGAAGAGAAAGCATAGTTGTGTCTTCGCCATAGCCATCATCAATTAAAAACTGACTTATATTGGCCCGGGCGAGTAAGCGCTGAATAAGAGATGCCGGTTCGGTTTCAGCGCGCTTCGATAGATAGAAAGTTTCAAGCTCGCCTCCTGAGGCGTCGGATTGACAGTCGTCAAAAGCGGTCTGGCAGACACGAATCAATAAGTCGCGATAGCTGAGCGAATGAAGCAAATGATCTTCGAGAATACCTCTTTGCCGAGATTCGGAAAAAGCGGTGCGAAAAATTGAACCGGTTACTTCAATGTCGGCTCTCCTGAGGGAATGAGCATGACCATCGACCATGGCTATATCACAAAGCGCTTCGAATCTCTCTTCAAATTTCATCGGTTAATTTCTGAATCTATTAATTGGTAGCTTTTTTATCAGAACTGCTATCAGAACCGCAGACGGTGCTGAGCATACTCGAAATCACTATCAAGGGCAAAGGCATTTACCTCAGAACTTTTGACCGTGATGTAGACATTGGCTAGTTCCGGACCGAGCATCTTCATCAAATAAATATCGGTCTCCAGCTCCACCAGCGCCTTATCGAGACTCTGGGGCAGACGCACCACCTGATGGCGCTCCATCGCATCGGGGGAGAGATCGGCAGGATCTCCAGCCACCGGCAGAGGTGGCTCCATCTTCTTCATGATACCATCCAGACCCGATGCCACCACCGCCGCCATGGCCAGGTGTGGATTGATGGTGCTGTCCACACATTTGATCTCGATATTGGTAGACTCTTCCTCTTTGCCCCAGTAAACCGAAGGCACTCTGACCGCTGCTTCTCTGTTGTCATAGCCCCAGCAGGCATAGGCGCTGGACCAACTTTTGGGCTTCAGACGCCGATAAGAATTGACCGAAGGACAGGTGATTGAAACCAGAGCGGGCAGGTGTGAAACCAGTCCGGCGATGAAATACCTGGCTATGTCGCTCAGACCATCGCCTTCTTTAGACCAGGTCAGGTTTTGCTTCATCTCTTTATCCCAGATTGACAGATGGAGATGACAGCCATTGCCCGGCTGATCTTCAAAAGGTTTTGGAGCGGCCGTAAAGAAGAGCCCGGCGGCAGTAGCCAGCCCCCTTAAACTCTCTTTGACGGCAAGGTAACGGTCACAGGCTTCCATGGCTGATGCATGCTTGATACTGATTTCGTGCTGACCATGGCCCAGTTCAGGATAGATCTGCTCTATTTGAATACCCTGCCTCGAAAGACATTCATATAAGTCAGAATAATAGGCATCGGCTCTGTCCATGGCATCGGTGCCAAAACAGACATTGGTGTCTAAGGGCGTGTAGGCACCATCCTGACTGTATTCGCCAAGCATGTATTCGGTTTCGAAAGCAGCCTGGATAGAGAATCCCAGAGTGTTTGCATCGGCGAGCTGTCGGCGCAATAGCTCTCGGGGGCAGAGGGACCAGCCCATATGATCCAGTTGAACGAGATCGCAAATTACTGAAGCGGATGACCTCGTATACGGTACCAATCTAAATGTATCCAGATCAGGCACCAGACGAACCTCACCGGTGGCACCGAGTCCGGTATCGGTCTGCATCTTATCGAGCATGTTCATGGCCATCATCCCCTTTACAAGCCCGATACCGGTCTTGCTTCGCTCGGCGAAGGTGCCGGCCGAAGAGAGCTTGCCCCGAACCTGGCCACTGAGATCGGTGTAGAGAAAACGGATAAGCTCGATACCGTGATCGTTGATTTTTGCCAGCACGTCGTCTTTAATCTGATTTGCCATAGATTAGATTAAGGCTCCCAAAATGATTCACCTATTCTAGCTCGATTTCCGACTTAATTTGGACCGGCAAAATTCGCCGGTTGTCAATAAGTCATTAACTGTTATTTCCACCCGGACAGGTGGAACAATAAGATCGTCAGCTAATATTTCTCCGCAGTTTGTGCGCGGACCATTCCCTATTGAGCATTATCAGAGTCATGAGCCTCAGCCCTTCCAAGATTCTCAATTCTTACTACATTGCCACCTTTATGCTCGGTGCTCTCTTTACACTGCCCACGGCTCACTGGGTTGCGGATAAAGAGATAGGTTTGAGAGGAGCCCTCGGTCTGATTCTTTGCTGGAACGTATTATTCATCATGCTATTGCCGCTGGTGCTGGATTTTCTAGAGCGCCGTCTGATGAAAGCACGATTTTTGCAGATCGAAGAGATAAAAGAGTCAAATCCGGAGCTTGCCCTTGCCCTGGACCAACAATGTCAGAAGCTGGCTATTCCTGGTCTCAAACTGGCTATAACCGACTGCCATTCCAAAGAGGTCTTCTCCTATGGACTCTGGGGAGCAAATGCACGTTTAATGGTCCCTTCCGAGTTGCTCGAAAGAGACTGCAAAAGCGAAGTGCTGCCAAGCATCGAAGCTGAGCTAAGCAAATTCACAAGACGCAACCACAACGTTATCTACCTGATATTTGCCGGCTTCCAGGCCGTTATTCTCTCGCTCGTTCTAGCGTCTATGATCAACTGATCTTATTGAACTCGTTCTCTTCAAAAGATATAGACTCGAATACTTCGAAAGTGGCCTCCGGTCTACTCCAGGCGTCTTTGTCTAAACCGGCTTTCAAGGCAAGCTGCTCGAGCGTCTCGGTCAGACTCCAGCCGAATTCGGTGGCAACATGGGGTAAAAATACAGACTGTCGATCTCTCAAATGAAAGACAATTCCATGTTTGCCGATTTCGATCTGATCAATGCTCTCTACCGGTCTGAGCGGTGTGAGAACACTTATTTCTATCTCTAGATCTTCAAGTTCATTGGCTTTCAAAGGAGTGAATCGATAATCTTTTGAGGCTGCTCCTATGGCGTTATCAATAACAGCTTGATAAAGCGGTTTAACGGGACAGATATATCCTATACAGCCTCGAAGCTGCCTTTCTCTTTCTTGATCGAGATCAGGCGCCCGCTTGAAGAGGGTGACGAATACACCCCGGGGTGTTTCCAGGGCGGCGGTTTTTGCCAATCCGGCATCGGCATAGGCAATCTGTCTGCCTCTCCGGGCGAACTCAGAGACCACCTTCCTGGCAAGAGAGAGCAGGTCTTTTCTCTCGGACTCTGAAAGTTCAAGCTCAAGTTCAAGTTCAGATTCAGATTCAGCACTCCAGGCGACCTCGGCACCAGGGTCGGTAAGCACCAGAGCAAGATAAGAGACCGAGTTCCTCGAGTCTTCTTTGTACGAATCTCTAGAAGTTCCATATTTCAAAAGGCTGCCTCTAGAACCCTCCGGCAGAATCGAGAGCAACAGTGAACAGGGATAGAAACCACATATGGTGCAACCGGTTTGATCGTGAAAGTTCAAAAAGCCTTCGAGATCATGGTCTTTTATATAAGAGAATGCATCCTCGTCAAGCTTTTTGACTTGTTCAGGAAAGTCGCCGTTGAAAGGAACATAATCGTACCTGGGACCGTAATGAGTAAAATCGGAGCTGACCACCACCAGGTCGCCTGGACGAATCTGACTTCTCAAAATAGAACCGGCGTAGCGAATCTCTGAAGAGTTTTTAAAAGCCCCTACCACCAGAGGAATCAATTGAGCATCGGGGAAGAGATGCTTGAGAAAGGCCAGTTGCAACTCCAGAGAATGTTCACGGTCATGGATTTCATCGGAAAAGCCATACAAAGGATGCCTGGAAAGCTCATCCACAGTCTTTCTCTCCAGGTTCATGTCGCCCAGCGGAGTAGCAAAAGCGCTGCAATGACTGAGCGCCACCCCTTCAAAACCTACATAGTGACTGGGTCCCAGAAGAAAAATCCGCTCCGGAGAGGTATTCTGGGCAGCAAATTCATAGGCGTAGGCCGCCGTGGCTCCAGAGAACATGTAGCCGGCATGGGGGACGATCAGGGCAAGTAGATTGCCTTGAGGAGCGGGATTATCAGGAAAATCAGCTTCTGATGGAGATTCCGACAACTCCTTCCTGGCGGATTCTAAGAAGCCGTCCATCTGCTTGACCAGGGCACTGCTGTCGCTTTCATACCAGGTGCCGGCAAACCGAGCTTCTCGTCGTCCGCCGGAATCTCTACCTTTCTTATACTTCTTATCTGGTCGGTTGAAGATGCGCATAATTTCTAGTTCTGGCTATTTCTTCGGTGGACTTAACGAAGCGTTGATCTGCCGGGAGCTGTCTCCATGAGGGTCTGCAGAAGAGACAAAATCCAGGGTCAATTTAGCCTTTTCACCGGCAGAGCTGGGCAGGGCTCCAAAAGGCTGAGCCTGTACGAAGGCTGTGTTGGCCGCCTGCTCTGCCTCGGGCGAACCGGGAACGCTTACAGTGACGACATCCTGCGCGGTGCCATCCGATTCGAGCGTGCAGGTTACAGTGACTTTGTTCTTACCATCCGGAATATACCAGTTGTTATTCAGTTTCTGGGTGAGGCTGTTGATATAGCTTTTGCACTCGGCGCTTTCATAATTGGCGCCGGCGGCAAGGCCGACCTGGCTGCCGCAGGCAAGAGACAATGTCAGCAAAGTGATTCCGGCAATTAACGATCGCGTTTTTAGCATGAACAACTCCCTGGAGCATTAGCATCGACTAGATTTCAGTTTATCAAAATCTCTCCCGAAAGATTCCGAAAGAGGAAGTATATCCGTGTAGAAAGGTCGAGGAGCCGACCGGTCCAATCTCTCCATTGCAGAAGAAACCACCCAGGGGCACAGGACCTAAGTAAGTCTTGAAACATTCACTATCATGATTGGGCTGTTGATATAGATGTACACCCCGGCCAAGACAAGAGAATAAAAGCGCTCCCCGGGGCGCAAGGGTGCCGCCCGCCAGGGTCTGATCCCGATACTCTTTTAAAAGCAGCCGCAAATCAAGGGCTGAGCTGGCCGCGTCTCGTACATGAAACTGGACAGTTTTCTGATTATCAAGAATTTCACCGACCACCAGGGCACCGGAGGTAGGTTCGATTCCAAGGATGTTACGAACCAGAAAGTCTCCTGTACCGGGCTCGCTTTTCATCTCGTCCATGACTATGCCCATGAAAATGGAATCTTTGATCAACTCTTTGTCTCTTTCTCCCAGAGAATCTATAACCTCTTTCAGCGCCATTATCGCCGGCTCTCCGTCGAGTTCATAGAGAATATTCCGTTTACATCGGGTTATCGTGAAAGAACGTCCCACCGGCTTGCAGCCCTGGGCTACGACGGTGTCTACCACAACGTTGCCGGAGAAAGTCAGGCCTACTAAGCCTTCGTTATAGAGTCGATCGTTCAAAAACAAGCCGTTCTGTCCGGAACTCAATGCACCGCTGGCGAGACCACCGATTTTCACAGCCTCCGGATAGGCGAAATCGAGACCTTTGACCAGCACATCGGTGCTGAAGCTGAAGGGATCCGGGATCATCACAAAGGCAGGTTGTTTTTCGGGGGCGACACCCATTAGAGTCTGCCAGGCCTCTTGAGACTCGTCCAGATCAGGCAACTTCTCATCCACCAGATGAAAGGGTGTCAGCTCCACATCAGGCAAATAGGCTGCTGTAAAGGCAACAGAACGCTCTTGTTCTATCTCTTTACCGCCACCGATCAAACCTCCTGCAGAACAGCCTATGAAGCATCCGGGAGCGAGCAGTTCCTTCACCAGCTCCGGTATCACCTCATAAGAATCGCGAAAATGACTGGACACAAAGCCGAGCAGAAAATCCACCGGGCGGTCTTCCATTTGCTCTTTAATCTCAGTCAGGCAGCTGGTAACCGCATCCTCTAGGCTGGACCTGTCGCTGTCATCTTTGCTGCATATGGCTGAAGCCCACTTCATCGTCATAGACCTCAGCCTCCTTCACCGGTCATTCTTGCCGGGTCGAGAATCTCAGCAAGCTTGCTTTCATCGAGTTCGGTCAGATCAAGAGCCGCTTCCATAATCGAACAGCCGGTACTCTCGGCATGCTTCGAGACCCGGCAGGCCTGATCGTAACCGATAGCCGGTACAAGCGCCGTACACAGGCTCAAGCCCTTTGAGACCAGCTCCGGTCCTCTATCGGTCGCCTCGATGTCATTGACACAACGCCGACTGAAGTTCTGCGACGAGTGTCCAAGCAGTGCAATCGACTGCAACAGATTATAGCCTGCCACCGGCAGCATCACATTGAGCTCAAAATTGCCCGACTGTCCAGCCAGGGTAATGACCGCATCATTGCCCACCACCTGGGCACATACCATTGCTGTCGACTCTGCAATAACAGGATTCACTTTCCCCGGCATTATAGAACTTCCAGGCTGTACAGAAGGCAACTTCAACTCGCCATAGCCGGCCCGGGGACCGCTTGCAAGAAAGCGAATATCATTGAGAATTTTGAGCATAGAGACGGCGATGGATTTCATCACACCGGAAGCCGCCACAATACCGTCGATAGTACTCTGGGCCTGAAAATGATTGTCGGTCTCGGTCAATATGAGAGCGGTTCTTTTGTTTATCAATTCAAGCACCCGGCGGGAGAATCCCCTCTCGGTATTAAGTCCGGTGCCGACTGCGGTGCCACCGAGGGCGACCTCAGCAAGCAGACCTTCGGCATATTGCAACTTAAGAAGCGCCCGTTCAATCTGGCCGGAATATCCTAGAAACTCCTGACCAAGTCTTATAGGAACAGCATCTTGCAGATGAGTCCGGCCGGTTTTAACCACGGGCATAAATAAGACAGCCTTTTGAGAAAGAGTCTCTTTCAACTCGATCAAAGCCGGCCTGAGAACTCGACCGATCTCGAGCAGAGCAGCTATATGAATAGCTGTAGGAATGACGTCATTGGAAGAAGTACCGAGATTGACATGATCGTTTGGATGAATCAAATTTCGGTCGCCTCGTTTGCCGCCAAGACTCTCGATTGCCAGATTGGCAATCACCTCATTGGCGTTCATATTGGTCGAGGTGCCGGATCCGGTCTGAAAGATGTCGACCACGAATTGATCGTGAAATTCGCCTGCGGCAATCCGGTCACAGGCGGCAACTATGGCATCGGCCAGGTTGCCTTCGAGCAGACCGAGTTCCTGGTTGACCCTGGCGGAGCAAGATTTGATCAGACAGAGAGCCTCTATAAATACCGCCGGGAAGCGAAGGTCGGAGACAGGGAAGTTTTCCAGGGCTCTTGCGGTAGAGGCTCCGTAATAGGCTTCCGAAGGTACGGCCACCTCACCCATCGAATCTCTTTCAATTCGCATCGCCCTCAGTGCTTCTCCTGTTTGGTTTCAATCTCAGCTTCCTGAGTCTCTTTTGACTCTTCAGATTGATCTGATTCGTCTTTCTCATGCTTTTTCATCTTCAAAGTGAGAAAGCCGGAGCTCGGCTTCTTAGAATCGCGCCTGAGCTGCTCTTCGATTTTGCGCTCATCTGAAACAATCTGATCGAGGTCCTTGTCTACCTCCATGACCAGCTCTTCTACAATGTCGGGGTCTCCTGCTTCTTCACGCAATAGTCGCAACAGAGAATCTTTTCTCGACTCTAACAGCCTCTTGCGGGTTTCACCCTCCTGAATACTTTCGATAATAGAGTGCTCCAGCTTCATCTCTTCCATCCGATGAGACAACTCTCTTTGTTTCGAGAGAATCTCGTCACGGATACGCAGATAGATGCCGCGGGTGACGATACCACTGGTGAACTGATGCTCCAGATCTTTCAATGCGTTTGATTCGGCATATAGTCGGCTTTTCAGGGTGAAATATTCTCTCAAGCGTTTATCATCGCTGGCCATACCCAGGATACGCACCAGAGGCTCAATGGTCAGACCCGGTATCAATAGAGTAAAGAGCACCACCCCGAAAGTGAGCACCACTATGTTTTCGCGCATGGCGAAATCATGGGGAAGACTGAGGGCTAGAGCCATAGAAAGAGAGCCGCGCAGCGCGCCCCAGAAAAGAAGATGGCGCCAGCTGTAGGGTATCGGATGACGTCTATCCGAAACGAAGAAGGAGAGACCATAAACCACGACAATACGTGAGATCATGATCGCAACAATGGCTACACCTATTTCGTAGGCGTGACTCATCAAGAGATTCAGGTTTATTTGCAGGCCGATAAGCAGAAAAACCAGAGAGTTTGTCACGAAGGCGGCGTATTCCCAGAACGAGTTCACCGCCAGCCGAGTGGTGGCAGACATCCCCGTACGGCTGCCATAGTTACCGACGACCACACCGGCCACCACCACGGCGATAACCGCAGAAGAATGCAGTTGTTCGGCAACCAGATAAGAGCCATAGGCAACGATGGTGGTGAGCGTGATTTCGAGAAGGTGGTCGTCGAAATATCGAGTCACCCTCGAGCCGAAGGCTCCCACACATAGACCGACTATGGCACCGATAACCACCACTCGAACAAACTCATAGACCGAGCCGAAAGCGTTTAAGGTATTGCCGGTAATGGTCATCAAAAGAATCATCTTAAACAGCACCACAGCGGTGCCGTCATTAAAAAGACTCTCCCCTTCAAGCATAAGAGAAAGCCTTTTCTCGAGACCAAGCTTGCGAAAGAGAGCGAGCACAGATATAGGGTCGGTGGCGGCGGTCATAGAGCCGAAGAGCAGAGCGGCTTGCCATGGTAGACCGCAGAAATGAGCGAGGATGGCACCGGTGATGAACATAGATATGACCACACCGACAGTGGCGAAAGCCGAGACAGGCTTCCAGATTTTTTTGAGTTCGTTGAGCCGGATGTTCCAGGAAGCCTCGAAAAGTAATGCCGGAAGACAGACAAAGAGAATCAGCTCGGGAGTCATCTCCACCCGGGGGAAAAGATGACTGGAGCCGATTAACAAACCTACGATCACCAGGGCAACGGAATAGGGCAGCCTGACCCACTTCAAGGCGAAGCCAACCGCTGATGCCACCATCAGTAGCACCATCAGGATCTCGATTCCGTGGGCGGTATTCAGTGCGGTATTTACTTCAGGCAAAACGCATAACCTATATTAGACCTTCCTTCATGGCCTTGACCGCGGCCTGGGTACGATCTGTTACCCGCAGTTTCTCCATGATGTGGCGCATATGGGTTTTGACGGTCTCGATACTGATGAAAAGCCCATCGGCAATTTCCTGGTTGGTTCTGCCATCCACCACCTGTTTGAGCACTTCCAGCTCTCGTTTGGTAAGCAAACCGGCAAGTTCGCTGTTCACTTTCTGACGACCTTCTCGGGTTGATTCAAGGACCATGCGGGCAATACCAGGGTCAAGCCAGGCGGCACCTTCTGATACTGAGAGAATGGCGCTGGTCAGGAGCCCACCGGAAGATTCTTTTAAGCAGTAGCCTTCAACTCCGGCTCCCAGAGCGGCAAAAACATGCTCTTCGTCATCGTGGGATGTCAGCATAACAATTTTGGTCTCCGGTCTGGCTTCTTTAATCTGCTTCGAAGCCTCGATCCCATTTAAAAAAGGCAATCCAATATCCATGACGATAACATCAGGTACGATGCTGCGTGCTTGCTCCACCGCATCCCTACCGTCCGAAGCGGTCCCGGCGACCTCCAGTCCTTCGGTCTTGGCCAGGACTGTTTTCAAACCTACCCGCACCAGCTCCTGGTCTTCAACGATTAAAACTCGAATAGGAGCTTTTGAAGAATGCATCTTGACATCAGCCTCTCTGAACTAGAAATTCCGTGCGCTCTTATATATATTCCATCTAAAAAGCAGATTTATGGAAAAACGATCAAGTTTCTTGATTTTGTTCAGACAAGCAGCCGTTTGAGAACCTTGCCTGTGGAGTTGCGAGGCAAGCTGTCGCGGAATTCGAAGATTCGCGGTACTTTGTAAGGCGCCAGTCGAGCTCTGCAAAATTCTTCCAACTCAGATTCCGATAATTCAATGCTTCTTGACGATCTCGATCTCGATCCAGATTCTGTTTTGAGAACGACCACCGCTTTGACTCGCTCGCCCATGTAGCGATCAGGAATACCTACAACGGCAACATCTTCCACAGAATCTAAAGAGCGAATCACCATTTCTATTTCGCGCGGATAGATATTCTGTCCACCTCGAATAATCAGCTCTTTACTGCGACCGCAAATGAAGAGATAACCGTCTTCATCTAGATAGCCGAGATCGCCGGTCAGAAAAAGACCTTGATGAAAAGCGGCCTTCGTGGCTTCTGCATTGCCGTAATAGCCCTGCATCACCTGGGGACCACCGATGGCCACTTCTCCGACATGTTCAGAACCGGCAGGCAGTGGTGACCTGTCTATCGTAGAGAGAATCTTCAACTCTACTTTATCTATGGCTGGACCGGCTGAACCCGGCTTGCGGACAGCATCCAGCGGAGTCAGGGTTGCCACACAAGAGACTTCCGTAAGAGCATAGCCCTCGAGCACCGGCGCCTGAAGCGTCTCTTCAGCCTCTACTCTGGCTTCGGGCACCATGGCGGCACCACCGGTGACACAGTATTTCAGAGAGCTGGTGTCAAATTCTCCGTGTCCTGCTTCTTTAATCTCTTTGACCTTCATGGTCATGAATTGAAACATGGTAGGTACTGCCGGTAATATCGTCACCCTGTCTCTTGCTATTTGCGCAAGCGCCGCAGAGGCATCAAAGTTTCTGAGAATACTGAGTCTGGCTCCTTCCGTAAGAGTGCCGAGCATCACCACCACCATTCCATAGATATGACAGAGTGGCAATGCGGCCAGCACACAATCCTCAGAATCTACCAGAAATCTACCTCGCTTCATTTCGACGGCACTTTCCAGATTGCCGTGGCTGAGCATCGCCCCTTTGGGATTTCCCGTGGTGCCTGAGGTATAGACGAGAACGGCAAGATCCTCAGCTTCTCTTTGAACCGGCTTCAGGCTTTCTGTTTCAGAACTGGCTTCTTTTGCGTCTTTTACAATAGATTCGAGACTTACCAAAAAGACACCGTCAAGGCTCTCGACCAGGGCTTTGCCATTCTCCAAACTATCGAGCAAGCTTTTACTTGCCACCATATACGAGGCACTTGAATCCTGCAAGATATGCTCGATCTCGTTGTTTTTCAACAGCGGATTGACCGGCACCACTACCCCTCCGGCTCTCAAAACAGCCAGGAAGGCGACGACGAACTCCGGAGAGTTGGGAAGATACAGGGCGACGCGGTCGCCTTCTTTCAGACCAGCCGATATCAACCGGCGACAGAAAACACGCTCGAGAGAGGAGAGCTCGCCATAGGTCAGGGACTCCTCTTTATAAAGAAGCGCCGGACTATCTTTGTAGCATGCGAATATCCGATCGAGACGATCGGATAACCGGAGATCAACACCGGCAACACCCTGGTTCTCTTTTGCTGTTGCCAAAGAAAAAATCGGTTCAACCTCAAACTGGCTCTTCTTACCGAAGAAAGTTTACAATATTCACAATTCTATCTTGTTAACTCTGGTTAACTCACTTAAGTCGGCGACTGCAACCGAAGCTCCGTCACCTCGCCGTTGAGATCCAGATAGTACTTACGCTCCGGAGCGATATAACCATAGTTGACACATTCGACTTTCGGCTTGCCATCTAGAACCGTAAGCAACCACTCGTTATAGCCGTCGTTCTCATACTCGAAGCTGATACCGTCGTCCTCTATGAAAAGACCGATCCCGTCTCCGAAGCACTTGAAGATAACCGGCGCCTGCTGATATTCCCTGGTGGATTGAATTACAGGAACCGTAGGTATTATCGAACCTACTCTGGCAAAAGCAGGTACAGTACCCAGTTCAAGCTCGACTCGAAGATAGCGTCCACCCTCGATGACGGCACCACCTTCGAGGGGAATCCACTTGCCCCGGGGGAAATAGACAACTCTCGAGCGATGACCGCGCTTTGTCACCGGTGCCACCATGATGTCATCGCCGAAAAGGAATTGATCATCGATATCATAGACCTCTTGATCATCCGGGTAGGACCAGAACAGGGGTCGTATCAATGGTGCGCCATTTCTTGCATGCTCGAAGAACAATCGCTTTATGTAAGGCAGAAGTCGGTAACGCATTCCGACCAGATGGCGGATTCTTGCCTCAGTCTTATCGCCGAAGACCCAGGGCTCTTGAACCACTCCCAACATACTGGAATGGTTGCGGAAGAAAGGATAGAAAATTCCCAGTTCATACCAGCGAGTCAGAAGCTCGGCAGAACAGTTATCTCCGAAACCACCCACATCGACACCGGTAAACGGTACTCCGCTGAGACCCATATTGATCAACATCGGGATACTGAGGGCAAGATGCTCCCACCAGGACATATTGTCCCCGAGCCAGACAGCTGAATATCGCTGTACCCCGGCATAACCGGAGCGAGTCAGGACAAAGGGTCTTTCATCCGGTCGCAATGCCAGCAATCCTTCGAAGCTGGCGCGAGCCATCTGAAATCCATAGAGATTGCGGACTTCATAATGACCGACTTTGCCCTCGGGCAGAGCCTGCATGAACATCTGCTTGTCCTCAGGCGGCAACTCTTTCGATTGAGGCGGCATCGGACAGGGTGAATCGATTAAACAGGGCTCGTTCATATCGTTCCAGACACCGGCAATATTGTTGTCTACGAAAAATCCATGCTGGGCAGACCACCAGACCCTGACGTCATGGCGAAGGAAATCCGGAAAGACACTGGGTCCAGGCCAGACTTTTCCCAGGAAAGGACGTTGATCACCCCGTCTTACAAAGAAGTCGCGCTTTTTGCCGTCGGCATAAACAGAAAACTTCTCCTCTTTTTTGACACCGGGATCAAGAATGCATGTGGTTTTCAGACCTAGCGAATCCAATTCGTCCACCACTTGCTTGAAGTCGGGAAAGCGCTCCTTAGAATGGGTGAAGACCCGATATTCATCCATATAGTCGATATCGAGAACCAGACAATCACAGGGAATCTCAGACTCTCGCATTTTCTTGCCCACCGCAAGCAAAGTCTCTTGATCAGGATAGCTCCAGCGCGACTGATGGTGCCCGAGAGCCCAATCGGGTGGAATCTTAGATCGTCCGGTCAGGGCTGTGTAGCTCGCGATCAAATCAGGAAGACAATCGGCCTCCATCATATAAATAGTCCAGCCTCGACGGGAGAGAAGATCGACTACGCCTCTATCATTCAACTCTTCATCCAGACTCCAGCTCTGCCAGGCTGGAGAATCGAGCAAAATGCCATGATACTGACTGCGGTGCAGATCAGCCACCACAAGAAAAGGAATCGACACGTACATGGTATCGAGTGAAGGGATATGCAAATTATCAGAATAGTTGAACAGAGTATGACGACGCCCTCGAAGATTGACATCCGAGAGCCTCTCACCCAGGGCAAAACACTGAGACTTCTCCGGCAGATCGAACCCGATTCTGAAATGGTCCTCGGCTATCTGCTTGAAGAAAAGATTCAAAGGCAGGTCAGTCTCTTTAAACTCGCCAGGCTGATCGAATCCATCCATTTCTGTTTCTGTGACGGCAAAAGAAAGAGGGGGATCTCGATCTATAGCAGGAGAGACTCCCAGGCGCAAAACCCTGACTCCGTCTATGGTGTGCTCGGTCAAAGAGCACTTTCCGGCGAAAATATCCTTATCGAGCTTGAGCCACAGGTCCTCTCTGGTCTTGAGATTGCGTGCCTCGAGCCATTCCGGCTTCTCTTGCGTCTTTTTCAATTGCTATATCTCCGCCCGACTTCCAGATAAGACAGTCAAACAGTTTACCAGGTCGGAGCTTAACTATTTGACTTCAGTCTCTTTAGAAATAGCCGACTTCAAACGGGCCAAATCAAGTCTGGCCTGGCTGATTCTTTTGTCATCATCGGCTTCTGCCGATACTAGAAGAAATTTTTCCAGGGCCAGGGCGGCACCTTCGGGATCTTCGGTTTTCTCCAGCGCTCTTGCCAACATGAAATAGCCGTCGGCAGAATCCGGGTGCAGGTCGAGGACCTGGCGAAAAGCTGCCTGGGCTTCATTGTTGGCACCTTTTGCCAGAAGCAGTGTGCCGAGATTCATGAAAGAGGTCCAGGAATTCTGATCAAGCAAGACCGCCTCATGGGCATGCTCAATAGCCAGATCGAGTTTGCCCTGATCTCGATAGGCATAACTCAACCTGTCATGTAGTTCGGCGCTGCGAGGATAGTCAACCAGCAAATTAAGCAACAATTTAAGCGTGGCTCCTCTGGCGTTCTTGTCGGAAGCTGAGGTCTCGGCGATACCAAAAACGGCATCGACATTGCGATGGTCGAGATCATAGGCTTTGCGAAAGTCGGCAGAGCCATCTCCATTGCCCTCGGTAAGTGCATTGGCCAGTTGCGAGCAATAGATAGAATCGCCCGGATTACCTACCACAGCCGCTTTGAAATAATCACTTGCTTTGTCCCATTCTTGACGTCGGGCATAGACTGTACCCCGCAAATAATCGACTAAAGGTAGATTGGCAGAGGGCTTGATCGAAGACAAAAGATTCAGTGCCTGCATCGACTTGCCATAGGTCAGATTAGAGCGAGCCTGACCACAGACATTCACAACGTTCTCAAAAGAGCTTACCGCAGCCGGCTTCTCTGTTTTTAGCCGAGACCGGCTCAGTAGCGCAATCTTCCTGGTTCGAGCCGAGCCATAATAAACCGGTGTCTGAATCTTGCAACCCCGACAATCCTTAACCGTTGAGCGCACAGTTCCGTCATGGGCAAAGCGAAAAATATCATCTAGATTTTTGCCCTGGTCCGCCGCCTTCAAGGCTTTTTCCAGGCTGTCCGAAAAATAGGTGCCCCAGGTAGGTTGGTTCTTCTTGCTTGATGCGATGAAGGCAAAATTATCACCCAGAGAAGCCGCTTCAACCCCTGCATTATAAACTCCGAATCTGGTTCTGGCACCAGATACCATTTGCGGTGCCCCGGTAAACAGAGTCTGTGCCACCAGCACCACATCCTTTGCCCCTACCTTCGATTTAACCCGCTTGACCAGGTCATCTACCGAAATAGCGGTAGAAAAAAAGTTATCCAGATCCGTATCATAGGCAAGAAGATATACCTGACCGTTCTCGGCCGGGAAGCAGAGCGTACTTAAATAGATAAAAACCAGGTCGTCCTTGTCTGCAACTTTACCCAACCATTTATCGCCCAGAGACTGGAGAATGGCATCGCGGGAGGCGGCCGCATCAGTAAGTTCAAGGACGGCGTCCTTTTCGAAAGAGCCCTTCTCGACAAGCAAACGGGCCAGGTCGGTGGCTGATTGATCCAGCTTTAAATTGCTTCCCAGTCGGCTCTCTTCGAAACGATGAAGACCTATGACCACCGCCCACTTTCTTTTGTAGACCCCTGACTGTTCGGCAGACTTATCGGCTGCCCGGGCGGGCAATGAGACCATCGCCATAATCAACAGCAGAGGAAGCAGAAACAAAGGCAGCGAAAGCTTTGAATTATTCACTTGTAAAAAGTCCTATCCCTGAATCAAGCTCCGGGTAGAATCTTCTCAATACCGCGCGAGATACTCTTCTCCCCGGAATATCCGATCGAATAGTCTACAACTTCACCATCGGCATTCAAGAAAATAACTGTGGGTATGGGACTAATTTCATATTGATCCACCATCTTCTGATTCTTGGGATCGTCCACATCCACTCGCATAAAATTCACTTTGTCGCCGTAGCGTTGCGAGATTGTGCCCATATCCTGCTCTAGCTTCTTACAGGGTTGGCACCAGCTTGCATAAAAATCGATAACCGTCGGAGAAGGAGGCTTGCCGCCGACACCTCTGTCTTTGGAAAAACCGAAGAGAGACGCCAGAAACCGAGTTGCAGAACCTGTCCTGGGCTTGATGTATTCGGCAGGGACCTTCATGATCTCCTGGTTGGCGGCTTGAGAATAACGGGAGCCCCGACCGAGCCTTATAGCAATTCTCAAATGCTTACGAGCATTTCGATACTCTTTTTTCCGGGAATAACAGACACCGCTGTAATAGTGATAGGCAGCCGGCTGAAGCTTCGCCTTGTCAGCTTTCAGCGCGCTGAGAGCCTGATCGAACTGCGAGGCTTTCACCATCGACTCTATCTTAGAGACTGAGGCCGCCGAAGTAGCCGAAGCCGGAGCCGCAGGCGGACTAGTTTTTGCTGATACCGCGGCGCCCTGGCCATTCAGGCCCAGAGCGGTCATTAATGAAAGTAGTACTAGCTGCTTGCGGAATTTCAAGAAAATCATAGGTTACGACCCTTAGTCTTTGTTGTTTGCGTTGTCTGCGTTGTCTGCCCTGTCAGCACCGATCTGGGAAGAGATCCATTTGTCGACCAGATCGATGTCTGCTTTACTAAACTGGCTCTCTTCGAAAATTAGGTGCTCGGCATCGGTTATCAAGACAAATTTCTTCTCCGGAGTGGCGAGGCGGTCGAAAAGCTCCATGGTACCGCGAGGGCGCACCAGTTTGTCATTGGAACCCTGAACCATGAGCACAGGTTTATCTTTTATCTTACGAGCGCTCCTTCTGTTTCCTTTCATGAAGCGATCAAACTGTAATAGTTCCCGGGGAGTCAGTTCGAGTTTCGCCAGAGGGTCATTGAGCCAGGCTTCTCTTAACTCTGGATCTTTGGTCGCTTGCTTGATCACTCCCTCACCGACATTGAATGGCTTGTCCGGGTCATTTATCAGGTGAAATGCCACTTTGATACTGGTTTTTGTCTGGTTGAATCTATCGCCTGCCGGCACCGAAGAAATAAGACCGTCGACCAGATCAGGATACATAGCGGTGGTTCGAAGAGCGATGGCGCCTCCCATCGACTCACCCAGAATAAACACAGGCAGTGCTTTGTGAGCGCGCTTGATCACTTTGAGTGTGCGACGTACATCCTCCAGACAGCTGGCAAAATCGACTCGCTCCCTGCCCCTGGCTTCCATCCAGGAGCCGAACCCACGTACATCGATGGCATACACGGCATAGCCCCTCTGACTCATGGTTTTTCCAAAGGGCTCCCAGGTACCGTTGTGCAAGCCAAGGCCGTGGACACAGAGGATAGCTGCCCGGGCTTCAGTGTTTTGAGGCAGCCAGGCAAGACAGGGCGCGTTACCGCGAACAACCTTCTTACGCTGTTTACGCTGTTTCTTACTCTTCTGCTTCTTTTTCGAAGAATTCTCTGCCGAAGCATCAACCTTTTGAACCGCATCGATCTCAGGTGGAGCCCCATAGCCCGCGGTCGCGCAAAGAAGTAGCAGAAGAGTCAAAATGAAATTGTGCGCGAATCTATGTCTCTTCGACATAAGTCAACCTTAGCTGGAAACAGGCATGAGGATATATTCTAGTTATTTAGACTGAAGTGGTGACTTATTTAAAATAAATGAAATTAAGTCTGAATTAATGAGTTCTACTCGACTTATCATCTAGTCTTTCACTAACACTAACGTCGACGTCACAAAATGACCAGCCCAAATCTATTGCAAACAGTGCAGACAGATTTTCCGAAAAGCGGTTTCGATCGCAATACGCTGGCATCCCTTGTCCTGATTCTGTTCCCATTTCTTACAGCCGACGTTTTTATCCTCAGCCGCATCGCACCCTATATGGTGCTCAATGCTCCGCAGCTGTCGGATGCCGTTCTAGGAGGAGGCTTCGCCCCCGTATTCTCCTGTCTGGTAATTATGACGATGGCGATGATTCGAGGACAGTGGTTCTCGCACCTGGTGGCTATCACCACCGCTGTTTTTAAAATCGCCACCATAGGCCTTTTGAGTTATTCACTGACCAGTCCGGAGCCTTTCTTTCTCTTAGAGACCGGTGTGCATCTGGTGGAAGCTATCTTCTACTCATTCATCGTGATGGTGATGGCAGTGCTCAATCTTTTTCGAGAGAAGCTAGATACCACTGCCGGAGCCTTTTTCGTGCTTGCAGCTCTGGAGTCGGCGAAAACTTTTGTCTTGCTTCTGATATCCAACCACGACCATAGCCTGCCCTTCGACTATCCGATGGTAGCTTCTTTGATTCTTTACGGTCTTTGCCTTGTGGCGCTGATCTCGACAAGACCCAGAGGTGATGACGACATCCATCCTGTTTTTCTCGATGGTCATTACAATAGTTCACCACCTCTACAATTCGGCGCACTGTTCGCGGTATCAGTGATTCTGCTCTGGACCCCTTTTGCCCTGGGCTTTGTTTTATCCGCGTCATCAGGCCTGAATGGAGATCTGATTCTATCGGCACTGGTACTGCAGGGCGGAGCTATCTGTGGTGCCCTATACAGTGCTCTGAGCAATCGGGTTCCCAGACAGGAGCAATTGCTTCTGGCTCTCTTACCCTGTCTTCTCGGTCTGGCACTTTCGCGGTGGTTAATCCTTACGATGACGGCACTGCTTCTGGCAGGCATCTTATGCGGCATGGCTGCCACTGCATCTTTAAGAAGACTGATCAATCACAAAGACGGCACCGTTTTCAACACCTGTGTAGCCTTTGCCCTTATAGCGAGCTTCTTGCTGGCAGCGGTGCTATCCGAAACAGCTCTGGTCATGGCCGCCCCCTTTGTGTTTAAACCGCTGGCTATGGTCTCTTTCGCCATCCTCTCTCTGACAGCGTTTATAGATCCAGGACCGCGCTTTTTGATTTTGAGTACTCTTGCAAGAATATTGCTTACCGGAACCGGTCGAAAACGAGGTCTCACCGAAAAATTAGCTGCTTTAGAGGCTGGTCCGGTGACTATCCTCTCCACACTGGGCTTTCTCAGTACCCTTTTGATGAGTCTTTATCTGCGCTATCCGCTTCTGGTCATAAGCAATGACGGTTTTCTCAATCTGCCTCCGGTGAAATCATTACTCGGTCATCTCAATGTGAGGATTGTCGGCAGACAATCTCTACAATCTCTTCAATCTCTGAAAAAGGTCCTCGTCTATCTAGAACGCGATAGCGAACCAGTCGAGACTGACTTGATTCTGGAGAGAGTAAGAGACACTAGCGGTGGAGGCAAAAAGAGAGCTTACATTCTAGATGCCGCCAGGCTAGAAACGCCACTGATTAAAGAAGAGACAGCAGCAATAGTGAATTGAGTTTAGATGAAAGAAGCAGACAACTGGACCGACAACCTCTCGATAATTCTGGTCAGACCTGAGTTTCTAGGCAATATAGGTTCGACCTGTAGAGTGATGAAAAACTTCGGTTTCACGGATTTGCGACTGGTCGAAGCACCCAAAAACTATAAGGACTCCGAAGCAAGAATGATGGCTGTGGGGGCTTTCGATATTCTCAAACAGGCAAAACTGTTCGACAGCCTCGAAGACGCGGTGGAAGACATCGGACTGACCATCGCTACCTCCTCAGGAAGAAAACGCAGTCGCCCCCTCAAGAACCTCTTCGCCATGACCGACGAAATCATCGCTTTTGCAAAAGAGAACAAAGTCGCCATAGTCTTCGGGCATGAACGCAACGGCTTGAGAGACGACGAGATGGCTCTTCTGAACAGAAAAGTGCGAATCGAAACCAGTCTGGAGTTTCCGTCGATGAATGTGGCCCAGGCCGTCTGTGCCGTGGTCTATGCTCTGGCTGCCAGGGCGAATCTCAACCCGGAACAGCCATCAGAGGTAAGGAAAGCACCGCAGTTACCCAGTGCGGCCGAGCGCAGAGACCTTTTCGAACAGTTCGACCTTCTCATTGACAACATAGAATTTTCGAGGTCTTTCAACAGAGACAAGGTACTGGCAGAGATTAGAGACGCTTTTGAACGCATGACTCCGACCCGTAGAGAGTCAGCACTGATAAAAGGTGTGCTCTTCAACCTCAATCGCAAGCTCTCCGACTCGAAAAGCGGAAGTGACGAATAATGGCGAATCTGCCGCCCCGGACAAGACAAGCCCGGGCCTAATAGGTTAATATGACCGATGTTACCAGGTAGCTATTTTTAATATAGAGAAAACGGGAAATCAAGAGGACCCTTGCTAAATGAGAATCCAGGGATATTTCTGTAATGGCTTGCGCGTTGTCGGGCTGGTCATTGCTGTCTCGGTCTCCATGACCAGCTTCGGCTGTAAAAAAACCACCGGTGAAAAGGTGGATCAAGCCGTTCTCTTTGAAAAGACCTTCACGGAAGGAGAACCGGATCTCACCATCGAATTTCCCGAAGAGGAGTTTGCCCAGGCTAAAGAGCTGAGAAAAGAGAAGAAACCTGGAACAGCCGAAAAACTTCTCTTGAGCAAACTCGAAGTGGCAAGAAAATCCTCGGTAGGAACCACAAAACTGGGCAAATATCTGGTGCGCCTCAACAACGTTTTGTTCGACCAGGGCAACGATCGAGATGCTATCAAATACGGAGAGATAGCCCAGAAGATCTTTTATGATCAACCTCTAGAGAAACGCCCGCTTGCTCCCTGGTTCGTCAACATCCACTCTTATCTGGCCATGAGCTATAACCGGCAGCTCAAATATGAAGAGGCCGAAAAGCACTTCAAGAAAGCCATTCAGGTATCCAGTAACGCGCCCAAAGCCGAAGTCTCAGAATCCTGGATGAGGCTCCTCTACTCCAGTCTTGCCGACGTCTATAAAGCCGAAGGCAAGAAAGACGCAGAGTTAAAGGTACGAGAGCGTATGTTCGAACTGTATAAAATACCGATTCCGAAAGAACCTGAGAAAGATAAAAGTGCGGACTCGAAAGATAGTTCAAAAAAGGGTAAAAAAGGAAAGAGATGAAGTCCTGGTAATTACTCTCAGGTAACCAGTATTGCAACCTTTCAATCAACTCGAATTCACCGACTTTTTGATGTCCCGGAAACTGTGGCTGAGAATCAGGAAGCCGGTGATACTGTTCTTCGTCTTTTTCCATTTCTATCTAATTCTCCTGATTTTCATGAGACCGAGCCTGCTGGCTGAAAAACTGATGGAGCCGTTCTATCGATACACCTTTTTCATAGGCATAGAACAGGGCTTCAATGTCTTTGCGCCCAGTCCCAGACAGAACAACAACCATGTCCTGGCGACAATCACCTACGAAAACGGTGCCACCGAAGTCACTACCCTGCCACGCATGGAAAGATATCCTCAGGTCCAGAAGCTCTTTCATGAGCGCTACAGAAAGTTTCTGAGCGACAATGTCACCTCAGGATTTTATCCCTTTCTATACAAAGACATTGCTTTTTGGGTCGCACGCAAACACAACACAATGAAAAACAACCCACCAAAGGTGGTGACTCTTTTCTCCTACACATCGCAAATCCCACCGATGGAAAATGGTGTGGATCCCAAACTCATGAAGTCCCAGTTAGCCAATCTAGAAGATATAAACGAGGACAAAGCCAAAAAGGACAAATCAAAACCTCACAAGAGCGCATATAACGAATTCAATAACCCGGTAAATCCTCCTCGCTGGAAAATGAAGGTTCTCACCGTGCAGCAGATAGACAGGAAAGATCTGGAATGAGCATAAAGACTATCAGCAAAGCTGTGGACCGCTTTCTGTTCGCACCCACCTCACCGTATCCGGTGGCGGCATTTCGTATTCTTTTCGGTCTTTTGCTGCTCCAACACAGCCTACTAATCTATTCTGATCTATACAACTGGTACGGTGCAAAGGCACTTGCTCTCTCGCCGACAGTCGACCTGAACAACCCCTATGTCTGTCTCAATCTTTTCAAAATTTTCCCCGATAACGATCTGTGGCTGACTGCCATATATGCAGCCTATGTTCTTGCCGCCCTGGCTCTAACCCTTGGATATCGCTCTCGCATGGCATCTATTTTGCTTTACCTTATCATCGTTTCGTTCTATCATCGCGATCCTTATCTTCTGAACAGCGGAGACACCCTGGTCCGGGTAATGTCATTCTGGATAGTTTTTGCACCCACCGGAGCCGCCTGGTCCCTGGATCATCGTCGCAAAGTAAAAAAATACGGATTCGAATTCACCGAACTGACACCATCCTGGGGCTTGCGCTGCCTGCAACTGCAGTTCTGTTGCGTATACTTTCACGCGGTCATCACCAAAATCCCCGGTTGGGTATGGGTGAACGGAACCGCAGTATACATAGCATCGAGAATCGAAGCCTTGATGAAATTTCCACTTATTCCAGAGCCGGAGCATCTCTTCATCAGCCAGGCTATAAGTTGGATGACACTGGTTATAGAGGCAGCTCTTTTTTCAGTGATATGGCTTCGGGAGCTTCGCTACTATGTCCTCGGCCTGGGTATCTGTATGCATCTCACCATAGACTGGTGCATGAACATCCCCCAGTTCGAATGGCTGATGATAGCATCGATGGTGCTCTTTGTTTTTCCAGGCGATCTTGAATGCGCCTTTAAAAGAATCAAAGCTTGCTGCGGTTATAAGAAGCCCTGCGCAACTTAGCAAAAGCGATCTCATCATCGAACTCATTTTTATTCTGAAGCAAAATCGGCTCGAAGTCGGACTTCTCTTTTATGGCCGGGTCCAAAATAGCTTTTGCCTCTTCGAAGGTCTTGATGCGTTTATCCAGATCGTCCACCGAGAGAACTTCCACACTCAATCCGGAACAGAATCTCGATACGGCACGATTATTCTCGATCAGAGCTCTCAAGCCTGTTTTATCCCCCTCCTTCAACTGGGATTCGATATCCTTATATAAGGAATCAAGCCGATCAAAACGTTGAGCACCTCTATAGACAGTGGCAGCAGTTTCATAAAGGGCGATTTTTCGATCAGGCTCCAGCGATGATGATCGTTCCTGTTTAAGCGCTTCGACTTGTTTATCCGCTTGCACCACCGCCGAATCTTCCAGTCCGTTTTTCAAAAGAGTGAGCATCCACTGCTCCCGGGCCTGGTAGAGGTCATTAGTATCACCGACCTCTTCCAGCATCTTCAGCCGCTCCTGCAATTCAGTGGCGGCCTGGCTTTCGCTATTGAGCAGATCCAGCATGGTTCTGGTGTCACCACCGGCGGAGGAGAGTACATAAATCTGAGCCAGCATCCAGACCAAAATTAGAGAGAAGACTCCCCTTATTATCAGAAGCTTGACTTCGAATTGACTCTTTTCTTTATTCAACCTGGTTTCATCCATTGTAGAAAATCCGCATATGAAGGCCGACCCGATCACACTGCCAAGATCATATTTACCAGGATTGTGTTAGGTTATCCATCCCCGCGGGTTATATATATGATGAGGTCGGATTTTTTGATAGGATTCGGCTGATGAAATGAGAATCTTGTGGCAATTGCGGAGTGAATTAAGAAGATGTCAGCCAGAGAAATTTCCAGGTCCTTATCGATAGCTCTTTTCTTGAGTCTCGGCATCACCGGTTTGATAGCACCTCTTGAGGCGAAAGCCGAGCCCAAGGCCATTAGCGCCGAGTTGGCTCCGCTTCTGGAAAAGGGCTATAACCAGATGAAAGAAGGCAAATACTCCGGAGCGGTCAAAACCCTGACCGAAGCCGTAAAGCTTGATGGCGACAGTATCACAGCCCGGCGCTATCTAGCTTTTGCCCTGGTCAGAGACGGTCAACCGCTCAACTCTATAAAACAGATGAATTTGATCGTCAAACAGATCAAACCTACCTATTTCGAATGGTGCACCTTCGGAGAGGCCTATCTGGCAGCCGGCGGTGTCTCCCAGGCTCAAAACTGCTATGAACAGGCTTTGAAAGTAGCGCCCACCAGTAGCTATGCCAGAAGCGGTCTGATCAGAGCCAATGTCAAATCCGGCAACTACAACGAAGCCCTGGGAATTGCCGAAGAGGGCATGAAAGGCTCCAAAGACAATAATTCCTACGACTATTTCAAAAAACTCTACGCCGGTGTGCGCTCCCATATGTTGGCCAGCGGAGCCGGCACCACTGCTCAGATGCCGATACCCAGTAGCGACTCAGATTCTACCGAACCACTAGACGAAGCGACCAGGCAGGCTCAAAGACAGAGCAACCTGCAAGAGCAACGCAAGAACGAGGAAATATTAAGAAGGATTACATCTTCGAAGGGCAGGGTCACCAATCATCCAGGTGGTTAAATTGCCAAGCGCCACAAAGGCAAGGCTTTCTAGGCTTTTGCCAAATTGACAGTAAAAAAAACGCCGTGATAAGATTATAGAAAAGTTAAGTTGACAACCTGTGCCGTCGGGAAACAGCCCTTCGGCTTGGTCAGATATGTAGGAAACTGCAGCCTCGGTGGGACGAAGGAAGACTTAGAAAAATGATCAGAAATAGATTCTTCAGAAGAAGCAGACGCCGAAAGGGCGCCATGGCCGCTGAATATGTGGCCACAATGTACTTACTATTCATGTTCTTATTCTTTCCTATTCTCAATCTCGCAACCGTCACCATAAACGCTTTCTTTCTATGGTTTGCGGCCAACGCCGGAGCCCAGATGGGAGCGAAATCGCCCTGCTTCAACCGACTCATTTATGTACCTGCGCCTTCGGGCACGCCTTACCCTGGTGCCTACTTAACTGCCCGCGCCCGGGCTGCTCAAATCAAATCGATGTTCCCCGGCATATTCTGGACCGAGACCCCCACTAACCCAAGGGTGGACATCATCATGGAGCCCATTGACCCTGCCTCGGCTCTGACCACTTTCATCAAGACCGGTCCATCTCCTCTCAGCGGCAGTGACCCGGCTCCGGATCCGGACATCTATACAATGCAGCTCAGAATCACCATCAATGGCTCAGCATCGCCGCTCATTGCCGTTCCCTGGTTCGACATTCCCGGTCTGAGTAAACCGATGGACCTGGTGGTGGCATCCCAGGCTCAGTTCGAGAACCCACCCGGTCTCAAATATTAGTTTTATAAAGTTTCGAGTTCACTTGCGATTTAACACTTGGAGGAATAAAGACGACCTTAACCGGTGAAGTTTTCATACCGGTGGTAGGAATAGGAGAAACTACGGGCTATGTTGCACTCTAAAAAGATTCGTGATCAGAAAGGTGCGGCAATAACTGGTCTAGTCATCGCGCTCATGTTTTTTGTTTTGATGGCAGGTTTATTTGCCTTCGACGCAAGCAGAGTCCAGATGGCTCAAAGGGAATTGACAGCGACATGTGACGCTTCAGCCCTGGCCGGTACTGCTATGTTGACCAGCTACGACGTCAGTAATGACCCGGGCTATACAAAATTGGCCAACGCTCAGCAGAACGCCGCCGCCTACGCATATAACATGTTCAATATGGGGAACGTGCTGGGGAGATTCATTCAGGGCAATAGCTCCCTGGTGACCGACCTTGCATCACTCAGCACCACCACCGACGGTCAATCCAAGGTGGTCATCGGCTTAGTAGACCCGAAGCAGAGTTATACGGTGGTCGATCCGACCCCGCCCAACAATGCTAACGGTCGAGCCATAGCCGTCTTTGCAGGCTATGGCTATCATCCGATATTCATCTCCTTCTATGGAGTCGGTAATGTCGGCATTCTAGCCAGCTCGATTGGTGGTCTACCTCAGGTAGACGCCATTCTTGTATTTGACTACTCAGGTTCTATGGATGACCTCACCAAAGTCACCCTGATCAAACGCTGGTGGAACCCAAACCCACCATCGGGAGGTTGGAGCGGCGGTGACCCCGATACACGGGGATGGTCGGTACATAAGAACAACCTGGAAAGCGCCACCGGAATCAATCCGATTCCTGGTTTGATCGCTGGCAATACAAAAGGTTGTGTACAGTACAACGAGGTACCGCACCCGACTACGAACCAGTCGATATTAGATTATGTCGAACTGGATACGGTCAACTTCCTCCAGGGGACATCCTTGAACGCGCTGCCACCCCAGAACCTCGCTAACTCCGAGCTCGGTACATTGCTCACCGGAGACCAGATCATTGTGTTCAAGCCTTTCTTAAGGGCTTCGTTCAGCAACAATGACTACAGTACTCCCCCGGGCAACTGTCCTGCGTTCAAGCGACAGGGGTCGGTATGGAAGCCTATAACCGGCTTGAACGACGCGTACTCATTCTCTGAGACCAGCGCCGATCGTTATCCCAGCCATAGCGGCCGTTCCGGAACCACGACCACCCCGGATGCAGCCAATATCTATACAGATATGGTGGTCAACATCGGCACCCCGACCATACCTTCTGGTTCGAACCAACCGGTTCAGCCTCTTTTCGGTCCGGATGTGTTCTCGGCGGTCAACTTCACCTTCCCGGGAAGCGAACCCGATCCGACCATTCGGGGACGGAACTATAACTTCAACAACCTGGCCGCTCTGGTTGAAGCTTCTCGTGGCAACCGAGAGACTACCCAGTATCGTGACGGTAATGTCAGCTGGAACGACACTTGGAGAGGCACCGGTCTGCACCGGGGCTATTATCTGAAAGCCGGCGGAGTCAACGCCTATTTCGGTCCGAACTCCCAGATGGGGACTAGAAGAGGCTATCAGAAAGCCTATCAGCGTCTTGCCATGTGGTACTCTCAGCCGATTGCTTCTGCTCTTGACGGAGCGGATCAAGGCTTCTTCCAGAAGCTGAGCGCCCTGGCAGATTGCCGCTTCGGCTTTGTCGGCTTCTCCGATAGTGACCCCTTCCCGGGTCCTCCCAACCCGAACTCCATGGGCACACCCCATACAGGGGTCTGGGGCGGAGCCCAGGGCACGTCGGCTTACTCCGGTAAGAATAGTTTTTATCTCGATATCAACTATAAAAACGTCATCGGAGTGACCAACACCAAGGTATTCGACGGTAGATTCCGAAACGAATCACCGAACGCCGGTAATGAAGACCGCCCCCATGAGAACAATCTTTCTCAGGGTGGAGGTCAATCAGGTTTCCGAATACCGAGGGCCCAGTTGAGGACCAGCTATAACCAGACCGAATCTCTGAACCTTGTCACCAAGGGTAGAACCACAGGAGAATATCCCTGGTCCAACCCCTGGAGAGGTGACGGTCTCTATAACGGCAGGCCTCTATCGGGAACCATGTGCTTCGAGGCACTTCAGACCGCCCGACTGGAATTCCAGGCCGGTGCCTATGATGGGCTATCGAGAGCCGGTTCGAAACATGCGATCGTCTTCTTCACCGACGGTATTCCATCGGGCGGTGTAGGAAGCACCGAGGCAACCCAATCGGCAACCGTAGCCGACTCCTGTGCCTCTGACGGGATCGCCATGTTCTGTATCGGTCTGAACATGCTCGGTAACTCGACCCTGTCTACCGACCAGGATACCTTCCTGGGCAACGGCTCCGGCGGTCTGTCCGGCAGAGCCAAGAACGGTGGACGCTACTTCGAGTGCAACGACGTTACCGCTGTGAAACAAGCCTTCTCGGCCATTGCTCGCCGACTGACTCAATCCCAGCGATAATCGAAAAAACGGACTGAATCTGTACGATTTTTCACGTACACTTCACGTAAATTGCCTACAGTTGTACTGTAGGCAATTTCTCTTTTTTGGAGGAGAATCGGTGAATAAACAATCTCCGAGCACGCGACGGAGGCACAGATATGGGCTTGCTTCGCGGCTGAGGGGTATAACCGCAATCGAACTGGCAGCTGTAGTGGCAATCTTGATTGTCATTACGGCTCTTAGTTTCAATATTTGTATTCTGATATTTGCGGCTGACATGTGCGACAGGGCGGCTCGAGACTGTGCTCGGGCTGCCGGTATGATGTCGACCCCCCAAGATGCAAAGAACGCGATGGAAGCAGCGCTATTGCACCACCAGACCAATGCACCTGGATGGGTGATAACGCAGTTTACATCGCAACTGGTTGTTTTCGAAGACTACATCGACCATGACCCGGTTCTGCCGATGGTGGGCGCCGCTACGACGACCACTTCCGGTAGTACAGGCTCGAATGGAGGTGGAGGAGTACCCTTACCAACGCCTTTGGGCAGCGGCTCCCCCGGTCCCTTCGTGATGGTCAGGACAACGTTGAGAGCCCGGATTCCGGCACCGATTTTCTTCTTCGGTGCTCATTTCCAGGGTAATAACGGCAACGAAATGCAGTTCCAGAGTTTGTATACGTTTCCTATAACGAATACCCTCGGTCCTGTGGTCGTTGCCAACGTCGCAGGCGACCCGATTATCGGTAACGTCACTGGTGGCACCGGTTCACCCGGCACCAGCGGCTCATCCGGTACCGGATCTCCAGCCGGACCAAGCGGTCCTGCCGGTCCCAGCGGTCCTGTCGGCACCATCGGTGCTGGCGGTCCTCTCGGTCCTGGTGGTCCTCTCGGTCCCGGTGGTCCTAACGGTCCCGGTGGTCCTCAAGGTCCTGGTGGTCCTCTCGGTCCTGGTGGTCCTCAAGGTCCCGGTGGTCCCGGCGGTCCTGGCGGTCCCGGTGGTCCCGGCGGTCCCGGTGGTCCCGGCGGTCCCGGCGGTCCTCGTGGTCCCGGCGGTCCTGGTGGTCCCGGTGGTCCTGGTGGTCCTGCCGGTCCTGGCGGTCCTGCCGGTCCTGGCGGTCCCGGTGGTCCCGGTGGTCCTGCCGGTCCTGGCGGTCCTGCTGGTCCTGCCGGTCCTGGTGGTCCCAGCGGTCCCGGCGGTCCTGCCGGTCCTGGTGGTCCTGCCGGTCCTGGTGGTCCTGGCGGTCCAAGCGGTCCTGGTGGTCCAAGCGGTCCTGGCGGTCCTGCCGGTCCTGGTGGTCCTTCCGGTCCTGGTGGTCCTGCCGGTCCTGGCGGTCCCAGCGGTCCTGGTGGTCCCAGCGGTCCTGGTGGCCCTGGTGGTCCTGCCGGTCCTGGTGGTCCTGCCGGTCCTGGTGGTCCCAGCGGTCCTGGCGGTCCTGCCGGTCCTGGTGGTCCTAGCGGTCCTGGTGGTCCCAGCGGTCCTGGCGGTCCCAGAGGTCCTGGTGGTCCCCGTGGTCCCGGTGGTCCCCGTGGTCCTGTAGGTCCCAACGGTCCTGCCGGTCCTGGTGGTCCCAGCGGTCCTGGTGGTCCCCGTGGTCCTGGTGGTCCCAGTGGTCCTGGCGGTCCCAGTGGTCCTGCCGGTCCTGGTGGTCCCAGCGGTCCTGGCGGTCCTGCCGGTCCTGGTGGTCCCCGTGGTCCTGGTGGTCCCAGTGGTCCCAGCGGTCCTGGTGGTCCCAGCGGTCCTGGCGGTCCCAGCGGTCCTGGTGGTCCTGCCGGTCCTGGCGGTCCCAGCGGTCCTGGTGGTCCCAGCGGTCCTGGTGGTCCTCGCGGTCCCAGCGGTCCTGGTGGTCCCAGCGGTCCTGGTGGTCCCAGCGGTCCTGGCGGTCCTGCCGGTCCTGGTGGTCCCAGCGGTCCTGGTGGTCCTGCCGGTCCCAGCGGTCCTGGTGGTCCCAGCGGTCCTGGCGGTCCCAGCGGTCCTGGCGGTCCCAGTGGTCCTGGTGGTCCCAGCGGTCCTGGCGGTCCCAGCGGTCCTGGTGGTCCCAGCGGTCCTGGCGGTCCTCGTGGTCCCAGTGGTCCTGGTGGTCCCAGCGGTCCTGGTGGTCCCAGCGGTCCTGGTGGTCCCAGCGGTCCTGGTGGTCCTGGTGGTCCCAGCGGTCCTGGCGGTCCTGCCGGTCCTGGTGGTCCCAGCGGTCCCGGAGGTCCCAGCGGCCCCGGTGGTCCTGGTGGTCCTCTCGGTCCCAGCGGTCCTCTCGGTCCCAGTGGTCCTCTCGGTCCCAGTGGTCCTGGTGGTCCCAGCGGTCCTGGTGGTCCTGCCGGTCCTGGCGGTCCTGCATCGCCGGAAGGCTAAGGTCCCAAGACCAGAGACAACCGAAAACAAAACCGAAAACAAAAATGGCTCCCCGGCTTGCTATGCCGGGGAGACCTTTTTTTATAGGTTGGGTTTATGCCCTCAGTAGAAGAGCTTTCGGTCTTTCTCGCGAACTCTATAGATAAAAATCGTCGACTTCTTAAGATGCTGTCTATATGAAGCTCTTCTGTCTATGACACCATCTTTGGTAGGATCTTTTGTTTCACGAAAATGAAAGTCTATGGTCAGCTTCCGGGGCGGGTTCTTTCGATCATAGACAGACATAAGATAAAAACGGGCGATGGACGGACGGTATTTTTCGCCTATCTGATTGACCATATAGTCATTGAAGAGCTTTCTGAGCTTGGCGTGCTTGAACTTGCTTGCCGAATCCATCAAATCGAAACGAGGAAACTCGAGCAGCCTCAAAGAGCCGTCTTCGAATTCTAATAATGCGGTCGAATGAAAGTTGAGCTTCCTTGTATCCGGTGCAAACATGGTCCAATTTTGGCCGATTCCTAAAGCGGCGGAATAGGGCTCGAAGCGCTGCAGAAGCGCTTCTTTATACTGAGGATAATGGGAGAACGAGATCAAATTGGCAAGGACAAAAAAGCTGACGACAAAAGAAGAGAGTAAAACCCTGCGGGTCTTTCCGGGAGCAGCCTTGCTAACCCCGTGACCAAGCGCTTCTTCCACAGTATATTTTTGATCTACCATCTAGCTTTTGTTTGAAAAAGCTTTTCGTAAAAACTGCCGTCCACGAAAAGCAAGAAAGTGACTATGAAAAACCATTCGAAGACTCCCAGATTGAAAGTCAGATCCAAAAACAGATGAAAGGCGACACCGATGACAATGATCAAATATCTGGCTCTGGGGATCCATAAAAGAACTACAAGAGCTGCCTCGACCACCAGAGTAGACCAGGTCAAAAGCCTGGAAGCAAGGGCATTGTCTAAAAATGCCGGATAGTCGAAGCGCCAGTACTGGGTCAACCTGGTGGCATAATAAACCGCCGATCCTTCCAGCCAGATAGCGCCGCAAATTTTATAGAGCCAGTTGATCAGATAGATAAAGCAAAACTGGATCTGTATCATCCGCATGGCCACAGGCTCTATCAAAGTCGAAGCCTCTGGATCTTTAGAGAGCATTCTATCGACAGAGAGCACTCGCCCCGATGATGATCCGGATAAGGAGAGAAAGAGAAGAACCAGTCTCGAATAGTTGTCGCCGGCATGGAGAATGATAGGGCAATGATTATGGAGACTGAGCAAAAAGAAAAAAAGCAGTGGTGTGGTAATTCTGGTTGCCAGACCGAAAATAAACAGAAGATTTAAAAAGATGGTGGCATAGAGAAAGCCTAGTTGAACTCCTGGATCGCCAGGCAAAAAGAAAAGCAGATCGAAAACTGGTAGATTCAGCCAGCGATGAGCATAGATAGCATCGGCCGACACCATGGCACCATCACCATAAAATAAGAGATAGTGCGGCAGATACTGACCGAGCAAATTGGCCAGCATAACCAGGCCAAAAGCGATACGGAAGACAGCCAGAGGATAAGCCGAAACCGGCTCGAACCAGAAGGTTCTCCAGTATTCTGTAATGCCCTTTGCACTGGTCATATCACTGACCGTCCCGGACATCATAGACAAAGACCGTGTCTCTGCTATAGGCGTCGGTAAGAGCTTCTCTAGTAGTATAGTTTTTGAAACCAGGCACCGGAGCAAAATTAAATATCAGCTCGAATTTTTCGACTTTCTGACCCGGGTTCTCTCTGGCCGCCACAAAAAACCGGGCGATACCAGGCCAGTAGTCTTTGTTGCGCGGTCTGGCCAGAAACTCGGTGACGAAACGGCGAACTTTCTGGTCGGAAAAGCGCTCTGTCACCGGCTTCTTCTCCAGACGAGGCCATTCATACAACATGGTCGAACCGTCTTTGAAAGTGATTAAACAGGTCGAATACTGGTTTACTCTAATTAGATCAGGAGCGAAGAGATTCCAGCGTTGACGCAGACCGAAGGCCGAGATCAAAGGCTCTATAGGGTTGAGCATTCGCTCTTTCAAAGGACCTTCCGGAAGCACCTGAATGGAGGCGATGGCGAAGTAGCCCACCACAATCAGACTTATAATTATCTGTCTGGGATTCAGATACGTCCTCCCCGGTCCGCCCTTGACCGCTTGATTGCAATAACAGAGCAGATTTCCATTAAAAGCTCTCTTTTCGATAATATCTCACAGTGCTAAACTTTAAATAGGGTCGTGGAACAAAAAGATTAGACAGCCGGGTGAGCACCAGAGTCACTTTGCTTAGAGGCACGTAATTGTCTGAGAGAGAATCCAGCCCAGCCTATTTATCGGTCGAAGAAGCGTTGAATCATTCAGCGGTCAGGTCGACGCAGCCATCTATCTGGAAAGGTTTCCTGAACTTTTTCATCGCCTTCTATCTGTTCTGTGTCGGATGTCAGTTAATTGAACTAGACAATGACTGGCGTAGAGGTATTATCGAACACACCTGGCCCTTTATGGCGGCATTGGGCTGGTATCAGAACTGGAGTCTATTTTCTCCCCATGTACGGCATATCAGCTATCACGAAACCGCGATTATCACCTTTGCCGACGGCAGCACCCGCATCTATGAATATCCCCGTATGGACCAGATGTCCGTAGTTGAACGCTTCCGCAGAGAGAAGCTTCGAAAGATGTTCGGAGACGACATGCCCTGGGAGGGCTACTCGCAGTTTCTGCCTGTCTTTGCCCGTCATCTTGCCCGGTCCAGCTTCACAAAGGAGAACCCACCGGTTCAGATTTCCTATGTCTTCAACGTGGTCGAGACTCCGGATCCGATTGAACATGGTGTGCAGCCGCGGTCAAAACCGCTTCAACACACCGACAAAAAAATCACCTTTGTCTATCAGGTCAGGGGCAAAGAGCTCTATTCAGAGCCCTTTCATGGTCAGGGTCTCAGGGGAGAATAGATAAACATGAGCCTGAAAAACGACCTGAATAAACTCTCGACAGCCTGGCAACAGTTCTTTTTTGCTCCTTTCAGTCCGGTTCCGATAGCCATCTTTCGAATCTTTGTAGGCGTGGTCACCCTTCAGTTGCTGCTGGTGCATCTTCTGGCAGACTGGAATCTCTACTATGGCGACGCCGCTATTATTCCTATTGAGGATACCATCGGCAAATACTGGCGACTGCATCCTTATTTCGATGCGATGCTGCTTTTACCCCCGGGTGCTACCTGGAGATGGTACTTCTTCATCTTCACGACAATCTGCGCCTCGATGATGACCATCGGGCTCTTCACCCGGGTTACGGCGGTGCTCACTTTTATCGGAGTGACCTCCCTGCACAGTCACTTCTTGCTGAACATGAACTCGGGCGACAATTATCTGAGGCTATGTCTTTTCTTCATGGCTTTTGCCAATAGCGGAGACGCTCTTTCTATAGACCGCTTGCTCAAAGCGATGCGAGAAGACTGGCGAGTGGTCGGTTTTCTGGCACCGCTTTCGGCACCATGGGCCATGCGTATGATCCAGATTCAGATAGCCATAGCTTACGGCCATACTTGGTTTTGCAAAATTGCCGGTCCTGAATGGAACAATGGCATGGCGGTCTATTTTGCCGCCAGATATGATGATGTGACACGCTTTCAAGTGCCCTTCCTGCTCGACAATATCTGGTCCTGCAAAATCTTCACCTGGGGAACCCTTCTGGTCGAATTGCTTCTCTTCACGCTTATCTGGTGGAGACCGGCTCGGTACTGGGTATTGCTCACCGGACTGGCACTGCATCTGGGCATCGAATGGACCATGAATCTGCCCATGTTCGAGTGGCTGTTTATGTTCACCTATATACTCTTTATCTATCCAGAAGACCTGACCTGGTTCTGGGACCGGGTCAAAGCCTTCGTTCATAAGCATATCTTCAGCCCCGCAAAACTTTATTTCGATGGTGATTGCATAGTCTGTGTACGAGCGGTAGGTCTACTTCATCATCTCGATATCTTTTCGATTCTAGATCTAGTTGACTTTCGCAGCGCCGAAGCACTGCCTGATAGTGTCGACAAAGACAGACTGGAGCAAGAGATTCTGTTGACTACCAAAGGTGGTGCCGTGCTTGGCGGCTTCCAGGCCTTCCGCTGGATGGCAGGTAGACTGCCGCTTATTATGATACTGTGGCCGGTGCTGCATATCCCAGGAATTTCTCATCTGGGGGAAGCGATCTACAAAACTGTGGCAGCCAATAGATATTCCCTCTTAGGAGGTAAATGCTCGCATGAAGCCTGCTCTCCTGTCGGTTCCGAGGCATAGGTGGTGAGTTATGGGTCCTAGATTAGCGATACTGGCCGTAGTCGGAATTTTATATGTGTGGATTATCGTCGCCACCATTCCTCTAAGGCGGGCAATAGTCGAAGAGCAGGATATGAATGACTATTACAAGAACCTCGATAGAGAGGTCTATATAGTCGAGCAAAACTATGTGGCCATGAAAGATAACCCCAGTACGGACCCGGAAGATCTCCTGGATAAAGAAGAGAAACTGGCGATGCTCTACTGGGAAAAGCGAGATTTCCCAAACGCCATAAAATTGATTCAAGACGTGGCGAAGAAACGCAACGATAAGCTCGACCTTTCAAACTATGACGAAAAGTGGGCTCAATCTCAGTTGCGATTGGCCGGCATCTATCGCGACATCACCAATTGGAACGCCTCTAAAATAGCCTATGAGGCGGTCCTCGGCTATGACCAGGCCATGGTCGCCAAACATCCGGAATACGAAGAGAAACTGGCAAGAGACTATAACAACCTCGGGCTCGTGCTCTATATGGAAGCCTGCGGCCATGAAAAGAAAAGCGACCGAATCGCCTTGATGAAACAGTCGGCCGAGAAATTAGAAAAGGCTCTTGAGCTATGGCGTAAGACCAAAGGAGAGAACTCTTTCTTCGAAGGCAATACGCTCTGGAATCTTTATTTAGTTCAAAGAGACATGGGTCTAAAGCGAGAAGCGCAAGCGACCAAACTAAAAGCCATGTCCATCGATAAAAAATCAGATCGCAAAGCCGTGGCACCGTTATAACCATGGATCTCGAAGACAAACAAATACTCGATTTAATCGAAAGAGCAAAAGCCGCTTCAGAGAATGCCTATTGCCCCTATTCGAACTACCGGGTAGGAGCGGCAGTGCTCACCTTTGACAATCGCATCTATAGCGGCTGCAATGTTGAGAATGCCGCCTTCTCCCAGACCATTCACGCAGAAGAGAACGCGGTCAGTCAGGCTATAGCCGATGGGCTGCTTGTTAGAGCCGAAGCAGGCGGTATAGATCAGAACCAGGTTTTAAAGCTTCTTGCCGTCTTTGCACCCCGGGGCAAAGACCCCTGGCCGTGCTGCAATTGCCGACAGTTTCTCTCAGAATTCGGCACTGCTTTTTGGGTGGTCGGGCTCGAGAAAAGAGAGTCAAAAGAGAAAGTTGTAGGACTGTGTTTTGCAGAGCTTGTCCCCCATCTGTTCTCTAAAGAGGACGTGCTCTAACTTAAAAGGTCATAGGACCTGGTATCGCCGGCGGTTTAGAGACATTCTCCCGCTTTTCTATCTCGACTTCAGAGATCAGAACCGAGGGTGATATCAGATGATAATAGTTGTTGGACAGATCCTCCACCGGATAGGCGCAGGCATCGTCTCCGGCGGCGACTATATCTTTGAGAATACGCATGGTCACCGGTCCGAATTTGCCGTCTCTCAATCTTGTCCGCTTACCGGTTTTCAGATCGATTTTATAAAAATCGAGGGGGTCGGTCAGCTGTCCTTCTTCGGAGGTCAACTCCGAAATCTGAGAGTCTACACTCTCGAATAGACTGCCGTCCCGGACACTGTTAGCCAGTCGACGTACAACAAGAACACTGTCCAGCCTGGCCGCCTTGCCCAGCTTCTTGAGACGAGCCAGTAACTGTTCTTTAGACTGGGTTTTCTCCGCCTCTACATATAGTACCGAATGCTTGGCCGAGACCCCGCCCTGCAGAGAACCATGACCGTTAGAGACTTTTGAATACTTACTGGGAGTACGTCCACTGCAAAGGGTTCTCAGATAACCTTTATCAATTAGAAGAAGCTTCTCCGGCAGAACCCCTTCATCGTCTACCTCGAAGCCTCCGAATAAAGGCGTGTTTTTATAAGTGCGCGACAAGGGGTCATCTTTGACAGAGAGAAATAACGGCATCACCCGCCGCCCCAGCCGCTTGGCCAGTCGATCATAGTTGATGGACTGATAGTCGGCGCCCAGGGGCTTGCGATAAGCGATGAGATAGGGCGCAAGCACTCTAGCGAACAGCTGGGCGGCAGCCTGACCCTCGAAGAGCACCGGTCCTTCATAATAATCGGTCTTGGCTGCCCCGGAACGCTCTATCAAGCTCCCGGCCAATCTAATAAGCTCTTTGTTCATAGTCTCTTCTGAAGGCAGTTCGGCTCTATCATGGGCTAGAAAAACTCTGCCGTCGGTCAAAACCGAGCCGTCTTCAGCCTGGGCATTGGCATAAGAGAGTATGCGCACTGCCCGCTCAGCGTTTCTTATTCTGGTCCCTTCCGAAGTTGTCAGCCAGGTATTGATGATCCGCTCGTCATAACGCACCCAGGAGTTGCGGATGCCCGGATAAGATCTGAAGATACTGGATAGCCTTTTGATTTTTTCAGTCCAGGCCTCTTTGTCTATGGCAAGACTCTCGGTAGGCTTCACCAGCTTCACCGGCTTCACCCTGGAGAAATCAGGCAGATCGTCCTCTTTGGCTCGCTCCAGAATATAGGCCCGCTTCTGTTCGAGATTCTCCACCTCTTTTTTATAGTTGTAATCTGCGTTAAGCCAGAAGGTTTTTCGAATCGCGTTATAGTCGTGATCTAAAGGAGCTTCACTGATTAAAGAAAGCTGCTCGTAACCGGTCTCGCCACCATTATTCGAATAGTAATTGACCGGCTTGGTAAAGTTGGAATTATCGAAACGATAGCTGCCGACTCTTATGATAGGGTCAAAAGTCCGCTGTCGCGCCGAGGTTTTGGAGGTAACAGCTCCAAGCGTCGCCTCCACAGAAAAATCATCGTTTTCATAAATATTGAACTGACAGAAATAAGGCCGGGCATGACCGGGAAGCTGCAACTCTTTCATGGTGCGCGAGAGTTCATCATCCATGGCCGCCATGGTCGCATCCTCGGGTTGGCAGACCAGAGGCTGACCGACCGAAAGACTTACTGAAAGCACTAGAAAAGTTAGAAGGCTTTTTACTTTTACCTTCATGGCTGCCTCCTCACAGGTGGTGGCAAAAGAGCCGGCTTGTCGTCAGACTTGGGCTTACGCTGAACCTCTATGGTATGGATAAGCAGACTGGGCGAGGACGCAGAGACAGGTACAGAGCCGGATTCGGCCCCACAGACTCCGTTGAAGACGCCCAGATCGTCGGCTGCGCCGAGGATATTCTCCAGCGAAGCAAGAGGGGTTCCGACAATGTCGACACCGCGGATAAGCTCGTCAGGTCTGCCATCGGCATAGACCCGAGTTACTACGAGAGGATAAAGCTTGTAGAGTTGCGGCTGATCGGCCTGGGTAAAAGTGGAGCCGCCTGCCATCTCGTCGAAATACAGGCCATAAGGCTTGCCCTGCCTTTTGGCTTCCTGGCGCAACATCTCTTTTAGCTCATCCGGAGAGACCCTTCTTTCACCGTCTGCAATCACCATAAGATTACCCTGTCTTGCACAGGGCGCGTTCACATAGTCGCATCTTCCATGGCCGTTCGAGTGGGGGATTCCTTCCACCGGGGTGCGCGACATCAAAAAGGTTTTCAGCACCCCATTATCTACCAGCACCGTCTTCCTCGAGGCGATGCCCTCATCATCATATTTATAAGCTCCTGAAAGCTCTATGCCGTTCAATCTGGTGCATGACGGATCGTCCACCACCGAGATGAACACCGGCATTATTCTGGTGCCGACTTTCTCTTTGAAAGTCCTGCCTTCCTCCTCGTCTTTTTGCCGATGCCCCTCCAGGCGGTGCCCGAGAATTTCATGGAAGAAGACTCCGGCTGCTCTTCCCGACAAAATCGCCGGTCCGACAAAGGGTTCTGCCAGAGGCGCTCGGGTCAGTTCTGTGAGCCTCTTCGCCATGGTCTCTATCTTTTCGGTCAGTACCGCCTCTGAGGGCAAGCCATCGGCGTCGGTCGATTCGAATCGATCATAGAACCAGAGGATCATTCCGTCGTCGGCCACAGCCTCGGCATAGACACTTATAAGATAAGAGCGTAGCTCTTCTCTTTTGACGGCACCATCACTCGATACCATATAAGATATCTGCCGTTCAGAAGAATAGTTGACGGCACTGTCTCTTACCCTGTCATATTTGTTGAAAAGTCCCGATAGCATTCTCAGGCGATCTTTCCAATTTCCAGAAGCCGGCGAGAACTCTTTGACCTCCCCCAGATAATGACAGGGCTTCTCTTCGGTGAAGTCCCCGGATAGATCCTGCTCTTTTACTTTCAAGGCCCGACTCGCCTTCACAAGGGTCAGCTGCTTCTGGGCCGCTTTGAAGGCTTTATCAGTAGAGCGCCAGAGCACATTGGCTATCGCTTTGTCATCGTTTTCTATAGGCAGAGAATCGGACCAGACATGGGTAACGGTATTGGTCGAGCCCCGCAGTTTATGAGAGTTATCGAGATGAGAGTCACCTACTCGCAATTCGACCTGAAAGTTGCGAAATTTACTGGGATCCGATTCTTTGGTCAGGGCGCCGAACTTGCCTTTATAAGAGACATAATCATCCTCGAATACTCGATAGGCAAGATAATAAAGAGGATAGGTTCCTTTTTTCTGCAAGAGCTTGAAAGACCGCCCCAGTTCTTTATCGAGAGTGTTCATGAATTTGTCTGCGGCAAATGCACCGGGTTGACAAATGAGAGAGAGCGCGAAAGAGAGAGCTAGAGCTTTTTTCATTGTATAGGCCTCATTCGCCTCGCTTCAGCTTGAAGGCATGAAAAGCGGTTCTATAGCCTATGTACTCGAAAGACGGATGGTCGGCGTTGTCATCCCGCCAGTCTAAGAAACCGACCGGTTCATAATTGTCGAGCAGTTCCTTTGATACCAGCTTCTCTTCTAAGGCCGGTCCCATGCTGTCTTGATTGACCAGAATGAGCACCGGTCTCTTTGTCCTGATATCGTTCTTGAGGCGGTCATATAGCTGATCTTCGGCTACTACATAAGGCTGCCAGACTTCTAGAGGTTTAGAATAGCGAAGCTTTCTGGCCACTTTCAAAAGGCGCGTGGTGAGAAAGCCCGATCCCGGTCTACGACCCAGTTGTAAAAGTGTGGGGTAAGCTGGTCTTGCCTGATCGTTGATTATCAATACCTGATCCCCCGGCTTGCTATTAGCCTCGATATAGTCGGCAAAGATAGAAAGATCCGCCCGGGGAGAAGAGCCTATATAGCCCTGTTCCGAAAGAGAATAACGGTTGCCGTGGCTTACCCCCGCCACTTCAACAGATAACCAGGCAAAGACCGAAGCGAGGCTGAGCGCCCCAAAAACCAATGTTCCTGGCAGTTTGCTTCGCAGTTTGAAGTGAGCGACAAACCAGTTGACCAGTATGCCGACAACCAGACTGAAAGCCAGCCCGGCACCAAACACCATAGGCAGTGCCTGGGCGGTGTACATATTGTACTGAACTATATATAAACCGAAACCGAGAAAAGAGATGATCACCATCGGCAGTATCAACTTGCTGAAGCGATAAAAAGCCAGCGCCGCAACACATGCCAATATAGAGAGATAGAGCAGGTCTCGACGATCGGGAGTCATGCCCAGATAAACCAGATCGTTATTCCATGTATCATAGTCAAGCAGCATCATCGGCAGGCCGAAGTGAGAGAACGCCACTCCCATGGGTTCATTGCCGATGATGAGAACAAAGCCACATAGAATTAAAATAGAAAAACAAACGGTAAACTCGGGTTTTGACAGACTGTCAAAGCGCCCCCTCTCTGCGCATATAAAAGCCTCAAATAGAATCATAAGAAGTAGATAGAGAGGATCGAGCAAAAAGCCTACTGCAGCCATTGATCCTGTCAGTCCCAGAACTCTAATATCGATGGCGCCACCAGAACTGGTGAGATTGAGCACCCTGGATAAAACATAAGGTAATATGAAAGCGAAGAAGACCTGTTGAGTCTCTCCGAATTGATCGATGAAGATAAGATTGAGAAGCAGATAGCCCACCAACAAATATGGTGCCACCGAGATCTCCCGGGAAGACGTCCGAAAGAGAATATGAGCCGATATCGCCGTAGAAAGGGTTACAAGGAGCCAGACACAGAGATTGAATGCGGTTATCGGGTGGACTTTCAAATAGATAGAGATGAAATCAGGTATAAGGCAGAGATACATGGGCACAGGACTCTGATAGTCGAAAAAGTCCAAATACGGAGATTGTCCCGAGATAATCAACTTACCGTATTCCAGATTGAGAGCCGCTTCAGCCGGTATCAATAGAGGATGGATGATAAAGTGAGCCAGAATAATCAGAAGAATACCTGCTGCCAGAATGCCAGTATTCAAGCAGGCCGTCTTTGAAACGGTGCCCCTTATCGAAGAGGTCTTTTCGAGCAGGGAGACTTCAGTCATGGCGCTTCCTCAAAAAGACTTTGAAATTAGCTATCTCGTCGATTTTGTCGTAGTCCGAAAGATACTCTCCTTCGAAATTGAAGGGCGAAAGATATGTCTCTACAGGCGAAATCTGGACAAAGATCAACCGCGGTTTACGCGCCTTGATATCTTCGCCATATTGATCGACCACCTCCTGGGCATGTTCTAAGAGTGCCCTGGTTTTCTCTGTCTGGGGGTCTATTTCGCGAATATAATGCAAGACAGAGAGAATCACACAGTGAAGATGCCGTGAGCCCGGCGGCACACTGAGCTGGGTCAGAAGAGGATAGCCAGGAGTCACCCCATTGGACATGAATATCGCCGTATCGCCCTTGCGGAAATACTTCTCGAAATAAGATAAAAAGGGAGAGTCCACATCGCTTACCGGAGTCCGACCCTGTCCGCCTATGAGCTCTAAAGAAAACTGTCTGTCTGCCTTGACCTTCTCGGTATCTTTGATAGCGTCATAGAGGGCGAAGCCCGAAATAAATACCGGAATCGAATAAATTAAAACCGCTGCAGGCAGACGACAGACCTCTTTGATATAGCAACCTGCCAGATAGACAAGATAACCTGCCACCATATAGCCGAGGATACAGGCGCCGGCAAAAACCGGCTGGTTATGATAGGCCCAGCCTTTGAATTGAAGCAGGTAAGGGATATTGCTGCTCAGGGTAAAAATCACCATGGGTATGAAGAGACTGGACTTGCGCCTGAGCGCAAGAGCGGTCACCGAAGCTGCCACCATCAAGAAAAAGACATTGCGCTTATCCGGCGGCGAGAACATATTAGACAGAGCGGTATCCCAGAAGTTATAGCCCAGGGCAAAAGCAGGGACAAGATAACCGAAATAGTTCTCCCGCATCTGGGCAGGCACCGCCAGAAAGTGAAGCAGATAGAGCACCGCCGCCGCCACCGCAGAAAGAGCCTCGGTGGAGATAAAACATTTAAAACGGCGAAATCCAGCCTGAGAGAGCCAGTACAACTCAACACATAGCGCCGGAATCAAGAAATAAGGCTTCAAGCATATTCCTATACCGCCGAGCAATCCGACAATAATGGCAAGCGGTTTTACAACCACCTCTTCGCCTTCGCCACTCTGCCACCGTAGCCAGCGCAACAAGAAGAACGGCATGTAGAGAAGAACAAAGATATCTTCTCTTTGACCGAAATCGAAACGCAGGAAGAAATTGAATAGAACAAGGCCGACGACGAAAGGTATGGCAAAAATAAGCTCTTCTCTGGCTTTGACCCTGGTGAATAGATAAAGGGACATGGATGCTGAATAAGCGATGATCAAAGTGAGAAAGAACGAGAAAGCCTGGGTGATTGGAATGCCCGAAAAATTGTGCAAAAAAGCAGGAATGGTATCGAGATACCAGATCAAAGGCGGGTTGACGTCGAACATGTCGACATAGGGAACCTTGCCCAGGGTGATTAGATGGGCGCACTGTAGATGTAGAGCCGGGTCCCAGCCGATGCGAAGCGGATGAATCAGGGCGCCATAAACTTGATGGACGACCAGGGCTGCCACAGCAAGATATCCTGCTATGCGCAATCTGTTCACTATAGACTGGTCATTGATCCTGACTATTGCGGCAAAAACCTTATATCAAGGGACGTTATAACTACTATCTTCTAGTATCTTTCCCTGTTTATAGACTGCCCTAGCCGGGTCCTTAAAGGGGGAAATTATCAGTAACCCCACTCTCTATAAAAGTGCTCGTCGGTTCGCCAGTTAAAGAGATACCACTGCCGTTTGATATGGTCGGTGCGAGAATCTACCTTGCTGCGGATTTTCAGATACTTTCTAAACTCCGGCTTCAGACCTTCCTTATCCGGCAGCAATTCGGCAAACCAGCGCCGCGCTACCTCGGCCCGGTCCTCACCGTCAAAACTGTGCTTGTCTTTCAGCTCGGCTTCACCGGTCTTTTTGAAGTAGATCCATTTTTCTTCATGGGCGGAGATCTCACCGCCACCCTTGAAATCTTTCACATCCGAAAAATTGTCCTCGAAAATCGAGTTGAAAAGTTTCTCCGGCTTGACCGTATAACGGTCTTTCATGGCCGTGTATACATACCAGATAGACAAGCCGACCAAAACGACAGCCAGGATTGTGAGAGGACCTCTGAAACGCGTCATAGCGTCATCGGCACCTAAGTTCGTGCTTTCTCGCGGATTATTCATGTTGATTGGATACTCGCCATACTCTTAGTAAGCAAGCCCAGTTTAGCAGGATTCTAATCAAAAATAAGACCGGTCAGGCGATTAAAATCTCCCGGCACTTACGATCGCGTAGACGCCAGATTGCCGCATCAGAGACAAAGTGATGAAAGTTGATACAGGCCTGGATGCAGGTAGCCACGACCACGAAAGAATAGCCGAAATACATCATGAAATGCGGTACGAAGACATAGATAAACATGCCTGCCACAATAACGTAAGCCCAGTATTTAATCGCCCGGGGGCGGAACCACTCTCTGAAGACCTCTTTGGGAATCATTCCCTCCGGCAGCCCCTTCTCTTTCAGATAGAAGCCCAGGGAGACAGCCAGATACTGACTGCCATGAAAGAAGTTGGGGCCATAGACCCAGATCATCGAAGAAGCATAGCCCACACTCAGACCGATTCCGATAACGGTTATAACCAGACCAAGAGTTGGCACAGGAATAAGCTGTCCTTCCCGGTGAAATTTACGAATGATATTGCTGATGAAAAGAATTCCCATACCGATGAAGAGCACTTTGCCCAGTTCGTACATCCACATGGGCAGCCCCCAGAAAGGACATTCGACACCATAGTAGACATAGGGGCTGAACTCTCGATGAGTAAGAATTCTGATGATTACGAAATAAGAGAGCGAATGCATGAACCAGCGAAAGGTCTCCCGTTCGAAATTGTTCATGATATAGCCGCGCTTGTAGCAGTAAATCAATCCGATACCGAAACATTGACCGACATAATGCTGGAAAACCCACATCAGATGGATATAGACCACCATGCCTGCCGCCTCTTTGAAGGAAAGCGCCAGGGCGAACAGGGTAAGAGACAGCCAGGGCAGATAATAAGCATAGAGCTTGAAAGTCTTGCGGCTATCAGCGGTGGCATAGATACGCATATAGGTCGCAACGGTATGGGTGTCGGCAAAAAGATGCTGACCCAGGGTTCCGAATATGACAAGAAAGGTAGAGACCGCCACCGCTCCCATGGCACCGGTTATGGGCTCGGAATGGGACCAGCCGAAGATGTAATAGTGGAGTCCGAAAAGAATCCACAGAGCTCCGCCGAACACGAACAGAAAATCGAACCAGGGATTTACTATCCAGGGATAGGGAGCGTTCTTCTCCGCCGCCTGGGTCTGAGTCTGATCAGGTCCGACTCCTGGCATTCCGGCGGAGCCACCTGGCATAGGTACTGCACTGCTTACCAATGAACTATAGCCTCTCTTGCACGTGCGGCCACACTGCGGATCACGGGGCTAACTTTTATAAGTATACCCCAGAAAGTTGACATAGAATCAGGCCAGGAGCAATTCCCGACAGCGTTTGTCCCGCAGGCGCCAGATAGCCGCGTCGGTGATGAAGTGATGATAGTTCACCACTCCCAGGACCAGACCGCCGACCATGGCATAGTCGAAGCCGAGCTGCATGAAGAAGTGCGGAATGCCTACATAGAAGAAGCAGCCGGTGAGGATTACGGTCCCGACATATTTCAGACCCGGAGCGGTTACCGCCACCTTGGCGATATCCCAGGTGGACATGCCCTCGGGCATCCCTTTTTCCTTCAGGTAATAGCTCAGGCAGACAGCCAGATACTGGCTGCCGTGGAAGAAGCCGGGCACATAAAACCACATCATGGCATTACTAGTATCTTTGGATAGACCAAGACAGGAGACTGTCAGAACCAGAAGCACAGAAGGCAAAGGAATCAGCTTCTTCTCCATGATGAACTTCTTGAGCACCACGAAGATAAACAGGAATGTGAGGATATAAAAGATAAACTGTGCCGCATTAAACAAAACTTCCGGCAACGGTCCCCAGAAAGGAATCGGGACCCCGTAGAAATTTCGGGGACTGAAAGTCTGGTAGGTGAGAAAACGGATAATCACATAGCCGCTCATCGAAAGAATGAACCAGCGAAAGATCTCTTTCTCCCAGTTTTTAAGATAATATCCGCGCTTATAGCAGTAGATCAAAGAGATACCGAAAGTCTGGGCGGCATAGTGCCAGAAAACGGTGATCAGATACAGATAAACCAGGGCGCTGGTGAAATCCGGCTTCAAAAGCCCGAGCACGAAGATTGGAATACAAGAATAGACCAGCCAGGTCCGGTAGAACTTGAATCGCTCTCTATCGTCGGGACTGCCCCAGATACGCATATAGGTCGCCGTATTATGCGAATCGGCGAAGATATGCTGGGATAGGAACATCATTGTAATCAGGAACATCTGGCTCGGAGTATGAAACTCCGTCGGAATCGTCCAGCCGATGAAGAGATAATTGATCAACATCAAGCAGAGGACACCTCCGCCTGTGATGAATATAAAGTCAAAAACGGGATTAATAATCCAGGGATAGGGGCCAGGTGCGGCCGTTACGGCTCCGTCTCCCGACCTGTCTGGCATCCTGGCACCAGCTACACTACTAACCAAAGCGTCTTCCTTCCTGTTTCTAGGCAACCCAGTATAAATCAAACACAACACTGTTGGTGTTGACGCCGGCCGCTTTCATTGTACCCGGTGCCATCAAGGTTTAACACCATTCAAAAGGATGGTTATCTAACTTTATGTCGATTTGGCTTCACCGATATAAAATCCGGCGGTTCTCTCGATGGTGGTCTCGAAGCTCGTCGGCTTGAAGTCAAGCTCTTCTTCGGCTTTGGCCGAGCTGAAAAAGATCTTGTGCTGAGACAGCCAGGCTTGCTGTTTGCTCAAAATCGGCGGCTTCTTGAAATACTTCTCCCGCCACTCCGCCACCGCACTTAGTCCCATCAGAACGAAGCCCGGCACGACAATGATGCGCGGATTCGTCTTGAATACCTTAGAGTACTTTCTTGCCGCATCGGCAAAGCTGAGATTGTCCGAGACGATAGAATAGCGCTCACCGGTGCGTCCTTTGGTCATGGCGTTGATATGGGCGTCGACCACATCATTGATATCAGAGAAGGTGACACCGCCGGGCGGCACGAAAATAAGACTTTTTCCAGCCATGGCGTTGACAATCGCTTTATGATGCGAATGGGTATCGCCTTCGCCAAGCGTAATACCGGGAGAGAGAATCAAAACCGACAGACCACGTTTCCAGGCATCGAGCACTTCCAGTTCGGCTGTATATTTTGAGTCGCAATAATTCAACCCTCTTCCACCGAGGTTGTAGACAATCTCTTCGGTGCCGACCGAACCTTCTTTAGGCAATCCCATGGCAGCTATGGAACTGGTATAAACCACCCTCTTGATATTATGCTTGAGGGCGGCGTTCATCACATTTCTGGTGCCGATAACATTGACGGCGAACTGCCTTTGCACGTCTTTAGCCTGATACGAAACCAGCCCGGCAAGATGGAAAAGACAATCGAATTTGGCGTCCATGAAAGACTGATCAAGCTGCTCCACATTGGTCACATCACAACTGATGTGGGATACCGGCAGTTCCCGCAGTGCCCGGGGGACAGTACCGGTCCGCCCCAGAGTGGTGACTTCGTAACCGTCCTCGACCAACCTTTTGACAAGGTTGGTGCCGATAAATCCACTTGCCCCGGTGACAAGCACTCTCTTTATCGTTTCAGCTTCCTTTGGCATAGAGGAAAGTTTCCGGAATCGAACAGTTGACGGTTACAAAGAGCGGATGTAGTCATCCTGGTAAGAATCAATAGCTTCATTCAACTCTGTGGGGTCTCGACCGACCAGACTCTTGAAGCCGTTAGCCTGGCAGATATTGTCTGACAATGATAGCACCACTTGATCTTCGCTCAAAACCGGCACTTCTTGTAATTTCTCGGCAAGAGTGGCAATGCCCCTTGCAAGTCCCGGATCGAGCGGCAGAATTCTCGCTTTCTTACCGGCTCTTGACGCCAGGGCATCGACAAGCTCCTTCATCTTCAGAACCCTTCCTCCACCCAGCTCTATGGTGGCAGAGTCACCGGACTGTTCGATAGAAGCGACTATCGCATCGACCACATCCTGAACAAAAATCGGCTGAATCCGACTTGATCCACCGCGAACCAGGGGTACAAATGGCTTGCGCCTAATAAAAGTAAGAAGCCGCTGGACGAGCTTGCTGTCTCTTTTGCCGACCAGCCTTCCGAGAATCAGAGAAGGGCGCAGGATCACATAAGGTATACCGCTTGCTCTCACGACTTCCTCGGCAAGCCATTTGGTGCGATGGTACTCCGATGGAGCATCAGCAGACGCTCCCAGCGCAGTTATCTGAATGATCTTCTCTGGAGGCACCGCCGCCGCCACCGCAGCATTCACGACCCTGGCCGTGATACCACGGTGCAGTCCGCTCAAAGACTCGCCTCTTCTCGGCGCGATACTGCCGATCAGATGCACCAGGGCCAGGGCACCGGAAAAGAGCTCCGGATCAAGCTCTTTCGAATAATCTACATCTATGCATTCTATGGACTCATCAGTGTTCATAGAATTCTCGCGACGAACAAGACAACGCACCCGGTAGCCTCTTTGAACCAGAGTTGAGACCAGATGGCTGCCCAGATAACCGGTGGCACCATCGACCACGATCAAAGATCCATCCCTCGAATTTCCGGACTCTGTCATCTTCAGTGCTTACGAATTTTTCTGTAGATATTTCTGGCCAGGGTCACCTCTCCCACTTCATTGCCCTGGGCTTTATGCCCGAGATACTGAAGCAGATAGCCGAGAAAAATCAAGAGACCGCCTCTTTGTACGCTCTTTCCTGAAAACAGAAAGAAAAATCCGGCGAACGCTGCCGGTACACCTATAATGTGCAGTGCAGCGTTTACAGGATGGGCATGCCTGTTCATATAGTCGACTAAAAAATCTCTCGTCTTTGTGCAGACAACAAACTCAGAGTCACTTTTATGTCCGGATCTCAGAATCAATTTTGATCCGTTTCCGTTGTCAGCCATGCTTCTATCCTCGCCCTTCACTCAGGACCTTACTATTGTCCATTTTTTCTTTAGTTACACTGCCGTTCTTGAAAGCTTCAAGAGTGGTGCGCATTCCTTCTTCGAAACTGATTCGTTTGACATAACCCAGCTCTTTTTCTGCCTTGGCGATAGAAAAACCCTGGTTAATACCAGCCAGCCTGAATGCAGCCCTGGAAAATCTTGAGAGACTGCGCTGTTTCTCCACAGGCAAGAAGGGAGCCAGGGTAGAGATCACTTCGCAGGCAGTCTTGGCTACCGCTCCGGGTATACGCTTTTCGACCCTGGGTAAGCCCATACCATCGGCGATGGCATCAAAAAGCTGTTTCTTGGTAATCTTTGCACCATCGGTCAGATTATAAACCTGACCGTAAGCGGTCGCATTGAGTATCGCTTTCTCAATCGCTCGGCTCAAATTTTCGACATAGATGACATTGGTCTCTTTCGAGCCGCCATCGATAAGCATCGCCTTACCGCCTTCGATAGAAGCAATCAGACGAGGCAACCAGGCCCTTTCACCGGGTCCGTAAATAAACCCCGGACGAACCGAGGTAACTTCGATGTCCTCTTCTCGACTGTGCTCCATCACCCATCTCTCAGCCTCGACTTTAGAGTCGGCATAGGACTCTCCACAGGATCTCAACGGTGCCGATTCGTCGACATTGTACATATCGTCCTGTCCTGTGATAACCGATAAAGAGCTCACATGAATAAAATGTTTGACATTACAGGCGATAGCAGTAGAAAGGGCGTTCTTGGTTCCACCGAGATTGGTCTTAAAAATAGACTCTCTCGAACCATAAGGGTCCACCGATCCGGCCGCATGCACCACCACATCGCAACCGGTGAACGCTTTATCCAGATGAGTCGGGTCGGTTATCTCAGATACGGCAATCTCGAAACTATCAGCGTCCGGAGCGGGTTCTAAGCTTCGCTTCAACTCATCCAGCTTTTCTTTAGATCGGCCAATCGCTCTTACTCTGTATCCGCAAGCAAGAAGATAACTGGCAAGATTACCGCCAACAAGACCGGTAGCGCCGGTTATCGCCACCAGATATGAAGCGTTGCTGCTGTCCTTACGCACTGTTTTGGAAGCAGGATTAGAATCAGACACCGGCCACAACCTCCAAAAGCTTCAATCTACCGGAGAAAGAAGAAGGAGAGCTGAGCAATGGAATCTTGACCTGGGCTTCCGGAGCCCCTTCCATCACCCTCTGCTGACGCAAACGAGTGTAAGTCCCTGGAGGCAGCACTTTCAATACCGGCTCGCCGAGCCGTTTTGTAGAACGCTTATCCTCGTATTCCGGATTCTGGAGTCGCAAACTCTGGTCGAAGATTCTGACGAATTGAATTCGGATAGATTCTGGCAGCGCTGAACTGAGTTCGGAATAACAGACATAATAGGGAGGATAGCCGAGTTCCACTTCGGCGGTGAAGTGGCTGATCTCCTCCAGGCTCAATTGCTTGACGGCCTGACGCAATGCCACCAGAACCTGCTCTTCCGTCACCTTCTCGCCGGTAATTGAACTAACCCCAAGCCCTTTTCGAACAAATTGAATAACCGGAGTGTTCTCGACAAAACCGCTCACTTCGACAAGATCGTTGATGTTATAACGATAAAGTCCACCGGCTGTGGAGAAGAAGATGTAATAGCGCCCACCCTGACGCAAACCGTCGAGGGTCATGAAACGCGGATTGTCGCTCTCCATATCGCTCTCTTCGACAAACTCGAAGAAATGGGAGGTGAGCGCAAGAATACCACCGGCACCTTGGTCAGTTATCGGTATGCTGCCGCGTCCTTCAGAAGCCATATAACCGAAGTCTCTCACCGGAATATCGCCATAGTACTCGGGCAATCTATCCAGATAAAAACTCATCGGTCCGCCCTTCCAGCATGAAAGCACCTGTAACTGCGGCCAGATCAAAGAGGGAGTCAAACGACCTTCTTGCTCGAGTATTTGCGAAAGCCTTCTTGCCACCTCGGGTTGCTTCTTGAAGAAGGGCGAGAAAGCTTCAGAATAGATGGACGGTGGAGAATAATCAGGATTGACCGATCCGTCGTGAAGATCACGAATCAGCTCCTGGCTGTGCTCGTTGAGCTGATCTGCCAGAAGCAGAAGACTGGACGGGTTGCAACCCAACACCGCAGTAACATCCTGGCCGATAGCAGCACGCAACATCAGATAGTACTTCTGATTGACGTCTTTTATTTTGCAGAGTTCATACGGACAGGCAAAATGTCGCTTGATTATCGATGGTTGACGGCGATTCAAAAGCCCGGAGACAGCACCATAGGGCAAGCCTGCCTCGGTACGACCTTCTTCGTCATTGCTTACGATTACCAAAAATCTGCCCCGGGCCGCTTTCTCGAAGGATTGAACCAGATGATAGTTATGAATCTGAAAAGCATGGGTGTAGTCTTTCAGATGTCCCGGGGTTATCGGTACATACTTGGGTTTGGCTGTCGTACCACTGGTAGTGGCGAACATAAAAGGGTCTTCTCGGGTAAGTTGATTCTTTTCCCCGGCGGCCAGACGGTCTACATAAGGACGGAAGTACTCATAGTCTCTGGCAGGAACACGAGCGACATAGTCCGAATAGTTGTTAATGGCTGCGAAGTGATGATCGATACCGAAAGCGGTGTCTTTGTTGGCGGCGATGATCTCTTTCAGCTTTTTCTCCTGCACTGCCATGGGCGATTTAAGAGCAGAGTAGAAGCGGCGGACATGGGTGAGGCGTCTGTAGGTCTGTCCGATCTTTATATCGAGATTCTGCAAGTATGATGTCCTCTGTTTAGACCATCGATCGGGTCAGTTCACCCGACTTCCGGCTCGAGCCTGAACCCGCCGTCAACTCGCTTTCACTCGCCACCGTAAAGCGTTTCACTCTCCATTCGTCAATTTCCACTCCGATTCCCGGTTTGTCAAAAACCGGAGCCCGTCCTCCCTTACCGAGAGTGACATCATCGGCAGAAAGATCCTGACGAAGAAGATAACGATTGAATGATCCCTCGCAATTGTCGAAGGGTCCTTTGACCGCAGCATAGCCTCTGCCGGCCGCACTGAGAATAGCAGACTCGCCCACCTGGGCTCCGAGCATCACCCCTACTTCGTTAGCCCGGGCAAGATCGGCAATCTCCATCGCTATAAGCGGTCCACCGACCTTAGAGAGCCGTATATTGAAAGCATCACAGGCTCGATTCTCAATCAGATTTCTAGCTTGAGAGATAGTGCATAGAGACTCGTCTGCCACCACGGTCTCGCTCAGTTCTCGGGTCAGTTTCTGCATTCCGGCGATATTTTCCGGATCCACCGGCTGTTCGATAGAAGTGATTCGAAACTCTTTCATCTTCTCGGCAAAATAAAGGGTTTCATCCACAGTCCAGGCGCAGTTGGCGTCCACTCGCAGAATCGCATCCTGTCCCATTATCATACGAGCCAGCCGCAGCACCTGCCTGTCTTTATGCCAGTCTCTACCGACTTTCATCTTCACGGTCTTGAGCCCGAGATAGCGATAATAGCTGAGGATAACGAAAGAAGCGGCTACTCCTCCAAACGGGATGACGCCACCATAAACGATATCACTGCTCAGACCAGGGTTGGGTGCCGATGAAGGCGTGGCGAAGTTGCCTGTGCGGGTAACATCATAAATAGACAGGAGTGCAGCAAAGCTGAGACCGCTTGCCCGGCAGACCGCGTCTATGATAGCCAGCTCGACGGCACACCAGGAAGCACCGTGGGCGTTGTTTTCCAGACCGAAAGCAGAGAATCTTTCGCGCAAAAGTTTGAGCGCATCTAAAGCGGCGACAAACTCGAGCCCTTCCAGGCTGGGGAAATATTCACTCTCAATGGCTCTCAATGCACCATTGACCGTCTCGCCGGTAACATAATCGCGGGGGACGCTTTCGCCGTATCCTGTATAAAGATTGCCGTTATCATCCATGACCGTGGCTTTCACCACCACATTCACAGAGTTGTTCCGGGATGCCAGAGCATGACCAAAGGAAAGTTTAAAGGGCAATAGAATTGCCTTGGCTTCTAAATTTGATATGCGCATTACGATACCACCGGAGTACGCGCTAACAACCATCCAGAAACGAGATGCATGTATTCTTTGAACCAGGTCTCATCGAAGTCGAGACTGTGGGATGCATCGGGAAAGATTCTCATCGATTTGTCTTCAGACCGGGTCTTCTCGAGCCAGCCTTCGACTTTAGGAACGTCGACTATCTGATCGGCTCCTGCCTGGAGGATCAAGATAGGTAGACTCAACTTCGGTGCAGCTTTCTGCGCCAGAGTAGTAAGTTTATGGCTTTCATAGAAAAAAGTCGAGGTGACCTCTTTCAAGCGCAGCGGATCTTCCTCGATATAGTTCATATAAACGGGGTTATCGGTGAGCATAGAGGCGGTCAGGGGGATCTCCCACTTTCTCATCGCCCTTCTATCGCCCATGAAATGATTGAAGGCGATGGTCAGCTTCTTCTTCATATCGAAATCCAGCCGAGAGTATATCGCCGGACAGGTAAGTACAAGACCGCATACCGGATAACCCTTGCTCAGCATGTCTTCTGCCCGGGTTTTCGCCTCTTTTTCCTTGCCGGTCTTCTCCATGTCCTGACAGACCAGAACCGCTCCTTTGGCGCCCCAGCAATGTCCCCAGACAACAATCGGATGACCGGTGTGCTCCTGGCTGATTCTTCGAAGCATGTCGTTGATGTCGCCTACATAATCTCGATATGAGTTCATGTGACCGCGATCCCGGGCATTCAAGCCAGAGCCGCGTCTGTCCGGGGCATAAATGGTCATGCCCTTTTGATTGAGATAATCGGCGGCATTATCGAACCACTGACTGTGCCCTTCGATGCCGTGAAGGTAAAGGATAACCGGAGCGCCGACCTCTCCCCGCCAGATCCGGCACGAGTACTGGATGCCGTCTTCTGCGCGCATCAGCTCTATCTCCGGCTCCTTTTCGGATCTCGGAGAAGAAACTAGATTCGGCAACTTGATGGAGGCTAGGTCTTTCAATGGGCTAAATCTTTCAAAGGGCTAAAGGCATTGCCTGGAAGGCTCTCGACGCTGGAAGTTAGAAAAGTGTAGCACTTAATGTTCGAAATCCCTAAGTTGCCAAGGGCTATATAAACAAAATGCTTAACGATTATTGAAAATAAATGAGATCCCCAAAGCTTTAGAACCGGAAAACATAGTACTCTCTAAGAAGTTAGTGAGGTAATCTTCAGGAAAATGGCTCGAAAAGACCATTGGCTCCCATCGCTTGTGGAGTTATTCAACTTAGGATGCGCTCGTAGCCAGTTTATCCTGGACTTGCAGAAAGAGAAGGACACAATCGAGACAGGCAAAGAGCTGTGCCTGACTCTCTGGCCGTTCATTTCGCGTCTACCGGGCAATATCAAACAGGTAAAAGCAAACCTGCCCGAATCGATGGAATATGCCGGAAAGTTCCTCAACCATCTCTCCGACGACGAAGGTTATTACCAGGGTCTCTACCGCAAACAATGCTATTTAGCAGGCATTGATGACCAGAGCCTGGAAAATTTCGTACCTGGACCGGCGACAGAGAACCTTTGCGAATTGATCAAGGGTCACTGTACCGGTCCCAGTTTTGAAGAAGGCATTCTGGCTATCGTGACCGCCGAGTTGGCTGCCACGGTATTTGCCCGACACTCTCTGGAACTTTTCGAGGCTTATTTTGAAAAGAACCCGCCCGGTGTTAACAAAGTCAGCCTCGATGTGACCACCGACGAGGGTCTGGCCTGGCTGAGGCTGCACGCAAAGCCTCAGACCAGACATGCTATATGGATGAAACGAGCAGTGGATGATCTCGAACTGGATCCTCCTAATAAGCTGCCCGAGCAGGTAGAAGCCCTGGTTGAGGCGATCTACGCTTTCTGGCGTTGCACTGAAGAGTACAAAACCCTGGAAACGGAACGTCTCACCGCTCACTAATCCGATAGTGATACGGTCTGTCATGAAATCGTTCAATCCATCGATCAAAATCAAAAACTTCTGCGCCCTGACCTTTGCGCTCTTAACTCTGACACTGACCATGCCGGCGACTATGGCCCGCGCTGACTCAGGCATCCTCGACCCACTCGATAAAACCGCTCTGAAAGAAGGAACGGTAGACGGTGCCTCCTTAATAGAGCGGATGCATCAACGGGCTACAGCCCTGAGAAATTATTCATTTAACTATAAGATGAAAGTTTTTAAAAAGAACGGCTCCGTTCTTGAATCCGGCAGCTTCTATTTCAAGAAACCCAACTATATACGCCTGGAAGAGAAAGGTCCGTATAAGAAAGGCGCTGTCGCCATCATAGGACCGAATACCGATGGTCGGGTAAAAGCACATCTTGGTGGCGGTCTGAAACTATTTGTCGTCGACCTGTCACCAGATTCGGGACTGCTCAAGTCCGCCAATGGGCACCCCATGGTCCAGTCGGATTTTCTCTCCCTGGCAGAATGCCTCAAAGACTATGAGCAGAAAGGAATGACTACGGTGGCCACAGCCGCCCCGGTTCGGGTTAAAGGCGTAGGGAAATCCGTATATATTCTCGATATCAAAAGCGGAAAGACTGACAAGCAGCTCTGGAAGAGAATAGCGGTGGACCCACGTTCTTATGTACCGGTCCAGTGGTGGGACTACAACCAGAATGGCAATCTTCACTCCCACGCTCAGTGGCAGGATTTCCTCGCCGACCGCAGCCTCCCCGACCAGCTCTTCACGATAAAACATGGTTCATCAGCTAAAAAACAACTGTTAGAAATGCAAAATAGCAATGACACAGTCAGTAAAAACAAAGACAATAAGACGAACAAGTCTTAAAAGCCAGCAGGCTAGAGAAGGAGATATAGCGAGATGCCACTGAATTTGCCGACAACCATACTGGTAGTACTGGTTTTGATCGGATGCGTCCTGTCGACACCGGTTCTATTCAAAGGGTTTTCCCGTCGCGGCACCGGTATCAAGTACGAGAACAATTTCTTGATTCAGAGAGCGCCGCAGCTGATGTCCGGTTTCACAGTCTTTCTTATCGCTATCTCAGGTCTCACCTATAACGGCTACATACCAGGCATGCAAGCTCTGGTTCCTTTTGTGGTTCTCCAGACCGGTGCCGAGCCCCAGGGTCTTGCACTCTATGTCTCCTGGCTCGGAATCCTGGTCTTTTTAAGTGGAATGGTCTTCATGATCGGTGGATGGATATCGCTGGGTGAGTTCTTCTCCACCGATGCAGAGATCATGGAAAACCACTCGGTGAAAGACACCGGGCTTCTCTCTTTTGTTATGCATCCGGCTTACTCCGGTATCATCCAGTGTCTTATCGGTGCGGCCTTAGCCTGCACCTCGATATTCTGCGCCCTCTTTGCCGTGATGATCGTCGCCCCGCTCTGGCTGAGACGTGCTAAATACGAAGAGACCATTCTCATCGAAGCACTGGGAGAGCCTTACAAAGAATACGGCGAGAACATGGGCTGGAGAAGACTGGTGCCACGCTTCATACCAATCGGTGTGTAAGGAATAACTTTTGCTCATGACAAAAGATTGCTACAATTAAGAACAGGCTATTCTGTTGAAACCGCCACCCTTCGTGGGATCGGAGCCATTTTGAAAAGACCGCATGCAGCCGCAAAGAACCTGAAATTCGAAATCGCTAGAGCCACTATATGTGCAACTAGTCTTATTCTTCTCTCGGGCTTGTTTTGTGATGCGGCACTGTCTATGCCTTTTGGAAAGAGTAAGAATAGTAAAGACAACCCGGTCACCATCAAATACGAGACCAAAGGGAACAACCGAGAATTCATTACCGCCCGTACGTTGATCGAGGCACCGCCCCGAATCGTATGGGACGCGGTTCATGAAGAACGGCAGAAAGACCCGGACATCGAGTACAGCAAAGTCCTGGAGACCAGTGAAAATAAATGCCGACTCGAACAGAAGTTCAAATTGATACCGGTGTTTGGCACAGCAGTATGCGAAATGCACAACTGGGAAGTTCCCCTTGAGAGAATCGACTATAAGTTGATCAAGTCGGATCGATTCAAATCGATGGAAGGCAGCTGGGTGCTGACCTCTAAAGAGGACGGTCGCTTTACCATGCTGGAACTCTCCACCCATCTGGACCTCGGCATTCCTGTGCCGGGAGGTTTGATGAAGTCGGTCACTTCCAAAAAATTGACCAAGCGGCTCTCGAACGTAAAAAAAGTGGCTGAACAAACCCAGAAACAGATGGCGGCTAAAACAGCCCGTGTGCCTGCGGCATCGGTGGAGAAATGAAGTTAGACCGCCGCCGCGACCGTCGCACCCTCAAAAATCTGCTCTGCGTATTTACGACGGGTCTCTCGCTCTTGTCTCTCTCATCGCTAACCACCGGATGCGGTAGAGGCGAATTCAAAGACGAAAAGCGAGACGCCATGGTCTCTACCTACGACAAGGTAAAAAAGGTGCTGGGTAAGGAGCTGCATGTTTCTATCGACCGGCTCGTAATAAATCAAAACCTGGCTCAGATTGGTGTCAACGAGGAGAATCGCTTGAAGATTCAAGAGTCCCTCGAAAAAGAGTTGGGTGTAAAAATACCCTATTCCACTCTAAATCCGAACGAAACCGTCGGAACGATTGTGCGCGTCGCAGCCCGTCTCAAATCCGAAGCTCAGGAAGAGACGGTCGAAGAAGACAAGAACAGCACTAAGAAGAAGTAGTAGTAGTGGTACTAGTTGCCTGGTTCTCCATAACCGGAGGAACAAAGGCTTCCGGACGGGTTTCTTCTGATACTGCAGCGACAGCAGGTTTATCGACATAGTCTACATAGATTGATCTGCTGGGGAAGGCGAATCCGGTACCTGCCGACTCGACAATATCTTTCACTTTGTAGGCCAGCTGCTCCTTCACCTCGAGCCACTCGCCCCAGTTCGTTGTTCTGGTAAAGCAATAAAGCATAATGTCGATGGAAGAATCGTTGAATGAATCTATTCTGACAAAAGTAGAAACTTCTTTCGGATCGGCGAAATCGGCACTGGATGCGACGAAATCATAAATACCGTCTCGAATCTCTTTGAGTTGTTCGATGGTGGTGTCATACTCCACTCCAATCATCCAGTAGATTCGACGATGGGTCATGGCGCTGAAATTGGTGACTGCATTGTCGGCAAGTTTGGAATTTGGCACATAAACCGGTGCTTTATCAAAGCGACGGATCATCGTGGAACGAAAGCCGATATCTTCGACGGTGCCTTCGACTATGCCGTCGACCTTGATCCAATCGCCTGGATGGAAGCGCTTCTCGGCAATAACAAGAAAGCCTCCGATAAGGTTCTTGAACATATCCTGGGCACCAAGGGCGACGGCTACTCCGAAGAGCCCGAGTCCTGCCACCAGTGGACCGACTTTGATACCCCAGGTCTCGAGAATGGCTGCTCCACCAAGGAAAACAAAAGCGAGCTTGACTCCCTTTTTGATCCACTGCACCATGGCCGGTGTAAATATCTTTTCAAGCTTGTTTAGAAGAAAGCTAAAAGGCTCGACTACCCTCACAAGCCCCCAGAAAATGTTGAAGGTGACTAAAGAAAGCACCACATGACTTACCAGCTCATCAAGCCTGCCGGAAAGAGGCAAATGCTCTCCGGCAAGAAAAATTCCCAGCACCACCGGCACAAACTTTATGGGGTCCTCAAGAGAATTGAGCACTTCATCATCGAGATCGGTTTTACTCTTCTCGACCCAGCGCTTCAAAACAGAGATAACCAGAAAAGCAAATACCTGCCTCAGTGCCAGGAAAAGCACAACGATTGCTATGGCTTCAATAATCGTTCCGATATCCACTCCCAGATAACCGTGATTCCAGACATGGACCACGATGTCCCAGAATTTCTCGAGTTTTAGGATCAGTTCTTGCATAACAAAATTCACCGGCTCAGGATCTGATTTCAGAAACCATACAGCTATAGCACAGGACGCCAATCTTAAGAAGGTCGATAAAATAAAGAAGCAAAATTATGAAGACGACTTACTAACCGCGAATCGCATCAAGACCGGTCAGACTGGAGGCAAGCACGGCACTGGCATCCATGAGGATATCCAGCTTAACGTTGAAACATTGTTCAAATAACTGTTTCTTCTGGCCCAGTGCCCAGGCTTCTGCAAGACAATTCTCTCCGGATTTCACCCTGGGCACCAGAGATATATTGCGAGGCGCAGCCTTTCCTTTGGATGACTTGCCTTTCTCTTTCTTAGGTCGGTCTAAGAAGCTGACCACCACTTTGATCTCTTCGATGACCTGACGATGACTGCGATCGAGCGCTTCAGCCAGACGCAAAAACGCAGCCAGATCACGCACTATCGGTCTCGATCCCTCCTGGACTTCGAGCCAGGCTTCATGAGACTCTTTGGGATCTGAACCTCGATGATAGCGAGCCACCGAAGCGATCATACCGACCTCTTCTTCAGAATGCCCCAGCAGTCCGCCATGGCGAATCAAATAATAGCTATGTTTATGGTGCCCATTACGACTTATATACGTACCGAGATCGTGCAACATGGACGCTGACCACAGTATATGAGCGACCTCTTCCGGATAGTCATGGAGTATGCCTCGGGTTTGCTCGAAGAGCTGCCTGGCCAGATATGCCACATGCTCGGCATGATCGACTCTGATGCTGTATTTTTCAAGAAGCGCGTATACGCTCCTCGATCGCGGGTCTCTATGCGCTTCCAGCCCGGCATTCAACCAGCCGGTCTGGCTGAATCTATCTACGACCATACCTTCTCTGAGGGCTGAAGTGCAGACAATAAGCTCATCGGCCCCCAGGGAGCGCATGGTTTCAAGAAGCACTATCGAGCCTGCAAGAACAGTCTCACTTCGATCCTGGCTCACACCCTTGATTCTGGTTCCCCGCATCGAATTCTCGGCGATGTACTCAACCAGCTCCTCCAACCTCGACAGTGGCAAAATCCAGCCGTTGAGGGACTCTTTGCTGCGTCCTGCTCGTACTCTATCTAATTTAGCCAGAGCCTGCACCGTCCCCGATGTACCAATAAGCTTATTGAAACCGCCCAGAGCATGCAGCGCCGCGGCGCCGGGGCGGAGCTTGCCCACCACCTCATCACGCAGCTCTCGCAACGAATCGGGATCAGGCTTCGACTTTTTGAAAAACCGCCTGGTTAGCCGGGCCGCACCCAGTTTATAAGACTCGGTAAAGTGACAACCTTTCCTGTCGGCTGCAATTAACTCTGTGCTGCCACCACCGATGTCGACGATGGCGAATTTGCCTTTTAACTTAGGCATCGAAAAAAGTACACCCAGATAAATCAGCCTGGCCTCTTCCTTGCCTGAAATAGTCCTTGCATCGAGAGCAAGGGACTTTCTGAGACGTTCCAGCGCTTCGGCTCCGTTTCGAGATTCCCGCACGGCAGAAGTAGCCACGGCGATGATATTGGTAGCGCCTCTTTCTCGGGCATGCTGAATCATGTGCTGAAGAATCGCCTCGGCCGATGCCAGCGCTGCATCATCTATAAAGTGATTGACCAGGGAGTCCCGGAAGAAAGGAACCGCTTCCTTTACCCTCGAGATCACTTCGAAACCGTCCCGGGATGACTCGGCCCGGCAGACAATCATGTGAAAAGAATTGGTACCCATATCGATACAGGCAAAGACCGGTCCTCCGGATACCCTGGCCCAGGATCCTGACTTACTGGAAGAGGATTTCGATTTGCTTGCTCTAGCCATCAAAATAGATACCGCAATAAAACTTTCTTCTTAGTCTATAGAAGATCGAAGCCGGATTTAATGAGAGTCTTGCCATCTAAACTATTCTAATCTCCTAGCTTTCACCGGGCTTTCATAAATGCGACCAGCTTCTCGGCAGAGGTCCTGGCACTGGCGATGCAGTCAGGAATTCCCACCCCGCTAAAGGAGTTTCCGGCTAAGTAAAGTCCGGGCAGCCTCTGCATAGAAGCAGAGATCTGGCGAACTCGTCTTTTATGGCCAAGCTGATACTGTGGCATGGAATGGGTCCATCTTCTAAGCCAGGTTGAAACAGGCTTGCCCTTGATATTTAAAAATCGGGCTAGATCTCGATGGGCTCTATCAAAAATCTCGTCGTCCGAACAATTCATTATCTCTTCATCGAGGACTCCGCCAAGAAAGGCTCTGAGCATGAGCTTATCTTCCGGACAGCGTCCCTTGTATTTAACCGAGCTGAAACTACCGGCGATGATTGAAGTATCCTCGGTAGCCGGCACCACAAAGCCGAAGGCATCAAAATCGTAGTCTGACTGATTACGATCATAGAGAAGATTGACTACTATTGAAGAAGCACAGGGAATTTCGCTAAGGGCTTCGCTCAGGTCGGCATCGAGATCACCCACTAGATCGACCAGGTCATGAGAAGGCAGACAGAGCAATATGCTGTCGAACTGCTTTGCTGCCTGCCCCTCAACGGTAAGCGCCCAGCCTGATTCGGTACGATTGATAGATTTGACTAAAGCGCTGGTATGAAGTTGAATTTGCTCAGACCTGGTCGCTTCCACCAGAGCATCTACCAGGGCGCCGATTCCGCCTTCAAGCGAAACGAACATCCCATAACGAGCACCGCTCACCCCATTGCCCGAAAGATTTTTGGAGCGCCGGCCTATTAATCCTGCGATGACACTACCACTGGTTCGCTCCAATTCGACGAACTGGGGAATGGTGCACTCCGCGCTGAGTTTCTCTACGTCACCCACATAGATGCCGCCCACCATGGGCTGGACTATTTTTAGCAAAATTTCTCTACCAAAACGACGTTCTATGAAACTGCTCACACTCTCTTCATCGCCATAGAACCTGGGGCCGATGAAAAGATCCATGAGCGTGCGCAACTTTCCTTTCGTAGAGAGAAGCTCGGTCGAGGCGAAGGGCAGAATCTCAGATGGAGCCAGCATGACGAAACCAGGAGGAAGCGGATGCAATTCGCCTTCGGTGGCTATCAAAGAGCGGCGGCGTTCACTGTCGGTCTCGACAATTTTAGATTGAAGACCAAGATCTCTAATCAAAGCAAGAGCATCATCTTTAGCCGTGAAGATGGAATCCGGTCCACCTTCCATCAAGCAACCGTCCCTGGTGACGGTCTCTATTACACCGCCTAATCTGGGTCTTGCCTCGAACAGTTCAAGACTGAATTTGCTGTCCGCAAAATATCGGCTTAGATAATAAGCTGCCGAAAGACCGCTTATTCCTCCACCGACCACGGCTACCCGATAGTCCATTGTCATCAGGCGCCCAGTTCTCGAACAATCTCGACAAGATAGCGAGCGTTATCCACCGGAGTCTGAGGAAGGATACCGTGACCCAGGTTGAAGATATGCCGAGGTCGCCCGCCAGCCTGCTCGAGCACCCTGGCGGCATGAGTCTTTATGGTGGCACGATCAGACAAGAGCACCACCGGATCGAGATTACCCTGGATGCCACGATCATGACCGATCAAAGACCATGCCGTATCCAGATCCATCCGCCAGTCCACACCGATGATGTCCGGTCCTGTAGCGGTCATTCGCTCTAGAAGACCGGCAGTGGTGGTACCAAAATAAATGCTGGGAGAAAGAGGTGCAACGGAGGCGAAGAGCCTTTTCATATGGGGCGCTATAAAAGTATCAAAATCAAAAGGACTGAGACAACCGACCCAGCTGTCGAACAACTGAACACAAGAAGCCCCGCAAGCAATTTGCATTTTAAGATAATCGATGGTGGCATCGGTCAGTCTGGTCATTAAGCCTTCAAAAGCCACCGGCTCTTCATACATAAAGCGCTTCGTCTTAGTGAAGTTTCGCGACGAACCTCCCTCGATGGCATAGGATGCCACCGTAAATGGAGCACCGGCAAAACCGATAACCGGCGTCGAACCCAGCTCTTTAACAGCGATTTCGATAGCCTTGCCCACATAGGCGAGCCTCTCGGCCATAGGTACCTGCGGAAGAGCATCTACATCAGCCAGGCTTCGAACAGGCTTATCAAATACAGGTCCGTGATTCTCTTCGAAACGCAGCTCAAGACCAAGTTCATCAAGAATCAGCAAGATGTCGGCGAAGATGATAGCGGCATCGACCTCAAGCTGCCTGACCGCAAACACCGTTACCTCAGCTGCCAGCTCCGGCCTATGACAGAGCTCCAGGAAGCTGACCTTTTCTCGAATCTCGCGATACTCTTTCTGGTAGCGACCGGCCTGCCGCATCAACCAGATAGGCGGAGGACCACTCTTTTGCTCGGCAGTGGACTCGGGTCGAAGAGCCCTCAAAAAAATATTTTCCTGCCGGGATGTGGAAGTCACCTTTGAAACCGCTTATATCTGAATCGCTCAAAAATAGAATTGAATACTAACATGAAATAATGATTCTTTGCCCCGGATTAAAACCAGATGAAAGATAAATATGAGCCTTGCGGAGAGTGAAAAGCAAATTCAGACGGATGTCCTTATCCTCGGCGGTGGTCCATCCGGTATAAGTTGTGCTCTGGAATGTGCCGACTCCGGTCTTGATCATCTGCTTATCGAGAGATCACAAAACTTCGGAGGTCAGCTCGAGGAGATTCCAGGACCGATACCAAATATGCCCGCCGGCAGCTTCTATGCTTCGGGCAGAGATCTCTCCTTTGCCATGTTGGAACATGCCCAATCTTTCGGATGCCTGCTGAGAGCAGAAGTGGAGATAGTTGAAGCCGATCTCGATAATCTGACTCTGAAAAGCAAAGATGCCGTCTACCGTGGTCGGGCGCTGTACATAGCAGCCGGAGCCCGCTATCGAGAACCGTCCTTCGAAAACCAGGAGCGTTTCAAAGACTTCATTCACCATCGCCATTACGTAGACAATCATCACTTCGAAGGTCGAGAGGTGATCATTGTCGGTGGCGGAGATTCGGCATTCTTTGCCGCCCTTGCAAAAGCAGCGGTGGCCAAATCAGTCACGATAATACACCGCTCTTCTAACTTCAAAGTCCGGGACGATATCCGCAATATGGTGGAAGCCGATCCTCGCATAGAGGTCCTGGCCAATCGCGAAATCGCCTCTCTAAAAGGAGACAGACAACTTGAAGCGGTGCTCTTGAAAGACAACGACTCAGGCAGAATAGAAAGCCGCAGGGCTGATGTCATCTACGCTAAACTCGGCTATGTCCCCAATTCTGAACTCTTTTACAATCAGCTCGAATTGACAGCCTCGGGACACATAAAGACAGACGAGAAGCGGCGCACATCAAAACCAGGGGTTTTTGCCGGTGGCGACATCGTCAGCCCTGGTTATGACCGCATTTCAGTCGCCCTGGGTCATGGCTCCCTGGCGGTGAAATTCATCCGTGAATATCTGAAATAGAGTCAGGCTTGAGCTTCTGCCTTCAACGCCAGTATGTGCTCGATAACATCGGCAACCACTTGATTTGGGGTGGAAGCTCCGGCAGTGATTCCTATTCGAATCTTCCTGTCAGTTCCCTGGGGTAACCATCCTCGCTTCACCACAGGTATCTGTTTATGCTTATCGGCATCGCTGTTCTCTAGATGAAGGATCTCTTCACCAGAGACAATGCAACGTGCACCATCGATATGATAAGCAGGAATGCCTTTAGCCTCGGCAATCTCCTTGAGATGTCCGGTATTGGAAGAGTTGAATCCGCCGATCACAATCATCAGATCCAGGGGGTCTTCCACAAGCAAAAGCATGGCGTCCTGGCGTTCTTGTGTGGCATCACAGATAGTATCACCAGGGCTGAAGAAATGTTCGTCTATCACTTTCGGTCCGTACTTCGAAAGCATGGTCTTTTCGAAAAGCTTACCAATCAGTTCGGTCTCGCCCTTGAGCATGGTGGTCTGGTTGGCGATACCGACTCTAACCAGGTGGATATCCGGATCGAATCCGCTAGATGTGGCTTTCTCGAAACGCCTCAAGAACTCTTCTCTGTCTCCTCCCTTCAATATATAGTCGCAAACCCAGCGGGACTCGGCCAGATTCTCGACTATCAAATAGGTCTGGGCTCGCGAAGCGGTGGCAATGGTCTCTTCGTGATTGTATTTGCCGTGGATGATGGCGGTGAAATCACTGCGGGCGTACTTGACCACCCTGTTCCAGACCCGCGAGACCCAGGGACAGGTCGTATCAACGATTTCACACCCCTTCTCCTGGAGCAATTCCATCTCTTCCACACTGGCACCGAAAGCCGGCACGATAACCACATCGCCGTCGGTGATACCTTCGAGGTTCTTGTTTCCGTTTTCATCCACCTCGACAAACTGAACGTCCATCTCTTTTAGATGGCTGTTGACCAGGGGGTTGTGGATAATTTCGTTGGTGATCCAGATTTTCTTTTCAGGGAAATGTCGCCTGGTTTCATAAGCCATAGAGACTGCCCGGTCCACCCCCCAGCAAAAGCCGAAAGAATCGGCCAGCTTAATGAAGATGCCGTTACGTTCGAGACAATTGCCGTTCTCTTTTATCTCAGTGATTAGATCTGATTCATAGGCCCGAATAAGCTCCGGCTCTACTTCGTCCTTGAGACCGAATCCTTTGCGGTGATAGTGGCTACTTTTCATTAATGGTGAACTTACATATACCAGGCATATAACAGGCCAATCTTACCTAAAACAGAAAGTTTAAATCCACAATTTGGTGCTATTATGACGATGGCTTACGCTTACTATGGACACTCGTTGACAACCAAATCAAAGAAAAGCAGTTAACTGGGTCCTGAATTTAGTTTCTAGGGGAGGAAACTTCTGTGTTCAAATCACTCACTTCACTAATGGTGGCTACAGGTATTATCGCCGCATCCGCTGCACCATGCCTGGCCGCAGATGCCCAGGAGATGGCTAAAGGATATGCCATGTTTCCTGTGAAGGCTCTTGCTATCGGCACCGGCACCGTAGTCGGCATTCCTATAGCCATCACCAGAAGAGCGTCTTCTCGCTCGGTAGAATTCACCCAGAATTTCGCCGATCAGATTGGCGGTCACGAGAACATCGTTCCCAGCGCTTTTGCAATGCTGATGGGCGTTCCTTTCGGTCTCTTGGTAGGCACCGGTGAAGGCGTCTACTACGGCGGCAAGAACGGTATCGTTACCGGCTATGAAAGCCCGTTCTCTCTTGGTTCTTTCAGCCTCGACTCCGATCTGGAAGGCGAATAAGCGAAAGTGATCTTGCAAAGCCCGGTTCCTGACCCACGGTCATGAGCCGGGTTTTCTTTTCTCCAGGTAATCAGATTTCTTATGAGCCCAGCGATAGAAGCTTTAGAAGCAGTTATTTTCGACATGGACGGTGTCCTTGTCGATTCCGAGCCTCTGCACTTCGAAGCATACAAAAGCCTGATCGGCAGCTTCGGAGGAGACTATGACGAAGAATTCAACAGCCGTTTTCTCGGTCGAAGAGATATAGAAATTGCTCCGACTGTGATAGAGACCTTTTCGCTTCCTCACAGTCCAGAAGAATTCGTCCAGGAAAAAGACCTCATTTTCTATGAGCTGATCAAAACGAAAGCCTGTGCTCTTCCCGGTGTGCTCGAGGCCTTAAAAGCGGCAAATCAACTGGGTCTCAAGACTGCCATCGCCTCCTCGTCGAAGATGACCACAATAGACCTTATTGTCGATACTTTAGATATACGATTGTATTTCAATAGCCTTACCTCTGGCGATCACGTGAAGCGCGGCAAACCAGAGCCGGACATCTTCCTTTTAGCAGCAGAGAAATTGACAGTCGCCCCGCAGAATTGCCTGGTCATCGAAGATACGGATCACGGGGTACAAGCAGCTAAGGGCGCCGGTATGCATTGCATAGCAATTCCATGCACCGCCACTCTGCATCAGAAGCACGAAGGAGCAGACGCCAGACTTTCGAGTATGGTCGAACTGGATCTTGTCCGATTTATCAGATGAAGCACTAGCCGCAAGCGCCTTGGCCTCTGTCGACAAGCTCTCTATATAAGACGCTGGGCGCATACACAGCCTGATTTTGCAATTTGAATTCGTTCGGGTCGCTTGACATCAGCATAGTTCTTATAAATGCGTACCCTTTAATAAGTCATTGGGTATAAAGGTTGAGAATGCTCCGAAAGCGAACCTCTGTTTTCGATAGATTTTGAATCGGACAGGTCAATATGATGCAACAAAGGATATTTGTATGCGAACAATTCCGAAAGAGCGAATACTGCGTGTCAACTGCCCCGGTTATGGCGTTGAGGCGAATTTCAATCTCGGCAATGCAAAACCCCTCAATAACTACAGCGCAATAATCGTCAATCCCACCAGCATCGCCCATCTTTTTGATAAAGACCCAGAGTTGGTACGTCGCATCGACACTTCGCTGGCGGAAGGTCATACGACCTATAAATTAGATGACGACCTGATTTTAAGAAATATAGCAGCAGAAGCCGAGAGCAGAATCCTTGAGCTTTCGGATTTTCTAACCCAGGGCGGCTTCCTGGTTTATTTCCTGTGTCGCCCCTTCGTTCTGAAAAGTCCCGGAGTCTCGGTGGACAACTATTACTGGCTCGAGACCCTGGCACCGGACCAGCCTCTGGAACAAAACGTGCGTCACATGAGTGCCGTGGCCCAGGGCAGACTGGTAGAAGTCACAGAGAAAGGCGAACAATCGGATCTGGCGCCCTATCTCAGGCAACCAGGTCTGGAATGGAGCACCATAATCCGGGATGATTTTCTCACCGATGGTTATCATCTGCTTGCCACTGCCGGTCCGAACAAATGCATTGCCGGTCAGCTTTACATCATGCAGAGCAATGGCCGAGTAGCATTCTTACCGGCGCCCTTTTCCCCTGATTTTGATCGCACTTTAATAGATTGTTTGAATCGCTGGTATTCCGCCAAAGAGCTCTCGCCAGAAGAGCTGGAAGCGGAGCAGAGAGAGGCTGAAGCCCTGGCAGCAGCCGAGGACCAGGCGCCGGTTGCAGTCCCCTCCCAGGGACCACAATTCTTCGACAGAGATCAAGGAGAACCGGATCAGGCTATTTTTCAAACGCAACCCGAGGATTCTATTTCACCGGAGCCTGAAGCCGAACCACAAATTTATGGCGCACCGGAACCAGTAGCAGAACAGCCAGTCGCTTCCGTGGAATCTCCGCCGGCGGCATCGCCGGCAGCACCGCCGGTAGAGGCTGAGAAACCGGCCACCCAGGAGATAGATCTTTCTATCTTCGCCAAAACAGCAAGACAACTGGTTCAAAAGTCGAGCGAAGATACTCTGACTGAAGTAACCAATCCTCTTCCGCCCCCCGCTCCTGAACCTGCACCGATTCCACAGGCCGATCCCGCTCCTGTACTGGTTCCTGAAGCAAGCCATTCAGATTTGATCAATGCCACTGATGCGGTCGACACATCCATAGCCGGAAAGATAGCTTCGGATCTGATTCAAGAATCCTTACAGCTTGATCCTCCCCAGCAAAATATCGCCCCTCCTCCCGTAGAAGAGCATCAAGTCCCCGACATAGAGAGTCAGCAACAGCAGCAACCAGTGCACGCAGAGAAAGAGCAAGAAATCGCAACCCAAACGAACGGAGAAGTGACCGTGACAAATAACGAAAATCTTCAAGACGAGCAAGCAAGAAAACTAAAAGCAATGGAAGCGCTCAAAGAGCTTCAGTTGAGTCACCCGGCAGCGGCTCCCGCTGCGCCGACTCCAGCTCCTGCAGCTGCACCTCAGCCCACACCTCCAGGTCACGCCGTTCCGCCCCAGGCTCCTCCTGCCGCTGCTGCTCCGGCTCCGGCTCCGGCTCCGGCGCCACAACCAGTCCAGCACAACCCTGGAAACAACCAGGCGCAAGAAGCCAAGCCTCTATTGAACACCCTCTTCAAACAGGCGGAACCTGCATCTCAAGCGCCTCCGCCCCAGGCTCCCAGACAGACGAACCATGTCGACCTTCCTGTTCCGGATTGGTGCAAGTCTTTCAGTTTCTCTTACCTCGACGATCTGCGTCAGGAGCAGACAGCTCTGAGCGAACAACTGCAGAGCGTTCAGGCAAAACTTAATACGGTAGAGTCGAGAATCGCTTCAGTAGATCAGCTTAAACAAGCGCTTCTGGCAGGTGAGCCGGGAATATTGATCGACGCGTGCAACACTGTTCTATCCAGACTTGGTTGGACAGTGCGCAAATCAGATCGAGTCGGCAACGAAATTCTCCTGTCGAACGTGGAGCACCCGGAAGGTCTTGCCAGAGTGGTGCGCTCGGATGACCAGTGCGGCAGGACTGAAGTCGCCCAACTGGCAGAATCGGCAATTTCATTCTGGGATGAGCATGAAATAGAACCCAAGGGCGTGCTGATCGCTTGCACCTGGGCGACACAATCGCCGTCTCAGAGAACTCAACCGGATTTTTCAGATTCGCTGAGAAAGTTTGCTGAGAAAAAGAATCTTTGTTTGATGACGGCCATGCAACTGCTGGGCATTTATCGTGATATCGAGCTTGGTGCTACGAGCCCGGATGTTGTCAGAAAACAGATCCTCGAAACAAGCGGACAGCTGTCCGGTTATGAGGTAGAAAAAGGAGTGGTGCAGGCTGGAGCTGCGGTCTAGAATTATTTCAAACAAGGAGCTAAGCGAGGAGAGCTGTGGCTACAATTCCGACTATTCTAGTATGCGATGCTGGCGATGATGTCAGGTCGAAGATAGAATCCTTGATAAAGAGTCAAGCCGAGCTCTCTTTTCTGAAAACCATCGGGAAAGAAAATGCCCGCCAGGAACTGGAGGGAGTATCCTCGACCATCGTCTGGATGGAGTTGGAAAGCGACTCTTCGGAAGGCATAGCTCTGTTGAAAGACCTGATTCAAGCTAATCCCGGTTCCTACTTCATAGTAAGCAAAGAAGAGATAGACGCCGATCTGGTCAAAAAATCTATGCAGCTCGGTGCACTGGACTTCCTCGACCACAGGGGCTGGGCCGCTCAGATAAGAAGCGTGATCAGAAGAGTTGCCACCAAAGAATGGGGAGCCCAGAAATCACAACCCACCGGCAGATCGGCGATACCGTCTCAAAACATCAAAAAATCTGGAGCCTGGGCTATCCCGGGCAAGCCGACACATAAACCGATGGCGTTCGGAAACAAGCCCCAGAGCCAGACTTTCAAACCGGCACCTCAGCCAATCGCCCAACCCGCTGTAAAACCGGAACCTAAAGCCGAACCTAAACCTAAACCAGCTCCTGAGCCGGAACCAGAAGAGACGATTCAGGAACCAGTTCAAGAACCGGTACAAGAACCAGTTCAAGAGCCAGTCCAAGAGCCGACTGCGATGCTGCCGGAAGAAGAACCGGAAGAACAGCCCGAAGAAGAAACGGTGGTTAAAGCGGCAGTTGAAGTTTTACCAGAAGAAGAACCGGAATCTGTGCCGGAGCCGGAACCTGAGCCCGAGCCGGAACCTGAGCCTGTGCCTGTAGCCGTACAAGAACAAATTGCCGACGAGCAGAGCGCAGAGCAGTTTTTGCAATCTTTAATTCAAAGCGCCGAGCAGGAAGCACCAAAATCAGAGCCTGAGCCTGAGCCTGTGCCGCAGTCTGAGGCAGAGAAGAAACCGGCTTCGGTTATGGATACGCTGGAAAAAAGCGATGCAGAGGAATCGAGAACGAAACCGGAAGCTGCTCAGCCCAAAAGAGAAGTAAAAGTAAGCAGCAAATGGGAAGAGCTCGACTCGCTTATTTCGGCCCAACGAAGCTCCCAACAGCAAATCGACGCCTACAAACCAAAACCTGCCACATCAGAACCGGTGCAATCCGTTCTCGATCAAGAGACTAAAGACGCCCTTATCAACGCAGTAGACAACATCGATTCTATTCTGGAAAGCTCTGATTCTTCGGTAAAAGAGAGCAGCTGGGACGATGACAAGATTGAAAAGACCGAAAAGCCCGATCAGGTCGGAGTCGGAGAGATAAGCGAGAGCAAAGTAGAAGCATTTCCCACCGAAAGTCGCTGGGGAGATCTTGACGCCGTCACCGACGAAGTAATTGAATCGGCCAAAAAAGAAGAGCAGAAAAGCAAGTGGGGAGATCTCGATTCTATCCCTTCTCCCGGTCAAGCCGCCAAAGCAGATGTTGAGCCGATAAAAGCATCCTCCAGCAAATGGGGCGATCTCGACTCTATCCCCTCTCCTGCTTCCGGTTTAAAAGACCTTTCCGAAGATGCTCCTTTAAAAGCATCCTCCAGCAAATGGGGCGATCTCGATTCTATCCCTTCTCCTGCTTCCGGTTTGAAAGACCTTTCCGAAGATGCTCCTTTAAAAGCATCCTCCAGCAAATGGGGCGATCTCGATTCTATCCCTTCTCCTGCTTCCGGTTTGAAAGACCTTTCCGAAGATGCTCCTTTGAAAGCATCCTCCAGCAAATGGGGCGATCTCGATTCTATCCCTTCTCCTGGTCAAAGTTCATCAGGAAATCTGGATAGTTATGCCAGCAGTTCAAGTTCGGCAAGTTCAATGGGGCCAGGCGGTAGCATATTCGGTGACATAGCAGGTCTGGATGAAGCCAAACTAGACAACGATCCGGCCAGCCCTACAGGTCTTACCTCTGCAAAATGGGGTGATGCCGTCGGTAGTTCTGAGGGTTTTGGATCAAGAACAGGAAAGCTTGGCAGAACAACAGGGTCCTTTTCAAAACTGCAGTCTGATCCAAACGAAAAGCTTGTCTCTGCCGACAGCGTCGGAAGTGGCGAAGGCGACAAAGATCAAGAAGCTGTGGAAAAACCAAAAGCCATGCCTGTCCCACAAGCTCAGGCCCCCAACAAATGGCAGGGCAGTGTCGCCGGTGGTGCATCGACCGCTGTCTCCTCCTCATTGAAAGCGATTGACGGCAAAAAACAGAAACCGATAATTCAAAAACCGGACGTCAAAGTTTCTGTTAAATTCAACTGGAGCATACTGAGCTATCTGGTCGCATCCATCGCTGCGATACTGGTCGGATTCTTGTCCTTTACCTTCTACATGTATTGATTCAGAGCCTGTTTAGGATCAGGACAAGTCATCTATTTTGGCAGCGAGAATGAAATCGTTCTCCGTCAATCCATTGACGGCATGGGTCCAGATTTCGACCCTGAGTTCACCCCAGCGAATATGCAGATCCGGATGATGACCTTCATGCTCTGCAATCAGCGCTATCTTATTTGCCAACTGAATCGCTCCCATGAAATCGGGAAAAGAATAGCTTTTCTCGATCCGTTCTGCATTGAAAGAAGTCCATCCGTCGACTTCTTTCAAAAGAGCATCTACTTCTTTTGGTGCAAGCACAGGACTATCACCCCGACAGGGCTTACACCCTTTGTTAGCCAGACTCAAAACTGCCCCCTTTCTAATTACATCAGGATCTCAATTATCAGATCTCGTCTTCGGAAGACCACTCATCGACGACATTTTCGGGATCCTCTGTGACTTCCATATTGATGACATCCTCGTTCGAAAGCTTTTGATCAAAGCTTTCCAGAGGCAGTCTCTCTAGAACCCCCTCGATATTATAGGCCAGGTTGAAACTTACCCGGGACATCTGGGCGATCAGAATAGCTTCATATATTGACACTACCAATGGTATCAACGTCCAGCACAATAGCACGTAGGCAAAACCTCTGGCTTTGTCTCCTAGATAAAACTTATGAGCGCCGAAGGTTCCCAGACAGAGCGCCAGCCAGAACGCCATCGTCTTAGTGCGCCCTCCTTCCACCGGTTTCTGTGCGGCTTCTATCAATCGCTCTTTCCTTGCCGGTGCTCGCAGACCTGATGAGATATGGTGCTCGAGATCCACTTGTTCGGATTTTTGAGCCAGAGGAGTACCGGTAAATCCACAAATGCAAGTGGCTTCTTCAGACTTGCCGGACCGAAATCGATAGACTTCGGCTTCGGTCATCAACCGGGAACAAGATACACAAAACAGCAAAGCAGAGACCCGGTCATGTTCTTCGGCTGGTGCCAGAGCAGAATCTTTTCTCTTGCTGAGCTGCTGATCTTGAGACGATTGCGATGACCGGTCCGAATTGATTCGATCGATTTTTTTCTGAAGCCGGACTTTCTCCTCTTCGTTGCGGCTGAGATCCGCAGCGATTACTAACTGTGCCACCGCCTCATCATGTTTTTGCAGCTTGGCAAAAGCATCGGCGAGCTTTTTGCGAACCTTGACTTCGTTGACTCTCTGGCTCTCCAGTCCATTGACACGCTTGAGCGCTTCGGCAAAACAGGCATGGGCTTCATCAAAGGATTTACGCTTGAGAAGATCGTTGCCCCTGTCCATCCATTCTAAAAAAGCGACCTGAATATCTTTCTTCGAGATTTGAGCATCTTCAATTATCGGGATAGCATCGCTCGATACAGCCTGCCCACAGTGGTGGCATTCAATCTGCCATTTCTCTAAATCAGTTCGGCATGCAGGACATGAAAGCATATCGGAAAAGGAGAACTTTAGTGCGTGGGTTGGGGACTTACATGTTGGAAGGATAGAGACCCAACTTGACTTTCTTCTCGATTACATTCAGACCTCTCTGCAGAGACATTACCAGTATATCTCCAGGATTGGAGGTTTTTATGAACGCTCTGACTTCATCAGAAGAGTTCACCACGGTTCCGTTTACTTTCAAGATGATGTCTCCTCGTCTCAATCCTGATATATCAGCCGGACCACCGGGAACCACATTGGCTACGGTGACGGCGATAGGATGTCCCGGCAGGGTTCGAGATTTCTTGGCATCAGGGTCATAATCACGCATATAAAGCCCCAGATAAGGTCTGGCAATTTTGCCGTCCCGAATCAGTTTTTTGGCGACCCGATTGGCCACATCGATGGGAATAGCAAAAGCGATCCCCCGGGCCCCGGTCTTCACTGCCCCTGTGGCTATGCCTATAACCTCACCATCAATATTTACCAGAGGTCCACCGGAATTGCCGGGATTAATCGCAGCATCGGTCTGAATGAACGGCACATGATGGTTGAAATCCGCCACCTTGCGATCAAGAGCACTGATTACTCCCAAACTGACTGAATGATCAAGACCGTAAGGACTGCCGATAACCAGGGACCAGTCTCCGGGATGCATCTTGTGGATGTTACCGAATGGCGCCACCGGCAAGTTCCCGCCTTTGATCTTGACCACAGCCAGGTCCGTATAAGAGTCCCGGCCGACCACCTTGGCGTCGAAATCCCGTCCATCGCTCAAGGTTATCCTGATCTGGGTGTTCTCTGGAATGACATGGTTATTGGTGAGAATATGACCTTCCGACGAAATAATCAGCCCGCTGGCTTGAGCCTGGCCAGAGTTGCCATAGCCGCGGCCGGCTCCGTCGGCAGCCCGAAATCTGGTGTCTACGTTGACCACCACAGGGTTGAGCCGCTCTACGATTTTAGAGAAAGTGGTATCCCCGGTCACAAAGCTCTTCTCGCCGTTTTTGCCAGGGGAGGGCTGATCGCCGGCAAAACTGGTCGTTGCTCTGGAGTTAGGGAAGAGAAAAGAGCCGCACCAGATCCCGAGGGCAAATATATTCAAGGCCGTAAGCCCAAGCAGAATCTTTCGCCAGCGAGGACTCAAGGTGTTCAGTAGGGCTGGCTCGTCTGCTCTGGTCCGACTGGTCTGACCGCTGGCGGATTCTACAGGGCTTGAGCTATCGCCGGGGGCTTCGAAGTGAGAGAGTTTTACCTCTACCCGATTGCCGATACCGAGCTTGTTACGCATATCGAGAAGCTTCTGCTCGGATGGTTTGGGTGATGGCAGGTCGGAGGAGTCGTCGGTGCTGTCTTCCCTGGGCTTATCCCCTTTGGCAGCGCCGCTCTGGCCAATGCTTTTCAAACCGAAGGAGGTAATCCGGTTATCTTTGTCTTTGTTGCTCTTTCCCCGAATTTTGACCTCGCCCATCATTTTTGCCTCTTTAGAGGCATCCTCCAGAGTTTTCTCCGGTTTATAGCGAGACCATTCTATCGGAGGTTCATCCTCGAGAAGAGCCTTCTTGTCGATGTTTTCGGCTATTTCGACATTATCATCCCCGGGAGAGAAATAAACCGGAACATCATCTTCTAAATCTTCGGGAAATGGCATCCGAACGCAGTATCCTATTTAATCTTCTGTCGAATAAGGGTTCATCCACATAAATATACCAATCAAAGATCTTAACTAATCAGGATAGAACAAGGCTCGAAGAGCTTGAGACCGTTTCAGAGAGAATTGATACCGTCTTTAGTTGCAGATGCTTTTTTGAAGACAAAAAGACTGAGCAGATAGACGCAGCCTGCCAGAGTGACAATGGTCGCGTTGATGGCAAGGGCGGTAGGGGCGCCGACCCTGGCGGCAAGCCAGCCGATAAACACAGACCCGGCCGGGGCAAGCCCGAGCAATAGGGTCATGTAAATACTCATCACTCGACCGCGCAGCTGATCGGGCACCGAGAGTTGAACTAAAGAATTGCCTCCGCTCAGCATCGTGACGAGGGCAAAGCCGGTAACCAGCATGATCAAGGTCGACATCCATGTAACTGTGGAAAAAGAGAACAAAATCAGGCTGAGACCATAGACCACGCAAGCCGCCCCCACGCCCGTTCTCAGCAGTTTGCCCTGGGCTCGTGAAGCCAGGGTGAGAGCAGCAAGAAGGGCACCGAATCCGTTCGCCGCCCTCAGAAGACCGAGGGTCTCCACCCCGCCTCCCAGAATTTCTGAAGCAAAAATAGGCAGAATAACCGAAAACTGCAGCCCGAAAAGACTTATAGCCACTGCCAGACAGATTATGCGAAGCACGGTCTCATGACCGATAACAAAGTCTATTCCATCTCTAAAGCCCGGTTTCTCGCCTTGGTTTTCGCCACCGCCACTTTGATCAGTTGTAAGTTTCAGCATGCATAGAGCGATCAAGGCAAAAGAATAGCTGACCGCATTGATAACAAAACAGATTCCTTCGCCCTGCATGGCCACTATGATACCGGCCAGCGCCGGACCCACAGAACGTGCCACATTAAAGATCGAAGAGCCGAGACTGACAGCGTTGACCAGATCTTCACGTGCCACCATGTTAACCAGAAGAGTCTGCCTGGAGGGTACTTCAAATGCGTTGACCGTTCCAAGAAATGCAGCCAGGATCAGGCAATGCCAGGCGGTGACTGTTCCTGTCAGGGTCAGCACAGCCAGAACGGTCGCCTGGAACATAGCCAGGACCTGAGTGGTGATCATCACCCGCCGACGGTCGAAACGATCGGCTATCGACCCACCGGCCAGACCGAAGAGCAGCATCGGAAGCAGATTGGCGCCCTCTACCAGGCCGAGAAAAATCGGATCTTTCGTCAATCTGTAAACCAGCCAGCTCATCGCCACCATCTGCATCCATGTACAGGAGAGCGATAGCATCTGTCCGCAAAGAAAGATCCTGATGTTTCTGTATTTCAGAGAACGAAAGGTCTGGCGAACCTCTTTATCGAGAGTGGATGATAGAAGCTTGAGAATTGCGGTTACCCCCGGATTGGCAATGTTCAAGCAGAGAGACTTATCAGTCTCTCTATTCTCCGGGGGCTGGCAAGCAGGATCTCCAGCATCGCAATCGTCTCTTCAGAAAAATCGGCCACCGTCAAACGACGCTCAATACAACGCAAGTGCTCTGCCATTCGCAAGAAAGCCTTTTGAGTTGCCAGTTCTTCTCGGGTTAATAAACCGCTTATTAAATCGAGTTTCAAACAGAGCCTGGCTAGAACCGCTACGGTGATCAGATGATGGAAACCGGCAACCACACTGAGATAATTGAAACCCGGACCAAAATAGAGCTTCGAGAAAACACGCAGGTATAAAAATCTTCGGATTAAATCCCGACACTCATCGCTGAAATCACTAAAGTCACAAGAGAAAATCTGTCCGAAACCTATCGCCTTGCTGTTCCAAATAATCTCGACTTTCTCGCTGCCGCGAATCACCTCTTCCAGAACTGCTCTTGCCTGAAAGTCCATCGATGTCTCGCCAAAAACATCCACCGGAACATAGAAGCGCAGAAGATGCTTGATCAGGACTTGATCTATCAATTTCGGCCGGGCTTCGAAATCGGCCATGTTGTCGAGGTTCACTTCCGGCGGTACCAACTTTCTAAATGCCTCGGTCTTCTCAAACAAAAGCGCATCTGCTCTTCGCGCCGATTCTTGTTCCAGACAAGTTAGAACAGGAGCCTCGTGCTCTCGATAGACCGACCACTGAAGCGGAACTCCATCGACTACCTGGGCATAAGACCAGTCTAAATTGAGTTGCGGAAACAGGTTAGAGAACAGATCATGTTTCTGCTCCAACAATTCGCCCTGCTGCTCCAGTAAATCACCCTGGTTAAAAAGCGTAGCAGTACTGGCGAAGCTGACAGAACAGAACACCCCATCGGGAGTGCCGGTAAAGGTATAAGGAAAGAGTCGACACATGGCAGGTTTTGCTTCGGGGCCAACTTTCTCGTGTAGAACACATCGATTCTCTTCAGACAGAAAGGCACACTTTCCGTCTGCTCTTTTCTCCAGCGAATGACTGAAAACCGAAAGCTTGCTATCGGCTGCATTCAAAACCCTGAACAAATCCCTGCTGGCAGGGAAGTCACCACCCAGTTTACTGCGGGCGCTCTCAATTCGCTCGAAATCATCGGTGGTGGCGGGAACGGGCCACTGCAAACAACAGTTGCCGCATTCAGAGCAAGAGAATCGAATGCCTTTTGGAATATGGAGCTGCTGACTTTTTGACTGCATAGCTTTCGATTATGGCATTTCCGATCTAAAAATTCCTGGCTTCGATACCCCTTAGCAACCACCTGGCTTAAGTCGCAAAACTTATGAATCAGCAATTGCCGGAAGTAACCTGAACCCCTGAGCCAGGAAGGCTAAGATCAGACTTAAGCCGCTGCCAGATTAGAATTATTGTCACTAGCTCTTCTCCAAAAGCTAATACTGATCCGCTATTGTAGTCCGGTCCAATCATAAAGTTTCAGGGAGAAGTAATCAGGACAATGAGCAAGTCATCTGCATATCAACTGTCCGGTCTCGCCCTTGTGGCATTAGTGCTGCTTCTCATTATCTACGCAAGAACACTGGGAGCACCGCCGCTGTTGGATGAAGCCTGGATTTTAACCTGGCTGAAAGAAAGCGGCGGCAGCAAAGACTTGCTATCGCTGACCCCCTTGCAATGGCGGGGTCCCATCTATAGCGATACCTGGAGCTATGTCTCTTCCGGAGTTCTCTCCTTATTCGCCGGAATCTCGGGTTATAAAACCACACCGATTCGAATTCTCAACTTTATAGTTCACTTTATCAATGTGATCCTTGTCTTTCTGGTGCTTCGCAAAGCGCTTGCACCGGTCAAAATTCTGCCTTTCAGCGATAAAGTCGACTGGATGCCCGCGGTAATCGCTTTAGGTTTTGCGGTCTATCCATTGACCGGAGAAGCTATTTTCTGGTTGGGTGGACTGGCTTATAGCCTGGGCTTAGCCTTTCTACTGGGTGCTTTCTACTTTTATTTGATCGCCAAAGAGAAGAAGAGCTGGAGCATAATAGGCATCGGCTGCATCCTTTATCTTCTCGCTTTATTTTGCGATTCCTCGCTCTGGGCAGCAAGTTTTGCCCTGGTCAGCCTGGAATTGGCGAGGGATTTTCTCGGTGAAAAGAGATCTGAGAACCCGGCTATCTCAGAAGCCAAGATCGAAGCGGTGGAGGACATGGAAGACGCAGTAGAGATGCTGCTCTCAGCAGAAAAAGATGGGCAAGTCGAGAAGTCTGCCGCAAGCAACCTTCCGAAAAAAGAGGAATCTGTATTCGACACTCTGCTGCCGGTCTTACCATTTCTAGCCCTCGGTGCCCTGGTGCCAATCGGTTCGTTGCCTACTTATGGCACCGAGACCCTGGCTAAAGAGCTTGTCGTGCAGCCGACAGACTGGCTCAGTGCGGCAAAAGCCTTCTGGTTCCCGGTGAATCAATCGATAAACGATGGCTACAACAAGCTCTACAGATGGCTCTATATCATATACGGCACAGGACTTGCGGCAGTGCCGCTGGCACTCTGGCGCAGTCGAGCTTTTCGTCAGAACGCGGCATTTCTTTTCGTTTGGCTCTTAATGGCGACCGTTCCACATCTTCATCAAGCGATTTCGAACGATACCATGGTCGGTGCACGGTGGTTCTACCATGCCGTTGTGCCAATCTGTGGTCTGGCAGTTCTATATCTCTTCGCATCGGCCTATTTTCTGGTCAATTTAAAAGCCGGCAATAACCCTAAACTGAAATATGCGGCGTCAGCCATTTGCCTTGTTCTATCGCTTGCATTTCTCATCTTCCAGTTCGGACGCACAAGCAAACAATTGAGGGCCTATCTATCCGCCACCAACGTCACAGGGAAGCTTCAAAAGAGTATTGAAAGCGTCTGCAGCAGAGCCGGTTCGAACTTAGAACAGAATCTGGTCATAGTAAGAAACGTTCCCTACTACAGCACCGTCACCGGCATCGCTTCTCCATTCAATGCGGTTATGATCGACGGCAGCAGTCAGCTGATAAGAGCACCCAAGATCGTGGGCGGCAAGCTAAAAGACCTGTTGAAATCAGGCCGATTCAAGGACCAGACCCTGCACTGGGAGCACAATCTGCTCAGTATCTATCCGATAGACCTTGGAGTGGCAGGTTACAACGACAAGCCCTTCATGGATGCCGCCGAGATAGAAAGACGTTTGATACCGCCTGCGCCTTATTGGAACACGGCAAAATACGACCCGCAAGCCAATATATTCGAACTCTTCTCAAACCAGGAAGCCGGTCCGGTCTTGAATGTATCTGCCAACGGCTTCGATCCGCTCGGTCCCGATTTTGTCTATCTAGAAGCAAAAATCGACACCCCGCAGAAGGACGACTCGGCCGAAGTGGAATTGACCTGGCTGACTACCTGGGGCAAAGAGCTAGAAAGAAGAGACCGATTGATCCCGTGCCGTGCCATTACCAATGATGGCAACTTCCACCGTTACTACTTTCCGGTGCGTTCGACGGCATGGACGACCAACGGTGTCATCCAGCAACTATCTTTCGGTTTTCCAAAAGGCGCCAGTGTCAAATTTCGTGAGATTGGTGCTATTGAGGCTCCGGACAGAATCCCCGGCTTCAATCTCACAGACTCAAAAACCGAGGTCAAATCTATGCTTTCGGGTTGCCTGGACTATCCGAACAACTCAGAATTTGGTCTTGGCTTAATTACCGGAGCCGATAAAACTCTGAAATTCTCCTACGATGCTTCATCTGTCAAAGACGCTGTAAAAGCCACCTGCGAAGTAAGCAAACCGAACTGTTTTTTCGAGAATCCGAACGGATACAAGTACTCTAAGAACAAGCTGAAAGTCTTCCATCTGGAGAGCCTGAAAGGAGAGATGTCTGTTAAGGTGAAAGAGCTAAAAGAGCCAGGGATTTATTCTTTTAGAGTATTCGCCGTCGACAACAATGGAAATCAGCTGGCAAACGCGAGCGATGAAATAATCTGCCTGATAGATAATAACGCCACTAAATGAGGTGCTGAAAATGTCCCAACGCAATGTCGATTTCGAGATGGATAGACTTATATACGCCTGGCGTGATGACTCTCCCGACAATCTCTACTATCTAGATTTAGAGACCGGTGAGATCCAGCTTGTAAATCGAACTCTAGAAGACGTCAAGGACCTCACCGATGAAATAGAACTGGAAAGAAACCGCTATCTATATCTGCCGAAACCGGAAAGAGACCAGGTCAAAAACGACCTGCGGGATTTCATGAGCACCATAGAGGACCAATCTCTTTTGAGAATTCTAGAAATGGCCTTTGAAAGCCCCCATGTCTATTCCTCCTTTCTCAAAATCCTTGACAAGGATGAATCAGAAAAAGAGCGTTTGCAAGAGTTTATCGACAGCCGTTCTCGAATGCGTGTTTTGCAGTGGTTGGAAGCAAACTGCATAAACACCGATTCCATGAAAACCACCGAGGACTGATAAATCCGATTGCTGAGATTCCAGGCTAAGAAAAGCTAATCTAATTTCTCTTATTTTTCGGGCTAATTCAGGGAACCTGATCGTCTGCTTTTTGCATGGCGAAGAGAGAAAGGAACCCTTATTATGCCGATCACAATAACCCTCCTGGTAATGGCAGAAGTTTTGCTGCTTTATCTGATATCCGGCAAAGTAGAACACCGGCGCAGAGCAGTAGCCTGCAAATTGTCAGGTAACCGAATTCAGAAAAGAGATAGATACAAGTAGAGATAATCATCTCTAGATGATGGTATTTAATTTCCAGTTCGGGTAAAAATCAAATAAGAAGGGGTCTTCTTATATGAATAGCGCCGAAGAGAGCTGGAAAGAGCACAAAATAGCCGCGGAACACGCCATGAGCCAGGGACGGCTCGATCTGGCGGAGACCCAGTGGTTGATCGCGCTCCGATTAGCCGAAGATTTCGATAAGTCCGACAAGCGTTTCGCCTTTACCCTGGAGAAGCTGGCAGAGTTTTACTTTCAGCGCGGCAAACTAGATAAAGCGCATCTTTACTGCGAACAGGTCCTGGAAGTATATTCAGAGATTCTCGGTCCCAATCATATCGACGTTTCATGCATCGCAGGCAACCTGGCCATGATCTGCCATGCCCGCAAAAACTATCGCAAAGCAGAGAAATACTACTTACAAGCCTTAGAAATCAAGAAAGAGCTGCTTGGCAACGATCATCCCGAAGTCACCAAGCTAAGAAGCCACTATGCCGATGTCCTTCAGCTGACCGACAGAGGAGAGGAAGCCGAGAAACTGAAAGCCGGTGCCACACTGGTAACAGCCACCGGCTGGAAAAAATCCACCGGCAGCTTCGATGCTTACAATTTCAACAAAAAAGTAGACGCCCGGTACTTTCCAGGAGATCCTCCCGAGCCCGCGGAGACTGTGCGCAAAATCTTCACTACTCTAGACGGCTCCAATCCGCCTCCGGTGATTAGCAATCCAAGAAAAGGCAAAGAGAAAAAAGGCTCCGCCGGAGACATCGACAGCCTGCCCTCTATTAAGGCTTTCTCGCCTGAGCCTGCCCAGAAAGCGAAAGAGGAACCGAAACCGGCTCCGGCTCCGGCTCCGCCTCCTCCCGCTCCGACTGCACCGCCTCCGACGCCGCCGACTCCGCCTCTACCCCCGGCACCTGTTCAAGACAAGGCACCGGCACCGCCTGCGCCGAAGACAAAACCAGAACCTGTTGCTGCACCCGAACCTAAAGCAGCCCCGCCAGTCGAGATCAAAGTGACTCCGCCCCGTCAGGGTCAGCTTCCCACCGCGCCTGGCCAGGTGACCAGACAGAATATGCCGGCCATGCCCCAGCAAGAAAGCCTGACTGAAATCGAAGATCCGATGGCCCAGGCCGCTGCCAGAGCTGCCCAAAGCCAGGAGAACCGCATTCTTTCTAAAGAAGAGGCGGAAGAACGCTGGACCACGCTCAAAAACATCGCCGAATCCAGCCAGGCCGCAGGTAATCTCAAAGACTGCGAAGCCTGCTGGCATGAAGCCCTCGAAATTGCAGGCATCTTCGGAGATAACGACCCGAAACTCTCCTATACTTTAGAAAGCCTGGCCAACGTCAAATTCATGATGGAAAAATACCGACCAGCAGAAGGCTATTTCAAGCGAGCCTACGAAATAAAGTTGAAAGTGCTCGGTCCGATGCATATTGCCATCGCCGGCAGTGCCAACAGTATGGCCCGGCTTTATTATCATATGTGCGAGTACGACCAGTCTGAAAAATTCGCCAAGCAGTGTATCAATATCTACGAAAAGATAATCGGTCCGGATAATCCAAATGTAGCGTCCTCTCTGCACAACCTGGCTACGCTCTATCATGTCCAGAGAAAGTACAAAGAGGCGGAACCAGCCTATAAACGTTCTCTGGAGATCAAGAAGAAGATCCTCGGTCCGGATCACCCAGAAACAGTGAAGTTGCTCAAAAGTTATGCAGACCTTCTGAGAAGCACCAACCGGGCGGCAGAAGCCGACGAACTCTCTTCGGTAGCTATAGGTCTTATCTCGGGTACCTGGAAAACCTTCTCAATCAAAGACAGCGCCTCGCTTGCCTCCACCGAAGACCGTTGCGACATCTGCGCATCTAAACTGGACGGAGCACCTAAGTGCCCCAGTTGCGGATTCGAAGTCTCAATCGGAGTGATTTAGAAAGCAGTCGATGTCTTTTCAGCCGGATGGTTACTACGCCTGGGATCTATGGTTCGCCCATGACGGTGAGAAGCAACATATCTATTATCTGCAAGCATCAAAAGAAGCCTGTGGTCACGATCTTCATAAGCGCCACAATCTATCCGGCGTAGGCCATGCCGTTCTAAAGGACGCCAACTTCGTCGAAGTTTCTAGAGAGCCGGTTTTCTCTGCCAGCACCGCCGATAATGCCTGGGACAATCTCTCTATCTGGACAGGTTCCATAATCAAAGATCCAGATTCGAGCAAATATTTGATGTTCTACACCGCTCGAAGGCGCGAAGACGAGCCTATCTGGACACCCAGTGAATACCAGCGCCCCCAGAATATCGGTCTTGCCTTTTCGGAAGATCTGATCCACTGGAAACGCCATCCTCTATCGATAGACAAGCCCGTAATAGCCAATCCTGGTAAAGACAACGAGATGGGCTTTGACGGCGTAGCCTGGAGAGATCCGTATTTGATCAAAATCGGTGACTGGTACTACTGTCTTCTGGCGGCAAGACTGGTACCGAATCAGGTGCATAATATAGACGACTGGGACCAGGGCGGAGCGGTAGTATGGCTGCGTTCGAAAGACTTGTACGACTGGACCGATGCCACTCCTGAAGTACTGGTAGCATCAAGACATTTTTACGAGATGGAAGTCCCCCAGCTTATTCCAAGGATAAAAAACGGTGAGCTTCGCTATCTTCTTCTGTTTTGTTGCCAGCGCAAAGGCTGTTCGAAAGAGCGCATGAAAGAGCTGCCGGATGCAGAAAATCTCAATGGCACCTATATGATGATATCCGATGCGCTGCCGCCGGATTCGACAGAGCTGCCCGGCTTCAGCCAACCGGCGAAGCTGGTGGCACCTTCGCTATACGCAGGCAAAGTAATCGACCCGAGCGCAGAAGAGCTTCTGCTCTACGGCTTCGATATCGGTCTGGCAGAAGAGAGCGCCTGTGATGGGATAACGTCTAGCCGGTTGCCTAATGCCAAATTATAGAGACATCAATTTTCTAACCAACAAAAATGGTTCCTCGCATCTGATCAATTTCTGCTTCTGAGTAAATCTTCTTAACGGAAGGATCATCATAGCGACCGATCTTGATACTATGTGAAGCCGCTTTATCAATCACATTGCTTATATTAGATTCTGATGCAAGAACAGCGCTTACATTGTATGAGTCGCCGGTAGTATTACCCATCCTCGTTAAGTCTGCGTATCTGGCAAGTTTGTTAGACACACTCGAGTCAGCAGCATCGACAGTACAATACAACATAGCAATGCGTCCGGCGAGGGCAAAGTCATTGGCGCTGAGAGCTAAAGCGATTGCAGCACCCACTCCAGCTCTTGCAATACAAATAGATCCTTTAGCAGAGAACAGGGCCCCTACATCGCCCAGAGCCGCAGAAGCCTGACTTGAAGCACCATAGGCTAACCCGGAAGCATCCGCCCCTTTAGCCTCAGCCTCTTTGACCTGAGCCTCTCTGTAGTCGGTGTAACCGCTATATTCTGATGTAGCCCAAGTCCCTTCAAATGAACCAGAAGATGCATTCCAAATATTGTTACCCGAACTGTCAACCAGGTCTCCATCACTCTGGAATACCATTCCAGTACTATTAATGGTGACGTTACCGCCTGCATCTCTATTCAAATCTCTGCTGGTAGTCTCTCCGGTTGTCGGATTGAAAACTGTTACCGGATCGCCAATGGGTTGACCTGATGCGTCATGTTTTTCGTATCTCTTTAATTCACCGGACTTAGCATCTATATCATCTGTTTGATAGACTGATCCATCTGGACGAACTGCCTGAACTCGATCATTACCTGTAGCTGGATCGGTTTCAATCTGCAATGTCATCCCTTTTGGTCCATCAGGTTGTCCATCTCTATGATGAGGAACGAAATTGGGATCATGGGCCCTGGCAATTCGACGGCCATCAGGACCAACGCCAATCTCTAAAAATGCGCCTCCTTTAGTCCGTCTCTGAGCATGATCTCTGTTGGCGCTGACCAAAACACCAGCGATAGTTACGGAGCCGTCTTCCCCTCTATTGATGTCAAATGGAATTTCGCTGTCAGGAACAAGCGTTCTTCCATCCGGTCCTTCTTTCATCAACCGTCCACTATGTGGGCAGAACGTGTATTGAGAACCATCTTGACCACTGATTACAACCTTACCTCTTTCAGTGGTGTGGAAAGCCCACTTACCAGATTCATCAGTAATCGCATCAGTAGATGTGCCGTCCGGCTTCACCAATCGAGAGACACCATCGGGAGTGGCTGCGGCAGCTTTAGCTATGGAAGCAGCATCGGTTGTTTGCAGAAGTACGCGGCTGATATGTGCCTCGCCTAGCTGCCTTCTATAGCTGTCTCCAGATTTGAATGTGATATCGTTATCACTCACTTTCTCAAGGAAGAAATCTTTAGAGCTCCAAGTCTCTCTTCCATCGACTCCGGACTTTTTGATAACAATACCCTCGGTACCTTCGCCCACACTGAGAGTTACCGAACCATCAGCCTCGATGACACGCTTCAATTTGCTGGATTCATTTATTTCGACAATATTGCCGCTATCATCTGTAGACCTTTTAACATCTTTGCCGTCACCGAGAGGCGACCCCTTGTCCAACATAGTTCGCAGTTCTTGCGGAGTATAAGCTGACCCATCAGGTTTCTTGACCTCTTTCTGCAGCTGGTCCGTGAGAACTGTACTTTCCCAGTTTGAATCTCCCTTTTGAACGTCGGAGGAAAGCAAGTTTCTCTCCATAGATTCTGTCCTATTCTCCAGACCATCTCTGAAACCATCGCTGGTAAAGAAGCCTAGTTTCGCCTGATCCATTACATTAAGACCATCAGTAATGTCCTTGTCCGCAGAATCAAAACTGCTCCATATGGAATCATAGAAATCAGACATTCCTGTCTTGTCCCATACATACGAAGCAGCATCGGCACCAAAATCAATTGCGTTACTGAGGCTCCAATTGTCAAAATTGAAAGTTTCACCCAAATCGAAGTTATTCCAGCTGCTGGGCTCCAACCAGTGAAACTCTCCATCAGAACCGGCAACCTTAACGTCCGATTCGAACTTCTTATATTCGTTATTCCAGGCTTCTGAGGCATCGCCTGTTTCGGCTTTCATCTCGGTCATTTGCCCGTTGCTGTCGATCTTGATGACATCGCCGTTGGCACTACGAATCATGGCGGTATTATCCGGACCAGCAATCATCTGAGTGCCGTCATCCAGTTTCATCAACTTGCCATTCTCATTCTGAGCCATGACCTGAGCACTTTCAGGGGTCTGAATATCCGGCTGCTGAGCAAAAGTCAAATTGACCAGATTGACTCCATTGCTGTTAATAGTGATCTTGCCGCCGGCATTAGTGGTCTCGACTCCGTCGTAATTCTTCTCTTCTGCTTCGAAGAGTTTCTTCGCCTCGGCTCCTTCCAGAACCTGCTGTCCGAAGCCCATGGTTCCTGGCTTCATGGCCACATATTCATCGCCGCGATTGACCAGAACCGTACCGTCTTTCATCTCGATGATGCGGGCATTGGTACCGTCCGCTCCCGGAACGACGCTCATTTTGCCGTGAGAGTTTTCCACCGATGCAGCACTGTCAGGCAGAGTTACTTTTATGGAAGCACTCATGCTGGAGTCTTGAGAAATACCCCAGCTGGCATCGTCGAACTTGACCAGCTGATTGCCGTCCATGGTCAAAGAGAAATTGCCTTCGGTGGACTTATCCCTTCCGGAGGCTTTTCCGTCTAATTCGATGGATTTGCTGCCTTTATCCTCCAGCACCAGATTACCGAATTGAGCACGAATTTGAGCTTCGCTCATACCGGCAGCCCGGGCTTCTTCCATGCTCTTGAAGCCGGCTTCCAATTGCTGATGACGCTCGACGCCGTTGGCATCAAGCTCTCCACTCTTCATCTTGCGGTCGAGATCTTCTCTTTCTTTCTGCAGATCTTGCAGCTCTTTCTGCCAGGGAGTAAGCGCTTCACCGGTTTCAGCGGTATCGGTGGTGTCCGAAGCGTCCTTGGTTGCCGCCCCAGTTGCATCAGTGTTGTTCTGTGCCGCAGCAGGCTTACCAGAAGCCTCTTCACTCAACTTCGCCTGGGCACCGACGGCGTCTTTCTCCTGCTCTGTCTTAGGAGCCTCTTGAGGCTTCGCAGCAGCAGCATCCGATGCCTTAGCATCAGATTCTTTCGGTTTTTCTTGGACTTGGTCAGCTGCCACGATATGAGAACCCCTTGGGAGAGGGAAGAGTTACGTATGAAATCTAATTTGCTAGCAAAGAAAAGGATTAACCTTTAGTAAGTCTACTTATTGTCAAGGAGGCGCCCCCCTTTGTCAAGGAGGGCTTGCGGGAATTACGTAGTCGAAATCAGAAAATTTAATCTTTAAAATGAGAACAGAGGCTCAAATCCACCTAAATATGCAAGTAAACGGCCATTACCAGAGCATTAAACAGGCTTTGGAGATACAATTCAGATCAGGCAGACATCCATCCTTTATATAGCTAAAATCGAAGGTGAAGCCCTTTTGATGAACATGCTTCCCCGAAGGGATGTAATTGATCATCTATATAAGCCAAAATAGGCTTAGCTAAAACTCGTTATTACTAGTCCCCATAAGTCCAATGAAGAGGAATCCCGTTCAGACCTACCAGCCCAAGACCCTGAGCAGACTGCTCCGGGCGGCTCTGGCTGTCTTTGCCTTCTGTACGCTGGGATTTCAACTCTCGGGCTGTAATCTAATCAAACAAGCTGCCGGTCCCAACCCTCAGGACACAAGACCGGCATTTCCTGCGCCGGGCAACGGTCAGCCGGGGCAGCAACAGCAGCAACCGACGGGACCCGCAAATGGCGGCAATCCCAAATACTCCGGCAGATTAAGCGGTTACTGGAAGCTGGCCTATCAGCTGGACGGAAAAGACGAGACTTTTACCAGCAGCGTCAAGTTGGACCAGAATGGCAATAGATTCAGCGGTGAGGGCACCGACGACCACAACAGTAAAGCCTTCGCCTTAGAGCAGGGCACGGTCCAGGACGGCAGGGTGATCTTTTATAAGAGATACACGAACCCCAGTAATACCGAGCAGACCCCTGTAGAGTACGAAGGTACGGTGGATCTGAGCAGCAATCCTTATATGAGCGGCAAATTCGTGGTCGCCTTGAACGGTCAAGAATTGAACGGTGTCTGGGAAGCCGAGAAACAGGGCGGAGGCGAGGGACAGCCGGCTGAAGCGCCTGCCGAACAAAGTCCGGGGCAAGCCGAACAGCAGCAACCCGGCTATCTACCGGCTCCTGATCACGCCCCTGATCTATCGGGCAAATGGAACGTGGGCTTCGAATATCGCTTCAAAGAAGTCCAGTCGACCATGTGGCTCGAGCAGCATGGCGACAAACTCCAGGGTCATGGAGTCGACCTGAACACAAAAGAGCAGTTCAAAATCGAAAAAGGCTGGTATGCCTATCCGAAGGTGACAATAATCCGCAAATATCCGGCGATAAAATCAGGCAAGATCGCCATACCGGAGCACACCATGACTTTCAAGGCTGAGGTGCAATGGGTATCGGATAAAGACTATACCGGTCCTTACATGCGGGGCAAGACCGACGGCGGCGGCAACTGGGAAGCGCAACTAGTTAGATAACGCCCAGTTTCTTGCCGACCTTCGAGAACTTGTCGATTGCCAGATCGAGGTCCTTGGTAGAGTGAGCGGCTGAGATCTGACAGCGCAGTCTTGCTTCGCCTTCAGGCACCACCGGATACCAGAGTCCTTTGACATAGACCCCTTCTTCAAGCAGCTCGTTGCTCATATCTTGCGCGGTGGAAGCCTCTCCTACCATGACAGGCACGATAGGATGATCGCCTTCCAGTATGGTGAAGCCGGCGTTCTTGATCTCTTTTCTGAAGTAGGCAGTGTTGTCGTGCAGTTTTTGAACGAGATGATTGTCCTCTTCCAGCATTTTGAACGCTTCCATCGAGGCGCAGACTATCGGCGCCGGTACAGTATTGGAAAAGGTATAGGGTCTCGATTTCTGGCGCATGTAATCGATCAACTCTTTCTTGCCTGCGATGAAGCCGCCGGCGGCACCACCGAGAGCCTTGCCCAGGGTGCCTGTGATCACATCGATTTTGCCGTGCACGCCACAATGCTCGGGTGTACCACGGCCGGTGGCACCGAGCACTCCGGTCGAATGAGACTCGTCCACGAAAAGCAGCGCGTCATTCTCTTTTGCAATATCCACAAATTGTTTGAGATCCGCCGACTCGCCTTCCATGCTGAAGACACCATCGGTGGCGATTACACTCATTCGATAATTCTTAGAAGCGTTCTCTTTCAGCGCTGTTCTTAGATCATCGAGGTCGTTGTGTTTGTAAGCCTTTAAATCGGTCTTCTTGGTGGCTTGTCTGACCAGTCTGATACCGTCGATGATGCTGGCATGATTGAGCTGATCACTATAGATGATATCGCGATAGTCTTTGACACCGAGATCACCGGTCATTAGCGCGGTGAAAAAGGCTTCGTTAGCGGCGAAACAAGAGCTATGCAGAATAGCCGCTTCCATTCCAAGAAATGAGGCGATTTTCTCCTCCAGCTCCAGATGGATTTTCTGGGTGCCGCATATGAATCTGACCGAAGCCATTCCGTATCCGTAGCGATCAAGTCCATAAGAGGCCGCCGCTTTGATGCGGGGATGATTGGCAAGACCGAGATAGTTGTTGGAGGCGAGCATCACACAGATTTTGCCTGCCGCATCGACCACGGCAGCCTGATCGCTTTCTATCGGTACTTCGTATTTGAAGGTCTTGTTGCTTCTGGCCGCTTCCAGATCCCTGGCGATGGCGGAATAGATCTCTTTGGGACCCATAGCATTGGCACCTCGGCCTTCTTTACTCTTGACGGCGGAATCGCTGGAAGCTTCGCTCATGTATCTCTCTCCGGTTAAGTAATTGGATAGTCGGACAGTCGGCTATGTAAGAACCTTACTCTACCGAAGTGCATCAGAATCCTGCCAAAATCCATCAGAGATCTTAAAGATCTCCCAGACGTCGACCGCGACGTATGACAACCATAGCTAACCGTTCTTGTTCTTAGCGTCTTCTTTGCGCGCCTGTTTCTCGGCTCTTGCTTCGAGACTGTCGGCTTTTTTAGATAACTTGGTCGATTCTTTATCTTTGAGCTCGGTATCAAGCGAGACGTAAGCCCTCAGGTTTTCGGCAGCCTCGTCCAGATTTGAAGAAGATTGTGGTTTGAGCTTCTCCAGAACAGTGGCCAGCCCCAACCGGGCAGAGGCAAGACGCGGCCAGGTTTTGACCGCACTGCGATACTCTTGGGCGGCTTTATCCCAGTCTTTTTTCTTGACCAGAGCATCACCCTCTTGAACTTTTTGCTCGGCTATCTGCCTCGATTCTTTGATCACCCCGAGAGCTTTTTCAATACGCTTTTTGTAGGTAGCGACTTTGTCTTTGCTCTCAGCGGCTTTTTCAAAAGCGGCTTTTGCATTGTCGAGATCTTTGAGAATAAGCGCCGTATCTCCAAGAGCTAAAAGTTCTTGCAACGAATCGGTTTTCTTTATCAAAGCGGCAAGTTCAAGACCGGCTCTGTTCAGCTCTCCGCGAACGAGAAGCATCTCGGAAAAAACCAGATGTTCTGCGCTTGTAGCCGGTTTATAGTTTTCGAAGAAAGCTTCGACGGTTTCTACTTCGTCACCGTTTACGGTATCAATAATTATTTTAGCCAGTTTGCACTCTGCCTGATCTTTCTTGTTTGAAGTCGCCTTATGTATGAGAGATCGGCTCTCCTTAAAATCGTCGGAAGCCATGAAAACATCATCACCCCCGGTGCTTTTACTTTTTAAATAAACGGCTCTATTTAATCCATGCACAGCTTTGATATTATCCGGCTGTCTGGCAAGCAGCTTTCGATAGGCGTCCATAGCTTCGTCGAGATGACCGAGTTTCATGGCAAGAAAAGCTCTGCGCAGGCGAAATTCACCCTCATCAGGCAGGGTCTCGATTGCTTTATCGAGGTTCTCGATGGCGGCGGTCAGTTCTTCGTCGTTCTCTTTGACCTCTGAAATTCCAAGATAAGCTTCTACAGTCTCCGGATTGATTCTCAAAGCTTCTCTATAGTCTTTGATGGCATCAGCACTTTCGCCAAGAGCAGCATGAACATTGCCGCGCACCAGATGTCCGGGAGCACTTTCTTGATGTTGAGCCAAAGAGGTATTCAACTCTTTCAAAGCTTGCTCATAGTCTCCGGCAAGAAAATAGGCCCGACCTAGGCCATAGTGAGCGGTTGAATTGGTGGCATTGGCATCGATAGCTTTTTTAAATGACGCTTCGGCAGCCTCTATATCGTCCTTTTTAAGTTGAACCAGTCCCAGGCCCGATAGTGCTTCAGAATAGTTAGGGTCGATTTTTACCGCTTCTTGATAGGCGGTGAGTGCTTGATCAAGCTCTTCGCGAGTGCGATAGAGATTGCCCATGGTGTAGTGTGCTTCGGGCATTCTGGCATCTATAGCCAGACCCTTCTTGCATTGTTCTAAAGCCTCTTCGATGATCTTGTCGCGATTGGCTCTTATTTGAGGGTCGGAAGATTGCAGGCTGTTATACATCACCACCGCCAGACCGGCATGGGCCATGGCGTTGTCCGGGTTCATCTTCAGTGCTTTTTCAAATTGAGCCCGGGCGGCAGGCAGCTTGAACTGTTTTGCCAGGGCAAGGCCAAAGCCGATGGTGGCAGGCAGAGAACCGGGGTTAGTCTTCAAAACCTGATGATAGAGACTCTCGGCATCACCGAATTCGCCTTTTCTCATCAATTCATCCGCCACCAGAATTTCAGGCTCAATCACCACTGTGTCATGCTTCTCATCCGGCACCGTAGCAGAAGAAGCAGAAGTAACGGTGGAAGCAGGCAAAACAGGCTTCAGCTCGGTTGCAGCCGCTTTGCTTTTTTTGCGGTTCACCCGGGCGTGACAGGCTTTGGACAAAGAATCGAAATCAGCTGCGGGCAGCATTAAACCCAGAGCAGAGACAAAACAGAAAAATATTCTGCTTCTTTTCGTGGTGGCGACTGACATAGCTGACTCCCCTGCTTAGCTCAGATTTTTTCACACGAGTTTATATAAGCACCCAGATTATCACCCACGGGGATCATCTTCCGAAAGCCCTATATAGGAAAAGTTTTCATAGATCCTGATCATCATCATTAGATAAGATTTAGCGCGATCCCCTTGTCAACCCCTTGTGTTGACGGAGACATGCCCTTAGCATAGATTTCACCAACTTACTTATCGGTCACCGGGGTACCCGAGATGAATCTGTTTGACGTGCTGACTAAAAAAGCACGAAGAGCGATGGCGATTACCATGAGTCTGGCGCTCACAGCGCCGGTCCTTGCCATCGACTGCCAGGCGCGACGCGCCTACAGCTCAGTAGCCGGCAACGTTCATCGCCCGATAGAAGTGGCTCCTTACGCCGGCGGCAGAAAGGCCGGTCCGGTCTTTGACTGGTCCAATCTGGTCAAGCTCGAATCCGATACCGAAGCCCGTGCCGACCTCATTAAGAAAGCGGCTGAAGGCAATGTGGATAAAGTATTCGTTCTCGGCTGCATGTTTCTCTACGGAAAAGGTGTGGAGAAAAGTGCATACAAAGCCTTCGAGAACTATCGCTTCGCTGCCCAGAAGGGAGATGCCAGAGCCCAGAACAATCTCGGCTATTTTTACCTGGAAGGTATCGGCGTCAAAAAGGACATAAAACAAGCGCTGAGCTGGTTCAAACTCTCGGCCGACGCAAAGAATTCATACGGCATCGCCAACCTCGCCTATATGCAGGAACACGGTCTGGGAATCGCTCCTAATAAAGAAGAGGCTAAAAAGCTCTACGAAATGGCTGCTTCCCTGGGCAACAAAACCGCCCATCAAAACCTGTTGATGATGAAGTTCGAAGCAGCTCGCAAGCTGAGCCCCGTCAAAATCGTCAACGCGACTCCAGAAACAGCCGTAGCTGCCGCTAAGTCCCCGGCAAAGCCAGCAAAAGAGGATTCGCCTCAAGCTCAAGAGAAGTCGGAGCCCGCGCCAGAAGAACAAGCCAAAGCCCAGGCGCCTGAAAAAACAGATTCACTCTCTGCCGGTTCGCCTACTCTGACTGCAATTTTGAATCGACTGAGCAAAGACACCGACCTCGCTCCGCCGGAAGAACCGAAATCAGAAACAACAAAAGAGCCTGAGCCGGAGCCGGAACCTGAGAAGAAGCAGGAAGAAATCTCTGAGCAGGCAAAAGGAGAGCCTGCAGCTATCGCCGAAACGAAGCCTGAAGCTGAAACAAAACTTGCAGTGGCAGAAACGACTGAGCCTACGGCTTCAGCAGTTGAAGTTGAAGAAGCTACGAAAGAAGAAAAGCAAGAAGAGAAGAAAGACGAAAGCAAAGTCGAAGCGCTAGCAGAAGTAGCTGTGGCACCGCCTCCGGTGCAAGAGCAACAGCCGGTGATTCAGAAACCGGATCCACTATCCACGCCTGTTACGCTCACAAAGAAAGAAGACAAAGTTGCCCCAGAGCCTGAATCAAAAGAGAGCGTCGCCGAGAAGCCTCAGACAGTAGAGTCACGCAAGCCTATCAGAGACAAATGGGCACTGGTTGTAGGGATAACCGACTTTCAAAATCCAAAGATTCCCAATCTCCGCTATTCTAGTAAGGACGCCACCGACTTTTATAACTATCTGATTAAGGAAGGCAATTTCGAACCGGATCATGTACGGTTGCTCTTGAACGAAAAAGCCACCCAGAGAAAAGTGCTCTCCGAATTGGGTTCCAAATTCCTGGCCCGGGTGGTAAAACCGGACGACCTGGTGGTGCTCTATTTCTCGACCCATGGCAGCCCAGCCTCGCTAGATCCTAGAGGGCGTAATTATCTAGTCGCCCATGACTCAGATCCCGAAGACCTCTTCGCCACCGGCATCGAAATGCAAAAGCTGCTCGATTCGATTCAGGGCAGGGTACTGACAGACAGAGTTCTTCTGGTGCTCGACGCCTGTCACAGCGGCTTTGTCGATCCTCAATCAAAAGGGATAGCCCGGACCGCCAACTTCAATGTCAATGATATGTTCCAGGGCTCGGGTCAGTTGGTTATATGCTCCAGCGCCCCCGATCAAAGAGCCTGGGAATCGACCCGCTATCGAAACGGGGTCTTCACAAAACGCTTTCTCGAAGGTTTGAAGAAACAGGGAGAGACCACTCCTCTAGTCGAAGCCTTTGATTTTGCCAAAGATAGAGTCCAGGACGAAGTCCAGGAAGATCGTCCCGGAGCGGTTCAGACTCCGGTTCTCAAAGGCAAATGGTCCGGCAAAGAGCTGGTGATCTCAACCCCGGCAGCAGCACCGCAGAAGGTGCCCACTTCGGTGGTGGCTGACTTAGGACCGGATTCCAGGGTCGACCTTCTGGCCATGAAACCGGCTGAGACCCTTCAACCAAAGGCGGTGCTGCCCCAGACCAGCGAGTCATCTAACGAAAGTACTGTAAAACCGGTTGTAAGCGCCGAAGAGAAACAGGGAATCGTCTATTTAGATTCTCAATTCTTCAGTGTCAACGGTGACCCGAAACATCTTGTCAGGGAATATCACGACGCCATCCGAAGTAATCCAAGCGACTCTAAGTATTATTATTTGAAAGCCAAAGCATTGATTCAGCTATCCGACTGGCACAACGCCATGCTCTGCTTGAATGATGCGATACAACTGAGTCCGAACCGTGCCACCTATTATCTGGCCAGAGCCTATGTCTATTGTAAGAGCGGCAAACGTGTTCTTGGCGAGCAGGATCTCGGTCAGGCCAGACTCTATGATCCTCGTCACGGCAACATCAGGCTACCGGACTGAGTTTCGTACCGAAGATTCGAGTAAGAATCAGGGTTCAAAAACCAGCTTCATCTCATCGCCGGCAGAAAGAAGCTCGAATGCCTGTTTATAGTCTGTCAGGGCGTAGGTCTTGTCGGCGATGATTCTATCCAGTTTGCTCGGGATATTGAGCTTCTCAGAATGCATCAGACGAAGCATGGTCTCCCATGTATCGAACATCTTACGTCCGAAGATTCCTTTAACCGTGACCCCTTTCCAGATAACACCATTGGCAATATCAAAGCCATCGAGCGGTTTTCTGGTAATACCAAGCAGCAAGACGGTGCCGCCGTTACGCACTATTTTGAAGGCATCTCGATAGGCCGAAGGTGATCCGGACATTTCGAGGACCACGTCGACACCATTGGCCATGGCCTCCAGTTTATCGACCTGTTTATAAAAATCGGTGGAGCCCGAAGAGACATCGAAACAATAATCGGCACCGAACTCTTCTGCCAGTTTGAACCTGCGCTCGACATCCTGGGCTTCGGTCAAATATATGCGACCGGCGCCGAAGTCTCGGCACAGAAATGCCGCCATCAAGCCCAGGGGACCGGCTCCTAAGATAGCCACCGATTTGCCCCGTACATCAGCCTCATAGACCGTATGAACAGCGTTTCCGAAGGCATCTAGAAGTGCGCCTATGCGGGTGGGAATACGGCTGGTATCACCAGCTTTTCCTAGAAGAATGACATTTTTGTAAGGGACGGTGACATACTCGGCGAAACAACCATCAAGGTGTACACCTTTCACCTTAACCCTGGTACAGATATGCTCGTTGCCCGTCCGACACTGGAAGCAATGACCGCAAGAGAGATGCATTTCACAGGTGACATAGTCGCCCGGAGCAAGACGAAGATTCTCGGGCACATCGCTAAATCTATCCGCTCCGACCCCGGAACCCAGTTCGTCTACGATTCCACAAAATTCGTGACCGACAATGATAGGAGTATAAGAGTTATCGTCTTCGGCATAACGGAGCATCTCGCGGCGGATACCTTCTGAAGACGAGCTGTGATAGATGCTCTTATCCGTTCCACAGACCGCAGTGGCTTTTACCCGGATACGAACCTCGTCGGAGCCCACCTCCGGCAGCGCCACTCCGGACTTGAGAGTAAGTCCGTCCTTCTCGAGGGATTCTTTGACGAGACAATTCATGCCACCTGTCCGGTCTTCTTTCTTCGAATCGGGTGAGTTCAAAACCTGGCCTTGCATCCCTTCTGGTCCTCGCGACAACCTGGAGTAATTCCGAAGAACAAACTATAGAACGAATCAGATTGATTGATTCTCAAATAAATCAAATCTCTTAATCAAGTGGATATGTGTCGTCTTAGCATTAGTTTAGTTGCCAAGAGTTGGTGATGCTGACTAAGATGGAGGAGCGAGTAAACAATTTCTTTATATTTCGAATCGAAACTCTAATCCGAATCTCCATCCACCATCCTTATTTGAGAAGAGCCATGAATAACGAACCATTTAAAAACGAAATAGAAACAGAAACAGATATAGATTCAACATTGACCGCCATAGACAAAGCATTCGAAGAAATCGCCGAATCTTCAATAGTCAAAATGATCATCACCGGTAGTGGCGGTCCCGAGAACAACGAAATCACCGAGCCCGGTCTCAGATTCGTGCGATTCTTAATGGCCCGAAGCGAATCTTATTCATCCGGGATTCTACCAAACCTTAAAGATCTGAAGTGCATTCGAGAACTGGCTCGAAACTTCATCAAACAAGCTGGTACTCCCACCCGGGCACTGCAGCTGATGTATCAGAACTCCTGACGAGATCTGAGCCAACTCTGCAAATCCACAGCCATGTCGGCTGCACAGTTGTATCTCTCTTCCAGTTCAAAAGCACCGGCTTTCATGATAATCGCATCGAGCCCGTCATCCGCATCCTCTCTATGGGCGGAGACGGGCTCCATTTCCATCGGTTTTGGATCGATTCCGGTTAGTAGATAAAACATGGTACAAGCCAGAGAGTAAATATCGCTGGCAGGGCAGGCATCCCCTCTAAATTGCTCCGGCGGCATATACGACTGTTTACCGACGATGGTGGCAGTTCTCTGGATAGAACTCTCGCGAGCTACGGTAAAATCGAGGAGCTTCACAGATCTGCTGGATTCGTCCAGCATAAGATTGTCGGGAGTCAGATCACGATGAATAATCGGGCGCTCTCTATCATGCAGATAGGTCAGAATACCGGTAACATCCAGGGCGAGTGCCGCTACCGCTTCCGGTGCCATGACTCCTTTCTCTTTGACCAGGCGACTCAAAGGAAAGCCGCTTATATACTCGAGTACAAGATAGCCCCGGTGGTCTTCGACGAAGCAATCGTAAAGCTTGACTATTTTTTCATGATCCAGACCGGATAGAATCTGCGCTTCTGCAGAAAGCTGATTGTATTTCTGTTTCTCCAGTTTATTACCGCGATAGACCGGCAGAACATATTCTTTCAACACTACCTGCTCGATACCACCGGGAATATTATCCTGTTCAATCAGGTTTCGATTGACTCTGGCGAGATAGGCGGTGCCCTGGCCGCCACCGGAAAGAGACTCGATTATTTCATAGCTGCCATCCTGAAGTTTTTCACCGGGCTCCAGCTTTCCTCTGCGCTGACGATTGGTAGGGGCAGAAAAATAATGCAGCCAGAGATTGGTGTATCGCGTATCGAGTTTGTCCGGTCGATGGACCTCTTCTATACCGAAATTCAACCGGGCATGAGATGCGCTGCTTCTTACAATAGAGAAGAACTCTTCTTCGTCGACCCAGGCAAAGGCGTTCTCCCAGCGCAGTTGATAAACATTTTTCTGAATAGTATCAAGCAGAAGATAGTGACCGGAAGATTCTGATTTACCGGATGCGGATGCCGCACCTGCCACAGCCTCCACCACAGTGACATGGTTCCAGGAGACAAAATAGGTCTGGGCGATATCGAACTTACCGGCACCTATTCTGATACCATTTTCGCTACACTCGACAATTTTTAGCTCATTATCTCGCGCAGTCTTCTTGGAGCTGTAAGTCACCCCAAAAGAGAGAAAGACAATCCCCAGGACAAAGAGATAAAAAAGCAGCTCATGATGCGGAATATGAGAAAACTGCTGAAGAAACTCGGACTGGTCGGTGCAGAAACAAAATAAGGCAAACAAAACTAATAAAGCCATAAATATCTTGAGTAGATATTCGAGGGTGGCAGAATCAACGAGCAGATCGCTCCTCTTGAGCGTCGTAATATGGTGCCGTTTCGGACCGATATATTTGAGCGGCAATCTTGAATCCACTTTCGCTGTCACCTCGCCTGCATGATCGCCAGCCGGTCTACCAGTTCTTCGACCCCGGTCAATCGGCTTTCTGGTTTGACCGTAGTGCAATCCTTAACCAGGTCGTTCATCTCTTCGCTGACAAAAGCACCGGCTTCTTTGGGATCACTGACACTGAAAGGAGCCGGATCGCGGGCGGTGAGCACAAAGAAAAGCGTCGCTCCAAAAGCGTAAATATCCGACACCAGCCTCGCTTTACCTTGAAACTGCTCTAGTGGAATATATGCCGACTTACCCACCACCGTGCAGGTGGCGGTGCCCAGAAAGTTGTTGGCGGCACCAAAATCGATGATGCTCACCGAGCCGTCCTTGCGGATGATGATATTGTCAGGCGTGATATCACGATGAATTACAGGTGGATTCAGCTTATGGAGATAAGATAGAGTGGTGGCAAGTTCGAGCGCCCAGCGCAGAACCGTTGTCTCGTGCTGTTTTCCGAACTCCTGCACATAGTCTCTCAGGGTTCTGCCGTCAAGATGCTGAAGCACCATATAGTGCCGGTCTTGTTCAACAAAATAATCATAAACCTGGGCAATATTTCGGTGCCTTATAGAACAGAGCAGACGAGCCTCGCGCTGAAACATTTCAACAGCCTTATCCCTGGCTTCGTCATCGGCCGATTCGGGCAGGACAGACTCTTTCAAAATGACCAGTTGATTGTTCTGGTTCTCGTCTTCAGCCAGATATATCGCCGAAAGACCGCCGAAGGCAATCTGCCCCAGAACTTTGTATCCCCCCTCCTGAAGCGAGTCGCCACATTCCAGCGGGGTATAGGCTGTGGTACTGTATCTGGAGTTTAATTCCATCTCCCAGATTTTGGTGAAGCTGAGCGCACTTTTTCTGGAGCCTGCATCGGCAGCGCCAACCTTTGCTCGCTCCATGGGGCTCACCGAAACAGCCGAGAGTAACTCTTGCTTGATATCCTGGTCGTCGCCGGCTTCGTCCATAAGGTCGCCGAAATCCGATCGAATCTGGATATCAGGACGATATGTATTGATCAAAAGTACAAAGCGTTTCAGCGCGCTACGTGAGAAGCCGTCCACATCGAGCTTTACATATGTGTTATCGCGAAACCCGATCAAAATTCGGTCATCTTCAAGAGAATTGCCGATCATATTGGCGAATCGCACTGCCGAAATTTCTGTCCAGTGGCGCTCTTGCTGAAAGTTCAAAGAGACGGCAAAAGGTGCAGGAAACGAAATGCCGTGACCATCGACCTTGATGGCAGTCCTGCTGTAGAGCAAAACCATTACCATATAGCCCAGGCCCAGGGTAAAGATTAAGACCACCCCTGCCACCAGGAGCATCTCTTTGGCCATGAGCATGCAGAGCATGACCAGTCCAAACGCAATTATGACCCCCCCGAGATTGTCGTCGAATAGCGAGGCGAACATTCCAATCAGAATGCTACCGGGCGAATTGCCCAGGGGGTGATTGTAGTCAATCAGATATTCGGCACCGCTCGCTTCGATTTCGTCGAAATCCACGAAATCGGTAGAAACATTGTCAGATATGGCGCCACTGTCCATTTAAAAGCAGGTTGATTTCAGATACTCAAAAACCTAGAAACAAGAACCATGAAATCTATTATTCCCTGATATTCCCTCAAATCTAAATGGTCTCATAAGAAAGAGAGAACCTGACTATTTGGTTGGTCAACCAACCAAATAATAAAAAGCGGCATCTGAATTATGAATGCCGCTTTCTAATTGATTTTTGTCGAGATTCCGGAACTACATTCCAAGAATGCTGTAACCGCAATCGACGTGAATGACTTCGCCGGTAACGCCGGAAGAAAGATCCGAAGCCAGATATAGAGCGGTTTTACCGACTTCATCTGCTTCTACGTTACGCTTCATCGGCGCTTTCTGCTCGACCAATTTGAGCATATCGCGGAATCCGGCGATTCCCATAGCAGCAAGGGTTTTGACCGGTCCTGCCGAAATAGCGTTGACTCTAACGTTCTTTTCGCCAAGGTCGGCAGCCAGATACATCACCGAGGATTCAAGAGCAGCTTTGGCCACGCCCATTACGTTGTAGTGGGGCACGACTTTCTCGGCACCATAATAGGTGAGGGTGACCACGCTGCCACCATCTTTCATCATGGGCAGAGCGCGATTGGTGACAGCTGTCAGCGTATAGCAGCTTACGTCTAAAGCCAGGCGGAATCCTTCCCGGGTGGTGTTGACATAATGACCTTCGAGATCCTCTTTATTGGCGAAGGCGACGGCATGGATGAGGAAATCGAGCGAATCCCATTTTTTGGAGAGCTTATCGAAAACCTTGTCTATCTGGGCATCATCACCGAGGTCGCACATTTCGACGAACTCAGATTCGACCTTTTCGGCAAGGGGCATAATCCGCTTCTCCAGAGCTTCTCCCTGATAGGTGAAAGCCAGGTCAGCACCCTGCTCGTAGAGATACTTGGCACAGTACCAGGCCAGGCTACGTTCGTTGGCTACGCCAAAGATGATTCCACGTTTGCCCGCCATCATGCCGGTTTCTCGGGCAGTCTTATCCAGTACTTCAGTTTCAGCCGCAGTCATTTATAAACATCCTCTCATAGCTTTCTTGCCTGGCTCTTGCCAGTGGCTTGTTATTCTATCGCCCCATCCCCGAATTAGAAATACTTTTCCACTTCCTCTTGCAACATCTGGGCGCGAACCAGGGCCAGGGGCGGATAGCCCTGCTTAAGAAAGAGGTCATGGAAATCTCTCAAAGCAAAGCCATCGCCGACTTTCTTTCGATATTCATCCCGCATCGAAAGGATTTCTAATTTACCCAGCGTGTAAACAAGATAGGTCGGCTCCATCGTACCGCGCCTGGCTTCCCGTTCGGCATTGGCATGTTCGATATAACCTTCATTTTCAAATAGCTCTATCGCTTGCTCCAGGCTCATCCCCCGGGTATGCATCTTCAAGCCGGCTATGTAACGACAGACCCTGAGCAGGGCATCATGAATCTGGGTGATTCTCAATTCGGGGGAAGCTCCTTTGAATCCCTCTTCCAGCATCATGCGCTCGCAATAGTGAGCCCAGCCCTCGGCGTTGGAGTTGCAGCCGAAAACCTTGCGTATCGAAGAAGGTGCCCGATTTACCCAGAGAAACTGGACATAATGTCCTGGATAAGCTTCATGAATACTGGTGTTCAATAAATCTTGATCAGAAAAGCTTCGCATGTGCTCTTCTGTTTTGTTCGCATCCCAGCTCTTTTCGGGCAGAGTAACAAAATAGTAGGCCTCTTTAGCCTTTTTCTCAAACGGTCCCGGTGTGTCCATAGCGGCAAATGCCAAAGCGCGCATGTGGGGCGGCATTTCATCCACCATCGCTCTGTCGTCACCGGGGATGGTGACCACCGGCTTCTTGATGCAAAACTCTCTTATCTCCTCGAGCACATCGCTGACCGCCTTAATTAACTTATCCGGAGCCGGATGTTTAGCCGCCACTTTCTCGTAGACTTTGCGGACATCGAGCTTTTCTTTATCGCAATCGGGCTCTATAGCGCGGGCCGCCTCTTTGAACTGGCGCTGCAAACGGGCAAGCTCCGCCTCGCCTTTAGCAATTAAATTGTCAATAGAATCTTTGACCAGCTCCTCGGCATAGAGCTTGTTCAAATAACGCTTCTCACCAATGGCGAAGTCGCCCTTTGCCTTGACTCGCCCTTCCTTTTCCAGATAATCGCGATAAGAAGTAAGGGCGGCAAGACAGCTCTTGTTCTCCTTTTCGAAACTCTCATATAAAGATTGATTTTTCGAATTTTTCACATCTTTGAAATAAGCAGGCAGGTCCTTTTTAAAAAAGCTGATTATGCCCGGCAGACTTTCAAGGGCAATATCGACGAAGACCGGGGGGACAAGGTCCATATCAAGGTTTGACCTGGCTTTTTCAAGATATAAAGGAATCTGCTTCTGCCGGGCGATCACACTCTTCAATCGCTCTTCTTTCGGCGCGAAATCTCTTTGAATCAGGGTGAAGACGCAAAGATTAGCCTGGGTGCTGTAAAAATCAGGATTACGACGCCACTCCTCCACCTCTTCAAAATCAAGAATACGAGCCTCTATATTCGATACGATCAAGTTCCAGTCAATCTTGTTATCACGGCTCAGGGACTTGAAATCGACATTCTGAAATCTTTTAGAAAAGTCCTTCAGTCGCTTCAACTCTGCTTGCACAGATTCCGGAGTTACCGGTGGCAGATTCGAATCCTGCTCGTGAATCCCGAAGTAAGTAGCATCAACCGGTTTGTCTTTGAAAAATTGCTCTAGATAATCCCTTGCCAACCCATCGAAAACCCTGTTGGCATCTGACTTCTGTTCAGCCGCAGCGAGCTGAATCTTTCTCGAATCTTTCAACACATTTTTGCCGGGCAGATCCCTTGCCAGAACAGACCCATTGAGATTGCTTGACATGCCGGTGCTGCCAGCCAAAATCGTAATGGCCATAAAGGTTTTGAAGCTTGATCTCATAGTGACTCACTCCTTGCGATTCGATTAGAAATTTAGCATCTCCGGAACCGAATCTGCCAGGCTCACACCGGAAAACTGCGACTGCACCGGACTATATGGACGAAATAATAAGGGCGAAAGAGAAAAAAAGATTACGGGGTATATCCCCCGATTCGGGTCTGTGAGACCCGAATGAACCACAGTCGGATTTCACGAAAACCCGATGGCCGCAAGCTTACGCATCATGTTAAATCAATACCGAAGCTTAGTTACATAAGAGATCTAGTTATATCCACCCTAGTAAAATTTGGGGACAGGTATCTAAGAGGTCTGGCAATGTCCGGCTACAAAATAATCGTCATGATCAAACAGGTCCCCGACCAGGGCTCGAAAGCCGGTTTGAATCCCGACGGAACCATCGATAGAGCCCGAGCGAAGAGGATGCTCAATCCTTTTGACCGTTTCGCTCTGCAGGCGGCTCTTCACACAAAGAACACCTACGGCGGCACCGTTACCGCTATCTCTATGGGACCACCCCCGGCGGTGGAGATTCTTCTAGAGGCCCTTGCCCATGGCGTCGACCAGGCTTTTCTGCTCTCGGACAGAAGACTGGCAGCTTCAGACACTCTTGCCACAGCCTATGCCCTTTACAAGACCATCGAATACGTAGGCGATTACGACATCATCTACTGCGGTCTGCAGACCACCGACGGAGACACCGCCCAGGTTGGTCCCCAGCTGGCAGAGAGACTGGGTCTGCCTCAGATTACCTATTGCGAAGACTTTTCGGTCAAGAACGGCAAAGTCCGCGCTCGCAGAATTATCGAGGGTGGGCACCAGGAAGTGGAGGTCAAGCCTCCGGTACTGGTGACCATAGCAAACTCTTATCACCCCCTTGAATACAAGTCTTTCCGCGGTGCCTGGAGAGTACAGCGCCTGCAAAGAGATAAAGAAGCTCTCGAAAAAATCGTCAAAACAGTAAACCTCGACGATGTCGGAGCCGATCCGGAACGCTGTGGACTTAAAGGCTCGCCTACCATCGTCGCCAAGACTGAGAAAGTCGGCGAACTGGGCGGAAGCTGCACCATGCACGAGGGAGAATCCACCGAGCACATGGTCAAAGAAGTAGTCGCCTCCGGAGCACTGAACGAATTTTTGGCCCACTAAAATCGAGTTCTATCGAGACAGATCGAGACCTATAGAAAATGACTGAAGACAAGAAAAACGAAAACCCAGAGCAAGGCAACAACGAAGCCCAGGATGCTTCTGAAGAAGAGACCCGGGATGTCTCGATGTTCTGCCCCAAAGGCGCTGTGCTGGTAATTGCCGAACAGATACTGGGCGACCTGCAGCCGGTCACCCTCGAACTTTTAGGGGCCGGGCGCATTCTTGCCGACAAAATGGACCAGCCTCTGAAGTGTTTGATCATGGGTCACGAACTGGGCGACCTGCCCCAGCAGTTGTTGGAATATGGCGCCGACGAAGTCTTTGTCGCCGATCATGAAAAACTGAAAAACTATCGCACTCTGCCCTACCGCAGAGTTGTCTGCGATTTTCTAGAGAGCCTGCCCGAGCCGCCCCATACCTGTCTGCTCGGTTCGACAACCACCGGTCGCGACCTTGCTCCCAGAATCGCAGCCCACTTCGAAACCGGGCTCACCGCCGATACCACCGAACTCGATATCGGTCCCTACGACCACAAGAGCAAAGTCGACCCGGCTAAAGTCGGTCTCTATCCTAACTGTCTTTATGCTATCCGCCCCAGTTTCGGTGAATCTCTCAAAGCGAGAATCCTCGGTCCCTGGAAAAATCCCCAGATGGCTACCACCAGACCTGGTGTGATGGTGCCTCTGCAACGCGATAAGTCTCGCAAAGGCGAAATCAAGAAAATACCTGTCAATCTGCAAGACAATGACCTCAGACTGGAAGTTGTCGATGTTGTAAGAGAGATAGCCAAAGGTGTCAAACTGACCGAAGCCGATGTCATCGTGGCCGGTGGCTATGGTCTGGGCACCCAGGAAGGTTTCAACCTGATCAAACAACTGGCCGACTGTTTCGAGAACTCCGCCGTGGGCGCCTCTAGAAAAGTGGTAGATCTGGGCTGGATTCCTTATCAGCACCAGGTCGGTCAGACCGGCAAAACAGTCAGACCGAAACTCTATATCGCTTGCGGTATATCCGGCGCCATCCAGCACCGTGTCGGTATGTCGAAATCCGGATTGATTCTTGCAATCAACAAAGATCCGGACGCTCCAATCTTCAAGTTTGCTCATCAAGGTATTGTCGGTGACTGTTACCAGGTGATTCCTGAGTTAATTGAGCAGTTGAAAAAACAGATGTCGAAAGACAAGAACAAAGACAAAGACCAGGGGGTAGAGGCAGTTGTCGGAACGCATTGAATATGATCTCTTACTAGTCGGAGGAAGCCCCTCCAACCTTGTACTGGCGTATCACTTTTTGCAGCTCGCCAAAGAGAGCGGCAAAGAGTTCTCTATAGCCATTCTCGAGAAAGGCAAGGAGTTCGGCGCCCATGTCATGAGCGGTGCTGTCTCCAACCCTCATGTACTCAAGAAGATCTGGCCTAACTATGAAGAGCTCAGCTTCCCGGTGGAAGCGGTTTGCGACGACAGCAACATGTCGGTTCTGGGACTGGAGAAGAAATTCGATATTCCCAAGAAACTCTATCCGAAGTCCTTCGACAAGTCCGGTTATCTGGTCCTCACTCTGAGCCATGTAGTCAACTGGATGGCTAATCAAGTGCAAGAGAAGGACAACGAAATTCCCAACGTTACTATAGACCTCTTCACCGGATTCTCCGCCCATAAAGTAGTATTTGAAGATGGCAGGGTTGCCGGTGTTGCCGTCACAGAAAACGCCTCTTCCGAAGAAGATTATGTCTATGCGAAATTCACCGCATTCGGTGACAAAGGCTTTATCTCCCGCGATGTCATCAAAGAATTCAACCTTCGCGATACCAATCAGATCTGGTCTGTCGGCGTCAAAGAAGTATGGCAGTGCGAAGAGGACTATCAGGGCAAAGTCTGGCACACACTTGGCTGGCCGCTCTTAGATGGAACCTTCGGCGGTGGTTTCGTATACGGCATGAAGGACAAGAAGCTGACCATCGGTATGGTCATCAGCCTTGATTCCGAAGACCCCAACATGAACCCGCAACAGAAGCTTCAGGAATATAAAAAGCATCCCTGGATTCAAAAGATGATCAAAGGGGGCAAGCTTCTCAAATACGGCGCAGCCTTGCTGCCTGAAGGCGGCTACTACAGCCTTCCCAAAAAATTCGCCGTTCCCGGTGCTATCCTGCTCGGAGACGCCCTCGGCGTACTTGATGTGAAGAACCTGGCCGGCATCGACCGCGCCATGGAATGTGGCTACGTCGCAGCCGAAGTTCTGCACGAAGCCCTGGTCAAAGAAAGCTATGGCGAAGAAGCTCTGGCTGACTATCAAAAACGTCTCGAAGAGTCCTTCGTCATCAAAGAGCTTTATAAGAACCGTTATTTCCGCTTCGCCTTCATGGAAAATCCCAAGCTCTTAAAAGAGTACCTGCCGGATATCGCCCGCAGTGTCGACAAATCCAACGCCTGGGTGGGCGGCTTTAAAGTATTCTTCAAGCATCCCCTCGGTGCCTCCAAAGATGGTATCCGCTCCCTGGGGCTTATCGAAGGCAAATTCGATATCGGTCCTATAGAATACAAGCCTGACTACCAGCACATCGTGCCTACTTTCACGGCGCCTAAATATGACGAGCCCCAGCCGGCTGATGGTACCATCTATTCCAGACCTGATGCGGTGTTCTATGCCGGTCCCAAGTATCATGAGGGCAACCTCCACATCGATGAATTCAATGCAGATACCTGCGTAACCTGCATCACCACCTATGAAAATCTCGGCAAGACCACACCTTGTGTGGCCGACTGTACCGCCGAAGTACATAGAGTAGATGTAATAGAAGACGTCAGAAAACACGGCATGTCGCTGGAGAACTGCATCCAGTGCCGTACCTGTGAAATCGTCTGCCCTGAAGTGAATCTAAGAGTGAACCCCACAGAACAGGGAAGCGGACCGGATTTCATCGGACTCTAGAGATATCTCAGGGAACTGATAATCTGATAGACTAATTCCTTCAATATGAAGGAATCAGACGCACCTATCTCTCCGGGACCTGAACGGTCCAGTCTCAGGCTGTCGCTTACAAAGCAACTGCTCGTGTCAGCCCTGCTGCTTCTTCTAATGGCCCATCCTGCCAGTGCCCAGGGCGTGGAGCACGCATTTCAATGGTGGCAACCGATTTATCTAGAGGCACCGGTCGTCAACCCTAAAATCCGCTACTACGGCGAGGTGAATCCCAGACTGAACGATAACCTTCAGGGAATGAACCAGCTATTGCTACGCACCGCCCTTGGTTACAATCTCCGCAAAAACCTGGTCTTTTACCAGGGCTACGCATACGTCGGCAATTTCCTTCCTACCTATGTCTATGAGAATCGGATCTACCAGCAGCTCGGCTACGGTCACGTCATCAAAAAACGCTTACAAGTATTGCATAGAATTCGTAATGAGCAGCGCTTCTTCTCCAATCGCGACGGCGTCTCCGACCGTATGCGCTACATGCTGCGCTTAGCCTATCCGATAAGAGACACCAGCTTCTATCTAGTGGCCTCCGATGAACTCTTCATCAACGTCAACTCTCTCAAAGGTGGACCCACCGCCGGCATCGATCAAAACAGGCTATATGCCGGGCTCGGCAGACAGATCAACGAACGGATGCGCGCAGAGGTAGGCTATCAGCTCCAGTACGTAAACCGGGATGATCCCTTCGACGACCGAGCCGCCCATGTGCTCATGACTCAGATGTTTTTCAACTTCTAGCCTTTTTTAGAGGCTTTTTTAGAAGCTTTCTTTTCGTTCTTCTCGCTCTTTTTCTCATCGTCGGTGCTGTTCACCTTGAGATAATCGAGAACAAACTGATTGACCATCTTGCCTGCCACATCATTGACGGTGGCATTATGAGTAATGGCTTGATCGGCATAGGTGATTGCTCTGGTGTGGATATTGGGGTCGCGCGAGAGCTGGCTCCACTGGGTCAGGGTCAACTCGACCAGGGTGAGGTTATTACCGGCAGCCAGAACTTTCAGTTGCAGTACACCGTCAACCGGTTTGGTATCACCGGATTGGCAATCTTTGATGTTATGAACCTTGATAGGAAGCTGCTTCAGTCTGGTGGCAACTACTTTATCGAGTTCAGGAAAAGGGTTGTGTCCGGGAATACCATAAGAGATTCCGCGAAGGCCTTTGAGAGAAGGCATCATCAAGTCCTGACGAAGACGCTGTCTGTGTTCACGCATCTCTTCAAAACCAGGACTGTTCTTGGCACCAGCCTCGCTTTCGGCGGCAGGAGCTTCTTTCTCTTCCACCGGCTCGGCCTGAGCAAATACAGGGGCACAGAGATAGGAACATAGAGCCAGCGAACTCAAGGCAAATACCAGTCCGGACTTCTTAGCTCTGCTTGTCAACATACCTTTCTCCTTCTTGTCTCTCAAAAAATCAACGAATAAGCTTATTTAAACGGACCGAAATACAATAGCAGCATCAGCACGCTAATTTCTACCCAATACAACGTCCATAGGCTGTAAAGCGGAGAACTTTCGCCTTCAGCGTGTGATCATGTTCAGGCTCTTGAGGACCTGACTGAAGCCCTGACCGCGGGCACCATATCCGCCCATGCCGCCATAGCCGCCGGCACCGCCTCCGCTCTGGAGACTGCGAAGCAAAGCTCCATAATTAGCTGTTCCGCCGCCGCCGCCATAAGAGCCGCCGCCCTGGCCGATGCTGTTCATAATTTTTGAGAGGCTGCCCATCGAGCCCAGTCCTCCCGCTCCGCCGCCGGCACCGGCTGCTCCCATCAAACCGGACAGTTGTCCGCCCTGGGGCATGATGCTGGTATCGGTGCGCACCCCTTTCTGCACTGTCCCGTACATAATGAGCTTGCGCAGAAAGTTGCCGCCGGCGTCATAGTCGACCGATGCGGCAAGCACATAGAGTTGATTAGGCGATTGTCTCGTAAAGCGCATCACCGACTCTGTATAACCGTCTTTTGAACGCCCGGTAGAAGCGACCACCGAATGATTGCGGGTGACAATCTGCTCCTCGACAACCTTGGGTGCCAGGCGTCGAATGGTATTCTTCACCACTCTTTGATCAATCTGGTTGCCGGAGATACCGACTTCGGCGCTACCGCTGGTGGAGACAGAGCCGAAGTGGAGAACCACAGGAATCTGCATGTTCGCCATCATTTTCGATACCATGCCGCCCAGACCGGATATCTGAGAATTGCCCGAGAGCATCTTCTGATACGAATAACTCTCACTGGCAGGAATCATAAGACGAACATTGGCAGGCTCCAGCTCTATATCGCTGGCACCGGCCTGACGAAAGACAAAGTTAACGTTGCCGCTCTTGCCCGGTTGCAGAATCTGCTCCATCTTTCTCGATTCAGCCGGGTCGGTTCTGTCGGATAGACTGGAGGAGTTATAGCGCCACACTTTCAGCTGACCGCCCCAGATACCTGAAAAATCCACCGGAAAGGATCTGGTCTGCACCCCGGTGTATAACCGGTTATCTGAAGCGCTGGCCGTAAGACGAGAGGCTGACGCGGACAGCGGCATTCTAGAATCTAATTGAGCCTTCTGGGCTTTCAACACCGGCATTTTCACATCGGCTTCGGCGGCGATTTGATCTAGTCGTCCGAAAAGTACAATAGGCTTGCTTTTGGCCGTCCTCGCCACGGTTCTTGTCGGAGCAGCCTTGGCCGCAGGAGCGCTTGCCGAGGAAGCCTCGGGCTTCTCTATCTTCAAAGCCGGTGCTGAAGAAGCAGCAGATGCCGCGCTCTCTTCTACCGCGCTCTCACCTGCGGGCTGACCTTCTTGCTCCACGGCACGTTTTTCTTGAGCGTTCGATTTAGAAGCCGAATCGCCATCTTCCGAGGGCCAGCTAAAATCCTCTGCGTACGCCCCGGGTGGGATGACCAGGGTGGCGGCAAAGAAAAGGGACGAAAGGGCTGCCAGGAATCTCGAGTTGGAAGAAGAGCGAGAAGATTTCATTGCAATTCCTTTTATATAGATGGCTAATTCCGACCTTTTAGATATGCCACCCAGAATCGCATATTCCACGGACTTTTCGAGCTCAAATCGGCAAGAGCGCCGCCAGCTTCAGCATTGCGGCGATCATGAATTTACGTAACCAAATCGCCTACAAACCGATAAAAGTATTGACTACCTGCATAAATATGCAACAATATTGCATAATTATGCAAGACAAGCAGGCACGCCAGGAGCTCATTAAGGAGCTGGTAGAAAAATACCCGGTCCGTACCCAGACCGAACTCCAGAACCAACTGAGCCAGGCAGGCGTCCAGGCGAATCAAGCGACTCTCTCCAGGGATATAAAAGAGTTGGGGCTCTATAAAACCTCCATCGAAGGTGAACAACGCTATGTCATTCCAGAAGCACAAACGACGACGACGACGAAGCCTATCACGGGGCTTTCAAGGTTTGTGCAGAGCGTAGACTTCTCATTGAACACCATCGTGCTAAAGACCGACTCAGGCGCCGCCAGTCACGTAGCGGAATATCTGGATACAACCGGTCTAAATGAGATCCTGGGCACCATAGCCGGTGACAATACAATCTTCATCGTTGTAAAAGAAACGGCAAAAGCTAAAGACACTGCAGAAAAATTGAAGAGCCTCTTTTCTTTATAGATTTTACTGAAAAGGAGCTTTTAAAATGAACAAAATTCTACTCGCTTATTCCGGCGGACTCGACACTTCCTGTATTCTCAAATGGCTGGCAGAGACCTATGATGCCGAAATCATCGCCTACTGTGCCGATGTCGGTCAAAAAGAAGACTATGCCGAAGTCGAGAAAAAAGCCCTGGCCCTGGGCGCCAGCAAGTGCATCATCGACGACCTCAAGGCAGAGTTCGTCGCCGAATATGTCTTCACCGCCATCAAAGGCAATACCGTATACGAATCCGAATATCTGCTCGGTACTTCGTTGGCTAGACCCTGCATCGCCAAAGGCATGGTCGAAGCCGCTCTCAGAAATAATTGCGATGCCATCGCCCACGGCGCCACGGGCAAAGGCAATGACCAGGTCAGATTCGAGCTGGCTGTCAAATCTCTCGCTCCGCATCTGAAAGTTATAGCCCCCTGGCGGACCTGGAAGTATAAAGGTCGGGTCGACCTCTTCGACTATGCCAAAGAGAAAGGCATCGAGTTGCCGGTCACCCTCGAAAAGCCATATTCTATGGACGCCAACATCATGCACATCAGCTACGAAGGCGGCATCCTCGAAGACCCTGCCGCAGCCCCGCCTGATGATATTTATCTGTGGACGAAATCTCCCGAAGAGGCACCGGACAAAGCAGAGACTGTCGAAATCGAATTCGAACAGGGCGTCCCTGTAAAAATCAACGGCGAGAAACTAGCTCCGCTAGAGCTTCTCGAAAAAGCCAATGACATAGCCGCCGCCCATGGTGTCGGTAGAATAGATGTGGTAGAAAATAGATACATCGGCATAAAATCGAGAGGTGTCTACGAAACCCCCGGTGCCACCATCTTGATCAAGGCGCATCAAGCCCTCGAATCTATATGCCTCGACAAAGAGGTCGATCACCTCAAAGAAGAGCTGTCGAAGAAGCTGGCGATCAAAATCTATAACGGCTACTGGACCGCCCCTGAAACCAAGCTGCTTATAAACGCCATCGAAGAGACTCAAAAGACTGTCACCGGAGTAGTTAAACTCAAACTGTACAAAGGCTCGGCAACAATATTGAGCCGTGCTTCCCAGTACTCTCTCTACTCTGCAGAGATTGCCGGGTTCGACACCATGGACGCCTTCACCCAACAAGATTCGGAAGGCTTCATCAACATCAACGGTTTGAGACTATCCACCTGGAGTGCGGTCAATGAAAGTGTTAAGAGCGGGATTCAGTCAAAAGCTTGATCCGACCATATCAAAATTTGTTTCCTCCGCCAAAGACGACGAGGCGCTGATCGAGGTCGATATAAAAGGCAGCCTGGCCCACGCCAAGATGCTTCATGCCTGCGGTCTGATAGAAAAAGAAACCCTGGACGAGATAATCCACGGTCTTGGAAAGGTGCATGAATTCTATCAGAACAACGGTTCGGTCCTCGAAGACGAACTGGAAGACGTTCATATGAACGTCGAAACCAGACTGAAAGAGATAATCGGCGGTCATGCCGACCACCTGCATACTGCACGCAGTCGAAATGACCAGGTCGCCCTCGATCTGCGCCTGTACGTCTTGTCCCAGGCAAACGCTTTGATAGAAGCGGTATCGAAGCTGATGCAATCCATCGGCAACTGTGCAAAAAAACACGACCAGGTCCTCATTCCGGGCTACACGCATATGCAAAGAGCCCAGCCTGTCCACCTCTCCCATTCTCTTCTCGCTTTTTACGAGATGCTCGCAAGGGACATCTCTCGCCTGGAAGAGACCATCAAAAGAGCCGGCGTTTCTCCCCTTGGCGCCTGTGCTCTGGCGGGCACTTCCCTGCCCATCGATCCCAAGATGACGACGAAGGAGCTCGGTCTCGATGCCACCTTCAACAATTCCATCGACGCGGTCCTAGACCGGGACTTCGTCATGGACATCCACTATGCCTGCACCACAATCGCAGTGCATTTGTCGCAGATGGCCGAGACCCTCATCACCTGGATGACGGCAGAGTTCAACTTTGTCAGTCTGCCAGACAATCTGACCACTGCCTCCAGCCTTATGCCCCAGAAGAAAAATCCTGACGGCATAGAACTGGTACGCTCCAAATGCGGTCTCGCCCTTGGTGAACTGGTATCGGTGGTGACTATATTAAAAGGCTTGCCCCAGGGCTATAACCGAGACCTGCAAGACACCAAGCCCGGTGTCGAGAGAATCACCGAGGTGATGCTGCAGGCGGTTGCGGTCATGGAGATAACCTTCGCCAACCTAAAAGTCAACGAAGAATCACTTGCCGAAGCTGTCGCCGACAGCGGACTCTATGCCACCGACCTGCTCGAGATGCTGGTTAAAAAGGGCGTGCCCTTCAGACAGGCTCATTCTATGGTCTCAGAGCTGGCAAAAGGTGCCGGTGCCAAAGGCAAAGCTCTCGATCAATACAGCCTCGAAGAATATCAAAGCGTCTGTCCTCAGATAGACGAGAACGTCTACAAATGCTTTGTGGCAAAGGATTCCGTGGCGGCGAAGTGCTCTCCGGGCAGCACCGGGACCAAGAAAGTCGCCGAGGCTCTGGCCAAAGCCCTGGCTTGAATATTTAGAGAGCGGGAATAATTATCTGGTGAGTCTATTAAAGCTTATTAGATAACTAATCAGTGACTAATCCCTCTGAAAAAGAACAAGCTAAAGTTCATGACAAAGAGCAAGAGATCGAACTGAAACGAAGTTCGATGGACGAAGCCGAAGACATTGAGCTTGTCCCGGAGCTTCCTGATGGTTACGAACTTATCGAAAAACTCGGCGAAGGCGGCATGGGTCGTGTCTATCGGGTGCGAGATCTTTCACTCGACAAAGAATTCGCGATAAAGATTCTGCAGCAGGACTTATCGAAAGACGCAAGCGCCCTCAAACGCTTCAATCAAGAAATTGACGCAGCCGCTGCTCTGTCTCATGCGAACCTGATTTCTATCTATAAACACGGCACCACAGATAATGGCGAGCCTTATCTCGTCATGGACTTTGTCGATGGTCCGAGTCTGGCAGAACTGATAGAAAAGGGCACCGACTTCGCAGGTAACGCCGATAGACTGCTCGATATCTTCATTCAGATATGCGAAGCCCTGGCCCACGCCCACGAAAATGGTGTCATCCATAGAGACATCAAACCAAGCAACATCATCATCACAAAGTCTGCCGACGGCAAAGACCTGGTTAAAATAGTCGACTTCGGCATCGCCCGCGTCATAGAGGCCTCTAATAGAGAGACCCATAATCTGACCCAGACAGGAGAGGTCTTCGGCAGCCCGCACTACATGAGCCCCGAGCAATGCCTCGGCCTGATGCTCACCCAGCACTCCGATATCTATTCTCTGGGCTGCACTCTCTACGAAGCGATAACCGGCAGTCCGCCATTCGCCGGAGCGAATCCAATACAGCTTGTGGTCAAGCACATCAACGAGAATGTCTCCGGCTTCGACAAAGACCTAAAGCGCTCCAAAGCGCTCAAACAGCTAGAGACCATAACACTCAAATGTCTCTCCAAAGAGATGGACGATCGCTATGCCTCGGTCACAGCCTTAAAAGAAGACCTGGAAAAAGTAAAAGAAGGCAAGCCTATCCCCAAATATGTCCTGGCCAACCGCGCAAAAGCGACAATTACAAGAGGCCAAGCCTTTGCTTTTTCTGCTTTGGCAGTTGGTCTGCTTTTCCTTGTCGGCTACTATTCATCCTGGTTACATAATGAGTCGCAAAGTATTATCTACCTGTTTATGTTGGTAATTTTCGGTCCGGGTTTCCTGTTCCTAATACGAAGCGGTCTATCCAAATATCGATCTATTCGCGCCGACAATAACGGTGCCCGCCAATGGTGGCTGATGATCATGGCTCTATCGGCTGGTTTTGCCGGTCTTTGCAATGCACCTTTCCTAGCTGGGATGATTTTATTTGGTGGAGTATACGATTTTCCTTCTTCCTACCGGCATTTCTCGATGTACACATCCGTCTTACATATTCCGCTTCTGCTCTCCCTAGTTTCTTCGGGTATCTGTTACTTTCTGTTCAAGGCGCGAAGAGCAAGCGTTCTTTATATATCAGCCAGACTCATTTTGACAATGTTCGGAGTGCTATGGTTCATAAATGCTGTAAACCCAAAATTGACATCCCTGTTTGCGAGTCAAATAAATGATGCCATCACAGGTGAGCGCCACTTAGGTCATAGAAACCACGCTGAATTCAAACCAGATTTCATAGTCGATTCTGCCAAAACCATGGCTGCCAAAGGAGACTACGTCCGTGCAATAAACACTCTGGAACTAGCACTGAATAGTAAGGTATTCGCAGGGAATCGATTTGATTACTTTCTTACATTAGCGACCTTCAATTCTGACCTCGGCAATTATAAAAAGGCGCTTGCATATTTAATTCAAGTCGACTTAGAAACACTATCGGATCATGATGCCGAAAGTTATCTTATGGAAAAAGCTCGTTGTCTCCATGGTCTAGGAAAACTGACTGAAGCACGGGATGCTTTAAAAAACTACAGACTAGATGTGAGATATAATCCCCTTCACAACAAAGCTCAGTTAGATATGAGAGAAGTACTCATTCTGTGTTCGGAGGGTAAATACAACAGCGCGAAGAAAAATCTAGATATTGTTGTAGCCAATGATCTTTATCCGGGAGAAGCGGTACTACTAAGAGCAATTCTAGAGGAGCAAACCGGCAACCTAGAAAAAGCTCGACTGGACTACAAATCTATTGTATATGGTTCTCTTTGGCGCGAAAGTCCTGGAAATCTGGACAAGAATTCATTTTTGAGGATAGCCTACGCTATGAAGCGGCTAGGAGAGGGAAAAGAATATTCCGCTCTAGAGAATAAGTTCAAGAAAACCGAAAAAATTGCTTCCTTAACCGACCTAAAAAATGTTCTGGGACTAGTAGACGATGCGGTGCAGCTTAAAATAGATGACTCGCCGCTATCCGAGGCAAAATAACTTTGGAGCATCATTCAGAGAAAGAGAAGCTAAAAGAGCAGAAGATCGAACTAAAAGAAAGTTCGACAGACGAAGCCGGAGAAATTGAGCTTGTCCCGGAACTTCCTTATGGTTACGAACTAATCGAAAAGCTCGGCGAGGGCGGCATGGGTCGTGTCTATCGGGTGCGGGATCTGGCACTCGACAAAGAGTTCGCGATAAAGATTCTGCAGCAGGACTTATCGAAAGACGCAAGCGCCCTCAAACGCTTCAATCAAGAAATTGACGCAGCCGCTGCTCTGTCTCATGCGAACCTGATTTCTATCTATAAACATGGCACCACAGATAATGGCGAGCCCTATCTGGTCATGGATTATCTTAAAGGTCCGAGCCTGGCAGAGCTCATTGAAAAAGGCACCGACTTCGCAGCTAACGCCGATAGACTGCTCGATATTTTCATCCAGATTTGCGAAGCCCTGGCACACGCCCACGAGAATGGTGTCATCCACAGAGACATCAAACCAAGCAACATCATCATCACAAAGTCTGCCGACGGCAAAGACCTGGTTAAAATCGTCGACTTCGGCATCGCCCGCGTCATCGAAGCCTCGAATAGAGAGACCCATAATCTGACCCAAACAGGAGAGGTCTTCGGCAGCCCGCACTACATGAGCCCCGAGCAATGCCTCGGCCTGATGCTCACCCAGCACTCCGATATCTATTCTCTAGGCAGCACCCTCTACGAAGCGATTACCGGCAGTCCACCCTTCGCAGGAGCGAATCCAATACAGCTTGTGGTCAAGCACATCAACGAAAATGTCTCCGGCTTCGACAAAGACACAAAACGATCCAAAGCGCTCAAACAGCTAGAGACCATAACACTCAAATGTCTCTCCAAAGAGATGGATGATCGCTATGCCACAGTCACAGCCTTAAAAGAAGACCTGGAAAAAGTAAAAGAAGGCAAGCCCATTCCAAAGTATGTCCTCGCCAACCGCGCCAAGCCGACGCTTACCAAAAGGCAGATGCTGGTCTTTTTCGCCCTGGCGATAGGCGCCATCGTATACGGATATCAAGTCTCCAGCTCAATTATGCCAGGAGATCTTAGTAGCAGAGTTAGCATGCTTTTGATGATTCTGTTATTCGGTCCAGGATTTATCTTTTTGATTGCAACAGGCTGGGAAAGACTCAAATCTATCAAAGAGGGCAAAGACAGCGCACGTCAATGGTGGCTGATGCTGATGTCCTTTTCCACCGGGCTGGCAGGACTTTGTGCCGGTCCTTCGATGTTGAGTAATGTTTTTTATGGATATCTGAAACCGATTATGGTAGAGCGGGTTCTGGCCTGCGCCTACATTGCCCATATTCCTTTTATCACTATTCTGGCCGCATCAACAATCGGTCTTTGCATATTCAAGGCACGATCGGCAAAATTCGGATATATCCTTTCAAGGCTTCTTCTCATCCTGGTTACTACTTTCTCCCTTGCCATTGCTGTCATACCAGATACGGTGGCAGGTATTCCTAAATCGATAGCAGATTATACCGGTGACTGCTTTCCCCAGTTCTCGGCGCAAGCCCAGGAATGGGCGGTCGCTCTATCTAGAGACAAATACGATCTCTTGTGCAACCTGGCGCATAAAAGATTTCGCTGTGATGACTTTGACGGTGCAATCAAAAGCATGACAGAGGCTCTTGGATTAGCAAAAGACAATGGCGATAAATCAACATGCTTGAGAAACCTGGCAAGATTCTATGCAGGGAAGGGGCAATATGAAGAAGCGCTTGAGACGCTTAACAAGACGTCGCTTTACGATGAGGAGGCTCCCTCTTACGACTACCGTGACAGAACAGAATATCTAATGGAGCTTGGAAAGCTGAATCAGGCCCTTACCGAGCTCAAGAAGTTCCAGATAAAGCACCCTCTTGATTCTACCGGGATAAGACTGGAAGCGACTATTTATGCTCGCCAGGGTCAGATGGCTAAGGCGCTTGGTCTGTTGGATATGATGCTCGATGAAGGTCGTATCGATGACGACAACGGTAAGAATCGCGTGTTGCGCGGCATTCTGGAAGAAGAAGCAGGTCTTACGCAAAAAGCAAGCCAGGAATTCGAAAAAGTATCGAAAAGCCTTGATTGGAAGCGCTTCGATTACAATTATGCTGCAAAATACTACGAGAACTATCTGTCCACAGCCTATGCCTTAAAAAGGCTGGGCAAGATGGAGGACTATGACAAATTAATCGGTGCTCTCAATTCTGGAATCAGAAAAGTAGAGATGAATGACCTGGCTAAAATTCTGGGCATTAGAGGAAATCAACCGGCTCTGCGCTGGGAAGCTCCGCCTCTATCGGTCCCGCCGATATCTCCTTCCTCAGAGTCTAATAAATAGAAAGACTCTTTATTATTTAAGGGGAATAACTATCTGGTAGCTTAGTCATGCTAACCAGATGTCCAATTCTTCTGAAAAAGAGCTAGAGAAAGATAAGGAGCCGGTTCTCAAAAAGAGCCCGGCTGAATCTGTCACAGGAGAGCCTGAGTCTGAAGCGGAAGAGAAAAAGCAGTCTGACTTCCCCAAATTAGATGAGCGCTTCGAAGTGATCGAAGAGCTTGGCGCAGGCGGCATGGGTCGGGTGTTCAAAGTCCGGGACCTTACTCTAGATAAGCTTCTGGCGATAAAAGTACTGAAACAGGACCTGGCCAACGACGCCACCGCCCTGAAACGCTTTGAAAAAGAGGCGGAAGCCGCCGCTGCTCTATCTCACCCTAATCTCATCTCTATCTATAACCACGGCACCACCTCAGCAGGTGAGTCCTACCTGGTCATGGACTATCTGGAAGGTCCGAGCCTGGCAGAGGTCATAGAGAAAAAAGAGAAGCTTGGCACCGAGCGCTTGCTCGATATTTTTATTCAGATCTGCGACGGACTCGCCCATGCCCATAAGGCTGGTGTCATCCATCGAGATGTGAAGCCGACCAATATTATCCTCACCAAATCAGATAGCGGCAAAGACCTGGTGAAGATAGTCGATTTCGGTATCGCCCGGGTAATGGACGCTTCGGTGCGGGAGACCCATGACCTGACCCAGACCGGAGAGGTCTTCGGCAGCCCGCAGTACATGAGCCCGGAGCAATGCCTTGGGCTGCTATTGCGGGAGCAATCTGACATTTATTCGCTGGGATGCACCCTGTACGAGACGATTACAGGCAATCCGCCGTTTGCCGGATCTAATCCGATACAGCTTGTGGTCAAGCATATAAACGACGATGTAGAAGGGTTTTCTAGAGAGCATCTCGACTCAAAACAGAAGAAGCAGCTAGAGACAGTCACGCTTAAGTGCCTGGCAAAAGAGATGGATGATCGCTATGGCTCTGTCGAGGCGCTGAAAGAGGACCTGGAAAAGATCAAAGAAGGCAAACCGATTCAAAACTATACGGTTCGCTCCAAAGCCAAGCCCACTCTTACCAAAAGACAGATGCTGATTATTCTTCCGGTGTTGCTCGGAGTTTTCTGCTATTCACTATTTGCTTTGATTTCAATGTTCGGTGACAAGGTAGGTGGGAGACTGCTGAATGGACTGGCTCTGCTAATCTTCTCACCAGGCGTCTATGCTCTATATGCGGTGGCAAACGAGAAATTCAAATCAATCACCTCTGGACAGAACAGCAGAAGCAACTGGTGGCACTTCATTTTGGCGATCACCGCGGCTCTCGCCGGTGCTGGCATTTTACCTATGTTCTTTATATACCTACTGACTAACAATGGCGATCCACTATTTTGCCAGCAGATTATAGCTGGAGGAATGTTGCTGCATTTCATTATGGTGCCATTTCTTATATCTGCGGCGCTGGGCTGGTTATTTTTTAGAGGCAGTCATCCGGCTTCTCTAAAATCCATCGCTGTTAGATATGTGGCAATCATGACTCTACTGATGGTGATTCCGGTTTGTTTCGCTCCCCAGCGCGTAGGGCCGATCCTAGGGGGTATAGGACTTACCGTAGAAAAAGCATTCCCCGGGGTGAGTGCAGAGTTGTTCTTGTGGCAGGCGAGAATGTCCGGCTATGAGGAAGATTTAGTCCACGAATTAGCAAGAAAACTACAAGAGCTAAAACAGTTTGATGCTGCAGCTAAGTTACTGGAAGAGGGTCTGGCTCAAGTAAAAGATCCTCGGCAAGTAGCATTTTACTTAATTGAGATGGCTCAAGTTGAAAAACAGAGAAAGAATCTAGAGCGAGCTTTAGATTATGCCACAAGAGCAGCAAAAATCGACTCGCCTCATCGACAAGATGCGCTCAGAGAAAAAGCGATGATTCTGTTGGACTTGAATCGTCTGGATGAAGCCAAAGCGATAATCATCGAATACTTAACGACCAATACGGACAATCACAGAGATAGAGATGTCCTGACCCGGGGAGTGAACAAACTGTGCCAAGCAGGCAGATATAAGGACGCCATCGATCTGCTGAACAAATTTATTGCATCACATCCTGACTATAGGAACCTTATCGATGTCCAGGCAAGACTGATACGCGCTCTCATAAACGAGCATCTCGGAAACTGGCCATCGGCGTTGGCGGATTATAACGACATCAACAACTTCAGCAAGAACAAATCCGTAAACTCTCTAGGTGATCACTTCACCGACCCGAATAGATTGTTCTCTTACGCCGCCTTCAAAACGGGGCTGACGGAGTTTGGTGAGGGGTTGATGAAGACAATAGGATTAGGAGACGGATTGAATTTGGATCATTTGAAAAGCCTGCTGGGCTTAGCTGGAACCGACATTAACATGGGCGATCACATGCCTGAGAGTTTCTCCGGACAGGGAGGGAAGCAATGAGATATCTGGTGGTAATCGCAGGAACTATCAACACCAGCCGCTTCTGGCCGGAAGGCACCAGCGATGCCGACACAATAAAGCTGGATATTACCGACGGTGGCTTTTTCTACGGTGTCCCCCACAGTAACGGCAAGCTCAAGCGTACCGATGTCTTTGAAGAAGCCTATTGTCTGGTCGACAACGAAAAGCGTCCTCTTATCTCTGACAAGCGTATAGTCGACATCAGGTTACAGGGGGTCGACGCCCCGGAGCTTCACTATCCTGTCGAGTTCGAAGGCTCCGACGCCCTCACCCTTCATTATCGCCAGTACTTCGGCAAGACCGCCACAGCCGACTTGCTCTCGGCGCTCGGTGGCGCCGGCAAGAAAATAGATTGCGAGATCTGGTCTTACATAGATAAACCAAGCGACCTCTTCGACGAATTCGGCAGGGCAATCGGCTATGCTTTCACCGTCGAAGAAGACAGCGACAAGTTCGATCTTAATATCAACGAGTGGCTGCTTGCAAACGGGCTTGCCTACCCAACATTTTATTCTACGATGCAGCTCGAAGAGCTTGAGTACCTGGCTTATATATCGCGCCAGGCGGCTCGATATAAACGGGGTCTCTGGAAATACACTTCGAACGAGATCCGAAAGTCGCAGCTCAAGCTCAAGTTCAACTACAGTGACAGAAAGTTTGACAGGGAGAAAGACCGTGGTCCGGTAATTTTTCCCAAGGTCTTTCGCAGAGCCAGTCGCTGGCTGCGTGGTATCGAAATTGGTGAGATAGATCCAAAGACGACTCTGCCGAAGTTCTTGAAGTCCCAACCGCCGGTGACTTTCTCTTATATTGACGACATGGTCAGCTTCGGTCCGCGCTATGCCATACCTGTCTATAAGCTTGAGGAAGTCATAACCGGAGCCGGGCGTATTTCGATATCGCCACTGCGTGTGGTGTTCTACGAAAAGCCATCTTTCGTTTTCAATAAAAGAGGCATAGAGATAAAGAGCTTCGAAGATCCCCTCTATGACAGCTTCGAGACCATAAGCGGAATCGCCCCAGGCGGCAGCGCAGGCTCCGGCGCCTAGCTATGCCGGGCAGCGACACCTTCGATTTCGACAAGCTACCGATTATCGAAAACCGGTATAAACTGGAGCGCAAAATCGGCTCTGGTGGAATTAGTACAGTCTATGTCGCAAAGGATCTTGTCCTTAAGCGTGAGCTTGCTCTCAAAGTCTTGAAGCCTGACAAACTGAAAGATGAACATCTAGTTCGGCTGCATAGAGAAGCAAAAGCGATCTGTCAGCTGAAACACTCGAATATCATAGATGTCTACGACTTTATCATAACCGGTGACAATGTCCCGGTTCTTGCCATGGAGCTTGTGAACGGCAGAGAGCTATTTGAAATAGTTCAGGAATCCGGACCTCTGTCCCAGAGAAAAGCGGTTCTCATCTTTCTTCAACTTGCTAACGCCCTTGCCTATGCCCATGGAAGAAAGATTCTGCACAGAGATCTGAAGCCTCAAAACGTTTTGATCGAGAACCTCGAAGACGAGTCTCCGAGGGTAAAAGTCTTCGACTTCGGCATAGCCAAGATCTCTGACATCGATGATGATTCCATCACCCGCTCCGGGTTCATTGTAGGAACCCCGGCTTATATAAGCCCGGAACAAGCGAAGAACGAAAACGTGGATGCCAGAAGCGATATCTACTCTCTGGGCTGCCTGATGTTCTTTACCCTTGCAGGCAAGCCGCCCTTTAAAGGCGAGAGCATGGTCGAGACTCTGAACATGCAGATCAAGACCAGGGCACCAAAATTAAAAGACGCGAATCCCGACAAAATCTATAACGAAGAGATTGAATCTCTGGTGGCGAAGTGTCTGATGAAGTCGCCGGAAGATAGATTTCAGTCCATGGAAGAGCTCGAACAGGCGCTCAAGAAAATCGCCTATGGCGAAGCGGCAACAGACGACCAGGAGCTGACACCGGAAGCGGTATCTACTGTGGTCGCATCGAGCAAAGACGAATCGACCAGGTCTGATACCGGACTGAAACGCTTGTTTGAAATAGCTGCGTTGATAGTCTTGGCACTGCTGCTGATCTCTCCTGCTCTCTACTTTATGTTTTTATCCAAGCAAGATAGCAAACCAAAGAACTTAAAATCTGCTGAACTCAGAAAGCTTCTCCGGGCAAATGGAATTATAAGAATAAGAAAAAATGCCCATATTTGGTACAAAGTCGACGGCAGGCTCACCGATGATCAGATAAAAGTTCTGCAGCGGATAAAGCCTGTGCGCCTCGAACTTGCCCATGCAAGTTTCGATAACCAACAACTGGAGAGCTTGAAGGACTTTCCTCTAATTATTCTCGACCTGCGCGGCACTGATATCACCGATGAAGGCATCGAAAAACTGAGATCTATAAAAACCCTGCGAACCCTGGTCTTGGAAGACTGCCAGAAGATAGGCCACCGTGGCTTCAAAGCCCTTTCCACCCTAGAGAATCTCGAAGTTCTGAGCCTGAGAAATACCAAGGTGAGCGATGTCGACGTAGAGGCGCTGCTTCCTCTAAAAGAGATGAAGCTCCTCTATATCTCGAAGTCAGAGGCTATCACCGACCGAGCCGTCGACACTGTGCTCAAATTCGAACAGCTCATCTCTTTGAGAATCGGCTCTACATCTCTGACCAAAGCCGGCATCGAGAAACTGCAAAAGCATCCCAATCTCTCTTTTCTTGGACTGCGAGATCTGAGCATAGATGACGAGAAAATGCCCTCTCAATTCGCCGAAGGTCTGACCATGCTTGATCTATCGGGAAATCCATTCTCTGATACAAGCCTGAAAAAAATAGTCTATATTCCAGAGCTCTGGTTCCTCGACGTCAGGGGTTGCCCTCATCTATCAGAACTGGCAGTCCATGCCCTCAATACCAAGCTCTATTATCGCCAATACAAAATCTGTTTATCGGATTATATTCCGGAAGTAGCCAAAATAGCGATGCAAACCGAGACCGAATGGTATCTGGAGCCCAATGTCTATTCTAATAAAAGCTGGAACAGCATGGAGTTTAGAAAAAATCTGCTCTCCAGCGACTATCTACTGGAAGGTAAACAGTTCAATCCGGACCAGCTACAGATAGAAGAGACTCCGGAGCGATGATAATTGATTTTACTCGCTCTCGATTTCCTTGAGATGCTGCTTCTCAATATCGACCAGTCGAGCACGAGTCTTCTCAACCTGGGCTTTGTCGCCCTTTCCTTCATATGCTTTAAGCAATCCGGTAAGCGCTTTAACCGCGCGCTCTTTATCGTCATCGATATCGCCGGCGGTGGCAAGAGCCTCTTCATAAGAGGCGATAGCTTTATCATAAGATTGCGCCTTGACGGCATCATCCCCGGCAGACATCTGTTCTTCCCAGGATAGTTTTACGTAAAGAGCGCCTTTGTCCTCGTTGCTGCCCTGGTAGAAGAATATGGATAGTCCACCCACAATAGCCACCACAGCCAGGACCGCAAGCAACATAAAAGAGGACTGCAAACCTTTGGCTTTCTCTTCTATCTCGGCATCGAGCTTCTCTTCTTCTTCTTTGATTTTGGCAGCTTCTTCTTCTGCCGCCTTCTTCGAGAAATCTACCTCTTCTTCATGTAGCTCCGGCGGAGTAGTGGCTTGATCTCCGCCAAGAACAGAAGGAGCATAGGCGCTGGTGGCACCGGTGGGCAGATAAATTCTCGACTCTTTAGCGGCGTGGAGCAACTCTTTTTGCATGTCTGCATAAGATTGATACCGCCCTCTAGAATCTTTGCTCAAGGCTCTCAAAGAGAGGTTATCTAACAGAGCAGGAATATCAAGCTCCGGCGCGACGCCTCGAAGCGGCAGGATATGCTCGGCTGTATGCTTTTGTTCCAGAGCCTCCACCGAAACATCGGTATAAGCAGGCATACCCGAAAGACATTCATACATGAGCGCGCCCATAGAATAAATCTCAGTCGCCTCACAGGCGTTCTCGCCCCGCACTCTCTCTGGTGCCAGATAGAGAGGGCTTATGTATTCAGCCCGGGCTCCGGCTTCTGCGGTGAAACAAGACTCGGGCAGGCTCATTCTGACAAGCTGCAGCTTGTTTGCCATTCTAGAGTCTTCCACAAAAGTGATAGCTGCAGGCATGATATTGCCGTGCACCATACCCTTGTCTTTCAAGGCGCCCAGCACATTGAGCAACTGATTGAACATATGCACGACCAGCTCAGGACTGAGCTCGCCTTTCTTAGCCAGTCTTTCGGCGAGATTCTCACCATAAGGATAATCGGAGAGCACATAATAAAGCCCCTCGCCCAGGGTGCCGAAATCAATCACCGGGGCAAGATTGTCATGGGTAAGCGACTTGAGGTTGGAGAGATGGCGCTTGAACTGTTCAGCATCGATTATTTGCGAAGCAAAGGTCTCGAAAAGCAGGGTCTCGGCATTGCCCTGATCTCTAACCGCATAGGCACGAATATGCTCACCGGGGAAGAGACAACCTTCAAAGGTCAGATTATGAGAACCGACGGTCATCGAAGGCGGAAAGTCGAAATTGGCTTCGATTAGGGCAAAAGAGTCGTAGGGACAGTCTGTGATCTGCTGATCGAACGTTCTCTGGCAGGCACAACAGAATAGAGCCATCTGAAAAATCCTTCTCTCAAAATGCAAAAAGCCATTATAGAGGATTTTGGCTCGATTCAGTTACAATATCTCAGATGCTATGAGCGAATCAAGGGACCCCAGAGCGATAGTGCAGGCGATAGGCCTGATAGCAGGACCATGTCTTGCCATTCTTGCCTATTTTATCTTGCCCTGCGAATATCTCGACGCTAATCACCAGGTGGTAGAATTCGCCCGCGCCGGGCGCCTGACCATGTCGGTCCTCATATGGATGGGTGTGTGGTGGTTCACCGAAGCAATTGACATCTCTGCCACGGCACTGCTACCTCTGGTCTTGCTGCCCATTCTGGGAGCCGCCACCATGGAAGGGGCAGCGGCACCCTATGCCCACCCTCTGATTTTTCTATTTATGGGGGGATTTCTAATCGCCCTGTCCATGCGGAAATGGGGCATGGATAAACGGGTGGCGTTGATAACCCTGAAAGTGGTGGGCACCAGACCACGCAATATGGTGGGTGGATTCATGCTGGTTTCGGCCATGCTCAGCGCCTTTGTATCCAATACTGCCACCACTACCATGATGCTTCCCATAGCGCTTTCGGTTATTGATCTGGTCAAAAAACGATCTGATAATGGCGGAGCAGAAGATACAGGGCAAAACTTCGCAGTATGCCTTCTGCTCGGTCTTGCCTATGCCTCGTCCATCGGAGGAATAGCCACTATCATCGGTTCTGCCCCCAACGCTCTTCTGGTCGGTTTCATCGAAGAGTCGATAGCGGCACCCTATCGTCATGAAGTAAGCTTTGTCGAATGGATGCAGGTGGGGCTGCCTATCACTCTCATTCTTCTGCCCGTCACCTGGCTTTTGCTGACCTCTATCCTCTTCAAACTGAACGGAAAAGGCATAGAAGGAGGCAGCAGCCTGATTGCCGAAGAGCTGCAAGAACTCGGTCCGGTGAACAAAGGCGAATGGGTGACCTTGATAGTCTTTCTTCTGACCGCGTCATTATGGCTTACCAGACCGCTCTTGAAGACAGCATCCTTTACCGTCGGCGATTTGACCATGACACCATTTTCTACCCTCACCGACACCGGCATAGCCATGGCAGGTGCCTTATTGCTTTTCATAATCCCGGTCGATATCAGAAAACGTGTGTTCACCATGGACTGGCACACTGCAAACCAGCTGCCCTGGGGGATTTTGATTCTATTCGGCGGAGGTCTCAGCCTTGCCCTTGCCGTCCAGACCAATGGTGTCGCAGAGTTCATCGGCAGCCAGGCCCATCACCTGGCCGGAATGCCCAGTATTGTTCATATATTTGGCGTGACGGCGGTGGTGCTCTTTCTCACCGAATTGACCTCCAACACTGCCACCACAGCGGCATTGCTGCCGGTGCTGGCGGCGGTGGCACCGGGGTTCGGGCTGCATCCTTTTTATCTTATCTTTCCTGCGGCAATCTCCTCGAGCTGCGCATTTATGATGCCGGTGGCAACCCCTCCCAATGCCATCGTCTTCGGGTCCGGTCAGGTTACCATGCGTCAGATGATGAAAGCAGGTCTCTGGCTCAATCTCTGTGCCGTGGTGGTGATCACAGCCGTAACCCTGGCAGTTCTGCCCGGGGTTTTCACCTCTATATGGAAGCTCAATTAAATCAAGAGAACAAGAAAACGAGAATACAAAAGCAATGATCAGATCTTTCTACCAGATAACTTTATGTATTCTTCTCGCTATGGCAGCAACCGGATTATCTGGCACTGCATCGGCGAAAACCCTGAGCGGTACTATAGAACACAAAAAGGTCCTGCCGGCGGTGCCGCCGGAGTTGCAGGCAGGGGCAACCTTTGATGAACAGAACATACCTGTTGCCACAGCCAGTAAATGGTTCAAAATTCCATCATGGTTCGCCGGATCCTGGATGAGAACCCGGGTCAAGAAAAAGGTGCTGGGCATGGTGGCGGCTTCGGTTGCAGATAAACGAGTACGTCACTTCGGACATCAAGTCGATAAAGACGGTCAGATCTGGCACTGGGTGCAGATCCCCGGCAGAATTGTAAGCGAGCGCTTCGACACTGTCAGCTACTTTCTTTCTAGAGACGAAGATAGCGAAATTTTAGAAGACCAGGACGCCATAAAGATAAGAACAACATGGACAGCCTGGACCGTCAGCAAAAGAAGCAAACGGATTATCAAAGTCGAACAGGGAGATCAAATAGACATCTTCAAGCAAAAAGCAGACAACAAGCTGAGAGCCGACTCTTATGTCCAGTACTACAACCAGGAAGGCAAAAGAGTAGCCTCTCAAAAAGCCTACTGGGACGAGAATCGGGTGGAGGTCTTTCGCCCGATTAACTACGCCGAAGGAATTGATGTAAGAAGACTTTTTATAGATTATATGATCGCCAACGGCATGGCAGATAGAATAAATTCTGACTAAACGTTGCCGCTTGCCCAGACCAGCTTGGCTTCCGCCAGGCGATATTGATAGATTGATTCTAGTAATCGCAGTCTCGCTTCGAAATATTTGACTCCGGACTGAAAGTAGTCGAGTTCTATAGCCTTGCCTACTTCATAACGCTTTGACAAGAGTCGTTCGTCTTCTCTGGCCGACTCAACCTCGGTCCTGGCAAGACCGACGTTTCGTTCGGCGATATCGACATCTATCCAACCTTGAGATACTTCTTTAGCGACATTCAAATGAACGCTGCGTCGATCTATTTCGGCTTTGCGAACTTGTCTTCGGGCAGAACGCAACTCGTTGAAACGTTCACCGGAATCAAAAAGAGTGATGGCTCCCTGAACGGCGACCGTGCCTCCCCATTGACCATTGACATTACCGGAGATACCAGGGGTCCGCCCGGTGGCATTGGAGGCGACACCGAAAAGACCGAGCTGTGGTGAATATTTACTGCGGATTTGCATGAATCTTGCCCGGGTTTCTTTCACCTTTTCGTCCGCTTGCATGATCTCCGGTCGAGCCAACTTCGCCTCTTTAAGATAGTTCTCATAGGTAGATTGAACCTTCTCAAAAACAAGCTGGTCAGAAAGAGAAAGTTGAGAGCCTATACTGACTCCCATTGCGACCTTCAAATCAAGAAGAGAGGTGTTGTATTCACGATAACCTTCATTGACCAGTTGCTGCGCTTTCGATAGCTCTGCTTCCTCTCTCAATAGATCAGCCCGAGGCACTTTGCCTGCCTTGTACCGCGCCTTAACTAAAGAGACACTCCACTTTCTATATTTGACATAGTCCTCATCCACTTGAAGTTTGGCGAGATCATAAGCCGCTTTCCAGTAGGACTCCTTTACCTTCAGAGCAGCCTTGATGCGGTCAGATTGATAGGTCGCCAGGGACTGTTTTTCGATAGCCCTGGCAGCCCTATAACCACCCATGAGATTGCCGCCGGTGAATATAGGCTGATATCCGGCGAAGAGAAGATGGAGAGAGTTACCACTGACAATGGGCTGCATCGGTGCAGGATTGACGATACCATCCATGGGGCGAAGCATCTGATTGATGCTGGAATCGGCATAAAACACAGAGAATGATGCCCGGGGACCGAAGCGAGCCAGGGCAGCCCGGGCAAGGTATTTAGAGCCGGACCATTCTTGCTCTGAGGCAAGATAATCGAGGTTGTTTTTCAGTCCGACTTTGACCGCATCCTTCAAAGATAGAGGTTCATCCAGACTGGGTAGGTCTGAAGATAGGTCGTCCTTGGATACATTCAGCTTTATCGGATTACCGGATAATACAGACGAAGGCGAGGTGTGCTTTACATCGGCATCTTTATCGGCGCCATCTTTTATAGGGGGTCTCAAACCCGGGTCGGCACCCTGACCAAATACAGGAGTCGACGCTGACGTCAGAGCTATCAAAAGAAAGGAAAGTGAGATCAATGTCAGGATCTTAGTCGGATTCATCTATCCCCGCCTCCTGCTCTCCGCTCTAAACTTTTTGCAGTCAGCTTCAGCGCCTGTACTTTCTGTTCTGCATTCAAAACGTTGAAGCCTTGCCTATCGAAAGCATCTATAGTCAACCTTCTTTTACGGCCAAGCTCAGTGGCCGGTGCTGCAGCTTTTTCTATGGTGGCGAAATCAGCCCTTTCCTTATCAGTCCTGTTCTTGAATCTTAGATTAAAAGCAGATATTGCAGCCTCCAACTCTTTATCGATAATTGCAAGTTCTTTTGACTTCTCAAGGCGCAGCCGCTCGATATCCTTAAGCTGAGAGCCGCTAAGACCGACGGATTCTGCCTGAGCAACCAGGCTCTCGAGAGTTACCGGTGACGAGACCTTGTCAGCAGCAGAAACCGGTCGGGATGGTATCAGTTGTCTCTCCACCACCGGTGCCGGCGGTCCGGAAATCGAAAAAGTGCCAGAAGAGATCAAGGCGATAAAGACCCCGGCCACGCCGAGCTGAACTGCAAGAGAGGTCAGGTATCGGCGCTTTATTCGACCGGTCGAAGATGGCTCTGACATCAAGCTCGCCTCCGCTTCAACCAGTTGACCAGATCATCTACATAGGCGTGCATTATAGGAATATCGAACAAACTAAGCACGGTTCCCACGAGAAGCCCTCCGATAACAACGGTACCGAGTGGTTGATAAGCATCGATTCCGGTTTTAGGAGAGAAGGCGACCGGAGCCATTACCAGAATGGTGATAGTGGTGGTCATCAAAATGGGTCGCAGACGCTCGGGGCAGGCTTTGGCTATGGCTTCGTCCCGGGGCAGACCTTCATTTCGGTATCGCAAAATATGATCTATCAGCAGAATGGCAGTGGTGACATCCATTCCGGTTACTACGATGATAGCCATTATCGAAACGCTTGAAAAAGTCTGGTGTGCCAGAAAGAGCGCCACAAAGACTCCGGAGAGTTCCAGTGGCAGAGAGAAGATCATTTGCAAGGGCTGAAGAAAGCCCCGAAACTGTGCCACAAGAACCAGGAAGATAAAAAGCACAGCCAGAGCCAGACCGGTGAAGAGCCGGGAGAATGAATCCATCATCTGGGTCATATCACCGCGCATTTCCAGGCTATATCCCGGTGGCCAGTTGAGCTTGGCCATGGATTTCATCATCACATCCATAGCCAGGTCCATTGATGGCGGCTCATTCATGCGATAGAAGCCAAGCACGGTGATAGCCCTTCGCATTTGATCGTGATTGATCAAATTGGGTGAACGCCTGTATTGAACATCGGCTATTGTGCTCAAAGGCACCTGCTTGCCATCAGGAGTGGTTACGGTCATCAATAGCAAATCGGCAGGATCCCGCCTCTGGGGCTCGTCATAGCGAAGCTGGATTGTTCTCTGTCTCTGGTTCGGCAGACGATAAAACTCCTCGGTCAGGGCACCGGTTATAGAATAGTATGCCTGGTCTGCTACCTGAGCCGGTGTCAAACCCACTTCTTGAGCCCGACGGCGATCTACCACAATTCTCGCTTCCGGCTTGGTCAGAGCCCAGTCGGTGCCGACTTGATGCATACCAAAAGTATTGCGGGCGATGTCCTCTACTTGCCGGGCCAACTTATCGAGGATGTCCATATCAGGACCGGTAACCATAATAGATATAGGTGCCTGAGAACTGGCCATAACATCAGATCCCATCTCTTTGATCTGAAATCGCCTGATACCAGGTATGGTGCTTACAGCCTCGGCTTGAATGTTGTCGATTACATCCCAGATGGTCTTACTTCTTTTATCCTTGTCTTTCAGAGTCAGCATAAAAGTAGCCCAATTGGCATCTCTAGTATTGTAGCCGTTGAAATAGGTACCACCCGGGTCGAAACCGATCTCGGTGGATACCCGCTCAATTTCCGGATAGCGAGCCATGATTTTTTCAACACCGGTGACTATCTTTTCGGTCTCGGCAAATGAGCTTCCGGGCTGCGCTTCTAGAACACCATAGGCCTGACCTATGTCTGCAAGCGGCATCATCTCGCTGCCGATAAAATTGTAAAAAGTGAATCCGATAATCACCGTAGCAAATATACGAGCCATGTTCATAAATCGGTGCTTGAGCATCCAGCGGATACAGTCACCATACCAATGCTCCAGCCTCGTCAAGAAGCGATCAAATGGAGCAAGAATGAAGACTCTCAGCCTATTCTCCAGAACCGATTCATTCTCGACTGCCGCTTCAAGACTCTGTGGTCTAGCCCTCAGGAACTTCTCCGCCAACACAGCGGTTAATGTCAGAGAGACTAAAAAAGACGAAAGTAACCCGAAGATAATCGGCCAGACAAGACCGACAAACATTTCCTGAACAATGCCACCACATACTAAAAGCGGAAACAGAGCCAAAACCAGTACGATAGTAGAGGCTGCCACCGCCAGACGCACTTCGGTAATGCCATCGATGGTTGCCTCTCTGGCGCTCTTGCCCATTCGCAAATGTCTTTCGATAGAGTGAATATCAATAATAGAGTCATCCACCAGACGCCCTATTGATAGCAGCAGTCCAATTAGAGTAGAGCTGTTCAAAGTCATGCCGAGCGGGATCAACAGAAGAACCGCCATAGCCAGTGATACCGGTATGGTGATCATAGATATCAAAGTACCGCGCCAGTTGCCCAGAAAGAGAAGTACTGCCACACCGGTCATGATGATAGCAGCGAGCAACTCGTGAACCATGTTCTCCATCAATATATCGACAAAGTGAGAATTGTCGTAGCTGGCTTCGAACTTGATGCCGGGGTACTCCTTTTCGAGTTGTGCCACAACCTTCTCGACCTGATCTATTACCAGAGGAGAGCTGGCATCAGGCTCCTGGATGACACTCAACTCGATACCGTTTTTGATTTTGCCATGATCGAGAAAGTGATAGGCAGAACGCCTCTCCCAGAAGGTATCGACAACGGCTCCGACATCCTTTATATAGATAACCCGATCTCCCCGGGCTCCTACAGGAAAGTTCTCTACCTGGCGAGAATCACTGGCGAGCGCATCTATTCTGACTATGGTTTCGTTGCCTTCATAGGTTAGTCGTCCCGCCGGCTTGGCGATGTTCTGGTTGTCTAAAGCCTTCTTCACATCTAATATAGAAAAGCCAAAAGCAGCAAGCTTATTTCTGTCCAGTATCACCTGCAGTTGCCGCTTATAGCCGCCGAAGGCAAAGACCGACCAGACTCGCTCGACTTTCTTCAGACGATTGACCACCTCATTGTCGGCGAACTCGCGCAGCCTTACGGGATCCCAATCAGGTGCAGTCAAGTTATAAGAGATCACCGGCAAGTTAAGTGGATCGATTAACAAAACCCAGGAAGGTTTCAGGTTGGCCCCTGTCGTTGGTAGGTCGGCCTGGACCACCGTCATCAGTGCCTGAACTTCTGTCAGAACCTGCTGCATGTCTTTTCCGTAGGGAAACTCGAGAGAGACCATCGAAAGGCCTTCTTGAGAAGTGGAGCGAATATAGCGCACTCCGCGGATATCGACCATGCGCTCCTCGATAGGCTTGCTGACATAGAGCTCCATCTCTTCGGCCGAGAGACCAGGCTGCATGGTAACAATACCCACCATAGGGCTCTCTACGTAAGGCATCATGCGCTTGGGCATGAACCAACCGATTGCAATGAAAGCGAGCAACAACATAGCCAGATAGAATGCGGCTATCGTATAGGGATGCTCTATAGACCAGAGACTGATATTGAAACGCCGACGGCGCCCATCCTGGCTCTCCTGCGATCTTTCTGTAGTGCTACCGGTCTCGGACAAATCAAGGCACCTCCACGTCCAGAGGCACTCCTAGTGGCTGGTCAGAGATACCGCCAACTTCAAGATCGAGCTTCCAAAGCCCACTGTGCAGATCGAGAGGAATGCGATAGACCCCGCCAGCAGCACCACTAGCTTTCAAAGCTGGTCCTTTCATATTCATACCAGGCATGGAAGAGGTCCCGGAGATTTTGGCATTATCAATGGTGCCGCCACCATGTTTGGTGAGTGTCAGGACAAGCGTGTTTTTCTTGCTGACAGGGGGCACCGGATCTAAAGAAGCTTTTACCATAATGGTCTCGACCATTTTATCCAGGCGCCAGCTATTGCCTTTATCAAGGCGATTGCGCGTAACTTCTCCGGCAAGTGGTAGACGCTCGATTCCTTGCCCGGTCCATTTCACAGCAACCACAGGCATAGTAGGCTGAAGGTCTGCGTAGCCGCGATAAATAACTTCGTCTCCAACAGACAATCCGGAGAGAACCTCGGTCCGCTCCGGATTAGCCAGCCCTACCTTAATAGCCGTAAGGCGAGCCACTTTCTGACCGCCCAGTTCTTCTCGAGTAAGCGGCATCGAACAGCGCGGACAATTTGCCGGTTTATCCGAATGTACTTCCGGATGCATCGTACAAGTATAGGTAGGCTTCTTATCCGAGGCACCACCTGCGGCGACCCATAAATGAGGTTTGCCCTCTCTGTAAAAAATCGCACTGGTTGGCACAGTCAGAGTAGAGGCGCTTCTGCCAGTGACAATGTCCATTACCACATATTGCCCGGGCAAGAAGCGATACTGGTCAGCGCTCTCGACCTGCCTGTCACCATCTCTGCCGACAAGATTGTCGATAAGAGCCTCGACCACTGATGTCCTAGAGGAGGGGTCCGCCGCCGGAAATATCGAAGTAACTCTACCTTCTATATGTCCACTTCTGTCCTCGCCCTCTTTACTGCGCCGTATATAAACCCGATCACCGAGCTTGACTCTGTCGATATCCGTATTCGAGACCTCGGCTTGAACCCGCACCCTGTCTATATGGGCGACCTTCAAGATAAGCATACCGGGCTCTACTACAACGCCCGGGCTGATCAAACGTTTGATCACCACGCCATTGCCCGCCGCCCTCAGCTCTCGATACTGTTCGATAATCCTGGCGTTCTTCTCTAAAGCTTTGGCTTCTTCCGAAGCGGAAAACTCATGACCGACATGATGAACAGCCTTTTCAAAAGCAGCTTTAGCAGCGAGCTTAGAGTTTCGAGAACTATCCAGCTCCGACTTCGCCTTGGCTAGAAGCGCCTTTGCCGACTTAAACCTTGCAAACTCGCTGTCATATTCTTCTTGTGATACCACATCCTCTTTTAAAAGCGTTTCCTGACGTTTAATCTCCTTTTCCCAGTATTCCGACTTTGCCCTGGCATCGTCTACTGCACGAGCCGCGGCTTGCTCCGCTTCTTCTTTCGCCTTGAGAGTGAATTTGGCTTGCTCGAAATCCTTCCTTGCCATGCCTGCCTCATGGACTTTGGACTCACCCTGATATATGGCGGCATCAAGCTTTGCCACATATTCCGAATCGTCAGTGTCGAGTTCGACCAGCAACTGTCCTTTCTTGACTCTGTCTCCGGGATAAACAGGCATTTTGACAATGCGTCCTGTGATTCGAGGATATACATCTTCATCTTCAAACGCCTGTACCGTCCCGGTATAGGTGATTGTATTCTCGATATCGGAACGCCGGGACTTCTCAATAGCCACTGGCACGGCCCCTCTTGGTGGCTTCATAGCCGCCATATCCATGACATTGGCTTCCAGGACGGTCATCTGACCGGGCTTCTTGAAACGATCAACAACCACAAGACTTATCGCCAGAACAACAACCAGGGTGACTATCCCCCAGAGGTTCTTTCTTATCGATTCGGAGAATGAAACCACTATCTATTCACCCCGACTTGCTTTCGGGTCGATTTTAACCTCTTGAATGCTTTTGACTTTCAATTCTCCAGCCTCCTTTCGACCTTTGATCAAAACAAAAAATGCGCTATTTCGCTTGCTTTTCCGAATTACCTCCTCGGCCTGTTTGTTGCCGATTGCATCAAGATTGAGCCACTGCCTCTCTTTGTGCAGATAGAGACAGAAGCCGTACTTCTTGCAATCCGGCATCAACACACAGTCTTTAGTGTGATGGAAAACAAAATCAAGCGGATTGACAGAAGACTGGACCGCTTTCATGCAGGCCCGATCTATGAGATATCCATGATACTCAGTCGACTCAGCACTTTTAGCCGATGTGCCGATACTACTGAGCCAGAAAAGACTTGCCAACAATAAGCATGTGAATAGTTTCATTATCAAAACATCCTCTGCAAAAGAGCTTCCCGAATCTGTGGACAAACAGGAATAGCGCTCTCTATTAACAGCGGAAGTTATTGAAAATCAAAAATATCTTTGTCTTCTCAGGACCATCCCTACCCGGTGGTCCTCGTAAAAATCGAAAAGAGGCTGGATTCAGCGAAGCCACAGGTCTAAAAGACCTGTCACTGAAGACAGCGAAGGTAATAATCTGTTTTTGATCATCGACACTCGGAGAAAGACAGAAAGTCAGGTGACTGCGAGACTGACAGTGACAATCGGCTTTTATGGAAATATCAGATAAAGCAATATCGCAGCCGACTTCGGTGCCACCGCAACAGGAATGCATCGGAATCCCGTCGAGACTCTGAATACTCTGACAACAGCAAAGACCTGGCACCATTAACTGAATAATGACGAAGACTAGTGCAATCGTTGCCAGAGCTGACCGAATCATACGTGAAACTTCAATTCCATTCCGATTTTCTAACTATAGCACCTTTCGCTACTCCTGAAAGAGATGCTCCACTCGATATAGAATAACCAGAGCCTGTAGAACAGCAGCGACTAGAAACCCAGCCGTCTCTTCAAACGAAGAACTATCAGCTCGCTTTCTAAATCTAAGAGAATTAGGAACCACCACCAGCAATGGCAGCAGGCTCTTCACAATCCCTATCTTAGTCTATCAGTCCTCTTCTGCTGCCAGCATCAGAAGATACTCTTCGGCGGTGGGCAGCAAAGAGCTAGAAGAAGCACTCTGGGTTGAAGAGGGGGATGAAGATGTAGAAGAAGATGTAGATGCAGAAGCTTTCTCGCTTGAACTTTCAGAAGAGTTGGAAGAAGAACGATAATTGGAACCTGATCCCGAAGCATGACCGCGGCCCTTCCAGGAACGATTGCTGAGTTGCCGCTCCAGCACCATCCGTCTCATCTTCTGGCGCTGTTCTTCGTTGAGGATGGCCCAGGCATCCATAAAATAGGTTATGCGGGTTTCGAAGAGCCTGGCTTTTAGCTCAGAGATCTTCTCTTGCTCTGCCAGGACATCTTTTCTATCTACTCCCGGCTTGGAGAGCAAAAAGAAAAGCTTGCGGTAGTGAACCTGCATATGAGCCCGGTCAGCCGCTGTGTCAGCCTCATACTGGTTTTTTCTTGCCACCAGCGTCTCTAGCTGTGCATCGTCGAGATTGGTCCGGGAGAAAAACGAGCCCCGCTTCCCTTCTCCCTCTCCGTCACCTCTATAGGCAACTTGACTACCAGCAGCCAGGCTCGGCAGAGCCCAGACAACAGAGAGAATCAAAAAAACAGTTATTTTCGAGTTCATGAACATATCTCTTGAGCACTCAGATCAGGTGATGATGATTGCACATTAGAGCCTATCCGTCGAGTAACCCATGACTTCTGAGGTAAAGTTCTTGTCATTGGAGCTAAATCTGAATACCATATGATTCAACCACAGCTTCGAAATTTGAATATCACTTTGAAAGAAACAAAATTCTTCGCCCTCACAATGGTATCGCTTGCAGTGCTAACCGCCTGTCAGGGCGACCCAACTGTTGAAGCAGGACCAAAGCATAAAAGTACCGACAAAAAAATAGAAAAAGGCGTAGAGAACGACAAGCTCTTCGCCACCGTTCCCGATCGTACTCTCAACGAATCGATAAAGATGTACATGGGCGGCGCCAATCATAAATTCGATGAAAGAAGCTATCTGAAAGCGGCTAAAAAAGCCTATGTGCGTGACGACTATAACAGCGCCATTCTTCTTGCTAACGAAGCGCTCAAGCTCAATCCCAACTCTGCCGAAGGTTTCTTCTACCGGGGCAGAGCCAAATATGACACTCTAGAAGGCAATGATGATGCCGTTCTAAAAGACTTGAATCGCTCCATTGATCTGGGCATAAACAACGAAGACGCCTACAGAGCGGTGGCCACCATCTATGACACTCGCAAGATGCCGCAGAAAGCAGTTGCAGCATTGACTAAAGGCATCTCAGTTTGCAAAACCACCAAAAACCTTTATCGTGCCCGCGCCAGTCTTTTTGTGGCCATGAACCAGCCGGAGAAAGCCATGGCCGACTATGATCACCTTATCAAAGAGACCCCGCAATATCCGCGCATTCTGGTGCATCGAGGACAGTTGCACGAGAGCCTCGGTCAAAATGAAAAAGCCCTGAAAGACTTTGCCGATGCGGCTCGCTTCGATCACGACAAAGTCACAGTAAGGGTTCGACCGATAGCGCTGAAGCTCCACGCCAGTCTCCTTACCAGGCTCGGGCGCTATAAAGAGGCTATCAAAGTACTGGATGAAGCCCAGAAAGAAGACCAGATGGATGATGAACTGCATCGTTTCAAGGGCGACGCCCATGCGGCATTAAAAGAGTACGATAAAGCGATAGAAGAGTATAATTGGGCCATTGACCTGGCACCACAATTTTCCCGGCACGCCTATGAAGCCCGCAGCAAAGTTTATGATAAGCTCGGCAAGAAAGATCTGGCTGAAAAAGATAGACAGACAGCCAAAAGTCTAAAAGCGGCTCCGGCAGAAAAACCGATATATTGACAGCGTTTGAACACAAGGAACGGACGGGAGAGCATGAAAATCGTTATTGCCACCGACGGATCAGAATATTCGAAAATGATGATCGACCACATCGTCTCAAGACCCTGGGCAGATGATGATCAATTCGTCATCGTCACCGTTGCCCAGGATCAAGCCGGAGCGGTTCTGGCAGGCATGGACCTTGGTACGGTCGATCTTCCCGAAGAGAGAGTGCATGCCAAAAACATACTGGACAAAGATTTTAAAAGAATGAAAGAAGCCTTTCCCGATCATTCTATAGAGGCTAAAGTGCTCTCCGGTTTCGCTGCTGAAACCATCTGCAAATTCGCCGCCGAAAGTGGTGCTGATATGATTGTAGTAGGTTCAAAGGGTCGTTCAGGACTAGCTCGTCTGGTGCTGGGCAGTGTCGCCGAAGCGGTGCTCAAGAACGCCCCCTGTTCAGTCAAAGTCGTAAAACATAAAAGCGGATCATAGATTCATCGATGTTCGAAAGATTCACCCAGAAAGCAATCCTATCTATCATGCACGCTCAAGAAGAGGCGAAAACTATGGGCGTCCATGAAGTCGGGTCCGAGCACCTCTTACTCGGTCTGGCTGCTGTTGAGGATAGCATCTCCGCAAAAGCGCTAAATTCAGTTGGGCTGGATCTGGAAACCACCCGAAAGCATGCGGCTGCCTTGAACTATGAGGGCACGGCAAATCAAGCGCAGCCTGAAATGCCCTTTACAGAAAACTCAAAACGAGCTCTTGAGATATCCTGGGAAGAAGCGCGAATCGAAGAAGTAAACTACATAGGTTCCGAGCACTTGCTTCTCGGTGTTCTTCGTCTTGGAGAAGGGAAAGCAGCCCAGATGCTTGCCGCCCATGGCACCGATATAGAAGCGCTACGAAGTGAAGTTATCAAACTAAGAGAGACTGAAACGCACCAATACTAGCTCTTCTTCTTGTCTCGCTCTTGTTCGAGTTGGGTAACTTTGCTGAACCATACTTCGACATTAACGAAATTCTTGCCATAATCGAAGAAATTGTCTTTATTCTCCGGACGGCTCATTATAGTAACTTTCCATTCGTCCTCGGCCAGAGGATTGACCTCAACTTCTATAACTTCACCCGGAGACCGCCAGCTTGTACCGGTGGAGGCACGAGCGACCATATTCTCTGCGTCTTCAGTCACTGCTTTGACATAGGGCACTGCCAGCAGTGCCTCCCGACAGAAGGCGAGCACCTGTTTCGACGGTCCTTTCATGGTCAGCTCCCGGGTCTGCTGTACCTCCCAGATCTCGTTGAAATGCCCCCGCGAATAATAGAGCTTCGAAGTCAAATCTAGCAGGAGCAAAAGAAATACATAGAGCAGACTGAAGACTCCGCCCACGCATAGACCGGCTTTCATAGCCAGATAAAACTTATCCGGACCGTTGTGGACAATGATGATGATGATCATGAAGAGCAGGCCGATACCGCCACCAAACCCGATGGCGCTCACTAGCATCGCTTTGAAAATCCTGGCGAAATATAGACCCATCAGTCTCCTACCTAATCATCGGCATGTTCTTCTTTGCCGTTTGTGTCTCTGTTCTCTTCTTGATAGACATCGCTATTGACGTACCATTTAAGAAAACGGACGACAAAATAGAAAGGCGGGAATGCCACCAGCAACAAGAGCAGTTTATCCACCAGCCTGAACACCCTCTATCACCTCAATCAATCATCTTGATCGTCATCAAGATCACAGGATTCATCCATATCATCTTCAGGAGAGATTTTCACTCCTTCAGCTCTGATATCATCCACATCAACCGATTCTACTTCCAGCTCGTCGACGTTGATATCGGGGCCACCCTCGTCATTTTCTTCCTGACCGCCTTCGTCACTGTCTTCCAATTCATCATCATCGTCGTCGAAATCTTCATCTTCGTCGTCATTGCTGCCGGCACCGGATGCTTTCATATTCCAACCCAGACCAGAAGTAGATTTGACCGGTGTAGCCAGAATCTCCATCTTGTCTTGATCGAGAAAACCATCACCAAGCTCCTGGACCTGCTTAGCGAGCTCTTCTTCTTTCAGCCGTTTACGCTCCAGACGAGCCGCTTCTTTTTCGGCCTGGGTCCGCTTCGGAAACAAGCGCTTGCGGCAACGGGTACAGAAACAGAAACTGCCCGGGCTCAAATGCTTGAAATCAACCATCTTGAAACCGACAGGCAAATAAGCTCGGGTGCCGACCAATCGACGCTCCAGATCCTTCAACTTACGTTGATAGATGATCACATATTCGTGCCTGCAGGTGCTCTCTTCCGACATCGTTTTTTGGGGACTGCTTCCTATGAAAAGATGAGATCAATAGTCTAACACCGCTCAAAAGATTTGCACGGTCTCCAGCTATTACCTGCTCCTTTTGACAACCGGAAACTCTCTCAAGAACCTGCCGTTCCAGAGAATAATCACCGCCAGCTGATGATCCGGTCGAATCGTATGGGGACTGGAGAAATAAAGCCACTTTTCCTCTCCGGCAGGAAATGGTCGGGCTTCCGAAGCCACCGGCAACTCGATTTTGCCTGCACGGCGTCTTGAAGTGTTGTCATAGAAAACAGCGGTCAAACTGAGTTCGCTTATATTTTGACCGGTGACGTTGCGAATTTTTATCTTCCCTTCCGGAGTAAGGCTGCCTTTTTCCAGCCAGGTCCTGGCGAAAACAATAGCCACCGGAGATCCCTTGGGATCCCACATCTTGTCTGAGTCGCCTGCAGTCTCTTTCTCTTCGTCCGGGGCAAGCAGGGCGAGCTGTTCTGAAACCCTCTCGGCATGTCCCTTGACCGAGGTGGCTTCCTGAAGTTTTTTCTCTGAAATCAAAAGATCGTGCCAGCTCAATAGAGTATCGCGCAGTTTACGCAAAAGCTCCGGCGTCGCTCTCAGACTGGATGCTTCCTCCAGGGCGCGCACGGCACCGGCATAGTTGCCGGTTTTTAGATTGATCTCGGCAAGCAATTCGAAGTTCTCGACGCTGCGCTCTTTATCAGTGAGATCAGCAAGTGCCTCCTGGGCTTTTTCAAAATCTTTTTTCTCTAAAAGCAGTTCTATTAAGTGGTGACGAACTTCCAGGTTATTTGGATCTTCCTGGCTGACCGCCTGGTAATTCTCGATTGCTTTCTGGGTCTTTCCTAATCTGGTATAAATCGCCGCCAGAGCCATGCGAGTCAGGGGCTCATCGGAAACAGAGAGACTTTTCTCTAGAAGCTGAATCGCCTCTTTGTCGTTGTTCTCTTCCACTTCGCAGATAGCGGCCAGCCTGCGATAACAGCTGGCAAGCTTATGTGGAATAGTCGCTTTCAGACTCTCTTCCATCCCCGGTGAAAGACTGTCGGCAAGCTGTAGATGATGGATGGCATCGCGATAGTTCATCTGACTGATGTCTTTATCTGACCATGATAAGTACATCTTGGCTCGCTCAGCGTCGAAATATTTTGGCTGGCCGATACGGTTCGAAGATAGATAGAGCTTCTCTGCTTCGTCAAAATCACCGCGGCGCATATAGAACTCTGCATAGGACTGCACCACCGGAAATAAATGCTTCGCCGGCAACTTCAGCCTCAGTGCCGTATCGAGGGCGGTTCGTCCTTCTGCGTAGCGCTGGGCGGCCAGATAACCCTGGGCAAGCCAGGGATAAATCTCCGGATTGTCAGGATGCTCCCGGACCATCTCTTCTAATACAGGGATAGCTCGGGCTGCTTTGCCCTGCTGTATCTGAGCCACCGCCCGCGTGAACGGTGTATCTTTGGGGCGGGTGAAATAGTAGGCGGTGAAAGCAAAAATAGACAGCACGCTCACAAGAACAATCGAGCGCACCAGGGCAGAACCACCTTTAGTGGCAGCCTTATCCGCTTCGGTTGAATCTGTTGAATCGGTTGAAGTAGTTCCTGTCGACATGGTAAATCGGATTTTTGCTTCGAATATCTCCCCTGAAGTTATAATAACTGGAATGAGCATACCTGTCATAGATTTGAGCCCGACCAGCACCGAATTTGAAATCCCGGTAAGAAAGGGTAAAGAGCAGGAAAAGATTTTCTGCCGAACCTGGGGACATTCGGACGCAGCATATGTCACCGTGCTCTGCCATGGTCTGGGCGCCCATTCGGGCTGGTTCGAGCCCCTGGCATCGAGGCTGGCCTCTTGCAAGCACCGGGTCTATAGCTGTGATCTGAGCGGATTCGGTCATGGAGACCGGCGCAGCTTCGATTCGTATAGACAATGGCAGGACGATTTGATTGCTCTTACCAACCACGCAAAAGAGGAGAACCCGGGTAAGCCTCTGGTTCTTGCCGGAAACAGCATGGGGGCTCTTGTCGCTCTCTCTTCTTTGGATCGGCTGGAGCAGCCGCCCTCGGCCATGCTTCTTATGTCGCCCGGATTCGAAGGGTTCGCCGGAACCTTTACCCTGCCGTATAAATTGAAGGCGATTCTGACTGCCCTGGTGGCTCCTGGCAAGATAATCGCCCTTCCCTACAGTGTCGACGATATCACCGTCAACGAAAAGATTCGCGAGCAAGTAAACGCCGACAAGCTGGGCAAATTCGCCATCCCTGCCGGTCTTGGTCTGGAGCTTCTGAAATTGACCAAAGAGGCTGTGAGAAAGAGCAAGTCGCTGCCCTGTCCGGTATATCTTGCCACCGCCGGTCAGGAGAGGATAGTCGATAACCGGATGAACGACAGATTTTTTGAAGAGCTCGATTGCCCTGCCAAAGAGCGCGTTCACTTCAATGAATGCCGCCATGATCTGGTCTTCGAAGATTCGGTAAGCTCGCTCGCCGATGGGTTCTCAACCTGGCTGACGCCCTTTGTAAGCGCTTAAATCTTGCTAAGAAGGCTCTGAGTAATAATTCATAATCAGCGAATTTCTGTATCCCCGGGCAGAAAGCGCCCTTGAAAACAGTTCTAATACTGATTCATATTTGCTGGTCGCCACCTGAAAACTGAATATAATGCTGGTTGTATTAGTGTCTACGATAAATTGACGATGAATCGCAAAGAAGAAAAGAACCGCAATCTCGCCACCATCCTGAGAAGTCGAATCGCCCGCATGGCAGATCGACCGGCTATGCTCCACAAACCGAAAGGTCAGGCTTATGAGTCTATTACCTGGTCCGAGATGGGCAATGTCGTAGAGAAGCTTGCCTTCGGTCTTTCGTCCCTGGGTATCGATATGGGCTCAAAAGCAGCGATATTCTCCCAGACTTCCCACTTCTGGGTGCTGGCCGATTTTGCCACTATATACAATGGTGCTGTTTCAGTGCCCATATATCCGACCAGCTCTCTTTCGGATATCGAATACATCATCAACAATTCCGAAGCCGAAGTGGTCTTCGTGCAAAACCAGCGTCTGCTCAAGAAATTCGATAATTTAGTAGCGAAACTGCCCAGCTTGAAAAAATTGGTTCTGATGGAACCAGATAAAGATTCAGATATCGAAAAGGTTGCAGAGTCATGTAACTTGCCCCGGACAATGCTGATGAGCTTCAGCGACCTGATTCTGGCAGGTGAAGCCGAGATGGCGGAGAATCCCAATGATCTGCAATATAAGTGGAGCAACACAAAAATAGATGATCTGGCCACAATCATATATACCAGCGGCACCACCGGTACTCCCAAGGGCGTGCCTCTGACACACTCTAATATCATCAGGCTGGTAGAGGATCTCAGACAGATCATTCCGATTGGCGATGATGATCTCTATCTCTCTTATCTTCCCCTCTCTCATGTATTCGAGAGAATCTGCGGAGAGTTCTACTGGATGATGGACGGCGGCTCCTGCGCCTATGCCGAAGGCATCGAGTATATGGCTCGCAACATGCAGGAAGTAGAGCCTACAATGATCCTTGTTGTGCCCAGGGTGCTCGACCGGATTTATACAAAAGTCAAAAACGGCATCGACGGCGCATCGGCCAGGGCTCGCAAGCTTATTGAATGGGGCGTTTCTGTCGGCAACGAGATGGTCGAACATGCCGCCGAGGGCAAAGAGCCCCGCATCGGCTTGAAAGCGAAATATTTCATCGCCGAGAAACTGGTGCTCAGAAAGCTGAAAGAGCGCCTTGGTGCCCGCCTGAGACTGATTGTCAGTGGCGGTGCTCCTGCCACCAGACCGGTTTTGAAATTCTTCAACGCCGTGGGCATCTCTACCCTGGAAGGCTATGGTCTGACCGAGACCGCAGCCCCGCTATCCGTCAATCGTCCGGATAAAGTAAAAGTCGGCACCGTGGGCTGTCTTCTGCCTTCGGTCCAGATGAAAGTGGACGTGGACGGAGAGTTGCTGGTCAAAGGACCGACGATTTTCAACGGCTATTACAAAAATGCTCAGGCTACGGAGAAAGCTTTTACAGACGGCTGGTTCAGAACCGGAGACATCGGCACTATCGATGGTGACAACTATGTCACCATTACCGATCGCAAAAAAGACATCATCGTCAACGCTGCCGGTAAGAACATCGCCCCCCAGAGAATCGAAGCGGTGCTCAAAACCATCCCCTTCATCAATCAGGCGGTGGTCTTCGGCGATAAGCAAAAACACCTGGTCGCGCTTATCAGCCTGGATGAAACTGCCGCCATGGACTTTTCTATGGAGTCAGGCTGGAAGTATGAGAGCTTCGAAGATCTATTGAAAGGTCATGAACTGAACAATCATCTTCGCTCCGAGATCAAGCGGTTGTCACGGCCCCTGGCTGACTACGAACAGGTCAAGAAATTCAAGATTCTCGAGAACGAACTTTCGGTTGAAGCCGGAGAGCTGACCGCTACCCTCAAGATCAAGCGCAATGTCGTAGCCCGGAATTATGCCCAGGTTATCGAAGCGCTCTTCGACGAGCGTTCTCTGGTCTCCCAGAACGCCAAGTAGAAAGCAGCAATAGAAAAGCAAAAAAAATGCGCCACTATATGTGGCGCATATATAAAAGTGCGATTTTTAAAGTCGCTCTAGCTCAGCATCGGCGCCGAAGCGGTGCGATCGGCCTTATCTAGAGCCGCCACTCTCAACACTCTCGAACGACCGGCTTCCAGAACAAAGAGAGCGCCATCGGTGCCGAAAGCTATGCCTGTCGGATTGCGCAGACCTTTGAGAAACTCTTCTGCCCGTCCTTCTCTGTTCACCCTGAGAACATTGCCGGCACGACCGGCAGTGATATAGAGTCGTCCCAGGCTATCCATGGCGAGATTGCCGTCATAGCCATCGGCGAAGTTGAAACTATCGGACTCGGCTACGGAGATGCGCGAGACTTCTCGACCATCGAGGGAGCGCTTGACTACAGAGCCGGAGGAATGCTCCAGGCACCACAGGAAGCCATCGGGATCAAGGAGTAGTCCTTGAGTACCGTTGCCTGGACCACCGATTAAGACTTCGGATTCACCGGACTTGTCGATTTTGAAAATGCCACCGGTGTTGGAAGGGAAGTTGGAGACATAGACCTCTTCTCTTGGACCGATAGCCACATCGGACAAGAAAGTACCGCCTCCGGTCTTGCCGCCGTCTAGCTGGGCAAGAATACGACCGGATTTGTTCGGGTCGATTTTATAGACCGTTCCCTGAATCGTGGCGACATATAAGACACCTTTTCGATCGAAGCGCAAGCCCGATATGGTGCTGTTGCCACGGATGCGAGCATACTCGCTGGGTTGTCCGGAGTTGTCCACGAACCAGACACTGCCGTCACAAGAGAAATAGATGCCGCCTGGTCCTGCCGTCATTCGCGAAAAACGATTAGAGTAAGAGGCGCTCAACTGGGAGAGTATCTTTACAGCATAGCCATGGGGCGCCTCGGGTAGATCAATTACCGAAGCGGAACTCAAACCGGGTTCTTTGCCGTTTTCTTTATCCTCGACCTTGTCGAGAATTTCGTGCTCTTCGCTAATCTCTGAAGTAGTAATGTCTATATGCAGAATCAGGTGCATCGGAATAAGAATGCGCCGTATATGAATCTGACCGTCACTTTCATGGGAATAGGACTCCACATCGAGATGATCGTGGTCGACACCGAGCACCCTTCCGGTGACGGTGTTATGGCAGCCCATTCCATACCAGATCTGAATCTTTTGTCGATTCTCTACAAACCCCTGCAGTCTGGTCCTGAAGCTCATATTTTTCTACCTCTGTCCGGCTCCCTGAAGCTGGTACTAAAATGAAAACCAATAATAAATCTACTCTACTTCTAAATTATCACTATCTGACCCTGTTTTTGTCCATTCTTCCGGATCAACTATAAGGGCATGGTTCCAAAATTGCTCGAGTTTGTAATATTCGCGCTCCGCCCCCTGCAAAACATGAATTATGACATCTCCGAAGTCGATTAGCACCCAGCGTCCTTCGGTCAGTCCTTCTACCGATTTGGCTTTGCGCCCGACTTTCTCGAGACTGGAGAGAATCTCCTCCACTATCGCTTTGACCTGGGCTCTGGAATCTCCACCGGTAAAAACGAAATAGTCGGCGATCAACGTTACTTTCGCAACATCCAGTACTACTGTGGATATAGCCTTCTTGGATTCAGCCGCACAGGCGGCCAAAAACGCTGTTTTGCGTGAATCCACTGCCGATGAGGTGGCGATTTTTCGTCCCAAGTGAGTCCTGCTCTCTATATTCGGTACTATATTTGTTCCCATATTCTAGTCCTTTTCACGCTCTCCACATCTCATAAAGAGCCAAAAAATACACGTCAAGATGTTTGAAACTGAAAAAAACTCGTTATCTAGTGCCACATTTTATCGTGATGTACTTGTTTCGCGACTCAAGGTGCTGTATTCTTGCCCATTACGTGGTTTTGAAAAGCCACATGATATCAATATATCAATTTCAATTCGTTCTCGATGTGAGGGACAGGAGGAATCTCTGTGAACAAAGCAGAACTAGCTGCTGAGATAGCAAATCGTACAAACAACACCAAGAAATCTGTAGAAGAAATGCTCCACGCATTGACAGATGTAGTTACTGAAACTGTTGCCAAAGGCGACAGAGTAACTCTGGTTGGCTTCGGCACCTTCGAGCGCCGTTCGCGCAACGCAAGAGAGACTAATAATCCTCAGAAGCCTGGTGAAAAGATCAAAGTACCTGCCAAGAAAGTACCTGCTTTCTCGCCTGGTAAAGAATTCAAAGATAAAGTCAACAACAAATAGTCTTTGACAGTCTAGAATTCCGGAAGAGGGACCCAATCGGGTCCCTCTTTCATAATGTCCTTATTTAAATTGGCGGTCAGTCGCCCATCTTCTGGTCGTGTTTCTTGAGCGCTTCGGCGTCGATATGCTCGGTATCTCCTTCTTCTTCGTCGATACCATCATCATCATCGGTCTCGTCTTTGCCCTGGGCATGAGACTGGTCATCTTTGCTGTCCGCTTCCTGGACGCCGCGAAGATAATCCGCCACTCTCACCACATTTTTCTGGTGGGCGTTTTGTTTGGGAATAATCTGAGAATCCACCGAAAGCAGCCTCTTGAACTCATCTTGCTCTCTGCGGGCCGCTTCCACGTCCCCTTTTTTCTGAAGCAAGAGCGAAAGCAGCAGTCGACTTCTTGGGTCTCTGCCATTTTCACGAACTGCTTCTCGGGCTTTGGCCAGAGCAAGATCTATATGTCCGTTTTTGGCAAGCAACTCAATCATATTGACCGCTGCCGGTGAGTACTCGGGCATGATGCGCAGACACTTGGCATAGCTGTCCCGGGCGCCGATAAGGTCGCCAGAAGCCTCCTGGGTCTTGCCCAGCTCAAAACAGGTCATAGCCGCCATGGTGCCGGCGTTGCCGCCTTTCTGATAGTCCCGGCTCTGCATGATTTTTTCAAGAGCCTGGTTAAACAGCTCGGCGGCTCGATGATAATCTCCCCGCGTCCTTGCAGCCAGAGCCGCATCATAACTTCTGAATGAGCTATTCAAATTTGAATAATTGCTCTCACGTTTCTGTTTGGCAGCCAGCTCTTCGGGGCTGGGTGGAGCTGGCTTCGGTGCCGGCTTTGGCTTTGCCGCTTTGTGGCGACTCTTTGAGGTTGTACGTCTTCTGCTACGAGATTTCGTTTTGCTCGAAGAGGATTTTCTGGTGCTTTTTTTAGTGCTTTTTTTAGAACTCGATTTTTTGGTCGACTTGCTTTTAGCATAGACCTGATGCGACGCATCACCGGTCAGGGGTAGAAGGGCCACAAACAAATAAACCAGGACGAAGAATATCCTCATCGAAATGTCTGATGACGATGGAGGCTTCAAACGTCCTGGGCTATTCGACAATATGTGATCCCTTTTGACTTGCGGGTGATTAGAGCTAGTGTTTCAGGGCAAGCTCTTTCTCTTCGTCGGTTACTTCTTTCATAGTCAGGTTAACACGATTACGATCGTCTATCTCTCTTACCTTGACTACGACTTCCTGGCCGACGGCGACCACATCTTCTACTTTGTTGACTCGACGGTTCTCGAGCTGAGAGATGTGAACCATGCCTTCTTTGCCGGGCAGTACTTCGACGAAAGCTCCGACAGGAATTATACGAGTCACCACACCTTTATAGATTTCACCAGGTGCTATTTTTTTGACCAGTCTCTCGATCATGAGCTTGGCTGCTTCTCCGCCCTGACCTTCGACAGAGCCGATCACAACGGTGCCATCATCCTCGATGTCAATAGATGCGCCGGTCTCTTCGATGATACGACGGATCATCTTGCCACCAGGGCCGATGACTGTACCGATATCATCCGGATTGATCTTGATGGTTATAAGCCTCGGAGCCCACTTGGAAAGCTCGGCTCTCGGCTTATCAATCACTTTCTCCATACATTCAATTATATGGATACGGCCTCTGCGAGCTTGTTCAAGAGCGACCCTCATGATTTCGATAGAGATACCCTGGACCTTGATATCCATCTGCAGGGCGGTGATTCCATCTCTAGAACCGGTCACTTTGAAGTCCATGTCGCCGAGGAAATCTTCGAGACCCTGGATATCCGACAGAATTGCACAGCGATCATCTTCGAGAATCAGACCCATGGCGATTCCGCCGACGGTATCTTTCAGCGGTACGCCGGCATCCATCAGAGATAGACAGGAGCCGCAGGTGGAAGCCATCGAGGTGGAGCCATTACTTTCGAGCACTTCCGATACAACCCTGAGCGTGTAGGGGAAGCTCTCTTGATCAGGCAGCACAGGAATGATGGCACGCTCGGCAAGCGCTCCGTGTCCGATTTCCCGACGACCAGGACCACGCATCGGCTTCACTTCTCCCACCGAGAAACCGGGGAAGTTGTAATGGTGCATATAGCGTTTTTCAGTCTGGGGATCGATGGTGTCGAGGCGCTGAGCGTCTCCGGCGATTCCAAGAGTAGCGATGGAAAGCGCCTGGGTGGTACCACGGGTGAAGAGACCGGAGCCGTGAGCTCTGGGAAGTATAGAGGTCTCAACAGTGATCGGTCTGATCTCATCGCATTTTCTGCCATCGGCTCTGAAACCGGATTCCAGAACCTGGGCGCGCATGAGCTTGGCTTCGTAAGATTCCATGTAGCCTTTGATGGCTCCGTCACTGAATTCTTTGAGAGGGCTCTCTTCAGGCAGAGCTTCAATCGCCTCTTTGACATTGGCGAAGGCTTTGTCTAATGCAGCCGAACGCACCTTTTTGTCGGTGACCCGATCCATAGAGGCTTTAATTTCGGCGGTAGCTTTGTCTTTGATCAGGCTGAGCAGCTCTTCGTTTTTCGGTTCCGGCTCGAATTCGGTTTTCTCGATTCCAAGAGCGCTGATGAACTCGTTCTGAGCTTTGACCTGATCTTTGATGATTTTGTGGGCATAGTCGATGGCAGCAAGCACATCGATTTCAGAAACCAGATTGCAACCGGCTTCTACCATCATGATCGAATCATCGGTTCCTGCCACCACGATATCGATATCGGATTCATCTATCTGTTCATAGGTGGGGTTGGCAACGAATTTGCCGTTCACTCTGCCGACCCGGGCAGCACCGATAGGACCGCCGAAGGGTAGACCTGCCAGACAGAGGGCGAAAGAAGCGCCAAGCATGGCAAGGGTGTCGGTGGGATTTTCCTGGTCGGCACTCATAGCGGTGGCGACTATCTGGACATCCTTTCTATAGCCCTTTTTAAACAGCGGTCTGATAGGACGGTCGATAAGGCGACTTGTAAGAATAGCTTTGTCCGAAGCCCTGCCTTCTCTACGCAGGAAGCTTCCAGGTACTCTACCTACGGCATAGAGCTTCTCTTCATAGTCGACAAGAAGCGGGAAGAAATCGATGCCGTCACGGGGTTCTCTACTCTCGGTGCAGGTGACCAGCAACATGGTGTCGCCACAGCTGATCTCGACTGCTCCACTGGCCTGTTTGGCCATCCGCCCGGTTCTGACGCTGATGGTCTTGCCGTCAATCTCTATGGCGCAAGTTTTGGACAGCTCTTCTTTTTTATTTTCCGTATCTAACATCATTGTTTCTCTCTGTTTCTCTTCTACTTTTCGTCTTGTTTATGAATATGGCAATGCAAGGCATGACCAGGCTTAGCCCGTCATGCCCACATGAATCCATATCCTTGTTGCTTGACATCCTGGATGAGCCGGGACGGAAGCACGTGAACAAACAGGCGAGCCCACGGGCTCGCCTGAGAATTATCTTCTAAGTCCTAGCTTTTCTATCAGGTTGCGATAGCGTTGCGGCTCGGTGTTATTCAGGTACTTCAGCAGTCTTCTGCGTTTACCTACCATCATCAACAGTCCGCGTCTGCTCTGGAAATCTTTCTTGTGAGATCTCAAATGATCAGTAAGCTCATTGATGCGTGTTGTCAGCATCGCTACTTGAACTTCCGGAGAACCGGTGTCTTTATCGTTGACCCGGTTGTCGGCAATAATTTCTTGTTTTTTCTCTAAAGCAAGTCCCATTCTTTGTTTTTCCGTATTTTTGTCTGCTTCAAAATCGGAAGTGATCTTAACATGAATACGGCAGGCAATACCTTTATTGCTTCCAAGTATTGCCTTATACGGTTACACTTCTTCAATTCTTGTCTTGGGTTTGAATTTCATTTACATGCAAAGAAGCCGGAAGCTGAGCCCCCGGCCTCTGGTAATAGTGCAAAAGATAATCTAAGGCTTCTGCAGTTCGGGCTTCCACTCTTCGAGAATGGCACCTTCGATAGGACAAACAGAAAGACAAGCACCACAATCGATACAAGTAGCATCGTCGATGTAGGTGTATTCGGTATCTTTCTCGTTTTTCTTACCTTCGGCCCAGTGAATGCACTCTACCGGACAAACGGGGATGCAATCACCAATGCCTTCGCATACGTCGGCAACAATGGTATAGGACATTTTGGCAAACTCCTCTTAGCTAGATACTAAGTTCAATCTTTCACAATCAATGGTAATTAACCACGACCCGAAACTATTATGGAACAAAGTGTAGCTTATTATTCCAATTCTTAACAGAGATAAAACCAGTTGGGTTGTAAAGGATAGAGAATAGGTGCCGGAGAAAAAATCCATTAGTAATAAGGATGGAGAAGGGGACGAAAATGAGTGAAGTAAAAGTCAACATTTACACACCAGCAGGCAAACATGTTGGCTTCTTTGTGAACCCGCAAGTGAAACATTATCCCGAAGGCGACTATGACCTGAAGGGAGAATTTTTCGACTCGGACGGCTCCAGAGTGATGAAACTCGACTTCAATCCCCAGGCTTTGCCTTACACGGCAGACTTGAGCGAAGTCGAGAATATTCCGGACAAGAAGATATTTCGGGTCTATGTCCAGCGCGGCAGACAACCGGTCCATATGTCCGGCAACGTCAGCAAATAGACCTCAAAAAGGAAGCAGCCCCCGGGCGAGGGGCTGCGGTGGTAATAGATAGAGAAGGCTGGCGTAAGCCGTAAAATCTATCTATTATCGGTTATATCAGTTTGCTACTTCCGGGAACCTATAGGTATCAAGATAAGTCGCTATAGCAAAACCCATGAAAAAATGGCGGTTACTGCCGCAAAAATGGGCAGAATGTAGTTGTAATGTACTTGTAATGTACTTGGAATTAACTTGGAATCCAAATCAACACGGCTAGTCCACAGAAATGGCGACTGAATCAAAAGCAACCGAGGGCAGAACCGGACAGAATAATCCGGCGGAGAAGGCAAAAGAGCGCATAGTTCTTTTGCTCGAACCCATTGAAGAAGAGAGAAAACGCTGTCACAGCTTCATAAGCGACCAGTCTCCCCTCTATGACGTAGAGACGGCAGCCTCAGGCAAAGAGGCGCTGGATCTATTTGCCACGCGCTCCTATGACGCAGTGGTGATGAGCTACCAGCTAGAAGATATGGAAGCCGAAGAGGTAATCCGTTCGATTATCACGGACAATCCAAACTGTCCGATTATAGTGACCACCGCCAATGACAGCCCGGAGCTGGCTATAAAAATGCTGCGTTCCGGCGCCATGGACTATCTTCCAAAATTCGGAGAGTACGAAAAATTCCTGCCCAGGACCATAACCACCAACTTGCAGCGCTCGATGTTGATCGAGAACCTGAAAGACATGTACCGCCGGGTAGAAAGAGCCTCTCTTGATGAAGCCCTGCTCAACCGCCTGATCGTGAATATCCATGGCTCTCTGGAGATGGCCGATACAATCGAGCGTTCTACCAAAGCGCTGCTCACCGAGTTCAATGTATCGAGAATCATCATCTGTCTGGCCGAAGAAGACAGAAGCGACATGCGAATCCGGCGCCAGATGACTGCACCTGATTTAAAGCCTATCTCAGACAAGAGTATCCTCTTCGAAAAGTATCATGACCTCTTGCTCGATATCGGAGAAAGACGCCCCCTGGTGGTTATGCAGGACGATACCTTCTCTTTTGCCCAGGATGTGCGGATGGAGATGATTAACTACGGCATACTCTCCATGCTGATGGTTCCCCTGGTTTACCGGGGCAAACTCATGGGTCTCATCCATATGGACCAGACCGACGCGCCCAGACTCTGGTCCGTTGCCGAAATCAACCTGATGACCAGGATTTCGAATCAGCTCGCCATTGCCCTCAGTCAGGCTAAGCTCTATCAGATTGTCGAAGCCCAGTCCACAAGCATCTCGAAATTGACCGAACTGTGCTCCCAGCTCAACGAGGTCGTAGGCTCAACCAAAGAGCTTACTGAAAGAACGGAAAGTAGAGAAAAAGTCAGGGTGAAACTCTCCTCCAGAGAGATGGAAGTGCTAAAAAAAGTCGCCCAGGGCCTCTCGAACAAACAGATAGCCGAAGAGCTTCATATCACCGAAGGAACCACCGAGGTGCATGTATCGAGGCTGCGTAAGAAGTTATCGGTAAACAGCCGTGCCGCTCTGGTCCGCTTCGCCTACGAAAATCATCTCTGCTGACGGGGACCGTTTTTGATCAGCAGAAACCAGCTCTCTCGCTTCAGTTCGTTGATGGGCTCTTCTTTGCGCGGCACTTTCACCAGTTTCTTGATCTCTTCATGGGCAGAGGGCGGCGGCAACTGTAACCGTCTTTGATACCGATACCAGATATCGGCATTATTGAGATTGCGCGCCGCAGAAAGCAGAGCTCTGTAATCGGGGTCATAGGGATAGGCTTTGACCATGGTTTCGAGCAGCTTAATCGAGTTCTCCAGACTGCCGTACTGCAACTCACGAACCAGCTTTTTCAAACTGATCGCCTCTTCATCGGTGCGTGCTTTCGAAACCTCTGGCACAACAGGAGCCGGTGGCGCTGGAGTGGTTTCAGGAACTCTAGTGGACTCGACTGTTTCGCCTTCCCTTACTTCGTCAGATTCTTCGGAAGATTCTTCGGAAACTTTTTCCGTAGCTTCTTCGTCATCTGCTGACGTTTGCGGCACAGAGATCTGTTCTTCTTCAGGTTCAGGCTCCGGCTCAGGCTCTTCGACCGTATTCACATGCTCGACCTGCAGAACACTAGAATCATCGTTATTCTGTGCCCAGACCGGCGATACCGTCACAATCAAAGCAGTAAAGAGTAGAAGTACTCTATGAATTAATGGAATTAATGAATCAATTGACACAATCTTTTTAATAACACCTAATTCCTGTGGCTCTTTAGCTTAACATGAGTTAGACGGAGAGGAATTCTGATTTTTTAAATGCTCAGCTCGAAGGAAAACGATCCTCATACCATCGAATCGACAAGACGTGCCTCGCCGGTGAAATATATCATCAAGTTTCTCCTGGTATGGTTCCTTGCCCTTCCGGTGATAGCTGCTGTGGCTCTACTCTCGGACATAAACTGGACCAAGCCCTATGTCGAAAAAGAGCTGAGCGAAGTCCTCCATCGTGACGCCAAGATAGGACGCCTGAGCTGGCATCTGGGAATGCGCGGCATCTCCATCGACACAAGAGACCTGGAGCTTTTCGAACTCACTGGAGAACCGTTCTTCCAGTCAGAAAAAACCGCTATAGGCGTGGCTGTGCTGCCATTCCTTTCCGGTAAGCTGGTTCTCAAACATCTCGACTTCAGGGCTCCTACGGTCTGGCTTGTTAAAACCGCACCCAACCACTGGAACTTCGAAGATCTATTAATCGACGGACCGGAGATACGACTGATCAATGTCCAGGATGGCAGAGTCCTGATGGCAGACGAGACCAGAGATCCCGAACGCAAGTCGCCCTTCGAGCTGAACGACTTGAAACTGAGCCTCAACTGGCCTCGTAAAGAGAAGAAACTGCCTTTTTTCCTCTCGATAAAACGAAAGCTGGACAAAGCAGAAACCAATGTCACCATTGAAGGCTTCGGCAAAGGAGCCTTCGAGACCTGGCCGACAAACAAATACACGTTCAAGATAAAAGGCGAGAATCTAGATCCCTCAGACTTCACCACCTTGCTTGCCTATCTCGAAGATGATCAAAGCAAACAAGCCGGTGCCTCTGAGAACAACATGAATCTCGATGGTTTACTGGATGTCGAGATAGAAGGTGAAGGCACCTTCGAAGAGGGCTTGAATGCCACCATAGCAGGCAACTTCAAAGAGCTGGCGGTAAAGAACAGCGCTCTGGGCGATATCAACGCCGGCAAAGCATCCGGCACCATGAACATGGTGGTCTCTGACGAGAATTTAGCCTGGGAGAAGCTCTCTTTCCAGCTACCCGGGGTCTCTATAGAATCGACCGGCAATCTTCTCAAATGGCAGGAAAAGGACTCTAAAGTCAGTGCCGATATCCAGGGCAAAGTCTCGGATATAAAAGAGATAGACTATCTTTTCGGCAATCTCACCCGAGAGTTCAAAAAGTCCAGCAACAGCCTCCTTTCTCAGTTCAATCCGAGCAAGATCTCCGGCAAGGCTTCCCTGACAGTCAATTTAAAAGGCACCATTAATGACACCAAGATCCTGACCAAGATAGAGACGGACAAACTGGTTTTCGGGGACGTGATCAAAGATGCCCAATCGCAGGTACCTTTGCTGTATGTCTTCGGAGTCACTCCAGAATCCAAGATCAGCGGCAATTTCAGGGTGGAAGACCAGGAGAAGATCGAACTGGAAAAAGGCGAACTGGCCTCTCCTACCGCCAAGATTCAAGCCAGAGGATGGATGAATCTGAAAAAAGCCGTCGGTCAGCTCAAGCTCGAGGCGAACTCGATCTCTCTTTCCAAAACCGGGGTGAATATAAAACAGCATCGGTCCAAAATAATTACAAAACCTGGCTTTTTAGAAATCGGCAAAAAATATGAAGTGGCCCTCAGTGGCGACGCCAGCGCTCGCTCTACCGTGGATGTGCGGGGCAATACCATAAACATCGCAGGGGATCTCAATCTCAAGAATGCCGGCATGTCTTTGCCCAAGAACATTCTCAACGTCTCGAAAGTCAACGGCAAAGCCGAATTCAAATTCTCGAATCAAAGAGGGCGGATAGACATTCCCCTGGTAACCGGTCGGATGGGAGACGGTAGTTTCGAGTTGAGCGGCTCTATCATAGCCAGGAATGAGCCAATCATCGACCTCTCCTTGCACGCCACTCACTTTGACCTCAAACACCTCAGCGGTTTGATGAAGCTCTTCCAGGTCGATATGCCGATCTTGACCGAGGAGCTCTTGTACGGCTCGGTTAAAGATGTTCGCCTCAGGCTGGCAGGCACGCCTAAATATCCCGAAATATTTTTCAGTGCCGTTCCCGACGACCTCTACTACAAACCGCCCGGTCTGGAAAAACCGCTTCGCGCGACAGCCGGTTACATAGTCTATGATGACGATCAGCTCGTCCTCAAAGAGGTCGCCCTGGTCTCCAGGGGTAATACCATCGTCACCAGCGTCTCTATCGACAATGTCTCTACCGAAGCAAGGTTAACGAGAGCAAAAGCCAAAACCGAAGGGATAGATCTTGCCGATGTCCACTACTACCTGTCATCGCCGGTGATGCCGCCGCCTTTGCAAACTGCTTACAAAGAGTTGCTCAGCGAATACAAGCTCTCGAACCCGCGGGGGAAAGCCTATGGCGATATTCTCTGCATGGTCCAGGAAGACGGCGAAGTGGTGCTCGATGGCTTAATAGGTTGCTTCAAAGTCGGTGTGGACTTTTATGACTTTCCTGTCACTAATCTGGCAGGGATTCTAGCCGCTTCCGGCGAAGACCTTTTGCTCAGGGATATGAACGGTTCGATTAGAGAGAGTCGCTTCAGCCTTGATGGCTTCATCAAAAAATATCGCACCAAAAACCCGAACTGGAAAGCGGAGCTATCGGCAAAATTGCATCCCAGAGAGATTGTTCAGGTTTTGCCGAACATTGAAGAGAAGCTTCAAGCAGGCGAGATCCATGTAAAAAGCAACGGTCCTCTCACCCTCAGATCCAAAATCAAAGGCAACTTCAAAAAGAACGACATCCAGTTCACCCTGGCGGCGGACAAAGAGGACAAGCTTTCGATTAAAACCAGACTGGGTCGAATCTATCAGCCCCCGGATCATCACCTGACCCTGGACGGCAGCATCGTATTGGAGCCCGAGAATCTCAAGATCAATAACACACAGCTACTTCTGGGAGATACTTTGATAGCTCTCAAAGGGGACGTCAAATTGATACCGGATAAAACCAATCACGGTATCTTCCCTTATAAACCCGACGGACTCGATGTGGATCTCGACTTTCCCCAGGAAGCCTCGCTCAATACCCTGGTCAGCCTGGTCGATCCGGATCTGGCCAAAGGAGTATCCGGCGAAATCAAAGGCAATATGAGCGCCCGGGGCAAACTGCCCAATCCGGCACTGTCAGGCAAAATAGAATTCGCCAAGGTCAAGCTTCCGGATTTCACCATCGACAAACTTGATGGACATATTCGAGGAGAAAGCGGCAACGAAGCAGGAGACGAGAAAGAGACCACAGCCTGTAAGCTAGTCATCTATGACACCGAGTTCAATCATATACTGCTTCGCAATTTGAGCGCAGATCTTCTTTATGAGCCTGGCAAAGATCGTAAGACCCCCGGCACAATCCACCTGAAAAACGGTCATGCCACCGTTGCCAGTGGCGCTGTTCGAATTGACGGATGGAGCGATCTGGGCACTAAGAAACATTATCTCAAGTCGGTCATGAGCGATGTATCGGCAAGAAAGTTGTCCGAGAGACTGGCAGGCGATCCCAACGAAGTGACAGGAGAGCTGGAGTCGATGCTCGAGCTGACCAGCAAGGGCTGGACAAAAGACGAACTGACCAAGAACCTGGAAGGTAAAGGGCGGGTCAAGATAACCAATGGTGTGGTAGGAAGATTCGGCACTCTCCAGACCAGATTGACTCAATACAACCTGCTTACCCAGGGCATCTTCGGATTCAATATGAACAACTTGCTTCAGAGCGTCTGGCCTGTGCGAACCGGAGAATTCGACGAACTGACCAATTCGTTTACGATCTCAAAAGGCAAAGTCAACATCGATGAACTGCGCTACACCGGGGACGACATGCGCCTCTGGGGCGCAGGCGTAGCCAGCCTGACGGACAATGAGCTGGTTGTCGACATCGCAGGCAAAATTCCCCGGGTGCAAAAGAGTATGATCGGTGGCGCCGTCGGTAGTGTCTCCAGAAAAATGACCCTGCAAAGGGCGATGCACCTGGTGACATTCGGCAAGCTGGAAAATCTCCCGTCCCTGCCTTTGATAGGCTCCATCGCCAGTGACAAACCAAGAACCTTCACATTCAAAATCACCGCACCACTGGACAATCCGGATGTGGTGGCAAAATCTATAATGAAGACATTCAAATGGCTTCCCAATAAGCCTGCAGCCACCGCCCATCCAGTGCCCGGCATAAAGTGAGTAGGTCCACCGGTAATGACTGGTAATGCCATTCGATTGCATTTATCAAGAAGCTATGTATCATTAGGAGCATGAGTACAACTGAATATGAGTCCGGTGCAGGCAAAGAGAATGAGAGCCTGGACTTCAGCGTCTCAGCCCTTTCTTTGAACAATGGGGCTGCGCATAGCTGTCGCTCCATTAATATCTCGGTCTCCTCGCCTGGATCCGCTTCCCTTTCAAAACCAATCGCCAGCCAGATATCTATCTCCGGCTCAGGCTCCGAAACAGTCGGAGCACAAATAGGGCTGGAATCTATTACTAGTGATAAGCCGCAAGAGAAGAAGCAAGCGGGCAGACGCAAGAAATCTTTATTAGAACAGCAGCTCAAAGTTTATCTGGAATATACCAGCTACGAACGCAGTCTTTCGAAACACACAATAATGGCCTATGGCAGAGATATTCAGGCCTTCGTGCACTGGTATCAGGGCGATGCCCATAAGAACGCCCCGGTGCCAAAACGGACCGATATATCCGAATACATGCTGCATCTCACAAGACAGAATCAAAAGCCATCCAGCATCGCAAGAACTCTGGCAAGCCTCAGGGGCTGGTTCGCATGGATGAAAAACAACGGCACCATAAGTGATGACCCGACCGAGACTCTGCATAATCCTCAGAAAGGACGAAAACTACCGGCGGTGCTCACCCAATCCGAAGTGAAACGTATTCTGGACAGGGCAGAATCCGCCAGAGACAAAGCCATACTAGAGCTTCTCTATGCCTGCGGTCTGAGGGTCTCAGAACTTATCGGTCTAAACATAGATGATCTATCGCTCAATCAGAGCTATCTGAAATGTCTGGGCAAAGGCAACAAAGAAAGAGTGATTCCTATAGGAGACACAGCACTGCTTGCCCTCTCTAATTATTTGAACGATCCGAATGAGCGCGAACTAGCGGCCTCGGCCCGGCAATCAAAACCGAAAAAGGTCGGAAGGCCCAGAAAGAAGAAAGCCGGTGGGCGCTTGGCAAGATACAAGAATCCCATGCTCAGCGAAGTATCCGAGTCGCTAAGCCGAGCGAAAGCAACACCCGGAGAGGTACAGGCACTCTTTCTCGATGACCGGGGCAATCGCCTCAGCCGCAGTCATGTCTGGAGACTGATTAAAAGAATAGCCTCCGAAGCCGGTATCACCCGAGAACTCTCTCCCCATACCCTGAGACACAGCTTTGCCACCCATCTGCTCGAAAATGGTGCCGACCTGCGCTCGGTCCAGGAGCTGCTCGGTCACGCCAGCGTGGTCACCACCCAGCTCTATACCCATGTGAGCCGCAATCATCTGAAAGAGGCCTATACGAACGCTCAGTCACACTTTGGTAACACTCGAATATCCTGATTAGAGCTGTCTTTCGAGTCTCAATGTAAAAAATTTTAGCTTTCAAGCGATGAAATCATATATTAATAGGATACCTTTAAGGGGCCTGAATCCGAGCGACGGAGCATTGAGCACGCAAGCGAAGGGGTCGAGCCCCGGCACGGAGAGCACGGATTCAGAAGGCAATCCAGGTTAGGTTGAAACCTGCCGAAGTAAGGTCTTTGTCAATTCAGTTTCAGTAAAGATAAGAACACCTGTTCAAGCGGTCACCAGAAAATCGGCCGTCTTACTCGGCAAATTCCATCGAATCAATATTGACACGGTTAAGGGATCATATTAATGCGTCAAACAAAAAAGGTTGAAGGAACCAAAATCGCCCAGGCGGCTAAGGATCTGAACGTCACCTCGGTGACAGTCAGAAGATACATCAGCGAATTCAATATCGAGACCGCCACCGATAAAAACGGCATCAAGGTTCTTCCCGAACAGGCCATGGAAGAACTCAAAGAAGTTCGCCGCCTCAAAGAGGAAGGTCTGACCAACCCCCAAGTCCTGGAATCTCTAGAAGATCAACGCTCGAAGCCGGCGAAAAAATCGGTAGAGAAAGCAGAGAAAGCCGACAAAGCAGAAAAGGCGAAGAAAGAAGAGAAGCCCAAGTCTAAAGCCAAAGATAAGGCTAAAGAGAAAGACTCGGACGACAAAGAGAAATCTAAAAAAGCCAAGACCACAACCTCAAGAAGAGGCAAGAAAGCCGATGCCGATGTAGACGAGGTAGAGGAAGAGGCTCCTGCAGCTCCAAAAGGCAGAAAGCGCACCCGCCGCAAAGCCGAAGAAGAGGAAGAAGTAGAAGAGTCGGATGTCGAAGCTGAATCCGAAGAGGAAGATGAAGAGGAGAAATCCGGCGAATCAGAATCTGATTCTGATTCTGAAAGTTCCGACGGACGACTCAAACATTCCCTCACCTGCCAGACCTGCGGCAAGACCTTCGAACATCCGAACCCGAGACTGAGAGACTGTCTCGATTGCTACAGAACCAAGCGCAAAGAGAGACGCCGGGGTGGCGATCGCCACAAGAATGTCATCCAGCATCCGCTCGCCCAGCAGGTGGTCAGCAAGATGGCCAACCAGCAGCAATCGAGAGATGATCGAGACAGTAGAGATTCTAGAGACAGCAGAGACAGTCGAGATAGAGATAGGGACAGAGACAGAGACAGAGATAGAGACCGGGATAGAGAAAGAAGCAGACCGGTCCGGGAAGCCAGCCATCAGGTAAGACCGGCTGCCCATGCCCAGAGTCAGGCTCAGCCCATAATTGGCGGTCTCAAAACCAAGGTGAGAAGCTATCGCAAAGCGATAGACGAAACCAGAAACATCACAAGCTCGCTGAAAAGAAGACTTGAGCGCCCCGACCTGCCGGAAGGCGAAAGAAGATGGCTGGAGCAAATCTATGCTTATCAGCTCATTCTGCACCAGGGTTGGAGGCATCTATCGGAGTACCGCTCCACCACCAACCAGCAAGCCAAGCAAGACGACTGATCCTTCTTTACACCTGTTAAAAAGGATCCGGTAGGCTCTTGAGCGGGTCACCCCCTGCTATAGGCTGATGAAACACTGCGTTAGGGTTCTGATTTGGGTTGGATCCCTGAAATGCGTTCTGATTGAGCGCATGGGCACCGCTATTGTAATAAGTCGGTTTGGTGAATTTGGAAGCGTTCTGTCTGGGATCCGATGCATTCTGCATCAGCCCGGGTACTTGTGCCTGACCCTGGACTGGAGCCTGGGCTTGATATAAATTCGGCTGATTGACCAGTCCTGGCACAGCGGGCTGAGCTGGAGCCATATTGAACTGGGGTGCATTGGCAATCCCTGGTATCGCTCCACTGCCAAGAGCTGGTGTCATAGCGGTGAGGTCGATGGTGCGATTAACTCTGACAGCCACGGTGCGACCGGCTTCCACCTCGAATTCTTTGCCGCGCATACGCTTGTTGTGCACCCAGCCGATACCGCCGGCGAAAGAGCCGAGCATCCCTTTGACCTGTTTGCCATAGTCGCCCATATTAAAGCCCGAGAATCTCGATTTGGGTTCATCTTCAAGCTCATGGGCCGGGTTCTGATCTATATATCCGTGAAAGGTCGTCGTCCTGCCATCCGGAAAGACAAGAGACTGTAAGCCCACTGTCAACTGTCCCGGCATTCCGCCGCGCATCTGGCCGGCCGAGGCCGCATTGACAATGGTACCCACGATTTTCGAGCCGGGAGGCACAACCACAATACCGCTATTGACGAAGCCTTCCGGCAGTTGAACAGCGAAGATATCACCGGGTTTGCTCTTCTTCGACGAGAGATCGGCATCGATTACCCCGGTCAAAACAGTGCCAACAGGAATTCTCGAGCCCAGAATCTGATTCATGAAGGCAGGGCTACCAGGAGGATGATGGGTATCCGGTCTCAAGGTACCGGGCATGCCCAATTGCGTATGGCTGTTCGCGCTTCCGTAACCATTGGTGTACTGCGCCGGGATCTGAGGCGGTGGCTCCGGTCTGTCTATCTGCCATTGCTCACGAGAGAAAGCCGCCTGCTCATAGAAGATCATCATCATGATGATGGTTGCAATGAGATAGCGCAAGAACTTCAAGGCTCTTGCGATCAGTTTTTGCCGGCTTTGAACTGAATCAGAATCTGAGTCTGTCCCTGCCCCTGCTCCTATATTGAATACGTTCATAGGCTCCTGTACTTCTTGCGAATTACCAGCATTTTAAGATCCTTAGCTCTTGCGGCCTATGTGAAGATTACGTATAGGAAAAAACAGTGGTTCTCAGGGATTCGCAGCAGGTTCATGCTAAAATCACGGATTCCTCCGGGTTATGGCAACTCCGACGAGCCTGTCGGGTATTGTCGAATTCGCAGGAGAGCTAGTTGAAATACCCTTGCCTGCTATGCAGGACGCACATGACCATAGGGGGAATATTGTGTCGGAATTAAAAGACAATATCAGGCTGTTCGAAACGGTCTACATCATCCGTCCCAATCTCGATGAAGAAGGGGTGGATAAAACCATCGAAGCTGTCGAAGAGTTCATGAAAGGACAGAACTGCGAAATCCTCTCCACCGAGAAGAAAGGCAGAAAACGCCTTGCTTATGAAGTGAAGAAGATGCGTGATGGCTATTACGTGCACACGGTGTTCAAAGCCGGTCCGGAAGCCATTGCCCAGCTCAAGCGTATGATGTCTCTTTCAGAAGATGTCATCCGTGAACTGACCATCGCTGTACCGAAAGCGGCCCTGGAAGCCCAGGCATAATCGAATCAAATCAGATTAGACCCGCAAATTCAGGTACAGAGGAAAGTTGAATGAGTTTAAGCAAAATAGTCGTATCGGGACAAGTAATTAAAAACCCGGAAAAACGGTTTACACCGAACACCAACGTGGCGGTCACCGAATTCGCCATCGCGGTAGAATCCCCGCCCCGTCAGGGACAGAAGCAGGAACCTACTCCTGTGAAAGTTATCGCCTGGCGTGATCTTGCCGAGCGTATCGCCGCCGAGATCAAAAAAGGCGACATAGTCTGTGTGGATGGAAGATTGCAAATCAACAACTACACCACTTCGGAAGGCCAGAAGCGAAGAGATATCGAGATCGATGCTACTTCGGTAGAGAATCTCTCTCACCTCACCGGTGGTGAATCCCGCCCCAAAGCAGGAGCCGCCGTCGCATCCGGGTCCGGTGCATCCCAGGAAGACATTGATTCTATCTTTGCTTCCGAAGATGAGATCCCGTTTTAACCCTTGTTCCAGTCATAGAACAAATATGAATTTTTCAAAGTAAAGGAGATAGAAGAAAATGGCCCGTTTTAGAGGTGATGGACCGCCCAGAAGAAGGAAGACCTGCAATTTTTGTGCCGACAAAGTCGAGTACATTGATTTCAAGGATCCGGCCAGACTGAAGAAATACACTACCGAACGCGGCAAAATTTTGCCCCGTCGGATAAGCGGTAACTGCGCTATCCACCAGCGTAAGCTCACCGTAGCAATCAAGAGAGCAAGAGACATCGCTTTGCTCCCCTTCGTAGCTGAAGGCTAAAGCGAGATTTATGGCAAACCGGCTTTTGAATTAAATTGACTCTGAAATGCGGAGCGAGTATTCAAGAGCCGGTTTTTGCAAAAACTGACACCAGCAGGTTTACTCTTAGAACGGCTGTGGTGTAAGATCTTTCCACGTGCCGAAGTGGTGAAATGGCAAACACGCTACGTTCAGGTCGTAGTGAGCATTAGCTCTTGTGGGTTCAAGTCCCACCTTCGGCAGTCTTTATTACCAGAAAAAATTTAGAGGTGCAATTGGCTTCAGATCCCCGTCGTCCAGACCCGAAAAGAGATTTACCACCCTTGAACGATCGCATTCGCGTTCCGGAATTGAGGCTAATTGATGACGAAGGAAACCAGGTCGGAATAGTTCGCACCAAAGACGCTTTAGCCCAGGCCAAAGAGAGAGGTCTGGACCTTTTCCTCGTTCAGCCCGATGCCGTCCCGCCAGTGGCCAAGATAATGGACTATGGCCGCTATAAGTTCGAACAGGACAAAAAGGCTAAAGAAGCCAAGAAAAGACAGCATCAAGCCGATGTCAAAGAGATAAAGATGCGTTACAAAATCGAGGATCATGACTATCAAGTTAAGCTCCGTAACGCAAAAAAATTCCTCAATAACGGCGACAAGATCAAAGTGGTGACCATGCTGCGCGGTCGCGAAATGCAGCACAGCAACATGGCTGTGGAGCTTATGAACCGTTTTGCAGAAGAGCTCGTCGACTTATCGATTGTTGACAGACCGCCAAAAATCGAGGGTCGCAATGTTATTATGATTCTCTCGCCTGGATCTCAGAAGAGATAAGGTGGTATCATCATTTGCTCTCATGCCGTCCTGGCCTGTCAGCCAGTGCGATGAGCAGATAAACGGGCCGAATTGAAGTCGGTCCCGGAATTCCGATTTATATCAAGGTACTGATCATGCCAAAAATGAAAACCAACAAAGCGGCAGCTCGCCGTTTCAAAGTAACCGGAACCGGTAAGGTTCTGCGCAAACAAGCCGGCACCCGCCACATCAACGAGTGGATGTCTGCCGATGTGAAGCGCAACCTCAGAGGTTGGGCAAGACTCGACAAAGATGTCGAGGCGCATATCCTCGAGATGTTCCCCTATCGCAAATATCTGCGTTAGAAACAAAGTTAGCGAACTTAAACTGATTCATTCCGTATAAGGGATCTCCTCCCCGACTACGCTTGAACCAAATTGAAAAAAACAAGCAGGAGAATAAGTTATGTCCAGAGTAAAACGTGGCAACGTGCTTCAGAAGCGCCACAAGAAGATCCTCAAGTACGCCAAAGGTTTCCGCGGCTCCAACTCCAAACTCTTTATCGCTGCCAACCAGACAGTGATGAAAGCCTGGAAGAACGCTTTCAGAGACAGAAGAAAGCGCAAGAGAGATTTCAGAAGACTGTGGATCACCAGAATCAACGCGGCTTGCCGCGCCCACGGCATGAGATACAGCCAGTTCATCGACGGTCTCAATAAAAAGAACGTCGAAGTGAACCGCAAGATGCTCGCTGATCTCGCTGTTCGTGACAAAGAAGCCTTCACCCAACTGGTCGAGCTGGCAAAGAAGTAGACAGCGGTAGATAGAAGTTTCAGCATGGACTTCGCATCCGCTTCTCGCGCTCTGCCCGAGCCAATAACCAGCGCCTCCAATCCGCTGATCAAGCGCATCAGGGGTCTTGGCAGCCGCACAGGTAGAAAGAAGACAGGTCTTTTCCTCGCCGAAGGCGAGAGCGTCGTCAGAGAGGCTCTTGCAGCCTGCTGTGCCGATATAGAAGAGCTTGTGATCTCGTCATCCTTCGACAGGCTCGACAACCTGCTGACAAATCTCCCCGAGAACAGTAGCTGTCCTCCTATCAAAGTCGTGGACGAGAAACTCTTCAAAGAGGTCTCGGGCACCGATACACCGCTTGGCATAATCGCTCTTGTGAAGCTGCCTCAGAACAATGATATGGCAGTGCTCGGCAGTAAAAACGCACTGATCACGGTGGCTTGTTCAATCTCTGATCCCGGCAATCTCGGAACAATAATAAGGTCTTCCCTGGCTTTCGGAGCCGATGCGGTTTTCCTTACCCGGGGTTCAGTCGATCCATATAATCCCAAAGTGGTGAGAGCCGCCGCCGGAGCGCTTTTCGCCCTGCCGGTCATAGATGACATCGACGGACTGGACTTATTGAACCAGGCAAAAGCAGCCGGTGTTCAGTCAGTCAGCCTGGCAGCCTCTGGCGATAGAACGCTCAAAGAGGTCGATTTCAAAAGAGCGAGTCTGCTTATGGTCGGCAATGAAGCCCATGGCATAGAGCCAGCTTTGCTGGCAAAGTCCGATCTGGTGGCATCGATTCCGATTGCAGCTGAGAGCGAATCTCTGAACGCCGCCGTTGCCCATTCTATTGCGCTCTATGAAGCATCTGATCAAAGAAGGAAAATCCAATCGAGCTGACAATCTTGCTAGAATTAGCAGTTCAACTCAAACAATAAATATCGAGCATGTCCAGTTCAGAAGCCGAAGCAGAATTAAAAGCAGATATCGAAGTCGAGGAGGAAGAAGATCCTTCTTCCATGACCGTGGTCGAGCATCTTGATGAGTTGCGACTAAGGTTAATTAGAGCAATCGCCTATGTCACCGTTTCCTTCTTCATCTCCCTTGTCTTTGCCAAGGACATCATGAAGATTCTCCAGGCACCGGCAGGCGACATCACCTTTCAGGCACTCTCGATAGAAGAGCCTATCATGGTCTTCTTCAAAGTCGCTTTCTATTCGGCCCTGGTGATGGCTTCTCCTTTTATACTCTTCGAAGTGAGCCAGTTCGTCGCCCCCGGTCTCACTGAAAAAGAGAAAAAGATAGTGGCACCAGCCCTTATCGGCGGTCCGATTCTTTTTGTTTGTGGTGCCAGCTTCGCTTACTTTCTTCTGTTACCACCGATGCTGCACTTCTTCCAGTCTTTCGGAGAAGGGGTGACCCCCATCAACCAGAGACTGGATTTCTACATGTCCCTGGTATCATCGCTGCTTCTATATATGGGTCTCTGTTTCCAGCTTCCGATAGTGCTCTTCGCGCTCTCGCTCACCGGGCTCGTTACCTCGGACCACCTGATTAAAATCTGGCGTTATGCCGTGGTCGGTGCTTCGGTGGTGGCATTGGTTATCACTCCGGATCCCACCGCTGTCTCTATGCTCCTGGTCACAGGCGCTTTGATAGGTCTGTATTCTATTACCGTGGTGCTCCTCAAGCTGTTCGGGCGTTAAAATAGAGCCGATGAATCATTTCCCTTTCAGCGAAGATATACAGGTTCTGGTCTGGTTCCCCCTGGCTCTAATCTGCCTGAAGGAAGTCAAAGAAAACTGGCGTCAGATCTTTGACAAAGATCTGACCGTATCCGATAGAAGAGCGCTGCTAAAAATAACACTCTTCTTTGCACTTCCGGTGGTGGTTCTGATCCACGAAATCGGTCACGCCCTGGCTACGATCATGCTGGGCGGCGTGGTAAAAGAGCTTCACTTCGGAATCTGGTGGGGCTATGTCCTGCCGATAGGAGATTTCAGCAGTCTCGATCATCTGATCATCACCCTTGCAGGAAACGTAGTGCAAATGGCGATTGGCTTTCTCTGCCTGATAGCCGCTGTTTTTGTACCTTCACCGCCGATAGTGGCATTATTAGTTTACACCGGTCTCTACGCCATAGGCGGCACCGCCATCATCTATGCCCTGATGTCCACCACCGACATGTATCTGGACTGGTCAAAAATCTATGCCTCCCCCCATACCGAAGTAACTTCAGTGGTGGCGGTCTGCCATGCCCTTATCGTCGCCTTTCTAATTTACTGTTTCTATGGAGCCAGACCGCGAATCTGGTTTGCCGGCAAGACCCGACCGAAATGGAAGAAAGATAATCAAGCCGCCCTCGACCGAGTCAAAGCCGACCCCAGCGCCGTCAATTATCTGAGTCTGGCCTGGTCCTATTTCTTTATTGGAATGGATAGACTGAGCTTCAAATATCTCGAAAAGGTCAAAGTGCTCGATCCGACTTTAGTAGATCGTTACTATCTGCTCGGTTGCCTGGAACGCAATCGAGGCAAAACAAAGGCGGCAGTAGACGCCTTCGAGGAGATTGTGAAAAGCAGACATGCCTCGAAAGATACAAAAGCCCGGGCGCTGATGGCGGCAGGTCATTGTTTATCGGACGATCTGCCTCCGGAGAATAAAAGTCTCGAAGATCACCGCAAAATCATTGAAACCTATGAGCAGGCCGCTTCTTTAGTTACCGATACAGCCGATCCTCTCTTTTACAAGGCCTCTCTGTTTAATAAACTTGGTCTTCACAAAGAAGCAGAATTTCTTCTCAAGGAATTGGACCGCATGAAATGGCTGGATCCGTCACTGCGGGCGGGTGTTCTCACTGAGCTCAAGGTTGCCAGGAGCAACGAGTCCGCCGATGAATAAAAATCTCTCAGGCTTATCAAGATGACCCCTCATATAATGACAAGCTCAAATCTATATAAAGCGAGCACAGACAATGTTCGACAGCCCCAATAACTTCTACTTCTGGTGTGTCACGGGAATTTCGGTTCTCGTGGGGGTCGACACCGTGCTCCGCCTGTGGACCGAAAGACATCGCTTTCCCAAAGACGACCTCAGCGAAGAAGACAGGGCGATGATCTGGCGCATTGTCGTCTTCTTGATCTTTCCTTTAATAACTTTGATGGAGCTCAACGCCACCGAAGTAGGCACCCGCTCTTTTGGCGGAGAACTGAGCACCTGGTCCTACGGGATGCTCTGGTATGAAGCCTATCCTACGGCCCTGGCCAAATCGGCCTTGATTCCGGCTTTATTCTCGGGAGAGTTCTTTATTCTCTGCCTGGCTCTTTCTATGTTGCCGGCGCTCTTCTTTCGCCCCCATCCTTTTTTGGCAACGTTAATAGGTTATACGGTCTCTTTTGTCTTCGCCGTCAATCTGATTATCGAACCGGTTATCGCTCTGACCGGCATGAGCGGCTCCAAATGGTACCTGGCCTTGAATGAAGGCGCACCGGAGCAGATTATGCCGCTTGCTATGTTGCATCTTGTCCTAGCGGTCATTTATTTGATGGTGATAAGAAACAAATCTGTCCGGCTCTGGTTCTCCGAATTGACCAGGCCCGATGCCTCGGACCGCCTCAAAGCAGCGATTTTCGAATATCGAGCCACCGGGGACAGCGCCCGCACTCTGTCTAAGCTGGGCATCCTCTACGAAAGAGCCGGATTGCACAGACAGGCCAGAGAACAGTTGAAGGTGCTGGAGAAGCATCATCCGACCTCTCTCTACACCTATTTCTTGAAAGCCCTGGTGAATTACGGCCAGCGTAAATTCGACAAGGCAAAAGCCGCATTTCTCTATGCTTCGGATATGGCCCACGATGTTGCCATAACCGGAAACGGTCTTGGCGCCAGTGCCGAAACCGACAAATTCCGCGCTCAGCTTCTGGCTGCAGCAGCCTGCTCCTCTTTTGCCGCCGGAGAGATAATCCAGGCGATTAACCTGAGCGAAAGGGCTCTGGAGCTGGATGAATCTTATCTAGTGGCACGGATGGTGAAAGTCGATGCCCTCCTGAGAACCGGCAAGAAAGACCAGGCAGCCCAGGAAATTCTAATTGCTGTGCATTCCGGATTGACTCTGGATCTGGAGAACAAAGTGCCTCTTGATGTGGAAACATCTTTTGAGCTTTTAGAAGAGATGGAATCCCAGAGAAGCGCTTCTGAAGCTGGAAAACGAACGGTTTTAGAGACCGCAGGTAAAAATTAGATCATCTGTTGTCTGGACAACCTTGTCGGAAGCGCATAGTAAAAAGTCTCGAAATTGGCAAGGGAAGGGAGTCAATACGTAATTTCAGCAACTAAACTATAAATCGGTCGCAAATATGGGCTTTCTCCCATTTTTAAAGGACAATTTCTAGATATATAATTTGGATAGATTTTTAGGGTTAGCCGATCGTGAAAAAAGGCATCGTCAGTAAAGTCAGTCAGAACATGAACATTCGAACCAGAATGCTCTTGCTCTGCCTGGGAGTGGCGCTGCCTCTGCTTGCCATCGGCAGCATCTCTCTGGTGATGCAGTACAACAGCCTTCATGCCGAGTCTAAAAGGGCGACATCTTTTCAAGCGGCGATAGCTGCCCGCACCCTGAGCCAGTGGTCTTACTCGCAGCTCAATTCAGTCGCCGCCGTCGGTCAGATGTCCGTCCTTTCGGAAGGCAACCCGGGCGATATCGAAGAGACCCTGCAGACCGCCCTGGTCTCTCACAACAAAGACTGGGCCGAACTTGCTCTCATAGACACCAGCGGTGCCCCCCGGTCGATCAAGGTGGTCGAAGGCGAAAAAATCATCTCGAAGACGGCCAGCTTTGTCAGGGCAGAGACTCTAGATCAAGTCAGCCGCTACCGTCACGCCCTTCTTATAGGTTTCGATCAAAGTCCCTGGACCGACAGGCCGGGGATTTTTGCCGTGGCACCAGTCACCCAGCATGGCGAACTGACCGGATATCTGGTGGCAGGCATCAAACCCGAAGCGGTGCTCGGCATATTCACCGGTCTATCGCGCTCTAACGGTACCGTGATAACCGTTATCGACGACAAAAATCGGGTGGTCGCCAGAACCCTGCAAAACGATTACTGGCAGGGCAAAGACTTCTCTAACGGACGCTGTGTAATCGCAGCCGAAGGAAAAGACACAGGCACTATAGAGGGTCTGGGTATCGCCGACCAGACACCCCGAGCCTATGCCTTCGAAAGATCACAACCAAATGACTGGCTGGTTATAGTCGGCGTCCCGATTCGAACCATATACAGTGGCGCAGCCGGCAGCCTCGGCGGCTATGACTGGCTCGGCACGTTGATAATGCTCTCTCTTGCGGCTATCGCAATATCACTGGCTCTAGCCTATGCCGCCACATCGCACTTCACCCGGACAATCAATGTCCTGGTCAAAGAAGCGTTGATGCTCGGCAAAGGAGATTTCACCAAACGGGTCAATGTCCAGGCCAGAGACGAACTCGGAACCCTGGCCAAAGCATTTAATGCCATGGCAGAGATGCTCTCTCTCGATAAAGAGCAGAAAGCCATGGTTCAGAATATCTCTAACGCTGTTCGTCAATCTCTTGATCTGAACGAAATCCTCAACACCACAGTCCAGGAGCTCGGCAAAAATCTAGACGCCAGCCGCTGCTGTCTTGCGCTTCTAGACGACCGCGGCACTGCCACCATGGAAGATGACGAACTGATATTCGACTATGTCTGGCATAATCCTGTGCGCTCGGGTGACCAGTTGCGCAATCGTAAGATTCCTATACCAGAATCGAGTGTGCTCCGGCAGATCATCGAACAGGGCTCGCTTATGTCTCTCGATGTCCTCGAAGACAGTGCCGGAACCATCTTCTATGCCTCCGGTCAATCTCCCGATGACTGGAAGACTATCAAGTCTTTCATCGCCTGCCCAATCAGCACCAGGCATGGTGCCCTGGGTGTCATCCTCGTTCATCAGTGCGACAAGCGCCGCACCTGGTCCCCTTACGAATTAGAGCTGGTGGAGGCTGTGGCCGGTCAGGTGACGGTAGCCCTGGAGCACGCCCGCCTCTATGAAAGAACCAAGCGCATGGCAGAGCAGGAGATGCTCATCAATCACATTGTGCGCTCGGTGCGAAGCTCTCTTGATCTCGACGAGATCCTCTCTACTGTGACCAGAGAGATCAGACATGCTCTGAGGGTGGAGCGCGTTCAAATTATTCAACCGCGTTCGAAAAATCCGCTTATAGTAACCCACGAATCCACTGCCCAGGGCTACAGCAGTACGATAGATGTCTGCATGTATCCTGATCATCTCGACTTCGACCCGGCCAGACCAGAAAGCGGTGTGGTCCGCAACAGTGTTCTCGGTATCAATCTTGCCGGTCTGCTTCAGAATTCGGTTTCAGAAGAGGATTCCGCAACCACGACACTGAAAGGTTCTTTCGAAGAGAATCAAAATCAAATTCAAATTCAGATTCAATCTACGACCATTCAAGAAGCGCCGATAGCGGTAATAGACGATGTGGCCAGAGACAGCCGCTCGCTTCCGTTCAAAGAGTTCTTAAAGAACGTCGGCTCAAAAGCCCTGATTGCGGCTCCTTTAATAAACGACAATAAGCTGATCGGACTTCTTGTAGTACACCAGTGTTCGAGCACCAGAGAATGGAAGCCGAGTGAAGTACAGCTGGTCAATTCTATAGCTGACCAGCTGGCTATCGCCGTCACCCATGCCCATCTATTTGCTCAGGTTCGTCACCAGGCCATCACCGATGGTCTCACCGGTCTCTACAACCATATCTACTTCAAAAAACGGATGGAAGAAGAGATGCGGCTCAGCGACCGGAAAGGAACTTCCTGTTCGCTTATAATGATCGACCTCGACAAGCTCAAATACATAAACGACAACTTCGGACACCCGGTGGGCGACGCCGCCATTCGTCAGGTGGCGGATATCTTAAAAACGGTTTTGAGAAGCGGCGATACGGCTGCCCGATACGGTGGAGAAGAGTTCGCCGTTATTCTGCCCGAGACCTCGCTTCTAGAAGCGGCATTGATAGCAAAACGTCTCTGCAATCAGATTCGCACCAGTCCAGTACCGGGTCTGGGTCAGATAACCGCCTCCATGGGATGTGCCAGCTATCCTCAACATGCTAAGAGCGCCGACGAACTGGTTATCAAATCGGACCGTGCCCTCTATGAAGCTAAGAACAACGGCAGAGACCAGGTCAAAGTCTATGAAGAGGAAGAGAGCAATCTCAATGCCGGTCTTCCTTCGGTAAAAGAACACAGTTTCTCCGCTGACGAGATCGAGCATAGATAATGAAGAGACTGGTGCTCTTCGACATCGATGAAACAATGATCTCCTCGGATGGTGCCGGTCGTAGAGCGATAGGAAAAGCGCTGGCCAAGCGCTTCGGCGGAGACATCGACACCATTAAGGTAAGCATGTCCGGCAAGACCGACCCCCAGATCCTTACCGAGATCCTGCGTACCTGCAACATGGATGATGCAGAAATTGAAAGCAGTATCGATGAGATTCTCGAGATCTATCTGACTTTGCTCCAGGCAGAGATAGACCGCTCCAGCGCCTATATCATTCATAACGGCATCCCTGAGCTGCTCGATTTGTTGCATGCAGAAGAGGCTTTCTGCCTGGGTCTGCTTACCGGCAATATCGAAAAGGGCGCGAGAATGAAATTGAATCGCTTCGATTTGAATCGCTTCTTTCCAATCGGTGCCTATGGCTGCGACTCTGCCAACCGAATGGATCTTCCCAAGATAGCAAGAGACCGCGGCAGCTTGCACTTCAACTTCGATTTCGAACCGCAGGAAGTGACTATCATTGGTGACAGCATCTACGATGTTCTCTGTGCCAAGGGTTACGGAGCAAAGAGTATAGCTGTAAATACCGGCAGCACAGCCCGGGAGCTATTAGAAGAACAGGATCCGGACTATCTTTTCGAGGATCTCGGCGACATCGAAGCAGTGGTCGAAGCGATACTTTCCTGATTTGCTTAATTTTGTTTCTTCGGAAACATTGTCGGCTCTAGCACGTCATCTATAAATGTTCGATTTTAAAAAAGAGAACCTGAATAATGTGCCACGAGATCCCGGCTATATCAATGTCCTCCGCATTGGTTGATTAGAGCCGGGATCTCTATTTGATGCCTTAAAAGAACTCGACACAGAAAGGCTTTTTATAAGCAACGACATCGAGAAGAGTTGGTTCGGTTATCTGCTGAGCTTCTGCTGAGTTATTTATTCCGACCATGGTCTGAATCAGTCTTCCGGGGGTAAAGACAGGACAGCCCTCGGCTGATTTGTGAGAAGGGCTGATTGAGAGAGGATCTTCAATTTTGAAAGCTCCAGCAGTATCCTGGAGCCCGAAAGTTTCCAACAGTGCCTGGGTGTGCACCACCCTTGCCATCACTCCCGGTTTGTAAACGAACTTCATCTGGGGGTCTGTCATACCGAAGGCTGTAACAGGCTCCGGTGAAGGAAGGGTGATCTCGACCTTGTCGAAGTTCAGATCGTCCATACGCCTGACCAGAGAAAGACCATCTAAAAAAGCCTGGTGATTTAAATAGGCGAACTCCACAACTTCGAGGGTACGCTCTTTTGGTGACCGGGTATTCCAGAGCATATAGCCCTTGTCGCTGGCATAGATGCTGGTCTCACGCTGGGGATTGTTCACCAGACGTATCCACTGATGTTTGCTTCTCCGCAAACTCATGTTGCTTGCAGCGATCCATAAATCATGTAGCTTTGCTATCTGCTCGAAATCATCTAACGCCAACTTTCGAAACATGGTGCTGTCACCAGAATCAGGCAGGGTAGAAAGATTGGCTTCCAGAGTATATTTGAAGTCTGAGACTTCATAACCAAGACGCTGGTAAAAAGGATAAGAAAAAGGCCAGAGCGTCGACACCGGCACACGTTTATCATAGAGAGATTGCAAACAGGCTCTCAGGCACTCTCGAATCAGCCCCTGTCTTCTGAAAGCAGGATCACAGGAAACCGCTGAGATGCCGCCGCAGGGGACGAGCTTGTCACCCAACCACATCTCGAAGTGGATGATTCCGGCAATACTGACCAGATAGTCATCGTGATAGACACCGAAGCGTTCATTTAAATAAGTCTCGAAAAAAGTTCGCCAGCGCACCCGATCATAAAATCCGAAGGACATAGACCAGATATCGATGGCCCGCTCGAGGTCATCGGCGTTGATCGATTTGACAACATATTCACCGGATTTGGCGATCATCTAAAAATCCCCATTGACAAGCAGATAAGGTGCACAAGATTCGTTTCGTCCAACTATAATATGGCGGCTAACATTATAACCAGCCCAGGGTAACCTGAGCGAATCGCGGATCATCATCAAAATGAGCCAAGCAAGAAAGCTGAGAGGAAATAGAAGAAGGGTACTGGCTTACATAGGCCTGGGCTCCAACCATGGCGACCGGGTGGGCTATATCCAGCAAGCGGTGCAGTTTCTCAAAGATATCAAAGAGATAGAGGTGGTGGAATGCTCCAGCCTCTATGAAGCCGAACCGGTGGGAGAGGAATACACTCAATGGTTCGTAAACGCTGTCGCCATTATAGAAACAAGTTTCTCCGGCGAAGAGCTGCTTGATGTTTTGCAAGACATCGAGAAAAGGCTGGAAGAGATGCATAAGCAAGAGCTTATGGAAAAGAACGAGAGAGATCACGGAAGAAGAAGAATCATCGACCTGGATATTCTCTATTTCGGAAACGAAATTCTGGATCTTTCATTTTTGACCGTTCCCCATCCGCTCTTGCAGAAGCGAGCATTCGCGCTTGTGCCTTTATTGGAACTGTCACCGGATCTGATGCATCCTCTCTTGCACAAAACAGTCGCCCAGCTTCATCAAGAGCTGAAAGAGCCTGAGCAGGTCTTTCTCTATGGGACAAGGCAGACAAGAGAATCAGAAACCCATGACTGACTCTTACAAGATAGGGGTGGACATCTGTTCCATAAAACGGGTGGAAGAGGTCTATGAGCGTTTCGGAAAACGCTTCCTCGAAAGAATACTGACCGATGCAGAAGCAGCTTATGTAACCTCCAGCCCCAGACATCTTATCTCGCGGCTGGCAGGGCGCTTCGCCGCCAAAGAAGCCTGTGCCAAAGCTCTGGGCTGCGGTATCCGCGGAATCAACTGGAAAGACGTGGAAGTGACAAAAAAACAATCAGGAGAACCGGGCATCAACCTGCATGCCAGAGCCAGAGCCAGAGCCGACAAGCTCGGTTTGCAAAACTTCCAGTTGAGCATCAGTCATGAACGTGAGTACGCGGTAGCATTTGTGGTGGCATCGGCGGCATCTTGAAATTGAGAGGTGAAGAAAATGACCAAGAACAACGGCAGACATGACAGCATAATCACCTTCACCAGTGATTTCGGCACCAGAGACGGTTATGTCGGCATTGTCAAAGGTTCAATCAGCAACATCAACCATGATGCCACCATAATAGATTTAGCCCATGAGATAAATCCCTTCGACATAAGAGCCGGAGCCTGGATCATCTATAACTCTTACAGATTTTTTCCGGCGGGCACTATCCATCTGGTGGTCGTCGATCCCAAAGTCGGCTCCAGTCAACGTCGCATCCTTCTGACAAACGGCGAGCACCATTTTGTCGGACCCGATAGTGGTGTCTTCTCTCTGGTCCTCAATACAAGAGGAGATTGGAAAGCCTACGAGATCAAAAACGAAATCTTCTTTCTTCAAGACATATCATCGAGCTTCCACGCCCGTGATATTTTCGGACCGGTGGCTGCCCATCTATCGCTTGGAATAGAGCCGCACAAATTCGGACCAGAGATAGACTGCCAGAGCTTAGACATAACCGCCTATCGACCGGCGGCAATAACATCCTCCAAGATCACCGGAGAAGTCATCTATATAGACCGATTCGGCAATCTAATCACTAATATTCCAAACTCGGCAATACCACAGGCAATATCATCGGGATGGAAGCTGAATGTCACCAACGAAATTATCGACGAGATCTCTTTGACCTATTCTTCGGTCTCTGAAGGGGTGCTCCTTGCCTTCGAAGGCAGCCATGGTTTTCTCGAGATCGCCGCCAATCAAGCCAGCGCCGTCAAGAAGCTGAAGGCTTCCATGGGAGAGCCGGTCGTCCTCTGCTGAGAGTCCGGTTATCGGTCTTATACTTTCAAGGTGGTTATTTTGGGAATATCATATGAGAATAGCTATTCTCCGGATATCTCACAGCCATGAGCAAAGCAAAGAAGAAAAGTTCGGAAGCCCAGAAGAAGAAACCGGCCGATACCGAAACGGTCTCAGAAAAGGTCGATCTGAAACTGGACGAGGACGAGAATAAAAACGAAGAAAGCACCGGCGAAGAAGAAGAAGTGCAGATCAGCGCTACTGTGCCAAGCAAAGAAGCAGTGGAAAATAGTGTCGATGCTGACCCTGAAGAAGCAGAAACTGAGACAGAATCAGAAGCCATAAGAAAGGCCGAGCTGGAAAGAGAACCCCCCGCTCCACTCGATCTCAGAGCCGCGACCTTGATAGTGCTTGTCCTTACAGCCTTGAGCGTTCTTGCTGCCAATCAGTTTTCTGACCAGGGCATCCTGCTGATTTCAGGTATGTTTGTCTTTCTAGGCGCCTATCCTGCCATAAAGCTGGATATCACAGACGGCACGAAGCGCTTTGCTGTGGAGATGGCTCTGATTTATGCGCTCTGCATGGTGATCTTCGTGATCTTGAGAACGCTCTTTCCCGATAACTATAACGACGGCGAACACGCCAAGATAGTAATCATCATCCTCAGTACCATGGCTTGCAGGCTCATAGTCTGGCCTATATACAATTACGAATCGTCGGACTCTGAAAACGCCGACAAGAAATAGCTTTATTCTTCGGTCTCTGGAAGATCTTCACCCACCGGTCTGCCGATGGACAGGGCGATCATAAGACACTGGTCGACTCTTTCCATGACCTCCTGGGGGAAAGCGCCTATTTTGCTGACCAGAAGAGTCTTGGGAATGGTTGCTATCACAGTGCAATCGATTACACTGTCAAGGCGCAACCCGCCTTTCTTTCCAGCTTCGCTATCCATTTTGACCACCACCTGGGTAGGCTCCCGGGCGGCTCTTGAAGTATTGCTGGTGAGCGGCACCAACAAAACATCGTCCAGCCGATCATTGTTGTAGTCGTTCGAAATCAATACCGCAGGCCGACGTTTGGTCTGGGTTTGGCCATCGTCTGTTGTATAGGGAAAAGAGACGAGAACTACATCGCCTTTCCTGTACTTTGTGATTTTTGTAGACATTCAGCCGAAAGTCGCTGGTAAGTTACTAAGGGCAAAACACTGCCTTATTAATTGTACCAATCATACAGAATTTTGCAGCACAAATAGGGCTCCTAGGAACCCTTTTGCATAAAAATTGAATTTGTTGGAGGTGCTTAGGCGTAATCTTCGTACGCGGCAACCATAGCGTCGTCGGCGGCTATGCAGAGACTGGCATTACGGGTCAAATCAGCCACAAAACCTGCGCGGCTGTTGATCTCGTGCATGTCCTTGAAAAATCCGATAAAGCCTTCTTTGAAAGAGAGAACTTTAGGCGGATTCTCGTTGTCTACGCATTCTCCGAAAAAATCATTCATATGGAGTTGTTGCCTCATGGATGGCGGAATCGCAGTTTATTGTTTGAAGTATACAGGCTTTCAAGAGGTAGTTCAAGCTTTTTTAATATTAATCTAGAACGAAATCTTGAGTGTCTAAGAAACTAACCTGAGTACTCAAATTCTTTATACCCATCCGTTTTTTGAAAATACCGCCTTCAAAACATTTTTTCGGCGCTCTCAGTGGGAATTTCACCACTAAAAACGGTCAGGAAATTCTCTTTTTAAGAATTCAATCGTCCGCTGGGTACCACCACCGGGAACGATAATCTCTTTAATGCCCTGGGATAAGAGCTGCTCGCGGTCTTCATCCGGTATGACACCGCCACCGAACACAAGAATGTCCTCTATGCCCTGGTCCTTGAGGAGTTTCACCACCTTGGGCAAAAGTGTCATATGGGCGCCGGAGAGAATGCTCAGACCGATGGCATCGACGTCTTCCTGGACGGCGGTTTCGACAATCTCTTCAGGCGAGCGATGCAAGCCGGTATAGACTACTTCCACCCCGGCATCTCGCAGGGCTCTGGCTATCACCTTGGCTCCCCGATCGTGGCCGTCGAGACCAGGCTTGCCGATTAGCACTCTTACTTTTCTTTTCGTCATTGTCGCAACCATTTCACGAATACTTCCAAAACTCTCCATCTGACGAATAAGAGTATATCGCCTCGATTCAGGCAGATTCGTCCTCAGGGGAGGTCTTGTGGTTGATGGTACGCGCCAAGTCATCAAATGGCTTCAGATCGTACTTATTAATCAAATAAAAACATCTGGCTGTTTTGATTATGGAGAATTTGAAAAATCTGGGTATCTCGAAACTCTCTATTTGCTCCCATTTGAGGGTCCGGCGCCAGAAAAGACTGTGGAGTCTTATGAATTCGGCGGTTGTCTCCACTTTATTGGCCTCGAAAAGCAGAGGAATCAAAAAGAGGAGGTTGATGATCCCTAGAAAGAGGAAGAAAAAAACCTCCTTGAAAGGGTCCATGGTATAGCCGTAACGCAGGCGGGTGATAAAACTCATGGTCATGGATATGTTGAGCATTATCATGACCAGTGCTCCGAAATAACGAAAACCTTTGCCGAACCATCCCCTCTGGTAAGTATGAGGAGCGTCGTAATCTATATGTGGAAGCTTGTCCCCGGCACTGGAGGTCTCCTCTTTCGCTCTCTGCTTCTTTCTTTTCGCCATGAAATCGCCTTAAAAACTTGGACATTCAATAGCATATACCGTTTTAAGGATAGAAAAAGGGCTTCCAAATGCGGTACAAAGAATTTTTGTCAGAACCCGTTCCATATATAAGGTGAGAAGATGGCTAACAAAAAACTGGCTGAGTATTTGTTCGACAGAATTCAGGATGCCGGAGTAGATTGCACCTTCGGAATTCCCGGAGACTTCGTTCTACCTATCTATGCGGCCCAGCAAAAAACCAATCTCAAAACAGTGGTTATGACCCATGAGCCTTCGGTGGGCTATGCCGCCGATGCCTATGCCCGCTTGAGAGGACTGGGCATCGCTCTGGTCACCTACGGAGCCGGCGGTCTGAATATGATCAATCCGGTGGGCCTCGCCTACGCCGAAGAATCTCCCGTTCTTGTAATCAGCGGCTCTCCCGAAACCCGCTACCGCAGCCAGAAACCCCATCTACATCATTGTGTCAAAACTTTCGATACCCAGTTCAACGTCTTCAAAGAGGTGACCGAATCCCAGGCTCTTCTAGACAATCCGGTCACCGCCCAGGCTGAAATAGACCGGGTTTTCAGCACCACCATCAAAGAATCAAGACCTGGCTATCTCGAAATTCCAAGGGACATGGTCAACTACGATATCCCCGTAGAAGAACCTGCCGCTCCTTGCTCGATGGAGAGCGAAACTCCGGCAACGGAAGAAGCGGTCAACGAGATAATCGAGCGCCTGAAAAGCGCCAGCAAACCTGTTCTTTTTGCCGGTGCCGAAGTGCGCCGCTTCAAACTCCAGGACAAACTGGTGGCATTTGTTCAAGCCCTCAATCTGCCTGTGGTCACTTCAATTCTGGGCAAAGCTTCTTTTCCTGAAAGTCATCCCAATTTCATCGGCAACTACTTCGGTCAGTTCGGCAACCCTAAAGTCAAAGAGTATGTGGAATCTTCCGACTGCATCATCTCTATCGGAACAGTCCTGACCGAGATGGAGACCGCCGGCTATACAGCCAAACTGCCCATCGAAAACCTCATTCAGGCCACCGCCAGAGAAGTGGTAATCGGTCACCACAGCTATCATGGAGTCGATCTCAAATCAGTGGTCGAGACCTTGATTCAGAAATGTACTGCCAAGGTTAAACCGACCATGCGTTTCGAGATCCCCTCTATAGAAGAAGAAGCGCTGGTGATCTCACCTGATGCCAAGCAACTGAGCGTGGCAGCCATGATCGAAGACCTGAACGGCTTGCTCAACAGTCATTATTCGGTGGTCTCCGATGTCGGTGACTGCCTCTACGCCGGTCTCAGCCTGAGAACCGATATCTTCATCGCTCCAGGCTATTACTCGAGTATGGGCTTCGGAGTACCCGCCGGTATCGGAGCCTATCTGGCAGATCCCGATAGAAGACCAATAATTCTCGTTGGAGACGGCGGCTTCCAGATGACCGGCATGGAGATGTCCACAGCCGTAAAACTGGGCATCAATCCGATCATTATCGTCTTCAATAATGCCAGCTACGCCATGCTCAAGTTCATCGATCAGCAAAGAGACTACTATGATCTGGCGCGCTGGGATTATGCCGGTCTTGCCAAAGCAGTAGGCGGCGATGGTATCCAGGCGACCACCCGAGAGGAATTCAAAAAAGCCCTTGATATTGCCCGGGATTCCAAAGGACTTTTCCTGATTGACGCAGTAATTTCCAGCGAAGATATCTCGCCCACTCTGAAACGCCTCACAGACCACTTCGGTGCAAAAGTGAGAGCGGCACTGGCATCCTGAAATTAACCACAACTAATATTTCTGCCAGAACATTCCATCTTGCATGGCGTCATCAATGGCAGAAAATCATTCCCTGAGGAAACTGAACAAATGAAACGACTTTACCTGGCGCTGACCATTGCAGGTCTAATGGCAACGGCACCGGCATATGCCCAGAACATCAATGCCACCCAGGCTAAGCAACAGGCCAGGATAAATGCCGGAATCGCAGACGGTACCTTATCCGCCAAAGAAGCCGAGCGCCTGAACAAAAAGGCAGCCCGTATCGCCGAGCTGGAAGCAAAGTTGAGAGCCAGCAACGGAAAGTTGACTTCGAAGGAGCGTTCTAAATTAGCCAACGAATTGAGCAAGCTCAATAACGAGATCTCCCGCCAGAGAAAAGACGGAAACAACTACAGCGGCTACAAGCACGGTTACGGCAATCCGCCCGGACCGGCGGGCGGTCCTGGTGCCGGCAAGAACTGGAACTATAATCCTCCCGGTGCAGCCGGTGGGCCCGGTCAGGGTTGGCAGTACAACGGTAAGGGTAAGGGCAAAGGCAAGGGCCGGTGGATGAAAAATCATCACTACAATCCCCCGGGCAAAGCCGGTGGTCCCGGTCGCGGCTGGGAACACAACTAGATTCTGGCGATTTTAATTTCTAAAATGAAGAAGAAATCCACTGAAAAAAGAAATCTGGTCTGGAGCTTATCTATAGTTCTGCTATTTGCCTGGGCGGCTCCCGCCCAGGCAGACGGCAAGAAAGACCGTCTTACTGCTTTGCCAAAGGCAGTGGGCGGAGCCCTGGCCGGCGTAACAGTCGGCGTTCCGGTGAATATAGGCAAGAGCGTAAAACGCATGACCTTCGACATGCACGATTCTATAAGCCAGAATTTTTCCTTCTCCGATGAAGCCGATATCTACTCCAAATGCATGGCAGGTCTACTGGCAGTGCCTTATGGACTGGTTGGCGGTTGCATCTACGGCACCATAAAAGGTGTGGAGAAAGGTGTCATTCAGGGAAGCGAAAAGCCCTTCTCGAAAGAATCTTTTAGTCTGGAATAACCGGACAGAAACCGACTGCGTAATTTCCCCAATGACAAGTGTGTCCGACTGGGGCAATATAAGAGCATCGCAATTCGCTTACATCCTTTCCAAGAATGCACCTCTTATTCAAGACGGTCGGTTTTTTTTAAATCATGGGCAACTTTCTAGACAGTTACGATGGCAACGTAGTACGTATCAAACATCAGGATGATACGGAAACAAATAAAGGATCGCAGTCCGAAACAACAGCCTCATTACTAGGTGACGCCCTCCACACCGCAGCCTATAGTGCATTCCAGAGTCCGCTCACCGCGGTCGCACAGGTGGCTGACTCGGCACTTGGCACCGACCTGAGCGAATCGACCAAGTTTCTGCGCTCTCCCGATGAGATCACAGACACTTACTCGACCAAATGGCATACCCACCAGGTAGCGGCTGCGGTGGGCATGATCCTGCCATTTATGCTGGCTCGCAAAGGGGCGAGGAATATCCTCAAAACCGAAGCAGCCGTCGGCAGCGGAGTTTTCTGGAAAACCGCAGCGGTGAAAGAAGCCGCTCTATCCGGTTTTATCTATGAAGCGGCTCTGCATCCCTCCGTCGGCAACCACGACAACCTCCTCGATCTAGGAGTAGATAGATTCAAGCAAGGTGTCTCCGGTGCAGCCACCTTCGGCACCCTGAGTGCTGCAGGCATCGGTATCAGAACTGGTGCCAGAGGTCTGATCGGAGAGACCGCACCAAATCTAACTAAATTCTTCGAGAACCCGATTACAGCCACAACCTTAGCCGGTGCTCCTGCCGGTCTGGTAAGCGCCCAGTCGAACTCTCTGTTGTTCGAGGGCAAATTCGCCGATCTCAACACATCGACCGAAAGTGCTTATGCCATGTCCTTTGTTGGTGCCAGCCTGGCTGCCGCCCATCAAGCTCCGACCAGCAAAAATGCCCTGGTACCGCCGGAAGGTTCGAGCAAACCCCTGGCGGAGCGTCTTGCTTCGTTAAAATCCAGCGCCGGAGAGAAAATCGAAAGAAGCAAATTCTTCATCCAGGAAAAAGCCGCCGAAGCATCCCGCGGTCTCGATATTCTGGTCAGCGACCTGGCCGGACCTCAACCGGCATTCGCCATGGCCGGCTCACCCGGCGGGCTGAGAGCCTTCGAATTCGAGGCGCCGGCCAGATCAAAAGGGGCGAAAGCAGTTAAGCCGGCAACGACAATGCATATGGAAGCTCTGGATCTGGATGGTAGAAGTTCATCATCAGGAAGATTCAGTGATCTTGAAGGTTCTCTGAAACTACCGGAGCGTCCGGATCTCAAAGAAAGCCGCGAGAGACGCACTGAAGCAGTAGCCCCCAGAGGAGAATCCGCCGTAGATGTTCTCCGGAGCCATTCTCTTCATGATATTGCCGACTTTGTGGAATCGAGCAAGAGCCTCAGAGACCTTCGTGTAGATCCCGATAGAGTCTTTCACGGCAACGATGCCCTCATCGTTATGGAAGTACAGCCGAGCAAAGCCCTACCCGATGGGGCCGCACTCAAAGCGATAGTACCGGAAGGCGGCTGGGAGAATAGCTGGGGCAAACGTCCCGGCGACGCAAAAATACTGGGTAAAGTCCATGAAGTAGAGATGGGCTCAAGTTCAGGCACCGCCTATGTCTACCTTCAAGAGCTGGTCGAAGTGCGCGATCGCTACGAACCGCATCTGTTAGACGGCTACTTCCGGGGACTGGAAGGCAAAAACCTGGTCTTCGAAGAGCCCGGCAACAATCCCAATAAACAGTTCGGTATCAGCCAGAGAACCGGAAAGTTGGTTTTAATAGATTATCCGTCCACCGGAAAACCCGGTCATATGCAGACCCTGAACGAAATTATTCAAGGACCGGAATTTTTCGAACAGGAGTACGAGGCCGAAAACGCTCGTATGCGCGAAGGCAAATCGGAAGCTGAAGCCGAAGCTGAAGCAGCCGAGCTGAGCCAAACCACCACAAGAGACTTTGAAAGACAGCGCTTCGTCGAAGAGAAAGGTCTGACCCCGGCAGAGAAAGAAATGGTAGACCAGCTCTCCATGGGCATCACCAAATCCGAACTGGCAGAATACACCGCTCTCATGCGCGGTCAGTTGAATGCCGACGGGCTGCCCGACGTCAAAGGCATAATGCCAGAGATAAACGCCCTGGTGAAAAAAGCCAAAGCTGCCGGAATCAAATTCGAATAGGCGCAATTTCCTGCTACGGCTTCGAAAAGTTACTTAACTTGAGAAGATTCAGTCTTGCATTTTCCTGCTTGCGTGTTAGCATTTTGATCGTGTCCGAAATTCTGTCCTTCATACGTAGAACAAAACGATGAAATTAAGACAAAGCCAAAATCAATTCTGGTGGAGCTGGTTCGAAAAAGCCGAGCCCCTCTCCTATTGGCGCTGAATTTCAAATCAAGCGATAAGTAAGAGAATTCAATCTAACTGAAAAGACGGGCAAGGTTAAGACAAAAGTCACCAGCCCGTATTTTTTTGCATTGCTTTTTAGAAATTGAGGACAGACAAAGTTATGAACGGGGAAACCATCCAATTTAAAGCCAGGAAGCTGCATTGCCAGGCACTGGCTCTAGAACTGGAACCGAATCACAAAATAGAAAGTAGACCGATTGCTGTTTTCGAACGCCGTTCAGCCGACGCCGACTATACAATAACCGTGTTCAGAGCATCGGACAGAATCGTTCTCCAGCCAGACTCTCTAGATTCCGGACAGATAGCTTGCCCCTTCGACTACCTTGCCTCGGCGCTTGCCAGTCTTACAGAGAGCACAGACTGCACTGACCTTACGCCCTATGCAGATATTCCTTTTAAGTCTGGTTTCTTAGGTTATCTGGGCTTTGGTCTGACCGCCTCTCAATCTACTCTGGCTATACCAAGACAGCAAGAGCGCTTCATAGAAGTCCCCGATGCCGCATTGATAGTCCCGGGAGCCTTCACCGTAGAAGACCGTAAGAACAGGAAGCTCTATCTGATTTCGGATATCGACATAGAAGAATGTAAAAGCCTGATTGCAAAGGCACCCTGTTCAAAACCGCTGGATTCAACCGCACCGAAAGAATCGACTGCGGCGATAGAGCCTTCTATGACAAAAGAAGAATACATCGGCAAAGTTGAAAGGGCAAAAGAATATATCAACGAAGGCGAAGCATTTCAGATAGTGCTGGCCCAGAGATTCTCTTGCTCACTTGAAGAGTCGGCGCTCACGCTTTTCGAGAGAATAAGAAAGAGTGCTGATGCACCCTACGCTTACTATCTGGATCTCGATGATTTCCAGTATCTGGGACTCTCCCCCGAGAGCATGATCTCTATCGAAGGCGATAGAGTATCCTTCAGAGCCCTGGCCGGTACCCGGCACCGGGGACGGGACGAAGCCGAAGACCTTGCTCTCAGAAGCGAACTATTGAGCAACGAGAAAGAAAACGCCGAGCATATGATGCTGGTTGATTTAGGTCGCAACGATCTTGGCCGGGTCTGTACTCAAGGCACTATCGAAGTGGAGAACCTCAAGCAAGTCTTGAAATATCCCAGTGTCATGCACCTTTCGACAGATTTGAAAGGCAAACTCGATTCTTCTATCTCTCCTCTCAAAGCGGTAGGATCCTGTTTTCCCCGGGGCACTGTCTCTGGTGCCCCCAAACGCCGCGCCCTCACTTTGCTCGCCGAGCTCGAGCCGGAGCAAAGAGGTATCTACTCGGGAGCAGTAGGCATTATTGAAATTGGCGGAGACATCGACCTTGCCATCGCCATAAGGTCGGCAACCATAAAAGACGGCATCGCCCATATCCAGGCCGGTGCCGGCATTGTCTACGATTCGATTCCGGAATGCGAGTACGAAGAGACTCGCAACAAAGCCGCTTCAATTCTCGATCATATCAATCGGTCATGGCGAAGCCAGGATGAAACTAATCACCCGGGCTTCACTGAACACGCTTATCAAGGAAAAAAGCACCATGACCATTCTTATAATCGACAACTATGACTCTTTCACCTATAACATCGTCCAACAGGTAAAGAGCGTAAACGACAGAGCTACCGAAACCTATTTCAATGACGCTATCAGCTTCGACCAGATCAAAGCAAAATCTCCTAACGGAATCATTATCTCTCCGGGTCCGGGGCATCCGGCAAGACCAGGTGACTTTGGTGTCTGCCGGGAGATAATCGAAAGAAGAGAAGAGCTGGGCTGTCCGATTCTGGGCATCTGTCTCGGTCACCAGGGAATAGCGCATATGCTCGGAGGGAAGATTGAAAAAGCCTCCGAAATCGTTCACGGCAAGGTTAGTCGCCTCAAAACCGTGGCAAGGTCAAGCCTTTTTAAAGGTATTCCACAATTCTTCGATGCGATGCGCTACCACTCTCTAGTCGTATCTCAATCGGACTTCCCCACAGACTTAACCATAACCGCTATAGAGCCGGGCACCCAGACGATTATGGCGCTTGAGCATCAAAACTATCCGCTCTTCGGACTTCAATTTCACCCTGAGTCCATCGGTACCGAATGCGGTTCGCAAATTATGAGGAATTTTTCAGAGCTATGCCATTAATTCTAGATAGAGCGACACTGCTCGCCGCCCCGGACAACACAGACCTGAACGCTCTCAAGGGAATACTCGAAGAGCTGCGGTCGTCGATAAAAATCGATTTGAGCGACCTTGGCAGAGATGCCCTCGACTGTTGCGGAACCGGTGGAAGCGGTCAAAACAAATTCAATACATCGTCGGCGGTGGCATTTGTTGTAGCAGCCGCAGGCAAAAGAGTAATTAAATTCGGCAATCGATCGGCCACAGGTCAATCGGGTTCTCTAGACTTCTTAGATTCGATCTCGATATGCCCCGTGGCTGAAAGAGGCGCTATTGAACACTCTCTTGAAAAAGAGAATCTGGCATTTCTAGATGCTTCGCGATTCTATCCCCAACTGAAAGAACTCGCCCCTCTGAGAAAAAAGCTGGGCAGACCGACCATCCTCAACTTTCTGGGACCGCTGCTCAATCCTCTCAAACCGGAGTATCGCCTTCTTGGAATCAGTAACGAAGCGATGTTGAATCATCTCGCCACTTTCTGTATCGAAGACCCTGGACTTAAGAAGGCTTTGCTTGTCCGTTCTGAACAAGGTCTCGATGAACTGGACCCGCTATCATCCAATACGGTTATTGAAATCAATGGCGCCGAAACGCCCTCTAGATATAGTCTGAAAACCCTCAGAATCTCCGGTTCACTGGCTGAAGAGAAAAGAGACAACCGCTCCATCTTTCTGGATATCATCGAAGGAAAAGACAGTCGGTCCCTGGTCTATGCCTCGCTTGTTTTGAACGGAGCCGCTGCACTTCTGGCAACGGCAGCGGCCGGATCGCTAGAAGAAGGCATGGAGAAAGTCGAGACCCTGTTGAAGTCCGGAGCGGTAAGAGAAAAATATATCCGAACAAAAGATCTTACAAAGGAGATCGCCGCATGAATATTCTCCATGAGATTGTCCGTTCTAAAGAGAGCGAAATCGCCTCATTGAAAGCCAAGAAGCTCGACTTCAAAACAAGCATTGCTGCCCGTCGCGACAGATTCAATGTCATTGGCGAGATCAAGCCGGCATCGCCCAGTCGCGGACAGATACTTAACAGAGATCATATAGCCGAGCATATTAAAGCCTACAAAGAAAATGCAGTGGCTATTTCGGTTCTGACGGACAAAAACTACTTCGGGGGCGGCTACGACTTGCTAAGGCAGGTAAAACAAGCAGCAGGCGATATGCCTGTATTGCAAAAGGATTTCATCACCGACGAGATTCAAATGCTCGAAGGCTTCAAAGCCGGTGCCGATGCCGCCCTTCTGATTGTGAAGATCCTGCGCATAGAGAAGCTGGCCGCACTCTATCAACTGGCTACCAGCCTGGGCATAGAAGCGGTATTTGAAGTGAGTGACGAAGCCGATTTGACCAAAGCCCTTTCGCTTTGCCCGGATGTCATTCTAATAAACAATCGCAATCTCGATACCATGGACATAGACCTTGCCACCACCGGCAGACTGACCGCTCTGATTCCACCCGATATAAGAGCCGAGACCGTTATCATAAGCGCCAGCGGCTATGAAAGTCGCGAGCAGATGGGCGACTTCGGCAGAGCTGCCGATGCATTTCTTATCGGTTCCTCGCTTATGAACAGCAAGAATCCGGAAGCTCTGCTGCAAGAATTTTGCTTAAAGGAGACAGCCTGATCATGGCTCATAAAAATGTTCAAATTAAAATCTGTGGTATCACGCGGCTCGAGGACGCCGCCCTGGCCCAGGAACAGGGCTGCGACCTGCTCGGCTTCATCTTCACTCGTCAGTCTCCTCGATTTATAGAACCGCAAAACGCTGCGTCGATAATTGAAATAATCAAACAGAAAGGTAGCGTCAAAATTGCCGGGGTTTTTAAAGACCAACCACTCGAAGAAGTCCTGAGCATCGCAGAAGCCCTGGATCTCGACTATGTACAACTGCATGGAGAAGAGGATGAAAACTACATTGCCCGCATCGACAGACCGGTGATCAAGGCGATAGTTTACGGAACTGGAGAAGGCAAAAAAGCGCTTGCCAGATATCGCAGCTGTTCCACAATTCTACTGGATCTGCCCAAACAGAAGATGGCCGTTGATAAGGTCACCGCCAGAAAAGAGCTTGAGGTCATTCTTTCTGAAGCCGAGCAATCCGACAAAAGGTTAATGGTGGCAGGGGGTCTCGATGCAGATTCGATCTTATATCTGCTGAACAAATTCTCTCCCTGGGCAATAGACCTGTGCTCGAAAGTAGAATCAAAACCCGGTATCAAAGATAGAGCCAAGTTAATTGAGTTGCTCCATCTGTTTCAATCCATTTCTAAAGGCGAGGAGAAAACCTATGTTAACCAGCACTAAATTCGGTGCATACGGTGGAGTCTATGCTCCAGAGACTCTTATTCCGGCTCTGGAAGAGCTGGAGAAAGCCTTCATCGCCTTCGAGAAAGACCCTTTGCTGCAAGCCGAATTAAAAGAATTACTTGCCGACTATGCCGGTAGACCGACTCCTCTCTACTTCGCCCGCAATCTCTCAAAGAACTGGGGCGCCAACATCTATCTCAAACGCGAAGACCTGCTTCATGGAGGCGCTCACAAAACCAATAATGCTGTCGGTCAGGCTCTAATCGCCCGCTCCATGGGTAAGACCAGGCTGATAGCCGAAACCGGTGCCGGTCAACATGGCGTCGCCACAGCCATGGCCGGTGCCCTGTTTTCGATGCCGGTCAGAGTCTATATGGGAGCTTTAGATATAGAGCGCCAGGCACAGAATGTGGCGCGTATGAAAATGATGGGGGCAGAGGTCTGTCCGGTAGAGACCGGAGGCGCCACCTTGAAAGATGCCATCAATGACGCCCTCAGAGACTGGATCGGCAACCTCGACAACACCCACTATTTACTGGGCACCGCTGCCGGTCCGCATCCTTTTCCGACTATTGTCAAAGCCCTGCAAAAGGTCATCGGCGAAGAGATAGCCGAGCAATTCACAACCAGAAAAAACAGACTGCCCGATGCCGTTATCGCCTGTGTCGGTGGAGGTTCGAACGCCATCGGTGCTTTCAGCCGCTTCATAGATGAGCAGTCGGTTCAACTGATAGGGGTAGAGCCCGCCGGCAAAGGACTGGGTAGCGGATTTTCCGGAGCGGTTATTGCAGAAGGCAAGGCCGGCGTCCTCCATGGCATGAAAAGCATGGTCATGCAGAACGAGGACGGTCAGATTCTCGAGACCCATAGTATCGCCGCCGGTCTCGACTATCCTTCGGTCGGTCCGGAACACGCTTATCTCAATGCCATCGGCCGGGTTCGCTATGACTCCGCCACCGATCAAGAAGCTGTCGAAGCCTATCTTGCCACAACAAGAGCCGAAGGAATAATCCCGGCACTCGAAAGCTCCCACGCTCTTGCCTGCGCCAGAAGACTGGCGGCTCATGAGCTTGCCGGCAGCGAAATCGTAGTCAATTTATCGGGCCGCGGCGACAAAGACATGGATAGTGTAAAAGCCTACACTGCTTAAACAGGGGAAGAAGATGATGAAGACCGTAAAAAACAAAAGCAGATTGGCTGAAGCTTTTTTGAAATTGAATCAAGAGGGAAAGAAAGCTTTCATCCCTTTCAATTTGCTGGGTTATCCCGATAAGAAAAGCAGCATCGCTGTTTTAAAAGCCCTCGTAGAAGGTGGAGCCACAGCCCTCGAGCTGGGATTGCCTTTTTCAGATCCGATGGCGGACGGACCGCTGATACAAAAAGCATCACATTCAGTGCTCGAATCAGGCTTCTCTATTGCCGATGCTATCGAAATAATCAAAGAGGTTCGCTCAGCATGTCCTGATACTCCGATAAATCTGCTCACCTATTTCAACCTGGCTCTATCAAAAGGGGTGGAGTCCTTTCTGACGAGCTTCAAAGAAGCTGGAGTAGACGCAGTCACCTTTGTGGATCTGCCGCTCGAAGAGATGGATGAGATATACGGATATATAAAAAGCCTGGAGTTAGATTCGGTGATGTTGATTTCGCCCCTGACACCACCGCATCGAATCGACGAAATCTTGAAATACGCCCGGGGCTTTCTCTATCTAGTATCAAGAGCCGGCACCACAGGCATGCAAGAGACCTATTCGAATAAACTGGAGGAAGTGCTCAATACAATTAAAGAGAGAACCGAACTTCCTGCTCTGGTCGGCTTCGGTATCTCAAGCCCTGAGCAAGCGAAAATGATGATCGCCTGCGGCGCAGACGGTGTAATTGTAGGAAGCAAAATACTCGATATCATTGAAAAGAGCGATCCCAAAGACCTTCAGAAAGAGCTGGTCTGCTTCACTCAAAAAATAGTAGCCGCTATCAGTTGATCCGCTCTTGTTCCTTTTTTTTGGATCGCACTGGAGTCAGTCGAAACTTCCTCTTAGAGTTAACGCCATTATCCAAGACTCTGGCTTCGCCTTCATAGCCACCATCAGAAGTGGCTGTACCGGTGAGATCTAATTCGAGGTCGCCTCTCATCTCCAACTTGAGTTTATTCTTTGACAAAACGCCTTTGACCTTACCCCCTCGATATAGACCGCAATCGCTATGAACATAGCCACCGGTACCGGATATGGCATCAGCGTTTTTCGTCAGAGTACACTCGATTCTGGCTTTATCAACTATCGCTCCGTTTGGACCAAGTCCATACTCAGTCATTATCGGCGGCTCAAGAGATAGAGACCAGCGTTTCGGGAAGCTTTCACTTTTTGCCAGCACCGTAGAAGAATTCGAACTCGATAGAGCCGCCAGAAGCACTAGAACCAGAATAATCAACCTGACCAAAACACCCGACCTCTTTTTCGCCATAGAAACATGCTAGCATCCGATACTGCCGATTTAAGCAGATAATCTGAAGAAACTCCCGGCTATTTATATAAAGGGGTATATCTAAGCATGATAGTCATAGAATAGCTGCAAAAATGAGCGACCCCCAGGAACAATCGAAGATCGATTTCAAGCCGGAGCCTGAGCCGGATTCTACCCAGGTGGAAACCGGCGAGAAGGACGGCGAGCTTAGTGCCCTGGTCCAGTCCCAGGCTCAAACCAGGACCATAAAAGAGCACCTCTACGAAATAATCTTCGAAGCCGATACAGCCGGGGGAAAAGCCTTCGATGTGGTGCTTCTGATAATGATCCTCGGCAGCGTGGTGGTGGTGATGCTCGATAGCGTCAGAGCCCTCAACCTGCAGTATTTCGAGACTTTCAGAACTCTAGAATGGTTTTTTACCATCGCTTTCACCACCGAATATATTCTTCGCCTCTACTGCTCGACCAACCGGATGAAATACGCCACAAGCTTTTTTGGAATGATAGACCTTCTCTCTATCCTGCCTACCTATCTGGCTATATTCCTGTCCGGCGCCCAATATATGATGATTGTGAGAATTCTGAGGCTATTGAGGCTCTTCAGAATATTCAAACTGGGTCGCTTTCTGCAAGAAGCCGATACGATGATCATGGCCCTCAAATCGAGCACACCGAAGATAAGCGTCTTTCTCTTTTCGGTGATGTCGGTGGTGACCATTGTCGGAGCGATGATGTATCTGATCGAACCAAACGAGAGCGGCTTCACCAGCATCCCCAGAAGCATCTACTGGGCAGTGGTGACTCTGACCACTGTCGGCTACGGAGATATCGCCCCCCAGACCGTGCTTGGACAGATTCTGGCCTGTACTGTGATGATTCTTGGATACGGTATAATCGCTGTCCCCACAGGAATTGTATCGGTCGAGATGCACAAAGCAAGCCAGAAGAAAAAGGAGATCTTGAGTTGCAATAACTGTGGAGCCAAGGAGCACCAGGATAACTCCAGCTTCTGCAACCGCTGCGGAGCGAAGTTGAACCGGGTCCCCCTTGATCATTGATCTAAAAGAACTCTTGAAGTCCTCCTAAATTTTTGGAAGCCCCGGTCACCCTGAAATGACAAAGAAACTAACCGCTCTAACTCTGTTATTCGCGCTCTCCGTATTTATAGATTTGCCTGCCCATGCGGCTCCGGCAGCAAAAGCCAGGCAAGCGCCGGCGAAGCCGATTGCCACCAGATTCAAGCTCAAGAAAAAGCCGATTAAAAAAGGCGATCCCTTTTCTGTTTCGGTGACTCCCCGGGAAAAGTCTTTTATCTTTCTATTCTATGTAGACGCCGATGATCGAGCCGTCTCACTCTATCCAGGTAAGACCGAGAGTTTCGAAATCATCTCGCCGGAAGATCCCCTGGAAGTCTCATCGATTACAGACAACACAATTAAAATCGACAGCAAGCAGGGCAAAATCATCACCGTGGCCGTACGCTATTCTGCCGAGGGCAAAAAGGTGAAGGGCCAGGTTCTCAAAGCCACGGATTTTTCAGAAGAGAAACCCTATAAGCATGCGCTCGCCATCAAAGGAAAGGACCTGATAGAACGCCTGGAGTTCATGCGTGCCGATCATCCAAGAGACGTGCACATTTTGGTGCAAGATGCACCAAAGGCAGTGACTAATTAAGCGCTGCTTCTCTGCTTCTCTGCTTCAGTTGGCAGCAGCCACTTCAACACGGCAGAGACTGGCCAGAATGCGATGCATCAGCTTCTGAATGGTTTTGAGCCGCTCGAAATCATCCACTGCACCCTTCAGTCTCAAAGAGAGTGTGTTGCAATCAGGACGCAACGCCCGGGAAGAAGGGCTGGAGTCGGTGTTCTCGCAATGAGCCCATAGCTGAACGCTGGGCTCATCTAACAAAAGCCTTCTGAGAGCCGCATCTTCAAATAGATTCTTGACTATGTTTTCATCCGAGCCTTTGATTATGAAAGCTTTGTCGAAATCATCGTGACCGACGACGATATCCTGCATTCCAAGAAGCTTGGAAAGACCATGGTGGAACTGCTCAGGATGGATGGCGAACTTGAACGCTTGATCAAGAGGAGTGTAAGAGACATCGACCTGGGTGTGGTCCGACTTGGTCTTGCCGCCGGGGCTCATTGTATAACTCAGAATCCAGGGAGTCTCCGGCAATGGAACATGGATGCTCATCGGCTCATGGGAGGAATCCGGATTCGGATCATCCACCTCTCCTTGATGCTCTTCGGCAAAAGTGTTCCATACGTATTTCCAGCCATACATTCTAGAGTGAAGCTTAGACATATCGCCCCCTGAGCTTGCTTGCGCATCCTTCAATAAACAACAAAAACAAGTCCTCAGTATATCTTGTCGGTGAATAGAAGATTATTATCATGAGCGAATCCTTAACAGAAACGGGATAAACTAAAGGATTCGAGTAGTCGAAAGTTCTGGAGTCTTTAATTCAAACCGGCATGGAAAGTACTGAGACAGCCAAAGACGACATGCCGGATTCGAGTATCAATACGAATTCGAACGTGGCTCCGCTGGTAACCGGCAGCCTCTGGCGGGCAATCTGGATCATGTCCTGGCCCCTTTTGCTCACCACTGTCGCTAATTCTCTTGTGGGAATGACCGATCTTTATGTGGCCGGCAAACTGGGCTCCATATCCCAGGCAGCCGTAGGTCTCTCTGAGCAGATCATATTCATGTTCCTGCTCTTCATCATGGCAACCGGAACCGGAACCACCGCCCTGGTAGCAAGACACTGGGGCGAAGGCGACCGGGAAAAAGCATTCAAATATACAGCCCAGTCCTTGATCATGGCGGTGATGATGGGAGCCGGTCTGGCTCTGGCATCTTCTCTGGGAGCCCATTTCGCTCTGGCACCGTTTACAAAATCGCCCGAAGTGACCGGACTTTGCACGATATACCTTGGCATCTTCAGTCTCTACATGGTCCCATTTTCGGTGGTATGCATCACCAACGCGGCTTTTCGCGCCATAGGCGATGCCAAGACGCCCCTTGCCATCGTATCGACCTTTACGTCCTTGAGCATACTCGGAGACATCCTTCTGGTGATGAACAACTGGCCCATAGCCGGTCTTGGGATCCGGGGCATAGCTTACTCGGCTCTCACTGCATCCACCATCGCAGCAACCCTGGCTCTCTATAAGCTCAGCCGTTCGGAACTGGCTCCGTCCCTGAAGATGGTCAACCAGGTAATACCGGAGATGATCCGGCGGATAGTCAAAATTGGTATTCCATCGGCATTGCAAAGAATGGCCTGGGCGACCAGCACCTTTGTTCTCTTCTTCATCCTGGCAAGATGCCCGATGCCTACCGAATCTCTTGCCTCCTGGACCATAGGCATGCGGGTGGAAGGGCTCATGTTCATGCCGGTAATGGCGCTATCCATGGCAGTATCATCTATAGTCGGTCAGAACCTGGGCGCCCGAGAGATAGAGCGCGCCTACAAAGCAGGCTGGCAGGTAGCATGGATCGGCATCGGGCTGCTTACCGTTATGGCCGCAGTGCTTTTCCTCTCCGCCACTTTTATCGCCAATGCTTTCAGCAAAGACCCTACCACCATCGCCTATGTGATCAGTTATCTTCGAGTGAACTCTCTATCAGAGCCATTCCTTGCCCTGGGAATGATTCTCGGCGGGGCCTTTCAAGGCGCCGGTGACACCAAAACTCCGATGTGGATCACATTCATGACCAACTGGGTTATTCGCTTGCCCCTGGCGTACTTTTTAGCTTTGCACCTCGAGCTCGGTCCCACCGGCGCCTGGTGGGCCATGACTCTCTCGGTCGTGATCATGGGCTTTCTCACCGCCTGGAGATTTCGCTCCCGCTCCTGGACGGAGCTCCACGTTTGAGATCATCAAGGCAAGTACGAACCACTGCATGAGCCGGACATTTCCTGTTCCGAAATTGAACTCGAATAGTCCAGCCACCATAAGCGATATCAAGCTACCGAAAACGGCAAGGCCTATACCGGCATCGATAAGTTTGCGATGTTCAAGGCCGTAGTACCAGTTTCTCAAAGAATGAGCCAGGGCGACCATAGAAAGAAAAGTGTAAGTAAGAAAGCCGCTGATGCCCAGCGTAGCCAGCACATGCAAATAATTGCTGTGAGCATGTTTCAAGTCTCCCTGGCCGGGCACCTCGGCAATGTCGAAATTTTGAGAAGGAAAGTTTCTTACCCCATAACCGAAAAGCGGTCGAGTTTTCCAGAGTTCAATCGTATTCTTCCAAATTTCCAGTCGAACTCTGACTCCTATATCACTGAGGGGGTTTTCAATCACCTGAACCAGTCGAGTCTGCACCACCGGTACATAGTTCCAGGCGAGCACCGAAGCAAGCGCCAGGCAGACTATCACCGAACCGAGCATCCGCACCGAAACAAAAGCAGCAGTAACCACCACCGCCGCAGCCACTCCCAGCCAGGCATTTCTTTCGCTGGCGAAGAGCACCCCTAGAAAGTTGAAGAGCGTAATCAGGGCGAAAACCGGCAATTTATCCAGCGGTTTGACCAGCTCTCGATAGGCCCCCGAGACTAAAAAGGCTCCTGCCACCATGGCTGTTATCTGCATCTGCCCGGCATAAGCCATCGGGTGGAGAGTAAATCCGGTGGCTTGAAGATAAGCATAGGTCGTGAATGGATGAATATCGAGCAGTTGTTCGATCATCCCCCATGCCCCGGCGATGGTGCCCATGGCAAACAGTCCGCTCAATATCTGAGCACGCAATGGAAGATTGCCTCTAATCAGGTGATACACCCAGAAATATACGACCATCGCCCGCAGCGTATAGACCGAGCGTACTGCCTCTATAAGATCCACCTGAAGGAATCCGGATATAAAAACGCTGACTGCAAAAACAATCAAAGGCACCGTAAGTGGTGCATCGAGAATCGGATACTCTACCGCATCTTTTTCAAGTTCTCCCCGACTTCTCAGAATTCGAGCCAGAATCGAAACCAATACCCAGGCTACCAACCCTGAAGCAAGCACCACCCAGGGATAAGTAATCGGCAAAAAAACAGCGATTGAATAGGCGATTACAAGCCATTTCTGCAACCTTGAGAAAAACTCGTATGCCGCTTTGACCGTCACTGCCTCTTCCAGTTGGTGAGACCCATTATCTCTCTAACATCAGACAACGTCTGCTTCGCCGTCTCTCTGGCTTTGAGGTTACCGGCTTCGAGAATCTCCATCACTCTTCTTGGATCTTCAGCAAGTTCTCGGCGACGTTCTCTAACCGGTCTGAAATAATCGTTTATATGATCAGCCAGGCGCATTTTACAGTCGACACAGCCTATCTTAGCCGACTCGCATTCGTCTTTAACCTGCTCGGTACTAGCTTTGGCGAAGATGTTGTAGTAAGGCCAGGGCACTTCGCATAAATCAGTATGACCGGGGTCGCTTTTGGCTATTCTGGTCCGGTCGGTGATCATCTTTTTGACTTGTTTCTTAGTATCTTCTTCGGTATCAGCTATTTTGATGTCGTTACCGTAAGACTTGCCCATCTTCTGACCGTCTACACCTTTGAGAAGCGGTGTTTCTGTGAAGCGCGGTTTGGGTTCGGGGAAATAATCTACTTTGTAGATGCTGTTGAATCTTCGGGCCAGATCGCGGGCGAATTCCAGATGAGACTCCTGGTCTTTGCCCACAGGAATAAGCTCGCCTTTGAAAGCGAGAATGTCAGCCGACATCAGAACAGGGTAGCCTATTAAGCCATAAGTACAGCGATCTTGTGCTTCTTTTTCGTCCTGGGCAAGCATCCGAATCATGTCTTTGAGAGTGGGCTCCCGTTCAACCCAGTTCTGCTTGGTGATCATGGAAAGCAAAAGATGCAGTTCGGCAATCTCCGGTACTCCGGACTGTACATAAATTGTTGCCACCTCAGGATCGATTCCCACCGAAAGCCAATCAAGCGCAACTTCGAAAACATCCTGCTGGATGTTCTCGGTCTGCATGTATTTGGTGGTAAGAGCATGCCAGTCGACAATAGAAAAGAAGGACTCGTAGTCCGATTGGAACTGCACCCAGTTGGTGAGAACCCCCAGATAATGTCCGATGTGCAGCCTCCCGGTGGGACGCATTCCAGACATGATTCTTTTGCGGGTATTACTTTCCTTCGCTTGCCTCTTGGCAGTTTCGGCTTGAGTCATACTAGCCCTGGCTTTCTTCGACGGTCTCCTGATGAGTCTCTTTCTTGGCGGGCTTGGACTTGGCAGCCTTGGCTATAAGCTCTTTGACGCGCTCTCTTTTGCGCTCGACTTTAGCTTTCTTTCTTTTACGCTTTTCGACGGTATTGTACTTACGGGTCATATTTTCCTCTCACTTCCTCTTGGCATCCTCGAGGCAATTGGCACCTCGAAGCAAGTAGAGAAAGAATATATCATGAGGAAGGGAGCCAGGATCTACTTAGGGGCGAATCGTTCCTGCTCTTGTTTCAATCGGTCAAGATCGGCTGGTAAAACCGCCCCGGAACCTATCAACAACTTAATAATTTCAATGCCCTGACGCTCTGCAATTACAGAAAGCTCCTTGAGCTGTTCGCCGGTGACCCTTCTGCGCTGCATGAGATATTTGATCAAGTCGAGTTTATCTAATAAAAGCTCGATGGTTAGCCTCACTACAGGGTCATGATGCTCGATCATCTCGTTGTCCAGACAATAGCGATAGGTTGCCATAATCGAAGCATCGGAGCGATTGGAGTCGGTCAGAACAAGCAGCAACGACTTGCCAAGCTTTACATCTTGAAGTACCTCGGCAACCATGTCGTCTTCAGAGGCTTCTTCCAGATGTTCGGCGCCTCTACCGGTCAACTTAAAGCTGGTATTTAAAAGACGCTCGATATCTATCGAGACCAGAGGCAGCGGATCGGTTCTTTTCATATCGAAAGGAGATTGCTCCGCTTCCAGATTAGTGAAGGTTGTTTTCACACTTCCTTTCTGCTGGCGCTTCTTCTCTGATTTCTTTTCTTCCTTCGCTGCTTCTTTTGCGACTTCCTTTTCAATCAGATTCGAAAGCGGTGATTCGATCACAGCATTGACGATCTCTTCCTGGACAATGCTGCCCACTGCGGGAAGCTCCTGGGTATCGGTATCCTTGCCAGGCAAGCTCACTCTGGCATTAGGTACGGTGAGAGACTCACTGGTATCATTCTCAGTATCATTTTTAGCATCCTTAGCAGCGATAACCGCTTTCACCTCTTCTGCCAGGGGCACTTCTTTCGATACCAGTTGTTTAGAATCAGGACGATCATCCTTAATCGAAACAATAGTCGCACCGGAAGTCGCGCCGACTTTGCGAGCGGCGACCTTTTCTATGCGCCTGGCGACGAGCGGAGCAATATCTATAGCTGATTGATTCCCGACATCTGCTTTGACCACTTCAACCGAACCGGTGAGCACCAGGCGGTAGAGAATACCCACCGCCGTTCTCAAATCGATCTCGAGTTCGCTCATGGCCTGGCGCATGGTGCGACCGTCCGTGATCCATCCAAGCACGGTGTAGTCGTTCTTGCCCAGAGGTTGGATATAAAGAGACTCCTGCCATTCTGGCTGACCGAAAGAAGAAGAGGGAATCAATTCGGAGGCAAGCCCGATGTTGACACTCCTCAGAAAAGAGCACTGGTCCTGAAAACTGCCCAGTTCTTCTAGATTGCAACGAAGCAGTGCTTTCTCACGATGCATATGAGCATCTTTGAGGTTATCCACCATGAACTCGCCTTCGGTCCAGGAGAGCACTTCAGAAAGAGCGTCGATACCTTCTAGAATTCCGAAACGGCTATCTATTAACTCTCCCTCGACAACATATAGATGGGCTATCTGCCCATCCGACTCGAGGGTGATGCGGTAGCTCCTGTCGGGCTCGTTGGCGAGCAACTGTAAAAGCCCCGGCACACTTACTAGTTTGAGATTTCCTTTGATCATTGCAAGAGAATTAAATCATTGAATCGGCAACTCTATCAAATCAGCTACCAGGGTCTCTATAAAGGAGTTTGCCCAGTAGTTATCTGTCTGATGCACCAAGAGTCCTCATTTACAAAAGTTAATTCCTGGTGGGGGCGCTACAGGATGTAAGGAAATGGGTAAATACGTCTTAGAGATCTTTACATCATAAATATGGGAGCGAACGACTTTGGGTTCTCGCGTCACAGATGAAACTTTAAACGAATGGTCCGACGTAGATCAGGATCAAGATCAGGACCAGGATGACAACGATGAACTGCTGGAAGGCAAGAAGACTCGCAAGAAAAAAGGCGATGGTTTTACCGAGGATTCTGTACGTCTCTATTTAAGAGAGATAGGCAGAGTGCGGATGATCAAGCCCGACGAAGAGATAGAACTGGCTCGCCGCATCGCCGATGGCGACGCCGAAGCCAAGCAAAAGTTGATTCAGGCCAATCTGCGTCTGGTAATTTCGATAGCCAAGAAGTATGTAAACAGAGGTTTACCCTTCCAGGACCTTATTCAAGAAGGGAACCTGGGGCTGATTCGAGCAGCAGAGAAATTCGATCACACTAAAGGATTCAAATTCAGCACCTATGCGACCTGGTGGATAAGACAGGCAATCTCCCGTGGACTAGCCGATAAATCCCGGACCATCAGGGTGCCGGTGCACATGGTCGAGTCGATTAACAAGCTCAAAAAGACCAGTGCCAAACTGTCCCAGGAGTTGGGTCGCAAACCCACCGAAGAAGAACTCGCCCATGCGATGAAGCTTTCTGTTACCAAAATCCAGGAAATTCTCACCGCCGACAGAGAACCCGTCTCTATGGAGATGCCGCTCAATCGCGATGAAGAGACCTACCTCGGAGACCTTATAGAAGATAACGAATCCTCCAGACCGGATGCAACGACCGAAGAACAGCTCCTGCGGCAAGATATAGGCAGGATGCTGAGCCAGCTCACCCCGAGAGAAAGAGACATCATGCATCTGCGCTATGGTCTGGAAGACGGACGGCAGCGCACTCTTGAAGAGGTCGGTCGACTGTTCAATATCACCCGTGAAAGAGTCCGACAAATCGAACACAAAGCATTCCGAAAACTGAGACAGCCATCCTGGTCCAATAAGCTGGTCGGCTATCTGGACGACACGATGCACTGACTTTGTCCCAGTTACTTTTGAATTAGAATTAGATTTTAACCCTTATCTCTTTTGCTCAGAATTGCTAACTTATATAGGAATTCGCGATTCCTGCAATCTTAAGGGTGAGCCCCAGCCGTGACGGAGAAACAGGCCGTAGCTCTGGAAGAATTAACTGCGCTTGTCGATTCCGGTGAGCGCCAGAAGCTTCGCTTGCTTTTGAACGACGAGCACCCTGCCGATCTTGCCGAATATTTCCGCGAGATGGACCCACCGCATCGCCTCTCCTGTTTCAGATTGCTCGACCTGGACAACGCCAGTGCCGTCCTGGCTGAATTAGAGCCGGAGAACCAGTGTGAACTTTTGACCTCCCTGGGCGATATCGGTGTTGTTCCAATCATCGCCCGCATGTCCCCGGATGATGCCGCCGACGTTCTATCAGAATTGCCGCCGGAGAAAGCCACCGAGATCATCGAGCAGATGAGCGATGTGGAAGCAAAAGCCGACCTCCGACAACTGCTCACCTTCAAAGAAGATACAGCCGGCGGAATCATGTCCACCGACTATCTTTCGTTATTCGCGCGCATGACCGTGGGTGAAGCCCTGGTCAAGCTCCGGGAGATGTATGAGGACGTAGAAGAGGATATCTACGATATCTATGTCGTCGATGAAAACGAAAAGCTCGTCGGCCGGGTCACGGTAAAAGAGCTGCTCATGGTCGAGCCCCGTGCCCAGGTCGAATCGGTTATGGACGAAGATGTCCAGAGAGTAAAGACCTATACCGACCAGGAAGAAGCAGCAGAAATAGTGGGCCGGTATGACCTTTTGACCCTGCCGGTCGTGGATGAAGAAGACAAACTCTGCGGTATTATCACTGCCGATGATGTCATCGACGTATTGAAAGAAGAGGCTATCGAGGACATTTATCAGTCGTCCGGTATCAGCACCGGTGATCCCTCCGAAGCGCTAACCTACAACGTAAGCAAAGCTTTCACCGCCAGACTGCCCTGGTTGCTTGCCACCCTCGCCATCGAGACCGGTTCGGCCACGGTGATAACCCACTATGACTCGGTTATTCAACAGACTGTGGCCGCAGCTTCTTTTATGCCCCTCTTAAGTGGTGTAACAGGCAGCGTCGCCACCCAGAGCACCTGTATCGTCATTCGCGGCACCAGCAATAGATCCCAGCTCAATCTAAAATTGATTTTGCGAAATATCTGGCACGAGCTCAAGGTCGGAGTTCTGCTTGGTCTATTCTGTGGTGTCTTCACTTATTTCATATCGCTTCTTGTCCATTCATCGAGACAGGAACTCGGTCTGGTCGTGGCGATATCGCTTGTCATAACCATGACCTTCGGTGTCATGGTCGGCACCACTATGCCGATGGTATTTCAAAAACTAGGAATTGATCCGGCTCACGCATCCGGTCCTTTCATTACCAGCATTCTTGATGTGTCCACCATGACAATCTATCTGACCATAGTCCATTATTTTCTATCGCATCTGATCTAACTTTAAGAGGTAGGGGAGAAGTCAAATGAGCAAGGTTGATTCAATTCTGGAAAGACGAAAGAAAGCCTCAGAGGTAAGCGCCGACCAAGCGGACAAACGGCACCAGAAGGGCTATCTTCTCGCCAGAGAGAGAATAGATGCCTTAGTAGATCCCGGATCCTTTATGGAGATCGATCGTTATGCCTTGCATCAGTGCCGAGATTTCGGTATGGAAGACAAGAAAGCCTATGGCGACGGAGTAGTTTGCGGTCAGGCAAAAATAGACGGCAGACCGGTTTATCTATTTGCCCATGATGTAACTTTCGTTGGTGGCGCCCTTGGTGAAGTCTTTGCCAAAAAAGTATGCAAAATCATGGATCTGGCGTTGAAAGCCGGCTGCCCTGTGATCGGTCTCAACGAAAGTGGTGGCGCCAGGATTCAAGAAGGGGTAAAAAGTCTGGCGGGCTATGCCGATATTTTCTATCGCAATGTCAATGTCTCGGGCGTTATTCCACAGATATCAGTGATCTACGGAGCATGCGCCGGAGGAGCGGTCTACAGCCCTGCGGTCACCGACTTCACGATTATGGTCCGGGATAAGAGCTACATGTTCGTCACCGGTCCGGAGATAGTCAAGACCGTTACCGGAGAATCGGTTACTCACAACGAACTTGGCGGTGCGGTGGTTCATAACACCAAATCGGGAGTGGCTCAGCTCCTCGCCGAAGACGAAGAAGATTCTTTTCTACTCACCCGTGAACTGCTCTCCTATATCCCTCTCAACAACCTCGAGCTGCCGCCCCGACAGGAGGTCGGTGAAGAAGCTCGCCCCGAAGACGAAGCGGCGCTCGATGGCATAGTCCCCGCCGATCCACAGAAGCCTTATGACATGCACGATGTCATAGAGAGAATTTTCGACTTCGGAGAGTTTCTGGAAATATCTCCCTACTTTGCCAAGAACCTGATTACAGGCTTTGCCCGACTGAACGGAGAGACCGTGGGCATAGTAGGCAATCAACCAAGTGAACTGGCAGGATGTCTGGATATCAACGCTTCGGTAAAAGGCGCTCGCTTTGTCCGCTTCTGTGATGCCTTCAATATTCCGGTGGTCACCTTCGTAGATGTGCCGGGCTATCTCCCCGGCACTTCCCAGGAATTTGGTGGCATCATCAGACATGGAGCCAAACTGCTCTATGCTTATTGCGAAGCCACCGTTCCCAAACTTACCGTCATAACAAGAAAAGCCTATGGTGGTGCTTTCGATGTGATGGGCTCTAAGAATGTGGGTGGAGACTACAACTTCGCCTGGCCTACAGCAGAAATCGCAGTGGTTGGTGCCGAAGCTGCGGTCAATCTGCTGTATCGAAAAGAGCTTAAAGGTGACGACGGTCAGGATAGATTTAAAGAAATGGTGGCGCAGTATCGCTCCCGTTTCGCCAATCCGGATATCGCATCGGAGCAAGGCTATATCGACGATATAATTCTGCCCTCAGAAACAAGAGACCACCTCGGTCGCGCTCTCGAAATCATGCGTAACAAGCGAGTCGAGAGACCCAAGAGAAAGCACGGCAATATACCGCTCTAACAAAAGTCTCTTTATCAGTCATCTACTCTTAGATTGACTTCCGGACGCCTTTCTCAAGGTTGGATGAATCAAACGAATCGAGCACCGATCTTCAGAATCATCGGAATCCTCTGTATCATGAGACCGATAATCGAGCAGATTGAGCGGAATAAAAGCCGGTTCCGGAAGACGTGCATCATATCTCGCCACCGGATCATCAGCCCCCAGAAAATTTCTAGTCTTATCTAAAAATGACTCGTCCACCGGATCAGGCAGAACCAGAAAGACCCCGCACAGAGGGCTTTCTTGAAGCTTCATCTTGTTGACCTTCTTAATAAGCATATTGAGGATCGAATTAGGATCGCCTTCTTGCACCAACCAGGCCAGAACTACCGGTTTGCCCAGACTGTCCAGGAAGACAACTTCTTCCACCGGATGCTCTTTCGGCATCAAGAACCATCCGGTTTTAAGAGGATTTATCGTTCCGGATCCGATTCTGGCGATAGCTTCCCAGAGGGCCAGCTGACGATTGTAAAGACCGGAGCTATGAGCATTCACAAAAAAATCAGCGAATAGGAACTCTACAAAAGCACTACTGACCGGACCGGGCTCTTCGCCATGAAAGTCCAGTTTCAAATTCTCGACCGCACTGGTCAGATCATGCGGACTCAAGCTTCTCGGGCTGTGAGCTACCGAATGGATGCTGAAAAGCTCAGGGTTTTTAGTCGATACTTCGAATCTCGTGAGGGTTTCTTTTGTCATTTTCTTTTTCAGACATAAGTATAGGTCTTTATTCAACGTGGTACATGTATGTTAACGAGTTGAATATTCCATTTTTACGCTCTAGGAGGTGTTTTTTACTTTCTGATTTACAGCTGACCTTGCGGACCGTACTAGTTGGCTCATAATCATGTACACTGGAGAGTAGGCGATAGGCTCTGATATTGTTTTCAGATGGGGGAAAACAATATTAGGAAAAGGGGCATCTGACCGGCTTTCAAATTTATAAAACACTGGTAAAGTGGTTAATGATTTCAGGTCCTCCTCCAACTGGACTTGATTTCTCCTGAGAAGACACAGAATTTAAGAGGATCAATAGCAAAGCGAATTGAATATGGCGCTCTTACCTTCCCGAACCAACTTTCATATATCCGCGGCATCCGTTCTGAACGACATCAAGAAGGGCGGGCTCGAAAAGCGGAATGAATTTATCTGGTTGCATCAGGAACGAGTCTATGCAATTGCCTTAATTGCCACTGACAATCCGGACCATGCTCAGGAGCTGACAGTGAACGCGTTCAAAAATGCCTTCTCTTCTCTGGAAACCAAATTACCTAAAAAAGACAGCGACCTGACCATCTGGGAATGGCTGTCAGACTTCATAGTCGATGCGTGTGCCGAATACCATGCACAAAATTCGGGTCCCGCAGAAGACGATCCCGCTATCGATCCGGGCGCTGATGGTTCAGCGAACATGGACTGGGAGACCACCGTTCTATTAGGAGTTCAGAGAATTAAAAGATGCCTCGGCAATCTGCCTGAGGACCAGCAAAAGGTTTTCTATCTCAGGCACCACTTAGACCTCAACTACGCGCAAATCTCTACCGTGCTGAATCAATCCGTCGAAATGACTATGGCGGCATTATTCAGAGCCAGAGTGCAGATCGTAAAGTGCTTGGGTCGAGGATAAGTTGCCCAAAACTATAAGAAAGCCGGAAAAATGACCATCATGAACGATACCGAGTGTAGATACCTGATCCAGAGAAGATTCGACGGTGATCTGGATCCCCATGAAGAACAATCGCTGGACGATTTCATCGATCAATCAGAGTCCTGTGCCAAGTTTGAGCACCAGCTCGACCAGATGATCCAGGGAGCAGAAGAGCTTTCTCTACCGGAGGATTTTGCTCCGCCCAATCCGGAAGCTCTTGCCAAAGTTATTCAACAACAGTTGCCGCAACAAAAAGCCGGCTTCTTCTCTGCCATCGCAGCTATGTTTAGTGGCGGTGGAGGAAGTGCCACAAAGTCAAAAGGCAAAGGCAAGAAGAACAAGAAGTCCGAACCCGATACCGCCTTTCCCCATCGAGCCAAGAAGTCCCGGGGCAAGAAGGTCGAGATGGACTCAGACGACGCAGCCATTTCGCAGCGTCTTAAATCTCTCCAAAAATCTTCTCAGCAAGAAGAATATATAGATTCCAGAGAAGCGCAATCGACCACCAGTTCGCTCGGTCAAAAGCTCGGTTTCGAAGCCGGTCCGCTTATGCAGGAAGAGTCGAGCCAATTGACCCTGGCAGAGTCTATTAAACGAAAGATAGCTGAATCCCAGGGCTTATCGACTGACGAAGAGCACGGTCATGATCCTTATGGACAGGATCCTTACGCCCAACCGCTAGCTCCCGAACCAGAAGTTCAAGAACAGTGGAGCAGCCCGATGCCTGTGCCGGGCCAGCCGCAAGCCCCGCCGCAGAGTCAATCAGGTCAGATGAATGCGCCGGTCGGCGTTGTGCCCACGGCGGCTCAGCCCCAGGGACACACACCACATCCGGGTTCTTCCATCGGTCTTGCCCCTCCAGGACAAGAAGGGGCTTCTTCTGATTCTTGGGACACCAGACCCCCCAAAGGAAGCAAACCCGGTTCGGAAGACCCTGACTGGGGACCGCCCCCGGTTCACGGCACCTGGGACGAACCACAATCTGCCGGCGCCGCTCAAGCCAGCGGTTCCTGGGGTCAACAAACATCCACCGGACCTGTACCATCCCAGACAGGAGCCGGTTGGGGTGCAGCACCCAGCGCTGGAGCCGATGGCGGCTCATCCTGGGGTCAGCCTGCTGCCAACCAGACAGAACAATCTCCTGCCAATCAGGGTCAATCAACCGGATCCTGGGGGCAACCGGCCGCTCAATCGAGCGACTCAAACTGGTCTACTCCGCAGGCCCAGGCGACTGCAGACAGCGCCAACTCCCAGACCAGTGGGTCCTGGGCGACACCACCTTCAGGTAAAACAGATACGGGCAGTTGGGGAGTACCAGCAGGTTCTTCCGACGCCACAGCGGCAAGCACGCCATCTAACACAGGATGGGGAGCGCAATCGGCCTCCAGCACCGCCAGTGGAGCATGGTCCACACCATCTAAATCAGGCGATTCCTGGGGCACACCCGGTGCTCAACCAGCCGGCTCCGGAGCAGACGCCGGCGGTAGCTGGGCCAGCCAACAGACTCCTGCGGCTGCCACGGCTCCGGCTACTCCATCAAATGACCAGGGTTGGTCCAGTGCGCCTGCTTCAGCCGACAGTGGCTGGGGTACTCCTCAAAATCAAGCGGCAGCGCAGCAGCCGGTCCAGGAAGCTCAACCGATGGCGAATCAGTCGGCAGGCGGTTGGGGAGCAAATGCTCAAACAGAGAGTTCCAACGACGCCTGGGGTCAACCGGCCGGCTCTCCTGCTGCAGGAGGCGGAGGCTGGGGCGTTCCGACGTCAACAGATACGGCCCAGTCTCAATCTACAGCCGTACCCGAATTGCAACCAGACTTAAATTCAGGCGGTGGCTGGGGTACTCCTCAAACCCAGGCCCAACCGGACAACTCTAGCTGGGGCGGCGCAGCGCCGCAGACTGCCGGCGAGTCAGCCTGGGGAACAGCCCCTGCCGCTGCTGAGTCTATGGCGCCCGATCAGGGTAATGCTGGATTCGGCACAGGACAGAACCAGGCTCAACCGGATACTTCCGGTTGGGGAAATGCAGGAGCAGCCATCGCCGATGCTGCTCAGCCCGGTCCGAGCGCAGAGAGCGGCGGCTGGGGTACCGGCTCCGATAGCGGATCAGCCTGGGGAACACCAGGTCAAACCGCACAGACAGATCAAAGCGCTGCCCAGGGCAACACCGTTGGTGGTGGCTGGGGAGCAGCGCCGACTGGTCCATCCGGAGCAGGAGGTTGGGGCAACACTGCAGATGCCCAGGCAGCCCAAACAGCAGACCAGGGTGGCACCGGCGGCTGGAGTATGCCTGCTCCAGGTCAAGATGCCAGTGCTCAAGAACTTTCCGGACGAAAGTCCAGCTGGTCGATACCGGCAGAACAACTTGAGACCGGTTCTTTCAAAGCCTGGGATGAAGGCGGCAATCCCGCAGAAGCACTCGGAGCCGGTGCCGGCGCTCCGGTGGCAGAAGCCGGAAGATTCGACACACCGATTCAAGAAAGAGCTTCCTCGCCCATGCAGGACGACCCTCAGAGCCACTGGGACGTTCCTATTCAAGAAAAAATGAAGCAGCAGGCTCCGGCACAACCGGAACCTGCGCCTGCTCCAGCAGCATCCAACTGGGGTGCGGAGCCGGCTAAAGCATCTAGTCTTGGAGATCCAGCCCAGAGTCATTGGGATCTGCCTATTCAAGAGAAGATAAAACAGACAGGCCAACCGATGGAGGCCGTGCCTCAGGCACCGGCATTCGGTCAGGCAGCAGCCCCCTCTCCGGTCGCACCTGCGATGCCGGAAGCTGTATCTGCACCTGCGCCGGCTCCAGCTCCGACACCCGATGCCGCGGCGATTGGAGGTCAAAGCGGACTGTTCGGTCAACCCCTGGACGACCGAGCTATAGACCAAATATTCAGCACAAATCTGGGCGTCCCCGAAGACACCGCCTCTGGTGCCGCAGCGGCTCCCCCGTCTCCTGCCGTTCCGGAAGCACCGCCTGCCATGGCAGCTCCTGCTCCTGTAGCTGACCAGGGTGCCTGGGGTTCAGCCCCTGCTCCTGTGGCTGATCAGAGTGCCTGGGGTGCACCGGCACCACCTCCTGCCCCTGCGACTGATCAGGGTGCCTGGGGTGCACCAGCACCACCTCCTGCTCCTGCAACTGATCAGGGTGCCTGGGGTTCAGCTCCTGCTGGTCCTGGTCCTGCGGCTGCGGCTGCTCCTGCAGCCTGGGGACAGCCGGCCCAGACTTCTCAGGATTTTGCACCGCCCGCCGGTATGACTCCACCAGAAACGCCTGTCGATGCCGGTGCACCCAAGATAAGCTCACTTCCTGCAAAGAATGGAGCAGAATTGGGCAGCGACGCCGCCAGCCAGCGAACTTCTGGAATATTCAATCTCGATGACAGAGCAGTCGACCAGATATTCGAAAAAATGGGAGTGCCTGACAGCCCTCAATCCACGCCTCCTGCCGGTAGCGCACCGGAGCCAGCACCGATGCCGGCTCCACCTCAAGCACCTGTCCCCATGCAGGCTCAGATACAGGCCCCAGCGCCAGCGCCAACGCCACAGCCGGAAATTCCTCAAATGGCTCCGGCTGCACCAGCTGCGCCTGCAGCTGCAGGTGGACTGTTCAATATAAACGATTCGGATATGGACAAAATGTTCGACAAAGTGCTTGCCACTCCGGGAGCCGCATCGGACGCCATGTCAGCCCCTGCTCAACAAGGAACTCCGGATTCTCAGATGAGCACTGGTGGTTGGGGAGCCCCCGCCGGCATGGCGATAGGAGCACACACACCTCCTGCCCCTCCTGCTGCGATCATGCCCCCGGAAATGCCCATGGCTCCTCCTGCTCCGCCCATGCCGGCGGCTCCTGCCATGCCGGCACCACCTGCGGGGTTACCGCCGGTACCGGCTCAGGCTCCTGCTATGGCTCAAGCACCATCAATGGCTCAGGCCATACCCCAGACACCGCCTCCGAAAGTAGAAGGTATCGGTAAACTGGATGCCAGTGTAGACACCAATGATAGTGGCTCAGGCAGAATCGCTGCGATCGGCAAGTTCCTTCTAGACCAAAAGGATCTCGAGAAGCTAGGCAAGATCACCGAAGCGGATCAAGGTGAAGTCAAAATGCGAATCCTCACCATGGAGGCTTCCGCTGATCTACAATCGCTTTTGAAAGAGATTGGCGCTCAAGAGAAAGTTATTGGTTCGGTCATTGTCGGTCATGACGGTCTGCTTATCGCCAACACCATGCCGGAAGAAGTAGACGCAGAATCTATGGGGGTCTGGGCCCTCGGCGTCTATATGAACACCGAGCATGTCACCAAGAAAATGGGACATGATCGAGTTCACCAGGTGGTATCACGAACTCCTAGAGGTTATGTGGTAATCGCAGATTTCGGAGGAGGACTTCTGGTCACCATCACCGATGGCACTGAAACCAGCACTCTGATTCCACTGATGCGCAAAATCACCGACCTGGTCAGCTAATAGCACTAACAATGAAAGACCTCGATAAAATCGAGGTCTTCTCATTTGCTCTGTTTAAACGGTCTTCTCAGAAGCGCTTTTATTCTGGCGCTCAGCTCTCGCAGATCGCAGGGCTTGGTTACATAGTCATCGGCACCGGCATCAAGACCTGCTTCTTTCTCCTGAACCGTATCCTTGCCTGTTAAAATCAAAACCGGTGTTTTCGAACCCCGGCTGCGCAAATCTCTCAAGACTTCGAGCCCACCTATTTTCGGCAAACCCAGGTCAAGGATAACCGCATCGAAGTCATCTGAGCGTAAAATATCAATCGCAGTCTGACCGTCATGGGCCTCAGCCAGAGAATAGTCCAGAGAACGCAGATAGGCAGCGAGCATTTCTGCCACATCCAGGTCGTCTTCTACTATGAGCAGCTTCGCCATTGTCAGGAATCAATCCGCCTTAACCGTCAGTTATGACACATGTCTACGCCCTTCTTCTCGAAGTAGCGCTGATGGTACTCTTCCGCCAACCAGAAGGTGGCTGCGGGAAGCAACTCTGTAACAACGGGAGCCTTCAGTTCGCCTGATTTATTCATTTCTTCTATAAGAGCCTTCGCCAGGCTCTCCTGCTCGGGGCTATGAAAAAATATGGCAGAGCGGTACTGTCTGCCCACATCGGGACCCTGACGATTGAGCTGGGTCGGATCATGGCACCAGAAAAAGATATTGAGCAGCTCTTGATATGAGAGCTTGGTCTCATCGTATTCGACTTTTACCACCTCGGCATGACCGGTCTGGTCCGAACAAACCTGTTCATAAGTAGGGTTGTCGGTGGAGCCGCCGGCGTAACCGACCTTCGTATCGATTACACCATCAACTTTCGAAAACGCCGCTTCCACACCCCAGAAGCAGCCGGCAGCAAAGGTCGCAGTTTGCATTGAATCACCTTGGGTCCTGACACAGACAGAGAATTTAGCAGATTTTCGCTTGTAAAGAAACCGTTCAGTCACGGAATTAAAGAAGAAGGTCGAAGCACTGTTTAGCGCTTCGACCTTATCTTCATCGATTCATTCGATCAGGACTCTACTTCGGCGTCGATGATGTCATCGTCGGAAGGAGAAGATGAGCCGTTGGCAGCGGATGCTCCGCCGGCCGCAGCCCCTACCGGTTGCTTGTTCTGGATATCCTGCTGGATTTCCACTGTCAAGCCCCGGAGCTCATTCATGAGATTCTTGATTTCTTCTGCCGGTGCACCGGATTCGAGCTTGCTGCGGATATCCTTGATGATACCCTCGGCTTTCTCCTTGTGACCAGTGGATACGGCATCGCCTGCATCCTGGAGCTGACGCTCGAGCTGGTAGCACATGGAATCTGCTTCGTTCTTCAGATCGGCTCTCTCTTTGCGCTCTTTGTCTTCGGAGGCGTGGGATTGAGCTTCCTTGACCATGCGCTCGATATCAGTGTCAGAGAGATTGGTCGAAGCAGTAATTGTGATTTTCTGCTCTTTACCGGTGTTCTGATCCTTAGCGCTTACCGAAAGAATTCCGTTGGCATCGATATCGAAAGAGACTTCGATTCTCGGCATTCCCCGCGGTGCAGCGCCGATTCCATCGAGACGGAAGTTGCCCAGCAACTTATTGTCTCTAGCCATCGGTCTTTCACCCTGGAAGACATAAACATCTACTCCGGGCTGATTATCCTCGGCTGTGGAGAAAGTCTCAGACTTGTGGCAGGGTATGGTTGTGTTCTTCTCCACCAGTTTGGTGAAGACACCACCCATGGTCTCAATACCGAGCGATAGAGGGGTGACATCGAGAAGCACCACTTCTTTGACTTCACCGGCAAGCACACCGGCTTGAACAGCGGCACCTACGGCGACCACTTCGTCAGGGTTGACGCTCTGGTTGGGCTCTTTACCGCCGGTCAGCTTTTTAACCAGCTCTTTGACGGCAGGAATTCTGGTGGAGCCACCGACTAGAACTACATCCTTGATCTCGCTCAAGTTGAGTCCGGAATCCTTGATAGCCTGCTCAACAGGACCACGACAACGCTCGACCAGGTCTCTGGTCAGATCGTCGAACTTGGCTCTCGAAAGCTTCATGTCGAGATGCTTCGGCCCAGTCTCATTAGCGGTAACGAAGGGCAGAGAGATGGTGGTCTCGGTGACAGAAGAGAGTTCGATCTTGGCTTTCTCAGCTGCTTCCATCAACCGCTGCAGAGCCTGAGGATCTTTGCGAAGGTCGATACCCTCTGCGTTCTTGAACTCTTCTGCGAGCCAGTGCACCACTTTCTGGTCGAAATCATCACCACCGAGGTGAGTATCACCGGAGGTCGACTTCACTTCGAAAACGCCGTCGCCCACTTCCAGAATGGAGACATCGAAGGTGCCACCACCAAGGTCGAAGACGAGAATCGTCTCGTCGGTTTTCTTGTCGAGTCCGTAAGCCAGGGCGGCTGCGGTGGGCTCGTTTATGATACGGAGCACTTCGAGTCCGGCAATGGTTCCGGCATTCTTGGTGGCTTGCCTCTGGGAGTCGTTGAAGTAAGCAGGCACTGTGATAACAGCGCTGGTCACAGGTTCACCGAGATAAGTCTCGGCATCTTCCTTGAGCTTGCGCAGCACCATGGCGGAGATCTCTTCCGGGGCGTAATCTTTGCCACCGGCAGCAACTTTGCAGCCGCCGTCCGGTCCTTTCGAAACCCGGTATGAGACGGCTTCCCGCTCTGAGTCTACTTCTTCATGTCTTCTTCCAATAAAACGCTTAATCGAATATACGGTGTTCTGGGGGTTGACCACTGCCTGACGGCGGGCCAACTGACCGACAAGGCGCTCACCATTCTTGGCGAATGCAACCACTGATGGGGTAGTACGAGCGCCTTCCGCATTGGCGATAACCGTCGGTTGTCCACCTTCCATAACGGCTACTACGGAGTTTGTAGTGCCAAGGTCAATTCCAACAGATTTTCCCATTTTCTCTGGTCCTCGTGAAACGATACTAAGTAAGAAGGCCTCTTACAGAAGAGGGTATTGAAAGCTGATCTCTCGGTACGGAGGCAGGGAGCGGCAATATCAACCGTTATCTCTCTAAATCCGACTCTGATTCCGAGAATCGAGCCCTGTTACTTCTCACTTTATTGAAAACAAGAGCATTATCCTAAAAACGACATTTTTCCTTAATCATCTATTGCCGGAATCCCTTAAACCTTGTCATACTTTCTGGAGCCGATCTGGAGCCGATTGCATAAACAGGTCCTGAAGATAGAAGATGAGCCCCCGGACACATATATCATTTGCAAGAGCAATGAGCGATTCCGCATTTCAGCGTATTTCGGCTCTTCTGTTGATGCTTCTCCTGCTTTTAATCGCAGATGTTGCACCCGGGGCAGCTCAAAACTCACCGCCACCGCCTCCTCCAGGAACCACAGGCATGGCCAGCGCCGCTTCGAGTACGCCGTCAAGCGGCTATATCCCACCGGTTACCGGTGACGATATCACCGATTCTCTGGCTTTGAAAGGCGGCATGAAAATCTACTTTGATATCAAATCCGGTCTGGATACTCGCTGGAAGCCAGTCGGAGACTATGTATTCGAAGCTTTAATAGACTACAACGACAGACGCGGCTATGCCTTCGACTGGCATATGTCGCCACCGGCTAACGCCACAGGCTCCCGTGCGGTGGATGCCGAAGATATGCGAGAAGCGCATAAAGTAAGCCTTTTCTATCCTGATAACGAATCGGCGACTTTAATCGGCTACACAAGCATAGTCAGAGTTTCGGACTATCACTACAATAGATTAAAAGCCGGTCAAGGAGCTGACTTTCAACTGGATGGTCCGGATTCTCTCCAGGTCCTCAAAAAACCGGTTCGACCCACACCAGAGACGATTCATCTTGATGGGGTCGAAACTCTGACAATAAATATAGACAACGCCCCGGTTCAAGTAAGGACATTGCGATGCAAGACCGACGTCGGTTGGTCTTATTGGATACTAGACAACCCCAGATTTCCGATTCTAATCCAGGGGGATGGTCCCTTCCAGTGGAAAGCCTCCATGCTGTCGTATACAGGCATTAAGAAAGGCGGCGGCACTTCTGGCAGTGGCAACAAAAAAGCTCGGGACGAAGCCAACAAAGTAATCGATCAACTCAACAAATCAGGAAAAGCGATATCACATCTGATACTATTCGACTTCGACTCGGATAGGCTCAGACCGCTCTCTAAAGAGATTCTCGTAGAGATTTCGAATTATCTTCGCCAGAAACCGGATTTGCATCTGAGGGTAGAAGGGCACACCTGCAATATCGGCAGTAAAAACTACAACCTCGATTTATCTCAGCGTCGAGCCGAAAGCGTGAAACGCTTCCTTGTGGAGCACTGCGGCATCGACTCCGGCAGACTGGTTCCGATAGGCTACGGATTCTCCAAACCGATGGCTTCGAACGGCACCGAAGCAGGTCGTCAGAAAAACCGGCGTGTGGTCTTCAGCAAAATCAAATAATAGCCAGCTTGGCAGAGCGGCAGATTAATTAAGTTCGTGCTCAGTACGTAATATCCCCAGTTTCTTATGATCTTTAAGAGGCTATTCTCTTATGAACAGGTCCGTCGCAAGGCAGGAAAAACGCCAGGCAGTAGCCCTTTCCTCCTTCGAGTTTATAGAATTTCCTCTGAATCAATGGCAGACAATCCTTTCGAAATAGAGAATAAAACCGGCGACGGAATCGAAGCTGCCCATGGCGGCAATACGACCCCGGCCCGCCTGAATCTGGCGAATCTAGCGATTGATGCCGGAGACACCTTTACCAGAAGCAAAGAACAAACTGTAGTACTTAGAAGCGACCCGACTCTGGTCGATACAGGCATTTCGGACAAGTTGGCACGTCAGGCCAGCGTACTTGGAGGCGGCATTCTCGACGGAACGGCAGCCAGCCTCAAAGATGCTGTCCATGACCCATCAACCATACTGAAAGCCGGCGCCTCTTTCGGTCTAGGCGTCACGCTCACCTATCTGGGCGCCCGCCAGGGGAAGGCTCGAATCGCAGCCCAGGGTGCCGGTCTGGCTCTGGGCGGTCTCTTCGCAAAAGACCTCTACGACCATGGAGCCCAGGCCGGTGCAATACTCTCCGATTCCTGGAACAATCCCCAAAACTATGAAGCCAATCGAGCCCAGATGGCTCATACCCTCGGTCCTCTGGTATCCGATACGCTGCTCTACTCAGCAGGTGGTCTGGGTGGTGTCAAATTCGCCCATTCGAAACTGGGTATCGGCCAGGGTCCTTCACTGATGGCAGGCTCGGATTCCGGATTCAAAATGCCGGAGTTCGAATTCTTCAAAGCTTTCAAATCAGGAAAAGTAGAAGCCCCTGGAAAAGGAGGCGCTTTCGACTCCCGCAGCCTGGCAGCCGCCGTCGAAAAGCCCGCTCCAAAAGAGGTTGAATTCCTCCACAGAGATATTGAGGTTAGAGGTTTCGAGAATGAAGCCCTGTCGGTCATGAAACTGCCAGCCGATGCCCCCCTGGCCCAGGCTGTGAGCCGCTCGAGAAATGCCGTCGGTAAGGTTGAATCGTTAAACTATGGTGGCGAGGGTCTTGGAGGTTCCACTGCCACGGCCGTAGCGATATCTAAGGACGGCAAGCTGGTCACCAATCAGCACCAGGTCGAAAACGCCCTGAGCCTGACCGTATACGATCCGGTCGGCAACCCTCATAGCGCCCATGTCCTCAAAACAGGAACAGTGAACGGAAACGACCTGGCAATCATCCAACTGGACCGACCCAGCTCTTATAAAGCTTTCGAACCTGTAAACCTAGTCGACAGAGTACCAGAAGAGAATTCCATGCTCGCCTTCTTAGGTCACTCGGAAGGTTTGAACTCTATGCATGTCTCCCGAGGCACTTTCGCCTCGGAATGGAGAAGTCGTGATCACCTCTTCAAATGCAATGCCAATATAGCCGGAGGCAACAGCGGCAGCGCCGTTGTGGATATGAAAGGGGATCTTCTGGGAGTTATGAAGGGCGACATGCGTGGCGGTGGTAGAGAGGCTACGGCGATTCCTTCAAGGTATATACAAATGATGCTCGAGAGCGCTGAAGCCCCTCGCTCGAACACGGTAACATCTCCGACTCTGGCGCCTGAAGCAGCCAGGACGCCTATCAAAACCACCTATGAAGTAACCGAACCGGAGCGCGCCCTGAAAGAAGTAGAGAGTATTTTCGGTTTTAGAGGCTCCAACTATGAATCCGACTTTTTCCACCAGCGGGCAAGACGGGTTCAAATAGAGGACGGCGGCAAAGAGGCAACACTTTTCCTCAACACAAGCATCAATAGAAACAGCGGAGAAGTAACAGTCCGTCCCGTGGCAATCGACGGAGTTACCATCCCCCAGGGCAAACCATGGCAAGGCACGGATATTCCAATGAGTTCTGCCGAGTTGAGATTGCGCCCCGGCCAGGACGGACGAGGCCTGTCACTGGAAAGCGTCAATGACCCCCTCGGTCTTTTGACCCGGGGTCTGGAGCTGAAAGGAGGACAGGAGAGTTATCTCTCCACCCTGAAACCGCTCGCCACTGAGCCCCTGGCGGTTAAACCGATTGAGAGCGTAGCCCCAGCGAAAGCCGGAGCGGACAAAACCAAAGCAGGTTCCTTGAGTCGCTTCTTAATGGACTACAGCCTGGGAGCGACCGCAAACGGTCTCAAAATAACATCCGATTCTCTAGCCCGATAAGGGCGGTGGACCTATATCATCGGCCGGCTGGTTGGCTATCGAGCACCAGGAATGCAGCTCCTTGAGGGTCATTTTGCTGTGAACCAGGAATTGCTCGAGCACAAGAAGATCCGCCCGGGATATCTTGGTCTCTTCGCCTTCTTCATCGTCTGACATATTGATGATCGTGTCGAAATACTTGGTAATCAGCCGGAGCATCTCGTATTCATCGGTGGTGAACGCCTGGGGATTCATCAGGGCGGTCATCAGCTCTTCTCTTTCGATGCCATTATTATTGGGATCCAGGCGCTCGAAATTTTCCTCGAGCAGCCTGACAATGGTAGGTCCGTCTAGATAGGTCTCTTCATCATCATCGTCAAGAGCCTCCTCTTCGCCTTGAAGTAGCCAGCGAATATCATTCAAGGCTGCCTTGGCTGCTTTTTCTCGACTGTCTTCGTTACTCATAGACCGACGCCCATCAAGATAGAACTACTCTTCCTTTTTCAAAGTCCCCATTTTGGAAATCATCATAGCGAATGGTGAAGAGAATATCCCGATTATCTGTCACCTTCAATAGAGAATTTTCCCGCAATTTGAACAAGACAAACCACTTTTCGGATTGATCTACCAGATGAGAATAATGATCATCAGCTCTTCTAGCGTCACTGTAGGAGATACCATTGGCAAAGAATGCTGCTTTGACTCGGGCAAGTTCAAGGCTTTCGTACTCCTTATGCAGAGAGTACCGATCAAATGTGATCGAATTGTTATAGTGCGAGAAAAGTTGACTGAGTTCTTTCAGTTCAGGAGAAGCCTTCAAGGCATCCGCTTTTCGTACTAGAGCCTCGAATTTGTGACTATCTATTAGAAACCGCGGACTGGAAATCAACTTGCAACCGGTTTCCGAAGGTTTGAATGAATCGGGAGCATTGATGATACGAAGCACAAAACGATGCTGGTCTTTCTCCGAAAGCTTTTCAAAGTCCTCGTTGATATAAAGCCCTAAATATAAATCTCGGCTGGCTCCGGGAGCTATCAGGGCAAGAGGGTGCAGCACTCTTTGCTTCGGATCAAGAACCGGTGCCATGGCAATCGAACCGGGGTCGAATCCTTCTGGAAAAATCATGCAAAATCTGCCCGATTCTGCAGCCTGAGAAAAGACCATATCGGAATCAGTGCCAGCATCCTGATCAAAATAGAGCTGACACAAAAGCTTTCCAAGACAACTCTCGTATATCTCATAGCGCTCAGTCTTATCAAGAGCGGCCAGACCCGAGTCAGGCTCTAAAAAAGAATCGAGATGCGCAAAAAAATCGATTGAAATATGAGAATAGTCGGAAGTCATATAGATTGAGAAATATCACCACAGATTTATCAGCTAGAATACTAACTTGTCTGTCGTCACAGGTTAACCCCCGATGAAAAATTCCGTTCGGCTCTCTCTAGCTTTTTTGATGATGCTGGCTATATTACTTCCAGCACTGGCAAAGGCTTCCAGCGCAACAGAAAAACTGACCGTATCGAGTAAAGCCTTCACTGAAGGCAGTACCATTCCGAAAGAATTCACCGCAGACGGCAATGACGTTTCTCCAGGAATTACCTGGAGCGAAGTGCCAAAAGGCACCAAGTCTCTGGCAATTACTTGCGAAGACCCAGATGCACCGGCCGGGACCTGGTTTCACTGGATTGTCTATGATATCCCACCCACAACCACCAGGATGAAACAGGGTGTGGTCAAGCGCCCGGATCTCCCAGAAGGGATAAAGCAGGGAACCAATGACTTCGGCAAATCGGGATACAACGGTCCATCCCCGCCGAAAGGCCCGGTGCATCACTATCACTTCAAAGTCTTCGCCCTGGATTCTAAACTATCTCTCAAAGCAGGAGCCGACAAACGGTCCTTTTACAGCGCAATCAAGGGAAAGGTGCTCGGTCAGGGAATGTTGACCGGCCTCTATCAAAGGAAGTAAAACCGAAATACTCGCACAGCAGTTTGACAGTGTAGATACTCAGATGATTTCATCAGAATGCACCGCCTAGTAGAATCACATCTGGTGCGGCGCGGGCAAGAATATCGTTTTTGTTGACAGGCGAAGCTCGAACAAAAATCTCCAGAAGCTCTAGCATATCCAGTTGCTTCGATTTGGCATTCAATGAGAACTCTGCCGCGTATTCTCGAGCATACTTGCGGCTTATACCGCGGTAGATCCACAGAAGATAGAAGACGAATCTAGCCGCTACAGGTAGTATCACCTTCGAATCTTTCCTGGTAAAGTCAGAACTAGTCTCAGACAAATCTTTGTATTTGCGGCTTTCCCTGTCGCTCTTGAATAACGCTTTTTTCATTTGCTCAGCGGGAACTATAGAGAAACCTTCTGAGCACTTCTCCATCCAGCAAGCCAGCACCATTCTCGTTTTTTGAAGCAACAACCAGGCAGTAGCATATCGAATCTCAAGCAACCCGGACAATTGAATAGCATTCATTTGTCCGCTATCAGTGAAGGTACGAATTGTTCGAAACCAGGCAGACAGGTTGCGAACGCCATGCAGAGCGGTTCGGGAGGTAGGGGATGTCTGAAGTCCGCAAGTCATGCATTGCATGCGATAGCGACGCTTGCATTGATATCCTTTGTTGCCTCCACATTGAGGGCAGCAGAATCCATCGCGCCACCGAATCATATAAAGGATTCGAAGAAAGTCATTATTGTTTCGGGCCGCCGCCAGAAGTTCTCTCAAGTCTTCCATGAACGCTCGCCTCCTGCGTTGAAGTCGACTATTGAGATCAACGGATGTAAGAAGGATTTGGTTCAAACCGGTCTATACGAAAGAAGGGTAGAACTGGCAAGACCAAAGCTTCTAGCTTCCGGACCGATGCAGATAGCGCTATCACTCTCGCTCCGCACCTTCCCTCTTCCGGACCGATGCAGATAACGCTATAACCTTCGCTCCGCACCTTCCCTCTTCCGGACTGATGCAGATAACGCTATAACTCTCGCTCCGCACCTTCCCTCTTCCGGACTGATGCAGATAACGCTATAACCTTCGCTCCGCACCTTCCCTCTTCCGGACTGATGCAGATAACGCTATAACCTTCGCTCCGCACCTTCCCTCTTCCGGACCGATGCAGATAACGCTATCACCTTCGCTCCGCACCTTCCCTCTTCCGGACTGATGCAGATAACGCTATCAGTTAGAAAATGGACTATCCATCGAGTTAGCGTCCCGGTTCTTTTCACTGGGAAAGAGCTGGGTAGTAGAAGCCGCGTCTTGAATCGGATTAACAACCTTCACCGGTTCTTGATTAGAATCCCCGCCACCACCGGATGCTTGAATCGGCTGAAAGTCGTCCGGACTATCTTCGCTGGTATCGTGGTCTACATCAGTACTTGGAGCTGGAGCAGGACTGATGATCGAATCTTTATCCACTGCCTTTCCACTATCAAGATCTTTTCCCAGAGCAGCTGCCTTCTGGCTGAAATCATTAGCCAGGCTCATTTTTCCGGTCTGTTTATACAGGCGAGAGAGAGTGTCTAAAATATTCTGAAAATCACGGGTCTTCGACATGTGGTTATGAATCATCGTTTGACGAGCGCGATTATAGAAAGAAATGGCTTCTTCGAACTTGCCCTGCTTTTCACTAAGACGCCCCAGCTTGACAAGGGTGTCCACAAGCTTTGTGGAATTAGCTCCATAGACATCTTCCTGAACATCAAGAGCCTTCTGGTAGTACTGCTGAGCCTCGGCTCCTTTGTCAGCATGAGCTTCCATCCCTTCACCAAGTGTTTTAAAGGATGTTGCCAGGGCACGTTTGGCAACCTCTCGCTCTTTTCTGTCTCCTTGATCGGCGATTGATTTCAGCGCCTGTACTGTACCTTTGCTGGGAAACATCTGAGCAATCTTCGCCGCAGTCTCCGGATTTGTCAGCGTTGAGATTGCGATGATAGCCATCTTCTTCTCTGCGTCGTCACCGGTAAGATGAGGTATGAGCTTCTCTATTGTCTGCACTTCTTGAATCTTGTGCTGCGTTTCATTATTAGAGTGCGTGAAATATATACCGATTCCAGAGATTAACACCCCGGAAATCAAAGGCGTGAGAGTGCCAAGCTTGTCCCAGAGGTCCCTGTTCTTGACAGGACGTTTTTTAAGATCTTCCAGATCCTTTTGAATAGTCGCATGTCGCTCTTCCAGTAACTTGGAAAGCTCATGATGCTTGGACTCTACCTGTTCAAGCTTTGTCTTAATTTCGTAATCGGTCACTGCTCGCCTCCGCCGGAACGGGAAATGATACCAAGGATGTGCGAGGATGTGCAAGAACAACCAAGAATGAACAACTCGGACAACCACTAGCCGTCACAGGATAGCCTCAAGACCCGCACTAAAAGTGATACCATATTGAATCTGAGACACATCCAGTTGCCCGCGACGGCCTTAAAAAATAGAGTCTTCTCGGTTAAACTTAGCTTCTTGAAATTACTAAGGTAGAGAATTGTGGAGTCGATGAGAAACTCACTGTCAATAGTTATTCAAAGAGAATTGCTTAGAGCCTCGATTGTTGTCGCAGTGTGCGTACTTTGCGTACTTGCTTTTAGTCCTGCCTCTTCTGCCGAAACGCCCGATTCAACCGAGATTGCGTTAAATGCCGCCGACTCCCTCTTGAGCAGCCAAAATTATCAAAAAGCAATCGACAGGTATCAGGAGATTGTGGACAAGTTATCGAAAAAGGCTTCAGCAGAGTCAGAAAACGAACCACAGACACAGACAGACTCAGAAACAGGCGCCGACAAAATCAAGCAGCTTATTGCGAGATGCTATCGCAAACAAGGAGTAGCCTATAGTTTGCTACAGGATCATCAAAGCGCAGTGGAATCATTTAAGAAAGCGCTCTCGGCAATAGATTCTGAATCAGGAAAAGATTTGCAGAAAGAGAAAATCTATACCCGGTATTCTCTTGCCAGGGCTCTGGAGTCGGCAGGCAAGTATGAGAAAGCTCTGGATGAAGCGACTGCCGCCCTTGCCAGCGCCAGAGTCGAACTCAAAGACAATCCGGATATTATAAGAAGATTGATCGCGCTGAGAACTGAGCTATACCTCTCCCATATTACAGACAAATTAGAGCCGGAAACGCCCCAGGAGAAGACGGATAATCCGGAGCAGTTTTCAGCGGATTCTGCCTCTCCGGAAAAACCGCTGGTTGGCGGAGTAAGTGAGCAGGACTATTTCAAAGCACCGGGTTTGATGTCAGAGGTTCCAAGTCTTGACGGAGCGAAGAAACAGCCGCAACCTCTATCTGCAGGCACAGAAAAGACTCGTCTGACAACAGGGACTAAAAAGGTCAAGAACAAACTAGTACAGAAACTCATGGAATACGGCACCATGGGATTGAGCCTCAAGAAGGACCTTCCCGGCTTTCCCTGGTATGTCAAATATGTTCTCGATGGTGGAGCCGCTCAAAGATACGGAGCGAAAGACGGAGATATTCTCAACACTATCGACGGTCATCCGATAGTGACCACTCCGATTGCGACAATTTATCATATGCTCTGCGGAAGAAGAGGCGAAGTCAGAACCCTGGGCATCAACCGCGGTGGCAAAGACATGTTTCTTCGGGTCCAGTTGATCAGCGTATACGATATCGGCACGCAATCGTCCGAATATATCGAGTATTACTGGTTTTTGCTTTACAACGGATATATAACCAACGAACAGTACGCAAAGCTGGCGAAGCCCTGGGAGCGCTACCTCCACTGAGCACTTCAGAGCGCCAGAGAGCGAGAATTCAAATCCGCATAGAAGAAGCCTGGTCATGCTATTTGTTAGGAAAATCTTTAAGACTGCCAGGCCAGCCTGGAATTTCATAGAATAAAAAATGTATTGCCCTCCTGGATCTATTTGAGGTAACCGAGATGTTAGCGATTGGCAAAAGGATATTCCTGTTTCTGCTGGTGAACTTTCTGGTCATAACGACCTTCACCATTGTCGCTCAGATATTCGGAATCGGACCGTACCTGCGTGAAAACGGACTCGACTATGGATCACTTGCTGCTTTCTGCCTCATATACGGCTTCTCCGGTTCAATAATCTCTCTGATGATGTCCCGGGCAATAGCCAAGTGGACCTATGGTGTCCAGCTTATCGAACCGAACAACACCAATCCTACATTAAGAGATCTCCGGGATATGGTGGCAAGACTGGCCCGCGACGCCGGTCTGCCGCAGACACCTGAGGTAGGAATCTACTCTGCCCAGGATATCAACGCATTTGCCACCGGACCGTCAAAGTCCAGGGCTCTGGTTGCCGTCTCTTCCGGACTCTTGAACAGCATGAACCGGGACGAAATTGAAGGCGTACTGGGACATGAAATCAGCCATATCGCCAATGGCGACATGGTGACCATGACCCTTCTTCAAGGTATAGTCAACGCTTTCGTGATGTTTCTGGCGCGGGTCATCGCCATGGTGGTTACAAGGTCGGACGACAATCGTAATTCCGGCGGCTTCATGTATTTCATAGTCGTGATGGTGCTTCAGACAGCCTTCATGTTCCTGGGTATGATAGTGGTCAACTGGTTTTCGCGCTATCGCGAGTTCCGGGCAGACGAAGGCGGTGCAAAATTGGCCGGCAAAAATAGCATGATCCATGCTCTAGAAAGACTGCAAGCCAATTTCGAAGCTGTGCCTGCGCGCCAGTCCGCCATGCAGACCCTCCAGATTTCGAGCCGCCCCTCCGGTCTAGCAGCTCTTTTCGCCTCGCACCCGCCTCTGGAAGCGCGAATCGAAAATCTTAGAAAGAAAGCAGGTTAGTTCTGAACAAGGTCCAGATGCCTGTCTATCTCTGGCTTTGCCCTGTTCTTCATCGAAGTATAGGAACCAAAGCCGGTTAGAACAGACTCTAACATCGGCAGCATCCGGCGCACCCGCCCGGTTCTAATCACCAGATCCCACAATGGCTCGAACTTCTTCCAGCCTCCGGCATAGGCCAGATGACGAATCTGCCTCTTAAGAGAATCCTTGGTCGATGCTGCTTCAAGAATCGAAGACCATCGATAAAATCGTTGATAAGCGGCCCAGTAACCTGCTTCTAACTCTTCTTCAGTCATGCCGGCGGGACGATGAACCACATGCCTGGTATCGTAGAGATCCCAGTCGGAATGCAACATTCGCCCTTCCGCCACCATTCTTTTGTACAGTCCCGTGCCCGGATAGGGCGTCAGAATATGGAAAGTGGCGGTCTCTATTCCGTTAGCCACAGCCCAATCTACTGTAGTATCAAATACAGTAGCATCATCACCGTCCATACCAAAGACAAAACTGCCGTTGACCATCACACCCAGGTCATGCAATCTTTTGATGGCAGCACAGTAGTCTCGATTGAGATTCTGGTACTTATCATGCTCTTTGAGATTCTCTTGACTGAGCGTCTCAAAACCGACGAACATGCTCCGCAATCCGGCATCCACCGCCTTTTCCAGAAGCCCTGGTCTTAGAATCGACTGCACGGTGGCGGCAGCCTGGAAAAGCCTTCCCATGCCCTTCATGCCATCGAACAACATACCGGCAAATCGTTCATTGCCAAAAAGATGATCATCCAGAAAATACAGATGTCTTCCAGGCAGGCGCTCTATTTCAGCAAGCGCGGCGTCCACTTCCTGGACATAAAACGACCTGCCCCCTTCGAAAAATGCCTCTTTATAGCAGAAGTCACAACTGTGGGGACAGCCTCTTGATACCACTATCGAATTCGGCACCAGATACAGGTCACGCTTGATCAGATCACGTCGAGGTTGTGCTCTTGCAACCAGAGTTCTCTCGATTGCCGAATATCGTCTTTCGGCAACTCCATTGCGAAAGTCCTGCAGAAATCTCGACCAGGCATCACCAGCGGGTCCCAGAAAAATTGTGTCGGCATGAAGTTCCGCCTCTTCGGGCAAAGAGGTTACATGAAGACCGCCCAGCACCACATAAACACCACGGGATCGATAGTGGTCGGCGATTTCATAGGCTCGATATGCCGAGGTAATATAGACTTGAATAACGACCAGATCAGGCTCGTCATCAAGGTGCAGCCGCTCCACATGTTCATCGACCAGCTCTATCTCATCGTCATCGCTGAAATTGGATGCGATGCTTGCCAGCCCCAGAGGAGGAAAGAGAGAGTACTTTATCGGTCTGAAGAAAGGACTGGAAGCCTCAGTCAGAGCCGGTAGGATCATTTTTACTTTCATAATCCTGCCTGTGGAATTTGTGGAGATACAAATTCAGTCAATATTTTTGATGCTTCTGTGAAAGCGCGTGACTATATTTGGATCAGGAAAAATCCGGGTCAGACTGTCGGACTTGCCTTCGTATTCGAAGCGATCTAGTACATAACGAATACTCTCCAGACGCGCCACCTTTTTGTTATTGGCTTTGACAATAATCCAGGGGCTGAAAGAAGTATGGGTCTTACTGAACATATCTTCTTTGAACGAAGTGTATCGGTCCCAGAGTTCCTGGGCGCGCTGATCAATAGGGCTTAGTTTCCACTGCTTCAATGGATTGACACGCCGAGAATCGAACCGGGACTTCTGCTCTTCTTTAGATATCGAAAACCAGAATTTGATTATAGAAATACCGGATTCATAGAGCATGTGCTCGAATTCCGGAACCTGCCGGATAAATCGCTTGTACTCCAGGTCGGAGCAAAATCCATTGACCGGCTCCACAACGGCACGGTTGTACCAACTGCGGTCGAAAAAGACGATTTCGCCCTGATTAGGAAGCTGTTTTGAATAACGTTGAAAGTACCATTGACCGCGCTCGGTCTCAGTAGGTTTCGGCAGCGCCACTATGCGGAGAGCCCGGGGGTTCATATGCTCGGTAAATCTTCGGATGGTGCCGCCTTTCCCGGCAGCATCCCGGCCCTCGAAGAGAATCGCCACCCGCTGATTGTTTTCCTGAACCCATCGCTGCAATTTGATCAGCTCAATCTGAAGATTGGTCAACTCTTCTTCGTATCTGACAGTCTCTACAATCCTCTTCAGTCGAACGTTACGCGCTTTCAGGAGCTTGACCACACCGCGCCGGGTGTTCAAAGCATCCACGTCCTCCTGGGTAAGTTCGAACTGCCCCACCATAACTTTATCGGGATCTCGGGTGATAACCTGATCACTGACGGCGCCACCGGCAGTATCGGCGGATTTAGAGGATTTAGCCAATTTAACAGTCTTGGCAGCAGAGGGCGATTTCTGCACTCTCTTCCTCGATGAGACCACAGCCTTTTTGCCGTTTCCGTTGCGCGACTTATCCAGCTTACCGTTTACTTCTGCCTTCCCGGTACCGGCACTCTTTCGATTAGCAGCCAAAACTTATGCCTCCCGCAATCCATTAACAAATCAGGAACTCAGAAATCCCGAATCCAATAAATCACCTCTTAAACATTACAAATATACCCAGTCTGTCAGAACCTGGTTATACAATATAAAATTCGCCGCGAAATCCGGCACGACATCAGGTGGATTTCAACCACCAGCTCAATCAGCCCATGAAAAGCACTCGAGTCAGGAAAATCACTTTGAGTCTGGCAGCCCTGGCTGCTGTAGGGCTTTTTATGCCATTTTCAAATCTTTTCCTGCATCGACCAGAACCCTTACAGGTAGAGGGCTCAGACGAGTTTAAAAAGGTCTCTCTGGTTCTGCAGCAGAAGTGCGCCGACTGCCATACACCGAATAGAACCGCCTATCCGGTCTATACCTCTCTGCCTATCGCCAATCGAGTGATCGAGACCGATATTGAAGAAGCGCAGAAGCATATAATTTTTTCAGACGATATGCTCCGGGGAAAAACGCCCATAACCGCCATAGATAAAGCCAAAATACAATCGGCATTTTTAGATGGCGGCATGCCGCCCTTGAAATACCTGGCTTTGCACTGGGATGCCAGAATCACCCGGGCTGACAAAGAGGCTATCCTGACCTGGTTGCAGTCAGAGAAGCCGCTACAGCTGGACACAGCAGGAAACCAAGAGCAAATCCACTAGAACTGGCGGATAATTGCCTGACTGAGTAAAATGCAGTTTACGAAAGGAAATTCATATGTCCAACAGATTCCTTCTATCTGCTCTCCTGACATGCACATTACTGGCCGGCGCCTCGTCCTATCTGGGGCTGAACGCGCAGAGCAGCACCTGGGCTGACTCCCAGACCAAGTTGACGGTTGCCGATTTTGTAAAACTCTATTGTCTCAGCCATCTGGAGTTCTATCATCAACGAGATCAGCTGGATATAAGTTTTATCCCCAACAAAAGCCCGGACGAAGCGGTACTGTATCTGGTGAAGCCGGTGGTTGTACCCGTGGATGACCTGCCCACCAGAGCGGATCTGACCGCTTCATTGAAAGAGTCTGCCAGGCTTTATGAAAAGCACGTGAAGAAGATTTTTCAGGACCCCGCCATTTCCAGTCGCTGGCAAAACGTGAACACGAAAGACAACCTGATCATTCGATTCGTATCCACCATTGACGACGCGAGTAAGAAAGAAGAAACCATCGGCTTGTTGAGCCGGGGCAATCTGATTTTCGAAAAAGAGAAGATCAAAGAAGAGATAAAAGCGATTCAGAACAAAGTGAAGATCGTCAATTGAAGGCAGGTGATTTCAAATTGAAAGCGGCAATTCCAGGCAATTTTTTTCTCCTCGCTTTGTTGTGTCTGACTCTGCCTGCTGAGCCGGTCCTGGGCAATGATCTAAGTCCGAAAACAACTCCGCTATATCTGGCCCAGGCGCCACAGCTCTCTGTCCAGGATATCGAAAAGCAAATCGAAGGGCGCCTCGATAAAGTATGGAAAGCCTTACCTTCCCTGCCTGCCGGCGCCGGAGCTTTCGATTTCATTATCAATAAGGACGGTTCACTGGCCAATCTGATACCGGTAAAACCCAGCGGCAATGCCGATTTTGACCGGGCAGCCATGGGCACCATAAAGAGGGTTATCCCGCTTCCTAATTTACCGGCTCATCTAGCGGTAGACTCCATGCGGCTGCGGGCCAGTTTCCAATCGGGTCAATCCAGAAAGGTGGCGCTCGAATTCGCACCTCTGTCTTTTGATGGAGGCGAAACCCCGACCGCTCATATCGATAATTCTGTCGGTCCTACCAGCCAGATAAAGCCGCCTTCTTCAAGACCTTCGGCAAAACCGCCGACTCCAGTTCCTGTCACTGAAGTTGGAACGGGAACGGGAACGGGAGCGGGAGCCGGCGTTGCCGCTCCTCAGACTCAGATGTCACCCCAGGACAAAGCCCAGGCTTTATATAAACTGGTCAACCTCGGTGTGGTCTCTATGAACGCAGGCAATTACAAGACTGCAATAAGCAAATTAGAAGAGGCTATAGCTCTGGCTCCGGATCATTCTATTGCCAGGCAGAATCTTGCCATAGCTTACAACAACTACGGTCTGACTCTCAAAGACAAGCCTTCAGAAGCGCTCAAAATCTATCATAAAGCGGTCTATCTCAACCCAGAAAGTGCCGAAACCGTAAGCAATCTAGATGCGATCATCACAATGCTGGGCAAAAACCCGACAGCCTTTGAAGATCGAGTCAAACTGGCAGACAGTGCCGCCAGAGAGGGCGACAAGCTCGGAGCAAAAGTCGAGTATATGGCGGCGTTGAAACTGAAAGAAGACGCCTCGGTCCGGTCAAAACTCGGCAATCTCGACAAAGTGCAGGCGAAACCACCCGAAACATACAGGACAACGCCCCCACCGAAACAAGCTGCCAAACCGCAGTCGCAGAAAGCGCCACCGGCAACGAATCAGAAAAAGCCTAGCCAGAAAACGGCTGCCCCTTCGGCGCCTCCAGCGAAATCGCCACCGAAAAGTTCTCCCCTTCAAACAGAGAACAAGCTGGACGAAGTTTATCGTCATTTGAGCGCGCTCGAGAAAAAGCTTTTCGGCAAAGTTTTTGCCCAGGATGACCTTATCTCGAGGCTAAATCGTCTCGAAAGCAAGAGCTTCGGCAAACCCCAGCAAGGAACAACCAAAAGAAGGCTGGATGCACTGCTGCTTGCCAACTGATTCGAGCCAAGCCCAAATTATTAACTACAAGTAATATTTACCCTGGGAACCTCCCCGGAGCATGTCCGTCCATTAGTTCATGCAGACAGTTCAACAATGCTAGAGCTGCTGCGCTTTGATTGATCCAACTCCCCCTTCGCGCCCGGGAACCTTCCAGTAAGGTTTCAGGGCGCGAAACCTTTTTTAAGTCATGCGTCAGATTCAAATAAACTGCGAAATTCCTGAATCTTCCACTGGCTCTCCAATTTTTCTATCTGTTCATCAGTAAATCCGAGCTCTTGCGCAGATTTATTGTTGATAGATTGCATGGAACCCTTCTCATGGATCTCTACTGAATGCTCAATCATCCAGAGTAGTTGTCCTGAGACAATCAACGCCACTAGATAGAAATAGGTTCTCAATCGATGGCGAAACTCGTCACTGGCGAGAAATGCCCTGGATGAAACTCGACTTCTATCTTCATTGATCATGAAAACAGAGTCTCACAAAGCGATAGAGATCACCATACGGTTTCTCCCAAGCGTGCAAACTATCTCGCTAAACTTCCATCAGAAATTGCACCAAATATAGAGCCTTGACTAAACTTGCACCACTAACGAGTGAGCTTTTTCAGGCCGACGCGCAAATGAGCTCTGCAAAAATATGGCGAAAAGAATCGGGATCGGCAGCCCGAACACCAAGCAGAGCTTCGACTTTGAGATCAGCTTTGAGGTCGTGACAGACTTCCATATATTGTGCCAATAAAGATCTGCCTTCTTCCGGTTCAAGAGAAGCGAGCAGTTCCACCATAAATCGAGGCAACTGAAAGTGATGGTAGTCGATAGGGGTGGTCCAGGTGCCGCCCCAGACAACGAATCCATGTCGGGCGAAAACCGGGATAATCTCTTCTACCATCCCCGCCTTTCTATTGCGCCGATTCAAATAGCTCCAGCCTTTCTTCGGATTGACCTTGACCATGCCGTTCTCTTCATCGATCTGCAGATAGGGATTCTGGAGAGGATTGATATCAATCGCCGCACCGTAGGAATGTATTGAAAAGGTCTTGGTGCCTGCAATGGAGCGACTATTGAAGCTCGAAGAGTTATTGTCGCCCATAGAAAGTTCGTCGTCACCGTGATAATGGTGCATAGAGCGAATCTGCTCGATAGGAAATCGCATCTCGAGCAATTCGTTGAAAATCCTCTCTACGGATTCAGCAAGCACATCCATCACCGTGATCAGACCATCGTCACGCAGTTTTCCTGCAAAATCACAATAAGAGATCTTCAAATTGACCAGACGCTCAACAGCAAGAGGACAGTCCGGGCTCCACACCCCGGTATTCTCCAGCAGTTCTACAAAAGCTTTATCCATCGGAAGATTAGCCAATTAAATCAATCTCCAGTTCCTTCAAATTCATCTGAATCATCATAAACCAATTTGTTTCAAATATCGTAAGGCTTGCCCGGCAGGAGGGTTCTTGGGCTAGAATGGGCTGGTTTCCAGAGCGGGCACGAGTATAGGTCGATGGACGAAGACAAACGCAGGTTGAAGAACTGGTTCTTTTTTATCGCCGTAGTTTTTCTTACAGTAGGTGCCGGTTTCTCCCTTGGCATCATACTCGACTACCAGAAAGTCCAGGCAGTTCAAAAATGGCCCATTCAAGAAGGTCAATTGCTCACCCAGGTAATCAAAACGAATAAGCAGGGCGGAGTCGACCAATCAGTTCTATATGAATACAAAGTAGGCGATCTCACCTATAAAGGAAGCACCGTCGCACCGAATCGCTTCACCCAGGGAGAACACGAGTTTTTCCGGGGCGAGAAAAACGGACGATACACAGTCATGGTGCACTATAACGCAGAAAATCCGATCGAGTCCTATCTTATAGATCGATGGGAACCCTTTAGCGGAGCCAGCATAATCTATGCCTTGGCAGCGCTGGTTTTTGGCACTATCTTCGGAGTTATCGGAATGGTCATGCATAAAAACGGAGGCAAATCAGGCGCCGCCGCCGAGCCAAATCATTCTGACTCATCTGAAGCCGAAGACCTGGACAAAATTGAGGCTTAACCAGGCCGAGAAGCTTGAACAAACAGACTTCCGCTCTCCACCGCTTTGAACATAGCTTGCTGGGTTACAGATACGAGTAGTGGCAGTTGCTGGGCATCGGATGGCACCGTAGCCAGTCCAAAATGGAGGGACGGTGCCAGATTGGCCAGCTCAGGCATTTTCGTAGGTAGGTCTCCGTTGATACGCTGACAGAGCGATACTGCCTGGTCGGAATTGACTCCTGGAAGCAATAAGCCAAAAGCTCTCTCACCGAAATGACCGAGGTGATCAACTTCTCGAATTATCTCTTTCACCGCGCCGGAGATACGAATCACCGTATCCGGACCGACGGATTCTGCACCGTCACCGGTGACTTTTACACAAAACACTACCAGGGTAAAATCCGTACCGAAGCGAAAAGCCCGGGCGAACTCGTTATTCAACAAGAACTGGAAGCCTTCGAAGCTGAAGATCCCTGTATGACTGTTGAGCAGCAAAGCACGACCGGCATCCGCCTGGCTCTGTTCAATCGGAACTTCTATTTCCGGCACACCCAGATAGGGGCTTGATTGTAGGCTTGATTGAATGTTTGAATGTTCGCTTAAATTTGTGGATTGGGGCGACTCGGCGCCGAATGCCACCTGGCCGCCATCGCCCTCACCCCCTGTCGCAGCAGGCCAGGCTGTGGGCTCGGTTGGAGCTGCTGCCCCTTTGTTGAAAAGGAAGCTGGGCGGCAATGGAGCCGAGATGCTCTTCTTCGAGGCTCCACCACCAAAGCCTTCGGCAACGCCCCCGGAATCTGAAGATGCACTCTGACCGCCGGTCTGGGCGACCGCTTCTTGAAATGCTTTGGCAGCATCCTTGCCGGGAAGCTGCATGGGATTATCCCTCTGCTTCTTAGAAATCGAATTAAGCGACTGTCCTTCTGGTGTATGGACCAGTCCTAGCTTTAATAAATTACCGACAATTCCAACCCAGCGGGATTTTGGCAAATTCGCCTTACCGGCAATCTGGGCAATGGTTTGAAATCCGTCTATATTCTCTATGAAATACTGCTGCACTTTTATGCCAAGCAGGGCTCCGTCCTGAAGCCGCTCAAGCATCTTATCTTCGTTCAACTGCATAGGTGGTTTCTGAAGAACCGAGATCTCGTTGATGTTATTCATTTCAAGAAACGAATAGTTCGCCAGAAGTGCTTCCCCCTGTTGAATAATCTCCTGACACGATTCTTGAATAGTTGCCGCCTCAGGCTGCAACCCCTCTTCAAAGGTAGCCTGACCCTGACGGCAGGCGAACAGTTCAAGAAGAACATCCAGCCCCTCTTTGCCCGTATCTGAATAGGCATGCACAGGTCGGCCCAGACCGAACTGAACCACAACGGTTTCAGTAGGACTAGAGACTCTCAAATGACCTGTCACATCGGACTGGGCAGCGGTATTGATAATAGCTCCTATCGGTCTGACTTTAAGATCTCCGCCCATGAGCCGAGACATAGTATTGGCGGCGAAATCCTCTGGACCTCTCGGACCCGCGTCAGATACGGATGCCGACAAATCGATCTCACCTGTTCCTGCAGAGCTGCCGAATCCACCCATAGCTCCTGCTGGAATCGCTGATTCGCCGGTGCCAAAACCCGAGCTGTCACCCTCAAAGGCTCCAGCGGTTATCTCACGCGGCTTCTTTTTGACCAGGCGATCCCCGAGCGAACCCTTATTATCTTTCTCTTTCTCATAGTTCTTTTTATACTCTCGATGGGCTTCAATCTCTTCTTCATGAAGACTGGCCGGAGCACCCACGGCTTCGCACATCTGGGCGAATATTAAATGCATATCCTTGGTCTTATAGAAAAAGACCATGCGGTTGCCCACCACCGACTCTTCGTGCAACCACCATTCCATCTCGGGTATGCCCTGCCTGGCAAGCATGCCAAGCTTGAAAAGCTTGTGCAGCTCTTTGTCTTCCCAGATATAGACATGTTTCATCCCACGCACTTGCTGAGCTTTCTCCGTATAGGCGACAAGCTCTTTCAAGGATGGATAAATATCGATCCTGTAGTCCTGGACAGGTATGACTTCTTTATTGCTGAACATGCGATTTTAAACAGGAAAAAGGACTCCTCTATTCATATGTACGAAGAATCCATAAAACAAACCCCCGGAATAGTGATCTTCGACGAATTTCATCTTTATAGATTTTCTAAGAACTACAAATTGCCTTTGTTTCCTGGCAAAATTGAAGGATATTTTTCCGACCCTGGAGACAGACTAAATGACCGAAGTATCCGTAGAGAAGTACCTCCTTTACGCCCTACAGCAACTCAAAACCCTCGAAGAGGACATGAGCGTGCTGACAACCCATTCCGCCAAAGCCGATCCTGAAATCATCGAAGAGCTCTTAGATGAAATAATCACCAGGACCATGGTGCCGGCCCTGGAAAAACTCGGTGTAGAAGACCCGCTCACCGAAATCCAAGAAGAGATAGATCCCAGCGATATCTTCGAAGAAGAACTCGAGCGAATCACCGATGAACTCGAAGAGGAAGAAGAAGAAGAAGAAGAAGAAGAAGAGGAAGCAGCCCTTATAGATTAGTTAGACTGAAGTTGATGAAATCAGAAGCGTAACAGAGCTTCTATCCTCGACTTCTTAAGAAGCACACTGAACAAGGGCTCGTCCTTCAAGGAGGATGGGCCCTTGCACCATATATAGAACCATAGAGTTATGCGCCATAAAAATATTCCAACACTCATAGTCTCTTTCTTGCTGCTATTCTCGCTATTCTCATGCACGGCAGAAGCCCTTGCCCAGGAGAAGAAGCCCTCATCTTACGAGACCCAGGAACTTAAACTCAAAGAGAATGAACCGCCCTACGAGATAAACTGCAAGATTCCGGTCTTCAAAGAAGGCCAGGGCTTTGATCCCAAAGAGCTCAATACCCGCATCAAACAGCTTGTCACCGAGCGCGTCACCGAATCGAAAAACGGTTTTGCCTCAAGAGAATATCGAGACAAACAGAACTCTTACATGGAGATGAGCTTCACGGTTTATCCGGCTTCTCCTCGTCTGGTATCAATAGTTTTTCAAATAGAGTCCTACGGAGCAGGTGCCGCTCATCCTATTCACTGGAGCGAGTGCCTGACTTATGACAAAGAAAAGAGTCGGTTTCTCAGCCTGAGAAGCATCCTCAATAATGGCGACGATTTCTTGCCGATAATCTCACGATTGGCTATAGAACAGCTAAAGACCCAGGATGGATTAAGCGACAGCCACTGGATCGAAGAGGGCGCCGGACCGAAAGCCAAAAACTTCGAACACTTCTATCTAGACACCAGAGGGATTGGTATCATATTCGATGAATACAAGGTTGGTCCCTATGTGGCTGGTGCCCATGGGGTTCTGATTCCCTACGACAAGGTCAAGAGCTTGCTCGACCCCTCTTTGGGTCTCTAACGACCGGTCTGACCCTTGTGTAGTTCGATGATTCTCATGATCTTGTCATAGTTCTCTTCCGAGAACTCCTGCCGACCAAAAGCACCATGATAAGTTTCGAACATCCCATCAATCGGAACACCGTTATAGATAAAAATGATCCACTTTGAGCCAGGCTTCGGCATCAAAGTTTTGTCGAATTTCCAGCCATCCGGTTTCTCTTCGCCTATCTTGTTGCAAAATTCATAGCGCACCGGCAGGTAAGGGTTGAGCGGCGGTCCTTTGAGATAGTCTTGAATGCGATAAATAGCTTTAGGCGGATGGAAGAAAGATATGGTTCCGTCACTTTCGAACTTCTTATACTCTGCTATGACGATACTTTCGGAGCGCGCGAACATGTTTTCGTAGGTCAGTCCGTACTTGGACTTGTGAATATGAACCGCATCCTCAGATACAGTGTCTCTTTCCGGCGGCTTATAAGCCTCTTTGAGCTTGGCTTTCTCTTTCTCGAAAAGACTCTTTTCGATAAAATCCGCCATCATCTTATCTATGTAAGCAGTGGCGTCTCCAGAGGTTTTGGTGACCATCTTGTCGTACTCTTTAGCTTCTGCATCATCACCATTTTCACGAAGCACTTCGGCGAATTGCTTGGCAAATTGTTTCTTGTAATCAGACTTCAACTCGAACAACTCTTCAAGTCCCAGATAAGCCTGACCCCAGTTGCCCGCTTTGGCAGCTGAATGATACAAGCCTATGTGAAACTCCGGATTCTTAGGATCAAGACCGACTAAGGCTCTGAAGTTGTTAATTGCGGCATCGTAGTTGCCTTCTTTAAGCGCTTCGGCTGCTCCGCCTGCTCTTACAGCTACGTTGGCATCACCCCACTGCTCACAGCGCTCCTGCTTAGAGGGCAATTTCGGCGTATCTTCAGATGCTTCGGCAGCCTCAGTGGACTCTGCACCTTCCTCTTCACCGCCGGCTTTTTCAGCCTCTTTCGGAACTTCTTTAGGGCTCTCTGCCGGGTCTGTAGCTTCTGCCGCATCGGGTGCCGCGGTAGAAGCAGCAGCCAGCACACCGGTGAAGGCGCCGGCGCTGGAAAGTAAACTGAATGCTATTAACGAAGCTAGAAAACTGTGATTTTTGCCAAGTCTATTGATAATCATTGTCTTTCGTCTATTTCTCCTCGAAATCCTGAGAACAAAAGGAAAGCTATCAGGCTCGTCGTACCTAAAATGATCATACCTCTCTGTTCATCATGCTAACAGAAGATTTCAGGTTAATCAAAATGGCGATCTGCTTGACATATATCCGTCGGTCGACTGCGGAGCCTTTCAGAGAATCGCCACACAAATTCCGGGACGACAATAAATGTTCGAGGTTCCCGATAAATGCGCCGGGTGTCGACCAGAAGCCAGAAAACCGGGCTGCCACCACCGGCAGTTCGATGACTGCCCGGAGCCGGATATCTGCATTGAAAAATCCCCCGATAGTGTTACCCGTATCTGAATCAGAAAGCCCGTTAATATTGACAAGGCGGTGATATCAGCCTTTTCGAATCTAAGTTAAGAGAATTGCAAATCCAATCTTTGTACGAGTACTTATTTAGCCTCCAGCGGGTACTATAAAAAGGTTATCACCGGATGGCACGGAGAAGTCAAGAATGGCAAAGCTGACAGATATTGTCGATTTGAAAACTGGAGAGAAATTCGGCAAGCCACTACCAGTAGTTCAGGCAATTGCTCCAGCAGATGACGTTGCCGATGTGATCATCGAACACATGAAATTTTCGTATCAGATGATCAGCATCACCCCGCTAAACGACGGTCCGCACTCCGGTCGTTTGCTCATGCTGTTCAGCTATGCGGCGAAGTAAGCTTTCCAGTCCATAAAATCGCTGACAGAACCGGTGTAATCGCAATAATCTACAAAAAGGTATTTTTTTTGCGCCACCGGGTAAATGATTGTCACGGAAGGGCGAGCCTTCTATATTAGTAAGGTCGATTATCAGAGATATCAACTATGAACGCACACGGAACCGTCTGCCAGATTTGTGGGAAACTGGTCAACCTTGAATCGCCGGGACTGGGCGACTCCTGTCCGGGTCATGGTCAAAGCGCCAGTCCGACAGGTCTGGGCAGTAGCCTGAAAAACCAGCTTGATGCCATCCCTACCCCCGGAGGCTCCCAGGCTCCAGCTCCCAGCTCGGACGAGCAGACCATTCCCCCCGCATCCCAGGAACTGTCCGGGGTGAAATCCCAGATGAACGCCAGACCCGCCGATGGCGGCGCCTCGCCCTGGGGCGCACCCAAGGGCTACGACCAGGTTCAAGGCGGCGGTGCGGAGCAGGATTTCAAAAGCCAGCTCGACGCCATCCCCACTCCGGGAGGTTCTCCAGCTCCCGCTCCGGCAGCGCCAGCACCGGCACCACCAGCACCGCCTCCCCCACCGCAGCCCCAGGCTGCACCAGCAGCGCCCGGCTTGGGCGATCTGAAAAGCCAGCTCGATGCTATTCCTACTCCAGGGGGTCAGCCTGCTGCACCGGCTCCTCAGCCCCAGGCAGCGCCAATGGCGCCGCAGGCTGCACCGACACCGGCACCTCCGCCTCCTCAGCCCCAGGCCGCACCGATGGCGCCGCAGGCTGCACCGGCACCTCAACCCCAGGTAGCGGCTGAAGATGACTGGAAATCACAACTTGATGCCATCCCCACTCCCAAGAGTGTCGACGGTGGAGGTACAGGTGCTCCAGCCGGCTTGGGAGCCGGTCCAGGAGCAGGAGCTGGTCAAGGTCCGGGAGCGGTGAGACCGACCCCCATGAGCACGCCTCAACCAGGAGCAATGGCTTCGGATATGTTCGCCGGCGGTACCGGCGCCTCTAATCAATCAGGCTCCGACTATGCTCGTTCCAAAGAGTTCTCCTCGGTGGACACCTCTTCCGGATACACTATGATCGCCGTCGTTCTAGTACTGGTGGTTCTTTGCGTATTTGGATTTATGATGATGAATCCGGGCAAGCAGCCTGATTTCTCTTCGGTTCCAACCAGCGCTCCGACCACGACTACGGCTCCCGCGCCAGCTCCAACTACAAACGCACCTTGAACCCGGCTTCAAAAAGATCCGGGTCCGATAAAATTCACCGCCTGACGATGCTCTTGCTCCTCGGTCTTCTCTTGACTGTTTTGCCGGACGCAATGGCAAAGAACAGCAACAACAATAAGACGAATAAGAGCAAGCCGGTGCCGTCACTGCAAGCGCTTGTTCCCAGTATCGACAAAGCGACTCCCTCCGACCTGGCTAAATTGAAGCTCCAGGGTACGGTTCATGATTCCTATAATCCAGAGCTGATAGCCATTCCTAGATCGGACAGTGTCAGCGCTTATGAAGCAGGTCGGAAGCTCTATGACAAAGGCGACTACGCCAGAGCGCTGACAGCCTTCGAAATAGCTGCCGCCACGGCAAAACGTTATGGTGCCGAGGACAGCCGCTACAAAGCGGCAAAAGCAGCCATGGCATCCACCGCCACCAAACTTACTCTGAGAAAAATCCTGGGCTATGACACTGACAACAGAAACCCAAAAGCTCTAACGGGCAAGGTCATCAGTGTCTATCCGCCTTCAACCGCCTGGCTGGGCGGTCTTATGAAAGACGACCAAATTCTCTCTGCGGTTCAAAATAAAGCTAAAAGCAGTATCCAGTTGACAGTCGAGAGAAGAGGCAAACGCTATGCCCTCAATCTGGGTTTGAGATCACGATCCGGGGCTGGTCTTGGCGAAAATAAGACCCCCGTCCCCGCCATGCCAGGAAAAATAAATCATCCCGAGCTACTTGGTCGCGCCGAAAAACAGCTTGGACTTTATGATTGTGTGCTGATGCTGGATTGCTCCGGCAGTATGGGCGACCGCATCATCTCGTCTAAAGACCGGCAGGGTGTCGAACTCACCCGCTGGGGATGGTGCCGAAAAGAGATGCTAGGCTTCTATCAAAGAGGTCAGGGCTATTTTCCTGAAGGCATCACTCTGGTGCCTTTCGCCAATAAATTCGCCATCATCAATGAAGCTCGCACCGATGCGATTCAGAATCTATTCAATCAACTTTCACCGGTCGGTGGCACCAATATGGCGCAACCGTTGAACTTCCTCTTCGATGACTATTTTGCCAGGAAGGCGAGAAACCGAGGAAGAATCAAGCCCCTGATCATAGCCATCCTCTCAGATGGAGAGGGGAACGCGCATGTATTGCGCCAACTAATTATCAAAACAACCCAGCGCATGCAGTATCCAAAAGAGATCCTGATTACCTTTCTGGCTGTAGATGCCTCGGACGAAGGCAGACCGGTGATTGAAGCACTCGATAACAATCTGGTGCAAGCCGGTGCTCGCTATGACATTGTAGACTCTCGCACCTTCGAAGAGCTGAAGCAATATGGTCTTTTGAAGATGGTGGTGGCAGCGTTGTTAGAACAGCAGGTAGAAAAAGATTAGCTCTTATTCTCTATTGCGATGCAATTATTTTTCAAAAGAGAAAACACGGCTCCAGTCTTTCTGCATGTCGATAATCACCCATCCGGCTTCGGCGGCAGAATCGAGACCTCTCTCCAGATGCCCAACCTTAGAGTCTCTGTCATAGGCATACTCTCGCTCGGCATCGGTATGGTGCACAAGCATACACAGAGACTTTCCTTTGCCCGCTCCGGATTTTGTCCATTCGAGCATTTCGAAATCACCGTCCGAGTTTCCGAAGGCTGCCACCGGTCGCGCTCCTATCTGGCGACAGATGCCCACAGGCTTCTCTTTGCCGTCATTCAGAAAATCTATCTTTTCGGTCCTGTAGACATCCCCATCTTTATACTCAAGATGACAGCTGCTGCCGGCAACCTCTTCGGCGTCGACACCATAGGTCTCTTTTGTCCAGGGTCGCATAAAGTCTCGTCCTCCGCCAGAGACGATAAAAGTCCTGAAGCCATTGGCTCGCAGATAATCTAACAGCTCCAGCATTGGCTTGTAGACACATTTATTGAACGGCTGTTTAAATCGAGGATGGCGCGCAGATTTCATCCAGTCGCTGACGATCTTGTCGAAAGAGTCCGCGGTCATGCCACCATGGGTAGCGCCGATTAATCGTTGAATACCACCGGCTCCTGACTTTGCCAGGCTATCATAGTCGCCCTTTAGAGCAGCCTGAAAGACTGCCTCTTCCTTAAGTTCCGGTCGCTCTTCTATAACCGTTTTCACCCGGTCAATCGCGAAGATGAATTGAGGATAAACAGGCTTCTCGCACCAGAGGGTACCGTCATTATCGAACACGGCGATTCTCTTTTCTACCGGAATAAAATCCTTGTTCTTGCTGTCGGTCACGGTCTTTACGAAATCGACTATTGCTCGACGAGAAGGTCCTTCATTCCAAGAAGCAAGTTCTTTGGTCTCTTCAGTGGCGGCTATAGCTGAAGAAACCCCGGAGAGATATACCGGCAACAACATGATCAACAGAGTGACAATCTTTCTCATTTTATCTGGCTCTCCTCACTTTTCGATTCGGAATGTTTCTCTTTATCTGGCTCGGGCGCTAAATCTAAAGCACACCGAAAACCTATATGGGGCATACTCGTATCCTCCGGGCAACTCATCCTGCCGCTCGGTCTGTAGCTTTCACAATAACTCTCATGACAGAGATAAGAACCGCCTCTCACGACCCGGACATTTTTCTGCCCCGGATGCCTGCGGTCATATCCGCTTACCGGTCCGGTAGGATTTACTATCGTTTTTTTAGACTCTGACTGTCGCACCCTCTCTAAGTAAGTGCTCGATCGATAGTAATCCTGACACCACTCCCAGACATTGCCGGCCATATCATAGAGACCATAACCGTTAGCTTTGAAAGAGCCCACCGGCGCTGTCTCTTTGAACCCATCGACACCGGTATTCTGCACAGGGAATCTTCCCTGCCATATATTTGCATTAGCCAATTTGTCTTGAGCTGTATCAGAATCTCCCCAGCAATAGACTTTGCCATCGGCACCGCCCCTGGCGGCATACTCCCACTCTGCCTCAGTGGGAAGACGTTTTCCTACCCAGTTGGCATAGGCGACAGCGTCCGCGAAAGAGACCTGAACTACCGGATGCCTGTCCCTTCCCTTAATAGAAGTTCCGGGACCACCTGGATGTCGCCAATCTGCACCAGCAGACCATTGCCACCACTGTCCTCTGGCTTTACATTTACCACCTTCGGTCACAGAGTCATCTGAGAGTTTTTCTCCGGCAAACACAATAGAACCCGGCTGCAACATCTCTTCCGGTGGTTTGCTGGCGCCCGGCGGCAGAGACTTCTTCATGACCTCCCAGTCAATCGCTCTTTCTGCAGTGGTTTTATAGCCGGTGGTTTCGACAAATCGCCCGAACTCTTCGTTAGTTACTTCATGTCTATCAAGATAGAAGCTCTTCACTTCTACCTTGTGTGGCGGCAGTTCATCGCCTCTAGCCCGGGGTCCCACACCGCCCATGGTGAAGACTCCGCCTTTGATCAAGATCATATCTTCAGATACAGAGGCAGAGCCAGGCTGTGTAGAAGCCGCCCCTAAAACCAGAGCTATAGCCAGGACAAGAACAGAAAAAGAAGCCGGACGGCCAATGGACATTCCGGCTTCCATCCTCTCTATTTGCTCCCCAGACCTTTGTCCAGCTTCTCCATCACCTGATCGATGGTGAATGAAGCGGCTTTCTGTCTGGGCGGGTACTCTTTGAATGTAGAGAGAAATTTGCCTACATAGCCCTGGGCGGGCAAGAGAATGAAGGCATGGTTCAGATACCAGTCCCAATAGGTATTAGAAGTGATATCGGCTCTCTCATATGGGTCCAATCTGAGGTTGAAGAGCTTCGGAATCCGGGGCTTCACATAGGGCTCTGACCAGATGGCGAGAGTTCCCGGCATTCTTTGCTCAGCAAAGACGATCTTCCAGTTGTCGTAACGCAAACCGGTGAGGTCACCGTCATCGGAGAAATAGAAGAACTCTTCTCTCGCCGATTTATCTTCGTCACCGGTGAGAAAGTCGAGCTGGTTATAACCATCTAGATGAACTCTGAAGGTCTTGTTGCCGACTTTGTATCCGTTCAGAAGTTTATCTTTTATATCTGGCTCACCGGCAGCAGCAAGCAGAGTCGGCATCCAATCTAAATGTGACATTATCTGGTTGCTGACTCGACCGGCTTTGATTTTACCGGGCCAGCGCACCATGGCCGGTGTTCTGTAGGCACCTTCCCAGTTGCTGTCCTTCTCGTTGCGAAAAGGTGTCATACCGGCATCGGGCCAGGAGTTCATATGAGGTCCGTTATCCGTGCCGTACATGACGATGGTGTTGTCTGCGATGCCTAGTTTATCGAGCTGGTCGAGAATGCTGCCGACATTGCGATCGTGATCGATCATGGTGTCATGATAAGGTCCCTGCCAACGTCCGGCCTGACCCAGGCTTTCTGGTTTGGTATGGGTACGGAAATGCATATGGGTGAAATTGACCCAGATAAAAAAGGGCTTGTCGGCCTTGGCTTGCTTGGAGATCCAATCTATAGAACGCTGAGCCACATCATCATCAATAGTTTCCATGCGCTTTTTAGTAAGCGGTCCGGTGTCTTCTATCTTTTGAGTACCATCGGGCATGGCGAAGCTGTGGATCACACCTCTGGGTCCGTATTTTTTTCGAAATGCCGGATCTTTAGGATAGTCCGGCAACTCCGGCTCTTCTTCAGCATTGAGGTGATAGAGGTTGCCGTAGAACTCATCAAAACCGTGGTTGGTGGGAAGCATGTCGTTCTTATCACCAAGGTGGTTCTTACCGAACTGGCCGGTGGCATAGCCAAGTGGCTTCAAGAGCTCGGCAATGGTAGGATCTTCAGGTCGCATGCCAAGGGGCGCACCGGGCATACCGACTTTGCTCAGACCGGTTCTGAAAACACTCTGACCGGTGATGAAGGCGGCTCGCCCTGCGGTACAGCTCTGCTCTGCATAATAATCGGTGAACATCAAGCCTTCTTTGGCTATTCTGTCGATATTAGGCGTCTTGTATCCCAATAAGCCCATGGTATAGGCGCTGAGGTTGCTCTGACCGATATCATCGCCCCAGATAAAGACGATATTTGGCTTCTTCCCGCTCTCATCAGCCTCGGCGAAAACCGCCAGAGGAGAAGCGAAAGGCAAGAAGAAGACAACTAATCCCATAAGAAGAGTTAGTGCTCTCGACATGATGATCTCCGCATAGCTACGCTAGTAAAGCGGCTATTATAACAGAGCAGAGCATCATGACTTCTTTCACTTCTTCGACTTCTTCAGCTCGAAGTGCATAAACTGATGACGGGCATTAAAGAGACGGCGATAGCTGAGCAGAACACCGGATATGGTTCCGACACCGGTGGCCACCGCAATCAAAAATATAATCACGATCTGATACTTCACCGCCGCCACCGGATGCACACCAGCCAGTAACTGTCCTGTCATCATCCCCGGCAAAGTGACTATGCCTGCCACCATCATTGTGTTTATAATCGGCACCATTCCAGCACGCACCGCCGCACTTACATGAGGTCTTGCCGCCTCCCAACTGGTGCCTCCCAGGGCTAGAACAGTCTCGACCTCGGCTCTTTTACTCTCGAGGTCATGGGTGAAGCGCTCCAAACCCAAAGAGATCCCGTTCAAAATATTGCCCAGGATCATCCCCAACAAAGGAATAGCGTACTGAGGTGTATACCATGGCTTTACTTGAACAACAAAGAAGAGAGCCAGGGCGGTAACGACCCAGGAGCCTACCCAGACAGAAAACATACTGATATATCTGATGCCGGGATAACGCAGCGAGACCCTGTCGACCGCAGTGTATCCAGCGATCGCCGTCATAATCGACATCATGATCAGAACCAGATACCAGTGCCCGATTCCAAAAACCCAGTTGAGCACAAGACCGACCAGCATAAGCTGGATGGTCATACGCACCGCACCAATAATAAGAGAGCGTTCTAGCTTCAAGCCCAGAAGAAGCGAGATCAAGCCGTTGATCAATACAAGTAAAGCCGCCACCAGCACCTGAAAAAGGCTCAAGTCTATATAGTGAGCCTGCATCAGCTACGAGCCTCTTCTGTTAGAACACCGCCCGCCAGTACATGCACTCTGTCGGCAACTCGCTTTAGCTGAGCAGGGTCATGGGATATCCACAGATAACTTTTCTTAGAATCATTCATAGCGAACCAGTAACTGACAAGACCTTCTACATCACCGGTGGTATCAGGATCAAGAGCGGCGGTCGGCTCATCTAATAAAAGGATATCCGGATCCAGCAAAAGACTTCTCAAAAGGCTGACCAGCTGCTGCTCTCCTCCGGATAGTCCGACAACGGATTTAGACAAAAAACCAGAATCTCTACCAAGAATGCTGAGATACTCTTCTAACTTCTCTTCGGGGAAATTCCGTACTGAGAAAGTTTTGAACGAGAATGGCAACTTCAACTCTTCGTGAACGAACTCGCAAAAGAAAGATGGTCTTTGATGCAAATAGCTGACCCGACCTCTGAAAGCCGGCACCTGTTCAGGAGAAAGTTCTGCTTCATTCCATAAAATCTGACCACTATCCACGGGATCTAGAAGAGCCAGCGAACGCATCAGAAGCGTCTTTCCGGAGCCGGTAGCACCTTTGATACCATGCCTCTCTCCCATGCCGATAGAGAAAGAGAGATCTCGAAAGAGCCAGATCTCTTCCTTCTCGTTTTGTTTGAGATTGTCCCTGCGACCTATTTCTTCTGCCGCAAGCAAAAACTCGGTCAATCTAGAATATCCCTTCTCTTACCTGGCCTTTTTTGCGAGGCTTGGTGCCCAATACTTTGACATTATTTACTTCAATCGACTTATTGTCGGGAATCTTCTCGCCCGACCAACTCTTCATAAGTGTGCCCAGGGAGAGCAGCTGTTCTAATGGGGTTTGTGAATCGAGAGCTTCGGCATCGCCTCCATAATAGTCGAACCAGGGGATGCCGCTCTTCTCGTACTGTTTGCTTGTAATCGGTTTTGATGGCACAGCCTCACCGGTGACATGCTTCCAGCAAATTGAATCTAGCATATGCACATAGCAGCGGCTGCTATTATCTTGATCCCAGTCATTCAGGTCAAACTCATCTTCATAGATCTCCTGATTTATGGTCCCACCAGGAGCAACTCCCATACCTACGTCAGCCTGCCTGGTGCGGTGCATAAAAACAGGGGCAGAACAGCGCTTGGTTCTTCTAATTTCGCGTGGAAAGCGGCGCTCGAAGACATCTCGCTTCATAGGATAAACAATAATCTGAATGCCACCATATTGACCAAGACCGGTTATCTGCTCTTCTGCCGTATAACCATCCCCCACAGAGGCGGCTACAAACTGGCGCACCACCCCCTTGCCGACGCAATAGCCGTCCAACCAGGGTTGACCAGGTGATACCAGATAATTCTGGGGTGTGCTGCAAAGCCCAGGTTCGTATTCCTCGCCGGTGATGGCATCGACCTTGCCGGTCAGGACTCTGACCGCAAATGGATATGGAGCCTGATCAACTATAAAGTCACTCTTAAAAGAGAGCCAGAGTGCTTCGGACTGATAGATAGGCAACATGACGCCGCCTTGCACCAGCCAGTCTTGATGAACCCTGGCCGCATAATCGTCCACATGGCGAAGCGGAAAGCGACCGAGACCGGCAGGCAAAGGATATTTCTTGCCGTCATCAGGCACTCTCAGGGTCTTAATCAGCTCAATCGTAAGCCTGGCCTGGGGATGAATCTCAGGGAAGGAAAAATGCAGCACGTCTCTATTTAGTTCGATCATTTTGGCGGTCCTCACCAGCTCCCGTCACGCACTTCTCGGACTAGTCTGAGAACGGCATGATCGGGCATATCCTTTAACTGTCTTATCATCTGGGCGAATAGTTGTGGTCTTCTTCTAATAATTCTCTGCAGGTCATCTGAAACCTTGCCAGCTAGTGCCAGAAGAACATCCGGATCCTCGGAAAGCACACCAGCCAGGGTCACTATCGTCCCTTCTCCCGGGGGTGGTTGAAGCCCCCGTTCGATTTTGCTGAGGTAGGAAGGCTCGATGCCCACAGCTGTTGCCACCCGGCGCAAAGAGAAGCTGCGGCTGTCGGTCTTTTGCAGCTCTTCGCGTTTGTTTCGGATGTATTCACCAAATTCGCTCATAATACTGTGTAGTATATCGTACACAGTACACACTGTCAAGAGGAAGAGAACCGCAGTCCTTATTTATGGATGGACATGGGTAAATGAAGTTAGCAGACAAAGACCGGCAAACCTGACTATGCCCGAGCCAAATATTCGAAGAGCCACAAAAGATGACGCCCGCTCTATTCTAGAGACCCATTATTTGGCTGTTCACGAGACCGCCGCCGCCGACTATCCCGGCGAAATCCTCGATGAATGGTCGGCAACAGTGGACGAAGCGAGGATAGCCGCATTTCTAGAAAAGTTCTCAGACAATAGAGAAGGCGAACTTATATATGTGGCAGAAGTTGCCGGCAAGATAGCGGCATTTGGCGCCATTGTCCCAGCCAACAATGAACTGCGCGCCGTCTATGTATCGCCCCGGTTTGCGCGCCAGGCGATAGGCTCTAAACTGCTTGCCCATTTAGAGGCAGAAGCCGCACGATATAACATGACCGAACTGAATCTAGATTCTTCTTTGACCGCAGAGAGATTTTACTTAGCCAATGGCTACCAAATCAAAGAGAGAGGTCAACATCGTCTGCGTTCAGGAAGGACGATGCAATGCGTCCACATGTATAAAATTCTCTAGCGCCCCAATAACCCTGCGCCCTACTTATATATGACCGTGAAATTTTTGCTGCATCGACATCGGCATCGAATCGGAATTCCGGTGCTAGGAAATCTTTTGTAAGCAGAAACAAGAAAGAAGGAGAAAGACAAACATGAAAAGGCTGATGGTATTATCACTGATGGCTATCGCTTCCAGCGTAATCGCGCTCACCGCCTGTGGCGGCGGAGATAATAAAGCCAGCGTCGAGGTCAACGACAAGCTTCTGGGTGACGGCAAAGAGGTCAATATCGAGACTCCTGCCGGCAACGCTCATCTTGACCTACCTTCGGCGGACAGCAATTAAGATCAGCCAGGACTAGATTTACCTACTCCCCACTATCAATGAACTGGCCGGAGGATGGATAACATCCTCCTTGCCAGTTGATTGCCGGGATCGAGTTCTTGAACTTTCAAGAACGCTTCCCGGGCTTTAGTATTGTTGCCGGAATATCTATACATGCGTCCAGCCTCTACCCAGGCGCCCAGACAATCCGGATTCACTTTCATAACCCGATCGAAGACCCGCCCGGCCTCTTCGTAGTCACCTTCGGTGATGGCAATCTGCATTAGCTTTGCATAGGGTTGAGTGAAGGTAGACTCTTCTTCGATGCACTTATTGAGCTGACTCTTCGACTCGTCCAGGCAATATACACGTATAGGAATGACCATGGCAGAGTTGCTGCAGTACCTTGCATTCACCTCTAGCGAAATTGGCTTGATCGGTAAATGAGTTCGTCTAAATCGCTCAATCATCGTCTTCATATCTGACGAGCTGGTATCGTTCTTCAAAGAATTTTCGGCTAGCTTCAGATAGTAGAGAGAGGCATTAACCAGAGAGAGATCCTCGCATCTTCGTGCTAGTTCGAACAGCTTAGCAGGTCTGTTTTCATTCAATCGAATCGGCGCTGGAGGCAGAGAAAGGTAACTTTTATCACCCTGGTCAGGCATCCAGAACTGCTGTTGTTTTCGACGCAAAGCTTGAGCCTTATCAAGGCGCGCTGAATTCGCTCGAATCAGGTCTTGGACTCTCTCCCTTTCTGTATTACCGCCAATCATTCGAGCTGCCACCAACTGAGCCTCGGGCAAGTCACTCAATGCAGAATAGACTTCCTTCGCTCTTTTTACTCTACCTTTTCGAGCCAGATACAAAGCATAGCTGCCTGAGGAGAGATTTCTCGAGAATCTATTTGTCAACAGCTCTTCAAATATCGGCTCACATCTATAATCATCGAACTCCGCCCAAAAGTTGGCTAGGTCCAGTTTGGCGCTGTTGATATCGAAATCTCCGGGTACTCCAAAAGATGATCTTAGAATGCCATTTTTTCGCTTTCGACTTGAAATCCTTCTATATTCGGCAGCCTTCTCTATGAGCCGCACTCTCTTTTCTAGAAGCGCTTCTAGATTATCTACTTCATAACGATGCTTTCGCAATTCAATAAGATCCCCGAGAGCAGCCAAACAAGCCTTTCGCTTGGCAAAGAGAGAAAAATCAGCAGTTGGTTTTGAAGACCTAGAAGCAGATTGTAACTTGAGATCCGTCTCTTCGTATCGGCGCTCAATCTCACTTCTATCCAAAGGATAATTGATAGCAAAAGGCACCAATGTAAAAGACTGAGGGCAGATCAATTGCTCTGCAATATCGAGTTCTCCAGCCGCCTCGAAAGCTTCAGCTAGATTTTCAACGCCCGGGTTCATCTGACCAAAATATTCCGGCGTACAACTAACGGGCAAAGTAACCATGCCATTCTTCCAGCTTAATGGATGGCTCATTAAGGTTTTGTCTCGAACCTTATTCTGTTCTGCAATAGCTGAATTCCACAGGAAACTGAGAACAGCGCCTGGAGAGACAATAGCTCCTTGAACTAATTTGAGGTTCTCTCGCAGATCTTCTACAGCCCTCTGCGCCTTCTCTGGTTTGTCCGTCTTTAGATAGCAATAGGCTCTAGCTTCGATTAGGTCCGCCGAATTGGGATTCAGGGAAACAGCCTTCTCAAGGTCGGCAAGTGCTCGATGGAAACGCTTTAGCCTATTTAGAAAAACAGCTCTATTAGCATAAGCATTTGCGCTATCAGGAAAACGAGAGACTATAGATGAGCTGATCTCTAAATTCGCTAAAAGCAATTCCGGATCGATAACAGCGTGGTAAGTACCAAATTCTCCTAAAATCCCAACTACCGGATCGAACTTCTCTTCCGATTTCTTTGCATACCAATACTTAGGCTTATCTGCCACAATGGCACGACCGCAAGAGAATGCTCGAGCAGAGGAATATTTGGACGCTATCAGCAATTTCCCCCCACAGCTAATATAACCATATTTGCTACCAGACTTTACCACTCGCATACCATCGGATGGTGCTGAAATCTCATCGAATCCGGTATCACATAGAAGCTGCCCGCTTGAATCTATTAAGCCGTATTTGAATTCCGGCTTGATATAATACTCCGCAGGATAAGGCTTCAACTTGTCCACTCGGCGCAAAGCTGTGTAAAAGTCATCCATCGACGCCGCTGGAGGAACTTTCTTTTCCCGTTTGTCTATCGCTACCAGAGCGCTTCGACCCTCGTAAGGATTAACCATGACAAAACGAGGTTTGACCTTGAATTGTCCTGCCCTATCGATGAAGCCGTAACCGCCCTCGAATTCTACCGGTGCCAGACCTTCAGAAAAATCTCCCGCCTTGTCGAAAATCTCGGGAATGACTATCTTCAGCTCTCGATTCATATAGCCTAATTTCTCGTTTTTTCGAAAAGCGATTAAACCTTCGGAGAGAAGACCGATCTGTTTGTACTCAAGCGGTACGACTATCTTCCCACTGGTATCTATCAAACCATATCCAGATTCTGCTCCTGAATCTGGTTCGGACTCAAAGCTCAATACACGAGCCAAGCCATTTTTGAAACGGCTTACATATCTATACTTCGGCTCGACCACTACCTTTCCGTTATAGTCTACGAATCCCAATTTTCGAGATAGCTCCACAGGTATCAATCCTTCAGAAGCTTCACCGAAATTGTCGTACCTACAGGGTACTACCAGCTCCCCCTCGCCATTGAGCAAACCCAGATTGAGCCTGGTGCCCCCAAATAATCCAGCTTTCTTCTTCACCCCTGATCTCTGAGACACACAAAAGAACCCGCCTAACTGCCTTTCATCTATGCCAAAGTGGTCACAAGGCACGAGATTTGAAGGAAGCTTCTGAATAAGCTTTCCTTGACGATCAATAATCGCAAAATATTTTCCAGTGTAGATGCCCACCAGGGCTCTTCCGTTTTGAAAATCAGAAGCATACGAATAGATTGGTCTCAATGCCATCCTGCCGTTTGCATCATAGTATCCCCAACAATACCTTCCTCCTTGCTTTGTAATGAACCTCGCCAGCCCCTCTGAGAAGTCTGCGATTTTCTCATAGTCTTCAAATTCAAAGACGACTTTGCCTGATTTATCCAGAACTTTCCCCGAACGCCTGGTTTTCTCGAACGGCAAAGGAACCAACCCCTGGGCGCGCAGCTCTGAAAAGCTGCCGGAAACAGCCAGAACCAGAGCCATAAGGGTCAGGACTAATGCTTTAACTATGGTCTTTCTCCACCAGGAGCCAGTTTCAATGTATATTCCCCAGCCTATTTGGCCAAGCAGATTTAAGGTAGAGAACAAAGTCAAAAAAGACAGACTACATACTAAAGATTGGTTGCTAGCCAACTTGTATTTTTACCGGACAAGAGTAAGATTAATCTTGAGTAGACAGACCTTGGATCCCCAAGTTGACCAACAATCCAGACGAATTGCTGAGCAATGCAATATCTCTTGCCTCTGAGCTAGAGGCTTTTGAGCCGCGATTAAATGGCTTTAGCACGGCTATTGAGGGTTTGGGCGCCGGCAGAAGCATCAATTCAGCATGGCTCGATAAAGCCTCCGGATTCCTGCAAAACGAATCGGTGGCAGAGATAGCCTTCAGCTTAAACGCACTGGCCGGTACCTATTTCAGCCAGGGCGATACGGACGGCGCAAAACGCCTCTGTCAAACTGCCTACCAGCTCTACAAAATTGCCCTGGGTGACAACCATCCGGATACTATGGTGGTCGCTGAGAATCTCAAGAAGCTGGAGCAGAAAGAGACACCGCCCGAAGGACCGAAGCTTCCCAAGCTCAAGAAATTCAACAAGCCCCGGAGCTGAATTCAAGAGCCAATTCCCCTTTATCGATGCTATAGTTCTCGGATTCGAATCTCTTCGGGGACCTATCCAATATGGGAATGGGAAGATTTAAAATCCCACAACTCTCCTGTTCAGACAGAACGCGATACTCGATGTCATTATCTTCGGTAAATCGCTGCCTGGCTGTCGTCTCTATGCTGCTTGGAGTAATAACAATGTCAATAAACACCGCCGGTGCTGCCCTGTCCGCCGATATCAATCAAGAAGAGGCTAAAAACATCGCAAAAGATGCCTACGTATACGCTTTCCCGATGGTTGACGCCTACCGCATCCTCTACAGCTATTTCGTGGATACGAAAAACCCTGAATTCAAAGCAGGTTTCAATCAAATTAAGAGCATCGCCAGGGTTTTCACCCCGGAAGACAAAGCGGTTCAAACCCCTAACTCGGATACTCCATATTCAATGGTCGGTCTTGATCTGCGGACAGAACCGATGGTTCTGACTCTGCCCGCCATAGACGAAAAGCGATATTTCTCAGTCCAGCTCATCGACCTCTACACCCATAACTTCGCCTATCTCGGCAGCCGCACCACCGGTAATGCCGGAGGCAATTATTTAATAGCCGGACCCGACTGGAACGGAACCAAGCCGGATGGCATTAAAGAGGTGATCAAATCAGAGACAGAGCTTGTGCTTGGCGTTTATCGCACCCAACTTTTTAATGCGGCTGACCTAGAGAACGTCAAAGAAATTCAGAAAGGCTACGAGTTGAAACCACTCTCTCAATTCGAAGGCAAAGCAAGTCCTAAAAGCGCTCCGGCGATAGACTTTATAAAGCCGGTAACACTCTCTGAAAACAGTCACTCTCTAGAAGTTTTCCCTGTGCTCAACTTCTTGCTCGATTTCTGCCCGGCAGTAGAGAGCGAAAAAGATTTGATGACCCGCTTTGCAAAAGCTGGAATCGCTCCCGGTGCTAAATTCGATTCAGATAGCCTGCCCAAAGAGATTCGCGGCGCCATGGAATCAGGCATCGAAGAAGCCTGGCAGACCTACGAGAATTTCAAGCACAATGAAATCGACAAAGGCAAGGTCACCAGTGGCGATATCTTCGGCACCAGAGAATATTTGAAGAACAATTATCTATATCGCATGGCCGCAGCCAAACTGGGCATATTCGGCAACTCGAAGATGGAAGCCATGTATCCTATATTTGCCACCGATGCCGATGGCGATAAGTTAGATGGCTCAAAACACAAGTATGCAATTCGCTTCGAAAAAGGCAATCTGCCACCGGTCAAAGCCTTCTGGTCTCTGACCATGTACGAGCTGCCATCAAGCCTTTTGGTAGCCAACGAATTGAACAGATACTTAATTAACTCGCCAATGCTGCCAGATTTGAAACTCGCAGACGATGGCAGCCTCACCCTTTATCTGCAGCAGGAAAAGCCACAGGATACTGACAAGGTTTCAAACTGGCTGCCGGCTCCCAATAAACCGTTCATGGCAGTGCTCAGGCTCTACTGGCCAGAAGAATCTGCCACCTCCGGCAAGTGGAAAGTACCGGCATTAAAAAAGGTCGACTAACCGAGATATGCGCTTATTTCAGCTTGAAGAGACGCATATCTGAATAGCGAGGGCTTCCGTCGCGATAATAGAACTTATCGGTTATGTCCTGACGAACCACTCTGCCGCCGTTATTATGAATAATGGAAACTTTGTCTCCATGCCTTTCGACAATAGCGATGTGGTTGCTTCCATTTCGGCTATGACCCATGCCGGCGATGATACCAATTGAACCATCTCGAAAATCACTCTTGTCAAATTTGCCTGAGAGTACTTCGGGTCGGCCTACCTTGCCGTTCAATAAACCGACCATATCGGTGACTCTTATCTGATAGTCCCTGGAGGTAATCAATCCTGCATTGATGAGCAAATCGCTCAAAGTCGAAGCGCATTGATTAGAGGGTGGCACTTTCTCACCGGCATAATTGCGAGCATTTCTTGGAACAACATTGCCAAGGTCAGTCCTGTTCACCGCGTCATTGGCGGCATCTCTCAACTTGCCTACATACAATTTGCCGGTCAATCCGGCAAGAATGACCTCTGGCTGCTCGGGCGAGGCATCGGTCATGGTGCCGCCATCACGCTGGGCGTCTCGCTGCAAACCGGTCCATATGCCGGCAGACAGGGCTGATGCGACCTGGATGCCGTTTTCAGACGACGATTCTCTTCGCTCTGAAGGCGGAGCGAAAGACTGCTCTCCATAGGCAGAAGCTAGAAGGTGAGAACCGGCTATATCGTTCTGAGTAGTATCTTTTGCGACCGGATATTCCGGGGCATGATTTGTTGATTCTATTGCCATGTCAAAATAAACCTGGGTAAGGGGGCTGATTTACTGGAATTTGAGCGCAGCTTACCCCCACCCCAGAATTTCTACTCTGGGGTTTTAGTATGGGGTGCGGCAAGTCATTCTTGCCACAGAAAGAATGTAACAATCCAACGTGACATCTGCGTTACTATCAAGATTAAATGCAAGCTGAGCAAGGGATTGCGCCACCTGCCCAATTTTTCGAACCTACCACACAGTTAGTTATTGCTTCTCTAGAGTTTCTGTCAGGGCATCCCGACCGTAGGTTCTGGCTATCTCAGCCAGGTCGGCGCTGAACTGGTCATCTTGCAAAACAGAACAAACGCGCCTGCCAATATACTCGGCTATATCATCCGCACCATATTCAAGGGCAAGACGAAAGCAAAGCTTCGCCTCGGTTACAGCCTGCGGTGCTTGGATTGAAATAGCAGCTTCTTCAAACAAAGCGCTGTGGTTATTCCATTCTTCAAACTCATTCTCTCGCCGAATGAAAATGAGCTCGGCTTCTATGTTTGTCAGAGTCATAAGAAACCGGTGCAGGATACTAGGAAACCGATCCCTGATCAAATCAGCCCTGGCGCTGGCAAGAAACAGCTCAGCTCCCTCCCAACCGGCAACAGAGTTGAACTCGAAAGGTTCACTTTCCCCTTGATTCAACTCTTCGAACAGCGCTGTAAATCGCTCACTCTGATTTAATAATCGAGACAGAAAAATCACTTTCTCCACCAGACTTCGAGAGTGGGTATTGTCCTTCAATTGGACATAGAGACTATCCAGAATTTCTTCCAGGCGTCCCACAGCCTCCGGCGACTTTTCTATCAGCACTTTCAGACAATCTTCAAATTCTTCGATCGGATTAAAGCCCCTGCCCTGCCCCTCGAAGACCTTCTCTGCCAGATCCACAGCAGAACCAAAGTCGCCAGAATCAACCAGCCGGGCGACCTCACTCATATCCGCGATACCCGAACTCAGTCCTCTTATTTTGGCTAGAAATTCTGGGCTGTCCGGATCAGTAAACGAAGACACTATTAAAATCCTTTTTGTAAAATGAAACTGTAGAATATTGGCGTTGTCACCGTCAATCCAGAGCTAGATACTTTGCTGAAGAGACTGTCACAATATTTTCTCCTGGCTGTCACTGCTATGCTGCTGGTGCTCTCATTGGTTGCCTGTTTTGGGACATTCAATATTTTGTTGGAGTTGCTCAGCCACCTGCGTATTCCTCTTTCAATCCTCAGTATTCTTCTTGTTCTAGTCTCCATTGTCAGCAAAAGCAAGACAGCTATTTTGATGAACATGGTGACACTGCTACTGAATTTGATACCGGTTGCCCTTCTCTATTTACCGGTTTCAAAATCAGCCCAAGCGGCTTCGACCGTCAGCCTCTCTCTTCTACAACTGAATCTCCGTCCCTACCAGAACAAGAACTATGACCGAGCCCTGAAAGTAATCAAAGCAAAAGATGCAGATCTGGTCGGGGTGATTGAACTCAAACAGGACTGGACCAAATTTCTCTGTCGGTCGCTCCCAGAATATCCTTACCTCTACAAAGAAGAAGGTTTCGGCGGAGTAATGTTAATGAGCAAATATAAGTTGCTCGAACCTTCAATCGAATACACAGGCAAGATAAAACGCCCCAGAATCAGAGCCTCCATCGTGAAAAACGGTCAGAGCTTCAATATCATCCTGGCTCACACGGTCACTCCAAAAAACGATCTGAGATTTCGCAACAAAGAACTGCATATAGTGGCAGAAGAAGCGAAGTCCGGTCAGCGTCCTCTGATAGTCTTCGGTGACCTCAATTGCAGCCCGTTCTCGCCATATTTCGCCGACCTTCTAAAAGAGGGAAACTTGACCGATTCGGAACAAGGGTTCGGACCGCAGCCATCTTGGCCATGCCCTCTGCCCTTCATCCCTATAGACCATGTCCTGACCAGCTCCGACTTGCGCTGTGCCGAGCGCGAAGTTTGTGACGATGTAGGCTCTGACCACCGACCGGTATTTGCCCGCCTGGATTTAATCGATGTTCACTAGCTTCTTCCCTTGACATTAACATGCCATGCCTGGCAATCTGCTGCCCCCTCAGCCCTATCGATGAGCCTGTAATGGTTTAGGGGTCAGCAAAATTTTTCTCGAGCCCCTCCTAATTCTGAAAGTTGCCCTGTAGAGACGAAGATATGATGTCAAATGAATCGATAAGATTCGGATGATTATCTTATTTTCAAAGCCCGAAAAGGTTTTTCGCCTCCGTATATGCAAAAATCTGAAGCATTCAAATAAGGAACGCCCTCTATCATGAAAAAAATAGCTCCGGTACTAACCTCTATGCTTCTTCTGATATCGCTGTCGAGTCCGGCAGCACTGGCAGGAGGTCCGCCCTACGAGAAGAATCTAAACCGTGGGCTTAAGAAGCTGGAGAAAGGCGACTACCAGGCTTCGATTACCTATTTTACAAAAGTGCTCACCGAAGACCCCCGAGTTTTCGACGCCTATTTAAACAGAGCCAGCGCCCGGGAGCATCTCAAAGATTATGATGGCGCTCTGGCTGACTATGAACAAGCTACAAAGATAAATCCTAATGTGGTTGCCTGTTTCCTCAAGCGTGGCGACCTCTATATGAGCATGGGCAAACAGAAACAAGCCATCGATGACTATACCCAGGCTATGCGGCTGGATCCCAAAAACATCGAAAGCTATCTCAAAAGAGCCCGGGCGCTGAAATTCAACGGCAATTACGATAAAGCAGCCAAAGACTATGAGGCAGTGCTGGGATTTTCGCCAAAATCGAAAGAAGCTCACGAAGGTAGCGCTGATTGCAAGCGCCATCTCAATGACTATGACGGAGCCATCGCCGAATATCGCTACCTTCTGAAGAAGTACAAGAAGGACGCATTCCCGCTCCACTATGAACTGGGAGAAGTGCTTCAGCTCAAAGGCGAGACGAAAGAGGCGAAAGAACACTTTGAGCAGATCATCACCTATTACACCAAGACCCTGGAACGCTCGCGGAAAAAAGGCTGGGACTATCTGCGCCGAGGTCTTGCTTATTATGAGTTAGGAGAAAAAGACAAAGCCCTCAGCGACCTCGAAAACGGTGTTCAGTTGCTGCCCAACGATGCCATGGCCCATTACAAGCTAGCCCATGTCCTGCTCGATTCGGGTGATACTCAAAAAGCGCTCAAAGAGCTCGATGAAGCGCTTAAAGTCAACGGCAGTCTCCATGCCGCTCTCATAGATAGAGCCGAAGCAAATATGATCCTGGGCAATAATGCTGCGGCAAAAGAAGACCTGGACAAAGCTCTGGCCACAGAAAAAGACGCCCGAGGCTATATCAACAGAGCCCTGGTAGATCTGGCTGTTGGAGACTCTCTGAGCGCAAGAGATGACCTGAAGCAGGCTAAACGGCTCAATTCTCGCCTGGTCCAGGCTGAACGAGAGAAGATGACCACAGCCCTGGAAGGACTGAAAACAAAAGACGACAAAGGCCTAGCCCTGGCCGGCACCTTGCACAAACTCTCCCTTTTCGACCTGGCTGAAGGTGATCTCGAAGGAGCTGAATCCACTGAGAAACAATCTCTTTCAATTCTCGAAAAAGAGCTGACAATGAACGACCCTTCTGTGGCCAGAGGCTTGCTTTTGCTCGGTCTCATCTACCAGGAGAAGGGCTATCTCTTGAAGGCGGAAGCGCTTTATAGAACCGCCCTGGAGAAGTTCAAAAAGAGTATGGGAGACGAGTTCAAATACGCTCTCTTCCATCTCGAAGACTGCGCCAATGTCTTGATGGCCGCATCCAAATACGAAGAGGCAGGATCTATTCTCTCCGACACCCGCATGTTGCGGTCGTCTTCGGCAATAAAAGAACGCGCCTATCCCGAAAAGATGCTGGCTATGGTCGAAAAATCGCTTGATGCCTATAAGCAGAAGAAGAAATACGATCGTCAGGAAGAGCTTGTCCGAAGAGCTGCCGGCATCAGAAGCGGTGGCGATGATGGCGATGGTGACAGCACTCCGCAGGTTGTTATCAACAAGCCTATAAGAGACAAATGGGCTGTGATAGTCGGTATAAGCAGGTTCAAGAACTCTGATATCAATCTTCAATACGCAGCAAAAGACGCCAGAGACTTCTATGATTTCTTGATCAAAGAGAGAAACTTCGCCCCGGATCATGTCCAGATTCTCACCGACGAAGAAGCGACCAGAGCGAATATACTCTCGGTGCTGGGCTCAAACTGGCTGCCTCGGGTTGCCGAGCCCGATGATCTGGTCATGATTTATTTCTCCAGTCATGGCAGTCCCTCTGATATCGATGTCGGTGGCGTCAATTATCTTGTCGCCCATGACACTGATCCCAAAAATCTGTTTATCACCGGAATCGCCATGCAAGATCTGGCTCGCATCATAAAAGGTAGAGTTCAGGCGCAGAGAATAGTTCTGCTTCTGGACGCCTGCCACTCAGGAGTTGTCGCCCCCAGTTCTAAGGGACTGCAAAGGGTATGTAATGTGGACCCGGACAAAGTGGTGCAGGGAACCGGTCAGCTTGTGATCACATCCAGCATGCCCTCGCAGCGGTCCTGGGAGTCATCCAGATACAAGGGCAGTGTATTCACCAAACATCTAATTGACGGGTTGAGAAAAGATGGTGTCAACACCAACCTCGGTGAAGCCTTCAACTATCTGGAATCTCAAGTACAAAGAGAAGTTCTGAGAGACCGCGGTCTATTGCAAACCCCGGTTATGAAGAGCAAATGGAGCGGCAACGAGCTCATTATCGGAGTACCGCCGACCAATCCGTCTACCGGTCTGCCCGAGGTAGAGCTGCCGGATCATCTTGCCACCGGCAACAAAAAAGCCCAAACTGCGCCTGCCTCGACAAGCTCAGGAGTAAGCGCCAATCAGAATGTCGAAGAATCCACAAAAGAAAAATCTCTGACAAAAGGCAGCAGCAAAACTTCAGGCAAATCGAAATCGAAGAAGAGAAGAAGATAGAGAAAGAAAGCCTGACGAAAAGCAGGTTACTGACCTATCTGCCACAGGCGGAGCGAAAAATTATTGCTGCCGGTAAGCGCCCGGGTGCCGACATCGTTCATGGCCACGCCCCACATGCCGAAAGGACCGATAGTAGAGGCGCTTAGCTCTTGACCGGTAGCAACGTCCCAGAGACGGAAAGTCTTATCCAGACTGCAGGACATGGCTCGGTTGTCGCCGGTCAGAAACTGAGCGCGAAGCACCCAGTTGCCATGCCCAACAAGCTTCTGCTCTTCGGCACCGGTGGCAGTGCTCCATATCCTGGCGGTCAGATCTCGGCTGGCGGTGATGATACGAGAACCATCGGAAGAGACCGCGACACTGAGTATGTCTCCTTTGTGTCCACTGAGTTTTTTAACCGGGGCACCGCTTTCGATGCTCCACACAGTGACCAACCTGTCGCTGCCGCCCGAGACCACTTTGGACTCACCTGGAAGGAAAGAGAGGGCTCTTATTGTGCCAAGGTCCTTGTCGGTTAGCACCTTTATAGTTTTACCGCTACCCAGATCCCAGACTCTGATGGTGCCGTCATAGCCGCCCGAGGCCAGCAACCGTCCAGTCGATGAGAAGGCCAGACAGGTAACGATATTCTCGTGTCCCTTCAAAACTTTAAGCTCTCGACCGCCTTCGAGATCCCAGATCCTGATCGTTTTATCGCTGCTTCCTGAAGCCAGGCGGCTGCCCACCGGCGAAAAGGCAAGAGCGGTAACATTGTCGTCATGACCTTCGAAGCGATGCAGCTCTTGACCGCTTGCCATATCCCAGAGCCTTACTGTCTTATCCACCCCGCCAGAAGCCGCCTTTCGCGCGTCGGGAGAGAACTCAAGACATTTGACCCAGCTGATATGACCTTTGATCTCCATCAGCTCTTTTGCTTTTTTCAAGAGTGTGTTGTTGCGCAGCTCCCCGGCTATACCTTCTGCCGAAGCGACAACATCGGTCTTCAGAGGCTGCAAGTGTTCTTGTACCGGCTCGGTAAACTCGACATCGGCAGGGTCTACAGTATTTGCCTGACTTGCCTGACTCACCGCCGCTTCAGAGCTTTCAGATGATTCGGCGGGAACCACTTTATTTCTATATGCCGCCGGGGGCACTTCAGAGTCTATGCGGGTGACATTGTTACTTCCACTTTCATGGATACTGACGCCCGATTCGGTGCTTGTTACTTCTGAGTCGCTCACTCCCAGAGCCTTGAGCCGTCCGTTAGTGACCGCCAGCTTTCCATAATTGCCCTGTTCTCTATAAACTCGTCCCAGAAGTTCGAGGCTATCTATAAGGTTGCGATTGTCTCCAAGCTTGGCTTTGAGCGCTTCGGCTTCAAGAACCGCCGCTTCGGCAAGTTTTTCAGCCTTCGAGAAATCCCGCTCTTTAATGAACTGCTCTGCGGTCTGTTTGAAAGAATGAAAAATAACCGCCTGGGAAAATGCCGGCGACCCCAGACCTGCCAGACTCAAACAGAGACAGAGAACTATAAAACCATTTTGAAATGAGCTTTTGCTTGATTTGATCATGAAAGCAGTCTAGTCTGTTTTCTCCCACAGTTCCTGAATTAGCTCTGATACTTGAAGAAAGCTTCGTGCCGCCCTGGCGTTGTAAAGACATGATCGAGCAGGATTTCGCAAGAATTTGTAATATGATAACTGGCGTTTTCCCTAGTATCACGAGCGAGCTCACCTGCTAGCATGATCTAGTCGGATTGCGTTGGCACGCTGTAAAATTCGACCATTACATTATGGGTTCTGAATTGGCGAAAAGCATCGGAGATGAGTGCAATGAACAAGAATAAATCGAGAATTTTAGCGACGGTTCTGGGACTGTGCGCGCTGACAGCCTGCGCCCAGGGCAGCGCCGATAAGACCTCGGCTGACAACGCAGCATCACCAGGCGGCCCTGATGTGGCGGTAAAAGACGTGGTAGCCGAAGGCGATGCCCAGACCCTTGCTCAAAATCCGGTTGGCTCTCCTGACTCTGGTATGTCCGTTCAGGTCAAAGGCAAAGCACCGGCACCCGATGACCGCTCCTATCTCAATCTCAGCATGGGCAAGCTTGCCGTAGGCGATCAGAAGAAGAAAAAGCTGAACGCTAATTATCACTTCAACAACGCCAATACCTTTAGAGAGAAGAAACAATACAACGACGCCATCGAAGAATATAAAAGAGCAATTCGCTCCTACCCTGCCGATGGTGCCTTCTATAAAAACCTCGGCGGCACCTTCGCCATGGTCGGCAAGTTTGAAGACGCTGAAGCGGTTCTGGCAAGAGGAACAGAGATAAGCCCCGATGACTGGTTGATGTGGAACAATCTGGCAGTTGTCCTTCAACAGCTCAACAAAAACAAGGAATGTGTTGCCGCCATCAAAAAATCCATGGCGCTCAATCCACCAGACTATGAGAAAGAGAACATGACCCTCACTCTCAAGAAGCTGGAAGCGAGCACAAACTAAGAGTAGATGAAGTTGCAGCGCGAGGCTCAAGCAATCTGTTCGAGCCTTGCGATCAGCTCTACGGCATTATCCAATCTCTCTTCGACCTTAAGCGCGGTCAGATCAAAGACCAGCTCTTTGAGTTCGACATGCTTATCCTCGGCTATCTCGGTCCTGGTTAGTGGAATTGGATCATCTCCGGCTAGCAGATAGGCGATGGTGCAGCCCAGAGAATAGAGATCGCTTGCTTCGCAAGGATAGCCTCGAAACTGCTCGGGAGCCATATAAGAGTGTTTACCGACCACGGTCCTGGTAACATCCGACTCCATCAATTTTGCCACATTGAAGTCAATCAGCTTTATCCGACCGGTTTCGGTACAGATGAGATTATCCGGTGACAGATCACGATGCACCACCGGTGACTCCATCCCATGCAAATACTCGAGTATTCGCGCTATCTGCAACGAATAGTCTTTTACCAGATGCGGTGACAGTGCCCCATTTTCCTTAACCAGGGTTCTTAGATTCTTACCGTCCACGAACTCGAGAACAAGATAAGCACGATGGTCTTCGACAAAATGATCATAGAGCCTGACCACCCCGGGATGCTCTAATGATGCCAGCATCAGTGCCTCGTTTTTGACATTGGCGAAGGATCTGTCTCTCACCTCATGCCCTGCATCCACAGGTAGAACGAACTCTTTCAAGGCAACCGTTCGGTTCTCTTCGTTATCATGACATTGATAGATCTGAGCCTGACCTCCGGCAGAAAGAGGCTCTTCTACCCTGTATCGCCCTCCACAAAGTTCTATGCCACCGGTTAACGTATGCAACCTCTTTCGCTTGAAAGACTGTAGATCATCCAGCCATAGCTTTGTAAAACCGATCTCGACTTTAGTTTCGACAGCTTCTTTTATAGAGTCACCCAACGCTTCTGGCTTGGCATAGCGCTGTAAAGAAGAGAGCAAGCGGTCCTTATCCGCTTCTAGAGTAAATAGATCAAGCGGAATCATAAAAGAGAATTTGAGCCTTCCACTCAGTATTCCTTTTATCAGGCTCTCTCGCTTGAAAGCGGCCAGGGACATAAACTGCAATAAATAAGCCAGTTGCCTGCTTCTCGAATAACCGCTCAGATCATAATGAAGAAAGACATAGCTACCGTCTTGAACCCTGGTATTTCTAGAAGCATAGACAACCAGTTCAGCATAATCCATGTCTTCCCAGAATAGCTGGGTCGAGACCCTGGTCAGAGGTTCTCTAACAACTATCCTTAAGCCCGAGGGCTCAACTATAAGATTGGCAGGCGCAGAAAGTGAGTTCTCGCTATAGAATCGCCCTGCTCTGACCAGTATCAGAAACAATGGTATCAAAAATAAAACGGCAACGAAGCCGGTCTTGCCGATGGTGACAAAGAGAAGAAGCAACAACGAAACGAGGAAAACCAGACTGACAATAGCGATGGCAAAATAATGAATACCTGGCTGCATATGCCCCGATACTTCTGCCTTATTGCCTCGCGAGAGGACCCGCTCTTGCCACTCGACACCGTTCAAGACCATGTTAATACTGGCTTTCTCCGGCTCTATTTCAGCGCTCTGATCGATTTTGATATCTTTCATAGATGTTTCGATTCTCTCAGAGTTTCGCCTTAATTCGGCGCAATCGCTCGATAATCTCATCTATGTCTTTGAGACGCTCACCTGGATCTTCAAGAGTACAAAGATAGACAAGTTCATCTAATTCACCACATACGACATCTTTGTCGGCGGTCTCTGCCGGACGCGATGCGCTTATAGGTTCCGGGTCCTGCCCCGTCAACAAATAGTACAGGGTGGCGGCAGCCGCATAGACATCGCTGGCAGGCTCCGCCCTTCCTCGAAACTGCTCAGGAGGAATGTAGCATTGTTTACCGATAAGCGTGCCGGTAAGATTGCCGACGAACTCATTGGCAGCACCAAAATCCACCAGCATCAATTCTCGACCAGGGTCTTTCAAAATGAGGTTGTCCGGGGTGAGATCTCGATGAAGCACAGGTGGATCCTGACTGTGTAAATAAGCGATAACAGGAAAGAGATCGAGGGCAAGCTTGACGCAGTCCGCCTGAGAAAATGCTCCGGCCATTTTGACATGCTGACGCAGTGTCAGACCGGGCACATATTCGAGCACCAGATAATCACGACCGCTCTCCACAAAATGATCAAGGACATGGACTATCGAAGGGTGATCCAGCCTGGCAAGCATGCTGGCTTCGCGAGCGAACATCTCGTGCACTCTGTCAGCCAACCCCGGCTCGCTATCCACCGGCACACGCAATTCTTTGACCACCACCCGAGAACCATCGAATCGGCTGGCAAGATATACCGATGACATGCCACCACAGGCGATGAGCATCAGTATTTTCAACTTGCCATCCTGCAGGACCTGACCGGCCGACAGAGGTACAAAATTGGTGACCTCGAACTGACTTTTAAGACTCTCTTCCCACATTCGTGTATAGCTGGCACCGCCAAGCTCTGCCATATCAGCCTGTCCTGTGAGCACATTGCGCCTGAGGGCAAGCACGTCCGGATTGAGCGACATAGGATCGCCCCAGCGGGCAAGCGCGATGAAAAGCGTCTCTAAATCCTCTGGGCTGAATCCGGCAAGAGGAAAAGGCGCCATGCCTCCGGATTTGAAATCGAACATCAGAAAGCCGCAGCTTATCCAGCCCCTGTCCAGTGCCCTTTGAAGCTGTTCTGCCAAGGTAAGCCGTCGAAAGCGGAACTCTCTTTGCGATGACATTCGATTGAGAAGAATCTCCGGCGACTGCAAACGCCGGAGCCTGACAGAATGCAGGTCATTCCAGCTTCGAGAAAGACGGCGCATCATGGTAGAGGAGTGCATCGAACTGAGGACTTCGATACCGCTTTGAGAAAGACGAATTTTCATCCTGGTGGCATGGTAGAAAAGCATCGGGATCAGAAGCATCTGCAGGGCTATACTGCAAGCGGCAAACAGAGAATTAAAAGAAGCGATCATCCACGAAAAGGTGGATACCAATAGACAGAAGATAATCATGACCAGCGCCGGTCCGACTGGGATAAGGCGACAGCTCACTTCGAAATATTCAGGGTCATTATCCGGAGGCAGGTTCTGACTGATAGGCGCCGAAACCTGCTCAAGTCCGTCTTTATCGACTTCCAGTTCGCCTCTCATGAACTTCTCCTTTGCAGGATCTAGATCGGCTACTAGTTCAATTTACCCGTCTCTGAAAGAATCACACGCTCTTCTTCTTGATATACGGGGTTATCCGGGTCCATCTGACGAGCAGATTGAATATCCTCCAGGGCTCCCTGACCATCGCCTTTCTCACGTCGAAGCTGAGCCCGATCGGCAAAGACTCTGGGGTCTCGCTGTCTCGAAAGCGAAATATGAAACTGTTCGGAAGCCTTATCTAAATCGCCCTTATTCCAGAATATCAAAGCCTTTTCGCGATTGACCCCGGCACAAGCTTCATAGGTCTGGGCTTTATCCAGCCATTTTAAAGCCTCATCATAGCGTTTCTGCCGTCGATAGAAAGAGCCCACCTCGTGATGGGCACGTTCCCGGGTGCAGGCTACAGTATGTTCGGTGGCTTTTTTATATTCGGCCTCAGCTTTTTTGAGCTCTCCCATCTCTTCGTAGCAAGAGGCTCTACCCTGGTAGGCAGAATCCATTTGCAGAATGGCAAGGGCCTGATCGAAACATTTTAGAGCCTCTTGATACTGTTTTCTCGCATAGTAATTCCAGCCGCGCTCTATAAGAATACGATACTGCACCGGTGAATGATCGCTGCCTACCATCCAGAAGAAAGTGGGGTATTTAGCATGCAGTTCATCCGCCTTCTCGAGCGAGGCAATTCCCTCGTCGTAACGCTTTAGGCGCCTTAAACAGTAGGCTCTGGCGACATAAATCTGTGGGTCGACGGCGTAGATAGAATTCTCCAGACCCTTATCATAGGTGGCAAGGGCCCCTTTGAAGTCCTGGGCTCGCTCTTGATATTTGGCGCTCGAAATGGGATGAAGCCCTATGACCACCGCCAGACTCAGTGACAGAAGTATGATAGTGATAACCGCCAGCAAAGAGAGCTTGGCTTTGGTTCTAGCTTTTTTGAGGTTCTCGTCTTCACTCATCAGAGTTCTCCATCTTGGTCGCCGCCGATGCTCTGGCGTGCTCATCCAACCAGGTTGAGAGGGTATCGAGCAGAATCTTGCACTGCTTATCCGTTTCGAAGATAAGGTGTTCTGCCTCTCCCAGGATAAACATATCTTTGTCCGAATTGCCAATATTGTCGAACATTCTAAAGGTTCCTGCCGGCTTCACAAGGGCGTCTTTCAATCCCTGCACGATAAAGGCTGGTGTCTTCTCAATGTCCTTGCAGGCTTTCTCAGTAGAGCGCATGAAGATGTCGAAATCAAGAAGCTCTTTAGGACTGACTTTCAACTTTGCTTTTTTATCCTCAGCCCAGCTCGCTCTCAATTCTGGTCTAGAGGTAGCCTGGCTGGCGATGGAATCCATCATGCGATATGGCTTACTGGGATTCTTTAAAAAGTGGAAAGCAACACCTAGAGCCATTCGTTTTTCTTGAAATCGCTCCGCCGAGGGCACAGAGGCGATGACACCGCTGGCGAAGCCATCATACTTAGCCGCCGTTCGCAAGGCGATGGCTCCACCCATAGATTCTCCCAGGATGAAGACCGGTATGTCCGGCTGTTTGGCGCGAATCAAATCGATGACGAATTTGATATCTTCTATAGTGTCATCAAATCGGATTTTCTCACTACCCGGCGCCGCCAGCCATGAGCCGAAGCCCCTGGCATCGATGGCGCATACGAAATAGCCGCGACCGGCCATCTCTTTGCCAAATACGGTAAACGCCTGGTTCTCGAGACCCATACCATGCACACATACTATAGCTGCCTTAACCGCCTCTGGTGGCAGGTTTTCGTCGCGCCATGCTATCACAGGCAGTGACTTGAGCCGCAATCTCGAATTGTAGGCTTCATAGAGAAAGTCTCCAGCGGTAGAAGGATTGTGCTGATTCAAATAATCTAACAGAAACTCTTCTCGGATACTGGCAAGCCGACCTTCTTTCTCCAGTTTCATTCTAAGAAAAACGAAACTCTCCAGCATCTCCACCAGCTCCGGGCGCAGGGACTCTAAATGAGCCTTGTATTCACCAGCCTTCGAAGCATCTGCATTCTCCAGATGACGGTAGCACTGACCCAACTGTAAAAGGGTCCAGAAATAACGGCCCTGGCAAGCCAGATCGCTGACGCTGCCAAAATTGCCGGCTCGACTTTTTTGCAAATCTTGAGACTGAAGCTCTTTCAATTTTTCTAAGTGCTCTACCGCTTTTTCATAGTTACCCCGGGCTATATAACAACCGGCCAGGCAGTCGAGCAATTCCTGTCTCAGATAATCGGCATCGTTTAAATAATTAGCCGATATCAGAGCAGCGTTGTAATACCTGATTGCCGCATCTAGTTTACGGTCGTCGTAGTAACAGTCGCCCAGCCGTCTACTGAGGGTCATCTGGGCACGAATCTGGGCGTCGCTTCGCTTACTTTGAATAGTTTCGATGCGATGAAGATGGCCGATGGCTTTCTTGCCACTGTCTTCCCAGCGTTCTAATAAAGCCAGAAAATAAAGCAAAGAGATCTCTCTGCTAGGATCTTTGGATTGTTTAGCTTCTTCAATGCCGCTATTTAGAAAGGTTCTCACCTCTTCGATCTGACCTGCTTGAAAGAGCTCCAGAGCTTTAGCCTGCTCCGGGTCTATGCTGGTGACAAATCGGGATAAAAACTGCACCGGAGAGCTATCACGGGGCTCCACCGCAGGATCCTTACCGCTGTCCTGGGCGAAAGCATTAGAGCCGGAAAGCACCAGACTTACGACTATCGGCAAAAAATACGAAAGACGGCTCATTTACTAAATCACATGTTCTATAGAAAGGGATCGACCGGGCTATTTTATATGATCTTCTAGAATGGTCTTGTTATTGACTTAATAGCACCTTAGATTTAATCTAAAGAAATGGCAGCACACTTTTCTAAAACCACCACCTTGCAAGTCGAGCAATTGCTCCGGGATCATCATGTCAAGCCGACCTCCCAGCGGGTTGTGATCACCAGCTATCTGCTCAGCACCGAAGAGCATCCATCGGCCGATGAGGTCTATGAACAGATTCGCAATAACCTGCCGGTCAGACCTTCTAGGGCTACGGTCTATAACACCCTGAATGCACTGGTTGAAGCAGGCGTAATTCGAGAGGTGACGGTAGACCCTAAAAGAGTCCGTTATGACGCCAACTTAGACTTTCATCATCACTTTGTCGATCTTGAAAGCGGCGCTATCAGAGATATTCCAAAAGAGAAAGTGGACGAGGTAAAACAGAGCCTCGGCAAGAACTTCACCGTTGACTCTTATCAGGTCACTTTCTACGGCAAGATCAAAGGCTGAATCAACCAACTATTCTGGAAGCCTGGCAGCAGCGAGACTTCTGGTTCTGCCCTGTTTGGGAACGATTCGAAAGACGCTCTCCATGATGTTCTCATACTCTCCAGGGGCGCATTCGGCACTGTCTTCGTCGAGCAAGAGTTCAAAAGCCAACTGGATAGTACAATCCAGTTCGGGATCTTCAAGGCACTCACAAAGAAAGTGCATCGGGTAGACCACCTGAGAGCGGTCAGGACTGGCAATCGCAAGCACTTCAGACCGACCAAGGCGAATATAAAGCCACTGCCAGCCGAATTTCGACTCCAGCTGCAGTCCCCATAAAAATGCCAGGGCCTCGCCGTTAGAGTGGTAAAAATCCTGTTTCTCCGGATGGTCCAGGATCTCGTCCTGAGCAAGATCTATGTAATGGTCTATCTCTGCTATCACTTTCTCCGGGCTGCTCGCCTCGGTGAGATTCAAGACCTTCAGTCCTTCGTCCGCCTCATCTCGAATCTCTTCTGCCTCCGCATCGAGGAGTTTGCGCTCCTGTACCCTGCCGGGCAATAAAGGAATCAAGCGCAACAGACTGCACTCGGCAAAGTGCAGATCGAGACCGCACTCGTACTCGTTAAAATTGTCGACCGCTCTATCAAACAGGTTGAGCGCCCCTTCATAGTCGCCGTTCTCGCACAACAATTCAGCCAGTCCTGAATAAGCCGAACCATGGTCGCCCGATGCAGGAGCCAAATCAATAACTTCTTCGAAAAGCCGACGAGCCTCATCCACCCTGCCGTCCTGCTTATAGACCACAGCCAGGCAATTTTTAGAGTTAGCAACCTCGGCACTGGCGCCTGTTGCTTCTGCAGCCTCGATTGCTTGCTTGAGAAATCTCTCGGCCGCCTCAATATCGCCGGCGCTTGCCCTGGAGTAACCCTCACTATGGAGTGATTGCCAATTACTCATCGAGAGGATCCCTCTTGGTAAGTCGACTTACGTCATTTAACGATTTACCCAGAGCCTACCCGGGCGTAACAGCCCCCACCGAGAGTCCACCTTCCCTGCCCGTTCTCCGGCATCAGAAATATATTCTCGGACGTTTGTTCATATAGCCGACTATTCGGTAACTAGCTCTTAAAAATTACAGATCCCTGGCGAAGACTACCCCGCCACCATATTTGAGAGCTTCACCAAGGGCGGTCTCAGCCGCTCCGACAAGATTAGCGAGATCGTCGGCATCCTCTTTGTAATGGGCACAACCGATGCAAACCTGGGTCGTATCGACTGATGCCACCGCCAGCTCGAGGGTGCTGGGCGGTAGAGCTTCGAGAACGGCTCTAGCAACCTTGCGGGTCTCTTTGTAAGAGCTATCCATAAACAGAATTGCTATTGAGCCCTGGCCGCTCTCATAGTGCCCGAGAGTGCCTTTGAAGTGGGGGATAGAATTGATCTCATCGGCGATCATTTTGAAGCCCTCGGTGGAGATCTGAGGAGAGCGACTGGATGCTTTATCTTTTGCGGCGAGAAATCCAACCAGCACCAGACTCAGTTGCATCTCCGGTGCGTTGCGAATCAAAAAATCAGCCAGGAAAAGAACTGAATCGGTGGTCAGGATATCGGTAGATTCCTCGGTCAAGCGCGCCCTGGCCGACTGCAAAACCGACTGGTTCACCGGACGAGGCTCAAAACCGGTCGCGTTGCGATCCCTTTCGAAGACCTCTATCAGTCCCGCTTCGAAGAGACTGGATAGAACAGGCACCCAGGTGCTGCGCATCAGCCAGAATTCCTCCACAATCTCATGGAGGGTTTTCACCGACTTTCCGAGCGAGACATAAACTTGCTTTTCTAAATCGGGGTCAAATGACTGCGCACCGGCCATGATACTATCCAGATCTGCTCCGGACAGTCCTCTACGTTTGCAGCGCAGCAGGGTCTCCATATGCAGTCCCATATTCTTGAGATTGCTGGTCGCTTCTTTTAGCTTTGCTCCCTGAATAAGAAGTCTATCGAAAGGAGTCGAGATAGAGAGTTCACTGGTCTTCAGCCGTGGCTCAAACTCAAAATCACCGGACGTCCAGCACAGGGTCTGCAAAAGACAATCCTCTCCGGTTCCGCGACTGCCTTCGGCATGCTGGGGCTCACCGTCAACGAAAAATATGTGAACATAAGAGCTTGTGCGATGAATTTTTAAACGCCCTGAAAGACTGCTGCCTCTAATAGATTGCACAAGATTGGCAATCTCTACCTGGGCGAGATTGCCTTTCAGGCTCTCTTTACGATCTTTGAAAACCGGTATCTGTTGCAGACTCTCACCCAGTGACGAACTTGAAGCGGCAAGATAGGCTGAATAGTCGGCGACACCGCGAGGAGGCTCCAGAGCTGTGTCGAGACCGACGGATGAAGGCTTTTCATCTAGTAAGGCGAACTCAGACCCGCTCTCTGTGCCAGTATTCTGCTCGGCGCCGGCTTCAGGCCAGCCCTCTTTGAACTGAGGCAAAGCGTAGAAAGTCTCGGTGACGTTTTTTTTGGACTTCCTGCGGCTGCCCTGGTTCTCTATCAATTCGCCAAGGTTCTTTTCTACCAGAGCAAGATCGTTGGAGTTCTTCTGCCATCGCTTGATAACACTGGCTTCTGAACGCATGTATAAAATCCAGCCTACTTCTTCTCCGGCTCGCTGCGGTCTTGAAACTTCCAGCAGGTACTCTTCTTCGGATAGAGGATCGACCCAGGAGATCTCGAGGGTGCTGGCATCGCCATGGCTGTGCATGAGATTCCGAAAGTCGGAAGCCGAGGGTCTCGCCTCCAGCTTCACCTTACCTTTGCCCAGTTCTTTGTCGACTTCTATCGCCCGGCGCTCCCACCCAAAACGAACTTTATGAAGGACTAGTTTATATCAATTATCGAAGCCGATAGCCAAAACCGAGGTCTCTTTAAAACCAACTTTAGATATTGAGACATTTGGCTCACTCGAACACTTCTTCAACCACCGCCGCTTCAAGAAGCACCGGGCGCTTCGGTCTGTTGCGGGTCTTAGAAATTGAGACCACATCACCATCTTTAATCAACTCGAATATCCGGTCGCCGGTGATTAAATTGCGGCTCTCCTCTCTGCCGTTCATGGTCAGACGATCGACCTGGTAACGATCCTGACCGATCATCACAAAGTGCTTCAGCTTCGCCTCATACCGAAATCGAAGCTTCTCTACGGTGTAATCTCGCTCGCCCCACTGATTGACCACAAGCAAGCTGCCACGCTCAATAGTCAGATTCACATTCGACATCATTGAACAATCAAGCCTGGCGACAGCGTCCCCGATAGCCGCTTTGTGATAGAGTCCCTGCCGATCTCGAAAAGCCACCACCACCGCCCGGGCGACGTCCTCGGCAAAACAGCCGCTACCCTCGCTCTTCGCCATAAGCAGCGCCACATCCTCCACCCCGTCCTTGTTCAAATCGCCCCGGGCAGTTTCTTCTAGCTTCCAGGATGGCGGCAAAAAGGCTTTGTAATCTGCGCTTTGTTCAGGCAGATCCATAAGTTCATAGTAAGCCTTGAGCCCGAGGTCACATTCTCCTAAGTCTTCGGCATGGGCGTAACCGGTGCTCAGACTGAGAAGCAGTGAGAGCATAAGTGGAGCGACTTTTTTCAATATTCCTTTCATTTCTAAATACCTGTCTTTTCAATACCACAATGCATCGACTCCCTCTCAACGTAGAGAATGGACAGGTTAGGAAAGTTTTTTCGCGTCGGTAAAGCCCCTGTTAAAAGCAGCCTAACTGACTGTTACAGCGTCGTCACCGGCACCATATAAGACACCAAAGTAGCTATGCCAGAATTAAAATTCAATCGGATGCAATTCGGGATAACCGCTGACTTCGCATTTCTTTCGCTTGAATTTCCAGTGCTCGGATAAATCTGCGAGCACTATCTCGGCGGTGGTATTGATCAGGCTTCCCTTTTGCAAATGACCACCTACGGTTTCACCGTCGGCACTCGAGACAGAAATATGAATATGACTGCCATCCGGTCCCATGGTGCCTTCTGCCGATACTATCTCGTAGGGACCTTCGAAAAGCTTCGATTCGTTGGCACCGGCCAGCCTGAGGTTAGCCCGGGTCAATGAACCGACAATGGTAAAAATAGCTGCCGCCTGAATCGCCTCGGAGGAAATATGCGAGTTTATCTCCTCTAATAAGTCCTGTCCCGGCTTCAATCTGAATGCAATGATTTTCATAACTGTCTCAGTCAATAAAAAGGGTTACCGCAAAAACTATGAAATAATAGCAGCAATTCATTGTAGCTAGATGCAGCTCGATTCGAAATTAAGCCATGGTCGAAACGCTTATCTTTTTATTGATCATTGTGGTCATTGTGGCCAGAATAGGAAAAGCTATCAACGGGTCGTCCCCTTACAACGCCAGGATGATCGAAGAATCCTGGCTGAGGATTCCGGATTTAATCAATGCCCGCAATGTGGAGGCAGAAGGCGAATGGCTCGGCTTCTATAGCTCATCCCAGGTGGACGAAGCCGGTCTCCCGGAAGATTTGAAAGATTTTTCAGTGACCATCTCGGTGGTCGACACCACCATCGCAGGCTCGATCACGGACAGCTACGGGACCGACAACATAGTAGGGATTGTAGACTTCCCCAAGGTCCGCTTCATCAGAAAGTCGATACTTAAAGATCTCGATAAGCACGGCTATTTAGAGAAGCCGACTATGAAGTGCTTCAGCGGCAATATCAGCCTTGATAAATCCACAATCAGCGGCAGTTGCTATCTGAATCCCTTTGAGAAGTGGCGACTGAGAGGAGATTTCAAGCTGACAAGAAAAGGAGAAGGCTCCGAAGTCGCCCTGCTGGAGATGAAAGAAGCTGAGAAAGCCTCAAAACAACCGGTAACTTTGCCGGCACCTGAAAAAAATGAGAACGAGCGCGAGACTGAGACTGAGATTGAGTCCACGGCTGAGCCTGCTATAGAAATCGAACTAAGCGCCGCTGAAGAGCTGAAGAAGATGGCGGAAGAGAACAAGAATATATTGTTCAAAGCTCAAGAGAAAGAGTCGGACCCGACGATTTTCGAACCGACTCCTATCAAAGGTGCCATAAAATGCCCCTATTGCGATGCCGAGACATCTGCATCTTTTGACTTCTGCCTATATTGCAGCAAATCTTTAAAAGAGGAATAAGAGAATAACTGTCAGTTCTCTTCTTCCGATTCATAATCATCTGTAGAATTTTTAGAATTTTTCTTGCCGCAATCCACGACCATCAATTTGCGCATGCCACCGCCATCGATATCATTAAATTCTTCGACTTCATATTGGTCTACTCCGGCAAGGTGAAAGATCCGGTCCAGCCTGTCTCGCTCTTGCTCCCCGAGTTTCTTCGTATTGACTATCACCACGGCATTGGTATGTTTACTATCAGGAACAGGGCAGCTGCAATCGCTTATCCATCGCTGCACAGCATTGATGGTAGCATCATCGAACTGTGCTTCCTCAAGAATAAGATGTTCTCCGGAATCGAGCATCAACAGACACTTTTTCTCCGAGGGGATTTTTTGATATAGCCTGGCCGTTCCCTCCGGCTTGATCAGATGATCTTTTAGTCCGTGAATGAGAAGCACCGGCACCTCCACCCGCGATGCCCGTCTGGGGGTTTTGGCTATAAACCGCATGAAAGATAGAATCTCTCCGGCAGACAGATCGAGAGTATGATCGTGGTCTTTGCGCCAGTGCGCCCGCAAACTGCTGTCGGTGGTAGCCTGACGCATAACCGCTTTGGCAGCCGGTCCCGGCTTGGTCATCACCAGATCGACCAGCCCTTTGGCGGTGGTGCGTTTCTTCTTATAAACCTTCCAGGCAGGCGCCGAGCAGATGATACCATCGACCAGCTCAGGATAGCGGGCGGCTACGGCGATGGTGATGGCGCCGCCCATAGATTCTCCCAGCAGATAGGTTTTGGTATCAGGTTCGTTCTCTCTTATGTATGTCAAAAGCTCTTTGATTTCGGCGATGCTGTCTTCCAGAGCCAGCTTCTGATCGTAGGCTCGCCGCCCTGCCCCAAAACCTTTAACATCGATAGAACAAGTACGATAGCCCGCTGCCGCCATACGCTCAGCAAATGGAATATATGCTTTGGCGCAAAGCCCCAGACCATGAACACAGACCACATGCGCTTTGGGCTTGCCTACAGTATCAAAGCGCAAGACACTGGTATCGCCGAAACGCTCGCACTTGGCCTTACCCAGTTTCTTATTGGCATAGGGACAACCGGCTTCGGCTTCGCTATCGGAGGCAGCGATCGCCACAGAGAAGTTCGAGAGAAGCAAAAGCGCTGCTAAGAAACAACCGATTGATAGCCTTCGAATCAAGCCTGTGCTTATCAAACTCACTGGCCGCGGCTCTTACCGCAGCCCGAATGGGAACCACCGCAAGAACCGGACTTCTCAGCTGCTTTCTTTTCGGCACAAGCTTCTCCCTCAATTTGATTCCAGGGAGCTTTTTCGAGAACCTTAGCCAGACCGCAAGTACCCGAAGCACCGGCATAGGTGAGTCCGGCGCCGAAGACTCCGGCCAGAGCGAGGAACCATCTATTAACCGTTAGACCCAGTCCAAGACTGGTCAGGATGCCGAGACCGACGGTTAGCTGCACCTGACGGTCCACAGCCAGCCTTTGTTTGCCGCGAATGGTAGGCAGTCCGGCTTTCTTCCATGAGAGCATACCGCCTTCGAGCAGTCCACAGTTGAGTCCGGCATCAGAAGCGATTGCCATGGCACGTTTGGCGCGGGTGCCTGTGCGACAGACAAAAACCAGTTCATTGTCGAGGGGCAATTCTCTGCTTCTTTCTTCGAACTGCTCCACCGGCAGATTGATGGCGCCTTCGATATGTTCACTCTGAAATTCAATGGGGCTGCGTACATCGACTATCGTCAAGCCGGGATTCTCTTCGCAAGCCATGAACAGCGCAGGTGCATCAAGCTTTTCAATCATTTCGGTAGCCATAACTTTGTCAGTCTCCAGGTTGATCTTTGGTACGACCAACCAGTCTATCCCCTTGGCCTATTCCGGGCCATCCTTCGCAGGCATGATAAGAGAAATCTATAATATAAGGATGCGCAAGAGAAACTGGCTTTTCTAGAACACCGAGTAGAAGAGCTGACCGAAACCTGTGAACGGATAAAAGAACGAAATCGCAGAGTAGAAGCGGACAAAGCCTGGGAGGTAAGCCTCGAAAGAAAGCTTGCGGTGGCCGGCATCACCTATGTCGCTGCCGCCATGGTAATTTATTTGATCGGCTCGAAGAAATTTCTGCTCGATGCTCTGATCCCGGCGGGCGCTTACTTGCTATCGGTGCAGACCTTTCCCTTTTTTAAATCGCATTTTGTGCAAAACTGGCTCGCTAAGCAGGCGGATTGAAATCGGCAATGTCATCGCTCGATGGCGCTTCTATCGTAAGCAGCCACTATCAAGCCATCCGAGCTTCGGATGTGAAATGCCAGATGTCTATCGCTGGATGTCACAAGGTCGTATTGAATAGAATTGCCTTCTTTTTCTCTGAAGTAAGGCAAAGGGCTCAAATAGGTAGAAAACCTTTCAGAAATTTCGCCGTACCGCCTGACGAGGTCAGAGCGATTTTTCCCCTCCCATTCTTCCATTCTCTTTCCCTGTCTATACTTCATCAAATGCCGCTCATCCAGAAAAGCGCTATCAAAAGCCTCATGAACCCTGCCATCTCGAAAGATGAACCAGAAGTGGCGTTTATAATAACCCACAATTCCGTCTCTTTCGAGTTTCTGGCCAAACTCTGGTTTGCCAAACTCTTGAATCACTTCTTCTCTGGTCTTTCCAACCCACTGCGGCCTGCGAAATCCTCTACCCAGGTTGTAATCGGATTCTATCGAAACAAAACTAGGGAAATCGGCCAGGTCCGGGGGAAGGTTTTCTTTCGAAAATTGACTCCAGGGTAACCAGATAAAACCAAGCAGTACAGCCGCCGGAATGAGAATATACTCAATCCATTTCGTTCGCTTGAGCTTTCCGAAGAAGGGGACTTTCATGAATCTAATATGCCCGTTAAGAACCGGGACCAGCAGCTTCAGACCTTCTGCCGTTCTCCTATGCTCAATTTTGCCGATATTTCAATTAGAACACGCTTACACCGATCATGACCAGCGCCTTCAGCGCTAATCTAAAAACACCTATCAACGAGTTGCAAACGCAATTGAATCTTTATACCATTTTGGTATAATAATATTAAGTCTGAAAAGGTGGGCTATGCATATTCGGGCAAGGCACGTAATCGATGAATTCGTTAAAGCCCATCCAAACACGAAGCCCACTTTTGATAACTGGTTAGCAGTTACACGAGAAGCTGTTTGGCAAAAACCCACAGATATAAAAAACACGTTTAGCAAGGCTTCGTATGTGCCGAAGAAGCAGAGAGCAGTTTTCAGACTCGGAGGGAAGCGAAATGATCGAATGATCGCTCAGGTCAATTTCCAATCCGGAACAGTGACAATAGATCGAATTTTACAAAGAGGCGACAAGGAATATGACAGTTGGTAAAAGCAGATTACCGAACAAGAAATTACTTCCTGGAGTGCTAACACCGATAAGCAGTCTCAATGAGCTGAAGGAAATCACAAAGCAACTCCTGGCACTGGAAGATAAAAGATCAATTGATGCGCTTTCCATTGAAGACGAGCAACATCTGGATGCTCTGGGCCGCTTAGTCGATGAGTACGAGAATCGAAAATATGGACAGCCCGAAAAACTCTCCCCGCCGGACTTTCTCAGGGCTTTGATGAAGCTCAATGATTTAAAACAAGCAGATCTAGCCAATGAGTTTGGCGGACAATCCAGAGTTTCAGATTTTTTGAATGGAAAAAGAGAGCTGAGTATCCAGCAAATCAGGAATCTGTCAAATCGATTTTTGGTGTCTACCGATGCTTTTATTGACGGCTTATTGATCAACGAGCGATAAGCAATCTCGGGAGTGGTGCGGGGGCTGGCTTATCCTCAAGTACTCCAGAGTATACGCAAAGGGACATCAAACCTATCACTTTTTGATCGACTCGAAAGTGAAACGCTGATCAGTTCTTGCTTTTGATAGTAAATGGGGCAAGCGAGGGGAGTTGAACCCCCGTATGCCGGAACCACAATCCGGTGCCTTAACCACTTGGCTACGCCTGCCATAACCCAAAGGTTCTACTGGAAACTAATTATACAAAATCGACGAAAACTATCCACAGGTTGTTAACCAGATCGATGCACTATGTAATTAAGTATCAGCCTCGATAGCTTTACCGGACACCGAACAGCGCAAAGAACGACGGCAGCACCCGGGCGAGCAATCCACCGATAACAAAAGCACAAACCCAGGAACCGACCCAAATAGTGCTGGCGACCTTCAGCCCGCGCTCTTTGATCATCACACCGACGGTGGCGATACAGGGAACGAAAAGTGTAATCACGATCATGGCGGTTACCGCCTGCACCGAAGTCATAGCCACCTCAGTCAATCCAAAAGAAGCGAAATCACGCCGGACAATACCCAGAATAAAAGTGGTTGCAATTCTAGGATCCGAAGGCAGATTGAGCCAGTTTACTGTTATAGGATTGAGTACACCGATAAACCAGTCTAATAAGCCCACCATCTGAGCGATTGAGACCACCAGCCCGGCTAATATAAACATCGGTGTCGACTCTTTGAGAAAGCTCCAGGATTTCTTCCAGGTTTTCTTAAAAACATTGTCTGCACGCGGCATCCGCATGGGCGGCAGGTCTATCATCAGCGCCTCGGATTTGCCCGGCAAAATACGATTGAGCAGAAAGCCGGTCAAGCCCAGCATGCCGAAGACAACGCCACCATATACACACCAGGCGAGCAGTCCCCCGGTGCGAGCCAGGGTGCCCGAGACCACACCAAGTTGAGCAGAGCATGGAATGGCGACTCCCAGAAGGGCAGTGGCGATGAGCTTCTCGCGTTTACTGGTGAGCAACCGGGTGGTGATCGTAGCCATGGTTACACAGCCAAGACCGAGTATCAAAGGGATTATCGCCCGTCCATTCAAACCTATCTTGTTCATCATTCTATCGACCAGCACAGCCAGTCGCGGCAGATAGCCCGAATCTTCCATCAAGCTGAGACCAAGATAGAAGCCGATAACAAGCGGCATCAGCAGCCCGAGCAAATAGGTGACGGTAAGAGTCAGCACCCCGAATTCGCCCACTAGAGTATTGCCTGCAATACTGAAGATATTGTCCCTGTACTTCCAGAAATCAAATTGTAAGTCCTGCGGCTTTGTCGATGCGATAAGCTTCTCGTAGGCATCCTTCGAACCTGGCTCCAGCGCCCCGAGACGCCCCTCGGGCAGAGGCACCGCCACCGTACCGTTTGAAATTTCGCAGGGAAAGACCAGAGCGGCGGTCTTTCGAATATTGGGCTCATAGTAGACTTTCATGGTCTGGTTTTCGGTGATCTCGACAAGGTCGCCGGCGATCCAGACACCGAGCATTTGATAGAAGATCATGTAGCAGACGAAAGCTGCTACGCATCCACCATAGAAAGGATGAAGCAGAAAGCGCCCTAACTTGGTCGAAAAGCGGGCTCCCATAGAGGTATCGGTAACACAAGCATCGAAAATCGCATCCACTCTCTTGCGCCTGGCACCATATATAAGGGCACGCTCGGGCTGGACTTCAAAAAGAAGCGAATCTCTTGTCACGTCATCGCCCTCGAGAGCAAGCAAGGCGATCTGCCTATCCAGCCCCGAGCCTATTAACGGAGCCAGTTTGTGCTCCAGCTCTTCTGTGGTTCGGCCAAGCTTAGCAGCGGCAAGACTGGGCGCGATGTCAGAGAGCCCGTGACCTTCCACAGCCACACATGAGAGCACCGGCACATCCAAAAGCTCGGAGAGCTTCTCTTTGTCAATCTCGATACCCCTTACCCGAGCTTCGTCCCACTGATTAATCACCAGAATCAGAGGCTTGTGCATATCAATCAGCTGTAGAGTCAAAAACAGGTCCCGGTCCAAACTCAAGGCCGAAACCACGTTGACCACCAGTTCAGTCTGAAGAATCAAATCCCTGGCGGTTTTCTCTTCGTCATTCATGCTCGATACGCCATAAACGCCCGGGGTATCGCAAAGATGATCGTCTCCGAGGAAGCCCGTGGAGATATCGATAGTCGTACCAGGATAGTTAGATACGTCGGCGCTCAGTCCGGTGAGCGCATTGAAGATCACCGACTTACCCACATTAGGATTGCCCACCAGGGCTATTTTTCGAAATGCTTTCTCAGTAGATGCTGGAGCGCCGCCGGAACTCATTTCTTGATTTTGACCCAGACTCTTTTGAATAGTGACACCCATTCGGACCGGCTCCGCAGCTTCGATATGCTAAATTCTATCAATAACTATATACTAAGTATTTGCAAAAGAATCTCATTAACTCAAATGTTAAGTCTGATTCTTTATTAGCGCAAAATTAGCGCACTAGCTTTTTCGGCGGTTTATTATCTGGGTTTAAATAATTTTGCTGGGGCTGACCAGATTAACAAAGGTCCCTGCCCAAAAGCCGCCTCGAATGAATTACCAGATTCCAAAAACCGAGAGAAGAACTATGTTGAAGGCGATGACCCTGATTTCGGTCTTCAGGACTGTAACCTGCTTCGCCCTTGCCTTTTTGATGCTTTCAGCCAGTGCCCCGGCTGTGATTGCCGCAGAGACTCAGTCCAGTGTGATCAACCGCGGCGGCACGGTGATTGTGCTGCAGAACGGACTGCGGGTGATTCTTGTTAATCAGCCGGCTTTTCCTCTGACCTCCTGCCAGCTCTGGTACCACCAGGGCAGCGATTCGGAGCCCGAGGGCTACAAAGGAGCCTGCTATGCGCTCAAGCATGTACTGAGCCTGGATCCGATGATGGCCAATCAGAAAGCGGCGATTAAACTCTTCAAAAGTGCCGCCCAGTTCGACAGTTTCGCCAGCGAAGACTTTACTGCTTTCGCCATCAATTCGGTCAAAGAGAACTTACCGGAAGCCCTCAAAATCCAGGCAGCCCGCCTCAATAGCAAGCTGGATAACACTCAGGTAGTGCTGGATGGACTCTCCGAATCTACCAAGAAGCATACGGCTTTGTTAGAGCCTACCGATTACGAACGCCTGGAGAACGAAATCCGCAGCCTGGCTTCCGGAAGAGGGAAACATCCGGAGCATCAGCATCGTATAAACAATGTCAAAAAGGTGAAAGAGTACTACCAGGCGTCTTTCATGAAGGCTCCAGTCACCCTTGTAATTGCAGGCAATTTTGACTCGGCGGCGGTGCTCAAATCTATACAAGAGAATTTTGCCGGAGCCAGAATTCTTCAGAAGCCCAAGCCACCCCAGACGAACTGGCAGCCGGGAGAAAGAGAGAAGAGCTTCACAAAATTCATCACCGGTGACACCAATTATATTGCTGTGGCATTTAAAGTGCCCGGGGTTTCGAACTCCGATATTGCACCATTGGTAGTGTTGGAGTCTTTATTAGCCAACAAAGTAAACGGCATATTAAAGAACCGCTTTATCACAGACTCTACCTGCAAAGCAGCCAGTGCCAAACTGGAGCTTAGAAAAGAACACGGTCTCTTCCGTCTTCAATTCGCCTCGGACCAATCCGTCGATCCCAAATTAGTGATGACCGATCTCGACAGCTTGATCCAGACTCTTCAAGATGTCTCCATCGACTCCATTAGCCTGAACCGGGCTCGTCAAAGGGCTTACTTACGCTACCTGAAACACCTGGGCGGTCCCTATGATGCCGCTTATCACCATGGCTATTTCGAAGCCCTGGAGAATCACAACCTGATTGCAGAATGGAAATCCATACTGGACAAAGTCAAAGAAGAAGACATCATCAAAGTAGCGAAGAAGTATCTGACGGTGAGCAATCGCACCGTCGGAATTTATAAAACCAAGGTGAAGACTGCGATAAAAAGCCAAGAAAGCTCGTCCGAATCAGAAGATAGCGATCACTTCCATACCATGCGAAACGGTACTTCCGTTCCTGCAACCAAATCCATAAAAGAAGTCGCCCACGAAGAAGCGACCAATTTAGTGAACAAAAGACCGGTGGAAGCCAACGTCGGACCGATTCTCTTCCCCTCGATCAAACCGCAACAGAAGAAACTTGCCAACGGTATCAAACTGGTGCTCTACCCGGTAAAAGGCAGTCAGATAGTCAGCCTGACAGGCTCTATTCAGTTAGGGGCGGTGCACGAGCCCCAGACCAAAAGAGGGGTAAGTCAGCTGAATACAGCACTTATGAATGGTGATTCCGTCAACATTTCGCTAGAGCGCTCCAGAGTCCTCCAGTCTAATAAAGGACTGAGCCAGGAGGACTTGCTCAGCTTCACCAGCGGCCCTGAATACACCACATTTCACTGTAATTTCTTCAAGGACAATTTAAGGACACTTACGAAACTTCTCTCTCATCATATGAGATTTCCGGATCTCTCCGACGCTAAATTCGAGCGGGCTCGTGCCCTCGCTACCAGTACGGTTATGATCGAAAACAGTCTCTCTAGAGACAAACTCAAAAATCATCTGATGCGCAATCTCCTCGATAAGAATTCGACCTATGCACCGGTCCAGGTCAATCGTCTGGTCTCGGGAATAGACAAACTCACGCCTGAAGATGTGAGCGACTACCGCAAGAAATGGTTAAAGCCGGGCTCCACAGTCATCGTCGCCGTAGGAGATATGGACCTCAATACCCTTTCGTCGACGATAGAGCCTATATTCGCCGACTGGAAACCGGATGGCGGCTCAGAGCCGGTATCACCACCGGTGCAACTGAATCCCCGCCAGATCCTCAAAATAATCCTGCCTGAAGTCTCCGATTCAAGACCACCGGAGCTGGTGGCTGGACGACTGATAGAAGAGGAAGGAGACAGCGGTTTTGCTGACATGGCTCTCACGAACTGCGCCCTTTTCGAACATCCTATCTATGCCAGACTATCAAGATCCCGGTTCGGTCCTTATCTTGATCTCAACAGCGAAAAGCTGGGAGACCACTGCCTGTGGTGGTCAAAAATGACCGGTAGAAAAAATGTGCTCGAAGATACTTTCAGCGCTTTCAAGAAAGCGGTCTATGACCTGGAGAATAAAGGAATAGACGATATGGAGCTGAAAGAGCTCAAAGACTTTTTGATACGCCGTTCTGTAATCCGGGGAGAGAGCGATATCTTCACGATAGCCGATACTGTCTTGAAGCGGCTGAATGCGGATCGTTCCATAGATATAGCTAGATCGGTTCTACAGCGCGGAAAAGCAGACTTGAATCAGTTTATAAAGGACACTCTCAAGCCGGAGCGCTCCTGCGTTGTATTCGAATTGAACAAAAACTCCAGAAATCTGGCCCGAAAGCTCAATCTCAATAAATGAAGAGCTCTTAATATATCCCTGTATATCCCTAGATTAAATGCGTCAAATTCACAATTGGCATTTTGGCGACAAAAATTAACGCGCTCAAATCTAGCGGTCACAAGAAGCCTTATATTCGATCAAAAACAGTTCGATATATTCTCTGGACCGAACACACCATCGCTCGGCCGAGGATCGCTATCTGAATGATCGAACAATCGGTCAATAGTGATCGAAGTGTGATTCCTTACGATTATGAAATAATCCCGCATAAGCCCGATTGTAAAGCGCCCCGGCGTTGTCAATTATTTAATCTGATTCGGCGAGAATCCTCATGGGACCAGTCTTTACGCGATCGCAAGCCTTAAACCAAACCCCGAAACCCTTAATTGACGGGGGTTCAGCAGGATGCTAAGCGGTTTGACTTTCCAAGGAAAAGTCCGCTAATATTCTGCACGGCGTCAAACAAAACGACTCCGACGAAACCCGCCCGGTAGATACCGGTACAGTTGTATCTCTAAGGCAGAAGGGCTAGCGGTAAAGCTATCGAATTAAAAACCAAGGGTAGTGCGCTAATACAAGAAAGGTGACCATGGTAGAAACAACAGAAAAATCTATCGATCTAGAGGAATCGCTGAGCGATATCCAAATAGCAGAAATCGAAAGAGAACCAAGTCCTGTCGCTTCCGAAGAAAAAACTTCCATCAAGGCTACGCCCAGAGCAGCCACCGTTGATCCAACGGTGACTCCCAGACCGGCCGTGCAAGAGTTCCTGGCCTCTGAGCCCGAAGCTCCCAAAACTGACGAGCTCGAAGCTCTCTGGCCCGGCGTCCATCAAGAATTCATGCCCCAGATCCAGGTGAAGAAGACTCCCAGCTTCTACATAATGATGGGTTTCATTGGAGGAGCGATCCTCTCTCTAATGATGGTATGGGGTTATTCGGCTGTCAGCCAGAAGGTAGCTCTCAATGAGTCTGCCCAGGACAAGCCCATTCTCATTGCCAATAACGAGACCCAGAACGCTGACACCAGCGTGCCGATGACTTCTAAAAACGTAGATCCTACCGCTCCTCTAGAGCCAATTTGTAAGAGCTACGAAGTTAAATCCGGCGACACTCTGGTCTCCATCGCCCTGAAAAACTATAGAAAGGTTACTCCCCGCTTGATAGACACCATCGTCGAGCAGAATAACCTGAAGAACGCCAATGTCCTCAACCTCGGTCAGAAGCTCTCTCTGCCCACCTATCAGCCGCAAAACAGCAGACTGGCCGGTACGGAAGCCGGACAAGTGCATTGACACAACCGGCTGAGGATGTGATTTCGGACAAGGCCGACAAACCGGCCGAAGAATTGAAAACCGTAATCAGCGTCTTCGATAAGATCAAACAGAAAATGCCCCGGTATGAAAGCCGGGACTCCCAGATTCATATGGGAGAATCGATTCAATACTGTTTCAAAACCGGCAAAACCGGTATTTTCGAAGCAGGCACCGGGGTCGGCAAAAGCCTTGCTGCTCTGGTACCGGCGGCACTTTCCGGCAAGCGTGTCGTGGTCTCGACCGCTACCATATCTCTGCAAGAGCAATATATCCACAAAGACATACCTCTTATTCAGGACGTAATCGACAAAAAACTGAGCGTCGCCCTGCTTAAAGGGCGCAGCAACTATGTAGGGCTGCGCCGCTTTCAAGACCATATGAGAGAAGAGCATGTCGACCAGGAGATAATCGACTGGGTAGAGGAAACCGAATTCGGAGACATCTCGGAGTTGGAGTTCATGCCCCATTTCGAGACCTGGCAAGAGATAAACTCGAATTCCGATGACTGTCTTCGCAACCGCTGTCCGCACTTCAAAGATTGTTTCTACTTCGAAACCCGAAGAATGGCTGAAAAAGCCGATATCATCGTGGTCAATCATGCTCTCTTGCTAGCCGATGCGGCCTCTCTGGGCAAAATCCTGCCGCGCTACGATCACCTGATCCTGGATGAAGCACATCACTTGAGAGACATCGCCACCGAGACCTTCAGCTCCTCCATAAGCACCAACGGGGTAAAACGGCTGGCTGGACGCGCCCAGCGCCGGGTGAGCGCACCTATCACCCTGGTGGACCATATCCAGAGAGACGCCAACGACTTCTTTCACCATCTCTCCAACATGTTCGAAGGCAAGAAACTGCGCATAAGAGAGCCTATAGTCGAGGCGAAGCCTTTATTAGACTCGATGCAGGACCTGCGCGATTGGCTCGAGCGCCAGGAGTTCGACGATATTCTCGATGTCGATATGGCAAGAGATCGCATGAAGCTGAAAGCCAAAGCGCTGATGACCACCATAGATGGCTATAAACACTGCCTGGAGCTCATCTGCCAGCCAAGCCTGGACTGGGTGGTCTGGGCAGAAAAGCAGGATTTCAGCGCCGCCAAGATAAAGGTGACGGCTGCGCCTCTGGATGTATCGGAGCATATCCACGATGCGCTTCTGAATAAGCCTGGCTTAGAATCAACCATTTTCATGTCGGCTACTCTGGCAACCGACACGGAAGATCCCTTCGGCTATTTCAAATCGAGCGTCGGGGTCGCAGGAAAGGTCGTGCAGGACCAGTTTCCCTCGCCATTCAACTTTCAAGAGAAATCTGTTCTCTATCTTCCGAAGGGAATGCCGAATCCCAATTCGCCGAACTATCTCTTTGCCATCGCCGACCGCATCGAAGAGGTGCTGGAAATCAGTAAAGGCAGAGCCTTTGTGCTTTTCACCAGCCGCTATGCCCTCAATAAAATCTTCGATATGATATCGCATAAGCTACCATACGAAGCGAAAAAGCAGGGAGACATACCACGCAGCAAACTAGTGGAATGGTTCAAATCTACACCGAATGCGGTACTGTTCGGCACCGCTTCTTTCTGGGAAGGTGTATCAGTAGACGGTGAGCAGCTAAGCTGTGTAATCATCGACAGAATACCTTTTCAGGTCCCTGACGACCCGGTTTATGAAGCTCGATGCGAAAGGATTCAAGCCGATCAAGAGAAAAACTGGTTCATGGATTTCGCACTGCCCCATGCCATAACCAGGCTTAAACAAGGGGTGGGAAGACTGATCAGAACCCAGGAAGACACCGGCATGGTGACGATTTTAGATCCGAGGCTGACCGAGAAATTCTACGGCAAGCGTATGGTGCGCTGTCTGCCTCCGATGCGTGTCGTTCACGGCATAGATACAGTCGAGGACTTCTTCAAGAACCTCGAAGTACTGGAACAGGAGAGCGAACCGGTCTCTTAGCGGTTATCCGTCAGCTATGTTCTCTTTGATTTCGCTGTTTTCACCATTATCATCTTCGGCATTCTCTTGCTCGAAGGTGGTGCGAACTATGCAAAGCGTGGTGGGCAGCTTGTCCACAAGATATTCCATAATAGGATCCCTGCGATTCATCAAAAAGCCCCTGTCATCAGGATGACAGGCTCCGGCAAAGAGGATATCGACATCCTCTTCCTCCGCCGTTTTGACAATGGTGGATGCTACTTTGCCTGTGCGGATTTCGCCCCGGACATTGATACCACGTCTCTTCAAATCTTCGACTATCTTGTCTATGTGCTCGGTTGCTTTCTCGAGGGGGCGCTCCGAAGAGATGAGCTGTGCCACCACCCCGACTTTGACCGGGTCAGGAATGACCCGCAATACTATAAGCTCGGCTCCCATGCCAAGCGCGTGGGCAGCAGCCACACCGATAACATTTTCACTCTTCTTGGGACTGGTAACAGCGACCATGTATTTCAAGGCGATACTCCTCTCAAGAGATCCTCAGGCGGGCCAGACTAAACGAAGCAAGAAAAGGCTTGCCGCCGCCAGAATAAACGCCACCGGAAAGGTAAGCACCCAGGCCAACAATATAAGCTTCATGGTTGTGGGATTGAGCTTATCTTTGCCGTGCACCGGTATTGTACCACCTGCCACCGCCGAGCTGAGAGTGTGAGTGGTGCTCACCGGCGCACCGATGGTAGAGGCCACCAGAATAATCAAAGATGTACTTATCGATGCACCGAAGCCTTGAGAATGGCTCAGCTTTTCTCGGCTTATTTTGGTGCCTACGGTGCGGATTACACGCCATCCGCCGATGATTGTACCGGCTCCGATAGCGGTGGCAGCAGACACCATTACCCAGAGTGGCACCTCTTCGATTTTGTAGCCAAACTGGCTGAAATGGGTAGCTAAAATAAGGGTAATAATTCCCATAGTCTTCTGGCCGTCATTGCTGCCGTGGCTGAATGAGACCGAAGCGCTAGAGAAGATATGCAACCAGCGCATGATAGGAGATTGGGTTTTACGGCTCTGATTCTCTTTCTCGCCGGATAATTTGAGAGCAAGCCAGGTCGCCAGAGCGCCACCGCCAAAGCCGACCAGAGGAGATATGAGCAGAGCCAGAAAGACTTTGTTGAGTTCGTGCCACGAAACACCGTCCATGCCCGATGCGGTGACACCGGCACCGAAGAGACTGCCGATTAAACAATGCGAAGAGCTAACCGGTATTCCGTACCACCAGGTGACCAGGTTCCAGATAAGAGCAGCCACCAGCACAGCCACCACCACCGGCAGAGATACCGACTCGGCAGGTATGATCTTGGTTATCACCTGGGCCACGGCGGTTCCGACCACCACAGCCCCGAGGAAGTTGAGCAGACCACTCATGACAATCGCCACCGAGGGCTTCAGAGCTTTGGTATAGATTACGGTCGCTACTGCATTAGCGGTGTCATGGAATCCGTTGACGAAGTCAAATCCCAGAGCCAGAATGATGGCGATCACCGCGATAATTGTTTCGGGAGTCATGTCTTGAGTTGGAGCAAAGAAAAGCTTGGGTCAAAGTAGTAAAGGTAGCAAGCATCCGGTTAAGGTGGTCTTAACCGATAGAGGCTGCCGAAAGATAATTTACACCGGATGGCGCCCCAATCTCGAAATTCTTCTTTCATATTAATCAACTAAAATAGCTGTTCGAAAACAGAAGGAAGGACAGAGACTTGCCAAGTCAACAGGACAGCGAAGCAGAGAAGCGCTTCGAGCAAGATCGGCTCGACAGCCCGGCTAAAAATAGAGAATTCGAAGAAGCTCGCAAGAACAAAGGAGAGAGCTTCAAATCCTTTTCAGAAGGGATGGCGGCTGTTGACAAGTTCGACATCATCGGTCTCGATCAAAGCGACGATATAGCACCAGCAGAAGATGATTCTGAAGACTCGTTCTCATCCTTCAGCGAAGGTCTTGCAACAGTAGATAAATTCGAGATAACCGGCGAGAGCATCGATGACAGTTATCTAATCAGAATGCCCTTAAAACAATATCTCGGTCATGAAGCCTGTGTGATCAACCAGCAGATCCGCTCGAAATCCAGAACCGTAAGAGATATTCTCGAACGCCTGGAGCGCTGCGCCTGGTTCGAGAATATCAATCTGTGCCTGCATAAACAGGAATATCCGGTGGAGTACGACAGGCTCAGACAAGAGCTTCATCTCGACCTGACAAGAAATCCGGAGTTGATCCTTCTAGATCTGATTCACCAGCTCTATCATGCCGCCCACCGCTATCTGAGTAAGTTCTACAGCGCAGAAGAGCCGCTTGCCCTCCCGATAGTCGAAGACACCCTGCTCTGGTCAGAAGCAGGGGCGCTTTTGGCCGAACTCAACACCAGAAGAGAGCTCGGTCTTACGAAAGTGCCCGAAACAGGCTTCAAAGTACCCTCAAAGAACAAACTGCACTCTGCCTATGTCGCCTCGCTGCTTGCCGAAGGGGGCAGCCGCAGGCTTCGCCAGGAGCTCGAGCAAGCTCTAAACAGAGACGACTTTCTAAAGAAAAGAACCCTGGTCCAGACCATAGACCGATACCATCAATGGTACCTCGACACTTTCGAGACCGAAAAAGAGGCTGCCAAAGCCTTGATAACCGCTTCTGTAAAGAACGGTCTTACCCAGGACAAGATCTGAGCCGATACCGGATACGGTTTTAAAGCTGAATTCAGGCGTAGTGACGGACTTCCTGGGGATCGAGAATCATCGGATCGGCATAGACCCAAAGATCGCCAGGGCGCCAACTAAGAGGCTGTTTGGTACGATAACGATACACCAGAAGCTGTTGAATAATTCTTCTGGCGGACGGATTGCTCTCACCTCGTCTATCATTGGCTAAGCGGGTCCTGAGCTGAATCGCTTCACGCTTGGTCCAACAATACGCCGGACCGGGATTGGTGCCCTTGGACCGACAGAGGATTGCAATTTTTCCAGAAGGTTGTGGCCAACCTAAAACAAAATAATCGTCATACATAACTCCAATATGATAATTCATGTTTGGCAAAAATCTACCCTGACTGCAGAATAAAAATGAAAGCACCCGAGCGAGTAGTTATCTTCCACCCCGCAGCAATCGGCGACTCGATGCTCGCAACGCCCGTGGCGCGGACCTTAAGAAAAAACTTTCCTGATACAAAAATCACTTACTGGAGTCATGGAAGTCTCGAAAAGATTCTCCTTGACTTTTGTCCTGCGGTAGATAATTTCGAGACCTATCAAAAAGATGCCGGTCTTATAAGCCATATAAAACACCTCACTACCCTTGCTCCGGACTTGTTTGTAGACCTCTCCAACTCGACCAGAGGAAGAATACTGGGGCTATTCGCCACTATAAAAGGTGCCAGGGTCTGTTCTTATCGAAAGCAAAAGACAAGTCCGGAGAAGACTATCCATGCGGTCGATAATTTTATCGAGAGCATCAAAGACATTACTGTCGACCGACCCGATAACTATTTTCCCAGTATTTTCCCGGACTCAAAGACCCTGGCCGCTGTCGAAGAGAAAATCGGGAGCACCGCCGGCTCCACCATCCTCGGCATCGTCCCTGGTGTGGGCATGCTTCGGCCCCATCGCGGATGGTCGCTGGAGAACTGGCTTTCGGTTCTAAATCATTTTGAAAATCAAAAGAATATACAATGCATATTGATCGGGGGTCCGGAAGATGCTTCTGCCGGAGAATATCTGGAACAGAAGGTGGATACAGATTCCAAAGAGCCGAACAGAATAAAAAATCTATGCGGTCGACTCGACCTGAAAGAGACCGCCGCCGCCCTTAAGTTGTGCAAGGTCGTAGTCTCATGTGATACCGGTCCAGCTCATATAGCCTCTGCCGTGGGCACACCTGTAATCGGTCTATATGGACCGACCCTGCTTGAGCGCAGCGGTCCTTACGGTAACGACCACCTCGCCCTGACCGCGACAGACAGTTGCCAGTGCCTGGCCGAAAAATGCTGCCGTTTCAAAAAACCGACGGAACCGGGCCGTTGTATGGATCAGATCCTGCCCCTGTCGGTAATCGAAAGAATCGAATCGATTCTGAATCAAGCAACCTGATTTAGTTTACTACCGGGAAGTTGGCATTGACCGGTTTCGGCAAGCCAGAGCCCTTTCTTTCGCCGGTTTCGTATAGTCTTATTCTATTGCGCCAGTTGCGGCTGAAATCTTCATAAGCCATCTCGCGCACAACAGTTGCCGGTAGATTGATCACCATAGAAGAAGAGACACCGGTTCTAGCATAAGTGGTTCTCACCGACTGCCCATTGCGGAACTGATAAGTGGCGATGGTCTTCCACTGCCCATCGATTCTAGCCTGGAGATTGACGGAAAATGCGCCGCCCACTCCGTTGAAATCGACTTCGGTGACACGACAACCATCAGAGTATGAGACCACATGCAGTTCGCTGGTGAGGACGGTTTTGGCGTCGAGTTTGCGATCCGGAGCCAGAGTGATGCCTTCCTGGCGAGCAAAGGCATCTATCTCTTTTTGATCAGGCATAAGTAAGAACTGCCCGGGCACCAGAGTTTCGCAAGGATTGCCGAATACGTCGAGCCTGGTGGTCAGACCGTTAATTTTGGCGATTAACTTCCAGAAACGGGTGTCTCCCATTAATGTATGTCTGCGAGCGATACTCATGATGGTATCGCCGGCGACAACGGCATGGAATGTCCTCTGAGAGAGGCTTCCGACCGATTGAGGATATTCGTTTAAGCCCACCGAATCTCTGCCGCCGGCAAATCGCACACGGTCGATCATGACTGCCAGAGGTCCACTCTCGCTGCCTTTCGAAATAGAACCGCAGGGATTCTGATTCTGGCTCGGTGGAGCATAATGTTCGACGACTTCCTGATGCAACCTCTCCAGCACCTGGTCCGGAGTCCGAACGGTGGCACTGTCTTCGGCAGAATTCTGGCGAACTACCAGATTGCCGGACTGGGAGATTTCGAGAACGACGGCTCTGCCGCCTGCCTGACCCTGTTCGAGTTCTTCTTTGAAGAAGTTCTTGCGGAAAACTTTCATCTCATAGCGACTGGGCAGCCAGATCACCTGAGAAGGATAAACAAATGGAACTTTATGTCCATCCTGGAGCCTGTAGACAATCTCACTGCGGTTTATGGTGATCAAAAGATCCCCGTACCTGGCATCTCCGAGTCTTGCCTGACAGATGGACTCGATGGTATCGCCAGGCACTACGATGTACTGGACCCGAGAAGACTTTCCTTCTTTATCCAGGGTTTGAACATACCATTCTTCATCATCATCTTCTTCTTCGAGATTGACTTCGATGCCCAGGCCTTCAACGAACTTCAAAGCAGCTCTAAGACCGGGGAAATAAAGAACCTGACCGTTGTGAGTCAGCTTGATAAAGCCGTTCTCGTAGGTCATGCCCTCCGGCAGCGGCTCACCGTTTTTGATGGCAGCTACAAGAGTCGGAGCGGTGTTATGATTGACGAAAGTACGAGCGGTCTGTATGACGTGCTCAACAGCGCGAACGGTGGTGGCATCGGCTTTGGTGGTACCGTCTGCTTTAACAGGCAGACCGTTGCCTTCTACCTTGACCACATTGACCAGAGAATCGCTCTTGACACCATGAGCAGTACCGTGAGTTACGGCAGCAGCCTGGGTAATATTGATGACCTTGACTTCACCTCTGGTGGCGGAGGTGAGAGGATTGAATTCTCCTTTTACGATAGAGCCGAAGGTAAGACCGGCATCGCTACCGGAGCCAGGCATTACACTCTTGATTCCGTCTATTTTTACCGAAGTCGATGCAATACCGGAGAACTGAGAGACTTTTACCTCGGATGGAACCTTGACCGAATCGGTAAATATCAGAGCTGCGCCCACGGCGTTGTTAGAACCGCTATGGCTGAAAGAGCGGGTAGTAAGGGTGAAAGCCGAGGCTCTGGAGCCACCATCAAATGCTACTGCGTCCACTCTGCCTTGATTAGAGCCAGAGTTCGGATTCTGCATTTGACCAGCCCATATGGAGGCAGCCGCTCTGCCAGCCAGCCCTTCGGCATTGGCGATGGTGTTTGGCAAATTAGATGACGTGGACAAATTGACCGATATGGATTTGGCATCACCGGCGGCAATAGCCTTGCCCTCGCCAATTGTCAGGGACAACTTACTGCCATGGGCGATTCGGGATATATTGCCAGAGCCACTGATATCAGAGCCGGTGCCATAAGATTCAGAGACCTGTTTCACCGAAGCATAATCGAACTGGCCGGCACCTTTGCCAGCCACAGATTTGAGACTGCCGGCAGCCAGACTGATGGACTCGGCGTTGAAGACGGAGGCAGCAGAAGAGCCTCTCTGGGACATGGTCATAACCGCTTCCCGATTGGCTCCGGAGAGCATATCAGAAGCTCTTGATACCGTGGCAGCATCAAAGCCGAGATTGCTGTTTACCGAGCTGCGCGCCAAGGTTGTCGAGCCTCGGGAAAGATCCTGATCGAAGGACTGAACACCGGTATTAGCGGCAGTATTGGTGGCAGTTTTAACCGCAACATCTGCCTGAACTTGGCTGATATTTCTGAAATCCGCAGAAGAACGTTCTTCCCGACCGTTTCTGACCCAGTTATTGACGGCACCTTCATCAGACGACCGCCTTTCGATGATCGGAAGCGAGGGCACCAGATCGACTTCTGGTTTGATTACTTGATTAATGGCCCTGGCAAGGACATTGGCACCAGAGGTGTTGTCTGACTCACCGTTGTATGCCTGTACTATATTTCTTGCCAACACGGGGTTATTGGCCACAACGTTTTGAAGGTCTGCTCGGCTAGAGAAATTGGTGGTGTCGACCAGACCGGCCTCTCTAGCAGTACGGGCAAGGGCGTTGAACTCTTGAGCGGTCAAAAGCCTGTCGGACTGCACTACTCGTGGTGCGTCATGGTTAATAACCACAGGCAGGGTATCGGCCACGCCACTGGCGGGTCTATCCGAAACCACTTCGGCTTTGCCCTCCTGGGCTCTTACTCTGGCGAGAAAATCCACTGCTGTACTATCGTTTCGAACCACTGACGATGGCAACGGAGTAGGATCGCATACCACACCACTGTCGATACTGACTGTTTCGGCGGTGCGCGTCTTCACCGGCAGAGCTGCAATAAAAGGCTCTTCTCTATAAGCCCTGGCCAGGCTGTTTGCCAGAGTAGCATTGCGATCAACTTCAGTCTGCATATCGCTGCGATTCTGAAACTTATAAGTGTCGACCAGCTTACCTTCAGGAGAGGTGAATACCTTAGCCTCTTGCTCAGTCAAGAAGTTAGCAGCATTGAGTACATTGACTTTGGTCAACTCTTCACGAGTCGGAATAATCGGCTTGATATCCGCACTTAAATTGCGCTCTTCATGGACTCGTGTAAGAAAGCCTTCTGCCGCCAACTCCGACCGACCGGGAGTGACCCCGGCACCGACAGGAGTGACCTCGGCCACAGGAAGGGTCTCTGCCACTCTGGGCAGACCCTGATTCTGATTTTGATCTCTAACTACCACCCGGGTAACAGGCGGGGCCATATCTACCAGATTTGACGAGACATAGGACTCGGCAACTGTTCTAGCTAACACGGGATCGGCTTCCAGAATCGTTGCCAGCTGACTGCGATCGAAAACATTGGTGGTAGAAACTTTGCCGGTGCGCTCGGCGACATACTTGAGGGCGGACACATCTTGATCGGTTAAAAGCCTGTCGCCCACGATCATCCGATCATTATCGTGCATCACCGGGGGCAGCCTGTCGACAGCGTCGGCGGCAGGCAAGCGAGAGCGGTTATCCTCGGACTCCCGCGCTTGAATCTGGGCGATAAAAGTGGACCCGGACTCGACTGCTCCAGATTCCTTCACCGGCACCGATACCAGATCACCTGCAACTATCACTTTCTCGCGCGGCGCAATGGTCAGGGTCTCGGCCGGCGTTACAGAATAAGCCCGGGCCATCTCTTTGGCGAGTACCGGCTCCCGGCTAACCAGGTCGGCAAGATCTGACCGGACTTTGAACTGGGCGGTATCCACAGGAACCGACTGCTTGCCGGCTGCATCGAATGCGATGAAATCCTGATTGGTGAGGACCTTTTCAGTCTGGGTGACGAAGGGCAGACTCTGGTTATAGTGAACTTCGACCTGGCTGGGGATACGATCCGGTTCCTTTATATGCGCCAGATTTTCAGGATTCTCCGCAGCTCGGATTTTGGTGAAGAAGTCCACCAGATTACCGGCAGGTGCAGCGGGAGTGGCTGTATCGCCCGATGTTCTCACCGTTTCGGCTCTGTCAGAATTGACCAGAACTCCACCTTCACGAACCACAGGCATAATAGATTTGGCTTTATCTGTTCCAATGGAGGCAAACTGTTTGGCGTCTTCGCCTTCGTAGCGAGAGATCAATAAAGACCTTTCTTCGCGAGTTGTCTCCACCACCTGACCCAGGTTGGCGAGAACTGAAGCTAAAGGTCTGTCCGAATTGGAGGCGGTATCAGTTTTAACCACCGGGGGAAGCTCGACCGGAGCAGCTGATTTAACCGGTTCAGTCACTTTCGAGTCGGCTGCTACCGCTACCGGCGGCAGGTCATTGCCGCTGCTGGCCACGACAACCGCCCGGGGAGCCTCGGCGGTTCCTGAAGGGAGGTCGGAATTGACCAGAGCGGCAAGATTAACTGTGGTGGTTATGGAAGCAGGGTCAAACTTTCCATCCCGGGAGACTCGCGCTCCTATCTGGGCAAGCTGGGCCTCGGTGAGACTTTTGTTGACCACTTCGGTCTTCATGCCGCCGATTACGATATCAGGCTTCTCTCTTGTGACATTCTGGAGAGCTCTATCCAAGACTGCTGCCGTTTCAGCTTTAGTTTCCGGTCTGGCTTCAGTTTCAGCTCCGGCTGCAACTACCGGCACAGGAGCTTCACCGCTGACACTTATCTCTTTTGCAGGTGCCAAACCGGGCGAATTGACGATAACCGGTGCTGAGACAACATACTTGCTGAGATCTCGAATATTCTCATTAAAATGAATAGTCGAATCGATCTTCATAGGATCGAAGTTCGCATCTCTGGCTACTCTTTCATTGATCATCGCCAGCTGATAAGGCTCCAGCGCCTTATCCGAAGCGGTGAGAATCAAGCCATCCACCACCACATTGGCCTTGCCGTCTGCCAGAGAACTCAAAGCGAGCGGTAGCTCTACTTTACTCTCCGGCGCCTTCGATACTCCGACTTCGGCCTTCTCACCGGCGTCCACAGCAGCCTTACTTACGGTCTCTGCCGGAACAAAGGCTCCGCCACCGGCAACCACGACCACTGACTCATCCCGAACAACCGGAAGAAATGGCTTGCTGGCTTTCTCTTCGGTCTCAGATAGAAGCGGCTCTGCCGGGACATAGGTATTTCCGGTAACGACCACCACAGTAGATTCAGTTTTGCCTGCCTCAATCAAAGTGGGCACAGACTCAAGTATCGGTTTAGATTTAGATTCAGGATTCGCTTCCACTGCCGACTCAGCTTTAACCACGTCTTTGCTGAGCGTCACCAGATTTAGGTTAGAGTCGCCCGGTTTACTGGATGACAGGATTGAATTGAGGGAATCAGAAGTCTTAGACGCACTGGAATCCACATCAAGACTGTTCAAAGAGGTAGCGGTTGTATCCGCTTTGTCCGATTCGAACTGATTCTGCTTGGTGACGGGGCGATCCATTCTGATAAGTCTTTGCTGTTCGCTGGTAAGTCTTCGAATTTCGAGGGGGTTGATCGGGCAGGCTCGCTGAGTTCAGTCGGCCTGTGTTTTAGTTTTATACGCGCCTCCCCAAAATCGGACAAAAACGAGGCGACTTGCCACATTAAATATGCCCGGCGCCCTCCCTGTTGACATCCGACAATCAACACCTTTAATATAGAGATTCTTATTTCTCTGAATTCGAGAAAGTTCTTTCCAAAACCTTACTACCGAAAAATCGAGTTGAGAGAATATTTTCCATTCCGGGAAAGCTGTATTGAGCAGCTTTAGGAGGATCGAAGATCTATGGCCAATCAGGGTGGCTTTGACTTCTCGGATACCAACGCCAGCGCAAATGCGAAGATCAAACCTCCGAGCGAGCAGTTCAATTCGGCCGACGGACAGCTCAAAGAGGCTCGAGATCCCCACGACGCCGGCTCTGTAAGCGAATCGGTCACCAACAAATTCAGAGCAGAAGCCGGTCTCACCTCCTTTGACTCCGGCAGAAGCTCATCCTCGGACTTTCGAGAATTCCGAGAATCAATTCGCTCCAGCAGCGGTGTCGGCTCCGTTGAGACGAAACAGACAACCTTTCAGACCCCCGAAGGCGCTCTCCGCGGTTTTGAGCACTCCGGAAAAGACGCCAGCGGAAGAGATACGCGAATGTTCACCAGCGAATCAGGTGAGCGCTTTCGAGTAGAAAGAGGCGAAGACGGCAGAACCAGCCTGCGCAGCGAAAACAGCGGGCAGAGAACCGAGGCGCTCAGAACCCAGTATGACGTCAAATCGATCAACAGAAGCGCTGCCGAAGTGGGCCCGGCTAAGGTCCATAGAGCAGGTGAGCCGGTGGATATTTCATCCAGCGAGTATACGGCAAGAGCAAGAGAAACCCGCGCGGCTGTAGAGCAACAATTTCAGGGAGGACGACCAGGTAGCAGACCGGTAGAACAACCGCAGGGAGATAACCCCCGCAATCGTCCCAACAATGTCCCCGTCGAAGACACAGGCGGAAAGCCCCCTCGCGAAGGTGGACGTATAGTGCCGGGCGAAGTCGCCCCCCGGGGATTTACGGAGCGGAAGGTAGACCTGACGGCAGACCCGTTACAGGAGCAGAAGATCTGCCCAGAGGAAGAAGGGGAGAACCGGCAGATACCGCCGCCCTGCGACCGCAGGCAGAGCGCGAAGGTCGACCCAGGGCTGAAGGCGATGGACGTCCCTTCGACGCCAGAGAATTCAGACGAGCAGTAGAATCGGTCGACGCCAATCCTCAAGACAGGCAAGCCCGAGCTGACCTGACTCGTATGATGCGCGAGAATCCCGGTGACGCATCAAGGGCAGTGAGAGCCATGCAGGCAGATGGAGAGAGAACGCCAGCCCAGGTCGAGCGTTTTGCCCGAATGGTAGAAGCTCGCAATGCAAGAGGTCAGGGAGAGATGCCGGCAGAACGGTCTCCTGGACAGCAAGGTCCCGGTCCCGAACATGGACTGAATCTTGATCAGCTCAAGGGGCTCGCCAGGGGTAAAGGCGCAGAAACTGCCAATATTTCTCCTGCAGATTTGAAGGCACTTTCTGCAAATCCGGAAGCCGTTCGAGAGCTGATGCAGAATCCGGAAACCAGAAAGATGTTGCAATCTCTCCAGGGAAGAGAAGGCAATCTCGAAAATCTCTCAAAACAGATGGGTCTCGATGCTAACGATCCGAGAACCGCGAAATTCTTCCAGGAGTTGGGCAATCGTTTGCAGACTCTGAAGCCCGGCGATCTTCAAGCAGGAAATATGAAACTGCAAGATGTTTTAAAAGGGCTTGATCCTCAGAGTTCAAAAGCCCTGGAGAATTACCTTACTCACGGTATCGGCAAAACCGGAGAGCTGCGACTCTCCCAGGTAGACCAACTGCGACTCAATTCCTTGCGCGGCATGCTCGAAGGCCAGGGTACAATGCAGCGCTCGACCGATCTATCTCAATTGCTGAACACGCTCAAAACCAGACCGCTCAATCTGGATCAACCAACCGCTGCCGCTTTTGGTCAGAACCTCAGAGATCTCGGTCTACAGTTGAAAGGGACAGATATAAGCCCCGGCATGCGCTTGCAAGATCTGATCAATCGAAGCCCGGACGCCAATTCTCTGAGAAATCCTCTTGGTACCACCGGCAATGACTTTGTCGCTCGTCTGAATGGACCCCAGGAGCAGATGATCAAAACGCTTCTGGAGAACAGCGGCAAACTTGCTAATCTCATAGAATCCGGTCAGCTGAATATAAAAGCAGGCGATGTTGCCGGCGGTAGTAGCTTAAGGATGGATCTGCGCAATTCCGTACTTGCAGACATTATGACAAGACTGCCGCAATCTATGAGAGGCGATAACTTTGTGGTACGAGGTGATATCACAGGCATAATCGGAACCCAGGCAGCACTAACAGCCATGGATGCCGGATTGAGCGCTACGAGAGCAGGCGGTCTGGCCCAGGCGGCAGAGCAAATGAATCTTGCTGGCAGATCAGATATCCCACAGAGCAGTCTCAATCCCTCCGAAATCCTCTCTGGCAAGCCTATAGACCCGGTGAGCGGACTTCCATACGATCCCTTTACTGGCAAATTGCTGGATCCCACAACCGGCAGAGTGGTTGGCTCCGTGCGGCCCGGAGAGATGTCCACCAAGCCAGGAGAAAAATCAGACGACTCGAAGCGAGAACTGGAGAACAAAGATTTAGAGCTGGAACAAGCAGCAGAGCGTAAACGCAGAATGATGCTGCTGATGCTCCACGCGAAGAAACTGAGGGAGCAAAAGGAGAAGGAGATTCGAGAGAAAGAATTGAAAGAGCAGAAGCAGAAACAAGACGACAAGAAACGCACCAAATACGTAGTCAAATACGGTGACACACTTGAATCAATTGCGCAGAAAGAGCTCCGAAACATTCGCCTGTCAGCCCTTATATACGATATCAACAAAAAAATCATTCCGGTTGTGCAGGAAGGCGGAAAGAGCGTCGTAAAACTGAGAAAAGGTCTTGTAATTTGGCTGCCCTCTCCGTTCGAGCAAAGAGAATTCAAGAACAAAATAGCCACCGGCGGCGGCACCATATCATCTTCCGGATCTGCCACTGCTGCCGACACCAACAACTATGCCACCCCCGAAGAGGAACTTGCCGCCAAATTCGGTACCAACTGGTCTGGTGCGGACGGTGGTGAGGGTGGTGCCAACGTCAGCGACCAAATTCTTGCCGATTCCATCAAGAAGTCAGAGGATCGCATTAAGAATATCGAATCCGTTCTAGGAGACTTCGACAGACCTCGTCCCGGCAAAGCCGCCGGTTCAAGTGGCAAATATGTCGTCAGACTGGGTGACACGCTAAAGAGCGTAGCTATGAAACACCCCCTTATACGGGACATTTCTCTCTGGAAACTACTGGCCGAAGTAAACAATCTATCTACCGCGACAGACGCAAAAGGCAATCCCAAAGCCGGACTGACCAGGGGAAGTTCTATAAAGATCCCCAGCCAGGACGAGATAAAAGATTACCGAGAAAAATTGGGGTTGACCCGGGCCTTCGATCCCCAGGCATCCCGCTTAAATATGGGTGAGAATCAACCGAAACTACATCTCTGTGATGGCTGCGGTCGGATGTCCGCCGTAGACACCCTCTGTCCCTGCGGACACGGACAGAAAAAACCTCTAGCTCCAACCAGAATAGAGCCATCTATCAACACAGATTCTGCGCAAGAATCCAGTGATTTCGCTTCTAGCCAGAATCGTATTGGCGGAGAAGCGGTCAAAACAGACCGCGAAGAGGAAGCATCGGTTGAGATGCCTGTCCTCGATACAGCTTCCGGCGAAGCCAGTCGACCGCTAGAAGTGCTCGAAGACCTCGACTCGATGACCAGGTTGGTTCGACATCCCCAGACGGAGGAAAATCCCCTCACCTATGCTCTGCAATTAGCTGGAGAAGCAGGCTGGCAAACGCTTATCAGCTACGAGATCAGGGATTCGAAAACCTATCGCCATGACGATTACTCGGCAGAGAAACGCAAGTCGGTCAAAATCGACTTGCCCGCCCGGGCTGCAGAAGAGCTGGCGAAAAACGATATTGTCGGCAACTGGAAAAGCTACAAACGCAAATTCTTGCGATCCCGGCCCTAGACAAAGATTAAGCCGGCATAATTAATATTAAATCTGCCCAGCCAGTGGGCGTTTTTGTTGTCCAGACAACAGTAAAATCCCTTTAATGTATGTATATTGACAACGGTTGCTTGAGGGCAGAAACCTGACCCCCTGAGCAACCTGGGCAAAATGCCGAAGGCCGACCAATTTCAAAACCTTACTAACAAAATCGAAAGCCGACAGCGAAAAGCCCAGCACCGCCTGCATACAGCCGAAATGTCCTAGGAAACGTTAGGTATGTATATAGTCAGTGCATATAGATACTAGATCTAGATCAAAGTGGTTGTTTTCACGCAATGCCGTCTCCCGACAATGCTGGCGATATCAAAGAACCTGTTGAAAAACAGGCCCAACCTGAACGCGTCGAGTCCCAGGTCGAGACGAGCGCGGCTCAAAAAGGCCTGGCCGAAACAGAAAAACCAGCCGACAGAAAAGCTGCTTTCGAGACCAATGCCGCCGTAACCGAGTCAGACAAAAAGGTTCTGACCGACTTGCAGCTCGTTAATCCTGACGGCACCAAGGTCGACGGCACAGACGGCGCTGACAAATCAGCATTCCAAAATGACCCGGCTAAAGCTAAAGTCGAAACCGGCGACAACGCCTTCCAGAACGACCCGGCTAAAGCCAAAGTCGAAACTGGCGACAACGCTTTTCAGAACGATCCTGCTAAGGCTAAAGCGGTCAGTGACGGCGTTTATCAGAACGACCCTGCCAAGGCTAAAGCCGTCGGAGATAGCGCTTACCAGAATGACCCGACCAATGCTCGCAACGGCGAAGTGGTCGAAAATCAGTTCAAGAACGACCCGAACGCCAGAGCCGCTAACGATGCTCCTCTGGGCAGTGCCGGCGGATCGAAAGGTCTGGTGCAGGAAGACAGTCGCAGCGTCAGAGTCGACACGGACAGCACCAACCTGGGCAACGCCGGCAGGCTTGATGCAACGACCCTCGGCACCGGTGAGGGAGATGCGGCGGTTCGAGGCTTCCAGAACTTGACTCTGGACATGAGCACCGCCAAGAAGGTCGATACCGCCTATGTGATGCCCGGCATCGAGACCGATGTTAAAGGCATCGAAGTCCAGACCGATGAAGCACGAAACTCTGTATACACAACCAACTTCCAGGTCAAAGATGGAGTTTACAATCCGGCAGCTGCACCAGGCATCGGCGAGCATGCCGTCGGTGAGACCGTCGAGAGCAGTCTGTTCAACATGCCTTCCTTCGACACTAAGTCGCAAGAGAGAGAAGTAAAAAAGCGAAGTTAAACCGGACGGCATCTCCCATAGCTACGATGGCAAAATCAGCACCGGAATCTTCTCCAGTACCGAATTCCAGGCTAAAGAAAATCTCGATTCGAACGGCAGATTAATAGACAGAACAATTACCTACGGAAGTGAAGCAGACAGAGCTGCCGGCACCAACACAGGGATAACCGTTAAGTTCGCCACCGGTGACGGCACAACCCAGGAAATCCAGGGTGTAGACACGGTAAAGACAAAGTACGACGCTGAAGCCCAGCAGTACGAAACCAAGATTCATACTGTTGATGGTAAAGACTTCATCGCCCAGACTGACGCCAGCGGCAAGGTTACCAGCTTCAGAGAGCTCAAAGGTGTCGAACAGCCGCAATAGTCTCACCGCCGGCAATGTCCGCCGAAGCATCGATGCTGCCCAACGCTCTGATCATGCAAGATAAAGGAGCCGCCGATACAGTATATGAGAACGAGAACAAGCAGCTCGAGTCCAAAACTGTTTTCGACGACGGCGGTGTTCTAACCCACACCGAGATCAATGGCGCCAAACGCCTGACCGAAGTAACCGATGCTGCCGGACGCAACACCAAGCTCGGCTGGAGCGAAGATGGCTCTCGCATCGACACTGTTACGACAACCGAAGGAACCTGGACTCGGAATCCGGAAAATCCGACCGAATGGACTAATGCAAATGGCGAAAAGCGCCAGTTCGATATTAAGGTTACCAACTCCGAAACCGGAGAGCTCACCTACACCACCGACGATTCACGTACAACCTGGAAGTCCGACGGCGAATTCACCAAAGAACAATTTGCTGTTAAAGACACCGTGCCTCCTAAGTTCGACTCCGAAGGTAATCGAGTTCAAGAGAAGTACGTCAAATTCAAGGTAGAGAACGATAAATACGGTGTCGCCAAGAAAGTTGTCGACGATAAAGGTCACGTGTATACCCCTGGTAGTGATGGCTCCAACAAACTGGAGATCAACGCCGAAACCGGCGATGCCACTATCAAAGACGCCATGGGCAACGAGACGACCTTCCACGTGGACGGCAGCAGAACCGAAAAGAGCTATAACGGATCAAGAGCCGAGTATAACCAGAACGGTAATCTGTCCTCTCTCTACAATGAAAAAGGTGAACTAACCAGCTCTTATCACTACACTCGCAATCCCCAGACCGGGCTGTTCGAAGTCGACCAGATCTCGAATAAATCCGGACTCTGGGAGAGATCAGGCGAAAAAGACCAGGCCACCGGTAGAGATGTTTGGACACTCAAAGACGCCGATGGTAAACCGAAAGAGACAATAGTAGGCGATATCGACATCAACGGTGAGACAGGCGATCTGAGCATCACCACCACCGGCGACCACGGAATCACCAAAACAGAAGTCAGAAAGACCGACGGCAGCAGCATAACCAGCGACAGCGACGGCAATGTCGAAGTCAAAAACCAGACGGTACAGTCTCGCACAAGATAGAAGTTCAATACCAGAAAGAGTATGAACTCAACGACGACGGCACACCTAAAACCGACGCCAACGGCAATAAAGTAGCGAAAGTCGATGAACAAGGCAATCCAGTCTACAAACTGGATGCCGACGGCAACAGAATCAAGACCGGCAGAGAGATTGTCACCACCAACACCGGTAGCTACGAAGTCAACCGGAATAATGATGATGGATCTACTACTTTTAGAGATCTATCTACTAATGCAGATGGAACACTCAAGAATCCGGCGATAGTAAAGGCGACATCAGTATTGACAAGTACGGTGTCGTAACCATCGACGACCGCACCAACGGTACTTTCACCGAAGTCTTCATGAACGGTGACAGCTACACCATGTTCAATGACGGCTCGATGGTCTTCAAGAATAACGATAATAAAGTCACCGAGACCATGAACAAGTACGGTGATGTTACTACCTTCGACTATGACAAGGACGGCAACATCATCGGTATGGGTCAGGATGGTGAGTACTGGACCACCGCTGATGGAAAACCTGGTATGACAGCTTCGATGAACCATCCGATTTCCGCGTCGAAGTTCAAGACAATGGTGACGTTCACAGAATCGACGATGCCACAAACACCACCACAATCGACAGCCTGGCAGACGGCACACGTTCAATAGTAAGAGATGACGGTTCGCAGACCATCTATAAAGATGGAAAACTGATAGCTTCCCAGGATATTAATGGAAACACCTTCGAGTACAGCTACGACTCGAAGGGACTGGCCCTTATCAAAGGACCTGACGGCATGATAGTCCGCCAGGGTGCAGATGTCCCAGGCAGTGAAAACGCCACCATCGCCAAAGACCTTAAAGTCAACTACAAAGGAGATATCTCCTATCAGTTGATGGTCAAACAAGAGTTCAAGAACGGTCTGAGCCCCGGAGAATTCGTCACACAAAACTCTGACGGCACCAAAGCCCATTGGGCTACTGAACCTAACGGCAAAGATGCTGTGCCGACAAAGATAGAAAGAACTGTCCCGGATGGTAAAGGCGGCACCAAACAAGTCGAACTCGTAAGAGGAGAAGACGGCAAATATTCTTCGCCCGATGGCACCACATACGATTCCGTCCAGTACGACCGATTCAACGGCTCCCTGGAGTTGCTGGATGCAGAAGGCAACAAATCGAAATTCAACAGAGACGGCTCCTATTCATTGAAAACAGCAACGGCGTCTCCAAAGACTTCGATTCCAATGGTCGCATGACCAAAATGACCGATGCCAAAGGTCAGAAATTCACATTCAAATATCAGGGCGACGAAACGGTTCCAATAGAAGTGAAAAACTCCGAAGGAACCTGGAAGCGCTCTCTTGATCCTACCGGACAGGTAGACGGCAACGACGTTTATAGCTGGAAGAACAAAGACACCGGCTATACATTCAAAGGTGAAGTCACCACCAAGAATGGTGAATATAGCTGGAAAGACGAATCCGGCATAGAGACCACACAGCTCGAAGATGGTGGACAACTCCACAAGTACAAGAACGGAACAGAAGTCCGTGAGAATGCCGACGGCAATGTAACTGAGTACAAGAACCCGGTAAGTGGAGAGAATCTCTCTGTAGACTACTCTACCGGCAAACCGGTAGTGACTGTCGAGAAGGGAGGCAAATCCGAGGTTATAGAAGGAGTAACTGGGCTCCAGAAGACCAAAGAAGGTCTCGAAATCTATCGACAAAACGAGCAGGGCAAGGCAGAGACTGTACTGCTCCATACAAACGGTGCCGAAATCACAAAAGTCGGCTCAGAGATAACATCCTACAAATCCAAGGATGGTGTAGAGCTCAGCAAGGAAGCCGGCACCAGAGACGGCAAGGCGATTGATAAAATCGAGATATCCGATACAGGCAAGGCTGTAGTCACTCTAGAAGGTGGAGACAAGCGTCTATACAACGACGATGGCTCCAGCACCACATTCGGCAAAGACGGCAAAGTATCGACCCTTAGCGCTGACGGCAACAAAGAGTTCGTCTATCAGCTCTCGAAGACCGATGCCAAAGCGGTAGCCACAGCTCTCGAGAAGAACGATTTCAATTCAATCTCTGTGCGCAATCCGGAAAGTGTAACCGAGATCGACAGAAAAGCTGGAACGGAAATAAACTGGACCAGCAGTAAAGACTCTAAAGGTGAAACGGTCTGGACCAACGGTCAGGAGACATTCAAAGGCAACGTCTCTCTTGATGTGAAGACCGGCAATTCTACATGGCAGAGACTGGACAGCCAGGGCTTTACCGAATCGGTCGTAAACAGAAACAATCAGGGCCAGGTCAACTTCGTCACCGATAAACAGGGTGTCACCACTTTCTTCGGATATGATGCCGAGGGTAATACCAACAGCATTCTGCGCAATGACTTCGGTTGGGACAGCTACCTTATAAAAGGAGCAGACGGCAAGTGGAGAAATCCCATTGATCAGGCCAATCCTTTAAACTGGGGCAAGGATACCGGCAAAGCATTCGACCACATGGTGCTTGCCAACGGTGATCAGATAATAACTCCGACTTCGGCAACGGGAGAAGGCTCGGACGGCAAACCACTGGCATCCACCGTTATCGAAGCCAACGGCAACCAGAAAACCAGTAACGGTGACGGCAGTGTCTCCTACAAATATGCCAGCGGAGCTGTCGCGGAGCATCACGAGTATAAAGCAGGAGAGGACGGTACTACTACAAAAGTGGACGTCTTCAAGGACGGTACCATTGAGATGACCGGTCCCAACGGAACGAGAGTTCGCCAGAATGCGAACTCTGATCTGGTCACCACTATAGATAAAGATGGCAACGTCACTCAATTCAAAGGCAAGATGTCCGTCGGCGAAAACGGCGCTGTAATCATTATAAACTAAGACAACAACACCCAGAGAATGTACTTGAGCGATGGAAGAGAGACTTCCGTTTCAAGAGAAGTACAACTGAGCTATCAGGACGGAACGAAAGTCACCCAGGGTCCCGATACCGGTGGTCTCAAGTTTGAAAAAGACGGCAAAGAGCTGGTTCTCAACGGTGATATAGACATCGATAGAAACGGCAAACCGGTGGTGAAACTGGATAATCCTGCCGACTATAAGAAACTGGAAGAATTCTTCGGCGACGGCAAAGCCGATATGCCTGTTTCTCAGCAACTCAAGTTCGATGATGGCTCCACCCTCGCCAGAGGTTCCAAGGACGGAGAGCTAACTTACACAGATAAGAACGGAAACAAATCAACTCTTCAAGGCACACTCACCTTCGACGAGAATGGCCATGCAGTAACCAACATCAAAGAAGGCTCCGCCAATGAAGCGCTTCTTCAAAAGATAGAAGCAGGTGGTAAGACCGAACTCAAATTCGATACCAACGGCTCCTTCACTGACGTCAGCTACAAAGCTGTCGATACCGTTGCGGTCAAACAGTCCAACGGTCAGGGCAGCGCTAACCAGCCGGTTGTCCAGTACACAGATGGAGCTAAATTCTCCACCAATCCAGAGACTGGTGCATTGCAGTACACCGACAAAGCCGGCAATGTCACAAATCTGGACGGCAAAATTGAAATCGATGCTCAGGGTAACGCAAAAGTCGTTCTCAATTCAGAGAAAGGTCTCACCGATGAAGTCCGCGCTACTCTCAATCACGAAGGTCCTGGCGATAGCGCAACCGGTGTTACTCTTGGTGCTGACGGCAGCCGCTTGGTTAATCATCCGACAGAACAAGGCAAGATGGTTCATATCTCTGCCGATGGTACTGAAACGATCATAGACGGTAACATCAAGTTCAATGCAGACGGCACAAGTCAAGTCAATCTTTCTAAGCCTGATGCCGTCAGCCAGGATATCCTGAACAGCATAAAGGGCAGCGGTACTGTCTCTAGCACATATAACAATGTCGACCTGTCTAAATTCAATGCACCGCCCTCAGGCGGCAATGCCGTGCCCGGCGCTGGAGACAGCAAGAAGGGCGGAGTATTTGGAGCTGTCGACACGGTCGTTCCGGCGAAGCCTGCTGAGACACCAGTTGTAGCACCGGTAAATGCCAAACCACCGGTTCAAGTTCCGGTCGGCGCCGATAGCAATCCTCGCATCTCCACAGACAGCTCCACCTACGTCAAACCAGACAGTAGAGCGGATGACGACAGAAGTACTACTGGCAATGCCATACTCGATGGACACGACGATGCACGCGTTAGCACCGGTCCTAAAGCTGAAGACGTCAACATAGGCGCCAAAGTCGATGCAACCAGAAGAGACAGTGAGACTGGAGCCGTAGAGCGAAGAGACTCGGCAGAAAGACCTGTCGAAGAAAGATTCGAAGCCAATCGAGCCGTGCATGAGCAGCAGCAAGCGCAGCGAGAAATCGAAGCTCAAAGAAGAGAAGAAATAGCCAAAGACACCAGACTGCAAGAAGCTCTGAAGCAGCATGATGGTTCGAAAGAAGCTAATGCTCGTGTTCAAGAGGCTGCCAGAGACGCTCAGCAGAAAGCTGATCAAAGAATCGAAGCAGAGCGCAAACAGCAAGAGACCGAACTCAAGCAAAGACAAGAGCGTCTCGAGCAAGACAAGGCTCGTGACGAAGCGCAGCGCAAGCAAGAAGAGCAGCGCGTCAAAGAGCAAGAAGAGCGCATCAAGCAAGAGCAGGAGCGTCTGAAAGAGCAGCAACGTCTGGAGCAAGAAGAAGCCAAACAGCGTGAAATCGAAGCGCAGCAGAAGCGCATCGAGCAGATGGAAGCTGATCTGAAGCAACAAAAAGAACAGCTTCAAGCAACTGAAAAACGCTTGCAAGAGACCGAAGCCAAGCTCAAAGAGACCAATAGTCAGCTCGAGAAATTGCAGGGAGCTGGCACTAAAGATGGAGCCCAAGAGGCAACTCTCGACGGCAAAGCGGCTCCTACCGATAGCAAAGTCGTAACCGCAGAAAGCGGCTCCGGTACAAATCAGTTTAAGCAAGTCACCGAAGTCGACCCTGCCACCGGTGCGGTCACTACCAAACTGGTTCCTGTAGAAGGTACCGGCACCGACGCTGCATCTTTGAAAAATGTCGACAACAGCGCCCTCGTCGACCACATCAATCAGAGCGGAGATGGCAACAGCAAGCTCGAACAAGCCATAAAATCCGGTGATGTCAAACTTGTTCAAGCGCTCGAGAATGGTGATACCAAACTTGTTAACGCCATAGTCAATAAAGACGGCAAGCTTGAAGTGGCTCTCGAGAGCGGCAATGTGCCTCTGGCTCAAGCCCTGCAGAGCGGTCAGGTTCATGTGGCACAGGCCATAGAACAGAGCGGTGGCAACCTCCAGGTTGTAAACGCCGTCAAAGACGGCAAGTTCGAGCTGGCTAGAGCGATCCAGTCCGGAGATACGGCTAAAGTCGAAGCCATCCAGACCGGAGCCACCGTGGGTGATAGAGCCGCTGTCACCGCCGGTGATAAAGGATCTGTCACGGCAGGAGACAAGACCAGCCTAGATCGCTCGGTCACCGATGCTGGTGCTGCCGCAACTAAACTGGATACCGCCATCGCCTCTGGTGATGTAAAAACCCAACCTATTAATGCAGAGACTGCCAAGTCGGCCGATACAGCCAAAGCGATAGAATCAGGAAATGCCGTCGTGGTCAAAGAGCTGCCCGATGGCTCTCACCAGGCTATCAAAACTACCGTCGACAGCAATGGCAACGTCCAGGTCGAAGTCGACGGCAGTAAGATGTCCCTGGAACAAGCTGCTGGAAGCCACAACCTGAAACTCGCCACCGGAGACCAACAGACCCTCCGCTCCATCGGCGATACCTCCGGCAAACTTGCTCAATCTGAACGTGACCAGGCTGGAGCAGCTACCGCTGGAGCAGTCACAGACACAGCAGGTAAGCCAGCAGTAGTGGTGGACGCTGGTCACCAGCCTGTCAACAGTGATCTGGCTCGGTCGACCGTTCCTGATACCGGAGACAGCAAAGGTCAATCCACCGTCAAATCTATGCCGGATGGTCAGCCTGTTAAGACTACCGAAGGCAAGGTCGGAAGTGCAGAGGCTCCAGCAGCCAAAGAAGATGGAAGCAGCGCCACCACTGCCAAGACCGGCACTGGAACAGGATCTGGAACACCAGCTAAAGAACCCGCCGCCAATGGCAACAATGCCGGCAACAACGGCAAAGATGGTTCGACAGTTACAAATGATCCTGATCCGAGCAAAGCAGCCGCCGCGCAAGCCGGAGCCAATCAGGACACCTCAGGCAAGGTTACTCCTGCAGATCCAGCCAGTGCCAAAGTCGGCTCCAGCGACCCCGTACTCAACCGTCAGGGAACTCCTGATCCGGGCGCCAGCAATGGCACCACTGTTGTAAAAACCGGTGCAGCCAACGAACCGGCGAATTCAACTGTCGGAAAAGTTGATAACGGTCAGGGTGCCAATACCGGTGCGAATCAAACTGCCAACACTGGCACCAACCAGCCGGCCAACAATGGCAGCTAATCAGAACGGCAACACCTCTGCTAATCAGAACGGCAACACCGCCGCTAATCAGAACGGCAACACCTCTGCTAATCAGAACGGCAACACCGCCGCTAATCAGAACGGCAACACCGCCGCTAATCAGAACAGCAACACCGCCGCTAATCAGGATGGCAACACCGTCGCTAATCAGAATGGCAACACCGCAGCTAATCAGAACGGCAACACTGCCGCTAATCAGGATGGCAATACCGGCGCCAATCAGAACGGCAACACCGCCGCTAATCAGAATGGCAACACCGCTGCTAATCAGAACGGCAACACTGCCGCTAATCAGAATGGCAACACTGCCGCTAATCAGGATGGCAACACCGCCGCTAATCAGGATGGCAACACCGCCGCTAATCAGAACGGCAACACCGCCGCTAATCAGAACGGCAACACTGCCGCTAATCAGAACGGCAACACCGCCGCTAATCAGAATGGCAACAATGGTACCAGCCAGAATGGCAATACTGCCGCTAACCAAAACTCCACAACCGGCGGTACAATCAACCGCGACACCACGGGCAGTTCAGTAACTACTGGTGCCAATCAGAACGGCAACACTGCTGCTAATCAGAATGGCAACACCTCTGCTAATCAGAATGGCAACACTGCTGCTAACCAGAATGGCAACGCCGCTGCTAATCAGAACGGCAACGCCGCTGCTAATCAGAACGGCAACGGCAACACCGCTGCTAATCAGAACGGCAACACTGCTAATCAGAACGGCAACGCCACTTCTAATCAGAATGGCAACACCGCTTCTAATCAGAACGGCAACAATCAGAACGGCAACACCTCTGCTAATCAGAACGGCAACACCGCTGCTAACCAGAATGGCAACACCGCTGCTAACCAGAATGCCGACAATGGTGCTAGCCAGAATAGCAACACCACTTCTAATCAGAATGGCAACACCGCTGCTAACCAGAATGGCAACACCGCTGCTAACCAGAATGGCAACACCGCTGCTAACCAGAATGGCAAACCGCTGCTAACCAGAATGGCAACACCGCCGCTAATCAGAATGGCAACACCGCCGCTAATCAGAACGGCAACACCGCCGCTAATCAGAATGGCAACACCGTCGCTAATCAGAATGGCAACAATGGTACCAGCCAGAATGGCAATACTGCCGCTAACCAAAACTCCACAACCGGCGGTACAATCAACCGCGACACCACGGGCAGTTCAGCAACTACTGGTGCCAATCAGAACGGCAACACTGCTGCTAATCAGAATGGCAACACCTCTGCTAATCAGAATGGCAACACTGTTGCTAACCAGAATGGCAACGCCGCTGCTAATCAGAACGGCAACACCTCTGCTAATCAGAACGGCAACACCACTTCTAATCAGAATGGCAACACCGCTTCTAATCAGAACGGCAACGCCGCTGCTAATCAGAACGGCAACACCTCTGCTAATCAGAACGGCAACACCGCTGCTAATCAGAATGGCAACACCTCTGCTAATCAGAATGGCAACACTGCTGCTAACCAGAATGGCAACGCCGCTGCTAATCAGAACGGCAACACCGCTTCTAATCAGAACGGCAACGCTGCTGCTAATCAGAACGGCAACACCGCTTCTAATCAGAACGGCAACACCGCTGCTAACCAGAATGGCAACACCGCTGCTAACCAGAATGGCAACACCGCTAACCAGAATGCCGACAATGGTGCTAGCCAGAATGGCAACACCACTTCTAATCAGAATGGCAACACCGCTGCTAACCAGAATGGCAACACCGCTGCTAACCAGAATGGCAACACCGCTGCTAACCAGAATGGCAACACCGCTGCTAACCAGAATGGCAACACCGCTGCTAACCAGAATGCCGACAATGGCGCTAGCCAGAATAGCAACACCTCTTCTAACCAGACCACCACTACAGGTGGTACTGTCAACGGCTCAGCAACCACTGGTGCTGCCAGTAACGCTAACCAGAATGGTAGCACTGCTGCTAATCAGAACGGCAACACCTCTGCTAATCAGAACGGCAACACCTCTTCTAATCAGAACGGCAACACCTCTGCTAATCAGAACGGCAACACCTCTGCTAACCAGAACGGCCACCTCTCTTTAATCAGAACGGCAACACCTCTGCTAATCAGAACGGCAACACCTCTGCTAATCAGAACGGCAACACCTCTTCTAATCAGAATCAGAACGGCAACACCTCTTCTAATCAGAACGGCAACACCTCTGCTAATCAGAACGGCAACACCTCTTCTAATCAGAACGGCAACACCTCTTCTAATCAGAACGGCAACACCTCTGCTAATCAGAACGGCAACACCTCTGCTAATCAGAACATACCTCTGCTAATCAGAACACTCTGCTAATCAGAACGGCAACACCTCTGCTAATCAGAACGGCAACACCTCTGCTAATCAGAACGGCAACACCTCTGCTAACCAGAATGGCAACGCCGCTGCTAACCAGAACCACAATACTGCTGCTAATCAGAACGGCAACGCCGCTGCTAACCAGAACGGCAATACTGCTGCTAATCAGAACGGCAACACCTCTGCTAACCAGAATGGCAATACTGCTGCTAATCAGAACGGCAATACTGCTGCTAATCAGAACGGCAACACCACCCCGAACCAGCCCCCTGTAACTGGTGGCGTTGTCAGCCGCGACACTTCTAACACTCAAACTTCGACTTCCGGCTCCACACAGGCTCCTACTTCCGGTTCGTCGCAAGGCAATGCAACTCAAACAAGCAATGCTCAATCCAGCCAACAATCGAGTTCTACAACTGCTCAATCTTCCAACAGCTCCAGTAGCACTCAGACAAATACATCTACATCGCAAAGCAGTGCGCCTTCCAGTCAAACCCAGAACGATACTTCGACTGCTGCGGCCACGGCTGTATCTTCTGCCAGTTCTGGAAGTAGCGCAGCCCAGGCACCAACTACTACGACAACGACGCAGCAGCCCACCAGCACTCAAACCAGCCAAAGCTCGACACTGCAACAAGCTAGTGTCGGCTCGAGTACTACTCAGGCACCCACCAGTTCACAAACCGCATCGACAAGCGGAACTTCGTCAGTCACTTCCATAAATTCCGGAACCAATACTTCCACCGGTCAGCAGACCACCGGCACCACCTCTTCCACCACATCCACCGGTCAGCAGACTACCGGCACCACTTCTTCCACCACATCCACCGGTCAGCAGACTACCGGCACCACTTCTTCCACCACATCCACCGGTCAACAGACTACCGGCACCACCTCTTCCACCACATCCACCGGTCAGCAGACTACCGGCACCACTTCTTCCACCACATCCACCGGTCATCAGACTACCGGCACCACTTCTTCCACCACTTCCACCGGTCAGCAGACTACCGGCACCACTTCCAGCCCGACCCTCCCGGCCAGCTCCAGCAGCGCAACCGCTACATCCGCACAACCTATTAATGCGAATGGATCTGGCATTCAAGTATCAACAACCAGCAGCTCTGGTGGTACTCAGGTTACCGGAACCCTCTCCCTCGGCTCGGCATCTACCAATACCGGTGTCTCCCTGAGCGTGAATCCGACTACAACAGGAATCGCAGTAACAGCTACCGCCACTATCGCTCCTGGAGTATCCATTGGAGTAACCATCGGAAATACCGGCGCAACCGGTGGAGCCAGCTCGACCAACGTCCTGCCGAGCACTTCTAGCAATACCGGTGCAGCCGTAACTCCGACGACTGGCACAGCAACTCCGACGACTGGAACCGCTACTCCGACCACTGCAACACCTGCCACCACGGCTACCACCGGCAATAACAACACATCCACTACAACCAGTGCAACCGGCACAAACGGAACTACTGCCACCACTATAACTCTCGGCACTCCTGTCACCACAACCAGTACTCCTGTATCTGTCAGCACCACCGGAACGGCAATTCCGATTGCGCAATCCAGCAGCACCACAACCACCAGCACTCCGACATCCACAACTACCAGTCAAACTGTCACAACACAAAGCTCGCCCACCAGCAGCTCGACTTCCAGTTCTGGTCAGACAACATCATCCAACACCACACCTACATCTACGGCCACCACTTCTTCTAATAGCTCCGGAAGCGGCTCCGGCAGCGGCACGGGTACTGGAACAACTGCTGGTCAAACCTCAACTACTGCAACAGGCTCCACAAACCTCTCCAGTACAAGCGCTCCCACAACTGCAACCCAAACTGGACAGACCGGAACGAATCAAACCGGAACAAATCAGACTGCGACAACTCAAACAACCACGACACAAGCAGCAACCACCCAGGATCCTACCGCCACTCAAACTACTACTGCGCAAGATCCGACAGCCGCACAAAATCAGAACGGTCAAACGGTCAATACCCAGCCCCAAACCGGAACCGTCGTCACATTGCCTAACGGAGTCGCCGTTGCGGTTCAACCGGGCACCACCAGCACTAACGGCACAGCGGTCAACATCGATCCGAGCACTACCGCTACAAACAGCGGTGCCAATACTGCAGGAACTGGTGCTGTCACCGTGACCAACGCCCAGAACGGTACCACCGATGCGACTGCAGCAGGAGCAGGACTGACAGTGGGTCTTGCTACTGGAGCGAATGGCGGAAGCATCGCCGATGGAGCGCTGACAGGAGCCCTGGCAGGAGCTCAAACGAATGGTGCTGAAGGTGCAATCGTGGGTGCTATCTCCGGTGCGATAGGCGCAGCCATCGGCAGTGGACTGAATGGCGGCATATCCTTCAACACCAGCCAAGATCAATCTGGCAGCGTCGTCGGCAGCAGCGGCTCCGGTGTGACCATAACCGCAGACAGCGGTGTCAGTACTGCTACTCCGGATGTGGTGTCCGTATCCGGCACAAATACAACTCAGACCCAAACTCCGACAGCGACCGGCACAGCCACTACCACCGTCGATGCCACTCAGACACCGGCAGACTCTACCAGCACATCCAACGCACCTGCGGACACAACAGTAGATAACGATCAGAGTACAACCGCTGACCAGACTACAACCGTTGACAATGGTGACTCGGGTGCGGCTCAAACTCCTGCTGTACCTGTAGCTCCGACAACTCTGACCCTAACAGATGGAAGCAGCTTCGTAATTCCTCAAGACTGGACGCCCCTCACTGTCGGGGACAACAACATTCTTGTCATGGACAGCGATGGCACTGTCAAATACGTCGTAGATTCTCAGGGCAATGTCGTCGGCAGCGCTGTCAGCGATACCGATGTTATCGACTTCACCCCGGGTCAGAGTACGAACACCACCGGAACCACCAATTCGACAAACTCAACAGATTCGACAGGAACTACTACCACAACTACCACCGGAACCAGCTCCAGTGGCAGCAACAATCCTATAGTTGATGGTCTCAACGCCGGAGCCACTGCCGACAATGCCGGTGAAGGAGCTGTGGCTGGTGCCATCAACGGAGCAATCAACGGCGGAAGTGTAGAAGACGTAATAGCCGGAGCTATAGGTGGAGCCATTGCAGGCGCTATCAACGACGCCAACAGCGACAACGGCAGCGGCAACACTTCAACCACAACTCCAACCACCACCACCAATGCCGACAACGGCACGGCCACGAATACAACCACTCCCACAACTCCGACGGGCGGAGCTGATACTGCCGCAACCACCGTCGACTCGACAACTGGTGCCGACAGCACGACAACTCCTGTAGACACAGCAACCACAACGACTGGAAGCGTGCCTACAACCGGTACTACCAACGCAACCGACAGCACAACCACAACCGGTACTACCACCGGCACCGGCAACACCAGCACCACTGTCAACAATGCTGACAATCCTATCGCTGATGGTCTCAACGCCGGCGCTTCGGCAGACAATGCCGGTGAAGGAGCCATAGCAGGCGCTGTCAACGGTGCCATCAATGGCGGCAGTGTCGAAGATGTAATCGCCGGAGCTATAGGCGGCGCCATAGCCGGTGCTATTAATGATGCCAACAATGGCAGCGATAACAATACCAGCGGCAGTGGAACCACCGCCACAACGGCAACGAATGGCAGCACAACTGCAGATACGACTACTTCGACTACTGATACCACCACTTCGACTGCACCTACCAGCGCTCCTGTAAGCAGCTCTGGTACCAGCTCCACACCAAGCAATACCGGCGGCAGCAATCCTCTGCAGAGCGGACTGCAAGCAGGAAGCGGTGCTGACTCTGCCGGTGAAGGCGCTATCAACGGTGCAATAACAAATCTAGCCAATGGTGGCAGCATCGAAGACGCTCTTATCGGTGCGGCAGCCGGCGCAATCGGCAGCGCCCTTTCCGGTGGCAACTCCAGCTCCGACTATAGTCCGCCCAACTACGATCCTCAACCTGTCAACGACAGCTCCTCTTTCGTGCCGACCACACCTTCGGATCCTTACACAGATCCTTATTCTGCGCCTATTCCTGCGCCGGTCAGCCCTGGTGCTTTCGAGCCTGTTCCGTCACTGCCCACAGATGACGGCGGTGTATTCGACAGCGGCACCATATCTCCTGTGGCTCCTGCGCCATCCGGAACATCTACCATCAATCCCGGTAATGTACCGGCAGACCCTGGCAGCCCCTATGTCAATGTGGACCCGGGCGTCGGTGTCACCCCAGCCGGCTCTTCTGACCCTTATGTAAATCCTGTCGCCGGCAAACCGATAGATCCGGTCAGCGGCATGCCCTACGATCCTTCCAGCGGTCAACTTCTCGATCCGACCTCGGGTCAGCCTGTAGGCTATATAAATAATGATCCCGGCGCTCCGAGCAGCACCGGCAGTGTTGGCAACAACCCTGATCCTGGCGTCTCGGGTTCTGGCTCTGGCTCCGGTTCACAAATAGATCCCGTCGCCGGCAAGCCGATAGATCCCACCACCGGAATGCCTTACGATCCTTCCAGCGGTCAGCTTCTCGATCCGAACTCAGGCAAACCGATAGGTCCTGTGCCTTCCAACCAGAACGCCGGTGGTGTCAACAATGTCGATCCCGGTACTCCAGCCGGAAGCAGCGCGGACAGTTCCTTCGATCCTGTCGCCGGCAAACCGATAGATCCTACCACCGGACTTCCTTATGATCCCGATAGCGGCAAGCTTCTCGATCCTAATACCGGCAAGCCTGTGGGCAATGTACCGAACAACAACAGCACTCAACCTGATGGTACCACTGTCAGTGAAAGCGACAGAAACGGTGAACGCAATACCGATGTCGACAACACCCAGCGTGTCCGCGGAGAGAAAGTCGACTCCAGCTTTGCAGAGACCCAGAAAGAAAGAGAAGAGCAAATACGCGCCGAGCACGATCAGGGTGTCGACGGAAGCGCCGGCAGACATGCCAATCTGGCCGATGTGGTCGCCGATGAACTGGCAAAAATCCACCAGGCAATCGAGTCTAGATTACAAGATCTGCATCACGGTGAATCCGACTACAATCCTGCCGATGACTGGTCTGGTGCTGCCCATGATGACATCGCCTCCAGGCAAGAGATCATGGACATGGAGTCCAGAGAACAAGATCGAATCGATAGAGAAGTCGAGCAAGATCGTATCAATGACAAGCGCGAAGATGAAGAGAAACGTCGCGAAGACGAAGAAGAGCGCCTGAAGAAACGCAAAGAAGAGATCAAGAAACTCACCGACACGATGATGACCGTGTTGGCTACACGTCGTCGCGCTGAGCTGGAGAGAATTCGCAAACTTCTCGAACAACAAAGAAAAGTCGAAGAGTTTATCGCCAAAGATACCCGCCGCAGCAAGCACACAGTGAAAGAAGGCGAATCTCTTGAATCGATCGCAAGAAGATTCTACAAAGATCATCGTATCGCTAAATTAATTGCCGATATCAACAAAGGCAAAGTGACAGTAATCACTACAGACAATCAGACCACCTTCGAAGTAAAAGCCGGAGTGGTGCTGACCATGCCGAGTCCGCGAGAAGCTCGCGAGTGGATCATGCGTCGCAAGCATCTGTCGGTGGTCGATGCCGGCTTCATTCCGCAGAACAAGCCGATGAGTGCCGAAGAGCGTCAACAGCTCGACAACAAGAAAGCCAATGTAGAGAGCCTGCTCGGCAGCCTCGGACTGGCTCTGGATCCAAACCACGAAATCAAATACATCGTCAGACTGGGAGACTCGCTGCGCTCTATCGCAATGAAGCATCCGCATCTGAATGATATCACCCTCTGGAGATTACTCGCCGAGAAGAATCAGATCCCCGTAGATACTGATGTACGCGGTGTGCCGGTGGCAGCGGTCACCCGTGGCACCACTCTGGTGCTTCCTACCAGAGATGAAATAAACGAATTCAAACGAGCCAATGGTGCCCTGGTACATCCTTCCAGTTCCAAGTTCACCAGTCGCGATGTGGCCACCTCGGTCAGATTCGCCAAAGACTGCGGCTCCTGCAACAACACTGTTCCTGCCGGTGTCGCCATGTGCCCCAGTTGCGGTCATGTGTTCGACTCTAAGACCAGCATTACCGGTCTCAAGACTATCTTCTCTGCGGTCTCCAAAGAGAGAAAAGGCATCAAAACAAAAGAGTACAAAGAGCTTCCCAGCCTCGAACAGACTCTGGGCGTGAAGACCGAAGTAGATGCGCTGGCTCCTGCCGGCAAACAAAACGGTGTCGAAACCACACCGGATCCCGAAGCTCCGTTCTCGCCTGCAGACAAGCCTGACGAAAATGGTGTCAAGACAGATCCGGATATGATGGCACCACAAAGAGTATCGAAATCCGGCGTCGAAACCGTTGATCTCGATGCGGATGCAACTGTTGTAGCGAAGCGTTCAAACGGTAAAACAGAGAACCTCGACGCCCAGGAAGAGTCCAGCCTCTCTGCCAGCCTCATCCAATCTATCACCACGCTTCACAACCGTGACAAAGAAGCCAAGGCTTCCGAAAACGAGACTGCTTCCAAACCGGTACTTAAGAAAGTCGAGAACGAAGAAGCCGAAGTCAAAGATTTCATCAAGAAACTCAGCGACAGCGCTCGCGTCGTAAACAAAGACAGCGGCAAGAACAAAAATCGTATGCAGCTTGAAGTCAAGAAAGACGGAGACTGGATCCAGGTCATGGCTTACGAACTATCCGACAGCAAATCGGTTAGATTCGAGTACAGCCTGAAAGGCAAGAAGCCGAAGCTGATCAAGATGGATCTGCCTGCCGCCGCCATGAAAGAGATGGCTCAAAACGATATCTCCAACAACTGGGAAGAGTACTGCAAGAAGTTTCTCGCAGGCAAGAAGATCACAGCGTAGTAAATGCAGTCAGCATCACTAATCGAAAGATCTTTACTCTACAGAGATCTCGGTGAATTTTGCCAGCTCTCCGTCGTGGGTCATATTGCGAAGCTGGAATATGACATCGACGGTCAGACGATTGTCTTCTAAAATCATAAAGTGATGGGCATGGTCTTCATCGAAGAAGACACCATAGTGTTTCATGGTGCCTGGTCTTTGCTCCCAGTAATAAAAAATCTCTTTGCCCTGAAATTTTGCGCCGGGTACTTTCTTGCGTTGCCCCAGTTCGTTGATGAGTATTCCGTCATCGTCCATGCGAATGACAATGACCTCCGACTCGGCTTCTTCGTCCTCGAAAGGTCGCTGGGGAGGATGCAATACAAGAAAGTCTTCGGTGAACTCTGCCACTGGCGCATTTCTACCGGCTGCAGAAAAGACTCTGCCTCTGCCACCATAGACTGGAATATCTAAATCGACAATACCAAGCTCATCGACCAGACTCAGGTCATCGCCGGAAGCTTTTGAATCCGACGAATTCGGAGAGCCTTGAGAACCATGAGTCTGCTGCTGCCCCTGCTCGTTCTCGTTAACCGTCGGATTGTTGTCCGCCTTCTCCGTCACCTTCCTCACCCTCTTTCTGGAAGTTTTCCAGGGCGGTTCTCACTTTGTGAAGGAGAACCAGCTGTGCATCGGTCGACAACTGTTGATCTTTGATCAGATGCGCAGCCAGACAATAAGCCAGGTCTACCTCGCCCTGACCGACCAGACGCTCGGTGAGCAGGCGGCAGAACCAGGCAGCCGAATCGGATGCCGGGGTGTCCTTTCTATTTATCGATGAATTGAAGTCGAACTTGATCTTCGGATCACGCACCACCTCTGATACTTCGAATCTATAAAGACACTTGGACGTACAGGGACCACAAGTAGGAAGAGGTCCCTGATCGCGCTTGTGTAGCTCGATAAAGTCATCTCTCCACTGACGCAGAACATTGATATCCAACTTTCTGTTTACTTCAGTAGGCTGAAAAGCTGGTCTCAATAGATTAAGCCAGCGCAGATGCTGCTCTCGAACCTGATCGTAGAACCAGTAGTTCTCTTCTCCCTTTCGTTCAAAATAGCGCTCTGTTGCCTGAGTTAGAACACACCAGGTGATACCGGTGATGTTTCCGGAGCGAGCTCGTCCACCGATTACCCTCTGGATCTCGTGGATGATCTGGGCTCGGAAGTGAACAAGCTGAGTCAAGTCTTTCAAGGTAGAGAGAACATAACGGTTGTAGACCTGCCGGAAAAGCGGATCATCAGCTACCGGAATCGATGTATCCAGAATAGCCGAATCGCAGCGATGCAAACAAAAATTACAGCCGAGATGACGATCGAACTTGCTTACGATATCGAGGCCTTTCATGGCATCTCGCACTACTTGATCAGACTCTTCAGGTGTCTCCGGAGGCGGAACCTCTTTGGTTTTATCAAAGACAATCTGCAGATGGAAAGGCTGCTCCATTTTTTCGGCATAAACCAGGGCACGCCCCTGACCAAGTGCGGTGGCATGACGCTTCTGAATATCATCCAGGTTCATCGCACCACCCATAGAGTCACGGTCATCGACCGCAACAATCCTGTGCATTACCTTCAAGTTCGTGTTTTTAAGAGCTTCCGGTGCAAGTTTATTGGGAATCTGGTCGGCGATGATAAAGCCCTGACCATAGGATCGAATCTCAGCAAGCATGTTCGTGAAGAATTCAACGGCCTTACCTGCCGGGTTGGCAGAGTCCCCGGATTGCGCCGTGGGGACGTTTTTCAACAGTCGGTGAGCCTCTTCTACCAGCATGATGTGCTGAAGATTGTCGTGGGGTCCCTTCGCTTCTCTGTATTCATATAGAAAGACCAGGAGCATACCCATCAAGAAAGACTTCTCGCTGTCTTCCGAAACCATCTTCAGTTCTATAACAGTTGGGCGCTGAAAAAGCATTTCGGGCGGGATGGAACGCCTGGTATTGAGCATGGTTCCCTTACCACCAATCAAAAGCGAGCCGATCCTGGCTTTTAGAGCGGCCTGTACGTCAGGTCCGATTCGCTCTGAATATCCGAAACTCTCGACTACCGGATCAATAATCTCGTATAGATCCTTCATGGTCGGGTATATTTCGGGCGGACAATCAGCGTCACCGGGACTCATCCCGGGCGGTAGACGTCGGTTCGTGTTGTTGACCAGGTCCCAGCCGCGTACGTTATAGATTTCGTTGAGGGCTTTCTCCAGAACCTGAGGCATCGGAGAATACATCTCGAAACTGGCGTTAAAAACCGATTTGAGCGCATCGAGGTGAGTCTGGACCTTAACACCCCTCATGATTTCAAAAGGATTCAGACGAAACGGAGAGACCGTTTCATCCCCCAGGGAGAACGCCTGGCCGACCCCCTTAAACTGGTCCGACATCAGCATCATATGCCGATATTCTGACTTAGCCGGCTCGATTACCATAAACGGTATCTTATAGCGCCAGAGCTGACCGAGCAGATAGAAACAGGTGTTTGTTTTACCACCACCGGTAACGCCACAGACGATAGTGTGTTTTTGCAGGGCATCGACGTCAATCTCGTACAGGTTCCCCGTGTCCATGCCCCGGTCGATGATGTTGCCCACAGCGATGGTGCGGGTCGGATCTTTAGGGGCGATCGGAGCCAAACTGAAGTCAGCGGATCTTTTGATCCTGAAACCAGGCATCTCCCGCTTGGGTAGATGAATAAAGGCTGACAATACCCTGGAGCTCAACGGGGTCAAAAACTTGTATTCTAAAAGCTCATGAAAAACTTCGTCTTCTCGTTTGTTTTTCAGTAGCCCGAACTGTTTGACATGGGGGCTGAGACCGACCACCTCATGGGTTCTAAAAGGAGTGGGTCGGCTTGTCTCATCGGTATAGGTTGCTCTGAGAAGAGACTGCAAGCGCACAAACACAGAACGATCAGAAGCAAAATAGAAAGCTCCGGTAAGCCACTGGCCTACAGCGGTGCCGAGCTGAATATGCTTGAGATAAGAGTCTTGAAGCTCCAGATAATATTTGATTCTCCGCTTCTTCTCAGGGTCTTCGTTCTCCTGAGCCCGTTGAATCTGATCGACGATCAAGAACTCTTCTTTGCTTACTTTGGTATTAGGAATAGGAATAGCTAATACCATGAAACCGAATTCATGGCCTTGCAAACCCTGAGCCAGTCTTTCTATCTGCTCGGATTCCATGGTATCACCGGCGGTTGATTTAAGCGCCGGTATGCCGGTGACCAACCCGGTGTATTTTGCCTGGGGTGCAATCATCGATTTGATCTCTTCGCTATCGAAGGGATGATCACAGATGTCGACACCGTTATATACACTGTGAAGAATCGAGCGAAGACTGGTAAAAGAGACCATGTTGACGTTCTCTTCTTCGCTTGTGTCCAGGTCGCGATCGCCAGGAACGGAAACACCCATATAATACTTGACGCCTTCTTTATTGCCCAGTACGGCGAAGGCAAGATTGGCTTTCTGACTGTGTAGACCGGTGAGAGCGTCCTCCATCAGATACATTCGCTTGGGCGGCTTACTGGGGTCCTGCTCGCTCTGATTCTGCGGGTTTTGAGAAGCCTGATTCTTTTCTCTCTCGATATCCCAGGAACGAAGCACTCCGTCAATGCGAACAAAAGTAAGATCCGGAAGAGGCCAGCTCTCCAGAGCCGTGGGATCAAACGAACGAGGATCCAACTCATCGAGATCATAGCGCCTCAAGTCGGCTATCTTCTCTTCCCAGATATTTCTATTGTGTGGTGTCATTACCATTTGTGCTGGATCCCGAAAAGTCGGACTGAATGCCCGAATCTAAATATACTAAAATCTGATGCTCTTGTGCTATCAGCTTGCCCTGTGGTCTCAATTATTTCTATTATTCCCACAGTCAGGGCTTTTCGAAGCTTTCTTATCGGTCGACCTCCTATCTGACTCTCACCTAAATGCCAAGCATCTTTTTGACTTTGTCCACTGCCGACTCCTCGGCAATGGACAGAGACCAGTAACCTGTGATGTTTTCAAACTTGTGTTTGCCCAGTTGCGGCATATCCTGCATAAGTCTATTGACAAAGCTGCCCTGGGCGATGATTTCAGACCCCCGAGAAGCGCCCACCACACCCCTGAAGCGAATCGGGAGCGGATGCTGGCGAGAATCGCTGACATCGTAACTACGCACAAAAACTATAGTCACCTGCTCGTCCTGGCCCAGGTCACCGCTTATATCAAAATTACCGTTTCCATCTTTGCCCCGGGCACTGAAGCTCTTGCCGCTCTGCTTCACTTTCGCCTCTATCTCTCCAAATCCTACATTGCCCGACTCGGTCTCGACCCAGAGCTTTATCTGCCAGTTTCCGCTTAAATCAGGCAACCCGAGCTCATTCTGCTTAATTGCTCCACCATCCGCCACCGTGCTTGTAGAGCCGCCTCCCAGAACAGCCAGACCTACGAAGCCGACTACAACAAATACCAGCACCGCAGCGCATAACTTGATAAGGGTACCCACTAAAGAGCCCTGCTTCTGGAACATCGCCCCACGCTGAAATTTGCCCTGGGTTTCATCATCCTCTTCACCAGGACGTTTTATGGCAGAGAGATCGAACTGAGATTTATACGGACTCTGAGCAGCAGAGCGAGAGGATGTAGTGCTGTCCGAGCTTCTTCCCTCACCTCGTCGGTGAATATCATCGGGCCACTCGTCTCCCCTGGGTGAGCCACCGGCAGTGCCGGAATCAGCCCTGGTGTCATCACCGGATTTGATGGCTGACTGCAAGGCCTCGCTTATGCCCCTTGCGTCTTCCGAATCGGTCTCTCCAAATATAGCCGAAGCGGTCTTTTCAACCTCCTCGAAGGTCCCCATGAAGACCTGAGGTTCAGGGTAGAGAGAAGAACTATCTTTTTCTTTCTCTTTCTCTTTCTCCTCTGCCAGACCGGCTCGGACTCTTTCTTCGAGGGACTGCTGATAAAGAGGAGCCAGGTCTTCCAACTCGGCGGTGACCACTCTTTCATCGAGGGCCGGTCCAAAAACAAGGGTAGTCGCAGAAAATGACTGGGCCGAGGGCAGCGGGTCGGCATCGAGATCCTCGGTGGCGATAACGATTCCTTTCGGCATGCCGTCTGCTTCGACATCGACTCCACAAATGGTCAGCACCCAACTGGAAACATCACCATCGACGCCGCCTCGAAGTATACGCACCTCGGGTGCTTTCTCTTCGGCTTTACTGCCTGCATCAGAAGCAGTGGCAGCCTCATCGACGGTCTCATGGACGGCTTCTCCGACAGCTTTCTGAGAGGACTCATTTGAAGGAGGCGCATCTTTTGATTTGCCGTTATCATGAATTTTATCTGCGTGAACACATTCTCCCTGCTTACAGGGTGACTGCCAGATCAGGCGGTCGGTCTGGGAGCGAGTCAACACTCTTTCGAGCAGCAGATGGTCGGTTCTGAAAGTGACAAATCCGACCGGAGCCGATTCTTTTAAGGTAAAGGTTGAAAGCGGCGTCGGCGAATATCTCGAGATGAAGCAATTGCAGGCATAACAACGCAGAGATTTACCTCTTAGGACGATCCCGCAAGATTGACAAATAGCAGGACCCGTCATAGCTGTCTGCGAATTGGCCACAGTTTGCACCATTCTATTGCTTAGAAGAGCTGAAGTTGTCCGTAATCGCGTGCATCTTCTCGATCAACTTCCTGTCTAGTTTGTCCCGGGGTACATCCTTGAAATCATGCGCTTTCAATTTGAATACACCGGCCACGGTGCCTACCTGGTAACAGAAATAAGTCTGTTCTTCTTGACCGACAATTCTGTCGATATTCAGTTTCTCTTCATCCATGATCAGCTCGAACTGGGGCGAGGTGTTCACTTTGTTGAAGAAGTTGGTGATCGTCTGGTGCTTGATTTTTCTTCCGTCCACCCTGAACATCTGAGGACCGAGCAGGTCTCCATCTTTCTTAGCCAGAGCGAAGACACACATGGTGCCTACGTTGATGATCAACTGACTCTTGAAGTCTTCCGGCAGATGCTGGAGTGTTTTGATAGAGCCGACAAAACCAATTTGATAGCGCCTGGTCTCAGCGGTAAGCTGCTCTACTGTCTCTTTCTCGATAAAGCTATCCATGTCATCCAGATAGAGAGCAGCCGGCCGGATATCGTGAGGACGCTCACGACCAAGAGACATAGCAGCCTGCTGAAGACCGGTTACCATCAAACTTCCAAGTAGATTGGCGTTTTGATCCAATTCACCCTGGGGAACTTTGACAATCAGTATCTTTTTGCCGAGGATTATCTCTTTCAACTTCAAGTCGCTGACCGGTTTCGTCAGAATCGGTCGGATTCTGCCATCACCAAGCATCGGACCGACCCGGTTTAGAATCGGCTCCACCCAGTTGATCCACTGATCAGTTCTGGCAAGTTTCTTGTACTGATTCCATGTGTCAATGATGTTGATATATTCGGTCTTCTCGTCTTTCTTACGCTCCACGGTCTCCAACATAATGTCTCGGAAATCGTTATCTTGAAGAAGGTTGGGAAGATCGGTAAGAGTTCTGCCGTTGGCCATGAGAAGCAATGTGGCGTTTCTCAGGATGTTGGCAGTCTGTTGGTTCCACTGATTCTGACCACCTCCCTGTTGACCGGGCGGCTCAGAGTAAATTGCCTTGAAACCATGGACGATGGCAGAAGCAGCAGCCTGCAGGTCGCCGTCTTCTGGCATCTCGAGCGGGTTATAGGCAAGAGAACCGGCAGAATAAGTCGGGTCGACCAGCACCACCCGTTTGGCATATTTCTTGCCGTCCGGTTGAGATGCGATCCAGTTTATGACCAGATCCGCAAGACAGCCATCAGAGTCGATAACGACTATGGCCCGGTCTTCTGACTTGATATCGTGGGTGATCATCTTAGCCATCAAACGGGTTTTGCCCTTGTCGCTTCCACCTAACAAAAGCATGTGCGGATTCTTCTCACGCATATCCGGAGGCATGGCAAGCGATCTCGGTGTCCAGAAACACCACCAGCCCCACTCCATGCGTCTGCCCAGAGGGACACTGCCGGGTTTGAGAGTCTTGCCCAGCTCCCGCACCATTTTCATGTGTTGATTCTTGAACTGAGAAGGAATGTATTTCTTCTTCTCCCAGATATTCATCCAGCCGGAAGGACCGAAGAGCATTAGGAAGAACATAAATATCAGTACGCCGACTCCGATTAATCCAAGGGCAATCTGCAAGAAGAACTGCTGTACCTGGTGAGGATCTTTGTGATTGATCTGGGGTCCCATCGATTTTTGAGGAGGACCATGATTCTCGAAGGGATTCTTGATCTGGAATCCACTAGCCTGCTGCGGTTGGCCTGCCGGCTGGGCAGCCACTTGAACAGCGGTCCATTTGTCTCCTATTGTCACCATCCGGGCAGGATTATTAATGCTCTGTTCATAACCGACCTTCTTGGTCGAGCGATAAGCACCCTGGGCGATAACATGACCTTCTTGCTGACCGAGCTGACCGGTGAAAGTTATCACACTGGCAAGGGCTCCCCTGCGCTTCGCTTCGTTATCGTAGCTCTTGTTGAATTCAATTTTGTTAGGTTCATAGACCGCACCGACAATCTCGAAATTACCGAAGCCGTCCTGCCCTGACCCACGCAGATTAGGACCTGCCTGCTGAAGAATCATATTGGCCGGATATTGCTTCTGACCTGCATAAACATTGACTCGCCATTGACCACCGGCCATCTGAAGAAGAGGAGAAGCCTGTCCAGATTGAGAGGGATCTCCACCCTGCTGGGGCGCACCTGATCCTGGTTGAGGCATGCCACCACCGGGAGTGGGGAAGCTCCTCGCTCTCATCAGCGCCGTTTGCGGCTGTTGCTGTTGTTGAGGCTGACCACCGCCCATTCCCGGTCCCATACCAGGCTGACTGGCCACCTGTGGCTGACCACCACCACCGGTGAGAGCACCGGCAAAAGCCATCACCCAGCCGGGAATCTGTATAAGGATGAAAGCACCGACCGAAACAAGCACTATCGCAGTCTGGCGAGATACGTGTAAGCCGCCGAGATTGACTTCCTGTTCGAGCCAGCTTAGCTTGCCGTCACCGTCCTCATCGTCCTCGTCATCTTCATCTTCGTCGACGTCCTCAAGCTCTTCTTTTTTCCTCGAACGTTTCGTCTCTTGAGGAGCGATAGAACCACCCGAGAAGCTGCGACGCTTGGGAGACCGCCCTGAAGCAGCTTCTTTCTCTTCGTCTTCTTCATCATTAGAAGTCTCGTGTTTATCTTCCTTGACCGACGGTGCAGGAGGCGGCTCCACCGGCTTCTCTTCATCAACGGTTCTCGTTTTGACACCGCGGGGCATAGCCACCATCGGCCGTGCTCCAGAATCTAAATCTGCCGAAGTGTCTTCATAAGGCAAGACCGTGGTGCGACTGTCATCCTCTTCGGCTTCACCATCAGAATCTTGCACATAGGGACGTTTGGACATTACACTGGAAGATTCGTCGAAAAAGTCGAAGCCTCCACCCGGACCGGCTAGATCGGCACCGGAGGTACCACCGGAACGAGCTGCCGAGATAGCAGCACCGGCAGCGGCTCCTGCTATGGCACCAGCGGCGGCACCTGCAATGGCTGCCGTTCCTGCCGAAGCACCCGGGTCGCCAAAGAAATCGATGACATCCTTTCTCGAGTCATTGGAAGTCACTTCTACAGATTGCGGCTCAGGCTCGGACTGCACTATAGGTAGATTCTCGAACTCGGCTCCGACTTTGGGCTCTTCTTCTTCAACACCGCTGAAGAAAGCTTCCGGATTGAAATCGGTTCCGAACTGTTCGGCGAAATCGAACTCGGGAGTGTTGAGTTTATCGTTCGGGACACTGCCTCCAATCCTCACTCCGGTCGCCGAGACAGATAGATTGGTATCGGAAGTGGCGCCAGCAGGATCCGATTCAGGATCAAGGTCAGGACTAGAATCAGGAGCCTCCTCAGAAACCGGTGCAGGCAGAGAGGCTGCCATGGAGACATTCTCGGTAATCACCACATTGTCAGAGCGAACTACCTGGGTAGGAAATGCGCCAGAGCTCATGATGCTCTCGGCAAAAGATTTGGGTGCTTCAGAAGATTCAGAAACCGCTTCAGAGGTCTCTTCCAGACTTTTGGCTTTCATAGAAACTACCGAATCGAGCGCTTCGGCAGTCTCTATGGCAGATTGAGAGGGCGGCGCCTCATCCGAGGGCGAAGCAGCGCCTGATTCAGGGACCGAAGGGATATTATCGCCGGTGGTTTTCTGAGGAACCGGTGAAGCCGAAGAAAACGAACTGTTTACCGCAGATCCGATCGCGATGGACACGGCTGAGCCGCCTATGCCTCGGGCCAGGTACTGAGATCTGGTATTGCTCGAAGCCGGTGCCTCGGGCTCTTTCGAGTTTTCTTGTCCAGATTCTTCTGTTCGGGAGTCTTTCGCTTCCGGGGGGACACCGCCCCAGTCCTCGCTTCTAATCGCCTCTTTCTCAGGCTCGACAGCCTTGTTCTGACCTAAAAGACCCTTTTGAGACAGGGAGGACATTAACGAAGAAGGAGTCGAAGCGGCGGCTTCGGTGGTCGGCTTATCCTCTATTGAGACCATGCCGAAAGCATTTAGAGAGGGGCTCGGCTTCTCCTCAACCGGCTCCGCAGGCGCCGGAGCCGGTGCTGGTGTGGGACTGGCACCATTGGCTACAGAAACACCAAAATCGTGACTGCCTCCGTTGCCGTTTCCACCACCGTTACCACTTCCATTGCCATGACCGTTACCGTTTCCATTACCGTTTCCTGCCGGTTTGGCTTCAGAAGAGACAGCCCCGTAGCTGCCGTAACCACCTGTGACAGGAGCGACATAAGAACCCGAGCTTGTAGAGTATGCAGTTCTAGACTTTCTTCCGGACCCGAGCATGGTCAGCTGTCTCTGGTTGACGACCCTCTCCACCAGGAGATGGTCTTCTTTGACCGAGACTTCCAGAGGTGGTCGGGTCTGGGTGAAGGCAGGCATCTGGGTAGGCGTGGCCATGGCCAGAGGCACCCCGCAAGCGATACAGTGCTTGCCCTTGCTTCTCAACACAATCCCGCAGCTCTGACAGATTAAAAGTTGCACTTTCTTGTACCAAATCTCGAAAAAAGCTCTGTAGTAACAATGTACCCAGTTTCCGGCGTTTAAGCTTTTGACAACCGGCGGGTCGGAAGCGGCTAGATTCTCACAGACAGCTGAATTTCGATTTGTTCTGTACCGTATGGACCTTAGAACTAGTAAGTAGAGGGCGCGTCTGCGTTTGCTGTTGCCTGGTCGATCTCTGGAAAGACTGAATATAGCCTCCATGTAATAGTATATATAGAAAAACGACTTGTCAAGAACAAGCTGGCGACAGCGTTTATTCAAACTGTTTCAAAGTTTTCTCGACCTGGATGGAAGAGTTGTCAATCCATCTAAAATGAACCTCGTAATCGAAAGATTCAGCTTATTTATCGGAAATTGAAGCCTTATAAAAGCAGTTAGTAGTCCGAATGAAGGTATTTAAGCGATTGCGGGTACATTTAACATATGGCACCCAGGGCTGGATAGAGTCGAGCAAAAGGCGAAAGGCCGGGTAATTTACCCTGGAGACGGCGTTAGATAAGGCAATAACAAAGGATTATCTTGATGGCTGGTAACCAACAGGATGAGGGAACCTCAAAGAAGTCCGAAAGGACCGATTCCAGTCTTTCCCGGAGATTAAGGTCTCTGGCTAAGCAGGCATTGCCTCCGGATCCGTACTCGCATGAGGGCTCGGATAATGGCGTGTCTACCTCAAAAGCCGCCTTCGAACTGGACTCTGTCGAAACAGAAGAGACACCGACCGAGCCGACAGAACCCGAATCCATTGTCAGTTCTGCTCCTCCGGCGCCATCCCTGCCAGATCCCGAACCACCACCGGGTCTGTCGATGTTCAATTCTCTTCCAGAACCCTGGACCAGTCAGACTCCATCCGAACCATCCCCATCCCCGTCGCCTATCAGTTCCATGCCGGACCCGCCGGCGCCGCCATTGCCAAGTCCTGCCGTGCCCGCACCGGACAGCCCTTTCGCACCAGCCCTCGACACCGATGCGGCAGAAATCGCAGCCCATTCCGTAGCCCAGGCCCTGGAGACCGATGAGATCCCGGTCGAAGCGCCGATTGCCGTCGAAGAACCAGCGAAAGAGGAAGAAGAAGAATCGAAACCGCGAAGAAAGCGCAGAAGACCGGCCAGGCAGTATACGAACGTGCCCGAGGCATCCGATTCCGATTCCGATATAGCTCAAAACGTTGATGAGGTGCCGGAAGCCGAAAAATCTGAAAGCACCGAAGTCAAATCTAAAGAGCTCGAGCAAGAGCCGGACATAGCAGCTGAAGAGAAAGAAAGCGTAGAAAGCTTAAAAGAGACCGACGCGGTTGAATCGGTAGAAGAGACCGAGCCTGTGTCCGTCGAAGAAGAACCACCGGCGAAGAAAGAACTCGAGCCTATCTCGATGGATCCGGTCGATGAATTCGAGCTGCCCCAGAAAGAGAAGACCCAGCCCCCTGTGGTCACCCGGCAAACAGAATTCAGCCATTCTGCACCCTCCGCCCCATCCTCATCAGTACCGGAGAAATACTGGACAGATACTGAGAACCGCCAGAAAGAAGCAGTGGAGCTGCTCAAGAGCATAGACGAAGCCCTGGGCATCTGTGCGATGAACATGTCCTCGCTTCAACAAGCCAGTCATCAGCAATCAGAAAGCTTCAATCAATTCAAGGACACCCTGCAAAACCAGACATTCTTTGAACTCGGTCTGAATCTGAACACCTTAATGGAATCGCTCTCGGCAGCCCTGGAGCCGATGAAAGCAGTGGGCGAGCTGGTGCCGTCCATAGATCAGCTTGTGCAGGTCCTGGAAGAGAAAGCAGAGATAGAGCAAGAAAAACGCCTGACCCCAGATGAACTGGTTACAGCCCTTGCCGATCAGCTCGCCAACGGCCAGATAGACCCCTGGACCTTTAAATGTGCCTACATGGCGGTGTACCCCGATGAACACCCTGCCGACCTCTTGCGTCGATTAGTGGACAGCCTCGGCACCCAGCGCCTGCCCGGAGACCTCTTCAGAGCAGCCTACGAAGCGATTCAAGCAGCAGAAGCGCCTCCCAGTGTGCTTCGCGGAGTGTCTCTGCGAGATTCAATCGGTGCCGGCGGCGAAACCCTGGCTATGAGCGAAGAGTTGGCCAGTCAGCTTGATGAGCTCAAACGCTCCAACGAAGAGCTCCGCCAGAAGGTCGATACCAGAGAAGAAGAGATCAATAAACGATTAGAAGAACGCGAAACTGAATACTCGAAGCTGCTCGACTCTAAAGAACAAGAGCTGGAAGAGATCCACAACACCATGAAAAGCCGGCTGGATGAATTCAACACCCAGTACGACGAAATGGTCGAAGCGATTAAACAAAGAGAAGAAGAACTCCACAACAAAGATTCGGAACTCAATCAAAAAGAGTCTGAGATCTCCCAGCTCAAAGCACAACTGGACGAACTGCAAGAGCAATTCACCGATACGGTCGGAGACCTGCAGAAACAGCTTACTTCCACCATGCAAGCAGCCGAAGAATCAGCCCGGGAAGCTGCTCAGAAAGCAGTACAGAAGCCGGAAGAGCCAAAGCCCAAAACTGCGAGCAGTTTCTTCGATACATCAGAGCCGAAAACTCCACTCTTAGACAATTCGCCCAGCCGAAGCCCTCTTCAGCAGCAGATGGAGACCTTCAAGAACATGTCGAAGCCGGTGGCACCACCAGCACCGGCACCAGCGCCAACACCACCTGTGACACCAACTCAGCCGATCAACCAGATGTCGGCACCATCTTCTCCGCCTACCACTCCACTGCCGGAGCCTTCAAAACAAGCGGTTCCCAGCTCTACGCCAACAACTCCGTCTCTGCCCGGTAGCCAGGGTATATACAGCAATGGCGTTCGCACCCAGGTGTTCGAGGTCATCGTTCGTCAGGCCCTGGCCGGTGCGCCCTGGCGCGAAATCTGTGCCGGACCCATGCAGGTCAACAACATATCGCCCGACGAAGTGGAAGCCGAAGTCAAACGACGTCAGGCTCTATTGAACAAATAAAAGTCTATTCGCTGACCCCAGAAACGCTTTCCCGGCGATTTTGCTGGACATTCTCGCATGCCTTCCATTCTGCGACGATCTTATCCAGGTTGGACATATAGTGCAAAACCATGCGGTCAGGCAGGCTGTCCATAGTCGTGGTGAAAGCAAATATCAAGACACCGATGATGGTAAGGGTGCAGAGCACAATCACGTTTCTGGTGAACCGAAACTGATCTTCGATCTTCTGACTGATTTCGTTGAACTTTTCTTCCAATTCTCGGTCCATATCTGAGATCCCCAACAGGAACTGGTACTCAAGGCGACTGATTATATCCTCTTGGATAGTCGTCCCGAGCCGATGATGTCAAATCTTACCAATCAGTTGCGAAATTGCCCCGGCCAGAGGCTCGAGATCGCGCTCCAAAATTGTTCTGAAATCAATGATAACGGTATCATTCTGCACCACCGGCACCACTGGAGGCTTGTGGCCCCGCAGAAGAGAAGCCAATTTGCTGGCTGAAACAGAAGAATTTCTCAGAGCAAGCCCGAAACTTTCCTGGGTCTCACCCGGCAGACTTCCACCTCCGAGGGTAGAGCGAGTCTCGACTACTTCTAAAGATAGACCGGCCTTGACCTCCTGGTCGATCCCCTGCAAAAACTGCTCTACTTTTCGTCTGATTTCAGAAGCCGGCACCGCAGACAGTGCCAGAACCGGCAGACTGGATACCATTAGCTGAGCAGGAGCAAGATATAAAGAGAGTGTGTTCTCTATTAGACTCAAGATCAGTTTATCGGCTCTCAATGCTCGATACATCGGATTTTTTCTGATTCTACCGACAAGCTCGGCATCACCGGCGATGATTCCCGCCTGGGGACCGCCCAGAAGCTTATCTCCGGAAAAGGTGACCACATTCACCCCGGATTCGATCACCTCTTTTACCGTTTGTTCTTTTTTCAGACCGAAAGTAGCTATGTCGAAAAATGCCCCGGAGCCCAGGTCCTCCACCAGAGGCACGTTTTTGCTCGCGGCTATTTTGACCAGTTCTTCCATGGACGCATCTTCGGTAAATCCACTGATCTCGAAATTGGATCGATGACAACGAAGATAAAAGCCGGTGTTATCGCCCGTGGCGCGCTCGAAATCGGCGGCTCTTGTCTTGTTGGTGGTGCCCACCTCTTTCAGAATACCGCCGGCAGAGATAATTACGTCAGGAAGGCGAAAGCTGCCACCGATCTCGACCAGTTCAGACCGGGATACCACCACCTCTTTGCCCGGCGCCAGAGCCGCCACCGTAAGCATCACCGCAGAAGCGTTGTTATTGACCACTATTGCCGCTTCACAGCCTGTGAGCAGGCGCAGCAATCGACTGATCTTCTTGGTCCTCTCTCCGCGCCTGCCGGACTCCACATCGATCTCAAGGCTGGAGTAACCCTGGCCCACATCGAGCATATCGGTCAAAACAGGAACGGGAAGCGGCGCTCGACCAAGGTTGGTGTTCAGGATCACCCCGGTGCCATTTATCACTCTTCTCAAGCCGGACTCAAGAAAGTCCCGGGCTCGGCTCTCGACCCGCTCAGCAATCGAAGCTTCGTCGATGTTTTCTGTGTTCGCCGAATCGCCGGATTGCTTGAATTCCATACGCAACAGATCCAGCTCATCTCGCACCATCTGGGCAAGGTAGCGCCTATCTACGGTCTCGCTCAAGATCTCCAAAGAAGGCTCGCGCAGAATCTTATCTACTTGCGGCAGTCGAGGCATCTTTGTAGACACCCCTTTTGCTTTCGACTTATCGGACATTTTTCAAATTTATCCCCAGTTTCTTCAGTCTTGTTCGATATGACCCGGCACGCTCAAGGCTATCTAATCGTTAGATTCCCATTCCGGATCTTAAATTTACCCGACTGGGGGTTGTCACGATGGGGATCAACAATAACAATTAGAATATGTAGTATAAGAGCAAGCCAAAAATCAATTAGCTGGTTAATCGAGGAAATTAAAGACCGTGGGAAAAAGCTTGAGAAAGAAAACACTCTACCAGGACAAAGAATGGCTCACAGATAAATATGTGAAGCAGAAGCTGAGCACGGTAGAGATTGCCCGGATTTATCGCGAAGAAGAAGGGCAGTGGTGCGATCCCAATACCATCTCAAGATGGCTGAAGAAGCACGGCATCAACATGCGCTCCCTGGCGGAAGCTCAACAAAACAGACATTCCACCGATACGACCGGCAAGAAGGGCAAACGGGCAAGGACACAATAGTTTCGATTCAGCCGGCCAGACCGCCCGAATTGAGCATGCCGCCACCCATCAAAAGTCCCATACACAGATATAGTAAGACTTCTCGTCCACCAACCAGGTAGAAGAGACAGTAGGCTCCGGTAGATACCGTAGGCAGCCAGAAGCGCGGGTCAGATTCCCTGACCGCATGCGCAGCCAGGCAAAACGCAATAACCAGAGGGAAGCCGAAAAATAATACGTCGAAAAGCATGTATCTGAATCTCAATTAGAGCCAGGTTTAAATACCCGGTAACTTTCTTCAGATCCATTAATAACGTTCTTTTCCGTCCAAGTCCATGGTATTTTGCCCATTCAGACAGAGCAAGATAGGGCAGGATAGGTCAGGGTTATGAGAGACCAGAAGCACGGCCGCAAGCCATACTACAGAAAGAATCAGGATAATCAAGTTAGCCAGGACAGCCCGGACAGTCAGGACAGGCAGGACAGGCAGGACAGTTCGGAGAGAGAAGACGATGGCTTGATCTACGGTCGCAATACCGTCTTGAGCTATCTGGAGAACGAAATGAAGGCGGACAAGAGCTCAATCAATAAGCTCTTTCTATTGAGTTCGGCCGGTCAGGACCCGCGTCTTAAAGAGATCCAGCAATTAGCCAACAAACTGAAAGTCCAGATTCATCCGGTAAACAGAGAAAAACTGGACAGCCTTACTCCCGGCAATCACCAGGGAGTAATTGCCAGCCTCAGCCCGGTGGAGATGCTCAGCCTGGAAGACCTCGAGCAAATCATCGAGAGAGCCAAAGAAGCAGCAGCAGCAAAAGGTGCAGATTTGGCCGGCTACACAATAGTAGCTGTCGACGGAGTGGAGGACCCACGCAATCTCGGCGCCATTATCAGAACTGCCGAAGCAGAAGGGGCAAAAGCGGTGGTCATTCCCGAAAGACGCGCCGCTTCGGTGACAGGATCGGTGGCCAAAACCAGCGCCGGAGCCCTGGCCCACATACCGATTGTAAGAGTCACCAATATGGTCCGTTCTCTCAACAGACTCAAAGAACTCGGGTTCTGGGTGCTGGGTATGAGCCCCGCCGCCAGAGATCATATATATAGGATGGATCTGAAGTGTCCGGTGGTGCTGGTGGTGGGCAGCGAAGGAAAAGGCATGAGCAGGCTGGTTTCAGAGAACTGCGACCTTTTAGGATCCATACCGTCCCTTGGCAAGACTGAGTCCCTGAATGTGTCGGTGGCCCTTGGCATTGGTCTTTATGAAATAGTCCGCCAGAATCACCAGTAAGACCGGATTTTTGACCTAATTATGTACGAACGTGAACAGGCGGCGAAATAAGCCTGCCTGGTATTTGACACTCTTTGAGTAGGACAGGTAGAATCACCGGTTACGGCTTATGATCACACAAAGATCAGCCGGTGTAGCTCAACGGTAGAGCAACGGTTTTGTAAACCGTAGGTTGCGGGTTCGAATCCCATCACCGGCTTTTTAGGGGCGGATGTCCGAGTGGTTAAAGGAGACGGGCTGTAAACTCGTTAGCGTAAGCTTACGCTGGTTCGAATCCAGCTCCGCCCAATCTTCTTTCTTTGTAGAAAGAATACCCCGAGAACCCCATGAAAACCTTATGGGAGGATCGTTCAAAAGGTTAATAAAACTTGTCCTGTGAAGGGGGTTTTGGCAAAGTCCAACAATAATAGAAAGCCAGGCCCATGTAGCACAGGGGTAGTGCACCCCCTTGGTAAGGGGGAGGTCACGAGTTCGAATCTCGTCATGGGCTCCATTTACCTGTTTGGACGTGAATTAAGTAAGGCAACCATGAATAGTTTCAAGGGGTTGTAGGCAGGAGTTACAGGAAAAACATAGTAGTTGGCTAAGTGAAGGAGATAGGAAAGGATGGCCCGCGAGAAGTACGAACGTAATAAACCGAACGTTAACGTCGGCACCATTGGCCACGTTGACCACGGTAAAACCACCCTGACAGCAGCAATCACCAAGATTCTTTCTGAACAGGGCAAAGCCAAGTTCAAGGCTTATGACGAAATTGATGCCGCACCGGAAGAGAAAGCACGTGGTATCACAATCAATACCGCTCACGTTGAATACGAAACCGATGAGCGTCACTACAGTCACGTAGACTGCCCGGGTCACGCTGACTACATCAAAAACATGATCACCGGAGCCGCTCAGATGGATGGTGCTATTCTCGTAGTATCCGCCTCCGACGGTCCCATGCCCCAGACCCGTGAGCACATTCTGCTCGCTCGTCAGGTAGGCGTACCTCACATCGTAGTCTTCCTGAACAAATCCGATCAGGTTGACGACGAAGAACTGCTCGACCTCGTAGAGATCGAGACCAGAGAACTGCTCGCCAAATACGAGTTCCCGGCTGACGACATTCCTGTTATCCGTGGAAGCGCCCTCAAGGCCCTCGAAGGCGATGCCGCCATGGTTGAAAAAATCAACGAACTGATGAAGAACGTTGACGCTTACATCCCGACTCCCACCCGGGAGACCGACAAGCCCTTCCTCCTCGCGGTAGAAGACGTCTTCTCGATCACCGGTCGTGGTACCGTCGCCACCGGTCGTATCGAACGTGGTCAGATCAAAGTCGGTGATGAAGTTGAAATCGTCGGTCTGGCTGAAACCCGTAAGACCGTTGTCACTGGTGTAGAGATGTACCAGAAGACCATGGACGAAGGAATCGCCGGAGACAACGTCGGTGTTCTCTTGAGAGGTATCGACAAAACCTCCATCGAACGTGGTCAGGTTATCGCCAAGCCCGGTTCGATCAAACCGCACACCAAATTCAATGCTGAGGTTTATGTCCTCAGTAAAGAAGAAGGTGGTCGTCACACCCCGTTCTTCCCCGGTTACAGACCGCAGTTCTACATCAGAACAACCGACGTTACCGGATCCATCGAGCTGCCGGAAGGCGTCGAGATGGTAATGCCCGGCGACAACGTTCAGATGAAAGTCGAACTGATTCAGCCGGTAGCTGTTGAAGAAGGTATGCGTTTCGCCATCCGCGAAGGCGGTAGAACCGTCGGCGCCGGCGTCGTCGCTAAAATCCTCGAGTAATTTCGAACCCTGCCAAGGGTAAGACTCGAAAAGCTTGGACAGCCATCCTTTTAAAAGGATGGCTGTTTGCTTTCCAGAAGGAGATCCGGCGGTTGCCAGTTGTTGCGCGTTTTGTTAACAGTTCCCACTTTATTTACTATTCGATTATATTCCCGAAACGCAGGAACTGCAGACACTTTCGAGCTTCAAAACGAGCCAAAATCGAGACCGCTTCGAAAATAGTTGTTGATTGTGAAATAAATTTTTAGAGAACGGCTATGGATTATAGGTAGAATATGTGGTTCGTTCGCCGTAACGGTCAACCTGTGGCGGCTTCGTTAATAAGAGCGGTTTAATACAGCTCTTCCCTAACGAACCCGATTTTAGATTGCGGGTAGCTACAACCCCCATTCTGGATATGTCAGGGCTATCCACCAGTATTCCGGTCGAACAATTTAATCTTCTGTAGAGATACAGGGTTTTTCAACAAACAGGAGTAAGTGCTCAATGGCTCGCGCAAAAGCACAAAAAAACGAATCACCAAACGCCGCTAACGCGAAAGTACAACGCATTCGCATCCGGCTGAAGTCTTATGATCACAGACTGCTTGATAAGTCTGCCGATCAAATTGTCGACACGGCGAGAAGAACCGGTGCCTCCATCTGTGGTCCCGTTCCGCTGCCTACCAAGAAGCGGATCTATTGCGTTCTTCGCTCTCCCCACGTCGACAAAAAATCTAGAGAGCACTTCGAAATCAGAGTGCACAAAAGATTGATCGATATAAATGACCCTACTCCCACCACCGCGGATGCTCTGATGAGACTTGATCTGCCTGCCGGAGTAGACATTGAAGTCAAGCTATAAGAGCTATTTTTAGAGGATATCCAATCATGACAGTAGGATTGATGGGCAAAAAAGTAGGAATGACTCAGATCTTCGATGAAGAAGGTCTGGTGGTTCCTGTCACGATAGTGAAGATGGGCGAAAATATCGTCACCCGCAAACTATCTAAAGAAAAGAACGGCTATGAGGCTGTTCAAATCGGCGGCTTCAAAGTCAAAGAGAGCAAGCTCAACAAACCCGAGCAGGGTCAACTGACCAAGAGCGAGCTTCCCCTGGTCAAGCCCCTGAAAGAATTCCGGGTGGATGACACCAGCCCATACAACTTAGGTGATGCAGTAGCACTGGATTCCTTATATAAAGAAGGCATGCTCGTCGATGTACGCGGCCGTTCTATCGGTAAAGGTTTTCAGGGCACCATCAAAAGATATGGCGCCGGACGTGGTCCGATGAGCCACGGTTCTAAATTCCATCGCTCCATGGGTTCGATCGGTGCCGGTACCACCCCCGGTCGTGTCTATCGCGGAGCTCCCATGCCGGGTCAGATGGGCAACAAAAATGTCTGCTCCAGAAAACTCACGGTAGTCAAAGTGGATACAGAGAATGGACTCCTTTTGGTAAAAGGCGCAGTGCCTGGAGCTAAAGGGGGTCTTGTCGTAGTAACCCCTTCGAGAACCAAGTGGAACTAACTGAATAACAAAAGGTAGAGAAGAAAATGAGTTCTACAGAAGTATTAGATTTGAAAGGCAAAAAGGTCGGCGAAGTCGAGCTCGAAGAAACCGTATTCGGTATCGAGCCTTCTAAAGGTGCTCTTCACACCGCCCTGGTCCGACAACTGGCCAACGCCCGCAGTGGCAGCGCCTGCACCCTCACCCGCTCTGAAGTGCGTGGCGGTGGCAGAAAGCCCTGGCGTCAAAAAGGCACCGGTCGCGCCCGAGTAGGTTCGATCAGATCGCCTCTCTGGAACGGCGGCGGCGTGATCTTCGGTCCCAAACCGAGAAACTTCAGCCAGTCGATGCCCAAGAAAATGAGAAGGGTGGCGATGCGCTCTGCACTCACCGTTCGCAAAGACGACATCGTCGTCGTAAAAGATTTCGATTCGGTCAAAGAAGCTAAAACCAAAGCTTTCAACCAGATCCTCAAAGACCTCAACCTGGTCGATCAGAAAGTCCTGGTCGTGCTCGACTTCGAATGCGAGTCCTGCAAACATGTCCAGCTCTCTGCTCGCAACATCGCCGGGGTCAAGGTAATCCATGCTTCCAATATCAATGTCAAAGACATGCTGGAAGCAGACAAGATTCTTACCTCCGAGAGAACTCTGGGTGCGATCAACAGCTTCCTGAAAACCGAACCGAAAGAGAAGAAGGCGAAAGAGCCGGCTAAGAAAGCCAAAGCTCCCGCCAAGAAAAAAGCCGAAGCTCCTAAAAAAGCTAAAGCTGCAGCTCCTAAGAAAGAAGCGAAGCCCAAAGAGAAGAAGACTTCAACTAAGGCCAAGCAAGATAAGAAAGAAAGCTAATTCAATCTCAATCAAGCGTAAGCCACGAGTCAATTCACCAGGTCGAAAAAATGAACAAGCGATATTCTGAAATTATTCACAAACCCATCGTCACTGAAAAGTCGGCGCAAATGACCATGAACGGTCAATACACTTTCGAGGTGTCTAAAGATGCCAACAAAGTGGAGATCAAAGCAGCCATCGAGCAGCTTATTAAAGAGCTCTATCCCAACAATAAGAGCGAAGTGATCAGCGTCAACACCAGTGCCACCCGCGGAAGATTTTCACGCCGCAAGCGTCACGGACGGATGCCCAAAGACGGCAAGAAAGCCATCGTCACCATCGGTGGTGATCCGCTCGAATTGTTTGAAGCGTAAGAAGGAACTCAAAGGTTAAATACATAGGACAAGATCATGCCTACCCGTAAAGTCAATCCAACCTCCGCCGGACGTCGAAATATGTCCCTCTTCGATTTCTCGGATATAACCACAAGTACTCCAGAGAAGTCGCTTTTGAGAGCCAAGAAGCGCCATGCCGGTCGTAATAACCAGGGCAGAGTCACCGTTCGTCACCGCGGTGGTGGTCACAAACAGAAGTACAGACTGGTTGATTTCAAACGCAACAAGTTTGATATCCCCGGTGTGGTCAAAACCATCGAGTACGATCCCAACCGCAACTGCCGTATCTGCTTGATCCAATATAAAGATGGTGAAAAGCGTTACATCCTTGCCCCGGCAGGTATCAAAGTCGGCGACCAGATCATGAACGGTCCCAATGCCGAGATTCAAGTCGGTAATGCCCTTCCTCTGAAGAGCATCCCCCTGGGTACCATGGTCCACAACGTCGAGCTCACCGCCGGTAAAGGCGGACAACTCGGTCGTTCCGCCGGTATTCAAATTCAGCTTCTCGCCAAAGAAGGCAATATGGCTACGCTCAGACTGCCTTCCGGAGAGATGAGAATGGTTCATTTGGAGTGCATGGCCACCATCGGTCAGCTCGGTAACCAGGATGCCAAAAACATCACCCTGGGTAAAGCCGGCAGAAAACGCTGGATGGGTATCAAGCCGACAGTACGTGGTGTTGTTATGAACCCCGTCGATCACCCCCACGGTGGTGGCGAAGGTAGAGCACCAATCGGCGGTAAGCCTCAGACACCCTGGGGCGCACCGGCAATGGGCTACAAGACCCGTCGTGGTCGCAAGCCCTCCGACAAGTTTATCGTTAAGAAGCGGACTAAATAGGGGAGGTCATCGTGTCTCGATCGCTTAAAAAGGGTCCATTCGTTCACCCGTCGCTCACCAAGAAGATCGACGAAATGAACAAAAAAGGTGAAAAGCGTGTGGTCAAATCCTGGTCCCGGGCTTCAATGATTGTGCCTGAGATGATTGGTCATACAATCGCTATCTACAACGGCCGCAAACATGTTCCTATCTACGTTACCGAACAAATGATCGGACACAGATTAGGTGAGTTTGCTCCCACCAGACTCTTCAAGGGTCACGCTGGAAGCGACAAAACTGCAAAGAGGTCATAGGGAACAATGCAGAGTAAAGCACAGGCAAAATGGATAAGGATGTCACCAAGGAAGGTGCGCCGAGTCGTCAATGAGATTCGCGGCAAGAAATGCGGCGAAGCCATGGAGAAGCTCGAGTTCATGCCTTTCGCGGCAGCTCGTGAAGTCAGGAAAGTAGTCAATGCGGCTATGTACAACCTGATCCACAACGAGAAGGCGCCGGTATCCAAGAATGTCGTAGAACAAATGAAAATCGTCGAAGCGTTCGCGGACCAGGGTCCCACCCTTCCCCCGCGCTTCCGCGCTAGAGCTCGTGGCAGAGCGGCCCCGATTCTCAAACGCACAAGCCATATCACTGTAGTTCTGTCTGACGTTTAAGCAGACGATCAAATAGCAACCAAGGAAAGAGGAGCAGAATCTTGGGTCAGAAAGTACATCCTACGGGTTTCAGAGTCGGCATTCACAAAGGCTGGATGTCCAACTGGTTTGTCAACAAAAAAGACGTTGCTCCTCTTATCGAGGAGGACCACCGTCTCCGCAAGTTTCTAACCAAAGAGCTCCAGGGCGCTGGCGTCTCTAAAGTAGAGATTTCGAGAAAGGCAGATCAGATTCATATCGAGATCTACACGGCTCGTCCCGGTGTGGTCGTCGGTAAGGGCGGTCAGGGCATCGAAAACCTGTCCACCAAAATCAGAGCTATGTTGAGTCGCAGCGGTCGCGAGGGCATGGATGTTCGCATCAACATCCTCGAGATCAACCGGGTCGACCTCGAGTCCAAGCTGGTGGCCGAATCCATCGCTCAACAGCTCGAGAAGCGTGTAGCCTTCAGAAGAGCCATGAAGCAAGCGATTCAACGCTGCATGAGAGCCGGCGCTGTCGGTGTCAAAATCATGGTATCGGGCCGTCTGGGTGGAGCTGAAATCGCTCGTACCGAGTGGGCTAAAGAAGGTCGTATTCCCCTCCAGACTCTCAGAGCCGATATCGATTACGGATTTACTGAAGCCAGCACCGTAATGGGTATCATCGGAATCAAAGTATGGATCTTCAGAGGCGAACTCGAATCCGGTCAATGGTCGCCTCCCAACATCAAAGCGCAAACCGACCGTGGCGGTCAGGAACGCGGCGAGAGAGGTCCTCTTAAATCTGGTCGCCGGTCCAGGAAGGCAGGGTAAAGAAAAATGTTGATGCCAAAAAGAACTAAGTTCAGAAAACACCATCGTGGTCGCATGTGCGGCACCGAAACCCGGGGCGTAGAAGTCCACTTCGGTGAATACGGACTGCAGATTCTCGAGCCTTGCTGGATCACATCCCGGCAGATAGAAGCAGCCCGTAAAGCGATGACCAGATCGGTCCGCCGTGGCGGTCAGCTCTGGATCAGAGTTTTCCCGGACAAGGCAGTTTCCAAAAAGCCTGCTGAAGTCCGGATGGGTTCCGGTAAAGGTAACCCCGAGTTCTGGGTAGCGGTTTGTAAAACCGGCCGCGTTCTTTTCGAAATGTCCGGCGTCAAAAAAGAAGACGCTTATCATGCGCTCAAGCTGGCTGCTCAAAAACTGCCTGTTAAGTGCCGCATAGTCGAAAGACAACTAGGAGGCTAGTGATCAATGAAAGTTAAAGAGCTGAGAGAGCTGACTCTTGAAGATCTTAAGTCCCGCATCAGCGAGACCAGAAAAGAGCTCGTCGACTTGCGCTTCCAGCACGCCATGAGAAAGCTGGAAAACACCGCCAAGCTCAAGAGCACAAGAAGAAGTCTCTCCAGAATGCTGACGGTAGAAGCTGAAATGCTCGACCAGGCTAAAGAAGAATCCAGCAAGTAAGAGGATAGAGGTCACAAGAGATGTCCAGAAAGGAAATATTCGGAACAGTCGTCTCCAATAAAATGGATAAGACCTGTGTGGTTGCAGTAGCTAACTCCAGCCCTCACCCGAAGTATGAAAAACAGATCGTGAAGACCAAAAAATTCAAAGCTCACGATCCTGAGAACAAGTGTCAGATTGGTGACAGCGTCATCATTCAGGAATGTCGTCCTCTATCGAAAGACAAGTACTTCACCGTGCTTGAAATCACTCAGAGCGCCGACGCCACCAGCAGTAAGGAGTCTAAGTGATGATTCAGCAAGAAAGTAGACTGACCGTCGCTGATAACACTGGAGCCAAAGAGCTTCTCTGCATCCGAGTTCTCGGCGGCAACAGAAGATACGCTTCGGTGGGTGATGTCATCACCGGTGTCGTTAAAGAAGCCCTGCCGAACATGCCGGTCAAAAAATCGGATGTCGTCAAAGCCGTGGTCGTGAGAACCAAACACAGTCTCAGAAGACCGGACGGCACCACAATTCGTTTCGACGACAACGCCGCCGTCATTATTCAAGCCGACGGCAACCCCAAAGGTACTCGTGTTTTCGGTCCTATCGCCCGAGAACTCAGAGACAAGAACTTCACCAAGATTATCTCGCTAGCTCCGGAGGTGCTATAGAAATGCAAAGCGCCAACAAGAAGAAAGCCGTAAGATACTGCAAAGCTCCTCTCTCTAAGAAGATTAGAGAAGGCGGCTACACCGTGGTGTCCGAAGCCCTGGTCAAAAAATCCGTTACGAACTTGATTCCCAAGATCCACGTCAAACGCGGCGATCTGGTCAAAGTGGTAAGCGGCTCCAAAGAGATGGGCAAAGGCAAAACCGGCAAAGTCCTGCAGGTACTGCCGAAAAAAGGAATGGTTATTGTCGAAGGAGTCAACATCAAGACTCACCATGTCAAACAAAGACAGGGTCTCGGTGGCGACGGAATCGTCAAAAAAGAATCCCCCATCTTCGCTTCCAAGGTCATGCTTTTCGACCCCCAGAGCAAGAAAGCAGTACGCAAAGAGTTTCGCAAGAAACTCAGTCTATAAGCCCAAGGAAGGACGACAAAGACCGTTCTAACAAGGTGAGAATCAAATGATTAAAGTAAAAGAGCACTACGAAACCAAAGTAAAAGAGGAACTGAAGAAGCAGTTCGGCTATGAAAACGATCTTCAGATCCCCCGGGTCGAGAAAGTCGTAATCAACATGGGCCTTGGCGAAGCAACCGCCAACTCCAAACTAATCGAGAACGGCATCAAGGATCTGACCATCATCGCCGGTCAGAAGCCCATCGTGAACCGGGCTCGCAAATCTATCGCCACCTTCAAAGTAAGAAAAGGAATGCCTGTCGGCGTTTCGGTTACTCTGAGAGGCAAACGTATGTGGGACTTCCTGGCGAAGCTGCTTCATATAGCGCTTCCCCGGATCAAAGACTTTCGCGGTCTTTCGCCCAAAGCTTTCGACGGTAGAGGTAACTACTCTCTTGGTATCAAAGAGCAGTTGATCTTCCCCGAAATCAGTTACGACAAAATAGATACGACCCGCGGCATGGACATCGCCATTGTCACCACGGCAAGAACAGACCAGGAAGGTCTCGCTCTGCTGAAGACAATGGGAATGCCTTTCCGCAAATAAATCAGGTAAGAAGAAGAGAGGACACCAATAGTGGCCAAAACATCGATGATCGACAAAGAGCATAAGAGACGTGTTCTCAGTGCTCGAGGCAAGTATCCAAGGGTTCGCTTGCGGAATCGCTGCAGAATCTGCGGACGCCCCAGGGCTGTCTATAGAGATTTCGGGTTGTGCAGACTTTGCCTCAGAAAGATGGCACATGAAGGTTTGCTGCCAGGCGTAACCAAGTCGAGTTGGTAGGAGAGAAGAGTAAATGCCAGTTACAGATCCCATCGCCGATATGTTCACAAGAATCAGGAATGCCACCAGAGTGCATGCTCCTGCTGTAGAAATGCCTGCTTCTAAACAGAAAGTGGCAATAGCAGAGCTCCTGCGGAACGAAGGATTCATCACATCCTTCGAGACCAAAGACCTGGGCACCCCCGATCAGAAGATGCGCATAGTTTTGCGGTACGGTTCCAAGGGTGAACAAGTCATCCAGGGAATCAAACGAGCCAGCAGACCTGGCTTGAGAGTCTATCGGTCAGCCAAGAAAGTGCCGCGGATATACGGCGGTCTAGGAATAGCTATCGTCAGCACCAGCCGCGGTCTCATGACCGACCGTCAAGCACGGACAAGCCAGACCGGTGGCGAAGTTATGGGTTACGTCTGGTAACCCAATCCAAGGAAATCGAGGAAAAGAAAATGTCCCGTATAGGCAAAGCACCAATCAAAGTTCCTTCCGGAGTCACTGTCACCATTAGTGGTAGCGACGTCACGGTCAAAGGTCCGAAAGGAGAGCTCAAGCGTACTTTCAGACCCGAGGTCACCATCTCTCAAGAGGGCGACCTAGTCCTCGTCAAAAGAGTGGCGGAAGATCGCAATACCCGCAGCCTCCACGGTCTCTCCAGAACCCTGCTCAACAACATGGTTGTCGGTGTGTCGGAAGGATTCGAGCGCAAGCTTCAAGTCGTCGGAGTCGGTTATAGAGCCGCCGTCGAAGGTAGAAAGCTGGTCATGGCTCTGGGTTATTCCCACCCGGTAGATATCGAACTGCCCCAGGGCATCGATGTTGAAGTCGGCAAAGGTAACATAATCACCATCAGATCCCACGACAAGCAGCTGCTCGGTGATTTCTGCTCCTATGTCCGGGGCAAGAGACCGCCTGAAGTCTATAAGGGCAAGGGTGTCAAATACGAGAATGAAGTCATCAGGAAGAAAGCTGGTAAAGCTTCTGCCAAGAAGTAAGGAATTAACGAGGGTATCGTCATGATTACGAAGCCAAATAGAAAAATCACGAGATTGAAGCGACACCGTCGTATTAGACGCCGCATCTGGGGTTCTACCGAAAGACCCCGTCTGTGCGTATTCCGCTCCAATCGCCACATCTACGCCCAGGTGGTGGATGATTCTCAATCCATAACCATCGCCAGCGCCAGCACCCTTGACCCAGAGATCAAGGATGCCTGCAAAAAGCCGTGGAATAAAGAATCGGCAAAATCAGTCGGAGAGCTGGTCGCCAAACGAGCCATGGACAACGGTGTCAAACTGGTCGTCTTCGATCGCGGTGGCTACATCTATCACGGCAGAATCGCCGCGGTAGCAGAAGGCGCTCGCGAAGCGGGTCTTGATGTGTAAAGAATGAGATTTTTAAACACTCTTTTGAATGAACGAATGAAGGACACGAATAAAGATGGATAAAGAGCAGATGCCGAACGCTGGAACCCCAGAAGAAGGGCAGAACAAAGAACCCGAGACTCAAAATCAAGTCGCAAACGACAACGATAATGAGGTCGCTTCCGCTCAGAGCGAAGAGCAGAGCCACGGTTCTGACCGTCCCGAAGGCGGTCGCGGTGGTCGCGGCAGAGGCAAACGCGGACCGGGTGGCGGCGGCAGAGAAGGCGGCGGTAGAGGCGGTCGCGGCGGTGATGACCGTCGTGGTGATCGTCAGGATTCCGAATGGGAAGAGAAAATCATTCAGGTTCGCCGCGTCACCAAAGTTGTTAAAGGTGGTAAGAAACTGAGCTTCCGCGCCGTGGTTGCAGTAGGCAACGGCAAAGGTCAAGTCGGCGTCGGTATCGGTAAAGCTTCCGAAGTAATCATGGCCATTCAAAAAGGTATCGCTGATGCCAGAAAATCTCTAGTAAGCGTTCCTCTGATCAAGACTACTATCCCCCACGAAATCGTTGGCAGACAGGGATCCAGCAGAGTATTGCTGAAACCCGCCGCCAAAGGTACCGGTGTCATCGCCGGTGGCGCCACCCGTGCAGTTCTCGAACTGGCTGGTATCGGCGACGTTATGTGCAAATCGCTGGGCTCTCGTTCTCCGTTGAACGTAGCCAGAGCCACCGTCAACGGTTTGAGTGAATTGCGCACCTTCGAGCAGGCCGCTCGCCTTAGAGGAATTACTGTCAAGCAGATGCTTTCATAAGCTGACGCCTGAATAAGCAGTGAGCAGGAGCGTAAAGGAAAGATGCTGAAAATCACACTGAACAAAGGCCTTATCGGCAAAAAAGAGACCCAGAAAAAAGTAATCAGATCTCTTGGTCTCGGCAAATACGGTAGCTCCGTGGTGCATGCCGACAGCCCGACCATAAGAGGAATGATCAACAAAGTTTCTCATCTGGTATCGGTAACAGAAGTTGCCGACAGCACCCCCACCGGGAAAATCACCAGAAAAAACAACAAGTAAATCGACATTAGCCGAGTCGCCGATTTCGACAGAGAGAATCGGTGGCGCAAGGCAAAGGAGCAAATCATGAGACTCAAGGAACTGCAACCTGTAGAAGGTTCGAGAAGACCAGCCAAGCGTGTCGGCCGTGGTATCGCCAGTGGCTCCGGCAAGACTTGCGATAGAGGTCACCGCGGACAGGGTCAAAGATCCGGTGAAGGTAAGCGCTTCGGCTTCGAAGGCGGTCAGACCCCGCTCTTCAGAAGACTGCCGAAGATCCACAACTTCGACTCTGTCAAACGCAGAGATTGGGTTGCCCTCAATATTGGTTGTCTCAACAAACTTCCCGCCGGAACCGAAGTAACTCCGGAATCCCTTGTCGAGCACAAAGTTCTCGATAAAGTGAGCGAGTCTCTCAGAATCCTGGGCAACGGAGAGCTTTCGGTCAAACTGACCATCAAAGCTCACCACTTCTCCCAGGGCGCCATCGACAAGATTCAACAAGCCGGCGGCAGCTACGAAGTGATCCAACCTGAAAGACAGATCCGTGGCCGCATCCCGGTTGGCAAATAGTTATATATATAGCCAGTCTGAAATTTTCTGCATGTCTTCTCCTTCTTAACGTGGGAGTACCCTGTTCTCATCAGATAGGGATATAATCTGTTGCAAAAGAGGAGGATGATCGATAAGTGAATAATCCAGGCCGGAAGGGCGGCCGCATCGGCGGTCCGGAAAATCTAGGCAAGTTGCTCTCCGCAGCAGGTCTCAAAGAGAAGATATTCTTCACCCTGGGAATGATTCTGCTCTATAGAGTAGGCGTACACATTCCGCTGCCTGGCGTCGATTCCAGCGCCTTTCTGAAGCACCCCGAATATGCCCAGAGTCTTCTTGGCATGGTGGACCTCTTCACCGGTGGTGCCTTGAACAAGCTCTCGATCTTCTCGCTCGGTATCGGTCCTTACATTACCGCTTCGATCATCATGCAGCTCATGCAGGCTGTGATCCCACAGCTCGAAGACCTGCACAAGAACCAGGGCGAGCAGGGCCGTAAAAAGCTTCAACAGATTACCCGGGTGGCAACGGTTGCGATATCTATTCTGCAATCGATAATGCTCTCCAACCTTCTTATGAAGATCCAGAATCCGCCGGTGGTGCTCACCCCGGGAATCTGGTTCGTGGTCACTTCTGCCATCATTCTCACAGGCTCCGCCATGTTCATTATGTGGATGGGTGAGCTTATTACCGAGCGTGGTGTTGGTAATGGTGCATCGCTTCTAATCTTCCTCGGTATCGTGGCCCGATTGCCGGTCATGATCCACAACACTTATGACGCAGTCCAGACAGGGCAATCGCCGGTCTGGGGCGTAGCCGTTCTCGGCGCTCTCTTCTTGCTACTGGCCGCATTGATTGTCTGTCTGCAGCAGGGTGTGCGCAAGATCATGGTTCTTGGTGCCAGGCGTAATGTAGGCCGTCAGGTCTTCGTCGCCGCTCCGGACGAACATATCTATTTGCCAATAAACCCTTCCGGCGTCATGGCGATCATTTTCGCATCATCATTAATGATGTTTCCGACCACGGTCATGCAGTTTGTCGCCCAGGGCAAAAGCAAAGATCCCGGCACTGCCATCTATGAACTACTAATCAGCATACCCGGACTTGGCAAGGGCATAGAGACCATGGCCCAGCAGAATTGGGCCCAGGAGAGTTGGAGCTTTATCTCTACCGAACTGGGCAATTGCTTCCAGTACTACAAGTGGGAGCATTCGGTCGTCTATTTCGTTCTGATCCTGTTTTTCGCCTACTTCTATGCCTCGATTATTCTGCAACCGCGGGATATGGCCGAGAACTTGAGAAGACAGGGTAGAGCAGTACAGGGAGTCAGACCGGGTAGACCGACTGCAGAGTTTCTAGAAGACACCTTGACTCGTTTGATTTTCATCGGCTCCTGCGCCATCGGTCTGGTGGCGATTCTTCCGATTCACTGCGAGCAATGGACCCAGGTAACCACTTTGCAGGGTCTTGGATCCACCTCGTTGATCATTCTTGTCGGTGTGGCCATCGATACTCAAAAGCAGATTGTCACCCATGCTATTTCGGCTCGCTATCAGGCCAGGGGCATATTCAAACGAGCCGGTGAAGGCAGCGATTTTTAGAAAGAAAGTAAAAAGTACTGAGAGGCTAGAACCATGCAATTGTTATTTCTCGGAGCGCCCGGCGCAGGAAAAGGTACCCAGTGCAAAATGCTGGCAAAGGAGAAAGGTCTCTGTCACCTTTCCTCCGGAGATCTGCTCCGAGAAGCGGTCAAGCAAGGCACCGAAGCCGGCATCAAAGCAAAAGGTTATATGGACCAGGGCAATCTGGTGCCGGACGAAGTCTTGATAGCCATGTTCGAAGAGAAGCTCTCTCAGCCTGAACTGAAAAAAGGCTTCATTTTGGACGGCTTCCCCCGCAACCTCGATCAAGCCGCCAGTCTCGACGAGCTTCTCGAGAAGCTCAACAGCAAACTCACCTCGGTTATCAATTTAGAAACAGGCAACGAAATTCTCGAAGAGAGAATCACCGGACGCAGGGTCTGCCCCAACAAAGAGTGCAATTCTGTCTTCCACACAAAATTTGCTCCACCTCAAAAAGAAGGGGTTTGCGACAATTGCCAGACTGAGCTGGTGCACCGCTCCGACGACAAACCGGAAGTAGTGAAGAAAAGACTGAGCGTATACGCTGAGCAGACCGAACCGCTGATCAAGTATTACAAAGACAAAGGTCTTGTGGTCACTATAGATGGTGAAGCCGATCCCAAAGAAGTCTTCCAATCTCTTTTGAACACTCTCAATTCGACCTGCGTCAAATAAGCAAAGGCAAATACCCGTAGATGATTTTCGAAAACGAAGAAGACCTCAAGCTCATAAGAAAGTCAGGCAAACTGGCTGGTGAAGTGCTGGAGATGTTGACTAAAGCTGTCGCTCCCGGCATCTCTACCCTGGAGCTCGACCAGATGGCCGAGAAGAAGATTCGCGAAAATGGAGCAGTCCCGACTTTCAAAGGATATCGGGATTTTCCCGGCACCATCTGTGCTTCGGTCAATGAAGAGGTGGTTCACGGCATTCCGAGCAAAAATCGGGTTTTGAAAGACGGCGATGTCTTGAGCATGGACCTCGGTGTCACCTACCAGCGCAATACCGAAGACGGAAAGGTCCTTGATCTTATAGCCGATACCGCCGTCACTATCGCCGTGGGCGACGTACCGGAACGCCTTCAGCAACTCCTGGACGATACTCAAAAAGCGCTTTATGAAGGAATAAAACAGAGCTGCCCTGGTAACAATCTAGATCAGGTCGGCGGCGCCATCGAAGATGTGGGCAACCTCGGCTCTTACGGCATTGTCCGCGAATATGGCGGTCATGGTATCAGCTATAAGCTGCATGACGAACCCTTTATATTCAACTACCGTACAGGTAGCAAGATAACCTTGAAACCTGGTATGGTTATAGCGATTGAACCCATGTTCAATCTGGGCGGTGACGGGGTTCGAACCAAGCGGGACGGCTGGACTGTAGTCACATCGGATTACAAAGCCTCCGCTCACTTCGAGCATTCCATCATGATCACCGACGGCAAACCGGAGATTCTCACCAGAAGACCTACAGAGGTTCTAGCGTAATGGCCAAGCAAGGCGTAATCGAATTTGAAGGGACAATACGGGAATCCTTGCCCAACGCCATGTTTCGGGTGGAGCTCGACAACGGACACAAGGTCCTTGCCCATATCTCCGGCAAAATTCGCAAGAACTTCATCAAAATTCTCCCGGGAGACAGAGTGCGTGTCGAGTTGACACCCTACGATCTGACCCGCGGCCGGATAACCTATCGAATTCGCGAGTAGTCTCCGAATACCGACTATCTCAAAGAGAAATTTTCTTAATAAACATATTGATCGAAGCAAGAGGTCTGGACTTAAAACAGCCTCTCAAAAGCTTTGTCGCCAGGCTGTTTTCAAGATGAGCCCTGTCAGGGTGGCTGAAATAGCACCAGAGGCAGGAATAGCGCCATTACCCTTCGATTGTCAACGGGAAATCGATCTGCTTTTTCGACATCCTGCAAGCCCGAGATCTATCTAATTTGGCTCCGGCCAACAAGTTAACTTAGATTGCGAATCCGACCGTGATAAGAGGATGAGTATATACATTGTGCTGTAAAATGAGTTGTTTGTCTCAGGCTGTAGCTTTTGCATCCCAACGGACGCGAACACTGCTGTCTTTGCGACAAGAAGAAAGTCGATAATTCAACAGATAGTAGTTTTCTAAAACTCTAAAAGCAGGAACCTACCATGAAAGTTAGAGCATCAGTAAAAAAACTGTGCGACAAATGCAAAATAATCCGCCGCAAAGGTCGTGTGGCTGTCATTTGCGAGAACCCGAAGCATAAACAGCGCCAGGGCTAATCGCGCAGAGCAATAAATAAGTAACTAGGATCAGACGACCACAATCTATAAGGACTGAGAACTCATGGCTCGAATAGCCGGTGTAGATCTACCAAAAAACAAGAAAACCCATATCGCTCTCACTTATATTCACGGCATCGGTATGACAACCGGCCGTAAAATTTGTGAGAAGCTCAACATTCCGGAAGCCATGCGCGTGCATGAGCTCACCGAGGATGATGTCGCTCGCATCAGAGAAGAGATTGAGAAAAGCGGCGAGTACCAGGTCGAAGGTGACCTGAGACGAGTCGAAGGTCTCAATATCAAGCGATTGATCGAGATCAATTGCTACCGCGGTCAGCGCCATAGAAAGGGTCTTCCCACCAGAGGTCAGAGAACCAAGACCAACGCACGCACCAGACGCGGACGCAAGAGATTGGCTGTGGCCGGTAAGAAAACCACTTCTAAATAACAACCTTTATTAATATTGAAGTGACATTTCAAGAAAAACCCTGGAATTCCAATTAGAATCCGGTATTCCAAAAATCAAAAGGAAAGAAATAGGTAAATGGCTAAGTCGGCAAAAGCTCGAACCAAGAAGAAAGAGAAGCGCTACGTCCTTCAGGGGATGGTGCATATCAAGAGCACTTTCAACAACACCATTATTTGTTCAACAGATCCTCAAGGTCAGGTTGTAGCCTGGGCCTCGGCTGGTACGGTTGGATTCAAGGGTGCCAAGAAAGGTACTCCGTTTGCGGCTCAGCAAGCTGCCGATTCCGTGGCCAGAAGATCGATGGACCAGGGCATGCGCCAGGTCGAAGTACTGGTCAAGGGACCGGGAGCCGGTAGAGAAACCGCTATCCGTGCCCTGCAGGCCGCAGGTCTCGAAATTACTCTTATTAAGGATGTGACGCCCATTCCTCACAATGGCTGCCGTCCGCCTAAACGTCGTCGAGTCTAAGGGATGACTCCCGAAGCGAAAAGGAGATTGGAAGTTGGCTAGATATACAGATGCTGTATGCAAGCTTTGCAGGAACGAAGGAGTCAAGCTCTTTTTGAAAGGCTCGCGCTGCTTTACCACCAAATGCGCCATCGAAAGACGTCGCTATGGTCCGGGTCAGCACGGTCAGGCTCGCAAGAAGCATTCAGAATACGCTACTCAGTTGAGAGAGAAGCAAAAAGTACGCCGCACCTACGGCTTGCTCGAAGCTCAATTCTCGGCATTCTATAAAGTAGCCAGTGCGCAGAAGAAAGTACCTACCGGTTTGAAAATTCTTCAACTCTGCGAAACCAGACTGGACAACATTGTCTATCGCTCCGGTCTCGTTCCCTCCAGAGCTCAAGCACGCCAGCTCATCAGCCACGGACACTTCACCGTGGACGGCACGAAAGTCTACACTCCCTCCATCCAGTTGAAACCCGGTCAGATAGTCGGTGTGATGGAAAGAAGCAAGAAGACAATCAAATCTATCATCGAAGAGAATCCCGGCAGCCCGCCTCCGGCGTGGATGACCGCAGATGCCGAAAAGCTTACTGCGTCTTTAGTCAATCCTCCTTCTCGCGAAGAGCTTGACCAGACCATCAAAGAAGCCCTGATCGTAGAATACTACTCCAGAAGGTAATATTCTCCATCAACTTCAGGTACCCATCTAATTACCCAGACTACACAGAGAGTTGAGCGAATAAAACGTGAATAACGATTTCAATCGCCCTTACGGCATCAATATGAATAACACCGGAATTCCCGGTGGCAATGACTACATCACCGGCACCGGCATCGGTGCTCCTGGTGCAAGTGGCACCGGAGCTCCCGGCTCCATGGACTATGGAATGGTTCCTGAAACCAGTCCCCGTGAGCCGATCAAGATCAAGTGCCTCGAAAACAAAACCCATGCCGACGGCTCGATCTACGGCAAATTCCAGATCGAACCGCTAGAGCGTGGCTACGGTACAACCCTCGGCAACTCTTTGCGCAGAGTTCTGCTTTCTCATATCGAAGGCTCCGCCGTTACCGCAGTCAGAATCGATGGTATCACCCACGAATTCACCACCGTACCCGGTGTCGTCGAAGACGTTATCGATATCATGCTCAATCTCAAAGGCCTGGTGGTCAAAACCTTTTCACCCGATCCCCAGTACCTCCATCTCGATGTGGAGCGACCCGGTCCGGTAACCGGAAGAGACATCTTCTGTCCGGCCGATGCCACCATCATCAACCCTGACTGGCAACTCTGCACCCTGGCCGAAGGCGGCCGCATCCGGGCAGAGATAACCGCAGAGCGCGGTCGTGGCTATGTCCCCGCCGATGCTCACAGCCAGTACAAACAAGCTATAGACGTGTTGCCCATCGACGCTGTCTACATGCCTATCCGCAAGGTCAGCTACATGGTTGAACCTACCCGGGTCGGCGAATCGACAGATTTCGACAAGTTGACTCTGGAACTCTGGTCCAATGGCGCCATCGACGCCACCGAAGCAGTCTCTCAGGCTGCCCGCCAGCTAATCGAGCACCTGGTGCCCATAGCTGAGCTCTCCGGTAAGCCGATGGTTCCGACCACGACTCAACCGCAGCAACAAGAAGGCAAACACAGCTCTATCTCGATCGAAGAGCTCGAGCTCTCGGTCAGAGCATACAACTGCTTGAAGCGCGCCAATATCAACTCTTTAGGAGAGCTTCTCAAGCTGACCTACGATGACTTGATGAATATCAAGAACTTCGGTAAAAAGTCCGCTGACGAAGTAATCGAAAGGTTGAGACAATTTGGTCTGGGCCTGGCAGACTCACCCAAAGAAAAGTAGAGATTCGATAAAAGAGGATTCACGTCATGCGTCACCGCAAGACCCGCCACAAACTAGGAAGACCGGCCGACCAGCGTAAAGCTGTTCTGCGCAGCCTCTCAACCGAGCTGCTCCGGCACGAGGAGATCATCACCACTCTCGCCAAAGCCAAGGCTTTGAGACCGGAAGTGGAGAAGCTGATCACCAAAGGCAAAAAGGGTCAGATCGAAAATTATGAAGCCCTTAAAGAGAAGGCCAAAGGTGGTGACGAAGCGGCTGCCAAAGAGGTAGCACGCGCGGTGCATTTGAGACGTCAGGTTCGCGCCAAGCTTTACGACAGAGAAGTCGTAACCCGCGTCTTCAATGAGATCGCCCCCCGCTACAAAGACCGGGAAGGCGGCTACACCAGAATCATCAAGTATCGCAATCGCCGTGGTGACAATGCTCCCCTGGCAGTTATCCAGCTGGTCTAACCAGAGCTGCAATACCGCCTTTTGAAGCGATGCCCAAACTGGCTCTAGCAGTCGAGTATGTTGGAACAAAATTCCATGGCTCGCAATATCAGCCTGGCCATAGAACGGTGCAGTCTGAACTCGAGCACGCTCTAAAGATCCTCACCAAGAAAGATATCCGGGTCACCTTCAGCGGAAGAACAGATTCTGGTGTCCACGCTCGCTTACAGGTAGCCCATATCAATCTGCCTGCCGATTTTCTGCAAGACAAAATCGACCTGCGCCGACTGACCTGGAGCCTCAACGGTATCATCGGCAAAGACCTGGCGGTCTCAGCAATGCAGATTGTCGATCCCGAATTTCACGCCCGCTTCAGCGCTATCAAGCGCGAATATGTGTATCGGATCTTTAACGGTCGCCAGCGCTCTGCTCTTTTAAAGGATTCTCACTACTTCATCAAAGAGCCTCTCGACTTAAAAGCCATGAATGACGGTGCTTCCCGCATGCTTGGCAGTCATGATTTTCGAGCCTTCCGATCTAGTAATGCCAGTCCTTCCACCACCGTTTGCTTCGTGGAACGTTGCGAAATATTGAATTTAGGTGAAGGTCAGCTTGAATTCTGGATTGTCGCCGATCACTTCGTGTACAATATGGTCCGCATAATAGTCGGGACTCTCATTGAGATCGGACTCGGAAAACGAGTTCCTGAGAGTATCAGCGAGGCTCTAGATAAAGGAGAGCGAGAGCTGAACGGTCCCACGGCACCCCCCCGGGGGTTGACCTTGAACTCGGTGCAGTATCCCGCGAAGTACTGTTTGTTTGAACAGAACTCGTAAACAAAATAAACGGCAGGAGCAATTCCGTGAAAACCTACAGCGCCAAACCAAACGAAGTAACCAGAGAATGGCTCGAAGTAGATGCCGAGGGCAAAACCCTTGGGCGCCTGGCAGTAGAAGTCACCAACCTTCTGCGTGGCAAGCACAAACCCGAATTCACCCCCCATGTCGACTGCGGTGATTTCGTCGTGATTATCAACGCAGAGAAGATAAAGGTCAGTGGCTCCAAAGAGTCGGACAAAGTCTACTATCGTCACTCCGGTCATCCCGGTGGTTTCAAATCCGAAAAATTGTCGGCTCTCAGAGAGCGTAAGCCCGAGGCTATCATCGAGAGAGCCATCAAGGGTATGCTTCCCCATACCTCATTGGGTCGCAAGCAGTTCACCAAGCTGAAAGTCTACTCTGGCAGCGAGCATCCTCATAAAGCTCAAAACCCGACACAGTTCCAGCTAGCCCACTAATCGAGCGATAAAGGAATTTCGATAAATGACAAGTGTAATTCAATATTACGGAACCGGTCGAAGAAAGACCTCCACAGCCAGAGTCAGGCTCGTACCCGGTACCGGCAATGTCACCATCAACGGTCGCACCGTTGAAGATTATTGCGGCGGCAGATTCGGTCTTGACAAGATGATCATGCAACCTTTCCACGCTGCTGAAGCGCTGGGAAGATTCGATGTGCATATCATCGTCAATGGCGGCGGCATCGTCGGTCAGATGGGTGCAGTTCGGCACGGTATCGCTCGCGCCCTGGCGGAAGCTGCTCCTCAGAACAGACCGCTTCTCAGAGTCGACGGTCTTCTGACCAGAGACTCCAGAGTCAAAGAGCGTAAGAAATACGGCCGTAAGAAAGCCAGAAAACGCTTCCAGTTCTCCAAGCGTTAATCGCCAGGAGCCGGTCAATCGCAGACTTACAAAAGCAGCGTTCCTTCTATCCGGAACGCTGTTTTCATTTGTTGTGATTTTTTTGAAGTTGAACTACTGAATGGTCTGCTTGCTGGGCTCCAGTTCAGACTGCGATTCAGGCGCTATTTCAGTCGACTCGGATTGAGGCGGAGCAGAACGGGGCAATTCGTCGGTAAACTCGACCATGATGTCCTCCCTGTCCGGCATGATGCCCCGGGCACGATAAGAATTCTGGTACTGCAATAGAGCGATAAAGCCCCAGACAGCCAGTATGGCGGTAGTGGCTAGAAACCCCCATCCGGCGACCTCTTCGTGATAAATCAGAAAGATACCAGCGGCGAAGGTAACGGTGGCGATAAACAAAGCCACCGGTATGAAAAGAGCTTTGAGGGCCTGGTTCAACTCAGCCTTCTCCGCCAACTTGTTCTCATCTTTCATGATGCTAGAGACTCATAATAAGCAGTATACGAGTGCAAATTTTATCACTATGGAGAATCTCGAAACACGCCTCCTGAGTGCTTTACTGAATTATTATGTCGAAATCAATAGAGCAGGATTCTATTCGTGGAATGATATCTAAGCCGATCAGATCTTATAAAGCATGCCAGAGAAGAAGATTAGAACCTCTAAGCGCTCATCGAAAAAACGCTCCAGGAAAAGCGAGCGTTTTCTCGAATCGGATTCCACAGCGGAAAATGCCGGTTTTTTCAATCTAGAAAGAGCCGATCGAAAGTTACTTTTGACCACAGTGGGCATTGTCATCCTGCTGGTCTTCGCCGCCCATGCCATCACGATCTGGGGCGAATTCGTCTATCTCGATCTCTTTAATTTGACTGAATTGCGCAACACCAGAGACTGGAATCTCTTCTGGTCGGATCTGATGCTCAACTCCCTGGTCAGCCCCCTGAACGAGCCTCTAGTCAAGGTTTCGCTTGCCATCGATGTGCTCTCCATGGGCATAAGAAGTCCCGGCGTCTTCCATGCTATCAATATGCTCCTTCATCTGGCCAATGTGCTTTTGCTCTACTTTTTTGTGAGAAGACTGGGTAAACACGCAGATTTGAAAACCAGACTCTCTCTAGAGCCGGATCTGGTTGCCTTCGCTTCTGCCGCCATCTTCGCCTGCCATCCCCTGGCCTGTGGTGCAATCAGCTACATATCAGCCCGGTCGGCCCTGCTTGTGGTCTTCAACTATCTTTTGAGCTTGCATCTTTTCATCTCGGGCTTTCTTGCCAGAGACATCAAAAACGCGCTCTTTCTCTATCTTTTCAGCTATCTTTTCGTACTCTTCGGAATCTGGTCCGGTCCCCAGGCTGTCACTATCCCCGGTGCGTTCATCGCCCTGGCCCTGCTTCTGAAGCCGCGCAAAACAACCTTCAAGAGCTGGGTGATGGACCGACCCTTCGAATTCTTCGCCCAGTTACTGGTCGCGCTTGCAGTCCCCCTGGTGCTCTTGCTCAACTTCAACCCCCTGGTCGGTACCGGATTCGGTCTCTCCACCCTGACCCTGCCGCAATACGTGGCCACCCAGTTCAAGGTGCTTTTCACCTATACGCTAAGATGTTTTCTGGTGCCCTACGGACTCTCCCTGGATCCACCCTTCGCCCTGGCGTCGAGCATGGCCGACCCTCTATCTCTGGCCGGACTGGCTACGGTTCTTACGGCGGGATTCTTCGCCTATCGGCTCCGAGACTCGATTATTCCATCCTTCGCCCTGATTTTATTCGTCCTTTCTCTCATTCCAAGCTGCTTTGTGCCCCATCCCGAATATGTCTCGATTACTCGTATCTATTTCACCATGGGCTCCCTGGCAATTCTATCCGGCTATTATCTGGCTCGCTTTTCAGTTCTGAAACCGATGCCGGCATTAGCAGTCGGCGTGGTCATTCTCCTTACCCTGACCGGGCTCTCCAATTATCGAAACTGGCAGTGGCACAAAGATATTCGGCTGTGGCAATCTGCCCTCTCGATGAATCCCGAGAGCAAAAGAAGTATCTCTATGTATGCCTGGGCACTTGAGTTTAACGGCTCCATGGAAGAAGGCTTCAAGGTAGCCAGCGATGCCTACAAAAAGGACAAGGATAATGTCATCCTCGATCTTATCCTCGGCACTTACCTTGTGGTCGACAAACAATATGCCGAAGCCTACAAATATTTTGAACAGGGCGTGAAGCTGGCCGAAAAACAGAATCTATCCCAGGAGATTCTCTTTAAACTCGACTCGGGATATGCCGAAGCGGCAATGAAAACAGGTCGTTTTGATACCGCCTTCAAATACGCAGAAAAGGCGCTGCGCATTCAGAAAACAGCAAAACTGCTTTATATCCAGGGGGTCTGCTATCTCTCAAAAGACAATCCCCATGGTGCTTTCATGAAGCTACAGGAGAGCTATCTGCTCGATAAATTCAACCCGGATCTGACCGAGCCCCTGACCCGGGCGGCTCTTGGTTGCGGTACTAAGCAGTTACAAGATCTGGCCTACAACATGTCGAAGCAAGCTTACAAAGTGCACGGCTCCGAGCCGAGAATGGCTTTGTTAAGGTCTTATGCCTCGCTCGAAACAGGAAGATTGGGCGAAGCGCTCAAGTTCGTCAATCTCTATCTGAGCAGCCAGAAAGCGAACGCTGAATCCTACTATCTTCTCTACGGCATAAACAAACAAGCAGGCAAAGATAAAGAGGCGGAGCTCTTCTTAAAACTAGCCCTGGCTTCCAATCCAAATATTCGAAAAGAGATGCGACTCTATCTCAACCGAGAGCCGGTTGCTAACGGAGCCAACAAAGCTACAAAAGCAGCCCCAGAGCCGACGGAAAAACCGGCGAATCAGACCAAGAACTAAAATCTAGATTCGATAGGTTCTCTCTTCCAGCTCTTCCTCCCGCTCTTTAAGTCTCGGATACGGGTCAAATTCAGGCTGACTGGAAAGCTTTGAACTCTCTGCTTTGAGGCGCCGGTTCTCTTCACTCAGCTGTTCACTTCTGGTCTCAAAACTTTTGTTCTCGGGTTCGACACGTCCGGCTTTGGACAGCCCTTTGCCATATATGTCGTTCAGGTTGGATTTGTTGGTGATCGCATCCCTGAATTGCTCGGTCAACTCCTGTCGCTCCAAGAGATCCGGTCGGTATTTGTTGATCTGATTGCTGTGATTCAATAAAGGCTTGATCAAAGAGCCGAATCCGCTATTCTTCATATCATCCAGAATGCCGGCTCTCAACATCTCCGCCTCAGGGCTACTATTGCCGAGATGGTCGATGTATCGCGAAGTTATCGATGCAGCGGCACGACGATCTTCCTCACCGGATAAACCGTCGATAGAACTCTCGAGCGTCTGCCGCGACCTTGTCAAAGCTTCTATTCCTCTTTCGCAATCGGCTTCGAGCCCGTCAGGCTGACCGGGTTTCATGCGATTCAGAAAAGCCGTCCTCTTCTCCGAAAGATGTGCACCAGCTTTATTCAAAGACTTCTCATAGTCAGGTTGATTCTCTTTGAACTGCTTCAACCAGGGCGCATTGGCTGCCCTGAATTCTTTCTCTTCGAGATTGCCTATCTCTTTATCCCCGGGCAGATCCCCGGTCTGACGCGGGCCTTCCCTGGACTCACCAAAGATTCTGACCTCGGGCAAGAACTGAGGCTCTTCGAGTTCGCCGACTTTATGAAGCAATCTGCTTCTTTCGGTTAAGTCGAAAGCTCCTGTAATCTGCAACGGACTAAGCTTATCCGCTACTGTAGCAGTAGAATCCCCGGACCTGACTGTATCTCTATCAAATGCACCCATATAAAAACTCCCCTGGATAGACTTACACCCAGTGGTCAACGACCCTTCCGATGATCAAACCACATCCGCATGACAACATCGTGACCTCTAAGATGGTCATTGCCCGACCGACCGGACCAGACAACTGTGCTATCGTACTTTCATCGAAACCGAAGGCGACCCTGGCAAAAGAGGTCATAGATATGCACAGATTCAATAAAATCATTCTGTTTTTCATTTTCATGGCGGCACTGGTCATCACCAGCAGTACCAATATCGCCCTGGCTAAAGAGACGAATTTGAAAGCTCTGCCCAAGTATTTGCAAGACGAGGCAGGCTCGAAAGTGGATGACATAGTCGAGACCGATATCGTGGCGCCGAGTGCGGGAATAGCCCGATACAAGTTCGTGGTATTCGTCAGAAAAGACGGCAGTAAAATCGAATCGCGCCTGGTTGCCTTTGAGATTCTAAAGAATAAAGACGCTCTTCCCAATCTAGTCTGGAGCGGCAAATGGCGTCTTCTGAAAGATCCTCATATAGGCCAGATCAAACAGTGGAGCTACCGGAATAAACCGGTGGTGATGGTTACTAGAAGCACCATGAAAGACACCATAGAAGTAGAACTATTCGGCTTTGCCGGTCCGGAGATGAAGAGACTCAACAGCCTCAAGGGCACAAAAGTGCTGCTCGAAGGTGCCGGAGGAGACAATCCGAAGCTGGTCATAGAATCGAAAGGGTCTAAAGAAGCAGGAGCAAAATCCTATATCTGGAAAGATGAGACCCTGGTTCAAAACTGATCTGATTTTTTTTCGAAGCCTTAGGAATCTTCTTTCTTCTCTTCTTCCTGATCTTCTTTATCTGATTCGTCCGCGTCCTGGGCCTCGGTGGCGGTCTCAGAAAGAACCAGAGCAACTGCATCAAGTCGCTTCTCCACCTGACGCACTTGATACCAAACGGTTACCATGCCGGCAGATAGGAATAAGAGAGCAAATATCAAATTGCCGACCATGTCTTCACTGCGATTGTTCAAGGCGGCTTCTTTGGCTATCAACGAGCTCGCCAGCACACCCAGTACGAAAGACCAGATCAGCGTGGTGGCAAGAGGTGTATTAGGTCTCTTTTCGATGATAGAAAGCAATGACTTTCTTGGGTCGCTGGACATATTAGCGGATTACCTCGAACTCTCAATCTTGCTCAGTTTCTAATTTATAGAACCTGCCGTACTTTCTCAATACTATCGAGAGGCTCTTGACAGGCATGGTTCTCGCAGATGTAGACGGTGGAACGATTAGCTAGCACCGATTTACCCGAAAGAAGACTGAGATCATATTGTGATCTCGAATCTGTTATCAGAAATACATCGCCGGGTCTGAACTTCTCATGGACGGCAAATATCATCTCTTGCTTGTCAGGCTCTGCTTCCTCCTCGGAAAGTACGACCACGACCTCACGGCCCGGCTCGATATAAGTATCCAGAGCGCATAGCAGATTACCGAACTGTTCCGGTCTTTTCTCCATGATATCGCTGTAGATACCAAAGACTTCCCTTGCCCTATCTAGATAGCGTTTCTCTGCGGTCAATTTATACAGTCTGAGCAAATCAGTGACGGCCACCGAAGAGCCCGACGGCACCGAACCATCGAAATGGGAGCGCGGTCTCAATATAAGATCCGCCTGACTCTTCTCACCGGTGTAATAGAATCCGCCTTTATCCCCTTCCCCGTCATAAAAGAGCTCGAGCATGGTTTCGGTCAAGGAATGAACCAGCTCCATATAGCGAGATGAAGGCATAACCTCGAGAATGTCTAAAAGGGCTTGAATAAAGTACGCGTAGTCATCCAGATAGCCATTCAGTTTAGCTACCCCTTTGCCCCAGGTACGAAGCAGTCTGCCATCCTTCATGAGATTTTCGATGATGAAGTCGGCGGCATCTGTCGCGGTTTTCAGATAGTCAGGATCCTGCTCTGCTTTATAACCGGCGATGAAGCCCGAGATCATAAGGCTGTTCCAGGAGGTCAGAACCTTCTCATCGAGACCAGGCCGCACCCGCTGGGCTCTTTTAGCAAGCAGCTTGGCCTTCATCGGCTCGATTCGCTCTTTGAATTGCTCAAAGGTCATGTCGAGATCCCGGGCAAGTTCATGGGGAGCCATAAGAATATGAAGTGCGCTCTTTCCTTCTTCGAAATTGCCTCTATCAGTTACTCCGTAGACCCGCATGAATAGGCGAGCGTCCTCTTCTGCAAGCAGTGCTTCGATCTCTTCAGGAGTCCAGACATAGAACTCTCCTTCTTTGCCTTCGCTATCGGCATCCAGGCTTGAATAGAAGGCTCCATCTTCGGTGCCTAACTCAGCTTTGACAAAGGCGAGAATGCCTCGTCCTACCTCTCGCCAGTAGTCGCTCTTGATCTTATTTTCGGCTTCATCCTCGAAGATTTTTATTCTTGAGGCATCAAAATAGATTGAGGCGAGCAGGGCATTGTCATACAGCATCTTCTCAAAATGTGGTATCAGCCATTTTCGATCCACCGAATAACGGGCGAAGCCACCACCGAGATGATCGTGCATGCCACCGTAGGCCATCTTATCGAGTGTCAGCGTGAGAAAATGATGAGCGTTGTCTTTTTGCTCTTCGGTGCTCTTATCCGATACCAGAATGCGCATGGCAAGCGCCAGGCAGAAAGGTTGTGGAAACTTGGGAGCAGAGCCGATACCACCCCAGGCGTCATCCAGATATTTATAAACCAGAGAGAAAGCCCGATTTAATGAACCAAAATCGAAATCCGGTGCGTCGCTCTCTAGATCAAGAACGCTCTTAAGATCTCCCATCGATTCGAACTTAATAAGGTGCTCGGTAACCTCATCGGCCGATTTCAAAACATCCATCCGCTTCTCTTTCCAGGCGCGGCTCACCCCAGAAAGTATCTTTCTAAACGATGGCATGCCATGGCGATCATCGGGAGGGAAGTAAGTCCCGGCAAAAATCGGCTTCAATTCAGGCGTCAGAAACACGGTCATGGGCCAGCCGCCGTGACCTGTCATTAACTGCACCGCTTTCATATAAATCTCGTCGAGATCGGTCCTCTCTTCTCGATCGACTTTTATATTGATGAAATCAGCGTTCATCAAAGCAGCAGTCTCTTCATCTTCGAAGGACTCATGCTCCATGACATGACACCAGTGACAGGCGGCATAACCTATCGATAGCAAAATGGGCTTCTCTTCTGCTTTGGCCCGCTCAAGCGCTTCTTCGCCCCAGGGATACCAGTCCACCGGATTATACGCATGTTGCTGCAAATAGGTACTGGTCTCATTGACAAGACGGTTGGCGGTCGTACTCTTCTTTTTAGTCTCGGTCATGGCGGCCTGTGGTCCTCTCTTAAATATTCATTTTTGAATGGATTACATGTTGATAAGCAAATATGGTGGCATCCGCGGTCTTTTCCCAGGTAAAGTCGCAAGCCCTTTCTCTAGCTCTCGCCGACATGGCGCTGAGCAACTCCGGCTCGTCTAATAAGCGCTTCATCTGAAATGCAAGCTCTTCCGGTTCTAGATGATTCTCTAGAATCAAACCGTTCACACCGGATTCCAGAACCTCGGCGATGCCGCTCACTCGACTGACTATGGGCACCAGACCATGACGCATCGCCTGCAGTGGCGCCATACCGAAAGACTCCAGACGGGAAGGCGTAACGATGGCGTAGCAACGGTCGAACACCCTGGATACGTCAGAGACATAGCCCAGAAAGTTCACCCTGTCTTCAATTTTGTAGCGCATCAGGGCCGCGGCAAGTATAGGCTTTTTCTCCAGACCGACCACATTGAGTTCGAACTCGGCACCATAAGACTTCAGCAAACGACAGGCTTTGAAAAGAATATCGAGACCCTTCATACGATAACCCTTTCCGACAAAGAGAAAAGGAAATCGAGAGACTCTTTCATACTCATCATAGTCGCTGGGCTCGGCATCAGCCGCCGCCTCTTTGCCGGTGGTGGCACCGGGATAAGCGATGACATAGGGGCTATTTGGATCGAGATTGAACTCGCGATAATATTCCTCTTGCTCAGTTGATGAGACGAAGATTCTGCAATTCGCTTCAGAAGCCAGACGCCTGTCGAAAAGCATCTTGGTCTGGTAGCGATCGGTAAAGCTCGATTTGGCTTTATTCACGACCCGCTCTAAACCGCGTCCTGTATTAGAGAGCCTGTTTACAGTATGGTTATGAAAAGTGACCACTTCATGCCGGGGCGAAGGTAGCTGTTGAGAGTGGACCAGATCGACGTTCTCGAGTCTTTCTAGAATCTCCCGGGTCTTGCGAAAAGCATAGCGATAGGCATCACCTTTCGAGAGCTTTTTGAAAGGAGGTCCATAGTCTATAACCGCCAGGTTCTCATGGTCGAAATCAGACTTATTCTCTTCGCAAACAACACTGACTCGAACGCCTCTATCAAGCAATTCTTCCACAAGCCTGTGACAATAAAGCTCGAGTCCCCCTTCCCGGGAGAACCAGCGAGTCAGCATGGCAACATGCCTGCCCTCGACCGATATCAGGGAAAGAGTCTCGTCGAGATTGCTCTTGAACTCGGCCATGACAGACTCAGCTCTCGCCCTGGAGACAGAGCGGTTTTACACAGACCGCTTCTAGAAATCCTTCATAGAGACTTGTGTTTGAGAGCAAGACACCGCCTACACCAAGCTCAATCAAATTGAAAGTGCTGCCATCGGGGTCCTCTGCCAGGAAATATCTGATCAGATCGAGAGACTCCTCAGCATGCTCCGATTCTATGTTGACATGGTCGAACCAGATATGGTCAGCCAGATCATATGGTCGGAATGCCTGTTGCAATACTTTGAATTCTTCAAGTGCGAGAACCTCGGTGGCGGTAACGGCACCGGCAGAGATACAGGCGATGGCAGCAAAATCCCCATGTAGAGCCGGATCCGGTTTATAGAAACCGGGTACCTCTTCCATATAAGCTCTGACTCCATCGGTCAGTTTGAACTCCTGCTCTCGCTTCAAATCGAATTCTCGCTCTAGAATCGAGACAATATCGAGCAACTGCCCCTGGTGCGCTCTAGAGTAATCACCATTGCCGTATTCATTGCGAACATTCTCGAGAATAAAGCCCACCGCAGGCTCCGGCATCAGCGTTGCCGCTTCCAGAAGCAGGCGCCTGAGAAGCGTGGCATGGGCATCGTAGTTGAGCAGCAGATTCAGCAACTGCTCCGGAGTGTGCTCGACCTGGCCGGTTCGCATGTGTTCGAACCAGGGATGAGAAGCAACAGGATGGTCGAGTATCAGACGTTTGATCCGTCCGGCCCTGACTTCGCTTTCAGTTTTGCTAAGAGCATCCATAGCCAAAACGCCGGATTTTAGTTTCTTACGGCTTCAGCCGTTTTTTTTTCACCGGACAATTCATCCTCGGCTTCTTCATTCTCTAGAAGCCACTGGGCTTCAAGAGCGGCTCGGCATCCGGTTCCGGCAGCGGTTACTGCTTGACGGTAGACACTGTCCATCACGTCACCGGCAGCGAAGACCCCTTTGATTTTGGTCTTGACACTTTCGCCTTCGGTGACGATATAGCCGCTCTCGTCCAGTTCGAGCTGGCCTTTGAACAGGTCGGTGTTGGGCTGGTGCCCGATGGCGATGAAGACCCCATCGGCATCATGTTTGGTGACTTCACCGGTTTTAATATTTTTGAGTTTGATCCACTTCACTTCGTTGGCGCCAACGTCGCCAATCTCTTCAACCACCGAATCAAGAATGAAGTCGATTTTTTCGTTGCGCTTAGCCCGTTCGGTCATGATCGCCGAAGCTCTGAATTGCTCCCGTCGATGAACCAGGGTGACCGAAGATGCGAAACGAGTCAAAAACATCGCCTCTTCCATGGCCGTGTCACCACCGCCCACTACAAAAACTTTCTTGTCCCGGAAGAAAAATCCGTCACAGGTAGCACAGGCCGAGACGCCGTGGCCCATTAGTTCGTTTTCCGAATCGAGACCGAGAAGCTTAGCCGATGCACCGGTACAGATGATAAGCACATCGGTATGAATCTCTTGCTCACCGGTCTTGACCACAAAAGGCCGCTTGGAGAGATCGACCGACTCAGCGTTGTCGTAGATGAAATCGGTACCGAAACGCTCAGCCTGCTTGTGAATGGCTGTCATCAGTTCAGGACCCATGATGCCTTCAGGAAATCCGGGATAGTTCTCCACATCCGTAGTGATGGTGAGCTGCCCCCCGGTCTGAAGACCTTCAATCACCAGCGGTTCTAAATTAGCCCTGGCGGCATAGATGGCAGCGGTCAAGCCTGCTGCTCCGGATCCTAAAATGGTAACTTTCTTCTTTTTGGGCATGGGCGGGTCATTCCAATTAAAATCGGTGCACTGCAAATTTTGCTCTCAGATCTATCTATTGTAGGCGGCCGTCTGCCCGGGGCCACAGAGATTCAAGATAACTTATTAATTTGCTAACTCTTGACTATCCTGGACTTATTCAAAGGTGGCTGAAAGCGGGCGAAATCCGTAGGGAAGATTCTGTTTCGATTGATCCAGCTCTTTGATCAGAATATTTCTTTTGGCGACCACAAAGGCGATAGTCTCCTTGAGAATAGAGACTTCCTGCGGGTCAGGCGAATTCTTGGCTTCTGCGGCAGTCAACGACTCTTCGAGAATAACCCGCATGCGGTCATAGTCGACGATATAACCCATCTGCTTCTGGGCTTCCACCAGAAGTACGTTGCTGACCCCATAGAACTCGACCAGTAAATATCTCCATGACTTGATCTTGAGCCTGAAGTTATGGATGTCCTCCATCACCTTGAGCTCTTTAGAAATCTCCCTGGTCTGGGTTTCGTTCTGGGCCAGAAACTTCTCGAGATGAGAAAAGACCGTCTCCTCCCGGGCGCCTTGATAACGGATATATTCCAGGCGAAGCTTCTCATGGCGCTCCTTGAGATAGCGCTTCAATTTTTTGATCAGCCCCTTGAGCTTGAACTCGGCAAGCTCTTCGAAAGCCTTCTTGCGAGCTTTCTTGCGGCGATTCTTCCAGTCTTCAAGAACCGGCAGAGGCAGCTTTTCTCTGGCTGCCAGCTTGGTATTCACGTCCCAGTCTCTAATTCTTCCCAGCAATTTATAAAAGCGCTTCAGCTTGCGTCCGAGCTTATTGCCATAAGAATCGCTCTCCCAGCCATCCTCCCGCAGGACCTCCCAGATAGAGAACCAGCGACGAAAGGCAATCCTGATATTGTGAATACTCTTGTTCTTGGCGTTGTGCTCAAAAGGTTTGATCGCATGCTCGATAGATTCGATAACGCTCATGGCTGTCTTGAACTCAAAGGCAAGCCAGTCAGGCTCCAGAAGATGACCTGGAATAGAGGTTAATTTATCTTCTCTCTCGTTCATATTGCTATTTGAACAGATCAGAAACTATCTCTTTGGAGCGTTTTACAATCAGATCGGTGCCACCACGGGAGTAAACCGCCCGTACTCTTTCAGCCAGATTGGGCATGGTCGGTCTTTGAAAACCAGGTAAATGATAGGGTTCCCGGCAGTAATTTACAAGGGCAAGACTGGTCCGACTCCAGCGATATTTCTCGGACAGACTGAGAGCCCCTTCTGAGAACCGCTTTGACAGCCCATCTTCATCACAGAGCTTGACCAGCGCCTCAGCCCAGGCATCCGGATCTTCATAAGGCATCGCCATCCCGGCGCCTTCTCGATCGATCTCTTCTGATAACGGATCGCCCCCGGTGCTCAGCACAGGAAGACCGGCCCAGAGATAATCGAGAATACGTGTTCTGAAAGAATATCTAGTTTCGGGTAGATCAAAATGCGCCGAGACTGCTATATCAGCGTCCAGCAAGTAGTTGACCCTTTCTTCGTAAGGAATCCAATCTTCTTCGAAGAAAACGAATTTATCGATCAAGCCGGTCTCTGTGGCTAACTGCCTGGCTCGGTGAGCCATGCCCATCACCTCTACCTTGGGATTCGGCGATTTCCATCCCATGAAATAAAGACGCAACATGGGCAGCCTGTCTTTCACCCGCTCCACAGCCCGAATCACCGTCAGTGGATCGAACCAGTCCCAGATACCGCCGCCCCAGATCATGATCTTCTCGTCGTCACCGATACCATAACGCCGGTTTCGAATAGCCTTACCGTCTCCGGTCCGTTCAATGGGCTTTTCTTGCAAGCCGAAGGGCACCACATCGATAAGCTTTCGCATGGAGGGATCGAAATCGTACATGGCGTTATCTATCCTGCCTAAAGCACAATAGCGACCCAGCCAGTAATCCCGCTGGATTTCCGAGGCACACATCGAGAAATCGGCACTGAGCATGTGCTTTTCGAGAACAGCATGCATCATTCTATAACTGGAGGAGCCGGCCACAGGATCATCTTTGTACTGAACTAAAACAGCAAACAGATAGGGATCATAAAGATCGACGACCAGATACTTGCCCAGCTCACTAAGCCGGGGAAAGGGCTTGAGGACATTGGACTGAATAACCAGAATGTCATTCTCCATCGCCCGAGAATAAAGCGCAGAGCGGCCCAGACCGGTAAAAATCTTGATAGTGCTGTCACCACAGGGATATTCACCCGGCAGTTGTTTTTCCGCGCTGACCGTAACCGGGCTGGCGAGCTCTACTTCGAACTCGGAAGAAAGCTGCTTCGCCAGCTCCAGGCAGCGAATCGCCGGTCCGGCCATGGTACTGGAGACCGGCTCGAGGGTAACCAGTAAGATTTTTCTTCGGCTGTTTTTTGTACTCACGAATGATCCTTTTCTCATCCGAATCCAGAAATCCAATGGACAAGACCAACTTGCCTGAATCTTTGTGTGTCGAAATTATATACTGCCAGATAAATCGATTTGTTTGAAATTGCATTTCGCTTACAATATGGACTGTTTTCAACAGGAAAGAATTTGAACCGTGAGCCAAGACAAACAGGAAAAGAAGCTGGTTTCAATCGTTATACCGAACTGGAACGGAAAACGATTTCTGGCCGGCTGCCTCGATTCGATAGCCAAACAGACCTACGAGAATGTCGAGACCTGGATAGTGGACAATGGCTCCAAAGACGGCTCGGTTGAATTCTTGAAAGAATCCTATCCCGATGTCAAACTGATCTGTTTCGATGTGAACACCGGCTTCGCTCCGGCGGTCAATGCGGGCATTCGCAAAGCCGCAGGCGAGTATATCGCCCTGATTAATAATGACACCATCGTAGATCCCAACTGGGTGAAAGAGCTGGTGGCCGTCCTCGATACCAGACCGGAGCTGGGTTCTGTGGGATGCAAAATGCTCGGCTACGAAGATCCCGAACTGCTCGATGGAGTAGGAGACGGCTACCGACGCGGCGGATTGCCGGGCAGAATCGGTCACGGCGAGAAAGATACCGGTCTATTCGACCATGAAAGATTTATACTCGGAGCCTGCGGCGGAGCCGCCATGTATCGCCGCACCCTCTTCGATGATATCGGTCTTTTCGACGATGATTATTTCGCTTATTTAGAAGATGTGGACATGGCTCTGAGGGCACAGAGTGCAGGATACAAATGCCTCTATGTGCCTACTGCAATAATCTATCATCTCGGCTGCGGCACTACTGGTAGTGGCTACTCGGATCTGGTCGTCAGCCTCTCGGCCCAGAACAACATAAACACCATAGTTAAAAACATTCCGGCCCCCTTATTAATCAAATTCCTTCCCCATATTCTTTTCTGGCAGGCTGCCTATCTTTATGTGGTGGTCAGACAGAGTCGAAAGCTGCTTCCCTGGCTCAAAGGAACTTTTAAAGCTCTTACGATGCTGCCGAACATGCTCAAGAAACGGCAGGAGATTAACAAGAAAAGACGAGTGCCCCATAGCTATATGGAAGCGATCATTGTCGAATCAGAAAACGACCTGGCCCAGGCCAGGGAGAGATTGCACAAACAGGTCCGGGAGAAAAAGGCGGAAGCCGAAATCGCTCTCAAATAACATTTGCGCAATTAATTGCAACTAACTGCGATTAATCGCGTTCGCGAGAATAACGATCATATATATAGTCCGAATTTTCGGTGCTCCGCCTAGAGCCACCGGGGCTATCGCCGTATCTTCCTGAGCCAGAGAAGCTCCGGTTACATTCCGGTGCCTGCCCTGCTGACAAATTAGTTAACATTAGTCCCTACCAGTTGACTGCCGGACAAGAATGATTGTAATCTATCCCTGTTCGTTACTGAGAATGATTTGCATTGATCGGCAAACTCCATGTGAATCATTCTCGGTGAGCGAATCTCTTTCGATTAGTAATTGTTTGCGAAATTCGGCGCAATCAAAATAAAGACTCCAGCAACTAATAAAAAAGGAAGGCAATCAGAACATTATGGCTAGAAGAAACAGAAGAAATAATCGCGGTCAATCCATGGTCGAGTATGCAATCGGCATCGGTGCTGTCGCAGCTCTCTGTATGGTAGCTCTGGGCTCCCTCGGTCATATCTGTGCAGACATGATCTATAACGTCGAGCACGCTATCAACTACGGCGGTACTCAGTCCGGCAACCCCGGCAGAACCATCAACGCCACCGCTACCCCCTGGGTTCTCGACTAAGTTAACTGATAGAAATCAGAACCGACTTATTACAGGGAGCGAGCCAATGCCGCTCCCTGTTCCATTAAAAAATGGATAAAACCGGATTAATCAGAATGACAACGGTTTCCATTTTTAATATGATTATACGATGCCAAGACTATCCGCTACATATAAAAGAAGATCCGGCAGGAAGCCAAACTCAAAGAGAGACCAGGGTCAATCCATGGTCGAGTTTGCCCTGGCTATTCCTTTTATATTATTGATAATCGTGGCGATAATGTATTTCGGTCGGGTCTTCTATGTCAAACAGAGCCTCAGTCTAGCTGCCCAGGAAGGTACCAGAGCCCTCTCTCGTATGCCCAACCTTTCAGACCCTTCGGTAAGAGAATTCGTTGTCGGATTCACCCCGGACGGTCAACTGGTCAATCCAGACTCGGTGGTGGCCGGAGCGCTGGGCTCAGCCCGATTGCTCTCTTCCCAGAACACCGGCAACCTGCCGGCAGGCTCGAAAGTAAGAGTACTCCCCTGGGATGCGGGCAGCGATCCCGAAGATGCCATTCCGGCAGGAACCATCGCAGTTCGAATCGAATATCCCTTCAAGTTTCTCGAAAATCCGTTTAACTCAGGTAACTCCGAGTTCGGTAATTCGGTAGATATATGGACCGGTCCCGACGGAGCCCCGGTAAGCTTCTTGAACTTTCCCATATCGGAGAGAACCGTGGCAATGCCCGAACTCTTCCAGCAATTTCCCTGATCACATAAGTAGATAAGGAACAAGGAATCATGCCGCAGATAGTCAGCACAGAAAGAAACGCCAAATTCTCCGCCAAAAGCGGTGGGGGTCAGGTCAAGGGCGGAAATTCCACCAATACCCTGATAGGCATTCTGCTTGCCGTTCTCGTTGTGGTCGGTCTGGTCCGAATGCTGACAGCCAAGCCGGCGGCACAGGAAGCCCCCAGAGCCCGAGTGGTTGCAGCAGCCCGAGATATCCAGCCCGGCATGCGAGTCGGATTTGCCGATGTCAGATACATCGACATTCCTCTCGATTACGCCAACGAAGCGATGTTCCATAAAACCAATCAGGTGGTAGGCAGAATCTCCACCATTTTCATCCCCGAGAGAAATCCGATTGAAAACGGCTATCTGCATCCGGTAAACAAAACGCTCTCCCATTCTCTCGAGAATCACGAACGGGCTCTGACCATCAAGCTCAACGAAGAAGGTCTGGTAGACCACCAGCTCTTCCCCGGCGATAGAGTCGATGTCCTGGTCACCACCACTAAAAACAGTCAGAAATACACCAAAACGATTTGCAAAAACGTGAAGGTGCTCATGGCCGCCACTCGCGATATGCTCAATTCTAATGGAGCAGGAAGAAATTCGCGTAACCAGAACCGAGTCACTCTGGCAGTGCTCCCGGATCAAGCCGAGCTCATCACCCATGCCGAACAAGTCGGCACCCCCAAGCTCATTTTAAGAAACAGGCTTGCCACCAACACCCCCAAAGTATATGGGGCAAGCGAAGAGGATCTGCTGCCGGAGAGTGCTCATCTGGCAACAACAGGCAATCAGAATGGCGCAAGCCTCATCTCTCCGCCTCCCGTGACCGAGCCGATTCTTTCTCTGCCGGACCTGCCGCCGGTTCCGCCTCAATTGCAACAACTGCCCGCCGCCGTGAAAAACTCAGTGGGTTGGGTCGTAGAAGTATTCACAGGAAGCAAGAAAGAGATTCATGAGTTCCCTAACCAGAGCACACAAGCGAATTAGAAATAACTCGTCAGTCTCTGCCAGGAGACGAGCCAGCCAGGGGTCGATTTTGCCCCTGGTCGCTTTCATGCTTGCCCTGGTGATGGCCTTCATCGCCTTTACTGCCGACGTGATGCGCACCGCCTATGCCGCCATCAAGCTGCAGTCCGGGGTAGAATCAGCCGCCCTGGCAGCCTATTCTTATGGAGCTGATCTTCAAAACGGCTTTTCTCAAGCCAATGTCACCGACAAACTCTTCGACTTGAGCGGTTCATCCTGGAACAAAGCACCGGCTGGACCCGATAGCGATGCCGGAATTTTTGAGAGCCCTATTACTTTCTCTTCCGGAGACTACTCTTTCATAAACAATCCAAATGATTCCGGCGAGAGCTTCTTTCGTCTTAAGGCACGCCGCGACGGAAGCGATGCCATTAAGCTCATGTTCGTCCCGGCCATTTTTGCCTTCAATTCATGGTCCGGGCTACCCGTACCTTCAGGCACCGACACAGCCAATACCTACCGCAGCACTGAAGTTATAGCTCAGCCGGCATCAAGAATTGGCGAAGGCACACCGGCAACCGGCAGCCTTTCGACAAGAGACGCCGACCTGGCAGGATTTGCCGCTTTCCCCCTGGCGATCAGCAACGAGCAATTCAGCACCGCAGCCTCTCCGCTCTCTTCTACCACAATCTATACCATAGACCTTGCTTCAAACATCGCACCGCCACCGACACCACCGGCAGCCGGTCATATACGTGGCGCCTTTATCAACCTGAGCCCGTCAGGAAGCACCAACAACGCCTATGGACAGGCCCAGGGCAGCGCCTCGGTGAATGAACTGATTAATTTGGTCGACTATTTCACATCCGTACCCTCGGCCCAGGCCTTGAGCCCTTATGTGGTCGAGAGAGGAAGCAGCCTCAGTGTTTTCGACCCGGAAGAGACCTCTTTCAAACAGCTCGAAGCCCAGGTAAAAGCGAAGCTTTCCCTTATTCCCGCCGGTCGCTTCCAGATAATTCCGGTTCTGGCGAGAAATCCCGCCATAGGAACTGGCAACAATACAGTAGTCGGCTTTGCTCGTTTCAGATTCGTGAGAATCGTCGATGCTAGTACCGGAAAGTTCCTGATTCAAATGGAGATAGGCAGCTCTTCTCTGGTTCGCAACGCCTCGGCGACAAACAGCCTGGTCAGTATTCCGACGGTGGACGGCTCCTTGATGCCGGCACCGGTTGCTCCATTTTCTGCCCGCAATACCGGTGCCACTGGTGATCAAATAGGAGCAAGACCCAGGGGCGTAGTGATGGCTCCCAGTCTGTCGCCAACTTTCCCGGACAAGATAACAGCCGGGTCCACCGGAAGCTGAAAGAGGTAGCAAAGAAGAGATGTTCAGTTCAATCAAAATGAAATCCAGCCCTCTGGCTTCTATAGATCGCTTCTTCTCCGGTATCGGTCTTGGTGGCGGCACCGATTTGAAGATCGACAATTCGCAAAAAGTCGACCAGAATGAGACCCTCCCGACAAAAACGCCTGTAAGTCCACCGGTTAACGCCCCGGTTATAGGAATAATCGGCGCCAAAGGCGGTGTCGGTGCCACCATATTCGCCATCAACCTGGCCTGTGCTTTTGGAAAGAAAGACAAACAATCTATTTTAATAGACTGCAATCTACAACAGCCCGATGTCGCCCTTACTCTGGGTCTCAGCCCCAAATACAATCTCTGCGACCTGATTGAAAGAAGAAGTCGCCTGGACGAAAAAGTGCTGTCAGCTTGCTGCGAGCGCATAGAATTCGAGAAACAGGTTCTGGAGGTGATTACCCCTCCACTCGATCTAGAATCCAGCCTGGCAGCCGATCTGTCAGTTTTACCGGAATGCCTGGAGCGAATTCAGCCTCTAAAAGAGGTTCTCTTCCTGGACCTGCCCAAACAACTGGATCAGAATCTTCTATCCTTATTAGATTGCTGTGATCGAATAATTCTGGTCACCGAGCCGACAATATCTTCCGTATCCGGTGCAAAGCGCTGGCTATCGGTATTCAGCGATCTCGAGTATTCAAGAGCTGACATCGCCATCGCCTTCAATCGCTCGGGCAAGAATCTCAAACAGATGGAACAAGAGGCAGCAAAAGCTCTGGGACTGAAAAGGACCTGGTATCTGCCGAGCTCTTACAACGCCCTCGAACAATCTTGCCTGGAAGGCACTCCGCTGGTGGTATCACATAGCAAAGACGCTTATGTCAAATCGGTGATTAAAATAGCCGAGGAGCTCGAAGCCTGGCTCGCCCCCGGGGCAGGGACAGGAATAAAGGCGGAGGATAAATCCGATGTCTAGATTGAGAGAATTACTGAAACAGAAGAAAACCGAGTCTTTAGATATAGCGGCATCGAAGAAGACGATTCCGGAAAAACCCTTTGTCGAAGAACCAATCGAGGTCAAAGAAGAGGTCACAGAAAAATCGCCTGCCCTGGAAGACTCTAAAGACGAAAGCAAGGCGACGGCGGCAGCTCCGACAAAGACCAAATTATCCCTGGCAGGCTCCATATCGGGTAGCGTATTCGGAAAGAAAACCGAGAACAAAGCCGAACTCGATGCGATTCGCTCTTATCAGGCGATCAAAAGCTCCATTCATAGCAGACTTATCGAAGATCTGGATATCAATGCCCTCATGCAGCTCGAGGGCTCCGACGCCGTAGAAGAAGCCATTGAAGAGACCGTGCATCTTCTTGTCGAAGAAGAGAGGCTGCCCCTCTCTCAAAAAGAAAGAGAGAATCTCGCCCAGGACGTGCTCTATGAGACCCTCGGTCTTGGTCCTCTTGAACCGCTCCTCGGTGATCCGCTTATCAATGACATTCTGGTCAACGGCGCCGACAGCGTCTGGGTAGATCAAGACGGCAAGCTGGTCGAGACCGATATCAGATTTAAAGACGACAATCATCTGCTGCATGTCATCAACCGGATTGTCTCCAGAGTGGGAAGACGGGTGGATGAATCCTCACCGATTGTCGACGCCCGATTACCCGACGGCTCCAGGGTGAACGCCATCATTCCCCCACTTGCCCTGGACGGACCGACCCTTTCGATTCGTCGATTCAGACCGGTGCCTTTCAGAGCCGATGATCTGGTAGAGAAAGGCGCCCTCTCACGCGAGATGTCTGATTTCCTGGAACTGGCTGTCAAAGCCAGACTCAATATTCTCATCTCCGGAGGAACCTCGGCCGGTAAGACAACGCTTCTCAATGTTTTGTCCAGCCATATTTCTGATCGAGAAAGAATAGTCACCATAGAAGATACCGCCGAACTTCGTCTTCAGCAAAGACATGTTATTCGACTGGAGTCGAGACCTGCCAATATAGAAGGGCAGGGCGCTATCAATCAAAGAGAGCTGGTCAAGAACGCTTTGCGGATGCGTCCGGACCGAATAGTGGTGGGTGAGGTCAGGGGTCCTGAAGCGCTCGATATGCTCCAGGCGATGAACACCGGTCACGAAGGCTCTCTCACAACCCTCCACGCCAACTCGGCAAGAGACGCTCTCAGCCGACTCGAAACTCTTGTGCTCCTGTCCGGAGTCGAATTGAGTCAGAAGAGCATTCGCGAACAGATCGGTGCAGCTTTCGACCTGGTTGTCCAGATCAAGCGCCTCACTGACGGCACCAGAAGAGTGGTCAGCGTCACCGAAGTCACCGGTGTGCAAGAGGGCGTAATCAGTATGCAGGAAGTATTCGCTTTCAAGCCCTCGGTAGGTCACACCGCCTGTGGTATCAGACCTCAAGCAGAGAAGAAGATACGCGATGCAGGGCTGAAGCTTCCTGAGGGACTGCTACATTCTGCCGTCAGCGAAGACGTCTCGCCGACCGGCGATGGAGGTCATTGATGACACCAGAAACAGTTGCGCTGACCATTATCTTGCTCTCTATTGCCGGCGGCATCGTTTTTGCCCGGCTTTCTTTCCAGAAAAAACAAAGAAGACTGATAAGAGAGCGCCTGAACCTGGCTTTCAACGAAAGCACCTTCGATAAGAACTCACCAGGCGTTCTCAACATCAGAAAAGACAGAGGCAAAAGTCGCCTTAAGCTCCAGGAAGACGGTGCCCAGAAAGAAGGACTGCGGTTATCCGGATCATCTCTTATCGCTCGGTTCTCAGAGCATATTCATCTGCTTTCAGAGACCGCCGCATTAAATAACGGCTTCGAGCGATATAAACAGGCCACGATAGTGATAGCGGCATTGCCAATGGTGGTCGCCCTTGCTCTTGGTACGGACCAGAACCTTGATCATAGCCTGCTTATAGCAGCACTAGCCGGTCTGGTTCTATCGAGCCTGCCTTATCTGTATTTGCTTATCGCCGCCAATAGAATGAAGGAAAAATTCATTCAACAACTGCCGGAAGCCACCGACCTGATCGTCTCGGTTTTGAGAACTGGTCACAGTATTCCAAGAGCAGTACAAACCGTCGCCGAGGAGATTCCGGCCCCTCTGGGAACGGAATTTCAAGAAATTCACCAGAGGCTCAATTTAGGTCAGCCCCTCTCAGAAGCCCTCTCAGCATCAGCAATAAAATATGACTCTCATGAACTCGATCTGATCAGAAGGGCGGTGGCCATTCAGACCGAAGTGGGCGGCAGCCTGGCCGAATTGCTGGACAAAACCAACAGCACCCTCAGACAGCGCTTGAAACTGGTGCGGCATATTCGCGTCCTCACCAGCCAGAGCCGCCTGACAGGCATTATAGTAGGCGCCCTGCCTATTTTGCTCGCCCTGGTGCTCAATTATTTGAAACCGGGCTATTTAGATCCGCTCTTCAACAAAGAGATGGGTCGGCTTCTTCTAATTCTCGCTGTGGGCTTACAAATAGTCGGCATGCTGATAATGCGCAAGCTCTCCACGATGAAAGTTTAGAGGAGATCAAGAACCATGAGCACAGCCCTTCAATATCCCGAATTCCTCCTTGCTTTCTGTCTCGGTCTTGTCTTCCTGGTCAAAAACCAGCGCAGCCCGGGCAACCTTCCTCTCTGGCTGACGGCACCGGCACTGGTTCTACTGCGTCGCCTACCCGAGGGTTATCAGCGCTGGTTGGCAAAGCTTCAGCTCTGGTCCGGCTGGCGTTCCAATACAGCCTTTGGGGCTCTGGCCGCTGCCAAAATTTATCCGGTTATTCTCACCGGTTTCACCGGAATTTTTCTGCCTCTCTGGGTGACGGTGCTGCTCACCATTCCGGCATTCTTCACCGCAGATCTGGTGCTGGTCGTGCTTTCTCGACGCCGCAAAGCCAGAATAAAAGAATCTCTCCCCCAGGCCCTCGATCTGATGGTGCTTTGTGTGGATGCCGGTCTCGGTCTCGATGCCACCATCAGCAGAATAGCCTCAGAAAAATCGGCCGTCAGACATGACCTCAATGATGAACTGATGATTCTGGGACGGGACATTTTGCTTGGTATGGAAAGAGAGAAAGCCTACCAAGATCTCTACAGCCGCACCGGAGTGGAAGAGCTCAAATCGCTGGGAGCCTCCCTCAATCAAGCGGCTCAACTGGGCATTAGCATCTCGAAGATTTTGAGAGCCCAGAGCGAATTCTTGAGAACCAAGTTGAGCCAGCAGGCCGAAGAGAAAGCTGCCAAGCTTCCGATTTACATGGCATTTCCCCTCTGGTTTTGTATAATGCCTGCGTTGATGGTTATAGTGCTTGCGCCTTCCTTCATTACCTTCTTCGAATACATCAAACCTATGATGTTCCGTTGAAACCCGACAGCCAGGGCGCGGTCCTTATCTAAAGGGTAATCCGTGAAAATCTCCATAAATAAAGACAGCTCCGTGCCGCTCAGAGATCAGATCATCGAACAGATCTCATTGCAGATAGCCTCGGGAATTCTCGAGAGTGAGACCAAGTTGCCGAGCATCAGGGCTCTTGCCGGTCGCCTCGACATTCACTACAGCACGGTAACAGCGGCCTACAATCATCTTGCCGACGTAGGCCTTTTAGAGATACGTCAGGGAAGCGGAGTGCGTGTGGCAAAGGTCGGCAAATCCAACGAAAAGTCCCTGGATCTCGAATCTCTGATCATGGACTTTCTGGTCAAATGCTGCGAAGCCGGATACAGCTTCGAAGAGGTCTCTAAAACCGCTGCTCAAATTAATTCTCGCGAACCGGTGGAGAGAATTCTAGCAGTGGATAGAAACGAAGACTTTCATTCGGTTATATCCACCGAACTGGAACCACATTTTTCCATACCGGTGGATGTGGTCACCACCGAAGCGCTTTTAAAAGATCCGAGCATGGCCGACAGATCGCTTCTAATAACCAGCCTCTACCATATATTCGCCTTTCAAGGTTCTATAAAAGACCGGACAAGACTGGTGCCCTGCAACATAGAGCCGGCCAGGCAAGAGATGGAACAGGTAGAGGCGATGCGCGCCGGGACCATTTTGCTTCTGGTATCGGTCAGTCAGACTCTGATGAACATGGCGACCAAACTGGTGGCAGCCCATCGCGGAGAAGATGTGGCAGTGCGCCAGGTAATGCTCGATGATAAAAAAGAGCTGGAGTACATGATCGACTATGCCGATCTTATTCTCTGCGATAGCCCGAGCGAAAAGAGATTGATGGATTTGACCGGTGGCAAGAAGCTGAAGTGCTTCAAACTCTATTCACCATCCACGATATCACTGATAAAAGACCGTCTCGAAAACTGGGGCTGATTCGGCTCAGACTTTCCGGGGAAGCACTCCCAGTCCGGGTAAGCTGTAATCGATCTTTAGATACCCGTCATCATAGGCGGCGCCTTCGAAAGGATCGTCTGCCAGTAAGAGCGCACCATCGAGATCGAGATGATCGACAAGTGGAGCCAGGTGCGCCGCAGCGGTTATCCCAAGAGAAGATTCGATCATGCAACCGAACATGATCTTGAGATTATGGGCTCTGGCAGTATGGATAACCCGACGGGCTTCGGCCAGTCCGCCGGTCTTAGCCAGTTTAACCACAACCCCATCCACGAAATCGGCTAACCGAGCCACATCAAACGATGTGGAGACACTCTCATCGGCATAGATTGGAAGCGGCGAGGCCTCTCGAAGAACCTGCCAATCTGATAAAGGAGCATATTTGGGCAGGGGCTGTTCGATAAATTCGACATTCTGTTCAGCTAGATAATGAGCTTTCGAAATAGCCTCTTTGACGGTCCATGCCCCGTTGGCATCGACTCTAATAGGAATATCCGGAGCCAGAGCCCTGATAGTATCGATGATCTCCCGATCATAGCCAGTGCCCTGTTTGACTTTCAGATGTTTATAGCCAGCCTTGAGAGCCTCTTTTGTCTTCAACTCCACCGTCTCGGCACTGTCTATGCCTATGGTGAAATCGGTTATCGGCGCAGGCAGATCTCTATAGCCAAAGATATCGACCAGGGACCTACCAAGAAGTTTGCCGACCAGATCATGAAGAGCCATATCGATGGCGGCTTTGGCCGAACGGTTGCCCGAGACCGATTTATCCAGTCGTTTAAGCACCGCTTCGATAGCAAATGGGTCATCCCCTAAAATATCCGACTCGGACCAGAGCTTGAATAAAGCGCTGGCGGTCTCGGGAGTTTCGTCGTGATATCGGGTCGGCGAGGCTTCCCCGTATGCAATAAGTTCACCGTAATGAAGCCTCACCAGAATATTGGATGAAGTCGAAGATGTTCCGTAGGAGATCCCGAATGGATGAGCCGTGGTCAAAATCAGCGGCTCGTAGCTCAAGGTCAGTTTTTTTGTTTTGACGGACATGGCAGACTCTATATTCATGAGGGTTTGACGACTTGTCTGTCGATGGCATTGCAGAACTCTTCCACCGCATCGACAATTTTTTGAGGTCCGAATCTAATCGGGTCGGTGACCGGGAGCCCGGTAAGGCTGACATAACTCTCAATCAGTTCTCTGGCTTCCTCCTCTTTGAGCTTGCTCGTGTCTATGGCCATAGCCACCACCTTCGAGGGTCGAACAAACTGAGCAAGTCTCTCGTAGAGGTCTATCAAAAGTGAAACCGGAGGAATTTCAATGTCGGTTTCACCGATTCTGGTCTTGCCGGCTCGGTGACAGAGGACCATGCAACGCGGCGCCACACCATGCAAAAGAGACAGGGTCACCGGTGAGTAGCCCGGGTGACAAATAGAACCCTGACCTTCGACAAATACGTAATCCGCGTTTTCGGCGGCGGTCAGAACCAGATCCTCGGCCACACCGGCCATGAAATCGCCTATCACCCGGTCGATAGCGACTCCTAATCCATCGATCATTATGCCGGTCTGGCCGGTAGCCACAAATCGGGCTCGATTGCCACGCTTCTTCGACTCCTCCATCAAAGCGAGCGATGTGGTCATCTTGCCCACCGAGCAATCTGTTCCTACCGTAAGCACAGTATGGGCTTTGACATAGGCGGCCCTGGCCATGGCGACTTCGAGATAGTCGGGGGGAAGCCTCAAATCAATGAGTTTTCTCCCTTTAGCCTTAGCAACCGAGCTGAACTCTTCGTCCTCGCTGAGAAAATCATGGAGACCATTGATCACATCGATACCGTTCTCCAGGGCAAAGACTATGTCACGCCGCCACTTGTCAGGCAGCTTGCCCCCGGTAAAGGCGCAACCCAGGAGCATGGCATCGGCTTCGTATTCGAGGGCTTCCTCCATCGAGCCGAGCACCGGAATCTCGCCACCTATTCCTAGGACAGCCTCAGCGGTCTTACCTGCCTGGGTACTGTCGACGATGGCCAGACAAGATTCTGGTCGGAAACGCAAAACCCCTTCGGCGGTCTTGGCGTGGGTGCCGGCCAGTTCTCCCTGGGCGTAAATCAATAGCTTTTGTTCCGGGTCGATTTTCATTAATTTATCCAATCTGAACTTTCGAAAAATATCGGGGTAAATCTTACCCAGTTTACTGCTGAGTTTGTAACATAGAAATATACCGGAGCCCTAACGACATAACCTTTAATATTGACATCGCCAGGAGAGCTCGAACACGCTATATTTAGACAGCCCAGGCTGCTAATATAACCTTTCTGTGGCTTTTCGACCCTTACTAAGATCCCAATTCCTCAATCCAGGTAGATATGACCGACGAAGATAAAGGCAACGAGCCTAATTCCGAGAACAAGGACCAAGAGTCTCCCCGTGACAACAAGAACGCCATGAAGGCTTTCTACCGAGCCATGTATGCCGGCGCCGACCCGGACCCGGATGACTACGGAATCAAGGTTGAAAAAGAAGGCGAATCAGCCAGGGACTCAGTTAGTAGCGCGGAATTGAACAGAATGCAACAAGAACTCGCAGAGATGGAAAAGCGCTGCCAGGAGGCAGAGAATCTCTACAAGCGTATGGCAGCGGATTTCGAGAATTATCGAAAGCGCATGCAGAAAGAGAAAGAAGAATTTGCCGCCGTCGGTATTCAAAGAGCGATTGAAGCGATTCTGCCGGCGCTCGATGACATGGACCTGGCGGTTAACAACCTGAACGCCGATATGGAGCCCAAGAGCATTATCGAGAGCCTCAACATGGTATACAAGAGGTTTGCTCGCTGCCTCGAACAGATTGGCATCACACAGCTCGATGTAATAGGCGAACAATTCGACCCCAGAATGCACGAGCCTGTGCAACAGGTGGTGGACGCCAATGTCCCTGAAGGCTCAATTGTTTTTCAACTTCGTCCCGGTTATCAATTCAACGACAAGATCCTGAGACCTTCACTGGTCAATGTTGCCACCGGCGGCAGTGACCCCGACAGCGAAGAAGTCGAAGAGATTGTAGAAGAGATCATCATCGAAGAAGAGGTGGTCGAAGAAGCACCGGAGGAAGCAGCCGAGGAAGAAGTGGCAGCTGAAGCCGCCGCCGAACCGGAAGTTGAAACTGCTTCTACTGCTGAATCTGAAGAAGAGACGAAATCGGGAGATGATGTCACCTCCACCCAGGATATCCCGAATCTCGAGGGGCAGGAGAAGCTGAGAGAATCCGAAAACAAGGATGCTACAGCCCAGGAACACTGAGACTGCTTGACCGATGAGTGGCGACAGAATAATAGGAATAGATCTGGGAACGACCCATTCATGCGTGGCGATCATGGAAGGCGGCTCTCCGGCGATCATAGAAAACGCGGAAGGTCATAGAACCACACCGTCGGTTATTGCCATGACCAGAAACGGCGAACGCCTGGTCGGCCAGGTCGCCAAAAGACAGGCCGTCACCAACCCCACCCGAACCATCCAGTCTATAAAACGAGAGATGGGCACAAACTATCGGGTGACCATCGACGAGGTCAGCCACAGCCCCGAGCAAATTTCGGCGATGATTATACAAAAGCTCAAAGCAGATGCCGAAGCCTTTCTCGGAGAGAGGGTATCGAGAGCGGTTATCACAGTGCCGGCCTATTTCAATGACGCCCAGAGACAATCTACCAGGGACGCCGGTCAGATAGCCGGTCTTGAAGTGCTCAGGATAATCAACGAACCCACCGCCAGTGCTCTTGCTTATGGTCTCGACAAACTGGATGATCAATCGACCATACTGGTCTTCGACCTGGGTGGTGGCACCTTCGATGTCAGCATTCTCGAGATCACCGAGGGCGTATTCGAAGTTAAGGCCACCTCCGGCAACAATCGCCTTGGTGGTGACGACTTCGATCAGAAAATTATCGACTGGCTAATCGAAGAGTTCAGAAAACAGACCGATATCGATCTATCCAACGATCTGATGGCGATTCAAAGACTGAAAGAGACCGCAGAGAAGACCAAGATCGAGCTCTCCTCGGCTATGGTCAGCGACATCCATCTTCCTTTTCTTACCGCCAATGAAACCGGACCTCTGCATCTAGAGACCCAGTTGACCAGAGCCCAGTTCAACGAGCTGACGGCCGATCTGGTGGAAGCCTGCATAGGCCCGGTTCAGCAAGCCCTGGAAGACTCCCAGCTCAATCCTGAACAGATTGGCAGCATTATCCTGGTGGGAGGCTCCACGAGAATACCGGCAGTACAAGATATGATCCGGCGCTTCTTCAACAAAGAGCCCTCAAAATCAGTTAATCCTGACGAAGCCGTCGCCCTTGGTGCCGCCATCCAGGCCTCGATTCTTGCCGGCAACCTGCAAGATGTGCTGCTTCTCGATGTGATCCCGCTCTCTCTGGGCATAGAGACCGCCGGCAATCTTTTCACCAAGATAATCGAGCGAAACACCACGATTCCGACAAGCCGTACCACGATATTCACCACCAACGAAGACAGACAGACTTCGGTAGAAGTGCATGTTCTACAGGGTGAAAGGGATCTGGTCACCGATAACAAGTCGCTGGCCAAGTTCTATCTGACCGGCATTCCCCCGGCACCACGGGGAGTACCAAAGATTGAGGTCACCTTCGACATAGACGCCGACGGCATCGTGCACTGTAGCGCCAGAGACCATGGCTCGGGCATCAGGCACTCTATAACGATTCAGCGTACAACCGGCTTGAGTCCTGAAGAGGTAGAAGATCTTAAGCGCGAAGCCGAAGAGTATGCGGAACAAGACCGCCATGCCAGAGAGAAAATCTCTGCCAGAATCAAAGCCGAAGGTCTGGTGGCCGATGCCGAAAGAACCATCCAGAAATATGGCGAGACCGTCGACAACTCGGTGGTGGACAAAGTGACCCGTGCCGTAGAAGCTGTCAAAGAAGCGCTTAAATCAAATAATGAAAATGACACCGAACTAAACTCCTGCATCGGTGGACTGGATGTAGCCCTGCTCGATATGGGTCGGGCGATTCATACAGGCAGCAAACGGGCCCCGACGCCGAAACAGCCGAAAAAGCCCACGGGGCCAATCGAGCTGGGCGAAGGAGATCAAAAACCAGGTGAAGATTCGAGCGATCAGGATGATGATGGTCGGCTCGACATAGATTAACTAATGGATACCGGAATAGATGAAGACCATGGCAAACGCTAAACAGGACTACTACGAGACGATCGGAGTACCGAAGGACTCAAGCGCCGAGGAGATCAAAAAAGCCTTTCGAAAGAAAGCTCGATCACTTCACCCGGACAACAAAGAGAGCGGAGATGAGCAAGCCTTCAAAGAGCTTGCCGAAGCTTATGAAGTACTCTCCGACGAGCAAAAAAGAGCAGCCTACGACCGCTACGGTCACGAAGGGGTAAAAGGCTCCACCCGCGGTTTCGAGGACGTTGACTTCAGCTCCTTCGCCGGTTTCGGCATCGACGATATTTTAGAATCTTTATTCGGCGGCGGATTCAGAACCTCCGGCGGTTTCGGCCGTCCCCAGGGACCCAGTCACGGAGCCCATCTCAAATATGATCTGGAGATAGACTTTTTAGAAGCCGTCTTCGGTTGCACCAAGAAGATCACCGTAAACAGACTGGAAGACTGCACCACCTGTGATGGCGACGGTGCCAGCCCGGGCAGCAAGATTAGCACCTGTGAAACCTGCGGCGGAGTAGGCCAGGTCAAAGAGCTGGTCAACATGCTGTTTGTCCAGACCTATCAGATAACCACCTGCCCCAAATGTTCCGGTAGAGGCAAGCAGATAGAAAAACCGTGCAAAGACTGCCGCGGTCAAGGTCTCAATCGCAAGAAAGTCGATTTCGATCTCAAAGTTCCAGCCGGCATAGACGACGGAGCCAGAATGAGGCTGACAGGCGCCGGAGACAAAGGCGCCCAGGGCGGCGCTTTCGGTGATCTTTTCATTATCGTCCATGTCAAACAACATAAAGACTTCATCAGAGAAGGCAGCACCGTCCACGTCAAACAGCCGGTATCTTTCTCTATGGCAGCCCTGGGAGGGGAGGTCATGGTCCCCACCGTTGAAGGTTCCAAGGTTCTCAAAATCCCCCAGGGAATTCAGGGCGGCACCAAACTGATCATGAAAGACATGGGGGTCCCCATCCTCAATTACCCCAACCGCCGGGGAGATCAGGTGGTTCATGTAAATGTGGAGACTCCGAAGAAACTCTCAAAAGAAGAGAAAGAACTCTTCCAGAAACTGGCCTCTATCCGGGGAGAGAGTCTCGAAGTAGAAGCCAGAGAGGAGAAGAGCCCTGCCGAAAAGGAAAAGTCCTCCGAATCTGAGAAAGAAACTAAAAAAGAGTCAAAAAAAAACAAAAACGGAAACGCCGATAAAGAGACAAAAGAAGAGAAGCATCATGAGAAACATAATGACTCTTTTCTCGACAAGATAGTAGATGCATTTCGTCCCAAAAATGACGAGTAAGCAGGCGATTTGGGAAAGTATTCCTTCTATTTGATAGTATGTTTGCCATGGGTAAAACGAAGCTAGTTATTCGCTCGCTATCTCTCTTTCTGCTTCTGTGCTTGACGCAAGGTCAGGCACTGGCCACGAGGCTGCCGGATCCGTTAAAGAAAGCTGTGCAATCCGCCTTCCCGGGTACCGAGGTTAGAATCCGTCTTGATGGAGTGCTTCAGGTCGGCAAAGAAGATCTGTTCGTACCCGTGATACCGAAAGACAAAGTGGATCTATCAAGCGATGTACAGCTTCTCTCAAAAATTCCGGCAACAAATCCCAGGGTTCTTGTCTTCAACAACAAATGGGTCTTTATTCGTCTGATTAAAGAAGGCGATAAGCTGATCTTCTCTTTACCGGACGGATCCCCTGAAGACTTCAAAGACAAACTTTTAACCGGTCACCTGCCGCCGGATCTGATTGTTCCCCAGGGTATGACGACCTCAGAAGAGTACCAGTCATTGATAGGCGAACTCGACATCGAAGTGATCAAAGCAGAGAAGCAACCAGAAGAGACAGTCGAGAAAACAGAGACCGCAGAGCCTATAGAGAAGCGAGACGGGACCGTTTTTCTAACCTCTCCTGCCACCGGCAAAATAATAGTCATGGATGGTCTAGAAAAAAGCTCCGAGCTGGTCACCGACGGAACCCCCGCCGGCATGACCTGTTGCAACGGCAAACTTTATATTTGCGACCAGACCAAAAATCGGATTCTGGTGCTGGATCCGGTGGCAAAGAAGTTTCTTGATCCGATTGCGCTACCGCCGGGGGCAAGTCCAAAAGGGATAGCGAGCATGGCCCGGGGCAAATTTTTGTATGTTTGCGAAACAGCCCAGAATTATGTGAGCGTGGTCGAGATAGAGTCGGGTAAAGCCTTGATGCGAACCAGAGTGCGGCCGGGACCGACCAAAGTAGCAATCACCCCCAGCGGCTACATGCTACTGGTGTTGAACGGTCAGAGCGGAGAAGTCACCTTTGTATCCACTCTAAATCAAAAGGCGGTCGGTTTCGTGAAGGTCGGAGAGCTTCCTTCGGAGGTGCTAATCTCGAAGAACAGTAAAGCAGCCTTCGTTACTAATAGGGTCTCTAATACGGTATCGATTATAGACATAGCCAATCGCAGAGTGGCGCGCACTCTAAAAGTAGGAGAGGGTCCAACCGGCATAGCCCTGAGCCCCGATGAACAACTGCTCTTTGTCGCCAACGCCAAAGACAACACCATAGTCGCATACAAAATCCCGGACTACACAAAAGCAAAAGATGTCCAGCTCCCCCTCGATGTGGAGTTTCCCAGCAAGATAATGTTCATTCCAGGGACCCAAAAACTTCTGGTCACCAGTGCCGCCACCGACACCGTCGGTGTTCTGGATACAGAGACCATGGAGTTCTCGGAGCAGCCTCGAATAGGATGCACCACCGATAATGCAATCTGGATAGATAAAGCAGAATAGAGCAATATGTAAAGAGATCGAGCTTCGCCCCTTGACGGAGTTCTTGCTGCGTAGATAATAGAATTCATGAACATATTTGCCACCACCACCCGGACAAACACTACAACGCCACCCGATAAGTTGGCTGAAGTCCGGCTGTAAGCAAGAATACGAAAAAAGCATTCACGAGAGCCAGGCAGAAGCCTGGCTCTTTGTTTTTGCATATCTAAAAGGATAAAATTATGAACTCTATGAACCCAATCGATTCAATGGCTAACAACGACAAACTCTTCAGAATACGGCACAGCCTCGCCCATATCATGGCCGAAGCGGTGATAGAACATTTCGAAGAAGAGAATTCTGAGAGCAAAGTAAAACTGGGTGTGGGCCCTCCTATAGAAAACGGCTTCTACTACGACTTTCTCCTGCCCAGACAGATAAAAGAAGAGGATCTTCTCTCTATCGAGAACAGGATGAAAGCGATAATAGAGAGCGGCTGCCGCTTTGTCGGTCGCGAAGTAAGCGCGGTCGAAGCCCGCTCTCTCTTTGCCGACCAGCCCCTGAAACTGGAGTTAATCGAGGCGATTCTCGCAGATGCCGGCGACGCCGCCGAAAAACCGATACCGCTTTCAGTTTATGAGCACAATCACTTCGTCGATCTCTGCAAAGGCCCCCATGTGGTATCGGCCGACGAGATAGACCCGCAGGCCGTTAAGGTGCTTTCGACGGCAGGAGCTTTCTGGAGAGGCGATGAAAGAAGAGAGATGCTCTGTCGAATCTATGCCACGGCATGGCAATCGGAAGAGCAGTTAAAGAGCTATCTGGAGAAACTGGCTCGGGGCAGAGAAAGAGATCACCGAAAGTTAGGCAAAGCGCTGGAGCTCTTTCACTTTGACGAGTCGGCTCCGGGAATGCCCTACTGGCTTCCGAACGGTCTTGTGGTGATGAACGAACTGCTCGCCTTCTGGAGAGCCGAGCACCAGCGTCGGGGCTATAAAGAGTTCTCGGCACCGCTTCTGAACTCCCGCAAACTCTACGAGGTTTCCGGCCACTGGGAGCACTACCGAGAAAACATGTTTGTCTGCCACGACGAAGAGCATGATGAAGATGATATCGAATACGGCATCAAGCCGATGAACTGTCCCAATGCCATGCTAATTTATAATCTCAAACTGAGAAGCTATCGAGATCTTCCTTTGCGCCTCTCAGATTGCGATCCGCTCCATCGCAAAGAGCGCTCGGGAACGCTGCATGGTCTATTGCGGGTGCAAAAATTTCAACAGGACGACGCCCATATCTTTCTAGCTGATGATAAGGATAACAGCCAGATAGAAGCGGAGTTCGAAGAGATTTTTGATCTCGCCGACCATTTTTATAGAGTCTTCAATATGGAATATGAGTTCAGACTATCGGCTCGTCCTGACAGTTTCTTAGGCGATGCTTCAGACTGGGACAAAGCCGAAGCCTTGCTCAAGAAAGTTCTAGATAAAAGACTGGGTGAGGACGGTTATAGAGTTGCTCCGGGAGAAGGAGCTTTCTATGGTCCGAAAATAGATATCATGATGCGCGACAGCCTCGATAGAAGCTGGCAGATGGGCACGATTCAGCTGGATTATCAATTGCCCCGACGCTTTCAGTGCAAATACATAGCCGCCGACGGCGAAAGAAAAACTCCGGTGGTGATTCACCGGGTAATCTACGGATCTCTCGACAGATTTCTCGGTCTTTTACTGGAACACACAGGCGGCAATCTGCCGCTCTGGCTGAGCCCGGTTCAAATAGCGGTGCTTCCTGTATCGCAAGAGCAAAGCGCCTTTGCTCGAGAGCTCTTCAATAGACTGCAAGAGCATTCATTGAGGGTAGAGCTCGATGATGAGAACAAAAGCCTCAACAAAAGAATTCGAGAACTCGCTCTACGCAAGATTCCTTATCTGGTGATTGTGGGAGCCAAGGAAGAAGCATCCGGACAGCTCTCGGTAAGAGCCAGATCCGGAGAGCATCGTAATGAAGTAAAAGAAGAGGATTTCATCGCCTCGATAAAAAACGAAATCAGCACCCGGACTTTCTATAAAAGTTAAGGGGCCCGGAGTACATTTTTTCTCGACTGGGCGGTGATACCGATTGTGTTCATTACAGACTCGGCGATTACTTTGTCTCCCAGAGAATTGGGATGGATACCATCGGTGGTGAGTAGATAGTCGGTGGCATTGCAGCTGCTTCTATATGCTGAAGTCATCTCGACGAAAGCAAGCCTGACATCGGCCACCGGCACCTGCTTCTCTTGAGCCAGGACTCTGAGCTCTCGGCAGTAGAGATCGAGCTTCTTATCCATGGGATTCTCGACATCTTCGAAGATGGTCGGCGGTGTAATCAAAAGCACTTTGCGCCGGTTCTCTTTTGCCATATCGATCATATGCGCCATGCTGGCGAGATAATCTTTCAGGCTTGTTCCTGCCGGTCCGTCCCCTGCCGGATGGTTCCGGTCGAAGCCGTGACCGACATCATTGACACCGGCAAAGATGATTATAAGCTCGGCACCGGTGGCGATGGCATCCCGTTGAAATCGCGCCTCCATCTGGTAGGAGTGTTCACCGCTTATGCCCCGGTTCAAGACCTCTATATGCTGCCGGGGAAAAATTACGGCAAGGTATTCAGCCAGCCTATCCGTATAGCCGGTGCCTTCTCCCCGGGCATAGGTGATGCTGTCGCCCACGCAGGCAACTTTCGAAACCCCCTCCAGCATAGGCGGCAAGTCTTGAACCGGTTGCTCAGCATCGGCAGCGATTAGATGAGGCAAGAAAAAATCCACTCTATTATTGACCTCACCGGAAAACTTCACCAGGGCAGCAGCACCGAGCAACAGAACAAGAACCAGGATAAGCCCCGGGTATCGCTTCACCTAGTCCTCCTGGTACTGGTTCTGGACCTTATTCAGGAAGCGCGTGATACTGTTCTGGAATAGTAGTTCGACTGTTCCGGTGGGGCCGTTCCTTTGTTTGGCTACGATAATCTCGGCTTCTCCCCTCTGTTCTGACTCGGGGTTATAGTACTCATCCCGGTAGATGAACATGACAAGGTCGGCGTCCTGCTCGATAGAGCCGGATTCTCTCAAATCCGAGAGCATCGGTCTTTTGTTCTGTCGAGATTCTACCGCCCGGGACAACTGAGAGAGGGCGATAACCGGAACCGAAATCTCCCTGGCCAGGGTCTTCAAACTTCGAGAGATCTCTGAGACCTCCTGAACCCGGTTGTCGGTCTGTTTTCTGCCGTGCATGAGCTGAATATAGTCGATGATTACCATGCCCAGACCGTTATGTTCGGCTTTCAAACGTCGGCACTTGGCTCTGATATCCAGAGAGTTGACCAGGGCTGAGTCATCGATATAAATAGGAGCCTCTCCCAGTCTGCCCATGGCCGCCGCCAGCTTGGTCCAGTCGGTGGTGTGCATATGACCGGTACGAAGTCGGTTGGCATCGATTTGAGCCTCGGCGCAGAGCATCCTCATGACCAGAGACTCTTTCGACATCTCCAGGCTGAATATGGCAACCGGGACATTCTTCTCGACGGCGGCATGCTGGGCAAGGTTCAATACGAAAGCGGTTTTACCCATTGATGGACGAGCGGCGAGAATAACCAGATCTGATGACTGGAAGCCGGAAGTCATGGCATCGAGGTCGTAGAATCCGGAAGGTACCCCGGCAAGGGCATCTCGGTTTTCGTAACGTTCTTCAATCTGCCTGAAAGAATCCTCGACAATGTGCTTCACATGCACCAGTTGCTGCATCTCTCGCTTGGAAGCAAGCGAGAAGATCATATGCTCAGCTCTATCCAGGGCAGAGTCGGCATCGGTCTCTTCGTAGCAACTGCCGACAATCTCTGTACCGGCTTTGATGAGCATGCGCAGAAGAGCTTTTTCCTGGACGACCTTGGCGTAATACTCCAAATTGGCAGTGGTGGCTACCGACAGAGAAAGGTCGGTTATATATTGCTTGCCGCCCACCCCATCAAGCTTGCCTTCATCCTTGAGGAATTGCGAGACCGTGACGATGTCGATGGGCTCGTTATCTTCATAGAGATCGAGCATGGCGGCATAGATGACCTGGTGCGCCTTGCGATAGAAGAACTCTGGGTCGAGCACGTCCACCACCCGGGAGATCCCGTCGCCACTGACCAGTAGCGCTCCGAGAACAGCTTGCTCCGCCTCAAGTGATTGAGGTGGCAGACGCTCCAGGGTGGTATCGCTAACAGAGAGATCAGTGCTCATGGTGCCTACTTTTCAGATTCCCCAACCGGTGCTTCTTCAATTAACGAAGCACCGGCTCAAAAAGTTCATTCTAATTTGAATCTCAGTCAACTTCAATCGTCTTCGAGAGAAGATGTATCGCCGGTGGGAAGACCGAGTTCCCAGGCTTTCAACAAGCGACGCATGATCTTGCCCGAACGGGTCTTGGGAAGGCTTTCCTTCACCTCGATTTCCCGCGGGTAGGCATGGGCTGCCAGTTGTTTCTTCGTATGCTGACGGATATCCTCAAGCAGTTCATCGCTTGCTTCGACACCATTGGCCAGGACTACGAAAGCCTTGATGATCTCGCCCCTCTCTTTATCGGGTTTTCCAATCACACCGGCTTCGGCAACAGCGGCATGTTCAACCAGAGCAGACTCCACTTCAAAGGGTCCGACCCGGTGTCCGGCAGTGTTTATAACATCATCGGCTCTGCCCACGAACCAGAAATATCCGTCTTCGTCCTTCCAGGCATTGTCGCCCGAGAAGTACCATCCCGGAATCTTGAAGTATTCGTCGAACTTCTCTTTATTGCGCCAGATGCGGCGAAGCATAGAAGGCCAACCCGGTCTGACCACCAGACGGCCCAGTTCGCCGACAGGAAGTTCTTCTCCGTCATCGTTCACCACAGAAGCGTAGACGCCCGGCAGAGGCTTGCCCATGCTGCCCGGCTTGAGGGGCATACAAGGTAAGTTGGCGATCAGTTGCATACCGGTCTCGGTCTGCCACCAGTTATCATGAATGGGCAGTCCATAGACTTTCATGCCCCAGCGGACCACTTCAGGGTTGAGAGGCTCTCCCACACTGAGGATATGCCGCAAACTATCGAGACTGTGACGATAGACGGACTCTTCGCCGGCTTTCATCAACATCCGCAAAGCGGTAGGAGCGGTGTACCAGACTGTGACTTTGAGCCTGTCAATTACATCGTACCAGCTGTCTGCATCGAATCGTCCCTCGACACTGACCACCGAGATGCCGTTGGACCAGGGTCCGAAGATACCATAGACGGTGCCAGTCACCCAACCGGGATCGGCAGTACACCAGTAGATATCATCCTCTTTCAGGTCGAGCACCCACTTGGTGGTCATATGATGACCGATGATATCGTTGTGGACATGGACCACACCTTTGGGCTTACCGGTTGTACCGGAAGTGTATAAGAGATAGAGCGGATCTTCAGGGTCCATACGCTCGCATTCCAGCTTATCGCTGGCTTGATCCAGCAGTTTCTCATAGCTGAATTCTCGGTCTTTGAGCTTCTTCTCGTCTCCACCTACCACGATCACATATTCGAGGTTGGGTAGGTCTTTGAAGATCTCGTCTACCTTGGGCTTCAATTCAGGGTTGGTGATTATCACCTTGGCTTCCGAATCCTCCAGCCTGTCTTTCAAAGCATCGGGACCAAAAGCAGAGAACAAGGGACCGGCGATGGCACCGATTTTGGCGATGGCCACTGTGCTGACATAAAGTTCGGGCACCCGGGGAAGGAAAACAAAAACCCGATCACCTTTCTCTACCCCCAGACCTTTGAGGGCATTGCCTACCTTGTTGGACTGCTCGTAGATATCCTGGAAGGTGAGCTTGGAGAGCTTGTTGTCGGCACCGACTGCATAAAGGGCTACTTTGTTGCGGCGGCCGTCGGACATATGTCTGTCCACGGCGTTATAGGCAGCATTCACTTTCTTGCCGGCGAACCAATCGACCTCATCCTTTACCTGATCCCAGTCGAAGGTTTCGTAATAGCGCTCATAATTGGTCAGATTCGGGCTGACCGGAAACTTCTTGATTATCTCCTTACGTCCAGTTGCTGGACTCGACCCGCTGCAAGTCTCTTCTTGAGGTACCGGCTTGTTATCGGCAGAGCCCTTACCGGACTTACCCTTGGACTTTTCAACACGTTGAGCGACTTTCATCGATACCTCCCAAACTTCAGGTATGGCGCACGGATTAAACGGCAGATTCCCTGCCAGGGGCTCCTTGACAAGGCTTTGCCCTTGCCGAAGCATATATAGTAACCGTTTTTTGCCAGATCAAACGATTTCGAATGCCCCCTTGGTCAATATTAAGGTAAGGGGTATTTATCACTCTGCTTGTGGCAAAATATAAGCGTCCCCGCAAATGACCCACTAAAAAAGGATTGTTATGTCAGCCACTTTTACCCAGTTCAAAGACTCGGCAGAAGCCGCCGTTCGCAGCAACGATTTCCTGGAAGCGGAAAGACAGTGGCACAAAGCCCTGGAAGAAGCGATGTCTTTCGGTAAGGATGATGGCAGATACTGCCTCTGTCTTGAAAAGATCGGTCGACTCTATGATGGGGAAAAGCGCTACGAGAAAGCAGAAGGGCTCTACAAAGAGGCTCTGCAGCTTCGAAAAGCCCACGATGGCAAGAATCAAAAGGATCTGGCCACTGCCTATAACAACCTGGCCGCAGTGCAGTTCAAGCTGGGACGCTATGACGAAGCCGAAAAGAATTACACCGAAGCTCTAACCATAAGAGAAAAAGAGTTCGGAAAATCCAGCAAAGAAGCAGCGGTCGTGATCTATCAGGTGGGGATGATCTTTCATAAGCAGAAGAAATACCCCCAGGCTGAAGACTACTATAAAAGAGCTCTGGATATAAAGAACAAAGTCTTCGGTCCCAATCATAAAGAGCTCATCCATATCCTGCGCAATTACGCCAATCTGCTCAAGAAAACCGGACGTGAATCGACCGCCGATCAGATGTATCAATTCGCTGATTCTATCGAGAAAAAGAATTCCTGAGCAGTGATCTGAGATATCAGAGAAAACGAAGCACTCTGATATAGCGATAGCTATCGAAATAGTCATGGATGTTTCCATGCTTCCAGATTCCGTCGTTCCAATCATTAGTAAAGACATGGCCGGGCGCTCCAATAATGCCGCAGTGGGCTTTAGGACCGATATTGCCCCCGGGAAGTGGATTCATAAACGCCACCAGAACGTCTCCTCTACGAGCGATCTCATTCAACCTGGTGTCATCTATGCCGCCTTTCTCTCCATTTTTGATGACGAACTCTTTGACTTTGAGCTTGCCTTGCAAGATTTGGCGTCGCATATAAAGCGTCACTGGAGTACGCACATACGCTATTCCTGCCTTATTGAGCACGTTACTGACCGAAGCAGCGCAACCCAGTCCTCCTGATTTCAAGCCATAGCCCTTCTTCCACATCTCTTTGCCGACACAATCTTGAGCGGCTTTGTTTATAGACTTGGCCGTGGTCGAAGCCTGACTATGGGCAGGAGCGTGACCTCCAGTCAGAGCAAGCGTTAACACCGCAATAAAAGCAGATTTTGACAGCAGAGAATACTGACACCGCATATGATACCTCATCATTTCCAGAGCAAAAACTGCACCACTACTATCACCAGAGTGATAATAATCAAAACCCATCCACAAAGCCTTAAAGTCTTATTGGTGGCATTGTCCGGAGACTGCCCCGGCGCAAGCATCAGAGAACGAAGGAAGAGAAAGAGCCCGAGAAAACCGAGAACAACCGGAAAGGAGTGATGAATCAAACCGAGAGGAACTTGAGGGACTCTCGATATCCATACCTTAGTTGGCTTCTCTACCCGGTAGAGCCTGGGCTCTTCGGCCAGAATCAACTCGTTGCCGTCCTCGACCCCGCCTTTATAGCCAAGAAAGAGAAACTCTCCGGTATGAGAGCTGCGAAAGTAATCCCCATGACGATTGACTCCACGCAGATAGAAAGCGACAGACTGCAAATCGCTGGCACCTGGTCTGGTCTCCATCAAGATATATCCGGTGATCTTACCCTTTTCCTTAAGAGCGTCACCGGTTATCGACTCACCGGCACGAAGCAACTCTCTCAGATTTTTGCCGCGAATCTGACCGAACCGGACAATAACCACTTTCATATCTTCCTTGACACCGCTGAATGCGTTGGTATAGGAGAATACACCTTTAGGTATTTGAACCAGTTCACTCGGGAAAGTGCCGTTGCGTTGATACCAGGCAAGCACGGTGCCTTTGAGGCGTCGCATCTCGGCCAAAACCCTTGAATCAGGAGCCTGGTTCGAATAGAGAATCACTCCCTGTTCATCTTCTAAACCTTCCGGAATCTCTTTGAACCAGTGCTGCCTTTCCAGAACCGAATCCATCATCTGCATAGCAAGAGAGGCAGGAGAACCATCGTAGAAATTATAGGGCACCTTTATGCCGTCGGATTCTCGAAAAAGAGTACAGGTAGAGCTTCCATCGAGACTGAGCCGCAAGCCGTTGTCGGGAGTAAGATAGACAAGCTTCGCCTGGGCAAGACTCTCGGTATTTTCAATCTTCTTCGAAACAAGGCTCGAAGGTTTCTGCTCCGTATGAGAGAAGAAGTAGTAGCCGGCACCTACCACCACCACCAGTGCCACCACAGAAACGATATATTCTTTGAAGGAACGCACCAGAGAGACCACGCCTTCACTCTTAGAGACAGCAGTTCGAGCAGCCCGCAATTTCTGGGAGCGCTTTTCAGATTCCTGCTCGATAGTGGCTTCATCTTCATAATCCGGGTCGAATTCATCATCGTCAAGAACCGGACTGCTCGGTTTTGGCAGCGATCTTTGCTGCGCTTCCATAGCAGCCATGACATCGGCACCATGCCAGACTCCGGAGGCTTTAACTGGATCCGGAGGAAGCTTCTCCGGCGGAGTAAGACTGGTCACCCTTGAAGCGAGATGATCTAAATACGGATCATTGCTCGGATCGTTGCGTCGCTGCTCAAAACCCATTCCGGAGCTGGGGTGACTGTATGAGGAAGGGATCTCGCTTACCGGCCCGGCAGAGTTAAAAGGCACAGGTGGCGGAGCCGGCTGCATCGGTGGCATAGGTGGCATCTGTGGCGGCTGCATCTGTTGGGGCGGTTGCGGCGGCATCTGCGGCTGCATCGGTGGTGGTTGCGGCGGCATCTGCGGCTGCGGAGGCATTTGCGGCGGCTGATTCAGTGGTATCTGGGGCGGTGCACTACCGAAAGGCATGCCTGGAGGCATAGCCGGCGCACTCTCGAAAGCATCGGCTCCCGACTGCCTGTCCGGAACAGCCATATCCATGCCAAAAGAAGGTCCTGGTGGTGCGCCAGGCAATGGTACCGGCACAGCCCCAGCATCTGAAAATGGCGAAACAGCACTCTGGGGACCCGACCGACTACTCTCTCTCCAGGCATCAGCCGCTTTCTTATTTTCATCAATTCTTGCAAGAATTAGCTCGTAAGCACCCATGGTCGACTTATAAAGCGGATGGTTGACACCAGCCGCCCCTTCAATTAGCGAAAGAGCCGTCTCGTAAGATTTGCGCGACTCTTGAAAGCTGCCTATCAACTCCTGGGTCCGGGCGATTTTGATGAGGAGATTGACCATATCCGGATGGGACCGCCCCAGAATGTTCTCCCCGATGGAAAGCAGGCGCTGATAAAGCGGCAGAGAGTCGCGATACTGATTGAGAGCGTGGAAACAATCTCCAAGACGCTGCAAAGGATAGGCCAGTTCGGGATGAGCCTGGCCATAGCGTGTCTCGAGAGCGTTGAGCACATTCTGATAGATGCCCAGAGCTTCTTGGAAGCGCCGCTGGGCGAATAAGGATTCGGCATTGGAGAATGCCGCGTCGATATTAATCTGGCTCGGGTCGGGATAAGGAGAGGTCATCTCGAGGGAGAATTCACTCCGCTTCTAAATTACTAACTCTTTTATACACGGATCCTAAAGATAATACTCCGAACATGCTAATCTTTGGACTATCTAGAGTTTTGAAGAGATAGAGGAGCAAGAGCACTATGTCCATAACCAGGCTGGACTGGGTATACCATCGCCCGGGTTGAACGTCTTGTAAAAAAGCGCAAGAGTTTCTTGAACGCAAAAGCATAGAGATAAAAGAGATTGTCAATGCCAAGAAAGAAAGGCTAGGGGCAAAAGAAGCCCTGGACCTGACCGACTCGGTCAAAGACCTCTACGTAAGCAAGGGAAAGAAAGTTATTCATCTCGATCTCGCCGACAACAGTAAGAAACCGGGCGATGATGAACTGGTCAATCTCATGCTGGGACCCACCGGAAATCTGCGGGCTCCCACTGTCAAGGTAGGCAAAACCATGATCGTCGGTTTCAATGACGAAGCTTATCAGCAAGTTCTAAAGAACTGACAGCCTCGCCTCCATCCAATTTTAAGGGTTTCGAATCATCGCTTGCGCTCGCTTTCAAATAGCGATCTAAAAAAGCGATGGTCAACCGGGTGATAGCCTCCCGGGCAGGACTTTTCGCCAGATAATCACCGGCGATACCAAATTCTTTGCCGGAGCCGCAAGAGAAAGTGAAATGATTCGCTCCTTTAATGCAGGCTAGAGCCTTGGGTTCATTGCTGGGCAGATAGAGCAGTTTGCGATCCTGTCTGTTTTTGAAAAGTTTTTCGCTATCCCCATATTGATACATCACAGGACAGCCCAGCAAAGCCAGATCGTTTTTTGATGCCACGGTAAAGACTCGCTCGTTGACCGGGCCAGAAAGTGAAACAACCGCATCGATTCTGCCGCGACGAAAGAAACGGGGCTCCGCTCCGGATACTAGTAAGCCGGTCCAGGCACCAAAAGAATGCCCGACCACCCCTACATTTTTGAGGTCGATATGCCGATATAGTAGAGATTGTCTGCATCGGTTCATTTTGTCAGCCCGCTTCAATGCATAAAGCAGCTGTTTCGGTCTGTAGGCATATTGCTTGCGGCCCTGCCCGGCCTCTTCGCCAAGACCTTCATCTATTAGTTTATGGATAAAAGCCCAGATCTCTCGGGTCTCTTCTTTGCCTGTCTCCACGGCCCGATCTATACGGGAGGCGAAACAAGGATCGGAAAAATCCGGAGCGACGACGACATAACCTTTTCTAGCCAGGGCCTCGCAGAGGAAAAAAGAGCTGAGACCGCATCCTGCCGCGCCATGAGCATAGAGCACCAGCGGAAACTTGCCGGCAGCAGCCTTTGCAGTAAGTGCCAGTTCGGTCTCTACTCTGTTTTCTCCGAGAACATATTCGCATTTAGTGCACAAACTATCGGCAGACGCCGGATACCAGACGGCTAGAACCGTTTTAGAACCGCTAGAACCGGATGGCTTATCGACAAAATAACCGATTTTATATCCCTTCGATAGCTCAACAGATGTTGCATCTCCGGCACTACCGGCAGTATTAGCTGACTGTTCGGCACATACAGGCAACGAGCCGATTAGTACTATCGATATAAAAATCGGGAGCCAGAAAAAAATCAGAGCCGGTCTTAAGACCGACTCTGGCAATGATGATAGTGGTGATTTCGAATTCAACAAATTAAGCGTTGTCTTCGAAATGGGTCTCATCGGTGAGATAACCGAGAACCAGTCCGGTAATTGCGCCAACGCAAAGACCCCACATGGCACCGCCCCAGAAATCATAGTAAGGGACTACCGAAATAGGCTTGGGCCAGACATTGATGATTTCGAAAGAGGCCCCGGTCAGAATCGCACCGAGAACAGCCATGACCATCATGGTCTGGGTGGGAAACATACTAATTGCTTTCTTTTCTTTGTTAGCCATCATGAACCTCAAGGCTTTGATTTGAACCGCTTGCTCTAAAATTCCCTTGACAAGCGACTGCTTTCACGGACCGAGTATAGCACCAGCTAAATTCAGAATTCTGAAAAAATATTCTCAGAGAAGCATTCCGATACCTGCCACAGTCTTGCAATCTTTTATAGAACCCTGCTGGACCATGGTCCAGGCTTCAGAGAGCTTCAGTACCACGACCTCAGTCTCTTCATCCATATCGAGTTCCTTTTCAGTGAGGGTCAAATCCCTGGCCTGATAAAGATAGAGAACTTCAGTACAGAAGCCCGGGGCCGAGTAAAGTTCTGTGAGCGTCTTCCAGGAGGAGGCGACATAGCCGGTCTCTTCTTTGAGTTCTCGCACCGCCGCCGGAGCAGGATCTTCACCTTTCTCAATCCTACCGGCCGGCAACTCGAGAATGTAATCATCGAGCGAATACCTGTACTGCTTGATCAATATAACTTCATCATCGGCCGGCTGGGCAGCTATGACCACCCCGCCGTTATGCACCACGACTTCCCTGTCTACTTCGACCCCTTCTTTAGATCGAAGGCTATCTAAACGCAAATCGAAGATCTTGCCTTCGTAAAGCATTTTTGAATCGTAACGGTCGGCATGGGTGAAAAGCACTGGTAAAGGACTCCTGCTCGGTAATTGTAAGGTGACTACCGATCTTATATGATCAGAATCCCCTCAACCACTCGGATTAAGAAATACAGTGAACTATAAAGAGGCGGTCGCTTACCTCGAAAGCTTCCCTCCTATGAAAGAGAAGCCGAGCCTTCAAAGAATCAAGCTTTTCTTTGAGGAGTCAGGCGATCCCCAGAACAGTATCGATACAATCCATGTTGGTGGCACCAATGGTAAAGGCTCGACAGCTCTTACTGTGGAAGCCCTGATTCGCGCCCTGGGTTTGAAGACAGGTAGATTCACCGGTCCTCATATGTTTACCTGGCGAGAGCGCATCGCCATCAATGGCGAGACCATATCCGAAGCCGACTTCGGACGCCTGGCAGGCGAGATCAAAATCCTTTCAGAGCAATTCGGTGCAAAGCATCCCGAACTGGGAGTCTTGAGCTGGTTCGAAGTCCTCACCGCCATGGCTTTCTTCAAATTCAAAGAAGAGAACATCGATGTGGCGGTGATGGAGGTCGGTCTGGGTGGGCGCTTCGATGCCACCAACGCAGCCGACCGCGTAATCGGCACGATAATCACCAATATCGACCTTGAGCACACCCATATACTGGGAGATACAGTGGAGAAAATCGCTTTCGAAAAAGCCGGGATCATGAAAGCCGGGGTAAAAGTGACCACCGGTGCCCGGGGAGACGCATTAGAAGAGTTGCGCCGCCAGGCTGCATTAAAAAACACCGAACTGGTGGAGGCTTCCGAGACTTTTACTTCAGATAGTCCCTTTATTAGCTGCAAAGAAGAGATCCTGGCAGACCTCGCCCTGGTCGGTCCGCACCAGAGAACAAACAGCCTGCTCGCCCTGACCATGCTGGCCCAGGCAAAACGCTTTCAAGCTGCGCGGTTCGCCGATGCTGCCGCCATAGATAGAATGAGAAAGGCTTTAGCCTCCCTTATATGGCCCGGCCGATTTCAACTGGTCGAAGATAAGCAGCTTATTCTCGATGTCGCCCATAATCCGGCATCGGCAAAAGTATTGCGACGAGCTCTAGATCAGTTCTCCTCCGGCAATTATCTCTTTGTGGTCGGTTTCTTTCGCTCCAAAGATGTGCCTGGTTTTCTTGAGAACCTGCTTAGAAAAGGCGACCGAGTAATTGCCTGCAATCTCAATACCAGAAGAAAGTTCTACCGTGCCCGAGAGATAAAGGCTATCTGCCAGGATCTTTCCATAGAATGCTCGACCGCCAGAGACGTGATCCTGGGCATGAGACAGGCCGCCAGACTGCATGCGCCCGGTCAATACACAGTGGCGACCGGCTCCTTCGAAGTGGTTCGTTCTACTATGCGTTATCTGGGCTGGCATCCGGATGTGGTTGCCAGAACTTTCAATAACAGCCCGGTAACCGACCCCAGGGGCGTAAAAGGTTAAGCCCCGAGATACTGACATCCCCGAGAATCGACAAGAACGGGCTTATTGGAGTTAAAATCGCATAGATTAATTCACAAGGGCTCGATCGCTTTGACCGAATACAAAGTTTCAAAGAACAATCTCCAGAAAAGTATCCACGGAATGATAAGGCACCAGGGTTTGCCTGTGGCCGGTATCAAGATACATCTCTATGCCCAGCAGGAGACCGAATCGATGTCGGGACAGAGCCCCACCGACGAGCCACTAGCCACAGTCACCTCAGGCACTAAAGGCGACTATGAATTCAACGTTCCCTTCGGTAACTACAGTATCCAGGCGGTGCCGAGAAGCGACAGTCGTCTCCTGAAACAAAGTCTTTTCAATATCGAGTTGAGTAGATCCGGCATCACCTGCGATATCAGCTTAAAACCCGGTCTTCTTCTATCAGGAATAGTCCGCACCGCATCCGGTGACCCGGTTAAAGGCGGAGAAGTATTTGCACTGGGGATAGAACCGACACCTTACTGGAGTTCCGCTCCTATAGACAGTCGCGGACGCTTCACTCTGGTCCTGCCCCGGGGCAAATTTCACCTGGGCTCCCGCTCTTCTGCCTCTGGAAATTTCGGAGACTCTTCCAACTCTTTATCTTCGGCTGCCGATGACAAACTTTATTATCTGAGCAAACAGATTCACAGCATAGACCTGAATAGAGACCAGAGCTTCGATCTGGAACTGCCTGAATTAGTGCGTTTCCGCGGCGAACTCAACGACCCTCTGGGCAATCCGGTCGCCGGTGCCCGAGTGCTTTTCACCCCCAAAGATGTGGAAGAATCCCCGGCGCTGAACGAACTGGATTTTTCAGCAAGCTGTATGACCGACGCAAAAGGCCGCTTCGAAATTCATCTCGAACCAGGTATTTTCGACATGGATGTGGTGCCTGCCAGAGAATCGAAACAGTTCGGATTCTCGGAAGCAGATTTGAGAATCGACAGCAATCTCGACCGAAAGTTCACCCTGGAAGAAGGTCACAAGCTCTCGGGTCGGGTGCTCTATAAAGACAGCCCCATGGCGGACTGCCTGGTTCGTATCCATAGTCACGAAAACGACCGCGAATTCATAGCCGAATCCAATCAAGAAGGCGAGTTCGCCGCTTCTATCCCGCCCGGGATCTATACCCTTCTTGTCTCCACAGCAAGCGACAACCGCAAAGGCAAAGTGAACCAGAACCATTCGGATAATGAAAACGACATGGCCCCCTGGACCAAAGAGATTGTGGTGGGTGGCGACACCCATGTGGCGATCAAACTCAAATCCGGAGTCACTTTATCCGGATGCATCAAAGATGATGCCGGCAGGCCAAAAGCAGGAATTCGAGTCTCGGTCTTTTCTGCGACCAAAAGCAATCAGAACGGCTTGAGCGAAGAGAATCTGGGGCGCTCCATGGCCCACACCAATACCGGTGAGAACGGTCATTTCTCCTTCTCTCTGGAGAAGGGCAAATACTGGCTCGTGGTCCATCGCGATTTCGAAAGCGCCAAATTAATCGAAATGGAGAACGATTCGAAAGAGGTCGATGTTAGCTGGCACGGTTGGTGCCAGGTGGGCTTCCTGGTCGAAGGAGAGGACGGAAGTGGCATTCCTCGCTGCAAAGTCAGTTATGAGCCCTATAAAGTAAACGGCGAAGGCGGGTCCAATAATATTTCGCCCGCAGGCGATCAAATTGCCGGTCAGGAACACCCTTCGGGCTATGTAATCACTGACAGGGACGGTCGATGCCGCCTCACCATTCCCTCGGGTATCTATTCATTCCGATTCAACCCGCCCCAGGCAGGCTCTTATGCCGACAAAGAGATTCGTCAGCTCTCTATAATCGCTGATTCCAAAAGAAAGGTCCTGCTCGGCCGTAAAAATTGATCCACTAATTGCTACATATTTGCAGAACTATTATTAGAAGCCCCTGTTCAGGCCGGGTATAATCTTTACTGAAGGGTTCCATTTTTTGATTTACTAAAACTCGAATTCGGAATGCAAAAGTGAGCGAACAGGCACCCAAGCGTAAAAGACCTAAAGTTCCTACTAGCCCCTGGGATATTCTCATCGCATCTGTTGAGCAGATCATGGAGAAAGGCGACTGGAAGGAATCAGAAAAGCTTGCTCTTGCTGCCCTGGAAGAGGCAGAGTGTTTCGAGCCCGATGATCGACGCCTGGGCATCACCCTGGAGCTCATGTCCGAAATTTATTATGTGACCCGGGAATATCACCGGGGAGCACCGGTGGTGAGAAGACTGCTGCAGATGTATATCCGCTGCCTCGGTCCCGATCATATCGACACCGGCACCGTCACCCACAACGCCGCCATGCTGTACCATTCCTGGGGCAAGCATGCCGAAGCCGAGCCCTTTTATGTCCAGGCTCTGAGAATCAAGAAAAACAGACTCGGTCGTGCCCATCCTCAGGTCATGACCCTTCTGGGGCACTATATTCAGCTTCTCTATCAAACCGACAGGGTCAAAGAAGCCGAAGAGCTAAAATCTACAGCCATTCAGGTGTCGTCAGGCAAATTCACCCGCTCCGGTCAATGGAAAGCGGTGCCGCCGCCCGAAGACTCGACTATGTACACCAACAAATAGCCGATAGCGCTGGCTATGCCGAAATAGGCTGAGCCTGGGACATTCCGCCTCCGGTGAAGGGAGAGGAGGTATTCTCGTCCTTTTGAGAATCTCCCGGCTTGGGAAATAGAGACAGGTCCTTTGCTTCGGAATTCTGCCATTTGGCTGAGACCATGCCCTTTTTATAGAGCTTCTGGTGGGTAGAGAAGAAGCAGGATTTGGAGAGCGAAGAATCGCTTTTCTCTTGCAGGCGCTTCTGAAGTTCGGTCTGAATCTCTTCGTCCCGGGCCACCATCAAGATCATCTCGATACCGGCTCCTTTGAGCGAGGACTCGAGCTTGGCTATCTCTTCATCGCTCAAAGAAGGATTGTTGACGATGCCGATATCGTAAGCAATACCATTGGCGACAAAAGATACCCGGGCATCGATGGCGAACTGAGCTTTCTCTTCACGGCTTGCGGTCTTCCAATGGAACTCTGTTATTTTGCCGTTCTTCTGCGAGATTAGATAGAGCATTCTGAGATTGGCCACCTCTAGATGGTGGCGTTGCCATTCGGCGTCGAAACGATCCACTTCATCATGGTCGATACCGGTGGCGGTCTTAGCCTGATCGGACAGAAGATAGACCAGGGGCTTGGTTGGGGTCGTCCACCAGGGCAACTTGGTACCGTGGCGATGACAGAGAAGATAATCGAGATAGAAGAGCTTTCTCAAACGGTCCCGAATCAAAACAGGCTTGTTGTCCTCGGCGATGAACCAGGAGATATGTTTCTCCAGCAGCACTTCGTGCTCGTTTATCAGGTTGAATATCAAGTGATCTCTATCGTTTAACTGAATCGCCATTTTAATTGCCTATTTCCTTGTGGTGAATCTCTTGGGTAGTTAAGTAGGTAGGTGGGTGGTAGGAGTGGTCACTTCCCGAAGATGTATTTCGAGAGCGCGTCATCCATGCGCTTGTGTACTCTGTACTTTCTCCTCAAAGAATCGTCCATATGGTCCAAACTTGATTGCATCCTCTTCACACCCTTGGATCTCGATTCGATTAGAGCAAGCTGCTCTTCGAGATCCTCCATCGTTTTAGCTGGTGGTCTGGGTTTGGTGAGGTCCTCATAAATAGCGGCTGAATCATCATAATAATCCGCCAGCATACTGCCGTATTCCGCCAGATCTTCGTGGCCGGGCGGCGTTTTCAGATTTCTCAAAACGCTGGCCAGACGCTTGTATTTAATAGCTACCGTCTGGGCGGTATGGCTCCATTCTTGGACCCGTTCCAGCTCCTGGTTGAAGTGACGGCTCAGAATAAAATTCTCTTTTTCGCTTTTGGCGTAACTCAACACCTTTTCGTCGAGAGCCTCGAACCAGCGCTTCGCCGGAGAATCGGCAGAATCGTAAGCAAATGCTCCGGCAGCAGCCACCGCGTTGACCGCGTTCACAGCCTGGACTGATTTATGGGTCTGATCGTCTCGGCTGGAGAAAGTCTCAGATTTGTTAGCCTGGGCCTGGGCCGGTAGCAGAGGGCCAAGACAGTAGCAAGCGCTCATCACCAGTGCCATCGCCCCGGGGACGATAAGTTTTAATTTCGAAGTATCTGCTGCTCTTTTCATGACACTAGTTCTGGGCATTTCTCAAAGGTTGTACTGGGAAGCCGGATCTTCCGGTCGAGGTTGCGCCACCAGGAGTGGCAGGTACCGAGGGTCTCGCCATGAAGGCATCTTGAACCTGGGCAGTGGTGGCACCGGTATTGATGGTGGCCGGTGTATCGGAATTGGCGTTAAAAGTATTCATCTGGACTATCTTCCAGATGGTGTAGGCCGAGAGCAGCATCAAAAGTCCTGCTGCGGCTCCAACCACCCGGGCGGCTCCATAAGGATGACCGAGGATCATCGACCAGGCGGCAAGGGCCATGAATATCGTGGCTGACACCACGCCTAATATGACCAGATAACGAGAGAAGGTCCAGACCGTCGGGAGCGGATGGGAGGCATCCAGTCCATAGAGAGCCGGTGTTTTGGGATAGCTGGCGGCCGGGCTGTCGGCGGTTATCTGCTTGCGTCCGCCGCTGTTCTGGGCGTTGGGATAAGGTGCGAGCACCTGATTGACCTGCTCTATTTGAGCATTGGATGCGGTTACATCGATGGTCTGCTCTCCTGACCGGAGATTGACCCCGAGAATTCCTTCTATCTGACTGAGTTCATCGTTGGATAATTGATCCGGACGAATAGTGGTCACTTCACGCTGGCCTCTGGCACCATTGTTGAAAACTCTTACTACAGAACGGTCTCTGCCGACACCCACAGGGAAGCTATGACCGGGAGTGCCGTCGGCCGCTCCGGTCGAAACCGCAGGGACGCCACCGGTATCACCGGGAATAACAGGAGCCGGAGAGGAACCATCCCCTATCGGAGGAGGCTGAGGCGGTGCGAAGCCCTGGGCAGACACACCGGGCGCTGCAACAATCAGGATCATGGCAGCAAAGCTGAAGGCCAGCGAAAGAAGGGCAACTTTTGCCTCTCCGCGTATATTTCTTCCGGCCTCTCTATGGAATCTCATCCTCTAATACTCCTGTTTAAACACCCGAACCAGAATTGTCGCCCGGGTTTCCGGATACGTTTTCCGGAGTTTTGGTGGTAGTCGCTTTGAACCCGACCATCGCTTCCTTCTCTTCTTTCGTATCGGTGCTGATTCCCATCAGCTCCTGAGCAAGACTCTTCAATTCGGACAGAGAAGGGAAGTCGACCATATCATCGTCTTGATCTAATTCTGGCGCTATCAGACTGGACAGCTCATTGGTCTCGCCGACTTGCGTCGAAGCGGGGACGGCGATTTCTTGCTCGGCAAAGCCTGTCTGGTCGGGAGCGAAGTCGAGATCGCTCGTGACGGTGTCGATAAAATCGTTGAGGATCTGGACATCCTTGCCTTCTTCGACGTTCTCAGTTTCATTATTTCCTGGCTCATCAATGTCATCGATAAGTGACTCCTGTGCTAGTTCGATTTGCGGCTTCTTGCCGTTCTTTCCGTTGGTGATCGATGTAATCATAGGAACTTGTGGAGGTCTTACCACGGGCTCGTAATCGCCGGCAGGGATCTCGAGCAATTTTTCTCCGGTAATAGACTCGTACATATCCACGGAAGAGACTTGCAGTTTTTCTTCCATGGTCGGATCTTCCGGTAGATCCTTGTGCGAACAGAATTTGTCCGGCAACTCTTCGAAGGTATCCACGACCTTGCCCAGGGTCATCTCCAGACCAAGAGCGCGGATTTCGCAGCAGAGTCCGTCGAAAGCAGCGGTTCTTCCGCCATTCTCCGGATTCTTGCCCTGGACGATATCGGCATAAGCCTGGTGCCGTCCCTGAATATCATCGGCTTTGACGGTCATCATCTCGTTGAGCATGTGAGCGCAGCCGTAAGCTTGTACCGCCCAGACTTCCATCTCACCCATACGCTGACCGCCATGGTTGGCTTTACCGCCGACAGGCTGCTGGGTGACGGCGGCATAAGGTCCACCGAGACCGGAGCGAGCGTTGACTTTGTGCAGCACGAGCTGATTGAGTTTGAGCATGTACTGACGGCCAACCAGAACAGGCGTATCGAAGGCTTCACCGGTTCTACCGTCGAAGAGCTTGACCTTGCCGTTCTCTTCGAGCCACTCATAACCGGGGAGCTGACGCACTTCTTCCAGGGCGCCCTTGACCAGATTGTAGGTAGCATCGGGGCTGAGGCATTCATCGAACTGGTGGATTCTATAAAAGCGATTGAGCACGCTGGCATAGAAACCGAGCTGGGTGTCGAAGACCTGACCGACATTCATACGGCTGGGAACACCGAGCGGGTTGAGCACGATATCCACAGGAGTGCCGTCGGGCAGATAAGGCATGTCTTCATCAGGAATGATGGTGGCGACAATACCCTTGTTACCATGGCGTCCTGCCAGCTTGTCACCCACTTCGAGCTTGCAGAGCCTGGCGGTGAGAACTTCTATCTCGCAGATCAAACCGGCTTTCATCTCTGGAGTGGTTTCCGGGGTGAAGATGCGCACATCAATCACCCGACCGCCGGCGCCATGAGGAACCCTGAGGCTGTTGTCGGCCATCTCTTCGGCGACTTTACCGAAGACTGCCTGCAGAAGCTCTTCTTCCGAGCTGAGCGCACGCTGCTCTTTAGGAGTGAGCTTGGAGACCAGCACATCGCCGGGCTCTACATAACTGCCTATTTTGGCGATGCCACGCTCATCGAGATGCTCCAGGTCCTTGCCCGCCACATTGGGAAGCTCAGGGGTGAGAATCTCGGGACCTCTCAAGGTCTGGTGCACACCGATTGAATGTTTTTCGATTTCGATATGGGTGAAGACATCGTCACGGATGAGACCCTTGCGAATGATGATCGCATCCTCATAGTTATAGCCGTTCCAAGAAAGGAAGGCGGTGAGGATGTTGCGACCGAGAGCCAGTTCGCCTTTGTCGATACCGGGACCATCGGCGATAACCTGACCGGCATCTACTCTGTCACCTTCCCGTACCGAAGGTCTCTGGTCACGGATGGTGTTCTGGTTGGTGCGGTCGAATCTGGTCAGTTCATACTTTCTTTTCTCGCCGGAAGCCTGGGTGATCTCGATTTCGTTACCGGTGACACGGCTGACCACACCAGCCCGTCTGGCGGTAATAGAGTGACCGGAAGAACGAGCGACGATCTTCTCCATGCCAGTACCGACCCGGGGACGCTCGGGGCGAACCAGAGGCAGAGTCTGACGCATCATGCCACCACCCATAAGGGCTCTACTTGTGTCGTCATGCTCCAGGAAAGGAATCAATCCGGAACCTACCGAGAAATAGCCCTGGGGTGTGATGCCGATAAGATCGACCATCTCCGGGGGCACTTCGAGGAAGAGTTCACCGCGTCTGGCTGCCACCAGGGGTCCGAGAATCTCGTTGCCGTTCACTTTGGTATCAGGCGGTGCCAGGGTGTATTCTTTGTCTTCACCGGGAGTGATGTAGATCACATCGTCGGTGATAATGCCGTTCACTACCTTTCTATAAGGTACGCACATGAAGCCGTCGTCATCGATTCTGCAATAAGTCGCCAGGTAGGAAACCATACCGCAGTTCTTACCTTCAGGAGACTCGACCAGACAGACTCTGCCGATTTGGCTGGGATGCACATCGCGCATCTCTACAGGAGCGGCGGCAGGATCGATACCACCCGGTCCGAAAGAGGTAATTCTTCTTCTGTGGGACAGCTCGGAAAGCGGGTTCTGTTGATCTAGATACTGAACCAGCGGATTACCGGCGAAATATTTTGATGCCGCAGTGGCGAACGGTCTGGTGTCGAGAAGGTCGTTGGGAGAGCCTATCTCTTCGTCTTCGTTGAGCTCCAGTCTCATCTTCACTGAACGGGCCATCTGACCGAGAGCAGGTCTGAGCGCACGGGTCATGGTTTCACCCACGCCTCTCAAGTGACGGTTCTCGAGACTGTCGATGTTATCGACAAAACCAGAATCCAGGGGCAGACCGAGCAGATACTCGATGGCCCGCATCAGATCTTCGGGTGTAAGTTGCAGAGAATCTTCCTCGAGACCGAGCTTCTTATTGACTCTTCTTCTGCCGAGGCCGGAAAGAGAATATCTTTTCTTGTCGGTCAACTCGGTAAGAGCAGTGGCTCCGGAGGCAGCACCGCCGCCGCCGTCGGGCTTCCAGGCGCGACCGAGCATAGCCATCGCTTCATTAGAAGTAAGATGGGGCCACTCGATTTTGTTGCGTTCGAGCAAATTGCCGATTCTTTTTTCGATATCTTTAGGGTCCCAGCCCATGGCGGTTAGCAGGGTGGTGGCACCGACCCAGCTTCGCTTGGGCAGTTTCACCCGGCAACGGGCGCGGCTGGTTTTCTTGTCGGAGTAATCGAGCACCAGTTCAAAGGTTACCGGAGCGCCGAGTTCGGCAAGCATCAAAGCTTTATATTGATTGAGAGCCGGCTGGCTGTAATAGATACCGGGTGCTCTGACAAGCTGACCGAGCACAACCCTTTCGGATCCGTTGATAACGAAGGTGCCGCGGTCGGTTATTACAGGCAGGTCGGCTACATAGACTTTCGACTTACGAAGCTCACCGGTGGTGGTATCGCGCAACCAGGCTTCCATCATCAGCCGGCGAGCATGGGTCATATTGGTTCTTCTTGCTTGCTCGGCACTCAAAGGATAGCCGGAATCAGGAGCGTACTCTTCGAACCACCAGTTCACTTTACCGTCCGGTCCGAGGAAGGTAAGTTCAAAGCGAGAGCTCAAATCACTCGATATCGGAGAGACCTCGGCAAAGAGATTACCGATTGTCTCCTCGAGGAAGCGCCGGTATGAACGCCGGGGATGCTCCGCTAGATCTGGTGCCTGAAAGTAGAAACTCATTGACCGACTCCAACTCCGTTATGGGAGAGTGAACGCTTGTTGACCGAGAGAGCTCTGGCAAGGTCGCTGGCATAGACTTTGTTGCCCGGCTTGAGGGCGCTGGCGATTCTGAATTCGGTGACCGCCTGGCTGATCTCTCCGGCGGCCATCAAGTTGACAGCCAGTCTGTGGTGTATTTCAGCGTTGTTGAGATTATTTGTCAGCATCTCTCTTAAAATCTTTGCCGCTCCCAGATGATCCTTTTGTTGTTCCGCGGCGCTTACCATTGCCATTTGTGCAGTGAGGGGAGCGTTTGTTTCATTCGCTTCTTCTGTCTGTCCAGCCGATTTCTGGGTCAACGGCTGATTGTTAACAGTATCTGGGTTCGGGGCTCCGTCTGCAATGGGATTATCCGCATTCTCGGCGGGGAAAATACGTGGTTTGAGATCTTGACTTTGCGCTCGAGAGGCCTGATCGGCTACCTGACGGAAAGTATTTGCCACCGGATTCATATGAACTGGCTGCTGAATCTGTTGAATCGGCTGCTGAATCGGCTGCTGCACGGGGGCGGTCTGGTGCTGCATGGGAGCACCTTCGTACATGCTCTTACCGTTGAAGGGAGCATTCACCTGTAGATTCGGGCTCGAGTTCTGACTCATTGCCACCGGACCGGGGCTCTGCATCTGCCTCATGTTCGGCATACCCTGTTGAGGATAGGCCGGCTGCTGCATGGTGGGCATCGAGGGCATGGACCTTGCCATGTTCTGCTGAGGCATCATCGAAACAGGCTGACCCTGACCTTTGTAGCTCTGCATCTCTTTCATCCGGGCTGCCGCTTCTTGATTGTGTTCAGGATCGATAAGAACACAGGTGAGGTAGGCCTGGTGAGCACCCTTATAGTCACCGTTAGCCTCCAGACATTCACCTAGAAGAAATTGATACTTGGCGTTGCGTGGCTCCATCATGGTAGCCTGACTGATTTCGGCCAGCGCTTCTCGCTTCAGTCCCTGACCGAAGAGGGTCTCGGCCGCTTTGCGATGTTTCTCGGCGGTGGCATGTTGATAGGCCCGTTTCAGACTTTCTCTACCGGCAACCAGACCTGAATTCTGTGGATCAATCGCCTCCAGCTTGTTGTACTCGCTGCGGGCGCCGACAAAGTCTCCACTCAGTTGCAGGGCTCCGGCGAGCCCGAGATGATAATCAGCCGACAGCGGATTCTTTGCCACCTGCTCCCGCCAGATTGCCACCAGGGCCTGACCGGCAGCATGATCATCGCCATCAAGAATGAGGGCTCTGCGCAGAGAGTCTGCCGCTTTTGTGTTGTCCTTCTGGGCCAGGTAGAGCATACCGAGTTGACGGTGGGCTGCGGCATAGTCAGGGTCTTTGACTATCGCCTGTCCGTACCACTTCAGAGCTTCACCGACTCTTCTATAAACCAGCTCGATATCGCCCATCTTCACATAGGTCTTGGCGCTGGGATCTATTTTGAGAGCCTGTTGGTACTCTATGTAAGCACCCTGATAATCGTTAGAGGCGATCAACTGATCGCCCAGTCCAATTCTGACATCGGCATCCCCCGGGTCCATCCCCATGGACTCCAGCGCCTGGGTGAGCAGTTTGCCTGCCATGCCGTTGTCCGGGGCAGCGGCCAGAGCCTTTCTCAAAAGACTGGCTGCAGCCTGGGTCTTGCCCTCTTTGAGCTTCTGCTGACCATAGGCGGTGCGGGCCGCGGAGAGATTGATTCTGAACTGCTTGTTGCCGGAGTCATACTCCACAGCCTTCTCGTGGGCGGCGATTGCCTCTTCCCAGCGGCCCTGCTGACCGAAAGAGACAGCGTCATTGTTCAACTGAACTGCTTGTTGCTTCTTCTCTTTGATCTGGTCAAGCTGCCTTTTATAAGCTTCTCTGGTCATAGCCTGCTTAGCTTCGAGGGACTTTTTCGCCTCTTCCGCTTTGCGGGCATCTTCTTCTTTTTGCTGTTTCTCCAGTTCCCGGTAATCGGGACGTCTTCTGAATCGAGAGGTGGGGACCACCGTCTCTTCTGCCGCTCCGAAATCCTTCTCGCCTCTGTCATAGGAAGCTTTGCCATTAGAATCTCCGTTCCGCCTGGGCAGCGGAGCGGCATTCAGCTTGGTCGCCGAAGCAGGCAGCGGCTGGTAGACGAGCGACAGGACTGTGGTCGTCACCGCCAGGGCTAGTATCGGTTTAAAACTTGGTCTGGTTCTATTCATGTGGCTAAAGAAACCTCGGATTTCTGGTCAGCGCCTTTTTCAGCGCTACCGGTCGCAAATCGACGAACCGGTCACCATCCAAGGTAATATTGCCGGGGGTCGGAGTCTATTGGGGGATTTCCCCGGGGTTTCGTAGATTTCCCATGCAAGCATTAAATGCTTTTAAGCTAGCTGCGAAACAGACCGAACTGTTTAGACAGGGCGCCATAGAGCCGCACATCACTGACCGACGCCCCGGTGAACAGGTTGTGCAGCCCTGGCCGGAAAGCAGCCGCCCAGAGAACACCGGCTAAAGCCAGAGAGAATAAGATACAGACCAGTTTCAAAACCAGGTGTAATGAACTGAAGACGATAGAGAATAAGAATAGAGAAAATAAAGCAGTCATAACAGACGGGATCGCTTTGAGCAGATGCCTCCAACCCGCCTTGAATAAACTGACGATTTCACCCTCGTTGTCGGTCACCCTGAGACCCAGGTAAAACTTACCCGGGGTGGCCTGAAGAGAAGAGGTCTCAAAGAACATACTGTAGGCCTGTCCTGAAAGAAATAGAAATAGTAGAACCGCCGCCGAGGCTGTCTGCCCATACCAGGGTGGTCCTGTAGAAACCAACAGGCTCCATAAGACTGCGAACAGTAGTGAAGGACTGAGAATTACGAAAAAGGAATCTAAGAACGAAAGGATGAAAACGGCAAGCAGATAAGGCACCATAATCGATACCATCTGATAACCGCCGAGCTGATTCGAACTGAAGATCATAGTGGCAAGCGGAAAAACAACCGCAAGGAAAAGACTGGCTGCCGTTGCCAGAATCAGACCATCTATGAAGTTGGCCAGCATTCTTCTTGTCGGCGAGGCGGGCACCCATTCAGTTAACCTGGCCTGGAACAATTTAAGCTCCTGGTGCCTGGCTTTCTCCTCTTCGGCAAGGGAGACCTCGCCCATCAATTCAAGCACATCGCTCTTGAGCCGGTGCAACTCGGCCCTGTCAGCCCGACCGGCCAGGGGAAAGGCCCTGTCGAGAGATTTGAGACTCTCTTCATACTCTTCCAGGTTCATATGAGACGATGCCTGCCGCACCAGAAGTTCGAGACTGAAATAATCGAATCTGGAAAGTTCAATAAGCTCTTCGCAAAATTCGATCGCTTCACGGTCTCGACCAAGATTCTGATAGGAATCTATCAGCCTCAGACTGTCCTGATAAAAAGTCTTCCTTTCAGGAGCGATGGCAAGGGACGCTTCCACATCATCCACAACCTCGGCATACTGCTCCTGGCAATAACGCGCCCAGGCCCTTAGGGCATAGGATGAAGCATCATCGGGTCTGAGTGTGATTTTGACGGTGGCATCTTCAATTGCGCCTGAATAATCTTCCAGTCGAATCCGGACATAAGCTCGCAAGCCGTAGTTGTAAGGCAATTGATCCGCCGCTTCAATCGCTCTGGTCAAGAGCTTCTCGGCCTGGTCGAATTTCAACAGCAGAACACATACCAGAGCAGAAAGTCCGAGGGTAGAAGATTTGAGCTGGTTGGATCTGCCGCTTCCCATCAAAGAATTTATCCACCCGGAAACCGGGATTGTCAGTAGTAAAGATTTAAGAATATCAAATAATTTAAAATGGCTCGACAAAGCTATGGATATGCAATGTAAGCGCATACGCCCCGCTTACCCCGGACAGGTGCATATATTATTCGCCGCATTCTCGATTTGAATCATTTATCACCCCTGCTTTCCAATTTAAACAAAAGATGCGAAAGTACTGGAAGATAAGTAAGGCATTGCTACAATTAGTGCGTGAAAATATTTAGTAAGATATTCTCGATTCGAGGATAACTCCGGAGACAACTTTTGGATCCATCGCTTCCACCAATGCGCCCTACGGTATTCAGACCTCGCACGGTTTTGTGCGAGCGTCACGAACTAATTCGCTTCGGCTTAAAAAGAGTCGTTTCGGAAGTGGTGGAAATAGTAGCTGAAGCCGCCGATGGAATGTCCGCCTGCGAGATCATCCGGCAACTGAGACCTGATTTTATAATTCTCGATGTCGATCTCGATGTTCTCAATGGTGTGGAAGTCTGCCGCCGTGTCAGCCAGGAACTGCCTAATTCAAACGTTCTGGTCCTGACCGATTCTTATCACGCCACCAAATACCATAACCAGCTCATGAGAGCCGGTGCCAGAGGTTTCTGCCTGAAAAGCTCCGGTCCCCGGACACTCTTTGCGGCTATAGAACAGGTTACCCGCGGTCTGCCCTACTGTGACCCGAAAATCACCCAGCTCGTCAAGCAACAGCCATCGGCCAGCGCACCAAACAGCAATCTCACCGACCGCGAAATCGAAGTCTTGATTCGGCTCGACCTGAGAAACAAAGAGATAGCCGAAGAGCTGGATATGAAGCTTAGAACCGTCGAGAAGCACATAGAGTGCATTCTCGCCAAGCTCAAGGTTCCGACCAGAACGGCAGCGGCCTTGAAAGCGGTACAGCACGGCTATGTTCTTCTTCCGAAGGTACCCGGTCGTGACCCGGTGACCGGGGTAAGCCACGAACAGACTGTGGCAGAGTTGCAGGCAGAGTTGGCCATCGCCAACGAACATTTGAAAGCGCTGCTCAGACAGAACGAGCTGCTTAAAGAAGCGCTTTCCGAAAAGATGCGTTCTCAAAAAGACGACAAGGGCAAAGGCGGCAAGTAGAAGCCTCCTTGTATCGGCATTCCAATTTAATCGACTTAAGATAAGGTCGCATGCTTTTTGCTAAGCTTCCATCCTGTAGTAAAGATCGGGTCTATGCCATGGGAACCGCGCTTAAATTAAAAGCAATCGCAGCGACAGCGATCTTGCTCACACTGACACAAGCACCACCTGCAGTGGCAGACACGGCCGAGAAAAAAGAAGAGGTAAAACCCTCTTTTGCAATCGGCAGCAAGTGGAGCAGAGGATTTCAACGATACACCGGCATAAACTTTCTCACCGAAGTTGTTAGCAACCAGGTGATGAAGTATGTGATCAAAAGACAGGTCGGCGGCGATGTAAAAGTCCACATCAAGACTTATAGCCTCACCGATTTGTTGGCGGGCAAGGTCAAGTCCGCCGACATCCTGCTTTCAGAAGCAAAGCTGGAAGGGGTGCCTATTTCAAGGGTAGAGCTCAATACAAAAACGCCTACCTGGTTTTCGCTGAAACGAGAGCAAGGCTCTTACATGAAAGCACCGCTCGCCATCAATGTTGAAGGGGATGTAAGCCAGAAAGACGTCACCAGAGCACTAGCCAGCCAGAAGGTAATCTCATCTCTCCGGGGGCTCAAACTGGACCTGCCCGGTCTGGGTGAACAACAGCTGGATATAATCGATCCCGATGTCACCATTGAAGAGAATCAACTGGTGATCAAAGGCAACCTCATAACCAGGGGTGGTGCTCCCGACACAGGTGTTCCGATAATTATTACCGGCAAACCGGTATTAGAAGGGAATCAACGCATAATGGTGGATAATCTCGTTGTAGATTGTCCTTACATAGTCGAGCCTGAAAAATTCGCCAGTTTCGTTGAAGAGTTGATCAACCCGATTGTTGATTTCGGACGTTATGACAGAACTACCCATGCCTTCCGCTTATCTAAATTCGCTGTCGAAGAGAAAAGCGTATCAGGTCAGGGAGAACTGATTCTGGTACCAGCTCAAAAAGTCGCTCAGTCTAAATAGAAGAAAGGAAAGATGACGATGACGATGCCCATGCCTTTTCACTGCAATTCCTCCAAGCTAGGCAGGAAGCTTGTAACGATGGCGATTTTACTAAGCCTCACCCCAATTTTGACGGTATCCTGTGTCACAAAGAACGCAGACACAGCATCGAGTGAGCACCAGACTTCAAAAGAGAAAAAGAAAAAAGGCTTAACAGTATGGTTCGTCAAAGAGAAAGGTGAAGAGCTGGAGCTGGTAGAAGTACCACGTGCCAAGACTGGAAACGACCCGGTGGAAGCAGCCGTCAGTGAACTGCTAATGGGTCCCGACGAAGAGGAGAGCAGCAAAGGAATATCCTCGGAAATTCCGAGAGGCACCATTCTTCTGGGTATCGAGAAAGATGGTGAAAAGATAGAGCTGAATCTCTCCAAGCGCTTCACAGCCGGTGGTGGGCCCACCTCGATTCAGACCAGGCTGGACCAACTGTCCAAAACGGTATCCCGGGTGGCAGGTGATTCCAAGGTCTATTTGAGCGTAGAAGGGGAGAGACTATCGGCAAACCAGTTCGATGGACTCGAGATCAAACAACCAATTAACTGAGGGCCGGCAGCCACCCTTTGACAACCAGCTTAAATCCTCCTAAGTTAAAGAACCTTACAAACCGGGTCCCGAGAATATATAGCCTGTAATTGTTTGATATGATCTGTTCCTTATCGGTAGAAACACCCATCTGGTTTGGAAAAATGAAAGAAGGAATTCATCCGGAGTACCATGAGGTTGTTGCCAGCTGCGTTTGCGGCAGCGAAGTGCAACTCGGCTCCACCACAACGACTATCCGTGTCGAAATCTGCAGCGCCTGCCACCCGTTCTACACCGGTCAGCAGAAGATTGTGGATACCGAAGGTCGGGTAGACCGCTTCATGAAGCGTTATCGCCAGGACAAGAAAGAAGCCAAAACCGGCTAGTCCGAACAATATCAACACGCAAAACGGCTTTTAACCTGGCAATTTATTTGTCAGGTTTTGCTTCATCTACGGAGAATCAATCAAAATGCTCAAATCATCCCTGAAGGCTAAAGACAAACTCATAGTCGCCCTGGACACCTCAGACCTCGAGACGGCTAAACGATTGATCGATGAGCTGCGGGATCATACCGGCATGTTCAAGGTTGGACTCGAGCTCTTTACCCATTCCGGCACGAAAGTCTTCGAACTCATAGAAAAAGAAGAGATCAAAGTCTTTTTCGATGGCAAGTTCATGGACATACCAAACACCGTAGCTAGAGCTGCAGCCAATATTGCAGCGCAAAAAATAGCTATGCTCAATATCCATGCTTCAGGCGGTCTTGCCATGATGAAAGCTGCTGCCGAAGCCGTTCGAGATCAAGCAGACAAAAGCAAGATAGAAAAACCGATACTGATAGCGGTGACAGTCCTGACCAGCGTGGACGCAGACGCTCTCAAAAACGAGCTATCCGTGGGCATCCCGGTAGAAGACCATGTGGTAAAACTGGCCACCCTGACAAAGCAAGCCGGGCTCGACGGGGTAGTCGCATCCGCCAGAGAAGCACAGCTGATAAGAACCGCCCTGGGACCGGATTTCATAATCGTCACCCCGGGTATTCGTCCTGCCTGGGCATCAACAGACGATCAAGCCCGGATCGTCACCCCATCCCAGGCTGTTAAGAACGGCTCCGACTATCTGGTTGTAGGCCGCCCGATAACCGGCGCCGACAACAAAAAAGAAGCTGCCACCAGAGTTGTTGAAGAGATGGAAGAAGCACTGGCTTCTTCATAGGTTAAACGCTGACGGGATCAGGGTCTCTACCGTCAGCCTCGCTCTTTCCCCGGGGCTCTTCCTCACCAGATTGCGCAGCAGCGTCATCGGCAGAATCACCGCTAGTAGTATCAGACCCGTCAGCCTCGTCTGTCTCTTTTCGAGTCTTCGTGAAGAGATTGAGAAAGTAATTGGCATGCTCGGTGTTCTTAGATTCCATTCCCTGGGTGTAGAGATATTTGATCGGATCTTTCAGATCCTCGGCATCACGATAGCGAGCAAGCATTCCGCGACTGGAAGCCGATATCGCACCGGTCTCTTCCGAAACCACTATACAAAGACCGTCATAAGTCTCGGACAGACCGATGGCGGCTCTATGCCGGGTTCCGTATCTATAACTCAATTCAGGGTCATCGGTCATCGGCAAGATCACACCGGCGGCAACCACTTTATTCTTGCGGATTACTACAGCTCCGTCATGGAGCGGTGACTTGTCGAAAAATATAGTCAGCAAAAGCGTGGTAGAGATATCGGCATTAACTGTGGTGCCCGGACTGACATAATCTCTCTCTCCGTGCATCGGCTCGATTACGATAAGCGCTCCGGTCTTCGATCGCGACAATTCGCGTACCGCTACGATGATCTGCTCAACGTCCCTCTCCAACTGCACCTGCTCGAGACCGGTGAGAGAGAAATCAAAACGCAGAGTGTTCACCTTTCCCAGATGGCCCAGACCTCTTCTTAGCTCAGGCTGAAAGATAATCACCAGAGCCAGAACAGCCACCGGGAAGATAGTCTGAAGCAAATAGGTAATCAGGTCGAACTGGAGAATAGAAGCCATCCCCCAGATTGATGCCAGGACAAGCACCCCTTTCACCAGGCGTTCAGCCTGACTGCCGACGATTCTCTTCCAGGCCCAGATCACCGCATAGCTGATGATCGCGACCTGGACACTCATCGAAATGAAGAACCAGAGAACATGGAGATCGAACTCCCCGTTGACATTGCTCCAGAGCTGTTGGAAATAATTCATCGACCTCGCTCGAGAAGATTGTCAGAAAGCAGGGATTCCAGGGTCAAGAGATGAGAAAGTCGGGAATTCGATCTTGTCGGACCAGGTCATCCAGGGACTCTCTTTCGATAATCAGCTCCGCCTTGCCGTCTTTAACCAGCACGCATGCCGGTTTTCCAGTCCGGTTGTAGTTGGACGACATGCTGTAGTTATAGGCGCCGGTGGAGAAAACCGCGATCAAATCGCCGGTTTCTGCAGGTATCCCTGCACCTTTAATGATTATATCTCCAGATTCACAAAATCTGCCGACCAGATCCACTGGAGAATCAGCCTCGATCTTGTTCATTCTGCTGGCGATGACCGAGGTGTAACGGGCGTTATAAGTAGCGGGGCGGGGATTATCAGCCATTCCGCCATCGAGAGCCACGGCTCGTTTTCCACTCTCAAATTTCTTGACCTGACCGGCGCGATAGAGCGTCACCCCGGCCGTGCCTACCACGGACCGCCCAGGTTCCACCAGAAGTTGGGGCTGCTTCAAGCCCAGACGAGAGAATTCCTCTAGAACTCTTTCAGCCATGGCCCGGGACCAGTCAAACAAAGGAATGGGCTGGTCCGCTTCGGTGTAAACAATGCCAAGGCCGCCACCCAGATTTAAAAAATCGATCTCCCGGCCAAGCCTGTTTTTGATCTCGGCCACGGTTTCAGCCAGGATATCGACCAGCTTCAAATAAGGCTCCATAGCGAGCGACTGGCTGCCGATATGGGCATGAATGCCGCGGAATTCCAGATGCTCCTCACTCTGAGCAACTCGCTCGACAAAAGGTATAACCTGATCGAGACTGATTCCGAACTTGCTGTCGAACTGCCCGGTCTTGATATATTCGTGGGTATCGGGCTCGACCCCGGGTGTTACCCTGACCATAATTCTGGCACGTGAGCCCCTGGCAGATGCGATCTCGATAACCGCCTCCAGTTCCTGGAAGCCGTCTACGATAATGGTCACCCCGGCATTCTCTACCGCCATTATCAGCTCGGCGGACGACTTGTTGTTGCCGTGCAAATAGATATCTTCTTTCGGAAATCCTGCCCGCAATGCCGTGTAGAGCTCCCCTTCCGATACGACATCAAGACCCAGACCCAGATTCTGGACCAGCTTGCAGATAGCCAGACACATGAAGGCTTTGCCGGCATAAAGAGCCCTGGCACCCGGGTACACAGAAAGACCAGCCTTCAAAGCTTCAGCCGAGGTCTTGATGGTCTCGTAATCCATCACCCACAGTGGGGTGCCCCAGCGCTCCGCCAGCTTGACCGTATCGCAACCACCAATCATCAGGTGATGCTCGGCCGAGATCGCTGCCGTGACAGGCATCAATCGGGTATTGGGAGAGAGGACGCTGGTGCTCATAGAGAAAGATTCTACCACCAGTGAACTACGGACTCCGGCAGTTATGAACAAAGCGATACTTCATAGATGTAGATCTCACTAAATACAGTATCAGTCGAAAGCGCCCTCTATATGCAGTAAATCCAGGTCTCTCTCTTGCACTCTGATGAAGCGACTGCCTGCTTCATAGGCCAGGGAACATTGCTTGATTGTCACCACAAGCACATCGAATCTTCGCCCGTGCCTCTGCGGCTCGCCGGTCTTCGACAAAAAAATCAGAGCACCCCGCTTGATTTTGTTTTGTTTGGATCTGTCCACAGAAGCGAGTGCACTCTCCACCGATTCGGTTCCGTAAACCCCTATAAAAGCAGCTCTTGTCTTGACCTCTACAAAAACCACAGTCCCTTGAGGATCCTTCGCAACTATGTCGAGTTCACAAGCACGGTAGCTTCTCCAGTTTCGCTCGATAACCCGCCATCCCTGACCGACCAGGTACAGGCTGGCAGCATCTTCGCCCAGAGCTCCCAGAGACTGGCGCCAGGAGCGAAACGGCGTTTGCATGGTCTTATCAACAAAGAAGGCTTCGTTCATGACACTTACTCCTCCAGATCAAATTCAACGTCTTAACGACGACGCAACAGAATGTCACCGAGAGGGCTATAGACTGAAAACTTGAGTCCGCTTTCGCTATAATCTCCACTTTGACACAGTGATAAAAGTTAAGACGCAAGGCGACAGGAAATAGTTCAATGCTTGACCTCAGATTTGTTAGAGAGAACAAAGATAAAGTGGAAGCGGCCATATCGCGAAGAAATGGCAACACCTCCATCAAAGAGCTCATTCAAGTCGACGAAGAATATCGCGATGCTCTTGCTCGCTGGGAAGAGCTCAATCGCAGAAGAAACGAGATCTCCGAATCTTTCAAAACCGGCAAATTCAGCCCGGAAGAGAAAGAAGCGATGAAGAACGAATCTAAGAAGCTCAAAGAAGAGTACGAGGAAGTGTCTAAACAAAGAACAGTTCTCGACGAAAAGCTCAAAGAGATTCAGATGGCGATCCCGAATATGCCTGATGACAGCGTCCCGGACGGCAAAGACGAAAACGAGAACGTGGTCGTCTCTACCTGGGGCGAAATCCCGGATATAAAGAATCCAAGACATCATTACGAGATAGGCGCCGATCTGAATATTTTCGATTTCGAACGCGGTGTCAAAGTGGCTGAATCAAGATTCACCGTCCTCTACAACTGGGGCGCCAAGTTAGAGCGGGCTCTCATGAACTTCATGCTCGACTTCCACGGCAAGCACGGCTATACCGAAGTATTCCCTCCTATTTTGATCAATAGAGATTGCATGGAAGGTACCGGTCAGCTCCCCAAATTCGAGGGGGATTTCTACCGCTGCGCCGACGATGAACTCTATCTCACTCCCACCGCCGAGGTTCCGGTCACCAATCTTTATCGCAAAGAGACCCTGAACGAAGAAGACCTGCCGATTCTCCACTGCGCCTATACCCCCAACTTTCGCCGCGAAGCAGGCAGCGCCGGCAAAGACACCCGGGGCTACATTCGTCAGCATCAATTCAACAAAGTGGAGCTGGTCAAAATAACCACTCCAGAAAGTTCTGAAGCCGAGCACGAGAAGCTGACCAGAGACGCTGAGATGATTCTGGAAGCCCTCGAGTTGCCCTATCGCAAAGTCATTCTCTGTGCAGGCGATCTGGGCTTCTGCGCCCGCAAATGTTATGACCTCGAAGTCTGGTTCCCTGCCCAGGACAAATACCGAGAGATAAGCTCCTGCAGCAACTTCGCAGAGTTCCAGGCAAGAAGAGCCGGCATCAAATATCGACCGAACGATGGTGGCAAAGCCCGTTTCGTTCACACTATCAACGGCTCCGGTCTGGCTATTGGCAGAGCCATGGCAGCCATTCTCGAGAACAACCAGCAGGAAGACGGCTCGGTCAAAGTGCCTCCGGTACTGGTGCCCTATCTGAACGGCGTAGACACCATAAGAAAAGATGGCTAAGAAGAGTTTCGAAAAGAACTCGGATTTAAGAGCAGTCCAGAAAGCCTGTCTCTACGGGGCAATAGCCCATAGTTTCGCGATACTAGCCACTATCTATTGTTTCCGGGCAGGCGACCTGAGCCAGTTTTCAGTCGAGAGATTGATGAGCTTCGCAGCCATCCATCCTCTGCTCTGGCAAATTAACAGCCTGGCCCTTTTAACGGCCTGCCTCTCCCTCACCTATTTCCTGATCTGTCTATACAAAATTGCTCCAGCCAAAGACGCACCGCGCAAGATCTTCTGCCTTTTCCTGGTGATGATCGCGCTGACAGTCGATGTCCAGACTTTCTTCAATCTTATGCTCCACTTCGTCGATGTTTCCTATCGCTCGCTCTATGACACCGCATTGAACAGGTCGATTCTGAGGCTGGAAGGCTGGATGATACTTGACCAGGCCCTGGGGAGAATTTTCATTCTATCGAACATATTGTATGCATTGGCTGGATACCACCTGACTGAATTCTTACTCGAAAAAACCATGGTCTCCCGCCGCATAGGCCAGGCCGGACAGGTGATCTGGATCCTGCTCTTTCTGGTCAGTATCCTCACTTTCGCTTCTTTAGTGCCCCAGGCGATTTTCCTCTTCTTCTGGACCATCGTTCTCTTCATCGTATGGCTGATTGTTCTCTATGTAAACGCCGATGGACTGACCCAGCAATCAGAAACCAGCGCGCCCGTGGATAGCGAAGCAGACAATAAGGACAATTAATCTTTTGGCTGGCATACAATAACAGCCAATCCCGATAAAATGCTCTTTCGTAGTCTAGAGGAAAGTGCATATGCCTGGTTTATCCCCAAAAGACGAACCGCAAGTCCAGCCGGACTGGATATCCTTGCTTGCTACGGCAATAGATAGAGAAGACAACCAGACGCCTTATTACGCCCAGATTGCCGAAAGCTTCCGGAGCATGATCGACAGCGGCAAGATTATTGCCGGTAGAAAGTTACCCACCAATCGAGAATTGGCTGCCCTGCTCTCCATCGATCGTTCCACCGCCGCCCGTGCCTATGCCGAATTGACCCGACTGGGCTATCTTGAAAGCCACGTCGGAAGAGGCTCTTTCGCAAGAAAGCCTTTGAATGCGGGCTCGACTGTTGCAGTATCCGAATCAGAAGCTGTCGATTGGACAAGAAAGTTCTCTAGGGCCAATCAATCTATATACGATATCTTTCGCTCCGAAACCGAGACCTATGAGTGGAAACCGGATCTAATCTCTTTCGCCGGCGGCATCCCCTCTTTCGATAGCTATCCTACAGAAGACTTCGAATCTATTCTAGGCGCAATAATGGAAGAGAACCGCGCCCGGGGCCTCTTCGAATACAGCCCGGCCGAAGGGCATCCCAGCCTGCGCAGACAGGTCCTTTTTCATCTGAGACGGACCGAAATTCCGGCCCAGCAAGAAGAGCTCTTGATCGTAAGTGGCTCTCAACAGGGAATTGACATAGTCAGCAGTGTCTTTGTCGACCCTGGAGACCGGGTCGTCATGGAAGATCCGTCCTATCTCTGGGGAGGCTGCAGCTTCAAGAACCGGCAGGCAGAGTGCCTGCCCACGCCCATGGACGACGAGGGAATTCGTCTCGATGTGCTCGAATCGCATCTGAAGCGCTATCGCCCCAAGCTCATCTATGTGATTCCCAACTTTCAGAATCCTACCGGTCTGACCATGTCGCTCGAAAGACGAGTGGCTTTGCTCGCCCTTGCCGGACAGTATCAAGTACCGATTCTGGAAGATGATTTTGTCGGCGATCTGCGCTACGAAGGGGAGAGACTGCCCTCATTAAGAGCGCTTCCGGGAGGAGACAAGATAGTCATTCACCAGGGCACATTCTCTAAGGCGCTCTGCCCCGCCCTGAGACTGGGATGGCTGGTAGCACCACAGGAGGTGCTCGGTCGACTCATATTAGCCAAACGTGCCTCCAATCTCTCTACCAATTCTCTCTCTCAGATCTTTCTGGCGGAATTCCTGGCCAAAGGGCTTCTGGAAGACCATTTGAAGTCGGTCAGAGAAACTTACAAAAGAAGAAGAGACACTATGCTGACCGAGTTGAATCGAGCCTTTGGTACCAATAAAGGTATCACCTGGAGCAAACCAGAAGGCGGTATGTTCATCTGGATGCAGTTACCGGAAGGGCATTCAACAAAAGAGCTCTTGCTCCATGCCAGAGACAGGAACGTCTCTTTTGCTCCCGGTCATCTCTGTTTCTTATCGGGAGAGAACACAAGTTATCTGAGACTCTGCTTCATCCAGAACGACGAAGCGACTATCAAAGCCGGAATCGAAAGATTGAGGCAGGCCATAGAGAGTTATTTCGATCTGGTAAAAGCAAGAAGATCCAACTCAAGCCGACCGGTGTTCGCCGGCGGCGGTCATACATTTATCTAATTTCTATCTAATTTCACAGGAGGAAGGTTCCCATGGCTACAAAACTGAAAGAGAAGATCTCGAATGAAAAGGTCTCTGGCACAGAGAAAGTGAAAAGAGCACTACCCCAGATGCTCAAAGGCGGCGTGATCATGGATGTGGTCAATGCTGAGCAGGCAAAAATCGCCGAAGCAGCCGGTGCTGTCTCGGTAATGGCTCTTGAGAGAGTACCGGCAGATATCAGGGCCGACGGCGGTGTGGCGCGAATGAGCGATCCGGAACTGGTATCAAAAATCATCGAAGCGGTCTCTATTCCGGTGATGGCAAAAGCCAGAATCGGTCACTTCGTAGAAGCCCAGATCCTCGAATCTCTCGGAGTCGACTGCGTTGACGAAAGCGAAGTCCTTACACCTGCCGACGAGCAGTATCACATCGACAAATCCAAGTTCACCATTCCATTCGTCTGTGGAGCGCGCAATCTGGGTGAAGCCCTGCGTCGCGTCGGCGAAGGAGCTGCAATGATCCGCACCAAGGGTGAAGCCGGCACCGGTGATGTGGTAGAAGCGGTTCGCCATGCCCGTTCTATATTAGGAGAGATAAGAAAGTTGGTGGCGATGTCCGACGACGAAGTAATGAATTACGCCAAAGAGATAGGCGCGCCTTTCGAACTGGTTAAACAAGTAAAACTGGAAGGCAAGCTCCCGGTGGTCAACTTCGCCGCCGGCGGTATCGCCACGCCTGCCGATGCGGCCCTGATGATGCAGCTCGGTGTAGACGGTGTCTTTGTCGGCTCCGGTATTTTCAAATCCGGCGATCCTGAAAAACGCGCCGCCGCCATTGTCAAAGCGACCACCTATTACAAAGACCCCGAAGTTCTTGCCGAAGTAAGCAGAAACCTCGGAGAGCCGATGGTCGGCCGGTCGGCACGCTCCCTCAGCCCGGAAGAGGAGCTGGCAAGCCGGGGATGGTAAAGATAAAAGTAGGAATCCTTGCCCTCCAGGGCGATGTGGCTGAGCACGCAAAGATGCTCAGCAATATCGACCTGGAGCCGGCACCAATCAAATACATAGAAGAGCTGGAAAGCATAGACGCTCTTATAATTCCAGGCGGCGAGTCCACCACGATAAACCGCCTGGCAGACTATGCTGCCGCCGCACTGCTAGATAGAATCAAAGAGAAAGCCCTCAAAGAACGAATGCCTGTCTATGGGACATGTATGGGCTCCATAATGCTGGCGAAATCTGTGGAAGGTAGCAATCAAAAAACACTCTCTTTGATGGATATCACCGTGAGTAGAAACGCTTATGGACCACAGAAAGCCAGCTTCGAAGCCGATATCGCCATCAAAGGAGAGCCCCTCCCTTATCCGGCGATCTTCATAAGAGCCCCTAGAATAGTCTCGGCAGGAGAAGACGTAGAGATTCTATCTCGAGGAGAAAACGAGATCTTTATGGCTCGCCAGAAGAACCTGCTTGCTACCACTTTCCACCCGGAGCTCACCGAAGATACAAGAATCCATGAATTCTTCAAAGGAATGATCGAGGAGATCCTTGTCAAAAAAGGATAGAATTGATCCCAACGATGTTAGGATTCTACATTTTCCAGTTTGTTCCGCTATTGCTGGTCGAGGGTTTCATCCTCTGGCGCATGCAATGGGGCAGCCTGCCTCAGTCGATGTTCGACTCTCTGCTCATGAACTTCGCCTCCTTCCTGGGTCTGATTCTCGGTCTTGGACCTTATATCGCCGGCTCCAACACCTGGGGACTGACTCTTTTCGGCACCTATTCGATAATGGTGGAAGGGACGGTTTTGATGCTTCTGGAGAGACATCCTCCCAGGCTGGTCTGGTCCGCGGTCATGGTAGCCAATCTGCTAGGCTGTATCGTTCTTGATCTGGAGGTCTTCCTCAGCAAAATTCCCTGGGATAATTTTTTCGGATTCTGCATTTGATTCTAAGAAGAAACAAAGCCACATCTATAAGCTTTCCTGTTCTATCACTGCTTCTTGCCCTGCTTTTTCAGGGCTGTGATCAACTCGACCAACTCGACCCAAAAGATCCTCTCCAGCGCTGGAGAGAGAGCTATGATCGCGCCTATGTGCTGCAAAGCAGAAAGCAATTCAACAAAGCCGCTTCCGCCTACGAAGAAGCCCTGGCAGAGCTCAATTCAAGCAGGTCAATGCGGGGAGAGAGAGCCAGAACTCTGCTTGCTCTCTCTGAAGTCTACTTCGAGACCGGTGACCTGAGCAAAGCCGAGACCGATCTGGAAGAGTCTTTAAAAATCTACAGGGCTCTCTGGAAACCTGATAAGGGCGGTGATTTGAACCGAGAGAACGCCCTCAATCTGGTCAAAGGAATGATACTGGAGAGCGAAATCGCCATAAAAGAGAAAAGGCTGGAAGACGCATATGATACCATCAACAGTGCTTTCGATACCGGCAAAGCGATACTGGCACCAGATCATACTATGCACCGCATTCTTATTACCAAAGCAGCCATTTTAGAAGAGCGCGGTGAAAGCAAGAAGGCGGAAGCGATTAAAGAACAAGCCCTGGTTCTGGCTTCGCCAATACATTATAAGGACAATCCCACCCTCAAGAAAAAGAGCCCGCAAGAACTCTATCTAGCCGCCCGGGAATCTTTAGAAGGCATGAATCTACCGGAAGCGAAGAGTTATCTGCAAAGCTATATGCCTGCCCTGGAGAAAGATGAGCCCAAGTCGGCACTGCTCGGTCGGTCTTACTTCGTCAAAGGAAGACTGGCTCTAATGGACGATAAGTTCGACGAAGCGGAGCATTCTTATAGAAAGGCGATTGAAATTCTCTCTTCCGCCAAAGGCAAAGAGAACAACCAGTGCAGAATCGACAGCTATTTCTCCCTTGCATCGCTCAATTTGAACACGAAAAACTATGAGCAGTGCATCAAAATCTGTCGAGAAGCAATCACTATCTCGAAAGGACTCAAATTGATCGAAGGCGAAGAGAAGACCGAATCTGAATTTCTCGAACTACTGGTCAAAGCCCTGGTCCGGTCGAACAAACTGGACCAGGCAGAGGTTGCGATCAAAGAGAGAATGGTTCTGGAAAAACAGATCAAGGCTAAGAACAACAGACGTTATGCCACCGCCGTCACCGAACTGGCTCGCATCTATGACAAGAAAGGCGAGCTTGCCAATGCCAGAGATGCCTATGAAGAGGCGATACGAGAAAGAGAGCAGGAAAGAAACGTCAACCCTGTCTTTCTACCGGATCTGCACAAAGAATACGCAGTCTATCTGAAGAAGAACGGTCTCGATAAAGAAGCGAAAAAACACTTCGAAGAAGAGAAAAAGCTTCGCGGTGCCATTTCAGGACTGAACTGAGTTTTCAAGTACGCATTCTAGAGAGAATTCGAAGATTTCGATCATATATAAGGTTAAAAGGGCAAGCTCTTAGTAAAATCTAGCTCCGGAAACCCATCAATATGTCAATATGTTTTCACGCCCCGAAACCAAGAGGTCGGTAGTAATGAGCAAGACCATAGCGAACGTGATCTGGAAACCCCAGGGCAAATACCTGGAGTGCAGAGCAGCCGACTTCTTAAAGGCACACGGCATGAAAGACTGGAAAGAGCTTGTTGCTCGCTCCTGCGAAGATACCGACTGGTTCTGGGAAGAAGCCCTCAAATATATGGGGGTCAAATGGACCAGAGAGTATAAGAAGCTGATGGACAGTAGTGATGGCTTCGAATGGACCAAGTGGTTCGTAGATGGTGAGCTAAACATAGTCGACAACATTCTTGACTGGCACATGGAAAAAGGCAAAACCCTGGGTGCCAGAACCAGTGTCGGCAAAGATCATCCGGCGCTTATTTTCGAAGACGAAGAAGGCGAGCCGAGGAAATACACCTATGGCGAGCTCAGTGAGCTGGTCTCTAAAACCGCCGGTGTAATGAAAAAGCTCGGAGTCGGCAAAGGCGACGCTGTCGGAATCTATATGCCGATGGTACCGGAAGTGGTTGCTGTACTTTTCGCCTGTTTCAAAATCGGAGCAGTAGCCGTACCTGTCTTCAGCGGATTCGGATCCCAGGCTCTGGCAGCCAGACTGGAAGACAGCGAAGCGAAAGTTCTCTTCACCGCCGATGGTGGCGTACGACGCGGCAAGCTTGTCGAAATCAAAAAAGATGCCGATCAGGCAGCTGATGCGGTAGCCTCGGTCAAGCATGTGGTGGTTCTTAAACATACCGCCAATGAAGTAGCCTGGAGAGAAGGACGCGACCTCTGGCTCCACGAAGAGCTCGAAAAAGCAGAGTCGGTGGACACTGTCTGTGACCTGCCTGCCGAGCATCCCTCTATGTATCTCTATACCTCAGGTACCACCGGCAAACCGAAAGGCACGGTGCATACCCATGGCGGCGCCCTTGCTCAGATTTCGAAAGAGCTCGGCTTTTGCTTCGATGTACAGCCTGAAGACGTATTTTTCTGGGTCACCGACATCGGTTGGATGATGGGACCCTGGGAGATGATCGGTGTTCTCTTCTGGGGAGGCACCATGGTCATCTTCGAAGGAGCCCCGAATTATCCCACCCCCGACCGGATCTGGCAGATAGTCGAAAAACAGAAAGTCAGCACCCTGGGCATCTCGCCCACGGCTATCCGCGCCCTGCGCTCAGCCGGAGAAGAATGGGTCGACAAACACGACTTCTCCAGCCTGCGTCTGCTCGGCTCTACCGGAGAGCCCTGGGATGAAGACAGCTATATGTGGTTCTTCAACCGTATAGGCGGCGGCAAATGCCCGGTCATAAACATTTCCGGCGGCACAGAAGTGGTGGGCGGTCTGCTCACTCCACTACCTTTGATGCCGCTCAAACCCTGCTCTCTTGGCGGTCCAGGACTGGCCATGGACATCGATGTCTTTAACGAAGACGGCAAAAGTATCAAAGGAGAGATCGGACATCTGGTCTGCAAGAAACCCGGTCCATCCATGACGAAAGGCTTTCTCAAAGCACCGGAGCGTTACATAGAAACTTATTTCGAGAAGTTTCCCGGAGTCTGGTACCACGGCGACTGGGCCATGGTAGACGAAGACGGCTCCTGGTTCCTCTACGGTCGCTCCGACGACACCATCAAAGTAGCAGGCAAGCGTGTCGGTCCCGGCGAAGTAGAATCAGCTCTGGTAGAACACCCTGATGTGGCCGAAGCTGCCGTGGTCGGCGTCCCTCACGATATCAAAGGCGAGAGCCTGGCCTGCTTCATAACCCTTCTGCCCGGCAAGTCCGAATCAGAAGAGCTAAAAGAAGAGTTACGCAAACTCGTGGCAGGCAAACTGGGCAAAACCATGCGTCCGGACAAAATCCACACTGTACCGGCTCTGCCCAAAACCCGCTCGGGTAAGATAGTCCGCCGCACTATAAGAAGCACCTATCTTGGTGAAGATGCCGGAGACAAATCCAGCATAGAAAATCCGGAAGCACTGGAGCATATTAGCGTGTTGAACATGTAAAAGTTCTCCCCCGGGCGTGAACCAGAGCTACTCCGGGGGTAAATCTTAGATACGGGCAATTAATAGGATGGACTCGTATCTATGGAATCAGGCAAAAACTGTGAGACGGAAAAGAAAGCCTGGGAAATTCTTTCCGACCCGAGCAGTCCTGAAAAAAAATGGCTTGCAGCCAGCAAGATCGTAGAGGGCAAACGCCAGACCGAAAGCAACCTACCGGCCCCCCTCGGTATCATGCTCTCCATGCTCGGTGCTGGAGCCGCTTGTGCCGGCGGCGTGATCAGCTACATAATGTCGGTGAGTTTCTTCAGCTACTTGCTCGGCACTGCCTCCCTGCCCAATAACGACTGGGCTTCCTATGCTTTCGCCGGGACCATCGCATTTCTGGGAGCCTATATCTACGGCAGCGTTTTCACTTACCAGAAAGACAGGTGGAAAGGAGGCAAAGCCTGGGATGCCACCCTGCTTGCCACCCAGATTCTTGTGGCAACATTGCCCTGTCTTCTGGTTTATATGGTCTCCAGCCCCTTCATGCTTGGATTCGAGACCTACCTTTCACTGGGACTCTTCGCCCTTACATCTAGCCTGGGTATCGGTCTGGGGGCAAAAACCAGCCGTGTCGCAGTCGAGAACCTCAACAAAACCATCGGTGCTGCCCGGGTGTACGAGCCCATGCAGTGCGGTCTGACAGCCGGTCTGATTTTTCTATGCCTGCCTTACATAGCAGCTGTCACAGGCTTCGGGGGTTCCATCAGCCTGGTTCCCATAATGCTTTCCTGCATAGTAGGCGGCACCGCCTATTTCGCAATTCGAAAAAACAAAAGCTACAGAACAGAAACAAGCTTGAACATCGGTGGATTTCTCTGGCACCCCTTGCTTTTGACTACCGGATTCTCAATTCTAAGCGGTGTTGTCGCGGCTTTTGCCACCGGCACTATCTTTCTTTCGATACCGACCCTCATACCGAGCACTCTGGCTTTTTACGGCACCCTGGCCATGGTGCTGAGCTCTTTCTATGGACTGTCTCTCGGTGGAGCCCTGCTTGCCACCAGACAAAACAAGAAAGATCTGGTTCGAGAGCTGGAGAACCTGGGCGACAAGCTGCCCACCTCTACCCGGGAAACCGAGAAGAATAGTGTAAGAGAGCTCGATGCCGGCGCGATGATTAAGAAAGAGACCGCTTGACCGAAGCAGAACCGGCAACCGGTACAGGCTCAAGCTCCATCTCGCCCTCAAGAACGCCATCGAACTCTTCGAAGCCGTAGGGCTCGGTTACATAGAACGAAGCGATGAAGCCGAGAGAATAGACGATGAATGCCACCGTCGCTCCGGCGAATGCATAGGAGCCGCCGAAGAAGAGAATCAACGGCCCTGAACACAGCCCTGCAAGAGCGGCAACCAGACGTCCCATCCCCCAGGTTATACCAGATGCGGTGCCCATCACCCTTGGTGCGAATACCTCGACCGAATACAATCCCGCTATATGAAAAGGCGGATAGCAGGCGAATCCGACCGCAAAATTCCATAGAAGAAGAACGTCGCTATAATGCCTTACGGTGGTGAACATCAAAATCGTAGACAAAAGCGATAGTGCAAAACCGAGTTTGAGGGTGCCCCCTCGACCGAAGCGTATCACCGCAAGCGGGGTGAGCACCGATGAAACCAGTCCTCCAAAAGCGAGCCAGTTCATGGCGGCGCTACGTTCTCCTACGGCGAGATCACCGGTCAGAGTGTTTATCCAGGCTGGAATCCACGATATAGCCGCCCAGTAGCCGACGATGGCGGCTCCGGCAAGAGTTGAAGTGACGATCAGATTCTTGCGGTTCTCTGGTTCGAGAACCAGCTCTTTGATGGTGGCAAATGCTCCGGAAGAAGCGGTGGAGGAAGCGGCGACCTCCTCTTCGTACATAGCGGACTCTTTCAGGGTGAGCCGGATATAAAGCGTCAGCAGTGCCGGGATGATGCCCACAAAGAAGAGCCATCGCCATCCAAGATCGCCCAGTATCGAATTGAAACCGCCGGTCAGAAAACAACCGGCCGAAAATGATGTGCCAAGCAAACAGATAGTCCAGAGCCGCCCCCGACCCTGCCAGTGCTCGCTAACCACCACGGTGGCTAGACCGATATTGCCGCCGATACCGACCCCGACCAAAAATCGACAGATGCCCAGCTCCAGCCAGGTGGATGCAAAGGCGCACAACGCCGTGCAAACAGCATAGAGAAGAATGCTAGAGACCAGTGCCCGGACCCGGCCGAATCGGTCGGCTATCACCCCGAAGACCACGCTGCCTATGGACCATCCCACCATGAACATCGCCAGGATCATGGCGCCATGCCATCCTATCGATGTAGCGTCCGAGGTGGAGAGCAACTCGGATAATGCCGGAAAGAGCACTATGAAATAGATAGTGGCATCCATGGCATCGAACATCTCTCCGAGCCAGGCCACAGCCATGGCATGCCAGGGAGCATGTTCATGCCCCGCTTCATTTTCGGGGCAATCTTTATTGAATAGTCTATGAAACAATGCTTTTCTCCGCTTTTATCCCAAGCTAGTGATAGAAGTCAGGGCTGCCAATTTAAATGGTAAAGCATTCCTCTTGACAATCAAGGGGTTTTTACGAAGCCGAAACATGATGTCTCGCTAAAATATAGAAACTTCAAGACTAGACCGGATTTTAGAGAAGAGCCTCTACGAACATCTCGGGCTCGAAATCCTTGAGGTCGTCTATCTGTTCTCCCAGGCCGATCAGCTTAACAGGGATATCCAGTTCTCTGGCGATACTGAAGACGATACCACCTTTGGCGCTGCCGTCCAGTTTGGTCAGCACGACCCCGGTCAAAGAACAGACCTCGGTAAAGACTCTTGCCTGCTGAAGACCGTTTTGCCCGGTTGAAGCATCTATGACCAGAAGAGACTCCAGATTGCAGTCAGAGCCATGCTTGTCTATCACGCCCCGAACTTTTTTGAGCTCAGCCATCAAATTGGTTTTATTGTGCAAACGACCGGCGGTGTCTATAACCAGACAATCATAGTTTTCGCTCCGGGCTTTCTCGAGTGCCTTGTATACGACCGCTCCAGGATCGGCACCGTCCTCCAGTCGGACGATATCGACCTCGGCCCGCTTCGACCAGATCTCGAGCTGAGATTCGGCCGCAGCTCTGAAAGTATCGCCTGCGGCCATTAAGACCTTTTTGCCTTCTTTCTTTAGCCTCCAGCAAAGCTTGCCGATACTGGTGGTTTTTCCGGTTCCGTTCACACCGACCACAAGATAGATGTTCAGCTTGTCAGCATCGTAGGAGAGAGCCGAAGTAGGCGCCGCCTTGAGTATCGAAAGAAATTCCTGTTTGAGAAAATCCACCACTCTATCCTGGGTCCAGCTCTTCGAATCAGCATTGCGACGCAGATGATCGATTACAGACTCGGCGTTGCCCAGACCGAGATCGGCTTTGATCAAACGTTCTTCCAGGGTTTCGAGAAACTCGTCATCTACTACTACTGTGCGAGCTTCTACCTTCTCTTCGGTGAGCGCCTGGGAACGACTGGTCCCTGATATGGGCTCGAAGCGAAATGTCGGGGTTTGCGGCTTCTCTTCGACGATCTCTTCTAAGGGTAAGGCAGTGCCGGACGCCATCGAAATCGCCGGTTCGATCTGGGGCAACTCTCCTGTCTCCAGAGACTCTCTGTCCTGGGGTTCATGGCTCCGATCAGGTTGCAATGGCTCTTCTGGTTCCGGAGAAGCCGGAGCGACAGGCTCATTAGAATAAACTTCCGGCGCTTCGTCTCCGACAATGGCGGTCTTGGTTTTGGAAAGAGCCGACTTCAACTTACTGAAAGTATTGCCGAACCATCCTTTTTTATCGCCTTGCTTCTCTTCGTAATCGCTCATATCAAGCCTCTCACGATATAGATTCTTCCGATGTTTTCGATACGGTAGAAGAATCCGGCACCGACTTCAATTCACCGGTCTGCCTGAAATATTCGGCCTCTTCCACCAGGTCTCCAAGGACTCCGTTCAAAAATTTTGCCGCCCTGTCATCGGCAAAACGGTGACAGAGTTCAACCGCCTCGTTGACACAGACTGCTAACGGGATATCCGGCATGAAAAACAGCTCGGTGACAGCCAGATTCAAAATCTCTCGGTCGAGACTCATCATCCGGTCATGCCTCCAATTAGACTTCATGGATGCGGTAACTTTCTCCACCAGGGCTTTATTAGTTACATAGGTGGAGATCAACTGCACCGCAAAATCCCTGACCTCCGACTGCATGCCGGCGTTAAAAGCGAGGGTGAGCTCCGGAATCACTATCGCTTCGGAGACCAGAGCCAATGCAGTATTGATGCGCGACAGGTGCTCCCTGAGGAATTCGGTGCTGACATTGACACTGCGAATCTGATGCACTCGTTTGACATTGCGAGGATGATCCAGCTCAAATTCATCCAGCTCACCGGATGCCTTCAACAGCTCGGAAGCGGACTCATCGAGAAGCTGTTTCGCGTGTCCGGTCAGACTCTCTATGGATGTAGTCAGGAGATTCTCGATCTCCAGATTCTCAATCTTTTCTTTCTTCCGGGGCATCTGGCTGAGCACTATCACGGCCAGCTCCCGGGCAACTCTACGGGGTTTCATAGTTTATAAATCACCACTGGAATTGATCATGTTACCATGGGCCCGACCGGGACAATTTATATAGAGCTATGCTCTTTAACTAAACTCCATAACTCCTTGAGATTTCTCCAGAATAGATGACACTGAAAATAACCGGCGGCCGGGACAGAGGTCGAACCGTTCCCAGTCCCAAAGGCAATCTGGCCAGACCGACCTCGGCAAAAATAAGACAGGCTTTGTTCAACATACTGGCCACAAAGGTAAAAGGAGCTTCTTTTCTAGACCTTTTTGCCGGTTCCGGAATCATGGGAATGGAGGCGATGAGCAGGGGGGCCGGCAGCCTGATCGCCATTGAGATGGACAGAAAACTGGCCCTTGCCCTCAAAGAGAACTATGAACACCTGGGCTATGAAGCGCAGGTGATGAATGATGATGCGCGGGCAGCAGCAGGCAGATTACCGGCGCAGCACTTCGATATCATTTTTGCCGATCCTCCTTACAAATCGCCCCTGGGTCAGGCCTGCATTCATCTGGTGGATAATAAACGCTTACTAAAGAAGGACGGACTGTTTATACTGGAACACCTTCACAGCTTCAACCCGGATATGGAGAGAACGGGACTGGCTTTGTCAGATCAAAGAAAATACGGTCAGACCGTAATCAGCTTCATTCAAAAGAGAGAGGGCAAGGATGTCTGATATTCAAAAGCATGTGAGACTGGGAGACCTGCTTCTGGCAGCTGAAGTCCTGACCTCCGAATATATCAAAGAGGCCCTCGGCACCTATGAAGCCCAGGGGCTGCCGCTTGGAAAAGTGCTGGTGATTGCAGGCTTCTTGAACGACAATCAGCTCAAGTCCGCCCTGGACCTGCAATACATGGTCAACGACAACCTTCTGGATTTCGAAAAGGCTGTGGAAGTCATGAAGCTTTGTTTTACGGAAAAACGAAACATAGCCGATGCTTTTGTGAAAGCCAAAATAGTCCGACCGGAAGACAATGAGACCAACAAACTCGGTCAGCTCCTGATCAACGCAGAGATAATCACCCCGGATCAGCTCGATGAGTGCCTGGTCACCAACGAAAGTACCGCTCTTCCCCTCGGTCATATCATCTGTCATCGCGGCATAGTCTCTCAGCCCCTGATTAACCGAGCCCTGGCAATCCAGAATCTGATTCGTACCGGTCATATCGATAGAAACAGTGGCATAACCTCTCTTCATGCCGGTCTTGCCAGAGAGCAACAGCTGCTGTCGTTAGAAAGCAATCGCGGCTATGCCAAAAGACCTCTCAAGTCGACACCCAAACTCGGAGAGCTCTTCTCTCTCTGCAACATCTGCACCGATGCCCAGATAAGCGAATTGCTAATTGATTCAATCGGTGGCAGCACCACCATCGGTAGTGCATTGCTGGCCAAGAGCAATCTCAAACCAGAGATGATTGAGCGAGCGGTGGAGATTCAAGAGATGATGGACCGAGGCACCCTCGAAAAGGAACAGGCGGTCAACGCCCTGACCACAGTGATTCTCAAAGGCGTCTCTGCCGTGCAGGCCGTGGCCGAAGCGAGCGCCTACCGGATGGTGCCCAATCAAGCCGTTCCTTTTATCGATCTTCTCAAGGCAAGCGGGATACTCAATAACGAAGATATCACCGTCGATATTCAAGAATGTCTCTCGGTTAACTACAACCAGGTCAAACAGGTTGTTTCGATGATGAGAGAGAACAACATTCTGGACGACAATCTACTTTTTTCATGCCTCCGTTTGGTCGAACTACGCGAACTCAATCTGGTCAGCTACGAAAAGGCAATAATCGCCCTGGAATTCTGTCATCGCTCTAAAAACGATATTGAGTACACCCTGTATATGACCGGGGTGTTCGATCGAACCAGATTGAAAGAGAAGGAATATCCTGCTTAAGAACAGCTCTCACCCCGGGCAGACCAGGCAGTATCTGATTCTGACTCAGAATGGGACTCGGACTCGGACTCACTATCCGAGCCGACATTCTCTTCGACTTTTTCCTCTTCTAGAACTATAGGCACACAACAGGGTTCGTCACCGGCAACGGTGGCATCCACTTTCGCTTCTTTGTTTTTGTTATCGCCATCACCATCGTTCTCGGAATCATCGTCCACATCCATTTTGCCGGTATCGGTAGAAGGATATTTAAGACGCTCATGATGAAGGGTTCTCCAGACTCGAACAAAGGCCAGCTTGACCCGCTGAAGCTCGTCATAAGAAAGATTGGCATCGCTGAACTGTTCATCAGCCCAGCGCAGTTGAAAGATCTTGTCGATAGCTTGCTCTACCTCTTCTTCGGTCGGATCTCTCATACTATGAGTGACAGCCTCGGCGGCATCGGCAAGCATGACTATGGCGGTCTCTTTAGAGTTCGGTTTGGGACCTGGATATCTGTAGAACCCGGGATCGACATTGTCCTTGCCATCCCGTTCACAGGCTTTGTGATAGAAGTAGGCCATCAGGGTGGTGCCCTGGTGCATCGGAATAAAATCAGCAATAGCCTTGGGCAGCGAGTACTTTCTGGCTAATTCAAGCCCGTCGGTGACGTGGGCTAGAACGCGATTGCGACTGTCTTCAGGAGACATCATGTCATGCGGGTTCTTGGCACCGAGCTGGTTTTCGATGAAGAATTTCGGTCGGACCATCTTACCGACATCATGATAAAGCGCGCCGGCACGGACCAGCTTCACATCGACCTTTATCGCTTTAGCGGCAGCTTCGGCAAGGTTGGCCACAGCAAGACTGTGCTGATAGGTACCCGGCGCTTTCTCCTCCAGCTGCTGTAAAAGCGGCTGATCGGCTTCGGCCATCTCGGCCAATCTATAAGGTGTAACCAGACCGAAAATGTTCTCGAGAAAAGGCAGACATCCTATGGCGATGATGGCGGAAGCCAGCCCACCGGCAAACTCCATAGCAAGGACCTGACCAAGATTCGAGAAGGAGGGCAATGCCATATGCGGTGCCAGAACCATCCATGGTGTGGAAGCCAGACTTAAAAACGGCAGGGCTTTAACAATACCGTAACCGACCAGAAAGCCCAGAGCCTGGGCAACACCGATGACCAGTCCGGTAAACATCAAAGACTTGCGATCTCTAGAGTAGCCGAAGATAGCAGAAAGTGCTGCTATAGAAATAGCCAGTAGATGAGTGCCTTCCACCAACCTGTTTACAGCGATCAAGACCAACACAGGAATTATTACAGCCGCAGCCACTCTGCGTCCGAAGAATATCGTCAGACAGAGAGCCGCGCCTGCCATGGGAACGAACTGAGGATAAGTCCTACCCAGCAAACTGGCACTGGCACAAGCAACAATCACCACAGTATAAATCAGACCCAGGGACATACCTGAGAAGAAGTGTTTGGGCTCGAAGTTATAGATGAAGATGGCAGCAAATGCCACTGCGGCAATTACCGTAAAACCGAGGACCATCAAAAAAGGTACAGAGCTGATTCTAGATATTCCCAGAGCTTGCAGAGTCTGGGCAATCTCCTGGGTAATAATCGTGCCTTTCGAGACGATCATCTCTCCTTCTTCATACTTTTTGGTAACTGCGTTCACTTCCTTGAGAGTCTGATCCGCCTTTTTCTTTGTGGCCACCGGGTCGATGACCAGATTCGGCTCCAGGGCGTTGGATACTAATATGGCGGAACTTCTTCTGAGAGTAGGATCCCAGTCATCCGGCAGAAATTCGAAGACGGTGTCAGCCCATACATCCTTGTCACTGACGGGAAAACGCTCGAAACGATTGCAGATTCTCCTTGTGGTTCTGAGCATGGTAGAGGAGTAATCCGACATATAGTCCGGTCGAACGCTGAGGGCGATCAGAGCCTCACTACGGCTGACCAGATCTTCTACCTGAACAACATCGGTGAGGGTCTTTCTACCGGTCAGAAAAATAGTCTTTATAGAATCGATTGTCTTTTCAAATGCGATCTGGCGGACTTTAGTACGCTTGCCCCGGGGTCCATAGACCTTCTGCCTGGCCGCGGCCTCTACTTTGCCGTGGATAGACTGTTCCAAATTGGCAAGATTACTCTTGCCTTCGGTTTGACCAAAATCGAAGATGGCGTCGAATGCCACTCTGGAGCAATTGAGAAGATAAAAATCTTCATCGGCGGAGAGATTGAGCTGAATTCCCGGCACCATCTCAGGAACGATTCCTCGGGACTGAAGCACCTTAATCCGACCCATGCTCTCGTCCACCTTAAAAATAGTGTTCTGGTCCCGAGAACGATCCACCTGAAAAACCGGGATTACCAGTTGCCTGGCATTCTCCATCACTTCCTTGGTGGCAACCGGATCAATCACATAGGCAGCCTGGGGCGCCACGATATGCCGCTCGGCGATGTCACCCGCCTTGATTCCGCGGTTGAAGAGCTGTCCTGATGTAAGGGCGAGGAATAGCATCAGCGCCCCCAGAGCGCCGATTGTGAGCCAGGAGATGAATTCTCGACCGGAAGGCACATGAGCGTGTGCCGCATCCGCTATCGGAGTCGATTTTGTCTGGCTGTTTTTGTTTCCGTCAGTGCCGTTCAAACTTAGCCTCTCATTGGCCCCATCCGACAGTACTTATATCTACTATATATAAATATACTTCTAACTTTTCATCATAAAACCCAAGGCAGGCAAAGTTAGAGTCGAATAAATCGGTTATCTTAATCGACTTAGACCCCAGAAATCCACCGGAAGGCCATCAGATTGAAGATTCTAGTCACCGGGGCAGCCGGCTATATCGGCAGCCATTTCGTGAAAAAGGCGCTGGATCGTTATCCGACAGTGAAGATTTGTGCGGTGGACGATCTGAGAGAAGGGCATAATCAGGCGGTTCCTGATAGCGAAAGAGTCACTTTCCACAACCTGGCCATGGATAACGAAGCAGCTCTCGATCCGGTGCTTGCCAGAGAGAAGCCGGTTGCTGTGGTTCACTTTGCCGCCAACGCCTATGTAGGTGAATCTCAAGAGAAGCCATTCAAGTATTTCGACAACAATGTGACAGGCAGCTTGATTCTTTTTAAGCTTCTAGCTAAATATGGCGTGAACAAGGTGATTTTCTCCTCCAGTTGTACGACCTATGGCAATCCGCAATATGTACCGATCGACGAAAATCATCCCCAGAACCCCATCAATGTTTATGGGACAACCAAACTGATGATCGAGAAGGCTCTTCATGGGCTGCATCTGGCTTCCGGTTGGTCCTATGTCTCGTTGCGCTATTTCAATGCGGCAGGAGCCGACGATGAAGGCGCCATAGGCGAAAGCCACGACCCGGAAACTCACTTGATTCCTCTTGTTCTCCAGGCAGCTCTCGGCAGAAGAGAAGCGATCTCAATCTACGGCAATGACTACGACACAGAAGACGGTACCTGCATCAGAGACTATGTCCATGTCTACGATCTGGCCGAAGCCCATTGCCTGGCTCTGGACAAGCTCCTTTCGCTGAAAGAAGGCGAGAGTACCTTCGATGCTATCAACCTGGGCACTTCAAAAGGCGCATCAGTGGAAGAGGTGATCAAAACCTGTGAAAAAGTTTCGGGTCGCTCTATAAAACGAAAAGTGACAGAAAGAAGAGCCGGAGACCCTGCCAAACTGGTGGCAGATTACACAAGAGCCAAAGAGATTCTGGGCTGGGAGCCGAAGTATGATCTCGAGAGAATCATCGAGACAGCCTGGGCCTGGGAAAGTTCACGCCAGTATTAGCAATACTGCGCCCCGAGCATATCGATACCATATCTCCGTCGGTCTTTTTTAATTGATTTCTTTCTCATTAGGCAAGGTCGCCCTTCATAGAGCCGCGCTTCTTTGTCATAATTAGCTCAATGACTATAATCAAGAATAATGGATATCAGCTACCGGAAGGCTCTGTCTACCAGCCAGCCACCACCACTAACGGTGCAATCTCCGGATCTCAAACTTCGGGTAAAGGCAAAGTGCAAGACCGCGAACGCCACTCAGTCATGTCTTCAAATGAGACCAACTCGGACCGCAAGTCAGATCAGAAGCTGCGCCCGCAGCATCTGAAAGAGTATATCGGCCAGTCTCATTTGAAAATGATGCTGACAATGTCGATATCGGCGGCGCTCGAGCGAAAAGAGCCCATCGATCATGTTCTGCTCTACGGTCCTCCCGGTCTCGGAAAGACGACCCTGGCCCAGGTGATTGCCTCTGAAATGGGCGCCAAGATTCACATGACATCCGGTCCCAGCCTGGAGAGACCGAGAGATATCGTCGGTCTGGTGCATCAGCTCGAAGCCGGAGATGTGCTGTTTATCGATGAGATCCACCGACTGAACAAAGTCGCCGAAGAGCTTCTCTATCCGGCGATAGAAGATTTCATGATCGACCTGACCTCGGGCAAAGGTCATGCCACCAGAACGATGAGACTGCCGCTGCCGAAATTCACTTTGATTGGGGCTACTACCAAAGCCGGCTCAATTTCGAAAGCGCTGAGAGATCGATTCGGATTCTCTTGCCGTCTCGATTTCTACAACGAAGAGGAGCTTGCCAAAATCGTCGAGCGAACCGGAGGCATACTCGGTCTTACCATAGAGCAGACCGCTGTAGTGCAGATAGCTTCGCGGTCGCGCGGCACCCCGAGAATCGCCAACCGATTGGTCAGACTGGTTAGAGATTTCGCCCAGTACAAAGGCAAAAAAGAGATTGACCGAGAGATAGCAGTGGAAGCGCTGCAGTCTTATCAAGTCGATCAGTCTGGTCTCGATAGTACGGACAGGAAGCTGCTCCATGTCGTAATCAACAATTACGACGGCGGACCGGTAGGTCTTGATACCATTGCTGCCACTATTGGAGAAGACAGCGAGACCATCGAAGACGTCTACGAACCATTTTTGATCCAGGCAGGCTTTCTACAACGCACACCGCGAGGTCGAATCGCCACAGCGCTTGCCTATCAGCATCTGGGCAAAAACCCGCCCGCGAATCAATTAAGCCTCGATTTCGGTAGATCCGAGAACCAGAGCAACTCTTTCGAAGACAACGATGAGAAGCCATAGACGAATCGCTCAAAATCTTCTGGCGGTCATCATTCTTGCCTTCTGTTTCCTCGTGCCCTTCGCCCAAGGGGTAACGGCACAAACAGAAAGCAAACCGGTCACGAGCACCAAAGTTGATACCACCATTTTCGCAGGCTCCGGTCTTGAAGAGCAGCTCGTGGTAGGCAAAGTACTGGAAGTGACAAAACCCAGAGTTAACAAAGAGCTCTTGGGAAGCACCGGCATGGTATCCAACATCCAGACCGTCAAATTGAGAATTACCGAAGGGGTTTTGAGCGGCAAAGAGTTCACGATAGACAACGAATTGACCGACAATCCGGCATACAACGTCGATGTCAAACCGGGACAAGAGGTGATAGTCGCGCTCGATCAAAAGCCTGACGGCACCATAGAGATAAATATTGCGGACTACAACCGCACTCCTGTTCTTGCCTGGCTTCTGGGCGCATTTCTTTTAGCCTTTTTAGCATTCGGCGGCAAGCAGGGATTCAAATCTCTGTTAGCTCTATTAATAACCGTGTTGCTGGTGGCATGTGTGCTGTTACCACTGAGCCTGCAAGGTTTCAACCCACTTATGATCTCGGTCTTCATCTGTCTGGCTGCCACCGCCACCAGTATCCTTTTAATAGGCGGTTTCACGAAGAAATCCCTGGCGGCGATAATGGGCACTGTCGGTGGAGTCATAGTGGCGGGCATCGCAGCCCAGCTCGTGATCTGGTATGCGCCACTCACCGGATTGTCCAGCGAAGAAGCCCAGATTTTGCGGGGCTCGGTACTGGTTCAGAAGCCGCCCTTCTACAGTGGTCTTTTAGCCGCAGGCATGTTGATAGGAGCGCTCGGCGTTATCATGGACGTGGGCATCTCTATAGCTTCGGCAGTTGCTGAGATATCGAAAGCAGATGCAAAGATGACGATGAAGGAACTCTACAACTCCGGTATGAATGTGGGCAGAGACATAATGGGAACCATGACGAATACCCTTATCTTGGCCTATACTGGCGGAGCCCTCCCCCTTCTTCTCCTGGCAACTCAGATGCCTTCCATTAAGCTTCTTAACCTTGATCTATTCGCCACCGAAGTCGCATCTGCATTGAGTGGTAGCCTTGGTCTGGTGTTTACTATTCCTCTGACTGCAATCGTCGCAGCAAAGGTAATGTCCCCAAAAGATTGATGAGAGTACTATTCGGCTGGATTCTATTCCTTACTGCCATCGGAAGCATCATGATAGGCGGACTCGTCTTTCCGCTAGTGCTTGGCTATGCCTGCATGCTGGGTGGAAACGAGTTCGTCGCCATGGCGAGAGCAAAAGGCTATAAACCTTCCGCCAATATAGTCCGGGGCATGATCATTGCCTTTTTCATCCTTACGGCCCTGCCTAATATCCCTGAACTGGATCTTCCTGCCGACTTCGCCCTCAGTCACCTGTCTATTCTTTTTACAGTTGGCATCTGTATCTCTTTCGTTCGCCTCTTGCTCAGAAGCGAAAAGCCGCCTGCCACCATAGCTGATATCGCCTCGACAATAATGGGCTTCATCTATGTCGGCTGGATGCCCTGCCATCTGGTTCTATTAAGAGACCTGGGTCTTCCCGGAATGGAGGCGATCACAAATCCTCTACAACAGCCAGGACTCGCCTATCTGTGGGTCTGTTTTTTCATCATTTTCGGCACCGACGTCTTCGCCTACTATGCTGGCAAGAACTTCGGCAAACACCTGCTCTATCCGGAGGTCTCACCCAAGAAAACCGTCGAAGGCGCCCTGGGGGGCTTGCTTAGCTCTATTATCATCGCCACTATCGTGGTCTACCTGGCTGACAACTATGTCTTCTCCTGTCATCCTTTTCAGTTCAAATTGATTCATGCACCGCTACTTGGCCTGGTGGTCTCGATCGCAGCGCAACTGGGAGACCTCTGTGAATCGTTGATGAAACGAGACGCAGGCATGAAAGACTCGGGGGATTCTATTCCCGGTCATGGCGGCTTTCTCGATCGGGGTGACAGTTTACTCTTTGCCGGTCCGATAGCCTATTACTGGATCAAACTGGTCGTCCTCGGCATTTTGTAAATTGTTCTATTATTTGGTTTTAGGCCTTCTAAGTCCTGGTATCATATATAGGAAATAAATCTTGGAGAGGTGGCTGAGTGGTCGAAAGCGGCTTCCTGCTAAGAAGTTGAATGGGCTTAAACCTGTTCCGTGGGTTCGAATCCCACCCTCTCCGCCATTTTATAGAATTGCCACTCGATAAAAGAAGCTCCGCTCAGTCTATTTCAACCTTTAGAGCAGCGAGCCTATCTCTCAGCGTCTTCAATCGCTTGGTGTGATTCATAATCTCTGTTACCTGCTCGATATTGTCATCCTGCATGGCCTCTACGCCGGCGGATTTCAGGGTGGCAAGCGCTCTTTCAAGATTATTCATAAGCTGATCACAGCCTTCGAATAACTGTTTCTCCGTATCAGTTACCAGTTTCCCGAGATCACCGGCAGCTTCGGCAGAGGCCGCCTTTGGAACAGAAGATACAGGAGCAGCAGGCGATTCTTCGACAGATTGTGCCGGGGCTGGCGGTGGCGGCAATGCTTCGTCTTCTTCGCTATCACTGAGCAGGGCTTGCAAAGAACTGGATGGCGCCTCTATTCCGACAGGAGGAGGCAACTCCGCTTTCGGAGGCGCAGATTCCTCCTCGTCACCGGCAGAAATAAGCGACTTGAGCGACTTGAATGACGGTGCGGGCGCTTCTTCTGCTTCACCGGCAGATTCGGCAATTACCTTAGAGAGCAATCCCTCGCTTTTCTCTTCTAGAGGCGCATCCATTCTAGAAAGTGACGGCTCGACCGGCTGAATGGAAGGCGCAGCCGCTTCAGAAGGACCCGACATTGCGGCACTTTCCGGAGCAGACTCTGCCGTTTCCGGCTCAGATGCCGGCACCGGAGCAGGAGTCGGGATGGGCATAGAGAATGGAATCTCCGGAATAGCTTGCACACCACTGACCTCGGAAGAAGGTGCATCCAGAGGAGCGGGGGGTGGTTCCGGAGCGGGCTCAGGCGCAGGAGCAGTCACAGGCAAAGATTCGGGAGGCACCATATGACCGGGCGGTACAGGAAAAGCGTTCTGAGCGGAAACCGCAGGTTCTATCTGAGGCACCGAATCCTGGCTCTCGAAGAGGTCGCTCGGAACACGGAAGTTTCCAGAGCCTGACTCTGCGGGCGCCGGCGGTGGAGGCGAGACCGGAGCCGGAGCGGGCGCTGGCATCGGAGCGGGAGAAGAAGGCCTGGCTCGACCAGGAGGAATTGGAGCAGCGGGTGGAGCTGCAGATTCTGGACGCTGCCACATCTCGTCAGATTGAGAAGCACTTCTAACCGGCGAAATCTGAGGCGAAGGGGCAGACTTATCTTTAGAGATAAGTTCCGAAAGCATTGCAAACTCATTGGTCTCTCGGATGTCGGCTCGACGCCTCTCGGCAGGTGGTGCCTGGGGAGCTGCCTGGGCCTGGGGCAGTGCCTGGGTCTGTGGAGGCATCGGGGCAGGAGCAGGAGCAGGAGCAGGAGCGGATGTTGCGCCGCCATTGGAGGGAGGCTCTGGGCTGGGGGCTTCCGGGGCCGGAGCTACATAAAAAGGCATCGGCTCTCGGCGGGGTTCATCGAGTGCACCTACCATCAACTGTTTAACCGTCTGAGAACGACTCAGACTCTGAGAATAGCTGGAAGCGCCGGCTGCAACCGGAGCCGGCGCAGGGGCCGCAATGGGTGCTGGTGCTGGTGCTGGTGCTGGCGCCTGCGCACCGGCCATACCCGGTGGCACAGGCGCGGGTGTTTTGCGGTGCAACCGCTGCAGGGGCAGGGCCCGCAATGGGTGCGGGTTTTCCAAATGCAAAAGGCTGTTTCGGATTTGCCTCGCCCCGGGCAACGGCGATCAGGTTTCTCAGCAGTTGCCGGGCTATCTCCGGGAGCATCACATTGCCCACCGGGGTGTTGTCCATGAACCATGCCGACTGACCTTCCCTGTGGAGCTGTCGAAGCACCAGGTGGGGCGTAAAGAGCTCCGACTCAGGATCGAAACCAAGCAAAAATTCACTGGGGATGATAAATACGAGAATTCTTTCGTCGGTGCAATCTACAACGAGAGAATAATTCGGCAACGATACATTGCCGCGCATCGCCTGAACAGATGCCCCTGTCTGGGGACTGGTTCTCATCTGTATTCCTGCCGGTCTCTGACAATTCAACTGGGCTTCGCTTCCTGCCAGAGCTCGATTTGCATCGACACAGTTGCTCTGCAGAGTGTCGAAAATGACTTCCACCACACGACCCATGGTCGACTCAGCGACTGGCGCAGGAGGCGGAGAATCTATAGGAGCCGGAGCTGGAGGTGGGCTCGGAGTCGGAGTCGGAACAACCGATTCGGGAGCCGGAGTCGGCTCGGGCTCAGATTCAAATTCTGATTCGTCTTCAGGACGCACACCGGGCTGATTAGCCGAAAGCTGACTCAATAGAGCCTGGCGATTGCTCATCACCTGAGCTTTCAGCTGATCGCTGTCGGCATCCTGGTTGGTAGAGCCGATGGCAAGGGGATTTGGTTTTTTTTCCTCTTCTCTGGTCATTTGCCTTCCTATTTTTTCCTTGTCAGAGCAACATAATAAAAATCTTCCTGGTCCACACAGCTAGCGATCCCGAAATCCAGGTCCTTAGACCAATCGTCCAGCACTTTGCCATCGGGAAGGCGGTGGGGAACTATATCGGGATCACTCTTGCGAAGAGCATCAACAAATCTGGCTCCCAGAGGATGGCTGAGAACAACCTGTCCACCAACCTTCAAAACCGAAAGCGCACTGGCTAGAGCCAGTTTTTGATCAAACATGTTTCCGAAACATGCATTGAAGAAAACTCTGTCAAAAGCATGAATATGGGAGGGTAGGTCCTTTCCGATAGCCGAAGCAATATCAGCCGCATCGCCCTGCCAGAAAACCACATCCGGATAGTTGGCACGGGCGCGGGAAAGCATCTCGGTGCTAAGGTCACAGCCTACGATATCGGCAGCTCGAACGCCGGCCTCTAGAAAGTGACCGATCAGAACACCGACTCCGGAGCCCACATCCAGCACTACCGAACCCGGACCGACTCCTGACATCGTTACGATCTCCCTGGTCTTCTCTTGAATAAACTCTGGGATAGGACGGAGAAACATGTCGGCCTTCTTGTCGAAATAAGCACCTTGCAATTGGATATGCGGCTGTCTTTTCGATGCTGGCATAAAATAAAGTAAGACACTGAGGAAACTCTCGACTGTTATATGTTATTCCTCTTGAACCTCAAGTTAATCCCCCCGCGTAACCATATTTTGAGTAATGAAAAAGAAGAACGGCAGAAGCGACGATAAGGAAAAGCTGATTGAAGAAGGGATAAAACTCAAAATCGGTGACGAAGTAAATTCACAACTGCCTTCTCATCTCTCAAGCTCGGCCAGGGACAGACTTGCCGAGCTTGAAGCGGAACTCGAACCGGAGAACGACAAGCCATCGATATCCGAAGCACCGAAGCGCGAATCGAATCACAAAATGTTCTGGACCATCCTCATAGTCACTGTGATTCTCTCTAAACTTCCTTTCTCCGAACTGATATTCACTCCGTTAACTCAATTTGCAACCATGGTGCACGAAATGAGCCATGCCGTTATGACTATCCTCACCGGAGGCAGTGTCAGTGGCATGACCATAGTCGCCGACGGTCAGGGTCACGGCGGACTCACCTTCTGTCATGGCGGCATTCCTTTTATTCATGTCCAGGCCGGTTATCTGGGGACAGCGATAGTAGGAGCGGCTCTCGTCTTTTTAGGTCAGTACAAGCACCTGGCCCGACCTACCCTGGTGGCAATCGGCATATTCACCATCCTGGGAGCGTTGGTTTTCATGGGAGCAGGCTTGTTCTCTACCATGGCGCTGCCCATTATCATGAGCATGATCTGGGCTGGTCTACTGGCTTTTCTTACGATAATGGCCGGATTGAAACTGGACGAAAAGAAAGCGAACTTTGTGCTCCTTTTTCTAGCTGTACATACAGCCATGGACAGCCTCAGATCAATCGCCCTGGTCATGGGAGCCTCAATTATTCCGATAGGAACTTTCTCGGATGCCACGGTGATGCAGCGCGACTACTTTCTGCCAGCGGTTTTCTGGAGCCTCTCCTGGGCCCTTTTCTCTCTGGCGCTCATGGCGGTCACCTTCTGGTTCTGCTTTTTCAGAAAGAAGAAATCGGGCTGAAACAAAAGCTCAAGGCTGAGCCCGGAAACTTCGATAAGCAAGAGCGACCGCAAGATCTTCCGTGCGCCGATTGGAGTCCGATATCGGTATCAATTGCAGTGCTTCCACTCCATTTTGAGTGCGGTAATAGATCACACAGGTGCGAGGATTTTCTCCATGCAGCGTTCTTTTGAATTCGAGCACATCCAGCTTTACCACTTCACTTCGGTCTTTTCCGTACTGAATCATTCTGGATTTAACCAGGCCCACATCAACATGATCTGAAGCATAAGATTGGCGGCGAAGCGCTTCGGTGGCGCTCTTCGAGACACCATCCAGCCCATTGCCATCAAAAGAGAAATTGAAAGTATAAGAGATACCGGCAAATCCACTGTTGTTTCTGCGCACTTCAAGTCCGACAAGAGCCTGATGGTGCCCGTAGGCAGAGGCATTATATTGCCATCCGGGATACTTTCGAAACTCACTGGGGTCGAAAACAGAAAAGGCGATCTTAACCGGGGCAGGGGCGGCTGAAGGAACAGGAACAGTGGCTGCAGTTTTTTCTTCGGATTCCTTTTTCTTTTCATCTTCGGGCTGCTCTGGAGTTGTTGCAGAAGGAGTTACAGAAGGAGTTGCAGAAGGTGTGCTATCCGGAAGAGCGAAGGGCGCCGCAACCGGAACAACTGGAACAACTGGACTTGATGCAGGAGTTGATGGAAGAACAGGAGCAGCTACCGGTGTTTCCTTCGGAGACTCTGAAGTAGAGGAACCAACAGATAAAAGTCTGCTTCCAAATTGCTGGAAGCCCATGACCACGACCACCGAAACCAGAAGAGCAAGAATTGCGAATGCACCATATTTGCTACCATTCGAGGTAGGGGCGGACACCTCTCCTGCCGGCGGAAACTCCGCCCCCCTGGTCAAAGCCTTAGAGAATGCAAGACAGCCATCAATGGCTCTAGAAAATTCTTCCATGCTCTGAAATCTTTTGGCAGGATCCTTTTCCAGCGCCTTGAAGACACAAAGCTCTACCCTGGTCGGAATCGGCTCTGCCGCCTGATCCAAATCAGGTATCGAAGCGAACGGTCTGGGTTTTTCTTGAATATGCTTGACCATGGTATCGAATGGAGTGTTACCTTTGATCGGCATCTCTGCCGTGAGCGCTTGATAGATAACACAACCAAGAGCATAGATATCGGACCTGGCGTCTGGTTTTGTCGCCCTGCACTGCTCCGGACTCATATAGAAAGGACTTCCGAAAACCTGACCAGTGGCCGTCAGTCTATGGAGGTCCTCCCCTTCTAGATTCACCATTCTGGCTATGCCGAAATCGACCACTATAGGAACGATTTTTTTCTCATCTTCTGAGCGCGTCACTATTATGTTCGAAGGTTTTATGTCTCTATGGATGACACCGTTGCGGTGAGCATGGGCAAGGGCATCACAAATATCCTTGAATAAGGGCAGCACTTCTTGATAGTTCATAGGAGCGTTGGCGTCGATATGATCTTTCAAATCACATCCGGTCAAATACTCCATAACAAGAAAATGAGTGCCGTCATCAAGCTTCCCGAAGTCATAGACCGGGACGATATTGGGATGCTTGAGGGAGCTTACCGCTTTCGATTCTACCTCCAGCCGTCTGAGTAAAAAAGAATCCTCTTCCAATTCGGCCCGGATCATCTTGAGTGCGACATTGCGATGCATATACTGATGACGAGCTTTATAGACGACGCTCATGCCACCCCTTCCCAGAGCAGATAAGACCAGGTATCTATCTGCTACTATGGTGCCTACCAGAGGGTCATCAGAAAGCGACTCCAGTTCGGTAGAATCATGCGGACAGAAGCGAGCGCCGTCGGCGGACATGAAACCGCATTCTGTACAGATGGAGGTTTGTTTTCTCTCGGTATCGGACATCGGCTATCTAGCGTAGATTTCGCCTGTCACTATGACAGATGAAGAGCAAAAATACCAGATTTGAACAATCAAAAATGAGTATGGGCAAGAAATCAGAACTACAATCAAATCTAATCGAGTGTGTTCCAAACTTCAGCGAAGCCCGTGATCCCAGAACCATCGCAGCCATAGCCGAGGCGATTGAATCCGTTCCCGGAACACTGCTGCTTGGAACAGATCCCGGTCCCGGCGCCAACCGTACAGTTTTCACCTTTGCCGGTGAGAAAGAGCCTGTAATAGAATCGGCATATCGAGCGTTAGCGAAAGCCATAGAGCACATCGACATGTCGAAGCATCAAGGTGCCCATCCCAGAATCGGCGCTTGCGATGTCTGTCCTTTCGTGCCCCTGGAAGGCTCGACCATGAAAAGCTGCATAGAAGCCGCTCGAGAACTGGCTTACAGAGCAGGAAACAATCTGGCACTGCCAGTCTATCTATACGGAAAAGCAGCTCTGGACGCCAGCAGAATCGAGCTGGCGGATTTGCGCCGGGGACAATATGAAGGCTTGAGAACTCGTATCGAAAGTGAAAGCTTCCTTCCGGATTTCGGCCCTGCCGGCTTCAATGAGCGCTCAGGCGCCACTGCTATCGGTGCAAGAGAGGTACTGGTGGCTTACAACGTCAGTCTGGATACGGACGATCTGAAAGTTGCCAGAAAAATAGCTTCTCTCATCCGAGAGTCGAGCACCGAGACCGGTCTGAAAAAGGTCAAAGCGATCGGATGGTATATGGAAGAGTACGGACTCTGCCAGGTATCCACCAATATTCTCGACTATCGAATCACCTCTTTGAAATCAGTCTTCGACCGGGTCAAAAAAGAGGCTAAAGACAGAGGCGTGGCTGCGGTCGGCAGCGAAGTAATCGGTCTCCTTCCCCTTGCCGCACTTGGCGGAGAGGACGATTCAGAATCAGAGCCCCATCTAGAGCCTGTGGTTGAATATCTCGGTCTGAACCGCCATAAACCATTTCGAATTAGAGAACGGGTTCTCGAATACCGCCTTGCCGACCTGAAAAAAGATAAATCCTGAATTAAGATCCAGTCTAAATAAGCTATTAAGCAGCAAGGGGGAGTACAATGTCTCACACTTTACCGTGGGCACATACGAGTGAATCAAATGATGGAAACAGTAACCAATGCTATGGAAACCCTCGAACCGCATGGCAACGAGTGGGAAAACGACGATTTCAGAATGGTCCTGCGTTTCATGGACAAAGCGACCCAGTGGATGAAGCTGGAAGAAGACGTAATGCTTCCCCTGAGACAACCCAAAAGGTGCATGACGGTAATAGTGCCTGTGCGGATGGATGATGAGAGCGTCCGCTCCTTCATTGGCTATCGGGTTCACCACGACGTGGCCATGGGACCGGCCAAAGGCGGTGTCCGTTTCAACGCCGACCTTTCCATGGGCGAAGTCGCCGCCATGGCGATGTTGATGACCTGGAAATGCGCCCTCATGAACCTGCCTTTCGGTGGCTCCCACGGCGGAATCCGTCTGGATACGACCAAAGTTTCTACCGGCGAGCTGGAACGTGCCACAAGACGCTACTGCTCCGAAATCATAGAGCTTATCGGGCCGAATCAAGATGTCCAGGGTCCGGATTTGAACACCACTCCCCAGACCATGGCATGGATGCTCGATACATTCAGCGTCAACGTCGGTCACACGGTACCTTCGGTGGTGACCGGCAAGCCCAAATCGATAGGAGGCTCGCTCTCGGCACACCGCGCAACCGGATATGGTGTTTCACTGGTAACCCGCAATGTGGTTAAGAAGCTCAATCTGGGCAACGAGCCCACCGTAGCCATCGAGGGCTTCGGTCTGGTCGGCTCCGAAGTGGCCAGAGGACTTCACAACATGGGCTTCAAGGTAATCGCCGTATCCGACAGTAAAGGCGGAATCTACAACCCGGACGGTCTCGACATCCACAAGCTTCTTCAACACCAGAAGCAGAGCGGTGGAAGAATCACCGATTTTGAAGGCTCCACTCCTATAGCCAGTCACGAACTCCTGGAACTGGCCTGCGATGTTCTGGTGCCCTGCGCCATTCGTTTTCAGATCAACCACGGCAATGTCGATAAGATCAGAGCCAAGGTCATCGTCGAAGGCGCGAATGCCCCGATCACTCCTGAAGCCGATGAAATTCTCGACTCCCGCGGCATCGTCGTTGTCCCGGATATCCTCGCCAACGGAGCTGCCGAAAGTGTAGGCTATTTCGAATGGGTACAGGGACTGATGCGACTTTTGTGGACCGAAGAAGAGGTCTGGGCAAGACTGGAAGAGATCACTAACCGAATCTGCAATCAGGTCTTCGCCGTAGCCGATGAATACAAATGCTCGATGAGAATGGCATCCATGCGCCTCGCTCTTGACAGAGTCGTTGAAGCTAGATGGCACCGGGGCCTCTATCCATAGGAATGCATTCGGAAAAACCAGAGAGAAGTTTCTCGAAGACCAGAGCCTATGCAGTCATAGCGGCTCTGTTCTTTCTCTCGATTATTTTACTGGCAGAATTCAGTCCCCTTACCGGCTTGCTTTCGGGAAACGAGATCACTCGTTCTGGGGTGGAGAAATACAGGGTTCATATAATGGCGCCCCCGGAGTTGACGAAAGTAGCCAGCAAGCTGACCACGGTGAACCAGACAGTAAAACTCGACAGGCTGGCAGGCACGAGCATCTTTCGCCTGGACGGAGGGCAGGGCTACTATAGCTATCGTAAACTCAATTCCCAATTCGAGTTAGAAGAACTCGCTTCTCAGAAAGACCGGGACACCATAATCGAAGGGGCATTCTATTCTCTAGGTGCCGATTCTAAAAACAGCAATAACAAGCCGGCAATTCTCTTGAACGATCGCCGTCTGCGCTCCCTAGATCTGAGCGATTCAGAAAACAGTGCTCGCCTTTATGTATTGAACGGCAACCGTAGCGGGCTGGTCACCACAGGATCTGGCAAGTCCTTTAAGGTCTTCTATATCGCCGATCTAAAAAAATCAGCCCCGAAAAGAATCGACTTCAAAGACGAGATCCGGGCAATTTACTTTGACGAGAATGCCACCAGGGTCTATGCTAAAACCAGCAGTGCCAGAGACGACAGCAGCACCGCCATCAATACCAATGTCTATAACCAGAGCCTGAAATATATAGACCCCGCCCAGAGCTGGGAAATTAAGTCGCTGGACATTCCTGTTCAACAAGATGCCCAGGTGGCCTATTTATCGAAAGGAGAAGCGCTCTGCGTGCTCGACCGAGAGAAGCTCAGAGTTTTTGGCGCCGATGACGGTCAGGTCAGAGAGATTATCTATCTGAAAGATCACTTCAAAACAAGAAAAGGCGATAAAGAAGACTCGCTTGTGGCATTACCGATGGTGCCGGCGGTTCTGCTCAACGACATTTTAATTGATGTCCGAGACGGCTCTATAGTCGATACCTTGCCTGGTTTTACTGGCGAATCATTATTCGCGGTGGACTATGGCAACAAGAATCTTTATTACTCGCCTGCCAGCAAAAATATGGAGATCACAATCTATGATCTGCACAATCTTGCTCTCAAAACCAGTATTAGACTGGGAACCAAAAACTCGGACGGCGTAGACAGAAAAGAGAGAGAAGACACTCTCAAATACCTGTTCATGCTGGAAAACGGATATTTAATGGGGCTATCGGCGAAGACTTCTACTTCTTGAGCGCAGCGACGAGAAGGATGATTTCATCACCTTTTTTCTCTGTCTTGAAGACAATCTTGCCTGTGGTATCAGGAAACTTGAGAACCTGGGGCATATTTGAATAAGCCAGAAAAACAGCCTGCTGGACCAGAGAGATCTCTACGGCATTGGCAGAAGCTTCCCGTCCGAGCGACTCGCAGGCGAATTTATAGCACTGGTCCACCGCCAGTCTATTGCCCTCCATCGGATTGGAGCCACAGGAGATAGCCAGCGACTGACCGCTTATCTTACCGGCGGTGACGGTCACCGTCATACCGACCTTGAATCCGGGAGCCATTACCAGCTCGTTCTCATCCACTAGGATATTGAAGGAATAGTATTTTTTCTCGTCCCGGATCAAGATCTCCTTGAGCTCTATCCGCTTTCGGTTCTTATCCTGGAAGGTTTTTATGGATTCCCCGAGAGCAGCCAGACCCGACTGAGGGAAGGCGAGGGCTATAAGAATAAAATAGATTGAGTACAGCCTTCTCAAGAAGATGCCGTCTCGAGTTTCAGAGAATCATGGACAGCATAGTTAGAGATCAACTCTTTGATGTCCGCCGCTTGTAGGATTCCTCTTTCGGTAACCAGCCCGCTGAATAGATCGAATGGCACAAGATCGAACTGGCTGTTCACCACGTTAATCTCTCTGGGAGCATCCTCCCATACTTCAGAGCCTGGACGCTCATGTTTTTCGAACTCAAAAAGTCGTTCTTCGGAGACGAACTTTTCTGTTCCCGAAAGAGCATACAAAGGCACTTTCAACTCGCGGCATCCCACCGCAAGCATCCAGGAGCCGACTTTGTTGACAACCCCGGGTAAAGCCATGCAGTCGCAGCCCATAAAGGCGACACTACAGGCCGGCAGAATCAAGCCCATTGCCGTGTCAAAGGTGTGAATCACTTCGATACCGCCAGAATTGAGCCTTGAAGCCAACTTCCGTCCCTCGAGACTGGGTCTCGATTCGGTACAGGCAACGCGGAAATAGCGGCCTCTCGAGCGAGCGTTGAGCAGAGCACTAACAACAGTAGAGCTGAAAGAATAAGCAAATACCAGCGAGCCTGGCTCAATCAGGTCATAAGCCAGGTCTGCGATTCTGGCAGCAGAAGCACAGAGGGTCTTCTCGAACTCATCTAGAGTGTCCTGACACTTCTCTATTAGTTCATCCGAGGACTGACAGTCTTTGATAGCGATCAAGACAGAATTAGAGAGATGAAAAACGGGAGCCATTGCCGGCTGTGTCCCGACCAGTTGTTTGGCTGCCTCGGTCAAATATGAGCGCAGCACCTCGGGCTTCTCTGCCTTCTTCTCTTTCATGATTGTCTGGAAGATTATTATCGCCCGCAGAGCAAGCTCAGCGGCTCCGGACATCAAATCTTCCTCGATGGGTTTAACCAGGTCCCTGATCCATTTTTCAGCCGAATTGCCCATTCGAATTACCTGCTCCTGAGAGAACCGAGAAAAAAGCGAGAGTTCTCTCACAGTTTAGCCGGTTTAGAAGTCAAAGGTCTAATGATAAGTTACCAAGAGAACCTCAAATCCAGATCCTACTCTGTGGCCAGTGCCCGGGCATTCTTCAAATGACTGTCTAGATAACCGCTCTTATCGGGAGAGACGAGATGCTCCCAGGGAAGCACTTGCTCTTCGGGATAATTCTCAAAAACGAAATAATCTAGAGAAGGCACACCGTCAGGTCGAGATTTAAGGGCTCTTTTCCAGCTACCGAGACTCTGAGCACCCTCACCGATACCGGTGAGAATTTCGGTCAGGCGACGATCGCCCCGGGACAACAATGCCTGGATATCGCTCCAGTTGTGGCTCTCGGTTCTAACGTCGATGCCTCTGGGGGCCAGGTTCTTTCTCAGAAATTCCATCTTCTTTTTACAGCCCCGGTCCCTGCCGTTACGCTGAAATGGAGTCTGGGCCTTCGGCACAAAAGAGCTCAGACCGAAAACGAACTTCAAGCCCGCATGGCTCTTTTTTAAGCGGCTGAGCAAAGCCACGGTATCGTCGAGATCACCTTGCTCTTCGAAAGGTAAGCCTGCAATACCATAAAATTTGACACCACTAAGACCACCACCGGCAATAGCATCGATCGCGTTTTCGATCTGGGCCTCGGTCAAATTCTTTTTCATGATATCCCGCAGACGTTGAGAGCCTGACTCAAGTGCGATGGTTACCGACTTTTGACCCAGCCTGGCGATATTGGCGGCAAGGCTATCGGTCAGAGTATCGGCCCTGACCGAAGCAATATTCACCCGCAGATTATCGACTTTTGCCAATCGGTCGGCAATTACTTCGAATTCCGGATGCTCTGTGATAGAAGGTCCGAGTAACCCGATCTTGTCCGTATGGGCAGCGGCTTTCAGGGCAGCATCAATTATGGTATCAACCGAAGCGAAACGAAATGGTCTGGTCAGATAGCTGGCCAGGCAGAATCTGCATTCTTGCGGACAGGATCGCACCACCTCCATCAGATAGGTGGCACCCCAAGTGGTATCAGGAGAGAGGATACAGGTGCTGGCTATGTAGTCGGAGGAAGGCTTAAAAGCTTGACGAGCAATATACTTCGGAGCCCCCATTCCCTCTATGGGTTCTATAGAAACGACCGGACCCGATTCCTGGTATTCAACCTTATAGCAAGACGGCACATACAGACCGGATATAGCAGCGAATCGCTTCAGGCGCTCAGATCGCTCAAGACCTTCAGTTTCAATGGCCGCTTCTATAAAAGCAGGAACCGTGGCCTCCGCATCTCCTAAAAGAACGACATCGAATATGGAGGCATAAGGTTCCGGATTAGCGGATAAAACCGGTCCACCACCAAAAACAATAGGGCTGTCTTCGCCACGATCTCGAGAAAGTGGCTCGATTCCGTAGCGCTCCAACATGGTCAGAACGGTCGGGAAATCAAGCTCCCAGGAGAGCGTAAAGCCATAGCAATCGCTCTGTCCGGTAGCAGGGTGCTGGTCTATATCAGAGAAGCAACGCCGCACCGAAACATGCTCGTGCTGCTCGAACAGCCACCAGACAAGCTGCATTCCCAGACCGGCCATACCGATTTCGTAGGGACCCGGATAGCAGAATGCCACATCAAGGCGAATCTCGCTCTTGGGCACGGCAGGTACAAGACGTATCTCTCGATCAAACATGGCTCAATTGTCTCAAAAACGAGCGGTTGGAAGCTGGTTATAAAGAGCCTTGCGCACATTTCGAAATAAATTCCAGAAATTTTAGCTTAGTTGCAAAGCTGTGCTCAGCAAAAGAAAAAAGGGCTGGAAACTCAATGCTCCAGCCCTTTTATAAAGATTCGATTCCGGGATACCGGTCCGGTTGTCAACAATACCTCATTTGAACAGAAATCCAGCGGCTCAGGTGCCGGGAATGTATTTGGCCCAGTCAGATCCGAGATTCTGAAAGAATTGATGTGCGGTCAGCACATCGTCATAAGTGATTTTAGGCATTTTAGAAAGCCTGGAGCGGTCCTTCTTGGTCCACTCTCCATAACTGCGAGGCTTGCTCTTCTCCGGCTTGGGAGTAGTTCCCACTATGGCTACGCCCAGCGGGTGCCCACAAGAATTGCAAGTCACTCGTACTACTAAAACCCCTGGCTCCTGACGCAAGAGTTCAATTCCTTCCTGCTCAAACTGTCGAGAACAAAACCGACAGACTTTCTGCTGGAAATACTCTTGAATTGCCTGGAAACCACCGGGATGGTCACCGCCCATTTTCGACCGCCGCTTCTAGGTTCGCTGTGCGAACTATAAGGTAAGACTTCCGCTCAAATGATATTGTTTACTGGATGATTGAAAAACGAACTTTCGTTTTAGGATTATACTTGAACGCCGATCATTTGCACCAAAAATTTTGGGAAATTCCGAAATTGGGTGATAAATACTGACGGTGATACCACTAATGGAGTGAAACACTGATGACGCATATTGAAGAAATATCGGCAATGGAAATTCTGGATTCCCGCGGTAATCCTACTGTTGAGGTGACAGTCGTACTTTCTAATGGTGCCGCCGGTAGAGCCGCTGTTCCATCTGGTGCCTCCACCGGTAGTTTCGAAGCCGTTGAGTTGCGAGACAAAGATCCGAAAAGATATGGTGGCAAGGGTGTATTGAAAGCGATAGACCATATCCATGAAACCATCACTAAATCCCTGTTGGGCGCCAACGCTACCGAGCAGACTCTTATCGACCATGAACTGATCAAAATCGATGGTACTGATAATAAATCGGCAATTGGTGCCAATGCCACCCTTGGTGTCAGTCTCGCGGTCGCCAAAGCAGCTGCAAACTCAGTTGGAATGCCTCTTTTTAGATATATAGGCGGGGTATCGGCGAATACTTTACCTGTTCCTCTTATGAATATTTTGAATGGTGGCAAGCATGCTCAGGACGGAGTCGACCTGCAAGAGTTCATGATTGCCCCGGCTGGCGCCAGCAGCTTTTCCGAAGCTCTGCAGTGGGGAGTTGAGACCTACCACGCACTAAAAGCAGTACTACACAAAAAGTCTTTGAGCACCGGTGTTGGTGACGAGGGTGGTTTTGCTCCCTCTCTGAAAGCCAACGAAGAAGCTCTAGAACTGATAGTCCAGGCCATCGAGAAAGCCGGCTTCAAGCCGGGCCGCGACATCTCTCTGGCGCTAGATCCCGCTTCTACAGAATTTTTCGAGAACGGCAAGTACAACCTGGCCACCGAAAACAAAAGCCTGAGCAGCGAAGAGATGGTGGATTATTATGAGAAACTAGCCGCCAATTATCCGATAGTCAGCATCGAAGACGGGCTGGCCGAGGAGGATTGGGAAGGTTGGAAGATCCTCACAGACAAACTCGGTGCCAAAGTTCAACTCGTCGGAGACGATCTGTTCGTCACCAACACCAAGCGATTGAGACGTGGTATTGAAGGTGGTGTAGGCAACTCTATCCTGATCAAACCGAACCAGATTGGAACCCTGACTGAAACCATCGAAGCGATTAATATGGCATCAGAACATGGCTACACGAGCATACTCTCTCACCGTAGTGGTGAAACCGAGGACGCCACCATTGCCGATCTGGCCGTGGCCATGTCCACCGCTCAGATCAAAACAGGAGCGCCCTGTCGCTCGGAGAGAACAGCCAAATACAATCAGCTTCTCAGAATCGAACGGGATCTTGGACGCTCTGCCGTATATAAAGGTTATGCCTCTTTTGTTCAGAACAGAAATTCCAAAAAAGAGAAGCAACCGGCCCATATATAAGGTTAGTTGATTAATCGAGTCAAGACAGATACGGTACGATACCGCCCGAGGTATCGTCCGTCTATATATTGATCAATATAGCTCTTGCAGACCATCTTGGCCGGCTCCTGCATAATGAAGTGATCTCGTGATCGGGACGCCCAGGCGCCTTGCATTCCATCGGCGAAGTAATAGCAGGTGCGATCGACCCGGGCTTCTTTGTCGCTCCAGGTCACAGCAAATGCCTGGGACTCGGTCCAACCCGGTTGCAACCAGTCAGCCACCACCCTGCCGTCCGGTTTGCGAGAGAACTTTACCTCGCTGACCATCTTGGTGCCGACTCCGACATCACGTACATAAGAATCAACCACCTCAGTCACACAGTGCCATCGCCCCAGAAAAGTGGACGGAAACGAATTGGCAGGCAAATTCGGAACGCCATTCGAAACAGGTTCTGAACCTGGTCTATAGGTCGGCTGATAAGAGGCAGGCGCTGAACTGCCGCTTTCGTTACGATAAACAGGCGGCGTAGCAGAAACCGGGGGCGTATAGGGGCGGTCCCGAGCCTCGCCGGGATCCATATCCTCGCCATCTAGAGTGTCAGAATCGTTTTTTTCGCCATTTTCACCATGGACACCCTTCTTCTGCACATGACCGGACAGAGCCTCGGCACCGGCAGGAAGGACGCTCCCCGGCAGCACCGCACAAAGATATAGAAGAAGGATTATGCCCGCTCTAATGCTTACCGACAACTTCTCGCGCCCTTGGACTCACCAGCTACCCTCTCCCCTCAGTCTGCAATTTATAAAAAGCCTTCCTTGACATCTTAATCTATTTCAAAATACTACATCAACTATGAAAACAAGATTCGCATCCGGCGGATGGCCATATTTATAGTGTTAACATGAAGCCCTCAAAAGGCCACTACTTAGACCGGCTCGCCACATGAGCTGGTAACAGCGAGGATGCACAGTGAGCAACAAGACCGTTTCGTCCTGCGAAATCAAGGACCCAAAACTGAAGGACGCTGGTAAGCATAGAATCGAATGGGCAGAAAAAGACATGCCTGTTCTCAAATTAATCAGAGAGCGCTTCGAGAAAGAGAAGCCCCTCAAAGGTCGCCGCGTTTCGGTATGCGCCCATGTCACCACCGAAACAGCCAACCTGGCTAGAACCCTGGCAGCCGGCGGAGCCGATTGCGTCCTGATCGCATCCAACCCGCTCTCCACCCAGGACGACGTCGCCGCCGCCCTGGTCGAAGAATACGGAATCAAGACCTACGCCATCAAAGGCGAGGATATCCCCACCTATCACAAACATATTCAAATCGCCCTTGATCACAAGCCTGAGTTGATCATCGACGACGGCTCCGACCTGGTGGTCACCCTGGTACAAGAGCGAAAAGACCAGGTCAAAGAGGTTATTGGAACCACCGAAGAGACAACCACAGGCATCACCCGCCTGAGAGCAATGGAAAGAGACGGCGCTCTGCCCTTCCCCTCCATCTCAGTCAATGACGCCCAGACCAAACACCTCTTCGACAACCGTTACGGAACCGGTCAGTCCACCCTGGACGGTATCATCCGCGCCACCAACAGATTGCTCGCCGGAAGAACGGTCGTCGTGGTCGGCTACGGCTGGTGCGGCAAAGGTACCGCAATGCGGGCCAAAGGCCTGGGCGCTTCGGTCATAGTAACCGAAGTCGATCCGATCAAAGCAGTCGAAGCAGTTATGGACGGCTTCCGTGTCATGCCGATGACCGAAGCGGCCAAACTCGGCGATGTCTTCATCACCGTAACCGGAAACTGCCACGTAATCGACACCAAACACTTCGAAGTCATGAAGGACGGTGCCATCGTTTGCAACTCCGGACACTTCGACATCGAGCTCAACCTGGAAGGTCTTGGCAAAATAGCCAAACAAAAAACTCAGGTCAGAGAATACATGGAAGAGTACACCCTCAAAAACGGCAACAAGATCTATGTCCTTGCCGAAGGCAGACTGGTCAATCTTTCTTGTGCCGAAGGGCATCCGGCAAGCGTAATGGATATGAGCTTTGCCAACCAGGCCCTCGCCCTGGAATATCTGGTCAAAAACAAAGCCGAACTGAAAGCAGGATTGCACACCCTGCCCGCTTCGGTCGACCAGGAGATAGCCGCCCTCAAACTCAAGTCGCTCGGAGTCGAAATCGACACCCTCACCGACGAGATGGTCAAATACCTCAGCTCCTGGACCGTCGGTACCTAATTAAATTGAATTTGAGAAGTAAAAAGAAACGACCTCCGAAAAGAGGTCGTTTTTTTAGCTTAATACAAGAGACTGAGTGCCTAGTTGATCTTTTGGAACATATAGCCGATTCCACGTGCTGTGAGAATCAGATCGGGATTGGAAGAATCTTCTTCCAGCTTGGAACGCAATCTACTTATATGTACGTCGACAACCCGGGTATCGATTCTGTGATCCGGGGGATAAGCCCAGACTTGCTGCAGAATCTCGCCCCTGGAGAAAGGTCGACCAGAGTTGGTCACCAGTAGCTCGAGCAGACTGAACTCCATACCGGTCAATCTGATTCTCTCGTTCTTCCGGGTTACCTGCCTCTTGTTGAGGTCGATTTTCAAGCTGCCTATGGTAATGACATTAGAGCTCTTGCTCTGCCCGGTCTCTTGCTGTCTCTCCACCGTTCTTCTCAAGACGGCTTTGATGCGGGCTTCCAGTTCGCTCGGACTGAAAGGCTTGACCACATAGTCATCTGCACCAATCTCAAGACCCTGAATTCTGTTGGAGACATCAGCCACAGCGGTGAGCATGATGATCGGGGTATCGGAGGTCTTGCGAATTTCACGACAGACTTCATAACCGTCCATCTTCGGAAGCATCACATCGAGAATCACCAGATCAGGTTGAAAACCATTAAATTGATCCAGCGCCTCTTGCCCATCGGCGGCGGTCACTACGTTGTACCCTGCCAGCTTCAGCCTGGTCTCGAGGATTCTTCTGATCGAAGCTTCATCATCAACGACTAGTACCTTTTCCTGGTCACTGTTTGTCTCTGTCACGACTTTTCTCTCTCACCTTCGCAATGTAGATACCTTTTCAAGTGAAGAAATCCTAAACAGTAAATCCTGCTGAAGATTTCAGGCAGAGTATATAACTTAGAAGAGGTGAATAACAATACTTATCTTGATTCTTATACCTGTGGTCTTTCTCATGATTCTCAGACCGGGCATGACTCAGAAAGCAAGATTCCTCTCGCTTCCTATATATAGCCGAAGATAATTCAAGGAAGTCGGCATTTTTATAGTGGCACCAAGAACCGATAAACAAGGATGCCAGGGGGAGCATTTATCCCTGATGCAAACCGCGGAAAGAAAGAGTTCCTATTTTTCGCTTCTTCGAAAAAGCAAAACGAAGATCAAAAAACTGCCACCAATTAGCACCGGTTAAATATCCAAAAACACAACAGCAAATATGCAACCAGCCTTGATTAGAGAGATCAGCACTTCTTTCTGGGCGGATCTCCTTAACCATAATTTATCCGGTTTCCTTTTCGATCCAGGCAAGAAACGAAGCACCAACCTACATTTTACAAAAGAGATGCACGGCGCTGATCGCAACCGGAGAGACATGCGCAGAAGCCTTACGGCTAGCCACTTTTAGCGATCAGACTACAAATTTGGAAAGCGATCGATCTTAATCGGGCGATGTCCTGATGACATCCCCGCCCTCGCTGGTGTCCGATATAGGCTAAAACCCAATTATATGACCGATAGCAGGCTATCACCAATATTTCGCCTATCCGTCCGGCATACGAAAGCGGACTGTAGCGGTGATACCACTGATTACGGTATCAATATCGACACCACCTTGACATGCCCAAAACACCGCCGCAGCATGGCACCATATCCGGTTGTCAACAAACCGTTCGCAAAATGCCGCAACAATCCGCTACAGTACACAAGCCCACACAGGTGGGTCGTTTCGGGGATTCACCCCCCATTCGTTTCAAACCTTTGAACGGTATAACAAAAGGTAGGTGCACAGTCCGGATACTCATGCTAAACTGCTGACCTGGTCGGGTCCATACCGACACTTACTAAACTTGCTTCCGCAAACTAAAATGAGTCGCAGTTATCAAAATCTACAGGAAGCTAGATAGAGGGAGAGTGGAATGAACAAGCCAAATACGAGCTTAGCTCTTAGCGCACTGGTCGCGCTATCACAGGCTGGTTGGCAATCGGCAAACGCTACACCGGCAGATGGTGCAATCTGGCAAAAACTGTCAGACACCGCCGGCGGCAAATCTATTAAGAAGGTAGCCACCAAGAAGGCTGTATCTTCTAAGAAGGTTGCCACCAAGCAAGCTGCCGGTGCCGCAGCCCCGCAGAAAGCGATCAAGATCGCTTCTAACGATGTATCTATAGATGAGAGTCATTCGATGTTGTTCCTGCCAGGTCGCAAGGACGTCGGAGCCCTGGGCGCAGGTCCTGCACCAGCCGCTGCGCTCTCTATTCATCCTAGCCTTCCGGCCAGCATGGATGCCGCCCCGGTAGCTATCAATCCAGCTATAACTTCTCCCTCGGCTGAAGCTACCAGCGAAATCCCTATAGATGAAGAGATCAAATCTAAAGCTCAATCCGCTCACGAAGTTCAATCGGACCGGAGCGAAGACTATATTGCTCAGCTGGCTGCAGACAATCTGCTTGCCCAGTCCACCAGCAGCGAAGTCACCGCCAGCCCGATTCCTCCTGTAGTGACAGGTACAGTAGACCTGGAAGAGTACAAGGCGACCAACGTTATCGATGTGAAGGTTTCTCGTTCAAGAACCTTCAAACTGAGAAACAAAATCGTCAGAACCTCTATAAGTGATCCCGGTATCGTCGAACCGGTTGTCGTATCCGAAAACCAGATGGTCCTCCTGGGTAAATCCCCCGGTAAAGCCACTCTCGTTATCTGGGACGACGCCGGCAACAATACCGCCATCGACGTCAAAGTCTCGAGAGACTACAACCAGCTTCAAGCTACTCTCAGAGAGATTGACCCCAGAATCATCGTCAAAACCTACTCTGTAGGTGGCTCCGACCGAGTCATCCTCTACGGAGATGTGGACCACCCCGAGTCGGTAGTCAGAGCCTTTGCCGCAGCCAACGTCTACATGGACGACCGCGGCATGAGCATTCAGGTAGCCAACAACCGCCTGATCAACGCCAGAATCGGTGAGATGGGTGCCCAGGGCGGCGGCGGACAAACCGGTGGTCAAACCGGTCAGCTCGCTCAGCTCGCTTCGGTTGACAGATACACATTCTTCCCCAACCTGAACAACAACGTCTCGCTGGCTCAGGGCATCGTCAGTGACGGTGGTCGAGTCACCAGCTTGATCAAGGTTCGTAAAGTGCCCCTGATTGCACTGCACGTAACCTTCATGGAGATGAACACCCTTGCTGCTCGTCAGCTCGGTATCTCTCTCGGTTTCAACTTCTCTGGTCCCGGTTTCGGCTTCGGTATCGGTGGTAATGTAGCAAACCAGAACGGACAGGGGACCTACCTCGTCACTGACCCTGGATTCAACCAGAGACTCGCGTCAAACAGCCCCGCCGGCATAGCAGTGGGTACTGCAACACCGAATGTCCAGTCCAAACTCAAACTGACGGTTGATTCATCAACCCGGCAGGTGCAGCGAACGTTATCGGTATAGGTTTGCCGATCTTCCCGCAATCCGCCCCGATTTCGCCTTCGCAGATTCTTTCGGAGCTCCGGGTGGTGCTGCATTCCAGACAGCTGGTCTCGGCAACATCTTGACCGCAGTATCGAACTTCGCCAGCGGAAGCCCCTATAAGTTCTCGGTCAACCCGTCGGTTCAAGGTATCATCGCCCACAACCGCGCCAGGGTACTTTCAGAACCTACTCTGTATGCATCTCCGGTGAACGTGCGTCCTTCCTGGCTGGTGGAGAAATCCCCATCCTGCAGGCAATCGCCACCGCTGGTCAGAACCAGTTCTCGGTCACATTCGAGCCCTTCGGAATGAGAATCAACATGATTCCAGTGCTGATGGAAAACGGCGCAATCAACCTGGAAGTCGCGCCTGAAGAGAGGGTCATTTCTAACGCCTTTGCCTTCAACTTCCCTGGTTCTTCGACCAACATCCCCGGATTTACAACCCGGAAAGGTCCAGACCATTGTAGAGATGAAGCCCGGTCAGGAACTCTTTATATCTGGTTTGGTCAGCACCAACAACGGTCGCGAATTGAACAAATATCCTATCTTCGGTGAGATTCCGGTTATCGGTGCGCTCTATCGTTCTAAAGCATTCAACAAGAACGAGAGCGAACTGGTTATCGCCATCAGACCTGAAGTGATCCTACCGGGAACCCCCGGACAGCTCAAACTGCCCGAAGAGATCGGAAGGGTAGAAGGTCCTCGCGACATGAACATGTTTGCAGTAGAACCGACTGTGGTGGACGAGCGCCACTACACAAGCGGTCGCGCGGAACGTCACCAGAAGACATCGCCTACGTTGCCTGAAGGTGCACCTGTACCAGACTTTAGATAACAGATTTAAATTCATCCTTGAATACGTGGAAGAGCGTTATATAACTTAGAGGGAGAGTGGAATGAATACGCCAAGGAAAAGCCTAGCAATGAGCCTGTCAATTTTATTGACCCAGGCCGGCTGGCTTGCACAACCAGCCCAGGCAGCCGACGCCATCTGGCAAAAGCTGTCCACGAGCAAAAAATCATCCAAGCCTTCACCGAAGAAAACTTCGGTAAAAGCCAAGAAGATCCAGGTCAATAAATCCGTTGCTTCTAAAAAGCAATCTACTGATAGCGCAGCTCTCGAAGAAGATCATGTGATGCTTCTTCTCGGCGGCGGCAATGAAGTCGCCAAAGATATGCCGGCTCCTGCAGCAGCTCTCAGTATTCATCCTTCCATCAACTCCACCTCTATCAAAGATAACGCACCGACTCTTGTAAGCTACAACGGACCTGTTCCGGGTGTAACTCCTCAATTGTCCGCATCTAGCGCAAGCCAGGGCAAACAATTGCTCGCCCAGCTCGCTCCTGATCACGTTATCGCTCAGTCCTCCGGCAGTGATATCACCGCCACCCCGATACCGCCCGTAGTGACCGGTACCGTGGACATGGAAGAGTTCAAAACCACCAATGTTATCGATTTGAAAGTCTCTCAGTCGAGAACCTTCAAACTGAGAAACAAAATTGTCAGAACCTCTATTTCGGATCCCGGCATTGCCGAACCGGTGGTAGTGGCTGAAAACCAGATGGTAATGTTGGGTAAAGCCCCCGGTAGCGCCACCATGGTTCTCTGGGACGATGCCGGTAACACCACTGCCATCGATATTCTCGTAGATAGAGACTTCGACGAACTTCAGACCTCCTTAAGAGAGATCGACCCTAGAATCATCGTCAAGGCTTTCTCCGTTGGTGGATCTGACAGAGTTCTCTTGATGGGAGACGTAGATCACCCTGAATCGGTAATCCGAGCTTTCATGGCTGCCAACGTCTTTATGGACGACCGCGGAATGAACATACAGGTGGCCAATAACCGTCTGATCAACGCCAGAATCGGTGAAGTCTCTGCCCAGGGTGGCGGCGGTCAAGCTGGAGGTAGTTCCGGTCAGTTGGCGCAGCTCGCTTCGGTGGATAGATATACATTCTTCCCCAACACCCAGAACAATATATCCAAAGGTCAGGTCATCACCAGTGATGGCGGTCGGGTTACCTCGATGATCAAGATCCGCAAGGTTCCGCTGATCATTCTTCATGTCACCTTTATGGAGATGAACACGGTATCGGCAAGAGAACTTGCCACCGCTGTCGGTTTCAACGGAACGACCTCTGGCTTCGCTTTCGGTATCGGCGGTACCAATAACGTCAACCCGACTGCTATACCTGTGTCCTTTGGCGGTATTAACCAGATAAATTCAGTAATTGGAACTGCCGGTGCGCCTCTTAACGGATTCACTGCCCAGGCTGGCAGGCTCGGAACAGGTTATTCGGTAGGTTCTTCCGGATTTACTGCCGGTACCGCAATCGCCGGGTTGGGTCCGATAAGCGGCATAGGTCAGGCTCAGCTTCTGAACCAGCCCCCTTCCGTGGCTCCTGCTTCGGTTCTTTTCGGAGCTCCAGGTGGTGTTAGCTTCGCGCCGGGCGGTCTGATGAACCTCTTCTCCGCCGCCACGAACTTCCCCTCCAACAACAACAGTCGGTTCTCAGTTCAGCCGACTATCCAGGGCTTGATCTCGATGAACCGAGCTAGAGTACTGTCAGAGCCTTCTCTGGTCTGTATCTCTGGTGAAAGGGCTGCCTTCCTGGCAGGTGGTGAGATCCCGATTCTGCAAGCCGTGGCCGCAGCCGGTCAGGCCCAACAGTCGGTCGTATTCGAACCCTTCGGTCTGAGACTTAACTTCATTCCTATCCTCATGGAGAATGGAGCGATTAACATCGAAGTTTCTCCGGAAGAGAGAATCCCTTCTCTGGCTAATGGTCTGAACGTACCCGGTTCTAACACCACAGTTCCCTCCTTCATCACGAGAAAGGCCCAGACCATTGTCGAGATGAAACCCGGACAGGAATTGTTTATCGGTGGATTGGTTTCGACCAACAACGGTCGTGAATTGATTAAGTTACCGATTATCGGTGAAGTACCGGTGCTCGGTGCAATCTACAGATCGAAAGCTTTCGCTAAAAACGAGAGCGAGCTTGTCATAGCAGTCAGACCGGAGATCATCCTGCCTGGTACTCCTGGACAGCTCAAACTGCCGGAAGAGATCGGTCGGGTAGAAGGACCTCGCGACATGAACATGTTCCAGGTCGAGCCTACCGTACTGGACGAACGTCACTACTCCTCGGGTCGTGCGGAACGTCACCAGAAGACCTCTCCGACTCTGCCGGAAGGTGCACCGATTCCCGATTCGCAATAATCGCAATCGAGCAATCGAAATCAGTAATGAAGAGGGACGGTTACCGTCCCTCTTTTATTTTGTCTTGTTATTTAGATTGCCCGGCTAACAAAAGAGACGGCTCCAGCATTGCTGAAGCCGTTTTAAATCAAGATATAAATATGAATAGATAGAGACTCTATCTTCTTCTTGTCGATTTCTTCGGACGCTTGCGGCTCATCATACCGGCGACGAACTCTGAGCACTCATCGGGAAACTCACTGAAGAAGATGTCGAGTACATGCTCTACCGAGTTTCTAATGAAAGTCTCTCGGTCGGATTCTGGCACATAACAGTTGGCCAGACCGGCTTTGTCCACGATCTTCAAAAGACCCTTTTCAGAAAGTCTTACCATGGTGGTCATTACCGTGGTATAAGCTATCTCGCGCTTCTTTCTAAGGGCGTCATAGACTTCTCTTACGGTAACAGTCGGATTCGAGCTGGAGAGCTTCCAAACCAGCTCCATGATTTCGCATTCCAGGTCGCCAAGAAACTTCTTCAGTCCAACCTGATTGAATCGAAAGGACGCGTTATCGTCGTGTAATCTCATGCAAACTCACCAGATACTAAGGCTTTGGAAAATCGTAACACAGACCGACGACTTTAGGTAGTTGGTTACCTAAATCAAAACCTTATAGGTTACTTTGAGTTACTTAGATTTACTTAGATTTACTTCTTGAACGGCTTGGGAAGAGAGATTTCACCAACTGCGAGTATACTTTTTCAAGAGCAGCCCGGTGATTTATATGATGAATGCAAAGCAGGACAAAAGCGAAAAGCGCCCAGTCGTATTTCTGGATCGTGATGGCACGCTGAACATAGAAGCCGGCTATATAAAAGAGCTGGAGAATCTCAATCTCATCGATGGGGCGGCCGAGGCGGTCAAACGGCTCAATATGCTCGGGATCAAAGCGATTCTTGTCACCAACCAGACCGGTGCAGCCCGAGATTATTATCCCGAGGCTCATATTCTTGCCTTGAATGAAAGACTCGAGAAGCTGCTGGCGGAGCAAGGCGCCTTTTTAGATGCTGTCTACTACTGCCCTCATCTGCCGGCTCCGGATGCCAAAATAGAAAAATATGCCAGGGAATGCGATTGCAGGAAACCTGCCGTGGGCATGGTGGAGCAAGCCTATAGAGAGCACGACAACCTGGACAGAGCGCTCTCTTTTGTTGTCGGAGACAAAGCCACCGATGTGGAGCTGGCGAAAAACTGCGGTGCCCGTGGTGTACTGGTTGAAACCGGCTATGGAGAAAGAGTTCAGAAGGGCGATTATCAGTGGCCTGTCGAACCGGATTTCCAGGCGCGTTCTATAAGCGAAGCGGTGGACTGGATAATTTCGGTGGTCAACGAAAATATCCAGGAAACATCAAAAAAATTAGACTGAATCGGCAAACTACAAACTAGAGACCAGCGCTCAGGCAAGGGATTTCTTCAAGAGCTGACTTATTTCTGTAAGCAGACTCGGCATATCGAAAGGTTTGGGAAGATACAGGTCGGCACCGGCTTCCAGCGCCCTCGATTGATCGGGATGGGAGGTTGCCATTACCACCCAGATCTTGGAGAGTTCGTTGTCTTCTTTGAGCTTCTGACAGAGCTTCCAACCATCCATCACTCTATCGGTAAGATTGGATTCGAGCAAGACCAGATCCGGATGGGGATCGTATTTACACATTTCCAGGGCATCATCGGCAGAGGCTGTGACATCGACTATATAACCCTCTAAAGCAAGGGTCTCTTGCAAAAGACAGGCCATGGCACCATCGGGCTCTACCACCAGAATCTTGGAGCTGGTCATCTCTACCCGACCGGCATCGCTCTGGGTCTGATCGATAACATAGCAGGACTCGGCCTTCTCTTTGGCCAGATAGCGAGCGTCCCTTGCTGTGGTCAATACATCGACATAACTATGAAATCTGCGTTTGGTACTGTCCACAATACCAATGGCGATAGAGATCAAAGGAATTCTTCTTCTGATACCGCCGCGTCCGGTGGAGATCAAATAACCTCTTTCAAGATCGCCTTTTGGATAGAATCTAGTGCTGATTGTGTCGAACTGCTGACAGATGCGCTCTGCCTTGCGAGCGGCTTCAGCCGGTGGAGTGGTCATAATGAAATCATCCGCTTCGATATGACCGACAAAATCATTCTCATCGGCTATGTCGGTAAGAATGGCTCCCAGAGCCTTGATAAGCTGATCACCGGCAAGATCTCCATAGGTCTCGTTATAGACCCGGATCTTATTCAAATCGATAGACATAGCAGCCCAGGAGCGATCAGAAACAAGATGTTGTTCCAGCATACGCCTGATCATATTAGGACCGGGAAGCTGAGTAAGCGGATTGGAGAACTCTTCCTGACGGCGCCTCAAATGGGCCAGGACCCTTATGGCAAGCTCGTTTTTGTCAATGGGGTCGGCGAGCACGTCGTCTGCACCATATCTGAAGGCATTGATTCTCTCGTTCACATCATCGGACGGATGGAGCAATACCAGAACCGGTCTGGGGTGCACTACGGTGGCGCGGATTTGCTGACAATACAGCCTGCCATCGCCTTCGGGCATGTTCGCCGAAAGAACAATCAAATCGGGATGAAGAAAAGACAGTAACTCGTTTGCCTCTTCGAAAGAGGCGACAGCGCTGACTCTGGCGCCGGTTTTTTCGAGCACCGAGGCATAGTCGGCCGCCTGCCGGGTTTGGTGAATAACCAGAATCTGGGGCTTGGGTAAAAGCATCAGATATCCCTGCCCCTTGCAGCCTGCATCTCGAGACTTGCCGAGGGAAGCTTGACCGTGAAGGTGGTATTGCCTGGTTCGGAGGTAATGCTGATATCGCCACCCAGAGCCAGCACAAGAGATCTGGTTATATACAGACCAAGGCCTGTGCCTTCGGTCTGCCGCACCAGAGGATTGTCGAGACGACTGAATTTAGAAAAGATCTTTGGAATATTTTCCTTAGAGATTCCCACACCCTGGTCATTGACACAGATCTCGATCATCTCGGGCTGCTTGGGGTCGTCCTGGGTGATGACGTTGGCCGATACGGTGACAGTGGTATTGGCCGGTGAATATTTGATGGCATTATCTATGAGGTTGGTGAGGATCTGCTCTAATCTATCTGCATCGGCCCAGACCGGCGGAATCCCCGGTCCGAAGCGGACATCGACTGAATGATCGCCTGCCTTTTCAGAAAGATTGCGCTGTACTCTCTCTACGGCCTCTTTCAGATCGATGGCACGAATCGTCAACTGTAACCTTTTCGACTCCAGACGAGAGACCGCAAGAAGATCTTCCACCAGTCGGGTCAGACGATCGGCCTGGTCTTTGATAATGCCGATATAACGCCGCTGGGCAGCGACATCGATACGATCGCCGGCTCTCAAAATAGTGTCGGCAAAACCTTTGATGCTGGTTAAAGGAGTCCGTAATTCATGACTGACCGTGCTGACAAACTCTGTCTGAGCCTGCTGAACAGTGCTTGCCTGAAGAATATAGATAATCGTCAAAAAGTCTCCGCTTTTACCGTTACCCGAAGCGATGGCTGTATGGGTAACCGGCATCAAGAATTCGTTTCCGGCTTTGCCTATGACGGCAACGGTCTTGACGTTTTCTATTCCGTGCTTGTCGGCACCGGCAGGCAGAGGCGACACCGCCCCGGAGGCATCTTTGGACTCGTCTCTTTCAAAATCAATAAGACTGGATAGCTGAGAGCCGACCAGTTGGCCCTCGTCTTTGCCCACCAGCTTGGCAACGGCTTTGTTGCAGCTGACAATCAGGCCTTTCGCATCGCTGACGATGTAACCATCAGCACTCTTGTCCATAAGGCATCTGTAGATGTCTTCCGAGCTTAAACTCACCGGCTTGGGGTCCCCTGAAATGAATTGAAAGCAGACGAAGGAGGTCTTCGAAATTTAAGGTAACACTACAATCTCTGCCATCGCGCCATTACAACCTATTGTTAAGGTTTCGTCGGTGTCTTCGATTTGATCGGACACATTACTCAATATCTGCGAGATCTGTGAGCTTTTCTAAATCCTCGGCATCGGTTATGGCGAGAATCTGTTTCAGGCGCTCCATATCGGTGACATAGAGATAGCCTATTAAGGCTTCAAAGGCGGTGGCTTGTCGATAGACTGACTGATCGACCTTTTTGAAATTACCGACCTTCAAATTTCGTGCCCGACGCACTAAATCTCTTTCGGATTCAGTCAGGCTCTCCGTTATGCGGTGCAGCAGCTCTGCCTGACTTCTGGCGTTGACCCTGGAGACCACCTGCTTGTGAATCTGCTTGGCAAGCTTCTTCTCAGAGACTTCCTTCTCTCGTTCATAAAGTTCGAAAACAGCGTCACCGAGGTGAGCAAGATTTCTCAAGGAGAGTTCCCGGGCATCTTCCGGGCTCATGTCACTTTTGAAAATCATCTCGCCTATAAATCGGTGGACTCTTTGGATTCAGTGGATTTTTTAGATCTGTCCTGGGGTTCGCGCGCTCTTCTTTTCTTCGTAGAATGGTTGCGTCTCCCGCCACTGGGATGCCTCTCCGAAGAGGAAATTGCCCGGGGGCTCGAATTAAAAAAATGATTGAACAACACTTGAAAAGCGAAGTTGGGGAGGGTTGAAGCCATCCGATTGAATCTCCAGGGCTCTTTCATCAATCGGTAGAACCATTCGAGATGAAGCTTCTGAAAGAGAACCGGTGCCCGTTTCACCGCTCCGGCAAAAACATCGAAACTTCCACCGACTCCGATTATTACTGTACCGGGGAAGAGGCTTATCCATTTGTCGATGAAATACTCTTGTCTCGGAACACCCATGGCCACAAGCAATAAGCCCGGCTTGCTCTCTGCTATCTCGCGCACCACCGCTTCTTCTTCAGTTTCATCTATATATCCGTCGTGGGAAGCACAGATATTGAGACCGGGATGAATTTTAGGCAGATCTTTGCGCAGCTTTTCGATAATCTCGGCTTTGCTCCCCAGAAGAGCAACCGGAATGCCCTTTTTGGCAGCAGATGCGAGCGCCTTTTCGGCAAGCTCGATACCCGGCACCCGAACACTGTCATGCCCGTCCAGTTTAAGAGCAAAGACCGCTCCGGCGCCGTCGGGGACGATCAGATGAGCATGACGGATGATCCGGTCCAGACGATTGTCCTTCTGGGCCTGGATTACCATCTCGGCATTGATGGTGACCACATGCATGGTCCTTGCCAGTTCCCAGCTGTTCTCGACCATAGAGAGCGCTTCGCTCTCATTGACCACGTCCACGGGATATCCGAGAACTTTCTGTCTTGATTCAAAATTGTTGCCAGCAGTTGCCATTAGAAGATGCCTTCTTGTGAGATAAAATTTGCCTTACCTGCCTAAAATTCTATCTATAAACTGGATATTCATGCAAGCGGTCCGGCGAGCCTCATCCAGGGGCTTTTTCAAAGACTGAATACTATCTTGACGACGCAATAGCGCTTCTTTCAACTGTTTTTCCATAGCCTGATCTTCCTCCTGAAAAGGTCGATCATTGATCAAATTTAAGAAAGGTTGCCCGAACTCTTTCATCACCTTTTCAACTTTAGGGTCATAAGAGAGCCCAAATACAGGCAAACCGGCGCCAAGAGCCATAATCAAGGAATGCAACCGCATGCCCACCACAAAATCGAGTCTGCCTATCAAAGCAAGCCACTGACTGGGACGCTCCAGAGAATCCGCTTCGAATTTAAATACGGCAAAACCTTCTCCTTCTAATGCGTCGATGACTGTATTCAGAGGACGACTATCTTGATCTTTCTGCAAAACCAGAGGAACAAGCACCGCATTCGGCGGCAAAGAGTTGGAGAGAACCTCGGCAAGCCGTTTTAGAGAGTGTGTATCCATCGATGGATGCTCCCTCAAAGACAGCCCGACCAGAATGGTGTCACCCTCACCGGCTTCTCTATAGCGATCGAGCGCCGATTCAATCTCGGCAGGAAGTACACCCGGTGTAAGGGACCATACCGGATCGGCAGTTAAATGACCGGTGATGCCCCAGTCTGAAAGCAGGCTCAGAGACCTGGGATCCCTGACTGTAACCAGATCGGAAAAACGCATCGATAAAGCGGTCAGATATCTGGCCAGGGGCGAGCGCAGGGGACCTATTCCCTGGGCATAAACCAGCACTTTGACTCCGGCTAACCTCGCCATAAGATGCAAAAGCGAATAGTAAATCACCGAACGCACCGAACTGGAGTCCTGAAAGAGTCCGCCACCACCACTGACGAAGAGCTTTGCCCTCTGAAAAAGAGTGAAGACTTTCAGCATATTCCAACGGTCCTGTGACTCGACACCAAAATTCGAAGAGGTTTTTTCCGGGTTATTCGAGAGCACCAGGCAAGATTCGGGATGCAACTGAGATAGAAGCACTTCAAGAATTGCTTCGTCGCCAAGATTGCCAAAGCCGTAGTAACCTGAAACAAGCACCAGGTCATTTTTATGCGTATCTTTCAGTTCGTGGGAAATAGCCGTCAAAAGTACTTACTAAGAACAGTTTCTGAACGAACTCAATCATAACAGCAGATATCTGTTTTATTAGTACCGCCAATTCTGATATCGTTTCTCTATGAACAATGAAGGCGAAAGTAAACCGGTCACGCTATCAGAAGCGCCCCACTCCCTGCGACCGGCAGACGCCGGGGAATTGAGCCGGATTTTAGAGAAGGCTTCCATAGATAAAACCAGCATTTTTACCGGAGCGCCCCCGAAAGAAAAGCTTGATCGCTCTATATTTTTAGACCTTTCTTCCCTCGACAGAATCGTAGAGCATGTCCAGGAAGATATGGTTATCACTCTAGAGACCGGCATTAAAATAGCTGAGCTGAACAGTTATCTGGCAAGATCCGGCCAGTGGTTGCCGGTGCATGGCAGTTCGCAAAATTCTACCGTGCTCGAACTTATAGAAACAGGCAACGGTGGACCTTTAGACACCGGTTTCGGTGGACCGCGAAATCTGGTTCTCGGTCTTGATACCATTATGGCTGACGGCAGCTCTTTCAAATGCGGCGGCAAAATCGTCAAGAACGTCACCGGCTATGATCTGACCAAATTGCTGGTGGGCTCTCGCTCCTGGCTCGGTGTCAGTCATCGTGCCCATCTCAGACTCTTCGCCTTACCAGAATACAAAGAAGCTCTATTAGTACCGCTAAAATCCACCGAGATTATTCCAGAATTTTGTAAGCGCTTGATCTCATCGGGCATCGCGATAAAAGTTCTCGAAATCGCAAGGGCAGATTTCTTATCGGAGAAATTCGAGAGCTTTGCCCTGGTGGCCGATTACGGTCACAGAAAAGAAGTAGAAGAATCTATCGACCAGCTCGAGAACCTGGCTTCATCCGTGAGCGGCACCGGGGCGATTCAACGTCTTAATGAAGGCTCCCTCGAAACCATTCTAGAGAAACTGTCCGGCTATTCTATTAGTGGAGACGCCGGAGACGACATAGTCGAGTTGTCGGCTCCTCTGAAACTGATCGCCGAAATTCTCGATCAAGTTCCTGCAAGCAGCTTCAACTTGAGACCGGTTCTGGGCAAACTGACCTTGAGCATCAATGAAGATCAGCTCGGCTCGCTAGAGGACAAACTTGCCTGTCTTACAAAGCAGTGCAGCCTGGCCAGCGCCATCACCCTGGCTTGTCGAAGCGGCAATGATTTGTACAAAGTCAAATCTCTAAGCAAGGTCAATCAGGAGAATGACGCCAGATTGTCAGCTCTTAAAATGACCATAAAAAAACGCTTCGATCCGGAATTCATTTTGAATCCTCTGGTCAGATTTTAAAATCTTCTTCTAAGGCGCCATCATGGACGATATCAAAGGATCTAACATAATCAACCTCAGCAAAGCCACTCTCGAAGCCTGCATCCATTGCGGTCTCTGCCTGCCGGCATGCCCGACCTATCTGGCCACCGGTCGTGAGACCGAGTCTCCCCGGGGGCGAATCTATCTGGTAGATCAATATGTCTCAAAGAAACTTCCTTTCTCAGATAGAATGGCTGAACATCTCGACTCTTGCCTGGGCTGCCTCGGTTGTCAAACAGCCTGTCCTTCCGGCGTCAACTACGAGTCGATATTAGATGCAGTCCGGCCGCAGCTTGCCACCAAAAGGTCAGCCTTTTCGAGATTACTGGGTAGAATCGCCTTCCGCCAGGTCCTACCACGCTATGGACTTCTGAGAGTGCTTGGTATGTTCCTGCGCATATGGCAACTCTCTTTCGGCAGTCGCTTCCTAGGTCGATTGACAGATCAATTCGCACCGGATACGACACTATCATCGCCCCGTCGATTGCTTAAAAGGCTTAGTCAATGGGAGAAATTCTTACCGGTTCTGAAAGAGCATATCCCCCTGCCGACACGCCTCGATCCGAAGAATCCATCGGACAGAGGAGTGCATACCCTCCTGTTCAAGGGCTGTGTGATGGATATTTTTTACAACCATGTCAACCACAGCACTATGCGTATTCTCCTCAAACAGGGTCATTCGGTAGAGGTTCCTGATCAAACCTGTTGCGGCGCCCTGGCTTTTCATCAAGGAGAAGAAGATATCGCCAGGGATCTGGCCAGGCGCAATCTAGAGAGATTCGGTTTCGGTCAGGACCCGATAGTCGTAAACGCAGCAGGCTGTGGCGCCATGCTCAAACACTATAAAACCCTCTTCACAGACGACCCGGATCTGGCCCATAAGGCAGCTGAGTTTTCGGCAAGGGTAAAAGATCTTTCTGAGTTTTTAGTGGAACACCAATTTCCGGAGCATCCAAAAAACACCTTCGATAAGAAGACGACTTATCATGCTGCCTGTCATCTCGCCCATGCCCAGAAAGTTCATGACCAGCCACTGACACTCTTAGAGGAACTGGACAAAACTAACGATACAAAAAAAATGGTCCCGCTTACTCAACAGGAACACTGTTGCGGCTCTGCCGGTATCTATAACCTATTCAACACAGAACTTTCTCTAGATATCCTCGACGAAAAACTAGACCATCTAGAAAAGACCGGTGCCGCCACGGTGGTGACAAGTAATCCCGGCTGTCAGTTGCAGCTCGAAGCAGGTATTGCCGCCCGCGGTCTCGATATAGAGGTCAAGCATATCGCCGAGGTTTTAGACCAAGCCTACTGAAAACCGGCTTCTAATCTAAACTGAACCTAACTTATATAGTGCTTCACAAGCGACACTGAAGAGGGATCTTGACCTTTAAGGCATCCTATAATACTGGTCTGAGCATTTTATAAAGGGGCAGGGTCGTGACCACAGAGGCAGTAGTGAAACAGAAGAAGTTGCAAGTATTCGATTTCGATATTCCGGAAAGCGTGCTGGAGCACTATCTGACCAAAGACTGCATCGCAGTGGATACCGAAACCAGAGGTCTGATTATCCCCCGGGACAGACTCTGCCTGGTTCAAATAAGCGATGATGAAGGTCTGGTCACCTTTGTAAAATTTCAGGATCCCGCAAGCCTGCCGACAAAGAAAGAGACCAATCTCAAGAAGCTCTTCGAAGCAGAATCGGTCACCAAGCTGTTTCATTTCGCCCGCTTCGACGTGGCGGTGATGAAGCATTATCTGGACATCGACATCAATCCGATATGGTGCACAAAAATCGCATCCAAGCTGGTCCGTACTTATACAGATAAGCACAGTCTCAAATATCTGGTCTCCGAGTTGCTCGGCAAAGAGCTTGACAAGAGCAATCAAACAAGCGATTGGGCTCGCTCGGACCTTACCGAAGCTCAGTTGGAGTACGCAGCCAATGATGTACTGGTCTTGCCTCCGCTCAAGAAAAAACTTACTGAAATTCTAGAAAGAGAAGACCGACTCGAGCTTGCCGAGAAGCTTTTCAAAACCTTGCCTACTATCTGCGAACTTGATTTAAAAGGATTCGCCGGTATTTTCGAGCACTAAAAGCGCAGTTGATGGGGATTGATGAAAATGGAAAAGTTGATCTATGAGAAATCCAGCGAAGGAAGAACCGCAGCGGTTCTGCCAGAGCCCGGTGTGCCGGAGAAGAAACTGGAAGATCTGGTCCCGCCCGATTTGCTTCGCAAAGAGGCGGCTCAACTGCCAGAAGTGAGCGAGTTAGATTGTGTCAGACATTTTGTTCGTCTCAGCCAGCTCAATCACAGCATCGACACCGGCTTCTATCCGCTTGGTTCCTGCACCATGAAGTACAACCCCAAGGTTAACGACGCCATGGCCGGACTTTCTGGTTTCCGCGATCTGCATCCTCACCAGCCGGAAGATCAAATTCAAGGGGCTCTTGAGCTTATCTGGAATTTAGAAAAAGCTATATCCGAGATTGTCGGACTGCCCCATGTCACCTTCCAGCCGGCAGCCGGAGCCCACGGAGAGCTCACCGGTCTTCTTCTGATTCGGGCCTATTTCGAAGCCCGCGGTGATCACAAGCGCACCAAGGTAATCGTACCTGACACCGCCCACGGCACCAACCCGGCCACGGCGGCCATGGCCGGTTTCGAAGTCGTCGAGATCAAATCGAACGATAAAGGTCTGGTCGATATCGATGCCCTGAAAGCAGCTCTGGGTCCGGATGTAGCGGCGATAATGCTGACCAACCCCAACACCCTGGGACTCTTCGAAGAAGAGATCTGGACAGTGCAGGAGCTGGTGCATAAAGCCGGCGGTCTGCTTTATTATGACGGCGCCAATCTGAACGCGGTCATGGGTCTGGTTCGCCCGGGAGACATGGGCTTCGATGTCTGTCATCTCAATCTCCATAAAACTTTCTCAACCCCCCACGGCGGCGGCGGTCCCGGTGGTTGTGCAGTGGCAGCCATCAAAGAGCTGGAGCCATATTTTCCGAAGCCGACAATAAAGAAAAACGGAGAGCGTTTCCAGTTCGATTGGAATCGTCCTGAATCGATAGGCAAGGTAAAAGGCTTCTACGGCAATTTCGGCATCTTAGTCCGTGCCTATAGCTATATCCTGGCAAACGGCGCTAACGGGCTTTCTCAGGTATCCAGAGACGCTATTTTGAATGCCAACTACCTGAAGCAAAGTCTCAAAGATAACTACAAAGTTCCCTACAGCCAGCCCTGCATGCACGAGTTTGTCATGTCAGGCTCCACCCAGAAAGCAAGGGGCGTTTCTACCGCCCATATCGCCAAGCGTATGCTCGACTTTGGAGTACACGCACCGACGGTCTACTTCCCTCTGGTGGTGCCGGAAGCGATGATGATCGAACCTACAGAAACCGAATCGAGAGAGACTCTCAATCAATTCATTTCAATAATGAAAGAGATCGATAAAGAGAGTATCGAAGCCCCGGATACAGTCAAGGATGCACCGCACAACACACCGGTGAAGAAGCTGGATGAGGCTCTGGCAGCCAGAAAACCGAACCTTCGCTGGAGTCCTGATCAATAAGAAGCACGAGGAAGCTCGATTAAATTGAGCATCATATTCAGTGCCCCGATGACAGATATCCCCAGAGATCCATAACCATATATTCCCCGTGTGAATCCGCTAAAGAAACCCAAAGTTCGTTGACATTCGTTACAACTTAGAGTTAGATCAATGTGTTGATTGAGGGCGGTACAAACAACTGAAAATCAACAAAACGTAGAAACGAGGGAAGACTCTATTTACTCTGGACCGCTTCGGCGGGAAGGTTGATGTTTCGTCAACCAGATGTTGTAGGTAACTTCCAGCTAACCATTAAATTGCTGGGACTCGGTTCAAATAGTGTTATGCACGAGTCTTCTAATGCAGGAAACGAGCGTCTTGAGCGCATTCTTCCTAGCGGGGTAAAGGAGTCTTTCCCCGTTTTCTACTTTTGTGAATTTGTTCATAGGCGAGAAGCGGGAGTTTTGCCGGTGCCTTATATGTACGACATTCAAACCGTTGCCCAACTGGCGAACGCCCTCGATTCATCAGAGTTCGAACTGCTCCGATTCATATACAGGGCAGAAGAGTTCTACACTCGCTTCCGCAAGAAGAAAAGCACCGGCGATATGAGAACCGTGGCCGCCCCGAGAAAGCCACTTAAAGCGGTTCAGAAAGCCATAGTCAAAAAGTTTCTAGCGGATATTCCTCTGCCTGATGAGTGCACCGGATTTCGTCCGGGCATGTCCATACTGAGCAATGCCCAACCCCACTGCAAGAAAAGGTTCGTTTTCAATACAGATCTCGAAGACTTCTTCGGCTCTATTTCGTCTGAGCGGGTACTCGGACTGTATCTTCGACTGGGCTTCTCTTTCCCCGTCGCTTGCGTGTTGACCGAACTCACAACCTATATAGGGTGTCTCCCCCAGGGGGCGCCATCCTCGCCCTATCTGGCCAATTTAATAGCCTATTCCATGGATGCCGACCTGGCCGATTTCTGTGCGGCAAACGAATGGTCTTACACTAGATATTGCGACGATATCACCATCTCCGGAAACGGCAATTTTTCTCTGGCGGATATGCGCACCATATCCGATATTGTCGAAGTGGAAGGCTTTCGAATGAACATCAAGAAAACCAGATTCCACAAACACAACTCAAAGCAGATGGTCTCTGGCCTGGTGGTCAACGAAAAACCAAGTTTACCCAGAGCCAAACGCAGAAAAATAAGAGCGATTTTTCACCAGGCCGAAGTTGAACCAGAGCGTTATGGCAACCGGGTCAAAGAGCTGGAAAATCATCTCTCCATACTCTCCATGCTCGATCCCCAGAGCAAAGAGGTGGAAAAATACAGAACTGTTTTGAATAGATTGATCAGTCAGGCTAAATAGCTTATATAAGATTGCCGTAGTCGATCTGGACTTTCAGATATTGCATCCGCTCTTTTACACGAGCGATCTCTCTTCTTGTGCCCCTGATAGGCGCCAGGCAGGCCAGGGCAACAGCATTGATAAAGGTAAGGGGGGTAAGGGCCATGATGAATCTGGTCACTTCGTCTCCGACAAAGCCGGCATAACATTTGGAAGCCAGATAGAAACCGATGATGTTGGCGGTGACAAAAATCGTCCAGTGAATACCTAGAAAAATTCTCTCTCTGAGGAGCAGGGCATTCAAAGACTGCATCTCCCGAACAAGCGATTCGGGCAGTTGGCTGCGCTTGCCCTGGACTTTGCCCTCCCGGGCGAAACGAGGGGCTGAGACCCGTTCGGTACTATGCTCTATAACCTGACCATGGTTATTGGTCGGTGTCGGTGTGGGTGCCCATTCCATCTCCTGGCCAGAACGATTGGCCAGCCTGTAAGACTCTAATAAAGCCAGCTCATGGTAGGACACCTGGCTGGCTTCGTTATCTGATGGGGCGTTGATGGCCGGCTCGGGTAACTGGGCAGTCACCACCGGCACCGTCTGGGGTGCTCTGGTCTCATAGATGGCCTGGAAAACACCCGAGCCGAACTCGGTTATCTCTCCGCAATCTCCACAGAATTTGGCCATGGACTCGATCGAACTATCACAGTTGGAACAGGTCGCCGTGGTGGCCGCCGGTGTGGTAAGAGCTGTACTCATCTGTATATAAGAACCGTTATCAACAACAGGAGAAATCGGTGGGACCGTCGGGTCCCCCGGCTGGTGCAGCTTTTCACACTCTCACCAGCTAGAAAAGGGTACATCAGCATTATTGCCTTAGCAAGCAATATTCAGCTAATGATTGTCAAGCAGAAAGGGTTGCAAACAGGCTAAAACCCAGATACTAGAAGACTTAACGGGATTTTTTCAAATCACCGATACAATCCGCAACACATGAAATCGATGTAATCATGGTGATCTCGGTCGATCACAACTGCTCAGCCGAGCAAGGTTCCGGTCAGACTGGCAGCGTTCTTAATCAGCTTGACCGCAGCCTGTTTATTGAACTTACCATCGGTGAAGACCTCCTTAAACAGAGCTTCTCGGATGATTTTATTGTTCTGCAGGAGCAGTCGATGAGCAAAGGGCATAGCCGCATCGATGAAGTTGAATTTCGGATTGATGCTCAGAGCCACCCCTTCTAAGGTGAGCAGCGCCCGCATCACATAGGTGAATTCGGAAGGCAGTCGGAAAGGATACTGGTAGCAGACATCGGAGAAGTCGAAGAGCATCTTACGAAAACGGACTTTGCTCATCCCTTCCGAGAATCGAGTATCGATTATCGGTGTCAGGTCTGCACAGAGGGCATCTCGATCGACCTCCTGGGTGAGGAAGCCCATACCGACAAAATCATCCACCAGCGCTCTGTAGTCTCTCTGGGTGACATGAATGAGGGCGTTGACCATGTGCATCTTCAACTCAGGAGAGATCTTGCCGACCATTCCGAAATCGAAAACACCGATTCGTCCATCTTCCATGACCCGCAGATTGCCCGGATGGGGATCGGCATGGAAGAAGCCGTCTTCAAGAAGCTGGCGAAGATAGAATTTGGCACCGAGTTTGGTTATCTCTTCCCTCGATAGACCCATCTCGTCGATGGCTTCCACATCGTCTATGCGAGCGCCGGGAACGAACTCCACGGTCAAAACCCGACGACCGGTCATCCTCCAGATGATTCGGGGGATATAAATCTGTTCGAAATTTCGGAAATTGCGCCTGAAGGTATCTGCGTTTCTACCTTCGCGAATGTAGTCTATCTCTTCAAAAATCGTTCTGGCGAACTCATCCACCACATCGGGCCAATCAGTATGTCTGCAGAGGTTGGGATACTCCATCACCTCATCGGCCACCGCTCCCAGAACCTGAATGTCCTGGGCGATGATGCTGGCAAGACCGGGTCTTTGAACTTTAACGACCACAGCCCGTCCATCCCGGAGAGTGGCTTTATAAGCCTGGGCAAGACTGGCAGCAGCCAGAGGAACCGTATCGAAGCTCTCATAAAGGTCCTCGGGATAGGCGCCCAGCTCGCGAAAGATAATCTCGCGGGCGACCGAGAGTTCGAACTTATCGACATTCTCCTGGAGTTTAGCCAGCTCCAGCATGGCAGGCAGAGGCATTAAATCAGCCCGGGTAGAGAGAGTCTGACCGATTTTGATAAAGGTGGGACCCAGATCATGCAGTTGCCGGGTCAACCAGCGACCCAGCTCACGATACTCGTCGTACTCCTCGTTGGTGAGGGCTGCCTCTTCGGCATCATCAGGCTGATCCGAAACCCGATTGCGCTCGTATTCAGCGGCATGAAACTTAGATAGACCTTTTACGAGACGAACGATTATCCAGATGATCGGAAAAACCCTGAGAGCAGCCTTCGTTCCTTGAAGATTGCGAACCCGGACGAAAACCCTCCAGGAGGACTTGAGCAACCTCGGTATGGTCACATCTCTGAATGTCTCTCTGATCGGATTCAACCGATCTGTATGGGAGGTGGATTCTGTGGTGGTTTCAGTCAATGGGATTAATCGCCGGTCAGTACTTCTTGGCCTCTAGTTTAACGGTAATATAGCCGTTGTCAGAAGGTATAGAAGATAAATTTATGCTTGTCTTAACAACAGGTTTTCAATAGATATATAGAACAACCTGTGCTCAGCGATGACCCAGCGCTTTGTACTGCATAGATATTATTTCGTTAATTCCTTTACTTGCCAGATCAATCAGGTCCTGAACCTTGTCAGCCTTATAGGGCTCGGCTTCCGAAGTAATCTGCAATTCTAGAATTCGACCCGACTCGGTGAGCACTATATTGCTGTCCATATCGGCCTGGGAATCCTCGTTATAATTTGGATCCAGAAGCAGTTGTCCCTTGAGCTGCACCACCGAGACCGCCGCCAGATGCTCGGTCAGGGGCAATTCGTCCCAGAGTCCTTCTTTCTGTAGCTTGAGCAAAGCATCGTATAAAGCGAGAAAACCTCCACAGATGCTGGCTACCCGAGTACCACCGTCGGCTTGCAGAACATCGCAGTCCACGGTTATGGTCCTTTCTCCCAGCGCTCTGCGATCTACCACCGCCCGGAGCGAACGTCCGATCAGGCGCTGAATCTCTGAGGTTCGACCAGACGGTTGACCCCGTTTCACCTCTCTCTGGTTGCGCACCAGAGTAGAGCCGGGCAACAGAGAATATTCTGCCGTGATCCAGCCTTCTCCCTTACCGATAAGAAAGGCAGGTACACGCTCTTCAATTTTTGCTGTGGTAAATACCTTGGTATCGCCAAACTCCACAAGCACCGAACCATCTGCGTTCTTGGTGAAGTTTCGATTGAACTTGACCGGCCGAAGCTGGTCCCACTGTCTGTTATCTCTACGCCGGTACATCCGGCTCTCGCTTTCTAGGGCCCGACGGGGGCCGAGAGCTTCATAGTATATATGGAAATTGCAAGAATCGGCGCAGTCTTCATAAAGACTGTAGAACTTTGACAGACAAAGAAGAGATATAAGACTTAGCTGCGTCCGAAGCGCAGTCGATTGATCGAAGCGGTTCCCTTGACAATAAACTTCTTGCCGGCTTTCACTTCCAGGCTGGTGAATTTAAAGTGGATGTCGTCGGAACGGGTGCCCAGGGAGGAGAGATTGTTCACTTTCTGGACAATCATGTTGGAGAGCTGCGGCGAGATCTCTTTACCGCTGGTCTTGAGCTTGGTATCAGTGATCTTGACCCATCCGTCTCGAAGCTCCAGCTTGCTGTCTATCTCCACAGGGATATTGAGGGCATACTGCCCCATGCCTACCTTGCTGTCCAGGGCGATATTGACCGAATTCTTCTTGCCCAGGGCTAGATTACCATCAGAGATAACCAGGCCTATTTGCGGTGCGTTCGCCCCCAGAAGACCGGCGATGGCACCGACCTTGCTGCCGGCGGTGACCGAGAGCCTGTCCAGGGTATGGGGAGATTTTAAAAAGGAGTTCAAGCTCTCCTGACTTATTTCAGCTTCCACCTGTGCTTCAGCTGGTTCAGTAAACTGAAGCACTTTTTGGTTGAACAGCACTCCGGTATCAAATCGCAACGACCCTTTCGTACTCAAAGTCATGGTATCGACGATGAAGTCCTGGAAATTTCCTCTTAATAGCGAGATATCGAGGGATTTCAAAAGCCCCTCACGAAGGTCCATATCCCGAGCGACCAGATGAATGTTTTTGCAGGAGCCTTCCATGAACTCACCATCATCAAGATCGATTTCGAGCTTGCCGAATCTACCGGTGTTTATATCGACAAAAGAGATAGGAGGAACCACAATCGCTCCCGGACCGGAATTGGTGAGAGGTTGATTCAAAATCCCCTGCATTGGATTTGGTGCGTTGTTATTGAATGGCATCTGCAAGGGAATCCCTCCGCCGCCCTGACCCTGGCCAAAAGCACTCGAATTGGATGTGATACCGAGACCAAGAGCAAAGCCGATGAGAGCAACGGTAGCGGCGACAACCGGTTTCGAGCGGTTCAATGCAGAGCTGGATTTCATGATCTGTCCTTCAGAAGGTGGGATTGCAATTTTGACAGCTTATTCCAAATAAAGTTCCGGAACTTATAAAAACGAATTAAAAAAAACGCTCCCTCGAAAGGGAGCGTTTCAAAGTATTCAAGCTATTGAGCTATTACTTTTCTTCACCGCCAGCTTCAGCACCAGCGTCAGCACCGGCATCGGCACCAGCGTCAGCGCCAGCTTCGGCACCGGCTTCAGCACCAGCTTCTTTACCGGCTTCAGCGCCAGCTTCAGCACCAGCTTCAGCTCCGGCACCAGCACCAGCTTCAGCACCGGCTTCAGCTCCGCCTTCAGCAGGAGCAGCGGTTTCGGTTCCGCCACCTTCGGTTCCGGCTTTGTCAGCTCCACCGCCGCAAGCAGCGAGGGAAACTACCAGGAAAAGGCTTGCAAAAGCCAGGGCAAGAGTTCTAAATCTGATAATCATGAGATTGATCCGTCTCCTTATGAGGGTAATGATTCTACCTTCGACAATGCTCGAGTTTTACATGATCGGAGGCAATCATTTAGTAATTGGATTAAATAATCGCCTACCTATGACGGCCGCAATTATAACCGGTATTTTTTCGATAGCAAACCACTTGATATGGACCGATAAATAAATAGAATCGCATTCAGAAAGGAGAGATTCTCGAAAAGCCGCTGGTGAAGCCATTTCTCAGGCAGGCTTTACCTCTTGACTAGGCTGTGTCCGCTCATTACGATTGGTTTCTCAAGTCCCATAATATCGATAACGGTTGGAGCAATATCCGCCAGCGTGCCGTTTTCGAGGCTGAAGCTGTTAAGTTTATGATCGGGATTGAAGTCTGCCACTATTAACGGTACTGGGTTCGTAGTGTGTGCAGTATGAGGATCCCCTGTCTTCACATTCAACATCTGCTCGACGTTACCATGGTCGGCTGTGATAATCAGCGTCCCTTCAAGCTCTCTGGTGGTCTGGAGCAGTTTTCCAAAAGCATCATCGACCACTTCGACCGCCTGGACCGCGGCATCCATCTCACCGGTATGACCGACCATATCCGGATTGGCAAAATTTAAGACAATAAAAGGATAGCGATCAGATCTAGCCGCATCGCATGCCACCCTGCAAACTTCGGGGGTCTGCATCTCCGGAGCGAGATCATAGGTCGCCACTTTCAATGACGGTATCAAAGAACGGGTCTCGCCTTCTACTTCACTCTCTTTGCCACCATTCAAGAAATAAGTGACATGGGCATATTTCTCGGTCTCGGCAGTGTGGAACTGTCCTAACTTGCGGCAGGAGATAAGCTCCGGCAGAGTCATGGTCAGATCTTGATTGGGCATCTGACTGAGGTCGAAAGCCACCGGCAGGTTCAACGAAGAGTCATAGGACGTAAGACATACATAGTGGATATCCGGCAGACCCGGTCGCTCGAAACCATCAAAATCCTTCACCGTCAGAACCCGGGAGATCTGGCGCACTCGGTCGGGACGAAAGTTGAAACAGATAACCGCATCTCCTGATTCAACCGGCAGCGAATTCACTATATAAGGTTCGACGAACTCATCCGATTGGTCATGGTCATAGGCTTTCTCCACGGCCTCTACCGCACTTGCGGCTTTCAGACCTTGTGAGAGAACCAGAGCGCGATAGTACTTCTCGGTTCTATCCCAGCGTTGATCACGGTCCATTGCAAAATATCTACCGCATACAACACCGATATCCATACCCGGTGTCAACTTAGAGGTGAGCTCTTTCATATAGCCGAGAGCCGAGCGAGGCGGCGTGTCTCTTCCGTCGAGAATAGGATGTATCACGGTCTTCTCGACCTTGTTTCTTCTGGCCAGCTCAAGCAGACCATCGAGATGATCCGGACTGGAGTGAACACATCCGTCCGAGACAAGACCGATGAGATGCAGCTTGCCTCCATGGCTTTTCGCATACTTGACAGCATCTAACAACGCCGGATTGGTAAAGAAGCTGCCGTCCTGGATGGTGTTAGAGATCAAAGTAAGCTTCTGGACTACCACCCTGCCTGCACCGATGGTGAGATGACCGACCTCCGAATTACCCATCAAGCCCCGGGGAAGTCCGACAGCCTCGCCGGAAGCATCTACCTGAGAATGGGCGAAGTTTTTGAGGAGGAAGTCATAGTTTGGGGTTTTGGCTGCCAGGATGGCATTGCCTTCTCTCTGACTGGAAATTCCCCAACCGTCGAGAATTACTAATGTGACAGGATGCAAAAGCGCTCTCCTTATAAATATGGATAGGGTTAGTGGATTGTATCGCGACTGGTCCATCGGCTCAATTATTGTTGAAATAATAAGAACAAGTGTTTTAATCGCAACTTCCGTATACTAGAATTCGAAAAACCGCAGTCGGAAACCTCTTGCAATGAGTTCCAGCTCAAACCAGGGTTCAGACCAGAAAGGTATGAATCCACCGCCAAAGATAAGCCAGTCTTCTCTCGACAGAAGCTGGATCGCGGAGGTTTCCCACGAGTTGAGACTGCCGATTGCCAATATCAAGCTTCTGGTCGAAACGCTGCTCGACGGAGCCCTGGAAGACAAAGAGACCCTGGTTCGAATGCTGAAACGCACCAGCCAGGAGGTAGACCGTCTCGAAGGATTGGTCAAGGACGTACTCTCCATCGAGCATGTCACCCATAATCAACAAGAAGACCTGATGCGCTCCGAGGTCTTGCTCCTCGACAGCGCCATCTATGCTCTCGAATCGACAGAAGACCTCGCCAGGAAGAAAAGCATCCGACTTCGCACCGAAGTCGAGGATGATTATTGTATTTATGCCAATCGAGAACAGCTCAATCAGGTGGTTCTCAACCTGGTGGAAAACGCGGTCAAATATACCCAGGAAGGCGGCGAGGTCAAGATCAGATCAGGGCAAAATCCAGGTGTGTTGATAGTTTCGGACAACGGCATCGGTATCGAAAAAGAAGAGGTCCCTAAGATTTTTAATCGCTTTTACAGAGTAGATAGAACGAAACAGAGAGGCAGCACCGGTCTTGGATTATCAATTGTGAAACATATAGCCGACCTGCACGGTGCTAAGATCACCGTACAATCGGAGCTGGGGGCAGGCTCCAGATTTATAGTGGAGTTTCCCGGGGCGGAGAGGAGATAAAGTTAAAGTGCAAGATCTCAAACGGGTGATGATCGTCGATGACGACGAAACCATCATAGAAACACTGACCTACAATCTAAAACGCCTCGGCTTTGAAGTGGTTCCCTTCAAACGCAGCATGGACGCCCTCAGCGGTCTCGAGGACGCCGCGCCGGATCTGATCGTAATCGACTGGATGCTGCCAGACCTTACCGGTCCGGAAGTGGTAAAGCTGATTAGAGAGCGTTCGGTAGACGTGCCAATATTGATGCTCACCGGCAGGTCCTCTCCCAACGATGTGGCCACTGGTCTCTCTTCCGGAGCCGATGACTATCTGGCCAAGCCCTTCAGCAAAATAGAATTCACTGCCCGGGTACAGGCACTGCTTCGTCGCTCTGGCAAGAGCGATACCATATCCAGTGCTCAGCTCCGGGTTGGCGATCTGATTCTCGATGACGACGCCAAAAGGGTTACTCTGGAAGGAAACAAAATAGAGCTCTCTCCCAAAGAGTTCAAGCTCTTGAAAGTGTTGATGAAGAACGCCGACAAGACGCTCTCCACCGACGTTCTCTTGAACAAAGTCTGGGGCGCCGATTATTCGGGTGATGTAAAAACGGTGGCGGTCCATATGAGATGGTTGAGACAAAAGCTGGAGAAAGATCCGAAAAACCCGGTCCTTTTGGAGACCGTTCAGCGCTCGGGTTATCGATTGAACACCCCATCCAGAATCGGTCAGGGTCATTAGAGGAATTATTTCCAGGTATCCCGGTTTCGAAGACAGTGCAAAAATGGAGATCGTAAATTGAAAGAGAGTCTCACACTTTTGAAAGGCGACGTAATCGCCATGGGAAGGAAGGTCGACACCACCCTGGGCGAGATGAATAAGATGTTGCGTAGAGAAGCCACTGCATCCATGGCATTCATAGAGCAGCAGGAAGAGGAGATCAACTCTGCCTGTCACAACATTGAAGAAAAATGCCTGGATATGCTCCTGGAAAAAGACTCGATGAATGCCAAAGAGATAAGAACCCTGGTCAGCATCACTATCATCATAGCCAAGCTGGAGCGAATCGCTGACCATGCCAACCGGGTCGCAAAGGTAGCGGACTGGGCCAAAGAAGAAGACATCGCCATTCCCCAGGAGCTTATCGAGATGGCATCGGTGGTTCATCAGATGGCCAAAGATATTCTTATCGTCTTCCTCACCGACTCCTCGGAAAAGGCAAAAGAGATTCTCAATAGAGACAACAGTGTCGACTATCTCCACGACAAGCTCTCCAAAGAATTGCTCGGTGACCTCGGCGATCAGGACCGGGGCAACGCCCAGCTGAGAGCCCAGTTCCTCTTCTGCAATCGCTTTTTAGAGCGCATGGGAGATGCCTGTGTCTCCATCGCCAAGCGCGTTTATTTCATCGCCACCGGTGAGCGCTTGAAGGCCAGTGCCATGGATATTTCCAGCCAGGCAAAAGGATAGGGAAAGAGCATGCCCGTTATTGTGCTAGCCGGAGACGAAGATTTCGAGCTCAAGCGTCGCTTGAAGAAGCTCAAGGATTCTCTAGTAGATCCGGCCTGGGCCTCTTTCAATCTCTCGACGATAGACCGACCGAATCTTGTTGATGTCTGTGACAACGCCCTGACTGTGCCCTTTGGCCAGGGCAATAAAGTAATCGTCTTTGAGAACTGCGATTTATTTACCAAGAAAAAATCCGGTGGAGCAGCCAAAGCGAGCGCCAAACCCAGCGCATCCAAGACCACCAAACAGCTGGAATATCTTGATGAGGTGCTCGGTTCGGTGGCAGAGAACACCTATCTGATTTTCTCCTGTCCTTTCAATTTCGACAGCACTCTGAAGACATCGAAGATAGTATCAAAGCACGCCGAAAAGGAAGACTTTCCAAAAGCAAAATTCTATGTAGGCTCCCATAATCCCCAGCTCGAGACCTGGGTAAGAAAGGAAGCTCATCGCTACAAAGCGACCATCGACGACGATGCAATCACCTACCTTTTAGACGGCACCGAAGCCAATTTACGCCAGATCGCCAACGAACTGGAGAAAGCAGCCACTTATATCTTGCCGCAGAAACACATTACCCTGGAAGTGGTGGAGGAGATGAGCCCCTATCACTCCCATGTCTTCACGATGCTCGACTTCTGGCTGAAAGGACAATCCCACCGGGTTCTCGATAGCGTAGAAGAGCTTCTCTCTCGTCAGCCGGCGATTCAGATAATGGCGACACTCCAGACATTTCTTTCCCGCTGGATTGAAATGAAATCCATTTGCGAAGAAGCCAATCACAAGCTGCCCCATGGACCCGGAATTCAAAAACGGGAACTGCCGCTGCCCGAGCAGGTTAAACGAGTCTGCTCTCACATGAAGATGCGGCCTTTCGTCGTCGAAAAAGATCTAAAACGTCTAAAGAACTGGCGCCTCGAACGTCTGGTCGCAAAAAAAGAGATGTTAACCAGGTTTGAAACCAACGTTAAAACCGGTCTGATGCATGATCGTAACGCACTTGAACTCTTCCTGATAGACTAGAGATATATAGAAAATAATTGAACACGAAAATACCGGAGGCCCGAGTTTATTTCCGGGTCCCGAGGCATTGACCAAGAGGTGTAAATATGCCCGATAGCAGATTTGTGCTTGAAGAGATGACAGTCAAGGATACCTGGCGCATCTTCAGAATGATTGCAGAATTAGTAGAAGGATTCGATGATCTCTCCAAAATAGGACCGGCAGTGTCAATCTTCGGCACCGCCCGGTGCAAAGAAGGAGACAAAGAATACATAATGGCCCAGACAATCGCCAACAAGCTGGCCAGTGCAGGATTTGCGGTGATAACCGGGGGCGGCCCCGGGGTGATGGAAGGAGGCAACCGTGGTGCCATTGAAGCCGGTGGCACATCGGTCGGTCTCAATATTCAGTTGCCCATGGAACAGGGCGGCAACCCTTATCAGAATGTCTCGGTCAACTTCCGTTATTTCTTCGTTAGAAAGCTGATGTTCGTGAAGTACGCCCAGGCATTTGTGATTTTGCCCGGGGGCTTCGGCAGCCTTGATGAGCTCTTCGAAGCTGTTACCCTGATCCAGACCAATAAGATAAAACGCTTCCCGATGTTTCTGGTCGATTCGGAATTCTGGAATCCGATGCTTGGCTGGTTGAGAACCCATGTCCTCACCCGGGGATTCATCTCGGAAGACGATCTCGATTTGCTCCAGATCATAGACGATCCCGATGAACTGGTTGAGAAGATCTCCTGGTGCGAGAAGGAGAAGTGCTACCTCAAACCCCAGGGGGTTTTGCTTCATCCTGAGAGCAAAAAATCCGGAGGGAATGGAAAACACTAGATGATCGAGATAGACGGATCCCGGGGGGAAGGCGGCGGTCAGATCATCCGCACCAGCCTCTCACTTGCCATGGTCACCGGTAAGGCTTTTCGAATCTCGAACATCAGAGCCAAACGAAGCAAACCAGGTCTTGGGAAGCAACATCTAACCTGCGTGCAGGCTGCTGCCCAGATGACAGGCGCCAGGGTGAAAGGTGACCACATAGGCTCGCTTTCGATCACTTTCGAACCAGGCGCAGTAGCAAGCGGCAACTATTATTTCGATGTAGGCACCGCTGGTAGCACCAGCCTGGTTTTCCAGACTGTTTTGTATGCTCTCTTAAGCGCGCGAGAACCAAGCACTGTTCGTCTCAAAGGCGGCACCCACAACCCTTTTGCACCCAGTGCAGACTATCTGGCCACCACATTCATTCCGGCTCTCACACTGTTCGGACCGCAGCTCGAATTCACCTTGCATCGCTACGGTTTTTATCCCCGGGGTGGAGGAGAGATAGAGATAAAAATCGTTCCGTACAAAGAGCCGAAATTGAAAGAGATAGACTTGCTAGAAACAGAGTTCTCGACGAATCCACAAGCAGCAATTCTGCTTGCCGGTTTGCCGCAACATATTGCCGAGCGAGAACAAAACAGCTTGAAATCAGCCATTAAAGAGCTCGACCATATCGAAGTTATCGAGACTAAAAAATGCGCGGGTCAAGGAAACGCTGTTCATGTGTTTCAAAGAAACGACCACCTCACTGAGACCTTCACGGCTCTGGGCGAACGCGGCCGGCGGGCAGAGACAGTGGCGGAGTTAGCAGCAAAAGAATACAGAGACTATCGAGAAAGCGGTGCAGTGGTGGGTCCTCACCTTGCCGATCAGCTGCTCATCCCAATGGCCCTTTCAGGTGGCGGTAAATTCAGCACCGTAGGCCCCACCGACCACACTCTGACCAATATTGATACCATCAAACAATTTCTCGATATTGACATCACACTGAAAGATATAAAACCAGATCTTTTCAAGGTGGAATTGATTCACTAGAAGCTGCATGAAGTTTCCTGGAGACAGGCAGTAAAGAGCCGGATTCAACGGCTTTATCTCTTTACTGCCTGCTCTTCGCAACCTCTAAATTAAAGAATCTGGTAAAAACCGGGATATTTCCAAAAGACAAAATAGAATGACGAGGTCATAGATAAGGTCCAGCCCGGGAGGAATGGCTTTGAAGATTGCTGTATGCGTAAAATCTGTACCGGACACAGAAACCAATATAAGAGTTGCCGATGACAAAACAAACATCGCCCTCGATGGTGTTCGTTTCATCACCAGCCCCTACGATGAGTTCGCCATAGAAGCGGCTCTCAAGCTCAAAGAGCAGCACGGAGGAGAGACCACAGTATTCTCCGTCGGCGGAGCAGAGGTGACCGATGTCCTCAGAGACAGCCTGGCACGCGGCATAGACACTGCCGTCCACATCAACGATCCTGATTTGCAATGGCTCGATCCGCTGAGCACCGGCGAAGTTCTGGCTGCCGCCATCAAAGACGGTGGCTTCGACATGGTAATCATGGGTCAGCAAGGTGTCGGCTCAGACAACAACCAGGTACCGTCCATAGTGGCTGAATTTCTCGACATGCCCCAGGTCACCATGGTGGTCAATCTCGAAGCGGCCGAGGGCAAGTTCAAAGCTGAAAGAGAGATAGAAGGAGCCCACGAATTCGTGGAGGGTTCGCTTCCCTGTGTGATCAGTGCCCAGAAAGGACTGAACGAACCTCGTTACCCTTCAATCAAAGGTGTAATGGCAGCTCGACGCAAACCAATTGAAACCAAGGACGCAGAAGCTCTCGGACTGAAAGGCAAAGTCGGCGGCGACGCTCGCAAAATCGTTCTCAAAGAGATGAGAATACCCGCCTCGCGTCCACAGGGCACCGTCCTCGACGGAGACGCCTCCACCCAGGCCAAGAAGCTGGTCGAGCTCTTGCGCCAGGAAGCGAAAGTACTCTAATTCAGAATCAGGAGAGAAATAATGTCCCAAGGAATTCTAGTTTTTATTGAAGAGCGCAAGGGCGTCTTGAGAAAAGCCAGCTTCGAGGCTCTTGCCCAGGCTAAAAAATTGTCCGGTGGCGAGCCGGTATCTTGTGTAGTGGTTGGCAAAGATCCTTCCTCTCTTACAGATGCCATAAGCAAGCACAAACCAGAAAAAATCTACAGCGTCTCCTGTGATGCATTAGACGAATACTCGGCCGAAGGTTACACCACCGCCCTGTGCGAAGCCATTAAAAAAGCCGATCCTAAATTCGTCTTTGCTGCCAACACCTCTATGGCAAAAGACTTCTTGCCGCGGGCAGCTGCCAGAATGGGTGCACCGATGGTAACCGACGTGACCGAGTTCGCCGAAGGCGGAGCCTCGACACCGATCAAACCGATGTATTCAGGCAAGACCTATGGTGTTTTCGAGATCAAGAGCCCTCTTGCTTTCATCACCCTGAGACCGAATGTTTTCGAAGCGGAAGCTACCGATGACGGTCACAAAGCCGAAGTAGAAGCTCTCACCGTTGACGGTGGCAACATTCGTGCCAAAGTGACCGAGACTCATAAAGCCGAAGGACAGAAAGTCGAGCTCAGTGAAGCTTCGGTGATTGTATCCGGCGGTCGAGGCATCAAAGGTCCGGAGAACTGGAAAGTTCTTCAGGAACTCTGCGACTCCATGGGAGCTGCTCTGGGTGCTTCTAGAGCCGTGGTCGACGCCGGCTGGATCGATCATCAACACCAGGTCGGACAGACAGGTAAGACCGTGAGCCCGCAGCTATACTTCGCCTGTGGTATCTCCGGAGCGATTCAGCACCTGGCCGGCATGTCTTCTTCGAAGGTGATCGTCGCCATCAACAAGGATGCTGATGCTCCTATCTTCAAACATGCCACCTATGGTCTCGTCGGCGATCTTTTCGAGATCGTGCCCAAGATCACCGAAGAGATCAAAAGCCTGAACGGTCACGGCTAATTAAAGAGCCGGTTTAAAACCCTTTGAAGCTCCGGAATTTGACTAAACCGGAGCTTCACTTTTTTCAAAAGTCGCAGGAGAGAACAGACATGGAGCCTCAAATCGAATACAACGACTTCTCCAGGGTCGACATGCGAATTGGCAAAGTACTGCGGGTAGAAGAGTTTCCCCGGGCGCGCAAACCTGCCTATAGGCTTTATATCGACTTCGGAGAAGAGATTGGCGAGCGCAAATCCAGTGCCCAGATAACAGAGAACTATAATCCAGAAGATCTTGTCGGTCGCTATGTTGTAGCGGTGGTCAACTTTCCCGCCAGACAGATAGCGGATTTCATGTCCGAGGTGCTTGTTCTGGGCGCATCAAAAGATGGCACCACCGGTAATATCATCCTACTTACTCCGGACCAGTTACTAAATCAGGAACTTCCTCTGGGCGCTCGAATCTGTTGACGAAAAACGAATAACGAATAACGAGCAACGAGCAACAAGTAACAAGTTAACTTGACCACACCATACATCCGTATGTATTATTGATATGCAGGATGCCCCTCATAGATAGAAGTAGGTGAGGCGCATGATCCGCATCTTCCAGGTCAAAAGATGCACTGTGCGCGAGTGTTGCCCGGGGCCCTCGCGCGCCGCTCTCACTTTCCGCGCGAGCTTGCTCGGGCGGCTAGAAGCACTGAAGCAAATTTAGAATCTGTCGAGTTTTGCCTGTCAGCCAGACTCAGCAATCACTTCGCCGCAGCGGCTCCTGTGCCGAATTTATCTTTGACATAGTCCTCGACCAGGGCGATGAAATCACTGGTCAAAGAGGCACCTTCCAGAGTCTTCACATATTCTCCGTCCACATAGACCGGTGCCCGGGGCTCCTCTCCTGTTCCTGGCAAGGAAATGCCTATATCGGCATGCTTAGATTCTCCCGGTCCGTTCACGATACAGCCCATCACCGCCACTTTGAGATTTTCCACTCCCGGATAAGACCGCGCCCAGTCCGCTTTACTCTTTTCTAAATGCACTTCAATATCTCTGGCCAGCTCCTGAAAAACGGTACTGGTGGTGCGGCCGCAACCCGGACAGGCTGTCACCCGGGGTAAAAATGAGCGCAAGCCCAGAGCCTGAAGAATATGCTGACAGGTGAGCACTTCCTCCACCCGCGAGCCACCCGGAGCCGGAGTGAGACTGGCTCTGATAGTGTCTCCGATACCTTCGGCAAGCAAGATGGACAAAGCCGCCGCCGAAGAGACTATTCCTTTGGTGCCCATACCTGCTTCGGTCAAACCGAGATGGAGAGCGTAAGTACAGCCGGCAGCCAGTTTACGATAGACCTCGAGCAAATCCGGCACCTCCGAGACCTTCGCCGAAATTATTATGCGCTCGGCCGGCAGTCCGTATTCTTCGGCAAGCCTGGCCGAAGTAAGGGCGCTCTCGACTATAGTGTCGATTAATACTTCATGGGCTTCCCGCGGTTTTTTCGAGGCGGCGTTCTCGTCCATGCGCCGGCCAAGAAGATCTTGATCGAGCGAACCCCAGTTGACACCTATCCGTACAGGCTTTTCGTTTTCTCTGGCCACATCTATCATCGCCTTAAAATTCTCGTCATGGCGATCACCCCGGCCGACATTACCCGGATTAATTCGGTATTTGGCCAGCGCCTTGGCACAGTCCGGAAACTCGCGCAAAAGGATATGTCCGTTGAAGTGGAAGTCTCCTACCAGAGGAACATTCACATGTTCTTTATCGAGTTCACTGACAATTTTCGGCACAGCCTGAGCCGCTTCGCGGGTGTTGACCGTGATACGCACAAGCTCCGAACCGGCCTCATGAAGCTCTTTTACCTGGGCGGCTGTGGCTAGATAGTCTTCGGTTGCGGTATTAGTCATGGACTGGACTACTATCGGGTTATCGCCACCAACTGCGACACCACCAACATCTACTTTTATGGACTTTCTTCGCTTGAACTGAGTCATCTGGAACCTTCTTGCTACAGGCGGGGAAGCCTTGGATGATCCAGAGATTCTAGCAAGCTTGAGACAATTATCGAATGAAGCGGCAAAAACTTTGACCTGTCATTAACATTAGAGCCAGAGTTCGGGGTAATGCTCTCTGATACTGTACCAGTCCCTTCTATCCGGACCGCCGACAATGATATGGTCGAGCAACGAGACTCCTAGAATCACTCCGGCTTCGATGAGATTGGTTGTGGTGGCCAGGTCCTCTTGACTGGGCGAAAGCCTGGCCCCGGAAGGGTGGTTGTGACAGACCATCAAAGAATGACTGTTGGCTATAAAAGCGGCTTTATAAACCTCCCGGGGATGAACCAGGCTGGAAGAGAGAGTACCGTGAGAAACTTCGTGTACCCCGGTCACTTCATTTCGGGCATTCAGATGGAGCGTGATGAAATGCTCTTCGGCGGCATGAAACAAAGGTCGTATAAAGTCGAGAACATCTTCCGGTGCGCCGATGCGCACCCTCAGAGGTATGTCCGGGCTTGCTCCCTCTTTGACCAGAAAAAGCTTGAAGAGAGGCAGTCCGTAACTCATTTGCAGGGCAAGCGAAGCTGTATCCATAGCGCTATCTCCATAGAAAAACAAGGTATCTCAAGTCGTCTTCCAAAAATAACGACCCCGATGCCACGATGGTTCAATTCGCCCCCAGCGCAAAAAGCCCTGTTCTGACAAGGGCGCAAACAAAAGATCAGCAAAATATCATCAAAAGATCAGCAAGAGATCCGGATGAATAAATGCCGGTGCCTTTTAAGATAGATCAGACTTTTTGAGTCTTCCAGACTCCGGTCTTGAAGCGCCAGACAGCTACCAGTCCAAGCAGAACCGCTGCCACAGCCAGACCGAGCCAACAGCCCATCGGTCCATCAGAAAAGCGCAGGGTCAAAAACCAGGCAAGCGGCAGACGAATAACCACCAGACCGACGATACTGGCCCACATGGGCCACAGGGTATAGCCCGCGCCCTGCATGGCACCGAAAAGAATCAGCCACAAAGCCACGAATGGCTGGCAGAGGCCCAGAACCTGGAAATACTGAGTGGAATATCTCACCACCACCGGATCCGTACTCATTAATGATGAGAAGAAACCGGCAAAACAGAATAGAAGCAGACCCACCACTGTGGTGAAGATTCCACCGATCAGAGCAACTTGCCAGCCGGCTCTTTCGGCACGCTCAGGTTTGAGAGCACCGAGGTTCTGCCCGACAATAGTAGCCACCGCCGTGCTCAATGCATAAACAGGCAAACAAGAGACAATCTCTTCCAGGCGGAAGCCGACAGCCCAGGCGGCCTGGCAGGCTGTGGGATTTTCGGTCTGAGCAAAGATGAGAAAAAGGGCAAAACAGCCCCCGACCCAGGCCAGATCCATGACACAGGCAGGCAAGCCTATCTTCAGCAAACGCATGAACCAGTCTTTAGATAATCCGCTCTTGAACATAGAGCTGAATTTAACAGCGCTAGCCAGTCTGGTCTTACGAAGAAGAACCAGATTGAGAGTCATCCCCACGAGAGAGGCACAAAACCAGGCTGTTCCGATGCCGGCAATGCCCATCTGAAAAGGCTTGATACAAAGACAATAATCGAGGGTGAGAATAATCGTGGTCATTATTCCCCAGACCATCATCGGCACCCTGGCGTTACCCATGGCTCTCCAGATAGCGTGGGTGATCCAGACAACGGTGAAGGGCAGCTGAGAAAGCAGATCGATGGACATATAACGCCAACCCAGATCTTGCACCTCAGGAGATGCGCCCAGAGCCGCTATCAGAGGACGACAGATTAGAAGACCGACTACCATAGAAGCGGTCCCAAAAAAGAAAGCGAAGATCATGGACTGACGCGCGGCTTCTTCGGCGGTCTCCATATCGCGCGCACCCCAGAATCGGCTCACCAGGGCAGTAGTTCCTGCAGACAGCGCAACGGTTATAAGGATCATGAAAAACCAGATCTGACCACAAATACCGATGGCCGCCTGGACGTTGGATCCGAGCTTACCAGCGATGAAAACATCGCTGAAACTGGCCAGCGAAACCGTGGACATCTGTATAACCAGAGGCCAGGACATATGCCAGATTGCAGCCCAGGTAGAGCCGTTGACGATTACTTCGTCAATCTGCTTCTGCTTATCATCAATATTCTGACAGGTAACCATTTCCTGCTGATACTCATAGTTGCTTCGATTCACTCAATCCCGGCTCTAAAGATAACCGGGGACTCGTATCAGAGACTCTTCAACACATGGTACGATCTACTGGAAAACTCAGATTTAGTTGTTCGCAGCACGCACCCTCGAGGTCTCTCAATCCAGTTTGACTAGCCTAGAAAAGTACGCTAACCAAGACCTTCCATCCGACGACGAGTTCTGGACAGTGGTCCAACGCTATTTTTCATTTGAAGAACCCTCCAGCAGGTGGTCAAAACATAGAAAGTCGCTTCAAAAACAACTCAAGAGAGTGAAAAGCGATATCAGCGAAATAGATTCGATGACGCTCCTAGAGCGATCTAGCATCTTCTCACATATTTTCGGAAATGGAAATATCGAAACCATCCAAGATATAGATGTATTAAGGGAAGATCAGAACCATTCTGAAGTTTTGAATTATTCAAATAGTCTGAACAGCAAGATAAGTTTGCTGTTTGCATTCGCGGACATGAGATTGTTTCGAAGTCTGGCTTTCGACCTGTGGAAAACTGATGACACGCTCGATACCGACTTTGCCTCAAGCTCTGAAAACGATCAATCTTCGGCAGCCGAATTTGCCTCTCGTTTTGAGCTGAATATTGCCGAAACCGCATGGTTGAAAAACGCCGAGCTGTCCTCCATAAACTGGCTGAAGCTGCTGTCTTCCGGCCCCTGGGAGAACGATCCTCGTCGTTCCTTCGTGGTGGCATTAATAAATAGACTCTCAAAACTCTTAAAAGAGAAGAAAGAAAATCTCGTGACCGGCATGGTGACAGCCTTCGATGACACATTAAAAGAGCACCGAGCCTCTCTCCCGGCAGAATTTCTACCAGAGTCGCTGATTCTAGTAGAAGGTCAATCGGAAGAGATTCTACTGCCTAGATTCGGAGAATTGAAAGGTCTCGACTTTTGCGAGAACGCTGTCCACGTCAAAAGCTGTGGAGGCGCCAAACAAGTGGTGCGGCAGTATCTGAACCTTAGAGACATTCTTGCTCTGCCGATAGTAGCTATCCTCGATGCCGATGTTGTTGAAGAGGCTGAGATTCTCAAAGAGAGCCTCCGGGATGAAGATCGGCTTCTGGTTCTGGCCAATGGCGAACTGGAAGATTCTTTCGAACCGGCTGCGTTTATAAAAATGATAAACGAGTACATAGGAGCCACCGGCAGTTCGGCATTTCTGCCGGTAGACAGACTGAGAACAGGAGAATCCCGGGTCAAGCAGATGACACAGTTCTGGCGCCGCAACAAGCTGGGCTCTTTCGACAAGATCGAGTTTGCCCAGGTAGTCTCTCAAAAGCTTGAAAGTATTGACGTCCCAAGAGAATTTTCCACCCTGATGGATACCATTCGAGAATCTACAAACGATGAAAGAAAAGAACTCCGCTTCGCCAGATAAAGAGGTCTCGAAGTCCTCTAAATCAACGAAATCATCAGCGGTAAAGATAGCTGGTATCGCATCTACCACCATGTGGATAGTAGCGTTCGCTCTTCTATTCTTTCTAAAGGAGGGAGACAGATATGTCTGGACCTCCGACACTCTTATGCTTACTGGATTCTGGCCGGTTCTGTTTGTCTATAAAGCGGGATGGACCTGGTTTTTCTTCGGTATTCTCAATATGTCCATCGGCTTCATTCTCGAAGTAGCGCGGCAGTTGCCCGAGGATGTTTATGTCAAAGCGGCTCTGTCACCGGCGATGATGCAAGCCAAAGAGCACGTTCTAACCATGCATCCCTGTCTTCCCTGGATAATCATCGGCTTTCTGTCCGCATTGATGGGAGCATTCCGGATAATCAGAACGATAGTGCGCTGGTGCCTCTCTCTCAAGAAGAAACACGCTGACTCTGACTAGGACTAGGACTAGGTGGGTACGCCTGGTTTTTAGCAGAACTACTGAAGCTGGGCTTCGCCACCGAAAGCGACTTCGCCGTCTTCTGCAATCATAACGTTGGCGAGATAGCGCTTGACGCTCTCATGCCAGCGTGGTGCACGACCGACAAGGTTAATAAGATGATTGCGTCCCTGCATCTTCTGATCATCGAATTCGGAATGTTTGAAGACAAAGGTCCATTGTTTAATCACATAGTTATAGAGCTTGGGGTCTCTTTTCTTTTGTTTAATCAGCTTCTTCTCTAGAGCGGTTGCATAAAGCACTCTACCGTCCATATCGAGAGGATTCATCTCTACGGCTTTTTGCAAAACCTGAATAGCTCGGGAAATATTTCCCATTCTAATCGCCTGCTCACCTTGAAGACGAAGGGCACTGGGAGTGACCACGCCGAGCTCGAGAATCTGGTTGGAGAGAATCATGCCGTTATTAGATTGACCGATTCTGGATGTGTCCATGATGTATTCCGGCTTCGGCTTCGACTCCTTAGAGGTGGAAGGCTTAGCCGATACTGCCAGCGGTGACGACATCATCGAGATGACGCTCAATACCAGGGATAAATTTACTAACTTTCGACCGGACACTTTTCCTACCTCTCTCTTTGATGAAACTTCGGAAACTAACAGATTTTAGACTCGGACCCAGACCCTTTTCTCAACGACTTCTGCGAATCTTTATTAGAACAGCAGCCGGGATTCTTCAACTCTTTGATGGCTTCGGCTACGCAGTCGGCACCATAGATGGCACTGCCCGCTACGAGCACATCCACACCGGCTTCGATTACCTTGGGAGCAGTATCACTATTGATGCCGCCATCGACAGAGATTTTCGCCCCGGGCAAGCCCGCATCGGCAAACATTTCTTTGAGACGGCGAATCTTCTCTACTGCTGTGGGAATGAATTTTTGACCTCCAAACCCGGGATTAACCGACATTACCAGAACCAGATCAATATCGGCAAGAACATAAGAAAGCACTTCAGGCGGTGTGGCAGGATTGAGGGCCACACCGGACTTCTTGCCCAGGCTGCGGATATGCGAGAGGGTTCTCTGCAAATGAGTTGCGGCCTCGGCATGAACGGTAATATAGTCGGCACCGCTTCTGGCGAAATCGTCCACATAACGATCGGGCTCCTCGATCATCAGATGGACATCGAGGGGAAGGTCCGTTGCTTTGCGAATGCTTTCGACCACAGGAATTCCGATGGTTATATTCGGCACGAAATGACCATCCATCACATCGACATGAACCCAATCGGCACCGCCTTTTTCGGCGGCTTTTATCTCTTCACCAAGCCTGGTGAAGTCTGCCGACAGAATTGATGGTGCTATCAAAATGGACATTGATGTTTTGCGCTTTGAGAAGGCTCGGATTGAAACTTCAAAATGAGTCTTCAATTAGTGACGGGTGCCTGGATTTGCATCCGGACAGCAATGCTTATCATGACTTCCTGTAAGGTCATGGTCAAGTGGAACTCTCCAAGCTAAGCAGAAAGATGATGAAGGTTTTCTAACAATTTCACTCCTGACTGCTCTATGACAACCAGGCGCCGATTTTAATCAATCTCCTCTCAGGGACGTTTGCTTAAGACGGCTTCAAATCAGAAAGGTTTCAAAGAGAAGCAAAACAAAAAAATCGCCCCTGGTTATAAATTGCTAAGAGTCCTCAAAAAGAGATTTAGATAGACAGGCATCTCAGACCCCGCATGTCACAATTCTATTCATGATTTGAACATGGTTTGATGAGACATCTCAAAAAGCCAGAGAATCGATATTTTACAAAGCCGAATCAGGCGAAAGCGAGAGCGTAAATCGATAATGCCTAATCTAGAACTATCGGAAGAGAGAGAACAGTTTCAAAAACTTGCCAGAGAATTCGCCGAAGGAGAAATAGCTCCCCTCGCCGAAGAGCTGGACAAAACCGCAGAATACCCGGCAGAAGTCATCAAAAAAGCCTGGGAGATCGGCCTGGTCAATTTCCAGATTCCTGAGAACCTCGGCGGACTCGAGCTGAAAGTTCTCGATTCCTGCGTCATTCTCGAAGAGCTTGCCGCCGGCTGCAGCGGAATATCAGCCGGCATCGAAGGTAGTGCCATCGCTCAACTGGCTCTTCTCAAACATGGCACCGAAGAGCAGAAAGCTCGCTTTCTAGAACCGCTGCTAAACGACTGTTCTCTGGCCGGATACGCCAGTCAGGATGCCACCGAAGATGATATTGAAGCAAGTGAGCAGTCCGGCTCTTTTGTACTCAACGGACATCACACCGCCCTGGTCAATGGCGGACATGCCGCCTGGTACTTCGTGGTGGCATCTCAAACGAGAGAGAGCGGAGATTTTGCATCCACAGCCTTCATAGTTCCCGCTGATAGTCCCGGTCTTGTTCTGGGCGATACGAAGTCCTCTTTCGGAAGACGCGCCAGACAAGTGACATCGGTCAGTTTCGAAAATGTGAAATTGACTGAAGAGAACGTGCTTGGTGAAGCCGGCGCAGCCTCTGCAATTATCCATTCAATTCTTCCGGAACTTTATTGTTTCATCGCCTCCGGAGCGGTAGGTGTAGCCGGTAGAGCGCTCCACCACGCCATAAACTACTCTAAAGAGAGACAGACCTTCGGCAGACCGATTTCTCAACACCAGGGCATCGCCTTCATGCTTGCTGAAATGGCAAGAGAGCTGGAAGCGGCTCGCTATCTGACCTGGCAAGCAGCCTATCTTCTGGACGAAGGCAAAAGAGCCTTTCGAGAAGCGATGGTGGCAAAATCCTATGCCCAGGAAGCGGCCATGCGCATCACCACCGACGCAGTTCAGATATATGGTGGCTACGGATACAGCAAAGAGTATCCTGTAGAAAAATTGATGAGGGATGCAAAAATCTATCAGCTCTGCGAAGAGAGCGCCCTCGAACTGAAAGCAGATCTCGCCCGGGAGCTTGTCACGGTCACAGCAGGTGCCGCCGGTTCTGGCGGCAATTCGAATTAGTTCAACACCAATGGATATCGAGTTCAAAAAAGGGCAGCTTCTAATCTTGAAAGTCGCTCCCTATTACGAGAAAGAATACTTCTACGAAATCACCAGCGCCGGTGAGAAGCTGGTCAGAGCCAGCCTCTATCATTCGCCTAAAGTGAAAAAGTCCTGGTCTCGTGAAGAACTCGAATCGATGTTCAACCTGGGCATAGCAAGAATCGCCAAAGAACATGAAAAACCCCGGGGAGGGGCTGAATTCTCTGGTTGATTCAGACTCAACGGGCTCTGCGTCGCCGCTTCCTGCGAGTAGATTTTTTCTTGGCTTTTTTACTGGATTTGGACTTGGTCGCTGAAGCGGAGGACTTCTTGTTCTTCTGGTCTGCGACCTTCTGCTTGGCAGCAGTCGCGGCAGCATCAACAGCCGGTCCCGAATCACCAGGTGCCTTCACCGGAGGGACAACCACAGGTATCTTGTCCTTATGCTGATTGAAGAGGCCGATCAGACTTTCCACCGGAAGCTGAGTTTCTTTGAACTTTCCGGGAAACATCAACTCCAGACTATAGACCACGGCAGAATAGAACAATCCGGTGGCAACTACCAGATAGACAGTGTTTATCAACGTCCAGCGCGCCACTCTCTGCACACTATGAGACTGTCTGGATTTTTTGAATCTGCCGACCGAGATAATCTCGTCCAGTCTGCGAGTGATATCGGCAGGTCGGAAACCGCCCCTGAGACCGCCGTACTTACCAAGATTATCCGTGGTGACATGCCGACCGCAAACCACACAGAATCTGAGACCTAGATTTAATTTTGCTCCGCAGTAGGGACAACTTGCTGACATCTATCGATCAAAGGCCATGCTTCTGAGAGGTTCCGGTCATATGCTCGACCCAAGGTCGGCACACGACAATATTACATTATTGACAGATTACAGGAGAATGCAGATGCACCACAAACAGTGGCTAAGAGGCTAATCGGACGCGTAGCGGCTGAACATCTCGGAGAGAGATTCCCGGTCATGGGCAAGGGCTTCTTGCTTGGTATTGAGTTCGACAATCCGATCTTTGAGCTCTTGAATCTGCTGCTCAATCACCTTTACTTCTTCGGTTATCTCGGACTCGGTCAAAGTCAAAGCTTCGGTTAGAGTCTCAAACGCTTTCTCAAGTTCGCTTTCTGCCATGGCAGAGCCTTTCCTCGCTATACGATTCCTTCGGACCAGGTTAATTCTACTCTTTTATGAAGCGAATTCCCGTACTTCGGTCCTTTGGTTAACTCTCTGGTTAACTCTCGATTTATATGCCCGCTCCCTGTAAGAAAACATCGACAGGGTCCGAATTGTCCGTCGAACCGCCATCTTCTGGGTTTTCTGCATCTGATTTATCATCATCTTCACAAAGATTCGGCATAGAAGACAGCTTCTTTTCGAGCGAGTCGAGCCGGTTTTTCAAGCGCTTAATAGCCTCGGCTTCAATGTCCGGGATAGAGTTATCCACCTTCTTCCCATCCCGATAGATGACTCTGCCCGGCACTCCCACCACAATCGAATTGGCCGGTACGTTCTTGAGCACAATAGAGCCCGATGCCACCCGGGCATTGTCCTCTATGGTGATATCGCCCTGGATTACAGCCCCGGACCCTACTACCACACCGTTGCCCAGGGTCGGATGTCTTTTGACTCCGCGAGTCTTCTCCCCTTCCCGGGCTTCCGGACCGGCTCCCAGGGTGACGCCCTGGTAGATAAAGCAGTCATCGCCTACCACGGCGGTCTCTCCGATAACGACCCCCATGCCATGATCGATGACGAAACGCCTCCCCAGGGTTGCCCCCGGATGAATCTCGATACCGGTGAGCATCCGACCCAGATGAGACACGAATCGAGCCAGGGTCAATCGCTTACTCTTCCAGAGTTTATTTGATAGCCGGTGAAACACCACCGCATGGAATCCCGGATAGCACAGGACAACCTCAAACCGGCTCCTGGCTGCCGGATCGAGCTCCATGATAGTACTGATTATCTCTTCCAGATAGTCGGAAAACATCCTGATTAAAAGCCCCAGAAGGTTGTCAAGCGGCGCGATTGCGGTTTAATCGGGGCACCACTTGGGAATTTAACAGTTGGGGATCGAATAGATCAATATTCATGGCCTCTTTTTCATTAATTATGGAATTGATGCGTATTTTCCCCACAGTGCCGGCGCCCTCTTGGCAGCTATCCTGGTAACAGGTCGACAGGAAGGCACGGCGGAAAAATTGTCCAAAAATTGTCCAGCTTGCATATAAGCTGTCAAGAGGCGGACTAAAAGCCTCGAACAATGGCAAAACGGCTACTTGCCAGCGTATCGGTGGAAATCTGGAAAAATGGCTAAAACAACCAGCTTTTTTGAAGATTTAAACGGACCCTCCAAAAAGGATCCGAAAGATAGCGCTGCCGGTTCGAGCGAATTACTATCCATCGCCAGCCTGGCCAAAGACACACCTGCACCTGCCGCTTCCAAGAAGTCAGAACCGGCAAGTATAAGCCTAGCTTCAGCTACACCCGATACCAAAGCCAAACCAGCCGATACTCCGAGCAGTCTCCCCAAATTAGCCATGGTGGATACTGCATCAATAATAGGAACCAGCCAGACCATCCGGTTGACCAGCGCCGAAATCGAGAAACCCCAGGAGAAAGGAGGTTTCCTCTCCGGTTTGACCGACGGAGGCGCCAGAATTGTCACCGGCATGGCGAAGATGGTCCTCAACGAAGAGAAGACCTCTGAACAGAGAGCCAAGGACGCAGACAGGAGCATAGCCGGCAACCTGGTCAACACCGGACGCACCCTGGCCAACACCGTAACCGACAGCAAAGCAAGAGCAGCCATCGGCGACGCCATAGCCGATCAAACCAAGAAAGTGATGTCCGGCGACACCTACGCCATCGGTGAAACCACCGCCTTCGTCGGCTCTTTCTTCATTCCTGGAGCCGCTACCGCAAAAGGCACTTCCGGATTGACCAATACCGGCCGAGCCCTCTCCACTGCCACAAAGATGGACGACGCCCTCGGTCTGGTCAGCAGAGTGAAGCCAGGCAGCGTCATCGACGATGTGGCCACCAAATTCAGACCAGGCTCCGTGCTCGACGATGCAGCCCGGGCTAATCCGGCAGTGACCCTGGGCGATGAAGCTTCCGCCATCGCCGCAAGAGCTGCCAAACCCAGCCCGGTAATCCCTGCCAGACCGTCCCTGAGCACCCGCCTCAGCACCACTGTAGAAGACCTGAGCGTGGCAGCAAGGCGTACAGTAGATGAGACTATAGAAGCTTTCACCGGAAGATCCGTGCCCAAACTGGCCACCGAGACAGGCACCGGCGCCGGTCTGAGAGCCGGCAACGGCACCACCCTGTTTGAAGGTCTGGGAGCTAAAACTCCGGGCGGCGTCACCCCCGGAAGATTCACCCTGCCCAGAACAGGCAAACCCGGCAGCATTCTGGATGAAATCGGTACAGGCTCCCTGGCAGATGATGTCGCCAGAGGTCCTAAACCGGTTGTGCCGGAACGTGCACCTGTTGTTCGTGAAGTTAAGCCTGTCGTCGAAGCCAAGCCTGTCGTTCGTGAAGCGAAGCCAGTTGTAGAAGCGAAGCCGGTTGTCGAAGCCAAGCCTGTCGTCGAGGCCAAGCCCGTTGTCGAAGCCAAGCCTGTCGTTCGCGAAGCGAATCCCGTTGTCGAAGCCAAGCCCGTCGTTCGCGAAGCGAATCCTATAATGACTCGCACGCTGGAAGAATCTAAAGGAGCAGTTGCAAGACAGACCGAAAACGCCGGCACGGCTCTCAGACAATCCACAGACGATTTCACCAGAACGCTCGACGATCTGGCTACTAAATCCGGTCCTGAAGCCCGCGGTCCGATTCAATCTATAAAACAACTGACCGAAGAGATTAAAACCGGCAACGCCGGTGCCGAAGCCGTGGTCAAGCTCGAACAATCCATGAAAGACCTGGGTCGAGCACTACCGGAAAACCTCGCCGACGACTTCTCCAGACTGGTAAACAAAGCCGATGACCTGAAACTCGCCACCGGCAGAAATTCCGCCACCCGAGAGATCTCTACCGGAGTGAAAGACGCAGCAGAAACGGCTGTATCTGCCGAAAGAAATCTTGGTCAGGCTTCCAGAAACTTCAACACCAGCCTCGACGACCTCGTCAGAAATGTCGCCAAAGAAGATCCGGCTCTGGCAAGAACGCTTCAGACCAAAGTCGACGACATCAAAACGATCTCCGAAAAATTGGCAAGCGGAGCAGACGATACTGTGGCAAGAACACAGTTGCAGCAAGCTGTGAAGCGACTCGGCGATGATCTACCGGTTAAATTCACCGACGATCTTCGAACCGTCACCGGAAGCGCCGACGATCTGAGTGTCGCATCTTCCAATTCGAGAATAGCTAAAGTTACTGCCAGAGAAGCAGCAAATTCAGGCGAAATTGCTACAGAAGCCACCAGACTTATGACCGAAAAGTCCGGCAACTTCTCTACCGCTCTCGACGATCTTGTCCGCAACGTAGCCAAAGAAGATCCGGCTCTGGCAAGAACACTTCGTACAAAAGTCGACGACATCAAAGAACTCTCCGGTCAAATAGCCAACAAGACTGTCAACGGAGCCGATGATCTTGTCGCCCGCACCAGATTGCAAGAGACACTGAAGAGCCTCGGCGACGACGTACCGGCCAAATTCTCCGACGACCTTCGCACCGTTACAAGAAGCGCCGACGACTTCACCGCAGCCTCCACCAACACCAGATTGGCCACCGAGACTGCCCGAGAAGTCGCAACCACCGGCCGCGTCGCCACCGAATCGACAAGAATGCTGGGTGAGTCGACAAACCGCCTTGGCACCTCCCTGGATGACCTTGTCAAAAATGTCGCCAAAGAAGATCCGGCTCTGGCAAGAACTCTTCAAACCAAAGTCGACGGCATCAAAGATCTCACCGGTCAAATAGCCAACAAGACTGTCAACGGAGCCGATGATGTTGTCGCCCGCACAAGACTACAAGAAGCACTGAAGAACCTCGGCGACGATGTCCCTGCCAAGTTCGCCGACGACCTGCGCACTGTCACTCGCAGCGCCGACGATTTCTCCACCGCCACCGCCAACACCAGAGTGGCCACTGAAACGGCAAGAGAAGTTGCCACCACCGGCCGCGTCGCCACCGAATCGACAAGAGTGCTTGGCGAATCTACCAATCGCCTCACCACCTCGCTGGATGATCTGGTCAAAAATGTCGCCAAAGAAGATCCGGCTCTGGCAAGAACTCTTCAAACCAAAGTCGATGACATCAAAGAACTCTCCGGTCAAATAGCCAACAGATCGACTTCCGGTGCCGATGATCTTGTCGCCCGCACAAAAATGCAAGATGCGCTCAAGAGCCTTGGCGATGACGTACCGGCCAAATTTGCCGACGACCTCCGCACAGTCACCCGCAATGCCGATGATTTCACCGCAGCATCCAGCAATACCAGAGTCGCCACCGAAACAGCCCGGGAAGTTGCCGGTGCCGGCAGGGTAGCGACAGAATCTCAAAAACTGCTCGGCGAATCCGCCAACAAATTCAGCACCTCCCTCGATGACCTGGTTAAAAAGGTCGCCGACGACAATCCTAATATAGGTAGAAATCTTCAAACCAGAGTCGAGGAGATCAAAGACCTCTCCAGACAAATAGCAGATAAGACTGCCACCGGCGCCGACGATATAGCCGCCCGCACCAGATTGCAAGAAGCGGTCAAAAAACTTGGCGACGATGTACCTGCCAAGTTTGCCGACGATATCCGCAATGTTACCCGCAGCGCCGACGACTTCACCAGCGCTTCGGCCAACACAAGGGTAGCTACCGAAACCGCCAGAGAAGTGAGCGGTTCAGCTCGGGTATTGCAAGAAGCCACAAAAGATGTAAGCGAATCCGCCTCCAGGCTCAGTCAGACAGTAAACAGCACCAGAGAAGGTCTGGTCGCCAAGCTGCCTGCCGAAATCCGACCGACCGTAGTCAACGAACTGGATAACATTGCCGCCGCCACCAGAGAGCTTGGCACCAGCGCCTCTCCTCGTGCAGTCGGCAATTTGAGAACCTCGGTAGAGCGACTGGTGGAAGCCACCGGTGCTAATACCACTGACGATGTCCTCAGAGTAGCCAGAGAAGCAAGAGAACTTCTGAAGAACGTCACCAGACGTGGCACCGCCGAAGAGAGCTTCGCCCAGGCCAGCTCTAGAGCTCGCCGTATTCCTCAGCTTGGCGACGATCTGGTGACCAGATCCGGCAATATCTCGGACGACATAAGCATTCTCAGCCGCCGTATCACTGAAGAAGCCGGCAGCAATGGCGGCATCAGAACCGCCATCGACAAAGCCCGGGGCAGAACAAACACCAGCCTGGTTGACGACCTCAAAGTGGTGGACGATGCGGTTCAGAAGATAGGCAAGGGCACCGAAACCGCAGCGACTCTCAGAAAAGCCGAAGAAGCCCTGGAGAGATTGTCCACCTCCTCCGGAAAACAATTCGGTCCGCAGATAAGCAATGTCGTCGATGATACCAGAGCGCTCATCAAAGCAGCCCGGGAAACCAGACCTATCGCAGCAGCCAGAACCGGAGCCGATGATCTGGTTCGCTTCGCCGACGATCTCTCGGTAGAAGCCAACAAAGTCCTGACCAGACCAGGCAGCCAACTGCCGGCGAAAGTCAGCGAAGATCTCAGATCCATCAGCGAAGCTTCCCGCAGATTGGGAAGAGCAGGCGGTGATGACCTGGCTGAACTGAGCACCATCGAAAACAGCATGCAGCGCCTGCGCACCAATCTACAGAAAGTAGAAGGCGGTCAGGGTCTGATAGACGATCTCGAAAGAGCGGCTGAAAGAGCCAGAAACCAGGCGCTGGAAGTAAACAGAACCACCCGAATCGCCAACCTCACCGACGATGCCACCAGAGAAGCAAACAAAGTCGGCACCCTGGTCAGAGAAGTGCAGGACAATGTCGCGGTCGCCGGCAAACCGTCCCGTTATGTTTCAAGACAGCTGAAAGAGCTGGAAGATACCGCCAGAAATCTTGTCGATTCAGCCGATCCCAGCGTCGGCATCCGTTCGATGAGACAAAACATCGCCAACCTCAAAGAAGCCCGGGTCAACATCCCCAGAGCTCTGGAAGAATCGGTAGAAGTCCTCTCCAACCGCGCCACCGGCATCAACGCTCTGCGCAACACTACCAATGGTGCCAAAACAGTAGAACGCATCAGAGAAGCCGTGACGGCTGCCACCACAAACCTGGGTGATGACGCGACAAGAGCGGTACTGCGCACCGGAGACGATATCACCATCAAAGCCGGCACCGAAGCCCGGGTCAAGTCCATAGTGGACGATCTGGCCGAGGATTCTGCCGCACTGAGACGCAGCAGCTCCACTGCAGCCAGAAACGAAATTCAGAAGAGTATCGACAATTCTCTCACCGCCTTGAAGGAATCAGGCAATGCCCGCCTGGCTAATCAGCTGGACGAAGCCCTGCAGTCTCAGCGATTGCAGCAAGTACAAGAAGCAAATCGCCTGCTAGCCGGACGCATCGAAGCTCAGGCAGCCGACCTGGTTCCTGCCGCCGCCAGACCGGGCAGACAGGCTGCCGAAGGTGCGTTGGCTACCACGGCAAAAGACACCGCCACCCTGACTCGCATAGAAACCGCCGCCAGAAAAATAGCTGCCGGCGACAGCAATCCTCAGCATCTGGCCAGTATCACCCGCAGCCTGGAAGAGCTTAGCCCCAGTCTGCAAAGACAGCTCAAGCCGATAGTAGAAGACCTGAAACTCGGTCTCAGCGAAGGAGCAAAAGTCGGCGATGATCTGGTAACCGCCAACGCTCGCATGATAAGCGATTCTCTAACCAGAAATGGAAGATTGCTCCAGAGCCCGGAAACCTTTGCTGAAGTCAGACAGAGACTTGATGTAATCCGCACCATCCAGGGTGACTCCGAGACTCTCCGCCAGCTCGGTAATCTCCTGCACGAGATGGAAGCTGATATGGCAAGAATCGCCAATCCGGCGACCTTCCGCTCTGTGGTCAACTGGACCAGCAACAGACTTGGCATCACCCGGGCACCAGCCCATGTAGAGGGTCTGACCAGCGACTCTGCAAAAATACGCGAATTGCTCGGCACTTCAGAATCGCCTTCCTTCTTCGGCAATCTCAGTCGGGTGCTCTCGGCAGAGCCGCAACTAGCCGGTCAACTGGGCAGAGACCTGGCCTGGCTCGGAGGCGGTGTCGCCGGCACCTACTTCGTGGCCGATGCCTGGATTCGTGGCTACTCCAACGAAATCAACGCTCGCCTGGAAAAACTCGCCGGTGAAAGTGTCGCTCCGGCTCAGGCAGAGCAAAATACAGGCGACAGAAGCAACGGTGGACAGACCGCTGTAGAAAACAAAGCAGCATTTCTGAAAGTAGACTCGGCTGCAGCCGCTGAAGAATCAAGAAGAACCGCTTCTGAAAAAGCAGATAGAACCTCTGCATCCGCATCTGCCGAGGACAACGGCAAAGCCAGCGTCCTCGACTTCAGCCCCGTAGTAAGCAGAATCGTAAGAGCTGCCGGTCGGGTCGAACAACAGATCGAACTCTCCAAACTAACCGGTATCATCTCAGGCAGCGATTTCGAAATGTCCGACGCCGCCAGAGCAAGAAGAGACTTCGGCAAGCTGAGAACCTGGTCCGGATTGGCAGCGGTAGCACCGGTAGTGGAGACCGCCCAGACCATTCTTCCTCCCTTCAAACCGATAACCTTCAAAACTCGTGAACCGGACATCAGGCAGCCCCAGGTCAACTTCGAGAAACCGGCTCAGCCGCGCTTCTCTCCGCGTAAAGTGGCCGAGTTGATGAGCAAACTCAAAGACAAAGAGAGCATAGAAGAATCCAGCACTCGCCTTGCCGGCATATACGGAGGCGGGGCCGCCACCACCACCAACTATGGCACCGTCTTCGGCAACACCCTGAGAAGCACCTCTTTGAGACTGATTCAATCAGGAATGGAGAAAACCGAAGCCAACGGACTGGACAGCGCAGGCACCGGCGGTGCAGCAAATCAAGCGCCGAATACTTTCACCACCTATGCCAGCAATACCGGACTGCAATTCACAAGCGCCACCAACGATCCTAATAACAGCAACAACAACACCGATGAGGAAGAGGATAGAAATATTCTCGTCGAAGCGCTCGAAACCGGTGAAGCAGCGGTCTGATCTATAGAATCAAGCTACCACTTTCTTCATGACCAGAACTGTGTTATGACCACCAAAGCCCAGAGCCTCGGCCATGGCATAGTCGACCTTGGCTTCGCGATAGGTGTTGGGCACATAGTCGAGATCGCATTTGGGATCCGGGTTGAAGTAATTGATGGTCGGGTGAATCTTCTGGGTCGACAGAGTAAGCGCAGTGGCTGCAGCGCCTATCGCGCCGGCTCCGCCGAGCAGATGACCGACCATGGACTTGGTGCTGGAAACAGCCAGCTTATAAGAATGCTCTCCGAAAACATTTTTGATAGCCAGGGTCTCACGCTCGTCATTGAGCGGAGTCGAGGTACCATGAGCATTGATATAGTCGATATCGCTCGGTTCAATCTCGGCGTCCCTGAGCGCTTCTTTGATAGCCCTGGAGGCACCATCACCGGTCTCATGGGGAGCGACAATATGAGTGGCATCACAACTGGCACCACCACCGACTATTTCGGCGTACATATTGGCGCCTCTTCGCATGGCATGCTCCATCTCTTCGAGAATCAAAACGACCGAGCCTTCACCGATGACAAAACCGTCCCGGTCGATATTGAAGGGGCGGCTTGCTGACTCTGGGCTGTCGTTGCGTTTGGACAACGCCATCATATTGTTGAAAGAAGCTACGGTAAAGCTGTTCAGACAGGCTTCGCTGCCGCCTGAAATCATCACATCGGCACGGTTGTCGCGGATGTACATGAATGCGTCGAACAAAGAATCGAGTCCGCTGGCACAAGCGGTAGAATCAGATTTGGCACGACCCTTGGCACCATATTCGATGGCAACCTGCCCGGACGGTGCGTTAGGCATCAATTTTATAACAGTTCTGATACCTAGCTTCTTCGGACCACCTTCCAGAAGCTTGATGTAATCGGCGGTGGTAGTAATCAGTCCGCCCACGCCGGTACCGATGAAAGTGCCGACTCTTTCTGGATTTATTTTGCGAATCTCAAGACTGGCGTCTTCCAGAGCCAGTTTCGATGCCACCATAGAAAAGAGGGTGACCCTGTCCATCTGCTTGATCATCGATGCCCACTTCTTGCGATCCGGATAATAATCCTGGATGTTGAAGTTTTTGACCTCGGCAGCAATCTTGACATCGAGCCCGATTTCATCGGGGTCGAACTGGGTGATATGCGAGACACCGCTCTTGCCTGCCAGAAGAGCATTCCAGCAATCTTCCTTACCTATACCAACCGGGGTGAGCATCCCGATTCCGGTAACAACAACTCTTCTTGGATACATAGAACGTTTTATGCCTTTCGCACAGTAAACAAACCACGGAGACGTCAGATCCGAATTTATGTCAGATCGGTGTCAGATCAGTGTCAGATCGATCCGCACCGAAAAAATCCGTCTCCTGAGAAATACCGGCCTCATTCTACCTGGATAAAGCCAATATACAGCGCTCGCCGGAACTTTCCTGATAATAATTTAGCTTGAGGCCGCACTGCATACCTACAACCGCATATAGAATCGGTTTTAGAGTGCCGGCACCGGTTCGGCAATACCGTTAATAGTATTAACCTCGATATCGCTTGTCGCTATCGTAGCTGCCCTGTCCGCTTTAATTTTGTCAGAAGCGGTAATCAAACAAGAACCGAAGCCGTCTGCTTGAATTTCGACGAAATCAGATTGAGATTCTGTCGAGAGCGCAAGCTCCGCATCCTTTACAAGATTTCGGCAATGGCGAGCCAAGAGCAGCTCATCATCTATTCCGACGACACTGCCCGGTCGACCGACCAGAATTCTAGGTCTTATAGAACGGCCCCTGTGCTTGTCTATCACAGTGACTTCGCCCCGTCTCAATAGTTGCTCAGAGACATTACGTTCAAAACAGATAGAAAGCTGCCGCTCGAGATGGACAAAGTTAGGTTCAAACCGGGCAACCTCGGCCCAGAAAGCCTCGCCATGATCTGCGCCTGCCACGAAGTGAGCAAGTTCATGGATGACCATGTATCGCCTGAGCTTCTCCGGCACATTGTCAAGGGCGCAAATTGAAAGAGCGATCTTGCCGCTGCTCAGATCCAGTTTTGCCCGGTGGTCAAAAAGATTGAAGTCCACTTCCAAGAGATTCAAATCGATGTCGAGGGCGAAAGTATCACCATTTACCCGCTTTACAAAGCCTTTTGCGAACCGGGTGAACAGGTCCTGGAGAGAGTGATCGATTACTGGGTTACGCAGTATTTTTCTCAGTTGATTCATTTGGTCTCCTGACTGGAGCAGCATTTTTTGTTTCGAGAGGTTACAGATAATGATTGTATATAGATCGAAACCACATACAATTAAGGCTGAGAATTAACTAATTGGAAACCTCCCCTTGCCAAGCAGCAAAATCCATTCCACCAGTCTTGACAATCTCATGCTTGTAACCGGCGGCGCCAGGTCCGGAAAGTCTTCCCTGGCAGAGAATCTTGCCGGCTCTTTTGTGGAGAATACAGACGGTGGCGGCAAAGTAGCTTACCTGGCCACGATGCCGAGACTGGAATCAGATGCGGAGCTGGCGGAAAGAATCAAACGCCATCAAGATCGCAGGCCAGCTAACTGGCAAACTATAGAAGCGCCCTTATCTATTCACGAACAAATTGAAAAACTGCCAGGCGAGATCAGGGTATGTATCATCGACTGCCTGTCCGTTTACGTCTCGAACTTGATCTTTGATAATGACAGGGACATAGAAGCTATCGTTCAGACAGAGATAGACTTTAGCCAGATAGAGAAAAAGCTCGAATACAACCTCGATCTGTTGCTTGCCGGCATCAACAGCAAGCGAAATGTGACTTTTATAGTGGTCACCAACGAGGTCGGCTGGTCTGTGGTGCCAGAGAACCGTCTGGCCCGTCAATATAGAGATTTGCTGGGCACGGCTAACCAGAGGGTAAGCAGAGAAGCGGATACAGTGTACCTTTGTGTCAGCGGCATCGAACTTAAAATCAAAGATAACGGCAGAGCGATCCTTTCAGAAAGATCATAAAGAGTGACTATGGTAACTGAATCCCAAGAAGATAAAAACAAGAAATCCATGAATCCGCTTTATCCGCTGGCGGTATTGCGCCCACGCCAATGGACGAAGAACTTCATCGCCTTCGCGCCTCTGCTTTTCTCGCATCGATTCAGCGATATGGAAGCTTTTACAGCAGTCAGCGCCTGCACAGCCTGCCTTTGCCTGGTATCAGGTTCGGTGTATGTGGCCAACGACATAAAAGACCGAGAGGCAGACGCCAAGCATCCGGCCAAGAGATTGAGACCTATAGCCTCGGGCAGAGTCAGTGTCGGCACAGCTAAAATCATCGGCATCTCGGCACTGATAATCGGTCTGGTCGGCGGCTTTCTTGTACGACCGACAGTCGGACTCACCCTATTGCTCTATCTGTTGTTGCAAGTCGCTTACAACGGCTGGTTGAAAAAACAGCCCATCCTCGATGTTTTCAGCATCGCCACAGGCTTCGTTCTCAGAGCAGTCGCCGGCGGTGCCGCCGGTCACGTCGCACTTTCGGCCTGGTTTCTGCTCTGCACCACTCTCGGTGCGTTGTTTCTGGCTGTGGAGAAACGCAGACAGGAACTCAAAGTGCTTGGACAGAAAGCCGGTCAACACCGAGCCGTTTTCGATAAGTATTCCCTCGAGTTAATCAGCCGTATGGAGGCGGTGGTGGTCCCATCTTTGATCACCTCTTATGCCATCTACAGCTTCAACTCACCCTCCAGCCAGTGGATGATGATCACCGTTCCCTTTGTAATGTACGGCATTTTCCGCTACCAGCTACTCTCTACAACCCGCAACGTCACCGGCGCGCCCGAGGATGTGCTCCTCAAAGACCGACCGATTCAGATAAGCATCCTGCTCTGGATACTCACCAGTGTCGGTGTCATCTACGGATGGATTCCTTACACAGTCCAGCTCATCATCGACCAGGTCGATTCGCTGAAGTTTTTCTGATCACTACTAATTCTTCTCGGTCTCTTTTTTAACTTCTTCCTGCTCCTGACTATCGCCTTCTTTAGACTCGGTCAGGACGGTATTGACGATGGACTTGACCTTGGGACGAATCATTTTCTGGGTAAGAACCATAGACTCTCTTGCAACTTCAGGCATCACGGTGCGGGCTTTGGTGCCTGTGGGAGTCTTGTAGAAAGCGGTAATTTCCTGGATCTCACTGGTGGTAAAGTGCTTGGCATATACTTGAAGAGCCACCTCTTTGATCAAGTTCTCCAGATCAACCTGCTCTTTGAAAAGTTCTAGATAACGATCGGTCATAGCAGAAGCCTTATCGTCCACCATTTTCTTAAGCTCGGTGCGCGGCTTGTCTTTGTTATGGGGAGCATTTTTAATCGAAGGAATAATCGCCAGGGCAAAGGTTCTGCGTGCGTTAGATTTGAAGGCATCGATCAAAAGCGGCAGGCGCTGACTGAGCTCGGTAACTTCGAGCAACTCTTCAATAGCTTTCTTCTTCTCAGGCTCGATCACCTGTTTCTCCACCGGAGAAGCGGGCTCGGCACCACTTTTGTCTTCCAGAGAAAAAGCCGGTTGAGCCAGAATGCCACTAAAGACCATGATAGAAAACACCGGTGCCATACTGGCTTTTAGAACTTTCAGATTATCGAACAGCATTGTCTATTTCCTTCTTACCAATATATTTTCACTGCGTCTCACCGAGCTTAAGCGCTCTAACTTCGGCCTTTTGCCCTACCGGTCGGGTCAATTTGTTTGCTTTGACCACCACCTCTTTCCAGGGTGGAAGAGATAGCACCTTTTCTAGAAGGGCATTGGATACGGTCGCACCCTCGTTCTTTTCTGCACTGCCAAGCTTCTTGACCAGCACCTGTCTCTCCTCTTCGGAAGCATCGGTATAAAGAATGCGAAATTTCGCCCAGTTTATCGGGAAGAAACTCATCGCAAGCCTGTCTGCAAAAGCCGGTGCATTCTTGAATTTGTCTCGAATCACCAGATCAAATAACTTTCTGTTGTCGTCGGCATCGATGGTCTTGCCGGGATGATTCTGTTCATAAAGAAAACAGGCCATATCCGAATAAGCCTTGATAGCGTCTTCCGAAAGACTGGGCTCTCCTTTGATGGCAATGCGCTCCGGTCCCAGAGCCTCTAACAAGATACCGCGCTCCTCAGCAGGTACACCGGTCGATTCAGCCCGCATACGAAGCAATGAACGAAACAAAAGACGGTAATTGCCTTTATGATCCTCCACCGAAAACGCCTTCTCCAGCTCGGGCCAGTAAGTGACGATGGACTTATAAGAGTTGTCGCCGGGCTCAGAACATTTTTTGTGTAAGAAGGCCGAGAATCGCTTCTTTTGCTCGGCACTCATAGATGAAGAATAGTCCGGTCCGCTTGGCAAAGCGGAAGGATCGGAAGGATCGGAGCCTGCTAAGGGCGCAACCAGTCCAAATAGCTGGAGCCAGGCATACTGGGCAGAGGACTTGCTGACAGCCTTATCAAAAACGGCTTTCTGCTTCGGATTCTCTTTCTCTTTACCTTTGTGATGAAGCGACTTCGCCGGTGGAGCAGAAAGAGCCTGGGGCGCAGCTTTGAGTTCTTCGACACTATTTCCGGTATCAGAATCATAGCCCCAGTCCTGGCTGTATGCAGGTGTGCCGCAAAGCAAAATCGCAAGAAAGGCGGTGCTTCCAACCAGGAACTTAGATTGCAATAACTTCGACTCCGGCATGTTTTTTACGGTTCCCCGAGCGCTCTGAAGAATAAACTACATTGTAGCGGTTCTTCTGACCTGAAGCTGCTTTCAGGTGAGAACAAGGTCTAACATGAAAACTATACGAAAGATATACAGCCCGATCCATCACTGATCTAAATAGAGGCCGATCTTGTTAAGATACAGCCTCTGAGCCCTTTAGAGTTGAGACTCTTGGCAAGGGTATGGTATTATCGGCCCAGAAAGGGGCTACAGAGCCCGAAAAGGAGGCGACTTCGAGTAATGGCAAAGCTTAAGCTCAGATTCTTTCCCGATCCGGTCCTCAAAAAGAAGGCCAAGAAAATTACCACCTTTGATCGCTCGGTAAGAAAGTTAGCCCAGGATATGCTCGATACAATGTACGTGGAAGACGGTGTCGGTCTTGCCGCCCCCCAGGTCGGGGTCTCCAAGCGAATGATGGTCATTGATGTCCACGCCGGCACCGACGAAGATCCCGCTCGCCCGATTGTCTTCATAAACCCCGAGATAGTCGAAGCAGAAGGAGAGATGGTCGGTCAGGAAGGCTGTCTCAGTTTCCCGGGAGTCTTCTTCGAAGTGAAACGAGCCAGCAAAATAGTAGTCAAATTCCAGAATCTGGAAGGCAAAGAGATGCGCCTGGAATGTGAAGACAATCTTCTTTGCAGGGCAATTCAACACGAGATGGACCACCTTAACGGCGATCTTTTCGTAGACAAGGCAGCTTCTGCTATCCAGAGAGATCTCGAGATGACCAAAAACGGTCTCATGCAAGGCGATCTCGAAGAGCTGGAGCAAAAATATCTGGCTGAGGGCGGCACCCTTAAAGTGCGTTCACGCTCATCGGTAGAAGTAAGCAATTAGATTTAGCACCCAGATACGGAATGACAGACAAGAATCTCCATGGCTAACTCGAAAGAAAATGAAACCCGCGCCCTGACCGTCAAGCTAATCTCCTTCGGCTATAAGAACGGTCCGCCGCCCCAGGCCAATCTGGTTCTCGATGTCCGTTTCCTGAAGAACCCTTACTGGGAAGAGCACCTTCGCCCGCTGACCGGCCTGGATCAGCCGGTCAGAGAGTATGTCGTCACCCAGAACCTGGCAAGAGAAGCCCTGGGCAATCTAGAAAAGTTGCTGGCCGGTGTGCTGCCTGCCATGCTCAACGTCAAAGCCGACACCTTTGTAATCGCGCTGGGATGCACCGGCGGTCAGCATCGCTCCACCGCCATGGTTCAGGAACTGGCCGAGAATCTCTCCAACACCTATCCGGACTATCACATCGAAAAAGAGCACCGGGAGCTGGCTAATCTCGAAATCAGCGAGCCCATATCTTCATGAGAGCAGAAAAGCCGATGAGCAAGGAACTGCTGAGAAAATTCCGCACCATGCTTCTACCGGGTTTGAAGCGCTGGATCGTGATTATCTTTTTCGGGATTGTGGTGATTGTGGTCGGCACTCTTTTGCTGCTCGGTTATCACCCAATCACAGTTACCGGCTCGTTCTTGAGAGATTTGATGGAACATGCAGCCGAAGTCCTGCCTCATAGAATAAGCGGCATCATGGCCATTACCATCGGTGGCTTAATAGTCTGCTTCGCCGTAATCCGGGCAATCTTATCTATTCTCGGCGCCTACATTCCCGATGACCGCGAGTCAATTCCGGAAGCGCTGTATAAAAGAAGACATCTCGATTCGGGTCCGAAAATTGCAGTCATCGGTGGTGGCACCGGTCTATCAACAATGTTGCGCGGACTGAAGAACTACACCACCAATATCACTGCCATAGTCACCGTTGGCGACGACGGCGGCAGCTCCGGTCGACTTAGAGCAGAACTGGGAGTTCTGCCCCCGGGCGACATACGCAACTGTATCACCGCGCTTGCCGACGAAGAAAAGGTGGTCACCGATCTCTTTCAATACCGGTTCGAATCGGGTCAGGGACTGGAAGGACATAATTTCGGCAACCTCTTTTTGACTGCCATTTACTCTATGACCGACGGCAATTTCATGGAAGCGGTGCGTGTAGCCGGAAAAGTGCTCAATATTAAAGGAACTGTCCTACCAGCCACCTTGAAAGCGATTCAACTCTCAGCCGAGATGGAAGACGGCTCGATAGTTGCCGGAGAATCACATATAACCGAAGCCGGGGGCAGAATCAAACGTCTTATCTGTGAACCGGAAGATCTGAAAGCCACTCCGGAAGCCATAGAAGCCATTTTAGACGCCGAGCTGATCATACTTGGCCCGGGCAGCCTCTATACATCGATCATTCCTAACCTGCTTATCAAAGGCATCGCCGACGCGATTCGCAAATCGAAAGCGAAAAAGCTCTATGTCTGCAATGTCATGACCCAGAAAGGCGAAACCGAGGACTATACCGTGGGAGACCACTGTGAAGCCCTCCTGGCCCATTCCGGCACCCCCATGGACAAAGGCTACAAGCTGATAGACGCTGTTCTTGTTAACGACCAGATCCCGGTGATTCCGCCAGGGACTCCGGCACGACCTGTACCCTTCGACCAGGACAAGATCCGCTCTTTCGGTCTGATCCCGGTAAAACGAGGGCTGGTCAGTCCGCAATCAGCCGGCCATCATGACCCCCAGATGCTCTCTAAAATAATCATGCTCTGGTTCTTCCGGACAAAACGCCGCAAACCGGTCAACAAAGTAGACGGCAGCCCGTTCTCCATCGAACTGGGCGATGACGCCGAGCTCAACTCGAACGAACTAGAATCTAAATCAACCATTTCGACTTAGCCGCATTGAATTTACGCCGACTATAATGGACCTTCATAATCCAGGAAAGAGGCGGAAGTAAATGACAACACAAGTGGATGAGAAGATTAAAGAGACAGTCGGACCGGCGCTGGGCCGTGTCGCCAGCGGTGTCCATATCGTCACCGTAGCCCATTCCGACGAGACCGGCGGCAATGACGGCATGCTTGCCACCTGGGTAATTCAAGCATCCTTCAACCCACCTCTTTTAACTGTGGCAGTCAATCGTGAACGGGCGATTTATAAAAGCCTCAAAAAAGGCGCTGAGTTCGGCGTCAATGTACTTTCCAAAGACAACATGGATATCTTCAAGAGCTTTGCCAAGCCCCATACCGAGGGCATGGACCGTTTTGAAGGGCATGAGCTGCTGGACGATATGGATGGACCGCCGGCATTCAAAAAGGCTGTCAGCTACCTCAAATGCACCGTCAAAGAGGTGGTGGAAGGCGGTGACCACGACATCGTCATAGGCGAAATTAAAGATGGTCGCCTTCTGAACGAGGGCGCAGAGCCCATGACCCATTCCAGAAAAAACGGCTTTCAGTACTGATCGCTCTAAGAGAACTGGATAACCCGATCTTCTTCTTTTTGATAGCCGTCGAGCTGATCCATGGCCTCTTCATAGCCCTGGCGAATAAGTTTGCGCGAGCGCTCCGGATGAATCTCCAGCAAAGTGGTATTCACCGGGGTCTTGGGCTGAAAAACCCGAATGGTGACGTTCTTGCGCCCTCTAGACTCTTCGGAACCGGCGGCGAGCAGACGGTTGTATAGCTCGGCGTTCTGAATCTCTTTGCGAGCCGAGGCATCGAGCACTATGTCGAGACAGCGCACAAGAACTTCGAACATGTTCACAGGACAGACGCTTATCTTCTCGGGATGGAGCAGAACCATATAGATTTCGTCGGCACCTAAATGAATGGCAGTCTCCATCGGTGTGTTACGCACCAGACCACCGTCCACCCAGAGCCCTTTGCCCAGGATATGCCGGGGAGGAAAAGCCATCGGTATAGCCGAAGTCGCCATCAGAACATCGATAAGTTCGCTGGTGGTCGAGACCTCGTCTATGGTTATCAACTTTGTCTCGAGGCTGCATAAGTCGGTGGTGCACCAGCCTACTTTCATGCTGCTCGATTTAATGCGCTGCAGATCTATCTCGCGACGCAGCAAAAGCTCCAGAGGATGATTATCGAGCAGACCCAGCTTGTGCCCCAGCACCAGACGACCGATTTGATGGGCGCTGGGCAGACAGAATACATCCCGACCGGTGATCATACCCCAGAGCTGTTCTAAGCGAGGCAGAGAGTCCTGGGCAAGAAGTGCGGCGTTGATCCCGCCTATACTGGTACCGAAGGCATAGTCGAAGGTGAGACCGCTTTCGAGCAGGGCTTTGACCACCCCGACCTGATAGGCACCGCGTCCGCCTCCACCAGGCAGAACCAGAGCCCTTATGGGCTTGAAGGGCTTTATTGCTTTGGGATCGAATGAATCCTTTTTGTTAGCTTCCATGAATCACTTCCGCACTGATTCTTTAATTATGCTTGGTAGTAAGACCATAAGCAAGCCGCCGGGCGATCCTTCTCTATTGCCTCAGTCGGCCTGTTAAATATATACCTCGACACCACAAGATATCACCCGGGCATCCAGGCGGCTTCTATAACTACGCTTCTTCGGAATCTTTACTGCCTTCAGCCGTATTATCTTTGGCTGTACTGGCTTCCAGCCGAGTGGCGCTCACCCTGGGCGAATCCACTTTTATTCTTGGAACCTCCACCGAATGCTCCCGACGCTCTAAAACCACCATCTTGTGCCGCTGGAAGGCTTCTGAAAATGCCGCCGCGAGAATGCCTGCGGGCATGGCGATAAGACCTATACCTGCTATGGCGGTGAGACCGCTACAGATTTTCCCTGCGACAGTTTGGGGATAAACATCGCCGTAACCGACTGTGGTAAGCGTGATCACTCCCCACCAGAGCGCTCGCGGTATGCTCTCGAAGGCTTCTCCGTCTTCCACCGCCCACATCACAGTAGAGCTCACCAGTAGAATCACCGAGGTGAGGATAAAGCTCATGAAAAGCTCATGGCGGCGGCTCCATACAGCATCCTGGACAAGCAGAAGCGCTTCGGAATAACGGCCGAACTTGGCCAGGGCGAAAAGACGGAAAAGACGAACAAAACGCGCCAGAAAATAGTTGGAGTTGCTCAACAAGAAAAACGGGATGATCACAAGCAGATCAATAAGAGCTGCCGGGGTGACCATATAGCGAAGTTTACCGAAAGCACCTTTGTATCTAGGGTCTTCTCCGCTGGACCAGAGCCTGGCCAGATACTCGATGGTGAAAAGCACACCGATGGTGTAATCGATGATCACAAAGGTAGTGTAGTTCGCCCAGTAGAGAGGACGCTCGGTCTCGAGTATGACCACACCTACACTGAAACAGATAAAGCCCAGGACAATCTTGTTGATTAAAGAGAGACCAGTGCCGCGGTAGGCGCCCTGGTGCATCTGTCGATAAAGTTTGTTCCTGAAGGTCATGGCCATAGAGTATACAAAAAAAGAGCCCTTCTAGATAGAAGAGCTCTTCGAATAGCCGAAAGGCCTGACTCAGGCTTTAGCTAGCTGTTTGCTGGCTTTGACCACCATGGTGGCAACTTCGCCCGGAGTGAGGGCGACGTGCATGCCATTGTCCTTGAAGGCTTTGATCTTGGAATCAGCAGTGCCCTTACCACCGGATATGATTGCACCGGCATGACCCATTCTCTTACCAGGAGGTGCGGTGACACCTGCGATAAAGCCGATAACGGGCTTCGAGACGTTGGCTTTGATGAACTCAGCCGCTTCCTCTTCGGCGGTGCCGCCGATCTCGCCTATCATAACGATGATCTCGGTATCCTTGTCCTTATCGAACATGGTGAGCAGTTCCTGATAGCCCATGCCTTTGACCGGGTCGCCACCGATACCGACACAGGTAGACTGGCCGTGACCGGCTTCGGTAAGAGCCAGGGCGATTTCATAGGTGAGGGTACCGCTTCTGCTGATCATTCCGACAGAACCTTCTTTGAAGATATTGCCGGGCAGAATGCCGAGCAGACTCTGACCGGGAGTGATCACTCCGGGGCAGTTCGGTCCGACCAGTTTGGCGCCCTTGGCTTTGACTGCGGCTACCAGTTTGGCGGTGTCCTGGGGAGGAACACCTTCGGTGATCAGAACGATCAACTCGATACCAGCGTCGAGGGCTTCATAGCCTGCGTCGAGCACATAGTAGGGAGGAACGAAGATGACCGAAGTGGTGGCACCGGTGGCATCGACTGCCTCTTTGACAGCATCGAAAACGGGGACACCATGAATTTTGGTGCCGCCTTTACCGGGGGTGACACCACCGACGATTTTGGTGCCGTAGTCGAGCATGCGCTTGGTGTGGGTAGAGCCCATTTTACCGGTAGCGCCCTGAACTATAACTTTGGTGTTTTTATCAACGAGAATCACTTTCTTGGATCTCCTATATCCTTAATGTTTTGGTCTTGTTCGAAAAATCTTTGAGCCTATTTGGAGCTGGCGCAAGCAGGCTGCTTGGCGCAACTCTTAGCGGTCTCAACAGCCACTTTCACAGCTTCTTCCACATCGGGATAGAGCGTGAGACCTGACTCGGCAAGCATCTTGGCGGCGATGTCCTGATTGTTGCCTCTCAGGCGGACCACCATCTTGCGCTCGGGATGACGCTTCATGAATTCCACTAAGGCACCGGCCACTTCATCACAGGCGGTGATACCACCGAGGATGTTGAGCAGGATGACATCGCAATGAGGGTTCTCATGAACTATTTCGATAGCGGAGAGTGTTTTCTCCTGGTCCGAACCGCCGCCTGCATCAAGGAAGTTGCCGGGGTTTCCGCCGAACTTCTTGACCATATCCATAGTAGCCATGGTCAGACCGGCGCCGTTACAGATGATACCAATGTTGCCGTCGAGCTCGACCAGATTGAGACCTTCCATTTTGGCGCGACGCTCCCGGCTGGGCAGATCCACCAGGTGCTTCTCCTGCCAACCGGTGAAATGTTTCTGACGGCCAAGGGCATCGTCATTGACGGTGATCTTACCGTCGAGGGCGATAACTTCATCTCCGTCAGAGATGATCAGAGGGTTGATCTCAGCGAGATCCAGGTCGAATTTCTCGAAGATGTTATAGAGCTTGGTAGCCACATCGGCGAATTTGACATAGGCCATACCTTTGAGACCCAGCCTGGTAGCCAGTTGGCGAGCCACGTAGGGATGAAAAGGATAGGGAATCGGCATGGTTTCAACCTTGCCGGAGGACTCGATCTCGACTCCGCCTTCGGCAGAAGCGATATAAATAGGACAACCTCTCTCCCTATCGATGGTGACGGAAAGATAGAGTTCTTTTTTGATATTGAGTTTGGGCTCAACGAGAAGGCTCTCGGTTTTGGAACCTTTGATCTCGAGCTTGAGCAGATCCTCAGCTAATTTCTGACCTTCTTCGAAGCTCTTGGCGAACTTGATACCGCCGGCTTTACCTCTACCACCGGTCAAGACCTGGCACTTCAATGTCAGGGGATAGCCGAAGAGAACCTTTGCAAGTTCATTCGGTCTGGTTATTCGTACAGACGGTGGAATTGGAATACCCCCTTCGGAGAATATTCGTTTGGATTCATACTCGTAGAGATTCAATTTACTGCCCTCACAGACGAAAAGTGCCGATGCGGTAAGAACCGCTCAATGGCTATAAATTTAAATGATATTCCGAGAAAACCTCGGTATATTTGCCAAACCTAAATTATTCGAGTTAATGCACTTAAAAATTGGCGCCGCCGAATCTCTGCCCAGATCAGGCAAAAGCCATAAAGTCAGGCTAATTTAGCCGCTTTACAACAATCAAAATCTAAGCAACTAGGCTAAGTCGTGTAAATGCTTGGATAAAATCCGATACGGAAATTAGACTTCGTTCAGTATACTGGGACCTGCAAAAGATCCAGCGCCATTCCCAGCTTCCTGTTGACATTTGCTCAACCGATTCGAAGCAACAAGTACCTGATGAAAAGAGATGCCGGATCACGACCCATAGTGAGGCGATTAACTTTATGCGACTGGCTATTCTGACTGGAGGCGGAGATTGTCCCGGCTTGAACGCGGTGATAAGAGCGGTTGTCAGGCATAGCGTCAAAAACTACGGGTCTGAAGTTGTCGGCTTTCTCGAAGGCTGGCGCGGTCCCATGGACAATATGGTCATGCCTCTCTCTTTGAGGAGCACCGAGTCGATAATCAATAGAGGCGGGACCATTCTCAGAACCTCTAGAACCAACCCCTTCAACACCGAAGGCGGTCCTGAAAGAATTATGGCTAATATGTCGAGCAACGGTCTCGACGGACTTATTGCCGTGGGCGGCGAAGATACCTGTGGTGTCGCCAACCGCATGCACAAAGAACACGGGCTCAATGTGGTCTGCATCCCCAAGACCATCGACAATGACTTGAGCGCCACCGATTTTACCTTCGGCTTCGACACCGCCGTCAATATAGTGGCCGAGGCGATTGATCGGCTGCATACAACGGCAGAATCCCACAACCGCGTTCTTGTATGCGAAGTGATGGGACGCAACGCCGGATGGATAGCCTGTTATGGCGGCATCGCCGGTGGTGCTGATTTCATTCTTGTACCGGAAAGACCGATTGTTATAGACGACGTTATCGAAGCGATTAAGAAGAGCCACGGCAGGGGTCGCGATTATTCCATCGTGGTTGTGGCGGAAGGCGCCAAATTTGCCGACGACAGCCTCAACGACAATAATGTCGAAAGAGATGATTTCGGTCACGAAAAGCTGGGCGGCATCGGCGACAAGCTTGCCAGATTTATCGAAGCCCGCACCGGATTCGAGACCCGCGCTACTACTCTTGGCCATATCCAGAGAGGTGGTTCTCCCACAGCATTCGACAGAGTGCTCGCCACCAGATTCGGTGTGCATGCCGCCGACATGGCCCATGAAGAGAAGTGGGGCAGAATGGTATCTTTGAAAGGCGAACGGGTCACCGACGTACCGGTGGAAGACGCTGTAGACAAACTTAAAACTCTCGATCTCAGCCTCTACAAAGTAGCGGAAGTCTTCTTCGGTTAATTCCGTGGAAAGCAAAGAGCCTAACAAAGATTCTTCTTCGTTTATGGCCCGCTGCCTGGAACTGGCAGCACAGGCCGAAGGACGAACAGCACCCAATCCCCTGGTGGGCTCGGTGATAGTCGATGCCGGGGGCATAATCGTAGCAGAGGGTTATCACAAAAAAGCCGGTATGCTCCATGCCGAAGCAGAGGCGCTAGAGATAGCTGGTGATCGTGCCCGTGGCGCAACGCTCTATGTCAATCTGGAGCCCTGCAGCCACCATGGCAGGACCCCGCCCTGTGCCGAGGCGATAGTAAAAGCCGGAATAAAAAAGGTGGTGGCTGCCATCGCCGACCCCAACCCGAAAGTGGCAGGCTCAGGATTCGACCTGCTGCGCGAGCATGGCATCGAAGTGGTTCTAGGACCCATGCAAGAAGAAGCCCTGTGGCTGAATCGGGGCTTTTTAAAAGTCCAGACAACAAAACTGCCCTGGCTCACCTTGAAGATGGCCGCCACCCTCGATGGTCGCATCGCCGACCGGCAGGGCAGAAGCAAATGGATAACCGGTGAAGGCGCAAGACATATGGTTCAGGAATTGCGCAATCGTTATGACTGTGTCCTGGTCGGAGCAGGAACAGTTAAAGCCGATAATCCCAGACTAAATGTTCGAGAACTTGCCTCTTGCGACTGTCGAGATCCAAAGAAAGTGATTATAGATCCTCATTTATCTCTGGACCCAAGCTATCATGTCCTCAAAAGCGACGACGAAAATAAAACCATCGTCTATCACCGCCCCGGAGCAGAGCCGGGCGATCAATATGCTGACTGTGACCTGGTCCCCGCCGATATAGACGAAGATGGCAGAATAGATTCTAGAAAGCTGCTGCAAGATCTCACCAGCCGTGGTATCAATACAGTGCTCTGTGAAGGCGGCGGCAAACTAGCGGCGAATCTTTTGCTCAAAGATTTAGTTGACGAGATCTACTGGTTCACAGCCCCGAAGCTGCTTCCCGACGCCGGTGCCGTTCTCTCTACCAACTCGGCTGAAGAGCTTGCCATGGCCGATATACTGAATTATGAATTGCTCGAATCGAAAAGAACAGGCGAAGATGTCCTGATTCACTTGAGAAGGAAAGACTATAAAAGAGACGCCGGATCGATGCCGTAACGGTCGGCGATGGCGTAAATAGCTCGACGGTTATTTTGGCGTCCTTCTGCATCAGCTTTGAGCTCAGCCACATAACCTTTTTTGTCGACAGGTTTTATCGCCAGGGACAACCTGCCCTGGTCATCGTAGACTAAAAGTCCTCTGCCGATATTCAGGTCATCCTCTATCTCCCTCAACTTACCTTCTCTTGCAGAGGGCGATAGCCCAGAGAGTCCGAATTCCGAATTGAGCCTGGAGGCTATCTCTTTATCCAGCACTACTGCCGGTGCGCTCTCGCCACTGTCAGGCTTGAGGAAGCTTGTGGGCTCCCAGCGGTCTCGGACAATACCGACTCGCTTCGAGCCTGCCAATATCTTATCGACATTACCGGATTCTGGAGCTTTTTTCAAAGCGAGACCGGCATCTACTAAAGCCGCATCTATCTTCTGCGCAACTTCCCTGGCCTTTTCGGCACTTTCGAAAAACAGGGCGAAGCCTTTTTGACCCTGACCGGAGGTTGACGGCTGTGTGAAAGGCGAAATATTGGCGCTGTTAAGCTTGTTAAAATCGGCGCCTTCTGCAAGCAGAGGATGGAGAGTCTTCCAGGAAAGAACATCTTCACCTAGTTGATCGCGTAATAGTGGAATGATCACGTCCTGCACAGCCTTCAGATCTTTGGCCGGGTCAGAACTATCTGAAAGACCGATATGAAGTTTTACCGGACTGGCTTTCGAGCTGTCGCCACCCTTGCCGTAAAGCCATGTATCAGGCTTAAACCGTTTGCCGCCATCTTTCGTGTGAAAACGCACAAAATCCTGAGTCTTGCCATCGTATTCGATGCGATGGATTTCCGAAACTTTGTTCGTATCTCTAGTGGTATCAGCCGGTATGATCTCTTTCAATTCGACAGATTTGCCGACACCGGCAGGCAGTTCTCCGGTCGGCACCGGCACATCCTTGACCCGCGCCTGGAAGTCGAGTCTGTAACCTTTATTAGAATCAGGACTGCCAAGCAATACCTGATCCCCTTCTCGAAGATGATACTTCGTCCCTTTCTCCAGCCTTTGAACACCTTTATCGTTGACTATATAGGTCCCATGCTCGGATACATCACGCAAATAGACACCGAAGCCATCATTACCTACAACGACATGCTTGCTGGAGATCAATGGATTATCCTTCGGAAAGGAATTAAGATCGGAACCGATTGTCACTGAATCTCCTGTTCGTATCGCTCCCGGTCCCTCGATATCTATTTCACCAAAAAGTTTTCTGGAAGCTTCTTCAGGTTCTTTGACCGGAGCACCCTCTACCGATACCCGCTCTTTTATCTCTTTTCTAGAACGCGGCGACTCTCTCAGCTCTACTTTCTCAAGGTCGAGCTTGTGACCTACCCCGGGCTCAGCAGACCCGAGCCAGATCTCTTCACCGGCGCTGATCCGGTGCTTCTCGCCTTCATTGAGACGACGAACATTGCGCCCTCCGTCAGCGCCTTCCGAGACTATAAAAGTCGGAGCGGCGGACTTGCTTACTATATAGGCACCCTCATCATCGCGACCGAGAGCCGCGTGGTTGCGAGACACATATTTAGAATCGATATCCTGATACTGACGACCTATAGGAAACTCGCTTCCGACCGGCAGTCGATTCAAGCCGGGCAACTGTGACCCGGGCTCGACTTTTGCCGACCCGGCAGCCAGCCAGTCGCCGATGGTCGAATCTTCTTTGCCGATAAGACGATAACCGTCCTCGACACCACCCAGATAGACTTCATCACCCTGCTTCAGATAGGCCCTGTCTCCTTTTTGCAGCAAATAAGACTTTCCGTCTCTGACGACGGTGGTGCCATTGACCGATTGATTCTGTATGAAGACACCACGTTGATCACGGACGACGCTGGCATGCTCTCGCGAGACTTTCAAATTGGCGATATTTTGAAAGTTTCGTCCGACCGAGAAGCTGTCTCCGGCAGACTGTAGCGCCGGGAATCGAGCACCTGCGTCAGATGCCAGATTCTCTCCTTGCCTCAGTACCTGGAGGCGGCCGTCGGTGTTGACTTCGAATTTGATACCATCCAGCTCTGTCTCTCTTCCGGAAGCTTCGGTTCTCAGCCAGCGATCTTCGCCTCCTTCAACGCCGGGAATTCTCTTATATTCGGTAAAATCGTTTCTATTTCCATGTACTTTGATCGACTCGAGCGCGCCGTCTTTGTCATAGGCAAAAACAGTCGCGGTGGCATCTTTTTCAGAATGAGCCAGAGTCAATTTGCCCTCTTTGAAATAGAAGTTGCTGCCTTTACGCCAGTATTTCTGAAGTCCACCAGCCTGCGCTTCTCCTCTGAAGCCGAGTTCGCCCAGTCGCTCCGGCGTAATACCACCCAGGTCAATAGCTGCCCTGGGCAACTCCAGATCAGGAACCAGCTTTTTCACCACATCGGTGGCATTGGGGAAAAGTTTCTCGAACTGAACCGGGTCCTCTCCGGTACCGCGAATGGCGGCATGCAACTCTGCGAAAAGTTCGCTGCGAGCGTCGGCATGTCTGCCTCCATCAAGTACCCGGATTCCACTCTGATCATGAAAGGTAGGGTTGTCTTTCTGCCTGCCGTGACCGTCGATACCAAAATGCTTGAGCACAGCACCTTTATCCGAGAGATAGTAAGAAATATCATCAAGGTTCACTGTAATCTTGCCGAGCTTACTGTATGTGCTGTCCGAGAGCCGTCCTTCTGTTTTAAGCAGTTTGAGTTCGTCGGCAGAGAGCACATCGAGGCGCTCGACCCTGCCTAATAGTCCATTATCGAGAGTACTCTTCGAAACTTTATAACCGCCACCCTCTTCCGGTGAGACCGGTCGCGCGTTGTCAGCTAGATCCCGACCGGCTTTGAGCTGCCCTATATGTTTGAGGTCTTTGACAACCGCTCTTTGAAAATCCGGATTGTTCAAAGAAGGATAGCCGAGCACTTTGTCCACCACATGACCCAGTTCATGCACGACAGTTTTCTTGGCGAACTCCGGATCATGTTTGACAAAGCGATCCGATCCCCGGGCTTTGTAATTCTCTACAAGGACGATGCGGTTTTGATTGGGATCATAAAAGGCAGGAACATTCTCGAAAGTATCCCCTTTCAAATAGCCCCGGGGCTGCTGATTTATCCTGTCCCAATCAGGAGTACCGTCGGCTTTCTTGAAAACATCGGTAATTTTGCCGGCAGCTAAAATTTCGACTTTGCCATCGGCCGCATAACGCTTCAACTCATCGGGCAGTTCATCTACCAGTTTCTGAATCTCACCGGAAAACTCTTTAGATGCACCGGAAACTTTCACCGGCTCGGGCTCGTGAGGTCCTCGCACCCGATCGGCAGAAGAGCCTTTTACCTCTACTTCGACCGGTCTGGCAGCTTTATCCGGGGCATCGGCTGTAGCAAGCCTGGAAGGAGGAGAAGCAGCCACAGCTTCTTCGACCAATCGTCCCTCTTCTGCCCGGGGCTTGCGAAGCAGATCTCTTCCGCTCTCATAGGCGCTTTTCACTCCTCCGGCTGTCTCCCTAACAGCACCGGTAGCGGTGCGAATGGCAGGGGCGGAGACTCCGGCAATGGTCGAGTTGAGCAGGGCCTGAGACCCTACTCTGGTGCCGAAATTACGAATGTTCTCTTCGAGGCTCTTGCTGCCGTCCCATTCATCGGCACCGTAGACAACCCCGGTAGAAGTACCCGATGCAAGCCCGGCCTTGGAATTGAGAGCCGCTTCTCGGCCAACCGACTTGAGCAGGTTGCCGGACTCGACTTTAATAGCTTCGGAGAGACTTCTTTGAATCAACTCTGATACCACCTTAGCCGCTTCAGGCGAGGTGCCCACCTCTTCGGCAAGTTTTTGAATTGTGCTTGCCGAAATCTCGCGCTGTCCATTGGCGATGGCAACAGCAAGAGTGTCGCCGAGCCCCTTCTTCAAGGTATCTTCCGAGCCGGTCTTAAGAAGAGCAGTTCCACTGAGTTTAGCTATCTCATCAGCTTGTCCCAGGATACCTCTGGCGGCAAGCTCTGCCGAGGCGCCACCAAGACCCTTGAGCAGTGCAAATTGTGCCGGTCCCAGTACCGAGGTGGCGCCGTCTATGGTGCCTATGGCACCATCTTTCAATACGTTACCCAGGGACCAGTCATAGTCTTTACCTTCGATTCCCGATTTCAGACCGACTTTGAGTGCCGCTCCGGCAAGACCTGTGGTAGAAAGCAAAGAGAGACTGACACCGCCGGTAAATGCAGCACCACCCACCCCGGCTGTTATGACGATGCCATCCACTACCGCGTCGGCAGCGGCTGTTTTAGATTCTCTGTAGAGCTTCAAAGACTCTTGCAAGCTCTTGTCCAGCTTGTTGAACTGCTCCGGTGGAAGCTCTTTGAGATCTTTCGAGTATTCGGTGATTCCTTTTTGAAAGCGCAGATAATCATCGACAGCCTGGTGCCCTGTTCCATCCCAAAGGTTATCCACCAGAGTCCTACCTATGCCACCAAGCCCTTCATATCTATCTTCCTGGGCGCGGCGAAAGGCTTCGGCTGCGTCCTTGGGTGGTTCTCTCAGATCTCGGTCGACTTTTTTAAACTCTTCAGTAGATAAAAGACGCCGTCCATCCTCGCGCAGATCGGCACCGTATTTTTTAGCATAGGCTTCTTCTAGTTTTGCACCCTGACCAGGTTTTTGATCACTAAACAATCCGTTAAGAGCCTGACGATCACCATCGAGCACAGCGATTCGACCTCTATCGGCAGGCTCGATTTTGCCGCCCTGGTCGGCGATAACTTCTGCTACCCGGCGCTGGTCTTTGCTGAACCCTGGCAATGCAGAGGCCGAATCAGTTTTGATTCTTTCTAGATCGCTCTTTGAAGCGCCGGATAGAGATTCGAAAAATCCGTTTTTAGATCTGTCAGCCGAATATAGCTTGACCCTGGATTCAAGCGACAGGCTTCCATCGCTTATAAGCTCTTTTCCATAGCTCTGAAAAGCACGTTTGCCCAGAGCTGTTTCCAGTGTGGTTTTAAACTTCTCTGAAAAGGCTCTATCTTCCTCGGTCTTCGGCTCACTAATCCGGTCTTTCAAGCCCGGGTCTTTTTTGAAAGCCGCTTCCACATCGCGAATGATTCCGGCGCGATCTGGTTTACCAGGAATATTATGCTCATGAATACGAGAGATTATTCCCCGCTCGGGCGCTTCACCCCGGCTGACTCCATCGAGAATCTCTCTTGCTGCCGCCCTGCCATGATTACTGCGAATGGAACCACTGACTGCTTTATCGAGATCCTGCTTGTAATCAGGGTCTTCGCGATAACGCCTTTGCTCGTCTTTTGTCAGCTTCGTAAGAGCATCTAGAGTGCCCGGGAGGTCGCCCCGGTGATCTTTTATGTTATCCAGGGCAGGTCGTCTTTCGCCCTTTGAAGCTTCGAAGGTGTCAGCACCGCTTTTTCTATCGAGAACGTCCTTTACTCTATCGGCATCGGCCTTGCTGTAGTGACGATCAAGAAACTGGTCTACAGTGCTTCTGTATTCGGGATCGGTTTTGAGCTGTTTCCAGTCCTTTGCGTCAATACCTTCTACGGTATCAAGCACTTTGTCGACACCATCATTGTACACAGAGCCGCCATGCTTGGTCAGTCGTGTTATCAAACTGCCGCCCGGATTAGAGATCTGATCTTCCCAACGGGCCAGATCGCGAAACTTGGCATTATCACTGCCGATAAGACTATAACCGGCAGATTTATCGAGGGCGCCATGGGTCTTAGCATAATAGAGAAGAGGGTCGATCTCTGCTTCGGTAGGCACTCTTTCGGGCTCTTCTTCCGATTCGGATTCGAACCGCTTTCCTACCTTATAGTCTTGACGTTTTCTCTCCGGCAGATCCTTTAAGAACTTATCGATAGCCGCTTCGTTATCACCTAACCAGGAAGAATTGAGTTCGACTGCGGTATCTGCTTGCAGACTGCCTTCTCTTGCATAATCCAGGGCCAGCTTACCGTCTTTGCCGAAGGCATTGCGAACTTTCTCTTCTCCACCATCTTTCAGATAATCTTTGCGGGTGGCATCATCTACGGCACCATCGGCGAAGACTGTTTTGAAGCCGTCTAGATCTCTATCCGCCACGGTTCTATCGGCCAGAGCTTTGACATCTTCCGGACTGCGTTTGTCCGAGCCTTTTAAATAAACTTCCAGAAACTGTTTGTTTCGGTCGGTGATCGTGCCATTGTCCAGTAAGGCCTCTTTCAGACCCGTTCCATAGCGCTCACGATAGGTTTTATCTATGGTGGCAATCTCTTCGGAGCTCTTGGTCTTTATCGTATCGACCAGTTTATTCTGAGCATCTTTATCGGGACCGCTTCCTGTAGATAGGCTCTCGGCATTTCTGGCTAGCAGCCTTCTTACATGGGTGCTATCATCGTTTTCGCCTCTGAGCAACGCCCGGGTGTAGTCAGAGTCGGCACCTCTGAATTTTTCCTCTAGACGCGTATCGAGATCGACCTTGCCCTCGCCATGCCTTGTTTTAAACACCTCGTTAATCTGTTTAAGCTCTGCCGGACTTTTTCCTTCGAGCTCACGACCCACAGCATCGGCATCTCTGACAGAACCGGTTTCAGAACCAGAGCGAGCCAGCACCCTGGCTATTCTATCTACACTGAGCGATACAGACGTATCACGGTTCTCGGCACTAGAATCAGTACCGGCTTTCTCTTGCTCCGCCTCTATCTCTTTGCCCCGGGCATCGAATCTTTTTGATTCGGTCAAAGTTCCATCGGCAGAACGGAGGGTCACTTCACTGGTTCCATCGGTGAAGGCGCGTTTGGTCTGGATACCTTCACCGCTGACGGTGACAGTCTCGGTTTTGAGCCCCTCGGCATTCTCTCCGAATACTCGCGAAGTCCGGGTGATATTGCCATCCTCCCGGGAAGTCGCCTCTTGAATCAGACCGTCTTTTCTATGCTCTGGAGAGTACTCGTTGAATTCGAGATTGATCTTGCCGTCGTCGGAGAGTACAAGGGTAGACTTGACCTTGCCGTCTTCTCGCTTACCGGGCTCGAAGCGCTGTTCGCTTTCGGCAAGACCGGCGGTGAGGCGAAGCCTGTCTTCCTGCAATCCATCGACTCTACCCTCGTAGTTTCGGAAGAGCTCCACCCCTCCTTCCACCATTCTGCGACCGGATTCTTTTAGACCGTCGGTTCTCTGGCTGCGGTCGTAGTTGGTGATGGTGCCGCCATCCTCGGTCACTTCCTGATTGAGCAGACCCTGTTCCGGACTTTTAACCCGGGCGGCACCACTGAGACGACCGAGAAGATTGCGAGCCCGGGTCTCCTCCTGACTCATCAAGCCCGAAGTAAGTTTGTCAGGTACGGCTTCGGAACCATCCGGCTGACGCTCTTTTATCAAGCGTCGCAGGGAATCCGAAGCTTCTTCACCAGGGGCTTTCTCAGTTAAGCGGTCCGATTTGTCATCGACTCTAGTTTCAGTCCCGGTCCCGATCCCGGTCTTAACTTCGTCTTTCTTATCTGTGGCGGCGGGTCCCGGAAAGGCATCGGCAGTCAGCTTATGATTGGCCCCGACCGACTCGCGTGCAGGAACATCTGCCGCTTCACTCTTCTCTGGTCGAGATACAACCTTGTCTGCCATCGCTGCCAATTTCCAGAAACATCTGTAGTAAGAATGTCTCGATGATAACCAGGGAGCGTTACCACGCTGTGACACTGCCGTCTTACTACATATTCCCGTTTAAGGCGCCGGCTCAACCTGAAAGCTCAGGGCATGGGCGTATAGACCGGTTTGGAGCCCTTCTGCCAATCCACGGTGTAATCAGGCTGATTCTGACGGTCTACCGTGGTGGTGAAACCCTCTCCTTTGGTGTAGCTTGTGGATTTATCGTAGCCATAGCTCTCACCGGAGGCTGAAGTATAAGAGCGACCTTTGGTTTTCGTGCCGGAGCCCGAGGCAGCATCATAGTTGTTGGTTTTATATCCGTTGGCACTGGCACCGTTGGCGCCTGTGGCATTAAAGCTGTTATTAGTGTAACCGCCCTGACCGGCTTTGTACTGAGAATCGGCCATGCGGTTGAAGGTGCCGCCGTTGGCTCCGGTGGCCTCTACGCCGGATTTGTGGAATGCGCCATTCTGGGGACTGTAGCCGGTGGCTCCACCCCGGCGCCAGGAACCGCCGGCAGCGGTGTTGCCTTCGGAGCCCGACACATGGACGCCTCCCTGACCGGGTTTATAGGCATTGAAGCCTGCCCGGCGCCCGCTTCCACCATTGGGACCGGCATAAGAGCCACCCTGGGCACTGACAGCTCCACGCCCGAATCCGCCGGCTCGAAAACCGGCTCGTTTTCCATACTGACCCTGCTGGGCGAAGGAGCCGGCAGCACCGTTCTGACCGACGAAGCGTCTGCGTCCGGCAAAGGCGGGATCTGCCACCTGGCTGGCTATAAAAAAGGATAAAGCGGCTGAGGCAATTAATACTCTTCTGTTCATAAGCGTTTTCGATTGCGACCTCGGAAATAATGGGAACGTCTTTGTTACCCGGCACAATCGAGAAAGTTGCTGTGCTATCTCGACCAATTTGACGAAAGCTTCGTAGAAGGTCTCACAAATAGCCCCAAAGTCACTGCCGACAGAGGATAGAAGCGGCTTCTTGACATCAGATTAAAATTCGGTCATTATATATGGCCAACTCGCACTATCCTACTTGCTCGCTTACTACCAGAACCTTGCACCGGGGCTATCGCCCGGGCCTTTGCGCCCGTCGAAGACGCCTTCGGCAAGAACTCAGAGAGTTTCTAACATGGCTGCAACTCCTTCCAACGCTCTAGAAGCCGGCGATAACCCCCAGGGTAAAGCACCGGTCGAACAACCAAACTTTGGTAGCGCCGATATCAGGCTCTCGGACGTCAGACGAGACATTCCAGAAACCGAGCCGGCTCTCAAAGGTATGGTCAGCACCCTGGAGGCAGCCAACGGTGAAAATGCGGCAGAGCGGAGCACCGTAGCCGAAGTTGCTGACAGCAGAGGCGCAGAGAATCACAGCTTCTCCCGAGCAGTCGAGAACAACGACGGCAGCAGACTGGAATACAGCAAACTGCCCAACGGCAAAGAGGTGGTCTCTACCGTGGTCCATCCCTCAGGAGAGAAGACGATTTATGGCGGTTTCGACGCCAACGGTCAGCCCGCCAGCGTCAAAGAGTTCGATGCCTTCGGCAATCAAGCCTCAGAATCCATTAGAGAAGGCAATATCTGGTCCACTAATCAAGGCGGCAGAACTACTAAAACCGCAGGTGAGCTCACCGTAGGTGAAGACGGCTCTCACCACTTCAAAGACGCGGTCAACGGTAATGAGTTTGTCAGAGAAGCTAACGGTAGAGCCTCTTTCAAAGATCGCAGCGGTGAGCACGAGATCAAAGGTCCTGACGAAAAGCGCCGGGAGCCTGTCGATAGATCGAAACCGATAGATGGCGCCGAAGCAAAGCCAGAAGCAAAAGATACGCCTCCTGGTGAAGTATCGAGGGCGGTGGAGCGCCCGGACGGTTCGAGAGTCGAATTCTCGAAACTGCCCAACGGACAAGAAGTGGTATCGACAGTAGTGCATCCCTCCGGAGAGAAGTCTGTCTATAGCGGTCACGACGACAAAGGCCAACCTTCTAAAGTGATGGAATACGACGCGGATGGCAAACAGACTGGTGAATCGACCAGGGACGGCAATGTCTGGACAGTGTCGCACAAAGCCATCAATGGGGGTCAGCAGTCCAAGCAGGTGGGCGAACTTGCTGTGGATGGGGACGGCAATCACAAATTCAAAGATTTGCTCAATGACACCGAATTTACAAGAAAAGCTGATGGTAGCCTCTCTTTCAAAGATGCCGCCGGCAAGACAAGGGAGCTCAAAGGTCCCGACGATAAAGTAAGAAAACCGGAGGCCCAGATAGGCGAAGGCTCCGATGTCAGACGCCAGGCTAATGCCGATGGCTCAGAGTTGCAATTCACACGCCTGGCCAGCGGTCAAGAAGTGGTCACCGAGGTAATCTATCCATCCGGTCAGAGTGTGATCATGAGCGGTCATGACGATTCTGGCCAGCCTACAAAGATAGAAGAGTTCGATCCTTCGGGCAATCTCACCGGGGTCTCCCAGAGAGAGGGCAACGACTGGACTGTCACCACTCCCCAGATAAATGAAGGAAAGCCTTTCAAATTGCCGGGCACTGTAACCGTGGACGAGGGCGGCAATCAGATCTTCACCAACGCCGAAACCGGAGAAATTCAGGCAAAACGCCCGGACGGTGCCGTGATAAAAATAGACAAAGACGGCAAGCAGCAGATGGTACAGAGACCGCAGCGAAAAGCCCGCTGAGGACATATTCTAATTAATAAGGGTTATAATGCAGTGGCCTTTCCCAGGGAAGACGCTGTTGTCAACTCAGTTCTCAAACGAGCGCTACGCGGCGGCGAAGTATCTGCTTCGCCCTTTATTAGGCTATGTAAAAGCCGATGTCATTGAAGAGAAGCTTGACACCATTCTCACCATGGTCGATGACGAAGTTGTTCAGGGCGCCTATATAAACAACGAAGACGACTATATTCTGCTCACCACCAGAAGCATCTACTGGAAAGAGACAGGCAAGGAAGGCAGACACTTTCCTTACCGTCAAATAGATGACCTGGAGATTATCCGCTCCGAAGAGTTGCATCTCTTATTAAGACTGACCCTGAAAAACGCAGAAAGGATCTCGATTCCTCTTTTAAACGACCGTTTCGAGAACAATTTCAATGTCCCGGCTCTAAAAAAACCGGCATCGCCGGAAAACCTCGAAGACCTGGCCAAGAACTATCTGTTGCCTCTCGATAAAGTACCCGAGATCTGCCGCTGGATCTTGAAGGGCGCCCTCGATAAAAAGATGCTGGCGCGATATGACATAAGGCTCGAAGAATTGAGCTATCCGTTTCTTTATCACATGCTTGACGGGCTGAGCGGCTATGTCGCACCAGAGAAAACGAGCACCATAGATTCTGCCTATAAGAACCGTTGCGCCTGGATATTAAAAGGTCTGCATACTTTTGCCGGTCGAGAAGAGCTTGTTAAGCAAGGCAAAAGCGAAGCAGAATGTCCCGAAGGACTGCTCGGCATCTATATCAATAACGAAGAATCCTATCTAATTGTAGAGACCACCCGCATCTCTGAATACCGCCTCAGCTCTGCCGTTACCATTGATTATCGAGAGATTGAAAGTTTCGAATATGACTCTCCCGGCGGCATTGCCCTGGGTCTTAAAGACGGCTCTGTGCATATTCTGCCTGTGGAGAACTGTTCTGATGACATCGAAGACACAGATATATTTTTAGAGTTCTTGGACTGTATTTTGAACAACCAGGACATCCATGAAGTCTGCGACCTCTTCAGTCTGGAAACATTTTTAGATCAAGCAAGCCAGACCCTTCCAGGGCTGGAAAGTGCCACCGCGGTGTTGGTGCTTCTGGACAACGATCCTTTCGTCAACGCACTCACCAGATCCGTGAGTGATTATCGACTTCTTGCCCTGCTTCTGACCGAGCCTTATTACTAATATTCAAAAGAGTTGAAAAATCCGGAGAGCTGCTTAAATGACAAAGGCACAGAGCCAGAATAAAACTAAATCCAAGCCCAAAACCCTGACCGAGAGCAAATCTGCCAGTCGGCTACTTCAACCGAGCCCCGACGGAAAACGCCGCTGCTTCGGCAGCAAAGTCGGTCAGGAATTTTATGGCGAGTATCACGATACCGAATGGGGTGTGCCGGTACATGATGATCGCCTGCTCTTCGAGATGCTCATTCTAGAGGGTGCCCAGGCTGGTCTCAGTTGGGAGACCATTCTCAAAAAGCGAAAGGGTTATCGAAAAGCTTTTCACAACTTCGATCCTAAGAAGGTGGCAAAGATGACCGATGCTGCCCTGGAAGCCCTCAGAGAAAACGAGGGCATTATCCGAAACAGACTGAAGATAGAATCTGCAAGAAAGAACGCCCTGGTATTTCTCGCCATTCAAAAGGAGTTCGGCTCTTTTGACAAATATCTCTGGGACTTCGTGGGCGGTACCACAATAGTGAACCATCCCCATAGTTTTGATGATGTGCCGGTGAAAACAAAAGAGAGTGACGCGATCTCGAAAGATCTGAAAAAACGCGGCATGTCCTTTGTCGGCTCGACCATCATCTATGCCTACATGCAGGCGGTGGGCATGGTCGATGATCATCTGGCAGATTGTTTGAAAGCAGCCAAGAAAACAAAGCAAAGAAAACAATAGAAAAAGCAAATCGCGATTAACAGAAACACCCGGCGCAATCTTTCGAAAGCCCCGAAAAGACTTAATTTACAAAGAAATGTAAAAGTGGGTTTTCGGGGATTTTCCACTTTTGAAATAGCGGCTGTGCAACCATCTACAGTGTCAAGCAGAATTAATAAACCGCTTTACCTGACTTGCTATTTGCAACCCGGATTCTCTATTTGAAGGGTCTGCCGATCATACTATCGACTTCACTTTCCTTATCTATGTCTCCGGCAGGACCAGCCTCCAGAACCGAATCTATCAACCAGCCTCGCTCCGCATCTCTAACCAGATCAAATTCGAAAACTTCAGGTCCTCCTGATTTGAGCCAGTTTTCAGTGCCGACCTCTACCCGGGCGACGCCCTTGCTTCGGTCTATGGAAAGCAAGTTGAAGGCGCTATAGTCCAGATAGTCACCGGATAGAACCAGTGAATACTGCAGTCCTTCTTTAGCCCAGACAGCTCTGGTCAGGGCATAGTCATTATCCTGCCAGCGTTTCGTAAAATGTCTGGTGAAAAGAGCCGGATCAATCTCTGGTCTGGAGACTTCGATGATGACATCGGCGATGGTGCTTTTGATCGCTAAGAGATCCTGGTCTTTGGTTTGTTCGAAAAGAGATGGTTCGTCATCTTCTCTGACACCTCCGACACCATAGAAAAAGTCCGACACCTGCATTCTGGCATTTTCATCCGTGGCAAGAACAAATGCCGAACCCAGTAATAAAAATACAATCGTCACAGTCACGGCAAGAACAAGAATCTGCCTGGTATAGTCCTTTAGAAAAGATTCTTTCTGATAGCCCTTTTGAGACCCCCCGGTGCCTCCTGTACAAGATACCTCTTTGCTCGCTTCAGCCTTTTCATACCTTCTAGAATTGAAGCGTCCTTCGGCAAGTGCTTCGAGATCGCAAAGAATCGCCTCGAAACTCTTGTATCTATCCCTGGTGCTCTTGCGGAGCATTTTTGCGACGATAACCTGCAGCTCTGGCGAACAAACCTCTCTACCGGCTGCGCTGTTAACTGGGACCAGCTCGTCCTTTTGATGTTTCAAGACGATTTCGATGGCGTTTGCCCCGGTAAAAGGCGGCTTACCGCAGAGACATTCGTAGAAGACACAGCCGAGAGAATAGATATCGGCTCTTTGATCGGTTCGCGCCCCGCGGCTCTGCTCCGGACTGATATAAAGCGTTGTGCCGAAAACATCGCCGGTGGGGGTGAGATAAGCATCGTTGCTATAGTCCCAGCTCAACCGAGTCGACAGCCCAAAATCAACCAGCTTTGCGACTTTTCTCTCCTGATCTGCAAAGAGGATATTGCTCGGTTTCAGATCACGGTGGATTACTCCTTCTCCGTGGGCATAAGCCAGGGCCCCGGCAATCTGACCATAGACCTCGAGACTGGCTTCCTGCCCCAGCGATTGATTGGCGGCGAGCCAATCTTCCAGGGAGCCCCCGGTGAGAAGCTCCATAACGAAATAGGCATGATTAGCCTCCACTCCGTAACTGTAGATCTCAACGATATTTTTGTGCCTTAGAAATCTAGTGGTGCGGGCTTCCTGATTGAATCTTTTAATAGATCTACCGGCTGAATCGAGATCTTTGATCAGGACTTTGACCGCCACTTTTGCAAGGGTCTTGATGTCGGTGGCACTGAAGACCAGACTGGATCCCCCGCCATTTATGAAAGCTTCGATGAGATAGCGCTCTTCTAATAAGCGCCCGAGAAAATGTTCCCTCAGCTCCTGGCGCCTCAAAAGAACTCCCTCAGGAAGTAATTCTTTAGAGATCCTGCCTGAGCTGCTATCAGAACCCTGGTCGGATATTGAGGGGGTGATTATCTCGGAGGACATTTATTTGGGCTATGATTCAAGAAGGAAGGTGTCTTTATATATTTACCCTGATAAGAGGATTTCTTTGTCTACTATGGGAAAGAGCGATTCGGCTGGTACCACGACCGGAGACAGGCTGGGCAGAAAGATTGGCGTCGGAAGCCTGCTCTTTGAGCGTTATAAAATACTTTCGCTTCTGGGCGAAGGAGGCAACGGCCAGGTCTTTCGAGCCAGAGACGAGAAAGAGAAAAAGGAGATCGCCTTAAAAACCCTGCTCGATCTCGAAGATGTTCAGCTGGCACGATTCAAGCAAGAAGGCGAGATTCTTCAAACTCTAAGGCATCCGAACATTCCCGAAATATATCACTGCCAGGTGTCAAAGAACTATGCTTTCATCGCCATGGAACTTGTGGAGGGCATCCCTCTTGCGACTCTCCACAAAGAAAAATACCCGCTGGCGCTTCAGACAGTGAGAACAGTGATACGCCAGTGTGCCCTGGCTCTTGACCATGCCCATCAGAAGGGCATAGTCCACCGCGATGTGAAACCGGCCAACATCATTGTAATCACCGATAGTGGCAACGAAAGGATTAAACTGGTCGATTTCGGCATCGCCAGAATGGATTATTCGGCGAATCCTGAAGGTCGACGCATATCCCTGACCGGAGACATCTTCGGAACCCCCTATTACATGAGTCCCGAACAGATTGAAGCAATGGCGGTGGATAGTCGCTCTGATGTTTATTCTCTCGGCTGTGTTTTCTATGAGCTACTAACAGGCTCACCGCCTTTCGTGGGCAGTTCTCCATTCGAGACCGCCGCATTTCACCTTAATGAAAAACCGCTCAACTTGAAAGAAGCCAGCCTGGGAGCAACATTTACCCCGGATCTGGAACAGCTAATATTGAAGATGCTGGAAAAGTCCCCGGATAAAAGACCCCAGTCTATGCAGGAATTTGTCGAGGCGCTGGATCAGCTACCGAATCTATCGGATCTGCCGACTTCGTCAGAAACACTTGTTCCAGATTTGAATCCAGAACAGAATCAAGAACAAGAGGTAGACAGAAGCGATTCCCGACAGCGCCTGCATCCATTGATCGCCACATCGACAACGCTTCTTTATCTTGCCGTGATCGTCTTACTTTTGATTCTGGCGATATCGGCAGTAATGTCGCAATGAGACCGGGTCCATCCTAAAACATCTGTAATAAATTGAAGAGCAAGGATCATCCGAGATGAGATGAAGCAAAGGCGAAAGCCCACCAAAATCTCCTATTATGGCGAAGCCCCTAATTTACCTCCATTGCCACCATGGGAGAAATTGCGTGTCTCGAAGCTCCACGAGTACCCTGTCCCCTCTCGGGCTCCTTACCCGAGGAACAGAAAAAACCGAAAAGTATATTAGGTCCGATTTAACCGGTTTCACCGGACTGACCACCCGGACTCTTACCACGCCCCAGAGGCATGAAGAGAAGCTTCTATGGATAAGAGAGTCGGCGAGCAATTTCTATGCCCAGGTGCAAAGCATCGATGAACTGAAGAAGTTTTGCTCGTAATATTTCAGGCCAGATCCCGGAGATATCGGTACAATAGCTTATTCACCTCCCGATCTATATAAAACCCCGGCTCCACAGAGCCCATGAGGTCAAAATAGACCGAACCGCGAGAATAAGTGCCATGAAACTGCAACCGGCTGACCTCGAACAAGTCCAGAAACAGGCCCAGGGCAAGACCCCGGGTAAGAATGTCTATGTAGAGACATTCGGCTGTCAGATGAACAAGTCCGATTCCGAGCATATGCTTGGACTGCTGAGCGAGATCGGCTACAACCAAACAGGCGATCTCAAAGACGCCGATCTGATGATCCTCAATACCTGCGCCATCAGGGAAGGAGCCGAAGACAAAGTCTACAGTTATCTCGGCGCCTGGAGAAAAGTCAAAGAGTTGAGAGAGGGTGCTCTCATCGCCGTCGGTGGCTGTGTAGCCCAGGACGCAGGTAAGAACCTGATTAAGCGCGCCCCCTATGTGGACATTGTTTTCGGTACCCATAACCTGCATCGCCTTCCTGAACTGGTTTTGAAGGCAAAACAGGACGGAGAGCGGGTGGTCGAGATCTTCCAGGAATTGCCCGATGAATTGCCCGAATTGCCGGTAATTCGCCAGAGCGATTTCAGCGCCTGGATCTCGGTTATCTACGGCTGTGACTACAACTGCACTTATTGCATAGTCCCCTATGTCCGTGGTCGCGAAAAATCGAGAAGTCGAGAAGAGATCAACCAGGAACTCAAAGAGCTTGCCGAAGCAGGCTATCTCGAAGTCACCTTCCTCGGTCAAAACGTAACCGCCTACGGTCATGATCTAGATCCCCAGATCCATCTGGGTGATATCATCCGCGATGCCGGTAAGATTGAAGCGCTGAAGAGAATTCGCTTCATCACCGGTCATCCCCGCGACCTCAATGTAGAGATAATCGACGCGGTCAAAGAGGTGCCCTCCGCTTGTGATTACTTCCACCTGCCTATTCAAGCCGGTGATGATCGCACTCTTCGTCGCATGGCCCGCGGTCATAAAGTGGACTTCTATCGCAAAGTGGTCGAAGAGATTCGAAACCGCATTCCTGATGCCGCCATCACCACCGACCTGATTGTCGGCTTCCCCGGCGAAACCCAGGAGGAGTTCCTGAATACAGTCCGGCTGGTGGAGGAGCTCTGTTTCGACAGCTGCAACACCGCCGCCTACTCACCCAGACCCCATACTCCTTCGGCAAACTGGCCCGATCAGATTCCGGAAGAAGAAAAATATGAGCGGCTGCGTTATCTGAACACGGTCGTCAGTGAAGTCAGTCACCGTCGCAACAAGCGCTATCTCGGCAAGACCGTCGAAGTGCTGGTCGAAGGTCCCAGCGCCCGCAATCCAGAGCGTCTCAGCGGTCGTACCACCACCAACAAACTGGTCAATTTCGAAAAGCCGGAACTCGAAACAGATCCCGATGCTTTAACCGGCAAGCTGGTCGAAGTCACCATAGACAGTGCCAATCCCTGGGCTCTGCGCGGCACCCTGGTCAATGCACCGGCTCTAGCCAAAGTCTAAAGACTTACATGAACAAGAAAGCTACGCCTAGAGTAGGCCAGGACATTGAAAAAGCTGCTGAGCTTATTCAAAAAGGAGAGCTGGTGGCGCTGCCCACCGAAACCGTTTACGGACTTGGAGCACTGGCCATGTCAGACGCCAGCATAGAAAGACTCTACCTGGCCAAAGGACGACCTTCCGACCATCCGGTCATCGTCCATATCTGCCAACCTGAACAGATTAACGACTGGGCATGCGATATCGCCGATGATGCCCTGAAACTGGCCGAAGCCTTCTGGCCAGGTCCTCTGACCATGATACTCAAGAAGAAAGACTCGGTCTCTTCCAAGATAACCGGCGGTCAAGCTACAGTCGCCCTTCGCATACCGAGCCATCCTCTCACTTTAGCGACCATAGAAAAAGTCGGCTCTGGTATAGCCGCCCCTTCGGCAAACAAATTCGGACGATTGAGCCCCACCACCGCCTTAGATGTGGATAGAGAATTCGGAGACGAAGTGGCCTACGTTCTCGACGGAGGTTCCTGCGACATCGGCATCGAATCGACCATAGTCAACCTCACAGGCGACACGCCAGAAATCCTGCGTCCCGGTCATATCGACAAAGCGGCTATAGAAAAGGTTCTTGGTAAAGAAGTCCGATCGCGCTTCGAAGAGGCCGATGCAAATAGAGAACCGCTAGAGAATAACAATATAAAAGAGTCAGTCAGAGTGCCAGGAGCCCTTCCCCAGCATTACGCACCGGCCAAGCCGCTCTATCTGGTTAAGTCAAATGAGCTCGCCCCGGCCCTTGCGAAGCTAAAAGGCGAAGGTAAAAGAGTATCGGTTCTGGCATTCTCATCAGCACCATCAGGCTATGACGCACCGTGGCTGGTTTCGGACAGAAACGCCCCGGAATTTGCCCAGAAACTCTATTCCAGATTAAGAGAGCTGGATGCATCCCATTGCGATTGTATACTTGTAGAAGCGCCCCCGGCAGACACTGAAAGTCTCCAGGGCTGGGCCGGTATCAAGGACAGACTGACAAGAGCCTCGTCCCCGGCTCCTTTCCTACCGATTCTGTAAAAAGACTATAACGACTGCGACCACAACAAACAGAACGAATAAGCCGATCTTTACAGCACCGGATACGGGACTACCACCATTTCCTTCTTGATCTGCCATGACTCTCCTCGCGCAATTTGCCTGATGATCTCAGCTCTGGCCGAGAACAAAATATAGATTACACTCTGAAACACCACCTGACAAATCGGTATCTCCGCCGATACCAGTAGCCAGGCCGCTATCCTTGCCGGGGAGAGCATTAGCAAGCCAGGCCGACTATCCTATTGGCTCTGAACTCTGGCGTTTATCAGACCGTTTCAAAGACCGTGCCCGGAGAGCGCATTCTCGATGACGCTGCTGATGAAAAAGGCAACACCGGCAAGCAGCAAGCATCCCAGAACAGCGAAAAAGATCATGAGCTTGCCCATTCTCATCGCCCACTTAGGAATATTAGGTCCGGCAGGTCTGGGAGGCGGCGTGTTCTCGACGTTTTGAGCCTCGGGTTCAATACTTTCGCCGCTACTGTTTAGATTTTCGTTTTCGTTTTCATTCATAGAACCAGCCTACAACTATTGCATGACCCTGTCGATATTGATGCTGCTCACTCCTTCTTGCAAGCGCGAGTAATAAGCGCTCGCTTTTTGATCAATGCTTCCATCGATAAGTGCGTCCGCCAGCGCCTCTATGGCCCGGTCGCTTGGATCGAGAGTAGCGATGACACAGGGCCAATCAGGCAAGCCGTTGTAATCAAAAGGAGTATCAGTACAGACCGCAATTTTACCGGCACATTCATCCGCCAGCATCTGGCCGAGCTGCATCTGGCTTTCATTAATCAAACATCTGAAAGTCAGAAAAATGCAGTTCTTGCCGCGCAGACCCTCTACCAGTTTTTTATTCTCTTCGAACTCGGCGGACATATCATAGCGAACCTCTTCAAAGACAGGAGCCGTATCACCATATCTGGCATCAGCATATTTTTTCAGGTGCGAAGCAAGATTAAGACCATAGCGACTGTGGTCCGGTGCCACAACAAACCAGCTCGAACCTTCTTCTATAGAAGCCGATCCCTTCAGAAAGCTCGCAGTTATCTTACCTACCCGATGACTCTCTTCACCAACCTCTTTTGTGAGCGTGTTCAATAAAGCAAAAATCTTCTTGTCACCATGGGCGAGGTCTGAGATCTGGGGTCTTTCCGGCAAGACCGCTTCAAGCTTCTCTATTGCCTGATCTAATAAAGCTTCCTCCAGCACCCCGTCTTGCACAGCTTTGACCAGAGCCTGCCTGGCAAGAGCACAGGGCTCCAGTCCTGTACAGATAAGCAGCAGATGATTGCCGGCCAATACAGCCTGCACCGCCGCATCTTCGATGGAAGAAGATTCGGTAAGACCTTTCATAGTCAGATCATCTGTTATGACAAGACCGGAAAAACCGAGATAATCTTTCAATATACCATTCACAATTCTAGGCGAAAGACTTGCCGGTAGCGGCTCATCGTCAACACACTTGACCCATATATGACCGGTGAGAATGGCGGGCAATTTAGAAACCAGAGCCTTGAAAGGAGCAAGGTCTACCTGCAGAAGCCGGTCCGTGCTGACATCACTGACCGCAAGAGTATGATGAGAATCTTCTCTGGTGGCACCATGGCCGGGGAAGTGTTTGCCGACTGGTATCAATCCTGAAGCTTCGATGATATCGATCATCTCTCGACTGCTTCGCTCAACCATTCTTGGCATCGAGCCGTAAGAACGGGTAGAGACAATCGGATTGAGAGGATTGGTCAAGACATCGAGTACCGGAGCAAGCAGAAGGTTGATACCTAAAAGCTTCATCTGACGGCAGGCTTTTTCCATCACAGAACGCACCAGGGCTCGATCGGGACAGGCGGCAAAAGCCATGGCAGAAGGAATGGAACCGGTCGCTCTCACGAATCTCTGTACAGCTCCACCCTCTTGATCGACAGTGACCACGGGGTTGAAATGCGATTCTTTGTATATGTCGGCGATCAGAGCACTCAGTTGGTCGACACCGGTGCAATTCTCTCTAAACAGAGTGATACCGCCCATACCACCGCGGGAAAGTTCCCTGGCAAAATCGGCAGGCAGATCATCTGCAGGCAGCCGCCCGACGATAATTCGTCCGGCTTTTTTCTCTAATTCGGAGTATTGACTCAAGGCTTTCTCTAACGGGAGGCGATCAGGCGATAGACGTCGACCGGTTTGGTCTTACCTTTAATATCAAATTCTCCCAGATATTGAAAGTCGCACTGGTCATTGACCAGGTTGAAGGTCGGTCCGTCGACGATGACATCTCCGGGGCGATCATCGCCTATGAGCTTCTCGAGCCTAAAAACCAGATTGGCCGTATCACCAAGCACACTGGGATTAGCCGCCCCCTGACCGAGCGCACCGGAAGCCACTGGACCGGTGGCAAGAGCGACATCGAGAAACAGAGGATGATCGTCGAAAGGCCAGTAAGCCTTATCGTGCGCCAGCGCCTGGGTCAACTCTTTGAGCTTGAGCGCCGTGATACAGGCCTGATATGCAGGCAGCTTCGAACCTTCTTTCGAACTGTCCCCCGCCCAGTAAGCCATTATCGCGTCCCCGGCGATTTTCTCGAGCTGGCCGTAATTCTTGTTGATCTCCATATTGAGAGCATCGAAAACCCGCTGCGCCACCTGCATTACAAGCTCGGGCTCGGCACGATAGGTCTCCATCAAGCGGGTGAAACCTTTGATATCTCCCACCAGAATCGTGGCGTTCATAAATTTGATGCTCAGCTGAGTCCGATCCTGAGAATCGTCCTCCTCATCCGGAGCAAAAGATGCATGTTCCTGAACCGGCGGAAATACACAGATTTCGTACTGAGCGATTTTGACCTTGTCCCCGTTCCGCAATGAGTACTCTCGACCGGGGGTGCAACGGGCGCCGTTAATGCTGGTGCCGTTGGTGCTGCCCGAGTCGATCAGGGTCCAGCCCTCTTCGCGACAGCGGATCTCGGCATGCTGACCGGATACTTCAGGGTATGGCAGAATCAATTTCTTGAGTCCGCCCGGGGCCGGTTTACGGCCAATCTGCAATGTTTCGCCCTCTTCCAATTCGACGGAATAAGCATCCGAAGAATCAGGGTTTACCTTGATAGTGCCGGAAATCATCTAACTCAGCGACTCTAGTTCCAAAAACCGGATAACATCAGTAGCAACACTGATAGTTATTATATCGGTTCGGTGATAAGAGTTTAAACCCCTGTCACAGTAAGTTAATCGTGATTTTTTTCTGCGGCTCTCAGGCACTGGTCGCCTTAGCCAGAGACTTTTTTAGCTCTTCGACCTTGTCCAGTCTCTCCCAGGGAAGATCCAGATCCGGTCTGCCGAAATGTCCGTAGGCAGCCACTTTGCTGTAGAAAGTGCCTTTGTTCTTGCTTGGCAACTCTCTCAAACCGAATGCCTGAATAATGGCACCGGGTCTGAGGTCGAACTTGGCTTTGACCAGGCTGGTGATCTCATCGTCTGAAATCCGACCTGTGCCGAAGCTGGTTACATGAATGGAGACCGGCTGAGGGACACCGATAGCATAAGCGATCTGAACTTCGCATTTATCGGCAAGCCCGGCACCGACTACGTTTTTAGCCACATAGCGAGCCGCATAGGCAGCAGAGCGATCTACTTTTGTCGGATCTTTACCGGAGAAAGCACCGCCACCATGCCGGGAATAGCCGCCATAGGTATCGACAATAATCTTTCTTCCGGTGAGACCGGCATCCCCGTGGGGACCACCGACCACAAATCGACCTGATGGATTGATCAAATAGGTTGTCTTCGCATCCGGCTTCACAGGCAAATCCTTGAAAACAGGATTGATGACATAAGCCTTCAAATCGGTGGCGATACGCTCTTGAAGCGCCTTGCTTTCTGTAATTCCGTCGATTTCAGGATCATGCTGGGTTGAGATCAAAACCGAGTCAACTCTTACAGGCTTGTCGTTTTCGTCATATTCGATGGTGACCTGGGTTTTACCATCAGGTCTCAGATAAGAGAGGGTGCCGTTCTTGCGTACTTCGGTCAAACGAAGCGCCAGTTTATGGGCAGCGGAAATAGGCATAGGCATTAACTCTTCGGTCTCGTTGCAGGCAAAACCGAACATCATGCCCTGGTCGCCGGCGCCTATCTTGTCTTTCTCATCGCTCTCGTCCTTTTTATGGCCGACAGAGGTGAAAACGCCTCCGGCAATGTCGGGAGACTGGGAATGAAGACCGGAGAGAATGGCGCAGGAATGAGCGTCGAAGCCGCCGCCGGCTTCACCGACATAACCTATCTCTTCGATAACTTTACGGGCTATCTCCTGGTAATCGACCACCGCAGTGGTGGTGATCTCGCCTATAAGAGCCACCAGTCCGGTCGAAACAGCTGTCTCACAGGCGACTCTCGCCTGGGGGTCCTGGGTGAGTATGGCGTCGAGGATAGAATCAGAGATCTGATCGCAAACTTTGTCAGGATGCCCCTCGGTAACGGACTCCGATGTAAAAAGATAGCTGCTGGACAACTTCCGTACTCCTATATATGAAAGGCTCATCTTATTTAGATGCAGTCCGATATGCTACCATTTTTTGCCATCCTTGAATTAAACGATTACAAGGAAACAGGCGGATTTAGAGCTAACAAAGCGGTAAAGGCTTTGCGATAATTTAGAGAATCAGAGAAGACGCGGTTGGAACATCTGAGCTTATTCCTCTGTCCGTCCCTATCAGGTGATAACATAAACCCGAACCTAGACTAAAGGCTACTACATGGCAACATCATATTCTCAAAAAAGTGACCGAGATCTGGTAATGGCCTGCCAGCGCCGCGAACCAGCGGCCTTCGAAGAGCTTGTAAAGCGGCACCAAAAGACCGTATATGTCTTGCTTTATCAACTGGCGCCGGACTGGACCGACACCAGCGACCTGGCTCAGGAAGTCTTTATAAGGGTATGGCGCTCGATTACCAATTTGAGAAATCCGAACGCATTCAGATCCTGGCTCACCCAGATTGTCACAAACATTTTTTATGACGAGCTCCGCAAACGTCCCCGGAAACTGCCCACAGTATCCATGGACGAGCCCTACACAGATGAAGAGAGCGGCGAATCGACCACCCGGGATATACCGGATGAATCGCTCGTTCCAGAAGAAAAAGCATTAAATAAAGAACTTTCTCAGATAATTCGTGAATCAATGATGAAATTACCGGAACAGTTTCGAACCGCCATCGTCTTGAGGGAAGTGGAAGGATTGAGCTACGAGGAAATTGCTGTAATAACCAAAACGGAAATGGGAACGGTCAAATCGAGAATCGCTCGGGCCAGAACCAAATTACAGGAAATGCTCAAGCCCTATCTAGAGAGCCAGGAATCAACCAGTGAGGTCTCCAGCTAGAGATGGACGTACCCAAAGACAAGCTATACGAAGATCTTTCGGCATTACTCGACAAGGAATTGTCAGGTGACGAAAAATCCGACGTGGAAGAGCTGCTGACCGAAAACAAAGAGACAGCCCAGGAATTCGAGAATTTCAAGACTCTGGGCAGCCTGATTAAAAGTTCGGTAGACGAAGTAGAAGTGCCCGACCTCTGGGAGGGTATCAAAGACCGTCTGCCCTCGGTAGAAGAGCTTATCGAAGAAGATCTCTCTGCCTATATGGACGGAGAGCTGCCCCCTGCAGCCCAGGACGGCATCAAGAAATATCTCGAAGAGAATGAGGAAGCAAAAGAAAAATACAACCTCCTTCTCAAAACGAACCAGCTTCTTTCAAGCTCTATGGAGCTTCCGGAAGATGTCGACTATGACATCTGGGACAAAGTAAACGAGCGCCTGACCGCAGATTGCGAAATCATTCGCGGCGAACTCTCGCCTTATTTAGACCAGGAGGTAGTCACCCACAGACACAGGGCCATAACGACCCATCTTGTCGATTGTCTGGACTGTCGCGGTCATTTCGAGATGATGTCGAGCGTCAGCGTACTGCTCGAAGAGCATTATCGCCCGGAGATTCCAGAAGATCTCGACCTGTGGCCCGAAGTCAAGCGAAAACTTCAGGTAGTTCCTTTCAAACAGAAAAAGCCGGTGAAGGCTGCAAAAAATCCTATTGCTTTCACCTCTCACCCCCGTTTCAAAGTGGTGGCCGTGGCCGCAGCAGCGGTTATCGGACTCCTGGGGACAGTAGCCGTATGGCTGGCTTCACCGGACGAGCAGCAGTTCTCTCCTGTATCCCCGGAAGCCTACTTGATAGAATCATCGTTTGAGCAGACGTCCGACGCAGCCGAGGCAGTCATCTATGAGCAGTAAAAGACTAAATCTGAGCATATCGCTAGCCGTGGTCTCGATCATATCGGTCGCCGCCCTCACAAGCGCACCGGCCTATGCCGAGGACCAGCCGGAGCCTCCGTGTGGTCATTGCAACATCGACTATTCCAAGCTCAACCTCTCTAAAGACCAGAGCGTCAAGATCCAGCAGTTAGATCAAGAGTGGTTCGAGAAATACCAGAAGCTGCAGCCTGAGATCCAGGACAAACAGCAAGAGGTCAAAAAGCTGATAGCTGACCCCCAGGCGGATTCGACCGAAACATTTATGCTTCAGAAAAAAATCGACTCTCTCAAAAGCGAGTTGAACAGTGAAGCGACAAAAATCCTGATCAAGAAAAAAGAGTTGCTCTCCAGCGCTCAGCGCGATCAACTGCAACAGATGATCAAGGACGAAATCGGCAAACGCCGCAGACAGAGCAATGGCATCAGCCCCAATCAACAACCGGTGCGCTGGCAGAAGATCTGGCAGAACATAAACGGTATATTCAATCAGGACAATAAATAAGACATCTTTGCGACACTGCATAAGTAGTACCGCATGCAGTACCGCAGATGTCGGATATCGCTCGCCCATCCAGTCCTGTGATTTATTTCCGTTATGTAAGAATCAGCCGGGTCCAGGGCTCATCCAGGCTGAATATGTAATATGATCCGTATTCTATTTATAGAGCAGTGAAATGCCGGAGGAAGCGGATCAATGTCTCAAGCCCCTTTGCATGGCAAAAAAGTAGCCCTGGTCATAGCCTGTGATCAATTCAGGGATGAAGAGCTTTTCGTCCCCAGAACCACCCTCGAAGACCGAGGCGCCGAAACGCTGATAGCCGCGTCCCGTCTGGAGCGCTCCAACGGCATGCTCGGCAAGTATGCCGACCCGCAAGTTCTTATCAAAGACCTGGATGCAGCCAAGCTCGATGCGGTGATAGTAGTGGGCGGCATGGGCTCTCCTGAATATCTCTGGAACGACCGGGATCTCCACAACCTGCTCCAGAATATGCAGGACAAAAACAAAATCCTGGCTGCCATCTGCTTATCAGGAGCGGTTCTTGCAAAAGCCGGAGTACTGAAAGGTAAGAAAGCAACCGTCTACGAAACCCCCGAATCGGTCGCCGCCTTAAAAGAAGGTGGTGCATTTTTCGAATCTGTCCCGGTGATCAAAGACGGCAAAATAATCACCGCCAACGGACCGGAAGCAGCCTCGGATTTCGCCCTGGAAATCGCCGAAGAGCTGTCTAAAATTCTGGTTTAGTTTAGATGAATCAACTGGTTAACGAGTAAGGAAGCATGATCAAAACAAAGTTGGAAGAGCTGGTAGGCTCTGCATATAAGAAAGCCGCGGCAGAAGGAGCGGTCGGTTCATCTAAAGACTTTCCGGAATGTCCCGAGCCGATAGTAATCGAAACACCCAAACTGGAAGAACACGGTGACCTCGCCTGTGGTGTCGCCCTGAAACTGGCCAGACATCTGAAAGCACCACCGATAAAGATTGCCGAAGTGCTCTCTCAATACATCGAAAAAGAAGTAACAGAAGGCAAAAGCAAGAGCAGTTGCCAGAACGGTGGTGCACTGCCCTTCAGTCAGGAAGTCGCCAATCCTGGTTTTATAAACTTCAGACTCGGCAAAAGCTGGCTCTGCGACTCGCTCAAAGAAGTGAACGCTAAAGGTGACGACTTCGGCAAGCCTGAAAAACTCGAAAAGAAAAAGATAAACATCGAATATGTCTCGGCGAACCCCACCGGTGACCTGCATATCGGCCACGGTCGTGGAGCGGTTTTAGGAAGTTGCCTGGCCAATCTCTTTAAATTTGCCGGTCATGATGTGGTGGAAGAATTCCTTATCAATGACGCCGGCGAGCAGATAGCCAAACTGGCCGATTGCTCCTGGGCTCTATATCAGAAGAAACTTGGTAAAGAGACTCCCTATCCGGAAGAAGGCTATCCCGAGGATTCTCTCGATTCTTATCTAGATGCTCTGATCAAAGAACATGGCGATAAATTTCTTGCTCTCGATCCTCAAGAAGGCAGGGCAAAAGTCGGCGACCTCATTAAAGAAGCGATTCGAAGCTATCACGAAGATCTGCTTGCCAGGCTGGGAGTCACCTTCGACATCTGGTTTTCGGAGCTAACTCTTCACGAGAAGAAAAAGGTAGAAGAGGCCATGGAGAAACTGGCCGCCTCGGACAACATCTACGAAAAAGACGGTGCTGTCTTTCTCAAAGCCGAAGCCCTGGGCGACATCCGTGACCGAGTCCTGAAGAAATCCACCGGTCGCTATACTTATCTAGCCGGTGACGCCGCCTATCACCTGGATAAATTCCAGCGCGGCTACGACCTGATGATCAACATCTGGGGCGCCGATCACCATGGTCAGGTTCCCGGTCTGAAAGCGACGATAGAAGCTCTTGGAGAAGATCCGGAGAAACTTCAGGTGGTGCTCACTCAGATAGTCAACCTCAATAGAGACGGTGAAATCGTGCGGATGTCCAAACGTCGCGGCACTGTCGTCACCCTCGAAGAGGTGATGGACGAAGTCGGAGTCGATGCGGTTCGTTATTATCTCGCCGAATCCAATCAGAATAACCCTATAAACTTCGACCTGGAACTCGCCAAACAGTCCAGTAAAGAGAACCCGGCGTTCTACATTCAGTACGCCCATGCCAGATGCTGCTCTATTTTGAGAAAAGCGCTGGAGAGCTACAAAGATACTGAAAGTGGAAAAGAAGAGCCGGCCCCACTTACCGAAGAGCAACTGGAACAGTTCAAGAAACTGTACAAAGAGGACGCCTCGGTTTATGAAGCCGCTTTCGATGATGATGCCGAGGTTTTCAGCCATCAGAAAAAACTGGTGCTCAAACTGCAAGCCTTTCCGCAAGAAGTCGAAGATGCCGTAAACGCATGGCAGCCGGGCAAACTGGCCCGTTACGCCTATGACCTCGCTAACGACTTGCAGAAGTTCTATGAGGTCTCAAGGGTGATAACAAGCGATTTATCGGTAACACGGGCCAGGCTCGGGCTGATAATGGCTACCCGTCAGGTCCTCCAAAACGTGCTAAAAATCATCGGAGTGAGTGCTCCGGAGAGAATGTAATCCGGGCAAATTTCGTCCAGCACCTACACTAAATCGCCTGGCGATGCTAGGCTAGGACTATAGGCCATTATTCTCGGACGAGGTTCTAACAAGGGCGCGTTTCCAGTGACCGTAGAATCTCAGCAAGGTGCATTATGGATGAAGATAAGCTGCTAAAGCTGACGCCGGAGGAATGTTTCCTTCTTTTGACCGGCGCGCGGCTCTTCGACAGACTGGTTGCCGGAGTAACCATTCATGCCGAACAGAAGGACGAACTGATTAAAGAAATCATCGCAAAACTTGCCGATCTCGTCCCGGAGCAACTAGAGTCGATGTCGGACGAACTGGCCGATGCCATCGTCGAATCGGTACTCGGCTGCGACGACATGGAAGACACCGAGCTCGAAGAGCTGGAGCTCGCTTTTCTCGATACTGATATCGAGCTGAACGAGGGCTTTTTTGCGGATCAAAATGTCAGACAACTATCGATAGACGGACTGGAGCTCGAAGACGAAATTCTGGGCAGCCCCCGAGAATTCTTCCAGAACGAGAACCCCTGGCCCCCCTTCGAAGAAGACGAGAATCCCCTGGAGTTCGACCTGCCCCGTTCTAACAGTCGCCACAGAAGAAGAGAGACAAGCAGCTTTCCGGGTCCTGCCGAAAGCGAAGACGACCTGATTCCGCCAGCTTCCGATGGGGCTGCAGCCAAAGATAGATCCGGCGGACAGAGAAGAAACGCCAAAATAAACGAGCAATTAGAGAAATATCTGGTAGAGGAGACCTTCTCTTACCCGATGTATCCGGTAGAACAGAAACTGCCACAGCTAGAAAAGGCGCTGCTCAAGCACCTTTCAATCCAGGTAGACTATTACAGTGTGGCAAGAGAGACCGTCGATCGCATTAACCTCGACCCCCTGGTCATCCTCCAGGAGGACGGCATGTGGCTGGTGGTGGCATTCTGCCACGAACGTGATGACGTGCTGCTCTTCCGAGCCGACCGAATGAAAGACATAGAAGAGACCGGCGCCCGTTTCGAGACGCCCCGGGACATCAATCAGCTACGCTGCAAGGCGCTCATAGCCTACAAATAGTCCGCTTACAAATAGTCCTGTATATAGCCTATTTCTTCTCGTCCGGTTTACTGGTATCCGGCACCACCGACACTGCCTGCATACCGTTGATGAATTTCACTTCAAAGGTAATACCTGCCAGGTTGGTGAATCGGAAAGAGTTAGCTATCTGCCCGTTCATATAGCCGCCAGAGTCCATTAAAGGCTTGCCGTCTGCACTCATTCCGACTTTGCCGTCACCTTCGCCTATTCTCAGGACATGTTTCTTGTCCGGCTGGTTCGGATGGCTCACGGTAATCTCAGCGACACCCATGTTGCGGAGTGCGACCAGGGACTCGCCGGTGGGCATGTCGCTGGTGTTGGTAGGCTCGAAAAACGCAGTCAACATAGCCATGGCCTGCTCGGCACTGTCTTTGGCTTCGGCTTCGTCTTTGGGTCCTTCAATAGGCGCATCGGCAGGCTTGGCTGCTGCATCCTTGGGACTGTAGCGTTCCAGAACTCTATAGCCGTCGAAAGAGCTCAGCGGTCTGCCTTCCCAGGTGACTGCGTTGTTTTCGCCGACTTTGGCGCTGTAGATGTTGCCGTCTTTGCCGACCACACCCATGTAGTCTTCGTTGTTGGCATTCTTGCCGAAGATCACTTCACCGGCTTTCAACGAATTGGGGTCTGCCTTACTCGTGATAGTCGAGCGCTCGAATCCGCTGTCCTGATTGGCGAGCTGTCCACGCACATCTTCAGGGTTGAAGCTGCCTTCTTTGAAGTGCTGCGCATCGATTCCATTGAGCTCTTTCGAAATAGCGAAACTCGACAGAGCGCCTTCTAGCCTGGGCCCAGTATAGCCACGTTCGAAAGGACTGGAGGCAGCACCTTCCCAGGGGGCCGGCTTACCGGCGGCAAGATAATCGTTCTGACCAAGCGCAGCCGCTCTGTCTCCCCAGGTGGGAGCCTTCACGGGCTCAGCATCGGCACCGGCGGGTTTCTCTTCGACCCGACCCTTAAGATGCTCGGCTCTATAGAATTTAAGATCGAAGTTTTGAGCCAGTTCGCTGGCTAGAACGGTCTCTTTGCCAAAGCGAATCTTGTTGCCTTCGCTGGCGATGCCGACTTCTTTCTTGCCCTGACCTTCAACTTTCGGAGTCATGATCACCAGATCACCGACCTGCAAGTTCTCTGTAACGTGGGTGTAACCAAGTTCGGGCAATTTCTGCTCGAGCTCATCTACTGTCTTGAACTCCGGCAAATCTTCTCTGCCAGTGGCTTCTTTCAAAGAGCTGCTGAAGGCATCCAGACTAGAATAATCACGACCGGCATTGGCGGCCTTGAAGTTTTCGTAGGCTTTGTTTATGCGCTCATAAGCTTCCTTCGCAGACATCTCATCAAAATTGCCTGTCTCTCCGGTTTTAGCGGCTTCAGCAGCCTTGGCGTCTTCAGCGTCCTGGATATCGTTGGCACGATAGAGCCTGTATTTGCCGTCTTCAGTGGGCTCCAGTCCGAGTTCTTTAAGATTGCTTCCTTGCTTGAAGCCCTTGCCGCCCTCACCGGCGGTCACGAACGTACCATCGGGATACTGCGAGTTCTGGACGAATACAGCTACTTTGCCTTCTCCGGGGTTACCGGTGGCAAGCACATCTCCATTCTTCAACTGTTTGGGATCAAGAGTAGCGGCATCGACCGCACCTAAGGTAAAGCGATTGTCGTTACTGAGAATGCCTTTTTCGATGTCGGCAAGCGATGCATCTTTATCCATCCACTGGAAGGCTTTCTCTTTGCCCATCATGGGAGACTTGAGAAGCGATGCGATGTCATCGAGTTCGACCTCGGGCTTATCCTCGGCTTTGGCCGGCTCTTCGACCCGTTCGACAGGAAGACTCTTCGCCCTCAAACCGACCAGACTGTAATCTTTGCCCAGGTCCTGCAAAGAACCCATGGTCTTAAATTCTGTACCGTCTCCGGTGGGAACTACCACCTGCCCATCTCCACGGACGATACCAGCCGACATTGTCACAGGCTTAGTCGCATCGACTTCTTTATTCCTGACAAAGACCATGTCACCAGGCTTGAAGGGCTGGTTCGGCTGAACCATCTCGAAAGCGTTAGTATCTTCGGACAT
>JACKCM010000016.1 GCA_020634035.1 Candidatus Obscuribacterales bacterium | reverse complement strand
GGTCCCCGGTCGTTGACCTTTACCACCACCGATTTGCCGTTCTTGGGATTTTCAACCAGGATCCTGGTGCCGAATGGTAGAGTGCGATGGGCGCAGGTATAGTCATTCATATCAAAAGGTTCACCGGAAGCGGTCTTTTTGCCGTGAAACTGCTTGCCGTACCAGGAAACTTTGCCACTGAACTCTTTCGGGTTGCTTTTGCCCTCGGCAGGCAAACAAGAGATCAAAAAAAGCGAGAGCATAGAAAGGGCGGCAAAAGAGCCAGGGAGTCGTGAGTTCATTTTCCACTCTCCCCTGAGACTGACTCTGATTCAGTTTCTATTTTGTCGGCTTCATCACTGTATTTTGAAGCTTCTGCAGTCTTCTTCAATTTGCGCATCATCGCTGCATAGTTTTGCATAGCCGCTGCCACCGGAAGAGATCTGGCACCATAGGCGGCGCCTCTGATCTCGATCAGATTCTTATAAATGCCGGCGGCCTTTTCATACTCCCCCTCAGAGGCATATAACCGGGCCAGATTGTTCAAAATCAGTGCCGCTTCTATAGAATCGGCACCGTGTTCCTCTTCGACCAGATGCAATCCCTTCTTGAAATTGGTCTCGGCAGACTTACTGTCTCCGCTTCTTTTGTTCAAAAGGGCGAGGTCGTTATACTTACGAGAGAGCAAATCTTTGTCGACTTCGGTCTCGCCTTCTAAATGCTTGCGCTCTTCGTCATTGACCGCAATAGCATTCTCGAAATCGTCGACCTGACCGTAGACATCTTCTATTTGCGCGAGCACCCGCAGGCGCAGAGAACCACTATCGGTCTTATCTTTATCGCAGATTTCGAGGGCGTCGGACAATAGCTTCTTCGCATCATCATAGCGCTCCAGCTCCTGATAGGCTGCCGCCAGATCAAGCTCTGTGTCGACCAGAGAAATGTCCTGTTCTCCTATTCGACTGCGCTGGACTTTAATAGCTTCCTCATAGAGAGGCAAAGCTCTTTCGCTCTCTCCAAGCTCTCGATATAACAGACCGAGATTCTTGAGCGCCGCCACCAGCTCTTCTGGCTTCGTATCCGGTGCCTTCCTGGCAATCTCCAGAGATCGCTTCAATAAAGGCTCGGCTTTATCATATAGACCCTGCTCACGGTAGCTTCGAGCAAGATTATTGAGCCCGGCAGCCACTCTCAGGTCATCTTCTCCCAGGGCTTCCTCGCGGATTTTCAGCGACTCTTCATAAAGAGACTGCGCTTCGGTCTGATTGCCAAGCTGTCTGAGCACTGCAGCCAGATTATTCTGGATAACGGTTATCGCGGCATCTCCGGTCTTAAAAGCTTTCTTCGCCACTTCAAGAGACTTTCTCAACACTTCTGCCGCTTTGCCATATCGAGATTCTTTTTTATAGAGCCCAGCCAGCCGATTTAAATTGACCGAAAGACTTGGATGATCAGCACCCCGACATTCGACTATAAGATCGTTGGCTTCAATCAGATATTTCGCCGCCATATCCGAGTCGCCCTCTTCGGCATAAGAAGAGGAGAGATTGTTCAAGGTGCTTATGGAAAGCTCTTTGCCTTCCTTACCGTGAGCCTGTCGCAAGGTTATCGCTTTTTTGTAAAGCTTGCGAGCTTTTGTGTGCTGCTTCAGGCTGTCGAAAACCAGCCCCAGATCGTTGTAGTTGCGCGATCGCTCTTTCCAGAGCGTGTCAGCACTCGCATCAGACTCAGATTCAGTTTCAGGCAATTCGGAAAGAGCCTTTTCAAAACTTTTCTGAGCCCGAGAATATTGATGGGAGGAGTAGGCTTCGGTACCTGCATCCATGTCAGCCTGCCAGGATTGAAGCTCGCTTTCAACTCCGCTTGCCGGCGAATCGACAAAACCGACCAGCGCCGCCCCAACCAAGACACCTGCAGAAACCAGGATAATAGCTAATCGCCTCAACAAAAGATGCCCTCTTTTTCAGCGCTGATATAGAAGCAAACCTGCTGATTATATAATGGATTACCCCCTTTACAACCGAGACTCTCGATTCACCCTATCAATAGTCTGCTCCGCTCTGACCGAGACGAAGGGATTCTCGTCATCCATGAGTTCTCGAAGGATTATCTCTTCGGTACTGTGATTGCCGGCCAGGGTGAACCGGACAGTAGGACTTTCGTCCGATACCAGAGGATTCACCGCTATCGGTGCGGCATTAATGTTAGAAGCAACCGCCAGACGAATCTCTTTGGCCGCATGGGTAGCCAGACGGTGCAACACTTCGTCGGGTGTATTAGGATGGGAGGCGATTCGCTCGAGAATGTCGACTCGAGTAGTGGACTGCGCCATCGCCTTCAGTACCTCCGGTGGTGTATCGGACTCACTGGCGATCATTCTGATTACCTGTTTATGATTGAGTTCATCATGACTTCTAAAATAATTCCTTATGTATTTCAAAGCCTGCCTGCTCTCGATTCTCTCAACACTCATTCTGATACCTCTTTCAATTTCCAGGGCTCTCGCCGCTACCAATTTCCTACCGGGCATGTACTTTTTATCATACACGCTCTTGTTTTCCCATTCTTAATTATAGCCCCAATTCACTATTGCTGCGCCCATATTTCTCTATAGCCATTCCTGTAACCTCGAGGCAACGTGTAGTTTATTTTATACTTTTTGCTTGACAGTGCTCTTCCCCATCACCTAGGATGACAAACTCAATTGAAAAAACAAAACAGACACCAGTTATAAGTGGAAATCAGGTGAAAAATGCTTACGGACAACAACCTCGTTAGAATGAATGTTCTTGCTGAACACTTCGAAGACCTGGGCGACTATCAAATGGCCGAGCGAATCATGACAGGCATGGTGGAATTGCTCACACAACATTTCGGCACCGAGGATGACAGACTGATCGAACCCTGGCTCAATCTTGGCTTACTCGCCGAAGCACAGGGCAGAACCAGCGACTCGCTAAATTGCCTGGAACAGGCCAGACGTTTGTCTATAAAACATTTAGACCATGCCCACTGGCTCTATCAGGAGGTCTTATTTCATCTCGGTGAGTTGAGCAGCACACCGCTTATCGCCTGACCCCGGCTCCACTCAGCTCTCGAAGGCTTTCGGATAGAGCAGAGACAAAGCGCGTGAGATTATCAAAATCAATAGTTTCGACTCGATCCGAAGGCAGATGATAGTTGGGATTTCTGAAATCAGCAGTATCGGTAATCATCAATCCGGGATAACCATGAATCCAGAAAGAGTTATTGTCCGATCTCGATATATCATCAAAACAATCGAAGGCAGAAATACCTTCACTGGGGATGGTGGCATACTTTCTGAATGAGCCGAGACAGTCGGTGAGAAAGCCGCGAGAGCGGTAATTGCCGACAAAGAAGAGGAAATCACCACGGTCAGGCAAGAAACCGAGAGTATTCACCGGATACTTCTGAGAATGCTCCTTCTGTGAATAGTACCCGACAGTCTCCACCGCAATCATGCCCAGAAT
>JACKCM010000015.1 GCA_020634035.1 Candidatus Obscuribacterales bacterium | reverse complement strand
GGCCCAGAGACCTTCTCGGGCGTGGAGCTTGAAGCGAGTTTTTATAGAGAAGTCCGGTTGGGTATAGCTGGTTGAAAGTTTCTCTACACCCTGAATTGTAAACGAATCTTCTGGCGCAAGCAGGGTTTTGAATCCTCCTACACCAGGGCTCTCGTCAATTTTTGGCGCTTCTTTAATCTCTTTTTTGCGCTCTTTGATCTTGTCCTGGCTCTCGGCAATGGTTTCGTTCTTTCGGAAAAACTCTGATTGACTTTTTAAATACCTTCCCTGTTCTTTTATTTGATCTTCGGCAAAAGCGACTCTGGCGTCAGCGATGGCCGACACTACTAGTAGTGTCAGGACAGAGGCTCGCAGTACTCTATTGATCTTCATCTTTCTACTTCTCCTCTTCCACTTCGGTATTTAACATCGGTCGGATAATCTCTACTGAACAGTGGGCATGTTCTGCTACTGCTTCAGAAACGCTTCCCAGCCAGAATCGGTCGATTCCTTTACGCTGGTGCGAGCCCATCACTATAAGATCCGCTTCGATCTCTTCGGCTGTATTCAATATTGTATCAACTGGTCCCCCGAATGATTCTGGTACCACCAGCCCTGTGATTTTGTGTCCGGGCAGAGAGCGAGTCAGGGAGGTGACCTGATCTTCTACTGATTTTTCCATCAAGACTTTGCGTTCCACCATTCGCCTCTGGGCGAATTCGGCGTCTATTTCAGGGTTGTTGGAGCCGGTCTCGAATAAATCTATCAGGACATGGAGAACTACAAATTCAGATTCAGGTGGCCAGATTCTTCTCTCCAGTTCAGAAAAGGCTTCCAGGGTAACTAATGTGTCATCGAAGCAGAGCAAATGTCGCGGAGCTTTTTTCGTTTTTTCATTGGGATCGGCTCTCACCAAAACGACTGAACAGCTTGAGCGTCGAAGTACTTCGTTGCTGGTTTTGCCTAAAACATCATCTCTCCAGGATGTTCGAGCATGGGCTCCCATCAAGAGAACATCCGGTTCGAAGCTTTCCATTACTTGAAGGATTCGAGTAACGGGATGTCCTTTCAGGGTGGCACCGGTGACTACACATTCCGGATGAGCGTCAGAAATGCGTTTGACTGCCAGGGTCACGATGTTTTCGGCTCGCTCTTCGTCCAGTCTTTTAGGAAACAATCTGCTCTGAATCGGATCGTGGATGGCTATGGAATGTACTATAGAATCTTTATCCAGCGGTCCTTCGCAGATGGTGGTTACACACATGTCCGCGTTCGGAGAGCCATCGGTGGCGAGCAATACTTTCATATCCAGTTTACTATAACTGCAATTCGATCGCTACGCTATCGAATTGATGAATTTCTCAAAATTTTAATGATACCGCCGGTGGCGCTATAAAATTGCCATATTATAGTAATAATTACACCAAAGCTTCATAAGACTTACGCTTTATCAATACAATTTCTGTACAAATTCTGGAACAAAGTCTGGACGAAATCTGAGAGCCGATTTGATCCGGATCACCGGATGATCACATTCGTCACTTCTTGCGGTTAGGCTGCGAAAAAAAGATTTCTATCTGATCGTGTCTGGAAAAGCTTATGAATAGGCGCTTTGTACGAATGCGCTTCTGCAGAAGTGCTTGCTATCTGCATTTTGGTAACACTAGATGATCACATTTGGGTTTTAAGATGGCAGCAGTGGCACCAAGAAGGAGGGCGATCGTGGCAGCCAGTGCTCACCTTGCAATCAGGTTGAGATCCAAGATTTCTAAATCGATCCAGAGTGCAAGGAAAAGAAGCAATAGTTTCGAGTTGATTTCTTACTATAGTCTCGCTCGCCTGGCTATGATGCTCTATCTCTCACTTGCCCTCCAGGCACCGGCAATGGCTGCGGATGGCAGTGTGCCTTTGCGTGGATTGCCCAGTAAGAGCATTCCGGACCCAGGTGCCCCGACAAAAACTACTCCTCTTCATCTGCAAGCGAAGCAAGTTCAGACAAAGAAGATGACGCTCAAAGCTGCGGTTGATATGGCAGTTTACAACTTCCCAAAAATGAAACAGATGCAGGCCCAGGTGGATGCTGCAAAAAAGACGGTCAGTCTGCAAAAGATAAAAGAATACATGCCTGACTCTCTTGCTTCCTACCAGACAGTCATGTCTACCCACAATAAGCTTACCCAGGTGCTTATACCAGACCCGACCCTACCCCCCAACCCTGGTCCCGGTACCAACGCCATCGTGATGAGTCCGGTATTCTCCAGTGGCACCGGTTTCATTCTCGATTGGGATCCGATTGATTTCGGCTTGCACAAAGCGCGTATCGATTTACGAAAGCAACAGCTCAAGCAAGCCAGAGCTAACCTTGGTATCACCGAACTGGATGTCGCCACTTCGGCAGCCCAGGCTTTTCTAGAATTGATTGTCGCTAAAGAGCAGGTCAAAGCCGCCGCTTTTAATGTCCATAACTTTGAAGTCTTTGAGAAGACAGTATCGTCAATGGTGGCGGCAGAGTTGAGACCAGGAGCCGACGCTTCTCTTGCCCAGGCCCAGATAGCTAAAGCGAAGAACCTGTTGATCGAAGCAAAGAAGATGGAAAGAGTGGCTATGGCCAATCTGGCAGAGTCCCTTGGTATAGCCGGGACTATAGTGGCAATCGATCCATTCCCTATTCTTGATATCGAAGATCCGCCCAATGTCAGATTCGGCAAATTTATTGTCGACGATCATCCGGTTGCCGTCGCGGGCAAACAAGCCGTCGATGTGGTGGAAGGTCGATTGAATGTTCTTGATAAGACCTATTATCCCAAGTTGCACTTCTGGGGAGGATGCAACCTGCGTGGTGCCGGTCTATCTGTAGAGAAAGGCAACCAGAGACAATCCAGAGACGTTCATGGTCTCTTCCCGCTGGTGCCCAACTATCACATCGGCATGATGGTGCAGATTCCTTTCTTAGATTACTGGCAGATAAAAGCGGAGAAGAACGTCGAGCGCTGCAATCTGTCTGCCGAGAAAAGTGCCTACGATGTTATTGCTCAGCAGTTGACCGCCCAGGATGAAAGAGCCAAAGCCCTTCTAGAAGCTGCTGTCGGTCTGGTGCAAAACGTGCCGGCAGAGGTTGAGGCAGCAGAAGAAGCAAAGACTCTTGCCGTCACCCGCTATCAGGTCGGACTGGGAACGGTAGCAGATGTCGCCCAGGCTGAGCAGATTCTTGCTCAGGCAAAGTTTCGTCTAGCCAGTGCCCGGATAGGAGTCTGGAAAGCGATGCTGGCAATAGGAGTAGCCCACGGAGACTTGAAGCCACTTTTAAGCGCTATCGAGAAAGGGAAACAATAACGTGTGGTTAATCCGGCTAGCAATGACCCGCCCGGTGACGATAATAGTCGCCACCCTGGCTATAATTCTAGCTTCTTTCCTGGCTATTAGCCGGATGAAGGTGGACATCTTTCCTGACCTCAATCTGCCCGTTATCTATGTCGTTCAGCCCTATGGCGGCATGGATCCGGCCCAGATGGAAGGTTTCATGGTCTCGCACTATGAAGACCACTTTCTCTATATAAGCGGTGTGGAGCACATCGAATCTAAATCTATTCAAGGGGTGTCAGTGATGAAAATCCTCTTTCACCCGGGTACTGATATGGCAGACGCCATGGCCCAGGTGATTGGTCAGGTAGAGCGTTCGCGCTCTTATATGCCACCTGGGACGGTGACTCCATTTATTCTACGTTTCGATGCCGGCAATGTGCCGGTCGGTTATGTGGTATTATCCAGTAAGACTCTTTCTATCGGAGAGGTCGCCGATCTCGCCTATGAAAGGGTCAGACCGGTTATCTCCACATTACCAGGCGCCTCTACGCCGCCACCATTCGGTGGCAACGTTCGTTCAATCGTCATAAGTGTCGATCCGGAACGACTCAAGTCTTACAATATCTCGAGCGAAGATGTTGTCGAAGCTCTTGCAAAAGGCAACGTGATTATCCCTTCTGGGGTAGTGCGTACCGGGCAATTGCAAAGGGTCTGCGACATCAACTCCGTGGTGAAGGATATAAAAGAACTTGAGAAACTTCCGGTGAAGCCCGGTGCCGGTGCCGAGGTTTATCTTGGGGACCTCGGCACCGTATCGGATACTACCGATATCCCCACCGGTTATGCCCTTGTAAATAAGAAGCGCTCGGTCTTCATGGCCGTTTCCAAGCTCTCAAGTGCGTCCACCGTGACAGTGGTGGAAGAGGTCAAGAAAGCAATTCCTTATATTCGCGATCTGCTTCCTAAAGATGTTAAAGTCAGCTTCGAGTTCGACCAGTCGATATATGTTACCGAGGCTGTCAAAGGTGTGCTTTTTGAAGGCGGTATCGGTGCGGTTCTGACTGGATTGATGGTGCTGCTCTTCCTCGGTGACGCGCGCTCCGCCATCATAGTCGTACTAACTATTCCGGCAGCCTTGTTGTCAGCTATCGTATTTCTCTGGATGGCAGGACAGAGTATCAATATCATGACCCTGGGCGGACTGGCCCTCTCCATCGGTGTTCTGGTGGATGAAGCGACAGTGGCGATTGAGAATATCCATACCCACCTCGGCAGGGGGGTCGAGAAATTTCAGGGCATATATCAAGCCTGTTGCGAGGTCGTCACCCCGCAGTTGCTCGCCATGCTTTCTGTGGTGTCGGTATTTACACCTGCTTTCTTAATGTCCGGCAGCACCCAGGCTCTGTTTGTGCCGCTCTCTCTGGCTGTCGGTTTTGCGATGATATCTTCTTATATCCTCTCCAATACTCTGGTGCCGGTTCTTTCCGGGTGGATCTTGAAAGAACATGATCCATCAGCCCAAGGCAATGGTGGCGGAGGTCTCTTTGGAAAAGTTCGGAGGGGCTACGCTCGTTCTTTGATAAGTTTGATGCGTATCAAGTGGGTGGTCATCGGGGGCTACGGCCTTGTCGCCGTGCTTCTTCTCTCGACTCTCACTCTTTTTCTGGGGACAGAGATCTTTCCTACCGGCAACCCGAGCGGATTTCAGTTGCGGCTTAAAGCGCCTGCTGGTACCAGAATTGAACAAACAGAGCACAAGACTCAGCAGGCTCTCGATATCATAGCTCGGGAAGCCGGTGTCGAGAACATCGATGTAAGTATCGCCTATGTCGGCACCAACCCTCCCACTTTCGGTATCTCGAACGTGGTGATGTGGACCAGTGGTCCGCAAGAGGCGGTTATTCTAGTCTCTTTCAAACATGATGCCCATATGGTCATGGCTGATTTGAAAGAGAAGTTGCGTAAGACTTTGCACGAAAAGATGCCCGAGACAGACTTCTCTTTTGAAGCAGGTGACATCGTCAACAAGATCATGAACTTCGGGGCGCCGACTCCACTCAAGATAGATATAGCCGGTCCGAACTTTGCCGAGGACAAGCACTATGCTGAGAGAGTGATGAGAGAGCTTCGTAAAATCGCTGACTTACGTGATCTACAAATCGTCCAACCCCTCGAGTATCCGACCATCGATGTGGACGTCAATAGAAAGCGTGCCGGTCAGCTTGGTGTTACCGTTAAGGATATAGGACGGGCTCTGGTGCCTGCCACTTACTCTAGTCGTTTCGTCCAGCCGATATTCTGGATAAGCGCTAAATCAGGAGTTTCTTACCAGGTCCAGTTAGAAGTACCGACGGGCAAGATGGACTCGGTCGAGTCTGTCGAATCTATTCCTGTAATGGCGACAGGTAATCGCGGTCCCTTTGTACGAGATGTAGCCCAGGTCAAGTATGGCACCATGACCGGTGAGTTCGACCGTTATAATATGCGTCGTATGGTCAGTATCACAGCCAATATCGCGGGCAGTGACCTGGGCAGAAGAGCCCGGGAGGTTACCGAAGCGATAGCCCGGGCCGGTGAGCGCCCCCGTGGCGTGACCATCGATGTACGCGGTCAGGTCCCGACCATGCATGATACATTCTTTGGTCTCGGTGCCGGTCTTATACTGGCGGTTGTTACCATTCTTTTGATGCTCATCTCTTACTTTCAGCTTGTAAGGCTCTCTCTGGCGGTTATTTCGGTGGTGCCTGCCATTCTATGTGGAGTGGTGCTTACTCTGCAAGCTACCGGCACCACCCTCAACGTTCAGTCTTTCATGGGAGCGATCATGTCTATCGGTGTGGGTGTAGCCAACGCCATCCTGATTATCGCTTTTGCAGAGTCGCGTAGAATGAGCGGCTTGTCGCCGGAGGTAGCCGGGGTTAAAGGTGCGGTCAGTCGTTTGAGACCTGTCCTAATGACCAGTATCGCCATGATAGCCGGTATGATTCCGATGGCTCTGGGGTTGGGAGAGGGCGGAGACCGAACGGCACCACTCGGTAGAGCGGTCATCGGCGGTCTGGCATGGTCGACTATTGCAGTTTTATTCGTATTACCTTTGATCTTTTCGGTCGCTCAGAAAGGTGCGAAAAGGAAGTCCCAGAGCATGCTCGAAGAAGTCGATCAGATTGCTATCGACGAGAGCAAAGAAGAGGTCACGGCGAAAGTTAAGAGTTCTGTATCTTGAGGCACAAGCAATGAAGAAGTATTTGATCGGCAGCATTATCGTGCTGATAGCAGTGATGGCAGCATGGTTCGTCTCCAACCATTCTCAACATAGCTCCCAGGGTGCCGGTGAATCTATGGTGGCAAGAACAGGGGAATCAGGGGAGGCCGTTTCGGGCGAAGAGATTCCTGTGGTGCAGGTCAAGGCCAGGCATCTCGATAGAGACGTTCATCTACCGGCAGAACTAGAGGCGTTTCGTGATGTGGCTATTCACGCCAAGATTACCGGTTATATTCAGAAGATTACCGTAGATAGAGGTTCTAGGGTGCAAAAAGGACAGCTACTGATCAAGTTGACCGCGCCGGAGATCGAAGCTCAGTGCAGCAAAGCCAATGCCGCGCTTGAAACTAGCAAAGCTCAACTGGCAGAAGCCATTTCAAAGTTGCGAAGCCATGAGGCTCATCTTTCAGAGGCACGGGCTAAACTGGCTAAAGATGAAGCCATTCACTCGCGACTTGCTGCGGCTGCCAGGGTTCCTGGTACCATATCCGGTAATGAACTAGACAAGTCTGCTAAGGACGTTGATTTCGATCGAGCCCATGTTCAGTCGATGATTGAGGAGATTGAAGCGGCCCGAAGCCTGGTTAAGGCTCACAAAAAACAGGTGTCAGCTGCCGAAGCAGAGTACAAATCTATGTTGAGCACCCGCGAATATCTGACTATTCTTGCACCATTTGATGGTGTAATTACTGAAAGAAATGTCCATGAAGGCAGCCTGGTAGGGCGTGATGGAAGAAAACCGTCTGATGAGCCCGCTCTTCGTATTCAGCAGGTGTCAGTGCTGCGCCTGGTCGTTTATGTTCCGGAGGAAGATGTATCTGGAATCAAGCCACAGTCCCAAATAGAGTTCAAGGTCAAGGCTTTTCCCGGTCGCAACTTTGCCGGGACTGTAAGCCGTGTCGGGCACGCTCTTGATCGCAAGACCCGTACCATGCCTGTGGAACTCGACGTTAATAACGACACCGGCATGTTAGAGCCAGGAATGTTCGCCAATGTTTTTTGGCCTGAGACAAGACCCTATGACACACTCTTTGTGCCATCATCAGCGGTGGTCAGCTCGCTTGCCGGTGATTTCGTAATCAGAGTGCAAAGCGGAAAAACCGAAAAAGTGAAGGTAACCCGGGGCAAGACCGATGGTAACTCGCAAGAAGTCTTCGGTGCTCTGAAACCAGGTGAGAATGTAATGCTACATGGCTCTGAAGAGATTGAGTCTGGTCAATCGGTGCACACCAGAGTGGCGACGGCCGAAGAGCTGGAGGAACAAAAAGGTTAGTCGGACCTTTCGCGTTTTTTCGTTCTTGAGTTGTTAAGATATTGGGATGAATCTAGAAACCGGAGAGATCAAGTATGTTTCGTCCAAAAGAGTTGATGATGGTGGTGGGGCTTTTCACCCTGATCTATGCCATAGGTCATCCGCTTATTTCTGATTCTGCTCACGCCCTTCAAATTCTCAATCCATCTTATTGTCCCAGCCCAAGGCGTTCCTCCGTCGAGGATGAGGGTGGTGGCGACACCAATTCTGAGAGCAAGACCGAAGTTCTGCGAAAGGCTGCCCATGGTATGCGCTCTCTGGGTGAGGCGATACATGAATCTAAACGGGCTGCCACCAAAATAGTTCTCGAATTTCAGCGTGCTAAGATGGAAGTGCCTGATGATGCGGTGGTAATGGGACCGATTGTGATACCGGAAGCGGTGGAGCCTGATCTGCCTCCTGCAGGCGATGTCAATCCGGCCAGAGCCAAGTGGCTTGTCGCCTATGTTGACGATCTGGGCAAGTATCTGGAGTTGTTAGAACTAGAGACCGGTCGAGCTCTTTTGCCTGCTGAAAAACAGGCTGACATAGATCCGCTCTGGATAGAGATGGAAGCCAGTATAGAAGAGGCTCGCCAGCACTATCTCGCTCTTCGAGCTCTGACAAAAGAGCTGGCTGAAAAAGATGAGATTCCTAGAAAAGCTTTCTACAGTCATGCCATGCATGTTATCGACGCAATGAAGCAGATTGAGGATCTTCGAGGCAAAATCTATAACGTCTGCAAACAGATTTTGGAAAGCGAAGATAAGTAGAGTCTTTCAATAGTTGATCAAGAGCCTGGTAATAAAGGCATGATCTATCTTTCTTGGTGTTGCGCCGGGATGAAACGCATATCGCATCATATAGCCGGCTTCCGCTCTCAGATGTCGACCAAACTGTCTGCCGAGCCCGGTATAAGAGCGCCATTGATCTAGCCCTTTTTGAGGACCACCCTGGGGGTGATTGAAGTTGACGAATAGTTCTTCAGAGCCGATAACATAGAAAGGTCCTTCTCTAATCGGCACAGCACCGCGAATCTTGAAACGACCACGATAGGACATACCATGCACATGCTTTATAAATCGTTCTTCTGACCGATAACGGTAGACCATCTGCAGGCGCTTGAGCAGAACATGTCCGAAGAGAAGATCTTGATAGGGACGGTTCTCGTTGCGGTAGGGATGAAAATCCGGACACCACGCATAGCCTGTATAAGCAGCAAAAGATCTGTTGAATTGATAACCGATGGAACTGCGCAGTCGGAGCTGGGCGAATGTGAAAAGGCTATCTGCGGTGCGTTCTACCCGGGGCTGTGCTTCGAGATAGAATCTGACTTTCTTATTGAACAGGTGTGTGTTCAAATAGACAGGCATCCACATGGCGAAGTCATTTATCGTTATTCGCTTACTCTTGGATTTTGGTGCGGTTTTTGAAGCTTTTAAAATTATAGGCGCCAGGCTTTCTTGCGCCGTTGCCGGAACACTGTAGAGAATCGGTAATAGCGCGACAAGGCTTCTGAATATTTTCAATGGCAAAGAGCACCGCATCGCAAAAATGCTGTCGGCAAGTACTTCCTGTAGAGAGTCGAATCTTGGATTGTAGCTACAATTTTAGTAAGTCAATGTGATCAGCTTGTGCAATGGCGCGTGAAATTTGCTGAATTCCGGCTTCTGGAGACGGAATTGGTTGATCTTTCTTTTTTAGAGAGTTTATATCCTACTCCGTACACTGTTGTAATCACCGAGGGCTTGGCTGGATCTAGATCATCCAACTTGTTTCTGATTCGATTGACATGACCTCTAACAGTTGATTTGTGTACACAGATGTCTGATTCCCAGACTTTTTCGATTAGCTCTTCTGCGT
>JACKCM010000014.1 GCA_020634035.1 Candidatus Obscuribacterales bacterium | reverse complement strand
ACGATATATTTTTCTTCGTCGTTGCAGGGCCAGGCTACGTCCTTTTGACCTTCGGCGAGCGGCATGCCTACCGTGTGCATGCAGGGTACGAACTGACCGTCGACTCCCAGGGTATCGAGAGCTTGCTGCCCCATGCGGGTCATCACTTTCATGCTGACTGCAACATAGGCAGAGTCTGTGATCTCTACTCCGATATGAGAAAGTCTAGAGCCATAAGGACCCATGCTGAAAGGCACGACATACATGGTGCGCCCTTTCATACAACCATCAAAAAGCTTACTCAGCTTGGCTTGCATCTCGGCAGGTGCCATCCAGTTGTTGTTCGGACCGGCATCGATTTCTGCTTCGGTACAGACAAAAGTTTTGTCTTCGACTCTGGCAACATCCGATTGGTTTGAACGAGCCAGATAGCTGTTCGGACGCTTCTCGGGATTGAGCTTGATCAGAGTGCCTTGATCAACAAGCTCAGCACAGAGTTTGTCATATTCCTCTTCAGTACCATTGCACCAATAGACCTGATCGGGCTTGCAGAGAGCGACTGCCTTCTCGACCCATTCGATTAGCTTCTTATTCTTGGTTGGATAATTTGAAGCTGCAGAGTATTTGTCTACTCTAGCCATCGTGGATGTCATAGCTTTTCCCCTTGAATTGGTTACTCGAAACCCCTGTCTCGAGCTGATCACAGAACGCCTATAAGAATAAGCTATATCTATAGTTGTTAAGGGAACACCTCCATCAATCTTTAGATTTTTGACTTTTCGAAGCAAGTATGATCCATTCGGAGCTATCCACCGGGCCGCGCATGGTTCAAGGGGGGCAGGCAAGAATTCACCTTAAGGAAATTTCCTTTATCCCTGTAGCAAAGAAGCAAAATTAGACCCCGCTAACAAATCTGGACAATCTCTGGTATCATGCAGGCTTTTCACGAAGATCACAGTAATGCTGTCAACAACCCAGTCAATCAGAATGAAAGAAGGAGAAGTTGTTTTGAAATTGAGACTGCAAAATGTATTAATGGCTGCCACCATGGCAGTAACCATGGGATCAGCGGCATTCGCCGGCGCTCTTGATACCCCGGTGACCTACACCCCTGCTCCGAACATCACCAAGTTCAGACAGCGCGTTGATCACATCAAGAATCAAACCGAAAAAGCACAGTCCGAAGGCTGGATTACATCCGAACAGGCTTCCAAATTCATGGAAGACTACAACCGCCTCGACGGCAAAGAGAAAGAACTGCAATCTGCAAAAAGCTACAGTGATGAAGATCGAGTAGCCATGGAAAAAGATGTAACAGCAGTGCACCACAACCTGCACCTGGCCATCGCAGAAGGCAAGAACAAGAAATAGACTCTAGATACCAGATATTGGAGTCATAAACCAATTAGAGTTCGGGACTTTCTATTGAGAGTCCCGACTATTTTTACTTCTCATCTTTGTCGGTAAGAGCTTTAGATGACCCGGTACTTTCGAATTCCTGAGGCTCGGCACCGTCATCCATGGGGTCTTCTCGGCCTACTTTACCGTCCCAGTCTTCTCCACGCTTTCTATCTTCTCGGTCAGCGCTCTCAAGCTTCTCCTGCTTCTGCAAATCCCTCTTTGCAGGAGCGGATTTCTTGACCGAGCCGGGTTTCTGATCGGGCATGCCTTTGTTCCAGCGCATATCGTCCGGATTTTGCCGGTAAAACTCGAAGTGTTCGAGATCCATATTAAAAGCCTCGGGCTCGACCCTGAGCAGGCCATAAAAGGGATTGTTGTAAATAGACCAGAGATAGATGTTTAACGAGAGTGTCAGAGCCACCAGCGAAGTCATGAAGATCTGGGCTTTCATGCTATTTATTCCGAAGGAATAGGTAAAAGTGATTACCGATATGGCTCCGGTAATAAGCACCACCCAGAGTATCGGGGACACCCAGGTACGACTGGTGACCAGACGGCTGCGTCTGTGATCATTCAGAGACTTGGCGGCAGCGAGGAGCTCGGGATACACATACTGCTCTCTTACAGAGGTCGGCTCATAAGAGATAATATCCCACCACATTTTGTCTATCGATTCCCAGGCACGATCGCAAGTCTCTTCTCGCTGCATATCCTCCCATTCTTCATCCACCACGGCTTTAGCATAATCGAGACAGGACTGCTGGAGCGAATCTCGAAGCTTGGGCGGCAGGGCGGTCGACAGGCGAAAGGTGTCGGCAAGGGCGACTGCCTCGGACTCGACATTTAAACGCGCCTTTTGAAAAGTTTCCATCGACTGAACCACAAGAAGCCCCAGAAGAACCGCGTAGAGCGTGCCAATCACCTGAAGCATCGGATCGGCTACCTGATTATGCTCTTTCAGAGTGTCAGCATGGGTGATTTTTCTGGCTAAAAACAGCCCACCTACTGCCAGGGCAATGGTTACGACCGATACGAGGACCCCGAATAAAAATAGCTCCATCTTGGAAGATATGCTCCTGAAGTGAGATTGGAAAATTCTGGCAGATTTGCCCCCACATTTGAAGAGGCTATGCCTTTTAATGCAGCCATAGTTACAAAGAAGGCAGGCAATAATATCGGCAGAGGAGGGATCGGGACAAGGTTACTTGAAGCACCATTTATAGTACCTTATACAATACCACCGCCTTCTCAGACAGAATTTACTATTACGATTCACACTGTTACCACATACTCGAAAAAAACGACTTAGCAGAATTAGTCCCCATTGCAATACCAGCTTCGTTATCAAAAAATTTTCTTGACTGCAGAAAAAAGTCTCCCGCTAATCAAAAAGAAAAAAAGACAGATCTAAAAGTAAACTCAGTGCTTGTTTGCAACTACCCCTCTATCGGGTTATTGTTTGTCCAAAACATAAATAGTATTCTGAAGGCAAAATCCTGCTCTGTAAACACATACTAACAGCTGTAGTAGAATAACGCAATCAAAATTACATAATAACTATGAAAATTCGTTTACCGAAAAAACACATTTAAGGCGGCAGTAGCTATGAGAAAGAACAAAATACACGTTTTTTGTCTTGGTGTTACAGGAATTGCAATTTCCACATTTCCTGCCATGGCTCAAAAAGAGGTTGAGACTCTTAATCAACAATACAGACTATTTGGCAATGATATGTCCCATTGTAGTTTTGCTATTCCAGATGGAGAAAAAATCTATCAAGTCAAATCATCAATAAAAAGGAACAGTGCAAAACATCAATCACAGTTTCTCTATCTAGTGCGAATGGATTCAAAATCTCTTCGTCCTTGTGCTTGGATCTGGATTAAATCACCGGAACAAATAGAATTCGGAAGAAGAGCCAAATCTTATAAGCAACAAGGACTTGAGCATCTTACGAAAGAAGAAGCAGTGAAGGTATTTGGCAAACCGAAATCAACTAATGAAAACAACACAATTTTAGTATTTGATTTTAGATCCACTCAGAGAGACTCTTCCTCAAAAGACCCCCTCTATTTAGAAATTATGTTTGATAATTCAACGAATTATTTGTGTCATAAGTTTTCAGGATTTGAGCTATCGACAGCGTGGATAAACGCAAAAGATAAAAAAGAAGAAGAAAAAAAACAGGAGAGGGTTAATTCCTCTCCTGCAGAAACGCTAGTTCCAAACTTTCAGTGAGTTAAATTCACCTTTAGAAATTAGGGTACAGATGGCTCACCATTTGAGTGAACATCAGGGTTGGTTTCCATATAACCCGTCAAGTTACTCATATCATCCATGGCTCTCTCAAGGATGTTCGGCGCAGGAGCAGGGGCCGTTACTTGGAAAGCGTAGGACCAAAGTTCCTGAGGATCAATAGACCAAACTCGACTCATGATGACGGAGTTTCCAACTCTATCTGCATTTTGGCAGATGCTGCTAGAAAAGACTTTATCGCAGTGCTGTTCATCACGATCAGGGTAGGTATTGAATTTATCAGTGTTTGTACCTGGAAGAGAGCAAACCTCAGAAGACAAGATATCTGTGCATGTCTGAGAGTCAGGATTTGAAATGCCTGCAAAAATTGTTGAATACGTCTGACTAAAGGATGCAGGATGATTGCATTCAATTTGAGTAAACATATCCAAACAAGTTACTGCCGAGCTATCAATGTGAGATAAGTCATCGAAGACAGCAGTAGCAAAATTTGATCCTTGCATGCCAGATATCCGATTCCAGATACCATCAAGCTGATGGCCAACCTCGTGAACAAGAGTTGTGTTGTAATAGTTGCCTGGAGTAGTGACAAACTCACTACGATCAGCTTTCGTCCATGCACGCCAAAATGCGGAGCTAGCTCGATTGCTGCCTGAGTCTACTCCTGTACTAAAGCCCCAAGCATTTGTCGCAAGGGGCTGAGGCGAAGAAGTTCCCAAATGATAGGCTTGGTGATGGTCGATATCAATCATGATATACAACTTCACATGGTTTGAAGATAACTCGTTTTTCAAGACTGGTTCGAGTGCATCTATGCCCTGACCGGATTGACGCTGACCACCATATGTAGAGTTATAAGGACGAACACAGTCGTACAATATATCTGCGGGAGCATCATATGCGGAGAGCTCATATTCTACGCATAGTACAGCTATACCAGGCGCACCGGTAATCAAATTAGCTGGAATGTAAGTTCCAGATACTGGACGACTAGGCGAAGGATGCATAAAAATCTCGTGAAACCTGTATCCTGTAGTTTCTTTCAGCCATGAGTTTATGAAACCGTTAAGGTGACCATAATTGGAGCTGAATTCTTGTGCAAACTGAAAAGCATAGATATCAGCAAAATGTCCTCCGTATAGCTCATCCAAAATTTGCCATGGAGTATCAAGATTTGGATAAGCCGCTTTAATGTCGCTATCCCAAACCTGTTCTATATCTTCTCGGTCAGCCCAAAACTGGTCATATACTACGGCATTTGCAAAAAGATGGACAGGGCTGGAACTTAGCTGTGACGGATTTCCGGTCAACTGATCATAGTGCCGCCCAATTGCCTGCATTACATTGACATCATACAAGGCTGTTATATTTCTGGTTGCAACCTGATCATCGGCAGTGCTCCATAAGCTAGCTTCCGCAAATACAGCTGCAATCCGCTTACTTGAAAGACTAGTTCCACTAGGACCGTCAGGAGCAGTCCAAGCCATATATTTAGGTGCCGGTGCTGTTTCGCCTGTAAAGCTTGCAAAGTCACTTCGATTCTGAAAAATCATAATCTCAACATCAGCTAGTGTTGTTTTCATCGCGCTCGGCAAATCCTTGGCTTTGCGAGGAACTAGCTTTTCAAAGCTCGTTGGAGGAGAACTAGTATTGATGCAATCCCAAAAGTGTCAGTTGCAGCGGTCTGCCAATCATATGTAGTAGCATATTGTTTGCAAGTAACACCACCATTCGAGATAGTGTCCAAAGGTGTTTGTGCCTGTACTGCCGGAGCAGCGAATAGGAACCCGAAAATCATTAATACCAGGGTCCCGAGCAGTATTGTTGCTCTTTTCATGTGTTTTGCCTTTTTAATAGTTGAAGGATGTTCTCAGTACCTCCAAGCACAAGGGAGCGGATCTACCCGACTCGACTATATCGATATTCGGGTGATTGTTTTTGTGAATGTGGTAGGTCCGAAAGCTATTAGGATTTCCTCGTGCGAAAGGAGAGGTTTAGAGAACGCCAGAACAATACAATCTTTCATTCTGCCAATGCTATATTTCATCCCGCATCGCAGATTACCGGGCTCATGCCACTCGCGATAGAGGCTCAAACCACACCCGTTTTCAGGACAGCACAAATAGAGTATAAAACCTTAAAATGCAATGTCTGTTTACTTTGCCAAAGTACACAGTCTTTACTTATGATCACCATTGGCGGTGCCTAGTCCTCCTTTTAACCAGGATTAACTCCAACCCAAACTCTTCACAGGAGCCAGAAACATCATCTATGGCGTTATGCGAATACGGCTGCCTATCACCCAAGAATTAGTTCTACATCTAATACCATCTGCAAACCTTTAAGTTATCCCAAATGATCTACCATACTTTCTGATTCTTTCGGCACTTCTTTTCCGGCACTAGTCTTCAATCATTAACTGTTTCGCAAATCCTTTGTCCTTTATCTACCTAATCACCTTCTTCTCATCTACATTGTCGCCTTTATTCTAGTAACCGGGATTCTTGTCAAACCCCATTGCTAGGTCCTCTGTATATTCTTGTCCGTCGCATTTACGACTCCACCTCAATTTTCAATATTGTCTTTCCGAGGGAGGAAGAATCAAGACTTAGAATCTAAGCCCGCCACAAGATCGAGATATAGACTTTGTTGAGAGATCCATCGAAGAATAGCTTGAAGAAGCTTCGGAGCGGGTATGTATAAAGCCGGAGCATTGAGATCATGTATATTTTTATCGCTGTTGTGGCGGCGTCCGCTTACGCCCTGCAAGGAACATTGATGGCGTCTTTCTATCGCAAGATGGACCCCCTTTCGGCAATCTCCTATCGCGGTCTGGCTCTGGGTCTGGTCATGCTGCCCCTGCTTGCCTTCGTTCCGGTGGAACAGTTCTACAAAACAAGCTCATTCTTCGGTCATATCCTGCTCTGTGCCGTGCTTGCCGCCCTGGGCAACTGGCTGGTGGCCAACTCTTACAAAAGCCTGCCTGTGGGAGTAGCCTGGGCGCTTTCAGAAAGCTTTCGCACTATCACTGCCATCGGCTTCGCCATTCTTCTTCTGCACGAAGCGCTCAATCCTTATCAGCTCGGCTTCATCGCCGCATTACTAGTCTGTGTCTCTATTCTCTGTACTTCATCTTCCTCTTCTGGCGACTCTGGCAAAGACCCGGCCAGAAACGCCAATCCAGCCGCCACCTATGCCGGCATCGCTTTCACCATGGGCTTCGGAGTCTTCATCGGCTGGTCGATGAGCCTTATAGGAACAGTAGCAAGAGAATGCAATCCCCTGGTGCTTGCCTTCGAATGGGAATTCACTATCGGACTTATCGGTGTTCTTCTCGCCTGGGGCAGAAGGCTGTTCAAAGGCAAAGAATATGGTCTGGCTTCGATAAGCAGGCTCTCTTTCGGCAAAATCGCCCTCTATAGCTCGCCTACGGTTATCGGCACCTACGGCTTCGCAGTGGCTTCTCAAATGGGCTCTATAGCCATAGTCTCTGCGGTACTCAGTGTCAGCACCGTAGCTGCCGCGATAATCGCTTATCTGCTCTACAAAGAACGCTTAACCGCCCTGCAATGCGGCATGATCGCTGTCAGTTGCCTGATTATAGCCGGCTTGAACCTGCTCGAATTTGCTATCTGAACATTGCTCTAGTTAATATCCCAGTCGGCTCAGGACAAGGCGAAAGTACATCTCGAGGTCCACCCGAGAGATTCCATCTTCCTGGACTCCGGAACCTTCGACCGCGGCATCGGCTATCTCTTTCTGGTTGTTGAGCAGGAACATGATATAAGACTTGTCCTTCATGGGCACGGCCGGGTCCTCGAAAGCCGCCAGCAGCTCGTCTCGCTCTATAAATCCGTTGCCGTTGGTATCGAGTTTATCAAAGGCATCGTAAGCATACTTTTTGATGTTCTCGATATTCTGCTGCACAGGAGAGATAACTTTCTTGCCCGGGGGAGGCGTCAGATCGTGCTTAAACCATTGATTCTGAAAGTTTTCGTCATTTTGATAGTCGCTGTTGTCGCTCAAATTTATACCCCTTTATTAAGCCGGACACTTCTACTATTTGCCCAGAAAATCCAGGAAAAACCCTGAAGAGATTCCGGTGGCTCTCCTCTCAAAAGGTCAGGCAGGAGAGCCTAACATAGAAAAATACTCTTCAAAAAAACTCGAGGCCGGCCGATGATCAAAACCTGGCATATCGTCACACTAACACTCTTTCTCACCCTGCTTATTCTGACCAACCCGCCTGCATCTGGCGCCAAGCAGCCTGTGGTCAAACCGGAGATGACACCGACCATTGTGGTCTCGCCAGAGCCTGTCTCAGAGAGTCCAATTTTGCAGGGTGCTTCCTGTGGCGGCATCGGACCCCAGGGCGAAGACGCTGCTCCTATGCTATCGGGTACGACAAACGGCACCATCGGACCACCCGCCCTCGATGCCACTGCTCTTGGACCGACTGACAAACACCAGAGCGCTTTCATACCTGTTCTTATCCTGGCATTTGCAGCTTCTTCGGTGCTGGGCGCCTTCCGGAATCTGAGAAAGAACAAGAAAAACGCTTTATGGATCTATGGGGGCGTGGCGGTGATAGTGCTCATGACCACCGGATTTCTCTGGGGAACCTCCAATATTTTTTAGTTAAATCAGAAAAATGACAGCGAGCATAACCACATTCAGCCAGCCACTAGAACCTGCCCCGCAGAGTCGAGCCACTGTCAATCCCTGGATTCTGAACCCGGTGCTTGATACTATATTTGGTTTCGGTGGACTGGTCTGGTTGTTTTTCTTCTTTCACTATTTTTTCTTGAAAGGCGAAGGCTCCGAGACCCTTCTGGCAGTATCTGCCGTGGGCGCTCTGATATTTGCCGAGAGCCATACGGCTTCGACCATTCTGACAGTCTACAGAACAAGAGCCACCAGACGGCTTTTTCACAACTATACCTTCGGGTTGGCAACTATTGGCATCGCTCTGATTCTCTTCGGTCTGGTGATACCGGGTTCGGCACCGATTTATATCAAAATCTATCTGCTTCTTGTACCACATCACTTTATGAATCAGAGCTATGGCATCGCCCTTCTCTACTGCATGAAAAGGTCCTGTAAGCTCGGACAACTAGAGAGAATAAGCATCCGATTCTTCACCCAGAGCGTCGCCTGGTACGCCATATTCAAACAGTTGACCTATCGACAGTGGAGCGGCAACAGCCTGCTCAATGTGGAGATCCCTTTCTGGGGTCCTCTGCCTGAGGTCTTTTGCGACACCAGCGAAAAGGTTTTGTTAGTATCGGTGCTAACCCTGGCAGGAGTAGTCGTCTGGCGCAGCCTCCGCAAGACTTCAGAAACAGTTTCAGATGCTTATTCTGCTCCGATTCCTATTCCGGCCCAGCTTACCTTGCTTACCGGAGCCCTGGCTTTTACCATGGGTCCTGCCGCCACAGGCATCTACTGGCTCTATGTTTCGGCCTTCTTTCACGGCACCCAGTATTTGATGATTGCAGCGGCCAAATATGCCCGGGAATCAAACGAAAATGGCGTTGAAGCCAGTAAACCCGGAGCAGGTATTCTGCTCAAAGGACCAGCCTTGAAATTTCTGGCTCTATCGCTGATGCTGTCGCTCCTTTTCTACCATGGCATTCCCGGCCTGGTAGACAATCTGGGCTTTACCGTTCTGCAATGCGGAGCAATAATGTTTGCGATCCTGAATATTTTCCATATCATCACCGACAGTGCCATCTGGAAGCTTGGTGACCGCAAAACCCGAGAGATACTGCTATCTTGATAATGCTTGCAATCGGTCGGCATTGGTACTAAGCTTACGTTTTCACTGACATCCCTGCGAAAACAAGCCCACATTACCATGTACGACTACCGAGTCTTCCTGCCCGACCTAACCAAAAACGAGATCAATAAAGCCCGTGACTGGCTGAAGAAAAAAGGCGTCACCCTGGAGATGAACCCCCATCTCAACATCTTCCAGAGACCACCATGGAAAGAGAAAATACTGGTTTCGGCGAAGGTCGAAAAAGAACCCCTCTGGCCCTACCCGGATGACACTATAGTCAGTGGCTTCAATCTGGAAGTGCACAACTTCGATTTCGACCAGGCAGCTAATGGAAGCAAAAAGCAGCTCAAAAACCTCTTTGGCTTGCTGCCCCAGAAAACAAAAGGGGACCGCCGACCGATTCCTTTTCATCTTGTACAGGAAGGTGGTGACAGAGAAATCGCAGAGCGCTTGAAGCTCTGCAAGAAAGATCTGTTGATCACCGACAACTATGACACTTTCGGGACCTATTATTTCTCCGCCATGTTTTCTGTCGCTCTGGCAAGAGCCAATAATGGTCTGATCTGGGAAGGCGAATGGTACAAAGACAGAGCCATGGAAGAAGATTTCTATCCAGGAGAGTCCGACATCAATATCCTCAAAGAAGATATCGAAGACGGCGAGAAAGCAGAGATCTTTTCAGGCTGGTTCTAGGTCTCTGACCAACTCAGTGGATTTTTATAACCTCTTCCTGACATTCTCTGGTTTCGTATTTGCCACCATTGAGGATGTTGAGGAATTCACAGACATGCTTTGCCAATACAGGCGTAGAGAAATCTCCGTGATGCTTGTCCTTCTCTAGAACCAGAGTGGTCTTGTAGGGTCTTATCGCATTGAGATCTTTGGAATGTTGAACACTGATTATTCTGTCTTCGACACCATGAACAATCATCACCGGAGTAACCGCATTGTAATGTAGAAAAGTCTCAGAGCCGATATCAGGTTGAGGAAACAAAAAATCAGGATAGAGATTGAGATAAGGCAGAGTCTCTCTCGCCAGTCTTTTTAGGGATGTATAAGGACAGACCAACATCAACCCCGCCGGGGGCTTGATCATGGCGACCGTTCCGGCGACACCACTGCCCAGGGATGCCCCATAGAGCACAATCCTGTCCGGTTTTATACCTTTTTCATTGGTCAAGAAATCAAAGGCGGCCGCTCCATCTTCTACCAGACCGGCTACAGAAGGCACACCGTCACTGATACCATAGCCTTCATAGTCATAAGTCAAAATCGACTGTCCGTTCAAGAGAACAGTTTTGACAAGACCCATATGGGTAGACAGGTTGCCGCCCTGGCCGTGGTTGAGTAAAAAGGTATATTTTGCACCGGGCATCTCGAAAAGAATACCGTGCAGCTTGACGCCGGCAGGGGTCTTGAAAGAGACATCTTCGCGCTTCGCCCCTAATAAATTATCGGGGATATCCGGATAACTGGCGGCTTTTGTCGGATGAAAGAGTTGACTGTTCACCATAGAAAGCGGCGAGAAGAAAAAATAGAGACAGAGAATAATCGCCAGACCAAGTAGACCAAGCAACATAAAACGCTGCTGCCTGGGACTCAGCTTTTGCTTCTTTTTCTTACTTTTACTGCTGGTACTTTTCTTTTTCTTCTTCACGACTTGAGCTTCTGCATCACCGGTAATTGCGAGAAGCATATATTCTATTAGAGTTGCCGTCGATTGGACAAAGATGATTTAATGGTCCTTCAAAGTAATTATCACAGGTAAGGACAGTGTCAGCAAAATCAAGCCCAGCCTTCTTGATTTCGGCTTCGGCGGCATTTATGACGATGCTGGCATTATCCTCTGAAGCTCCTGCTAGCGCCCAGGCTGTCACCCGAGAGTATCAAAACACTTTCGAAGCCGGGGTGACCTATTTCAAGAAGGGCGACTATAAAACAGCTTCGGGCTATCTGCGCCGGGCGGTAAACGGCGCCTATCGCTCCAACGCCAGCGCCTACTACTGGCTGGCAAGCTCCCTCTTAAAAGAGAATCGCATAGACGAAGCGATGATAGCTTTTGCCCAGGCTTACAGCATTTCGCCCCACAGCGAAGTGGGTCATAACTCGATGCAAACCCTGCACTATTACAAAACAAGAATCAAAGAATCAGAAACTCTCAGAACCCAGATAGCCAGCCTGGTTCGCAAAAGTGCAGACACCACCATGCAGAGAAGCCCGGCCGCTTCGTTTGATTCTACGAATGGATCCGGATCCGGAGCCGGAGCCAGCTCTAGCTCCGGCTCAGAGCCCGAGCTTTTGGTAGATCAAGAAAAGTTGCGCTCTATAAAACGGCAGCTCAAACCGGTGACCAAGCACAGCCGACCCGGTCCCAGCCCAAATCAATTTATGGCCTGGCCGATGTCTCAACAAGCAAATTACGTCTATGCCGGGGCTTTCCAGGCTATCGAACAAGCCCAGTCTAATGTCGATGAAGCCAAAAGAGAGTTGAGCCAGGCCCAGGCGAGGTCTAACTCACTGGTTCCGGCATTTCGCGCCTATGGCGAAACAGAACAGAAATTCGACCAGCGCAAAGATGCCTCTAAGCAAATTCTGGATAAAATACTGGAGCCTTATAAAAATGAGGTCGAAAGCTGCACTAACCAGCTCAACGATGCGGTGACCATTAAAAATAGAGCGCAGCAAGCCCTGAACACGCCTCTCTATTACCAGCCCTATGGTGTTCCCAGGATCTATCGCTGATTCTGAAATCAGGTTTTGAAGAAGAGTAAATCTCTGTCTTTTACATTTCTTCTTTCCAGATCTATCTCTATTTTTGATAGAAATTTCTTGACATCTGTCTTCCCTTTTCGTTGGTTCTAAATCTCCAGGATATTCATCCCTGCAAGTCCCGCCTTCCTTCCACCGCGTGCATGGCGCCGGCAGACCGAAGCCGCTTGCGGCAAGTTTTACCATCGAAAAGGTGCTTCTGTTCTAGCGTCACTTCGCTGCTTATCTGTTCTAAAAAAAGAGAAGGACTTCAAATTGACCCGTCGCACAGAATCTGCCTGGTCAAAGTTCGACTTCGCAAATCATGTCTGGTTCCCCTGCTTGATGTTGCTCGGCGTCTGCTGCCTCTTTCTGGCTGGTGCCGCAATATGCATCCCCCTGGCGCTCTTTCCCCAGCATCTGCTCGGCATCGAATACGGCGCCGCCTACGCAATGACCGGCATCGGCATGATCATCGCCGCCGCCTTCCTTTGTCTGCGAGCCTACCGCAAGAACTGGGATTTCTTGTGATTGCTGCGAGGGCTTTAGAAAGCCAGCCTTTCTAAAGCCCTCGTTCCAGTGATTCTGACCGGCCGCAGGCTGGTCTTACCCCCAAATCCCAGGAGGATTACACTATGTCCGAAGCAGTCCTTGTTCCCTCGAACATCGAAAGCTTCCCCCTCACCGCCGACGGCGACACCGCCTTCATCTTCATGGGTCAGCGCGCCCGGGCAGGCGAAAACGCCATCGTCTCGGCCATGCTCGGCTCGGAAGTGATCGGCGACCGCCCCTGCACCATTCTCGCCCTGGCCGCTTCCAAGGTAGCCGCGGGCAACGGTGCCGTGGTTCACGCCGACAGCAACTCGAAGGTCGTCGCCTTCGAAGGCGCCGAGGTGCACGCCAAAGCAGGCAGCCGGGTCACCGCCCGTGCCGGCTCGAAGGTCTATGCCCTGCCTGGCTCCAGCGTCGACGCCGAAGCGGGCTCGACCATCATCGCGAGCAAAGGCTCCCGGGTCAACTGTGCCGCCGGAACCCAGGTTCTGGAAGCGCCGGAGACCACCCACCGGGGCAACCGCACCCTGATGTAAGGGTATCGGGCTCACATCATGGTGCTCCTGAGAGCATCCTCGAATCAGGGGCTGAGGCTGCTGATTCAACCATCTTCGAAACAGACAACGCCAGGATACGAGTATTAGCTCAGTAACAGTGATTACCTGGTAGAGAAACGAAGGCTTTGTTTGTTGTCAACGTCAACCAACTCAATCAAAGAGTGAACCATGACCGACAGCAAAACAAAACTCGCCAAAATCACCTTCCTCTGCTTCGTGGCGATACTTTTCGCCTTCTTAGGATCCCTGCTTTGCAGGTCCGACTTTTTCAAAAAGGAAGAAGAGCCGGCCGGAATCGCAATCACAGCCCCGTACAGCGAATGGGAGCTTTTTGCAGTAACCGGCATCCGCACCATGCCTGAGTCCATGAGAGAGCTGCACACAAGGCTCTCCAACGCAAGATTTCATCTGGAGATGTGCAGGGAGAAGAAACGGGCAGCAGACCTGACCGAGTCACCCACAGTTCGATCAGCGCTCCTCAAGCGAGCGATGGATTCACTCTTGCTGGCGGAAGAAGAGCTGGAGAAAGCGGCTAGCCTGCAAGAGATGAACGAGAGAGATATCCGGGTTATCGTCTCTGATGCTTATCCGGAGGTGCTGGACGATCTTATGACCAGGCCCGAGTTCGCGGCCGCCCGGAACGACATCGAAAGTTTGGGAAGCATTGTAGAGAAGCTCCGCGGCGAAGTGTTCAAGATGCGAAGCTCGTTTGCCGCACTGATTAACTCGTACGATTGAATATGTAGCTGACCCGTTTGCTTAGCCTCCCTCTAGATATGACAGCCGATAGCTGAAAAGCGGCAACAGAAGATACTGGATTTCAGGCTCTTAGACCCCTGAAATCCAAAACTTTTTCACGGCATGCTACTATTACAGATAGTATACCAAGAACAAAAAGACTGGCGAGATTAGGATAAAATGAACCGGTTCAGACCGCCTTTTGAAATTAGAGTAAGGGCGCAAGGAGAAAAGAACTATGCCTTTTGTTAATGTCAAACTGCTTGAAAGTGGCGCTACCAGAGAGCAAAAAGCTCAGATAATCGAAGAGATTACCGGCACGCTTCAAAGAGTACTCAACAAAAACCCTGAGAACACCCACGTGGTCATTGAAGAGATCAATCCGGACAACTGGGGCAACCGCGGTATGCTCATGTCCGAACTTCGCAAAGAGACTGCAAAGAACTAGTCTATGCCTGCGGTGGCAGATTGATCCTAAACCCCAGAAGCCCGAGCGACTGTGTGTTTTCGCCAACACTGAAAGCCATGCCAGATGTCTCCTCAAAGCCGCCTAGATTCTGGCAACAAAGAAGTTGCCAGATAAATTTGATCGAGCATCATTGTCACCTTCATAAACCATGTACTGGTAAGGCATTGCGGGTATTGGCAAAGGAGCAGCCGAAACTGACATTGCAACTCTAGAGTTGCATCAGCATAGGCAGCGTTCAATAGACAGGCAGCACTCGAGAGATATTCCGC
>JACKCM010000013.1 GCA_020634035.1 Candidatus Obscuribacterales bacterium | reverse complement strand
AAAGTAAATACCCAACAATGCTGACAACCATCTATAATCTCTTTCGCTCAAGATAAAAAGGTTTATTGTCAGCATTGTTAGTTCTGATAGTTCCTGGTGGACATTGAAAGTTCAATTTCATGCATGCTTATCTGCAAACCTTGACTAATGCAATGGGAGTAACGCAATGTTAAAAAGCCTTATCAATAGCTTTCGCTGTCCAAAATGCAAGATTCAGCCAAGCAATTTTTTCGTAGTACCTTTCAGAGAGACAAAAGAGAGGGTTATTGACGGATTACTAAAATGCCTGGAGTGCCAAAACTCTTATGTTATTTCCGACACACTCCTAGAGCTTGTTATCCCGGAACTTAGCGACAGAGACGCACTATCAGATTTTCAAAGCAGATACGCATCGCAATTGGACTGCGATGGCGGTTATTCAGCTTCTGAATTGAACTCCAAAACAATTGAAGCTCTAGCACCACAATACGAGCAAAGAAACCATTTTGATTGGTATGCCTCGCCTGAAGGTCAGACCTACACGGAGTACCAAGATTCCTCATTTTGGCGCTCTGTGGATCTTGCGACCTTTGAGAGACTAGAAGAGAAACACCTCCCCCAGGAATGCCAGATAGTGGATATTGGATGCGCAGATGGACGCTCTGCCTTTCAGTTACTTGGTGAAAAAAGAACTGTAGTTGGATTTGATGTCTCTCATAAGATGCTTCGCAGAGCCGTAGAACGCTCAAGGTCCATGAAAGTTGACAACAGGATTTCATTTTTTGTAGGAGATGGAGATCAAATTCCTTTTCAAGATGAATCCCAACGCTTTATCTGCACATATGGAGTTCTGCATCATCTTCCAAACGCAAATCAAGCGTGCAAAGAAATATACCGGGTGCTCAAATCTGGTGGTGTCTATATTGGATCTGAGAATAATGATTCCGCTTTTCGCGGAGTTTTCGATTTCTTGATGCAAATTAGCCCACTTTGGACGGAGCTAGCTGGAGAAGAACCATTGATTTCTAGACCAAAATTAGAAGAGTGGTTTGGAGGCCTGTCATACAAAATGGAAAGCTACACATCCGTATATCTCCCTCCCCATATTTTTAACCTGTTCGACACCAATACTGCGAAGAAATTACTCATGCTTTCTGACAAGTGGATTAGCCGATTTCCGTACATGAAAACACAAGGCGGCCTCATTGTTTATATGCTTACAAAAACCGGAGAGCCAATAGCTATTACCACTATCGATGCAGAAGCGATGTGCACCGAAATTGAAAGTAAAAGCCCTGTTGTAGCAGCCAGATAAAGTCGTATCAGAAAAGCCTAGTTGGCGTGTTTCTCAAGCCTGGATTGAGAATTGATTTGTTTACGCCATATCTCAGGCAATCGTTTATTTTGCTCAAAATCCAAACCGTACTTTTCGATATTGTTTATCAACTCAACAGGTCCGTGAATTCTCATAATTCGGCATGTCGGAGAAATCATCAACCATAGATTGTCATAATTATAGGTGGCGCAAACAAAACTTCCCTTCGAGATGTCTTTTACTTCAGTGGAAGAAAATTGCATTCTATCCGAAATAACGCCCGCATCTATATTCTCGCGAGCTAAAACCAGTCGGACCATTGATTGAAAATCCCATACACCATCAAAAACAGGCGCCTCACATGCATAACGCGGAGCATTGCATAACAAGATCGCTTTTGCATCTGCGAACTGCGCTTTATTCGACTTCACCGCATTCATGATTTGCGACTGTAACTGCCAGGAAATAACAAATGGCATTGATAGGGCCCAATTTGTCAGGGTAAAAAAGCATACCGCCATTGTTCCGCCTATTAACAGAACAGCCTGAGCTGTTTTCAGATAGATCGCAGAATAACGACGGCTTTCTAAAAACAGCCCAAAACCACAAATTATAAATGCCAGGCCAATAGAGGCACCAGTATTAACCCTATTAACTATGGTATTGAACACAGGCATGTACTCTTCGTTTAATCCAAAAATCAAATATGAGATAACGACACAGAAACATCCTATAGCTATCAAAAATGAAGAGGTCGCAGGAAGCCCAGAATCTTCCGTCTTCAAATTAATATTGCAATTAGTCTCAGATCGATTTCTAAGAAGGAGGAAGATAGAAATTGCAAAAAAAACAGTGCTCTGCAGCAATAGATAAATGACTTCATGGAGTTGCAATCCACCGTTCAGCTTATCAGAAATGTTTTGGATGAAATATGGAAAAGCGACATGTGGCAAGTTAAGTTCTATGCCAGTAGATAGAGTTCTAAACATAAGACCTGGATCAAAGCTAACTTTATGCATCCACGCCACTCCAAGTAGTGGCATAATAGCCTTCAAGTAAACCAGAAGCGCCGCTATGGCTAAAACATTTAAACCAAAAAAAATCAAACCTTCCTTCACCAGGCGACCAGGTTGACCGTTCTTCCACAAAAGATACAAAACCAGCAGAATATTGATGGAAACAAGAGGCAAGAAGACCTCGTAGTTGAAATTGCTTAAACAATACAAAAATGCCGACCCAAAATACAAAGACTGCTTACTCCGAGACGCCGCAAGGATACCCAGGTAAAGACTTCCAAGATAAAAAACCAGACTTAGTGTCACCGCGCTGCTAACCACCCAATAGTGAGTGATGTTATGACTGGGGTAAAGAACAAAAATAGACGTGGCTACAAATGAAGAGCCAGGACGCCTTGAAAGCGCAGACAGACAAAGGAATAGGAGCCATGCTGAAATTATTTCCAGAACCAAATTGAACACATGGTAACCGAATGGCTTTACTCCGAACATCTTGAACATCGCTATAAAATGAACCACTTCCAGCGGACGATTCACTACCCTGGGATCTATTCCAAAATAGAATGTAGCGGCATCAAAAAAATCTTTTGGAGCTATATACAGATAATTGAGCATCACCCAGTCATCCAGATAGAATCCAATATGTTTAAGAACAGGTAGAAAGCAAAATAACTCAACAAAAACTAGACCAACTAACGGCAAGATATGACAGAAACTGGCTAGCACTTTGATGCTTTGACCAGATGAAGAAGAGCTACTTGCCGAAAGGTTACTATTAGTCATTGACTTAAAGGAAGCATCTCTCCGCGATACCATTCGATTCGGGTGAGTACGGCATCGTAAACGATGCCTCAATGCCGAGGAATTCGAGTTCGTCCTCGAATGTGCCAGAAGTATAGACGCTACCGTTGTCCATCCGTAGTTTTAAACTGGTGGCAACGTTTGCCTCATATCGACCGTATTCTACCTTCACCGCCTGGCGAAGCGGTTCCAAGGCTTCAAACCGGTCACCATATTTCGACACATGCCATCCAAGCACTTCGCTGTTGAAGTGGTCGATTACAGCGAAGATCCAGCACCAGCCTTGCTCGATCGTGTAGAATTTCGAGCCATCTGTTCCCCACATCAGATTTGGTGCATCAGTAGCTATACAAGCAGTATGGACTGACGGCGGTCTTGTCCGAACTCGACTTGGGGACAGAAGGTTGTTCTCTCGCATTATCTTCAGCACTCGGTTCCTCCCAACAACCATTTTCTTTCGGAGCCGGGCCCACACTTTCCTGTGTCCTTCTCCGACAAAAGAGGACGTATCGAGGTCATGCTTGATCGCCTGAAGAAGCTCCTGGTCTGGGACAATCGGAAGCTTCCCGCGCTTAAGAGCTCCGATCTGCTCCTGTTGGCGCTTCAGGTACTCGTAAACCGAAGACCTTGGGAACGCCAACAGTTCGCAGATCGGTTTAACTCCGAACGTCCGGCCATGCTTGCCTGGAGACCGTTGCCGGCTCAATTCGACGATCTCCGCTGCTGAAAAGACCGTTTCTTGAGGTCAACTGCAGCCTTCAGGATGGCATTCTCCATTGTGAGCTTCCCGATCACCGCCTGGGCCTGCTCCAACTCTCTCTCGTCCTTTGTGCGAGGTCTGGAACGTAACCCCTCCTTCCCCTGCTCAAGAAACACTTTGCGCCAGTCATCCAGCTCATGACCGGGCACTCCCAACTCTCTAGAGACTTCATCAAGAGTCTCACCCCTAAGAAGCCTTAACACCGCATCAGCTTTTCTTTCTGCTGTCCAGCGCATTCGGACCACCTTTCTAGCCATAGTATCACTCCTCCTATTTTACTTCGGAGTGTCCAATCTTTTTAGTGGCGGGATATGGGCAGCACCCAGTAGAGCAAGACAATAAAAGGCAGAAAGAGTAAGTAGTCGAGACTGGTGAATAACATAGCCTGGATATGGATGTCTGCGGTATCAGTATCCCGGTCTCTGAGGTCCGAGTGTTGTGCCCCAAAAAACGGCGGCACCAGATTTCAAGAGAGACTTAATATCTTATCCGCTATAGAGTGCTTCAAATAGGTGATAGTGAATAAAAACTTGATCACAATGCAGTTACAAAGGATCTTGCAAATTTCCAATTCTTGAAAGATCGTTTGATCAGGATTGGATATGAAATTGGATTCAGACTTCGCTTCTCACCCTGGCAGGCACACCAAAGGCAGTCTGATCGTTCTCAAGGTCGCCGGTTAAAACAGCTCCCGCCCCAAGAACAGACGACTGCCCCAGAGAACATCCCGGCAAAACTTTAGCACCCAAGCCCACAAGGGCTGATTCTCCGATCTGAACAGCGCCTCCCAAAATAGCACCCGGCGCCACATGGGAATGACTCCCAACGGTACAGTGATGCTCGATGATTGCGCCGGAATTGACAATGCTATTTACACCGACTTTCGCATTACAGTTGACTATGGCCCCCGCAGCGATAAATGAACCGGCTCCAATTTCAGCGAGCTCTGAGACGATGGCACCCGGATGGATTATGGTGGCTGCTGACCATCCTAACTCAAGCATCTGGTTGTAGCGAAATTTCCGTATGTCATTGCTGCCGATCGCCACAATGAATTTCGATGGTTTCAGACTTTCCAGCTGCGGATAAGAGACTTCATTGGTATCCACTATTTTCATGCTATCTCGGTCGATAAAGGCCTTGATTTTGAACTCGCCCTTCAATGAAATAGCTTCGGCGATTACAGATGAATGCCCTCCTGCACCAATCAAAAAAATCTCTTGCTGATTCAATCGCAGTTCTCCAAAATGCCTATCTCGCTACGTCTTCGAATCCGCGGCTTACAAAATCATGGTTCAGTCACCGACCCGTTCAAAAAACTCTCCTGCATAGCTAGACATTCTCTCTGTTTCGACCCAATACGCGATCTAGCTGGTACCTTGCACTTCTTTGCTGCAGTCTCTCGATAGCGTCGTCGTAACGAGCCAACAGATCATTGTAGCCTCTCTCCATCAGCCGGAAGCCTTCATCCAGGGTTATGTACTCATTTCTTAGCTTGTTATAACGTTTCTCGAAAATTTCAAGAACAATGCCGATGTTCTCTTTATATAGCTCTGAGTTTGCTTGATAAAGATCGGTTACCTCGGTAAGTCGGTCGTCCACTGAGATTGAATCAGGGTGCTTTCTATACAGGAAAAGTGGATTGTCAATTCGAAGAACTTTCCACCCTTTACTCAGCGCCCTTATCCAAAAATCTGAATCTACAGACCTTCTCATCCCTGAACGAAAGCCATTGACAGATTTGTAAATCGCACGATTGAACAAAATGGTGCTGGTTACCGGGTTACCCGCCATAATATCCGTCATTTCGCAGGAAGGGCTCCAGATCTCTTCGTGGGCTCCGAATACTTCTATCTGAGTAAACGCTGCCGAATATTCGGAACGGCTCAAAAGCTCGTTGTAGCAAGTTTCAATGAATTCGGGCCGCAAAAGATCATCACAATCGAGGGGCAGTAAATAATCTGAGAGTGCCAGTTCGGCCGCTGTATTTCTAGAATCGGCAAGACCCCTGTTAACTTCATGGCGGACGATACGCAGCCAGGGCTCATCACACAAGCTCTTGAGGGCTTCGGATGCAGACTGACCAGGGGAACAATCATCCACCACAATCAACTCGAAATCTCTGAAAGTCTGGTCTTTGACGCTAATCACCGACTCGAGAATGAAATCTTCACCTTTATAATATGGCATGATTACAGAGACTAGTGGCTTTTTCATCTTCTCGACCTATTCTTCTTCCCGAGGGAACTCTCGTCGTACTTCCGTGATATAACCGCACAATTTTAGTCCTTGAACTCTTGGAAATCCTTAAGAATGCTTATTCTAGCTTTCACACCCACTGCTTAAACCCGGCTAATCTCCCGAGGAAGATGTAAGAAACGACAAAGTTAACTTTATCGGATTCTTAAAACAACGATACCTGACCGGCATGATTGAATTAATAGCAGTAAAAACTCAGGATAATCATGAAAAACAAATGGTGGCTCAAAAATGAATTAGCGCTGGTGCTGACTGGCATCATCCTGCTCGAATTTTTCTGCTTCCTTCCCGTATTGCGGCATGTCGGATTCTATCTGGATGATTGGGTGATGCTCAATTACCTGAGCACAGGCCCGGATAACCTGATAGACCTTCTGCAATTTTATTTTGCAGTTGATCCGCGTGTCGTGAATCGCCCACTCGAGGCTATCCACTTCCTCGGAATGTTCAAATTCTTCGGGATAAAACCATTTGGATACCATGTTTTCAACGCATGCACTGAAATCGTAACAGCCTGGTTGCTATACCTTTCACTAAAACTGCTTTCCGGCAATAGACGATTTTCCTTCCTGACTTGCGCACTGTTTCTATTGTATCCAAGCCACAACATCACCCATTACTGGGTTGTGAGCAGCTCGGTCACACTCAGTTTAGTGCTTTATTTGGGCTCTTTGATCTGTGACTTGAAGGGAAGCGCCTACCAGAGACTGAGCCTGCACATTTCATCAGCCTTTCTATATTTCCTCAGCTTGATCAACTATGAAGTCTGCCTGCCCCTTGCAGCATTAAATATCGGTTTATCTTTTTTAATTGCCCAAAAGCAAGGGACCTGGAAACAGGCAGCATTGTACAGCCTGCGCCCGGCAATATTGCTTTCACTGTCTGTAGTGGCACTGTACTTTTACCTGAAAGTTCTTATGCCCCTGTTGGGAACTGCCTGGATGCATGCGGTAACTTTCGATTCTGGACTAATGCTCTCGACAATCTCAGAAGGTATTCGACTCAATTTACCCTGGGTAGCCTTCGAGTACTTTCTAGAACACTCCATCAGTTTCGTGAGGAGCGAATTTGGCACTACCCAACTCCTTTTACTTGTTGGTCAGATATTTACAATGACATGCGTATATGCCGCTCTGAGCAGGTTGGATGAGACAAAGTCGAATCACGAATCGGAGAAAGACGCCATGAGTCGCTTCCGGCTGTCTGCACCGGTCTTGATTCTTGCAGGAGGCCTAACCGTAGCATGTTCATATACGATTTTTGGACTCAACGATGAATACATGCCGACATTCAATACCTTCATCAATCGAGTCAATGCTGGCGCTACAGTAGGATTATCCCTTGTCGTGCTTGGATTAGCGATTGCTATCAATCAGTTTGTCAAAACTAAAAACTCCATTTTTATTTTTCGCCAGATAGTACCGATAGCTGGAGCGATTCTAGTTTGTTTCTACACCACGACTAACTGGTCTTTGGCCAGGTCCTTTGTCATCTCCTGGCAATTACAAGCCCATATTTTCAAGTTTCTAATTGCTAATCGAAATCAATTTCAATCTGCATCTTCAGTTTTACTGGCGAATGCTCCACGATATGCAAATGAAGCACCGGTATTCGATGGGGTCTGGGACTTTCAGTCAATGTTGAGAATTGCCTTGAAGCGAGAGAATGTAAATGGAGGTGTTGTCTGCGACAGACTAAAGATTTGCGAAATAGATTTGAAAGATCGTTCGAAGGGAGGGTTTCTCTGTGCAACTTATCCATTCGAGAATTTGTACATTTTGATTTCACCTACCTGTGAGGTCGTAAAAGTGCAAGATGCCAGGCAGTTCATCAATTTGATTGACAATCGTTGCATGCAGTTCGAATTGAATAAAGAACTACCTGCAATCTGGCGGAAACAAATGGATACACCTGACAGCCAGACCCGCTGAAACAGAGTAAATATTAATAACAAACATAGGGATTACTCCTTTTTAAAATAATTGGATGGTTAAATTCGAAGAGAGAAGATAAACTCTATCGAATCCAATATTTTGCCACTGAGTGCTCGAAATGTTTTTTCAAGATTTGATAAAGCGCCTGAAACGGACCAAGAATGATGCCCAGGCCCCTGCCAGGGTACACTCCGTGGACAATGTCCCCCTACTTACGGAAGAATCCGTAATGGCGGATGGATATGCCTGGATTCCTGACTGGAAAGGCTTACTCGGCAAAGACTGGGCTGAATGGCAAGAGATTGCAGCACGCGAGAAAGACGGACCAAAAGTTTTAATAGCCACCAGTGTCGGTGGCAACTCCGCACTCACGCCCATGGAAACTTTGTTCGGAATCGCACTAACCTTAAGAGGGGCCGATGTTCATTTCCTGCTTTGCGACAAAACCTTGCCCGCCTGCCAAAATTGCTCTACAAAAGTAGAACAGGACCAGAAGGATCTAATAGAAACAGGTCCTCCGTCCTGTGACTGGTGCTTCGAAACTGGTCAGCTAGCCATACGGCAGTTGGGATTACCGGTGCATTTGTACGGAGACTGGCTCACAGAACATGATCGCAAAGAGGCGTCGGAGATAGCTTCCAGCAAAAATCTGGACGATATTTTCTCTGTAAGTGACAGCGGAATAGAGCTTGGCGAGATAGTGAGATCAGCTGCCTTACGCTACTTCGCCCGGGGAGACTTCGAAGGTGAAAAGTTTGCTCTACCGGTTTTGCAGAGGTATCTTGAATCGTCAATTTTGACCAATCGCTGCCTGCAGAAGCTATACGACAAGTACGGATACGAGATGACAATCTCGAACCAGGGACTTTATGTTCCCCAGGGCAACGTTGTAGCCATGGGTGAGAAGAACAACTCTAGAGTCATTGCCTGGGATATAGCCTACAGAGTAGGCTGCATTCACATAAGCCACAACAAAACTCATATCCGTTCGTTTTTAGAAGAACCGATGGAAAGCTGGATAGATATGGAATGGAGCCCCAAAACAGAGAAGGAGATCCAGGACTACCTGGTCAGCCGCTGGTCCGGACAGTTTGATTGGCTGAAGATAGTAACCGAAGGCAGCGATACCATTCCGGAAGAAATCGCGGAGGAGATCGGACTTGATCTAAGTAAACCTGTTATTGGTCTTCTCACTAATGTTATCTGGGATGAACAACTGTGCTATCCGGCAAATGCATTCGAAAGTCAGCTTGATTGGCTGATGCAGACCATAAAGTATTTTTCGACCCGGCCGGATTTACAGCTCGTAATTCGGGTCCACCCAGCAGAAACTAACTGTTGGCTCAAATCCAGACAACTTGCGATAGATGAAATCAAGAAAAATTTCAATCCGGTTCCAGAGAATGTTTTTCTGATCGCGCCGGACAGTTCGATCAATACCTACAAAACCATGATGCTCTGTGATAGCGTTCTGGTCTATGGCACCACTGCAGGACTGGAACTGAGTTGCATGAAGATCCCGGTTATTGTGGCTGGTGAAGCCTGGATCCGAGGAAAAGGAATAAGCATCGATATATCGAGTTCCGACGACTACAAAAAGATTCTCGATTCTCTCCCCCTCAAACACCCCCTTGAAGAGGAACGCTATCAAAGAGCTCTGAAATATGCTTATCACTACTATTTGAGAAAAATGATTCCGATATCGTTGGTAGAGCCAACCGGATTCGAGAACTCACCATACAGAATAAAGAAACAATCACTAAACTCTTTTCGAGAGGGTCACGATCCCGGGCTAGACATTGCCTGTGATGGGATTTTGAAGGGTAGTGAATTTACCTACAAAGCGGAGTTGGTGACAGCCTGCTCGTAAAAGTCCGGAAAGCTTTCTAAGAGCGATAAAAATGGACGAGAGCAAGATTTGGACTAACCCCATTCTGTTCTTCATATAGCTCGGCCAGCTTCTTGTATTTGTCCGGGGAGACTATTGATCGCGCCACGTAATAATCTACCGACTCTTTGCTAAAGGAGCGCTTGAATTTGAGAAGTGTGTCGTCAGCTGCATCTGATCTACCGCCACCCAGGTGAAACTTCTTCATCCCCACACTTTTTCCAAGCTTGATTGCTTCGTAAAGCATCAGATTATTCGGCCTGAACCGCTGAAATTCATACAGGCTGGCGCTTAGATGATAGTGATAGAATTCGTGCCCTCGAAGAAAAATAGCACTATCCCGCCACTAAAAAGATTGGACACTCCGAAGTAAAATAGGAGGAGTGATACTATGGCTAGAAAGGTGGTCCGAATGCGCTGGACAGCAGAAAGAAAAGCTGATGCGGTGTTAAGGCTTCTTAGGGGTGAGACTCTTGATGAAGTCTCTAGAGAGTTGGGAGTGCCCGGTCATGAGCTGGATGACTGGCGCAAAGTGTTTCTTGAGCAGGGGAAGGAGGGGTTACGTTCCAGACCTCGCACAAAGGACGAGAGAGAGTTGGAGCAGGCCCAGGCGGTGATCGGGAAGCTCACAATGGAGAATGCCATCCTGAAGGCTGCAGTTGACCTCAAGAAACGGTCTTTTCAGCAGCGGAGATCGTCGAATTGAGCCGGCAACGGTCTCCAGGCAAGCATGGCCGGACGTTCGGAGTTAAACCGATCTGCGAACTGTTGGCGTTCCCAAGGTCTTCGGTTTACGAGTACCTGAAGCGCCAACAGGAGCAGATCGGAGCTCTTAAGCGCGGGAAGCTTCCGATTGTCCCAGACCAGGAGCTTCTTCAGGCGATCAAGCATGACCTCGATACGTCCTCTTTTGTCGGAGAAGGACACAGGAAAGTGTGGGCCCGGCTCCGAAAGAAAATGGTTGTTGGGAGGAACCGAGTGCTGAAGATAATGCGAGAGAACAACCTTCTGTCCCCAAGTCGAGTTCGGACAAGACCGCCGTCAGTCCATACTGCTTGTATAGCTACTGATGCACCAAATCTGATGTGGGGAACAGATGGCTCGAAATTCTACACGATCGAGCAAGGCTGGTGCTGGATCTTCGCTGTAATCGACCACTTCAACAGCGAAGTGCTTGGATGGCATGTGTCGAAATATGGTGACCGGTTTGAAGCCTTGGAACCGCTTCGCCAGGCGGTGAAGGTAGAATACGGTCGATATGAGGCGAACATTGCCACCAGTTTAAAACTACGGATGGACAACGGTAGCGTCTATACTTCTGGCACATTCGAGGACGAACTCGAATTCCTCGGCATTGAGGCATCGTTTACGATGCCGTACTCACCCGAATCGAATGGCATCGCGGAGAGATACTTCCGGACGCTCAAGGAACAAGTAATCTGGGGCTCTGTGTTTCAGAATCTTCAGGAAGCTCAAGAGGCAATCAGCCGATTCACTGAACTCTACAATGAGGAATGGCTTCTGCAGCGGCTTTCCTATCAGTCGCCGCGAGAGGCAAAAAGGAGGTACAATTTCCACAGGACAGCTAACGTTAATTCAACAGATTTAGTGTCCAATCAATTGGTGGCATAACAAAGAAAAATAGCACTGGCGACGGGATTTCCATCTTTCTCCACAATCAATAGATCTATTGCCTGATGCATCTTCGTAGAGAGGAACTCAAAATAATCCGGCTTAAAATAAGTATGATCGTGGGCGTTGAGCACTTCTAGATTTGCTCGGTACATCGGACAAAAAATATCAATCAAATCACGATGATTGCCCTCGCGCACGTTAAGACCATATTTCATCGCCTGGCGAATTTGAGATCTTTGCCCTGAAGGTAAACCACTCCAGATCTGATCTAATTCTGGCTCGAGATCAATGTAGATTGTTTGCCGATTGAATTCCACCTTGTTGAAAGAGCCTTCCACAAAATAGCGGTGATTATTCAGCAATGGATGGAATCGAGTGAAACCGGCTACTATGTTCTGGTCTTCGCACCACTGCCAGACCGGCGCGAACAATAGAGTCAATTTTTCCTCATCAGTGGTCGTGCAAAGTGGTCCACCATATCCGTAGGCAGACTCGAAATCGTATAGAGCCTCATCGAATACCTGGTAAGCTTCGGGGAGCTCTCCTACCAAAATTGGAAAGAACAACCTATCTCCATCAATATGATGATAGAATGCGAAAGATTTTCTCCCGGTATGAATCTCAGAAAGTCTCTGATAAAGCCTGTTCAAATAGACATCACGTTCAGAGAACTCAGCCAAGACAAGGTCCCAACTTTCATCGGAACCTTCTAGAACAGTAAATTTTTGATTTTTTGGGAATGACAAAACGGAATTCCAACGGTAGATTGAAGAGTTCCTGAACTTAGTCAATTAGCTACTAGTCTTTCGACAGAAGCACTGGAGCTTTTTGCACTCCAGATGTAAATTCCCCTGCTGTTCTTTCAACAGAGCAGTCAACTAACTCGACAGCATCGAAACTGACTCCCTCTTCATAGATTTTCGATTCGAGTATGTTCTGGACAATGAACCAATCAAATGGACTATCTATATCTACAGAGCGGGTCTCCGGCATGACCAATATTCGAGTATCTTCATAAAACACATCTGGTTGAGCCAAGAGAGAATCTCTGTTCCAAACATAGATAGAGGCATTCATATCAAAACAAGGTGGTGCGTCCTGCCGACAGAGCAAGGGCACATCAGGAACTTTGCAACAGCGGACTTTGCCCTCGACTAGTTCCAGCATGTTGAAGTAAGGATTTCGCCTGGCAAGACATGCTGAGACCACACTACTAATTCGGTTGTTCTCCAGAATCTCGACAGCTTTGACGATATCGCCGGGAAGACGAAGAGGCGCAGTTGCATCAAGGTCGACAGTGGTATCAAAACGTCGATCTGCTATCCGCTCGGCTTCCTTTACCGCATGTACTATCGCTTCAACTTTGCCAGCCGAGTCAGTGGCTAGAGCCGCAGGACGTTTGATAACAAAATCAACTCCACCAGATTCAGCTATCGAGAGAATCTCATCGCAATCGCTGCTTACAGCCACAAAATCGAAAATTCCAGATGATTTGGCAGCTTCTATAGTGTAGGTGATCAGCGGCTTACCTAGAAGCTCCCGGCTATTCTTCCCCGGTACACCCTTGGACCCCCCGCGAGCACAAATAGTACAGAGCCTATTCGCCACAATAGTTACCTCTCAAAATGTCGCCCCAAACTCGGTCAGAATCGAAATCATATCACAGAATCACCAAATCTCCTGACAAGTCCAAAAATGATGAATTTGACTCCCGGGACGAAAAGGCGTCATTCGGCGCGCTTTTCGCCCAGTTAACTAATTCTTAGAAGGGAGCCATACGACTCCGCAACAATAATTGTTACACCGAACGAACCTCACGACATAGGACTAGTTCCCCGAAACTATTGCCGACCGGGTGTTGATGCCACCTAAATCAAAAGGCCTACCAGACGCTTAAGCCACCATCCACGATGACATTTTGTCCGGTAACATAGGTCGACGCATCCGAAGCCAGGTAAATAAGCGCCCCAACCATCTCGTTTGCATCAGCCATCCTACCCATTGGAACTCTGTTCGAATAATTCTTCTTAAAAGTTTCGTTCTGACCGGACTCCACTCCTCCTGGAGTGATGGTGTTTACCCTCACTTTAGAGCCCAGCCACTGTGTGCTCAGGTGCCTGGTCAGACCGACGACTCCGGCCTTCGAAATAGAATAAATGGCAGGATTGTTTATTTGCACACCCATGTATTCAGCACCTTCATAAATCCTCTGGTCAGGCGAAAGAATTCCATAAATTGAAGCTGTCTGAATAATAGATCCTCCAGTCTCCTGGCGTGCCATCAGAGCACCAGCAGCTCTAGCCATAAGGAACATCCCCTTCAAATTGACTTCCATTACCTCATGCCAGATGTCCATGTCGTACTCTTCTGTATTAGCAAAAAAACGCTTCAGATCGCTGGATTTGGAGGCTGCGTTGTTATGCAACACATCTAACCTGCCGAATTTGTCAACGACGAATTCCATAATGCTTTTAACCGATGCCTCAGAACTCACATCCAGTTCGAAAGGATGAGCTTCAAGAGAAAAGTCATTCAAAATTTCCTGACATACGGCTCTAGCAGATTCGAAATTAAGATCGGCTACCACCACACTAGCCCCGTACTGCGCCAGAGCCGAGGCAAAGTGCCGGCCCAGTATGCCACCACCACCGGTTAGGACAACAACCTTTTCATCAAGCGAAAACAGCTTGGTCAAATCCTTCAAACTCTGATTCATTATTTACTCCTCGCGCTCAGACGATTTCGTGACCAGATCGGGCTGAGTACATTCATAGATTTGCTGCCTATCGGCGATGCTTATCAACTCTTGTACTTTCAAAGCCTCTTCAAAACTGCAAAGACCTCGCCGCTCTCCTTCCAGAAGCTCTTTGTGCATCTTTCGGTAAGTATCCGCACGCTCACACATAAAAGATATCGATTCACCATCGAATTCCACCGTCTTTTGTACGACATCCAATTTCAGCGACTGAGAAGCACTATTAAGTAACAATTCCCTCCGGCTGACCCGATCCAGATAATTGATTTGCAAGGTGACAAGGGGGCACTTCTCCATCTGTATCAAGAAGCCGTAAACATCATCCGAATCTATGGTCTGACCCGACACTCTGCCCCCCAGCGCTTTGAATTGCCTCACTGGCCCGAAAAGATGGATGAGAAGATCGAGTTCATGAGACAGATCTCGCAAAACACCGCCTCCCCCTGCTCGACTGGCTGAGTATACGGACTTGCTCGGTCGCCCCTTCCTCCAGGACTCCAGGATCTGGCCGCAATAAGCATGGCAGGAGAGAAACATCTCACTCCCCCATCTCTCTTTGAAAGCCTCTATTACCGGGTGAAAGCGCAAGTTATAGCCAACAAATAAATCGAATGGAAAAGTCGGCACGGCTTCAGGCATATCCCGGAAAAGTGGCTTTTCTACTAGAACAAGACCAGAATATCCGTACTCGGCAAGAACCCTGAGGTTATCTTGATGGTCCGCTGTGAGCGTCGCAATAACCACATAATCCGGGTTCCAATCGAGACCCTCTACAATGTCGGTTGTCCTAAAAGGGAAATCAATATCCCGGCGCGAAACGACCAGCACATCCAGGCCCATGCCACGAAGTACTTCGGCATGCAGACTACCAATAGAGCCGAATCCAATGATCAACGCTTTCAAAAAACGCCTCCTCCGCATTGAGCAAGCAGCCAGATCTCAGCCCTTAATTTTTTCACAGTCAAGCTTCTTCATAAGATGTTCTCTCACGAGGTTAATGCAATGTAACTTACAGAACAAACAAGGTATTATGATGGCTCCTACGCAGGATGCTGCTAACACAGGGAAAACAGACCTTATATCATGGTAAATTTAGATTCTATGCTCTCAAAAATTTTGAACCTGTTCAGCAAAAACGACGAAAACCCTCCGGCAGAAGACCAACCGAAAAGTACTACAGATGAGCCCTCGGGAGATTGGCTGAATGATGGCTTTAGCTGGATACCCGACTGGAAGAAGATTTTAAGTGACGACTTTCAAAACTGGGAGGACAGCGTCAAAAGAGCAAAGGGTGGTCCCAAAGTACTGATCTCTACCATGGTTGGCGGCAACTCAAGTCTAACGCCACTGGAAACACTCTTTGCAGTAGCTCTTACACTAAGAGGAGCCGAAGTTCACTTCGTGCTGTGCGACAAAAAGCTCTCTGCCTGCCAAAATTGCTTTGCAGAAAGTGAAGAAAG
>JACKCM010000012.1 GCA_020634035.1 Candidatus Obscuribacterales bacterium | reverse complement strand
TCAAAACTTTGAAGTCGGGGCTCATAGCCATTCAACTTGAATTGTTCTTCTATATATGAAGCGGCTCGACAAAGATTGTCGTACTTCAGATTATTCCTCTCTCCTATATCTGAAGCCAAAACCGTGAGGTGGCGCCTGAGATTCTCTCGAAGCACCAGTTCGTCCTTTGAAAGTGCCGGCGGCGAACCGGAAAATGAACGACCTGGCATATTCAGCATAAGCGCCATCGCTAGCAGTATCACAATCGAAAAGACTATTGGAATAGCCAGAAGGAAAGTGATAAAAATCCGAGTAATCATTGGTGCTGCGTGGCTGGCTTCACTATGTGCTGGAATGATCGTGAAGTATCTTCCACGAACCATCGACTTCTACCATTACCAGGGTAAAGACTCCCTGGAGGTTTTCCTGCCCCACTCTGGTCAGATGCCACCGGCCTCGAACCAGAGCGTGCCTCTTCTCGAGCGGGGTGACGGAGAGCTTAGAAAAAGCTAAGCTGCCGGCGTCCTTCGAGAACCGTCCGTCTATGCCATATCGCCGAATATAGTGCTCTTTGAGCGCTGCAAAGCCTTTAATAATAACGGAGCCGGAGACATAGGTCAGGTCCGGACTATCGATATAGCCATCCATGAACCGATCCATATCCCCTGCATTCCAGGCTTCAACCTGGGCAGCCAAAGCGGCTTCTATCTTGTCTGCTCTAGCATCGCCCCGAGCGACAACCGAGGGCATCGCAAGGGATAGCAAAAAGGCGATACAGAGGAAAAACGACCTCTTTTTGAGAATTGCGAACATCTTATACGCCTGCTCATGCCTGGATTCGACAGGGACCATGGTACAATCTTGGCTCAATTTTGTGGATTCGCAACCATGAAAGTTATAGCCATTTCATCCATCCTCGCTTTGACGCTGGCCTTCGGACAACCTCTGGTAGCCACCGCCATCGATACCGGCTATGCCGAACAACTTGGTCTGCTGGAAAAACAGCTCTTGAGCACCGCTTACGAAAAAGATCCGCTACCCCGCCGAGTGGAACGCCTGGAGAAGCTCGTATTCGGAGAGGTGCGTACCGGTCCTATCGAAGAGCGAATCGTCGAGCTGACCACCACTGTTCCTCCGGCAAAGGCTCCTGCCGATGCCCAGACAGAGGAAGGTGAACAAGAACAAGCGCAAGACCAGGGACAAGACCAGGCTGACAGCCAGGAAGAAACTACCGAGAAATACCCCAGGGTAACTGCACTGGAAGAAGCTGTCCTGGGAAAAACCTATACCCACGATGATCTTTCTGATCGACTGGCAAGAATGGAAGAGAAACTCTACGGAAAGGTCGAGAAAGACGAAGACCTCGGCGACAGAACCGACAAGATTCAGGCCTATGTCGAAAAAACCATGAAGAAGCCGCTTTTCCAGCCGGATCCCAAGCTCTATGATTCGGCCGGGGCCCAACAGCAACAGCAAGAGGAAGTTCAGCCTAAACGCTCTAAAGTACCAGGCATCATCAACGCGGTGAGCACAGCTCTTTTCGGACCGGTGATGGCTCCTGGTATGGGCAATGCCATGAGCCCGGCCATGGGAACCATGGGCTTTGGAGGAATTCGCGTCCGTAATCGTGCCGATGTCCAGGCGGAAGAAGCAGCCCAGGAAGCTGAAGCCGAGCGAAAAGAGGAAGTCAAAGAGGCAGAAGCCCGCGCCAATAAAGAGATTGAAGACCTTGTCATGGCGAAGAAACCACCCCCGCCCGGCTCGAAAACCTTGGTTAAACTGAGCTGGTGCGAACAAATGCTCTTCGGGCGCTCTTATCCTCAGATGCACCTCACCAAGCGGCTGGAAGCACTTAACAAAGAGCTGGCTTACAAGCCGGGACTGACCGGCATACAGCTTATGGACGACGTGGACGGACTGGTAGCGACGGTATACAAGAAGAAAGGTCCTGCTGAGAATTAGGCGCCCTTTAAAAGCACCACATTCGATACCGCTTTATCCTCGAAAAGCATGTATCTGTTTGTCACAATTGATTTGACTGGAGATTCCGAGCACGATACAATATAGTTTTTGAAGGTGTTGCAGTTACATTGTAGGCAACGCTTTTTTTATTCATGAATACAAGAGGTACTTATGAACAGCGGAGCCAACAAATTGTTCGGAGTGATCAGCGAATCCCACGAATTCCTGTCATGGCTTCACAATGAAGAAGATCCGGCTATCAAAGAGATGCCTGAAGAATTTAAAGAGAGCTTCAAACAGCTCGACAAGCTGGGCATTGTCTATAAAAGAAACAATCGCAGTCTCGGCATTCGCTGGCAAAGACTGCGTAAGCTGATCGAAAGGGATAACACCACCGGTGCGGAACTTCCCTACGAGCCGGAAGAGCTTCTTCAGTACTTCGGCAATAAGAACTACAACTAACAAAAACCCGCTGCATCTGCCTCAATAGAGCGGCTCTACTGATTCAAAAATCTGTTTTTTCCTTTGATAGCAATATATAGAAGGAACATAAGACAGATATCACTTTACCGAAGTTATCATTTTATCTATCATGAAGGAATATAGGGTAACTCCACAGTCCATCAATCTTTTCGAAGAGGGGCCTGTCAAACTTTCTGGCAGTTAGCTCGCGGTATCATTCAAAATCGAATAGGAAAATTCTTTGAGATCGAGGCACCGCTTTCGGCTTATTGTCTTGGTTTTGTTAGAAGGGTTAAAAAAGAGAGCGCGCGTGTTGAACCGATCCCTCAACTCGCTTGCTCCTTCTCTTTTCGATTGCCCAGGAAACAGTAAGTCCATCTTTCATTCAAATTTCGGGAGAAACGCATGAAAAACAAAATCGCTGCAATAACAGTCCTGGTCGAAGAGAAGCTGGAGCTTGCCGAAACCAATAATCTACCCCTTTCTCGATACATGAATCTGGCAGCCGACGACAGTGTCGACGTGCGATATCATCTTGCCTCCAACGCCAATATCCCCCAGGTGGTTCTCGAAATCCTCGCCGAAGACGAAAATGTCTTCGTCAGCCATCGAGCCCTGAATACAATCAGCCGTATAAAAGAAGGAGCGGTCCTACAGTATGGAACACCATCCGCCGTCGGTGCCCAGGACCTCAATTTGATCAGCGCCTGATATCAGAGCAGCTAGTACGGTAAAATTTATCCATCTTGTGTCTATTCGAAAGAAAGGCGAGGGATGGAGAAAGAAACTACACCCAGGACCTACCAGGAACTCCAGCAACTGGTCGATGGTCAGGCTGAAACCATAGAACAACTGACCCGGGCCCTGACCGCCAATAGAGCCCGGGTAAAGGACATCCTCACCAGCTTTCCTCTTGGATTGATAGTGATCAACGAGAAAAAAGAGATAGTGGCGGTCAACAAAAACGTTCAAGAATTCCTGCTCTTCGCGCCAGAAGAGGTCTCAGCCAAACCGATAGCTTTTCTCCTGCCTGATCTAGAAGAGATCATAGTCGCGCCCCGACCGGTAGTCACCATGGCGCTCCGCAAAGATGGCGAGCATTTACCAGTCGAGATCTATGTCAACGAATTCGAAAGCGGCACCGATAGAAAAGTCTTTATCCATCTCCAAGACATTACCGAAAGACACCGACTGGAAGTATTGCGCCAGGAGCTAATAGCGATGGTCAGCCATGATCTGCGCACCCCGCTCACCTCCATCCAGGCTGTCCTTACCATGCTGGACGAAGGTGTTTACGGAGAACTCAAAGACAGTGGTCACAAAGCACTGGGCAGAGCCCAGCAGAGCGCCGACTATTTAATCGGCCTGGTAAGAGACTTGCTCGATTCGGAGAAACTGGAGACCGGGAAGATCGAGATAGTTCTGCAAGAGACCTCGGTGGGCAAAGTCATACAGAAAACTCTGGACTCGATAGAGCCTACAGCTATCGCCAACGGCGTGAAACTGGTTTCTGACTATACCAATGACAGCTTCGAAGCCGAAGAAGATCGGATTGTCCAGATTCTAATTAACTTAGCGACCAACGCCATCAAATACTCTCCTGCCGGAAGCGATGTCGAGATCAAAGCCGGCATAGAAGGAACCGCTGTCAAATTCTCGGTAATAGACAAAGGTCCGGGAATTCCTGAAAACATGCGCACCCGAATCTTCGAGCGCTATCAACAGGCTGACCAACCCCATGCCACCCAGAGAAAAGGATTCGGACTCGGGCTTGCCATCGCCCGGGCCCTGGTCGCAGGACATAACGGCAAAATCTGGGTAGAGAGCGAACTGGGTGCAGGTAGCACTTTCTGCTTCACCATCCCTATCTCAAATTAGTAAAACAAACGGGAGAATTCAGGAAAATCCATGACAGACAAGCTAGTGGAACTGGAAGATCAGAAAGGTCTTTTGGGAAGCGTTCTATACAACGCAGATCTCGCTCCGGTGCCGATTTCAAAACGCGACTGGAAAAGCTTCACCTTCGCTGCCCTCTGGATGAGCATGTCAGCCAATCTCACCACCTATATGCTCGCCTCCGGACTGATAACAGAAGGAATGTCCTGTCTGCAAGCGATTGGCACCATTGCCCTGGGCAATGTGATCGTCTTGATCCCGATCTTACTAAATTCACATCCTGGCACCAAATATGGTATTCCCTTTCCTGTTTTCGCCCGGGCGGCCTACGGCACTTTCGGCTCTAATTTGCCGGCCTTGATGCGCGCCGTGGTGGCCTGCGGCTGGTTTGGGATTCAAACCTGGATTGGCGGTCAGGCCCTGGATCTAATGCTGGCTTCTCTAATTCCGGGCTGGCGAGAGATGCTTGGCTCCGGGACGAATTTCGGCGGATACAACGGCAGCACCTGGATATCCTTCGCCCTCTTCTGGTCCCTGAACATCCTGGTCATCTACCGGGGCATGGGTCTGGTCCGCAGGTTGGCTGTGACAGCAGCTCCCTTCGTCTTTATCATGACCCTGGGTATGGCATTCTGGGCGGTCAGCACCGCCGGCGGTCTCGGTCACCTTATTATGCAACCCGGGCGCTTGAACAGCGCCGATAGCTTTCTACCGGTCTTCATTCCATCACTCTCTGCCGTTATCGGAGGCTGGGCAACGCTCTCTCTCAATATGCCGGATTTCACCCGCTTCGGCCGCAGCCAAAAGGAGCAGACCCTCGGACAATCCCTGGCGCTGCCGACCTCAATGACTCTTTATTCCGGAATGGGAGTGATTATTACTTCAGCCGCCATGATCATCTATCCGAAGATGGACAAAGCCGATCTCTGGGACCCGATAAAGCTTGCCGGTCAATTCGATCATTCGCTTCTGATTTTTATCGCCATGTTCACCATCTGCCTGGCCACGCTCAGTGTCAATATTGCAGCCAATGTTGTTTCACCGGCCAACGATTTCGCCAACGCTTTTCCTCGCCTGATCTCATTTAAAACAGGGGGGCTTATCACCGGAGTGCTGGGAATCTTAATGCAACCCTGGAAACTCCTGGCAGATGCCTCTACCTATATATTCTCCTGGTTGCAGGGTTATTCGGGCGGTCTTGGCTCTATAGCCGGAGTTTTGATTGTAGATTATTGGATTCTGCGTAAAAAAGATCTCGCTTTGAAAGATCTGTACCTCGAGGATGGTGTCTACAGCTATCGCAAAGGCTGGAACTGGAAAGCGGTTGTTGCCACCGCTGCCGGTTGTGCGGCAGCCTGGATAGGTCTTCTGGTTCCAGCCCTTCGACCTCTCTATGACTATGCCTGGTTCATCGGTCTGGGTGTGTCCAGCCTGGTCTATTATCTGCTTATGAAGTAGAATTTGCGCTATAGCCTGAATTAAACGCGGAGCTGCATGCAAAGCCCATGAACCGTAGCATGAACCGTAGATCAAATAGAGAAGTCTCAAGACATCGCAACAGCCTGGCGATCCTGCTTTTTGCGATGATTTCGATAAATTCGCCACCGGCTCTGGCCACAGCAGCCGAGAAAGCAACAGATATCAAGATAAAGACCCTCGGTCTGCAAAAGCAGGTGCCGGCCATCCTCGGCGCCGGCAGACCGGTGCTCATATCTATTCGAGGCAAATGCTACAAAGGTCTCTATATCTCTCGAATCTCTACCCGCACAAGACTCTATGCCCTCGGGGTAAGACCGGCGGACATCGTCCTTTCTGTGAACAGCACGGCCACTACCGGAGCAGCCGAGCTTAATGAAGCCGTTCTCAAAGGCCCGGCTAAAGAGTTGAAAGTAACTGCGGCGAGAAGATCCGGCAAAACCATCGCTTTTCTTGAATTCGGCAAAGGGGAGCGCAACAAAGAACGAATTCCCAAACCGCCGCCGCCGCCTGCACCACTGCCTCAGAAAGAAGAAGGCGATACGGGCTCTGTCGACAATACCGATGAACTGACCATGCTAGAGGCAAAAATGGTCGACCTGGTGAATTCTGAGAGGAAGAAACAAGGATTAGAGCAACTGCAGGCGAGCCGGCATCTGGCCACTGTGGCAAGACAACATTCTGACGACATGATTCGGCGCGGCTATTTTTCTCATATAGATCCGGACGGTAAAAACCCCGGCGACCGGGCCATCGCTTCCGGCATAAACGCCTCTTACCTTGCCGAAAATATCGCCTCGGAGAATTATCGTGAACCGCCACAATCGCTAATGGTGCGAGCCCACAAAAGCCTGATGGCTTCTCAGCATCACCGCGAAAATATCCTCCGACCCGGATTGAAATCTATAGGCATAGGTATCAGCCAGGATTCAGAAAAAGGGGGCATGAAAGTGACCCAGGTATTTTCGGCAGATCTGATACCCTGACCTAAACTCCGGGCACCACATCCGATGCGGTAGAGCTTCGTCGCGGTTTCAGAAAAATATAGATCAGTGCCACCAGAGGCATGACAGTAGTAACCATGATCGCTTCCCGATAACCGAGCCCGATAGAGGCCGCTCCGGTGGCAATAAGAGTCCCGCCGGCAGCACCGCCCCACATGGCCAGGTTATAGGACCCCATGGCCGTACCTCTCGTTTTCTCAGAGCTGGTCTCGAACAAAAGGGCGATACCGACCGGAGCGACAGCAGCCCAGGCGAAGCCGAGGAAAACCCCGGAGAGCGCCACCATAAATTCAGAGTTTGCGCAGGCCGCCAGAAAACAACCGGCAGTCTGGGAAAGCACCGTAGGGACTGCTACCAACCTTGGTCCGAAACGCTCTACTATTCGACTGGCAAAATAGCGAAAGCAGACGGCGGTTAAAGCAGATGCGGTAAACAAAAGCGCTCCGTTAGTGATACCACGTTCTTGAAAGGCGAGCACCGCCAGAGAGAAATTGACACCGCCCTGAAGCGTACAGGCAAGAATAAAGACCATCGACGGCAACCAGGCAGCTCTCATATAAATACGGCGCCGGGAAACTCTTTTGCCTTTAGATGGAGAGTGATCGAACTTTGAAGGCAGAGTGAAGATGAAAGCCAGAGACAGAACATTCAAAATTGATGCATAGAGAAACTGTTCATACCGAATGCCATTCTGCCAGAGCCAGACACCAAAAGCCGGGCCGATAGCAAAAGCGATATTGCCGACTATGCCCATGGAAGAGACTGCGCTCACTTTTCTCTCCCCGGAGAACATGGCGCTTACATAAGCGAACTGGGCGGTCATAAAGGCGATTACACCAAGGGCGCGCATGGCCATCTCGAGATAGGCGGCAAGCACCCCGTGCAACAATCCCATCACCACAAGCGCAAGCGCACATACGACAAGGGAGACCTTCATGACCAGGATACGACTGACCCTGTCCACCAGGATGCCAACAGGAATACTGACCAGGAGCCCGGCGAACATGCCTGAGCCCATCACTATCGAGATCTGGCTTTCACTGGCCCCTTCGCCGAAGAGGGCGAGGGGCATCGATCCCATCGGGATGCTTGACGCCATCTCGGCAAGCAAGGCGGCCACAAAGAGCAAGGTGTAAGTCATCCGAAGATGTTACCACCTTTTTAAGGTCAATCGCTCAGAAAGCGCTGCCACCAGGGACGTTTGAGCCGTGCCAGCTCCTTTTCAAGATCATCCATTCTGGTGAGTTCAGCCCGTGCCTCTTCCAACTCTGAATGCATGGACTGAGCCTTCTTCTCCACCGCTGCGATTATTGTATTAGAGAGCCGCGTCACTTTCTCTGCGGTTATCTGCTCCATATCTTTGAGAGCCATCTGCTTCTTCAGAGCGGCGCTCTCGAAGGCTGCCAGTTTGGCTTCCTCATCTCTTTGTCTGGCTTGCTTTTCCATATCGGGTAAAAGCCGAATCTGTCTCTCCAGATTTTTTATTTCTCGATCCTTTTCAAGGATAATTGTCGTCTGCTCTTCAATCCGATCGATAAGAATCTGACTGTAACGATGGAAAGCAGATGAAATAGCCTTCTTGCGGCGTTCGAACTCGGCGTCATCCAATCGCGGCGCCACCGGTTCTTGCTGAAACGCCTCATTCTCTTCTAGCTCTGTCTCGATCAAGTCGACTTCGATAGCTATCTCGACAGGAGGCGACTGGCTGCTTTGCTGAGCCGCTTCCGGTTCTGAGAAGAATACCCGTTCAGAGTCTATTTCATTGAGCGAAGCGGTCCCAGAAGGACTGAAATCTAGCTCAGCGCTCTGATAAGACCCAGGGATACTACCGTATTTGATATCGCCGATCATAAAAACTAGCCACTCCGCTGCAACCGCCCCCGGTGGTCTATTATAAAGAAAGAATGCGGTATCGAAAACGGTGACCGATAACACTCAAGAATCAGAACGGCTCCAAGCTCTTATATTCATCTTCTTTTAGCTTGAACAGTGTCTTTTCTGCCGGCTGAGCCAGGATTTGAGAAGCCATTTTCAAATCGGCGGCAGCCTTCTCTTTTTCTCCAAGTTTCTCATAGGCGGCTGCCCTGGCTTCGTAAGCGTGCCGAGCCTGATCTGGTGCACTACGAATCACTCTGGAATAGTCACGAACCGCAGCATGGTAATCTCCTCTACGAGCAAAAAGATCTCCCCTGGTTCTGACAGTGTCGTCATCCTGCGGATTTCGCTCGATAATCTCATTGAGATCTTTCAAAGCGAGATCATCCTTTTTCATAAGAAGGAGAATCCTGGCTCTGGCTCTCAGCTCGTCGGTTTTTCTGGTTTCGAGAGCCAGCGCTTTTGTATAATCGGCAAGGGCAAGGTCATAGCGCTTGTTGCCTTCATACATCAGCCCCCGGTCTAAATAAGCCTGAGATTTTTCATAGGCCATATCGATATTGGTCGTGTAATCAGCCTCGGCCGCATCGTGTCGGCCAATAAGATCGTAGAGCGCTCCCCGAAATCGAAAATGATCGCGATTGCCGGGCTCCAGTTTTATAGCCCGGGTGAGAGCCACTATAGCGTTCTTGTAGTCTTTGCGACCATCATAAATCTTGGCGGTGTATTCATATAAGTCTCCATTTTCGAAACCCATTTGAGCAGCCACGTTCAACTCTTTCAGAGCCTCGTCATCATCTCCGGTGGCAGAAGCCGAAAGCGCCTTGCCCCGTATATAGTGGGCCTCACCGGAGCGATCATCAAGCGCGAGAGCAGCTTCTGCAAACTCCCCGGCTTCTCTATAAGCGTTCTGGGAGAGAGCCTCTTTGGCAGCCTGCAGATAATCGGCAAACGACTTCAAATCAGAACGTCTATGCTTCGGCTTATACTTCTGGATGCCCAGCTCGTCGACTACAGAAAAAACATTTTCAGGAGCGGAAGCTTTATCATCGACTTTCTCACTTTCTGTCTCACTCGAGTGGCAGCCCGAGAGCGAACAAACACAAACAAGAACGATGCTGAGTGAAATCGCCAATTTGAAATCGGCTTCTAAAAACTGGGTTCGACAAATGCGAAAGCTGGATCTTAAAATCGATAGCATGATCCTATTATAAGATAGGATTATCTATCTACTTTCGATATCCATTTATCTATCCTTCATCCAGTACCAGCCTTTGAAGTTCTTCTTGCTTGGGGCGTTGGCACTGCGCTGCATGGCATTAAAAAGGTCCTGGGTAGAGAATGTTATCCGGGTAGCCGGATCAATCCCTGCTGCCAGAAGCTCTTCCCTGGTCTCGATATCATAGGCGTCACCCCAGGAGTTATCTACCTGTATGGTTTTAGAAACCGGATCAAAATCATTTATCAGAAGAATATGATAGCCACCGGTACCCAGTGGAACAGAATTGGGACTTTCACCTTTATCCAGGGATTTCTGCTGATCTCTTCGCTGTTTCAATACCGAGCTCTGCAAGCTTATGTATACCGGCCACTGGTCCGCTTTTTCTATGCGAGTAAGGTCTCTTTCAAGCGAACTTAAATCTGACCACCGCTCCCCGCCCAGGGCATTGAAAACGGATTTGTCGCCCACATAAGAGTTAGCTCCGGTAAAAGCTCTGCCTTTGAGAGTTTCACCGGTAATCTGGTGATAGACATCAAGGCACTGATCAAGATACATACCGATATCGTGGTATTGCTCCAACGTGTTGTCGGTATAGTTCTTCGCCAGAACAGTCCTCTCTCCGTTGGGACCGGTCTTAACAAGACGACAGCCGGAGTCTCCATCGGAAGCCTGCCGCAGTTCATACTCCATTCTCTCATTCTTGAGAGCCATGCCTGTATGCCTGTCTGTGGTCTGTCTTTGATAATGGACATTATAGGCGGTGACATCCCAGATCTGCGACAGCCAGGAGCGGCTGCTTCCCTTAGGCGGAAACTGGGCTTCGGGGCTGCCGGAACGAATCTTCAAGGATTCGGGCGGTGGGGTTATGACACTACCATCGGTGGTCTTAAAACTTCCACTATCGGCAATATCAGCGACCAGACCAGCCACCACCGACGGTTTATCATATAAAAGCAGACCTCGCAATCCGGTCATGCTGCAGGAGGGATTGACACCCTGGTTATTGTCTTCTTCGTTGACAGCGTGAAACAGAAGCTGCTCAGCCAAGTCGGCCCGCTCGGCGGCGTTGAAGAAAGACTTCTTGCCCTCCGGTTCGGTCAAAAGCCGGGTAGTCTCTTGATAGAAGCGCTCCAGCTCTTCAGGGCTGTGCCCTTCCATGCTCATGGCGTCAACATTTTCGAGCATCCGCAACTTCTGCCGATCATCGAGATTGCTGTTTTCAGAAATAAGCCGACTGAGTTCCCCGGGACTTTCATAGGGAAGTTCGGTCGATAGGGCTTCGTCCTTCCAGTCGCCATGTTGATCTTTTGTCCAGAGCCGGTTCAAGGAGGGCTGTTCAATTCTTACAAAAGCTTCGCCGTTGCCGCTGTCACCGGCGGTATCCTCGACTTTATCTACGGATTTGTCAATAAACATTCTGGAAGCGCCAATAGAGATCTCGAGCGTCTTTCCATTCTCGGTCACTTCGGTGGTATCGCCTTCGACCCTGGTCTCTCTCAGTATGCCGTTTGAGACTTCTTTCTTATATCCTGTGTCAAGATTCTCGAAACGATAGCTCAGATGATCATGTTCGTCCCGGGAGACTTCAATTCGAGCACGCTTGCCCTCGCCATCACAGACATAGCGATCACCATCGCCGCCTATTCTTGTCCAGGTACTTATTTTGCCGTCTTCGCCTTTGACCTTCATCGACAGCGGCTGAGTCAAAACGGAAGCGGAATCGGAATCGCCCGAAGCACCACCAGAACCAAAAGACTGATCGAATTTGAAAGTGCGTTCAGCCGGATCCCCGTCAACTTTGAAAGAGAATTCTGCGGTGCCGTCGGGACGCAAGATCTCATGGCGGCCGCCGGCTTTATACAGGTTGGTGACGCCGCTTTCGGTACCACTCAGCGCCGTGACTCGAAGGTCCCCGGTGCGACCGTCCAGCTCAAGCTTTCCGTGCCAACCGGAACGAGCCGTGGGGGAAGTCGCCCAGATGTTGTCCGAGACTTTATAAAAGTCTTTGCTCAGATGGGCTTCTTTGATCTCGTCGCCCTCGAAGACATAACTATTATGATCGCCGTTCGGCTTATAAACATCCGATGGTCTACCTGCGCTGAATGCAGCTTCGTCAGCATAGCGCAGCACACTGCCATCCGGTCGACTTCTCAAAACCGAACCGTCTTCTAATGAGAGTTTTATGCTTTTATCGCTCTGAGGCTCGACAGCTTCTATCCGGTGTTTTATAGATGTGTCGGCGGAAGCTGCCTCTACCATGCCGGGAAGTTTATCGGTGATCTCACCGCCTTCAGCATCTTGAAGATGCCAGCTCTGACCGGAAGGCTCTTCAACTCTTACCCAGGCATTGCCTGTTCCATCGGCAGTCTCATGGCGAGAGGGTTCTTGCGGCTTAAGCTGCTTATTCAGATCAGTCTCGACTTCGGCCTGTTGCTCTGCCACGGCAGGCTTCTCGACCTCGGCTCCAACCGGCTTCTCTGCCTCAGCTACAGCCGGCTTCTCTGCCTCAGCTACAACCGGCTTCTCTGCAATAGCAGGCTTCTGCTTCTCTTCCACAGCCGGCTTTGTCAACTCGGCCAGTTTCTCAAACTGACCTGGATTCACAGAAAGATCTCCGAGATCAAAAATCAGATCATCGCCGCCGAATAGTGGCTTGCTGGCATCCAGCTTTTTTATGATGGCCTGGTCAGGCTCTTTGCCGGATGCTTTGTCAGATGCTTTGTCGGATGCATTTTCAGACTGCTTCCCAGACTCTCGATCTCCAGCCTTTTCGCTATCATCCTGAGAGCTGTCATTCTTGTCCTTTCCCCCGCCAAGAAGCGCCACAAGATTATTTTCTGAGTGGAAGACAGAGAAGTCCCGGGATTCGGAGACTCTCTCGAATAAATCTTCGGCGTTACGCTCCTGGTCTTTTTGCCGATCGGGTTCCGTACTGTTGGCGTTTGGACCAAAGACAGCCGGCTCGGCTTCTAGGGGTCGAGTCATTTACTGAAGTTTTTCTGGAATCGGAAGGGGATATGGGAATATGGGAATATGGCAATATGGCAACTATAGGGATATTATGTTGCCAAATTGTGCCCTGGTTCTTCCAATCCTGGGAGTTCTACGAAAAACTGGGCTCCTGAATGTCTCGAACGATCGAGGCCGACTTCAACGGCTGGATCCCCGACCGAGAACGAACATCAAAAGCGCGTAGGCGATCCAGGTGGCGAAAAATAGAAACAGGAGCGCAGCATAGATTTTTAGAGGGTCTACCATAGTTATCCACCATAAGTAACAAGTGCCTCCCGGTCTGAATAGAACAGGAAACGATTCTGCAGTTGATTTTGAAAGCCAAAATACTCTGGGATACTCCAAGATTATCTTCCGGCGCCAGTCTTGTAAATCCGTTAATTCGTATACACGAAAAGGTGTAGTCTCTATATGAGTGTCTGTAACTGAGCGATCTTCAGTAAATTAATAAAAGTAGAAAAGCTGGAACTATCCTTTTAAAAACTGCAAAATGTAATATGCAGTAGATAAAAATTGGATCTGAAACAATGCTCTACCCAATAGAAGGACTCCCTGAAGATCTCAGCGCCCAGGAACTCTATGAACTCGGACTGAAATACAGGATAGCCGGCTGGGTCGGTGTCGCCAGAGAAGCGTTGCAAAGAGCGGCCGAACTGGACAAGACAGGAAGACTGGGTTCAAAGGCTCGAAAAGTGCTGAGAACGCAGCTGCCGCGGGTCGAAGTTCCCATCCCGGCTGAACAAAAAAACATAGAAGCTTTCAATCTGATGCAGTCAGACCGGGAAGAGGCGAAGAAGGTCTTCCAGGAATTGATGAATACTTACCCCGATTTTGAATGGCCGTTCAGCAATACTGCCAGGATAAAACTGGCAGAAGGGGACATATCCGGAGCCAAGAGCATAGTCAAATATCTGCTGCAGGTGAATCCGGACTTACTGAGCGCCATCGACCTGATGATCAGGATCTCCATAGCAGAAAAAGATCTCGACCAGGCTCTAACCTATTTAGACCGCGCACTGGAACTCTATCCCCATGAAGAAGAGTTCAAACAGCTGAAGCTGGCTATCAGGCTGCAAGCGCAAGGTGAGCCGGCAAAGGAGATTCCGGAAGGACTGACGCCTGAGGAGAATTTTGCTCTGGGGCTGGAGTTGCAAGCGGTGGGACGTCTTGAAGACGCCAGAGTGGTAATGCAGAGAGTGGTGGACAATTGCCCGAGCGAAGAAAATGCTGAGAGCAAGGGCAAGGGCGAAGGCGCAGGCGCAGGCACCTCTGATTTGAAAGAGCGAGCGAAAGAATTCATTCGCACCCAGTTGCCTCGCAATCCAATTTGTGTCGAGGCGCAGCAGCGATGCATAGACGCCCTCAAATCAATGGCCACTGATCAGAAGGGCTCCAAGCAATCCTTGATTGACCTGACCATGGAGTATCCCGATTTCGAGTGGCCATTTCTCTTTCTGGGGAATCTCTACATGCTCGATGGCTCTTTTCGGAAGGCGGAAAGGCTGATTCGGCGTGTGATCAAGGGTAATCCCGACCTGATCAAAGCAAAGCATCTATTGATCACTGTCTACTTTGTCGAGGGGCGTTATGGAGATGCCCTCACTTTTATTGACGAAGCTATATCCCAGGCGCAGAACGATGATGACAGCCTCGCCTTCGACCTTCTCAAGGCCCAGTGCCAGCTTCAGAGCTCGAGATAGCAGCTTCAGAGCTCGAGATAGCAGATTCAGTGCGGGAATTTCTTACGGGTATGAAATGGCAGTTTGAAAGTGGCGTTTCCAACCGGAACATTGATAACAACATCGCAATCCCGGGGATTCAGATAGAACAGTACCCCGGTTCTGGACTCAAAGGGCTCCAGCCAGACAGGCACTACCCCGGGAGCTTTGTAGTTGCCCTTCAACATCAAGCCCGGTAAGGCTTGAGAATTCTGGTCAGGACGATCGAGCACCCGTTCCCGGGAGGGCATCAAGCCGACTCTTTGAGGCACCGTATGTGACACCGCTTTCCACTTTCCGTAGACCCCGAAAACATTCGGTCCCCGGAATAGATCATGTCCCTTGGATGGTACAAAACCTCTTACTGTCCGAGTTTTTTGAATATTGGCCAACCATGGTCTGGTGTTGGTGAGTGACCAGATGCTGAGTTCTTTCTGAACGCGATCGATAGATTCGGGATCTATAGAAGGAATAATCGAATGTTTCTTTTTGGGATTGGAGAGATCGACTTTCTCCAGCAGAACTTCGCCGAGATCCAGCTCTCTTTGATGGTCGGTAGTATTGGTGACGGTTACAAGAATTCCGAGCAGTTCCCAGAGGTCTATTACAGTGGCGGCGACGCGCACCCCGTTGGCACTGAGAAAACGAAAAGGAAACTCGTTGTCGATTATCTCTTTGGCTCTCGTGGAACCCAACTCCCAGTTAAAATCGACGGCGCCGGCAACATCGGCGGTAGAAGCCGGATTGACAAATTTCTCTTTGACCAAATAAGAATCTTCGTAGAGCCTAACCGATTCATCTTTCATGCCGATACGATGGTAGAAGAGAGCCTGTCTTCGCTCGGCTTCGGCCAGATCGAGTCCTTTGAGACCCGGATGTTTCTTCAAGACATCGAGGGCGGATACGAAGAATTTGCACGCATCTTCATGCCAGCCGTGTTCGGCCATGATAAGACCCAGGGTGTTCAATAGATTTCCGTATAGTTCGCTATCGGTCTCTTTCAGGGAGCGAACTATATCGATAGCCTCTTCAGCATTTTCCCGGGCATGATTCAAATCCTTGAAAAACAGCTCTGCCTGGGCTAGCCCGAGGCGACAACGGGCAACCTCCAGGGATTTCTCTCCATAGGCGGAGCGGGAGCGGGAGAATGTACTCTTGAATACCGAATACGCCTCCGGGTATCTCTCCTGCAAGATATAGAGCTCGCCCAGGGAGAGGCGGCTCTCCACAAGCTCTTTGTCACTTGTCATCGGACCCTTGGCGGATTTCACAGCGGCCAGGAGCATGCGCTCGGCATGGTTAAATCTTCTTTCAGAAAGAGCCTGGACACCGTTCTGGTAGTTCTTCTCCCAGACAGACGTTCTGCTTGGAACAACATAGCGGGTCTGGACGCGACCTTCTTTGATCAGTGGCGCTTTTCCGGTCGGTCGGTCTACCTCTAAAGCCTGATTACTGGAGGCTGGACGGTCCGAGAGGATGCTTACCTTCTCTTCACCGGAAGAGGCAGGCGCAGCCACCAGCAAAATGCTGCAAGCCAATGCTGCTGTTGCTCTCTTCATCACCCGCTCCTGTGGATGTTCCAAAGAAGATAGTAAAACACAATCTATCAATTTATGTAAGCGTGGACTTTTCAGACTAAAGCGCCAGGCCGACAGTCATCGGCGACAAAGCACAACGAAGACTGGGCTAGTTTGGTAAATAGATCAGGTGCCTTTGCGCAATTGCCTGAACATCAAATAGCCAAGGAGGGAGAGAACCAGAGGCAATATTGCCACCACTATCAGTATCAAAGAATTACTCTCACTCTTGAGCATACTGTGTGAAGGGTGCTCGGGCTCGTATGCTATGTCTATGGCATTGCCCCGCGAGTACTTCTGCAAGATCTCATTCAATTTCGGTGGATGAAAACTGCCCAGGTTTTCGACCTTAACAAACTTCTGCTTATCTAGAGCAAATTCGTACTTGACAAATACATATTTGTAATCTTGATAGCGATCTTCCAGGGTCGTCTCTAGCACCACGGCCTGAGAGACGGGCCAACTCATCTCCCTGTAGATCTGCACAGCCCAAAATGCCGATACAAATGCACCTAGATAGAACAGAACCATGAAAACGAACAGAAGAAGTTTGACCTGCAATGCCCGACCTTCCCGAAGCTGAGTTTCCTGATGAGCAAATCGCGCGCGATGTTGACCATTTAAGCACAAATCCGCCGCCGACACCCGACGCCCGATCTAATCATAGAGTAAAGCGAGTCATGATCCTGGCCAACTCATGCTAAGAGAACTGGAGAGAAGCAAATAAGAGCCGTGGCAAAACAATCTGTGGACGGAAAGACCGTGCCAGAGAAGGGAGGAGAGTCCGATGCCGGATAAAAGAACAAAAGCGCTATTGATATTGAGCGCTGCCTTTCTGATAGTGATTGGTATAACATGGACAGAGCTGAATAACTACAAACTGGGCAACTATGAATCTTACAGGGGTGAGAGATCCGCTTTCAATCAGCAGCTATCCCCGCCGCATAGCAGCAACCTGTAGTGCATCGCAAAAATACATGCTTTCGATTTATGCGAATCGAAATCACCAGAAAAACATTTCCCTGAGCCATTGTGGAGCCAGTTTAACGATAGTTCGAAAAGCAATTCGCTCTTCTAATTCACGCGTATTCAATAAATACCGTGCGTGAGCTCGAACTTGGCGGTGGTCCGAAATCCCCAGATACCAGATAGCCTTGATAAAAAAGCCGACCGTAGAATCAGGAATAGCACAACGTTTTTTAGAGGTAGACACCAGGCGTACGGTCAATCCTCGAATATGAAAAGTTGAGCTACAACCGGACGTATAAAATACCTTTGTCACTGTCTGGTGGCATTGCGTGGCGGGCTCAATACTATGTTCCGCCTCACGCATCTCTTTAAGCTCCCACTGCATCTGACTGCAAGGAGCAGGAAGAGCTTTCTGGATTTTCTGAATTTGAGTCAGAGCGTCCTTCCCGTGGATGTGAACAGAACGTTCGAAGGCGGCAGCTTTAGCTTTCACCACATCAAACATACTTATTCCATCCGGCCATCGGCTTCCTTTTACGAAAACGCCGTAGGCAAGCCGAAAGATCTCTCCGGCTTTTACCATTCGGCAAAGAGTAGTATCAATCGAACCTCGTGATCCGAACAGAAAGAACTCTCTGGTTGTGAAAATCTGCTCGTCACCAAGGGTTGCGATATGCCCCCGAATAAGCATTGCAGTAGCCATCGAAATTTCTCCGAAAAAAATCCCTCACCTTTTCAACGAAAATCGAGAAAAAAAGTTCAACCCCCTCTCAACAAATTTCCCCAAGTGTAAGAAAAACTTGAGATTTTCTTACATCAAAGAAAAGAGAACGAGAGATACGGCGAGAGCAGCTCAGAGTCGGCGAAGAGCTAGCTCTTGTTTTTTTCAGAAAAGTCTATGTTATCCGCTTACTCCAGCGAGGGCTATTTCGGCGGAAGGCAGCGTAAACTGAGCAGCTTCGGCAACCAGAGCTGATTTATCCTCTCTGAATCGCGCCAGGCGCTCCAGGCGTTCCTCAGTCCACCCGCCGGACGATGCCTGAGCAGAGAGAGCCGCCAGAGCCACTCTTCTTAGTAGCTCCGAGGAGTCTTCGCTGAAAGCGGTCTCAACCAAAATTAGTTGGTCTATATCGGCTCTCCTCGAAGCACTCTCAATCGAACGAACTGCCTGCATCAGTGCCTCAGGATGCAAATCGTTATTCTCTGAAGCATGGCGTATATATTCAACCAGTTCGGAGGACGGCAGAGTTTTGCATGCCAACCTCAATCTCTGGCAAAGAGTCAGGCGGTCCTTCTTGAGAGTTTCGAGTGTAGCTCTCACAACCGGCAGCGCACGCTCACCTTGAACTTCAAAATAGCTCGCAATCGAATCTATCAGACATGATAGCGTTCTTCGTCTGGACAATATATTCGTGAAAGCTTCTGCGACCAGAGCAGTGTCTTGAGCTGCGTAGGTGTTTACAAAAGCGCTGCAAGCCGAACGATTTTCCGAGGTGGAGTCGGCCTTCAAAGAACGCACGAGACCGTCTTTCAAAAGGAGTGATCTATCGGCTATCGGCATGTATGTAAGCCGATGAAGCACGTCCGATCTGACTATGGAATCATCGTTGTTCAACAATTCAGCAAGAAGTTTCACAAGATTTTCTTCAGTACGCCTTGAAATACGCTCGGTCGGAATACGAACCATGTGTCGCGCAATACTTCGGTCACTATCTCTGACAACCGCCTGTAAAATCTTCCAGGTCTGCTCTCTCTCGAGAAAGTTCCAGAGAGCTCGCAACAGGGCGATCTTCACATCCCTGTGCAACTCTGACTGATTAATCTCTACTAGAGTTACGAAAGCACTATCGGTCTTTAACTCTCCGATTAGTCGCACGATCTCCTTCGCTACGGTAATCTGTCGCCGTGGTGCCAGGGTGAGAATTTCCAGAGCTTCTTCGCGGTCCATATCGAGAAGCGCCTCTCTCAATACATAGATGGCAACCCGCGCCCGATCATCCGAGAGGCACTCGATCAGCTCCTTCACGCCGCTGCCATCGTCCATGTCAGCCAGACAGTGAATAGCGTAATCCCGCACCGCTTGTTTGTCCGCCTCTTTCAAACGCGCATGCTGGACAATCACATCAATGGCAGAATCAGGCAACGAACTCAGTCCTTTTAGAGCGAAGAAGATATCTCCGGCACCTCTTTCAACTTTGCCTGTAGTCAACGATTCGAGCGCCTTCTCGTAAATTCGCCGCTGCTCTCTCGTCCAGCGATAATAACCGCCCTGGAAACGCGGCACCACACAAATCTTTCCGGTGCCAAACTTGCCGCGATAGGCCTTTTGCCCCAGATACGGTGTCAACAAATCCTGGCGCTGCCTGCTGATATACTCTGCGACTTGATAATTCTGAAACCAGGTCGGGTCTTTCTTCAATATGCGCGGAACAAGCTCTTGAAGCCTGTCCGTGCGGTAGCTAAAAATGATAGCCAGAGCCCGCTGGCTTATATAGGTGCTGCTTCCTGTATCGACCAGATCCTCAAGTCGCCGCACAAGCTCGTCAAAGACCTCCAGCCGCTTACCAAAACACTGAGCGACATTGAGAATGATGTTCTCCTTCTCCAGCTTACCCAGACTATCTATAACCGGATTCAGCCTGGCGGAAAGTGCGCGCGCCTGAGATTCATTCAGCCTCCGGGTCAGATCACCGAACTGAGCAACATTCCGCTCTTTCAAAATAGATGCAAGCCAGTCCGCAGCCCATTCCTGATGGAATGGCAAAATCGCTATACAAAGGTCTTGCATGTAGTAGGTCGAAGCATGGGAAAGATCCTTGGCATTCAGCCCATCTCTAAAAATCTGACTGAGTCGATCTAGCTCCTCACTGCGCCAGACGCTCGGAGGAAGAGCAGCCATAGAGGAAAGAGAAAGAGCTCTCACCGGGTCTGGCTCGTTCTTACGAAGCGAGAGAAATTCGAGCAGCCCAGAGACAGCCCCTCGATCGAATCTCACACAGCCTACCAGGGCGCTTATAGCCTGCGCACGCACATCAGGATCCGGGTCACCTAGAAAAGATTGGAGCTCCTCCGAACTTTCTTCGAAGGGAAGGAACTGAAAGTAGGGTAACCTCGCCGCAAGGTTATTCTTGAGCTCCTCCATAGCCAGGTGAGCTCGCGCCTCTTCCTGTCGCCTCTTAGACGGCAGATATTTAATCAAGGCGCTGGCTATGGCACCATTAGCATCTCTCCACAGCTCCCGGTACTGCTCGAATAGCTCTGCTCTCAAAGAAGGCGAAAGCTTCTCCATCCAGGCTTGCGCCCCGCCACCATAGTGGCTCGCGCCAGAAGAATTGAGCCGCGCCACCATCCCCATTACCTGCTTGTCAGAGAGTCGATGCAAGACAGCAGTCACTTTGTGCGGAACTGCCAGATCCGAAGCGAGCAACAAATCGGCAATCTCTCGGGGTCGGTATCGCATATAGTGCTCATAGCCAATCTGTCCGAGAGAATAGTGCTCGAGCAAATTTTTAATCAGCTTAATACCGTCATCCGTCGCGCTTCTGGCAGCTACGGCAAGCACCGAATTGGCCACGTCCAGAAGATAGCGGTCTGGAAACTGCAAGTCTCTGACCTTTCGCCCCAGTAAATCCAGCGCCAGCTCCGGATGCACCCGGGCAAGCCGAATCCACTCTCTTTGACCGAAAAGATCTTCATATCTGGAGAAATACGCTTTGACCAGATCCACCCCACCAAAGGGAAGCAGCTCAACCACCTCGACTTCGGCGGTACCACCCTCAATTTGCTCATCGAGAAGCTCATCTACTAAGGCAAAACGCTTCCGCTTTAATAGAGATAGCAAAAGTTTTTTCTTGCTGTCGAGCTCGAGTCCAGGGAAACCCTGTTTGAGCTCATCATCCTGCATAACGATAGCAGCCATAGACAGAGCCAGTATACGAAGGGTTCTCGATTTATCCTTGAGCGCGCTCAATACCCGCTTACCATCGAGATTGCCGAAACAGGAAAGCAAGGCAAAATAGCGGTCTTGAAAGTCTCCTTCGAACAAACCCTTGAAGAAAGCGGTGATAGCATCCCTGGTGATCTGATCCGTCGAATCTACATAATAAGGCTCCAGCAGCTTTGCCTGTTTGAGGTCAGGCCGCGCCAACCTGGCAATAAGAATAAGATGTTTCGTCCGGTCCTGATGACGCATCGGCTCGAGAATCTTGTATACCTGCTTACTTAGCCCTTCTACATCAGACCGGCTTGCACCGCTGACCTTCTTGCCCTTGAAACAGGAAATCAGTTTCTTGATTTGATCAGCCATTTCGAATACTCCCCGCTCTTAGGTACCCCCGGCGAATCAGGGGGTAAAGGACTTCAGAAAGCGATTGATATCAGGGTCTTTGGTATCCTGGGTAATCGCCTCGACATAATACAGACCTCTGCTATTTATGTAAAAGCGATTCAGTACAAAAGCTTTTCCTACCCTGGTGTTGTACTGTTTGCCGACACCGGTGGTCAGCTTGAGATTGCCACCGAATTGATAGTTGGTCTCGAAGCCCATTTTTTTGAAAGAGAGCTTGTTGCCTGCCATGGTGCGCAGGGCGAAATTATCCAGCACCTTCTCATCGGTGAGTCCCTGGGCTTTATCTTTGTCGGCATTGCGTTTTACTATTCCGACTTTCATCGAAATTTTGTTCTTTTTAGAGACATAGACCACCATGCCGCTGTTGAGATCCTGGTCCATCTTGATCGGCTTGGGCATCTCGAAGCGAACCGTCGCTCCTGGAATAGACATGGTCTCCCAGCCGGCGTCAGCACCACCCTGTTGTGCAAAAGCTGTCGGGCATCCAGGACCGCTGAGAACCAAAGATGAAAAAGCAAAGGTAAATAAGGCTACGACTAATAACTGCATTGAGCGCATGGCACCATCCTGTGTCTATTCAAACAATTCATACATTAAAAGCCGAGGCGCTGAGATCCGGTCTCCGAATACATCTCATTTCACCTCACCTCATCCTACACCGAATCAATCCAGGTCGCCATCCTCGGCAGAAGCACTGGAATCGTCAGACTTTTCAGAGCCCTGCGACTGATCGGGCTTAGCCGCCCCCTCATTATCAGACCCTGCCCCAGAATCCCCCTTGTTGTCAAAAACCAACGAGGCAAAGACCTTGTTTGCTTCCGTGTCATCTTTCGATGTATTTACCGCCGTGACCGAGAAAAACCAGTCTCGGCTCAGTCCGAAAAGATAGGAGAGAGGCATCTTGTTCAGGGTGCCGGTGAAACGTTTACCGCTCCATCCTTTGCCCTCGGCACCGGCAACAAACTGAAAACTGCTGCTCGAACCCTGCTTCTCTGCTGAATCCTTGAAACCAGCCTTCAACCCCTCGATTATCTGGTCGAGCAAGTCTTCATTGAAATCTCTTGGCCAACTCGCCTCTTTCTTCCTCAAGATTATCTGGTAAGCCGAATCATCGGTCTTGACCATATAGTTGAGCATTCCGGCAGTGGCACTGGTACTGACTGGCTGGGGCTGACCAGGAAGCCAGACTGAAAGCCCCGCTTGTTTCTCATTAAATGTGGTCGGTTCAGCAAATACCGGTCCGGCACTAGAGAAAAGTGAAAAGAGGCAGACAACGAAGAAAAGACCCAGAATTTTTATTCGGGCAGAAACTACGCTTGAGGTCATGGAAACTCTCCAACAGGGTGAAGATATTGATCATGACATAAAACCGAAGGAAATACCTGAATCGCCACAGAACCTTAAAAAGGACCGGCGGAGATTCCGTTAAGCATAAAGGTGAGAGGCAGCAAAACCGCTATGGCCAGGGTCGTGAGCACAGCCAGAGCGGTCACCGAATAGAAAAGCCTTTTGCCGAAAAGCTCCGAATCTTTCGGGAACAACATGTGCACGAGAAGATGCAAGATCCAGGCAGCTGTATAGAAAAGATTCACTCCGCAAAAATAGCTGAATGCACCAAAGAGAAGAAAGACGGAAGGAAGATCGTTGAGCACCACCAGCGCTATCAAAGTGAGCAATCCACAGAGGCCCACTAGAAGATTGAAAATCGGTCGTCTCAACTCCCACCAGAGAACGATTGAAAAGGAAGAAGAAAGGTCCGGCGCCACTCCACCTTGAGCTACCGCTCCGGCGAGCAAGGGTCGAGAAGCCGGCACGTCCATATTCTCTAACAGACTCTCGAGTTCCTCAGGAGTCGCCCGATCTAAATAAGCCAGAAACTCATCAGAAGGTAGGTCGAGTAGACGAGGGGAGAGTACATTCTTAGAGGATTCGACAAGCTTTTGCCCGCCTCTCTCCAGGATCTGATCGCAAGAGAGCCGACTCGAATTCGATTCATGGGTAGTCATAGATTTTAAAGCTCCAAATAGCTCAACAAAACAGGGAGCTGTCATTCAGACAGCAAGGGGGCCTTAGACCACCCTAGCCCCGGCAGCAAAAATAGACATCTGTCAGTTGACCGATATTTGCCAAATTTGTAACAAAGCAAAGACTGGAGCTACTTCAATATAGGTACGGGCTCGGGCGTCCCAGATTCAAGAAAATCGTGATCGGATCACTGTGCACTCCCAGCGGTCTGCCTTCCTTATCCAGGCAGAGCACTCGTACCTGGCTGTAAGCCCCTTCACGCAAAAGAGATACTGGTAAAGTGAAACCACCTTCAGATACAGGTAGCTTCCTGGTCATGGCGAGATTGGCCCTGGCTTGTCCAGATTCTGGAAGCCCCTCAAAAAAGCAGTTGGGCCGGGTCACTTCGATTTGCAAAAAAGCCACCGGCTCAACCCCATTCAAATTGCAATCAAAGGCGATTTGCTTGCGTCGGTCTCTCAGGACAAATTCTCCTGAGGAACGCTCTTCTAGAGGAGGCGGGTTCAGAATCGGGCGAATTCCAATATCTTTGAGAAGCTCAATATCAGAGAACTCGATTCGGCTGGAGGCTCCGCAATTGAGCTCCAGGCTCCGTATTTTCATATCCCGATACCACTTCCAGTATTGAGAAAGTCCGATGCGTATGAGAGGGGCGGGAGCGGAAGCGGAAACGGGATCGGAAGCCGAGGAAGAGGAAGAGGAAGAGGAAGAGGAAGAAGATGATGATGATGAGGCTGATGAGGTTGATGACGTTATAGCCCCATATGCGATACCAGCAGGCGAATCGTTCCATCCTATCGAAAGAGGCAGCAGATGCCCTGGATTACTTCCTTCCGGTGCTCTGGTCGAGACCCGCATCGATAGAAAGTCATAATCCAGAGGAAACAGATCAAGACCTGTGAGCCGCAGTTTCGTGTCTCCGACCATATCATTCAAAATAACCGAGCCATCCTTCTCAATTTTACACCGACAGATTCCCTCCGCGGCAACCTTGTAGCTTCCCTTAAAAGAGCTGACGTCACCACCGGAGCCCGAACCAGAGACAGAATTGAAACCAGACTGCCGCAAATAGGCGCCCTCCAGAGCAGAACTCGTCACTCCTGCGAAATAGACCCGGTTCACCCCTGACTCTGAAGCGGTGGCGCCCAGGACTCGTTTGAAGCGGGTAGAATCCAAATTAGCTTCGGAGCCGAATACAAAAGGCTTGAAGCTGAAGATCCTGGCCGAGATATCCTCTTTCGTGAAAGGCGGAGAGAATAAATGGTGAATCGTAGAGCCGTTCAAAAGAACAAAAGCACCGTAGTAATCGCCCGGGATGCCCAGTATCAGCACAGGCTGGCGACCACCGAACTGCCTGTCAAGAACAAGACATTCTTCTTTGATAGCAGCCACCTTGTCTCCGGCAATCTTCCAGAGTCGGTTGGTGGCAAAGGTTCCGGTTGCATAGGTGAGCAAGAGCACCATAAAAGCAGTCTTGCGCAGAAGAGAGCCGAGTTTCCTTTCGCCATCCCCGGGGAAAAGAGAAAACCCCAGAAACATCAAAATAGGCGCCGAGAAAAGATAGAACACTCGACTGCCGTGAAGAACCTCGTCGATATTGAAAAATCCAATTAGCGGCAGCAACGATATAAACGCCCAGAGCAAAAGCAAAGCTAGCAAGCGTCGTCTTGGACCGCCATTGAAAATGGTGGCGATGGAGGAAAAGACTCCGACTAAGACCGCGAGCAATCCCGCAAGAAAAACATAGGATGAGTTGATCACATAGGTATTGAACGGAAGCACTGTCCGTACCCAGATGCGCCAATCTAAGATGCGCTGAGAGGCTGTTCTTGCCAGACCCTCTCCAAAGGTGCCGACATAACCTCTGGCAAAATCACCGAAGAGAGCGAGCCGCAAAAACAGATAGCCCAGCGCGATGGTGGCATAGGGTGCCACCATGATCACTCTCTCTTTATTCGATACCGCCTTGCCGGCAAAAATAGCAGATACAAAAACGCTCACAGCAATTAGTAGAGGCAAAACAACCGCGGTCTCTTTTGACTGAAGGGCGAAGATAAAACTGCATACCGAAAGGAAATATAAGGTTCGAGTGGAAACAGTAGAAAGAGAAAGAGAAGGCGAAGATGATGATGAGCCGCTTCTTTCTATGGATAACAAGAATAGAAGATACGAAAGCAGAAAGAAGAGAGTGAAGAGAGGATCTGCTCTGCCAGATATCCAGGAAACCGCTTCGCAGTGCAGTGGGGTGACAGCAAAGAGCAATGCCGCCGCCAGCGGTGCAAAGCCCGCATTTTTCTCGGACAGGAAGCGCCTCTCGAAGAAACGACCGAGATAGAAAACCAGAAGACTATTTCCGGCATGAAGTAAGATGCTGGTCAGATGATAGCCAGTGCTCTTTGCACCGGAAATAAGATAATCTATTAAAAAACTGATACCGAGAACAGGTCTGTAAAAATTGGTTCCCGGTATCCCGAGATAAGTACCGGTGAAATTGGCCAGGAGGAGGTCCCACTCGCCTGCCACTGTCCGGTATTGATAGTGCACTTGCCAGAGATCGTCGGCGACAAAGAAGGCGTTTATCGACCCGGCATACAGCGCTACCGAAAAGATCAAAATCACAAGAATGGCAAAACCGGAGGATACCGGCTTCAGACTTCTCTTTGGATTATCGATGGTATCCGTCGCACCGGTATCAGCGCTCAATTTTTGCCACTCGCTTTTGTTTTCGGGCTGATATTCTGTTGCGGTTTCGATATTTGTTTCTGGGTAGGCAGCGGCTTGACCACCGATTTGCCCTGGTTTCCGGGACGAGTCATGCGTGGATCCAATGGAGTTCCGGCATAAAGAAGCCCTGAGATGTCTCCACAGCCCCCGCACTTTCTGCGGGGATCTATCGCTATAACGGTACGAAACTCTTGCTGAGCCTCAGGCACTCGCCCCAGAGAAAAATAGATAGCTCCGAGCACATTGTGTGCCAGAGGGCTTTTCGGCGACAGCTTGACCGCTTTTTCAGCTTCTTTCAGAGCTTCCGGCACGGCATTTTTGTTGAATCCTCGACTCTGAAAGATTATCCAGGCAAGACCGGCTCTCGCTTCTCCGGAGTCAGGATGTTTTTTCAGATAATTCTGATAAAGAGTATAGGCTTTGTCATGACGATTGGTGCTCAGATAAAATCCGGCTTTATTCAGCTCCTGGTCGACCTTGGCTCGGGCAGGCTTGGCTATTGCAACTCCTGCGGCTGAGTGGAAACTCAGCCATAGGGTAAGGGCAAAAGAGATTGCGGCAGTAGATTTCACACTCTCGACTCTTTCTGCAAGACACTTATATGATACACAAAAAAGCGGTCTAACCTAATCGACTATCTCGCTGGCAGCCTAACGGAAAGCCCCGACGACTGCACAACCGGGATGCTGGCTCTTGAAAGCAGCCACATCCTTTCTTGAGATATGAGGAGCGGCACCCAGATTCAAAATTCTGAGAGTCTTTATCCCGGACAATTGCTTGAGCGCCGAGCCACCAAGCCGATTGTCGGAGAGATCGAGCTGGGTCAAATTCAGCGATGAAAGCGCTGTCAGATCTCTATCTTCGATACCGAGAGCAGATAAATAAAGGACCTTCAGCCGTGACAGAGAAGCGAGCCCTTTGATATTCTCCGGGGCGAAGCCGCTCAAAGAAAGATTGAGCATCTCCAGCTCTTTCAAAGCCGAGAGCTCTTCGATGGTCTTTCCTTCGAGTTTGTCACAGCGGCGCAAACTGAGACTCTCCAGATGACTGATTCGGCTTACGGTAGAGATCCAGCTATCATCGACATCGATGTTATCCAGGGTCAGGTGCTTGAGCCGCGGCAGCTTCGACAGAAGGTCGATATTCTCTCTGGTGACACCAAGAGCCCTGGCCAGCTTGAGTTCCTCCAGGCTTTGGATATGGGCGACACTGTCCATGGTGAGATCTGAAAGTGCAGATTGTTTCAAATCGAGTGAAAGCAGAGGCAAATCGCTGAGGACGACACTGCCACCACCGGAGAGGTCATCTGAAACCAGCTTTAAATATTTGATGTCTTTGCGACCTTTGAAAATCTTCAGATCCTTATCGGTTACCGCTCCCCAGAGAGTGGTCCATTCTCTACCATCGGCGAGTTCAACCTTCTCTTTCGGAGTAAAATCATCCATACTGACCACAGAGGTCGACGGAACTTTCTGCTGATTTTTATCGGATTTATTAGAGTCGCTCTGATAAGCCTTCGGCTTTTCATCGAACACAAAATAGCGAAATACTAGAAGAGCACCGATAATCAAAGCAAGGAAGATACCTATCTCTACGGGCAGCCTCGATGCTTTGATTTTAAAAGGCATCTCTGATTCCGGGATCTCCATCGCACCGGCGCCATCATCCTCGACTAAAGCCGAGTCTTTCTCAAATTCGCCTCTCGAATCAGAATGAGGACCTGTATCCGGTTCGGTCTCTAACTCCACATCTAATTCGGCGAGATCACCGGCGCGGATGCCTTCGAGAATCTCCACAATCTCGCCCATGTTTTCATATCGATCAGCTCTGTCCCGGGCGAGACACTTAGCGACCAGATCTTCAGCCTCTACAGGAAAGTCCTTCCCCGTCGCTTCAAAAAGCGATGGCGCGTCCTTCTCGGCACGAATAATCATCACTTCGAATGCCGACTCTCCCAGAAAAGGAAGCCGTCCGGTCAACCCCTCAAAGAGCATGCACCCGAACGAATACACGTCTGCTCGTTTATCCAGCTCTTCACCGTTGACTCCCTCCGGGCTCATATAAGACGGTGAACCAAGCGCCGTTCCGGTTCTGGTCAGCTCTTGATCCGAAGACTGAAGCTTTGCAAGGCCGAAATCACAGAGCTTGGCGAGCGGCTTGCCATAATCATCTTTGACAACCATCACGTTCGATGGCTTTATGTCCCGGTGTAATACCCCCTGATTATGAGCATAGGCCAGTCCTCCAGCAACCTGGCAGAATATGGACAACAGCGCATCTACAGAGAGATCTCTTCTGGCAAGAATGCTTTCCAGGCTTTCTCCCTCCAGATATTCCATGACCAGGTAGGCCTTTCCTCCGGATTCGCCGAAATCGAGAACTTTAATGATATTGGGATGGTTTAGCCGAGCAGTCGCCTTTGCTTCCTGCTGAAAGCGCATCATTTCTTGTCCGGAAGCATCACCGGAGAGCATTTTTATAGCCACCCGGTTGTCCATCACCGGATCCTGACACAAAAATACGGTGCCGACTGCGCCCTGGCCGATTTGATCAAGCCGGATGTATCTGCCACCGATTTTTGGGTTCTGATCTTGCACTGACTCTCCGCCCGCGCCCGGACTAGACCCAGTATTATATGTCACCGTCCGGTAAGCGCACAAGAAAGCCCCGGGGCAGCTTTATCGGCGCTTAAGAGTGACTCTTATAAAGCAGAAGTCAAATCTCTTTATGTACACAAGAACTTTATGTACTATAAGAAGATGACTTCAAATTCCATCAACAACCCGGGACAAGAGCCCGAATCAGAGTCTAATTCCGCATCCGGCCATACAGAAGGCGGTAATGAATTCTCTGGCAGCACTAAAGGGTTGAGCGGTCAGGTTATTGGTGGAAGGTACAAAATCGAAGAGACCATAAAAGATTCCAGACATACCTCGGTCTACAAAGCACGCCATCTGCTGCTCGATAAACCGGTAGCGATCAAAGTGATGTTTTTAAAGCTGAAGGACAACGAGAATATGTTCCTTCGGTTCAAAAGAGAAGCAAAGCTGGCTGCTGAACTCAGCCATGTGAACATTTGCACCATGCAAGACTATTGGATCAGTGAAGAGGGCTTCCCTTTCATAGTGACCGAGTTTATCTCCGGCAAAAGGGTGACGGACCTGGTCAAAGCAGCCGGTGGCAAACTTGATGAGGAGCTGGCAGCAGCCATAGTTTTGCAACTATGTGCAGCGCTCATTCACGCCCATAGAACAGGAATCATCCATCGAGACATTTCACCTCAAAACATAATGATCGACGGTGGAACGGTTAAATTGATCGATTTCGGCATGGCCAAAAGCCTCTATGACACCGACAGCAATCTCAGTATGGAAAACACCGTATATGGTACTCCAACTTTTATGAGCCCCGAGCAGTGCATGAGAAAAGAGCTCGACCATCGCTCCGATATCTATTCACTGGGTTGCGTCTTCTATATGATGCTCACAGGTCTTCCTCCGTTTCGCGAGCAGGGACTGATCGATCTGGTGCGAGCCCATATCTCTCGAGAGCCTCCTGTAGAAACCGAGGTCAAAGACCCGAGGCTGATTCCGATCTTAAAAAAAATGCTTGCAAAAAATCCCGATGATCGATATTTCAGCGCCAGTAAACTGCAAAGCGAACTGGAAGCCCAGGGATTCAAAGCTCAGATATCGAGAACTTGATTTTTAAAATCAGTTCGACTGACTCAAAGTCAGTATCATCCGCGCCGACTTTATATAGTCCGGTTCAAGGTCCGAATTCTTGATACTATCCAGTCGGTAATATTCTTCCAGCTCAGACTTCAGACCATGGTGCGCCAGTGCTTTCAAGGTAGACAGATCGGTCTTGTCTATTTCATCTTTAAATCGCCAAAGACTCATAGAATCATTTTTATCACCGCTCCGCGCCGCACCAAGGGCAATGCGACCGGCCCAGCTCGAAAGAGACAGCGGCGCCATGTCTACCGCAGCGTCCTTCCATAGCTCCTTAGCCCGACGCCAGTCGTCGATAGAAAGACAGGCTTCGAAACGCAAACGATCTATCTCTTTCGACTGATGTTTGTTTTCTTCTGCGGTTTCAACAGCCTCTAACAACGAAATTGCCTCTTTTCCTCGTTTGAACCTGATAAATGCATCCCCCAGAATAATTGCTTTATTTAAATCGATACTGGACGCGGTCCTTGAATAATCTGGCGATTCTGAACTGGAGCCCTTTGCCAGCTTGCCAAGGCGGTTGACGATAGTCTCCATCAAAACCTCAGAGGAAGAAGCATCCTTGAGAATCTTCTCCACCAGTACCTTTTCTGTTTTCTTCCAGGCACTGCTACTCTCCAGATACTCGAAGAGCCTTTGATCTGAAGCAGGTCTGTAAGAAGGATCGACTTGTTCAGGATAGGAGAAGATCAAATCAAGCAACCGTCCCCGGTATCGGATGTTCTTGCTGGCATCGAACTCTTTCCAGAGAAAAGCAAGCGCCGCTTGCCCAGATCTGCTTCTTTTGAGAAACTTGCTATAAGCCGATACCACCGAAACTCTGCTATAGATGACTCTGGTGGAGCCGCCTAAATCAGTCAAAGCCATCGCCCGGGCATAGGCCTTTTCTACCATCTCTCGATTACCCTCTCCTTCAAAAAAGTTGGCCCTGGAAAGCCAATAAGAGAAAGAGTGACCGCAGGCACGCTCAGATTCAAGCACTTGCTTTTCAAGCGCTCTCTCGGACCTATCCCCTAGGGATGACTGCACTTGCCCAGCCAGTTCGGTCAGGGCATAGACCGGCATACCGACCTTATTCACTTTGGATAGTGATACCAGCTCTTTGTAGGCTCCTCTGACATCGCCCGACTCTTTGAGAGCCCGGGCAAGCCCGGCTCTGGCCCAGAGCCTGAGCTCTTCTTCCGCCCTTTCCCTGACTGTCTCGGGTAAATAGACAGAAGCAAAACTGCGAAGGTATTTATCCATGACTTTCAGGTCCTGAGCATTCAGGGTCATGGTCAGTGCCTTTCGATAAAATTTTACTGCCTCCGCGGCCGATACCGGAGTAAGCAACTCCCCAAACTTATAGTTCTGATAGACACCGGGCAAATTCAGCTTCTCCACCATCCAGGATAGCTTTTGCTTTTGCTTTTGCTTCTCCTTCTCCTTAGGCTGAAATTCGGATAAGACTGAAACATAAACGGAGGCATACTCAAAATTGTCCGGATTATCTCGAACAATGTCAGCCAGTTTAGTCATTACAGTATCGACAGATTCTGGCTGTTTCTCCTCCAAAAACTGCAGATATTCTCTCAGCCAAATCAAAGAAGGCTTTGACTGATCAAGACCGGATAATTGATCGAACCATTTATCTAATTCAGCGCGTTCCTGATGCGAAGAGGTTTTACCAGAGAGACTTTCAATCTGATGTAATACTAAGTCATGAGCATTTTCGGGCGCAGCCTGAGGGAATATCCTCAAGAAGTGGTCTACGGAGCACCAACTTTGTCGCTCGATCAGAACCGCCGCCATATTAGAAAGTAGATCCTGATCAAGGTCCTGATCACAATTTCTGAGCTCTTCAATGACAACTTTCAATTTGTCATTCGCCCCGGCCCGTCTATAGAACTCGAACCGTCTCAATAGTTCAGCAGCGTCAGTAGCCTCTGGATCGGAAGTAAGACTGTCAATGCACTTTGAGAGCCCTTCATTTAATATACAATCGGCAACTTCTCGTTCGATAACAGACCAGCTCAGCTTTGACGCAGATAGCCCGAGATCCGGAACAGCACCGCCGGTAGAGCGACCTAGCACTGGCATCTCCAGGGCTTCGATGGAGCCTCCGTTGAAAAATAAGAAAGTAAGAATAAGTAATCCGACCCTGCCATAGTTCATAAAAAGCCTCGACTGACCTGACTGGTGAGCACCCATTATAGAAAAAACTGAGCGGTTTTCTAAGAGTACACCAGTCTGAATCCGAATTCTAATTCGAATCCGAATTCTAATTCGATCAGTCGAGGCAATTACAGATCATGGCCGGGGACCGGAGGTTGAAATCAAGAAGACGAGTCACCCTTCATAGTTAGATAGAGCTTTTAGACGAGTGTGACTCAACTGAGCCCAGGCGGTCTCTCGTTTTTTCTTCCTGTTTTCGGAACCTGTTCCCAGTTTATTTACCGAGCAATCAGGTACCGGTTTGGGTGGTTGTGGCTTGTGAGATCGTTTCTGTTCGTGGTTCACCCTGAGTGCCTGAAGCTTCGTAGAGGTGATTCGGGCACTATCAAGATTTGCTTTCTTGGCTTCGACCTCCCTGATGTCTTGAAAGTACGTCCTGAAAAACAGGCAAACGTTTTTGAACAGCTTCTCAAGCTTATCTTTGTCCATCATACAATCTCCTGTCCGCGATCCGACCATACTCCTAACGTATCGAAGATCCGCGAGATTCGAATCCCCTGAAGAAACTAATTTTGCAGCCACGAAAGTGTTATCTCAGTCACCTGCAGGTGTGTCATCCGGGGATGAGGA
>JACKCM010000011.1 GCA_020634035.1 Candidatus Obscuribacterales bacterium | reverse complement strand
GAGGGCTTCCGAAAACCTCTCCTGTGCGGGTGAGGGACTGCATCTGGTTGGCATCTTCGGTTACTATTTTTGCCACCCCGAAGTCGACAATCTTGACCTGGTTGTTGTCGCCGGTATCGAACATGATATTGCTCGGCTTTAGATCCCGGTGAATGATGCCCTTGCTATGGGCAAGAGAAAGACCGTCACAGACCTTTTCCAACAAAGATACGGCCTCGGGCAGAGTATATAGACCCTCGTTGGTGAGAAACTCATCAAGATCATAGCCATCGACATAGTCCATGACCAGATACGGCTGACCGCCGGAGCTGACACCGAAATCACGATAGGTGGTCAAACAGGGGTGGGCAAGCAATCCAATAGTCTGGGCTTCGAGCTTGAAGCGCTGCACAGCCTCTGGATCCTGCCACAGGGTCTTGTCCAGCACCTTTAGAGCGAGAGTCGTTCCCAGTTGAACGTGTTCTACTTTGAACACCGTACTCATTCCGCCTTTGCCTATGGCGGTGATTATTCGATATTTATCGGCAATAATCGCCCCTTCGGACAGGTCGCTTAGATGAACCTGAGGGGTATTGGTCGGCGCACCTGCTTCCGAATGAGATGACGCGGGCTCGCCTGCATTCAGATGCTGACTCTTCCTGGTGACATCATCATTATCATGGTTCATAGAGAGGACCTGCAAAGACCTGGGGTGAGGGACTAGACTCGGATCCCGAAAACGACCTTGACATTGTAGCAGATCAATCCGAATATCTGTACGCGTCAGGACTGGGTCTGAGAGGACGCAGAAGCCACCATGGGCGGCGCATTCCACCAGGTCCCGGTCCGGGTCGACATTCTTCCATCCAGCGCTTGAAGACCTGGTGAGATTTGTTGGTATCGACAAAAATATCACCATAGTGATCATCGGCTGCCGCTTTGCTCACCACCACCCGCTGGTGCCAGCAATGCATGCCCGAAACCGGATCCGGCTGGACAGGAAAAGTCATGTTCTGGTGCACACCGGCATCGTTCCACCAGATATTCATGCTATCGGGATCACTCGAGCTAAAAGGCGAGACCCCCTTCTTCTGACGCATCAGATACTGTCCATCACCTTTTTGATCGAGGTCGACGACTGAAGAGAGCCAGCGATCAGTGCTTTCGCTCTGGGCCAGTCTCCAGCGTCCCATATGGTGCGAGCACGCTACCACCGACGGTGCAATAGACTCGGTAACCCAGGCGCGAGTGATGAAGTAGCCTATCTCGGTGGCGATTCGAACGAGGTCTCCTGTTTTGACCTTGACGCGAACGGCATCGAGCGGATTGATCCACAAAGGATTAGAATGGGCTATTTCAGAAAGCCATTTAGAATTGTTCGATCTGGTATGAATATGGACCGGCAGGCGAAATGTGGGAACCAGGCAAAGGCTCTCCCCATCAGGCTCTTTTTTCTCCAGTTTCTCAATTTCTTCTTTGCTGACATGGCTGTCGATATAGCAGGGCAGCGCATAATCAGAGAATCCCCATTCGGATAAAGTTTGCGAAAAGAATTCGAGTTTACCCGAAGGAGTGGGGAAGCCCCGACGAGGCACCCCGTCGATAACCACTCCTACCTGATGTCGTCCTGCTTCATCGACAGGATTAGGGAGCGGTACGATATTTACTTTCTTTATATTGCTCTTGTCTCGATAGACCACACCGGACATCTTGTCGACAACAGCGTCTTGCATCTCCTCTTCCGGAAGTTCCTGTTCATGATTCTCATAGACCGATGCCTGAACTTCGAAAGCCCCATTGCGACGCATATACTCGAGGGCGCCCAGACCCTCAGCCTCGGCTTTCTCTGGCAGTCCGGGGACACTGTTTTCGAAAATCCAGCGATAGTATTCATCGACAGTGACTTTCTCACCGGGTCTGTAAGGAGACTCGAAGTGTTGCCGTATACCCAGAGAGCCATCCGGGTCTATACGCCAGCTCAACTCTATCCAGAACTGGTTCTCTTCCCAGACCTCGCCGGGATTGGTATCGAGGGTGGTAGCGGTGGCTTCCCCTCCGTCCATACGCTCTTTTGCCACTTTCAGAACCGGCTGCCTGAATCCGAGCCAGGAACCAGCCTGGGTTTCGTAGCTGTGCAGATCATGTCGCTCCGGACCGAGCCCCATGGGCAATACATAATCGGCGAACCAGGCAGTCTCGCTCCAGGTCGGTGTGAGCGCGCAATGAAGACCGACTTTATCCTCGTCGGTCAGCATCTCGATCCAGGACATACCATCCGGATTCGTCCAGACCGGGTTGTATACCCGCGTAAAATAAGTATCGAGCTTGCCCCTGCCTTCTTTGAGCAGATGGGGAAGAAGGAAACTCATTTCGAAAAATGCAAGTGGAAACTCACCTGGCCAGGTAATCTCGTTCCAGTACTGTGGATGTGCAGGCAGACTGAAAGGCTTGGGAACGAACTTGTTCCAGGAATTCGGTGCAGTACCGCCCGGAGTGGCTACGGCACCGGTGAGGACATTGAGAAAGAACAGACAACGGGCTGTTTGCCAGCCACCGAGATTGCCTGCAGAAGAGGCGCGCCAGGTATGAGAAGCAAAAGCCGTTCCGGCCCGGGCTATTTCGTCTGCCAGCTTCAGCACGATGCCGGCACTGACTCCGGAAACTTTTTCGGCATATTCCGGAGTATATTCTTTGTAGGTCTCTTCAAGAGCTTTGACAAACTGCTCGAAGTCATCAGGGTTTTCGGCACCGGTGCTCTTCAGATAATCCTGCCAGTTCACCCAGCGCCGGACAAATTCTTGATTGAAGCGCCGGGAGACAATCAGCTCTCGTGCGATGGCAAGCAATAAAGCCGCCTCGGTACCAGGGTAACAGGGTACCCAATAGTCGGCATGGGAAGCAGTATTAGATAAACGCGGATCGAAAACAGCCACCTTCGCTCCTTTCATTTTAGCTTCCATTATGCGCTGGGCATGGGGGTTGAAGTAATGACCGGATTCAAGATGAGCACTGATAAGAAGAATAAAACGAGCGTTGCTATAGTCTGGACTGGGGCGGTCTATACCCATCCAGAATGCATAGCCGGCCCGGGCTCCTGATGAACAAATATTGGTATGGCTGTTATGACCATCGACCCCCCAGGCGGCAAGCACCCTTTCGGTGAATACGTCCTCTCCCGGGCGACCCACGTGGTACATGATCTCGCGATGGCGCTTTTCTAAGATGGCGGATCTTATTCTGGTCCCAAGTAAATCGAGAACCTCTTCCCAGCTGGTTTTCTCCCACTGGCCGCCACCACGTTTGCCTACTCTTTTCATCGGATGAAGAATGCGTTCGGGGTCCTGGACCTGGTTTATGGTGGCAGGGCCTTTGGCACAATTGCGCCCCCTCGAGCCGGGATGTTCGGGATTGCCTTCGAATTTGCGAATGGACATATCCTCTTTGTCCACATAAGCGAGCAGACCGCAGGCAGACTCACAGTTGAAGCAGACCGTGGGGACAATGGTGTAATTCTTCGCAACTCTTCTTGGCCAGGCCCGGGGGTCCCATTCTTGCCAGTTGTCCCATTTGTCTTTGGGAGGGAAATGAGAGAGAGTCTTGGGAACTTCCCTGACTTCCGATGAAGTTTTAGTGAGCTCACGCTCTATCTTGAGACCGAAGCTATTGATCAGGGCATGGAGCCAGGTGCGTTTTCCTTTAGGCTTAGAAGACAGGCGGCTTTCCATTTGAAATTCTCCAATAATTCAAAAATTCTATAATTCAACTAACTCAGACGAACAGATTGTCCGGCCATGACAAAACAATGCTCGTAAGCGAACAAGCCTATTAAGCTGAGCAGCGCAGCCACAGGATAGACAAGCTCGAACTGAAAGAGCGAATGACTGAGAGAAAGCGATAGCATCACCACCGGTGTGATACTGCCGGCAAAGACAAACCCGCCCCAGAACAGTTGTTTGTATGTGCCGTAAACCATGATATTCACTGCCCGGCTTTGAGCCTTTGAAGAGTGCTCTACCATTACCTCTCCAAGCAAGACCATTGACAGTTTTGAGAAGATTGCCACAGTCAGGATAAAGGCAAGCAAAGTAAGCACCACCGGCGAGCCGGAGAAAAAAGGAGCTGCCAGCATCAAAACTGAAGAGCCTGCAATCACTGCCTGCAAAAAGAGACTGACCGGAAGCAAAGGATTCTGCCAGAGGTCACGCCCTTTGGCCTGGGCAAAAAGATAGGCAGTATAAATAGCGGTCATAATCGCAAGAGGCAGACTGAGATTGAGCATCAGCTCTAAGAGTACCGGCATATCGGAGAAAAACAGAATCAGATCGAGCACCAGGGCAATAGAGTAGAAAAGTATGATATATGCCCCGATGGCAAGCCAGGACTTCCACTGTGGTCTGGTCAAAATAGTGAAGAAGCGCTCGGGTCTATCGAGATCTTTGATAAGAAAGACACCGGTCAACCCGAGAAAAACAAGCCCGGTGAGAGGTCCGAACCACAATAACCAGTGCGGACTGGAAGAGACCAGGGGTACACCCAGAAAATAAAAGGCATCGAAGTGGCTCTTGAAATTGACCAGGCCATAGTGATGAAGGCCAAACAGAAACCATGCCACCATAAAGACACCGGAAGCAATGCTCTTGGTCCAGAGATAACAGGAGACATCGCTTCCCCAGGGGGCACGATGGGGCACATCATAAGCGACCTTGGAGCCGGTGACACGATCAAGGGCACTTGCCAGAGACAGATTGTTATCCAGAACAGGGCCATGATCGTGCTCTTTCTGATTGGACCACATGTACATACCGGAAGGATCATGGCTCTGCAAATCAGGATTGAGGACAGCCTCATCGGCTCCTATATAAAAACACTTGGGCTCGGTATTCTTTTCAGGCTTTCTGACCTGGGTCTTCTCTCTGCCCACAAGTTGAGAAATTTTTGAATCCGGGTCATCGAGGTCACCAAATATGAGGGCTTCTTCCGGGCAGACCACCACACAGGCAGGTTCTAAGCCGACATCGAGTCGATGGGTACAAAAATTACACTTGGCGGCGGTACCAGCTTCGGGATCAATATATATGGCGTCGTAAGGACAGGCGGCAATACAGGCTTTGCATCCGATACAGGCATCACTGTTGAACTCGACTATTCCGTCCTCTCGCTTGAACATAGCCGTAACCGGACAGATATCGACACAGGGTGGTTTGGCGCAATGGTTGCAGCGCAGGACACCGAAATGTCTCTGGGCATTGGGGAAAGTGCCTTTCTCCACATACTTGACAAAGGTCCGATCCACCGAGAGGGGAACCTCGTTCTCGGACTTGCAGGCAGTGGTACATGCATGACAGCCGATACACTTCCTCTGATCAATTGCCCAGGAATAATTCATGCGAGCCCTCGAATCGAATTTCTAACACTTATCGTGCTTTCCGGGGAAAGCCCACTGAACTATAGCTGATTTGCCATAAGTAAGAAACATCTAGCTCTTGCGGGCTCAGTTATCGTCCGGAAAATTTAATAGTTCGCGTCTTTTTTACGCTTTTTAAGCCGGCTGAGCGTTTACACCATTTGATGATAAGGGACCCTATCAAACGGGTCTTGACAGGGGGCCAATTTGCATTCTACGATAGTTATCGTAATATCTACGCTTTCTGCCGGAAGGGATTACCATGCGCGACCTCAAAATGCTCAAAGCCGAAAAGCTAATAGAACTAACCGAGCCCGAAGCTCTTTATTCTCGCGAGCCCAAGATGGCAAGAGAAGAGTATCGCCAACTGGTCAAAATCTGGCACCCCGACAGAAGCGAGCATCCCATGGCAAGAGCGGTCCTAGAACGGCTTCTGGCTCTCTATCGAGAAGCGAAGCTCAAGAGTCTTGATGGCACCTGGGTAGAGCCGGTCGAGAAAGCCGAAGCAGAAGAACCGGGTCGTAAAAAAGTGCGACTGGAAGACGGCAGCATAAAAGAGATCTTCCACTACCGTCGCCTCCCGGTGGAGCTGGGCAATTTGTACATCGACGACCATTCAATCACCTTTGAAATAGGTCTGGAATTCGAAGAACTACTCTCAGAAGCCAGAAAAACAATCTATTCTCTATCCTTTGGCTTTGCCGACAAAGAGATGGCGATAGAGATATCCAGATATCTGCCGGAGATTTTAGAGAGCTTCCGCAGTCGGCATCATGAATATCTGGTTATCAGAAAAACCCCCGACCAGTTCTTGCTCAAAGACGCAGGCAAACTAGAAAAGGAGCATGTCGCCTGGGTGCTGAACAGCCTCTACAATCTGGTCTGTTTTCTAGAATTCGCCGGTATCACCCATAACGCCATCAATGCAGAAACGGTGTTTATTTCTCCTCTCAGACACAGTGTCATGCTTCTGGGCGGCTGGTGGTACTCCTGCAAAGCAGGAGACTCGCTGAAAGCCCTGCCTGACTCTAGCCTCGAAATAATTCCGATATCCATAATCGAAAGTGGCAGAGCCGCTCATGCAGCGGATCTAGCCCTTATCAAAGCGCTTGGGCTGAAGCTCTTAGAAGAAGGCGATACCGCTCTGAGACCAGCGCTCAGCGCAAAGACAGCCGATTCGGCGCTAGAAGAATATCAAAAATGGAAATACGAAGTACTGGAATCAGTGTTCGGCGAATCTAAGTTCGTCGAGTTAAAAATGGACAAAGCAAGTCTCTACGGAAAGTAAAAGGAGGATATACACCATGGGTACGACAAGATGGTGCCCGGAAGACTGGGCACGCTATGTAGACAAAACCAGCCACAAGTCGAGATCCGAGATTTTTAAGCACAACCTCGAAAGAGATCTGGATCCTCGATACATAAAAATAAGAGAATCCTGTGACTCTGAGGCCAATCCGAAATCGACACCGATTATAGTGGCGGTCGATCAGACCGGATCGATGGGATTTCTAGCCGAAGTATTAATTAGAAAAGGCCTGGGAGTTTTAATTGAAGAGATCTATAACAGAGAACCTGTTTCGGATCCTCACATTATGCTGATGGCGGTGGGTGACGCCTGGTGTGACCGGGCACCATTGCAGGTAACCCAGTTCGAAAGCGATATTCGACTGGCTTCTCAACTGAGCAAATTCTTCATCGAAGGAGGCGGTGGTGGAAACGCTTATGAAAGTTACAATCTCCCCTGGTATTTCGCAGCTACTCGCACTCGCTGTGATGCCATAAAAAAGAGAGGTAAACGCGGCTATCTATTCACAGTAGGAGATGAGCCACCGCCACCGGTTCTCAAAAAAGACCATGTGAAAAAGTTTCTGGGTTCAAGCTCTGGACTGCAAAAAGACATGAGCACCAGAGAGCTTCTTGAGCTTACCGGAAGAGACTGGGATATCTATCACATCATGATCGAAGAAGGCAGTTATTTCAGACACAGCGGCGAAAAAGCAAGAGCGGCCTGGCGCGATCTACTGGGACAGAAAGCGATTGGACTGGCAGATCATAAAGACCTCGCCGAACTCATAGTCTCCACCATCTCGGTGGCGGAAGGCTCTGATCTGGACAGTGCTGTCCGGGGCTGGTCGAGCAGCACCGCGCTCACCATAAAAAGAGCTCTGCTTCCCTATGCCGGCAGGAAACCGGCAGCTGGTGGCATAACCTGGTTCCGCTGAGATCGAAAGAGAGAAGACCAAGATTCTAAGGAGCACCGGTCATGAAAAGAGCATATATAGTAATAGGAGCCAATTATGGTGACGAGGGCAAAGGTCTTATCACAGACTACCTGAGCCGAAAGTTTGCAGGCAACTGCCTGGTGACTAGATTTAATGGTGGCGCCCAGGCGGGCCACACCGTGGTTGATTGCAAAACTTCGAAAAGACATGTGTTCAGCCACTTCGGAGCAGGCACCCTGGCCGGTGCTCCATCTTTTCTGAGCGATTACTTCATTGTCAATCCGCTTTTATTTGTGAAAGAGCTAAAAGAGTTGTCGGATAAAGGCATCGATCCCAAAATATCCATAAGCGAGAACGCTCTGGTATCGACGCCTCTCGATATGTTGATTAATCAGAGCCTGGAGCGAAAAAGAGGAGATCGAAAACACGGCAGCTGTGGAATAGGCATCAATGAAACGGTAACAAGATCTTCTGCCTCTCCACGCTTTGCCACAAGGGTAAGTGATCTTCTCGATTTTCAAAAGCTCGAAGAAAAACTCGCCCTGATAGAAAGAGAATGGCTCCCTCTACGTCTATCCGAACTTGCTCTCAGTCCTGACTATCTTCAGACTGAACTAACCGGTGCATCGTTTGAGAACCTGAACACTGCTTTTCTAGAGGCACAAAAGACGATGCTCGAGAAGGCATCGGTAACGAGTGCAGATGATCCGGGGCGATATGATATAGAGATTTTCGAAGGGGCCCAGGGTCTTCTTCTTGGTGAAGACAGAATGGATCTCTTTCCTCACTTGACCCGCTCCCGTACCGGATGCGCCAACGCACTCGAACTGATCGCAAGAAAAGCAAATGATCATGAACAAATTGAAAGTATCGAGATTATCTATGTGACAAGGACCTATCTCACTCGCCATGGTGCCGGTCCCCTGGCAAAAGAAGGAGAGTTGCCCCCGTCATTCTGTGGACTGGGTAAGGATAGAACGAACGTAGAAAACCCCTTTCAGGGCAAGCTGCGCTATGGACCGCTCGATTCGGCGACTTTAGAAAACTCGATCAAGCAGGATCTGAGCAAAAGAACGGACAATCTACCGGTCAAACCTGTGGTTGCCCTGACCTGCCTTGATCAACTGGCCGAAGCGGACTGTGATCTGGCTGAACTCAGCTATCCGGTCTTCTATAGAAGTCACGGCCCCGGTGCCGACAGTATCGAGACCCGGTCGAGTTTGTTATATAATTCAAGGAATCTACTGTTCAGTACAAATACTCTTGGACAAGATGCAAACAAACGAAGAAGACGAATCGAGAATTGCATTTCTATTGGCGTTGCTGAATGAACATCTCAAAGAAAGAGAGAACTTCACAGGCGAGCAGATAGAGAACTGTGATCTGACAGCCATAGACACGCATGCCTGTAATCTGATCGAGATCTTTTGCCAAATGGAAGGAGATCTACCAATGCTCGACCGGTATTATGAAAAGGCCGGAATGAAAACACGCTTCACAGATCTTGTCATAGACCTTTATGGAATCCTTGATAAAGTCCTGGCACGGGTAGGCGAGAAAGAATCGATAGCCTATTTTCAGAGACTGAAACTAATGACCTCAATAATTCTAGACCTTTCTAAAGTATAGACTCGGTTTCGGTTTTGGTTTCGGATTGGGTTTCGGAACAGGCTTCGGATTAGGTTTCGGCGGCACAGGCGGACCCGGGACGGGAAGAGGCTCTTCCGACATATCAATTTTTGCAGCTATATAAATGTTAGACATAATCTATTCATAGCATAGGAAATCAACAATCGAGCTATGAAGATCTCGGAACTCGCAAAACGGAGGTTCGAATGAACAAAGGCACACTAGAAAAATTAGTTGGAGTGGAAGACGACCTTTGTGTCTCCATCATCCTTCCCACAACCAGAATGCCGGATAGACGATCCGAAAATGAGATCCGACTGAACAACCTTACATCAGAGGCAAAGAAGCGCTTATTGAAATCCAATGACAGCGCCAGTCGAGAAATCCAGAAAAAGCTCGATCAAAGAACCAGCGCTCTGGATGCTAATGAATTCGATTCCGGTCTGGCCATTTTTGTAAGCGATACGGTTTCGGAATGTATAACTCTACCCTTCCCGGTAGAAGAGAGAATGTCGGTAGATGATAGATTCCTGATAAAAGATCTGATTTATAGCCTGACCGAAAGTATCGACTATTACATTTTAGTTCTCAGTGAATCTAAAGCAAGTCTTTATCGGGGACATAATCGAGAGATAAACCAACTCGAAAAGTTCTTTCCAGTAGAGCACGTTATCGCCGAATCCTCAATAGAAAGATTGGTTTCTAGCAAACCGGCTGGACGTTGGTTGGGAGGTGAGGGCAAGATAGAAGTGGGTGGCGAAGCCACCACCACTCCGGGTACCTATGTCCCGAACATGGACTCCATAGAAGCAGAGCGCTTGATGAAGTTCTTCAGAGAAGTCGATGAACATCTAGAAAGAAGACTGAAGAAAGAGCCATTGCCGGTGATACTGGCCACCATCGCTCGAAATGCGGATACCTATAGAAAGCTATCTAAGAACACCACTAATATTGTTCAAGAGCTGCACGGCTCGCTAGAAGGGGCGAATCCGGCAACCCTGGCTGAAATTGTCACTCCGGCGTTGGAGAGTTACAGGAAGTCTCGAAACAACTGCGCTCTTGCCGGACTGGAAAAAGCGAAGGACAAAAATCTGGTCGCCTCAGGCTTCAAAGAATGTTTCTATCATGCCAGTCAGGGAAGAGCGAGGACTCTTCTAATAGAGAAAGACCTGGAGATATTCGGCAAAGAAACGGAGTATGGAGATTTCTATTCTCTCGATTCTGAGTCAAACCCAGATATCGATATCATAAACGGTACAGAGGAATTGATCCGAAGAACGATAACCACTTCCGGAGAGGTTGTTTTCGTCGACAGAGACTATCTTGACAAATATGATCGAGTGGCGATGATTCTCAGATACTGACCGCAGTATCGAATTAAGAAGAACCAAAAGGAGGTCTGGTTACAGACCTCCTTTTGGTTTAAAAACTCATTTGATTTCAGAAAAATTATTGCTGATTGACGATTTCGCGACTCGTATCTGCGCAATTTTCAATCTCCTTTTTCTTAAGAGCCTTGATGCGATTAAGAGTCTTAGAAGCCCGTCTGACAACATAGGGATTGTTATCATCTTCCAGAGCCTCTAGGGCTCGTTTAGATGAATTGGGGTTGGATGCCACCGTGAATCTTACGTTGACACTATCATCTTCCACCAGTGTCTCGATCACCATATCCGGCGCGCGATTGTTATTCGCCAGAGCCAATCTGACCGCAGAATCATAGTGATCGGCAAGACCCATCAATACATCATCGGGGGTATTAGGATTAGCCGCAAGACGCTCTAGAATGTCTTTTTCTGTGGATTGGGCGAAAAGCGCAAGAAACTTTCGCGGAGTATTAGGGTCCGACGTAATTATGGCCGGAAGATGTGGGTCACTGGCCGAATTTAGCCCCCATTTCTCTGCAAGTCGCTCGCTGTACTTGTGAAAGAGTTCGAATGAGTTATTTGGTTGACCTGAGCTTTTCATTTCTATATCACCTCCTGTGAGTCTGTTGTTGCTCGGTTTGGCTGCTGGCTGACAGCTTCCACCCTGGTCTTGAAAGTATCGGGCTTAGACTCACCGGAACGTCCCGACCACCGTATTCGTCGACGTCGGCACGATTCCATCCTTCTACTATTGAATAGTTTCAATCTTTTTTTATCTCTTGGTCTGTGCATAGTTCCTCCTTGGAGAGAACATAGCACAGGAAACGGCTCCTGATGCCACTTTAACTTACCGACTGGCAGTTCCCCGGCAACCGAATACAGGAACCATGCTATTCAACCTGTGTATTCGGCGAGAAGCGGAAAAAGGAGAAGAGTATGTATACGTGCAATAGCCTTATGAATACGGGCTTCCACTACCTCTATCCTGACAGCACGGTGGACGAAGCACTCGATCTAATCAAGACGGATGAATCCAGCCCGGAAGGTGTCTTTGTGGTAGAGAATCAACTCAATAAAAAATTGGTAGGGATGGTTTCTAGTAAAGCAATTCTGATGGGTGTCTTTGCTGAAGGAAAGGTACCCGCGGTGACCAGCCTGAGAGAGGTAATGGACACTTCAATAGTAATTGCTGGTGAAGAGACGACTATCGAAGAAGCACTGCTACTGATGCTTAAAAACGGAGTTCAGTGTGTGCCGGTAGTCGATCGGCAGAATAGAATGGTTGGTGTTCTCTCGATGGACATGATCAAGAATAGTGCGAATATTAGGTTTTCCTGGAGTCGTCTGTTTAAATCGGCAGATTCTCATTTATTCGACACAGATTTCGAACGGACCAGAGAAGCTTATGAAGAGAGGATGGAGATCGAGCTTGCCAACTTGCTCAGCATGATCGACATTATGCAGCTCAAATCAAGAGTAGCCGCCCATGAGGCAAACTTGAACATTATTCGATCTAGTATTTTTGAAGAAGTAAACAATTTGAAAGAGAATCTAGAAACAAGATACTTCGAGATGAAAGATGCTGGCGAAGAGAACTGGTACTTGAAGAGGGACCTCTTCGAGCGCAGTCGACATGAACTGAACGAAAAGCTATATACATTAAAAGAACCTATTGAGCGCCTGGCTGAACGGGACCATCCCGCTAAAGTCGACGGTCCGATCCGCTCCATGAAGTAGGAGAGACACAATGAAGGAAAAGAACCTCATCAGATCAAAACGATGTTCGATGGACTACACAATCCCTCAGCTTTCGGTAAGAACAGGAATACCGGCCTTCATTCTGCAATCAATAGAAAAGGGAGTAAGGGAACCCAGCCTGGAGGAACTACATAGTATATCCACTGTGCTCAATATAGATCCGATGAGCCTGGTGGATACCATTCTCTCGGCAAGAGAAGACCAATTAAACGAAGAGAGGAAAGGTTAGAAGAGATGAAAAAAGAATTGTTCAAAGTATTCGATGTAAAACACAAAGTTGAGCTTTTGATCGCCTTCGCCACAGGCACCATGGTCGGATTCTCGGCAGGTGTGGCCAGCAAGGTGTTAAATAAATTACTGGAAGTTGCCGATGACGGAGAACCTGAAACGGGAATTTCAAAACGCAAAGCTGAGAAGCTCAAGGACGAACTGGAGAATCAACCGGTAGTCCCCTCTTAACATTTATTCTATAGACTTAGTTTTTCAAAGCTAGAGCCTGTCTACATGCGGCAAGATCAGTGCGTGCCTCTTTGGCGAATCGAGATCCGGTACCATATCGGGTCTCGAATTTTTCTGCGGACCATTCCAAATATCCGGCAGCCAAACGATATTTTTTTCTCTTGAGTAGAGTCTTTCCGATCCAGGACGCAGATTCAAGATAATGAAGCGAGTTGGCTCCTTCTTCTTTAGCCAGCTCCAGAGCCTCTATGAATCTATTCTGAGCCTCTCCATAGTCTCCATCCCGGAATGAGGCCTTGCCCTTTTCTAAAAGTCCATCGACTTCAAGTTTGGTCGAAGACTTTTGGGGTTCAGGAATCTGAAGCGGCCCCCTTTTATCTACATTATCGGAATCATCATCTGAGGAGGCACTGTTATTTTTTTTGTCCTTGATCTTTTCGTTTTTCTCTTCTCTCTTCTCTTGCGTCTTCTTCTTCTTCAAAGTAGGCCTATTTGCCTCACTACCTTCTCCTGAGTATAGCTTCGTATCAGTGAACTGAGTCACCAGAGCTAATAGCAACACAACTCCAAGAGGCACCAGATAAGAAAGCGGATCGACAGATTTTATCCTCTCGAACAATCTTCCAAATACTTTTGTCTGAGTATCCTCCACTGTCGAATTCTCCGATTCGTCTTCCTGTGGCTGACTCTCAGAAACTTCAGACTCCTCCTGATTATCTGGTTTGTCAGGATTCTCAGAATCCGCAGGGGCGTTCTCAGACTGTTCCAACTTGAGCAACTCCGCCTCCAGTAGAACGCGATAGTCTTCCATGGATTGGATCCTGTTTTCAGGATCCTTATCCAGACCTTTGAAGACAATAGATTGCAGGGAATCGGGAATATCCGCTGTTGAACAACGATGGTTGAATGGTTCCGGTTCATCATTGACATGCTGATACATACAGTCCATGGCGTCCTCACCATCATAAATCGGAGTGCCGGTTAGACTCTGGTAGAGAAGACAGCTAAGAGAATAAATATCTGAGCGAAAGTCGACTGACTCACCCCTCACCTGCTCCGGACTCATATAAAGAGGACTACCGAATACGGTGCCTGCTTCTGTCAGTGTTACTTCGTTGGATTCTTCATTGCTTTCTTCCTTACCGTTACCGTTATGCTTCGACTCAGAAACTCGCTTGGCTATGCCGAAATCAAGCAGTTTAACAATTTCATTACCTTTTTCATCTTGAACAAGATAGATATTGGAAGGCTTTATATCACGATGGACAATACCCTTTGCATGGGCGTGTTCGAGACCAGCACATAGTTGAATAAATAGCTTCAGACAGCGCTCAGGTGCTATCAGGCGCTCCTCTTGTAGAAGTTCAGAGAAACTCCGCCCCTCTAAATAATCCATAACAAGATAAGGTCTTCCATCAGGAGTCAGACCAAAATCGAAGGTTGTGACGATATTCGTGTGATTCAACCGACTGGAGGCCTCTGCTTCCTTTTTAAAGCGCGTCAGGGTTGAGGTCTGCCCGACCAGACCGGCATGGAGCATTTTGATTGCCACCTCACGCTTCATCAGCTTGTGAGAGGCCCGATAGACCTTGCTCATGCCACCATCACCAACCAGAGAGTCTATCTCGTATTTCTCTCCAATCATTTCTCCCTGGGCGAGATCATTTGAAATCGGTGTCAGTGGAAGTTTGCAATTCGAACACTTCTCCTGATCGGTTCCAAAATATTGGTTGCAATTAATGCATTTTTTACTGTTTTCCATTTTTCTGCACATTCTCCCTGGTACCTGGTTAGCACGAGTGCCATGGGGCTGTGCTATGCAATGCCCAGGCAGCTCAATAGGAGTTTAAATAGTTAATGGATGTCTCTCTGGCTATCTTGGGAACAGGCTTGCTCGTCTTTCTGGCGCATCTATTCGCGGCAGCATTTGATCGAGCCAGCATTCCGGATGTCTTACCTCTGATGACCATCGGCTTGATCCTCGGTCCGCTTTTGGGCTGGGTCAGCAAAGATAGTTTCGGAGAGATCGGGCCGATTTTCTCCACCATCGCCCTGGTGGTGATACTGTTTCATAGTGGTCTCGAGCTAAAGCTCTCCGATCTGAAGAACTCTATTTTTGATGCTACGGGACTGACCCTGGTCAGCTTTATCTTCACGATACTAGTGGTGATGCTGGTTGGAACAGTCTGGCTTGGACTTCCATTAATAGGATCAATTTTGCTCGGCTTTATCATCGGAGGCACATCGGCGGCAGTTATCATCCCTCTGGTCGGTAAGCTAGATATCTTGAAAGAGACTAAAACCAAACTGGTTCTGGAGTCATCACTCAGCGACGTTCTCTGCATCGTCGGCACCTTGACGGTGCTCGAAATAGCATCCACTGGTCAGTTGGACGCAGGCAAACTAATAGGCTCCACCGCAGCATCCTTCATCATGGCTGCGGCCATTGGCGTCTTACTGGGATTCGTCTGGAGTTATATTTTATCTTTCTTCCACGAACTTGAGAATGCAATCTTGACCACACCGGCCTTTGTATGCATCGCTTACTCTTTTACCCAACTTCTAGGCTTTAGCGGACCAATTGCCGCACTCTGTTTCGGTATCACCATGGGAAATATAAGGAATCTGGAACTTCCTACTGTTGGTAGACTGTTCGGCATAGACGGTGATCGTGGAGACAAATTGAAGAAGAGTATTGCAGGGAGAGTCTTCCTTGCTGTCGGTAGATTTCTGAATCCTGCTGCAGCCAAAGAACCGCTGAAAACGGACCAGTTCAAAGCGCTGTCTTCAGCGAGACCGACCGGGCTACACTGGATAGACCAAGCTGTTATCGGAGAGCTCGTATTTCTTTGTAAGACTTTCTTCTTCGTCTATCTCGGTATCTGCATTCATTTACAAGATTTCAAACAGCTCTGGGCTGGCGTGATCATGACCTTGTGGATCTACTTTATCCGAATCCTGGCAGTGAAAACAACTTTGCCTAAGGAAACCCCCAAAGAAGATGCTCTCAACGCCTGCATCCTGGCCCCAAAAGGACTGGCCTCTGCGGTACTGGCATCGGTGACTCTGCAATATGGTTTTCCATACGGAGAGGTCGTTCAAAACGTCGCCTATTCGGTTATTTTGATCAGCACCATATTCACCGCTTTTCTCGTATTCCTTCTGAAACAGAAATTACCTCTGGAGCCGCATAATTTTATGCTTCGTAAATATGGCGCCGCAAAAGAAGCGGAGGAGCCCGCCTAGCATCAAACCCTTGGCATCGTGCTATCCAAGAAGTATAGGTTAAATGAACTATGAGGTGAATATGAACTGGTTCTCTGAAAATCTGGGGGTGCTTAGCCAGTGGCTTGCTCAACCTGTTTTTGCTAATCAGAATACAGTTATAACAGTGTGGTCGATTCTAGCGCTGGTTTCACTGTTCAGTCTCCTGGCTATTTCAGTGACATTTCTCGGCACACAGGTAAAAAACACCCTGGAGAAGAGGTCCGCCCTACCTCCCACAACGGTGTCTTTAGTAACCAGAGCGAGTCAAGCGGTGATTATCTTTTTCGGAAGCACTGTCATCCTTGATGCATCGGATGTGGATATATCCGCTTCTCAGATATTCGAATTCACCAGCTCACTTTTTCGAACTCCACTAATTCCTGTCGGAGAACAACCTATCACACTCTGGATGATCACATTTGTGAGCGTGCTCGGATACGTTCTGGTATATTTCACCGGAAAGATGCAGCGCTGGCTGGCAGAAAAACTCAATAAAAGACCGAGCCTTGATTATGGGACGGCTCAATCCATAACTTCGATTCTAAGATACGCTCTCATAGGCATCGGCTTCGTTATCATATTACAGGCAGCCGGCATTGACCTGAGCACGGTTACCGTTATTGCTGGTGCCCTGGGTCTTGGTGTCGGTCTCGGTCTTCAGAACATAGTGTCCAACCTGGTGAGCGGACTGGTGGTCATGTTCGAGCGCCCGGTCAAAGTAGGAGATCGCATAGAAGTAGGGGGAGTACTCGGCGACGTAGTCAAACTAAACCTGAGAGCCGCCACCATAAGAACCAACGACAATATAGAGATTATTGTCCCCAACAACGAATTCATCAATGGCAATGTCACTAACTGGAGCCATTCTTCAAGGGATGTGCGCTTGAGTGTTCCAGTGGGAGTAGCTTACTCATCTGATCCGGAAATAGTAAAAACCTGCCTGATGGAAGCTGCGAAAGACTGCAAAATGGTTCTAAATACGCCCTCTCCCGATGTGATCTTCGACGGCTTCGGTGATAGCGCTCTCAATTTCGAACTGCGAGTCTATACAACCACGCACGTCAATAAACCAAAAGTTCTAAAAAGCACTCTGAACTTTCTAATTTTTCAAAAGTTACAAGAGGCGAAAATAGAGATTCCTTTCCCCCAACGCGATCTCCATTTTAAGAGCGGTTTTCCCGAGCAGCGAAGATTCCCTGAAAAGACTTTATCAAAAGCAGGTATACAGAATGACTAAATTGACGAAACTATTGATTACAGGCATCTTGAGCTTACTTCTCTGCCTGACGATACCAACAGCGAGCCTGGCCCAGACACCTGGTGGCGGCAGCAAGAAGCCCAAAATAGCTCTGACCCTGGGCGGCGGCGGTGCACGGGGAGCTGCTCACGTAGGAGTTTTGAAAGTGCTGGAGGAGAATGGTCTGAAGCCAGATCTAGTAGTGGGCAATAGTATGGGTGCCATTGTGGGTGGTATGTATTGCGCTGGTGTGCCTCTCGAAAAAATCGAGTTGCTGATACGGGACGGCAAGGTCAAAAAAGCATTCAAGCCGGTTCCACCGGTAATACAGGTCTTTAAGAAACTGGTGCACGCCTTTAAGTTCTGGGGTCAAGAAGACTATCCCGGATTCTATTCTGGTAAAGCACTGGAGAAATTCATTCGAGAGCAAGTAGGCGAAGACCGAGATTTCATCGAAAAGACTTCTCCCAAATTCGCCTGCACCGCAGTCGATTTGATCGACGGAAAAGCTTATCGCCTGGAAGATGGCGAACTCGCAAGAGCGGTCAGAGCGAGTTCCAGCTTTCCACCACTGCTAAAACCGGTCCCTATTGAAGATCATGTCTTCACCGACGGCGGTGTCAGATCCAATGTACCGACCTTCTCCGCCAAAGGTATGGGAGCAGATTATATAATCGCAGTTAACGTCGACGAAAAGGTCGAGACAATAGATAAAGAACAGATTAAGTCCTATACTGAACTGGTCAATAGACTCTCTTCTATAATCATTTTTCTCAGGGATAAGGAGCTGTTAAAACAGGCCGATCTCGTCATTCAACCAGATGTCAGCGGTATCTCCGTCCTCTCAGTGGAGCAGGATGACTATGCTAAAGCTGTCAAAGCAGGAGAGGAGGCAGCAAGAAAAGCTCTACCCGAATTGAAGAAAGCTTTCGCAGCAAGAGACCGCGGCTCACTGGCGAACAAAGATCTGGAGAAGATCTCCACCGAATAACCAAGGTCAATAAAACCTTGATACCAGAAAACACCAATTAATGGAATGGAATTGAAGTTGACCAAACTGCTATAAACTCTCTTCCGTACTTCGTGACAAACGCTCAAACCTACCAGTCCGCAGAAAGAATCTATAGCGGTAGGTATATTCCACATTATTCGGGGCTTCATAAAAATGACCAGTAGCTCGAACAATAAGACGATCTGAACCGTCCCATTTTTCAATGAAAACATAGTTATGATCATCGTTGGAGATGAGCTTATTTGCTTCAGCATCGAGGTCTGAAGATAAAAGTGCGTCTCTAATATTCAGAGGACTCAATGCAAAATGCTCTCCAGCCTTTCTATAGAGATAAGCCTCGGCGAAGTTGCTGCCGCCCCAATCGTTTACCGCAAAGGCCTTGCTATCTTTCGACCACAATACATCAACACTTCGTAGATAAACACAAATTAGAATGCCCTTTGAATCGATTGCATTTCGCAAGAAAAGCCTGTTACCCGTCTCGATAGGACGTACTATATTTTCAACAACAAATGCTCGATCCGGTGAGTAAAGCTTTACAGCCTCCCTACTGAAATTACAGTAAGTTGGTGATATCGAATCCCGAAGAAATAGGAATCCTAATAAAGCGCTAACAAGCGCTATCACCAATGCAATTCCGGAGAGAGTTTTCATACATCACTTATACCCGTGAACGGTAATACATTTTCTCCTGCACCTCCAACATCGATAACTCTTATTCCATCCTGCACAGCCTGAAGATTCTCAATTCTTTCCCCGAATTTAGTCCACAACTCTTCAAAAGCAACATCCACATGAGCATGCTGCACTGAAGGCTGGCAAAAACGGATGCAAGCCATCGGGTAAACGAGTGCGGAGTTCAGGAGGTCGGCGATCTGAATACCGACATGGTTTTCAGAATGACCGAATAAGGGCATCTCGAGAATTCTCGGATATTTGTCTCCACTACTCCTGAACTTTTCAGTAAATATGCTGTGAGAGACCCTTTTATTCTGGCTCTGGGTACGGCTATCCATGACCATCAAACCAAATGAATCCTTTACCATGAGATACTCTTGAAAAACGCCATAAAGCATCTGGCAGGCTGAAGTGTATGCTGCTATCCCATCGAACTCCCCGCCTGGTGGTTTGATATAGACTTTACCCTGGACTACTCCCTCGTACTGCTCGACCAGATTGAGTAGCGAACCAAGAAAAAGCAAGCTATGCTCCCGATCATTCTGAGAGCCAAGTCTCAAAGTGCGGCTGATTTCGCTGCCTTTCACCTCCGCAAGGACCCAGTCGAGGGCATGACGACTTCTTGAAGCTGAGGGGAAGAACTGTTGCTTCAAATCCAGAAACTCATCAGTAAGAAAACGCAGACTTCTCTCAGGAAGAGTGAGTCCAACCAATGTCAGAACAGGCTGAATATCGCAATCGCCTTCAAGAAGAGGACCGGGGCAACCGGCTTCGTCAACATATTGAAAGTACATACCAAACTCGATTCTATTTGCGATGCCGGTTTATCCGATCCGCCACCAGCCAGGACAATCCTATTATAGATAGAACAGCGAGGATATCAAAGGCGACTCTTCCAGCGTATCGACGGCCCATATGATCTCGAGCCGCGGTCCGCACCCGGAAGAAATATCTTCTTAGCCTAGAAGTGATGAGGTTCCAGGCCGGATGTTCATAATGTTCTTCAAGGACTTCTCGAGCCGTTTGCGAATCCTCGGAAAGCTCGATGGTACCATCTTCCTTACACGAGACTACGTCCTCCGATTCGAGCACCATTTTTACATACTCGGCCTTCTTTAAATAAGCGTTTATAACTTTCAAATTCTTTCCCAGGCCGCGACGGTCTACGAAATCTTTCACCAACTTCTCTTTTAGCTGAAGCTCGTTGAGAGACTCATCCCGTAGAAATTTGACTGTCTTCCGCGCGATTGACTTCTTGGTTTCTCTGCCCAAAAGGGACTCGTCGCTTGATTGATCTTCACCGCGATGGAAATAACTGTCGAGAGTTCTTATTCGACGGGGTATAGTAAGTGCCTCTTCTTCGGTAAGAACAAGAGCGCCGGCCCCGAGCGCAAAAAGATTTCCGAATCGCTCTTCCACCACTTCTGCCACCACTAAAAGATCGAAAGCCCTGGCTGCTCGGTATCTCAGCTCCTGCTCATCATTCTCTGATAGTTCAGCCGGAGACAAACCTATAGAAGGATGTTCTATTGCGCTCTCCACCACCTGAGCACGCCCCCATTCGCCCACTCTCGATTTCATCACCTCGATAACCGGCCAGAGAAAACAATCGAATGTTGGCAATTCAGTCGAGCCGGTCACTCCGGCACCATTGATTTCTGATGAACTCGATCCAGCTTCAGTCCACATATAACTCCTCCTTAACCTATCAAATCTTTCATAGCTCAGGTTGGCTCTGTCGTTGCCGGCATCACCTGCTTTAGCTCGTGCTATCTAGATAAAGTCGGTCGCAACTGAAAAGAGATTCAAAATCAGCGACCGAGAAGGAGTAATAATGGGTAAATTCGAAATTTTTATAGGCTCAGATGAACAATACTATTTTAGGTTAAAGGCAGAAAACGGCTTGATCATTGCCGCTTCCCAGGGCTATACAAGTAAACAATCCGCCCAAAACGGCATCGAAGCTATTCAACGAGTTGCCGCATCAGCAGCAGTAGAAGATCATACAGGAGAGGTAGCCCTAAGTAGCACCACATCTTGATCGGAGTAGCCTTGAGACCATGGCGCAATTGAAAAACTTTAGAAAAGTGTCCGCCGGAATCTATCGCGGTGGCCAGCCCGACAGAGCAGCGCTCGAAGAGCTGGTCTCGACAGGATTCAAAACGGTGGTCTCTTTTCGCTGGCAGAAAAAAGTGGTCGAGGAAGAAGCTCGAAACTGCGGGGAACTTGGTCTGGATTTCATCTCCATACCTTTGAATTATTCAAATCCACCACGAAGGAAAGACGTAAAACAGTTCTTGAGTGTCCTTGATCAATCACAAAAGCATCCTATCTTTGTACACTGCCTGCACGGGAAAGACAGGACAGGAATCATGATCGCTCTCTATCGAATAGTAGAGGAGAGCTGGACTGTGCATGATGCATACAAAGAGATGGAAGCATGTGGTTTCCACAAATATCGATTGCGACCTTTCAAATGGCATCTCTTCAAATTTGCTGAAAACCTGGAACAAAATATGTCGATGCTAGAGATGGAGTAAAATCATGAAAAGTGTTTGCATTGTGTACAGTGAAAACGCGGGGCAATTCGAAAGCTATCGAATAGAGTTGGAGAATATCACAAATCGACTGGCAAAGATAATGGATGCCAGGGTCGAAAGAGTCGAACTCGAAGCGCTAGAGAAAGTATCTCTGGCAAAATATGACGCAGTCTTTGTGATGGGCGGAGACGGTTCGGTAGGTCGCACCCTTGGTAAAGTGTCCACTCAAATGAGGCGAATTCCAGTCGGCATCATTCCAGCCGGGACAGGAAATATCTTTGCAGAATGTCTCGGTCTGATGAAAGAAGATCGGGCGAACTTGATTCAATACGCCCTCGATGTCATAGAAGCGAAACGAATCGCTACGGTAGATATCGGCATGGCTAATGGCACTGCTTTTGTGATAGATGTAGGTCTGGGGCCCTTTGCCACGGCGATAACAAAACCTGACACAGACGAAAAGTTTCATCAGGGCATGCTCTCTTATGTAAAGCCGCTCTTTTCGGCCTTAAGAAAACGGCCCTACCGTTTTCGTATAACCGCAGATGGTGAAAGTTTCGAGATCACAGCCTCGGCTATCTTCGTCTCAAATCCACCAGAAATCGGGATCGGTCAGAGTGCGGACCTGTCAGGCATTCAAGATGGAATGTTAGACCTTTGCATCATGCAACCAGAAGAGATAGATGACTATTTTAGAATAGCCAAAAAATATGGTGCCTGGTTCATCGCCGGTGTAAGCCTGGATGATACCCCTTATAAAGTGATGAAAGTAAAAGAAGTGGAAATTGAGGCTCTCGCTCCAGCAGGAAAAGTATCCCCCATGACCAGAATGCTAGATCTGGAGGAACTTCCTCTGGAAGAGAAAAGAAACGGAAACAGCAGAGAGTTGAAGACGATGAGGGATGGAGATCCTTTCGAATTCACTCCTCTCAGAGTGTCCGTCTTGCCTGGTGCCGTAGATGTCTTTGTACCAGAAGAAGCTCTGGTGTCAACAAGTTGATCTAATTCACCGGCTAACATAGGCAAAGAGTGACACTATAAACTGGTGTCACTCTTTGAATGAGAAATCAGCTCTTAGACTAGATTCCTAGATGGTCCTGGAAACAGAGTGCATGATGGCTCTCTCTTGCTTCCATCAAAAAATCTTCGATGCCTTGTATAGTCTGGACAGCCCGCTGCCTGACATAGGGGTTGGGATCCTCGGCTTTCAGTCTTCTGAGAATTGCAATCGGTGTTCGGGCTGATTCAGCCAGAGCGTATCTCACATCAGGACTCCTGTCGAAAGATAGCTTCACCAGGGCGGTACAATTAACCGAAGGATTCAATGCGACCGCTCTACGAACCTCTTTTGAGGCGTCGGCTGCCAGCATCATCAGAGTATCTATATTGCATGCCTCGTTTGAAGCAACACGTTTTCGTACCTCCTCATGCTCGGACTTCGCCAACCACTCCAGTTCTCTGGGAGCAGTGTTCAAGGAACCAGCTTTCAGTTGTGTTCCGGATTTAATAGTCATTTTGTCTTTTCTCACCTCCTTTTCAAAGTTTCAGTCAGGCGCTCTGGCTCTCGAGCTCGAGCCCTGAGTCATATTGATAATAATCTGCGATATCAGCAAGTGAAATTACCCCCTGCAATGAGCCGCTGTCATCTACTACCGGAATATCGGTGATACCATGGTTGCTCATTAGAGATAGAACAAAGTCGACAGGGGCGTTGGTGCCACAGGTTATCAGTTCACCATCCATCACATCCTTGACGAATGTATAAACAGGGTGGCGACCTTCACTCAGAACTTTTTCTATCAAGTCTCTTTCAGTTATATGTCCCACCACGAACTTCTTGCGGGTGTCAGAAACGATAGGAATGTAAGATTCGTTGGTAAAACGCATAATCTTGGCGACCTTATCGATTCTGGCGTTCTCGCCGCAACAAATAATATCGGTGTTCATCAATTCTCCGCACAACTTCATAAAATCCTCGACTTCCTGTTCTTTGCTAATACCATTCCTGTCTCTTGAATAGCATGAACAGTCGGTCTTAATGCCAGGCTTCGAATTCTTAAAGCGAAGCGGAGGAAAATAACTTTCCTCTGCTTCGTCCTGTCCAATCTGTATAACTAAGCAATAATCGCCTGTAGTCCCTGGTGTGTAGCCCTGGCTTTCAATTTGCGCATGGCCTTGCATGACGCTTTGCCTACCTGATCGCGAGTCAAACCAAGCTCTTTACTGACTTCATTCAGGGAGCGCTCTCTGCCGCTGCCAAATCCGAAACGCATTCGAATCACCTGCCGCTCACGCTTGGAGAGCCCGGCAAGCAAGTCTTCTACTTGTTTACGGACAAAACCTGCATCAGCCTGAGAATCTGGGGCCGAACTATCTTCGTCAGGAGTAAGATCTATCAAAGCACATTCATCGCCTTCACCATTGGTGACAGGCTGGTCAAGCGATACGGAAGGCTGGGTATAACTTAAAGCTTTACGGACTTTCTCGGTTTTGACGGATAGGGCAAGGGCAAGCTCTTCTTCGGTTGGTTTACGACCGAGACTGAGAGAAAGTTCTGCGCGCACACGCCGCAATTTTGTCATGAACTCATTGAGGTGTACCGGAAGACGAACTGTTCTAGACTTGTTAGACAGTGATCTGGTCATGGCCTCTCTCACCCACCATGCACCATAGGTGGAGAAGCGTATTCCTTTATCCAGATCGAATTTGTTGACCGCATTCAGCAGACCAATTATGCCTTCTTGCATCAGGTCCACCATCGGAAGACCTCTGTTCCTGTAACGTCTAGCCAGCGAAGCCACCATTTTTAGATTTGCCATCACAATGAAATTACGACTACGTTTATCGCCTTCCTGGGCGCACTTAATAATCTCCTTCTCTTCTCTTGCGGACAGCGCCCTGAGTTTGCCGGCGCACTGCATAAGCGAGCCGACACTGCTGGTACCCCCGGGAGAATTGAAAGTTCTCGAGATGTCGTCAGAGGAGTTCTGCAGCAACTCTTCTACGGAAAGATCTTCTTCAAGCTCCAGTTCGTCATCAATAAGTTCAGATGACTCGATAGTACTCGATAAAATATCCATATAACCTCCAAAAAATCACTGTTGAGCGACGCCGCACAACCAGGGGCAGCGCTTGTTAAAAAATCAAATTCACTTGTATGTCTCTGGGTCGACTACGGCTAACCAACTGGGAAACAAAACGATTGCTCTTCCGACCCACTGTATTTAATATACTACACTTTGCCCGTTTTGTCAAACCGCATGTAGACTTTAGTATTCTTTCTTGCTGGCAAACCAGCTTTGTTACTGCAAAATTGACCCCACCGGACCCAATCCAAACCGAAATCGACAATTTTGCATACTTTAAATAACAAGAAAGCCCTGCCTGCCTCTATCGGCGCCCCGGCGGGGCAATTGCCATTCGATCTGGCTTTTACGGGTATTTATCGTCATTAATTACGAGCTACCAGCTCTTTCTCTTCATCCTGAGATTTCCTGGAGCGAGCCTGCAATTGTAGACTATTTTCAAACTGTAACACTTGATACGGATAAGGAATATCTATGCCTTTTTCGTCCAGGGCTTCTTTTATTGCTTTTATACAATCATGTTTCACTTGCAAGAAAGAAGATTCTTTCTGATTCACCCAGACAAATACCTCAAAATCCAGAGACGAAGCCCCCATTCCTGCAAGATAAGCGGCCGGCTCAGGATCATCAAGAACCCCGTCTACAGATCTCACCGCATTGAGAATCGCATCTCTGCCTTCGTCGATGGAGTCACCATAGCCGATGCCGACAGGAATCTCGATTCTGCGATTAGCATAGGCGCTATAGACTTTGACATCATTGTCGAAGACTGCGCCATTAGGCACAATCACTTGCTTTCCATCGAAAGTCTTTATATAGGTTGAACGCACGTTTATCATAGTAACCGTGCCGGAATGGCCGCTGGTCTCGATAACATCACCCACAGTGAATGGTTTATTCCAGAGGATGAGAATTCCGGCAACAAAGTTTTGAAGAATATCTTTGAATGCAAAACCAATTGCCACCGAAGAGAGACCAAGTCCGGCGATCAATGAACCGGGTTCGAAGGAGGGGATGATTACGACAGCCGCCAGAAGAACACCGAGTACGCGCACAATGATGCCGGCCAGACTGGCGAGGATGGAACCAAGAGTAAAGTCTACCCCCGAGCGATTCGATAAATCTTTGACCAAATTCTGCAGCAATCCTGCCAAATAGTTGAATAATACAACTACAAGAATTCCCATGATAAATAAAGGAATGTTCTTGATGAAGCTGATCCCTATTTGAGTTATGGTGTCAAACACCAGATTCAATGCATCCATGAAATCCTCCTGCATTCGTTTCGTTATCCGGATACTCTAATAGCAAGAAGTCGCTTCAGATAGCCAATACGAGGGCAGTTGCAAGAAGAACACAATAAGCCGCTCCTGCCACCACATCGGCAAAATCAGGACTATAAGCATCTACTCGATTAAACTTTCTCATGTTGTTATCCATCATCTCTACCTCTCAGAAATCCTGGTCAAAACAGCGAATCGTTCGTCATTCCTACTGTAGACAATTTACCACAATTTGTACACTATAGTCAACACCGTATCAGACAGACAATTTAAAGACCCGATATTTACTGGCATTTCGCGACCGACGGATCAATAGGAATCCAGGCATTGCATATTTTTTTCTACAATAAAAAAGGACCGCCAGGGCAGTCCGAATGAAATAGTCAACGACCATTTTCAAAATTCAACCGTTTCTGAAATCCTCTGCTTCAGCTATTAAATCCAACACCGATTGATTAAATGCTCTCGCCAATTTACTCAGTACGTCGAGACTGAAATTTTCTCTGCCTGTTTCAAGCGCTCTTACTCTTCTTGCCGATAAGTTGGCAGTCCTGGCCAGATCCTCTTCAGACCAACTGTTTGCCTGACGTTTCTGAGCTATCAAGCTAGATAGCGCCTCCATCAATTCCTCCTCTTTCTGGTTGAGCAAAGTTTCCTCTCTTGCCTGGACCGCTCGTTATTACTTTCAGAGAATAGTATATTTTATACCACAGGAGAGCAATTCTTTCAAGTCCCTCACTTCTTTTACCCCGATGAATTCTTCGTCTACAAAACGAATGAATGCACCCTTCGTTCGCCCTGCACCTTATAGTCTACACCCTCCCGGAATTAGCCAGACCGGCGGGCATTGTCATCTCCGGACCATGCTATGACTTGATCAGCAAAGGAGGCCGACTCATGGCAAAGATTTTTGAATTCAAAAAAGCTATTCGCGATTATAGAGCGGCACGCAAAAGTTTTTTCTCTATGAAAAGTTTTACCGTGGTGCTGCTTTTGGTACTGGCGGTGTCATTCGGATATTGCATAGTTGAAGCGATGCATAGCATCGACCGTGCCGTAGTTTATGAGCGCCTTTCCGAAAGCCACTGAGCAAGAAAGGAGGCATCCGATGATAAACCACATTTATAACGAGCAAGAGAGTTTTTCAACATTTACGACATTCTCTGTGATACTGGCGTCATTTATGATTCTAACCTTCTGGTCCATCCACCTGAAACCAGGCGAACTATTATCGATGGAGAGCCGGATCGAGCAAGAAGTCGAAGTGCCTGTAATTATTCCGGACACCTATAACTCTGAAAGAGTCGAAGGTTTAGTCGGTCCCGGGGATGATGTTATCTTGATCAAATCCCCCCTTGCTGGTTTACCAGCCTAGGGACCTCTAGGAGAGAGTAAATGAATATCACTGCTCGAGAGCAATTGAGAAATAAAAAGTGGTGCCTTTTCGGGGTCCGGAATCATACCAGATGCTGCCACCATGAAGCTCCACAACCTTCTTGCAAATAGCCAGCCCTATTCCGGTACCAGGATAGGTATTAGGTTCAAGGCGGGAGAACATGTCGAAAACCTTGTCTCCCGCCGATTCGCCTATACCTATGCCGCTGTCGCTCACCTCGAAGATCAAACCCTGGCCTTGCTTTTTACAGGCGATCTTGACCAGAGGAGCCTGGTTTGGCTCACTGAACTTGATAGCATTCGAAATCAGATTTTGAAATAGCAATGAAATGGTAGAACGATTTACTCTAGCTTTGGGGAGCTTTTCCACCTCAATTCTCGCGCCTCTGTCCTCGATAACTCTCTGCAAGTCGGCCAGAACTCTCTGGACCAGATTATTCATATCTGTCATCTCCATGGCAAAATCTTTCTTGCCCAAAGAGCCGTAGGTCAGTACATCCTGAATTCGATCCGTAGCTCTCAATCCTGCCTGAGTCATAAAAGCAAGCATGGCACCAATATCGGAGTCTGCCTCAATCGAAAGTTCATCTGCCACCAGATGAGCATACGTGGTCATAGTGCGAATCGGCTCCTTAAGATCATGGGCAACCATCCAGGCAAGTTTTTCAAGCTCCACATTCGTTTTGGCGAGTTGATGAGCCTGACTCAAGAGCGCCTCCTCCGCTTGCTTACGGCGGGTTATATCCCTTGCAATAGAAAAGCCTGCGATTACCCGCCCAGTTACATCCTTGAGTGGTGATACCACCAGCGAAACATGCACCACTTTATTGTCTCGGGTTAGTCTAATAGTCTCATAAGCTTCCACAAGCCTGTCTTCCTTTAGCGCCACCAGAAGCTCATCAATTTCATCTTTCCTCTCGATTGGGACAATCAAAGACAGGTCCCTACCCACCGCCTCCTCCGCACTAAAACCATATAAACTTGTGGCACCGTCATTCCAGCTCTCGATCAAACCGTTGAGAGAGAAAGTGATGATGGCATCGACAGAAAGCTCAACCACTCTGGAAAGCTCGTAATTGGAAGGAGATGAGGTCTTGCCAGAATCCCCCAGGGACAAAGCCGGATAAGAACCGGACAATGAGCTAGAGCTCTTATCGGCCGACAGATCCGTACTAAATTTTCCACTGTAACTATCTATCAGGCTTCCAACCAGATTGTTCCTTGAACTCTGAGTTATCCTGGGTTGAAATAGAATAAACCACAGATTTTCCTGGCTTGTGGACCGTTTTAAAAATGCGATTAATTCGTGACGTTGCTTTCTGCCTTTTTTGATTTCGATCTCGAATGTCACCTCTTCACCATTGGCCTCCGCCAGAGTCAATAGCTCCAAAGTGCCTTTACGAACTCTTGAATTCAGACAGACAGTCCAGGAAGATCCACCTAATTCATCTTCACCCAAACCTGAAATGACTGAGAAAGCTTCATTAGAACAGGTCATATCAACCGGACTCTCACCCCAGAGAATAGGCACCGGCATCGAATCGAAGGTGCTCTTCATACCTGCCAGTTGTTTCTTCCTGCTCATATAAGATCTATCCCCCGACTCTATACATGGTACACGAAACGACAGTGCATCGGCCCAAGTGCAATGTGCTAAACGAAGAATGAAGTCATGAAACACAGGAGAAACTTATGAATAAATTACAGCTAAAAGGTAATTGGAATCAAGTTAAAGGTGCTATCAAAGAGAAGTGGGCAGATCTGACCGATGACGACTTACTGGCCATCGAAGCAGATAATGACAAGCTGATCGGAAAAATTCAGGAGCGCTACGGAATTCGCCGCGAACTCGCTGAAAAACAGGTGGAAGAATACCTCAAAGGAAGAGGTTGCTGCTGATTCCAGCACCTCGTTGAAGAAAGAAGCAGGCTGATTGCAGCCTGCTTCTTTCGATTTTTTATTGACTGCAAACTGCAAATAAATCTATCGGACCTGACGATCGTAGAGTTCTCTATTGATTTGTTTAGACAAATTATCAAGCCGATTGAGAAGATTCCTCTCTTCTCTCCAGTTTAGTCCGCTGCCGCTGACTCGCAACCGAGCTTCCATATCTCTTATCTGGTCTTCTTTCTTATACAGCTTAGCTGCCTCCTGGGCGGTGAGCCGGCCGGAAGAAAGACCACTGTCTATGCGCTGCCTCAGCAATGTCTGCCTGGTATTGACACTGGTGCTTCTGTGGTGCCGTCCATGATTACCATGCCTGAATCGCGAGTCTCGGTAGTTTCTATCAGTCAATTCTTGACTGGTTTTTCGATCGAGCGCTAAAAGGTCTTTCCTGAGGTTCAACTCTTCATCATAGCTCAGCCTTCCGTCGGCCAGATATCGAGCTTCATCGGTCTGATTGTCGGTGAGTTCCTTACGCAGCCTGGCGGCTTCATCCCAGGTGAGCTTGCCGTCTAGAACGCCCTGTTCTATCCTGGCACCTAGCTCAGCCTGCTGGGCGTCGATATGAGCTTTTCTCAGAGCTGCATTGGGCAGGGTGCCGTCAGCCAGAGGTCTTGCCGCAAAGCGCTGGAACCAGAGGGCGTGATCATTGACCGCGTTGCCGCCATTGGTGCTATCGTTGGTCATATAAACATCCAGCCTTCTCGACAAATCTGTGAGATCATCGAGAAGATACCTGGTCTCATCAATAGAGAGCACTCCATCATTCAGGTAGGAAGACTCCCGACTGGATATATTAATGAGCTGATTGCGCAGATCGGCAGCCTCATCAATGGTGAGCTGCCCGGTGGCGACACCGGCGTTGATCTGCTCTCGCAGACGCAGTTGTCGATCATCGATACTGGTCTTCACCGAACTAGAAGAATAGGGAAGCGTTCCGGTAGACACCGTATTTAAAACCGTTCTCAACACATCTTCAAAGTCCAGGGCCATGGCAGGCTGGGAATTACCGAGCGACAATGTCAAAGCCGCCAGAAGACCCGCATACACAAATCCTGTTTTTTTCATCGCTAATATTCTCCTTTGCAATTTGATAAATAACCAAAATCAGGCGGTAACCAATTCATCGGTACCGGCGTCAGTCAAAATGCCGATGAACAGTGTGATCAGACCACCCATTACAGCCGGCGTCCATCCGGATACAGAAAGATATGCCGGCATAACATCAGAGGTGAGCATCAGAACATAGGCAGGAATCAACCAGAATCCCAGGACCCAGAGAGGGATCAGCAAGAGCAGTCCCATACCGAGAGTTCCTACCGCAAGTACCGCCGTCAAAGCCGCCGCCACCCAGCTGACAATCATGCCAAGTATAGAGAACAAAAGTGCCAATCCGAGCGAGACCCCAAATCCGCCATGAACCTCTATACCTGGTATTGAAGGTAATACAAAATTAAATGCCAGGGCCAAAATAATCAGTCTTGCTAGAAATGCCATTTGTTCCTCCTCTACTCGCCCTGCGAGTCTTCTTAAAATCAATTTCTTACATCTGTCCGCCCTAATTTGATAGCGCAATATGCCCCGGGTGATGCGATTGGACCGTTCCTTTTATATAGGCGAAAGCAAGGCGCCGACTGAAGCGTGCTATCGAATAAATGTAAGAAAAATGATATTGGAGAGCGCAAAATGAACACTAGAAAAAAAATACTCATGCCGCTGGCACTATCGATAGTGCTTTTGACATGCACCACCGGCGCTTCTCTGGCGGTATCTAAGGATTCCTCGACAGCAAGCCCGGAAAAACAAGAGATCATCGTAGTAGATAACGATAAAGGCGAGATCTCAAAATCGAAAGTGACCGAGAAGACAGTTAATGAGAACCGTGACACGATCGATGAAAAGATGATCAAAGCAAGTAATGAAATAGACGGGGTGGATATAGACCAGTCTAAATTCAAAGAGGAGAAAGGTTTTCAATGGAAACATCTCAATCCCCTGCACTGGGTATTCAAGCCGGTCACCGACATGCAAGACCGAGTAGTACACCTGGAAAAACAGATCATGAGACTGGAAGCCCCGATAGCCAATCTGCAAAAACCGATGGTCGGTCTCAGAGAAGATATGGGAACTGTAGAGACCAAGATGGATACCATAGGTGGTGGCATGGGCAGAGTGAACGGTCATATGCACCGAGTCAACGGCCAGATGCAATCGGTAAACGATCGAATGGGACATGTCGAGAAGCAGCTCGATAAAATGTATGAACCCGTAGTCAATCTCCAGTCACCGGTGAGCAATGTGAGCGGACAGCTTACCAGTCTGAAAAAGGACCTCAAAGAACTGAAAGAGGTGGTCAGTCTGACCAGTACATTGATACTGGTGGCGGTTATAGCTGTGGGACTTCTAGTCGCCGTCGGAACACCTATCGCAGCGTTATTTGCCTGGAGGCACCGACGCTTTATTATAGAAAAGCTCGGCAAAGAAGACTATGAAGATGTACCTATGACCGAAGAAGAAAGTGAAGATTCAAAGTATGCCGAATCGGTTACTTCGTATACTCGATAAAAGAACAAAGGTCAAAAAGCAAAAGAGAAGCGACTGTTTAAATGTCGATTCTCTTTTGCTTTTGAATTGGTTGCAGGATTGGTGCTGCCCCAATGGACCCGATCCCTCAGCTCCCTCTACTGGAGTACCTGCATCATTGTAATTACTTTGTAGCACATGTTGAGGAAAGGTGAGGTTAATGTCAGGGAATGTAAAGAGGATATACTCGTCGAATTCAATCCGGCAGCACGATGTCAGCGAGGAGACTATGCGTAAAAAGATACTTTCCACTTTTGTTCTGGGATCGACAATTCTGGGATCAACCCTGACCACAGCACAGCCACTGGTTGCCGCCGAGCTGGCCAAGCAAAACCCTGTTCTGATTGCAGCCAGAAGAAGCAGCCGCAAGAAACCCGCTCCACGCAAAACGAGCCCGGCGGCTAAGCCCTGGCATGCCGGACTCGATATACCTTATAAATCCTGGCTTCCCAAAAATAGACCTCACCGGGTGCTTCTCTGTGTCCATGGTCTTGGATTCAGCAGCAAGTCATTCGAACGCTTCGGTCGCTTCATGGCAGCCAGAGGAATAGCTGTCTATGCCATCGATGTACGCGGCTTCGGAAGCTGGCGTCGCAATCCAGAAACCAGCGAAGTAGACTTCGAAGCCTGTATAACCGACCTGGAGAACGCTCTCAAGCTATTGCGCAGCAAGATACCGGGCACCAAAATTTATATAGTGGGAGAATCCATGGGCGGAGCCATATCCCTGGCGGTCACATCCCGCTATCCGGATCTGGTTGATGGTCTCATCTCCTGCGTGCCATCAGGAGAGCGCTACGGCGATCTCAAAGAGAAGATTGTTGTAGGCGCTCATTACATAGAAGACAAAGACAAACCGATAGACCTTTCGTCGGAAGTGATTGAGAAAGCCACATCGGATGAAGATTTGCAAAATCAGCTCAAATCCGACCCGAATATAAAAATGGACCTTACTCCGGAAGAATTGAAGCAATTCAACGCTTTCATGAGAAGCAACAAAGACAACGCCGCCCTCATAGAGAAGACCCCTGTCCTTATGATGGCTGGGTTTGAAGACCGCCTTGTCAAACCAAAAGGGACCATAGAACTCTTCAACGACATCACCTGTCCCGAAAAGATTCTGGTGGTGGTAGGAGACGGAGAGCACCTGCTCTTAGAAGAGTCGGAGTTAACCAGAGAGAACGGCGCCCTCATATACAACTGGCTGGTCAATCACTAGTTAGAAATAACGACTTATTTCTGCTTCTGGGCTTCCACCCGCTTCTCCAGGCTGAGCTTCTTGATCTCGACGCTTATATCATTGAGATCTTTCTCGAGCTCAATGCGATTGGCGGTGCTCAGCTGGCTCTCGTCATCTTTCTTTAGCATCTTGCGCTTTTTGCGAGCCACCACAGCGAGCTTCTTCCGCAGTTTATGCGCCTCTTTGTCTGTGAGTTCACTGGTTTTCTGAGCCTGATTGACATCCTTCATCAGTTGAATCTGCCGATCGTAGATTGTGAAATCCTTCGCCATGGCAGCGGATGAGACAGCAAGAGATATTGCTGCAAGCAATAAAGGAACGGCTTTTCTGAGGGTGGCTTTAAACATAGACTTCTACTTCTCCTGAAAGTAACCGGTAATGATATTAAATCTAGAGTCAAAAGTCGATCTCATACTGAACTCTCCTCCAAAATAAATCGAAAGACGGAGCCTCCTTGTGGTGAGGTTTCTGCACGAATACCGCCGCGATGGAGTTCGACTATTTTTTTTGCGATGGCAAGACCGAGCCCTTCGCCAGGATAACTATCGCCGTTCAAACGTTGAAACATCTCGAATACTCGACTGACGTTCTCTTCACCTATACCGATACCATTGTCGGTCACCGAAACGGTCCAGAAGCCACCTTCTGAGACAGCGTCAATCTCGATCAAGGGAGGCTCCACTCCTTTAAACTTGAGAGCATTGTCCAAAAGATGAAAGAAAAGCTCTTCCATATGATCGGCATCGGCATTCACCACCGGCAGCTTTTTCACATCTACCCGGGCTTCGCTTTGCTCCACTTTCTCCGAAAGATTTTCGAGCACTTTAGCCACAATTATATTCAAATCCACAGCACTGGTCGAAAGTTCTTCTTGATCGAGCTCACTGTACTTCAAAACAGCGTCCAGTCGCTCCATCGCTTTCACCGATGAACGGGCAATATAGTCAAGAAACTGTCGCCCTTCTTCGTCGAGCTTTTGATAATAATCGCTCTGGAGCAGCCTGGCATAAGTAGCCATATTTCGAACAGGCTCTCTCAGATCATGGGCAGCCACCCAGGTAAACTGCTTGAGCTCTTGGTTCAAATGTTCAAGTCGCCGCGAAGTCTTAAGCAGCTCCTCTTCATACTGCTTCAAAGCGGTAATGTCTCTGAATATAGCAGCACCACTACCGACTTTGCCCTCTTCATCGAGAATCGGAGAGACACGCAAAGAAAGATAAAGCAAGTGTCCATGGGGATCTATGTAAGAAATTTCGTGGATACGATGGCTGGCACCGCGATCGAGCGAAGCGATCACATTCTCCATCTCAGGTCCGATCAAATGTTTGAGAGTCTTGCCCATGGTCATCTCGACAGAATAGCCGAAGAGTTCCTGGGCACCTCTGTTCCAGCTCATAACAGTCCCATCCAGCAGAAAGCTAATAATGGCATCTTCGGAGGACTCGACGATGGAAGCGAGCAACTTGCTACGGAGATCTCTATCCGGATTTGCTCCGGGACCGGAGGCTACCAGTCTATCCAAATCCATACTGATTACTGTTTTCCTTATGAACTCTACAAATTCCATTCTAGAACAGATTCGCCAGAACGCATGCAGTTAAGAGTATCAATCCGTATAATAGCGCAAAACAGAGATCTTCTAATGAAAGAGTATATTCCTACTTGCCCTCCGGTTTTTCAAGAACAGTTATTTTTGCCCTGGTTTCACCCTTTTTTACAAAATTCAGCTTCTCAGCGGCTTTTTTAGACACATCCAATTTTCTATCGGCTGCGTAAGGTCCTCTATCATTGATCTCGACTGTCACTTTTTTATTGTTCTCCATATTCTCAACCTCGACTTTCGATCCAATCGGGAGGTGAGGATGCGCCGCAGTGAGTTCTTTGGGATCGAAGACCTCACCGGAAGCTGTGCGCTCCCCGGCCAGTTTATTACCGTAGAATGAAATATCGCCTTTGATTACCTCTTTTGGCTCTTTCTCTTCCCTGATAGCGATGAAAATACCCGGTACAATAATGGCGAGCACTATGGCAGCCTTCAACAAATCTCCTTTCGTCATACCTTTATATGCCTCATAAAATCTCCAAGTATCCTCTACTTTCCTAGCATAGTCAGAGTGAATCGCTGCCAGTAAAGAGAAAGAAGGGCACCCTCAAAGAGGGTGCCCTTCTTTTAAAACGTTGAAATGACAAAATTGCAGATTATTCTACCGGAACGGCTTCACCCTGGGCGGTATTGTCAGTGGTATCGGAAGGGACAGGCTCAGAATCACCTGTATTAACCTGCACATTGGGAACTTTGACATCGGGCAGGTTCACCTCGGGCATCTCTACTTTGGGGATGTCCACTTTGATCGTAGACTCTTCCGGTGCTTCCGCTACTTTGTTTTCATCTCGAAGGTCATCGAAAGCTTTCTCTATTTTCACCTGATTGGCAGTTTGCTGATTAGAATAGAAAAGGAAGCCGAAACCGATAGCCATTACCATGACAATCATCGCGACCGCCCATCCTGTTCCCGAAGAGTCTACTTTTTCAACATATACCTTCCTAGGCTCAACTTCTCTAGTTTCTTCTCTATCCATTTACTTTCTCCTTTCTTTCGATGTTCCTCAATTGCACTCAATGAATTGATAGCACGAAGCAATCAATCGATGCGCGGTCGAAATGCTCGTTCCCTGAAACCCGCATTGGTCAGGTCTATTCGAGCTATGAGATCAAGGATAACTCGCGTTATATGAAGCAGAGGAGTACTATGAAAGGAGCGATCAATTTATCGTCCCAGACAAAAGAAAAGAACAAAGTGAAAAGTCACTCAAAACTGACTTTGATGGAAGCATATGTGATGGCCGTCGGCGGCATGATCGGTGGCGGTATCTTTTCGGTCCTGGGGCTTGTTCTAGAACTATCCGGTCCCTGGGCCGCGCTTGCTTTTTTAATAGCAGGTATACTTACCTTTATATCGGGACTCTCCTATGCCGGACTCTATGAAGAGCAGAAGGTACCGGGAGGTAGTGTGGCATTTATACATAATGCCACCGGTAGTGCGAAGCTCGCGGGTCACGTGGGTTGGGCACTGCTAGTAGGCTATGTTTTCACGAACGGACTCTATGCTTATACCTTTGGCCACTATCTTGCCAATGTCATCGGCACAGGAGAGATGATGGCAGAGTCGGCAGCAATTATTATCACCCTGGCAGTGGTGGCGGTCAATCTAAAGGGGGTCGGGGAGTCAGGATTCACCGAAATCGTGACGGTCTGGGGCAAGCTCCTAATTCTCGGCGCACTTGGAATATTCGGTCTGATGCACTTCGACACAGCCCGCCTCGCTGTAATGCCTGACAAAGGTCCGCTCTCAGCCCTGCTTGCCGCAGCAATAATTTTTGTAGCCTACGAAGGATTTCAATTGCTGACCTATGATACCGAGGATATGGAGAATCCCGATAAAAATCTTCGCCGGGCCATGCTGCCATCAATCGTCACATCCACCGCTGTCTATATTCTGATTTCGATGAGTGCGATCATGCTTACCTCGATGAGCGAGCTGATTGAGAAAAAAGAAGTTGCTCTGGCTCTGGCAGGACAAACAGCCTTTGGTTCCTGGGGTCTCTGGATTGTCACCATGGGCGCCCTATTTTCTGCCGCCTCTGCCATCAATGCCACCATATTTGCCGCGGCCCGCCTGCTTGCCATACTGGCGAGAATGAAACAGGTTCCGGTATGGTTAATGAAGAAATCGGAATCGGGTCTTCCCAGAAGAGCAATAATAGTAATCGGTATTGCAGGTGGTTTCTTTGCTGTGGCCAGCTCCATTGAGCAGATAGTCAGCTTCGCAAGCCTCACCTTCCTCTTCGTATTTTCTGTCGTCAACTTTCTGTTTGCTCGATCGACTACGAAACTGCGCTCCAAAGCGGTGGCTTATACCGCTTCAGCCCTTCTGCTATGCGCTTTGTTAACCGCCTCAACCTGGATGTATCTATACAGAGCAGAAGAGTTCCACACTGCTATCGGCATCGCTATTCTTCTGGTTCTAGCACGGATCTGGTTCATTCTTGGCGCCAAAACAGAGAACCCCGAATAAGGCAATGATATCTAGCATCTGTGCTAAATATCCGCTAAAAGAGGGAGGAGTAAATCGATGATTAATGAAACCAGCGAGAAACCAAATATTTTTGAGCTGCTCGAACTGCAGGAACGAAAGTATATCGACGAGCTGAATTTTCTAGTCGAAAATCATGACCGCCTATCGACCGTCGAAGGTCTTGAGCGGACTAAAAAAGTCTTCGATAGTATCAGAAAACATCTTGAACATCAGGATCAATTAATAGCTTGTGGAGAAACCTGTGACGAATCGGTGGCTTCTATAAATTCTTACAAGAATGTCAAAGAGAAGATAATGGAGAAAATAAATCAGATCGTGCTCATGCATGTGGACGAGCCAGACTTTCTGGAAGGTTTGCAATCTTTGAGAATCGAGGTTAAAACCATGGCTGACCTTGAGGAAGCACGCCTCTATCGCAATTTGAGAAAGTTAATAGACGAAAAGAAATTGGAAGCAGTTCGAGAAGCGGTACTGGAAGACATGGTCGGTACCAATCGAAATTAACTGGATAGAAAATCAATCTTCATTTTCCAACTTGAAGTCAGAGGCTTTGACGTTGGCTAAAAAAGCTCGAATTTCTTGATCTTCCTCTCGGTTCGGAACCGAGTCTTCGACAAGATTAAACCCCTCACCACTGACTTCGAGAATAGCCGATTTGGCAGAAAAGACTTCCGAATCAACATATATAGGCACTCCGGCCCATGCCGCCAGTGCCACCGCATCCGATGGTCTTGCATCAATAGTGATAGCGATTCCTTCTTCATCCCCTCTTTGCTTGAGAACAATATCGGTATAGTAAATTCCATTACTGACTCGTTTTATCTCGACATAGAGCAGCTCACAGTAGAGAGAATCGATAATACGAGCAAGTGCTTCGTGAGGAAAAGGATGGGAAGAAGGCGAACCGATCAGGGCATTACTGATATTGATCGCATCCACCTCTGCAATCCAGATAGGAATCGCTCGCTCGTTTTTTTCATCGGCAAGAACCAGCACGGAGTTCTGAGAATCCGTAGTGGTGCCTAGACCCAGCAAATACAACTCTTTCTTCAATACTACTCCCTGGAAAAAGAGATCGGCTCCTGCACATCGACTTTCGTAGACAGAGGATCCGTGCCATTAAAGTGTCCCCCTGCCTTCCTCTCGATTGCGGCATTCAATATCACACAATCCATGACCGCCCCAGAAAGCAGAATGATAGAGATCCACCAGAACCATAGCATCAAGACCATGACTCCGCCAAGTGGTCCGTAGAGCTCATCATAGCTGCTCATATGACTGACATAGAAGCGAAAGATTCCGGTTGCAAATAGAAATGCCGGTGTGGCAAGCAGGGCCCCGGGAGTGACAAGAGGATGATATCTTGGGCCGGTCGGACCTAGATGCAAGAGCATTGTGAAGCTGCTTAACACAACCATAGCAAAAACCAGCCATTCAACTAAGAGTGCTTTGATATGGCCGGCGGCAGTAAGACCGAGAAATGGCTCCAGTTGAGGCCACAAGAAGAATGCAGCCGTAGCAGCAAGGAATATGGCACTTTGAACGATCACAAGCAAGAAGGAGAGAAGCTTCAGCTCCAGATAGTTGCGGGAATGTGGGCGATCATAGATTTGATTCATACACTTGCATATCGTGCCAAAGACACCGGACGCCGTCCATAGTGCGGCAAATAGACCGAGAGAAAGTGTGGTATAGGGATTCATCTCTCTCACTCGCTCGATCTGTTCATCGACAACAGCGAAGGCGTCACGGGGGAGAAATTCCCGAAACGCAGTTTTCAACCGGTATACTGCACCGGTACTTTGCGAATAATCTGCTTTTCCAAAAACCAGCTTAGATGGCACCGGAGCCAGAATACCGATGGAGGATATGACAATTACAAGAACCGGCACCAGGGCGATTATGCAATAAAAAGCGATGGCTGCGGCTTTGGATACGATATCTTTGTTTCGAGCCAACTTGAGAGAATATTTTAGAAGCAAGCCTGGACTGAGACCAGCAGAATCGGGCAGAGCCAGCAAAGAACGGGTCTCAAATTCAATTTGTCTGTGAAAATCTTCCATACCAGATATTCATAGCGCACGAATGCTACTACGGTGCTCAATTCCGGCAAACTTCAGGACTCCTAAATCGGTGCCTTGAACTCGATGTAGAACGTGGTGCCTTTCTGAGGTTCGCTCTCAAGCCATATACGTCCATTGTGCAGCTCAACGATTCTCCGCACTATAGACAGCCCCAATCCGGTGCCAGGATATTTATGATCCAATCTCTTGAACATTCCGAAAATAGTATCGCGATATTTCATGTCTATACCTATGCCGTTGTCGGAGACCTTGACCAGCACATGTGTATCGTGGCGATCCGCTTCTATCTTTATGGTTGGAGGCTTCTTGGACCTGAATTTGATAGCATTGCTGATCAGATTTTGAAAGAGTAAGGCGAGCATATCTCCGTTGCCCAGAATCTCGGGCAATTGTGTATAAATGATCTTGACTCCGCTTTCTCGAATGGCCTGCCCCAGATCGCTCATCACTCTATTCAAAATCTCGGCTAGGGAGATTTTTGTGGCAACAAATTCGCGACGCCCGAGAGAACTGTAACTGAGGATATCATCGATTCTATTCATGGCGCTGGAGGCGGAGCTATAAATCGTATCAAGCATGTGCAATCCGTCATCATCGAGCCTGTCACCATAATCATGCAAGACAAGGCGAGCATAAGTTCCCATAGTGCGGACCGGCTCTTTCAGATCATGAGCAGCGACCCAGGCATACTCTTCGAGTTGACGATTGGTTTCTACCAGCTGCTGCGACATCAGCAACAGCTCTCTTTCTGCCTGTTTCTGAGCGGTAACGTCTCTGATTATCGCGGCACCAAATATAGGATTGGTCTCGGAAGTCACAATGGGATAGATCTTCATTGACAGCTCAAGAGTCTGACCATCCTTTCTGACGATTGTCTTCTCTATGGTTTCAGAGGGATCCACGGACACCAGGGAGAAGAGTTCATCGTCTTCTCCAAATATACTGGAGAGCGGCTGCCCGATTGTCTCGTCGGCTCCCATTTGGAACATATCAGCAGCACCGCGATTCCAGGATATGATTTCTGAATGCGAAGAGAAACCAATGATACCATCCTTAGACGAATCGACAATGGAGGCAAGAAACTCGCGGTGTGCCTCCAGCGTCTCTTTGTCTTTCTGTGCACCGGCAAGCGTATGCTTCATCAATCGATCTTTAAGCTTCTCGGCGAACTGTATCTCGATAGCATTGAAGGGTCGAGAACTCTTCATGCCATCTTTCCAGAGCGGTTCTGCATCGACAGCAGTATCACCTGCGCTACCAATCGCCGGGCGGAACCAGAACACCCATTGACTGTTATCGCTAACCGGGCTTATGGCAAGAACACCAGCGGCATGATCGTTATAGGCGGCAGCACCGTCAAACTCCTTCGAAAGCTCACTGGTGCAATACACTCCCTCAGTTTTCTGTTCACTGAGCCAGTTTCTAAGCTCTCGAATCTGATCTTTCTTAAGCGTAGTCAAATAATTGTGCACGCTGCCTCCATCGACGACAGCAAATCCGGAACTGGCAATAAAAGAGGCGAAATCATTTCGATTAAGCTCGATCAATTCCGCAACCGGCATCAAACTGGAATTGATGATATTGGTCAGATGATAGAGACCGTCATCCAGCCTGGCAATCAGGTCCTTTTCCTCGTTGCTGACCAGGTATTCAATACTGGCTGCAGCCAGGTGAGAAAGAGAGATACATGCCTCTCGCACTCTATGAGCCGGGCGTTTTATCGAATAGTTGTAACAGGAAACCAGACCCCATAACTCTCCCTTTATGACAATCGAAAGAAAGAGCGACGACCTTACTTCCAACTCTTTTAGATATTGAATGTGCGACGGTGCGGCGGCCCGAAGAATACACTTGCCCAGATCGACCTTTACTCCTCGAGCGCCTCGCATCGGCACCGGCTCATAGTCGACATCGCCAATTATGCGAAGAAAGTTGTTTAGATAAAGTTCTCTGGTTTCATCAGGAATAACACTAGAAGGGAAATGCATATAAAGTAAAGAGCTTTCCAACTCAGCCTGCTTGGACTCTGCCAGAACCTGAGAATTGAAGCCTTGATCAAATTTATAAACAAGAACGCGGTCATAATCGGTAATAACGCGCAAGCTTCTGGCAAGCTGATCAAGTAGCTCTTCGAGATTGGCGCAAGACCTGAATCTGGCTACCGCTTCGCTAACCAGTTTCAGACCCAGGGCAGATGAGGTATGAATAGTCCTCTCAAATTCGAATATCAAAAAATCAGCGCTACGATGACAGGTAATCCAGCAGTCCAGTCTCTCCAATTCTGTGATCAACAGCTGCACACGATAAGTTTCAGGAACCGAGCCGGCTGAAGCTCTTATCTCGTCCAGAACATCAGGATCTGAGAAATTGACCCGATCTAGAAAAAAGGCTCCGATGAATGCCGTAGATTCGACATTCAGGAAATCCTCAATATTGGCGCTGACCTGAACAATTTTCAGGGACAGATCGGTGACAATTAAAAATCCGTGGGGCTGTATATGCTTTTTTGCTTTTTTCATACTTTGAGGTCTGCTCTCTCGACCTTAAGTATAGCGCGACAGCTTAAAGCTAAAGCCCTCCGTTTTCCAACGAAAGACTTAGGGCACCGAACGATGCCAGATGCGCTATAGCGATTCAGGAGGTAATCAGTGGCAACCATGATATTAGATCGCACAAAAACAAGATTGGGAAAAGCAATTCAGATGATGCGCCAGGACAACGGTCTTTCGGTGAAGCAGATGGCGGCGATGGCCGAAATGCGTCCTCGAGACCTTCTGGCTATAGAGAATGGTGTAAGAGCCGCCAGTCTTATCCAGATTTATGCGATTGTAAAAGCGATAGATTCGGACATGCTTGCCTTGATGGAAAAAGCTTCGGAGGTAACAGATGTCAATTCCGGTGAAAAAAGTAACAGAGATGGCAGCAAAAATGGAAAATGATAAACGCTTAAATCTACTGGCCCTGCCATTCAGCACCGAGGATGTGCTGGTCTTCGAAGCACTGGCCAGAGAAAAAAGCGATTGCCTGACCTTAAAAATCGATTCCTGGCTTTCCACAGGACCGCTGCTCGACGAGCTGACCAGACCGATGGTCAAAGCTTTCGAGGGCGATGGTATTCTGATCAATGACCACAGTATGCGAACAGGAACGGAACTGATGGCTGCGATCAGTGTTTTGAAAAGATTCGATATGAGCCTCTACTCCCTCAGCAATGGGCTCAAGCCCCTCAGTCGAGATTCGATCTGATTTATTGTAAGATATGGGTTTCGCTTCGGGGGTTACAACTTTTGCCAGAATCAGACAAGTTATTGACAGCCCTATCGAGAATCATCCGCAAACGTCGCGAAGAGGTAGGCATGTCTCAAACGGTTCTGGCGGAGAAATCCGGACTGCATCGAACCTATATAAACAACATCGAGCGCGGCTCTAAAAATATTAGTATAGAGAGCCTCAAAAAAATCGCCGATTCCCTTAGTACTACAGTCAGTGACTTGCTCACCCAGGCTGAAGAGGTCTCCAGCGAATCGGAGAGCCCAATAAAAATCCTTCTGGTAGAAGACAATCCGGCTGATGTCTTCATGTTCAAGCGCTGTATCAAGAAGAGTTCTCTAGATACGGCTGTAACAGTGATAGACTCCGGCAGCCGAGCAGAAGAATATCTAAAATCCCTCACCACCGAATCCTCGGAAAGTCACCCTGATATCGTCTTCCTCGACCTCAATCTACCAGGTCGCACCGGGCACGAACTGCTCAAAGATATCAAATCGAACGAGATGCTCCGGCATATTCC
>JACKCM010000010.1 GCA_020634035.1 Candidatus Obscuribacterales bacterium | reverse complement strand
AAGTTCCTCTACTGTTTGTTTAGGCAAAAAAGTGACCGACTAGTTTGTATCATTGAAGGGAAAGAAGACGGAACCGTTGAGATGAACCCGAAACATCCCTTCGCCTTGCGAAAATACAACTACGGCCGTATTCGAGCGAATACGGACATCACTAAAAGCGTTGCTAATGCTCTTTACGGACCACCGGTAGAGCAAAATCAAAACACCAATTCGTACATCCTCGTAGTCCACTCAGGTCTTCCGTCGACTAACAATAAGAAGCTTCTGCTTGACCTAAAATTTGAAGATGACAGGCTTCATGCTTTTAGAATCAGAAGCAATGAACTCGAATCTACTGACTGGACTGTCGAACCTGCGAAATCAAGCCAAACTTCAATTTTATGAATCGAAGAATAGTGAAAAATCCTAGCAATCGAGATGACCTGGAGAAAGCAATCAAGGACTTTCTGCTCTTTGGAGAAGGACCTTTACCTGACATTTCAATCTACGGACAACCGGCGAACCTCGTTGGAGTTTGGATAGACGACATTCAAAAGAGTGATTTGAAGTTCTGGACATTGAGATTTAAGACCAAGACCGGCTCCAAACCGCGAGTTGTCGGCCGAAGCAGTAGAAATTCGATGCCGGTAGACATGAACAATGTAATCTGGCTTCGAAGAATCGATGAAAAGCCGGTGGTCTCGGTCATTCAAATCACGCAGCATCAGACAATAGAACTCAATCCTGAGGCTCTCGAATCAATAGAAAAGGATTTTCAGAAAAGGATTTTCATGCGGAAATTGACTACGGTCCGATTCCTAAAATATGCGACATGACTGAAGAACAAGCAGACCGACTGTGGACAACAACTAAATATCCAGTCGAGCTTCAAGACACTGCAAAAATCTACAGTTTACAAACATCGCTGTCTGAAACTATCAAACTAGAAGTGAAATTTCTCGAAGGGGTGGTGAGTCAATATAGGGTGTTGGCTGATACTATAGAGGACTCCTCATGGCACTTCGTCAAAAAATGACTAGTGCTTCCAAAAACACTCGCAGCCAACGACTAATCTTCTAAACCATGACCTCAAAAATGCGCCAGAGACCAGCCGCCCGCCTTCTCGTCATCGACGAAGAAGAGCGCGTGCTGCTCTTCAAATTTGTCTTCGCCGAAGGCGCTCTTGCCGGCAGCATTTTCTGGGCGACACCAGGCGGCGCCCTCGACCCCGGCGAGAGCTTTGAAGAAGCAGCGAAGCGAGAGCTATTCGAAGAGACGGGAATGGTGATTGACGCCGTCGAAGAGCATGTAGCCGAAAAGCAATTTGTACTGCCGCTGCCTGAAGGCGGCGAAGCATTCGCCACCGAGCGCTTCTATCTGGTGCGAACAATCAACAAACCGCTGAGCAAAGACAACTGGACCGAGCTGGAAAATCAGGTGATGACCGAGCATAAATGGTGGCACAAGCATGAACTGCATGCCACCACCGACACCGTCTACCCTGAGGATCTGGCGGATATCCTCGCCCGCATCCTCAACCAATAATAGGCTATTTAGACGGCTCTAGTTTCATCTTATCGTAGTCATAGAATCCAAAGTGCCCAAACAGAGGGTAGTTCTTTGCAGCAGGCGGAACGAGAGCCAGAACGAAGTTCCCACTCTTCTTACCTGTAGCACTCAAAGAATATACACCGGCTTTTTCGATATCTAGTTCTCCAATATAGATGCACTGTACTCTGTCTCCAAAACCGTTATCCCCTGAAGACGGCGTGTCAGACACATACTGGCGAACGGTCCCGAGAGAGTCGCAAATAGCGATTTTGGGATAAGGAAACTCATATGATGAAAGGGGCTCTTGCAGCTCCGCCATTTTAGGAATTGCTGTTTCTCGTGACTGCCCACGACAATGCCACCCGGGGTAATACCATATTTCATATTTGGCTCGGTTCAAGTGAACTGAGTAGCTACCTGGCATCATATACTTCTTGCTGGAGAACTGAGGAAAATCCTCCTGAAATATGCCACAAAGAAACGAGAAGCCAAAGCACACTGAAGCTACTGCGATTAATCTGATTCGAATTCGAAGTGTCAAACCAACCACCACAGAATTACCCAGATCAAGATCTATCATCCGGGGGAGCCTGCAGACGGTCTGTACAAACAGTTGATTAACTGCCTTGTTCAACTACACAGATGCATCGCTCGCATGGCTGCCATCCATTGACATCATCATCTCTTAAACCTTTAGATATAGATGGGTGATGCACCGAGAGCCGATCTATAATCATCAACCTGAGACCAAGGAGATCCAACCTGATGGTGACAAAGCCAATGACAAACACCGTGGAGCTCGCCCGCGAGCTTGCCCAGAACGGCATAGCCACAAACGCCGCCAAAACGGACAGCACCGCTTCGTTTCCCGAGGCATCGATAAAAGCACTGGGTGAATCCGGACTGCTGGGGCTGATGGTCCCCAAAGCCCACGGCGGCAAAGAGGCCACCATTAGAGAATTCGTCGACACAGTCTCCGAAATAGCAGCCTCCTGCGCCTCCACCGGCATGATCTTCGTCATGCACTGCTGCGCCACCCATGTCATCAAAAACACTCTGGATGACGCCGCCGCAGCGCCCATCCTGCGCGATATAGCCGCCGGCAAACACCTGACCACCCTGGCGTGCAGCGAGCGCGGTACTGGTACGCATTTCTATGCCAGCCACAGCACCTCTAAAAAAGAGGACGGCAAATATCTGTTATCCGGAGAAAAATGCTTCGTGACCAGCGCCAGATACGCCGACAGCTACGTCCTCTCCACCCAGGCAGCCGAGAACGGCGGACCGCTCGCCACCTCTTTCTATCTGGTAGAAAAGTCGGACAAAGGCTACGAATTTCAGGGCGACTGGAACGGTCTTGGCCTGCGCGGCAACGAAAGCTGTGTACTGAAGCTCAACGATTGCGCCGTGCCCGCCGATAGAGTGCTGGGTGAGGAAGGCGCCGGGGTCGGCTTCGCCATCGCGACGATTCTTCCGCTCTTTCTCATCGGAACAGCCGCCGTCTACACCGGCATCGCAAGAGCCGCCTACGAAGCCTCTTGCGCCCATGTCAAAGACCGGCACCACAAACATACCGGTGACGCCCTCGCCGACCTGCAGACCATAAGGCGGTCCATTGCCGACATGAAGGTCTCGGTACATTCGACAAAAGCATTTATCGACAGCATCGCAGATATCTTTGATGAGTCGCCCGAGACTCCCGACCTCTTGATTCAACTGATGGAAGCCAAGCTGCTTTCTACCAAAACAGTCAAAGAAGTAACCATGAACGCCATGCAAGTCTGTGGTGGCATCGCATACTCTGGAGCACTACCTGTGGAGCGCTACATGCGCGACGGACTAGCCGGTTCGGTGATGGCACCGACCAGCGACGTGCTCGCCGACCTCATCGGCAAATCCGCCCTTGGTCAGCCTTTGATGTAGAACAAATTCAAATCAATCCAGAAAAAAACATTCCAAACAAAACGGAGAAGACTATGAACAAGGAAAGAGTTCTTTTAGGTGCGGTGGCATACACCCCGGCAGTGGTAGAGATCTGGGAAGGCATCAAAGATTACTTCAACGAGAACGGCTGCCCCTTCGACTTTGTTCTGTTTTCGAACTACGAAGCCCAGGTAGATGCCCTGCTCGACGGCTTCATCGACATTGCCTGGAACACCAATCTGGCTTTTATCAAATGCGACCTGGCGCTCGACGGCAAGGCGCGCATTCTCGCCATGCGCGATACAGATCTTGATTTCACCAGCCACATCGTAGTCAAAAAAGACAGCTCTATTAACTCTATCGAAGACCTCAAGCAAAAACGTGTCGCCTTCGGCAGCAAAGACTCTGCCCAGGCAGCGATAATGCCTGAGTACTTCTTATTAGACAAAGAACTGGTTGCAGACATAGACTATACAGCTATCCGCTTCAACAGCGACGTCGGCAAACATGGAGACACCGGCAACAGTGAGCACGAAGTTGTAGATAGCGTACTAAAAGGCGAAGCCGACGCCGGCACCATTGGCGCCACTATCTGGCAGCAACTGCAAAATAACGGCGCCGACCTAAAATGCATCTGGTCCAGCCCCGGCTACTCTCACTGCATCTTCACAGCCCTGCCGAATCTCGATGACAAAAAAGCCGACAACTTCACCACCACACTGATGAAGATGGACTACCAGAACCCTGACCACAGGCGCCTTCTCGATTTAGAAGGACTGAAAAAATGGGTGCCGCCATCGAGAGACGGCTACAAAGAGATATTCAAAGCAGTAGAAAAGCTCAATTACGCAACTGCGACAACAGTGGCAGCGCGCTAACTAAAGAAAGGCAAACTAAACCCAACCCAACTCAACTAAACTAGTTGCCCATATAGAGCAGCTCTTCGGCGCCTGCGTCATCCACCATCACCGAGAAAGTGTCTTTCACTTTGGTATATCCTACTGGCGGCTGAAAAGTGTTGCCGGGCAGCATGCCTTCTTTCACGCCGGTGATTTTGAAGAACGGCAGTTTGCTATAGTCTTTCTTTCCGTCTTTGGTACCCACTATGGTGGCATAACATTCAACAGCCAGACCAAGCTCCGGGTCGGCACCAAATAGCAATCCCACAGTGCGCGACAGCTCTGGACTGGCATCGGTCACCACCCACACATGTTCGTTGGCGGTAATATTTCTGACCTCTTTCACCTTGTGCCTCGCGTCTCCTCGCATAGTAGACTGCGTCGGCGCAAGCTCTTTCAACATGTCGGCGGTGCCGTCCACCGGTGGGGTATAAGATGGACTGGTTGCCGTTCTTACATAATGAATCGTGTCCAGTCCATGCAGCTTTTCATCTCCAACTTTTTGCCAGGCCGACCAAGCTAAACGGGGCTTCGGACCGGAGAAAAAGGAAGGTATCATGCCTTCTCGCATAGAGCCGGCACGATGATGACGACGACGTCCCCGGCGCCTGCTATCAGGGTGCAACTCACCGCCGGGTTTAAAAGGGTCGGAGAATTCCAGATAGCGCTTGTTGCTATCGTTGAACATCGTGACCATATCGCCGTTAGGAACAATCGAATACCAATAGGTATTGAGCCGCCAGCTCTCAGCGCTTCGACAAAGCTCTACACTGTTAGAGCGTTTGGTCCAGTAGGTCAGTATCTTGCACGGAACCTCCGGCAAGGCATTGGCAGCCTTTTCTCTAGCCTGGCGCCTTTTCTCTGCTGCAGCTTTCGCCCTGGCTTTTCTTGCTGCCCTGTCAGCTTTTTTCTTCGCTGCCTCGCTCTCGTCGGCCTGGAGTCCACACGAAACCAAGAGCAAGCAGCATAGAGCTAGTCCGGCAAATGTGGGAATATTCTTGAACATGGATTCCATTAGAGCTGGGGCGAATTAGTTCTCAGAATGGTAGCAGATGCCGAAGAAAGACGAAATAGTTAGATACAGCGAACGCACCCATCCGGGATATTCGGATCTGGGCGCCGATTCGCCCTTCGTCTACAATGCTATCGCAGTCTTTAGTATAGGATTTGCACTTTTAATCTGGAACACAGCGACCTTTGTAGAGCTCTCGACCAGAATTCCCCTCTGCCTGGGACTTGTCGGTCTTGGCGCAATTTTTTTGCTGGTGGGCAAGAAGCCGGACAAAGTGCGCCTGCATAATTCTAGAGCCACAAAAGTGGTGAGCGACGTTCAACCGATCAAAATGAAAATAGCCCGGGTTGAAGTGAAAGAATACAGAATTCACCAGCCGTCCGCGTTGCAAAGCCCGATTGCAAAACGCTACATAATTACATTTGAAGCTGCGCCAGGTGCTAATGAGACAGAACAAAAAAAAGATCAGACGGCAGATCAGAAGACACTCCAGATGACCGAGCCGAACTCCTACGCTATCCTCGATGTTGGCGGTCTGGGCAAAGACTTCAGCGCAGATTTTGTCGGGCGCTACGCCTTTGTCTATCGTGACCCGACCAGCGAAGAAATAGTCGCCTTTGAAGCGCTAAACACAGTTTACTGGACCCGCCCCGACGACAATGACTTTCTGCACAGCAAGATATAAGCATACTCACCTATTCTAAGCAGGCTGCAATTCCAAAGACTCCAGATGCTGCGAGATAGCTTTCAGCTCATCGGCGGTCAGCTTCACATCCTGTGCCCCGAGATTGTCTTTGCACTGGGCGGCGTTTCTTGCACCGACAAGAGCCGATGTGACTCCAGGTTGAGCGATGGTCCAGGCAATTACCAGCTGCGCCAGAGTGGCACCATGGGCAGTTGCGATGGGCTTGATCTTATCTAAGAAGGCATTGGTTCTCTTGATATTTTCAGGGGTAAAGTGCACCTGATTGGCACGGTGATCCCCTTCTTTGAATTTGACATCAGGCGAGAACTTACCGGTCAAGATGCCGCGCTGGAGCGGACTGTAGACAATGATACCGATGTTGTTGTCTCGGCAATAAGGGAGGATATCCTTCTCTATGCCACGAACCAACATGCTGAATGGAGGCTGATTAGAGGCAATCGGAAAGTGCTTGCGACACTCTACAATTTCGTCTTTTGTAAAATTGCTGACACCACCGGCTTTGATTTTGCCCTCTTTCACAAGCTGAGCAAGTGCCTCCATGGTCTCGTCGATGGGGGTGGTGCTATCGCGCCAGTGACACTGGTAGAGATCGATATAGTCGGTTCCCAATCGCTTCAGGCTGTTTTCGCACTCTAGAATAATGCTTTCTTTCCGAGCGTTTTTATAGATATTCTTCTCGCCATTCTCGTCCGACCAGTCGAAGAAGTGCTCACCATCGGTGCAATCCCAGCGCAGTCCAAATTTGGTCAGAACCTGTACTTTATCGCGTTTACCCTTGATAGCTTTGCCGACAATCTCTTCACTGCGACCATATCCGTAGACGGCAGCGGTGTCGATAGTGGTGGCGCCACCATCGATTGATGCATGGATGGCTTCTATGGCTTCGGACTCTTCAGCACCGCCCCACATCCAGCCACCAATAGCCCACGCACCAAATGTGATGCTAGAGACTTTTACTGCGCTGTCACCTAACTGCCTATATTCCATCGGATACCACCTCTATTGTTCTGAGCTTGAATCTCTGATTCTCTCAGTCAGCCCTAAAATAAATTCGATTTCGATAGGGTAGAAGTTTCGCCCAATAAGATCAAGCCCAACAAAATGATCACATTAACAATGACAATTATTTGACGAACTCTTTTTCCCAGGCGTCGGCATAATGCTGGAACGTGCCGCCAGAGCGATAAGCCCGCAATGCCCTAAGCGTGCCTTCCGAAGCGTTGATGTCCCCGGTGTTGACGCCGAGAACAGCCTTGGCACCCCGCCAGATTAAATTGCGGGGGAAAGGCATCTTGTCCGCTTCAGCCCCGTTTTCATGATCTTGAATAGCCTGGCTGGCATCTTTCTCGTTCATATTAATCAGCCGATTGCCATGATAGCCGTCATCGAGGGTGATAATGGCATGCCAGGGATCGCCCGATCCTTTCCAGGAATCTATCATCTCGGGCTTTTCATCGCTGTCGTCGATGGTCACATCATTTTTCTGCAAACCAATGCGCACATCGGACCAGAGCCGGGCTTTCTCAACTTCGGTAAGATCCTGCCTGGCGGCCACATCTTTCATCATCTTAGATAGGTCGGTAAAGCTTACTTTGCCGTCACCGGTGCCGGGCGGGTCGCCTTCATTATAGGCTTTGATTAAATCTCCGGCTTGCTTGGTCAACTGCTCCCGGCGCCACTCTGGAATCCCGCTGAAATCCACCGGCAGCTTATCAATCGGCTTATCCTCAAATCTATGGGGCGCGCCTTCTTTGTCATAGGCAATCACCGTGTCGTTGCCGGTTGCCGACCGCTCACGGACCAGTTTGCCATCTTTATAGACTTTGTCGCCAAGCCGATCGGACGGATCGGGCGCATCGGTCTGTCCCGTCCGGTCGGTCGGGTTTGTCCGCTCAGCCCCGGTAACCTGGGCAAGCTCAACATTTTTCGAGGCGGCACCGTCATCGACAATCTCCGGACCACCGGCGACATCGAATTGCTTCAGCGCATCAGAGCCATTCTGGCGGTCACCGGCGGTAGCTTCTTGCAGCGTGCGCCTGAAGTTATCCGGGTCGCTCCGGACAGAAGCCGCAAGACTGCCTCCCTCGGACTTAGCGTCCTGAGGGGGACTCTTTTCGAGACCCTTGTGTGCGTCGTTTGGCATGGAGTGGTAAGCAGTTCAAAAAAGGTTTCCAGTGGCAAAGATATACTCTACAAACAGCATTGTCAAGCACCGCTCAACTCAGCAAAATTGGCGCAAAAGCCCACCGGAAGCCAGAATTTTGCATCATTGGCAATACTATACTCGGTTTCAAAACGGGTAGAATTAGACCACCGGTTTCAGGCTTGAGAAATAGAAATAAAAACAGAAACCGAGTATAGAGAACGAGGCAGAGCTGAAGTACTAAATGAATCGACGCGAAGAAGTGATCAGACTGGTCGAGGACAGCGGATTGTCCTGCGCCGAGGAGATTCTAAACACCCTGCGCCCCTCGCTCAGAATCTATGCCGAGCAGGGCGAGATTGCCGCCATGCCGGTAGGGGCTTCTCGCATGGGAGGCATGCCCGACCTTCCCGATGAGATAGCCTGGCCCTCCTGGCTGCCGCCCAAAGCCCGAGACAACCGCCGAAAAGCCCTCGATTTCATCGCCCAGATCAACCTGGAAGAGGTATGCAATTTCGACCTCGGCCATAACCTGCCCGAAGAGGGGATGCTCTATTTCTTCTATGATATCGAGAACTTCACCTGGGGCTACGACCCGAATGACAGGGGCTCGAGCCGGGTGATTTTCTTCAAGGGTCCGATGGAAAAGTTGAAGCGCCGCCTCGCGCCCGGGGTCTCCCAGGACACCCACGCCTGCATGCTGAGCTTCGAGCAGGACTGGACGGTGAAAGACACCTTCGACATCGAGGTGGATGAAATTGACAGCTTCGAATGTCTCGTAGATGAACTGCAGGGCGATTCTGAGACCATTCACCGGTTATTCGGACAACCCCAGACCATTCAGGACGATATGGAGGTCGAATGCCAGCTCGTCACCAACGGCATCTACTGCGGAACGGCAGAGGGTTATGATTCTGAAGAAGCAAAAGATTTCATAGCCGGCGCCGACGACTGGCGCCTGCTTCTGCAGGTGGATACAGACGAAGACAATCCAGGCTGGATGTGGGGCGATTGCGGCAGGCTCTATTTTTGGATTAAAGAATCGGATCTCGATAATCTCAATTTCGACAATACCTGGCTTATTTCCCAGTGCTTCTAGCCATAGTCCGACGAAACACAGCGCTCGGTCAGTCAGTCAGGTCCCGCCCGTTTGCGAGCGAACCAGGCTTGCAGATCCTTCTCGTCCGCCTCTATGAGATAACTCTTGTAGCTTGAGCGTAGATCTTCTTTAACAGCTTTGAACTCTTGAAGAAAATCTTCCAACGTCTCCGTATCCGACAGTATCTGCCAGTCTAGTTTTTCCGCTATGTAACATCGCTCGTCTGCAACAAAGGTAGCTGATTTTTTGCCGACATAAAGCCAGCCGCAGATGACGACCATTGCCAGGACTCCAGTTATATAATTCCATTGTTAGACGTTATAAGTGAATCTGTCAATGTCCACAAAAGACATATTCGCTCTTTATGATACTGCTATCAATACCACAGATCACCCTTGAGAATGGCCGAAACCGACCTCCAGCCTAACAAGCAACAAGGAAGGACTAGTCCCTTTTTGCTCCAGGCCGGGCCACCATATGCAGTGATCAAAGCATTCCGGACAGCCACCGCAACAAGTACAGTCGTCACCCAGAAGTCTCATATCTTCTGAGAATTTTCAAAAAAGATAGAATCTCTTACTCTGTAAAAGCTTCATCCCTTCGGAAAGACAAAATGAAGACGCATAGTTTGATCCAGGGCCGAATGGGCCAAACCACGAGCTTCTTTCTCTGATTTACCGAGATTTTTTTGATAGTGCTGCGCAAGCTGGGCTTCAGCAAGTGGATATAACTTGAGCAGCTCTTGATACTGGTTTTTGTACGCGGCAGCGCCAGAGGACCATTTTTTCAATCCGGCGTCCACCTCGGCTCTTGAGTTATGGGGGTCTTCCATAGCCCAGGGACGATATATGAGATTGCCCCAGGCATGGGCGGCAGTGACTCGCACTCTTGAAGTAGCGCCATAGGTCCCTTCGTCTTCTGCCGGGACACCGATGATTTTATCCAGCAGAAAATAAAGTTTCTTGAGACTGCCGTTTGGAATCAGGGTAGCCACTCTCTCGGCCGTGGGTCGAAACTTGACCACTGCCACCTTTTTAACAGCACCATTTGCGGTGACAGTGTATACCGCCCAATCAGATAAAACCACCACCGGATGACCCAGCTCTATTGCCTCTATGCCGGTGGCGTCTTTGCCTCCCACCAGCCAGGGACAGTTCCAGTTGCCACTGGTCACCAGCTTGCAGTCCGCAGGTAAATTCCTGCCATCGCTTATATCAAGCGAAGCAAGAGAACCGATCAGCTTGTTCACGTCAGCTTTTGCATCGACAGATAGCAAGTCATGCATATCGCCCTGCCAGCTCTGCTGATACTTCTTCAGCAGCAGACGTCTGCCATGATAGTCTTTTATCGAATAAAAGAACCGGTAGCTATCAGAATCATTGGCGCCGCCTGTCTTAATCGCCGCTTTGTCAAAACCGACATCGTTATCTTCTTTGCCATAGAGCACCAGATTAGCCTCGGCTTTGCGGCAGCTAGACCCGGCATCATACAGATGGGGGCTGTCCGAAGCATAAGCAGCCCTGGCAATATTCAAAACTGCCTTACTATGAGGAAGGGTCTGGGCACCGCCAGCCTTATCAACTTTCTCTATATATGGATATCGCTTCGCGGCAGAAGCCTTAGCAAAGACCGGCGCCGGAGAGAAAAGGGGAGACATTAATGTCAGGCTCGCCAGAGCCAGCGTGACAGGGTAAGGACGGGGGAGCGAAAATGATTTCATGGTCAATAGTCCTCTTCTGGTTGGTTCGGGCGATGGACGGGCTTAGATTATCAGATCGGAGCAAAGTTCATAACAGACCGCAGCACGGCACCTGAATCTAGCACCTGAATCCGGCAAACGGATCCGGCAAAGCAAATCTCCTCTTTACAAGTCGGGATTTTCGATGTAGTATTTAGACTTGCTTCTCACTTACTAACAACAGCACACAAATTAGCACCGCCGAAGTTAAACAACTGGATAACTCCTGGCTAACGCTTGGTTAAGTGCCTTTCCTTCTTACTGCCTTTCAATAGGTATGGTTTCTATGTTGCATCCCCAGGAATCCCCAATACACCGCGACCTATCCACGTCCAGCGACAATCCCCAGACGGCTGAGAGACTCAACTCAAAAATCTGGGAAGACCATGACGCCTTCAAGGCGCTGGATCCAGGCAAGAACTCGGTAGAAGACCTTTTGGGACTGCCCAAATTAGATTTAGAGATCACTGACCGGCAGGACGAAGGCAAGAATCCCGCCTGGCAAGGCAAAGGGGAGCTGCCTTTCACCCCCGGTGAAACGACAAAAGAATCCATAGAGATTGATGGAGAGAAGCGGACTTTTCTATTGCATGTCCCAGAGTCTTACGACCCCAGCAAACCGACCCATTTGATAATGGCTTATCACGGCATTACCTCTACCGGGGACCAGATGGAAGGACGGACAGGATTGAGCCAGCGGTCTGAAAGCGACAATTTCATAGTGGCATATATGGAAGGCGACCCAGAAGGTAGACATTCCTGGAACAACGGACAGCTTGCCTTCAGCGGTCTCGACGACGTCAAATTTACCAGGGAGACTCTCTCTAAAATCTCAGAGAATCTCCATATCGACAAAGAACATGTTTATGCCGTGGGATTTTCCCAGGGTGAGAGCATGGTGCACCGCCTGGCCAACGAGCCGGAGCTGAAGAATACGTTCAAGGCTATCGGAGTGGTCGGCGGCTGGATGACCGGCAGGGAAAAGATTCAGAGCGACCCTGATAATCCCGATTCTGACGACCTGTCGGTCATTTCGATAAAATCCGGCGCCGATCCCACCTCGCCCTATGACGGCAAGTTTCACTGGGGCTTCGCCAATATGAAACCAGAAAGCTACGAAGAGGATTTCTACCGCCGCAGGAACGAAGTCACGGAACCGGCAAAAGAAAGCACTTTCTATAATGATGAAGGCAGGTTGATTCGCTCTCAGTTTCTGTCAGAAGATCCAGGCAGCGGCAAAAAGGTAATGCGGGTGCGCATCGAAGACGAAGGTCATATCTGGCCAGGCACACCGGAGACGGTGCACAAAGAAAACAATGCCACCGATATGATTCTGAAGTTCTTCCGCAGCTTAGATTGACAGTATTGAAGATCTTTAAAATTTTGCAAAAGGCCTTTTCAAAATCGAGGTCCTGAATATAATCTGAAAATAGAATCGTTTTTATAAAATTGTATCCATGGGAGGTGGCTTCTATGCCTACAGTTTGCGTAAACTCGAACGTTATATCCGACTATGTAAGAGCCGGTTCGAGCAGCACCAGTGAACAAGACCTTTGTGTGCTCGGCATGAGCGAATGCGCCCGTATAAGAATGCGGGTGGCGGAGAATCCCAACACACCAAAAGAGATGCTCCGGGAGCTCGCCAGAGACGAATGTGCCGATGTTCGCATCGCGGTTGCGACCAATCCTTTCACACCGGCTGTGGTGCTGGACAGGCTGTCTAAAGACGAGGACGTTTTCGTGCGTATCGGCATCGCTCAGGAGGTAACCACACCGGAATACCTGCTCAAAGCTCTATGCTTCGACGAGAATCCCTATGTGGCAGCCGAAGCCGAAAAGACCTTGATCATCCTCGGTCAGCGCTACGGACCGCTGCGAGGACTGCCATCGAGAGAGCCGACTCGTTTCGAAAACAATCTATCTGAAGAAACAACCGATTCGGATCGACTCGCCAGCTAGGGCTTATTTGACTTTGAGCAAACTGGCTTTCGAATGGGCGCGGACCTTATTCGAATACATAGTCTCGAGGTGAGCCGGGATGACATTGAACACCCCGGGCATCTCCAGACGCAGAAAGGCGGTAAAGGAGTTTTTGCCCGCCGGCAGACGCTCGGCAAAGAAAGCGATTTTGTCATCGAGACGATCTTTGTGGGTGTACCAATTTAGGCTTGCCGCGGGCTCTTCCTTGCCTTTCTCATCGAGAATTCTAAGCGTATTGTCCTGAACCTCGGCACCGCTGGGCAGTGGTGCCTCTAGAAGAACATAGGGATAAGACGACGGCGCGTCGACCTCGACCCGCATCATCACCAGTTCATCGGCGCGAAGAACATCACCGGGTCCTAACAAAGTCTTTCGGTAGGCGGTCTCGTTTTTAACAACTGTCCGGGTCAGTTTATAGAATTCAGAACGCAGTTTAAGATCCTCGGGCAGCGATTTTAAAACAGGTTGCTCACCGGGTGAAAGCGGTCGCATACAAGAGAGGATGCTGGTGTAATAAAGCCAGCCCGGACCAGTTTTATTGATTACCAGACCGCTCTTCTGCCCCGGACTCTGTTGCGGATTGACCAAGGGAAGTTGTAGAGAACGCTCTTCTTGTTCGATGGTCTTGTCGAAATCGAGATGCTTCGAAATACCGCTCAAGAAAGAGAGATCCACTGTAAAATCCGTCTTTCTATCGATACCCTGGGCAAGCTCTTTTTCAAGTAAAGCGGTCAAAACGCTGGCGGTGCATTTGGTGTTGTTCCAGCCGTTTTGATCTCTTTCGAGAATCAACCAGGACGCCATTCTCTCGAGCAGGATATCATCATCCGGCTCTACCGCCGCCACTGCCCGCAGTGCAAGAGCCGTGGTCTCGACTCCGGTATAGCGATAGGTATAGGGGTTGCCTTTGCCGCCGTCAAGCATCTTTAACATACGCTCGGTATGATCATAATGCGTATAACGAATGTCTTCGTTGGCTAGAAGCTTCAGGCGTTCGTAGACAATTTGAAGATTCGGCTCGCCCTGTTTTTTGAAAGCGAGAGCCAGATAAGAGAGGGCTTCGGGAGGCATCTGATCGACACGCAAGAACGTATTGGCTTTGGCAATCGGATTCAACTTCTTGCCGTATAGACTGAGCACATAGATTGCTCTTGCCATATCCGTTCGTGCAGTGGAGTCGAAGGGCAAGGTAGCGCGGCTCTGTACCGCAGATTCCAGATACCTGAGACCGTTTGTCCTCAGACTTTCGAAACCGATCATCTTGAATCCGGCCTGCTGCATCTGATAAAGTCCCTCCATCACCTGGGCGGTCATGTAGATGTCACTTTTAGAAGCCTTGAACCATCCCCAGCCTCCGTCACCGTTCTGGCTCTCTTTTAGCTTGGTCAGGGCTGTTGAGCGAATCCCCTCGAACTTGCCCTCCATTGCATCGGGCAGATGCAGAGCAAGCTCACTCTTCAATCGCCGTGCCACCACAGAAGGGATAAGACGACTGAGGGTCTGCTCGGTGCAACCATAAGGGTATTGAATCAGGTTCTCGTAGCCGCCGGTGACAGGTCCGATAAGAGAAGGGGCAAGCTCGAGGCGAAGACTGCTGGCAGCCAGATCAGTGCCAAGGGGCAATTTGAGCGGCAAGCTGGCGGTAGCCACCTCATCTTTTAAGATGCCATTTGAAGAGAGATACATACGATAGCCCAGATCATTAACCGGGATTTTCTGCGCCACCGCATCCGATGCGTTTACACTTGCACCCCGGGCAGTGAGTTTAAGCGACGCCTGACCGGCTCGTTTTATGGTTGCCGGCCAGCCATGACGAATACTCTCGCCAGCAGCTAGATTGACGGTACTGGGCTGGTAGTTATTCAACTGAATCTGCTCGGATGTATCAAGACTGAGATTCACTTTCTGTGCTGAATCAGTCAGGTTATGCACCAGGGCGGTGATGGCGGTCTCGTCCCCTCTTGTGTAAAAACGCGGCAGCGCCAGGGTGGCGATGAAGTCTCGACTGACCCTGAAATTGCTGTGCACCTGAGCGAAATCGAGAGCTCTGTCGAAGACTGTTGTAGATACCCGCCATGTGGTTAGGTCATCAGATAGCTTCACAGAGAATTTCGCCTTTCCTGATGCGTCGGTCATAAGATGAGGCTGCCAGGCAAGCGAGTCTTTAAAATGACTGCGGACCGGAATGCGAAATGCGGTCTTAGAGCCGCCAGCACTCTTTCCTTGATTTTTCTCGACCCCATAATAGACATCGCTTTCTGCTTCATAGAACCGATGCATCTCACCGCCACCCATACCGAGCCCTTCCCAGCCAATGTTCATGAACTGGTCGGCTAGCTTAAGACCACCGCCATCGAAGAATTTCATTTTTGAATAATCCGGATGGTAGTAGTCACTGAAGGTAAATCGCGTGTTGACACGATTTTCAAGACTTGTATAAATAGCCGTTTTGGGATGCTTCCACAGAGCCTGCCCGACACCATCAGGAATTTTTGCAGAAAGAAGAGAATATAGGCTTTCATCGACTATGTCGGTCTGGCACCAGGCGCCGGCGACCGGCTTTCCTGAACTGGGGTCTTTGATAGAGATCTCCAGATTGGCTGTTTCTCCAGGTTGATAGGTCGACTTATCCGCCTCTACTTTCACATCCAGCTCTTTCAGTGAAACCGGCATAGTGATATCGACAGTCTCTCGAATCGGGTAGTGATCATCAAGGACGGCAGCCACCGAGAGCTTTCTGCCATGGGCATATTGCGGCGGCAGATCAAATTCGGCTACCACCGTACGTCCCTTGACCGGCACCCTTTTGCACAAGCCGAGACTCGGTCCTTCTAATGAGACCAGCAAAACAACCGGTTTCTTTGAAGCCGGCAAAGCTATGAGAGCCCGGACCTTTTCTCCTGGTCTATATTCCTCTTTGTCCAGTTCAATTTTGACAGGCTGCTGAATATTATTTCCTAAGACTGTATCCTCTCGCCAGGCATCTAAAGAGCCCGCAATATAGACCGAATTAAAAGAAGCAACTCTTCTTCCGCTCTTATCCTCAGCCTGGGCAAGAATAGAATAGCTGCCGGCTTTCATCTCGCGGGGAAGGTCTAATTCGAGAATCACCGAACCAGAATCATCCGTGGCGGTGGTTACTTTGACGACATCGCTCAAAACAGGAGTCTCTTTATCTTTTGAGGAAGCCGAAGTACTTGCCAGCCGGACAGTGACCGGCAATGAACCGGTTGCTTTGCCAGAATAGTCCCGGGCATCTACTTTGACTTTAAGCTTTTCGCCAGGCTCTAGAATATATCGGGTCGGCTTAACCTCTAGCTTTATGTCGCCGCAGCTCACAAAAGTGGTGGCATTGACAGAGACTGCTTTGCGACTTAAATCAATAGCCTCGATCTCGACTTCAAAATCACAGTCACTCAGACCTAACTCTTGAAACCAAGTTTTAAATGCAGTTTCCGGTCGATCTGCATTAAATTCGATTCGTGCCAGTCCATTATTGTCGCTAAGCGCTTTGCCCTCTTTTACCAGCATCGGAGGACTCATGTACTGGGACTCGAACCGCGACCGAATAAATGAGGCAGAACCTGGATAGCGCGGGATGGCCTTGACCCGGTAAGAGACCTCTGCGTCCTTCACCGGTGCTCCGAAAAAATAATGGCAGTCGACTTCCATTTTTACTTTGTCGCCAAACACATATCTGTCTTTGAGAGCCCTGGCATCCACCATGAACTCTGGCTTTCTATATTGATCGACAAAAAACCAGTACGAGCCTGCGCTCCCATCGGGATAGACGATGTTGAGCATATAGTGACCGGTATGTTTTATAAGGTCGGCATTAAAACGCCCTGCAAAAGAGCTGTCTTCACGGGTGATCAAGCTGCCGTCATAGATCTCTTTGAATTGAGAATCCATCAGTTTAAGACGCAGCTCTACAGGCTTGTCTGAAACGACGATGCCCTGATCGCTGCTCACAGCAATCTGTCCGCCAAAGTTTACCGACTGGCCCAGCCTATAGAGCGGTCTGTCAAAATTTAAAAATGTTCTGTATTTTTCTTTCTTGTCGTAGGTCGAAAAGAACAGATTATAATATTTGTCCATAGCATGCCGCGGGATATGAAAATCGGGGCTACTATATCCATATTTGGCATAGATGCCCTGATAGGCTCTATTCTTGCCTTTCTTAATCTCATAGACAAGCAAAGAGAGCGCGTTGACATCGCCCTTTAGCTCTGGCGGAAATTCGATATCGGCAAATCCGTCGGCACCGGTTACGGTGCGCGTGATCAAAGAAAGATTTTTGCTTATTCCCGATGGGCGAGAGTAAAGCTCTACTTCGGCACCCTCCATAACTTTTCGACTGACCAGATCGAAGGCAAAAACTCGGGTCTTAGACTGATCAATTTTGATGATCGCACCAAGATCGGTAACCCGAAAAGGCAGTTCGGACCTGGCGGGCTCCTGATTTGCCAGATTTATCAATTCTCTTGCTTCGAACACAGCCACATAGTCATCTGCCGGCAGAGTATGAGAAAGCTCTATTCTGGATTCGGCAAGATTCAGATCCCGCGGAGCGAAAAATCCTTCTTCTTCAAAAAGACAGGGAATAGCTCTATCTTTTAAAAGCGCGACAGGCAGATTCATATAAGGAAGACTGGTAAGAAGACTTTTTTCAGATGCGTTTTTTTCTGCCGCAAGCAAATCGGCTCGGCGATAAAGACGAAAGCGATAGAACTGGTGAGCTGCGCTGAAGAAGCGGAAGGTCGGCTTCTCTTCAGTGGTGAAGACCGGAGAATAGCTATCCGGGCGTAAACTAGAAAAGCGGCTACGAAAAGGAGCGGTGAGCGGATAGAGCGAGGCACGAAAAACCGGAAAGCTCGCCGCCAAAACAAATCCGGCGAAAAGAAGAAGCGTCACCAGACCCAAAATCGCAAGCTGTTTCCAGCCACGCAAGAGCTGTTTGCAATAGGACACCAGGAAGTTGTCGCTATCGCCTGCGCTCACCTACTGCTCACACTATCCTTTTTTGATTTCCCAGAAGTCTTCGCCGAGGGTATCCCAGGGCAATCTCTGCTCATCGGGCTGATTCGGGTCGAAGCACTGATTGACGAAATAGATCATCGAAGCCGGCTTCTGCCAGAGGTTAGCCAGACCATGGGCAACACCCCGGGGAATGTAGAGAAGCTGGGCGCGACCGGCTCCGAGCACGAAGCGCATGGTCTTGTTATAGGTGGGTGAATCTTTTCTGGCATCGAAGAGCCCGACCAGAACTCGGTCATGGGGCATGATGAACCAGCAGTCTTCTTGATTGTAATGCAGGTGGAAAGCTTTTATAGTGCCCGGCAGCATCTGCGAGAATGTAGATTGCTTCACCTTGAAATCCGGCAGAATCTGAAGATTGCCGTTATCGTCAAGACGGACGATTTCGGTAAGACAGCCGCCGTCTTCTACGAAAAGATTGAGGTTGATGATCTGGACACCTTCGATAACAGGCTTCTTCGAATACTCCTGTACCGAAAGATCCTTGGAAAAGTCGTTGCCGATAGACTCTTTGGAAAGCGGTTTAAGACTGACCATACTCAAAATTACACCCTGAACCCGATTCTAACCTACAGTAAATGCATAGGATATCAGATTTTCGGGAATTTTAGCGCTTTGCCGCAGTAGCCTTGACCTTTTTCAATTCAAGGTAGTTGTGAAGGGATTCCTGCCAGCTCTGGGGTTCACGCCCGATAGTGCTTATCAAGGTGGTCTTATCGAGCACAGAGTAGCTGGGACGGGTGGCCGGCAGCGGATATTCCTTGGTGGGAATAGGCTTGATGGTCACATCCAACCCTTTACAAATCTCTCGGGCAAAGTCGTACCAGTTCGTAACACCGTCATCCGTGGCGTGATAGACCCCGTAACGACCGGTGGAGATAAGATCGGCAACCATCTCAGAGAGACTGAGGGTGCAGGTGGGCGTGCCGACTTGATCCGAGACGATTTTAAGCTCGGGCAGCTCCTGGGCTTTGGCATGAATCGTATCGACGAAATTGCGCCCGAAAGGACCATAGAGCCAGCTTGTGCGCACTATATAGAAGTCCCTCAGGTGACGCATCACCGCCTTTTCACCGGCCAGTTTGCTGCGTCCGTATACGGACAGAGGTCTGGTCGGATCCCAGGTGGTGTAAGGTTTATCGTTGTTGCCGTCGAAAACATAGTCCGAGCTGAAATAGAGCAACGGAATCTCGAGCTTGCTGCATACAACCGCCAGGTTTTCAGTGCCATAGCCATTGATGAGGAAGGCGAGATCCGGCTCGGACTCGGCTTGATCCACCTTGGTATAGGCGGCGCAATGCAGAACCAGATCAGGTTCGCTTTCGCTCAGCACTTTTGCAACCTGATCATAGTTGGTTACGTCCAGCGCTTCTTTAGGCATCGGAACAACGTCGTGCCCGCGAGATTCGAGACAGGCGCAGAGAGCCTGACCCAACATGCCACTAGCACCGGTGACGAGCAGTTTCTTTTTGTTCATATCTTTATCTACTTAGCAGTAGCAGCTTGAGGAGCGGCGACCGGTGTAACCGGGACGGTGTCTTCGACTTTGTCCATCACCTGTTTCAGCCATTCCTGGTTGTTCTTGTACCATTCGATGGTCTCGGCTATACCCTGTTCGAAGGTATAGGACGGAGCCCAATCAAGCTCTTTCTTCATCTTGGAAGAATCGATGGCATAGCGTCTGTCGTGACCGAGACGATCTTCTACATAGCGGATCATCTCTTCGCCTTTTCCAGTCGCTTTGAGGAGAATCTTGGTGATCTCCATATTCGTGTACTCGTTGTTGCCGCCTACGTTATAGACTTCGCCGGGCTGTCCTTTGTGGAAGACGGTATCGATGGCGATACAGTGGTCTTTGACATGCAACCAGTCGCGGATATTGGCACCATCACCATAGACAGGCACTTGTTTGTCATTCATCAAGTTATTGATGAAGAGCGGGATCAGCTTCTCGGGATGCTGATAAGGACCATAGTTGTTAGAGCAACGGGTGGTCATCACCGGCATGCCGAAAGTATGGAAGTAAGCGCGGCATAGCAAATCGCCGCCGGCTTTAGAAGAAGAATAGGGGCTGTTCGGTGCCAGCGGGGTCTCTTCGGTGAAGTAACCGGTGGCGCCCAGGGAGCCATAGACTTCGTCGGTAGAGACTTGCAGATAGCGAATCGAGAACTCAGCATCTACGCCTAATTTGGTGCCTTCTTTAAGACCGTGCTTGAAAGCGGCTTCCAGCAACACTTGAGTGCCGAGCACATTAGATTTGACGAAAACTTGAGGGTCCATGATCGAGCGGTCGACATGGCTTTCGGCGGCGAGGTTGATGATGCCGTCGATTTTGCCGAATTTTTTGCCAGAGACGATTTCGTTAACGAGGACGGTGTCTTCGATATGACCTTTGACGAATTTGTAATTAGGATTAGAAGCCACATCTTCCAGGTTTTCTTGATGACCGGCATAGGTTTCGGCATCGAGATTGATGATCTCGTATGTCGGATGCTCTTTCAAGAAATGACGGACCAGATTGCTTCCGATGAAGCCCAAACCACCTGTGATTACAAGACGCATGAACAAATCCTCTTCTGTGTTTTGAACGTTTCCGAGTCTGCGCTGATTATTTATTGACATGCCTATTTAGATCAACGGCAAGTCGATCATAAAGCGGGGGCCGGCTGTGAATATTGTTTTATCTTTTTATAGATAAGCGCAGAGACAGCCAGCCCCGGTTGTCAACAGAGCCTGTTTTAGACCACTTCGACCTTACTGTCGTCACCGAGCATCAACCGGAAAGCCACCGGCTTGTGATGTCCCCGTGTTAACTCCACGTTTACGCCGATGAGGCTGTCCTCGATACGACCATGGAAGTCGAGAATCTGGCAATCTTCTCTGAGGATGCAGTGCTCTATCTCGGCGTTGGAGACCTTGGCGCGGTCGCCAATCGAGGTAAAAGGACCGACATAGGTGTTCTCGAGGCAGCAGTTCTCGCCTATCACCGCCGGACCTCTGACGGTACAGTTCTTGAGCTTGCTGCCTTTGCCGACCGCTACCCGACCGGAGATGCGGGTGATGTCGTCGATAAAGCCGTCGATTTTGCCTTCGGTCATTTCATCGAGTACTACCCGATTGGCTTCGAGCATGTCGTCCTTTTTACCGGTATCCAGCCACCAGCTTGTCAGAACGTGAGAGTCGACACTGTGACCCATGTCTATAAGCTTGGCGATGGCATCGGTTATCTCGAGCTCGCCACGCTTACTAGGTTTGATCTTGTCGATAGCGTTATGAATCTCATGATTGAAGAGATAGACACCGACTAAAGCCAGATTAGACTTCGGCTTCTTCGGTTTCTCTTCGAGGGAGAGAATCTTGCCGTCGCCGTTTAATACAGCCACACCAAACGAGGATGGATTTTCCACCTCTTTCAAAAGGATAAACGCGTCAGCCTGACCGGCTTCAAAGCGCTGGACCAGAGGTCCGACACCGTCTTTGATCAAGTTGTCACCCAGATACATGACAAAGGGATCGTCCTTGAGGAAGTCCCGGGCGGTCTTCACAGCATGGGCAAGACCCAGGGGCTCATCTTGAAGAATGTAATCGATGGTGACGTCCCAGCGGTCGCCGTCACCCAGACATTCTTTGACGTCGTCACCGGTCTCGGGGCTGATGATGATGCCTATCTCTCGGATTCCGGCACCGACCAGAGATTCCACCGCATAAAAGAGGATTGGCTTGTTAGCGACCGGCAGTAACTGCTTGGCGGCAGTATGCGTGATCGGTCTCATTCTGGTACCTTTTCCGCCGCTTAGTATTAGTCCTTTCATTTTTCCTCTTCCTGTAAAGGGTCTCTGTTTGGTGCTAGAAAGCTCCACGTTTACTTAAAACAGCTCCGAATGTCGAAAAGATGATGCGCCAGTCGAGCCAGTAATTCCAGTTGTCGCAATACCACTTGTCCAGGTCGACTTTGACCTGATCGGGAAGTTCATCCCGGCCGTTTATTTGAGCCCAGCCGGTAATACCGGGAGGAAATCTCAACACACCGTTCTCTTCTCGCAAGGCGGTCAGCTCGGTCTGATTATACAGAGCGGGCCTGGGTCCCACCAGGCTCATCTGCCCGGTGAGAACATTCAGCAACTGGGGAAGCTCATCCAGGCTGGTTTTACGCAAGAATTCACCCACCTTTGTGACCGGACTGGGCAGCTTCTGCATCTGGTCCGTAGGCAGGTTCGGTGTACCGGTTTTCATAGTGCGGAATTTATAAATTTCAAAGAATTCGCCGCCTTCGCCGATTCTCTTCTGCTTGAAGATAATCGGTCCTTCACTATCCAGTTTGATAGCGACCGCGATACCGACCAGCAAAGGAGACAGGCCTACCAGGGCCAGTCCGGAGATGCAGATATCGGTGAGTCTTTTGAAGATCATGATCGGGCTAATTTTAATCTGCTTTGCCTGAATAAGTAGGTAAATTCGCATTCAGGCGGGATTCCGGCTCAATTTTTGTCGGTTCGATTTCAGTAAGGCAACCGCTCAATAGAACCATCAGCAGCCAAATTATCTAAGACTAATTTATCTATAAGAATATGTTTCATTCTATTAATACCTTCGAGCGTCAGTTAGAGTAAAAACAGCTTTTACACCTTACATTTAAACGATGATCGAGAAACTGGAACAAGAAACCCCATCGCTGAGCGGCAAAGCCGAGCTCGACCTGACCGTGGTCGTGGTTAGCTGGAACACCCGTGACTTACTAGATCGATCTCTGGAAACCCTGAAAGAGGATCTGGAGCGGACAAGTAAATCAGATAATCTGGAGACCGAGGTTTTTGTAGTCGACAATGACTCCAAAGACGGCTCGGCCGCTATGGTGGCCGAGAAGCATGGCTGGGCGACGTTGATAGCCAACGACGACAATCTGGGCTTTGCCAAGGCGAACAACCAGGTCCTTCGCCAGGCAAAGGGTCGCTATATTCTTTTGTTGAATCCGGATACAGAAGTAGAACCAGGCGCCCTCAAAACTCTGATAGATTTTCTAGAGGCCCATCCAAAAGCGGGCATAGTGGCACCGCAGCTGCTCAACTCCGATGGCTCTATTCAGCGATCTTGCCGACAGTTTCCGACTTTCACAGGTATGCTGTTCGAGCTTATTGGGCTCAGCAAACTCTTTCCAAAGGGTTCTAAAATGGGCACCACATTTAGAGCCTATAAAATGCTCGACTGGGAGCACGACGATGAACGCGAAGTAGACCAACCGGAAGGGGCATGCCTTTTGCTGCGCCGCGAAGTCCTTGAAGAAGTGGGGCTTTTGGACGAAGGGTATTTTATGCTCTTCGAAGAGGTGGACTGGTGCTACCGCATCAAAAAAGCCGGCTGGCAAATCTGGTTTACGCCGTCAGCGCGTGTGATGCACCATTACGGGCAGTCTATAAAACAGGTAAAAGCTCGGATGATCTTGAGCTCTCACCGGGGTCTTTATCGCTTCTGGCGCAAGCACTATCGCGGCAATAAATGGTATCTCGATGGCTTCGCCTATTCTTCTTTGATGGCCCTGGCTTACTTTCGCATCGCCAGCCATAAGCTTAAATCTATGCTGGGCGGATAGTAGTTAACACTGCTTTGAATCGACCTTGTCGGATAGCACAAAATTGGCCTTAGCAAACAAGAATTCAAGCTGAAAACGCTCGAACTTTTTCAGCGGCGCAGTCGTTATTCTAGAGTAACAGTCAAACGGGCTTTAACAGAGCCGGGAGGGATTTACATGCAATGTTTTCCTGCACAAGCCTTTGCCGCCGCCGCCATCATATTCGGTGGCGCCTACTTCTTCGTTCTCTCAGTATTGATCGAATGCTATAAAAATGATCAAAAATCAAAAGCGACCATATCCATTGCCGCATCCACACCAGAATAACTTCCTGGGTCTGGTCCAGTTTAACCCGGAGCAGTCCAACCGAACAGCTCCAGAGCCTCCTCTACCGTCATCTGGTTCTCCAGGCAATAGCACATCACAATAGTGGCTTGTTCCAGAGTAAGCAGTTCGTGGTCGAGATACATTTTCAATTCGGAAGCATAATGAGTGACAGCTTCATCGATGAGGTTGGCGTCATAGAGTGTCTTCAACAAAGGCACTTTGTTAGCCAGAGCTAGAGCGGTGGCGATCTGCAGATCTTTGTCCGAGATAAGACCGGCGTTCTTCAAAATATCGGTGATCTCGACCTGCTTCTTCTCTTCTATGAACATCTCCGGATCAGAGTCTATCTGAGCCAGCACCTCTTGCAGCTCCTGATTAGATTCGGCATATTGAACCGACTTCACTATCTGGGCGGCTTGATCTTCGAAGAGAACCCCCTGGGCGATCATATTGAGGATGTGATTGGCTGCTTTCGTACAGGGACGCGATGCATAACCGAGCATCACGAAAACCTGTTCGAGAGGGATGTCCTCGGTGACTTCCAGCTCTTTGGCAGTGAGTAACTGACTTTCAGATATCACCCCGGCAAGAACGAAAAGTTCTCCGAAGCCGAACCCCTGGGTAGGCACAGTGACATCGGCATTCTCAGCCAGAGACTGCTCTAACGTGATAGATCTGATTCTCGCCAGTTTCAGAGCATACAGAGCTTTGTCCCGGGGCACTCTACCGTCCCGGATAAATCGCTGGGCAGCCAGAGCCGAGTTGAGAGCAGCTCTCGACAGGACGCCTTTGTTCACGAGGATCATACCCAGAGGCAGACCGGTCTCGTGAGAATGAATCATGCCGTCTTCGACCTGGGACCTGTTCGCCAGACCGGATTCCATCAAGAGTTCCCCGAGCCTGTTGTGAGTTGGCACAGCCTGCTTGCTGCCGGCACTGGAACTGAGACGATCGAGGGCCTGCTCCAGAGAGATTCCATCACGGGCCATAGAATTGAGAGCCTGGACAGCGTGTTCGAAGGGCAAGAGTCCGTCTCGCACCCTTGCCTGGATCTCCAGGGCACTTCTTAGATGGGCCTCGGCGACGTGGCCATGCATGGCCAGCACACGACCGAGTGGAAGTCTCATTTTGAACGATAGCCTATAAGCTGCGTCAAACTGCTCGGGCTCTATCAGACCACTATGGATCAATAATTCGCCAAGTTGAACATCAGTGGAGGTATCTGGCGGCATTACTTACTCTTGAGTGCCCGGGACAAAACAATCGGGAAGGTACCTTCCTTGGCTTCGTTCTTGGCCGCCCGGGCCGAGTCGAGCAAATCTTTCAGGTCTTCTCCATCGGAAGGAAGACCGGCTATACCAAATGCGGTGACAAGGTTGCGTTTATCAATTTGGTTGGAGAGAGGCGTATTAGTGAGAGCTTCCAGTATTCTATTGGCTATGAAAGCCGCCTGGGAGGTCTTGGTGTTCGGCATAATCAAGCCGAAATCCAAACCCTCGTAATGACCGAGAATATCGAGGGGACGCTTGACCAGCTCTATGCGCTTGGCGGCGGTGGTAATCACCTCTGGTGGTGGCGCCTCCACAGCAATACTGCCTCCGCCTTTGCGCTTGCTGAACTCGAAAAGCACGAAAGCAAGCGGCCATTCATAGGCGTCATAGCGGTAGTATTCGTATTCTAAAAAATAAAGCAGCGCTTCGGCAGAATAAATGCCTGTATCAGGTCGAACAAAGTTGTAGCGAAGCGCCTGCACACTTTGTTTGGCATCTCCGAGAAAGTCGAGAGCATTGTTACGGACCGCCGAAGGGGGCTTTATCTCGAGAATGCCGCAATAAAGAAAGTTGAACAATAGAGGCGCCCACTGGGACATCTCCATCGGTCGATCACGCAAGAGATCCGTGAAAGTCTTTTTTCTCGAAAGCAGCTTGTACATGGACTTCTGCCACTCGAAATCGAGAGGGTGCCCTTTAGAAAGTAAAAGTTTGAGCTCGGTATCTCCGAGATTCTTCTGTTTCAGCGAGAGAACAGACTCGTATACAAGACCGGCGTCTTCGAGCTGGCGAAGCTGATCGGCAAGGGCCGTACCCTCCATGATGGAAGCCTGGAGGCTGCGCTGGCAGGACATCATATCGGTGACTTTGTCAGGCTTAAATACATAGTTCCCAGAGCGCCAGGTGACCAGCTCTTTAATAACATCGTCACCACGGGTAGCACCAGCCTGGGCATGTTTGGGACCGCCGTCCACCACAAAGACCTGGGCCACATTGGTGTCTCCCACCACTTCAAGCAGACCGGTCAGTTTGCTCATGCCGATATTCGTCAGCACATCGGCTATTCGAGTATGAGAGAGATCGCCCTGAAGCGAGGTGGTCTGCGGCGCTGCTGCGGCACCGGGTACAGCCCGGTTATCCGAATAGAAATCTGAAGGCAGATTGCCTTCAGGCATGCCCTGACCCTGACCGAATTTGGCGACACCGCCACCACCCATGCCGCCTATGGGCGTCCCGCCATAGTTAGGACCCTGGTTGCCACTCTGGGGAGCCGCGCCTTGAAAGACACCGCTATTGGACAGAGGCGCTCCCTGACCACCCCCATACTGCTGGAATTGCCCGGTCGGCTTGAGCTGGTTCTGATTCTGATACTGATTGAACTGACCTGTGCCGTAGGCATTGCCCGGAGGAAGCGTATCCATGACACCGGGAGAGTTTTGCATCTGCAAGGTCGGTGAATTGAAGCCGCCGGGACCCCCTTGACCACCTTGAAAAGTACTGTGATCTCCTGTCCTGCCGCCCATGGAGGTATTGCTACCCGAGGACTGGGTTCCAGCCGAATTCTGGGTCTCGAGCATCATCACCACATCGAGAATAAGATTCAGGTCGCTGGTCTCGAACTTGCTCACCAGTTTGCTCTGACGCCCGTCGTCTTCCCAGACCTGCCATTGGGGGCTGGGAGTGACCTTGTCGAACTTGATGTTGATGAAATAAGACTTCATCGAGCCGGGTATAGCCCAACCCAGCTCTACGTCTAGACCACGGTTGACCTGGGCCTGTTCGTAAAGACCCTTCAAAGTTTCATATGTAGGAAAGGCGCTCTGTTTTGGGAGTCTTATTTTTCCAGGCTGTTGTCTCTTGCTTCCACCGAACAACTTGTGATTACCTTTCCGTATCTTGTAGAATCAGCTTAATCTTACTAGTTTAAGACAATTATTTCGATTTGACAGTATGTATATAACAAGTATTTCGGCTCTAGTTATATAAAGTCGTGAAAGTTCTGGATGTTCTGTCGTTAATGTTATCGGTCCATAAGGAAGTTTAGAGGATGACCTTGTCAGGCGCCGGGGACAACAGACTCCCCGCCATCGCAATACAGCTCTTGATCGCCGGGATTTTCTTCTTGCTGATCTTTTTCCCGGGTCAAGAGGCGACGTCCACAGCTCTATCTGCTTTCGACATCGATCCCCTGGTTCTCGAGGGAGTTCCCGGCGCCTTCCATCGCTATGGCATCTGGCTGGCTGTGGCCCTGGGCGCAAGCTCACTGTTCACCTGGCTGGACATGAAAAAGAGTGAACTGCCGAAGGGGCAGGCTCTTGCCCTGTATAGCTCTCTGGCCTTTTTTCTTTTCTACCTGGTTTTGACAAGGACGCTTCAGTTTCCCTGGAACCAGGACGACGCCTATATAGACTTTCGCTATGTAATCAACTGGGTCCAGAACGTCAGCTTCGACTATAACCCCGGCGAAAGGGCGATGGGATTCACCTCCCATCTCCATTTGGCAATGCTCACCCCGCTTGCCCTGGTTTTCAAGTCCATAGATTTGCCGATTATCTCGCAGTCTCTCAATCTGGGACTGCAGATAATTTCCTTTTATCTGACCTATTATCTGGTGCGCGCCGTTACATCGAGCCCGGTGGCAGCCGCCATCGGAGCTGCCTTGCTCGCCCTCTATCCCTATAACATTCAGGAGACCATGGGCGGCAAAGAAGCCATGCTGGTCAGCACTTGCATGCTTGTTTGCCTGCTGGGCATTCACCACAAACGCCCTCATCTGGTCGCCTGGTTCTCGGCTTTCATTGTCCTTACCAGGCCCGAAGGCGGGCTCTGGATGCTTCTGACCATGGCCTGGAGCTATAAACATTACAAAATCCAGGCACTCAAATCCTGGGCAGGTCCACTGGCCATGCTCTGTGCGGTGGCGGGCTGGTTGATTATGCAGTTCGGCACTGTGGTCCCACATTCTTTCGTCGGCAAATCGAATATGTTTTACAAACCACCGCCGATGATGGATATGGTCCTGATTCTGAGAAGGCTTGGCGACGGCTGCTTTGTGCCTGAGCTGATCATGCCGCTCGATCCTGTGGTCAGTTATGTCCTGGACTTTTTCCGGCTCTATGGCGGCACCCTGGTGCTGCTTGCAGCGCTCAAATTTCTGAATACCGGCTGCCTGCGGTTTTACTCCATCGCAGTGCTTGCTTATTTCATCCTGATCTCGGTGGCAAATCCTTATCTGTTTCCCTGGTATCTGGCATGGTTCTCACTGGTGCCTTCACTGCTTCTACCGGTTCTCTATCTGAAACTGAAAGCGATTCGCCTAGAAACATCCGAAAATAAGAATGCCAAAAAAGGCAATGCAATCTTCGCTACCTGCCTTATCTTCTACCTCGGCGCCATTCAGATAATCGAACAACCGACCCGTCTTACCGCCGGTCTGCCGGCTGTGAGCTTTTTCTGGTCCGGTGCCTACAAACGATTGATCATCTATCGCAAAGCCGCCGAACACGCCAAAAGGCTCGACCCAGAAGAAAAAGCCGTGCTTGCCGCCCCGGAGATTGGGGTGCTAGGTCATTATTATCGCGGTCCAATTCTTGATCTTGGCGGTCTGGTCTCGAACGAGGTTATTAAATACGCTCCGCCATCCCAGGCAATCAGAGAAGGAACCTCGCTGTTTTCGATCATCCCCGAAACAATCAGCGACTTCAAACCGAGATTTCTAGTCACCGATGGATTCTTCGGAAAGAAAGGACTTTATAAATCCGAGTTTTTCGAGAAAGAATACAGAGTCGCCGAATTTTTCCCGCACCAGTTGTGGAGCGAAGGCATTTATCTATACGAACGCAAAGATAACGCGAACAACGCCCAGGACGACACACAGGACACGCAGAAAAAGGAACCCTAAATCACCTTGCGCACTGTGCCATAACCATTTTTGATACCGCTGTTTATCTGGGTATGCGAGATATCGATTCGACATTTTTCGACCAGAGATTCGGCGATGGCAAGGTCCGTCTTTGATTCGACCCTTATAGAGCGCTCTTTCGGCACTAAATAAGCGAGACTTTCTCCACAGAAAAATGTCCCGGCCGCCCTAAGATATTCTGTCGATGCGACGAGCACCGAATAATTTACTTCGTAGATTTTTCTTTCACCGAAGATACACTCGGCTTCAGATTCCGCGCTGTTTCCAGCACCGCTTTCGGGCCGAGGAAAAACCGGCAGCATGCCTCTATCGCTATTGATGTAATGCAGATCCCGCAAAGAAAGAGCGGTATCAGAGACGGTTACAACCGGTCTGCCCTGGTTGCGGTGACAGAGTTCTATCGCACTGTCGATATCCGAGACAAGACGCAGGGGAGAGCTGGCATCTAATAAAACCACATAGTCGAATGATGGCAGCATTTCTATCAAGCCCAAACCGCATTTATTAGAACGGACAGTCATCTCCGGATGTTTGACCGGAAGATTCCTAACAACTGAGATATTGTTTTTGCGACAGTGCTCAGCGGTCTCGTCGTCTCGACAAGCCACCATCAACTGATCTAGATACTGAGATTCAAAAGCCGATCCAAGCGCTATATCAATTAACGAGTATCCGGCAACTTTGCGAAAGTTCTTCTTCAAAAGACCCTTCTCAGTGTCCGGAGCCAATACGGTTGCCAGTATGTTTCTGTTTTCTATCAAGAATCAACGCCTGCCGGTGAACTCAAATTGAGTAAAAATTTCAACTTCATTATATTGGAAAATTATCAGAATCGATCAAAAAATTTTTGAAAACAGGAAATTTCCATAGCCACCAGCTCTTGAAAATCCCAATGGATATCCATTACAAATATCCACATTGCTGATAAAGAACTAGCACCACCAACAATACCAACGGAGATTTCCCGGAGTCTTCTAGCTTCAAACGCTTGGCGTACCAGCCCTGCTGACATTCGCGCCTTCTTCTGCAGTGACACCGCCCTCAATCAAGGTAGCCAGAGGAATATCCTGACTGCGTTTCGTAGATTCTTCCTGCAGATAAGTCCCATAGCGCGATAGAAGCGGAATCTTTTTGAGAGTAAGCCGATCGACAACTCCGATTAATTTGCAGCATATCTTTGCGCCAAGCAGCCTGGGACGCTTGACAAACAGGCGCCCCCAGTGACGCATACGAAATCGCCAGGAATATTGATAGAGCGTATCGTAGATCATCGTATCAAAGGCAGAAAGCATAAAAGCGGCATCTTCCAGCATCGCCTCCGGCGATTTGCGATAAAGCCCGGAGTCAGCGCGACGCTCATATCTGGTTCCGGCAAGCGCATAAAGCTCGGCTGTCTGCCGCGCTATTTCTTTTCGATCGAACTCCTCCACTACCCTCTTGCGAGCGGCAGCCCCCATACTCTCTCTCAATTCGCTGTCAGAGATTAGCCTGTTCAATGCTTCGGCGATGGCAGCGGAGTCTCTAGGAGGGATCGCTATTCCAGAAACACCATCAACCAGATATTCCGCCGTGCCACCACTGTCGGTGCCTATTACAGGATTACCACAAGACATCGCTTCCTGACAGGTGTAAGGGGAGTTATCGTAAACAGAAGGAACAATAGAGATATCGGCAGAGCGATAGTGGGCCGGCAACTCCGCCAAAGCTATCCTGGCAATGAATTTGACATAGGCGCCGACCTTATCTCGGGCGATTTTCTCTTTCAGTTCGGCTAAGACGGAAGTCTGCCCGTGGGCTGTATTGGTATCATCTCCGATGATGACGAACTCGACATTTTTATTGACAGCAACCACATCTTTGATGGCATCAATCAAATAGTGAATCCCCTTGCGCTCTTCCAGGCGTCCGACAAAAAGCACCCTGACTTTGTCCGTATCAGGCAATGCCTTATGTCCTTCCGGAGAAAACTGGGAGGGGTCTATAGGATTACGCACAATATGAATATCTTCGAGATCATAATTGAGATCCGACGCCACAAAACGAGCCAGATCCAGACTGGGCGATGTGAGCACATCGGCTGATAGCATCGCCACTCGCTCTACTCCGGCAACAAACTCGTGATCGAAAGAAGGCGTGACATTATGCAGTTTTTCGGCGATGAACTTGGAATGAGGGGTGTAAAGGCGGATAAGAAGAGGCAAGGCTCTTGTTATGGCCGGAAATAACCCTTCGGCAAGCAACTCCGGAGTATCGACCACATCGAAGGGTTTGCGGCTGTGAATCTGAAAAAATTTACGCCAGAGCGCGGTGGAGGTCATTAACACATAGCGACTGTAAGGCATACACATCGAGATGGTGCCCAGCCTCTTGCCGAGCCATTCTTGCTGTACACGATGAACGATTATGCCGTCGTCTTCCTGAACATGATCCGGGTTATCGTCTTTGCAGAGCGATACGACCTCTACCTCGTGACCAATCTCTTTCAAGCCATGGGCAAGATGGCGGGTGAATGTAGCTATCCCGCCAAAGCCGGTTTCCGGTGGATATTCTCTTGAAATTAAGCAAATGCGCATTATTCTTGAAGTCCGGGATGATTTTAGTAGGTTGCTTATGGCAAATGGCTTAATCGGCGCTTATTTAGCCTGCTAACGCCCCAGAGTCGCCTAAATTTATCTATAGATTCCTCTATATTTGCCTGTAAATGCTCTCCAGGTCGTCGACCATTTCGGTTATCGTTCTCTGCTTGCCGATATTCTCTCTGAAACGAGCCAGAAGGCTGTGATCACCGACGAGTGCCTCCAGCTTTTCAGCCAGGCCGAGATCATCATTAAGCTCAAACAACATGCCATTCTCGCCATCTTTGACAAGCTCAGACATTCCGCCCAGATTGGTGGCAATTAGAGGAGTCCTCGTCGAAAGCGCAGACTGAATCACCAGGGGCGTATTCTCATACCATCGAGAAGGTACCACCAGTACATCTATATCTGTAAGCACCTCTCCGAGCTTCTCGTTGGCAAAGGTTCCCAGAAAAGAGATCTTCTCGCGGTGTTCCTGGCTCTTGTCGGCCAAAGCCAGCACCGAGGCCGCATATTCGGGAAATTGCTCGGTGTTGCCGTAGATCTTCAAAACGGCATCACAAGAAGGATTCAAGCGCTGGAAAGCTTTGATCAGGATATCCAGCCCTTTGTGCTCGTATATGGTCCCGATGAAGCCGATTCGCAAGGTTGTACTGGCTGATTTATTCTGAAATTCTTCAAGAAGGCTTGTGTCTATACCAAAAGGCACTTTGTGAATCAGCTCTTCTCTAAAGCCGTTCTTTATAAAGAGGTTCTTCATTATCTCGGTGGGTACCATAATCGCATCGACCGAGTTACCTATTTCCCTCAATACCTCTGGACGCTTTCGAGTGGCTGCTTCTGCTGCGACCCTCTTTTTGCCTACATAAAACTCATAACCCAGAGCACCGGTCAAACGCCGACCGAGCATCTGCGTTATGGGCATACGCCCGTGGACCGCCTCAACAAATTGATCTTCTGATGGAATCAGTTCAGGGGTGTAACAGGAGATACAATGCTCGGCGTTGGGGCCCGGACCTTCACATATAGTGCCGTCTGTGCGCTTGAGTTGCACAATAGGGCATATGAACCAGAAATCGGTGGGAGAGAATACCACCGGCAGTCCCCTATTTCGAGCTCGTTCAATAATCGCTGCCGAGAGATTCTGGGCATGCATGACATGCAGCAAATCCGGCTTGAAAGAATCTAGAACGGTCTCGAAGTGATCCGCTATCTCCGGATGGTAGAACTCATGCTCATAGCTGTAATTCTTCAGCCGTAGAGACTCTCCCAGAGCGTGTACATTAACCCCTTCGTGCTCATAGTCCTGCCACTCCGGTCCGGTGGCATGACGGGCGTCTGTCGCAGGCGGATCAGCCGACACAATCAATATTTCGTGGCCTCTCGCCTGCAGCTCCTGTGCAATTTTCAAAGTAAGCACTTCTGTCCCGGCTTTATTAGCCGGGAAGAATTTGTGCACAGTGATCAATATGCGAGACAAGTGCGGCTCTTTCCAGAAAAGAAAGCCAGATCATACAATAGGCTGCTGCCTCAGTTCAAATGGCAGAGCACCATATATGGTTAAGACAAAAATTCTTAGCCGAAATCGTTACCCAGCCTGCTGGATGGGTCGAAAACAGCAATCTGCCCCGAGGTGCATCGCAGGCATTCAGAGCCTTCATATGGCATCTGACAGACATCGCAAACACTCTTGGCAAAGTTTGCATAGTCCCTCTTCTTCTTATTGTCAGCCTCTTCACCCTGGGCGTTCTGATAATTCTGTAGATGTTGAGCTGCAGCAGGATTGATTTGTCCCTGCTGCTGTTGTACCGGTTGCTGCTGCTGTACTTGCTGATAGTGCTGCTGTTGCACAGGCTGCGGCTGCGCCGGGGACTGTTGCGCCTGCTGATAATACTGCTGCTGCTGAACCGGCTGTTGTTGTTGCACTTGCTGATAGTGCTGCTGCTGCACCGGCTGCTGCTGTACAGGTTGCTGCTGTTGCGGCTGCTGATAGTACTGCTGCTGCGCAGGCTGCTGTGGTGGGGGCTGAGCGACCTCGAGATAGAGCCGACGAATTTCATCAGCTTCCGGAATCCGCTTCAACCATTTCAAGAGTTCAATAAGGTTGGTCGCCAGTTGTCTGCACTCGGCGTGACCATTGCCATAGTTCAGACCGTAGATCCTCAGAGCCTCTCGGGCATAGACAACGACCTGTTCGTATCGCTTCATATGATAGGCAGCAGCGATGAGATTTTTGAGGGTCTTACCAATTTCGATGTGGTTCTGCCCCATGACGCTTATCTTGACCTGGGCGCCGTATTTGTAGATTTGCTCCGACTTGTCGTATTGCTGCTGGACGAAGGCAAGATAACCCAGCAGATCGAGCGATGTGTAGATTTTTTCTCTGTCGTTTTGAGCCCTTGCCTCGTTGAATGCCTGATAAATAATCCGCTCCGCATCAGCATACTTTCCTTGGGAGACCAATTGAGATGCGTGGGTGAGATAGTTTTGCCAGGTCATTGGGTGAGCGTGCTTTCTGCAAAGGGTCGAGGAGCTTGAGGTGATCTTGCCCAAGATGACATAAGTCTTATCATACTCAGATAAGTATTACCTGTTACTTATATGTACGAAGATCTCAAATCTAAATCGCTTCGAGGACAAATTTCAAGAATAACAGTCCGAGCGAGGATTTTTTCATGGTTCAGTCAGTTAGATAGGTAATGTTAATCGCTCTAAAGGACCGACTGCTGAAAGATGCGCGAGAATGGGTCTTTCCGGAAGGAGAGATGATTTGTCGTCGGTCGAACTCGAAAACTCGATGGATCTGGATAAGAAAGAGCCCAATACCCATCTGGGCTGGTCTTTTCGCACTCTGATCATCCTCTCAGGGACATTTCTCTGTGCCCTGGTAATTCGGCTGTGGTTTGCCTTCTTCGATGGGCACGAGACAATAGTCTATTCCTGTGATGCGTCCGAATACCTGCGGGCCGCTGCCATAATGCAGAACATCCTTACTGAAGCAGCCAATCGCTGGCAGGACCTGGTCTTATACTGCTTCGGAATGCTTCCTGCCGATAAACTGCCGGCTCTTCACGATGCATTTCATCCTTTCAAAGAGCTCGCCAATAGAGCCGGTCCGACCTTTCCTCTATTCATCCTCTTCAGCCATGTCGCCACCGGCAATGAAATTAGCCCAGAATACTTCTACGCGCCGGTGGTATTCCACTGCATCATCACCTCAATCTCCTGTGCCTTAATCGCCTTCATCGCGACCAGGGGATGGGGCAGAGCGGCGGGTCTCAGCGCCGGTTTGCTGGCCGCTTTCTATCCCGGGTTCATCGTCAATTCAATCCGACTCTACTCAGAGTCCTATGCTGCCTTCTGGCTGCTTGCGGCTCTTGCCCTGCTCACCCACATGCACAGCACGAAGCGCTGGCCCATCATAACCTCGCTAGTGATGGGCTATTGCCTGGGTATTCTGCAAATCACTCGCTCCGCCCTGGTTCTTGCAACCGGCGCCATCTTCGCATTTACCGGTATTTTCGCCGGACGAAAAAGCTGGTTAAGGAGCCTGCCTGCGATATTAGTCGGTCTGGCTCTGGCGATGCTGCCCGTGATGGTGGCACAAAAACTCTCAACCGGAGCCAGTTCCCTGGTTCAAGACCGACTCAGTCACTACAATTTATTCGTCGGTCTCGATGTTAGCGCCCAGGGCTGGCTATCCTACCCATATCCGGACGGCAGAGGCATAGAAGAGAGTAGCCTTCTACAACTGATGCACCGACGCTACGAAGAGAGCCATTCTCGTTTCATCAAACTGCTTGCCGACAAACCGGCACGTCTTTTTAAGTTCCCCTGGAACGACTTTCGCACCCCGATTTTCAACTTTGCAGAAAATACCCAGGTGCTCTATCACCAGCTCTGTTTGATGCTCGCGGCCCTGGGCATCGGTGCGACAATTATCGATTGCAAAGGCAAAGCGAAAGACGAGAACGAAGAAGAAAAAGGTGAAGCATTCAGACTGAGCGCCTTGAGAATATTGATTCTTCTCATCCTGGCAATTCATGGAGCGTATTTCTTCTTTATCACCGTGCCAAGATACGCCCTGACAGCCATGCCCATGGTCCTTATTTTCAGCGGAGCAGGAATCTATGCTCTCAGTCGGGCAGCTTCCAGAAGCAGTACATTTTGCCGAAGAACAGTATTTTTTGTTCTAGCCAGCCTGGCTCTAGCAGGTGCCGTCCACTACGACTATGTCACCCTTTTCACCGGTCTGGTCGGCACAAACTCATCAGATTTGACCAAGGTTCTGATTCTGGAAACTCTCATAAAAACAGTCTTCGCAGCCCTGTTCTTCGCAGCCATTTTTCTATTCACCGGAAAGAGCCGTTTCAATCGCACCATCACTCTAATCATGAGCCTGGCTGTCATACCCTTCATCGCGCTACCGCTTCGTGCCCACGGTCGCAGCTTCGAGTGGAAGGTCGACCTGAATGGGTCTAGCTTCAGCCAGAGCATTTATATTCCTGGGGAAAAAATAGAAGTCTTTAAAAATCGCAATGCTTACCTTCTTGTTGACAGTGAGAGCTGGAAAGAGCTTGGCCAATTTGCCGACATAAGTATCAACGGAATAGACTACAAGGGTCCAATCCTGCCTCTCATGCCCTTCTCTCAGGATCTCAATCTACCCCAGAAAAGCGGCGATGCCGGACGCCTGTTCTATGAATGCGAGGACATCTATCGAGCCGTGCTCGACGCAGCAGGCGGCACCAACCTCGACCCGCGCCAGTGGTTTATTCTACCCCTGTCACCAGATATGGTTACAAAAGCGATTGCGCAGGACAGCCCCCACTTTACAATATCTATAAAGGCGAAATCCGGCAAACAGACAAGGGTCTATGGAGCCTATCGCAACGACGATACCGGGGTTTGGATACCCAGCGTCACAAGATACTCCTGGGAAAAATTTCTCTACGGTGTCGAAAACGAGCACGGGTTTACAGATTCACGCTTCGACGAAAAATATCCGATTGCCGAGAAGGCGACAAAATGCCAGAACCACTCTGGAGCGGCCAACATTCGTATTTTGCTGGCGGCTTCTGAGAAGAAGGCGTCGACAGAGAAACTATCCGAAAAGTCCAATCGCGAACTGCGATCTTTTAGCGGCACCACCGACGGCATCAGACTGAAAGAGCTGCCATCATACGACAAAGACTCAATATGGGCGGTGACTTACAAAGGTATAATCGAATCAGAGATAGAAAAACCCGTTTTGCTGCCACTACAAGTCACTGCAACTTTCAGCAGCGCCGACAACAAGACCACTTACACATCGCCCTGGGTGCCTTCAAGCCTGCTTGTATCGAAAGGGTTGAATCAATTCTCTTTTACTATTCCTATAAAACCCTCGGCCCTTTCTCTGGACGATATAAAGATAACAATCGCTCGGGGAGGTGTGGCTGACAGCACTCAATTCTTCGGGACCTTCTACAAACCGCAAAGCCGCCTCTCGGGACTATCCCGGGCTGAGTTCGAAACTCTTTTGAAATCGAGAATACGCTGGCAAGAAAGCAACCTCGAAATCCATCAGCTTCCCTGTCATCCGACCGCCATCGGATATGAGATCTTCTAAGCAATGAACGTCAAAAGACTTCTCGCCAACCAGATCTTCCAGGCATGCTTATGCGCTCTTCTAATCGGGTTGGTAGTGGCACTCGCCTACGGAAGAAGTCTTGGCAGCTACTTTCTTGCCGATGATTTCGGTGAGATCAGATACATCTATGAGATCTTTCAGGGCGATATCGGTAAATTGCTGAGCAATTTCACCGGCAACTACATGCAGATTCCTTCCATGGCAGTCTATCGCCCCTGGCTTCTGATGTCGCTTTCTATAGATTATGCCATCTGGAAAACAAATGCTTTCGGATATTACTTGACCAATATTGTCCATTACTATGCCTGCGCCCTCTTCATCTTTCTCTTGCTTCGTCGCCTGACAGGTTACTGGGGCAACCTGCACTCAATACTGGCCTCCCTTTCGGCGGCGCTTACTTTCGCAGCCTGCCCGCTGCACTGCGAAAGTGTCTCGTGGGTGGTGGGTCGAGTAGATATCGTCTGCCTGGCTTTCTACCTGCTCGGACTTTTGTCGGTAGCGCTCTTTACAGAGAACAAGAATCGACGATGGCTGGTACTATCTCTGGCTTCGTTCATAATGGCGATATGCACCAAAGAGATGGCTATAGGACTGCCGGTGGTGGCAAGCGCTCTCGCCTTTCTCTATGCCGGTAACCAAGAGCAACAAAGCACCGATGTTAAAACACGCTTCAAACAGGCACTGCCTGTGATTTCTAGTTTCGGAGCAGCCACTGTCATCTATTTCATCATCCGCTTTCTGGCCCTTGGTACTTTCACCGGGGGCTACACCGGCAGTATCGGCGCCTCTCAATTAAGCAGCCTGTTAACACGCTGGACCGATAAAGACTCTTTACTTCGCATTCTCTTTCCCTTCAATTATGAGCTGGCCGCTGATGGCGGCAACCTGAGATCGCTGCTCTATCTGGCTTATGCCATCGTTTTTGCCCTGGTTATCGCAAGAGCTTTAATCGGGAAGTTTCCCAAAAGACTGCTCCTTCTAGTCGGCATATTCCTTGCCACAAGTCTGGCTCCTATCTACCAGCTCTACGGACTGGGTTACAACCTGGAGGGGATGAGATTTCTATTCTTCGCCACCGCACCGCTGGCCATGCTTATTCCCGCCTTGATTTTTGCACCATGGAAAGATCAAAGCAGCAACAAATCGCTGCAGGTCAAACAGTTGATCCTTTCGATTTCGGCAATCTTGATTATTCTTTTTGTCTTTACTAAAACCGCCTACAAAAACAATTCTGCCTGGATCGAAGCAGGCAGACAAACCCTTGCGATATCGCATGCAGTGCAAGAGCAGGCGACCAGGCTACAGGCAGGTGAGCGCCTTGCCATACTGGGAGTGCCCAAAGACAATGCCGGAGCCCATATGATTCTTAATGGACCTACCCTGTCCTTCACACTCGCCCCGCCATTTTTCAAAGATCAGATCTCAGACCGGGTTCGAACCTTCGATTCAGTTCTTTTTGGCCAGGAAGATTTGCTCAATACCGGACACTTCAAAGAGTCATTGAATGATCCTGCCGTGAAAGAGCACCTGATCTGGGACTTTGATCGTAGAGCCTTTGTGAAAGCCTCTTACAAAAACGGTGAGAGATTTCCCAAAGTCCCAATCAACATAGATGTACCCCGGCTAAGCGAAGCCGGAGCCGGCTATAAGAAACCGATGCTTCTACCGTACAGCGAAAATCGCGGTTACATAACACCGATGACATTGAAAAATGACGCTGTGGAAATTAACAACATGAGCCAGGGGGGCTTCGAGGTGGCACCACTAAATATAGTGCCAACCGAAACAGACTTTTTGCAACTGACAATCAACACTGCAGACAAAGCCGACCTGGCCGGTAAAGCGATTAAGCTCTCCTGGAGCGGTAAAAGCTATCTGAAAACACCGGGGTCGGGCGTGCATCTGCACTATTTACCTGACAACCTCGATACTTCAGATAACCTGATCAAACTAAACCTTCCGCTTTCAACATTCTGGAAATGGTACGCCTACAAATATATAAACAACATCTTCCTAGAATTCCCTCCCACAGCCTCGATAGCGATTCTAGAAGCAAAGCTCTTACCCGATACGCTTATTTGCCCTCAGATAACCATTACTCCTGCCAACTCGGGCTCTTATGGAGCCTATGCAATAACCGCTTCTAGCGAGCCGACTGTCAAGGTCAGAACAATCAAAGATACCGAGCAGGTAGAACTCGAATTAAGCAAGACCAACTTCTTTTTCGAAAACTTCCCGGGAAGCAAAAGCCGCGAAGCGATCCTGACAGTTAAGAAAGTCCGGTTGAAAAGTAACGAATCCGAGGCGAGTTTCAAGATTCCAAGAAGTCTTTACGGCGAGGCAAAAAATGGCTACAGCCAGGTAAGGGCCAGATGCATCGGTAAAGATGGCAAAAATTTAGGAGAGTTTTCAGCCCCTGTAACCCTGGAAATTCTTGACTGATTCAGATAGTCTTTTGCTTGAGATTTTCCCGGGTAACTGAAGCAACTGGAACGGAAGAAATGACAATGGATTCTCAACACACAGAAAGCGCAGGCCGCATGCCGGTGCTGGTCAATACGGCCACCGAGGAGAGACACACCATTAGCGAGGCTTCGGTGAAGCTCGGCCGGGCGCCGGAGAACACCATAGTCCTTCCCGACGACGGTTATGCCTCGGCAGACCATGCTCGCGTCTATTTCGAGAATGGCGCCTGGTGGGTAGAAGACCTGATGAGTTCGAACGGCACTTCGGTCAACGATCAACTGATTTCAGCGCCCTATAAATTAGCCCCCGGCGATTGCATAAAAGTCGGTCGCACTATTTTCAGAATCGAATAGAGACAATCGACCTTTAGTCTTCCGGTATAGGAGTAGTCGGTCCGGGTACGGCCACCGGCTGAGTTTGTCCTGCAGGCGCCTGACTGGGGTAGACCGAGGTGCCTGCCTGCGGTTTGGCAGGAGCAGACTGGACGCCACTGGCGGGCTCACCGTTGGGAAACTCCCAGAAGTCTCCCTTCTCATCCACACCCGGAACCGGAGCGGTGCCTGGAGTGTTATGACCAGCGCCTGGATTTGCCGGCTGTGCCGGAGCAGTATTTAAACTTGGATCGTCGGCGTTATAACGGAAATATCCGTCTCCTGTCGAATTGGACGGCTGCGAAGATGGCTGTTCGGCCGGGGCCGCACCGCCGCCTCCTCCGGAGAATTCGGTCTGAACGGTCTCTTCCTGATTCACCGCCGGTGCTGGTGCCTCCTTCGGCATCAGCAGTCCTAGAAGAAGCAAGAAGAGAAAGATACCGCCCACCGCCATTCCTGTCATAGTGAAAAAGCGGTGTCTTTGAACCGCAATCGGGCAGTCGGCAGTCATGAATTTGCCGTCGGTTCTCTTAAACAGGTGAGGCTTTTCCTGATTTTCCCTCTGATAAATGAGGGCCATAGCTTCCGGCTTGTCTACGTCGTCGAAGTTGTAGACAACCTGTTTGCACAGTCCGCAGTAGCGAAACGGATCATTGAAACCGTCATCTTCCCACTGCCACTGACAGGGCTTGGCCATCTTGAAATTGTCTATCGGAATTCGCTCTTTGACAGGCTGGCTGGCGAGTTCTCTTTCTTTTTCTTCTATCTCTTTGCGCTGTACCGCCTCCAGTCTTTGCATGGACTCGGAGAGCTGATTGAGAATCAGTTCATGGTCGAGCATTGTTTTAGCAACAAAACTCTCACGCCTCAAAATCGGCTCAGCAGCCTCTTCATCCGCCTGGGACTCAAGCTGGAAAGAAGCAGGGATATCCACCAGACTTCTCTGAATTTTGCGCTTGCCTAACTCGGTAGACAAATTGCGGCGAGAAGCCTCTTGCTCCCGAGCCGCCTCGAGAACCTTCTCCTGCAGCTGCTCTTTAACCCTATCTGGCAGATCGGTCTCTATCAAAGTACGAGACACTTTGCGCTCGGGCTCAGCTTCGGCGGTCTGACGAGAGACCGCCTCGTCGATACTCGCCTCCAGTTCATCTTGTTCTTGCAATTCTTCACTCTGGGTGAGCGGCTCGGCTACTTCAGGAAGCTCCATCTCGAGCATCGTTTTTGCCACCCGCCGCTCTTCGTCCGGTTCAGCTTCAACTTTTTGGGCAGCCTCCTCGGCAAGGGATCTTATCTTCTCCAGATCGGGAGATTCTGTTTCAAGCAGGGTTTTTGCTACTCTTTCTTTCTTTTCGGTGACTTCTTCGGCAAGCTCACGTAGCTTCTCTAAATCCGGCGACTCGGACTCGAGCATAGTCCTGGCGACTCTACGCTCAGGCTCAGACTCAGGTTCAGGCTCCGCCTCAGGCTCGGACTCCTGGGATTGATCAGAATCAGCGGTAGGAGCAGGTTTGTCCATCTCGACAGTGGCACGATGCTCTGAGAAAAGATTCTTGAGAACCTCTTCCTTCCCCTCTTCTTCCTCTTCCGAAACCTGCTCTTCTGTCTCTTTGTTGTCCGGCTCTTTGTCTACCACAGCTCTTCTCGTGCTTTTCCTGATGAATCTCGGATGCTCTGACTATACTATTTCTACGGCTATATCATACAGAACCGCGAAAGAACTGTATTGAAGCACAAAATTGTAAGATGCTCATATAAATCCCGGCTAAATCCCGGAGAGGCAGAGTATAGTTATTATGACCCGGAACGGGTGCATGAGGGACCGAGTTAAGTCGATGCTACGAAGATTCACGGTCAGAAACCGCAGAACCAGAACCGGTCGGGGAACAAGCCTGACCGAAGCAGTCGTGGCCGCCATGATCTTTGTCCCCGTGGCGCTCTTCATTCTTGATCTAGCTGTTCTGGTGATCACCAACTCGAAAAACGACCAGGCCGCCAAAAACGCCGCCCGGGCAGCAGCCAGCCAACCGGCTGGAAACCAGGCAAACAGCGCAGCCCAACAATCTATATCATCGATCAAAAAGTCAAGCATAATCCAGTCTCTGGTTATCAAAGACCTTGTATACAACCCGGGCGCCGGGTCCGTCACCTGTCAAACCAGAATGATTGTCCAGGTTCCGATACCTTTCCCCGGCTTCAGCCAGTTTACTTTCATAGCCCAGGCGAAAGAGCCTATCGTAGGAACCGCGAGTAAATAGACGAGAGCACTTACCATGACCGCAAAATCAATTCGCCAGATAAAAGCCCGGAAAACCTCAGGCTCGATGATTACCTTCTCGACCGTGCTGATTCTGGCGCTGGTCATCCTCGGACTGGGATTTGTCGCACTACTGATGCTCATGGGTGGTCAGAGCGAGACCAAAAACGCGGCCGACTCCGGTGCGCTCAATGTTGGCCGGCGCAGCCTCGATGACATAACCGTCCCCTTGACTCCAAGCCAGATCCAGCTCTTCGGCGACGTGGCCTCTGATGAAGAAACCGGAGCGAACGGAGTAATTGGGGGCAACCAGGCAACTCTTAGAAGAATAAATCGAATCTGGGCAAAAGCCCTGCTGATGTCGATCAATGCGACAGCTGCTGGTGGCAACGCCGGTCAGGGCACGGGTAATGCCCAGAGCGCAGTACAAAACGCCGAGTCGATAAGCAACTTGCTTGCAGACAAATTGAACAATTCCAACAATCTGCATGGATTTTTCAGCGAATACGCCTCTGCTAATTCGGTGCGAATGCTAGGGCAGGGTGCCGCTATGAGCGTTCAGCCCGGCGCAGGCTGGCAGACCTCTTTAATGGAGAGGGCAAAAGAGTCGAATATAACATTAGCTGGTACTCCGGGCTCCAATTTCAATCTTCCTCCTGGTCACAACCTCAATCACAATTATGCAACTCAGACCACCAGAACCAGTGTGCAAAATGCCGGCAACAAATGGTTTTTAAAGGGCTACACACCATTGACAGTCGGCAACAACACCGCCTGGCAGGTGCCCTTCCTTTATGAAGAGAAACCACATTTAGTATCGCGCACAATGTTCGAAAAAAGTCAGGCTAGTGCCATGCCAATCTCCTGGAACAAACCCGTTCCAAACGCCTTTTCAGTACATGGCAAAGCGATTAAAAACAGTACCCTGGGTGAGCAATCCCGCTCATGGGTTCTGACAAACCCGCGCCAGACTTACAAGGCATCGATGCCTCATTCCTTCTTCAAAATCCTCATAGACGAGCCGGAGGCAAGATTCTATTTTTACCCCAACGGCATCTATCCGCCCGTAAAATTCGGAGCGAATTCGAGCTATGGTTTCACCCCTTCGACAAAATCCATGACCATGCCCTTTGGCGGTGTCCTTTGCTCATCGGTCACAGCCAGCAACGTACTGGTCGGCCTCGATGTTGTGGGCCGAACGGTAGATCAGTTGATATTCGGCGCTCCCCAGGGCAATACCACCAACATCGAGAAAGAGTTGACGGCTCGCTGCAACGAGATGATCTCCAAAGTCGGCGTCAATGTCAGCAATTCAGACATGCACCAGTGTCTCAGCAATCCAGCCAATATAGGATTTCTTGTGGCAGGAACCAGAGAGTTCCTGGTCTACAGCAAAGACGGCTCCACCCTCTCTTGCAAGCCTCTTCCGCTAGCCCTGGCCGATGCTCCCTGGCTGGCAACTATACAAGGCAACAATCCTGATGGAACCAGCTATACCATAGTTCCGGAAGCCACCCAGAATTTCGCCGGTGTGCATATCCCCACCGTAGTGCCACTTCCCTTCCATTCCATAGCCTTTCAGCTTGGCTGGTCCAACTGGAAAAAAGAAGTCTCCTGGCAACCGAGCACCGGACACAATGGTGATCTTGGCATAGTCAAAGTCTACCGCTGGACCGAAGTGCATTCCAGAGGCGTGTGCGTGCCCCTCTAAGAAGCATTATCTTCCGGCAATGCTCCAGGCAATGTTTACAATCGAACCAGGCTGCCTGGGATCCGGATTTTTGTAACAGTAGATCATGATGCGATGATGCTGTTTGGTCGCGTCAAGCATATAAAAGTTGCTGTCCATCTTGGTTGTCGCCCGCAATTTGTCGGTGGGCACCTGCATTTTCCATTTGTCTCTTTGACAAACTGCCTGGTACCACTTAAACACTTTGGCCGGATCGTCGGAGGTGATGATATTTGCCGAAGCGGACGGATTACCCTTTGTAGAGTGGATGAAATTGGTCTTCGAGACATTGCTCGTATAGACCGGCACAGGAAAGTTCTTGGGGATGGTGGTGGAATGCTGAGAGCCCGGGACCTGTGTACGGGCTATTTTAAGCGCCTCTTCCCGGGAGATTTTTTGATTAGTCGGCTGCTGATACGACTGATTGGCAGACTGCGGAGCAGCCAGAGTCGGACAGACTGAAACAGAACTAGCCCCGGCCAGAGCCATGGACAGTGACAGGACGAGAACGCGACTGGGAAGAGACATACTCAAATTTCAGAACCTCGGAATACTTCATTTTAGAATCATAGCGCGAAATTTCGCCATGTTGAAGCTGAGAACGTGATAAAATCGCCATTCTGTAAGTAGCAGGCGAGTAAAAATGAAAGCGACTGTAATCGGCGGCAACGGATTCATCGGAACCAGTCTCGTGGAACACCTCCTTGAAACAGGAGTAAAAGTAAGGGTTTTCGACAAGTATCCGAGTAGATTCAGTGAGCCCCTCGATGAGGTGGAATATATAACCGGCGATCTCGGCAACCATGGCGAGTTGCATGACGCGGTCAAAGACGTGGATTGGGTATTTCACCTGGCTTATACGACTTTACCTGAATCTTCCAATCAGGACCCTATTCATGATGTTAGAAGCAATGTGGTAGACACCCTGCAGCTCCTGGAAGAATGTCGCAACAACAAGATAAAAAAATTCGTTTTCATCTCTTCAGGCGGCACCGTTTACGGTGTCCCTAGAGAAGTGCCTATTGTTGAGGAACATCCCACCGATCCAATCTGCTCCTACGGTATTACCAAACTGACCATCGAAAAGTATCTACAGCTTTTTCACCATCTCTACGGACTTGAATATGTTGCTGCCAGGCTCGCTAATCCTTATGGCGAGCGGCAGAATCCCCATTCCAAACAGGGTGCCATCGGTGTATTTCTAGGCAAGATCGCCCGGGGACAGCCCATAACCAAATTCGGCGACGGCAAAGTGGTGCGAGACTTCATCTATATCGGAGATTCTGCCAAAGCCCTGGTGGCATGTGCCAGGTATGAGCCAGGTCCTGAAGATCCCCGGGTATTCAACATCGGATCAGGAGAAGGCTATTCTATAAATCAGATCATCGAGACCATCGAAAAGGTTGTGGACGTACCTGTTTATGTCGAATCCACTCCGGCAAGAAGCCTGGATGTACCATCCAATGTTCTTGATATAAGCAAAGCCAGAAAACACCTGGGTTGGTCTCCTGAGATGCAGCTGGAAACAGGCATATCCCGGGCATGGCAGTGGACTAAGTCTCTCAGCCTGGTCTAAAGTATTGCACTTGCTTAGAGCACTCTAAGGCTCCTCTTCTTTACAATAGATTTTTCGCCAAAAACAGAAGAAGAACCGTAATATAGCCAGAAAACAGAATATAGATCAGGCTTCCGATCTATAAACATTAGGAATTGCCAAGTTGACCAAAACTATCCGGTGCGGGAAAATCTACAGGTTGTTGAGAGTCGAATCCTATCGTGATCGAAGTGAAAAACCAGGTAAATCCAGAGCTATCTGTAATAGTAGCCGTATACAACGAAGATCCGAGAAATCTACTGAAGCTGATTGATCGCATCGACCAGGTCTTGACACCCGAGAAAGTCAGCTACGAGTTGATTTTCGTAAATGACGGCAGCCGTGAACCGACGTCTAACGCTTTGCGGCACATAGCAGTAGAATCTAAAAATATAAAACTGGTCGAGTTGTCAAGAAACTTTGGACAACAAGCAGCAATAACAGCCGGACTGGACCACTCCGAAGGACAGGCTGTTATTAACATGGATTCTGATTTACAAGATCCACCGGAGTTGATTCCTAGTATGCTCGAAAAGTGGAAAGAAGGCTATGACGTAGTCTACGCCACTCGTTCGAAGCGACGGGACAGAAAATCAAAACGCATTACCGCCTTCCTTTTCTACCGATTACTGGGCGCAATCTCTACTGTAGAGATTCCCTGGGATACGGGAGACTTTCGCTTGATGGACAGAGTGGTTGTAAACGCTCTGCAAGCAATGCCCGAGAAAACTCGCTTCATTCGGGGACTTATTCCCTGGCTGGGCTTCAAACAGTGCGGCGTCCCCCTGGACCGCGACGCAAGAGAGATAGGCGAGAGCACCTACACTGTCAAAAAGTTGCTCTGTCTTGCCCTGGATGGCATACTATCCTTCAGCTCCGTTCCTCTATTTTTCATCTCCGGATTCGGAGCGGCGCTCACAGTTGTCTCTTTCCTGGCGTTTATTCTCGGTTTTATATTCAACTCGGCCGCCACTGCAATTCTAGTGATTTCAGCTATGGGATTCTTTACCGGCCTTCAGATAATGATGCTCGGTATTATCTCAATTTATCTTGCAAAAGTTCTGGACGAAACGAGAGCAAGACCCACCTATGTTGTCGGGAAGAGACTAGGAGGCGGATTCGTCAATGCTGAGCCCGATAGAACCATGCTGGTAAGAGATGCGGCAGTAACAAAAACTTCCTCTCTGGTCAAAAGCTAAACACTCTCCTTCTCGTAAATCGAAAAGAAGAGTGTCGGTTGTTCGTTCTAGCGATCTAAATCGCTAGTTAGAGCTGGTCTTTTCTTTAGAACCTTCGGCTTGCGCTTTGGCATCACCTTTGGCAAACGGCGAGTTCTCACCGGCTTTTTTCAAATCCCAGACATTCACGAGTTTTACTTTCTCTCCGGTACTGTCGGTAAAGTAGAGTTCGCTTAAATAAGAATCGCCGTATGAGGTGGACATCTTCGGATACTTAGAATCACCTTTATCCAGTTCGCTTGTATCTACCTTAGATTGTTCCGGAGCAGAAGAAGGCAACATTGATTTCACTGCAGCAAGAGCTTGCTCCTTGCTTACCGGGCTCTCGGTATAGAGCGCCTGCAGCTGATAGCAATAACCATCTTTGCACTGGGCTATATAGGTCCCGCCACTTTTGTCCTTGGTTATGCTCAAGTACTGATTCTTACCACCAACCCTCGAGATCGGGTTTTCATCCAGTTGAAATGAAAGGACCGCACCTTCGATGATGTTCTCCGGCACACCCACCTTCAAGTTATCAAGATCGATGGTTCCCTGGGGAGTAACTGCACCACTATCACCGGTGGTACCACTGCCGCAGCCTACCAGACAGAAGGAAATGAGCAGAATAGCCATAAGGCCCTGAATTAAATTGTGTTTTGCGTTGCACCAGATCATTGGATTGTCTCCCAGGTTCGCTTGCGAATCTTTTTCTAAAGACGTGAGTTTATCGCGCTTTCGGGATAAATAGAGAAGAAAGTTAGTCGGGTCGGGATGAATTTCTACTTATTACCCAAGCAAAAATCCCGTAACCGCGCGACCATCAGTTGTCTACGCTTCCGCCTTCGTGCAATTCGGCACTTACTTTACTTATAACTTCCCGGGCTCTTTCCAAAAGCCTCTCTTTGTTTTCGGGCGCTATCTCATCGAGGTACGTATCCAGGGCGCTGATCGGAGACAGAACCGAACTCTCGGTCAACTGTGGCATCCGAGCCCGACTGCGCGATGGAATCACCTCTGCCTGCAAGCGTACCGAAAGGCACTGAGATGCTTCGAGGAGAACATCTTTCTCATCCACGGACTGGATGTTTTCTTGCTCTATTTTGTAGCGCACCCTGAGGACACATCCGGGAATCACTTTTTTAGCAACGGCCTCACGCAGCAATTTGGTCGGCTCGGTCTTTTCTCTGAGGTCGATCTCCACCATGATAAAAGGCCTGGGATCTACACTGTGGAACTCGAAAGAGGTTGAACCTCTCTCCAGCTTCACATGCACAAAGCCTTTGTCTTCCTTGGCCTCGCCAAAATCCACTCTGTCTAGAGAACCGGCATAAACGATGGCTGGTTTCTCTTCTCGAATCACCTGGTACTTGTGAATGTGCCCCAGAGCCACATAATCTATAGAAGGATGCACGAAAATATCGGTAGGAAAAGTAAGCGTGTAACCTACTAAAAGCTCTTCTTCAATGCCTGCGACAGCTCTATCGACACTCATATGGGCCGTTACCACAGTAGGCACAGCCGGATCGAGATCCTGGTAAAAGCCCTGCAATAGCTGATCGACATGAGAAACAAGAACCGAATCAATCTGACCGGCGGAGAGTTCGCGATACTTCTCCAGGGTCATCAAGTTGTTGCGGGTTATATGCGGCAGTCCAATAAGCTGGACCGGTCCTTTGGCAGTCATGATTCGGCAAGATGAAGGTTGGTCGATTATTGTCAGTCCCGGCACTTCCAGGCTCTGAAAAACCGATAGCGAATGGCTCTGGGTCGATTTCAAGATTTGATCGTGATTGCCTACAACCAGAACCGTTGGAATACCTGCCCTGCTCAGACGATTGAGCTCCCGGGCGAACATTTTCTGGTAAATAGGCTGCGGATTTGCGGTTTTATAAGCATCGCCGGAAAATAGAAAAATGTCCGCTTTGTTTTCAAGAGCATAATCCACTACCTTTTCGAGGGAATGTACAAAGTCCTCAAAACGGATATTCAACCCGGTTGTCGGGTTGATGCGACCGTGCCCCTCGCCGGAGCCGAAGTGAATATCGGAGACATGTATGAGATCAATTGCCATGGCTGAATCATTTAAGTGAAGGTCCATTCTAATCTAGTGATTTTATCGATTCCGGCTTTAAGAAGGTAAAATAATTTCACTATAAAACCATGCGAATTATTTTGAGCTATCCAGCCGTCACGGCCATCAGTCTGTTGCTGTCGATTTCGACGCCGGATTTTGCTTGTGGTGCAAATCTGTATCAAGCCCCGACTCAGAATACGAGCCTTTCTGAAAGAGTGTCGGACGAACTTTCTAAATCCGACATTTTTGCACCGGCAATCAAATACAAGATCCACAGCCGTCAAAACGAGCTTCTGGTCTCGACCTACCGGGATCCCCGTGCCAACCTCACCGACCTCAAGATAGACGCACTGCTTATAACCCATGCCGGAATGAAAGTAACCGACAATTCAAAACTGTTTCCGAAACTGAACCGGGTCTCGGTCTATTTCTTCGATAGAGACGACAATAGCAAATACTGGTTGGCAGAAGTGAACCCCGCATTAATTGACTTGCTCCGGTCCAATCATACAAATAAAGACGAAGCGCTCGAAAAAGTCTCACTCTGTCGTCTCACCCTGAACAATCCCCTCGATCATTACTCCGGCTCTTCCTATCAGGAGATGACCGAAAGCTTTCCTCTCAGTCCGGGCTTTCTAGAACCGGAGCGCCGTATTCTTCTAGCCAGAATCATGCGCCTCAAAGAGAATGGTCGTGATGTTTCCAGCCTGGAGAGGTTATTTCTGCAGATGGATGATTCAATTCGATCGAACGGGGGCGACAGTGGTATAAAGCCTCTCTATGTCTACACCCTCCAGATGCTTGAAGCAAAAGAGAAAAACAAACTATCCGCCCTTAACAATGAGCAGATCCAGAAGTAAGGACAAAAAAAGAAGTGCTCCGATAGCTCGAGGTGATCGCCTCGAGCTCATCATAGAATCACTGGAGCCCGGAGGTCAGGGGGTCGCCAAAACCGATGGATTTCCGATTTTTCTCGATAGAGCCGCTCCCCAAGACAAAGTGCGAGCGTATGTCTATGATGTTCGCAAGTCTTTTGCTCTGGCAAAAATAGAAGAACTTCTAGAAGCCTCACCGCAGAGAATCACTGCTCCCTGTCCGGTTTATGATAAATGCGGCGGCTGTCAATGGCAGCATCTCGATTATGATGCTCAGCTGGCGGCTAAGAAAGAGATTGTGATTCAAGCTCTGACTCGAATAGGTGGATTGAGTGCCGACCTGATTCAGCCTCCACTAGGTGCAGCGCACCAGATGCGATATCGCAACAAAGCACAATTTCCGGTGCGCTCCCATGGGTCTGGTTCCGGTATGATAGCTGGATATTTCGAGAAAAACTCTCACAATCTTGTGGACATTGATGCCTGCCCGGTTCAACCGGAAGACCTCGATGATATTTTCCGCCTTCTCAAAGAAAGCTGCATACGTCAAGCCATTGAACCCTATGAAGAAGGAACCCATAGCGGCTTACTTCGACATATGTTGATTCGCAAAAGTCATGCCAGTGGTGAAGCCCTTGTCACTCTGGTGGTCAATCTGAAAGGCCCGGAAGAGCTGGACAAGGAGCTGCTCGAAAAGTTCAAAGCGATAGCCGCCGATCTGATGAATGTGCTACCTACAGTCGCCGGTTTCTGTATCAATTTCAACCCCAAAAGAGGGAACCGCATTCTCAGCGATGATACCGTCTGCCTTGTCGGCAGCGCCGTAATAGAAGAAGTGCTCGAATCGAAAGACCGTCGCATGCGCTTCAGATTGTCGAGCAACAGTTTCTTTCAAATCCATTCAGAACAGAACATAGTCATGCTGGACAAAATTCTGCAAGAAGTCGAACAAAGCGGCTATGAAGGAAAGCCGGTGATAATGGACGCTTACGCCGGGGTCGGTACTATTGCTCTCTGGCTGGCACCACTTGCCGCCAGGGTTTATGCCGTGGAAGAGAATCCCTTTGCCGCGGCAGACGGCAGGACGAATGCCCTTCTCAATAATGCCGGCAATATAGACTTTCGCGAAGGCAAAGCAGAAGTTGTGCTGGAAAAGTTTCTGGATGATGGTATCAATATCGATATCTTGATTCTCGACCCACCCAGAAAGGGTCTCAGTGAATCGGTGCTCAACTCGGTTCTCAAGCTGGCTCCGGAGCACCTGATATATGTGAGTTGCAACCCGACTACCCTTGCCCGGGATTTGAAATTGCTCGAAGCGGGACTGACGAAAGACGAGTGCAGCGACGGAGAAGAGAAGGAAGAGGAAAAAATCAGCCGATCTGGGTATAAAACTCTTCGAGTGACGCCCATCGACATGTTTCCCCAAACATATCACGTAGAGTCGGTAGCCAGTTTGAAGAGGTCGAATTCCAATGGTACTATCGGGAATCTTCAGGAAGTCTGAGGGACCAGCCCGGGATCCTTTCCTGAAAGCCTTGAGAATCAGCCACGAGAAGCAACTCTCGCCCGATGATGTGCAGGACATTTGTGCTTCAGTCGGCTGGAGCAGAAGAGAGCCCGAGCTGATTGCAAAAGCTCTCGATAACAGTCTTGCGGTGGTTTCAATCTGGGACAAAGAGATTATCGTAGGCTTTGCCCGCGCCACCGGAGACATGGTTTTCAATGCCACCATCTGGGACATGGTGGTCCGTCCTGACTATCAAAATCGTGGCATCGGCAGACTGGTAATGATTGAACTGCTTAAAGATCTAGATGACTTCGGCACCCCCTTGATAACCCTTTATGCAGACCCGGGCACCGACGGCTTCTATAAAAAATTTGGTTTTCTGGCAGACCCTTCCGGCGTCCGCGGCATGTTCAGAGAAAGCGGCTAGTTCCAAAATCCCTTTGAAACCACGTTCTGCTTAAAGATCTTAACTGCCGGACAAATTTGGTTTGTTCGATTGACGCTTCCGTGGTAAATTCATCAGTCAATATATATGATTGATGTAAATCGAGCGCCGTAAGAGCGCGGGGGATGTCATGAAGATCATTTTGCAGGATAACGTGCCTAAGCTGGGCAATGCAGGCGACATAGTCGAAGCCAAGCGCGGCTATTACCGTAACTTCCTCGAGCCCAGAGGTCTGGCCGTTGTTGCCACCAAAGGCACCCTGAAGAAACGGGAAGAAGACAGAGAAGCGCTGGAGAGAAAAGCCCAGAAAGCTCACGATGCAGCTGTCGCTCTCGGAGAAAGAATTACCCAGTTACCGCCCATCGAGATTTCTATCAAAGCTGGTGAATCCGGTAAGCTCTACGGTAAAGTCACCAACAAAGAAATTTCCCAGAAACTGGAAGAATTGATTGGTGAGCCGATTGACAAGCGCGGCATCAAAATCAAAGAAGAAGTGACTGCTCTGGGCGACTACGAAGCTCAGGTCAAGCTCACTCCCAAAGTTCAAGTCGAATGTTCTATCAAAGTCGTTGTTGAAGGCAATTTCGTCAAAGACAAACCGCCGGAAGACAAAGACAAGGATAAAAACAAAGAGACCGAAGGTGGCGAAGCTCCCAAAAAAGAAGGGAAAGCGAAAAAAGGCAAAAAGGCCGCCGCCGAAGAAGAATAAAAGCTCACAGAAGCTCAATCAAAGAGGATCGAAAGCAATCGCAATTCGATCCTCTTTTCTTTTGTGCGACAATCCTTTTCGGGTGCGAACCACCTGCCGATGGCGGCTTTCATCGTTTCATTGCCAGAGCTAGAGGGTATGAAAGTTTTGTCTGTTGAGAATGACGAGGAATTTACCATGGGCGATCAGCCGGAACAATCGGAAAAAGCATTGACTCCAAAAGCAGTCGAGAACCCGTTCCTGCGCAATTTGAACGATATAAAGCCGAGCAGCTACTGGGAGAAAGCCGGCGCCGAGACCTTCAAGACTTTCAGTGCCGACCTCGTCGACCAGGGCATCATGCCCCCCCTCGACAAATCGGATGTGCTCGGCACCATGGCTAAAGCCGCCGAAGCCCAGGTCGGCAAGTCTGCCTCTATTCCGGGCGACCACGGTGCCTCTTCGGGCTCGCTGGCCTCGATGGTGGCAAAATTCGCCGACAACAGTATTACTCTCAACGCCAACATCAGAGATCTGGTAACCGACCTTACCCGCGATCACAAATGGCAGCTCTCCGAATACGAACTGGGCGATCCCGTACCCCCCGGAGCCTTGCTGGTTTCAGACTTCGAAAGACCGGTCGGTGGACGCAACATGGGTATCGTAGACAGTACCGGTGCCAATGCGATTTTCGACACCAAGCAAGGCGATGTGATCAAGGCCCCGATCCAAAATTCCAGACCACCGTTTACCTGGGTGCTCACACCGCCGAAAGATTCTTAGCTGGAACGCCATGACTCTTCGGCACGCTGAATCCGCCTTTGCAGATAGCGGCTGTTTGGTTTAATTGAACCGTCCAGATCCCGTACAAAGAGCGATCTTCCATCTTTGTCTTTATGGTATTTCTTGTCGATGGACTCTTGATCGAAGCGCTTTGTGATCTCATAGAGCCTGGGCGACTTTCGGGCTAATCCAGCACGATCGAAACCTTCTTTGTCCGAGCCGGGAGCCAGCCTAAAAGCAGCGAGAGCCTCGGCATGCTGTTCATAGGGATAAGGAAAATACTTCGTAAGTGGCTTGACCAACGCTCTATCAGCCATCTCGAGATTCTTCAAGGTACGCTTGCCGTCGGCAGGCCGTTTGCCACCAGCGTGATACCAGCGCTCTTTATCGTCATTGTATTTCCAGAGACCACCGTCCTTGTCTTTCAATAGACTCTCACCGAGCCTCTTGCTCCAGGTCCAACCCAGTTCTCGAGCGACTGCATTTGTCTCTTTTGTACTGTCCTTCCCACCACCCCAGGCAGATTTATCTCCATAGCGATCACCCTGTTCATGGTGACCGAGTTCGTGATAGAGAACCCCTTCCAGGGCATTGAAACCCCGTAACTGCTGCCGGGACTTGGGCAACAAGATTATATCCAGGTCTTTTCTAGGTTTAGTATGGCTACAGTCTCCGCCGCAGCGATGAGGTTTGTCGCTGGTTTCATCCTCGTTGCCATAATGACCCCAGTAGTCTGCTTTGTTCTCGTCAGGGCGAATGAACCAGACTTTCATGCCTCTATAGTCTTCGTGATCAGTTTTCTTCAGCACATCCTGGAGAACCTTTAGTTCACCGGCAGTAGGCATTCCTGCAATATATGTATGCTCCTTTCCGTCTTCGGTCTCGACTCGCTTTTCACCCGGCTTCCCGAAAGTGACACCATACTTTTCGGAGATCTGTTTTTGCAAGGCCAGGGATTGTTCAAGCTGAGTAGTTCTTGCCTCCCTCACGCTATCTTTGGTGTCGCCTTTCTCAGGCCGAAACTTGAATTCGCCATAGTCAGTAAGACTGACACTACCGTTCAAAGTCTCTCCTGTTTTGACATTCGTCCAGTTCTTGCCGTCGCCTTTATAAGTCCCCTGGGGAGTGGAAAACTCTATGGGGACACCTTTTGCATCTTTAGTAACACTGAATTTGCCGCCATCTGTGCTCGTCATTTCACGAACAGAATTGCCGTCCTTTCGATAAATTGACTTGACACCATAATCGGTATTATCAAAAGAATAATTCCCCTCCGAATCGATAGACGATTCACCACGCCTGACTCGAAATTGCGGTTTGCCGGTCTTCCAGGTTTTGCCGCCATCATCGCTCTTCCAGTTGCCGAATTGATCTTTCAACTTAACTGGCCTGCCCTGATCGTCTTTTTCTATACGCACCAGAGTAGACCGTCCCGAGCCGGTGGCTTTGATTTCGGTCTGTTCTACATTTTGCTTTGGGCCGCTCGGGTGATCGAGTTGAAACCTGCCGAACTCAGACGGCATCGCCCCGGCCAGAGCGAAACGCTCTCTGGTATCACGAAGAAATTCCAGGGTGGCTCTCGGTCCGGGTCCTATCAAAGAGAATTCTTTGTTATTAATGTTGGTAGTACGCAAGACCTCGACAGGCTTAGGCCGGTCGGTCTGAATCCCCGATTCTTGTTTCAACCAGGTAATTCCTCAAAAAAGAAACGCAGTAAGCTATAAGCCGTTATAAAAACGGCTGAACGCATTAGTATTCATCATAGAAATACTATATGTTCGTGACCTGAACGTTACATCTCAATGACAGGGTCTTAAATACCCAGACTCAGTTGAGTGGATCCTGACTGATCATCATCATCAGAGTCATCGTCGTCGCCGTCTTCCTCGTCTTCGTCTTCTTCACCGAAAGGCTCGCCGACAATGGCTCCATCCATAGAACGCTTCAGAATCTCGACTTTCTCCTCAGCGCCCTTTAGAAAAGTCTGACAGTCTTTGGAGAGCTTCATGCCTTTCTCGAACAGATCGAGCGCTTTCTCAAGCTTTACGTCGCCGTCCAACTCGGCTACTACAGCTTCTAGCTCGGTGAGAGTGGTTTCGAAGTCTTTGGTTTTGGGTCGGGTCATTATCTATTCGCTCCGCTGTTCGTTCTATCAGGTCTTTTCAATAACTATCTAAATAAAACTCTCGTCTGTTACCACCAGTCTTTATCGCTCTCTTTGACTTCGACCAGCAACTTGCCTTTCTCCAGAAGCACTTCCAGGCGATCTCCCGGTTTGACGTTTTTATAGTCTCTTATCAGGTCACCATCGGCGGTTCTCAAAATAGAGAATCCGCGAGACATGACATTGCGCGGACCGAGGTCCATAAGCCGCTTGTCCGCTTCGGACCAGCGATGACTGGAAGATTTCAAAATGGCTGTTATTGACTGAATCAGACGTTCTTTCTTATGGCCGACATCCATCATCAGACTGCGTAGTCTCTCTTCATAACGCATCAACGAACGCTCGGGGCTCAGTCGATCAAGCTTGATGCGTGCGTCGTAGAGTCGACTTTCAACGATATCGATCAAACGATCGTTCAGAACACCCCAGCGATCAAGAAGCTCCTGGTGTCCGCGAGCCACCAGCTCGGCGGCGGCTGTTGGTGTAGGGGCTCTTAAATCTGCCACCAGATCGCAAATAGTCACATCGGTTTCATGGCCGACCCCGCTAATCACGGGTACTCTGGCTCCTGCCACCGCCCTTGCCACCGCTTCGGTATTGAATGACCAGAGGTCCTCTATAGAACCGCCTCCCCGGGCGACTATCATCACATCCAGGTCATCGATCTCGTTCAAGAGTTCGATAGCTTCTACTATTGTCTCGACACTACCTTCACCCTGGACTTTTGCAGGAGAGATAAGGATTTTGACCGAACTATTTCTTCTGGTCAAAGTATTGATGATATCTTGAACCGCAGCCCCAGCCGGACTTGTTACTACACCGACCTTTTTAGGCAACATCGGAATCGGTCGTTTTCGCTCGGCAGCGAGCAGACCCTCGCCTTCAAGCTGCTTTTTCAACTGCTCGAAAGCCAGCTGCCATTCGCCGATACCCACAGGCTCAAGTCTGGTGGCAACCAGCTGATAGGCTCCCCGGGGAGGATAGACGCTTAGCTTGCCCCGGGCGATTACTTGCAGTCCATCCTCGAGTTTGAACTTTATATATTGATTGGCACCTTTGAAACAAACACAGGGCAAAGTGGAATTCTGATCTTTCAAAGAAAAATACCAGTGCCCGGAGGGATAGACTTTGGCATTGGAGATCTCGCCGGCCACGTAGACCTGAGAGAAAGTCCCTTCCAGAATATCCTTGATCTGGCCGGTCAGCTCCGAGACCGTCAAAACTGGTCTGAGCTGATTATCGTTGTCTTTCGGACTGTACACAGAAAGCTCTATTTCCTTGGTCTCCCATTGAATAAGCACATACAAAATCTGCAAGCGACTCTATCGCAGAGAAGCATAGTAGATAGGAGAGAATACTTATTGTATATCCCTGGATTTTTAATGTGCTTTCCGGAGAAATTCCCAATAGGAATACTTTTCACCCCCGCCACGGATATCTTTGATATATATTTTCGTATTGTCGTACATACTTCGTATATTCAAACGCCTCGAATCTCTGAATATTTCAGGGTTTTACAAATTTCCACCGGGGAATAGTTGAAACTGAGCGGCAATGAAGATTTCATTTGACTTCGCTTCGGTCGTACCATATATTGGTATGGCATACGAAAGTTTGGCAATTTTTGAGAGGACCCCACAATGGACTGGACACTTTTTTCTCCATTCATGCTTGATACATATAAAGCTTGCAAAAGAGCATATTCTCTAGCCCGGGAAAGATTCAGCGACCGGTCCAGATCCCAGAGCCTTGCTTCTCTCTGCAAACAATTCGTATTGCGTGGAGTTAGTGAGATCAACAAAGGCAAAATTCAAAATAACAACCAACTTCAAATATTCATCGGTCAGCACTGGCCTGTCGAGAAGCTGGAGAAAGCCGGATTCAGCCAGGATCAAATAGCTCGCTCTTTCCTCTACGTATACAAAACTCTTCTACACTATGTACGGTGCCCGTATATTCCCGACGGTGCCGAAGTGGTGGCCTCTGCCCAGCGAGTCAGAGCCCGGGTCCCTCAAGTGCGAGTCTATCTCGAAGACACCTTCGACCTCATCCTCTGGTATCCGGAGAAAAGACACCTGGAGATTGTCGATTTCAGATTGAAGCTGCCCCAGGAGATTCTGAAGTGCGACCCTCTGCCTTCTCATCTGGCCAGACAATTTCTTGCCAGCAAACTGAGAAGCCGCTGGCCATACAAGACTCTTTCCTCCACCACTTGCAAAATCACCCCCAAAGGTATTTATGTAAGCGAAAAGGATCTTTCTGAAGAGCTGTTCAACAACAACTGGGATGATGTAGTTCGTGATCTTCAAGAGATGAAGACACCGTCCCAGCCACAGGCGCACAAGCCCGGAGAGGATTGTTTTTTCTGTGAAGCCCTCGACTCCCAGTCGGTAGATTCCACAGGAGATTCCGACGACCACCTCTCACTCAGCGCCTGACATCATTACCGGTGCAACACCCTCAGACGAAGGTTGCAAGGGGCTATCAACCGGAACACTGTTAGACAGAGAGACATCCTTTGGATATAATCGCCAGCACTCACCGGCCCTTCATGCAAGCCTTGCCATGAAGACAGGCACCGGGAGTGCTGCGCCTGTTTCCACTGAAACCAACTTTAGAGGACCATAGATTATGACTGACAAGGAAAACGTGGAAGCCCTCAACTTAGACCTGGAACACGAGATGTCTTCGATAATTCGATATCTGCATCACTCTTTCCTTGTGCGTGGACCTATCCGCGGACCGCTCAACGCAATGTTCAAAGCAAAAGCCAAAAGCTCAATGCAACATGCAATCGCTCTGGGCGAAAAGATTAGCGCTCTGGGAGGTCATCCTTCGGTAAAAATTCAAACCGTCTACAAATGCGACGGTACGCCGGATACAAAAGAGATGCTGGAGAAAAATCTAAATGCCGAATCGGCCCAGCTTGAACTCTATCTGAAACAACACAAACAGTTCGAGAACTCAACCCCGCTAAGACAGCTCCTGGAACAGTTGATTATGAACGAAGTTGCCCATATCGAAGAGCTAGAGATGTATTTACGCGAGGAAGCACCGGTAGCGCGCACGGCAGGATCAGCCAAAAGATAATTACTGGAGAAACTGATGACAGAGACAAAAACCAGAGTGAAAGCGGATCTGATTATTAGCCCGATCAAAGAGCTGGTGACTGCCTGTTCAAAAGCCCCCCTGAGAAAAGCCGACCTCGGCAAAATAAACAGAACCCAAGACGCAGCCCTTGCAGTAAAAGACGGAAAAGTGGTGGCAGCAGGCCCCAGAGAAGAGGTGCTTGCATCGGTCGAAAAAGACAGAGACTGCATCTCCATCGACGCCTCATCAAAATTGGTCACTCCCGGCTTTGTAGATCCTCATACTCACCTGGTTTTCGGCGGCAATCGAGCCAACGAATTCATGATGCGCTGCCAGGGGAAAAGCTACAGCGAGATAGCTGAAGCCGGTGGAGGAATCGTAGCGAGCATGCGAGGCACCAGAGAAGCCAGCAAAGAAGAGCTGGTGGAGCTAGGCCTGGTCAGATTGGAACGTATGCTTGCCGCAGGGACCACTACTTGCGAAGTAAAAACCGGATACGGTCTCGATCAGAAGAGCGAAATCAGAATGCTCGAGGCTATATTCGAGCTAGACGAAAGACAGCCGATTGATCTGGTTCCCACCTTTCTACCCGCCCATGCTGTTCCGACCGGCACCACCAGAGAAGAATATGTAAATGAGGTAGTAGAGAAGATACTGCCCGCGGCCTTAACAAGCATAAAAAATTTCGACCGCTCCCCCGACTCTGTATATGTCGATGTATTCTGCGACAAGGGCTACTTTACCCTGGAAGACACGAAGCGTATTTTCGATAAAGCTCTCTCACTCGGACTCAAGCTCAAAGTACACTCGGACGAGTTCAAAAGCCTTGGAGCTACGGCTCTAGCAGCTGAGATGGGAGCAGCAAGCGCAGATCATCTTCTCACCATATGTGATGAAGATATGGATGCTCTAGCGAAGTCTAATACCATCGGAGTACTTCTTCCAGGAACATCATTCTTCCTCAACCTGAGCGAACATGCTCCGGCTCGCACCATGATCGACCGAGGTGTGGCGATTGCGGTGGGCAGCGACTTCAATCCCGGTTCCTGTCATATATTCTCCATGCCCCTGATCATGGGTCTCACCTGTCTACATCTGGGCCTTACCGCCGAAGAGGCTCTTTCTGCCACCACCATTAACAGTGCACATGCAGTGGGTCGCGGTGATACTATCGGTCAGCTAGCCCATGGTTATCAGGCGGATATAGCGATCTGGGATCTGGCACAGCTAGAAGAGATCCCCTATAACATGGGATGGAATGCGGTTTGCGCTACCATAAAAAACGGCGTAGTGGCACATCAACGATAAGTGATAATAATCTGATCGACTGACTCTTGTAATATCGATCCCTTTAGTTATAATTCTATGGACGCCACCACTTCCGGGGGCCATAAAGAGACATACTAGGGAGCAAGAGCACTACTTCCGGTGCGGTTCAATTGTCCCCAAAATTATACCGAGGTGCCTGTTTAATGGCTGATGTTGAGCGAGTTCCAGAATTTACGCCAGACAATTCTCTAGAGATGGAAGGATTTGATCAATTCTTCAATTCCAACGAGACTTCGGGCGACGCCGAGTACACCGCATCCGGTGAACAGGCCAACAGCCAACAAATGAATCAGTTGATCAGCAAACTCTCCGAACTGATTACCCTCAGCGTCGATCAGAGAATGGAGACCAGCAAACTCAACCAGCAACTCTCAGACAATCAGAGACAGCTGATCGCGACCCAACAAATTTTGATCAAGCTGATGGAAAGATCCATCGAGCTGACCAGACATGTCACCGCTCTAGAAGATCGACTCTCCGGCGTTTATGAACTGCCTCGCATTGTCGACAGCCTCAGAGAAAGAGTGGCCCAACTGGAAGGCATCGAACTGAGATAGCGATAACTTGAAAAACTTGTAAAGAGGATGAGCAGAAATAAATGTCACATCCTCTTCTTATACGTATATCTACCATTTACACTTTAAACTGTAGATATACCATGAGATCGGGACTTACTCTCAAGGTCCTGATACGAGGTTGACAATGAGCGAATTCTCTCACGGAATTGTTGATGGTAGCGGCATAGACGGCAGCATGATGGACGGCTCCGGAGCCGACGCAGGCGCCCTCGGCGGACCATCCCACACCGCAGCCTGGAATCCTGGCATCAAGGGTGTCAAATTCTCCGACATGCTCCAGGGTATCAATATCACGCCGAACTTCATGCTGGCCATGCTGTTTCTGGCATTCACCGGCTGGCTCTTCGTCATTTATTGGATCAGACATAACGAGCCCCTCGCTAACCAGGTGTTAGGTACTCCCACCGGTGGATCCCCTCTGGCTCTCGAAGATCGAGCCCTGGTGGATAGAGCGAAACATGCCCTGCCGATTCGCACCAGCAGCAAAATGGGCAACTTCTACACTCCCGACAGAGACGCCCGCCTCAAGCACGAACAAGAGATGGCCGCCAAACGCCAGCAAGAATCAGCCTACCGAGCCAGTCTCGCCATGCCCAACATAGTCCAGCACGGCACCAACGAATTGCATTTTTCCGCTCCCGGAGCCAGTCACGCCCGCATGCTCTGGAACAACAGAGAGAGCGTGGTTGTACCCCATCCCGAACCGATGGTTATGGCACCCACCGTACACAACAACGACTTGCGCGGCTTCTCATCGGCTTCACCGATGGCTCATCCGGCAGCACAACCCACCGCCACGGGCATCCCTTACGGCAGTGGATTCTACAGTGCCGGTGCCGGCAGTCACTATCACATGCCGGTTCAGTCGGTGGACGGCACCAGACTGAAAACAGTGGTCAACCGCTAATTCAGCCGCACTTCTATTAAAGACCGAAATCTCTCTCTTTCAGCTCTTCGATCCGCCTCAATTCGTCAGGCTTCAGAGCAGGCTTACCAGAAGCAGAAAGATTTTCAATCACCTGCTCCCGGGTTTTGCATCCTACAATAACGACGGCTATCTGCTCGAATTTCAAAACCCACTGCAAAGCGGCCTGGGCAAGAGATCGTTCAGTCTGCTCCTCCAGAAAAGTAAGTTGCCGGGCGGCTTCAGCTCTGGCGCTCACATAGTCCCGGGGCCAACTGTGACGCATGTCACCAGAGGCAAATGTGCTATCCGGTCTGTATTTGCCTGTAAGGAAGCCATTGGCGAGAGGCTCTCTGGCAATAAGAGCGCAGCCTCGCCTGTAGCATTGCGGCAAAACATCTTTGATCAGCTGCTCATCCTTACTGAATAGATTGAGCGGAATCTGAATGCAATCGGGCTTCGAAGCAGCCAGCGCCGCCGCTGCTTCTTCCGCGGTAGTCACCGAGAGCCCCCAGGCTCTTATTTTCCCTTCTTTTTTGAGCGCCTCGAGGGCGGCAAAAGTCTCTTCTTTGACAATCAGCTCCAGGGGCGGGTTATGAAGCTGATAGACATCCAGATAGTCTGTCTTCAGTCGGCTGAGACTCTTGCGGAAAGCGTAGCGAATGTACTCTTCGCTAAAAGTCTGAAAACCATAACCCTGATAAAAATCGCTGCCTACCTTGCTTGCGATGATCACGCGATCTCTGTGCGCTTTCAATACAGAGCCCAGGATCTCCTCGCTGTGACCCCAGCCGTAGACATCGGCTGTATCAAAATAGTTACATCCCATTTCGATAGCTTTCTCGACTGCAAGGCTGGATTCCTTGTCATCAACCGGTCCGTAACTGATCCCGTGCTGATTGCCCCCGATGGCCCAGGAGCCGAAACCGACCTCTGACACATTGATTCCGCTCTTTCCGAAGTCCCTGTAGTTCACCCTGACGCCATCACCTCTTCCCGGCGACTTGCCAAGACTGTAAACGAACCTGTTTCGAGACCTTCAAGAAAGATGAATGCCGGACCAAATAACGGATATAGTGTATTACAATAACCGTCAAGCTGATGTAACTGCTGGAGACTCTTAGGAATTATGGATGTATACGACATTACTATAGTTGGGGGCGGTCCTACTGGTCTGTTTGGCTCCTTTTACGCTGGTCTGCGCGGACTGAAGACCAAAATCATCGATGTATTGCCCGAACTGGGCGGTCAGTTGACTGCACTATACCCGGAAAAGTACGTCTACGATGTAGCCGGACATCCGAAGATTCTGGCCAAGGATCTGGCCAAGAACCTGGCGGTACAGGCACAGCTGTTCAAGCCTGCTGTGGTCCTCGGCGAGAAAGTCCTCCATGTGGAGACCATCGAGCACGAAGGCGAAAAAATCTGGCAAGTCAAGACCGACAAGAACACAGATCACTTTTCCAAAACCATATTGCTCGCCCTGGGAGCCGGCGCCTGCGTTCCTAAAAAACTCGACCTCGATATTCCCAATGAATGGGAAGAGAGCTGCGTTTTCTATGCAGTGAAAAACAAAGACAAGTTCAAAGACAAAAACGTTCTCATCGTCGGTGGTGGAGACTCTGCCGTCGACTGGGCCAACGAGTTCTCTGCCCTCGCCAGCAAGGTGACCCTGATCCACAGACGTGATCAGTTCAGAGCGGTACAGAGCTCGGTAGAAGAGATGAAGCGCAACAAGGTTGATATCAAGACCTTCTACGAATTAAAAGATGTCAAAGGCAACGGACAGCTTCAAGAAGCGGTGATCTTCGACAACCGTACCGGCAAAGAAGAGACCCTCAAAATCGACCGACTGCTCATGAACGTAGGCTTCGTGATCAACCTCGATTTCTTGCGGCAGTGGGGCATCGACATGGACAAGAATGCCATCACCGTCAACGAGAAGATGGAGACCAACGTAGACGGCATCTATGCCGCCGGTGATATCGCTGCTCACACAGCCAAGCTCAAGCTGATCGCCACCGGAGCCGCTGAGGCAGCCACTGCGGTCAACTTTGCTGTGGTGCATATCAACCCGCAAGCGAAGCTCTATCCCGGTCACAGCTCCAACCTGAACATCAGCCTCTAGAAGTCGGTGTCGCTTCGACCTCGTCGATACTGAGCTCTTTCTCTTTTAGATTGAGCATGCGCATGGCGTTGACTGAAAATACCTCCACCAGCTCTTTGTCGGTGAGGGCTGATTTAAGCTGTTTCACTGCTATCGATTGCTTGAAGAGTGGAAAGTCCGAGCCGAACAGAACCCTCGATGAACCAAGACGATCCACCGCTCTTCTTATCACACGGGCCGGCTGCCATGATGTCTCGACATAGGTATTTTCATAGCGCTCGCAAAGACTGAGCACCTTTCGCCAGGACTCCCAGCCGATATGAGCGAGGATAAATCGCACCCGGGGAAACTCTTTGATCAATGGCTCCAGCGCTTCCACTTCGGTGCAGCCATCGAGCCCGGAGAGCGCTTCGGTTGGGATATGTCCGGTATGGATCAATATAGGAAGATCCGCTTCAGAAGCCAGAGCAGCCACAGAACGCATTCGATAGGGAAGCTCGCCACAGGCATAGCGGCCTACGATGGGATGTATCTTGATACCAGATACAGTGCCGGCATCAATGAACTGTTTCAGATAACCGACCGGATCGGGGTTTTCTTTTTCCACCGAAGCGAAGACCGACAGCCGTTCGTTGTAAGGCTGAATCATCTCGATGATGTTGGCGGTAGAAGTAAGCGGCTCGATAGAATGAATGACGGCATGATCCACACCGTTTTTATCCATGCGCCTCACCAGCTCTTCTACGTTATAGGTGTTGAAGAGCCGCAACACCTCCATCAAACCGAGCTTGCCCAGACGGCTATAGAGATAGCGACTGAGGCGGTCGCGGTGATTGAGAGCAACAAAGCTGACCACCTGGTCGTGCAAAGGCTCGCTCTTAGCGGCCAACTGATCGAAAAATGGCTGAATGGTTTTGAAAAACTTGTGCGAACGATCCTCGGCACAGCACTTCAACTGAGTGTCTCCATCCTGCAAATGGGTATGGAAGTCTACTGTGTAGATGCCGCTTTTCATTATTTTCGTGTCGATACCATGCAGATGCCGCCGCCTTGAAGACGGTCCAATTAACTATTGTAAATCGAATCAGAGTAATCGCCTAGTATGAACCCATGGGGACTCTCGAAGATTCAAGCCGGTCAGAGCAGGGAATGCCAGGGGAGAGGACTTGAAAACCTTGCCAACACTATATATTGTGTGCCGATATTATTTGTCCGCTATATATAATGCCATACAAATGTAGTATAATATTTGAGCCGGCTGAATGTTTTCTGTAATTCCTATATATAAGGATTCTCGAGAGGTCAAAAAAGTGTTTTCGAAAAACGCCATAAGAGTACTCGAAAAAAGATATCTGCTTCGCAATGACCAGGGTGAGGTCATCGAAACACCGGACGAAATGGTAAGGCGCGTAGCCCGGTGCGTCGCTATGGCGGACCAAAAGTGGGGCCTCGACCAGAAGGCGATAGACCAGCTGGCAGAGACATACCACGCTTTGATGACCGAGGGCAAATTCCTGCCCAATTCACCGACTCTGATGAACGCCGGCAAAGCGGACGGTCAGCTATCAGCCTGCTTTGTGCTTCCTGTTCCGGATGATCTAGAAGGTATCTTCGAAACCTGTAAACACGCCGCCCTCATTCATAAAACCGGTGGCGGCACAGGCTTTTCTTTCAGTCGCTTGAGACCCTATCAAGATCCGGTTGCTTCATCCATCGGAGTAGCATCGGGCCCGGTCAGCTTCATGGGTGTCTATGACGCTGCCACTGAAGCCATCCGTCAGGGCGGGACCAGAAGAGGCGCCAACATGGGCATTCTTCGCATCGATCATCCCGACATAGAGTCCTTCATCACCTGCAAACGCGATACTAAGAAGCTCAACAACTTCAACATCTCCGTAGCCATAACCGACGCGTTTATGGAAGCCCTCAAAGCAGATGCGCCTTTCGATCTGGTTCATCCTGTCAGCGGCAAAACCATTCGAACAGTCCAGGCCAGAGCGCTTTTCGATCAGATCGTCGAAAATGCCCACGAGACAGGCGAGCCCGGCATAGTCTTCATAGACCGAATCAACAAACTCGATCCCATGATCGAGGCTCTGGACGAAAACGGCGAGCCTATCTCCGGCACCGAAGACATAGAAGCGACCAACCCTTGTGGCGAACAACCGCTCGGTCCCGGAGACGCCTGCAACCTCGGTTCGATAAATATCTCCAAATTCGTTAGCGAAGCCAAAGAGAAAAAATCAATCGACTATGATCAATTGAGAACCGCCATCTATACAGCCGTCAGATTTCTCGATGGGGTGATTGAAGTCAATCGTTATCCCCTCGATTTTGTCGCCCGAGCAACTCTAAATAATCGCCGTATCGGTCTTGGCATAATGGGCTGGGCCGACACACTTATCTTGCTTGGTATCGCATATGATTCCGAAGCAGCGCTACAAGAAGCCGACAAGTTAATGAGCTTCTTCCAGAAAGAAGCCCATAACGCATCTATTAAACTGGCAGAAGAGAGGGGCGTATTTCCAAACTGGCCGCACAGCAGCTGGAGGGAAAAAGACATTCGTCTGCGCAACGCCACAGTTACAACCATAGCACCAACCGGCACCATTTCGATTCTGGCCGACACCAGCTCTGGTATTGAGCCCCTCTTTGCCCTCTCTTATCTCAGAAGAGTTCTGGGCGGTGAAGAGTTGATCGAAATCAATCCACTCTTCCAGAAGCTAGCCCGAGAACAGGGCTTCTACTCAGAAGAGCTGATGACAAAAATCGCAGAGTCCGGCACCCTTGAAGATATCGATGAAGTTCCGGATCAGATAAAACGACTCTTCGTCTGTTCCCATCAAATTTCTTATGACTGGCACGTGAAGATGCAGGCCGCTTTCCAGAAGCACACTGATAACGCCGTCTCAAAAACGATCAACTTTCCAAACCATGCCACCCTCGAAGAGGTCGAAAGAGCTTATCTCATGGCCTGGGACCTGGGTCTGAAAGGCATCACCGTTTACCGGGACGCCACCAGAGAAACCCAGGTGCTCAATATCTCCGCCAGCGATCCCCTCAAGAAAGAGGATAGCAGCGGAAAAAAGTCTTCGAACCCGGTATTTGCCGGGACTGCTGAGTGCACCCCGACTGCTATAGCCGAAGGACATATCAAAACTGAATCAAAATTAGTCAGCGCCGGAGCCGGCCAATCTACCAACCGCAGCGGCCGGGCCAGGGGCTTCAGACAAGAGCCCTCCTACCATAAGGGCGTACCCTGTCCCGAATGTGGCACCAGTTTCGGCTCCATGATGAAATTCGAAGCCTGTTTGCTTTGCCCGACCTGCGGTTATACTAAATGCTAGTCATGCTGACTGAAAGCCAGATCTTTAAGGAGATACAGCCCCGATGTCAATCTTAGTCGACCATGAGATAAGGAAAGAGATAAAAGACGGCAGGCTTACCATCGAACCCTACGATGACAAGCTGATTCAGCCTAACTCTTATGATGTTCGGCTTGCTGACCGCTTCTCCTGGCATGACCCCAGTGAGCAGATAATCGACCCCTACCAGTCCGAGACTGTTCTCCAGGGTCTGGTGCATGTGGTCAACGATAGTATCGTCATCCACCCCAAACAGTTCGTCCTCGGCGCCACCCTCGAAAAACTCACGCTTCCCGACGACATTGTCGGACAGCTCACCGGCAAATCCAGCCTGGCTAGACTGGGAGTGATGGTACACGTCACCGCCGGTTTCATCGACGCCGGCTTCAGCACCCCGCCGGCTCAGATAACCCTCGAAATCTACAACGTCGGTAACCGACCGGTTCGCCTCCATGCCGGCATGGCTATCGGACAGATGGTCTTCACCCGCACCGCGCCCTGTGAGCTGCCTTACAATAAAAAGCCCTCGGCCAAATACAACGGTCAGAAGGCTGCAGCCCACAGCAAGTATTACCTGAACAAAGTCTAGATTCAGAGCCTCAATATCAACAGTTAAAGACCATCCCTTGCATAAGGGATGGTTTTGTTTCCGGGTCAAGATCGGCTCGATTTTGCCGGATCCGTCCAGATTTAATCTCTCAGATGGGAAAACCACCACGGACAACCGCTGCCATCCCATTTACCATGCTGGTTAGATTCAACTAATATTGAGTCGAACTTGCAAAACTGCCTGAACCAATTTAGCTGCAAGTAGTTTATAGAAGAGGATTGTAAAATGCCCCAAGGCTCACCATTCGAATTCGAACCGCCTCAAGAGAAGAACAGCCCTTCGCTGGGCAGAGCAAGATACGGCGACGACGTTCTGCGGACAGTACCGTTCGCCCAGGACGACCCAAATAAGAAACCGACCCACGATCCATATAGAACTACTCCCGATAACGGTCAGGCGAACGGGACAGATAGAGGACGGGGCAACAACCAGGACACGGCAACCCCTGGTCTTTTTCCGACTCAGACTTTTACCGAGCAGCACAGAGACAAGCTCGGACCCGGCGGCATAATAGATCAGCACAACAACACCGTGCTGGATCAACAGCTCAAGTCAATTACCGATACCATCGACGGGCGTAACCGAGTCAAAGGCAATGACGGTTGGATTCAAACCACCGCGATGGCTGGAGGCAGCACAGCGGCTCTTGCCCTGACCCAGCTAAAAATTGTCGACCCGGCCATGGAAAAACTGGCTACTTCGGAAAGCACACCTTTCAAATCAGCCATCGAAAACTATAACCGTTCGTACAATCATCGCACCGCCATCACTCCTGGTCAGTGGTTCGACCGGGCCTATGGCAAGACCGATGCCCTGACGGCCATCGACGAAGGTCTTGACGCTGCAGCTCTTAGAACCGAGCGTATCCTTGCAGAACAACAGGAGATTGCCGCCAACCTCGAAAGAGAAGCCGGAATGAAAGCTGCCGGTCGGGAGATCAAGAATCCCGAAGCGCGGACTCTCATGAGTGAAGCCGATCAGATGAGACTGGCTCGGGTACAGCAGAAGCTCTCCGAAGCCCGCGGTATAAACTCGGCCGATAGAGTTGCCCAACTGGGAGACGATGTCCTCTCGCATAGCGGACTCAATCTGAGTGGCAAGACCTGGTCGACAACCTCTGGTGCGGCTAAACTCGATGGAGATGAAGTGATCAAGCTCCTCGATGACAAAGCCGGTGAGCTGGGCTCCCTCTCGAAACAATCGCAAAAATTCACGGTGGCCGACGATGTGGCTGGCGGCATGAAGTCCGCCAAATCCAGAATAGCCATGGCTGCTCTTGCAGCCGGTACTCTCACCATCGGCGATGACACTTTCAGAAAAGGCATCAATACTATAGCTGGCACAGAAATCCCTGTGACCAACGTACAGGATAAAACCGGCATCTCCGGCATTGCCATCCCGGCGGTCTTGCTGACTCACCAGCCCGGCTCGAAATGGGGAACCGGCTTGAAACTTGCCGGCGCCATGACCGCCAGCGCCATGATCGACACAGCCATGAAAGACTCGGCGATAACCAAGGCGATTCCCGAACCATTCAAACGGACCACCTGGGAAGACGGTGTGGCCATGGGTGCAGCCCTTTACACCATTCCTAGAATGAAGGGCGACTGGAGAGTCAAAACCGCTGCCTTTGCCGGAGCCTATCTCCTGGGCAACGGTATGGATGCCCTCTGGGGTGACAGCGCCCGTTCAGACATAGACGTGCCTACCACCGCTGCCCTCAAAGTAATGGATCAGCTGGATAAATCCCGCAGCTTCGACAACCTCAAGCTTGCTGTCCATTCCTGGAACAAAGTAGGAGAGAGAAGCATCGGTGCCGAAGGCGTTGTCTGGGCTAAGTTCCAGGAGCGCAATGCCTATACACCATCAGCATCCGGTCAGACAGAAAGAGACGCACGCTGGAACTCTCTCAGCGGTGCTGAAAAATTCCAGAATCGTATGGAGATGGCTGTACTGGCCAGATCCCTGGGTGAACTCCGCTTTCAAGGCGGCAAGCGTATCGGCCAGGAGAACGCAGAAGGCACCTATGTCCTGAAAGACAACAAGATAGACCTGGGCGGCTATGCTCTGGAAAAACTGCTGGTATCCTCGGTAGAGAGCGGCGAAGCCGCCAAGCTGGCCCTCGACAGTCGTATCAACGGCCAGCAACTGCCCAACGGTACCCGGGTGAACTCCGCTGTCGATGCACCGGCAATGCGTCAATTCCAGCAAGACACCAATATCAAAATTCGTCAGATCACCGACACTCCTCACGATATGGACACTCTGCTCAAAGATCTGCAGCACCTGCACCTCAAAGAGCTGGGTTACGATGTCTATCGCAAAGAGGTCCTCAATGACACGGTAAATAGAATCGGTCAGTTCCAGGGCATGGCAGGTCAGACCAATGAAGGCAGACTGCTTGTGGCCAAGCTCCTGAGAGACGAAGCCATAATCCGCATGGCAATGGCCAAGAACTCTCTTGAGAATGGCAACGGTATTGAAGCCGGCACCACCCTCTTCGGCACCGATCAGGGTGAAAGAGAGCCTTTCCCGAATGCCATGAAAGATTCGAGCGGTCGAGTCATGCAAAAAGGCTATGACGGAGTCTATGGTGCCCTCGATATCGCAAGAGCGCTCGATCCGGATAATGCCGATCTCAGAAAGCTCTATGATATGGCTGCCAAAATGGCTAACGACGTCCCTGCTGCCGTCAAAGAGCAGATGGGAAGCAGAGTCAAGAATATGCTCAACGTGGACAACGGTCTCTATCGCAGATAGGTCTGATTGCCCTGGGTAGGGAATTTTAAAGATTAACTTCTTGCGAATGCAGGATCGCAATTGAACTTGGTCTTCAAAAAATTCGTTTTTCCTATCTATAGAACAGATAGAGAAATTCGAACTCATGGAAGCAAAACAGTCAAACCGACTGGACACCCCCGGGGTGTTCACCGCCATGGTCTTGATCTGGGCTCTTGGGTCAGGTCTAGCCTGTGCCGGCCTCGGCGGCTTCGAATTCGGCTACGAAGCTGCCGCGGGTGAGACGAAAGCTATTATCTTTCCGCCATATCCTGCCTGGCAGCTAGTATCTATCGCCCTGGCGTCCTTTATCTATCTAGTGCGCTCGGCAAGACCGCACTTTGCCCTGGTGGCACTGGCGATACCATTTATCTCTTACCATCACAGTCTCACGCATCTACCGGCTCCATCAGAAAACGACATATTCTTTCATAGACACCATCCCTACTTGATTCTAAAAAGCACTGTTATCGAATGCACCAAGAAACGAAGGGTTGTTTCGATTGAAGAAGAGCTCTTTCCCGACCGAAGAAAACTTTGCGGAAAGGCGTTAATAGATATCGACACCGAAACCGAATCAAAAATTGAACCGCTACATACAGGCCAGATTCTACTCCTGGAAGGCAGGGTAAAAGCGGCGTTTCACAAGACAGATCGCCTGCGGCAAAAGCCCTGGGAATTTGACAAAGCCACTGCCCTGCGAAGAAAAGGCATATTCTCCAGAATTGAAATAGCCAGCCTTTCAGAAGACCGCTCGCAGTCAGATATTCAATTTCAAAAGCTGCCAATGATCGAAGAGATGAGATCGGCAATAATCTCTCAACATCGAGCTAATCTCGATAGAACAGAAGGAGACTTGCTCTCATCGATAGTCCTGGGAGATCGCTCCACCGATCTGCCGAAGGAGGTTCTCGCCGATTTCAGGAAGACCGGGCTTTCTCACCTGCTTGCCGCATCCGGGTTCAATCTGTCCATTCTGGTCGGAGCCATCTTTTATCTTTTCTCTTTCAAAGGAGGGCGTAGAGCGACGGTTGCCATAATCGCCCTTTCAGGAATCGCAATTTTTGTGCTTCTGGCCGGACTTTCGGCCTCGGTGGCCCGGGCAGCATCGATGTGGTCCTTAATAGTATTGCTCAGACTTCTCTACCGCCGTCCCAATCCCTGTTCACTGCTCAGCCTCAGCCTCTTCATCTTCGTTTTCACAGACCCGGTCTGCCTTCTCGATGTGGGTCTACAGTTATCTTACGCAGCCACCTATGGCATTATCTGCGGTATCAAGCCACTTCATCAAAGGCTCGAAGACTCAACAAAGAACCGCCCGTTAAAATGGCTCCTGGAGCTAGTCTCGGTAATTTTACTGGCCCAGGCGGCCGTTCTGCCGATTCAGCTCTACTATTTCTGGGAGACCGGACTGATGTTCGTCGCCGCCAATTTGTTGCTTGATCCGGTGGTGGCACCGGTTACTATCTGCGGCTTTCTCTCCTCTCTGTCCATCATCTTCGCCACTCTTCTAAAACCTCTTGCCGAGCCGCTTCTCTATCTGGCATTCGGACTGGATCGTCTTGCCAATCTCCCACTGTCTTACATGCTGCATGTCGCCCACAGCCTTGCCTCTATCGAAAACAGCAGCCTTGTAACCGGTCCACCCCCTGTCTGGAGTATCGCTCTTTATGGAACCTCCTATTACCTGGTGGTAAAGAACCTGGCCGGGGGACAAAAGCTCATGCAGGCGGTATTGTTATACAGCCTTTCGCTGATTCTATTGCTGGCAAGACCACCCCTCTGTGAACCGGCCTACATCATCGGTCACCATCAGTCGATTTATATAGGCGCTGACCGCAAAGCCAGCATCATAGCCCCTGAATCAGAAGTATCATCGAAACATCCTGCACCGAACAGATCGCTGGAACGCTATCTCAAATATCACGGCATCAGCCCGAGCAATCGACTACGTAAAGAGCCTCTGCCGGACACAGGCATCGGTCCTCCTGAAAGCAGCAGAGACTATGTATTAGCTATGCGCCGAGATTCCGACGCCTCCATATATGGTATTACCTGCCTTTACTTGTCCCGACTCTATCCGGCTTCATCCCTGGCTGCGGAGAACCGCTACAGAACCGCAGGTGACTATCGCTATCAATATCTATTTCACCGCATAAAAAAAGGCCCTTTCCGAAGAAAGGGCCTCTATCGATAACCTGACTGTGCTTCTTTTTCTTATTTGCCCATGGCTGCAAAGTATACAGCACAAGCGTGGTCGAGATATTCTCTCGAGAGCCTGGGCTCGGTCTGCAAGAAGGAGCAGAGGTTGATGACCTGGTCGACGACATCGCGCGGATGGCAACAACGCATGGCCCGCTTACCGGAGCGATACTGAGAATCGATCAGATAATTGACCGCTTCTTCGTTGTAGGGAACACCGGTTCTCTGGCAGTACTGCAGGAAGATCCACTTGAACTCATCCTCGGTGGGACTGGTGATGTTGATCTTGTAAGGGATCCTTCTCAAGAAAGCCTCGTCCACAAGGTCCGAAGGGTTGAGGTTGGTGGAGAAAACCAGGAGCTGTTCGAAGGGGACTTCCAGTTTCTTACCGGTGTGCAGGGTAAGATAGTCGACCCGTTTTTCTAGAGGGACGATCCAGCGGTTGAGGAGTGACTTGTGGTCGATTCTCTGACGACCAAAGTCATCGATGAGAAGCAGACCGCAGTTCGACTTGAGCTGAATCGGCGCTTCGTAGAGCTTGGTTCCATAGTCGAATTGCAACTCGAGCATGTCGATCGTCAATTCACCACCGACAACCACACAGGGTCTCTGGATACGCACCCAGCGGTGGTCATAATCCCGGGGATAGTTGGCGGCAGACACCGGCTCGTGGTTATGGTCATCATAGACCCGGACGATCTGACCATCGATCTCGACGGCGTAAGGGATGAAGATATGCCCCTTGAAGCTTCGAACAATACGCTCAGCAATGGAGGTTTTACCGTTACCGGGCTCTCCGAACAAGAACATACCTCTTCCGGAGTTGATAGCCGGACCGACCGAGTTGATTGTTCTGCGGTTCACCATGATGTCGGAGAAGGCGACTTCTAGATCTCTTGGTGTAACCGATTCTCTACGTATAGTCTGGTACTTGAGAGAGTCGACATATCTGGACCACGGTACCGGACAGGGTCCTACATAAGCGTTATGGTCGAAGTATGCCCTGGCACGATCACGTCCCTTTTCGGTGGGAGTGTATTCGTAGTCGGCCAGACCACCGGAGCTTCTCACTTCGATGAGAAGCTGTTTCTTCAGAATCTCGAGAATCTCTTCGATGATTTTGAAGGGTAGCTGGGTACGGGAGGCAATTTCACGACCGAGCGCGAAGTTGACCATATAAATGTCTTTGAGAATGAGTTCTTCGAGGAAACCTTCCTTCAGACCTGTCTCCGCAATGGTATTGGGATAAGGAGGAACGAATTCCTGCTGTTGCTGCATTCCGGTGGTAGTTCTAACTTGTTGAACCATGGTTCTCTCTCTATGTGATCGTTGATCTGTGATTAGTGCCTACAGCCTCTAACAATACTATTCTACGTGGAAATATAAGTATCGTCGTTGTCAATATGCCCGTTTTTCAAACAATCTAGCCAAATTCTTATAGATATTAGCTTTGCGACCGAAGTTATCAGGAGATCTTGACTTTGTTGCTGCGAACCAGCTCTTTGATCTTTCCGCTCATGGCCTCCAGCTCTTCGACTTTTTCTTCTCTGCCAAAGCGCTGCTTGTTATAGACTTCCAGAAACTCTTCCAGCATGGGCTCGAGATCCGCGGGAATCTCCTGACCCTCACTGCGAACACTCTCGAAAGCCGATTGAATACGCTCTTTGAGGTCGTTAGGAGAATCGGAAGGTAATCGCACAATTCGATATCGCTTAAGATCGCCCAGCAACTCCAGATAAATCAAAGTTGATCGTCGGGCATTTTCTGGAAGGACCTCGAGTTCGCCCTTCTTTCTGCTCGAATAATAGAGCACGACCACAGCACCGGTGGCGATCAAAATAAAGATATATGCCAACGTATCCCAGCGAAAGTCTGCCAGCCCTCCAAGAAACTCGAAGCCATTCTTCTTCTCGTCCTCTGCGTTTTCAAACTTCTCAGGATGCTTCGCTTTATCCAGCTCAGAGCCGGCTATGCCTTTGCCCAGTCCAGCGCCAAGGCTGGGAGAAGGATTGGAGAGCACCCCACCGAACGGATTGGAAAAGCCCAGATCTGCCAGGCGCGAGAGCATATTCTCGTCTTTTTCGACTTCAGGATAACTGCCCATCGGAGTGGCATCGAAGGGAATCCAGCTCCAGTTCGGCACATAGATTTCACCCCAGGCATGACCGTGCTTGACCCGCACTTCGAAGAAACCGGTTTTCTTATTCTGATCTCCAGGCAGGTAGCCTCCCACGCAACGCGCCGGGATGCCTGCCGCCCGGCACATGACCACAAAGGCAGAAGCGAACTCTATACAGTTGCCCTTTCTTGTCCGGTAGAGAAAGTTGTAGACAAAGTCTCCGTTGTCGCTCCGGTCTTTCATGTCTTCCTGATACTTGCAGTTTTTGCGCAAATAGCTCGAGATATTTTCAGCCCTGGTGAACCAGTTTCCTTTCTGACCGGCGACCTTTTGAGAGAGCTTAATCAACTTGGGCGATAGATCGGCGGGCAACTGAAGATACTTCTCCACCAGAGAATCCTCGACCTCCGCCATCTCTTTCACCGAAGGACCGAGAATGGACTCTTTGAAAGCCGATCGAGTTCGAAGAGGCAACTGTCGCATTTCGTTTATTTTGTAGACAGGCAGAAGCGAAACCACTTCGTAGGTTTTGCCCTCCGCTATCGGTTCATCGGTCTTCAAAGATCCATCGGCCTGGACCGTCAGTTTATCGAAGCCTCCCCCCACCGCCTGCGGTATCCAGAAGCAAGGCAAAAATGAACCGAGGGATTTGGAATCCACTGTAATCTGCTGGCGCACTTCCACTGTTGGACAGTCCACTGGCACTAATAAAGCGTTGGCATTGCCGACACCAAAAACATTGCCTCTGTCTTTCTTGAAAGCGATACCAGAGATAGGACCGGACCGAGACCAGGTCTTACCATCGTAAAAATCATAGGTAGTACGCTTGGAATACCCGGCCCGCGGTGCGTGAACCCGAAAAACGATTTGCTCCAGAGCTTGTCCTGAATCGAGAAGATCGACCTTTTCCGGCTCCTCTTCCACTGTCTCTTCATACTCTTCCTGTTCGCCCGCTTCACCGGCTTCGCCCTTGCCGCCGGCTATGCCGCTGGTGTCACCCGGGTCACCTTCTTTCCTCCCCAGGGGGCTGATACCTTTTTTGGGATCACCTTTGCCACCATCGCGACCGCTTCCTTTTCCGCCAATACCCTCACCATCAGGATCGTCCATGCCTTTGCCCATGCCCAGTGGATTCGAGCCTGGCTTATCGACGTTGGGGTTATAGCCTTTGCCTTTTGCAGAGTTTGAAATAGCAAAACGTGGACCGACAATGTCCCTGACCAGCCATTCAATAATCGAATCGCTTCTGGGAATCACAAAAAAGACCATGACACTGGCGAGAGGAACGCAGACAATCGGAATAAGAATCGCAGCGGTAGCAGCCCGGGCGCTGCGGCTGGCAATCGGATTCGGCAGGGATGCCGGTCTGCCCTCACCCACCGGCCTCGATGGACCTACGCCCTGACTGCGTGATACCGCATCGAAATAGAGCAGAAAAGAGAGAGACACCATGAAACAAAGAGCCAGGAGAACGAAAAGATAATCGTTTGCCACCAGAGCGGTAAAAGTAAAAACTCCAAGGGCGATCAGGACCGAAATACTGAAATCGTCACGGGTTCTCAAATCGAAGCAGTGCAAAGCCTGAAGACCGGCCAGCACTTGCAGAAACGGAATCGCGAAATTGACGTTATGGCTCATGATCTGCTGAGCAGTGATCGTCACGAAAGCCCCTATAACAATGAGAGCTCCGACAAACGGAATCGCAGTCACATAGACCGGTCTCTCCACCCGGAAGCGATAGGAGAGAAAGATTCCCATACCGGCCATCCACAGATAAAGACAGGTCATAGCAGGGATTGTATTGGCGTACATACAGGCCCCGGTTATAACCGTGATGATCATTGCAAAAGCGGCAACCCGCATAAAATAAGAATGCTCGACCAAGTCCGGCTTCTTATCTTTGCCACCACCGGCGCCATCTTTCTTGAAATCGCCACCAGCACCGAAGCTGGAATCCTGAGCAGTCTGGCGCGCGTCGTCCTCAGCCGATTCGATAGTTCTGGTTTGCAGATCTTCTGTCACAGGCGGGCGATCTCCTCGAAACTACTCAAACTGGTCAGAACCCGTCCAAGCGGACCCGACGCGCTACGACGGTCAGAGAAACCGGCATGGGCAGGAATAACACCACGCTGGCTCATGGCCCAGTCTTCTGCTTTTTCAGCCGATGAAGCCGCCTGACGATAAGCCCGGGACATGACCCATATATCGACCTTCTTGTCGATGTCATAATCCCGGGGTGTCCCTTCAACAACCTGAGCCGGACGCACAGAAAGCAAAGCCAGCTTGCCGTCGGAGCCGAAGTCGGGAACCATAGGTTCGTACTCTTCAGATTTCGGATAAACCGCTTCTACCCTGGCCAGCAGTTGTGCCCAGCGCGCGATACCAGGAGGCAGAGAAGGCAAATCCACAAGACAGAGCGGCATATGTTCGGGATCTTGATAGAGGTCAGGGATGACATAGAGCTCCGGCGCACCGCCCATACGAAATCCGAAATTTAGAAGAGAGTTCGAGATTGAAACCGCCAGCTCGAACTGGTCGATGTTTTTCCAACCGGCTGTCAGGTCAATGAGCATGTCGTAGCCGGGCAGACCTTCAGAGTCGAATTCGCGCACCACAAGCTTGCCGGCCTTGGCTGAAGAAGCCCAGTGAATAAAGCGCGGACTGTCTCCGGTGACGAAATCTCTCAGACTGCGCACCGATGCCGATGTCATCGTTGAACTGGCCCGGGTGGCAGACGAAATAAGAGCTGTGCTGCCCGCCGCTCTAAGACGATAAAGGAAGTTGCCCTCGACCCCTGACACCCTCGGATAGACGGTAACAATCGGATTGTCTACAATTTTTTCACCGACTCCCACCGGGAAGTTCCGTGACCACCAGGCCAGCCCGAAAGGAAAACAAGAATAGGTCTCGACTCGCTCTATTCGATAGACACCGCGGGGCAGAGGCGGGCTCTGGGCGACGACCCAGGCCTCGTTGGCGATGGTATCGACGGTAATCGGTCTGAGTACACTGAAACTGTGACGGTCCCCGACAAGCTTGATTCGAACCACCATCCATTTGATAGGGAAGAGCCTTGCCATGCTTGACTTCTCGACACTGCGCCGCAATCGCACCCTGACTCTCAGCCTGTCCCCGGCCACACCATCGGGAGGCAGGGCACAGGTAGCCAGAACATCCCTCACTTGAAGATAAGGATAGAAGGCGCCGAGCAAAAGAATTGAAATTCCACCGGCCGAGATCAAATAGAACCACTCTATTTTCGATTCGATGGCGATGAAATAAATCAGCGCCACCACACAACAAGAGATCCAGAAACGCGCCTCAAGGACGACCTTGTAGCTGGTTCCCGGAACTTCGAACTCGAAGCCGGAAAGCTCGAACTCCGAGCCCGGCTCAGGGAGTTTGAACCTAGACAGGTACGGGGACTTCTTCGAGTACTCTTTCAATAAGTTCAGCATGACTCACCTTGCTTTCCCGCACCTTGGGTATGACCCGATGACCGAGCACATAGGGAGCAAGGAGCTTCACATCATCAGGTTTGACGAAATCTCGACCGTCTACGAAAGCAGCGGCCTGGGCGGCTCTCATCAAGAGCTGACTGCCCCGGGGGCTGACGCCCAGAATAATAGCCGGATGTTTTCTGGTGGCGTTCACGATAGAGACAATGTAATTCTTGATAGACGGGTCCACGAAAACCGCTTTGACAGCCTGCCTGGCTTCGAGCAACTCTTCTTCGGTGAGCACGGCGTCAACTTCAAAAGCCTTATCTTCAAGGGTTTTGTCGAGGATCTCGACTTCTTGATGAGGTTTTGGATATCCAAGCGAAAGCGAGATCATGAATCGGTCGAGCTGCGCTTCCGGCAGAGGGAAGGTACCGTGATATTCAATCGGGTTCTCAGTGGCGATAACGAAAAACAGTTGAGGCAGTTTTCTGGTGGCACCATCGGTGGTTACCTGGTGCTCTTCCATGGCCTCGAGCAGAGCTGACTGTGTTCTCGGTGTTGCCCGGTTGATCTCGTCAGCGAGCAGAATGTTGGTAAATATCGGTCCCGGCACGAACTTGAAAGAGTTCTCTTTAGAATCGAAGATACTGACACCACAAACATCGGAAGGCAGCAAGTCAGGAGTACATTGAATCCGCTTGAATTTCGAATGCACCGAAAGAGCCAGCGACTTAGCCAGAAGAGTTTTGCCGACCCCGGGAACGTCCTCAATAAGCGCATGACCACCGGAGAGTAGACAGATTACAGTCAAACGAGCCGCTTCCGGCTGGCCGACCAAAGCACCGTTGATGTTCTCGAGCAGCCTCTGGGCCTTGGGCGACAGCTCTTCGATCTTGGTCAAAAAATCTTCGGAAGGCCCATGAACATCCTGCTCGACTATCTTGGTGTGATCGTCATCGTCGAGGGCTCCATTGTCCGCGGCAACCGCGTTCTTATCTTCTGTTTCCATCAGGGCGAATCTAATCCCTCACTCAATACCGGATCCAAATTGAAACAAGGCTCGTAAATTTAGCTCTCAAGCCATGATTTACCCATTATGTACCATGTTAAACTTATCACTTTTATAGGATCTGTTTATGAGTCTCACATTCCAACAAGCCCTGCAAGCGCTGAATAAGTTCTGGGATGAACAGGGCTGCCTGGTTCTGCAAGCTTACGATATCGAGAAAGGTGCTTCTACCATGAGCCCCGGCACTTTCCTCCGAGTACTCGGACCGGAGCCCTGGCGCATGGCATGTGCAGATCCCTGTCGCAGACCCACCGACGGTCGATACGGCGAAAACCCCAACCGCCTCCAGCATTATTTCCAGTACCAGGTCATTTTGAAACCTTCCCCGGATGATGTTCAGGATGTCTATCTGAAAAGCCTCAAGGCGCTTGGCATCAAACCGGAGAATCATGACATCCGCTTTGTCGAAGACAACTGGGAATCGCCCACCCTTGGCGCCTGGGGAGTCGGCTGGGAAGTATGGCTCGACGGCCTGGAGATCACTCAGTTCACTTACTTTCAACAGGCCGGCGGACTCGATGTCAAGCCAGTAGCGGCAGAGATCACCTATGGTCTCGAGCGCATCTGTATGTACCTGCAAGATGTAGACAGCGTCTACGATTTGAAGTGGAACAATCAGATCACCTACGGCGAACTCTATCACCGAAACGAAATCGAGCAGTCCACCTACAACTTCGAAGAGAGCGATCCGCAAACTCTATTTCAGCTTTTCGACCTGCATGAACAGGCAGCCCTCTCTTTGCTGGACAAGAAGCTGGTGATGCCGGCTTATGAAAGCATTCTCAAATGCAGCCATACCTTCAATTTGATGGACGCCCGCGGCGTAATCGGAAAAGACGAGCGCATGGCGAACATTCTTCGAATCAGAAAACTGGCCGAACGAGCCGCCCGAGCCTTCTTGGAACAACGCATCGAAATGGGCTTCCCGCTGCTTCCTGAAGGCGAAAGAGAGGCTCTGGTCAAAGAGTACACCGACAAATATCTGGCCGCTCCTCAAAAAGCCTGAAGCCCGGCACCAGATACGACACCAAATATCAGGCGCTCAGGCGCCAGCCAGCCGTGCTATCAGCCAGTGCCGCCCGGCGCTTCTCTGTCGCGCCCGGGAGGCGATATCCTCTTGACACCGCCTCGATATATATTCGGCATCCATATATGAATTGCCCTGATTAAATTTCCTCTCTTTACTACTACTCTGATTCGCAAGAGCGCCAGCCGCACCAGGATCGCGGTAAACAAGCCATTTTTGGCAATTTTAGCCAAATTCGATTGATTTATTTATACTGAGAGTTGGGTACATAATTTTTACAGAGACTTATCATTCATTTAGTAGAGGTATCTCCAGTGGGGCTTTTCGCCAGGCCATATTCCAGAGCAAAGTCAGGTCGAATCAATAGCCTGGCCTCGGGCTCTCTCTTGGCTGCCGGTTTAATGCTCTCTCCCTTACTAAGCCTGACAACCACTTTACAAAACAGCGCCGAAGCCATGGTCGGCAGCAGTCGGTCAGCTCAGAAAAGCACTCGCAAGCGCTCCAGCACTAAGAGCCAGAAAGCAAAGCCGAAGTATCGCTCGATTCCGAGTTCCAACAGGCATTACAAATACTCCAGCCGGTCTCATAAAGCCACGGCTAAATCCAGAAGCAAAGCCAAAACCAGAGCAGTAGCGAAGGCACCGACGCCGCCGCTCCGCCCCCAGGACTTTATAGACAAGCTCAATGTTCTGACTCTCAAACCTGGTCTGGTCTATCGATATTATCGAGGCCCTCTGACCATTAATGTCGTGGAAGTCGACATCGACAGAAACAACCTGGCGGTAAGACCTTATCTAGCAAGCGAGAATTTTGATTCGCTCAAAACCGTAGAGGAACATGCCGCAGAAAGCAACGCCCTGGTTACGGTCAATGCCAACTATTTCAAAAAAGATGGCACCCCCCTTGGTGCCATCAAAATGGATGGAGAATGGATCTCTGGATCTCTTTTCAATCGAGTAGCCATGGGCATAACCCGGGACAAACAGGTCAAGTTTGCGCCGGTAAATCTGCACGGGGTTCTCAAAACTTCCAATCCCGAAGTTCGTTCCCTCTGGGTGAACAACATGAATCAACCGCGAATCCACGGGGCCAAGCTGATTCTCTATACCCGTCGCTGGGGCGATTCGGTCACCCTGCCCTATGACGGAGTCGTCGTAGGAGTCAGCGCCCAGGGCGAAGTAGTGGATCTCCATGAACGAGCCATGCGGATTCCTTATGGCGGCTATGTCCTTACCGATCGCAAAGACAGTGAGTTAGCCGGCTTGAAGAAAGGCGACTTCGTCCATCTCAAATGGCACACCAGCCCCCGGGGCTGGAATGATGTGGAGCACGCCATATCTGGCGGACCGACCCTGGTCAAAGACGGCAGGCTCTATGTAGGACTGCAAGCCGAAAAATTCAGACTGAGCTGGACCTCAAGCAAAATCACTCATCGAACTGCATGCGGTTTCACCAGAGATAAGAAGCTGATGTTGGTAACGGTTGAAGGACCACATAATATGTGGGATCTGGCCAAGTTCATGCATTCGCTTGGCTGTGAAGATGCGATGAACCTTGACGGTGGCGGCTCTACCACCATGGTTGTCTGCGGTAAGACCGTTACGAGAAACGCCAGCAGCACCCAGAGAAAAGTGGCAGCAACCCTGATGGTACTGGAGCCCGGGGCCGCCGACAGACTGGTGCGCACACCGGATCGACGCTATCACCCCACTGTGGATATCACCAATTTCACTCCCGGACAGGGTCTGCTCAAACAAGCCCAGGGCACGAGCGCCGGACTGGACGCGGATGCCGCCCGAGCCCAGCAGAAAGAACTGCACTGGCTTACCGGCAGCAAGGTCTCTAATTTCGAGAATTTGCTCCGCAATGAATATAAATCTTCGAAGCCCACCCAGAGAGGTGAGAAGAAATCCACCGTGGTCTTCGATTATTCAAAGGGTGACGATGTTATCGATATCGACGACGACCTGGTCGAAGATTCTGACCAGGCCGAGAACGCTCGCTTGAAAACGTTGGCTCGCAAAGCCAAGAAGCTGAAGCGCAAAGAAGAGAAAGCCCAGAAAGAGAAGAAAAGCCAGGGCTGGTCCAAGCGCTTGCTCAAGCCTTTCGCGATACCCAAAAAAGACGGCTAACTAAAAATAAAAAGAACAGAATCTATAAGATATTTCTATATCCTCCAAAGAGGGTTGAACCTTGGCGCCGCTTCAATATAATATGGCGACGCCTGTGAGTTCGGAGACATTAAATGGCAGGGAAATACTCTATCGGAGTGGATCTCGGCGGCACGAAAGTTCTTGCTGCCGTAGTAGAGACTAAGACTGGCAAATTGATCGCCACCAAGAAGAAGCGAACCAAACAAGCCAACACCCAGGAAACACTGATCCAAAGAATCTCCGCTGCCGTGGACGACGCCATTGAGCTGGCCGGGCTCGAAACGAACAAGATAGACGGCATCGGCGTCGGTGCGGCAGGCATGGTCGACCGCCAGCGCGGCATCTTGCTGGCCGCAGCCAATCTGGGTGTTTCGGATATCTCTATTACGCGCCCTCTAGAGCAGCGCTACGGCGTAAAGGCGCAGCTAGGCAACGATGTGGAGGTCGCCACCTATGGCGAACGCTATTTCGGCGCCGGTCAAAAATCCAAACATTTCGTCTGTGTTTTTGTCGGCACAGGAATCGGATCCGGGATTGTAGTGCATGACCATTATCTCAAAGGGCAAACTGGCACCGCCGGCGAGATCGGACATACCAAGATTTTCCCCGATGGCAGAAAATGCGGCTGCGGCGGCTACGGTTGCCTGGAAGCTTATGCCTCTCGACTGGCCATAGCGAAAACCATCAAAAGCGCTGTCGATCACGGACAACCTACTATGGTTTCGGGCAAAATAGACATGGGCAAAGGAATTTTAAGATCAAGTACCATTGCAGAAGCAGTAGAGAAGGGAGACCCGGTAGTATCAGATGCGGTGAAAGCCGGCGCACGATATCTGGCCTGGGGACTGGCATCTGTGGTGAATTTCTTCAATCCTGAAAGGATTATCCTGGGCGGCGGATTGGTGGAAGCCGTCGATCTTTACTACGATGTTTGCAAACAAGAAATCACAAAAATAGCACTACCCATTCCAGCCAAAAACCTGAAACTGGTTCGCTCTCAATTGGGCGACAATGCTGGTGTGGTGGGCGCAGCCCTGATGGCATCTTCGAGAAATGGAAAAAATCGCTGAAAACTTTATCGCCGACAAATGGTGGCGCAGGCAATGGCACCCTGCCCTTGATCATTCTCTTGCCTGTCTGAACCGGGCTCTGGCAGTTCCCGACGACAGCGCCGGTGAAAGAAGCATATTGCTGAACAAATCCATGGATTTCGCCATCGAAGCAGCACATAGCGCGGGCAACGGCTCTGAATCTGCCATCAAAGAACTCTTTCCGGATCGCAAACAGAGCTCCACCCAGGAGATCCTTTTCTCTTTGCTCTCTTTCTACGACAAGCCGGACCATCGCCTTGCCGCCTATGGCTCCCTGCAGCCCGGCGAGAGCAACTATCACCTCATGAATGGCATAGAAGGAAACTGGCAACACGGCGAACTCATTGGCGATGTTCACAAGCATGACGGCTATCCTCGATTTTGCTGGCAGCCTGGCGGCGCCTCCATAAAAGCGACCGTATTGGAATCCTCAAATCTCAAAGAGCATTATCCTCGCCTGGACTACTTCGAAGGTCCCTCTTACCGCCGCATTTTAGTACCGGTCAGAGTCGGTCAAGAATGGTCTGTCTGCAATGTCTATGCATCCTGCGACCAGAGCTACGATTTTTGAATAGCAGCGAGAGCGGCATCGACAAACCTGCGATGTCCTGATCTCATGGTGTCTTCTGTGATATCATCCCGGCCAAGATCAATCCAGGCACTGGCCCACTCTTTCATTTTAAAAGCCGGTCTCAATGCCGCCATCAAATCATAATAAGGCAGGTCGGTAAAATCGATAGAAGAGCCGTCACGATAGA
>JACKCM010000001.1 GCA_020634035.1 Candidatus Obscuribacterales bacterium | reverse complement strand
AGCCCATATCTATGGTTGATAAGGAAGGCAAACGTCATGACTTCGACTATAACGAAGCCGGACAGATGACCGGCAAACACCTGTCGGACAGACAGGGCGACGGACCTAATAAAAGAACCACAGACAACTCCTGGAGCAAATACGAGGGCATGAAGATGCCGTCTATTCAGAAAGGCTGGGGGCCTTATCAAGCGCTAGAGCAAATGCGCTCCGAAGGCAAAATAGAGATGTCCGGCAAAGAGATGAAGGCAGTTGCCGAATTTATAAGAGACCGCGACTTCGCCAAGTCGGGAGAGAAATTCTACAAGACCGGCGACAAACTAGAGATGCCCAACGCCGCCGAGTTAGCCAAAATCAAAGCCGGTGTTGGCAGTGCGCCCGATAGAGCCGAAAATAGAGCTGATGATTCGAGCGCCCGAAGACAGCGTCGCGAGTCAGAGTCACAGCCGGATGCCGCAACCAGACGCGACACTCGCAGAAGAAGCCGGTCCAGGGGCATCGAGCCTCATGTACCAGGAAGCGAACGTGATGAACGGCGTGACGCGCCTGAAAGAGAGACCGACCGCGACCGCGGCTATCGTCCAGATGGCAGAGACAAGAGCGAAGAGCCCTATGATGGTGGAGCCGCCGACGGTGTCAATATGCGCCGTACTTTCAACGACCGCAAGACCTTCTTCCGTGCTCAAAACGACAGTCACAGCTGTTCTGCCTTCGCCATGGGAATGATGGCAGCCGATCACTTGAAAGGCTCTCCTATATCCGACAAAGAAGCGACCGGATTCAAAAAACTAGCCGGCACCACCAGCCATGGTTATCGAGGCAGCCTGGACGACATGGCGAGCCAACTCAAGTCGGTCGGTCTCAATACGAAAGCGTACAAATTCGACAAATTCGGCGACGAAGAGATGAAAGCCCTCAACGCAGAGTTAGATAAAGGTCACACTGCAGTCGCCCGAGTGCAAAACGATCGCACCGGAAACAGTCACTACATATATGTGGCAGGCAGAGACAACGACGGCAACTATATAATCGGTGACCCGGATCGAAGAAACAAAAACAACAAAGGGCCGATAAGCCCAGAGCGCCTGAAGAAACTGATGAGCAATCGTATGCCCGATGGCGGCTTCGTGGCAGGCTGGGCAGCCAAAGAAGGAAAAGCAGAGAATATTCCTGGCTCCATCGCCTTCCGCAATGCCCAGACTCGTAATAGCAAAGAAGGCGACCACTACAGAAACTCGCGCCGAAGAGATGATGCAGGCAGAGACGATGCCGAGCGCAGAGCCGCCAGAGATGACCAGAAACAGGCACCAGGACAGGTGCGCCTCAAGGGTGGACTGAGACCGGTGGTGGTTATTGATGCGGGTCACGGCGGTCATGATTCGGGTTCGACAGTCAAAGGCACCATGGAGAAAACCATAACCCAGGACATTGCCACCAGAGTTTCGAAGTATCTCAACAAGCTCGGCATAGCCGTAGAAAGAACAAATCCGCACGGCGGCTTCCGCGCACTCTCTGAGAGATCTTCATTCGCCAATCGCATTCTAGGAAAAGAGGACGGTCGCCGGTCATCTGACCGACAAATCGCAGATGCCTTCGTCAGCATCCATGCCAATGACGACGGTGTGAACAGCAGAGGCGGCGGCAGAGCCAGAGGCTTCCAGACCTACTTCCATCGCGCCAAATCCGATGATGGCAGCAGCGAACTGGCTGACACCATCCACAGTACAGTTGTCAAATCCGATGGACTGGATGTTAGAGACGCCGGCAAAAACTCGAAGAAGAACTTCCACGTGATTCGCGAACCAAAATCACCGGCGGTGCTGCTAGAAACCGGATTCCTCACCAATGACAGAGACCGAGCCAATTTATCCAAGCCGGAGTACCGAGACAGTATGGCAAAAAGAATAGCTCTGGGCATCGCCCGCTATCTGAACGGAAGAAACCCGAGAACCAAACCGTAGTTCCAGAACGCCATCGCCTGAGAAAGCTATAGCTTCAGATGGTCATAGCTCCAGAACAATGTAGTGCCGAAGCTCTATTTGCCAGAGCCGCTCTTCTGCCTGGAGCCGCTCTACTTGCTAGAGCTACCTTTCTTGCTAGAGCCATTGGCGGCTTTGCCCGAAGCACCTTTACCCTTGTCTCTATTGGCACGGGCCTCTTTCATGCTCTGCTCCATACTGGTGAGCACCTTGCGCATCTGCGGTGTATCATCGAGCTTTAAGCATTCGTCGGCGATTTTCTTCGCCTCCGCATCGCGACCGGCTCCTATATAAGCACCATAGATCAAAGGCACCATGGTCGGGAACGGATCGAATTCTTTGGAGACTTCTGTATGCTCGTCGCCCTTCAACATCGACTGGGCGCTCTCGTACATCTTGTTGACTTTATCTATGGGATTGGCATAAAGATAGGTGGCTGCGTCTTCCCAGCGCGACGCCAGGAAGAGCACCGGCTCTAGCTGTGTGGAACTGCTGACGATGGCATCTTTCTGAGCAGGATCTTTCTTGGCTTTATCGAACCAATCTAAAGTCTTGTTGTTCTCGCCAAGTATCGCGTTGACGACTATCCAGTCATCGCGCTGCCCGGCTTTCTCTGCTTCGTCCCGAAGTTTAACCACTTTGGCTTTGCCTTCAGGATAAGAAGCGAGAAGTCGCTTCATCATGGACGGTATCATCGCCGCGCGCAGTGGTGCTACATTTTTGTCGCTCTTGTCGACCTTCTGCCAGAGAAAGATGTATTCATCTAAAGCTTCGCCGTTCTTACTTTCGCTCTGTAAAGTCCGTGCCTTGGATAGATGCTGAAAAATCGTGTTGGGGTCGGAGCCGACACTGGCTTCTTCTATCTCGGCTACCGACTTGCCGCTCTTGGCGCCTTTCAACCATTGCAGCATCGACTCGGCCGGCATATAGCCGACCTTGCGATCGAACTCTGCTTCGCCGCTTTTGGGCGTAAAAAGAACCATGGTCGGCATGGCGCGGACGCCCAGCGAGGATGAGGTCTCTTTGTCTTTGTCCACATCGACCTGAATGGCGATGGCGTTCTCTTTGATAAAGTCTTTGACCGAGCCGTCCTCCCAGGTGGTTTTCTCCATCTTCTGGCAGGGCGGGCACCAGCTGGCGGTGAAGTCGACCAGCAAGAGCTTGCTGTCTTTCTTCGCTTGAGCCTGAGCGTCTTTCAGCGAATAGTCGGAGAAGACATCAGAATGGGACCATGCGGCAGGCGCGCAAGTGAGCGCGACCAGGCTGGAAAGAGTCAGATGATACCCTAGTTTCTTTAACATGAGAGTTCTTCTCCGATGGGGCGGTTGCAGGCGCCATTATATCTCACCGGGGCATATCTTTCTTTCTGGAAATCGTGTCATTTGGCCGGTCAACCGTCCAGATTTTTATATTCTCAAGTGGACACGTACCCATCGGCGGGAAGCAATAATGCCGGCTTATCCGGTTGCCAATTGCGCCGCCTTAATTACCTGAGCGCAGCCAGCCGCCAATAAGTTTGGCGAGCTCTGCGACACCATCACCGGTGACTGCAGAGAAGGTTTGCACCGTTACCAATTCAGATAGTCCGGCGGTTTGCATATCGCGCTGATATTTAAGCAGGGCGCTCTTGGCGGCACCACGATTTAGCTTATCCGCCTTGGTCAACACCGCATGCACCGGCATCTCAGACTCCACCGCCCAGTTCACCATCATGGCATCGAGTTCCTGCATCGGATGACGAATATCCATCAAGAGAATGACACCCTTCAGGCTCTCCCGCTCATGCAGATACTGCGACAGATTGCGCTGCCACTCAAGCTTTTTCTCGATAGAAACTTTGGCATAGCCATAACCAGGCAGGTCGACCAGGCGAAGCTCGGGAGAATTATTGAGCTGAAAGAAGTTAATCAGCTGAGTGCGCCCGGGGGTCTTACTGGTTCGCGCCAGGTCTTTGCATCTGGTCAACTTGTTGATGGCGCTGGATTTGCCGGCATTGGAACGCCCGGCAAAAGCGACTTCTGCCCCGTGTTCCGGCGGACATTCATTGATGCCGGGGGCGCTCTTCAAAAACTTGGCTGTGCTGAAGTTGATATCGCTCATGGCTAGCCTGCCAGCATCGCATCCGCTTCTTTTTTCAATTTGCGGTCGAGCACAAAAGTGCCGAAGGGGCAGACGGCAGCTATCACCACCTCGACGCAGCGTTCGATGGGCCATTCATATTGCTTTTTGGCGCGGACCATGAAAACCATCAATGTAATAAAGAGGAAGCCGTGGAGGCTGCCGGCGATGGTTACGGCGAGGGGCATACCGGCGGCGTATTTGAGAGGCATAGCGATGAAGAGCAGGATGAGGAAGGAGACGCCTTCTGCGATTCCTGCCATTCGTAGTTCGTTTAGGAGTTTGTTCATGGTCTTGTTTCCGCCTCTGTGGTAGGTAGGGCATCGCTAATTCTACCCGCCTTGGCAACCCGGATCCCAAGATATAAACGCTTTATATATGAATAATTGTCTAAGCTATGTGCCGGTCTTGTGACGGCGCACGAAGTCGGCGATGCGACGATAACAGTCTTCTTCTTCTGCGAACAGTCCGGGAAAGGCATAAAAACAATGGGGCATCCCAGCGTATTCCACCAGTTCCACCGGGGGCTTGGCGTTCTGCTTGGGGTTCTGCCTGGCATCGGCAAATGCCCTGCACTGATCTGAGAGCGGATCGTCTGTGCCCACCAGAACAAGAGTGGGCGGCAGTAAATCGGGCGGCGCGTGAATAGGACTTGCCAGCGGATTGCACCAGTCTTCGTATCTGATATAGGCACCACGGGCATAGCCGATGAAAGCGGCATCATATACGATACCTTCCGGAGCCAGCTTGTTGTAAGAGTCATACTTCTCGACCTGCATATCGAGCCAGGGCGCCAACAGAATCAACGCCTCGGCAGGCTTGCCTGTCTCTGCCAGCTTCTGAGCCATCACCGCCGCCAGGTTGCCGCCGGCAGAATCACCACATAGATAAACTCTGGTGGCGTCTACTTTCAACTCATCGGCAAAATAATCGCAGGCTTCGTTGGCGATGGTCAGGCAGGCCTCAAGCGCGCCAGGGAACACCACTTCTGGTGCCAGTGGATAGTTGATGCTGACCACGACCATATTGCAATCGAGACAAAGGCGGCGCGTGGTATAGTCGGTATCATCAGAAGAACCGGTGACGAAGCCGCCTCCGTGCATATAGAACATCACCGGTAAAGGCAGCTCATCCACCTGGGTCGGCTTGTAGACGGCGCATTTGACTCCTGCGATCTCCATCTGCAAGACATGAACATCTTGAAGATATCTAGCGTCCGGAGGCGCAGCCGCAGCGCCCGGGGCATCAGCAAAGGGATCACCCATCAAAACATGCCGCAGGCACAAAGCGACAATATCTCGCATGGCTACAGGCTTTCGAATACGAGCCAGCATGTCGTAAAGAGGCTGGGCAGACGCAGCGTCAGAATTTTTCAACTCCGCACTCCCGCCATCGGCACTCAATACGACGTTCCCCAGCCATCATAAACACATTCAAGCTCTTCCGCCAAGTCGTACAATCGCTGGGCTCGCTCAGCTACAGATTGTGGACTGCTCTGCTCGAGGGCTGCGACGTAAAATTTGTACTCGTCACTAACCTCATCTGCCTCGGCTTCGTCGGTACTAGCTTCATATCCGAGTTCGATCAATCGGGCAGCAAGACTTTCTGCCTGGGCCTGAGATTTTGACAAGAAAAAGTGATCTATGTCATGAACCTCATCGAGCTTGCATCCACCACTCTGCAGCTCCAGCATCAAACCAACTTCCTTTGGATGCCACCGCAATTCATGCAACCTCATCCTGGAGTGCAGCCTGGGAAACATCTGCGGAGCCTGCTTAATAAATTGATCTTCCTCTTCTTTTGAATTACAAGCATCTATCATAATATCCTCAAGACTATCCAGATGCTCATTTTTCTTGCCGCTTCTTTCTTCGTAAACCGCTCTCGATAGTTCTCGCAGATCCTCAACTTCAAGATCCAACTCATATTCAGCGATCAAATCGGGTTCGGCAATAATTCGCCGATAATGTTCTTCTCCTTGCAATATAAGCCACGTCCTGAACCGATCAAATCTAGAATCAGGAAGATAATTTCGATCGAATATAAAAGCAATTAAGAACCAGAGTTTATTTGTACTGGCCTCAGGGTAAAGAGTCCCGCGAACCAGAGTATCGAAGGCTTCAACCTCTTCGATGCTTGCGGACTTCATCCACTCCTTTAAAAAACCAATCTGATCAGAAATGCAAGATGAACCATCTTTAGAAGACTCAATCAACTTCCAGAAATCTTTCACGGAAAACTTGCTCCTTCCTTAGCCGCCGAAACTATCGTACCCTAAAACTTTGACGAACCGGAGCTAACGTACAGAATACGACTCCAGCTAACGCTACCAAAAACTTTCTCGAATTCGACTTTTACGATTAGCTCCAGCGTGATAGAGCAGTTTTACAATGCAAAACAATGGACTAAGAGAAATCATTGACATATATCCCCATACGGGATATTTATAGAGAGAGAATAAATAGTTTTTCTCGAGTTCCTCCAGATTTCAGATGACTTGGAATGAAAAACCGTAAAACAGATCAAAAAAACAAAACCGGCTATCCACGCGCATCTGCGATGAAGGATACCGGTGTGCGCGAGAGCGATTCACCACCCATTCCTGCAGGTGTTTTTGCCGACAGCAACGATGCTTCGCGCTATGCTCTGTTGATAAAGAAATATCCGCTGCTGCCCATTAAAAGCGAAGATAGCTATGATTGCGCCCTACAGATACTGGAGGCGCTAGGGGACAAAATTAACAGCAGCAACGCCACGCCCTCAGAGCTTGGGTACTTCGAAGTGCTTGCCAGCCTGATTGAAAACTTTGAAGAGAAACATTATCCATCGGCGAGATCGATGCAACCAAACGAGTTTTTGCGCTACCTTATGGATATGAACGATCTCAAACAAGAGGACCTCATTGAAGAGTTCGGCTCTCAGAGCAGAGTTTCAGAATTCCTCAATAACAAAAGGGATCTGACATTGAAACAGATCAAAAATCTGTCCGAGCGGTTCCGGGTGACGCCTTCGGCTTTCATGCCTTAGACGAAGGCGACTGGCGCGACTATTCTGGCAAAGATAAAATACTAAGAGTAATGAAACGGATAGCTTTAATCTGCATACTCGCATTGACGCTTCTGGGGTCAGCATTTCACTATTTTAAAAGCACTTACGGAACAGTAGTTTATGCACTCAAGGACATGCCCAGTCGGCAAGTGGTAAAAACCGGGGACATCGAAGAGCGCCTTATTGAATTGAAAAAAATTCCCGGCGCTGCAATTATCAAATCAGAGGAAGCAATGGGCAACACGCTGCGCTACGGGGTCAGCCGAGGCCAGATTCTGAGTGAATACGATTTTGCTTGCAAGCCCTACAGATGTGTCTTCTCTGTTCGCTCAATCCCGAAAGGAAAGGAAATCGAACTGGCTGATTTGAAAGAAACCACCGACGACACCAAACTAGCCTTCGTTCAACAACAACTCATCGTTTCAGCAGCATCCAAAATCGTTGGTAAGCGCGCCAAGGACAATATCGCTATGGGGGAAATGCTGTTTGAAGATAACTTTCAATAGCTCTACAAATCGCCGCGGACTAGTCCTTGCGCCAGAGTCAGCGCACAAAATGCGAACCCAGCAGATGCCAGCACAAGCAGAACAAAAGTCAACCGGGGGATGGCTCTGCGAAGCAGAAAACTGGAAGCCGCCGGAAAAATCAGGATGGCAAAGTTGAGCGCAAAGGCTACCTGTATCGAATAAGCCTGCTTCCAGGCAAAACCAAGCGCCAGACACAACACGCCCAAGACAAAGCCAATCTCTTTGACTGACAGTCCCCTGCCGTGAGCCCGACGGTGCAAGAGATACTCGATTACGATGACAGAATCAAGCAAAAAAGCCAGGGACAGCACCAGAGAATTGATCGTGTATGATGTCATTATTAGTTCCTGGAACGACTTCCTTAATCTTACAATGCCGGACGAAGCAATCAAAAAAAGAAATGACCTGGCAAGACTTGTATGTTACTTTGTGCCCATTTCTCTTTTATTTCCATTGTCCACCTACTGGAGTGTTACCTATTTTGGCGACCCTGCTGCAGAAACAATTTATCCAGTGATTCTGTTTCTGTTGATTCTAGTTGGCGGCTTTTCATTTGTTGGCTGTCTCATTTTGATTTTCTTTGCGCGCACCAGAAATTTCGCAAAGAATATACTGTTCTCGACTTTACTTTCCATTCCATTTCTAATCGCAAGTTTATTCATGACAGCTCATGTCCGGCACAATGCTTTCGTTGCCCTGGCAGAAAGAAGCCGTCCTTTGATCAGCGCGATCAAACGCTATGAAAAAGAGAAAGGCACCTCGCCACCATCACTGGAGTCATTAGTGCCGGAATATCTTGCCAGGGTTCCCGGCACAGGTATGTCCGCTTATCCTAGTTACAAATACGAACTCAAACCGAACATAGACTCAAAATGGAGACTAATGGTTGATTGCCCTTCGGGAATGATAAATTGGGACGAATTCTACTACGAACCAGAACAGAACTACCAGCTGGGTTCCGTTACAGGAGGCTGGAACGAGCGTATCGGCGATTGGATTTACTTTCATGAATGATGACAGGATCTGCGTTCTACCGAGAGATGATCAATAATCACCCAAATCTTCAAACAACCCCAAAATATCGGCGAGTTCCTGGGAAAGCAACCTCCTGAGGTGACCCTCAAGCACACCTACCCTCTCTTTCAAGCGCACTTTTGAAACAGACTTTACCTGGCCAGCCAAAAAGTATGTTGTGTTTTTCAAACCATTCAAACTAGAAGGTGTGACTTCTAATACACCTTTCAATACTTTTCCGGTTCTAGGATTCTCCCGTCGCGTTGATGTGCCGGGTGTAACTATAAGCAGTCCATGGTGCTCCGATAAATTATTAAATGCATCAACAGAAAATAGAATCGCTGGGCGTAGCTTTGAGATTTCAGATCCAATCTGTGGGTCGAAATCAACTTGCCAGATTTCTCCCCGTTTATAGCGACCCACTACTCGATACCATCAGAGGTGGCACTGTCAAAAAGAGCGTTCTCTTCTGCCACCATCGAAGCCATCTTTCCATCGGCAGCGATAGCCTCAAAATCTTCCTTCATTTGTCGAAAGTACAGCTCTCGTCTCAGTGCTTCTACCGCCTTTTGAATGACTTCGGTCTGGCTTATCTCCATGGACTCAGCCAACTCTTCTATCACTCTTTTGCAGCGTTCACTGACCCGAACAGATGGCCCTTGCTTAGTCTTCTGATTCATTACACTAATTATCCTTGTGCACATATCTTTCCACACATTTGTGCACATGTCAAGTTCTGCCTACTTTTTGCAGCAGGCTAGTCAAAGAGGGATCGCTTCTCCGAGTAGTCGAATTCCAAGGTCTCTGCTTGGCGGAAAAGCAGGCTCTCATCATCGTCAGTTACTACATGAACATAGCCCGATGAATCCCGACCCACTGCCTCTATCAGCACAGAGGTAGCGTCTTCACACATGCTGTGATCTCGGCCACTTTTATCCAGCTTGCTATCGCGAACCGTGCGGATCAGGGCAAGCACTCTTTTCTCAATTTGCCGAGCGTGGTCACTTTTCCTGCTGATACGTCGGCTTGATGTGACAACAACGGGAATCTTATCTTTCGACTCGATCTGCAAAGACTTCTCTTGAAAATCAATAGTTTTAGCACTAATGGTGATGACTTTAGTAGAAGGGAGATCAAAAGGAGGCGCAACAGATATTCGCACCACCGTTTCGCTGGAATCTTCTTTCAGAGGTTTCTCTCCCAGCGTCAATAGAATATTGGCAAAATATGACTGATCTCGCGTACACTCTCGAATATGAAAGTAATTACCCGGCTCTTTGCAAATCTTACTATTGAAGGGCATCGAAGTGACGAGTGCAGCCACAAACAGTATCAGGTTATTCAAAATAGACAGCTATATAATCCTTTGAAATTTCAGCAATAATCTATGGGACAAATGGCATGAAACAGAGCCATTATAAACTGTGATATAAACAGAGTGTATCTGGCTTTGGCGTTACATACAGGACTAAGCTCATGGGATTCAAAACAGCTTGCATTATGACCGGCGACTGCCCTCCGCATTACTTCGGCACCCTTCCAGAACACCGTCCAGAAAGGGCAGACCAGGTACTATCCTCCCTGGGTTACGAGCAATGCTTTAGCAGAGAATCGAGCGAACTAGAAATCTATCCCGATGAGGGCAAGTTATTCATAGGTGCATACGAAAAAGCGCTGTACATTGCCGACCGAGACATTATCTATGCCTGCTTCGAGGACCGCAGCAAGCGATACTTTCAAAACGCTCTCAAGTTGTACCCGGAAGGCAAACTGCTGATTGTCGTCCTCCACAGCGTCGTGAACTATTTTGGCTACGCGTACTACGAAAAAGGAAAGTTGCTCAGAGAATACTCTGGTAGCGGGGATGATGGCGTGCTTTCAGAAAGCGGCGAGCTGCAACCGGAAGAGAAGCCGGCGTTCGAACGATCAAAAATGCGCGACGGCGAGCGCATTTTCTTTGAGGAGATTCATGGTGAGACGGAAGAGTTTGATGTCTCATGCTATGGAGAATCGCTTGCGTTCATGATGATGACCAAGTTTTTCGATTGCGAATTGGACAGAAGCGTTGAAGGCAAAACCGATCCTTTTGAACTCAAAGGCGAGCTTATGTGTAAAACGACTCCGCAGAAGAAGCCCCCGGGCAAGAAAGGACTGTTGGGATTTCTGAATCCCTTTTCTTAGCTACCCGGGCGGGGAGGTCGATTGTCATAGCCACCCCGGGGAGGTGGCGGCGGTCTTTCGCCTGGCCGTCCTCCTCGACCGCCTACAGGTCCAGGACCACCGGGTGGGCCACCACTCTGAGTTGCACCTCCACGTTGCGGACCACCACCAGCACCGCCACCACGTGGACGTTGCTGGCTATTGGGATCATAAGTCTCCACACGCCTGCCACCATCGGCAGAGATATACTCGAATCTGTACTTTCCGTCTTTCAACTTCTCGTAGCGCACCTTGTAGACGCCCCCGGCTAGCGAATAAGTGAGGGTCGAAACGCCACTGGCATCACGGGTAAAACCGGTGATGGTTGCACCTGGCAGGGGACTAGTAAAGGGTCGAACTGGCATCGCACGAGGCTGTGGTGAAACCTGATCATCTCTCAAATTGACCTCTCCATGGAAGCCACCATTTATGTAAGGATAAGTCCTGGTCGAATGATAATGATACTGCCCGCTGGCATCACTATGCCCATTAAAGCGATCCAGATTCTTCACCGCACTGCCATCGGACTCGGTGGCACCATAAATAGGATATCCATCCAGAGCATAAGCAATCGGCACGTTCTTTCCAACGTAGGCTTGCAGATGCAGCGGCGCAATATGATAGTGATAGTCATCTGCTCGCCCCGCATGACCACCGTATTTATCCAGCTCGCCTGCAAGATAGGTGTCGGTGCGTCCATCATTTTTGATGGGATTAAAAATGGGGACACCATTAACCGCGATGGCGATAGCGCCCCTGAAAAAATTGTCTTTGCAAGAGAGCGGTCGCGACGCCACCCTGGGAAAGAGCGGAAACTGCCAGGCGTTGCTGCCATAGTAAGGTTGCGGCAATGGCACCTGCTGCTGCCAACTCGTGATACCAGTCATCATGACATGGGAGGGGATGCCGTTGCTCTCTACATAGAAGTTTTCTCCGTCCCAATGCACTTTGACAGTCTTGGCAAAAGGCTGAAAATAAGATGCTATCAATTTGCCTCGCGCCGATGCGCTGGACGAAGTGGCTGTCGTCGGTCTGGCTGCGAGCAGCAAACTTTCGCGCGAAGGCATGGTGAAGACAGGCACTACTGGCTCTGGCGGCTCAACCGAATGATCGTATTCGCCATCGGCACCATGAAGATTGTGCGCACCGGCAAACTGAACGGGGCAGAAAAGAAAAACAAGCAACAAAAACAGACGCAAAATCGATCTAGATGTTGAACCCGAACAAGAACTCAGAACAGCACACGAATCCGCAAAAGAACGCTTGCACACGCCCCGGAACTTTCCAGTCAATTTACAACTCTCATCGCCATCCATGGGTCAATTATACCCAATGGCATCGACGCCCCTATCGCCCTGGCTTGCTTAGACTGGCAGAATTGCCGGAGCGACCCCATTTAACCTTCAACTTAAACTTTACCGGCTTCTTGAACCCGACAGGTGCGCCGGTTCGTTCGGGAGATCCCAGTAACAAAGCCGTTTTTAAAGCCCACGCCGAGACAAACGGATACTTCCGGTCAGGCTCTACTTTCGCGCTCTTAAAATCAATTTTGCCATCAGGAAGTAGAACAAAAGTCGCACCGGCTGCGATATCATGATTTGCCGGATCAGAACGCAAATGGTCTGCAATGTCATGCTCTAGCAGAGCCACATAAGGATACTGTTCCTGCCAGGTTCTGCGCTTCGCCAGATTAGCAGCATCACTTTCCGGAAGCAGCGAATCAAGCAATTCTTGCGCTCTATCTTCTTTGCCTTCCAGCAGCGCGATCCGCAGCTTCTCATATTCAACAGAACGCAAATATTGCACCGGTGCATCCTCTGCTTTCGCAATCGCAAGTATCTTATCTAGGTCTTCTCGCGCGGCTTCGTATGCCTTCTGTTTAAGATGCACTCTATACATATTCAACAGCACAGCTCCCTGATCGACACTAGTAAAATCGGGAGGGTCCTTTACAGTCTTATCTGCCAGCGCCAGCGACTGTTGATAAAGCTTCAGTACTTCGCCATCAGAAGCAAGTTTTCCAAACTCTTGTGCTCTGCCGAGGTCATAGAAAGACCGCGCGATTAACTGCCGGTCACCAATATGTCGAGCCAGAGCGAGTTGCTCTTTGCTGAGCCTAACTGCCTCTTTGTATCGACCGCTGTGCAAAGCATCTATGGCCAGCCCACTGAGCTTGTTCCACCGGGTAGGTTTGTAAAACCGCCGATCAACCCCAATAAACCCTAGAGAGCGCATATATCGGGAATCATTGAAATCACAAAGCTTTCCACTGGCAAGATCGAGATACTGTGGATAGCTATCGTTCGACGGAATATCCAGAAAGAAACGGACCACTCCGGATTTGCCACCAGAAGGTATGTAGTCGATGGTCAGGTAGGGGCTGCCACCGGTCTGCATCCGCAGCGGATGCGAAAACTGCGTGCCATCGGCAAGAACCCCAGAGACTTTGTATATAAATTCAGATCCGATTGGATTTGCTCGCTTCAAAGCCAGAGTCAATTTCTTGACGTTAACAGAAGACTGCGGCATATCAATCTCGAACTCCAGCCAGGGATAATCAGGAAAATCCTTCTCTACCGAGGCGTTTATCTCGGCATAATTCGAGTTCGACTCATCGAAAAACTTCACTTCTGCCTTACATGGCACAGATATCGCTATGGCTGCATACACAGCCAGGGAGAGAGCCAACGGGGGCAAATGCTTGAATTTCACGCTAGAACCACCAAATCGAAACCTAATCTGACCAAACCGGACTGGACCGGACTGGACCGAACAATACTGAACAAACCCGGGCGCCCGGCAAACGCCCGCACATACCTCTACCGATTAGATGCGCCAATTTAGTCGGTCAATATCATTAGAGATACCAAATAATCACAATTAGTTTGATATTGTGACTGTCCCTGGCGACCTGCATCTATTCTTTCTCCGCGATGCCCGAAAACGCTCTAGAAATCGACGACGCCAAGTCAGCGCCCAGAGGCGACGATTCGGCAAGAGACGCCGCAGGCGAAGCGGCTGGCGATCGCACAGACGCTGCTGCCGGCGAGTGCACAGCCGTGGGCGCCATGCTGTCGGATGCCTACGACTGGGTCAGCAAACGGTTGCCATCCGAAGAAACCTGGCTGAAGATATCCGACACGGTGATGCTCAATCAGCTCGAGAAAGCCCACTTTCAGTACTTTCTCGACAACAGCAATGCTACAACCGGGCTTACTCTGGACAGATCCAGCCCGGACTCCCCATCCAGCATTGCGGCAACCGGATTCGCCCTGACGGCAATCCCTATAGGAGCCGAGCGCGGCTGGATCAGCCGGGAAGAAGCCGGAGAGCGTACACTTAAGACCCTGCGCACCCTCTGGAACTCTGAGCAATCGGATGACCCTACAAAATCCTCGGGCAAGGACGGATTTTTCTATCACTTTCTCAATGCCGACGACTGCACCAGGCATGGAAACTGCGAGATCTCGACCATAGACACAGCGCTACTGATGTCTGGCGTGCAGTTTGCCAGGTCTTACTTCGACCGACAAACCCCGGAAGAGACCGAGATTCGCGACCTGGGCAAGAAGCTTTATGAGCGGGTCGACTGGACGGCGGCGGTGAATGGCGAAGGCAAAATGAGTCATGGCTGGACGCCAGAAGCCGGGATGATACCGCATACATGGAGCGCCTATGACGAAGGCACTGTGCTGATGCTGATGGCGGCGGGCTCTCCTACGCATCCTATCGACGCAGACGTGGTGGACAAATACTACAGCACCGCCAAAATTCAGCGCCCTTATGGTCAGGAGCACATCACCTTCGGTCCGCTCTTCGGTCATCAATACGCCCATTCATGGGTGGATTTTCGCGGGGTCAGCAATGACCAGTCGGCTAAAATAGGTATCGATCTATTCGAGAATTCACGGCGTGCCGCCCTGGCGCAAAACTTTTATGCCCAGGACAATCCACACAACTTCAAAGGTTACAGCAAGCTAGACTGGGGGCTCACCGCCTGCGATGGGCCCGGGTACGCCGAGAAAGACATCGACGGCTCCAAGCGGACGTTTCAGGGTTACATAGCAAGGGGCTTTCCCGATGCGCCGGACGATGGCACCATCGCACCGACAGCGGCAACCAGCAGCTTACCCTTTGCACCAGATATAGTGCTGCCGACTTTGCGCCACTGGACCCAGGACAGAAAAGAGCTTCTTGGTCCCCATGGATTCTATGACGCCTTCAATCCGACCTTCGATGACAGCAGCCCTTCTGGATGGATAGACAAAGAGACCATCGGCATAGACCAGGGTGCAAGCGTACTGGCGATAGAGAACTATCGCTCGCAGTTTGTCTGGAACACAATGAGAAGGAATCCAGAAGTCAAAGCAGCGCTGAAGAAGGCTGGCTTCAAGGGTGGTTGGCTAGAGAGCCCCTAATTCGATATCACTAGGCTCTGGCGCGCACCAGCCAGCAGGCGGCATCGAAGCTAATTTCCGAATCTTTTTTATAGGGCTCTAACGCATCAATGGTGGCATCGATTATTTGCTGCTTTTTAGAATCGTCGACATTCGGCAAAAGTCGCGAGACCGGTCCGACATTGTTCAAGAAGTCACGCAGATTCTCGGACGGCATAGAGCAAGTGGTATCAAAAGGGTCAATCTCGACATCGACCCAACCACTCTCCTTGAGAATATGCTCGACCCATTTGCTATCAGCAAATCCAAACTGACCAGGCGCATTCGGTGGCGTCGGCGGTATCTCGACAAACTGCGCAGCCGCCTTGACAGGCACTGTCATAAAAGGATTCTCTTGCGGGCTTCTCCAGGCGACAAAGGCGAGCCTGCCGCCGCTTTTGATACCACTGCGAAGGTTGGCAAACGCCTTTATAGAATCTGCAAAAAACATGACACCAAAGCGAGATATGATCTGATCATAGAAATCTTTTTCGAGGGCATGTTCCTGGGCATCGGCATGGACGAACTCTATCGCCAGGTCTTTTGCTTGTGCTTGCGCCCGGGACCGAGCGTGATTCAGCATCGGCTCCGAGATATCAACACCGACGCATCGTCCATCGGCGCCCATACGGCGGGCAGCCGCCATGGTGGTGCTGCCGGTGCCGCACCCGACATCTAATAAGGTCCTCACCGGACTTTCATCCATAACGGCAGCCAGCTCTTCTAACAGTCGAGTTTCGAAGGGGCGCAAGAGGTCATCCATCACTTCCTGAGCTTCAACCCAGCCACGTCCGGCGATACCGTTCCACAACTCTGCCTGCTCGTTGTTTGCCGCCGTATCCGTGCCAGCGCCTCTATCTCTATCTGTGCCAGCGCCTGTGCCTGCGTTCATAATAGCCTCCACTGGTTTATCTCTGCCTTCATTTGCCTTCTTCCGCCTTTTGTAGCCTTAATTGCCTTCTTTTGCTTTCACTTGTCTTCGCGGGCGCATCAGGTCGCAATCCCCGCTCCTCACACCCTGAACTTGCCATTTTTCAGACAGGTCTATATTATGCAACTTCAAGTGCACTTTAAGTCAAGGACCTCCGCCCATGGATATAGCCGAAGCCGCAAAACGCTCAGGGGTGCCAGCTTCTACCCTGCGCTTCTACGAAGAGAAAGGACTCATAGCCTCCACCGGGCGCAAGGGTCTGCGGCGCCTCTATGCCCCCGATGTGACCGAGAGGCTCGCCCTCATCGCACTGGGCAGGGCAGCCGGGTTCTCTCTGGCAGAGCTTGGGCTGATGATGCCCGCCGACGGTGAAATTGCCATCGACAGACAGTTGCTGGAGGCAAAGGCAGACGAACTGGATAGAAAAATTCGCGAGCTCAAAGCGATGCGCGATGGTCTGCGCCATGCCGCAGCTTGCCCGGCAGAATCGCACTTCGAATGCAACACTTTTAAACGCTACTTGCGACTAGCGGCCCAGCGAGCCGCCGACGACAAAAGACGCGAGAGCCACTGAGGCAAAATTCGGACAAGCCGACCAACAACGTTTTGTCTCGGCACACAGCCAAATATACGACTGTCCAAAATCACCTGCTCCTCACCACACTCACGATTGTCTGCCAGCACAAAATAGTGATACTCCGGTACAACTATCGGTTCTCCTAGATAGTCCTTCTTCTCTCTGGGCCAGCCTATGTCTTGTTCGGTGATCAATGAACCCAAATACGGTGCCCGAAGATTCCACTCTTCCTCCACTAAATCACCATTGACAAAAACTCGCCCGTCCCGTATTTGAACCGTGTCGCCAGACTCGGCTATCACTCTCCGCATCAAATAACCGCTTTGTCCCAAATATCTGATCGGAGGGAAGAAACAGACAATGTCGCCCATCCCCACTTTTCCTTGTCCAACACTAACGGGTTTAATGACCAGCCAATCGCCTTCCCTCAAAGACGGTGCCATCGAAGGACCACTTACATAATCAAGCACAAAAGGCGGCTCGAATAGCGTCGACAGAAATATCATAAAATGAAGGGCCGAAGCCAATGCACATACCAGGACGCTGACGGCTCCCACAACAATACATAGAATTCGTATAAACTCCTGCCCAGGATCCGGGTTTGGCGACGGGATGAAGGCGAAGAAAAGAAAAATCAGAAGACAAACAGCAAACATAGCTGCCGCTTTCAGCAATTCGAAAAGCGCAAGCCAAGCTTCAGAATTGTCTTTGATAGAAATTACCTTCATACCCTTGATTCTATAACGAAGGAGGCGAGCATGCCAGGTGTCCATGATAGACTGAAATAACTTCTCAATTGCAACTGCACAGGCTGAGTCTTGACGGAAAACACCAAACCTGGAGTAAATCAACGCTTTGCCCTGGTGGCACTGATTGTCTGTCCAATCTCGCTATTACTCGGCGCGTTTGTAGAATACTCGCGCGAGATTGAAAGTTCTATCTATGGTCCGAACTCCAATTATCGCAAAGTGATCCGAGAACTCGAAAGGCTCTCGAACGAGCAGCTGGCTCAGGCAAAAGTACACTCCCGAAGGGCGCTGCAACTTTTAAATGAGAAAAAATACGACCTGTCCGCTGAAGAGTACCGCCTGGCGATTAAGTTGAATCCGACGGACCAGAATCTGTATCTAGACCGGGGCGAAGCAGATCTTCTTAGCTTTAACTTCGATGAAGCAACCAAAGATTACACAAAAGCTCTTGAGCTGGATCCAGGAAACGCCCACGCTTATTGCGGACTGGCTATCGTGCACGAGCGCAGCGGAGATCCTACTAAAGCCATAGAACTCTACGACAAAGCGGTGGCGTCCGATCCCGCCTATGCTATTGCTTACAATAATCGCGCTCGACTCAAAGAGCGACTTGGAGACAGCTCATACAAAGAAGATGACAAAAGAGCAGAGGATTTAGGTTATCCAGAAAAGTGGGTCACTGACTTTCGACCAGTGACCAAAAGCCATGGCACCACTGGCGAGCAGACAAACTAGTCCGCACCGAGACAGTCATGGATTGCACTATCTTTCAAATATAGAATTAAAGCTGGTGCTTTGCTCAAAGAGAATGCGCCCCTCTTTACAGCCAACATATAATGTGTCATGCCCAAATTCCTGACCGTGGCAGATTGCCACCTGAAGCCAGTCTCGAAACCTGGGCAAACCCTCTTCATGCAAAAGGTCCTTTATCTCTTTGAGTTGGCTAACATCTACAGCAAAAACTCTCAGGTCCCAAACAGGTGCAGCATACGAATAGTGACTGTCGCCGATCATACGATTTGGAGTGATCAACGAGACTGGCTGGTATTCATACGATGCCACCAGAATGTCGCTGGAAGAATCGCGATACTTCCTCCTAGCCTTTGGAGACTTTTTCACCTTCTTGTTCTGCATAAAACAGACTCGCAAATCAGCATCCACCTCTGCATCGGCCACGACCTCGCTGATCGTTTTTAGCGATAGTGGATAAGCAAGCCCTTGAGGCAACTCAGATCGACCTTGCGAGACTACCTTCATTGTTCAGATTCGCTTTCATCTTCTGCCTTTGGCAGCGGTAGCGCGATGGCGCCAGCTCCTGCATTCGGATACGGATGCTTGGGCACCATTGCAGGATCAAAAGGATCGTCACCGGGCGACGGCGGCTCTATGCCTTCAAAATCCTGGAGCATCTCCTGATAGCGGGACACATGATCCAGTGCTTGCTGCTCCAGATCCGAGAGTCCTGCCTTCTTTGCCATCGCGGCTCTATTCCGCCAGGTCGCTATCTGGTTCATCAACTGCTTCGCCTGCTCTAGAGAATCAGTCATCGGCAAATCTCCTGTGATGGTTCTTTATAACCCGTCGAACTCTTCTAACTCGCTGATCTTCTATTTGAAGAACCACCGCTTCCGTTCCATAGACGCTGAAAGTCGAGGAACAATTCAGACGAGCTTGACTGGAAATCATACTTCTTTATGGACGCCAGCAGCCTATCGACTTCCTGTTCTTCTACTGTTCTGAAGGTCTCTATCGCGGCACTAAGCCGAAACAAAACCGAGGCATTGTCGATGGAGCCGCTGCACCAGTAGTTCTCACTATCCTCCGGCTCTACCTGGGCAATATTGAAATAAATACACCCCCCGGTGGTGAAAGCCCAAAAGGCACATTCATCCTGCAACGCAGTTTGATCTTGCGAAAAAATCGATACACATCCCGACTGACCCAGCAAATCTCTAAACTTCGGTCCCTTTGGCAACATCCGCCCTGCGGACTTTACGGAATAGTAGACAAAGACCGGCGACTCTGTTTCAAGAGCGACATTCTCTATATAACGCAAAGTCGCCACGAAGCGTGGAGGAGGAAGTTTCTTCGCATACAGTTCACCAGGTTCAAACATGTCGCCTACTCCGCCAGATTCGCAACCTTCTCTAACTGTTCTATCACAAGTACAGGCTAGCGGTAGGACTAGATAACTGCCCTGTAACCGAGCGAGAACGCCATCGGTGATAAACTGGTGTTTACCCCACAAGGTATAAAACTTCCGTGTCAAAAGTAAATACCAGAACCTGGATAACCGCGGCGACCTCTCTGACGCTACTCAGCGTGGCGCTGGGATTACTTTTTCACTTTAAAATCATGGATACTCCCGCCTCATATTTCTTATTCGCTGGAGTTATTTTCGCGTGCTCAGTAGGACTGGTATTTGTAGCCTTCAAAGCGTCGAAGTCGGACAACAGGCTGAAGAGGTGGCTGGCAAGAGCGTACATACTAACCTTCTCTTGCGTCGCTATTCTGGTTGTATCAACAGTGGCGTTTATATATGACAAAACCTTCTATTTTCAATTCATTCACGACTTCTATTTTTGCTCTGGCGACGACTATCAGACTCGGCGAGATAAATACGCTGCAATTCTGGATCGACAGTTCAAGATCATTGATGACAACAAAATCGATCCGCGTTTGAAAGAGGACATACTTAGCTCTCTTGGTCACACATACTATAGTGAAGCAATAAAAGAGAAGGAAGACAAAAAGAATCGATTGCTGCTTGCCCGCTGGTTTTACAATCAGTACAAGGAAGAAGTATTCAAAACTCGAGGCATGAAATCTGAATTTTGGGCAGAAGATAGCTTGAAGAACATCGACGATGAGCTTCAAAAACAAAACGTTGAAGCAAATTAAATACTTCAATATTGAAAGATGGAAATCACTAACAAAGTATGTCGAGCACCTTGCAGTCTAGAATAAAAAAACTTGCCGGTGTGGCTTATCGATACCTCAGCATTACATATGCTCTGTTCATAAGCATACTTATCACAGCCTCCTTTTTCGGCACCCACGGCAGACTATTAGAAATTCTAGCGAACTTGCGACTGCAACTCACCTGCTTGCTGGCACTAGGCGTCTTTCTACTTATACCTATCACAAACAGAAAGGTCATACTCGCACCATTAGCAGTGCTCCTGATTTGCCTGACTGACGTTGCTCAATTCTACATTTCACCACAATACAACGCAGCGGACACCCCCTTCCGATTGGTGACAGCGAACGTAAACACGGTTAACAAAAATCGCGAGAAGATTTTGAAAGTCTTGAAGAATACCGATGCGGATATCATTTGTATACAAGAGTTGACCGCAGACCTGGCTGATTACTTATGCAAAAATATGCCAGAGTATCCTTACCAAATGCTGAATCCAGATGACGGCTACTTCGGCATAGGCCTCTTCAGCAAAGTTCCTCTAGATGAATCAAAAAGATTGAAGCTATCAAACAGCGATATTCTTACCCAGACCGCCATAGTTAACATCAAGAACACATCAATCAGAATTATCAACACTCATCCGATTGCCCCGCTCAACAACGAATTTCTGAGCATGCGAAACAAGCAACTAGAAAATCTGGCCACATTGTGCAGAGAATCAAACTTGCCCGTTGTGTTGGCAGGAGATCTGAATGTCACACAATTCTCTCCGCATTTCAAGAATTTACTCAAAACAGGCAAGCTAAAAGATAGCAGCAGAGGATTCGGGTATCAGCCCACCTGGCCCGCCCAACTGCCTCTGCTTAATAAAATAAGCGAGTGCCCCCTGTTTCGCATTCCTCTGGATCATGTGTTAGTATCCGGCGACATTCAAGTGCGCAGCGTAGAGCTGCTGCCCTCAATAGGCTCCGACCATCTGGCCGTCGAGGCGGTACTATCAATCAACTAGAAGCTAGCTTCTGTAGCTATTTCCTATACATCGACAATCTCAAGAGATTCTATGTAAGCCAACCGATAGTTGAACCAGCGTTGCTCTGGCTCAATCTGAAAAGCATGCAAGCACATTATGCCATCATAATCGGGAAATATTTCCAATGGTGCCACACGTCTCTTCACTCTAAGATATTCGAAAGATGCCATCTTTTGCTTGCCAATAAAGAGCTAGTTGGCGCACCCTGCGGCAAGGAATTTCCATATGTCGTTAGTTTGACAAAGATTTCTGCGGCATTTTCATCCAGGTTATATATTCTGGAAAAAATCGATCGCACAGCTTCAACTGAGATTGACTGGAAGAAATCTTTCAAATCTATATTGACTACAAGCGGCTTGCCAACATGCACCTCAGCATTAGTTGCAATTGACCGACCCTTGATGCCACCATGCATGTGCGCCGGCATATCAATCTTGCCTAAAAACCCATCCAGGATAAGCCTTTGAATATTCTTTAGTTTGTCTGCAGGGACACAAATAGTCCTGAAACCACCAGAACGCTTTGGCATATCAAAAACTTTGTAAAGGCTGGAAGAGGCATCGGCAAGCTCATATAAGAACTGAGGATCAAACCCCAGTTCTTCGCAGATGTCATCCAAACTCTATACTAAATCGGTCCGCATCTGGTCACATATAAGGTTTAATTGATTGCGCGGGGTATTACTCGGTTCATTTATCTTCGACAAGCGACTCGCTGGTCATATATTCACAATCACCCCGAATTATATACAAGAAAAAAGAGAACCGTCAAAACCCATACAATATGGGACGTTGTAGAACATCCGGGACAAGGATTAATCCCTGGCGAAACATCAAAACCCGCTTGCTCCTGCCGTCGTCAAACGCAAGCCAACAAAACCCTTAGCTAAATAGCGACGACTGTAGACTAAAATATTAGAACATCGAATAGAAAGAAGGGAAAGCTGTGCTCAGTCTTGAAGATTATTTGAATATGACGGACTGGGAGTCCGCTCCCTTCGCCTACAAAGATTATTCGCATGAAGACTATCACTGGATAGAATTCGACGGCTGGGCAGATCCACTGAAAGCAATCGAACCGCCTACCAAGCCTTTCTGGATAATACTGACCACCATCGCTGATTTTAGACCGGCAGAGCTTATTCCGGAAGGCACCGGAAGAATAGGCGACAGCGAAATCATCTGGACAAAATTCGGCGATGACTATCTAATCAGTCCGCCACTGTCGAAGATACCGACACTCGAATTCGGAGCGGAGTTGGCGCTCATAGCCATAGACAAAGAACACAGTCTTGACACCATATCTAATGCAATGCTCGGCTTCGAGAATTTTTCTAGTCTTACGAATGACGAGCAGTGGACAAGTTTCTTCGAAGCAGCGAATACTCTAGGCATGGTATTTTGCTACGAAAATCTTGCCGATCTCATTCTGCTGACTAGAGGAAAAGAACTCATAAATCAATTTCTAGAAAGCGACGAGGTCAAATCAGCTCCAGAGAGGCGGCTTCAGCACCAAAAGCGGCTACGGCAAGAAGAATGGGAAAAAGACGGACCCGAATTAGGGCCCGACACCTGCCTGGCGGAAGACTGCGATCGCCTGACCATAAAAGGCTATCCACGCTGCTTTATGCACCAGAAACAGTTCTGGGCGAACCTCAGTACAAGATAGCACCAAAATTCCAATATATAAATGCCCTTTTAAAAACCTACTATCGCCTCTGCTAAAGACTGCAAATCTGAGTTACGAATTGCTTTCAATCGCTTCCGCACTATTCTCGAAAAATACTCTCTATCAGTCTTGGACAATTTTTCCTTATTCAAGACCTTAAATATCAGCTCCTTCTGCTTCTCGGTAAATAGTTCTGACAGCGCCTCAATAAGTGCGGCATTTCTCTCTGCCTCTACTAATCGAGTGAGATTATCCTCTCTTTGATCAGCCGCAACTTCAACGATGTAATTTTGAAAAGTTCTCTCCAGGCGCTCAATATCCAGACGAATTCTATTACCTACCAGAACCTCAGAGCCTTCCCTTATCTTATTCTTTACTGCCTCCACCAGTGATGGCTCGCGTACTTTCAGGTAATCCAACAGCTTATCCCGTTCAAGCCGTGCATCAGGTAACAGTGAAAGTAGATGATACGTAATAGCAACCAGGGTGCGATATCTTTTCTGAAGCCCCCTATCAAGCTGCTTCTCGGTCGCCGCTAAATCCATTGCAGGATACTTCTGAAGCATGTTTGTCATAACGACAGAAAACCCTTCTAGAATTCGACCATCGTCAGATTGGACCAATTGGACAAGAACCTGTTGAGGATTGCCTGCACCGGGAGATACCATGTCATAGCCATAGTTACTCAGTTCTCTTATCAGCTGCTCTTTTTTCATGGATTCCATCGCTCATAAACCTCTACGAGTAAGTCAGTATCGATGCCCTTCTCGTCCAGTTCTGCAATTAGATACCCCATATTCTTTTTGCATTTTTCTGGATTGTGATAATAGCTTGCTGTCTCAACATATCGAATTCCCAAAGAACCCAAGTCTAAATGTTCTTCCTCAATCAAAAGCACCGAGTCTTGCACGTCGACGAGCGTTCCTCTGAACATTTTGGAGATTATCAAATCTTCTGAATTTAGACATGCCAAAATCAAATGGTCATAAGCCTTGATTACTCTATGATTAGCAGACTCATGAATAGGATCCAACAACTCAGTCTGAAAAATTGTCTGCCCGATGAACAAATCAAAGATCCAGGGCTCCTTCGGATGTTTATATCCATACCCTGTCCTCCTTTCGTAACCTTGATTATGCAAAAATGCCGCTAGCACTTCAAATTGATCTGGATAGGGAACCAAAAAATCCACATCCTTTGTACTTGACTTATATCCCTGCAAAGTCAAAGCTGTGCCACCACATGCAACTAGCAAAACAGGCAGCTGAAGTTGACTGTCCCAAATAGATAGGACGCTCAGGAGTTTGTCTCTATTCAACCTGTACTTGTCATTCATTTTCACATTATACACTTTTTGTACGTTTTTATACAACTTTACCATTCTGTCGACATTTATTGTACGTTTTCCTACAATTCCGCTTGCTTCACCTCCAAAACCTATTAGCAGCTAAATGAAAGCGATTAGAAGAAAGCAAAGTGGAATAATAAATTCCGGAGGTTTACTGCGGATGAAAGAGCAAAACAGTACCAACCGCCTGGAGTTAGAAACTCAGATCTTGAGTGCGGCTCTTAGAAAGAGCCTGAAAGCACAAGACCAGAAAGGCACGCTCGAATCCGCACAAGAGTTGTTTTATCTCTATCCTGACATTGCTCCGCAGCGAGAGGAAAAAGCGCTTCCCAAGGACAATTACTACGACATCTTTGCAGTAGAGTTGGATGCCGATCCCAAATCAATCTTAGCCGCCTATTTTAAGACCATCAAAAATTTTCTTCGAGAAAAGAAAGCTCCTCGCGATGAGCCCAATCGCTTTCTCAAACTTTTAAATGCCGGAATTGTTCTGAGAAAACATAGATTGCGACTGAGTCATGATCTAGCCCTTGCCGGATGTGAGATGCAGAATGAAAGTGTCGCTATCGTGCATGCTAGCCTACCGGAAGCAGAAGATAGAGCAAAATTTCTCAGGGCTATGCTGACTAGCCCCCTTATTAGTTCGGAAGAGCTTCAAGCTCTGCTTAATCAGATGCAGCGATATCCGAATATTCCCTTAGAAGATTTGGTAGCGCAAGCCGGATACCTGACGGAGTCGGAGTTCAAAAGCTGCCTGCTGGTAGCCGAGTTTTGGGATAGGATTGTCAACGACAACAATGAGAATCTTTAGACAGCGAATCATAGTATAACCATGCGCAAGCAAGTTTGTTCCTGAAGTACTGGCTGTAATGCGATAATAGAATCCGTAGGAGCGATTTTGATGAAAGAGCCAGTCGGCGTGAAACGCCTGCAAGTAGAAACCCAGATTCTTGATAAAGCGCTTCGAATTAGCCTCGAAGAGAAAGACTCCGACGGCATGCTTGCATCTGCACAAGAGCTCTTTTATCTCTATCCGGACCTTGCACCGCCTTCCGATTCTGAAGCTGCCCCTGAAAGTTGTTACGACCTTCTCTCTGTCGAGAAAGACAGCAATGACAATATGGTGCTCGCCGCATATTTGAAAGCTGCCAAAAACATTCTCCGGGAGAATGAAGATCCCAGAGACGACCCCACCGGCTTTTTCAAGATTCTAAACGCGGGAATCACCCTGAGAAAGCCGCGCCTGCGACGCAGTCACGACCTCACTCTAGCAAGAAGGAAACTGCAGAGCGAAAAGAGAATCACCGGCGATGGCAGTTTTGCTCCAACTGAAGATGCCGAGTCAATTTCTTTTGACCCCGAGGATAATACCATGTTCGTCAGCATGCCGATGACCACCGGACTGCCAAAATTGCTCAGAGCTATGATGATAAGTAACTTTATAAGTTCAGCAGAGGTGCAAGCTCTGCTGAATCAGATGCGTCGGTATCCGGATATCCCCGTGGAGGAACTGGCACTGGACGCTCAATATGTAACCAATGAAGACCTCAAGCGATTTATGGTGATCGCCAGTCGCTGGGACCATTTCAAGCCTTAACAAAACTATCCTTCATAAAAGCAACCTGATCTGATTAACACCCTATTTAGTGCTCTTTGTTTTTGAGGCGCCCCTGTTCACGACCTTCTTACTTTTCAGTTCGTGACCCTTCCATTTGTATTCAACAACTTTGGGGTTGGCATGCGTCGTAGAAGCGGCTGTTTTCTTCTCTTGCTTATCACCACTATCGGAAATAGCCTCATTTTCATCGCCCGCGTCCTCGGCAACTTTCTTATTATAGGTGCCCGTCGGTGAAGGAGTCTTCACCCCCGACATCGAGCTGCCACCCTTGTAGACAGATTCTGAATGCGACGAACCCGCGTTCATTTTACCAGCTTCAGTCTTGCTGGAGCCGCTTGCCGTGGTATCACTTACAGTTCGCGCATGGCTTGATGAGCCGGTCGCGGACGGACCGCCGCTGTGGCTTATACCCACTGCGGGACCTCCAGACAAACTTCCTGCCATAACAGGCAAAGCTGCAAATGTGAGAGCGACGGATAAGGACAGAAACATATTTCCGGCTCTCAAACAATTTCCCATTCTTTCACCAATCATAATAGACCTCCTGATAGACCTCCTGTGTGCCAAGGTATCCACACGCTGTAGTTGCCTACTTCTAGACAGCCCGTCTGCCGCGGATCAGGTCAACAAGGTAGATGATACCCGCCAGAAGCAGAATGGTGTGAATCAGCGGTCCGCCGACATGCATCAGAAAACCGACAAACCAGAAAAATACAAGTAACGATAAAATTGTGTATAACATAAATTCTCTCCTTGGTAGCGTCTCTAGCTGCACTTAAGGGGTTCATAGCACAGGCATGCCGAATCGATCCCTTGCAGGGATTAGTCCTTGCCACTGAAAACCGACGAATGAGGCAGGGGTCAAATTATTCAATTTGAATTGTATGGCCGGTCGACCGTCCAGACTTTTCAAATCCCGCCAAAGCACATACCCAGTTCGCTCCGTTGTAAGACAGCTTCACGACCAGGGGCAAATAGGCATAGCCGGCGGATTGGCGAATCTATCATGGGACATACACCAATTAATCCGGTACTTTTCGATTGACCAGATTGGCTCCAGGTGCTCTGATTGAAAGAACTGACACCGAGAACCAACCACAGATGAAGCGTCCCCACAACTCGAAGCGACCTATAGGGGCGAACAGCCATAGTTCTGTATCTTGGCTAGCAGCATGCTGTCTTTTGTTTACTGCCTGCGGCTTTTCCTTTCAAGACCTCTTTGTGGTGAGCGGCACGCCATACCAGAGAAATGGATATCAAAGGATTCAGGATACCCTAGAAGCGCTAGGAACGGGAGAATCAAGATGGGATTACAACGGAGACATCCGCAAGCCTGGCCTGATCGAATCCATCTGCCTTCCAGTACTAGAACATCAATTCGTCCTGGTCTGGGGACAATCGGCAGTGGTAAAAGTCCCCCATGATAGTCATTTTTATCACCGCTCGCTGCCATATGTGTCCAGCGAGCCGAACGTCTACCAGAGCAAACTGTTTCTGAACATCTTCGGAAAATCATCATCGTCTACAAACTAAAAACATCAATGCGCACGGTTGATTAACTGTATTCACCCAGGTCGTTTTGGTGCGCCGGATATTGTTTCATGGAGGAATCAAGGGCAATTTCTACTCCTACGCCTTAACCTACCATCCTTCCTTCACTATGGGTGAACATCATGACCGAATCGCAAGACAACGAAAGAAGCACAGAAAACGAAAAGACAGCCAGACTGGCAGGCGCAGGCGCCGGGGTGCTCGCCGGAGCACAGCTCGGCACTGTGTTGGTGCCGGTGCCGGTGGTCGGGACATTTACCGGCGCCCTCGTGGGTGGACTGGTGGGTACAAGAGTCGGCAAAAAAATTGGCGGCGCCATTCTAGAGAAGTTCGACTCGGCCCAATCGTCCCAAACATGCCAGACATCTCAAGCTTCCCAGGCAGCGCCCGGTCGCCCGGATGTCATGGCAGAGTTGGAAAGGCTCGGCAAAATGCGTGCCGACGGACTGATTGACGAGGACGAGTTCAAAGCCGCCAAGGCAAAGATTCTAGGACTGTAGAACCGGTCAGGAAGTTGAGTATCCATCAAAATGTGCGTCATTTGTCTTGACATTTGACACAGCATATGGCATGTTTGATCTTGAACAGCCAGAGTATTGAACAATGCCAGGTTATAAACAGGTCAAAGAAGATGGATTTATATTTCTCTTTAGATATGACACTGTAGATCCGACCATCCTTCATATTTACGCGAGGCATCAGACCTCGATTGACGATGCACTGGACCTGTTCTTCGAGACAGAGCCAAAGTGGAATGAAAAATTCAAGAGGTTTGAAAACTACTCCGACACTCATGGTCTGTATTGGTTCTGGCGCGATGAAAGAAAAAAGATAGTTGTAGTTATCACTTGTTTCAGGATTTAAGAAAATGGCAAAGCGTAGACAATATGAAGAACTGGAAGACATCGAACTCTCGCCGGAGGAAGACGCTGCTATTTCTCAAAAAATTTACGAAGCTGAAGCAGAATTAGAAGAGCTTAGAATTAGCTTCCGCTGGGGAAAAGATCAGCTACTAGTGGTCAAAAAAGCAGCCAAGAAGATGGGTGTGCCCTATCAAACATTCATGAAGATGGCTGTCTTTCAGCACGCGCTGGATGTCTTGAAAGACATCGAAGCCACTGGCTAAACAATCGATATAATATTCGTGAGTAGAAGTCGCCACCGAAAAACTCATGGATTCAAAAAGCCAGAATCTGATTCTCATAGCGTTGCTCTCTTTGATAATAGGAGCAACATTCATATCAGTTGGAATTCGTCACTTCGGGGCGCCTGAACACTCTAAAACGCAGCAGAACAATTTAGTGCAGCGAGTCAAAGACACTAAACACGGTGCGGCTTTGACTGAAGCACTTCAAAAGCTTGCCGATGAAGGCAATCCGGTGGCAGCAAGAGAACTGGCCGAACTCTACCTCGACGGCAAAGAAGTGCCCAGAGACTTTCACAAAGCACGTGCTCTGGTAGAACAAGCTGCCAAAGCCAAAGATCCGGAGGGGCTGCGGCTGCTGGCGGCATACTACAGCCTTGGCCTGGCAGGCCCTAGAGACGAAAACAAGGCAATTGATATAAATGCCGAAGCCGCATCGCTTGGATCTAAAAAAGCAAAACTCATCAGCGCCATAACCTACATAGAAGGCTGGGCGAAGGTCAAACAAGATTATTCAAAAGCGCACGAAATTTTATTGCCGCTTGCCAGACAAAACAATGGGGACGCAGAAATTCTGCTCGCGCATCTTTATGAAAACGGATTCGGTGTCACCAAAGACGAACAAAAAGCAAAGGCGCTAACCGATGCGGCACAAAAACATGGCTGCGCAGAAGGCGAGCGTGCGCTGGGAATGGCATATCTATATGGAATGGGAATTCCTGCTGACAATGAAAAAGCCTTTTACTGGCTGTGCAAAGCTGTAGAAGACGGATCCAAAAACGCTCCCGCAGATCTGGCTGACGTCTACGCCGATGGCACGGGCGTTGAAGCGAATTTTCAAAAAGCAGTTGCGCTCTACATGCAAGCCGATGCAAACGGAAATCCACTGGCGAAGTATCGCCTGGCCGAAAGATATAGAGAAGGCAAAGGCGTCGCCAAGAACTATGCTATGACAGTGCCACTGTATACAGAGTCAGCCAACTGGGGAGACCGGTACTCGGCAGGGCAACTGGGAGACATGTATATAAATGGACTGGGCGTGCAGCAGGACTACAAAAAAGCCCGATATTGGCTAGAGAAAGCGGCAGCTGACATGCACTGGGATAGCATGTTAAACCTGGCCTGGCTACTGGATCAGGGTCTGGGAGGAGATAGAGACAGTAAGAGGGCCGAGCTTCTGGTTCAAGAAGAGGTCAAAGAATCGGGATCCGGGTTTGTCAGCAATTTCGCATACAAAAGCTTGTGGGGAAGAGGCGCAGAGCAAAATCTGGAGCGCGCCTTTGGATTGTTTTCGATTTGCGCTAAAACCGGCACCGGTGACGGTGATGCCGAATACTGGATAGGCAGGACCTATGCAGAAGGCTGGGGCGTTCCTGTCGATTACAAAAAAGCGCTGCACTGGCTCGACATAGCAGTGGCAGACGGCAACCCGCATGCTATGACCTCTCTTGCAATTATGTACACCCAGGGCAATGGCGTCGAAGTTGATGACGAAAGGGCTGTCAAACTATTTTTGAAAGGCGCAGAAGGCGGCTGCCCCGGCGCCAAGCTCAACCTTGCAGATAGATACAGAGTCGGCAAAGGCTTGCCTCTCGATATAGAGAAATCAAAAGCGCTATATAAAGAACTCTCCGATGAAGGAGACAAAAGAGCCACAAAAGCGCTAGAGGCATTGGGAGAATCGAATTAGCAATCCTGATCGTTCTACACTTGTGTATTCCCGGCGATATAATATTCATGAGAACTACCCCGATGCAACAAGCTCATGGAATGGGACAAGAAGTATGCCTTTTTCGATAAATTCACCGAGAGTGGCATCAAAGTAATTATCCTGGCACAGCAGGAGGCGAGGGACTTCAGGCGCAAAGCTGTGGAGCCGGAGCATCTTTTGCTTGGAATAATTGGCGAAAAGCGGAGCGATGCCTCACAAGTTTTGCAGTCTGCCGGCCTATCACTGAAGGCATCCCGAAACATCCTGAAAAAATATGCTCCGGAGAAAGATGAATACACTTTCTTCGAACGCATCTTCCCCTGGAATGTTTTGATACCATTCACAGAAGAGTCAAAATCCGCCCTCAAGGGAAGCTGGCGTTTTGCTCAAGATTTAGACTCTAGAGTTATTAGGCCGAAGCAAATACTGCTCGCTCTATTAGAAAGCAAACACGAAAAGATAAGCGAGTTGCTAGAGAAGCAAGGCGTAAACGTAGCAGAAATCAAATCGAGTCTTCTAAAAAGAGCTAACTAAATCTCTCCTGTAGCGCCTACAACCATAAGCAGTCGATCAGTAGAAACAACGACTGTTCAAATCCACAGTGAAACTGCATTTTCCTTCGACTATGGTCTTTCTGTAGCACCGGCGCATCGAGAAGAGAATGAGAATATGCCTTTCATAAAATCCAACCCAAGCGAATTTGATGGCGACTGGTTTAGAAGTACCCTGGAAGCTAAATGGGCGAAGTTTTTTAAGGAGAATGGTGTACGCTACAAATATGAGCCAAAGAAGCTCGATCTGGGTATTGATAAATACACTCCGGATTTCTGGCTATCCGAATACAAAACCTGGATAGAAATAAAACCATATCCTCAGTACCGGCCTCATTCTAAATGTTATCGCTTATCAATTGAATCGAAACGCCAGGTACTACTGGTGCAAGGCTATCCCAAAACTGACACCTACTGCATTGATCTATTCGATTGTCGCTCTGCGAGGACCTTCGCTTTTCGAAAAGTGGTCTCGGAAGAACAGATCAAACCAACACGTACCAACCTGAAGTTCAAATTCGCGAAAGACTCGAAAAAACTGACCCTGGTCGATAATGAGGGCGTGGAGATAAGCCTCAATGGCTGATTCACTTTTGCGGCTGGCTAGGCAGCGCCATGAACGGCGGCAAGAGAAACGATAGGAATACCACTTTGTTTGGAAGTCATTGCAAATGTCTACGTTTTTGTATACACTTATGAATACATATTCTGAGCACAAAAACATGGCAAATATCCGAATCAACGACGCCGACAAAGAAATCCTGAACGAAATCTGCCAGAACCGGCAGATTAGCCAATCCGAAGCATTTGGACTGGCAATTCGCCTTCTACACAAAGATGAGCTAGAAAGACAAATCCGAGCATTTTACGATGCAGTCGATCAGGACCCGGCCTCCTTAGAGTCTCACAAACATCAAATTAAAATACTGGATTCAGCCACTTCAGATGGATTCATATCGCTAGACAAATCAAAGAAATCAAAAAAATCTCAAAAGAGCCGCTCAAAAAGGTAGTCAAAAATGATTGAATATCGCGGTCCTAGAAGGCTTGAAATATACGAAATAGAATTCGGACAAGCCTGGCCAGAAGAAATTTCAGAACGCCATCCTGCACTAATCGTTTCTCACCAGGCTTTGATAGACAGAGCCCATGGTCTTTTGACTGTGATTCCCGGAACTTCAAAAGTCCCCCCAGGCAAGTCACCAACTATTCTGGAAGTTAAGCCGACCAAACTAAACGGTCTTAAAAAGACCACCTACTTCAAAGCAGAACAGATTCGTTCAATAGACTTTCCACAAAGAGTCAGAGCCAGATACGGCGCCCTGGAACCAGAACTAGAGGGTCCACTTATGAACACCATCGCCGTGTCCCTGGATATGCTCTAGCCACTTCAGGACTTTGCTTTTCGTTATGAGCCAGTTTATCCAATCTACCCAGCAAGTCTTTCTGCACCTTAGGATCACTGATATTCTCAGGAGTAATTTTATTGCCGTCATTTGACTCAAGTATGGCATTTACCATATCATCTGTAGATGAAACCAAAGAAGTTGACGACTAATCGGCCAAGTTATCGGCCAAATTGCTGATTCACACACCAGAAACTCGCTACTGCAGGGGCTTGTCTGTCACGCTCATATCGGCCAAGGTTCTTATATACCCCAGAGAATGCCGTCGGAGATCATGAATTGATGGTCGCAAGAGGGGCAGGCGACAGCTGCTCTTAGAAGCATGATTTTGTCCGCGAGGTCCTTGTCTCCGTATGTAGCAGCAAACGCCGCGGCAATTTGCACTATAGAGACCGAAGACCAACGGGTCTCGTCTGCCTGGTTGTTCGAGCCCTCGCCTATATCCTCGTTGGAATCTCTATTGGGCTCCCCGGTCGACTCACCGACCAGAAGCATTGCCTCCTTAAGATCCTGCGCGATGGAGTCTCGGTCAATCATATCCTCCGGAATGCTCTGAAGATCGACAAACGAAGTTTCACCACACTCACTACACTCAACCTCAATCTCATCGTTTCCTGTACCGAGCCTATCGAGGATACAGATAGTCGCATCGCCACCATAACGGATAGCAAGCAAAGACTGAACTAAACTATTTAGAGGAAACCGATCGAGCAAACCCTCTCTTACGGCATCTGATACGATACCACGAGACATCTCGACAACTTTTGTCAAGGACGTCTCGTACTCTGCAATCAAATCTGCCGGAACAGGCCCGCCCACAAGGTTTCCAAATGCCTGGACAATTCCGCAGAACACAAGCACATCCAGGCGAAGAGTAAGACTGCCTTTCTCCGCCACAGACACCATATACGGCACCGCCGCATAGGTCGCGGTGTAGACAGAAGACTGATGGCACAATGAACTCCAGATATCATGCCATACAGACTTGCTGCCACCACCAGAAGTGGTCATTGCCACTCGCTGAGCATCCTCCTTTTCCATCGCGCGAAGAAGTTCTGGCACTGCTTCTGCTGTGCCATAAGCCTGGCGAAGCTCTTTCCATCGAGGACTATCTAGTGAAAGCATCGGTTTACATCCTGGACGCAACTCGGGTATATTGACGCAGCACACTATAGCAGCAACCATTCCAAAACTGCAGTTTCTAGCGGGAACCATGATTGATATCTGGAAAAAGATACTACAAGAACTTGACGACATTGCTCCCTATTTAAAAGCCAGCACTGATGCAGCGCTTGGGACCGCGGAAGGGGACAAGACAGCGCTCATCGCAGGTATTGAAAACCTCTATAAAATCTGCAACCTCGAGACGCCCAAAATAATCTTCTGCGACTCTCCCTGGCAGCTCGCCAACATGGTTGATTTTGCAGGAACAGTTGACTCTTTTGGATTTGCCAAAATAGAAGACGCCAAAGAAAAGTTTCGCCAATCGCAGCCGACCGCCTTCGAACTGGTGCTTGGAGCTGATCGCCTGACCCAGTGCATAGATGCTCTCGCGGCAAAAGTAGAAAGCCTTCGCGACACAGAAGAGCTAATCCTGCTGACAAACTCCAGCAAAAACTCCATAAAGTTATCGGCAGATCTGACTGACCATCGCAAACGCCATAGTCCGGATATATTTGCGAACACCAGGCTCATGTCCAGAAAAGAAAGAGAAGATCACGAATTTGCTCAATCAGTGAGACTGAATCTATACAACAGAGTTCATGATGAAGCGCCGGCGAATCGCTGGGCGATTCTGAAAATGATGACATCAGTAATGGAAGGCATCCTAAACGAGGAAGCCTTATGCGTTTACAATGCCACCACCTCGAACTGCCCCTGGGGCCATTGCCACGTAGCAGAAGTGTTCACCATAGACAAAGGAATGCTCTATGAAGGTGACTATGGACCTTATATAACAAGTCTCCACAAAATCATGCTCAACTCTAATATGTTATTTCTTGGTGCCGAATTTGCACTGGTGGCAAATAGACCGACGAAGCTGACATTCAATGAGGAAGGTCGCCTTCATAGCGCGGATTCGCCCGCTCTTGAGTACGCAGATTCTTTCTGCCTGTTTGCGCTTGATGGCACGATAATGAAGCATAAAGCGGTAACGGCGCCACAAAGTCTGACCATAGACGACATTGAGCAAGAATACAATGTTGAAGCAAGGAGAACCCTGATAGACCTCTATGGCATGGACCGGTATATAAAAGAGTGCGGAGCCGCTTTTCATGAGGGACTCTACAGGAAAGCCTTCGATGATGACGAAGCTTTAGTAGTATACGAGTTAAAAAAAGACGGCAACACCGAATATGTCCGAGTCAATCCTGATACCAGAAACGCGAAACAAGCACTAGACTGGTGCGAAGTAGTCGGTGCCTATCGCCCACTGTACAGAGATGATGCCAACATTCTCAAGCTGGAGCCGAGCAGGAGCGTCACCCAAGAAGACGACACTACCAATGAGAAGCAAAAGCACGAAGTCAAAGACTACACAAAAGAACTTACTCGCGCGGTGGAAATCTATAAAAATGCCGGTTTATTCAATAAGCAGGACACAGCAAAGGTAATAAAAGCATATCAAGACGAACTCTGCGAAAACCTGGAATCAAACGGCTTTCCGCCACCGGCTCTGCAAGAACAGATAATAGGCGTTTTGCATCACAGCGACAACTATTTCTGGTGGGGTGACCCCGAATGTGATGTCTGCAGCGTGAATGTTGCATACATCGACTTCGTGTCCAAGCTAGCAAGAGCGGCAGACGAGACATTTGCCCCGAGCTACTGTGACGAGAAATGGAAAGGAGAATTTGGTCCTATTACAGTAGAGATTGAGCTTAATGGAAAGAAGCATAGATTTAAACCGTCATATTTCGACGACTGGCTGGACATGTCCATTATCATCTGGATTAACGGGCTAATCGAAGGAGAACGCAAGTTCGAAACCCTTTCGGGCGGCAACTATAGCAACTGCCTGTTTATCACCAAAGCCCAGAAGAAAATGCTGATAAAAGAGCTTGCATACCCTTTCGATACGCCTGACTGAGCTTCGCGAACTTTGCTCAGCGGACGTTATAATAGGCAGATGACCACTCTTCCCGCAGAGGCTACCAATGGTCGGCAACATCAAAAAATTCAGCTTCGCCCTGACACTGCTTTTGGTAACAGGAACATGCACGTCCTGCACTGCCTTCAATGACGAGAGGCAGTTAAGCGAAGCCGATGCCGCCATTAATGCCAAGCAATACCCGGAAGCTGAGAAGATTCTGCGCCCTCTTGCTGACAGCGGCAACGCCAGAGCAACTGCCACCCTTGGTCATTTGTACGAGACAGGACACGGCGTACCGAGAGACTATCGAAAAGCGCGAGCGCTCTACGAAAAATCCGCCGCCGCCGGCGATGCGGAAGGATTAGTCTGCCTGGCTTTTGCTCTGGGTAAGGGACTTGCCGGCAAGAAAGATATTCCCAAAGCACTCGAGCTTTTGGAAAAATCGGCGAGTCTTGGATATGCCGAGGCAGAGTACAAATCCGGATTACTGCATTTAAATGGCTGTGAAGCAATCCCAAAAGACTACAAGCGTGCCTTCAGATTGTTTCGCTCCAGCGCCCAGAAGGGCGACGGAGACGCTGAGCTTTTGCTCGGATACATGTACGAGAAAGGACTGGGTGTCACTAAAGATTTGCGAAAAGCCGAAGTTCACCGCATTGCCGCTAACGCCAAGACCTGCAGCCGGGGAAAATGCGAAATTGCAGGCTTCTACAATTCAGGCATTTTGGGTGCACCAAAAGACTACAACAAAGCACTTGAGCTACTGCACTCCTCGGCAAAAGACGGATACGCCGGAGCCATGCAAGTATTAGCTGGGATCTATGCTGATGGAAACGGCGTAAAAGCAGACGCAAAAGAATCCGAAGCCTGGTACATGAAAGCCGATGAGAACGGCAGCTCGACCGCACTCTACGAATTGGCAGATAGACTGGAAAGAGGCAACGGTCTCCCTGTAGACTTAAAAAAAGCCGCGACACTATATGCCATGGCAGCCAAACGCGGCGACATGGACTCGGCTGCCAGCCTGGGCAATTGCTATGCCTTCGGCAATGGTGTCAAACGAGATTACACGAAAGCGCGAGAATGGCTTGAGATAGCGGCTGCGGCTGACCGGTGGGAAGCGATAGATACCCTTGCCTGGATAGTTGAAGACGGAGCTGGTGGCAAGACTAAAGATCCCAAAAGGGGCATTGAACTGCACCGAAAGGCGGCAGATCTAGGGAGCAGCCACGGTCTATACGCGCTCGGTACGCACTACCTGTGGGGCAACAATATAAAGCAAGACTTTGCAGAAGCACGCAAATATTTCGAGCAAAGTTCGAAAAACGGCAAAGCTGGCGCAGATTGTATGCTCGCTTACATATATCAAAATGGTCTTGGTGTTGCCAATGATGAGAAGAAAGCTGAGGAGTTGCTGAAGACCGCGCGCAAGAAAGGCTGTGCTGATGCCGAGTATCAGATAGGAAGAAATCTCTACGAAGGAAACGGCACGCCAGTCGACTATAAGAGCGCGTTGCCATGGTTGACTAGAGCCGATGAAGACGGCAGCCAACACGCGCTGAACTATCTGGGTCTGATGTATTCGCTTGGGCGCGGCGTCGAACTGGACGAGAAAAAAGGGCTGGAGTGCTGGCTGAATGGCGCAGAAAAAGGTTGCCCCGGAGCGAAATACAATGTGGCGGTCCGATACAGAAGGGGCTACATATTGCCCAAGGATCTCAAAAAGGCGCGGGAGCTCTACCAAGAGGTGGCAGACTTAGGCGACGAGCAGGCGAAGAAGATTCTCGAAGAGATGGATAAGGAAGAGAAGTGAAAAGCCGAGCACAAGTCTCGTCACAAGCACGGCAAAAGTCTGGGACAAGCCAAAGGCACACCGGAGACATAGCCGGTCTTCATAGAGGCAGCGACGACCGGTCGCCCTATTTCCCAAAAGCATCCGGACAATTTAGTTGGTTGACCAACCAAATAATTCAAATTGCAAAATTTGGCCGGTCGACCGTCCAAATAATTCAAAAGCACCACACAGAAACACAGCGCTGCCCTTCTTTGCCCTGTTGCCAACATGTATCATAACCGGTATAATTTTACTGGTTACGTTCATTTTTGCTCATTAACCGGCACATTTATGCTTTTTGACTTGTCCACACCAGATGAAATAGCCCAGGAAATCGGCGACAGAATTCGTGCCAACAGGCTTGCCCAGAACCTCTCTCAGAGCGAACTGGCGGCAAGAGCCGGAATATCCGAAAGAGCTTTGCGCAACTTCGAACGCTCCGGCAAAGGCACCTTCGACCTTTTCCTCAGAACCACAAGCGCCCTTGGTCTGACCGGCGCTCTATCAGAGCTGTTTGTTCTAAAACCCAAGTCGATAGAAGACATGGAACGCGCCAGCCAGAAACGCCAGAGAGCGTCGAGGAGACGCACCGAATGAAAAAGTTGCGGGTCATATACACCGGATGGGACGAGCGCTTCGAACTTGGAGTGCTGGCTGACGACGGCAAAGAACTTATCTTTGAATATTCCACCCCGGCGATAAAACGCGGACTCGAACTCTCTCCTTTCAAACTGCCGCTAAGCACCCAGGCATACGGAGATTTTCCGGATCATCAGCACCGACTGCCCGGCATGCTCTGCGACGCTCTGCCCGATGGCTGGGGCATGCTACTGATGGACCGACTCTTTCGCGCCAACGGCCGAAACCCCTCACAGATTTCGCCACTCGAGAGACTTGCATTCATCGGAGACCAGGCGATGGGCGCCCTGGCCTTTGAACCAGCCGAAAGAGAATCATTGACACCAGAAACAGTGAGCCTTCTAGAGCTGGCGCAAAGCGTTCAGTCAGTGCTGGAAGGCGATAGCGAGGCACTGCTGCTCGAACTTGCCCTCATGGGCGGTTCTCCCCATGGTGCTCGACCAAAAGTGTTGGTTACTTTCGATAGAGTCAACAATCAAATGTCCACCGCCGCAAATGCTGACGGCGACACTATTCCTATGCTGGTCAAATTCCCCGCCCAGAACGAGCATAAAGAGGTCTGCGCCATCGAAGCGATGTATGCCAAAATCGCCCAAGCTTGCGATATCAACATGCCAGAAGCGCAGTACTTTGATCTGAACTCTGAGCTTTCTGCCTTCGGCGTAGAGCGATTCGACAGAGAAGGCAAAATCAAAATCCCGATTCACACCGCGGCCGGTGCTGCACATGTAGATTTTCGAGTTCCACAACTGGACTACATCGCACTGCTGCGCCTGACGAAATTCATGACCCGAGACATCAGAGAAGTTCATCGCGCTTATGAAAGATGTGTTTTCAATGTGGTCTTCAACAACCGCGACGACCATTCAAAAAACTTCTCTTATCTGATGAGACGGGATGGTCAATGGCAAGTCTCTCCTGCCTATGATCTGACCTTTTGCGAAGGACCGAATGGTGAGCACCAGATGGATATTTGCGGAGAGGCACGCGCGCCCAGCAGAGCGGACTTGCTGAAGCTGGCAAACAAAGGCGGACTCTTAGAACATCACGCGCTGGAATCAATAGATCGTATATGCACCGTTTCCAGGCAAATCAGAGATTTCGGCAATGATTTCCCGATTCGTAAAGATACTATGAACGGTATTATCAAAAACGTGGATGCCAATTGCGCCAGGTTGCTGTAGACACTGCTTGATTTGCTTAAAGTGCTTGCAGTGCTAAAAGTTCAACCAGAACGCAGACGATAGCTCAAACCCTACCTTTGCATTATGATGGAGTATGACGCCTCCCAGAGACATAAATGCCGACAGGATGACCAGCAAATCCACAAACGCAGAACCGCCCCAAAGCTGGAGCAAACTCTCGCTGAAGATTGCCTGCGCGCTGATGGCGCTGGGCATGCTCTGTGCCCTAGGGCTCGGCGACCTCGGTTTTCTTCTTCTCGATTTCTTCCTGATGATTCTGCTCGGTCGCCTGTCTCTTCAATGGCTGGAGACCACGCGACTATTCAGACCGCTCGAGGGCCTCCCGACCTTTCTTCAGCTCTGGTGGTGGTGGGAGAAAAGACGTATCCCCAGCAACTTGCTGTGCCTGATGACGGTGGTCTCGGTGGACGCGCTTGCGATAATGACAGAACTTAGTCGAACTGATTCAAACAGATGCGGCACCCCGCTGTACGCCTTTATCATTGGGATGGCGATATTCATTCCCCTTGCCTGGAATATTTTGTATTTCTTCCTCCCACTTATTGACTATTTCGCGCTAAAAATCAGTCACCGACTAACCAGCAAACAAATTATGGTGAATTGTTTCTATGCCTGGCTGATCGCATATGCCTATATCGCAGCACCGGCGCTTACGCGATATCAGTGCTCGCTGCTGCCGAAGTGACAAGGAGCAAGATGAAACCTTCGATGAAAGTAAAGTCTATCGGCACGTGCATCGCACTGCTCCTCTTTGGGGTCGGAGCAATTTATGGATCGCCCTTCGATTCGCTCTTCTGTTGGACGGAATACTTACCCAGTGTGGACAACATTCCGTTCGACTCGAAGGTCTGGAAGAGTAAGTCAGCAAAACGACTAGCCATGGCTCAAGATCTATGCCAGAAAGAGACTCTCGATCGGCTTTCAGAGGCTGAAGTGGTAAAGCTCCTGGGGGCACCTGACGCCAATGGGTCTCACTGCCTGCAGAACGAAAAGGTACTTTGCTATTACATGATTCCGGCGCGAAAAGGCGATAGTTCGACCCTGATAATCACATTGATGGATGATGCTGTCGTGGGTAACTACATTAAAAATGACTATCAAAACTTTTACATCCCCAAAGCGCCATATTTGTACCTTAAGTAGATCTCGCGATGAGCGACAGGCGAGCGAACCAGACTCGGGCAAGCGGCTGCTTCGGGTCGAACGAATCGCATCGGACACCCCCATAGTATATTGCTTCAACGCCTCTGAAAAGAGCATGTCACTCTTCAACCCTGCCTATAGTGATGCAACAAAAAAGTTGCCAGATAAAATTCACCGGAATTGTGCAGGACATCCATAAACCCTCTATTTATCAGCCTTTCGAGACATCCCGAGATGAGCAGAGCAATCGTCTCCGGCAACGCAGGAGTTGCCAGCTCTTAGGGAGTGTTGGAGAGAGCGCCCGCGCGGGGGAGCGGAAGACGAGGAAAGAGGGGAGAGAGAGGCTAAATCAACATAGAGAAAGAGGGGCTTGCGCCCCTCACCTCAGCGAACGGAGGAGTAAAACTTTTACTTGTGTTCGAAGGTTTTCTTGACGTTCTTACCATCCATCAACTGGATATCCAGATCGCCGTCTTTGTCGAAGTCGACCAGTTTGAGGTCAGGAAGGTCATTGTCGACGTCGGACTTATTGTACTGATTGAAAACCTTGCGATACTCCTGGATAGCCTCTTTGTAGTCATTTGAATCGTTGGCTTCGAATGTATCCAGATTCCGGAATATCTTGTTTGCCTGGTTCTCGGTAACGCCGCACAGATTGTAGAAATCGTTCCCCAGAGCTTGGGTGAAGGCATCGCTGTTGGTTTTGATTACGGCTCTTTCGGTTTCAGATATACTCATGATTGCATCTCCTTGTTCGCTCGGGACTTCGTTGTCCCTGATGCATTCAGAATACGACGCTACCCGGGTCAGCGCCGGGTCAGGTTTGGGTCATTTTCGGGTCACGGCGAATCTGCTAAAAACCGCCATCGAAAATCGCATAATATAAAGAAGTCTCCCGCCAGCCAAAGGTCTAGTCCTTGCTTAGTGCCAAACCCTATCTAAAAGCAATCGAATTAAAACCCGGAGAATACGACCAAAACTCGTATCCTTTTTCAATACCTGCGGTGAAAACATTCGAATACATGAGCTTTCATCCGGATATCACCTTCTTCATCGGCGAGAACGGCTCTGGCAAGTCCACCTTTCTTGAGGCGATTGCCGAAGTCTTCGGCTTCGGCGCCCAGGGCGGCACCGGCAATTTCAGTATGAAAGACGCCGGCGGTCAATCAGGATTCGACGCCTGCATAAGAGTCAAAAGAAGCTACCAGAGACCGTCAGACAAGTACTTTCTCAGAGCAGAAAGCTTCTACAACGTAGCCACATTCATGGACGATCTCGCCGAAGAAAGCGAGCGCGAGGGGTGGATGTCGAAAGAACAAGTGCTCAGTAGATATGGCGGCAAATCGCTCCACCATCGCTCGCACGGGGAGTCCTTCATGAGCGCGCTTCAAACCGGCTTCGGCGGCAAAGGGCTGTATATTTTAGACGAACCGGAGGCAGCGCTTTCTCCATCCAGACAGCTTCTCGCCATGCAGAGAATCAACCAACTGATCGCCAAAGATTCGCAGTTCATCATAGCCACGCACTCTCCCATTTTTTTAGCCTACCCCGGCGCCCTGATTTACCAGCTTGATGAATACGGCATCAAAGAAGTCACCTATGAAGAGACCGAGCACTACAAGGTGACATCGAATTTTTTGGCGAACTACAAATCTAAGCTCGCAAGCCTGTTCTCAACCCAACCGCTCTTAGACTGGCTAGAAAGTCAAAACAAAGAATGAGAAAGAGGGGCTTGCGCCCCTCGCCTCAGCGAACGGAGGGGGAAAACTTTTACTTGTGCACGAAGGTTCTATTGACTTTCTTGCCGTTCATAACCTGGATATCCAGGTCACCATCATTGTCGGCGTCGACAAGCCGCAGGGTAGGAAGACCATTGGCGGTGCTGTTCTTGTTGTACTGGTCGAAGACGTTGCGATACTCTTGAATAGCCTCTTTGTAGTCATTCGGATCGTTAGCCTGGTATGCGTCCAGATTTTTGAATATCTTGTTAGCCTGGTTTTCGGTGGAACCGATGAGGTTGAAGAAATCGTTCCCCAGAGATTGGGTGAAGGCGTCACTGTTGGTCTGGATTACTTGTCTTTCGCTGCCGGATAAACTCATGATTGCATCTCCTTGTTCGCTCGGGACTTCGTTGTCCCTGATGCACTCAGAATACGACCCGAACCAGGTCAGAGCCGGGTCAGGTTTGGGTCATTTTCGGGTCACGGCAAAATGGCGCTTGGACGCCCATTCTTATTGATTTTAGATAATAGTCAACGCTCACCAGAAGATTACGGCGCGCCTGACGCCGCCTCAGCCTCCAGTTCCCGCACCGATTGAAGATCCATCAGCGCCGCCTCTTTCAAACCTAGCTTCTGGAGAATCTTGGCTCTTAACTTAAGATACTCAGGCTTTTCAGAATCAAATTCAATGGACATATCCGCATACTCTCTCGCTAATTTGAGCTGTCCATTATTAAGTTCGCGCTCCGCTTGTTCAAAATAGTGAAGCGCATCATTCGGCTTTCTGACCTTTGCTTCCGCAAAGTCCTTCGCAGCACCTTCACTGTCACCAAGAACTTTCTTCAGCTCGGCCCTGTGTTCAAATAAGGTCGATCCGTAGAGATAGTGGTCCTTCCTTTCCATCGACTCAATACAAGTATCGAGGTCCGCCAGAGAACCTTTAAAATCGGACAGCCTGAACTTTGCAATACTGCGATTGGAATAAGCCAATGCATAGTCTTCATCCAGCTTTATCGCCCGGTCGAAAAAACCGAGAGCGACCTTGGTGAGACCTTTGTTCAGAGCGCGGACTCCGGCGTTGTTGTACTGAATGGCCTCGGCCGATGTGCGGGCTGCGACCGGACCAACAGTCGCAAGTACAACAATACCGACGCTCAAAGCCAATCTTAAAATAGTACTTCCAACCGGCATACGAAAAACCCCAATCGATCCCAAGATACCATCTTTCGATAGGTGTCGCAGAGGCTATTATCCCTGCAGGCACTCTGCCTACCAAACGAAAAAAAGCTCCTATTTTCGGCGGTGATTGAGTTGTATAATTCGCAAAACCGACAAAATTATGGACAACGAGACATGAAACGAAAACCTGCCCTGCCCAGCTTGTTGACCCGTGCAGGCTGCTGCTTGCTCATCACCCTGGGCCTCACCCTGGCCGCGCCGACAGCCTCCCTGGCGGAGCAGACCGAGCAGGGCACCGGGCTCGCCTATGGCAAGAATCACGCCTATTTCCTCACCGCGCCCGAAGGCTGGATCCTCGACACAGAGTGCGGCGCCTCCCAGCGGCTTTACGCGGTCTTCTACCCCAAAGACTCAGACTGGAACGGACCGGTGGCGATGTACAGCAACGCCGCCCCAAGGGACGGGCGCACCATCACCGAAGCCATTCAGAAGGACATCGACCACATGCAGGGGCGCAGCGCCGACATCAAAGTCACCGACGGCGGCACCACGAAAACTGCCGACGGCAAGATGGCGTCTTTGCGCTACTTCACCGGCGACAACTTCGGCAACTACGAAGCGGTCGGCTATGTGCCGGAAGACAAAGTGGTGGTGAACATAGTGCTTACCGCCAGGAACAAAGCCGCCTTCGAAGAGAGCTTGCAGCCCTTTCGCAAGCTGGTGGCGTCTTACCGATTCGTGACTGACAACCCGAAGATTGAAGACTTGCCGAGGTTGGTGAGAGAAGAGAAAGAGCGCACAGAGAAACTGCAGCCGGAAGCGAAGAAATCAGACAAGGAAGAGCCGGAAGCGCCAGCGCCGGAAAATAAAGACGACGAATCAGACGAGTGAACCCCTAGTGGGTAAAATTTAAAAGCAGTTTCTAATCACTTACGTACCCGCGCGCGCGAACATTGGACTTTGAACTATGATGCGCAAGGAGATTCACTGATGGGCACAGCAGAATGCTTTTTGGCAACAGAATACAAACGCGAGACAGTGTTAAGCAAGTTGTTTCTTTCCCCTACGGGAGAAAAATTGAAGGAATATCGAGCAAGAAATGAGCTGCCCGACTTCGCAGGTGGATATATAAAACAAAAACTCTTTCTGTTGCTCTGCTGGAACTGGTCTTTCGTAGATGATGAGCTTAATTACGGCATGTCTTTCGACAAAAAGGGCGTCCTGATTGGAGCTGTAGAAGACCACGTGGGATATTCTTACATAGGACAATGGAAGGACCGAGAAAAGATTTGGTCCGTAACCCTCTACGAACCAGCACCACTAGCAGTGGAAGGTGGTTCGCCGACGAAAGTGAAAAAGTATGTCGAAACAATGCTCGCGAAAGGTGAATCACCTTTCAATATACCAGTCGACCTATTCGAACATTTCACCGGATACAGATATTTGAACTGGGATTCTGTCATTTTATCTGATGAATTTGAAGTATTTCAATTAGAGTAGGAAGAAGACATGGAATAGTCAGAGCAGATTAGTCCTTCAGTTCCAGAAGAAGTTCCCTGACCCTTTCGCACACTTCATCCGGGGCACTATTGGTAGTATCAATAACTTCCGCATCCGCACAACTTTCAAAAGCTTCCAGCAACTTCTTGTTCTTGGCGAGATGACCATCGACAAACTCCTTCATCTGCCTGGTGCGCTCCTCGTCAAATTCAGCGCGCTCTTCTTCAGTCCCAAACTTACTGATCAATCTTGAGGCGAGCACCTCCGGCGCCGCATGAAGAAGAACATACTTGATGGGCAGCTCGGCAGAGAATGTGGGAACGTCGGCTACGACCTTCGGGGAGACTATTCCACTCAAAACCGTATCCATGCCTGTCTCGTTGTTGCTCTTCGAGCGCTGCAGCCAGTAGTCTACTTTGGCAGCCCGCCAGGCAGGATAATCATGAGTCCAGAGGTCAGATTCATCGATATCATGAAGTGCATACTTCTCTCTGGGGAGCCTGCGCCTGAGATTGTCGACAACGGTGGTCTTGCCTACTCCCGCGGCGCCGGAGATAAAAATCATAGCCATGTACTAGCTCACCTTTAGATTCTCGGACTACCTTCTGAAAAGAGCTGGTCTTCTTCGCGATAGTGCAATTTCAGGATCAACATCCACATCTTTCTTAGATTGCCAGTTATAAGACTGCGCTTTTACCCTTCCATCGAGTTTACCCGAAAATACATTGATGTCCCCATCTATCTTAAATTCCACTGCGTTTTCAGCACCCTGACGGTGGAGAGACACGGCATCTTTTCCAAAGCGTACATCGTAACCCTGGTCAGCAAGCTTTTTCTGCAGTTGCTGCCCAAACTTCTCAAAGTCAGCCGGATTTCCCTTGGATGCTTCAAAAGCTTGTTTAATCGAATCTTGCACTCCCTCGATATTATTGCTTTCAAGAGCAGAGCTAACTCCTTTCAGGGACTCAGACGGATCAAACCGTTTTTCGAATTTATCTATCGGCTTGAATTTGCCTCCACCTTCATCAGGGGCATCCCTATTAAATTTGATCGGAGCAAATAGCTCAGATCTTTCGCTCTTTTTACCCAGGACTTCTTCGGGATTGCCCTCCACAGGCTTGCCGGTCGCCCAATCAATCGTCTGAGAGGAAGCTTCGCCGGTAACCTTACCTGTCCAAAAGTCAAGCTCGCCATTGACACCGATTCGAACACCTTTTTCGCTACCCTGTTTTCTCATATCCAGGCTGTTTTCGCCCACTTTGACGTCGTAGCCCTTGCCCTGCATCTCTTCTTTGAACTTTTCGCCAAACTGCTTAAAGGCGGCAGGGTTTCCGCCGGCACTCTCAAAAGCACTCTCAATGGACTTGTTCAATCCATCCATATCGCCTTTCTGCAAAGCTTTGCCGGCATCGGTTGCAGTTGTCTCTGTCTCAAATCGAGATCCGGACCCGCTATGGCTCGATGAAGGTGCATCAAAAATAGACTTGTCCCAGTTGGGCTGATCGACCTTTAATTCTGGTCGGCTCTGGAATTCTTTCGGAGCGCTGACTTCAGTTCCCATCGGTGGACCTCTACTAATTTCTTTAGAAACAACCATGACCGGAGCGAGCTTATAACCCTGCTATATCTAGCTTTTGGGGCATATTTCGAGTCGAGCCGTGTATGGTAAGACCTAATAGTAATTAAATATCGTGACCAAATTGTTCCCTAACAGCTTAAATTGTGCCGCCCGCCCAGTGCCTGACCGGCAACCAAGGAGCAGCCTGTGTTTACAGGAACTGCCGCAGAGTCATCTCGATGCTTTTCTGAGACCGACCTTTTCGGTCCAACCACTTCTAGTGAGCCGAACCACAGTTTCAAATCCAGACTCAACTTCTATGCTGCTCTCGACTAGAGCAGACAGGTCATGGTATTGCATTTGGTTACCACTCATCATGAGTTCGGCGTTAATATGAATCAAGCAACCTTTATTCAATCGTTCAGGCAAGATGCAAGACAATGTTGACGAACCTATAACCGTGACCGTTGTCTTGTACTCATCCATCCGATGCAAATTGGCGGATTGATTGAGTTTCTCACTTGCAGAATCCTTGCCCGCATCGACCACATGAACAATCGCTTCAAAATGGTCCCGAGCAGTAGGCGACAACTCTCTTCTGTTCTCGTACCGAAAGTAGAGTATTCTGCCAATTTTCCCATCTTCATGAGAAGATGTGAGCTCAAATCCATGCTTCTGCAACATTGTAATCAGCCAATCTCGATTGTACGCAAACGCATGGAATCCTTCATCGGACACAATAAGAATGCCCTGCCGCATCAAGCGGCTGTTGAGATTTTCATAGCCGCAATTTCTATAGTAATCCAGACGATAATTTGTCGGCTTCGCATCTGTTTTAAAAGTCGAGACAATAAAGTCAACGCCAACCGCCTCTATAGATTCCAGTGCCTGACTGAGGCTCGAAATATTGCCCAGGCTGTTGAAAGGAAAGAACACCAGAAATTTGGCATCCGGACTATCTTTCTCCAGCTTTTTAATCGCGTCTTCCAAAGACTCTGCCGGATTTATCAAAACATCGCAGCGCTGGTCACCATAAGAAGCCCTGGCATTTTCCGCCCGCACCCTGCCGATATCAACCATCCAGGGAACAATATCGAGCCCGGCATAGCTATAGCCCCTGGACATTGCCCAATCGAGATATCGACCATAGCCGCATCCCACCTCGACCAGATAATCATATCCGCTGGACATCACATGCTCTACAAAAGCCTCTTCATCATCCAGGTATACCTTTACTTCTTTTGTCAAGAAGCGTGCATCAAACATTCTCCATCCGAATCGCTCACCATAAAACTGCCCGATTTCGTGGATTTCCAATTCCGTATACCCTGGCGCCCGCAAATTGCTCTTCTACACTCTAATAAGCTTATATGATAGATTATTGCCGTCAAACACTGACATCCAATAACTGGATACCGGCAAAATAATTGTCTCAGCATGAAATATCTTATCCAACATTTTCTGCAAGATACTTTCTCGGACTCGACTAGAAGAGAATCCGTCGCTATCGAGCAAGGCGACACACTATTCAAATACAAAGACATCGAAGCATCAGCAAGAAAGTACCAGACCTATTTCGAAGAGACTGGCGTCAAGAGAATTGGACTGCTTTCTAGAGTGAGAGCAGAAGCTATTTGCTCGATGCTCGGCGCTCTATTTGCGGACGTCGTCTACGTACCATTGAACACGCTTGCGCCTGCCTCGTGGCTCGGCGACATATGTGTGCGGTCGGGCATCGAAACGCTATTGGTGGATTCTAAGTTTTTGGAAGTAGCCATTCAGCTAAAAGAGTTTGGTATCAAAACAATAGTTCTTCTAGACAGCGACCGACCTCAGACAGAGACTGCTTCCGTTGATCTTAGACCGGCCGATATCGAGGTCCTCACAGAAAGCAAGAAAGAATCCGGAGCTCTTGCGGACGATATAGCCTATGTCTTGTACACCAGCGGTTCCACCGGCATTCCAAAAGGAATTTTGATATCGCACAGAAACTCTTATACGTTCATAGATTGGATGAACCAGGAGTTTCGACTGACCGAGACAGATAGAGTCTTTAGCAGGGCTCCGCTTCAATTTGATCTGTCTGTTTTCGATATCTTCTCGACCTTCCAGGCAGGCGCCCGGCTAATTATCGCTCCGATGGACTTCAGCAATAAGCCCGAAGAGATTGTCTCTTACATGCGCGAGAAAGAGATATCGATAGTATATTCGGTGCCTTCGGCATTTATAAACTGGCTTAGCAAAGGCAAGCTAGATAGAGGGATTCCGAGCTTGCGACAAGTCATGTATGCGGGTGAACCATTTCCGATACCGTACTTGCGCAAGTTTATCGCTTGCCTGCCTGATACCAGGGTTTCTAATATTTACGGACCTACAGAGACGAACATCGTCACTTACTTTCATATCAATGGTATCAAGCACTTCGATGAAGTCACCCAGGAGTTGAACTCTGTTCCCATCGGTCGACCGGTTCATGATACGGAGATTTTTATCTTGGGAGATTCCGGAGAAGCCGTCGAACCTGGTGAGCTTGGAGAAATTGTTGTACGGGGAGGCACTGTATTTTCCGGCTATTTCAACGACCCTGAGCTGACCGGCAAACGACTAATACAAAGTCCTTTTCACTCCTATCCTACTTTGTGCTGTCGAACCGGAGACCTGGGAAGACTGCTGGAGGATGGCAATATCGTCTATCACGGCCGAGCGGACAGCATGATAAAGACGAGAGGATACCGGGTAGAAATAGGTGAAGTAGAGACGGCACTGAGTTCGATCGATGGAATAAACGAATTGGCAGTAATTGCAAAACCGCATGAGAAGTACGGCAATTCGCTACACGCTTTCGTCAGCATTAAGGACAGATCACTTACTGTCGAAGATTTGACCGAAAAGCTCTCTCGAAAAATACCAGAGTACATGATGCCCTACGATATAAAACCGATGGAAGTTTTGCCCAAAACCTCTACCGGCAAAATTGATCGAGTAGGGCTGTCCACGATGCTATCAGAGGATGCAAACCAGTGAACATTTTTGATCAAGTAATCGATGCGAATTTGAAAAGCCAGAGAGCAGATATTCGTGACGTGCTTGACGCCAGTCCTATGTTCGATGCAGAAGCCTGCAGTATCGAAGGGCGCAAGATAAAATTCAATGATAAATGGTTTGCCGACTTCGCAAGTTGCAACTATCTTGGATTCGATTTGAACGACGAGATAATAGAGTCCATCGAACCTTCATTGAAGAAATGGGGTGTGCATCCAAGCTGGTGTCGGCTTGTTGCCAGTCCTTCTCTCTATCTACAGGCAGAAGAACAGCTGGCTGAATTAATCAAAGCAGAGGACACTCTGATACTGCCTACGGTTACACTTATTCATATCGGCGTGATACCAGCTCTGGTAGGCAAAGATGGTGTCATGTTGCTAGACAAATCGGCGCACATGACAATGTACGAAGCGGCAAAGATGGGACGCGACAGCGGCGCCAGACTTCACAGTTTCAACCACAACGATTTCGACAGCCTCGAGACTCTCCTCAAAGAGAACGAATCGAATCCCAGAAAGTTGATTTTGGTTGACGGCACCTACAGCATGACAGGAAATTATGCCGATGTTCCCAGGCTTTCAAAATTAGCCGAGCGCTATGGAGCCATAGTCTATGTTGACGATGCCCATGGCTGGGGCGTCGTCGGGGAGAAACCCAGCGAAGCTATGCCGTACGGATTCAAAGGTAATGGTGTAGTAAGGCACTTCGACTGGAACTATGACAACGTACTCTACATCGGCGGGTTGTCCAAAGCATACTCTTCTCTAGCAGCTTTCATCTCTTGCAGCAAGAGAATGAAGTCGTTTTTGAAAGCCTACGCCACACCCTATGATTTATCCGGTCCCTGCCCAACCGCTTCTCTACAAAGCCTGTTGACGGGCCTGGCAGTCAACGAGAAATATGGCGATGGCCTGCGCCAAAATTTATACAACCTCACTTACAAAGCGATCAACGGCATAAGAGATCTCGGTTTCTACATAGACAATGATACATACTTCCCGATCGTCTCTGTTTGGGTGGGAGATTCGGAGCACCTGATTAAAGCCTCTAAAATACTCTGGGACAATGGCATTTTGATTACTCTTGCTCCATATCCGATGGTAAAACGAGGCGATGAAACTCTAAGAATAACGATTACCGCCATTAACGAAGAACAAGAAATCGACCAGCTAATCAAAGCTTTTTCTGAAGTCAGGGACTACCTTGAAAAAGTAAAAGCGCCACTCAGCCCTGTATCTGAAGAACATACAACTCGGAGTCAACCTTGACTGAGGCATTTCTGAGAACTTTTGAGAAGTCGGACGTAAGAGTTTACCGAGACTGGATGAATAATCCAGAAGTGCTTGGCTCTTATGTGCAACCTGATACCAGGCCACTAGTAGAGATGGAAAAAGAATTCGAGTCAACCGGCTGGCAGGGACCCGAAGAATGGTTCTTTATGTATGTAAAAGAAGATGGCACCAGGCTTGGATATGCACACTGGTGGCATTGTGATCGATACGAAAATCACATCGAGTTCGGCAGGATTCTGGTGCCGCCATTCCGAGGCAAAGGACTGGGGACGGTATTTCTCAAAACTATTGTAGACAAAATATTTTCATCCACCGACTCAAATAGAGTGCAAGCGATTACCGCATCCGGCAACGCACCGGTGCTAAAACAATGGGCATCTGTCAACATACAGGAAGAAGGCACCTTGCGACAATTTATGACCGTTGGCAACCAACTATATGACTGTAAACTGGGAAGCATACTGAGAGATGAATGGAGAAAGTGAATGGTTGACCCGAAACGAGTCGAGTGGCTGCATTGGCGCGGATACAGTACAGATAGCCGTATCGACCTCTCAGGCTGGAATGAAGGCTTCTCTTTTCCGGCAGTTTCGCTTAAGAAAATCCCCTACTGTGCAGAGTCATTCAACTTATTGAGCACCGTGGATTTTACCGAAAGAGTCAAACTGCAAGAGAATCTTTTTGAGAGCATTGACCATTCGGCGATGGCTTGCATCTACATGGGGCTGATGAAGCCATCAGAATTCGAGCTGCTGCAAAACCAGTTGAAAGACTGTACAAAAGCGATGTTGAGACTTGTCCAGATTACGGCACAAGATGGTATTGACGGTAGTGAGTTAGCGACTTTGCTAAAATTGATCAATCCAAAGCAAGCAGATTATCTAAAGTCTGCTCTCGAGAGCTCCGTCTATTTCTATGCCAACCAGGGCTTCAGCAACCCGTTTCACAACATCAAAAACCAGCCACTCTATCTAGACTATGGTGTTGATTTACTGTGCAACGGCTCTAACTTCATGCTATCGGAATTTCAAGTGCGATACATGACACCGTTCGCACACCTGCTGTCCGACCTATCCGATGCCTATGAAAGTACTTTCCCGGAACTCTTTCTAAAGTTCGGTCTTAAAAAAGACACTTATGAAACCAGGCGAAACAAGCATGTCTTAGAATGCTTTGAAAAATTTAGAGAGGTTTGCGGCAAAAACAAAGAGCTGACTAAAGTCGTACTCGACGCGTGGTGTTATAGAAAAAACAGAGGTGCGAGCCTTGAAAGCACAGCTAAAAGCCTCTCTGCTGACTATGTCTTATTTGACGAGCTGAAAGCCGAGCACAACAAACACGAAGAGAAATACAGGGACAAACTCCTTGCGATCTACAACCAGGCAGCGCTCAATCTTATCGATCCCGTTGATGAGTTCTATGGCAAGTTAAACGTAGAGAAGCTAGAATACTATGACGAACTGGCCTGGCAAAACTTGCTGGAGAGATACTTGAGTGGAGGGGTATATCTGGCAAGTCCACCGCTCACCGACATCATCAATGACAAAGGGCTGAGTTCGGTCATTCCTGATATTTATAGAGTCTTGTTTGGCGAAGAGCTCAAAATTCCGATCGTAAATTCCACAGCGTGTTGGTCCTACAAAAATCACAAGGAAGCAAATAAAGCTGTCCTAGAAATGGCTAAGGCGGAGAAAGACAAATTCGTGATCTCGCATCGTTACCTTGAAGGCGGGCTTGGCATCAGAGTTGGTCGCACTCTAGATCAAGAGGAATGGGACTCTTTCATCGACGCATTCGTGGCTGAAAGGCCCTATCTCTATGTTTTGCGCGATCACTTCGAAATGGATCCGGATATGTCACTGAGGATGCTTTGCTCCGCATCTATAGAAACTTTATCCAGCGATGTAAAAAGCGCCAAGCTCGAGCTGAGTGATACCATCTATGCACGATTCACCACAACCTCACCGCTATCCAGTGACAATCACAGATCTTTCTTGATTTTTCCATCTGCTAAAGATGGTCCTGAACCCACTTATGAGATAGTCGAATCGAATTCATCATCTGCCCGGTGATACTTTGTCCGCCTCATTAGTCGGAAAAACGACCAGCGCCCTGCCATCACAAAACGGTCCCGCGAGCCAATACTTTATAGGGACAACAACCCTGCCGCCGGTGTCTATATAGCCGAACCGCTCACCAGATATTACCGCCGCTCGCCCACCAGAGAAGTTGCCGATACTATCATACCGTGGCGGCACCACGGCAGCTCCCACCTTATCTATAACACCCCACTTGTCACCAATTCTGATGACAGCCAATCCTTCATGAAATTCCTCTGCGTCATCGTACTGCGATTCAATTACCTTCTTGCCATATTTGTCGACATAGCCCCACTTGCCTTCGAATCCGTAGTCACCATACGAGCCTGTGCCGACAGCCGCCAGACCTTCTGTGAAAGAACGAGCGGCTCCATAGATTGGCGGTATGACGAACTTGAAATTCTTGTCTACGAAGCCTGATTTCGGAGATTCCTTTTGGTCCATGGTCGTATAATCAACCATCGCCAACCCCTCGGAGAATGCGCTCGATGACTTGGCGTAATAAACCTTAGAGACTATGCGGTCCTTAGTGTTTACATATTCATTGCCAGTCCAGTTGCACCCCGGGCGGGTCTGCACCAGAGCCAGCCCTTCATGAAAGTTGTTTTCATCCGTGGGGAAGTCACCAGGCCACATGCGTGAACAAAGCTTGCCACTTCTATCGAAATACTTGTGGGAGAAGTCCTTTGTGCGGCAAATAACCCGCCCCTCAGAGAACCGGCCTACCGAAAGCTGCTGCCTTTCTTTTCTGCTTGGGGGACCGAAGCGAGGGCTTATAACAAAGTTGCCACCATGGTCGATGAATCCCCACTGGTAGCCGACCCGCACCCCGGCAAGCCCCTCAGAAAAAGTTTGAGCATCATCGAATCGCGGAGCAATCACCATCGCGCCCTGTTTATCTATATAACCCCACTTGAGTCCCACACGGACCGGCGCCAGCCCTTCGGCAAAGTTCCTGGCCCCAGGATACTTCGGCTCGACGGCGAGTTTTCCATCGGCATCTATATATCCACACAGCCACTCTTTTTTGCTTTCAAGTTGTGTCGCTCGCTCTTTGTCCGACAATGCCACCGCCACAGGTGCCACACCCTCCCAGAACTCTCCCACCTCTTCGTACTGCATCGGGACAACAACAGCGCCAGTTTTATCGATTAAGCCTACTTTGTGATCCTTGGTTATAGAAGCATAGCCCTGGGAGAACTCTCCCACCTTGTCAGCGTCAAGATCGCATATACGCTTGCCCTGCGAATCTATCAGAAACCACTTTTTATCCTTTTGTACCGCAGCGCGCTCACAGCAAAAATCATTGGCACTCTCGAGGTTATCGAGAACGATTCTGCCGGTTCTATCGATATAAAAATAGTGGTGCAAATTCATAGAGCAGCACGCCAGCCCGTTGCGAAAGCTTCCCACATCAGAACACGGATGCCTGCCAATATAGTTGCCGGTCTTATTGATGTATCCATTCTGCCGCCAGCCGGATACTTTGGCAAGACCATCCTTAAAAGGATAGGCATGTTCAAACTTTGGTGGGATGACAATGCGACCGGATTTGTCCAGGTATCCGCACTGACCAAAGCTGTTATCGCTGGAGTCGAAACCATTCTTGGTTTTATAACGCTCCGGAATATGCTGTGGATAATACTTCCGAATTAGATTCAATGGCATTCTAAAAGCAGCCAGATCTTCTGAAAATGGATAGACGATGATACCAAATGCACCGCGCGCCACCATCTTCTTGCCGGTGTGATCATAAATGTCTTTTTCGAAAATTATTTTCTTGAAATCCGCGTCGGAGCCACCGCCCGATGGCTGGCGATTGGCGGTTTGATTTCCTTTGTGGTCGATGTAGAAAGTCTTGCCGTCTTTTGTGACTTCAGCGCATTCATGCCAGAATGCGTCTGCCGAATCATAGATCGGTGGTATTACATATTTGCCTGTGTTGTCGATATAGCCCCAGACAAGTTGGTTTTCTAAAGCAAGTGCGACCCGCGAATCTATTCCCCGGGAATCGAAATCAGCTACATACCGATTCGGAAGAGACTCTCGCGACAATGCCGACACCCAGCTGCTTGCCACTAAGCAAAACAGAATTAAAATTGATTCGAGCCTAAGATTATTGTTCATAGAACCAAACGAATATGGCACAAGCGAAGATCAACATAATAGACACTGTTTATCATGGCTGTTCGACCACCGTCAAGCGCTGCCGGGCGACCTCGCGGGTCCTGATATAGTTGTAATAGAACCTGCCGTTCCCTCTGACTGAACCATGCGAACGATGCCTGAACCTCTCAATGAAATCGAAGTTCTCAAATGCCAGCATATTCTCAAACGGGCCTACGAACTCAGCCTGTCGCTGAGGACTAGCTCCGCAGATTCGACAACGCCAGAGCCGCCAGCCGAGTTCACCGAGGCTCTGGCAGAAGGACTAGCTCGCACCTGCGTGCGTCCGGTCGTGAGCAATAGTTGCCGTCAGTATCTGATGCAGCTGATAGAGGCTGACCCGACAGTAGAGGACGCCGCCGACAAAGAGTGGCTGTATAAGTTATTGTTGGATGAACTATTTGGCTTTGGTCCGCTTGGCGCTATTATGCGGGACCCGATAGTGCGAGAGCTGCGCGTGATCAGGCTGAACCTCATTATGGTTGATTGCAGCAGAAACGCCTGGAAGCGAGCTTCTCATATCTTTCAAAGCGAAGAGCATCTACTTGATACTGTTTCGAGGATTTTGAAAATAGAGTTGCCCGCTCTCAAGAACAGAAGCTATATCGAGAAACAACTCGACGGCGAGATATGGGCGGCATTCAATCTGAATATCGCAGAGAATATAGATGATTCGAAGTTCGTAGGGCGCAGCGTGCCCCACATCGCAGGAGAGCACAACGTCCCATTCTTGGTGCTTCAGCGAATGGCAGAAGCAATGGGAGCGTAGCTGTTGAAGCCGCCCTCCATCAGTATTGCGCATGCAATGTAAATCCAGAAAAACTACCGGTCAGGGAAACACGTATGGACAGTATGATAATCGTATAGACAATAATAAATAGCAGATAGAGTTTGAATAAAACGAGTGATTGAAGCAGTTGGCACTGGACATACTAGCTATAATTCCAAACATCATATTGCTGATAGTTACATCAGTGCCTTTGATCATTCTCTGCAAATTCGAGAAAGTTTCCTGGACAGGCTCGGGATTCATAGTCTGCTTTATGAGCCTTTGGATAGGAGTTTTCTATTGCAACGCAAGCGCACTTTCTAACGCACTTGACGAAGGAATCATTATTGGCAGATGGAAGGTACAGAAGCAGAGCAAATCCTAGTCAGATAGAACGGGTCAATCTCCACACAATGAATCGCCTCTTTTTGAAACCACTTGCGATACTAACTATTTGCATCGCTTTCGCGTGGCTTCTCTGCGCTCAGCGCTGCCTCGCCGAGAAGTCCGATGTGCACATATCCAAGCTAGAGCGTGTGCTCTTCGAAAAGATCAACGAAGATAGAAAAGGCGAGAATTTGCCCGCGCTGCCGCTGGACAAAACGCTGTGCAAAATTGCGCGCGCCCACGCCGACGACATGCTCAAGAACGACTTCTTTGGGCACACCGGCTCTGATGGACGACACACTCAGCAGAGGGCGCGGCAGGCAGGTCTTCGAGTGCCCGTTTACGAGAACATTGGCTGGCGTTCCGGTCCCGACCCCAAGCCCGAGATGGTTCTGGAGATACAAAAGTCCTTCATGAACGAACCAAAGGATCAACCAAACCACAGGTACATAATGATGCTGGACAAACTGAAGTTTGTCGGCGTCGGCGTATCACAGAAAAACGATCAGGTGGCTATCGTCCAGGTGTTTACCGACGGCGATCCTACTGAGACAACCTCACCCGGTCATTGAATACAACCGCTCCCCAGACTGGCAATGACAAGCGAGTTTTCCTGCCGCTCCCACTCAAGCTGTTGAAGGGGCGCCGCATAGAATGCACAAGTAATCAATCTACGCCTGAATAACAGCCGGTATAATCGAGGTATGAATAAAAATGCTCCCAAGTTTGGAATGGTCTACCGCATCGAACTGCCTGGCGCTATTCGCGCCATTCACGACACTCATATCCAGGGCAAGGCAATCAAACTCGTGGATTGGGCTAAGAATCTGGAGAATGACGCGCGATATACACCGAGGCAGAAGGAAGCGCTTAAGGAGTTCTTTCAGCACCGCAGGTTTCCCAACGCAGAAGGTCCGGACGAGCAGATGCTCGAGCATGCTATCTATGGAATAATTCAGGAAAACCCACCCCAGAACAAAGCAAATGAACCGTACATGCGAACAGTCGTTCTATGCCAGGATGAATTGGTAGAGGTCTAGTCAATCTCCAGACAATTCTGCGTATCTAGTGGTGTTTTCCGTATTTCGCAATTCTCACTATTTGTTATCTTTGTTGATGCGCCCACACTTTATACTGCCTGCCACCGTGTCAATCGAGCAATGAAAAGTCTCTTTCCCCATCCAACTGCTTTTGTTGTGACAAAGCATGTTCTTGAAGTGACCATCCTATCCATATTCACAATCATTTTGGGACTAGTCTATTTCGGGCACGAAGGATATTTTCAAATATGGAAGACATACTACAACCGAATCGACACTATTTTCATTCGTGGTCTAATGGCTGAGTATGCTCTTTGGTTTGCAGCCGGCAAAGTGTTGGACAACGGGATTTTTTTTCTGACACTAGGGCCCAGCATCGCTTCACTAAGAGCACTAATCGGTCAAGGAATAATCTTCGAGTTAACAAGGCCAAAGGCGCTGATAGCCAGTTTGCTTATTGCTCCATATTTCTGGATGGTAGCGCCGGTAGTTAAGCCTTCATGCATATTCCCCTACTTTCAAATGTATTGGAGAGGAATGACTCATGTTGGTTCCTATATGTATCCGGATTTAATTGAGAGCCTGTACGATGGCACCTTTATTTTTGATTTCATACTGCTTTACGGCTGCCTCTGGCTCGCTTTCCGGCTATTTGAAAACGCTACATCTCCACGCCTTCAACCGAAGCACTATAGATAGAAAGACGGAACAATACCTCTACAAGGCTTCAATCCCAGCGGGCAAGTCATCCAGCTTTGTGATACCACCGAAGCCTTTCTCAAATTGCTCGACCAACTGCTCTTGCTTGACCGAGCTCACGACCATGCGCCCTGAGATATAGTAATCCTGAAAAGACGGCACCGTCACAAAGCGCAGAACCGACGCCTGCCTGTAGTGGATGCAAGATGATGCCTCAAAAGCATTGTAAGAAAGCTCGCCCCAGATGGCATACATCAATGTCGCCATATCGCGCATCGACGAGAAACTCTCGCCCACTCGCCCCTTTAGTTCCAACATGCAGAGCGGTTCGTTAATCAGCTCGGAGCTTGCCGCCACCATTGAGCCGCTACAACAGAAGTAATTGTCAACGTCGTGGAAGAATCCGCAGCCAGGGTCGACCGGCGGATAGGCGCGCTCGATGGTTTCGATTATGGTGTTAATGGTGAGGTCGTCATTCATGTTCGATATTATAACCACTCTGTCGACGAACAAGAGGGATCTCGCTATAAAATGATCACAGTCACAGCATCCTTTCGTGCCATCCCTCCAGCACCCAGGCTGTACCATACAAGCAAGCCTGATAAATCAGCAGCTGAAGCGCTATCAAAGGGAAAACGAACCAACCCACTTGCACATTCATGTACAAGATAACAGGCAAAGGTACAAACAGAATCCAGTAGTAAAAATGCAATCTACCAAGAAGCATTGCGCGCTCTGCTCTGGAAATCCTTTCATAGAACCATACATGAAAAGCCAGTAGCACCATTGCCTCTATCGAAGGCATGAAGGCAAAAACATTTGGCAATCGAGGAGCCCAGCACAAAGAACAACTGGTCAAGATCAAAAGTGCTATCGTCAACGGATAAAGATTGAGCAGAATGCCAAAGGCCTGCTGGAAAGAGAGAAGCAAAACATTGAAATACTGGCGCATTTACACACTAGAGAAGAGGAGACTCTAGACAATTCTATCTTTGATGGAAGATTCAGAATAAATCGGTCAACACTATTCAGACAGTTGACTGACTAAATTATCTCTTCTCGTTTTTGAAACCACCTGCTCCACCAACCTAGCAATACAGCACGTCGGCGACAATCGCGCCCCTGGTCGCACACCGCCCGTCCATCCCATACGACACAGACCTGTAATCTCCAGGCAATTTCATCCCGATCATCACATCAGCCTGACTCTCTTCCAAACGCTCCAGCTTGAGATAAACTCTTGATCGCATGTAGTACCCAGCCCCGATGTTGGGCTCCAGCTCGACAGCGCGACAGGCATCCTCCAACGCCAACGCCAGGGACTGTTCATCACCCATAGCCAACCTAACTTTGCTGCGCGAGAGATAAGCCTCAGTGCAGTTCGGCTCTAGCTCAATCGCCTGCGCCAAATCTTGCTCGGCTAATTCAAGCTTGCCTTGTTTGAACCGTGCGTAGCCGCGATTCAAAAAGATATCGAACCTATCAGGAAGCTTTTCCAGAGCCATGGTGCAATACTTTTCTGCGTCTTCATACTGCCCCATACCGAGGCAGGCAGCGCCTCTTAAATAGAGCAAAAATGGGTCAGAGGGAAGCACCTTGAGCGCATGTTCTACAAACGATGCCACAATCGGAAAAGCTCCCAACGTAAAAAACAAATAGACAAAATAACTCGTAGCAAATGGCAGTTCCACAAGAACTACTATCGAAACCGCTATCAAAACAAAAGCAATAAATGTCGAAGAATCCGGCGCAACACCCTGGACAAACAAATATAGCGCCACCATTGACAGTACCGCGCACACCCCGGCGAACGTCGCACAAAAGATCTTAAGTCGCTGGAACAAAAGGCGCTTGAATTCATTTGCATCTAGAAACTGATCGGCAATTTGATTTGACTCAGGCAACATCAACAGACCGGTAAGCGCGCTATTTAGAATCAGACAAGTAACAACGACATGAAAGCTCGCCAGAGAGGATCTCTCCAGGTTATATCCCGCCACCATTTGCAGGGCTAACATTGCCAACGTCTTCACGAATACCCGCTTCTCGCTCTTCGAAAGTGCCTGACCATTCCGCGCCTGCCGAGGACGACGCACCAGCAGATCAAGCAATAGCAGGGTCATAACGACGCCGACCCCAACTTTGAGGACCGCTGCAACGGGTGCAGCAAGAATTATTCCGGTCACAAGCGGGAAGCCCAGGAGCGTGCCACAAACCAACAATAGAAAGCCCATGCTGCTAATCCATTGGACCCTGTGCTGCGTTATCGTGACAGGAGCGGACGCAGACGCGCCCGTGGGAGATTCCGTTGCAGGTCGATTTGGACTATTCGGGTTATCCTGATCGCTCATGTCTCCATTATAATGCCCATTATCGGCACCGCCCTGACGGGCAAAGAGCTAGTCCCTGCCCTCCCGGGCGACATCGACTGGCGCCTCGCCGATGCGCCACAGGCGCGCCTGTTTATCCTCTTCAACCACCGGACTCAATTCACCCCATGCTCACTTTGATAACAGACCAGCAGGCATTCGAGCGCTTCGTCGGTTCAGTCGATTGGCACGACGGCACGGTCCTGGAGTCTCACTTAGTGAGCACGCGAGGGAGGGCACCCGCAGGCTCCACGTTGCGCATTTTGCTGGCGGCGAGTGGGGAGCGCTACGCCCCTGTCGAAATAGTCTTCTACGAGCCGGAGCACGTCGATGGACTCTACTCGCAGACAGCAATCGACACCATCCCGACGGCGATGGTGAAGCGCCGAAAAATAGAATTCAGCGTCGGGTCGCACATGCGCATCCACGCCGCCTGCATGGCTTACCGGCTGCTCGGCGACGAGCTGACAGAGCCGGGCAGCTACTTTGCCCGGGTGCCTGCCTATGACGACAAATTGCTTCTGATCGCCCCCTACGACATCGACTGGCGCACAGCTATGGACCTGGCTGGCACACCCCAGGGCGACTGATTGCGCCTGGCGCCGCCGCCGGACACCGCCGAACACCGCTGAACACCGCTGATCTAAAAGCCTCTAACAACCCCAAGAATCGCAAACACCAGGCAAAGCACCAAGCCGACCGCCCCCAGCGATTTTTTGTTCGCAGCGAAACAATATGCCAGAGCCGCAGGTATCAGAGAAAGCCAGAGAATATTTCGGTATATTCCGTATAGCTGAACGAGTTTTTCTTCTCTCACTTTGAGAGCTACTCGCTCTATTTCACTTCCAATAACTATTTCCTTTACCGTCCGTGGATAGGCTGCCTCATCGCTCATTTTCATAAAGCAAGGCAAATCTCGCTGCCAGAGCTCCATATCCACTTCTAAGACTTCTATTTCCCAGCACACCCACGTATACATGAGCAGCGCCGACGCTATGAAAACGGCACAGGGGACAACCAGTAGTATAGGAGGCTTCCTCATTTTTTCAGTATACGCCAAGCAATACAGATCAGGGGACTACTATCAAATTCCTGGTATCGTCATCGATGCTAAACTGTACAAATACCAAGCGAGAAGTTCGATGTGGCCAAAATCTAAACCTTGCACCCTTAAGACTGGCGAAAACTCTGGTTTTTACTGGGCGCAATTGCAGGGCATAGTCGACGAGGTACTTGAGACCTGCCCCGAGATTTTGAAATCAAAATGGGTTGCTATGACACGATTTGACTCGAGCTTTCTCGTGCCCTACGGCGAAAGCAAAGGAACCGCCCCCGACGTATGGATGGGAGAACCAAAGCTCGTCGACAATTTGCAGGACCTGCCCTGGTCCGGGCATGACGAATTTCTTGTCTTCGACTACGAACCCGACATAGACGCAATAAACAAGCTGAAGGACTTTCACGAAGGGACACGATTTAGCGAAGAGCACTGGAGACAGCTTGAGGGTTGTGGTGCCACTTCGTACTTCGTGGATGACATTTTCCTGGCGACCAAAAACAAGGAGCTGATAGCAAGATTTCTCCAATCAGATTTTGTCAGAGACCTGCCCGAGCGGCACCACAGACAAAACGCCGCCGAACTTGCCCACTGGCTAGAGCAGGCGACCACGGATGCCGTTTGCGCGAAACCCGACTGCGGGCAAAACGCGGTTGTTCAGGGTGTCAATTGCCCCAGGCACCACTTTGAGATGCTTTATGGGGAGCCTTTTCCAGATGAGCTTCTGTAGCCACTGAATCGGCAAAAACTTTCTTACCAATCTAGCCGGCTTGCTCATCGGGGTCAAAAACAGACGCGGTGGCCTCATTGCCCAGAGGCACCGGCGACGGAGATGGACTGTTCGCACCCGGCGATGGAGTATCAGGCCCGCCACCATCGATCCATCCTAACAAAACATCCTTTGCATTGTTCAGAATGACGGCTGCTTCCTCTTCGCCCCCCAGGTCCGGGTGAACCGGCGGAGTAGCGCACATTTGATCTTTCCAGGCGCGGACTATGGACTTCTTACTGAGCTTTTCGAGCTCTAGCCCCAAGATTCTGCAACTCTTCAGCACTTCGCGACTCGGCTTAGCTTCCATCTATCCAGTGACCACATTGCACCCATACCCATCACTGTTTCAATATTACACCACCCTCGCGCGACTCCTGAAAATCAGTCAATTCAAACGATGTCTTAATCGAATTCTCGGACTCGAAAAAGTCAATGGTGACGCCATTTTTGACCGGCAAATCGTTAGGTGGAGCAGGAAAAGGTCCTGCCCTCAATATGAAATTGCGAACCATAGCATTGCGCGGCTCGTTGTCCTCGGGAAGAACCACTACTTTCTCGATGCGCCCTTGCCTCGAAATAACAATTTCGCAGCGCACTTTATTGTAAAAATCCAGCGACTTCAGTAACTCGGTCATCGTCTTCTCATAGTCTGGCTGCGCTTGAAACTTTCTCGAAATAGCATCGTGCCAGGGCGTCAACTCAAATAGCTTCATCTGCGCTTCCGACAATGGAAAAATAATGACACTATTAATAGTCAGGTTCAGATCCTTACCTGACGAATCAATAAACTCATCAAGAATGCATTGAGCTGTTTTGGTATCACCAACCTTTCTCAAGCATGCGGCGTAACTTATGGCTACCTGCTGTTTGAACTCCTTATTCAGTGGCAGCTTTGATTTCCGAACAGTCCTCACGGCTTCCTCATATGAGCGCAATGCAGAATTGAAGTTTTCAGCTCTTTCAGACTGCCATGCCTCATAGCAGTTGATACCAACGTAGTAATAAATCTGCTCCAATTCTCTGCCTTCTGGCGTCTTAGAGTGATAGACAGGAGGGTCAGGCAAAGGTGCGCCTTCCGGAAGGATGGATTTTGTCTTTTCATGGCGACAAACCCTGCCAATGCTCTCAGAGTGCGCAGCACAAACTTGCCCCGATAAAAGCAATGCGGAGACGATCGCAACTCCAAATTTGAGACTAAACAAACGCTCTCGCCGAATCAGAATTCTCGCCTCATCATTACTCACGACCCAGGCGAGCCATAACAAAGCATACATGCTCCATAAGTCGATCTGTGCAGCTTCTTGCTCGAAGGTGGACTTTCCGAAGCCGCCTTAGCTCTTTTAAGGTCTTCGGCCGCTCCTTCCAAATCACCAGCAATCTTCCTCGCTTTTGCCCTGCTAATGTAAATTTGCTTGCACGGGCGACAGGCAATCGCCCTTGAGTAGTTCGCAATGGCTTCTGAATGTTTCCCGAGCACTAGCAGCGCATAGCCCTTATTTGAATACCCTCCCTCGAAATTCGGCTCTATAGCAATAGCTTTATCGAAATCATCGATAGAGCCACCAGGGTCCTTCAATTTTATCTTCAAACAACCTCTATTGTTAAAAGCAGCATATTGCGAACTACTGACCTTTATCGCTTCATCGTATAACTGCATTGCTTCTTTATAGTTATGTCGCGCTGCTGCTTCTTCTGCTTTAAAGACGAGGTTATATGACTTTGCATATGCCTTGTCAGCATAATGCTGCATGCAAGAATACCAGCCGAAACCGAGTGCAGCAAAAAACAACATCATAATTTTGGAGACAAAGTTTAGTCCACTCATAGTTCAATGTTATCATTCGGTTAGATTCTTTCAATAGCAGCCTAAATTTTAGTGCGTATGGCTCGATTAAGCATGTCCCCTGAGCTGAGATTAAAATGCGGATACCATCACTAATACTTTGCATTACTTGCATCACGCTATTCTTTACTCTCTTTGAGAATAGGCTCTGCCACGCGAAACAAGTAGATTCAACAACTGCCGAGGACAATATCGTCTACTCCAGCCGCCCTATCAAAAAAGGCAAAGTGTTTGAAAAATCAGACCTTGAAGCAAGAAAGATCAAGCAATTCAAGGTAGGGCAGCTCGACATTTTTAGCGTCGACAGCCTTCTAGAGCGGCGATCGTCGAGGTCTATCGCTAAAGGTGATCGCCTTTCTGTGCGAGATATACACAAGCAAGATTTGAACAAGTGGACAAGCCACGACGAACAAGAAGCTCAGCGGCAACCGAAAGCCGGATACGGCAAAGTCGTGGTACCATGCAGAGATTTGTTCAAGGGCAGTCCAGTTTGCCTGTGGGATGTGGTCTATGCAGAAGTTCCAATATCCAAGATTCCCCATGACGCCGTCATCACCAAGAAAGCAGTGATTGGCAAGACCACCACAAAAACAATTGAAATCTTAGTACCGATATTGGTGACAGATCTTGAGTAAGCCAAAATGAACCGCAAAGAATTAATCGCCAACGTAGACAAAGTTTATCAAACCGCATCACGATACAGTGATCGCGGAAGAATCATTGGCGTAAGACTGGGAATCGACTGTAACTTAGACTTCAAAACAGACTTCTCAAACCGAGAGAACTACTCTTTTGAGTGGCGCTGGTCAGGCAGCCAAGAAACCAATTCGCTTAAGGTCAAGAACGGCATTGCAAGCCTGGACGTAGCGGACATCGGTCCCTTAGATTCAATGGGTTCGGGGCTCCTGAAGTCAGAAATTGCCGAGGTTCAAAATACTGGCGATCTAAAATTAGCAAACAATATAGCAACAGCTCTCTCAGTTTATGGCAGTCGGATGATATTACCACTACTGACCAATGATGACATAAAGACAACCTTCTTTAACACCTGCGCAACAGACAGGGGCGTCGAAACGATTGAAGGTTCCGAGTACAGACACATATCGGGACCGCCATACACTTATGAGTTTTGGGTAAGGACTTCGGATTTCACTATTAGAAAAGTCCGCTGCTCATTTGCCTTTATACCTTTTGGAGACGCGATAACCAGAACCTTGTTTACTGTCGGAGCACTTGTTACCAAACCATTTGATGCAGCATCTAGCGACATGCTATCGAAATGTTCCAAGAAATTCGCCGACCTTTACTACTACGTCGACGAGCTCACAATCGAGGCAGACCCTGCTTGCCAAAACGAAAGTCCCTCGGAAGCACATTGATGGGCAGATATGCCGACCACGAAACACCCCAAAAACCGCACTCCAAGAGGGACAGATATTTAACTGGAGCCCTGGGTGTATAGTCGCTATACTGGATACAGTCCATGCTGAAGATAATTTGAATCAAAGGCTTTATCTAGAAATGGCTGAGCAAATACCGGTTACACCAGAATTGCTTTCTTGGGCGCGACAACGTGCCGGATATTCGCTTGGGGATTTGCAGCAAAAGTTCGTCAAGTACCAAGATTGGGAACAAGGCAATTCTTACCCAACTTACCTTCAGTTAGAAAAACTGGCAGCACTCTTCAAAGTCCCAGTTGCTGTATTTTTCTTTCCAGATCCGCCCAGTCTTCCGCCTATCAGCAAGACTTTTCGCACCCTACCTGAATCGGAAATCGAAAACCTGCCAACCCGAATGCGCTTACTGCTGCGCAAGGCAAAAGCAATGCAGCTAAATTTACACGAATTGACCGGTGGAAAGAATCCGGCAGCAGGACTAATCACCAGAGACCTGCAATTCTCACCCACCGCCGCAGTCGAATCCATGGCGACTTCAGTGCGAGATTACATCGGAATTCCTGTAGAGACCCAGAAGTCCTGGTCTGATATTGAATCAGCGCTCAGTGAGTGGCGCTCCGCCTTACAGCGCGCTGGTGTTTTTGTCTTCAAGGATGCTTTCAAAGAGCAGAATTATTCTGGGTTTTGCCTCTATGACGAGGAGTTTCCCATTATTTACGTAAACAACAGCTCCACAAAGACGAGGCAGATTTTCACCTACTTTCATGAACTAGCTCATCTCTTATTTCATACCAGCGGAATCGATCAGTTACACGATGAGTTCATAGACAAGCTAACCCCGGACAACAAGAAAATTGAAATTCTATGCAATAGGTTCGCATCAGAGTTTCTTGTGCCTGGCAGTATCATAAACGATACCATTCAAAAGTATGACGCATCCGCTTCAACTGCCGAGCTACTTGCAAATGAATTTCACGTCAGTCGAGAAGTGATTTTTCGGCGCTTTTTAGATCTGAACAAGATTACCAACTCTCAGTACAAAGCTGCTGTAGAAGAGTGGAATCAACAGAGAACAAAGGGAACAGGAAAAGGTGGAGATTATTACTGGACCAAGCTCGCCTACCTGGGCCGCGGCTATGTGAGCCTGGCTATCAGCCAGTTCCAGCAAAATCGAATCGACGAGAATAAGCTGGCTGACTTTCTTGATACCAAACCTAAAAATCTAGAGAAACTACTGGAAGAGCAAGGCTGGACTTTCTAAGAGTCAATTTCTTATCGATGAAATCAACAATCATTAGACGCCTATATCTCGTCTCGGGGCTGCTGATAGTTGTGCCATGCGTCCCGGCACTTTGTTTGATTTTATACTGCGGCTTCAAAGACCCTAACTGCATCACGAGCGACTGGACAGGATCGCTGCAGATTTTGGGCGCACTTGGCGCACTAACCGCTACCGGCGCCTATCTGATTCTCCGCAGCAGGAAACAAACGGATAGTTAGGCGACTCGCCCGACCAGGCAAGTTTTCTGGGCTACTCTAATATCGCAAAATGTTATTGAAGTTCCGAGTAGCCGGACCATGATCAACCCGGCGATTCGGCCCGCTCGCCGACGGGTCTGTCCAAGATGTCCTGAGAATCTCAGAATTTGCCTTACTGGTCTCCTGCAGGAACGTCCACGCCAAACCAGCCGCGCAGCTCAAGAGTACAGCTGCACCAGCGACCTTGATGAAAGTGTGCCTGCTCTTTAGCAAATCGACTCCTCCTATTGTTACTAATTTGACACAAGTCCCCGATTTCGTCCATGGTGAGCAGCGCAGGTAACGCACTTGCCTCCCACAGACTTTACCGTCCACGACGCAAGTGATTTAATTGATCGAAGGTAGCAAAATCCAGTGGCACGCCAACCGATGAACCTAACAATATTCAAATCGCGCTCACTCGCCCTGACCAGCGTCTTCGTCATAGTCTCGCTGATTGCCCTGGGCTGGATCTACAGCCGGTTTCCAGCGGATTGGTTCCAGCCAGCTATTTTAACGCCAGCGCTAGCATTAACGACAGCGGTTTTGAGCTTCATTGTTAGCGAGCCTTCTAATATTTCTCAACTTACTCTTCCAGCAACAATCTCTTTGCTTACTCTTTCCGTAGCGATGTTTATTACCTGGCGTCAAAAAGGTATTTTCATTCCAGGCAATAAATACGCACTATTTTTAATACCACTCTTTTTGGCTCTACTCATGCTAATTTGGGGCTCCTACTGCTGCGTACATCCCTCCTCTCTTTTCAATTCAGGAGTACCCAAACCCTACAAAGAACTCCAATCGGCCACTCTTTTCTACGACTACTGGATTGTAAAACCCTGGTATGCAAATGTTATATCAGATGTTTTCTACACAACTATGGTGGGGCTTTTCGGTTTCGCTTGCTACATTATTCGCTCTAAGAACTGGGATGGTGAGCGCTGGCTAGCGTTTTGGATAATCGCCCATGATGTCGTGTTTGTATGCTTTCTCTGTGGGATGGCGGAATCTTGTACCACCAGACCATTTTTCTGGTAGTAGAATTTTCTGCTGTGCTGCAGTCCGAGGATCGATCAATAACCCTCGCTAGTCCCACCATAGCCTTATGATGCCATCACTAGAAAGATCTGCTTCCACTTCTGCCTTTCCTTCATCATTCATCATTGTAATCTCTTCGCAGAAATCAACTATCCCCTTTGCCAACTTGCGCCTTATCTTCTCATCCAAAATTTGCGGAAACAGCAAAGTTAGCGAATCCATCTTCCAGGCGCCAAGTAGCTCTGCATAGTAGCGAGTCTTCCAAGATTTGACCTTCTTCCTTATCTGAATGTTTGAAAGGCTGTAGTTGCCCGCATCTGTTTGCATAAGCCTCAAAAACTCGTCGTCAGACATAGTTTTAACTATCACAACTCTCGAGATATACACGCTGCTGCTTGACCGCGTTAATTCGCAATCCCCGTTCTCAAGAAATTTATTTTCAAATTCATACGCCGTGTACCCCTTTGGCAAACGTGAGCGAATCCGAATCAGTGCAGCACTGTTCTCGACATCAAATACCAGGCCTCTCAACTCACCGACTGGTTCTTCATTTGGGTTGGTCTCGATTTCTGAGTACGACAAATCAGATAGCGCCTCACTCAGAGCTACTGGTACGACCGCATCATCAAAACCGGCAGTTTCTGCCACCTTATATGATTCCATTAAGAATTTCGCATCTGTACCGGCTGCTCGATTCGGTCTATCTAGTGGTATCGATAACGGTGAGGTTTTATCAAATTTAGATTCGCAGTATCGACCCTTGAATGGGCAGTTCTGCAGATTCTCCGCAGCAAGCATCTCATATTCTATCGGAACGGTGATGCTGTTACATCGCCCTCTTCTCAAGTTATAAGGCAACGGTGGTGCCTTGAAGTCCGGCTTCAGGTATGGAATCTTAAGCTTCTTAATTCGAAGCTCCATAGAATTGTCTACAAACAAGAACGTTGAAGCATTTGGCACTCTCTGAATAGCGTATTCCTCGATATTATTCTTAGAACGAAATTCTATTGCCTTCGCCAGTGAGGAAAACTGCTTGGTGTATGATTTTCCAAGAGACCGCATTATAAACGGCTGGTTTTGTCCACCTTTGTGATAGCACATCAAATATCTTTTCTGGCTGCTATCAAGGCTCGCATTCGAAGAAACTTTTGGAGGCATCGCGTGAACCGAGTATGTGAGTGATGTACAAAGCGAACAACAGAAAAGAATCAAAGCTAATTTCTTCATCAACAGGACTAATCCCTGACGCAGATATGGGGGAAAATTGCTCGTTAAGATGAAGATACCACAAACCGTTCAAAAACTGTACGAGCTTTCACAGGCTGACTTTTGACCACACAGCCATGCTAAGCTTATAAAACATCAACGCTTCTAGAAGAGACATAAGACACGCAAAATTGGAAAACGCCTGGAAAACCGCAATACGAGTATTGGCATTGATGGTTATACTTGCGACCATTATTTTCTTCTTGAGCATCGCATGCATATTTTTATTCCCATACTCGTTTAGCAGACCGATGACGGTAGAAGAACAAGACGAGTTTTTCAAGCCAGTACCTGCGTCAGAGATGTTCAGCAGAAAGACCGCCCACCCTCTCTCTACGCAACTAATGAAAGAAGACTTCTTTTGGGATCCAGGAGATGTCAGCGCACCTTTTGGCAGTGATGATGGCGCGGACGCTAACTATAACTTTCGCCAGTGGAGGAAAACACATCCATCGGGTGATGTTATAGAATACCTGAAGCACCGGTTAAAATACCACCGCATTGATTTTGAAAAATGGCATGCTAAGGCAGACTCGGTAGATGATACTGGTTTCAATTTCAACCAATTTTACCCAACGGCAACAGCCAACAGAGTTATCCTGGCTTGTGTCTTTGGCCAGCTAGCTCTCGAGGGCAAGATCGATGATCGATTAATTGACTATGGACTGCTCGCCATCAGGCTAGAGCGCCAGAAAGACAGCCTGAAAAAATGGAGAGCGCCAGGCGAACGAGATAAACAGCTCACAAAAATGAAAGACGTTCTGATGAAAGTCAGAGAGATGCAGGCTGTTCGAACACCCGAAAGTTAGGAGCACCACAGAAATAGACATCTCAGAAATTTTAAAATCTGTCGACGAAGCATATCGTACATGCAAAGAGTATCACGACGAGGGAACCATAGTCGACGATTGTTTTGTGTTCAAGAAGGAGTCTTCGTTTCGCACCAGCTATGTTGCTCCGGACAAACTGACCTATACTGTCCTGACTAATACTTGACCTGACAGTCACGACTTCAGGCGACACCTTCAAAGAGAGAAGTGGAAAGGTTGTCCAGAGATTTCTCTCGTGCCAGATGAAGCGTATCTAGAAACGTCTGCATAGGTGTTTTGCCGAAGCAGTATTTGCCTGAATGCGTCCGCTCCTTGTTGTAGTGTTCTACCCACAAATCGAGGTCTTGTTGCAGTTCTTCTAGACTTTTGTAGATCTTTTTTCTAAACGCCACGGCATAGAACTCATCTTGAACGGTCTGGTGAAACCGCTCACAGATGCCATTTGTCTGTGGACTTTTAGCTTTAGTTCTTGTGTGGTCGATGTCTTCGATATCCAGATAAAGCTGGTATTCGTGCTTCTCTCGATTGCCACAGTATTCGGTACCACGGTCTGTGAGAATTCGGAGTAGCCGAATTCCTCTTTCGTCGAACCATGGGATAACTCGGTCATTGAGAGTATCAGCAGCAGTCAAGGCAGTCTTACTCGTGTAGAGCTTCAGGATCGCTACCTTAGAGTAAGTGTCGATGAAGGTCTGCTGATAGATGCGACCTACTCCTTTGATGTGTCCAACATAATAGGTATCCTGAGAACCGAGATAGCCTGGGTGGTGCGTCTCAATTTCTCCGTGAGCTTGTTTTTCAAGTTTGGCCTTCTCCAACGCTTGAACTTGATCTTCAGTAAGCACCAGACCGTCCTGGGCGACTTTTGCTTCTAAGGCTTTGAGTCGCTTCTTCTTCGTTTCCAGGTCATGTCTTAGCCAGACGCAGCGGACGCCGGCAGCTGATATCAGAATCCCTTCTTTAGCAAGCTCATTCGCGACTCGCACCTGCCCGTAGGCAGGTTGCTCGTACGCGAACGTCAACACGGCCTCCTCGACCTCCGGGGCGACCCGATTTTTTATACAGGGCTTTCTCTTGCTCAGATCTTTGAGTGCTTCTTCACCACCAGTTTCATAGAGCTCCCTGAATCGGTAAAAACTATCTCTTGAATAGCCCATCACCTTACAGGCTTCAGAGACATTTCCTAGAACTTTTGCTAAATTAAGTAGTCCTAGCTTTGGCTTGATTATGCGCTCGTTATTTGTCATTTTGACACCTCCAAAAACATCCAATAGGAGTATACCGGGTGTCAGATCAAGTCTTAGCTAGGACACCTATACATTAACTCTCGAGCCCGGGGTCGAACATTCATACGAAATTGACGGCAAGCGCTGCAGAATCGTATCGTCAGATCCCAGACTAAATAAGCCTTTCAAAATTCCGTTTACCAATACTATTTCAGACCCGAACCATCTTACTCCCAGTTCAGTCCTGTCAGGCCCTGTCGGAGTAACATACTCGATTAGTAACTTCACACTGCCGCTTATGATCAGAATCGCCAATAGTGGCAATTGGACCAAATCAAAAGACTTTCGTCTGATAGGAACCAAAGTTGTAAGCGACACAGAGTGCTACGTAATAAGAAATGTCCGCATTCCAAATCTTCTGTATATAGACACTGAGAATTTCACAATCAAAAGAATCGAACAAGGCGCACAATACTTCGAGCAATTCATCTTCAATTCGACGGAGATGCTAGCCAAACTAATGGTAACGATCAATAGCGCAAGAACAGAATTGTTAGAGGAACATCAGCGGTCAAACCGGGAGAGAATTTGCAACTACACCAGTGTCAAAATACTGCGGTAGTGCAAAAAAAATCAAAGATTCAAAATCAGTAGTTGCAGTGTGAGAGCAACAACACACTGATATCGGTATCACCTTAACTCTACAACTCGATCCAGAAAGTCATGAAACAGCTGATTGTTCACGGCAGTCCCGGTGCGACTTGCGCCTGGTCGAATCACTTCTATAACAAATGTTTCGGTTCCTCTGGTCGCGATCAACTCATAGCAACCATCAGCCTTAACCTCTATGGTCCCCAACAAAAATGCCTTTCGCCTTTCGGCGCCCTCTGACTTGCTTTTCTCCACTCGCTGAAGGCTTACCTGCTCTCGACCATCTTCTGATTTCATACTGAACTCAAAATCGGAAGTGAGGTTTTCAAACGATTGATTGAAGTCTTGATTTAAATTCTCAGGCAATTTCCAATAAGGATACAACCATACCTGGTACTTGCCCGGATGAGCAGAGACTCTGTATTTGAAGGGCATCATAAACTTTTGAGAGGTTGGGAAGACCAACTCTAACGGCTCAAGACCTATTGCATTCAGGAAAACAGCGGTCAAACACAAGACAGACAGGAAGAGAAATAAGATGCTTTCCAGTATTTTCTTAACTGCTGGCTTCATTCTAGTTGACCTGAGTTTCTAAGCCCAACAATTGAGTATATCTGTTATCCATCGGTGTCTCGGCAAAGGACCGGCTACCTGTAGCCACTAGTCTAACTCAACAGCTTGCTCAAGCTGTCCGTTCTGCGTGAAAGTATTGCACAACGACTCTTTGTGTTCAGCACCAGGAGCTGCAATCTCTAAGACAAACTTTCGATAACCATAATTCGACTTAAGCAAGTAAGTACCCGCACGTTCAACATTAATCGAACCGACAAGAACTGCCAGTTTAATCCCCTCACCAAATTCAACAAACTCTGGATACTTTTTAAGTGGTATTGGGCTATCTGTTTCGGCTGATTTCAAAGAAAACTCTATATTAGTACGGATATCTCTACGCAGAGCCTCGGGCGAAAGTCCCTGAATAGGATCAAGCATCTCAGGCTTCGATTGATACAAACCCCAGAATGGATAAAGCCATACTTCATACTTACCGGGTTTCAGTTTCACCTTATGTTCATGGGGCATCAAAAAGTTTGATGACACGGGTAAATCCTGCTGCCCTGTCGAACGCCAATATAGGCCCAAGAGAAACAGACCCAAGGCTGCACATAAGCCCATCTTCCAGTAATTGCCAGTCAGCGTACTCATCCTCACTATTATACTCTTCGCCATGCCAATGAGGGCTCAATTTGCCCCGCAATTAGGGCAATCACCTTTGATTGATAAAATCCTCCACAAACTTAAGGACAAAGGACATTTATCTTTGTCATCATGCTACATACCAGAAGTGGAGACAAATAGTGGACAACGAACAGCAGCAACCCCGCAAAGAAGACTTGACCAATCCGCTGCGGATTTTCAAGAACCGCGACTATACGCTGTACTTTGGCGGTCAGCTTATCTCGCAAGTCGGCACCTGGATGCAGCAAATCGCGCTGAGCTGGCTAACATACAAACTCACGAGCTCCGCCGTCCTGCTCGCCGTCGTGGGCGCTTCCGGGCAAATACCGTCCCTGGTCATTATGCCTTTTGCCGGTGTTATCGCAGACCGCTTCAACCGCCACCGCATCGTCCTCATCACCCAGGCGGCCGCCATGCTGCAAGCCGGCATTCTCGCCTACCTCACTCTTACCAACCAAATTCAAATCTGGTATCTCATCGCCCTCGGGCTGGCGATGGGCGTCATCAATGCGTTCGATATGCCGGTGCGCTCCGCCTTCGTCTATGACATGGTAAAGACCAAAGAAGATTTGCCCGCCGCGGTCGCCATGAACGCCAGCCTTATGAACACCTCGCGCCTGATTGGTCCGGCGCTGGCAGGTTTTGTAGTAGCCGCATTCGGCGAAGGCATCTGCTTCTTGCTGAACTCGCTCAGCTATATCGCTGTCATAGGGTCTTTGTCTTTCGTTCGAGGAAACTTCGCCCCGACAAACAACAAAAAGGCTAACGTATTCACAGAGCTAAAAGAAGGCTTCAGTTACGCGATGAGCACCAGTCCGATTCGCGCAATAATTTTGTATTTGGCTGCCTTCGGATTTGGTGGCATGGCATACGCGATGCTGCTGCCGGTTTTCGTTACAGAGATAGGAGGCAATGCAGATACACTGGGCTATCTAAGCGCTGCCTCCGCCCTTGGTTCGACGCTTGGCACCTTCATCCTGGCGACCAGAAAAAAAGTCGTCGGCATGGGCAACTGGATTGTCGGAAGCTCTTTCGTCTACGCGCTTGCCATATTTGGCTTCGGGCTGACGCACAGTCTATGGCCGGCGATGTTCGCGCTGTGCCTATTGGGCGCCGCCATGATGCTTCAGATGGGGTGCTGCAATACGATTTTGCAGTCGCTTGTCGACCAGGATAAACGTGGTCGAGTGATGAGCCTGTTCACGATGGCGTTCATGGGCACGGTGCCTTTGGGAAGCTTGCTTGCGGGCAGTATCTCGAATCAATTCGGCTTCCACAACATGCTGTTTGCATGCGGCTCTTACTGCCTTATCGTTGCCGCCACATTTGCCTACCTGCTGCCGCGGCTGCGCAATGAAGGGCGCGGATTGTACGTGCAACGCGGACTGCTAGAGGCAGAAGAAGAGCTGGAAACCATAACCAAGCCTAATGCTTGATGCGACAATGAACGCAAGTCAGCGGATAGTACAAGTAAAATCAGACTTGGTTCTAGAGGACGGGCATTAATCGAAGATGCCTGAATGTTCTTCAATAAAGAATTACATAGGTGGATAGACAGTAACACCGGCAAAGAATCCCCAGCAGCATGAAACGGTGCATATCATCAAATGAAGGTGAATTGTGGATTTGGCTTGCTTCAACTGTGACTTCAGCACCACGATGCCGAACCAGAGAACTAACGAGCAAATAATGACACTGTCCAGCGGAATGCCCAGGTAGTGAAGACTTCTGTCAAAACACTGAATCAAGGCCGCCGAGCTCACGAATACCGTAAGAAGCGAGAATGGCAAATAAGTTCGTTCCATTCCTTGATTCTATGACCAAATCGGCTTTTGATCACCCGTAATTTCATCAATCACCTTACTCGGCGAACTGCCTTTTTTTCGTCGCATACACCACCTCAATGTCTCTCGAAACGCGCGTCATACCCGCCATAGTAAGTGCCCGGAGGACCATGCAGAAGTTGTTCTAAGGAGATGCCTGGTTCGGACGGCTCAATATCAAACATATCAATGTTTCGTGGCTCCTCATCTGGTGACGAAACACTGGCGGTAATATCCAACTTACCAGCCGTCGGCTGAAAAGCAAGCACAACCTCCCTCTCGAAAGGCAATACATTCGGAGGCGGCGCCATAGGAAAAGCCTTTGCCACCACTTCTTTCGTCACCCGATCAAGACCAACATCTCGCGCCCCATGTCTCGGCACCTGCACGGTTCTGATGTCGTGCTTCCCATCTTCCCTTAACAGGATAAAACACTTTATGGGCTTCGTTATGGGCGCTTGGGCAAAAGTACTAGCTGTGCCGGGATTACCGCTGCCCACACTAGCCTTATCGATATCGCGCGCCCTGCTGAGCACGGACATCCCGACTCGATCTGCAAGTTTCTTCAGCCAGGGACTTAGCTCTTTAACCTGACTGTCCTCGGAGGGCCTGAGCTTGACGGAAATACTGTATTCCGCAGGTGCTCCCTCCGCCTGTTGAACAGTCAGACCTACCAGCAGAGCCACTAGTATGAACAGCCGCAATTTCAGATCCTCGAGCCTGGCGGTAACATTTCTACTATAAAGCAAGTCGGCGCACAAAACACCAAATTTAGTTAAGACTGGTCGGTCCTCGCCGCCTTCCCGCCGTGATAAGCCACTAGAGATTGCACTTTTCGTTTTTGAACAGTGGTATCACTCCCGAAGAAGCACTCTGGGCACGAACCCAAGTAACCAGCCACTGTTATCCCAACCAACAGAACGAAGAAGCGAAACATGAGATTAGTATCACTGACTAAAGCGAGCAGTGCTGCAGAACGCAATTATGCAAACGGATTAACACTTCTGTATAGCTCGATAGCGTCAACAGCGATAGACCCCAAAGAAGCAAGTTTATTATCCTAAAGGTTCGAGCTACGATGGAAATCTTTTGGGACAACAAGAATATCGGCAAAAACAGCAAGCAATATGCGAAATCCAACATCCACCACAGCATTTCAAATCCACCGAAACCCGGCACTCTAACGGCATAGACAAGGCCATAAATCAGCCCCCAGATAAGGCACGATATTCCAACCGCTCCGGCAAGTCCGCCAACTTTTCTCCACTGGTAGGAATACTTAAAACACATGAAGCAATTCAGACATGCCCCCACAAAAGCCACTAGCAGTTGAAACAGCGAGTCGAAAAAGAATAATCCCATAACTATCGAAATGGAACATGTGCATGCAAGGAAGCCCAGCATAAAGCGGAAAAAGTCTCGTTTTCCATTATGCATGTGTTTATTCTGCTCAAGAGCAGAGAACTTACTCGGACCATTCATATTGTCAATGCTCTGCTGATATAACTTATATAGTACCCTTTAGAAAGATTGATTTACCCAGTCTGCCATGTAAAAACTATGTCTAAAGCTTTTGAAGATCCGATACCTAACGCCGCCTTCAAAATGCCAACTGAAACACTTGCAGACCTAAGAAGTTTCAGTAAATCAGAAAAATTATTGACCTGCACAACACTCAATCAATATGACTAAACTGCACATCACCACACTCATTTGCTTCGCTCTTTGGTTTGGGGCTATTGATCCGCTGGCAGCGAATGAGACTATCGATCTTCAAAAACAGATGATTGTAGATGGAAGTGGTCGAATTCTATCTGTAGAGTATTCTGACCACGATCATGGTTATTCACAAAATGGCAGCCCCATCATAGAGAAGCACCTGCAACTGCTTAAAGCTATAGAGAAGTTTGCAAAGGGACGCGCGAAAAGTGAAATCAAAGTACTCCTGGGCAATCCTCGCCATATCGAAAAAGGAATACCATCCACGGTGTGGCCAGAAGTTCCTGCTCAGAGCGACGAACAGTGGCTTTATACCTGTGGACCAAATACATGGGGTATCACTTTTGTTCTGTGCTTCGAGAAAGAAAAATGTATAAGTTGCTTCGACCCCAGCCCCTTGCAACGAATCTCCTACATAGACTGGAAAGTTGCATCTTTTCACTCTACAGCGATAGGCATGACTAGCGCGAATATAGAGAAAACTTTTGGAAAACCCTGGAATCGCTCCGGTCCCAAAAGGATAGTTCTAACAAGAGCAGATTCTGACAAAAAACCTTATGACAAAGTATGGGAATATCGATTTTTCGAGCAGGGAGGAATCACTCTGGGTTTCTACGGGGACAAATGCAGCATGGTTGTAGAATTCGATATATTGCATTAACACGACAGAGAACCGCAGATAGGCTAATAGATTGAATAGAGCAACTCTTAACCACCATGAAAGAACGCGCACAGGTTTTTCGCAGCAGTTGCGAATCGCACTGATGCTTTCAGTTATATCTATCGGAATTGTAGCTTGTACCAATCAGAATGTTGATTCGAAAGATGTTTTGACGCTTTAAAATAGAACTGCCAGAAGTTCTTCGCATCTCCCAAAAAAAGATTCCCTCGACCTGCCAGGCGACGACTAGTTTGGCTCGCCAGATTCTCTCTGCCGCTGTGGAATGAAATTTGTAGACACACAAATCTAATTCACCTACCACGCTTCATCCGGACTCGGCTTCGGCGTGTCATGGTATACACCAACCCACTCGCACATATAATACCGGTCAAAGAACTTTATCCAGCTAGACCGGCTAAAGTTGTACTCTTCAGCGAGAGATGATATCACTTCTCTGGCGCGCTCTATGTCGCTCAAAACAAGGTCTAAAAAGAAGTATTCTCTTCCCGCACCATATCCAAAACATCTACCCGCCTTAGCGTCGACCAGCCTGGCATCCAGTTCTTTTCGAATTGAAGGCAAGAAGGTTTCACTGCTCTCAGTGACCTCACACTGAAATTTCAGGTAGCAAAACAATTCATCAAAATTCGAGAACCTGCAGGAATGAAAGATAAAGCGCTGCATGACTGACTCAATAATATGAGGCAAATAAGACTCGCAGGATGTTCTACTCGCATCATTGACGTGCTCAAGACTCAAAGTGGACAAACTTTGCTCGAATTCCAATTCGTGGTAAGGCACTCTGGGGAGAGTGTTGCGAATTGAATCTTTCAGGCTCTCAAACTCGGCGTGGAGCTTGTCTGCGAACTCCGCTTTACTTAGTTCTTCACCGCTGGCGCCAGACTGTTGGGTCAAAGAAATGGCACCAAAAGCACCTATCCATTTATCGAGGTTTTCTTCGCCAAGCAAAATCTCTCCCAGGACAATTGCATTATCGACATCTTCGTCAAGATTGATTCCATGAAAATTATTCGAATACAGACTAACCTCGATGACATTGTCATCACACTTTTGCAGGCTGAATTTCAGATCAGACCAGTCGCCGGAGATTCGATTGTCTTCAATTTTGCTACACTCCCGAACCAAAGGAGGTTTGTAAGATTGGACAATCCAATCAGGAAAGTCTGGGGCGCGAGAGACAAAAGTTTCTACAATCGGACGGTTTTCTCCGACCCCACTTGCAGTTATTATCAAAAACAGCTTCTTGTCGTCGCACCGTGAGATAGTCCAGAATAACTCGACGTTAAACCTGCTCATTCTGCGATTGAACCAGGTGACTAGAAAGGAGTAGTCCTGCGCATTAAAGTCCCTATAAATTCTCTCAGAGACTTTGCCGAACTCCACCCAGAAAAGGTCCATCAACTCAATAAATCGAGTCTTTCTGCTCTCTTCCCACCGCAAAGTCGAGTCAGCAAAATTCCACCGCATCAGATGAACTCCTTCGCTGCTAACACCCTAGATAGTACCATTCAATCCATAAGCCACTCTCTACTTCTCAAAAACAACATTTTACATTATCGGCGGGCTGCGAAAGAACAGTCCACCCTTCTTACAATGTGGAATAATAGCTACCCGTTAATACTCTGCCTGACCTTACCAAAAGAAATCCACCTATTACAATTGGAGAAATCGCTCACCAATGAACAACAACGATGAACCTGTCACCAATGGCGATCCCCTTCTTGAATACCTGAAAAGCAGAGGGGTGAACATTAGCGAACCGGCAAAGATAGATTTCTGCATTTATGGTCCGGATCAAAACTCGATTCAAAAGTTAGCTGAGAAGCTGACTGGCTTAGGATACGAAATAGACGAATCCGAGTCAGATCTTGAAGAAGACCTGGAGGAAGAGGACTATATGCTTACTTGCTCAAAACTATGCGCCCCGGACAAGGCGGATGAAATCGGGCTTGAGCTCACAGAGATCGCTTCCGAATTCAACTGTGAATATGATGGCTGGGGGACGTTGTCATAGTGACATGCGACATTAATAACAACGCCTCAAGTCGCACCCACATTTGAGCACGGAGTTTCGCCTTCGCCATCACCTATGGCGCCATCTAGTGCTTAGCAAAAAACAATAGCAGCACCGCTCTGAACAGAATATTTTGCGGCAAGATACAAACGTCGCCAGATGAATTTTTCGACTACGTATTCGGCTTCGACATCGACAACTTCTTGGTCGAGTACACTCCAATCCGCCATCGATACCGGTTCGCGGCTCAATGGCAATTTCAAGTATCCGGCCAGAGCCTCACATTCACGTAGAAGTCTAAGAGAGGACCCAACAATGTCACCAGCTACTTTCAGGCTCTCCGGCGGAATTAGCGGCACCTCAAAATCCTGAGGCAGGTAATATCCTTCACTATCACTGTGCAGAATAAGATGATCGAATTTGAGCTTGCTCTGCTCATCATCACTGCCTTTCTCAACGATTCGGTAGTATTCTCGAAGAACAGGATCATCAGATGAATCATCATCACCAGAGCCTGGTAGCTCATTGCGTAGGTTCACATGAGCCGCTAATCTCCTCAGGTAGTGAAGGCCTGAATATCCCCGCATCGAACAAGAAAAAACTTCGCATGCTTCCGGCTCTTTGTGCTCTTTTAATCCGAAAGAAAGAAGAAAAGAATTCAGTCTCGCCATCTCTTCATTGAACCATTGGGCACACTCTTCATCTTGATACTCGACCATGCCGGCCAACATCCCTACTTCTAATGCTAACCCCATCTCTATCGCTCTCTTTTCACCTGTACAAATTATCTCTCTGGCGGATTGCTGCCTACCATTCTGACCCAAATTCCCGGCCGCATGCGCTTGCCGAACTATCGCGTTACGGGATAGAGCAGATATATACTTCCTTGCCAGAGCGCTTCGCTTTCTTGGACGCCTTACGCATGGCACGAAGTATTATCTCTAGATGCTCCGCCGTAACACCTTCACCCGCATCGTATAAAAATTGATCTTCTTCTTTCCAGGACTCTGCTAGAGAAAATAACCTTTTAGTTTCCAATTCGGCCAAAGCGTCGACAACTTCTTGAGGTACTCTAACTAATCCAACCGCTGGATCGTAGACCGATATAATTTCTACCTTTTTGAGGAGCTGCTTTGCGGTCAGCTTTTTAGGTCTTATCACTACGACTAATAAAGATGCCAAAGTCTCTTGGCTAAAAATGTTAGCAACGTCAAATTCGTCAAGAGGACCATCAAATGCCGTCTCCCAGCACTCATCAATCTCCTCAGAGCTTGCAACCAATACCCTTGACATGTATCCCATAGAAAGACAACCACTGCAGAAGATTGAGACCATCGAGGAATTTTAGCCTATTTATATCGCTTTCAGGAGCTAGCTCCTTTCCGACATCCAGAACTGGTGAGATGCAGCTATTGACTGGCGCTGGGTAGCGCTTCTTCAACATACATCCAGAGAGAATTCCAGTCTCCAGCAAACCTACCGTGATCCACGAAGTCTTCTGCAGTTATCTCAATAATGCAAACCAGCTCAACCCGCTCCTGCACCTCAGGAAATGTCTGAGCGTTATACCAAACATACGGCTTCCTTTCATAGGAGGTTCCATCAGGCAGGCTTCTAGGAAGGACTATATAATCCCTGTTCTCAAACACCTCCTGGGTGGGCTTCTCAAAACTCCTGTACCGCAAAGGCACTATCAAATTGACCCCGATTTCATCCTCGCGCCCCACGACCAATGCAGCACCGTATGAACCATCGGAGAACTGCAACGACAAGCAGTCGCCACAATCGAATGCAGCCAATCTATAGACCCTTGCCAATCGGGGTCGGGGGCTTGGGTTAGGCTTGCGCAATAGCTTTATGGCATCTGCATAATTCTTCTTCGGCTCGCCGCAGAAACCTTTGTCCTTGGATATCTCCGCAAAGATAGCTTTGACCTCTTTCCCGATTGCGGTAGTATCGACCCCGATATCATACATTGCCGCCAACAGCCCAAGATGCGTAGGCAGTCGGTCGAATTCATCGGTAAAATCGTCCTCGAACTCGGTCATAATCCGGGGCAGTATCGCCTCAGGGTCCATGCCGGCATCGTACAAATCTAGGTACTCACTGTAAATGTCAAAAAAACGATCAAAGTCCTTTAGAGTTAGCTTCTCTTGCATGAACTCATCAATATTCGACATGCTTCCCCCCTGAAAACAAAGCGACTCCTCGGGAAGTATTATTTTAACCGCAAACCGACCCCTGGTACTCTAAGTCTATTTTCTACGGCGCCTGGACGACGGAAGGGAACAGCGAGGTTTCTTACTGTGAGTACCGCGCTACTAAGCGCAATGTCAGACCTTTTCCGTGGCGGCAAAGTCCAATCAATAGTCGAGCGAATTGCAAATATAGAACAGAGATTGAAACACACGTTACCAAAGAACTAATTAAGCCCGAATAAGCGAAAAAGCCGGATAGAAAGCCGACAGAAGCACAAAGGAGAGTAATTCTGGATACCAGAACCTGCGATGACCTCGAAGAAAACAGGAATTGGAAGGCAGGCAACCCAAATAAAATCGCGAAGGTCAGGAAAGAGCAAGAATCGGATGCAAAAAAACACCAGCGAATAGGCCATACACATAAAACCTGCATCAAACAAAACGCCGAGAAGATGGCGACTACAGTTTGCAAAATGGTCCGGAGTATAGCTTTCATCCCTCAAGCATAGCCAGACACTGTCATCCGGGGAATGGTGAAATTCCCACAACGCTAACAGGGACCCCCAAAAGCGGAAGTTGAATTATCAACCAGCCTGAAATACTATTATTGAGATATGAAATCAGAAACAACACTAGCCACCTTTCCACTTTCTGACGCCTCCCGGTCACCATATACAACACCGTATTACCTGTTCCTTCTAAGTATCAGCCTGGGTTTTGTTGTAGCCTTGTTGTACATCGCAGAAGTCTATTTGCCAAATGCACCAGCTGTGTCGTTTCAGGCTTTGTACATTTTAGCCTTCTACAGAATTGTGACGACCCTGCTTCAGCCAATAATGAGAGTATCAAAAGTCTCAGGCGATTCCATGTTACCGACAATCAAAAACAACGATTTCATACTAAGCGAGAGTGTCTCAAAATATAGGAAAACTCAATACAAACGTGGAACCATAGTCTGTTTCCTGAGGAAAGCACCAGAACTGCCTGGACGCTATCGTGGAGTAGTGAAGCGCATCGTTGGGCTGCCTGGAGAGATGATTTCTGTCAAGGACGGGCACTTTTATATTGATGACAAATTGATTGACGAGCCCTGGAATACAAAACAAAAAGTACAGCATGAGATTATTCAACATGCGACCCTCGCAAAGGCAGATAAGATAGGCTTTGCGTTGGCAAATTTTGAATCACTTGAGGTCCCGGCGAACCATTACTTTGTGGTTGGCGACAACAGAAAAATGGCTGCGGGCTCCATAAACAGGGGCAGCAACATCATGAGCTTTATTCCAGCAGAACATATTTACGCGAGAGTTTTATTTGTCTTCTACATGTGATGATCTTCTAAGCCCAGTTCTTTCTTCTAGGCCCGATAGCGTATATGATAGAACCATCCTTCATCCCCATGAGTACTTCGACCTAGAACATCTTTATGCATTACAGCGGTTCTCTCTGGTATCTAGCTTACTATCTGCTATTGCAGCTTACCTGGCCGCTTTTGTTCATTCATTTATTCAAGCTGGCTCTAAAGACTGAGTTCAAGAAACTGATACTATTTCTCATATCTGGTTTTGTATTCTTAGGCATTTTATGGCATTTTTGCTCATCCACCTATTCATGGGCTACGCTAACAGTGATCATCTCATTTTTAGTACCGCCGACTTTTTTGATTGTTTGGTCAGTACGGTACGTCCCCAAAACGAAAGCCAAGGCGACTATTGTGATTCTAACAATCCTGTTTTCTCTACCTGCTCTATTATCTAGTTTCTTGGGCATATACATGTTTTATCTTTATCCACAAGATTTTTAGTACCGCTCGCAATACCAGGTTGTCCCCTATTTAGAACCAAATCTTGAAACGCATTCAGTCACTACCCAATACCGTCGCTAAAATGTTTTTTCCACTCAGCCGAGGATGTGAGCAGCTCTCTAAAAAATGCGCAGGAACCTCAAGAGCCTTGACCGAACGATTCGCACGACACCCAATACTACTTTCCTTCCGGCTTACTTTCGTTGAGAAGCTCCACTAGCCGAGAAAAAGTGTCATCGTTAAATTCTACTCTTCCTCTTGCTCCCATGTACGTTTGATACGCACCACTTTCGGCAAGAGCTGGCTTAGGAATGAAAATCAACCACTTTGTTCCTTTAGCCGGAGTCACCATCTTTTTGTCCTGATGCCTATCTCCGTCTCTGAGCGAATATTCAATTGGAACAAATTGCCCGGGGAATTCTATCCCTTTGAACGTATCAAGAGGTCTGCACAATGCTACCTCGCAGTCGCCTTTTCTCGGCTGACGCTTCCGCTTTTTGAATTTAACGAATTCAACAGAATAAATTAGATGGCTCTTTTCGACTAGTTCTCTAGTAACTTTCGGTTCTTCGCAATTAGCCGCCAGAGCTCCAAAAGAGACAAGAAATCCAACTATCAAAAGGAGTAATCTTCTTGTCTGCATAATTTTCATGCGACTCCCCGAATAGGAACACGCGCTCCACAGCAACTTCTCATGCATCTTACAACTTATCTCGAAGCCGACCAACAAAGTAGACGCCATTGAGAATCTCATGAGTAGCACGAACCTCCACTAGTCTAACAACTTAGTGAATTTATCCTCAACCAGAACAGCGTAATCACCCCCTGCGCCGCCCTGCAGCCACATAACTGTCTGGGTCGGATACATAGACCATCCTATACTCCAATCATCCCAACCAATATGCTCTCTCTCTTCAATAGTCAGCGCAACGACTCTTGGACTCGAAAACATAATTATAGTCTGAGCACCGCTTATCCGCAGCGACTGAACCTGACCACCAATAAGCTCTACCAACGCATTTGTATCGGTGACTGGCTCAGCGCCCTCGGTCTCCAGCTTCCAAATCCCTTCAATGATCATTTTGAAGTCGCTATTGTCTATATTTCCAATTTTTGCTGCATTCTTCAGAGCAAATGTCAGATACACTATCTCGTTTCCCTTATCTTCATCAAGATGAACAAGATAAGTCTTTCTCAGCCAGTGATCGGCAAGACGCTCAACCAGTTTATAGTCCGTACTTTGCTTTACCACAGTGACGCCCCTCCCGGCTCCTCTCGACCGATATCTTACAAGAATCGGCAATTCCTAAACAGCGCCTCGCTTGCTACAAAGCACCCCTAAGACCCCTGGATAAGCCGAATCACCGGCACCCCGTCCACATCCCCCAGCTCCTCGAATCCTTCATAAAAAATGTGATCCGTCCCTTCCAGATACTCGAAAAGCTCGTTGTTGGTTATGAACATAAACTCCAGAAACGACAGCTTCTCGCCAGGTCCCACCAGCTCAACCTCCTTATCAGAGCAGCGCTTCTCGCCTTCGCCCAAGCCATAAAACTGCACACGCACCCTGTTGCCACCAAACAGCTCAAAGTCGCATATTGGACCCTCGCCATCCGAGAACTCCCAGCTATACAGAGTCAACGCCTTAACGAACTCGTCAAAGTCCTCGAACTTCTTATCGCCATAAGCCCAGCGCACATCCTCCAAGGAAAGGCTCGAACCGTCGGAATCCCCCGGGTCGTCCAGAACACTCGTGTCCCAATAATCCGGCGCCCCCTCGACACTACCGCGCCCCGGCTGACGCGCCTTCTCCGCTTCGTACTCTTCGAACATCGCATTCAAATCGGCATCGTTAAGCGGCAGAATAGAAAACTTCTCGTCCACATACTGCAATAACGCGCTCTGCTGAAAGTCCACACCCGGCTTCAGATAATCTTCTATACGAGCCAGGTAATCTCGCAACTCATAACAAAGCTCGTTGAACTTCTCTGCATCTAGAGGCCGCCCGCGAACGTAAGCTATCTCCTCCTCAGATGTTGATACCATACTCAAATAGATGATCTCCAGGGTCTTCCTGCGACGCCGCAGCGTATAATCGGGATTCTCTTTGCACCGATTGTTCTTTTCGTCATACATGAGCAATACGTGCTCTCTCGACTTGAAGTTGACCTGCACCTCGATGCATCGGATGGCTGAACCACAAGACAAATCGCCGAGATCCAGAATGTGCTTTACCAGATCCAGATAGTCACTTGAACCATAACTGCTATATGTGCATCGCTGAATGCTTAATTCCAATTTCTCATCACCCGACGACGATTCCTGCTGAGTGTAAGTGTACAATTAATTCCCAATTTAGATATGGAAACCCCAATAGCCAACTACAAATCACAAAATGGAATCGAGTATAGCTTCAAGCGCTGCATGATCAATAAAGGAGCTCTCAATGAGCACAAGTGGAACCTACGTCGCTGCAAAATTGCAAGAGTCAGTAGTTCTCGATAACTTGCACTTAGAAAAGACCGGCTGTGAACTTACCGATTTTAGAAAAATAGGTGGGGGTTACTTGCATGACTGGTACTTAGTCCACTTTGGAAGCTGTTTTGACGACGATGAAAGCCTTCAGAACATCAAGCGCCTTTCGTTTCTAAATGCTGTTTACTACCTGGAGTTCGAAGAGCATGTCATGGCATCCACAGCAACGAAGTTTGAAAAAGGAAAGACTATCTGGTCAGTAAAAAAGGACTCCTCTTCATGGCAAAATAGCGGTCTTGAATTCGAAGGCGAACCTCCTGAAAGCGTAAAAGAAATGGAGCGCAAAAATTTAGCTGAAGGCAACAATCTTTTTGAAGTACCTGTAGACTTATTCGTGAGTATTGTTGGCTATCATTACATGGATGACGACTGCACTTTCGAAGAACTCCAATCGACTCAGTGACAAGGCAGATTTTTCCCGCCACTAGTTTCGGTGCTCATTCTAAAAGCCACGGATAAAATTTGCTGGTGCATTTTGGGTAGCCGATTCAGAGCACCAACAACCGTGGCGCCATCGCTTAAAGGTCTAAAATTCGATAAATTTGTCTTCTACATGTGATGCTCTCCGAATCCCTGTTCTTTCTTCTCAGTTCGATTGCGTATATGATAGAACCATCCTTCATCGTCATGAATTCTTCGACCTGGTGCATCCCTATGAATTACGACGGTTCTCTCTGGTTTCTTGCTTACTATTTCCTGTTACAGCTTACCTGGCCGTTTGTGTTTATTCATCTATTCAAGCTGGCTGCAAAGATTGAGTTCAAGAAGCTTTTACTTTTGCTCGTATCGGGTTTTGTATTCGTGGGATTTCTATGGCAATTTTGTTCATCGACCAATTGGTGGGCGATGCTAGCCATTAGCATCTCGATGATCGTGCCGCCGATTTTTTTGATTATCTGGTCGATATCTTCCGCTCCCATGCCAAAAGCCAGAGCGATTGTAATGATTGTCTTGACCTCACTCTCACTTCCAGTTCTGCTGATTGGATTACTAATTCCTAATTTGTTTTATGCTCATTTGAGTGGCGCCTGGCACCAGATAGTTTTCTCAAGCAATCCTCTTTTGTCGACCAACACAAAAGCAATAAACGACCAGGATAAAGTGTACTGACCCCAACTAAACTAACTTGATTACTAAAGTGCTTCAAGTGCTCGTCTGTACGAGAAGATAGACTTCAGAAAAATCACTCGCTTCTAGATGCTCTTTCCTAATCAAAAAATAGAGTGTGCTACCAAGGCATTCGAAACCTATATCACTCTCCGTATCGAGCTGAAATAACATTGTCCAATCTAGTGCTTGTTTCTCACCCGTTTGGGAAGCGGCACTAGAATTTGCTTCTAACAAGCTTTTACAAAATTCCATTACTACATCTTCCTCTAGCTGAATACCAGGATAACCCATCAGTCGACTCTTAAAGGTGGCTATATCCCACAACAGCTTAAAATAACCATCGTGTCGGGCAACTTCTTGATCTAAGCAATTCAAATCATACCTGTCAGGCAAACAAAAACTGTGGAGCAAAGTTATATCTTTCGGCTCTGTCCTAAGGTAATCCGGCATGTCATCGGGAAAAGGAATCGGCTCGCACAGCTTCTCATCTTCAGAAAAATAGACTCTCCAGGACAATAAATTGTCGCTCTCCCACCCCCAAACATAGTCCTCTGTATCGACAAAGAAGCTGAGCATGCCGGTCTTAGGAAGCAGGTCGATATCGAAGTCGTGAGAAATCTCAGTTAAATTGAACTGACAAATAAAAGAAAGAGGTTCACCCTCTTTGTTCCTCGGCCAATTCGCACCTGGCGGAAGACTGGGCAACCCTCCACCCCTTGAGTTCAGCCCAAAATCAGATAAACTCTTTTGAGTTTGCACCACGAAAGTGTCTTTTGCCATCGCAAAAATTCTTTCCTTATATTCCTGCAGTCCATGCTTGTCAATCAAATCCGATAGATTCTCATTCAGAGGAGCCGCAAGCATGAAATTTCTCCAGGAATACATTCGCAGCGTTGAATATTACCCTAACGAAGCCACGCTTACAAGAACAGGAAGACACCCCAAAAGGAATCCTGTGGTGTGAGAAACAAGCTCTACAGACCAGTCAGAAGGATACACTTCAGTCCTCGACCTTTTGACAATAAACGCCCTTCCCAGGAATCAACATAAGCACATTCTGTTTGAGAGGAAGAACGTCGGACACGTAGAACTTTCCTGCCGAGCCATAATATGGACCTTCTGATACTTGTTTGAACTTTCCTGATACCGACTTAAACACGCCTTCGCCAGACGTTCCCAGATAAATCTCATTAGCCTTATCGAATGCCAGAGCAGTAAACTCTGTTGGCGGAAAGTCCCAGTTGTCTGACGATGTAAGCTCAGTAGCTCCACTTCGCCTGCTTTCACTATGATTGTCAGCCATTAGCAAAAGCTTCCCATTATGATACATGCGCACGCAGCTGCCCGATTCCAGCAAAAACGTACTGCTGGTGGCAAACCAAAGTCTACCTGAATTGTCTAAAGCCATTACCGTAACGCGAGGCACCTGCTCGGTTTTGAAAAACTCCTTCTTGCTTTTATTGAAACTTACCAGAGCCCCTCCCCGCTCGCCAAAATGGTATCCGAAAAATATGTCGTCTTTGCCCATTAGCATCACATGCGGTGCCCCTCCCCTCTTAACAAGCGGGATCTCTACCTTGAGCCACTTATCTTCGTCGCGAATGTAAAGGTCATTTGACTTGCAGAAACACACTCCATATCTATTTACAGACAATTTGAGACTGCCGAGCTGCTCTCGTGTAATTGATTCAGGTAGTGGAACAGCCTTCAGACCATGGGCATCTTCGAAATAGATAGCATTCTTCCCTTCGGCACTGGCTACAAAATAAAGTCTTCCGTCGCTGGTCGCGCGCAGAAGTATCGGCACCAGGTCATATGGAAAACGATACGGCGACAATTTCTTCCGCCTGATGTCAACTTTAGTCAAAAATGGCCTTTGACTTTGCACTACTAACAGCTTTCCCTTTCGCATACAAAGAGAAGCCTTTTTGCTCACGTCCATCGAACCTGCAATCCAAAACAGGTCGCTCGAAGATGCAGCAGCAATCGAGCCACAAATCAGAGCTAGTCCTGTGGACAGAAGCAATGCAACGACAGCTTGTAGTATTCTATTCATGAACATAAATCGAAGCGGAAACGAAGAATAATCTTGATAGACAACAGGTATATTAGAGCAATACCTGTATTTCTCGCTAGAGTCAAAGTATTGCTCCAACATCTTACCAGCCTTAGCTCTAAGCGATTTTTGTAATGGTACCAACAGATCAAATTGTTTCATGTACAGGTACAATTATTTTGGCTGCCGGGTCATGGAGAATTCTAGAATGGGAGATTTGAAGTGTCACGAATGTGGCAAAGCTCTTGACAGACCTTATCAGCCGGGAACTCTTCCTACTTGTACTAGCTGTGTAAAGAAGTTTCTTTCAAAGGTAATGGACACTACTTGGTTTGGCGAGCCCAAGCGAATTAAGCGAAAGAGAAAAAGCATTCAAGATTTAGGATTTGAACCAGCCTTAATTAACAAAGTAAGCAAAATCGGAAGAGTCTACAAAAGGGCTATTCAACTAGAGCAATGCAATCCATTAGAAACCGATCCTCTAACTCGATTTGGATTGCTAACTGAGAACAAAATCAAACCAGGATTCAATCCAGTGATTGTAGAGGGCTTAGATGTTGAAATTGACATTGAGCAAAAGATAGACACGTTGCGAGAGATCCTGCCCAAGGGATACAGTGCATTCTTGTATTATTGTCCATACGGGAAGAAACCGAAGGCTATAGTATCAATAGCGGTGACTGACGAAGATTTTGTAAAAGCCAGAAATACCACAGGAGGCGAAGCGCATGTTTTCAACTCGACGATTATCAGGAAATTGAAAACATGGAAGAAAGAACATAGAGTGACTCTGCTTGGAGCCACCCACGATGCAATAATAATCAAGTTCAATCCAATTCGAAAAGCAGAGCAACTGAAAAAGTTAGTTGCTGACATGGGCAAGTTTTGTCCTGACTTGCATATGTATTCCGATTGGAAAATAGAACTAGAAGAGCAACTTAGAAAAGGTAGCCGGATTACGCTTTGGTGGGACTAGCTAGCACTCTGCAAAAGGGTGTACCAGCAATCTGGATCCCGATCTACTACGTGCTGGTGCAGCTTGGGTAGCCGATCGATAGAGAGACTACACCGGTGCCCATTCGCTTAAAGATCGAAAATTCGATAGATGCTCCTTGGATGCCATGGCTCCGAAATGACTTCGCCTATAGTTACTTTCCGGCCGTCCAGCTCATAGGTAACATAATAGTCCGTAGAATCGGCTGCCTCATGGTTTAATAGCAGTGATGATTCTGACACTATTATTACTACTGGCGACATTCTTCTTGGTACCCGGCTCCGTAGCCGCTAAAACGTCTGACCCTAGCCTTGCCGCCGATACTTCCAGCCCCAGCAAAAGTAAGCTCAGAGCTTCGCACAATGGACAGGACAGCAGGAACCTGCCCGTTCCTCCAAGCTACTTCTACGGCGGAGATGGGCAAACAACCGGCTTTGTCCTAACAAACTCTGTAAATGGACAAATGGCACTTCTTCTGATTGACAAAGAGAAAACACCGGCGCTCTACCCGCTCTTGTATCCCAGGCAGTGTTGCAGCGAACTAAAGTATCACACCTTCGACGATATGCTCAGCCACTGGACCCCGGCAGAGAAGAGAAGGAATCTGCTCAAGTTTCTATTCTTCGGTTGGAGCAAATCAAAATGGGAGCCCATCGAACTCGAGCTAAAATTCAAAAATCACCAATGCGTTGCCTTCAGAGTAGATTGCGATCTGCCCGTAGACAAACATTGGCACCTGGCAAAGAATATTCCAGACCATCGCGGTGGGCGCGCTGAAGATGGGACGCTAAAGCAGCCTGTCGAATTGGGAATTTGTGAAGGCCCAAGAGATATGCATATTTGCGGCGTCGGCATCGATAAGCCGCCTACAACCATCCAGGAGCAGGAAGCCTTAAAGCTCAAAAAGTGCGCGAGAACCTACAATCCCAAGAACGATAGATAAGATTCCAAAATCATGGAGCATTTCGAATCGATATAAAGCTTGCTAACTCCAGATGATCCGTTTTGGCGCGTGAGCGCTTCGTGATCACGTACATTTGCCTAAACGCAACCTCCGACTCATTGATCAGGGTCAAATTCAATCTCTCGCCATACTTCCCGAGGTATGCTTAGAACACATCACCAAAAGCCGATAAACATCGGCTATGATCGACTTATGAGGTCTCCCAGAGTTTAATGAGTCACCAATGAATCCAACCGCCTCTATGTCGGAAATTTTTGAAGATCCTATAGTTAATGCTGCGTTTAAATTAGCTGCTGAAACTCTAAAGGATCTCGGCTCCTTTCAGCCTTTTGGAGTAGCTCAACACGCAAATGGCGAGATAAGATACATCTACGCATGCGACTCATTGGAAGAAGTTCCTGAAGCAACTGAAAGTATGAGAATGTTGCAGCGCATTTTCTGTATCCAAGCAGAAAGTGGAGAATTCGTAGGAGTGGCTTTTGTAGCAGATGCGACGGTAGAATACAACGGAGAAAAAACAGACGCTATCCTAATCAAAATCGAGCGACTCGGATCAGAACCTATCGACTATCATGTAACGTACAAATTAGATAGTGAAGCAAATCTTCTACGGGTAGGTGATTCGCTTGTAAATCCGGGCGGACGTTGCGTGTTTTAGAGCCCCCTCCGTTGAACCACATCTAGCATCTATCAGGTGCACCTGTACAATAGTCTGGTCTCCAGTCAGAGAATTCCGCCAATGTCTTTTGATGTAATGCTTTTTGATCCATCAAATGTCAGTTCCAACAAGGAAGAATGCATTACCTGGATTGAAAGACAATATAACCTGCATGGAATGGACGCCGATAATGATAGAGAGCTAGACAACAGCTCCGACAGAATCAAACAGTGGTGCGCACACCTCAACACCCCGCGCACCACCAACACTTTTCAAACTGTCCTGTGATTCATTGAAACAAGTGGTCCCTTCGATCTAGGCTTGAAGACACCATTTGCCATGCTCTCGCCGAAAGAGAGATCGTGGTATCAGATTGAGGACAGCAGATGAAGCAACCAGCTATTTTGATCATTCTGGCACTCTGCGCCAACGCGCTCTTCTGCTACCGATACCTCCATTCCGCCCCAGAGAAATACCAGGCAGTCTTTGCGATTCGCGATATTCCATTCGGCAAAGTCATCAGCACCGAAGACGTAGAGGTTTTCGCCTTTCAAAACGGCTATCCCTCTATCGAGATGGTCGGCTATCAAACCGACCTGGAGTCTGTAGTTGGTCAGGTGGCGGAACGAGATATTCAGGAGGGACAAGAAATTATCAAGCTCAGACGGCACAAGGGCATGACCGGCTCGTTCTTTGCACATGGGGCTCTTAAATGGAATATCAAACACCTGAGGGAATTGTCGCAAGAGCCGAAGTCTGATGAGGTGACATACTACTGGCAAAACGCGCTCTATTGTCTTGCCTGGCAAGCCTATCACAGGGATCACAAAAGCCAGAACCACTAGGCAAAACCACACATGCGTTCGCGCACCTTCGGCTATGATCAACTTACGAAGTCTCCCAGAGTATAAAGAGCCCACGATGAATCCAACTGCCCACAAGCCGCGCTCCGCCAAGCGGTCAATTGGCCAGCTTCTCCCACAATTGACAAAGACGGCAAGTTCACCAGGGTTTAGAGAATGCTACAGAACTCTTTTTGATGCTAGATGTGGTTCACCGGACGAGTACAATGATTTGAAGGGTACTCGAAAAGCTTTTTTATCATGTTTGGTTCTTTCGCTAAGCGCTTCTATCTGATTAACTTTAGACTTTCCTAAGAACTTTACCATTCAATACTAAAGGTTTTTACTAGATCTCCGTCGTTTGTTGGAAAGTAGACTCCTGCAATTTCAGCACTTACATCAAAGAATACTACTCCATGCTTCTTTGCTAACTTAAGGCAAGAATCGTACGCCTCCTTCTGTTTTGACCATTGAAATGCAACGTAAATTATTTGAGAACCAATTGAATAGTCTGCCATATACTGCCGCAGATCAAAATCTTCTGTGGCAGTCACTGAGTCATCGACAGTATTCAAATCAGGAAAAGAGTTAGTCATTTCTAGATACCAGGCACGCATAGCTTTGGTGCATACTGATGGATCATCATAGTCATGAGGCTCAGTCCACTCACCCTGTTTTAAATACCAGTTCTTGAATTCTGTAGGTTCTTTTGGGCTTGTTTCTGGATTAAAAATAGCGAGATCGTATGTCACATTCTCAACTCCCTTCTTCTCGAACTTGATGTAATCATAGCAAAAGCGAGGTATCGTAGAAATTTTTCTGTCTATCTATTGGGGGACAGACCACTTTGATCCAGTTGCGAAGCTTCAATGCATGGGCACCCAGCTCTCTCGCTACCGAGGCGGCACTCGTTCCTGGCAGACTAGCTAACCTGACTGCCTCCTCCTTGAGTGTACTTCTTGCTCTTTCTGTTTGACATGGTTTTCTCCTTTGTGATTTTACTTCAGGAGCATCCTCTGTCCAAAACCGTGTCTACCAAATCCGGGGAGGCCCAAGCCATTTGTTTTACAGTTTTAGCTGCGAAGCCATGGGGGAACTTTTGGGGAGCTAACAAAGATAGCCTGTATGCTCCCTCGATTGAAGAGAATACGAAATTCTGTTTTAGAAAATCACTACATTTGGGAGGCAGACCGGCAATACGATAAGTGATCCTGAATGGATTTAGAGAGTTCGCGTTTTTCGCGAACACAACCAAAAGCTAGCGCTTCTTCAAAAAGTTTTGCAGCTTTAGCGAATCTTCTATGTGTTAGGTATCTTCCTCCCATGGCACATAATCTAAATGCTGTTCCAGGGCCTTTCGGGTCAAGTGTCCTCCTTATGCTTACTTCTTCTTCGAGCAATAAATCAGCTGCAGCATATCGATGTTGAGCATCCAAACAATTTACCAAGGAGGATCTATACCAGACCGTATTATGATCCAAATTTCCTTTCAATCCTAGTTGGATCAACATTGCGTCCCGAATTAATGGTTCAGCCTTATTGTAGAGTCTGACAGCGTAATAAGTTTCGCCCAGACAACACTCTGTTTTGGCATACAATTCATCTTTTTTACCGGTAAATCTGTTTTCTCGTAGTGCCTTTGTGTAAAGGTTCACCGCACTATGATAGTCCTCTTTAAGGTAAGCATCCAAACCGGCACTATAGAGTTTTTCTCGTTCGAAACAGTCAAAATATGAAGCAAGCAAAAAAATAGACTGACCCAAAAAGCAGATTACGAAAACGAGGGCTATCACTTTCTGCATTTGGTAACACCAGTTTTGATCTACTCTCAAAAAATATAGAACAGGTCGCTGCTTACTAGCAATGGTAATATTCCCAATATTTCCCCGTATCCGTCAGGCTAGGCTTTAACTTGTTGCCATCGGTCCGGCAAAGCTCTTCCAATTCCGTCTCGCCGGCAGCGAGCCCTCTGTGCCAATAATGAGTTAGATAAATTGAGCCCGGGATTCAGTGTCAGGATCGAAGCGACAGAGATACTTGAAATGGTACTACATTTGATTCATGCTAGTCTCGGAAAGGAAGAAGCATAAAAAGGTCGCCTGGCAATCGCCGATTCGTATCTTCGCAACGCCTCGCAGTATTCGCCCAGCTCCTCGTGTACCAGACCCAGTTCATACTCTGCCAATCCCGCTTCCCAGTCAGGATGCCTATCGAGCAATTCCAAATAACACTCTTTGGCATCGCTCAATTTGCCGTCATCAACCAACTGTCTAGCCGCAGCTTCCAGATCAATCAAGTCCAGATTTTCAAACTTAGCTTTCATCAAACGATTCCCTGCCGTGTCGAGAGTCATTTTAGTAGAAAAACATAGGCTATGATCTACTTACGAAGTCTCCCGGAGTATAAAGAGCCCCAGATGAATCCAACCGCCCACAAGCCGCGCTCCGCCAAATGGATGCTTGCTCTCATTACCGTCATAACAACTCTTTGCTTCGCAGGAGCTAGCTCCTCCGAGACAACAAAAATAGAAGTTAGACCCCCCGACCAGTGGACGTGGTTTCCCGAGTTTTCACCCGACGGCAAGAAAGTTGCGGTCAATTGGCCCGCTCCTCCCATAATAGACAAAGACGGCAAGCTCACCAGGGTCTACGGCAAGTTCGTAAAAGGGTTCAGCAGCCAAATGCTTCCCACAAATCTCGCCGCCACCAAAAGAACTAGTCCCGTAATGTTGTCTAACCAAGAATATCAGCAATCGATTATTGTAGATTCGCGCACCTACGAACTGCTGGCGACCCTGCCGCAACGACTGTCTAATGTTGAATGGTCGCCCAACGGCAAACTGCTGCTGGGCAATCCATTTTCATCTGACAACATCACCGTATTTGATGATGCAGGATACCAACAATATGGTGGCTGTTTGCGATGCTGAGTCGGGCCATTATCTGGGCTCGAAGCAGATTGAAGAAGGGAGTGTTCTTAACTGGACGCCTGACGGCAAAAATCTTGTTGTAACCGCAATGGAGACAGATTCGGTAGTTTTCATTCCTGTGGACTTTAGTACCACCGATAGTGTTCTGGTTGGAGGCGTCAAAGGAAATCCGTGGAAGAATCAAAAGGTACTAGAAATTTTGGATGACTGCTTCGAAGCGCTTTCTGAGATGCTCGATCCCGGTACTGTCGAAAAGTTCAAGAATACAGAAGAGAAAGACGCTGCTTCGTTCGGGTGGCCCGGTCTTGGAATGGCGCTGAGAAATACTTGGGGCTTAAACGAGAACACGCCCTTGTTTAGATACTTTCATCGGAATGGTGTCACTGATTGAAGAGACATGACCATCATAATACTCAAGTCCTACTGGCGGAAATTGCACGATAAACCTGTCGAATTCGGCAAGACGCAAAAATAACGGACGCGCTCGCCGGAGTATTTTGATTGCGTGTTTTTGCCGCTCTTCATCAATGAAGGCGTACCTTACGGCAGGGTCCTTGCAAAGTACGCCGCGGCCAAATCTCGTTCTCTTCTTTGAGCTCTTTGATTTCCTTCTGTAGTTTCAGGACTTCGTCCATTTCCCAGCTTCTTCCTAGTTTCTCGTTTGACTCTTTGATCCAGTTGCGAAGCTTCCATGCAGGGACACCCAGCTCTCTCGCTACCGAGGCGGCACTCTTTCCTGGCAGACCGGTTAACCTGACTGCCTCTTCCTTGAATGCATACGTATACTTCTTGCTCTTTTTGTTTGACATGGTTTTCTCCTTTGTGATTTTACCTCAGGAGCATCCTCTGTCCAAAACCGTGTCTACCAAATCTGGGAAGGCCTATCGAGCTTCCTGCCACTTGGATACTATATGTATGAATAGATTGGGACACAAGAAAGATGGGAGATTCACTTGCCACTGATATCGATACCATTACTATCTGTCCTTCCGAGGTACCTGTCTCGTAATCTGAATTGCATTTCAATCTGCAAATTCGAAATCGCCCATGTAATGGGTGCTTTTTTATTTGTAACAGGCGCGCAGCGCTTTTTGGGGTATCCTCAGCCCTTCGATCTCGCCATTTTCGAATAGTAAACTTACACCAGACTTTTCTGAAAACTGCCCAAAGGGAGTTGACACGTTCCGTTAACTCCCTTCTTGCGAACCGTATTATGTCACAATTTTTGGGGAGCAAATTACACCTTAACTGCTGGCCTGAAATCTGGCAGCCAATTCTTCTTATGGTACTATTCCTGGTGTCGGTAATTTGCCAGATAATGGTAACACTGCCTAAAAAGGTTCTGGTAAAGTGAAAATGGTTCCCGGAAATCCTGATTTTCAATGTCCGACATTTTTAAACTTCACCGAAAAGGCACGTTGTTATTGAAGAGAATTTTTACTATGATAATAGAACTTGTTCATCTGGTTTAATAAAATTGACTTTGCGAATATATTTAATACTAATATTGGTTAGCAGCATATTTTTGTCTGCATTACCTACTGAAGCTAAAGAGGATTTAGGAAATTTGATAACAACTGAGTTTTTAGAAAAGCTTCCCGAGGCATGTGAGAAATCAGCTGAAATTATTGACGGTTTTCAAATGGGCTCTCTCAAAGGAGAAAATGGATTTTTTATTTTGAAATTTGAAAAGAATAAAGGCTTTATTTTAACCACCAGCGTAACTATTGGTCTTAACAACAAGTTTACTGCAACAACACGAAAAACTTCTATGAAAAACATTATCGAGTTTGAGCAAATTTCTAAAAATGAAAGAAAACTCGAAACTCAAAAAAACATATCAATGAAAGAACTAAATAATGTTATTGATAGATTGTACTTCTCGGACACAGATGGGAAGAAAAACAAAAAAGCTATTATAGCTAATGTTCTTTCTTGTAAGTGATATTTTCAGGATTACTTTGGTCGATCTAATTGGAAGTAGAAATAAGTAAGTAACACCAGGGTAGCAGTCTACCCTGGTGTGAAAATCATATTTACTTAGATAGGATTGATAATGGTTAGATTATTCCTGCAAATTGCAAGAATCTTCGATGAGCTTCAGCTGCCCCATTACCTACGTTACCAAGAACCTGCAGGGGATATTTTTCCCGACACCTCTGTTTCCAAAGTTGTCGCATCATTTCAAGATACTCATTAAATCCTTTGCCGATTTTCCATCCCTTGTTTGTTTCTTTCCACCAATCAATTCGGTCATCGACACAGTCAAGGCAATCCTCTTTGTTTTTAGCCCATCCTTCTGTACAGAGCACCATTTCAATCGCTACTCTTGCCATGAAGTCATATATTGTATAGTCTTTGTACTTCTTAGGACGAGTATTTCTGCCCTGTCTCCGTCTTTTGGGTTTCCTCGCATCAAGTTCGTCGCCATCGACTATCGCTAGCACCTCTCCGTCATAACCTGCCAAACTATTGCTACCGGGGTTGTTCGGACTGCATCCACAAGTTCCTGGCCAGTAAACAAATCCTGCCATTCCATTTGAGTTGCCCCAATAAGCCGTTGATTTGTTGGCACTAGATATTGAAGTGCTATGTTCGAAACTTGTTGCATAATAACCAGAATTTCCGGTAGCAGCAAGACCATTCGGATCGCTATTATTCAAAGGATTGTTGCCAACATACGCATATACATTGAGACCATCACTGTATTGAGTAGGATCCGGTTGGAGGAACCTTCCAATTTCTGGCGAATAGTACCGGTTCTTGTAATAGTAAAGTCCTGTCTCGTGATCATATCTTTGTCCTGTAAACCCAAAAGTGGTACCACTCAGATTATTACAAGCTCCCCATGGAGAATATGCGTAACTATTGATCATGTCTCCATTTGTATCTGACGTTGCAACAATCGAACCAGTTTTGTCGTGATGCAAGTAGGTTGGATTATTACTGGTCCATCCCCCTGAAAGTTGACACTTAAAATTCTACGACGCCTCCTGATATCATGTCATGAGAAAGGAGGCTCCCATGGAGCAAAATAAGAAGAAGAAATTCAACCAAGAGTTCAAGGATAGCGCGGTCAGGCTTGTTGAGGGCGGAAAGAGTGCAGCCCAGGTGGCCCGGGAGCTAGGTCTTCCAGCATGGCAGGTCCAGACCTGGGTCCGAAACTCAAGAAAACAGTCATCTGCCACCGTTAACGGTGTGAACCTCTTAGAAGAGAACAAACGACTGAAAAAGGATCTCGCTCGGCTCCAGGAGGAAGCCGAGATTCTAAAAAAGGCAGCAAAATTCTTCGCGCAACTCCAAGAGTAAGATACGAATGGATTCACGAACACCGGAAAGAATTCAGAATCAGCACCATGTGTAGAGTCCTGGGTGTTCGAACCCAGGGCTATTACGCCTGGCGAAATCGAGATGACTCAGATGCTTCAGACATTCTTCTGGTAGCTGAGATCAGGGATGTGATGAAGGAATCGCGCTACACCTACGGCATCATCCGGGTAACCGAAGAGCTGAAGGACAGAGGATTCCATGTGAATCACAAAAGGGTCGAGCGCCTGATGAGAGACCACAATATCCGGTGCAAAAAGGTCAAAAAGTTCAAGAAAACCACGAACAGTAAACACTCGTATCCAGCTTCAGAAGACCGCCTTCAGAGGCGATTCAACGTTGCCGAACCGGACAGAGTCTGGGTCAGCGATATAACTTATTTGCGAACTGGATCCGGGTGGCTCTATCTTTGCGTGTGGATTGATCTTTATTCACGGGCAGTCGTCGGTTGGTCGATGTCTCCCAGCCTGGCATCAAAGCTGGTCTGCGAGGCACTTCAATCCGCTATCGACAGACGGCCTGGAGTGCGACCATTGGTTCACTCTGATCGAGGGAGTCAGTACGCAAGTTCTGAATTCCGGCGGATGCTCTGGAGGAACAAGCTCCGGCAGAGCATGGGCAGGAAAGGTGACTGTTTTGACAATGCTGTCGCCGAATCGTTTTTCGGAATTATGAAGACTGAGATCGATGACACCAGAAAACTTTCTGCTGGCGAAGTTCGGCTCTCTATCTTCGATTACATAGAAGTCTTCTACAACAGGAAAAGACTTCACAGCAAATTAGGTTATAAAACACCAGAGGAGGTGGAAAAAGAATATTGGTCCCCGGTCGAGGTATCGTAGAAAATTTTCTGTCTATCTATTGGGGGACAGACCATACTGCTATCAAGTTCGATCAGTACCTCATCGAAATTAGGTCCAAAGATATACTTCTTTTGAAGATTCCCGGAGCCATCATATTCTGCAATCAAATTCACTCCAGAGTAAATGTATCTGGATTTATTTGATCCTACAGTTTTTTGAGCTTGTCTGTGCTTTGGATCATACAGGAAACTTACCGTTGTGCTTCCATCGTCTGCTTCAACTAGATGGTTCTCTGTATCGTAAGTAAAATCCCAGGTCCCATCATCAGTCAAACATCCATTATCGCTGTATGAGTAACTATCACTTCCAACTGTAGGATACTGATTCAAGCTGTTAGCCGTGCCATAACTGGTTGTGCCAGCAGTTGCAGGGTGCCACAGAAAAGAGCTGTCGTCTACCTCTTGACTCGTGATTTCATGCACGCTGTTATAGGAATAGTCGAAAGTCACGCTCGAAGAGTCAAATGTTTGAATCAGTTGTTCTAAATCATTGATCCAGTCATAATTGTATTCCGTAACAACTCCATTTTCATAGGTCAACGAAGTTCTTCTAGATAGAGCATCATAGCCAAACACCAAAGATGAACTAGTCGAGCCATTTAGCTTAATATCTGTAAGGCGATTCAACTCATCATATTCATAATTGACATAGTAACCATCAGGGTAAGTAAGCTTAGTGATGTTTCCATTGTCGTCAAATTCATATGATACCTCTTTACCATCCGGATATTCTTCCTGTATTAGGCGACCAGCAGAATCGTATGTATACTCAAAATCACCACTTGACGGATCTCCTGATACTACGGGTTTTCCGACTTTCTTCAAAAGTCCTCTTTTATCTAGAGTATACGTGACTGTTGGCTGTCCTTGCGGAGTCCTAGTCTTGATACGATCAAGCTCGTCATATGTAAATGTAATAGTGTTTCCAGATCGAGTTCGCTTCGTAAGAACATTGCCATTGTCGTCGAAGGTGAACTCTTCATAGGTCGAATCAGGGAAAGTAACTTTCTTCAACCTATCAAAATCATCATAAGTGTACGAGGTAGTATTATTCGAAGAATCCTTAACAGTAGATATTTTGCCGCTACTTGTGTAAGTTCTCGTTTCAGCTACCGTATTTGATGGATCTGTAATTTTCCAAATCCTGCCGTCAGAATCATACTCCACTTTGGTAAGCCTTGATTCCGCATCTGTCACCTTCCATCGGCGACGCAGAGTATCGTATTCAAAATCAGTCTGGTTACTGTTGTGATCAGTGATGTCTTTCAGAAGATCATCAATGTAGTAGGTTGCTTCTTGTACTTGCCATGGTGTAGTACCATCACCGGTTTCACGCTCTGTTTTAATCCGATTTCCATTCTCATCATATGTAAACTTTGTCTCATAAGTAAAAGGAGAATCAGTAGTTACTTTCGTCAACCTCCGCATAGCATCATATTCCATTGAAGTAGTATTACCGATGGGATCAGTCACAGAAATCACATCACCACGGCTATTGTATGTAAATGAAGTAGTAAGGTTCTTTTTCCCCATGCCTTCATCAACCACAACAGATGTTAACTTTTCGGTAGTGGAGTCGTAGTTGAATTTGGTTACCATACCTTCTTCATCGGTAGTGGTCAGAATTTGACCCCTGCTATTGTAAGTGTGCGAAACAGTGGGAGAGATACCTCCGACCTGAGGACTTACAACAGAAGTGAGAGTGCCGGTGGTCGAGTTATAATTATAAGTAGTAGTCTCACCTTTTCCATTCTCAGCCGTTTTCAACTTACCTGTGTTGGTATCGTATGTAAAATCATTCTGAACATTGGAGAGGCCAGAACCTAATTTTGGCTTAGCCAAAACTGAAATCACCCGATTCATAGAATCGTAGGTGTATTCCATACTATCGCCATTGGCGCTAGTAACCTTAGAAACTCTGCCTAAGCCATCAAACTCTGTTTCAGTCGATCCATCAGCAAGTACATCACTGTTTGGACCGAAATCCAAAATCTTCTTGTCTCCGTTAGGAGCTTCCTCTTCAGCACGAGATGCTGACAGATAGTACTTCCAGACGTTGTTGTAGGCATCTTTCTGTTCTTTCACTCGACCCAGAGAGTCATAAGTGTTTGTGACAATCGGATCCGTCGGATTTGCAGGCCGGAAAATCTTGGTCATAAGACCAGGTTCACCATATTCGTAATTCGTATCTTCACTGGCAGCATCAGTGAATGTTTCCAGGTTGCCGTCTACATCATAAGACAGGCTGATGCTACGACCGGTACCATCAGCGACACTCGTGATTCGGTCACCAGTGAAGGTAAAGGTCAGAGTTCTGCCCATACCGTTGCTTACGGTGCTAAGCTTTCCGCTTGCGTAAGTGTATGTAATCGTGACACCTTCCGGATACTCGATAGTCGTAATCTGACCATCAGAGTTGAAGTTGTATTCAATACCTTCTGAAGAAGTGAGAGTGTAGTCACCAGAGCTTTCCACCAGGACACCATTACCACCGACAGGGGCAACGAATGACCCATCGGGCAGTTTGACGAAAGTGGCACTTCCGGTGCCGAAGTGAACTGTTACATTTCCGTCAGCCTGATCAAGCTGGTCATTAAGCCATTTGTTGGCGATAGCAATAGTTACCCACTTGTCCATCGGCTTGGTCAAGTCACGATAGAGTTCCGTCGTAACATACATTTCAACCAGACCAGCAGCACCTTGAATCGGATTACGATATGAAAGACCAAGCAGACTTCCCATGCTCTTTGTCAGGCGAATGTTGTGGTTGTGATCCCAGCCAAGTCCAACAGAAATATCCTTCAAGCGATTGCCGGAGTTGTAGAAGCGCTCAAATTCAAGACTATAGGGATATGACTGACTGCCAACATTGATATCAATATTTGCATAAACGAAGTTGCCATTTCGGAGGTCAACTGGATCATTACCCCAAACAACTTTGTTGCCAACACTAATGTAGGGATAACTCAGCACGGAAGACCCTTGGATAGAATATCCTTTCACAGATTCATTAACTAGTGCAATAGTTCTTGCGGAAGCACCAGTAACACCTTTCAAGCCACCTTGAATAATACCGATTGCACCATACCATGGGCTAATCGCATAGTAGCCAAATCCATCCCAGTCATCAATTTCAAGATCGCCATCTTCTGGAAGGGCAACTCGCCAGCCTGCATCAATCCACCAGCTCTTTATGTTGTTCTTCTCACCGGTGCTGTAGTTGGTAAGTGCCGGCTCTACCGTACCTACCCAGTTCGACGAACTCGCATCGTAGATTTTGTCACCATTTGAGTTGGCAACATCAATCAAAGGAGTCGTGCACACACCATTCGATACACCAGTCGTACTTTTGATGACTTCTTCTTCAAAAGAAATACCGTGCATCGCAAGCGCAGTGTCATTAGTATCAACATTATTCCAGTCATTGTCGAGCGCACCACTTGCCCAGATGATTCCACCGAGGTCCATCAAAGGCGTATCATAGTATCCAACAAGGCCAGTTTGGTGATGAAGAACAGTTCGGCAATCAGTGAACCGGTTGAAAACATCGCATGCCCAGCTCTTCTTCGTGTTCCAGGTGTGAAAGATTGACGCCATTGCTTCACCAAGCACATCCTCATCAGCAGCAGCACCGCCATCAAAACTGTTCTGTTCAGAACTGGCTTTGTGAATAGCTGCCATCTTTGGTCCGGCATTGCCCCATGCCTGACAGATGAGATAGGGCTTCTCAGCCCAGACTGTCTGCCAGTGACCTTCGTCTTTTGCAGTGGTTGGATAGGGGTGAACAACTTCTAGCCATACTGAGTTCCAGGTGCCAATACCTTGAGCGCTGCTGGTGTCAATCAGAGTACCATCGAGACGAAGTTCTGCTTCCCGGCTTCCATTAAAGAACAGCGTCAGGCGCTTTCCATGGATGTCCTTCGAGTAGAAGGTTTCATCAATAGTGTCATAAGCAACATTCAACGTTGCCTTATAAGCATTCGGGATATCCGTGCTCCAAGTAGTCGGAGTAGTGCTAGACTGAAGGTCGGGGTGTGCGGTATCTCGAACTGTACTAGTTTGTGGATCAATAGTACGTCCACCGATAACATTGTCCATTGTCGCATCTGGATCGTTGGTCTGAATGTAACTGATCAGATTGTCAGTCATTTCATCCAGATCGTCTCTGATGTTCGAACGATTGATATTCTGAACATAGTCAGAAGTTAGAGTGGCACCACTAGTCGCATTGCTCATAAAAGTGGCTGTGCTGTAGCTGAGCGCCGTATCCATATTCATGCCGGCAACAGCAGAATAGCTCTTCAACGCCGGGTCGAAGTGATAGTCGGTACCACCAATATCAACTTTCACCCAACAATGAGTGAACCGAATAAACCAGTTGGGCCAGACCCAGTTGGCTGAGTTGGGAATCCCGCCAGCTGCCAACAAATTTGCAACCGCCCAAATTGTGGTGTCCGTGCCGAACAATGCATGAGCATCAGCCTCAATCAATTCCAATTCGCCGAGCTGATAACTGGCGGTATAACCTGCTTCCCGCAGAAGCTCAACCATAAGTTCTGCCTGGTCGAAAGCGTTGCCCATCCCATCAATTAAGCAACCCAGCCCACCCTTCTGGCTGCCGTATGTAGGAATGAATTCAATATTGTCATAGACAAATTTGAAAATCTGGTCAACATCGTTCTTCAGAGCACGAGCTAGTTCAGTGATGCTAATCGTGCCTGAATTAGTGTTGTTTGCAAAACCGCCTGTAGCAGCAAGAATAGGTCCGGCAAACTGTCCTTTCGAAGCGCGGGGCTGATTCTTCTTCGGATCATAGACCTGATCCGGCAGTTTGCGGTTCTCAATACGCTGTCTAGCGACTGAAGGACTCACTGGAGTTTGTTTTTCCAGGGCTTTGTAGCCTGCTTGCCGACTCTGTGGTTGAGTCGGTTTGGGTGTTCTTTGTGCCATAGATTGGCTCCTTTGTTTCAATTTTTCGAAACACGCAAAAGTTGCGTGCAATGGCCAGCACTAGTAAATACACAAGTGCAAAAACACTTTTAGATATTATTGGCTGTCTCAGCAGCCGCCACCGCCGCAGGTGGTCACAACCGAGGTTCTGTTGCCCATGGCATCATAGTTGTAGGTGATGATGGTACCGTTGGCAAAGGTGACGGTCTTCAGGCGACCGAGGGTGTCGTATGTATAGGTTGCGGAGTCGCTCATATATAGCTCCATTTGTTCATGTCTGATACTGACCTCTATGTTTCAGCCCCCGAAATTCCCTGCGGAAATCCAAATGCTTGGAAAAACACGAGGTCAGCAATTCTTCGATAAATGACTGCGCCGCCGAATTCGCAATAAAAGGAATTGCGGCGACGTCTCTTCCAGTTGCGCAAACCGGCTATACAAAGGACATAGATCCAACTCAGACACCTCTAGATCCTCTAAACACAGCAATTCAGGCAGTCCATATGTAGGTTGCTGTTGCCTGAATCTCTTTCGATTTATTGCTGTGATTGGATTTTGCGGGTCGGGTTGGAAGTTCCTTTGAGTGCAGGTGCGTCTCTGAAATAGGTCTTCCTTATACAAACCGGCTCGCGGCCGGTTCAAGGAATATTTGTTGTCAGCAGTTTGCGCGAGCAGCCGCAAACGAAAACATTCAATACCGCCACCGGTGACGCATCGATACAATTCACGAAATTTGAGCGAATTGTTAATGCCTTGCACTGCATTGATTTGCAGCTTCGCTGGCGCGGCTATGCCACCGTATGCAGTATTATATTATAGCTTATACCATGATCAAAGCTAGCCCTCTCAGCTCTCCTGGCTTATATATTTAAGCCATTAAAAAGTCGCTCTAGAACTGCGTCCAATCAGGGTAGTCAGGTTGCTCGAAGGGAGGCTCGATAGCGCAACCAGTGAATTCTCCCCAGAGTGATTCGGCTACGACCACACCTTCGCCATCTTTCAGCGCGGTATAGAACATCGGACCACCATTGCAGGGGGCCGCTTCAATGAACTCCTCATAGACTTCACCATTGGGTAGCTCGAAGCGCCGCAGGTCGGCAACGACCTCGTCGAAATAGCCTTCGATTTTGCCAACAGCGGTAATCCGCGCAACGGGCACATCGACCGTCCGCTCGAAAGGCTCCTTAGAACCGTCGGCGAAAGTACGCTCTCCGGTCTCCACTGCTGTCCTCTTAGCCAGGACTTTTGCCTGGGCCCACTGGTTCAGTCCGACGTATTGATTCATTTGCATGGTCTTCGATTCCTCTTCTCGATTCACTCTGGTCTGAGTTGGATTTGCGTGTTCAGTTCAGGTCAGTTAAGTTCAGCTCGTTTGAGCCGAACTATTTCACGATGCCTTCGAAGATGCGACGCAGCTCTGGGTCATCGAGCCCCTGGATGATCTCTTTCTTCTCTTGCAGAAGATCTTTCTCTGCCAGCTTGAGCGCCGTCTGCAGCGCAATCGAATACAGCTCTTTGACATGCTCCGAGTCGAGGTTGCCGTTCAGGCTCTGTTCGCAGAGCCGATAGAGCGACTCTCGAAGAAAGAGCACGGTCTGGGTGCGACCGGCAAGTTCAATCGCCTTGCTCTGCAGCTCTGCCTGAGCTTTGGCATCGATGCCGCCCTTCTGAGACTGCACCTCTGCCATGATCTTGCTGACGAACTCCACCGACACATCCGGTGCAGGCTCTGCACAGATGCCGATGGGCTGGTCTTTGCGGATGACATAGGCGGCACGACGGGTCGCGTCCATGTCGATGGCGTAGGAGCTATCTGGGCGAAGCTCATGAAGACGGCTTGGGTTGGTCATGCTGGCGCAGCCGCCGAGAAGCGAGAGGGAGAGCAGCCCCATAGCGAGAGCTGCCAGTTTGGTAATGCGGGTTTTCACAGGAAATTACTCCGATTCAGGTTTGAAGAAGCTGAGCTGCTTGAGCACAACTTCCAATACTGGAAGAATGAGGGTGGTGACAATGAGCAAAAGCGAGCCATAGAGCGGCTTGTAGTACTCGGGAAAGCTGACGGCAATTGGTCCACCGTCGACGGCATAGGCCCAGACGGCAAAGCTGATGACGCCTGCCATCACGCAGAAGCGCTTGCTGACACTCTTGTCCGAAAGCTGCCCGGGGATGTACAGGACATAGAAGGGGACAAGCGCCCAGAGAGTGAGGAACACTGCCCAGTAGAGCCAGGCAGGATTCGGTGCGGCTTCTGCCAGCAAGCCGAGGCTGGCGATATATGCCGCGTTCAGGGTGGCAGGAATATAACGCACCACTTTCTCGAAGTAGGAAGCAGTGGAAGAATTCGGAGCGGGATTTGGAGTCGGTGTGGGAACAGGTGCAGGATCGGGGTCTTGCTCGGCAGCCTGAGTAGGCACCGGGGTCGGTTCCGCCTCCGTCTCTCCTTCCAGACGATCTCTTTCGTCGGTCATGATAGATCTCCTCATGTTGAGAGTTGCAGAATTCGAGGGAGCAAAATCGCCCCCTCCTTCAATCGAGATAAATTGGCTCTGGCTCTTTCAAGCAGCCAGAGCAGAAATCAGAAACTGCCGAAGCTTGTGAGAGATTGTCGGCAGGTCACAGAAAGTCTGCGCAGCTTCTCGGCATTTATCGCCGTCGACAGGAGCCTCCTCGAAAAGACCCGGATACATCTCTTGCAGCTTCTGCTCTTTTGCATATAGCTGGGCAGCTTCCACCTCGTACATCTTGCAGGTGACAGGGTGCAAATCGTAGAAGCCAGGCATCTGATGCAGCAGAGGAAAGGTAATATCATCCGGCGGCAGCTCCGAGACAGGAGCATCATCGGCATGTTCAACATCCATAAGATCGCTGTCAGCCAGAGCAAGCGCATCGGCAGCTTTCAAGACGCCCTGACCGAAATACTTGCTGCTCTCAGCCCCGGTCTTATCTGCCGAGCCAAAGAGCGCCTTGCGGACAGCTTCTACTTTCTGCCAGCCAACGCCTGCTTCCTCCAGATTCTCCGCCAACCACAATCCAGAAGCGCCCGCAATCTGCGGAGTCGCCGACGAAGTGCCGGCACCATCGAGGTCGATGGTTTCGGCACAACCGAGCTCTGCCCAGGGGATGTTGGGAGTGAACGCAGCCAGCGCCGTGCGCATAGCCGAATCGGGGCCATAGTTGCCCTGCATCTTGAAGCTGAATCCGCTTTTGACGTAGGGGCTGAAGTCGGCGGTGATGCCTGTGGCGGCAATCACCCGCGAGAATCTCGCCGGCCATACGAGATGTCGCATCGGCAAGCCACCGAAGTTATTACCTGCGGCAGCGACGATGGTCACTCCGGCGGCATACGCTCTGTTTACCGCTTCTGCCCACAACCTGGAGGGAAGACCGCCCATGCTGATAGAAACCACATCGCTGGCTCGGTCGTCTTTGCCCGCGAAGCTGATGGCATAGTCGATGCCTTTGGCGAGGCTGCTGGTCCAAAGATGCACCACAGAGTTGGCGACACGCACCGGGATAATCTCTGCTTCTGGTGCGGCGCCAAGATAGTCGTCGAAGACCACCTTCCCTTCGCCGTCGACAACCTGGGTCTTCGCCCCGGCCAGAATGCCGATGGTGCCGGTGCCATGCCCGGGGTTATAGAGCACGCCGCGCTTACCAGGATCGCTTGCGTCGGGCACACCCTCGACGATGCTGTATTCGAGATCGTTGTTGATGTTCTCGGGTTTCGTCCGATGGCGCTTGTCATAGCCGGTATCAAGAATGGTGATACGCACTCTTTTGCCGTTGCCTGACGCGATCACCGCATCTCTGGCTGCCTTGAGCTGAGAGTATTTGTCACCGAGATGCCAGGCGAAGCTGCCACCATAGGGCCAGGCTTTATCCGGGCCGTTCTCTACGCAGGCTTCGGCTGCAAATCTGGATACAGATTTACCTGTAGGTCTACCTGCGAATTCTTCATCGCCGACATCGCCAGCAGCATCATCCATCGGAGGTCGATTGAGATAAGGCCAGCTCTGCTCTATGTCAGGCTCGACATACACAGGGTCTAATAGAGCCATCGCTTTTTGATATCCGGTGCAGAGGTCATGGGCCCAGTCCCAGGGATTACGCCCTTCGAAGTCCGATTTCGGAATCAGCTCCAGCCATGATGTGCCACCAGATAGAAGACCTTCAGAGGGCTCATGGAAGATGCTCACCGCGTCAAATTTACGTCGGCCTATTCTGACCGTTCCGGAAAATGCCGAGGCTTCCTGGAGGGTTTGAGCTGCCTCTGGTGGCAGCTCAATCAAGAATGCTTGTTTTCGTTTCTTAGAGTAAGGCATGCTGCCTCCTCTCTGCGTTGTTCTCTGTTTCTCTTGAAATGGAGGACTAGTTACTTGGTGGTGTTGCCACAGGTGCAAGGGCAGGTGCACCCATCGCCACCACGCGGCTGCACAGTCAGTTTCATGAGGTCTTCGACAGACCCCTTGAAGCGATTCAGGTCGACGGTATTAGTCCCAATACCATCCAGCTTGCCACTTTCCGAATACTGCCAGAAGGTCCAGCCCGATGACTTCGACCATGGTGCCGGCACCCGGGGTTCGGAGCGAGAGGTATAGTGCGCCAGCCACAAGATATATTTCTCCATCTCGGCGGCATTGCGCAGCACATCGTCGGCAAATGACGGGCTCAGGTAGAGAATGGGCTTAATCCCAAGCGCTTCCTCGACGCCGACCATCCACTCTTCGATCATCCCCACTCGCTTGCTGACCGAGAATCTCGTCCAGCTCGAGGGCACCTCGGCGTCCAGCACCGGCGGCAGGTCTCCGACTTCCAGCTTGCCGACCTTCGCTACCAGATTGTCCACCTGGCGGCTGACCGGGGCATTGGGTCGGAAGAAGTGATAGGCGCCACGGATGATGCCGTTCGCTTTCGTCTGGTTCCAGTTGAAGTCGAAGCGGCTGTCTTTGTAGGTCGAGCCTTCGCTCGCCTTCATGAAGCAATAGTTCACCCCTGCTGCCTTCACCTTCGCCCAGTCGATGGCCCCCTGATGATGGGAGACATCAATACCGAACAGCCGGTCAGAAGTCGCCGCCAGGGCACTGCTCTTCTTCTTCTTGCTCATTTCAGTTTACTTTCGGTTGGCTCCCTGCGACGTTTTGATCGAAGCAGGAAGAGCTAGTTCTTTTTCTTTGCCACAGATAACTAGCCACCCCTCCCCAAACAGGGGACAGCGAATCTCGCCCTTTTGAGGGCTTGGTTAATTCGCATATTTCGGGCATATTAGTATTGCCGGGTGGTTTTGGAGTTCTCTCCTGAGTTATCTGTTTTGTGTGTGGTAACCAGAACTTATAAGCTCGCCCCCCGGCGTATCAATCTCTTCTCTATATATGTTCCTTGCCGGAAGAATTAGCTCTACGGCAAATGTTTCTGATATCAACAGTTCTTCACAGATGGTGGCAGAGCAAAAGGGCGCGTCAATTCGATCTGCTCTTGCGAACCCCTTGCATCATCACGCTTTACATAGCCATATCGGCGAGAATATAAACAGAAAAGAAAACCTAGCGCTCTCTAGCGCTTTATAAGTGCCCGAAATATCACCAGCCGTAGAACACGTATCCATAGTTATTTGCGGGCTGACAGATCAAAACCATGCCGAAGTCACTCAGGCTGCGCAAAGGATAGAGCAAGAGTTGCGCGAACCCTCGAAATTATTTTCGCACCATATGTAGTTCCTGTTACACCCACCAAACAAATTGATCACATCCGCTTCCAAAATCCGATTACTGCCTATTACTTCTGTGCGATTTTTGCCGCTTTCATAACCCATGTGGGTTAACCCGGGGTGACACACAAAGGACTAATTCGTTGGCACCATATTCGGGGCCTGCCACCAGATTTAGAGCTAGCTCTTTTTCTTCGTTCAGCTATCACCACACGCGCGAACTTAGAAACCCCCATCTTCAAAAAATCCCACCTATATATAGGTACAGAGATCAAATATCTGTGCCCAATCCCATGACATCCACAAAAACGATCACCACGAGCAGTCCTCTTTAAACCGCGTTATTCACCCACATGGGTGACCTTGGCAAGCTGGCGTCTCATTTAACCCAGAACCACATCCCATCGGCTACACTATCCGGACTATATATCAGCCAGGTTTCGTGTATCTGAGCCAACAGACGGGAGTAGAACAGTGTCCAAACAGTCGACCAAACTAGCCGATCCCATGAGCCCCCTCAGCCCCGAGTTCCTCCAGGACCCGTATCCTACGCTCGACAAAATGCGCCAGGAAGACCCCGTTCTCTGGAGCGAAACCGGCAAATACTGGATTGTCACCCGCTACGACGATGTCTACAGCATCCTGAAAACTCTCACCTACGAAAAAGGGCTGCAACGCTGGAAGCAGGTCAACCCCCTGGCTCAGTTCATCCCGCCAGTCCGCAAGCTGACCGAGTCCCGCAAGAAGTGGATGCTCAACATGGACCCGCCCGATCACACCCGCCTGCGGTCGCTTGTGAACAAAGCCTTCACGCCCTCTATGGTCGCCGGCATGCGTGACCACATCAAAGAGATTGCCGACTATTTGCTCGATCAGGTTCAGGACAAAGAAGAGTTCGATCTGGTCGCCGACTATGCCTTCCCGCTACCGGTCACGGTCATCGCCGAGATGCTCGGGGTGCCTGCCACCGATCGGGACAAGTTCCACAAATGGTCCACGTCCATGACCGAGACCCTCGAACCTGCGGTCAGCATGAGCCACATGATGAAGGCGAATAAGGCCACCGAAGAAATAATCGAATATCTGCGTCCCCTGGTCGCCGAGCGCCGCAAGTCGCCCAAAGACGATCTCATCTCTGCCCTGGTCGCCGCCGAAGAGGACGGTCAGAAGCTGACCGAAGACGAACTCCTGAATAATTGCATCCTCATTCTGGTCGCCGGTCACGAGACCACGGTGAATCTAATAGGCAACACTGTGCGCTGTCTGCTCAGCCACCCCGATCAACTTGCCCTGCTCAAAGAGAAACCCGAACTGATGAAGGGGGCCATCGGCGAGACCCTGCGCTTTGAGAGCCCGGTGCAGCTCGTCCGTCGCCTCGCCCACGAAAAGACCGAGCTGCGCGGCAAGAAGATAGATGAGCACGACATGCTGGTGTTAATGCTGGGCGCCGCCAATAGAGACCCCGAAGCCTACGAAGAGCCGAACAAATTCGATATCACCCGTGATACCAAGAAGCATGTCGCCTTCGGTCACGGCATCCACCACTGCCTGGGTTCTTCTCTGGCAGAGGCAGAAGGCGAGGTCGCCATCAGCACCTTGTTGGAGCGGCTACCAAATATCGCCCTCAAAACCGAAGATATCAAAATCCGCATGCCCTTCGCCCTGCGCGGTCCCAAAGAGCTGTGGGTCAAAGCCAACAGATAAAGAATACAAATTGATTTGAAATAGATTCGAAATTGACATGAAGCTGTCATCGCCTTGCATCTGAAGTAAAATCAGAAGAATGTCAGGCACAAAAGACCAGTTTCCGGTGGATTTGCTGGGGAGATACAGCTCCCCCGTACTGCTTGGTCAGGGCGGCATGGGTCTTGTCTTCGTCGCCGAGGACACCGTGCTGGACAAAAGCGTCGCCATAAAAGTGCTGCCTGCCGAACTGCAGCAAGACCAGAAACTGGTCCGCTTTCAGAAAGAGGCGCGGGCGGCGGGCAAGCTCAACCATCCCAATATTGTAAGCGTTCTTGATTTCGGGGTTACCAAAAGTGGCGAGCCCTATATGGTCATGGACTTTCTAAACGGTCAGACCCTGCAAGACGCGCTTGCCGGGCGGCGTCAGGAAGACAGGCTAGATCTCCCCACGCTTCTGGAGCTTATTCGCGGGGTATGCCGCGGGCTCAGCCACGCCCACGAAAAAGGAGTCCTGCACCGGGACATAAAATCGAGCAATATTATGCTCTGCCCGGTGACGGACAATGCCGGGGTCTCCAGCCTGCAGGCGCAGCTCATAGATTTTGGCATCGCCCATATGAGAAAAGAGGCGACCGAAGAAGGCTTCGAAAGTACAGGTCAGGCAATAGTCGGCAGCCCCGCCTATATGGCACCAGAGATTGGCAAAGGCGGCAAAGCCACGCCGCGGTCTGATGTCTATTCTCTGGGTTGTGTGCTCTATCAAGGTCTGACCGGCACTGTGCCCTTCAAGGCAGATTCCAGTCTTGCTTTAATAGAGAAGCACGTCAACGAAAAGCCGCGCCCGCTCTTAGATTTCATCGATTTAGAAGACGACGAATTCTTCGCCGATAGCGTCGAAGCGCCTGATTCCAAGCCAGATTCCTCCAAACCAGATCCCTCAAAACCCGAGAACTCAAAACACGAATCCCCCAAACCCGAGAACCCCAAACCAGAAAACCGCAATTTAGAAAACCGCAAGATCATAGTCGAGCAGCTCCAGCTCCTTATCGACCGCGCTCTGGCCAAAGACCCCCAGGCAAGATTCGCCGACACCGCCGAGATACAGGCAGCAATCTTTCGCATAGAAGAAGAGTTCCTCCATGTCGAACCGGCTTCCGGCCCAGATTTTGAAAAGGGCATGGCCAACCGCACCCGCAGCTTTCTTTCATCAAAACTGGGCGCTGCCAGCCTCGGCGGCATGGTGCTGTTCTCTTCATTAATAGCCTTTTTTCTCTACAACCGCTTAAATAATCCGGAGAAAAAAGCCGACGGCATCGCCATGAGCAAGCCGTATGCAGATCCGCACAAAATCTGGAGGCCGGTCGATGTGGTACGACAATTCGGCCGCACCGTCCTCGATGGCGCCGAAGGGATCACTGACGAAGATATCCTGGCTGGTCGGGTCGAAGGGATAAAAGAAGGCAACCTGCAACTATCGGATAGCGATGTCACGGACAAAACCATCGAAGCCCTGGCGGGAAAAGAGATTAAATCCCTGGATCTCTCCTATACGGAAGTAACCGGCGAGGGCTTGAAACACATCCAAAAAATCAAAGGGCTCCATACTCTAGAGCTGAACGGACTGGTAACAATCACCGACGAAAGCCTCAAATATCTAGTACCTGTTGATCTCTATCAACTCAATATGGATTCCACAAAAATTTCCGACAAAGGTCTCATGCCACTGGTCGCCATTCCCAACCTGCAAATGCTCAGCCTGACCGGCTGCGACAATATCACCGACCGCGGCATTCTCGCTTTCAAAGATCATCCCAAATTGACCAATCTATCGATCAGCAGCACGAAAGTTTCGAGCAAAGCCCTGGGGCAACTCAGCGGTCTGACCTGTTTGAGGGTCAACTTTAACGGCTTCGATGATAGCGATATTCAAAATCTGCTCAGCTTAAAAAAGCTCGAAGTCCTCTATATGCGCGGCTCTAAAATCACACCTGAAGGAGTGAAATTACTCTGCAAGCTGCCAAAGTTAAATCGCATCGATCTCAATGCCGCCGCCAACCTGAGCGAAGCAGACTTTCTACCATTTAAGGTCCACGGCATCCGTGCCTATCAATAATTTTCCCAAATGAAAAGGGCGTCCTCCTTGGCACGCCCTATCAAAGTAATACCGGTAAGATTTACTCCTTTCTTTTGGTGTAATTTACGGTTACTGATCTAATGTGATTTTCGAGTGTTCTCCTCTTATTACATATGGCCTTTGCTTCCGCTGGCATACCCGGCGCTGCCGAAGGTGCACTTTTCGGTATAAAAAGGATCCTTGGCCTCGATCGTTCCTACGTTCTCGATGTCACTGGTCCCTTCATACCTGCCCCAGTACCTGGGTCCGACCTTCTTGTCAAAGACAAGCACGTGGTTGAACTTGGTCCGAAGCGGCAGCAAGAGTATGACCACTGCCAACAGTGCCGCGAAACCACTGGACAGATGGACGAATGTTGTGAAAATATTGGATTCCATATCCTCACCTCAATTCACGGACTATTCGGGCTTCCTTATGAAAACAGAATACTCTTGACATCACCCGATGTCCAACGTATTTCTCCCACTTTCGACCCCGAATTTAGCCTGAGCCTGAGTTTTACCAGCCAGAATCCTCATATCCCTGACCCTGGCGGCGTTTCAGCCCCTTCCCACCAGAATCCCCTCTATGCCCTTTGAAAGTTATCGAGTGATGAATCATAGCCCTGGCAACTCAAAATCGCGTCAGGAGGCTATGGTCCGATCATTAGCCGGAGCTAACAAAAAATGAACTTCTGGGGATTTATTGGCACGCTTAGAAAGTTCGGAAATTTCGTGGTCGGGCTTTTTCCTGTCCTGGGAATAGTCGCGGAGTATATAGGTAAGCAATTTGCCAAAATCGGCAAAAATCCAACAGTCGCCAAAAGATGGAAAGCTTTTGCCGAGACCGACAGGGGTGAGGCCCTGATCAAGGCCTTTCAGAGATTTTACTGGCGAGACTATGCCTCGGATCGGCTGGAGCTCGATAAGCTACCAGCGCATACAGTACCTTCTCTGCGGATCATTTTTATATTATCCATGGCGCTTTGTTTATTGACACCGCTGGCGGTGGCTGGAGTCTTTCCAGAAGCCTCCATGACCATGCTCTCCGGAGAGACCGGTTCGGCAGCTTACTGGAGCGTCGCCCTCTGGCTTTTGAGCACGGCGGTAGCCTGGGGTGCGGCTCTTGCCGGGGCAGGCATATCGAATCGACCGTTATCTGTGTGCTTGAATGTGCTCTATACTACAAGCTTTGGTATGGTAGCGCTTTTAGGCGGCCGGTCGGTTTTTAATATCCTGCTGCCTATGGGTGCCTTCATCGCTCACTTTCTCACCGAGCGATCATTATCAAAGCCAGGCGCCAGAGACATATTAAAAGGCTTAGTATCTGCAGCCATAGTAGGTTTCCCCGCCGGTATCTATGTGCTTGCCCTCACACCACTGCATGCCATAAACATGGGCAATACCGTGCTTTTTGGTCCTATTTACGGTGCTATCATTTGCTTACTACTGGGCTTCGTAGCAAGATTTAAAAAAGCAGAAGAAAGCAATGTGTCCAACAGAGTCTGGCTGCTTTCAGTCTTAAACACCGTCTTTCTTATTACCCTGGTTGCCCGGGGAGGCTGGTCAGAATTCGCCGGTTATCTGCTCTCTAACATCTCTCTATTCAATGGCTATCTCTGGCCTGTCTGGTATTTCATCGGTATCGGCATTATTTTCAAGCTTCTCAAAAACAGCAAGATCTTTGCCAAAGCGATAAAAGAAAGCCTGCCCGGCAAGGCATTTACCCCTATAGTATTTCTAATTATAGTATTAGGCACCGTAGTAACATGGAGCGAATCGGTTATCCGCGTCTATGACGTCAACTCCAGTTACAGAGCCATTATAGACTTTGTCACCGCTCCCTTTTTCAACCTTTATACCTGGTCAAAAGAATGGCTCTGGGCAAAAGCAGACTGGAGCCAGACAGCAAAAACCATGCGCTGGGTCTTTGCCGGAGAGCTGGTGGCCATGCTGTGGATGGCGGCAAAGCGCAGACTCGACAGCGAGAACATGGCTTCGCTGCTCTATTTCACCATACTATCCGGCTTTCTAATATACGAGTACAACTTTCAGCAATTCTCGTTTATCCGCACACCGAGCCATTCTTTTATACTGCTGGGCTTCTTTTCTGTATGGTTGCTGTGGCTCTTTCACCGGGTCGGGCTAAAAATGAGCCTCGAGACCAGCCCGCTCTTTCCCAGTGCGGGGCGACTTCCTATATATGGAGCGATTCTTCTATTCTGTCTCTGCGAGATCCACGCCCGCAGCGCGCTCAAAGACTTCAACATCATGAACAAGATTTTCTTGATCATGTTCAGAGGCATAATCGATGTCGGTCTGCCTTACTTTCTCTATGTTTTTGCCACCCGAAGATTCAAAGAATTGCCGCTTAAATTAAGTACCATATTCGGTATCTTCTGCCTGGGCGCGGTACTGACCCTGCCTTTCACTGTACTTGAAAAACTGGCTCTGTGTGGCTGGTCCCCGACCAAGCTCAATGAGCTGGTCAGCACCCAGAATACTCTACTGACAGAATATGGCATGGCCAATTTGCCCTGGCTTCAGTTTCCTCTGTCCTGGTTCTTCCTCAAAACAGCTATGTTCACAGGCGCCCTGGTGCTGGTGACTCAATATGTTCTCAAAAAAACAGATGCTGCAAAGTCAGGCAGGCTGCCCTCGGCAATTATTTTCTCGACTCTTGCCTTTACCAGCGGCTTCTCCTCTTTTATAAAAACCAGCGTCGATCTGCCTTTGCCCAACGAAGTCAAAGCGCTTCTATTACCGACAGTAATAGAGCTCAATCTTAATGCCAATGTGCTTGCTATTTATCTCTCTTATTGGATCCCGGCTTTACTATTCTGCTTCGTACTAGCCTGGGCAGAGCATCGCAGCGCCCTGCGCTGGGTGGTGGCGTCAGCGGTGGCTGCCGGGTCGTTCTTTGTATTCAACTATTTCTGGCCCTCTCATGAAGCCTTCCTGCGCTCCAGCGAAATTCTCAAAGACTGCGGTGTCTTCTTCTTCGGATTACTGACCTATCTTCTGGTAATAGCCATCCGGCGCATTGAAGCAAGAAATACGATCGAGCCTGAAGCTGTCGAAGAACAGGAGCAAGAGCAAGAGTTGGAGCTAGAGTCGGTGTCGGTGTCGGAGCCAGAGCCAGAGCTAGAGCCAGAGTCGGTGTCGGAGCCAGAGCTAGAATCAGAACCGAAGCCCGAATCGGAATCGGAATCAGAAACAGCTCTTCTGGCTCCCCTTATCTCTAATCGCCAGATTCATGCACTGGCCGCAGTATTCTTTGTCGGGATAATCTGGCATGGCTACGGGCTCGTGGAGCCCGGTCGGTTACTATCGCACAAAGCCCCGGTTTTAGGACGCGATATAGTAATACCGGCTCGTTGGGGCAAGAACCTGCAAACCGACTCTACTAAACACGCTTTCTTTAACATAGTCCATAGCGGAGGCTTTATCTCCAGCGTGGTCTGGAGCATGCGCCCCACTCCGCCAGGAGGCAACGCCGCCATACTGGCTGATCTCGACAAAGAATCGAAAGCGGCTCCAGCTATAGCCAATCTAGAGATCTATCACAAAGCCAACTGGAGCAAACATTATCCCGGCGCCACCGCATACTACTTCAGCATGGAGCTGGTAACCCCTAAATTTCGAGTGCCCCGCTCGGGCATCACGGTGATGATGCCCCGCACCGACGGCAAAACAGAGATTCTCACTGAGCTTGGCGAGCCCCATGAGTTCGAGGTCTATGAGTGGGACGTAGTCAGAATGGTGCGGGCGGCAGCAGCCGATTCTAAGATCGCCGGCAAAAGACCAGATATAGTAGATCTCCTGAAGCTATCGGTGCAGCCCCAGTAAAGTAGCCGCAATAACACAGTCTCAGTAACGCAACCACAACCAAGCCAATCAAGAGAACCAGCAGGCTCTATTGAGGACCGTCCCCTTCTTTCCAGGAGCCTGTAATATAGCCACTCAAGGCAGGGTTAAGACGTTTCGCTTCTTCTGCCCGGCCGGTTTTAGCCAGCAATTCGGCATAGCTTTTGGTAAGTCGCACAGTCTCTTCGTTATCCGGACCAAGGCTGCGCATCTTAATATCAAGCGCCTTTTTATAGGCTTTTTCTGCATGTTCGTACTGGTGGATGACATGGTGGATGGTGCCCAGATTATGCAGCGCACTGGCAACGGTGGCATGATCTTTACCCAGCACCTTCTCGTAGATCTTGATGCTTGCCCGCAGATGCGAAATCGATTTCTCTGTGTCGTTGAGTTCGTAATAGACACCGGCCAGAAAATGCATGGCTCGCGCCACGGCGATGTCTTCTTTGCCCAGGCACTTCTTTTTTAGAGTCAGAGCCTTTTCGAAGGTAACCAGAGATTGCTTCAGGCGACCCTGTTGATACTGCATACCGGCGATGTTATCGAGGGCGGTAATCAGCTTTTCATCGGGTTCTTTGAATTTTTCTATCAGCTTCAGATTAAACGCCCAGAGCTTCTCGGAAAGCAGCAAATCGCCCTCGCTCACCGCCTGTTTTGCCCGCAAAGAGTTGCTGCGGTAAACCATCTCGTACTCTTCTCTGGTCATCTCCACCGCCACCAGAGAGCTTAGCGCGGTGGCAGAAAGCCCGGGATTTCCCAGCCGTTCTTGAATCATCGATACCACTTTGCTGGTCTGCCAGTCGAACTCGGTCACTTCACGGGGCTGGACTCCTAGAGCCTTTGCCTCTTCCTGGCGATTCTGCTGATTGAGCATTTCGGCATAGAAGCTTCGGTACTTGGTCACATAAGAGTGATCCGGTCCCAGAAGAATACGAATCTCTTTCAGGGTCTCTAGATAGAACTCCTCTGCCTCTTTCCAGTTATTGAGAGTATGGTTGACGATGGCAAGGTTAGAGAGACAGACGACCCGGACCACTGGGTCGCGCATGGCTTTCGCCGTTTCTAGCAACCGTTCACAGGTCTGTTCGGACTCTCGCAGCTTGCTCTGGTACCACTGGGCTTCGGCGAGCTGCTCTAGAATCTGGGCTATTTCTTTGTGGTCGGTCCCACCGTCAGCCTCGGCTTCCTGGCAGCACTGCAAAAGCAGACCCTCGGCTTCTTCGTAGGCGCGATTGAGCAAAGCCTTGCGAGCGGCTTCATGCAGGTCAGTCCATGTGGCGGGCTTTGCCAAATGCGTGTCGTCTCCGGATTCCGATTTTTAGTAAGTGGGTGCTGGATGCACTGGTTTTTAGATCTTATCATGCCTGGCTTAATCCCGGCTTAAGAGGCTTAAGATGAAATTGCCCCCTTTCTGGAGAGAGCGGCATCAGGTATCTACCCATTATCGCTTTTATGGCGGACTCTCTCGTCAAAACTGCCTATGCTGTTGCAACTTCTTTGTTGCCATTTTAACTTTGTCCGCTCATTGAACGATGTTCGCAATGCCTTATCAGTGCACGGTTTGTGGATACGGCTGTGCGGCTCGATCAAGTTTACCCGGCAACAAATTTGTTGCCAGAACATAGGCAGCTTTGAGGAGACATCGGGCATGGCTGGCAGTATTAATGAAAACAATATGCGGCAATCCCAAGAAGCCGCGAACCGCAGAAACCTGAGCTTTTCTCTTCTACTTCTCTTTATAGTTGATATGTGATCCCGTAATTATTCACGGGAGTGACACTAATCTAATTTTCAAAAAGCACAAAAGCCCTGTCATTTGGCTCAAAATCTGAAGTTACCACACACCAGAAATCAGCAAAGAACGAGGCTTTTGATTTGACACAGTGTAAAACAGCAGGCGCAACAGAACAAGGCCAAATGACCCTGGATTTGGGGGTGGGGAAGTTAATTCGAGCAAACTTTGACGGTGGGCAGATCTCAAGCGACGGAGGATTGCTGCTTCTTCGAAATGCCGATCAGGAGCTAGAGTTAACAGAAATGGCTCAGTATTGCTTTGGCGACCGGAGAAGACCAGATCTACTACGACACCCCATACTAAATTTACTGCGCCAGAGAATCTACGGAATTGCTGCTGGCTACGAAGATTGCAACGATGCTGCCAGGCTCAAAAATGACAGCATGCACAAGCTATCGGTCGGAATCAAGCCAAACGATGAGGCCTCTCTGGCATCTCAACCCACCCTCTCCCGCTGGGAGAACTCTGTAGACGAAGCTGGATTGGGAGCTTTGCAGAAATTGTTAGTCACAACATTCATCAAGCAGGTAAAGAAACGACCAAAGGTTTTGAAGCTATCCGTCGACACAACTTGCGACGAAGTCCATGGCTATCAGCAACTATCTTTCTACAACGGGTTCTACGGAACCGCATGCTACACGCCACTTTTCATTTTTACCGAAGATGGCTTTCCCCTGGCGGCTTTGCTGCGAGCAGGCAATGCCGGGAAGTACGACGGGACGTTGCGAATGCTAGGGCCTGTGGTTGAGGAACTTCGCAGACGCTGGCCCGGAATTCGAATAGAACTCACTGCAGACGCCGCATTTGCCGCTCCCGATATCTACGACTATTGCGAGCAAAACCACATCACCTACTACATTGCCATTGCCGGAAACAATTCCCTGAAAAGCAAATCGAAGAATTTTGTTCAATCTGTAGAGAACCTGTACAACGAGTATTCTCAGCTTGAACCTGAAAACGTTCTGACATGGCGCCAGAACGAGGAACGCACACGGTTCGAAACGAAAGAACAGGGACGCATGCAAGAAAATTTCGAAGCCGAGCAAGTCTACATCCGCAAGTACACAGAGTTTCCATACCAGGCAAAAGAGTGGCCCCACGAGCGTAGAATCATTTGCAAAGTTGAACGAACCTCCAAAGGAACTGATATCCGCTACGTTGTAACCAACTCGAAGAAGAATAGACCGGCAAAGGTTTACGAAAAGTACTGCCAGCGGGCTCAATGCGAAAACTGGATCAAAGATCTCAAAAACTATCTGCGTTGTGATCGCACTAGCTGCCAGGAATTCAAAGCAAATCAGCTTCGTCTTCTGCTACATACCTTCGCCTACATTCTTCTCTGGAAGCTGAAAATGAAAGCAGGGCTTAAAAATTCGACCATCGAAACCGTCCGTCTCCATCTAATTAAAGTGGGAGTTCTGGTAACCGAGTCGGTCCGACGAATCTCGCTCAAGTTTTCGTCCAATCATCCCTGGCAAGATGAGTTTCGCAGAGCCTGGCAAACAGGGTAAAACCAGCCTGGACAGAACAATCCAAACACATTCTCCCCTCTCAAAGGCTGGTTTTACCCTGTCTAAGTTCGCTGTTCACGATATTTTTCACTGATACTCCTCTGAATTTTTCTCCAGAAAAAGTCCCAAAAGACTAAAAAAACTTTTGATTTCGGCTCTCTCTCCACTTGGATACTATATGTATGAATAGACCGGGGATCAAAATGAACAATTGAAGATATCGGACCATGAAATGGCACCGGGAGCCGACCGGGGACAGCCAGACTGAAGTGTCTGACTATCCGCCGGTCGGGGTCCTCGTAAAACCTGATAGCTGAATCAGCTATCGTTTAATGAGCCGCAATTGACTAGGTCAAAGCTTGCTGCGCCGGGCGAATCGCGTCCGTTGGTCGATGTGGCCGGGGCGAAGCTTGCCCTTGCCAATCGCCTGCTCGACATGGTCGAGACAGGTGGAAACCAACCGGTCGGCGTCGCCTGCCGTGATGTCGAAAAGGCTGACCTTGAAGTGGTCGCCCATATCTTCTACCGTGCCGGCGACACCGCAGAGCTTCAATTGCTCACGCATGTCTTCGACACAGCAAACCTGGCTGACGATGCCGAACTCGACATCGGCGCCGGTCTCGTCGTCGAGTCCGGCACGCTCTTCCATGAGCTTCTCGACCATGCTCATGATGCCCGAGAGAGAGAAGAGCTGAGCCTCGTTGGCCTCTGCAGAAATGAAGTCGAGCCTGGCCAGGAGCAAGTCGGCTACCTGGTCGAAGTGGCTCTGGTTCTGGTGGTCGGTGCCACCATCTCCGGTTTCATTGGTCATCTCAGATACTCCTTATCAAATGTAAGATGGTTGTGCTTCAGAAAGGCGGCTTCTTAAATAGTCGCCGCCTTCCCAACTTCTTAAGGGGTTGTTACCCGGGTAACATCCGTGGCGGGCCAGCCGTCTCGCATAGATTCGGCGGCACGCTCGATCATCGGCACCAGCTCTCGCTTGGGGACTTTACCCCGGGTGCTCGAATGCATCGAGATCTGCTTGCCGCCGGCGTCGAACCACTGTTTGGTGACGATGACGACAGGCAGCTGACGGATATCGCCGCCGTTGACGCTCTTGGCGGCAACCGACGGAGTTTTCGAAAGGTCGACGATCACGAATTCGATGTCGCCCTTGTACTGCGTGGACAGCTCTTCGATGACCGCTTTCTGACTCAGCGTCCCTGCGGTGCCGTCGGTGAAGAACTCCACCGTCACCTTGCTGTGGGCGCCGGCAGGCGGTGCGTTCACCTGGCGATTCAAGAGCGGCAGACCGACGAACATGCCGAACAGCATCAACGCCACCAGGGCAAGAGGCCACCAGCGCGACGCTTTCTGGGCATTCGAGGGCGAAGCACCCGACTTGCCTTTGCTCTGCAATTTCTTGCGGTGCTCATCGATAGAGCAGACGCCGTCTTCGCAGTCGCATTCAGCGGCATGGGGACACTCGCAATCGCCGTCGGCACAGCCGGACTCTGCCATCTGACGCATCCGGTTCACCTCTTCGGTGTCTTCCACGGCTTCCATGCGAGCGCCAGAACCTGAGCCTCCCTTGCCCGCAGGCTTGCGCCGACTGGCGAAGAGAACCAGGCCGAAGAGGCTGATCGCAGCCAGCAACAGGATAGTGAAGATGGTATCGGGTTGCTTGTACCAGCTTTCGCCGGTCAGTTCGTAGAGCGCGGTGTTCTCGGCGTTGCCACCGATGACGACACCACGATCCGGGGTCACAGCGGTCATGGTTTTGCCATCCGGCGCCAGCAACTGCTGGGCAGGATAGACCATGGACGAGACCGCATCGAGCTGATAGTGCCTGTTCAAGAAAGCCTGTCCCGATGTGGAAGAACCCACCACCGTGGCGCGTCCGGATTCTTGTAGGGCGTGGACGACATACTCTGCCGTACCCGCGGTGCCGGAGTCGACGATAACGACCAGCTTGCCTTTGTATACGACCGGCACGAAGTCGGTCATCACGGTCTCGACCTTGCCGTCGCGCAGTCTTTCAATCTGCCCGGCAGCGTTCTTCGAATAGACTGTGACCGTCTCTTTGCCGGCCACCCGCTCTTTGACCCGCAGCAGTTCGCCGGGACCATCGGAGAAGGTAGCGATCATGCGCACGGCGATGCCGATGTCCGAGCCGGAAGAGCCGCGCAGGTCGATGACACCGCCCGGATAATCCTGAATGAACTCAGGGTAGAAAAGCCCCAGTCGGTCGCCATAGCCGTCATAATCGAAAGCGGTGAACGCCATCTCGAAACGGTTGTAGGACAGGTCCTTGTCGTTGGGACCCCCTCCCTGTCCGGAGAAGGACATATAGGCGGACCAGTCCGGCACGATACCGGTGCGGAAGCTGATTTGAAGCGGCTCGCCTTCGCGCAGGACATCGAGCTTGACCTCCATGTCGGCGTAGGGCTTGCGCATAGCGGCGACCGCCTCGTCGATGTTCATGGTCTGCGCCCCTTTGCCGTCGATGGCGATGACCACATCACCTTCTTTCAGTCCGGCGGCGGCGGCGGGGCCATGGTCGTTGAGCCAGCGGACGTCAAATACGCTGTAGGGCTTATCTAGAGAAAGCTCCACCCCGATTTTTTCATCGAGGTCGCGCTTGACGGCGACGTCCAGAAGTTTGCCGTCACGCAGCACGGTCAGGGTGACCTTGCTCTGCTCCGGTCCCTGGATGGCGGCAGTCATGTCGTCGATGGAACGCCGATAGAACTCGACACCTTCGACTTTCATGATCCGGTCACCATCGAGCAGTCCGGCATCGGCGGCGGTGGAGTCGGGGATTACTTTCTCAATCAAAATCCCATCGGTGCCGACCAGATCGAGCCCCTTGAGGCTGACCCCGACACCGATATAGCCGCCCTGGCGCCGAGCCGCGAAAGACTCGGTCGCTTTGCGGTCCAGGACCTTGCCCGAAGCTGCTGCCGAAAGCTCGGCAAGAGCCGCATCGAGGTCAGCCCGCGAGTTGATTTTGCCGTCGAACTTGTGCTCGAAGGCGTTGAAACCGCCGGGACGACTCAGCAGAGTGGCGTCCATCTCGCGGTAAGCGCTGTCATAGACAGCCTGGAAACTCTGGCTCCCTCCGCTCTGGGCGAAAGCATAGCCGGAGCCGCATACACATGTGAAAAACAGCATGAAAGCTGCGAGTAATGCTCTCATAAGAATCACCTGTCCTGTTCTGAGCGAAACTGGGCTGCGATGGTTGACCGCATCGACCAGAGCCGATAGACCCCGAAAACGCCTGCCACTGCATAGACGATGATGAGCGGCAAGACGATATAGACCAGATAGGCAAGGGCGGCGAGCCCTTGACCCTTAATAGATCCGTCGAACAGCGGCAATGTCACATAGCCGGTCACGAAGATGGAGAGGATGCCGAGGACGAGGAAGGTCAAGCGTGCCAGGGGCCCGCGAGTACCGTCGAAGGTCCAGCGTATCCACAAACCGTGCCAGGTGAAAAATCCGATGGAGGCAAAGATAAGAAGCAGGATTTCGAACAATCCGCTCTCCTTTACTTTTCTGTTGCGTTGCGTTCAGTCAGATGTGGCTGACTGCATACCGAGAAAACCGAGCCCGGCGTTCACGACACCATGGATGGTGCGGTGAAATCAAACTGGGTTCAGGAAAGAATAGCTAGATGAGGGGATCAGTTTCTCGAAAAAAACAAAAAATAGGGGTAGGAAATATCTACTCGATGAACAGGAACCAAAACAATAAACGTAAATGTATTCTTTGACATCAGATAAGTAAACAGTGGCGCAACAATCCGCTTTGGCCTTGTTTTAATTAGTTTCCGGAGATTGAAGAATTTCAAAAGAAGAGGTTAGCGTCAAACATTAATGAAACCGGAATAAAATATCCTATGACAAAATCTGAGGAAAGCAGCCATGTCCATGAGGAAAACCAGTTACACGGTGATGGGGGTGATCATTGTTCTGATCGCCGCCGTGCTCGGCTTTCTCTGGCTGAAATCGCCGACAGCAGATGAGGCGGTGCCGCCGGATACCCCGGTTTCCTCGCCGCCCTATGAAGGCACCGGTGAGCCGCCGCCGGAAGACCCGGTCGAAGAGCCACCGCTAGAGCCGACTCCAGAACCACCGATCGAGCCGACTCCGGAACCACCAGTCGAGCCGACTCCGGAACCACCAGTCGAACCTGTTAAGCCTGCTGAATCAACTAAACCAGCAGAACCTGTCAAACTCGCTGAACCTGCTAAACCTGCTGAACAGGCGAAACCCATAGAACCTGTTAAGCAGAAATCTATATCGAAGCCACCGGCTGAAGCAGCTCCGCCGAAACCGGCTCAGCAGCCTTCTGTACCCCAACCTCAGATACCAGAAGTACAGGCGGGAACCACCGGAGGCCCTATATCCGGCAATGTGGCCGGCGACCCGATAATAGGCAACGTCACCGGCGTAACCGGCATCACCGGTGGAACAGGCATCACTGGAGGAGCCAGCGGAGGCGGCGGTCCCGGTGCTCCACCAAGATACAATCCCCTTGGTCCGCTCGGACCTCTAGGACCGCTGGGGCCAAACGGTCCCCATGGTCCAGGCGGACCCAACGGACCAGCCGGACCCAATTAAATACTGGATGTAAAGCCGGGCGGCACAGAATTAATGCACAGCCAACCTTAGAACGGAGCACGCTTCACGGCTTCGGCAGCCGCTTTATGAAAACCTATGAATATTGAATAGCACTGCTTTCCGCCGCGAAACCCTAGAATAGATAACTGATATGAGTGCTATGGCTATTCTAGTGATAACAATCGCGGCCGCTATCCATGCGAGCTGGAATGCCGTGGCCAGGCGCGCAGAAGACGTAGTCTCTTTTGCCTGGCTATCCTGTCTTTATGCCACAGTCATCTTTTCGCCTTTCGCTATCTACGTTTTCAACCAGAGCGCCTCTAACATTGACGCCTCCGCATATGGTGCCCTGTTTATCACCGTGCTCTGCACCTGCTTTGGATTCCTCGCTATTTTGCTGGGTTATAAGATAGGCGACTATTCGGTCATGTACCCGATTTCGCGCGGCACCGGTCCTTTGATAGCCACGGTGGCTGCCATTCTCTTTCTCGGCGAGCGCCCATCGGCAGCTGCTCTTGCCGGCATAGCCATGATTGTCGCGGGCGTTTTTATCATCGGTGGCGGTTGGACGGCGATTAAGTCGAAACACTCTCTAAAGCCGATTCTGTTCGGAATTTTGACCGGAGCGCTGATCGCCAACACCACGGTCTGGGCCAAGCATTGCATCTCGAACCACAACATCCCCTTTCTGCTGGTGGACTATGCGGCGGTGGCGGGCATGTTCCTCTTGCTCACACCCTACGCAATAGCAAAACGAGAGTCCGTTATCAACGAATGGACCAAGAATAAATTCTCGGCTCTGATAGTCGCCATCTGTCGCTCGCTGGCTTATTTGATGGTGCTCTTTGTTCTCACCGGCAGCCAGGTCTATTATGTGGCACCACTGCGAGAAATGAGCATCCTCTTTGCAACCCTGATAGGCGCAAGACTGCTCAAAGAAGGTCAGCTTAGAAGAAGACTGGCAGCGGCCCTGGTTCTTTTCGGCGGCTTAGTATCGCTATCGATCAACTGAAATTTGCCTCTAGCAGTGCTGGGCTTGCACGGCACTCACACAAAACTCGCACCGGCCCACTATTAGCCGGCATTCTGCCGTCATTGCTAAAGCTCGCGCAAGCGCTTGACATCAGACTCTTGCAAGCTGGGCCAGTCAAGAACATATGAAATATATAAGAGGCGGAAATTCTGATTGCTTAGAATCAAAGCTAAACGGTACATTTGAAGTCTAGCCAAGTGAAATTGTTTCTACAGAGAAATATCCTACCCGCATCCTTCCATCCCTCTGAACCCGCGCCTATAGCCCCATTGCATTCCGAATCTCTCGGAGTGAAACGTGCTGTTCGTCGGTAATTTGGAGCGGCTGTAAAGGAACCTTTTCTGCTTGCGTCCGACAGCTCCCAACGGAACCTGTTTCAAAGACGATAAGCTAGACGAGGCGGGGAGAGCTTGGCTGAAACTCTCATCCATCGAATCAACCTGTTATCCAACCCACAATCGGGTATGAAAGGTGAACAACTATGGCAACTGAAACTCTGAAGACCCTTAAGCGGAGCGACGTCCCGGAAGACATGACCTGGGATCTCTCCAAGATTTTCGCCACCGAGGCTGATTTCGAAGCGACCTTCACCGAAGTCGAATCGCTTCTGCCCAAGATCGCTGCCTACAAGGGCAAGCTGCGCCGCTCGGCTCGTCTTCTGCTCGAAGCTCTCACCCTGCGTGACGAGATCGGTCAGAAGGTCGGCAAGCTCTACGTTTACAGCCGCATGAACTCCGACGTCGACACCACCAACGCCCACTTCCAGGGTCTGTTCGGTCGTGTCCAGAGTCTCTACGGCAAGGTCGGCGCCTCGATGGCTTACATGAGCCCCGAGATTCTGACGATCAAGCCCGAGCGTCTCGCGTCCTTCGTCGAGAAGAACGCCGGTCTGGCGCTCTATCAGCACGAGTTCGATGAGCTCGCCCGCGAGCGTCAGCACGTGCGCTCCGACGAAGTCGAGCAGGTGCTCGCCGATGCTTCCGAGATCTTCTCCGGACCGCGCGACATCCACACCATGTTCGACAACGCCGACCTGCGCTTCCCGGATGTCGAGAACGAGAAGGGCGTCATGACGCCGCTCACCCACGGCAACTGGGCGTCGATGTGGCTGGACAATCCCGACCGGGAAGCCCGCCGCCGTGCCTACGAGACCATGTTCGGCACGTTCAACACCTGGCGCAACACCATGGCCGCAACCTATTCGGCCCGGGTGAAGCTCGACATCTTCAGCGCCAAGTCGCGCAAATACGACAGCGCGCTGCACAAGGCTCTGGAAGGCATCAACCTGCCGGTCAGCGTCTACACCTCGCTGATTGACACGGTGCACGCCAACCTGCCTCGCCTGCAGCGCTACCTCGACCTGCGCCGCCGGGTGCTGGGCCTCGACAAGCTGGCCTGGTACGACCTCTATGTGCCGATGGTGCCGGAGTTCGAGTACAAGATCTCCTACCCTGAGGCTCAGGACAAGGTGATCGGCGCCGTCAGCGTTCTTGGCAGCGAGTATGCCGACGCTCTGCGCGGCGGCTTCGACTCCCGCTGGATCGACGTCATGGAGAACGAGGGCAAGAAGTCCGGCGCCTACAGCTGGGGCACCTACGGCACCCCGCCGTACATGCTCATGAACTGGCATGACACCATGGACCAGATGTTCACGCTGGCCCACGAAGCCGGACACAGCATGCACTCGTGGTTCTCGCGCAAGCATCAGCCCTATCCGTACAGCGGCTACACGCTGTTCCTGGCGGAGATCGCCTCCACCTGCAACGAGGCCCTGCTGGCGCATCACCTGCTGCAGCAGACCACGGATCCGGAGCTGCGCAAGTACATCCTGAACCATCAGCTCGAGTCGATTCGGGGCACCCTGGTCCGCCAGACCCTCTTCGCCGAGTTCGAGATGATCGCCCACGCCGAAGCGGAGGCCGGCAAGCCGCTCACCGCCGACGTGCTCTGCGGCATTCACAAGGGGCTGAACGAGAAGTACTACGCACCCGCTGTCGAGATCGACGACAAGATCGGCATCGAGTGGGCGCGGATTCCGCACTTCTACAACAGCTTCTACGTTTACCAGTATGCCACCGGTATCAGTGCCGCGATGTCCCTGGCTCGCCAGATCATCGAGGAAGGTGAGCCGGCGGTGAAGCGCTACCTGAAGTTCCTGTCCAGCGGCAGCTCGGACTACAGCATCAACCTGCTTCGGGAAGCGGGTGTCGACCTGTCGACGCCGGCGCCGATTCAGGAAGCGTTCGACGCCTTCGAAGGCTACCTCGACCAGTACGAGGAGTTGCTCTAAGCGAGCACTCATCAGCGATTGAGAATTCGGGAAGGTCTGTTTCGTCAACACATACTTCGACCCTGATGGTCCATTGAACCTGATGGTCTATTGACCCTGATGGTCCTTTGACTCTGAAGGGCAGGAATGAGTTGCCTCAGCCGACGAACCGAATAATCGAATCGCTAATCTAGCCGTTTTTAAAGCAGGGGAGGCAGACACGCTAAGGTCTTGTTCTCCCCTGTCTTTTCATCCCCGTTCTACTATCTTTTATAATATTTCCTACCATCTAGACAGGCGATTTCTATAAGGACGAAATCGGCTCAATCGGGTTACATTTTAGATGAGGCAACGGGTTTAAACTCGTCTGCTCATCGACAGATGTTCGTAATGCCTTATAAACACTTGGTTTATAGAGATCACCAATTGGGCCGACCAAGTTCATTATGCAACATATTTGTTGCCAGAACATAGGCAGCTTTGAAGAGACATAGGCAGCCATGGGGAGACTCAGGCAGCTTCGAAGAGGCATCCACGCTAAGCATAAATCAATCTTTGAGTGAGCTTCGCAAGCTCAATCGCTAGAGCTAAGAGAATAGAGCTATGGTAAGCCCTCAAAGGAAACAGGCTTGTCAAGCAGATATCAGCAATATCGATGTTATTAGTTTTGAGAGAAAGTTTTGACAACGTGAAAACTAATTAGCCCTTTAGTTCTTATTTCCAGCCATCAGAATTTTGTAGGGTTAAATACCCTTTGAATCCCTCTTTTAGATTTCTGCGAAACCCACAGCCACAGCTTGCACCCGCTCTGAACTCAACCCATCCGACCATGTCTCCGGACATGCCGATGTGATGCGGTTCTTTCGATGCGGCTCTTCTGAATGCTGCGGTTTTCGCACTGGTTAGTTTGACCCGGCAAAGTCCTCCGCCCTGATTTGTCTGTCGCAGACAGGTCCAGGCAGCACCCGGGACTTTGCCCTTTCCTATAAACCATCAACCGAGGAAGCTGTTAACTATGACAATCACTCTGGTAATGATCGTGCTGGCTTTGCTGGCACTCTTCGAGTTCTATCGTTATCGACGATGGGCGTCGGGAACAGGCACCAAATGCCCGTTTTCCGTGCTCTTCGGCAATCGCTCCGGCAAGTCGAAAGACAACTCCGGACGAGATTCGACAGCCAACGAGCCTGGTCTCGGCTGGCAAGAGAGGTACATCGGCGGCAGCGCCCAGACCGAAGCCGCTTACATTGAGCAAGCCACCCGGGACATCCACGTCGTCCAGGCTCGCAACAAGAAAAGCTCCGGCGCCGGCAGCTACAAGCGTGCTTTCCACGCCAAGCTGCAGGCGGGCATCACCAACGCCCGCTTCGTCGTCGCCGCCGATCTGCCCGAAGATCTTCGCCTGGGCATGTTCCAGCCCGGTGCCGAATATCCGACGGTGATCAGATTCTCCAACGCCTCGGGCACGGTCAAAGCCGACACGGCAAAAGACCTGCGCGGACTGGCGTGCAAGATCGACACCGCCTGTGGTGTGCAAGATTTCCTCGCCACCAACGGCTCCGCCTCCCACGCTCGGGATGTCCGGCAGTTCATCGCCTTCGCGCTCGCCATGAGCGGCTCGAAGCTTCTGATTCTGCCCCGGCTAATTGCCAGCGTCGGCCTCGTCGAGACCGTGCGCATGTTCCGCACGGTCATTAAGCAAGGCTCCCGCCCAGTGGAGAGCCTGGCGAAAGAGACCTATTTCAGCCGTTCGGCCTATGCCATCGGCGACTACGCTGTCGCTTTTCGCTTCGTTCCCCGCGCCAGCGCCGACGCTTCGGTCGACAGAAGCGATGACTATCTTCGCCTCGACCTGACCGAACGCCTCAAGCGTGGACCGGTGGTCTTCGACTTCCAGATTCAGCTCTTCAGAAACGAGCAATCCACTCCCATCGAAGATGGTTCGGTGGAATGGAACACCCCGCTTATCACCATCGCCCAGCTCGTGATTCCGCAGCAGGACCTCACCTCCGAAGAGGCGCATGCCGCCCGGGAGACGGTGGATGGTCTTGCCTTCACCCCGTGGAACTTGAGCGAAGGCGTTCGCCCCCTGGGCAGCCAGAACCGTGGTCGCAAGCCGGTCTACCGTGCCAGCGTCGCCCTGCGCAATGGCGAAGAAGACTACAAACCGGAGCCCTGGATCTGCAGAGCTTTCGGTGGTCTCTTCAAGAGCGCCCGGGCAGAGAACCGCGCCCCCGGCGGTTGCCCCTTCGGGCATGGCGGCGGAGGCAACGGAACCGGAACCGGCGAAGCTGGTGGCACCGGCCATGGTGACACCGGCAACGGCGGTCAGGCGGACGGCACTGGAGAGATCCCTGGCGACGGCGGTCTCTGGCGCCCCAAATCGAGCCGCGAAGGCATCGGACCTGCCAAGTATGTCTACTGGAAAATGTTCTACTTCCTGCTCCAGAGCCTGAACCGCGGGCTCGCCCGGGACCCGAACCGCAAGTTCTCCTGGGACAAGTGGCCTCCGACCATCGCCCTGCTCTATCTGCTGGCGAAGATCCGCTTCAACCGCTCCAACGCCCTCACCGACCCCTATGACTATGCCGCCAACGACACAAAGCGCTATGGTCAGGAGCCGGAAGCAGCAGCGCAGCACATCGCCACCGACGGGACCTATGTCTCTGACGCCGAGAACCCGCAGATGGGTGCCGAGATGACCCGTTTCGGCTCCAACATCCCGCCCCGACGCATCCGCCCCGACATCGAAGAGATGACACCGTCTGCTCGGGACGCGGGCAAACTGCGCTGGCGTCGCATCGACCCGGAGACCGGACGCGAAATCACCATTCCTGCCATCATTCTCAATGCCATGGCGGCCTGGTGGATTCAATTCCAGTTTCATGGTTTCGGCGGCAACACCAAGCGAGACGCGGTCGGTGTCTGTCCTCACCTGCTCAAGCGCAGACCTGAGGAAAACTGGCCCGACGATGTGGCCGTCGTAGATCGAACCTCGGCGGACCATACCCGTGTCAACGACGACGGACGCCCGACTCCGCTCAACGAGCGGGTGCACGCCTGGATTCAGGGTCAACTCTATGGCACCAACGACGGTGAACTGAACGAGCTGCGCTCCTTCGAGGGCGGCAAGTTCAGGCTGGACGAGAACGGGCATCTGCCCTATGACCCCGAGAAAGCCGGCATTGATCTGACCGGCTTCAACCAGAACTACAGCCCGGGTCTGAGCTTCTTGCACTGGCTCTTCGTCATGGACCACAACGCCATCTGCGACCACTACGCTTACTTCCATCCCGACTGGGATGACGAGGAGCTTTTCCAGATGGCGCGCAAGGTGAACGTCGCCCAGATCGCTCGCATCCACACCATCCAGTGGACCGAGGACTTGCTTCAGCATCCGGCCCTTCAGCTCGGCATGCACGCAGACTGGTACGGCTTCCTGGGTCAGAAGCGCAAGATGTGGCTGATGCGCCTCATCCATCGCCATCCCTGTATCGGGCGCCTGCTCACCCCGCTGCGTCACAACGACGTGCTCTGGGGGATGCCGGGCTCGAAGTGGGAACACCATGACGGGCCTTTCCAGGTCCCCAAGCAGTTCCGTCTGGTTTATCGCCTGCACGAACTGGTCCTGAGCGAAAACGAAATCGTTGAGCCCGGGACGGATCGCAGCCTGGAGCGTATCGACCTGATTAACTTCGTACACGAGAACACCCGGCCCATCGTCGAGAAATACGGCTATGAAGTGCTGGGCTGGTCTTTCGTGCGCAAGTCCTGTGGGGCTCTCACCCTGCACAACTTCCCCCGGGCTCTGACCCGCTTCGAGAATCAGCAAGACGGTACCCTTACCGACCTTGCCGAGCGCGACATCTTCCGTGAGCGCACCGACGGCACCGGTACTTATAACGAGTATCGTCGCTCCTTGGGCGAGCCTCCGGTGACATCCTTCCTGGAGCTGACCGGCGGCGACGCCGAGCTGGCGCGGGAGATCGAGATCAAGTACGAAGGCGACATCGACGCTGTCGATGCGGGCATCGGCATCCTCGCCGAACCCAAGCCTGCCGGTTTTGCCCTGGGTATCACCCAGTTCTACCAGTTTGTGCTCAACGCTCCCCGGCGGGTCAAGAGCAACCGCTACCTAACCGAAGGCTTCACCTATGCCGACTATCAAGAAGGCATGGACTGGGTCGAACACGGTGGTGGCATGCACGGTGTCATGTACCGTCATCTGCCTGCTCTGCGTCCTCTACTCGAGGGCGTCACCCGGGTATTCTCGCCCTGGAAAGAGACCGAGACCTTCCCGACCCGACAGCTCGAAGAGACCCACGCCGTCACGGCAAAGGTCTTCAAAGCCGACCTGCGCACCTTCGTGCTGGCTGGTATCACCGCCACTCTGGCTGTGGTCACCGGTCATGTCTCCCTGCCTATCGCCGCTCTTCTCATGACGGCGCTGGCTGTGGTGCCGGTGGCACTGGCTGCCCGACGCATGCTCGCCATGCGCTTCATGCAGCTGGTGGGCAAGAAGTGCTATTCAGATAAGCGCTTCTATTTCTTCGGTACCCTCACCCGGGCCGAAGCTTCGATTGAAAGGGCGGCATTCTGGGGTCGTGTGCACGGCAGAAGCGTTGTGGCACTAGCCGCGGTGCTGGCTGTCTGCTCCTTCTTCGGCGGCGCCCCCTTGCTAGGTCTTCTGCTTGGCGCCACCGCTCTGAGCGGCATCGGCACGGCAAAGTGGTCGCGGCTCTTCGCCCGCAACGCCCAGGTCTTGAAGATCGCTCTGCGCAACCGCATGCGTGATGGTCAGCCTCGCTTCGAAGCTGCCATGCTCAAAGGCGGAACCGCAAAAGAGAAGCGTGCTCACTTCGACAACGAAGTGCCCGACATTCTCATGGCGGGCTCGGAAGAGCACCAGGACCTGAGCAACTGTGTCTACAACGGCCGCGGCGAGGTGGATATCGATGCTTTCGAGCGTCTGTTCCGCACCTATGCTCCCGGTCGCGATTACATGACCGCCTATGACTTCGAGCGTCTGAACGAAGCCATGGTTGTCCAGTCGGGACGCGGCAATGTTCTGACCCGATTCTTCGCTCTGCGGCAAGCCAACAAGCTCTCGGCTCTTCTGACCCGAGTCTTCGGCGACCGTGTGGCCGAGGAGGACAAGCAGCTGGTTCCTGCGGTAAGCAAGGATATGCTGCTCGCTTTCTACCTCGGTACCGCTCAAGCCCAGCTCCGTCGTGAGCGGGAAGAAGGGGATCGAGATCCGAGCCCCGGCGCCTGAGCTGATGCCTGAGCGGGCATAAGCACAGGTGAGTTTCAGGGGGTCCCGGTAGCAATTCAGCTTACCGGGACCCTCGTTTTTTACCAGCTCAAAAGAGGGAGGCGATCTGGATAACAGCTCGTCTCTTTCTTTCAGCCCTCTTTATACTGCTCGATATAGTATTTCTTTCGAGAAGAGTAAGAGAAGAAGACAGCGTCAAAAAAAAACCTCAAAAGAAAGTCGTTCCCGGCCAGCAAAATGCCAGCCGGGAACGAAAGCTCAGTCAGGACAATGTCATTGCCCTGCTTCGGCCTATTAAGCCTTTCGACCTCAGAAGTCGTCGTAGCGCTTCGAGCCGCCGATCTTGGGTTGCTCGTCCGGCGCCTTCTTGAAGAACGCCTTCCAGACGACGTAGCCAATCCCGCCGACGATCAGGAACCAGAAAGCCATCTTGACGAGGCTTTTCAGGAAGATGAGCAGCAGCAGAATGACCACCACCGCGATGACGACCGTGCGAATGTTGAGTGCCATGGTATGTTCTCCGTTCGGAGCGCTCAGCTCCGGTTCAGGTTGAACTGGGATTTACTTGCCTAACAAGCAGATGCCGCTTGCTGGCTGATACCACTTACTGGCTGACGCCGAGCGCTTCGAGCCGAGCCGCGAGAACCTGCCGAGCAAGAGCGTTGCACGCTTCCTGCAGGGGCAAAGCCGCGGCGAAACCGGACTCGATCAGGACGATGGGCACTTCGGCCAGCTTCTCGTCCACGGGCTTCCAGAGAGCCTTGCGCTCCTCTTCGTCCATGCCTTCGCAGAACGAATCGAACTCGTCCTTGATGCGCTTGAACTCGTCGCTGGCGGCGGTGAGCTTGCTCATCGCGTCATTCTCGCGACGACGATATGCCTCTCTCTCTTCGGCCTCACGGCGCTGCCTGACAGCGGTAACCGCGATGCCACGAACGCCCACGATAAGTGCGACGCCGAGAAAGAGAAAGAGCAGGATTACTCCAATGGATCCTTCAGACCCTTGCATGGGGATCACTCCTCAAAAATTTGAACCTGCATAGAACTCTAACTTGAACTCGAACTTCAACCCGCGCTTACGCTTGGGTTTCGATTCGAGGGTAATGCAGGCTACAATTCCGAAAGACTCAGCCCTTTCCTGAACGCAAGACAGCTTTCGCGGCAGCACCAGATTCGGTGACCGAAACGAAGACTTTCTGGCGAACTACAGGATAGACAATGATTGAGGCTGGATAATCTCCCGAAATTGAAAAACAGAGAACTAGTTATGGATACTTAGCAACCTATAGGTTCATGATAGGTAGAACAAGCTAAGTTCAGATAGCTAAAGCATCGTTACTTTGTTTACGCTTGACAAGCTGCGCTAGCCTGGGCGATAGCCTTGCTGCACCAGACTTTTCAGCCTTCGCCCCCTGAATAAGCCCAGACGCGTATAACAAGTGTTTATAATGAGAGGCTGTTCAAAAAACAAGAAACAAGAAACAAGAAACACACAAGAGAGTGAACCATGGAAGAAGAGCTGATCGGCGTCAAGATCGAGCATAACGACTACTGGGAGTGGGAAGGCTTCGACGGCGTTCTCATGGAGGATAGCTGCATCACCGAGATAAGAGTGGGAGAGAAGATTGTCTTCGTGGGCAGCTTCCAGCTCACCGATGCCCATCCCGCCTACGCTGCGGGCAAAGCTTTTAAGGGCGGCCAGATAGAGTTCGACGGTGTCAGCGAATATGTCTGGACCGGACAGCATGTGAAGCCCCAGAAAGGAAAGTTCAAGAAGAAGAACCTGGGCGGTGTCGACGCCATGTTCTTCGAGAACGGCTGGTACTACACCCTGGGCGAATGGGGCGAGCTGCGCTTTCGGGCAGAATCGAAAGCGATCAAAATACGCAAATAAAGACACTGCGCAGCATAGCGGTCTCAAAAGGGCATAAATAGAAAAGCAACTGAGCAAAATTTCTCAGCTCACCCCAGAAAGAAGCAGAACTAATCACTTGCCATGGCTTTTTTAATTCACTCAGCTGACGCCATAACCATCATGTCGCTTATCACCATGGCTCTGACCATGCCGGATTTCGGTCTGGCGGCCTTCGTCGTGCTCTTTTTCTATCTCCATCTCAGATCCGCTCTGGCTCTTTATTTAGACCGTAATGGCAGTCGAATCTCCAGCGACGCCGCCTTCGGACTTTTCGAACTCTTCGCCCTTCTCGCTGTCGCCCTCTCCCCCTTCACCACATCCATTGCCGCACCAGTTTCAATCGCACTGGCGCTTCTTTTCGGCATTTCCACCACGTCAAAATTTCTCTATCTGGGCTCACTAGAAAAAAGACGGGCTACCACAGTCGCATTAGCCCCTGGTTGGCCAGGCTCGCAGAGTTCAGAAGTGGGCGATAACCGTTCTTAACCTTTCTCGTTCTCTTAACACAGTATGTTCAAAAGCCTCCCTATTTCGTCTATTCATGACTGTTTACAGTACTAAATAGAGATCAGGCTACTGGAAATCACTTCTTGCTGGCATCTAAGTTCTAGATGTTCTTCATCCGTTCTCCAAAAACCTCCCCGAATCTAAAAACCTCCCGACCCCCGATGCGACTCCTTGCTAAGCCTAACCGAGACCCAGTGTCCCGGTTATAGAGCGACGTCGGTATCGACTCTGGGACGGAGACCTTTTGGAAGCGGTGAAGAATGGCATCTTCACGAGCCTTTCTCGAGCATATTCCTTGCCGAGAAAATCCGCCGTGAAATGTCCATGGGAATATGCTCAACCGCCTGAGCACAAGCATATTCTTCAACCCAACTACTCAGGCCCCAGGAAACACTAATGTCCAGACAAGTGAATATCGAGAATCTCCCCGAAGAGATGAAAGAGACCGCCAGGTGGCTCACCTCTTTCAACATGCAAATCGTCCACGCCGGCGATGACAAAAACGTCTTCAATGCCATCGATCCCGATGCCCTGCCCGAAGACCTGCGCCCGACGGTGGCACGACTGGCAGAACTCAACGTCCTGCTCGTCCTCCCCTTCGCTCAGGTCTTTTCGAAAGACGCCAAATACGACCGCGGCCGTATCAACGAGCCCCAGTATCTGCAGCGTCTTCGCGAAGCAACCGGCGACAAAGAGCGTCGTGACCTGACCACCATGCAGTACGCCTACCGGGCCAAGCTGCTCAACACGGTGCTCAGCTATCATCAGGCCCTCGGCGATCTGGTGCCGCTGGCAGAAGAGACTCGGCAGCTTCTGGCTCTCACCACCGGCCGTCTGGCCGAGGTCAGCCAGCCCAGCCGAGACTTCCTGACCGCCGGCTGTGTGGAGCTGACCATGAAGGTCCGCGCCCTGGCTGCAGAAGACGGCTCCTGCCTGCGCTCCCTCGACGGTGTGGTCGACCTGCCCTGGTCGAAAACCTTCGAGGCGATGGCTGCCATCTTCGAAGACACCGCCCTTCCCAAGCCGACCTTCGGCGCCCGCGCCTACGATTTCTCGTTTATCGAGGTGGCGGAACCCGAGGGACAGGAGGCGGTGCTCAAGGAGGCGACCGTCGCCCTGAAGAAAGCCTGGTGGGAACGTCGAGACTGCATCTGGCGTTTCATCGATGCCAACGGCAAGCTCAATCGCAAGCAGTATCACTCCCGGCTGGAGAGCGCCTCGGTCAAAGGCGACCAGGAGCTCTTCGATCGCATCGAAGCGGAGCAGCGCGTCAAAGAGGCGCAGTTCTATCTCGCCGCCCTTTCTGTCCGCCAGGCGACCCTGGCGCTGGATGTGGCAGCGGATAAGATCACGCCGATTCTGCGCGATGTCTATCGCCATACCAGAGAGTGCCTGCAGGCAGCCGATCTGCAACGTTTCTACGACAAGCGCCAGCTGCCCAACCGCGCCGAAGACGCGGAGCTGCTCGACCTCTTCGTCGCCCTCAACAACTGTGTGGCGGCAAAGAAGTGGCTGGTGGAATCGCGGGATCTCGTCGGCATCGACAACTCCTACGACCGTCAGGTCGAGGACGCGATTGCCGCATACGATCCCTCCGCCTATCTCGATGCAGTTGCCGAAGCAGTTGCTGATGCAGTTGTCGATGAAGCGATCGAATAAGACTCTCGATACGATCCAAGACTGATTCAACGAATCAGAATCCCGCAGCAAAAGAAAGAAAAGCTATGAAGCTCATCCTCCTGATTATCATCATCGTCGTCGTGGTCAACCTTCTGTCGAAGAACAACCGCGGCGGTGGCGGCGGCAGTCGCAGATGGTAATCGCCTGACGGATTCTGCTATTTGATTTTGGGGGAAGGCGTTCGCAAGAATCGCCTTCCTCCATTCTCTCTAAATTCACGCACTACTGCTTCTTATAGTATTAACAAAAAAAGCAAAAAATACACAAGAAAAGGAGCTGGTGTCTTCTTTAGCGCCAGCCATGCCCGTTGTCTCATCAAAACTGCCCATGTCTCTGCATGGCTGCCTATGTTCTGGCAACAAATTTGTTGCCGGATAAAATTGATCGAGCCGCACAGCCGTTCCCACAAACCGTGCACTGATAAGGCATTGCGAACATCGGTCGATGAGCGGACGAATTTAAAATGGCAACAAAGAAGTTGCAACAGCATAGGCAGTGTTCGAGAGACAGACAGCGAACAAGAGACAGACAGCGTTCACGAGAAATTCCGGGGGAAGAGAGATTTCGCATGAAAGAAGGAAAGAGTGGCACAGGGCGTTTTGCCCCATGCCACTCTCTACCAAAAGCACGGAACCACTCGGGTTCTCTTACACTTCCTCTACCTCTTGTACTTCCTGTACTTCCTGTACTTTCTGTACTTTCTGTACTTCCTCTGCCGCTTCGTCGAACCTTAGAACTTCGGGTCGCGACAGAAGGGACAGAGCTGCTTCTCGACCTTGAGACCGTCGAGAATGTGCCGGCGAGCCTGGGCGGTGCAGAGAATCTCGACTTCGGTGAGATTGCCCAGGGCGCCCGAATGGTGACGCTCGCCGAGACGGCAGCGCAGCACAGCCAGCAGTCCGCGATAGTTGACGTCGATCAAAAGCCCCGGGAAGAAGGGGATGGTGATCTTGGCAGCGCCGAGCCGGGCAGCCTCGTCGACGATCATGCGGTACATGGCGCAGATGGTGGTGCGGTGCACATCGTCCTGGGCGCCGAGTCCGATCAGAAGCACATGCTTGATCGGGCTGTCGTCCAGGTCGACCACCAGGTGTTCGCCGCCCTTGCCCTTGAATCCGGCCGCTTCGATGGCACGGCAGAGAGCACCGCCGGTGAATTCATCGAGAGCGAGGGTGCCTTTGCCGAACTTGGCGTGATTCATGTGGGTCATGACGAAAACGTCGGTCTCGGGAACTTCGAGATTCTCGAGATGACCGCGAAAAGCCCGGGTGACCTTGAAGGTGACAGGAAGGTCCGGGGAAGAAACGAGAACAGTCTTTTCAGATGCTGTGGATTTGCTGGTCATTGCCATTTCCTTTTCGTTAGATAAGACATGCAGAACTCGAATTCAGCTCATTCAAATCCGGTCTGTCTGACAGGACAGGACAAGACAGCATTTCCGGAGGGGGTCTCTATTCACGAATCGGAAGATTCGAAAGATAACCAGGAAATAGCTGCCTAGAACGCTTTGGATGAAATGAGCTGTATAGAAGCCTCTGAGATTTGAAACAAAAGAAGATAGCTAAATCTATAAAGGGTTAGCCTCCATAAGCAAGTAGCTATATGGCGACCCTTAATCGAACCCGATATTTGAGGGTCAAAAGAGCCCTTCTATAGGTTGATATGTAAGGCTCGCGCTAACAAGATCCAAACTAAAGCAAGAGAGCCGAGCCGAGAAAAGGGCACAAAAGCTAGAAAATCCGACCAAGCTTTCTAGAAAGGCTCAATCTTTAGGATGATCCGCTAGGTTGCGCCATCGACATCCCGGCGGAATCGGCTAAATCTCCGTTTATTTGTTGCGGTGACTAACTCTTTTTGGTCTCCGCCCCCGAGCAAATATAAAATTCCGGTTGAATTCATGATTAAACGGAAGTCATAAAGCTATGATCTGCCAATCCCACAAAACGCGCCGGAAGGAGATCTTAATCATATGGCTTTGAACAACTATGTAACCCTGGGACATTCGGGACTGCGTGTCAGCCCGCTGAGCCTGGGCACTATGACCTTCGGAGAAGACTGGGGCTGGGGCTCTACCGTAGAGGATTCCTACAAAATCATCGCTCGCTATTTAGAGCTGGGCGGCAACTTTCTCGACACAGCCAATCTTTATACCAAAGGTCATTCCGAAAAAATCATCGGCGACTTCATCAAAAAAGAAAAACTGCGCCGGGACCAACTGGTTATTGCCACAAAATTCTTCGGCAACATGTACACAGGTGACCCCAACGGTGGTGGCGCCAGCCGCAAGTCGATGCACTCGGCGGTCGATCGCTCGCTGCAGCGGCTCCAGACCGACTATATCGACCTCTACTGGATGCACTGCTGGGACCGCTTCACCCCCATCGAAGAGACCATGAGCGCCCTCGACGACCTGGTCAAATCAGGAAAAATCAGATACATCGGCTTCTCCGACACCCCGGCCTGGAAATGCGCCCAGGCGCAGACCACAGCCAAATTCCGGGGCTGGAGCCCGCTCATCGCCCTGCAAGTCGAATACTCCCTCATCGAAAGAACCGTAGAAGGCGAACTTGTCCCCATGGCTCTCGAATTGGGCCTGGGCATCACCCCCTGGTCGCCTCTAAAGGGTGGCATTCTCACCGGCAAATACAAACGCGAAGAGAAAGACAAGGTCGAACCCGGTCGTGGAGAATGGGTGACCCGCTTCCTCACCGACCACAACTTCGACATCGTCGACGAAGTCAAAGCGGTGGCCAAAGAGCTGGACACCACTCCGGCAAGGGTGGCACTTGCCTGGGTACAGCAGATGCCCGGTGTCACCTCCTCTATTTTCGGAGCCACCTCGCTGAAACAGCTCGACGACAATATCGCCGCCCTCGACATTCATCTGAGCGAAGCTCAAATGAAGCGGTTGAACAAAGTCTCCGAACCCACTCTGGACTTTCCGGCTCAGTTCATTCAGAACGCCGGTCCTTTCGGGTATGGCGGAGCCCACATCAATGGCGAGAGCTTCGATGTCAATCCGCTGGCTCCGGCAAGCGATGCCGAGCGGCATGACAAGGAGTTAGTCCGTGCCTGAGGTTGGCTGAGTTCAGTCCAGACCTGTAGCCGAAAACTTGCGGTCCTCCCTCAAAACTGGCCCTGTCTTCTGCGATGCATCCTGTTCATTCAGGCTCTCGGAGGCAGGGCCAGCCTCTTTTGTATTAATCCTGCCAAATTTACTTCTTGACTATTGCCGTAACAATGGGCAAGACCCTTATCCAGATAAGCTTTCAAGCTTCATCTCGCTTCATCATTTTAAAAGAGCTTTTAAAGCCTGTTTTGAATTCATAAGGCTTTGAATATAGCCTGAAGTATATCTCTGTCTCTCAGAACTTCGAGGAAGCTTCCACCACCGCCACTCTTGCACCAAGCTGATACCCGATAGTCCAGGCGCCTTCATCGCCCTGTACTGCCGTCGGTTCATCCTCGGGCACTGTCGAGTCATCGTCGGGCGTGGATTCCTTGCCGTTAGAAAGCCGGAGATCTCCAAGACACTAGGAGCCGAACATGATGAAGCATACCCTTAAATTCCCGGGCTTGGTCCGCTCGGGCTTCGCCCTCGTTCTCCTGGGCCTCACCCTTGTTCTTTCGGGCTGCGGAGAAAGCGACAACACGCCGCCGCCGCCGCCCCCGGTCTATGAAGTGGTGCACTACAACCACGACATGGAAGTGATCTCGGTGGAGCGCACCTCCAATTTCTACGCTTCGGAAGGCTGCGCTTTCTATCAGCCGGAGCACTATGTATCCGGCGACCGCTACAACATGATCTGCGGCAACGTCGAAGCCTATCGGGTGGATCTGCCAACGCCGGCGACCCAGCCCAACGCATCGGCCAACAACCAGAGTCGACCCACTCTCTATCTGGTCGAGCAGCTGCGCCCCGACGGCACTGTCTTCAAGAGTCACCGCGCCATCAATTTCTACGCTTCGGAAGGCTGCGCCTTCTTCCAGTCCGAGGACTTTGTCTCCGGTCGCTACAACATGATCTGCGGCGACGTCAAAGGACGGAAGCTGCCCCAGTAGTTCACATTGCTGCCCCATGCCGCCACGGGTATGTGTCCGGTTGAAAAAACCGCACACTGCCCGTGGTGCGCAATTTGAACGGCGAGATAGAAGATGATTTTCTTTTTTCACCATTTCTATTATCGTATATAGTTTTACTCTCATGAACCGCAGATAAAGCAAGAACTTACCAATAGGCTATAATCGAATTGCTCCTCATATACTAATTGCTGCCTTACTTTGCTAACTTTGAAAAAGAAAAACAGAATCTTCCCGTTCCGTATAAGAACCTTGGCCCACGCCGGTCTGAGCTTGAGCCTGCTGCTCAGCATCGGACTGCTATCCGGTTGCGGCGGCGGTGGAGACAATGCCGAAAAACCTGCCGGTGAAGAAAAAACCGACTCGGGGACAAAGACCGACGGCGGTGATAAGAGCGATGTCAAAAAAGTCGAAACCAAACCGGCTGCCGATCCCCAAGAAGTTAAGGCCTACCTTGACGGCATCAAAGCCAAGCTCGACGAGAGCGTCCATCTGCCCAAAAGCATCGTAAAAGAAGCCGAACGCTTCAGAACCGCCCATAAAAAAGAGAAGAAATGGCGGGACAATCACATCATCGTCACTCTGGGACCGGAAGGCAACGTGATGGATGTGAAATACAACACGAAGTATCCATCGATAGACACCCAGGACATAAACGACGCCGTCGAAAAAGCGCTGGAAGCTTTGAAGCCCTTCCCGAAACCGCCCACCGGCGGCAACCCCAGTTTCATTTTCATGATCCGGCTGCTGGGCGACAAAACCTACCTCACCCAGGCTGACGCCGACGACCTCAAAGAGTCAGACAAAAATGACAGCGGCTTTGACGATGCCGATGATTCTGATGAGGACGAAGAGGACAAAGCGAACAGCGCTGGCGGCTCTGATGCGGCTAGCGAGAACGACAGCGACAACGACGATTAGCACGGATGCCAGAGCCGATCTAATGCAATCGGGCATCAGCCAGAGCGGCTAGATGCAGTTCGTCGAGAGTAGAGCCGTCTTTGCCATAGTAAGCGCAACCCACCGCCGGAATGCCTTCAAGACTGACACTCACTCCGGCTTTCTCGCTCCATTCTTTAAAAGCACGCTGAACAGCCCCGGTTGACCGCGCCACAAAATCCTCACCCCCGGCGGCACTGAAGGCGACCATGATATCGCCGCGCCAGTACGCGGCAAGCTCGGCCACCTCAAGTTCTTGAACCAGAGAACGACATGATAATTCGAAGATAAACTCCGCATCCCGGACAATCTGCGGCAGACTCAATTTAGTCCGCTCAGGAAAGCCGACCAGCAAAAGACAGGGCCTGGTGCCCAGTTGCTCTGCCCTCAAAAGCTCCCATTCGACCAGGTCAGAGAACTTGCGCCGGGTAAGCAAACCAGGAATTCTATCGGCCAGGGAGGCTTCTATCTGCATGGCACTGGTGAGACGCTCACACTCGATGGTCATGGCAAGATACTCGGCAACAATAACCAGACTTTCGAGCTGACGTTTGTTCCAGCGCTTCAAACCACGGGGTTCTTGAATGAGCATGAAACCGGGTTTGATACCATAGCGAGAGGTATAGGGGTTTTTCAGAGGCATTATATGAACCCCGGAAGCCAGAGATTCCAGGTCTTCGAGCCCTTCGAAACTGCCCAGTTTGCCCAGCTCCATAAACACATCGGAGCTCATCAAATCTTCGCCCTGCTCTACTAATGTGTTCAACCAGGCCTGCCCGGCGTCGCTGTTGAAATACTCAGAGAGAGGCTCGACGCCCTCGACATGCTCATAGACATCGAAGCGAGAGCCTTCTCTTACTGCAAATAGTATGCAACGACCGGCATCGAAACTGGTGCAGATTTTCTTCACCACCCGGCTGATATCGCCGGCATAGGACCAGGATAGATGGCGAACCGACTTCAGAATATCGTTGACGGCGACCAGATTGGCCTCGGCATCGAAGGGCGTAAAATCTAGCGGTTCGTCAGCCATGCTTCAATTGCTTCCGCTGGTCAGAACCGGCTCGGGAGAGCGCGCCAGAAGCGGCGCCAACCTTTCGTCAATCAATTTTTCTGCTCTTGCGAAATCGACTTTCTCGGCATCATCCAGATTTTCGAGCAAGTCGTCGATGATACCTTCGCAGACCACACCGGCATCCTGAGCCATTTTGTAAGGGATATTGGTGAAAGTGACCAGAGAATAGCGAGAGACATATTTGCCCGGGAAGCGCTTCTCTAAGAGCTTCTCCACTTTCTTAGCCAGAAGAAACCGGGGATCCGCCACTTTGTCGCGCATCTCGATGAAATTATCGAGAGCCATATCGGCGATGGCATCAGCGTTCGCCTTCCTTTCTTGCACGAAGCGCTCGAAGAATTTGTACCAGATAAGCTCGATTTTGCTCTCCTTCGATTTCACCAGCTCGTCTACACCATAGCCTTTGTCGGCAAGCTGATTGAGACAGTCGTCGAAAACCGAAACATCCTCGAAGCCACAGTTCATGCCCTGCCCGAAGAAAGGCACGATGGCATGGGCAGCATCCCCCATCAGCAGGGCTTTGCCGCCGACCTGCCAGGGATGGCAGCGCACGGTCTCCATGTGCCCGGTCGGATTCTCGAAGAAGGTCTCGACCAGATCAGGCATCAAAGGAACAGAGTCACCGAATTCGGTATTGAAAAACTCGAGTACGCTCTTTTCGTCGGTGAGCTTCTCGAAGCTCTTCTCGCCTTTGAAAGGCAAAAATAGCGTAACGGTGAAACTGCCGTCGAAGTTAGGCAGAGCAATTTGCATAAATTCGCCCCGGGGCCAGATATGAAGCGCCTCTTTATCTATCAAAAAAGATCCGCCGGGACCGGGAGGAATAGCCAGCTCTTTATAGCCGTACTCTAGAGGAGCGGTAGAGCACTGATATCCATTAAGCTCCATCATGCTCTTTCTAATCGCAGAGCCACCGCCATCGGTGCCGATAATGCGACGCGCCTTTACTTTTACGGCTTTATCAGTGCTTTCATCTATAAAAGTGACGATGTTTTCTTCATGGTCCACATCGGAAGCACGATGGTTGAAGTGGAAGTTAACCCTGCCTGTCTCTTCTGCCCGGGCGACCAGAATTTTGTTGAGACCGGCTCTCGAAACCGAGTTGCCGTACTCGCTGTCATCCTTGCCATAGGGTTGATAGGTCAGCTCCCCATCGCGAGAGTGCATCATACGCCCTTTCATCGGCACTAACTCTGGCATGACATCATCGAGAACACCGGCGCGCTCAAGACCCTTGAGCCCCCGGCAGGAGATATTGAGGTTGATGGAACGCCCGGCGGCGATCTTTTCTTTGCGCATATCCGGACGACGTTCGAAGACCTCGACCCGAAAACCTTTGCGCGCCAGGAGCATCGCCAATAGCGAGCCCACCAGACCCGCTCCTACCACCGCTATCTCTACTTCTTTCACTTCTATTTCGGTAGACATCGATTATTCTCCGTTATCCTCTTTATTCTCTACTGTCCTATTAAATGCTTTTCGTCTCAATTCGCTTTACTACATCGCAAAACTTGAGCTTGCAAATGCTGATTCTCACTTGCCCGAGGCGAAGCTGTTGAGAATTCGGGCAAATCTGTAAATGTCATCAAAGCTGTTATAAAGCGGTGCTGGAGCCGCTCTTATAATATCGGGCTCTCTGAAATCGCAGATTACTCCTTCTTCTTTCAAGGCCGCGAGCAGCTTTTTGGGCTCGCCTTTAAAGCGAATGGAGAGCTGGCATCCTCGTTGAGCCGGATCCGCTGGGGTGATTATCTTGCAGAAGTCGCCGGGAATATCATTGAGAAGATATTCTAAGAAAGCCGTCAGCTTGTCGCCTTTCTCGCGAATTTTAACCATGCCCACTTCGTCAAAGATGGCGAGGGACGCCCGCAGAGCCGCTAACTGGAAGATAGGCGGATTGCTGAGCTGCCAGCCTTCGGCACCGGATATAGGGTCAAAAGAAGGACCCATCTCAAAACGGGTCTTTTTGTTATGTCCCCACCAGCCGGCGAATCTAGGTAAGTCGAAACTGTCGGCATGGTTCTCGTGTACGAAGCATCCAGCCAGGCTGCCCGGACCTGAATTGAGATATTTATAGCTGCACCATACGGCGAAGTCGACCTGCCACTCATGCAATTTCAGGACAAGATTACCGGCGCCGTGGGCAAGATTGAGCCCGAACAGACAACCTTTTTCATGGGCCCGGGCTGCAATAGTCGCCACTTCAAAAGCCTGCCCGGTTAGATAGTTGACATTGCCCAGGACCACCAGGGCAATGTCTTCGCCGTGCTGATCTAAATAAGCGAGGATGTCCTCGGTGCGCATGGTCTCTTCGCCCTGGCGAGGATGCAGTTCGAGCACCGCATTCTCTGGGTCGTATCCGTGGAATTTCGCCTGGGAGGCGACCGCATACTGATCAGAAGGAAAAGCGCCCCCTTCGATCAAGACCTTGTATCGGTTTTTAGTAGGTCGGTAGAACGAGACCATCATCAGATGCAGGTTGGTGGTGAGCGTATTCATCACCACCACCTCAAGGGGCTTGGCACCGACAAGGCGGGCGCTCATCTCGGTGAGGTTTTCGTGATAAGGCAGCCAGGGCTTGCGAGCGTGAAAGTGACCTTCGACCCCGTAGGCAGCCCAGTCTTCGAGTTCTTTGCCGATACTCTCTTTGACGCTTCGGGGCTGCAGGCCGAGAGAATTGCCGGCTAGATAGACACAGGGTTGACCACCCTCGACATCTTCATAACGACCGCTCTTGAGCGACTCTAAAGAAGGCAGATAGAAGCGGTCGCGGTAGCTTCTCAAGGGATCGGCTTCGTCCATACTCCTTGCAAAGGTCTCGGAGTTCTCGAATTTCAGGGTGCTGGAGACTGCCATGAATCAATACCTTTTCATTACCAGGAAGACTTGAGAGTTGCCGATGCCTACCTTATCGCATCTTGAGCCCCGGGCTCCAGAATGCAATTCATGATTAATGTTTTGGCCTGAAGTCGATATGTCGGCAGAAAGAGTAATTTGATTTGGTTGGTCAACCAACTAATTTTGGCCGGTCAACTGACCAAACAAGTCAGTTGACTGACTTATTTCTTTTTGGCATTTGAGTCAATCTGGCCGGACGACCGTCCAGACAATTCAATTTCCAAATAGAAAGCTATTACCCGGCGGATTTCTCGGCAAATATCTAGATTAGAGAGGTTCAAAAGCGCATTCGAAAACACCTTTCTTGCTACCTTATATAGTATATAAAGCGACAGAAACAACAAAAGCAAAAGCAGAGAGAAAAGAAGAGCCAGCCCGGCTACCAGACGGTAACCGGGCTGCTCGACACAATCACTTTAGCGGCTCGAAGAAACTACCCGAGCAGGGTCTCCATGGTCTCGATCGTACCCTGGACAGTCTTCGCCGAGGCTTTCAGCGCGCGCTTCTCATCGCGACGCAGCTTGATCTCGACAACACCGTGGACGCCATGGCGACAGAGCACCGTGGGCAGCCCGATGAAGAGGTCGCCCTTGATGCCGTAGGCGCCGCCCACATGCACCGAAGACGGAATCAGCCGGTGGCTGTCTTTGAGAATCGACTCGACCATCATGGTCACCGAAGCCCCCGGTGCGTAGAAAGCGCTGCCGGTCTTGAGATGAGAGACGATCTCGGCTCCGCCGTCCCGGGTGCGGGCACAGAGAGCTTCGATCTTCTCGGCATCCATGAGCTCGGTTATGGGGATACCGCTCACCGTCGAATAGCGCGGCAGCGGCACCATCAGGTCGCCGTGACCGCCCAGCACCATGGCCTGGATATCGACCACCGAAACATCGAGGGCTTCTGCGATGAAAGCCTTGAAGCGAGCGCTGTCGAGGGCGCCTGCCATGCCGATGACCTTGGCGGAGGGAAGACCGGTGGTCTTCCACACCAAATAAGTCATCACATCGAGCGGATTGGTGACCACCAGGAAAATCGCCTCGGGGCTGAGGGTGAAAGCCCGGTGCGCCACTTCCTGGACGATGGTGGCATTGGTCTTGAGCAAGTCATCCCGGGACATGCCGGGCTTGCGGGCGATGCCTGCCGTGATCACGACGATGTCGGAGCCGACGGTGTCGGCATAGTCGTTGGTGCCGTGGATGCGGGCGTCGCTGCCGAGCAGGGCGCCTGCTTGAAGCAGGTCGAGACCCTTGCCCTGGGGGATGCCCTCCTGAATATCGAGCAGGACGACGTCGGCGAGACCCATGTTGGCGATGTACTGGGCGCAGGTTGCACCTACGCCGCCGGCACCGATGACGGAGACTTTCGGCATGGCTCTTTTACCTCTTGTGTTGGCGGCGGGAACGACGTTCTGATTCTTCGTCTCGTCTCCCACCAGTTGTTCTTTCGCTTCCACAGCGGGCAGCTCGGCGATGAGAGCATCGGCGAACTCGCTGGTGGAAAGCGCCCGGGCATCATCCATGAGCCTGGTCAGGTCGCCGGTGGCTCGCTTGTTGCCGATGGTTCGGCTGAGCGCCTTATGAACCATGGCTGCCGCCTCATCCCAGCCCATGTATTCGAGCATCATCAGGGCGGAGAGCAGAAGCGAGGTCGGATTGGCGATGTTCTTGCCGGCGATGGTCGGAGCCGTGCCGTGCACAGCCTCGAAGAGAGCGCTGGTGTCGCCGATGTTGGCGCCGGGAGCGACACCGAGGCCGCCGACCTGGGCAGCGCACGCATCAGAGAGATAGTCGCCGTTCAGGTTGGTGGTGGCAATCACCGAATACTTCTCGGGATTGATCAGAAGCTCATAGAAGATGGCGTCGGCAATGCGGTCATTGACCAGGACCTTGCCCTCGGGCAGAACACCATCGTGTTCGTCCCAGAGCTCTTTTTCGGTGATGGTCAGGTCGCCGAATTCTTCCTTGGCCAGCTCATAGCCCCAGAGCGAGAAGGCGCCTTCGGTGTACTTCTGGATGTTGCCCTTGTGCACCAGGGTGACGGACTTGCGCCCGTGGTCGATGGCGTACTGAATGGCGCGACGGACCAGACGACGAGAGGCTTCCTTCGAGATGATCTTGATACCGATACCGGTGCCTTCGCGCACTTCGGTGCCGAGCTCCGAGAGCAAACCGGCGACCTTGAGCGCGTCTTCGGTACCGGCCTGATATTCGATGCCGGCGTAGACATCCTCGGTATTCTCGCGGAAGATGACCACATCGAGCTTCTCCGGCGCCTTGAGCACCGAGGGAACGCCTTCGATATGGTGAATCGGACGAATACAAGAATAGAGGTCGAGGGTCTGACGCAGACGCACGTTCAGACTACGAAAACCGCCGCCCGAAGGGGTGTTGAGCGGGCCTTTGATGGCCACGCCGAAATCGGCGATGGCATCAACCGAATCATCGGGCAGCCAGTTGTCGAAAAGCTCCTTGGCCTTGCCGCCGGCGAAGATCTCGAACCAGGCGATGTTGCGCTTGCCGCCATAGGCGGAAGCCACCGCCGCGTCTACCACCCTGCGGGTGGCGAGCCAGATTTCAGGACCGATACCATCCCCTTCGATGAAGGGAATGATGGGGTTGTCGGGCACCACCGGGGCGCCATCGACGAAACTGATGCGAGAGCCTTTGGGAGCGTTGAAACCGTTGTATTTCCGGGTTTTAGAGATAGCAGATTTCATCGGATTTACCTTCTTATCTCGATTGAGGCCGGGGCTCAAAAGAAGGGCGCACCATGCGTCCTCCCAGGAGCCCCGGCGGTTGGAACTTCAATTCATTGTCGAAACAGTAAGGCCGGCTTTATCGCCCGGTCTTACTCCACGTCCGGTCCGGTGTACTCGGAGAGCGGACGGAAGAGCTTGTTGTTGCCGATCTGCTCGCGCACATGCTCGCCCCAGCCGATGATGCGGCTGGTGCAGAAGGTCGAGCTGAACAGCTCACGGGGGATGCCTGCGTGCTCGAGCACCACCGCCGTCCAGAACTCCACATTGACGCGCAGCGGACGGACAGCGACGCCGAGGCGGGCAGCCTTCGCCTTCTGACGCTCAGAGAGCTTGTCGAGAACGGCTTTTTCGACCTCGCGGGCGAGATCCACACGGAAGCCGGACTGATGTTCGGCTACCCGGCGCAGGGTGAGGGCCCGGGGGTCATCGGTGCGATAGACACGGTGACCGAAGCCCATGATGCGGCGACCGCCGGTAAGCTGGTCTTCGACCCACTGCTCAGCCTTGTCGGCTTCGCCGATGCCGTCGAGCATGTCGAGCACCGGTCCTGGTGCGCCGCCATGCAGCGGACCGGACAGGGTGCCGATACCGGTGGTGATGGCAGCACCGACGTCGGCGCCGGTAGATGCGGTGACCCGGGCGGAGAAGGTGGAGGCGTTCATGCCGTGGTCCATGGTCAGGATGAGATAGGTCTCAACCGCCTGGACAGCCTCGGCATCGGGACGCCGACCGTTGATCCCCCAGAGATAGCGCTCGGCATAGCCGTTGTTGCGAGCCTTGCGAATCGGGCGCTTGCCCTTGTGAATCACCTCGACGATCTGGGGAGCCAGTGCGCTGAGAGCGAGAATCTCCTCGTCGATCTCGGACATGTCGCGGTTCAGCCAGGGCTTCAGCTTGCGATGGGAAGCGATAGCGGAGAGGATGCTGCGGAAAGCCGAAAGCGGCTCACCGACCCGGAGCTTGAGAGCGATCTTGACCTCGTCCTCGGTGAGCTTGCCGGCTTCCTCGACTTTGGCGCGGAAAGCCTTCAGCTCTTTGGCATCGGGCAGGCGGTTGTGCCGGAGCAGGAACCAGACCTCTTCCACCGTCTTGTTCTCGGCGAGGTCAACAGCGTTGTGTCCGCTGAAGATGAGCTTGCCGGCTTCGCCGTCGACATGGCTGAGACGGGTCTCGCACGCGACAACACCTTCGAGTCCGGGGGAGAATTTAGTTTCACTGGTCATATTCTTACCTTCTTGGGTTCGAAAGATCTCTTCGATCTATGCTTATTAGAGAGCCTGAGCTGACGCTGGGCTCTCAGAAATCCGCGGAGTTATCAAAATCGCCGACTCTGCGGATCTGCAGTTAACGTAAGACTTTCTCCACACCACAATCAGAGCGAAAGCAGACACGGACCAACTCGAAACGACTAGGTCGAATTGGAAACGAACATGCTCAGGCGCTGGGGTTAGGTCAGAGGTTCTGAAATTGCCTCGAAATGAAATGGGTAGAGAAAGACACTGTTGAACTATCAAAGAGGATCTCTTGAACTCAAGAGATTACTGACAATCAATGCTTATTCCTTCCTTAAAGCCCGCTTGGCATCCAGCCCCCTGCAGACGCTCACGCGGTCGTCACCCATGGCCCAGGCTACGCTTGCCAAGATATCAAAGCTAGCAAAGCAGCTGACATCCTGCCCTCCGAGAGAGGACTCTGCCTATTTGTCTTCCTGGTTATCCGGTTGCTTCTCTTGCTGATTATCTTGCTGCTTTTCTTGCTTTTGCTCGTCTTTCTTCAGAACCGGTAAAGAATGCAGATACTGAGAGATAGAGCCAATCTCTTCGGAAGAGAGATTCATATCCGGCATCATATTCGGTGAGTTTTCATAGGCGGCGGCATTCTTTTTGACATGCTCTTCCGGGTCTTTGAGGTGTTCTTTGATAAATTCGAGGCTGCGGGTCTTACTCAGTCCATCGAGAGGTACTCCCGACTTGCAGCCTTTGTTGTTTATAGAATGACAGTCGGCACAGCCGTTGAGTCGATAAAGGGTTTTACCTTCCTCTATTTTCTTTTTGAGCGCCCGGGCAGCTGCCTGATCCGGCTTCTTAGCGCCTTTCTTACTCTCTTTGGCGACGGCAGCATCAAACAGCTGAAGGGGCAGCAAAAGAGAAATCAACAAGATGGATGGGGTAAGATTTCGAAGCGAGATGGTCGACATAGGAGCAAGCCTTCTATTTGAATCGGGAATATCTACTCTAGCGAATTTTACTAACAGGATGTCTCATTCCTGCGAATGAAAAAGTCTACTCTATCAAATATGAAATTGTGAAAGCATGAAAGAAGACGACCATTTCAAACTGCCCGGCTTGAGCCCCGGAGCCAGGCTCATAATCGACAAAATGATCAACCGGATGCGGTTGACGGCAGATATCTCTGAACTCTTGTCGCATACCCTCAAGAGCTTTTTAGAATACAGTGGTGCCGAGCGGGCTGTCGTCTGGCAGATAGTAGGCGACAACCTTAGAGTAACCCAGGAAGCTTCCAGCTCTGCAGACGCTCCCTGCCTACTGGGCAAGTCCCTCTCCCCTATGGACTCCACCGAGCTTGTATTGCGCTTCTTGACGCTTTTTCCCGACGAAGATTCTACCGGAGTGGCGGTTATTGCCGATGTCGATGACGATACCGCCAACAATATCACCAGCCGTGCTCTCGACACCCTCTATGCAGAATCGGGCGTCAAAGCAAGGCTGGTAGGACAACTGCGCTCCCGGGGGATGTTCCTGGGCTTCTTAGAATTGCAGACAGCCGGTGACACAGGCTTTCTAGAGGCAGACTGCGCCGATACCATGAAATCGGTCTGCGACCTGCTTGCTGTGATGATAGAACGGCACAACGAGCTTCGCAGGCTGAGAGAAGAATATAGCTTCGCCAATTTAACTCTGAAGGTCATAGATATCTTTAGAGCCAAGAAAAAGGCCGCCTCTATGGACATGCGGGTGGCGATGGAAAAATGCTGCAAGGCGATAACAAGCGAAAGCGCCTATCAAAACTATATCTTCTATCGCCTCTCAGAAAACGCTCTATCTGCGGTCCTAAAATCCGGATCTGGAACCGGCTCCGCCTCAACTTCGGCTCTTTTCGATCTGGATCTTGGAGAGAAGGATCATCCGGTGACAGCAGCCTATTTCAACAGGACAATAAGCGCCAGAGACTCGACCCTGTATATTCCCCTGGTAAGCAAAACAGGCGACTATCCCGGCATTCTGGTATTGCTCGACAGAGATGAAACAAAAACCTTTTACAGCCCTGAAGAAGCCGAGGGGTTTGCCGAATTATCCAGTCATCTTGCAGCGGAGCTCAGTGATTTCATATGAATAATTGTCCACAACACTGCCCGACGGCACTGATAGGCATCGGCAACTCTCTCATAGAAGAGGATAGTCGGGGGCTAGCTCTTGTAGAGAGCTATCAAAGCGCCCGGGCCAAAGAGCAGAAAAGTTCCGCCTGCTGCTTCTTACTAGATAATCACTTCTCGCATCTGCCGTCGATTATAAAAAGCCACCGTGTGCTTATTTTTGCCGACAGCGCCCTCTTGCCCCAGTCACAAGGATCAGGAAAAGATTCCGAAGCAGGCTTAGAAGTTATTGAACTGAAGAAAGCATCACTTCAAGAAGAAGCAAAGCGAGTGAAAGCGAGCCATGGCCTGTCATGGATAACCGACCTACTGCTTTTCTGGACCGATGAGACCATCGCCTATCTAATTGCCCTGGGTCCTCAATTTCAAATGTCCGCAGCCCGGCAAGCCATTGAGAGCCTTATCAAATGCAAGATATCGGGAAGGAGAAGCGACATCTAGGTCCTATCAATTCAGGCAGGCGGCTGAGCAAAAATAGCCGCATTATATTTGGTGCGTTTGTAAACTTCTCCACTCAATCGGGTTGTTGCCGGGACGGAGAATAGGTAGTAATCTGAAGTTGTTTGGGGTTCAATGAATCTATACTAATAGCGGCAGTAGTCATGAAGACAATAATAATAATAGGTACCTGGATTGGCATGAATGCTGGTTTTGTCCTTATTGCATCAGCAAATGCCTGTGATTTTGATTCAGTTAGATTGCCAAATTCAAATACCACAGTTTCAGAGAAAAAAATAAGCGGAGACCAAGAAAAAGTCTCTAAAAAGAATGGAAGTGGAAAGGTTCAAGAAAACCTCTCCACTTCCCAAAATCGAGCTCAAATTGCAGAGTTAAAAATGCAAATCTCGCGAGATTACATTCTAGGGATAAAGAAAGTTGGCGCTGCAAAGCTACACACAAAATCGGACCTGATTCTCAAAGGAGGAATTCCAGGAATTTGAACTCTCTCTAACCAGTACTACTGCAGCTATTGCGGAAATCCCACTCAGCCGCGCAGCTTCCAAAGTCATTTAGAATCACGATTGAAAATTCGTAATAACCGTGTTGGCAACAGGTTCTCGTTTTCATCTAATATGGGATAGCAAATTACACAGGAGAACTATTGAAGGCTAGGGAAATAGTTTTTGACATTTCGAAAACTCAACGTCTCTCTATTATTGTGTTAATCTCGCTATTAGGATCGATGACGGCTCTCTGGCTTATTGGCTTTGATATCGGTGGTTGTAATTACGATGGGATGGCATGTTACAAACCACTTTCTTTGATTTTGCCATTTCTTTTGTCATTACCACTGGCTTACCATTTAGCATACATTCGTCCGAATTCGAGTAAATCACTGGCACTTACATTCCTAATAGTCTGTCCGCTTGTCGGATTTCAACTTTTTACAGGCATCTTATCGAATTGCAGTGGCTTAGGTTCTGTTGAGTGTCCTTACAGCTCAACAGTGGATATTGCCAATTAATTGAAGCGAAGGGGCGATGAAACCTCTTCGCGAAATCGGAAAATCAGTTATTCAGTGCAACTTAGTGCCACTGATCTTGTTCACTGACGGATGGGCAACCATCCTGCACAGGAAAACTACGGAACGAAATGTGCGGATTACTTGGTCCAACCGGCTTGAGAGTATGCGAGAAAGATGTAACTGTCCGCATGGAACACCGAAAACGATAGTTTCCGATGGTGGTATCTGTCATGTCAAAAAGATTTTGCTGACCGCCGACACCATTGTCCAGGATTGAAAATTGTTCAGCCCACAGTTCCGCATATTTGTCACCTGCACTCGGATTAACAAAATAGGGTGCTCTCAAATCGTGGATCTGCTTGGCTGTAAGACCCGTATATGAAGCAATAACCGTGTTGGTATTTGAACAAACCTGTCCAGTAGAAGCCCCGAGGTCAGTTTCGTAGACGCTAGGCAAATGCTGCCCGAATATTCCACAGATAGTAGTGATGTTGCCGATGTTGTTGCGGTCATAATCACCAAGGCTCTTAAATCCTGGACTGCGATCTGGACCGGAAAGATTACCTTGAGACTTTGCAAGCGCAAGAGCGAAAGCAAGCCCTTTCTCGTGCGAAGTAACCTTCTTAAGATCCTGATTGACTACTTGACCAGATGCAAAGGTACAGCTTTGAAAAATCGAGATGGTGATGGGTCCATTCGGCTTTCTGTATGTGTTAGCGCACCTTGCAGTGGTTGTTTCATAGCCACTGCCATAGCTAGGGTGTCCGCTGAAAAACAGGTTATTGGCTGTCCTATTTGCAAAATAATAGACAGTTACACCTTGCTGCTGTAGAAAGTCCCTGACGTTGACCTTAGCGCCGTAAATTTGAAGTTTGATTTGTTCAGCATTTGTTGTGAGATAGCTGAAACACACCTTAAAGTGTGTTCCATCAGCCGGGTAGTTTCCATTCGTAACCGGATAGTCGTCACATGTGATGCCGTTATAAGTTTCGGAAGCAGCAATTGCCGCCGGAGCAGCGAAGAGGAACCCGACGGCCATCAAAGCCAGGGCTCCGAGCATGGATATTGCTCGTTTCATAAGTTTTACCTTTTAAATTGTTGATGGGTATTCTCTGTCCCACCAGGCAAAAGGAAGTAGATCTGCCCGTCTCGACTAATTCGAATTTCGGGTGCCTGCTTGTAAATCTGAAAAGCTAAAAGCTATTGGGATTTCCTTGTGCGAAAGGGGAGGCTCAGAGAACGCCAGGACCTTACGAACTTTCGTGCCGCCATTGCTATGTTTCCGCTTCGGCTAGAGGCGAAAAAATTCTATCGTAGATGTCTTTCCTTGATCGGAAGATTGAGTTATTACCTTAACATGCCCATCTTCTACTTGTCTGTAGGTAATACTTTTGACACCAACTAATTCTGGATTTGCAACCTTGAATCTACAATTGCTGGGACCTAACACTTCTAGTGAGGCTCCAATTTTTTTAGAATCATCAATAATTTCAAGATTAGAGCCGTATTTCATTCCATAGAGCTTCATTCTTGAAATTGACTTCTCGCCATCACTATTAATAGTTGTGCGTAAGCCTTCGTAAGTGCCGTTCTTAGAACGCGTCCACTCTTCTGTGATTTTTTTGTCTGGCAGTTTAGAAATCCATTTGCCTTGCATGAAAGCCAAACAACCAGGACCTGGATGATTAATTGTAGTAGGTTCTACTAGTTTGACTCTATCATCAGCCGCTAAACCTGGAGAGATCAAAACAACAAAGGACAAAAGGGGGAAAGCTAGTTTTTTCATATCATCTGAAAACCTCTAATGGTGCTAGTTATCTTATCATACGATTCTCTGTAGTAAGCGAACGATCACAAAAGATCACCACCAGTGGTGCTTAGTCCTCCTTGAAACCAGGATTAACTCCGCCCAAAACTCTTTACTGGCGGACCATAGAGCACTACACCAACCATGCATCCAGGCGAAGCTTTACAGCCCAAGAATTAGTCCCATATATAATACCACTCTCCGCTATTTAAGTTGTCGCGGTCTCTTTGCCTACGGTGTAGTTTGTCCGGGAAAAATGGGAGTGATCGAAAGTGACCTATATTCAGGACCCTGAAAGGTCTCAAGCCAAAATGAATTTCCTGCCTCAGAGCAAGAAGGATCGCCTCTTTTTACTATTGACAGTGCTGACCTTTGCCAACTGCGTGAGACTCTTCTACTCGAACTCGCACACCATATTAGCCGAGAGCTTTGATACTGGCTGGATAGTGAGGACAGGTGAGTTCGTTCTTCTCAATGGGCCTCCCCATCAAGACATCTATAGCTGGACCAACCAGGAGCGTCCATTCATCGCCTATCAGTGGCTGTTCGAAGTCGCGTGCTATCTCATTCAAAAAGCTGGTGGACTCTGGCTTCTAGGGCTGTCGGCATGCACTGTCACCGGGATTCTGTATATAGCGATATTGCCTCATATTTGGCGTCGACTTGGCATACCTTTCTGGATATCATTCTTGCTATTGTCCTTGGTTCTGACACCGCACTGGTTCAATATTCGCCCGCAACTGGTTTCTTACCCTCTGCTTCTTCTTTTAGCTATGCTGCTGGAAAAGAATCGAACTTCTAAGGGAAACGGAATCTGGTGCATTCCACTGCTAATGGTCTTCTGGGTAAACATCCATACATTCTTCGCTTTTGGCCTGGGCGTGCTGGCAATTTACACAATTTGCAGCTTGATTCGTGAAGGATGGAGAGAGTCAAAGGGTTTGCTTTCAGTTTTGATCCTCAGTTTGGCAGCATCATTACTCAATCCATACGGCATGGAACTAACCCGCTTTGTTTTCGGTTTTTTAAATGGAGACCAGTTTCTCGGCATGAGGGAGGCCCAATCATCGCTCACGGATCCTTCTGCGCACTTTGTCTTTGCCTATTTCATCATTTTGTGGACAGTCATGTTTCGCCAGAGGAAAAAGCTAAGCGCTGAGTCCCTGATTATCTGTGCTCTCATTTCTCTCGCTGCAATCAGTGTAAGGCGCTATCAATCCATCGCAGTATTGCTCACCTGGCCATATTTTGGAATTGCTCTGGCGAATTCTAATTATCTGAAAATGTTTCAAAATCACAAGGCTCAAGCCGGGATAGCACCTCCTTCAAATGGTCTGTTTATCCTGTCCGGTCTGTCTGTAATCGTTGCATTATTGAGCTGGTATTTAAGAGTAGGCTCGGAGCAGAAGGCGGAGCAACTCTACTGCGAAGGGAATCAGGATGTCATCCGCTATTACACAAGCCACAAAAGCTCTACTGATCGGTTGTTTAACGATCCGACTACTGGTAGTTGGTTAGTTTACTTTGGAGCTGGGCCGGTATTCATTGATACCAGATATGATATGTACCCCAAAGATTTTACGGAAAAGGTTGTGTATTGCATTAGAGCCGGACCAGGCTGGAATGCTTATCTGGCAAAATACAATGCAACTATGGTTTTGATGAGAGACGACTGGCCTTTAATCACTTCTGCCCTGCAGCGCTCTAAAGACTGGAAATTAGTAATCGACAACGGACGTCTGGCTCTCTGGATTCGAAACTCCTCCAAGCTGGCAGCCCAGCTGGATTCGTGGAAGGTCTCCGATGGATCTATTCGCAAAAGCGGGCTGCCTAAAAAGCTGATTGATGAAACCATACAGAGTCGATGCCGGCAGTACTTTGCTCGCTCACAGTTGAATCTCGAGCTGAAAAATATCGATTGTGCTGTCGAAGATTTGAGAGCCGCTGTACAGCTATTGCCGGAATCCAGATTTCTGAGGCAGAAGTTGAAAGAAGCAAATGAATTACAATCCGATGACCGCCCGGGTCAAGCTTCCCTCTGAGCTGCGTGTTACCATCAAAATCCCCAAAATGCGGGAAAGAGCAAGAAGTCAGCATCCAAGTCGACTAACATCTTCCTATATAGGAAATATGCTGCGGCTGCATTGCACGTGGAATCCAGACAATCCAGTTTCCGGGCCAACATGCTGAATTTTCAAAGATCGAAGCACCACCTGATTAATTGGTTGAGCTGCTGCAAATCAACGGGATCAAGTGACCCTATAGGTTTGATCACTCGACGTTCATCGATACTGCGGATTTGCTCTACCATGAAATAAGTATTTTTTGGCAAACCGTTTGCCTTACTAGAACCAACTGTCAAATGGATAGGGAGATTTCTATCTGTCGTCGTACCTGGCACCACTGTTAGCATTCTATGAAAGCGCAAATTAGGCAGCAGGATAGTGTCTGATGATATAACCACAGCCGGTCGATCATCAGCCTGCTCTCGAAGAGTATCACCAGTCCTGGTTGGTACCGGGTTTCCGAGACGAACCATTAGAATGTCGCCTCTTCGAACATTGTTATTCTGCTGTGTCATCAGGTTCGTGGTTCTATGGCTTGCTCTTAATCAATTCCGTCCTCGGAAACTGCTTCCCAGAGAGCGGACTCTTGACGATATTCGCTCAGGGCTTCCGGATTTGCTGCCAATGCTTCAAATTGAGCGCTCACAGTCTTGGCGAATTGATCTTTCTTAAGCAAATTCATTGCAAAATGAAACCCTTCTGCATGGGTTATTTTATGCTGATCGCAAAAGCTGTCCAGCAAGGCCTTGTCACTTTCATTGACTCGAATATTAGCCATAGATTTTTATCCATTTTATGCGTATACAAATTGTATACAGCCAGGCGGACCTTGTCAACAAATCCGCCGCTTGTTCAAAGAACCAATCAAACAGAGCTGTACTATTGATAAGACTAGCTCTTTTTCGATCTCGAAAAACTGCGATTCTTATTCTGGTGGCAGACTATTTAAACCGGGAAAATAAATTGAAAAACCCGGCAATCTAGTTCTAAAAATCACACTCGGCCGATAGAACGATGCCAAAAACTTCCCGGTGAGATGAAATAAGGTCTATGGATAAAACGGTAACACTGAAAAAATCAGATTTCGAGGCATTTTTCAAAGCCCTTCTTAATTTCGGCAAAGTCTACGCGCCGGTGAGGGTCTCTAAACAGTCTTTCTCTTTCAAAGAGGTGACAAAGAAAGAAGAGATAGCCTATGACGCTGTCAGGACGATACTGCCGCCAAAAAAATTCTTCTTCACCCAACACGAGTCCCTGCTTAAATACGACAGCGAAAATATCGAAGAGGTCGACCCCAAGATAGACCCCTTCGTCCTATTCGGAGTCCATCCCTGCGATCTGGCCGGTCTGGGTATCGTAGACCAGATCTACAGCCACGAGCCCGCCGACCCCTATTACATGAAACGCAGAGACTCTGCCCTTGTTGTGGGATTCTCCTGTATGCCGGACAAACATTGCTTCTGCAAAGCGATGGGCACGGACAAACCGGACAAAGGCTACGACATCTTTCTGACTGCTCTTGCCGATGACTATTTCATCCAGATCAAAAACGAGCGCGGCGCAGCCTTTATACATGCTCATCCGGAACTGTTTCAAGAAAGTGTCGATGGCGATAGAGAGAGTTTCAAACAGTTCTGGCTCGATAGAGACGCCGCTTTTGAAGCCGATTTCGACGGCTCCAATATAAAAGCGGTGATGGACATGGAATGGGACAACGAAGTCTGGGAAGACCTCGGCAACCGCTGCCTGAGCTGCGGCAACTGCACCCCGGTCTGCCCGACCTGCTACTGTTTCGATGTCTATGACGTGCCCAGCCTTCATGATGGCGAAGGCGAACGCATTCGAGAATGGGACAGCTGCCAGTTCGTCGGCTTCGCCAAGGTCGCCGGTCCGCATAACTTTCGCCCGGGCCCTGTCGACCGGCTCAAGTTCTGGTATCGCCACAAACTACACGGCTTCGACGACGGAGTCGACATCCCCACCTGTGTCGGCTGCGGACGCTGCACTGTTTCTTGCCCTTCGGGCATCGACGATATCGTCAATGTGGTGCTGCGCTTACAGGGAAAAGAGTCTATCTTGATCTCGGACAAAGACAAAAATGCTGAAAAATAGAATCGCCAGCCCCTATCTGCCCAAGCGCGGCATCATCCGCTCGATCATTCCGCTTGCCCAGGAGAACCACCTCTTTGAGATAAGCTTCGAAGAGCCCGGCGAGCTGTCCGAATGCATGCCCGGACAGTTTATTCAATTATGGGTACCCGGGGTGGGAGAAGCACCCATATCAGTTTGCTCCGGCGAAGTGGACGGCAAGCTCGAACTCTGTGTGCACCGTATAGGACGGGTGACCAGCGCCCTCTTCAATCTCGAAGAAGGAGACTGGGTCGGCGCCCGGGGTCCCTATGGCACGGGCTTTCCGGTACAGCATTTTGAAGGCAAGAATCTGCTTCTAATTGCAGGCGGTCTGGGAGTAGCACCAATCCGCTCTCTCTGGCAGTATATCCTCCACAACCGAGAATCTTTCGGCAAGCTCATCCTTGTCTATGGCATGAGACATTCATCGTTGTTGCTCTTCCGTCAGGAGTTCAAATGGCTCTTGCGCCGGGGCGATATGGAGGTCTGGATTGCCGCCGAAGAGGTGGTCGGTCCGGATTTACCAGCGGTCTCCTGGCAGCTCGGTCGGGTCACAGATATGATCCAGCAGATAGAGCTGGAAGGAGAATACGAAGTGGCCGTCTGCGGTCCGCCCGTTATGTACGGCTATGTCATCGAAGAGCTTCTGAAAAAAGGGCTCGCCAGAGAACAGATCTGGCTATCGCTTGAAAGGCACATGAAATGCGGGGTCGGCAAATGCGGACACTGTTTTGTCGGCGGCAAATTCACCTGCCGCTCCGGTCCGGTATATAACCTGGGAGAGCTTGATTTTATGCCGGAAGCCAACGAATGTCGCGAGAGGAAACCGGTATCATGATCAATACCATTCCCAGTATCGCCGTCTATGGTCTCACCGGCTGCGCCGGGGAGCTTCTGGTTATTCTAGAGAATCTAGAGAAGCTCCTGCCCCGGGTGAGAGTGGCGAGCTTTCCTTTTGCCCAGAGCAAAAACGATGACCTCAAATCTATAGATATAGCCTTTGTGGAAGGCAGCGTCAGCCAGAAACACGATCTCGAAAAGCTGGAAGATATAAGGCGTCGAACCAGATGGCTGGTGGCGGTGGGCAACTGTGCCGTCTGGGGCTGTGTGCAGCGAGGGGGCTGCAACCGATTTGAGCTCACCGAGCTAAAAGAGGCGAGCTACGGCGAAGGAGCCTCTATAGAAGCCCTGCCGGCCGCACCGCTAAAAGACCATGTCCGGGTAGATGTGGAGCTTTCGGGCTGTCCTATTAATGCCACCCAGTTTCTGGCTGTGACCGCCAGTCTTTTGCAAGACCATCTGCCTTATATAACGAAGAAGCCGGTATGTCTTGAATGCAAGCTTCGAGAGAACCCCTGCGTGCTTATCGAAGATGACCTGCCCTGTCTCGGACCTATCACCGCCGGTGGTTGCGGCGCCCTCTGCCCCAGCATGGGGGCAGCTTGCTACGGCTGCTGGGGTCCCTGCGAAGATCCCCAGGTAGAGGCTATGGCGACGGTTCTAGAAGAGAAGGGCTTCTCGCTGCCGGAAGTCCAGAGCCGTCTTCTCACCTTTGGAGCACCGCCCGAGATATTTGAACGCCTGATGAAAACACCGGCCAAGAACAAGGTGACAAAAGAAGCATGAGCGATGAAAACAAGAAAAGAACGGCAAAGATAGAGCTGCCCGAGATCACCCGGGTGGAGGGTCATGAAGCGGTCTATGTCGATATCGAAGGCGACGAAGTCACTGATGTCAGGCTCGATGTTTTCGAAGGGGCGCGCTTTTTCGAAAAGCTGGTCACCGGCAAAAGCTATAGAGAGATGCCCCATATCACCTCAAGAGTCTGCGCCATCTGCTCTACCGGCCATGTCATAGCCGCTATCAGAGCGATAGAAAAAATCGCCGGCTTCAGCCCCGACAAATACTGCCGCCTTTTTCGAGAACTCATGCACCTGGGCATGATCATCGAATCCAATGCCACCCACCTTTTCGCCCTGGCGCTGCCGGATTTTCTGGGCTTCGAAGATGTCTATCAGTTCGCCACCGAGCACACCGCCGAGTTCAAGATGTGGACCGAGATGAGAAATACCGGTGCCACCATCCAGACCACCATCGGCGGCCGTCCGTTTCATCCGGTCAATCTGCATGCCGGCGGCTTCTCAAGCTATCCGAATATAGAAGCTTTGAACCAGATAGAGACCCTTCTAAAAGAAAGGCTGGACGACGCGATTAAACTCTTCGAGATGTTCGTCGCTTTCAAACCACCTGTAGCGCGCACTTCCGAGCCTGTCTTTCTGGCTTTGATCCCAGAAGAAGATCATTATGGCTATTTCGGCGACAGTGTCCGGGGCTCGAACGGCTTCGAAGCTGCGATAGAAGAATACAAGAATTATCTATTCGAAGAGAGTGTCGACTATAGCCACGCCAAACACTCGACCTTCGAAGGCAAACCTCTCATGGTCGGCTCCCTTGCTCGGTTGCGGCTGTTTTCTGATCGGCTCGGCAAAAGAGCCAGGGATCTCTACTGCACTACCCCAATTTTTCAAGGTGACAGCAACTCTATCTATAACAACCTCGGCCAGTCCATAGAGATTGTCGAGGCGATAGAGCGCGGCATAGCCGTGGTCCGCGAGCTTTTAGAAAGCTCTTCTGAATGGCTTGGTGAAAAGCCCCGCAAAGAGATTCCAGGATCTTTCGAAGAGGCGGATATTCGTCGCGGGGTGGGCTCGGTAGAGTGCCCAAGAGGTACCCTTTATCACGACTTCAGCGTGGACAAAACCGGCATGGTGGTGGCAGCCAATATGATCACGCCTTCCGCCCAGAACACAGCGCGTATAGAGCTTGATATCAGAGAAGTGGTCAGCTCCGTTTTGAAACGCGGCGGCCTGGAAGAAGAGATCGAAAAAAATCTCCATACCGATCTCGAAACCCTTGTCAGAGCCTACGATCCCTGTAATACCTGTGCCACCCATACAGTCTCGGTCAATTACCGACCGCATTCTCGAAAATAACATTAATGCAAAAGCAAATCCTTCTCTACCCTTCGATGGATGAAATATTTTGCGCTATGCTAGACACTTAAATAGTGATCCCTCCCCTTTGCAAGGATGGCAGCATGAAAGTTATAGCGGCATTAGATGTATCCGACCACTCGGAAGCGGCTCTGAAAAGCATCGCCAGCCGCCCCTGGTCAGCCGGAACAGAGATTACCCTTATCTCTGTGATAGATCTCGGTCTTTATGACCACGAAGGCTGGAACGCCAACAACATCATCAACCTCAATCAGCTCAACAAAAAGCTGGTGGCCGAGCGCACTCAGTATCTGGACCTTGCCGTGGACAAGCTCAAGAAGAAGCTGCCCCAGTGCAAAATCGAACGCCGGGTGTTGCAGGGCAGAGCCCGAGAAGGAATATTGAACGACGTCAAACATTTTGAGCCGGATCTGCTTATAATGGGCTCCCACGGACATACTGGCGTTAAAAGAATGCTGCTCGGATCGGTGGCCGAATCGGTGATGATAAACGCCGTCTGCCCGGTAGAGATAGTCAAAATAGCCTCTTACGAAGTCGAAAACGAACCGATAGGTGCAATGGAGAGATAGAGATGAAAGTACTGGTTGCCGTACAGGACAACGCCTGTGTAGAGAGTCTGAGCCATTTCCTCCTGGACTATCCCCTGCCCGAGGAGACTTATATACAGCTGATCAACGTGATATCGCCGCTTCATATCGCCAGCTTCATGAATCTGGTTGACGATGTCCAGGCTGCCAATATCCAGGACGAGAAGCTGAGACTGGGCAAGAAGCACCTCAATAAGTTAGCCAAGATTTTAAATGTGGCTCTCGCCACCGACCATATCGAAGAGAGCATTCTCGAGGGCGACCCGAGAACAGCTATCCATGCCGTTGCCGAAGAGTGGCAACCTGATCTACTGGTGATAGGCTCCCATGGCAAACATGGTCTAGCCAGCCTGGGCAGTGTCTCGCGAGATCTGGTCACCAACTGCCGCTGCAGCGTCATCGTAGTACCGCTTCTGACACCAGAAGAGAAGAAGAAGCGCCAGAATCAGCTCAATCACATCATCGTATAGTCAGCAAGATTGCCAGAAATATACGGACTCTAAATCTTACTTAGCCGCAACAGGCTGGCGCACGACCTCTACCGAGCAGGGCGCATGGCTGGCTACTGTGCTGGAAGTGCTGCCTATCCTGGCTTTCTTTGCAGATTCTCCGGCGCCACGACCGAGGGCACCTATTAAGAGCCTGTCCGGCTCCCATTCTACCGCCGAATCAAGAATCTCTTGTTCGGGAACACCTTCTCGAATTTCGAAGTGGACAGTACTACCCGGAAACTTGTCGAACTGCGCTTTGACCTCGGTAAGAAATTGCCTGGCTGCCTCTCTCCTCATCTCCTGCACTTCGCTTACCACCTGTTTGTGCATATCTTCGTCACTGAGATGAAGCGGCTCTAGCACTGTGATCAGTTTGAATTCACAGCCCTCGGGCCAGGATCTGCCGAGGATCTCTTTTACGATCTGGCCTGAATAAAGCGAGTCGTCTAATGCAATCATGATTTTCATAGTATGGTCACCTGCCTTCTCTTACTTGAAATATACACAGCCGAGGATAGAAAGACTTCCTCCCCGGGATTGATCAACCTCAATAGAACCGGCTTCAAACCAGCCCCCGGCGCATAGCCTGGACAGCGGCCTGGGTACGATCATCGACGGCCAGTTTATTGAGAATATTGCGAACATGGGTCTTGGCTGTGGCAAGAGAGATTATAAGTTTGTCGGCGATCTGTTGATTGGAATTGCCTTCTACAATCAAATTGAGCACTTCGAGCTCCCGGGGAGAGAGTGGGTCGGGCAGAGGAGGCAGGTCACCGCCTTCGTAGTGATGATGCTCATGACTTGCAGCATGGCCGCCGTTATCGCCACCGCTCTGGCCTTCGCCCTGAGCTTGACTTTGATCCGTATCTTTAGGCTCAGCACCGGATTCTAATAAAGCGTAATAGCCCATGAGCTTGCCGGCGATAGAAGAATCTATCCAGATGTCACCTTCGTTGACGCTGCGAATTGCGGTGAAAAGCCTTTCGGGATCCACATCTTTCAGACAATAACCGCAGGCGCCCGAGGTAAGAGAAGCGACTATATCGTTCTCGTTATCGTGGGAGGTGAGCATGATCGTGTTCACTTTTTTGAACTGTTCATGAATAATCTTGACTGCTTCGATGCCGTCCATGACCGGCATACCGACATCCATCAGGACCACGTCCGGCTGGGTCTCGCGGACCATATCGACAGCCTCCTGACCGTTGACCGCCTCGCCCACCACGTCTATGTCCGAAACCTGTTTGAGAATCGCTTTCAATCCGATTCTTGTCAATTTATGATCTTCGACTATAAGAACTCGTATCTGTTCGCTGGACATTTGAACTCTACCGGCTGGGGATGGGGTCAATTATAAGCAATTCTATTGCCAGGGGCCTCCTACCTGTATTCCAGGTCTTAAAGCGTTAATATTAGCAGGGTAAGCGGAGAAACACCCCTTTTCAACCAGGACACGGGAGATGCAAGGCAAAGAGGCGGAAGCAAAAGACAGATCCAGGCACAGCTCGCCCCCGCCGACCTCCGGATTCCCACTGGATATGGAGGGTCGCAAAGCCTGGCTTCGTATTGACAAAGCGCTGGAAGAAGCGATGCCGCCCCTTGATGAAATCGTCAACGCCTCTATAGATAGGCTCATGGACGAGATGTACGATCATTTTCTCGCCAACGAACATGCCCGCAAGTACTTTCCCAATCAAGAAGTTCTCGAACGAGCCCGTTCTGCCCAGAAGAATTACTTCCTGCGTCTGACCCGGGGCAACTATGACCAGGACTATGTGGACAATCGTATTCGAGTAGGCGAGGTTCATTACCGCACAGGCATTGATACCAACTGGTACCTGGGTGCTTATTCTCTGGTCTTTTCCTGGTTCATTAAAGAGGCGGTGACAAAGCTCAAAGACGATCCGGAGCAACTTTCAGATTCTCTGACCGCGCTGGTGAAGCTGATCTTTTTCGATATGGGTATCGCCATAGACAGTTACTCTACGATGAAAGAAGCCGAGATAAGAAAGACCCAGGATTCGATCTCGCGGCTAGAATCCGAGAGCAGGGTCACCAAAAGCATTCTAGAAAGTGCGCCGGTGGGCATTATCCGCATGAATGAAGACTTCATTCTAGAAGAGTTCAATGAAGAGTTTCTCAATTTGATAGGCTGCCAGAAAGCTGCCGAACTTAGCGGCATATCACTTTTTGAACTCTGTCCGATGTTGCCCCCATCGGTCTTTGAAAAGGCACTGAAAAAAGGGAAGCCTCATAAACAGTCAGCCGACCCACTATTTTTTAGAGATTCAGGAGAGCTGCGCTTCTTCGATTGGGCGGTCTGGCCGATTAAATCGCCCACTGAAGACACTAACGGTCTGGTGACCATGTTCACCAATGTCACCGATACAGTCAAACTGCAACAGCAGCGCGAGGACTTTGTAGCCACCCTCACCCATGATCTGAAAACCCCTTTGATAGCCGCGAACCGAGCTCTCAAACTGATTAAGGACGGACAGTTCGGAGAGATAGACGAATCTCAGAGAGAGCTGCTCGATACCATAGTAGAAAGCAACGATGACATGTACCAGATGGTGGTCACCCTTCTGGATGTCTATAAATATGACAGCGGCACCAAGAAACTGAATGCGGTGCCGGCGAATATCTGCGAAATTCTCAGCAAGCTCCAGAACGAGTTTCAATCGCTTGCTGATTCGCGCCGAATCAGCCTGCGATTCGAAGAGGTGACCGCAGATAATTTAGTGCTCTGCGACAAAAACGAAGTGCGCCGTGTGCTCCAGAACCTGCTCGACAACTCGCTCAAATACACGGACAGGGGCGGATCTATAACGGTCAGCCTCGATCAGAGCCCTCAGTTCACCTGCATAACCGTGAGCGATTCTGGAAAGGGCATCAGCGATGAGGACAAACCGAAACTCTTCCAGCGCTTCTGGCAGGCATCGAACTCGGGCAGATACTACGCCAGCACCGGTCTCGGTCTTTATCTGTGTCGCAAGATAGTAGAATCGCATGGTGGCAGAATCTGGTGTGAAAGCGAGCTGGGCAAAGGCAGTCGCTTCAACTTCACCTTACCAAATCTATAACACGGCTGCGCTTGGGTAGCTCCAGTCTCAATACCCCATTGGCCATGGTAGCAGTGTGCCGGTCGAAATCTATTTCGGATGTCAAAACGAAAACCCGTCGATAATCACAACAATCGAATTCGCAATAAGCCAGATGATTCTCTTTTGAAGATTCCCCGATAGAATTGCGCGTGGCAGCAGCAAGCGAGAGCATGTCTCCATCAAAAGCAATCTCTACATTCTCTTGTTTTACTCCGGGCATATCGACATAAAGCGTATAGGCTTCTCGATCTTCGAAGATGTCGCAGAATGGCAACCGTTCATCACCGCTTGTTTTATCCTCGCCTCTAGAATGTCTGCAGCCCCGGCCGCTGCGCTCTGGCTCTATTGAAGGATGAAGCACCACTCGCCTGGGCTCATGCTTGCGCTGAGGACAGGGGTTCAAATGAACCAGGATCTCGCCGGCGGCCATCTCGGCCTTCACAGATTGCTCGTCTATATGAAAAGGAAGTTCTATAGTACGTCTAAACTCTCCGCAATAACGCTCCAGGCGAACGCTCTTCCTGACTCGCTTTCCACCCTCATTCTGTCTTAAGCCGCTAATTTCGACAGTTCTATCTTCTACCGAGATACTGATCTCATCCGGCTCTATCCCGGCGGCACCAAGCTGCAGCAAAACGCCGCCCTCTTTCGAATGAAAGATGTTGAGCGGTGGATACTCACCGGTGACTATTCCGGCACCATGAAAGAGATCATCTTCTTCGGTCAGTGGACGAATCAACTCGAAGAGACGCCTGATTTCTTCGGCGGAGCCAAGACGCAGCTCTAACTGTCTGATCATGATCTTCTCTCGAGGCTTATTCAACTAACTCCTACCAGTTTAACCGATAGAAATATGCGGTCAATCGACCATCTTGCCTATTCTCCGGCTTCTATACCTACTGTTTCATATGCTGCTGCAAGAGCAGATCAAGAATCAGGGGAGCATAATCGATACAAATTTCTTTGTTCTGAGCATCGCTTTCTTCTGGCCCGCACTTATTTAGACTGCTTCTGCCGGCCAGATAATCGGCAAGCTCTTCTTCGAGAGTCGAGAAAGTCTTCTCTAGCTGCGCTTCGAGGGCAGCCCCTTCTAGACCGGATTTACGAAGAGTCTCTTCTAGAATTTTACGAGCCGCCATTTTGGCTGAGCATACATAAGCACCACCACCGGCTCCTTCCAGCCAGTCGTCGATGCTGCCTTGCTCAAGGACGCCGGTGTCATAAGCGGCTTGAATCAAAGCCGAAGCACAACTTGCCGACCCGCTCAAAATCCTGTCATAGACAAGAAGCCTAGCGTTAGGAAAACGAAGTTCCAAATTTTGTTACCAGATGATCAAAATAGACTGCGTAAGGGTATCTACTAAAGTATTCCAAACCGACTGTTTACCGAATCCTTCTCTAGGTTGATCCAGAGACTGAGCGAGTTCAATTATCGCTTACTTAAGAATATTTGCATACCACATGGTAAGTAGCGAGAGAATAATTTAGTAGCACTAATTATTCCGGTCGAAGCCCTTCTTTATGGAAAATGCTAAAACTAGGTCCAGAACGGGAAGCCCCAGGGGATAGTAATATGACAACATCCACATTATCCAGATTCCATCGCTGGCGCGAAGAATATCAAAAAAAGCTCGTATCGGCAGATGCGGCAGTGGATCATATCAAATCAGGGGATCGCATTTATATCCAGTCTAACGCGGCTTGCCCGATTCCTCTGGTAGAAGCCCTGACCAGACGCGCGCCCGAACTGAAGAATGTCGAAATCTTTCACATCCTCACCATGGGCCCGGCTAAGTACACCAGCCCTGAATATGCCGATTCTTTCAAAGTACACGCCCTCTTCATCGGTCAGAATGTGCGAGAAGCGGTGAATGAAGGCAGAGGAGACTACACACCGCTTTTCTTGAGCGAGATTCCCGGTATGTTCGAATCGGGCAAACTGCCCCTCGATGTCGCTTTCATTCAAGTCTCTCCCCCCGATGAGCATGGCTATATGAGCTACGGTGTCTCTGTCGATTGCACCATCGCTGCCAGGAAAAAGGCGCGGCTGGTGATTGCCGAGGTCAACCGCCAGATGCCGCGCACCCTGGGACGTTCCTTTGTTCATGCCGACCGTATCGACTATATTGTCGAAACCGATCGCCCCATACCTGAACATTGCCCCAAACCCCTGGATGATGTCTCTATGGCCATAGGGCGCAATGTCGCCACCCTGGTGGAAGACGGCGCCACCCTGCAACTGGGAATCGGCAGCATCCCCGATGCGGTGCTTCAGAACCTGATGGACAAAAAAGAGCTGGGTATCCATACCGAGATGTTCTCTGACGGCGTCGTAGACCTGGTGGAGGCAGGGGTTATAACCTGCACCAGAAAAACCGTTCTGCCCGGCAAAATCGCGGTCTCTTTCGTGATGGGCTCTAGAAAGCTCTATGACTTTGTCGACAATAATCCATTGATTGAATTTCAAACCACGGACTTCATCAACGATCCCTTCATCATCTCGCAAAACTACAAAATGACCGCCATCAATTCGGCTCTACAAGTGGATCTCAGCGGTCAGGTTTGCTCGGACTCGGTGGGCATCAAGCTCTATAGCGGCTTCGGCGGTCAGGTGGATTTTATCCGCGGTGCTGCCCGCTCTAAAGGGGGCAAGCCGATTATCGCCATTCCTTCTACAGCCAGGGACGGTGAAGTGTCCAGGATAGTGACCCATTTGAGCAAAGGCTCCGGAGTGGTCACATCCAGAGGAGACGTACACTATATTGTCACCGAATACGGCATCGCCAACCTGCACGGCAAAAACCTCAAAGACCGGGCAGCATCGCTAATTTCTATTGCCCACCCCAAATTCAGAGAGCAACTGCAAAAAGAGTGCGACAGCGTACCCTGGCTCTGAAATGGTCACGTTATTACATCAGGTACTCATCCCAAGGGACGATACCTTTGTAAGCTTATCAGAATGTAATCTCAGCCTGAATCGTTATTCTGATTGATGCTGACTGAACAGATCTATCCAATAATGTTCTTACTATTAGATAGATATTCGCGTCAATTCATAAGCCCTGCAAGGAAGCCGGTTTCTCGCAAGCCTCAATCCTTCACCATATACAACACCACAATCGCTATGGACAGACCACTAAACGAGGACGATAATACCGCCATGTTCATAGATTTGAGCAAGCAACTGATAGAGAAAGGAGATCTCGATCACGCGGAGAGGTTGCTCCGTGGCGGACTCCTGCGTGCCGAGAAGAAAAAAGAAGAGGCTGAATCTGCCGTCCGTGGACTGAAAGCCGAGCTCATGAAGCTCTATAAAATGCAAGGCAGAGAAGACAAGCTCTCCAATCTCGATTCGGATAATAATAAGGACGAATAAGATCTATAATGGGCGCCATGGCAGTAGCGCAGATTGATTTCCAGGTGGTCGAAAAATTGAAAGATGGCCGGGAGGTCATCCTCAGACCGTTGCGGGATGGCGATCGCAAGACCCTGACCACGGTCTGGTCTCACCTGAGCCCGCTGTCTATTTATCATCGTTTCTTCAGTCCTAAAAAAGCCCTCTCAGAATCCGATCTGAGTTATTTAAGCCATGTCGATTTCAAACAGCATGTCGCCCTCACAGTCTGCGCCAGACAGGAAGACGGCACAGAAGAGCCGGTGGCCATCGGCAGATATATCGTCCTGGATGACGAGCCGGAAAAAGCCGAGATCGCATTTACCGTGGACGACCCCTATCAGGGTCTGGGAATCGGCACCATCTTGATGAGACATCTGGCGGTCATAGGCAAAGCAGCAGGGCTGAAAGCTTTCAAAGCCTATGTCCTCACCGAGAACCATCGCATGCTCAGAGTCTTTGCCAGAAGCGGCTTATCGATGACAAAAACAATGGCCGATGGCTCTACCTGCGAAGTCGAGCTCTCTTTAGATTATTGAAGCGCTATTTTTTAGGCCGCAGCCTAATTAAAACAAAAGCGCAAATTAAAATACCCAGCACAAAGACCGCAGGCAGGATATGTTCGAGCTTTGAAAGACTGATCATGCCGCCGGCATTCAAGCCCAGAAGGGCAAGCATTACCAGGGCGACAATGGACAGAATTTCTAGAAGCATCTTATCGCGTCGCTTCCATATGCTTCGGCTTGTCGATGCTGAGATCGGTGTGCTCTTCGGGCCACATCAAGATAGACGGCAGAGTGAGATTGCGGACGAAAAGATCCGGCGCCGTATCGAACACCGTCAGACGCTCAGAGCCCGAACGTCTGGTCGGCAGAACCAGAAGGGTATCTGGATCGGGAGCCCAGTCCAGCTCTATCTCTTCGCGCTGCCAGAGCCCGGCTTTCTGTTCTACGGTCATGCCGGACACATCGAATCGTTCTACCGGGATATCAGCCAGATCCGGTAGCGCTTTTCTCAAATCGGCGGCAAACTTATCGGCGGGCATTTCGTTGACACCCGAATCCAACGCCACCACCTTTGGTGCTATCTTCATCAGCCCGGCAAATTTGATACAGGCTTCGATGAATTTATAGTTGATATGATCGACCGACACAAGAACGGTCAGGCTCTTCCATTCTTCAACTAAGCCCTGAATCACAAGCAATGCCGTGGGACATTCATGGGCAAGACCCTCGGCCACAGCAAAACGCACATAGTGCTTTCGAGTCCCGGAGCCCGGGGCTTCTCGGGGTTGGTGCCCGACTACCACCAGGTCATAATTCTGGGACTTCTTCGAGATAAGCTCTATGGGATTACCCTCTTCGATAAAGATCTGGCCTGCAACAGGCTTCTCTTCGGTGCAAGCTTCATACTTCTGACAGAGCTTGTCTGCTATCGAGCGCAATTGCTTGGTCAACTCGTCATAGGCGGCTACATAGGGGCCGCTGCCGATGAAGCCTGGCTTGTCGTTGCGCAGCAGTTCCCAGACCGCTCTCGAATCGATAACATGGTGAGCATCCACCCGCCCACCGGAAAACTCAGCAACTTTCCAGGCCAGCTCCGCCGCCTGCTTCGATGCTTCCGAGCCGCTCAGCCCGTAGAGTATAGAAAATTGAGACATGTCGTCCTCCGGTCTACTCGAAATTGGAATCAGCTTTTACATAGGTTCCAGTTCGATCTTAGTCCAGCAAGAGACAGTCAGTATCGCCCCCAGGGAGTATTAAAGCCCCTGATTTGGTCTAGTCCAGAGTTTTGAGAAAGCGTGATATAGACCGAATATCCTCGAGAGAAAGTTCTGAAGACGGCATTCTCACAGGCTTTTTGCCATATTCTCTGGTCTCGGTCAGAGGAACTAACTCGGCATTTAAAATGCTCTGAGCTATATCGAGAACCTCTTTTCGCGAGCCGATACCATCGAGGGGCGGTCCGAAATCACCGCCGACCTTGCCGATAGAATGACAGGCCTGGCAGCCTTTTTCTGAGACCAGGCGCTTGCCTCGCTCTTCGTCCGGGGTAAGCTTTTTCGATTTGACCGGCTTTTCATCGCTTTTCGCGAGCATTTTTTTGAGCTCTTGTTTCTCTTTAGGCTTTATCTTTTCAGAGCCGCTGTGACCGACCATCTTAAATGCCTGCTTTTGCTCCGGCAGTGTATATAGAAAAGCGACTATCTTGGTCGATTGCGACCGGGGCACTCTGACATGGGGAAAGAGTTCACCGGAGCCATAGTTGTCGATGAACTTCTTCTCTTCGGCATCCTCGTCGGTGATTCGAGACAGCAAGAAGCTGCGACTGCGCCGGGCGCCTATGCCGTCAAAAGGCGGTGCCAGACAGCCGCCCTTGCCTTCAATTAGATGGCACATGTTGCACTGGTTGGCAAGAATCAGCTTTTTGCCTGCCGCCGAGAGCTTGGAGGGCTTGTCGGCGGTAAACTTGGCTGCTTTACCCGAGTCGGCAGCCTGGGCGGAGAAACTGGACATATTGAAACTGGACATATTAAAACTGAACAAGAGAGAGCCCACTAAAAGGGCGGTCAGGTTAAGAGTGTTTGTTTTCATATCGTCGCTCTAGTTGATCTTTATAGCAATGGGAGCTTTCTTCCAGGAATCATCATACTCTTTTTCTACATGGGGCAGGCCCAGAATGATGGTTTTGCACGGAGCCTTGGCCAGCACCGAATACGCCACCGAGCCCAGGACCACCCGGCCGATACCTTCGCGACCATGGCTGCCCATGACAATCATATTCGCCTTCCACTCTTCGGCGACGGCGATGATTTCGTGAATGGCATCTCCTTCTTTCAGCTCTTTTGAGACCTTGAGATCAGGACAGACTTTCTTGATATTGGCCATGGTCTCTTCGGCAGCTTTATCAGCCAACTTACGAGCATCCTTCATGATTTGGTCGATATAAATTTGGCTGCTCACCATGGTCCTTTCAATCATGACCGAATGCATCACATGGAGGACCTTGATCTCGGTGTCTTTCGGCCAGCGATAAGAGCCGACGAAATCCACTTGAGCTTCCGTATAAGGCTCTTCGGCGATAGGTAAAAGTACGCGCATTGAATAAATCCTCTCATTCTATCTAGTTGACTCAGGGTCAATCAGGGTCTGACCACCATAACCGAACAGGGCGCATAAGCCAATACTGCCGAAGAGACACTACCGATTAACTTGCGGATCATGTCGCGACGACCGTGGGAGCCTACTACGGCCACATCGGCTTTCCATTCTTCTATCTCACTGAGAATCACCTCTTTGGCATAACCGGTCAGGACCTTTTCCTGGATGTTCGCCTGGGCAAGCTTCATGCCCAGCTTCTGAGCCAGAGAATGAACCAGCTTGGTGCCATTTTCCACATGGAGAGAATGAAGCTCGGTGAGCAGATTCTTGCCAGGCTCGTGCTGGTAATCCATGCCGATGGGCTCGACCACATGGAGAAGCATAATAGATAGAGGCTCCTCCCAGTGGTGATTGAGCACGAACTCAATCTGCTGCTCGGCATAATATTGTTCTTGAACCGCTATCAAGACTCGCATCGGGTTGCCTCTTTCTTACCGGCACCGGTCTTTTTCTGGGAGACAAAATGGGGACGGAATACAAGCACACTGGTGCGGGTCTGCTTGACCACCTGGCTGGCGGTGTTGCCCAGAACCATGTCCTCGAACTTATTGAAGCCATAGGCGCCCATCACAAGGATGCTGTTGGTCTCATAGGCCTGGTCCATTAAGGTCTTGGCATGGGGTCCTTTGACTATCGAGAAAACATCGGAGCGATGGAACTCTTTCAAACAGGTCTCGCTCTGCTCTACCACAAGCTCAGCTTCGGAGGTTTTCTCTCCTTCGGCTACTACTGTTAGAGCCTTCAAACTTTTGTGAGTCTCTTTGGCAAGCTGCTCGGCGGCAAGCAAAGCTCCTTTAGATGCCTCACTGCCATCATAAGCAACCAGGAATTGCTCACATTCATCTAAGGGATTCACCGCCACAAGAACCGGGTCCCTCGCAGAATAAACCACCCGCTCAGCCACCGAACCAGTCATCAAATTGGTTGGGGACATCTTATGACCTTTGCCGCGATGGCCGATGATGGTCAGGTCATGCTTGTCGGCTTCTTTAATGATCTCGTCCACCACATGACCGACCTCGAGCTGGCTCGTAATCTCCAGTCCACGCTTTTCGGCTTCTTTTTCTATTAGTTCTAGAATAACTTTGCCGATTCTTTTTATAGCCTTGAAGACTTTCTCTTCGGTATCGACAGCCTGACCGAAGCCGAGCTCTTCGCCGAATTCAGGCGCCACGAACAGATCGACCAGGCGAGGGTCTACCACATGCTGGGCAGTGAGTTCGGCATCCAGTTCGGAGGAGAGCCAGAATGCATATTCAGCAGCTCGCTGGGAGTATTCCGAGCCGTCTAGGGCTAGAAGCATATTTCTGAAGGGCATTTTCTTTCACCTCTATATAGAACATTTTGCAGCCATCTCCTAGAATTTCATCATGTCCGGCGCCGTTTGATAACGCCCCAAGGGACGAATGGTTACGCCTAAAATTCCACCCCGGCCAATCATCCTAAATGATGATGCAGCGCCTGTTTAGCGCTTCTATCATATGAGCCTAGATGACTCCCATCTGAGTTAATCCCTTCATTGGGGTTTGCAATCGGCCGTTGATCTCTTTTCCATAGCTGTGGGATTGGAAAAGATCTGATCCGGTCGATTGCGCTTTTCTGGCATCGAATACGGTGTACTTTTCAAGGGCTTTTCAAGAGATTTTCATTAGAACCGGTTTCAAAGAAGCGAACAAGCCCCAGGGGAGGCGCCGCTATCCCTTGGCTAGCACTGCTTAGCGATAGCTTTACTCCTCTTTGCTAGCCCGGGCTCGCTAACAATCAAGATTCAAAATCTCTCGATATTTATTCCGCTAAACCCTCTTCTGACAAGGGTTCAAACCTCTCCTATAAGTACCCCATAAATAAGGAGTAAGCCCAGGCAGTGGTGGCCTTGGCAGTATCAACGAAATCGGCAAAGAGTTGTCAGCATACAATCATGACAAGAGTTGAGTTCATAGTCTCTAAATATTTAGTATCTGAGTATCTTTCATCAAATCCTAATTTTTCGGAGTTAGTTTTCTTAACCAACCCCCTCACCTAACTTTGAGCCAGCAAGAATACAAATTCAGTTCGGAATGTCGAACCTGGGACGGAACACGCTTTCGTTTCGGGATAAATAACTGGCTCAAGATGCTGTTTGTAAGACCGGACCTTGCAGACTGAATGGAGATTAGAACGCACCACCTACGGTATGACTACCGACCGGCTGGCGCGACAATTCTCTAACCTACGCCACCGCTTGAATTCCAAAAGAAAAATCAAAGGAACTCAGCGCTGGTAAAAGACACCAAGAGGTAATTATGAAAAACCTACGGATACTAGTTCTTGGCTCGGGCGTTTCAGGACTAACGACTGCGATGACCATCCTGCAGTCGACCGACCACGAGGTTACCCTCTGGTCTCGGGAATCCGATGGTGAATTTCCGTCGAACTCTTCGGATGCCTTCGCACTGTGGCTGCCCCTGAGGGAAAAAGCAGACCAGAGAGTGGAAGGCTGGGCGAATTACAGCTTGAAAGTATTCAAGGCACTGGCAGAGATTCCTGACTCGGGGATTTCGCTGAAGCCTGTCGTCATCTTCTCCGATTCCAAGGAAAAGCCCTGGTTTGCCAAAGAGTATGCTGTGGCAAGACAGGCGCAAGCTGCGGAATTGACCGAAGGTTACGAAGGCGCCTGGGTACTCGATCCGGCTCCCATCATCGACCCCTCCGGCTACCTGCCCTGGCTGCGCTTCAACGTGGCTCGGGAAGGCGGCAAGTTCGTCAAGAAGAACATCGACAGTCTCGACTCCTTCCCTTCGGAGTTCGACGTGATCATCAACTGCACCGGTCTCGGTAGTGCCTCGCTCCTCAAGGATTCGAGCCTGCGCCCGGGTCGCCTGCAAGTGGTCACCGTCAAGAACACCATCGGGCTGGATCGTGCTTATGTCGATGAAGTCGGTCCCAACAAGCCTGCTTATGTCGTTCCCCACGGCAAGTTCCTGAAACTGGGAACGGTTTACGACGAAGACAACCAGTCCACCGAAGTGGATGAAGCCAGCACGAAGGACATCCTGACCCGCTGCTCTTCCATGGTGCCTGAGTTGAACTTCACCCTCGATGATGTCGTCAGTGTCAAGCGCATCCTCTGCGGTATGCGGGATCTGGTTCGCATGGAACCGATTCAGCTCGCCGACGGCAGGACGCTGATTCACAACTACGGTCATCATCGCACCGGCTATATCACTTCCCATGGTATCGCCAAGGAGATTGCCCGTCTGTTCGGAGGCTAAATCCTGAAAGGTTCCGGGCGACGCAAGGAGCAGCCGGGATTCATTCACCCAGTGGATGGATCTTGAGAGTTGACTACTTTGCCGAGCCCGGCTTGAAACAATCTTTTGGGAAGCCCCTTACAGACGTCGCGACCTTCTGATTCAACAAAACGACCGAGCAAGTTTCGATTGGGCACAGGGGTAGAAATCCACTATCCCTGTGCTTTTAAGAACTTGTTCTCTCGTTTTTCTAGAGGACTTTCTACTATTTCATATAATATATCAAGCATACAGACTTTGAAGATTCGCAAAAAATAGAATTGAATTCTTTTTAGAAATGATAACGGTTTTCATTTTCAGGATACTATCGCCACTCCACCCCTTCAAAGGATCAAAATAGAGTCGATGCAGTCCCGGGTTCAATCAATTTCGACCTCACATATAAGAATGAAACCTCCTTCCAGAAGCATATATCTGGCAAAGAAGGGCATCCTGCTGCAAAATCACCCCCGAACATATAACAGCAACGAATCAAAAAGACAAAAAAGCGACTGCTATCAGCTTTCTGAATCCCTCTTGAACTCGCTCGATTGGAGCGAAGCAGAAGAGAGACGCTGGCGCCATCTGTTTGGCAAGAGAATCGCGTCAGTTTTTAAAAGATCCACTAAAAGAGACTTCCCAGAAGTCTTTCCAGGCAGCGCCATATCCAATATAGGTGTCGGCTCTTCGCAGTTCGAGCGCTACCAGAGCATACTCTCGACCAGGGGAGCGAAATACGCGCCCAACTGGGAAATGACCCCTATCTCCGGAGCATCGACACACAGCCGATGGCCCTGGCTCTATGTCGACAAACCGCTGATCTCGGTCCTGAATCCCGATGCAATGTATACCTGGCTCGATCCTGCCCCTCCCAGGAGCAAACTGTTAGCAGATAAACTGCCTCAGCTAGCCAGGAGCAGAAACTACAGCCTGGACGAGATCTGTTCGGTTCTAGAGTTAGTCCACTGCGAATGGGCTAAGACGCTGAACCCTTTTTATGACCTCAAAGCCTTGAGCCTCTGCCGTGAGATTCTTGCTCAGGAATTGCACAGGGAGAAAAAGAGAGCCACTCCAGAGGCTATCGAGCTTATCTTCGAGCTGGAAGCCTACGCCTTTTATTCATCAATTTTGAATCGATATAAATCGATATTCACAGGAGAGTACCAGGGGCTCTGGCTGGAAATCGTCCTGGTACCTCTGGCTGCGATGAAGCCTACTGAGCTGTGTCAACCGAATAGACTTTTTGATGAGCTCAGAAACCTCTACCTCGGTCGCACCGCGCCTGTTGTAATCAATGAACATGAGAGCATTGCCGACGGCAATCACCGACTGACTGCCGCCTGGCTGTGGAACCTGCTCAACGCTTCGGTAAAGACCTGCTGGAAGATTGACGATACGGAATTTCAAAAAGCCATAGCCGACTTTATCGAGGGGCATAAAGGCGAGATCAGTCCGGTCACTGTCCATGAAGTGCTGCGACACCTGGCAACAATTCTGGAGGACGAGTCCGGAGCTTCTTTTCTGGAAGACCAGATCAAGCCCTGGCTGCGGCGACACCGTATGCAGAGTCGCATCCAATCTTTGCCGGCAGTGGTTTTGACTACCTATAACGGGCTTGCGGCGATTGCAGAAAGCTATGATTCGCGGCAAGAAATAATTCGCTTCGAACCCGGCATCTATGAGGCGCTGCTGAATCTAAAAAGCAAGGTGCTGCCATCCAGGGCTTGCTACCACTTTGCAGACAGAGTGCCTCTGCCCTGGTTTGCCCTTTTAGAACCAAATTCGTCTGCGCAATTGGAAGTTCAATAAAATGACTGTATTAGAAAAGAAAGATCCCACAAAAACATCCACCGACCATCTAGCTCTAACACCGCTTCTAGAAGGGGAAAGCAGGGACTTTTTGAATCAGAAACCAGAATTGGTGGACTTACTGCTATCAGCCCTGGGCAGTCCCCTGAACCTGGTTTTTCCCGACCGTGTAAGAACAAATCTGGAGAACTTTGAAAGGGTCTTCTCCGGTCATGGGCTGAGAAATCGAATTTTTTTCGCCCACAAATGCAATCGCTCTGATGCCCTGGTGAAAGAGCTGGCTCTAACAAAGGCCTCCATTGATGTCTCTTCAGTAGAAGAGTTAAAACACGCCCTGGCGTGCGGATTCGCTGCATCCAGAATCCAGAGCACCGGTCCAAAAAACCAGGATTTCCTCGCCCTTTCTCTTCTGCACAACACGGTCATAAGTGTGGACAGCCTGCAGGAGCTTCACCAGATAGTCGCCCTGAAAGAGCACCTCGGCACCCAGGAAAAAACGAGAATATTGCTCAGGGTCTGCGGCTTTCGCGGGGATCATATCAATTTCAAAACCAAAGCCAGCCGCTTTGGAACCCCTGTGGACAGGACAGAAGAAGCACTTGTCCAGATGGAAAGCCACTCAGAACAGCTTGAGTTCTTAGGATTCTCTTATCACGTAGATACGGTCAGCATTGCCGAAAAAGCGCTTGCTCTGGAGAATTGCCTCGAACTTATCGAACTGTCCTATGACTATGGCTTCGAGCCCACTGTGATAAATATCGGTGGGGGCTTCAAGGTCAACTACCTGGAAAAGGAAGAGGACTGGAATCGCTATACGACAGCGCTAAAAGAGGCTGTTCTGGGCGCAAGACCATCCCTGACCTGGCATAACGGCTCTTATGGACTCTCCGCCCGCAACGGCACCCTGACGGGCAGTCTCAACATCTACAACTTCTATGACCCTTCCACCGGTCCGGACTTTTTGAACGAGCTGCTCAACTTCAAACTGGTCAATCTGAACAATGCCACCATCGCCTCTACTTTGCGAGAGAACGGCATAGAGCTGTGGATCGAACCGGGGCGTTCTCTGATAGCCCAGTGCGGTCTGACCGTAGCCAGGGTGATCGGCTTGAAAGAATCAAGCGACGGAGACACCCTGGTTTTGCTCGACATGAAAAGACAGGACGTCAGTTTTATAGACCAGGAGCTCTTTCTAGACCCGATTATACTGAGCAATCACGACACAACCTCGGCACCACTAGCGATGCCTACCCCGGTCTATTTCGCCGGCAATTTATGCCTTGAAAGCGACTTAATAACAAAAAGACAGGTATTTCTAGAGCGACTGCCCGAACCAGGAGACCTGGCGGTCTTCGTCAATACCGCAGGCTATTTCATGGACTTCAGCGCCAGCCATTCGATAATGCAGCCGGTGGCGAAAAAAGTCGCTGTCTATAAAGAGCACGATAACTTTGCCTGGACCCTTGACGAAAAGTATTGCGCATTCAAAGACAAAGCTCGGCAGAGCTGAGAAAGGAAGAGAACTATGATAGTGAAAAATGCCACGGATTTAATAGGCAACACGCCCATGCTGGAGATTGATCCATCGATTCATGGGCTCAAAAACATCAATCTATACGCCAAACTGGAGCTGCTCAACCCCTTCGGTTCGGTAAAAGACAAGACCGCCTGGAACATGCTCAAACATGACCTGGCAGAGATTAAGGCCAGTGGTCAGACCGTTATAGAAGCATCGAGCGGCAATACGGCCAAGGCGATGCAGATGATCTGTGCCATGCACGAGATTCCCTTTCGCATCGTCACCAATAGAGTACGGGTCAGAGAAGTAAAAGAGATCTTGCAACTGCTCGGCACCGAAATCGACGAGCTACCCGGACAGTCCCAGTGCCTCGATCCCACCGATCCCAATGACCCGCTTTTTGTAGTTGAAAAAATCATGAGCCGGGAGCCGGGCAAATATTTCCACACCTCTCAATATACTAATAAGCGCAATCTCGAAGCGCATATCGAGATGACCGGTCGCGAAATCGCTGCCGATCTCGATGTTGTGGACTATTTTGTAGGAGGGCTGGGAACAACCGGCTCTACCAGAGGCACCGGCGAATTTCTGAAATCGGCAGGCAGCCCATATCTTAAGACCATCGGCATAGTCTGCACCAAGGGCGGTCTGATTCCAGGCATCCGCAACTCTGATGAAATGCACGAAGTAGGCCTATTCGAAAAAGAGTTCTATGACGAAATCATAGAGGTCAGCGTCGACGAAGCGATAGACTCGATGCTTACCCTGGTCAAATCCTGTGGAGTGCTATCCGGACCTACCGGGGGCTCCAGTATGGCCGGCGCCCTCAAATATCTTCGCTCTATAGACGCTACTCTCACCGAGAAAAAAAATGCCGTCTTTCTGGTCTGCGACCGGGCTGAATGGTATCTCTCTTACATGCAGAAATATCGTCCGCAGCTCTTTGGACTGAAGAAAAAAGCCTCTGCCCTGGCAGAGATAGACGAAGCCCAATGTGAAAGCGCCCCTTCTTTAGATACTGACAGGGCGCAGCAGTGGCTGGAAAGCGATAACAATGTTCTGGTCCTCGACCTGAGAGGCAGCCTGGCATTCAAAGGTTCTCATATAGAAGGGGCTCTGAATATTCCTCAAGAGACTTTCGAAGAGTTGTGCGAGAACAGCATTCCGATAGCCGAAGGACGAAAAATTCTTTTCGTCTGCCCGGTCGGTGACCAATCGAGAAAGTTCTCAGCCTATTTCAGCCGGCTTGGCTTCGACTGCGCCAGTCTGCAAGGAGGCTTCGTCGCCTGGCGCGATCAGGGCAAACCAACTAAAAAAGGTAGGAGGAGAGCGAAATGCAAAGTTGCACTCTAGAAGCAGCCCCTGCTGCTACTTTCGAATCTGCAAACAAACTACGCGGACTATTTCCTGCGATTGTGGCAGAGCCGGAAACAGTATTTTTCGACAATGCCTCCACCGCCCAGAAACCGGCTGTGGTAATAGACAGAATCAATAGATTCTACAGTCGAGAATGCAGCAATATCTCCCGGGCAAGCTACGGCAGAAGTACTGCTCTTGCAGCCCGGGTGGAAGAAACCCGCCTTAAAGTGGCGGAATTCCTAAACGCAGACCCTGAAGAGATAGCCTTCACCGGTGGTGCCACCGAAAGCCTCAACACGGTCGCTCTGAGTTGGGCTATGCACAACCTCAATGATCAAGACGAGATCATGCTCTGCATGGAAGACCACCACTCGGCGGTCTTCCCCTGGCTCAATCTGCAAGAGGTACTGAGCCGCTTCGGTAAAAAGATCAAGATAATTCCTTTCTCTCTGCATCATACCGGCGTCTACGACTGGGCCGATATAGAGAGCAAAATCTCCTCCAGTACAAGGCTTATAGCTCTCGGTCATGTCCATCATCTCTATGGCATGGAGATGGACATAGCCGAGATCAAAGCGCTCTTACCCGATAACGTTCTAATCTCGCTGGATGCCAGCCAGAGTGCCGGTCATATCAAGCTCGATACCCGGGCTCTGGGGGCGGATTTTGTCTCCTTTTCCGGTCACAAAATGTTCGCCGCCTCCGGCACCGGTGTTCTATACACAAAGAAGTCAGTTCTGCAGCAGCTGTGGCCATCTAAATCGGGTTCCAAAACGGCTTTTCAGATAGACAAAGAGAATATGACCCTTAGCGCCGAGCGCCTGTCGGGCATTATAGAATGCGGCACTCTCAATATTGCCGGCATTCTCTCTCTTAAAACAGCGATTGAATTCATCGACTCTATAGGCATAGAAACGATAGAGCGCCATCTGTCTGATCTGACTCATTATCTTCATGGCAGGCTGAAAGAGCTTGCGGCAATAGAATTCGCTCCTGGCATCGGTCGATGCGGCTGCACAAAAGGCTTCGGCATCATCGCTTTCAAGCTAAAAAAATTCGATTCGCCGGATCTGGCTGACTATCTGGATAGCGAAGGCATTTTAGTCCGGGCAGGTGATCACTGTAGAGGTTCAAAAGAAGAAGACGACAGCTATATCAGAGTCAGTCTGCAGATTTACAACACCCGAGAAGAGATCGACTTTTTTATGGAGGTCCTGGAAGATGCTTGCCGTTGAAACAAAAGTATTGGTTAGGAAAGCGCAGAAGCCTGACGCGAAAAGAATTGCCGAGATCTACTCTAGCGTATTCGGCGAAGCAGGCATCAAGGCTGCCGGGCATGAACCCTATCCGGCGCCAGACATGTTTTCGGTAGAAGGAATAATCAGAGTTATTGAAGATCCCGACCGAGAGCTTCTGGTGGTCGAAGCAGACAACATCGTAGGCGGTGGCATGGTCATTCACAGACTGAGCCCCTATCATGTCGAATTCGCCTGTGTCGCCGTCGATCCCTCTTTTCGTGGTCTCGGTCTCAGCCCCCGTCTATTGCAAGGCGCCAGAAAAATCGCCGCAGCTTCTCTACTTACCTTAAACAATACAGAGATTGTCACCCACAGCATCCACAGCCAGTGCGCCCATGCAAGAGCGGGATACCACAGGGTGACCGGCTTCAATTTCTGCCAGTACCCCCGCGTTTTCTTCAAAAACCATGAAGAGTCCTGTTCCTGGGTCAGTCGCCAGGACGGATCGGTGGTCGAAAGACTGAAGGGTAACTGTGCGAATCAGTCTGCCCAGACCGAAGAAGAACTGGCTCTATATCAAAGCCTTAAAGATCCACGTCAGGTTTTCGTTCCTGAAACCATGACCTCGGTAGCAAGAAAAATTCTAGACCAATTCGCAGACACGCTCTCTTATGAAGTCAGCTCGAAAGTAAACGAAAGTATCGCTGCCACCTCAGCAAACTATGAGGCAATCAGTCTGGATGAGCAGCCCGGGGAGCCCTTCTCTTATCTCTATCTTCCGGGAGAACAACCGAAAGAAAACACTTATAGCGAGCTGGAGCAACTCATTGAAAAGGCGAAGGCTCTGCCGGGCAAGCACTATATTCAGGCCAGGCTATCCGCCAACAGCAAAGCCTGCATTGACTATGCCGAGTTTCTAGAGAAGCACGACTTTCTTTTCATGGGTCTGCTGCCCCTCTACAACCACAAAGTCGATGAAACCACCGGTAATATCATATTCGGAGATGTTCTATTAATGCAATGGATCTGCCCGGACGTGCTCAAGCGCAACTCTTTGCCAGGAGAGACGGATTCCGTTCCCAAACTGCATGGATTTCCCCTGGGTATAAACGGCGCGATCATAAAAACGATGCGGGCCCAGCTAAATCGCGCCTGAACCAACTATCAGGGAAGCGGTCCGGTATAGCCACAAGCTTTGCATCGGACAGTTTTACCCTCAGCAAACCAATCACAAGCCTGGATACAGGTTTTAGAAGACTTCTTTCTCGCCCTGTTTTCTGGGTTCTCGTCAACTGGAGCCTTGAAGATACCCTGGCAGAATGAACACCTCATTACAAGAAGCCCACCTTCTTCGCGCAGCACAATACCATAGTGCTTATTGCCGCAAACTGCCTGATCGAAATCGTCTAACATCCACTCGGTCGCTTTCTCTTCAGTCCGGACTTATTGTATTCGAAGAACTGATAGCTTTGTAGATTCTCTCCCTTTAAAGACTCACATCGAAGATGTATTACTATATGCATTAATATTTTTATGCCACAAAAACAGGGTCGCTCGGTCATAATACCGACCGACCCTGTCCAAGTCAGACCACTTGCCCTTCGTAAGCAACGCCGAATGAAGCTTTCAGACCAGCAGGCATACCCTGGTTCATGACCCAGGCCTGGGTGCGATAGTCAAAATGCCACCACTCATAGGCATAGTTCACGAAATCGAAAGAGCTCATCGCCCAGTAAAGAAGACGACGATTGCGCCTTGCTTCCAGGTCACTGGCCGGAGCATTGCGCTTAGCATTCTCGAAGAATCGAGTTGCCGTATTCTCGGAAGGATCCAGATAGATGCCTCCCATGTATAGCGAATTTCCGCTAGCCAGCTCCCGAAGCGTCAAGTCGACCGCACCACCTGTGGAGTGGGTCGGATAGGTTTCCGGATTGTTCGGATCGAAGCCTTCTGGGTCCGATGCGAAGCGAAGCGCAAATTCAGTCTGCTCGACAGAAGACGCTTCGGGCATTCTCTGCCGCGCCTCTTCCAGAATCCAGTTCCAGAGCGCCTTTTGCACAGACACTGGGCGATAGCCATCCCAAACCAGGACCTCTACTCCAAAAGGCAGAAGTACCCGGTTGACTTCTTTGAGCCTCTCTACCACACTCTTGCGCAGGAAGACTCTATCGGAGGCGGATTCAAACGGTTTATACAGCGGCGCATTGAGACCATCTCTTCTGGCATAGAATGCCTGCACCGCAATGCCCTGGCTGGCAACATCGACCAGCTCTTCATCGAAGAGCAAGCCATCTCTGTCGATTTCGACAAGCTTGTACTCGTCGCCATCAACGCTGGAGAGAGGCTCAGGAAGCGGCTTCTCCAGGAGACCAGATACCAATTTCTTTTTCATAGTAAGCCTCCTTTACTCGAGGTTTATTCGAAGAACAAGATGGCAACCATGACCGCGACACCGATCATGGAAACCAGAAGATACTGCCACTGACTGTTGTCGCAGCACTGGCTGCGCAGTCGCGGCACCAGAATCGATCCGGCGATATAGAGGAATCCGCCAGCGGCAAGCGGGGTCATATAGAGCGCGAATCCATCGAGGGTCATGCCGAGAACCAGTGCCACCATGACACCGACCACGCTAACCAGACCGCTCAAGAAGTTGACGGTCAGCGCCCGAGTCCGGGAGAAGCCCGAATGACGCAGCACAGCATAGTCACCAAGTTCAAGCGGAATCTCGTGCAGGAGGATAGTGATGGTGGCGGCGATTCCAACCGGGACACTGATGGCATAAGCAGTACCGACCACGACACCATCGAGCAGGTTCTCGACCATATCGGCAGCCAGGACCATCCAGCCTTCGCTACCGACAGACTTGGTACCCTCGGATTCGTCACGCTGAATCAGCAGATCGAAGGCATAGAAGAAAAGCATGCCGGCCAGGAGCATGATGCTGGTGAACATGCCGGTATGGCCATGACCGCCCGGTGCATGTTCTTTATCATGATCTTGATCGACAACCGCACCGTGGTCGTGGTCGTGGTCAGCATCTGCATCGTGATCATGTTCGTGTTCGTGCCCAGCAACCGCATCGTGCTCATGCTCATGATCGTGGCCATGCTCGTGATGACCGAGAAGCTGAACGATGGCAGGCGGGTTATGAGATTCCATTGCCGACTGCTCCAGGGTAAGAGCATGGGGCAGCATATGCAGCAGAGCATTGCCAAGCATCGCACCGGCAGCCAGAGCAAGGAGCAAGTGCATTTTGCGACCATGGAGTTCCTCTTTGGAGAGCAAGAAGAAAACTCCGATGAGCGAAACCGCGCTGATTGCCAGCGCAGACAGGAGTGCATAAAGGATTGTCATTTCGTTATCCTTTTGGTTCAGGGTTTCAGAAATTGTGGAGATTGCGATGGGCCGACTCGATCTGCCTGCATAAAGCAGAGAAAGAGAACGTCGAATCAGCTCAAAAAATCAGCGAAAAGGTAGCAATGGCTCCCGAAAAAGATTGGAAAACAGATAGGTCTGAATCCTAGAAAAACGGGAATGGCGGATACTATTTAATCTGGCGAAGGTTAAGCCAGGCTTGAGTTTGCATACAAACTGGCAGGGCTCGAAAGTCCACCCTGTTGCCGAGAATGAAAATGATAACGGTTATCATTTCGTAAATCGCGAAGCTCGCGCAAAGCTTGAGAACTATCCCCTACCCCCGGATACGCACATATGGCCGCGCCAGCTCTTGAATTCAACGGTTCAGATAAATCCGGTATCAGTAAACAAAAGAATAAATCGCTCTATTCATGAGTAGTTGGGCCCGGCACTGATTCTTTATGAATCATGAAAACTTATGTTCTAACTAGAATAGCGGTCTTTCTAAAGATAACTATAGAAGCACAAGAACGACTTTTGTTTTTAACACCCGGAGAGACAAAGAAGCCCAGAACTTCTCAAATAAGCCAAATCAAACCAAACCAAGTCTGATTAGAGAAAGTCGAATCGCGACTTTCCGGCTGGTGCCTCCGGGAATTACTTCCAAAATTTCAAAACCTAAAATCTGGAGTTCGATCATGCATGAACATATGCATCACATGAATCACGTCCTGACTGCGCCCTCCTGGGTGATTTTCGGCCTCTCCGCTCTCTTCGGAGCAGGCTTCCTCTTCTATCTCTATCGGCTTCTTTTCCGCGATACAGTACGGGCAGCGCTGGGCTACTCGGACTGGGAGAACGAAGTCGGTCACGGGCTCTGCATGCTGGCCATGGCGAGTGCCATGGCTCCGGTATTTCTACAACTCCCCGTCATGCTCCTTGTAGGCAGCCTGGCGGTGACCGGTGTCTGGTTTATCGTCCGCGCTCTCACCTGGGGGAAGACCCTCACCTATAACAAAGCCTGGTATGACTGGGTCCATGTCTGCATGCTCTTCGGCATGGCGCTCATGTTCCTGCACGTCAATCTAGGCGTCTGGTTCACGGCTCTGCTTCTCGCCTTCTGGGGCTGGTTCACCGGCTACTACGCCTACCAGGTCTTTCAGGATATGAAGAATCCCAAGTTCTTCTCTGTCGGGGCAGACTTCGCCCACTTCGCCATGGGTGCGGTGATGTTCCTGATGACCCTCTTTCCCGGCATGCTCATGTCCATGCCCATGGACGGCGGCGCCATGCATCATGACCACGGTGCTGCCGAAATCAGTCAGCCCCTCGATGACCAGTCCATCTGCCGGGCACCCCAGAGCTCGGCCGCCAGCCTGGCTGACGACAGCACTTTCGACAGTCAGCTCGCTCTCGCCAGCACCCGGGGACCGGTCTTCGTGATGTTCCAGGGCGGCTGCGACAAGTGTGCCGCCGAAGCGCCGGTTTTTGAGGAGGTCGCCGCAGCATACAGTAATAAAGCCGGTTTCATCCGTATGCGTCTCGACCAGGCCCCTGCCGTTGCAGCGCGCTTCGGAGTGGACAAATGCCCGGCGATTCTCTGTATCGAAAAGGGCTCGGTCAAACCCCAGCGCCTCACCGATGCCGCCGACCACGCCTCTATCGAAGCCTTCGTCAAAGCGAATTTGTGAGACCACCGGCAAACACTTTTGACAAGGTTAATCGGAAATTTTTCCGGAACGTGACAAACTGTGGAGGGGTCGGCAGCAACTTCGCCGACTCCTCCAGTAACCTGACGGTAATTAAACATGCCTGAAACTGAAACAGCAAAGAAAAGCAGTTGTGGCTGTTCCGGCCACTCTGCCCATGCTTCTCCGGCTACCGACACAACGAACCAGACCGGTCATATCGACCCGGTCTGCGGTATGACGGTGATTCCCGAAAAAGCTGCCGCCAGCCATCTTTTCGAAGGCACCACTTACTATTTTTGCAACCCCGGTTGCAAGACCCGCTTTGCCGGCAACGAAGAATACTACCTGACTGGCAAACACAAAGAAGATGCGGCAAAAGCGGCTGCGGTAGCCCCTGCTGACACCATCTACTTTTGCCCGATGCACCCGGAGGTCCAATCCCCGACCTTCGATAGCTGCCCGAAATGCGGCATGGCCCTGGAGCCCATGGGAGGAGCCCCATCAGACTCCGACCCGGAGTTGGAGGATATGACCAGGCGATTCAAATTCGCCCTCTCTTTCACCGCTCCTCTTTTCGTCATCTCCATGGGCAGCATGCTGCTGATGCCCTTTATCCATCAGTATCTGGATCATCAGCTCTTGAATATCGTCCAGCTCTTCCTGGCGATTCCGGTGGTTTTCTACGGCGGCTCGGTCTTCTTCAAAAGAGCCTGGCAATCTGTACAAAACAAAAGTCCCAATATGTTCACTCTGATTGCCGCCGGCGTCGGAGTGGCATTTTTCTACAGCCTGACAGTCACCATTCTGCCAGGTCTTTTACCCGAGAGCCTGCTCGGTCATGGCGGAGTCCCCCATGTCTACTTCGAAGCGGCGTCGGTAATAATCACCCTGGCACTGCTTGGACAGGTGCTGGAATGTCGTGCCCGGGCAAAGACCACAGACGCGATCCGCTCGCTGCTAGCTCTTACTCCCGAGACGGTTCTGCTCGTCACAGAAGGAGCGCCAGATAGAGAGACAGCAGTCGAGGACGTGCAACCAGGAGACATCCTGAGAATCAGGCCGGGTGAGCGTATCTGCCTGGATGGCAAGATTGTCGAAGGCGTCAGCGCCATCGACGAATCGACCATGACCGGTGAACCTCTTCCTGTCACTCGCGAAGCGGGCGACACCGTTCTCGGTGGCACCCTGAACGGCACCGGCTCTTTCACCATGCTGGTCGAACGAACCGGCAAGGACACTGTTCTGGCTCGCATCGTCGAGACAGCAAGACAGGCGCAGCTGAGCCGCATCCCCCTGCAAGATGCGGTGGACAAAGTAGCCGAGTATTTCGTGCCGGCCGTGGTGCTCTCGGCTCTCGCCACCTTTGTCGGCTGGATGGTTTTCGGCCCGGCACCGGCACTAATCTTCGCCCTGGTCAATGCCATCGCCGTACTGATCATCGCCTGTCCCTGCGCCCTCGGTCTGGCATCGCCAATGTCGGTCACCGTGGGAGTCGGACGTGGCGCCCTCGAAGGTATTCTCATCAAGAATGCAGCTGCCCTGCAACATCTTGCCACCGTCGACACCGTTGTACTCGACAAGACCGGCACGATAACCGAAGGTAGACCGGTGGTAGAGCAGATTGTCACTGCAGGCGAGCTGGACGAAGCGTCCGTTTTGCAACTGGCGGCTTCACTGGAAGCCAACAGCGAACATCCGCTCGCCAGGGCGATTCTGGAAGCAAGAACCAGAGCCGACCTGCCACTACTTTCGGTGCGCGCCTTCAATGCAGCCCCTGGACTGGGTGCCTCTGCCTGGGTGGACGGCAAAGCCGTCGTTCTAGGCTCCGAACGATTCTTGAACGGTATGGGCATCGATACTGCCTCTCTAGCGAAGCCGGCTGAGGGCACCGCTGTTTATCTCGCTGTAAACGGCAGGGCTGTCGGTCTGATTCAAATGACGGACAGAATCAAATCAGATGCCGCCGAAACCATCGGTCTTCTGAAGAGCCGCGACCTAAGGGTCATCCTCCTCTCAGGCGACAACTCCACCACCGCAGAGGTTGTGGGCAAAATCGTCGGTCTTTCGGCAAACGATATTCACGGCGGCATGCTGCCCGATGAGAAGGCGGCATTTATTGCCGACCTCAAAAAGAGAGGTCGCAAAGTTGCCATGGCCGGCGACGGTATCAATGATGCCCCCGCCCTGGCCACAGCTCACGTAGGCATCGCCATGGGTGACGGCACCGACATCGCCGCCGAGAGCGCCGACATTGTGCTGGTCAAAGGAGACCTCGCAGGTGTCCTCAGGGCTCTCAATCTGAGCCGAGCGGTGTTGGGCAACATAAAAACCAACCTCTGGCTCGCTTTCGGATACAACGCCCTGGCTATTCCCCTGGCTGCCGGTTTGCTGTATCCCGTGTTCGGTCTGCTCCTCAACCCGATGGTGGCAGCGCTTGCCATGAGCTTGAGTTCAGTTTCAGTCATAAGCAATTCGCTTCGACTGAAGCAGGTGGATCTACGTAAATAAACTCCAGACCGGAGTAGCACCATTTATAAAAATCAGAAGGGAAGGCGTAATGCCTTCCCTTTATCGACTTGTACTCGTTTTTAAACGGAGAATACTATGACAAACTCGTTAAGCGAGAACGTTTCTAAAGTTTCCCCCGGAAAGCCACTAACTCTTGAACCGAGAGTGAACGCTCATATCCGGAGATTTCTAGACAACCGGGTCCTTGCCTTTCAGCTTGTCGAAGCCCTGGGCAGCCCTCTCAATATCGTCTTTCCCGAAGTGCTCGGCGAGAATTTGAAAGAGTTCAAAGCGGTTCTCAAAAGCCATGGCGTCGACCACCGTATTTTCTTCGCTCACAAAGCCTGCGCTTCGACTGCTATAACTCGGCAGCTAGCTCTTGCGGACGTTCATCTCGATGTCGCCTCGGCAGAAGAGCTCAAGCATGGGCTCGCTTGTGGCTTTGCAGCCTGTCGCCTGGAAGCCACTGGTCCCAAAAACGAAGCCTTCTTGACCCTCTTGCTTCAGCATGGTGTCACCATAAACCTGGACAGTGCAGCCGAACTCGAGATGGTTATCGGTCTTTGTAAGCGGCTTCCCAATATAGAGAAGCCGGCCAAAATTCTGATAAGAGCCTCGGGTTTTCCCGCTTCTAGCGGCGGCATTGAAAATGGTCGCCTTCTGGGCAAAGACAGCCGCTTCGGGGTCAAAGCGCTTGCGATTCCGGCGATGCTCGCCAGAATCGCCGATCACAAAGAGCACCTGCACTTCCTGGGTTTCTCTTTTCACCTCGACAGCGTCAGCCTCACCGACCGGCTGGAGGCGATAAACTATTGTGTCGCCTTATTTGAAGAGGCACTGGACCAGGGTCTGAGCCCCTCGGTGCTCGATATCGGCGGTGGCTTTCGCATAAGCTATCTGGAACGTCGAGAAGACTGGGACGCTTATACCCTGGCGATTAAAGAAGCAGCCCTCGGTCGCCGCGAGGCAGTCACCTGGCAGAACGCCAGCTTCGGACTACATGCCGACAAGGGCATTCTCAAGGGACATCTCAACTCTTACGAGTTCTACGAAGAGAGACCCGGAGCTCTCTTTCTCGACGATCTGCTCAAGGCGGAGCTGCCCTCTTACGAAGGCACCACCCTTGGTGAGTTCCTCTCCGCCAATATGATCAGCCTCTGGCTCGAACCGGGACGCTCTCTTCTCGACGGAGCCGGTATCACCCTGGCGAAAGTGAGCGGTACCAAAGAATCGAGCACCGGCAAGAGCCTGGTCCTGCTCGATATGAAGCGCTCGGATCTGGCTTTCTTAGATCAAGAGTTCTTCAGCGATCCGGTGATTCTACAAAAGGGCAAGCGCCGCCATAAGAAAGCCGCTATCCCCATTGAGCCGGTGTACTTCGCCGGCAACCTCTGCCTGGAGAGCGATCTGGTTCTCAGACACCTCACCTGGCCGGAGCAGAGTCCAGCCGTCGGCGACCTGGCGGTATTCATAAATACCGCCGCCTATGCCATGGATTTTTCTGCCACCAACTCGATAATGCAGCCCAAGGCGCGCAAAGTCGCCGTTTTCCGTTCCAAAGAAAAAGCCGGCTCTTCGAAGCTGAGCTGGACCCTGGATGAAAGTTTCCCGGGTCTTATTCAAGAAGGATAACTTACTATGCTAATCAAAGATGTTTCAGAACTGATCGGCCGCACGCCGCTTCTGGAGATTGATCCGGCGGTGCATGGTCTAAAGAATATCCGGCTCTATGCCAAGCTGGAGCACCTCAATCCCTTCGGTTCGATCAAAGACCGGAGCGCCACCGGGGTTCTTTCCGAGGATTTCGATGAGATTGTCGCCAGTGGCAAAACCGTGGTGGAATCTTCCAGCGGCAATATGGCCAAGGCTCTTTCTATTCTCTGCGGCATGCGTAAAGTGCCTTTCCGCATCGTGAGCAGCAAGATTCAGGTCAAAGAGGTAAAGCAGGTCTTACAGGTTCTGGGCGCCGAAATAGAAGAGCTACCGGCACTCTCGGCCTGCCCTGACCCCAGTGACCCCAATAATCCGGTCGCTTACATAGAGCGGATGATTGCAGGAGAGCCGGGCAAGTATCATCATACTTCCCAGTTCACCAACGACCTCAACAGAAAAGCTCACTTCGACAGCACCGGTCCGGAGATTGCCGAAGACGCAGGCGCTATCGACTATTTCTTCGCCGGTCTTGGCACCACCGGCTCTTCCCGTGGTGCGGGCGAATATCTGAAGACGGTGAATGCGGAGCTGCGCACCATAGGTATCGTCGCCCCCAGGGGTCAGGCTTTGCCCGGCATTCGTAGCGCAGACGAGATGTTCGAAGTCGGTCTCTTCGACCGGTCTTTCTACTCTGATATAACCGAAGTTACCATCGATGAGGCGATTGACGGCATGCTTGTTCTGGCAAGGTCCCTGGGCGTACTGGGTGGACCTACCAGCGGTGCCAACTTCGCCGGCGCACTCAAATATCTGCAGACCCTGGATGCTCAGGCAACCGAAAGCAAAGATCTCAAAGCCGCCTTCATAGTCTGCGACCGCATGGAGTGGTATCTCTCCTACCTTCAGAAACACCGCCCCGAACTCTTCGGTCAGTCAGGGCGGAAAGCGGCTCGCCAGACCCCTTCAGAAAAGGAGTTGGCTGAGGTCGAAGAGGTGCCGGTGGATGAGGCGGAAGCCTGGCTGAAACCGGGCTCCGACGGCCGCCGTCCTCTCATCGTAGACATGCGCGGCGGTCTTGCCTTCAAAGCCGGGCATTTGAAAGACGCGGTCAATATTCCCCAGGACAATCTCGACGAGATGGCGAACTGGGGTACACCTTTTGCGGACAACTTCAAAGTGCTTTTCGTCTGCCCGACCGGAGACGTCTCGAAGGTTTATGCTGCCCTCTTCAATCGCGCCGGCGCAGTTACCGCCAGCCTCAAAGGCGGCTTCGTGGCCTGGCGTGACCGGGGCAAGAAGATCGAACGGGCAAAGCCAGCGAGGAGGAAGAAATGAGCAAGAGCAAAATACCTGACCGGTCCCAAGACTGGTCGAAAGTCCGTGCTCAGTTTCCATTCTTCAAGAATAACCCAGGCGCAATCTTCTTCGATAGCGCCTCCACCACCCAGAAGCCGGAATCGGTGCTTCGTGCCGAAAGCCGCTTCTACCGGCGCGAATGCTCGAACGCCGGTCGGGCGTCCTATGCCAATTCGACCCGAACATCTGCCAGAATCGAGTCAGCACGGGTAGCGGTGGCGCGTTTTATAAACGGCAACGCCGAAGACATCGTCTTCACCTCCGGAGCCACCGAGAGCCTCAACACAGTGGCTCTGGCCTGGGGATTGAAAAATCTCGAAGACGGCGACGAGATCATGGTCTGTATGCAAGACCACAAATCGGCGGTGCGGCCCTGGCTCAATCTGCAAGAGTTGCTCGCTCGCTTCGGCAAGACAATTAATATAGTCCCCTTCGGCATCCATAAAGAAGGAGACTATGAACTTGCCGATATCAGAAACGGCTTGAGCCCGAGAACACGTCTCATCGCCCTGGTTCATGTTCATCATGTTTATGGCATGGATATGGAGGTAGAGACGATACGTGATATCGTTGGCGGTGACGTCCTGATCTCTCTAGATGCCAGTCAGAGCATTGCCCACCGCCAGATCGACCTGAATAAACTAAAGGTCGACTTCCTCTCTTTCTCCGGGCATAAGATGTTCGCAATGAATGGCTCCGGGGTCTTATGGGTTTCGCCACGCTGCCGAAACATGCTAACGAGCATCAAACCTGGCGGTGGCTATGCAGAGCAAAACTCGCTACAAGCTCTATTGGAGAGCGGCACCCCGAACATCCCGGCAGTGCTCAGCCTGGAATCTGCTATCGCCTTTATAGAAAAGCTGGGCATGGAGCGGATTGAAACCAGGCTACATGAGCTGACCCGGACGCTTTATAAAGAGATCAAAGATATTCCCGGTATCAACTTTTCGCCGGGCTATGGTCTGTGCGGCTGCCCCCAGGGCTTCGGCATTCTCTCTTTCTGCTTCGACCAGGCAAGCACCTCGGATCTTGCTTTCGCTCTCGATGCCGAGAACATCATGCTCCGCTCCGGCGACCACTGCCAGACAAAGAGTCTCGATGAAGGAGGCGGAAACGAGCCGCAATACCTGAGGGCAAGCCTGCAGATTTACAATACTGAAGAGGAGATCAAAGAGCTAGCCCAGGTGCTAAGACACCTGGTAGGGTAGCCCTCTGGCACCTGATCAATAAATCCCATGATTTAGAAGAAACGACGGTCATTGGTCTCAATACCGCTTTCCGTCGCTTCTCATTGCTGCCCCTTTTACTATTGCCTGTAATATTTAACTCTAAATTTCTACAATTCTCGAACGACACTATTGCTGCCTATAGCCATGCAACTCTGGAGTTGCACTGTCAATTAGACCGCGGCAGATGACCACCTCCACAAATCCGCCACTGATAAGCTTTCTGGGCAGCGGGTGAAATTCCATCCAATTTTACTCGGCAACTAAAAAGTTGCCAGCTCCTAGGCGGTTACTTTTTAGATGAGGCAACGGGCTCTCATAGCTGCGTGAGCGGCTCAGGAACCAGCAGCATAAGCATCGATCCCACGTCTTCATCTATCCGCAAAAATCCAAAAGGTCCGGACAGCAAGGCCCACACCGCACAGCCCCTCAGTTTGTTGCTGGTTGTAAAGAGGAAGCTGTTACAGCATTTTCTTGGAAAACATCCATGGCAAGTGGTAGCAAAAAGTACTTCTTGTTTTTCTTTTTTGTTCGAGAGTCAAAAACCAACTAAGAACCTAGTACAGATTTTTTCGCGTGTAATAAATCTCCGGCATCGCCGGCTGAGGAATACCGCTCTCGGCAGAGACAAACTCAAGAAGCTAATCCTGTTCCTAGCAGCAACTATCCAGGAGGCAACAATGGATGTTCTGACCAAAGCCGGCATCATCCGACCGCTTATCTCGCCGGAACGCGCCTTCTCAAGAGTGTTGCCGCATTTCGGTCGGCGTGACTGAACAAGAACAACCCCCTCTAACTCATCAAGGAGTTTTGCCATGCATTGGCTCATCTCAGCATTTCTCAACCTGCTCTACGACTGCGGCGCCATCGCTGTCGGTCTTCTGCTCATCGCAGCCACCACCTATTTCGTAGGTCTCTTCGCCGGCACTGCCTGGGAGTGCGTCGCCGAGTATCGGACCGGTCGCAGGCAGAACGGTGACGCCCTGATCGGCTTCGGAATCGCCGGCGGTATCTGGGCGCTCTTCGTCTGCCTGAATGCTCCCGGCATCGCCGCCATGTTCATGCCCTGCATCTGGCCGATCGTCATCGCCTTCGTCGCCAACGCGATCCTCTACACCCTGTTCAAGCCCGCATCGCACCAGGCGACGTAGTGCTTTCTGATGAGGGGGAGGCGCCATCAAGCCTCCCCTTCGTTGTACTCAGAGTAAAACCAGCTTGCGCACCAAGCGCAAAGCCAAGGAGGCTTCATCCATGAAACAGCTGTTGACCGCACTTCAACTTTCATGGCAAAACAAACCTTTCTGCTTTCGACTCTTCTGTCGTTTTTATACTATATGTATTAATAGTTACAGTTTTAATAACAGACGAGAATACTGATCAATTTCTCAAATTACCGTAAGCCTTCATAAGATGGTGCTTACGGGTACTCAGACAGGAAACTGAGAGGCAATTTACCGCAAACATTTCTCAATAATATCGAGACCAGCATCCAGGCATCGAAACCCGGGACTCCCATCATTGTATAGATTCAGCAATCGAGCATGCCCCGGAGCCGACGGTACGCAAAATTGACATTTCATATATACCGCTGTTACCTTAGACCAACCTTGTTGAGAATGACTTGCATTCTTGACTAGCCCAATCGTCCAATCGCAAGCTCCTGGCGAGATCTACTACAAGTTTCAGGCAACCCGGTAAAGAGAATGGTTATAAACAAGCTCGATCTAAACGACAATTCGAATTCGACCAAACCAGACGGCGCCTCTCCACTTAACGACCGAAACGATGCCATTTTAGACGCCATCGACGACCTGCTCGAAGTCAAATACCTTATTAAGGAAGTCGAAAAAGAAGAAAGCGGTGTCGACCAGAACGAGAAAACCTTTCCTTATCAATATAAAAGCGAATGGGGCAGCAGCTGTTGCGAGCGCGCTGTACGCAGCTTGAAAGCCCGGGTCGAAAGAAATCTCGATACCCTGGAGCGGGTAGCACGTTTCTCCAGTCAGAGCGATTTAGATCAGATTCTCGAGTCTGTCCGCAAAGACCACCTTCAGATGAAAGCCGAATTGAGAGAAGGCTTCAAAATCAAAGGTGCAATGCTCTCGGTCAGGGACTGGCAGAGCCCTATTTACGCAGCCTCTTACCCCACAGCCGGCAACAGGCTGAATCATAAAATCGAAGAGCATATCTGGGACTATAAAAGAGATGGTCATCTAGATGCGCTTGCCTACGAAGAAGCCTTCACCGAAGAATACCTCGGACACCTTGGTTCAACTCGCCTGCGGGCTTATCTAGCCGGCAGCGGCATGGCGGCATTTTCCACCGTCCTGCACTGGCTGGAAGGGGAGAGAAAAGTAGAAGGCAATGTCCTCGCCCTCACCCCGATGTATTTCGAGAACATCCACCTGGCAAGAGCCTTTTTCAAGAAGGTCTCCTGTGTCAGCCCGGAGAGCAAAGCCGAGCTGGAAGCCGCTCTTGAGAGCATAAGACCGTCGGTTATCTTCCTCGACACTGTCACCAATAGCGGTGCGGTGCGCGAGCACGACCTGGAAGCCATCTTAGCCTGGGCGAGAAGCCAGGGCGATAAAGAGCTGACTATCGTAATCGACACCACCTGTCAGCCCTGTATGCTTTTGCCCGAGAATCTCTTAAAAGATCTGCCGGCAAACATAAGCGTGATCATTGTAGAAAGCCTGGCCAAGCATCACCAGTTTGGCATGGACGCGGTCACCGGCGGCATTATCGTAATCGACGCCGAAGAGCATCTGCACAAAAGTTTCAAGCCTACAAGGGCAAGACTGGGCACCAACATAACCGACGCCAGCGCAGGCTCTCTGCCCACGCCCAATAAGATAAGACTGGAGCGCCGCCTGCGCCGCCATTCTAAAAACATGGAGCGCATCGTCCGCAGTCTCAATGCTCAAATAGAAGCAGGCTCCGGCATCATAGACTCGCTTTCCTGGGTAGAAAAAGGTCCTGAACAAGCGCCCTGGTTCCGCAGTTCCATCATGTCTCTCAGCCTCTGTCCCCAGTTTCAATCTGTGTGGCATTATCAAGAATTCGAGAACAAAGTACACGAGCTCGCCTGCCAGGCAGATCTACCCGTCGCCTTCAGCACCAGCTTCGGCTTCGACATCACCAGGCTGTATGTGACAGCGCCCTCCACCGCATTCGAACCGCCCTTCTTAAGACTATCCACTGGCACCGAAACCGGTGCCCAGATAGAGAAACTGGCAGCCATTCTAAAAATCGCCAGCGAGCAACTGGCTGCATCCTGGACCCTGCGCAACAAAGTGATTCCGGCGAGTATAAAACAGATAAAACTGCCAGAGGCCAAGCGAAGCGATATCGATAATCGCCAGTACACAGGCGTCTTTGCCGGTGACGAGAGCCTCCAGAGTTATCTCGATCCCAAGAGCTATCCGCCGACACCCTTTGTGGAACTGCCTTCTGACCTCAATCCTTTCGAGGCTGACGGAGTGCGGATCTTCACCAAGTTCATGCCACTTGTACCCCTCTTCAATATCAAGTCGATACCGGCCTATTCTATGCTGGCAGGGGCTTTTGCCCGGGGCGATTTAAAAGAGGTAGAGAACATTATAGAAAGCTCTTCCTCCAACACAGTCATGTCCCTGAGCGTGCTCGCCAGACTCTTTGGCGTCGAGAAAACCAATGCCATAGTCGATCATTCTCTGGCTCCCGGACTGGAGCGCATGCTGCGTCTTTTCGGCATCGAGATCTTCAAGCATCCTTCTTTAGGCCATGAGCTCTTCGGCAAAGTGGCACCACGCCGAGACCGCGCCCGGGCTATGGGTGCAGAGCCCGGCTGGTATAACCCGAATCAGTATGAGAACCCGGACAATCCAGGCGGCTTCGCCCGTTATCTGGCTCCGCAGATTCTCGAGCAAGCAGGCGGCAAGCTCGATGTTCTATCTCTTGGTCTGGGCACCTGCGGCACCATGGTCGGTCTTTCTTCGGTGCTGAAAGAAGCCATCAAAGAGCTTCATATCATCGCCTGCTGCCCGCGTCCCGGAGAAGCTGTTCCCGGACCCCGAGAAGAGTCTTTGCTCGGCGATGTCTCTTTTGACTGGCAAAAAATCGCCGACAGCCGTATCGACTTACCGGCACAAGAGAGCTTCAGACAGAGTCGCAAACTGCTTCAAAGAGGCATCATGGCAGGACCGAGCTCTGGTATGAATTATTCCGGATTGCTTCAATATCTGGGTGAACTCAAAGAGAAAGGCGAGCTGAAACCTATGAGAACCGCCTTTATATGCTGCGATTCGCCCCTGCAACACATAGACGAATATTTCGATATTCTCGACGAAAGCGACTTCCCCCGGGTTCATGAGGTCGAGGCGCAAAAATCAGGAGAGAACCTGATCTAGAGCCATGACCAGCCCCCAGAATCTGACCCTAGCAAAAGAACAGTGCCGGCTGGCACCACCCCTGAAGGCACGGTTGGCACCCTGGCAAAAGAATTTGACCCGGGTTGAAAACAGGCAAGTCTTGCAGGGCTGGCTCGCTCAGCAAGACTCTCCTCTGCATGTCTTCGTTCTCGATCAGTTTCATAAAAACATCGAGGATCTGACCGCCCCTCTAGATAGGCTCGGCATCCGCGGCAAAATCTTTTTCGCCCGCAAGGCGAACAAACTGGGCTGGTTCGCCAAAGCAGCCGGTCATGCCGGAATCGGCGTCGACACAGCCAGCGCCAACGAGGTCAAAGAGACCCTTGAACTGGGTCTGAAAGGCTCGGATATAGTGGTTACTGCCGTGGGCAAGACCGAGAGCCTGGTTGAGCTTTCAATAAAAGAAGGCTGTCTTCTGGTAATCGACAACCTCGATGAACTGGCGCTGATAGAAAAAGTCGCTGCCCGGCTTGGCAAAACTGCGCGCTGCGGACTGAGATTATCGGGCTTCAAAACCGAAGAGAGGATTATAAGAAGCCGCTTCGGCTTTCCTATAGAAGACGCTTCTACCCTGGCAAGACAAGTCGCCTCTTCACCGGATCTGTCTTTAGAAGTCTTCCATGCCCATATAGACAAATACAGCCCCCGAGAAAGAGCCATGGCTGCTTTTGCCATGATCGACCTGATCAAAACTCTCAAAGCCGACAAGATAGAGATTAGGTCGATAGATCTGGGCGGCGGCATCCTCATCTCTTATTTAGAAGAGGAACGCCAGTGGCTGGATTATCTAGAAGCTCTCCAAGATTCGGTTAGAGGAACAGCACCATCTTTCAACTATGGCGGCGAAGGCTTCGGCTATTACCTGGAAAACGGCGTTTTAAAAGGCGAACCCGATCTTTATCCTCACTATAACGAGATTCCAAAGGGCAGATTTGTCCAGGCGATTCTCGAAGAGGAGAACGAATGCGGACCACTGGCCAGGCAGCTGCAAGAACTTTCTTTAGAAGTCTCTTTCGAGCCGGGTCGCGCTCTTTTAGATAATACCGGCGTCACCCTCACATCTGTGGGCTTCCGCAAAGAGGACACCACCGGCAATACCTTAATAGGCTTGAACGCCAACCGTATGAACTTAAGACCGTTTCGAGCCGAGTTCTGTGTCGACCCGATTCATTTGCCTGTTGACGCCGAATTAGAACCGGGTTCGGCTCATGCTCATGCTCTTGTTCTTACAAAGGGCGCCTTTCTGGTCGGATGCCTGTGCTCGGAGAGCGATTTTATAATGCGCCGCCGTCTCGCTCTTGCCACCCTGCCTGCTGTGGGCGACATTTTTCTTTTTCCGAACACAGCCGGCTATCTGGCGCACCATATGGAGATCGGCACCCACGGCGGCGACCTGCCAACAAATATTCTTATCGATGGTGAAAGCCTCGAAATACTTGAAAGGGCGTGAGACAGAAGATGACAGACCAAAACATGAATGACCGCAAAAAGAAATTCAGGTTGATAGAAGGCAGCAAAGAAGCCGGCGAGAATCTCTCGGAGCAGCCGGTGGCAGTGGTTACCGGAGCCGGACGCGGCATCGGCCGGGCGCTGCTCAATCAACTTTTGAAGCGTGGCTATCTGGTAGTGGCGGTGGTCCGGTCCATAAATCATGTACGCGAGCTTTTTACTATCGACCCGAAAAACATCCTGCCGCTGAGACTGGATATCACCGAAGCTTCCACAGAAGAAGTGCTGAAAGAGTTTCTCGAGGGTCAGGTCGAGCGCGTCGACCTGTTAATTAACAACGCCGGTCATGGCGCCACCGGCTTCGGCATCGAAGGTCTCGACACAAAAGAGCTTGAGAAACTGTTTTCTGTTCATTGCTTCGGGCCGATAAAAGTCGTCAAAGCCTGCCTGCCATTTCTGAGAAAATCACCACAGGCGGTGATAACCAATATCTCTTCCCGCTTTGGATCGGTCGAATGGGTGGCAACCGGCACGGTTCCCAATGACCAGTCGACCTATTCTTACAGAATCGCCAAAGCCTCACTCAATATGTTCACCTGCTGCCTGGCCGACGAGCTTGCCGGTGAAGGTATGAAAGTGATCTCGGTGGATCCGGGCAAGGTCAAGACCCGCTTCGGTCCCATCGACGCCGATTGCGAGCCTGAAGAATCAGCAGAAGCCATTTTGAATTTAATCGATACAAATAAAGAGACAGGAATATTCAAGAACGCGAAGGGAGAAAAACTGCCATGGTAGAGAAATGCTGGGCTGTAAAAACCAAAAATGATCCGATGGTGATTCCGTCCTACGAGACGATAAGCTTCACCCTGCCGACCATGGAAAGCTGGGAAGACCTGCTTTCCGGCAAAGAGCCGGGTTGGGTCTATCTAAGTGACGGCAACCCGACCCTGGCTGCCCTCGAAACCCTGCTGGCCAAGCTCCAGGGCACCGAAACCTGCTGGGTGACCAGCACCGGCAAGTCAGCCATCGCCGCCACCTTGCTGGCGCTCTTGCAAAAAGACGATCATCTGATTCTGTTGAAAGAAGGTTATAAATCGACCCGGCTCTTCTCCGAAGGCATCTTGCAGAAATTCGGGGTCGACATAACCATGGTCGGCATCGACGAACTGGACAGTCTCGCCAGCCTGATCAAGCCCGGCAAAACCCGGGTGATTATGCTCGAGTCCCCTACCAACCCGATGACCCGGGTCATCGATCTGAAAAAATGTGTGGCGATAGCAAAAGAACACAACATTCATACCATACTGGACAACTCCTGTGCCGGTTTCCATCAGCATGGCGACGTGCCAGTCGATGTCATAGTCCACAGTCTCTCCAAATTCGCCTCTGGTGTCGGTGATGTCATGGGTGGTGCGGTGATGGGCAGCAAAGAGCTGGTCAAACAGATAAAGAACGCCAATGTATGGAACAGTGATGTTCTTGCCAGCGACTCGGCTTTGCAGATCTGGAAAAGCATGCAGACTTATGAACTCAGAACCACCCGGCAGTCTCAAAACGCCCTGGCTATCGCCCGTTTTCTAGAGGCTCATCCCCAGGTAGAAAGAGTGCTCTATCCGGGTCTTGCCTCCCATCCCGATCATGGCATAGCAAAAACCCAGATGAAAGATTTCGGTTGTGTAATAGCCTTTGATGTAGCCGGCGGAGAGAAAGCGATGCGCAAAGTGCTGAACAGCCTCAATTGCTTTAACATCGCCTTCGGCACAGGCTTCACCCAGTCTATCGCCAATCCGGCCTGGCTCTTTTATGCCCGCTCTTTTCCCGAAGCGCAAGAAGGGAAGTCTGCTATCAACCACAACACGATAAGACTTTCGGTGGGCATCGAACCCGAAGCCGAACTGCTTGCCGATCTGGAGCAGGCGCTTGCCTGAAGCAGATACAGAACTTTCGAAAGAACGGATACTGGTCCTCGGCGCCGGTATCAGTGGTCTGAGCACCGCCATCTTGCTGCAAGCCAGGGGCTATCAGGTCACTATCCTGGCTGAGTATCGGGCTCTGAATCAGAAGCTTCTGCCGGACAATCCGCTGGTGCCCACAGACTATGCCATGGCTTCCGCCTATCCCCATAATCTGAAGGTGGAGAATCTGAACAAAATCAGCGCCGACAGCCAGCGGATTTTCAGAAATCTAGAGAGGCAAAATTTTGCCGGACTGCATCGCTATAGAATCTATGAAGTCTTCGAGGTGAATAACCCTGCAGACAGCCCGGCTTCGCCGCCTTTGAATGAACATCGAATCAATTTCGAGAAGTTCTCCGGCGAAGAGCATGACTTGAAAGCAGCCGGTCTCAATGTGCCGGCCCGTTCTGATGCCGGTATTTTGCAAGGCTGGCGCTTCGATAGTTATTTCGTCGATATGCCGGTTTATATGCAAGAGCTCTGGCGGACTTTTGAAGTGAACGGCGGACTCTATCAAGAAAAGATCATAGACAGAGACTTTATCGAGAAGCTTCCGCCGGGCACCCGTGCGGTTAATTGTCTGGGCCTTGGCAGTGTCGACTTATTTAACGACAAAAGCGAATGTCTAATCATGCGAGGCAGCCAGCTTATTGTGGCAGGAGCACCGATGGTGCAAGATGAAGACGGCATGCCGCTCGCCTACAATTACACCCCGACCAGAGAACTCTATCAGCGGGCGGACGGTCGCCCTGAATATCTTCATTTCTTCCCCCGGGAAGACGGCTGGATTCTCGGTCAGACAAGAGAACCCGGACGCCTTGATGAAGATAACAATTTCATCGGCGAGGAAGTGATCGGCAACCGCTTCAAACAAGACGGCTGCTTGATACCACTTGCGATACTACATTTAAACCATGAAATACTATACAACTGGCAGGGAATTTCGGTAGAAGAGAGAAAAACAGTAGCCCGGGTCGGCTATCGCTACTATCGCGATCCGGAGAAGACCGGTGTACACCTCGAGGTCGACTCTGACCTGGCCGCTAAAGACATAACCCTGGTGCATAACTATGGTCACGGCGGCTCCGGCATCACCATGTCCTGGGGTTGTTCTGCAAAAGCAGTGAGCCTGATGGAAAAACATGATGCAACTGATTCAAATGCTCATTCTGTGCCGGCACCACTTGACAAGATATTGAACGGAATCGAGATCTAGGGCTTAAACTGTCATTCTATCGATATTGAGGCGGTTCAAATCGAACCGCCGCCTTAGCAGAGCCGCGCTACCGCCGGGGGCTATTAAATCTTGCGAAAGATTCTCAATTGTTCTGGTGCTTTTGTAATTACTCCCACCCCTTTAATATCCCCGTATAAATGAGAGCCGCCCTTATATTCTGGCATTTATCCGTTTCCAAGAAAGATATTGCAAATATGTCGCAATTTCTTCGGCTTTTTTGAACAGGCCTGGCCCTGATTACTAGTATCAGGTATCTACATCGTTTTGTTCTGTTTTCAAAGGATCTCGAGTAACACCTCACCAATCACCGACCTTATCCAAGTTTAGCCGGAACCCCAGAGCACTTTATCTGTGCCGGTGATACAGGTCGTCATGCATTGTGAGTTATTCGTTGCTCGTCAACAGGTCCTAGATCTCTCAGCTTGTGTAACCCGGCTCCTCGCTCTAGTTGCAAGACAGTCGGCGTTTCCGCAAGACATAAGACTTTTCCGAATCCCAAAAGGAAGCACACGAAAATGAGAAAAATCCTCATCATAGGCTCTGGCGTCGCCGGACTGACCACCGCGAAACATCTTCTCGACAGTGGTCACCAGGTGACGATCTGGTCGAAGGAATCCCCCGACGACAACCCTGTCACGTCGGACAACGCCTATGCGCTCTGGGTGCCGTACAAGGACGACACCGACCCGCGCATCGAAGGTTGGACCGACCATAGCTTGCAGGTGTACCAGGACCTGGCCGAACTGGCCGGCACCGGCGTCATCCTGCGGGACAACTTCAACCTGCAGACCAAGGTGCACGAGCCATGGTATGCCGGCAAGTATCCCTTCTTCCGCCATGCCGCCGAAGGCGAGATTTCGTCCCAGTATGCCGATGCCTGGGTGCTCGAACAAGCGCCCATCATCGACCCGCACCAGTACCTCCTCTGGCTCAAGGTGAACCTCGCCATCCAGGGCGCAAACTTCGTCAAGAAGACCGTGGAGAGCCTGGACGACATCCCCGCCGAATTCGACGCAGTGATCAACTGCACCGGCGGCGGTGCTCGCGAACTGGTCGGCGACACCGAGATCACTCCGCTCTACCTGCAGGTGATCAAGGTCGCAGCCAACGGTTTCGACAAAGTGGTGGTCGATGATGTCGGACCGAACGCCATGGTCTGCATCGTGCCTCACGAAGATTACATCAAGGTCGGCGCCGTGATCACCGAAGGCAGCGAAAAGCCCTTCGTCAACGACTTCGACACTCTCGGCATTCTGGAGCGCGCCTCGAAAGTCCATCCGGACTTCAAGGTCGACGCCCTGGACGTCCTCGATGTGGTCGCCGCGTCGCGTCCCTCGCGCCCCCGGCCCCGCGTCGAGAAAACCACCCTGGCCGATGGTCGCTGCCTGATCCACAACTACGGTCACGGCAGCACCGGCTATATCACCGCCCACGGGATCGCTGCTGAGATCTGCGGATACTTCAGCAACACCGGCGGCTGATGCTGATCGGTTGAGCACGGTCCGTGCTCAGGGATGAACTAACCTATCTGAAGCTTAAATGAGCTCCTGGCGGAGGCGGCTGGCTATCTAGATTCTTTCTAGAAAGCCGCCTCCGCTTCTTTTTTCTCTTCGCTTCTTTTTTCTGTTTCTTTTCTACTATTACGTTTAGTATTTCAAAGAACAATAAAAACCGGGTGAGGTCGATTCAAAAGATGCTGCCTATGTTCTGGCAACACAGGAGTTGCAATTTCAATTCCATCCATCAAGGAGGGGGTCTCCAGAAACCCAGTATTCATAAGGCATTGCCGACATAGACCGATGAGTCGACAAATTTAGCGTGGCAACAAAAAAGTTGCAACAGCATAGGCAGCTTTGAATAGAGCGTCAGACGCAAAGAAAAATTTCGCTGCAAATTTTGAGAATAAAGGCGCTTACAAGAGATCAAGCCAGCCACAGATCAAACTACCGACAGATCAAGAATCGGCAGAGGCGCTGGGAGCATCATCCTTCTTCTTGGGCTCCGGCTTGGGCGCGGATTCTGACTTCGACTTAGACTTAGCTTTAGCCTTGCTTTTGGTCTTAGACGCTTTACTCGATTTAGATTTCGATTTGCTGGATTTAGCAGATGACTTCTTGGCTTTGTCGGCACTCTTACCTGATGCGCCCGAGTCATCATCTGCATCCAGAGACTTCACATAGCTATAGAGACTATGCAGCGCTTCATCGTCGGTAATCAGATGCTCGTAGTGGGGCATGGTGCCAATCGGCTTGTCTAAATAAGCCTTAAAAGTAGCGTAGGTGGCAACGACACTGGAGCCGACAATCGGCTTCGATGGTTTGACATTATTCTGACCATTGGTATGGCACTTGCTGCAGTGACTCATAAAGAGCTGCTTGCCTCGCTTCACATCGGGCTCTGCAGCATCGGCAGATTGGGCGATGGATCCGGCCACAGCCGCCATCACAAGAGCTAGCACCAACTTATTACGATTTGTCCGCATAAATTACCTACTGTTCAGAATTTCCTATCGTCCCTGATTCTATACCCAAATCAAATAAAGACATCCTTCAAAGGAAGTATTGAAGCAATTCAAACAGACTTCTTCTTGCCGGCTAGAAGCGGTCTTAAATACTCATAGAAAAGGGTAAGGACGACAGAGCCTCCCGAGAAGAAAAAGACCGTAAACAGCTCCGGCAACTCCAGAGGCTGGGTTTTAAGAATACTGGCCAGACCGGGCAGGTAAACGGCGGTGATTACCGAAAGGTAAGATACGAACATCATCAAATACATGAACTTATTCACTGGCGGCTTAGGCGCCTTGTGATCCGGATTGAGAAAGAGCCAGGCCCAGGCCTGGAACAACAATCCGATGGCGATGGTGCTGAATGCCACGGTGGTGACATAGAGATCGCTGCCGTCAACTAAACGGGTCATAATAATCGCGCCCAGAACACCAATAGAGACGGCCAGTGCCCTGACGACTATCTGTTCGGCTTCGAAGCGACCGATTATAGACTCTTTCGCGTCCCGGGGCGGGCGCTGCATAATGCCCGGCGCCGCCTCCTGCATCACTATCCCCAGACCAGGAAAGATGTGCATGATTAAATTGAGCCAGAGTAATTGCAAAGGCTCCATGGCAAGGGTACCGTCATAGATTATGGCAGCGGCTATGGTAACCACCGAAGCCACAGTGGCGGTCAATAGATAACAAATAGCCCGGCGTATGTTCTCGTAGATCATACGTCCTTCTTTTATAGCACTGACAATGGTGGCAAAGTTATCGTCGGTGATCACCATATTCGAGGCTTCTCTGGCTAAATCAGTACCGCTGCGTCCCATGGCCACGCCGATGTTAGCCTGCTTCAACGCCGGCGCATCGTTGACTCCATCACCGGTCATCGCCACCACATTGCCCATCTCTTGCAAAGTCTTGACGATGTTTAGCTTGAGAGAAGGATTCACCCGGGCTAGAACCACAGCTTCTTTAAGCCTCTCCTTCTCTTCTGAAGAGGTAAGCTTTCCGAGCTGGGCACCGGATACCACAGAGCGCTCGGCGATGGTCTCGGCAAGTTTCAAATCTTTGGCAATATTGACCGCAGTGCGCACCTGGTCACCGGTCAGCATCATCACTTTTATGCCGGCGCTGCGACACTTCTGAATCGCTTCATAGACCCCCTTGCGCGCCCTGTCCTGCATGGCCACCAGGCCAAGCAGAGTAAGACCCTGTTCGAAGTCCGAGAATGAACAGCTCTCCACCTCGTCTTTGCTCAGGTTCTTTTCGGCAAGGGCGAGCACCCGCAGCCCTTTGCCGGCATACTGGTCATTTAAAGCCAGATAGCGAGCCCGCCACTCTTCGTCAAGATCGTCCAATCCGCTGCCAGTCCGAAGATGAGAGCAGCTTTCAATAACGACCTCCGGAGAGCCTTTGATAAAAGCCCTGACTTCGTTTTCAGCTTCAGACCCCGACGAAGATCCAAGCGCATTTATGGTAACCATCCGCTTTCTTTCCAGGTCAAAAGGAAACTCCTTAAGGCGCTTGTGAGCCTGGCTTACCTCTATCAATTCGCTGCCGAGACCGGCCTTGGCAGCCAGCACAAGAAGCGCTCCTTCGGTGGGATCGCCCAGGATAATCCAGCCCTCTTCAGGCTCTTCTGTAAGGGTAGAATCGTTACAGAGCAGACCGGCAAGAACCAACTCTTGTAAGACGGCATCGTCCTCACAACGATAACTTTCTTGCCCGGACGAGGTCTTTTCTATCTTCCCTTCCGGCTTGAATCCTTCGCCTGAGACCTTCAGCTCATCGACTCCCAGACAGATGTCTGTAACCATGAGCTTGTTCTGGGTAAGAGTACCGGTCTTGTCAGAGCAAATAATTGTGGTACATCCCAGGGTTTCTACCGCGGCAAGCTGCCTGATGAGAGAGCCCAGCTTCACCATCTTCTGGGTACCCATAGCAAGGGCAAGAGTGGCCACCACCGGCAGCCCTTCGGGTATGGCAGCCACAGCCAGGGCGATGGCGGCCTCCAGCATTGACCAGAAATCGTGTTTGTACAAAAGACCAATCGCCACTATGACGACACACATCACCACAGTAAGCCAGGTCAGCTGCCGTCCGAGTTCTTCTAGACGGACTTCCATAGGGGTAGGAACAGTATGACTTTCGATCAGGCTCTGCTGCAATTCACCAAGACTGGTATCAGATCCGGTCTTGACCACCACGCCCATCCCCCTGCCGTCCAGGACATGGGTGCCGTGATAGGCGATGGTCGAAAAGGAATCTGCCTCATCGCCTTCATGGTCGGCCAGTATGGTCGAAGACTTGGTCTTCGCTATGCTCTCACCTGTTAGAACCGATTCGTCCAGGCATAAAGAGGCGTCTTCAATAATGCGTAAATCAGCAGGCACTCTCGAGCCGGCGTCGAGTTTGACCAGATCCCCGGGCACCAGATCTGATGCCAATACAGTGTGATCGCTTCCACCTCTCACCACCCGGGTGGTTGGAGAGGCAATCTGCTCAAGGGCTTCCAGAGAGACTTTGGCCCGCATCTCGGTGATGAAGCCGACAACAGCGTTGATGATAACAGCGATAAGAATACCGATAGCCTGCAAGTGATCGCCGGTGGCAAAAGAGATAAGCGCCGCCACCAGAAGAAGAACAACCACGCTCGATGCAAACTGCCGATACAAGAGCTGGAAAACGGTTACCTGATCCTCCGGGATAACCTGGTTCTTACCCCAGCGTTTGCGCCGGGCGAGGACATCTGCTTCGGTCAATCCAAGAAGCAAATCGACATCGAAATCGCTTTTTATTTCGGCAAGCGACCGGGCGGCAATGCTCGCCAGGGAACTGTCTTCGCTAATCTGTACTTTCTCTTCTTCGGTCAACATCCCGATACTTGTCAAAGTGCCTTTCAAGGCTCAGAAAGAGTCTTCCCTCAAGTTCTGCCCTAGTGCTTCCCTGAAGCCGCCTCTTGCTTATCTAAAGCCTTATTCTTCACGATCTCTACCGAGCATCCAGCTCTTTTCAATACCTCTTCGGCAACACTACCGAGTAAGAAGCGCTCCAGTCCTTTTCTGCCATGGGAGCCCATCACGACCAGATCGGCATGCCAGTCGGCTGCCGTATCGCAAATCTGATCGACAACAATGCCACTAACCACCAGAGCCTCGATTTTATGCCCGGGCAGATTTTGAGAAAGCTTGGCTTCTGCTTCTTTGACGATTTTCTCGCACTCTTCTCTCATGCCGTCGATATAAGACTGGGCTGTCTCGGGCAGATGACCGAGACCGAATTCCATGGGAAGGGTCTCCATGACCGCCAGAATCTTGAATTCATCCCCTTCTTTCCAGGGGCGCTCGGCAAGAAAGTCCAGGGCGTTCATCGAGTATTCCGAACCGTCTACCGCAATCAATACTTTCATTTCGCCTCTCCCTCTTTCACGAGCCTCTTAAATCATGACATTAGTTATCTTGTCTCTGCTTCCACCGATATAAGTATAAACTGTTCGGAAACTATCAGGGACGGATTCGTATCACCTCGACCAGGCACAGATCCAGACCGTCGGATCATCCTAAAGAATGATCGAAACAGGCTCGATTATACGGTATCACCGGCAGTTTCAGAGATAATGCCACCGATGGGCGCATTCGCTGGATTGTCCAGCTCTTTGAACATTTCGGTGATGATGATTTTCAAGACTTCTTCATAGGGCATATCGCGCATTTCGCTTATCGGCGCTGCAATATACTCTGCGCAACCGAATAGAATCTCGGCGCAATTATCCGGATCTATGCCAGAGTCCAGAGATACGTAGATGGCGTCACCCTGGTCGGTGACCGTAGACCAGACCCTGGCTACTTCTAAAGCCTCGTCCAACTTCTCTTTCTCCACCGGAATATCCAGTTCACGAGCGTCAGTCATCGCCATTGCCATTCTCCAGATCTTTGTATTTCCTGGCTATCTGCCTGAGGATAACCGAGAGAACCTCGTTGCGGGTGGTTTCACCATCCAGGGTCATGGCGTTGACGAAGTGATTGCCCAGGGCAGCCAGCATCGTGCCGTAGTCCTCTACAGAATCGTATACGCTGACATCCACCGATAGCTGTAAAACGCCGTCTGCTACCCAGACTCGCAGAATCTCTATGGCATTTGGATCGCTATCCACATCCGGCGGGGTGCATAGCTCGTTCGCCATGTGCCTTCTCCTGTGACCCGAAACGAAAGCTCTATGGTAGCAAGAGCGAGCCCCCGGTAAAAGGAGAAGGGTTTAAGAGAGGATTTGATAAGGCGCTCAGTCGGTATCTATGGGCAGGGTTCCGGTCTTGGCCTGCTGCAGAGTCTTGGCAATCATCGCCTTTTCTAGAGCCTCATAGTTGACCGGACCTGAGCCGGCAGAATAACCGGAATAACGAGACTGGAAATCTACTAAGCCATCCAGCACCTGTTTTTCGGTAAGACCCTGCAAAGACTTGATGCCAAGCTCTTTCATAGCCTCGGCGAGATATTCCGGCGAATACTCATTGGGACCGGTTAAAAGCTTAAAAGTATTCTGCGCCATGGCTTTGTAGAGATCTTCAGAAGAAGCATCCGCAGAAAGACCGACATCCGCCCGGGAGCCTTCTCTGTGGTCTTGCACAAAGGCTTCGTCGGTAGGAAATTGCTCCCGAAACTGGTCAAGAGGGGTCTGGACTCGGTCCTGATTATCTTGCCCGGCCTGGCCTACTTGAAAAGACTTAACTTCTCTAAGCTCCTGGTGAAACGGCGAGACGCCCTGATCGCCGCCCGATGCATCGGTTCGGGACTCGTTACCGCCTTCAAATCTATGGCCATTTCCGTTCGGCATCTCGGGGTCTCCTATTGAACTACCGCACTAGTATATTCCCCGTCGAGACTTTATTGAACACTCCGGAGATACGATAATTGCGAGATTAAGCCGGCAGTTCGATGCTGAAGCAGGAACCCTCGCCCGGCTTGCTTTTGACCTTGATACTGCCGCCATGGGCTTCCACCAGAGCTTTGCAAATAGCCAGACCAAGACCGCTACCGCCTTTTTCGGTAGCGTCGCTGCGGCTGACCTGACGAAACTTATCGAATATTCTCGCCTGTTCCTCTTCTGGAATTCCGCGGCCACTATCCTTGACCTCGATTTTCACTGCGCCGGGCCGCTCTTCTAAATTGAGTTCGATTTTCGAATTGGCATCTGAGAACTTTATGGCATTGTTCAAAAGATTGACCAGTACCTGGATCATTCTATCCAGATCGCAATTGAGTTCGATATCGGGCCAGGTCGAGATTATTTCGATCTCTTTAGCAGCAGCCTGCTGTGACACCGAATTCAACACCATCTCTTTGAGCTGCCCGGCAGAGATTCTAGATTTATCAATCTCCATTTTGCCCTTCTCGAGCTTGTCGGCATCGAGCAAGTCGTTGACCAGACGATTCAAGCGGGTCAGGTCGCGGCGGCTGGTCTCTGCCATTTTAGTTCCTCTATCATTGAGAGAGCCCAGAATGCCCTCTAGAAACATATCGAATGTGAGGAGCAAAGAGGTTATCGGGCTGCGCAGGTCATGGCTGACCATAGAAAGAAAATCCTCTTTCTGGCGCTCAAGCTCTTTGCGATCGCTGATGTCATGCGCCACACAAAATATTTGATTCTCTTTGGACGAAAAATAAGCCGAGAGACTGGCATCCATCTGGGAGCCGTCTTTTTTTAGAACGGCGACTTCGAGCTGGCAAGTGGCATCTTCTTTGGAGAGATTCAAAAGGTGATTGCGTGCTCTATCCAGCGCCTCCGGGGCAATTATTCGATCCAGCTCTGCCCCGACAAGCTCCGCCGGCTCATAGAGCCAGAGACGTCGGCAGGCTTCGCTGACCACCTTTATTTCAAGCAAGGTATCCATAGAAAAGATCACATCGCTGGAGTTCTTCAAAAGAGCTTTCTCTCGCTCAGTGGCTTGTTCAATCGCTTCGGCCATCTGGTGAAAAACCCTGTCTAAATCCGACACTTCATCGGAGCCGGAAACCCTTGGCAGAAGCGGCTTACCCTCCACCAACCGACCGGCATTGGCGAGAACCACCTCTAGTCGCTGGATGATACTTTTGTTGAAAATCCCTGCTAGAAAGACAGCCAGCAAAACATTGAAGACCACACCGAATAAGACAGCATTATTGATAAAGCTCCTCAGGCGACGCTGTTCAGTTTGCTCAATTTCTTGAATTCGTCCCTGGCGATCTAACAAAAGATTGGCTTCATCAAGCAGGTCTTGAACCGCGACATGCAATGACATGACATAGTTGGCTTTGTCGCTGCGGTCAACATTTGTTGGATCAGGAAAGTTTTTCATGATCGCATCGAGACTGGAGGTAATCGTCTGAATGCTGCGGCGATCGAGATCGCTCAGTCCATTAAGCTCCATCAAAGCTTTCTTCACCCGGTACAGATCCTTTAGCTTTGACTGTCCCTCACTGATCAAGAGTTTGCCACCGCCCATCTGGGCAAGCACTCCATAAGTACCGGCTTTCAGACAATCGGCCAGACCCTGATTGATGACATTGGCAACACGTCTTGCCTGAATCTCTTTGCTGTAGGACTCTTCTAACTGTCCTTGAAAGAAAACGAGCACAAAAACGAAAGCAAGCTCAAAAACCAGTGGAACCGCCACCAGAGAGTATGCTTTGACCGGAAGTCTGAGATTCATTGAATAGAAAGAGGAGCTACATGCTCAGGCATTATAGCTCCCTTTCAGTCAGGTGGATATTGTTGGAGGGTTGTGGAAAAACTTATTTCTTCTTTTGATTCTCGTTTATAACCGGAGGAATAGTAGAAGGCGGATTTTCTTTTGTAGGGTCATCCTTGACCGGCGGAGCATCATCCTTGACCGGCGGCGTATTCTTATTATCCTGAGAATCCATCTTTTTGATCTTCTCTTCCAGGTCAGAGGTCTGGGCTTCGTTCAATTCGTTCTTGATCTCGGGCTGAATATCCTGGCCTTGTTCACCGGGATTGACGGCTGCTCCATTCATATCTTCCGGAGTTCCGGCGTTGGAATCACCACATTTGCCCGATTTGTCATCACCGCATTGATCTGAATCTGAGTTGGAGTCTGAACCTCCACCTCCCAAATGTCCGGAACCATCAGCATTTCGGGTTTGAGCGCCTTTCTCACCCGAGGATTCGCCTGTGGATTTAGAACTAGATTCGCGGCTCTTCTCTTCTGTAGATTTGCTCGAAGGCTGACCATCCTGCATTCCTTCTATTTCTAGCGAGGGCAGAAGCTTCTGAACAGATTCTGATTTCATGGTCGAATCTTGAGTAGCACACCCGCTTTCTGACTGTTTAGAAAAGGCGTCTTCTCTGGCTCCGTTGATTCCATGAGCTTCCGCGTGTTTGGCACCGGCGGTAGAGATGGATGCTTCTGCATGATCAAATGGTGGCATAGTAACTTCTCCTGAAAAACTTGCGAACTGCAACTGATGCAAGCATCCTAGCTCGCATTGTTGACACGAACTTGACATCCGTTTTTCAGGCGCTGTTCACGCTTTGAACTTGTAGCCCAGACCCTTGGAAGTGACAATCACGGGTTCTTCGCCTTCGGTTTCTATTTTCTTGCGCAGTCGGCGGATAAGCTGCCGCGCGGCTAATTCGGAGGATTCAGATTCGGAAGTCCAGATTTGATCGAGAAGATCATCGACACTGAAATATTGATCCGGTCTTTTCATAAGAAATTCGAGAAGCTCGAACTCCTTGGCGGTCAGTTCGATTTTATCGCTCCCTTTGTGCGCAATTCTTGTGCTGGTATCAAGACTGATACCGCGTCCTTCGATGACGTTACCCGCATAGACCGAAGGCCGCCTCAGAAGAGCGTTGATTCTCATGAGAAGCTCGCGCATATCGAAGGGCTTGGTCAGATAGTCATCGGCACCGGCATCGAAGCCGCTCGCCTTATCATTGATAGTAGTTTTGCCGGTTAACATCAATATAGGGATGGCTCCGCGGCAGTCCCGGAACTGTCGGGCAACCTCGAATCCACTTAATCCGGGCAAGTCCACGTCAAGAATTACCAGTTCATAAGGATAGAGCTTCAACCTATCTAAAGCTTCCAAGCCATCGGCGACCAGCTCGACCACATGCTTTTCGCTTTCAAGAGTAAACTGCAAGGACATACCCAGAGAGGTGTCGTCTTCTGCAATCAGGATTTTGGCCAAATGCTTTTCTCCGCGTGAGAACGACCTGTAATTGTATCAGGAAGAATTATTCGGGATACTCTTGGCAGATAGACTAAAATGATAGTTCCAGATTCAAGGCCTACCGACAGGAAAGACTAATCCGATGGAACAGATCCGCTACTGCATGCGCTGCCTGACCGAGCTTACAGAAGAATCCAGAAAAGAGTGCTTCAAGTGCAAACGGGTCACCTGCTCTAGCAGGGATTGCGGCATCTGGGCGGTGACTAACCGGTTCTGGTCCTGCCATGTCTGTGTCAGCGAAGAGATAGACGCTTTAATAGACCAACATGACAATAAACTGGAGCCCAAAGAGGATGGCGACCTGTACTGATTTCAGTTAGAACCATGACCTAGTCAGGCTTGCACACTTTTAGACCGCATTTCTTGCAGGTGGAGTTCTCTACATTACCGTAGAAACGATCGAAGATAGGCGGCAACTGGGTGACGATATTCGTCATCTCGAAATACTCTTCGTAGAGCTTGGTGCCGCAATCCTTACAGTACCACTGGAAACCGTCCAGTTCTCCCTGGCTTCGCTTGCGCTCCACCACCAGCCCGACAGTACCGGCGGGACGCTGGGGCGAGTGGGGCATGCCACCAGGCAACAAATAGATATCGCCTTCGTTTATCGGGATGTCCACCGGCTTGCCGTCATCAATTACTTTCAGGGTCATATTGCCTTCTAGTTGATAGAAGAACTCTTCGCCTTGATTGACATGATAGTCGGTTCTATTATTGGGCCCGCCTACCACCATGATGATGAACTCACGATCCTCCCAGACCATTTTGTTGCCCACCGGAGGTTTCAAGAGCTCACGGTTATCTTCTATCCACTTTTTAAAATTGATAGGAGCCAATCTGGTCATGGCGAAAGAACCTCTCACATATCTGCGAACCGTCATCCAGGCAGTAATTTAGCAACAAGCCTTATTAAAATTCTGAATCCCCTATAATATGGGCTCGAAATTTCGCCCCAAAAGAGGAACGTCTCCATGGTTCTTGCCGAATACAAAAATCTGGACCCACGCAAAGGCACCAGATCGCACCATTCGACATCCTTCAGCGCCCGCTATCTCTCGGAGCCGGTGCCAAAATACGAAATGCCGGATTCTTCCATGCCCGCCGATGTCGCCTATCAAATCTGTCATGACGAGATGAACATGGACGGCAATCCCACTCTCAATCTGGCTTCTTTCGTCACCACCTGGATGGAACCCCAGGCAAAGCAGTTGATAGACGAATCGCTCAACAAAAATTTGATAGACCGAGACGAATATCCCCAGACCCAGCGCATCGAACACCGCTGTGTAAATATGCTGGCCAGGCTTTTTAACGCGCCGGAGAATGCCAATCCAACAGGCACCTCCACAATAGGCTCTTCCGAAGCTATCATGCTCTGCGGTCTCAGTCACAAATGGCGCTGGCGAGAAAAGCGCAAAGCAGAAGGAAAACCTTATGACAAGCCGAATATGGTGATCGGCACAAACACTCAAGTAGTGTGGCACAAATTCGGACGTTATTTCGATGTCGAAGAGAAGGCTATTCCGATGGAGCCCGGACATTATGGACTGGATCCCCAAAAAGTAATGGAAGCCATAGACGAAAACACCATATTGGTGGCGCCTATCCTGGGACAGACTTTTACCGGAGAGCTCGATCCTATAAAAGAGATCAACGACTTACTGCTTGAGCACAAGAAGAAAACCGGTCAGGACATCCCAATTCATGTTGATGCCGCCAGTGGTGGCTTTGTAATTCCTTTCACTCGACCTGATTTAGAATGGGACTTTCGTCTGGAACAGGTCAAATCTATAAACGTTTCAGGTCACAAGTTCGGACTGGTCTATCCCGGTCTGGGTTGGGCGATATGGCGCGACGGTCAGGACCTGCCCGAAGATCTGGTATTCAACATCAATTATCTGGGCGGCAACATGGGCACTTTCACACTCAATTTCTCCCAGTCGGCAAGCCACGTGGTGGCACAGTACTACAACTTTCTGCGCCTGGGCAAAGAAGGCTATAGCGACATCATGAACAATGCCATGAAAAACGCCCGCTATTTGAGCGACAAACTCAAAGAGACTGGCAAATTCGAGATAATAAGCAAAGACGACACCATTCCGATAGTGGTCTTCAGACTGCTCGATACTTCGGTCTATGACGTCTTCGACCTGTCCCATGTCCTGAGGACCAGAGGCTGGATTGTGCCGGCCTATACCATGCCTCCCAACGCAGAATCGGTGGAGGTTTTGCGGGTGGTGGTGCGAGAGAGCTTCACCCGAGATCTGGCGGACATTTTGTTGAACGACATGGAAGAAGCGATCAAACTGCTCACCGAAACCGACGGCAAAAAACCGGTGGTCATAGGTGAGAGCGTAAACCATATCTGCTGACAGGCAATTCAAAATATTACCGATAGACCAATAATATTTCAGTTACTCCGATTCAAATTCTTAGTTCTTTAAAGAGGGGTATATTAGTTTTGCTACTGATCATAAAGAGTTGGTTGGTCGACCAACCAAATTGCCGATGACCTCAGACAAACAAATCCTCAAACTCTTCTTTCAGTTCTCCTGGAAAACAGCGGTGGTTGCCGTGGCATGCATCGCTCTTTGCGCCGTGGTGCCCCGTTTCAGTCCCGAAGACTATATTTATTTCCTGGATATTCCGGTTTTCATCGCCATGCAAATTCTGGCATCGGCAGTGATCACCGCCTATTTTTTCAACGGACTGACAAGAGAAGACAAACTGAAGGTCTTCTTCACCATTTTTGCCGCCACCGCTTTGAGCGGCACTATCGCCAACCTGAGCGCCAACTCGATAAGACTGGCAGCCAACGATAACGTGATGGTGGATTTCATCACCTTTGGCGTTATCAATGCCGCCGCCGCCCTTTTTACCCTTTCTATGACAAGACTGAAGAAGATTTCAGTCGATAGAGTGGCCGAAGACGGCGGAAGCACAAGAAAAGCCAACAAGCTAGAAGAACTTGCCCTCAAAACCAGACCGATAGTCGTCTCTGTCCTTGTTCTTCTGCTCTCGACAGCATTCGCGCTGATTCCACCAGAATACTTCGTCGATGCGAACTTTGCCGTCACAGTGCCCTTCTTTTTTTACATGCAGATGCTGATGACTCTGGTGCTCACCTATTTCTGCTTCAATTCACTGACAGGAAAAGAAAAATATAGAGCTTACTTTACGATACTATCGCTGGCACTACTTCTGGGCGCCATCGCCAACTGGGACCATGCTCAATTTACTCCCCGGGTGGGCGGCAGAGTGCTGGTCAGCTCGGTGAGTTTTGTTACGATGAACCTTGGCGGGCTCCTCACCGTGCTTATTTTCTATCGCTGGAAAGACTATCTGAAGAACATGAAAGCCCGCTTTGATGGCGGCTCTGCATAAGACCGCATCATCGCTAAAGCGATTCATAATCTTTCTACTTTCTGCTTGCAACTAATGTAAGAGCCTGCGCTATGAAGTAGGATCATGACTCATGCCTACGACATATCAGGAGGTCGCCGATGCCTTTATCCGGAAAGAAAGTTTTGATCATCGCTGGTCCACAGTATGAAGACAGAGAGCTGTTCTATCCATACTATCGACTGTTGGAAGAGAATGCCGAAGTAAAGGTAGCCGGCATCGGAGAATCTAGCTATAAAGGCAAGTACGGCATCCCGATAGATGTCGACGGTCAGACCGGCGACTACACCAATACAAAATGGGATGCGGTTATTGTGCCGGGCGGCTGGGCTCCCGATAAAATCAGAGCCGACGAAGGCGCTCTTGCCATTATAAAGAAAACCTTCGAAGCAGGCGGCGTGGTGGCAAGCATCTGTCACGGTCCCTGGGCGCTGGCTTCGGCAGGCATTCTCAAGGGCAAGAATGTAACCAGCTACAAAAACATCAAAGATGATCTGGTCAACGCCGGCGCTAAATGGGAAGACAAAGAAGTGGTGGTCGATGACAACCTGGTCACCTCGCGCACGCCCGCCGACCTGCCCGCTTTCATGAAAGCTACTATCAAACAGCTTCAGCTGGTCAAAGTCTAAAGGAGCTCTTTTCGCCGGTTCGGCATAATAGTGACGATGACCGAAGAAAATCTACAAGAAACTGTGCCTGAGCCAGAACAAGCAGAGGAAGAGAAGAAAGGCGGCTTCACCAGAGAGAAATTCAAAGAAGAGCTCAAACTCTTTCTTGAGAATTTCATCTATCTGGCTACCTGTCTTTCGGTGCTGGAGACCTATCGCTCTTTAGTGCTGCTTCAATTCGGCATCAATCAGTTTGCCCACGGCTATGTCATAGCCGTGAGCGCCGGACTGGTGATGGGCAAACTCACCACCCTGTCGAGACGGATCAAAGCCTTCGAAATCTTCGACAGCAAACCGTTAATCTGGTCGATACTTTATAGATCGGCGATGATGACCGTCTTTGTAAAACTGTTCAAAACAGTCGAAGAATTAGTCTTCAAATCGGGACATGAGATTTCGGGTGATCACGCCCTGGTGCTCACCATCACCCATTTTGCCGGGACGATGTTCGTCTTCATGGTGCTCTTCACGGTTCGCGGCTTAGAAGAGCGGCTGGGCGAAGGCAGGCTCAAAGAGCTCTTCTTCAGCCCACCCTCAAGCGAAGACTGTAATCAGGAATAGCAACCAGCTATTAGTGGTTGAAGCTGGAGCCGTCCTGCTTCGGCACATGGGTCGGTCTGGCAGCAAAGTAGTCCATCGCTGTTTTCATATCGCGCAACAACATGTCTGCCATATCCCGGGTGAAGCCCTCTTTGCAGACGGCTCTCAGTACCGCAAGATCCTCTCTGTTTGCCGGAAAAGTATAGGCAGGCAAGAGCCAGCCTCTCTCCCGGAGCTTGTCCGACATATCGAAGACCGAGAAATTCGCCTTATCGTTAGTCGTAAAGGCAAATACCGGAATATCGCTGCCGTCCGAAATCAACTCGAAAGGTCCGAGCTTGGCTATCTTGCCCGCGAGATACATAGCCACATCCTGACTGGTTTTGTGAATCTGACGATAGCCTTCAAAACCAAGACGGATGAGGTTGTAATACTGAGCGACCACCTGGTTGCCGGGTCTGGAGAAATTGAGGGCGAAGTTCGGCAGGTCACCACCCAGATAGTTGCAGTGGAAGATCAAATCTTCGGGCAACTCATCTTTATCACGCCAGATAGACCAGCCCACACCAGGGAAGACCAGACCGAATTTGTGACCGGAGGTGTTTATCGATTTGACCCGGGGCACTCTGAAATCCCACTCTAAGTCAGGTTGCAAGAATGGTGCGACAAAGCCGCCGCTGGCGGCATCGACATGGATAGGAATATCCAGACCTTTCTCTTTTTGCAGTTTGTCGAGGGCATCGTTGACCTCTTTGACATTCTCATAGCGTCCGTCAAAGGTGCTGCCCATAATGACCACCACACCGATGGTGTTCTCGTCGCAGAGCTTCACTGCCTCTTCGGCAGTCAGACAGTAGCGATCGCCTTCCATGAGCACATAACGAGGCTCTACTTCCCAGTAGCGGCAGAACTTCTCCCAGCAGACCTGGACATTCATACCCATGACCATATTGGGCTTATCAGTGGGTTTGCCCTGGGCTTTCATGCGCTCACGCCATTTCCATTTAAGTGCCATGCCGCCGAGCATCGCCGCTTCGCTGCTTCCGATGGTCGAACAGCCGGTGGCTTCTTCTTTGTCTTGAGCGTTCCAGAGCCGCGAGATCATGTTGACACAGCGAAGCTCTATCTCTGCAGTCTGAGGATACTCGTCTTTATCGATCATGTTCTTGTCGAAAGTCTCTGTCATCAGCTGCTTGGCTTCGTCTTCCATCCAGGTGGTGACAAAGGTAGCCAGATTGAGACGCGAGTTTCCGTCGAGAATTAGTTCGTCCCGGATCAAATCGTAGGCAATTTTAGGATCCAGTCCGGTCTTCGGCATGGTGTACTTCGGCACCGGCTCGCTCATCGCCCTCGAACCATAGGCGGGGGTCACGCAGGCGGATAATTCTTCTTTCTTGACTACTTTATGAACCATTAAACTGCTCCTGAGAACTGGTGAGAACTTACTTTTATAGAGAACTCGACAAACACAAGGGCGACCACCGGCAGAATGGAAGAGTTAGTCTCCCAGAAAGAGCAACCAGGTGAACGCGCTCTCATATTGTAGTCGATTGGTTTTGAGAACACAGTCCCTTTACATGGTGATGCGGGCCAAAATGCCCCGTCCGGCGGTATTTCTCAAAACAATAATTTTTGAGTCGAATTCACTATCTGCTTTGCTCAGATTTCTTACTCGCTAGAACCTTCCAACCGGTGAGGTCACGTTGCGGTTATTTTGGAGAGCTAGACTTTTATCTATTACTAGGGATTCTCTCGCCTTTCCCGGAGTCTAAAGCAGCATGGGTGACAAAAGTCCGGCAGTCGAACGCGACTATCGACCACCGTCCGATCACAAGCAGGACGAAACGGCAGCGATTTCTGCCGCCCATCCTGAAATTCGTGATCTGCTAACAACGAACTCTCAAAAAGAACGAACAGCAGAACCACTAAAAGAAGACACCGGGCTCAGCTTCGATACAGCCGAACTATACGAAAACAATACGGCAGCAACCGTAGTCGACTTCAGACCTGAGACAGCAGGCGAAAAGAGAGCGGAAGGAAGGGTCAATGACCCTCGCTTTCAAGAAGATCTGAGAACCCTCGAAAAACGTAGCGATATCTCTGAAGAAGAGAAACGAGGCACTTTAGAAGCAGTGCGTAAGCTGCTGGAACCCGATCCAGATGCCAGGCTGAGCGCAGAACAAAGAGAGCGCCTGGCAAAAGACATAGTAAGGCTGGCTGCCAATCCCGGCGTATTAGACCAGGGTGATCACAACACATGCGTGGTGGCATCGGTGGAGTCACGGGTATATCGGCGCGAGCCCTCCAGAGCGGCAGCCCTGGTGGCTGAAGTTGCCACAACCGGCGCCTATACCGATAGCACCGGCACCCGCATCGAACTGGATCAAAATAGTTTGAGACCCGATAGCGAGGCTCGTTTAGACCCGCCCGAAGAAGGCAAGCGCTCCTTCGCCTCTCAACTTTTTCAGGTAACCGCCGTCAACGATATCTATCGACACACAGGACACCGAGCCGGTCTTCGCTATGAACAGCACGAATCAGAGGGACCTGGCGACACCGGAGAGCGAGTCTTCGATACCAGAAAGAATCCCCCAGAGCTGGTAAGCAAGAACGATCCCAGACTGTTTAAATCGGACAAATCGCTGGCTTACAAGCTGATAACCGGTCATGATGCCGAACGAGCCAATCTGGGCATAGCTGGCGAAACAGACTTCGAGCATGGAGAGTTCAAAACCGAAGAGGACCTCGGTCGAATTCTGCTCGATCTCAAAGCCCGGGGAGAGCTGCCTGCCATGCTCGGAATAAACGCAGGCAATGAACCGTTTTATTCAGACCAGAGCGCCGGCAGCTTCAACCTCGGTGACGGCGGTCATGCCCTGACCGTTCTCGATTATGATCCGGATACTGGCATGGTCAAAGTCGACAACCAGTGGGGCAAATCCAAAGATCACATCGACAAGCCGATTAGCTTGAGAGATGTCTATGCCGCCACCCTCGACCCCAGCCAGGCCTGGGAATACAAGCTGGGCAACACTATAGACCGCGATTATCCTGATCTCTCTTTATATCAGAGACAGCTGAAAGTCTACTCTTCGCGCCTCGATGCCTCTCCAAAATCCAGGGATTATCTAGGTTTTGAAGTCGGCCAGAACATGTCGAGGGTGGACTCCGGAAGACGACAAAATGATCCCGAGCAAGACAGAGACAGAACTGATGCGTTGATGCATGAAGCCCTGGACAAACTGACACCAGAGCAACAACTGGTCGCGCTCAACGTCCGGCTGGAATACTCTTATGACACACCAGCAAACAGTGAGCGCCACAGCCCCTACGAAAGCGGTTTTCGCAAAGAGAGCGAGTTCTATAACGACGCATTCTTAAAAGCTGTTCGAGAAACAGGCTTAACAAAAGGAGATCTAGAGAGCGAACTGGCTAAACAACTGGCTTCTGAAGATGCCACTTACAACCCGACCACGAAAGAAACTTTGACTGTTTATAGCGCCGCCAACTTCTTGAGCAAGCTTCCCCCGGCAGAGAGAGACAGGCTTCTAGCGCAGATTTTCAACTAAGGCACAGTAGACGCACAATAGACTGTTCACTCGTAGAAAGTTATTTTGCCGTCATCATAGCGATAGAGCCTGTCCGATATAACGTGGTCGCCTTCTTTAAAATACTTTTTCGAAAATCCCCGCATGAAATCTATCGCTGACTTGGATCGGTCACCAGCGATCAATACGACATCTCGCGACGGAACTGCAAATACATATCGGCCATCGACTTTAGGCTTAATTGCTTCAAAAGTTTCATCTAAGAAAATCAAACTGGATTCATAATCGCCTCCGCACAAAAGCATCACATATTTATCCTTCTCAACGAAACCGACAGTTCCGTCTTCATCCGAGACCACATGTGACAGATTTTTTTTAGCAAGTCGCAAAAGGGATGCGTCATCCAGCTTGATCAACTTTCGTTGGTATTTCATCAAGTACGAAATATTGTTCTTTTTATCCAGACCATAAACCAAAAACAGGTCAGCACCAATAGATTTCGAGACAACAGCCTCGAAATTTTCTTCATCTCCGAAATATGATTTCGTTCTGAGCAAAGGTACGACTAGCCCTGAAAGCCTTTCTGGATCATCAATATATTCGGTATCAAGTTCAACAAAATTCGAATAATGACCAGTTAACCGCTTCTTTCTATTCCCTGGCTCTGAAGCACAGCTTTTCCAGGCATTTTCAAGTTGCATGAAACCTGACTCTTCGGATTTTCCCCAACTGTATTCAATTAGCAAAGGCTCTAGGATTTCGACCTTAAGTTCCGGATGAGCAGATTTCAATATCTTGGCACACATCCTGGTGAACTCTTCCTTTGTCAAATCAGGTGCCTCGATACGAGGGTCCCAATCTATAGCCTTAGAATTACTTTTCTCAGACATTTTTGAATCAGAATCGGCATTCAGGGCACTACTTTTAATACCAGAAACATCCGGTGCCGTGCAGCCGAAACAGATCAACGCGAGAATCAAGAAAAAATACGAATCTACACAAGCACTTAGTCTCTTCATTTATTGAAAAACTCGGTCTTACTGGTAAAGAGAGATCACACCATCGTCATAGCGATAAAGTCTGTCTGAGATTATATGATCGCCTTCGGAAAAGAATTTCTTTGTAGCGTGTCCCATTCTCTCGACAACCTCCAGATCACTATCACCGGATATCATCAATAAATGCCTCGCAGGCACAGAAAATATCATCCTTCCATCGATTTTGGAGGAAAGATCCGCCATAACTTCCTCGAGAAATACAACGCTACTCTCATAGGTTTCGTCACAAACTATGCCGAAGGTATCATCCATCTCCACAATCTCAAGATTATCTCGAACAATATCCCTCAGGTTATTGCACGCCTTCTTAAAAAGTGCGGAGTCGTCCAGAGAGATAATTCTGCGCTGTTGCTCAGCCAAGTACTGCAAAGATCGCTCCCAGTCACAACCATAGACAAGATGTAGATCACCAGCGAGAAGTTTGGCAACCACCGACATCCTTTTGCCATCTACGCCTGTTTCAAAAAGCCTACTTGTTCGAAGCAATGGAACCACGACATCCGAGGCATCTATAGTCTGCCTGTCCTCGATCAATTTATACTCTCTAGCTGAAGCGAAGAGCTGATCTAATAGCTCCATTCTGCTGCCCGGATGCATTCGACTTCTCATCCACGCGTTCTCGAGCAAGACAAAATACGCATATGGCTCAGTTTCGGATTCGACTCGATCCCAACTAATACGCAAAACACAGTCCACTTTGACTTTCACACCTGGGATCCAAGCCAGTAAAGCTTCAGCGCAAAGATTAGTGAATTCTTCTTCAGCGAGATCGGGAGATTCTATTCTAGGATCCCAGACCATGCCCTGTGGAGAATATATTTTCGCAGTCAAGTATCTCGCCTCTATTCAACTTTTGACAGTGTGACTTACCGAGACTTTATACCACACGATTCACAAACAGGTCGCAACCCAAAAACCCTTGCTCCTAAGCCCTTAGAGCTAGTCCCCGGCTGCATTTTTTGCGACAGCAGCAGCCCCAGGGCACCATATAGACCACCACTTCAAAACAGCGGCAGCGCTCGATAAAGCCCATAGACCACCCTGGCAGTGCGGTCGAAATCTATCTTATCCACTGTATCTTCGGGCGTATGATAGTAAGGATATCGATAGGGTGCAGTATCGGTGACCATAAAAGCAGGATACCCTAATCTGGCAAATGCCTGGTGATCCGACCAATCGACTCCTGGGATAAAAGCCGGTGCCGATAGTGCTTCTGAGGGAAATTGCGCCGACTTTCTAAAGGCTTTGACCATGCGTTTGATTGCAGAACGGCTGCCGCTGGTGCCGACAAAAGCGATGAAATCACCTTGCTTCGGATAAAAGAAACCCAGACCGGGCGGGTATTTCTGACTGCCTTTGCTATCGTTGTAATAGCCTATGGTCTCGAGCGAAAGCATGGCTTTTATTTTGTCACCGCGATGCTTACAAAGGTCGGCGTATTGATAGCTGCCCATGCCTTCGGTGTTGAAGAAAAACTCTTCGTTGGGGAAGAAAACAAACCGGATGGTCCTCTCAGGCTTATGCTCATGAAACAACCTGGCCAGTTCAAGCACGGCAGCCACACCGCTGCCGTTATCATTGGCGCCGGGACAATCCTGGACAGAGTCATAGTGCGCCCCTAAAACAATGATTTCATCGGGCTTCTTTGCACCGGGACACTCGGCGATGACATTCTCGAACAGCTGCCCCTCGAACTCGAACTGCTGGCTTTCGACCTTCCCATACCATTGGCTCAGGGTAGCTTTAATATAGCTGACAGACTCAGAGAGCTTACCGGGCTTGTAAAGATGACGATCACCTATGTCCGAAGCGAGCGCCTCTACGTGGCTTCTGAGCGAATGCGATAGCTGTTTCTCCGCTTCTAAAAGCGGCGGAAGAGGGCCTATAAAAGACTTTCCTGGCATAGATAAAACCGGTGCGATAAACAATACCGGCGAGAGCAGCAAAACCGGCAGAGTCCATGCCGCAAGCCGCTTGAATCCTATCTTTATACGAAACACGAAATACGAAAGCTCCACTATATTCTTCGTTCAGGAACATCTAATAGTAATAACAGCTCTTACCCTCCATATAGAGTTCGTCGCCAACAGTTGGTCAACTGTTGGAAGCTCCCTTGAAATTGCCAATAGCTGATATTCTGCCTCTGTTTCAGAGAAAGATAGCCAGGGTATAACCAAGCAAGATTCCCCTTTCGAGTTGTAGCTACCCATATGGCGAAGGTTTTGGTTGTAGAGGACGATGAGTTCCTGCAAGAATTGTTGGCAGAGTGCATAGAGACCTGTGACCACTCCGTGGTCAAGGCAGGCACCGGAAAAGACGCGCTAGAGCAGATTGCCGGCGGCGAGTTCGATGTTATTCTTCTCGACTGGCAGTTGCCCGATATGGAAGGCATCTCTATACTAGAGCAGTACAGAAGCGGCGACGGAAAAGCCAAGGTGGTCATGCTTACCGGCATGCGAGACAAAGCCGATGAAGTCATTAAACTAGGCGCCGATGAGTTTCTCGCCAAGCCCTTCAAAATGCATGAAGTTCTGAACATGCTCGAGAGAGTTACCACTTAGATTACCGAAAGGCAGGGTTAATCCGAATGACAGAGCCGCCAGCAACCAAGAGCGTCAAGAAAGCAATTGCCGACTCGAAGAAGCGCTTTGTCACCGTCTCTGAGGAGCGTATCTCCAAAGCTGCGGTGATACTTGAAGAGATAGAGAACGGTGTAGCCGATCAGACCAAGATAGAAAACCTGTCCAGGTTCTATCATCAGCTTGCAGGAGCGGCCGGACTCTACGAAATGACCGAGTTCTGCAGCCGGGCGATAGCCGCCGAAGACCTATCCATGCAGCTCAAAGAGCTGACCGGTACGTCGTTTACTTCCACAGTCAAACAGCTCAAGAACCTGACTGAAAACCTGAAGCAGCTCATGGCCGCTCAGGGTCAAGATGATGCCGATAGCGCAAACCAAGATACCTCTCAGTACACTCAACAGTCAACTTCCGGGCGCTACTCGGCCCTGGGCAGCTCGGTGCTGGTGGTGGCTTCCGACCCGACTTCGTCTTCGAATCTAAAAGGAATAATGGATACCCTGGGAGTCCGCATGCAGGGCTGTCAGAACTTTCAACAGGCTGAAGCAGCCATCAAAGAACAGACCCCGGATGGGCTGATTATTTGCACCCCGATTAGTGGCGGCTCTCCTCTGGAGTTAGCCTATCAAGTCCGCGCCCAGCCAAACGCCATGGACGTCCCCATTGTTTTCATAGGGGATGAAGATAACTTTCTCGATAAGGTAAAAGCGATCAAAGCAGGTTGCGATGCCTTCTGGGACAAGAGTGCCACAGTGCAACAGATCGAAGACAAGGCGCGACGCACATTTGCACGGCTGCTTCCGCACAAATACAAAATTTTGCTGGTAGAAGATGACCCAATCCAGGCTTCTACGATGTATCAGTTCCTAGAAGCTGCCGGATTCGAGCCTTTTGTCATGACCGACGCCGAACAGTTTGAAGAGGCTCTGCTGTCCAGTCAGCCAGATTTGATACTACTCGACGTCATACTGGGCGAGATAACAGGTTTCGAACTGGCGCGCTATGTGCGTCAGAACGAGAAGTTTTCTACTACTCCGATCATCTTTTTGACCACCCAGAACGCACTCAACTTTCACATCCAGGGTGCCAAGCTCGGTGATGACTATCTGATCAAACCGGCACCGCCTCAACTTCTCATCGCCACCATCGCCGGCAGGCTAGAGCGCTACAAGACCATTCAAGATCTCATGGGTCGGGATGCTCTTACAGGCACCCTCACCTATGCCGAGTTCATGAAAGAAGCCGATAGAGTTATTGGCAGAGCCGACACAGACTCGAGCTTTTTGCTAATAGACGTGGACGGTCTGGCTAAAATAAACGAGACCCAGGGCTTCGCCGCCGGAGAACGTGTGATAGCCACTCTTGCCGAGCTCCTGAAGAAAACCATTCGTAATTTCGGTGTTATAGGAAGACTGTCGGGAGACGAGTTCGGGGTGCTCTTCGACGCACTTTCAGACAATCAGCTTCTAGAGATTGCGACCTATCTGAAGACCGAGCTGAAAGCCACCGCTTTTCAAGGCTCAGAAGGAGACTTCAGAGCCAGCATCACCTGTGGTATCGCCCGCTTCAAAGAAGAAGACGGCCTCAATGACTGGATTCAGTCAGCCTATGACGCGGTAAGAATCGCCAAAATGCATGGTGCCGACAGCGTTGGAATAGACTAAACAGACTAAATAGATTAAACAGACTAACTTGCAGTTGCTAATTCTTAGCTTCAGCCTGCCAGCCCAGGGTCTTTCCGTAGAGAAAGGGTTTAACCTCTCCGCAAATATCCGGCACAGTCCAGTCTTTTTTGACGAATCTGTCCTTGCCTTCGTTCAGGGGAAGTCCATAGAATCGAGCGCCAAACTCTGATACGAAGGCCTCGAGCCGATTCAACTTGCCATGTTTATCGAACAGATCTATAAGAGCAGGCATCATCACCGGCGCCGTGTAGACCCCGGCTGCGCCACAGGGACACTCTTTGTTGTCCACCGTATGCGGTGCGCTATCAGATCCCAGAAAGAACTTGGGGTTACCGCTAAAGGCTGCCTCTAACAAGGCTTCTCTATCCGAAGGCAGCTTAGCCACCGGCTTGCAAAAGACATGGGGATCGAGCATGCCGCCGATGACATCATCGAGAGTAAGATAGAGATGGTGCACTGTAAGCGTGCAGGCGATGGTTTCAGGCAGGCTCAAGACGGCATCCACCGCATCTTTGGTGGTGGCATGTTCGAGAATGATCTTCAGTCGGGGAAAGTCGGAAGCCAGCTCTTTGAGGGTAGAGAGAAATGCTCGCTCTCTATCAAGAGAGAAAACGCCAGGTACCTCTCCATGGATGCACAGGATTAGTCCTTCGTCCTGCATCGCCTGGTAAACCGGATAAATAGCTTTGAAGTCACGAACACCGTCGGCAGAGTTGGTGGTCACCCCTTCCGGATAAAGCTTGCCTGCCACAGCCCCTGCCTCTTTGAGGCGCTTGATCTCGTCCACATCAGTCGCCGGCGCCACCTTGAAAGTCATCAGGGGCTCGAAGCCGGCAATATTTTCCTTTTTACAGGCGCTCTGAATTTCGTCTCGGTAGGCGATCAACTCGGAGGCGGTCAAAATGGGCGGGGTCGTGTTGGGCATGACCAGGGCGCGGGCACACTGCCTTGCCGTGTAGGGCATCACACTTTCCAGCATCTTCCCCTGGCGAAAGTGCACATGCATATCGTCCGGCCGTCGAATCTCCAGGGTCTCCATCGCGTCTCGGCGCCTCCTTTGGTCCAGTATCAGCCCGGGAGCAAGAGTAGCCTGTTGGCGACATTTTTTCTATAGGCAGAAGCTTTAGCAAAGCTCACCGCAATCCGTCGCAATCCGTCGCAATATCAAAAGTCGAGTATATTTCTTCATGAGCATAAGTGATGTAAATAAGAGAATCTCTGGCCAAGCTCTCTTAGTCTGGCCTGTTAAGCCCAAAAGCCATAGAGCATCAAGGTCAGAATGTTTCACGGCAGAGTGTAAACCGACCGGGTTAACCTCCTGAGACATCAAGATAGTGGATCTCAATATTCTGGCTTTGTAGTCTTCGACCATCTGCAGTATCCCCAAGTTTGTGAAGAAGTAACAGCCCTAACTCTTTCCACATCTACCAGTAATGACTCCGAACCTCTTGCCATACGCAAGCCGGGGTGTTTCGGGTGCTGCAGAACATCGATTTACCACGCACAGGGCAGGAAGAAAGGCTTGAACCGATTTCGCCTCGATTTATCTAAGTGTTGAGGCTCCGTTCACGACCTTGCACCGACCCAACAAGGGTCAAAATCGAAACCAAATCTATCCACACCTGGAGCAAAATATTGTCCAAGACCAATACCGTCACGATCGCCCCGACCGCCACTTTCGGAATGAAGCTGCTGGCTCGCGAAGCCGCTGCCAAGCCCGGTGAGAACATCATGATCTCGCCGCTCTCGGTCGCCGTCGCTCTCGCCATGGCAGCAAACGGGGCGCGTGGCAACACGCTGGCCGGCATCACCTCGACCCTCGGGCTCGGCGACGTCGATCAGTCCACGAGCAACGCCGCCTATGCGGAGCTGCTCTCCGAGCTGAAGCGCGACAAGATCGGGGTGACGCTCGCCGTCGCCAACGCCATCTTCGCGCGCCAGGGCGTCGACTTCTACGAGTCCTTCCTCAACGCCAACCGCGACAGCTTCGGCGCCCGGGTCGACGTGCTCGACTTCGACGCGCCCGAGACCGTGGACTCCATCAACGACTGGATCGGCGAGAGCACGCAGCAGAAGATCACCAAGCTGCTCGAGGAGATCGATCCGCTGACGATCATGTATCTGATCAACTGCGTCTACTTCAAGGGCGAATGGACCGTCAAGTTCGACAAGGACCTGACCGAAGACCAGCCCTTCACCACCGCCGGCGGCAGCGCCAAGGACCACCCGCTCATGTATCGCAGCGCGGACATGGTCTATGGTCGCGGCGAAGCGTACACCTACATCTCGCTTCCCTTCGGCGAATCCGAGGATGTCCGCCTGATCGCCTTCCTGCCCCAGGGCGACAAGTCGACGGCAGACGTCATCGCTGCGCTTTCGGCCGATGACGCCAAGCAGCTCACCTACGCTATCGCCAACACCTATGCGAGCGAAGGCGAGCTCTGGCTGCCGCGTTTCGACCTGGAGTACGAGAACACCCTGAACGACTCTCTCCAGGCCCTCGGCATGGCCGACGCTTTCAGCAGCGCCACGGCAGACTTCGGCGCTCTGCGTCCGACGCCGCCCGCCGTCTACATCTCGGAGGTCAAGCACAAGACCGTCTTCAAGGTCGACGAGGAAGGTGCCGAAGGCGCCGCCGCTACCTCGGTCGGCTTCGGTCTGGAGAGCGTGAGCTTTCCCTTCGCAATCCGCTTCGACCGTCCGTTCGTGACCGTGGTTGCCGATTCGAAGACGAACGCCATCCTCTTCGCCGGCGTGGTCAACGACCCCAAGTAAGCTCAGGGCTGAGCTGACTTGAACCAGGGGCTGAAACTCCTCTCTCATTGAGTCAGGAGCCCAAGCCTCTCGCGCCGGGCGAGAACTGTTCCGAATTCGTTCTGAATAGTTCTTGCCCGGCGCACTATCTACCTCTAACTAGAAACGGAGGAAAACATGCAAGAGAAACCGTTACTGATTCTCGACCTCGACGAGACTCTGGTGCACGCCTGCGAGCGGGACTCGGAAAAAGACCTCCGCATCCGCCAGCACAGGCAACCGGATTTTTTCGTCGGTGAATACGCCATCTACAAGCGCCCCGGTGTGGACGACTTTCTCACCCGGGTTTATGCTGTCTACCAGATTGCAATCTGGTCAAAAGGCGGCTCAGGCTATGTGGAGCCCTGCGTAGACGAGCTTCTCAAGGGATTTCCCGAGCCCGTTTTCGTCTGGAGCTACCGCCGCTGCACCCGCCGCTTTGACCATGAAGCCTTCGAAGCCTATTACATCAAGGACCTCAAGAAGGTCGTGAAAAGGGGCTTTGCGAAGGAGCGCATGCTCATCGTAGACGACTTGCCTTCGAACTCGGAGCGAAATTTCGGCAACGCCGTATACATCGCACCCTTCGAAGGAGAGCCCGTAGACGCAGAGCTGGAGCATCTGGCAGCCTATCTCGAGTCCCTGGCGTCGGAACCAAACTTCCGCACCATCGAGAAGCGCTACTGGCGTCATCCACGTCACGAGTAAGGAACGGCCGGCCTTTCTAGCTGGCCGTTCCCCTTTCTCCCTGAAGCATCTCAGAAGAGTTTTGTTGAAGCGGCTACTATTACCCTTTATAGTATTTTATCTCGAAAGCATATAGAACTGGATACTAAAATCCAGTTTGCAGTTCCTCAAAGAGCAGATGGCAGTCGTATCAAATACGGTGCCACATAACTGGTTATAGTTTTTCGCCTGGCAATTCGTCCTCTAACAAACATTGATAAAAGCCTTATAGGCTCTGCCGAAACGGCTAAACTTCGGTATGCAAACTCCAGGGCATAGAGTTGTGAGTATTTGCGACTGACTCCACGAAAAGTTCCCAGCAGAAAAGCAACCAGCACTGCGGCTCTACCGGACAGAACAGGCTCAGAACAAGACTCCGCTTCATCTAACTCGAAGTGCTCATCTCCGCTACTCGCTTTAAACAAAGCTTCTTTGAGCATGGAACAGGGCAGAAAGTAAGCCTCGCCAGACTCTTCGAATCCATTCTCCAGCACCATACGAATCTTCTGCATCATGAACCAGGCTGTTGAATAGCCGCGGTTAAAAAGTCTGGCAACCGAAACGGCAGATTGTCCTTCGCTGGTGGCGAATGAAAGTATCGCTTTCACCCAGACCCTCAAGTTTCGCACGCCATGAAGGAACGTTCCGGAAGTAGCCGAAACCTGCATTCTGCAGTTCTTGCATTCAAATAAGCTTCGCGTCTTGATCCGATAGGCTTCGGTGCAGCTACAGCGTGGACAGGAGAATCCCTCATACCACCGCAGAATTTCCAGAATTGTCCGGTAGTCCTCATTGGACTCGGCTATTTCTATCAAAGAATAAAGGTCTTCCATATTGAATCACCTCCTTCTTCAATAACGCTTTTGGGCTGGTGTAGGTTCAATACTGCCTATGCGAATTGTTCTGGAAACAGTCAAGGAGGAACTTATCTCGATCTCTCAGAATGCGAAATCTTCTGAGACTACGATATAGCTGTTGGTCTGTTTACCCCTGGCGCCTGCAATACACCTATCTCGATCTCTCAGGAAAGCAGTGATTCTGAGGCTACGATATAGGCGTTTTGTGTAGTCCAAACTCTGTCTGTGCTATCGCCATCGGCATTATGCTAATTCATATAGTATTAATGCAGAGAGAGAAAAAAGGGGATCAGATCCCCTTCGAAATCAACAACCAGCATGCATTTGTTCTCTGGTAAGCTCTGCCCGGAAGAATTCGCCCCCTCCGGGCATCGCCGATTTCATACCGACAGCCTGCCGGTTTCAGTTCATGCCGTCAATGACGCGGATCGTGATCGTCATCATCCAGTCCGCTGTGGTTTCCATACTTGGCGATGCTAATCCAGGCAATCACCAGAGTTGATACCACAAAAACAAGATGAATTCCGGTCATCTTCAGAAAAGTCTCCATAGCCAGCTCGTCGGCCTTGATAAAAGCTTCGAGCAGATGAATCGATGAGACCCCAATCAATGCCATTCCCAGCTTTACTTTCAATGCTCCTGCATCGATATGATCGAGCCAGGAGAGTCGGTCGCGGGAGTCTCTGATGGTGAGACGGCGGATGAAAAGTGTGTAGCTGCCGATCGTGATCATGATGGTCAGATTGGCCAGCATGACGATGTCGAGTAGATGAAGAACCTCAAGAGTAAGGTCCTTATCGCTAAAGGTGGATAGCTGGTCGAACAAATAATAGAGCTTACGGAAAAACTTGTATCCGTAAATGACCAGTACCGCAGAAAGGCCCATGTAGATAGGTGCGAGCAGCCAGCGGCTCGAAAAGATCACCTTAGAGCAGCATCCGACCGAATCATTGGCGAATGCCTTGAGCGCGCGATTGAGTGTTTCTTTCAAAATAGGGATTACCTGCTGTGATGGTTTCACGTGTATCACTCTCGCGAGCGGACAGAAGCAGAACCGCAAAACACGGTTCAAAAACAGAAAGAATCAAGATTGTTGGATACCTGATAAAAGTTGTGGGAAAGCTTCCTTGAGGAAACTGGAAAACAGAAAACAATAGACACCCTGAGGTTAGCGAAGAAGATGTGGGCGAGCAATCCGGTAGATAGATATATTTATGAAGCTATGGTGCAAGCGGGATAACACCCCGTTTCCCGTCTGATGCCACCATTGATTTCTTCCGAGATCGAGGACTCACCGTTTATTCCGCAACAAGGCAGATGTCAATAAATTGACGAGATTGAGTCATCTTGGAAACCAGAGCCTGTTAGCAACGAAACTCTGCCGTATTCTCAGAAAAACTCTTCCGTAATCTACTCTTCTTGTTTGACTTCGGTGCTGGAAGCTTCTTCAAGCGGCAGGGGCGTGGTCCTGACCGAAGAAGATGACTTTCCAGGCTCCCGGAATTCCATTGTGTTGGAACCAGTTCTTGCCTTCCTCGGTCTTCCCGAAGCAGCCTCCATGGTGCCCCAGTCAATTACCAGATGACCACCACCTGCCACATGCTTCTCTTCCCAGGACATAACCATATCGAGACAGGCATGATCGATATAGTCGAGGGCATCGAGATGCACGTGCAGCTCGGTGTCAGGTCTCACCCGCTCTAGCGCTTCGGCAAATCTAGGCAAGGACAAAAATGTCGCAGCCCCTTTCAAGAAAACATCGGTACGATTGCTGGCAAGGTCCTCCGCCATTTTGATCTCCAGGTGCGAAAAGATATACAGAAGCTTTCCTACAGAAAGGGCGATACCTATCAAAACCCCTGTAAGCAGGTCGAAACAAACAATCGAACCGACAGTGGCAAGATAGATGTAGACTTCGCTCTTGCCGTACTTTTCGAGCTCTCGCATTATTTTGAAATTGGCCAGCTTCCAGCCGGTATAGACAAGCAAAGCAGCCAGCGCAGCCCGCGGAATCAGTTCGACTACAAAAGGCAGAAAAGCAAAGAAGAGAAGCAGCCATAGACCATGGAGAAAGGCTGAAGCCCTTGTTTTGCCTCCTGCGGTGACATTGACGCCACTGCGCACCATCACTCCGGTCATAGCAAGACCGCCCACCAACCCGCAAACAACGTTACCGGCGCCCTGGGCCATCAGCTCTCGATCATAGTTTGTACGCTCCCCTTTATGCATTTTGTCGACGGCTGTTGCCGTGAGCAAGGTCTCGGCAGCGGCAATAAATGCCATAGCGATTCCATCCAGCAAAAGCTCCCAGCTGATGAAACCTTTTATCTGAGAGTAATGAATGAAGCGAAAAGACTCGGCAAAATTATCCGGAAGATTGACGAACTTGATATCCAGGTGATAGAGCCAGGCCACAGAGGTAGCCACCACGATGGCAAACAAAGAGCCCGGTAATACGTTGAAAACAGCAATATCAAACTTGGCCTTCATTCGATTCCAGACCAGCAAGAGCGATATGGTCAAAAGACCGATCATGCACGCAGCAAAGTGCGGCAATTCCAGTGAGAAAGAGAGCCCCTTCCACACCGCCAGCGGTATCGATATCAAATTGAGAAAGCCGCTCTCTTTCGGAAGGTCATCCACCATCACGTGGAACTGTCCGGCAAATATCAAGACCCCGATTCCAGAAAGCATGCCGTGAATGACCGAAGGCGGCACAGCGCGAAACCACTGAGCCAGACGGCTCAAACCGGCAAGTAGCTGAACTACGCCGGCTACTACTATGATGATCCCGAGCCGCTCAATTCCATGCTCGGCTATGAGCTGGGCAGTAATCACCGCCAGGCCCGCCGCCGGTCCGCTAATTTGAAGCGGACAACCGCTTAGAGGACCGACCAGCAATCCCCCGACTATACCGGTGATTAATCCCGCCGCCGGATCTACCCCCGAGGCAATGGCAATACCCATGCAGAGAGGCAAAGCGACCAGAAAGACCACGATAGAAGGTAAAACATCTCCTGCGTAGAGAGAAAACCTACCTCCTGCCAGATTCAAATCTTCTTTGACAGCTTTCTTGACGGCCACCTATTAATCTCCAAAAAAACAATGACCGTTCCCCGGTGAGACCTGCGGGACCCACGAGACCCAAAGAATCTAAGCGATTCGAGGAATTCGAGGGATTCGCAAAACAAATCACATCAGCTTATTATAGCCGACTCATACTCCTCTCTTTCTCCTGAAATCACAGGAAAGGCCCCCAGATAGAAAAGTGAAACGAACAAAGTAATAGCCAGGCAACGCCCCAGAAGAATAGGGAAAGACGTCTGGACGGAAGATTCTAGAATGCTCGAGGCAGGATTTCCCGGCTCGACCATTACTCCTGCATCTTTGCCAATCTGATGGGCACGTATAAAAACCCCCAGGTCATAGCCAAGCATCGGATCAAGACCGCCGAAAGCAATACGATTGCCTGTATATTCCCTGCCATCCACGACATAGCGATAGCTGATGTTGACAGAGAAATAGGGGTCTTTGAAATTGACCGTGTTCAAGGCTTGCATGCCCTCGACTCTTGCAGACACCGACTTCCAGCTTGCAGCATGACGATTTAGACAATAATCTCTAACAGGACAGTAGAGAAGCGCTACCGAAAGACAGCAGGAGGCGACCAGCAAAATCACCTGAGCGGCTCGATTATTGGTTTTCGAAATCCCAGAATTGCTCACGCTATCAACAATCTCCTGGTCTTGTCGTCCCGAAGCTTCCAGATGGCAGCATCGGTCAAAAAGTGATGGAAGTTGACACAGGCTTGCACGACGCTGACTATCGCCATAAAACTCCAGCCAAAGTCAGACATTATGTGCGGTATCACAATATAAATAAAATTGCCGCCTATTAAAGCCCAGAGCAACCACTTGACCGCCGGACGGGTAAGAATTGCACTGGCTATCTGGGACGAATTCATCCCTTCCGGCAAGCCCCTTTCTTTGAGGTAATAAGCCAGAGAGATCAGGCAATACTGTGCTCCATGCAAAAATGGAGGAGCCCACATCCAGGCGATCAAACCGCCATAACCAGGGATGGTTCCCAGCAGAGCCACACCGAGAACCATGGTCAGGCAAGGTGCCGGAATCATCTGCTTATCTCGAAAGTATTTGCGCAGAATTGTTATGGCGAGCAATACCGCCATGACCACGAGGAAAGCCACCGCAGCATAGTGAATTGGCCGGGGGAGACCGGCAAACGGCAGCGGCACGCCCCACATGTCATAGGGCATCTCTTCGCGAATACAGAGCAGACGAGTAATAACAAAAGCTGAAATGGCATCGAGAGTGAGCTTGAATATCTTCTTCTCTTTGCCGTTCATGAAGTACTGCCGCTTATAGCAATAGATAAGGGCGACGCCATAGGTCTGGGATGAATAGTGCTGAAAGACCCAGCCCATATGCAGGTATATAACCATGCCCTGGAGGGGCGGGTAAAGCAGAGCCGAGGTGAAAAGCACCAGGGGCATGTAGATCAAATAACGCCCATAAAATTTGAAGCGCTCGCGGTCTTCGCTAGAGCCGTAAATCCGCATATAAGTCGCCCAGGTGTGGGTATTGGAGATCAAAATGGGCGTAGCCATGGTCATCAAAACGAACCATTGCGCCACCCCCTGATCTAAAAGGGGATTGGCATGAAAGCGAAGGTTCTCCAGGTCGGCGGCGTTCCAGCCGAAACAGACGACATGAAGAACGAAGAGCAGCCAGAAAGCACCGCCGTAGACAAAAATGAAGTCAACCACCGGACTGATTATCCAGGGATACGGCTTATCAGGATCTTCAGCCTGTCCTTGCGGCAGGGCAAAGCTGTTCTGATTAAAGGCAAATTCACTGTTTACCATCTGGCCCTTCGTACCTGTTTCAAGAGTCAAAAGCCTTTTAATATAAGTGCCCAGAATACTATGTTAGCAAAAGACCCTTTGATTCCTGGCTGACAGATAAAATCACCGATTCCGATACGATAAGTGCGAAAATAGAGACTCAGTTCCGTACCGACCAGGGGGCGGCTCCGATAGAAAAGGATTTAGAGAACAGCTACCGAGACGATCGAAAGAATTCGCTGTCCGTATCATCAGGAGAATCAAGTTGGATCCTCGGGCCGGTTCTCGACTATTTGTTCGTAGCCGGCGGCGCAGTCTGGCTGCTCACCCTGATCAATTTCATCGCCATCGGATTTACAATACCGGCGGACAAGTCCAACACCGCCCACCTGGTATTGATCGCCATCGCCTATGCCGGACAGTACCTGCTCTTCAACGCGCACAACATCGCTACCCATATGCGGCTCTGGGAGAGCGAAGAAAGTCGCAGCCGCTATCGATTTTACCGAACCTGGTTGATGTATATCGTACTGGCTCTGATCATCACCGGAGTGCTTGTACCTCAAATCATCGGCTATCTGACCTATTTCTACATGGTTACTGTTTTCTGGCATTTCTGCCAGCAGACCTGTTCTATAGTGCTTCTCTATTGTCGAAAACGGGCATACCCGCTCAGCCTCTTCGAAAAACGAAGCTACAGGGTCTTTATGCTTCTGCTCTCTACCTGGGTGACCCTGCGATTCCTGACCATTCAGGATTTCTATCCCGGGGTTTTCTATGGAGTGGCTTCTCCGTTCTGGATACCAATGAAAGACCCTGGTGCAGCGACATTCTTTGAGCTATGTCGCTATGCCCTTACCGGCGTCGGTCTCATCTGCTTGTTTTTAACGGCTAAAAAAGCACTGTCAAAGAGACAGTACCCGCCACTACCTGCAGTGGCATGTACCGGCACCATCATCGCACTGGGACTTGCCCCGCAGCCAGCGGCAGGAGTGCTATGGTTTTGGGTGCCAGCCTTCTTCCACGCCAGCCAGTATCTAGCCCTCAATCTAGCCCGGGATCAAAAAAGGAATCAAGAAAGGAATCACAAAAGACCAAAAGCCGAACAAAACTCGGAACAGAGTCCTGATGATATCGGCAAAGACAAAATCAAACCCTGGCCGGCACTGGCTTATTTAGGCAAAGCCGCTCTCATAGCCAGTCTGGTCTATGTCATATTTCCTCATTGTATGAATCTGTTTGGTGCATTCAGCTTCAACGACGCCGCCGCCCTGGCTTTTGTCGCGATCAATTATCATCAATTCGCCACCGATGCAGCCTTCTGGAAATTCGATGAATAGAGAAAAACAAATGATAAGGCAGGTTAATAGATAGCGCTAACTCTGCCACATCCCGGATCAAAGACAGCGCCAGCCTGGGCTATCTGCTTCGAAAACAGCGGCCGATATAATTGTTGCGATTCTTAGAAACCTCAAATCTTTAATTGTCGACGAAGCAAAGCCTTAAGCCGTGGGGCTTTCAGCAATGCGATATCAGTTAGCAAAGCTAGGACCCGGTGCATTTCAAGGATATTTTGATACCATGGGGTGAAGCATAATTTTCTAGAACCGCTTGCCTGGCTGGCGGTTGCACCGTCCATAACCGATTCGCTAACCGGGTTCTCCAACATGAATGTAGATACTGCGGCATTTTTCAACTGGTCAGTTCTGTTTCCAAATTTCGTGCTGCTGGCAGCCTTCATCTCGATAATGGTGGAGAAAATCCCCAAAGTCGCCACAGCTCTAACCGGCGCTTCGCTCCTGCTAGTCTGTCAGTACATGACCCAGGCAGAAGCTTTCGCAGCGATCGACTTCAACGTCATAACTTTGCTTGTCGGTATGATGATCCTGATCAACATACTCGGTCATACCGGCGCTCTAAACGCCCTCGGTATGATGGCAGCCAGACTGACCCGGGGCAATAACCTGCTCATGCTTCTGGTCTTTTCGACGATGACGGCATTTCTTTCGGCGATTTTCGACAATGTCACCACAGTCATTTTAATGGGCAGCATCACCTGCGTAATCGCCAACAAACTCGAAATCAACCCGGTACCATTTCTGATAGCTGAGACCATCTGCTCTAACATCGGCGGAACAGCAACGCTTATCGGCGACCCACCCAATATCATGATTGGCAGCGCCGCCAAATTGAGCTTCAACGACTTCCTTTTCAATCTTGCTCCGGTGGTTTTACTGATACTGCCCATAGCACTGGTCACACTCTGTTTCATCTATCGCAAAGATCTTTCCATAGACAATCGCTATGGCAAGCGAAAAAGCGACTTGCCGGTGGAAGGCGTGATAACCGATTATCCTCTGATGTGGAAAGCAGTGGCGGTTATGGTGGCAGTTTTCGCCGGCTTTATCCTCCATGCTCAAATCGGTCTTGAAGCAGGCACCATCGCCATGGCAGGCGCAGCCTTCCTTTTGATTTTCGAGAACCGCAAAAACATCTGGGATGACGTCGAATGGACCACCATTTTCTTTTTCATCGGACTCTTCGTCATGGTAGGAGCGGTAGAAAAATCAGGCACGGTAGAGATTCTCGCCCGCGCTTTCATCGATATGACCTCCGGCAATCAGCATATTATGCCGATAGTGCTCATGTGGATCTCGGCTTTCGCATCGGCAATCATCGATAACGTCCCTTACACCGCTACGATGATTCCATTGGTCGAATCTATAAAAGCAAGCAACCCCGCTGCCAGCGGTGAAAGCCTCTGGTGGTCCCTGGCTCTGGGCGCATGCCTGGGCGGCAATGGATCTCTAATAGGCGCCACCGCAAACGTCATCGTCGCCGATATGGCAAGGGCCAACGGTTCACGACTGAGCTTTGTCGAATTCATCAAAGTAGGTGGACTGATAATGGTGCTCTCACTGATTGTGAGCACCCTCTATATCTGGCTCAGATATCTGGCTTGAGTTGCGGTTCAACCAGTAACTTGATAAGCGATCCAGGAAATAAAAAAGACAAAAAGCCATACAGTCCAGAAAGCTATGGCAAGTCCATGCTTGTTCTTGATAGCTTGAAAGCGGCTTTCCTGGCTGACAATGTTGGCGGCTTCCAGTTGTTCTTCGATCGGAACAAAATTCTGTTGCGTGGGCATGACTGTCCTCCCGACTCACACATGAAATGCATCGGTCTTGTGTTACGGGCTTCCCACAAACGAAGTGTTTGTGTCTCCAATATACGCCCGGCAGCCAGGTTGTCAATCGAGAAACAAGAGGCTTCGGTCGACAAAGAATCAATCGGGTCTATCTAGCTCTTTTTGACACAGCGCCAAGACTTTACCAGGCAAGAGTTTCCGCCGCCGCCGCAAAAATGCCGCCATAAAAAAGATTCTGGTAAACAATTGCAAACCAGTGCAAATCTAGACTTTGACCAGCTCTCTCATTCCCTGAGCAGGAACATACAGATCGAGGATATCTATCTGATTGTCTTCTACGAGAGCCCAATCTTGAAGAAGCTCATTGATTCTATCTTTCTGTCTGCTATTGACCACGACCGCCACCGAAGAACCACCGCCGGCAAGAAAAACACCGAGATGATCTTCACCTTCCAACAGGTTACGAACTTTGCTCAGTTCGGGCACCACAGCCTCGCGATAGCTCTCATGCAAACGATCTGAAAAGGTATGTTTTAGAAGCTCTTCGTCCTTCTCATAGACAGCCGAAACAAGCAGGCTTGCCCGCTGGATGTTATGGATAACATCGGCACGTGGGTAGGTACGAGGCAAGACCTTGCGGCTCTCAGCCGTTTTGAGACTATAAGACGGCAGAACAAGCAGGATTGTCCAGTCATCCGGCCAGTCTATATGCCGGACAAGGCTGCTCTCATCACCGGGGGTATCGCCAAAGATAGTCATTCCACCAAGCAAACTGGCTGCAGTAGTTTCGGGATGAGCCTCTAAAGTCCGGCACTCTTTGAGAATGGTCCTGCAAGAGGGCAACTTGCCCTGAAAAACATGAGAAGCCCAGACCGCTCCGAGCACCACCGATCCTGAAGCTCCCAGACCGCAGCCCAACGGGATATCAGAGACGATATCGATCTTCATTTTTTTTAGAGCGTTGGCATCGAAGCGCCATAGCTTAGAGAGCAGGGTATAGACAAGTTCGCTGTGTTCGGCGACCTGACTACGTTTTGCCATGCGCCCTTTGACGTTGACGAGAGGCGAGTCGGAAATATTGACCTCGCCGAAGCCGATGGTAAGCCGGGTATAGAGACTGAGTGCAAGGCCGAAGCTATCGAGACCGGGACCGAGATTGCAAGTACCGGCAGGAATCTCTACAGTGATACTACCTTCGGTGAGAAGGTCGGGACTGAGCGCTTCGGATGCAGAGGCAAAATTCACAACCGGTATGCTTTTATCAAGAAAAACCGGATGTCTTTTCACATACTTCAAATAATGCCCGGACTTACGCGCATAAGACTCTACGATGCGTGCCGATTTATGACCGAGATAATCTTGAACGGCTTTGATCTCCCAACCTTCTGAAATCAGCTGATATCCCCTGCCGGCACAGAGCATCTGAGGATGAATAGACAACTCCAGACCGGCGATGGTACCGGCCCTGGCAACGATAGAATGAACAGCCCGACTGGTAAGTGGACCATGACGCTCTGAGCAGAAAACATGTTTACTGCGCGGCGCTTCCGCCCGCAATTCCTGAAGCTGACTGACCTCGAAAAGACTGAGGCCGTGCTTTGAAGGCACCCCTCCTTTGATTCTTTCGATAGAGATAGTCTTGGCTTCTAAATCGATGTCGTCCCAGGTTAGTCGGATCAGCTCTCCGGCTCTCAGGGCATGGATGTACGCCATAGAGATAATCAGCGCATCCCTCAGACCATGACGACCGACCGACTCGGCAGCCGCCGTGAGCTTCTCTAACTCGGTGGGAGTGATGAATTCTCGGGAGCGCTTCTCTTCATTCGGCACCCTCAGGGGAGGTTTTGCCCTGGTAGAAGCTCGCGGTGATGATTTGTCATGGGTCATGTCTTTCTCCCGACAGTCTCACATCCATTAGAAGATAAAGCGCTGGCCGAACGAGAGTCAATTATAGTCTATTGTCAGAGAACGGCGAGAGGGACCTATATAAGCTCGAACAAAAACTATACACTATTTGCTATAGTAGTTCACCATCAAAGAAAAAGAGAGGGGCAGGAGTCTCCACACTCTTGCTCCTCTCTCTCAAAAAAAAACTCAGTGGTAGTGAGACTCGGTCTCCGGCGGAAGCCAGGACGGCACCACATACGGCACCGGCAAATGACGCCCTTGAATCAGCGTCATGTCGAAAGGCTCGATCTTTTCGCCGGGCTTGTAGTTGTCCTGCAGCCACTTACCGGCGTTTGCCGGATCGGGCCTGCGATAGGACTGCAACGAACCGTCGGGATGATAGCTCTTCACCGACATCGTGCCGATATTGGGATTCGACGGATCGGTCGGATAGACATGACGCAAGAAGCTGCCGTCTTCGTAGAACCAGAAGCCGGGCTGGTTGAAGTCGTGCCAGTCCCCGTACATCACGCCGTCGAGATACCACTGGTCCGGCTCAAGAGACGTAAGCTTTGCGCCGCCACCGTTTTTGGCCTTGTACTGCTGACGGTAGATGACTTCGCCCTGGTCATCTCGGAAGATGACATGCATGTACTGCCGACCGAACTTGCGCTCATGGTCGATGCTGCCATCGGGCTTGTAGTAGGTGGCGTAGATGTAGTAGCTCGTGGAGAACTGGCTACCTTCGGACTTCTGCTCGAAGCGAATGTCCGGCGTCACACCATCTGCCCGATAGGTCTCGAGCACGATCTCGCTGTAGCGGACCTTGTGATAGCTGGTCTTGAGACCCTGCTCATTGAAGAGAGTGGTCTCGGTGCCGTTCGCTTTGTCGACTTTCACCAGCCTTTTGGTGACACCATTGTCGTAGTATTCCACATCGCTGTAGATCTCGCCTTTGGCGTCGAACACATAGTTGCCCGCAAGCTGAACGCCGTCCTCCAGATATTCATTGACCTCGTAGTTACCCGAAGCCAGACGAACACCGGAGCGGCGCAGAATGCCGTTCTCGAAATAGTGCTTCTCCCAGCGGTAGTGGATGCCGTCATCTTCGAATTCGGCTTCCATTTTGAGCTGCGGATTAGAGACGGACCCAACAGTCTCGACCGGGTAGAAAATGCCATAGGTCGAGATTGTACCGTTCGGACGGAAATTGAGATAACCGCTCGTGCCGTCCTCGAATTCGACCTCGGCTCTCACCTTGGTGAAATTGTCGTCGGCATAGCGGACCGTTCTCCGCACCTCACGCAATTCGGAGTTGGGCAGAAGCAGCCTCTCTTGAAGCCTTTCCGGAAATTCAGCTTCCGGCGCAACCGAATTACCTCCGCTTACGAAAGCCGGCAGGTAGACGCTCGAGAGAAAGAGCACCAGTACCAGGGCGATCAGACCGAAGAGGTAGGTAGGTATTGCATATATTCGCATGAACACCTCCGTGTCTAGCGAGTTTCATTCAGCCGCCCGGAAAGAGCAAAGACGCTCTTTCCGGACGACGGTGAATACCGATTCAGGGACCGCTGATATAGACTTCCTGAATGGGAGCCTTCGGCGGCAAAGCATAGGGAATTGTCTCGAGCCATTCGGCTTTCGCCGACCCAAGACCAGAGCTGTCTTTGCTCTCCCCGGGCTTGAAGCTGACACTGTCATAGACGACCTTGCCGTCTTCCACTCGGGGCAGACGGCGAGTCTTCAGAGAGCCATCGGGATGAAACTCATGCACGATAATGCCGACAAGACCGTCAGCAAAGTCGACCCTGCTCATTAGCTTTTCGACAGTCTTACCGTCGTCATAGAACCAGACAGTGTCGTTGTCGAGCAGGTTGTCACCGCCCAGCACCACCAGACCGAGGTGATAGTTTTCCTGGGTCATCAGTTCGGGCGAGGTCGCCTGACCGCTGTGCATCCAGCGCTGAACGTAGGCGATACCACCGGCAGCATCACGGAAGATAACCTCCATGTGCCCCGGTCCGAACTTGCGTTCATGGTCGAGGCTGCCATCCGGCTTGTAGTAGTGAGCATGCACGTAGTAGCTCACCGACTCCGCCGCGCTCTGCGCTTTCATCTCGAATCTGTTGAGCAGGGTCTCTGCGCCCGGGCGGTAGGCTTCCCAGGTCTCCTTGTTGTAGAAGACCCAGTGATAGGCGGTCTTCAGACCGGCGACATCGAAGTCGGTGGTCGCCACCGCTCCTTCTTTGTCCCGAAGCACCGTCTGCTGAACAACGCCAGTCTCGTACCAGCGAGTCAGGCTCGACCTTTTGCCGGACCGGTCGCGGAGGTCGAGAGCGGCCAGCTTAATCCCATCGGCGTAGAAATCGCGGATTTCGTAGTCGCCTGAAGCGAGACGAACTCCGATTCTCGAGGGCGTTCCATCCTCGCGGTAATGGGCTTCCCGCAAATAGGTCCTGCCATCGAGGTCGAACTCGGCATCTAGCTTGAGCTGACGCCGACTACCGGCTCCGGAACTCGTCTCGGGCTCCGGGTAGAAAGCATCGAAAGTGGAGATGGTGCCGTCATCGCGATAGTGGATGTGGCCGATGGCCCCATCCCTGAACCAGACTTCGGCTTTCTCCGGGGTGAGGCCATCGGCTTTCAGGTCGATGACCCGGAGCTCTTCGCCAGTGGACTGGTGCGAGACCACCACCCGGCGAGATGTCCTGTCCGGAAACACCGCTGTCGGGTCCGAAGCAGATCTGACACCCCCACTTAAGAAGTAGACGGAGACACCGGCGGCAATGGTCAACACTGCCAGCGCTCCTGCGAGAATAAATTTCCTGTTCATCACTCTCACCTTCTTTCGTTGGTAGTTGATACTCAGGTTGATGTTCAAGGGCGGAGCAGGCTCATGCCCACCCCGCCCCTGGCGATTACTCAGTCATCCCCGTAGGAATCATGAGGAGCCATGGGAGGCACCACATAGGGTGTGGGCTGGTCCCAGCCTTCCGGCAGACTGCCGTAGTCGAACTTTTCGTTCGTCGTACCCGGTTCGAGCTTGACGATCTCCGATTCGACCTTGCCGTCCTTGAGGAAGAAGCGCTTGTACTCCTTGAGGACACCGGTCTCTTCGTCATACTCTTTGTGAGCCATGTTCCGGCCAGGCAGACTGGTGTCGAAGAAGATATGCCGGCGCAGCTTCAGCCCGCCGTCATAGAACCAGTAGCTGTCCTCATCGAAAATCTCTTTACCGAGGTAAAGCCCGTCGAAGACATACTGGTCCGGTGTGAGCTTCAGGTCATCGCCTTTGGCGTTCTGCCAGTTTTTGTGATCCCAGGTCTGCACCCAGGCGAGCTTGCCATCTTCGTCGAAGAAGCGCACCAGCATGGAGCTGCGATGAAACTCACGCTCCTCTCGGATGCTGCCGTCGGGCTTGAAGTACTGGGCGAGCACATAATAGCTGACGGAGCGCATTGCCGACTTTTCCACCATTGTGAACCGCTGAGCAAGGGTCTTGCCGTCTTCACGATAATACTCCCAGACCTCGTCGCTGTCGCTACGCAGCCGGTGATAGAACTTCCGGGCGCCGCCGGGAGCGAACTCCTCGGTCACGACAGCACCGGTCTTGTCGGCAGAGACAGACTTCTGCACCGTCCCATCTTCGAACCAGTGGGTGAGCGCAATGAGCTTGGCGTCCCTGGCATAGACCTCTTCGCCGGACATCCTCACACCGCCCTCGAAGAAATCCCGGATGAGATAGCTGCCGTCCGCCTGCCGACGACCTTCCCGGATGATGCTGCCATCTTCACGGAAACGCCGCTCGAACAGGAAGCTCCGCCCGTCGGTGTCGTATTCGGCTTGCAGCTTGGGAGCCGCCACAGCCGAATCTGCCGCCGGGTAGTAAGAGCCGAAGGTAGAGACGGTGCCGTCGGGACGGTAGTTGATGTAGCCGGTGGAGCCGTCACGGAAGGCGACCACAGCGCTCTGCCGGGTCACTCCGTCGTCGGCGTATTTGTAGGTGCGCATGTATTCGTCCGAATTCTCCGGCTGGAGAGCGGTTCTTTCATGCGCCAATTCGGGAAACAGCCGGTCGCTGCCTGAACCCGCCGGGCTTTCGTAGCGCGCGAGTCCAAGGCCAACGACCAGAGCTAGACCTGCGGCAGAGCCCAGGCCTATCAGTAAACCTATTCTGAACTTTGTCATCTTCACCCCACTTTCGTGGACCACTGATTGTGGTATAGATTTAGTTCGCCACCCCGCCTCATGCGGGATGATCGCTTTTCATGTTGCTTACGCCACCCCATCGAGTCGGAGCAACCGCACCACCACACTGGAGAGCACGGCGCCGAACAGAGTGACGACAGCAGCAGCTATCAGAGAGAGGACTCCGGCGATTACCAGAGGCGTGGTCAAAACCATCCCCGCTACCGCCAGAAAAACGACGGTGACGGCGAATTGAATAACCACGAAAATCCTCATCACCGATGGCATCGGACAGGCTCCTTCAGCCACTCCGAAAATCTTCTTGTTGACGCGAGTGGTGACCGTGTAGACCAGCCACAGACAGGCGCCCAGAAGAATCCCGACGGCATAAGAGCCAGAAAAACTCATCCCCGGAAGAACAAGCGGAGCGAACAAGGTCATCACCGCCGCCGTCACGAGGATCCTTACCAGATTGGCAAAAAATGTTTTCATTTCGATGTCCTTCTTAGTCCTGAGACAGGACTTCTTGCTAGAGAGAGATAGATAAAGCACGGCCAGAACCAGACAACTGATAAGTTGCTTAAATAGGTTCAAAGACTCAGAACAAATTGGCTAGGTGCTGATATAGCTCTCTGGAAAGCAAAACAAATAAACAGGTGATTTCGTGATAGCAAAAGCTCTTAAAGGTTATCAAGGAGTCTTCTGATGACAAAAACTAAACAAAACTGCTTGTTTCAAATGATGTCATGAGTTTGTAAAGGGAAGTAATCTTTCGAACCCTTTCTAACCCTTACCTGCCTTTGCCTGCGCTAGATGGCATGGCTCTAGCTTTACAAAAGGGCAGCCGATCTTAATGAGGTCTCTGGCGCCCTAGCGAAACTAGCAGAAGAGGGCTCGTGCGGACTTAGATAAGCCGGTCATAAGCCAGTGAAATTCCTTCGCCGGTGATGTATAACTATCAGGTGTCTGAATAAGGGTTCTGTCGATTGCAACAAAACCCTTGCGGCGGTTCCCACAGGCCCTGGTCTCCCATGGAAAAGTTCCTAGAATTCCTGCTTCTGATTTTCACCGTGGCAGCATCGAGCTATGTTCTCGCCAAGAGTTGCAACAGCTTCGAAGGCGCCGCCGATTGGCTCGGAAGAAAGCTGCCCCCGGGAGTGAAAGGAGCCACCATAAACGCTGTCGGCTCTTCGCTGCCTGAGCTGTTTACCACCATCGCTCTTCTGTTTTTTATTGGCGGCAACGAGGTCTTCGGTGCCGGTATCGCCGTAACCGCAGGCTCGGCAGTTTTTAACAGCGACATCATTCCCTGTCTTTGCATCATTTTTGTGACCGCTCCGGCTCTAGCCAGACTGCTGGTGCGAGCCGGCACCCTGGGCTTTATCAGGATGAAGCAAGAATGGCACACCACAGACTCTTTCGAAATCGATAAACCGGCTTTGATCCGGGATGGAATCGCGGTTATTATCGCCGAGGCGGTGTTGATTTTCTTGCTCGGTAAATCGACTCTTACCTGGGTCGACGGCGCCATTCTGATGGCTATCTATCTGCCTTATGTTGGTCTGATGGCCTGGCAATCCAGTCGCTATCCGGTAGTTCAAGACACCGAAGTCAGCCACCATGTCGCCCATGTAGAGAAGCTCCCCGTGGGTAAAGCCATAGTAGAATTCGATTTCAACAGCCTTTACTTCGGTGGTGCACACTACGAATCAGGTAAGGCTCACCGCCCCTGGATTGTACTTTTGAGCGCCGTGGCTGTAATTTCAGCAGCCTGCTATGTCCTGGGCGAGACCATAGTAAAAAGCGCCGAACTTCTAGGGGTTCATGCCATTGTCACGGCGCTCTTTCTTGGAGCGGCAGCCAGCTCGGTACCAGATACGATACTATCCATCAAAGACTCTATGAAAGGCAATCATAATGACGCCATCTCGAACGCTGTCGGAAGCAACACTTTCGACATCTGCGTCGCGCTTGGATTTCCGCTCTTTCTTTACGGCATAACCGAAGGCACCATACCTATGCCGGAACACGACTCGGTGCTCGGTCTGCGCATCGCCCTGGTTGTTGTTACCACAGTCATCCTCAGCACTTTTCTGATTCCCAAAAGAGTACAGTTCTGGCAAGCCATTGTCCTGGCTATTCTCTACATCGCCTGGACCGTATTTATAATTTCTACCGAAGTATGAGCCTGTGCGCCTATTGCGGCAAGAATATGAACACGGATGGTTTCATCTGTATAGATTGCTCAAAGCCTGATCAGAACACGATTTCGAAGAAGTCACCTGTTGAATTCAAGCCTGCAGAGGTCAAAGCGGAGCTGATAGAAAAAGAAAAGCCGCCGCCAGAAAAGCAGCCAGAAGAAAGAAAAGAGCCTCTGGTCGAAAGTCAGCCGAAAACAGCTGTCCCAATAGACTATTCAGGTCAGGAGCTGCATGGCGATTTCGCCAGTCAGAACAGAATCGCCATGCTCGTGCTTGTCCTGACACCGCTAGCCTTGCTTTCCTCCATGCCGGCTCTCAGTTTTTCTCTAGAGTGGCTGCCCCTGGCGACGCTGGCAGTGCCCTTTCTATGCGGATTTGGGATGCTCCATTATTTCGCTAGAAAAAACCGCTATAAGTTCTTGAGCTGGGTCCTGGAAAACACCGAGCCGACTGAGCTCTATTTCTACACAGTGAAATCCGCCACAAGTGATAAGGTCTATCATCCGGTTGTCTATGACGAAGACGAGATGTTCCCCGAATATAGCTCGATGCGCAACATTATCATCGAGCATGGCAGCCTCGAACTGTGCGGCTGGGACAGAAATAAACCTGATGCCCTTATCTCTGCAACGGCTTTTTCTTTTCAGCGACCAGGCTATAACGTGGTGATTTTCGAGTGTAAGGGCCACAGACTGTGGTGTCATTTCGACTGCGACGGCCCAATACCAGAAGTTTGAGATTCACCGTAGATAGTATCAACTGAGCCTGATGCCGCAAGCAGTAACCGCTTGACTTCTTGCATAGCTAGCTGAGCTAGACCAGCCCTAAACGCAATATCCCAAATTACAAACCAAGACTTAGTTTCAGAAAAGCTCATGAGCTTTTCTGAAACAGATTTCTTATTTAAAGCGGGATTTACCAGAGTAAAGCTCTCTATTAGTTATACGTTCCAAAGTTTCCCTCACATGGGATTAAGTTTCTCCGGAGATTCCGCCACTTAATACAGCTCGTCCCAAAAAGAAGACCTCAACGAAGCGCATTAACGCTTACGGGCTTCGACATCTGTGGCTATTCTCCGGTTTCGCAAAAGCAACTCCTAATCAACAAAACTGAAAAGGAAGGTGGCTTTATGAACTATATGATCATGATTAGCTTCGGCTTTTTCTTGATGCTTTTCGTGGGAGTGGGAATTCTCTCTACTCTCAAACAGAAGGCAACCACCGAGGACTATCTCCTCGCCGGCCGCAATGTCTCTCCATGGCTGGTGGCACTCTCCGCCATCGCCACCTGGAACAGCGGCTTCATGTTCATCGGCATGATCGGTCTCACCTACACCCTGGGACTGTCTGCCATGTGGCTTGCCATCGGACTTATCGTGGGCGACTACATCATGTCCACATTCGTCCATGCCCGGCTGCGCCAGAACAGCGAGAAGCATGAAAGCCTCACATACGCAGGTGCACTGGCAACCTGGAACGGGACAAACTATCGCTGGGTTCGCCTTGTCGGCGGTCTGGTGACAGTGCTCTTCCTCTGTGCCTATGCAGCCGCCCAGCTCAATGCAGGCAGCAAAGCACTGCATGTCCTCTTCGGATGGGACTACAGTGTCGGCGCCATCATCGGCTGTGTCATGGTGGTGGCATACTGTTTCGCCGGCGGCATCCGCGCTTCGATCTGGACCGACGCCGCTCAGTCCATCGTCATGGTTCTCGCCATGGCAGTTCTGGCGGTGGCGGCAGTTGCGAGCACCGGCGGCATCAGCGCTTTCATCGATGCCCTCTACGCGGTCAGCCCGACCTATATGAACATCTTCCCGCCTGATATGGCATGGGGACCGGTTCTCGGACCGATCATGTTCGTTCTGGGCTGGGTCTTTGCCGGATTCTCGGTAATCGGCCAACCGCATGTGATGGTTCGCTTCATGTCCATGGACAAAGCGGAGAACCTGGGTCGCACCCGCGCTTATTACTACGGCTGGTTCATCGTCTTCTGTATGCTCACGGTCATGGCTGGTCTCGCCTCCCGGGTGATTCTGCCCGAGGTGAACAGCTTCGACCCCGAGCTTGCTCTGCCGATGTTCTCGCTCAAGCTTCTGCCCCAGGTCCTGGTCGGACTCGTTCTGGCTGGCGTTTTCGCCGCCACGATGTCCACCGCCGACTCCCAGATTCTGAGCTGCTCGGCATCCCTCACCAGGGATGTGCTGCCGTTTCAGAAAGTGAGCTATATGATGACCAAGATCTCCACGGTCTTCATCGCACTGCTCGCCCTGGCGATAGCTCTCTGGGGACCCCAGAGCGTCTTCGACCTGGTGCTCATCGCAGTCGGTGCCCTGGCTTCGGTCTTCGCTCCGCTCTTGATCGTCTACTGCCTCGGCGCCAAGCCCACGGAGAAGACGATTCTTCTGATGATGGCCGTCGGTTTTCTGGTAACGGTCGCCTGGCGCCTTGCCGGACTGGATGGGGTCGCCTACGAGGTCATGCCCGGCATGATCGCAGGCCTCCTCATGTATCCGCTAGGCCAGCGTCTGACCAGCTCCGAGAAAAGCTGATCGAAACAGAACTTTCAAGCTGAAATTTGATTGAGCACCGGATAGGAAGGGGAGGGAATTTCGCCCCTTCTTATCCAGTGGAATTCCACCCGGCACGCCATTTCTTGCTCGGTATCCAATTAACTAAATCCGGGCAGGAAGTGGCGAAATGGACAGCACCGTCTAACCACGTGCTCTCCACACAAGTCAGTCAGTCAAACTGAATTCTCTTGTGCGCCATCGTCGAATCCTGAAAGCAGTATGTCAGGACTCGACACCAGAAGGAGGTCCCATTATGTCGTGGATCTATCCAATAGTACTGATACTTCTCATAGTTGCGGTCATGGTTTTCGGCAGGAAGAGTCCTGTCAAAGGCGGAGACAAGCTGCGTAAACCGATGAGTTTCGACGACAAGGAAAACTTGCGTCATACAATTAAGGTCAACCTTTCGATTCTCGACAATGAGCTCGGAGAGCTCAACGCCGAGATCGAAGCTTTCTCCGATTTCCCCGAAAAAGACAAGCTCGTACCCCGCCTTGCCAGCGCGCAACAGGTGGTGGACGACGTCATGCCGGTCCTGGATCATATCTCGGACGATGACGAGCTTCGCAAAACACTGGGGACGGTGTTCGCCGCCATGACGATGACCGCTGAGGTTCGCCGGGCTATCATCCGCAAGAATGCGGAGCTTGGCATTGGAGCGGAGAGGGAGAGCGAAAGCTAACCGCACCGCCATTATGAATCTCGAAGCTATCGTTTACTTACAGGGCTCTCCGCCAAAAACGGAGAGTCCCTGTCTTTTTTCAAACTCTTCTACTGTATGATTTAGTATTTCTCGCTCTAAAACGAAGGGAAGACAGCGCCGCGCGATGCGGCCACTGTCCTCCCCTCTAGAAAACTCAGGACTTCTTGCCCGTCTTGCGACGATAGAGGTCCTGTTTGGTGATGGTCTGCTGCACCACCCAGGGTGTCATATACCGGATCGAACGACCGGTGCGAACATGCTCCGAAATTTCCTGGCTCGTGACCGGCAGGGTCGGAGCGCTGACCACCTCGATTTTCGCCTCGGGAATCTTCTTCGCCAGGGCGCGAATCTTCTCGACGTCCGCCATGTCTTCAGGGAAGACCAGGAAACGGACTTTCTTGAAGAGCTCCTCGGCTCCCATCCAGGTGGGCAGATACCACTGGTTCGAGGGCGAGAGGAACTTCGAGCTGATGATCAGGTCGAGCTCGACGTGGGCACCGTACTGCCGATGCACATCCTCGACAGAGAGGAGCGCATAAGAGACGGTGTTGCGGTCGAGGGCGATGCGGCTGGAGTCGAAGAACGGGTTCTCGGCAGTGGCCGCGACCACCATGCGGTGACGGGCTTCAGCGCTTGCCTTGACCGCCCTGTTGTTGGGAGGGCTTGCCGAAGGCACGAAGAGAACCCGGTCATGACCGTATTCCTGACGGACCCACTCGGCGAAGAGCAGGTTGCCGTAGTGAATCGGGTCGAACTGGCTTTCGTAAATCGCCAGTCGCTTGATGCACTCCGGCGCCACCGGCGAAGTGACGGGAGCCGGCGAGTCTGCCGTGCGGTAGTGACCCTTCTTGAAGATCATTTGTTGCACCACCCAGGGGGTCGTGTACCAGATCGACTTGCCTTCGACCACCAGGTCCCGGATCAGAGTGCTCGAGATGGGCGGGCTGGGAGCATCCAGCACGACGATACGAGCGCCTTTGATAAGGGAGGCCCACTCCTTGAGCTGAGCCATGTCCTGACGGTCCCGGGGAAAGACCACGAAAGTGCAGATCTTGAAGAGCTCCTTGGCGCCGACCCACTGGGGCAGGTACCAGCGATGCTCGGGATCCAGGTATTCGGCGCTGGTCAGGTAGAACAGCTCATCGCCGGCATACTTTTCTTTGATCGCCTCCACGGTGAGCAGAGAGTAGCCGGAGCCACCGTGCTCGATGTCGATGCGAGAGGCATTGAAAAACGGGTTGTCTTCCGTGGCAGCCACGACCATGTCGTAGCGATCCTCGGCGTCGAGAACTCCGAAGGTCTTGTTCGGAGGATTGGCGCTGACCACGAACTCGACGGTGTCGAGGTCCAGGTCCTGGCGGACTTTTTCAGCACAGATCAGATGTCCGTAGTGAATCGGGCTGAAGGTTCCGCCGAAGATCCCGATACGCCTTTTTCGGATCTGTTTTTTCGGCTTAGGCATAGGTAATCTCCTGTTCAACTCTGGTTGAAGAGAAATAGAAAAGCTGGATCTCACCGGAACGACTGGTCGCTCTGGTTCTGGCAGCTTGAGCTTTCGTGGATACTGGGCTCTGGGTTTTGAGAAGGCTCCTTCGAAGAAGGCGGTGAGATAGTGCCCATAGGCTAGCAGTTATCAAGAGGAAATTAGGCCTTTTGTAGCCTATTAGAAACCTTAGCTCGGTTAAAGCTACAAAGAGATAAAACCCGGGAAAGAACGTGAGATCTATACAGAGATAGCGTTTCGACATTTTCTTCTTTAGCTTTCCTTCTCTCTAATGCATCTAGCGAGGCTCGCGCTATCCGGCTTATTCAGGGCAGCTTCAATCAGCTTCGAAACCAGCTCTTTTGAAGGCGGAGGACAGTGTAGCGAGGACGTGCCAAGCCCTTTCAGAGTGTTCTCCTGATCAAACGTGATAGCAGTTGCCTGAAAAAGATCCATGGTCCGAAAACTCTCGAAATGCTCGCCTTTATCTTCTTCCTTACTCTCCGGACAGATCACCCGGCACAGAGCCATTACTGCCGCTGTCTCCTCCGGCCCGATATCCGAACCGCTCTCTCTCAACTGACGCACTCTTCGAACAAACTCATCGGGTTGGACCAGCTCAATCTCGTGGGGCGACTCGCTCCACGAGACAAGGCACTTAACCAGAAGATCCAGCTTCAAAGCTTCGGTATTGGCGATATGGTAAACAAGCCCCTTATTAGAAGCCTGATCAGATAAGGACAGCCTGACCATTGCCCGGGCGGCATAATCTACCGGAGTCAGATCCAGGGCGAGCTCCGGCACCCCGGCAGGCACCATTTGCAGTGCCATCAATCCTCGAGCAAACATCGACAGAAAGTCGCTATCAGAAGCTCTGCCTGCCTCCGAATCCCCGACAATCAAACCGAGACGATAGATAGAGATAGCCGGATAGCGACTTTGCAGCAAAAGTAGCAAGAGCTCTGCCGCCCACTTGCTCTGGGCATAGCCACCATAGACCTGCTCCGATCTATCCAGCCTGTCCGATTCATAGACGACCCCGGTATTCTGATTAGTGGCAACAAAAACCGAAAGGGTAGAGGCATAGTGCAGATGCTTCGGCCTATCAGCAAGGGCCAGCCGGGCGATCTCGACGGTGCCGTCGAGATTGATGCTTTTCAGATCGTCATAGGGAAGAACCATATTCACCATGGCACCGCAATGGTAAATGGTGTCGATTTCGCCTGCGAGCCGCCCCCATATTTCAGCAGCAAGACCGAGCCCCGGCTTACTTAAATCGCCCAGGACTGGACAAACTCGCCTTTGCTCCGCCATCGAAAGAATGGGCAGACCCTGTTTCGAAAGAGCCGAATCAATACGCTTGAGTGCCGAAGCCTGGTCTTTTGCCCGGACCAGACAGTAGATAGTTTTTATATCAAGGTCGGCAAGCAGCTCTTTCAACAACCGGGAGCCAAGAAAACCGGTGGCACCGGTGAGAAGAATGTTCTCCGGCTTTCTGCGAACTTTATCTAAGTCGAAAGCTATGTTCTCAAAAGAAGCCAGACGTTGATCTACTTCACTACGCAAAAATGCTGCTTCAATTCCAGAAGCCCGGGCGGCATCTTTTAAATTGGCAAGCAAGTCTGCAATCCGAGGGTTTTGATAAACAGCCGCCGGTGAGATAAAAAAGCCCCGTTCACCAGCCAGCAAACTGAGCTCCAGGGCGCTGAAGCTGTCTCCGCCCAGGTCGAAAAAATTGTCTTCTGGACTGACGAAATCAAGCTTCAGAACCGAAAGAATCACCTGAAGGGCTCTCTCTTCGATGGTAGAGAGTTCTTGATCCCAGGCCGCCCCCTCCTCTCCGGCAGAAAGCGGCATGGTCGCAAGACAAGAAAGATCAACCTTTCCTGTTATGGTAAGCGGCAACTCCGCAAGGACCTCCAGTCTGTTTGGCAGAAGCCAGGAAGGCAGAGTCTTTTGAATCAGCTCTTTTACAGATCGGCTGAGACTGTTCTTTTCAACCTGCTCCATCGAGAGCGGTTCTATAAAGGCGACAAGCAATTCTCGCCCGCGTGCATCATCAGCCAGGGCTTTGCGCTTCAACACCGCCACCCTGGCCACCTCTGGATGTTCTTTGATACGGGCTTCTATCTCTTCGGGCTCTATTAATAAGCCTCGCACTTTGACCTGCCGGTCTATACGACCGAGAAATTCCAGATCTCCGTTTTTATGGACCTGTATTCGGTCAGAAGTCCGATACCAGCGCCTGCCATCGAGCTCGATGAAACGCTTTGCCGTTAGTTCAGGTTGATTGAGATAACCCCGAGCCAGGCAGGGACCCGCTATAAGCAGCTCTCCGGAATCCCCTGGTCGAACTTCTTCTAGATTCTCGTCCACCACACGATACTCGACATCGGTCATAGGATCGCCGATCAGAGGGCGACGCCAGTGCTCTGCCGAGCAGACAGAAAGGCTGGTACAGACTGTGGCTTCTGTAGGTCCATAGACATTGACTATACGAATTTCACCATGAGATGCCCATTGCCTGACGATATCCACCGGACAGACCTCGCCGCCTATGACGATGGCTTTTAATGAACTCGGCATCATATCCGGTGTCATCAACTTCAATATCGAAGGAGGTATGTCCATATAACTAACTTGCCGTCGAGCGAGCAATTTGTAGAAGCTATCATCAATCAAAAGACTCTCTCTGTCTTCTATCAAAAGTGTGCCACCGCTCAACAAAGCAGTTCCGATATCCGAAACCGAGGCATCGAAATTGGTAGAGAGATAAAAAAGAGAACGACTGTTACTGGTCAGTTGAAACGCCTCGATCTGATCTTTCAAGAAAGAAACGATGGCAGAATGTTCGACCATAACGCCCTTGGGGCGCCCGGTGGAGCCTGAGGTAAATATTATATAGGCCAGGTCAGAGAGCCTTGTCGATATCACAGACGGTGCCTCCTCCTCGGCACATACCGCCTCTGTCATATCGACCACAATCGGCTTCAGACCCAAGTTTTCCAACTTTTGGGTTTGATCGCATAGAGAGAGAGCATATTTCATGCCGCATTCTCTGACTATATACTCCAGTCTCTCATCGGGCAGATTCGGATCGAGCGGAACGAAGGCACAGCCGGCATTCCATATAGAAAGCAGGGCTACTATGTACTCAGTCGATTTCTCGATATGGATGCCGACCAAAGATGACCCGCCGGTTTCATCAGCCGAAGCTTTCCTCAATCGTGAGCCAAGCTGCCTGGCCCGCAGATCCAGATCTTTGTAGGTTGTCTGACGCTCTCCGTTTTCCAGAACCGCTATATTTTGCGGATAGGCCTCAACAATCTCTCTGAACACTTCTAAAAATGTCCGAGCAGATTTATAAACAGGCCGATAGTCCCTGGTGGCAGAGCCCCGGGAGCGATTATCGGGATCAGGAGCACCGACGCCTTCGCTCTCGCTTTTCAAATCAACAGTCCGAAAGTCTACCGAAACTCGCACCGTATCTTCTTTATTTATAACGGTCTGATGCAGGTGGGCGGCAGAGAAAAGCACTATCGAGCCCTTTCCGGCACGGATAGCAAACCGCGGCTCGTCGGGCTCTATAGGCACCTGAACCCGGGGATAAAAGCCGCCCCGGCCAAGCTGACTTTTGCCGAAGCCGACTTCGTCACGCCAGAGTTCATAATCAAATTTGTCAGAGTCATTGGCTATCGGTTTGTCGAAATACTCCGGGTAAAAAAGAACTGACTGGCTCTCGTCCACATCATGGAGAGGAATCCACCAGTTGATCTGTGCCCTCGAATTGGCATACCAAGAATCTCTGTGAGCGCCAAATGCACTGGCTTTATAAAAATCAGCCTGCCTTCCTCCTGGTATAACTCGCAGCCTGACCGGATCACACATAAGTGGCTCGCTAGAGAATATTTCGGATATCTCTGAAGAGCGCACCAGATCTTGCATTAGAGCCTGCACCGAAGGATCTTGAAACACCTTCTCTTTCAAACCCAAGGTCAGATCGGCCAGTTCGGCATCGGGCATGGCATTTAGCTTCTGGCGCAGCTCACTATTAAAAGGACCTTCTCCTATAACTTTTTCAATAGCTTCGACCAGAGCGAGACTCTCGGGTGACGGCGGAAGAACAATAACCTCACCGGCAAAAATCCGATTGATCAACCTTTGTTCAGAAGTGTTCAAGCGCTCGGTCTCCGGGCTATGAATATGCAACGTTCAGAGTCGAGCTCCAGAGGATCGCCGAAGACAGACCCAAAGACCTCCACATCTACGAATCCACATAGTTGAAGACTCTCTACTATCGCATCAGGCAGGTACATCTTCAGCGATGTATCATGCACCAGCTCCTTACCGTCAGGCATATGAAAGATCCAGCGCTGTTCTCGCAAACCCTCTATCAAATTAAGGCTGCTTTCACGGCGTACTTTAATCACCCCGTTTTCAGATTCGCAGTCATACTCATATTCTTGAACCGGCTTGTTGTTGCGAAGCACCGCCGGGATATTGGGATAATCGAGCGCGAACCGTCCACCGGGTTTAAGAGACTCAAAAGCACGCTTGAGCATCTCTAGATTCTCGGATGTTTTTTTAGAATAGCCGAAGCTCGTCCACCAGTTAATAGCGGCATCACAGGGCGTATCTGTTTTAAATTGAAATGCATCACCCCGGTAAAATTGACAGCTCTCGCCAAATTCGGCACAACGAGCCGAAGCCATCTCGATATACTTAGAGCAAAGATCGACCCCGATAACAGCCAGCTTTTTAGCTGCCAGGGCGACACTTATTTCTCCGTTTCCACAACATTGATCGAACACCAGTTGCCCTGGCAGAAGCTCCAGGTGTCTAGTCAAAAAATCGATGGTGGCTTCTGTCTCCTGGGGATCTTTGCGACTTAAGAATAGCTCGAAAGGCGAACTCTCATAAAAATCGAGCCACCAGTCAGAAGAGGATCTTTCTTTAGAATCCTGCAAATCGTTAACCTCCCTTTGCCGAAATGAAACGCTTTTGAATGGCGCTGGCAGACAGAACCGTCATGAAAACAGGGTCCATGGCCAGGCGTTCTTCTTCGGGCATAGTTGCCAGCCTGTCGAGACATTTTTTGATTTTGTTTTTGCTGAAAAATGGCTGGGCATCGAAATCGGCTCCGGATACAACATCTTGCAAAAACTCTCTAGCCAGAGCACCGCTAAAGTTGCTCACCGGCGGAGCCACAAAAGGATGCTTCTGACGCTTATAGATTTCGTCGGTGACCATTGCGCGCATCGCTTCACGCATGATGTACTTCTCGGTGGTCTCCCTGATCTTCATGGACAGGGGCAGGCTTCGAGCAAATTCGAAGAGTTTATGATCTAAGAAAGGCACCCTTCCTTCTACAGAGCTTGCCATTTCGGTGCCATCACCGAGGGTGCGCAGAATATAGTTAACCAGCGCAGTCTTGGTCCATAGATAAAGCGATTGATCGACTCTACTGCGACCGGCAAGCTGTCCCGGATAATCGAAGCTCTCGAGCATCCCGCCATAACAATCTAGAGAGGCTTGCTCTGCCACAAAGCTGTCATCCAATACCGAGTGGATTTTATAACCCATGGTGCCTTTCGCCTGCAAAAAAGCCGGGGTATAAGCCAGCTTTTTCTGCACGGCTTCTAAAGGCAGGCTCTTACCCTGTCTGAGCATGATCCCGGTGGACGCTTTATTCGAGACCCTCAGGCTTTCATGGTGCTCTACTCTGGCTTCTTGCTCGAAAATGTCCTCTCTCAAATGAGCATAGCCCGCCAGCAGTTCATCGGCTCCTTCTCCGGTCAGGGTCACTTTGAAGCCGTCTTCTCTTATGCGACGATGCAACAAATATTTGGCCGGAAGATGACCGTTGATAGCCAGACCTTCGCTGAAATAAACCGCATCTTCAAGGTTGGTCAGCAGATCTCCGGCGCTTACTTCAACCGGATGAAAAACGGCTCCTGCATAGGTCGCCATGGCTGAAGCCACCGCCGACTCATCATAACCGCTTTCACCGAAGCTGACCGAATAGCATTGAACCGGCGAAGAGCTAAGAGCCGCAGCCAGAGCCACAACAGAAGCAGAATCGAGACCACCGCTCAGATGGCAGCATACAGGGGTATCCGCCCGCAGTCTCAGTTTCACTGCCTCTTCCAGTTTGTTCTTATACGCCTCTATCATCTCTTTTTCAGAGAGGCTCTCATTTTTATCATGGCTGTAATCGAGATCCCAGTATTTCTGCCTGCGCAAATGACCATTTTCGAAGACCAGCATATGGCCGGGCGGCAACTGACGCACCGAGTGAAAGAGGGTGCGATCCGGTAGCACATACTGAATGCTCGAAGAATAGTAGAAAGACTCGTTATCCCATTCACAGGGCAGACCGGCGGCAAAGAGCGCCTTGGCTTCTGAGGCGAAAAGCAGCTTGTCTGCCGATTCGGCATAAACAAAAGGCTTGATGCCGAAGCGATCTCTGGCGGCAAAGAGCCGGTTTTGATTTTGGTCATATAAAACAAAAGCGAACTCCCCACGCAGATGGCTCAGACAATCGAGACCGTATTTCTCGTAGAGATGGACCAGTATTTCGCTGTCACATTCGGTAGAAAACCGATGACCCTCGGCTTGCAACTCTTGCCGGATACGCTCGAAATCATAGAACTCGCCATTGACCACGGCAAAAACAGAGCCGTCTTCATTGACCATCGCACCGGCAGCATCATCCAGCCCAATGATGGCAAGTCTTGCCTGGCCCAGCACCACCGAATATTCCGATTTCTGGCTGAATCTGTAACCTGTCCCATCAGGACCACGATGATGGAGAGCGGCAAGGGCCCGCTCGACGACGTCTCGGGGCAAGACCGCACCGGAATTACCAGCGGTAGATTTAGAAAGAGCGCCGAAAATCCCACACATCTATCAGCTCCTCCAGGGAGCAAATAGAGGCTTCAGAGACTCATCGGATCGAGAACGCTCGAACACAGAAGGATATTCATCCAGATCATAGAAACCTTCGATCAGGTCTGAGATTCCTAGAGCCCCGGAAGCCAGGATTTCGAGCGCATCTTCGAAGGAGCCATAGTTGACGATGTGCAGCACCGGCTCTTTTTTGATGGCGGTGTAAGGCATAAAAGAAACCGGGCGAAAGTCACGACTTTTTAGAATTATTTTGCCGCCGGGCCGCACCGCATGGATCATCGCATCGATCAAACCAGGAAATACTTTGGTCTCGATAACATAGTCATAAGAAGAGGCTTCAAGATCCTCGACCTCTTCCGGAGCAGCCACGGTGAGATTCTCATAGCCCCTGAAACGCATTATGCTTTCGAGTAAGCGCGAAAAGCGATTGCCCCCCAGAATCAAGCCCTTCTCTTCGGTGCCGATACCGGCTTTGAATACAGCCAGCGACGCGGCCACCGGTTCGCTAAAAGCGGCACATTCCAGAGACATCGAATCAGGAATTACATAAACCGCATCCACAGGCACTTTTATCCAGCCGGCAAAACAGCCGTCCTTATCTATTCCTAGAAAGTCTCCATCCTGACAGGCCATGGTCTGGCCGATTCGACAACTGGAACAACATCCACATTGCAACAATGGATTAATAGTGACCCTGTCGCCGACCTTAAACCTTCCTGCCGCATCATCACCGGCACCTTCCACAAAGCCCGAGAACTCATGACCAAGAACCAGGGGAGAGCTGGTTTTGAAAACATCCTCGGCGACATAGATATCGGTGCGGCAGAGACCTGCCATCTCGACTCGAACCAGAACATCGCTATCTTGCCCAACCACAGGCACAGGAACAGCTCTTATCGAGAGCCGCCCTTCATCCTTGACCAGGGCTTTCATACTTTCAGTCATATAGACAACTATCCCGAGCTATCTCTTTTCTGGGCGGAAGCTCCTATTCTAGAGAAACGGGGCAACCTGGACGAGCGATATGAACACAGATTTAATGTCTTACTGCTTTCTCAGGCAAGAAGGCAGCCTCCACGGCGGCGATGGCTGTGGCAAGCCGTTCGTCCCAGCCACCTTTGATTTCGACAAAAGCTATCTCTCTTTTATTCAGCTCCTCGACACAGCGTTGGTGAAACTCTTTTCTTTTGGTGGGCAGATAACGCTGGGGGTCATCCACCCAGGGTACATCCACATCGGTGAGCAAATAGAGATCATAGAGTCTTTCTTCGGCAAGCCTGCGTATTTCAGGATGACAGCGGCCTTCATAAAGCCATTCGCTCCAGATAAGCGTGGTAATCGCGTCGGTGTCACAAAAGAGCAGCCTGTTAGCTTCCCTCGCCATGGCATCCTCTAGAGCGGCATGACCCCGGGCAAAAATCGGCAGGTCTTCCTCGCGCAACACATTATCCCTGCTCTCCAGCATAGTACGGGCCCATTCCGGCACCGAAACAGTATTAAAATGCTCGGCAAGATTGCGTGCCAGGGTGGACTTTCCTGTGGACTCCGGACCGAAGATGCAGACTCGCCGAACAAATTGGGAGCGTACCCCGGGATAGATCCACTGCCAGTGGTTGAGAGGGTCCTGGCGCAAACTTTTACCCTGGACAGGGATCAGACCCCTTTGAGGATCGACCGGAATGAACGCACAGTTCAGCCTATCGGCCAGTTCTCGGTCTTCGGCATCAGAACCGACCACCACATCAGGCCTGCCCGGCAACAGCTCTTCGAGATTATCTGTCTCGCTCAGGCGAAACAGCTTAGCCCCGGGAGCCGCTTCTGTTATGCAATCAGCAAAAGAAGAAGAAAGCACTGATTCATTTTGATTCTGGCTGGTTTTGTTCAAGCAGCGCTTCAGCTCCGCTTTGACCACTGAATCACAGTCATCAAGCAAGATCCACAATTGCCCACAACCAAGACCCCGGGCAAAATCCAGAACCATCACACTGCCTGCATGCAAAGGCGCGAACCTGCCTCGGACCAGAACGATAGAGCCCTCTTTAATGCTCTCTTCCGGAGCCTTCATTAGCAATTCTCCATCCGATCTAAATGCCAGACCTCAGTTTATATCATCTGAAAGAGGTCAGGGCATAATTGCCCGGATTCCGTAGCGAACTGCCTGATTGACCGTGGTCTGAAGAATCTGACCACCGGTCTTTTTAATGCCGGTCTTTATAGGGTGGGCCTTAGGCGTATTGCCTATCATCGGAGCATCATTGAGATTGGCACCGGGTCCTATACTGCCGTCAGCCAGCCGAAATTGCTCGTGTTTGTCATACAAGAGCTTACCGTAGCTCGAAAAGACCTCGACATCAAAGTGCTGATAGGGCACAAAGGGCCTGCGCGCCATGCGTTCGTGCATGACCACGTCGACACTCTTCACGTTCTCTTTTGGGGTCTGACCGTTTGTGCTGTCTACCTTCGCCGGATTGTAGAAGAAATCGGATCTCGGGTTATGCTTGGCCTCGTATGCCAGGTCGAAGCCCTGCATGCGGCTTCTCTTTGCCAGAGACTGGTCGTGCTCTTTGATGTGAGCCATGTTCATTTCCGAGAACATCTGGCGCTTATCTGTAACCGTCAGATTAGGATTCTGCCAGACCTCGTTGATAGATTGGGCAAAATCCAGTTCGTGACCTAAGTCCTCTGGCTTCCAGTAGCCGGGGAGACAATGCAAAACCACCCCATCAGGAGCGATAACAAAAATCTGAACGTTATGCGGTCCGGCACCATTGGTGGTGTGCACAGCGTTCTGATCCGGTTTATGCTTTCCGGAAGCCCCGGCGAATTTCTTGTTGGAGATATCGCTATAACCGCAGATATAGTTATCTTTCAATTTAGAGAAAACCGGGTCCACAGAGAGCGTCACGGCTCTCAAGCTATTGCCGGCGCTTCACGTATCGCCTTCCAGCTTACCCACCATATTGACCCAGAGAATAAGTTTGTTCTTCTCCCGGGCAAGCTCACAGGCCGAATCGAAATCTGTCTGCCACTGAATATCCCGGGTAAGGCGGCTGACTCTGTCCTGGCAAACTGCTCCACTGAGCACTTTTTCGGCACTGGCAGGCTGCGGCACGATCAACCATAACGACAGCGCCATCACTCCAAAACCGAGGCATGAAATTCGTTTTCGAAGACCACTGCTTCTGAACATGACCAAATCACTCCGAGTACCTTGTTTCACTATATACGATTTTATAGTGGTTTATTCTCACCTGCTCAGGTTATATGTTCGATCTCTACTCGCAGAGTAGAGTGAATAGCGTCGACATCAAGCTGTTCGGCCACGCCGGTCAAAGAAGCCATCTCGCTGGGATCTGGATCGCCTCCGAGTTCTATACGCACTTTAAGCTTCTGGCTTTCTACATTCAAAAAGTCCGCAGCCCTGATCCGCCCCTGGGATCGATAAAGCTTGGAGAGTTTCTCCAGCTCAAGCCCTACCGAAGGATGCGCAGGCCAGATTTCACGCGCTTCTTGCATCAGAGCATAGCGAAAGAGGATTTCGGCCTCATCCAGCTTTTGCTGCCGACAATAGATCAAACTGAGCGAAGCAACTAAAGCGGGCAGCGATGCCCTTGAGGGAGCAAGCTCCAGCATCACCAGTGGCTGAATGATGGAATCAGCCACATCCAGACAGATTTCAGCCTGTTCTTTCTCGCCCCGGCGAAATTTATTGATAGACAATGCGATCAGACAGAATCCTACATACAGGTGATCCTCTCCCAGCTCTTCTCGGTAGATAGAGATTGATTTATCGATAAAATCACCGGCTCGTCCGTACTTGCCCCAGGCAAGATAGAGCCCGGCAAGATAATTGCTGCGGGTCGCTACTTCGATGCTGGCGGCGCCGCTATGCTGAGCAGTGAGTATCAATGTGCGATTGTAGAAATATTCGGCTTGTTCGAATCTACCTCGCACTCGATAAAGGACGCCGAGCCGGTGCATCACCGCAATACAGGAGTTGCTATCGACGCCATAATGACTCTCTCGAAGGGTGAGAGAGCGCAAGTAGTACTTTTCAGCCGCATCCATCCGGCCATTGGTATGCAGCATAAAGGCGAGTTCGTCAAATAGATTGATCAGGGTTATGCCAGAATCGCCCGGCTGGTCCTCGATCTGGTTAACGTAGCTCTCGATTTCGCCAATAATCTCTTCGGGGTTCATTCAATTCTCTTACTTCAGTAAACTCCAGCAAATGTAGATAAATTATTCCCGCTTCGAATCCAACGGTTATACGAAGCCCCGGAACACGCACCAGATGCGATACTCTCGCCCGATTCCAACTAAAGCAGTCTTTATCAGACAGTTTGGTCTTATTAAAGATCGATCCTGGGACTGTGGTGGAACATATAAAAGAGAGTATATTTGCGAATTGCGTTGTGAGTAAATTTCAAAGACCCCGAGAAGAGTCCGTATCGGTTCGCTCCGAGCAGAGCCGTATGCCTTCTCTGGTAGACCTCTTTGACAGAGCAAGCGTCAGATTGATTCTGATCCTGATTCCGGTCTCTCTTCTGGCATTTCTTGCCACTCTTTTTCTCACCCCCTACTTCGCCCCACTCTATGGGGACGCCGTCGCCCGCGATATAGCCGCAGAACTCGATCACAAGCCCCCATCCCGGGTAGAGTGCCTGGACATGGTCCATCGCTATGGTCTGACCTGGTGTTTCGCCACCGACGCCAGGGGAGAGGTGATAACAGGTACAGCTTCCTTCACACCGCCGACCCGGCGACTGCCTTCCACATCTCAGACGATTGAGATTCGGCAACGCAAATATTTTGACGCCATAGCTCCCCTGGATAAAGGCCGCAGCCTGCATGTAGGACTTCAAAACGACACAAGCGGAGTCAATATTTCAATCACTTCGCCGGGCACTCTGGTAAGACCTGTGCCTTTCGGACTGGTTATCTTTCTGCTTTTCTTCTTTCTTGTTGCCGCTTTTCTTATCTGCGAGTCGATCGTCGGAATCTCGATTTTCTTGCTTGGCTCCAGCATCGACAAGCTCTCCGCTCTGATAGGTTCGAACTACTCTCAGAACGATATTCGGGAAGCGACTCGCCTTACCTGGGCCACCGCCGAAGTTCGGTCAATCGCATCGAGCCTCAATGTCCTGATGCGAAAAGTGACTGAGACCCTGGAGAAGAAGAGTGTTTCGAGCGATCTGGAATCCAAACGCCAGGAAAGACGAAAAAAACGAGCAGAGTTCGCCGCCACCGGCAGTTTCGACGGTCAGAATCAGTCGGGCGGCTCAAACATTCAACAAACCGGTGTGTTCGACATCCAGGTAGAAAGAGTACTTTCGACCAGCACTTCATCTTATGACTTCGCCACCAAGCTTCTCGAAAGCGTCAAAACAATCTTTTCAGACCTTACAGACTGTGTCGCATTCTTGAAAGTGACAGCCAATGGCGATGTGATCATCGAAAAAGAGGTCGGACTGGGAGCTGACGGGGTGGATTTACTTAAGCGGGTCAATCACAAAGAGCTCACCGATGAGCGCAGCATCTCGAAACGCAGCATCGAGATAGGACCGATGCAGATCAAGCGCCTGGGCTTCGAACAGCTTGCCAGACAGCTGGATATCGGTCAGATTATCTACCTGCCTATTCAAGCTGCCGGCAAGACAGCCATCCTTGCTATCTATGTGGGTGGCGGCAAACCTATAAAACCAGAAAGAGTACGAGCACTCGAGCGTTTCCGAGACAAGGTGGTCAGCATATTCGGAGATCTGGTCAGCCGAGAAGAACAGGACGAAGAACGCTGGACCGACCCTGTCAGCGGTCTGGGCAACAGCACTTACTTTCAAGAGCTTCTTCCCCTGGTCATGGAAAGAACCAGAGAGCCTAGCTCTTCTGGAACTTTCACCATCGCCTTTATAGGCCTGGATTTTTCCGCACCGGATCTGGTGCGTTTTCCTCCAGAGATGCGTCCGCGCTGGATGACCGAAGTCGGTCAGGTGCTACAATCCATCCTGCCTGTCTGCAAACGGCTGGTACCGGAGCGAGGCGCAAACACATATTTAAGCAGACATTCGGACGATGTTATCGCCTGTGTCATAGAAGGCTCGGACAGCATCTACGCCAATTCTCAAATAGAGAACATTCGCAGCGTTCTCCAGTCTCGCACCCAGTGGGCAGGAGGTGTTACAGGCATACCGTTCTGTATCGGGGTAGCCACCTATCCAACCGGCGGCCGCACCGCCGAAGAGATGGTCCGCAACGCCGACCGAACCCTCTCATACATCAAAGAGATGAAAGGCGGCACCGGTGTTCTGAATGCCTCTGAAGTCCCCGCCGACTTCACCCCGAAGGCCTCCACCGAGATTGCCGGAACCCTCGGCGTACTGAACGCCGCCGACTTGCTACAGAGTATTGCCGCCAGCGAAAATAATGGTGTGCTAACTGTCGAGAACGAACTGGGTCAGCAGTTCATCTGTAGCTGGAGAGAGGGTCAACCGATGCAAGCCTCTCTGGGATCTTTCAGCGGTATGAAGGCGGTTGGAGAGTTTATCATCACCTTCAAAACAGGTCAGTACAACTTCCAGCAGCGAAAACCAACCGAAGCAGAAATGAGCGCACCCTCACAGCTGCACTCGATTGAATACTGCCTGATGGAAGCAGCGCTCTACGAGGACAAGATGAACGCGGCCATGAAGGTGATACCGAACGCCGGTATCATCGTGCAAACCGTAGAACACGAGGCGGGCTACAAACGCCTGGAGCAAGAAACCGACGTTACCCCGGAAGAGCTGCAGGTGATCCAGGAGATCGCCCGCTATGCCCGGGGAGGAGCTTCGCTGGAAGCGATATTCAAAAAACTGGATCAGATTCCGTCTTTCATAAAATGGCGTGCTGCTGCTCTGATGATCGAAAATGGTTTACTAGAATGGCAATGGCCCACGATGTGAAAGCCTTTCGAGACAACCTGCGCCAGGTTATGCTAACCGTAATAAAGCCCGGAGCTGGAGCTTAAAAGCCAGGCACCCCATCAGTTTACATAACTAAATGGCTTTTACAATCTGATCTTGATATCAGTATCTGTACATACAACTCTTATTTCTTCAGAGACAGCAAAACCAGACAGTAAGCCTGACTAGATTATTAAAGGCGAGATTAACCGGCAGAGATCCTCTGCTGCGTAAAGTCTGGACTCTCTCTACCTGTAGCAACACAGACCCAGGAGATCGCAATGCCTGCATCATCCGTACTCGTTCTTTTCATCATCGCTGCGATGTTGTACGTTTTCTGGAAGTTCGGCTACCGCGACGAACGCGCCGAACCGTATGAAGAAGCAATCAATGACGTGGAAAGCCGGTTGGACTGGGCTCGCTCCCGCCCCACCCCGCTTCCCGCCGGCATGGAGACCCATCTCCAGGAAGCCGAGACTCTGGTTGCCGAAGCCAAGAAACTCTGGAACGGCATGAAATGGGACCGCGCTCTGCGCACCGCCTGGAAGGCTCGCAAAGCCATGAACCAGGCCCAGGACATCTTCACCGCCGACTACAAGGCACGCAACTGAGCCCCTTGCTCCGGTTGCTAACTGAACCGGGAAGCCGATTTCGGCTCCCGGTTTAATTTTTTTTGGAAAGGAATTTCCGATGAAAGTAAGTCTCGAAGACGCTGTCTGCATCGCGCTGGCAGTGACAATGGTTTCTTGCCTGGTTTTCTGGCAGGCTGTTATAGTACCCGCTCTCGTAGCTACCTTCGCCGTCTGGGAAGGTCTGACCGCCATCCTCGGAGCCTTCGCCATTGCCGGCACCGGCTTCATGGCTGTGGTTCGAATGCCTAGTCGCTGGTATTTCCAAATCATCTACGACTCCACAGACGGTGCAGTGCCATGCTCCGACACCGGAGACATCTCTATCGTTTCATCCGATGACGTCCATTGAAGTCATCATCAGGCCATGACAGAGGTTTCGTTCCATGACACCTGTCTATCGCGTATGCCGGCTCTTTTCATGAACCCATGTTCTGAGCCGGCATACGAGCCTAATTTATTTACGCCTGTTTTACTATTTTTTATAGTATTTATTCGACAAAAAGAGAAGCAACTCCAGGCGAGTTGCCCCTCGGGGAAATCATCAGTCAAAAATGCTGCATCGACAGTGCGCTGGCTCTTATTCAGAGTCGGTATCCTCCGGTTCTTCGGATTCGGAAGTCTTCTGTTTGGCTTTCGCCTCGTCGAAGACCTCCTTGGCATATCTAGCACAGATACCACACTGGGTGCAGCAGCGAAGCTCCCGACAGAGTTGCCGGAAAGTCTTTGTACCATCCTCGACGGCTTTCTTGATCTGCCCGTCGGTAACGGCATGACAGCTGCATATGTACATACTAGAAACCTCAACAGTATCGGTTTCCCGACCCTGAATTCATCTACATCTTGCCGAGGGCCTCGACGGTCCTCAGATAGCCGGTTTCGACCATGCGCTCCCGTGCCTTCGAGGAGACCCCGAAAGAGAGAACCGAAACGTCGGGCACACCGACATCGACCAGCAGATGAGCTTCAGGATCCGGGAAGAAACCGGCGAGGAGTTTAGAACCCGCCAGCTCCATCAGGTGAAAGTAAGAGTCCGCCGCTCCCGGAAACTCGCTCGGCATGGTCGAGACGAAACCGAGTTTGGCGACGATGGCGGGATCCTTGCAGAACTCCACCGGACAGGGATGATAGACGCCCCCATCCACCAGGAGACCCTTTTCGGGATCACCAGTCAGTGCCTCCAGCAGAGAGGTCCCGGAACTGCCCCAGACCGGATTCATCACCAGAGGGATGCTGCAGGAAGCCGAAAGGGCGCGGGGAAGATCATAGTCCTTCCCTTCGAAAACCACCGGCTTGCGCTGGAGGATGTTGTAGGCGACGATGCGAAGATTGGAACGCGGACGCAAACGGTAGTTTGCCGCCAGGTCCTTCATGATCGCTTCCAGGCTGAATCCGCCGGAGCCAGGCACCATCGACCGGGCAATCTTGGCGGGATCGAACCGAAAAATCTCGTCTTGAAAGATCTCGGCGATTTCAGCAGGCGAGTAGCCGTTGGTATAGAATGCCGCCACTATCGAACCCACCGAAACACCGGTGTAGACAGGAACGACAAAACCGGCTTCCTCGATGGCATTGAGAAAACCGAGATGACCATAGCCTCTCACGCCGCCTCCACCGAGGACGACTTCAAAGCGGTTGCCGGCGTCCACGCCGGTCGAGGCAAGTTTCTTGCCCATGGGGGACTCCTAAGAAGAGCAAAGCGCTCTTCATTCAGGTTTAAGTTGTTTGGTCTTCGCCAAGCGCTCTGCGGCGCAAACGAAGTCCCGATTGAAGCAGCCAGACACCAAGCAAGAGAAAAGCCACCACACAAATCTCCGTGGTCAGCCTCCCTTCGCTAAGATATCCAACCGCGACGGCACCGGCAGCCGAAAGGCTCAGATAGGAAACCCCACCCGAGATTCGCCACCAGTAAACCGCTTTTCTGTTCTTGTTGGCGGCAAGCAAGAATCCGAGGATTCCGCCCAGAGCCGCAACCAGAGCAAGCGCGCCGAAGCCGAGCATAAGCGGCACGGCCAGTTGGTCGATGAACGCTTCCATAGCTTTCTCCAGAGTTGCTAAAGGCCGGAAACAAACTAAACGATCCGAAGCGATCCGAAGCACTCAGATTCAAAGCGAGTCAATACAGGAACCAGGGGTCTGGTTCTCTGAAGGCTCTGAATCTGACACTGGATCTTCTCGGGAGTTGTTTCTGGCTTGAAATATAAATAGAAGGAAATAGATATTCTGATTGTTCAGAATAAGTACCGAGAAACCAAATTTTTCAGACTAAATCAGCTTAAGAAAGGCAGGTTAGAAGGATAGCTTTTGCGCTCCTTCTGCCTCTTCTACAAGATAAAAGTAATTGGCCCAGGTAAGCTAACTTGTGATCCGCGCCTTTATCGAAGGGCAATCTTCGAAGTTGATCCCGTTGGCAAGCTCCTGGTAAAAGGCTCTTTGAAAGTCGGTCCAGGAGATTTTCTCCCGGCGAATCAGATCTCTGGCCCGGTCAACGGCAGCTAGCTCGCCCGGGGTTAGAACATCGAGCCGCTTGAGCAGGCCTACGACTTCCCACTTTCCTGTGGCAAGCTCTTCGCTCAGAGCCAACTGCTGCTCTTTCGAGATCAGCTTCCAATGTGCAAGCAGCTCTATCAAAGCTCTGGAAAAATCTGAAGGGGGATTGAAATCGATTGTTCCGGAGCCACTCTGGGGCAAGGACATATGACCCATAGGAGAAAAATCGTCTCCTCCTTCTTCGCAGGCAAAGTTCTGAAGCTGCAGCCTCTTAGCCAGCCTGGATTTAGGCTCTAAGATCGCGCGGTCTTCGTCAAAGCAGACAAAACAGAGCTCTACTCTGGTATCGTCAGCGATATCGAGAGCAGTGGCATATATACCTACAACATCCTCATAATCGTTGAGCCCAATCACATATCCTTCTCCTTCGGAAGATTTTCTTGATATCCGCCCACGAACAAGCTCCCCGGACTCAAGATCTGGCAATTGAGAACTCGAAGTCATTATGCAGATGCTCCCCAATTCTTTTCAATGTGTGTTCGTTGCTTCATCCTACTTTAAACAGAAGAAAATGTCTAAACTACCCCATAAAACCACCGGACAAATAGCCGCAACCAGCATTAATAGTGCCTTACGACCTTGATTTGCTATACTTGATATAACAGCTATCGAGGAATCTTTGACAGTGAAAAACGTTGCTTTGATAACCGGAGCTTCCAGCGGAATCGGTCTTGAACTGGCCCGGGTGCATGCCTCCCGGGGAGGGGATCTTATCCTTGTCGCCCGACGCCTGGACAGACTGAACGAGATCAAAGATGAGCTACACGAGAAATTCGGAATCGAAGTAGAAGTAGTGGACATGGACCTGGCCAGAGACAATGCCGGCAAAGAGCTGTTCGAAGAGATCAAACGTCGAGAGCTACATGTCGATATCCTGGTGAACAATGCCGGTTTCGGCGGGCACGGATATTTCTACGAACGAGAATGGTCCAGGGATCATGACATGATTCTGCTCAATATTCTCACCCTCACAGAACTTACCCGGATGTTCCTCCCTGAGATGGTCGAGCGTGGCTCTGGAAGAATACTGAATGTCGCCTCCATGGCTGGTTTCATACCCGGTCCGTTTCAAGCCGTTTACTATGCCACCAAAGCTTATGTTCTATCCTTCAGCGAAGCGATAGCCTCGGAACTGGACGGTTCGGGTGTGACGGTCACAGCTCTTTGCCCCGGACCGACCCGGACTGAATTCGAAGAAGTGGCCAATGTGGCCGGCTCCAAAGCTTTTATGATCCAGGCCTCGGTAGAATCAGTTGCCCGCTACGGCTATAAATCAATGCTCAAGGGGCGCGCCGTCGCTGTTCCTGGTTCGGCGAACAGGCTTCTAGTTAATTATCTGCTTCGTATGACCCCTAAAAACGTCGCTCGCCGGGTCTCGAAGATGCTGATGGAGAAATAGAAAACGGACATAAATGGCTGAGAGCCTGAACTGGTCGCTTAAAAGCAGATCAGCCCGGGAAAGATCATATTGCCCCGGTAGACTGACCTCCGATGAATGAAGAAGAACTGAAGAACCGCCCGCCCGATCTGAAAGAGATTACCGATGCCAATATCAGCATCGGAACCGGTGAAGAGGGCGCCAATCTGGTCGGAGAAATAATCGACGAGAAATACGAAGTACTTTCTGAAATCGGTCAAGGTGGCCTGGGGATAGTTTATAAAGCCCGGCATTTAATTGCTGACAGACTGGTTGCGATCAAGATCCTTTTGCCGGGCAAACACCTGGACAAAAAAACCATAGCGCGCTTCCAACGCGAAGCAAAAACGGCCATGGGCCTCAAACACCCTAATATAGCCGGTGTGCAAGATATCGGTATCCATAACCAAATGCCTTTCATCGTGATGGAATACGTAGAAGGAGATCCACTCAAATCCTATATCGAGAACAACTCTCTGACCGATTCTCAGAAGCTGGATATCTTGAAGCAGTCCTGTCTTGCACTGGAATATGCCCACAAAGACGGAGTCGTGCACCGGGACATCAAGCCTGCCAATATTATGGTTCGCACCAAGAGCGATGGTTCTTTGAATGTAAAAGTGATCGACTTCGGCATAGCCAAATTGGTCGACACCAAAGAAGAGGTGACCCTGACCAACACCGGTGATCTTTTCGGCACCCCTGCCTATATGAGCCCGGAGCAATGCATGGGTGAAGTCAGCGACAACCGCACCGATATCTACGCCCTCGGATGCATCGCCCACGAACTTTTCACCGGTGCGAGTCCCTATCCAAGCTTAAGCACTCTGGCTGTTTTAAATGCCCATGTCAACGAAGATATTCCGAGCTTCAAAGCACCAGAACAGCTCAAAGGAATCGACCTGGTGGCACGAAAAGCCCTGGCTAAAAACAAAGAGCATCGCTATCAATCGGCGAAAGAGATGATCGAAGAGATCGAGAAGGTAGAAACCGGGGACAAAATTCACTATGTGGCAAGAGAGTCGAAAGAGAAGCGAGCCAAGAAAATATTTCGTTTTCTGATAATCTCTGCAACCCTCGTATTAGTGGGACTCCTGGCATTTCTGCAAATCTTCAAAGCCGATACCATAGAGTCTCTTTCTGAAAGAATCCGCTCAAATCCTAAAGATGTGGAGTCCCTGATCGATAGAGGCCGCCTCTATGCTGAACAGAACCAGTATCGCTACGCGATAAGCGACTTCAACAAAGTGATCGCCATTGCTCCTGGCGAATCCATCGCCTATATCCGCAAAGGTGCAGCCGAGAGAATGTTGAACATGGAAGACAGGGCTCTCGAAGATATCAACAAGGGAATAGAACTCTATCCCCGGGGTTATCGCGGCTATCTCGAGCGAGCAATTCTATTTCAAAATCAGAATAAAAATGAAGCGGCGATTGCTGACTATCAAAAAGCCGACGAATTGATACCACTAAATATGGGCAACAACAAAAGTGTGATCAACACCAATATGGCTATTCTTCTATATGGAGAAGGCCAATACGAAAAGAGCATAGAAGCTGCCGATCGCGCTATCGAGCTAAGATACCCCTTCTTGAACCCATATTTGACAAAGGCAAAAGCGCTGCTTGCTCTAAATAGAGACAAAGAAGCCCTGCAAATCCTGGACTTCGTCATAGTCAGAGATCCTAAGTCTCTAGAAGGCTACTGGCTTCGCGCCCAGACAAGAACAAACCTGGGACAGTTGGAAGATGCCATTTCGGACTACAGCGAATATCTCTCGATCCAGCCGGAGACCAAAGAAGTCCTATACGAAAGGGGTTCACTGTACAAACGCACGAACCGTCCGAATGAAGCCAAAGCAGATTTAGAGCGGGCTGCGACTCTGGAGCAAAAAGCGGTATCATCTGCCCCGGCAATAGAATCACCAAAAACGGTGCAGCCAGCCGCATCTCCCAAACCGAATGCCGCCCCCGGGTCTGACACTAAAGGTGCGAGCAGGGCACTCCAGGGCAACATAGGCTCCAACTAAAGCATACGAGATCCCGGCTATTCCTGCTCACCATGCCCATTCTCGCGGTTTTGCGCTAAAATAAGATCATGAACAGATCGCTCAACATCCTGCTTCCAGCCGGCTTACTATGCTGGTTTTCATCGGGGACACCACCTTCTCCTCAGTTTGTTTTACCTGCTTCTACTACCGTTATTAATACTACTCATCCAAATAGAACAGAGCAAACTTCTCAGAAGCTAGGACAGACCCTTAATTTAAACGGCTTTTCAATGCTATGCAACCAGGCCGAGATCACTGTCGAGATCCGCTCAGACGGCTGGTGCCTGCAAGGAAAAGACTTCATCGCCTGGGTCGATGACGCGGTCAATTCGGTGCTCAGCTATTACGGAAAATATCCGATTAAAAGAACAAGAATCATAATCGATCAAAAAGAGGGAAGGGGCATAATGGGCGGACTGACTTCTTTTGATGAAGATAGTCAGAGCGGTGTGATAGAGATTGCAATGGGCAAAGACACTCAGCCTGAGGATCTGACAAACACCTGGACCCTCACCCACGAAATGGTGCATCTCACCTTTCCTCTGGTCAACGACCAATACAACTGGCTATCAGAGGGCATCGCCACCTATACCGAGCCCCTGGGCAGAATGCGCCGGGGCATAATCAGCCGAGAACAGGTCTGGAAAGATCTGGTGGAAGGCACCCCCAAAGGACAACCCCAAGCAGGAGACATGGGTCTGAATCGCACCAACACCTGGGGAAGAACTTACTGGGGTGGGGCGATCTACTGTCTTCTGGCCGACATCGAGATCCGCAAGCGCAGCGAAAATCGCTTTGGTCTGGAGCATGCCTTGCGCGGCATCATGGAAAGCGGCGCCAATGCCGAGTCAGATCTGCTGTCTGCTCCCGAAATTCTTACGCTCGGTGATCTGAGCACCAGAAACAGTGTACTGACAGAACTTTACGAAGCGATGAAAGAGACTCCCGTGACTGTGGATCTCAGCAAAATCTGGCAAGAACTCGGTATAACCGTATGTGGTGATTCAATCAAATTCGATGACAACGCGCCCCTGGCCAATATCAGAAAAGCGATCGAAAACGGTCATGACCGGGGCGAACTGGCCAGCAGGTGAAGCTCCTTATTAGGAGCCACTTTTCTAGTGAGTAGCGCAAGAGATCTGTCGACCGGAAGGACCAACCCCTTCTACCCGCACTTTGATATCGGAGAGTCGACGACGGATATCTTTTTTATTGCCGTGGTCGGTGATGCGCTTCGAGAACGGCACTTTCAAATATGTATCGACACAGGAAGTCAGCTTGAGGATGGTGGCTTTGCCACCACTGACAGGGCAGAGCTCCCACTTTCCATCGAAACGCTTGAATTGTTTCGAGTCGACAATCTGATAATCGATACGCTGGTGAGGCACCTCGACTTCTCTATAGCGACAGCGAGCCTGGCCGATAACAGGCAGATCGTTGAATTTCTCTTCTAGAAGAACCGAGTTTCCAGAGACGGAGAGAACCTTACGACGCTCACTGGAGCGCGAATCTTTAATAGCAGTGAAAACTTCCTGGGGAGTACCTCTTACCAGCACAGTACCGGTGAAGCCACCATCGCTCTCCTCAAACTGGCATTCTGTCCGAGCCTGGGCAGCCCCGGAAAATGAAATTATGACAAGTGAGGATGCCACTATATTCAATAGCGTGCGACGAAGGCCGAAACTTCTCATTGAGAGCCGTCTCCAGAATTTAGACTATGTAGGAAGCCAGAAAACTTCAATTTCAATATACCCGGAGCCTGGTTTTATTAAACGCCGTATTTCAGTAATACCTTGCAATTCGAAGATTTTTACCTTGGCATCCTGATGCTAACAGAGGGGTAACATTAAACAGGAAATTTCCGGTTCGACTATTTCTACTATCGGGCCACAAAGAATTACGACGACTTGCAAAAATCCAAGATGAGCATCGCCTAATAGAACAGTTTGCCAGCGGCTAGCGTAGCACTTTACATGCCAAGCACCATGGACGGTTAACCAGTGAAAAACCCGAACAGAAGCTGTAAGACATGGTTTAGAAGAGATGTAAAGCAACATAATGTAACTCTGAGGTCTTAAGTACATAAGCCTCAGAGTGCTAACAATATAGGCCTCTTCCCCAATCCCCTTCGGTTCAAATTAGCTAACACCAAAACAGCTAGATCTCAGAAAAACCTGCACTCTGTTCCTCCTGTTCCCTTACTCGGACCAGGTCGAACGATGGCGGCTTATTCCAGAGACCGGCGAACCGGCAGGCTAGATTGAGAAGAAGAGAAAATGTCACGGTTCCATGGAGCTTTCGTCGGTCAACTCCCCCGGCGATGGCTTCGAATCGGAGGCATCAGGCTCGCTCGCATCCCCGTGTAGCAGGCGAGTCTCAATTGAAATACGGGAAACGGAGAAAGGAATCTTTCCAAATGACCAAACTGATCGAAAACACCGGCGCCGTCCTGCTCTACCACATCGAACCGGTCTACGACCGGATTCAAGCCGACTTCAAGACCCTCGAAGAGATGGTCTGTGCCATGAAGAACGAGTGGGGAGCCTTGAACGAAAAGTCTTTCGCCGCGATGATGAAAGACGAAGCCAAAACCGACGCCGACGTCAGCTTCCGGCAGCAGTCCGCTCGCAGACAGGCCGGCCGACGCCTCTCTTTCTTGAAGATGCGGCTCTCGGTCGAACTCGCCATCGAGAAAATCCTGCGCGATGTCGAAGACAGCCTCCTGCCCAGCGCCATGCGGGTCAAGGAGATCCTGGAAGAAGGCCGCAAAATGGACCGTCGCGAAATCCAGCTCTGGAAGATGAATGCACTCCTCTCTATGAAGCTGGTTTATTCGGTGCGGGCCTACTGCAAGGACGCCAGTCTCTTCATCGAGCGCAGCGCCTCGCTCAACCCCGAGCTCAGAGAGACCCTCGACGAAGAGTTCGACCGTGTCTATCAGGAGAGCAATCCCGACGATATGATGTGGGTCTATCTCTGCCGCTGACGATCTGCCGCTCGTAAGAGCGCTTTCGATCCGTTTTGGTGAGGTGCCCCCGGGCACCTCACACTTCATTCATGAGAGGGAATCTCAATGATCCTCGACTATCTCAAGGTCGGGCCGCTGGATGTGAACTGTTCCATTCTTGTATGCCCGAACAGCAACGAAGCGATCGTCATCGATCCCGGCGGCAACGAAGAGGACATCCTCGCTCGCATCGCCGCCCTCGATGCCCGGGTCAAACTGATTCTGATCACACACTCGCACTTCGACCATGTCATCGCCGGCGCCAGGCTCAAGAAAGAGACCGGCGCCCCGGTCTGCCTGCCGAAGAAAGACCGCGGTGTCTGGCGCTTAATGGGTCTGCAGTTCAAGCTTGCCAAAATCGAAGGCAAAAAGCCGCCTCATATAGACCGCTTTCTGAAGGAAGGCGAGAAGGTCTCTGTAGGCTCGCTCAGCCTCGAGGTGATCCACACCCCTGGCCACTCGCCCGGCGGCTGCGCTTTCTACATGAAGGACGAGAACCTGATCTTTGCCGGCGACAGTCTCTATCGCGACTCGGTCGGCAACTGGCAGGTGCCCTTCGGAAATTTCGAAGACCTGGTCCGAACCCTCCACGATAAGTTCATGACCCTCCCGGACAACACCAGGGTGATCCCGGGTCATGGCGAAGAGACCACCATCGGTCGAGAACGGGAGCACAACCCGTTCTTGAAACCCGGACGCATCGAAGAGCTGCGGGAAGCAGAGCGCACCAGACCCGGTACCTTCCGGATGCTGCTCGCCATGCTTCTGCCGAAGTTCTTCAGCCTGAAATCGGCAAAGAAGTAAAAGGACCCTTATTTATGACCGACGCAACTGTCTTTCCTCGCACCACGGATACGATCTACCGCGAATCTTTCAGGTACTCCCCTTCCTGGGGATGCACCCTCTACCTGCGACCCGACGGTGTCGGTGTCAACTTCTCCTGCCGTGACCACGGCGACCCGGAGCCCGTCGACACCGTACACGAGTTCGGCGTCACCGCCGATGAGTTCATCGACATGCTCAAGCGTGTCGAGGCAGAAGGCATCGCCAGATCCGGCGAATTCGTCATGGAACGCAGAGCCGACGGCAACTTCCGTCTCACTTTCCAGAACTGCTTCGACGGCGAAGAGAACTATTGCAGCTTCTCGGAAGAAGAGCTGGTGAACATGATGCGCATGCGACGCCTCTTCACCGGTCGCTGAGACTTCGATAAACACAAGCTTTCCAGGCAAGGGAAAGGAGGACATGTTCTTCTTTCTCTTGCCAGAAGTAAAAAAACACACTGGCGATAAAAACAAAAAACAGCGCCAGCCTGTGGCCGCGTTGCATCGAGAAATGCATTCAGTCCGACGGTTAGAAATCGGCGAACAATGAAATCAAAAAAGAGGCTCAAATGCAACATTTGAAAGCATTCATCGGGGTGGCACTGGTCATCGCCGTCATCGGCACGATCATGTCCGCAGCGATTCCGGTGCCGGTTTCGATCGGTGTCATCTTCCTGAACGGTCTGATCGTCGGCGCGATGATCAGCGGGCTGTCCGTGTTCTTCCGCAACACGCTTCTGCGCAGCCAGACCTCCGACCAGGGCGCCTATGCGATTGCAGGGGCATTGGGTGCACTCCTTCTTTTCGTGGTCTTCGCGATCACGGGAACGAACGATGGCTCCCTCGTCGCCGCTTTCGCTTCGGTCGCCTTCGGTGCCGTGAGCGGTTTCATCGGCTCCTTCGCCATGCGCATCGGTGGCCGATAAGACAAAACGACAACCAACTCCAGCTTGAGGAGAAGATATGACACAAAAGCCAGGTGATTCAAGTCCGGCAGACGCCGAGCAGGCCGAAAACCACTCGACGCCGCGACCGGGTCACCCGACCCAATACAAGGTCGTCGATTCGAAGCGAACCGGCGACCACACAGTTCCTGTTCCGATGCTCGGAACCGAGCATCCCGAAGCCGAGGCGTATTACGCGCATTTCGGCCGACCGGATGACGACCGCGAGATTTACTAAGTAGCTTTCGTGGTGGCACAGATTTTTATTGTGCCACCACAATTGTAAAATCGATTTTTTCTCTACTTCAAAAAATATTGGTTTTTACTATTTGTATTAGTAATACAATGTCATAGACCTTTGCAGATCTAACAAAACAAAAAATTCCCCAGCTGCCCCTGAAGCCGATCTGGGGAAAACCCGGTTATAGAAACTGTCCCTCCCCGGCATAGTGGTAGAGCGCAAAGCACGATTTGGCTCGTTGAAGGCTGGGGAAATGAACAAAACAGAAAAAGTGAATTATCTGAAGAGAGTGCAAATCGCCTCTCCATGCAAGGCTGACTGGGACAAAATGGATGGCGATGAACGGGTTCGCCATTGTCAGCTCTGCAATCTGAACGTCTTCAATATCTCGGAGATGACCACCGACGAAGCGGTGAAGCTGCTGCAAAACAAAACCGGCAGGCTCTGTATCCAGCTCTACAGAAGAAAAGACGGCACTGTGATCACCCGGGATTGTCCCAAAGGCCTGGAGAGAGTTCGCAGAGCTTATCTGCGCACCGCCGCCGCCATGGCAGGAACCCTGGCCTGGCTCGGGCTGGCCGCACCCAGCTTTGCCCAGGGCGCCCAGGTCGAAAGCCATTTGACCAAAGGAGAATCGAAGATAGAACCTCGCCTGGCCGGTGAAGCGCTGCCGCCGATTATGGGCGATCTCGAAATGGGTAAACGAGTACCTGTTCCGACAAGGGGATCTGTTCATGTGGTAGAAGACGTGGACATAAAGTCAGATCGCCCAATTACTCCACTAGCCATTTCTAAAAAAGAAGAAGAGCCTGAGAAGAACAGGCTTCTGGCGGCAGGTTTGATGGTGATGGTCTTCGGGGCCCTCTTCAAGCTAATCTTCGGTCGGATGAGAAAACGCTCCTCGCTCTGGATCGTAGGTACCTCTTTCATCAGCGCTTTTCTTTTGATAGGTGTTATCTGGCACTGTTTCTGGTAGAGAAATCTGAGAATTTAGAAAAATCGGTTTCTCATATGAGGCTTCGGGGAAAGATCTAGTAACCAGATCTGGCTGCGGAGCGTCCTCATGAACACCAGACAAGATATCGAAGATGACGACCGTGCCTGGCTAAAAAGACCTACGACATCTGGCGGCATCCGAGTGGCCGACACTCTGCATGATATCAAAGACTTCGCCTACAGAACTTTCGACCAAATAGATGAAGATCGCAACGGCTTCATCTCTAGAACAGAATTGCAAAATGCCCTGATCAATCCTGACTTAGATTGGCGAGAGCGTTCTTACATAAGCTTTCTATTGAGACGCCTCGAAGATATAGCCAGCGCCTTCGAAGAAGAGTGGGACAGTAAAGACGACGGCATCTCTAAAGTAGACATTCAAGAATACTTCAAACAATTCAGAAGCATCTGAGTTTCGGCTGCCTTTTGGACTTTTCCTAGTTGTGCAAGCATCACCAGCTAGCACAGGTAACAAAACGAAAGCTCAATAAAGAGCCGATTTACAAAGTTTATAGTCAAAACTATTACTGTTATTAGGAATCCAGAACTAATTGAAGGTAAACATCGAATTGTTTGTTACTTGATTCAGCTCTCTAACAATCTCTATCTTCAGGTATCGCATTCAACTTCAGGGATCTGAAAGGAATCAGTCTAAAACCCCAGACAACATGAAGCTATCCAGTTGCATCAGCTCACTGCCCGTACAAAACGGCAGCCAGTTGAAGCCACTCTCTGTCTTTCCGACCTACCTGCCTGAACAGAACAGGAAATTACCATGGCGAAAAGCACCGACGCACCGCGCCCCCGCAGGCGCCAGCCGAAGAAACGCCGCATCGGCATCTTCGGCGGTACTTTCAGCCCGATTCACTACGGGCATCTGATTTGCGCCGAGCAGATGCGTTATGCATTCCAGCTCGACCAGGTGGAGTTTGCCGTCTCGGCGAACCCGCCTCACAAGACTTTTGGTGTTCTCGACGACGACGCGCGCTACGAAATGACCGTGGCAGCCACCGAGGACCACCGTTTCTTCAACGCTTCGCGAGTCGACCTCGACCATGGCGCCAACGGCTATAGCCTGCACACCGTGCAAGCGATCAAACGCCAGTACAAAGGCGCTGAACTCTTCTATCTCTCCTCTGCCGAGTATCTCGACCCGTCTCACAAGTGGACCTTGAAGAGCTGGATCGGCGGCAAGGAGTTGTTTAAGATCTGCACCATGATCTTCTTCCCGCGCAACACCCAGGAGCTGGATCAGTTGCATGAATGGGCCAAGCTCGTCCCCGAAGCGCGCATTCTCATCGCCGACGCGCCGAGCCCGCCCATCTCGAGCACCCTGATCCGGGACCTCGTCGTAGCCGGTAAATCGACCTGGTACACCACCCCCTGGCCGGTCCAGCAGATAATCCAGAAGAAAGGCTACTACCGGCATCCCGAAAGCCCGATGCCGGCAAGAGACCCGGTGCCGCGCGACAAAATCAAACGGGTGGCGATCTACGCTTCTCAGTTCGATCCGATTCACTACAGCCACCTGCTCTTCGCCGAGAGCGTCCGCCAGGAAGAGGAGTGCGACCGGGTCGTGTTCATCCCCCTGGCCAATCCCGAATATCGCGAAGAGGTGGCAGGCTCGGCAGAAGCCCGCTACAAGATGTGCGTGGTCGCCACCGCCGACAACCCCTTCTTCGAAGTTTCTCGAGCGGACATCAACCGCCACGTCACCTCCTATGCTCTCTCCAATGTGGAGGACATGGAAAGGGAATTTCCCGGAGCCGAGCTCGACTACATCATCAGCTCGGAATATGTGGACCCGGATCATCCTCTCTATCTGCCCAACTGGTTCGGAGCCGAAGAGCTCTTCAAAAGGGTGCGTTTCATCCTGCGCCCTACTACCATGAAGGAGATGGAAGAGATAGACAAGGTCAAGGCTCTGGCGGCGAAAATCAAAGGCGCCAGGATTAAGGTGTCCTACGCGCCGCAACTGCCCATCTCGGAAGCCGGCTTAAGGGACATGGTCCGCCGCGGCCAGCCCCTGCAGTTTTGCACGCCTTATGCAGTGCAGCAGTCCATCGCCAAGCATGGGCTCTACCGCTGAATTTCGCTGAATTTTGCTGAATCTCACAGAACTGAGAGGAGTCCAAAATGACCCTGACTCTCCACCCCGACTGCAGCCAGGTCTTGAACCTGCTGCGCAACGGTCGCGGTTTCGCTGTCGAGCGCTATGTCGCCGCCAAAGCCTATCTGATCAACAGGCACTTCTCCGCCTCCCGGCTCAACACCGCCGTGGTAGGCGTCAGCGGCGGCAGCGACTCGGCTGCTGTTCTTGCCATTCTCGATTATGCCAGGCGTCAACCCGGCTCTCCTATTAAGCATCTGGTGGCGGTTCTGGCACCGTTCCTCGATACCGTCGGCACCACCAACCAGGACAACGCCACCGCCCGGGGACGAGAAGTAGCCGAGGCTTTCAATGCCGAGGTCGTCACCCTGGATCTTGCCGGCAGCCATGCCGTCATGAAAAGCGCCGCCGACAAAGCGGTGGGCATCGACGGGCGAGAATGGGCGGCAGGTCAACTGGTGACCTATCTGCGCACTCCGGCTTTCTATTACGTGGTCAGCCTGCAAGCCCAAGAGAACCGTGACGCGGTTTTCGTCGGCTCAACCAATCGCGACGAAGGCGGCTTCATCGGCTACTTCGGCAAAGCCGGCGACGCCATGTGCGATATCCAGCTGATCTCGGATATTCACAAGAGCGAAGTCGTGCAGGTCGCTCGCTATCTGAACGTCCCCGCCAGTGTCCTCGCGGCCGCTCCGGCCGGAGACATCTATGACGGTCGTTCGGATGAAGAGCTCATTCAAGTCCCCTACGACTTCATCGAGCTCTACCAGCTCTTCCTCGGCTTGAAAGAAGACCAGGAGCGCACCCGGCTGCTCAGTCTCCTGGGCAGCGAAGCCCGAACTCAGTTCGACGGCTTCGCCAGCCGAATGAACGAGATGAATCGCCAGAATGCCCACAAGTACTACGGCAATTCGCCTGCGGCCCACTTCGACATTTACAAGCGGGCAGTTCCCGGAGGCTGGCGGGTCGAGACGATCGCTTCTCGTGCCGCCACTGGTAGTGGCTTCGTCAACAAGATAGAGATGGCTCCCGCCATTATCGACGGCATCGCCGACGACCGCCTGCCCTTCGATGGCAGCCTGGTGAAAAGGCATCCGATAGGAGACTTTGGCGAATCGGCCTTCCTTCTTGAAGGAGTGCTGAGCAAAGCCGAGTGCGCCGCATTGCTGGGCGACCTGGACAGACAGGACTGGACACCGGTCGGTCGTGACGGCATGAAAGCCGACTTCGATCCCGAAAAAGACGAGGTCGGCTCCTGGCGTGCCACCTGTTTCAGCGACCGGTTCGCCCGGGCGCTATTCAAGCGCATGGCGGCACATCTGCCCATGCTTCGCATTATGCAAGATCTGACCGCCACAGACTGGCAAGACCAGCAAGACGACCGGATCTGGCGCGCCTACGGCGTAAGCCCGGTGATGCGCTTCATCAAGTACACCCGGCACGGCCTGTTAGTCCCGCACTACGACTCGACTTTTGTACGCAACGAAGACAAACGCACTCTGATGAGCGTCGTGCTCTACCTCACCGACAACGACGCTGAAAGCGGCGGTGCAACGCGCTTCATCAAAGACCCCCAGGTCGATGTGCCGGTCACGAAACGCAATCTTGCGGACTGGACTCGTCTGGCAGATGATGCGGAGGTCTTGCACGCCGTGGCTCCATCGGCTGGCTCGGTGCTGGTTTTCGACCACCGGCTTCTTCACGACTCGCAACCGATTATCGGCGACACCCGCAAAGTGATCATGCGGACCGATCTCAAATTCCACCGGGGTGGCCTCCTCACCCGCCGTCAGGCTACGGAGGCTCTGCCCCTCGGCAAAGCTTGAGGATCTCTAAAATGGCAAGCGATAGAATCGCCATTCTGAAGAAGAAGATTCTTCAGGACCCTATTTACGGACCCGCCTATGAGCTTCTCGGAAGCTCTGTGGAAGCGATGTTCGATGCAGGATTCTTTGACGACGGCGCCCGGGAAGAGAGCAATATCATCCCGGAAGCCGACGACAACTTCTTCCTCACCCCGGTGGACAAAATCCGCCGTCGTCTGGAAGCGACCCCTTCAGGACCCGCGCCCAGACTGGCAGTGCTTCTTATGACCGGATCTTTCTGCCCGGTGCACGAGGGTCATATCGAATCCCTCGAAATTGCCCGTCAGGAGTTGGAAGCACGGGGTATTCATGTGCTGGGCGGCTACCTTTCGCCTTCCCATGACAGCTATGTCTCGATCAAGCTCACCGATGCCCTGAGCGCTGTCCAGAGGCTCGACCTCTGCCAGGTTGCCACCGCGGACAGTGACTGGATCAGCGCCGACGGCTGGGAAGCTTTCGGTGTCGACCGAGCGGTGAACTTCACCGACGTGGTAGTGCGACTGGAGCGCTATCTCGCTCGTCATATCAAGAGCGACTCGCCCATCGACGTCTATTACGTCTTCTCCAGCGACCATGCTCGCTTCTGCCGCGCCTTCGTAGCCCGGGGACACTGTGTCTGCACCGTGCGCCCCGACTATCGCGAAAACGTCGACAAGTATCGAGTCCTGCCGCATGTAAAAGACAACGACCGCATCATCTGGGCCATGAAAGACAGGCTCAAGACTTCCTCCGGGATGGTCCGGGACGGCAGCCATGAGCTGCTTCCCGGCAAAGCTCGAAAAATCTATGAGCAGATTCTGGAAGAGCGATCCGGTCGATTGAAAAGTGCCTCTCAAAAGGTGCTCTACCGCATCAGGGACGAAGGTCTGCATGAAGTCGAGCACTGGCTCCCAGGGCGTGATCAAGCGATGATGAAGCAAGCAAAAGCAGACCATATGCATGGGCTTGTCGAATTGATGCGCAGCGTTCACCGCCAGGTAGGCGTTATCCGAACTCAGACCGAAGTCGTCGCCTGCATCGATGAAGCAGCTCGAATCGGGGCTCGCAGCCTCTTCAAGATTTCGAGCGAAGCGCCGGACGGAGAGGCGGGCGAAGCAGTGATCAGCATCGATGCCTTCATATCTGGTGACATCAGTCTCGGTGTTTCGCGCTGCTTTGCTCTGGCGGATGCCCATGGCGTCGGTCAGATCTCGCATCGCCCCGGCTATCGCCCCCTGGCAGAACAGATTGCCTCGATACCCAGAAACCGGCGCTATCTCTTGGTGGACGACGACATCGACACCGGTCGCACCATGAGCACAGTCTGGAAGATGCTGGCAGACGCCGGTGTCAACATAAGCGCTGCCCATGCCCTGATCAAACGATCCTCGCTGAAAAAGCCCGGGCTGACGGTGGACGTTCTCGACGCAAGAGACTTTCTGGCCGGTTCACGGCGAGGCGGTCTGGTAGTACAGCTTCCTGACGGGGAGCTTGGACGAGTGCCATACTGCCTGCCCTATTGCTCTCCATCTCAAAGAGCAAGCATCCCTCTTGCCCTGGAGCTGGAGTTTTCTCTGGGTATCTGGAGCCTGAACCAGAGCTTCTTCGAAGGGCTTCAACCGGCGATTACACTGAGCGAAGCCGACCCCGGCTTCCTGACAGTGATGCGGTATTTCGGCTTCTCTCCCCAGACGAAGATGGTCGATATCTGCCGGTGGCATGCCGAACAGTGTCGGCTTGCGATCGCACGCTATAAAAATGCTGCGCGTCCGGCTTACGATCTGCCGGTCACCGTGGCTTAAGCGAGACAAACGTGTACAGGTAACTGATTTATCGAGCCGTTTTGCGGCTCTTTTTCTCTCGCTCTTCTACTGCTTTTTATAGTATTTTCAAGCAAAAAGTTTTAAAAACCGAGGCTTGCACCAATACTTCTAAGCCCTGCCCTGGGTATCAAAATCGCTGCCTATGTTGATGCAACTCCAGAGTTGCAATTTCAAATTGATCTCGACAGATCGATACCGCCATAAAGCCGCCACTGATAATGCTCTAGGGTTCCAGAGAGATGAGCGGCCGAATTTAGAACTGCAACAAAAAGGTTGCCAGCTCTTAGGCAGAGATCGAGCAAGCTAGTCGGGTAATTATAAACAAGCAGCTGCAATCTAGTATTAGCTGTATGAGCTGCCTGAACAAGCGCAAAAAGGTAAGAAAGCGGCATAGAGCGCGTTGCCCTATGCCACTTTCTATAAACCAGAGACCTCCAGTCTCAATCTAGGAGTCCAAGACTATCTCCACCACTCCTTTCTGTCTTCCCGAGCGACTGTCGTACTGGAGCACCTCCAGCATCGAACAGCCCAGGGAAGGCAGATGTCGAAGCGGCTCTACCGAACCCAAGAAGCGCGACTTCAGCGTATCGAGGTCAGCTTTGGAGCGCAGCAACATTGCCGCATCTATGTCCTCGAGCTTGCCGAGATCCATCCCGACCACATCGAAAACCGCGTCAAAGTCAGACGGATTCGACTTCTCTGTAACCATGCTGCCACCGACATAAAGCCGACGACAGCCACAGGCAGCCAGAATAGTCACCACTTCTTCCAGTCCGACCAGCAATCTCTCCCGCCGTCTAGAGCCGCCGAAGCGCTCTTTGAACTCGCTAAAAGAAAGCCGGTAGATACCGGGCAGAAGCTCCCCAGCCTGCGAAAAACGCAGAGAAGAGAGACCAAGACCGAGACCGCAATGAACACGGTTTTGCGATTCTGCGTCGCTGACCATAGCAAGATAGACAGGATGAGGTCGCAAGGTATCTTCTCTGCGCGCAGCCTCGGCTTTTCTGATTTGCCACCATGCCATGGAAGTTCCTCCTGCTAGAGCTAGTCGAGGTTCTTCCAGCGACAGGTGATCTCTCCATCTCCTTCCGGCAGCGAGACCTCGAGGTCGAAGTACTCGGTGATCCATTCTCTCGTTTCGAATGGGAACCAGAAGGAGAACTGCCACCAGCTGTCCCCTTTGTTCAGGGTGACCTGCTGGCGAGGGACGCCGTAGCTCACGGTGAACCGCGAGCCGGGACGCAAGAGCAGCAGATAAGCCCGAGCCCGGTCGGTGAAGTAGGCACTGTGGACAGTGGCATCCGCTTCACGCAAAATCTCGACCCCTTCGCGATCGAGAAGCTCGATCTGGCGATAGCCCTGGACACAGAGACTGAGGAGCTGTCCGGGATTCTGAGAATCATCCGGAGTGAAGCACTCTCCGCCGGGGGTCGGCGAATAGGCGGCGTCAATTAAACGTCCGAAATTGACCGATTCGGGCGAGCGAATCAGCTGATCTGACAACGGAATGTCGAGACCGACAGACTCTTCGAAAGTCTGGAAAATGTTTCCCACCTGGTAAGAACGTCCCAGGAGCACCGTCGGGCGTTGACCCTTTTGCGACTCCTGATACGGAGTATGATTCCTGACAGGGAATCCTGCCACCAGCTCGATTTTGTCTTTGCCGGTGACATTCAAGATTGAACATTTCATAGGCGATTCTCTTTTTTGATTGACTTGGAAAATGCCGGCTCCCCCGGAGGTTCGAAGACCAGCCGGGGGAGCCACAACAGTTGGATGTCGCCTCAGTTGCCCTGGGGCTTCGGCAGGAGCGGGCTGTCCACGCCCGTCTCGTACGCCTTCTTCGCATCCTCGGTGAGCACGATCAAGAACATCTGGTCCCGGGCTTCCCAGCCGCGCTTGACCGAGGTTCCGATCCGGGCTTCCAGAGACTGAGACGGGAAGCCGATGGTGCGAATCACCGTGCTCTGCACGAGCCCTTCCTGGCGCCAGGTGTCATAGGCGCGCAGCATATCGAGCAGCTTGTTCTGCTGCTGCTTGTAGGCTTCGCGCTTGGCACCGACATATTCGACGATGTCGTCGTAGAGGTCGAGGTTGTCGCCGATTTCAGGATAGGCTTCCTGAATCGCCGAGAAGAGCGCTCCACCGGTGCCCGGCTTCATGTCGCCGTCATAGCGACCCTTGACCGCGTCGGCGATGATCTTGTTCATCTTGTCGCTCTTGATGTTGGCGACACCGAGCTTCTCGTAGAAGCCGGCCTGGTAAGAGCTGAGCTCGTTCTGGTTGGCCAGATACTGAGCGTTGAGAGCGGTTTCCTGGCGGATACCGTCGTTGCGCACGCCGTTGATATAGCTGTAGAAGCCGAATCCGATGGCGAAGAGCACCGCAAAGACGATTCCGGTAATGATCAGACCTTTTTTCATGACTATATACCTTTCGTTTGGTTCTTTTTGATATTGAGAGATCAGAATTGAAGGCGTTGACTTAACGCCGAATCCTGAAGTTTCGAGCAATTCGCCGATAGGTCTCAGGACCGTAGGCGAGACAAATCCCCCATGCCAGACAGGCAAACAGGGTGATGACGAAGAGGATGGCGCCGAGCTGAAAACCGGTCGGTCGCAGCTCGCGAAGCAGGTATTCGAAGCCGACTTCGCCATCCTTGGAATTCATGTGGACTCGTTTGTACTGGTTCGGTCCCCAGAGAAGCTTTTCGAGTTCGCCGGAGGTGTTGGTCACTTTGACAGTGCCGCCGGCGATACTGGCAGTGGGATGACCGAGAAGAGACTCCGGGTCGAGAGCCTTGCCTTTGAGAGCATCTTTGATCTCGCCGAGCAGAGCTTCGTTACCCAGGGGCATCCCGGTAGAAGCGACAGCCCAGTCGATGGTAGCACCATCTTTAGTGCCGACAACGACCACGATACCGTTTTTGGAGAGCGCGTTCTTGCCGAAGGCAGGGGACTGCCAGTAGGCGAAAAGCGCACCCGTGTAGTTGTCCTTATCGGTTATCTTATTGGCGTCAACCACCACCAGATGCAGGTCTCCTTGCAGACTCTGGCCAAGCGCCGCGTCGAAACGCTGCATCGCTCTCTGCCAGTCTGCGACCGAACCTTTCTCCGGTTTCACTCCGACAAAATAGACCCGGTCGCTGAAGTAGAAATTGCGCACCTGGCTATTAATCGCCGGCAGTTGCCCGAGCTTCTCGTAACGCTCGATAGAATCGTTGAAGCGTTTGAGAATGCTGCTCTGGGAGGCGAGAATGTAGTTCTCGTAGGTCTTCCTGAGGGTGACCGGACCGGGATGATTGGACTCGACCCGCTCTTTCACATCCAGCCAGAAATCCGGATAGCCGGTGGTGGACGGATAGGAGGGCACCCCTTTCAGAAAGCGGTAACGATACTGGTTCGGATTTTCCGGCAGAAAGCGATAGGCAATCTGCACGTCACCGATAGAGGTCTCGACCACGAAAGTCCATTCCTCGGTGGTGTACGGGATTTTGTAATCCACGTCTTTCCACTCTTTCTTGGTGACGGTGCGGGTTTTCTCCTCTCCGGTAGCCGGATCTTTGTAAGTCTCCTCCACGTCGACATCGACGAGTTCTCGCCGGGTCTCGATCCAGTAGTGCCGCATCGGACCGTCTTCGTAGCAGGATTCTCGTATCAGCCGAGCTTTCAATTCCCAGCCGTTCCAGTTCTCGTAGTAAGTCACCTGGTTGTTGATGGCGACTTTGACACCGACGTAAGCCGTCAGAGGGACGACTATCACCAGCATCACCGCCATCGAAATCATGAGCTCCTTCCGGTCAATCCGGTAGCGGGAGCCCGTCTTATCGGTTATGTACTTGGCGACCAGGCCAATCACAATTGTGATGACCGCGCCTGCGATTATCAGTATTGCCATGCGTTGGTCCTTTGGTTTAATTTCAACGTAGACAAAATCGTCCGGTTGTTCCTTCGCCGGGAGTACAACAGCCTCGAGCGAAGGGTCAGTAAAATCCCCGGGCACTGTCGTGCCTGAAAAAGTCAGATCAGAATTAGCTATGAGAATGTTCCGGGGATCTTTGAATCGAAAATGGGGAATGGAACTATTGATATCTACAACATAGAAAACATTGTAAAGAGAAAGCAAGGGATGAATAGTTATATGTTGCCGCTATTCAGACAGAAGCAGACTGCGCTCCTGAAGAGAGCAGGTTTTTCGATCCGCTTCTTTGCCAGAAATAATGGTGCATAGCTGCCACGAACCGGCACCCTGTCAAGAGGTTATTCGATTCTCTAGCGCGAGCTTGCGCAAAACAGGACTGTCACTGGGCGATGTAACAAGCACCCGAGAGCAGCCAGATAAGCCCCTCAAAATCACCGGTATTAACACCAAATAAGCTACTCTCAACTGGCATAAGAAAACGCCGGGACCATTGGCCCCGGCGTCTTGAATGTTCTTATCGACTTTCCAGCAGTTACTTCTTGAAAGACTTGCTGAAAGCTTCTTTCTTCTCGACAAGACCCTCGGGAAGCCTCTCACCGAGCATTTCGAAGTGCTCTTCATGAGAGAGAATCTCGGTCTGCCACTCTTTGTCGCAGACGGTCATGACACAGTCGAACTCCTCTTTCGAGAACTCCAATCCGGTCCAATCGAGATCTTCGAAACGGGGCGATTTACCCAGCTTGGTTTCGACCGCTTCGGCTTTACCGCTGACTCTTTCGAAGATCCATTTGAGAACCCGCATGTTCTCACCGAATCCGGGCCAGGCGAACTTGCCGTCTTCGTTGGTTCTGAACCAGTTGACGCAGTAGATCTTGGGAGACTGGGTGACTTTGTCATTGATAGAGAGCCAGTGATCGAAATAGTCGCCCATGTTGTATCCGCAGAAAGGCTTCATCGCAAAAGGATCTCTGCGCACCTGACCGACTGCGCCGACGGCAGCAGCGGTGGTCTCGGAGCCCATGGTAGAAGCCATATAGACGCCGGTTTCCCAGTCGGTGGATTCGACCACCAGGGGCACCGTGTTGGCGCGGCGACCACCGAAGATGAAAGCGCTTATCGGAACACCTTCTACGTCTTCCCATTTCTCATCGAGAGAAGGACACTGGGCAGCAGGAGCGGTGAAGCGAGCATTGGCATGGGCTGCGTCTCTGCCGCAATCCGGGGTCCACTCTTGACCGGTCCAGTCGATGAGTTTGGCAGGAGCTTCTTTGGTCATGCCTTCCCACCAGACATCGCCATCGGGGGTGAGAGCCACATTGGTGAAGATGCAGTTCTTCGCCAGGGTTTTCATGGCATTGGGGTTGGTCTTGTCGGAAGTTCCGGGAGCGACGCCAAAATAGCCGTATTCGGGGTTGATAGCATAGAGCTTGCCGTCTTGACCGGGCTTGATCCAGGCGATATCGTCACCGACAGTGGTGACTTTCCAGCCTTTCATAGAAGAAGGAGGAATCATCATCGCCAGGTTGGTTTTGCCGCAAGCACTGGGGAAAGCGGCTGCGACATACTTCTTCTCGCCCTGGGGAGATTCGATACCGAGGATGAGCATGTGCTCAGCCAGCCAGCCTTCGTCTCTGGCGATATTGGAAGCGATTCTGAGAGCGAAGCACTTTTTGCCGAGCAGGGCGTTGCCACCATATCCGGAGCCATAGGACCAGATCTCTCTGGTTTCGGGGAAATGAACGATATATTTTTCTTCGTCGTTGCAGGGCCAGGCTACGTCCTTTTGACCTTCGGCGAGCGGCATGCCTACTGTGTGCATGCAGGGTACGAACTGACCATCGACTCCCAGGGTATCGAGAGCTTGCTGCCCCATGCGGGTCATCACTTTCATGCTGACTGCAACATAGGCAGAGTCTGTGATCTCTACTCCGATATGAGAAAGTCTGGAGCCATAAGGACCCATGCTGAAAGGCACGACATACATGGTGCGCCCTTTCATACAACCATCAAAAAGCTGGTTTAGTTTCGACTGCATCTCGGCTGGTGCCATCCAGTTGTTGTTCGGACCGGCATCGATTTCTGCTTCGGTGCAGACAAAAGTTTTGTCTTCGACTCTGGCAACATCCGATTGGTTTGAACGAGCCAGATAGCTGTTCGGACGCTTCTCAGGATTGAGCTTGATCAGGGTGCCTTGATCAACGAGCTCAGCACAGAGTTTGTCATATTCCTCTTCAGTACCATTGCACCAATAGACCTGATCGGGCTTGCAGAGAGCGACTGCCTTCTCGACCCATTCGATTAGCTTCTTATTCTTGGTTGGATAATTTGAAGCCGCAGAGTATTTGTCTACTCTAGCCATCGTGGATGTCATAGCTTTTCCCCTTGAATTGGTTACTCGAAACCCCTGTCTCGAGCTGATCACAGAACGCCTATAAGAATAAGCTATATCTATAGTTGTTAAGGGAGCACGCCCATCAATCTTTAGATTTTTGACTTTTCGAAGCAAGTGTGATCCATACGGAGCTATCCTCCGGGCCACGCATGGTTCAAGGGGGGCGGGCAAGAATTCACCTTAAGGAAATTTCCTTTATCCCTGTAGCAAAGAAGCAAAATTAGACCCCGCTAACAAATATGGACCATCTCTGGTATCATGCAGGCTTTTCACGAAGATCACAGTGATGCTGTCAACAACCCAGCTATTCAGAATGAAAGAAGGAGAAGTTGTTTTGAAATTGAAACTGCAAAATGTACTAATGGCTGCCACCATGGCAGTAACCATGGGATCAGCGGCATTCGCCGGCGCTCTGGATACCCCGGTGACCTACACCCCTGCTCCGAACATCACCAAGTTCAGACAGCGCGTTGATCACATCAAGAATCAAACCGAAAAAGCACAGTCCGAAGGCTGGATTACATCCGAACAGGCTTCCAAATTCATGGAAGACTACAAGCGCCTCGACGGCAAAGAAAAGGAACTGCAATCCGCCAAAAGCTACAGTGATGAAGATAGAGTAGCCATGGAAAAAGATGTGACAGCAGTGCACCACAACCTGCACCTGGCCATCGCAGAAGGCAAGAAATAGACTCTAGATACCAGATATTGGAGTGATAAACCAATTAGAGTTCGGGACTTTCTATTGAGAGTCCCGACTATTTTTACTTCTCATCTTTGTCGGTAAGAGCTTTAGATGACCCGGTACTTTCGAATTCCTGAGGCTCGGCACCGTCATCCATGGGGTCTTCTCGACCACTTTACCGTCCCAGTCTTCCACCGCTTTCTATCTTCTCGGTCAGCGCTCTCAAGCTTCTCCTGCTTTTCATGCTTCTGCAAATCCCTCTTTGCAGGAGCGGATTTCTTGACCGAGCCGGGTTTCTGATCGGGCATGCCTTTGTTCCAGCGCATATCGTCCGGATTTTGCCGGTAAAACTCGAAGTGTTCGAGATCCATATTAAAAGCCTCGGGCTCGACCCTGAGCAGTCCATAAAAGGGATTGTTGTAAATAGACCAGAGATAGATGTTTAACGAGAGTGTCAGAGCCACCAGCGAAGTCATGAAGATCTGGGCTTTCATGCTATTTATTCCGAAGGAATAGGTAAAAGTGATTACCGATATGGCTCCGGTAATAAGCACCACCCAGAGTATCGGGACACCCAGGTACGACTGGTGACCAGACGGCTGCGTCTGTGATCATTCAGAGACTTGGCGGCAGCGAGGAGCTCAGGATACACATACTGCTCTCTTACAGAGGTCGGCTCATAAGAGATAATATCCCACCACATTTTGTCTATCGATTCCCAGGCACGATCGCAAGTCTCTTCTCGCTGCATATCCTCCCATTCTTCATCCACCACGGCTTTAGCATAATCGAGACAGGACTGCTGGAGCGAATCTCGAAGCTTGGGCGGCAGGGCGGTCGACAGGCGAAAGGTGTCGGCAAGGGCGACTGCCTCGGACTCGACATTTAAACGCGCCTTTTGAAAAGTTTCCATCGACTGAACCACAAGAAGCCCCAGAAGAACCGCGTAGAGCGTGCCAATCACCTGAAGCATCGGATCGGCTACCTGATTATGCTCTTTCAGAGTGTCAGCATGGGTGATTTTTCTGGCTAAAAACAGCCCACCTACTGCCAGGGCAATGGTTACGACCGATACGAGGACCCCGAATAAAAATAGCTCCATCTTGGAAGATATGCTCCTGAAGTGAGATTGGAAAATTCTGGCAGATTTGCCCCCACATTTGAAGGTATGTATAAAGCCGGAGCATTGAGATCATGTATATTTTTATCGCTGTTGTGGCGGCGTCCGCTTACGCCCTGCAAGGAACATTGATGGCGTCCTTCTATCGCAAGATGGACCCTCTTTCGGCAATCTCCTATCGCGGTCTGGCTCTGGGTCTGGTCATGCTGCCCCTGCTTGCCTTCGTTCCGGTGGAACAGTTCTACAAAACAAGCTCATTCTTCGGTCATATCCTGCTCTGTGCCGTGCTTGCCGCCCTGGGCAACTGGCTGGTGGCCAACTCTTACAAAAGCCTGCCTGTGGGAGTAGCCTGGGCGCTTTCAGAAAGCTTCCGCACCATCACCGCCATCGGCTTCGCCATTCTTCTTCTGCACGAAGCGCTCAATGCTTATCAGCTCGGCTTCATCGCCGCATTACTAGTCTGTGTCTCTATTCTCTGTACTTCATCTTCCTCTTCTGGCAGCTCCGGCAAAGACCCGGCCAGAAACGCCAATCCAGCCGCCACCTATGCCGGCATCGCTTTCACCATGGGCTTCGGAGTCTTCATCGGCTGGTCGATGAGCCTTATAGGAACAGTAGCAAGAGAATGCAATCCCCTGGTGCTTGCCTTCGAATGGGAATTCACTATCGGACTTATCGGTGTTCTTCTCGCCTGGGGCAGAAGGCTGTTCAAAGGCAAAGAACATGGTCTGGCTTCGATAAGCAGGCTCTCTTTCGGCAAAATCGCCCTCTATAGCTCGCCTACGGTTATCGGCACCTACGGCTTCGCGGTGGCTTCTCAAATGGGCTCTATAGCCATAGTCTCTGCGGTACTCAGCGTCAGCACCGTAGCTGCCGCGATAATCGCTTATCTGCTCTACAAAGAACGTCTAACTGCCCTGCAATGCGGCATGATCGCTGTCAGCTGCCTGATTATAGCCGGCTTGAACCTGCTCGAATTTGCTATCTGAACTTTGCTCTAGTTAATAACCCAGTCGGCTCAGGACAAGGCGAAAGTACATCTCGAGGTCCACCCGAGAGATTCCATCTTCCTGGGCTCCGGAACCTTCGACCGCGGCATCGGCTATCTCTTTCTGGTTGTTGAGCAGGAACATGATATAAGACTTGTCCTTCATGGGCACGGCCGGGTCCTCGAAAGCCGCCAGCAGCTCGTCTCGCTCTATAAATCCGTTGCCGTTGGTATCGAGTTTATCAAAGGCATCGTAAGCATACTTTTTGATGTTCTCGATATTCTGCTGCACAGGAGAGATAACTTTCTTACCCGGGGGAGGCGTCAGATCGTGCTTAAACCACTGATTCTGGAAGTTTTCGTCATTTTGATAGTCGCTGTTGTCGCTCAAATTAATATCCTTTTTTTGCCTGACACTTCTACTATTTGCCCAGAAAATCCAGGAAAAACCCTGAAGAGATTCCGGTGGCTCTCCTCTCAAAAGGTCAGCGCCGGGAGCCTAACATAGAAAAATACTCTTCAAAAAAACTCGAGGCCGGCCGATGATCAAAACCTGGCATATCGTCACACTAACACTCTTTCTCACCCTGCTTATTCTGACCAACCCGCCTGCATCTGGCGCCAAGCAGCCTGTGGTCAAACCGGAGATGACACCGACCATTGTGGTCTCGCCAGAGCCTGTCTCAGAGAGTCCAATTTTGCAGGGTGCTTCCTGTGGCGGCATCGGACCCCAGGGCGAAGACGCTGCTCCTATGCTATCGGGAACAACAAACGGTACCATCGGACCACCCGCCCTCGATGCCACTGCTCTTGGACCGACTGACAAACACCAGAGCGCTTTCATACCTGTTCTTATCCTGGCATTTGCAGCTTCTTCGGTGCTGGGCGCCTTCCGGAATCTGAGAAAGAACAAGAAAAACGCTTTATGGATCTATGGCGGCGTGGCGGTGATAGTGCTCATGACCACCGGATTTCTCTGGGGAACCTCCAATATTTTTAGTTAAATCAGAAAAATGACAGCGAGCATAACCACATTCAGCCAGCCACTAGAACCTGCCCCGCAGAGTCGAGCCACTGTCAATCCCTGGATTCTGAACCCGGTGCTTGATACTATATTTAGTTTCGGTGGACTGGTCTGGTTGTTTTTCTTCTTTCACTATTTTTTCTTGAAAGGCGAAGGCTCCGAGACCCTTCTGGCAGTATCTGCCGTGGGTGCTCTGATATTTGCCGAGAGCCATACGGCTTCGACCATTCTGACAGTCTACAGAACAAGAGCCACCAGACGGCTTTTTCACAACTATACCTTCGGGTTGGCATTTATAGGCATCGCTCTGATTCTCTTCGGGCTGGTGATACCGGGTTCGGCACCGATTTATATCAAAATCTATCTACTGCTTGTACCGCATCACTTTATGAATCAGAGCTATGGTATCGCCCTTCTCTACTGCATGAAAAGGTCCTGTAAGCTCGGACAACTAGAGAGAATAAGCATCCGATTCTTCACCCAGAGCGTCGCCTGGTACGCCATATTCAAACAGTTGACCTATCGACAGTGGAGCGGCAACAGCCTGCTCAATGTGGAGATCCCTTTCTGGGGTCCTCTGCCTGAGGTCTTCTGCGACACCAGCGAAAAGGTTTTGTTAGTATCGGTGCTAACCCTGGCAGGAGTAGTCGTCTGGCGCAGCCTCCGCAAGACTTCAGAAACAGATTCAGATGCTTATTCTGCTCCGATTCCGATTCCGGCCCAGCTCACCTTGCTCACCGGAGCCCTGGCTTTTACCATGGGTCCTGCCGCCACAGGCATCTACTGGCTCTATGTTTCGGCCTTCTTTCACGGCACCCAGTATTTGATGATTGCAGCGGCCAAATATGCCCGGGAATCAAACGAAAATGGCGTTGAAGCCAGTAAACCCGGAGCAGGAATTCTGCTCAAAGGACCAGCCTTGAAATTTCTGGCTTTATCACTGATGCTGTCGCTCCTTTTTTACCATGGCATTCCCGGTCTGGTAGATAATCTTGGCTTTACCGTTCTGCAATGCGGAGCAATAATTTTTGCGATCCTGAATATTTTCCATATCATCACCGACAGTGCCATCTGGAAGCTCGGCGACCGCAAAACCCGAGAGATACTGCTATCTTGATAATGCTTGCAATCGGTCGGCATTGGTAATAAGCTTACGTTTTCACTAACAACTCTATGAAAACAAGCCCACATTACCATGTACGACTACCGAGTCTTCCTGCCCGACTTAACCAAAAACGAGATCAATAAAGCCCGTGACTGGCTGAAGAAAAAAGGCGTCACCCTGGAGATGAACCCCCATCTCAACATCTTCCAGAGACCACCATGGAAAGAGAAAATACTGGTTTCGGCGAAGGTCGAAAAAGAACCCCTCTGGCCCTATCCTGACGACACCATTGTCAGTGGCTTCAATCTGGAAGTGCACAACTTCGATTTCGACCAGGCGGTCAATGGAAGCAAAAAACAGCTCAAAAACCTCTTTGGCTTGCTGCCCCAGAAGGCAAAAGGAGACCGGCGACCGATTCCTTTTCATCTTGTACAGGATGGCGGTGACCGAGAAATCGCAGAGCGCTTGAAGCTCTGCAAGAAAGATCTGTTGATCACCGACAACTATGACACTTTCGGGACCTATTATTTCTCCGCCATGTTTTCTGTCGCTCTGGCAAGAGCCAATAATGGTCTGATCTGGGAAGGCGAATGGTACAAAGACAGAGCCATGGAAGAAGATTTCTATCCAGGAGAGTCCGACATCAATATCCTCAAAGAAGATATCGAAGACGGCGAGAAAGCAGAGATCTTTTCAGGCTGGTTCTAGGTCTCTGACCAACTCAGTGGATTTTTATAACCTCTTCCTGACATTCTCTGGTTTCGTATTTGCCACCATTGAGGATGTTGAGGAATTCACAGACATGCTTTGCCAATACAGGCGTAGAGAAATCTCCGTGATGTTTGTCCTTCTCTAGAACCAGAGTGGTCTTGTAGGGTCTTATCGCATTGAGATCTTTGGAATGTTGAACACTGATTATTCTGTCTTCGACACCATGAACAATCATCACCGGAGTAACCGCATTGTAATGTAGAAAAGTCTCAGAGCCGATATCAGGTTGAGGAAACAAAAAATCAGGATAGAGATTGAGATAAGGCAGAGTCTCCCGCGCCAGTCTTTTTAGGGATGTATAAGGACAGACCAACATCAACCCCGCCGGGGGCTTGATCATGGCGACCGTTCCGGCGACACCACTGCCCAGGGATGCCCCATAGAGCACAATCCTGTCCGGTTTTATACCTTTTTCATTGGTCAAGAAATCAAAGGCGCCGCTCCATCTTCTACCAGACCGGCTACAGAAGGCACACCGTCACTGATACCATAGCCTTCATAGTCATAAGTCAAAATCGACTGTCCGTTCAAGAGAACAGTTTTGACAAGACCCATATGGGTAGACAGGTTGCCGCCCTGGCCGTGGTTGAGTAAAAAGGTATATTTTGCACCGGGCATCTCGAAAAGAATACCGTGCAGCTTGACGCCGGCAGGGGTCTTGAAAGAGACATCTTCGCGCTTCGCCCCTAATAAATCATCGGGGATATCCGGATAACTGGCGGCTTTTGTCGGATGAAAGAGTTGACTGTTCACCATAGAAAGCGGCGAGAAGAAAAAATAGAGACAGAGAATAATCGCCAGCCCAAGCAGGCCAAGCACCATAAAACGCTGCTGCCTGGGACTCAGCTTTTGCTTCTTTTTCTTACTTTTACTGCTGGTACTTTTCTTTTTCTTCTTCACGACTTGAGCTTCTGCATCACCGGTAATTGCGAGAAGCATATATTCTATTAGAGTTGCCGTCGATTGGACAAAGATGATTTAATGGTCCTTCAAAGTAATTATCACAGGTAAGGACAGTGTCAGCAAAATCAAGCCCAGCCTTCTTGATTTCGGCTTCGGCGGCATTTATGACGATGCTGGCATTATCCTCTGAAGCTCCTGCCAGCGCCCAGGCTGTCACCCGAGAGTATCAAAACACTTTCGAAGCCGGGGTGACCTACTTCAAGAAGGGCGACTATAAAACAGCTTCGGGCTATCTGCGCCGGGCGGTGAACGGCGCCTATCGCTCCAACGCCAGCGCCTACTACTGGCTGGCAAGCTCCCTTCTCAAAGAGAATCGCATCGACGAAGCGATGATAGCTTTTGCCCAGGCTTATAGCATTTCGCCCCATAGTGAAGTGGGTCATAACTCGATGCAGACCCTGCATTACTACAAAACAAGAATCAAAGAATCAGAAACTCTTAGAACTCAAATAGCCAGCCTGGTTCGCAAAAGTGCAGACACCACCATGCAGAGAAGCCCGGCCGCTTCGTTTGATTCTGTGAACGGATCCGGAGCCGGCTCTAGTTCCGGCTCAGAGCCCGAGCTTTTGGTAGATCAAGAAAAGCTACGCTCTATAAAACGGCAGCTCAAACCGGTGACCAAGCACAGCCGACCCGGTCCCAGCCCAAATCAATTTATGGCCTGGCCGATGTCTCAACAAGCAAATTACGTCTATGCCGGGGCTTTCCAGGCTATCGAGCAAGCCCAGTCTAATGTCGATGAAGCCAAAAGAGAGTTGAGCCAGGCCCAGGCGAGGTCTAACTCACTGGTTCCGGCATTTCGCGCCTATGGCGAAACAGAACAGAAATTCGACCAGCGCAAAGATGCCTCTAAGCAAATTCTGGATAAAATACTGGAGCCTTATAAAAATGAGGTCGAAAGCTGCACTAACCAGCTCAACGATGCGGTGACCATTAAGAATAGAGCGCAGCAAGCCCTGAACACACCGCTCTATTACCAACCCTATGGTGTTCCCAGGATCTATCGCTGATTCTGAAATCAGGTTTTGAAGAAGAGTAAATCTCTGTCTTTTACATTTCTTCTTTCCAGATCTATCTCTGTTTTTGATAGAAATTTCTTGACATCTGTCTTCCCTTTTCGTTGGTTCTAAATCTCCAGGATATTCATCCCTGCAAGTCTTGTCTTCTTTCCACCGCGTGCATGGCGCCGGCAGACCGAAGCCGCTTGCTGCAAGTTCTACCATCGAAAAGGTGCTTCTGTTCTAGCTTCACATCGCTATTCTGATGTTCTGAAAAAAGAAAAGGACTTCAAATTGACCCGTCGCACAGAATCTGCCTGGTCAAAGTTCGACTTCGCAAATCATGTCTGGTTCCCCTGCTTGATGTTGCTCGGCGTCTGCTGCCTCTTTCTGGCTGGTGCCGCAATATGCATCCCCCTGGCGCTCTTTCCCCAGCATCTGCTCGGCATCGAATACGGCGCCGCCTACGCAGTAACCGGCGTCGGCATGATCATCGCCGCTGCCTTCCTTTGTCTGCGAGCCTACCGCAAGAACTGGGATTTCTTGTGATTGCTGCGAGGGCTTTAGAAAGCCAGCCTTTCTAAAGCCCTCGTTCCAGTGATTCTGACCGGCTGCAGACTGGTCTTACCCCCAAATCCCAGGAGGATTACATCATGTCCGAAGCAGTCCTTGTTCCCCCGAACATCGAAAGCTTCCCACTCACCGCCGACGGCGACACCGCCTTTATCTTCATGGGTCAGCGCGCCCGGGCAGGCGAAAACGCCATCGTCTCGGCCATGCTCGGCTCGGAAGTGATCGGCGACCGCCCCTGCACCATCCTCGCCCTGGCCGCTTCCAAGGTAGCCGCGGGCAACGGTGCCGTGGTTCACGCCGACAGCAACTCGAAGGTCGTCGCCTTCGAAGGCGCCGAGGTGCACGCCAAAGCAGGCAGCCGGGTCACCGCCCGTGCCGGCTCGAAGGTCTATGCCCTGCCTGGCTCCAGCGTCGACGCCGAAGCGGGCTCGACCATCATCGCGAGCAAAGGCTCCCGGGTCAACTGTGCCGCCGGAACCCAGGTTCTGGAAGCGCCGGAGACCACCCACCGGGGCAACCGCACCCTGATGTAAGGGTATCGGGCTCACATCATGGTGCTCCTGAGAGCATCCTCGAATCAGGGGCCGAGGCTGCTGATTCAACCATCTTCGAAACAGACAACGCCAGGATACGAGTATTAGCTCAGTAACAGTGATTACCTGGTAGAGAAACAAAGGCTTTGTTTGTTGTCAACGTCAACCAACTCAATCAAAGAGTGAACCATGACCGACAACAGAACAAAACTCGCCAAAATCGCCTTCCTCTTCTTCGTAGCGATGCTTTTCGCCTTCTTAGGATCCCCTGCTTTGCAGGTCCGACTTTTCAAAAAGAAGAAGAGAAGGCCGGAATCGCAATCACAGCCCCGTACAGCGAATGGGAGCTTTTTGCAGTAACCGGCATCCGCACCATGCCTGAGTCCATGAGAGAGCTGCACACAAGGCTCTCCAACGCAAGATTTCATCTGAGATGTGCAGGGAGAAGAAACGGGCAGCAGACCTGACCGAGTCACCCACAGTTCGATCAGCGCTCCTCAAGCGAGCGATGGATTCACTCTTGCTGGCGGAAGAAGAGCTGGAGAAAGCGGCTAGCCTGCAAGAGATGAACGAGAGAGATATCCGGGTTATCGTCTCTGATGCTTATCCGGAGGTGCTGGACGATCTTATGACCAGGCCTGAGTTCGCGGCCGCCCGGAACGACATCGAAAGTTTGGGAAGCATTGTAGAGAAGCTCCGCGGCGAAGTGTTCAAGATGCGAAGCTCGTTTGCCGCACTGATTAACTCGTACGATTGAATATGTAGCTGACCCGTTTGCTTAGCCTCCCTCTAGATATGACAGCCGATAGCTGAAAAGCGGCAACAGAAGATACTGGATTTCAGGCTCTTAGACCCTGAAATCCAAAACTTTTTCACGGCATGCTACTATTACTGATAGTATTTCAAGAACAAAAAGACTGGCGAGATTAGGATAAAATGAACCGGTTCAGACCGCCTTTTGAAATTAGAGTAAGGGCGCAAGGAGAAAAGAACTATGCCTTTTGTTAATGTCAAACTGCTTGAAAGTGGCGCTACCAGGGAGCAAAAAGCTCAGATAATCGAAGAGATTACCGGCACGCTTCAAAGAGTACTCAACAAAAACCCTGAGAACACCCACGTGGTCATTGAAGAGATCAACCCGGACAACTGGGGCAACCGCGGTATGCTCATGTCCGAACTTCGCAAAGAGACTGCAAAGAACTAGTCTATGCCTGCGGTGGCAGATTGATCCTAAACCCCAGAAGCCCGAGCGACTGTGTGTTTTCGCCAACACTGAAAGTCATGCCAGATGTCTCCTCAAAGCCGCCTAGATTCTGGCAACAAAGAAGTTGCCAGATAAATTTGATCGAGCATCATTGTCACCTTCATAAACCATGTACTGGTAAGGCATTGCGGGTATTGGCAAAGGAGCAGCCGAAACTGACATTGCAACTCTAGAGTTGCATCAGCATAGGCAGCGTTCAATAGACAGGCAGCACTCGAGAGATATTCCGCGCGAAAGAAAGAAAGAAAGAAAGAAAGAGTGGCAGAGAGAGAGCAATCTGCCCCATGCCACTCTTTACAGAAAAGTGGGAAGTCCTGATTTCCAAAACAAAGATTACTTTGTTTTCTTGCCGAAGACCTCTTTGATTTTGTCCGGGTCTATGGTCAGAAGAGCTACAGCCGCCGAGGTAAGCGCCTCGGCTGCGAAGAAGAGTTCGTCATTCTTCTCGAGCTTGGCTGCCATCCTGGCTTGTATAGACTGCTCCACCGCCCATTTTCCAAAAGCGAGCTTAGCTTCTTCGCTCAGGTTTTCTCTGGTAAGTTCACGCTCTGCTATTGCCTCTATCAGTTTTTCTATCATGCTTTTACGGTTCATGATCTGTCTCCTGAATTATTGTGGTTGATTCAGCAAAGAGCCAGGTCGAGTAGAATCTACGCCTCGATTAAGGCAGGTCGACCGGGTTCGGATTTCGTCATTTCGTTAGAGTTACAGCGCTTTCTCCGGGCAAATGAAATGAAGAACTATAGTTCGAAACTAGAGCCGAAAGACCTCTAATGACAATCACCAGAAGCGAATTCACCTCCAAAACAGAGCAAAAGCCGCTATTAGAGCGATATCCCGCCCGGTTCGCGAAGTTCATGCTAACTGTTAAGCCGAAAGTTTCACCGGGCTTTCAATGGCTGTATCCCTCTATTCATGACGTTTTAGCCAATTTTGCCTGTAAACCCGCATGAAAGCGGATTGCAAGTTATAAGCGGCTTTGGCTTAAATCGCGAAAATTCCCTTTCCCTGGGGCTTTACCCTGTCGTAAGTTGAAAGAGATCAAATTCGCTCCCCAGGAGGGCACAGCCATGATTGATTTGGTTACTCCGGCTAGCATTGCGCTGGCAATAATTTATCTTATCGCTTATGTCTACATGATCTACCTGAACTTGCAGCCATCACAGTAAGCGTTCAGAGATCAAAGCAAAACGAAAGTTTTTCCACTCCCCGAGAATGCTCATATGACAAACAAAAGAAGGAAGCGCTGGTCGCTTCCTTCTTTTACTCTTTAATTCTGGAAATCGGGCCGGTCTTGAAGAAGAGACAGAACCGATTGATAGATAAGAGCTGTACCCATGTGAAGCACCGACTCGTCCACATCAAAACTGGCGGTGTGTAATATTCTCGGGGTGGAAGGCAGACCAACACCCAGGAACAGCAGAGCCGAAGGCACCCTCGAAGAATAGGGAAAGAAGTCATCGCTCCAGGCTTTGCGCTGCACCACTTTGCACCGGTCTTCGCCCAGAAGGCTAACCACCTCTTGCTCCACCACTTTGACTACCGTATCGCAGTTCAGAAATAGCGCCTGTTCATTGTCATAACTAAGCTCGAAATGACCACAGGACTGCGTAGCAGCCTGACAGGAAGCTTTGAGCGCGTTGTCGAAGAACTTGTGGGTATCCCGACCCAGGTTGGTGAATCGCCCTCTCACCAGGGCACGCTCCGGGCTCTGACGCTGAATTGAATCCACTTCCAGAAGCTCTTTGAAGGTAGTCTGGTCTTTTGTACTTTCAAATAAATTGACCACGATCTCAGAGGCTATGGCCATGGCCTGACCGGCACCGCCATCGACCATGATTGAAAAAGACTCGCTGCGCTCGTCGCCGCGATTGCTGAGCACCCCGGCATTGCCACTGATAATAGTGGCATCGACATGGAAGCTGATCAGATAATCCAGATCATCGAGGACGCCCTCTTCGACAAACTTGTTAGAGCCTGATTTGTTGTCTTCTTCTGATATAGATTCAGAAGAAGGCTGCATCAAAATCTTGATAGAGCCATCCAGAGCGCCGGACTCCGCCAGCAATTTGGCGGCTCCCATCACACAAGCCATATTGGCGTCGTGACCGCAGGCATGCATCAGACCTTGATTGCGCGAGGCAAAGGCAAGATTGAGGTTCTCTTGCACCGGATAGCCGTCTATTTCAGATCGAATGCCGATTCTTGGCCGGCCTTCTCCAAGCTCTGCTACAACGCCGGTTCTAGCCACTCCGCGTTTGATCTGGTAACCGAAAGAGTGAAGCTTCTCCGCCAGAAAATCCGCCGTCTTATGCTCGGCAAAGCCGGGCTCTGGAATGGCATGCAAGGCGCGCCGCCACTCGGTTATCTCTTCTTGAAGGAGCCTGGTTCTCTCAAGTAAGTCCTGAACCACCATAAATCCTCATCTCATCCCATCAAATCAAGTCCGACCAGAGTATCATACTAGTTTTCTAGAGTATTCAGCACCACTTACAATTTCAGCCTTTTTAAGCGTAGCGAATTGGCGATTACGCAAAAAGAGCTGAAACTCATGGCGGCTCCGGCAATCATCGGACTCAAGAGTATATTGCAGAACGGATACAACACCCCGGCCGCCACCGGTACGCCAAGACCGTTATAAATAAAAGCGAAAAACAGATTCTGTTTGATATTGCTCATCATCGCCTCACTCAGGCGTCTTGCCCGGGCAATGCCTCTCAAATCTCCTTTGACCAGCACGACTTCGGCACTCTCGATAGCAACATCGACACCGGTGCCCATCGCTATTCCCACATCGGCCAGAGCCAGTGCCGGAGCATCATTGATACCATCGCCGGCCATGGCCACCACATGACCACCATCCTGATAGCGCTTGACGATATTACCTTTCTCTTCAGGCAAAACATCTGCTTCCACCGCTTCGATATTTAAGGCAGCAGCTACAGCTTCGGCAGTTTTTCGGGTGTCGCCTGTTACCATCACCACTTTTATCCCAAGCAGCATCAGATCATCGAGGGCGGCTTTAGTAGAAGCTTTTATAGGATCGAAAACGGCAAGCAGCCCCACAAGCTTGCTGTCTTCCGCCACAAAAATGACGGTCTTGCCCTCTGCGCGCAGACGGGCGACGGCCTGGGCAGCAGGACCGCTGTCGACCCCTTGCACCCCGGCATCTTCCATCATGCGTTCGTTGCCCAGGGCCACTTTACTATCTTTGAGAGTAGCGATCACACCCTTACCTGGAACAGAGACAAAATCATCGACATTCTCAGGACCAGACTCTTCCGCCTTTTGCTCCCGGGCATAGGCAAGAACCGCAGTGGCAAGGGGATGCTCCGATGCTCTCTCGAGAGCGGCGGCAAGGCGCAGAACATGCTGCGGATCAGTATCACCAAAGGTTTCCATATCCGTCACCGCAGGTTTGCCTTCGGTGAGGGTGCCGGTCTTGTCGACGATAACGACATCAACCTCAGTCATACGCTCTAGAGAACGGGCGTCTTTGACCAGTACTCCAGCCATAGCGCCTCTTCCGGTGGCCACCATGACCGACATCGGCGTAGCAAGTCCAAGGGCACAGGGACAGGCTATAATCAAAACCGCCACCGCATTCAATATCGCAAAAGCCAGCCTCGGCTCAGGACCGACCAGAAACCAGACCCAAAAAGTCAGCACACTTGTAGCCAGAACAGCAGGCACGAAATAGCCGGCGACTTTATCAGCGAGACTCTGAATCGGTGCCCGCGACCGCTGAGCGCTGGCGACCATTGCCACGATCCTGGCAAGCACGGTAGCTTTGCCCACTGCCTCGGCTTTCATTATCAAGCTGCCGGTGCCGTTTATGGTACCACCGACTATCCTGTCGCCCACTGCCTTCTCCACAGGAACAGGCTCACCGGTGATCATAGACTCGTCGACATTGCTTCTTCCATCCAGGACAATTCCATCGACCGGGATTTTCTCTCCCGGTCTGACTCTCAGGCGATCACCGGCTTTTACCATATCGATAGATATATCGAGTTCGGTTCCGTCATCTTTAATAAGCCTTGCTTGATCAGGAGCCAGAGCCATTAAGGACTTAAGAGCCTGACCTGTTCTTTTGCGAGCCCGCAACTCCAGAACCTGACCTAGCAGTACCAGACTGACTATCATAGAAGCGGACTCGAAATAAATATGTGGTCCATAAAATATGTGGCTTCCAGCGGACGCGGACAATGCTAGATGCCCTTCGGGAAACAGCCCGGGCAGAATCATGGCCACGGCAGAGTAACCATAGGCGATACCAACACCGATTGAGATCAGTGTGAACATATTGAAGGCTCTATTCAAAAGAGACTGATAGCCCCTGGCAAAAAAGGGAGCCGCACAGTAAAGGACCACCGGCGTAGCCAGGCCGAACTGCAGCCAGCGCGACAACTGAGGCGAAATCATCCCTGTCTCTTCAGAGCCGACCATGCTGGTCATGGCAAGGAGAAACACCGGCAGCGAAAAGACCAGACTGAGCCAGAATCGCCTTTGCATATCCAGCAGCTCGCTGTCGTCTTCTTCCAGCCCCGGCTCAAGGGGCTCCAGCGCCATGCCGCAGAGGGGGCAGGACCCGGGTCCGACCTGCTCGACTTCCGGGTGCATAGGGCAGGTATAAATAGCTTCGAGATCGTCTGGACCAGCCTCGACAATAACCGGATGCAAATATCTTTCCGGATCGGCTTCGAATTTCTCAAGACATCTCAAATTGCAAAAATAGTAAGTAATCTCTTTGTATGTTGTCTCTCCAGCAGCCTTTTCCGGTTCGACGGTCATATTGCATACCGGATCTTTGTGACCCATATCAAATCTCCTTCCCGTCTCTGACCGCAAGCAACTGCGCCACGATACTTATTGCGATCTCTTTTGGAGAATTGCTGCCCAGATCAAGACCCATCGGACAGCGAAAGACGTCTTTCAAACCTTCAGGCAACCCTGCTTCTTCGATATCTTGTTTCAGACGAATTGCTTTTGCTTTACTGCCGATTACACCTAAATAGGGAAAGGGGTTTTCCTGCCAGCCCCGCAAAATCTCTATCAGAACCGGGCTGTCTGTGGCGTGACCCATGGTCACCAGGGTAACAAAAGAATCTTTGGGCAGAGAAGCCACCGCAGAGGCAAGATCCGGGGTCAGTAGCTTTTTCAAATTCGGACTATCAGGCATTCTATTGAGCCAGTCTTCTCTACTGTCCAAACAGGTAACACGGCAATTGAGCTTGCTCAAAAGCTCTACTACAGCCTGGCCCACATGACCGGCACCGAAAACAGCAATATGCCAGTCTCCAAGATTCTGGGCTTCGAAATAGAATTTCACCGAACCACCGCAGGTCATGCCGATGTCGCGATTCAGGCTCCAGGATACAAGCAGGGTCCTGGTCGGTCCACAACCTTCTTGATGACCGGATATGAGATTTTGCGCCTCTTCTATGGCGCGCTTCTCTACCTTGCCGCCTCCGACAGTGCCCCAGAACCATCCTTCCTGGGTAACCAGCATTCTACTGCCCGCGTTCTGCGGCACAGAGCCCGAAGTTTCGACCACTGTCACCTGAACGAAAGGGATGTTCCTCTCCAGTAATTCGGAAACCTTCTCCAGATAATCCCGCAACTTTCTTAGGTCCCTTCTATTTGCTTGCTTCTCTTTCGCTCTTACCCACAGGCTTTATGCTGGTGCCGGTGATTGCCCTGGCACAAGAAGCGCTCAGCTCTCGGAGGGCGCCATGTTTTGTCGATGGTATCACCATGCCGGAAAGATTGTGGAAGCTCTCTTCGCCATCTTTATCACACTTGCCATTTTTTTCTCTGCCGGTAAAAGAGCTGATTCTGTTGAGGATCTCTTCGCCGGTGGCAGGCGCTGTCAGGGACGGCAAACGGTCGCCGGAGACAAAAGAGAGCGCATGCTTGACGGCGGTCCAGACCGAGATGGCAAGCAAAAGCGGAGGCTCACCCACCGCCTTGGTACCCCGAACATTTGGCGTATTGTAGTTCTCGATGGTGTTGCAATGCAGTTCCGAAGGCACATCATAGATGTTCGGAATCTTATAAGTGGTGGGGCTGTGGTTAAGTAAGTCGCCCTTATCCGTATAGAGAAGCTCTTCGTTGGTGAGCCAGCCCATACCCTGGACAAAGCCCCCGATGATCTGGCCTCGGTTGATACCGGGGTTGATGGCACGGCCGGCGTCCATCAATATGTCTATTCTGTCGACTTTCATGACCCCGGTGAATCTATCGATCTCGACTTCGGATACGGCGGCACCCATGGTGAAATAAAGAAAAGGACAACCCTTGCCCAGATTCCAGTCAAAATCGATACCTCTGGTGGCATAGAATCCACGTTCTCCCAGACTTACTCTCTCTCTATAAGACATACCGACCAGATCGACAAAGCTGATTTTAGATTGGGGGCGGCGTTTGTCGAAGACTTGGCCTTCCTCAAAGACAATCTGCTCGGGATAGGCTCCGATTCCGACTTCGGAAGCAGCAAAGTGACGGGCGGCGACATCGGCCATACGCTTCTTGAGCTTGACACAGGCGTTGACGGCAGCACTGCCGTTCAGATCGGTGGCGGCAGAAGCTGCCGTGGCCGAAGTATTGTTGTTCTTCTCGGTCGAGGTAGCCATGACAATGACAGTATCGGGATCGATAGACAGCTCATCTGCAACCAGCATTTTGATGTTGGTGTTAACTCCCTGGCCCATCTCGGTGGCTCCGGTAGAGACCTGAACGGTACCGTCGAGATAGATATTGACCAGCGCGTTTGCTTGATTGAGAAACTTATTGGTGAACGAGATCCCGAACTTGACCGGCGTCATCGATATGCCTTTTAAATGGGTTCGACTGTTCGCGTTGAACTCTCGAATAGCCTCAAGGCGCGCAGCATAGTCCGAAGACTTCTCCAGATCATCGAAAATACGAGGCAGAGTATTGTTCTCGACTATCTGTCCATAGGGTGTACTGTTGCGTTCACCGAGTCCATAAAGATTGCGCTTGCGGACAGAAAAAGCATCGAGCTTGAGATAGGCTGCGATATCTTCGACGATGCTCTCCATGGTGAGCACCCCCTGGGGACCGCCGAATCCACGAAACGCGGTATTGGGCGGTAGATTGGTTTTGCAAATGCGACCGATGATGCGAGTGTTGGCAATGTAATAAGCATTCTCGGCATGGGTGAGAGAGCGCCCTAGAACCGCTGTAGACAGGTCGTTATAGGCGCCACCGTCAGAGAAGAAATTGACTTTCAGACCATGAATCAGACCGCTGTCATCGAAGGCCACTTCATAGTCGTTCTGGTATGGATGACGTTTTCCGGTGTATTTCATATCGTCATCTTTGACATAGGTCAGCCTGGCCGGTCGCTTCAGCTTATGAGCCACCAGAGCGGCCATAACGGCAGGATGGGTAGCCTGGCACTCTTTACCGCCAAAGCCTCCACCCATGCGCTTGGTGACCACCACCACCTGATTCTGCTTGAGCCCCAGCAAATGAGCGGCAACGTGCTGCACCTCGGACGGTGCCTGGGTAGAAGAATGAATGGTGAGCTGATCGAACTCACCCGGATAGACAATACAAGCCTGGGACTCTAGATAAAAGTGATCGGCGCCGCCTATAACAACCGTGCCCTGAATCACATGGCGAGCACTTTTCATCGCGCTCTCTATATCACCGGATTCGATACTATATTCTCGATCGATAAATTGACCCCGGCGGCGAGCTTCAGAGATGGTAAGCACCGGTTCGAGCTCTTCCATATCGAGCTCAATAGCTGCTTTAGCTTCAACCAGAGCCTTTTGTGATTCGGCGGCGATGACCACCACCGGCTGACCGAGAAACTCCGCCACTTCTTCAACAAGAAGAATCTCATCCTGCAATATAGGCCCCATGCGATTATGGGCCAGATCTTTCCAGGTGAACAGTCCGGCAACGCCCTCTATTTTACGAGCGGCTTCGAGATTCAGCGACCGTATTCTGCCGTGGGCGTAAGGAGACCCTAAATAACCTACATGCAGTTCACCGCGGGAAGGCGGCATATCATCGATATAAATGGACTCGCCAGAAACATGTCCCCGGGCAGAGTCATGGGGCAGATCTCGACCGACTACAGACATGCCAGCTCTTCCTCCCGGGCGGTTTCGTAATAGAATTTAGCCATGATGTTCTCCGCCAGTTGACTGCGGTAGGGGCTAGAGCCGCGCACATCAGACAGCGGTTTTATCGAATCGGCGGCAATCCGCCCGGCTTCTTCGAAGGTTTCAAGGCTGTAGGGCTTGTCTTTCAAAAACTCTTCCACCTCTTTCATCCTCAAGACAGTGGCTGCCACACCACCGTAGGCGACCGCTGCCTCGACAATCTTCTCTCCTTCCCGCTTCAACCTTATGGCTGCGGTAAAAGCAGAGATATCCAGGTGCTGCCTGCGAGAGATTTTGTAGAGCTTTAAAATATCTGCGGGCCCGGGCAATGCAAAACGAATCGCTTTTATCACTTCGTCTTTAGCAAGAGTCAGGGTCTTATAGCCGGAGTAGAACTCTGTTATCGGGATGCATCTTTCACCTTTCGGACCAATAGCGATAATTTCGGCATCCATCACAAATAGATAGGGCGGAGTGTCTGCGATGGGCGAGGCATTGGCAATGTTGCCTACAAGAGTGCCGGAGTTTCTTATCTGAGGAGAACCGAAGACCCAGAAAATATAGTCTAGATCACCATGACGCTTGAGCAAATAGCTCTCCAGCTCTGCCAGGGACACTCTGCCGCCGACCTCGACAATTTCTCGTCCGGCCTTTTCGGAACCGGAAATATAATCTAGTTCATCGACATTAGAGATCGAGATCATCGTCTCGATCTCGATCATACCTTTATTGAGTTGCACCGATAAATCCGTGCCACCACTGACGATGCGAGCTTGCGGATATCCGGAGCGTGCTTCTACCAGCTCAGGAAGCGACGAGGGCAGAATCGCCATCTTGCCATCGTGTTTTATCTCTGCTCTGACAGCGGCTAGTTCGCGAAATCGCTCGATCATATTTTCTTCTGGAAACAGATCTCGAAAAGAGACAAGAGCCGCGGCATCCACCTCAAGCCCTGCTTTGACTATCGCTTCATAACCGGTACAACGACAGAGATTGCCCACCAGCCCGTCTCGAACCATTTTTTCGGAACAACTTTCAGCACAGGCACTACCGGAATCTTGAGAGCATTTGTCAAAAATCGCAGTCATCGCCATGATAAAGCCAGGGGTGCAATAGCCGCACTGGGCACCATGGCACTCCACCATCGCCTCTTGAACCCGATTGAGGGCACCGTCTTTTTTAAGACCCTCCACCGTGACGATATGGCAGGCATCGACCTGATAGCCATATAGAATGCAAGCGTTTACAGGCTTGTATTCTATTTCGTCTTCCACAAGGCGACCGAGCATGACCGTGCAGGCGCCGCAATCGCCTTCGGCACAGACCACTTTTGTGCCGCAGAGACTGGCGTCGTATCTCAAATAGTCGGTTATCGGTTGAAAGACAGCCTCGCCCTTGAGCTTGTGCTCCCGACCATTTATGAATACGTCGATATAATCTCTCATGGAGAACCGTCCTTTATATATAGACGGATATGATACCCGGCCAACTCGTTAATTCCAAGTCCTGCTTGACAAACCGGATTCGCAGCCGGACGGGCAGAATTATCAAAGCATTGGAGTTAAAATTGTCCGATGACCGTATCAGAGAACACAATTTATACGATAGGACACTCCAACCTGCGTCTTGACCGATTTATGGACATGCTCAAAGAGGCTGGCATAACAACGGTTGTCGATGTGCGCTCCCAGCCTTACTCTAAGTATTGCCCCTATTTCAACAAACGGGAGTTGGACAGAGCCCTGACAGAAGCGGGCTTTCGTTATCTATTCCAGGGCAATATGCTGGGAGGCATTCCCGATGATGACAGCTTCTATGACGAAGAAGGCCATGTAATGTATGAGAAAGTCGCCTCAACCAGAGCTTTCCAGGAAGCTGCCGCCTATGTGGCTCAATTAGCCGGAGAACAGCCGCTCACCTTGATGTGTGGCGAAGAGAATCCCGGGGGCTGCCATCGCCATCGCTTACTTGGACCTGCCTTTGCTGAACTGGGGCTGGAAATGATTCATATAAGAAAAGACGGTATCCTGATCAAAGATAGCGAATTGGACTCAGAGCAATCTATAGAAGAAGAGCCGGAAGAAGCCAGGGTCGAGACCAGACAACTATCGATCTTCGAGACAATCTGATTTAGATACAGGCGAAATTTCTCAGACTGCACCACAGGCAATACCAAGGAAGCAAAAAGAAATAATGACCAGATCAAAACGCTCAAATCTACTAACCTTTCTAACCTCTCTTACCTCTCTTACCGTGGCCGGTTTTCTGCTGCTTGCTGCATCGAACACTGCCCGGGCGGCAGAAGAGCCTGTTCTGGTCGAGCTTTTCACCTCGGAAGGCTGCTCCAGTTGCCCTCCGGCTGACAGCCTGCTATCCAAATTAGCTGAGGATCCGAGTCTTGTGACGGTTTCTGAACATGTGGATTACTGGAACGATCTGGGCTGGAAAGATCCATTCTCGAAGAAGCAGTTCAGCGAAAGACAGTATGACTACGCTCGCCAGATGGGCAAGAAAGGGGTCTATACCCCCCAGGCTGTTATCGACGGGGAGAGCGAAGTAAATGGCTCCTCTTTCGACCATATTATGGAGGCAGCTCGCAAAGCACGCTCCCGTTCCAAAACTCCAATTCGTGTATCTATAAAGATCCAGGGTCAGGAAGCCCTGGTATCGGCAGTCACCACCACTCCTGTACCAGCAAGCACCACGGTTCTGCTGATCATCACCGAGTCAGGCCTGACCTCCCATGTGACAAGAGGAGAAAATCAAGCCAAAGTCCTCAAGCACACTTCAGTGGCTCGCTATATGGAAAGCCAGAATCTGGCAGATCTGACCAAATCGGCAAGACCTCTGAACCGGATTTTTAAGGTCATATTGAATCCACAATGGAAAAAAGAGAATCTCAAAGCTGTGGTCCTCGTTCAAAACCAGGAGAGGGGCTGGCTTTGCGCTCTCGGCAGTGAAAACTTCAAATAGTTTTCAAGAACTCTTCGCAAAAAATTTAATCAGAATAAATTGACGAAAATGAAAACGGTTTCCATTTTTGTGATATATTCTTCCGACATAAACCGATGAATATTTCGCGAGCAGTTTTAAAAAGTCATTTTCAGTCAGGAGTTCCCAAGATGAGTAGAGCAAGAAGCAAAACAAGAAACCCTCAAGGTCAGAGCATGGTCGAATATGCCATCGGCATCGGCGCCGTAGCCGCCCTCTGTATGGTAGCCCTGGGCTCCCTCGGTCATATCTGCAGCGATATGATCTATCAGGTCCAGAATGCCATCAACTATAACGGCACCAAGGCACCCCATGCCGGCAGGACCATCAACGAGAACGCCACCCCCTGGGTTCTTGAGTAAACAAGTAAGTTTCAATCGCAGTTTCCACTTTGTGGACGAAAGGGCGGGTGTCGAATGGCATCCGCCTCTTTCTATCTATTGCAACCGGGCCGCTTCCATTCCTCGTTTTTCATCTACAAAAAAGAGAATCACCAGGCCTATCACAAAGTATGCGATGGTGCTGAACAGGGCGATTCTGAAATCTCCACCGGATAAATAAGTAAACAGCCCATAGGACATCGGTCCCAGAATGGCAGCCGCTTTGACCGCCAGACCCCAGAGCCCGAAAAACTCTGCCGCTCTTGAAGGGGGAGCGAACTGCCCGATAAGTGCTCGCCCACAAGAAGCACTGCCACCCATGGACAACCCCATCAAAACCGCGCCAGCCCAGAAATAAGCTTTCTCAGCCGAAGCAATCACCAGAGAGACCGAGATTATCCAGATGATAAGAGATAGAGCCACCGCTTTCTTCGAACCCAGCCTGTCTTGAATGAAGCCAAAGCCGAATGCGCCCAGCGCACCAGCCACGTTGACCACCATGATCATCAATACGGTATCGCTTGTTTTGAAGCCCATCACCTGCTCGGCATAAACGGCCGCCATCACGGCAACCGTAGTACTGCCACTGGTAAAAGCCAACAGTGCCGCCAGAAAAACGAACATATCCCGGTAAGCGCCCCGGTTCAAAAAGGTCTCTTTGAGACGCTTGAAACCTATAGAAACAAAGCTCTCACCACCAGGCACTACCTGGGGCTCAGCCCTCTCTTTCAAAAATAAGAAGGTCGGCAGGGAAGCCAGGGTAAAGACAGCGGCAACGATCCACATGGTGACCGGCACATATTGATAGGACTGCTGACCAAGGCTCTCTGCCCATTTTATATAGGCAAGACAGGCAGCCAGCACACCCAGGCCGCCGATATAGCCGACGCCCCAACCCAGGGCAGAGATTCTTCCCATGTTGTGCTGATTGGCTATCTCAGGCAGAAAGGCAGCAATAAGATCCTCACCGGTGCCGAACATAAGATTGGCCACTCCGAGGACCACAAGCCCGAACCAGATCGCCCCGGGCGAAACAAAACCAAGAAGAATCGTTGCGATGACAAGCAGAATACTGGTTATGAGCAGCAAGCGTTTTTTGCGCGCAGTGAAATCCGCCAGAGCGCCTATAACCGGAGCCGAGAGTACAACCAGCAGATTAGAGAACGCAATTAGTGAAGTCAGGTAAAGAGTAGCTTTTCCACTTCCCAGGGAGCGCGCCACCTCTCCTACGAAATAAGCATTGAAAACCGCGGTCGAAACCACGGTCACATAGCTGGAATTAGCAAAATCGAACATCGCCCAGGAGGCAATCTCTTTTTTCGTTATCTCCTCGGCAGAGACCAGGGACTTGTCCAATGAAAAAATGTCCTTTGAATTGATGTACTAAAATAGACTTTCTATCCGAACTTTACCTGTTGTAAGAGATCCGATGAAACGCAAGCTTATCACTTTATCAATTGTTTCCATCTTAACCACCGCCTACGCCTCGGTTCCGGTTCTTGCCCAGTCGCTGCCGCCGGAACTGAGCCCCAATAAGCCACCCGGAGCCCCACCCGAGCTTCCGGATCATCCTGAACATATCCATAAAACTGGCGACAACCTGGAAATTCCAGACGAACTGATTCAGCATCGCCAGAATTTCGATCAGACAAAATCTGAAGAGAAACCGGACGAAGCCTCCACGCCGACACTTCCTCTGGAAGAGGACAAGGTCCTGGAAGACGAGCAGGTGCCCAAACAGTGGCGCAACTTAATTAAACAGGGGGACGAAGCGGTCAAAGCAGAGAAATTTAGCTCTGCCACTTCGAAATTCGCAAGAGCCCTTGATATCGCAGAAAAATCAGAGAATGCCCTGCGGCTGAAAGCGATCACACTGAAAAGGCTGGGTCTTGGTTATACAGGTAGAAAACAGTTTCAAGAAGCTCGAAACTATCTGAGCGAAGCAGCTGCAGCCTATGGCAAGCTCGGTCTCGAGGACAGCGGCCTGAGCCAGGCCGTGGAAAACTTGAAAAAATGGTACAAAGAGCTCGATTTCCACAAGTTCGGTGACCGAGTCTCGGGCTATTTCGCCGACGCAAAAGTAGAGCGAATCTCTGTTTTCAAGAACGCAGAATTTCCACGTATAGAGGTCTCTCTGGCAGACAAACTGGAAAGGGATCTGAATTCTGAAAAGGTCAAAAAAATCAAGTTCGACAAAATAGTCAGCTTCAATTTCAAAGCCCTGCCGGAAGATAAGTTCGGCCTTGATCATGTGGAAGGCTTACAAGTAAAAACAAAGAAATTATGGGTCAATCTGTTTGCTTCACTGATGGGTCTGAACGGCAGCAATCAGCCAGAAGCTAAAGTAACCGGCGGCAAACTCGGCAAAGAAAAAACAGTCACCATTGCGGTGCCTGATGACATTTACGATCAGTCCATGGCAATTTTGAAAGAGCTTAAAAACGCAATAAACAGCACCAAATACGATGCCACACTCTTTGACGCCGCCCAGCTACAAGAAGCTGGACATGAGGACGGTCGAGAAAATGCTTCTTCAGAACCTGAAGCAAGCAGCCTGGATCCGTCAAAACCCAAGACTCTGCCGGAAAAAGTCAAAGAGAACATGAAACCGCCCGAGGTGATTCATAGCCTGGAAGAGCCGGTAAAGCCGGAAGGCATCTCTCCGGCAGCTCCCTATAACGAGGTTCTCGATAATCATCTGCCCGAGGACAAGCCGACCACTCGATATCCTTAAGACTAAGGATTTGAAATGAGCGAAAGCAACAGCGTCGGAAGCGATCGAAAACATTATCTCCTTCTGGCGAACTATGCCATGGTACTTCTGGCCGGCTTGAACACCGGCTGGATAGGTCCGTTGATACCGGCGATCAGCAAAGCACGGGACATTCCACTTACCGAACTGGGCGCTTTATTGAGCGTGCAGTACACAGGCTGCCTGCTCACCATGAGCCTGGGGAAGAAAACAGTCGACTGGCTGGGTATCAAAGGATCACTGGTGGTGGCTAGCACCATAGCAGGCGCCGGCTTTCTCACCTTTGCCCTGGCCACAAGCCCGGACTTTCTATGGTTCGGATCCCTTTTAATAGGCGCAGGCACCGGCATCAACGCCATCGTCGGAACGCTTGTGGTACTAAGGCTTGCCAGGGAGAATTCTGCCACAGCTCTAAATAAAGTCCATCTCTTTTTCGGTCTGGGCGCTTTATTGGGCCCTCTGGTAGCCTGGACAGCTCACCGCTGCGGCTGGCAATACAACAGCGCTTTCTTCTTCGCCACGATTGCATCAATAGCCATTCTTATACTGACAGTAAAAGCAAGCGAACTGGAGAAGAGACCGGAAGAAGTCAATGCTCCTCGCAGCATAGAGATTTTAAAATCGCCCGGACTCTGGCTCTACAGCCTGGTAATGTTTTTCTATGTCGGTATCGAGTCCGGTGCCACAGCCTGGCTCTTTGTCTTTTTAAGAGAAGCCAGTAAAATGCCTCATGCAGAGGCTTCTCTGGGCATGTCTATGCTCTGGATAGGCCTGACGGCATCTCGTCATTTCTGCGGCCGATTATGCCAGAAATACCCACCACCTACAGTGGCATTGTCGTTTATGCTACTTTCGGCACTCAGCCTTCTTGCCCTGACTGTAAATCCTCAACTTGGTCTCTTTACCCTTGGCCTGGTTGCTCTGATTGGTTTTGGGTTCGGACCGGTCTTTCCGACCGTGCTCGCCCTGGTCAACAATCGCTATGACAGCTCTGCCGCCCTGGTCTCTACGGTGGCAATTACTACGGGATTTTTGGGAGGAATGATCTTTCCCTACTCAGTTGGTAAAATCTTCGAACAAGCCGGTATTGTCTCGGGCATGGGATTCGTAACTGCCGGCGCAGTATTGATGATCCTCATCTTCCTGATCATTTTTAAAAAGGCAAAGACAGAATCGCCTCAGGAGAAAACCATATGCGAAGCAGAAGAATCAAAGACGGGCAGCCTGTAATGTTTCTTAGACGGAATCTATTACTGAGCCTTGTGCTTGGTCTTACAGCTCTGACAGCACTGCCCAATGCAGTATCAGCCCAGGAAGATTCTACTTCTGACAATGGTCAGCAGATAACGGATACCAAAGGCGGCATCTTCATGGAAGAGGTCATAGATCCTGCCGAAGAGCGCCGCAAAGAAGCTGAGCGCAAAAGAATTCGAGGAATCGACCGCCATCTCCTCAGCCCCGAAGAGCTGAAGAATGTCGGCGTCCAGATGGCACCATCCGGCGCGATTGTACCTTTGATAAACCGTGATCCCAATGCTCCGCCGATTCGCAGAAATCGAAGCGTTCTCACCTCTGAGACTCAGCCAGCCTGGACGATGATTCCTTACGCCCCGAATCTCGCCTACCCACAACGGTTTCCTTATTCTTACCCATATAGCGGATATGGCAGATACAGCCCTTACAATGCTTTCGGCCCCTACAATCGCTTCAACCGATTCAGTCCTTATAACTCTTACAACCCTTATAACTCGTACAACTATTTAAATCCTTTCTCAGGCTTCAACGGCATCGGCTCCCGCACCACCGTTACCTATGGCGACAGCCCCAGCCCTCAGGTATCTCAGACATTCACGATGCCGCCCTTCCCCTCCGGATTGCCTTTTTACAATCGATTCAACCCGGGCTTTGGTGGCCTATATGGTGGCGCAAGAATCGGCAATAGCTTTTCGAATTTCTTCTTGCCGGGACAATCGACTTATTCACTCGAAACCACGACCCGTCCTCTATTGGGACCGATCTCCCGTTTCGAAACGGATTTCGACGACGACCTCAAATAATTCGCTACGATCTCAGATCTTTTTCACCGCCGGCGCTTTGAACAATTTGCCGGCCATTTTTCTGTCTACCTTTGCTTTCTCGAGATCACCAAGCTTTTCATAAGCCCGGGCGCGCGCTTCAAAATATGCACCGAGTTTCGCGTTCAAACCGATGGCTTCTGTGTAATCAGCCACAGCCTCTTTGTATTTGCCGAGAACAAAATATTCATCGCCTCGTTTTTTGAAAGCATCATCATCGAAACCATTAGCCTGGATAACCCTGGTGTAGTCTGCCACCGCAGCCCGGTGGTCATTGAGTCTGCTTGCAATACCTGCGCGCAGAAAGAAGAGACGAAAGTCTCTTGGCTCTAGCTCGATGCTGCGGCTGTAGTCAGCCCGAGCTTCCTTAAGCCGACCTTTCGCCTCATAAAAACTGCCCCGTGCTTTATAGAGCGGTCCGGCACCAGGATTGACCTTAATTGCCATTGTTAAATCGGCCAGGGCTTTGTCTTCTTGCTTCAAGCCAGAATAAGCCATGGCGCGGTAGCGATAAAGCCTGAAATCTTTCGGAGTCATGGCGATTGCTTTGCTTAGATAAGTTATCGCCTCTTTAAAGCGATCCTCTCCCATGTAGAGGACCCCCATGTAATAGTAGCCATCCGTATTTTTGGGATCGATGGAGACGGCCTTTTTTAGATCGGCAAGGGCCATACCCTGGCTATGGTCAGAAGAGAAATCAGCCAGGGTATAAATCGCCCGCGCTCTTCTGATATAGGCATCCGCCATTTTAGGGTCGAGACTGATGGCGCGACTTGCTTCGCGAATGACGTCTTTGTACTTTTTCTTGGATTCGAAAATCAAGCACCTGATGTAGTAAGCCTTAGCCAGACGCGGATTGATGCCGATGGCAAGGCTTACTTCTCTGTCTGCAAAGGCTAACTTACCGAGCTTGTAGAGAGACTCTGCCCTGGCCAGATGCGCTTCGGCCGATTTAGGCTCTGCCCTCACCGCCAGGTGATAATAGCTCTCTGCCCCGGCATAATTTTTCTTGGCTAACTCAGCATCGCCCTTTTTCAGATACTGCGTCAAGGTGCCAGGCTCTACCCCCGGAGCAGGAGCAACACAAATAGACAGATATAGTACTAAGCTCAGTGGTAGATGTGATTTCAAAGCCGAGTTTTTCTTTCAAGAGAACTGACGAATATATCTCTTTCCTGTTTATTGTATTGTACTCGAAGAAAGAATTACTCTTTGCCGATAATAGATACAACTATGTTTGCGAGTTCTTTTGCATCGAGGCTCATGTCGGACTTTTCTGTTTCGACCCGACAACGAGGATGCCCCTTTTGAAATCTAGCCGTCGCCGTTTCACTGATTCCTGGACAGTTGATTACATTTAGTGAAAGGAGTTTGCGACTGCCTTTCAATAGATCTACAGATCTATCCGTCAGAGACTTGTTGTTCGAGACGTTCAAAGAAAGAAGGCTCTTCATGGAGGCTAGAGGCAAGACATCTTCGTCTTTGAGCTTCAAACCGGTCAGGGACAGGTGAGACAGGGATTTTAGTCCCTGAAGCTTCGCCAGCTCGCTACCATCCGTCGATGTAAAATTGAGCACCAGTCCGGTTAAATTTGGAAAACGCTCGACTATAAGGGGGATAGAGCGACTTGTTATTCCGCGACATCCCGAAAGGACAAGTCCTTCCAGCCCCGGATTTGGTGCCAAATTTGCTATCCCTTCATCAGAAACCCCTGAATAACTAAGATCAAGATTCTCAAGACCTTTGATGTCGTTGAGATAGCGAAGGTTGACATTATCAATTTTGGTGTCACGGATGGAGAGCCTTAAGATAGTTTTGCCGGCTAGATACTTGAATCCGGTACCTTTCATGGCCAGCCCTCGCAGTTCGAGAGCCTCTAACTTATTGTCCTTCAGAGATTTTATGTCCTCATCTTTCATGGCACAAGAACCCATCCAGACACAAGATCCGTTACGCCGAACCCGAAAGATGATATCACCGGGGATATCATCGAGCGAGCTGGTGATAAACGGAGCCAGCCGAACTTCAGCTCGATTGGCTGCGGATTGACTGAGCGATAGATTAAGCTGCAGTCCAACAGCTACCAGTAAAAAGACTGTCAGAGCAACAATAGCGCCGATTTTAGGCTTAGAAAGAGAATCAAGGGTGAGAACCATCATACGGTTCTGTAAATTGTCATCTTCATGCTTGAGAATATGGGTCTCTTCCAGCATCAACTCCTGGAGATCAGCCTTGAATTCCATTATGTCCTGATATCGTCCATCCGGCGATTTAGTCATGGAATGACGGATGATATCTTCCAGGTCCTCTCGACTTTCTTCGCTTAGACTTTCAAGGCAATCGTCGAGACTAATCTCAGAAACATCTCGATTAACATGCATTTCGAAAGTGGCCATCGCAGTTTCGCCTCGAAATGGCGGCTTACCGGTGAGCATGGCAAAGAGGACACATCCCAGAGAATAAATATCCGAACGATAGTCCACAATCTCATTTTTGACCTGCTCCGGGCTGGTGTAGAGCGGCGTTCCCACGGTGGAACCCTGGCTGATGAAACCCGACTGGTCATCGACTTGCTTGGCGAGGCCGAAATCTACAATTTTCACCATTGGCTTGCCGCGCTCGCTTGCCTCCAGCATAATATTGCTCGGCTTGATATCGCGATGCACCACTCCATGACTGTGAGCATGAGAAAGAGCATCACAAATCTGCCCGGCATAACCGAGCGCTTCTTGCAGAGGCAGAGGACCGTTGCGATTGATCAAGTCTTGCAGACTTTCTCCCCGCACAAAGTCCATAATCAAAAACAGCTCCTGACGCTCACTGACTCCAAAGTCAAAGATTTTTACTATGTTCGGATGAGCAAGCGAGCTGGCCAACTTCGCTTCTTTCTGGAATCGCATAATTTGCCTGTCCGAAGCCTGTTCACCGATCAAAACTTTGACGGCTACCTCTTTTTTCAGAAATTGATCATAGGCCTGAAATACCTGACCCATGCCGCCTTTACCAGCCGGAGAAAAATCGAGATACCTCTCACCCAGAAAGGCAAAATCCTGACCTTCGGTCATTTCATTTTGATTTTTCATAGTAAGAAACCTGCCAGCATTTAACTGGAGCGAAATCGAAAAGGGTCTTGGGATTTTTTGGACAGATCTGAATTTAAACAAAACATTGTGATATTTGTGTACCTTAAATCGCCGCAACCCAGCAAAGTTGCGCTAGCTCGGAAAACTCAATCGGGTTTTCAAGGGACATCACAAAAATTAGCCGCGTCGGTCATTCCTGCCCAGTATCCAAAACAGACCCTTGAAGCTTTAGGTTTTGTTTACTGTAAAACTGAGAACTCAGTACTGAATATTTGCTAGGTCAATATAAGATCCCAAGTTACTTTCGAAATTAGAGCCAGTATTACCAACCCACTCTGTTCAACACCATCGCCAGACACTCGCTCCCTTCCCACCGGTAGGTAGTTTGTGATGGCTCAAGCAAGGTTCGATTTTGAATTTTGCTGATCGCAACGGTGCGCTTGAGTGTCGCGGACAAAAGCTGCGTTCTGATTCGGTTTGTGACTGACCGGGATCTCAATTAAACCCTGTGCAGTTTAAGCACAAGTGCAAAGGTAACAACATGACCGAAAAGACCAAGAAGAAATCATCCGGAGGCGCTCTCAAAGACTACGGCGCCTATCTGGCTGGCTTTCTCGGCGCCCTCGGCGCTCTCGGCTTCGCTGTTCTCATCCCCGAACAGCGCGAGATGATTATCGGCGCCGCCGGTACGCTCGCCATCCTCACGTTCTTCATGACCAGCAAGGGCGACCCCTGGGTTCTGCGCCTCTTTGGCATGATCGCCGCCGGCGTTGTCGTGGCATTCAGTTTTCTCATGCCCGAATACGCCGACAAGCTGCTTTCTGCAGGTGGTCTGATCGCAGGCGCCTCAATCTTTTTCAATCGGAGTCTCTGAGGAGGTAACCGATGCGATGTTTTCAAATGCTGGATGAAGATACCGTTTTGAGCGGGATTCCTGTTCAGTCGATAGACGGAGCATTCTTCGTCAGACTTTCGGATTCTCCCGAAAAGCTCATTGCCGTGGAACCATCGATAGTCGAGCCTTCTCCTGAAGGCGACGGCTATCACGTCACACGGGTCGGCATCGAGTTCAAGACTGACACCAAACCCGGTTTCAGCCTGGGCAAAGAGAGCGGCGCTTCAATCGATGAGGGGCAGGCTCTTATCTTGCTGCCACCGACCAGAGATTTTCGATACTTTGGAGACGGAGAGCTTTCGGCAAGCACCGACCAGGTGTCACTGCCGGTAGTACTGTTCAAAGGGAAGACCATTCGGGTCACTGCCCTGAGAGCAGAAAAGTCCGCCCCCAGATTCCTGCAGTTCGACGGTAACACCGTCATTTTTGGCAAATCTGACGGAGTAGCGACCGCAGGATAGTCGGGAGGAATTTGCTTTGAAAGAAGACGACAAAGACAAAGAGCCGGATAAAAAGCCCAATCTCAAGGGCTTGGGTTCCTACATGGCTCTGACTCAGTTCGCTTACACCCTGGCAATCGTGCCTTTGATTCTGGGTTGGCTCGGTCATCTTGCAGGCACCCACCTGCTTGGCGGCAGCCCCTGGAACGTCATTCTCATGATTGCCTTCGGTCTCTTCGGCTTTGCCGGAGAGCTCTATCGATTCATCAAGGTGGCGGACGCCCTAGCCAAGAAGGACGCTGCCGACCTGAAAAACCGCATTCCAGAGAAGAAAGACAAAGTCGATCCCTGGGATGACGACCCATGGGATGACGACAAAGACTGAGTCGCAAACCAGTCGAAAAATTGAATTGCTTTTGCTGCGCTTAAAAAAGGCGCAGCCTTCATCAACCTGAAAAGGAACATAGAATGGCAGCATTCATACTTCGCATTCTGCTCAACGCAGTCGTACTGATGTACATCCTTCCGGAGCTCAACGGGATCTCCTTCCACGGTGAATTCTGGCCTCAGGCAGTGGTCGCCGGCTTCCTCTTCGTGCTGGTCGCTTATGTAATCCGCTGGCTGCTGGCCGCGTTCACGGTCTTTACCCTCGGACTGGGAGCGCTCTATATCCTGTTGTTCTTCTGGATGATACCAGCCCTTCAGCTCATGCTGATGGCTCACTGGTTCCCCAACTATCTCACCATCGAGGGCTGGGGACCTGCCATCATCGGCGGCATCATCTTCATGCTGATCAACATGATCACCAGAAATCAGATCAGCCAGATCGGCGGCAACGGAGGCGGCTCCAAGTAAGAGCCCCTGAGCATTGATTTCTTACTGCAGGTAGAACCAGGCCTCGGCTTGGCTCTTTCTACCTGCAGTTTTTCAAATACATTTATTACTATGCTTTATAGTTATTTTCCGACAAAAAAAAGAACCTTCTAACAGACAGGGATTGAAGGCATCCAAAACCAATCAGATGCCTTCACAAACAAACGAATCCCTCTCTAAAAGAGCCTTACGACAAATTCAGCTCATCCCGAACTTCGTCGAGAGAAAGCCCTATCAGTGTGTCAGCATCCTCTCCGGTAAGATTGAAGAGAATCACACGGGTGAAGGAGTCGGATTCGTCGACCATATGGCGAACCGAGGTCTTACCGATGACGGTCTCGAGCAAGTCGCCTGCCAGTACCGGCTCATCCACCAGACTGACAGTCAGGTCGACACTGCCGGAGTACTTGATGATCGGCTTCTCGTGCTCCAGGGTCTCCACGAATTTGAGAAGACTGCCAAGCTTTCCACGAGATTCAGAGTCATCCTGCAGGCGAAGCGCCTTCCTCAAATGACTCAGCTTCTCCTGGACGCTCAAGTTCTCAAAATCAGCGGTTGCGGTCGATTGCGTTGCGGTATTTTCTGCCATTCCACTGGCCTCCTTTCCAGCTATCTTTCTAGTCTTTGAAGGAAATGAACAGCCTTGTGTGCACAAGACTTCGGAGTTCTCTCTCGAGCGACCCCGCTAATCTCTTTTAGAACTGGTTTAGAACCGGAATCACTTCTTGCGGCACTTTCGGCAGGATTCGCAGGAAGCCTTGTCGCACTTGCAATCTCGTTCGCAAGCGCCGGAATGCTTCTCTTTCTCTTCCCGCTCTTTCCGCTCCTTCTCTTCTCTTTCCTGATGCTCTTTCTTGAACTGTTTGTTCGCAGCGATAACAGCTGAAACGAAAATGACGAGGATGATTACCCCACCCCAGAGAATGGAGTAGATGAGGTCTTCGAGCATGTTTCCACCCGTACTTATGGTTTGTTTTTTGAGTGCGGTTGATTCGCCGTTGCCGGATGCATCGCTCTAAAGTTCAGCGATTCAAGAGCCTGGGCTGACTTGCTCCTCCTACGAGGACTCTCAGTGGCTCAATGAACGGCGATACTCTTCTGTCTAGAAACTCTGCAAGAAAAAAGGGTTGCAATAAACGAGAATCTTCTATCAAGAATATATGGATACTTTCAATAGCCCTTTATCTTGACTACGTTCAAGACCGGGGAAGGGAAGCCTAACTGCACTGCCCATCATAGACGAACCCCTTGTCATCAAACTGTTTACAGATACCACTAATTCTAAAGAAATTGCTCACAGGTCCCGCAGAAACAGCTGTATCGTTATCTCAGGAAACCACCATCTCCTGAGACAACGATAGAGGCATTTCTATTTTTATTATCTACTATAGTTATTTTCAGCAAATGAAAGAGCGGTCCAGGAGGATGTTTTTCCCGGACCGCTCCAATTGATGATTGATCGTTATTTTATGCCACCATCAAGCCTCGGGGTAGTCCCAGGGCTCGACAATAGCGTTGGATTCGAGCCCCCAGTGCTCGATCTCCTCGGCAGTGAAACGCAGAGGGGTCTCACGGCGCCAGGCTTTCTCGTCGCCTTCCAGGAAAGTCCGAATGAAGGCGTTGACAGCATCGACCGTGAGGAAAGGAACATTGACCGTGGCATGCAGACCGATACCGTGACGGTAGTCTCGATGGAGGGAACCCTCCTCGAAAACCTCGATCTTGCCTTCCTCGGCAAGCTCGGCGGCACGCTTCTGCACCCAGTCGATCCGCGTCAGTCCGCCGAATTCCGGGTGATTACGGGGCGGACGAGGATGGCTCACATAGTGGCCGGTGACCGGGTCCTTTTTCGCACCTTCAAAGAGATTGAAACTGTGGGGCACAAGCGCTTCGGCTTCGTCCCAGGCCGCGTCCATGCACTCCTCTTTGAAGCGATGGATGGCGGTCTCGAGGGCGAAGTTGTAGAAGACAGGCACGGGTCCGAGAAAGTAGCCGTCAAGCCACGCATTCTTACCGTGCATGTAATCGTGGGTGTAGAACGCCCCTCCGAGCACAGGGGTGGCCCGGCGGATGCGATTGCGCACCCCGATAAACTGGTCCTTCTGCCGGTGGCGAGCCAGGTCGACAAAAGGCTTGAACTTCTTACGACGATACTTCATTCAAGCTCCTCTCAAGTTGAATGCTATAAATAGGGGAAATTGCTTGCCCAACCCGACAGAGAAAAGGCGGCAAACAAGTCTGATTGATGGGTCATTCGGCGGTTAGAAAGATATTGAATTAGAGTTCCTGCACATAGTCAAAACCGAATGTCAAAATCTTTCTAGCATTAACCGCTGTAAAATGACCAGATACTGTTCCTGAACTCTCAAGATCAGCGCTATCAAAAATCTGACGCAACAAACTGACACAACTGTAGGCTTCGCAGCCCTAAAACCACCTGCCAACGAAATTCTCCTACTCCGCCAGCCCACAAAGCTTATACAAACTGACAGGGGCAATATTCGTTACACACCGCGGATTTTAAAATAAAACTTGAGTAGCATACTTCGCGCTAATCCCTTCTCGAAATAGACAAAGAGCATAACAAAACAAAGGCGCTGTTTACACCGTGACCGGAATCCTATTTATTGAAGAAAGTTCGCGACAGTTCGCGATAGGGTCTCTCAGCTCCTTTTCTCCAGACTGTGCCTGCGTTGCATGAAGTACTTGTTTATCTGTCCAGCCAGCAAAAGAACAAAGCTAGATATATAGAACCAGATCATCAAAACCATTACTCCGCCCAGGGAGCCATACATAGCATCATATCGGGAGCTGTTCTCCACATAGATACGAAATCCATAGGTGGTAATCAAAAATCCGACTGTTCCAAATAAACTGCCCGGCAGTACATATTTATCCCGAGCTTTTACCGAAGGACCGATTCGAAAAGTGATGGCAAAGGTAAGCAATACCATTAAAAAGGAGAGGGTCCAGGATACGAAATTAGCGAAGGATGCTTCGCCGGTGGACCAGCCGAACATACTTACCCAGAGAGGCCAGGCAACAATAGCTGACACTGTCGCGATCACAATCACCGACTGGACAAGAGCCATGAAGACAGCAATCAGCCTGAGCTTCCAGTATGGACGAGTCTCCTCTACCCCATAAATTTTATTGAGCGCGTCTATAACCGAGATAAAAAGACTGGAGGAGAGCCAGACAGTAACGAGTAAGCCGGTAGAAAGAACAGCGGCTCGGGGCTTATCTTGTAATCGCTCGATCTGATTCTGAATGATTGCCGCTGCTTCAGGCGGGATCACCTTGCCCGACATAGATTCTATTTGAGCGCTCATAGAAGTACAAAAATCGACCGTACCCGGAATGTTCTGGTCAGGTATGCAATAGACGGCGATGGTGATAATCAAAGCCAAAAAAGGCACTGTTGTAACCATGGCAGTAAAAGCGATGGCGGACGCTCTGGTGATAAGCTCATTTTGTTTGCATTCAGCAAAAACAGCCCGGGCGAGCTTCAAGATATCGACCCGGTAGATCTCCCGATCAATCTCTTCTAGCTTATATTCAAGCTCGTCAGGCATAGTAATTCTTCAGAAACGGAATGCACTATTTGCTATTCGCTACTAGACTACTACAATCTGTCCCTTAAGAGAAGGGCATCTCAGATAGAGACCTGCCACCTGACAGATTGATGCCACTATTTATAACACCATATTCCGTTTTTACTATTTTTTATAGTTGTACCCGGTTTAAAAAAGGAGAAAGAAAAGGATCCGGAAGACCCTCTCCTTCCTGATTGTTTCAGCCTGGACAACTCGATCTCGATTATCTGGCTTTCTTGCGGAATTCTTTTTTGCCCTGCCGGGGGCTGACCCCAACAGACCCGGTATCGCGCGGATCGAGATGACTCTTCTTTTTGCCGGTGATTTTGTACCAGCGCTTTGGAAACGCTTTTCTCGCCTTCAAGCTCTTGAAGAGCATGCGACGATAGCTTTTCTTCATAGGCTTGCGGTCTTCTTCGAATAGAGCGCGAGCAATCTCCAGCACAGCCTTTTTAGCCGCCTGGACTTTGCCGGCGTCATTGACGATGATCTCCACCTCGAGGAAGTAACTGGAGAAAAGTTCCTCCAGCTCCGGAACATAGTCCAGAACCACATGGGCGACAAAACCGGACCAGACTTTCTTGAAATCGCGGCGTACCTTATAGAGCGTCGGCAAAGACTCGCCCAGCTCCCGGGTAGCTGCTTCGATTATAAGATGGGCGGCGATGGCGTGAATCTGCGGCTCGCTCTCCCGTTTGGTCTTCTTTCCGGCAATCTTTGTAGAGGCTTTGAAAGTCAGCACAAAGTGATGATTGCCCTCCTGACGGACCCTGAGCAACTCCCCTTTTCGTGTGCCGGGGATGAAGGTCCTGGAGGTTCCTGGTGCTGACAAAAACGAAGCCGAGGTCCTCTAAGCGGCTCTCGACCTTAGCTCTGTCCTGTTCGGAAAGAGCGTATTTCTTCTCGACTTCAAAATGATCGGAGTCGGACATTTTATCTCTCCTTACAAGAAGAAGGGGAAGCACCTAAAAGCAGATGCTCCCCCTCCCTGTTTTTTCCGCTAAGACCGCAGAATTACGGCTTGCGGTTCCTGCTGCGCCGGGCGAATCCCAACCCCACCATGACCAGCATCCCGAGCATCCAGCCGAGCTGATAGGTAGTACCTCCCGGCTCGGGGAAAAGGGAAGCGGCGATGAGACTGAAGAAAACCACGGCTAACATAGAATAGAAGGTGAAGTCACGGCCGAAACGCTTGCCGCCGAGTTCGACGATAAGGAAGCCAATAACTGCCACCACGATTCCGATGATCGCATAGATAAGCATCGGTTGTTGTCCTCCACTGAGTTTGGTCAGGCCACATGGACCTTGGGACGCTTTTTGACGTCCTGTTCGTGGGACCGAACCACCTCCCGGGTCAGAAGCGAAGTCTCGCCCTCACCCAGAACGATGAATCGGAATGCCTGCTCGAAAGGGCCGCCTTCGGACCAGCCGAAATAGATATCCGGCAGGGTCTCGAACTTGTCCCGAATATGCAGAGTGACCGCAGCAAGCACGTTGGCCACTGCCGGTCCTTTGCACTGCAAAACCGGATGATCGGCATCACCCTTATAAGTCCCTTTCACCTCGACCACCTCGTGGGTGAAGTCTGAAGAGTCGGAAACCTTTACCTCGATAAGGATCAGGCTCTCCTCATCGACATTGTGCTTGTACGCCATCTCCCGCTTCTTGACGGAATAGGCGCTGCCTCCAAAGCGATGCGCAGCCAGATTAATCCGAGCGAAACGCTCTATAGATTCCTGGATGAAGCCTTCGGCCACTTCGTCGAATTTGACCTCCACGATGCGCAATTCGGTAGAACGCCACACCCTCGAGATAATCGACGAGATCATGATCGCCATGATGAAGAAGAAGGCCACTTGCACACCGTCGGGCCTCTCCCAGACATTGGCCGCCGTCGTATAGACGAAGACCGCAGTGATGGCAGAGAAGCTGACTTTGTATGCAAGCCCCTTATTCCACAGAGCAAGCGTGACGGCGAAGGCGGCAGCGGTCAGGAAGACCAGCACACCGGTAGCGTAAGCAGCGCTCTGGCTGTGAACGTCCGCTCCGAAGAGCAGGGTCACCAGAAAACAGACCATGGTGAAAACAATCACCAGAGGACGTACAGCCCTGGCCCATTCCGGAGCCATGCCATAACGAGGCAGATAGCGGGGCACCAGATTGACCAGTCCGGCCATGGCCGAAGCGCCGGCGAACCAGAGAATGGCCACGGTACTGATATCGTAAATGGTGCCATAGATATGACCCAGATGATGGTGAGCCAGGTAAGCCAGCGCGCGACCATCAGCTTCTCCACCGGCTTGCATGGCTTCGACGGGGATAAGCATACTGGTGACGATGCTGCTGGCGATCAGAAGAACGCTCATGATAAGCGCTGCCGCGGTGAGAAGCTTCTTGGTGTTCTCAATCCGGCCGGTTAAAAGCGGCTTGCCATCCTCGTCACACTCTTTGTCCTTGTCTCCTCCGTCGACCAGCGGCATCACCATCACGCCGGTTTCGAAGCCGGAGAGACCGAGAGCCAGCCGGGGAAAGACGAGGATACAGACGACCATCATCTCCATCCAGGATGGATTGGCGGTACGAACATTGGTCCACCAGTTCGAGAGATAGGCAGGGTGAGCAATGATCTCAGAGAGCCCGACCGCGAGCAATACGCAGTTGAGGACAAGATAGAACGCCACCAGCACCACAGCAAGACCGATGACCTCTTTGAACCCTTTCAAGAAGATCGCTCCCAGAAGGGTGATGAGCAACATCGTTACGCCGGTTCTAGAATGGAGAAATTCACCGACCAGCGGATTCTCCACCACATGTGCCGCGGCGTCTGCCGAGGAAAGTGTGATGGTGATGATGAATCCCATGCCGGCGAATCCTAATAGGACAAGCACCATGATCTTGCTCGGCCAGCCTGGAAGCAAACGCTCCAGCATAAAAACACTGCCCTGGCCGTTCGGACTGTAGCGAGCAACCCATTTGTAGGTGGGTAGTGCCGCAAACAGAGTGACAAACACCAGGATCAAAGTGGCGATCGGAGATAGCAACCCGGCGGCGAAGAACGCCACGCTGGGCTGATATCCAAGGGTCGAGAAGTAGTCGACACCGGTGAGGCACATGACCTTCCACCAGGGAGCCTTCTCTTCGTGAGGACTCTGATCGTCGCCGACCTCGTCCTTGCCGTCGAGGAGCCACTTAGATATTCGGTTAGATAACTTAATTGGCATCTTCATCGGATTTCTCCTGAAGTTGAGCGAGTGAACGCAGCGCCAAAACCACCCCGAGACTGACCACTGACGAAAGAAGCGTGGCTTCTCTCAGCAGACAGATAAGGCTATGGGGGTAGTTCTTTTCGGCTTTCTAAGCGTTACTCGAATTAGAAGATCAAACAGATCTTGGACAGTTACACCTGCACCTAACCAGAAGGTTCTTCTCTGATTCAAGAAAACTGTTCAGGCGATTAACAAAAGATACGTAGGCCCTGAGCCTGAAAGAGCAAGAGATAGAGCAAGATTATTCCGAGCACTCTTTGAAATATGATCAAATTCGAAAGTACTTTCGAAATATTTTTCGAATTTTTGCTAGCTCGGCTGACTCAACTGCGCGAGGCCAGCAAAGAGACTCGAATCGCTGTCGAGGCAAGGTTATCATGCCAGGTAAACGAATATGACTACCATGAAAGACTCTGGATTTGAGAAGTCTTTATTCACTACATTGAGATATTCTCCCTCACTCGTAATTTTGAACGGCAAATAGAGCTAAAACAACCAAGCTCAAGGACAACCGGAAATCTCCACAACGCTTCGGCGCTGGAAAGAAGTCCGCGACCATATTGTCCTGCCGCGATCAAACACGAGTCGAGACAAAACCTCAACACTAACTGAAATCGAGGTCAAAACATGACTGAAGATCGAAGTGATTCAAGCTCAGTCGGCACCAAGCGAGATTCTCTGGTAATCACCCGCCAGGATCTCGACTGGGCCGAAAGCGAAGGTCTTGTCGCCCGCGGCAAAGCCTCCGTGCTCTGGGAAGGACTTCAGTCCCGCCATGAAGGCGAGACCAAGTTCAACCTGCTCAACATCGTCTGGTACGGTGGCTCCACCATGGTGATTCTGGCGCTCATGTGGATTCTTTCCCTGGTCGCCAAGACGCCTCAGATGCTCACCGTGATGTCGCTTGCCTATATGGCAGGTTTCGCCGGAATCGGCTGGTTCCTCTCCCGGGACATCCGCACCCGCGTTCCGGGCGGTCTGCTCACCACCCTGGCTGTCGTCATGACACCGGTGGTCGGTCTCTCTCTGATGGAGGCGACCAATGTCTCTATGATGGGCACGAGCCAGCAGTTCATTCTGGAACTTGCCACCATCTTCGCCGGCGTACTGGCACTCCAGTTCGTCCGCTTCCCCTTCATCACCGCTCCGATTTACGCGTCGCTCTGGTTCATGGCCATGACGCTCACGGACTCGTTCCTGCTGGGCGGTCTGGGTTGGATGAGCAACCAGCACCTGCTGGTCACCATCGGCTTCGGCTCCATGGTGCTCATCATCTCCTACCTGGTCGACCGGCGCACCCGGGAAGACTTCAGCTTCTGGGGCTACTTCTTCGGAATGCTGATGGTCTGGGGCGCCTGGAGCTTCATGGACCGTGGCGGTGAACTGGGCAACTTCATCTACTTCCTCGGCAACGTCGCCTTCATGGTGGCGTCGGCGATGCTGCGCCGCAAGGTCTTCCTTGTCTTCGGCAGCATCGGCGCAATCTGGTATCTCGGCTATCTTGCCTACGATATCTTCGCCGATTCGGTGATGTTCCCGGTGGCGCTGCTTGCCATCGGCGTCGGCGTGATCTATTCCGGCATCATGTACCGCAAACACGGTCACAAGCTGGAGAACGCCATCCACTCTCTGGTCAAGAAATAGGACCGGCCATGCTGAAGAAAGCAGATATGCAACCAGGCTCCGTCGTCGAGGTGCTCCCGGTCATCAAGTCCGGCATACCCAAGGCGATGTTCGGAGACAAATTGTTTTCCAAGGTGGACGATGTACTCGAACATCTCTCCGTGCGCCGCTCCCTCGAGATCGGCTCCGGAGGCTGGAAAGTCAGCTCTGGTGAAAAGCTGGAGATCGTCGAGCCGCCCAAGCGCCGCCAGGGCATCAACGGAATCAAGGTCAAGATTCTCTCCAACGGCGAGACCGGAATGGTCTACTGGTGCGAATTGCGCGCCAGCTGCAAGCTCGTAGAGACCAAGACCGAGAACTGATTTCCAGCCCGGCTGGCTTTAGAGTCGGATCATCTTTCAACAGAGGATGGTCCGACTTCTTTTTTAAGCAAGCTTTACTATTGCATATAATATTTTTGAGCAAAAAAGAGACACACACCCTTGAGGCCCCCGAAAAGCCGCGAACCGCTGCGTGTTTTTATCAATACTGCCAGCCATGTCCGATGCATTTTCAAAGCTGCCTATGTTCTGGCAACAAATTTGTTGCCGGATAAAATTGATCGAGCCACACAGCCGTTCCCACAAACCGTGCACTTATAAGGAATTGCGGACATCGGTCGATGAGCAGACGAATTTAAAATGGCAACAAAGAAGTTGCAACAGCATAGGCCGCTTTCGAGATTTCGTCAGCGCGATAGAGAGATTTCGCGCCAAAGCGAGAAAGAGTGGCACAGAGCGATTTGCCCCGTGCCACTCTCTCCGAAATAAGCATCAAGTCAATCGAGGCACCTCAACAGCCCTGTTTCAGGGCTTCTGTTTCGGCTGCTGACTGAGCAGATACTCGAGCTGCTCTTCTGTGGCAAAAGCGCCGGCGGAGCCGAAGACCACGTCATCTCCGTAGAGCAGGACGAAGGCCGGCTGCCGGAGAGCACCGTGGGCGATGGCAAGCAGAAGATTCTCGGGTTTCGAGACATCACAGCGAACCACCTTGACCTGTCCGGCGTTGTCCCAGGCGAAATCATTGACTTCAACATGCTGCTTTTCGGCAACGGCAGAGGAGCCGTCGTAGAAGTAGATCAGCACCGGAAGCTTCTTGACGGAACCTTCCACCTCTTGCGACCAGTTCAGGTAGGTGACTTCAGTCACCGTGCCATGAACCTGGCGAAATTCGCGGTCCTGATGATAGAACCAGCCACCGAAGCCGATGGCGGCAAGCAGAAGAACGACCAGAAAATATTTGGCTTTCATTTTTTCGTGACTCCAGGGGAGTTTCAATTGATGCAAGATGCCGCTGACGAAGCACAAACCCCATCACACAGCATCACTTGTAGTGGCAAGCATCCCTGTCACAACAGAGAGCCCGCCCTCGCCGTCGGTCTTCGATAGCCTCTTTCAGCCTTACAAACGCGACAATGGTAAAGGCGAAAACCGGAAAGGCGATAGTTGCTGCCAGCACTCCCCAGAGATAACCGTAGCTGCCGGCGTAGACAGCACACAGGAAATAGCCGTAGGTTCCGAAGAAAAGACCGCAAAGCTGCCCAAACAGATAAGTCGGATTCTCTCCGACATCGCGGTGGGCGAGCTTGTTGATCAAATAGTCGGTGGCTTTTCCGCTGCGATTGGAGAGATATATAGCGGCAGCGAAAGAGAGAAGGAAGAGAAAAAGCTCCATTCAGCCTCCTTACAGTTTCAATTTGGTCGCCTGATCAATCGACCCCTGCCTCCTGGCCAGGTCAATGGTGGCAGTCCAGTCCTCATCGGACTTGTAATCGGGTACTGCCAGTTTGGCGACGGTTTCACAGAACGACTCCTCCATCCAGATCTCCCGCGCGTTGCGCAGAGCAAATGAACGGGGAGCCCCAATCAAGTTCGATAGATAATGCTCGAACTTTCGATGAGCATAATGAGTGACCTCCCGGTCGGTATCGGCGGTGGTCTCTAGCAAGAACTGTCGGTATAACTCCCGCGCCTCGGATGGACGACTTCTCCACCAGAGATGCGAGATTTCATGGACGAGATAGGGCTTCAAGTCGGTTCCGAAAGCGGACCTTCCCACCTCCACATGGGGTGAGACAGCCTTTCTATCCCGAGCATCCCAGTCTGCATAAATCGTACATACATTCTCGCTAAAAGTATTGCCGAAAGGAGAAACGTTCAAAGTGAGCTCATAGCCGCAGCTCAGCTCAATCAGTTGAGGCGGCAAGGTCGAGAACGCCTCGACTATCGGCAATCGATGCTCTTCAGAGATATCCGAACTCAAATACAATCCGGAAGGATCGAGTTCGAAATAACCGAGTAGATTTTGAAAGCGCTTCCCTGCCCAATAGCGATCACTGGGACGGATTATCTTCGTTTTCACGGTAGGTCCTCTTCGGTCAGACTTGAAGAACCGCTCTCGTACGCCTGTGCCTGTTTCTACTTCTATCCAGCAGGGACAGAAACAGAGGCATTGCTTACGAGAGATTTGGGGAAGTTCTAAGCTACAGGTGAATATCCTGTTGAATAATCAAAGAAAAGACGTTAAACCCTATTAGATTGAACACCCGTTATTAAAGTGAACTATGTGAAGCCCGCATGACAACCCGGTTTCCGCAAACACAGCCTGTGACGGCATTTCCGTCCGTTTCAAAGTTGAAGCGTCGGTGGTTTTAGCTAAAGTTTAGGTAGCGCAAGGGTTTAGCCTTCGTTTGCAAGAATATCAATACCAAAAGATTGCTATAAATATAAGCTTGCTACACGCATCGGTGGACCATGCAAACCCAGGAACTGAAAAACAAATTCTCTCTTGCCCGAGACATGCTTGACCAGGGCAAACCTGAGCTGGCTTTAAAAATTTGGGATCAACTAAGCGCCGCCGAAGCTGACGCCAATTCTTATGAGGGACTGGATAGAAATGTATTTCTTGCCGAAGTCAGTCTCTACAAAGCCTGGACCCATATGGACTTGAAAGAGTACGACAGAGCGCTTTCGGTACTGGAGTCTATGTTTCTTCTCTCCTGCCTGCCCAGCTTCGATCAGGAGACCCAGTACGAATACTATTTCAGCTATGGCAATGCAGCCGGAGAACTGGGCGCCAAAGAAAAGATGGAGAATGCTTTCGTCGAAGCGATGAAGCTTGCCAAAGAGAGCAACAGTACCGAAAAGATCACTAGTTGCTGGCTCAATCTTCTCTACTACGCCGAAGTCAACCAGTGGTGGGCTTATCTAGAACAGGCAGCCCGGACCTGCATAATCTTTGCCGAAAGCTCCAATGATGCCAACCTGGGGCTATCGGCCGGGCTCAGAAGAGCTTCCGCCCTCAGCCATCTGGGCAAGGTCAAGAGAGCAGAAATTCAAGCAAAGCGAATTATTCAGGTAGCGATTCAATTTGGAGCCAACGAAGCCCTGGATAGTGCCCAGGCGTTTCTAAACGACCTGGAAGTCGACAATATCAATAAGCCGGGTCAATAAATGCGGTTGAAATCATCCGCTTGACATCCAGCTCTAAAAAGCATATATATGTACATGGCCTGAATCTTTTTCAAAACCTTCATCTCCCCTCCTTACTAACCTCAATCAGCCGTGGAACATCCAGATCTAATTCCGGTCGAGTCCGGTATAGAAGCTATTTCAGACCTTGAGATGCACTCTCAACCGATGGATGCCGGACTGAAAGGACAGCTCAGTCAACCTACAGACATTCAAGCCGCCCACAGTTTTTTCAACGGCAGCGGTCAGGAGGCCGGTCTGGGGCAACTTCCCAATCTAGCTTTAGACTCGGGTTTACCGGCCGAATTTCAAACCGGAACCACCGGCTTTGGTCTGGAAGGACACCAGGCAATGCTTCCAGGGCTGGAACAGGGCGCCATAGCCGGCATGCCTCCAGGCTCCGAGCCTATATCGCCCATGATTCAAATGATTCTCAAAATGCCTGGATTGACAGGCACCGTTGCATCTTTCTTCGAAGCGATCATGTCCTTTCTCTTCCCCGCCGATGGAGGATTTTTCAGCCTTCTCGATCCGACCCTCTGGGCCCAGACAGCGCAACAAGCCTTCGGTTCGCTTATCACATCAATTGCTGACCATATTCCGATGACAGTCAGCTTCATGCCGGGCACCAGCGGCTTGTTCGATTTTTTCACGAACCAGGGCATGCAATCCGGGATGTTCGACTCGCTTACTAAAACCGCCGCAGCATCAGGTTCTTCTGACATATCATTCAGTGGTCTAACCGGAGCGGCACCGCCCGATGCTTCGAACTATTTCGTCAACGGCCAGGTCTCACCAGGCAAGCCACTTTTCGAAACCGGACTGGGAGAGAACACAAATGCCGTGAGCATTAACCAGGGAGACCTGCTCGCCATGGACAACGGCAACTCTTTCGGACCCACCATGGGTGGTTACTCCCACGGCAATATATCAACCGACCCACAGTCCTTAACTACTTCCGGAACCACTTCCGGAACCCAGTCCTTGCAACAAGACTCCAGCGGCTTCCCCCAGGAAGCTTCGGGGCAGACCACTGCTGACACTACATCCGGTGACATTCAACAACGAGGCGATCTATTACAGGGGGATGGCGGCGAAGTAGCCTCGGCAGACAATCTTGACAGTGCGGCCAATTACACAGTTAAATCCGGCGACAATCTCTGGAATATTGCCCGGGACAACCTCGGCTCCGGCAACCGCTGGACAGAAATTTATGACCTCAATTCCGAGATCATAGGCAATAATCCCAACTTGATCTTTTCAGGCTCCGAACTCCATCTGCCGGGCACAGCCGGTGAGCACCTGGCTACGGCCGGTCAGGACTATATGGTCAGATCCGGAGACAATCTCTGGAATATCGCCCGGGATCATACCGGTGCCGGTGCGAACTGGCCGTCAATCTATGCTGAAAACAGCAATGTCATCGGTGCCAACCCTGATCTGATTCATCCGGGTCAACATCTGGCGGTACCGCATGGTAATGCCACTCCCCAACTTGCCCAGCATAATTCTCATACACCCGCGGCAGGCCCCGGGCACAAAGTAGCCCACCATGCCGCCAAAGCGCATCCCCATCATCCAAATCACAGCAGCCAGAGCCATCAACCGACTCATACTGCCCAGAACCATTCTCAGAAGCCAGATTCAAGCCTCGATCTGGCAAACGAAGCCCCTTCCGGCACCACCGGCGAAACCATTATAAAAGAAGCTCAATCCGCTCAGGCCGCAGCGCAGAATGAGATCCAAAAAACAGCCAGCTTGCCGACAACCCCTGCCGCCAGCCCGGAACCAGTAGGCTTACGCGCAGTGGCAAAATCTCTCTAGAACCAGGACTGAGTGAGCTGTCTTACTTCTTGTACTTAGCCAGAATCACTTTGGACTGCTGATAGTGTTGTTCCGCTTCGTCTTTGCGACCCAGCTTTTTGAGAAGTTTGGCATATTCTCTAAGAATGCTGCCCACATCTTTATGCTCTTCACCCAGCTCCATACGCTTCATCATCAAGGCGTGTTCTAATAAAGGCAGACAGGGTTCATATTTGCCCTGTTTAAAATAAAGACCGGCAAGGGTGCGGACCGATTCTGAGAGCTTCAGCATGTCCATAGGTTGGGCGCTCTCGAGAATCGAAACTGATCTTCTTACAAATGGCTCTGCCGCTCTATAATTACCCTGAACCCAGAGAACTTCGGCCAGTTTATTAAGATCATCGACCAGACCGGGATCCTGAGCACCAAGCTGTTTCTGTTTAATGGCAAGAATCTTCTCGTATACTTTCTGTGCTTCCGAATAATCAGCTTGCTCAAAATAGCTTTCGGCCAGCCTGTACATGGCAGCACCCACGGCTTCTTGCTTGTCCGATTCGTCTTCGGCGCCCTCTTCCTGGGGCAATGTCAATGCCATCTGGTCTAGATTGAGACCACCCGGAGCAACAGTCTTTTCTAGCTCTCTGAGCTTGTCCCTGTCTATAGGCATAGGACGCGGAGGTCTTGCCGGAGGAGGCGGCGGCGGAGCCGGCGCACTATCTGCGGTGTCATCACGACCAGACTCGCGATCCAGCATTGCAGCAAGATTCAAACCAGGAGCTTCGGCGCCCTGACCGTTACTTGGTGTGGTTTCGACCAGCTCTTCCGGCTCTTCTTCAGGCAACATCTGGGTAGCCGGCTGACCTTCTTCGGTGTCATCGGCAAGTTTATCGAGAATTCCGGCAAGCCGCGAATTAGAGTCTGACGGTGAAGGCGTCACTATTGGAGCAGCATCCGCCTGTTCTAGTAAGCGATCAGTAAGAGTGGCAGCAGGAACATCGGAGGAACTCAAGCCTGCTTCTGAAGCAGGATCCTCCACCTGGTCAGCAGCCCAACCACCTTCATCGCTTTGAGCTTCGGAACTTTCTTCGCCTTCGCCGCTGAGCCCGAAATGCGCTAGCAGATCAAAGCCACCACCTTCCTGGGCAGGTTCCTCTTGCTGGTCTTGAGCAATTGGTTCCTCTTGCAGATCCTGATTCGAATCGAAGCCCGATTCAGCCGGCATAGTGTCATATTGCGAGGAAGCCGATGACATGCCCGAATCTCCGTTCCAGCCTAATTCTGCCAGAACTTCGTCAAAACTTTTCAAACCGTCTGTATTCTTGTTTAAACAATAATCCAGCGCAACCAGCGCATCGTCACGGTTCAAACTGCCGCCATCCATTAACTGGTGACAGCGCAGCACGGCGTCATGTACTCCCTCATCAATAAAGCCGGTCAATCTCAAAATCTTGGCCAGCGCTTCCGGGGTCTGCCGACATATATTGAAAGCTTCATCTATCTGATCCTGACCTATCACTCTCGATAAAGTCAGCAATTTCTCAAAAGAGATTGCCCCGGTCGAAGACTGTGATCCGCTCGATGCGGTATTTATCGCTCCGAGCATCGCCTGCACCGAACCACCTTCAGAAACGATTCGACGCAGAGTCTCTACCGCCTGATCGGCATTTATCTGCTCGGCCTCGACATAATTTTGCAGCTCCAGCGCAGATTCGACCACGTGCTGGGCTACATAACCCTGCTCCACCATGATCTGGCCGATATGTACTTTGTAGGTAAGCCCGAGTTCCACGGCGTTGAGCACATCGCCTTCACCCATTACTCCTGCTCTGAGCAACAATTCACCCAGTCGGATTTTCTTGCCGGTAGGAGGCAGAAGAAGACTTTTCGTGGCCGGCGTCTCGGAGGCCGCACCGATAACGGTCCGCAGTGCCTCAACAGCGTCGTCCCGCTCTGCCAGACCATCGCGAACTTTGACCAGGAGGTCGAGCGCTTTAGCCAGCAGATATTCGTCACAAGCATTGTTTAGAACGAGGATCCGCCCCATAGGGATACCCGTGGCATAACTTCTTTGCACCGCCGCGTCGAGCTGATCTTTACTGACCGCTTCGGCTTCGAACAACAGATGACCCAGGGTGTATTCCTGGTTGGCGTCAGTCTCTTCTTGGATGGCAGCCTGTTCATCGACCACAGAAGAGAAACTGCGTTCGGACTTACAGGAAATATTCAAACATTTGATCGCAAAAGTTTCTTCGATTTTTCTGTCACGCAGTGAAGATTGAGCGTCCACCGCCGACTGGAGGTCTCTGGGAGTGATGTATCCGGACATTATCAACATCTGACCAAGATGAAGACGCTTACTTCCCGCAAGGCGAACACACTCGTCTAATTGCTTCTGGCTGATAATTTGCGCCTTGACCAAAAGCTCACCAATTTTGTTGTCGTTAGTAGAACGATTGATGGTTTGCTTCGGTTTAAAAAAACTTGGAGACACGTTTCGCGGACTTCCCTCTAATTCATTCAATTCTATTCAGGCAAAAGAAATACCTGGAGCCTACTTCGACCTCTCGCGACGGGAGAATCAGCTCGGTAGCCAATAACTTCTTGCCCTGATAAGAGGTCATTGTAAACTGATCAACCGAATATAAGACCAAAAACTTATGTAATGGCGCCGGACGCCGGTAATTATCTTTACAGACAGCCCTTAGTCAAGAGACTGAATTTTGGTCACATACGATATCGAATGGGTGAGCAGAACCGGTTTTCCCAGCTGGTCAAAAACTTTGACAGAGCTCTCGGTCTTGGCCCTGCCGTCCTTCTGGAGGGTGTAAGTGTTCAGCTCTTCGTCCTGAAAAGCCTTGATTATCTGCTTACGATCTTTGCTCACCACCAGATGGGAAGCAGTTACTTCGACCACAACCGTCCGGTCATCTAAAACCTCGATCTTATAATCCATCACCCGATGATGATCGATCATCTCTCCCCGGTCTACGACACCGGTGGACTGCCTGGGATTGAATACCTGCCAAATTTTACCTTCCGAATCTTGATAAGTTCCGAAAACATCTTCGCTACGAGCGGTTGTGGTGCCGGTGGTTTTAATCGCCTTTCCGGACGGCAGCTCGACACGCCTCGTCTCGGTGGACTGATCACGCCTCCATTTACCGGCTAACCATCGTGGAATTACAAAGCCCTGATCTCCCCGAGGCTGCCTTTTCTTCGCGACCTCCTTACCGGGGTCCGACCAGCCGGAAAAATAGTTGCCCTTATGAAGAGAAGGCGGCAGAGACGGAAGATAGTCGCTATGGGAAATCTCCATATTGATGCGGGCCGGAGCACCACCAGTACCACCACTTACCAACTGCTCCGCCGGAGCAGAGACAGCCGTAACACAGATCAGAAGCGCCGATAGAATTATAGATCTCATTGTCAGGCTTCCACGAAAGCCACTTTGCTGTTCTTCTTTCGTCTTGTTTCAAGCCAGATCATCAGAACCGAAATATCGGCTGGTCGAACGCCACCGATGCGGGAAGCCTGGCCCAAATTAGCCGGACGAATTCGATTGAGCTTTTCTCGGGTCTCTTTGGATAGATGATCAATAGTTTCATAGTCAACATCTTCCGGAAGTCTAACCTGGTCGTATTTCTCCGCAGCTTCGATTTGAGCCTTCTGGCGTTCTATATAACCAGCGTATTTGATATCGGTTTCGATCTCCAGAGAAAAAGGAAACGGTCTGGAATGATCATCATCGTAAGCCGGGGCAAGACCCTCTATCAGGCTGTATGGCACCCGGGGGCGACGCAACAACTCTTCGAGGGTGAGGGATTGTTTAATCTCCTCGCCGACTTCTGAAAGCGCCTCGTTCCATGATTGATCCGGATGGATACGAGTGGCGGATAGACGGGACTTTTCCTCTTTTATAGATTCTTGCTTGTCGAGGAAAATCCGATAGCGATAATCATCCACCATGCCTATTTCGCGCCCGATAGGGGTCAATCTGGCGTCGGCATTGTCCTGTCGCAAAAGCAGCCTGTATTCTGACCTGGAAGTCATCATTCGATAAGGTTCACCAATCTCTTTGGTAACCAGATCATCGATGAGAGTGCCGGTATAACTAGATGAACGCGGCAGAACAAGGGCTTCTCGCTCCATCACATAGTTGGCGGCATTGATACCGGCGATGATGCCCTGGGCAGCGGCTTCTTCGTATCCACTGGTGCCCAGAATCTGACCGGCAGCGAAGAAACCTTCCAGATCCTTGGCCATCAAACTGTGGTTAAACTGAACCGCCGGCAGATAGTCGTATTCGACAGCATAAGCCGGTCTGACCATTTGAGCATTTTCGAATCCAGGTAAGCTCGCCACGATCTGGTGTTGTATCCAGACCGGCAGACTGGTGGAACAGCCCTGCAAATAGATTTCATAGGTATCTCTGCCTTCCGGCTCAATGAAGAAAGAGTGGCTGTCTTTATCGGCGAATCGAACAATCTTGTCTTCTATAGATGGACAGTAGCGCGGACCTACTCCATGAATCATGCCGGAGTACATAGGCGATTCATTCAGATTAGCCCGAATCAACTCGTGGGTCTTTTCGGTGGTTCTGGTCTGATAGCAGGGCATCTGCTCCCGGACCGGACGCTTATCTAGAAAAGAGAAGAATCCTGGCTGCTCATCTCCTGCCACCACCGGCAGATCCGTATAATCGATGGTTCGTCCATCAATACGGGGAGGAGTACCTGTCTTGAGGCGCCCCATGGTAAATCCCATAGATTTCAAATTGGCGCTCAAGCCGACAGCAGGAAACTCTCCGGCTCGACCTGCAGGCTGTGTCTCTTTGCCGATCCAGATTGTGCCTTCCAGAAAGGTACCGGCACAGAGCACCACCGCCCGGGCTGTGATTTTTTCACCAAAGGCGAGTTCAACCCCTTCTATACGACCGTTCTTGACCAGAAATTTCTGCACCATGCCCTGGCGCAGGGTCAAATTGGGCAGAGATTCGAGATAAGTCTTCATCCACTGACTGTATTCACGCTTGTCAGACTGTGCTCTCAAAGCGTGAACAGCCGGTCCGCGACTGAGGTTCAATGTTCTGAGCTGCAGATAGGTGGCGTCGGCAGCTATGCCTATAACACCACCCAGGGCATCCACCTCGCGGGCCAGATGCGACTTACCCGGTCCACCGACGGCTGGATTGCAAGGCATTGCGCCTATGGTATCCAGGTTAACAGCCAGAAGGACAGTTTTCATGCCCAACCGGGAAGCAGCATTAGCAGCTTCCGCTCCGGCATGGCCTCCACCGACTATTATGATGTCGAAATCCATATAAACGGAAACCCAAAAAACGCTATATACGCAAGATCGAGAATCATATCAAAAAAGGCTAGTCGTATCTTGATAACATCAAAAATAATATACTTATGTGTAGGATGCCCGGGCACCAAGGCGATAGATATGAGACCACCTCTAGCAACGAAGCTTACTTTTGTCACTCAGTGTTTGATCTGCTTTTATTTGCTGACGATGAACCTGACCGCTTCTGCAGAAACGAAAGAGGTTCTCGATCCACATCAATTCTTCGGTCAGGCGAAAGCCGGCTATGTTGCAGCCCAGAAGGTTCCGGAAATTTGCGACAAACTTTTCTGTTATTGCGGCTGTGACAGGACCGATTGCCATGGCAGCTTATTAGAATGTTTCACGTCGGACCACGGGGTCGACTGCCATATCTGCCAGGAAGAAGCTCTGCTGGCCCTTAAAATGCACCGCAAAAAAAAGTCCCTTGCCGAGATTCAAAAGTACATCGATAAGCGTTATGAGCACGAGTATCCTTTTCAGGTAGAGAGCGAGACCTTGAAAAAATACAAAGCGGAACGACTCTGGAAAGACTCATCTGATAAAGACAAGAATAAAGAAAAGCCGTCGAGCCCTAAAAAAGAATCTGGAGAGAAGAAAAACTCTTCTTGTTGCTCAGGTAAGAAAAGCGAAAGCCCTTGACACCTTGACTTTGGCTGGTTAGCGAAGGCTTCAGATTCAATCAGGTTTATCTTTAGAAGAACTTGATAACAGCTTCGCACAGAAATATACCGCTAACTGTAAAGACCTCAGTCAGGTTGAATTGAAGCTTACTGAATCAATAGTCTTTGTTTGTCTTCTTTCAAATTTATTTTCGCGTCAATTATCTAACAGAACCCTTAGTTCTAGAACTATGCAACACCTCCTTCGGATATATCGAACCGAAGAACGAAAGTGTTGTTTGTAATGCAGTGGAGCCTGCGCCCGACGCGGCTCATAGACTGACCTCTCCTGAGAGAAATGGAGATAGATATGGACCAGTTTCCAAATCAGCCCGGTGTCAACACGGGCAAGGTTGCCAGTCATATCCGCAAAGCATGGATGCAGACCATCGGTGGCATTCTGCTTCTGGCAGGATTGTCGACGGTGGCTCTATTCATGCTCGGTATGCACTGGTCGATTCTGGTGGGACTGATGATCTTCTGGTTGATCTCGCCAATCTACGGTTGGTTCAACAGCGCAAAAATGGTCAAAAAGCTGATGCGCTGCGACCCGCCCAATCCTTTCGATCCGCGCCATCAAAGGCTGGAGCGGATTGTCGACGAACTCTTTCCCCTGACCGGACTGAAGGTCAAACCACCGGTCTATGTTTCACCGATGCCTGTTCCCAATGCTTTCGCCACGGGCAGGAATCAGAACAATGCCTTTATCGCCGCCACCGAAGGTCTTTTGTCGATTGACCTGACCGATGATGAGTTGAAAGCGGTCATCGCCCACGAACTGGCTCATATTAAGAGCAACGATGTCACCATCACCTCTTTCACCGCCGTTCTTGGATCGATCTTCGCCCTCATTCTAGCCCAGGGACTGCCGGCAATCTTCAACCCGCTCTTCTGCAAGCAGGAATCTAAGAATCTGCTCGGTCGCCTCGAGAAGAAGACCCGTCAGAAGAAGCGCTTCTTCGCCGGAGGCGCTGGAGTCGGTGGACTGATTTTCTTCATGGCGGTCTTTTTCATAGCAGGGTTTTTCGCGCGACTGGTGACGCTTTTTGTAAGCCGATCCAGAGAATCGCACGCCGATGCCCTGGCCGTCGCCTGGACCCAGGACCCCTGCGCGCTCTCCTCAGCCCTTCAGAAGATCACGCTGTGGATGAGCATGAACATCTTCGAGATTCGCATTCACATGCTGATGAGCGGGCTAGCACCGATGCTCTTCGTCAGCCTCCACGACGATGAAGATCTCTTCGCCTCGCTTGAAGGAGACAACCAGAGCTCTGGTGGTCGCCTTCGCCAGTGGTGGCAGAGAATCGGACAGCAACATCCGCCGATTCCCGAGCGGCTCAAGCAGCTCGACGAATTTCGCGGGGACTATTGTCCACGAATCTATTGAAGATTCACCTGAGTTTCTGAGGTCTTCTCCTCAACTTTGCTGCAGCTTCTGAGAAATGAAAAGGAAAAAATCATGGAATCGCAACTGATCATGGCCGTGCTCTTCGGCGCCCTGGGCATCTTTCTGGGCTCGATGCGCTCCCGCCATATCTCCTCCGACCTGATGCTGCTCGGCATCTGGGGTGTGTTCTTCGTCCTGAACCCGACCTATGTCATGGGTGCTGCCATCGGCGGCTATCTCGTCGGCTGGGGCGCTCGCTGCCTGCGTGAGCGTGCGGCTCGCTCCGGCAAGAACGACGACGACGGAAACACCGGCGGCTAATTCAGGTATCTAACCTGAATACTCTGCTTAAGTATCGATGGGAACACGCTTCTCATCGATACTTTCTTTTGTCACTTTATACTATGGTTTATAGTGTTACAAACAAAAAAACTCCAGTCCTCTCCGCTAGTTAAGCCAGCTCAATAACCAGGTTCTTTCTTCCTTCCAAACCCCAAAAGTCCAGGAAGCCTGGATTTGTTGACTCGTGTAAAAGACACTTCTTTACAACGGTTTCATGCCCTGAAAAACGACTATTTGATAAACCAAAGTATCTTCATTTCTTGTTCAGAGCGTCTTTTCCCTAACCGAATCTAGAACTGCAAAAGCTCAAACTGATAATTCCTTCCGGATCAAGCCGGTTGGGGAATCACGCCTGCAAGCAATGAAGCAAACGAAACCGGACTGCCCAGAATAGAAAAGCAGTCAAAGTCAAGGATGAAAAATTGACCGACCAATCTCAAAACGCCGTCAAATTCTACAGCACGAGAAAACCCTGGGGACACTTCTCCAACTTCTCGCTCCATCCGATTGAAATCGACGGCAAGGTCTGGCCGACCAGCGAGCACTATTTCCAGGCGATGAAGTTTGCCGGCACCGAGCACGAGGAAGCCGTTCGCCTGACCGAAACTCCCGGCGACGCCGCTCGCATGGGGCGCGATCGTTCTCTGCCTCTGCGCCCCGACTGGGAAGAGGTCAAAGACGATGTGATGCGCGTTGCGGTCGAAGCCAAAGTTCGTCAGCATGCCGACATCATGGCACTGCTTCTCGCCACCGGCGACGCAGAGCTGATCGAACACACCACCAACGACAGCTACTGGGGCGACGGTGGTGACGGCTCGGGCAAGAACATGCTCGGCACCGTTCTGATGGAAGTTCGGAAAAAGATCCGGGCCGAATAAGAACACGCTGAAGCGATCTTGCACACAACTTCCTGCCGGGCTGCTTTTGTAGCCCGGTATTTTTTACTCGTTTTTACTGCCATATATAGTATTTTTGAATATCAGCTCAAAATATGCCCGGCTGGGGTCCCCTCAAAGACCGCGATCCGCTGAGTGTTTTCCTCCATACTGCCAGCCATGCCCGATGTATCCTCAAAGCTGCCTATTTGCTGGCAACACAGAAGTTGCAACGTAAGTTTCATTTGTCGAGGCAGGCAACTACAGAATCCAAGTATTCATGAGGCATTTCGAACATTGATCGATGAGTCGACGAATTTTGCAATGCAACTAAAAAGTTGCATCAGCATAGGCAGCTTTCGAGAGAGAGCATCCGCGCGAAAGAGAGATTAGGTGTGCAAATCTGTCCAAAATCTATCGGTAGCGCTAGATAGCGCAGACAATCTTGACATCTACTTCAAGCCAACAGAATAAACCATAGAGCCCATAAACAGTGTGGGGTAACGGTCTATGAACCGAGCATGAACAGAACGATTCTTGATTAGCAAAACGAGACTTTTTAGGTTGAAAGGGTCCTCGATTTTCAATCTATCGGTAGAACCAAGCCAGAGATACCCAGTGCGCTCAAAACAAGATCATCCAAGAACCACGCTGTGGTGGAGATCGAGCCCGCTGTAACCACGTGTATCGGCAAAGAACTACCGTTGAAATCGAGGACATCACGCCCCTCTCAAGAAGAGCCGGATGCTTCCAACCCGGAAGATTCGCCTTTTCCGAGGGGTTCCTCTAGAAGGCGCGAATGCGGCTTGCATGCATTCCCGTCTTAACTCAAGCAAGCAAAAGGTCAAAATAATGAGAACAAACGAAAATCCGCTGGACATTGTTCCCGGTCCGAATTTCGCCCCGCTGCATCCGGCGCTGACCGCCCTGGAAAACGCCATGGGCGAACAGAAAGAGGCCGTGGACATTGCCCGCCGTACCGCGGAGTGGGCCAATCGGGAAGCCGCCGATATCGAGCCCACTGCCTGGACCAGCCGCATTGAAGCCGGCAGCGACGACCCGGCAGAGCTTGGTCGCCTGCGGATGGTCTACGACGAGAAAGCCCTCGGCTTCATGTCCGCCTATCTCGCCTGGCAGGTGGCAAGGCAGGGGATGATGGAGGGTCGGAGCAAAATCTCCGAAGCGATCACCGACCTGCTCATCGCCCATGATGGCATCGACGACCGTTCCGATGAGCTGGCTTATCTCAAGCCGATCATGAAAGCCCGTCTGCTCAAGGCGGCAGAATGGCATCGTGCCGACGTCAAAGACTGGCCGGCCAATGAGCACAACAACCCGACCATCCAGCTCATCGACAGGATCCTCAAAGGAGCCTTCGCCGCTCTGGTGACGGACCTGCCCGGCAACCTGCGCAAGCGTCCCTATACCTCCGACCTTGTCATCAAAGGCAAGGACTATGAGCCGCATCTCAATCCCGATGTGGACCTGCGGCGCTCCAGTGTTGTCCGCTTCGTAGACTGCGTCAACTCCAGCCATCCGGCAAGCCGCCGACTGGCTGAGATCCTGCTCTCTCTGCCTGACGCCTACAGGGCAGCGTATCGTCGTGCCCAGTACATGAAAGGGACGCAAAACGGCCAGGTCAACGAAGCCCAGCACGCCAGGCGTCTGGTCGAACATCTGCACGCTGACCAGCTGCCCTATCACTACGGCAGCAGCATCTCTGATCAAATTGACGCCCAGGAAACTCGGCGTCTCGATTACGAATGCCATCGGCACCTGCTCACCATCGACCTGCGCTCCTTCGAGGCGCTGGTTCTGGAGCTGGTCGAAGCGCTGAAGGCATCGCTGGAAGAGACTTCGGCCCTGCTTGCCGAAGTGGAAGCCGACAGCCGTGCCACCATCGACCGGCTCTTCACCGTGAAGATCATGATGAACAACTGCCTGGCGGCGGACCTCGCTCTGCGGCGGTATGTTCGGGATCTTGGCGATCTCAAAGAGGTCGAAAACCGGGACATGTCCCACCGTGCCGGCAGAAAAGCCCTGGACGATGCCTTCGCCGAAGCGCGGAAGCATTATGACTTCGGGGTGAAGCGTCGGCTCGAGGCGAAGAACTGAATCGAGTCTCGCGAACAGCGTGATCTGATTTGATTTTACAGAGAGGGTCGGGTCCAAATGGACCTGCCCTCTCTTTGCTTTCAAGGTTTTTACTGTTTCTTATAGTTGTCTGCGATCGAAAAGAGAGGGGAAGAGAAGCCGAAGCTCCTTTTCCCCTCTGCATAAACATTACGGTCCTCTCTCCATTTCCTGAGAGCAGGAGAGAGGACCGTTTCGATGCCCTGTTTCGCTATCAATCGAAGTCCTTGAACATCAGTGCGAGCACTGTGAGCATGCTCAGACCTCCGACCAGCATGAAGAACATCTCGAACTGCGCGTCCGTGGCGTGGTAAGCGCCGGTGAAACCGCCGATGCAGAACACCAGAGCGATAACCCCGCGAATCCGGTCGCCGACGCTGGCCAGTCCGTCAGGATTGCGTTTGAACATTTTCATCGCCATGGATCAGCCCTCCTCGGATTTTGCGGCCGGATCGAAGGCGAGAGCCTCCTTGTCGACCTTGGATGGATATTGCCTGGTGAACTCGACCCACTCGTCGCCGAGCACGGTCTCCTTCTCCATCAGAATCTCTGCCAGTGCCTCGATGCGCTCACGGTCCTTCTCGACAATCAGCATGGCAATCTTGAAGCATTCTTCGTTGATCCGCATCCACTCATCGTCGATGCGATCGGCGAGCTTCGGACCATAGTTGGACACCGGTCCGCTGCCCATGCCGCGCATGGCGGCGCCACCGCGACCGACCGCGAAATGCCCCAGGCGGGACATTCCCCAGCGAGTCACCACGCTGTGAGCCATCTGGGATGCCTGCTCGAAGTCGTTCGAGGCACCGGTATCGATCTGGCCGAGGATCTGCTCCTGACCAGCCCGACCCGCCATGGCAGTAACCATCCGGGCGACGATCTGCACCACAGTGAGGCTGTAGCGGTCGTCAGACGGCATGTTCTGCACATAGCCCAGAGCCTTGGAACGGCTCATGATCGTGATCTTCACCACCGGATCCGCGCCCGGCATGATGTCCGACGCGCAAGCGTGAGCTGCTTCGTGGATGGCGGTGTTCTTCTTCTCCTTCGAGGCCATGGTCTTCTGCTTGGAAGTGTTGGCACTTCCGAAGCGAACGAAGTCCACGCCCTCGTCGAAGTCAGCCAGGGTGATGACACCGCCGGCTTCCTTCAGGAAAGCATCGATCTGGGCTTCGGTGGCATCCTCCGGCAGCTCGGCGCCGCAGCGCTCCGCAGCCAGAAGGGCAGCCCGGTTGCAGGCACCTTCGATTTCAGCACCGCTGTAGCCGTAGGAACGGTCCGCCAGCAGCACGTTGTTGATGCCTTCGGCCAGGGGCTTGTTGCGGGTGTGAATCCCGAAGATGGCGGCGCGACCTTCCTTGTTGGGCAGCTCGACCGACACCTGGGCGTCGAAACGGCCGGGACGCATCAGAGCGTCGTCCAGCATGTCCACCCGGTTGGTGGCAGCGATGAGAATCAGACCTTCGTTGTTCTTCATGCCGTCCATTTCGACCAGGATGGCATTCAGGGTCTGCTCACGTTCGGAGTTGCTGCTCTCGCCGGTGCCACCACCGCGCTTGCCGCCCACCGCATCGATTTCGTCGATGAAGATGATGTGCGGCTTGCCGGTCTTCTTCACCTTCTCGCGACCCTTGGCGAAAGTGTCACGAACCCGGGACGCACCGACGCCGACGAACATCTCGACGAAGTCGGAACCGGAGGTGGAGGAGAAGGTGCCATCGGTTTCGCCGGCCACAGCCCGGGCGAGCAGGGTCTTACCCGTGCCCGGAGGACCGACCAGGATGACGCCCTTGGGCAGCTTGGCGCCGAAGAAGCTGTACAGCTTCCGACGCTTCAGACCGCGGGCGATACGCTTGAGCTCGACAATGGCCTCGTCGCAGCCGGCCACGTCATCGAAGGTAACCCGGCGAACCGCGGCACCTTCTTCGTCGTGATCCTGGGCTTTCGACTTGGCGAAATTGTTCATGCCCGGGTTGCCACCACCAGCACCCGCTTGTTTGCGGTTGCGATTCCAGATGAACAGGAAGATGGCGCCGATCAGGATGATCGGACCGAAGCTGAACAGGAAACCGCGGATGGCTGAAGTAGAATCGGTCTGGGCAGTCCAGGCGATGTTCTTCTGCCGAGCCAGCGAGATAGCAGCTTCCTTGCCGCCGCCCTCGGGGAGGGTGACGTAGTAACGGATGCCGTTGTCGGCACGCTTGACGATCACCCGGTCGCTGCCGTTGTTGAAGGTGATCATCGCAATCGCCTCAGGATTATTCTCCATCAGCGAGAAAAGCTCGTGGGCTTCCATCGTCCCGGTCTTGGGAGCGGAACGAGCGTTCTGGATGGTCCTCGTGGGAGCCTGTCCAGTGTTGTCGGAGCCGGCACCGGGTTCGGTGACGACATTCGTGTTATCGCCGGCGACAGCATCGGGCTGAGCCACGACCTGCTTGCCATGGCCGCCACGGGCCACCGGCTTCACCGTGCGAGAAACGTGCGGGGCCGACTCGGCGCGCATGCGATCGGTCGGACCGGGTTCGACGATCACGAAACCGATGAACGCCGCGAAAGCCAAAATACCAATCATCCAGAAGCCAAACTGCTTCCATTTGTCTCTTTCAGGGATCATGATTTTATCCTCCGCCCATCCCGGGGAATCCAGGATCTGGGCATGGGCTGAACTGGTCAGCCGGTTGAAGTGGCTGCAAAAGTGCAGTGAAGATCAGTGAAGATCAGGAAGGTGGGCAGCTTCTTTCGAAACCGCCCACCCCACGTCGACTGAGCTTTTGCGCTCACTCGAAGAAAAGAACGGCTACCATCAAGCCCACGCCCACCATGGACGCGAACAGGTAGTGCCAGGCCTGGCCGTTGCAGCACTGGCTCCGCAGCTTGGGAACAAGTACCGAACCGGCGATGTAGAGGAAACCGCCGGCGGCCAGGGGCGTGGCGAAGAGCGAGAAGCTCTCCAGGGTGCTGCCCACCACCACCGCGAATACCACTCCCACAAGGCTGACCAGTCCGCTACTGAAGTTCGCGGTCAGGGCTTTGCGCTTGGAGAATCCGGCATGGCGCATGACGGCATAGTCGCCGAGCTCCAGCGGAATCTCGTGAAGGAAGATGGTGATGGTGGCGGCAACACCGGCACTCGGTCCGAGCAGGAAGGCGGAACCGATGACGACACCATCGAGAAGGTTCTCGACCATGTCCGCACCGATGACCATCCATCCCTCGGTTTCCACACCGCCGGTGACTTCTTTCGGACCGCGCCGCAGAAGCAAGTCCACGGCATAGAAGCTGATGACGCCGGCAAGAAGCATCATGCAGGTGAACAGTCCGAAGTGTCCATGACCGGCACTGTGGTCGTGGTCATGATGACCGGCGACTGCAGTGTGGTCGTGCCCGCCGTCGAGCAGCGAGAAGATGGCAGGCTGCCCATGCTCGGCAAAGGCGGCTTGCTCCAGGGTGATGGCGTGGGGCAACAGATGCAGAATCGCATTGCCCAGCATCGCCCCGGCTGCCAGAGCGAGAAGAAGATGCATTTTCTTGCCATGCATATCCTTGTCGGAAAACGTGATGAAAGCTCCAATGAGTGACACCATGCTCACGAGAAGCACGGCTGCCATGGCTTGTACGAGTACCATAGTTTCACCTTTTGTTAGTGTTTATTGAATTGGAATTTCAAAACCGGCTGCCAGACTGTCAAGCCCGGCAACCGGTGTCCGTCTCCTCGAGCAGCCTGCCCGAGGGTTAGAAGATCGAGGCGCCCGGGTGTTCCCAGTCGTACTTGAGGTGACCCATGCCGTCGGGGAACCAGATGAGCTGCCGGATCTCGTCGGTCTCGGGGTCCCGGGTCAGACAGTTGCTGAAGCAGAAGTTCTGCCCGCCAATGTCATAGACCCGAGCACCGTAGCCGAGCTTCTGCAGGAGGAAACCAGCGGTCTCCACATAGTCGTTCAGGGCGGCGATCTGGCTGTTGCTCAGCTCGTGACCCTGGGTCCAGGTGTAGACCGCCTCGTCGCGAGAATGCTGGGGCTTCGCCACCGGACGCGCTGTGAGCTGCTCCACCTTGTGCTCGCGACAGAAATCGATCAGCTCGCGCAGACGGTCCGGCGAGTCGATGAAGTTCTTGAGCATGGTGCAGGACAGGCGAACGGTGAAACCCTTGTCGTGCAGGCGCGCGATCAGAGCCGGCAGGTCGATGTACTTCTTCTGGTGAGGAAGGTAGATCTGCCGGTTTTTCTCGGGCTCATAGTGCACCACCGAGAGAGCGATGGTGGTGAGACCGAACTGTCGCCAGTCTTCCAGCATGCGCGGTGTGACAGGCTTCTCGTTTGCGATCGGGATACCGTTCGTCTGCAGCTCCACCGGCGAGAACCCGAATTCCTCGAGCATCATCAGGTATTCCCTGATCTGCCGGGGGAAGAGGGTCGGTTCGCCTTTGGAGGTGATCATGGCGGTTGAGACACCATGGTTGCGAGCGAATTGGGCAGCCTGCTTGAATCGACGCCAGTCGACCTCGGGCTCTTTCGCTCCGATGCCGTTCGGCGGTGTCATCTTGCTGACACAGAACGGACAGCGAGCGTTGCAGACCTCGCTTCCGGCGACAATACTGAAGAGGTTATATTTCACGTAGCTCTCCTGGCTTGTAGAAGTTGAGTGAAAGTGAGTGAAATTGCATCGAGCCGTGAGAAACCGACAGACAGGCGGTCTCACACAATCAACGCAGTGAAGTTGAAACGGGTTGTTTGTAGCTCTGATTGGGATTCCTGAGTTAGGGAGAATTCCTTGTTGATGAAGAAAACACAGAGATACCAAAGGTCTACAGACATGCTTCATGATGAGTCAAGGATTTTGTTTTATAGAGAAGGAAAAAGTCTGGATGCTTCGTATTGAAATGGTGTTTCAAAGGTGGGAAGAAGAATCGAGATATTGTTTATCAGTGCGTTTGAACTATTAGAAAGTACCTCTGTCCCATGCCGAACTCGCACACCAAATAGAGACAGTGCAGCTACGCTAGGTTTTCAAGAGGAGCTTTGATATTGAAGCTGGCCCGCCTGGTGCGGGAGCGCGAGTTGCGATAGCAGCAGCAAATAGAGCAAATGGTGCTAAGACTTTCGAGAGAGACGGGAGAGGAAATTTTGGGAGGAACACAAAAATTCTTTTGCCGTCTTCTTTCGTCTCGGTGCAAAACTTCCAGAGAGAAGCACAGTTCCCAAGGGGCTAAATCCAGGAAATTTTCTTCTGTTCGGGGCTTTTTTATCAGAGGATGCGATGCTAAAATTAACCCAATCACATCAATCTAACCAAATAGGTGCCAAGCAAGTGGAAGCTCCAGCTAAAACCTGCCAGGAGTCCCTATCTTTTGTCCTCGCTCTCAATGACCGATGTCCGATGGTTCGCGCTTTCGGTAAGTTGGTCAAACAGTGGGACAGGGGAGCAAAATTCGATTTCGTGCACGGTTGCGTCCCTGAAGGCGCATCATCGACCGGCAAAGAGCTGATCCAGGATCTGGCCAGTTCACCCTGGAGCATCCTTTTGATGGACAGCTCCGGTAATCGCTGGTTCGGTCCCGAGGCGGTGCCGATTATTCTCACCCAGCTTCCCTTCGGAAAAGTAGCAGCGGTGTTCTACATTTTGCCGGGTACCATGTGGCTCACCCGACAGACCTATCGCCTCTTTTCTCGCAACAGACAGTATTTCAACCAGACTACAAAAATCGCCTGAACCAAGTGTTTTATATTCAGATATCAGCCCAGGACCGGATCTCTTCTGCGGCTCTTTCAACCAGACTGTTTTCAGCGATTGACCCTTCTGTCTCGATAATGCACTGTCGTTTCAACTGAGGATAGCTGCTGAACCAGGCTGGCAGTTCTTCTGCCTCGCTCTCTGTGCAGTAGAGAAGAAGTCCACCGCGAGAATCAAGTTCTTTCACCATCGCATCAGTCAACTCTGCAATGGCTACAGCGCTTTCCTGCAGTCTCAAATACTGAAACGGCTCTCCTGATAAACAACACAGATCCGGTCCCAGGGCATGGATCAAAGACCGGGTCGAATCAACTGATACAGCTACCAGATCGACCAGCAACAGTTTCAAATCCGGACCAGCCGAAAGCATAGTGATCATCGTCTCTTTTGAATCGGCCAGACGAGTATCGATAGCCTGAACCATAAAATCATGAGGAACACTTGCCTTGATAGCCTCGAAAGTCCGAGCCGAAAGATCTCGCCCGGAAGCAGCCATAACCGCTACTTTGTAGTTGAGACGGCGACGCCAATTTCTGGCCAGCTTCACCAGAGCCTGTTCGGTATCTGCAACGGCCACCAGTGGAAAACCAGTACCGGCAATGGGATAACTGGGTCTCTCGTTGACGATGCAGCCCAGTGCTCCGCTAGAAAAAGCTTCTCCAATAAAGTCATGACCATCGAATCGCTCCCCGGCCAGGCACAAAAACCACGCATTCTCGATATCGCCTCTGGTATCGGTCACCACCGGACCGACCCGGTCGGACATCATGCCGACAGCCAGCCGGCCGTCGAGAATATCTAGCAGTTCTTCGAGGGACAATTCCAGAGTCATGCTTTTCTCGTCTTACCCGAGCCAAGCATAGCGTCTGTTCACCCGGAATCAGACCTCTGATTCTTTATCAGAAGCCTTCTTTTCGGCATCTGGGTTCTCTTCGACAGCGCCAAGATCTGGCTTGACGAACTCTATCGAAGCAGAAGTTTTCTTGCCTCTTTCTTCGAGTTCCTTATTGAGCATTCGACTGGCGAAACTGCCGGTTCTTCGAAGAGGTTTTTCTAGAGTGATTCCGCTTTTCATAGCAATCCTCCATTTGTCTGATTGAAAGGATTTTGCGGAAGTCCACAAAATACCGACGACCGCCAGAACTCGCGGCGTCGCAATCAAATCGCATATGTAATGTCACCAAATTAGATAGTATGCAAGCACAGATATATTGGCAACCCCCAAATGGTCATACTTAACGGCAATTAAAGAGAACTACTCGTCGCCCGGAGCAGTGTAGTATAGAGAGCGACAGAAACTGATTTAGTTGTTTGCATCGCTTTCCTTCCATGAAGTCCTCCCACGCCGTCCTTCTCTCTTTAACTTGCCTGCTGGCAGGAGTCATAGCCGGTCCGACCATCAAAGAGATAACCGAGACCAAACAGGGCGACTCCAGACACTTGAGCGCCGCTCAGCAAGAGCTTGCTACGAAGGAATGCAGAGACTCCTTCGCCACAGCCCTGATATCGCAATATGGTCCGGCGGAAAAAGCCACTGAGTATCTAATCAAGAATATCGACCTTGCAGTAGAGAACAAAATGGCAGAATACCGGGCGATCAAGCTTATCGAGCTGATGCGTTCCAGTCAGCGCTCTCTGGATTTTAAACAGGTGGAGAAACGCTATGAAGACCTGGTGCAAATCTATAAAGAGAACCCGAGCATCGAAAAGTCGACCAATATGAAATTGCGCAGCATCACAGCTTTCGGACATTGTCTTGCCGGTCAAAATGCCACTCTGCAAAAAGACTATACCCTGGCCGAACACCGCTACGAACGAGCCCTGGAGCTAGTCAAAGATATAGACGACCTTAACTGGCTTCGATTTTATATAGTCGAGCAGCAGGCGAAAAAGGACGTTATCGAAGAGAAATACGATCAAGCTCTAAAAGCTTTCGAAGCGGTGCTTGATTACAGAAACGCGCGCCAGCCTAATTCGGCGGGTGGAATCAGTCGTTTGAATCTTCTGGTCAATCTCTGTTACCTGGCTCATAAAGTGGGCGATAAGCAGAAAATGAAAAAATTCATCACTGTCGCCTCCACCTTACCAGAGGTAAAAGCCAGAGAAAAAGGAGATCCCTACTGGGCTTTCTTTAAGCTCTCCACCATCTCTCTCGGTCTTACAGAAAATAGCGAGGATGCTAACACTTACATGGAGCGCATGTGGAGAACTATCATTGTCAACTCTAACTAGAGAGAAAGTGGTGTCATGGGTACAAAATTGGACGAAAAAAAGACAAAAACAGATACAGCTTCGCTCTTTGAATTGCTCGGATCGAGCGCGGCAAAGAATCTAAGAGAGAAAAAGCATCTTTTAGAAGTAGACCACCTGGACAAAGAAGAGCTAGAGCTGATTCTAAAAACAGCAGCTTGCCTGAAAGAGCTCAAAAATCGCGATGCTTATCCTCTTGATCTGTTGCGAGGCAAACACCTGGCTCTCACGTTCTACGAAAACTCCACCAGAACTCGAACCAGCTTCAGCATTGCCGCCACCAATCTAGGAGCCAACTCTGTCAGCCTGGATATCTCGACATCCTCGGTACAGAAAGGCGAATCTCTTAAAGACACGGCACTCACCCTGGGCGCAATGGGGGTCGAAGCTCTGGTTATAAGGCACGCATCGGATCAAGCAGCAGAAAACCTGGCTAAAGATCTGGTCGGCTCCAGGGGAGAGAATATATCAATCATCAATGCTGGAGCAGGGCGACACGCTCATCCGACCCAGGCTTTATTAGATTGCCTGACAATGCAAGAAGACTGCGGATCGCTGGAAGGCAAGAAAGTCACCATACTCGGTGACACCAAATACAGCCGCGTGGCAAGATCCAATGCTCGACTTCTTCCCGGCATGGGCGCCAAACTGACTATTTGCAGCCCTGCTTATCTTACCGCCACCGATTTGAACATGCCTGGTGTCTCGATCACAAGCAACTTCGAAGAAGCTATGACCGATGCAGATTTTGTTATGGTCCTCAGAATTCAGCTCGAACGCCAGGAAGAGAGTCTCAAAATAGATCGCGACGACTATATAAGAAACTTTCAGCTCAATCACGACCGCCTCGGTGCCGCTTCTTCAACAGTCAAAATATTGCACCCAGGCCCGGTAAACCGAGACCTGGAACTTTCTAGTGCTCTCATGGATGATCCGAAGTTCTCATTAATTGAGACCCAGGTCGCCAATGGCATTTTTATCAGAATGGCTATACTGGCTCTTCTCATGACAGATTGCTAGTATTGCCTGTACTAACAATTTTGAGAGTTCTATGAGCCCGGAAGAAAACATCCAAACGAATGCCGAGAAGAGCTGCACCTGGCTCATTCTGACTTTCGCGATTCTAGGAGTGATAGTCTTCCTCATTCCGATACAACACTATATAACCATTGGCAGGGCTCAGCACCACGGAGCGGCAATAGCGATTTTCGGACTGGGATTCTGGATTGAGACCTTGCTGGCAGGCAAAAGCCTTCATAAATGGGGAAGAATAGCCTATCTGGGGACTGGTCTTCTTTTTACCTCGGTGGGGGCTGTATTTTTCAAGTACCCCTGGATCTATTCCAATGTTTCGATTCAAACAGAAGACAATCTCCAGATTCGAAATATCCTTCTAGGGGTTTACCTGGTGGGTATTACAGTCCTGACAGTGACCTGGATCAAGTGGATCGTCGAAAACAGCAAATTGCAAACAGCAAACAGGGTAGAAAGTTCTAGTAGCGAAGAGGTCGATTCGAATTGAAAAAGCTGATCATCTTGATAGGTGTACCCGGAGCGGGCAAGACAACACTTGCTATGAAAATAGTAGAGAAGGGTTTCCATTGCCTGAACGCCGACACCATTCGGGAAGAGCTCTACGGAGACGCCGCCGATCAAGGTGACAAAGAAGAGGTCTTCTCGCTTTTTTTCAAACGGCTGGAGGAGATCTTTTCTGAGGGAAAAAATGTAATCATCGACAACACTAACCTCAATCCAAAACAGAGAAAGCCGATTCTGGATAAAGCAGATCGATTCGGCTATAACGACATCCAGCTCTGGCTTTTGGATATCCCACTAGAAGTCTGTCTTTCGCGCAATCGATCTCGCGACAGAGTGGTGCCCGAAGACATCGTAGCCAACATGTACATGGAGCTCAATCGCTCCGGCAGACCGAAGCGCACCGAAGGCAAGGTAGTAATCATCCGACCGAGTAAAAGCGGCGATGACTATCTCTTCTTTCCTCAGAATTGATCTGGAGCTCAGAACGCTAAAGCGCGAGCAGACCAGTATCCGATAAAGACCAGGAGTACGCCAAGCACCACCTGTGCCACCGCGTTCATAACGGCCCAGACTAATTTGCCGTCATGAATCAGAGAAAACAGGTCGAATCCAAAGGTGGAAAAAGTGGTAAAGCCGCCCAGCATTCCTACCATCAGAAATAGCCGTATCTCTGGGGTCATAAAAGAATGTGACTCTGCCAGCTGAGCGAAAAAACCTATTAACAAGCAGCCGAGCATATTAACAGAAAACGTCCCGACCGGCAGAAGCCAGTCGCTCAGCAGGTCGTGCACCAGTTTACTGGTGAGGAATCTTAAAACTCCTCCTAATCCCGCTCCCAGAAAGACGTAGAGATACTGCATAAATTCACGGTTGTTCAGTCGTCGACCTGACGATATTACAAGAAAGGAATCGATGATTACAAGGCTTCTATTTATACTATCTTATATCGTATTTTGGTCATTAAAAAAAACAAGAAAGTGAAACCGGGCTGTTATCGAATTTCTCGATAATCAGCCCGGCTCACTTCTTGCGCACCTCTTACCTAGAGGGGAAACTCGATATCGACTGTCTTGGGCTTACCGCCCAGGATAGCTCCCATATCCGCTCCGGACCGGAAAGCCGGATCGCAGCTTGCCTTGTCGGCTGCCTTTTCTGTGCCACCGGAATTCTTGTCCTTGTCCGGGAACAGAACAATGCGCGGAGGGGGCGCTTTCTTCTGAGCCTTTTCCGCTTCTTCAGCTTCACGCTGCTGGAGCAGACGTTCCTTGATATCGGCACGAATCACCCGGGAGCGCCAGTGCGGATCGACGGCGTTGATCAGCCGCGCCATCTCGTCCACAAGCTCCCGCGCTTTGGCTTGATACCGAACCATGGGCTTGGCTTTGATTCCCCACTTCTTGTGAGAGACCACAAACTGAGGGAAAGGCTTGATCAAAATCTGCAAGCGTGTTTCGAAGTCGCTGGGTTCATGGTAGCTCCAGGTGGTGAAGACCACTTCGAACACCATTCCGGCCTGCCGGTCGTAACGCCGATGCGGCTCCGGATCCTTCACGAAGAGTCCGTTGCGCTTCTTGATCTGCCAGTACTGCCTGGTCAGACGAGTGCTGCCAGGGGCATCCGGGTACCAGCCCGATGGCACTTTGCGCCGCTTGAAAGGAGGCGTGTTGTCGTTCCAGTCGAAAAGCATACCGCTCTTCTCGTCGATGGCGGGAAAGTGAGCGGTTACCGTATCGATGCGGTTGCAGCCCAATCTGCTAGCCACTTCGGCGAACCGAGCAACTACGTCGAGATAGCCATGACCGGTGACATGGGCGGCGAACAGCCTGCGCATCGGGTCATTGCCGATTTTCTCGACCTGTTTTCTCTGGGCATCAGTCAGATCGCGACCGTGATTGGGTTTACAGTTGCGATCAAAATGCAGCATATCGGCGATATCATTGCCGTCACGGTCACAGAGCGGGTCACTCCAGTTGTCGAAGTCCCCGAGACCGTCGAAAGAGACCATGAGCGCGTCACCAAGGTCGATCTCGAGGTCGAGATCCAGACCACCGGCTTCACCACCTTCAAAGTCTCCGAAATCACCGTCAATACCACCGTAATCGCCATCACCGGCGTCTCCATCGAGACCACCGGCGGCGTCAGGTCCATCACTCATAATTATCAGCTCCTCTTGGTTGATTTCTGAGCACCGGTCGACATTCGGTCCAACCGGCGCTTCTAATAAGTAGTGATACTTGCTATTCTCCTGAAAGACTCGATGTCTGAATCGATGTCGAACCGGGAGAACAGACTGATTTGGCTGAATCAAAATCCGACCAGACCATAAAACTACTCGAGCCTGTTCCGGAGGAATTGTTGACCTCCTGGCTCAATGAGTTCTATGGCAAAGTCGTGGATATCAGCGAAAGAACAGTTTTAAGACACAGGGATTTCTCTTATGTAGAGCGCATTCGCCTCAACGAAGCGTTACCCGAGAGCTTGATTTACAAGCTTGTCCTGCCACCCTGGGATATCGAACAGGACTTACACGAAAGGGTACTGGTGCCATCCATATCCAACTCAGCCCAACTCTACATGAGCGCTCACTATGGCTCGACCACAGCGATGTTCATGGAGGATCTGGGCACCTGCTATATGAAAGAATCAGCGGACAGAGAATCGTGTCAGAAATTCGCGAAGAACCTGGCTCGAATGCACCGCGCTTATTCCTATCGCATCGAAGAGATCGTCGAAGCCAATATATTGCGGCATCTAAGTGGCGACAAATTGCAGGATTTCGGATACTCCCTGGCGCGAAAGCTCTGCGAACTGGAAAGCATCGATAGAGCCACCGCCGGTGACCTCGAGAAAAGAATGGATCTGGTGGCGAATCGCCTGGGCGGAGAAACGCTTACCCTGGTCCACGGAGACTTATATGCCGAAAACGTGGTGCTTCGCCAGACGAAGCAACAGCTCATCGACTGGTCCTGGTTCACCAGTATAGGCACAGCCTTAATTGATTTAGCCACCATCACCTCGGACCACGAGAAGAACGGTGTCCTCCGGCAGTTCAAGGAAGATTTCTTAGAATCTTATTGCTTCGAGTCAGGTAGCGAAAAGTCCCAGATTATCGAGCTTCTCCCCATGGCTCTTGCCCTGGAGAGGTTCCTCTTCCTCAGCTGGCTGGCAGAGAGGAAATCCCGGGGAATCTTCGGCACCACAGTCGGCCATGTGGATGATCTTGTCGCACAGGTCATCGAGCAAATTCGCGCTAGCGCAAAACTCTAAAACTTCCAGTATGGGGCGCTGGTCAACTTCACCGCGCCTTTTTTAGTAACGAGCAGATCGTCTTCGATGCGCACTCCGCCAAGCCCGTCGATGTAGATCCCAGGCTCATCGGTGACCACCGTACCGACATCGAGTCGGCTGTTTTTATAGTCGAAAGGATCATGGGCTTCAAGCCCCAGGCTATGACCGAGTCCGTGGGTGAAATACTGTCCGTACCCCCTGGATTCGATATAGTCTCGAGCAACCCGGTCGAACTCGACGATGGTCATTTTCGTATTCAGCTGTTTTCGGGCAAGCACGTTGGCTTCCAGAACAATTTTGTAGACCTCTTTCATCTTCGCATCCGGAGCCTTTCCGGGTACGAATATGGTCCGGGTGATATCGGAGCAGTAGCCTCCTTCGAAGACACCACCAAAATCCATGACCACTGGTTCACCGGCTTTCAGTCGCCTGCTTCCTGTAGCATGATGTGGCACAGCAGAGTTAGGGCCGCTGGCGATGATGGTCTGGAAGCTGTTATCGACGGCTCCTTTTTCTCGAAGTCCGGTATCGATCAGAAGTGCCACCTGCGATTCGGTCATGCCGGCTTTGATTCTAGGAAGCACCTCGGTGAAAACCTGTGATGTTTTCCGACAGGCAGACCTGAGCAGACGAATCTCGTCCTCGTCTTTGTACTGACGCAGACTCTCGACTAAAAGCTCGCTGGGAACAAGCCTGGCGTGCAGATGTTTCTGCCAGTCTTTGTAGACGGCATAAGGAATCTGATTGGATTCGAATCCGACGGCGTCCTTCTTGCCGAGCTTAGCCAGAGCAAGTGCCTGGTTTATCAGAACAGAGAAGTTCTCACCGCGCTTCACTTTGACCAGACGAAAGTCCGGTGCTTCCTGGGACGCCCTTGCCCAGTAACGAGCATCGACAACTATGAAAGCGCTTTTCAAAGTGATCAAGAGAACTCCGGTGGAGCCTCCGAACCCACTCATATAAAGAACGTTCTGGTTGTTAGGCATTGTAGACTGGCCGGATTCATTGACCCGAATCAACAGTGCTTGTAAGCCACTTTCTTTGAGCTTCTTTCTGAGCTTAACCAGCCTTTGCTTCACCGGAACGACCTCTCTCTCTGGTAAAAAATGCGCCTATCGAAAACGCTACTTTACCAGAGTCGAGAGCGAAAAATCAGGGAGCCGATACCCTGTGGATACCGGCTCCCTGCGAGAAGCGATTACTTCGCCAGGCTGCGATCCTGGGCGTACTCGGCAGCGAGCGCCACCGCGGTGCGGACACCATAACCGCTGGCACCCTTGGGGCAGATGCCGATGGAACGGTCACGGTAGGCAGTGCCGGCGATGTCCACGTGCACCCAGGGAGTTTCCTCTCCGGCGAAGGCACGCAGGAACCACGCGGCGGTGGTGGAGCCGGCCAGACGACCGCCGGTGTTCTTGATGTCGGCGATGTCCGAGTCGTTGAGCTCCTTGAGCTCAGGCGACATCGGAATGTGGATCATCGGCTCGCCATGGCATTCGGCGATATTCTTCACCCGGGAGGTGAAGCGATCGTTGTTGCCGAAGCAGGCAGCCGCGACGTCGCCACCGATGGAGACAACAGCGCCGGTCAGGGTGGCGAAGTCGACGATGGCAGAGACCTTGCGCCGACGGGCAAACTCGATGGCGTCCGCCAGGGTGAGACGACCTTCGGCATCGGTGTTGCCGATTTCGATGGTCAGTCCGCTCATGGAACGGAGCACGTCACCGGGGCGATAGGCGTTGCTGCCGGTCTTGTTCTCGGTCGCCGCCATGATCACCTTGACGGAGATGGGCAGCTCCAGGTCGGCAATGGCCTGGATGGCGCCGAGCACTGCGGCACCGCCGGACATGTCGCGCTTCATGGTCAGCATGCCTGCCGCGGGCTTGAGGTCGAGACCGCCGGAGTCGAAAGTGACGGTCTTGCCGATGAGGCAGAGAACCTCTTCGGTCGGTCCGGTGGACGGCGTGTAGTCGAGCTCGATCAGAACGGCGGGTTCCTTGGAGCCCTGGGCGACGCCCAGAAGCGCACCGGCGCCCATCTTCTTGAGCTTGTCCGGGTAGAAGAAGTTGCCGCTGATCTTGCCGTCGCTGGCGGCAATCACCTTCTTGGCGGCAGCCACCATGCCGGTTGGCGTCAGATCGCCGGCAGGAGTCTCGACCAGGTCGCGAGCGAGGTTGACACCGCGAGCGATGTCACGCCCGGCATACATGCCTTCCCGGAAGCCCTTGTGGGCAACGTCGGGAACCAGGGCACGCAGGGTCGAGATGGCATGGTCACCCTCGTGTCCGCCCTTCTTGGTCTTGTAGTGCAAGACCGTGTGGTCGAGGAAGGTCGCCAGATAGCCCAGCTGTTCGCCCAGCGCATAGGCGTCGAACTTGCTGTCATGCAGCAGGGGACGCATGTCGACGGTGACTTCGCTCAGCTTGAGCGCCGACACCTTCTTGAACATCTTCGCCAGGGCGTCCTGGAGGACATCCCGGCTGACAGCGTCCTTGTCGCCCAGACCGAGGAGCATCACCTGAGAAGCGGCGATGGCCTCGTCGGCGAAATAGCGCAGCATGGAACCCTTGCCGCCATCGAACGCCTCGTTGCGAGCGAGGCGCATGATGCCACCGTCCATGATGCTGTCGCACTCGACGAACGATGACGAATCACAGGGAGAAGCTCCCTGGAAGTCCCCATTGAAAACGGGGACGACCACGAGCTCTCCGAAAACATCTTTGATGCCGTGTTGGGAATTGACCCAGAATTTCATGTTTTCACCTTGTATTTTTGGTTTTTGAAAGGCGGTCGAGTAAATCGAAAGCCGCCTCTGCAGATAAAGAAGACTTACTGGGAATCTGTAGCTTTCACCGCTCGCGCCCAGAGTTCGCGATTGGGAACGGTGATACGAACATCGTTGTCACCCTGGACAACGGTGAGAACATAGCCGATGTCGGAGACGATACCTTTCACGTCCAGACCGACCAGTTCGATGCGGTCGCCGACTTTCACCTTGGGGCTGAAGCTCAGCATCACACCGGCGATCAGGTCATTGGCAAGACCTTGAAGTGCCAGGGTGAGAGCAGCACCGAAAAGACCGATGCCGATAAAGACCTTCGCCAGGAACGCGGGGGCGATAAAGCTGACTCCGATGAGCATAGCCACCAGCCAGTAGACCAGCCTGGTGCCACGCAGTACCACCAGCTTGCCTCGGTCATCGGCGCCGGAAGCCTTCAGGGCCTTCTCGACTCCGAGCCGGAAAGGCTCAGCCAGGGCATACATGAAGCTCAAAAGGAGCAAGCCGAAGTAGATATTGCCCACCATCGGCTTCAGTTGGACCAGATACTCTTTCAGAACCGCAATCACCTGGGTCTGAAGCGCTTCGCTGAAGAACGTTGTACCGCCCGCCAGAAAAGCCAGCCCGATCAGGATGAGGAACGGAAAGAAGCGTCTCAACTTGAGATTTTTCATCATGTAATAGACCTCACTTCATTTCGATAAGTTGGTCGATGGAAACCCTCGCAACCAGAGTAGATCTCCACTTCGGGCGCGGAAGCTCGAAGTAAAACTCAGTTAGTGGAGAAGCTCTGTGATAGAGGGAATAAACAAGTGACCTGAAGTCATGAAGCAGAATATGAATACCTAGAGGTTATTCCGACGGGATTACTGATTTCAAGAGAGATATAGATTTAAGTCTTTGACGTTATTAATATGAGCTGAAATTGCCAGACAGTTGTCAAAATCCTCCTGCGCTAGCTCTGCAAGAAAACCTGCTTGACATCCAGGTTTCCCAGAACAGGCGCTTATTCTTGTTCCAATTTTATTTAGAATTGCCTGGCGCGAATTGAGCCAGGGCTGGTGGATCTGTTAGCGCCAACCAGATTTCGGATTGCCGTTCTTAAAATCAAAACAGACAGCAATTCTTTCAGACAGCCGCATTTACCTAAGTCTTCAATGACCGCTCTCTGTCTTTTGTCTGAAATAACCGGTGACTGCAAGCAAGACGCCCTGCTAGTTTCAAGACACTCCTGTCTATCGAATGAGCCATCTAATCCACGTCTCAAGCCTGCCTCGATAAAACTCAATTATCTTTCGCCTCAATCGAATTCGATTCGACAGGAAAAAAACATCTAAAAAAGGAGCAACGATTATGGAAGAAAATCCCAGATGTAGTTGTGGGGCTTCCGGCTGCAACGGAAGCTCGAACGCTTTCTTCGATCTGCCAAAAGAGATCCGCTCCAGAGTAGAGGACTTGCTCATCGTCTCCATGGGAAGCCTCGACCTGGGATCTGTAGATAACAATGCAGACTCGGAAGAAATCACGGTAAAACTCATCAGTTCAGAAGAAAGCAGCAACCTCTCAATGAAACTGACCTCCAGATCCGGCAAAAGCCATGGGTCCGATGCAGGAGCTCCGGTAAAAATCTGCTTTTACAAAGAGACCGTCTTAGAACAACTAAGACCGACGGCGCCGAAAGTTAACGGAGAAGAAGAGAAACTGCCTGCCCTGGCAGAAGAACTAGCGCACAAAGTCGAGAGCCTGGGCTATGTATACAGCCATGCACGTCGCAGCGCATCACTGGATACGGTGCCAGGATTTCTTACTACTTATATCCACCTTTACTTCATTTGTGACGGCGAACAAGAGTGCAAAATCGAAAACAGTCGCATCGAACTCGAAATAACCTACGAAGCACGCCGTCTTTCAAAAGCTGAGGCGGGGATAGAACCGATTGGTCCCTGCGGATTCGGATGCTGATGAACTGTCTGTAAATGACAAGAAAGGAGCTGAGATGCTCAGACCTAAGAGAAGTTTTTTCGAAATGCTTGAAAGACGATTTGGTGGCGAAACCAGGCCACTCTTGCTGGCCTTTTCTGCCGAATGGTGTTCCCATTGCCACGACCAGAAACCCCTTGTGCAAAAGATAGAAGCAGAATACGTAAGCAGACTGGATGTTGTTCGCGTGGACATTGATCGAGAACCAGAAATGGCTCGGGCTGCCGGTTTAAAAGTGGTGCCTGCTCTGATTATGGTGAACGGCTGCCACGACCATGGCGGTCTTCTGGTGGGCGAGCAGAGCGAAGCGGCAATCAGGACGATGGTAGAGAACATTCTTTCTCTGGAAGACAACTAACCTCTTAATCGAGATGGAGTCTGGTTTCGCCAGACTCCATCTCTTCTATCTGATATCATCAAAGTCTACTGACTATGTCTATTGCGGAGCCAACCTGCTTGAATAAAAGAGTTGCCTATATCGCGATATCAGCCTGTGCTATTGCGGCAACCCTGGGATTCATTCTCTCAGAAGAAGGCAATAACGCCTTTCCATTGGTTTTCAAACTTACGCCATCTCAGAAAAATCTTTCCGGTGCTGAAAGCAATGAAAAGCTATTCGGACATATATTCGACTGCCAATTGCTGGAGAACAAAAACCTGAAAGATAATTGCTGCTGCATACGAGTCTGGCACATCGATCCATACTGGTCGAGATCCAGCCTTCTCATCTTAATGCTCAACGAGAACAGTCGAGTTCAGTTTATGTCTTACAGCGGAATCCCTGGTGAGGGCAAATGGTTGCAATATTCGTCAGCACAAATATCTTCGAAGCAACTCACTGCACTGAATAAAGCGCTGAACGAAGCTCGATTTTTCACATCAGCCGACAAAGCAGACCGCTGTTCTATGGGTGGAGGTGAATGGATGATTGAAGGCAAAAAGAACGGATCAGTCCTGCGCTGGTCGCTGTCAGAAAAACATCCTGAAGTAAAAGCTCTTTGCCAAAACATCTATCACATTTTCGGTCAGGATACCGAAACACTCAGACCCCAGCCGGCGATACAGTAGATACATCGATTTTTCATTTTTCAATTAAGCCTGTTCACTTTCTTTCACGAGAGTGAATAGGCTTTTCCTTTTTGGGGCATAGTAACTATAGAATACAGTATATATCCTCAAAGCCAGGAGGTCTCAACCATGAAATCGTTTCCAGCCAATGCACTAGAATTTCAGGAAGCGTTCGGCACCGAAGAGAAGTGCGAAGCGTATCTTGCCAAACTAAGGTGGCCCCATGGTTTCGTTTGTCCGAATTGCGGACACGACGATAGCTACACTGCCTCTACAAGAAACCTCTTTCAGTGCACAGTCTGCCTGAAGCAAACTTCAATAACTGCCGGTACACTTTTTCATGGGACGCATTTGCCCTTAACATGCTGGTTTTGGATAATCTATCAGGTGGCGCAAGACAAGGGCGGAGCGTCCTGCCGCAAGTTGGCAAGCCAGTTGAACCGTCCTGTCAAAACCATCTGGCATGTTCTCCACAAGGTAAGATACGCCATGGGACGCCGAGATGAAGGTATCACCCTTGCGGGATTTATCGAAATTGATGAAGCCATTCTTGGTCCAGAAGCTAGACGGCCAGCCAAAGAAGAGGAAGTTGAGGAGGTGGCTTCTCCTGTAAAAAAGTCCCAAATGCCCCGCCAATTAAAGTTAGGAAGAAAACCCAAAGGAGGGAAAAAGCGAAAAACTCAAGTCGAAGTCATTGTTCTGGTTGAAGCTGAACGGTTTCACGCAGGCAATGTTGTTTTACGAGCTGTAGAACGCACCACCTACGAGTCTGTTAAAGAAACGGTCGAACTTCGAGTCGATCCTTGTCAGGTTTTTAAAGGGGACAAAAAGCAGGCACACTATGCGGTTCGGTCTCTCGGTCACACATTCGTCGGAAAAAAATCCAATCCGGATACCGCTTGTATCGACCTTCCTGTGGTTCATCGCGTCATCTCTCTCCTAAAGCATTTTTTGATGGGGACCTATTATGGAGTAAGCAAGAAGTACTTGCCAGGCTACATGGCTGAATTCTGTTTTAGATTTATTCGGCGTGAAAAGGAGCGATCACTTAGCGAAAGTTTGCTTCGTGCTTGCGTTTTCGCCCTCCCTTTGACGTATGATGAACTAAAGTGAACAGGCAGTTTTCAATTCATTCTACTGTATCTTTTAGTATTACCACAACAGAAACAAAAAATTAGAAACCAGCCGGCTGAGAAAGGGATATTTCACCCCATCCCAGCCGACTCGTCAAAGGAAGTTAGTTAAGTGGATAGCTTCAGTCCTCCAAGAACATTCCTGCGAAGACACCGAGCACCAAAGCAGCCAACACCGCAAGGCTGGTAGCCGCCATGACCGATACCCCACCGGGTAAAGACTGGAGACCCGGAGAAGAGACGACACAGCCGAAGACGACTGCACCGAACAGAGTCATGCACACGTACATGACCTTGTCTCCCCAGGGCGCCCAGCGCCAGTATTTCGCATCCCACCCCGCGAGGAAGGGCAAGAGCAACCCGCCAGTGACGACGAGCCAGAGAATGAACTTCCAGAATCTATCTACCGAAAATATCCCCATGGGATACCTTCCTTTCACAAACAGAGTTTCTATGTCGAAAGAATTCGACGCAAGTCGCGGGGACTCGCCTCCTCATCCTCCATAAGAGGAATCAGGCGCACACCGCCCGGGCGGTGCCTGAAGCTGCCGATAGCAGCCTAGCGAATTTGACTTGTTGGCATTTCAAATAAAGGAAAAGGATCTCCGGTCGAAGCCGCGAAACACGGATGCGACTTCGACCGGATCCGGCGAGGAATCAGGCAAACGCCATCATGACCAACTTCGCCGCCAGAGCCAGAAGCGAGAGCTTCCAGGCAATGTTGGCGATGGTCGAGATAGCCATCTTGCCGAGCAGTTCCTTACGTGAATGGAACCTGCTCTGCACGCTGCGCATGATGCCGAAATCGACAGCCATGCAGATTGCAAGAATCACCACCAGAAACATCCAGATGCTCATCATTGTGAGACCTTTAAGTTTGATCCAAAAGTGGGGTCGTTAACCCCGGAGCGGAAGGCTCCCGATTGAGCTCGAAGAAACGAGACCAATCGGCAACCTCCGCAAAAGCGGGCGACCGGGATTCAAGGATTGCACCGTTGAATCCCGGTCATGGCAGTCAACCATCCACCGGCGCATAGCACCGGATCTGGTTGGCCATCAGGCCGGATACAAGAGAGCCGATCAGACGATCGAACACGGTCAGATCACGGTCCTGCTTGCCATCGGAGGTCGCGATCGGCACGGTGAACTTCAGGTCGTAGGTTCCCGGAGCAGGCGAGCCGATCTTGCCACGATAGAGGCTGGGGTCACTGTTGAAGTCGGGATTTCTCTCGAGCAGCTTCTGAAAGACCACCAGGGCATTCGTGTCGGAGCTGATGGCGCTGACCGGCAGATTGACCGAGCCAACCTGCGGCGAGGGCACCGGAGAACCGACTTCGATTTTGATAGTTCCGTACTGCATGACACATTCCTTTCGCAAGGGATAAGGGAAAACATCGTCGCACTCGAATCAGAGCATGAAGATTCGGCTCCCAGGTAAGTGGGGGCTGAAACATTGCGGTGATTGAAATCAGTTAAATAGCTGGTTTGAACAGTTCCTGATCGAGTTTTGATAGACGATGGGTTTGATAGTTCGATACTGATGATCTGATAGAGAAATAGTCAAAAGAGCTATATTAAGCACCTTTAAAGAAGTTAACAGTCCTGTATATCCCTTTGTTTTCAGGACTTTTCAGCAATTCTCACAGCCACAAAAAAATATCGCCAGGGAGATTGTTGCGAGGTCCGGCACTAATCACCATGGATGACACCAGAGAATCCAGATTAAAAATCCTGATTCACCTAGCGCGATGCTCTAATGTTTCTATGGCATTCTCTTCAAACCGCCGGTGGCTTATGCTTTGCGGAGCTGAAGCGACCGGTCACGATGCGGTTACACCTCTCAAGAATGGACTAGCCGTGCGCCATAATAAGACCCAGCATAAGACTGTCGATATTCGCAAATCATGCGCAGCGCATGGGCAAATAGTCCTTAGGCTCGACCATTCCCTAGAAGCTGGCAACATATTTGTTGCGGGATCAAATCTACAGGCACAGCGCTCTTTAGTTCAGAAAGCTTATGTAATCAGAATCTATGGAGTCATAGATCTATAGCTATAAAATCGACGCGGCAACTAAAAAGTTGCATCGCTATAGGCGACAATGAGTGAATGCCAGACACGCCTAGAATACCTAGAGACAGGTTAGACTGAATCAGAGAGGCACAGCCTAATGAGCAGCAGCTATTCAACAGTCAGTTAATTTCTATTATATTCTTTAGTATTTTACAAGATAGAAACGAAAGCGCACAGCAAAGGCCCCCGAAGGGGCCCGCTTATAGCTGTGCGCTTCGTTAGTAAACACGCTCTTTGAGCCCTCCCTTTCAGGAGTTGTCGCCGGACTCGTCGACAGCCTGGTCGCCTGCCGATTCTGCCGAATCACAGGAAGACCGGGACCCGGCGACCTCGTCCACCATGCCGAAGTCCAGGGCCTCGCGGGCACTCACCCACCAGTCCTTGGAACGATCGCCGGTCTTTGAGTCGATCGACTCCACCGTCAGCTTGCCGCAGGAGCGGGCAGCCAGAATGGTGAAGGTCCGATTGGTCAGCGACTCGCTGCGATCCACCTCCGCTTTCACCTGGGTACCGACGGTACCAGACGACTGCGAAATCGGGAAGACAGCGTGGATGAGCAGGTCGGAGTTCGGGTAGATGACCCGATGGTCAGCTGCCTGGAGAACCACGGCAGCTGCCGAACCAGCCCGACCCATCACCGCGATGGTGACGTTGTGGCCGTTCGCCTGCAGCACGCCGATGAACTCGTAGAGAGCGATAGCCGCAAGGACACCGCCTCCGCCGCTGTTCAGGATGATCTGGAGCGGAGCCTTTTCGTTGCTCTGCGCCCAGCTCACCAGGTTGGCAATGAAATTGCCGACAGTGGCATCGTTGATGTCCTGCGAGAAGACAAAAGTAGCAGTCTTGATTTTCATGATACTTGCCCTTCTAGCTTCAAGGTTATAGAACAGTTGAGCCCGACTCAAACGTCATCTCCGAAGAGAGACAGCTGTCGGTCACCACTACCGGTGCGCTTGCCGCGACCTTTGCCACGCTGGTCCTTGCCGAGGGTTGCCACGGCAGGTTCCTTGTGGGTGAGGGCGGCCACTTCCGCCGGCTCGAAACGATAGATGCCGTAGCTGTTCTCGATCCAGCACACCGTCAACCCCTTCAGTTTGGCGAGGTCTTCGATGCAGGGACCGAGCATGCGCTTGCGGTCATCGTAAGAGCTGTAGCGGCTGTGCTCTCCGGCAACTCGGTTGAGCCGGAAAGTGCACCACTTCTTGCCGTTGTAGACCGCTGCTCGGAAGATACCGGCACCAGCCGTAGCGGCATCCTGACTGAAGTGCGACCAGAGTTTCAGGTCGCCCACCTGCAGGACTTTCTTGCCCGAAGGCAAGGCCCGGGACGGAAGGATTTCCGTCAGGGACTTGGTCACGAAGACCCGACCGCTCAAAACGAGCGGGTCTTTCGCTTCTTTGGAATCTTTGCTCATAAGCTAGCTCCGTTTATAGATTCAGGTTTTGAACAAATACTCAACCGACTACGCCGACGGGGAACCTTTGTGAGGCGTCCCCGCCGGCTTGTCGATTTGGTTGGTGACGAGCAACCAGATAACCGCTTCTGTGGAGAGAGCAGTTACCCAGTCTGCGCATCATTGACGGTGCGCTCAGGCGGCTTCTCCGTCCGGCGTCTTGACCTCGGCGATCTTGGCGTCCTTGAAGGACTCCGAGAACAGTTCCATCTGCTCGGCGATCCCTTCGACGATGAAGGTCATGGAGTGCGGCTCGCCATCAGTGGTCAGAGTGATCTGCTTGATGGACAGGCCGAAGATCTCCTTCGCCTCATGCTGAATGGTTGCCGCCTCGGCAGCCAGCTTGTTGTCGCTGGTAGCCTCGATGGTGACGCTGTAACGCTTCTTCGCCTGCTTCTTGGCCAGGGCATTGGCACGCGCCGTACGACGCTGCATACCCAGACCGACACCGGTGTCCCGATCACCGAAGATCGCCATCTTGTCGGCGTCCGAGACCGTGCCTTCACCTTCGAGAAGGTAGAAGGACAGCGCATCGTTGCCTTCCTCGTAAGCAACCTCAACGCGGTCGCCCAGAGTGATGGTGTTCTTGACCAGCTCGTTGCCGAGCGGATCGGAGAGGTACTTCTCGATGGTGCGAACGATACCGCGCGCACTGTCCGAGTCTTCCTTCGCCTTCTTCAGAATGAAGTCGACGGCGCCGGGCTCCACAGCCAGGTCGAACTGCTTGCCGCGGGGCAAGCTGTCTTCCATGCTACGGCGGAACTCGTTGATGTGCACCTCGACCATCTGACGCATCTGGTCGCCTTCGAACTGCTCGGCGATCACGATCTCATCGATGCGGTCCAGGAACTCCGGCTTGTACCGGCTCTTGAGCACCGATTCCACCGTCTCTTCGATGTCGCCCTGCTCGACCTTCGGCTGGATGAAGCCGATGACCTTGCCCAGCTTTTCGAGCTGGTCGGCGGCAACGTTGCCGGTCAGCCAGATGATGCAGTCGGAGAAGTCGGTGGTCTCGTTGTTGCCGAGATCGACCTCTGCCTCCCACATGATGCTGAGCAAGACGTCTTCCAGCTCTTCGATGGCCTTCTCCACCTCATCGACCACGATGAGGCTGATCGGCACGTCGGAGCCCTTGCGGGACGCGACGATGTTGTGCCGAGTCAGCTTGGCGGACTTGTCCATCTTGCCGGCGGGGGTCTGGCTCTTGGTATCATCCGGATCCTTGTAACCGACGTAGGAAGGCGGTGCACCCAGAAGCTGGGCAACGCGATGCGGTTCCTTGTAGGCGCCGCACTTGATCTTGATCAGCGCAGTCTCGTCGCCGTGGATGAACTCGGCCAGCTTGGAAGGCGTGAACGTCTTACCAGTGCCTCGCTTACCCAGAGCGAACACAACGTAGATCGGACGACCCTTGCGCTTCAGCACGCTGATTCCGCGTGCGTAGGCACGAACAGCGGCATTGCGCAGGCCAGGCTGTCCGACGAGCTTCTGCTCGAAGAACTCCTCGACCAGCCGCTGACGGTCACTCGGTTCGTTGATGTTCAGAGCGACCCGCTTACGTTCGGGACTTGAAGTCCCACGATTTGTCTTTCTTTGAGTACTCATGGTATTTTCTCCAGTTTTGCCGGCGTGCATGAGCCGGCGGTTAGAAAAAAAGTCTGGGTGCGAACTTGCAAAACGCAGCACCGGGACTCGTATCGGAAGGACCTGTGCTTAGGTCCTCCCGGTACAGTTTGTTGACAGATAATGCGCCCAAAAGCATGAACCGCACCTTGCGATGCGGTCCTTCTTCTGATACGCCCGATTTTAGAGGTTATTCAGCCTGAGCCGAATCAGATGTCACCTTCCCGGGGTTTCGGCGCGAGACAGCTTGAGCATTTCCATGTAGGACATGCTCATCTCACGCTCTCCTCCCAGGAGTTCGAAGGCGACCTTCTCGACACAAGCCAGAGCTTCCCCGACCTCACTTTCTTGGTGGGAAAGAACCTCTACCTCCAGGTACGGTCCGGAATATGCACCCAGTCCGTCGACCTGGTCAAGGGCGATAGTCACCGTCTTGCCGTCTCGTTCACCGCGGTACTCGACTCGCTTCTTGGAGAAGGAGAGAAGAGCCTCGGTGGCAAGACGAGATCCCATTTCGAGGAGGCAGTCTCGGGCAACGGGGTCGAGCGATTCTGTTTCTCGCTCTCGACGCACACGTTCACCTTCGACCACGGTCCACTTCTTGAGAGTTAGTACGGAGCTATCTTTCCCCTGACTACGAATATCCCTGATTCTGATCATGTCGTCCTGCTCGAGAGCAGGAATGAAAGTGTCGGTCATCTGCTGTTCGCGATGAAAGTGATAACCGGACCTTCTCAGAATCGAGGGCAAATCATCGAATTCTTCCTGACTGAGGCGATACTTCCGCTCGACTTCGAACTGAGAAGAGCTTCCGTGACCGTCCTCCGATTGCCCGAAGCGAAGCTTCTTGAGCAACCAAGTCAGCATTGCGAGTATTAGCCTCATATGTGTTCCTCTCAAGACCGTTAACTGACCGACTTCGAAGAAGCCTGGGAAATTATAGTCAGTTCGGCGGGGAATTAAGCTAGTTAAACACCTGCTGCATCAAGTTGAAGGATGAGATATAAAATCACCCTATATTGTCAAGAAGCCGTAAACCAAGAAACTTTTTGATTATGATCAAATCTGCACAGTTGATCTAGCGCACCCTCGCAAAACGCTAAGACGATGGTTAAAAAGGCACAAATAGCCATAAATTCACGTTTCTAAAGATCGACCGCAACATTTGCTAACCGCCTCTATTCGGTATATAGCCAGGGATTCATTAAACGAGAGCGGAAAAAGATAAGGCTTGTTAAGTTAGCGGAGGAGTTTCCTGATGAATAGCAGAAGTGTTTAGCTAGGGTATCGTCCAAACAACTTTTCAAGTTTTGAGATAACCGGCAGAATTCAGAACCAAATCAGGAACTAATCTGTAACCCCTGATCGCGCTCACAGCATCCGAGCGTGCGGACGACGAACGGACCATGGCCTGGCCAGGGACCGCTCTCTGCTTCTGCCATCTAAGCAATCAGAACAGGAAACACGGAATGGATACATCAACCACATCGGTATCCAGGGTGATTCCGGCCCTCTTCACGGTCAACTGTGCCTTCCTTCTCGCTGGATACGCAGTCGACCTGATCTTCGGAAACGGTACCTTCACGTACTGGTTCGGATTCATTCCCTATCGACTCACCCACGGCATCCTCTCTCTGGATCCCGGCGGGTTCGCCTATGGGGTGTTCACCGGAATCTCCTATGCCTTCCTTCACGGAGGCATCATGCACTTCTTCTCCAATATGGCCATCCTGATGCTATTCGGGGCCTATGTGGAAGAAAGCATGGGCTCCAGGAAGTTCCTGGGGTTCTACCTGCTCTGCGGATTTCTGGCAGCGCTGTTCCACATGCTCTTCAACTTCACCACCAGTGGTGCGGTGATTGGAGCCAGCGGCGCAGTCTCCGGAATCGGCGGTGCCTTCATCGTTCTGCTGCTCTACCGGAAGATACCGGTGAACTCCTTCACCCTGATGGGTACGGTGGTCATCGCTATGTGGCTCTGGGGTCAATTCCAGGGCGCCTTCCAGGACCTGATCGGCAGCAACGCCACAGGCATTGCTTACCTGACCCATCTTGGCGGATTTCTGGCAGGCTTCGCTATTTCAATGCTGAGCCAACGTCAGAAGTCTTCGAACAAGATTCCGTCAGAAAAATGACGCCGGTTGATCCGCATCGCCTTACCTCTGTGTACAGGTGCGTGCGGCTCGACCATCTTTGGAAGTACTACTGATATGGAGGTTACAATGACCCACGTTAAACTAGTGCCGGGAGCTCCCACCAAGTGTGTGAGCACCTGCGATTCTCCCCTGATTCTGGGCGCCGGTGGCTGGAACATCTTCCACCACTGCGGTGTCCTGAAAGCCCTCGAAGAGCGCGGCATCAAAGCCGGCGAGGTCCTGGGTGTTTCTGCCGGCAGCATGGCTGCGGCGTTCTACACCAACGGCTACACCCCGGACGAGATGGTTCAGGCCTTCCTCAAGCTGGCCGACGAACGCGAAAACTTCGGGCAGATCATCGAATGCTTCACCATGGCCGACCCCCTGGCCATGTCGGTGGGCGGACCGATCTCGCTCAAGCCGCTCTTCAAGCGCCTGATTACCGACTATGGGCTGGAGCCGAACAAGCGACTCAAGATCGTCGCCTGCGACCTCTTCACCCACGAACCGGTGGTGTTCAAAGGCACCGACTACAACCTGGTCGATGCCATGGCAGCCTCCGGTTCTGTTCCGGGTGTCTACCAACCGGTATGGCACTTCGACAACGGTCGCGCTCGACTGCTGGTGGATGGCGCCATCTATCACTACAGCCCCACCGAGTTCTCGGACGGTCCCTGCATCGTCAGCAAGTTCCGTCCGGCGACCCAGCCGCCGCGGGAATGGAAGACCCCTGTGGATCTCTACTTCCACTTCCGTGAACTCGTCTTTCCGCTCGCCGGGAACCACCGCTATGTCGATGAAGAGAAGCATCTCGTCATCGAAACCGGTCTTCCCTACGTGGCTGCGCTGAACAACGGTCTCTCCAAGGAAACCATGTTGCTCATGGTGGAGAACGGTCGCGAAATCGCCGGTCAGCTTCTCGACAAAGCTCGGGAGGAAGGCCGTTTCTGCAACGCTTCGTAAAAGCCTGCTGCAACCTGATCTCAAGAGGTTATGATGGGCAAGTTCCCCGGCAAGCAAAAGAAAAGAATGAGTAAAAGTCTTAAGGGCAAAGTCGCAGTCGTAACCGGCTCAACCAGCGGTATCGGTCTCGGTATCGCCGACATGTTGGCTGGAAGCGGCTGCGATGTAGTCCTGAACGGGCTGGTCAAAGATCCCTCGGAGGCAGAGCAAATCGCCTCCGAGCTTTCTCGGAAGTGGCGGACGAAAGTTCGTTTTCATCCGGCAAACATGCTGGACCCGCAAGAGATCAGCGACATGATCAGCTTCGCCAAGCAAGAGCTGGGCGGAGCGGACATCCTGGTCAACAACGCTGGTATTCAGCACACCGACCCGGTGGAGGCGTTTCCGAAAGAGAAATGGGACGCCATCATCGGCATCAACCTCAGCTCCTGTTTCCACAGCATTCAGGCCGCACTGCCGGTCATGCGTGAACGAGGCTGGGGAAGAATAATCAATATTGCTTCCACGCACGGTCTGGTCGCATCCCGGAACAAAGCCGCCTACGTCGCGGCAAAACACGGGCTCATCGGTCTGACCAAAGTGGTGGCACTGGAAACCGCCGAAGAAAATATCACCTGCAACGCTATCTGCCCCGGTTGGGTGCGAACTCCTCTGGTGGAAGCTCAGATCTCCGCTCTTGCCGAGCGGGAATCGATTTCGCACGAGGACGCGGCTCGCAAGCTGCTGGCTGAGAAACAGCCGTCGCTCCGATTTACCGAGGTAGAAGACCTGGGTGCTATGGCGGTCTTCCTGGCCGGCGACAACGCCGCCAACATGACCGGCGCCATTCTCACCGCCGACGGTGGCTGGACGGCACAGTAAGCTGTCCGAAAGAGCCACCTGCAAGGCACGTCAACTCTCAGCGTAAGAGTAAAGGAAATGGCAGACCTGTACAGGGCGCCCATCCTTGTTTTAGTAGACATGCAGCCGATTTACAATGCCAGTCATCGGGTCCTCGACCAGGTGGAGCAGGAACTGAGCCTCGCCCTTTCTGAGCAATGGCACATCGTTGCTCTTATGTGGCAGGGCAAAGGTCCTATCTATGGAAGGCTGCTCAAAATGATGCAGCGTTCCTCAACTCGCTTCGTGCTGCGAAGGAAGAATAACAAAGACGGCTCACCCGAAGTTCTGCACGCCCTGCAAAGCAAGGGCTGGCAGGCAGAGAGATTCCGGATAGTCGGGGTCAATACCCATCAGTGCGTCCAGGCAACCACTATCGGTCTTGCGGATAAGCTTCCGCAAATACCGGTAGAAGTCCTGACCAACGCCTGTGCTGGTCCGACCGCGAACGACTGGAGCAAATTCCCGGAAAGAGAGAATCTGACCCTGGTCAGTCGTATTTCTCATCCGCTCCAACTCTCAATACTGAGGGCAGCCGCGCATTCTACGGCCGCCTGAACCATCTACCTTCACGAGTCCCGGTGCATAACCGGGATTCGTTTCTTTTTGACATTTTTACTATACCTTTTAGTTGATCCACGGAAGAAACAGCTATAATATTCGGACTTACCGGTATTTTTAGTTAGAAAAGCAAAAGTCAAAATGGCCAGCTCTTACACCCACCCGAGAAGATTACCTCGCCCGATCAGGGACAACCTGAGCGATCGAGAGAAGCAGATTTTCGACTTAATAGAAAAGACCCGAGGAGGGGTATGGGGCCCATATTCAGCTCTGATGCATGTACCGGACCTGGCTGAGCGTGTAGCGTCTGTTGGACAGTATCTGCGGTTTGAAGGAAAACTTGATGGCGCACTTCGCGAACTGGCTATTTTGACCACTGCCAGAGCCTGCCGATCTGAATTCGAATGGGCAGTACACGAACCAATAGCCCAAAAAGAGGGAAGCTCGAAAGAAGCGATCGAATATCTCCGCACAGGCATACAAGCAGAGATTAGTCAGGATGAAACCCTGGTGATTGAATGCGTAAACACACTGTGCGAAGAAAAAACCATTCCTCAGCCCCTCTACGATAAATTAGCAGAGCGCTTCAGTAAAGAAGAGATCATCGAACTGGTCACAATAGCAGGCTTCTATCAAATGCTCGCCTTTGTGATAGCGGGCTTTGACGTACCAGATCCTGGCGAGAATACAGAACAGCTACCATGAACGCATTTTTTCCCAGAACTTTCCTGAAAGACTGTCCGGTGGTGGAATCAGCCGCCGGAGTATGGCTACAAGATCGAGATGGCAAACGTTATTTCGACGGCTCTTGCGGTGCGATCGTAACCAACCTTGGACATGGCAATGCCTGTATAAACGACGCCATTTTGAAACAGCTAAATAAAGTTGCCTATGCCCATACTTCACAGTTCTGGTCGGAGCCGGCTCTTAAGTTATGCGAAAAGCTCATTGAATTAGCCCCCGCCAATTTCACCGGAGGCAGGGTATTTCTGACCTCCGGCGGCTCAGAAAGCGTAGAAACAGCCTTAAAAATGGCGAGAGGCTTCTTTCTCGAACGAGGCGAGAGCAATAGACATCAAGTCATATCGAGAAGACACAGCTACCATGGCGCCACTGCCGGTGCCCTGTCCGTCACCGGACATCCCGCGCGAAAACGACCATATTCGCCCATTTTAAAAGAATCCAACTTCATCCACAGCACCTACGACTACCGCTGTTTATGCGGAGATCCCTCGCCCACACCATGCAAGAAGCAAAGCTGTGCTCTTGCCAGAGCAAATGAATTGGAAGAGGCGATTCTAGAACTGGGCCCAGAAAACGTCATGGCGTTTCTGGCGGAGCCGATATCCGGTGCAGCGCTGGGGGCCGTGGTTCCAGGCGACGCCTACTGGCCCAGAATCAAAGAAATATGCACTAAATATGGTGTACTTCTCATAGCCGATGAAGTGATGGTAGGTCTGGGAAGAACCGGCAAAGTATTTGCTATCAACCACTGGCACGTAGAGCCGGATCTTATCGTTTTGGGCAAAGGTCTGGCAGCTGGATACCAGCCGCTGGGCGCCGTGCTGGCCGGACCGAAGGTAGTCGATGCCTTTCAGAAGAACAGCGGTATTTTCGAGCACGGATACACTTACAGTGGACATCCAGTGGCAGCTGCGGCCGGACTGGCATGCCTCGAATTTCTTGCCAGAGAGAACCTTGTCGAAAGGGTGGCCGAGATGCAGACCTTCTTTTTCAGCAAGCTGGAAGAGTTAAGAAAGTACGAATTCGTGGGCGACATAAGAGGGCGAGGACTTTTTGCCGGTATCGAATTCGTCGAAGATAAACAGTCGAAAAAACCATTTGATGCCGTCCATAAATTCAGCAAAAAAATCAGTGCTGCCGCTACGGCGAACGGTGTCCTTATCTACCCTGGATCAGCATTTATCGATGGTGTTTCCGGAGACCATGTCCTGATCGCGCCGCCCTTCATAGCCACAAAAGCAGAGCTGGACGAGATGTTTGATCGTCTCGATGCAGCATTTAGCTCTGTGCAAACGATTCAAAGAAGCTAGCGCTAGCCCTTGAAGACCTTTTACTATAAATGTTCTCATAAGCAGTGATTCCAAGAGCGCTTTAAGTCACTTTGCTGTTGCTTCGCAGAGGGTCCTTTTTGCTAGGCTCAACTTATTCGTCTCCCCGTTTTCCATTTTTATCTAGATACCAAAAAAGCTTAGAGATAACCAGCTTCTTGCGATTCCTCATCGACTTGGACCGAACCGGTGCAATTCGATGAACTTCGTGCGGCTGAAACATTTGGGAAAACCAGACAATGAAAGCTCTCACGCAAATGCAAGAGACAGGAGAGCGTCTCTACGACGGTATTACGTTTAAAGCGGATAATCCCGACCAGAAAAGACTGGTGATCAAAAACGGGAATCTTTTTCTCGTCATGAATCCAAACGGATTTCTAGCCGATACAAGTCCCCAGTCTCCATTCGGAGTTTACAGCTCAGACACCAGATATCTGAAACGCTGGAATATATTCGCAGAAGGAGCCCCACTCAGATTGCTCTCAACCAATCTGAACAGCGGCTTCGAAGCTGAGTTTATCTACGGCAACCAGACGGTTGCCGGCATCCCCGAACAATCGATTATGGTCACTCGAAACCTTGTCATTGACAGACACCTGCACGAAAGGGTGACCGTGAAAAACTACAGCCCCTCCCGCAAAGAGCTGGATATTGCCATCACCTACGGTGCCGACTTCGTCGACATTTTCGAGGTTCGCGGAGCACGCAGAAACAAAAACGGTACACAAAAAGCGCCTCTGCTTTCGCGTTTGCGCTCCCCGACACCAGGATGCAGGTTGCGGCTCGAGTACAGCGGAGTGGATTCAGTAATCATGCAAACTGTGCTGGATATACGCAGCCAGGCGATGGTAGATGCCTCTACTGCCGGCTTGGTGCGGATTCCTCTGAAGCTGGAGGCGGGTGAAGAATGTGTGATCGAATGCACTATCAGGGCAATACAGGGACGCTTGAATCCACCCTCGCTGCGGTACAGAGACTTCGAAACGGCCTGCCGCTCAGCAAGAAGCACCTACAAACACTGGCTCAGCAAAACGACTCGAATTCGCAGCGACAACGCAGCGCTCAATGCACTGATTGATAAAGCCTATCAGGACATCTACACCCTCCGCATTCAAACCCCGGGAGGACCAGCCCTGGCTGCCGGACTACCCTGGTTCGCTTGCCCCTTCGGCAGAGATCAAGCGATCACCGCCATGCAGATTCTGCCCTTCCACCAGGAAACAGCACTGGAGGTTATTCAGAATCTGGCCCATTATCAGGGACAAAAGAACGATTCTTATCGTGAGGAAAAGCCTGGAAAAATCCTGCACGAGCTAAGGCTGGGAGAAATGGCCAGAACCGGAGAAGTGCCATTCTCACCCTATTATGGGACCGTAGACGCCACTCCGCTATGGCTGATGCTGCTATGCAAATACGCTTCTCTAACGGGCGACTTCGAAACGGTGAAAACGCTCTGGCCCAAAGTGGAGGCTGCTCTGGAATATCTGGAGAAGGAGATGGTCTGCGGCTATCTAACCTATGGTGGCACCGACACTGTCACCGCCCTTTCGAATCAAGGCTGGAAAGATTCCCATGATTCCATCACCTATTCGAACGGCGAGATGGCAAAACCGCCGATTGCTCTGGTCGAAGTCCAGGGTTATCTCTACGGAGCCCTGCAAGGAATTGCCAGCCTGGCACAATCTCTGCAGAAGCCCGAGATCGCAGCAAAGCTGAGTAAAATGGCTGCGGCTCTAAAGATTCGGTTTTTGAAAGACTTCTGGATGGATGAAAACAACTTCCCGGCTCTTGCCCTGGACGGCTACGGAAATCGCTGTGATGTAATCGCAAGCAATCCAGGTCATCTAATCGGCACCGGCATTCTTAACCAGGACCAGGAAGCCCGAGTCCTCGAAAGATTGACAGAATCGGATATGCTCACACCCTGGGGCGTGCGTACTCTGTCTTCACGGGAGAAGGCCTACAATCCGATGAGCTACCACAACGGCTCGGTCTGGCCTCATGACAATGCCCTGCTGGCAGGCAAATCGATAGCGCCTGAAATACTCACCGCCATGGTCGATCTAGTGAGACACAGAGCAGATGGGCGTTTACCAGAGCTAGTCTGCGGCTTCAAAAGTGATCAAATCAGCGGTCCGGTTGATTATCCGGTTTCCTGTTCACCGCAAGCCTGGTCTGCCGGAGCACCACTCTTGCTTCTGTCCAGGCTGCTGGGTATAAGCTATGAGAACGGTGTGGTTGCGCTACAGAACCCAGTCTTCCCAGACTGGCTTGGCAAACTTGAAGTCACCAATCTTCGCCTGGGAGGTCACCGGCTCGATCTTCTCTATCAGAGAGATAACAGTGTGGTCAGAACCAGCATCACCTACAAATCGAAGAATCTGGCGGTAACTGGCTAAACAGACTGAATTCGATTTCGAGAAATACCCGGAAGTCTTATCGGGTATTTCTTTTTCGCCCCTGTTCTACTTCTCGTTATAGTTGCTTATGAAAGATCAGAGAAAACGCAGCGCGTGACTGCGTCTTCTCTTAAATCGATAATCAGATCAGGCTCAGCTTTTGGCACGAAGCGTTATTACTTGGCCGCTTTCAACTCGCTGCGAGCCAGTTCCAAGAAGTCCTCGACCGTCGCCACCATAACCTCAAGGGCAAAGAAGCGAGCTTCGAAGGTCTCCTCCAGGGTCAGATCGCGCTCGGCAGCCACTTGCTTGAGATGTGCTTCGAACTCATCGAAATCATTTTCGGTGATTGATATATCCTGAGTTCGCTCCGGTGCACGCAAGGCTCGAAGACTCTCACAAGCCAGAGATGCAGCCCTTGAAACAAGTTCCAGGGCAGTGTAGCGATTTTTGCCCGGTCCCAGTCCTTCGAAACGCAGCAGCTCCATATCGCCAATCGCACCGGTCAGACGTTTTTGATAACTATCGAATCTACTTTTCAAAGTCATTTTCCCTCCATTCTCAGGATTTGTTGCTCAGCTGGAAGAAGGTCAGATCTAGACGTCCTCTGGGACGTTTTTCGACTGACTCAAGATAAAACACTAGGGCGCTGGATGCTGAATATACAACGATTTACGGGTTGACAAGAAGAACATATTCATCCTATCAAATGCCTACCGCCACACCCAAAAGAATTCCCGAAATATGAACAAATCTCTGCGGTAATATCTAAGCTTAAGTCTCAAAAAGACTGGCCCAGTGGCATGCTTGGATATTGCCCGATATCCGGAACTAAAATCATCCAGCCCGACGAAGCAATTATTTGCACCATATAGACCACCACTTCATACCATTTATAATAGCACCACCAACGACACCATTTACATGGCAAAAGATTACTTCATGACCACTAGCGCGAACTGCGTCGATTCAGAAGGAATCACCTTCTTGACATGTAAATAACGGTTTGTGAGGGTTCTGCAACAATGTAAAAACTAGAGATAAGCACCAGATAATCCAGCAAATTTAAAACCTTCAGGTTTTCTACATTTTTTGGAACACTAACAAATGCGGCATTTCAGACCGACTTTTCCTAGTATACCTATGCTGAGAATAAGTTCTAGAACCGTGAACTAGGTTCGCTAGTTAACCTGAATCTCCGAGAAAGTGTTCTTATTGAGATCAGCAAGTTCTATCGAGTCTACTAGTTCCGTTCCCCCTATCCCTTCCCCTTAGCGAACAGACCAGACAACCTCTCTGCCCTCCGCAATCGAATCTCGATGAAGCATCAATGGCGATGCGCGGTAAGGCTCAGGCGTCGATGGTCTTTCACTAGTGGCTGGCTGATGCGAATGCGAATCTCCGCCAACAACGGACGAGGAAACGGGGACTTAACCCTCCTGGACCATTCCGGCCAGGAGATCTCAACGTGAATATATCACTCTGAAAAGGTAAGTATTATGACCACCGAAAACCAGCACGACCTCACCCCGGCCACCACCGAGACCACCACCACCGACGGTGCCGCTCCGCAGCAGTACTCCGTCAACGTCGGCCCTCCGGGCAACATGACGAAAGTCCTGCTCGACGCCACCCGTCAGTGGACCGTTGCCGACGTCCTGAACCAGGCCGGTCTCGATGCGGCCAACCGCGAGATTCGTGTCGGCGGCGATATCGCCTCTCTCGACACTCCGATCACCTCCGACCAGACCATCCTTCTCGTCCGTCCGGTCCGAGGCAACCTCAGCTGAGCCAGGCTTTTCACGAACTGAATTCTAATTGATGAGAAGGACCCGCAGTCACAGTCATCTGCTCGGCTCGCGGGCCCTTCTTCCTCATCCAGGAGTGAAACATGGCTGAAATAGCTGAAATCTTTACGATAACCAACGGTTTATATGCTCTGGGCGGACTGATAGCAGTCAGCATCGTGAGCTATTTCCTGTACGAGACTTTTCGCTTCAAGGGTCCCCGCGCTCGCATCAAGGGACGTTTGCCGATCGACAAAGATTACGTCCGCCAGGTGGTGAACGAAATCCTTGTTCCGGTGCTTCAGAAAGAAGTGCATATAAGCGGCGCCAAGGGAAGGACCTTCAAGCCCGACGGTCCCAGCTTCGTGTTCCGTTTTGACACTATCTCCCACCGCGAGCAGCTGTATTACTATCACAGCCGCGGACCCAAATGGATTGTGCCGCTTTACTCTGACGGGTCTAACACCCGCGAGATCGGCTGCCTCACCCCGGATGCTCTATACCTCTACCAGGGCTTCAGTCACCACGCCACGCTCCGCACTCTCCTGAACGAGGCTGCTGCAGAGCTCAAGTTGACCGAGCACCTCATTGTCCTGGCAGAAGAGAATGCCATCAACGATGGTTACACCCGGGAGCACAGAGTCAACCTGGATAACATCGGGGAGCGTCAGGCACTGATCCTCGACACCCTGATCACCAGCATCCTCACGCCAACCGTGCGCAAACAGATCACCGTGCACGCCAGGGGTGGTACCGCTTACCCGCCCCTGCGCAGCGGCGGCTTCCACATCCACATGGGAGCATGGCCGCGAGAGTCGACCATGGTCACTCCTTCGCGCGCAGCTGTCGGCGGAGAGACGCTCAAGGTCCATGAGGAATCGGTAGGCAGCCCCAGCGGCTCGGGAGACTTGCTCTTCGACGACAGCAGCAATGCCATCGGCGAGCTGCAAGAAGACAATCTCTACCTCTACGAGACGGCCGTGCGCAACGGAACCCTCGGGGAGGCTCGCTATCTGATTCAGGTTCTGAAGCGGGTTCAAGCCCTGCTCAGCCTGGACAAGAACGGCGACGAAGCAAAGGCTGCGCATTTTGCCGACCAGTGCCTGGCTCTGGCCAAGCGCGATCTGCCACAAACCGATTCTGCCGCAGCTCAGCAAGAGCTGACCAGTCTGCTCGCCCGGGCTACCGCCCAGGAAAGAGAGATGTTCCATATCGAGTCGAACACCGATGTGGAGGCAGGCAAAGAGTTCGACGCCCTCCTCAACCTAGAGAAGGTCATCGACGTCAAAGTCGATGGACGCTCGATTGTGGTCACCACGAAGACTCTCTACTGCCAGCATCCGGGCACCGGACAGTATCACGAGATCGGCGCTTTCGATATCCACATCTTCCCCGGCAACAACTCGCTGGTCTGGAAGAACCGCACTCGCATGGTAGATGGCGGTGCAGGCGCCATGAACGCACCCCACGTCAACGGCGAAGGCAACGCTTGCTTCGGCAACACAGCCGAACTGTTTCCCAAGTTGATCGCCGATCGCGATTTCGCCACCGCCGCCATGATGGCTATCGCATTCGTAGAGTCGATCAACATCGAAGATTCCTGGGGCAAATACCTGGGCAGATGGCCGGTGGCGATCAATCCGCCTCGGGACCGCTCCGGCAGCAAGTCAAAGGAGGCAGCCCATGGCTAACTATCTTGTGCACGGGCTGAGCCTGGAGCAGCAGGAAGCCTTGATGAACGCTTCAATAGGGCTGGTGGAGTTCGAAGCTTCCAGCCAGTCTTTTCTGATTGACAAAGAGCAGTTCAAGCGTGCCCTCACTGTGCTGGACTGCCGCATCGAATCGGTCTCGCCTTCGCAGTATGAAGAGATCGAGGTGGTCTCTATCCGCCAGAAAGGCGTCTGCCTGGTCTACGGAGTGGACGATTATCTGGTGCCGGAACTGGCCCAAAAGGTAAAAGAAGCGATTCTGGAAGTGGTCGTGCCTCACCGTGAAGTAGACGTGCAGGTGCATTTTCCTGCCGGCAAGAACTACGGACCGGTGGACGACGCCTTCTTCCACATCTACGTCTGGAGTTCGCTCCGCAGCGGCACCACCACCAACCCCCCGGAAAAACTGTGGGGTAACAACGTCAACTGCGACAACTGGGCTTATCTCCCCAGCGGCAACGGTTATATCATCGAAGATTCCGGCTACGCCGTAGCGGAGTTCTACCAGGATGACCACCTCTACATACACCATAACCTGTTTACGAAGGGCAGCAAAGCCCAGCTCAAGATCTTCCGGCGCATCCTCGAGGAAGCGATGAAGTTCTCGGCTCTATCGGAGGAAGAGAAACTGCAATACTTCGCTCGCTCGAAAGCCTCGGAACGTCAGGTTTCTCGGCAGAACTATGTCGCCGCTACCATGCAGCGTTTCGCCGGTCTGGCCAATGGCGCCCGGCAATACATCAGCTCTATTCGCAAAGAGGTCCCGGTCAAAATCCAGGCATCCGTCCTGGCTTCCCGCCGAGAATTCCTTCAGTCGACAGAGCTGACCAGAGAACATCTGGAGGCAGAGTTTCTCGCTATCACCGCAGTCGACAAAGTCGCCCGCGTTCAGATAAGCGACGGCTGCCTCCTGGTGCACACCGAGATGCTGCAGGCGACCAATCCGAGAACCGGGAAGCTCCACGATATCGGAGAATTCCTGATTGTGATTCACCTGGACGGCAGTCATGAAACGGTGCAATGGTTCAACAGAACCTGTCGTATCGACGGCGTCCGCCAGGCCATGCAAGCACCGCGCATCTACGCCGACGGCACCGCATGTGCCACCGAGTTGAAAGAGATTTTTGCCAGCCTGATCGCCAACTTCGAAATCGCTCCTGTGGTCCAGATGGCGATCGAATTCGTCGAATCCGCCGACGCGCAGAACGAACTCGACAAGAAGCTGGAGAACTGGCCCCGGTATCGCCCGGCTAAGCCGACTGATCCGGATAAAAAGGAGTCCTGAGAATTATGACCGACAAATCTAAAGGCAGGAAAGATCCTGCAGCCGAAAGCGCCGAAGGCCAGGGCGTCAATCACTTCGATGCCTGGCTTGCCGACGCGAAGAAGAAAGGGGATCCCGGTGACAAGACACCGGCGAAACCCGAAGCTGCCGAACTCGGTGGCGACGATCGTTCTCCCTGGCTCGGCGACGAGAAACCGAAAGACGCAGCCGGCGGCGAAGAACAAAAACCATGGTTCTTGCGGGAAGAGCCCCGCAAGCCATCTTATGCTCGGCCGCCGGACCCGGATCGCGAACTGACGCCGCACTACGGCGACAAAGAGGTGGTCTTCTTCGATAACCGCCGAGCTCCCCGGGTGCTTATCACGCCCAACGCCTACAAGCGCATGTGCCTGTATGTGGAGCTGGCGGAGAAAGAAGTGGGCTGGCTCGGTACGGTCGTGATGACCCGCAACGGCGACTTCCTGATCGACCATACCTACCTGCTCGAGCAAGAGGTGACCGCCACCGAGACTGAACTCTCGGCAGAGGGTCAGGCCAAGCTCGTGGAAGATCTCCTGAAGAAGGGCGAACCCGGCTTCGAAGAGGTCAACCGCCTGCGTTTCTGGGGTCACTCCCATGTTCGCATGGGCACCTCTCCGTCGGGCACCGACGAGAGCACCATGAAGCGCTTCTACGAAGAAGGTCTGCCCTGGTACGTCCGGGGTATCTTCAACAAGAAGGGGCGCGCCGAGTTCTGCATCTTCCTCTATGAACAGGGTCTGCGCATCAATGACGTGGACTGGTTCGTGGTCGATCCGGCGACTGGCAACACCCTGCTCGAATACGAGCGTCCCAGCCTCTTCGGCGGCACAAGAAAACGCTGGAAAAAGGTCCCCAAGCCCGAGCCGAAAGAAGGCGAGGACAAGGAGACCCATGAGAGAATCTGGGGTTGGCGCGACAACTATGCCCTGGTCGAAGTGGAGCAGGAGAAGAAACCGGCTCCCGCCGAACTGGCGATCGACGATGCTCTGCGAGCCGAAGTCAAAGCCGAATTCGAGCTCAAAGTGAAAGAGCGCAAGTTCTTCTCTCTCTGGGATACGCTTTTCGGCTCCGGCGACGACGATAAGGCCAAGAAAAAGGGAGAAGCCCCTGCTTCGACCGACAGTTCTTCCGATACCGGCGGTGATGCCGCCAAAAATGCTGCAGCTCCCACCGGTCCCGAAGATCCTGCCGACAAGCCTGGATCGAAGTGATCATCTCATTAACCTGAATTCGAGGAATCACTAGATGACAACACTCGACATCAACAGGCATGTGGACATTTTCTCTCCGGATGCCTTTGACTCCAAGACGATTGATGTGATCGGCGCCGGTGCCTCCGGCTCCCGCATCGTTCTTTCGTTGGCCAAGCTCGGCTTGCTCAACATCCGTGTGTGGGACTTCGACCATGTCGAAGCCCATAACATCGCCAATCAGGCCTATTCTCTGGAGGACATCGGCAAGCTCAAGGTCGAAGCCCTGCAGGAGCTGGTCCTCAAACAGACCGGCACCAAGATCGAGATCCGCCCTGAAAAGGTGGACGGCAGTCAGGAGCTCGGAGACGTCGTCTTCCTGCTCACCGACACCATGGCCTCCCGCAAGGAGATCTGGCAGAAGGGGCTGCGCTACAAGACCCGCACCCGCCTGATGATCGAAACCCGCATGGGTGCCGACGAAGGCCGGGTCTATACGATTGAGCCCAAGCGTCCCAAGCAGGTCAAAGGCTGGGAAGGCACCCTCTATGATGACGTGGTCACCGAGGTCTCCGCTTGCGGAACCTCGATCTCGGTGGGACCGACGGCGGAGTATCTCTCCGGTCTGGCAGTCTGGCAGATGATTCGCTGGCACGCCATCATTTCGAAGCAAGCGGAGGACAAGGTCGATCACGAGATCATCTTCGGCATGCGTGCTCCTTTCATCATCACCCGGTCCTTCGAATGACGCCCCGGCGTCTGAGAGGAACGGGCGATAATTTCGAACTCTAACAAGAGCGGAAAGATAGCCATGCTGCCTGTAAATGATCAACTGACCAAAGTCTTCGCTGCCGGCGACAATATTTCCAGCAAGCTGGGATGGCGCCGTATCGACAGCACGATTCTTACCCTCGCTATCATCCAGGAGGGTACTTCCTTCACCGCCACCTTGCTCAAAGAAGCAAAGGTAGACGGGACTCAGCTCCTGTGGTATGCCGAACAGTACGAAGGCAACGACAAGCTGCTGAGCCTCGAAAAGGTGGTACCGAATGTGAAGTCGCACTTCACCGAGTCTCTGGCTCAGCGCATCGAGCTCACCGCCAGATACTGCCAGGAAGTCGGCTTCGAGTCGATGTCGGTAGAAGCCCTCTACCTGACCTTGCTCACCGAATCGGATCACAACCTGATTGCCGCCCTCGATGTCGCCAAGCTTAATCGCAAGGCCCTCGAGGCGCTTACCGCCAAACTCTTCGCCCATGTCAAAAAGCTCATGGCCGAGGCTCGCGGCGAAAGCTTCGATGAGGCAGAAGAAGGGGATGGTCCCGCCCAGAACAAAGACTGGATGGGACTGCGCTCGAAGAAGAAGAAAGAGAGCAAGACCCCGACCCTCGACAAGTTCGGACGCGACCTGACCGCCCTGGCAAAGGAAGGCAAGCTCGGTCCGATCATCGGCCGCACCGGCGAGATTCGCCGTGCAGTCCGGATCATCGGTCGCAAGACCAAGAACAACCCGGTTCTGGTTGGCGAACCCGGTGTCGGCAAGACCGCCATCGTGGAAGGTATCGCCATCAAATTCGCCAACGACGACGTGCCCAAACGTCTGCGCGGGCGCAAGGTGATTCAGATCCAGCTCGGTACCCTTATCGCCGGAGCCGGCGGTCGCGGTGAATTCGAGCAACGTCTGGAGTCCATCGTCAAAGAGCTTCAAGTAGCCGGAAACATCATCGTCTTCTTCGATGAGCTGCATACTATGATCGGAGCTGGCGGTCCCGCCGGCGGTCTCGATGCAGCCAACATTCTGAAGCCGGCACTCTCTCGTGGTGAACTCTGCGCCATCGGTGCCACCACCATCGAAGAGTATCGCAAGCACGTCGAAAAGGACCGGGCCCTCAGCCGTCGCTTCCAGAAAGTCGACGTCGAGCCGCCGTCCAAAGAAGACACCATCGAAATTCTTCGCGGGGTGCGCCTCTCTTTCGAGGAGCATCACGGTGTCGAAATCGATGACGAAGCAATAGTGCAAGCGGTCGTGCTCTCGGACCGGTATGTCTCTGGAAGGTTCCAGCCGGACAAGTCTATCGACCTGGTGGATGAAGCGTGCAGCAAGGTCTCTCTCGAGATCTTCACCGCCATGCCCCAGGACGAAGAGAATCAGAGCAAGCCCCGGGTCACCCTGGAGCATATCGCCGAGATTCTCAGCGAAGCCACCGGCATTCCGGCCGACTCTCTCACCGAAGATGAGAAGGCCAAGCTGCTCAAGCTGGAAGACGCCCTGCACGGAAAAGTCATCGGTCAAGACCGCGCCATCAAAGCGGTGTCTCAGGCCGTTCGCCGCAGCCGCGTCGGTTTGCGGGACCCCAATCGTCCCATCGGCTCCTTCCTCTTCCTCGGTCCCACCGGGGTAGGCAAGACGGAGCTCTGCCGCACTCTGCACAACGAGCTGTTCGACGAGACCAAGGACATGATCCGACTCGACATGTCGGAGTACATGGAGAAGCATTCGGTCTCCAGGCTCTTCGGCGCACCGCCGGGCTATGTCGGTTATGACCAGGGCGGTCAGCTCACCGAGGCTGTGCAGAAGCAACCGTATGCGGTGGTTCTTTTCGACGAGATCGAGAAAGCTCACCCGGACGTCTTCGACGCCCTCCTGCAAATCCTGGACTACGGCAAACTGACCGACGGCCAGGGCAGAACGGTGGACTTCCGCAACGTCATCATCATCATGACCTCGAACGCTTTCGCCGATGAACTCACCGGCGACCCGGACATCAACGTGGTCAAACGTCTGACGGCGTTGTTCAAGATCGAGTTCCTGAACCGACTGGACGACATCCTGGTCTTCGACCACCTGACCAAGCGCCAGATCTTCGAGATTCTCGACCTGCGCATCGCCGAAGCTCTTGGCCGGCTCTCCGATCTCGACATCGCTCTGACGGTGGAGAGGGAAGCGAAAGAGATGCTGGTCACCCTCGGCTTCAGCAAAGAGTTCGGGGCTCGCGAACTGCGGCGTGCCATCCAGAGGAATCTGGAAGACCCGCTCACCAACGCGATTCTTGGCGACAAGATCAAGTCCGGAGACCGCATCCAGGTCAATATGAAGGACGGCGATTTCAACTTCGAGCCCATGGCCGAAGCAGCCTGATAAGAAAGGACAGAAGCGGGCGGTTTCTATCTGAAGCCGTCTGCTTCTTCTAGCGTATTTCGGGTCGCGGGGTAAGCAAAAAGTCTTATCCCCGACCTTTTTCAATAGCAACTTTATTACTTGTTATAGTATTTTGTTTAAAACAAAAGAGCTTTCTATATGAAACACCTTCCGAATCAAGAAGCGACCAGCTCTTTCTGCAAAGCCTCTAAAGATTTGCCTCGGGTTTCGGGCATCATTTTCCAGACATAGAAAAACTGAAGCACCATCATCAAGGCAAAAAAGGCAAAGACGATGCCGCCGCCCAGAGTGGTGACCAGCCCTGGAAAGACCAGAGAGATACCAAAGTTGAAAGTCCAGTGGGTAAAAGCCCCCAGAGACTGACCATGGTTGCGAAGCTGATTGGGAAAGACTTCTGCCATAAAGACCCAGCAGACAGCTCCCTGGGAAAATGCAAATGAGGCGATGAAGCCAATTAGATAAAACATCACCGAATACTTATCGAAGCTCTGGCTGAAGTAAGCGTAAGACATCAGGCTGAGCGAGGCAATCAGACCAACGGTGCCTGTATACATCAGCATCTTACGACCGAAACGATCAATGGCGAACATAGCCAGCACTGTGAATATGAGATTGGTAACCCCTACGGATAAAAAAGTCTGCCATATAGCTTCCTTCGCCGAAAGCCCGGTCAACTCGAAGATGCGCGGAGCATAGTAAATAAAAACATTGATGCCGGTCAGCTGATTGAAAGAAGCAAACAACACCACCAATAGTGTCACATATCGATAGTGCGACGAGAAAAGCAACTTGAAATCGGCTTTCTTGTTTATAGACTGGAGCGAGTCTTTGATTTCGCTCAAGACTTTCTGAGCCTGATCGGGGTCTGAGTAAATGCTGTTCAAGATGATGCCGGCTTCTTCCATGCACTCACGAGAAACAAGCCATCGTGGGCTACGCGGTACAAAGAAAAGTAGAGCCAGAAACAACGCAGCAGGAACAGCTTCGACCCCGAACATATAGCGCCAGTTATTCTCCATTGAAATGAGAGCATCATTGGAAAAATAGGCGACTACTATGCCAATAACGATATTTAGTTGAGCAAGTGCCACCAGTCTCCCTCGCAATCGCGATGGAGAGACCTCGGCGATATACATGGGCGAAAGCACCGAAGCAAGGCCCACCCCTATGCCTCCCACCAAACGAGAAGCGACCAGAATCGCCCAGTTCGGCGCCAGAGCACAGCCCAGGGCTGAGATAAGATAAAGCACGGCTGCAATGAAAAGGCTGTTGCGTCGACCGATTCTATCGGCGGGCAACCCGGCTGAGATCGAGCCCACGATAGTACCCAGGAGCGCGCTGGATACGGTGAAGCCCCATTGATTGTCCGAAAGCCCGTAGTATGGAACGACAAAGGGATCGGTTCCCGAGATCACGGCTGTGTCGAATCCGAAGAGGAAGCCACCCAGAGCTGCCACAAAAGTAATGAATAACAGTTTTCCGTTCATTGTGTTTGCTGGCATCCCGAGGTCAAAACAGATCCTCACAGTTTACTGCACTGCAATTCTTAAACCGCTCATTCATCCGCGCTAACTATTCATTTGATTCAGATCACTTATAAGTTACGCGGGAAGGTATTGCAAAAAGTCAGTACTAATAAGGCGTACCAGATTTATAGAAGTGTTGTATAAGCATTAGCCCGGATGTTTTCATTTTCAGAACCTGTTGCTTGACAACCTTCGTATCCATAAGCTGAATTTACTGTTTCAACCGTTTCATCCAGAACCGAAACCCGCCGCACCCAGAGAATTCAAACCAGCCACCGACAATGCCACGCTTCGTACTCGACGATGCGGGCTCTCAGGCCTGGAGTGACGGGGGACGAACAGAATCTCTGGCTGAACCGTTTTCGAAACAGCCCTGAGTAGAAACAGGGTCCGACAAAATCGGTCCCAAATCGCAAACCTCCTCATATGGGAAAACCTATGACCAAAGTTGCTACGGTAGAGAAAGACAGCGGTGAATTCGAGGTCGACTTCACCACCAAACGGCATGACCACAGCGTCATCCCGGTCATCATCTGGACCACGGTCGCCTTCTTCGTCCTCTCGATCTCCAGCCACTGGCTCTTCCAGATCTTCGGATGGCAGAGCATGGAGAGCCTCCACGAATGGATGTTCACCACGTTCTCCGTGGACCCGGGCAAGGTGGCCAGCCAGCCCTGGCTGCTCGTAACCCACATGTTCATGCACGGCGGCCTGATTCACTTCGGCATGAACATGCTCGTCCTCTACATGTTCTACAAGTCAGCCAAAGAATTCTTCCCCGGAAGGACCTGGCTGATCATCTACTTCGTCGCCGGCATCGCGGGCGGGCTCCTCTACTCCCTGCTCAACCCGGCGGGCGCCATCATGGTCGGAGCCTCCGGCGGCATCATGGGTCTCTGGGGAGCAGCCATCGCCGCTCGTATCCGCTACAAGTTCGTTCCGGAAGACGAGCGCCCCTGGCAGTGCACGATGACTCTCGGCGTTCTGCTCCAGTACCTGGTCATCCAGGCGGTAATGGAATCGCTCATCCCCAACGTCGCCCATTCCGCCCATGCCGGCGGCATGATCGCCGGTTTCCTGGTCGGTCTCGTTCTGCCGCTCTGGCAACAGCCTCGCCTGGTCAGCCTCTCTCCCGAGAAGTTCGTCCTGGCGACCGCCATCATCAAAGTCGCCGGTGAGTACTTCGTCCAGAAGATCACGGTCACCCCGACCGAGGACTTCGATCCGAGTCGCCACTTCCTGGCTGTCGAATATGACCAGGTCGACGGTCTCGGTCGTCGCAGCTACTGGCTCTCGCCGGTGGTCGGCAACGTTCCCCAGAACGTCGATGCCAGCCAGATGGCGGGCATGGCGACCTCACGCACGGTGGGCGACAAGACGGCAAGGGAAGTCGCCGAAGGTGCCCTGAAAGAAGCCGCCAAAGCCGGCGTCCCGCTTCAGGAATCCGGTGCGAAGAAGGGATCGAACATCAGCTACGGCTATCTGCTCACCATCTTCACCTTCCTGATTCTGGCCCGACTCGACATCCCGGCCCATACCCTGACCATCATGCTGGTCCTGGGCGCCGTCGGCACCACTCTGAGCTGGTATTCCATCCTTCGGGAAGGCAGCAAGATGAGCAATGCCGCCGCAGCACTGATGGCTGTCGCCCTGATCGGCGGCGCCACCCTGGGTTGCTACTATTTCGACTTCGTCGAGACGGCAGCCCTCCTGATGGTGTCAGTCACCATCGGCTATTTCGTCCCGCGCCTCTTCCTCAAGAAGTAGGTATCGGCTCGAAGGCGGCTTAAGCAAGTCGTATCTGGAGAAGTCACCGTCACTGTTTCGGTGGCTTCTCTTTTTCATCCTTCTATACTACTTTATATAGTTTTATCCACAACAAGAGAAACACCGGAGAAGCAGAACTTGCTCCGGCGCTCTCAAAATCAAGTAATTTCAATCAGGCTCAGATATCTTCCTTGCGGTCGTAAGAAGGCAGGTCAGATTTGGCAGGCGGTTTGGTTCGATCTTCCACCTGGCGAATCTCTTCTGGAAGATCGGCTTTGATGTCCTCTTCGGCTTCGAATTTCTTCTCTTCACCGTACTCGAAAGAGTCTAACTGCTCTTGCTCGGATTCGAGGGTTCCGTCCTCACGATACTTGCGAATGATGCCGCTCGACGAATTCTTGCCGTCGAACTCCCGGACCTTTTTCGCGTTACCGTTGTCCCAGTAGGTGACCTCTCTGGTTTTGACGCCATCGATACCGTATTCGGTGGTCTCATCCAGTTTGAATTGAGAGATATCCGTTCGGTCGGCTCGATAGCCCGGTCCTTTCCAGACCTGCTCGAACTTTTTCTCACCGTTTAGCCAGTAGGCTTCAAGCTCGAAGCGGCCGTACTCTGAGTACTCTCGCTTCTCGAGGAGATTACCGGTAGGTCCGTAATAAGAGACCCGGGTCATCGAAGACCAGGGGTATTCGACCTTCATCTTCATCGCGATGCCGTTATCGTGGTAGAGAACATATTCCACCTCCTGGTAATAGGAAGTGTAGCCATAGCCGTAGCTGCCGCTGCTCTTGCGAGTGGTCATGGACTCTGGGGTAAATCCGTCCTCGCGGTAAGTAACAATCAAGGTCTCCTGGCGACTTTTCTCTTTGACCACCCGGGCAAGAGTTCCATCTGCACGGAAGTCCTCTCGCACAGAAAGAAGCCCGTACTTGTTCACGACCTGACGCACCAGAAGTACATTGCCGCCCTCAGAGAACTTTTCGCTCTCCCAGCTCTGGTCGGCGCGCAAGCGTGTAAGAATTTCGAGAGCACCATTCTGGCGATAAGTGCGACTCTCGATGATTTTCTTGCCGGTGGCATCGAAGGCAGAGACCCTCTTCAGCACGCGATTGGCAAGGTCAAGCGAATCGGCATCTTCTGATGGATAATACTCGGTCTCTTCACGCAGAGTACCGTCGCCGCGGAAATAATCGTAGACTGTCAGTCCGTCTCGAAACTCGGTGCGAATCTGTACCAACCGCTCGCCATCATCGGAGTACTCGATGAAACGATACTGAATCGATTCTTCCGACTTGCGCAGCTCGATACGGGTGTTGAGCTTTTCAGGAAATCCAGGAGAAGCGCTTTTCGGGCTATCAAAATCGATGTTCACCGCGATAAAAACCACGGCGACCAAAGCAAGCAAAGCCAAGATTATGGTTCTCGGTCTCATTGTTTCGTCTCCAGTGAAAGATTTGCCTCCACTACCTGTCGCGGATAATGACCGGTCAGGAAGGACACTCTTGCTGGATAAATACTTCAGGTAGAGGAAATAAATACTCTTTGAAAGAAAAATAGTTGTTCTATAAAATTACTCTCTTGAGCCTATAAGTCTTCAAGACAAAGTCAATGAAAAGTTTCAGAGAAAGACGAAGACTGATGCAGCCGGAGCAGGATTTTATTGGCGAGGCTTGTGCTAGCCATTGAAAACCTGCTGTCAAGCCCCTGGACATCAAAGCAAAACCAGGCTGAAACTTCAATATCAACACCACATACAATGGCTTGATATTTTACTATCTTTTATAGTTTTATTACAAACAAAAAAATAGAACCATGGAAATCCTCGCCCGAAAACAAGGAGTTCCATGATTCCATAATCGCCTCAAGCAGCTCAGTTTGGGCTGCTGGTTAGCTCTTCAGCACCGCGGTGCTGGGGAACCAGCGCCAGTGTCCGGCGGCGCGGATGTCGATACCGCGGGTGATGCCGGCAGCGAACAGGTACGAGACCATGGCGCCGACCACCAGCCAGGCGGGAACGTATTGATTCGGGTCGCCGACGAAGGTGGCGAGCAGAACCATGGCAGCCGCGGTGGTGACGATCACAGCCCAGGCAGCCAGAAAGATCCAGGTGGCGACCTTGAGGCTGGCGAGCCGACTGGGCAGAAGCTGGCCGACGATGATGCCGGCATAGACGCTGAGACCGATCCAGACCAGAAGGTCGACGACGAACTCGAGTTGATGCATTTCAGAACTCTCCTTATTCCGATGCGGTGGAGCCGCCGACGAGACGGCCGACAAGGTAGTAGCCGGTGCTGGCGGGGATGGCGATGAAGAGGATGGCGCGCGCGAAATAGAGCGCATCGATCCAGGTCAGGGCGGGGGGCGAGACAACCCGGTCGGGATTCATCACCGGAATCGCATACATGGCGAAAGTGAGAATTCCGGCCATCAGGCTGAGGAAGAGGAAGCCGATCAAGTTGACCTTGATGATACCGGCGGGACCCTTGTCCTTCTCGAAAGCGTTGAGCACGGTGCCGATGGCCAGGCCGATGATACCGAAGATGATGGGGACCGCAAGAAGAGATCCGCCTTGCTCGTAGACAGGCGCAAGCATGCCACGGGAGGCTGCGAGCAGAACGAATCCGACGATGGCACCGATGGCACACGCGACGATCTTGAAGAGAATTGCCATTTCAAAATTCCCGATTTGATTTCGTTCAGGGTTCAGTTGCCGATTTCTTACCGTCGGCTCAATCGTCTTCTCAGACGAACGCGGCCGCAGACCAGCCAGGAGCGACACAGAAAGCTCCACTAGAAAAGGCTCCGGCTGCTGCGTTTGTTTCATCGATTCAATTCTGCCTGGCGACACCGCTGACCGAAGTCAGAAGGTGTTGCATAAGAAAAGCTGAGTAGATGTAGCTTTAGAGACTATTTGCCAGACAGAACGAATAAAAGAAAGTATGTTTACTTCTAACATCGGGGAGTTAAATGGACCTATTAATATGTGTAAAAAGATCCCCTTTACAACCCTTTGCAATAGCATCACCATTGCGGAGAGCCCTTTTACACAACCTGCACTAACCACACTGCAAGACAGAATAGACCTGTTTATATTCTATTATCTTCTATAGTTTTTTCTCAACAAAAAGAAAGCTGCCACCGCACAGAGCAGCGACAGCTTTCGACTTCAAGCAAAGCATTTAAGCTTCTCCTGAATTAGAGGAACGTTTACCGGCTCAGGCGACCTGTTCAGAATTGCCGTTACCAGTGCCTTTGCGTGTCAGGGCAAGCCGCTGACGCTCCGCATCAACGGTCTTCACCCGCACCCGGATCTTCTCGCCGACCTTGAAGGTCTCAGAGACAGAGCCGACCGAGATAAGCTCCGAGGTATGGAGCAAGCCGTCAACGCAGCCACCCACGGTAACGAAGGCACCATAGTCCTGGAACCTTGCCACCACGCCTTCGAGGATATCACCGTCCTGGACGGTCTCGAAGAACGACTGCTGCAGAACGGCACGGCGGCTGAGGGAGACCTGGCGCTTGTCCATATTGACGTTCAGCACCTTGACCTCGACCTCTTCACCGACCTGAACCACATCAGCGGGCTCGGCATGACGATTGCCGGAGAGCTCGGTACGATGAATCAGGCCGGTCACATCACCACCCAGATCCACCAGCGCACCAGGCTGGATCAAACGAGAGACAACCCCCTTGAGGATGTCACCGGTATTGATCGAGGCGAGCTGTTCGTCCTGACGCATCTCGGTAGCACGTCGCTGGCTCAGGATGAGCTGGCCGAAGCGACCTTTCACCGGATCGGCTTCCAGAACCTTGACCGGAATCTCGGTCTGGAGCAGTTCTTCCAGGTTGCCGCGATAGAGCATCTCGGAACGCGGAATGAAAGCCCGCACTCCGGAGACAACCGCTTTCACGCCAGAGACGCGACCGCCGCGGCTGTGCTGGATGGCATAGACCTTCGCCTGAGCCGTTTCACCGGAATGGACGAGATCAATCAATCCGATCCAGTTGTGTGCCCGGTCGTAGGAGAGCATGACGCCGCCGTCTTCATCGGGTTCGGAGAATACGAGGAAGGCGTGGGTGCTACCGTTGTCCAGGTCTTCGGAACATTCCTTGAAACTGACTTCAGCGTCGCACTTCTGACCGATGTCGACGATATAGCCGTTCTTGGACTTGTTTACTACGACACCCTCCACGATGGCGTTGCGGACAGGCGGAGTGGGAAACTCCGAGGCGAGCATCATCTTTTCGAATTCGCTCAGCTCTTCTCCGGCTGCGAGTTTGTGGTCGAGTGTAAACATCTTCTTGTTCATTCTTTTTGTTTTTCCTTTCATGACGATATAAGTTTGTGCTCGAAGCTAATCGAGCGGTTAACAATGCACCCTCAGCCTTTTACGCAAACGACAAACCACCCCGGGTGCACCGATTGGTGACTCGAGGTTGCTATGGTTCAATAACTACGGGTTATTTAGCCTGTTTTGTTTTGCCGGTTCGAAAAGGATGTAAAGGTGTAACTTTACCTTAACGATGGGCAATATCCAAAGCAAGCGAAACCCACTGAATTTAAGGATTTGAAGCATTTTTCCCGTCCCGAGAAAGCTAGCGCAGCCACGCTATTGCCCCAAGAAGAAGCCGCCTCAGCCGCTAATATCTCAATTAAACAAAGCGATTGCGAAGATGAGATGCTCGTATTACCCGCGCTAGCCCACCTGCTCTATAATCTAGGTGGAAGTAGCGCAGACCGTCGCGTCTACCTCGGTAGATGAGGAAAGTCCGGGCACCATAGGGCTGGTTGCTGGGTAACTCCCAGTGCGCGTGAGCGTGAGGATAGTGCCACAGAAATGATGACCGCCAGGCTCGTTCCTGGTAAGGGTGCAACGGTGCGGTAAGAGCGTCACCAGCAAGATCGAGAGGTCTTGGCTAGGTAAACCCCGCTGAAGGTGCAAGGCTACGGTATATTCCGAACAAGCGGTGGCCCGCCGCCTCGGAATGCCAATGCTGCTAGAGGGTACGGGTAACCGTACTCCCAGAGAGATGACGGCCTAGAACAGAACCCGGCTTACGCGCTACTTCTATATATCAGAAAGAAATTTCCTGTCTTCTTCGCTCAGGTCGAGGGAAGCTATTAGATCCGGTCGCCTCTGGGCGGTTCTTCGCAAAGCCTCCTGGCGCCGCCAGCGAGCGATCTCTTTGTGGTCCCCGGAGCGAATCACCTCTGGCACCACCATGCCACGAAATTCAGCAGGTTTGGTGTATTGCGGTCCTTCCAGCAAACCGTCGGCGAAAGACTCATCCACCACCGAAGCGTTCTTGCCCACCACTCCGGGCACCAGTCTGGACACCGCATCGATAATGACCAGAGCAGGTAGCTCCCCTCCGGTGAGGACATAGTCTCCGATGGAATATTCTTCGGTGGCAAGCTTGCGGATTCTTTCATCGAAGCCTTCATAGTGCCCACAGAATATAGTCAACTCATCTTCGCAAGAGAGTGCCTGGGCAAATTTATGTTTAAAAGGTACCCCCTGGGGAGTCATGATGACAACCGGAGAATTCTCTCGCTTGCGCTCAATCGCCTCGAAAGTCTTGTAAAACGGCTCTGGTTTGAGGACCATTCCGGCACCGCCACCATAAGGGGTATCATCCACTCTTCTATAGTTATCGGTACAAAAGTCTCTTGGATTGTAGGTTTTCACCTCAATCTTTCCGGCTTTCTGACCTCTGCCAACTATGCTTGTCTCGCAGTAGCTACTGATCAACTGCGGAAACAGGGTGATGACGTGAAAAGTATGCATCTGGAAGACCGAAAGCCTGGAGAAGGGAAGGAAGAGAACAAGGATAGCACCAGAAAACCAATCTAGCAGCCATGGGCCAGGCAAAAATTTATTCAAAAACAGTCCATGTAAACAGCATTCATTCAGCAAAAATCCTTGCTCTGACTGTCGATGAAATAGTCGGTAAAGTTTGTAACCTCTTACTTTCTGCTGAGCAAAGGTTTGCTTTGCAGAATCCTTATAGATGAAGATAGAGCATACATGCGTCTTTTCACCTTTCCCCCAAAAGAGATTCGATTCCAACGAACCTGAAATCATCAGTCTTTGTCCCTACCCAGCGCTTATTGAGCGCCGATCAGCACTATCACCGCAGGGACTAAATTCTGACTGCCATAAATTCATAGGAGGAACTTCCGATGAGGAAAACACTCTTGAACCTGCTGGGCATACTTGTTTTCGGTCTGGTTTTCTCAACCGTGATCGGTACCGGTATGTACATGGCAGAAAAACGAGAACGCGCCAATACTGCTTCTTCGGAGCAGTACTCGATTATCGTGATCACCGGCAGCCTCGAAATCGACCAGAGTACCAGCAACACTCTTCCTTATAAGCACAGATTGAAGCTGGGAAGAAAAGTCTACCTGCTCGATTTTTCCGGAGAACCAGCGATTCGCGAATTCACCGAAAGCCGAGCCGACTCTTACCTGAAAGTTTCCGGTGTGAAACGGACTCTGTCCAGGGAAGCCCCGGACGGAACCATCGAAAACTGGGATGTGATTCGAGTGCTCGAAGTAAAAGCCTTTAAGCCCCGCTAAGAACAATTCTTCTGAAAGGCGCACCCGAGCATATGTTCTCGCCCCGCTATCAATTCCATTATCTGGAACGCTTGTTTTTCGATACCGATCATGACTTCTGAAGATTCGCTCTCCTCAGGTCATGATCGGCTATCTTCCTTGTTTTCTAAATACAGGACAGCACTCTCTTATACTACATAGTATATAATCATTCCGGGTGTCTCAGAATCATGATTATAAAGATAGAAGAACGGGAACCTTCTGAATAACACCTTAGTATTTCAAAAGCCGGACAGAACGATAATTGGAAGCGAACTGGGAGAATCTCAAACTTGACGCCAACCACGCCGTAGGTCGTGGCGACTTTCAGAGCGCCACCGATAGCTGGCTCAAAGCGCTGGAAGCTTTAGATCCCATGGCAGACCATGATCCCAGAGTAGCTCTAACTTTAGACCGACTGGCCGATACTCTTTGCAAAGCCGACAAAGGCGAGCAAGCTGTACCGGTATTGGTCTACTGTGTAGAACTGAAAGAGAGAGTTCTGGGAAGCGATCATATAGAACTCGCCAACACGCTCAACAATCTAGCCGAACTCTACTATTCAATGGGCCGGTTCGCCGAAGGTCAACCACTGTCTGAGCGCATAATGTCCATCTATGAACAGGTATTCGGACGCGAGCACCTGGGTCTGGCCATGATCGCCTCCTACCTGGCCCTCATTTATCACGGACAGGGAAACTATGACAAAGCCGAGCTTCTCTATAAACGAGCACTGACTATCAAACAAAAAGTGCTGGGTTATAACCATTCTGAAGTGGCTCTACTGATGGAAAATTACGCTGCGCTGCTCTATCAGACCAACCGGTCGGAAGAAGCGGACAATCTCTGTTCTAACGTAGGAACGGCTTCGGGACTGTGGAAAAAAATGGCTGCCCAGACCAACCAGCAGCTCACCCAGGGAAGTATCGCCGATAGATTAGCTGCAATGAAAAAAGACAAGCAGGTCTGAAGAACACCTCGGTTTTGATTAAACGGCTACGCCAACATCGCTAACCATGTGTTTGTCTGCAATCATGCGATAAACCCCTGGCAAACCAATATATAGAGTATCAACCTCTTGCCATCACTCTATAGAAACCACTACTTTACAAGTACCTTTTTCTCTGTCTCTTTATTCCAGGAACCGCTTATAGACCTATCAACTTTTGCTCTCCCTCTCTCTGTCCAGTGCACATCGTGCATTGAGCGGAAGAGCGCCTGATAGTTCGCTTGCCGAATCTCCGCGGTAAGTTCAAGCCCCCCGGAAGCAAGCCAGAGAAAGGTAATGCCACCATCGTAGCGACGGCCAAGCCACAGAAGTGATCGCTTGTATCAGGACAAGTAACCCTAGCAGCCATATGAACGGAACTCGGCGGGAACCTTTTGCAAAAGCTCTCTCCAATCATCCGATCTCTATGAAGAAACTGTCGACCCAAGTAGACGATAGGACAGAAACAAGGGTCGCCACTATTTCCCGGAATCTCGAATTTTTCGAGAGTCCCAGGACAATAGCAACCTAGCTGCTTCGTTCACCCTCGTCCGGCAATCCCGCCGGAGGGGGTTTTTCCTGTAACAACCTTCACCGAAAGGAGAACTGTCATGCGTATGGACCAGTATCGAGGCCTCAATGAGTGGGCCACCAAGAAAGTGCTCAAGCGCGAAAAGGCGCGTCAAGTCGGGGTCAACATCTTCGAAGACGGGAGGAAGCGTAAGTATTCCCGTTGGGTCAAGGTGCCCGTGGCGCGTATCCGTATCATCGGCACGATCGCAGGAGTCTACAAGCCCACCGTGGCCGAGCTGCACCGGTACATCATGCCGGACGGCAAGGTCTACGACGAGTTTGTGCAATGCACTCCGTGGTCGGGCGGTCCTGTTTACCACGTCGCGTTGAAAGACGCGAGCACCGGTAAGGAGGTCCCCGAGTCGCTCTGGACGGACGACGAGCTCGCTGACTGCTAGTCGGCGGCTCCAGTGCTAGTACTTACTGGAAACGGCATTTGAGACTAGGGCAGGGGGAGGAGCGTTGCTTCACCCCCTGTCTTCGGTCTTTTTTCTATTTAGTTTTATTATCGACTATAGTATTTTATAAAACAAGACAAGTGCTATTGCCCGCTCAAATTCGATATGATCTGCCTGGAGTCCCGATTCTCAATGCCAGTTTCTGAATGACCAGTATTGCCAGACAACGCTCCCTGTCCCTGTCGACAAGAGCCCTGATATTAGCCCTCACCGCCGGAGGCACAGGCATAGCGGTCTCTATCGTGATGGGCTCAGTCTGTTTCGACATCGTGGAAGCGATTCGCTCCCAGAATGATATCGCCATGAAAATGAGCATGGTAGACAGAATCATGGATGAGCAGGGAGCAAAACTGGAAAAGTCGATCCTCTACAAGATAAAAGCCAGCAAAGAACAACCCTATACGGCACCATACAAAACATCGGCAGCCATAAAGAAGCTGGCTCATCTATCAGCCGGCGACGCAGAGCTTTTAAGAACCCTCAAAGAGATGGATGCCATTCAAGAGAAGTTTCAATCGGACTCGCGCAAATGGGTAGAGGCAAACGAGATATTTACCCATGGAGATGAAACGGTCGAAGCCTATCGCCAGTCTTCGGTGCTCTGGTCCGAACTGCTGGAACTTTTGAAAACCAGGGCTAACAGCACAGCAAAAGCTGTTTCGGAAAAAGCGACCAATGCTGCCATTCTTATTCTGTTTCTGATCACCTCGAATTTCATTCTCTCGGTACTCTTGTTGAGATACTTCAGCAAATATGTCTCTGACCGACTGCAAGTCATTTTAGATTCTGCTGCCGCCCTTGCTTCCAATCAGCCGATAGAAGCGATGCTGGAAAGCGAAGACGAACTGAAAAGGTTGGAATCCAGCTTGCTTGAACTATCATCCGAACTGGAGTTTTCTCGCACTCGGAAACAAGAGTTTCTTGCCATGGTCAGCCATGACTTGCGTTCGCCTCTGACCATGCTGAGCGTCAGCCTTGAGATGCTCCATGAAGGCATCTATGGAAAACCTGACGAGGAGCTGAAGACCGAGATCAGATCTCAGCTAAAAAACATCCAGGCACTGATACGCTTCATCTCCGATTTGCTTGATCTGGAAAAAATCGAATCAGGTCTACTACAACTGGATTTCAAAGAGCTGGAGCTAATAGAAATTCTGGAAGATATCAAAAAGTCACTCTCGGCGGAAGCCACTCGAGAATCATCGGTTATAGAGCTGATCACCGAAGAGAAATCCATTACCGGTTTCTGGGACAAAGAAAGACTGCAAGCGGCACTCGAGAGAATTTTGACTGCTTGCCTGAAAAGTGCCTCTGGTATTTTGAGAATCAAAGTCGAAAAAGCGCTGCCCCGCAGTGGAAGCAACGTGACCATAGAAAGCTCCACCGGAAACATGCAGCTTGTCGCTCCGGATGCAGTTTTTGATCGATTCTCTCAGGATTCAGAGAATATAAAAGAGCTATTTATCGGAGAAAGACAGTCCCTGAGCCTGGCTAGAGAGCTGATTCGTCTCAATGGCGGAGAGATTGAATTCTCCAGTTTGCCAGGCTTAATAAGATTCTCCATCTATCTTCCTCTCAATCTGAGCCGCGTTTCCGAAGAAAGCGACGCAGAGACAGGAGGTGAAGAACATGGCTAAATCAAAAAGCGGACTATTTCAAAAGGGACTTCTGCTTCTGATGATCCCCTTTCTGCTCCAGATAGTCTTCTCTTTCTGGTTCGCTCTGATCTATCTCGATGCCGCCCGGGCCCTGCACTATCAAGCAACCAGAATCTACGCATCAACGGTGTGCTCAAAGGTCGGTGCACTCAGCATGAATATGATGGGCGACATATTTCTAGCCATGCACGTCACCATTAGCGATACCAGCAAATCGGTAATGATCGGCGTAACGATCATCTCGATAGACAAAGAAAAAGAGTTTAAGGCCGCTCTGGCAGAACTTGCCGAGGTTGGACGAGAATTCAAAGAGATATCCAGCCGCATCAGACCACTGGTAGAGGGACTGAAAAGCTTCGAAGACGCAACCACCGAAGAATGCCTCTCTTCGAATTCAATCAGCAATGAGAAGATAACCACCTACTTGAAGACCGGTCTCATCCCCTTGAGACGCCAGCTCCATGACACCATAGAGAGCCTCAACGATCTGGCTTCTTCACCTTCTCTAGAATACTTTACCCGAAGCGGCAATGTAGAGCTGCTTATCCTGGGGTTGATCACTGCCAGCATCCTGACCAATATCTTTGTCGCCATCAATCTCTGGCTTGTGACGCGCAAAACAGTTCTCGCCAACATAGAAACAATTGATGAAAACTTCAAAAGACTGGCGGAGAACAAAGAGCTCTTACCACCACTTTCTAGAGAAGACGAGTTTTCTCAATTCGACCGGGACTTCCGAGATATAGCCGACCAGGTACTGACCATCAGACTGGAGCGCCAGAGATACCTGGAAGTGATGAGCAGAATCATGAGAGAGCCTCTCACAGACCTGAATCGTTTCCTGGAGCGCATGGGCGAAGGAACATACTTAGAGCTCACCCCCAAATCAGAAGCGATGTTGTCTCGCACCACCGTCGCCACCAGACGGCTGGTGCTGATGCTCAACGAATTAATTGATTTCGAACAGATTGAACAGGGAACCTTTTCGCTCACTCTTTGCGAATCATCAGCCGCAGCGATAATTCAAACAGCGATCGATTGTGTTCAAGCACCGCCCGGCAAAAACATTTTGATGGAAGCCAGGGCAGAAGAAAGTCTATTTATCAAGGCTGACCCGGACCGTCTCACCCAGGTATTAATAAACCTGCTATCCAATGCACTCAAATTTGCTCCATCCGATTCGACGATCACAGTATCAGCCCGGCAAGAAGCGCAGATGGTGGTTTTCTCGGTAGAAGACCAGGGTAGAGGAATTCCCGAAGAGATGCTCACCAGAATCTTCGAGCGCTATGAACAGGTGGATCAGATAGGCGACAGCAAAGAGAAGAAAGGAAGCGGACTGGGTCTTGCGATTTGCAAAAGCATTGTCGAAGCCCATGAAGGAGAGATCTGGGCAGCCAACGCCGAAAGCGGCGGAGCAATTATGTCCTTTTCAATACCTGAATAAAGTCAGCTCTAGGGATTTTCTGAATCGGAGAACATCTGGGTAACGGCGATGGAGCCATCTCTATGAATTGCCATGCCGATTCCCATAGATTTGAAGGCAGGATTCAAAAGATTGGCGCGATGTCTGGAAGAGTGCATGAGCAGGTCTTCGCACTTAGCAATCAGCTCTTTGCTGGTGCTCTTGGGTTCGACCAGCATCTTGCCCACGTTCTCTCCCACCGCCGCACGAACACCTGCGGCCTTGGCTCTATCGGCAAAACCCCTGCCTTCCGGATCGTAATGATCGGTATAGTCTCTGTTTGCCATATCCGAGGAATGCCCTCGGGAGATACTCTCCAGCTTGCCGCTCACTCTCAAAGCGGACAGATCGTTCTTTTTGCGATCGGCATTGACCAGCTCATACATGTAACTTTTCAGAGAGCCGGTGTCTACCGAACCTACCGCTTTTCTGGCGGTTTTTGCACTGTCCGGGCGCTGAAAAACCTGGGCATCTTTAGACCAACCCATGGTCCTCTCTAAAAAGACCAGACCGCGACTGGTCTTGCGAAAGAACTGCACTCTTGTACCGGCTTTGGTGCCCAGCTTTCTCATGATCTCGTCGGTAGCTTTAGGATCATAAGGCACTCTGCCGCCTATATTGATCAGGACATCTCCTTTCTGGAGACCGCTTTTGTAAGCCAGTCCGGATTCTCTGGTGCTGGTCAGATAAGTGCCCTTGTATTCGTTGTTGCCATAATAAACTTTGACCGGAATACCGATGGCACCAAGACCATGCAGACCTTCCATCTTTTTGCTGACAGGTACTATCGGTGCACGAGCTGCTTTCGATGCGCCGGACTGGCAGAACGCCGGTGCACAAGTAGCGGCCATAAATACAAAAGAAAGAGCAAGAAGCTTGCTGTCAAAAAACCGGTTTTCCAAAACAACTTTCCTTTTCGAAATGGAAGACAGATTATACTGCTTCTACCTCAAATCAGCTTGGAACAGTGCATTCAAGAGCTAGTCCTCTCCATTTATCGAACAAAGCTTTTAACAGTTACTACGATAACGGATAGTTGTTTAAAGACAAAAAAGAACAGAAAGAGGAAGCCTTCTTACGGGCTTCACTCTTTCTGCAAATGACAGTTACAGGCGCTCTCTTTCACCTATCGCTTCAGGAGTTTGTCGGAGGCGACTTATTCTCCTGTTAGTCCGAAGTTGTTTACTCCTCGGTGCGATCTTTCTTGTCTGCCTCCACTTCCGTTGCCGGGGGTGACGGTGGCATCGCTGTCACCGCCTCCTCGACCTGAACCGGCTCCTTGTCTTTGGGCCTGGTCTTGAAGAGCAGCATCGCTTCAGCCACCTGGTCCGCCTTGCCGATGAGCATGACGGTGTCGCCGACATGGAGTTCATTTCCACCGTTGGGGTTGAGAATGAGGTCACCATTGCGGGTCTGGATGGCTACGATATAGGCACCGGTGTCGTGGTGGACATGGGTGTCTCCGAGAGTCTTGTCGATGACGGCACAGTTTTCTTCCACGGTCACCGGAGCGGTAACCATGTTGAACGGGACCGCCTGGAAAGGAGTCTGACTGGTTCTCCTGCGAAGCAGCCGGCGATTGATTTTCTCCAGCTCCGCCGCGGATTCCAGCGCGATACGCTCCACCTCCAGGAACGGCACCTGCGCCTGTTCGAGCACGCGTCGCACGAACTCGATTGCCGCTTCTGCCGAAGCAGAAACGACGTTGTCCGCCCCGGCGTTGACGATCTGGAAGGAGTCGAAGAGACCCTCCGCACCGGCAATCACTTGAGCAGACGGGTTGAGCCGCTTTGCCACACTGGCTGCCCTGGCGGTGGTGAGCTCATCCCGCAGGGTGAGCGCCACCAGGCGAGCGGTCTTGATGTTGGCCCAGTTGAGCAGCTCTTCACTGGTGCCGTCCCCGTAGGAAATCCGCTTACCCTGCCGCGATTCTTCGAGAACCACTTTCGGGTCATTATGAATTATCACATAGGGGATTTTCACCTTCTCCAGCGCTTTGACGAGCTGCTTGCCCCGATGCTCATAGCCGACCACGATGACGTGATCCTTGAGCACCTCCTCGTCTCCGGGAATCATGCCGAAGGGCTTCCGTGCCCGACCAGTGGGAAGAATCTTCTCCAGCAGGTCAGCCAGTTTCGGCCCGATTGCATTCACCGCCGGTGACACCGCCATCGAGATGATGGCGACCGAGAGGAAGAGCTGATTGGTCTTGGCGTCGAGAAGACCCGCTTCCAGACCGAGTTTGCCCAGGACGAAGGAGAATTCGCTGGTCTGGGCGAGGGCAAGACCGGTAAGAACCGAGACCTTGAGCGAGTGCCCGAAGCCCCGGGTAACCAGACCGGTAATCAGGGTTTTGGCGACCACAATCACAGCCACGCAAGCCATGATCAGAAGCGGCTGCTGGATGACCACCCGGAAGTCGAACAACATGCCGATGGACACGAAGACCACGCAGTTGAAGAGCTCCCGGAAAGGCATGGTCTCAGCAAGAGCCTGATGGCTGTACCGAGATTCGGACAGAACCAGACCGGCGCCGAAAGCACCGAGCGCCATGGAGAGACCGGCTTCTGCCGTCAGCAGAGCCGCCCCAAGGCAAATCACCGCGATTGCGACGATGAAGGCTTCGCGATTCATGGTCTGCGCCACCTCCCGAAGTAGAACCGGAAGGATGTACTTGACCACCACGAAGGAGACCGCGCCGAAAGCGAGCACCTTGCCACCACCGACCAGGAAGTCGTTCAATGCGATTTCACGACCACCGAGGAAGGGGATGAGCAAGACCATGGGCACGATCATCAGGTCCTGGAAGATGAGGATGGTGAGCGAGTTGCGACCGTGGGCCGAACCCAGCTCGTTCTTGTTGTCCAGGAGCCTCAGAACAAGAGCGGTGGAGCTGATCGAGAGCAACATGCCGATGAAGATGGAGAGCGGCATCGACAGGCCCATGACCTGTGCGACGGCCACCGCCACGGCGATGGTGAGCCCGACCTGCAACGCACCACCAATAACGAGAAACTGCCACATTCTCTTGAAGTGCGGCAGTGAGAACTCCATACCGAGAGTGAAGAGAAGCAGCACGATGCCGATCTCGGCAAGAGTTTCAATAACATGGACGTCGGTTACGAAACCGAAGCCATAGGGACCGCAAGCGACCCCGGCAGCCAGAAATGCCAGAACCGTCGGTAGCCGACCTGCCCGAAAGAAGACGAGCATCATGAGCAGGGCGGATACGAAGATTGCCAGCAGGTCCAGCAAGACATGGTTGTAATGCATGTCCAGCCTCCTGTTTTTCGCTAAAGGTTAAGGTTGGATTTAAGAGCGCCCACAAGGAACCAGCAAAAACAGCACCACCCCGGTCCGCAGCTGCGGATAGAAAAACCTGGGAAAGTGCTGTCTTAGAACGTCTTAGAGGTTGATGCCTCGAAATACTGGTGTTGTGGAGTTGATATCTTGTTTCTACAGAAGAAGCTCTAACAACACCAAATCTCTTGAAAATCTTTGATCACATGAAGTTTTGAGAAGAGAAAGTGAGGACTATAAGCCTGTTGATTCTTTCAGCTAGTTCTCAGCTCATTACATAACTTCATAGTTGTCAAGTAGAAGAAAGATCCTGAATTATTCAGGATTCCAACGCTGTACCAAGTTAGCGCAGCCATTTAATCTTTAGATCACAATATTTCACTAAGCAAACTAGAAGATTTACGTGACTGCAGAATATCGTTGTGTCTTGATTGAGATACCCATCACTCATCTGTTTTTCAAAAATCCGAAAGAACCTGAATCCCTCTTAAAAGCAGCGCCTATAACGGATAAATCCTAATTTCAGTCAGCCCCGTGCCGACAGATGTCACAGTGAGCTGGAGCTGGAATTTCCCCTGGTCTCGTCCAAGACCAACGGTAATTCCGTTCTCTGCTCGAAGGCCAGACTTATTTCAGTCAGCATAAACAGCCTTCGACCCGGGAGATTGCAACCAGAAGCTCTAAGCGCCAGGCTTTCAGCTTCAAAATTCGAGAAAGAGATTACCATGACTCGAATCCTCCGGACTTTCAATCTGATCGTCCCATTAGTCGCAATCCTATTTCTGCTCATCTTCTTCAGCACGCTTATGGACCACATCATGTCCGATGAGCTTCCCTTCGTCCTCATCGCGGTGCTGTTTGTCGTATTCTGCCTGGTGATGATCCTCGTTCTGAGAACCGGCACGATCTGGTATCAGACCTATCAACACCACAGAACCCTGCTCGACATCGAAATGAACCTCATCGAGCTCTTCCGCCGAATCAATCCAAACGGTGTCGATAAACGGCGAACCCGCATGGTCGAGGTCATGACCCTGGCCGAAGAGTGTAAGCAAAACAAGACCGCAAGGGTGCTGGTCAACTCGAACCACGACCGCGGCGCCTCCCAGGAAACTGCTCGAGAGATAATCGACAGAGACGCGAAGGATCTCAGCTCCTTCCGTACAGGCAGGCGCAGCGCCAGGGTGAACGCCTATGCCTATGAAGCTCTGCTCAAAGGTCAGTTCAAGGCAGCCAGAAATCACATCCTCTCCAAGCAGCTCGAAGCAATTCGAAAAGAGCGCGAACTGCCCAATATCATCCCTGCTCTGCATTGCCTTTTGAAGCTGCCGAGCCGGATGAACGCCGACCAAATAGAGGCAGAACTGGAGAAAAACAATCCTCTGGGTGTATTTCCCTGGAGCCTCTATCTGGCGATTCGCTTCTGGAGACATCCTTCTCGGATGAGCTTCCGGCAGGGCGAAAGCATCCACAGAGGATGGGATGCCCTGGAAGTGATGCGAAGCATCTAATAAAAAGCAGAAGGGAGAACCACATCCAGTGGTTCTCTCCCCTTTCTCTCAAAACCCTTTTTGCCTTCTTTTACTATCTTCTATAATTTATACCCTTCTGAGCAGGCAATGCCGGGAAGTACGACAGGACGTTGCGAATGCTAGGGCTGTGGTTGAGGAACTTCGCAGACGCTGGCCTGGACTTCGAATTGAACTCACTGCAGACGCCGCATTTGCCGCTCCCGATATCTACAACTATTGCGAGGAAAACCGCATCACCTACTACATCGCCATTGCCGAAAACAATGCCCTGAAAAGCAAATCGAAGAATTTTGTTCAATCTGTACCAGAGAACCTGTACACGGCAGAGTATTCTCAGCTTGAACCTGAAAACGTTCTGACATGGCGCCAGAACGAGGAACGCACACGGTTCGAAACGAAAGAACAGGGACGCATGCAAGAAAATTTCGAAGCCGAGCAAGTCTACATCCGCAAGTACACAGAGTTTCCATACCAGGCAAAAGAGTGGCCCCACGAGCGTAGAATCATTTGCAAAGTTGAACGAACCTCCAAAGGAACTGATATCCGCTACGTTGTAACCAACTCGAAGAAGAATAGACCATCCGGGTTCTAAAACAGGCAAAGATTAGACACTGTACTAACCTCGCGAACCAATCAAATAATGGGGATATCACGAATGAGATCGACGAGAAGATTAAGCGCCTCGATTGAGCCCTTTCCTCAAAATCATTTACCCGAGAACCTTTTCGGTATTTGAGTCCTGCCCGGTGGGCTGTGGGAATATTTGTCTTATAGAGATATTTGGTGTTAGACCAAAAGTATCTATGAATCAGAAATCGAAAGGAAACCAACACCTCTTTTTATTGCCATCAGTACTTAAGAACGTTATCCGACCATCAGCATTTGACTGAAGCGGAGAACGCCGGAATCTCGAAATCGAAACTTCCAGAGTTCGAGCTTCCTGAATCGCGAAATCGGAAGAGATTTCGCAGATAAATAAACCAAAGCACTGGTCTGGATGACCGTGCACTAAGTTTACGAAAGCACAAAAATGACTGTCACCAAATGTGGTATCCGGCTCCAAAAGGAAGTCTGGAGCTGGTATCTGGAAGCTTCTAACGCAATGGTGGACTGGACGTCAAATTCCGAAGACCGGAATCTCGTCCGAGCCCACAATGCCCGCCAGAAGCTCCTGAAAGCAATCTCCTCAGGATGGAAGCTGTTGATGTCGGACGAAGGCTCCCCAGCCGACAAAGCCGGCATCGACTTCATCTGGTTCCTCCCGGCCAGGGGATGGTACCCGATCGACACCACGGCCATGAACAAGGTCGGGGTGCCTGAGCTGATTAACATCGCCACTGTTCGCAACTCTGAAGCGAAGAGCGAGTTCGGTAAACTGCGATTCGAAGACAAGGTCGCCTTCATCGAACTTCTTGTCCGGCTGGCAGAAAGCGAACCGACTCTCAAAGTCGATCTGCAGCCGCCGACTCTCCGCAGCTGCGGTCAGGGCTCGATGAAAACTTTGATCGAGTTCCAGAAGCGACTGACCCAGCGGTCTTCCGACGTCGATGGTGAGCCCTTCAAAGAATGGGCAAACTATCTCGGTCGGGCGATCAACTATGAATCCCGGATGAAACAGCGAGCAGCAAGCACCGGCTCTGCCGATATTCGCCAGGTGCTCGCCTGCATCGTCCGGACAGAAGTGGAAGCCTTCCTGGCCAAAGCCTCTTCGGGCTTCAACTGCGGAAAGTATGTCCAGCAGCCCTACGCAAGACAGTTCGGCATCTGCTACTACCCGCATCAAGATACGCTGACCCTGCCCGAGCCGAATTCTCCACAAGTGCACGGGCTGGCCCAGGCTGCCCGCAAGCTCTTCGCGGAGCTCTACGGCAAGCTGGTCAGTCAGTGCGGCGTCAGCGAAGAGCTGATCGCTTGCAAGCGCTTCTTCGAAGGGCGCGGTTTCGAGGAGATCACCCACCGGGTCCTCGACGCCCTGGAGAAGAGGTACTCGGCTGACAACGGCAGAGGTTCTCGCAATCGCTCCCGTCCGCGCTCCCGTTCCCGCTCCAGAAACGAGCGCGTAGCCGCCTGAAGCACCAAGCAAGCACCTGCAGGGGCCATCGAAAGATGGCCCCTGTAACGGGATGAAGCCGAAGCAATTGCTTCGATTCTGGCTTCATCTTGTTTTAAAACATACTACTATTTGTTATAGTTTTATCGACAAAAAAGAGATCCGGGAGAAACTCCCGGATCATAATCAGCTATCTAAAATCCCTGCTGCCGGGTCAGGGCATGCAGTACTCGCAGCCTTCTCCGCAGCAGTTCTCGCAGCCGTACTGGGGCGGCTCGGGCATCTCGCTCGCGCTCAGCAACTCGGGAGAGCTTCTGTCTGAGGGTGTGAAATATTCTTCGGGAACGGTCTCCCGAATTTCATCCTCGGCAGGGTATTCTTTCTCGTCCCGGGTTGTTTTGTAGTCTTCTTTGTACTCCTCTTTTTCGAGGGTTCCGTCCTCCCTGAAGTACTTGTAGAGTGTCTTGTAAGTAGTGCCCGGTCCGTCGGGATAGCGAACTTCCCGGGGAGTCTTTCCATCCGGGTGAAATTCGATCTCCCTGCGCACCTTGGAATCGCCATCGTATTCGGTGACACCCTTGAGTTCGAATCCGGTGATGTCCGTCCAGTCATTGCTGTCCGGTTTACCCGAATAGCGTCGCGTGATCTTGTTGCCGGTGCTGTCCCAGGTGGTGACGCTGGCAGTACCGGACTGGTAGACATAACGCTCTTCGACCACCTTTCCGCTCACATAGTACTTAACCTGGATAGAGCCCGAAGCGTATCGAACTTGCATCTCCAGGCGAGCACCGTCGGTCGAGTAGAAAGAGCGTTCCACAGGACCATACTTGCTGCGCGGTCGCACGGTGACATAGCGCAGAGTTCCGTCCTCTCGATACTCTTCGGTGGCTTCGTTACCTCGCTTGTCACGCCGGATGACGAGCTCGATAATGCCATCACGGCCGAAAATCTGTTCCATCAAAACCAGTCCGGAAGGATCGATAAAGTGGAGCCTGTGCAGACTCTTGCCGTTTTCATAAAACAGCTCCCGACGAAAGTTTCCGTCCGCTCCCCGGCTTCCGAAAACTGCCGCCTTTCCATCCGGCTGAAAGGCGCGTTCGTACAAGAGCACCTTTCCGTTCTCATCATAGACAAGTGAGATACGGAGCTGTCGCGTTTTGTTGGTGTTATTGGCGTCGCCGACATCCTGTTCCTGGCTCTCTGTCGGATAGAACTGGGTGACCTTGTCCAGAGTCGAATCGGGGCGAAAGTACTTGGTCTCGGTGATGCCGTCCTTGAACTCGGTGACGATGGTTCGAACATGGGAGCCGTCTTCGGCCCAGTTCACGAAACGAAAATCAATCTGCTCGTCTTCTTCCGGCAGCTCGAGCCGGATGGCATTGCGCGCCGGAAAAATCTGGGAGCTGCTGCGGTCGCCATCGTATCCGCAGCCGGATACTAGCGATATGGCGACGATCAGGGGAAAAATTGAGGATCGGTACATGCTTGTGCCTTTTACTCTAAGGTTCTCGTTGTTGGCTGTTCGAAACAGCAAAAAGACCTCTTTCAGATCGCAATAGCGACAGACAGGAGAGGTCAAAAACGTTTTATTCAGTTGGTTTTAGAGCCTTTGCTCGGGAAAAGAAAGAAGAGAAGACACTATGATCCTATGCTTCTAGAGAGAGCTCTGAGAGTTAATGCTGTTTATAAAACCGAGGCAGAATCGAAACTGAACCGGAGCAAACAGGCAAAGCTGAGAACCGAACAGGTTTTCAAGATATTCAAAATCAAAAAAACTCGCCTCGGCTAAGCTAGACTTTCGATACTTGGTCGTTTTCAAGAGAAGACTACCCAGAATGATCCGCTTGCTCCGATAATGGTTTTGTCTTTGGATATTACGTAACTTCAGATAAAGCACCGGTTCACAAAGGTCAACAAAAATCATCTCGGGACCCACCAGTAGTTGATTCAGCCGGAGAAACCTCCGTCCTCAGCCAGAGCTCTTTGCATCCAGGAGTTTTCTTCTGCCTTTGAGATCAACAGCATAAACAGAGTAGATTTAAACATCCCTCTAACTTTCTGTTTCGAGCAAGAACTAAGCCAACAGATCCTTTAGCTACTGAAATCACCAAGAGTCTCTTCGTCCATTGCACCGCAACTGGAGCGACAGAAGAGACTCGTCTCTTGCCGAACAGAAACAAGAGGGTCGATGAAACACCAGAAAAAGAGGTGAACCATGACCGAGAAGAACAACCAGGGTCCCCCGCAGCCCGAAGACCCCCAGAAGCCGGAGAAGCCGCAGCAGAACAGCTTTTTGTCGCTGCTCGTCAACTTCGCCCTAGGCTTCCTTGTGGGCTATGCCCTGCTCAAGCTTCTCTTTGGAGCATGAATATGAAAGAAAAGTCTCCCACACCACCGCGAAGCAAACGAGAGTTGGACGACCTCAGGCTCAAGCAGAACCTGGGTCTTCTCTTTCAAGGAGCTATCGTAGTTGTGGTTTTGCTTATCGCAATTGCCGCCATCGGTGGTGCTCTCTAAGCTGACCAAAACGATAACAATCAAGTCTGAGTAAATCAGACCACAAGAATCGGATAAGGCGCGCCTTCACTCTGCCTTATCCTGCTGACTCTCTTTGCGAGACAGAAAGGAAAAGTCATTTTGCGAAATCCTTTTCCTTTCTGCCCCGTTCGGTAGATTTTTCTGCAGGTTCTCTACTCATCGACGCTTGCTTCACTGTCGATACGCAATAGGATCGGGCCAAGAGTATGGCAGCAAGCCGATCCGGGATAAAGGCTATCTTCATGAGAACCTTAGCCAATGTAAAACGGTTCTTGCTGATCATCGGATTGTCCACCCTCATCTTCCAGGTGCTGGTTTCGGCCATGCTCCGCAACGGAATGCCGGTGCTTCAGTTCTTCCTGTTCAATCCTGCCGAGATGACCGATGCGCTTGCGCATCTCGACCCTCTTCTGATCGGCAAATCTGCGTTCAATACCGTCAGCTATATATTCCTCCATGGAGGTATGGATCACTACCTGAGCAACATGATCTTCTTGATCCCGGCTGCCATGGGAGTGGTCTATTTCACCGGAGTAGCCCGCGGTATCAGGTACTACATCCTTATGGGAGTGGCTGCCTGTCTCGCGCATTATCTGCTCGACATCCATTCGCAGACACCGATTCTCGGTGCCAGCGGATCGGTCTTCGGCATGATGGGCATGTTCGTCGCCTTCCGCTTCCGCGGAATGTTCTCTGAGGTCGTCGCTCCGATAGCCACCATGGCTGCGGTGTTCTTCACCTTCAAGAGTATCGTCGAGCTGATTCTGGTGCTGACGCTGGTTTTCTTCTATCCGGAGAAAAGCGACGGTGTCGCCCATATGGCACATGTCGGTGGATTTGCGGCAGGATTCTTGCTTGGTCTCTACTACCATCGCGCTCATTATTTCCGCATGCCGTGGAAAAACTGAGCTAAGAGATCCAGCTCCGGAAAGACGATTCGCCCCGGGCAGATTGTCTTTCCATTAAATCGATTTTACACTACTTCATATAGTTATTAGCAATTTAAAAGAACCGGAGTAAGAGAAACAACCCTTACCCCGGTCCTGAAATCTATCGGCTTGATTCAAAAGCCTCAACAGCCCTTCAGGTCAATCAGAAGGACTCGGCGATGAACTTCTGCCAGGCGGCGAGCTCGGGCGGCAGCTGCTCTCCGAAGCGAGCCAGGAAGGCAGCCTGATCCTCGAGTTCCCTTCGCCAGAGAGTCGGATCGATATCGACCAGCCGAGCAAAACGCTCCGCGTCGACCTTGTCGAGCCCGGTGAGGTCGATATTCTCGAAGGCCGGCACGATGCCGAGGGGCGTCCCGGTGCCACCGGCTTCCGCACCACTTTCGGTGCGTTCGAAGATCCACTTCAGGACTCTGAGGTTGTCGCCGAAACCGGGCCAGAGGAACTTGCCGTCGGCATCGACCCGGAACCAGTTGACGCAGTAGATCGGCGGCAGGTCGACTGCACCGCTGTCGGCGAAGGAGAGCCAGTGAGCGAAATAGTCGCCCATGTTGTAGCCGCAGAAGGGCAGCATCGCCATCGGATCCCGACGCACCTGACCGACTTTGCCGGCTGCCGCAGCGGTGGTCTCTGAGCCCATGGTGGCTGCCATATAGACACCGTGGGTCCAGTCGAAGCTCTCGACCACCAGCGGAATGGTTCCGGCGCGTCGTCCGCCGAAGAGGAATGCACTCAGGGGAACACCCTGGGGATTGTCCCATTCCGGGTCGAGGGAAGGACAGTTGATCGCGGCAGCGGTGAAGCGCGCATTGGGATGGGCGGCGGGTTTGCCGCTCTCCTTGCTCCAGGGGTTGCCCTGCCAGTCGGTGAGACCGTCAGGCGGGCTGTCCGTGAGACCCTCCCACCAGACGTCACCGTCAGCGGTGAGGGCCACATTGGTGAAGATGCAGTCCCTGGCCATGGAAGCCATGGCATTCGGGTTGGTGCGCTCCGAGGTTCCCGGTGCGACGCCGAAATAGCCGGCTTCCGGATTGATCGCCCGCAGCTTGCCTTCACCGTCCACCTTGATCCAGGCGATATCATCGCCGATGGTGGTCACCTTCCAGTCGGAAAGAGCTGCCGGAGGCACCAGCATTGCCAGGTTGGTCTTGCCGCAGGCACTCGGGAACGCGGCGGCGACGTACTTCTTGACACCGGCCGGCGAGGTCAGGCCGAGGATGAGCATGTGCTCCGCCAGCCAGCCTTCTTCCCGGGCCATGCTCGAGGCGATGCGCAGCGCGAAGCACTTCTTGCCCAGAAGCGCGTTGCCGCCATAGCCGGAGCCATAAGAGACAATCTCCCTGGTCTCGGGAAAATGGCAGATGTACTTGGTCTCGGCGTTGCAAGGCCAGGCGACATCACTGTCACCTTCAGCCAGCGGTTTGCCGACCGAGTGCAGGCAGGGGACAAAGTCGCCGGTCTCGCCGAGCAGGTCGAGCACCTTGCCTCCCATGCGGGTCATGATCCGCATGCTGGCGACCACATAGGGCGAGTCGGTGATCTCGACACCGATATGAGAGATATCGGAGCCGAGCGGTCCCATGCTGAAGGGGATCACATACATGGTGCGGCCGGCCATGCAGCCGTCGAAAAGGGAGTCGAGAACGGCATGGGCTTCGGATGGCGCCATCCAGTTGTTGGTCGGGCCGGCGTCATCCTTGCTCTCGGTGCAGATGAAAGTGCGCTCCTCCACCCGAGCCACATCGGAGATATCCGAGCGGGCCAGGAAGCTGCCGGGACGCTTCTCTTGATTGAGCGGAATGAGGGTGCCCTGGGCGACCATCTCGGCACAGAGGCGGTCGTATTCTTGTTGCGATCCGTCGCACCAGTAGATGGCAGCCGGACGGGTCAGATTCGCGACCTTTGCCACCCAGGCAAGAAGGGCCTGGTTGCGTGTCGGTGCTGCGGCGAGAAGGTCTTGCGAATTCACGGTTTGTTCAGTCATTTGATCTCCGTATGGGTGACTGGGCTCACGACAATGACAAAGCCAGACTAGAGATACGCCGACGAAGTGTAGACGAAGCCTATCCATTTGCTGGAAGAGGCAATCGAAGGCGTCTCTAATTAAGCTTGTATTGTCGAGAGGGTTTAGATGGGGCTGAAACTCATGGTTAGAAACAGGATAAAAACGAGAAGATGCTATCAGGTAGGGCTATGTAGAACGGCCTGCCCCGTTAACAATGCCCTGAAAGAGCCGAAACCATAGAACAGCACTGCCTGAAGCGCTGCGCCATCATAAAGACTTATGTGTAAATGTTGCTTTCTGTACGAGCCCCAATTCCCCCTAGCTCGGGTTCGCTAACATCCCGCCACCGGTCACAATACCGTCATGGGAAGTCAGCCCAAAATCTTCTATTCAAGCCAGATTAAATGGCTGCGCTAAATGAATGAGTCTTTAAAAAGTGGGGATATTACGAGCCCAGAGCCCTCTAGATTAAATAGAGAAATTAAAAAGGGAAAGGATTCGAAGACTAAAAGCATTACCAGATATAGCTTTTGAGATTCTGACTCTGAACAGTTCATCTTTTTGAGTACAGAAAATAGTTTTGACCTTCGAGAAAACTGCTTGATAGAACTAAGTACCTTTTGTTCATCAAATTTCTCAGAGATTTCAAAACCAACCAGTAAACTCTGTCAGCCATTCTGAATCATCATCCTCTGCTTCGTGCCGAGCCTGGTGAACCGGATATTGATAGAGCGGTCGATTTTGGACTCTGCAAAAGGGCGGCCATTCGCAAGAAGGGTCGACGCGTCGTCAGGACATCGCTCCAGGCGGCAATCTCTAACTTAGCCTTTCGAGGTAATACCATGAAAAAGCTCGAGCTTTATATCGGAACCGGTGACAACGGAGCGCACTTCTTCACCGTCCGGGACGGCGTTCATTCGGAGCGGCTGGACTTCAGCAGCACCGACGTGAACACCATGTACGCCGAGGCAGTTCGCCTGCTCAAAGCGGACCCCGCTTTCGGCAACGAGGTGCGCATCATCGACGTCACGCACTCCGTCGTGAAGAGCGGCAGCATGACCGCCAAGTTGGAGACCCTCGAGATGGGGAACCGACTGATGACCGAGGTCGAACGTCGAGTCGCCATGGCCGGAGCCTGTTAGCCCCGGTCACTTTCGCCCCGGCTTCCTCATTCAAGGAAGCCGGACTGTTATCGACATGGCCAAAAACCATATTCGATGACTGCTTTATGCAGTAAACAAGTCATCTGACTTAGCTAAAAGGATGGAGGATGCTATGAATATGCAACCTTCGGCCGTCGAATCCACTTCAGTACCGGGAGTACCCCAGCACCTGGTCATAGGTGGCGGCGGTACAAAATCTATCCTGGCTGGAGTCGGAGCATTCTGCGGTCTCAAGAAAAACAGCGCATCCCAATGGGATTCCATTGGTGGCATTAGCGGCGGCTCGATTCCCGCCGCATTCATTGCCCTGGGCTTGACGCCGGGTGAGTTGCTCAGACTGTCTGTCCGCAAGGACTTTCAGGAGCTCCTAGCCAGCCGGAGACACCCCTGGAGGGTTATCCGGCAATACATCAGCCAGAAGGGGTCGAAACTCCCCATCAAAGCGCTGATGTCCTCCCAACCGCTTGGTGATTTCATCGACGAAATGATTCCGGCCTGGCCGGAGCGTTTCTGGACAATGGCGATGGCCGACATCGACAAGATCGGTCGCTGCCAGATTGTCTTCACCAGCCAGGGAGTCTTCCGCTATGACCTGGAAGGGGAACGTGTCCAACTCTCGAACACGCCTCCTTCGGTCGGTCTGGCGGTACGTGCCAGTTGCGCCATTCCGGGTGTGATCAGCGCCGTCGATTTCGAAGGGATGCATCTCTTCGACGGCATGCTCACCTGGGACGGTGCCTGCCCCGTCGGTGTCGTGGGGAAGCATTACGATGCCGAAGCGCCACATATCACGGCTATCGATGTGGGTGAGCTGGACAACTGGTTCGGCGTCATTCAGAAGCGCTACATGCGGTACTGGTGCGGCAAGGTGTGCGTCGACAGCCACCTCGTCTTCCAGAGCTGGTTGGAGAAAGGCGTGAAACTCGTTTCTACGCCCCACTTCAACAGCGGCGCCATCAAGCTCGATTACTCGGCGAAAGAAAAGTGGAAGGCGATCAAAGCAGCGTACCGCGCTGCCCGCGATTCCAACCACTGACCCGAGGGGGGCGCGACCTGAAGCTCAGGATGTGCCCCACTCACCCTCCGCCATCCTCACCGGGATGGCATTTAGCTGGCGGGATGCAGGCGCATCTCGTCTAACACTAAGACCTCTATCAGGAGATAATGAATGAGCAAGATCTTCGTGCAGCTCCAGGGCGATCGGATCAAGCGGATGAGCAACAAGCTCGACGGCCACGGCTGGGACGACTCCAACCCCTACGGCAAGCACCTCCGCCGCCGCCAGGAGCGCCGCACCGCCGCCCGGGACCTCGCCCTGCTGCTGCAGGACGACGACGCCATGGTGGTCTACGACGGCTTCACCGAGAAGCCCGTGGCCACCGGCTCCGGCAACGGCCGCAACCTGGCCTGCGAGGACGACTCCTTCTACATGCCCTCCGAGGGCAGGCTGAAGCTCGTCCGCTCGCAGGAGACGGGCATGCTCACCTTCGCCTCCTACGGCAACGGCTACCGGGACAGCCACCAGCGTCGCCGCCGCCACCGCCACTGGTAGGAAGCGGAGCAATGAGCGGGGATCACAACTCTGTGGTGTCCGCCTTTTCTTCTCGATAACATGACCTGAAACTCGACCCTGGAAGCCGCTCGACTGAAAATCGAGTTGGTCTTCCAGGGTCTATTTTTTTCAATTCTTTCTACTGTATCTCATAGTATTTCACAAACAAAAGAAGAAAGGGAACAGCAACCAGGTTCTGTTGCTGCTCCCTTTCTGGCTTAGGCCGCCTGGGCGCTCTCCGCGCCAGCTTCAGTGGACTTAGGCTTCCTCGAACGGCGAGGCGTTACGGGCTTTTCAGCCCCGGCCTGCTCGTCGGTTTCCGCCTTCCGCTTTCCTTTCGCGGACACACCTGAGTCGGCGCTCTTCTTCTCAACGGAGGAAACCGAGGTGTTATCCCCGGTCTTCTTCGCTGCCCTCGCGGCGCGAGCTTTTTCAAGCCGCTCCTGCTTCTGACGCTCCGCCTCGGCAAGCTCAGCTTTCAGCACATCCAGCTCGTCACGAGCGGTGGCTTCGGCTTCGGCTTCGGCGCAGGCTTCAGCTTCGGAAACTAGACGTGTCGCCACAAGGAACAGCTGGGTGCTGACCTTGGAGAGCACGAAGATGCCGAAGGGAATGAAGAGTCCTACAAAGGTGCCAATCCACCAGTCCCTGGAGAACTGGGACAGCTGGTGCGTAAAGCTCCAGACGTTCATCGCCGCGGAAAAGCCCACCGCAGTGATGAGATACATCTGAGCGCTCAACCTACTGATCTTGTGGTCCAGTACCCTGCTACGCTCGTCACCAGTGACGAGCTTGGCCTTCTGGTCTATCGAGTCGTTGTACAAGTACAACAACCATAGGGCCATCTCACAGAATACGAACCCAGCATCTACGGCGATTGCCACCAGAATACTCACAGCCGGCATGCTGTGCGTAAAATGAGTGATAGCCTCGAACTGGTGGTAGATGCTGACAATCAGCAGTGTGACGCCAGACATGCCTGTACCTGTACCTGCACGGCGGTACATCTTGGGGGTCATACCGTTAAGCATATTATCTCCAATCCCACCTGCTTTGACCAATGCAGGTGGTACTGCCCATTGCAAAAAACGGGCAGTACGACCGGCACTGTAAAGTGAGACCGCTTAACTTCTTTCCCCAGGCAAATTGACTAATTTATGAATCAGAAAAATGATCAGGGTCGAGCATTCTAGAACACTCGACCCCGAGGATGGTGGCACGGCAGGAGATAAGAGATTCCCGCCATGCTACGTCTTCCTGTACTGACCGATCAACGCCAGGAGCTGGTCGCTAACAGCTTCGACGTGTCGGGATTGTGCCGCCTGCCTCTTTTTCTTGCTTTTCTTGCCTTTAATTTCAGGGGCAGTGATTGTGCCGCCGAGCGTCCAGAAAACCTTGCCGTCTTTACGGGATTCAGCTTTCTCAGCTTTGTCCCAGGCGACAGAAGCAATCCGTCTCAGTTGCTCGTGCAGTTTCTTCCTGCGGCTATTTGAAATAGCCTGCTTTTCGACCCGCACCATAACACGCCGATCTGTAATTTCGACGGCCACGGGCTGACCTTCCGGCAGGACTATCTCAGGCTCCGGCTCTTCCTCAATCCGATCAGTTTGATCGACCTCTTCTTCGACCACAGGTGCATCGGCCTCGCCAGAAGAATCAGTATCAACTACTTCATCCTCTATTGCGACTTCGGCACCGGTCTCGGAATCAGCCTCACTGACCGAATCGGATTCCTCTTCGATAGCCTCTTCCTTTTCCTCGATAACCGCTTCGGGGATGGAGACTTCGGCAACCTCTGTTTCGATTTCTGCAGTCGAAATCGCGGGATGCTCCTGCTCAGAGACTGAGTGGGCGTTTCCCGGAGTCGGCACTGCATCATCGAAAACATGCGGCAACGCGGAGTCCGCCAGCCTCGATTCAGGCTCGGGGAAAGGAACAGTTTCTGAAGGAATAGAAATATCAGGTATGGTGCCTTTCTGAAAGCCGGCACCGATTAGATAGCACTGAGTGGCTACCTGATTGGCGAGAAAAGCGAGGAAAGGAACCAGAAGTCCCACCACGCTCGACACCCACCAATCACCAGAGAACAGCGTCGCTTCTGCCGTGAATGCCCATACATTGAAGAAACCCGACAGCAAGAAAGTCAGGCCCGAGTAGAGCACGGAATAGAAGATCGACGACCTCTGCAGAACGAAATAGACCGTGGCGAGCTGGCACCAGAAGAGACCAGCCACAATCGCCCCGGCGGTTAGCCAGGTGGTCAGACCGGATGTCCGGGTGGACATCGCAAGAGCCATCTCCACCTGTCTTGCTGAGACCAGCATAAGCAGGGTAGCGACACCCCACAAGGCCCAGGCTAACCAGCGAGACATTCGTTCCGGTTGGATGGAAAACGTTTCCGAAAACAAAGGGAACCTCCATTTCCTACCGTTGTCACGCACGAAGAATGTGCGTGGCGATGAACATCCTCTAGAGATGTTCATTGCCCCAGACATTTTTTCTGTGCTTTCTGTGTCGAAAGAAGTGCAAAACCAGACGCGATGGCGTCCGGCTTAGATAGGTCTGAATTTGTGTCCGCTATTTGATTTCGAGGGTCGAAACGAATTTCCGCAAATTGTAGATGAGAATTGGGTTGGTATCTCTATTCCTAGGTTTTGCGCCGTCCGCTTGCAAGCTGTAAACTTCGGTTCATGAATGGCATCTAATAGTTCTAACCCTTAGCAGTAAAAGCTTTGCAGCATATTGCCCGGTTAAATGTGAACCATCCCTCCAGGTTAGCGCAATTATCAACTCGGTTTAATCTAGCTGCCCGGACAACCCAGACAACAAGAATGGTCGAACCTGAGCCGATAACAAAATGCTCCTGAAAAACACGTCGTGCCAGTACGGCTGTTAGTGACAGCAAGAGGATAGATTCTGGTCGGGGTGTTTTTGGTTATTACAGGATGGCTTTATGCTTACCGATGAAACTATGAGTAGATGTCCACACTATAAGAAGACCGATAAGGCTGGAGCAATCTCGTCAAACAACCGAAAGAAACAGCCATAACCCCCAGCCCGTCTGACACACAGCCACTCAAACAACCAGATATGGTGCCAGATATATTCAGAAACCACTGTGCGCAAGCTTCTGATACTGGTCACACTGCGGTTACATATATAGGCCGAAGCAGGATTTCGGCCCTGGGCCAGCTCACGCCGGCGGTCACGATGCGGTTGTACATAAATTCAGATCTAAAAAAACAGAAAAAGGGTTTGACTATGATCTGATTGTGGTTAATCAATAAGCAAGTCAGAGTCCCGTTTCTATAATAAAGTCGGCAAAAACTATGGGTAGGAGCGACAGCTCAACAGCAAGCAGATTTGAAAAAAGCTTCAAAAGGGCTACGGTTCTTCGCTCGTCCGGCGATTATCGAAAAGCCTTAAAGAGTTTCTATGCAGCAGTCGAGCTATCGGACAGGCTTCCCGACAAAAATGACGAACGCATATACAACAGTCATCTGGGAGCGGCGCGATGTCTCTTTAACCTCGGCGAGCATAAAGAAGCAGAAGTCCACTACCAAAATGTCATCACTATATTAGAAGATATGTCAGAAGATAAGCCCTCTCTAAGAGCCTCTGTCCTCTGGGAGCTTGCTGTTCTTTATACAGAGCAGAAAAGATTCGAAGAAGCCGCTAGCTTTTTCGAGCGCTCCATCAATAGTGCAAGAGCCTCTTCTGATGCCGAAGAGCGGTTCATTGCCGACTGTTTCTGGGGACTCTCCAAATGTTACTGCGCCCTGAGAAATCTTGAAGCTGCCGAAGATGCCATTCGTACAGCGATCAAAATTTATGAAAACTGTGGCGAAGATGTCGAAGCTGCAATCGCCACAAACCGTCGTAACCTCATCAATATATTGATCGAGAGGAATCAATACAAAGAAGCCTTCACTTTGCTTGAAAAATATGGTGAACAAGTGATTCGGCTATCAGACAGAGACAGGCAAGACTATCCCGGTGTATTTTTCAAACTGGCATGGTGCGCCCAGAGAAATGGAGACTATCTGACTGCAGACCGAATACTGAACAAAGCGCTCAGATTAACTCGTAACGCTAACGGCGCTAAGTCCCCATTAACTGCCCTGGCAAAGCTTACCCTGGCTCATAACAAAAGCTGCCAGGCCGATGACCTCAGCGCTGAAACCCTTCTGAAAAGTGCTGTTAAAATCCTTGCCAACGCGGATATGTCCGTCTATAAGTACGATTATGCCGGTGCACTCTTCGAACTGGGACAGTGTCTCATGAAGCAGAAGCGATTCAAAGCTTCTATAGAAGTCTTGAACAAGCTTTTGAACCTTCACGAGGATGATCCTCTCTTCAGCCCGGAGTTATTCGCCGATACCCTTCACAGCCTTGCTCTATGCCACGAGATGGACTGCAATTACACTCTTGCCAGAGACTATAACCTGAGATGTCTTTTCATCAAAGAGCATATCTACGGAAGGATGCACGAAGAAGTCGCACAGTCTTTATTTCAGCTTTCGTCTTGTTTGAGAAAACTCGATAACGGTAGAGAAGCAGAGTTTGCCCAGACTCGCGCCAATGAAATCACCGAAGCTCTGTTCACATCCTCTTGATACTACCAGCAATACCATAACAGACTGACGGCATGAATTTGTCTGAACTACACCTTGCTTATTGAAGCAAGATTACCGACTATTTTTTGCTTTCTTGTAATAGCGCTATCGCACTTAGCGCGCCGTCTAAACTTCGGTCGCAATATAACTAATAAGCTTTAGAAAAGGTCACAGATTCATGGTTTTTAAAAGAAACAATGAACATTAAATGACTATCACAACTATTCTACTTATTAATAGAACTGACAGTCAAAAACAGAAACAAAGAGTAAATCAGGACTGGTACGCAAAACTATACTTGCCTCATATAAGGCCCAAGAGTTATCAAGGGGTATGTCTTCGTTCCATCTAATCAGCAGAGGAAACCCTTCTTAAACCCGCAGTAGTTTTCTGGCAACCAACCATCGAGCAACCCTCCCTGAGGGATGAAGACATACAGCTACGGTTCGTCTCGGAAGTTTCTTTCGAGGCTGATCTGGTTCTATCAACTCTAACTTACCAGTACGGAGAAACGTATGACCATTCACGTAGACATCCCCCTGCAGTCAATCTGTGCAGCCGTCGCGGCCGAGCATGGGTTCGATATGCCGACGGGGGTGGACCAGGCAGAGGAACTGGTGAAGAATCTCCTCGAACAGGAGGGGATCGATCGTCGCAAACTGGCAGCGGCGCTGTTGATTCTCGGCTGGACCTATCGCTGGTTCTACCGGCATGAGGAAGCGGAGCGGATGTTTGTCCAGGCCCGCGGGCGATTCACTGAGAATCCGCTCGAGGTCAACCGGGACACCGCCCGCGCCAACTGGTTTCTGGCCGAGAGCAACTTCTTCCGCAACAACCACGACGTCGGTCGAACTCTCTTCTGGAAGGCCATCCGGGAATTCTCGGATGCCACCGGTCTCTTCGACGAAGAGGCTCGGGCCTGTGTCGCTGACTTCTGGCACTGCGCCACCGGCATCGTCAAAGACGACGAGCTCGCTGGTGAAATCGAAGACGTGATGGATTTCACGGACTTCTGCGAGGCCGAAGGCTGCGACGGGCACATCACGATTCTGGCGGCCTGACGCAAGTCGGACCAAAGGTTTCGGATGAAACCCAAGGGTGTCGGTGGTCGGACGTAACAGTCTGCCACCGGCAAAACTCAAAACTTCGAACCGAAAGGTAGTGAAGCAATGACAGTACAAGCAAAGGTTCCCACCGCGTGCACGTTCAGCACCAAGGGACCCCGGGACTTCACCGTCGACGAAATCCGGAGCGCTCGTCGTTCCTGGGCTCGTTTCGACGGCTTCACGGGTGAGACCTGCGGCGAATGTGGCGCCAAGGCAAACGTTCTGGTCGGCTCCGCCGGCTGGCACTGCGCCTGCGGCCACTTCAACATGCAGTCTCACTCGAACCATCAGACTCCGCACGACCTGCCCGACTACGGTCCCAGGCGACTGGTGATCGTTGCCGGTCTGGCGGACGACGATGACGATGCTCCGGAGGAGGGCGGCGGCTGCGGCTGCAAGTAGCAGCTGAAGCCTGACTGACCCGAATCCTGTTTCCGGACGGAGGTGACCGAAACACAATCGGTCGCCTCCGTTCTTTTCTCATAAACGAACTCTAAAACGGAGCGAAAACTCTATGATCCAGTTCATCACTGACATCGGTTCCATGCTTGGCTCGTGGCTCCATGCCGGCTTCTGGCTGGTCGCCATCTTCGGCGTGCTCGCCATCGTCGGCGCTATCGTCAAGAAGAAGTCCGACGAGGACTCCAAGATCCGCGACCTGGAAGGTCTCAAGACCCTCTCCAAGAAGACCTGCGTGGTCCGCTCGGTCTCCCATGACCGGCGCGGCGGCACCCGGGCCCAGAACGGCAAACCGATCGCAGTCGTCCGCTTCGATGGCGACGTCATGGCCACCGAGCGTTCGAACCTGGCTCTTCTGGTCAACGAGATCATCTTCAACAAGGACCGCATCTCCAAGCTGATCGTGGTCGTCACCTCCCCCGGCGGCGCCGTGCCCCACTACGGTCACGCTTTCGCCGAGCTGGAGCGGGTGCGCAAAGCCGGCATCGAGCTCGATGTCTGTGTCGACACCGTGGCGGCTTCCGGCGGCTATCTGATGAGCCTGCCGGCCAACAAGATCATCGCCGCTCCCTTCGCCTATGTCGGCAGCATCGGCGTGGTCGCCCAGGTGCTGAACTACCACGACCTGCTCAAGCGCATCGGGGTCAACCCGCTGCTCTTCACCGCCGGTCAGTTCAAGCGCACCGTCACCTCCACCGGTGAAGTCACCGACGAAGGCAAGGCCCATTTCCAGGGGCAGCTCGACCGCATTCACCACGCCTTCGGCGCACTGGTGGCGAAGTATCGCACCGGCGTCGACATCGAGCGGGTGACCACCGGCGAGCACTGGAGCGCCCAGGAGAGCGTCGAGCTCGGTCTCAACCTGGTGGACGAAATCGCCACCAGCTCCGAGTATCTCTTCTCCGCCAACGGCAACCGCGACCTGATCACCCTCTCCATCAAGAAGGACCCGAAGTCGAAGCTTCTCAGCCTGATGAGCGCCGGCATCGACATGGTGATCGACAAGGTGGCGGCGCGGCTCTCGAGCAACGGCGTCACCAACTGAGCCTCCTCACCGAGGCTCACCCTCTGTAATCTTCGACAAGGAGAAAGCCGAATGTTGAAAGCTTTTACCATCACCCATCACGGCCACGAAGGAGTCGGCAGCGGCTCGACCGTGGTGGTGGCGACTTCCGAGAGGATAGCGCTGCACATGATAAAGGTGCACTTCGACACCAAGCCGGAAGGCTACAGGCAATACCACCGCATCGACATGCTCGAGATCGAGCCCCACGAGGACTCCCATCTCGGCAACGAGGCCGTCGACACCACCACAGCCGGTGTCAAGCTGGAGTACCGCTTCAGCGAAGATGGTCCTCCCTGCGGAGAAATCGTCTACTTCGGCTTCCCGGTCGAAGAGATTGCAGCAGAACTCGACTCGCTTCAGGCGAAGAAGTACGACGGACGCGGCGTCAGCTGCGTGCGCACGCTCATCTTCTTCCTGCGGCGAGAAGAGTTCGACAGCGCCCGGGCAGTGGCCCGCAACGAATCGGACAAGATTCGCAGCCACGAAGACATCGTGGCGGTGCTGAAGCGCATCGGCTTCTGGTACGAACTCGACTTCTCGAGCTGGTCCGAAGCCTGACCACAACCTCAAATGAAAGCAAACTCGCTTTTAGCAAAAAGGAGAATGCCTTGCCACCGCAAGTGAACATCGAAACCGACTGGGACAAGACGCCCGGCTGGGAACCCATGGGAGTCGGTCTCTCCGACCGCTTCCTCGAAGGTGAGCCGGTCCATGTGCTTGCCACCATCGCCATGCTCTGCATGCAGCCGAAACCCGCTGCTGTCGAACCGCACCCCCAGGCTCTGGCCACCCTCGCCCTCTACGCGGCGGGCTGTGCGGTCACCCTGACCACCCGGCAGTTCCGCAAGCTGGAGCGCACCGTGCTCCAGTACATGGACGTTGTCGGCGGCGAGAACCGCTTCATCGGCACCCGCAACTGGGAGTTCGCCTCCTATGTCCGGGACCGTGCCGTGGAGCGCGCCAAGCGCGAGATGGTCATCTAGCACCTGACCGCACCAAACCAGGCGACACGGGGCTTCGCAAAAGAAGCCTCGTGCCGCCTTTTCTCATAAGCAGATATTACGGAGATTTGAAATGAGCATCGATAATCCGGATAAATCCGAGCACCGACTGGACGACGACGAAATCATCGCCTTGATCGAACAGATGTTCGCCGAGGACGACATCGGCTTCGCCGGTCACCAGAACAGCAACGGCGCCGACTGGTACGAGTGCCATTGCTGCCGCAAGGAGAACCGCATCAAGGGTGACGCCTGCGGCAACGCCCACATCCTCAGCTACGAGCACGAGCCGGACTGCAACGCGGTCAAGCTCTACAACATGCTCCAGGCCGAGGAGCGCGACGTCGAAGCGATCATCACCCTCTTCGAGGAGATGATCAACGCCGAGGAGATCGCCCTTGCGGCCTACCAGAACTGGAATGGCGCCGACTGGTACGAGTGCCCTTCCTGCCGCAAGGAGACCAAAGTCAAAGGTCACGCCTTCGGCACCATGCACCTCATCATGGGCGACCATGAAGACAGCTGCACGGCCATGAAAATCTACCGCGCGCTCGAACTGCGCGCGGACACGGACGACTGATTTCTCTTCAACCAGCGGGGTTCCTCCATGGAGGACAAGCAGCATCACGTCTACATCTTCGATCTGTGGTTCACCCTCATCTACGGGCTGACCACGGATCCGATTGCCACTTTCTGGCAGATTCTGACGGGCAAGGATGACCCTTGCCCCGACGAATTCATCCGGGAATGTCTGACCATCGACATCAGCTATCCCGACGCCTACGCCCAGGCCATCGCCAGGAAATTCGGCTTCGAGGCCACGCCGGCGGTGCTCTGCCAGTTCCGGAAAGTTCTCCGGGACGAACAGAGCGCGCTCGGGCTCTACCCCGACACCCTGGAGGTGATCGACGAAATCCGGCGCCGCGGTCACAGAACCGCGCTTGCTTCCAACCTCTGGCCCTTCGCGGTGCGGACGGTGGACAAGCTCATCGGTCTGCGGCACCGCTTCGACCACCTCGCCTGCTCCTTTCAGGTCGGCCATTCCAAGCCGTCCCGGGAGCTCTTCGACAACGTCACCGGCGCCCTCGGTGTGCCGGCCAGGCACTGCACCATGGTCGGTGACAGCCTCGCCTCGGACATCCGGGCCTCGCTTGCCGTGGGCATGAACGCGGTTTTCATCGACCGCAACAGCTCCCGCGGTCAGCCGAGCCAGAACGTGCCGGGCGGTGTCTCGGTGGTGGCGACCCTTTCTCAGCTCCTGTAACAGGAGGAACAAGAAGATGCTTACCTTTCTGAGCACCGACCAGGTAGTTCAGGAGCAGAGCCGCCAGCTGCAACTCTACGGATTGGGCTCCCCCGGAATCATCAGCCGGGACAGACTCGATTCGGCAGTGCTGGCGGCTCAAGCAGGCTTCGGCGATAGTTACTTCTACGACTCCGCCGCCGCCGTTGCTGCTGCCTATCTGGTCAGACTGGCCAAGGCTCACGCTTTCGGCAACGCCAACAAGCGCACCAGTCTGGCTGCGGCTCTCATCTATCTGACCATCAACAACCACGTCCTTACGGCATCCACTGATGAGCTGATAGACCTGGTGCTGGCAAGCGCCACCGGCAACGGTGACACAAAGCCAGCTCAGGATTTCTTCGAGAGCCACATCGAAGTTCCGCCGGGTAGCAATCTCGACCTGACCTTCGAGGATGCCTCGGCTCTCGTTCACGATCGTTTCGGTCCGGTCTTCGCCAGACTGGCTGATCTCTAAGCGGATGAAAGCAGCGAAAAACTTCGACAGATTCGCTGCTTTCACATCATCAACAATTAATTGAGGTTGCATGGAGAATGAAAACAGAATCATCGGCTCCGGCGGATGATACCTCCGAATGGAACAGACTGCGTGCCGAGTACAGAGGACTGGAGCGCACCTTCGACGAACGGACCAGAGGTCTGTCCGCTGAAGAGCGCTCGATAATCTGGGCTCCGGCCGATGCATTTGCCAACCAGGCCGGCATGGACAAGCTCAAAGGCGATCTTCGCCGAGCCTGTTCAAGCCTGAGTTGGGCAGTCGAACACGCCGGGAGAATCCTGGCGCAGTTGACGGTCTGACCCAAAACAATCAACTGAGCAACCAACCGGCCGGAACGAAAGCGACCGTTCCGGCTGGTTTCAATTGAAACTCTGCAAGAAGGAAAACTCGCATTGAGTATCCAAATCGACCCAAGCGCCCAACTCGCCAACGGAGATCAGGTCGGGGAGAAGCCTTTCTTCACCCTGGAAGCACCGCAGCCGATGGCCGAAGGTGACTTCAGCATCTGCATGGTGCCCCTGCCCGCCATTCCCGGCGACGTCGCCACCGGGACCTTCGTCCGTCGCAAGACCTACGGCGAAGCCGGCGAGAATCACACCGTGGCCAGGTTTTCGGTGCCGCGTGGCACGAAGATCATCGGTGTGAACGGACGCTCCCGTTCCGAAGACGAAGTCGGCGAAGACACCGACAGGGGACCCTCGCTGGTTCTCGCGGTGCCGCGCCGGGTGGCCGCAATGGCGGAGATGGAGATTCACCTTCTCCACGCTCGCAAGGGCTCCGTCGACTGGTCGCCGACCGGTCAGGGGCTCCCGGTTCCTGCCGGTCTCAGCTATGTCGGCAGCTATCGCTACCGCAGCTACGCCTACGGCACCATCTTCGTCTTCCAGCCCGAGCGCTATCTGGCGTAAGGCCGAAGGCCAATGCAAATTTTGAGAGAGGCCCTCCGGGGCCTCTCTTTTTTCTCTACCTTTTTACTATTTTATATAGTGTTTTCCATTGACATCAAGATCAGCGTGTAATATGCGCAGAGCCAAGATGCGCTAAACTCCTATAGTCAATTTTGGGAGGAGCAATTTCAATAATGCTTAAATCAGACGCCGAAAGAAAAGTAAGAAGAGCTATCGAAGATTACAGCGCCGAGTTCAGCGAAGAGCAGATCGAAGCACTCTCGGACATGATCCTGAAAATCGCCTCGACAGTCGTGGAAGAAGCTCTGGCATCCTGGAAACCCGGCCCGGGCGGCAGACCCTCATTTTTTGCTTAATATCTCAGGATCGAACCTAATAGTCTGAGATATGATCTGAAACTCCGTTGCAGGAGACCTCTCCGACCTGCCCTAATACCCGCTCACGAAGAGCAAGGGGATATAGAACCATGACCACCACCACCACAGCCATTCAAGAAGCCAAGAACCTTCAAGAAGAGATAGTAGCCCTCAGACGCCGTATTCACGAGAATCCCGAGCTGAGCTTCAAAGAGTTCGAAACCGCCGAACTGGCGGCAGAAAAACTTGCTGAGCTGGGTTACAAGGTCAAGAAGAAAGTCGGCAAGACAGGGGTCACCGGTGAGTTGGGTGAAGGTATCGCCATAGGCATCCGTGCCGACATGGATGCCCTACCGATTAAGGAGAGCAATCCGGTCTCGTATAAATCGAAAAACGAAGGTGTGATGCATGCTTGCGGCCATGACGCCCATGTCAGCATCGCCCTGCACGCAGCCAAGCTGCTTAAAGAGAAGCCTCCCAAAGGCAAGATTCGCATGTTGATGCAACCGGCAGAAGAATATGGAGACGAAGAAGGCGTATCCGGAGCGGTCAGAATGATTGAAGACGGCGCTCTCGACAATCTCTCCGCCGTTATCGGCTTACATATGGACGCCAGCCTGCCCACAGGCAAAGTCGGCATTCTCGATGGTCCGGTCATGGCCGCCGTAGATGAATTCTCGCTGAAGATCAAAGGAAAGGGCGGTCATGGAGCCTATCCTGAAACCACCATCGATGCCATCGTCATTGGTGCTCAGGTGGTCTCGGCAATCCAGCAAATAGTCTCGCGACGCATATCGGCCCTGGAGCCTGCCGTGGTTACCGTGGGCTCTTTCCAGAGTTCCAGCACCCGCGCCAATGTGATAGCTGAAGAAGTCCAGATTCAAGGAACTTTCAGGACTTTCAACCCCGAAACCAGAGCTTTCATAAAAGAAGAGCTGGAGCGCATCTGCGGCATCACCAGAGCCCTTGGCGGAGACTATGAACTGAAATACGAACTGGATTATCCTCCTACCGTAAACAACCCGGAGATTGCCGAAGTGATGAGACAGGTAGCGCGCGATCTGATCGGTCCGGAAAACGTCATCGAAGTAAAACCGAAAACCTGGAGTGAGGATTTCGCTTATTTGGCTCAAAAAGTACCTGGCGCTTTCATGTTTCTCGGGGCTGAGATAGAAGGCGATACCAGATGTCACCACAGCCACAATTTCGATCTCGACGAAGCTGGTTTTTATATCGGCACGGCAATCCTTGCGGAAACTGCCCGCAGACTTATTGCCCACTTCAACGAGAAAGCCTAACCCGACAGGAATCCCAATCATCCAATGAATCCAAAGCTGGAAAAACTCAAGCCCTATCCTTTTGAGAGACTGCGGATTTTGCTGGCTGATGCCAAACCCAATTTGAGTCAAGAGATGATTCGCTGGTCGATAGGCGAACCAAGCGGTGCGCCACCGACCTTTGTTCTCGATGTTCTCAGAGGCAGCCTCGCCAGCCTGGGCAATTATCCGACCACCCAGGGGACAAGAGAGCTCCGAGAGGCAATCGCCGCCTGGCTGTGCAATCGCTTCAAAATCAAGCAAGAGCTTATCGATCCGGATCGGCATGTAATCCCGGTTTCCGGGACGAGAGAAGCTCTTTTCTCGATTGCCCAGGCTGTGGTAGAGCCGGACAAATCACCTTATGTAGTATCACCTAATCCTTTCTACCAGATCTACGAAGGAGCATGCCTGCTCTCCGGAGGGCAGCTACACTTCATGAATCTGAAAGAAGAAAACTCTTTCAATCCGGATTTTTCTGAAGTGCCCGAGTCTATCTGGAAGCAATGCAGTCTCATTTATGTCTGCTCGCCATCAAACCCTACAGGCGCCTGCCTGACTTACAACGAGTGGAAGAAGTTGATCGACCTCTCTCAAAAATACGGTTTCGTCATAGCCGCCGATGAGTGTTATTCGGAGATTTATCGGGACGAATCGAGCCCTCCTGTCGGACTGCTGCAAGCCGCTGTTCAGGCAGGCTTAAACGATTTCAAAAACTGCCTGGTTTTTCACAGCCTCTCGAAACGCTCTAATCTACCTGGTCTCAGATCCGGCTTCGTAGCAGGAGACGCAGAAATACTCTCTAAGTATTTGCTCTATCGAACCTACCACGGCTGCACCATGGCCGAACCGGTACAAAAAGCCAGCGCCGCCGCCTGGCGAGACGAAGAACATGTGGTCGCCAATCGCCTTTCTTATAGAAAAAATTTCGAGGCGGTGATAAAAACAGTCGATGCCGATGGCTCCCTCGGGCTGAAACAACCAGAAGGAGCATTTTATTTCTGGTTCAAAACACCTGTTGCCGAAGAGAGGTTCTGCTTCGAACTATTTGAAAAAGAACATCTTCATGTGTTGCCTGGATCTTATCTGTCCCGGGAGACAGACGGGATCAATCCGGGAGCAAACAGAGTAAGAATGGCTCTGGTTGCCTCTACAGAGAACTGCCTGGAAGGAGCAGTCAGACTGAAAAGATATCTGGATAGCATAAGCGGCTGAAGCTGCGTAAGGGAGAAGAAAGCGATGAACACCGGCGATATCAGAGAGATCATAGAAGAAGCCTTCGAAAAACGCTCGGAAATAACCCCGGGCAAATGCGACAAGAAGGTTCGTGATGCCGTTTACGAAGCGCTTTCATCGCTCGATGACGGCAGTCAGAGAGTAGCCGAGAAAGTCGGCGATGAATGGGTGGTGAACGAATGGCTCAAGAAAGCGGTTCTCCTGAGCTTCCGTATCGAAGACAACTCTGTGATGCCCGGCGGACATACTCATTTTTACGATAAAGTACCAAGCAAATTTGCCGGCTATTCGGAAAAACAGTTCGAAGAAGGCGGCTTCAGAATAGTACCGCCGGCAGCGGTCAGAAGAGGCGCCTATGTCGCTAAAGACGTAGTAGTGATGCCCTCTTTCATCAACATTGGCGCCTATGTAGACGAAGGCACCATGGTCGATACCTGGGCCACCGTAGGCTCTTGCGCCCAAATCGGCAAAAACGTGCATCTTTCCGGCGGAGCCGGTATCGGAGGTGTACTCGAACCGCTTCAAGCCAGCCCCACTATTATCGAAGACAACTGCTTTATCGGTGCCCGCTCCGAAGTGGTAGAAGGTGTAATAGTAGAAGAAGGCTCGGTAATTTCGATGGGAGTCTTTCTCGGTCAGAGCACCAGAATCTTCAACCGGGAATCCGGCGAGGTGAGCTACGGCAGAATCCCCGCCGGCTCGGTGGTGGTGCCCGGTTCGCTGCCTTCGGCCGATGGATCATGCAGTCTCTATTGCGCAGTAATCGTCAAACAGGTAGATGCCAAAACCAGAGCCAAAGTCGGTCTCAACGAATTGTTGCGCACACCCTGAAGTTCAGTCTGACTGCTATCAACTTTCTTTCTTTTCAGAAACGACCAGGTCCTGCCGCTGCAACTTCTCACCAAGACCGTGAGCCAGATTGCGATAGAGCAAGAGCCCAATATCAGTCCGCTGCCGAACCAGTTGATTGAGCTCATCGTTGGTGAGCACCGCTACCCTTGTGTGCTTCGAAGCGATAGCCGAAGCAGAATGCTTCTTCCTGGTAAGAAAAGAGATCTCTCCCAGACATTCTCCGGCTTTGACCGACGCGATTGGTTCTTCGGAATGCGGCATATACACCTCGATTTCACCGGCGAGAATGACATACATTTCGGTGGCATCCTGATCTCTTTCGAATAGAACTGCACCTTCATCAAGCTGCCTGACAGAGCAAAGGCAGGCCAGACGATGGGCTTGCTCCTTACTACAGCCCTTGAGCAGATCCATCATCTCTAGAGCGTCTAAGACCTCCGGCACAATATCTTTTTGCCTGAAAGCCTTCATGACCACATCGGCGATTTTCTGTACTTTCTCAGATAGATGAATCTCGCCTAAATCCAGCGGAACGTTTATGCGAGCCATTCTTACCGCATCAAGTCGCTCTACGTCATGGAAGACCCAGGCAGGAAGATATGCCACCGGCACAAAATTGAGCTCTATCAAAGTGCGCTGCATGCGAGGAGCATAGGCACTGACGTCGATTTCGACGAACTCGGCTTTGTAGTCTTCTCTCAGGTGCCGCTCCAGATTAGTGAGCAAGAATCGGATGACATCATCGTTCAAAGAGATAAGCTCAAAGATTCTCGACGCCTTTTCGATCTCGTCAAACGTAAAGCCCACCGCGCCGACGACTCGACCATCTTCTTTGGCAATGAGATAGCGAGACTGAGTCGCCTTATGTTTGAAAACTCCATAATGCAGACGCAACGGACCAAATATTTCGCGATTCGAAACTCGACCTCTTTGAATACGCAACAAGCTAGAGTAGCCCTCGCTGGTCAGCTCTTCTAGCTCGTAGCCCTCAATCATCGGATAAGAAGAGGAGAACTCATCCACTATTGCATCATATTTAATACCACAGTTTTCAAAAGCCAGACAGGCGACCGGATAGACTTCGGGGATAATACGCGGATGGTTGTTGCGCAGACTGAGAGCCTGACCGAAATAACGAATCATCAGCGCTATGGACTCTCGCCCGGAAATAAGCATCTTTAGAGGTTCAAATCCTACCGGATGAAATCCGCTCTTCTCTGCAATCTTGAGGGTATATGGATGCACCACCCGGGCGTCCATCATACCGACCTCCAGACGCTCACGTATGCGATTGAGGCGCTCATGCATCAAGAGCTTGCCCACACCAAGGTTACGTTTACCGGGGTCAACAGCGAGACGCCCGAACTCCCCGGTGAGATCAGAATTGGCACCCACCTGGCAAATTACCGAAGCTGTGCCGAGAAGCTCGCCGGTGTCTTCATCTTCTGCCACCAGAATTACCGTATCATCGGTATAGATCATCTTGGTAAGCAGCTCCAGATCATAGAACTGCGGATAGGCATAATCTTTTCCGTAGCATGCTCGAAAAATTCTGCTTATCTCCGGTGCATCATCCCGGTTTGCTTCTCTTACAACAATCATATTCTAAATTTGCCAGCGATCTCCTCTTCCCAGGGCAGCTCCAGCATTCAAGGCGATTTGCCTGAAATATCTGGAACCTATGAGAAGGGCGTTTTCATCGAACACGAAACTACTTGAGTGAGCAGGATACTCTTTGCCGTCTATCTGGGCTCCAAAACGAATATAGCAGCCCGGGACGTGTTTTATATAGAAGGCAAAATCTTCTCCACCCATGTTGGCCACGGGCATCTCGCCGACGTTCTCGGCACCGACGACTTCTATCGCAGCCTGACGAGCCAGCTCCACTCCATCCTTGCTGTTTATGAGCGCAGGCAAACCAGACTCTAATTCGACGGTAACGTTGGCACCATGCAACTGACCGACCGAAGAGCCGATACGAATCAAGGACTTCTTAAGATGCTCCCGCACCTCTTCATCCTGGGTCCGAATCGTCCCTTCCATGTGGCAACGTCCTGCTATGACATTGGAAGCTGTTCCGGCCACAAATTTGCCCACTGTGACCACCGAAGGATGGGCTGGATTTACCTCTCGGGAGACCATAGTCTGCAGGGCCATGACCATCAAACTTCCGACTACCACAGCATCTACAGTTTCATGGGGTCTGGCGGCATGACCGCCTTTGCCATTTACGGTTATGTAAAAAGTATCGGTAGAAGCGTTGACCACGCCTTCTGTGACAATCAGCTTTCCGGTCTCATAGTGGCGATCTATATGGCCACCAAATATGATACCTACATTATCGAGGCCGCCATGCTCTATGATTTTCAGAGCACCATCGCCCACCTCTTCGGCTGGTTGAAAAATCAGACGCACCGGCGCAGGCAAAGCTTCTTCAGCCAGTAGCAATTCTGCTGCACCAATCACCATACTCGTGTGGCCGTCATGACCGCAGGCGTGCATGACACCATCATTGGTGGAAGCAAACTCCAAATCGGTCTCTTCATGAACGGGCAGAGCGTCGATATCCGCCCTCAACGCTACCGCCGGAACACCTTCAGGCCCGGGGATATCGGCAATTATGCCTGTGCTGCCCTCAATACGTCGATAAGAGATACCGAGCCTCTCCAGCTCATCGGCTATCTTCCGACAGGTTCTCTCCTCTTTCCAGCCCAGCTCCGGGTGCTGGTGTAGATCCCTGCGGAAAGCGATCAATCGGTCGCTCAGCGACGCTAAATCTAAAGAAGCCACTCTTACAAAGGTCCTCTTACAAAATTTCTCCATTCAGCCTTAATGTTAGCACCCCAAAAGAGTGGAATCGGGCTTTCTAAAGCCTGACAAAAGCTTTCCGTATTTGTCGATGTCAAGCTGCATCAACCGGGCCAACTTGATATCACCCACCCAGTTGATACCTGTTTCAGAAGCCCGACTGTAAAAACTCTATTTCTTGAATTTCGGATGCTTCAGAAATTAGGTTTTAGCGTATCTCTAGCTTTTTGAATCAGCAGGTTATTCAGAAACAGATCTAAATCAGGACCGACCACGATCAATCTTTCGAATTCCGTTCGACTCCACCCAACTGTATTCCAGTTGACGGAGCGGTCCTGAGTACGATCAAAACTCTGCCCACTGCCTGATTCACTCAAATAAATCGAATCTCTTCGAAACACTAAGATCGGAGACACCCCATGAACATCGATATGGAACGCATCCAGGGTCTGCACTCGCGGCTGCTGGATCTGAGCCGACGTAGCACAGAGGTGATTGCCAATGCCCAGAAGCAGCGGCATCCCTTCGATAACCTGAACGACGCCCAGCGTCTCTTCTGTGGTTTTCTCGCCCATGAGGCGGGTCAGCTCGTGATTGCCGCCGCGACCAAGCTCGGCTTGAATCAATCTCTTCACGCCGACGCCGACATCCAGGCTGCTGCCCAGAGCTTTTTCACCGCTGCCGGACCTTTCCTCGGTACCCATCCCGAACTGGTCGAAACCGCCTACCTCAACGGTGCGGAGATTCTGGTCGACTCGGCTGAGGCGCTGATTCACAGAGCCGAACTGGTTCTCAACGGTCAGGGCAGCATGAAGCCATGAGCATTTTGTCAGCAATTTCTATCGGCATCGGTGCAATCCTCTGGATTGGCCTTGCCTACCTGAATCGTCGCGCATACAGGAAACTCTTTCCCGATGCGCCTTCCGGCGGTATGGATCTGGACCTGCTGACCATGCTCGGACCGATTGGCTCGATCATGCTCACTCTATGCGCTGCTCTGATGCTGCTTCTTGCTTATGCCTCGGCAGCCGAAGAAAAACTGTCAGCCGCTCCCCGGTCTGTGCTCCTTGTTCTGGCGCTGATTCCCTGGCTGGGATCGGCTCCGGTGAATCGTATCTTCTACAGCAAGATCTTCCCGGACAGCCCCAGAGGCATGGACCTCGACCTGATCGTCGCCCTTGGCCCGATCGGGACCTTTATGCTTCTGCTCTGCTTCATCACCGACAGGCTACTGAAGCTCGGTCGAAACGAAAAAGCAGTTTGATTTTAAGAGAGCCGCCAGTTGAATCCCTCAGGGGATTAGATAAACAACTGTGCGGCTTTCTGTTTATCCCTGGCCTACTATTGCTTGTCGTATTCCAAAAACAAAGAAAAAAGAGACCTCTGCCAAACAAAAGTAACCCCGGGCTGGATGCAGACGACCTGTGAAAGTAACCATTCGCATGAATTGGTCATCGATCACATTGCGTGCTGCATCCAGCCCCGGAGTTTCAATCTAAAAGGAAATTAGCCGATCAGTTCATTATTCGTTCTCGTCGTGCTTCTTGTGGAAGCAGTGATCACAGAGCTGCCCCTTGGGGTTCATGGCGCTCTTGATCTTGGCGAGGTCCGACTTGCTGCAGAGAATCTCCATCTCGACCAGGCTGGTGTCGGGATGATTCTCGACAAAGCGGTCGACCCGGCAGCGAAGAACGGCAGCGAGCTTGTCGAGATCACCGCGGAACTGGTTGTTCGAGATCGGCACGGTTACCCGCTTGGCACCGTAGCGATCGGCAGCGACGAGACCCATTTCGAAGATACCACAAGCGGTGCGCATGCCCCCGAAGCTGATCTGGGAATAGCCGGCGAAGATCAGATGGGCACGAGCGGCAATCGGCTGAACAGCGAATTCGGCGACGGTGGCATCGGTCTTGGCCTGATCCGAAGAGACCAGAGAAGCGGTGATATCGCTGCGTCCGTTCAGAGCGATGAAGAGGTCGGTCTTGTCGGCGTCGAACTTGTCTTCCTGGCCCGGAGTGAGAGCAGGAGTAAAGATGAATTTGAACTTCTTGTCTTTGCTGGTTGCCATGGTCATTCTCCTTTTTCGAGAGATTTGAAAGGTTTTGAGAGTGCTCTCTTTCGTCCCCTGCACAAGAGACCATCCAAAATCCCTGGCAAATTTGCCACACCAATAACTTCTTACGAAAGACCAGTCACCTTCGCACCGCGATTGCGATTCGAAATTGAAGGCTGGATGTTTTAGATTCTTTCGTTAACTAGAAGTACTGGCGATTTGGATATCTCAAGAAAGGGGATTTAGAAGAGATACCAAAATCTAGATCGAGAGGTTTGTTCATAACAATAGCGACTGCAACAAGACCACCCCCAAAAATAGCCCCTGAATATTTCGTTTAGAAAGAATCATCCCATCAGCGGTGTGATTGAAGACAGGCAATGAACCGAATCTGGTGCATAGAGGACCCGTTTGAGCCTGTGGAGACAACCGGTATCAATCCAAAGGATGATAGCGCAAATGACGCGATACGACCGCAGGACTATTTTTACGAAATCCCGATACTTGCCGCAAAATAGCTACTTTCACCACTTTCACTATCTTGCATAGTATATTACGATCAAAGAAAAGACAGAGAGAAAGATGCGCTGCAAATGCGCATCTTTCTCTCGAAAACAATACCGAATCAAATCAATTCAATTCAGATCAGCTTCAGCACACAGACCATGAACTGTCCAAGAACAGCCTTGGTCAGCGCATCGGTGGAGACTTCGAAGAACTCCGCAAAAGACAGATATTCCGCTCCTTCGGGCAGAACAAAGTCCGCTTCGTCGGTGACATCGACCACTCCCACCTTGAGCTTGCCGGCAATCCGTGCCGAGTTAGAGTAGATATAGCCGGGCAATAGCTGAACCGCTTCGCCGTCGGTGCTGATGAAGGGCGTATCGTTGCTGACGCTGCGACGCGCTCCTTCCAGAAGCTTTTCTTGATAGTCGTTTGCCGGACGCTCGTTGTAGGTGACCACCACATGCCAGGCGCCATCGATCTGTTTGACGATGGGCACAACATAACCGGCAACCCCGTCGGCGTCCACCGCTTCTTGAAGCAAGGGCTGTCCGTAGCGAGTGGTGTTAAAGGTCACTTTGAAAAAGCGACCATCGGCTCTGCCCAGAACGAGACTTTCCGAGGGACTTTCCGTATTCAGGCAGATTTGCCAACCGCCTTTCAGTTCGGTTTTGCTCTCTTTGTCTTTGCTTGGCATAGTTTTCTTTCTTGGAACAGGGGACAACTAAAGCACCGCGACACTATGGCGAGGCGCGGTATTGAATCAAAAGCAGGCAGAAGAAGATTATCGGGGTCGAATAAGCTCTTTTCGAAAAAGGGAGAGGGAAGAAAGTTATCTAGAACACTAGGTTCTCGATTCCTGATTCATCAATAGAAACTTCCGGTGGATCGATAAGACGAACACAAATATTCTCCACCGAGCTCGCACTCTGGATATTGTCAATAGAGCCCACCCCAAAAGCAAAAGGCTCTACTGGCTACCTAGCGCAGGTTCGCCATGATGCAAAGAGGCTGGGATTTCTCTAAGGTTATGAGTTCAGTAACAACAGTTACATAGTCACTCAACAGTGAATTCATAGTTATTCTGGAGATACAGCCATATTTACTGGATCTCATCAACTTATGATGATCTCGACCTAATGAAGATCCTGTATCCAAAAGCTTTTTAGAGAACAGCTTCTAAACGTAGAGTGAATTATCTCTTGTAATTCTACCTCTCCGAGTACTGAAACACCCTACCCCCAGTCGTTCTGTATCTGCGCCAAATCCCAGCCATCGCCTCCAGGCGGTCGGTTGGCAACGAATTCGGCAATGGGCTCAGAACAACCTCGGACAGGCCGGAATTAGCTGGAGTTCCTGAACGTTCACATGGAGAAAGACCATGAACAAAACCTGGATCATTGCGGCACTGGCGATCTTCGCAGCCGCCCTGTTTCTGCCACGGCTGTTCTCGCAGCCCGAAGCACCGACTGCCGCTTCCCAGTATGTGACCGAAGTCACCGACGCCAACTTCGAGGCCGAGGTCACCAACCACGACGGACCCGTCATCATGGAGGCCTACGCCACCTGGTGCGGTCCTTGCAAGAGCTACAAGCCGGTCTATCACCAGGCCGCCGACGCTCACCATAACGAGGTCAAGTTCGTCAGCTTCGACGGCGACCTGAACCGTGGGATCGCCCGGGATATCAACCTCCAGGCCTACCCCACCACGGTGTGCATCAAGGGCAAAGGCGCCGACCGCAAGGTCACCGACAGCGTCATGGGAGCCCTGCCGCCGTCAAAGCTCGAGAGCTTCATCGCCGCCTGCGCGGCGCCCTGAGCTCGAGTCTGAATCGTCATCACTGAAGCCGCGAGTCTCCTGATGAGACTCCCGGCTTCTTAGCCATAACCTGAAACTACCAGGAGCTATCCAAATGGTAAAACTCAATCCTGAACAGAGGCTTCATAAGAGCTTCGGTCTCACCGCAGGCCAGCTCGACAAGGTTTTCGACCGCGCCCTCGGCGCCAATCGTGACAGCGCTTTCTGCGACATCTATCTGCAGGCCGGTTCCTCCCAGTCTCTCGTCTGGGACAAGGGCGGTCTCAAGACCACTGCCAACGGTCTCGTCTGCGGCGCCGGTGTGCGTGTCGTCATCGGCGACCGCCAGGGCTATTCGTTTACCGACCACCCGACCTTCAGCAACATCCGTCGGGCTGCCGGTTTCGCCAAGATGATCGCTGACCAGAGCAAGCAGCTGCCTGAGCTCGATGCGGACATCGCCGCCAACATCGGCAAGCCGCACAATCTCTACTCGGTGGCAGCCTCGCCGCTGACGGTGCCGGTGGAAGAGCGCATCTCGCTTCTCCGCCAGATCGATGCCCTGGCTCGCAGCTTCGACCATCGCATCAAGAACGTCACCATCAGCCTCGGCATCGAGGAATATGACATCGTCATCGCCAACAACCTCGGCGAATTCGTTGTGGACAACCGTCCGCTGATCCGGCTCTCGGTCGAGTGCCTGGCAGTGGAAGGCAACCGCAAGGAGAAGGGCAGCGGCTCGGGCGGCGGACGCTCCGAGTTCAGCTTCTTCTACGCCGAAGACCTCTGGAAGAAGTACACCCTGGCTGCCGCCCAGGAAGCGATCGACATGCTCAAGTCCGTGCCGGCTCCGGCTGGCGAGATGACCGTCGTGCTCGGCCCCGGCTGGCCCGGCGTCCTCATCCACGAGGCGGTCGGTCACGGTCTGGAAGGCGACTTCAACCGCAAGGGCACCTCGGCCTTCAGCGGTCGCATCGGTGAGATGGTGGCTTCGCCGCTGTGCACCGTCATCGACCAGGGCGACGTCCCCGGTCGCCGCGGCTCGCTCAACGTCGACGACGAAGGCGTGCCCACCAGCACCGCCGTGCTGATCGAAAACGGTGTCCTGAAAGGCTACATGCAGGACCGCACCAATGCGGCTCTGATGAAGGCCAAGGCCACCGGCAACGGTCGTCGCCAGAGCTACCGCCATGCGCCCATGCCGCGCATGACAAACACCTTCCTGGCCAACGGCGAGTCCGATCCCGAAGAGATCATCCGCTCCGTGAAGCACGGCATCTTCGCCATGAGCTTCCCGGGTGGCCAGGTCGACATCACCAGCGGCGACTTCACCTTCAGCACCAGCGGTGCCTACCTGATCGAAGACGGTAAGCTCACCGTCCCGGTCAAGGGCGCCACGCTGATCGGCAACGGTCCCCGGGCGATGATGAACATCTCCATGGTCGGCAATGACACCGCCCTCGATAACGGCATCGGGATGTGCGGCAAGGACGGACAGTCCGTCCCCGTCGGCGTCGGCATGCCCACGGTGCGCATCGACAATGTCACCGTCGGCGGCACCAACAACTAACCTGAGGAGGCGATTGAAATGACAGTATCGAAATTGCAAGAGACCGCCGACTTCGTTGTGGCTTATGCCCTCGAGCGCGGTGCTACCGACTGCGATGTCGCGATTTCCTCCACCACCGAAGTGGAGACCGGCGTGCGCATGGGAGCGATGGAGAAGTTCCAGGCTTCCGACTCTCGCGGGATGCGGATCCGCATCTTCGTGGGCAAGCGCTCCGCCACCACCAACACCACCAACTTCACCCGCGCCTCCCTGCGCAAGGCCATCCGCGAGACCATCGCCCTGGCCAAAGCCTCCGAGCCGGATGAAGAAGCGGGACTGCCCGACGCTCAGCACTTCGCCACGGATCTGCCCGATCTCGGTCTGGCGGATGCCGAACACGGCAAGCTCACCAACGAAGAGCGGCTGAACCTGGCCATCGCCACCGAAGCCGCCGCCCGCGCCCATGACCTGATCAGCAACTCGGAAGGCGCCACTTTCGCCGACGACAGCTCGGTCTACGTCTATGCCAACTCCCGCGGCTTCTCCGGAGGCTACGCCTCGACTGCCTACCAGATGGTGGCATCGGTGGTGGCCGGCGAAGGCGACAAGATGCGGGTCGGCTTCGACTACTGCGTCGCCCGCAGCAAGGACAAGCTCGCCACCCCGCAGAAGGTCGGTGACGGCGCTGCCCAGCGTGCGATCGAACAGCTCGGTCCCCGCAAGGTCAAGAGCCAGACTGTGCCGGTGGTCTTCAGCCGCCGCATGGCTGCTCGCCTGCTCGGTCAGTTCGTCAGCGCTGCTTCGGGCTCCCACGTCTACCGCGAGAGCTCCTTCATGGTCGGACTGCTCGGTCAGCAGATCGCCAGCGACAAGATCACCGTGGTGGACGACGGTCACATCCCCGGCGCCATCGGCTCCAAGCCTTTCGACAAGGAAGGTCTGCCGACGACGAAGCGGGTGATCATCGACAAGGGTGAGCTGGCTTGCTACCTGATCGACGCCTACGCCGGACGCAAGCTCGGTGTCGCCCCCAACGGCGGCAGCACCAGCAACCTCTACATCGAAAACGGTGACCACTCCTTCGAAGAGATCATCGCCTCGGTGGAGAACGGGCTCTATCTGCTCAGCGTGTCCGGTCCCGGCTTCAACGTCGTCAACGGCAACTATTCGATGGGCGCCAGCGGCATCTGGATCGAGAACGGCAAGCTTGCCTATCCGGTGGCGGAAATCACCGTCGCCGGGAACATCCTCGAGATGTTCAAGGCAATCGAGATGGTCGGCAACGACCTCGCCTTCGACTCGAGTGTGGTCTCGCCCACGCTCAAGATCGGTCAGATGTCCATCGCCGGCAGCTGAGGTTCATTCTCATAGTCGACCCAGGTCGACTTGAATAACGAACCAGCTGGAGGAGAGTCGGTAGCCCTTTCCAAAGGGAGCCGGCTCTCCTCTTTCCGTCGAATACAACGGAGATAGAAATTTGCAATATATCGCTATCACCATCTTCACGATGATGGCCTGGTTCATGACCTTCACCTTCGGCAGCTTCGCTCCCACACCGAGCGGAATCGTCGGCTCCATCGTCACCCTTGCGGTGTTCTGGATAACGACCGAAGCGGTGGCTCGCATGCGCGACGGTCCGATGTACGACCTGTACGAATTCCTGGTGAATGGTCTGAGAGAACTCGGCGCCTTCGTCATCTTTCTGCTCTTCTGGTCGGTGATATCAGTGATGGTAGCACTGGCCATGATGCTGCTCGCCCAGCATTTCCCCGACACCTTCGGTGCAGCCTCAGAAAAGGTCGCCGCCGGTGGAGAGGCTCTGCGGCGTGGCTACAGCGTCACCATGATCTTCGGTTTTCTCTATCTGATGAAATATCCGATCCGACCGACGACCCTGCTCCGGCACTTCGGCGTCATCAAGAAGCCGAAGTCCTGATGAGCTGACAAGAGCTGAATTGAATCGATTCAAAGTCGCCCGTTTAGCAAATGCTATCCGGGCGATTTTTCTTTTTGCAATTTATATTATACTTGATAGTATTTCGGCAAGACCGTAATTATTCACGGGAGTGACACTAATCTAATTTTCAAAAAGCACAAAAGCCCTGTCATTTGGCTCAAAATCTGAAGTTACCACACACCAGAAATCAGCAAAGAACGAGGCTTTTGATTTGACACAGTGTAAAACAGCAGGCGCAACAGAACAAGGCCAAATGACCCTGGATTTGGGGGTGGGGAAGTTAATTCGAGCAAACTTTGACGGTGGGCAGATCTCAAGCGACGGAGGATTGCTGCTTCTTCGAAATGCCGATCAGGAGCTAGAGTTAACAGAAATGGCTCAGTACTGCTTTGGCGACCAGAGAAGACCAGATCTACTACGACACCCCATACTGAACTTACTGCGCCAGAGAATCTACGGAATCGCTGCTGGCTACGAAGATTGCAACGATGCTGCCAGGCTCAAAAATGACAGCATGCACAAGCTATCGGTCGGAATCAAGCCAAACGATGAGGCCTCTCTGGCATCTCAACCCACCCTCTCCCGCTGGGAGAACTCTGTAGACGAAGCTGGATTGGGAGCTTTGCAGAAATTGTTAGTCACAACATTCATCAAGCAGGTAAAGAAACGACCAAAGGTTTTGAAGCTATCCGTCGACACAACCTGCGACGAAGTCCATGGCTATCAGCAACTATCTTTCTACAACGGGTTCTACGGAACCGCATGCTACACGCCACTTTTCATTTTTACCGAAGATGGCTTTCCCCTGGCGGCTTTGCTGCGAGCAGGCAATGCCGGGAAGTACGACGGGACGTTGCGAATGCTAGGGCCTGTGGTTGAGGAACTTCGCAGACGCTGGCCTGGACTTCGAATTGAACTCACTGCAGACGCCGCATTTGCCGCTCCCGATATCTACAACTATTGCGAGGAAAACCGCATCACCTACTACATCGCCATTGCCGAAAACAATGCCCTGAAAAGCAAATCGAAGAATTTTGTTCAATCTGTAGAGAACCTGTACAACGAGTATTCCATGCCTGGAAACGCCCTGACCTGGCGCCAGAACGAGGAACGCACACGGTTCGAAACGAAAGAACAGGGACGCATGCAAGAAAATTTCGAAGCCGAGCAAGTCTACATCCGCAAGTACACAGAGTTTCCATACCAGGCAAAAGAGTGGCCCCACGAGCGTAGAATCATTTGCAAAGTTGAACGAACCTCCAAAGGAACTGATATCCGCTACGTTGTAACCAACTCGAAGAAGAATAGACCGGCAAAGGTTTACGAAAAGTACTGCCAGCGGGCTCAATGCGAAAACTGGATCAAAGATCTCAAAAACTATCTGCGTTGTGATCGCACTAGCTGCCAGGAATTCAAAGCAAATCAGCTTCGTCTTCTGCTACATACCTTCGCCTACATTCTTCTCTGGAAGCTGAAAATGAAAGCAGGGCTTAAAAATTCGACCATCGAAACCGTCCGTCTCCATCTAATTAAAGTGGGAGTTCTGGTAACCGAGTCGGTCCGACGAATCTCGCTCAAGTTTTCGTCCAATCATCCCTGGCAAGATGAGTTTCGCAGAGCCTGGCAAACAGGGTAAAACCAGCCTGGACAGAACAATCCAAACACATTCTCCCCTCTCAAAGGCTGGTTTTACCCTGTCTAAGTTCGCTGTTCACGATATTTTTCACTGATACTCCTCTGAATTTTTCTCCAGAAAAAGTCCCAAAAGACTAAAAAAACTTTTGATTTCGGCTCTCTCTCCACTTGGATACTATATGTATGAATAGACCGGGAAGAGAAAGGAAATTTCGGGCAAACCAAAATTCAAATAAGCTAAAATATTCTGCTGTTCTCCCTTCCTGTTAAAACGCGATGCCCCATAATTTTTTAGAACCCATCGGCTCGGCCGAAATCAAAGCCAAAACATCGGTCAGACCGGGAGAAAAGAAAGCCGGTGAAGTTCTGATTGAAAACGCGAACAAAAGCCCGGCGGCGTTGAAAGCTGCCGGAGTCAGTCACGCCATCATTCTGATACCGGAAGACATCGGTCCGCGGGCCAATCTAGGCAGAGCCGGGGCAGCCCTTGCACCGGACGCCTTTCTGTCTTACTTTCTTAATGTCCAGGTCAATAGATATCTGGATTTCAGCCGTGTGGCAATCGCGGGCAAGGTGGCTTGCGACGACCTTCAAAAAGAATCTAACCAAGCGCCTCTCAACGAACTGCGAAGCCTCTGCGCCAGCCTGGACGAAAGGGTGCAAGCAGCTGTTACGGACATCGTCGAGGCCGGTCTGAAGCCCATAGTAATAGGCGGGGGCAACAACAATTCGTTGCCGACTATCAGAGGAGTTTGTTCGGCAGCCGGTATCGAAAATGGTATCAACTGTGTCAACTGCGACCCCCATGCCGACTACAGAATTCTAGAAGGAAGACATAGCGGCAATCCATTTTCTTATGCAAAGAAGGAAAACCTGCTCGCCTCGTATCTGGTCTTTTGCCTGCACGAAAGCTATAACTCTGAAGAGATGCTGAGCCGGCTGGAGAATGACGGCTTCGGCTCAATCAGTTTCGATGCTCTCAATAGAGAAGGCGGTGACTCTTTTGAGCGAGCGCTCTTGAATTGCAGAGACTATTTCAACAAGGGTAAATCCGGCTCAGGTATTAATCTTGGACTGGAACTCGATCTGGACAGCATCAAAAACATGCCGACCAGTGCCCTTACTCCTGTGGGTCTGACCGAAGAAGAGGCGCTGCGGTACATACATTTTATGACAGAGAACTTCGATACTCTCTATTTGCATCTCTCCGAAGGGGCGCCATCCTGCACCACTGATGATGGCACTAGAATCGTCGGCAAATTCTTGACTGCGGCAGTAATCACTTACCTGAAAAGCGAACAGAAAAAAGCTCTTTAGAGCCGAATCATTTGCCGGCAGACTTGTTGGCAACCAGAATCTCCCTGACTCATCCGTATATTTCGCACCGCTATACTGGTAAGATAATGCTGCCCTGACCGGAAATACAAAGTCATGCCATCAAAGAAAACCTCCGCGCCCAAACCGGCCGCCACGGCAACCAAAGCAAAAACCGCAGCCACAGCTAATAAAGCCAAGTCAGCCGGCAAGAAGATGCCGAATTTCCTTGGTCTGCCTGACAAGAACTCCTCGGCAGGCAACTCCAAAGTTTTCATAGTTCCGGTTCCCTACGAAGCCACCACCTGTTACGGCAAAGGAACCAAAAACGGTCCCAAGGCTATTCTCGAAGCCAGCACAGAGTTAGAACGCTTCGATGACGAGCTCTGGGCAGAGCCTCATAAAATCGGCATCCATACTACAGAAGCGGTTTCGGTCCCCAAGGTGATAAGAACCACCGAAAAACCTTTTCAGAAGATAACCGACGCCATCAAGCCTTACATAGAAACCGACAAGTTTCCGATTATCCTGGGCGGAGAGCATTCTCTCACCCTGGGCGCGGTCAGAGCTTGTGCCGAGCGTTATAAAGACCTCTCAATTCTACAAGTGGACGCCCACGCTGACCTCAGACCGGAATATCAGGACAATCCATATAGCCATGCTTCGGTAAGTTATCAGCTCTATAAATGCCTGCCCCAGCCCCTGATCACCCAGGTCGGTATTCGCAATATCAGCAGAGAAGAGACCGAATGGCTGGAGAAAGAACACCCCCGGGTCAATATTTTCTGGGCACGGCAGCAGCACAAGTGGAATTTCCAGGAGATAGTCGACACCTTATCAGATAATGTCTATCTGACCGTGGATGTGGACGGTCTCGATCCCTCGATCATGCCCGCGACCGGCACACCGGAGCCCGGCGGCATGAGCTGGAACCAATTGATGGAGCTCATAAAACTGGTCTGCGTCAAGAAGAATGTTGTCGCCGCCGACTTTGTCGAGCTCTCTCCTATAAAAGGCATGCATGCTCCGGACTTTCTAGTAGCCAAAGCCGTCTTCAAGCTGATTGGCTACCGCTACGCGCTTGATCTGGGCGTCACCAAACGCTATTAAGAATCAAAACGAGAGTCCCTTCCCTATTAGAACTCTCGTGTTGATTCTATTAAGATTGCTAGCCGCTTATTTCTGTTTTCTTGCTTTAGATTTTCACCTCCAACTTTATTGATTGTTTGGTTTGTAATTGACCATTGGATTCAACAACTTGAAAGAAACGTCCCGATCACCCCTGACGGGAACAAGTTCAATCTTGAGAAGTGTCTCGTCGATTGTGAGTGTCTATATTCGCCTCTACAAATTTCTGGACAAAAGAAAAGATTAACCGTAGTTAATAAATGAAAAACACCGAGAAATCAAATCAGTGCAGCACTTCAGCCAGAGACTGGATGAAAGAAGCGCTCGTCGTAGCGGGCCAGGCGAGCATTGATGTGCCGGTCGGCTGTGTAATCGTCAAAGACGGCAAGGTGATAGCAGCTGCCCACAATCGACGAGAGGTGGACAAAGACCCGGTCGGTCATGCCGAGATTCTGGCTATTCGCGAAGCAGCCCGGGTTCTGGATAGCTGGAGGCTGGACGGCTGTACTCTCTTTACCACTCTGGAGCCCTGTCCTATGTGCGCCGAGGCGATAATTCAGGCAAGAATAGCCGCTCTTTATTATGGCGCCTATGATCTCAAGTCAGGAGCTTGTGGCAGCGCCTTCAATCTTTTCAAAAAGGGTAGAATCTATCCTGTTCCGGATGTAATTGGTGGGATTGAAGAAGAGGAATGTCAGCGCATCCTCACCCGGTATTTCGAAGCCAACGTCAGAGCCCATCCGAATCAGAACCTGAGCCAACACCCTCTTCCTCCCGATGAGTCCTGATGAGTAAAGACCGAAAGTTACTGAAGTTATTTCTGGCAACCTGCCTGCTGGCAGGGTCATGGCAGGGCTCTGCGACCATAGCCCAGGAAGAGACGCCGCAGCAAAAAGTAGAGACGACAGAAACTCCTGAAACACAAGAAGCCGCCGAGACCCAGGAGACTGTGAGCAAATCTATCTCTAACTTAAAAGAGGCCTTTCAACACTTTGACGTGAACAAAGCTTTCGGCACTGTGCCGGGCTTGATACTGCAAGCGACAAAAGAGAAAAGCCAGAGGAAGCAACTCAAATCTTTTATTTATGCTGGTTACGGCTTCCTGCTCGACTCTAACCCGGAGGCGGCGCTCAACTGTTTCAACACAGCCTGTGCCATGGCCCCGACCGATCTTGATGCGCTGTGTTATCGCTCTGAAGCCCTCAAGCAGCTCTGCCGCTTCGACGAACAAAAAAACCTGCTGACCGACTTTGAGAATCTTCAACCGAAGACCGGCTTTGTCTATGAACAACTGGCCAAAGACAGGCTCAGAAAGAAAAACGGTGTAGAGGCACTGAAACTTATCGATGCCGGACTGGCACTGGAGAAAAACAACTGTAAACCAGCCTTGCTCATTCTCAAAGCGCGCGCTTGCTCTTTGCTCGGTCTTGGAGATGCCACCACCCGGGCATATAAAGAAGCCGCCGATTTGACAGAGAATCAGTACATAAAAGAGATCTTGCTGGCGGACTCTTGTTTAATCGAAAGCGATTTGAAAGGGACAAAACAGCATATTCTAGCTGCCGGAAAGCTTCTGCCCGATGATCCGATATGGCAGTATAAACTGGGCAATTACTATGCCGGAGAGAACGACAACACCAAAGCCCTAGAACACCTGCTGGCTGCCACTGTAACCAGCCGACTGAGTGCTTCTGCCTATATCAATCTGGCTAGTGAATACGGCTATGACGATCAGTATAAGAATGCCCTCAAAGCCCTGGAGCACATTGCCTCTTTGCTGCCGAATACCGCCACTATATACGGCACCACAGGAGACATTCACAAGTTATTTTCCGAGAACGAAGAAGCCCTTAAATCTTACGATAAAGCCCTGGATCTGGACCCTTATCTTTCTAGAACCTATTTCGACATGGCATCGCTTCATATAGACATGAAGCACGGCGATCGAGCAATTGCCTTATTTGAAAAGGCGATTGCATTGATGCCGTCCTACTGGAGACTGCGTCTCAACCATGCTGAAATTCTGTGGAGACTGCAAGAGTTTGATAAAGCCAGAGAAGAATGTCTTGTCGGTCTCAATCTACTCTCACCGTTAAAAGGTGATCTCAATATTCTTGCCAGCCACTACGAAAGCCGCGCCCATGCCATGCTTTGCTCCTATTTCTATAGGAAGAAGGAGCTGCCCGCTGCCATAGCTGAAGCGGTTCGGTTCAACGAAACCAAATATATTCCTACGCTGCCCCGGGCGCTCTCTTATGTCAAACTGAGACCAGAAAGGCTGGTGTTCGCAAGCGATCTGAGCGAACACGATCCTGTCGCACTCACCGCCCTTGGTGACGCACTCTACGAAGTTAAAGACTACGAGTGGAGCGAAAAAGAGTATAGAAAAGCGATCAAACTTTCGCCAGAAGACGCCGACCTGCATTCTTATTTGCTCAATGTCCTCACCCACAAAAGAGACTGGAGCGAAGCGGCTCGCGAGAATTTTGTCTATTCAGGCAAGCTGGTGAACAAGATTCCTGGAGAGGTCGGCAAATGGCTTTCTCAAGACAGAGAGAAGTCCTCTCCGTGAAGCCCCTTCAGAAACAGAGTCTACTACACTAAACCGGCTTGCTTTCTGGTTTCCGCCAGCATGTTATCGATCTTTTCTTTTATCGTGTCGGCTTCCCTACCTCGTCCTTTTTCGATACGAAGCAGCTTTTCATACTCTATGTAAGTTTCCACAAGATCGGGATGAAAGTCTCCATAGAGCTTATGCTTGTGGGCAAGCGCCTTTTTAAATATCTCACCGGCTTCATCGAGCTTGTTTCGATCTCGTTTGATCGCCGCATAATAAGTCAGGTAGTAGCCTTCATCAATTCGATAAACTCGAGGCAACTTGTAAAAAACATCGATATGCTCGTCAAAAAGACGCTCGGCCTCATCGAGATTACCTTTCATGTGCTCCAGTAAACCGAGACTGAAAAGCCCATGGGAGTATGCGCTGGACATCTTGTCGTAGAGATTTTTGCGAAGCTCGAAACCCTCTTTAATTCTCTTCTCTGCTTCTTCCAGGTTGCCGACCCGGGCAAGACAGATACCGAGCTGGGTGAGAGCATATTCAAGCCCTTTCTGGCCATCCGGAAAACAGTCCCGGGCAATTTCAAAAGCGCGCTTCCTCACTTCGACAGCTTTGTCGAACAAGAGAAAGGTCTCAAGGAAATCACCATAAGAGTAAAGACAGGTGTAGAGTCGGAGTTTGATCTGCTCCAGATCGAGCTTGGCGACTGTTACTCCGGTCTCGAGCATATAGGCCTCTTCGTCGTCGGAGTTTCTGCTGAAATCATCTTGAACATCATCCAGCTCTCTGACATGACGGTTGTACTCTCTTTCTACATCGGCAAGGCCTTTCTTCATGAGCTGGCTGCTCTCCTCCAGCTCTCCGGTTTTGAGCAATATGTACGCAAGGTTTACCCTGGCTTCTCCGACATCGGCCACGGTACCATCCCGCATGGCTATTTCCAGACATTTGCGATTCATCGAAGAAGCCTTTTCGAACTCCCCCAGCATGACACTGTTAGATGCAATCTGGGTGTACCAACCCCGCAGCTCTTCATGTTCTTCGGGAAAGCCCAGCTTGACGAAAATCGAATTCCAGGTGCGCCAGAAGCCCAACATGGTCTGACAAAGAATTGCATCCAGAGTGAACATCCCGTTCATGAAAAGAATGGCCGAAAGAAGGCGCGGGGACATTTTGATCACAGGCCAGAAGATCAGACAGACGATGTACAGAATTACTCCCAGAACAATGCCTCCCAGGATCCGCACAAAAATATAGGGGCTGAACAGGGCAGCCACCGAAGCAACAATCACCAGGGATAAGATCAGAAGAAACAGCATCAGATATTCACTTTTTCCAGAACACTCTGGCTGAACTATATCTACCCTCTTGAGTTGAATGGCCTATTTATAGGCCTCCTATCCAGGAAAATTCGGGCTCTCCTCGCTAACTGCGCTAGCGTACTTACAAAACCCGAAAACGATGCTGGCTGCCCTCGAACTGCATTTCAAAACAGTGCCAAAGCAAAACCCCTTGGCAACTTTAACTTATCGAAATAGGAACTATGAACTCAGTCTTGTAGCTTGGGCGTATAAACATTCTCTCGCTTCATCTCAGGAGATCCGGTCTTAATTCCGAAAGCATAACCAGTACCAGCAGTTACCCGGTCAGTCAGCCTTTATGAGCCTGACCAACCGGGTCCGGGTCCGGTCCTCCTGAAACTCCTAAATCTTCCAAATTCGAACTAACAGAAGGAAGCATGGCTATGTTCCACGCAGTTCGGTCTCGTGGTGCCAGAATCTGGCACGCTATCTCTTTCCGCGACATGGAAAACCAGGTAGTCGCCCACATTCTCAATCACAGCATCATGATCGGCGTTCACTTCGCCATCGTGGCTGTGATTCTCTTCTTCTTCCCGGGGTCCACCCACTTCGGGCTCTTCGATTTCTGGCAATCCACCGGCACTCTTTCGCAGTGGCTCACCGCCGGCATCCCGATCTTCGTCTGGGCTGTGGCTGTGAACGGCTGGCAGTGCTACAAGACCTACAACAGCCCCATGGAAAACCGGCACGCCGAACGCATTCTCCGTGGCGGCTTCCTGATCAGCCTCGCCGCCGGCGTCTTCGAAGAAACCCTCTTCCGTTGGGTCCTCTTTCTGGCGGCGATCGTCGGCGTTCAGGTGGTCAACTTCATCTTCTTCGGATTCCTCGGATTCGGCATCCCGGAGCTGATCTTCAACTACATCCTCGGTCCGGTGGCGAACTTCTTCACCCTGGGCTATCTCGACCAGTATCTCAGCAACCCGGAGATCTGGTTCGTGGGCGCCGGTCTGATTTCGGCCAACTCCAGATTCCGCGACGGGCACAAGTACCAGGGCTTCCTGGGCTGGGTCAACAGCTGGTTCCTGGGCATGGTCTTCTTCTACATGACCCTGACCTACGGTCTGGTCGCGGCCATCGTCGTCCACTTCCTCTACGACATGATCATCTTCCTGGTCATCTACATCGACATGGTGATCGAACGAGCCCAGGGTCGTCGCTGATTCCGGTGAACCGGAAGCACTGACTCTGTGAAAAGCGAGAGGGGGATTCGAGCCGACCAGATCAAATTCGATCGGTCTGGTTCGTCTCCCCTTCTCTTTTTAAAAATGCGTTATACTATCTTTTATAGTTTTTTCCAAAAGAACAGAAGAAGACCGACCCTTACTGAAGATTTGCATTGCAAATCAACAACAGTCAATCAGTCTTCTTCTCAAATCAGAGCTTATCTATAGCTATACAGCCTCGATACGCTCCAGATACCACTGGGCTTCCAGGGCCGCTTCACAGCCGGAGCCGGCAGCGGTTACAGCCTGTCTGTACTTGGAGTCTTGAACATCGCCGGCCGCGAAAACGCCTTCGACGGTGGTTCTGGTACCGGCAGTGATGATATAGCCTTTTTCATCCAGGGCGATAGCACCTTTGAAAAGAGCTGTATTCGGCTTATGACCGATGGCGATAAAGACCCCATCCACAGGAATCTCTTCTACCTCTCCCCTGTCGACCATTTCGACTTTGACCCTGTTGACGGTACCATCATCGCCGCTCAGAATGTCTTTGACCACGGCACTGGTAACGAACGAGATCTTTTCGTTGCGCCGGGCGCGGTCGAGCATAATTGCCGAAGCGCGAAACTGATCGCTTCTGTGAATCACTTTCACTGACCGGGCAAAACGGGTCAGAAAGTTGGCTTCTTCCATCGCCGCATCGCCACCGCCTACAACGATGACATCCTTGTTTCGATAGAAAAATCCGTCGCAGGTAGCACAAACCGATACACCCCTGCCGGTGAGTTCTTTTTCGGCAGACAGTCCAAGCATGCGGGGCTGAGCGCCTGTAGAGATGATGACCGAATCGGCAGTGATTTCGCCGCTTTCGGAGGTTATCTTAAACGGTCGCACAGAAAAATCAACCGCCAGCACAGATTCAGAAAGGAAGCGGGTACCGAATTTTTCAGCCTGGCGACGCATATTCTGCATCAATTCGGTACCATCGACACCATCAGCAAATCCGGGAAAGTTCTCGACTTCGGTTGTCGTCGTCAACTGCCCACCCGGCTGAATGCCTTCGATCATGAGAGGCTCTAACTGCGCTCTGGCTGTGTAGATAGCAGCGGTCAATCCGCTGGGGCCACCACCGATGATGACCACTTTATGATGACTTGATTCCATAGAAATCAGCTCCTGGTTAAGGTTTAACTGACCAAAGTCAGAAAAGAAAAAGCAGGAAACGGGAAAGAAAGACAGCTATATTTACTGGATATACGATTAAAAACTGGGTTGAGAAAGAATCACTCTTGAATATAGAGAGCTGATGGTCTGTTAGAAAAGCGATAAAGATAAGGAGTTTCTTGAGTTCAGATTTTGAGACCGCAATACCAAAAGTCAAGATGTCCCACATAGCACCACTTGACCACCAAGCAAATCCCTGCACAACGATGAAAGAAAAGGGACAGAAGGATTTAAAGCCGATAGCAAGCACCATTGACATCCAACTCAAGCACATGATGTCAGGCGATATCGCCACCGCCACCAACTGTTAAAGCAGCCATTTATGAGCAATGTCAGGCCCTGGATCTCTTGAAAATGCGGGACTGCAATAGCTAGGTTTATCGAGATATCCATCTAGAAATAACGTCTCAAAGTTTTCTTCCAAAGCACTTTTCAATAATCACTCCAGAGCAAGTATTTCCGTATTTTCGCGGAGATATGAACTCTGGCCTTCTAACCAAACTTCCAAGGAGATTCTTATGAAACCGGAAGTTACAGTTACGTCTGGAAAGCTCGCTTCGACTCTGAGCAAGATGTCCGAAGAGCGCTACAGCATCGTTCTGATCATGTTTTCCGGTGAGGGTCTGAAGAGCCCGCATTGCGCGGCTGTTGATGAGCTCACCAATGGTTTGCTGTCTCGACGGGTCGAGCATGACGGCTTCGATCCGCGATACAAGCAGTCGAAAGTGATTGATACCGACCTCTCGGTCCAGGGTCTGGACAAGGTCATCCTCCTCGGTCTGGGACAGCGTTCCAAGCTGACGGCTGATGGTCTTCGAGAGGTTCTGGCCGAAGCATTCACCGCAGCGAGGGATTCCGCCCACGCTGAGCATCTGATTTTTCCGCTGATTGACGTGGATCTCAAAAGCTTCTCCGTCGAACAGTTCGCCCAGGTGGTCGCCGAGTACTGCGTACTGGCCGACTATGAGCCGAACCACCGCAAGACCGGCCCCTGGCTGGACGAAGCGGAGCAGACCCACCTGAAGTCACTGACCCTGGTGGCAAACCGCAACTCTCTGCGGCAGGCGAAGAACGGCGCGGCTCTGGGTGTCAAGCTCGGAGAAGCGACCTGTCTGGCTCGGGATCTGGTCAACGAACCGCCCTCGACCATGACCGCCCAGCACCTGGCAAAAGCCGCTACCAAAGTAGCGACCGAATCGGATGGTCTTGTCTCTTGCAAGGTTTTCGGCAAGCAGGACATCAAGAAGATGAAGATGGGTGGCGTTCTGGCAGTCAATCGTGGCTCGACGAAAGCGCCTGCTTTCATCGAGTTGAGCTACGACCCGCCTTCCGGCGCCACGGTCCAGTGCCTTGCCCTGGTCGGCAAAGGCGTGACCTTCGACACCGGCGGTCTCGACATCAAAGACTACTCCAGCATGAACGACATGAAGATGGACATGGCCGGTGCCGCTGCTGTGGTTGCCGCCATGTCACTGATGTCGGTGCTCAAACCGAAGATCTCTATCCGGGCGCTGGTCGCAGCCACCGATAACCAGATCTCGGCGGATGCCTTCCTCCAGGGCGACGTCATCACGATGATGTCGGGCAAAACCGTGGAGGTCGGTCACACCGACGCCGAAGGCAGGCTGACCCTGGCGGATGCTTTGCATTACGCCCAGGAGCACTGTGAAGCGACAATGATCGTCGACCTGGCTACCCTGACAGGCGCCATTGAAGAAGCTCTCGGTGTCTATGTCACCGGTATCTTCGGCAACAACGATCGCTTCACCAGGCAGGTCGCCAAGGCTGCAGCAAGGGCTGGAGAGGCGGTTCATGAACTGCCGATGCCCGACATCTATCGTGCTGAAAACAAAGGCAAGATGGCCGACCTGACCAACGATGGTGGCGGTCCTGGCTCGATTACCGCTGCCTGGTTCCTGCGGGAATTCATCAAGGACGGTATCGAGTGGGTTCATGCCGACATCGCCGGAACAGCGTTCCGCACTCCTGGCACCGCATACGGCATCGAGCCGGCAGGCGGCACAGGCGTGGGTGTCAGGACCCTGGCTCATCTGATAGCCAGCTTCGGCTGATAGATAAAGCTTTCCTGATTTCAGAAAGTGGCGTGGAGTTCAATTGAACTCTGCGCCACTTTTTTATCTTTTTTGGCCTTTTTCGTACTTTCTGTACTTTTTGTACTTTTTAAGCGCTGTTTACGAAGTTAAACCGCTAAAGGTTTCGACTTCGCCGTTTGGGGGAAATTGCTTATTGAATGAAGGGTTTAGATCAATGAATAGCCATGGAAGCCTGACCATTTTTGTTGCAGCCACGATCTGGCTCTGTACGTCCCTTCCTGCTCGCGCTCAACTTACTCAAGAGCAGCTAAGAGAATCCATCATCAAAGCTAAAATAATGCCTGTCTCCGCCAGTCTATCCCTGACGATGGACCGGGGCAATGTGCTGGTCGAGGTCAGGGGCTACCCTTCAAACGAGATTCAGGATAAGAAAATCGACGCGATTCTAATCACGCGCAGGCTGGTAGAAGCAGATCCTGCCAACATAAAGGCGGTCTCGACCAGATATCTGGCACCAGCCAACCCAAATGTTTTTACCGAAATCATAGTCTCCAACAATGAAATCAATGGCGCCAGTGCCGGTGCGATAGATAGAGGAGAGCTTTTGAACGGGGTGGTCGAAGTCTCCATAGACCCCGGTGATGATACCGCCCACAAAGTCGATAAATACGTCCAGGCAGCTTCCAGAGAACTCGACCGAAACGGTCTATACGAGGCAGAGTTTTATCTCAACAGCGCAGCAAGACTGACACCGGAGGCGATCTCTTATTCAGCGGAGTACGGAAACAACCTGCTGAGATTGGCAGAAGCCTTCAGAATGCGCGGAGATTCCACTGAGCAAGAGCAGATTTATCAATCTATATCAGACTCCATAACAACGGCGAAAGGCAGTCAGGGCGCACTTTCTACTTTCAGGAAATTGAGAGACAACTACATCGTGCAAAAACACTATGACAAAGCCGTGAGCCTTGCAGCAGGAATCATCAAACTGCAAGAGAATCAGGGATCGGTCACCGCGGAATACGAGAACGATCTTATGGCTCTGGCCATCTGCCATCGCAACCTCGGCGAATCTAAAAAAGCCATAGTCGAACTGGAGCAGATATTGAAGAACCAGGACAACAAGGCAGAAAAAAATGCCAGCAGCAAGCTGATGACCACTTTGTACGAAGAGCTTGGTGACTGCTATTCTCTGGAGCACAACGCAGCAAAAGCGAAGGAGCTCTATCGCAAGTCCAAAGAGTTCTGCGATCAAGCGGCTGTATCTCGAGTCGAATCCGAGCGCATATCCTATGATCTGTATAGATTCATGGTAGCAAGGCTAAATGCCAAAATCGACAAAGCCGCTCCTAACCCCTGATTCCGTATCCAGAGCAGAAGATTTTTCAAATGGGCTATTATACGATATTTTATAGTTATACTTAGTCCAGAAGAAACAGAAGAATAGGCACGAGCAGAGGTGGACGGCTGATTTACGACCAGAATAAATCGATAACCAACCGTCCACCCGTGCTCTTCTTAAAACTACCCTTATTAGCAAATCACTCCAATGTCATCCACCGCTGGTGGTATCACAGACCGCGTCGGTGATATCGTGACGCAACAGATCAATCAGAGTAGCGGCATCGAGGGGCTCCACCGTATGCAGATAGATAGGCGGGTCGATAGTGATGGTGACGCCTTTTCTCCAGCGCAGAAACATCTTGCCAAAGTTCAAAGCGCTCTTCTCGTCCCGGGTGCCGTAGCAGATATGCATCGGTACCAGAGCGACAGGCTCTCGACCTTCCAGCTTCTTGTAAGCACCGATGCTGATCCGGGCGGGTCCGCTCTTGAAGCGAAGATACTCACCACTGGGGCTGATCTTGCCCTCCGGAAAAATCATGATGTTGTTGCCCGAGGCCAGCAGGTCGATGGCAGGCTGAATAACAGTCTTGCCTCGGCTGCGGTCCACCGGAAAACAACCCATAGAGCCCATAATTATGCCCTTCAGCCCGAACATGCCACGCATCTCTTCGACGGCGGACATGTAGTGCATGCGATCCGGCATCAAAGGCGTGACGGCGATGGCATCGAGCAAAGAGCTGTGATTAGGGCAAAAAATCTTGTTGCCTTCCGCATAGAGATGCTCGGCACCGACAACTTTGACCTCTCCAATCTGGACGAAGGCCCAGAGGCGAGCCAGAGCTTTGCCAAGCCTGACCACCCACGGTATCCTTTTGGGAATGAATCCGCTGGTGACACAGAGTTCGGCATAGATCCGGAATCGTTGCCAGGCAGAGTATTTGCTGCGGCGGGCGTTTCTATCGTCTCGTGATTTTTTCATAGAAATCTCCTACCGTTAATCACGCAGCCGGCTGTTACTGGTTAATGTGTTTCTGTGCTTTCCCTGAAAGAGCTTCAATTCGTGCGATTCCATCGACAGCCGGCGCGGGACAGATCAGTGAGAACTGAACTGTCGCAGGATGAATGTTCTGAATAAATGAAGCTCTAAAAGAAACCAGAGAAAGGTTTTGGGTGCAAAAACTGTTTTAGTTTATAGAGAAGAAACTTGAAAACTGAATAGCAAGAAGGCTGATTTCAGCATGCAACCTGACATCCTCGATCTCTTGGCAGCACCACAAAAAGCAGTCGCTAAAGGCATAGAAGCAAATCGCCAGCCCTGGTTGCCAACAGCTCTTTTAATATTGCACACTTAGCGCTATCAAAATGTCAACAATGATTTTCGTGCAACCGACTATACGGTCAAGATCGAGCCCTGATCAGATAAAATCGATAACTCAAGCGAGGAGATCGGACAGAGCGATGGCTAAACAAGAGACATTGAAAGCAACACCCCCCAGAGGAACAAGGGACTTCCTTCCCGAGGAAGCAGCCCTCCGTGACTGGGCCTGCGAGAAGATCAAAGCCACCTACAGAGAACATGGTTTCACTCCCATCGAGACCCCTGCCCTGGAGAACATCAAGCTTCTCAAACGAGGCGAGGGCGGCGAGAATCTGCAGTTGATTTTCGAAATTCTAAAGCGAGGAGAAAAGCTTGAAAAAGCCATGTCCGGCAACGGCCAAGAGCCAGAACTCTCGGATCTGGGTCTGCGTTTCGACCTTACTGTTCCATTGGTCCGCTACTATTCTAATAACGCCAATGACCTGCCGATTCCCTTCAAAGCGGTTCAGATAGGCAATGTCTGGAGAGCTGAACGCCCTCAAAAAGGACGCTTCCGGCAGTTCACCCAGTGCGATATCGATATCATCGGCTTGAAGTCTAATTTCGCCGAACTCGATCTACTGAACGCCAGCTCCAGGGCCCTGCTCGCCCTAGGTCTCGACGGCTTCACGATAAGAATTAACGACCGACGTTATCTACAAGATATCGCCCGCTACTGCGGCTTTGCAGAAGAATCCTGGGAGAGGGTTTTTATCGCCATAGATAAACTGGACAAGATTGGTCTCGATGGCGTGAAAACCGAACTCTTGCAAGAGAACCCCGGTCAAGAAAAGGCTGTTGAAAAACTGGGCGAGATTTTTCTCTCTACCGATGAGTTGCGTAGCGATACCACTATCAGTGGCAGTGAACAGATTGAAAAAATGAGAGGACTTCTACCAGATACTGAGAGCAAAGAACTGCTCGACGAACTCTCTGCTTTGATTGCCGCAATCGATCACAACGCCGAGGGTTATCGAATCGTATTCGACCCGACCCTTGTTAGAGGAATGGGTTATTACACCGGACCTATATTCGAGATCAGTGTACCTGGCTATTCTTTTTCTGTGGCAGGCGGCGGCAGATACGACCGGATGATCGAGAAGTTATTGGGACGCGAAGTACCAGCTTGCGGTTTTTCAATAGGTTTCGAAAGAATCATCACCATCTTGCAGGACCGCAATTTTAGCGCTCCCGACCGCCCGGCCCTGACCGCCCTAGTCTATGATCCAGCAAGAGACAGCCTGGAGGCGGTGATGCAGGCTTTCAAAAACCTGAAAGAGCAAGGTCATAAAGCGACTCTGGTGCCTCGTCGCAAAGACCTGAAAAAACAGTTGGATCAGCTCAAAGAGCAGAACATCAGCAAGTTCTGCCTTTTCCGGGGCGAACCGGATAATCTCGAAATCAAAGACCTTTCCTGACCAAGGGTAGTGCAATGGCAATCGAGAGCAATTGGCGAGAGCCGACAGAATTGGAGATCAACATTTTCAATCGCTTACTCTCGGTAGAGTTTCCTGGCGTAGAGCATCTCAGAATGCAGATCGAAGCAATGCAGGTTCAAACTCTAGACGAGAATGGCTCGTTGTCGCTCAAAGTCGAGTCGGGCGTGCGTGCCGATGTTCAAAGCAGAGTGCCGGTAGAAGCGAGCTACAGCGATTCGGAAGAAGGCAGCGATGACAAAGAACCACGGGTTCATATGTTGCTTCATGTGCTTGACGGTTCAATGAAAGAGCTTGAAATCTACAAAGACGACGGCTCAGCAATAGTGCAAAAGCCTCTCTCACGAAAGCTATCTCTATTCACACCGAACAATTGGGAAAACGAATAAATAAACGTTTTTCAAAGTCTCACTGCCACCAGGGCATCTCTTTAGTGGTCAGATAAAGCATCAAGCCGGAGAAGGCTCCCAGCAGGGCTCCTATAAAGGCGCCCAGTGCCGGCTTATGACCCATCAAATTGGTGACCAAATAGCCGGCCAGGCCAAGTACGAGAGCACATGAGGTAAGCACGAAAGCTACCAGCGCCATGCCGTGGACCTCGAAGGAACGAGCCAGAAGCATAAGCGTCACCAGAGCGCCACCGATGAACATGGTCAAACTGAGCAGGCCCAGAATCGAGCCCATGGTTATATTCTTGCGTTCGGCTACAGAGTCCACCGGCTCTGTTTCCTTAACCTCTTGCGATTCCAGCTCTTCGGACAATGGCTTCTCTCCGAAACTTTAAACTAACGACAAACTAATGACACACAAATGACAAATGATCTCCCCGTCCCGAAGAATAAGTATATACTGCTTTGTTCAGATCTCTAACACAGGTGTTCTTAAGATGAAGGCTAGCTTGATCGAGCTGGAGAAAAAAGTCGAAGCTGGAGAGCGAATCAGCACGGATGATGCCCGTCTTCTTTATCTGGAAGCGCCGGATGACATGTTGAAGCGGATGGCTAATGTGGTCAGGGATCGTTTTCATGAGCCGGGCTGCGCCACTTATTTGTTGATGCGCATCGTAAACTACACCAATGTTTGCGTAGCTAAATGCGACTATTGCTCGTTCTACAGGCTGCCTAACGCCCCGGATGGCTATGTCAAATCGAAAGAGTGGATCTTCGAAAAAATAGACGAGCTTATCAATGTCGGCGGCGATCTATTCGGCTTCAACGGCGGCTTCAACCCCAAACTCAAGCTGGATTTTTATACCGATTTATTCTCTTCGATTCGTGAAAAATATGGAGACAAGATCGAATTCTACGCCCTGACCATAGTCGAATTGCTTTATATCGCCCGGCTTTCCAAACTTTCTCTTGAAGACACCCTGGCAGAACTTAAAAAAGCCGGAGTGCGCTGGATCACCGGTGGTGGTGCCGAAATTCTAGCCGACTCTTTTAGATTGAGACACAGCCCGCTCAAATACACGGTCGAAGAATACTACCAGACCCAAAGAGCCATTATTGAAGCCGGTATAAATACCACCGCAACAATGGTGATAGGTTTCGACGAAAGTCTTGATGAACGGCTGGAACATCTGGAGAGCCTGAGAAACTTCCAGGATGATGTTGACGGAAAAATCTTCAGTTTCCTCTGCTGGACTTATAAACCTTACAACAACGAGTTGGGCGGCAAAGAGATAGGACCTGAAGAATACCTGCGCCATCTTGCTCTGTCCCGCATTTATCTGGATAACATCAAGCATATAAGAGCCTCGGTACTGACCCAGAATCGCAACGCCCTCAAAGCCCTCGCTTATGGAGCAGATGATTTCGATATCCCCTGGGAAGACGAAGTCACAGAGATGGCCGGCGCCGTAATTGAAAAGGATGTGGAGAAAGTGCTCGAAGCTGCCAGACAAGAAGGCTTCCGGACGACTTATCGCCATGTCGCCAGAGACCTGGAAATTTCGAAACGCTAGCATTGCTGAAAGAAGTAAATTTTGAGCTTTGCAATAGGCAGAGCCGAATCTGCAAGCGCCCATATATTAGGCCTTAACACTCTTCTTTACAACCGAAATATAAACTAATAGCTTGAAAGTGGTTTTCTGAATCAATAGATTCTTAGATACTCCTCGACTTCTCTTTTTCAGGCAGACCGAAAGACCCGATACCACCATTCGAGACCAGCGCCATCGCTTCAGACCTTCTGAAGTGACAGCTGCCATCCTCGTTTTTCAATCTGCCTTTTGAAGAGAGCCAAGGCTGAACAGAAGTCGAATAAGAAAAGGAATTAGAATGGCTACATTCCACTCCGACCCAATGCTGAAAGCCCGATTGATGGAGATCGCCGACGGTCTCGCCGCTTCGATCACAGACAAATCCGGAGAACGGGAAAAGCTGAACTGGTCATCGCGCCAGTGGTGCCCCGCCCCCTATGTCTGCCAGAAGGGTCCCGCCTGCGACCACCACTACTATGCCGACGAAATCGGTGTCTCGGTCTCTCTCGCCTACGCAGAGCGTGCGATTTTCCTCAACCTCTCAACCGCCCAGGCAAGGGGCTGGTGGAAGCGCTTCTTCAAGGCGATTCCGGTGGGGGTCGAGCTCGACGAAGCAAGCGTGATTTCGCGACTCTCCGTTGAGATCCTCAACAAGCTCCTGGCCTACACCCAGGACGCCGAGCAATACGGCGCCGTGAAGACGATCATCGACCTCTTCGAGATGCGCTGCGTCGACCAGGAGCTGTGGGACAAAGCAGCGGCCCGGGCCACCGCAGCCCATCACAAATCGCCCTACGACAACCGTCGCATGGAGTCCGAAGACGCCCGTCGACACGCCGGCTGCATGGCCTGCTACGCTGCCTCTTATTTCGCCCGGTCGGTCAAAGATCCGCGCTACATCGCCGAGGCGATTTCGTGGTCAGGCTGGCCGATGCGCTATTTCACCTATGCCCAGCACATGGCGGGCAGCTCGGATCCGCGCAAGCAGGTCCCGGTAAGCGATGACGGCATGGTCAACGTCGGCACAGCGCTCTTCGCCAGCGGCCAGTGGATGCGCATCTCGGAAAAAGGCGATGAGCTCGGTGAGGTCGAGCGCCACAGCCACTATTTCTGGGTCTCTCAGAAGCTTGTCGAAGCCCTGGACGAAGCCAATCCCAACTGGTCTTTCTTCCGAGGTGGAGTCACCAGAGGACTGCGTCGCCTGATCGCATCCTGAGCCATCTGAAGAGCTAGATTTGAAAAAGGTCAGGGAATTCAACCACTGTTTTTCCTGACCTTTTTTCTGTTTTGCTTTCTACTGCGCTTTATAGTTGTTTACCGGTTTAAAAAAGAGACCGGAGAGATAAACTCTGCCGGTCCCGGACGAGGCGGTCGTCCTACCGTAGGATCTCAGGTCATGAGAGCCAGAATAAGCCCGAAGGTCAGCATCAGAATCAAACAGATGAACTGACCGCCGACAAACCAGAGCATCGAGAAGATGGTCCGGGGAATGGCCAGGGGACTCTCAGACTTGGGCGCGATCAGCTCGGAGACCTTTTTCGTGGTCATCAGACCGACGAACGAAAGCACCAGGCCGACCACACAGAACCAGAACATGGTAGTGAACATTTTCTTTCCCTTCGAAGAAGGTTGCCCTTCTAATGAGGCGTGTTGAAGATATCACGGTGGCTTCCCCAGAGGAGAAGCCACCGTATGTGAAATCAGTCTTCCAAGAGAATCGGATTGATGATGATACCGAAACCGTCGGCGACGCTATCGGTATGGGCGAGCAGACGACCGGTCTCCCAGAGCTCGAAGACAAAGCCAGGAGGCATGCCTTTGAGACTGTAGATCAGCTCCGCCGGAGTCACCCAGTTGAAACCGTAGCGTCGGTCGAGAATGGCGGCTTTAGCCCGGGCATGGGCACGGGCGAGAGCCAGCGCCGTGACCGGAAACTGTGTGGTATCGAGATGACTGAGCAGAAACCACAGCCAATAGCGGTTGCGGCAATGCGCCTTGAGAAAGGCGAGGCTATCGGCTTCGAAAAGCCACTCCTCGACTTCCGCTTGCGCTTCCACCCGATCCCCTCTGACCACCTGTGCCGCAGGCGCCAACCTGATCAGATCGGCGCTCACGACAGCAGCATCCTCGACAAAGCGCTTCGCGCCGGAGAAAGCTTCCATGCCTTCTTCAGCAATCGATCGAATCGACTGTGCCAGTTTGCGATCATCAATGAACCGCACCGGCTTTTTCGTAGTAAAAGTCATAGCTACCTCCTCAGGTGAGATAGACGGACTCCCGCGGCTTGGGAACTTCGACGGTCCAGTTGAGGGTGGACCGGATGCGTTCTTGCAGGCCGGCAAGGGCGTCTTCGTCACCGTGGACGATGAAGGTTTTCACAGGCCGCCGCTTCATCTGCTTCAGCCACCAGAGAATATCCGAATAGTCGGCGTGAGCCGAATAGTCGGACATGAACTCGACCTTGGCCCGCACCGTGAGCTGCTTGCCCTGAACCCGAACAGTCTTCGGGCAGGGAGCCTCGCACTTCTGAATCGAAGCGGGCGGGTTGTCGGCGAAACGGACCAGAGAGTGACCGAGAGTGCCGGTACCCTGGTAGCCGATGAAGGCGACGGTGTTGTTGCGACCGGTGAGCCGGTGCTGCAGATGCCCGACGATACGACCACCGTTGGCCATACCGCTGGAGCCCACGATGATGATGGGCTCGCTCTGGGGCGTCATCAAGGCCTCGGACTCCTGCCAGACCTTGCACTGTTCGAACTTCGGCGTCCGGAAAGGATCCTTTCCTGCATCGAAAACAGCTCGGGTTGCCGCATCCATGTCCTCTTCGTACTGACGATGGACCTGGGTGGCAGCGATGCTCATGCGACCGTCGAGGAAGACCTTCATGTTGGGGATTCGACCCGTGTCGATCAGGATACGCAGGTCGTTGAGCACAGCCTGAGCTCGACCGACAGCGAAGGCGGGGATGAGAATCACACCCTTGCCCTTGCCGCGCTCGGTCTCCTTGGCGCGCTCATAGCCCTCGTTGACGATGCGAGCCAGCTCTGCGAGCCGGTCACGCTTGTGGTGCAACTTGTTGCCGTAGGTGGCTTCGGTGATCAGGTAGTCGGCACCATGAACCGCTTCGAGCTTGCGCAGAAGCGGAGCATCCCGACGCCCGATATTGCCGGTGAAGCAGAGGGTCTTCTTGTGGCTGCCCGTACCGATCTCGACGGTGGTCACCGCAGAGCCCAGGATGTGACCGGCTTCGGTGAAGCGCACTTTCACTCCCGGGGCGAGCTCATGGGTCTCGAAGTAGCTCAGGGGGCTGAGGTACTTGAGCGAGTTCTGAGCCTGCTTTTCAGTGTAGAGCGGCTTGCGAGAGACCACCTCTTCCGAGCCGGTATCCTGCTTGCCCGCGGCTTTCTTTGTCGGAGCTTTGTCGGCGGCAGCCTTGGCTTGACGCCGGGCCTCCTGGCGATTGGCTCGCTTGACGGCTTCCTCCTGGAGGTAACCGGAGTCAGGCAGCAGAATCTTGGTCAGATCTGCCGAAGCAGCGGTGCAGTAGACCCGACCGCGGAAACCGTCGTTGACCAACTTGGGCAGATAGCCGGAGTGGTCGATGTGGGCGTGGCTCAGAACGATGAAGTCGATGTCCTTGGCGGTAATGCCGCGCGGAAAGCGGTTACCGAAGTCCAGACGCTTGTTCTCCATGTTCAAGCCGGCATCCAAAAGAAACCTGGTGACCTTCTCGCCCTGCCAGTATTCGATCAGGTTCATAGACCCGGTCACATGGCCGGCAGCGCCGAGAAAGTGAAGCTGGATAACAGGCTTGCCTGCCTTGAGCAGCCTCTTGCGTTCTTGATTATTCATAGATGTCTCCAATGGTTTTGAAGTGAGTTCCTACACTCCAGAGATCCGCCTCATTGCCAGAGAGACGGACAAGCGCTACAAGACGGATCACGCAGATGTTGCATGATCGAGAGAAGCGCTTTCAGGAAATGGGAATCGGTTGGCTAGAAGAAACTAAGTTGTTGCGGTATTGCTGAATTCAAAAACTGGATAAAGACTAACAGCCTGTTATCAACCCGAACAATCAAATTTGCTTCTGATATGTTTAAGAAGCTCAGCTTGGCATCTTAATGGGTCGCGCAACCAGACAACAACTTGACATCCAACCACAGAACACAACGATCACAAGCACTTGTCAATATAAACAAGCTTCGCGAATTTTGTTAAAGTCCTGAATTTGCTTTGATTTCGGGTATATACACGCGAATTTTCTCAAGATCAAAAGTAATGCACCCTATATGAGAATTAAATACGCAGGCTTATGAATCATCAGCCTTGTAAAAGCTCATTCGTACTTAGTAATTTGGGCGGGTATACCCCCTTTTTTTCAATCTCTGAGATTCCGATTTCTTGAACTCATAACCCTTCTCCTCTGACTTCAGAAAGAAAAGAACTATCCAGCTTGCTGGAAGGGTCGTGTCCGAGTTCTCTGCGAATCGTTATCCCAGCATATGCCAGAGCCTGTTCAGCAAGCTTCGCTCTGGTCCAAATCAGCATGCAGCTTCGTCGAATCGTTTTCGACGAGGAATTCATGCGCTTAACCGGGAGACCCGAATATGTTTCCTCTCAAGGACAACCTGCGATGCCTCACGTTTCCGACGGTGACGCTGTCGCTCATCATTGTTAATATCCTGGTTTTCGTGCTCGAACTCACTCATCAGAGCAACGGCACATTCCGGCAGTTCATCATGGACTACGCCCTCGTCCCGACCAGCCTCATCAACGCCTATTCTTCGGGCGATCCGAGCGCCATCGGCTGGACGACGTTCACCATGTTCTCTGCCATGTTCATGCACGGAAGCATCATGCACCTGCTGGGCAACATGCTCTTCCTCTTCGTTTTCGGAAGGGCAATGGAGGCTCGCATGGGCTGGTTCGGCTTCCTCGTCTTCTACCTGGTCTCGGGCGTCGCCGCCGCGCTGATTCACATCGGCAGCGATCCCACGAGCTTCGTTCCGATGCTCGGCGCCAGCGGTGCCATCTCCGGCGTCCTCGGCGGCTACCTCATCCTCTGGCCGAAGGCTGAAATCAAGGCTTTCGTGCCGCCCCTCTTCATCGTGACCATCCGTGCCTACTGGTTCCTGGCGGTCTGGTTCGGCTTGCAGCTGTACCCGGTCCTCATGACCAACGGTGGCTCTCCGGGTGGCGTCGCATACTGGGCTCACATTGGCGGCTTCGTGGCTGGCTTCATCATCGCCGGCGTGCTCCGCCTCTATCGCCCGGTCTCGGATGTCTGCTACATCCCGAGCGACTGCGACACCGACAAGGACATCGACGAGTGGAAGGGCCGTCGGTAAAGACGAGCGCTTGAACACGAATCAGGAAAGTGTGATTTCGAGGGAGGGCACCAGATCTTTCGGTCTGGTGCCTTCTTCTCTTTTCCCGAGTTTCCCCTTTATGGAAGAAACCTGTGTATCAACTTTCAGTAACTACGTCACCCCATGTACTTTTCATTGCCGCGATCGGCATGCTGCTTGTCCTGGCTATCGGTGCTACCGCTCTCTATCGCTTGCTCTCCATCAATCCCATTGACCTGGAGACCCAGCCGAAAGGACACAAAGGTTACGACCGAGCCAACCGTGAATGCGAATCCCTCCAGCTGCAACTCGATGTCCTCGAGGATCTGGACGGCGATCCGGCTTCACTGAACCGACTGGCAGACCGTCTCGCAGTAGCGAAAATGACACGCGATGCCGAAGAGGTCAACATGGAACACCAGCGCAAGCTTGACCAGTTGCCGACTCCGTCCCCTGAAGAGGACCGAGTAGGCGAACCGGTAAGTGAAGCTGGGGGAATGCTTTTCCGGCCCGGGATCATTCAATCTCAGGCCCGGACCCGAAAGACCTCTCGATAACTTCTTGGCGGCCCGTTAACCGATTGGTTTTCGGGCTGCCATGTTTTTAAAGGATGTTTTATTATATGCTATAGTTTGATAAAATCAGAATATGACCAATTCAACTCCGGACAACAATTCCAAAAAGGGCATCGAGCTTGAAAACCTGTCCTGGCAAGAGGCTGAAAAGGTGCTCGACGCTGAAACAGTGATCATCCTGCCTCTGGGTGGACAATTAAAAGAACATGGTCCACACCTGCCTCTCAACAATGACTGGATTCTGGCTCGCTATCTGACCGGGGCGGTTCTGGAGAGGCTGCCGGTGGTCGCCCTGCCCCCGCTGAACTACAGCTATTACCCGGCCATGGTCGACTATCCCGGCACGGTCAGTCTGCAAAAATCCACAGCCCTGGCTCTGATCGTAGAAATAGTAGAAAGCATCGCAAACTTCGGTCCCCGTGCATTTTATTGCCTGAACACAGGCATCTCTACCATGAAGCCCCTGGCAGAAGCCCGAGACATTCTCGAGAACCGCGGTCTACAGTTCGACTATACCGATATGAACAAACACCTGACCGGGGCTAGAAAGCTGATTGAAGAGCAGCCTGGCGGAGGACACGCCGACGAGATCGAGACTTCTTTAATGCTGGCAATAGCACCGGATATAGTGCACCTGGACAAAGCCAGACCTGACTTTCACGGCAATGCATCCGGACCTTTGCAAAGAACCAGAAACGAAGATAAACCCGGTGTCTATTCACCCACCGGGAGCTGGGGAGATCCTACAAAGGCGTCTGCGAAGAAAGGACACCAGCTGCTGGAAGCCCTGCTGGAAGGAATAGTCAAGGATATACAAAATATATCCCAAATTAGAAAACTGAAGGGCTGATTCTTCTAACAGGTAGAAATCAGCATGATAATATTTGGCGATGAACAAAATTACTATTCTGCCTGATCATGTAGCAAGCCAGATTGCCGCGGGTGAGGTGGTCGAAAGACCGTCCTCCGTAGTCAAAGAGCTGGTCGAAAACGCCATCGATTCAGGTGCTACCAGCATCGACATTGAAATTAGCAAAGACGCCCGGGATATAAGAGTAGCCGACAACGGCTGCGGCATGTCGCCAGAGGACGCCACCCTGGCCTTCCAACGGCACGCCACCTCGAAACTGACCTCGGCGACGGATCTGGAGAGCCTTTCTACCCTGGGCTTCCGCGGCGAAGCCCTGCCCAGTATCGCCTCTATTTCCAAATTCACCTGCCTGACAAGACCCACGGAAGCTGCCACGGGAACCAGAATAGAGGTGGAAGACAGCAAGATTAAAGCGGTTGAGACCGGCTGCTCGACAGGAACCGTGATGGACGTCAGGGATCTGTTTTTCAATGTGCCGGCTCGCTTGAAGTTTCTAAAGCGTGCCACCACCGAGATCGGACACATCCAGGAAATAGTCCAGAGTCTTGCTCTCAGCTATCCTCAGATAGCTTTCGAGCTTAAATTCGGCGGCTCTACGAAACTGAAAACTTCCGGCTGCGGAGACCTTTTGCGCAGCATTGTAGAGACCAAACTGGTCAAAGAGGAAGCCAATCTTTGCAAAATAGAATTGAACGATACGGTAGCCGGCGTCGCTGTATTTGGCTATGCAGCTAGACCGACTCAGTTTCGAGGCGATCGAAAAGGGATACTGACTTTCGTCAACGGCAGACCGGTCCGCTGTCCACTGACTCTGAAAGCACTGGATTACGCATATTCAGACCTCATCCCCCGGGGTAAATATCCTCTGGCAGTGGTATCGATAGAGCTTCCTCAAAACGAAATCGATGTGAATATCCACCCAACTAAAAAAGAGATCAAATACTCCAACAGTCATAATGTCTACACAACCCTGCACCGGGCGATCGGCAACGCCCTGCGGGAGCCGCGCAAAGAGCTGGTAGAAGCCATGGCCGCCCGGGGTCAAAGAGAAGAATTTACAGAAGAGCATTACGAGCCCGCATCGACTTCTGTTGCTACCGCTTCTTACAATCCGCTCAGAGCAAGAGAAAGAGACAGCTATTCGGTCAGAGAATCGCAAGAGTGGAACTATGATTCTCCTCCTAAAACGGAACGTATTGAAACAGAGCAGCTCAGCTTCGCCGGAGATTTAAGCTATCGCCCGGCTTTTGTGCCTGAACTTCCTGAAGTGGCGGAAGAAGCGGAATCACAAGAAGATATGGGCACCACTATCAATACCATCTCAACTTGCGAAGAGAGCCAGCTGTTTATCGAAGAAGAAGAGATCTCTCTGCCTGCCGGCTGGCGCCTGGCCGGCTATCTGCACAACACCTACTATCTCTTCGAGACCAGAGACGGCATCGAGCTTATCGAGCAGCATATCGCCCACGAAAGATATCTGTACGAAAAACTGCTCGCTGCCCAGAAGACCAGAGGAAGAACATCGGAGCACAATCAACAACTCTGCATCTCTATTCCGCTGGAGCTTACCACGACCCAGGCAGATGTTTTGAAAGGTTGCCGAGAAGCCCTGGCATCCCTTGGATTCGAGTTCGAAATAGATAAGGACGAAAGTGTCAGCTGCACCCAGGTGCCGATTCAAATGGCTCATCAGAACTATGCAACAATCATCCAGACCTTATTAGATGACCTGGAGACTGCCGACGCAGCTAATATATCTCTGGACGCCACCAAATCGATAGCCTGCCAATCTGCAATAAAGAATGGTATGCCCCTGTCAGAAAGAGATATTCTGCGGCTGGTGAGCGCCTGGCTCAAAACCGAACGCCATGACACCTGTCCCCACGGCAGACCGGTGCGACTGAAATTCACCCGCAACAAATTGTTCGAGATGTTTCATCCTGCCTGAACTGGGCCTCAACCCTGGATCAGATAGCGCAGATTGGCATCGAATTTGATCTCGGGATTTTCCGACTGCATCACCCCGGCTTCATGCTTGACCATCTGCCATTCATAATCTCTCAAAGCCCTTGCGGCAAGAGCGACTTCGTCGGCGTTGCCTGAGGCGACCACTTTTAGCAAAGGAGCTATCAAAGAACGATCATGGTGCTTTGTCGCCATATCTATCCCGCTCAATCGCTTCGCTCCGTCAGGCGAGTCCATCATTTCTACCGCTCGAATCATCTCTCTTCGTGCTTCTATGGTATCGACTATTTTCCGGGCTCGAGATGCGAACTGTTCGTCAGAATGTCCTCTCCAGAGCCTGAGAAGTTTTTCCGGCTCGCCGATTGCCATGTCTGGGTCTCTGGCAAGCCTGTCACCAAGCACATTAGTGGCTTTTATACGCAGTGAAGGAACTCTCTTTATAGTATCGATCAAAATAGAATTGACAAAGCCGTCTCCGTACTCTCCCTTAGCACCAAGCGCCATAATCTCGTCGAATACCATATTCTGAGCCTGTCTATCTCTAATAGAAGGAAGCATGTCCATCATGGCAGGCAGGTTGTCTGCGTCACCGGCCATGGTGGCATACCGAGCCAGATCAAACCCGTCATCCATTCTACGCAAGCGCTCTAGAGACAGATCACGAACCTGCCCTTTCGACTCTCTCACCTGGCGGATAAGAAAAGCCACTTCCGATTCTCCTTTCATGCCATTGCCGGCAATGCGGATAGCATTATCGAGAGCAGCATCGGCAAGCGAACTTTCGTTGATTGATTTAACCAGTGACGATCGTCGAATATAGCCACCGGAGAGGGTTTCTACATTGTCTTTGATCAAAAGAGATTCGGGAGAATCGGCCACATCGAGCAAAGTTCTGATATGCCTCTCCTTGCTGCCCATATGACCAAGAAGCTCCACCGCGGCTACTTTTTGGGCATCAGATCCGGTGGCTATTCGTTGCTCCAGAACTTTCTGAGCGGCGGGCATAGCCGTTCTGTTAGCAGCTTCTGTCCTCTTCGCTATTGATTCGCCATGCACATTATTGCCCTGAGAGTTTGTCGATTTGGCGTTGATACTTCGCCCCAGTACAGTGGTTCGCACCGGCGCCCTTTCAGCCAGGTCAGCAAAGAGATGGCTCTCCGGCGCCAGGAAGCTTTCTCCCATGTGCACAGCCCAGTTCTCTTCGCTATTGCGCCTTGCATAAGTTCTCATGAAATACTGATCCGGTGGTCGTTCCAGAGCTGTCTTATGTGCATCCTCCAGAGTAGCAGCGGTCTTACCGGACGGCACCACCGCATCTACATGTTCTGCCAGTTTAAAGAGCCCGAAGTTGAGCGGGTCAGAAAAATGTCCAAGGTGCGACCATTCGTGGTTGGCATAGCCGCGCAGTTCGGCTCTGCTCAGGTTGCCGTCCAGATTTACCTTGTCTGCGCCAACCTTGAAGAAGTCTATGGTCGGCTTATAGAAAGTGATCTCGCCATCCGGGGAGGCGGTGGCAGCCGATACGAAATCAGGATCATAGCTCTGCCTGGTCCAGATATCGTTGGGATTGACACCTTCGTCGATGACCACCCTTTTGACCAGAGAAGGATTGGGCAACTCTTGCAGCACCACAAGAATATCCTCAGGAAGAGCCTTTGAATTCTCCGGATTGCGCATGAGCTCATCCCGAGCTCTTAACACCATCAAAGACTGCCTGGCTTCAGCCTCGGTCATGAATTTAGCAAGGGCCTCTACCTGGGCAGCCTGGGACCCGCCCACAAACTCAGGACCTTTAGGATCGAGAGCCCTCGATACCTGGGACCTCTGATAGCTCGGCAGCTGGTCATAAGCGTTGGGTGCAGCGGCGTTATGCCTGAGGATGCGGATTTGATCCAACTTGACGGCATAGGACTCAGAGACCTCTATTTCGGTTTTCGAGCCTTTGAACTTATATATGCGGGTGTCGACATGACGCCCTTTGATCTGAGGAGCGAATTCTTCGTAACTGCTATAGGTCTTCTTACTCGCTTCTTCAGGAACGAAAAGGCGCAACCTGGTCTGATTGGGCTCTCGGATAAGTTGACGACTGAGATCGGTCAATTTGAGAGTTTCCCGAGGTTGATACTCCAGCTCGTCCACCGGGATTTTTCTTCTTCTTGAACCCAGACCGGCATCGGCGACAGCCAGATCATCAGAACCATCTACCAGCAATTTACGCCGTCCGGCAGACAAAGCTGACTCTATTTCCATCATTTTCGCCCTGGCCGACAAAGAGAGCTCAGAAGAGAGATCAATACTGGTCTCTTTCGACTGTCTTGTCGCTCCCGCCTTCTCCGGCTTGCTATAAAGCGGCTTTTCCAGAGGAGCTACCGACATCAGTAAGCCGCCGGTTCCGGCGCCTATAAGCCCGGCTTGATTCATCTGCTCTAGAGTCTCGTAAAAGCCTTTACCTTCCTTGAACGCCTCGATACCGCCTACCACGGCGCCACTGGTATAACCTGAAGAAGCGCCAATGAAGAAGGAATGGGCTCTTGGACTGAGAGCTTCTGCCTTGAGGGCTCTTCCGCCCCACTGAGCCTATCGCATGCCGACCATACCGGCAGGGAGGTTGATGAGAGCGGCAGCGGTACCTGTCTTAGCCATAGATTCGAGGCCGGAACCTACCGAAAAGTTACCTTGATTGTCGAGCCAGGTGCGGGCATCGAATCCGGATTTGACGGCACCAAAGCCAAAACCGGCTGCCATATGGGTAGCCGCTTCCGCTTTCAAGCCATCCCCCAGGTATCTACCGGTCAGTCCTGTAAGGGAGCTTCCTGGTAAAACGGCTCGACTGACTTTGTTAAGGGCTGCTCCTTCGAGAAAGTTTTTGCCCAGATCAAGCGGGTCCTGGGCAAGCCCATCGTGAGGATTAGCCAGCAACGCGGTCCTGGCCATACCGGCTTTGACAGCTTTAAAGCGCGGGATCATCACCACGGCATCAGCCACTACATGGCCGAGAAAATCGCTGGTTTCAGCCCGCTTTTCCTTTTCTTCCAGGGTTTTGGCTTCACCGAATATATCCCGGGTGGCGCCGATTATCATGCCGGCAGCCGTTTGCTCCAGGCGCCCGGAAAAGAATCCGCTATCGCGACTCAACTCTTCTTGCGCTTTGATAACGACAACGTTATCAGAGCCGGAAGACACTATGTCTTCGGCTCCCATTCTGGAAAGATTAAGCTCCTTGCCCATTAAACCGTGCTTCCTCAGGCCCGTTTATAGCTTATATCCAGATCTATATGTTCCCTGACAAAGCCGAAAAACAAACAAAAAGAAAGGATGAAGCAAAAGCTTCATCCCTGCAAGAACTGTTTTCGACCGCTTATTTGAGGTAAGACGGCGAAGAAGCGACACTGTTTGTCAGGGCCATGGGCTGGTCCAGGGCGAATTTCACCCGGGTACCGCTAGGAATCTTGACATCCTTGCCTTTTCTCCAGAGGTTGCTGCCGAGACCGACAGCTCCACCGGTGGCAACACCGGCAATTGCTCCGGCACCGACCGAACCGGCTACGATAGGAGCAAAAATCACTCCCAGCAGAGTACCACCGGCTGTCCAGGCGGCCGTTCTGGCAACACCTGAAGTAACGGTTTTCTTGGTAGTTCTGCCTTTGAGCGAACCTTCGTCCTCTATAACCTTCTTATCGGCTTGATCGGCAGTTATGATTGCCGAAAGAGGATATCTGACACCATCAGGAGTGACCGCAGCGGTCAGCCTGAGGCTCATTGCACCACTTTTGCCGGCAAGACCGCTCTTGTCTGCCGAAATCACCTGACCTTGCAGATCGGTGTTGGCAGGCAGTACCAGGTCGCTGCCGAGGTACATAGGTGCATAAAGTTTCGCATTGAAGATATCGCCGGGCTTAGCGACGGCACTATCGATAGGACTGGTGAGCGTGGCATCGACAATGGTGCCTGTGGGAACGTAAGTAACCTGGCCTTGCAATGCCTGTCCATTATAAGTTTGAGCCATCGTCATAGTCGGGAAAGCTGGTCCCAGCATGAGAACACCGGCGAGGGCGAGTAATAGGGGTGTCCTTTTCATGAAGTGCTCCTTCTAGAGAGAATATAAAAAGTCGAATTGATGCGTATGCCGAAGAATAACACAAGAGCGATCTCAAAGGAACCTAGCTCCAGTTGCCGGAACAGCCCAAGAGTAGATCAAACTTTGAGATGCCACATATGGTGCATGTTTAGAAGACTACGCCACCAGATATCACACCACCGGCAGTGGTTCCGATAAATCCTGATGTCAAGAGACACAGGCACAGCATTGGCGCATTTAAGCAAGAGACTTATTTATAGTATGATCCTCACACGCCCAGAAGCTACAGGTAGAGGATGAAGTCATCTTGACCAAGATACAGACAATAGATATGTATGAAGAAGCTTGTTCGCTTCAGAGCCGCATTTCCGAGTTCAGAAGGCATATTCACAGTCATCCGGAGTTGAGCTTCCAGGAGACGCGCACCGGTCTTTATGTAGCAGAAAAACTGAAAGAAGCCGGTATATCTTGCCGCAAAGAGGTGGGCGGCGCAGGTGTGGTGGCTGAAATAGGCAAGGGTGACCGGGTCTTCGCTATCAGAGTAGATATGGACGCACTGCCTATCAAAGAGACCAATGCCGTGCAATACTGTTCTAAAAACGATGGGGTGATGCACGCCTGCGGACATGACGCCCATACAGCCATGGGACTGGGCGCCGCTCTACTTCTGAAGAAAACACCTCCAACAAATGGCCGGGTAAGAATAGTTTTCCAACCCGCAGAAGAAGACACCAACCACAATGGCAAAAGCGGCGCCACATTGATGATGGAAGACGGCGCATTCGACAATGTTTCAGGGGTTCTTTCCCTGCATGTATTTCCTGACTTATCCAGTGGATCGATAGCGGTCAGATCAGGACCGGTGCTTGCTGCTTGCGATAAATTCGAGATCAAAATCAAAGGCAGAGGCAGTCACGGCGCCTACCCGGAATTCGGTCTGGACCCGGTGGTAATGAGCGCTCAGATTGTTCAGGCTATTCAGACAATTGTTTCAAGAAAAAATTCTGCTCTCGAGCCGCTTGTGATAACCATAGGCGGCATCCGCAGCAGCACCTATGCCCCGAATATAATAAGCGATTATGTCGAGCTGACCGGCACTGTCCGGCACTTTTACGCACATACCAGATCGATGGTCAAAAAGGAGCTGGAGCAGGTACTGGGCATTGCCACCACTCTCGGTGGAAGTTTCGATTTTAAATATATCGAAGAAAACCCTCCCGTATCTAACGATCCAGGCATAACAGCCCTGGTCGAAGAGACAGCCCTTGCTCTTCTGGGCAACGACAAAATACAAGCAGCCGAAATGCAGATGGGTGGAGACGATTTCAGTTTCCTTTCCGAGAAGTTTCCTGCCTGTTACTTTTTCCTTGGTGCCATGCTCAAAGAATCACCCAGAAAGCTGCATACCGAAACCTTCGATATCGATGAAAACTGCTTGCCTGTGGGCTCTGCCATGCTGGCAAGTACTGCCCTAAACTATTTGAAACGGGACTGAGAAATTGGACAGAATTTTTCAAACAAGCCACTATACTACCCGTGATAGTATTATCGTATAAAAAAGCCATGTAAATAAGAGCTATTCAGGCGGAAAGAGCATGCTCTTTCCGCCCGAACAAAAATCAGTGCGGCTCGACGTTGCCACCACAGACTCTACATTTGACAGGCAGATCCGGGCTGACATAGACATGTTCACAACGTCGGCAAACGAATGTGGCGGGTTTTTCCTGCTTACTCCTGGTTGCTGGACCGCCCAAAACACGGGCCAGCACAAGACTCAGAAGAAACACAACCCCCAGGACATAGAGAACACTCATTCTTCTCTTCTCCGATTCGGTAGAAGGTAATCAGTAGTAATCGTAATACTCGGGCGGAGCTGGAAGAAAGGGCGGGCTGCGGCTGTCCAGCATCGACATTGCTTCGTCCGGTATCAAAATCTTTTCAGAATCTATCGAGCCACCGGATCCGGAATACTCTGTCGAAAGAACTCCACTGGTGGCATTTCGCACCTCTCGCTTCAAGATGCTGCCGTCCTTGCGGATATAGCTGACGTAGTAGCGCAGAGGACCTTTGGCCGACTCTCGACCAGAATAGATCTCCTCCATGACATAGTCCGAACCAGTACTATCGGCGGGAAACAGATATCGCACATTCTTGTGACCATTGAACTGGTCGAACGAGATGGAATCAAGCCTGAAATTGTCGGCATCATAGCGATGTTCGACTTCCTTTTTCAGGTCGATCATCTTCCATGTCTGGGTGACTTTACTGCCACCACCGGCAATATTGAGATGAACGCTGATTCCGTCATACCGAAACACCCGCTCTTGCTCCAGGACGCCATCGGGCTTGTAATACTCGACCTTGACGTTGGATAGAGAGCTATAGTTCTCCCAGGAGGTGTATTTTTTAATACGAGTCTTCAACACACCACTCTCGTACCAGGTGGAGCCGTCGACAGTGTTGCCGTAGATCGCCATCTCATAAGATTTTTTGCCGTCAGGATAATACCTTGTCTCTTTGCTCTCGATAACATTCTTGATCACTTTTTCGAAAGCAACTTTACCGTCCGGGTAATACCCATCGTGAGCGAAAAGTGTTCCTGACTGGCGATATTGATGCCGCTCGCTGCGGGTGATACCATCTTTGGCGAAGTGAAAGATTTCGTAGTCGCCGGAGGCAAGCCTGGCACCATGGGCAAAGAGACTGCCGTCTTCACGATAGCGCCTCTCTTCCAGAACCGACTTGCCGTCCCGGTCGATAGCAACAAATGCCTTCAGCACAGGTCCGCCTGTATCATCGGCATAAAAAACCCGATATTCACTGACGGTGAAATCCGGACGAAAGACAACGGTGCCGGTTTCGCCATTGCGAAAAGAGACTTCGGCATGGTCTGGGGTAAAGCCATCAGCCTTGTAGAAAACCTTGCTGACTTCTCTTGGATCGCCATAACCAGGAAGGTTGAGACGTTCACTCAATTTTTGAGGAAAGACATCAGGCTTGCCCTCAGGCGAGCTGAAACTCCAGGATATGACAAGCACTGCCATAATGACCAGAGCAAATAGAAACGAGCCGTATCGAAGGATTTGCCGCGACATGGCCATCTCCTTTTCTAGATACTATTGATATTGATGGTTCATCAAAAGACTTTCCAAAACGACCACACTGTCGGCATGGATTCTTCTGTCTGGTGATGAACTCTCTTTTGAGCCTGCAAAAATTCTGAAAGAAACGGTATTGGCAAGATCATTCTTGCACCGACAAATGTCCTCATTCCATCGCTCAATGTAAAACTATGTCTCTTAACACTTAGAGAATTTGGCGCAATTCCTTACTACGCTTGAACACCCTCAAATAGTCAAGGGATGCGGCATGGAAGATAAAATTCGAGCGCTTCGATGTCATTAGCAAAAAGCTTCAATTAAACTGTGTAGACAGAGCATTTATATGGGTATAGATCCCTTATGCTATCTATATGACTGCGCATAAGCCCTTGAATGTTTGATCTGAGCTTATCGGGAGTAATCGAGATGACGAAAATCACGTGGCAGGTAGCCGCTGTCACAGACCCAGGTCTAAAACGTGAGGAGAACCAGGACAATTTTTTCATGAGTGAGGACCATCGGGTACTCGTCGTGGCTGACGGCATGGGCGGCATGCAAGGCGGAAGCAAAGCCAGCCGGCTGGTTGTCGAATCAATGAAAAATAGTCTCGAGACTCTGTCCATCGACGGTCTTGGCCAGAAAGAGCTGCAACGCTGGCTGGTTTCGGCCGTGGCTGAAGCCAACACAAGAGTATTCGAAGCCGCCGCCGTTGACCCCGAAGCTCGTGATATGGGCACCACCGTCGTAGCCGTGGTGCAATCTGAAGACGGAGAGTTGCAGATCGCCCATGTCGGAGACTCTCGCGCTTATCTAGTCAGAGACGGAAAAACTATTGTCCTGACCATGGACCATTCGGTGGTCATGGAGATGGTCGCCCAGGGCAAGATGACCGAAGAGCAGGTCAAAAACAGTCCGTTCAAGCACTATCTTACCCGCTGTGTCGGTCACAAGAAAAAGGTCGAAATCGACAACACGCCCACTTCGGTAAAACCGGGCGACTGGCTGATACTTTCCAGTGATGGTCTTTCTGGAGTGGTGGATGACGCAGAAATCGCCGAAATAGTAGGGGCTTGCGACACTGTCAAAGAGGCTTGCGAAGATCTGCTCAGCGAAACCCTTGCCCGGGGAGCCCCGGACAATGTCACCATTATCTGTGCCCATTACGCAGACAGCTCTCTGCCCGAAGGCGATAAAGAGACCAGCGCCGTTGGTATAAAATCCAGCCAGGAACTGGATAAAGTCTCCAGTGAGATCTCCCTGCACGACCTCTAGAAGAGGACTGAATCATGTCTGATGTCAAACCGGAAACTTCGGGTGATATCGATATATGTTCAACTTGCAGAAGACCGATAAAATCATCCAGAAAAGGCTCCATGACCTCATGGATTTTCAGCTCAGGTTACTGCACCTGTGCTGTAGCCGCATCAGGCGAGGTCCTCAATCCAAAGGTCAATCGAAATAGAGCCAGTAAACGAACCGCCGAATACGAAAAGCCGGACCGAGCAGGTCTGGACGAAAACGGTTTTCCGATGCTTGGCAGTCGATACAAAATCACCGACCCGATTGGCATCGGCGGCATGGGTGAAATCTACCGGGTCAGGGAGGAAGGTCACGAAGGACTCCTGGCTGTCAAACTTTTGCGAGATGAATATGCCCGGGACAAGACCTGTGTAAGTCGACTCAAGAAAGAAGCACTGACCGCCTCGAGTCTCAGCCATCCGAACATAATTCAGGTGATGGGATACAGCAGTACACCAGAAGGAAAACCCTATCTGGTGATGGAATATGTGGACGGCATCTCTCTGGAAGAGCTGATAGAAAGAGAAGGGCATCTAGACTGGCGCCGGGCGCTCAATCTGATTATTCAAATCTGCGAAGGTTTGTCTTACGCCCATCATCGTGGTGTGATTCACCGTGATCTGAAACCATCGAACGTGATCATAACCCGTAGCAAAACCGGCATGGAACACGCCAAGATTCTCGATCTGGGCATCAGCAAGCAGTTGAACAGCGAAGGTCTGGAAGAGAAGACAAAGCTCACCCAGACAGGAGACGTAATCGGCAGTCCGCTATATATGAGCCCGGAGCAATGCCAGGGCGAAGCGGTGGACTCGAGATCCGACATCTACTCTCTTGCCTGCCTGGCCTGCGAAGCCCTTACAGGAGAATCTCCCTTTCAGGCAGAGAATTCGGTCAAAGTGATTCTCAACCATATCAATATGGACCGAAACAAGATTCTCGAAAATCTTGAGAAACATCAGGTCCCTGGCGCTTTCGCTCGTCTTCTGGTAGATAAATGTCTGGCCATTTCACCGCAAAACAGAATCGATTCGGTAACGGAACTTTCTAAAAAACTTTGGACTATCGCCAACCAATCTAATACGGCTGTCTATAAAGTCAAAGGCTATTCTCGCAAAAGCAGAAGAGCTTTCGCCCTGGCGGCAGCATTACCGGTGGTGGCGCTCTGTGTTTATGGCGGCACTGTTTTACTTGGTCAGAAGTCTGGCAGCGATACGGTATTGAAAGAGACCAAAGTTCTGGCTTCAGCCGATCCGGAAAAAAGTATCGAGAAGCCACCAGAAAAACCGGTTGAAAAAACAAAAGCAAAAGTAGAACCAAAAGCTGAACTGAAGCCGAAACCAAAGCCAAAACCGAAAGCAGAAATAAAGCCGACAGCCAGTTCTGTTGCAAAGCTAATTCCAAAACCGGTTCAAAAGCCGGTTTCTCCATCACCCGCTAGAACAGTAGCCCTTGCCGTACCGCCGGTGAAAAAACCGACACCTCCTCCACAAAGACCAACTGCCGTCCATGCCCCTCCGACACCGCCTGCCATTAGCAACCAGGCAAGCAAAGACAAAAAACAGGCCAGAAAACTGAAGATGTTTAGATACAACTTTCCCCGGGCCTGGGTAAGAGTCAATTTCGCCTATTTCGACCGGGATCGAAACGGCTATATTTCCAGCCAGGAAGCCGGTCGTCTGTGGCGATGGCTCAATAGATTCGATATCAATGGCGATACCTATGTCAGTCAATCGGAAGTAAGCATGAAACCCGGCGGTATCGACAAGAAAAAACTACCCCTGCCGAAAATCTGGATCCTGGCCAATTTTGACGTTCTCGATACAGACCGCAATTCTTATATCTCCCAGAATGAAACTCCTTTTCTCTGGCACTGGATAAAAAGACACGACAGCAATCGAGACGGCTATGTTTCGACTCAAGAACTTGAACCCTGAACATTAGTTCTCAAGCTTTCCTTTAGATTAGCTCTACCGGTTCGCAAAAGAAGAACCTGTCGGGTGCCCGCCCACCTCGTAACAAAGAGCAATAGAGAAACGAGATATATCTTCATCGCCTGCTCATAGAAAGAGAACCGAATACTTTGCTAGACAATGTTATCCCCTTCTCAATCTGTTTCAGGATTTTAAAACTCCAGCAAAAACAGCTCTGATTCCTAAAGTTTGACAGCAATCCTATCTTACCGATGCAACGCTAGAGTAAGGAGTTCTCATGCACCCGGCCGTAATTGTATTGGCCAACCTGGCTCTTTTCGTAGCTTTCTTTTTCGCAGGGTTCATCGTTTTGAGCTATCTCACAGCCAAAACCATCGGCTTCTTCAACGGAGCACGAGCCCTCGTCTATACCCGGGGTGACCGGATCAGCCGCAGAAAACACACCGGGCTCTTGCTCGCTTGCATGGCTTTCGCCCTGGTTCTCTCCACCGGTCTTTTTCTGGGTTTCGGAAGCCTTGCCTGGTCAAGCTTCGTCCTGGCACCGACCATCGCTCTGATTATCGGAAATCTGGCTTCGTTCCATCTCGATGGACCCAGGCTGATGCCGGCTCGAGAGCTTCCAAAAGATTGATCTCAGCAATCTAAAAACCTCAGCTATCGGAGGAAATCATGACTACGACCAACCCCAACCGAGATCTGGATTTCATTCAGACCAGGGTGCGCAGCTTGCTCGAAGCAGAAGATTATGCGGCCGCTCTTATCTGGATCGACCAGCTGGCTGAACTGTCTCTGGTCGGTGACGAAGCGGACAATCCGCTGAAAGAAGATGCGAAGAAGGCACTTGCCTCCGTAATTGCCGGCTCCGTGAAACAGCTCATCGTCTCTACCATGAAAGCGGCAAACCGCGGGCGGTGGCAAAAGACTCAGATCGAGACTCTGCGCTCAGCCGTGGACGGACTGGTCAAGCTCGATTCGCAGAACGCCGGCCATCGCATTCTGCTGGCTGAATGCAAGCTGCTCGAACGCTCTCTTGCCAGAAGCACGACCGAGCGCTCTTATGCCAGCGCCGAAGAGTTGAACGAGTTCCTCGACCATCTCTGGGATATTTCCGGCCGGGCAAATCGCCTGATTGGCGCCGACCAGGCTGAGGTTCTATCGCCCCAGACACGAGTCGAACTCTCGGCCACGGCGCTCAACAACGCCCGCTACATGCTTCACTGGATTTTCGCCGGCGCACTGTCCGACTGGCAGAAAGCCCGGGTCATCTGTGAGCAGGTGAAAGCAAGACTCTTGCCGGGTCTGGAAATCTACCACGTCCGAGCCGCCACCGCTTCGATTGAAAAAGCGAACAAGGCTCTCATGGCCAGGAATTACAGCCAGGCCTACAGCCATATCAGCGCCGCCGAAAAGGTGATGCGTCAGTACACCTGGCAGCACTGAGATTTTTGATCAGCCAGGAACAGGGAAACTACCTCCTGTTCCTGGCAAATCCTTCTGACAGTATTGATGTAAACACACTGCAGTTCGCGGATTTTTTCATTTTTTCACTATTCACTATCTTATATAGTGTTTGCGACAAAAAAACGAAAAGGGAGCAACAGGCCTAGACCGGCTGCTCCCTTTTCCTGGTAGGACAGGTTAACCGTCCTTCTTCTTAAACAGCTTCTTGCTCCACACCGGGTAGGTGATCAGCAGGAAGAATAGAACAGTAAGCCCCATCCAGAGTCCAAGAAAACCGAGGACCTGGAGGAGCTCTATGGCTTTGGCGGCCATTGGGGTCATCCCTTTTTCGAGGCGATCTGCTTGGCACCAGAGCCACATTTACGCTGCTGGATCTTGCCCGCCTTCTTCGCTGCCTCGATGGCACGCTCAGAAAGTGGCTTGTACATCCAGAGGTTCTGTTGGCCGATGTTGTCCTGGGGCCAGCGAGCACCGCCGAGATAGAGCTCATCGGGAATGAATTTGCGAGGCAGGTGCTGAAGCACACAGACCCAGGATTCCTGATGACGCTGAAACTTCTGACCAGAATCTTTGAGACGCTTGATCCCTTCGGTCAGAGCCTTGATAGCCGCATCCTGCTCTTCGCAGGTGTAGCGATAACCGATCGATTCAGCCCAGCGTGCCACATGATAGTGGCTCGAGGCGTTCTCGATATAGTCGTAACCCTGATTGACGGCAAAACGCTCCACCGCGGTCGGAACCAGACGCGCCACATCGGGCACGGCACTGCCGGTTTGACCGGGACTGCGCGCGCTCTTCCAGGCACGATTGAAAAGCTCCAGGAACTTCTCGGGCTGGTCGACGAAGCGGAAGGGGCTGGCGACGAAATCATTCATCTCCTGGTCGCCTGTGGCATCGACAATCAGAGAGCCGGGAAGGTAGCCGTAAACGGAGAGCTCCACCGACTTCGAGTGCTCGGGCATGCCCTCGAGTTCGAGGACACGGTTGAGCTCGGGATCATCGTACTCGAAATCGAGCAGGGCGGTGTCGTTGGCACGCTTGGTGCCATCATAGCGCCGGTCACGAAGAGCGACCTTGAAGATCAGCTCCATCTTGGTGGCGCCGGGCTTGCCATACCAGGCAAAGACCTTGAACTTGACGCCGTCACGCTTGATGATCAGCGCACCGTACTTGGTCTTGATGAAGGTATTGATGAACGGGAAACGGACAAACCCCTTCAGACCACCAAAGAGCTGGTGGTCATTGAGATTCGAAACTTCGTCCCCTGGAAAATCGCCCTCGGTCCTTTCTCTCACCGTGACTTCACGGCTGACGATATCACCAAGCATCGCCTTCACTTGAGGCGTAACGAGGTGCTCCCAGATCTCCCGGTCAGAGACCATGGAAACAGGAGTGAAACCGAGGAGCTCAGGAATGTTTGATTCTTTGAAATGGTCGTTGTTCGACATTCCATTATCTCCTTGCTGAAAAGACTGTGGAGCTTCTACGTCTCCACATTGCTAGGCAAAAAATTTGGGTCTGCACGTAATACACAGAGGCGGTCGGGCTCAATCACCGAGATCAAGCACCGAACCCGATTTGGCAGACAGATCGATCTCATAGCCTTCGGGCACGAAGCCGTGGGCTTTGCAGCTCACAGGCTTGTAGAGCCAGAGACATTGGTCATCGATGTTGTTCTGCGGCCAGACCGGACCACCAAGACTGAGATTCTCCGGGATCTTGTCCTCGGGGAGGCTCTGGAGGACCGGAACCCAGGACTGCTGCACACGGCTCAAAACAATACCGCGGCGCTTCAGGCGATCGATACCGTCCTTGATGGCATCGAAGGCGTTCTCCTGGACCCTGTAAGAAAATCGATAACCGCCCTGGATACCCCAGCGAGCCACGTGATAGTGGCTGGGAGCCATCTCGAGCAGGTCATAACCGGCTTTTCTGGCCAGCTTCTTGAAGCCGCGCAGAACATAGCCGGACACATCATGGATCGGAACAGCATACTGCCCCGGCGCCCGATTGGACTTCCATGCTTTGTCGAAATTCTTGAGGAACTGATCGGGATCCCGAATAAACTTGAAGGGCTGCTGCACGAAGCGCTCATACTCCGTATCGCCGGCAACCTGACTGATGCGGGTGCCGGGCAGATAGGCGTAGATAGAGAGCTCCACCGACTTGAGCTCCTGGCTCAGAGGCTGGTGGAAAACAGGGTCGCTGTAAGGATAGTCGAGCAAAGCAGAATCGTTCGCTCGAGCGCTTCCGTCATAGCGTCTGTCTCGCAGAGCCGCCTTAAAAATCATCTCCCCGCTGCCCTTCTGGACATTGCCGTACCAGCAGAAGACTTCGAATTTGACGCCGTCCCGCTTGATCACAACAAGTCCATTGGCCATGTCGTACACGTTGCAGACATAGGGGTTTCTGACAAAACCATCTCTCCCACCGTAGAGCTTGTGGTCGTTCAGGTTGGTTGCCTGATCGCCCGGGAAGAGACCTTCAACAGTCTCCAGCACCACCGGTGGTCTTACTCGAACTACTGGTCCGAGAAGTGCCCTGGTAATGGGGGAGAGTAAATTCTGCCAGATCTCTTCGTCAGAAATCTGACATACCGCTGTAACTCCGAGGAGTTCAGGGTAGTTCGCGGAAGTGAATTTACCCATGGGATTCCTTAGGTGTTTTATTAGTTGTCAGGTGGCACATAACAGCACAGACTCCGGGACAACTTCTTACTGGAGTCGACGTGACAAAACACAAAAGACCAAGTCAAACCAAACCCTAATGCGCTCCGGCCTGAACCAGGGTGTTCAACGCACCGGCATGGGGAGTTCGAGAAAGACTAGGAGTTATAGAGAAATAAGCACTAAGACGTGTTTATGAAATCAAGGAAAGACACTCAACAATAAATAAAAGAAGTAAAGCGAAGCAATTACCGCAATAAAAACGAGCCAAACAAGCCCTTCTTCATGACATCCAATTCAAACCCAACAGAATTCACCAGGCACACCCTCTTGGCTACAGCCAAAAATCTGCCTAGCGCCGCTAAAACAGTGAATTGTTATCCTTTTCGAACCTAGCGTCAGTTATTGACAAGATCCATGATTTCGCGGCTATCGAAGCCGACCAGGCCCATAGCCGAAACCGACCTTCCCTCATCTCGGACATTCTTCTTCAGAAGAGCAGCCGAGAGATCGACGATGGAATCGATGGTTGGCACCGGCAGATGAGCATGGGTACCCAGGTCGGACAAGAGAGCATAAATCTCTTTGACGTCTTCTTCGAGAACACTCAAAAATGTTTCGTTGCTGATATCCGCTTCCCCGAGCACGACTTTTCCGAGAGAAACCAGAGCCAGTTCAAGGGTTTCGAAAGGAGACTCCGAGGCTATATCGCCGACATTCATGAAATCCTGGACAGACTTCAAAAATCCGGGAGCAGTGGAACCATAAACCGCTGCCAGGGACTGGACTTCTGTTTCTACCGCTTCGACCATATTGAGCACATAATCGTTCACTGTCAGTTCAACGTTTTGTTTCGAGCCCATTAGAGCGGCAAGGGCCAGTATCGGTCGGAGCAGACGCTCGACGTCGGTTAAACCACGCTCAATCACGTTGGAGGAAGGAACAGTCTCGTCCACCAGACTCTGGATAATACTCAAACCTTTGCGAGTATCATTACGGGTAATACCACAAACAGGTATTCTTTTGCGCAAACCGGAAATCAGCATAACTCCTGACTCGACCAGAATTGAATCAAAAATTCGGCCTATTTCAATCAGGCTTACCTGGGCTTTTGAATCAAGCTTGCGCAGTTCACTCTGAAACTGCAAAGCCCCACCCAGAGGAGAGTTGACCAGACAGATCACCTGACCATTTTCGAGATGCGGAGCGACCGCAGCCGCAATATCACTATATCCAGTGGCACCGGCACAAACAAAAATTGCTCTCGAGTTCCTGACTGCAACTGAGATATCGTCACAGATTATCTCTGCTGATATAGAACCGCGATAAAAACAAACGCTGGCATTTCGCTGCCTGATTTCGAAGCTGTGTACACCATAATAAAATCCGGCTTCAGGAGAATCAATCGGGCATACATCAATGGTTTCGTCGCTTATTAAATTCGCGACGGCAAGACTTTCAACGCCATCACCGATAATGCTGATTCGCTGGCGATTATTCGAAAACTCTCCGGAAAGCGCTGGGGACCGGGAGCTTACAAATGACTGAGTACCCTGGACTAAAGGACTAGTATTAACCAAGAAAGCCCCCTGGATCTAGGAACGCCATCCTATTTACACGGGCATGAGCACGGGCAATTAGTGATGTAGATGGACGAACGACTTATCCAGAATAGACTTCTTGAACCGGTAAAACAAGCCCTTTCCGCAAGGTTTAACCTTAGATATAATCACCATTTTAAGAAAAATGAAGACACTATATAGGATGCTACGACCACCGGATCTTTTAAGAATATACTTTCGCAGGCAGTCTCTAAAAAATTTCATTTTCTTTAAATAGACCGGAGTGTATGTGTGATATGGCCACGATTCTCTACGAAGATTGCGCCAACAGGGACATCTTGAAAGACAAGACCATCGCTGTTATCGGCTATGGCAACCAGGGACGAGCCCATGCTCTCAATCTCCGCGACAGCGGTTTTTCAGTTATTGTCGGAGCAAGGGCCGATGGCGCATCTAACGAAAAAGCATCAACAGACGGATTCGCCACATTTTCAATCGAAAATGCTACCGAACAATCCGAGTTGATTGTGCTGACTTTACCGGATGAACAGATACCAAAAGTGTATTACGAATCTATAAAGCCGCATGCAAAACCTGATGCCACCTATCTTTTCGCCCATGGCTTCGCCATCAATTACAAAACCGTAACTCTTCCGAAAACTGCCGACATCATCATGGTCGCCCCTACAGGACCGGGACACCAGGTGCGCAGCCTTTTCCTGGCCCACAAAGGCTTACCGGCCCTTGTTGCAGTAGAACAAAACAGCTCTGGTCAGGCCCGCGAAAAAGCGCTTGCCTATGCCGATGGCATAGGCAGTACCCGTGCCGGAGTAATCGAGACCAGCTTCCAGGAAGAGACCGTAGTCGATCTATTCTGCGAACAAGCCGTTCTCTGCGGCGGCATTCCCGAATTGATCAAATCCAGTTTCGATACCCTTGTCAAAAACGGCTACCAGCCTGAACTTGCCTATATCTCGTGCCTGAAAGAAGTAAAACTGATAGCCGACCTGCTCTTCGACCGCGGTCTCGACGGCATGCGCAGCGCTATCTCAAATACAGCCAGATATGGTGCCTATATGACCGGACCAGAGTTGATCGACAGCCGCACCCGCAACAGGCTGGATACCGCCCTGGAGCGCATCGAAAACGGCGAGTTCGCCAGAATATTCCTAGCAGATGCTACAAAACCGAACAACCTTGCTCAGTCTATGCAAACCGAAGAAAAAAACAGCCGCTTGAATCGCACCGGCGAAGAGTTGAAAGAGAGCCTGATTTTCTAAATCCTAAACCACCAGGTTATCTATCAAGCGGACAGCGCCCAGCTTCGCCGCTATCAAAATGACAATTTTGCGATCAGCCGGGGCTTCAACAAGGGGCTCGAGGGTGTCACAGTCACAAACCTCGAGATAATCAATATTGAATCCGCCATTTTCAGAAAGATCGACCCTAACAAGATCGATCGCCTCTGACAGAGCCAGCTTCTCCTGGCCCCTCACAAGCTCACCGATTCGAACCAGACCAGCTTGCAAACGCGGGGCTATTGCACGTTGTTCTTCAGAAAGATAGGCATTTCTAGAACTAAGAGCCAGCCCATCGTGATCGCGTACGGTCGGCACCGGAACAATCTCTACAGGGATATCCAGATCCCGAACCATCCTTTTGACAACCTGCAATTGCTGAAAGTCTTTCTCACCAAAATAAGCTTTATCCGGTCGAACTATGTTGAAAAGTTTGGCTACCACAGTGGCAACACCGCAAAAATGACCGGGTCTACTTAATCCACACAGACGCTCAATCAGCTCTCGGGGCGGTTCAATAACGGTCAGCGCTTCTGTGCCGGTTTGATAAAGCTCCGCCGGCTCCGGACTGAAAACCAGATCAACCCCGTGTCTTTTACAAATCTCCAGATCCGCTTCGAAAGTCCTGGGATATTTATCGAGATCCTCTCCCGGTCCGAACTGGGTGGGATTGACAAAAATCGAGACGACCACTCGATCGCATCTGGTCGAAGCTGATTCTATTAAGGTTTCATGACCTTTGTGAAGAGCACCCATGGTCGGCACAAAACCGATGACAGATCCGGGAAACTCAGAGCGGACAGAGTCGTACCAGCTCCTCACATCACTTTTGCTGCGGGCGATGCGAATCTCTCCGGACAGCTTAGATGAAATCTTCATGAGAGACCTCGTCTTGTAGTTCACGGCCAATAACGGAAAATACTAATTCTACAATGTCCCCGGCAACCCTGTTTATGCATATTAAATTACTGGTACTGGCTTCTTTTCTTTCAGGCTCTCTCCTCGCAGCGCCTCTGCCCGTCGCCGCACTTAATACCGCAGAACACTTAAACGTCATCGCGCCCGGCTCGAAAGAGAACAAAGAAGCCAGGGCTCTGGCACTCAAAGTGGTGAAAGCCCACGGCGGTCTCGAAAACATTGTCGGCTTGAACGAAAAAGGCTATCACGCCCAGGGCATCCTGGAGCAGATCTCTTCGATATCAGGCTCTTCAAACAAATTGGACTGCATGCTGATTTCAAAAGGCAAAAAACAATATCTGAAATCGAACTTCATGGGTCAGACCGTTATAACCTGCTTTGACGGCCAGTCATGCTGGACCCAGCAAGGCAATCACGCCATGCCGACCGACCGCATCACTTCGCAACGCATCCTTGAAGACCAGCTACACGGACTGCTGCTTCTAGAGAACCTGCAAGAGCCAGATCGTGCCATTAAAAAAGGCGAGACAAAAAAGCTAAGAGGCAAAAAATATCTAACTCTCATAGTCACCGCAGATGATGGCAAGGATTCAGTTCTCTACATAGATCCCAGGACCCATCTTGTCGCCAGAACCGAATACACAGGCACTGATACCGAGCAAGGAGTCAACTGTGTAAAAGCCTATGAATACGCAGACTACAAAGAGCTGGAAGGCACCAGAACACCGTATCGGTTAATAGAATACTCGGACCAAAAAAAGGTCAGCGACTTTCAAATTCAGAAATACGATCTAACCTCTGCCGTTTCGGACGATATTTTCAAGCTGCCGGCCCAGGAAATTCCTGAGAGATTGCTCTCCGGTCCAGTACTGATACCCTTCAAGCTGGTCGCCAACGAGATCTTGATCAAGGCAAAAGTAAATGGAGAAAAAGAGCTCACATTTTTGATCGACACCGGGGCCACCCAGTCGATTATCGACTCAGAAGTAGCTAAGTCCCTTGGAATAAGAGATTCCGGAGACTTCAACATCACCACCGGCTCCGGGGCGATGAAAATGCAATTCATGAATCTGGATTCGGTTAGACTGGGAGACCTCACCATTAACGACATCTCGGTGGCCGTCGCTCCCCTCAAAAACTTCGCAGCCAACCTGAGAATCAAACCGGCAGGATTGATCGGAGCCAATCTTCTGAAGCGCTTCCAGCTAACGATAGATTATCCGGAGCGCAAACTGGAACTCAGACGCCCCGATACCAGACTCGATACCGATAAAGGCATAGTCGTAGAGACAAAACCATCCCTTGGCGTATCGGGACTGGCTGTGGACGGTGTTCTCGACAACAATCTGGAGCTGACCTTTTTGCTCGATTCAGGTGCCGCCTTCAACCATGTCTCCGAACACCTGGTCAAAGATGTATTGACGGATACGCCGATATTGCCGGTAGGCTCCATCAAAGGTCTAGACGGAAAAGTTGTCAAAACCGGCGCCATCCGCTTCAAGAACCTCAAGATCGGACAGCTTTCCATCAAAAACCCGATTTTCTCTATAGCACCGGGCAATGGCAAAAACAGCCCTGGCCTGATATCTGGCGGAAACCTGGCGATCATCGGCAACCCACTGCTCAGTCGCTACAGAATCACCATAGACTATGCCGACCAGAAGATCCTCTTCGAGAAATCGAAACAACAGCGGTCCGAAGAAGCACTATTGAAGAGACTTGATGCCATAAAGGTAGCTTATTACTGTGACGAAAATAGATCCAATGCCCTCAACGAACTCAAAAAATTGAAAGACCGAGCCCTGACCAGAAAACAGTATGGAGCCGCCGGCGAGATTCTTTCTGAATTTACCTATCTGGCTGCCGTAACAGGAAAGTTGACCAGCGAACAGATCAACAAAAGTTACTCTCGTGCCGTTCAACTGGCCATGGTCAGCAACAAAACCGACATCCAATCGAGAATTCTGGCTTCCTGGGCAAGATATTTCCTTTCGGAAAAACCAGAAGATTATCTCGACTATGCAAGCTCTCTAATTTCTAGAGCGATGACAGCCGATCCAACCCAATCCGACCCCTATGCTATTGCTGCCACGATGCTGCTTGATAAAGAGCACCAGGAGAAAATCAAGAAAAAGCACAAGCTCGAATACACACCAAAAGCGGTGTTAATGCTGGATCAGTCTCTAATGCTCAATCCATCCAACTGGATGGCGCTCTGGACTAAATACGATCTCGCCCGGGAAGAGGGCAGGAAAAAAGAGATGAGCACGGTAGCCCAGTTATTGAGACGCTATTACCCCGATGCAAGACAGGTCAGAGACCTGAAATTCCACTAAATCGGTTATCAGTTCACAGGGGCGGGAGCTTGCTGAAGCAAGACAACCTGGAAAGGCAGTGATCCGATAGGCTTGCCTGCGATCTCCAGAATGATTTCGTAGGTGCCTTCACTATTGAAAGTCAATCCACTGAAAGCACTGATTATTTTGTGGGTCACAAACTGATTGCGAAGCGGCTCTACATTGGCAGGAGGCGAAATGGCCACCACGTTGCCGCCGCCGTCGGCTATCTTGAATTGATATTCAAAACCTGTCTGGGAGCCGGATACCTGGGCGAAAGCAAATACCAGCGGAACTACCGCCGGAAAAGACTGTGCCGTGATGCCGTTGTAGATGTTGATACAAGATACCGCATCCACACGGAGCACATCTTGAAGTACTCTTTCGCAAAGGATGATACCTATCAATCGAGGTGTATCGCTCATGCCTATCTCCCGTTCTCTATCTTGGCAGCGTTTTGTGATCGCCTTTATTTGCTGATCGCTTACACGCTAGGAAACCGCCACATTATACTAGTAACAGAGCAGGTTATTTGCCGCCGCAAATTCGACGTTAATAAACAAGCCCGGAAGAGAAACATCATGCTAGACCCTGAACAACTGACATTCATCCAATGGTTCTGGATTGTGCTGGGAGCAATATTGATCATCTTCTTTCTGTGCCGCTGGATAGACTTCGCGTATCAATACTAATTAGCTGAAACGAGAAACAGGCGAAGCTAAGACACCTGTGCAAACTACGCTATAAGTTAAAAAGTCATGATAGAAGCTATGTTTTATTAGTAGTTAGTACTGTCGCGACAACCAATTTAATACTCTCCTGATTTAAATTCTGATTTTTCAAAAAGCTAACTGGTTCTGATCTCCGAAACTTTTCAACGCTTAAGTTGACATTGGTATCTCAGAGTTTCTACTGTGAAAGTACCCTTTTAACTTCCTGACAACCAAAACCACGCTTATCGCCTAAGACCCTTTCACCCGCATCACAGCACCAAGACAGCATCTCTTACGAGAGACGCGGATGAAAGTACCCCTGCCGACTCGAAAGCTTCGAGCCGGCGTTTTCTTAGCTTCTTAACCAACTTTAGAAGGAGCCCAGCAATGGCTGCAAATCTCTCTGAAGCGGCCGGGAATCAGCCTGACGCGGGAACGGTGAAGACCATTTTCATCGGCATCACCGGCACCCGTGGGGCAGGCAAATCCCAGGTCGGCAACATTCTTCGATCGAAAGATGTCCCCGTCATCGACGCGGACGGAATCGGTCACGAGTTTTTGAACGGTCCCAACGAAGTCTACTATGCGGTGCTCGAGCGTTTCGGCGCCGACCTCGTGGACGTCGAAGGTGGACCGATCAACCGCGAGAAGCTGGGCGCCATCGTCTTCAGCGACGAACAGGCGCTCTGCGATCTCGAAGCTTTGATTCACGAGCCCATCTTCAACCTGATCGAGAAGCGCATGGCGGAACATGCCGGCAAGCCCGTGGTGGCTGTCGAGCTGCCGCTGCTTCACGAAAAGGGCAGAAAGGCTCAGTTCGATGTCGTCTGGTGCGTCGTCGCGGATGAGGCTGTCCTTATCCCGCGTCTGATGAGCCGTGACGATGTCAGCGAGCAAGAAGCTCGCGACCTGATGGCCAAACACGCCACTCAGGAAGAGAAGGCGGCGCAGTCCGACGTGGTCATCGACAACTCCGGCACTCCCGAAGAGCTGGAAGCGAAGGTGCTCGAACTCCTCGCCGCTCTCACCGCGCCGGTGGAAGCCGATGCGGAGCCTGAAGCAGAAGCAGAAGCCGAGCCCGAGGCAGAGCCCGAAGCGGACACCGACCCCGTTGTGGACGGTGAAGGCGACACGGAGACTCCGGCCGAAGGCGACGCTGACAGCGAGGGCGACAGCGAAGAGGACAGCGCCGAAGCTCACTACCAGAAGCGTCTGCGTCAGTTCGCCGAAATGAGCACCGAAGCGGTTCTCGGCAAAATGGGCAAGGTCGCCACCACCGGGCACAAGTCTGCTCGGGCGACCACGCGCATGAATGTCTCGAGCTGCGAAGGTGACTGCTCCGACGGCGAGCACGACCAGGAGCGCGAGCTGGAAGTGACCGTGAGCATGGCTGTGCGCAATGCTCAGGTCGGCGGCGGAGAACCCTGCGCCTGCGGGTGTGGGGAGAACTGCCGTGTGGGCTGTGCCTGCGCCAGCGACTGCGGTTGCGCCTGCAAGAAGCCGGAACCTCAGCCCGGTCCGAATCCGAACCCGAACCCGAATCCGCGTCCCAAGCCGGATGTGGAAGAAGGCAAGAAGGGTTTCGACAGGACCACCCTGATCGTGGCGGCAGCAGCTGTCTTGATCGCCTTCTTCGCTCTCCTGGCGTTCCTCTACGCCATGAACAGCCCGAAGGTCACCGTCAACAATCCTGCCAATCCCGTGGTCGTGGTCCAGCAGCCGGTCTGTCCGGTGAACTGCGACAAGCCCGTGAAGCAGGATGAGCCGCCGGTCTTCCGTCTGGAGCCGCCGGCTCACGATGACACTGTCGTCGTGGTACCCGCGCTTCCCTGTCAGCCTGGAGTCTTCCGGGAATTGACCGAGGAGCCGGGTTACGCCTTCCGCGCTATCCACAACGCGGTCCGTCCCCGGATCGCGAAGTACTATGAGCGCTACGGCGACGGCTGCAAGGGCCTGCTTCTGGTTGGCCGGGACGCCAACAAGCGTCTGGTCATCCACCAGTACTACGACGCCAACAAATGGCTGGAGTACGGACTGGTCTTCGAGTACTTCCCCAACCGCACCATCCAGGTGGATCGCTTCGACGGCAGAGATAACATCTTTACCGGCCGGACGGTCTACATGGTCGACCAGAACGACCGTATCGTGGGTGCCTCAGTCTATGACGGCATGCGGCGTCTCGTCCTCGAGACAACGATCACGGTCGGAGCCTCGGGGGAACCCCTGTCGGTGTCGATAACCCGCTACGACGCCAACACCCGGGTAGTGCTCGGCAGCGACTCGATCAGCGAAGCATCGAAAGCTGTCACCTACCTGAACACCAACCTTCTCGGCTACGACCTGCGCAGCTCGCTGCAAGTCAGGTAACAGGCTGAGGCGGATGGCCCTGCCCGACCGGAGAGCCTCAAACAAGAGGCTCTCCGGTGCGGGTTCTTTCCTGCAGCTATGTACAACTCCAGACTTCGCAAATAGCAGGAGGCAACATGGCAAAAGTTGAAGTTAAGCCCAAACCCGGGCACAAGTACCAACTCGAGATTACCGCGGGTTCGCATACCATCATCGCCGACCAACCTTCCAGTAAGGGCGGCTCCGATGGTGGTCCGGACCCCAAAGAGCTTCTGCTGGGCGCTCTTGGCGCCTGTGCCGCTCAAACAATTCTGATGATGGCCCCTTCGAAGAAGTGGGACATTCAGGAATTGACCGTCAAAGTCTCCTTCACCAGCAATGGTTCAGGCGGACAGGATACCTACACCGAGGAAATCGAGGTGAAGGGCAATCTGACTGCCAAGGAGCTCGACGGTATCAAGAAAATGGCAGAACGTTGCCCGGTCATGCGCGCCTTCACCGGCACCAAGACCGTCAACGCCTCCATCACCAAGATCTAGGCTCACCAGCCTCCACTCTAGTTCAAGGAGAGTAACGAGTGCGGTGTTTTCTTTCATCGCAGCACGGCGTCGCCGGACCTGGAATTCTCCAGGTCCAGCCGCACACCGTAACACCTGCGCATCGCGCCCCGTTGGCTATCGAGACTTAGGAGAATACGTCGGCTCCCGACAGCAAGCTCCTCTGGCCATAGATAGAACATAACGAGCCGCGATGCCAACTTGCTAAGGGATTCCGAAAATGTCCCTGGATAAAGTTCCAAAACTTTCACCGCAGGTGAAAGGTCTCATGTTTCTCTTCGGCTTCATCTACTTCTCGCAAGGTATCGCCCAGTTCTCCGGCCTGATGAGCCAGCCGCTCACCTTCTACTTCAAAGAGGTGCTCGGCTTTGGCGCTGACGCGGCCACCAACTATCTGGCGGTGCTCACGATTCCGTGGGTGATCAAGCCGTTGTACGGATTAATTTCCGACTTCGTCCCGCTTCTGGGATACCGTCGGAAATCCTGGCTGATCGTCATGAACACCATGGCGGCCATGGCCTTCCTCTGGCTGACCGGCCTCACCGCCGCCAACCAGATTGTGCTGGCCATGACCCTCACCGCCATTGGTACCGCGGCATCCGATGTGATCATCGATGCCCTCATGGTCGAGAAAGGTCAGCAATTCAAGATCACCGAGCGCATCCAGGCGACCCAGTGGCTGTGGTTCAACATCGCAGCGATTGGCACCTCGCTTCTGGGTGGCTTCCTGATCGACTCTTTCGGCGCCGAATCCGCCCTCAGAATCGCGGCGGTCATTACCATGGTTGCTCCCGCAGCTGTTGTAGTGGCTGTGTGGTTCCTGCTCAAGGAGGACAAGGTCAAGCTCGACCGAGCCCAGTTCGGTTCGACCGTGCAAGGTCTGTGGCAGTCGGTTCGTCATCCGACACTCTGGGCGGTGATGTTCTTCATCATCTTCTGGGAGTTCAGCCCCAGCCTGGGAACGCCGTTCTATTACCACATGACCGACAACCTCGGCTTCACCCAGAAGTTCATCGGAACTCTCGGTGCGGTCGGCTCAGTCGGCTCGGTGATCGGCGCCTGGGTCTATGGCTTCTACTTCGCCCGCAAGACCCTGCGCTTCCAGCTGGTGTTCAGCATCATCACCGGCTTCCTCGGCACCATCGCCTATCTCTCGCTGATGCAGCCCAGTGACCTCGCCGGTCCGATTGCTCTCGGGCTCTCGCTCGTCTTCGGCGCCACCGGCATGGTCGCGACCCTGACGGTACTGACCCTGGCTGCCCAGGTCTGCCCACCGAAAGCGGAAGGTTTCACCTTCTCGGTGTTGATGTCCGTGAAAAACGGCGCAGCCCAACTTTCCGCCATCCTCGGCGCCTGGCTCTTCGTCAATGTTTTCGCCAACACCCTCACCCCTCTGGTCTGGGTGTCTGCCCTGGCGACCCTGTCCTGTCTCGTGCTCCTGCCGCTACTGCGGGGCGTGAAAGACTCGACGGCATCGCAAGGCGACGGCGAGGACAAGAAAGACTGATTCTCGCCCCCAGGCGAAACCGGGTGTAGAGATGGAGCTCACTCGCCGTCTCTCTGCCCGGCCCTTCGAGAAAGCGCAAGCCCCTTTTCTTGCGCTTTCTCACCTTTAACCCTCCGTTGACAACCCGTGTTTGTGTTCGACGGAGCCAGAGAAGCAGTACCTGATCAAAAATCTGGTGTTGCCCTTGCTAAAATTAAGCACCAGAGAAAAGCATCCGCTAAGGTAAGAATAATGAAACCGACAAAGGAAGACGTCTCCCGGCAATTCGGCAAGAATGCCGAGAACTATGCCCTGAGCGCAGGCCATGCAAGTGGCGCTGACCTGGAAATCGTCTTCAACATGCTGACGCCGAACCGACGCTGGCATGTCCTGGACATCGCCACCGGGGCCGGACATACCGCAGCCATGGTGGCACCATCGGTGGCAAGAGTAACTGCCATCGACCTTGCTCCGGAGATGATCGAGCAAACCCTGAAGCTCTTCGAAAAGAAGGGCATCGAAAACGGGGAAGCTCGAGTGATGGACGTCGAAGACCTTTCTCCCTTCGAGGACGAGAGCTTCGATGCCGTCACCTGTCGCATCGCCCCCCATCACTTTCTCGACATCGAAAAGGCTGTGGCCGAAATTGCCAGGGTCCTTCGTCCCCGGGGAGTCTTCGTGCTCGAAGACAGCCTCTCTCCGGAAGATGTAGCTCTCGATCGTTTCATCAACGAGGTCGAGAAACTGCGCGATCCGACTCATGTCAGGGCCTACAACGAATCTGAATGGCGCGAGATGCTGCGCTCAGTAGGATTCAAAATCAAGAAGACGCGGAACTATCGGAAGACCCACGAGATCCAGGACTGGATGGACAAAGCCAGCCTGGCTGCCGACCAACAGCCCCTGGTACTCGATGCTTTCCGCTCCGCCGACGAAGCTGCCCGGCTCGAATTCGAAATCAAATTCGAAGGCGACCTGCCGGTAAGCTATACCGACAACAAAATCATTCTGCGCGCGGTGAAAGCCTGACGCAGAAGAGGCAAAGACCATGATCGAAGTCACAGAAGCCGTGGTTCGAGAGGCTGATGCACGCGCTCAGAAAGCGGTGGAAGATGCGGTCGCCAGAGCAAAAGAAAACGGCACCGAACTTTCTCCCGAAGTTGCCCTGGCCATTCACAAAGGCGCCTGGGCTGCTGTAACCGGAGCAGAGCACGTCAAAGTTCGACGTAGCTGACTCTCCCTCGAACTCGATTAATATTGCGCTTTCTAGAAGACCCTGGTAATTCCCGGGTCTTCTAATTTCGAACAGATTCTACTTTGGCTTATAGTATAACAAACAAAAAGAGAACGAGATCGGATTTACCGATCTCGCCCTCGAAAGCCAGTCTTATCTTACTCGCGTCTTACTGGCGGAAAAGAATCCGGGCGGATCCCTCGATCAAGAGCGCCCCATCCTGGTTGTGACAGGTGGTGGCAAGGCTGGCTTTTCCTGTCTTGGGATCATACTCCAGCACTTCCACCTTTGCTGTCACCGTGTCACCGGGATAGACCGGCTTCTTGAACTTAGAATTCTGCTCGAGATAAATGCAACCCGGACCGGGAAGCTTCGTCCCGAGAACCGTAGAGATGAAAGACAGAGAGAGAATGCCATGGGCGATTCGTCCCTTGAACACCGTGCCGGCGGCGTACTCTTCATCGAGATGAACCGGATTGTCGTCGCCGGAAATTTCGGCAAAAGCGATGATATCGTCCTCGGTGACAGTGCGCGAATATTCCGCCGTGGCACCGACTTCCATTTTGACTGTTTTTTCACTCATAGTTATGGTCCTCTGCCATTGAAAGTGAAGTTCAAGCGGCTTTTTCCAAATCGAAATCGAGATGGATATTGCGATGACGCGGAAAGCGTTTCCAGTTGTTGGAAGACGGTCCGTTGCAAGCGGCAGTGGCTATCTCGATTCGAACCCGGGCGTAGCGTCTGGTCAGACCGACCGCTGTACGCTTCACGCAGGCATGAGTATTGACACCGCAAAGACGAAAAACCGACCTCTCGTAACCCTTATCGAGACAGATGCGCTCAACATGATCAGAGCCGTCGTCCCTATCCTTCCAGGCGACCGAATATCGAACTCCGGTCTCCTCGAGAAGATCCATAATCTGTCGGTGGGTCCTACCGCGATTGCGATACTGAAGAACCACAACAGAAGCTTTTGCAGAAACAGCGCGACGCACCTCGTCCTCGACAGCAGATACGACCGCACGACTTGCTTTGAAGCTCGGCTGCATATCAACAATCACGAGGGTATAAAGTCCTGCGGTGGTCATCGAAACCTCCTCTAGTGACTCTGTGATTTATTCCTGGTGTTGAATCAGACTTTACTTTGCAAAAATTTTGAGAATTAAAAAGCAGTACCCCTGCCTAACAGATTCAACAGGAGAGAAACAGCAGCTCATTCAGAGTTAACAAAGATGTAGCAGCTGTCGGCAGCCTCAATAAATGGTCCTTTCCGAGGCAACCAGCCACTTTCTGAAGCGAAACAGCAAGAAGAAAGTTTACTTTGACAAAAGCCCTTCTCGAAGAAACAAAGATGTAAGAGGCGCGCTAACTCAACTAGCAAACAGCTTAAAACCTATGAACTGCACTACTTTGGGAGATTCTTCCGATTTCTCGTTCAGCTTAAACAGACAAAAGCTTTCTTCTCGACACATTCGAAGATTCAGCAACCATGAAGATGCTAAGCGTAGTTGTTTCAATCAATTTCTTAACCAGTGATTTCTTTATAGAGCCCCGAAATACTCACATAAATCACTATTGAACTCAGCTTGATCAAGCCTCCGGGCTCGTACTCGAAACTCCAAAAAACAGGAAAAGACGATGAGAGGTTTCAAGCTTCCCAAAACTCCTCACGGCAACGCTTATATGCATTTTCTGAAAATGCTCGCCCTTTTCACGATCTCTTCGGCAGTCGTAACTCTTCTCAGCCTGGGTGTTTCTCTGTCCGGTTCCTTCTTTCAGAATGTCGGCATCATCTGTGGACTCTCCCTGGGTAGTCTCGTCCTCGGCATTTTCTTCACGATGCTGATGCGAACTTTCTTCGGATTGATTCAGACCGGTCGCATTCTTCAGTATCTCGGCTTCATCGCTGCGTCTACCGCCATGGTCTATCTCTTCAGCCTGATCTTTCCGACGGTGGTTTCTGCCAGCATTTCTCTTTTGGCCGGTGCTGCGATTTTCGCCATCGCCTTTCTGCCCGGCACCGCTCTAGGAGTAGTTCCGTATCGAAAAAGAACCTGGATGCCGGTGAAAAGAAAACAAAAGAACAACGGCTGACGACCGAAGACCCGAAAAAAGTTGACACTATTTACGGTGCCAGAACAAAAAACAAGCTTTTAACTATGAGCAAAGATAAAAATCGCCTGCTCGTCTGTACGAGAGGCAAACATTGCCCGAAAAACGGCAGTCTGAAGATTTTTGAGCACCTCGAAAAAGAAGTCTCCTTAAGGGAAACCGAAATCGAGGTGGTCCCATCCAAATGTCTCGGTATGTGCAAACATGGACCCGCAGCTGTTTTACTGCCCGAGAAAAAGAAATACCGCGAAGTCGACAAAGAGAAGTGCAAGAAGATTCTGTCCAGAGCTTCAAAATCCTCTGGAAAGAAGAAGAAAAAGCATGACTGACCCTTCTGCGGACAATACCTTTATGACCATGACTTTCAGGCTGTTTTCAACAGCCTTCTTTTTTATCGATTTTCTACTATTATTTATCGTATAAACAAAAGAAGAAAAAAGAGAACAGCCCGCTCCTTCGGGCTGTTCTTGAGAAAGGTCAGATCAAGATTACTATCCGGCTCTCAGTCGGGTCGGGTCTAGCGACGATAACCGTACTGGCGCTGAATACGTTCCAGATCACGCTGGTAGCGTTCCTGGGCTCGACGGAGTTCCTCCTGCTGACGCCGGTAGTCTTGCTGCTGGCGTTGATACTGACTGTAGTCGTAGTTGTCGCAGGGACGGGGATAGGTAGTCACCGGCGGCACGTACTGAGTGGGACGACGACCGTAGTAGGGGTTGACGTAGGGATTGCTGTAGCCAGGGTATCCGTAGCCGGGATAGCCACGACCGGGATAGCTCCGATACTGATAGGGCGAGCGGTTGTAGCTGCGGGTATCGAAGTAGATACCGCCGGTGCCGACCGAAACCCCTCCGTTACCGACATAGACGCCGAGGTTGGGCAAAGTCAGTCCAAAGGTGGCTTGACCGTGCCGATGATCGGCGCGGGCCTCCGACGTGCTGAAACAGACAGCGGCGAACAGCATGGCGACCAGGATGCCGAACTTCTTGTGGTTCTTCATTATTGTTGTTCCTAGGTTTTTGATTCTTGTTTCGAACAAATGGAATTTGCCGGAGAGAGGGTTCTGCTCCAGGCGAAAACAATCAATACCACCTGTGGTGCGTGCCTTCGCATCGTTCGACAAAATAGCGAACCATGCACTCTTTCGTATACAGGATGGAGGTCAGGTCAGAATGAGCTTGATTTGGAAACCGCACCGACTTGGGTATTGAAAAGGATGCTTCCAGCCTAGCCGCTGCCTGCCAACGAAACAACTTACTTCATGACCAGTAGAAGATACTTGGAACCTGTAAAAGCCCATGTAGCTTCTCTACAAAGAAAATAAAACCCGAATAAATCCGGTTTCGCAACTAGCAATTGAGATATGGAGACAAAATCGAAGCAGATCAACCGATATCAACTGAAGCCACAAAAGCGATGAGCCCCAGAACCCACTGACAACGACCATGGGTGGACAATACCTTCGAGAACCGCTTTCGATATGGCGAACCGGTCAACTATGGATCTTGCAAAAAAACGATGCAAACTACATATGAGAGAAGTGTTGAGCAGCCGCAGCCAGTACTATGAATAAGAAACCCATGCCCAGTACGAACATTACTTTGTCTGCCGTGCTGATCGGTGTCATTGTCGTGTCTCTCCAGATAATTCGAATTAAGGCCTTAAGAATTTTGTCTTAGTATACATCATCTTGATCTTGACGACAAAACCCAAAACCGCCTGTTTGCCACCATATATGATATCACTCAAACAACTCTACCAGAGCCAGGGATAAGAAGCTCTTTTAGACAGTTTATAGTCTTCCAGGTCCGTAAGAGAGAAAATAGAGAGAGCTTCATCGGCAAGTTTGCTAATGCCGTCGAATAATTGATCAGGTATTTCAAAAACCTTTACACCGCTGACCGAACTGGGCTTTTCTTTGAACCAACCTAGCTTTACCAGCTCTTTATAGTCCGGATCCCGCACCATTAACTGGATCTCGCTCAAGCCGTAGTAAAGGATGTAGCAAAGCAAAAGCTTCGACCCTTTTGACAACTTGTTGAATTCGTTAATAGATACGCCTGTAGCCGATTCGGTAGTCATTCTCTCAATCTCAACGCTTGTTTAGTGTGTTACTTCGAAATTGAATTTTACAGCACAGTTCACCTTTCAAACAGCCCCGGGTATAAAGAGCGAAAATATTTGCTATAAGTAAGTCAGTCGGACAATTTGATATATACAGGCAATGTTCAGAAAACGAAATCAAAAAGGCTCTGCCAACTTTCTCTATCTCTTCGGCGGAATGGCACTCGGTGCCCTGCTCTTCTGGGCAGGACATCAGTTCTGGCCGGCCGAAAGTGTATCCGAACTTCCCAAAGTCGAAACCAGCATCAAAAAGAACGTCTTCAGCGGCTCTCTGCAGGAGAACACCATTGCGGACATCGCATCGGAAGCAGAAAAGAGTGTGGTGAACATCAACACTCGCTCCAGAGTTCTTCTCAACGACAATCTGGCCTACACCCCATTTGGAATGATATTCAACCTTCCCCAGGTCCAGGAGCAACAAGGGGCAGGCTCCGGCTTTGTAATTCGGTCTGACGGCTATATCCTCACCAACAACCACGTGGTTGACAACGCCCAGGATATCCTCGTCACCATGCATGACAAAAAAGCTTATCAGGGCAAAGTGGTGGGTCGGGACAAGCTCACCGATATAGCAGTGGTAAAAATAGATGCCAAAGATCTGCCGGTAGCAAAGCTTGGTAACAGCGAAGACTTGAGACCAGGAGACTGGGTAATTGCAATCGGCAGCCCCATGGGTCTGGAACAGACCGTTACCCTTGGTATAGTCAGCGCCCTCGGTCGGTCTTTAGAGGGCAAAATCAGTCAGTCAGTCCACCTGATTCAGACAGACGCCGCCATTAATCCAGGCAATTCCGGTGGTCCTCTCCTCAACATTCATGGAGAGGTTGTCGGAGTCAACACAGCCATCAATCAGTATGCTCAGAATATCGGCTTTGCAATTCCTATGTCCATGGCAAAGGATATAGCCAAAGAACTTCTCGAGACAGGTCGGGTCGGGCACCCTTATCTGGGTATTTATATGCAGGATCTGACTCCCCAGCTAGCTGAACAGCTGGGTATGGACCCTTCCATAAAAGGTTCTATCGTAGTCCGTTTGCAAAAAACCGGTCCGGCTTACAAGTCCGGTTTGAGACCGGCAGATGTGATAGTCGAGCTCGAGGGCAAAGAAGTGAGCTCCAGCCAGGATGTCCAGAAAACTGTCACCGGGCACAAACCGGGTGATAGCCTGCAGGCAAAGGTAGTCCGGGCAGGAAAGACTTTGCCTGTCACCATCAAGATTGGCGATATGCCCGACGAAAGACGGTTGATCCGTTAAAACCAGCTATCAGACCTTTGTCTATTTAGTCTTTACCGGTCAGAACAGCATCGAGAGGCTGCACGCTGCTTCTCATCAGGGCTACGTCAGAGCGAAGGAATGCAGTGGCGCCGCCGGACTGATCAAAGGAAGTCGGTTGAATGATGCTGACCACGGTTTCGCTTATAGGATAACTTCTGCTGCCGTATCTATCTTGCTGATAACGGCTCTGGTTCTGGAATTGACCGCCATTTCTGCGATCTCGCTGATTGAAGTAGTTGTCTCCGTTGTCGGCGATACGCGTCAAGAACATGTCGGCTCCCACGTTCTTTTGTTCTATGCCGTCAGCCACCACAACCTGCTGCATAAACTCCGGCGAGTTAGGGCCGAAGCTCTGCTGCCTGAGATGCTCTATCACATCTTCAGGATAGCCGGCATCCAGCATCTCTGCCAGGCGAACACCTGTTTCTCTAGCCATGTCGCCGGAGTGAATCGAAGGTCTCAAGTTCGAGGCGGACTCTCTATAAGGAGTTGCCTGAAGAGGATCTACAGAAGATCTCATGATCGCTACGTTTGCCTGAAAGTTGCGACCGCTGCGATCCTGAGCAAGCACGCTCACAAGAGTCGCGTTGTCATCGTGACGACCATTTCTGCCATGTCTGAGTTGAGATTGATTCTGAAACTGATTGTAAGTGCCATCATAGAGATTGCCTGGGCTGAGATTGTGCCGATTCATATCAGGCGAATCGAGTACCAGATCAGCACCGGTCTGGGGCTTTTCGGTATCGTCTATTACAGTAACCAGCTTATGAAAGTCTTCCGGATTCATAGAAAAAGACGCTCGGCGCAGCCTTTCGTTGGCTTCCTGCATCTGTTCTCCATCCAGTAACTGAGCTATGTAAACTCCTTCCTGAGCGATGTCTTGGCGGACAACGTCTCTTGCTCTTTCTCCACCCATAGTAAGTCTCTCCAAAAAATCCTGCCCTCTTGAATACTCCCATCAAAGCGGCCGGGGGTCACTGGGGAAAATACGAAATATCAAAAGTTCGGCCCGGGGTCAGGTTCGTGCAATTGAGCGAAGCTTTTTGAGTTCCGGGGGATCAAGTTCAAAGCCAACCATAATCTTGATATCCGGGCCCGGGGATGTCATCAGGAGGTGGTTTTCTAATACGTTTAGTTGAATTCGAAGTAGATCCTCTGACAGTTTGTTCTGGTGTTTTTCTCTTTTACTTATCTGAGGGTTATCTCTACTACTGAACCTCTCATAAATCATTTTATTTCTGCTGTTCCAGAACAACCTCAAGAACCAAGGGAGATTCCCATGGCGAAATCCAAGAGTCCAATACTCCTTCCCGATGGAGTATGTTCCGACTATGAATTGCAAGATTCCGGAGTGATCAAGGTCGCTCGTTGTTTTCCCTCGCTCGACAGCCCCTGGCAGAAAGGCGCAAGGATTCCCGACTATCTGAGCCTGGTCGACCACAGTTTCAAGATGGATAAGCGCGACTATGCCAAAGCCATCTCGAAAGAAGAAGAGAGGCTCAATCTTCTCGTTCGTCGTATGCAAGAACAGCGCATCTCGCTGATCGTCGCCCTTCAAGGTCGCGACGGCGCCGGAAAAACTGGTGCCAGCAAGAAGATCATCGAAGCCCTCGACCACGACTGGCGTCTCTTCCGCATCATTCCTGTCGGAGAGCCGTCGGACGAAGAGAAGAACCAGCCCTATATGCTGCGCTTCTTCGAGCGTGACCGGATGCCTGAATTCGGACAAGTTCGGGTCTTTGACCGGAGCTGGGCCGAAGATGTTCTGGTGGTGCCGGTGATGAAACTCGCGTCTACCACCCATGTTCGCAACTGCTATCCGGAAATCCGCACCATGGAATGGCTGCTTCGCAGAAGCCGCTCCGTCGTCGTCAAAATCTGGCTCGACATCACCAAGGATGAACAGCTTGAGCGCTTCAAGAAGCGTGAAGCTGAAAAGCCCTGGAAGTACAAGAAGTCGGATGTGGTGGCACGGAAGAACTGGGGCAAGTACACGAACTGGGGCAACAAGCTCTTCTACTGGACCGGCAGCGAACATGCCCCCTGGCATATCGTTCCGGCCGAAGATAAGCTCTACAGCAGGGTCACCTGCCTGCGAGTGATCAGCCAGGCTCTGGAAGCGGAGCTGGAGTCTCCCTTCCGCAGCTTCTGATCGACGCTGTCACCATGAACAAATGAGTTTTGACATATGACTGAGACAATCATGAAGGATTGCTCTCAGTCATATTTTTTTAGTGGTGTTATTATGACACTCTATAGTATACACACAAAAACAAAAAAACAAGAGAAAAAAGAAGGGGGGCACGAAACTTTTTAGTTTCTTGTTCCGTGCCCCCTTTCCGTAATCACGTCTTAGCTTATGGTCGACCTAGCCTCGACTTTCATCAGCCGACGAAAGGCTCGTTGGTCGAAGCCTTGTCGCGCAGCAGCTCGCAGGGCGCATAGTTTGCACCAGCGACCTTCGAGAGCCAGTCGAGCTTCTGGCAGACCAGCTTGGTGCCGGTGCTGTCAGCCCACTTGAGCACGCCGCCGACATGGGGCGGGAAGCCGGTGCCGAAGATCATGGCGAGATCCAGCTGAGCCGGATCATCGATCACGTTCTCCTCCATGCAGCGAGCCGCTTCCGCGACCATCGCCAGGAAGAGACGATCCTGAATTTCGCCTTCGGTCTTCTTGTTGACACCGGTGCGCTTCGCGATGGCGCTCAGCACATCCGGGTTGAAGACATAGACCTTCTTCTTGCGGAATGCCTTGCCTTCCATGACCGAGACCCGGCTGCCGTCCGGCTTGTAGAGGAAGAAGCCACGACCACCCTTGCGACCCAGGAGCTTGAGAGCATCCAGGTCTTCGAGGATTGCCGGTCGGGCCATCCGCTCGCCGAGTGCACCATAGAGGGTGTCGATCACATGCCCGGCGATGTCGAGACCGACTTCATCGAGCAGATTGAACGGACCCATCTTGATGCCGAAATTCTTGGCCGCCTTTTCGATGTCGGCCATGGGCACGCCTTCCTGGGCCATGCGGATAGCTTCCAGCATGTAGGGCGCCAGGATGCGGTTGACCACAAAGCCAGGGGCATCATTGGTGGTGACCGTGGTCTTGCCGAGCTTCAGCGCGAACGCCTTGGCGCAGGCAAGAGCCTCGGCAGACGTGGTGCTGCCGCGAACGATCTCGACCAGGGGCATCTTGTGCACCGGGTTGAAGAAGTGGATACCGACCACCAGCTCGGGATGACGAGCCGGATCGACCTTCACCTTGCCGTCGTCGTGACCTTCGGCCATTTCGCCGACGGAGAGCGAGGAGGTGTTGGTGGCGAAGACATAGGGCTTCTTGATCGCCTTGTCCAGCTCACCGCGCACGATCTTCTTCACCTTCATGACCTCTGCCACAGCCTCGATAACGAGGTCGCAGTCGGCCATTTCTTCGTAGTGAAGAGTCGGCGTGATGTTGGCGAGCATGCCATCCGCATCGGAGCGGCTCAGCTTCTTGCGCTCGACCAGCTCGTCGAAGAGCTTGCCGATGGCAGCCATGCCCTTATCGAGAGCTTCCTGGTTGATGTCCTTGAGGATCACCTTGAAGCCCTTGTAGGCAGCAGACTGGGCGATACCGGCACCCATCACACCTGCACCCAGCACACCGACGGTCTGAACCTTGACGGCGGGCTTGGCACCCTCGGGCATCTTCTTGGACTCGGTCTGAGCGAAGAAGATGGCGACCAGGTTGCGAGAAACCTGGGTGGTAGCCAGACGGGCGAAGGCCTGGGATTCGGCTTCGAATGCCGCTTCACGGTCGCCGGAGACAGCCTTGACGCAGACTTTGAGCGCTTCCATCGGCGCAGGCATCTTGCCGCGAGTGGCAGCATAGACCTGCTTGGCGGCCAGGGAAGCGAAGAGCCCCTTGCCGACGCCGTCGAAGAAGCTGCGAGTGGCAGCTTCCTTCATGGAAGGCTTGTAGCGACGCGGAGAACCGCTGAGGAGAATCTCCTCGGCACGGCTCAAGAGCTTCTCGCGATCGACCACCTCATCGACCATGCCGAGCTTCCAGGCCTTCTTGGCCGGAACCTGCTTGCCGGTGGAGATGAGAGGGAAGGCGTTGGCCAGACCGATGAGGCGAGGCAGGCGCACAGTGCCGCCCCAGCCAGGGATGAAGCCCAACATGATCTCGGGCACACCGATCTGGGTCTTGTCGTCGCTGGTGGCGACGCGGTACTTGCAGGCAAGACCCAACTCCGTGAAGCCGCCCAGGGAGATCCCGTGGACAGCAGCGATGGAATTGAGCTTCTCGAGACGAGCGAAGATCGCCCGACCTTTCTTGACTGCTTCGTAAATGCGCTCGGCCGGCTGGCTCTGAAGCGCCTGAATCTCTTCGACGTTGGCGCCGGCACCGAAGTTGTCCTCCTTGCCGGACGCAATGATGACACCTCGGACCGAGGTGTCGGATTCAATCTGATCGATAGCGTCGTTGAGCTCGATCAAGACCGACTCGGAGAGCAGATTCATCTTGCTACCCGGCAGGTCGATCGTGACCAGCATAATCCCGCTATCAAGCTTTTTCAGCGTTATCGCGTTTGACATAGCTTTTAGCTCCTTGGTACTAGAACTCTGGTTGGAAAAATCACGGACGTTCGATCATCGTGGCGATACCCATACCGCCGCCGATGCAGAGAGAAGCGATGCCGCGCTTGAGACCGCGACGCTTGAGCTCATGACCGAGGGTGAGAATGAGACGGGCACCGGTTACGCCGATGGGGTGACCCAGAGCGATGGCGCCGCCGTTGACGTTGACCTTTTCGCGGTCGAGACCGAGCAGCTTCTCGCAAGCCAGATACTGGTGCGAGAAAGCCTCGTTGATTTCGATCAGATCGATATCGTCGAGGGTCATGCCGGTCTTGTCGAGCAGCTTGGTGATGGCGGCAACGGGACCGAGACCCATCTGGTCCGGGTCAACGCCGACAACCGACCAATCAACCAGCTCAACAAGGGGCTCCTTGCCCAGCTCTTCGACTTTGCGGTCCGAAGCGATGACCAGCATGCAGGCACCATCGTTGATACCGGAGCTGTTGCCGGCGGTGATGTCGCGAGTGCCGAGCACACCCTTGAGGGCAGCCAGCTTCTCGGCGCTGGTCTTGCGCGGATGCTCGTCGTTGATCATGAAACCGCGACCCGGAACGAGAATCGGATCGATCTCTTCGGCGAAGCGGCCGCTCTCGATAGCCTTGGCTGCGAGAATCTGCGAGCGCAGAGCGTACTCATCGGCAGCTTCACGGCTGATGCCGTAGGTGTCTGCCAGACGCTGTGCGGTGCCGGCCATGTAGACGGTCTTGGTGTCCTTCAGGAGCTTCATCGGGGCAAGACCGTTGTCCAGCATGCCGAACAGGATGGGACGGGGCCCCATCTTCACGATCTTGAACTTGTTGGCGATGAAGCCCTTCCAGCGCCAGGAGCCGGGGAGCATGTAGGGGATGGTGGACATGGACTCGGCGCCGCCGACGAGCATCAGATCGGCGTTGCCGACCAGAATCTTCTCGCTGGCTTCGTTGACGGATTCCATGCCGGAGCCACACTGCCGCTGGATAGTCTTGGCAGGGACAGAAGCGGGGATGTCAGCCAGAAGGGCTGCCACCCGAGCAGTATTGGGAGTGTAGGAGGACTGATAGCCATGGCCAAGGACGATTCCGTCCAGTTGGCCCGGGTTGATACCAGCTCGCCGAATCGCGTTGACCATGGCGTGCTTCGCCAGCTGATCAACCTCGACTGAGCGGAGGCTGCGCCCGAAAGAACCGATTGGGGTACGGCTACCATCCAATACAAACACTTTGGAGTTTCGGTTGCTCATTGAACTTTTCCTATTGGTTAGAAAGTTAACGCCGAAGCTTGAGCTGAACAGATTATCGCTCATCGAAACTTTCGGCCTGAGAATTGCAGGAAAGCGGAACAGCTCTATATATCTAGATTAAGCTTACCAACATAACCGCCGGTCTCCATCCACCCGATACTTATTGGACACTGGGTCCGACCTAGGTACAAGTGACAGGTGACAGGTGACGGGGGATGGGACCGGGCGGCTCGTGGTTACAGCAAACCCTGAGAAACAAGGAGCTTTTCCGTAGCTTCGGAAAGCTGTCCCTGCTTCTGGTTTTTACCAGTGGTGGTCCGCTTGAGGATCCGCTGGTACTCCCTGGTGATCTCTAGGGCGGCTTTGAGCTTGTCGGGCTCGAGAATACCGGCATTGGCAAGCTCGGGCAGACCGTCAACAAAGCCGGCCATGACCGCTTGCCATTTCTGGTCGTTGGTCAGAGAGAACTGCAGGGTTCGGAAAGCAGTGATCTTCGGGCGGATCAAGATGATCTTTCCGTCGGTCACATAGTCGGGTTCGGTGATGTCGGGCACGCATTCCTCTCCGCAGACCAGCTTCCAGAGCTTGGTGATGCGGGCGCTGGTGTTGCCGGTATCATCGCCAACATCACAGGCGATGATATCGGTGCGCTTGGCTCCATAGAGACGGACCGGTACACTGACCGGGCAACGTCCTTCGGTGCCGAGCGCGCCATCGAAGAGATACATGCCATCGTACTCGACTGCACTGATCACTCCTGGAACAGCGCAACTGCCACGGACAGCCTTGCCCAGATTGCCGGGCTTGTTGTCGATGACACGCAGGAGACGGTCCGGACCCAGTTGGAAAACCCCAGCTTCATTGAAGATGATTTCGAGGTTTTCGTGAATGCCGACGGTCCAATAACCTTCCGGCCAGACATCGGTGAAACTTTCGATGTATTCACCGAGCTTTTCGGAGGTCATGGCACCATCGATGGGCCGTACCTTCTCGTAGCGCCGCTGCCAGAGGAGTGCCATAAGAATCTGCCAGTAGGAAACTTTTCTAGTAAGCAGGCTGGCGAAATCGATATCCACAGCCGTTCTGACACAGGTCTTCGCGTCGAGCCCGGAAGCATAGAGAGCAGTGGGGATAGACCCTCCGCTCACGCCTCCGATGGACTTGAAACGCTTGACCCCTGCATAATCAGCTGCGAGCAATACACCAGCACTGGCCAGAATCGCTCTCGAGCCACCGCTGCTGCAAACGAGATGAAGTTCCCGTTCGTCAGCAGCAGGCGCCGGAGCGTTCTGCGTGGTCTTTGTAGTCATGACATACTCCAGTTACAGTCATCAGCTCAAGGAGAAACGTCTCTTCGAGCCGAAAGAACAGGGCATGTGTCTACCTCACTTCTAAAAGACGTGAGTGATACACAGTGATGCAGCAACTAGGCGGGTTCAGGTAATGATTTCGAGGCTAAATGCTCTTGAAAAAATCAGGAAACAGAAATACTCAAAAATGCTATGAAGTTCGCGCTGTATATATCAATCTGGATCTGGCACATTAGTGATTTAAAACTGTTGTAAATCAAGTAATGATCTGGGTCTATCGGTTTACAGCAGCCTTCTTGAGGGGTTGTCAACCACAAACACCGATAACCCATTTGTCTATAGCGCGAATTCGCTAGCAAACCCAGCATTGTCAAGCAGGGCGACACGCTAGCTATAACAGGGATTGAGCGAAAGACAACCGGATATGACACCACTCTTTTCCGAAGCCAGCCACCATTGACAACATCAGCAATCACAGCTTGCGAACCCTCACAAACCTGACAACCAACCAAAACAAAGCCCCTGCATGCTTTTATAAAACCAAAACACCTTGACAAGATGGCTTTCGATGGGAGATTTTCCCAATGATCGACTTGTCATGATTTGAGACAGAGGTTCTGAGTTCTGTAGATTTCTATTACTAATCTATTTGTTTTTGAATTCAGGTGGACTTTATTTAAGCCGAAAACATAAGTCCCAAAGATAAAAGCACAGCCCGTGCACCCATTTATCCTTCCTGCAAACTCTCGCTCCTGAGAGGTAGTACTAGCCGTGATATCACGACCGGAGCCTTGCGTCTAACCGAGGCTTCGCAAATGCTGCTCACTCAGGGTTGTCGGCAAATCATAATCTGGAGATAGCTATGTCAAATAGCAACCACACAATTGTGCGGCAATTCTGGTCGCACGTATACAAGAAACCAGATTCAGTCGCTGTGTTCGTCAAGAATCAGGCGAAGGGCGAGAAGGCCGTGATCATCACCGGTGGTGTCCACCCCGGTGCGATCCCGACCACGTCCTTGATTGAGCCTCCCAAGTACCGCAGGGTATCCTGGAGGCAGAGCGGTCTGATCGTTTCTGAATTGATGCTTTTCCTGAAAGACAAAGGTGTTCGCAAGGGCGACCGCGTCGGCATCCTGTCCTGGAACTCGGCAGAATGGATCTGGATCGATATGGCGATTCAGAGCCTGGGCGCAACGACCGTTCCCATCTACCCGAATTCGGCTTCCGAGCAGGTCAACTTCATTCTCGAGAACTCCGGTTCCCGGCTGATCTTCTGCGACAGCAAGGAACAGATCGAGAAGGTTGACACCAACACCGGTGTCACGGCCTGCCTCTTCGAAGAAGCCTTCGTCAAAGTTTTCGATTACAGCGGCAAGACCATCCCCGATGGAACTCCGGTCAACACGCCGCGAGAGCTTGTCGCCACACCTGATGCCGAGCGGCTTGCGTCCAGAATCCTGGCCAACCTCTACCTCGGCGGCAAGTTGAACGACAATTTCCTTGGAATCAGGCAGGAGGATGTCTCCATCCTGATCTACACCTCCGGCTCCACCGGAATCCCCAAGGGTGTGGTTCAAATGCACGGCACCATCTCTTCGGCCTGCCTCTCCCTGCGCCGTCATGGCTTCGAATTCACCGACGAGGACATCTACCTGAGCTACCTGCCCCTCGCTCACATCTATGAGCGCGTCAACGGAGCAGCACTCTGCATGTGGTACGGTGTCACCGCAGCATACTGCGCGGTCGAAGAGATGCCGGAAGTGGTGAAGGACATCCGTCCCACCATCCTGCTCGGAGTGCCCAAGGTCTGGCGCAAGATCAAAGAGAAGATCGACCATCAGCTCGGTCAGGCAACGGGTCTCAAGGCTCGTATCCGTGACTGGGCTCTGAAGCAGAAGACCCCGGGCTTCAAGCGCTGGGTTGCCGACCTGCTGGTCTTCAGCAAGATCCGCGCCGGTCTCGGTGGAAGGGTTCGCCTTCTGCTCTCCGGTGGCGCTCCCATCGCCGAAGACATCCTCACCTTCTTCGAACTGGCCGGCTTCAACCTGCGCCAGGGCTACGGTCTCACCGAGACCGCCGGTGCCGCCTCGGTCAACACCCTGGATAACAACAAGGTGGGCTCCGTCGGCAAGGTTCTCGACTGTGTCGAGGTCCGCATCGTGCCAATCGAAGGAGTGGAAGGCAAGTCCGGTATCATCTGGCTGAAGGGTGCCACGGTCACCCCGGGCTACTGGAACCTTCCTGAGGACAACGCCAAGTCGTTCAAGGAAGGCTGGTTCAACACCGGCGATATCGGCTTTGTCGATGACGACGGCTACCTGTGGATCACCGGTCGCGCCAAGCGGCTGATGAAAACCGACGGCGGCAAGTATGTGCCCACCGAAAAGCTGGAAAACGCCTTCGACGCCATGCCGCTGATCGAGTTCGTCGTCCCGGTTGGTGACGCTCGCCCCTTCATCGGTGCCCTGTTCTTCTTGAGCCAGGAGGTCGCCCACAAGGTCCTCACCGGCGCCGGCGAAGCAGTACCTGCTGGTGCTGACGCTGCCTTCTACGCCAACCATCCGCTCATCCAGGCGAAGGTGGCCGAGGCGGTGACCGAAGCGAACAAGGAGTTCGAACGCTGGGAGACGATCAAGCAGTACACGATCGTTCCGGTGGAAGCCACGGTCGACAACGGTCTTATGACCACGAAGCGGACCATCAAGACCGAACAGGTCATGGGCCGCTACAACGACCTGGTGGAAGAGCTCTACACCCGCAAGCGCCCGAGCTGACACTCGCTGTTCGCAGCGCTAGCCGCCGGTAAATAGATTTTGGATACTGTAGATGGTGATCATCTACAGTATCTTTTCTCTCCTTGATTTTACTATGTTTTATAGTTGATTATTTTCGGGAAGGGATCCACTATATTTTTCTATGGGGAATTCCATAACTGTGCCGAGGGAGCCCAAGATCCGCTATTAGCGGGATTATTTTCATGCGCCAAAAAGGCATACTAGAAGTAAGCATCTACCGAGGAAGCTAACCATGGGCAACAACGAAAAACTTGAAAAAGTTGAAAAAGTTGCCAGGATCGAAAAAGTATTGAACGATATCCTGGCCAAACTGTTTCCAGTTCCAGAAGACGAAACGGAAAGAATCAATTCAGCACGAATTACTTGCTCTCGGCTGAAAGCATTCGACAGAACCATTCTGAAATCCCAAACTGAATTCGACCCTTATGCGTCTCCACAACAGCAGCAGGCTGAGAATTCCCAGACCAAGATCTAAATTTCATTTCGACTGAACTGGCTCAAACGGCGGCACCTTGAAAAAGGAACCGCCGTTTTTTCAATGGTCTACCTCGAAAGTGTGAACCGCAAATCAAATTGTTGCGTGATGGCAACGGATGTCCGATCAGGCACACTGGTAAAAGAAGAGAGGCAATAAGGAATCCGCAGCATGACAGAGAAGTTCAAAGACTGCCTCAAGCAGTTCATGGATAAGTTCATTCCGGCAGATGGAACAGAACAACAAAGAATAGATGCCGCTCGGGTTACATCAACCAGATTGAGAGCATTCGACAGATCCCGCGAAAGCAGCCGCAGCAGCGTAATCGCCACCGGAGGCCACACCCTGATCAAACAAAGAACGTTCTATTAAAGACAAGTTTTCTCGCCAAGGTAGCAACAAAAAATAGCCAGACGATCAATCGTCTGGCTATTTTGATCAGCTTGTTATGGCTTACTTGCCTGCTTCTTGCTTTTTATCATCCTTGGAGGATTTTTCAGATTTGGAGACTTTGGATTTCTCTTCTTTTTTAGAGTCTTCCTTGTCATCTTTCTCTGCTTTTTCCTTTTTGGAGGACTTGGACTTGGATCGAGAACCGTCCTTATCGTCATCATCGGAATCGTCATCCGGCGAATTGCCGTTATCTGACTTCTTCCCCGAGGATTTTTCGAAATTGATGGTCTCACCATCCAGTTCGGTTTTAATCGTATCGCCCTCTTTGAATTTGCCCATCAATACTTGCTCGGCAAGGGCATCTTCAAGCAATCGCTGAATTGCTCTCCGCAATGGACGCGCACCGTAAGTGGGGTTATATCCCTCCTTAGCGATTACATCCTTGCAGTCGTCGGTTATGACCAACTCCATGCCCTGGGCTTTGATACGACCCTGTAGCTCGGCAGCCATGATGTCGACGATGCGACGAATCTCTTCTTTGGTGAGCTGCTGGAATACGATGATCTCGTCGATACGGTTGAGGAATTCTGGACGGAAAGTCTTCTTCATCGAATCCATAACTTTCGATCTGATCTCTTTGTACCGGTGCTCATGTTCAGCTTCGGCAGACTGCACCTGGAAGCCCAGGCTCATAGCCGACTTGTCGATGAACTGAGCGCCCACGTTGGAGGTCATGATGATAATCGTGTTCTTGAAGTCCACGGTTCTGCCTTTGCTGTCCGACAGACGTCCATCATCGAGAATCTGCAGCAAGATGTTGAAAACATCCGGGTGAGCCTTCTCGATCTCATCGAAGAGAACAACGCTATAAGGCTTGCGACGAACCTGCTCGGTGAGCTGACCGCCTTCCTGATAGCCGACATAACCGGGAGGAGAACCGATTAACTTGGAAGTGGTGTGGTGCTCCATGAACTCGGACATGTCGATTCTGACCAGGCTATCTTCAGAACCGAAGAAATATCCGGCAAGAGCTTTAGCCAGCTCGGTCTTACCAACCCCGGTGGGACCGGAGAAGATAAAGCTGCCTATCGGACGGGCCGGGTTCTTCAAGCCTACTCTGGCTCTGCGAATAGCTTTGCAGACAGCTTCCACCGCTTCGTCCTGACCGATTACTCTCTGGTGGAGAACATCGGACATGTGCAGCAGTTTTTCGGATTCGGCTTCAGTCAGCTTAAGCAGAGGAATACCGGTCCAGGAGCTGACCACATAAGCGACCTCTTCTCCGGAAACTTCGGGTTTTTCTGACTCTTGCTTGGCTTTCCAGGCTGCTTGAATCTCACGAATTTTCTCCGAGAGCTTGGTCTCTTGCTCTCTAAGAGAAGCCGCTTTTTCAAATTCTTGATTACGGATAGCCATCTCTTTGTCGCGACGCACTTTCCTCAGTTCGCGCTCCACTTCTTTGCCTTCCGGCGGCAGCGAGCTGGCTCTCAAACGAACCCGGGAAGAAGCTTCGTCGATAAGGTCGATGGCTTTATCCGGCAGGAAACGGTCGGTGATGTATCTGTCGGAGAGCTTGGCGGCTTGTTCGATAGCTTCGTCACCGATAACCAGCTTGTGGTGCTCTTCGTACTTCGGTCTGAGACCGCGAAGAATTTCGATGGTTTCGTCCACCGAAGGCGGATCGATGATCACCGGTTGAAAACGTCTTTCAAGGGCTGCATCTCGCTCGATGTGTTTACGATACTCATCCATGGTGGTGGCGCCGATGCACTGCAGCTCGCCCCGGGCTAGAGCAGGCTTGAGAATGTTGGCGGCGTCGATGGCTCCCTCGGCGGCGCCTGCCCCTATGAGGGTATGGAGCTCGTCAATAACCAGCATGACATTGCCGGCGGATCTGATTTCGTCCATGATTTTCTTGAGTCGCTCTTCGAACTCACCACGGTATTTTGTACCGGCGACAAGAAGACCGATGTCGAGCATGACGATTTTGCGCTCGGCAAGAATTTCAGGAATGTCGCTATTGGCGATTCTGATAGAAAGACCTTCGGCGATGGCGGTTTTACCGACTCCGGGCTCACCGATAAGAACAGGGTTGTTCTTGGTTCTTCTACCAAGAATCTGAATTACCCGCTCAATTTCTTTTTCTCGTCCCACGACCGGGTCAAGACGGTTCTCCTGGGCAGCCTGGGTGAGGTTGACACCGAATTCGTCCAGGGTTGGGGTCTTGGAGCGGCCTGTGCTGGTAGAGGTTGTAGAGCCGGTGGTAGAAGCTCCGCTTTCACCCAGCAGCCTGATTACATGGCTTCTCACCTTGGTGAGGTCTACTCCCAGGTTCTCTAGAACTCGGGCAGCCACACCTTCTCCTTCTCGAATCAGTCCAAGAAGCAGGTGTTCGGTGCCAATATAGTTGTGTCCAAGCTGGCGAGCTTCGTCCCAGGACAGCTCCAGCACACGCTTGGCGCGAGGGGTGAAAGGAATCTCCACCGCTACGAAGCCGGAGCCTCTACCGATGATTTTTTCCACTTCTACACGAGCATCTTTGAGATTTACGCCCATGGATTTAAGGGTCTTGGCGGCAATACCAGTGCCTTCTCCTATCAATCCGAGCAGAATCTGCTCCGTGCCCACGAAATTGTGACCAAGCCTGCGCGCTTCTTCTTGAGCGAGCATGATTACTTTGATCGCCTTTTCTGTGAACCTTTCAAACATCGCGGTTAATATCCCCCTTTGGGCCCATTATTTGGATATCATTCTATCACCACAAGCAGGTTAAATACCTGTTGTAATGCGCTATCCAACTAAAAAGTAGATGGTCTGAGAACAGGCTCTGTCCTCGTTTTTATTGAATCACAGAAGCGTAGCGCACTTTTGATGCGTTCAGCATTAAGTAATAATCTTGTTTTCGATCAATCTCGTAAATCTGGAGATCAAGCGTGAACTTCTTGACCTGTTGCCAGTTCTACGTAATCACAATCTTTATCCGAACACTGGATTTTGTCGCCACGCTTGAGAGTCTTGTATATCAAGATCTTGTTGCATTTCGGACAGGTATTCTTACCTTTGGGACCACCTGACAATAGCGGCGGGTACCAGTATGCGGAGGTGCACTGATTCTTCGAATAAGCGCTGCAACCGTAGAAGATCTTGCCCCGTCTTGATTTCTTCTCGACAATCTTGCCGTCACAATCCGAGCGCGGACAATCGACACCGGTGAATTTGAGAATCGGCCGCTGTTCTTTGCATTCCTCTGCGGAGCAGGCGAGATAGTCGCCATAGCGTCCGTAACGAATGATCATAGAAGAACCACAGGTAGTGCAGATCTCTTCAGAGGGTCTGTCTTCCGGCACCGGCTCGCCATCTTTGGTCAGAGCAATCTTGGTTTTACATTCCGGATAACCGACACAACCAAGGAACTGGCCGAATCTCGAGGAACGAATCGCCATCTGCTGACCGCAGTTAGGGCAATTATGCTCCGAGAGAATTACCACTTTGTTCATGTTCTCTTCGGCTTTTTTCAAGGTCTCGCCGAAAGGCTTGTAGAAATCCTTGAGCATGCCGTGCCATTCGACCTTATCTTCTTCGATCTGGTCGAGTTTAGATTCCATGTCGGCGGTAAAGCTGACATCGACCACATCACCGAAGTGCTCAACAAGCAGCTGGTTCACCGCTTTACCGAGCTTGGTCGGGAAGAGAACCCGCTTGTTGCGCTCGACATATTTACGGTCGATTACTGTAGATACTGTGGCTGAATAGGTAGATGGTCTACCGATGCCCAGTTCTTCTAAGGTTTTAACCAGAGAAGCTTCGTTGTAGCGCGGCGGCGGCTGGGTGAAGTGTTGATTGGGGTTGATCTCTTTCATCTTGAGCTCATCGCCTTTTTTGAGCTCGGGGAGATTTACCGCTTCTTCTTCCTGATCCTCATCATCGTCGTTTTTGAGGCGATCATAGACAATGGTGAAGCCCTGGAAAGTCTTCTCTGTGGCAGAGGCCCTGAAGACGGCTTCTCCGGCAGCAATCTCGGCGGTTCTGGTGAGCAGCTTGGCCGATTCCATCTGGCTAGCCATGAAACGCTCCCAGATGAGCTTATAGACCTTATACTGATCGCTGGTCATATGAGCTTTGAGCTTTTCAGGAGACTTATCAGGATAACTGGGACGAATCGCTTCGTGAGCGTCCTGAACAGACTTACCTTTTCTGGCATAGACCCGGGGCTTGTCCGGGACATATTCTTTGCCGTATCTAGATTCTATGTAAGCCAGAGCCTCTTCCTGGGCAGAAGCTGCTACCCGGGTAGAGTCGGTACGCATATAGGTAATCAAACCGACCGGACCTTCTTCTCCGAGCTCCACACCTTCATAGAGCTGCTGAGCGACCATCATGGTCTTTTTGACCGGGTAGCCGAGCACGTTGGCGGACTCACGCTGCAGGGTGGATGTGATGAAAGGAGCCTGGGGCTTCCGTTCACTGGTTTTGTTGGTCAGGGAAGAGACAGCAAAATCGGCATCTTTTATAGATTTGACGATTTCATCAGCCATCTTCTTGTTGTCGACAATCACTGTCTGGGCTGTGGGCTTGTCAGAAGCGGCAATGACTCGCTTGCCTTTCCACTTGACCAGAGGGGCGATGAAAGACTTCTTGGACTTGGTCTTATGGAACTCTGCCTTAATAGACCAGTATTCTTGCGGATCGAACTTTTCGATCTCTTCTTCACGCTCACAGATAAGTCGGACAGCAACAGACTGAACCCGTCCTGCCGAACGACCGTTCACTTTTCTCCAGAGCAGAGGGCTTATTTTATAACCCACCAGCCTGTCGAGAACCCGGCGGGCTTGCTGGGCGTCAACCAGACGGCGGTCTATGCTGCGGGGCTTTTTGATAGCCTCCATGACCGCATCTTTTGTGATTTCGTTGAATTCGATTCTGTGGAGCTTCTTCTTAGGTAGATCGAGGAGCTCGGAAAGATGCCAGGCAATGGCTTCACCTTCGCGGTCAGGGTCAGGCGCCAGGAAGACTTTTTCAGCGTTGTCTGCGGCTTCCTTGAGCTCTTGTACTATCGGCTCTTTGTCCTTCAGGACCTCGTATTGAGGCTCGAAATTCTTTCTTACGTTGACTCCCAGCCTGTTTCTAGGAAGGTCTCTGACGTGACCGACCGAGGCTTTCACCTGGAAGTCACGGCCAAGAATCTTGCTGATAGTCTTGGCTTTCTTGGGGGACTCGACTATTACTAGGGATTTGGTCATCGTTTTTGCTTTTGCTTGTTTGTCTTCTTTGGTCATCTGCTGTCAAGGTCTCACGGCGACGGCTGAGTATAACACGGACCGATTGGATGGTCTGAAATTTTTTCTTACGGATTGCATTAATAAGGTAGTAGATTATATGGATTCTTTCCACCTATATATGTATTAAAAATTGCGACCGGATATGAACAATGCCGAATTTTGTTGACTTCAAGCAATCCTTATTGATTCTGACGGTTCTATACAAGCAAGCACCCGATTGAGCAGGGCTGAGGCTGTCCCGCCCCGGGCTTCGAGGTTCAAAATCCTTGCCTGCTCTCCTTCTGCATCATTTCGCTCCAGCTTTATCTCGAGCCTGTCAATATCGTTAAGATAAGATTCGCCATCAACCAGAAAAAACTCGGGCCATTCGATCATTACAAGGGCGCCGGCCTCTAGAATCTCTTCGAATTCGAGCACAAAAAAGGAAAGGGACTCTCTCATCTCTTCTGTTTCGGAAGCTCTATATAGATCTAGATGATAGAGCGGAATCCGACCAGAGTGATACTCGTTCATAGTAGTAAAAGTGGGACTCGAGACCACTTCCTCCACCTCTAGCGCTCTGGCGACGGCTTGTACCAGGGTGGTCTTGCCAGCGCCCAGGTCGCCTGAAAGAGTTATTAGAACCGATGCCGATTCGGATTCAGAAAGTGAACCGGCCAGGGCCAGCCCGAAGCGATCGGTGTCTTCTCTTTTAGATAGATAGATCTTGTTCACGAACTCAATAAAATCCCAGATTAGAAACTGCCGCACAGGCAGCCTCTCAAAATCGAGCCGGAACTGATTGTAGATTAAGAAGTCGTCTCAGCCAAGGACTGATAAGCGAGTTTTGACCCGGATAATACCAGGTGGGGAACCTCCTTAACACTTTTCCGTTTCCTACACAGTCGTAGGTATACTTCTGTGTCTCGAGTGGGAACCCCGAATACTCGAAACTTGAGGACAAAACTTTCTTAATATAGATTTTGTCCAAGACCGAGACTATTTAAATGATAAGAAATTCGGTAATCAACTGTCAATCTCTTTTTATAAACGATTCGAATTACCTTCTACTGGGCGGTACCGTATTTAGCACCATCACATTTGCCCAAAAACGCAGACAAAATCAGCTGCCCCGGGTGTTGAAATTGATTACTTTGCCGCGTACATTTTCTTGTTCATCGATTTCGATGGAATCCAGATCTTCTTCTGTTTCGATTGGCTCCGGATCTAGTTTGTCCACAAAACGAGCCATGCTGTATCTGGTCTGGGGAAGATTTCGTTTGTGCTTGGTAAACTCATAATTTCGGACATACAAACCGGTCCCTTCGGCTTTTAATTTGATACCACTCGGGCTGGTCGGAATCTTGAGCTGTCCTTCGAGATTCTCGGCTACACTGTCGAGAGAATCTTTGCGAGCCTCTGCCCAGCGCTTGATGGTCAGGGACCTTTCATCAGCTACGGATTGCTCTTTTTTGATATCTTCTTCAGCCTGACGCCTTATCTCTGCCACCTGAGCGTCAACTTCTTTTTGCTGATATGGATTGAGTGTATCGTAGGCTCTTCCGATTCGACTGAAACTAGATCCGGTCGGAACCAGGGGGCCATATCGATAGAGCAAGCGAATCTCTTCATCCGCTCGCGATTTTATCTCCTGGACTTTTGTGTCCCCTGCTTTGACGACGTTCTCGGACAAACTGGTGGCGTATTCGCTATGACGCATTTTTTCTTTGGCAAGCTGACTTCTAATCATCGCCACAGCTTTAGAAGATTTACCCGAACCCAGACTTTTACTCGAAGCCCGGGACTGCGTATTGAAGGTCGGCGGCAAAGCTGTTTTGTAGCTCAAGAGGGCTTTTCTGCAATAGCCTGAGACCACACTGTATGGGTCGAGTTCATAGCTTTTGCGATATTCGTTCATGGCTTCTTCGTGCCTTTGAAGAAAAACCAGGCTGTTGGCCAGATGATAACGTGCAACAGCGTCTTTTGGGTTATCGGTGGCAGCTTTATGAAAAAAGCGCGCCGCCAGACCATAATTTTTTGCTTTCATATGCCGCAAGCCGGCATCAATATCTTGAGACTGAGCCAGAGCAGAGCCCTGGCAAAACAATGCTGCCACAAGGCTAGAAGCGATAAATTTAAGTTTTATCCGGTTCATACAAAACCATGGATATCTATGCTCACACTAATATTCTATACGGAATATCCTGGTTTTCAAGGGTTTTCTATCCTCTAAGGTCTCATCTTCCAGGGTGATATTTCATCTAAATACGGCGCTATTGCTTACCCAGACCAGTTAATATTGCCTCTGAGCACAAAAAGAAATTTCTCTGCCAGACCATGAAAATACCGGTTTTACTCTGCCTCTATGTCTCCATAAGCTTATTTGCCTGTCCTTCCGGTCAGGCAACAGCCGAGCTGGACGGAGAGCCGGTGCAAGGAGCTTCATCTTCACCGACACTTGCTCCTTCTCCAACTACTTCCAGATTTTCTCCTGTCCAAACCCAGGAAGGACACCATCATCACTGGCACCTGGGCAATCCGTTAAAGCGGATCTTTCCTCACCACCAACAGCACTCTGCCTCTCCCGTTCAGCCGACGAATCCTCTAACAACACCAACGACTGCGACTCCGCCGCCTGTATATGGTCAAAATCCTTACCAGGCTTCAGTGGGAGCCACTAAAACCGATGAAAAAGAAATTCTCAAAATCTCCATGCCTCCGGAAGTATCGGGAAACACCCTTCCTCATGTTCCAGTAAGCCCACCGCCTCCTGGTCAGCGTGTTTTTCCTTATGGCCAGGTTCAAGACAACGGCTTTCTCTATAAACCTCCCTTATCCTGGCGGTTAACGGCACGGCAGCTCTTTTCGGGCAAAACTGATCCCGCCAAAGATCTGACATTCTCTTTTCAAACAGATTCAGGAAAAGTCTTCGACCTTATTTCTGAGAATAGCAACTCTATGGGACTTGCTTTAAGAGGGTCTTCCAGAGAAGCCGGACAGATTCTTTTGTCGTTTGTGGACGGCGACAAAACCAGATCCTGTGTTATCGCCATCAAAGACGATTCGGCTTCTGGCTCAGCTGTATTGAGAGCCAGGATTCTTCCCTATAGCACTAAAACTTCCGCCTCTATGCTGAATCTCTTTTTTACTCGCATCAAGAGCGCCGTCGAAATGAGGGATATGCTCTAGCATGAGTCTAACAAAGAAATCAAAAAAAGGACCTTTCACCCTCGGCATCACCGGCACAATCGCCTCGGGCAAATCTTCTGCCGGCAAGATTCTGCAAGAGCTGGGAGTACCGGTTATCGACACCGATCATATTGTCCACGAAATTCTCGCCAAGGACCCGACTGTCATAAAAGCAGTCAAAGACCGCTTCGGCGAAGAAGTGCTCACTAATGAGGGAAAGATTGACAGAGAGAAGCTGGGCAAAGTGGTATTCTCGGATCACGAAGCCAAAAAGTCGCTGGAAGCGATTGTGCATCCGGCTACTATCATGCAATGCAGAAAACTGATCGAAGAAAAGAATGACAATCCTGTGGTGGCTATACTGGTACCATTGCTGTTCGAAGCACGCCTTGAGAGTGAGTATGATGAAATCTGGACGATATTCACAGACGAAGCCATTCTAAAAGAGAGACTGGCGAAAAGAAATGGCCTAGATTCTGTCGAAATCGAAAAAAGACTTGGTGCCCAGATGTCTCAAAACGAAAAAGTGATGCGAGCCGACCATGTCATAGACAACTCAGACAGTCTCGAAAATACCAGAAATCAGATCAAAACTCTTCTTTCAAAAATAAGCGGCGAGGCTTGACCGTGGCTAAGAAAATCGTTCTATGCATGCTGCTTTTGTTGTCGATATCGTTGACTTGCTACCAGAGCTCTATCGGTCTGGATACCGGCGACGAGGCGCTTTATCTTTATCAAACCAGTGGCATCATCGGTGATCAAGACATCTACATCACAGGCACTGCCGTCAGAATCGAGAACAAAACATCCGGCCTGATCAGCATCGCCAGGGCTCCATCGTGGAAGGTGACTACTTTTCACAATGGAAGCAAATCTATTTGTGCTCTTCCTCTACAAAGCTTCCATGGCTACATCCCGGAAAAAGCATTTCTAGAAACCGGTGCGATGTGGAACACCATTCCTTTCGAAAAATCGGACAGCAAAGAGATAGCCGGAACCGCTTCCACAGTCTTCACCACGACAGGTGCCTATACAGAGAAGCAACTAAAAGACTGGCAGAGAGAATTCGCCGATTCCAAATTCATTAAGAGTGCTCGCTATTGCGTGGCAGAAAAACTCGCTGCCAACCAGAAAGCACGCTCTGTATTACTGAGGTTTTATAGCTTGCCCGACAAAGGCGGTTTGCCGCTGGAATTTAAATATCACGACCTTGGCGGCAATTTCCACACTGGACTTATCACATCCAGCCAGCGTTCTGTAAAGGCTGACTCTGTCTCTTTCGAAATACCGAAAGACTATAAAGCAGTCCCGAACAATGCCGAACTTTTCAAAGTTGCCACCACCAGCAAAGTCAAACGCAATAAACGAAGACCGCTTCTGTAGTTCTTTCAGGCGACTGCTTCTATCCCCTGCCGCAAGCAAGACATTCTCTAATCGGAGGAAACAACTTGTCTCTGTCCGTGGTGCCAAGCAATGCCGATAGAACCCTGGTCTGTTTCTCGGCAAGGTCTTCACGTTTAACGAGCTGAAACCAGCTCACAGACTGCCTCAGCGCTCTCAGCCTGAAGGCATCTTTCTTAGGCAGTTTATTCCACTGAACCAGCGCTTCCTCTTTTAAACGAATAGCTGTCTGCAATTCGCCGGGTTTAACTCGGTGACGGTCCGCAAGGGTGTCCAGGGTCATAGCCAGATTTCGTCTGGCTTCAGCCGTACCGGCTGCAGCAGAGTCCTTGTGTATCTGATTCAGTAAGGCCTTTTCTTCTGCTTCGCCGCCGGCTTTATCCAGATAAGTGATCAGACTCAAAGACGGGGCATAGCGATTTCTGTCATTAATAGAAACGTGAGAGGCGTAGCCTTTAGCTTCTTTGAGAACCTCTATTGCTCTCTTCAAGTCTTGTTTGTGCGCTTCCTTTTCACGCAGCATAAATCGCTCCGTCTCTTCTCTGGAGCTACCCCGGGGCAAACTGTCATTGAATTGAGGAATCAAAAAGTCAGTCGCCCAGGAGTTCATGGTCCCGACCAGATAGTTATAGCCCCGTTTGCGCTCGAGCTCCATGACCCGTCTAAACATAGCGTCGGCTTTCTTTCGCTCGCCATTTCTCTGATATACAGTGGCCATGCTGTATAGCTCTGCACCATAATGAGCATGGTTGGGTCCGCTGCGTTTCTCGAATGCTTTCAATTGCTCTTCTGCCTGTTGCACAGCTTTTTGATCGGCGTTGGCAGCGGGAGCCACCCCGAGAGACGCCAGGGTCAGCGCACAAGCAATCAGTCTTTTGTCCATTTCAATAGAACTCCTGGAAATTACTCAAGTTTCGCTCTCTATCTTTCAGTTCTAATTTCATACTTTTCCATAATTGGTCATTCTTTTTCTATCTTGTACCCCACTCCGACAATGGTGGTAATAATAGATGGACTGCCATCGATGTCTACTTTCTTTCTAAGTCGTTTTACACACTGACGCACCGCATCATAGCTGGCTCCTTCCTCACCATCCCACAACCTGTTTACCAGATCATCCAGACTGAAGACCCTGTTTTGATTCTGCAAAAACATTGTGAGCAGAGAAAATTCTTTGGGCAAAAGACTGACCGACTTGCCGTCCACTGTGACCTCGCGACTCTTCAAGTCTACTTTGCAGTGACGAAACTCGAGACTGAACCCGGCATAAGAGCCTCGGCGGCGCATCAGCGCCACAATGCGCGCTCTGAGTTCTTTTATACTGAAAGGCTTGGTCAGATAGTCATCCGCCCCTCCCAGCAAACCACTCTCTTTGTCCTCGTCCTGACTGCGGGCGGTGAGCATGAGAATCGGTGTATCTATGTTCTTCTCTCGAAAATGCTTCAGTACTTCTATTCCTGTGGTGTCCGGCAATCCCCAGTCGAGTACGATAAGATCATAATATCCAACGTCGGCATAAGCTTTGCCTTCGCTTCCAGATTCGGTACTATCCACGGTGAAGCCGTCAAGACAGAGAATATCCACCAGCGTGGCAGCCACATCCGGGTCATCTTCAATAATCAAGGCTCTTTTTTCTGTCATCAGACTAGGTTACCACGGGAAACTCAGCCCTAAAAATGGCGCCTCCTTCCTGGCGATTGGCTGCCGTCAAAACCCCTCCATGCTGCTCGCAAATATGACCTGCTATGGTCAAGCCCAGCCCGAAACCGCGCCTGTCTCCGGATTTTCTTGGACCCTGGTAATAACGCTCAAAGATCTTTTCGAGCAGATGCTCAGGAATGCCCGGACCCTGATCGGCCACGGTGACCATACAAAGTCCGTTCTCTACCCGGGCTGCAATCGAGATTCTGCCTCCCGCCGAAGAATACTCTATGGCATTGGCGATGAGGTTGGTGAATACCTGACAAACCCTGTTTGCATCGAGATCCAGTGAATTCGCTTCACAATCAAGCTCTATCTCGACCCCACTCTCCCCAGCCTTGCTGCGCCATTCTTCCACAATCCCGACCAGCAACTTTTTCAAATCTACTGAACTGCGATGAAGATCTTCCTCTCCATGCTCCAATTTTTCTGCGTCCAGCAGATCGTTGACAGCCCGCAAAAGATAGTCAGCCGTGGACCTTGCCCGCTGCGAAGCTGCCTGGCCACGTTCAGAAAGCTGACCATAGGCTCCCTCTTCCAACATCTCTACAAAGCCTGTCAGAGAGATGATCGGATTTCTCAAATCATGACTGACCATCTCCAGAAACTGCCTGCGCAGCTCGTTTAAGCGATGTCTTTCGGTAATGTCTTGAAAGTGAACAAAGACTTTCGATTCACTACCCATGGTGACCAGACTGGGATAAATCTCACAGGGGAAGTGCTCTCCTCCTCTTCTTTTTGCGAAGCTTTCAAGCTTAGTTTGATCTTCGACCAAAATAGCCCCGGCATCTTCGAAGAGAAATCCCAGCTCCCGTTCGACAAGGTCTTGAACCTTATAGTCGAGGGAAGCCAGGGCTCGCTCGTTTACCGCTTCGATAACTCCTTTGTTGTTGGCAATAACCAGACTGAGGGGAATATTGGCGAGGATTTTGCGAATACGCTCAGAACTGGAGGCGACAGTCTGTTCTAGTCTTTCAATAATCTCCGTCTGCATCTCAGAGATTTCGGGCTGGCTTTGTTTTTCCTGACCGGTCACGGTTTTTTCTCGAAACGATTGAAAATAACCAAACTATGATAGCCGATTGCAGGCCGATATCTACTAGATGGGATCACCACCGGCTTTGCTGTCGAAAATCTGTACGCTTCCAAACCATTTGATGATCGGATCACGACTGTCGTTGGTCATTCCCCCCTGTCCACCACTACTCTGGGGAATATCTTCATTTTCACTGATGACTTTTTCTTGATGGTCTATGGCGTTCTTGTCACCGTTTCCTTCGGAGTCATTCAAAGGACCTCTATCCACCGGTTTAAAATTGCCGTTATTCGTCTCTCTGTGTTCATTCTCTGCCGGCTCAGTCTCCATCGGCCCACGGTCCACTGGTTCGAAACCTTCATTATGTCTTCCCTCTGTTTCACTGCCTGGTTTTTCTATCGGTCCTCTATCGACAGGCTCCTGATTCTGTTCTCGAGTCCCATCCTGGTTCGCATCCGGTTTCTCTAGAGGACCACGGTCAACCGGCTGGAAATTGTCGTTATGGGTCAGTTTGGCGAATTTGTCATTCGGATTGGGAGCGCCCTTAACGCCACGCTCATAGTCCGAAGGAGGAGCAAATGATTTGGAACCGGAATCCATCATGCTTCTGTATTCATTAAACAGATTGGCAGAAGCCTGTGCTCCTGAGTTAGCAGAGACCGTATCTGCCTCACTGCCTCTATTATTGACATTAGCATCAAAGTTATGTTGTCCAGCCATGATTCAATCTCCTCAAGAAACTATCAGATGTCGCCAACGGGCTTCGAACTCTCGATGGGTACAATCTATTGGCGCGCTATGACATTCCTATGACAGATCGAAGCGTATTCAAAGAAAAGGCAGACATGGCTGAAAAAAGCACCCAAAAATGCCAGAAGTGCGGTAAGACGCGAGACAGAGAAACCAAAAATGCATCTGCTCCAGGTGTTCTAACCCTCACCCAGTGGATCTTCACCGGGGACGGGCCCTGTACGTGCACAGAAGAGGACGAGACACTGGAGCCGGCGGCCAGGTCCAGGCTCTGCCCGGTCTGCCATAAAGAGATTGAAGAAGAAGAGAGAAAAACCGGGACAGTTACCCAGTGGGTTCTAAGAGCCGGATCCAACTCTTGCCGCTGCATCCAGGACAAAGAGAGCAAAAGCGCGACCCTGCACCCGATTGAATCAGACCCGGATTTGCCGGACCGAAACCATGATCTTCAGCTCGAATCCGGTGCGGATCCCGAACGCTACATCGCGGCAGAGTTCCTGGGCAAAGGCGGTCAGGCCAGGGTCTATAAATGTTTTGACCTCTATCTGCGCAAGTATGTCGCCTTGAAAGTGCTCTCTTCCACCTATACAAGCCAGGGTACGGGCAGAAAGGTGATTCGCTTTCAGAGAGAAGCAAAGGCGCTTTGCAGACTCAATCACTCGAATATATCAAGGATACTGGATCTGGGAGTGACCATAAATCAAGAACCTTTCATGGTTATAGATCTGGTAGAAGGCGTTCCTCTGCAAGATATAGCTCCTCTTGAAGATCAGGACTCTGTGAAGCTGGCAGAAGACCTGACAAGCGCCCTGGAGCATTCTCATAGTATGGATATACTCCATGGCGATATCAGCCCCGGCAACGTCATATGTAAGTTCAGCGGAGACAGGCTGGAGAAAGCCACATTAATAGATTTTGGTCTGAACAAAATGCTGGATGTCGAATCGCCAAACGACAGGGAGACTCAGTCCAACAGCCTAGCCGGGACGCTGCACTTCATGAGTCCTGATCAAACAATCGACAAACGATCAGATCTTTACTCTCTTGTGGCAGTTTTGTATTTCGCTTTGTTCGCAAAGGCTCCGGCCAATTTAGATGAGATTGCAGAAGCTCAGATCGAAAGTTTCATGGAGACCGGGCTTGCCAGAGATCCTCAAGCTAGATTTCAAAACCCTGGACAGGTTTTGGAAGCGCTGCAGGCGGCACTGAGCGATCCCGAGAAGGATGAAACCGAGATCGTTGCCAGTGTTCCAGAACGAAAGCCCTTTCCTGTGGCAATTCTGCTTCTGATCACACTGCTTGCTCTTATGATGCCTCTCTTCTTTGGCATTATTCAGACCACTGCTCCGGTGAAAGAAAAACGCCTCGAAAAGAAAACCGAGGTAAGCACCAATGCCTTTCAAGGCCCGCGTCCGAGCCTCAAAACGTCTGGAAACAGGGCGTCAATAATGAATGCGAAAGACACAGACCTTGAAGAGATTCTCGACAATCCACGCATCAACACACTGACCGTCAAACTCTCTACCATTAATGGAAGCGCATTTAGAAAAGCAACAAACTCTTCTCTAGAACATTTGACCTTTCTCGATTGCCGCCTGAGTGATGCCGTACCGCAGCAATTACCAGTGCTGTCCAAACTAAAAATACTCAATTTTACCAGGTGTGATGATATCACCGGTGATGCTTTCGCTGCCCTTATTTCTTCAAAGAGCCTCTATCAATTAGAGCTTCTATCTGTCCCTGTATCTAAAACTTCTTCAGATGCAATATCGAAGATGCCGCTCCTCAAAGAGATAACGTTGTTCTCTTGTCCCGGTGTCGACAGTAAGACCATCGCCAGTTTTAAAAACTCAAAGAGCCTGGAAAGATTCAACCTGGGTGGACCGCAAATAGGTGTGACAGAAATCGAGACGCTTGCAGAGCTTAAAACCGCTACGAGATACGGTTTCCACAACATAAGACAAAAGACTGCGGTGGATGCCATCGCTAAATTTATTGCTTCTCGATCGAACCGAATTACATTTATAGATTTGAATGATATTGCTACTACCGCCTCTCTGGTAGAAGCCCTGAGTAATTGCAAAAAACTCGATGTTCTCTATTTGATGGAGATGGCAGAGTTGCAACCGCAACAGCTCGCTACAATCACGAAGGACAATCAGATAGGCTGTCTTGTCCTATCAGGAAACAATATCGACCATGATTTCGTGCAAGCATTGCTAACATCAAAAGGTTTGAAGATCCTTGATATTACACGCTGTCCGTCTCTCACAATGGCAGATATCGCCAGGCTAAAAAAGAGATTGCCGGACACGAAAATAGTCGCTGCCGAATCCCTGTTCTAAATTATCAAATGGTTTCACGCAGAGTTCACGTTGGATTCACCATCACTTCACGTACTTTCCATAGACTGAAGACAGTCGGGATAGGAAGCGAAAGATGGTCGAGCTATTTACAGACAATCAAATTAATTTCGCCTTCGGTCGTACCGAATGCCTGGAGCTTTTCAAAGCCCACCTCAGTCAAGCTGCATTCGAAATGACCCAGTTAGGCTCCTGCCAACTGTACGGATTCAGAAAAGCTGATGAAACCAAGGTTTTGATTAGCCTGGAAGCGATCTCCACCAATGAGACCTGCGCCAATATTAGTATCATTAACAATACCATGCAGCCTGATGCGTTCAAATCAAAAGCCCTGCTAGGCGTTTTGTAATCCGCATCCACACTCTCCGCAGAATTTTGCTCCGGGCACCACCGGCTGCATACAACTGGGACAGGATGGAATTCTAGACTGAAGCTGATATCCGCATTCACCGCAGAACCGTGAACCAGCCTCCAGCTGTATCATGCAATGAGGACACATCGGAATAGTGGTGCCTTCGAAGGTGGGCAGTTGTGCCGGTCTCTCCGGAGCCAATGGCACTGGAGCAGGGGTGGCAGCAACAGCGGGCTCTCTGGTCTCTACCGGCACCGGGCTTATTACCGGAGTCGGGGTCTCGGGAATAGACTCTTCATCGGGCTCTTCGGCTTCTTCTTCCTCTTGAATGAAATGCTGTGGCGGAATGTAGCTTTCATCGGTATCTATAAGCTGAGGGACTTCCTCCTCAATCTCTTCTTCCGGTTGCGGCTCAGGCTCCGGAGGCGGAACAGTGGAGGGTGGGTTGAGAACAAGGTCGGCTGGTGGTGCGTTGAATACCATATACTCCGTCTCTTCTTCTCTAGAATCCGGATCAGGAGAGGCAGGCACTTCTGGCTGTGGTTGGTTCGGAACTTGACCGCCGGACATAGCATTGCTGCTTACCGAAATGGATACGCCTCGACCCTGTCTTGAGCCGAAGGAAGAACTTGTTTTGAAGCCACCGCCCTGCTGGGATGGTTGCATAGAAGGCTGAGCTGGAGGGGGCGCAGAAGTTGGAGTTGGAGTAGGACTGGGACCGGGACCCGGGCCGGACAGAAGAGAATTGCTATAGCGGCTCTCTAAACCACTTCGATCACTAGCCGCTGGTTGCTGACTCTGATCTGGTTGAACTGGCTGAACTGGTTGAACCGGCTCCGCTGGCTGCGGTAGCTGCTCTAAAGGAGCTGAAACCTGCTGTTTTTGAATCTGTTCTTGTTCCAGAGCTTGTTGTTTTTCCAGCTCCTCTTGAGCTTTAAGCTTGGCTTCTTCCTGTTTTTTCTTGGCTCTTGCTTCCAGTTTCTCCCGAGCTTTTCGCTTTCTCTCTTCGTCTTTATCGGCTTTTGAGGGTTTCGCTTTGCTGGTTGCGGCTACAGATACGGCCTCTTCTTCTTCTTCGCTATCTACAGAAGGCTTTCCTATCTCTCCGAAGATTGCATCCAACTCGCCGGCAGAAGAAACCGGTTGAGCCTGAGCGGCCTGTTGCGCTGCGGCTTGCTGTTCTTTTTGTAAACGCTCCGCTTCCTCGGCTCTTGCCTGGGCGGCCTGTTGAGCTGCGGCCTGCTCCGCTTGCATCTGAGCAATTTTTTCCGCTTCCAGTCGAGCTGCCTCTTGCGCCCTTGCCTGCGCTTCTTGTTCTGCTCGTAATCGCGCTTCTTCCTCGGCTCTTGCCTGGGCTGCCTGTTCCGCTGCGGCCTGCTCCGCTTGTATCCGAGCAATATTTTCCGCCTCTACGCGAGCCGCTTCTTGTGCCCTGGCCTGCGCTTCATTCTCAGCTTGTATGCGAGCGGCTTCTTCCGCTTTCGCCATCGCTGCTTCTTGTTCTAGCTTCAGGCGCTCTTCTTCTTGCGCCCTCGATTGAGCAGCCTGCTCTTCTTGAATCTGCTCCGCTTGCAGACGCTCCGCTTCAAGACGAGCTGTTTCTTGCTGCTTCGCCTTTTCTCTCTCTTTTGCAAGCACAGCTTCTTCCTGGGCGGACAGCGGCGCTTCTGCATCGTCCGGGACGACGGAAGCATCCACACCTCTGACCGGAAGCTGTTCCTGATGCCTCGACTCCACCGATCTGTCGTAAGCCTTCATAGAGATCACTTCGGATTCCACTAGAAACTGCGAGGGTACCCGCAATTTGTTTTCGAATGAAATCGGAGTGGAGAGATAGAGCAAGTCTTTTGCTCTCGAAATCGCAACATAGAATCTTCTTCTCTCTTCTTCGAGGTCGGCTCCATCGGCAGGAAAAACCCCATGGGCCAGACCGACGACAAAAACGATCGGAAATTCTTTGCCTTTGGCTTCTTCGATACTGCGAATCGAAACAAACCCCTGGGACTCTTCTCCCTCTAGGGGATTCGACATTTTCTCTTTTATCTGGAGAAACTCTTTGACGGTTTTGTACTGCCTGGCCTCTTCTTGAAGTTGTTCTACCTTCTGCATCGGCTCATACACTACACCCTCGGGCACCGTGGCAGATTTATAAATCTCGCGCAACTTTTGGGTGCGCTTCAAGAGGTTGATGGTCTCCGCCGGCGGCAGACCCTCTTGATTCATAGTTCTGACGATGCGGACAAGATCGTTTAAGTCTTTGCAGGCGGAATCGTTGGTCGCTTCGTAGTAAATCTCAATCGCCTTCAAGAAAGAGAGACTGTTAGCTTCAGCGAAACTGGCGATGGTGCTGGACAACTTTGTCAGCTTTTGGTCCAGCTCTCTGGAACGCAGGTGACAGATCCTTTCGAAGCAAGGTCTGGCTTTGGGCCCATCGGGATCGTTCACCAGACTGAGAAAAGCAAGTACATCTCCTACTTCATCAGGCACGGAGCCTTCCATGGGTCCACTGGCAGAGCTTCGAATATTTTCTTTGAACAAGGCTGCTTCGAGTATGGTGGCATACTTCTGGTTATTCCAGAGAATAGCTATCTCGTGCGGCATCTTGCCACTCTCGACAAGAATAGCTACTTCCCTGGCTACCCATTCTGCTTCATCTTTTTCTGTCTTCGTTTCCTGGGGACCGATGATCGCGTTGCGAGTTTTGGATTCGACTGTGACATTCATATCCTTGGCAATGGTACGAACAGTCATTGCCGAGAGCAAAGAACGAGCACTTTTGACAATCGCTTTGTGGGATCTCCAGTTGTTCTCTAACGAATAACACCGGGCATTAGGCATTCGAATAGAGGTCTCCGCCAGGGTTCTTACCTGGGCTCCTGTGGACTCGTAAAGAGCTTCGTCTTCATCGCCGACGATAAAGAGGTTGTCCTGGGGATAAGAAAGCAACCTGGCCATCAGGTTTTGAGCAGTGGTACATTCTTGAAATTCATCGACCAGCACATAGTCGAATTTGCTGCTGTATTCCGAAAGAGCTTCTTGATTCTCTGCCAGAAAGTGCGCACAGAGCGATATGCAGTCATCAGGATCGACTTTGTTGCTCTTCTTCATCTGATCGTCATAGGTTTTGTAGACCTTGGCCGCAAACTGGTCAAACTCGGTTTGTCCGTGTTCCTGAACATGCTTAACCGTGACCAGATTGGCTTTATACAGACTGATCAGAGCACGAAGAGAAGACTCTGAAATATCTTGCTGGATCAACTCGAGCTGCACATCGTCATATTCATTTTTGACTTTTTTCAGAACACGCTCAAAAACCCGCTGAGGATTGGGCTCGAGCTTCAAAGGCGGTTTTCGATTTACCCCGGCTGCGTTTTCTTTTAAGATGCGAAATCCAATATCCTTCCAGTCGGATATGTTCAGACGTTGCACAGTCTGCTTATCCGTAAGGATGCCGACCTGCCTTTCCAGATCTGCTTTGGTGTCTTCAGAATGAGTAAAAGCAAGAATGCGCTCAGGACTGACACCCTGAGCGAGAAGATATTCGATGCGGTGGGCAATACAATAAGTCTTACCGGTTCCGGCACAGCCGGTTATAGCGACCGGACCAGCACCGTTGGTAATGGCAAGCTTCTGTACTTCGTCATCTTGCGGCAGCGCCGGCAGCCCGGGTTGATTCTTTCCGAATAACAGCCTTCCGACCGATGCTTTTTTACGACCCTGGTTCCAGACCTGCTCAACCGCATCTGCACAAAAGCTGAGGTCCTCAAGGATCTCATTGGCAGTAAAGCGCAAAATCTTCCAGCCATCACTTAAGAGAACAAAGTTTTTCTTCGATTGATCGTTGGAGCGACCGATCAGATCGAGAGAGGTCAGCTTATCGATTTCAATCGCCAGTCGATTAGCACCATCTGATATCGAAATATCCAGCTGATATTCACCAAGAATTTGTTGGGAAACGACCGATAACTCTCTTTCTTTTATGGCATTGAAGAGATAGTGCTCGGCTTTGAGCATGGGAGGGAGGCCCTCCGACATCACCTGGCGAAATTGATATAGATCGATCATGCTGGCGTCGAGCAACCAGCGCACTTTATTCCAGCTTATTTTATAACCGGCGTATTCGAAATCCTCGCATTCGGCTCCATAGGCAAAGAATTCATCAAACCCAAGCGGCGAAGTGATTATGAACGCCTTATCTTGCTGAATTCGGGGGTAGAGCAGATAGTGATACAGATACCAGAGATGGTGCGGCTGCTCCGGTGCGGTCAGGTCTTTGATTACCACAACCGGCGCCCCGAGATAATCAAGCTCGAAGGAACTTACGTAGGGCTGACCGAAAGGGCTGCTGCCGATGGCGTTCTGCCAGATCATATCTGCCTGGCGCAAAATATCTTCGCCGGAGACTACTAATGGCTCGATTCCTCTATTACGCAAATTGACCAGACCGGACTCTAAATAGGCTTCTTGCTCCAGACTGATATCTGTGGCGAAAAGGCTTCTGACAGAAGAGATGTACTTTCCGAAATCGTCCACGAACCAATGCATAGCGTCACGAAAGTCCGTGGGCTGTGGTGGCATACGTCTGGTTTTGATATCGGGCTTTGACACCATTGAAACTACCGGTCTCCCCTTGACTATCGAGCGCTACTGCCGCTTCGAATAGTGGTCAAGGACATAGTCAAGGACTTAATAGAAACGCCATAATCAAACGTTCCCTAATGCCTTGCTGTTTATTCAATTCAGAGTTTCCGATAAATTAAAGCTTTAAGAACATATATAAATAAAACGTACTTGCAACAAATGTGAAATCCGCTGGATACTGGCTCTGGTTGAGCTTTCCACCCTTGTTGGTTTTCAAGCGTCATTCTTGACATATTTCCTTTCGGTCGTGGAATAGTACAATCACATTGGGCTCTTTACCGAGAGCTACCCGGTCTAGTAATCGACCAAAATTTACTAGGTCTACAAACATCCTCAAGTAAAGGAGAGGGAACTTCATGAGAGCACTTCTTTTTGCCGCAGTTCTGTGTATGGTTGGCGCACCGGCCGTTAATGCTCAAGCTTGTGGTGATGAAGGTAGATACTTCCACCTTAAGCCGCCCGAGTATTCCTGGTCTCGTCACAGAAGACAGACAATACACCGCAAAGCAAAAGCTCTTCGCTGGTACAGAGAGCACAATGGCAACGTTCTCGTTTGCCCCGGTTCCTACATCAGCGGAATCACCCAAGAAGCTAGCAAATAGTATTTATAGCCGTCAGACCGGCTGATCGTCAGCCGGTTTAAGTTCGAGAGAACGATAGGCGAATCGTACTATCCGGCGGTTTAATAAATTTAGGCCTGTTATCCGACAGGCCATTTTGCTTTGGAAACTTTTCTAGTCTTTCTGTCTGGAAATCGACCACAGCCTGGCGTTCAAAAGCTCGTTGTTCCATGGCAAGCCATCTTTGCGCTGGCCTGGAAACACCACATTGCCGACCCGCTTGTTGTGGACTATCAACAGGTCCGGCCTGGCCAGATAGATCCAGGGGCTCTCCAGGGCGAGGATGTCTCCGACCCTGGTGTTGTATGTATTCTTTTCAGCCAGGGTGGCGGCAGACGAGCCATAAGCAATAAGCTTGTCCATGGTCGGACTGTGGTATCTGGAATAGTTGAGGCTTCCGGAAGTCGACCAGAACATTCTTGGATCAGGCATGGGCCCTACCGAGCGACTGAAAAGCACTGTGTCGAACTTGCCATCTTTCAAATATTGATCTTTCAAAGTGGAGTATTCGACTATCTCAAACTCTGCTTTCACACCTGCTTTTTCAAGATAAGCGGCGACAACCTGGCCGATATCGCTGAAATCAGTGACGGTGGCAACCCGAATCGAAAGGGGCTCTTTGTCAGGATTTTTGGCATAGAACCAACCAGCTTCTCGTCGTTCGAAACCAGCTTCTTTCATCTTCATCTCTGCTCGTTTCAAATCATACGGAAAGAGAATCTTCCCCTCTTTGGCCTCGGTGAACTCGCTGGCAGGCACATGGGAGTAGTCCCCAAATAGCTTCTCGTTTATCTTTCTGCGATCGATCATCATTGAAATAGCCTGACGCACCGCTTGAATATTAAAAGGCCAGCGCGAGGTATTGAAGCCAAGAAAGACTACCCGGGCTCCTTTCAAACGCTCCACTTTCAGATAGTCTGCCTCTTCAACCAGAAGCCTGGCTTCCCTTCCATCTAGAGAGGCCAGATCAATCTCGTTGCGCAAGAGCGCTATTGCCAGAAGCTTTTTGTCCGGTATCACCCGCCAGACCAGCTCTCGATAGGCGGGTTGCTTGTCCCAGTAGTGCAAATTGCGGACAAAGTTTATCTGTTGACCCGACAGCCATCTTCGAATTACAAACGGGCCAGAGCCGACCGGCTGCCTCGAAAGACTGCTTCGCTTACGATTCGATTCGTCCAGGGCGCCGGCAGGCAAGACCTTCAGGTCGGCAAATCTGGACAGCAAGGTGATATCGGGCCCGCTAAAACGCACCTCGATTTTATTGCCGGCTACCACAATCTTCTCGAGGGCTTGAAAGTTCTTGGCAAACGGAGATCTCTTGCCTGCCGCTTCTTTTATAGAGCGAACCACATCGGCAGGTGTAAGAGGAGAACCGTCAGAAAACCGGAGGTTAGGCCGGAGGTCGAAAGTGTAGACTTTGCCGGAATCGCTGATTGTGAAACCGGAAGCAAGATCGGGTTCTATCTCGCCGGTGCTTCCATAGCGGACCAGTCCAGCATAGATAAGTGACTGCGCAAAAAAGGAAGCCGAGTCGACACTGTAAAAGGGATTAAAAGTCCTGGGCTCCCAGCGCAATCCAACAGTAAGAGCCGGGTCGGCTTTCTTCTGGCTGGCCTTTTCTCCGGAGCAGCCACTGTATAAAAATGAGCCGACGAATACAGACCCTGCTAAAAGGGCCCTTGTCAGTAGCTTCGTTATCTTGCTTTTAAGGACCAGCCTGGGAGACAAAGTAGAAACATCCCAGCATCACAAGCATAGCGCTGGTAACACCGAGCCAGAAGCCGGCGACCAGAATTTGCCATACTATTAAAGCCTGCCTGGGCGATAGGCTGATGATGATTCCCATCCGGTTGATAATGTAGAAGAGAACGGCGCCCACGGTGAATAATAAAGGCAGAAGCTTGATGCCCGGAGGCACTTGCACGGAAACAGCCACCACAAGGCTGATTATGCAAAGCACGACTAAGGCGATGGTCACATAGTCCGAAAAACGTTGTTTGACGTTCTCGGCCACCGATGCTTCGTTGATATGCTTAATAGCAAGGAAGAAATTGCGCAAGCCCTGGCGCCGGGGCGCCTGAGCCATGTCCTTACCGGAAGCGGAATCGGAACTCAATTTGTCCTGGTTGGGTAGATCCGCCTGATCAGACACTTTCTTTCCTCCGACCTCTCTCTAAGGTCTATTATTCCCGATTATTATGCATGAAGTACCAGAAGAAGCTATGCTTTTTCTTCCTCTTCGCCGTCGTCCTCTTCATCGTCGTCCGAGTCGGCGCTTTGCTCATCATCATCGTCTTCGACGGCTTCATAATTATCATCATCATCGAAATCACGACCGTCATGGTCTTCATCCCGGTCAGATTTATCAGATCCACCCTCGCCGGGCAAACCCTCGAAACTTATGACGATATGACGATCTGGTCCCTGACCTTCTGACTGAGAAGAGAGCTCGGGGAAGTTCTCCTGAATGTAGTTGTGCACCAGTCGTCTTTCATAAGGTGACATCGGAGGCAGATCGAAACGCTCGGACTCTCCATTGAGCACCGCAACAGCGCCTTCTTTGGCCTGTTCTTCCATGGTTCTTCTGCGGCGGGTGCGGTAATCGAGCACATCCACCACGAAGGGACCGCCTTCGATGGCATTGGTCTTACACATCTGGCGAACAACGAACTGAAGAGCTTCCAGGGTCTGTCCATTTCTGCCGATCAACATTCTGGCATCATCGGCTCGGCAGTCTATTCGGTAGCAGGTGGTGGTGTCATCCAGTTCTTCTTCTACGACACTCGCTTCTATATCGAGAATAGCCAGAATTTTTTCAAGATAGGATTGGGCGCTATCGCCAAGTTGACTCATGCTCATTTTTTCTTCTTCTTTCTATTCCTTTTCTTCTCGGAGGAAGAATTTGCGGTACTGATTGTAGCTTCTTTTTCAGCGCCTTCTTCGGCTATTTTCAGGTTGTTAGCTTCTTTTTTCTTGGTCAAGGAGACGACATTGTCATCCTGGGTCTTGCTGCCGTTGTTGGATGTTTTAGCGGCAGCCTCAGACTTTTTTCTCTTCTTTCCTGCAGGCGGAGTCGGCTCGTCATCATCCATGACATTGATTATTGCCGGTGCCGGCTTGCGCATCAGAATCCAGGTCTGGAAGGTCTGAATGATGTTGGACACGACCATGTAGAGTAGCACACCGACCGGCAGCGGGATAAAGAAAAAGGTTCCTGTCAAGACGACTGGCATGAACTTCATGGTGTCCTGCATGACACGCTGGTTCTCATCCATCGGCTCGTCTTTTTTGGCCATGGTGCCTTGATTCAGTTTCGAAGACAATGCCATGGTGATACCGAATCCGACAATTAAAATCAGGGCATCGAAGTTCTCCGGCTTGAGCAGCTTGACACCGGTTTCCACCTTGCCCAGACCGTTGATGAACAGGAAAGAGTCTTCCTTGGCTACGCCGTGCACTGTGGCGACAACCTTGTAATCACCGGCTTTACTGAAAACAGCATGACCGGTCTTCTCGTCTATGGTGGCTATTGAATCTTCGACTTTCTTGTTGTCTTTGAAAACTGCCCAGGTAGGAGCGTAATCAGGAGCCAACTTGCCGTCCACAGCCCTGCTGCCGAAATCCACCTCTTGGCCTTCACCGATGGTTATCTCGCCAGGGAATACACAAACTTTGGCCAGTTCACCGTCTTTGCCTACATAGGGCAGCTCTCCGCCACTGGTCTCTTTGGTGACTTTGCGCTCTATACCGGTGCCTTCTTTGACTTTGACATGGACATCGATAGGTTTATCACCGAAAGGAGGTCCACTGAAAGTGGCAAACAACGCCAGAAAGATAGGAAGCTGTATCAACATGGGCAGACAGCCACCTACCGGGTTAGCCTTGTTCTTCATCATCAGCTCAGCGAGCTTCTTCTGAAGGAGCTCAGGATCGTCTTTGTAGCGCTCCTGAATCTGCTTCATGATCGGACTGATCTGGCTCATCTTCTGCATGGACTCGGTCTGCTTGGTCATCAGCGGCCAGAGCAGCAACCGGACAATAACGGTAAGAGCGACGATTGCCCAACCATAGCTGTGAGTGGCCTGCACCAGATTCTCCAACAAAGGAATCATGAAGGAATAAGTTAGGTCCACGGCTACCTCTCAGTGTTTTGACAATTTCCGGAATGGAAAAAATGGATGCTCTCGGGCACCTCATCCACTCCACCGGCATTCCAGGGATGGCATCGAGAGATTCTCGAAATCCCGGCGATGACACCTTTTAAAAGTCCATGCCTCTGGATGCTCCTGAGCGTATATTCTGAACAGGATGGATAAAACCTGCATGACGGCCTTCTCAAAAAACGGGTGTACTGGTAGCAACGGATAAGCGCGCAGGCCGTTTTTTTGGGAAGGCTCTCTAGAAGGTCTATCATGGATACGAGGCTATACCTGGTTTTTGGGCGACAACTGTCCATTATTATCCAACGTACTTGACGAGTTTCTCGATCTATTAACATCCTGATCATCTTTTGATTTTATTGACTTTTGTTTACCTGCCGACGAAGCCGAAGCCGGTCTGCCTGAAAACTTCTTCTCTGCTCGGATTAAGCAGCTCTCAACCGCTTTGTAGATTTCGTCAAAATTGCTGATCAGGGCGTGGGGGTGAATGACAAAAACCAGGGCATACCATCGGTTCAGTCGGAGGTGTTTTTTCTCTCCCTCGAAAACATTTCTGGACAGAGAGCGGTAAGCCTCCCGGGTCTGCCTTTTGATGCGGTTTCGCTGACAGGCATTACGGGCGGTTTTCTTGGACACGACAAAACCGACCAGGGGTCTCCAGGTGTCGGCTTCGCCTCCTACCTTGGTTTGTCCTGATCGGCTGATTCTCGGAAGAACGTACAAGCTCACCTGGGGTGAGCTTACATGGCGGCGCTCTTTATAGGCCCGCTGGAATACGTTTTTTCGGCGTAATCGTTCGCTAGACGGCAGCACCGTCCGCCTCGACCGTTAAATCGAAAGACGATAGCGTCCTCTGGCTCTTCGTCTTCTGATTGTTTTACGGCCGGCTTTGGAGGCCATACGCGCGAGAAATCCGCTACTCTTTTTCGCTTTTCGAATAGATCCCCTTAGAGTTCTCTTCATTTTGCGATACTCCTGGAATTTCCGCCAACATAAAAAATATTGGCGTTTTTTTGAGATGAAGAGCTATGCTATCATCTCTAAAAGCAACTTATGGTCGATCGGGTCACTGATTCGGCTAAAAATTTACGAATATATCCAAGACGTCTTTTTGCCATCCGTTAGAAGGCATCGTTTATGAAACGGGGTTAAAGGCGCCTCGGTTCTCTCGACTTATCGAAGGAGCCTCATATTTATTCGGGTTTTTAGTTCGAAAGTCGGTTTTATTCTCGACTTCTGACCTAAAACAAAGAATCAGGTTCAACTTTATAAAATTCAAGGCTGGCAGCGATAATGCAAACAAATAAGGACATCCGTCTCATCAAATCGAACCAAGAAATCTGGTCTCAAGCAGCAGAGATTCTGCGCAAGAATCTGAGCCAGCCTAGTTTCGAGAGCTGGATAAAGCCTATCAGACTTCATTCTATCGACGCCTCCGGCGAAGTGGTGCTCCATGTAACCAATGAGTTCATGCGCGGCATGGTGACGAACAACTACAAGGCTCCTTTGAAAGAAGCTCTTTCTGTAGTTACCGGCTGCAAAGTCACCCTGACGGTAGAGGTCGGCGACACAGCCGCGTCGGACTCGGACGAGTCTAGCTACACCGGCACCATCGCAAGCATCAGGTCGGCTGTACCTGCCATGAACGCTGCTGCTCCACCACCGGCAATGCCTCAAAGAACCATGGCTGCCAGATCGGCTGTGAATACCAATCAAGGCTTAGGCTCCATTGATCTGAAACAGCGATCGAATCTGAACCCTCGCTACACTTTTAAAACCTTCGTTGTTGGCTCCCATAACCGGTTCTGTCACTCGGCAGCTGCGGCTGTTGCCCAGAAGCCCGGTCAGTCATACAACCCTCTCTTTATATATGGTGGCGTCGGCCTCGGCAAAACTCATATCATGCAGGCAGTCGGCCACGAAATCTTGAATCACTCTCCACAGCTCACGGTCAAATACATAAGTTGCGAACGTTTCACGAATGACCTGATCAACTCAATTCGAGATGATCGCATGGCTGATTTCAGAAAAAGATATCGCCAGATCGATGTTCTGCTTGTCGACGATATTCAATTCATTGAAGGAAAAGAATCCACTCAAGAAGAGTTTTTCCATACCTTCAACGCGCTCAGAGACAGCGGAAAACAGATAATCCTGACCTGCGACAGACCCCCTAAAGCGTTGACGCTTCTCGAAGAACGTCTACGCAGTCGTTTTGAATGGGGCTTGATTACAGATATCCAGATTCCCGATATAGAGACCCGTCTGGCAATCCTTCAAAAGAAATGTGCTTCGGACAATATCACCGTACCTGATGCGGTTCTTGAACACATCGCTTCTTCTTTCACCACCAATATTCGTGAACTCGAAGGAGCCCTGATTCGGGTGCATGCCTACAGCAGCCTCACCGGTGAATCCATAGAACCGGCTTCCTTGAACAGTGTTCTCATGCCTTCTACACCAGGCAAAGAGAAAGTGATGCTCACCATCGAGAAAGTAATCAATGCTGTTTGTGCTTCGTATCAAGTAGAGCCCTCCGAATTGAAGTCGAAAAAGCGCTCTCAAGATCTGACTCTGCCAAGACACGTTGCCATGTATCTTGCCTACGAACTCTTAGAAATGAGTTATCCAAGAATCGGAGAAGTGTTTGGAAATAGAAAACACACATCCGCTATATATGCGCATTCCAGAATCGAAGCCCTGCTTGCCAAAGACACGAGGGTCGCAACCAAGATCGCTCAAATCCGGCAGCAGTTGGGGCATTAAGACCCTGTCAAAAACTTGTCCATAAGCTGTCCGTCGCCTGTTTTTTCTCTGTGTCATAAAAAAGTTCCGACAATTTCTGTGTAATCTCTTCTACAAGAAACCAACAGCTTTTCTACAGGAACTTTCTGAATATAGTTGAGATTCACAGGTTATCTACAGAAAATCGGCGGCCCTACTACTTCTATTTATATGTATTTTTCTAATAAGCAGGAAGTACTTAACTGAACGAAACATCAGGAACTTTGCGGTTTAGAAAGGTAATCTATTCGAGTAGACAAATTGCTGATTTTGGCGAGGTGAAACATATGCATTTTGCAGTCCAGAAGGACACACTTGTTCGCGCTCTGAAGGATGTTACGAGTGCGCTCGCAACTCGAGTAGTGCAGCCGATATTAGGTAATGTACTTATACAATCATTTGATGAGACGACAGTAAAGTTTCAAGCTACAGATCTGGATCTGACTATAGAAACTTCCTCGCCAGCAGTGGTCTATACACCCGGTGCCATCACTCTGCCCGGTAAAAAGCTTCTTGAAATTGTCTCCAAGTTGCCCAACGATCTGGTCTCTTTTCAGGTAGATAAAGAGAATTTCGAAACCACGGTCACATGTCAGAGATCTAAGTTCTCGATTGCCGGTCTTTCTGCCGAAGACTATCCGACTGTTGTGGAGAACAAGCCTAAAGAGGCGCTCCTCATGCCGGCTCAAGTTTTGAAGAAGGCTATCTCTCAGACAGCATTTGCTGCTGCCAGCTACGATGCCAGCAGTATCCTCGGCGGGGTCTACATTGTGCTCGAAGACGGAAAGTTCGAGTGCACCGCCACCGATGGCAGCCGTCTAGCCCACCAGGCAGAAGAGCTAAATGTGCTGGCTCCTGTTGCTTCTAAAGTGGTAGATGACAAAGAGACCGAAGGCGAAGCCTCGGCTTCTACCGCCACCATGGAAAAACCATCTACACTGAAAGCGATCATTCCTGCCAAGGCTTGTACAGAAATTGTCAAATTGCTCGATAGCCTCGAAGCTTCCAAAAAAGAAGAAGGCGAATCGGTCACCATGAAAGAGGTGCGGGTAGGTCTTATCGACAGCCACATCGTTTTTGAAACCGATACACATCTTCTCTCCAGCCGTTTGATCAGTGGAGAATATCCTCGATATCACGATCTGTTCCCCTCTGAATTCAAGTGCTTTGCTATGTTCAAACGGGAAGAGTTGATGAAAGCCATCGACCGGGTAGCGGTTATGTCCGATGACAGAACACATCTGGTCAAGCTGCACTTCGCCCATGAGACACTGCAGATAACAGCCAACACTCCCGACGTTGGACGAGCCCAGGAAGAAGTCTCTATCGACTATGAAGGTGAAGAGCTCGACGTGGCAGTCAATGTCAAATACATGGTCGATGTTTTGCAAAGATTGAATGCGGAGTCTTTGAGACTTGAGATGCTCGGTTCTCTGAAGCCTTTGATCATGCGTGGTGTCGATGACGACAACTACAAGTATCTCTTGATGCCTGTTCAGGCAAAATAGAGAGAGGCGATGAGAGAGAAGATCTTTTTCGCTCTGACAACTATTCTGGTAGCCTCTCTCGGGGCTACCATTTTGTCAACAGAGGCACTTTCTTATGATCCTAAATTCGATCAACGAAGAAGAGAGCTAGAGGCCAGACACCGCCAGAAAGTGGCTGAGTTTGAACGCAAATTCAATCAAGGCTTCAATTCGACAGGCAGTACGTCCCATTCTCAGTCCTATTCTTCAAAGAAGCCTCCCCAGAGGTCGCCTTTTGATCCTCGTGTAGCGCCCGACCCGAAGCTCTGCGTGATGAAGTTTGTCCAGGTGGCGAAAAGCGCCACTTCGATGGAGCAGATTTATCCTTATCTATCCGATTCTCTCGCCTCCAAGATGAGAAAGTACGAGGCTTCCGGAGCCGATCCGGATTATTCGAGAAAGAAGTTGATTGAGTATCGCAAGCTGGCAGCCAGTGTAATCAAGGTGGATAAAACCTCCTGGAAGAGATTGAAAGATGTTCCGCCGAGCGCATCTGTCTATGTCACAAGAAGAGTGAACAAAAAAGTGAATGGCCATCTCTTCAAAGATAGAGGCTGTGATTTCAGAATGGTCGGTCAGAATAATTACTGGAAGTTCGACGCCTATGGTGACAGTCTCTGGCTGCATGATTGATATTCAATGTCTGAACGAGTTGATATTTTGTTATGGCTGTAGTACTAAAAAGGATAGTAGTGATTTTGCTAGAAAAACCAGGAAGAGAGATTTGCCGGGTTGAACCCATGCAAAGTCTCTGATCCTGGTTTGAAAAATTAGTTGAGGCCGGTCCAGGAGCGATAACGCTCTTTCAGACGACTCTCGTAGCTCTCCAGATCGGCTTTGCTGATCGCATGAGAATAGGGCGGCATCATCGTGGGATAGCCTGCACTGATAGCCATGGAGCGGTCGTAGCGACTGTGGCCGATATCGTAGATGTAGCGCAGCATATGCTTCAGCATTGCCAGCTCATCCCCGGTAAAGTTGCCGGAGTCGATGGCACGGTAAAGATCTCTGCGAGTGATCTGGTCTGGTTCTGCGCCGGTGATCGCTGCGAAGCGTTCTGTGGCAAACTTCACCATGGCCTCATAGTTTTGCAACTGGGCCTGCAGCTCTGCAATGACCAGACGACGTACACCGCGGAAGGCCAGAACCAGGAGCATCGCTCCACTGAAGGCGCCTGCGAAGATGAAGCCGGTGCCGACGGTGAGCAGGGAACCACAGAAGAATCCGGCAAAAATCAGGGCCAGAAGTGTGGTTTTCTGGTTTGCCGGTACGGTGGTTCCGAAAAAGGATGTGAGAATGACCAGGCAGGAGATAGCTACTGCCAGGAGATTTAAGAGGTCGTAGGACATGCTTTCCTTTTCGATATCAGATAAGGTTGCGGTTGATTTGAAAAGCAGGTGAACCCGGACTTCCTTGGAAGCAGTTGTTGGTCTTGTACTGGAAGAGCTGGTTATGTTGTCCGGGGAAAACTGTGCTCGAGACGAAGAGATAGGGAATGCATCAAAGCTATGAAATTCAGTCTTGCTTATCAAGGTGCTTTCGAATTGTAATGGGTGTTTTTGACCCGGTTGTCATAATTCGTTAAAGCGCGGCTATCTCAACCAACCGGAGAATAGCTATTGAGCTTTTTAAGCGATGGTCTGGATAGAAGATTAAACGGCGCGCTAAGCTTCGCGAACATTAACCGAGGTGGCGCTCAAAATGCCTTCAGGGAAGGGGCTGCGAGAGAAAGATTAAACCGAGCGCTAGCCTGGCCAATATAGATAATAAGGTACAGATCTCTGTTTTAAGGTTCTCTTGAAATCTGTAATGACTCGTTAGGCCTGAATCTTTGTCTTCGAATCCCAGATCTGAGTTGAATTAGAAGTCTTTCTCGAAGGCCACGAGGTCACTGTTTATTTGACAACCTTCAGAAGCTTTTGATAGCAAGAAATATCACTTCCGTTTTCACCTGACTTCAAGGCAGTAAACACTACTAAAACAGCCTGAGTTTCAACCATCATCGCTAGGCAGCCCCAGTCACCGACTGGAGCATTGTTCAACGTGTGGTTTTTTGAACGGAACTGTGAATTTTCGTCGGGAAAAACCCGAACTTTCATAACGCGTAAAGAGTTGGAGAAAACAAGCTTTTCTTCTTCTCTTCAAAGCTCCTCGTTAGAGGAAATAGGAGTTTTGCTATGGAAACCAATCAACGTGATGTTGCCACCCGAGTGGTGGCTGAGCTGAAGCGTCACGGTCACATCGCTGTCTTTGCAGGCGGCTGTGTTCGTGATGAAATTCTGGGACTCGAGCCCAGTGATTATGATGTCGCGACCTCGGCCCTTCCGGACCAAGTGGAGAGCATCTTCGAGCGCACTCTGCCGGTGGGCAAAGCTTTCGGTATCATCGTCGTCGTCATCGACGGTCAGACCATCGAAGTCGCTACCTTGCGAGCGGACGGACAGTACGGCGACGGCAGAAGGCCCGATTCCGTGCGTTTCGTCACCTCTCTCGAGGAAGACGCCCGGCGGCGCGAATTCACCATGAATGCCATGTTCAAGGACCCGACCACCGGCGAAATCTTCGATTTCTTCGGCGGTCAGCAAGACCTGGCTGATGGCATCATCCGGGCAGTCGGCAATGCAGAAGAGCGTATCGACGAAGACAGGCTGCGCATGCTTCGTGCTGTGCGGTTCGCCTCTCGATACGGCTTCGAAATTGACCCGGCGCTCCGGTCGGCCATCTGCAAGCTCGCTCCTGAGCTGCATCGTGGTCCCAAGGGGCTGGCCTGGGAGAGAATCTCCAAGGAATTCCGCGGAATCCTCACCAGCGCCAATCCGGTCATCGGGCTGGACTTCATGATGGAGTTCGGTTTGATGGCGGAAGTCATCCCCGAATTGCTCGAGACCGACAGCCCGCTGGGCGACCAGGATCCGGTCTGGCATCCTGAGGGCAACACCTGGGCGCACAGCCGCTTCGTCGTACAGAACCTGGCGGGCTCGTCCTTCGAGCTCATTCTCGCCGGGCTCTTGCACGATGTGGGCAAGCCTCGCACCCAGGAGAAGCACGAGTGCGGCCGTATCACCAACTATGGTCATGCTGAAGTCGGTGCCGAGATGGCTCGCGATATCACCCGGCGGCTGAAGCTCTCTAACGAGTCAAGCCATCGGATTGTCGAGCTGGTTCGCCTGCACATGAAGATGCACACCGTGCGCGGCATGCGGCAGTCGAAGCTGGTAGCTCTGCTGGAGCGTGACGACATTCATGATCTGATCGCTCTGCAGGACGCCGACTCTCGCGGCAAGGGTCCTTTCTGCGATGGCAACCCCTACACCCAGAAGGATTTCCTGCTGGGCAAGTTGGAGGAGCTCTCCAGAATCGACCAGGAAAGCCAGAGGCTGGGGGCAGCACCCCTGGTCAACGGCTTCATCCTCATCGAGCTCGGTTTCAAGCCGGGTCCGACCTTCAAGGTCATTCTCGATGAGGCCATGGCGGCTCAACGCGAAGGTGTGTTCAGCACGAGCGAAGCTGCTCGTGGCTGGGTCACCGAGCAGTACGTCGCCTGAACCGAAGCAGGAGACGGGGTGCATCCCGTGCCCCGTCTCCTTTTCATTGAAACTAACGTCTCAAAGACGGAGGAAACTATGAATATCTACGATGAAACTGAAGTCGAAGCTCCCTTCGCACTGAACCAAGAGCTTCTCGTCATCGGTGGCGATCGCTGGGTCAAGGCTTTCTACAGCCGCCCGGTCGGCCACCCGAACGGCAACATCCACGAGGTGAAGGTCGAGACCCAGGTCGGACGACTTCCGATCAAGGTCAGCTTCGCTTCCATCCGCACCCTGGAAGATGCGGAGCGCGACGGCATCAAGGAAAACGACCTGGTCGGCTGACCGAGTCCAACCGGAGGGTGGCACCGGTAACGGTGTCACTGAACAAACAAGATGGAGAAATTCGTCGACGGCATGGTACTGAGGGGCGAGTCCATACTCGCCTTTCAGCATGCCTATCCTGTTCTGAACCTGGTTCTCATCGTGGGATCGGGTGCGATTGTGCTCGGCTTGATTGTCTGGGCGCTGTTCTGTTGTTCGAAGAAATCCGAACCCGGAGACTAACTACCAACGGAAGAGGAGGAGGGCGGCTGAAACAAGCTTCCCTTCGCCTTTTCTTTCCTGAACCAATGACTAAGGGTGATTAAATGAAGGAGGAATTGCTGCGGCAGATGCCGCTCATCGTCGCATCGGTAAGCCTGATAGCCGGCTTCTTTCTGGGCAAGTGGCTTGCGAAGAACGAGAAGGTCGCTCGACTGTGGCCAGGTGCATTTGCGCTTGTGGCATTGAGCTACTTTTTCGGCAATCGTTTCGTCGCTTTCTGCGTAGACCGGCTCAGTGGAGTTGCCGAACCACTGATCACCTCTTACATCTCGGTCGCTCTTCTCTCTTTTCTCGGTGGAACAGCCTATGCGCTCTTCTATCTGGGTTCCAAGAAGAAGCAGACGGATAACAAGAAAGACTGAGATTTTGCTTGAAGAAGGGGTGGAGCCTCAGATGCCACCCTCTTCTTCTCTTTTTGTCTTTTATACGATATTGGATAGTATAAACTTTGTACAGATTAGAGTTGGAAGAAAAACAAAAGTGCTGAAGCGGGCCAAACACGGCTTTGCAGCAGATTGGCGGGTCACGCTAGCTGCGTGAATAACAAGGCTCTTTTCAAGGGATATCAGTAGTTGACCCCGATAAATTTAAGCTTACCAAACGCTCTGTTTTACTAAAACTCATACTATTACTACTCTTTGAGTTATTAATACCGAATAGAACATCCATTTCTTTCGCCTTTTCCTCTGTGTTAGCAATAGATATAACTTGTTCGAAGTAACAACTGTCTACGCCCCTTGAACGACTAAAACCCTGACTGACACTGGTTTCAGCCATTGAGCAGGCTCTTCATTGAGCCCCAGGGGGCTATTTCTCTATCAACAAATCCAGGCAGCGCTGTATCCGAGACCTAACGGTTCTGATGGCGCTGTTCCTGCACATCTTCTTTTCGATGCTCGGTCGCACCTGAACAACCAGAGGTGCAACCGGCCAGGAGTGAATATTATGAATACCAAACAAAAGAAGAGAAGCTTTATGACTTCTCCCGGTTTGGCAGAGCCGCTTGGAGCAACAGTGGTGGAAGGTGGCGTCAATTTCGCTGTTTTCTCCACCGGTGCCACCGAAGGCAAACTGCATGTTTTTAAGAGTGCTCCGGACACCGATGCAGAAGCAGTGCTACCAATGCACCGCAGCGGCAATGTCTATCACCTCCATGTTGATGGACTCGATGATGGAGCGCTCTATCTTTTCTCTCTGGATGGTCCTTCAAGCCCTTACCAGGGAGAGCGCTACGACAAAGGCGTGATGCTGTTCGATCCCTACGCAAGGATGCTCACCGGTACAACCGGCTGGGTGGCTCCTTCGCTAGAGACCAGCGATGTGGTGGCAAAGTGCGTTGTGGTCAAAGAAGGTCAATTCGACTGGGAAGACGACCGCAAGCCGAACACCCCCCTGGTCGAGTCGATTGTCTACGAGGTTCATCTGCGTGGCTTCACCGCCCACAGCTCGAGCCCGGTAACTTCGAAGCGCGGTTCTTACAAAGCCTTCGCTGAGATGATTCCCTATCTCACCGAGCTCGGTGTGACCGCGGTTGAGTTGATGCCCATTATGGAATGGTATCGACCGACACGCTTCGTCAATCCCTTCACGGGCAAGGCGAACAAGAATGACTGGGGATACGACACCCTGGCGTTCATGGCTCCGGATGAAGGACTTGCATCGGTGCGAGGCAAACAGAACCAGGAGTTCAAAGCTCTGGTGCGCGCTTTGCACAAGGCCGGCATTGAAGTGATTCTCGATATCGTGGTCAACCACAGTGCCGAATCGGATGCCACCGGTCCTACCATCAGCTTCCGCGGTCTCGACAACAAGGTTTACTACTTGCTGCTTCCGGATAACAAGGCGGAATACGCCAATTTCACCGGTTGCGGCAACACGGTCAATGTCAATCATCCTGAGGTGCGTAAACTTCTGCTCAAGGTCTTTCGAACCTGGGTGGAAGAGTATCATGTGGATGGTTTTCGTTTCGACCTAGGTGCGGTCCTCGGGATAGACACCGACCTTGTCTGCAAGCCTGACGCGCCGCTCTTGAAGGAGATCGTCGCTGATCCCATCTTGAGTAAGGTAAAGCTGATCGCTGAACCCTGGGCGATCGGTGCTTATCTGATGGGTCGCTTCCCTGCACCTTTCGCCGAATGGAGCGATCGCTTCCGTGATACGGTGCGTGGTTTCGTGCGAGCCGAAGCCGGCATGGTCAAGGAGATGATGGCTGTTATCTCTGGCTCTACCGATATGTTCGGTGCTGCCGGCGAGAAGCTGCCAGTCAATTTCTTCACCGCCCATGATGGCTTCACAGCCATGGACCTCGTCTCTTACGAACAGAAGCGCAACCAGGCGAACGGCGAAAACAATCGGGACGGCTCCGACCACAACCGAAGCTGGAACTGTGGTTATGAAGGCGACCTTGTTTCGTCCGGTCTGTCGGATGAGGACAAGTCGAACATCGAGAGACTGCGTAAGAGGCAGATCAAGAACTTCTACACCCTGGCTATGCTCTCGCGTGGTGTGCCGATGATTCTCTTCGGAGATGAAATGGGCAGGTCTAATAAGGGCAACAACAATTCCTGGAATCAGGAAGAGTTGAACGACCTGGACTGGAGTCTGCTCGAATCTAATGGCGACCTGCGCGACTTTGTCAGTGCCATGATCGGTTTCCGCAAAGCGCACAAGCTGGGCGGAAAAGGACATAACCCTGTCTTCAGACCGGTCCACTGGCACGGCACGAAGCCGAACAGCCCGGATGCTTCCGACGGTGCTCGCTTTCTTTCTTTCGAACTCAAGCCGTTCGAAGGCGAAGCTGGTCAGGCTGTGTACTGTGCTGCCAATGCTTACTGGGAGCCTCTGGAAGTAACCCTTCCCGACGGTGAGTGGTCCAGGATAGTCGACACCAGTGCAGATGCCGGTGAAGACCTTGTGAAAGAGCAGCAAGCTGAAGTCGTTAGCGGAGCCGTGGTGATTCAAGCCAGATCGACTCTCGTCTTTCTCAAGACCTCCAGTTGAGGATTGAGAGAGTGGGGGTGCAGCTCTGGTACACGTCGCCATAGCCGTATGTTTTCATAGTCATCATTGAATAGGTTCGACGGCAGGGATGCCGTTGGCCTGTTCATGATGACTTTTTTGAATTCAGTATATTAAATAATATAGTACGATGTCGAAAAGGAAAAAGCTCTATTCTATGTAAACATGCATAGAGCAGAGCTTTTCAAAGCTACAAGTTAAGATGCCAGCTGCTCAACATCAGGCATTGAGCGTTTAGCGGTCGTTCGGGGCAGGCTCCTTGAACCCACCTTCCAGGTCGGGATAGGCCGCTATCAGGGCGCCGTGGTCTTTGAAGAACCTGAAATCGTCTGGTGATCCGGCAATCTGTTTCGCCGTTGGGCAGCAGCTCCAGAGCAGAGTGTGCCAGCCGTCGTGGCCCGGGCGGGTGTATTTGACCGCACCGTTTTTGACACAGATAAAGCTGGTCGGCTGGTTGTTATAGATCTCGGCCCAGTAGCCGTGCTCAGGCAGACGAGCGAGCTGCTTCTCGGAGAACTCGCCGGGCTTTTTCTTGGCTTTTCTAACTTGCTGGGTTGAGTCAGCCAGGGGAGAAGCCTCGACCAGCCTGCAACTGGCTCGCAACTCACACCAGTAGACATGTCCTTCGAGTTCTCGATCATCGTCTTTGTATTTGACGATGACAGTGTTGATACCTCCGCGGCGCTTCGGACCGTCGATGATCTCCAGCCGGCTGCCCACAGGCAGTCCGTGACCACCACTGAGGGCGCTGCCGGCAGAGGCGGTGAGCAGGACATACTGATCATCGGGATTCTGATCGGATTCGTCGCCGTAGCCGGCAACTCCTTTCTTGATCTGGAAGATCTCTACGACCGCTCCTTTGAGGGTCTCTTCTTTCTTGAGCATTTCTAGGATTTCTCGAATTGTTCAGATTAAGGGTGAAGGTTTTTTTGTTTTCTTGCGGCTGGATCCAGGACCGTCCTGATCTCTCTTTTGAATCGTCCTGCAAGAATCGACTCATCTAAGGCTTTGAGATCGATACTGTTCCAGGCGGAGAGCCTTTGGAAAAGCGTTCTCGATTCTTTCAACAACAAGCATGAGGCACTGAGGTTGTTGAGCAAAACCAGTTCATCGAATTCGGGCGTGGTCAGAAAGTCATCATCGAGATCGACGTCGCCAAAGCTATCAAGCCTGGTTTGCAGGCCATCTATCAAGAGCTTCAGCTCGGACAGGCTATGGATGATTTCTAATCGACACAGAGCGATGTTCCACTGCAGGTCGCTTAGCTGCCGAGCATAATCGCTGCCTTTTCTTTGCCCACGGGGCAAAGTCTCGGTGCGTTCAAGCTCGGACAGCTCTCTTTTGAGTTCGGTTTCTAAATCCAGGCAATGGCTGCGACAAGCGCCAAGATCGCTGTATTCTTGTAGCCATTCTTGATCGCTTGCGAAGCAGGATAAAACACGGGGAGACTTTCTAGACATGGTGGTCTGACCTCGGCGTGTCCCGGAAGGAGGAAGCAATTTTTCTTTCTTCCTCCCCCCGGGATGGAATTTTCACTGATGCTCGAAAGCTTTCAGTGTCCTATCTCAAGGGCGTTCCCTGCCTGTCAGCTTCTCTTCTTGCCGCCGAAGAGCATCAGCAGCACCACCGCGAAGCCGCCGAGGACGACCATGAAGATGGCGCCCTGGAAGAAGGCGATGATGAAGGTGATCAGCCAGCCGAGAACGGTGACGGTCTGGGTGGCACCTTCGGCGGCTCCTCCGATCGTGCCGACCTGGCCCAGAATGGTGGCGCCGAAAGTGGCGATCAGGGTCGCCCAGAGCAGGTCGAGCACCAGAGCGACGAGAAAGATCTTCTTGAGCGGGTTCGATTTGTTGGGTTCCTGGGACATCTGTGGTCTCCTGTATCCTGGTTTGGTTGAGATGGTCACGAGTTGCGGTCTGTTTCGGAAGAGCGCTTCTTCAAGCGCTTCGAAAGCTCGTTGATTTCGAAATAGTTGAAAGCGGTGTTCATGGCACCGAATAAGGTGCCACCGAGACCACCTACCATCAACGCTCGGGCGCTGTCGTGGCTGAGATAGAGAATCACAGCAGCGATCAGTCCACCCGATATGAGCGCAGTGCCGACGAAAACCAGAGAACGCTTCAGAGAGATGCGCTCGTCCGGTATGAGCAAGCTGATGATAAGCACTACGAGAAAGTCGATGATGGTGAAGGGAAGGAAGAGAAGTTCGATGAACATCATCAGCAGTTCAGCAAAGAGCATGAAAAGCGTGCCGATGAACATCATTACGAAACCCATCATGATTACTGCGAAAATCATCGCGAAAATGGCGACAACGCCGCCGCCGATTCCGGTGAGAAGGTCCTCCATCGAGGGTCTCCGTCTGATTAGAGGAAGCTGAATCGAACTGAATCGAGTCGAACAGAGCCGAGTCGATTCGGAGTGATTATGTCGATTTCAGTCGGTTTCGATTGGTCTTACTTAGATCTGGAGGCAGAATCAAAAACAAAGTAGGGGTAACAGATGTTCCCTTGATAACCTGTCTTGAATTCTGATATCTAGAACGCAGTTATTAAAAGCCTCTGATTGGAACTCTTGTATTGGCCTCTTCTGACAGGCATGAGGCTGTCAAATAGAGGAGTTTCGGTTCTTGACTTTTGGCTGGCCTAGCTCGTGTAGCTTTACAGAAGTTGTATCAAATCTGGTTGTCAGGCTCTCGGGTGACCTGTCATTGAATTGAAATGGAGAAAACGGTCAGTGTCGGGAGATTTGTTAAGCTATATTTTTATAGCTCTTCACAAAGAAGACTCATTGATACCAGATGTAAGCTCCTCATAAACTCTGGTGTCTTTGTACAAATTACACGTTTCTTTCCAGAGTGTTTATTTAGCGTTAGAACCCGGAACAATAGCGATTATGAATTCGGCACGAGAGAACATCCACTAGATGGGCTCGCAAACCGAATACGGTATCACTGTGTTCTTCGATTGCTAACGCCCGAAGTTCCAATATCTCAACCCACTTCTAACTCAATGGAGAATGCTGATGGGTAAAAGTAATGTCCCCCGGGGCAACTCTTCTGCAACTCATGAAGTTTTTAACCAGGTGCCGCCGCTCGCTGATATCAATCTTTTCCTCAAGGACCGTTTCCTTGTGGAGGCTTTGCAGCGCTATGACGGAGCCTGGGGTTACGATAGGCTGAGCCAATTTGGTGCCCGTTTCGGCAGTGCCGAGGTTTTGAACTGGGCTCATCAAGCCAATCGTTTCGAACCCGAGCTCAAGACCCACGACCGCACAGGACATCGCATCGACGAGGTGGAGTTTCACCCCGCCTGGCACAGCCTGATGTCTCTATCGACCTCATTCGGGATGCACAACCTTCCCTGGGTCGAAGAGAAACCCGGCTCTCACCTGGTGCGTGCCGCTATGATGTTCATGGCATACCAGATCGAAGCGGGTCATTGTTGCCCGATATCGATGACCTATTCGGCTGTGCCGGCTCTGCGCAAGCAGCCGGAACTGGCGAAAGTCTGGGAGCCTCGCATCAACACCACTGGCTATGATGGTCGACTGGTTGGCGCCGGCGACAAACCCGGTGTTATCTTTGGCATGGCGATGACCGAGAAGCAGGGAGGCTCTGATGTAAGAGCCAATACGACTGTTGCTCGTCCGCTTGCTGATGGTGGGCCGGGTAAGGAATATCTGATTACCGGTCACAAGTGGTTCTGTTCGGCTCCTATGTCCGACGCATTTCTTGTCCTGGCTCAGATAGAGGGGATGCCCTCCTGTTTCCTGGTGCCGCGGATTCTGCCCGATGGCAGCCGCAACGTGTTCGCCATCCAGAGGCTCAAAGAGAAGCTGGGCAATAAGTCGAACGCCAGCAGCGAGATTGAATTTCGCGACACGGTAGGCTATCTGGTCGGTGGTGTCGGCCGTGGTGTTGCGACCATCATCGAGATGGTAAACCATACCCGGCTCGATTGTGCCATCGGCTCTGCCTCACTGATGCGTCAGTCTTTGATGCAGGCAATGCACCATGCTCGTCATCGGTCAGCTTTCGGTAAACCACTGATCCAACAGCCGATTATGCAATCGGTGCTCGCCGACCTGGCTATCGAGGCAGAGGCGGCAGAGCTGTTGATGTTGCGTTTGGCTCACTCTTACGACAATCCCGACAATGATCGAGGCGAAGATAGTTTGCGGCGCATCACCAGTGCGGTGGCCAAATACTGGCTCTGCAAGCGGGCTACGCCCTTCGTGACCGAAGCCCTCGAATGTCACGGCGGCAACGGTTATGTCGAAGAATCTGTGCTGCCGCGCCTCTTCCGGGAGAGTCCTTTGAACTCTATCTGGGAAGGAGCCGGCAATGTCATCTGTCTTGATGTGATGCGTGCTCTGGTCAAAGAGCCCGAGTCGGTCGACGCTCTGGAGAAAGAGCTCAAAACCACATCGGGAGCCAGCCCTCGCTATGATCGTTATGTCGCTTCGCTGATCCGGTCGCTGCGCTCAAGCCAGAAGGCGCTGAGCGGAAAGTCGGCCTCTGCAAAGCTGAAGGCGGAGCAGGCTGCCAGAAAGAATGTCGAGCAAATCGCCCTGGCCCTGCAGGCATCGTTGATGCTGCGCTATTCTTCTGAGGAGGCTGCTGCTGCTTATGTCTCCACCAGGCTTGGTACCGGTCATGGTTACATGTTCGGCACTCTTCCGGCTTCTGTGAAGGTAAAGCCGATAGTCGACCGTTATCTCGAAACTGTCTGATTTGATCAGAGCGGATCTAGACAGATCTGAACTGAACTTAGCTGAGTTGAACTGAACAGAGCCGAGAGCGACGACAGATTGATTTTTGTGAGGAAGGTCTACGCTGGATTTAGATAGAACCCGGCGAGACCTTCCTTTCACTTTCTTTTTTGCTGGTAAATATTATAAGTTATAATAGAGATAGGGGCTAAAAGAAGAAGCCAGGAAAGCGCTCTTGAAAGAGGCTTTCCGGCTTCGAGTACAGACCACTGCCGGTTCTTCAGGCAGGGTTCAGGCTTCTCTGGACATTACTGGTCTTCGTCGAACCAGTATTTGTGCATGTTTTCCAGAAGCGTCCGGTCGAATTCCACATCGGCGGAGCCGATCACGGAGTCCACGCCGCAGTGCGGGCACAGGGCGGTGGTTCCCTCGTCGGTCCACTCTTTGATCTCTTCCGGCTTGTATTCGGACAGGCAGTAGAAGCACCCACAGCGCTCGCTCCGGCTCAGGCTGTCCCTGTGCCGACTCGAGTGAGTGTGCGCTTTCACCGCCGGGTTCGTCTGGTCATGTTTTTGCATGAGTGACTAGTATCCTTTTGTTTGGATCGTTGCGTCTCTTGCGAGACTAAATCAGGTCGTCGGCACCGCCTTGACCTGGCTGACTGCCGGGGGCAATCTGGGGAATCTGGTCTTTTTCCTCGTCATCGGGTTTGGAATCGATCTTGTTTCCCTTGCCTTCTTTCTGCTCGGCGTCGGGATTATTGCGGAGGAGCAATTCCAGATTGTATTTCGCCACCGCGGCTTCTTTCTTCAACCGGGTGATATCTGCCGGACTGAGTTCTTCCGGGTAGCCTGGCAAATCCGAGTATCCGGTACCCGGATTGAGCCGAATCGACTCTTTGAATGCCTTGACCGCCTTGGGAATATCCTTCTGTCTCAGCAGAGCATTGCCCAGGTGAAGAGCGGCGAGGGAGGCTGTTTCGCGGTCCGGCTTGGGATAGACGAACCGTTCGATCCAGGTCCTGTCCTTGGCGCTCTCATAGACGAAGATTGAGCGCTCAAAAGACTTGCCCGCTTCTTGAAACTCCAGAGTCCTGTATTGAGCGAGACCCTGGTTGTAGAGATTTGCCTGGTGATCCGCCCAGAAGAGCAGATAGAGACCGGTGCCGGTTCCAAGCAAACCAAAAATCACGGTCGCTGCCGTAATCAGAAACTTTCTCAGGGTGAATTCCTGTTTTTGCATCTTCAACCTCCCTTACAGCTCGTCGTGGGTGAGCACGACGAAGGCGCCGAAGACACAGATGGAAAGCAGTCCGAAGATCATGAACCAGTGAGCGATATCAGTCTGCTCCAGGGAGGCTTCTTTGACGACGGTCGATTTCTCGAGCTGGTTGATTTCGGCAAACGCGACACGCATCTGCTCGACATCCAGAACTTCGATGATCTTGCCATCAACTGCTTTGACCAGGCTTCGCAGGTCTTCGGTTTCCGGTACCTCTTCCCACTTCTTGTAACCGATTCCGATCACATAGAGTTTCACGTTGTGGGATTTCAGGTTCGATGCCATAGCCTGGATGCGTTCGGCGGCGATATCTCCTTCACCGTCGGTGACCATGACGATCACCTTGGTTTTGGACTGACCCCTTTCTTCGAAGTGGGTCATAGCTGCCTGGATCGCACCCTTTTTGCCATCGAACTCCGTTCCAGAGCCGACATAGTTCGGCAAGCCTTTGACGAAGCGACGAATCACATTGAGATCGTCGGTCAGCGGCCAGCCGTAATAGGCCTGCTTGTCGAAGATGATGAAGCCGACCCGATCGCCTTCACGCTGGCGCAGAAACTCCTGGATGGATGCTTCGGCAGCCTGGATGCGTTTGACGATGTTTTTCTTCTGGGCACCGGTGAGGATCGAGGGTTTCGAATCTTCAGCCAGGCCATCGGCGATGGTCGGGTCGATCATGCCCCATTCCATCGAGTCGGAGGTGTCGATGAGAAGGACGAAGTCTCGAGCTTCGATGGAGGGTTTCTCGACGGACAGATAGAGGCTCGGTTGGGCGAAAGCGACTATGAAGGCGATCAGGGCGCAATAGAAGCTGACAGCTTGCATGGCGCCAACCCAGGTGAATGACCGCAGGTTGTCGTGCATGCTGACCCTGGAGAATTTGAGAGCTTTTCTCCTGCGGCTGGACAGCCAGTAGAGAGGCGGTACAAGCACGAGGAGGAGAAGCCAGTAAGGATCGTTCAGGTGAACCATTTAAGTCCTCCAGACGGAGCACACGGCTCCGATTAGGGCTTGCTTCCCGGTGACAATCGCCAGGGTACGTGAATACTCGGTGATTGTCCGGGTAAGAGCCATTCTGAAAACGACTTGCCTCATCAATTTGCTGGTTACAGGCGTTTCCGGTTTTGCCGGTCTTGCCCGTTAGCCGGTGCATCGATAAGCCAAATCTCCGCTCAGACTCCCTTGATCGCTCAGAAAGCGACCAGGAATGTTTTTTGTTTAGATCTAGTGTGCAGAAATAGGGTTGGTTTACTAGATGGTGAGGAGTTAAGCGGTAACCTATTGATGTCAGTAGAAGTGGTTGTAAGACAACTGATTTTCTTCTGATACTTCTTACCGGGTGGACCTAGCCTCTAATAAACTGATCTTTGAAGATTTAGAATTCGAAGCTCAGTATAGGTTTAGGAGCTTCCATTGCTTCTTTGCTGATCAGTTGGCCTCTCTTTACTAGGCCTGATGGTTTTTGACGATCTTGGTATGCCGGTGAGGCGCCGGTAAAGCTCTGTATAGAATGTAAACTATGTATCCAGGCATTTTTGGGGTGCCTTGAAACATAAAAAAAATCGCTTATCTGATACTGAAAATGGTGTCATTTTCTCCAGAATTCTTTGCAAAGGCTTGAGACTGATATTATTGAGCGCTTTTTCCTTCTATAGTCGACCATGATCGAGAATAATGATCAGATCCGAAAAGCTGTAAGGGGATTGACTCTGTCTGGGTATAACAAAATGGAGTAGGTCAGGTATCCCGAATGTGTAACCCTTTTTAAGGCGCACGATGGCAGAGTCAGCAACCAATAAATCAGATAGATCGTCCCAGCTTCCGAAATCCTGGGGCGGGCTCGTCACAGACGTAGAGAAACTCATCGAAGTGAAAAACTACGAGGATGCCGAGAAATTGGCCCTGGAGGCCCTGGCACAGGCAGAAGATTATCCGCCGGATGATAATCGCCAGGGTATTACTCTTGAGCTCCTGGTGGACATTTACTACCACACCAGGCAATACGTCTATGCAGCTCCCGTCATGATGAGACTTTTGCAAATGTACCGGCGCTGTCTTGGGATGAGTCATCCTGACACAGCTACAGTTACCTTCAATGCAGGCAGGCTATATCACGAATGGGCAAAATTCGATGAAGCCCAGGCATTTTACAATCTTGCTCTCAGGCTGAAGCGGGATAAGCTCGGGGATGAACACCCCGAGATAAAATCCATTATGGAGCATATCAAGCAGCTCAAAATCGATATGCAGGCGCCTAAAGAGAGGCTTCGACCGGTGGTCACCAAAAAGAAAAGCAGAATGGCCAGAACCGGACAATGGGATGCCATCAAACAGTAAATCGTCTGGGTGGCATGATAGTATTTCTCTTACCGAGGAACCTTTTCGAGATTTACCATGCCAATGCAAATTGCCATAATCGGAGCAGGACATAATGGTCTGGTTTGTGCCGTCTATCTAGCTAGAGCCGGGCACAAGGTGACCATATTCGAAAAGAACGAAAAACCTGGTGGACTATGTATAACAGAACCCATTTTTCCGGGATTCAATGTCTCTACGGTCTCTGGCTATTTTGGAATGTTTCGGGATGAGGTGATCAATGACCTTGGTCTCGAAGAGGTCTATGATCATGTTCGAGGCATAGATTCGCCTTCGATCACGCTTTTACCCGACGGCAAGTCTATCGTGTCGCGACCTGGCACAGAAGCGGATGAATTCAGCTTCGATTTGAAAGAAGAAGACAGAGCCGGATGGCAGAAATTCTGGCATGAAATCAACGTTGCCGGTGTCGCTATTGGTCCTTATCTGACCAGGATCGGAGTAACTCAGTACGAGTTGCAGAAGGTTCTGGAATCCGAGGGTTTCATCGGTCTGGGGAGCAGACTTTTTGACGGTACTCTTCTGGATATTATCGATTCTTATTTCTCGGATCCTTTGTTGAGAGCAGCAGCTTGTGCTACTTCATGGGAGTTGCCCACCAGAAAAGGAACCATATTTGGTTGCATATACGGCGCTACGACTTCTGTGAACGGCCGCAATAATTCCAGTGCCTATCTTAAAGGAGGCATGGGCGTTGTCACAGATCTTCTTGTTAGAGAAGCGCTGGCAGCAGGTGTGGAGATCAGGACAAATGCCCCGGTCCAGTCGATAATGACGAAGGATCGAGCCGTAGCTGGCGTTAAGTTGATGGATGGAACGGAGTTCGAGGCTCAATCTGTCGTCTCCAATCTTGATCCCAGGGCTACTTTCGGAAATCTGCTCGAAGAGAAGCTGGTGCCCATGGGTATCAGGACCCATCTGAAAACCCCGATACCGCCAGTTTCTTCGGCTAAAGTTCATTTTGCTCTTTCAGAAATGCCTGTTTTTCCTGTTCTGGAATCGATTGAAGGAGCCTATAGCGGGAAGATTCTGATTACTCCAAGCATAGAAAAGATAATTCAGTCGGCAGATGATGCGATTGCCGGAAAGTTGCCAGAAGAGCCTGTTTTGAGTTTGTGTTTCGCGTCTCAGTTAGACGAGACTGCGGCACCACCAGGCAAACATTTGCTTTCGGTGGATGTGCACTATGTGCCTGTAACCAATGAGGCCGACCGCTGGAATGATGAGAACGCTCAACTTATTGTTGATCGGGTAGTCAAAACCCTCGAGAAACATGCTCCCGATTTCGTATCTACGATAGAAGCATCAACTGTGGTATCACCAGGTCATCTTCAAAGTCGTTTCGGCATAGTCACCGGTCATGGCAGCCATTTGCCGATGACGGCAGAGTATCTGGTGGAGCGCAGAAGAATGCCATACTGTGGTCAGCATACAACTCCGATTACCAAACTTTATATGTGTGGAGCCGGTTCCTATCCTGGCAGCGGCGTTTCCGGCGCACCGGGAAGAATTTGCGCGAAGACTATTTTGAGCATCATCAAACAGAAGAAAGAGATGGTTTGATGTTCGCTGTTTATCCATCAAATAGTTCCTGAAAGAAAGTCAGAGTACTCTGGCGAAGGCTCAGGAGAGGCTCAGCGCGTCATGTGGCGGTACTGCGGAGATCCTGAAAGAAAATCCGAGTACTCTAGCGAAGGCTCAGGAAAGGCTGGGTCAGCGCGTCATGTGGCGGTACCACAGAGATCCTGAAGGAAAGTCAGAGTGCTCTAGCGAAGGCTCAGGAGAGTCAGCTCGTCATGTGGAAGGCTGCGGAGATCCTGAAAGGAGAGGCTCTAGCGAAGGCTCAGGAGAGGCTGGGTCAGCGCGTCATGTGGCGGTACAGCAGAGATCCTGAAAGAAAATCCGAGTACTCTAGCGAAGGCTCAGGAGAGGCTGGGTCAGCGCGTCATGTGGCGGTACAGCAGAGATCCTGAAAGCGGTACAGGAGAGGCTGGGTCAGCGCGTCATGAGATCAGCAGAGATCCTGAAAGAAAATCAGAGTACTCTAGCGAAGGCTCAGGAGAGGCTGGGAAGGCTCAGGAGAGGCTGGGTCAGCGCGTCATGTGGCGTCAGCGCGTCAGAGATACAAAGAGAATCTGAAAGAAAATCCGAGTACTCTAGCGAAGGCTCAGGAGAGGCTGGGTCAGCGTCATGTGGCGGTACAGAGATCCTGAAAGAAAATCCGAGTACTCTAGCGAAGGCTCAGGAGAGGCTGGGTCAGCGCGTCATGTGGCGGTACAGCAGAGATCCTGAAAGAAAATCCGAGTACTCTAGCGAAGGCTCAGGAGAGGCTGGGTCAGGCAGCGGAGATCCTGAAAGGTCACCCGCGTCAGGAGAGGCTGGGTCAGCGCGTCATGTGGCGGTACTGCAGAGATCCTGAAAGAAAATCCGAGTACTCTAGCGAAGGCTCAGGAGAGGCTGGGTCAGCGCGTCATGTGGCGGTACCGCAGAGATCCTGAAAGAAAATCCGAGTACTCTAGCGAAGGCTCAGGAAACGCAGAACCAGTGCAGTTGGAAAAGTCTATACAGTTGACACTTTCAAAAGTTTTGTCCATAGAAGCAATTGAACTGTTCTTCATGATGATTCGTCTCAATTTGAAAGGAGGCGAATCAACCATGGATGATCTCTATACTCTTCTGGAAACAGCGAAATCAAATCGCGATTACCGAAATATACTAGAGCAGCTACGTTGGCCTTCAGGCTTCCAATGTCCCCATTGTGCAGAGGGCCACGGATATAAAATTGAATCTCGTGATCTTTATGAATGTAGCAGCTGCGGAATACAGACCTCAGCCACAGCAGGTACTTTTTTGCACGGGGTGAAAAATCTGAAAACCTGGGTTGAGGCAATACTATCATTCATAAACGAGAGGGGAACTTCCACTGTAGCGGCGGCGGAGTTGTTCAATCTAGACTATACCTCCACATGGTTCATGATGCAGAAGATACGTCTGGTATTGGGAGGTCTAGTCGAAGAGAGTGAGGAAACAGTGTTGATACCCTGCTCCATTTTAAAGACGGTTCTATATAAGGCAAGCACTGGAGATATGCATGGGAACTGCCTGGACGACTCAGTCGAATTGGAACCTGCCGGTATGGATAGTGCCGGTAGATTGGCGGCATATATTCTATCCACATTTCTGGGCGTGAGTAGAAAATATTCTCAATTGTATGCCTATGAATATGCATTGCGAAAGGCTGTATCCAGCGAAAGTAGAATGATAGAGCCTCTTTCCGTGCTCTCTAAATTTGTTAGACCAGGTTCTTTATATCGGGAGGGAATGAGAAAATATTGTGCACCACCAGTAATATTAGTTTGATTGCGCATGTTTGTTGATCGTTAAACTATATCATATAATAAAATATCGATGAAAAAAGAGAGACGCCGGCAGACATTGCCGGCGCCTCTCTTGGAGCGGAAGATCAGTCTTCTGCCGGAGTATAGGGAACGACCTGGGTGGGCCATTCCTCCAGCTCTCGATGACTGAACCAACGCTGGTCGGCGTCGGTCATTCGGATGTTCTCCTCCGCACTGTGCTCTTCCTGGAGGATGATGTCACTTCCACTCGAGTACTCGGTGTGGCTTGAAAGGGTACCATCGTGACGGTAGTTGTTGATGCTGTGGTGCCCATTGTTGCCCTTGTCCGTGTGGTAGATTCTCTCGATCTCGATCGCTCCCACCGGTCCGCGCTCGTCGTAGGCGTTCACGTAGTAGCTGCGGGCGATGGAGTCGATTTTGAGATCGTAGACATCGGCGCTGTTCAACCGCAACTCCTCGTCGATGAAGGACCACCACTGATGGAAAGTCCGCTCTTCAGAGTCGTTGAAGTAGTTGATGTGAACGCCGCTCTTGCCGGCCGGGCCGAACCATTCCCAGCTCTCTTCCTTGGAGCCGTTCGAACGGATGAAGGTGATAGTGGTCGAGTCATTGTCCTGGACAAGCTTCCTTGAGACAGAGCCGTCTTCTGAACGATAGTCGGTCTCCGTGTAGGTCCACTTCTTGGGGGTGTGAACCTTGATTCTCACCAGACGCTCGTCCTGGTCGAAGATTCTGGTTGTTTTCACTTCGTCTTCGACCTGGGTGTGGGTCACTTTCGAGCCGTCGGCCCGATATTCGAACTGCTCGACCAGTTTCCAGGTCCGAGCATCGTTGGCTCTCGAAATCGTTGTCTCCTGACGGAGTACAGCCGAAAGCCCTTCGAAGAAGAGAGACTCGACCGAGGTGTCCGGGTCCTTGAGTACCAGTCGGCGGGCGATTGTGCCATCGGCCTGGTATTCTTCATCCAGAACGAAGGTCTTGCCGTCGGTGTCGATTCTGGCACGCCGCAGCAGCGGTCTTTTTCCGTCCACTTCGACGCCGTAGGTCACCGCCTCTTTGAGGGTGTCATCCTCACGGTACCAGAACTGGCTTTGCTTGCCGTCGTCGCTGTCGGCGATCGAGTGCTTGCGGGTGATTCCGTCCGGATAGTAAGTAACCACCCGACCGGTTTCGCCATCGCGCAGCTCGAGCCGAACGTCGAGCTTTTGCTGAAACAGGTCCGGAGGGGCGTTCTGGTCGCGCAGACCGAACAAGACAAACAGAAGTGCTACAGCCATCAAACAGGGAAGTGCTATGAAAAGCACCCTTGATTTCGTAAACATGGTTATCTCCTTGGTTCAGGCAATCGCTAAAGATGCCGGATAGAAGATTCAGGCGGGCTTGAATCAGGGTTTGAAGTTCAAAGCGCCGCCGGTTCAGGGTTTGGGGTGAAGGTTTCAGAGAGTTGGAGAGTTAGGGACTTATCGGGTTGGAATACTGGTTGGACCGGCTTGACCCTGGTCAGCGCTGCTAACAAGGGATATCGGTCGTATGGGTTACACGGGTTTGTTCTGGAAGTTTTCCTGGCAAAAGTTTGAAAAAGTGAGTTATTACTTTCTTTGATATCAAGAGTTTCTGCTGAAACCTACTAAACTCTTGTGAACAAAACCTCTTTACAACCCAAAGGGACTGCTAAAACCTTTGTTGGTAAAGGTTTTACTTCTACCAGACAGATTGGATGTCTTCCTGATCTGTACCTATTTGAGCATTAGCGAATCTAGCGCAGCGTTTTAAGAAATACTCGATCAGCCTCAGTGCTTGACCGATGCTTGACCCGAGTTTGAAAGTGTTTGATCGTGATTGAAGAGATACAGGTCAAATTCAAGCTCTGTCGTGCGACAATAAGGCATGGCTTTCAGCTTGCTGGCTTTCTATCGCTTGATCACAAATGTCTAAAACCCGAAAGAGAACCAAGGACAGAATTATTGAGGTCATCACCGAGATGCCTCAAGGTGTGCATTTGAGCGCCCAGGAGCTGCACGATAGAGTGGTGCAGGAAGGAGAGACAGTAAGTCTATCAACTATTTACAGGGCTCTGGAGAGACTGCAGACCATGGGCGAAGTTCGCTCTATCATGAGCAGCCGTGGGCAGCTCTGGGAATCAGCAGCTCACGATGAAGAGCATGAGCACGATCATTTAATATGCACCACCTGTGGTGTCACCATAGAATTCAGTGATCCGGTGGTTAGCGGATTCGGAAAAACAGTAGCGGAGAGGAAAGGTTTCAGATATCAGGAAAGTCGATTCGATATTTTCGGATACTGCTCAAAATGCAAGGATCAAAGAAGGTCCTATGAAAATTCTGCTGTTAGAGAAATTCTAGAATCTGCCGCAGAGCAGCTCGACATCAGTAAATCCATCTTCGATAAATATCTTTCCGAATTTGAAGGAAAAGGCAAGTCACCATCTAGTAGAGAACTAAAACAGCTCAGAAAGCATCTGGCAGAGAGTCTGAGTAATATCGATGAAGTTCTTGATCTGTTTGATGACTGATCTGACAAAGGAAAAACGACAACGGTTTTCATTGCATAAAACGGCTGTTTATCAGGGTTTTCGACTAATAGAAATGAAAACGATTATCGTGGTCTGACTTTTCTTTATCTTTTTAATCGTCCATTGAAACTGGCAGTAATAGGGCTTTTGAGTTAATTGTCAGAAGTTGTCAGCGCAGATTGTTTTGAAATTTCTGTTGACAGTGAATATTGAACTATGAGTTCATAGACCTTTGTAATCACACATTCCATTGAGATTACCGGGGATCACTCCCGAAGCGTTTTTAGAGACATTCACTATTAGTAGTGGCATAGAGGAGATACTGATGAGTTGTAACACACACGGCGAACATGCTCATACTCACGGGTCCAACTGTGGGCATACAGCAATCAAGCATGACGACCACAAAGACTATCTCCATGATGGTCATCTTCATCATTCCCATGGAGATCACATCGACGAGCACAGTCTTTCCGTGAACGATTCGAACCGCGACCAGTGCACACCGGATCACACTTGTTCTTCCCATGAAAGTGAACACAAACATGGGCCGTCTTGTGGTCATGATCCAGTCCCCCATGGAGATCACACCGACTATCTGGTGTCCGGCCATCTTCATCACAAGCACGATGGTCACTGCGATGACCATGGACCGGTAGAAGTCGACTAATAGTCGCTTCTCCAATTCGGCATTTCGTGGCTGTAGCTGAGAAATACCGTTATTAATCAAAAAAGCAGAGAAAATAAAGAGAGCGCGTCAATCGATGCGCTCTTTCTTTTGTTTGATGTCAAGTGCTCGCGTGAAGTCGTCCAGAGGTTACAGTTGCAGTTCACATGAAGCCCGATCTTCTTTCTGGTCCTGAAAAGCGGGCCACATTCCTGTTTTTAACGAGTCGGTCTCTAAAAGCCTGTTGAAACACAAGGGTAGTCAAGGGGTGTTGGCGATTGAATTGTACCCCTCCCGTTTTACATGCTCTAGATATACTTTCTGTTTTCTTTCACAAGAGTCTGCTCCTCATCTTCAAAGTCACTTAATTCTCCCGGTATCCCGAGCTTTTTACATGGTCTTCATTGCCATGGAGTTCGAGTCGGTTGAATTTCTGTCGTGGAATTTCGGCGTAGTCGTACTTGATGAGTTCGAGGCGTCTTCTCTGTGAAAGCTCAATAAATTGCCAACTAACCACGTGCCGCATCGATTCGCGCCGGAGTAGCCAGTTTCAGCATCGTCTCCCAAAGACTGCAGAAGCTGTAGACGACGGCCTGTTTTCGTGCGGCATCAGCCTCTAATACAGGAGAACAAGTCATGAAGGAATGGCTAATCATTGGAGGTGGCATACACGGCACGTACATGGCCAACTTGTTGGTCACGAAGTTTTCGGTTCCGCTGGATCGGCTGGTTATCCTCGATCCCCATGATTCTCCCTGCATGCAGTGGAAGATCATGACCTGCAAGACCGGAATGACGTACCTGCGTTCCCCCATCTACCACCATGTTGATTTGGATGCCTGCTCTCTCGAGGAGTTCATGAAGAGCCAATCGGACAAGTCCTGGGCTGTCGCCTACGGCAAGTACCAGCGGCCCTCCCTGCGACTCTTCAACGAACACATCGACCATGTCGTCGAGAAGGCGGGTCTTCACGAGTGCTACCGCGTCGGTCGCGCTCTCGATATTACCGACAGGGGTTCCTATCTCAAGGTTGATACCACCACCGGTTCGCTCAACACGCGCCGTGTGCTGCTGGCCATCAGCCCGACGGAAGACCCCCGGTTCCCGGCCTGGGCTGCTAAGCTCAAGGCTAAGAATGCGCCTATCCGTCATGTATTTGACGACGATTTCTACCTGACTTCAATTGTGCCGGGGTTCTCCTATGCGGTTCTGGGCAAGGGTCTGAGCGCGCTTCAGCTCGCTCTCTATGCGGCCAAGTTGTCGCCTGGAAAGACTCACTTGCTGAGCAACGGCAGAATCCCGATTCACAAGTTCGACTCTGACCCGTGCTGGCTGGGACCTCGCTGTCTCGAGCCTTTCGGCAAGGAGAAGGACCTGACGGTCAGGCGTTCGATCATCACCAACAACATGCTGAACGGTTCGGTTCCCCAGGAAGTCGCAATGGATATTCTCCAGGCTTCTGCGAAGGACCAGATCCTGCATGTCTCCCACGACCCGGCGGTGGACGGTCAGTTCCTCAGGAACGGCAAGTTCGAGCTCACCCAATCCAATGGGGAAAAGCTCGTGGTGGACCGAGTCATTCTCGCCACCGGCTTCGACCACACCTGCCCCGGCTCGGGTTGGCTCGGTGATGTGATCACCAAGCTGCGTCTGCCCCTGCACTCTGACGGCTACCCGATCGTTGATCGATATCTTCGCTGGCATCGTCGCATCTTCGTGACCGGTGCACTCGGCGAACTGGAGGTCGGTCCGGCGGCGCGCAACATCTTTGGCGCCACCCTCGCCGGCCACCGCATATCGCAACTGTTGGAGCATTCCGCTTCGTCTACTACGAAGGAATGATGCCGACCTAGAGGACCGGGTGTCTTCAACGTCAGCTTTCCTGAACCGGAGATGGTGCAAAGCGCGCCATCTCCGGTTCTTTTTTTACTTTTTTACGAGGAATTCGCATTCCATGAGAAAGAAGCTCCCACTTATCTTGTCTATGCCTCATTCCGGACTGATCACGCCTGTGGAGCTTAAACCGTATACGGTTTTTCCGCTTGAATGGATCAAGCTGGATTCCGATGAGGGCTCAAGGGAGATTTATCTCCCCCTCAGAGACAGGGTGCTTGGCTTTGTGCATATCGACATAGCGCGCTGCTTTGTGGATATGAACCGGGCTCCGGACGACAGGAGCGCTGGTGGCATTGTCAAAACCCATGCCTGCTGGGGCAAGAAGCTCTACGTCGAGACTCCTCCGGAGAATGTTTTTCAGGCTGTGATAGATAAGTTCTATCACCCTTATCACAGACGTCTCAGCGAATTGACCCGCATCCGCGGTGCTCGGCTGGGTATCGACTGCCATACGATGCTGGCAAAGGCTCCTCCTGATGCTCCGGATCCCGAAGGCAGCCAGCGCCCCATGATCTGTCTTTCCGACAGGAAGGGCACCTCGGCACCTCCGGAGTGGACAGCAGCTCTGGCCAGAGCCCTGGCAGCGAGCTTTCCAGAATTTGAAGTGCAAGTGAACTCTCCTTTCAGTGGAGGGTATATCACGCGCTTTCATTGCCAGGAACTTCCTTTCGTCCAGGTCGAAATGTCTCGTACTGCCGAGCTGAGTAACGAAGAGAAAAGCCGACGGTTTGAGCAAGCCCTGCGTTCTTTCTGTCGGGAAACTTTTCCTGAGTACGCAGAGCAAGAAGGTCAGACCTGGGACGAGATGCCGGTAATCAAATGCCTTGCCGCCCTGTCCAATCGATTGATGAGGTGGTTGCGGCGAGTATTCCGGTTCGGCAATCATCGAGGCTGAAGCGTCATTTTTGTCAGAGTCAAAGAGAACATCCCTGTTTTCTGAGGCTCTGCTTTTTGATCATAAACAACTATAATATACAGTAAAACGCCTGTTGAAAAAGCGACAGATGCAGAGCATTCATGTCGCTAAAAAACTCTCTGAAGTGAGGATCTCGGTTTATGGAACGAGGCTTAAGAAACGGTCTCAGCCGCAACCTTCGTCGTCGTTCTTTCCGCCGGATCCTTTCTTTTTCAGATATTCCAGAAGTTTGGGTACTCCTGCCAGGGTACAGAGAATCGCCAGGGCGATAACAATCTTCCAGATCAGTCCGCCGGAGCCCACCGCAGCCTCTCTACCGGCATAGCCGAGATAGACATAGGTAGCCGTAGCCGGAATGATGAAGATAACACTGGTCAGAAGATACTTCCAGAAAGCGATTCTGGTCAGTCCGAAGAAGTAGTTGAGCAGAGTGAAGGGAAAGAGCGGAACGAGCCTGGTGAAGGCTACATACTTCCAACCTTCCTTTTCCACCTTGCACTGGAACTTCTCGAAGCGACCTTCGAAACTGCCGGTGTGCCTCAGGATCAAATCCAGGGGCTTTTTGCCGAACCAGCGGGTCAGCCAGAACGGATAGCTCATGGCGATGGTGGCACCAGCCAGAGAATAGACTGTGCCCCAGAAGGGACCGAAGAGGGCCCCGGACGCTATGGTGAGCGCCGTCGCTGGAATGAGAGGCAGACAACCGTAAGCTATGATGAAGACCAGCGGAGCGAGTGGTCCACTCTGTTTGATGTACGAGAGTACATCATCGATGGTGACATAGCGCTCCAGGTACGAGATACCAAACCAGTATCCCAGACCGAGAAGCAACATTATCACCAGCGCTTTTATCCAGAAGGACATACCCCCGCCAGTGTTATTGGCACTCATTGGAATACTTCCTCAATCAGCCGAAGGACGAAGCGAACTGCTTCGCCCTTCGGACAGGTGTTGAATCAGAAAGGGGCTATCGACCGATTCTCAGTTGGCTCGCTCGATTTCGGCGAGGAGGTCGGCGATAACCAGACGAACCATCTCGATGGCTTCCCGAGGATCTTCGGGAAGGTCCTTCATCGGAATGGCTTTGCCGATGTTGACGATGGCACCGTAGTTGGTGGTGGTCACATCGTGCATCCGGAACTTGCGGAACTTCTTCAGACCGACTGCCCGGGCGAACTTGTGGAACCAGGTCGCCTTCTTGGGGTCCCGGATGTATTTCACTGCCATCGGCAGAACAGCCAGTTCATCGGCAGAGACGCCGTGGCTGTCACGAGCCGACAGAAGAGCCCGCATCGCACCGGTCCTGAAGTCGTCGGACTTCAGCTCGTTCTCCCTCTGGAGCATGCCCTGGGGGAACATCAGCAATCTCGCCCGCGGATGCTGAGCGAGAACACGACCGCAGGCATCGACCACGAGCTGGCCTTTGCCCTTGCCTTGCGCTTTGCCGCCTTCGGTGTCGACGGCGAAGAAGCCGGCGAGGGCCGAAAGGGAAGCTTTGATCGGGGTGTTCATCTGTCCTTTGGAGCCGAGATGGCGATATCCGTAGGGCAGAGCATTGGCCACGACCATGAAGTCCAGTTCGAACTGGTGGTTCGGAAGAATGTTGAGTCTTCCGGCATACTGAGCGTTCTTCCGGTTCATGACCTTGACGGGTCCGACGAAGAAGAAACACATCAGCCTCGAGACAGTCTTGAGCAAGAGCTGTCCGAGGAAAGTGGGATTGGGCGGAAGGTAGCCGTCTTGCAGCAACTTCTGGCCTTCCTTGTACCAGAACGCCAGGCGAAGAGCGAGCAAAACAGCGATTGCCGCCACCACTATCCAGAATGTCGTCATATTTGCATATCCTCGATTAGAACTTTCGTTCAGAACTTGTGTCCTCTTGGTGCCGGTGGAGCTTATTTGAGTCCTTTCGCTCCACCGCACCGGAAATCATTTCTTGTCGGCGATCTTCACAAGCTTGGGACCGAAGCGGTCGTAGATGTCCCGGTTGTTTTCCGGAACTTCGCCAAGCATCGGGTTTCTCGCACCGTCATCTCCATCAGGGTAGGGATGCACGTCCGCCATGTTCTGTTCGACCATGGGAGAGGTCACCACGCTGAGGTGATGGCGGGTAAGTTGCCAGGGATTGCTGACACCGATCGATTTGAGGATGACCAGGAGCTCACGCTGGAGCACCCGGTTGTAGTTCGCGACCCGGACATACTTATCGACCGGATCAAGGCCACGCCGGAAGCGCGGATCTTGAGTGGCGATTCCGACCGGGCAGGTGTTGGTATGGCACTTCTTGGCCATGATGCAGCCTTCGGCGATCATGTTGCCGCGCCCGATGTTGACCAGGTCTGCACCCAGTCCCATGGCGATGGCAACGTCGCTGCCTTTGGCGATCTGACCCGATGCGATCAGGACGATCTCGTCCCGGACACCATGCTCCCTGAGGATGTTGTCCACCAGGGGAATGGAGTGCAGAATCGGCAGACCCATGTGGTCAGCCAGGGCCACAGGACCGGCACCGGTGCCTCCTTCGCCACCATCGATGGTGATGAAGTCGGGACCATCACCAAGCTCGGCGAGGAGCGCGGCGATTTGATGCAGATAGGTCTCCTGACCGACAGCCACCTTGATGCCGACTGGCTTGCCGGTGGCTTCTTGAATCTTCGCCACGAAAGCGAAGAGCGAGGGTACATCATGGAACTCTGCCCAGGAATTGGGCGAATAGCAGTCTTTGTCCATGGGGATGCCGCGCCATTCGGAGATCTCTTCGGTGATTTTCTCCTTAGGAAGCTTGCCTCCCTGACCCGGCTTACCGCCCTGCTGCAGCTTTACTTCAAAAGCGACGATCTGGTCGCTCTGGGCAACTGCAGCCAGCTTGTCCCAGTCCAGGTCGTTGGACCAGACTTTGCGGAATCCGCGACCGGCACTGTCGGTGAGCACGTCGGAGATACACCGACGGAAGCCGAACTTGGCAGGGCCAATCTGAACGACAAGCCTGCCGCCGCCGATCACTTCACCGCGAGGTTTGGCCGGCTCTTTGAACCAGAACCAGAACATGCGGTGCATGAGCATACGCCAGTTGTAGGCGAGCCTGGTTTTGAGCGGCAGTCGGCGAATGGCACCTTCCGTGTGGTAGGGTGTCATGCCACCTTCACCGGTGACCATGTGAATGTCGGCGAATTTGGCGCCACTGGACAGAGCCATCACTGCCTCTGCCGAGAGAGCACCCCAGCTCATGCCGGAGATGTTCATCGGCCAGGTGCAGGAGTAGGGCTTTGCCCGGCGTTTGCCGACGATCAATGGAGCAATCCGATTGCCCAGTTCGATCTCGTCAGAGGTCGGAAACATGGTGGGCAGAAGGTGAATTTCTCCAACGTCGCGGTACCTGCGGCTCGAGCCGAATCCGAGGTTGTTGTTCAGACCCTTGGCAGAACGATAGATGTACCGGCGGGTCTCACGGTCATAGGGCCGCTCCTCGGTGTCGGACATGAACCAGTACTGCCTGAGCTCATCTCCGATCAGTTCGAACCCATAACGGAACCAGCCGATCAGAGGGAAGTTCCTCAGGATGGCGTGGTTGCGTTGCAGGAAATAATCATCGAGTCCGACCACGGTCAGGAACGCCAGCAGGGCGAAGATCAAACCGGTCATCGGATCGAAATAATAGAACCCCGCCCACCAGGCTGCGAAGGTGCCGGTCAGGGCGACCGGTGCCAGGGCATTGCGCTTGTGGACGATATCATCGATGGCCAGTTGAACTGAGAAGGCAAGCAGGGTCACGACGACACCAGCTTTGAAGCCCAACAGATACCAGCCGATAGAGAAGGCGATTATGCAACCACCAAGAATGGCATGCTTGTTCTTGATGATGTCCTTAATCGCTAAAACACTGATTGCTCCACTGATGGTGAAAGCAAGCGCAGCGGCGTGGTCACCGATATGGTAGCCGAAAAGACCGGCCAGAAGACCAACCGCAACAGTTGTGAATGTCCAGAACCAGAACATGGTAGTCCCTCACATTGCAAGAATTGGGAGTGCAGTTTCGCCTCCCTTTGAAAGATCGTCGCCGGCAGTGAGCCGGGGCGTAGTACCACTTCTGGTATCGCCCCGGCTCTGAACAGCCGTGCACTTTCAGTTACGACGCGTTAATTCGATATCCGTTTAAGCGCGCCTGAAGATTCGGTCAGATCAGACTTCGACGGGAAGAACGGGCTTGGCGCAGGCCTTCGTCACGAAGTCCTTGAGCTGCTCGTCTTCCATGACGCCGATATGACGCTCGACAGGCGGGTTGTTGCCCTGGAAGACCATGATCACGGGGATCTTGGAGACTTCCAGACGGCCGGCAAGACTCTTGTTCTTGTCGGTATCGACGGCAACGAAAGTCGCGGTTGACTCGAGGTCACGAGCCACCCGGCGGAAAGCAGGAGCCTGGGCTGCGCAAGCGCTACACCAGTCGGCGTAGAAAAGCGCGACGATGGGCTTCTCGTTCTGGGCACGCAGGTGCTCCAGTTCGACCGCCATCACCTTGTGAACCACGGACTCCTCAGGCTTGATGTCCTCTTTCCTGGATTTCAGGAAAACAGCCAGGCCGATGCCGGCTGCGGCGATGCCGAGGACTGTCATGATGGTTGTAAACATTGCTTACTCCTCAACGTTGATTGTCAACAGAAGGATCTGGGACCAGATTCCCGAACGAAAGCACTCCAGCCGCGTTGGTCGTTTGTTAAGACGATTTGCTCGCGGAAAGCGCTAGATTTTCAACCTCTGTGCTATACTCAAAACCCTGTGGGGTCGTAGCTCAGTTGGTTAGAGCGCCTGCCTGTCACGCAGGAGGTCGCGAGTTCGAGTCTCGTCGGTCCCGGATTTTCTATCTTCATACTGTAGGAACCTGCTGGATTTAATCAGCAGGTTTTTCGATTTGCAGGAAGGATGCGATGGCCGCTGCATACTGGAGCTGAGCTTCGCGAGATCCGAGACCCCGGTGAGCACCGAGGGGGAATATGATCAATTCCTTCGGGTCGCAGGCTGCTTCGAAAAGCTCCGTTGCGTGACCGACCACGATCAACTCGTCCAGGGCTCCGTGGAAGATGAGCTTTGGTGTTTCCAGCTCACGAACCACAGCCATGTTGTTCATGGGTTGCCTGAAGTAGAAGACCATGGGCACATATCGAGTGACAGGAACGATTTCGTTGGTCAGCCTGCGGAAGTTCGAAAACCCGCTTTCGAGGATGACACCGAAGTGTTTCCTCTGGCGGGCAATCTGGCAGGTGACCCCGGTTCCCATCGAGATTCCGAATAGAACGATGTTCTCGGGAGCGAATCCTTTATGGTTGGCGAGCCAGTCATAGGCTGCCAGTCCGTCTTCGCAAATACCCCAGAGCGTCGGGGTTCCGTCCGAAAGACCGTAGCCCCGGTAATCATAAATCAAAGCAGACATGCCGCTGCGAAGGGCATATTCCGCCATCTCACTCCATGAGCCGACATTGCCGGCGTTGCCATGGCTGAGCAAAACAGCATGGCTGGCACCTTCGAGTTCGTAGTACCAGCCATGGATTGTCGTGCCGCTTTTTGTCTTGATATAGACATCCACAGGTTCGACCCCTTGTCGGGCCTTTCTGTTGTAATCCTTTTCCGAGAACGGTTCAGGACTGAACAACATTTTCCTGTAGAGCTTGGGGTTCCAACGAGGGGATACCGCAAGGGCCGTCACGACAACCAGGGAAACTAAGATAACGGGTATTGCTATCACCGCTTGTCTCCTGATTGTGGTTAATAGAATGAAGACCAGGTATCCACGCAAAAGCAGGAGGCTGGACCATCTTTCGACAGTCCAGCCCCCTTTTTCGCAACGACCACCCGGGGGCAGTCGTTACTCTGCTTTTAGACGGTTACCTTGTCCTGGTCGCCGCTCTTGATGGCCAGATGCTCGACCAGCTTTGCAGTCTGGTCTTTGCGCATCCGCACATTGATCTCGAGTTGCTCGAGCATCTGAGCGATGGCCATGTCGCCGGCTTTCACCCTGGTCTTGCCGAAGAAGTCCCGCACGTCATCGGCGAGATCCGGCGTATCCAGAGAGTGGGCCGCGCCGCACATGCGGACGACGCCGCTCTGCGGGAAAGCTTTGACCATCTTGTCGAAGTTGTCCTTGAGATAGGCCCAGGCTTCGGCCTGCGCTTCGGGGTTACCGAGCAGGCTGGCGAAGAGGAAGGGCGCATCCTGGGAACGGACCTCTTTGGAGAGGCACATCTTGATGGTCTTCTTCAAGAGCGCACCGTCGCGGAATCCGGCCAGGGCGTAGAGGAAGCGCAGGGTATCCTGAGGGTTCTTCGCTTCTTTCGAAAGCGTCTTGAACTCCTCATAGCGCTTCTTGTCGCCGAACTTGGCCAGGACGCCGACCAGGGCAGCAGCCAGGTTGGGCTCCACCGACTCTTTGTCGGCAAGCCACTTCTCGAAGTACTCGACCGCCTTGGCCCGCACATCCTCGTCTTCGCCGATGCCGCCGAGGACACCGATGAGCTTGGCGCGCAGTTCGCTGGTCTGGACGTTTTCACCGTCCTCCTTCTCCCAGCCGAGGCGGGAGACGGCGGGCGACACGAGGCCGCGGACCACCGTACGGAAGGCCGGCTTCTCGTCTTCACCCAGCAGGGTGTTGAGATGGCCGAGGGATCCGGCGATGATCGACCAGACGTTGGGGTCGGTCTCTTCGCCGAAGAGCTTGATCACTTCGAGGTATTCGTCAACCGACATGATTCCGGCTTTCACCGTGGACCAGCCGTCGTTGATCAGGTTGAAGCGTTCCACCACCGAGAGCGAAGTCGAGACTTCATCGGTGAGGCGCTTGTTCAAGCCCGGGGAGTAGACCACCCGGTAGAAGCCGCTGCCGCCGGCGTTGACCACGACGTGGTCGAACTTCTCGCCGACATAGACGGTCTCTTGTGCCCGGGAGAGCACGATGCGCTTCAGCTCTTCGTGACCCTCATGACGGCTCACCCGCAGGATGACCGGCACAGGCCAGATGGTGCTGTCGTCGCCATCGCCGATGAACTTGAAGGGCGACTGCGACAGGACGATGGTCCCGGCAGAGTCTCCTTCGCTCACTTCGATGACCGGATGACCGGGGGTGAACACCCAGGCATCCATGATGTCGCGCACCGGCACGTTGAGCCCACTGGCCGTGCTGGCTTCCTCCAGGGCGTCCCAGAGGTCGTGGGTCTCGGTGTTGGCGTAGGAGTGCTTCTTCAGGTAGGCGCTGATGCCTTTCCGGAAGATGTCGTCGCCGATGAACTGGTGGAGCTGATACAGCACCGAGCAGCCCTTCTCGTAAGAGATGACGTCGAACAGCTCGTCGACCTGCTCGGGGTTCTCCACGGCGCACTCGATGGGGTGAGTGCTCTTCAGGGCGTCAACCCGCGAGGCGGCGGCGCGGTGGAGTGCGAACTCCTCCCACACGTTCCACTCGGGCTTCCAGTGATGGAGACAGAGGTTCTCCATGAAGGTGGCGAAAGATTCGTTCAGCCACAGACCGTTCCACCAGCGCATGGTGACCAGGTCGCCGAACCACATGTGAGCCAGCTCGTGCAGAACGACCACGGCCACGCGCACCTTGGCGGCGTGGGGAGCGGTCTTCTCGTCGACGAGCAGTGCGGTCTCACGATAGGTGATGCAGCCCAGGTTTTCCATGGCACCGGCAGCGAAGTCCGGGATGGCGATGTGGTCGATTTTGTCGCCGCCGGGATAGGGGATGCCGAAATAGTTCTCGTACCAGTCGGTGGCGAAAGCGGCGGCATCGAGGGCGAACTTGGTGAGGTGTTCCTTGCCCGGAACGCACCAGATGCGCACTTCCTTGCCGTTCACATTGACCGGTTCGGAGGAGACGAACTCGCCGACCACGAATGCCACCAGGTAGGTGGACATCTTCATGGTCTCGGCGAACTTGACCACCTTGACCTTCTTGGACTCAGCCTTCGAGTCGCCGTGGGCGTACTTGCTGCCGTCGACGACTTCGGTCGAGAGGATGCGGCCGTTGGAGAGAGCCGTCAGGTTCTCGTCCACTACCAGGGTGACCTTGAAGGTCGCCTTGAACTCGGGCTCGTCCCAGCAGGGGAACGCCCGACGCGCATCGGTGGCTTCGAACTGGGTGGTGGCGATGGTGTGCTTCTTGCCCGCTTCATCTTCCCAGAAGCTGCGGTAGAAGCCCTTGAGCTGGTCGTTGAGGATGCCGGTGAACTTCGTGATGAAGCTCCACTTGCCGGCGCCGATCACGCCATCAAAGGTGATGGTGGCGACTTCGGTCTCTTCGCAGAGCTCGATGGTGCCATTGAGGGTGGTGCCATTGGCATCGACCACCTTTGCCTCGGAGATGTTCAGCTCCTTGGCGTTGACCTGAATCGTGCTCGTCGGCTCGAGCACATCAATGTCGACAACCTCTTCGCCGGTGAAATCGAACTTGACGAGGTTCGGGCGAAGGGTCAAATCATATCGAGACGGAACGACGGTCTTGGGAAGGCGATTGCCGGAGCGAACGCTTTCCGAGCCGTGATTCTCTAATTTGCACATTTGCAGTGCCTCCAATTTTTTGTTCTCGGATGACGAAGTCGAGACGCTCTGCGCGATGTTCGACTTCGGAGATTGTGATAAGAAGATCCGGAGATCCTCTTCCATAAATCTGAAATTCCAGTAAACCAGTTTTGAACCTACATGTAACTCCTTGCCATCTGATTTCTCGGTGAAGACCATAGCTTTCCCTGCGACAACAAAGTCGTAAGGTAGTGGTTTACTTAGCTGATGATCGGTTGCTTCGAGGAGTCTTCTGAAATCAAACGACGGAGATACATATACAGGCTTAGATTAAATTGGAAGTCTTTTGATATTCAAACTGGGCCAGGTCAATTCTCGCTAAGGCTGGAAAGAGAAAGGATGTCAAGCGCCATGGTTGCCGGTTTTTACTGCTTGGAAAGCTGGCGTATCCTGGATGCTACGTGTTTTGCGTAGCTTCGCTAGATATACAAGAGGCGCGAATTATATACGCCATATATAAATTACTTATATCCAAAGAAAGCTATAAAGCCTCTGTATCCGTCATGAACCCGTTTGATTACAGCTCTTTGGTTTTATTAGTATGAAAGCACCTTTCAACACATTTCCTCTGGCAGTTGTCGATATAGCACAAAGCTCTTAAACAAGCACCAATCAAGAAGTAAGCCATCTCAGCGCGTCTATGCCGAGGTGGGTCTTCTAGTGCCTATTGAGACGACGGCTTCCGGACGTGTGGGTGAAGGAATTATTTCCTGCTGAGTTTTGAGGACAGGAGACAGGTGTCTCTCGTTCTCTGCTCTGCGTTAACCCTTCGAAGTTCATTCCGAACTCTCGAACAAGACAAAAGGACATGACAATGAGTCACGATCACAAGAAAAAGCATCTCGATGGTTTCATTCCCGGTCATCTGCTGCACCGGATTGCTCGTCTCAACCCGGGTGACCTGGCTTGCCTCCAGACCCTTCTCGACACCGAGAAGCTGTATCTGAAGGGCATCAAGCAGCAGGGTAACGTCCGTCAGCTCACCGCCGGCGGCCCCGGGGATCGCAAGATCTACGACGCCGAGAACAAGCAGTCTCTGCCCGGCAAGCGCGCTCGCTTCGAAGGCGATGCCGCCACCGGCGACACCGTCGTCGACAACGCCTACAAGTACCACGGCGAGGTCCGCAAGTTCCTCAAGGACATCGCGGGCCGCGACTCGCTCGACGGCAAGGGCATGAACCTGATCGGCACCGTTCACTACGGACGGAACTACAACAACGCCTTCTGGAACGGTCGCCAGATGACCTACGGCGACGGCGACGGTCGGATCTTCCGCACCTTCGTCATCCGCGGCGTTGTCGGTCACGAAATGGCCCACGGCTGGACGGAGCACACCTCCGGCCTCGAGTACTACGCTCAGCCGGGCGCTCTCAACGAGCACCTGTCCGACGTGGTCGGCGCCCTCGTGGAAATGTACGCCGACAACATCATGGCCGAGGACTTCCACTGGCTGGTCGGCCAGGGTCTCTGGGCCGACGGCATCAACGGTCGCGCCCTGCGTGACATGCGCAACCCCGGCACGGCGTACGACGATCCCAAGATCGGTTCGGACCCGCAGCCGGCGCACATGGACGACCTCTACACCGGTTGGAGCGACAACCGCGGTGTCCACATCAACTCCGGCATTCCGAACAAGGCCTTCGCCGAGTTCGCCATCGCCGTGACCGGCCCTGCCTGGAAGGCTCCGTTCGACGTCTGGATGGAGACCGGCTTCGGCAGCAACCGTGTGGGCAACAAGGCTCAGTTCCAGGACTTCGCCAACAAGACCCTGGAGAACTGCCGCGCCATCCATCCGGACCTCGAGGACAAGCTCCGCGCTGCCTGGGCGACGGTCGGCATCACCATCTAAGTGAAGCCGTCTCGCTTCCGGTAACGGAGTCGTTTTTGTCCCAAGAGAATCCGGCAGCCGGCACTTTGCTGGCTGCCGGTTCTCGACGGACTTTGAATTTTCTATTTTTACTGCAGCTAAGAAGGAGACTTCTATGAACTACTAGCACCTCAGAGGTGCACAAAGGTAAATAGTATGACAAAGAAAAATGGTTCCGCTCCTGACGACAACCTGATTGAGGACATCCTCAAGGGTGCCGGCAAGAGTAAGGAAGAAGTCGAACGAACTGGCCAGCTTGACCGAGGCGAAGACCTCGTTGAATCCACCTTCGACCCCAAGCACCGTACTGTTAACAGCTCTGTCCACAAGGCGGTGTGGAGCGGTAAGACTCCGGTCGAAATGTTCCGCGCCACTGCCCAGGTCGACGCCAACGCTCCCTACTGGGAGAAGATGGACCAGGCCGTTGCGATCGTCAAAGGACATCGCGAGGCTGGTACTCTGTTCGGCGAAGACAACAGGGTTACGGACGAGGTCATCAACGACCTCGCCGCGGTCGGATACTGGGGTGCACTGATTGCGCCGGAATATGGCGGTTGGGGTCTCCCCCTCTCGGTGTTCATGCCGTTCCTGACGCGCATGGCTGCCGAAGGCGACGCCACCGTTGCCGGTATGGCTTCCATCCACGGCTGCATCGGTGCGGTCGATCCCATCGAAGCGTTTGCCACCGACGAGTTCAAGGCAGAGTACCTGCCGAAGCTCTCGGATGGTCGTGCGCTTTCGGCGTTCGCGTTGACCGAGCCCTGGGCTGGGTCTGACCTGACCGCCCTGCGTACCACGGCGGTGCTCGATGGCGACGACTATGTCGTCAACGGTCGGAAGCTCTTCATCTCCAACGTGCTGCCGGGCCGGACCATCGGTCTGGTCTGCAAGATCGACGGTGTCACTTCGGTGCTCATCGCCGACCTGCCGAACGAGGAGAACGAGCACTTCCAGCTGGATCGCTACGGTATCCACGCCGTTCAGCACATCCACAACTACGGCATCGTCTTCAAGGATTTCCGGGTTCCGGCTCGGAATCTTCTGGACCCTGGTATCGGTGATGGTCTGACCATCGCCTATCACGGGCTGAACCGTGGTCGTGTGGCTCTGTGTGCCAACGCGGCTGGTACCATGCGGCTTCTGCTCAAGAGCATGATGCCCTGGATCGATTTCCGTGAGACCTATGGCGCCAAGATCGGCTCTCGCGAGCTGGTCGCGCGTCGGGTCGCCGACATCGCTGCCAAGATCGTGGGCGCCGACGCTCTCGTTCAGTGGTGCTCGTCGCTGCTGGACGAAGGCTATCGCGGTGAGCTGGAGTGCATCGTGGCGAAGGTTTTCGCTGCCGATGCCCTGGCTGATACCACTATCAAGGCCCTCAAGACCCACGGCGGTCGTTCCTTCTTGAAGGGACACATCGTCGGCGACAACATCCACGATTTCTTCGCGCCCTCGATCTACGAAGGCGAGAACGAGATGCTGGGGATGGCGGAGCTCAAGGGTCTGATCAAGGACCACGGAATGAAGTTCATGGCGCCGTTCGCCAAGGTGAAGAACTTCAACCCTGCCAACCCGGCCCATGCCTGGAAGGTCAAGGGTGCGCTCATCCGCCTCGGTTTCTGGACCGTGGGTGCGTTGCTCAACCGCTGGGACAACCAGCACATCGCCGGCCTGAATCCGCGGCTTCGCAAGCACACCAAGTTTGCGTTGAAGCGGTTCCGCATCCTGATGCGGCAGGTTCACTTCACCATGCTCAAGCATCAGCTCAAGCTCGGTGACCGGCAGCAGCGCATGATCGAGCTCTCCGGCGACGTGCAGAAGACGGTGGTCATTCTCGCCACTTGCTTGCATGCAAGCAAGCTCGGCGACGAAGCCACGGTTCTCGCTGCCGACGTCCTCTCCCGCAATCTCACCCGTGAGATCGTGGGCGGGCGTCAGACGGACGATGACTTCAAGCTCAACTGGAAGCTGGCCAAGCTGGTTTCCGAGGGCAAGTTCCATCAGCTCGACACCGTGCCGGCCGAGACGATTCTGAAGCCGTACACGAAGGAAGCCTGAGCAGGCTGTTTCAGTTCAACTAGCTTCTGAAGCTTGCATTTGATTTCGAGACCGGCAGAGGAGCTGACTTAAAACTCAGCGACTCTGTCGGTCTTTTTCTTTTTGTGCCGCCTTTTTCAAGCGCGCCCAGCTTCTAAACGAAGCTACGAGGCACCAGTGATGGTGCCGGGCTCTATCAAAAAAAATAAGGAGCCATAATATATGGGTAAATCTCTCACCCTGGACGTAAGGGCTTCTCGCAAGAAGTCCGATGGTCCCCGAATCTCGTCGAGATGCTGTCGACCGAACATGGTTATCTGCGCCGGTTACGGTAAGGAGAACTTTCCGTTCCCCGAGGTTACCAATGTTGTCGCCAGCTGCTTGAAGAGGCTCAAAGCCGGGTCCGAGCACACCGAAGCCGAAGACGGCTCCGGAGCAAAGAAGTTTTCCCGGCTGAGAGTTCGCTCCCGCGGGCTTTCCAAGCATGAGTCGGACAACAGCGGTTTCGACACCGGTCCGGCCAAGCTCATTGCTCAGCTTCCTCCCAAGAAGGAAGCCCTGGTCGACGGAACTCTGTTTTCGGCGGCTGAAGGGCTCAGGCTGATGATGGACGACGGCAAGTACGACGCCATCGTGGCCGAGCGTTTCGATGATCACTCGGACAAAGTGCAGTGGGCCAGAAAAGAGCTCGCGGTGCTCCATCCGAAGTATCTGCCGGCTATCGAGAGCCTGGAGCAGCATCTTGCTCAGCTTCGGGTGCTCTATGTCGAATCTCTCCCCCGGGTTCTCTCGGTGCTTTCCGCCCAGAATCCCGATGTGGATGAGTCGACTCTGCTCGATGCCGCCATCGATTCCCTCGATGAGGAACTGAGCCAGATTCTGAACGTGCTTCGCATCTGGACGGATGCCTTCGGTCAGCTTCGCAGCGGCAACTACAAGCAGCTCGAAGCGGTCGTCTTCGCGGTCGAACAGGCTTTCCGCCTCTATGAGGGCGAGGAGCCGATCGGTCCCTGTGGCGAGCCCGGCCTCGCCCGGCTGAAGACGTCGATGTTCAAAGTGGGCAACGTGTTTGTCGCCCGCTTCAGCGATCAGGGACCGGCTACCCTTCCCGGTGGTCGAGGCCCGATTGGCGCCCACGCTCTGGAAGTGCCCCACGACGAGCAACATATCATCGCCCTGATGCTCGTGCTCTACATGCACGAGTTCCGCCACGACTTCTTCCACGACGTGGAAGGTCTGGAGGATGAGCTCACCATGAAGGTTGCCGAAGCCATCGACGAGGCATGCCAGTCCGGAGAGGTCAAACTCTCTCGGAAGTATGTCAATGTCGGTCGCAAAAAGGTCCCGCTCAAGGACCTTCTCATCAAAGTGGCCGCCGATACCATCGGCGAAGTCGATGCCGATATCTGCGGTGGAGTTCTGCTCAGCGGACCGGCATACGCCATCAATATGATCAGCAGCTTCTCGGCGTTCAACTCGAAGGGCGAAAGCGTCTTCAACACCAACCGTCTGCTTCGTACCGGTTCCTACTTCGGGATGCCGGATGTGTCGCCGACGGAGAAGACGATCGAATTCTGGCCGCATCCGCCGGATTACATCCGGGCTTATATCGTGGCTGCCGCTCTCGATGAGATCGGCTTCCCGGAAGATGCCCGTTTCTGTCGTGCCCTGGCCGACCAGGCTGTGGGTACGCCGATTCCGGAGCATGTGGTCTGGAACAGCGAAGACCCGTCGATCAAGACGCGCATTCGCATCCCCTTCGCCGACTTCGTTGCGGTTGCTCCGGTAATCGCCCGCACTCTGGTGCGAGCGCAGCTGGAGACCCTCGACGGACACGCCACCGGCGAAGTGATCAACTGGTCCAATCACCGGCAGAAGAAGGTCGATATTCTTGTCGAAACTCTGCTCGCCGGCAAATCGGATGTTCCGAAGGACCAGGGCGACTTCTACGCCACCTATGTGGCCGCCGCCGCCACCATCGCCTATTGGAAGCTGGTTCAACAGGGGGTGACTCCACGCCGGGCTGCGAAGCTCGTCAACGAGAAAGCCCTCGACATGATCACCACTCTCAAGGCGCAGTTCGATTCTTATATCGAAGGCGACGGTGATTCTTCCAAACTCTCCGGTCACCCGGCCGAAGCTCCCTGTGACAGGGATGAGTCGGACGCCGAGTGATCTTCGGTAGTTTCGGGATTGTCGAGTCGGGTGGCGCCTGAGCAATCAGGCGTCACCCCTCGCTTTCCCTTTTTGCGCAACACACTCAGCGCAGCACCGCATAAAGGAATATAACCATGAAGGCTTATCTCATTCCTGGTGCCATTCTCACCCTTATCTGCGCGGCTCTGGTCTTCGCAGTAACCAACTGGCCCAGTGCCAACACGATGTCGGTGGACTTCCCCGAGAAGCTCAACCATCGCGTTGTCCTGAATCCGGCCAGCCAGAACGAGTCATCCCGGATCGAATACCGCAAGGATGACGGGACCAGAGTGGTCGCCGAGGTTGACTACACGAATGGTGTAACCAGTTATCTGTTTTATCGCCCTGACGGAAAAGCAGTGGCGAAGGTTCTCGACTTCTATCCCGAGGAGGCTCCGGATCAGGTCGAGCGTCGCCTCAAAGGAGAGACCTATTTCTCCTTCGATGGCACGCGTCTGACCAAGCATGTCGCCTATCGGGAGGACGGCACGGTGGAGCGTCGCGGAGAGAGATTTCCCGACCAGAGCTACCACACCGTCTATATCGGAGTCGATGGCGTAACGGTCGAAGTGGACAAGATCTACGACAAGGACGAGAATCTGATCTCCGAGCGTGGTTTTGCCGAAGACGGTTCGGTCAAGTATCGGACCGAGAAGCAAGGCTACAAGCTCGTGACCACGACCTACCGTCCGGACACGACCGTCTTCTCTATCGTGGAGAACGAGTCGAGCGTCCAGCGTGGCAAGTTCTTCCAGGCTGACGGCAAGACCGTCAAGGCTTCTTTCGAGAAGTACACCTGGAGGCTCCAGATCGTCTACAACGACTCCAAGGGCGTGCCTGAATACGAGGTCGCCTATTACGATGATCGCATCGAAGTGCTCCGCCTGACGCCCAGTGGCAAGGTTCTCTATGAGCAGGACCTCAAGCTGGTCGGCGACCGGACCTCCCACTGTGACGGCACCTATGCATTCACCCAGGTGACCGAATACTACATGTGGGGCAGTGCCCGGTATCAGAAAAGCACGAAGCGAATCATCAATTTCGCCGCCGATGGCAAGACGCCTGTCGAGGTGATCTATCCGACTAACAAAAGCCGGAAGTACGTCTATACCGTTGACTCCAACGGGATTGTCACCGGCGTCAGGGAGGAGGGTAACGCAACCGGATATGGTTCCGGTGGCGCTGTCCAACCTGCCGAGTCATATAAGGTCGGCGACAAGATCTCATTCGATCCGGCCATGGTCAGTCAGAAGACATTCGAATGTCTGACCATTCCGGAGAAGTTGAAGGTCGAAGCACCGCCTTATTACTACTACGGGGGCCCCTTCTAACCGAGGTGTTTCCCGGAAGTGGTATTTGAGCCCTCGGGGGCATGGGCTGATTTCAGCTCATGCCCTCCCGGGCTCTTTTTTTGTGCCGATATCTACTATAAAAGATAGCTGTTCTTCAAAAAACTGCGAACAGAAGTGTGTTTTCAGCAATACTGCCAGCTATGCCCGTTGTCTCCTCAAAGCTGCCTGAGTTTTGGCAACGCAAATGTTGCATGGTAAATTTGATCTAGCCGCACAGTCTCCTTAGCGGGCTTCGCAAGCGTCGCTAGCACGATAGACCGATAGACCGCAGCAGATCACGTTAAGATTGTTTATCCGTTCAACTTCCTGAAGTCTGTTTCTGTCAGTTATTGAGCGTGTTGTAACGATAATTTTGTACTACCAATCTGTCTTCTTGATATGTTATCAAGAGGATGCCATTTGTTTTTTCTCCGAGGATTTAGTCTCCAAACCCACAAGAATTCACTCTGAAAAGAGTTCTAATTGCTCGGCGAAGCCGAATGGCCTGACACTCTTGAACCTGGGTCCTGAACGGATCTGTCAATGAAATCGTGCTCTGGTCTTACAAGATTCGAGCGCCATTGTACTGGTGGTACACAATGACTCTTCTCAACCTTCTGGTCGTCGTCCTCATCTCGTTTCTCGGCAGCGTCTTCATCGCCAACCGTCGTGTTCAGCGGGACATGAAGAACAAGCTGTTCGGTGGCGTCTGCGCGGGCATCGCGAATCGCTTCGGGGTTTCGATCGACACGGTGCGTTTCATCTTCGTGCTCTTCAGCCCCACCATCATCCCGATGGTTCTCTACGCGGCCTGCTACTTCACACAGCCGGAGGATTCGGCTACCACTGCCGCCGCCTGAGAGCAATTCCACCTCTACCAGGTAAAGAAATCAGCCAATGCGGTCATACCGACCGCGTTGGCACAACGCCAGTTTTTAATCAGCAATTTTTTTTCAAAGAAAAATACTATATAAAACAGTATAATCCTCGAAAAGTGTAAGCCTTTGAAAAGCAGTCCGGGACAAGACGAGATTTTTAGCTGGCTCGTCTTGTCCCGGGATAAATCAGTTACAAGTGTCTGCGCCGGAACCAGAACAGATTCCTGTCTTGCCGGGGCTGACACGGATCAGGAAGTCCACAGGCAGGTTGGGACCATGGTCATTGATGCCGGTGATGACAATTCCGACTGTGACGCTCTTGCCTTTGCTGTAGCCGGCGGCGCGGTCAGGGATACCGAAGCCGCCTTCCACATGACCGCCACCGGCAAGAATGATCATGCGACGCAGCCCGCGCTCACTCTTGAAGTTGGCAGCGCTCTGAGCCATGTAGTCGTCCCAGATCGTCATGATCTGATAGGAACGCTCTTTCTCGTCGGCGCTTGGGGTGCGGTTGCCGTGCATATGGCTCAGCATCGGCAGCCAGTGGTCGCGATGGGCCGGAACCTGAAAGTCTACCGGACCGAGCGCGTCTTTTTCTTCCTGAACCAGGCCGTCCCAGCCGACCTCTTTGACTCGCCTGGTCAATTCTTTGGGGGCATTGAGCGCCGCCACCGGAATTTTATTCAGGCGAGCATGGTCGACGATGGGCTGGTAGAGCTCCCAGGGAAAGCCCCAGCGCGTCTTGTATTCGCTGTCCTCGACAAGTTGTTCCTCGGTGATTTCGCCGGCGATGAAGCTATCCAGAACGTCCTGGAACGGCCGCTGAAACATCTCCATACCGACACCGAGATCCGGGTCCCTTTTGAAGACCGCTTCGATAATGCGAAGCTGCATCTCGTGATGGGCTGCGCTATCATGCAGCTCACCCACCGAGATGATGTCGGACTGCAGGAGCCGGTCGGCGAATTGATCGAAAGTGATCTCTTTGCCGTCACTGTCGATGACTGTGACTTCCGGCGCCGGGGGCGACCCATCAGCCGGACAGACATCAGTCATTTGAGAATCGGAAGACCTGGGTTTTCTGGTGGCAATAAGCGCCACAACGCCCAGGGCTAGAAGAATCAGAATGATGGTCGACATTTATGTCTCCTTATTTCCTTTGGGGGTCTTGCTCGGACTGGTCTTTCTTGCGAAACACCATGTAGAGAAGACCAGAGACAAGAACCGCCGCAGCACTGATGTAGAGTGTCGGCTGAACACCGAGCATCTCTGCCAGTCCACCGGCGATCATTGCAGCAATAGGTGCAAAGCCGATCATGAAGATCGAGAACACCGCCATCACTCGACCCCTTCTGGCACTGTCTACGGAAGTCTGCACCAGAGAGATGCTGCCGCCGGTCTGGACACTGATGGCGGCTCCGGCAGCTGTTACTGCCAGAAGAGAGAGATAGAGGTTTGCCGAGAAGCCCAGGAGGGCCACGGCAGCTGCCAGTGCCAGGCTGGTCAAGCCGATGATGCGGCGAAGGGTAGCGGTTTTGCCGCGACTGGCCAGAGCAAGGGAGCCCAATAGAGCGCCTATGCCTGAAGCCGCCGAGAGGAAACCCAGGGAGGAGGCATCGCCGCCGAGCACTCTGTCCACCACCACCGGCAGTAGCACGGTGTACTGGAAGCCGAACATGCTTATGGCAGCGGTAAGAAACAGAACACTCTTGATGGACGGGTCGAGAAGAACATTGAGGATGCTGTCTTTGCTCGAACCGTTTTTCTTAGAGGCTTGTTTAAGGCTCTTTGGCTGGATTTTCTTCTCGTCACTCTCCGGCGCATTGTGCATCGATGCAGTGATTGTGCTGCTCAGCATAGCCAGGGTGATAAGCGAAGCGATGTAGCTGACCGCATTCAGTCCAAAGCAAAAGGCTTCACCGAAGATGCCGATGGTGAGACCGGCTATGGCAGGACCGAGGATGCGGGTGGTGTTTCTGACCGCGGAGTTGATGCCGATGGCATTGGTCAACTCATCTTTCGGGACTAGATTAGGAACGAAAGATTGTCTGGTCGGCATTTCGACAGCACCTATACAACCACCGACTACCGCAAGAACGATAATCCAGCTTACGGTGATCATGCCGGTATAGGCTAAAACAGTGAGAGCGAGTGCCTGGAGCATATGCAGGCCTACTGTCCAGTAGAGGATGGTCCGGCGATCGTAACGATCGGCGATTACTCCTCCGAAGTAGGTCAGAAATATCATCGGCAGACCGCTGGCTAGTGCCACGGTGCCAAGGGCGGCCGCCGAACCCGAGATGCTGTAGACCAGCCAACTCAGAGCGACGGACTGCATCCAGGTTCCGGTCAGGGAGGTGAGCTGCCCTATGGTGTAGATCCGGAAGTCTCGCAATCTCAAAGAACGAAAAGTTTGCCCGAATTCTTTCTTCAGGCCCTCGAGGAATTTCATCTTTGCCTCACAGAGTAAGAACCGGCCACTGACAATGACTAGACAACGAGGCGCATCCGATGCGTCTCTATTCGTTGGTAAAGTCATTGGGGAACAGCCGGTAGTAGCTTTTTCCGATTACGAGGAAATAAATAAGAACTTGCTTTTACTATCAGAGTGAGCGATCTGATTTCATCTAGATATTGTGGTAGTCAAGCTGATTATCAATGGTGGAGCTTGTCTAGGGTGTCTCGTGTCATATCTGAGTTTGTTGCTGAAATGGTTACTGAAGCGGTGATTACAGACAGGGGTCTGTCAAGTGGTGGTGATATTGGTCTTATGACAACCGAATTTTCGCACCGATTCTATGTAGATCATTGCCTAGCCGGCGCCATCCTGGTCTGATACTTAATACGGTACTATCATGCTTTACATTGCGGGTCCCGGATTCTGAAAAACTTTCGAAGAGAATGTCTGTGGTGTTAACAGCTAGCGTGAACCGAATAAGGTTTTCGCGAGAGCCTCGGACAGTCGTTTTTGAATGAGCTGCTGAGGCTGGTGAAATAAGCTTTTCTGGTTGAGAGCTTCTTTCTTGTTCGGTTTTTTGAGATTGCTTCGGGCCGACTGCTGGCTTAGGTTGAAGATCTGTTCTTTTGGTTTTGTCCATCTACCCGGTAATAGAGCTAGAGCCCTGTATTTAAATCGACGATAGCTGATCTAACATCATTTTGAGAGGTGCTCTGGCGCCGGGTTTTAAACCACATCAATAGATAAGAAACGAAAGGATTCGTATCATGAAAGCAATTCAAAACAAAAACCAGACCGCCATTGAAAGAGCCCAGCGCAAAAGAATCGAAGGAGAAAGATCAAGCCGACACTTCTGTGCTTCCCCGAGCTGTTTTGATCCTCGATCACCAATTCTAGTCGGGGATCTTCAGCCCGTACTCCAGGCTTCGGTAGGAAAAGCGAAAATGGTCTTCTTTCACAGCGAATGCTGGAAGAATCAATAATTTGCCTTATGCCTGATATAGAGATTCTCTCAATCAGCGTCAACCGGGCTCGCAAGGATGTTTGCACAAATCCTTCGAGCCCGAGTAGTTCCAGCAGCGGTGCTATAGTGCAAATAGAAAGACAGTTATTGTGATTGCCATCGGGTTACTATGTTGTTCATTCGCAATTTTTGTACTTATACAATTGCTCTGGCACCGCTTCTTGCAGCGCCTAATGCATTAGCACAACAGTTCATGCCAGGCGGCGATTATCGCTACGCGATGAAGATGGCAGGTTCAAGGCATCCGGAACTAGCAATTCCTTATTTCAACAGGATAATAAAATCCCGACCGCAAATGGCCCAGGCTTATTTTGAGCGTGGTCGTGTTTATCTCAATATCGAGAAACGCGATCTGGCTCTCAAGGACTTCAATCGTGCCATTGCGCTAAAGGTCACTGATCCAAGGGTCTATGACGAACGGGCGAGACTTTATTATGAAACAGATCAAGTAGATTATGCTATTGCGGATCTGAGCCGCTATGTAAGTCTTGCTCGAAATCCTGAGGAGAAAAGCAATTCTCTGCGCTCCAGGGCTAAAATGTATGTAGTCCAGAAGAAATATGACCTGGCTGTCAAAGATTTGAATAAGGCGCTGGAGCAGCAAAAGAACAGTGCAAACTACTGGCAGCGAGGCAGTGTCTTTTACAAGCTCGGAGAATATAGAAAAGCTGCCGATGATTACTCGAGAGCTATCGAGATCAATGACTATCGAACCATGACCGACCGAATTTACTCTATGAGAGCCCAGGCCTATGAGAAGCTGGGAGAAAAAGAGAAAGCGGCGGCGGATCGTAAGGCGGTCAACGACAGAGCAAAGGATTCCTGGGGATCTCTGCTGGAATGATTTTTTGTTTTAGACAAAATACTATATCGTATAATGAAATAGGCCTAAAAAGACTGTCCACCGGGCCGCGAGGGCGAAATGGACAGTCGAAGGAAGCTTACGAGAGAGCCGGGTCTAGAGCGGCCACAGCTTCTTTCAAAAGAGCGGTTCCCTGCACATCATCGGCGGGGAGTTCGGAAGCCGCTATCGGCTCTCCGATGACCACATGCACTCCCCGGCGGTAGAAGGGGAAGAGCAGCAGTAAGAGAAAGTATTCTGCCGGCGGCGGAATCTTGCGAATCCAGCTACCGGGATACTTTCCGTAGCGGAAGTACATGGGCAGAAGATAGACCTCCTCACCGAGAATTTCGGCGGAGGCTTTTGCGATGCGAACAGCGCCTTTCTTAAATTCTCCCATGACACCATCGAGATAGGCCCAGCCTTCCGGGAACATTCCCAGAGTCTGACCGGATGCCACCACTTCTATGGCAGCCTCCCTGGCCGGTCCGCCTTTGCCTTTGGTCAGATCGACAGCAAAGGCGCCCATCGGTCCGAAAATCAAACTGCCCAGACCGCCGCCGAAAGTCATCACACCGCGGGCAGCCATATAGCGAGCCGGTATCCCGTCAAGGACATAAGGCAGCACGGCTACGTCGGCGAAGTGCGGATGGTTGGGTGTGGCTAAGAAGTGCTTACCCTTCATCTGCTCCAGGTTCGCTTTGCCGGTGATTTTGACTCGACCGACTTGAACGAAGATGATGAAGCGAGAGAGCATCTTGAGCCAGAACAGCCCGGTTTCGTTCGGGGGCGGAGGCAGATAACCGCAGGTTTTGACATTCTCGATATAGCGGCGAGCCCGCTTGATTGTCGGAATCAGAGCAAGGCACCCGATAAACAAAAGGACTGCGGCAACAGCCCAGATACCGTACTGGTGAAGTAGATACATGATTTTCCCTGTCTTCAGGTTACAGACACAGCGCACTGAAATTTCCGGAAACACCTCTGGGGGCGTTCAGAACGGCACGTTTCGGTTCAGCGGGATTGCTGAGTCGAAACATTGAGGAGCTTCTGAGAAGTGCTGCTGAGTATCTTTAAGGTTGAAGAAAAAGAGCTTTTCTCTTTTTAAAATCACTGAGGTTTATAGAAGTGAAACCTAAAGCTTCCTGCTTTTGACTTTCAAATAGAAGATCAAGGCTGCAACTTTTGCTTTTTGCTGTCACTTGTTGTCAAGCGCTGGTGTGGCTATCTCCTGCTTGATAATTATCCGAAGCGCTCTGAAATATCGCTATTGGCCCAGCTTGGCTAGTGCGGAGATTTTTTGAATCCCTTAAGATGTAAAGGGGGTGTCTGACGGTTCAGGGCTTGTGTTGTTTAGTGCCAGAAAGCACTAATGGTGATACCACTCTGTGGTGCCTTCGGAATATCCATAATCTCAATCGGCTCTTTCGATATTTTGTAATTTCTGCGTTTTAGTTCTCTGGATGGCTTGATACCGGTCCTTCTCAGTTTTTAGAATTGACCAGTCTGTTTAACTCGATTTTGAATTTTATAGAGACTATTTCAGAAGCTCCTGACCATTGCTCGACCTGATCTTCGACTGTTTTTCGGTACCTGGGTACTTCGTAGTCAGATACCGTTGATTGAGCCCCAAAACTGCCTTTAGGAAAATAAGCCATGGCGAGAGAGACAAAAACAAATAAAAAAGAGACCGTTCCTGAGCAGATTCCATTGATCACGCTGGATTTCGGCGGCGGATTTGGATCGGGACCGGCTGCCTGCTCTTGCGGATTCGGCCGAAGCAGCAGCTCTGTGCGCAGCGGCACCGGCTTCGACAACACTCCTCAGGTTCCGCATGATCCCTTCAAGATGAAGCCGCCTTCCTGTCCGAGCCTCTTCTAGAGCCGGGACACCGTTGCTTTTGTTTCAGAGCAGGGGATTCTATCCCCTGCTTTTTTTCTTCTTTGAGATGCAACTAAGCCTTGTAGTAATCCACTTTTGATCTCTTTTGCTGGACCAGTGATCTTTCACGTTAAGGCCACTTCTGAGTGATCTGACTCATCTCAGGATATTTGCCTTGCCTCCCTCGGTTTGATCTGACCATTATCAAAGATATTTTTCGTTCTCAAATCGGTGGTAAATCTGTAGAAGCAAAAGCTCTATCCGTCAATCTTTCATTCTATGAATCTGATCTGGAGATCTTTATGAATCTGGAGAAACGAGTGCTGCAGGATTTTGTCGAACTGGCAAGGAAGGAGGCGAATGGCTTTCCTTGTAGTGTATTCCATCCGAAGATAGATGACCTGGGAGCCGGTATGGAAGGTCTGGCTATAAGCTTCAGACCTGATGCAGTTTTGACTCGAATGCAAGCCGTTTATACCCTCGTCGAAAACTCTGCTTTTCAGCGGTTGCGTGGGCTCTACAACCTTCACTTCGTTTTCCTGGTGCTGGCTAGAGCTGCAACCCAGGCTCAGAAGCTGCCTCTCGATCAAGCTGTTATTGAAGCTGCTATCGATGAAGAAGCAGAGGTCCTTGCCGGTAGTGACAGTCGCAAAATGGCTCTGGTTTCTAAATTGATCGCTTTTCCCACCTTCCGAATTTCTAGAGAGGAAGTGCAGGATCTTCTTCTGAGCGGTCACTTGCTCAATGATGGTGGAAGGTTGGTGATCAATCCTCTTCTTCGCCGATGAATCGAAAGGTGCCGCTACAAAAAATACTTGCCGCGGCACCTTTCAATCAGTTCTGCTTTTTTAGATAATCAACTATATGAAAGCGTAGAATCTTCTCAAAAAGAGAGAGAGACCGACAAAAGTTGGAATTCGGCTCTCTTTCGAACATGGTGTCGTTTTATTCTACGAGACTCGAATCAGACTCAGCAGGCTTCGAATCAGGACTTGCCGCCTCGGATGGCCAGGTACATGATGATCATGCCGGGCAGCTTGCGCAGCATCTCCTGGCAGAGCACAGCCCAGACCAGAAAGCCGAACAGATAGGCAGGCCACGCCGGGACGAAAGCCAGGCCGAGCGCCGAAGCACCCCAGGCAAGCAGTGCCAGCCAGGCGGTTTCGCCCAGAAGATGCACGCTGTACCAGGCAATCGGTCCATTGCCGATCTTGCCCATCAGGAGACCCCGCAGAATGCGTTCGGAGACGAAGGTGAAGGCGAGGCCGATGCCGATGCCGCTCAGAACAGCAGCCCACCAGGAGATGGTGATCGCCCCGAAAACAGAGGCGAGAAGGAAGAGCACCGCCATGGCGCCCAGGCGAAAGAGGAATGCGTTCAGGCTCATTTGGTTGTTTCCTGTAAGAGGGTATTGAAAGAATGTTCGAAGCTTTATGCTTGAATCAGATCAGGCTGTTTTCGGGACGGCTCAGCTCCAGGAGATGGAGCCGCCGGTGCGAGCAGGGCGGAAGGAGAGGGTCCAGCCCTGGCTGGCGAAATCGCTGGTCAGTCGGGCCTGGGTTTCCGGCTCCGGCATCTTGGTGCGAACCGAGAGATAGGACTCGCCCCGGCGCATCGCTTCGACGATCTGGTCGGTGAAGGAGGAGACCTCGCCTTCGATGCTGGCCTTGCGATCCGCTTCGGCCTTGGCGGCGTTGTCGTTCTTGATGTCGGATTTGCTCGGGATGTTGGACATGGTTTTTACCTTTGAGGTGAGAGTTGATTGTTGCGCTTTAGAAAAGCCTTGAACCGGTGTTCAGTTCGAATTCGGTTTCATGTAGAAAATTCTCAAGAGAGCCAGACCTGGCCAGTAGCTCAAAGTCCAGCTGAGCATGATCGACTGTGCATATTCACCCTCGGCGGCAAAGAGCCAGACCGCAGTAAAAATGAACGAGCAGATCAGGACGCTATTGATGTAATAGGGTCGCAGCGGTCTGGTGATATCGAGAAAAGAACCCTGGTTCGTTTTGAAAATCCAGTGATAGAGACCACTGACGACTCCGAGCATGGCAAGGGCAATCAGTAATCCAAGGACAGATCCTGACATAGAGGCTTTCTCCAGAAAAATTCAGTCGGGAAAGTCATCTTGGAAGATGGCTTTCGATAAGTTGGATTGCGTGGGCAGTGAATCTGGAAAGGTTGTTTGGCTTCGATAAGAGATTGCAGTAGACAAGAATCTCAACCTGCCATATCTGCTTATGACAATCAATAATTTGTCGATGTTTCAGGACAGAATCGGAAAACTCTACCTGACATAGTGACTACTGGACCAGTTTTACATTTCAAGAGTGGCCTTTTGGTAGAAACTTTTCCTATCTGTGCTCAATCGAATATTTAGATTGCTAATATATTGGCTGGCGCAGCTACGATCGGGACAGGTAAGGATCGGAATATATGGACCTGGCATTCCTCAAAGAGATAGAAGGAGATTCAAGGATCTCTGCCGAATCTATTAAAAGCGCTGTTGAAAAAGCTGTGCGTGAGAGGGTTTTGAAACCCGGTGACAAAATGCCCTCCACAAGAGATATAGCCATCTATCTTGGTGTTTCGCGAACCACAGTGGTCAGCGCTTTCGATACCCTGGGAGCTCTCGGTTATTTGAATACCAGCCGGGGAGCAGGAACCTGGATTCGTGACCCGGAAGAGGTTGATTCAACTGCAGCTCAGACTGTAGAAATGAATCCGAGTATATCTTCTAGCGCTTCTTTTCTCTGGCAGCGACGCAGGAATAGTCTGGCTGAAAAAATTCTTGCCCGGGCCGGTCGCAGACCGGACTCCAGTGAACTCGACCAGAGCAATTTCGGCGCTCCATCTAAACGCCTTCTTCCTGTCAGACAGTGGAGGCAGATAACGACGAACATCAGCCGTAATATGGAGAAGACCGGTTTTGAAGATAACCGAGATGTATTCGGATATTTCCCGTTGCGAGAAGCGGTAGCAGGCTATTTGAGAAGGAATAAAGGCATTGTCTGTAGTGCCGATCAGATTGTTCTAAATTCTGGTGTAGAGCGGGTTTTCTCGCCTGTATTCTCTCTTTTGGTGAAGGCTGGAGATCGAGTGGTCGTAGAGAATCCCGGATTTTATGGAGCCAGAGAACAGTTTCATAGCCTGGGCGCAGATGTGCTTTCTGTCCCGGTCGACGAAGAAGGAATAATCGTCAGCGCCCTTGATCAGCTGGAGAATTTACCGCACTGGATCTATCTGGCTCCGTCCTGCCAGGAGCCCACCGGGGTTATTCTCAGCCAGGATAGGCGTATTGATTTACTTGAATGGGCCCATAGAAATGAGTGTGCGATCATCGAAGATGACTGGGACTCTGACTTTCACTATAGTTCTCAGTCTGCCAGAACTATCTTCAGCCAGGATCCCACCGGTTCGGTGATCTATTTCTACTCTTTCTGGCGTCTTCTCTATCCGCTGTGTTTCACTGGCGTTCTGGTTATTCCTGAAAGTCTGATAGATCTGTTCAAGGGTTATATGGGAATGTTCGATCGTCAATTCACCCTGATGGAACACTATGTTCTTACCGAAATGATCGAAGATGGTCATGTCGAAAAATATATTCGCAAAACCTGGAAGTACTTCAAACGTTGCAGGCAAGCCTTGATCTATGCTTTGAAAACTGGCTTCAAAGACAGAGTAGAGATAGTCGGCTCCAGCACCGGACTGCATGTGCTGGCTCGTTTTGACTCGGAGATTGATTCTGAAGTACTTGAAAAAGCTGCTCACAGAGCGGATTTCCCTATGGTCTCTACAGATCTTTTTTATGAGGGTGAAGCGCCAGGAAACGAATACCTGATCAGATTCGCTGAGATGGAGCTGGAAGGCGTGGATGCGATGGTGAAAGAATTTGTGGATTCTGTCTTATACGACTAGATTAGATTTGCTTCTACTTTTGTTTTTTGCTGTGCTATATAAAATAGTAAAACTGGATTGATTTAAAAAAAACTAGAGTATTCATATTAGAAAGACCGGCTCGGGATGCACTTCTGCACCCGAGCCAGCCTGATTCAGCAGAAGATCAGACCACGATCGCTTTCTTGATCTCGGGTCTGGCTTCCATGGCTTTGACCACGTCCGGCAGGTTGATCTGTGCGGAGTAGTCGCCGATGTGGAAAGCTGCTTCCTTCGCGATCACCCAGAAGCAGTAGGTGTTGCGCAGGTTCTTGAGCAGATGCACTGCCTGGGTGGAGAAGAAGGCAGCGAGGACTTCTTCGTCGGTGAGGCTCTCGGCTTGCTTGAAACGCCGTGCCAGGGGACGAAGCACCCGTGCAACCGCGGCAAGGTCGACGCTTCCCGGATAGTCCTGCATCCACTCGTTGCCGACAATCTGACCCTGGCAGAGGTCTTGAAACGCCTGGAAATTATCCCGACTCATTTCTTCTTTGCTCATTCATGTTCCTCTTAAAATTTCGGAGCTCGGATATAGAGTTTCGCTCTGAAGCATCTCTGGTTCTTGCTGGCGATACTCGTAAAACATAAAGACGAAGTTTGAGAAACGACAGCGACCCGAGGGATTTCCCTCGGAATCGCTGTACGCTAATTACATCACGCCACCACTTCTTCTGCCGGGGCATGCTCCTGCCAGAGGGCGCGGAACTCGGCACCGGTCATGGTTTCGTTTTCGTAGAGCACCTTCGCCACCGCCTCGATTTGCGCGCGGTGCTTCTCGATGATCTCGTCGGTGGCTTTTTCCATCTCGTCGATCAGGTCACCCCATGCCCGGTTGAACTTGTCGAGCATGATCTCGCCGATGTTGCTGGCCGGGAAACCATAGCGGTCCAGAGGCAGCGACTTGACGCCGAATGCTTCGGACATACCGTAGACCCCGACCATCTGCCTGGCGAGCTGGCTGGCGCGCTCGAAATCGTTGCTGGCGCCGGTGGAGATCTTGGAGAGGATGATCTTTTCTGCTGCCCGTCCTGCCAGCATCATCTGGAGACGGATGCGGAATTGATCATTGGTCCAGTCGTAGCGCTCGCCTTCTTCCGGGGAGCTGTCCATCAAGCCCAGGGACTTGTCGGTCATCACGATGGTGATGCGGTTGACCGGGTCGCCTTTGAGGACGGTGGGAATCGTGGCATGACCGACCTCGTGGATGGCCGTTGCCCAGCGTTCTCTGTCCGTGCGGATGCGACTCTTGATCTGGGTTCCGTAGGCCATTTTGTCGACGCCCTCGTTGAGATCGTTGACGGTGACGATGGCCATGGCCTGGTATTCTTCCAACTGCTCGTCGGTGATGTCTTCGGTGACATCTCCGAACATGCGTTCGACGGCGATGGTGGCGGCATTTTTCACCGCACCTTCAATTTCGGCGCCGGAGAAGTCGTGGCTGCGGCGAGCCAGGTCGTCGAGCAGTCTTTCGCGATTGGCTTCGTCATCCCCTTCGGGAAGGAGAATCTTGAGCTTCCGCAGGTAGACACCGTAAATCTGGGCGCGACCCTTCTTGTCGGGCTTGGGCACCTGGACCTTGATGTCGAAACGTCCGGGACGCAGAATGGCATCGTCGAGGATGTCCAGACGGTTGGTGGCAGCCATGGTCAGAACCAGACCGTGATTGCCGAAGCCGTTCATCTGCACGAGCAGCTCGTTGAGGGTCTGCTCGTATTCTTTGTCACCGCCGCCTTCACCGTTGCCGCGCTTCTTGGCGATGGCGTCGATCTCGTCGATGAAGATGATCGAGATCCGACCGCTTCTTTGAGCGGCTTTGCGAGCCCGGCTGTAGGCATCGCGAACCCGGCGGGCACCGACACCGACATACATCTCGACGAACTGCGAACCCGAGAGAGCCTCGAAGTGACCGCCGATTTCGCCGGAGAGCGCGCGAGCCAGCAGCGTCTTACCTGTTCCCGGAGGACCATAGAGCATGACGCCACTCGGCACCGGAGCGCCGAAGACTTTGTAGAGTTTTGGACGGCGGATTTTCTTCTCCACCACCCGCAACTCGTCAATCGCTTCCTGGCAGCCGGCCACGTCGGCGAAGGTCTTCCGGTCTTCATCCCGGATCATCACCTGGCCACCTGCCGAGTAACCGCTCTGGCGACCACCGGCGGTGGCAGTGCCGTTGCGGCTGGTGAAACCCTCCGACTCTCTCCAGCCGCTCCAGTAGGAGATGATGACGATTCCCCAGATCACGAGGACACCGCCCAGAGAGGCGAGACCCACCGTCCATGGCAGCGGCATCGTGTTGAAGACATTGCTGTCCAGCTCAGGAGCCACCGACTTGAAGGGCACATCGGCCGCTTTCAATTTTGTGACTAGCTTGTCGAGGTTGGTCTTGCCGGCGGCGTCAGATCCGAAGTGAATCAGCCTGCCCATGGGCTGGGGAGCTGCTTTCTTCTCTTGACCGGGAACCGCGGTAATTTCGTTGCCTTCCTCGATCGCCGGAGGAATGATCTGGACATACAGCACGCCGGTGTTTTCGATTTCTGCGACCCGCTGAATCAGGCTCGGATCGTGTTTCAGTTGGCGTTCCACTTGCCAGGCACTGGTTGGCTGGAAGGTGCGGTATTCGGAGGGCACGAGAACGAGGGGATCGTTCACGAATGCCCGCAGGGCGATCAAGCTGGCGAGAAGCGCCAACCCGATAATCCAGCTGCTCAGGTGAGCCGTGGAATGCTTCATCCCGAGCCGAGAGACAGTGGTGCCGATCCGACCGAAGACAACGTCGAGGACTTTCTGGATGACGTTTTGTTCGTTCGGGTCAGGTTTCTTGAACAGGAAAAATCCGAACCAGACCACGATCCCGATCAGGATCATGAACCAGAGCATGGTGAGCAGACCGGTCTGCGGGTTGGGCGTCGTTGACGACGGCAACTCGCGATAGGGGACCTTGGCTGCGTCGGCTTCGGCCTTCACCTCGGCGGTGTCGGCGTTGAGAACCAGAACCTCCTGTTCGAAATCGCCGGTGACGACGACCACGAAATTGGTGTCCTTGAAGAACACAAGCTCGTCGATCTTGGGGGTGGCGGACTTGAGCTGCTGCTCGAGTTCGACAGCCGATCGACTTTGCTTTTGCAGGAGATAGTCAGAGGGTGGAACCCGAATCGGCGCCTTCTCGAAAACTCCGGCGGCGGTCAGGGCGAAGAAAACAGCGGTTACTGCGCCGATGGCGAAGAATTTCACCAGGGGCTTTGCCACAGGGTTGCTGTGATACCACTTAACGATTCTTTGAATGAAGCTCCTCATGGTTGGCACCTCAGACGTTGCGGTTCGGCTTTTGCTGAACCTGAAGATGCTGAATACGACCCGAACAGGAATGATGTATCCCTGTTCGAAAGACGGTCGTGGCGATGGTAGGTCACCGTATCTGCTGGAGAAAGCAAGAACAACAATCCGAACCCAGAACAGAGCTTTTATTCAATCACCACCTGGTAACCGATTTGGCTGTTATGAGTAGGATGTTTGTTCGCTGCTCGCTTTTCTAGCTCAGGTCTTCTCTGAATTCTCCGGCAGAAAAAGTGTTGGTGATACTAAATTTTTGATATCACTTTTTCAGTAGATCTCTCACTAGGTTCATGAGCTTAGTTTGTTAAGATCATTTGGTAATGATCTGTTTAGTGCCGTCCTGGCAGGGATATTAGCAAGTCGATTCAACTGACAAAGGTCATTTTTTTAGACGGTGATAGCTTGCGCGAGGATCACGAAACTGATTCTGTAGTGCCTGTGAAATTTCATTCGTTGTTACTTCCGTTTACTGGAAATTTTACGTTCTTTATCGAGTCTGTAATTCCTTTCTGAAACTTGAATAAGAACGATGCTTGCATAACCTGAGAATGAGCTTACGAGAAAAGCTTGAACCAACCTTTCTCTTATTTGTAGAAGGTAAAGGTCTCCTCTTGCGCTCTTTACGCTCAAATACGAAAAAACAATTCCTTCCAGAAAAACCAGCCGTTTTTGAATGCGCCCGGCGTTTTAGAAGAGACACCCATAAGAAGGAAACAGTGTAAATGATCTCGAAGAAAGCGAGACTCAAGCAGCTTACATCCGAGCGAAAGGCCGGTTTGAAGTTGCTGAACTCGATGGTGCGAGCTCTAAAAAATCAGCTGAAATCCACCGGACATCCCTTCATCGAAGAGACGCTGGTCGAGTCAGTTGCAGTCAAAGTCAGGTCGCTGGTAGAACTTTCAGAGGTTCTTACCGGAGGTCTTCCCGAAAAGATTGAAGATGATGACATCGTCAATTTGCTCGGTAGCCAGGAAGGAGAGAAAACCGCTCGCAGCATCCTGACTTTGAGGAATGAAGTCAATCGTTTGATTGAAAGCTGGCATGATTCCAATCGTGCTCAGATTGCTACCCTTGAGATGGCCGAAGCTACCGAAGAAGTTCTGGCCAGGCGATCGATGACCTATCTGTTTACAGGTATCAGCCGTCAGGCCGAAGCTGTAATCGATACGAATTGGTCGATAATCGAATTGCACTATTTGCAGTTCTGGGTCTGGGACGATGTGTTCGATTATTCCGGCAGTTCGGAAAAGGATGGAGGCTCCGAAAATGAGTAATGCTCAAAAGGTCCTCCTTTCTATTCACCGCAGGCAGTTCAAGCTTTTCAGCCGGACTGCCCGGGGTATTCTGAAGGAGTTCGGCAAGCATCCCAGTGGTGAAGGATTCATCGGTCAGATTCGTGAACTTCAAACTTTGATAGAGGCTCAGACCGAAGCGGCTCAGGTGATATTCGATGCCATGCTCGATTTCGAATGTTCCCAGGCCAACCGGAGCTGTGCTTTTGTCAGGTCACCCGCCAACAAGATCTACGATTACCTTTCGAACAAGCGGAAGGCTTTTGTTTTGATCGGTGATCTGAGTGAGTGGAACCGGGCTCTTGCTGTCGCTGCCGATCTTGGCGTGCAAGCAAGATCCAGGGAAGAATCGGATAAACAAGCGTATGATGCGCTAGTCGAACTTTCCTGGAGGCTCTCTGCCGGTCAGTGTCAGATCCATTCTCTGGTTCGCCAGGCAGAAGCCCTGACCAGTACCCAGGATGCGCTCTTGCGTGGTTTCGGACTGAACTACTGGCAGGGACATAAGCGTTATCTTCGCTGGGAAGGTGACCGCGCAGAATAGCCATTGATGCTTCGTTGAAACCTTAGCGCACTCTGAATGGTGTCAATGAACGTGTGCTCGAGAATAGAGAAGAGTCGGTGTGCGCCCGACTCTTCGTTCTCGATTTTGCATGATGGCTTTTTGTCTAATGTTTCTAGAACCAGATCTACTAAGCGAAGCAGTAGAAAGCCACTAAAGACAGTGCCTGAAAAAGACTGATGTCTGAAAAGCCTGGTGGAGAGACCGATAAAGGAATTATTTTCCTGATTTCAGGAAACTTTCTCTGAAAATGGCTGGTCAAGTTAAGCAAGTCGTTATATTATACCTTTCACGAACCTTTCATCTCCATCTTCTATCCCACCAGTTCAGGATTACGACATTGAAACCTCTTATTGGCATCAACGTGGACATTCAATGTTCACCCAATTCATCGGCCAGAATGGCTACGATTCCCGAAACCTATATCAAAGCGATAATTCAGGCAGGCGGCACCCCTATTTTGCTGGCTCCAATGCCGGATGATGTTCTGCTTCCGCTTCTCAGAGCACTTTCGGGAGTACTTCTAATTGGTGGACCGGACTATGACCCTGGTGTTTATGGCGAAAAACCTATTACCGAAGCCAGAATCGCCGATGGTAGCAGGCAAGATTTCGATATGCGGTTGGCCCGCCATGCCCTGGCAGATTCAAACATGCGTATTCTCGGTGTTTGTGCCGGTATGCAACTTCTCAACATTGTTCGAGGTGGTTCACTGATTCAGGATATTCCATCGGAGCTGCCTGAAACGAAAGTGAGTCATGTCAATCCTGATAGCGAAAAGCAGGAGCTGCACTGGCATCAAGTGCAGTTCGATGAAACATCAAAGCTTGCTGCCATTTTTGGCAAGGGCAAAATCCAGGCTGTTTCTGCGCATCACCAGGCGATTCGTAATCTGGGAGATTCGTTGCGCACCAGCGCTCATGCCCCGGACGGTATCATCGAAGCTGTCGAGATTCCAGAGCGCCAGTTTGCTTTGGGAGTTCAGTGGCATCCGGAGAGAGATCCGGAGGGCAGTGCAAGATTATTCAACAGTTTTGTCCTTGGCGGTCTTGAATCTGCCGCCTGAGCAGGTTTGTCTTATAAGCGGTAGTATAAAACCTCAGAAAAACAAACCCGGGGCTATGAGTTTCAAGCTTTAGCTTGACACTGATAACCCCGAGTTTTTCAATGTCTAATCCAGCCGGTATCCAGTTCAATTACGCAGATTCATCTACAGACCGGCATCCCAGTGGATAGCGGTGGCAGGGTTGAACTTGCGCAGAAAGTGGAGATAGAAGCGGAGAAGATGCGGCTCTTTGCTCAGCAAAGAGATCAACTCCTGCTCTGGCAGGTCTTCGATGAAACGCTGAGAATGGCCTGCTGCATTAGCTACCCGGGCGGTGGAAGAAAATCCGACTCTTAAAACCACATCGGTGTCGCTCAGAAAGAAGCCGTTTTGCTTCTGCTCTTCGGGGGCCTCGAATGCAGGTAGGTCTGCCAGTTCGAGCTGTTCCGAAAGTAGAGCGATCCAGCCGGCGCCGCTTCCCGAGCCGTTGATTAGAGAGGTGAATTGATCTCGGCCGAGCCAGACTTTTGCCATTTCGATGGTAATAGATTCGGCTGCAAAAAGATCCAGTTCGAAGTTCGGCGATTGCCACTGATGGGAAGCACCGAAACAGAAATGGCTACCGAGTTGATTTCCCCGGTGATCTGTCCAGGAGCGGTACGCGAAAGGATCGTGCCGCCACCCCAGTTGATTGGTGAGATATCGCATGAGATTGGTCTCCTGCTGGTACTTTTGGATCTCGGGCGGAAGTGCTTAGAGGTGAATTGGATGAAAGTAGTGGAAGCTGTAAATAACCTGAATAAATCAAAATCGGAAATATGCCTCGACCATATTGTTTCTGCGGTAACCCAGTCTACATGCGGGTTAAGGTGAGGTTAAGGGTTGATTTTGGGTGGATATTCTTCTATGTAAGGTGGACAGGGGGATGCCATCATTTGTGGCAGTCAAGAGTTTAAGCGCTTCTCTAGAAGCTCGGCTGCGCTAGCTCGCCAAAGGCTTCGAATTTGCCTCTTAAAGTAGAAAAAGCACCGGAGGAGCGAGTTCTGATATTGCTGAATTTCGCTCTCTCCGATGCCTTTCTAAGAGGTTCTACTTCCCTTTCAGGAATTCGACCGCTCTCTCGAGCTGTTCGTCGACTTTAGAACCTGGATGTCTTTCTACCTCGATATCTGGATCGATGCCGCGACCGGAGAGATTGTATCCGGAGGGGGTCAGGTAATCGAGGGATGTGACCGAGATGATTCCGCCTGGCGGAATCTGTCCCATCAGCATGCCTATTCCCTTGCCCCAGGTAGTGGTGCCGATAATGGTGGCACGACCATTGTCCTTGAGCGCCCCTGTCAGGATTTCTGACGCGCTCATGGTGCTTCCGTCCACGAGAACCACCATCGGAACCTTAAGATAGTCCCGGGCGGCTGAGGCCATCTCTTTCGGCATGTCGTCGTAATAGTACTGAGAGGGTGGTGAAATATCCACTACCTCATGAACGATCTGCCGATCTTTGCGGGTTCTGGTAGAGAAGATGGTGCCCTTTTCGAGAAAGAGCTCAGCCATGGTTTTGGCTATCTCAACTTCACCGCCGGGATTGCCACGCAAATCAAGGATAAGCCCGGAGAGCCTGCCGCCTGCCTCTTGATTCAGGGCGATCAGAGCGTCGGTGAATTGCCGAGCAGAATCCGGGGCAAACTCGTCGAGTCGGATATAGGCGATGCCGTCTTTCAAAAGTTCGTAGCGGACAGCATCTTCCTCTGGCTTGGATAGCGTCAGAGAGAAGTTTTTGTTGTTGCCTTTGCGCTGGACAGCGATATCAATGGTGGTGCCAACCTGGCCCCTGAGCATCTCTTCCACTTCCTCTTGAGTCTTTCCCCGGATGTCGCTTTTGCCTATTTGGACAAGGATATCGCCTTTGTGAAGTCCTTCGAGATAAGCGGCGGTGCCGTAGAGCACGCTCTTTATCTTTATGGTTCCGGCTTCATCGATAGTCGGGATTACACCCGATTCTACGATTCCGCGAGCAGTTCTTTCTCGAGCTGCTTTCATTTCGGCGGTGGTAGTGTATCGCGTCCAGGGATCGTGAAGGCTGGCAAGCATAGCTGCAAGCGCGTTTTCAAGATCCGTTTCGGTCTTGAGCTTGCCGTCGTATTTGTGCTTCCAGCTCTGCCACTTAGCTAAGTCTTCCTGTTTTGAGTAGTGGTCCGAGACCTGCTTCCAGGCTTTGAAGTAGATACTCTCAAGCTTCTGAGAAAGAGGAACTCTTTGAAGGTTCATACCTCTCAGAATCTCCGGTGGCACGAAGAATTCCTGCACCGGTGCTGCGCTCTTTTCAGCCGGAACCGGCTGGCAAAGAGCAGGGGTAAACATGGCTGCTAGAGCCAGAATAGATATAGTGAGAGACTTGATTCTTGGTAGCATTGTCGTCTCCTTCCGGTTTTTCTTTTTTGTAAAGGCACTATTGGTAGTGCTAGCTCTTTGATGAGGCGGCATAGGCGGCAGACAATGTGCAAGCCGCAGGCAGCATGGCGAAGACCGCCAGGTTGTAGATGCCGGTCAGAAAGAGGAGAGAAAAGATGGATACTGCAATAGCGGTGATGCTGTAGAGAAGCCGATGGTGTTTCTTATTCAGGCGGCTTCCCACAAAGATGCCTATCAGCGTTGCAGTTGCTGTAGCAAGCATGCTGACGAACAGTGGATCGAACAGAGTCATTCGATATCCTTTCTTTTGTTATGACGAGCACCAGTGTTCTGAAAACCAGTCGGCTCCAGCTATCTGTGCTCCTTTTACGATTGAAGATCAGGGGGTGATAGTGTCTTCTTCGTGCCTTTACCTTTGCTATTGCTTACTGAATGAAAAGTAGACTTTGATTCTCTCTTTTGAAGAAACGCTGAGCAAGCCTGACTGCGGTGGTGGCACATGCGGACTCGATAGGCGCTTGATACTTGGTTTCTGACCAATGGCGACGCTAATTATGGGGTAGTTTGAGCCTGGTTTTCGCAAAAAATCTAACAAGCTAATAAGCTCTAAAATGCTAAATAAATTTGGTTTAGTTAGTATTGGTAGGATGCCAGGCGTGAAAACTGGTAGGAAATATTTGTTTGCTATTTCACTTACCTAAGGATTGAGGCTCTTGAAGAACTCTCTACACTTTTTGTCTATTTCGACTTCGGACATAATCGAGAAATCCAGGTTAAAGCTTCCATCCGGTTTTTCCGATAGATAATATCCGGCAGTCGAAATCAGAGGCAGACCGGAATTATTGGCTGCAGCAAACAGCTCTTCTTGACTGTATCTGGCGGATTTTAGATTCAGCTGGGTGCCGCTGCCCCCGCCTTTCAACTCCAGGTCCTGGCCGAATAATGTCCTGATGTTTTCTATGCATCGATTGCGACGGTCGAGATAGTGGGCTTTCAGTCTTCTTGTGTATTTTTCCAGGTAGCCGTCTTCTAGAAGCATAGTCAGAGCAATTTGTGTAGCCGATTCGGCAACCGCTTCAACCTCAATTTTGCCCTGTTCGACTACTGCTTTGAGCGAATCAGGCAGCAGGCAAAAACCCAGACCGGTAAGAGGATAAAGCAGACGCCAGAATGTAGATAGATAGATGACTCGATCATTGCGATTCATTGTCGCTATACCTGCCACCGCCGGCAGTTTCGACTTCCCGTAGTCGAAAAATCCGTCGAAATCGTCTTCGATAATCCAGGCATCGTTTTCGCTTGCCCAGCTTAATAGCGCCTTTCTTCTTTCAAGGCTGAGAACGGCACCGGTCGGCTCTTGTTTGCCCGGGGTGATATAAACCAGTTTGACAGGCTCCGGAGCCTTTCTGAGCTCGTCGACTATCAGTCCTTCTTCATCTACCGGGACACTGAAAATTTCTAGATTTTGAAGAGCGGCTATGTCTTTGATGCCGCCGAATCCAGGATCTTCGATAGCCAGGCAATCACCCGCATTCATTAAAATGCGGCAAAGCAAATTGGTGGCACTTATGGTGCTGGTAAAAATGACTACGTTTTCGCCTCTTGCCGAAATCTGTTTGTTTCGGTGCAAATAGGCGGCTATCTCTTTGCGCAATTCCGGTTTGCCGAGCAACTCCGGATGGTGGTCGAAGCTCCCAATTTTGTCAGCGGCGGTTTTCAGGCAGTTTCTCCAGCGTTTGACCGGCAGCAGATCAAGGGGAGGACCGCCATAATTGAGCTGAGCAAAGTCTGAGATCAGCGGCGAAGAGTCTAATCTGGATAGGATTTTACGACCGTATGCCGACAGGTTTGCGCTGCGGGTTTCAGGAGGTGCTTCTCTGGGTCGGCTGATTTTTCTTGTGCTTACCCTGTATCCTCTTGTGGAATCGCTTTCGATAAATGCCAGCCGCTTCAGCTCTTCGTAGGCCCGTACCACCGTATCGCGCGAAACACCAAGCCTGTCGGCAAGCTCTCTACTGGGGGGCATTCTGGTGCCTGCGCTCAGGCTGCCGCTTTCGATGGAGTCTATGAAGAAATGACAAATCTGGTCACGATAGGACGATTTCTCTTTTGGATCTAGTGCGGGTAAGGCCTGAGAAGTCATAAAATCCTGCCAATTATTTCTTCGTTATCATACCATTGGCTCAGGTTAGATTAGATTTGGCCTGGCTGGTACTAAAAGTGATGCCGATACTGTTGGCTCCTCCGGTTATGAAGGGTTTAAGAAAGCTTCTCCAGCGCTCAAAAGTCCATATTTCGATTTCTTTCAAATAGAGTTTATTACCCGATTGGTACTCTTTTGCCGTAACTGACCTGGCAGAGTTTGCGCTAATTTCGGAAGTTTTCTAAACGCCGAATTCATAAGGGTTTCCACAGCAAGAGAAAGAAACTTTTCCTAATAGCTCAAAAGATGTCGATTCACGTGTAGTTTTTGGAAAAGCTCCTATAAACACCTGTAAATAGAGGCTTTATAAGAATATGAAAGGTTGTAAAGAGATGCTTGTTCATATCTATTCATAGAGATAACAACTCTCTTCTGATAGGACGAAGTATCAGTCGAATCTCTTTTCCTTCAGGAACCAGTAAGCAAACCGAACACCAATACCAGGCTTAGTCTTAAACAAGCCCTTCCAGTTTTCACTGGAGAGTTCGGTGCCGCTTGCGGGAGATTCTTCTGTACGACGGGTTAGCAGCCCGCCATGCAATTGCAACAAAACGGAGTAATGAATGACGCTAGGCGTATTTCAACTTATTGAAGCCGACAAGGCCGACAGCCTTTTCCTGAGCCAGGCTTCCGACCATATCCGGCAGCGGCGATTCCATCTCGCTGAGCCGCTTCTGGTCGGTGCCCTCAGGGTTCCGATTGTCGAGTCTCGGCCAGAGACGCGGTTCGATGCCCACTGCTACGTGCTTCTCGCCACCGCGCAAGAAGCCCGAGGTGTCGGCCGTCATGTTGAGCCTCTCTACCACCGTGCAGTCACGATCTATGACCGTGAGCTCGGTTTCGAGCACCCGGCGGTGAGAGAGCTGGCTTTCTACCTCTACCAGCACTTCTATTTCTGAAGGCTGGTCGGTGCGGGGATAAGCTGTCCTCGCACTGTACTCCACATCGACCAACTCAATGGAGGTCAATCATGAGCAACCATCCCCTGTCTCCCACCGGTTACGACCAGGAAGAGGCCTGGGCCCACGAACAGAACGAAGAGGCGAAGCGCAAGCTTCGGGAGAAGGCCGAGAAGGAAAAGGCCGAGAAGGAGAAAGGCGAAGCCGCCTCCGGTTCGGATACCGACACCGCCTCCGGCAGCTGACCTGCAACTCCTCTGACGTTCTCTTGTTCCAAGCTTGATTCTGTGGAGTGATCCACTCTATCGGGAGGGAGCGAAGCTCCGGCATCGGTCCCTCCCACTTTCTCTTTGAACTCAACTTGAGAGGAAAAGTTCTCATGAACCGTAAGGTCATTGCTGCGGCAATCGCACTTCTGATTCTCGTTCTCGGTGCTGGTGGAGCCATCTATCTCTTCCAGGGACCGACCGACACCAGGCTCTATGCCCAGGATGCCACCACCGGGGACAAGTACCCCCTGGTCTTCCTCTATGCCGTCGACCCGACGAGCGGCAAGATCCTCACTTACTCGCCCATCATCGGCGAGGTTTCCGGAGTCGGCAATCTGAAACAGTCCGACTGCGTCGTAACGGCAAGCGATACCGTGACTGGTGCGCCGAGCACCTGCAACCGCTGGTCCCAGGAAGTGGCCGGCATCAAGGCGAGCTACAACAGCCTCGCCGCCGAGTACAACAGCCAGATGTCCAAGTTCAACTGGCAGTTCGCCGAGAAGGGCAAGCTGCCCCCCGGCGCCACCGACCCGCTGCCGCGCGAGTTCAAGCCCTACGTCACCAACTGATATCGGCTGAACGGTCGTATCAAGAGCTGACATAGCGGTCTGAGACGATTTATTGGGAACCGATTGCAAGTTGCTTTCGGTTCCCTTTCTCTTCCAATGTAGTCAACTATAAAAAATAGTATATGGCTCTGAAAAAAATAACGCAGGCTTGAAAATCAGGGGCCTGCGTCAAGAAAAATTGTCCAAGTCAAAATTTTTAATTGAAGTCTGCTACGAAGCAAGAAGGGAGCGCCCCGATATCTGGAAGGATATGGGGCGCTCCGGGCTATCGGTCAGAGGCGCTTAGCCAGAACTATTCGCCCTTCTCCGGAAACTCGAAGTCCGGAGGCAGGTCGGGTTGTTCGGCTCCGGGCGCGGCGACACCGGTTGGAGTGCCGTTGCCCTCGGTCTCTGCATCTTCGATGATTGCCTGAACGTCTCCGTTCCGGGCACCGATTACTTTTGTCTTCGTGCTCATGGCAGTAGGTCCTTGGTTGAGCTGGAAAAGAGCGAGGTCAGATCACTTCGTCGACCAGACCCAGCTCCAGGGCTTCTTCGGAGCCGATCCACCAGTCGTTCTTTTCGGAACGCTTCTGGATCTCTTCCACGGTGAGCTTGGACCGCGCCGCAAGCAGAGGCAGAGCCTGTGCTTCCAGCTTGGCCATCTGCTCCTCCTGCTCCTCGAGCTGGGAGCCGGTACCGCGGAAGATGCGGCTGATGCGATGGATGAGAATGCGAGCATTCTTGCCCATCACACGGTGGCTGGCTGCCTGCAGGATGAAGCCGCCCATGCTGGCAGCCTGACCGAGGACGATCACGTTGATCTTGTGACCGCCGGCGCGGACTTCCTGCATGACGTCCATCAGGGCAAGCCCGTCATGAACGCTGCCGCCGGGGGTGTTGAGGTAGAAGTCGACCTCGGCCTGGGGCGTGCGGGCGAACTTCTGCAAGCTGAGGATGGTCATGCCGGTGGAGACATGGTTGACCTCGCCGAAGAAGTAGATCTCACGCGGGTTGAGGGTTTCGACCTCGAGCGCGCGCAGCTCGGACTTCTGGATGTGAGCCCGGAGGAAGTTCCGCAGAATGTCCGCTTTGGCGAGCTTCTCCGCCGGGGAGTCATCGTCGCCGATGACCACGGGCATCTCGGGCATCTCGAAGGGCTGGGCGGAATGGACTCCGACCCGGTCCACGAGACCGAGTTCCTTGGCTTCCTGGGCGGTGATCCACCACTGCTTCTCGTACTCCGTCTTCGCTTTCAGGGTGTCGGCGTCGATGGAAGAGTGCTCGAGCAGGAAGCGGTCAGCCTGGGCTGCCAGATCCTTGCGGAATTTGATCTCATCCCGGGCAGCGTCGGAGCCGCTGTGGAAGCCGGGGAAAGAAGCTTCGGAGAGCATGAGCCAGCTGTTCGGCGTGATCACGCGCTCATCGGCAATCTGCATCACGGCCGCGGCCTGGAGGGCTGCGGTGCCGGTCACCTGGACGATGACCCGGTGTCCCTTGGACTGGAAGCGCCGGATCGCGTCGATGATGGCGAAGCTGTCGGTGAAAGAAGCACCGAACTGGTCCTGCTCACCGTAGGAGTTGAGGTTGATGACGATATCCCGCGGCTTGTCGTCGAGACGCTGCCAGGTGTGGAGCGTGCTGATGAAGTTCAGCGTAGCCTCGCCGCCGATGGGGCCCACCAGGGGGTAGGTCCGCGCATAGCTCCGGCCGGAGTAGATGTCCTGCAGCTTCATCTGCAGAGTCCGGACTTCGCCTTCGAGAAGGGCGGTGCGAGTGGCCATGGAAAGATCGCGAAGCGCTGGATTCACGGTTGCCATAACATCATTCTCTTGCATTTTTGGATGCTCCAATTTGTTCGAGGTATTGACCGTGCAGGTCGAAATTGTGTGTAGCGATGCTCAGATGGAGCTGAAGCAGCGCAGACACGGTTGATCCACTCTCAAATTCCGCAGACAGACGTACTCTCCCGTTCAGCAGCATGCCGGAGGCAAAGCTCTATAAAACGGGAGTTCGAAGAAGTTAGGGGGTTCTAGTACCTGCTAGATACGGAAAAGAGTGTACTAATCACCTATCATGACAACAAAGTGGAATACAACCCGGTTAAGTTATCTTGAAAAGTAAATGCCTGACGCATCTTTAAATCTAAAACTCTCATCCCTTCCGAAACTCATGAGTTTTATCGATACCGAGTCAACCAGTAAGTAAATGCAAGTTTCTTCTTCTACAGATTTAGCGCAGCTTGGCCAGTAATCGGTCTAAAACTTTGAAAGCAGGTGTTTTACGGCGTTATAGTGCACTTCCCAGACATCGGGTCCGTAGCCTCCGGCAAAAACGATGGTCAGGGGAATGCCGAGGTTGTGAAATTTATCGATTACCATTCTGTCTCTCTCTTTCATCTGATCCAGAGTCAGTTTTAGAAATCGAGAGCCAGGCAGGATATCTTTTTCGTATGGGTCGGAGCCTGCCACGAAGACGACAAGATCCGGCTTTATGCAATTCAGAGCCTGGTTCACGGCAGTCTCGGTTTTAGCCAGATAACTACTCTCTTCGCCTTCGGGAATGTTTATGTCGATGTCACTTTTCTGCTTTTCTTCGGGCCAGCCTTCTTTTGAATGGACAGAGAGGGTGAAAACACTGGGGTCGTCTTTGAAGATGAGGGCTGTTCCATCGCCCTGGTGAAAGTCCAGATCTACTATCATTGCCGAATCTATACGTCTGGATTTTTTCAATGACCTTATGGCGATGGCGATGTCATTGATAGCGCAGTAACCCCGCCCCATATCAGGAAAAGCATGGTGATAACCACCGCCAAGATTGGCCGTCAATCCGAACTGCAGGGCGTTTTCTGCAGCAAGTCTGGTGCCTCCTGATTTGATGCGAAAATCATCCAGTATCATATGCAGTGGCTTTTCCGCTTTTTCCGGGTGGTATTCGCTTTCTTTGAACTCAAAGATGGAAAGCCAGGTATCGGTGTTTTTGAGGCTCTCCAGATATTCTTTTTTGTGCACCAGAAGAATGTCGGCTATCGGGATCTTTGAGGGAGTAAGATAGGGTATCGGTGAACCGAAGTCTTCCTCCAGTTTTTGCAGGACTCTTATTCCCCGGTCCAGGGCAAAGTCTTTCATTACTCCGAATCGGGCCAGGTCGGTCTGGTATTCGGGCGAGAAGACAAGTAGATTGTCGAAGCGATTGAGCTGCATCGGATTTGACTGGAATGGTCTTGGTTCAACAAAGTGAGAACTATAACCAGAACTGCTCCGGCTTATCACCGGGTGCTGCAATATCGTGTTACAAAATTAAGTCCTTATCCAGGTGGCTAAAAGCGGATAAACAGTTGGCACCGCTAATGTGACCTGTTGACATTCTGTGGCTCTACTCTTGTCCTGTTTTTCTTCTCTGTCCTTTGAAGATGTCAGGTTGTGATAGATGACAATCCTTGACTTCGCCTGCCGTATTTAAGATCTATTTCCGAATCTGTCATTGAATCAAGCTTTTACAGCGTATTAGTTTTACAAAGTCATGAAACGTTTCTTCTACGCTCTTATAAAGCAAACTTTTTCAACACCAAACTTCAATACCGATTAACACCAGTCTTTATTTCCGACCGGAGCCTTCGACTTCCTGTGGAGGTTGTGGGTAGCTGTCCGGTCTTCGGAACAAACGGCTGGTAGATGTGAAACAGAGAGTCACAAGCGATCTCAGTTTCGCGAGTTAACAGAGTGCCTGGTCGGAGGACAGTCTTTCGATCGGGTCAAGACTATCCCAATACTGGAGAAAGTATGGAAATAGGCTCAAGTCTGATCTCCCTGCTGATCGTCCTTCTGTTCATCATCCTCAACGGCATCTTCGTCGCTGCTGAATTTGCAGTGATCAAATTGCGAAGAAGTCGTGTCGAGGAGCTGGTTCAGAACAAGGTGATCGGTTCGGGAGTTCTGCAAAAGCTTCAAAACGATTTGGACAAGAGTGTGGCAGGTGCCCAACTCGGAATCACCCTGGCCAGTCTTGTGGTCGGGTGGCTCGGAGAAGACGCCTTCGCTTCGATCTTTGAGTCGATACTGCATACGGTGCCGGCTTTGCAGGGGCTTTCTCTGCCGAGCTGGCTGTCCGTTGCCATGGCGTTTACTATCCTGAGTGCTTTGCACATTGTCCTGGGAGAACAGGTACCCAAGTTTCTGGCGATCAGATTTCCGGAATCGGTTCTGATTAAGCTGGGCTTCCCATTCAGGATTTTCTGTCTGGTAACCTCGCCATTCATCTGGTTACTCAACGGTCTTTCCAATCTGATCATCAGAATGGTCGGCCTTGCTGATAAGCCCGAAGAGCAGAAAGCTCCCAGCCCTCAAGAATTCAGGATTCTGGTGGACGAGAGTGCCGAAGCCGGCAAGCTCGACCGCAACCAGTCCGACATTCTCAAACGGGCTCTGGAGCTGAAGGCGATTGCCGTGGCAGATGCCATGTTGCCCCGGGAGGAGATAGATTTTCTGGTGGACACCATGGACCTGGACCAGGTTCTAGAAGTGGTGGTTCGCGAGAAACACTCGAAGTTTCCAGTTTTGTGCCATGAAGGTTATTCGGTTGTCGGAATCCTCAACACCAAGGATCTTTTCGACATCTGGACAAGCCAGGACGCAAGACACGGCTTTTCTCTTTCCAATCTTGTCCGCAAAGCCTACATTGTTCCGGACACTATGCCTGCCAGCGCCCTGCTCGACATGATGAAGTCGAAGCGAATTCAGATCGCCATGGTGCGAAACCAAGAAGGCGCCATTGTCGGTCTGGTCACTCTCGAAGACCTTGTCGAGCAGCTGGTCGGCGAAATCTGGGATGAATACGACAAGCCCAGTATCGACATCAAGAAAGTCGGAAACAACACCGTGCGCATCAACGGCGACGTCACTCTCTTCGAGTTTGCCACTACCTTTGGTGTGGTGATCGAGTGTGACAGCGGTTGCACGACCATCGCAGGTGTTCTTGCTGAACGTCTCGGTCATGCGCCCAAAGTTGGAGACAGCGTCCGGGTTGAGAAGGCTTTATTGCAAGTTGCTACCGTCAAAGGGAAGCAAGTCACCGAGGTCGACGTGAGGAAAGCTCCTCTGCCGTAGACAGGTCGCATGCTCCCAATTACTTCAGCCTCTAATGCAGCAAAAAATGGAGGCAATATGCACAACGTTCTATTTCTGCTGGCTATCTTCGGTGCCTGGCTGCTTGGGCTCTATCTATTGAGTCGCAACAGCAAAAAGGCGAAACGAAGACGTAGATTTGAGAGATGGCGTCGTCGGATGAAGACCGAAGAGAATTCTCCGGTCGAGACCACAACGCCCGTCTCAAAATCCGAGACCGAGGTCGAAGAGAGTGACGATCCCTGTGATTGGGTCGGCACTCCGGACCAGGGTTATCCGGATAAGGAAACCATTGATTTTAACTGCCAGTCCTTTGTCGACGTGATCCGCTCCGGACCCTTTCTCTTCAAGCCTGCGATTCAGATCGGTCGTCAAAAGCCGTCTCTGGGTTCTGGTTTCGAGATTGTCTGGGCAGCCCTCGATGATGATGGTGACTGGCGAGTCGAGATTGTCTGTGGAGAGCCCTGCGCGACAGCGACGGTCTCTGCGCTGGAGAAACAGCCGGTCCGCCTCCAGGGGCTGACTCCGCACTGTCTGATGAGGGTCTCGGTCGGCGGTCTCAACGCCGGTCAGAGGCTCGAATACCGCGTTTTCAGAGACGGACTGCAGGTGTTTTCCGCCACCACCACCGCTCCTTTCGGGGCGGAGACCAGGGCACATCGTTTTGCCGTGGTCGGTGACATGGGCACCGGTCGTTCCGGTAACAAGGGCATCGCCCATCAGATCTGGAACAGTCGTCCTGACTTGATGGTTTTTGTCGGTGACATTACCTACCGATTCGGAAGAGCCGGAGAATACATGCTTCGTTTCTTCCCCATCTATAACGCCGACCGAGCCGAAGCCTCTGAAGGCGCTCCGATTTTGCGCTCGATTCCGAGCTTCACTTCGGCAGGCAATCACTGTATGGGTAAGGCATCTCCCGATGATATCCCGTCCTTTGACCGCTTCGCCGACCTTTATGCCTACTTCCTCTACTGGTCGATGCCGCTCAACGGTCCTGCCAGGCATGCCGGTCAGACGTCCACGCCTCACCTTCTCGGTGAAGATGAGCGTACCAGGGCGTTTGCCGAGATTGCCGGTGACCGCTTTCCGGTCATGGCCAACTACTCGTTCGACTACGGCAATGTTCACTGGCTTGTGCTCGACGCCAATGCTTACATGGACTGGACCGAAGAAGAGTTGCGGAACTGGGTCGAAGAGGATTTGAAGGCTGTCGGACCGGGCCTGTGGAAATTCGTCAACTTCCACCAGCCGCCCTTTACCTCTAATCTCAAGCACAAGCGCGAGAAGAGAATGCGATTGCTCTGTGATCTGTTCGAAAAGTACGGAGTGAGTGTGGTCTTCAACGGCCATGCCCATACCTACGAACGAACCTATCCGCTTCGTTTCACCCTGGAGTTGAACGAGGACGGCAGCAAGATTGACGAACACGGCCATGTCGGAGGGATAATCGATAAGGATTTGACCTTCGACGGTGTCACCAATACCACTCCCGACGGAGTGATTTATATTGTCACCGGTGCTGGTGGCGCTCCCCATGACTCGGAGTACCTCCACAAGCGCCCGCACCTGTGGGAACCGTTTACCTACAAGCTGATTGGCGATAGATTCTCGTTCACTGTCTGTGACATCGACGGGGATCAGTTGACCATGAGGCAGGTCGATATCGACGGAGTCGAAATCGACAAAGTAGTGATCACCAGGCAATGAGAGAAAAGGTCGGAATCCGCCGGTCTTGAAGATATTGCATTGAATATTCACCGGGGACCGGACAGCTCTGCTGTTCGGTCCCTCAATATCCACGATACCCGAAGTGCGGAGGTCAGAGCTTAGCATTTGCGGGTTCCTTCACTAGAGTGAGAAGGAATAATGTGCAAGCACAATCATAGACCCTGGTCGCGCATCTGTGCGGCTGCTTTCATGCTGATTTGCTCCGTTCTGTTTCTGGGTGCTCCGGGCGCGAAGGCTGATGTTTTCGAGGCCGGTGGCAACCGTGTGGCAGTAGCCGCGCTTGGTTCAGAATCGGGAGCTGAGAAGCCGAAGTCAATCAATCTTTTCTCCAGCTGGTTGCTCGCCGATGAGCTTCCCTACACCGATGCCCTCAAGCTGATCGACGGCTCCTCCTACAACGTGGAGAGCATTCGGGTCGTCACCAGCTCTGGTCTCTCTACCGATGTTCTGATCGTGATGAAGAGCGAGGACAAACTCTTCAAGGCGAAGTTCCCCGGTCAAGATGCCGCCGATCGTCTGGTCAACCTGGCTGAAAGCCGGGGCATTGTCGTGCAGGCCATCGACCGTTCTCAGGTGGTTCGGACACCGAGTCCCCAGGCTGGTGAACCCTCTTCCAATAACGGCTCGGGTTCCGGCTGGTTTACGGCCTTCGGACCGACGATCCTGCTTCTGGTCGGTATGGGTGCCATCATGTACTATTTCTACCGGCGTCAGGCTGGTGGCGGTGGTGGTGCTAATTCGCGCATGAACGGCATCGGAGACTCCGGCGCACGCAAGTTCACGCCGGACGGTGACAAGAAGACCTTCGTCGATGTCGCCGGTCAAGACGAGGCCAAGGAAGAGCTGGCAGAGTTAGTTCAGTTCTTGAAAGAGCGGACTCTCCTCAACCTTCTTGGTGGCAAGCCCGCCAAAGGAGCGTTGCTGGTAGGACCGCCCGGTACTGGTAAGACTCTTCTGGCCAAAGCTGTAGCTGGTGAAGCCGGAGCCGATTTCTACTCTATATCGGGCTCCAACTTCGTACAAATGTTCGTCGGTGTCGGCGCTGCTCGAGTGCGTGATCTGTTCAAACAGGCCAGCACCTCGAAGTCGGCGATCATCTTCATCGATGAAATCGACGCGGTGGGACGAGAGCGGGGCACCGGACTCGGTGGCGGCAACGATGAGCGAGAGCAGACCCTCAACCAGCTCCTGGCGGAGATGGACGGGTTCGGCTCGCGCAGCAACATCATCGTATTGGCTGCGACCAACCGCCCTGATGTCCTCGACCCTGCTTTGACCCGACCCGGTCGTTTCGACATGCAGGTTCTGGTGGACAACCCGGACTTGCACGGACGACTGGAGATCCTCAAGGTTCACACTCGCAAGAAGAAGCTGGCAGCAGGCGTCGACCTCGACCTGGTGGCGAAGAACACCACAGGTTTCTCCGGTGCTCAGCTGGAAGGCGTGGCGGATCAGGCGGCAATTGTCGCTTTCCGGCGCTTGATGGCTACGGCTAAGGATCTGACCAGCCAGGGAATGACCGACGAAGATATTCGTAAACAGGTCCCGGTTGAAATCACGATGGAGGACTTCGACGAAGGCATCGATCGTGTCATGATGGGCCCGAAAAATGCCAGCCGCGGCTCTCGTATGTCCCGACAGGACAAAGAGAACACCGCGGTACACGAGGTCGGTCACGCCTGGATGGCTAACCTGACCTATAAGGCCGGATATACTCGCGACCCGGTTACCAAGATCACCATCGTGCCCCGGGCTCGCGCTCTGGGCTATATGGTGGCTCAGCCCGAGAGCGATACCTACTCTCATCCCCGGGAGTATCTGATTTCGCGCATCATGATCGCCCTTGGCGGACGGGTTGCTCAAGAAGTTTTCTTTGGTGTCTCCGATGGTGGCGCCCAGAATGACTTCGAGCAAGCCTGGAATATAGCCAACCGCATGGTGACCAAGTTCGGCATGAGCCGGCTGGGAATCATCTCTATCGGTCAGTCTTCCAATCCATTCCTGGGTAAGTCCATGGCAATGGGAGGAAGCTCGGCCAGCCCGGATCTGCAGAATCAGATCGAGGCCGAAGTACGCCGGATCATCGATGAGTGCTATCGCGAGACCTACCGCGTCATCGAGCGCGATAAGGAGCTCATGCAACCTGTGATCGATCTTCTGCTCGAGAAAGAGACCGTTCTCGGTCCCGAATTCAACGAGCTCGTCAATTCCTGATTGAAGGACGCAAAGAAAGAAGGTTTCAGTGACTGTTCAATCTCAACCAAGCTCTGACTGGATAAATAAGAGAACAGTACCCTACTTGCAGGCATCAAACTGAGTTTTTGATGCCTGTCTTTTTTGATACAAAAACTATAAAAAGTAGTAAGAAGGATGGTACCACTACCGATGTCAATTGCTCCGGTTCTCAGAACGATCTGAGATCCTAAATATTGCTCATTTTTTTATCTCACGTTTTAAGGACCCAGGCGGCAATCGCCCGCCAGCAGTACTCGTACAGCCTGGTCATAGATCGATAGACCCAAACCTGAGAAAGTAATCTCTTGACAGTCCTCTTCTCCGGGGCAATCATGTTGGTATCATTACGGCGTAATTGCAGTAATCTCCAACCTGTCTCCGTTTTCCGTAGAAGCGGTGCTATTTCTCATTCAGGGGTTGTAACACGATGGCAAATTTCAATCTTACCGATAACGGAACCTTCACCTCGTCCGTGGCTGGAGCCGTTGCATCCAGCAGGGATCTGACCACCACTGTACCCCTGGAGAGGTCTGCCCTCGAAGGAACCGAGAACCTGCTTCTCTACAAACTGGACCAGGTCAGACAAGCCAATCCTGGCTCCCATGATGAGATCGATATTCTGGCTCGGCTCTCTCGCCACTACATCAGCCAGGATCAGTTCGATAAATCGATGGACTGTCTTGGCAGCGCCATTGTCTGTGCCGAAAAGCTTTATGGTAAGCAGCATCCTGTGGTTGCAGAGTTGTTGGTCGAATCGGCATTTGTCGCGTTTAAAGTAGAAAAATTCGATGACGCCCTGGAGTTTTTGACACCGGCAGTCGATATATATGAAGCTTGCTACGGCAGGGTGTCAGACCAGGTCGCCTTCGCTTTTCATAAACTGGGACGGGTATACGAAGCGGTCAATCAATACGAAAAAGCCGAGAACTACTACCAGAAGGCAGAAACCACCTATCAAAATACATTCAACGATGATGATTCTGAAATCTTCATCGTCAGAAATGACCTGGCTCGGGTGCGTTCGGTCAAATAACCCTGGTTCAATTTCAATCTCTTTCAGGTGGTCCGGATGCAGATGCTTCCGGACCTTTTGTTTTGTCGGTATGAATTCACTAAACCATGTAGGAGGTTCCCAAGGAGCAAGAGGTAAAACCTGTGCCATTTTCGCTTTTTGACCTTTTTGCCCCTGGCCAATTAGCTAAGAACCGCATAAAATCAGGAGATGGCAAAGAAGAAGACTGATTGCAAATCCTGTGACGACTTGACGGCACGCCTGGAAGCAATGGAGCAGCGCCTGGATAAACAGGAGGCTTCAGCTGAGCATTGGCGAAAACGCTGGGGTCGAATGAGCGACGAACTGGGCGAGGCAAATGGAAAAATCTCGCTTCTGGAGAAGGAGAACTCGGAGCTCAAAGTCGTTGTTGAGAAGAAAGATGCACAGATAAAGGGTCTGCAAAAGAAGCTCTTCGCGCCTAGCGCGGAGTCGACTCTGCCCTCAGAGTCCAGTATCGAACAGTGGGAGGAGGCACCCCCGAAGCGACCGCGGGGAAAGCAACCAGGCGCAAAAGGTCACGGAAGGAAGATTAGAGACAACCTTCCGGTAGAGGAAGTCGTCCATGATGTTACTCCAGAGCAAAAGCATTGCCAGAGCTGCGGACTCGAACGCGAACCGTCTCCATTCTTTGAGACCTCTGAAGAGATTCACTACACCTACAAGCTTGTTCGAATCAGGCACAAGCGTCGAAAATACAAGAAAGCGTGCAGCTGCAAGAGTGTGCCTACGTTTGTTACCGCCCCCGCACCGGACAAACTAGTTCCTAAAGGTCTGTTCTCAACTGGATTTTGGACCTACATTCTTCTTGAAAAATTCTGGCTTCAACGACCTCTTTCCAGAATCTGCTCGAGTCTTGCATTGCAAGGTTTAGAAGTGTCCGATGGCTCTTTAGCATCCAGCATGAAGCGGTTACCAAAACTCTTTGCACCGCTCTACAACAGCATTCGCAAACGAGCCAGAGAAGCGACTCACTGGCAAATGGATGAGACTCATTGGCGCGTATTCACTGACCTGATGGGCAAATCAAACCACAAGTGGTGGCTTTGGGTCACTGAAACAGACGACACGACACTATTCACCCTTGATCCATCGCGCTCATCAAATGTCCCGATGAGACTGCTCAAAGATATCGAACACGGGCTTCTAACATGCGACAGGTACTCTGCATACAAGCCGCTAGAAAAACAAGGGATTCTGCTTTCCTACTGCTGGTCGCATGTTCGTCGAGATTACATCAAGCTGCGAGATGGCTATCCCAAGCTAAAACGCACTGCCAACAAATGGATCGAGAAGATCGACAGCCTTTTTCATTGCCATCGAGAGGGGTCTTCGTCCTCTGAGTTCGGCAATGAGCTACGCAACATTTGTGAGCTCATGAACCAAGATGCTCAGCGTGTTCTCAAACGCAAAGATGTTCACCCGGAGCTTCGCTCGACTCTAGAAAGCCTGCTAAGACACTGGAATGGGCTAACTCTGTTCCTGCTGCATGAAAAACTTCCGCTAGACAACAACGCATCCGAACGAGCTTTGCGCAATCCCGTTGTAGGCAGAAAAAACTACTACGGCAACCGAGCAATCTGGAGTGGGCACCTTGCGGCCATGCTCTTTTCGATATTCGCAACACTCTCCAAACACAAGATCAATCACAGGCAATACATGCTCGATTACCTGACCGCCTGCGCTCAAAATCGCGGCAGTCCGCCTATCGACATTGAGCCTTTTCTCCCCTGGAACTACAGCAAGAACTCTTTGAATCAATGCGCCTCCATGGTTTACTGAGGTCATACTTTTGTCGGTTTGAAATACTATAAAGAGTCGTAGAAAAAGTTAAAATGAGAACCAGGGGAGTCGAAGAATCGTTCTACCCCCCGGGTTCTCTTAAGCGACATCTATCAGCTTCAGGCAAGCGCCTACTTGTTCAGGTGCTTCTCGACCCAGTCCTTGTAGGTCTGGTAGTCTTGCACACCGATCAAGCGATCACCGGCCTTGCTTTCGCCGGGGGCGAAGATCGCCACGGTCGGAATCGACCGAATGCCCTGGTCCTGGCTGACCTTTGGGGCATAGTCCACGTTCACCTTCACCACCAGAACCTTGCCGTTGTACTCGTTGGCAAGCTTCTGGATAGAAGGAGCGACTCGACGGCAGGGTCCGCACCAGTCTGCGTAGAAGTCCACGACGACGATGGTCTTGGAGTCCTTTACGGTCTGGTAGAAGTTGCTGTCGTCGAGATGGGGGATTTTGACGTCTTCTGCCGTCATGGCTGAGGACTGAAGCGAGAAGGGGATGGGGACGCCGGTGGCGACATAGGCCAGGGCCAGGAGGCCGAGGGATGCGGCGGTCACCGACAGGATAAGGATGCGCTTCATGGCACACCTCCGGAAGTTTTTTGTTCTTGCCGGAACCGGATAGAGAAAGCTCCCTATCCGGCTCCGTGTGCCGGACTTTGGTCCGGACTAAATATTGAAAGGCATCAGGGCTTGCTCGCCGCATCGATGGCGTCGAGCACCATCTTTTCGGTCAAGAGCTCAGGCAGCACAATGGGGGAACCTGGACGATGGGGACTCATTACCACATAGAGCGGCACTCCGGAGCGCTTGAACTTGCGCAGCACTTCGGTGATCACCGGGTCGTTCAGGGTCCAGTCGCCTTTGAGTGCCTGGACATCGGCGGCTTTGAACTTGTCGCCAATCGTCTGGCTGCTCAGCACTGTTTTCTCGTTGAGCTTGCAGGTCTGGCACCATTCGGCAGTGAAGTCCAGAAAGACCACTTTGCCGTTTTTCAGGTGTTGGTCTACTTCGGCTTTGCCGAAGGTCTGCCAGACAATGCCGTTGCTGGCAGTGGTAGACGTTGCGCCCTGGGTCTGAATCTGGCTTGCGGCGGGGTTGACCACCGTGTCCCAGGCGAAGTACCAGAGACTTGACAGAGAGACCATTGCCGCCAGCACCCAGACGAAGAACTTGCGACGCGGACCCGCGTTGAAGTCGGCGAAAGTGCCTATCAACCAGGCACCAAAGCTGGTGGCGATGATGAAGATCAACGCCCCGATCAGTCCATCGGCGCCCACCTGTTGTCCGAGGACATAGAGCAGCCAGACGGAGCTGAAGAGAAAGAGGAAGCCCATGCCCTGCTTGAAGTGTTCCATCCATGCTCCCGGCTTGGGAATGTATTTCTGCCATGCCGGATTGAGGCTGAGAAGCACATAGGGGAATGCCAGTCCGGCTCCGATCGAAGCGAAGATCAGCATGATTCCCCACCAGGGCTGCGCGAAGGCGAAGCCGATGGCAGTGCCCAGAAATGGAGCGGTACAGGGCGTGGAGAGTATGGTCGCCACCACACCGGAGAAGAAACTGCCGGTATAGCCTCCCCGGAAGGAGAGCTCTTGCAGTTTTTCGCCGGAGTTGACGTTGACCATGAAGACTCCGAACAGTCCCAGCGACATGATCGTCACCAGGGTCGCCATGCCCAGGAGGAACAGGGGCTGCTGAAACTGGAAGCCCCAGCCAACACTGTAGCCGGCGAGCTGCGCTCCGATGACCGCCAGAGCCAGGACCAGGCAGGTCGAGACTGTGCCCATGGCGTAGACCATGCCGTGCTTGATCACCCTGCTCTTTTCAGCGCCGGCCTCCTTGACGAAGGACATGATCTTCATCGAGACCACCGGAAGCACACAGGGCATCAGGTTCAGGATCAGGCCACCGATGAACGCGAAAGCCAGGTATTTCAGAAAGCCCAGCAGTCCGGTTGCGTTCTTTTCCAGGTTGAAGTCCTGGTCGAACACCGAGACATCCGGGTTCTGGCCCTGACCGGTCGGATCGCCCGAGGCGAAGACTTCGGGATGAAGGCTTTTCACCTGGGCGGCATCGGCTGCCACAGGAAGCGTCAGCTCGATTTGAGCAGATCCTGGAACACAGGTTGTCTTGCAGGAAAGCCAGGTGACATCCGCCACAATCTTGATCGGACCGGAGCCAATTGAATTAGCATCGGCCGGTATTTTGACCGGGATGATCAGAACCGTGCTGTCTTTGTAGCCGTAGGACTTCATGTCGAAGTCCGTGAATTCATGCGGCTTTTGCCACTTGATTTCACCGGCATCGAAGCCTTCCGGCAGACCGAGTACCATGGTGGTGGCACGACCGGTCTCACCGGGGTCCTTGTAGTAGATATGCCAGTCTTTCTCGATCTTGAAGCGCGCTGCGATGTTCACGGTGGTACCGGGAACCAGCGCTGACTTGTCCGAGAGAAGCTCGACTGAAACAGGGGAGTCAGCGGCGGAGTAGACACTGGGGGTCTGGGCTGCCGCGAATCCGGTATGCAGCGATACAAGCATCGCCATAGCGATTAACAGCGAAGATAAGACTCTCATTGCATTTTGCCTTTAGTTGCGAACAGTGTTGCGTGCGGTCCCCGCAGCAACTCAGTCTGTTGGTGTGCTGCCCGATTTTGAGGTCGTCCGATTGCTCCTCAGTCCAGAAAAGCAGACAGGCAGTTGACACCACCGAGCGGAGAGATTCGCTCGAGTTGGGTTGAAGTGGTTTGGGAGGGGGTTGGAGAGTTTTTAAATAAGCTCTACAGAAACCGATGAAGAGTCAAGGTATATAAGGCTAGTAGACTCTCATATCAAACGCAGACAAAACAAGCAGTTCTTATCTCCATTTAAAGTGTAGTGATATTGAGTGTTGCTGATAGTCGGCTCATATTTGTGTGCCCTTTTATCCATTGCGATTCAAGCAGTTTGGATGATTGCTCCATGACCATCGATTCATCAACCTTAATATCCGAACTACAGATCATGGTAGGGCCAGGTTGAGCGAATTGTTTATCGAAGCCCGTATCAGCACTGGTTTCCTGTGTATGACAATCTGCTCTCTTATCCGGGCTTGTCTGTTCTGACTGTCAAGCCCCTTAAATACTGGTATTGAGAGCATTTAGGTTGAAGGTGATTTTCAAGTGTTTCCGAAGGAGAAATCGAGCGATTGTGTAAAGGATAAAAGCTCTTTCCAATAGATCTTCGATTTTCTCCCTGAAATTTACGGGGGTGGGAAAGCCTTGACTCACTTTTTCATGGACTATGTTTTCGGTCCGATTTTTCTTGTTGCGTTTATCTCTGTATTGCTTTCGCAATTGAGTGGTGTAAGAGCCGATGAGGTCTGGAAAGTCTCCATCGCGCTCATTTTGTTTGTTGTCAGCGTCCTTTTAGAAATCGTCTTTTTCATAGCCAAGATCCTTCTGAAGTTGAAGGCTCTAGCTCAAGGAAGAGTCGATTTCGGAAGAGAAGGAAAGGATTCGGAGGGCGGATTGAACTCTGAACGCGAATCCAGATCTTATCCTGAGCCTGAGCCGCCTCCCGGTCCTGACCCTTTTCCGAGGGGTCGACGCCGACGAGACAACTAGTCAGGCGCCCTTTCTGTAGAGGGTGGCATGGGGCAAATCGCTCTGTGCCACTCTCTTCCAAGTTGTCTATGTTGATGCAACTTCTAAGTTGCCAGAATATAGGCAGTATTGATGAAAACACACAGCGGTTCGTGGCTTCTGGCGGAACCTCCATCTTCTCGCTGTTTGGTAGTATTATAATAAATAGTAGTAAACAAAAAAGAAAAAAGGGAGACCCTGCTTTTTGCAGGATCCCCTTTTGTAATCGGTTCGGTCAGGCCGTTAGTCTTTTGTTCCGGAGCGGAATGTCGGCATCCAGCTTCGTTTGAAGCCGGAAGCGAAGCCTCCGGTGATTGCTGCCAGGACCATAACTGCTCCGAGAATGACAAGGCTTGCCAGGCAACCGTTGACCACGGTGACCATGGCTGCCGGTGCCAGTGCCAGAGCGCCCCACATCAACGCCCAGAAGAGCGCCATTTGCAAGAGGCGACCAGCTTGAACCAGACCGAAGAGGCTCCGGGCAGCGATTAAGGTGGCGACTCCCAGAGGGACGACAACCACGGTGGCGACTGCTGCAAAGCCAAGGCCGGCGAGAAGCGAACTGGCGCTCGCTCCTGCACCGAGAAGCAGGGTACCTGCGGTGGCTGCGAAAACCACCAGCAGGACATGGATGAGGTGTTTCATGCTTTCGACTCTTTTCTTTCTTCTGATTTTTGTTTTCGTTTTTGTGTTCGATCAGTCGCTGGGCTGCCAGAGAATCTCGATGGAGATGACAGATTCGTTGTAGACCTGTCTTGCCACCAGCAGATCCAGCTTTTTCGAATCGAGAGTGGTGAGAATGTGGAACTCCACAGTGTCGCCGTGCTTCTGAACTTTGTCGATTCGATAAGTCGCTCCGTGGGTGCCGAAGAGTTTGCGCACCTCCTTGAAGTTCTCGATCGGACAGACAACTCGAAGGGCGTTGCCTCCGAAGTCATTGTTCGGAAACAGCTTGTAAGAAAGGCTGACGGCCAGGATGGATAGCACTGTGGTGATTGCCGCAATGGAATAGAGTCCCAGACCGCAAGCGATACCCACTCCCACCGAAAAGAGAATGGTGGCAGATGTGGTAACACCGCTGGCGTTCCAACCGCGGCGAAGAATGACACCTGCTCCTACGAAGCCGACACCGTTGAGAACACCGTGGGCAAGCCGAGCGGGATCTCCTGTCATGGTCACTTCGTAGAGGTGGTAACCGGTGATTGCGACAAGGCAGGCCGTGGTCGTAAGAATCAAATAAGTCCTGACACCGGCTTGTTTGGCGCGATAGCGTCTCTCGAGTCCGATCAGAGAGCCGAGAACCATAGCTACCAGTAGTTGCGGCAGGTAAGCTTGAACGAGTGCAAGATCGTTCGCTGAAAACAAGTTAGCCAGCCAGCTCCAGACATCGGTCATAGAGATGCCGGCCATCACGATATTTTCGTGCATAGCAGTGGCTCCAGTAATTGTAAGTTTAGACAAAAACCCGTGTTTTCCTTCCGGCTATTGATACAGGGAGCACACGAGCAGACCCGGATTACTACGACGAGCTGCGCTCGAGTCGTGGGGGTCAATTCTTGGACAATTTCTTGCTGGGTGTTTCTTTCTCGGTGCCGGAGGAAACAAAAGGGACGCGTTATCCTAGCAAGTTCCCCCTTCTATCATGAGCTTTTTAAACTCAAAGATTAACTAGAGTCAATCATGAGGTTTGATCATAGGAAACTGTTTTAGCTTGAGAAAAGCAGAATTGGTGACGCCTGCCATGGATGTGGTGATACCGGAGGTGATGTCAAGGTGTCCATCAAATTAGGCGGTTCTAAATTTATTGAGATTAGCGCAGCTTCTCTATTTGGGGCCAAAAAGAGAAGAGACTAGATCTCTAGTCTCTTCGAAATGCGAGTTTGGAATGAATCTACCTTACCTAATCCACGTTTTTTTGATTTTCGATTGAAGTGGTAGAAAGCTTCAATCGAAGGCTAACTATCTTCTTTTGCCGCCTTTTTTAACTGCTTTTTTAGCAGGCTTGGCTTTTTTGGCAGCGGGCTTAGCAGCTTTCTTCTTAGCAGCAGCTTTAGGAGCAGCGGCTTTAGCTTTAGCAAGCTGAAGAGTAGGCTGTTTAGCACGACCATTAACGATGTCCTTAAGCTCTTTACCAGCGCGGAAAGCGGGAACTTTAGCTGCCGGAATTTTCAGCGGGCTCAGGGTTCTGGGGTTGCGGCCGGTGCGAGCTTTTCTCATGCGACGCTCGAATGTACCGAAGCCGACGAGGGTAACTTTGTCGCCTTTAGCGAGGGCACCAGTCACTGTATGTAGCATTGCGGACAGTGTACGGGTGATTTCCGATTTTGGTTGTCCGGTAGCTTGGGCTACCTTTTCGACGAGCTCTGCTCGATTCATTGCGTTTCCTCCTTATTGGAAATGCTCATTCCTTCTCACAAGCACGGATAATAGCACCCCCTCTATGAATAGACAAGTGATTATAGGCGAAATTCGGAAAATATTTTTTTGCTAGCCTTGCCGAAAGTCTGATGACACGCAAGTTACGTAGAAAGCCATAATTATCCGTCTCCCAAAAGCAAGTGGATATCAGTGTTTCGGGGTACCATCAACACAGGGCAAACTGCAAATATTTTGCATATCTATATGATATTGCCGGTGGGGCCGTTAAGAAATTCAATAGGAAAGTTGACGACAAAATTTTTCTCTGTTCTCTATAATGCTCTTATTCCATGTCGATTTCCTGCTCCTGGAGTTCTTTTATGAGTCTGTGCCCGCGTCGTCCCAAGCTTTTCAATCTCGCTTATGCAGCCGGTTTTGCCAGCCTGGCCTGTGTCTCTTTCAGCGCTTCTTCTGTTTTCGGGCAGACACCACTCGAAGGTGCTGCCGTGCACAACACCGAGGCTTCCTCGAAGCCCAGTCGGGAAGAGCTTTTGAAAGGAAGTTCCTCTATCGTTTCTCGATACGGAAACTCCTGGTCGATGTTTCTGCAGAACTCATGCCACACAGGTAAAGTCAGTTTGGGAGCCGCTTTTCAACCGATAGGCAAATTGAAGTGGACCTTTCCTGCCGAAGGCCCTATTGATTCTTCTCCGGCAATCTACAAAGGAGTGGTCTATGTCGGCAGTGACGATCACTTCGTCTACGCTGTGGACGAGCGCAATGGCCGCATGTTGTGGAAGACAGAACTCGGCGACAAGGTAAAGAGTTCTCCTGCGGTTACCGATCAAATTCTGGTAGTCGGTTGCGAAGACCACAAGGTTTACGGAATCGACCCGAAAACCGGCGCCATTAAGTGGAGTGTGCAAACCGCAGACCGGGTCTCTTCATCACCGGCAATACTGAATGGGGTAGCATTTTTCGGAGGCTGGGACGGTTATGTCTATGCCGTCGATATCAATAGCGGTACGGTGAAATGGAATTATCCCTCCGGCACTGCCAAAAAAGAGATTAACGGCGGAGTCGGAAGAATAACCGCATCGCCTGCCGTAACTCCGGATATGCTCGTGATCACCACTCACCTCGGTGGAGTCTATGCACTATCGACAAAAGACGGCTCGCTTTTCTGGCAGGCTAAAGCCACCGGAAAGATTCTGGGCTCACCTTTGATTATGGATGGAATGGTCTATTTCGGCGCCTGGGATAAGAAGCTCTACGCACTTGATCTCACCTCCGGAGCGGTTAAGTGGAAGTTTTCCGGTCAAGAATCTTTTTCGATTACTCCCTCCGGTGCCAATGGTCGGATCTTTGCCGGCAACGATGATAAGTTGATGTATTGTCTCGATTCTCACACCGGAAAGGTCTACTGGAAAGCCAATATTTATTCTCCGGTTCCTCTTTTGTCATCCTCTCCGGCGGTGGCCGGCAACCGCCTCTATTGCGGCAGCCCGGACTCCAGGGTCTACGCCATAGACATCAGAAATGGTGGTATCAAGTGGCGCTATCAAACTCAGCGGCCAATCATCAGCTCTCCGGCAATTTCGAACACCGGAATTTGTATCGGTAGCCAGGACGGCAACCTCTACATGATCGACTGAGGAAGCTTTATTCAGCGGTCATAGCCAGTCAGCTCGTTCATCCTGCGGTTATAAGAACCGGCTTCGGCTTGCTTGCCCTGACTGTTGAGTACATCTATCAGAGGCTCCAGTATCGTGGCCAGGTCATGATGCTTGAGACCAAGTTGTTCTTCTTTGATGGATAGAGCTTTTTTATAGTAGGACTCTGCTCGAGAAGGCATGGACTTCCAGTGGTAGGTGGCGCCCAGACAATAGCTCGTGTATCCGACATCGGGATGATTACTGCCCAGGGTTTGCTCCATGCGGGTCAGGGTTTTGACAAAATACTCTTCGGCTTCGTCATACTTGCTTTGTTCTATCGCGATTTCGCCGAACCGTTGCAGGACGATGCAAGTTCTCGGGTGCCCGGGACCGAGAGTCTGTTCAAAAATGTTGAGGGCTTTTCCATACATCTCTTCGGCTTCTTCATAGCGGCTTTGTTTGCGGGCGATGTCCGCCAGGCAGGAGATATAGTCAGCCACTTCGAAATTGTTGTCTCCCAAAATAGATCTTGCCAGTTTAAGAGCTTTCTCGTAATAACGCCTGGCTCCTTCGAGGTCTTCTCTGGCTTCGGAGAGTTCTCCCATGTTTTTAAGAGTCTCTGCTTCTTGAAGGGTCTGGGCCATGTCTGTGGTCTCCAGCATGGCCAGGGCTTTCAGAAATGCGTCTTCGGCTTCTTCCAGTTTGTCCTGTTGCAAACAAACCAGTCCCAGATAACGATAATTGTCGGCTCCTAATAAGTTGCCGAAAAATTCTTCTTGTCTGGAGGAGAGTTCGATGGATTGACGGATATACTGTTCAGCCCGGGCAAAGTCATGGACAGCGAAATAGGCGTTGCCTAAAAGACCCAGACAGATGGCTGTCTCGAAGTGATCCGGTCCTTTGAGGCGAGTCGTTATGGCAAGGGATTTTTCATAGAGTTCCACCGACCCTTGAAAGTCGCCGAGATCCAGTTTCAGTCTGGCCATGTCCATTAGCAGTCTTACAAGAATCGCTTGATTGCCGGTGGCTTCTGCCAGATCATTGGCTCTGCTCAAAAGTACCTGAGCTTCCGAAAATCGAGATTGCTGTTGGAGGATGTCGATTAGAATGCGCAGACAATCGATTTTGAGCTCGACCCCCGGTTCACCCATCATCTCTACGATGCGGTTATACCGCTGGGCCTGGATCTCTGCTTCGTCAAGCTCTCCGCAGGCAGAATAGGTAAGAGCAAGGGCGGCAATCGCACGTTTGAGAATCGGGTGGTCATTACCGGTTCGCTTCTCTTTTGAGGCGATTTGCTCTTCGAGAAATTCAAGCGAGCTGCTGAATTTGCTGTCGGTGGCTCTCAGGGTGGCGTAACCGAAACATGCTTCGCCGAAACAGGCAGAAAGCGGACTGTCTTCCAGGGCGTCAATGGCAAGGATATAGTATTTTTGAGCTTCTTCGATGTCTCCGCGCAGCTGTATGCTAATAGCTTTAGTAGAATATAGATTAGCTAGATCTTCACCGCTGGTAATACCATATTCTTGGGCCAGCTCCTCGGCTTTTTCTATGAGGGATTCCGATTCGGCAAAGCGACCAGGATCTTCTCCAGATAATAGATAGGCTGCATGGGTGGATAGAATAGTTACCAGAATCGATAAATAGTCAGGGTTGAGATTGAGATCGGTATGATCTGCCAGATTTGCTGCCCGCTTCAAATAGATAAGGGTCTGATCTAAATCTTCGAAAAAGGAGAGAGTCTCTGCCAGGCGCAAGCAGGTCGGCACCAAAATAGTCTGTGTAGCCGGGTTTGAGCTGTTCTTTTCTGCCAGGTCCAGAATCTTGAGACAGAGATCGCGACATTCCTCGTTTCTTTCTTTGAGGTAGAGCAGACGAGAATAGTCCAACATGAAAGCCATTGCGCCTTCGACAGGCAGAGAGTGGTTTTCTTCTAGCTGTTCCAGACCTGCTCTGAAATTTTTTTCCGCTTCCGCCCAATCACCCGAGATAAAGCATTCGTTTGCTTTCTCTTTCAACTCTTCGATTGTGGTGGGGTTCATGGTCAAGAAGCTCTCTCAGGAATGTTCAGGATCTCCGGGCAAATCTTCGTCATCCGTATCGATGGGCTCTTTGGCCACATCCTCCATCTCTTTGAGGCGCTGTTGAGCGCCGGCTTGAATCCTGGCTGTTTTCAGGGCGCTGACATAGGCTGGTACCTGTTTGAGAAATTCCAGCGGTTCGATATAGTCTTTGGTGTCGGCGCGAATAACTGTGTAGTGAAGGTGGACTCCGGTCGATCTACCTGTACTGCCGGCGTAGCCCAATACCTGTCCGCGCTGGACCCACATGCCGGGCATGACACTGTAGGCGTTGAGGTGCCCGCAAATGGTTTTGACATTGGGATAGGGGTGATAAACTTCGACGGCGCAACCGAGATTGCCTCGCCAGCCCACCCTGGTGACGATACCGTCGAGAAGATTGTAGACCCGGTCATTTAGCTTGGCAGCCAGATCTACGCCGCTGTGAAAGCTGTGTTTATGGGTCACCGGATGCACCCGGTAGCCGGCTTTAGACGTGATTCTTCCCATACCTACCGGGGTATAGACCAGATCATCGCGAAGCGGCGAAACCAGATGACAGGGAGCAAAATAACCTTTGAATTTCGCTCCTTGCTGTTTGGCCAGGGCAGGCATTGCAGCGCTCGAAAAAATAAGCAGGCCGGCCAGAGAGGCCGCTCTGAGCAAGCGCTTTATCTTAGAAATCTTCGAATCTGTAATACCAGGAGCCATCGGATCTTTTTCAGGAATTCACGAGCATCTAAATTAACATACCACCTGGGCGGTTTCTTTGCTCATCTCATTGCCTCTGTTCGGGTTCGGGCAGCAGTTGATCGAGTAATTCATTTATGACTTTGGGATTCGCTTTTCCCCGGGTGGCTTTCATCACTTCGCCGAAGAAAAACTGGCGCACTTTGGTTTTGCCGGATCTATAACTTTCTACCTGTTCTTGCGAGCGGGCCAGGATCTCTTCTACATGCTGTTTGATGGCGCTCTCGTCGCTTATCTGAGCAAGGCCTTCTTTCTCGATGATCTCGGTGACATTGCCGCCTTCGGTTATTAGTCGGGGCAAGATTTTGTTTTTAACCGCAGTGGAGCCTACTTGACCCGACGCTGTGGCATCCACCACATCTTTTATATTCTGGGCGGTGAAGCGCGCCTGGCTGAAATCGAGATTGTTGTCTCGTAGAATCTTCTCGGTATCGTTGATTAAAATGCCGCTTGCGGCAAGAGCCGGGGTTCCGAGGGCGAGGGTCTGATCGAAGAAATCTGATTTCTCTTTTGATTCGGTCAGAATAACTGCGTACTCTTCGGATAGACCGGCTGCAAGATAACGCTGTCTTCGCGCTTCCGGCAATTCTGGCATAGAAGAAGCTATCGCTTCGATTCTTTCGGGACTGATTTGAAGTGGTACCAGATCCGGTTCAGGGAAATAACGATAATCATGGGCTTCTTCTTTCGAGCGCATACTGTGGGTGGTCTGGCTGTTGTCGTCCCAGAGTCTACTCTCCTGGGTTATCTTGCCGCCGCTTTCCAGGATCTTGATCTGGCGCTCTATTTCAGAGTTGATCGCCTTTTGTACCGAGCGAAAGCTATTCATGTTTTTGATCTCGGTTTTTGTACCGAGTTCGGTCGCTCCCACCGGCCTTACCGATACGTTCGCATCACAACGAAAGCTTCCTTCTTCCAGGTTGCCGTCACAGACTTCGAGATAACGCAGTATGTTTCTCAATTCGGTTAGATAGTCTCTTGCCAGGTCGGCGCTTTCTATGTCTGGTTCGGTGACTATTTCGAGCAGCGGTACGCCGGAGCGGTTGTAATCTACCAAAGAATAGTCCGAACCATGCAGCCCATCGGCGCCGGCATGTACAAGCTTGCCTGCGTCTTCTTCGAGGTGGGCACGATTGATTCTTACCTTCTTGCCCTGAATGGTTAGATGACCTGGACCACAAATTGGTTGATCAAACTGGCTTATTTGATAGCCTTTCGGCAGATCCGGATAGAAATAGTTCTTACGATCAAACTTAGTACTATCGGCGATCTTGCAGTTTAATGCGATACCGGCTCTGATGGCAAGCTCCACTGCCTTTTCGTTCAACACCGGCAGGACACCAGGCATTCCCAGGCAGACCGGACAGACTTGATCGTTGGGATTCTCTCCGAAGACATTGGGACAGGAGCAGAATGCCTTGGTTTTGGTTTTCAGTTGGGCGTGGACTTCAAGCCCTATAACCGGCTCATAGTTCATTGGTATTACCTGGAGCGATTGTAATTTGCAGAGAAGTCAGTATGAATTAGATCGGCTTCGGAAGGAATCCTTGACAGCAAATCTTATCTATTTTTGACTCTGGGCTTCTTCTTTTTTCTTCTCTTCGGGCAGCCTGCCGGGAGTACCGACCATCATCTGGAAGAGGGGAGCCCGCTTGTTCAGAATCTGATTCATTTGTTGCGAGACCGTATCCACCTTTTCTGCGGCACTTTCTACCTTCTTCATAGTCGATCTCAAATTGCCTTTGAAATCAGGGCTGCCGATGATGCGATCAACTTTGTTTACCGCATCCCGGGCTTCGTTGACGATAACTTTGACATCGCTACGCAGCTCTTTGTCTCCGGCCATTTCGTTGATCTGTTGCATAGAGCCTGCGATGTTCTCGGTGGATTTTGTCACCCGATCTAATAAAGCGATCAAATCTTTGCGGAGGCTCTCGTCTTTCATAGTATTTTCGAGTTCGCTCATCAGCTTTTTCACTGCCTGGACGGTCTCTCTGGCGTCTTTTGCTGTTTGACGCAGGTCGGAGACCACCTGGGGACTTTCCAGAATCTTGTTGACTCTTCGAGAGGTGGTCTTGAAATCTTTGGTCAGGTCCGAAATATCTGTCAGGGCGCCTTTGCCGGTGACAAAAAAGGAGTTGGCGTTAGAGGTAAGTGTTTTGGCTTCTTCAGCCACGTCTCCGAACTTGTCCGAAGTTTTTACCAGGCTGTCGGTGGCTTCGGCGATGTTGTCCATGTTCTTGTTGAGCTTCTTGGCAGCGACATTGATATTCTCGATGGTCTCGCCGGAGCGCTGTATGGCTGAAGCAAAGCTGGACTGGGTGTCGTCATCGCTCACTTTGCCGATCATATTGTTGACATTGGTGGCTATTTTGTTGATAACCAGCTCGACTCTGACCGGATCTGAGCCTATGACAACAGTGTTGGAATCTATCGGGGCAGGAAGCTCCTGACCAGGCTCTTCTTCAGGCAGGGTGATCTCGATATATTTTGCACCGACCAGACCGAGGGTCTGGATGGTGAAGGTCGAGCCCTGGGGAACCGTGACCTCTTCGGTCTTGATTCTCAGGTGGGCAAGCACCTGGCCTTTGCCTTTAAGCTCTATCTGCTCTACGGTGCCGACTCTGACACCGTTGATATTGACCGGCGCATTGGTCGCCAGACCGGCTATATCGTGAAACTGCACCGTTATGAGCTGGGGGGGATGCATTGGAGAGAAGCTCTTCAACCAGGTCCAGCCATAAAGCAGAATGATGACGGCAAGTATGGTGAAGATGCCGACTCTTACTTCATAGTTTGGTTTACTGGCGGAATTGCTGGTCACTTTGTATACAACCGTCGTTTTGTCCGGGGTTTCCTTTACTGCATCAGCTGCTTTCACAGATAGATTCTTCCTCATTGGCTCGGATTATTGAAGACCTGACAACATCGGACCTTCTTTCAATCCTTCGGCGAACTGTTTCATATAAGCATTATCCGAGTGCATAGCTTCTTCGGTACTTCCTTTCCATACAGTATCTCCACTGTGCATCAGAATCACTCTTTCGGTGGTGCGAGTCCAGGTGGAATACTGATGAGTGACTATTATAGATGCCGCTTTCAGCTCTTCACCTAGTTTGATCATGTAATCTTCTATAATCGTGGACATAACCGGATCGAGCCCGGTTGTAGGCTCGTCGTATAAAATAATTTTCGGATCGTTTACAATCGCCCGGGCGAAACTCGTCCTCTTCTGCTGTCCTCCGGAAAGTTGGGTCGGGTAAGAGTCGACATAATCAGCCAGACCGACAAGGTGCAGCTTCTCTTTTATAGTTTCATTCTCTTCGGCTTTGCTGAGATTGCGATGATAAAGTGCAAGGGCGAGATTCTCGCGAATAGTGAGCGAGTTGAGCAGAGCCGAGCCCTGAAAAACCAGTCCGATTTCGTCGGAACGACGTACGACTTGACCTTCATCCGGGGTCAATAATCCGCAGATCAATTTTAGAATGGTCGATTTGCCGCAGCCAGAAGGGCCGATCAAGCCGACCATCTCACCGGTATGCACATCGAAAGATATGCCCTTCAAGACCTCACGAGAGCCGAAGGCCTTGTGCAAATTCTGGATCTCTAGCATTGCTGGTGTCGCCATTGGTGCTAAATACTTTCTACTAACGGGGTGCGTAGGTTAAAGAGGTGACGAAATAGTTGAAGATGAAGATACAGGTCATCACCCAGACTATCGTCCTGGTGGTGGCTATTCCCACGTCTTCGGCACCACCTCTTGTATGCAGCCCTATGGCGCAAGAAAAGATGATGATTATGGTGGCATTGATGATGGATTTCAGGAAATGCACTGTAAAGTCCCTGTCCAGAATCGTTTGCTTGACCGAATCTAGAAAGGTCTCGGCAGGCAGATTGGCCGCTATGTTGGCTATGTAGATACCGGCTATAAGACCGATGAACATGGCGTAGATAGAGAGAACCGGCAGCATGATAAGCCCGGCGGTATAACGAGGTACAACCAGGAACTCGACCGGATCGATGCGCATTACTTTTAAGGCGTCAATCTGCTCGGTGATCATCATGGTGGTGATCTCGGCTGCGATGGATGAACCGACCCTTCCTGCCACGGTTATGCCGGCGGTAATAGGACCTATCTCTCTAACCAGAGCCAGAGAGACCACACCGCCTATGGCGGTATCGGCTCCAAAATTAACTAGCTCTCTGGATATCTGCAGGGACATGGCAAAGCCGACGAAAAGCGCTGTAATGCCTACTACGACGAAGCTCTTCACGCCTATCATATAAGCCTGACGAAAAGTCTCGGCAATATCTATTCTTCCCCGGACCATGTAAGAGATAGTCTGGAAGAGGAGCACCACTACCTGACCAATCAATTCCAGACCGATACCGACCTGGTTCTCGATAAAGCCGAGACCGGGAAGAGTCGAAGATTTTTCTCTGGAAGCCGAAGTCATCCAGTCATTTTAAGAGGTTGCAAGGGCAATTCCATGAACTGCAGTCAAGAATTTTAACTTTGCTTAGTCGATTCTATATACACCCCGGCTACATAGGGGCTATTGAGAATATTGACCAACCGTTATCATGCCAAGGGGTTTCTTCTCAGTGACTCAGGGCCGAGAAGCGCTTCAAAGCTCTGTCGAGCTTCTCTATCTGAGTTTCGATCTGGGCGATATCTTTTAGATCGGCGTTGCCGCGCATGCGCTCCAGTTGTTCTTCGAGGCGATTTTTCATTTTTGCTATGTTTTGTTTGGACAGCATACTGCGGTCCGGAACAGACAGGGCCTGGAGTTGACGTCTGCGATAATCTTCCAGAGAGAGTTGACGTTTGCGCCGTCTGGCGTCTTTCTCTTTGAGAGCGGCATTGCCGGCTGCTATAGCATTCTCGTGCAGAGGTCTGCGGTCGTTAATAAATACCAGTGCCTTGACCGCATCTTTTTCTGTGTAGCCTTTTAACTCTTTGCCGGTCTTCTTGCCGTCCAGATTGTTCTGGAGTCTTTCATACTCTTTTTCGCTATTGCGAAAGTTGTCCATGAAGGCGAAAGTGGCGCCCAGACCTAGAAGCATTAAGGGATTGCAGAACAGCACAGAGGTAAAAGCCATCTGATCCCTGGCACCCATGCGCTTTGTTTCCACAAAGTGCTTATAGTCCACCATGCGTCCCTGGTCATCGCGGGTCAGGAGTTTGCCCCAGCGGTTTTTGGTAACGAAGTTGCCCTGGCTGTCCCGGGTCCAGTTTATGCCGGCATCCATGGCTGAAAGCTTTTTAGAGGCGTTGGGATCCGAAGTTTCTAGCCTGTGGGTGAGGGCTGAGGCTTTACCTGGATTCTCTCTGGTCAGAGAGTCCTGGACCTGCCGATTCAGTCCGTTTTCTTTGATATTCTCGTTAGTGGAGTCGGGCAGTTCTTGCGGGTTTCCGAAGTGAGCATCGAATGTGTGCACGATAGGTAGACCTTTTGTCTCAACGCCAGCGCCATAAAAGGCAGGTTTTTAGAATGCGAACAGCGACTTTCGCGAATCTGTATCCATAGATTAGGTCCTGGATCGACCTCTGTCGATGGGGAAAATACCACTAAGGTTGGTCTAGATTGCTATAGCGGTCTTCTCTCCCTGGTTTGAAGGTTCGAAGCCGCTTGATCCATTGCGCATATATATAAGGTAGGGTCGCCCCGCTGCTTTTACATATAATCTGGGGCAAATCGCTCTTTCTAGAAAGCGGCCTATGCTGTTGGAACTTCTGTGTTGCCAGAACACAGACAGGTTCGAGGAGACATCGGGCATGGCTGGCCTTGTTGATAAGACAACTATAAAGGATAGTAATAGGTGAATAAAAAGTTTGTTCGGCAAACCCGGTGCTGTGTTTGAGCACAGACCGGAGAATGCCGAACAAAGGGGTTAAAACGAAGTCGTTCTTAGCGACCGACAACCAGAGCTTCAATCACTCCGGCGCAAGCCAACTTAGCCGCGATGACGCGATGGCGACCATCTTCGATGTTGTAGCCACCGTCGACCCGCGGACGCAGAACGACGCGCACCATCTCCATACCGTCCTCGATAGCCTTCCGCATCTGTTCGATCTGACCGTGGTCGCGCTCCATGAGCTTGCGCCAGGTCGAGTCGGAGACGAAGATTTCATCGAGATGAACGAAAACAGTGCATTCCCGCGCCGCGGCCTTGAAGCCGTGGCGACGCTTGTAGGTCTTGCCCATGATGCCTCCTTGAGGAGAGGCTTCCGGGTCAAGCTGAGAAAAGAGAACCAGCTGCCGGAAGTAATTCCGCGCGCTGGGAGCACCTCGTCAGTGAGGTGCAATTTTTGCTTGAGCCGGAGCCCCTACCTTAGGTGAATCATGGAGACCTCCTTTTCTTGTTTCATGCTATTACCTCTTACTGCGAAGTTTGAGGGACTAGAAATTTTGCGGAGGGGAGCCGTTTTTGACGACTGCACTCCCCTCCGCGTTTCGTGAGAGAGGCTTACCGCTTAGTAGCGGTTCACCTCCTTCTTGTTCTTCTCGGCCGCTTCACGCTCCTTGCGACGGTTGCGCTGAATGTCGGCGTGTTTGCCGTACATCAGAACACCGACGATCAGAAGCGCGATGATCAGCGAGATGCCGAGCGGCGAGTTGAAGAAGTCGACTTGCTCGTTGGGACCTTCGGCGCGATTCGAGAGCGGACCCTCGAAAGGATCCGGCGCCCTGCTCTGGAGATAGTCGATGGCGGCGTCGAGCTGCTCATCGAAGCTGACTCCGGAGTGACGCTCGACCACGATGTGCGGCTCGATACCCTTGCCGGACAGGTTGTACCCCGACGGCGTCAGATAGTCGAGCGATGTGATCGAGAGCCTGCCACCGGGAGGAATGTTCGAGATGATCATCCCGACACCCTTGCCCCAGGTGGTGGTACCCATGATGGTGGCACGGCCGTTGTCCTTCAGAGCACCGGTGAGGATTTCCGAAGCACTGGCACTGCTGCCGTCGACGAGGACCACCATCGGAATCTTGTAATAGTCCTTACTGGCTGCCACCAGCTCCGCCGGTTGATCGGCGAATTCATGCTCCATCGGAGCCATGATGGTGACGACCTCGTCGGTGATCTGGCGCTCCTTGCGAGTCCGGGTCGAGAAGATGGTGCCTTTTTCGATGAAGATTTCGGCGATCTTCTTGGCCAGGTCGACGCGTCCACCGGGGTTGCCGCGCAGGTCCAGAATCAGACCGTTGAGGTGCCCGTTGGCTTTGACGTGGAGCTGAACCAGACCCATGGCGAGCTTGGTTGCCGACTCTGCCGAGAACTCATCCAGGCGGATATAGCCGAGATGACCGGGCAGGATGCGCATCTGAACGCCTTCCTGCTCAGGCGGCGTCAGGATGAGGGTCACCTCATGCTGAGCACCGTCACGCTCGTAGACGACTTTCATCGCCGAGCCTGCCTTGCCGCGGACCACGTCCTCCATCTCGTCCAGCGTCTTGCCGGCCACGTCCACGCCGTTGACTTTGACAATCCGGTCATCCTTGTGGAGGACCGACTTGTAGGCGGCGGTGCCGTAGGCGACCGAGTGGATCAGGATGGAGCCCTCGGGACCTTCCTTCAGGAAGATGCCCGATTCGAGGATGCCGTTCATGTACCGCTCGCGGGCGGCTTTCATGTCGGCGGTGGACGTGTAGCTCGTCCAGTGGTCGTCGAGGCTGTTGAGCATCTCCTGCAGGGCGGATTCCAGTTCGTCCGGCGTCTTGAGCTTGCCGTCGAACTTGTGCTTCCACTCCTGCCAGTTGGCGAGCTTCTCGGGACGGTTGTAGTTGTCCGAGACCTCTTGCCAGACTGTCTGGTAGATGTTCTCGAGCTGCGCGGGAGTCGGCTGGGCATCGGCGTTGATGCCTTTGAGCGCCTGAAGTGCTTCGGGGCTGAGCGGAATCACGAAGGGGTTCTTCGGACTCGCCGGTGCCGGCTCACCCATGCGCTCGATAATCTTGGGCTCTGCGCTCTTGTCCTTTTCGCCCTGCTGAATCGCTGCGCCACCTTCCTTCAGCAGGAGGTGACTCGGATCAGCTTGGGACTGGCCAAAAGCAGAGATAGACACCGTCAGCCCGAGGGCCAACGTCAGTACGATTCTGCTAAGTTTCATTGGAATCATCCTTTGTCGTTTTAGAAAACCAACAACCCGTCACCGAATTTGGTGACGGGCTGTCTATGATGTTGAGGCGTCAGGGCTGCTGCTTGCGAGCCTCGATCGCCTTCTTCCAGTTCTCGAGCTTCTCGGTGCGAAGCTCTTCGGCCTTCTTCGACAGGGCTTCAGCCTTGGCCAGCATGTCCAGTGCGGTCTGCTTGGCGGTTTCGAGCTGGGTGTCCTTGTTCGGGTCGAAGCGTTCGTCGGCGGGCTGCTCCACCTCGATGTCGGGGATGACACCGACCATGTTCATGGCGCGGTCCTGGGGGAGGAACTCGAAGGTGGTGATGTTCACGCCGCGCTCCCAGGGGAGAGGCATGACAGCCTGACCGACGCCCTTACCGTAGGTGGGCGTGCCGACGATGACAGCGCGACCCTGAAGAGCACCGGAGGTGATCTCGGAAGCGCTGGCACTGCCGCCGTTGACGAGCACCACAACCGGCATGTCCCGAGGGATCAGCAGGGTGGCGCGTTCCACGGCGTGGATGCGGTCGTTGTTCGGATCGGTCGTGTCTTTGTACTCGACCAGACCGATATCCTTGAGCAGCGAGGTTGTCTCGAGCTCCCAGCCGTCACCGTTGCGTTCCCGCTTGGTGACGATGACGCCGGTCTCGAGGATCTTGGCCACGACGCTCTTGGCTGCTTCCAGCCGACCGCCGGGGTTGCCGCGCAGGTCGAGCACCAGGGCTTTGCCCTTGGCCGCTTGCTGCAGGGCGTCGGTCATTTCGGTCTCGACATTCTCCGAGGAGAAGTTGAAGAGACGAACCTGGGTGACACCGTCACCGAGATCCTTGACCTTGGTCACCTTCGGCACCACGGTGGCGCGCTTGATGGTGACGTCGAAGTCGGGCTTGAAGCCGCCGTTGCCGTCTCCACGCCGGATGGTGAGCACCACCTCGGAGTCGATCTTGCCACGGATGAGGTCCACCGCTTCATCGGAGGTCTTGCCATTCAGGGGAACGGCAGCATCCTTCGAAGCAGCGTCCTTCTTCACGGCGACGATGATGTCGCCTTTCTGAATCCCGGCAGACTGAGCGGGCAGTCCATCCATCGGCTCGTCGCCGACGATGAAGGGCCGCTTGTCGGTGTCGATGGTGTAGGCCTCTTTGACCTGCGCCTCGGTGGGATTCTCCGGCAGAGCCTTGAGGGCTTCGAGCTGACCCTTGATTTCGACCGCAATGCCGACGCCAGCGAAACCGGGCTTGAACTTCTTGTTCATGTCGGCCCAGTCGGCAGGCGGCAGGTAGTGGTCGTGGATCTGCTCGAGGCTGTTCACCATCTCGTGGATGGCTTCATCGGTCTTGGCCTCGTCGGTGAGCTTGCCGCGATACTTGTTCTCCCACTCTTTCGCCCAGGCTTCCCGCTTTTGCGGATCGCGCAGTTCGATGTGGAAGCGCTTGAGCCGCTCGAAGACCTCTTTGTAGAGGATGGGCCCGTCAAACGGTTGCTGCTGAGTGGCAGCGGCAGGAGTGTTGGTCTGGGCATAGCCGGGAGCAACAGGCGCAAACAGGAAGGTCAGCGCCATCGCAATTCCCAGAAAGCCCACGATCATATGTCGTGTACGTTTCATTTCAGAACTCCGTCTTTATTGACACAAGTTTTCTCTGGTTCGCTAAAGCTCCCCAGAGCGTTAACGCCGGCCTCCAGCTAGAAATACGCGGCTGGAGCGTCGACGCATTGATCCGCCTTGATGGTGTTATCGGCGGTGCAATGAATTGGGCTGATATTGACAAACAGGCAGAAAACGCAAGCGCGTCTCCTGCCCAATGAAACCTTTCCTGTGACAGTCGGAGTGCTCGGAGGATGGATTTTGGTCCCCCGAGCACCCGATGTCAGGCTCGGTCCGCACCGAAGCGCGAGCCGAGCCTTATTGTCACTTGGAGTCCCAGGACCGGGGCACCAGCTTCTTGATCGTCTGGACGAGGGCGAAGTTCTCCTCATCGCTGAGCTGCTCATCCTTGTAGATCACCCGCTCGCACGAGGAGACGACCATGAGAATGTCGTCGAATTCCTCCAGGTCTGCGAGGCGGTCGTGAATCTGCGGGATGGTCGCCGAGGCAATCGGCACGAGCAGTTTCGCTTCGAGGTAGTTGCGGAACGCCGAGTCGATCTTGACGTAGTGTTCGGTCTTGAAGGCACCCATGGAGGTGATCTCAGCCAGGACCTCATCGAAGACCGCCCAGGCCACACGTTCGGCCGGCGGGTTCTTGCGAGTGCGGACCCGGTTCAGATACTTGACCAGGGCGAAGCCCGGAATCGAGAGCAGTGAGACCATCCCCGTGATGAGGAAGAGGTAGGTCAGCCAGGGGAGGCTGAGCGGCTTCTTCTGGAGGTCGCCCTCGAGAAGCTCGTTACCGTGGTCCACAGTCAGAGACCGGGTGATGACGAAGTCCGGAGTGGACATTACTTTCCAGTTCCGGGTCTTGCCGTCTTCGGCAAGCTCCGTCGAATAGCGCAGGTCGACGCGCAGGGTGATGACCTTGCCCTCTTCCTTCATGACGAAGGACTGGACGCCGAGCTGAATCACGTATCGCTTGGCGCCGTTGGAGAGGGTGGTGCTGGAGATTTCGGGCTCACCGAGGAGCTCGAAGTCGGTAGGCTCGAAGGAGAGCTTCCGCTGCTTTTCCAGCGTAGTGAAGTCGATCACCACATTCGGTGCGGTCGTGATAATCACGGTGACCGGAACCCGGTCACCGATGCGGTGACCGAAGTGCTGGCCGTTGCCCATGAGAATCTCGATGGCGCCCCGCTCGCAGACCTTCTTGATCGGGTTACCCGGCATGGGAGGACCGGCATCCTGCTTGTTGACGCCGCCTCCATCATCCGCGTAGTTAAACGGGAAGCCACCATTGGGTGATGGCTGACCCTGAGCGACTTCGACGAGGTTCCCGCAGGCATCCTGGGGAGCACCCTGAGCCATGACCTGGGAGCTGAGTCCCAGAGCCATGACCATGGTTGCCGAAGCGAACAGGGCAATTCTTGTACCTTGCAATAGGTTCATCGTTGATCTCCTACTTACGGTGGTTCGCGAAAAGCTGCAAGAGCTTCGGATGGGCGGCGAGCCCTTCCTCCGTGCTGATCACCTCCCAGTCGCAGTCGCACTTCTGGAAAGTTTCGATCAGCCTCTTTTCGTGGTTGACGAAGTTGGTGTTGAACTGGCGCCGGTTGTGCGGCGTCAGCCAGACGGTCTTCCTCTCACCGGTGCGCATGTCCTGGAAGGTGTAGAACCCATAGCCGAACAGGATGCCCTGGGGCAGTTCCCGTTCACGCAGGTCCTGCACCATGATGCAGACAACGTCGTGGTGGGAGGAAACGCGATTCAGCATCGCCACGTCTTCCTCGGTCATGTTCATGAAGTCCGAGAGGATGAAGACCAGCGAGCGGCTGTAGCGGGAAACGGTATCGAGAGCCAGTTGCAAGCCGGTGACCGACTTGTTCTTGGGCTCCTTGATCTTGCCGTTGATGGCGTCCTCGTCGTACTGGACGATCGAGGCAAGCGCCGGATACAGAACGGTTTTTGCAGAACGCGGCTGCTGAACATGCACGGACGAATAGTCGTCATAGACGACGAAACCCACCCGGTCTGCCGTTTCTGCGGCGGACAGGATGATCGAACCGGTCAGTTCGGTAGCGAGACCACGCTTGGTCGTGCGATAAGAGCCGAACCCCATGGTGGTTCCGACGTCCGCGAGGACGAAGAACCGGGAGTCGCGGGGCTCGAACTTCTGCTCGACGATTACCTGCTGACCACCAGTGGCGGCGGTAGCGAACCAGTCGATGTCCCGCGGGTCGTCTTCGAAGGTGTACTCAACGTGAGCAGCGAAGTCATACCCGTCGGAGCCACGAGACCGGCTCTTACGCTCACCCGGGGAAGGAAAAACAGAGTTCGTCCTCCAGGTGGTCGGAATCGGATTCGAAACGACCCATTCCATGATTTCGTCGATTCGAGCATCCAATACATTAGCGTTTTTGTTAGCCATGTCAATACTCCATTGAAGAGTTTGGGAGCTTTCGCTCCGTCCATGTTTCCACTTCCACAGCCCGGCAGGACGAGGGGACAACGAGTCCCCTCGTCCACGAGCCAGACCATGGAGAGGACCATGGTCTTACTGGGAAGACTTGTCGCTGTTCACCGGGATCTTGTTGAGCACGGTGTCCAGGTAATCGGCCATGTCGAAGGCGTTGCCGAACTTGGCACGCTGGGTCAGCGTGAGACGGTGACGGCAGGCGCTCTTGAAGACCGCCTTGACGTCGTCCGGGAGGATGTCGGTGCGACCCTTGATGAAGGCCCGGGCTGCGGCGGTGCGCAGCATCCAGATCTCACAGCGGGGCGACGCGCCGACGGCGATGAAGTCCTCGAAGGTCTTGCCTTCCTTGTCCGTCACCAGGTGGAAGTACTCCAGCTCGGGACGGGTGGCGCGGACCAGGCGCGTGATGTAGTACAGGATCTCGTCCGAAGCGTGGGCCGAGATGTCGACCACCTGCGTACGGATGTCGATGATGTCCTGCTTGGTGATGGCCACCTTGGCGTGGTCCTTGGCGTGCCGGTCGTGCAGGTGCGTGCGACGCAGCAGCTCGACCTCCTGATCTTCGGTGACGTAGCCCATGAAGATTTCGAAGGCGAACCGGTCCAAGAGAGCCTCGGGCAGCGGGAAGGTGCCTTCCTGCTCCACCGGGTTCATGGTCGCCATGACCAGGAACGGATCGAGCAGATCCTGGCGCTTGCCGCCGATGGCGACGTAGCGCTCCTGCATGGCGCGCAGAGCGGCCGAGAGGGTCTTGGGGGTCGTACGGTTGATTTCGTCGAGAATGACGAAGTTGGCCGGGACGATCGGTCCATAGCGGACCTCGAACTGGCCGGTGACCGGGTTGAAGATCTCGCCGCCCAGCACGTCAGCCGGCTTCATGTCCGGCGTCATCTGGAAGGCGTACTGCGTGGCGCCCTCGACCACCTGGGCCAGCGCCTCAACGAGGAGGGTCTTGCCCAGACCGGGAACGGACTGCAAGAGCAGGTGGCCGTCCGAGATCAGGCACATGATGACCTTCCACTTCATGTCGTCATAACCGACGACGATCTTGTCCAGCTCAGCCTTCAGGTTGTTGAGCTTGGCGATGTAGGGATTCTGTGTCGTTGACATTTCAGTTCTCCAGTTTGAGAGATTCGGAAAGTTGACGGAATAGATGCGCACCACCGGACGGCAGGTCCGGAACTATGATGCGCACCTAGAACGAACTAGTAAGGCGGGTTAGTTAGCCGCCGTTGAAGTTGGATTCACGACGGACGAACAGTCCGCGCAGGAACAATCCGAAGAGAAGGATGATCGCCACGCCCAGCGGATACTGGTAAACGGGCTTCTCCTTCGATTCGGCTTTACTTCCACCCAGCTTGGCTGCCCAGGTGACACCGAGCTTTCCATTGCTCGACGGGTCGAGAATGAAGTACTCGGCATCGGCGAGGGTAGCCAGTTCGATGACTTTGCCTTCGTCCAGGGAGGTGAGCAAGGGTTGGTTATCCTTGGTCTCCACGCCGGTGACGTTGCCTTTGTCATCGTAGATGGGGATGGAAACATCGACCCTGCCACCGACTCCGACGATAATCAGGCGAGCTTTCTCGTCCTTCACACGGGTGAGGACTTTCTCGAGAGTTTCTTGCTCGCCGGTGAAACCGCCGTCGGTGAAGAGGATGATTACCTTCTCCTTACCGGGGATGTAGTCACGCTTCAGCATGTCGAGCGCCAGACCCATGCCTTCGGCATAGTCGGACCCGTTGCCGGGAGCGTTACCGACTTTCATCCAGTTCTGCAGCACCCAGGTGGTTGCTGACCAGTCGTCGGTAAGCGGCACCTGCTCGAAGCCTTCGCCCGTGTAGAGCACGACTCCGAGTTGGTTGCCGATAATCGCGGGCATGACTTCGCGCCTCAGAAGAAGCTTGACGAAGTCCACCCGGCTGCCGTAGGGACCAGGCACGAGCTCAGGCTCGTATCCGTCCTTGGCTGGCATGATGGAGCGGTAGTCTTCCGCTCCCATGCTCTTTGAGACGTCTACTACTGCCACCACCTGCAGTGAGCCGGACTTAACCGTCGTGGGCAGAGATTTGCTCACGGGGCCGGCGATGGCGACCACCATCAAGGAGACGGCGGCCACCCAGGTGGCGACGAGAAACAGCTCGCTGCGCAATGTCAGCGGCTTTGAAAAGCGCCCGATCAGTTTACGGTCACCGAATTCGGCCCGTGCTTTACGCCGGCTGACAAAGCTGGCGTACCACAGACCGGTGATCAGCGGGATCACGACAAGCAACGCGGTGAGGTAATGCGGGCGAAGGAAGCTCACGTCGAACATGGTTTATCCTCCATCGAGTTAAATCGCGTCCTTATTACCCTTGCCAGGCTTGTCGCCAGGCTGCTGACCAGGCTGCTGTTTCTTGCCGTCCTGGTCTCCGGGTTGGGGTTTCCCCTCACCTTTGCCTTCTCCCTGGGCGAGCTGCTTGTTGTTCTTGAAGAGCAGCTCGAGATCGTACTTGACGATCAGGGATTGGTCGGTGAGGCGCTGCACGTCGTCCTGGGACAGATGCTCGTAGCCGGGGAGCTCCTCGAAACCGGTGCCCGGGTTGAACCGGAGCGATTCCTTGAAAGCTTCGACTGCGGGCTTGCCCTTCTTGAGCATGAGCAGCGCTTTCGCCTTGTGGAAAGCCGCATAGGATGCGTACTCTCTCGAAGGCGCGGGGTAGACGAACCGTTCCAACCAGCTGTCGTTGGAACGCTGCTTGTAAACAGCAAGTGACCGGTCAAACAGCTGCACGGCTTCCTGGGCTCTGCCAGTACGATAGGCTTGCAAGCCCTCGTTGTAGAAACCCACTTGCGAATCAGGCCACAGAAGCAGGTTGAGGCCGACGCCGATCAGAACGACGCCTGCCAGGACGGTGAGTCCCAACCGCTTCCAGGACTTTGTCAGGAATTCTTTCAGTAAGGCCATTTTGTTGCTCCTTATGCGTCCTCGCGGATGAGAGCTGCCGAAGCCAAGAAGAGGATAGCGGCGAACACAGCGGCAATCAGGAAATAGAAGTAGATATCACGGTGGTTGACCGTGGTCTCCTTCTCTACCGTCGATTTCTCGAGGGCGTTAATCGTGCGGAAGCCTTCGCGCATCTGCTCGGCATCGCCGGCGGCGATAGCGAGACCGCCCGATGCTTCCGTGATCATCCTGAGACTGTTGGTGCTGGTGTTGCCTTTCGCCCAGCTGTCACCGACACCGATGGTGTAGATCTTGATGTTCAGCTCGTTGAGCTGCTCCATCAATTCTGCGAACCTCTCTTCCGAGATGCTCGCTTCACCGTCGGTGACCATCACCAGGATCTTGGTCTTAGCCTGACCGAGTTCCTTGAAGTGATTGATGGCAGCCTGAAGCGGTCCCATCTTGCCTTTGACCCCGTCCCCGTCGAAGTTCGTGCCGCCGCCGTTGTACTTGCGGACGCCAGAGTTCTTCAACTGGATGACCTTGTGGTCTGTGGATAGGGGCCAGCTGTAGTAAACCTCGTCGTCGAACAGCATCAGACCGATGCGGTCCTCCGGACGGGCAGCGACGAATTGTTCGATAGCTTTTTCAGCCACGTAAATCTTCGTGATCTTGACCTCTTCTCCGGGCTTCTTCTCCTCGCCCTCAGCCAGCTTGCGCTGAGCCGGGTCTTGGATTTCAGAAGACATTGAGCCGGAAATGTCGGTCGCGATGACGATGTCTCGTGTCTGGATGACTTCCTTTTCACCGACGTCCGGCAGCTGAGGCCGGGCGATGGCGATTGCCAGAAGTACCATCAAAGCTACCAGGAAAGCGGTCGGCGCGTAGCCGATCAGGGGCACTCGCTTCACGTCCTTCTGGATCGAGAAGCCCGAATGCCTGATTGAATTGCGACGGCGGGACTGGTACCAGATCATCGGAATGACCAGTATCGCAGTCGCCAGCAACCATGGGTAGGCAAATGTGATAGTAGGCATGATTGTTCTCCTAGTGCCTTAGCGACAGGGAGGAGCTGCATTAAGCATCCCTCTGTGAAATTCTTCACCCGAGCAGATGCTCGGAACGCAGTTCGAGTACGTTTCGATTTCAGGTAGCGCAAGTCCCAACCGTGCACCGGACATCAGAAGTCCCGTCATCCGAACACACCACGTCGCGAGCCAGGCTTGAATTCTAGGAGTGCCGGCTGACAATCGAAGGGGTGGTCGATTCCGCTTGCTGGGAGCAAGGCGGGATGATGGAGGATTTCAGGTGTTCTGCGCTTGAGTTAGACTTATGCGTTGTCCTGCGTTAAGGAAAAGTGAAGAGTGACCTGACCCTACATAATTCTCTCTCTATCCCAAAGCTTAGTTTCTCTCATCTTTTAGAGCTTCTTCTTGACTTTTCTTTCTCTGAAAATCACTGTATCTCTTGTTTTCGGGATGAACCGTGTTTAATAGTTGGTGCAAACAGGCTACTGTGAATGGTTTTACGGGGTCGAGTTTGTTGCTTTTGGTTCTGAGGAATATCTCAATATCAAAACAGGACTTCTTGGCTACTGGCTCGCGCGGATCCCAAAAGCTGGTATATAGCCTTTTTCTTGATACTTAGCGAAGCTAAGAAAAGAATCTCATGACATCTTTTCTTAAGACTATTACTTTGCACTTCATATCCAAAAGTTTAGCTCAAGTTCATAACTGTTCTGTGACTGGCCTATTTAGCTTATATATACATAGCTATCATGAGCTTTTAATAGGCTGCCGGTTTTTTCATCAATTGGTCTGAAAATGGACTTCCCTGGCGAGGGCTCCAGGCAGGCAGGTTCTCTTTGGAAAGTGCCCCTTGAAAACATAGCACAGTTAGCGCAGGTATTGAGCCAGATCGGTTTTTGCCTGGCTTCGGTTGTGTTGTTTATTAGGTTGCCTGGTTGTTGTTCAACTAAAGCTGATAATAGAAGGTTTTTGATGTCAATCAGATGACATCGATGCCAGATTACCCGGCCGAAAATCACTTCCGAATTCCAGGAGGGAATTTCTGGTTCGATATGTCCTGTATATCGGTTGTATCGCCAGACCCTGCTTTCTGGTGCTTTTCAGGAAATCTTTATGAGATCTAGCGCAAGCTATCGCATAAAACCCGAAAAGGACCATTCTCTAAAGATATTGCGGCTTCCAACCAGGCCTTTCTAGAGGGTGGAAATCCCGGTTTAACGGGTTTTTTCGTGTAAACAGCTGTATATACATCGCTTGAAGATAATCCCCGGCCATTTCTAGAGTTCAGTCGTTCTTTTAGACCCTTTCTTTTGAAAAGGACTTTTCACCCGCTACCTTTCCAGCGCAAACAACTGAATTTGTCTTCGACCGAACTTCCTGCTTCTTGCATGGGGTTCTGTTACGGACTTGTCTGGTTCTAGTGTCTGGATTGGAAGCGCGGTCTGAAAAGAATATTTAGAGCTTAGTATTAAGAGGAGACCTATCCCATGAATACACCTCAGCCTCAGAATGTTGTTACTCAGCTCGTCGACGACCTGACAGCCGGGCGGAAAGTTGTGATCCCCAGTTTCGACTTGCCCCAGGCTCAGGCCATGAAGGCGCTTCTGACCGACCTCTCCGAGCACCTCCGCGCGATGCCCACCGGCAAATCCGTCGAGGACTCCATCCGGCAGTTCATCGGTAAAGCACTGGGAATCGCCGATGCCAACGTTATCAAAGTTGTTTCCCAGGGCCGACATCAGTTCGACCAGGGCTTCATCGTTGCAGCCGGAACCTCCCAGGTCACCCTGACCGGAAACGGAGTGCTACTCGCTCTCGGGCAGGCTAGCGTCGTCGCGCGTGGTCGGGCTACCATCTTCGGTACCGACAACGCTCGACTGAAACTCTACGACTACTCGGTGGCCAGTCTCTCTGGTTCGGTCCAGGTGAATAGCTACGACTATTCGTCCGGGATCGCAGAAGGCACCGTGCGCGGAGTGGCTCGTAACCGTTCCGAATGGAAGCTTTTCGGCACCGCCGATTTCGATGCTTTCGACAACACGTTTTTCTACGGGCGTGAAGCCTGTTCGATTCGTGCCTATGGAAGCACCAAGTTGATTGGTCGCGGCCAGGTTCGTGCGCAGCTCTTCGATGCTGCCCACGGCTGGTTCACCGACGAGAGCGAGATCGAGCTTTACGGAAGCTCCATCGTTTATGCCGAGCCCACGGCTCGGACCCATATTCTCGGCAGCGGAGCTCGGTTGATGCCCCTCAAGGACCTCGCCAGCGCCTGGGCTGCTTGATTTGCAACCTAGTTGGAGGTAATCGCATGTTCAACTGGCTATTTAACAGATGGAACCGGAGGAATTCGCAGATGAATACTGGAACCGGAACTCGTCCTCGAAGTGACGAGGAAGATGGTGTTCTCGGCCTGGGCAACCCCCAGCAGATGGTCGGACACACCGGATTTACCCGGGGCGCAGGTGGTGGTCAATGTGTGCAGTGTAAGCAGTTCGCTGCTGTACTGATGGAAGACCACAAGTGCGTTCGCTGTACCAATCACCCCATCGCCGGCAGTCCGCTCGGAGATCCCGAGACCACCGACGGCAGTGGCAAGACCTGTAGTCGCAAGTAACGACTGAAACAGTCTGAATCCAGTTTTCGAATAAATCGTCGTAGCTCGACGGTTTATTCTTTTGGTGTTGAAATAACTATATAATATAATAAAACGCTTTCGAAAAATGAAAACGCTGTCTCGGGATCTCCCGGGGACAACGTTTTCAGAAAAATGGCCGATTCCTTTATATATTCAAACCGGTAAGCCGGATGGGTAGCCGACGCGATGCGACGACTCCCATCCGGCTCCATTCAGCCACATGACATGACATGAAAGGATTGGTCTTGGTCAGGCTTAGTGCTTGACCTCGACGATGACCTTCCAGGTCTGGGGATTGGTGACGTTGACCCACTGATGCTCGGCGACTTCCTCGAGCTCGATGAAAGCCTTGGGGTCGGAGCGGGAGAGGTCGAAGTACATCTCGAGCTTGCCGTACTGCGCCCACTGACCACCTTCGGTGATCATGCGGTAGGCGGCGAGGCGGACGCCCGAAGAAGTGGACTTCACGTCCCAGGTTTTGCCGGAGAACCGGTCGACCGTCATTTCGACCAGCACCTGTTCACCGACATACATGCCGGGAATGGTCTTGCCGTTGTCCTGCGCGTTGGCGCGAACGAAAGTCTTGTCGGTCGGGACAGTCACCGGAGAGTGGCCGTGGAGCGGACCCCAGCACCAGGCGCAGAACTGGAAGTGTTCGGCGCAGGCGTCACAGAGCGTGAAGTTGGGGCTGTCCGTCCAGGGGTTGTGGCCATTCGGAAGCTGGGTAGCACGTACATGAGACGATGCCTGACAGGAACCCCGTACCGTGGTATCGGGATCCTTTTCCTGGCAAGTCTTGCAGAGTTTTGCCATGACGATATCTCCTGTTTTTCGTTACTTGTGCTTGTGCGGCAGGCCGCAGCTGACATGGGAATGCCCGCTGAGCTCGTCGCCGAAGCCCTCGTTCATGGTCATCTTCGCGAGTTCGTCCGTGGAAGGAACGACCACGCGACCCATGATCCGCGAGAGCACCTTGTTGTGGCGCGTCCACGGATTGAGCTGGAACAGGGTGTAGGAGAAACCGTCCGGAGCGGTCGGAATCATCTCGCCCTGCTCCACAGACTGAATCATGCGAATGCCGACAGCGACCAGCCCGTGGCTCGGAGCCCAGGACTTGGCTTGCATGGTCGGGTCCTCGCGATTGATCGTGAGAGCGGGTGCTTCCTCCTGGGGCTTGACGCGGGTGAGACCGGTCTCGCCTTCGAAGGAGGTTTCCGACGTGGCACCGTCCGTGATGGCTTCGCCTTCGCCGATTTCGTCGGCGAGTGTGTCGGAAGCGCTGGCGATGTGCTCAGCAACCGAGATGTCCGCATCGGCGTCCGGGGCTTCCAGATTCTGGGGCCCGAAGCCGAAGTCGGCGGGGTTCAGGTCGACCCGGAGCTCCTCCAGCACCAGACCATCGCGATCGAGTTGATCCATGGTCGGCGGGGCACTCATGGCACCCGGGTGGAGCTGCTCGGCGATGATCTCATCCTCGGTGAGGGTTTGATCCGGGGCGCCGAACATGAAGGGATTGCCTTCCCCGTCCTGGACGAGGTAGTGAGCCTGGGGGCTCTCGACCATGCGGCGGTAGAGAGCAGGGTCCATCCCGATCGGGGACGGATCGGCGTGGGGGGTGAGAACCTTCTCGAGCATGAGCTTCCCGTCGACGAGAATGCGCACCTCGAGGGCCTGGCGAGCACCGACCACGATACCGAACTTGCCGTGTTCGACAATGCGGTAGTGATTCGGCGCCATACCCCTCACATCAAAACCGAAGGCTGGCATGTGCTTGCCGTTCAGGATGCCGACCATGACCTTGCGGCTGTCGGAACCCTTGTCGACAATCACCAGCCCATTCGGAAGACTGGTAGGTACTCGACTTCTGTTCTTCATATCGAAGACTCCTTAGTGTTCAGATTATGAGATGGTCAAAACAGCCGGAAGCGCAGGAAGAACCCACGCTCCCGGTTTTGTCTCAATCCGAAGCGAGGCTTAGAGCCAGCGCTCCTTGACCGTGATTCCGTCCTCGCAGGAGTACTGGTACGGACGCGGCGGACCCCAGGGCCTGCCGTAGGAGTCGGTCAGAATCTCCATCGTAATCAGACGCACCTTGTCGCCGCAGAGTCGCCAGAAGAACCGCAGCGTTTCGCGAGCGTAACCCTGCTTCAGCGGACCGAAGTCGGGGTCGTACTCGTGGCGCAGCGTCCACATCTGGGCGTTGTTGTAGCGACCGGTGTCAACAATCTTGATGTTCGGCAGAGCCTGCAGTCCCGTGCGCAGGAGCATCGAACGCTTGAAGGCGTCCTTGTCCTGGTCGTAGGCAGCCACGGTCTGGATGATTTGCATCATCTGATAGAGCATGGGCTGCGAAACGGGGAACCGCGGGGCACCGTAGCCGAAGTGACCAAGCCAATCGGCCATCTGAATCTGGTTCATCCAGATGGAAATCACCTCGAACATCTGCTCGAGGGTGAGGGGGAAGCGGTCGCCTTCGAAGATGAATTCGCTGTTCCAGTGGACGGTCTTGAGCCGCTTGTTGATCAGCATGATCATCTTCTTGACCCAGCCAAGCGCCTTCTTGTGCAGGTCTTCGAAGAAGTCCCGGGTGAGGAACTTGTGGAAGAGCATCTGGTCGTCGTAGTTGCGACAGACCTCGTGGAGGAAGCTCCGGTCCCACTTGTCGACGGTCACCGTCTGGACCTCATCGGTCTCGACGATGTCGCCGACGACGTAGTCGGGATAGTTTCCGGTGGCGATGTCCTCCTCGGAGAGGAGCTTGATACGGTTGAAGGTCACATCTTCCGTCCCGACCTTGCGGCTGTGGGTACGGTCGATGTAGTCGATGATGGCTTCCCCGAGGGCGTACGGGTCACTGTACCAGGCGATGGGCCAGGAGTCGTGCATGGTGTCGTACTGGGCGGTGTCGATCATCTTGTCCATGCCCAGGCGGATGAGGTCCAGCTCAGGGTCATGGGGAATCCGACGGTCCACCCAGTGGGAGACGCCCTCGTGCAGAATCTTGGTGCGGCCGACCACCTGCGAGCTGTAGCGGTTCTCGTCCCGCGTCATCATGATGATGCGGCGAGCCTCTTCAGGCAGGTGCTTGGTGTTGTCCGGATGGGCGAGGAAGCCCAGCAGGTCACCGGTCGGCATAATCGGATGGCAGGTCAGAAGACGAGCCGTGTCGCGGATGTCGTTCTCGATCGCTTCCCGGTCCGGAATCGACTTGGCCATGGCATGGGCAGCTTCGAGCTGCTGCAGCTTGGCCTTGAGCTCCTCGCGAAGCTCGTCGTCGGTCGGCGCATGGAAGTTGGTCGGCAGCTCACCGGAGTACATCTCCAGAGAGTGTGCCGCATCCGCGTAATACTCGTAGCGCTGCCAGCCCCACTCGCGGGTGTTCTCCGTGATTTCCCGCACGAACTCAGCGTTCTGCTGGAAGCGGTGCATCACGGTGGACTGGCCCGTTTCGGCGTGCCAGCGGTTGCGAGTGAAGAGGTAGACGTGACCCAGCCAGGCGTGAATGATGACATGCAGGTGCATGGTCAGGTCATTCGTGGAGCCGAGAACGACTTCAGCCGGGTCGGAGATGGTGGCGAATTCGAAAACGTGGCCACCCTGCCCCTGGGAGCGGCTCTGTTGAGCCGCTTTGCCGTACCACCACGCATTGCGGCTGACGGGCACCCCAAGAGGATAAACAAGATCGTCGAGAACCTGTTGGTCCGACTTCAAGCGAAAGATAGCACGGCAAGGATCGAAACCCCAGCGGTTGCCCACGGAGAGAACCCGGGGCACCAGCACGTTGAGGTTGCGAACTACCTGCGCCTCTCTCGGATCGCTAGACAGAACTTTAGCATCCATAGTCGCAACTCCTCTTAGTTAGATGACTTATCGCCGGTCATGATCTGCATCATGGCCTTCGGAACTTCATCCATGCTCGCGACATGGGCCCAGCCACAGTGCTGACGCACATCGGACGCCGTCGACTTGACAGCGGCCATGCCGGGCGTATCGCGACCACCACCCCAGCCCCATCCGAGCTCAGGCTCGAAGTAGCCGAAGTAGTTGAAGCCGCCACGAATGAGCTTTTCGATCCAGCTCGTCACCTCGGACTGACTGTCGAAGCAGTAGCCGTCGGTGGCGTGCAGGCAGTACTTGTTCCAGGAGTCGCCACCGAATTCGGTGTTGCCCAGGAGCCAAGAGAGCTCGTACGTGGGGATGAACATGGTGCCGCCGCCTTCGCTGATCCGGAAGAAATCCTTTTCATTGCGAATGCGTTCGGCCTTCGCGTTGTGCGCGATGTAGACCACGGCGACGTCGTTGTACTTGGTGCGCAGCCAGATCAGGTTCAGCAGGAAGTAGAACTTGGACATCGCCAGCGGTTCACCACCCATCGAGCCCGAGGTGTCCAGGTTCATGAACACCACAGCCTTGCTGTCCGGGTCCCAACGCTCTTCCACCCGCTTGTAGCGGAGGTCGTGGTTGTGGAACGGGAATTGCTCCGGCGTCGGATAGGCTTCCGGCGTGATATCGGGGAATTCCTCCGGACGCGCGTTGTAGGTTGCGCGGAAGCGTTCCAGGCGTGCCTTGGAGGTAGCCTGAAGGTCCAGGCGGGCGCGAGGACCATTGCGCGAGAGACCGCGCATCTTAATCGAGAAGACGAGGAGCTTGTCCTCATCGGTCTGCTTCAGGAACGGCAGGTCGAAGAGCAGCGAGAGCATCTCGATGAACTCTTCGTAGGTCATCGGCATGTAGACGATGTCGGCAGGGTCTTCCCCACCTTCAAAGCCACCGCCGCCGCCACCACCGTCTCGGCCGGGCCACCAGTTCGGTTCGCCGACGTTGATCGGCACATCGATGTCGCCACCGGCGTGGAAAGCGTCTCCACGCATCGGTACGTACATCATGCCACCGTCACTGGAGACGAGGCAATCGCGGAACATGTCGTGAGCCAGCACGGTCTGTGCCAGCGTCGACACCGGGCGACCTCCGGTCATGTTGTTGCCGAGGATCGAATCCTTTCCGCGGATAATCCGCTTCAAAACATCTTTCGTGATCTTCGGCCTGGCGCGCTCCATGAAGCGCTGACGGTCGACAATCGTGCGGTCAATGTATGCGGGCGCGGGGAGTACCACCGAGCGGCGGCTTCTCTCCGGCGGATTGTTCAACCACTCGAGCAGCAGAGCTTCGAAATCGTCCTGCTGCGTCACCGGAGTGGTCTCGTTCGTTTCCGGCATACCGACCTGATTCTCGTCCTTGCCAGGACCTTTATCGGATCGTTTCTTACTCATGAAGAACCTCCATTTAGTAAGGACTCGCTGAGCCCATGGGGATAAGGTTATGAACCGGGAAAAGGAGGGGGAGCCCTCCGGTGCCACCACAAGTGATGACACCTTCGAGCTCCCCCAACAGTCTCCTTCGGAGGTTCCGGTTCGCCTTCCAAAGCTCAGCTTAGGTCAGCAAACTCGGAATTAAGCGACGAGGAAGTCGCGCGTCATGGCCACTTCGACCAGCAGCTTCTCAGCCGTGTACTCGTCGTAGCCGTGCTCCTCGATCAGGCGCGCCTTGGCACCGTCCAGACGATCCTTCTCCTCGCGGGTCAGGCTCGACAGACCGGAGATGCCGACGATGTCCTTGCCCTGACGGAGGACGTAGGACTCGATGCAGCGACGCAGACCTTCGTGGCAGGTGTAGGGCGGCTCGGCGACGCCGTGCTCGTCCTTGTACGCCTGCACCGCGACCAGCACGTTCGTGCGGAACTTGTCCGCCTGAGCCGTGTTGATGCGGATCGAATCAGCGCTCTCGATCTCCTGGAGGAAGGCCTCCATGTCCTGAGCGGTCAGGTACTGCGAGCCGGTGGTGCCGGTCCGCGGAGTCGAGCGGCTCAGAGCCTTGATGTAGTCGAGGTACTTGCGGAAGAACTTCTGGGCCAGGTCGGCGAAGCCGGGGATGAAAGCGGCCTTGTAGACCTTGGTCAGTTCCACGCGACGGAACTTCTCGAGGTCGTTCATCAGCCACTCGATGTACTTGCCCTTGGTCTTCTCGTCGATACGCGGATCCTTGGAGAACTTCGAGACCAGGTGGTCACGCAGCTCAGCCACGGTGAAGCCGGGGGAGACACGGATGCCGGCCTCGTACTCCTGACGAGCACGAGCGGCCATCTCGCCGAGGTAGGTGTCCATGTCACGGGGCGACATGCCGGGCAGACCCTCGGTCCACGGAGCCTTCTCGCGAAGGGCGCGAACGTCGATGTCGGTGCCCATGCCGGTCTGACGGACCGTCTCACCCGCGTAGGCGCGGAGAACGGCCATGAACGGCAGTCCACCCTTGCTCTCCCAGTCGATGTGCGTCGCCGCACGGAACATGCCGGAGTACGGCAGCATCAGCGGTTCCATGTGGACACCGCCGAGCTCGGCCGAGCGACCGAATGCCGACGACTTGTAGAGCTTCTCGGAGATCTTGGCCGACTGCTTCGGCTCCAGCGGGTAGCGCCAGGAGATCCACTGCAGACGGTCGTTGTGGGCACGGTGGTCCGGATTGCCGTAGAACTTGTTCCACTGCTCATCGTTGGAGTGGATGATCACCATGCCTTCCCAGCCGACGCCATGCTGCCAGTGCGAACCGAGCGGCTCGGGCAGACCCAGGCGCTGACCTTCCAGGGCCTCCAGCAGAACGCGGAAGCCTTCGGACGGGTTGCGGAAGCCTTCCGTGAGGATGATCAGCTTGCCGCGGTTGAACGCGCCGGACAGGGCCACCGTACGGGGGTCACGGTCCTCGTAGAGGCCGATCGCACCGATCTCGGTGTCACCACGCCACACCTTCAGGTCGAAGTTGATCGGCTGCACTTCGGCAACGTCGACCATGCCTTCGCCTTCCGACATGAACATGTTGTCCAGCGGGAAATCGCCGAGCTCCATAGCGTAGTTCTCGTCGAACTCGCCGTAGCGCTCGGACTTCTTGGTCTTGCCCTCGAGGGCCAGCACCTTGTCGGAGGCGCCGGCGTCGCGCAGGACGTCCTTCTTGATCAGGGCCGGACCGAAGAACTCGCCCAGGACGACGTCCTGAGAGAACGGGTCGGGGCGCACGATGGCGTCGACCGTGGACTTCGGCAGGTCCAGACCGTAGCAGACGGTCTTCACGAAATCACCTTCGTTCGCGTCGCAGATCTTCGCCAGGTCGGCGGAGCTGAGCTCCTGACCGCGGCTGAAGCCGTGCTTGCGGGTGACCTCGTTCAGGTCCGCGTTCTCGAAGTTGAGGGCGGCGGTGCCGGTCAGGTCGAGGCTGTCGATGACGGCGATGAGTTCCTTCATCTTGTCCTTCGGACGCCGGCGGGTCTTCTTCTGGGCGATCAGCTTCGGCAGGTAGAGCGCCGACAGCGGGTTGTTCCACATCGGGGAACCCGCCAGGAACGGGATGGGCTCCCGCTTCCGCATGATGTTGCCCTGGATCAGGTTGATGAAGTCCGACTTACCGGAGCCGGGCGAACCGGTGATGGCGAGCGCCTTGCGGCGGGCACGACCACCCTGGGCAGCCTGGAAACCGTAGTCGTTCACGACCTGGTTGACGTACTCCTCGACACCGAAGAAGGAGGCGCAGCTGTTGTACGCCGGGATTTCGCGCCCGGTCATACGGAGCAGCTCCTCGGAGCGGCCGGTGTTGAGGCCTTCCCGCACCATCAGGCGGTAGAACGCCTGGTGCGTCGTCTCGACGTAGGCGGGGTATTCACGGACGACTTTCAGGAAGTCGCGAAGCGTTGCCTTCAGGTCGCGGTCCTCGAACGCATACGGGAACGGCTCTTCCGGCAGGTAGAAGTGAGCGTGAGTCTCACGAGTGAACAGGATCTGATTGCTAGACATGTTGGTCTCCTAATTTAGCTTTGATGTTTCCAGACTTCGAACTTCTTCGCGTACTCCAGCACCGAGGCGCGCGCACCCTTGGAGTAACCGAGGTCCTCCAGCATGGTGTTCGCGATCTCGAGCTTTTCACGCTCTTCAGTCTTCAGGTCTGAAACAACCTCAGTATTGAGAAGTTTCTTGACGAGGTCGCCAATCTCGGTGTCGAGCTTGGCACGAATCGCAATCGCGAGTTCCGGCACGGTGCGCCAGGTGGCCTGGTAGGTTTTGGCCAGCTGAACGCGCAGGTCTCGCGCTGCCTGACAATCCGGTTCGAGGTCTTGAGCCTGACATTCCAGAGCCATGAACTCATCCTTCTTGTCGGAGAGGATGGTGGTCAGGGACTGACGGAACTTCAGCTCTTCGTCATCGATGAAACCGGTTTTGCCTTTACCAAGGCGGAAGAGATCCAGCTCCTTGAGCAGGTCCTCGTTGACGGGGATCTGCTTATGCTTCGGATGCCGAACCTTCTTTTCGCCAGTAGCCCAGGCTTGAGCGTGGAGCACATAGTCCTCGAAGAGTTCCTGTGCGCGCTCCTCGTAGTCGGGGCAGAAAGCGTGAAGAATCTGGGTCTTGAGCAGCCGACGGTACTCGGATTCGATCAAGCCCGGCTTCTTGGCAGAGGATTCCTGAGTCCAGGTCTCGCCAAGCACCGGCCGACCGCCGAGCCACATCTGGCAGCGCTCGAGCACCTCGATCTGCTCTTCAGTCAGGTTGGAGGTGCCGGTGAGCTGGAAGTGAATCGCCTGACGCAGAAGCATGATAGCCTCCAGCGCCGTAACCGACGAATCCTTTCCGCGACTCTTCTTGGTCTTCATCAGACCGTACTGGTTGATGCGCGAAAGCAAGCTCATCATGAATCTCATGTCGAGCCCGACCAGACCTTCGTCCGACGCGATATTGTTGATCGCGAAAACCGGAGTCAGAACTGCGTCGTCGGGCAGCGACTTGGCGTTGACGCGGTACGAGGAAGCGGTACGCTGGCTCTCCAGTCCGGCGCCGAAGCGACCGGAGCCGGCGGGCATGGTGTCCGCGGACTTCTCGTAACCCCAGATCTCCTGCCAGTCGGACGAGGAGCGGGGCTTGACCTTGACGTCTTCGCCGACAAGCAGACGCATCCTATCGATAGGATGGATGAAAAACTTGTCGTCCTTCTTCGGAACAGCGTAGCGGCTCATGACTGCGAGCGTCGCAATCATCTTAAGAGCCAGCGGTCCAAACCGAGCCACCTCGTCGTAGCGCTTCAACTCGGTCTCGTAAGCCCGGACCTCTTCCACGCGGAACAGGTTGTAGGGCAACTTGACCTGGTCGGCGCGCCCGGTGAAGGCGTCGGGGTCCGGCAGCGATTCCAGGAAGCGTGCCAGAGAGTTCGCGTTCGTCGAAGCGAACATGAACACGTCCAGCGGGCTGGCAGCCACAGTCGACTCACTGCCGGTGCAGAGACCGGGCAGACGACGATACTGGGTGGCGTCCAGAAGCACCAGGCGCTCGTCGGTCTTGCCCGGTTCCACTTCGCGCTCCAGGAACGCATCAGGCATGCTGATGAATCCACGGTTGGCGCGACGGAGGGCGGCGACCAGAGAGCAATCTTGGCCTGGCTTCCATTCGAAGATACCAGCCGAGCGGCTGGAGAGACGAATCTCCTCGACTTCGACGCCCGCAAGACTGGGAGTCTTGTTGGCTTCGTCGAGGCTACCCATCACCTTGTCGTAGCAGTGCTGGCAGGGGCTGTTCGCCGTCTGCATCAGGTGCTCGAGCTCCTCGAACGGCATATCGATGGCCGCAGCGACCTGTTCGAGACCGCCTTCGGGGAGAAGCTTCAGAAGGTTGATGGGATTTTCGTGTTCGGGACAGCCTTTCACGGCGTACACCGTTGCCGAACGTTCGAGTGCCCGTTCGATGCCGTCCTTGAAGTAGTCCTTGCCAGCACCCGGACCACCTTCAACAATCAGCATCTTCTTGAGTTGCGCGCCGTTGGCGGCGGCAGGCTCGAGAAAACGCTTCAAAAGCCGGTTGGCAAAAAGCTGGCTGCCACAGACGTGATAAAAGGCCCGCCAGGACGGGATGCCGGCTTGCTCCAGAACCTGGAGAAAGCGGCGCCGTTCCGGATCGTCTTCCTCTTTGTAGTCTTCCTTACCCATGTCGTGAATGGCACGGAGCACTACCGCGGGGGCAGTGGCCACACGACCGGATTTTCCCTTCAGTTCCGAAAGGAACGTCACGAAGGGAATCGGATCACCACTCAGAGGAGTCAGCGCCAGGGCCTTGTTAAGATCACCATTCTGCATGATGTCTAACCTCCATCTTTGAGTTCGAGTCCGACGAAGTTGCTCGACGGACCACGGTGAAGTTGACAAATAAGTCGAATCGATACCTGCCGCTGAGTCAGTCGCCGGTTTGTTAGTCCGGGTTAGCGCAGCGGTAGGATGCTTCTACTAAGTCGAAAACCACTCCTTCGACGTCTATCTCAGTTCTTCCGGAAACCCTCGGCCACCGTTTAGGGTGTCACCGATAGAGAGATTTGGTTGGAGAATAGGACTGGAGTGGTTTTTTAGAGCTAAAGGTTTCCGAAGAGGACGTGTTGGATAGATATCCATAAACTATCAAAACGACCTTGGTTATAGGAAACACTACAGTTATATGTATTCTTTATCCTTATAACGATGCTGAAGAAAAGGCTAACCAGGCAAAAACTGGGTGGGTTAGCGCAACGAACCGGCTGGATTTAATGTAGATATATGACTGTTTCCAGGTATGTCAGGCGTCCCAAAATGAAAACCTAGCGCAGGTATTTATGGGGTATCCAGAAAGTGGTTCTTGGCAATCTCGGGCACCCGAAAAGGTAGGTTGTCAATAGGTTTAGCCTGTTTAACCTTTCTGCGTCACCGCTATCGGAGGTTACGCTAGACCACTTGTCATAGCTGAGTTTGCTGCGCCTTGTAACGGAGATAGGAATCTATAAAAGGATCGATATCGCCATTGAGGACATTCTCTACATGAGGGGTCTCAGTTTTGGTTCTGACGTCTTTCACCATGCGGTCGTCGAGGATGTATGAGCGAATCGCATTGCCAAACGAGGCCTGTACCGTTTCGCCCTTCAGTTTCGCCAGTTCTTCTTCTCGTTCAGCCTGTCTGATAGCAAGCAGTTTCGACCGGAGCAGCTCCATGGCCAGGGCGCGGTTCTGGACCTGGCTTCTTTCTTGCTGGCATTTAACGGCGATGCCGGTTGGCTTGTGGACGATGCGCACTGCCGTTTCTACTTTGTTGACGTTTTGACCGCCTGCTCCACCGGATCTCATGGTCTCTACCTCGATATCGTCATCGGGGATTTCGACCAGAGAGTCGATCTCGTTCATAATCGGTGTGACGTCCACGGCGGCAAAGCTGGTTTGCCTGGAGTCGTTGCCTGCTTTGAAAGGAGACTTTCTGACCAGGCGATGTACGCCTTTCTCACAAGAAAGGTAGCCGTAGGCAAAATCGCCATCGGCTTTAAAAGTAACGCTCTTCAATCCGGCCTCTTCTCCGGCAGATTGATCCAGTATCTCGGTTTTGTATTCTTTGTTGCCGCACCAGCGCATGTACATTCGCAGGAGCATCTCGGCCCAGTCCTGGGCATCTGTACCTCCTGCACCTGCGTTAATGGTTACTATGGCTGAAGACTGGTCATATTCGCCGCAAAGAAGGCGCTCCAGTTCATAGCGCTCCAGTTGTCTCGACAGCTTTTCTATGCCGGCTGCTACTTCGCCGCTTACTGATTCGTCGCCTTCTTCAAGGCCAAGTTCGATCAAGACGTTGAGATCGCTTGCTTCGCGGTTCCAGTTCTCGAACTTTTCCAGGGTGTTTTTGTGGTGGCTCAGCTTCTGGCTGACCGACTGGGCGCGTTTCTGGTCCTGCCAGAACTCAGGCTCTAAGGTCTCTTTTTCTAGTTCGGCAATCTTTTCTTTTAAAGACTCTGGGTCAAAGATACTGGCTGACTTTCGACAGCCGTTCCTCGATCTCTTCCAGCTCTTTTTTCAGTTCTGAAAGTGTCATGGTCACTAACTCCGGTACAATTAACAAATACCATCCAAAAGAGGGTATTAGGTCAAATCCAGACATATTATATTGTGCTGGAAGCTTCCTGGAATCTCGAATTTTATGATGTTTCGGTAATTGGTACTAACTATTCAGGGACTATGACAAGATCTATTTGGTTCGATCTCGATCGGGATGTTGCCGGTGAGAGGGCTAGGGCTGATTTCGACGTGGTCGTGGTGGGCGGGGGCATTATAGGTGCGTCGGCGGCTTACTACCTGTCGAAAAGAGACAACTTGAAGGTAGCGATTGTAGAATCCAATTCGATCGCTTCCCAGGCATCCGGTAGGAATGCCGGTTTTGTTCTTAGGGGCATACAGACTTATTACAATGAATGTGTGAAGCGCTTCGGTAGGGACAATGCTCGATTCATCTATGAGTTTGCCGAAGAGAACCAGGCTGTTATCAAGCAATTCGCTTCTGAGACTAACGTCGATTTTGCTATCGAGCCTTGCGGCTCTTATATCCTGGCTGATTCAATCGAAGAGCTTGAAGAGCTGGAAGAGTCTTTCGAGCTTCTCAATGAGGATGGTTTTGAAGTAGAGCTGATCAAGGACGATCCCCTGGATCGTGGTTTTTATGGAGCTTTGCTGAACAAACGAGATTTCGGTCTCAATCCGGTAAGTCTTACCCGGGCGATAAGTCAGGCAAGCGGTGCAGAGATTTTTGAAAGCGAGCATGTGTTGCGCCTTGAGAGTGATCACGAATCGGGCAAGATCGAAGTTATCGGCACCGGGACATCTTTCTTCGCCGAGACTGTGATTCTGGCAACTAACGCCTACACGCCACTTGTAGACCCCTGGTTTCAAGACAAATTCAAAACTGCCCGGGGGCAAATTCTTATCACCAGACCGCTTTCTAAGCGCATAATCGATCGCTTGTGTTATGCGAACTATGGCTGGGTCTATTTCCGTCAGCTTTCGGATATGAGGCTTTTGCTCGGGGGGCGACGACAGCTTTATAAAGATCAAGAGGTGGGCTACGCCGACCTGGTTACTCCTGAAGTGCAATCTGCTCTGGAAGAGTACATGAAAGACAGTTTTGCCGATATAGTCGGAACCCCCATAGACTATCGGTTCTCCGGGGTGATGGCCTATACGAAAGACGGTCTGCCTATTTTGGGTGAGCATCCTCATTCAGACCGCAAGCGGGTTTTCTATGCCCTGGGCTTTAACGGGCATGGCATCGGTTATGGCATGCGTATAGGTAAAACCCTGGTGGATTACGCCATGGATGGTATAGACCCCGGGCTATTCGGCGCCAATAGAGATACTCTTCTCAAAGAGAGCGGCGAGACCAATCAGGGTCCTTGACTTTAGAACAGGTGAGGAGCTACTTCGAAGGGAGAGTAGGTTCCGTTGTTAGGAATGTTTCTCATGCTGCCCAGGATCATGCCGGGTTTGGTGCAGGCCATATCGCCCACTTTTACCTGCACAGTCACCCTCGAAGGGATGTTTTCAATCGAGGGAAAGATCACACTGATTGAATCTTCAGAGCTGCCGGTTACCTGTCCCTTGGTGCCGTTGAAGGTTACCTGGATATCTTTTGGATCTTTCGAGAAGTTCTTGCCTTTTATAACCAGGGTCTGACCGTCGGCGATGGAGATATGGCTCATATAAGTCAGTTCAGGAGCGGCTTGTATGGCTATCTTGAAAGTTTTCATCTTGACGCCGGAGATGGTTATCTCGACCTTTTTGTCTTTGCCGGGTTTTACGTCTTTGGGGATTTTGAATTTGAAATTGTCGGTGGCGGCGTCGGAGACCGATGCCAGCACACTATCAACTTTGACCTTGTATGCGCTTTTGTCTGTTGGAAGGTTCTTGCCTTTGGCTGTAATATCCGAACCTAAGCCGGCTTTATCGGGGCTGATGGCGGTAATTTCCGGGCTGACATTGGAAGTAATCTGCCATTTGAATGCGCTTCCGGCGTCGCCATAGGCCTGGAAGACTATCTGGGTAGAACCGGCTGTCAAAGCGTCAGTGAGGTTGATCGAAAGTTTGCGCTTGCCCTGAAAGTCTTTCTGGGAGAATAAATTTCTTCCTGAAAGAGTGGCATTGATAGCCTTTAAAGGAGGTGTTCCGCTGGAACCATTTAAGATGGTGAACTTGAGGGGAAGGTTCTCTTGACCGGGTTTGAGGTTGATATAATCGATAAATTGTTGCCACTTCGGACCGGCAGAGACGTACTGCTTCGGTTTGACGATCATCTCGGATTTCTTCTGAGTGGTGGCTGATGTCGAAGCGGCGGTGGAGGTAGAAGTACCTTTGGTTTTGTCACTGCCTGTGGTGGCTTTAGAAGAGTTCTGGATCTGTTTGGCGGCCTCTTCGGCTCGCTCTTCTTGTTTGAGTTTGCCGTAGGTCTGTACATACGGTGATTGAGCGTTGACGACCGAGGTCGATAGAGCAGCTATCGCCAGGGCGGAGAGACCAGCGACCTTTGCCTTCTGGACTTTCTGAATTTTCTTAGAGTTCTTCGAATTATTCAGGGGAGCTTTCATCGTAAGCAGCTTTCCTTTATTTATGTTTTGCCGACAGGCTCATTATAGTTGCTTATCACTAGATTTGCAGTTTTACTTTGAGCCTTGAAAAATTTAGACAAAGAGCTGTTCCGGTGATAGTTGTAAGCAGGTAGCGCAAGGCGTGCCAACCTTTAAGGGTGGTGTGGCAGAATGCCGTCTATTGTTGGTTTCTAGTTCGCAGATACTTTGGAAGTGCTCAAGAAGCGGTCTAGTTCCTCTTGAGAAGGAAGGGCAGGGATTGCCCCTGCTTTTGTGCACGCCAGAGCGCCCACACCGTTTGCCGTTCTGATAATTGCTTCTATCTCGGCCTCTTCAAGGTTTTTCAATACTGCTCTCCGGTCAGAGCTCTCTTTGACATGTTGAAGCAGTCCGCGTATGACACCGGCATTGAAACCGTCTCCTGCTCCGGTGGCTTCTACCAATTCGATCTGGAATCCTGAAACGATCTTCGAACACCGCTCGGTGGCGAAGAATGCTCCTCGGGAATCGAGGGTGATAATCAGAAGCGGAATATTCATTTCTTCTCGCAGGGCTTCAGCCTGGGCTAATTCTTTGCCGCCGGTCAGAAACTCGAGCTCGACTTCGTTAATCTTGACTATGTCAGCCCAGGGCAGAGACTGAAGAATAGTGGATTTGCATTGTTCCGGGTCCGGCCAGAGGCTGAGTCGAACATTGGGATCGTAGGAGATCAAGCAGCCTTTCTCGCGGGCCATCTCCACTGCCTTTTTTGTGGCATCTCTGGCTGGATTCTCAATAAGAGAGATAGAGCCGAAATGAAGGACTTTTGCACCGGAGAATAGGTTCTCATCGAGATCTTCTATTTCCAGTCTGGCATCTGCACAGGCGATTCTGGTGAAATCCGCCAGTTTGCGATCTCCTTCGGAGGTGGTTACGACATAAGCCATTCTGGTCTGAGCCAGGGGGTCTTCAATGGTGCAGGATACATCGATATCGTTATCCTTCAAGACAGACTTGAGCCAGAGTCCGAACTCATCTTTGGACACCCTGCCGATAAAAGCAGTACTGACTCCCTGTCTGGCCAGGCCTACCGCCGTGTTCGCCGGGGCTCCACCAGGGGCTTTGGTGAAATTGACAGCGTCTTTGATCTCTGCACCGGGGGTAGTGCAAACCCAGTCCACCAGCAATTCTCCCAGACAAAGAACATCCGCCATTTCTATCATTAGCTCCTTAGATCATTGAAACCGGAATTTCACCGGATGAAGAGTATACAGACTTTTTCCCGGGATCTTTCGGATCTCATGTCCGAAAGAATAATTTGGTCATTATTTTATGCCCCGAATAGACACAGATCTGATCTCTTGATCTTTCTTTGAAAGAAGATACTATAGACCATAGTAAAAAACAGACAAAAAAAGAAGAGATGTTGCACCGCGCAATGAGCAACGGGCAACATCTCTCTGAAAATCAGTTATTCAACAGCTCAGTCTTCTTCAGTCAGGAGCTTTCGCTGCATCCGCAGGGAGAGTCGGCAGCACCGATCTGAATGCCGGAGCCGGAATCGTACTGAAGAGCACGACGACGACGGCGGATCAGCCTGTTGATTGCCCTCTCTTCGAATTCCGGCCAGTCGCTGACCTGGAAGAGCTCGAATCCGGTGTCCTTGGGGAAGGCATCGGTGGGGCTTGCCAGGCTCGTCTCCAGCGGCAGGTAGGCGAAGTTCGTCTTGGCGAGGGTGGCGCCGTCCGAACGAATGCTGTTGCCGACGAAGAGCGAGTAGCAGGGGTGCACACCGACATCCTTCATGAATTCGTCGACGAGCTGAGCCTTGTTCTCTTGCAGGGTGATGATGATGTCATCGAACACCGAAGAGAGGCCGCCCTGACGAATCTTGTACTTCTGAGGGTCCCTGGAGCCGACGGTGACCGCAACAATCAGAAAGTTGTGGCGAGCGCGGGTGAGAACCGGAAGTACATCGGGGAAGAGTTCGGGCTGGTTGAAGAAAGGAGCGGTGCCGATTCTTTCGCAGATATTCGACACCACATGGTCCTTGCGCTGACCGTTGGACTTGCAGAGCTTGCCGTAGGCTTCAGCGATGGCTTCGGCGAAACGCTGCCTTTCGAATCCACGGTGAGGCATGGACTGGTAGTAGACCTGATGAAGTGTCTCGCGGGCTTGAGCGGGGTCGAAACCGACGAGAGACATAAGCTTGGAAAACTCTCTTTCCGCCCGGTCGAAGTACTTCTGGCACTCCATTACGGTGCCGTCGATATCGACGAAGAGGGCGGCGATCTTATTCTGCGGGGCGCACATGTTGCGGCTCGCAGTGCGGCAATGACTGTTGTTCATGCCTTCTCCTTGTTGTTTATAAGAGCTTCAAGAGTTTCTCCGGGTGACTACTTCGGGGGCTCCTGGCAGTGCGTCGTGGTTTGTCGGCCAAGACGGACGTGAGGAAACTCCGGATTAGATAATCCGTGCGAAAGTACTGATACCCGAGGTTTCTTGATTTAGATAAAGATTGGTTTTGATTTCAAAAACAAAAACAGAAGACACCAAAACCTATGGGATTTTGGGGAGCGATTGAAAGATGGTAGCCAAGGGGTGGTGGGCGTTTTGGAATTGTTGTGATACTTGGCATCACAGTCAAGCGGCGTGTAGTTCTTGCTGTAAAAGGATTTGTCGGTTTGGGTGTTAAGCCTGCGCTAGTTGGCCTAAACAGAAAAGACGCCCGGGGGCGTCTTTTGGTGGGTTCCTGGGTTTTTCTCAGAGCTTGTTTCTATTTGAAAGCGGTTATGCAACTGAAAAACTGTTTGGCTTTCTCCACGTCCACAGTCTTCGATTCTGGTGGACAGAGGACGATCAGCATGAGCACGTTTTTTTCGTTGGGAATAATTACACCCATAAGGGCCGGGACTTCCTGACCTTTATTCTCGGTGATACCCATCACATAAGGCATATCGACTCCGGCTACCGGCATCGAGCTTTTTTCTTGTACTTCGATTTTTGCACTGGAGCCGGAGCTACTTGGAACACCTTTCTGGGCAAGCTGTTCTACAAGCTCTTCTGCAGTAACTTTTTCTCCGGGCTGCTGCATCATGTCTACGAAAGAATAGCTGTATTTGTCGGTGCTATCTTCTATGGTCACGAATTTAACCGTTTCCATGATATTCATTCCGACTTTGAACTCGTATCTCTCCGGCAGGGGCTCCTTGATGGTCACCATGGTGGCTGCCAGTTCGCGGGCTTTCTCGGGGTTTGTTGCGTCTTTGACGGCGTTATAGGCGAACAGACCGAGAACAACAAAAATACCAATACCCAGGACCATTACAACGGCGACAACGCCAATCAGCCACTTGGCCCAGGTTGCCAGACCTCTTTGATTTCGTTTTCGTGAATGCATTTTTCTTTCTCTGTCTGTAGGAAGGAATGGATAGCACAAGTTTAGCATCAAGCCAGGGTCTAAGCCGGGGCACCTGACATAGATAGAGACTAGCGCAATCAAATGACAACTGGGTTTGGATATTTTACCTTTTTGTATTTACTTGTGTTATGCGGTGCATATGTTTTGGTTATATATCGGGCTTGTGGTGGGAGCCTTCTGGGAACCGCCTACATATTGCGTTCATATTTCCCGCTAGCTCTCCTCACTGGATGGAACCTTCACTAATAGGCAATATTCTTGATTTCGGGCGATCCTACCGTCTTTACTAATCAGGTATTCCTGATTACACATTTTTGATTCGACGAATTTCCCGACCCCTTAAAGACGCCACTTAATTACCCTTTTGACCTGGACGATGAGCTGCTAGACCTCTTCGTAAGGGCTGACTCGATGTGATGAGAAGGCTGATTGAACTGTCGGTGAATATTCGTACTTGGCTTCAATCTGAAGAATGTAATTCTTCAATCCTGAACAAATCCAATTAGCTGTTGGAGGAACACAATGTCAAAAGTGATCGAAGGTCGTGACGACAATTTCGAGCAAGAAGTGCTCGCTTCCGAAATTCCGGTTCTGGTTGATTTCTACGCGGACTGGTGCGGACCCTGTCGGCGCCTTGCTCCTGTTCTCGAGACCCTGAGCGACAAGATGGCCGGTACGGCGAAGATCGTCAAGGTCAATGTCGAGCGGCAGTCCGATATCGCTGATGCCTACAAGATTCGTTCTCTGCCGACCATCGTCATCGTCAAGCACGGCGAGGTTGTCTATCAGCATTCCGGGGTTCTGCCCCTTGCGGAGCTGGAGAGGCAACTGAACCAGGCGTGATTGCCGTCAGAGCCAACCTAAGAAAAGGAGGAGCACCAGTAATGGGAAGTCTGCATCCTCTGAAGAGAATGTCTTTTCTGGCGAGCGCCATTGTGCTGCTTGCACTGGTATCATTGCCGGTGCAACCCGCTCTGGCGCAGACAGCCATTCCCTTTGATTCTGCCAAAGCATTCGATTCTATGCGGAGATCCGAGACTGTCGTTCCGGATCAAAGCCTGGGCGAGATGTCCAGAGTGGACCATTATCTAGGAGATAAACTCTTTCGACGAGTGGTCCGCTATCAAGATGGTCGTTTGTCGACGACAGAATTTTTGCCGACCGGACAGAAGAAGGGAGAGATGATTCGAAGCGGGGACGGCACCGTCACCGTGAAGCTTTTCACCTCGGATGGTGATGGACTGTACAAAGTCAGCATCATCAGCCCGGACCAGAAAGTCGAGCAGATTGAATACAGGCCTGATGGTGAGACTATCTGGGCACGACGGCTGATCTCTGATGGAGAGCAGTCCGGCGAGTATTTTGATGATGCGGGAAGGCTGAAGCTGCGACGCGAGTTCGAGAAGACCGGCTATATGAAAGTCACTGTCTTTTCGGCTTCCGGCGATGTTTCCTACATTCAGTTCTGGCGACCGAGTTCGGTTTCGGACCGGAACGAAAGCGGATATATCCTGGACCATTTAGTCGAGCCGCAGAAAGACGGTCAGTCGAGAAAGGTCGTTCTTGATCGTCGTGATGTCCAGCGCTGTGATTATCTGGACAAAGCCGGCAGCCTGATTCGCAGTGAATCTCTGGGTAATCTGAGTGAACCGGTCGATCGTTCTAGATTGAGGGAGTTCGCTCCTCTGGACGATCCGACCATTCCCAGACCGCACAGTCAGTTGCCATCGAATTCGATGAAACCATGAATTCAGGCCTGATCTGAGTTTTTCGGGTTCCGGAGCGTTTCTTCAAAGAGACTCCGGAGCCCGATTTTTCTTCTGTGGCATCAAACTATATAATATAAGAGATACAAGCATTAAGATAAGAACAGCTTTTATTCAGGCTGAAAGCCAGCGCTTTTATTCTTTCTCGTTTGAGTTAGAAGCCTTTGCGGCTGCCTCTAATCGCGATTTTGCTGCTTCCTCGAATTTAAGCACCCTGGCAAGAAATGCGAAACGATCGGCTGATTCTTCGATCACTTTAGAGGTCGGTTTGCCGGCACCGTGACCGGCTTTTGTTTCTATTCGGATTAGAATTGGACCTTCTCCGGTCTGGGCTTTTTGCAGAGCGGCAGCGAATTTGAAGCTGTGAGCAGGAAATACCCTGTCGTCGTGATCGGCTGTGGTGATCAGAGTCGGAGGATATTCAGTGCCCGGGTGAATATTATGCAGGGGCGAATAAGCCAATAGAGCTTTGAACTCATCAGGGTTCTCAGCGCTGCCATAGTCTGAGACCCAGCCCCATCCTATGGTGAATTTATGGAAGCGAAGCATGTCCATAACTCCCACTGCCGGGCAAGCGGCTCCAAAAAGCTCCGGGCGCTGGGTAAGACAGGCACCAACCAGAAGTCCGCCATTGCTTCCGCCGGCGATGGACAGTCTTTTGTTGTCTGTGTACTTGTGCTTGATCAGCCATTCTCCGCAGGCTATGAAGTCATCGAAAACATTTTGTTTGTTCAGTTTCATCCCGGCTTTGTGCCATTCTTCGCCATACTCTCCGCCACCTCTCAGGCAGGCCTGGGCAAATACACCGCCCATTTCCATCCAGGTCAGCATCGGAATCGAGAATGCAGGCACCTTCGAGATGTTGAAGCCGCCGTAGCCATATAGATAGACCGGATTCTGTCCGTTCAGCTCCAGATCTTTGTGATGGCAGATAAAGAGAGGGATTCTAGTCCCGTCTTTGCTTTTCACAAAGACCTGACTGGTTACATAGTCGGAAGGATTGAACTTTACTTCGGGCTCGAAAAAAATCGAATCATCGCCGGTTTCCAGATCGTATTTGTGCACCACTAGTGGTGTGTTAAAGCTGGTGTAGCCGTAATATGTGACCTTGTCTTTTTTAAGGCCATTGAAGCCATAGGCCGTGCCTATGCCGGGCAGTTTGACGTCATGTTTGAACTCACCATCCAGTCCATGGATTGTTACTTTGGTAAAAGCGTCCTTCAAATAGTGGAGGATAAACTCATTGTTGACTATGCCTGCCGAATCCAGCTTGTCACCTGTTTCGGGAATGACTTCTTCAAAAACCGGTTTGTTCGGGTCGAAGTTTGCCAGGTCCAGGCTGACTACGCGGTTCTTGGGAGCTTCGAGGTCTGTAAGGAAATAGAAAACAGAGCCGACATTTTCGATGAAATCATAGTGCGCGTCCGCTTTGTTCAATAGCTCCACCACCGGGCTGTCGGCCCGACTGAGGTCTTTATAGAAAATACGATTCTTTTCCTCTGTGCCTTTCCAGACAGGGATGATCAGATACTTTCCGTCCTCGGTGACATCGCCGCCGAAGCCCCATTCTTTCTGGTCTTTTCTTTCGTAGATCAAGCTGTCGTCAGATTGCGGTGTGCCAATTTTGTGCAAATAGAGCTTCTGGTAGTAGTTTCGGTCTTTGAGGGCGCCTCCTTCTTTGGGCTCGTCGTAACGGCTGTAGAAAAATCCGCTGCCGTCTTTGAGCCAGGAAGCTCCTGAAAATTTGATCCAATTAAGGTGATCGTCAAGATCCTTGCCGGTGGCTATATCTTTGACGTACCATTCCTGCCAGTCTGAACCGGAACGAGAGATGCCATAGGCTAATCTGGTGGCACCATCGTTGACGGCCAGGCTGGTGAGAGCTACGGTTCCATCTTCAGAGAGTTTATTCGGGTCGATTAAAACCCGCTCCTCCTCACCGTCATCTTTAATGTAGAGTACATCCTGATCCTGTAGCCCGCTGTTTTTGAAATAGAATAACTTTCCGGATTCTTGAAAGGGTACGCGGCATTTTGGGTAACTCCAGTGTTCTCTCAGTCTTTCTTCGATCTTCTTGCGTACAGGAATGCTTTCGAGAAACTTCTCGGTTACTTTATTCTCGCCTTCTACCCAGGATTTAGTCTGATTCGAATCCAGCTCTTCGAGCCATCTATAAGGATCCTTGACCGTAACACCGTGGTAAGTGTCTGCCTGATCCAGGGGAGTGGCGGCCGGGTAGACAGAGGATTTAACTTCGCTTGCCAGGCTGGCTGTGGCAGAACTCAATATCCAAAGTGTGGTGGTCAGACAGGCTCTAATTTTTAATCTCATCGGTCTCTTTTATTTTGAACTCTTAGCAAGGAAATATCGTCGAATCATTCATAGACAGGACATTTTAAATGATCGAACTTGTCCTGTGTTCTGGTTGGAATCTCAAATAGCCCGTATATTCATCTATTAGGAAATTCTGAGGGTTGTCAAACCGGGTTTCTAAAGCTGTATAATTGATGGTCACAGGATTCTGGTATATGCAAATCAAAAGACGGTTGATCAAAAATTCCTGGAACGCGGCTCAGAAAGCCCTGGTGTTGCTAGTTTTAATGCAGCTGGCTTTCTGCTCTTCATGTTTTGCCCGGGTTGGAGACGGTGGGGGTAGCCGCACAAAAGGTATTGATCCGTCTGTACTTGAGATGGTGCACAGGCTAGCTGCCAATCCAGAGCTTATTAACCTGACTTATCTTCAATATTTGATTGGCTTGCCCGAAAATGGACAAAACCAGGCTGCTTTACTAAGGCGCAACTATACCTGGTACGAAGAGCCCGGCAGGGTAGCTGTCTATCACCTCGATCAAGTCGGACCGCAGCCCGGGGTGACAACCTCTTCTACGTTCACAATCAACGTCCCAGATTCGAATATCAGGGTCAAAGATGTCGAGCAGGTCTTCGGCCTGGCTCATACAAGGGTCTACGATCACCAGGCCCATCCCAACCAGATTTACCGGTATTCTCCGACTACTTCTCTGGTTTTTGTCGAACCCCGCAATAGTTTTCGAGTGTCCAGCATCAAGATCCTCTATAACGGACCACCGCTGGGTTCGCCTTCCCAGGAAGATCTGGAAAAGGCTTTCAATTTTAGAAAGTCCCAGGCCTATCTCGCCGGACAGAACGGTGACTGGCAACAGGCTATCCCCTGGCTTCGTGCCGATGTGGCCAAGAATCCCCAGGACGCCGATGCTCACCTCAAGCTTGCTTATGCCTATCGGCAGCATTTGATGATCAATGAATCCATTCAAGAGTATGTCCAGGTGCTCAAGCTTTGCAGCGGCAGACCTGATTTGCAAAGTGCCGCCGTGGCAGGCCTCACCGAAATGAGGGTCTGGCCGACTCCTCTGCCTGGTTCACAACCCGCCAGCGGTCGTACCTATATAGCAGGGTCGGCAGGACAGCCCGGACTTTAGACATAGTTTTCAGATTTAATATTATTGGTCGCGGAGCGCAGTCGAGGGCGCCCGGGTAGAACCTATGAGAGATAAGACTTTTGGGGAACGAAGCGCTTAGATTAAATCCGCTTGACATTGCCCCCCTGTGTGGTCTAATTGATGTCGTAGTAGTGTATATACGCTTACTATCTTTACTAATCCCCCGGAGTTCCTAATGTCTAAATCCACAGCACTAGATGCTGCCCCACAATCGAAAGACACCATCAGTGAAGTACCGTTTTTAGGTTCTTCTTCCGGTGGCGATGCTCTGGACAGTACTAGGGCTCAAGCGTATGGTCCCGAGTCCCAGGGTCAGGACAATATTTTTAGTAGCAGTCTCAGCATAGCCGACAGTGTTCCTAAGCTAACCCTTACAGAAACAGAAAGGGGTGTCGGTGGTTTGATGAGCGGTTCGCTTGGTGGTGTTCATCATACCGAAGTAGCTGGCGATACTGGTATGGAGTCTGGAGTCGCTAAAAAAGGTGCTGAAAGCCAGTCTGATCTTGAGCAGCTCGAAAGAGCCACTGCCATGGGAGTTCTGACGAAAGGAGAATTCGGCGACAAAGATGCCATTGCAGGCGCTTCCAAAAATAGCGTCATGGATGGTGTAATGGCTGCTGCTTCAGGGGATGGACCAGGACTTCATCATCAAGACCTTCTCGCTGAAGCTAAAAAAGCTGCCGGCGGTCACGATTCTATGATGGCTATGCGAGATTCCATGCCAGAGCATGAGGTCAGACAGGCGGTTGCAAACCCTCACGCAATTTATGCTCAGGATTCTATTCATGACAAGAGTGCCTGGGGAGCCTAGACACAGAATTTTTGTCAGCTTGGCTTTATTTCGAAATGAGAGCGCCGAATCCAGCGCTTGACCATTTTGGATTTATTCAGAGTTACAATTCTATCTTTGGTTCAGAGAATTCAGAGATCTAATTGGAATGGTAAATAGCAACGCGGCTTCTTACGGCAAAAATGCCAGGGTACTGGTACACGGTGGAGCTGGGGCGATCAGCCGAAAGAGACTGACAGCCGCCAGTGAAAAGCGCTGCAAGGAAAAGCTGAAACAAGCTCTTTCTGCCGGTGCCAAAGTTGTCGACCAGGGCGGATCGGCTCTGGATGCTGTGGTAGCGGTGATCAAAGTGATGGAGGATTCACCTCTCTTCAATGCAGGCAGGGGCTCCTGTCTGACCAGAAAAGGGCGGGTCGAAATGGATGCTTCTATTATGGATGGCAGCAACCTTGATGCCGGGGCGGTCACCGGAATAACCTGTGTCAAGAATCCTATCGAAGCCGCTCGTGCTGTGATGGAGCTGAGCCCGCACCTGCTTTTGATGGGAACCGGCGCCAATTCGTTTTGTCGAAAAGTAGCCAGCCAGGCAGGACTTAAAATAGTAGATCCGGAATACTTTGTTACCGCCAGAAGCTTAAGAGGGCTGGCGCGTTTTCTAGAAAAAGAGAAACTGGCCAGGCAGGCCGGTCTCACCATATCTGGTCTCACTACCGGTGCCTCTCAGTCTGAAGGGGCTTCACCGGATTTTTGTCATGACGATCTCGAATTTCTCAATGAGTGCAAGTATGGAACAGTAGGTGCTGTAGCCCTTGATCTGGACGGCAACCTGGCTGCTGCTACCTCTACCGGTGGTATCACCGGAAAGAGCGCCGGTCGCGTCGGAGACTCTCCTATAATCGGAGCCGGAACCTATGCAAATAACGATACCTGTGCTGTTTCCTGCACCGGTCACGGAGAGCATTTTATCCGGGCGGTGGTTGGTCATGAGATTAGCGCTATGATTGAATATGCCGCTTTTGATGTGCGAACAGCCGCGGAGAAGGTCGTTTTCGAAAACCTGGCTAGAACCGATGGTAGTGGCGGACTTATTGCTCTGGATGCTAAGGGAAATTATTCAATGCCTTTCAATACGGCAGGAATGTTTCGTGGAGTGGCTACCGGGGACGGTCGCTTCGAAGTGGCTATATTCTGATTCTAAGGCAGTTTGGAACTATAGTTGTTGTGGTGACTTTGTGATACTAAAAGTATTAGTAGATATTGAATAAAAAGTATCGAGAGCAATTCCGCGTTGGGAATCCTCTCGATACACAAAATCATGATCAGTCTATGCCCGCAGTCAGGGCAGGCGATTTGTTATTCGAAGATGCGGCGCAAAACGGACAGATAGGCCTCGGCACCACCTCTGGTCAGTCCCGTGGCGGCGAAGCGCTGAGGACCTTTCTGGCTGGCGCGGCACTTCTTCATCAGGACTTTGCCCCAGTCATCTGCCTCGTTGGGCAGATATGGCACTCCTGTGATCTTGACCGGAACCACATCATAGATGGTCTTCCGCAGGGAAGCATCGAGGCTGAGGGCGGCGACCAGATCGTGGATGAAGATCAGCTCGTCCGGGTTCTTGTCCTGGCGCGGCTTCACGGCAGCGTCGTACCAGAGGGCATAGAGGTGATAGAGGGCGCGGGTACCGTCGTTGTCGGGCAGCGCCGCTCGCAGGGCCTGGGCATTGACGAAGCCGATCTCTTTTACCCGGGTGACTTCCGTCGGCATCAAGTAAACCGGGCAGTCGAGTCCTAGAAGAGCGGCATGGGCAGCCTGGGGGTCGCAGGCGACGTTGAACTGAAGCGCTCCTCTGGGTTTGTCGCCAAACTGCATGAGCTCGACATTGCCCCAGGTGGCGAACATGGCATGCACCTCTTTGAAGCGGCTGGCCACCTCGGGACAGCGCACGACAAGCTGGTGCAGGCCGGTCATCGGTCCGCCGACAGCCACTTGTACCGAAGCTTCAGGATATTCGAGCAGCAGGGCGGCAAGGTCTTCCTGGCTCTCGAGCTCGCTGTGGCGAATAGCGGCAATCGGGTCGACATCGAGGAATTTGTAGTACTCCTGGAAGTGAATCCAGTGAGGGACCAGAGTGCGGGGCGCGATGCCACCGTCGAAGACTCGGACGATGTTGACGCCGAAGTGGCGGAGGAAGTTCTTGATCCGCATGGCAGAAGCTTCTTGAGCCATGCGTGAACTCTTCATGTCCCATTGCCAGTTCTTGTGGTCCCGGGAAGCATTGAAGCGCACGGGGCGGCCTGTCAGTGCCACATGCATCTCGGCATCTGGATTGAGCTTGGCCAGGGCGACCAACTGGACAAAATTGTCCGGGTCCGGAGCATCGATAAACGCGACGATTCTTTGTTTCTCGCTCATGATTCTGTGACCTTGTCCTCGTTCAGGTAGAGTCCAAAATTTGAAAAACCGGCTCGCAGCTACAATCCGGTTGGATGGTCGAGTCGGTTGAAAGCTTGTCGGAGAGACGATTGGGGGTTAGGAGGTGGGTTGGACCGTAAAAATCAAAAAGGTGTTTGAAACAGATGCTTTGAAGATACTGTTTCTCTTTACATCAAGGCTACAGCCATAGAGGTTTGTGATGGTCCTATTTCGTTTTTTCGATCGACGTATCTCCGAAACCTCTTTACTGCAAAGGGATTGAATGCGCTGGCCAAGCTATCGCTAGATTTACAGGGGAGAGCGCCTGAGTAGCTTGTGGCTTGCTTTGTACAAGCCAAAGTGCCGGATACTTTTCTTTGCTGAACAGAAAAACTATAAGAAATAGTAAAGCGTTCTCACCGTAATTATTCACGGGAGTGACACTAATCTAATTTTCAAAAAGCACAAAAGCCCTGTCATTTGGCTCAGAATCTGAATTCACCACAAACCAGATATCAGCAAAGAACGAGGCTTTTGATTTGACACAGTGTAAAACAGCAGGTGCAACAGAACAAGGCCAAATGACCCTGGATTTAGGGGTCGGGAAGTTAATTCGAGCAAACTTTGACGGTGGGCAGATCTCAAGCGACGGAGGATTGCTGCTTCTTCGAAATGCCGATCAGGAGCTAGAGTTAACAGAAATGGCTCAGTACTGCTTTGGCGACCAGAGAAGACCAGATCTACTACGACACCCCATACTGAACTTACTGCGCCAGAGAATCTACGGAATCGCTGCTGGCTACGAAGATTGCAACGATGCTGCCAGGCTCAAAAATGACAGCATGCACAAGCTATCGGTCGGAATCATGCCTAAAGATCAGGCTTCACTCGCATCTCAACCCACACTCTCCCGCTGGGAGAACTCTGTAGACGAAGCTGGATTGGGAGCTTTGCAGAAACTCTTAGTCACCGCATTCATCAAGCAGGCAAAGAAACGACCAAAGGTTCTGAAACTTGCCATCGATACAACCTGCGATGAAGTCCATGGCTACCAGCAACTCTCTTTCTACAACGGCTTCTACGGAACCGCATGCTTCACGCCACTTTTCATTTTTACCGAAGATGGCTTTCCCCTGGCTGCTTTGCTGCGAGCAGGCAATGCCGGGAAGTACGACGGGACGTTGCGAATGCTAGGGCCTGTGGTTGAGGAACTTCGCAGACGCTGGCCCGGAATTCGAATAGAACTCACTGCAGACGCCGCATTTGCCGCTCCCGATATCTACAACTATTGCGAGCAAAACCACATCACCTACTACATTGCCATTGCCGGAAACAATTCCCTGAAAAGCAAATCAAAGCAATTTGTTCAATCTGTAGAGAACCTGTACAACGAGTGTTCCCAGCTTGAACCTGAAAACGCCCTGACCTGGCGCCAGAACGAGGAACGCACACGGTTCGAAACGAAAGAACAGGGACGCATGCAAGAAAATTTCGAAGCCGAGCAAGTCTACATCCGCAAATACACAGAGTTTCCATACCAGGCGAAAGAGTGGTCTCATGCACGCAGAATCATCTGCAAAGTCGAACGCAATTCCGAAAAAGCTGATATCCGCTACGTTGTAACTAATTCGAGCAGAAACAGACCTGCAAAAATCTACGAGAAATACTGCCAGCGGGCTCAATGCGAAAACTGGATCAAAGATCTCAAAAACTATCTGCGTTGTGATCGCACTAGCTGCCAGGAATTCAAAGCAAATCAACTTCGTCTTTTGCTGCATACCTTCGCCTACATTCTTCTCTGGAAGCTGAAAATGAAAGCAGGGCTCAAAAATTCGACCATCGAAACTGTCCGTCTCCAGCTAATTAAAGTGGGTGTTCTCGTAACCGAGTCGGTTCGGCGAATCTCCCTCAAGCTCTCGTCAAATCATCCCTGGCAAGAAGAGTTTCGCAGAGCCTGGGGAACAGGGTAAAACCAGCCTGGACAGAACAATCCAAACTCACTCGCCTCTTTCAAAGGCTGGTTTTACCCTGTCTAGATTTCCTATTCTCGGTGTTTTTCACCGATACTCCTCTGTAATTTGCTCTAGAAAAAGTCCGAAAAGACTAAAAGACCTTTTGATTTCGACTTCGCTGCCGCTTGGATACTATATGTATGAATAGAGCAGGCTCAAAGAAGAAAGTCCCGCCGAATTGCTTCGGCGAGACTCATTCTTAAATGGTCAGAGCTCAGTCGGTCGAGCTCCAGAAGGCGACCAGCTTGTAGAGATCGTTCTTCGAACGGAGTTCATCGCTTTTCGAAATCGGTTGTTCCGCGACGATCAGCGATCCGAGCCCCTGTTCGTCGAGGTATTCTCGAACAAGTCTGACACAGTCGCTGCTGGTGACCAGTTCTTGCTTGCCGCGGCGCAGATACTTGACGTCGACGTCGTCCTGCGGAATTCCTTCCATGACGACGACGCGAGTCTGCTTCTCGTTCAGGGCGTTCCTGACGAGACCGGGGATGGTGGCGATGATCGCCCTTGCCCGTACCGTTTCTTCGTCGAGAATCGCGGCTCTGAAGGCCTGTTCTGCGATTCTGTCTGCGGTTTCCCGAGCTCGTACTTCTTGCCTGTGAGCTTCCTGTACCTCGTGTACCATGTCGATCAGTTTGGTCATTCAGTGGTCTCCTACCACGCTTACACAGAGTTGAGCACAAATACGCGTGCGATTATGGTAACAAGAACAAGGAAGGGAGGACCCCGCCGCTGAGAGCGGGATCCTCCAGGTTTAACCTACTGGTGTCATCCGTGACACCAGCTCGACGTCAGGTGTCGAATCAGCCTTTCAGCTGATCCTCGATCACCTCGAGAGCCCGGTTGAGCTGAGCGTCTTCCGGGCTGCCCGGCATGACGCCTTCGGGCAGATCCACCTCGATGTGCGGGGCGATGCCGATCTTCTCCTTGTGCGCGTCACCGGCCCAGTGTCCGTTCGGGCTGAAGTAACGCAGAGAAGTGACGATCGCCACCGTGCCATCCAGCAGAGGCTGCGGCGTCTGGCCGATGCCCTTGCCGTAGGTGGTCTTGCCGATCAGCGTGGCACGTCCGTTGTCCTTGAGGGCTCCTGCGAGCATCTCGGACGCCGAAGCGGACCACTTGTCGGTGAGGACCACCACCGGCTTCGTGCCGGCGAGGTAGGGATCCCGGGGCATCTCCTGGGAGAAGGTCTGCCCCGTCGCTTCGACGGTGCGCTCGACCACCAGGCGCTCCTTGGTCAGGCGATAGACCGTGGTCTGAAAGCCCTTGTAAGGGATGCGCTGGCGGATCTTGACCAGGACCCCTTCCTCGATGAAGAGGCTGAGGACCCGGAGGCACTGAAGCACCTGACCGCCCGGATTGAACCGAACACCGATGACGATTGCCTCGGCGTCGGAGTTCTCCTCGAGAGCCTGGCGCATCTCGTCCACGGTGTCATCCTGCATGAAGGTCGAGAACTTGAGGTAGAGCACCTTGCCGTTCTCGCCGACACGCTCCGGCCGGACCGCCGGAATGTTGATGATGCCGCGGGTGACCTCGAAGTTCAGCTCTTCGCCATCGCGAACGATGGTGAGCTTCACCTTGGTGCCGGCCTCGCCCGTGATGCGTTCGATCATCTTCTCCCGGGGCATGTTCTTGACCAGGAAGCGTCCGACCTTCTTGAGCGCATCGCCCGGCTTGATGCCGGCGTTGTGAGCGGGACCGTCCTCGAGCACCCGACCGATGATGATGTTGCCGTCACCATCTGCCTTGGCTTCGAAGACCACGCCGATGCCGGTCAGGGTTCCCTGGCGCTCGTCCGCCTGCTGCTGAGCCTTCTTCGGGCCGAGGAAGCGGGTGTACGGGTCATCCAGGGTGGCGTAGGCTTCGTTGGCGAACTGCACCGCGTCGTCCAGGGTGTGGATGCGGTCGCAGAACTTGTGCTCGAACTCGCCCCAGTTGTCGTAGCGGTCGAGGTCGTAGGCGAGGGCGCGGGCGGTTTCCCAGGCGGCGTGATAGACGTCGACCGGGGTCGGCTGCGGAGCCTGGCGGATACCATAGATCTCCCAGGGCAGAACGATGCGCTGGGGAACGATGATGCCCTTTTGCTTGGGAAGGATAAGAGTCGTCATTGTAAGTTCTCCGGTTAGAGGTTTGAGGCGGGTCTCGATGACTGCAAGAAACCGCCGTTACAAAAACGGCTCGAAGCGCCTGCTCCGAGCCTGTCTGTACACCACGCCATCCGGCGAGGTGCGTGCTGTTATCCCCGAACTGTCTCAAAAGTCAGAGTTGACCGTGTGCCTGCAGATGCGGACCAGTACGGGTATCGGAAGATACGGTTCTGGTTCGCATTGAGTCTGGATGGGCTTTGGTTCTAGATGACCTGGTCCTTGAGCTGATGAGTTAATTCAAGAGATACTTTCAACCTAGAGATCTCCTCTGCTTAAGTAAATACAGCTCATTTCTGATGAACTCTTTGATTTCACACCGGGTTAAGTCTGAAAACCTCGACAGATATAGAAATTGAGGGGATAAGCCTCTTTAAAAATGTCTTTGAGCTTTTAATAAAAGAGAGTCTGATCTTCGTATTTTCCGCTTACTTTCTCTATATTTATTAGTTTGCGCAGCCTGGCAAGCGGTTTAATCTTGCCAATATTAGAGGCTTCGCGAGCATCGACAGCGCTTTAATTTATCCTCTGGTTAGCGCTAATTCGTGCAGAATGACAACCAGTCTCCGGGGTTTGTCCGGTTGGCAACCCTGACCGGGTTATAAGTCTTGTTGGCGGTTGGATGCAGGACTTTAGAGCTGCGCTTATAGTTTTTTGCTTTCAGCCTATTTAACTTATAAAGCCATGAGTTTTTCTTGTTTGTCTTTGTAGACTGATCGCGTCTATTTTTTTGATTCATTCACGAAAGACCATTTAGTTCTCAAAAAAGCATTTTCAATTTCTGACCGGACACCACCCGAGCCTCTATCGCATTTTTTGTGATCTCTGGCAGCCCGGTTTTCATTGCTCAGTCCAATTCAGGGGAAGGATTTTCTATGGAAAGCCCTTATCTTGTCTGGGGTGGTTTTTTCGCGTTGGTAGCGGTGATGCTCTCACTCGATCTGGGAGTTTTCCACCGCCGCTCCAAAACGGTCGGCTTGAGAGAAGCAGTCGTCTGGAGTGTGGTCTGGATCGGTATCGGGCTTTTGTTCAATGGCTTTGTTCTTTATCGATTCGGTGTGGATAAGGCGATGGAATACCTTACCGCCTATCTTGTCGAAAAATCGCTCTCTCTCGATAATCTCTTCGTCTTTCTGGCGCTCTTCTCTTACTTCGGAGTAAAGAGCGAATATCAGCACAAGGTCCTCTTCTGGGGGATTCTAGGTGCTATTTTGACTCGAAGCATTTTCATAGCCACCGGTACGGTTCTTCTGGAGCGGCTGGTCTGGCTGATGTATCTGTTTGGGGCTTTCTTGATCTACAAAGGCATCGTTCTCTGGCGCAGCACAGCCGGAGAAGAGAAGGCTTTTGGCGATCTGAAGCTTGTTCGATGGTTCAGAAAGATTTTTCCGGTATCCGAGAAAGACCATGAAGACCGGTTTTTCGCTCGAGAGAAAAATGAGCGTACCGGGAAACTACACCTGGTGGCAACCGGATTGTTTCTGGTTTTGATCGCTGCCGAAGTGACGGACCTGATCTTCGCCATCGACTCGATTCCTGCCGTAATAGGCATCACCCAGGACCGCTTCATTCTGATTACTTCCAATATCATGGCGATTCTCGGGATGCGGTCGCTCTATTTTGTGCTGGCAGCCGTGAACTTTATGTTCCGGTTTTTGCAGCAAGGCATGTGTCTGGTGCTCGTTTTTGTAGGGGCGAAGATGCTGCTGCATGATTTTTACCATGTACCGACCCTGTGGTCTCTGGCTGTAATCGCCGCTTTGATTCTAGGTTCCATCCTACTGTCCGTTATCTTTCCGGACCAAACTGTAAAAGACAAGGAAAACGAGAGGAAATCGAAATGATTCAGATTCTTGCCGCCTTTCTGCTCATCGCTATCGTTCCTTTCATGTTCCGTGATTTCAGGCGTTCTTTGTCCCAGACTTTTCTGGTGCCGGATGTGATGCCATCGATCACGAAGATGGAAGGGCTGGGTGAGCGAACCGGCAGTCGCTACTGCTGGTTCGAGATACCAAAAACCGGATTGCGCCTGGTTGCCGAGATTTCGGTGGAGAGATATGAGTCTCTCAAGGCGCAGCTGATACCGGCTACGGTGATAATTCAGAAACTGCCCTTCTGTCGTCCAGAGATAGTGCTGGTCAAATGGCAGGGTGAGAACGCCTATCAGTCTGCAGATCAGCGTCCCAGTGCTGTTTATGCGATGGTGCTCTACCTGCTGGCAGGGCTGGGCTTTATGGTCTGGTCGGCAGAGTTCGCAGCAAATGGGCAACTTTTCCTGACTGTTTCCTACCTGTCGGCACTGCTCCTGGCTATGTCAGGCTATGCCGCCATGGCTTGCCGGGCAAATGAATTGCCGGCTTCAGCCCTGAAAGATGCTCCTCTGAAACTGCTCGGGTTAATACCCATGGGTAGAGGAAGAAGCGGCTTTATGCTGGGGGCTCTGCTCTGCCTGGCAGCGACTCTCTTTTTGTTCTCTCAGCTGAATATCCTCACTCTGTTCCTCGGGCTGAATGCAGCAGTCTCTCTGGGCTGTCTGGTCTATCTTGCATTGCGGGCTTAAGTTTGGCTTCCTGCCGGAGACGATCGTTGTTTCGATCGTCTCCGGTCGGTCTTTCTTTTGTTTTTTTTTCTCTAGAGAATACTAAAACGTATAATAAAGATCGATTGATATATTTTGGTTCTTGGGACAAAATTGAATTGATGCGTTCAGTACTTGCGGGGATTGATTTGAAGTTCAGGTCTACGGTCAGGGTTTGTATCTCGACGGGTCTTCTATTGACCTGGATGCCCCTGGCTATGGCAGAGACTGGCTATCATCTCAGTCAGAGTTCTATGGGACATGGACGGGTTCTGGATCTTTATGTAAGCCAGAATAGAGTCAAATGGGTCTGCAAAGACAGTAAGCTGTCTCTATATTCTCAGGCTCCGGACTGGACCTTGTATGTTTGCAATGATGATAAGAAGCTGGTTTTTCCCTGTAAGGTGAAAGAATATCAGGGTCATCTAAACTATATCGCTACTCTATCTGCCGGAGAGGTGATTCAGGAGATACCACTACGACTGGTGTCACGGGGCAGCTATTTGAACCTGCCGGCAATGGTATACAACCTAGATAAAGCTAGAATGGATGCCAAAGCCAAAAAGCAATACTTTCGCACTGTCCAGTTGATTGAGATCAGCCCAGAAAGCGTTTCACCAGCCGCCGCACGCATTGTGCGCAAAATATACGGAACACCTGAGGCTCCCGGCCTTCCTGTTTACTTCGGATTCATGCGGCGGGGCGATGGCGTGAACGCGAAGAAGAGAAAAAAGAAAAATCCTGGCAGCAAAAATACATCGGTTAAAACCACTAGAAAACTTACCGATTTTCTCAAAACTTATACGATTAAGAAAGAGACGATGCCTGAGTTTGCCCGGGGCCTGCCCAGGGGATATAAACTAGTCAAACAAGAGCAGGATCTGACCCGCAATCCTAATGCAGAGCGAGGTATGGAGCTAATGCTTCACTGAAATTTCCGGGAAGCGTTTATTTCTTGCCGCTGGGACGAGGGGGCAGCACTGCCATAGATTGGATATTGCAGCCGGCAGCAGCATCCATTACCGAGACCACATCCTTTTGAAGCGCATCTTCGTCAGAGTTGAGAATGAGAGGCATATCCTCGGTCTGATTCTTCTGTTGCTCTGCCTGGATGGCGTTCATGATATTGCGGGTGTCAGGCGGATCGATCGGTTGACCGTTGATGGTTATTCTGCCGTCGGCTGAGACATCGGCAGTTATCTTCGGCTTCTTATCGTCTTTGGGAGGTTCGGTGGAAATCGCAGGGGGAGATACTTTCAAAACAGCCTGATTGACCAGAGGTGCAATCAGGATCATGATGACCAGAAGAACGAGAAACACGTCGGTCAGCGGTGTTACGTTGATTTCGGTGAAGGTCTCACCGGCCTTACCGCCCATTGCCATAGGTCAAAGTACCTCTAAATATCTTTTTCCAGAGCTAATATTAGCGCGCTCTGAAGCAATCTGCCACCAGGAAAACCCGGGAAGTTAAGTCCCGTGTCAAGAAATTGCGATCCTCACGGAGCTTCGCTATTAGATTCTTGTCAACTGTTTCAATCGAATTTGTGTGCCGGCAGGGGCTTTTCGGCGCTTTTTGGGAAGCTCTCTGTCCTATTTTGGATGTCAAGCGGTGTATTCGCTGTTATTCTCTAGATTGAGCTGGAAGCAATCGTTCTCGTAAAATTTTGATGTCTCAAGTTTTCCTCTTCTTTCTAAGTAGATTTATAAGCAACAAGCCAGATAAGAAGCACCTTTTAATTCATCCTTGCGTGGCGTAACGCCTGGGTGAAAGCGCCCGTCAGTGTCTGGGACCAGGGAACGGTCTCGATTGATGGTCGCAGGAAGCTTTTTTCTCTTGTAAAGCAGCTCAAAATAACAAAGGAGACTGTAATATGGGAACTAAGAAATCCCCTCGCTTGGGCATACGGAAAATGCGCCAGAAGCCTAAGATTTTGATTCACGAGCACCTCGACTGTTCGCTCCGACCCCGTACCATGCTCGAACTCTGGGACAAGATGGGGTTTGACCAGGCGAAGATTCCGTTTCCTGCCAATGTGGTGGGTCCCTGGGACAACGCCAAGCTGGCCAGCGGCAGCGAGCGTCGTGAATTGCGTTTGCAGGCGGTTCAGAATTACCGCAAGTTTTTGGTCGGTTTTGCCAGCAAATCGCTTGCGAACTATGTGCAGGCGATTGTCGACCACATTCTGCCTCTGATGCAGAGTCAGCCTCACCTGCGCAGGATCACCCGTGACCGTATCGCCGACGCCAAGAACGACGGCATCATCGGCATGGAACTCCGATTTGCGCCTCAGCTTCACACCATGGGCGGTCTCAGCCTCGAACAGGTCATGGACGCCGTGGTGGACGAAGTGAAGCAGTCGCCGATGCCGATCAAGCTCATCATCTGCTCTCTCAGGCACGAGGATGGCGAGATGGCTGAGCGTCTGGCTGACCTCGCTCTCGCTTACAACGACCATGTCGGCGGCTTCGATCTGGCTGCTGATGAAGAAGCCAATCCCGGTGTCCTCGAATGGTGGATTCCGGAAGCGGTTCGCGTTCGGGACGAGAGCAAAGGCAAGATCGAACTTACCATCCACCTCACCGAGACGCGCAAGCCGACGGCACGGGACGAGGCGCTCATCGATCAGTACGGCATTCGCCGCATCGGACACGGGATCAAAGGCAACTGGTCCCAGGTTCGTGAAGTTTGCCCGACATCGAATGTGGTGACCGGTCAGGTCGCCTCTATCGCTGATCACCCGATCGATTCTTTCCATCGTGCCGGTGACCCCGTCACTGTCAACACCGACGGCACTCTCTTCACCGAGGTGCAACTCTCGGATGAGTACATGAAGCTCCAGGCTGTCTTCGGCTGGAGCGAGGCTGACTTCCTTCAGGTGAACCTCACCGCTCTGGAGGTCTCCAGTTTCAGCTCGGCAGACAAGGCGAAGATGAAGGCTCTTCTCAAGGCCGGCTATCTGAGCTGAGGTCGCTCGGCGAGTCAAAACGTTTGGTCATAACCGTTATGCGCATAGGCTAGAACAGCCTGTCTGAGTCAGGCAGGGGCGGCAATTTCTTTTCTGCCGCCCCTGTCTTTTCCATTCTTCCGGAAACAGGAAAGCCGACTATGTTGTTCAAGACAGATACCCTCTTCGGTCACGTGATCGAAGACACCGATGACGGCCCGGTATACCAGGATGACGGCAGCAAGGTGGATGGTGACAACCCTCGCCCCTGCCTTGGTTGCAAGGTCAAGATTCAGCATGGCGAGCAGGATCCCTGCATCGCCAATTTGCCCGGCACTCTCAACGCGTGCTGTGGACACGGTCGGGAACGCACGCCGGTCAGCAAAGGTCTGGCTGGTTATGTTGCGCTTCGCGATGGCAGGACTTTTCGATTCTCTGGTACCGTAGGTGGTGAAGCAGTTCGCGCTGCGGTCGATCTGGCAATTGCCGACAAGGAGTTGCCGGAAGGTTTTGTTTTCGACGAGGAGAAGATGTGGTGGTACGGCTTGACAGATGCCCAGGTGGCATATGTTCATGCCAACACCCGCCGCGCCATCTTCGAGGTGGTGCGTGAGGTCACTGCCGGCAAGCTCCCCGATGATTCCTATCTTACTTCTGACAGTCCCTGGTGGCCAGGGCTCGACGACGATCAGAAAAGCGCCTGCTGGGCTGCCCTGGGCGGAATGATGTCTGCCCTGGCAGCAGAAGCACGCGAAAAGGCCTGAGTCCCTCAGGAAGCAGGTCCTCAAATGGTGAGGGGAGCGCGACCGCGCTCTCCCTCTTTCATTAATTCTTACTCTGTGGAATTAGCGTAAGCGATGAACGACTACATACTCGTCGTTGTCGACATGCAGCCTTTCTTTACCCGCAATCGCAAGCTGATTGCGAGGATAAAGCAAGAAGTGCTGACTGCTCGACAGCGAAATTTGCCTATTGTATTTCTTGAGATTCCTCATCATGAGCCGGAGCCGGAAAAGCCATATCCACCGACCTATAAAAGCATCTTGAAGCTGGTGGAGGGATATGACCGGGCCCATGTTGTCACCAAATTTGGTGAAGATGGATCCCAGAAGGTTCTTAGGGTCTGCCGTGAAAATGGCTATCCTGTGAATGATCGCTTCAGGGTGTGCGGCGTCAATACGGATCTCTGTGTCCGGAAGACGGTAAAGGGGTTGCTTGGTAGAAGCCAGGCGATCATCGATGTGCCCCGCTCTGCTTGTGATACCATTCCGAAAATGCGTAAGTTTTGCTGGGCTAAGTTTCCGATTTCGCCGAGAGTTCGTCTTCTGGACGAAGTCGCTGCGTGATAATCGGATAGCCCTTTCAGGAAAACGCCCTTGCAGTCTGAACTGCCTGGGCTTTTCCTCTTGTAGAAGAAGTTATTAAAACATATAGTAAAAACCTTCAAATATGGTCTCGGCCCTAGTGGAAGTTAGCGCAGGGCAATAGAACCATTTATTCCTGCTTATCTCGGCTGATATTCATCGCCAGTTGTCATGGGCTGCCTCTTGATTGCTTGCTGCGCTTGACATTTGGGCGTTTCAATAGTGGCGAGCCTGGCATGTAACCACCCATAAAGCTTTACGTAAACCGTACTTTACCGATCTCGTTCTTGCTAGCTCTATGGTATCGCTAGACCTCTACTTGTCCAGGATGTCCTGAAAAACCGAAATCGCAATCAGCAAAGCTATTTGCAGATATCAAACATGAACTTTGTTCATGACGTGGTTTCAGGTCTATTGGCGGCGTTCCTTGCAGGTTCAAGTCCGGCGTGTACTCATCAACCAACTTTAAGGTAAACAGTTTATGGAAACTCTCATCATCTCCGCAGTCATCGGCGTGGTGGTTCTGATCCTCTTCGTCTTCCTCGCTTTCGGCACCTTCTTCACCGTCGAGCAACAGAGTTTGGCCGCTGTCGAACGCTTCGGCAAGTTCAAGCGCATCGCCGGTGCCGGTCTCGGCATGAAGGTCCCTCTCATCGACAGCGCCCGCCGTCGGCTTTCGCTGCGCATCCAGCAGCTGCCGGTGTCGGTCGAGACGATCACCAAGGACAAGGTGAGCGTCAAGGTCGAGGTCACGATTCAGTATCAGGTCCTCGAGAGCCGTGCTCAGCATGCGTTCTATCGGCTGAGCAACCCGGAAGGTCAGATCAAGTCTTACGTCTTTGATCAAGTTCGCGCCGAGGTGCCCGAGATCGATCTCGACGATGTCTTCACCAACAAGGAGCGCATCGCAGGCGCGGTCAAGGAACAGCTTGCCGGCTCCATGGACGACTTCGGCTATCAGATCATCAACGTCCAGGTCACCGACGTCGACCCGGACCAGAAGGTCAAGGCTTCGATGAACGAGATCAACGCCGCCCGTCGTGAGCGCGTCGCCGCCGAAGAGCGTGGTGAAGCCGAGAAGATCCTGGCGGTCAAGAAGGCGGAAGCCGAGGCCGAGAGCAAGAAGCTCCAGGGTCAGGGTATCGCCGACCAGCGTGAAGCGATCGTCAAAGGTCTCCAGAAGTCGGTCTCCGAGTTTCAGGAAGCGCTCAACGGTCAGGTCGACGCCGGCGAGGTCATGGATCTGGTTCTCATGACCCAGTACTTCGACACCCTCAAGGACGTCGCCGCTTCCGGCCATTCCAAGGTCATCATGGTGCCCCATTCTCCGGGCGGCGTGCACGACCTGAAGTCGCAGCTGCGTGACGGTATCATCACCGGCAACGAAGCCGCTGCCGAGATCAAGTAAACGCTTTGATTTAAGTTGATTTTGTGTGGGTCAGAGAGCGATTCTCGGCCCGCACATTTTTTTGAAAAAAATACTATAAAATATAGCAAATATCATTCTCGGCTATCAAAAACGAAGATGTGCTTCAGACTGCCCCTGAAGCACATCTTTCAGGAAGGAGGTGGATTGTTGGTTGTCGGGATAAATCAGTTGTGGCGACGTCTGCTTTCTTCTGTCTGCTGACTGCTGTTTGCACCGTCACCTGATTCGGGGCTCTGTATGGAATTTAAAAAATCCCCGTGACTTTCCTGTGACGTGCCTTCATAGAAGAGTACAGGGGGTTCGAATTTGCTATGCTTTTCAAGTCGCGACTTTACTCAAAGGCAGGATTCGTGTCATGTCGAATTTAGAAGGACTTCTTGAACGCGGAGAACTCGAAGAGTTCTCGAGAAAAATGCGCGAAGCCGGTAAGAAAATCGTCACTACTAATGGTTGTTTCGATATTCTCCATGTCGGTCATGTTCGCATTCTGAAAGAATCGCGGAAGCTGGGAGACCTTCTTCTTGTTGGTATCAATAGTGATGCTTCGGTGCGCAGGCTTAAAGGTCCCGATCGTCCCATCAACAGTGCCGAGAACCGTGCCGAAATACTGCTCAGTCTTGCATGCGTCGACTATGTCACCATCTTCGATGAACCTACTCCGGTTGAATTTCTCTCTCTGGTGAAGCCGGATATCCATGTCAAAGGTGCCGACTATAAGCCGGAAGATCTGGAAGAGACACCGGTGGTAGAGGCTGGTGGCGGGCGTGTTCATATACTTGCCCTTGTACCGGGGCACAGCACGACCTCTCTGGTTCAGAAGATCAAATCAGATTAGGCTCAGGACCTAGGATCCTTTTGATTCGATCAGAGCGATTTTCTTGCGAGCAGCTTCGCTGTACTCAGCCTTATCCGAAATCTCGAGCGATTTTTTGAATTGCTCTTTGGCTTCCTGTAGACGGTTCTTTCTCACCAGAATCAAGCCGGTACGGAAGTAGGCTTCGCCCAGTCTATAGTCGTGTTTGATCGCATCTTTGTAGGCGATCATCGCTTTATCATAGTCTTTCTTGAGTTCATACACGGTGCCAAGATTGTAATGGGCTGTAGCCAGGTCCGGTTTGAGAGAAGTGGCTGTCTGCCAGTTTTTCAAGGCGCCATCGTAATCTTTCTGGGCTCTGAGAGCGGCTCCTATACCGTTATAGGTAAAGGCATCCTTGGGGTTGATGGCGAGAGCTTTACGAAACTCGACCAGGGCAGGATCGTATTCGTGGCGCTGGTTGAAGATCAGCCCCAGGTTGCAATGCGCTTGCCCCAGTTCAGGATTGGCTTCGATGGCTGCACGGTAATCGGAGATTGCCTGATCCAGTTTGCCGGTCAGGTGATTTTTCACTGCCCGGTTGTAGAACTCGGCAGCCTTCTCTTTATCGACTTTCGAAGTTGTGCCGCTCGAAGCAGCCGGAGCGCTTTCGGTAGAGTCTGCCTGGGCTTTCTGTACGGCTTTGCCTTCGTCCAGATCTAGCAGGTTATCGCTGTTTTTTTTGAGAGCGACGGGATTGGTTGCTTTCTTAGGAACAGAAGTAACCGGCGCTTCATAGACTGTTTTCATAGTCGATTGGGTTACCGGGGTGAAGGTCTGCTGAGTGGGGACAGCCGGAGCCTGAAAACTTACAGGAGTCGGAGCGGGTCTACTTACTTGGGCTTGAGCCGGTTGAGCCGGTGTTTGAGCGACAGGAGCCGATGTAGATTGATTGCTGTTGTCTTTCGAGTTTACCCAGTCCCAGCCGCCGTTTTGCTCTGGTTGCTGGGTTTGGGCCGATTTCACCGGAACTTGTTTCTCTTGAACTGCCGGGTTAGCCGGGGCTGCGGGAGCCAGGCTCTTGTTGTTGTTGCCCGGAGTCGGTGCCAGGGGAACGTCTACTTTTATCGGCTGGACGGATCTCGGGGTGGTCGGTCCATCGATGCCGCTCACTCCGGGCACATGGATTAGCTTTTCTTGAATAACTTTATTGGGGTCCTGGCCTTTAGGAACGCTTATCGTTCTGCGTTCGCCCCAGCCGCTAGCTTTGTCGGTATGCTCTTTGGTCTGGTTCAGGGCTTTGAGGGCTTCTTCGTAGCTCAACTCCTTGGCGCCGGCGCTTTGGGCAAGCGACAAAGAACCTGACAGAAGCGCAGTAACGCTGAGCAGTTTTATGATTGTGCTTGTTCCAGGAAAAGTCTTAGCCATTGCAGGTCTCTCCGAAAAATCGATCAGGACTTCTTTTCAAGTGGCAAAGTTTACTAGAGCCTGCCTGACTTTCCAAGGTAATGTAGTTAAGTTATAAGCCATGTTATGTACTAAAAATCACATCTGTCCTATGATTTATGAGCTAGAAGCGTTAACGATGCTAGCGATGCATGCGATCAAGAGGCCCGGGACCGAGCAAATATGAGAAATTCCAAACTTTTAAAAGTGGTGCTTTTGCTTTTCCTCATAGCAAGCCTGGCGAGCCCTGTTGAAGCTCGCAAGAAAGAGAAAGAGCGGCTCTTCTGGGGCAAGACTCCACCGGTTTTCATCGAAGAGCCCCATGCCGTGCCGAAAGGTGGGCTTGTGCCTCCCCCGGGAGAAAACACTTATTTTCCGATTAGAGAAGACGGCCAGAACTATGTCTTGAATGTCGACACTTCTGTCAATCTGACCCAGGCTCTCAATCGCTTTTACTATGATCCGAAATGGCGTGGAGAGGAATGGGTTCCTTTCGACCAGGTAAGCCAGATTGAAAGAGCTACCAGGATGATGAGTACCTGGAAAGAGTACGATGAATTCAGCCAGTTGCGGATATTCAATGGCTTTCATAAGTTCTTCGAGAAATTTTCCGGATACGGTCCGGGATAAATCACAAACTCAGGAGTTGTCATGGGAAATAAGCGGGTAGATCATATCGCCGTAGCGGTTGCCGACCTGGAGAAAGCTCTTCAGTTCTATACAGAGCAACTGGGAGTCGAGCTGCTCGAGATAGAGACGGTGGAAGAGCAGGGTGTGAAGGTGGCGAAGCTGAATGTCGGCAACACTCACATAGAGCTTCTTGAGCCTCTCAGCGAAGATAGCCCGGTTGGAAGATTCATCGCCAAGAAGGGCGAAGGTTTGCATCATATCTGTCTGGGTGTCGAAGACATCGAATCGGGAATCGAGAATCTCAAGGGGTGCGGTGTTCGGTTGATTGATGAAACGCCCAAAATAGGAGCCGGCGGAGCAAAAATTGCTTTTGTTCATCCCAAGAGTACCGGGGGGGTTCTGCTGGAGCTCTCACAACCGTCCGGTGACCATCACTAGCTTTGTGACCAATTATTAGTTAATTGTCTATATTTATAGCCTCCCAGCGCATTTGCTGTTAATTTAGGCAGGTATATGTACCGCTACCGCCCTTTTGGAGGCATAGAAGATAGACCATGCCCGTGATGACCGAAATGTCTAAAATTGAAAAAGCCCTGGGAGATAAATCTTCCTTCTACCTGGACCATAAGTGCAAGGGAATAGACAAGGAACTTCTCCATCTTCCCGGTCCTGATTTTGTCGATACCGTTTACACCATAACTGATCGCAATCCGCAAGTTCTGAGAAACCTGAATGCCATATTCAACCATGGTAGATTGGCCGGCACCGGCTATCTCTCCATCTTGCCTGTGGACCAGGGTATCGAGCATACCGGCGGTGCCTCTTTCGCCAAGAACCCGATTTATTTTGATGGTGAGAACATCGTTAAACTTGCCATCGAGGGTGGTTGTAACGCAGTCGCCACTACATATGGTGTGCTTGGTTCGATCTCCAGAAAGTACGCTCACAAAATCCCCTTCATCGTGAAAATCAATCACAATGAACTGCTCACTTACCCCAACACCTTCGATCAGATTCTCTACGGTACCGTAAGAGAAGCATGGGAGCTTGGTGCAGCAGCCGTCGGCGCTACCATCTACTTTGGCTCTGAAGAGTCCACAAGACAGATCAAAGAGATCGCTAAAGCGTTCCATGAAGCTCACGAACTCGGCATGGCTACCATTCTGTGGTGCTATCTCAGAAATTCCGGCTTCAAAAAAGACGGTGTAGACTACCATGCTGCTGCCGACCTCACAGCTCAGGCCAATCATCTTGGTGTCACCATCGAAGCCGATATCATCAAGCAGAAACTGCCTGAGAACAATGGTGGATTCAACGCTATCAACTTCGGTAAAACCGATGCTCGGGTCTATTCCGAGCTGACCACCGATCACCCCATCGACCTGACCAGATACCAGGTGGCTAACTGTTACATGGGTAGAGCAGGACTGATTAACTCCGGTGGTCCTTCCGGTGAGAATGACCTTGAACAAGCAATCATGACCGCTGTGATCAACAAGAGAGCTGGCGGTACCGGTCTTATCTCCGGACGGAAAGCTTTCCAGAAGCCGATGAAAGATGGCGTAGAGCTCCTCAACGCTATCCAGGATGTTTACCTCTGCAAAGATGTAACCATCGCATAATTCGGCTCTAGAATCGAATCATAAAGAGAAAACCCCGGTTTCGTTTTTCGAAGCCGGGGTTTTTGTTTTACTGGGTTTTCTTTTTGAAAGAGCCTAGTCTTCTTTCTTCTCGATCCGGGCGTTGCCTTCGGTGGTTACTTTGGCATTGCCCCATTTCTCTACGATTACATCACCGCTGGCTTTGACCACAGCATTGTCGTAAGCTTTTACGTGGACATAGTCGGTGGCTTCCACTTCGCTATTGCCCAGGGCCATTATGATGCAGTTGCCGCTTGCTTTGACTTTGCAGTGCTTGTTGGCAAAAATAGTACAGTTGCCGTCGGCGGTAACTGTGACATCGTCTTCAGCATGAATAGAAGCATTACCGTGGGCGTTGACGTTGACTCTCTGGTCGGCAATCACATCAACGCTGCCGTTGGCATCTATTTTGGCGCTATTAGTAGCGAGCACCCGTGTGGTATCAAAAGCTTTGATATCAGTGTTGGCTTTGGCTGTGACGGTAGTTTGACCGTAAGCTTCTACCTTGCAGTTGTCGTGTGCCCAGATCTTGCTCTGGTCATAGGCTTTGACAGTGCATCCGTCGTAGACATAAAGATTGGCTGTGCGTTGGGCTATGGCTTCTCCGCCTCTCTGGTGCTTTGTGCCTTCGAGATAGAGTCCGACACGTTCAGCTGCCTGTACGGCAATGGCGCTGCAAGCGAATATCGCCGTTAATAGAAGAACGAATTTTAGTCTCATAAAGTCTTTTCCTTCCGTGAGCTTCTTGGGGTCCTGCGGTTTACACGGGCAATCCGGGCTGGTTATGGTTTTGGCAAACCATAGATAAGCTTAGCACTGCTGAGAGCGCTATGCCATTTCTGTCTTAAAATAGGCATCCGGTAACTTCTTGGTAATTCTACTTCAAGCAAGTCCGGTTTCTAGCTTCCGAATCTGTCCGTCAGTCTTTTCTGATTGGTTGGGTGGCAAGAACTTTCGACTTCCTATAACTGTCCCAGGCCGAGTCAGAATTGTCGGGGAAGAGCATCTTGAATAGAGCGAAAATCTTGTTTAGCAGGGTTTCCATCACTAACCTCTTTTCTATTTTTGAAAGTGTACGAATTACATACCCCTTTCTTGGCGCAATATCGCGCTTGACAGCCGGTCGTTGTTTTTGTTTTCGGATAAACTATAAACGATAGTAAAATACCTGAAGAAAGAGGAGGGAAAGAACCTTTGAAAGTTGGTTCTCTCCCTCCCGCAGAAGCGCCGCACCGGCAGTCATGCAACTGCCGGATTGGCTTGTTCATGCCACACATCCTCGAAGATGCCTGGCCTCTTAATCAGCGATTCTTACTTGCCGGAGCGACCGCGGAATTCGTCCCACCAGGCTTTGGCGGAAGCGATCATTCCTGCGAAGAAGAGCACCACCGGCTTGAAGAAGGCGTTGTAGACCACCTTGTAGACGGCCACGAACTTGTTCCAGATGCCTTCGAAGCTTTTCCAGAAGAAGTCGTACATCCCTTCGAGAACGGGCTTCAGCCAGGGGGTGAGGATCGCGTTGAGCGGGAACTTCGCCACCATGTAGACCAGCGGGAAGACCACCCAGGTCAGGATCGAAAAGACGGTGCCGCCGATGAGAATCGCCACCGGGGTGTAGACCCAGCCTGATGCGATTCCGTAGAGCTCATAACCGACCGCGAAGCCGGCGATGATGCCCAGGGCGAATCCCAGGAAGCCCGGACCGATGCCGAGGAAGATCTTGCCCAGGATGAGATAGGTCAGATAGCCGAGAACGGTCAGACCCACAGCCGTTGCCCAGATGGGCAGACCGAGGAAGCCCGTGGCGATCGGCAGAGCCTGCCAGATGCCCAGAGCGAGAATGGCCAGGTTGGCGATGTGCACGAAGAGCTTCGAATAGTCGGAGCGGTCCTCGTAGGTCTTCTCGATGACGTTGGTGTCCCACCAGCGCGAAACCTTGCGCGCTGCTTTGTAGGCCCCTTCATGAACCGTGTCCATCAGCGAGCCCAGGGGCTTCGAGAGCCAGGGCGTGGTCAGGAATCGCAGGGCGATGTAGACCAGAGGCACCGCCACGAAGAAGGTGGCGAGCACACTGCCGCCGAGGGCGACCCAGAGGGTGACACCGGCGAGGGTCCCTGCGAAGGAGACATGGAAGCACCATCCGGCAAACACCGCAGCAGCCAGACCGACGAACACGTTGCCGGGGGCGTCCTCGAGGAAATCGCCCAGACCGATGTAGGCAGCCAGGGCGACGAGCACCGCGACGGTATAGACGGCGGCGCCCGGAATGAACGGATAGACCGCGGCACCATAGACCACCAGGGCGCCGAGAGCGACCGAGGCGACGATGTTGATGCTGTGGCTGAAGAACTTCTTGAAGACGGCGTTGTCGTCGTCATAGGTCTCTTCGATCAGCCACTTGAGGCCCTTGAGCAACTCGGCAAAGAGTCCGCTTTTGAGGATGCCATGCACTGCCGGGTAGCCGTAGGCGAGCCCGAGCAGGAAGAGCGCCGGTGCTGCACCGTAGATGGTGGCGGCCGGCAGGCCGAAGGCGGCGATGAGCTTGGCGGTCAGTGGGCTGGCGACATAGACGGCGGTGCCGGTGATGGCGCAGGCCGACGTGTGCAGCTCGTTCTTGCCGAGAATCTGGAAGAGAATGCCGCCCACCAGAATGGTCGGGATGAAAGCGGCGACTCCGGCAAGACCCTGGCTCAGGTAGGGCAGGTCGAAGGTGACGTAGGGCAGGGCAAAGGCGTAAGTGGTGATTGCCACGTATGCCGAGAGCCCCAGGATGCCCGCGCCGGTGACGAAGGTGACCACGGCGTTGACCCAGCGATAGCCGCGGTTGTTGTCCTCGACGAAACTCCAGAGGTTTCCGGAGCCCGGCAGGACCTTGAGGGTGGAGACCAGGCCTGAGACCAGGCGCTTGATCTGGTTTTTGGCCAGCTTCTCGGTCTGCTTGAACAGCCACTCGAAGGCATCGAAGAGCGGCTTGAAGAAGTAGAGATAGAGAGACGGCCAGACCACGAAGAGGACGAGCAAGAATGCCAGGATGCACGCAGGCACCCAGAGCAGCAAGCTATAGCCGAGATTCCAGCCCAGGTACTTTGCCGTCAGGAAAGACCCGAGGAAGGAGAGCGGCAGGGCGATGACCATGTTGAAGAGACCACGCATGATCCCCTTGTAGGCTTCGCCGCTGACCTTCTTGCCGTACTCGTAGATCGGCATGACGGTGATGGCGAAGATGATCATCAGCACCTTGAGGAACGGATTCGACGGAAGCTTCGATTTGTTTGAGCTTTGCATTAGGTTCTCCAGTGGGAGTAAGTTGAAACTTGCTTTCTCAAGGCAAGCTCCGATTTAGCCAAAACAGCCATTGAAGCGTCGGGGACGCTTCGGGAAACTCGAGATAGGAAGATTTCTGTCAACCGGCTGAATTCACCCGCTCCGGTGCGATCCGCAGACAACGGACCCACAGGATAGGTCGGCGGGTTTGATGGAAGTCGAGGTCTGGAAAGGGTTTTGGTGATGCTGTTTTGAAAAGTTAGTCGGTTGACAAGAAGTACCTGAGCCTACGAAATATGTGCTCATGAGCCAATAGATTTAAAGAGCATCTTAACAACAGGCTCATGATATTCAGAATCTGTTGTTCTCTTAGTTAGGCCAGCTTTTTATGAGAACCAGCCAATCTGATTTTTGCTCTTCCAGGGGATACATGACTGGTTTGGATTTAGGGCTGAGTCAGTTCTCTGCTAAAGCTCAGGTAAGCCATCGGTAGAGTCGAAGAGGCAATCGGAAAACTATTTTCTTCAGTGGCGGTACAGCTCGAATTCTGCTTCGAACAAAAAATAATATTATAAAAGATAGTAAGAACTGATAAAGAAGGCATAGCCCCGAACCCGAACACTTCCAAATCGGAAACATGGGGGTCGGGGCTAGCGAATTCCTTTGGGACGGAGTGAAATGCGATTGATTCCACTCCGTCTGGTTTCGGTGAAGTTTGCCCCGCCTGAGAGAGCTTTCAGTACTGGGTTCGGGGCAGCAAAAGATTTCGTGGTATCGAAGTTTTCGTCCCTCCTTTTCTTTCGTTCTTCGCAAAGCTCATGAGAAAAACAGCTTTCTCATGTTCTTTTCGATGCCGAAGAATTGCAGGGTGCCAATCTGGGGTCCGCCGGTACTCAGGTGCACCAGTCGGAAGTTGCAGGTTGCTCTTCGTCTCTCGCTGTCGGAGACATAGCGACCCTGTTCGCCTGTGATTGTCTCCAGGTGAAAAACGACTTTGCCGTTGCGAATCAGTTTGATAAAGAGAGAGTCCGGATCAAGGTCGTGGGACAGGGCATATTGATCCGCTCTGGCGATAACCAGTTTGGTTCCGTTTGCCGCAGTGAGGATGACTTTGGTTTTTCCCTTGTTCTGCAGGGTCTCTCTCAGTCGTTCAATTGCGAATCGACCGGCGAACACTTTGCGTTGCTCGAATTTGTCGCGGTTCTTCACCGTGACGAAAAGCGAGATCGAAACATCCGGCTCGGGAGCCGCTTTCTTCTTCGCATCGGCGGGATTGCCGTCGTCTGCGCTGACAATTCCCGGTATGCCGTACCTGGCTATGAGTGCGTCCACCTTCCTCCAGTTGAGGACGGTGAGAATCAAGCCAAGCAAAAACGAGGCGATCAAGTAAGCATGACCGACCATCAAGTCGTCCAGGGCGCTGCTGCCAGTCAGGAATCCCATCACGTAGTTGATGAAGACTTCCAGAATGACGTAGCCGGCCAGCACTGCTATGGGCAGAGTGACGGCGAGAGAAAGCAACGTACGCCCGCGTGAAGTATTTCGTGCCATGATTGTAGCTCCGGCATCCTCTAGCCCGCACGAACAGGGAACGATTATGGGTGAATGGTGAAACAGACCTGGTTCAGTAAGTCGTTACAGAAAACAAAAAGTCAAAGAACACCAGATGCTAAAAGCTCTAGATCTCTCGCTTCAAGAGAGAAGCCTAAATGCTTGATCATGTTCAGGGTGTCGACTTCGAATAGACACCTGCTTCCGCAGTCGATTCATAGATGTGCGAGGGTAGCGCATCCCGAAAGATCACAACTTTGTGTAGAGGATAGGGAGAGGATGCTTAGACTTCTAAAGAAGTAACAACAAGCAATTTACTTCTTCTGCTCTTCGCCAGTCTCTTTTTTTCTTGCCGGTGGCTTCCAGTTCATCTGGCAGACCCCTCCGGAGCAGTGGGAGGATTCAAGCACTTTCTCGCTGGCTTTGATCATTCTCAGTTCGGTCGGTTTTATCCGCTCCAGAGATACGGACTTCTGGCTGAGGGACTCGGCTTTCATTAGAGATTCCTACCTGACTAGCCTCGAATCGAGGTGGTTGTCTTTTGTGGTGGTAAAGAGAGTTCGAATGACATATTAACAGCAGATCGGTGGATTTCAACCGGATATGCGCTTGTTATCGGACCTGTCTGTTGGCATCCTTTTGTTGCCAAGCAGGGGTCCGGTCTATACCTGTAGTCGATAGGGTGGTCTTTGCAACCCCGGTAAAAAATTTTGCGTCTGTAAAATGAACGCCTGATTGGTTTCAGGTCGTTCGTGCTTAAATAGTCATAGATACTTACGCGGTATCACTTGGTACAATTTTTTGAGTTGCTCTGAGAGCCGCTCCAGTTCGAGACAGAATGTTTTGAAAAGTTGTCCGCTTTGCGCCACCAAATTGAAAGCCATCCCGATAGGTGGCAAAGTCAGGCAGGCCTGCCCTTCCTGCGAATTTGTGCACTGGGACAACCCCAAGCCGGTCACTGCTACGCTGGTCCCTTTGAATGGCGGTCTGGTCCTTGTAAAGCGAAAGTTTGAGCCTTTCATCGGTAACTGGTGTCTTCCCGGAGGTTTCATGGAGGCTTCCGAGCACCCTGAGCAGTCGGCAGCGCGAGAGGTTTTCGAAGAGACCGGACTGGAAATCGAGATCAATCGCTTGCTGGGTGCCACCACCCCGGGGCGTGGCATCAACGTTCTGATTCTTTTTTACCTGGCTCGGCAGGCCCGGGGCGAAATGAAAGCCGGTGACGATGCCAGTGATGTAGCTGCTTTTCGAAAAGAAGAGCTGCCTGAAAATATTGCTTTTGAACTACATCGCAAGATGATTCATGATTTCTTCGAGCTGATGCATAAAATCAAATAGTGATATCGGCTACAGTGTCACTTTTCTTTGTTCTTTACGGCGATTTCAGCCGGAATTTTCTTCCTGATGGTGGCTAGAAGCTCGTCTGCAGCATCCATGCCGCTGCCGATCAAAAAATTCTGTCTTCCTGTTTTGATAACGAAACCTTCCGGTAAAAGCGGAATCGACTCGGTTACTTTTCTGATCTCGTCCCAGGCGTATTCTTTAGAGAAGAAGAGAGTTTCAACTCTCAAGAATGACTCAGTGAGCTGGATGCATCTGGGCATCAACAGGATGATGAAAGTTCTCCATAGTATGCATCCGGTCAGAGCCAGGCAGAATGCCAGCAATATAATCATGTCTGATTTACTAGTAACCTGGTCGCTGCTTAATTGCAGGAAGAATACCCAGAATATGATGGTCAGGGCTATGCCCATTAATGCTTGCCCGATCTGAAAAACCAGAGAGATAGGATCCTGCGAGAATCTACGAAAGGGGCTGGGCAGACCTACACCCTGGGGAAGCCTGCTTTTGATCGTCAAAACCAGCTTGTCGACGTCTTTGAGCCATATCGGAAAGACGATGTCGCCATCTTCGCTCTCCACCACATATCTCTGCCAGTTGAAGTTGCTGCGGCGACTGATGCCTTTTATAGTTCGCCAGTCGCGGGTCTGGGTTTGAAATATAGAGCGGGTGACCAAGCCTGTTTCGGTGACTCGAACCCTCCAGGTAATGAATCCGTAGACCGGTATCATGGCTGCACTTAGCAGGGCGAGTACGAAGAGCACGATGATCCAGGCTTGTTCCATAGAGGCGAACCAGCCCTGTAGAAATGCCACCAGTGGCAGTGCAAGAAGGATAAAAAATACGGTTAACTCGGCCAGGATCCGGGCCATAACCATGGATTTCAAGCGATAATCGACGGATAGCTCAGAGCTCTTGTCCTGGTTTGTCATGTGGTTCACTAGCTGTGCTATCGACTGGGGTTATCTTTATGTTGACAATATTGCTGTCTGTTTGGTCCTTGCCCATGCCGGTTCGAAACAAAAGGGGCACACCTAAAATAATCGATGCTTAAGTATTCTGCAAATGAATCTGCTTGAAATCGGACGCTCTTAATATCTAAGTTTTTAGCAGACTTTCACCCCTCTATTTTTAGCTGTTAACCTAACCCAGTTTCTTGACTCAAACACTTCTCGATCACTTTTTCCTGACTATCGCCAGGATATGAGTGCTACCCAGTCGAGTTTGAGCTTTGCGTTTCCGGGATCTAGACAGCTTTTCAATTCAACATCAGGTTGGAGCATAACTGTTATGAAAAGTAGCCTTACCAGAGTAGAAAGAGACTCGATGGGAGAGGTGTCTGTACCCGCCGGTGCGCTCTATGGAGCAAGCACCCAGCGAGCCGTGCAGAACTTCCCCATCAGTGATTTGAGACTGGCACCAGAGTTTATCAGCGCCCTGGCTTTGATCAAGCTCTGCGCTGCCCGAGTCAATGCTCGAAACGGCTCTCTTTCTCGAAAGAAAGCCGGTGCCATAGTCAAAGCCGCCAGAGAAGTCATTGCCGGGCGGTTCTATGATCAGTTTGTGGTCGATGTTTTTCAGACCGGGTCCGGCACCTCGACCAATACCAATATGAACGAGGTTCTGGCTCGTCGGGCGCGTTTGATTATGCGCGAAGACCCCGATGATCGGGACGTTCTCCATCCCAACGATCATGTCAATCTCGGTCAGTCCTCCAACGACGTAATCCCGACAGCGCTTCATCTGAGTGCGCTTGTTCTGAGCAGAAGTCTATTGCTGCCTGCCCTGGCTGCTCTGGAAGAGGCTTTGGCAAGCAAGGCGGAGGCATTTGCCGACATCGTCAAGAATGGTCGGACCCACCACCAGGATGCGGTTCCGATTCGGCTCGGTCAGGAGTTTTCTGGCTATGCCGCCCAGATCGGACAGGCTGCTCGCTCCATCGATCAGACCGCCGAGAGACTGCATTATCTTGCAATCGGTGGTACTGCCGTTGGTACCGGAGTCAACTCTGCCGTCGGTTTCGGCAGTGACGTCTGTGCCGAAATTTCTCAGTTTCTTGGAATCGCCGTGGAAGAATCCGAAAACCACTTCCGCTCCCAGGCGACCATCGACGATGTGGTGGCGTTCAGTGCAACCCTTCGCACCCTCGCTCTTGCTTATATCAAGATCGTCAACGATTTGCGCTGGATGTCCAGTGGGCCTTCCAGTGGTCTTTCCGAAATTTCGATTCCGGCTGTACAGCCCGGCTCTTCGATCATGCCCGGCAAAGTCAATCCGGTGATTCTCGAGTCGGCTCATATGGCTGCGTTGCAGGTACTCGGTGCCGATACGGTCATCGCCTATGCCGCTCAATCAGGCAGTTTCGAGCTCAATGCCACCCTCCCTGTGGTGGCATTCAATTTGCTCCAGGCAATCAAGCTTCTTGCCGTCTCTGCAGATAACATGCGGCAGAAGTGCATCGATGGTATCGAGCCCAACCCGAAGGGTCTTTCCGGCGTGGAGCGCAACAATGCTCTGGCTACCGCTCTCAATCCGGTCATCGGCTATGACAGGGCGGCGGCTATTGCCAAAATCGTATCGCAAACCGGCGAGTCCGTGTTGGCTGTGGCGTTGAGGGAGACCGGTATGGCGGAAGCGGAACTGAAGCGATTGCTTGATCCGCTGACCATGACCGCTCCCGGCAATGCTGTCAGGGCTAAGAAGACTCCCAGAGCAAGGACCAAAAACATGGCTTCCAACGGAAAGAAGGGATATCGGGTCGGAGACCGAGTCGAGTTTCTAGGCTACAAGACTGCTATCTCCTGGGGAGATCGCAAGCCTCAGCGTTATGGTTTCATCGAGAGCATCGATGGTGCCTATATCAACGTGCGTCCGCGCTGGTGGCCGGAAGGCGAAGTAATCGAGCGCTATCCCGCTGAGATCAAGCCGGCCTGAATCACCTGAGCCGATAGTTTAGGCAGAGAGAGGTGGAGCCCGGCTCCACTTCTCTCTCTCTTTTAAATCTGGTACTACTATAAGAGATAGCATAAGCTATTTCAAAAAAGAGAGAAGTCGGTCGGACGCATGTTTGTGCCCGACCGGCTTCGGCTTCGGCGCCTCGCTGTTCGCTGGTTCGCCGGTTCGCTGGTTCGCTGGTTCGCTACCTCAGTGCATCAGCTCGACTTCGATGATGATGGCGTCGTCGGGCATATGCTCGAAAGACGTGTCGAGTTTGAGATAGGAGGCGAGGGTATAGGAGTCGAAGAGGTCGCACCAATCGTGGTCAGTGCACTCTCCTTCCTCCCAGAGGCGGTCGTCGACGACTCGGTTGAGACCGTCCCAGCCCGCTCCGAAAGCGGTTATCGAGACCACCCGATAGGTGGAAGTTCCGTTCTCCGGGCTTCCTTCGGGAGGTCTTGCGCTGGTGGACCGCTTGTGGAGGTTGCGCCGGGGCAGTTCGATGGTGCTTCCTGCCTGGGGAATTTCCTGCTCGGCTGCCATGCGGCAGTCGATGAGGTCGTTTCCGCAGGCGAAGAAGATCGCCTTCGCTGCCCCTTGCGTGTTATCGCTCATAGGCGATTTCCTTTCGTTTTGTTAGAAGAGAAGAGAGCTCTCAGTCCAGAGGGACAGTGAGCCAGATCGACCGGGTCGGACCGTGGATGGTGGTCGGTGCCACGGCGTAGCCCCGGCGCTCGAGCATCTTGAAGGCTTCGCCTTTTTGATCCTCGCTGTAGATCGCCGGGATCTCGACCTTGACGTCGAGTCCGCTGTGGCAGGGAGTGGAGCGGATCCGTTTGCTCTCAGAGATAATCAGGTCCGCCAGGGTGATCACGCCCTTGTAGAAGGGGTCTTCCACCTGACCGTTATCGGCGACGAGCCGCAGTCCTCTCCGGGCGACGGAGAGCCGGGGGCTGTCGTTGACGTGCAGGGTGAAGGGGTGTTGGGTTTGACCGGACATAGCTGATTCCTTTCGCCTTTCAGTTAGATTGGAAATGCCATTCTCCTTCTCGCCGAAACCAAAAGAAGAGCTGCAACAATTCCTGCCGAGCGGATTGGCCCGGGAGGAAGTTATTCTGGCTGCAGCTCAGTGGTTGTTTCGGTGATAAATCGCTCTTATGGAAATTGAAGGAGTGGTGTCTTCAACCTAAGGGTCTTTCATGATCTCTTCAAAGATTTTTCTGTTACAGGATCTTCTTGACAATTGTCTCTGATTACTTAACAACAGACGTAATGGCAATATGCAAAAGGGTTTAGGCTTTTCATCTCTGTAACGAGCACAATATCCAAAGCTTAGATTAGATCAGAGGCCAGCTATCGCGCGGTTTAATGTATGAGGTGACAGAATCGTGACCGCTCGTGCAGGCGCACTCAGTTTTGAAGCACAGATGACCGCAACGTTACCGCTCGAAGAAGCTGTGATAGAGCAGTTTTCACGTATTCTCACCATCTGAGGCTGTTTTTGAAAGAAAACTTCCGCTAGGTTCTGGGTATCTATTGAATTTCTCAATCGCGAAATAACCAGGAGCAATTTCCACCGCAACCATCTCACACAGCCTGATTTCAGTCTCTTCTCCGGTGTATCCATGCTGGTAATCGATACCGTACCTGGCTCTGTGAGAGTCCAGGATGTGCATTCTACTGTCCGTGTCCCATGGGCAGCATTATGTGCATGCATGGTGCAAGCACATTTTAAGAGGAGAGAAATCCATGACTGATTCTTCTAAGAAGTCCCCCGTTTCTCCAGTCAAATTCCTTGCTTCCATCGAGCCAAAGGACGACGCGAACCCTATCCTTGAAGCTATCTTGGATGATCACCGGCAGAATGCTCAGGCCGGGGCTGAGATCAGTCCTGACCTGGATCTATCTGGCATGCCTATTCTTAATCCACTCCTGGATGAAGAAGCTTTGAAGGCATTGAAGGATAGATTCAAAGAAAGCCTCGGTTCTGAGCACTTCCTCGGGGCTCTGGCAGGGGACAACAAGTTCGCAGATATCTCGGGAACTGAAGAAATCATATCTCACCAGCCTTTCCACGGAATCCTGCCTTCCAGGACAGCTCTTACCTATGAAGAGCCGGAAATCATGAGCGATCTCCTTGCCAATTTTGAGCTCATGATGCTGCTCAGTCGTCGGTCCGATGGAATCGTCGATGAACCTGATCTAGATCAGGCTCTGGAAGTCCAGATGATGAGGAAGATCGGAGAGGAAATTGTTCTGCCGCAAACTGCCTCAGAAGAAGAATCTGAAAGCTGAATAGCTTGAATAGCTGAGTTGGACCGGTTTGCTTGCTGGTGTCAAAGCCACGTAAGCAACCCGGACCTGCCTGCCGGGCTGAATTTGATTCAGCCTTTCTTTCTTCTTTTGAAAAATACTAAGGCATATAGTGAAAACCAATAACCGTAATTATTCACGGGAGTGACACTAATCTAATTTTCAAAAAGCACAAAAGCCCTGTCATTTGGCTCAGAATCTGAATTCACCACAAACCAGATATCAGCAAAGAACGAGGCTTTTGATTTGACACAGTGTAAAACAGCAGGCGCAACAGAACAAGGCCAAATGACCCTGGATTTAGGGGTCGGGAAGTTAATTCGAGCAAACTTTGACGGTGGGCAGATCTCAAGCGACGGAGGACTGCTACTTCTTCGAAATGTCGATCAAGAGCTAGAGTTAACAGAAATGGCTCAGTACTGCTTTGGCGACCAGAGAAGACCAGATCTACTACGACACCCCATACTAAATTTACTGCGCCAGAGAATCTACGGAATCGCTGCTGGCTACGAAGATTGCAACGATGCTGCCAGGCTCAAAAATGACAGCATGCACAAGCTATCGGTCGGAATCATGCCTAAAGATCAGGCTTCACTCGCATCTCAACCCACACTCTCCCGCTGGGAGAACTCTGTAGACGAAGCTGGATTGGGAGCTTTGCAGAAACTCTTAGTCACCGCATTCATCAAGCAGGCAAAGAAACGACCAAAGGTTCTGAAACTTGCCATCGATACAACCTGCGATGAAGTCCATGGCTACCAGCAACTCTCTTTCTACAACGGCTTCTACGGAACCGCATGCTTCACGCCACTTTTCATTTTTACCGAAGATGGCTTTCCTCTGGCTGCTTTGCTGCGAGCAGGCAATGCTGGAAGGTACGACGGGACGTTGCGAATGCTAGGGCCTGTGGTTGAGGAACTTCGCAGACGCTGGCCCGGAATTCGAATAGAACTCACTGCAGACGCCGCATTTGCCGCTCCCGATATCTACAACTATTGCGAGCAAAACCACATCACCTACTACATTGCCATTGCCGGAAACAATTCCCTGAAAAGCAAATCAAAGCAATTTGTTCAATCTGTAGAGAACCTGTACAACGAGTGTTCCCAGCTTGAACCTGAAAACGCCCTGACCTGGCGCCAGAACGAGGAACGCACACGGTTCGAAACGAAAGAACAGGGACGCATGCAAGAAAATTTCGAAGCCGAGCAAGTCTACATCCGCAAATACACAGAATTTCCATACCAGGCGAAAGAGTGGTCTCATGCACGCAGAATCATCTGCAAAGTCGAACGCAATTCCGAAAAAGCTGATATCCGCTACGTTGTAACTAATTCGAGCAGAAACAGACCTGCAAAAATCTACGAGAAATACTGTCAGCGGGCTCAATGTGAAAACTGGATCAAAGACCTCAAAAACTATCTGCGTTGTGATCGCACTAGCTGTCAGGAATTCAACGCAAATCAACTACGTCTTTTGCTGCATACCTTCGCCTACATTCTTCTCTGGAAGCTGAAAATGAAAGCAGGGCTCAAAAATTCGACCATCGAAACTGTCCGTCTCCAGCTAATTAAAGTGGGTGTTCTCGTAACCGAGTCGGTTCGGCGAATCTCCCTCAAGCTCTCGTCAAATCATCCCTGGCAAGAAGAGTTTCGCAGAGCCTGGGGAACAGGGTAAAACCAGCCTGGACAGAACAATCCAAACTCACTCGCCTCTTTCAAAGGCTGGTTTTACCCTGTCTAGATTTCCTATTCTCGGTGTTTTTCACCGATACTCCTCTGTAATTTGCTCTAGAAAAAGTCCGAAAAGACTAAAAGACCTTTTGATTTCGACTTCGCTGCCGCTTGGATACTATATGTATGAATAGAGCAGGATAAAAAAGAAGATCAGGCATCCCTGCCCGGCTCTTCTTAAAAGCACGTTCGCCTCCGCTCAGGGGATCTGTTTCACTGGAGTGAACTGATAGTTCATCGATTTCTGTGTCTTATGCAGGGTGTCGAGGGTGATCCAGCCGTCGTCTTTTTCTCCCCTTTGATTATCGATTAAGACCCAGCAGGTGCCGTTCTTCTCTACCACATCATGGATGGTCTGGACATGGATGCCGCCCATGGTATGTACCCCCAGAGGCAGCTTGCCGTCGGCTTTGAATTTGAGCAAACGGCTGGCGGTGGGAAGGTCGTATACCCAGGGCTGGCCGGTGATCTGATAAGGGGCATCTAAATAAGGCATTTTATAGCCAAGCACCATATCTGATGCTTCTAGAATGTCATCACCGATGAGATTCGGGCTTCTGACAGCTTTGCCGTCTCTGCCAATAACCGGTTTGCTGTTCTCATCCAGCAATTGATCTTCGTCAGTGGAATAGGCCCATTGATTGCCCACGCGAAAGTAGGTTTTGACCGGTGGTCCGACAATGTAGCGCCAACCTGTGCGATCGAGCTTGTTGCCTTTGCTGTCCTGCTTTTCGTGATAGCGTCCAGTCTCATACACACCATTGACCAGGGTCATTTGCACCAGTTGACTGGCATGGTTGCGTTTGTTGGATGGGGGCGCGTCGATATCGAAGGCCATCTCGTCCAGACCGGGAGCCAGGGCGGTTGTCGGCGGGCTGATACGTTCTTGCGAGGAGGTTAGATAGCTGCCCGAAATTGCTACCTGAGCTACCAGGTCTGCATAGATATCGGGATGACGAGCCGCCATGTAGACTTCCAGAGTAGTGACATTGCAGGTGGGGTGATTGCCCTGGTCAATGCTTCTTGGTCTGGCCAGATTGTGAAGAGTGAGCTCCGCCAGGGTGTTCACCTGGGTGGCATCGAACTGTTTGCTGGTTCCTGTTGCGGTCACGGTCAACATTCTGGTCACGGCTTCGTAGACAGCGACAATCTGGTCGTCGTTCAAAGAGTGTTTTGTCTTGCGAGCCTCCAGTTCGTCCATTCTCACTTTGATGCGCTTCAGATCGAGTCCGCGGTTGGCGGCAGCTGTCTCCAAATCCTGTCGGGCCGCTGCAATAGTACGTTTCAGATTGGGTTGAAGTTGACCCGATTGCTGCGGATTCGCTGTGGATGTGGTCGCCGCAGATGGTGTTAGAGAAGCGCCCACTAGTGAATGGACATTGCGAGTGATATCGTCGGCGATACCGGCGCGATAGCCCCACTGGTTGAAGCTGGGTTGACCAAGCTCCAGATTGCCGTCTTTTTTGATCTTCAGCGGAAAGACGGCTGTATTCAGACCTCGTTTCGACTGCAGTTCTTCGTCGATGTATTTGCGAAGCGGCGAGTCTTTGCCTTCCAGATCAGGGTCGATTACAAGAATTAGAGAGTCTCGGCTCTCGTAACTCTTTTCTTGCAGCTCTTGGTAGAGCTGTCCAAGATCCGGATTGTCCGGTTTACCGAAGAGAATCACCGCTGGCTTGTTTTCGCGGGCCGCTTCTTTGAGCTTGTCGGTCAGGTCGACCTTGAACTCTTCGGTCATAAATACGTCATCAGCGGGAACGAATTGTGCGTCCTGGGCGCTCGAGGCGGAGGCCAGGCCGAAAACAAGAAGTAGAACCGGAAGAGCGATTCTGGCTTTCATAGGTTTGCTCGGTTGTTAGTGCTTATAGGGCAGGTGAAGTTAAACTCCAGCAGTCTGTAAAAAAGTACACTTGAAGAAAGCCTCTTTTGATAGGCCTGTTCAATCTTGATATCTGGGGCGGGTTGGCAAGAATCGCCTGGTTATATAGTGATATTGAATACGGTGAACAGTCGCTTATAGTTGCTGTTGTTTCTGGTCGGCAAGCGAGCCTTTATAAGATCAAAGCTTATTTTACAGGTTGCGCTAGTTTATCCAGGCTTCAACTCTATCTGTGAAAGATTTGAGTGAGAGCTTCTTGCTGGCAAAATCTCGACAGTTTTTTCTATCTAGATTTTCGGTTTTGAGTAACGCTTCTGAAAGGGCTTCCACATTGTCCGGCTCCACTAGATAACCGGTTCTGTTCTGATCGACAACTTCACCAAGTGAACCCCTTGCGTATGCCACCACAGGTACACCACAGGCCTGGGCTTCTGCTGCGGCAAGACAGTAGGTCTCTAAAGCCCTGGAGGTAATTAACAAAGCTCGCGCTCTGCCAATCTCCTCTACAAGAGCATCGGCGGATAAAAAACCGCCATAGTCGAGATCCTCATAGTCTTTTGCGAGCCTTCGGAAGTAGTCTTGATCTTGCACTCTGCCGATGATTCTCAGGGGTTGTTTTATCTTCTTTGCTGCTTCCAGGGCGTGCTCAATCTGCTTCTCCGGCGAGATTCTGCCGGCATATAGAAAAGCATTTTCGGCGCATTTTCTAAAGCGGAAAAATTCGGTATCGACCCCGTTGCCTATAATTGTCAATTTTGGGGCAAAGCGATAAGAATCTGCCTGGGAGCGACTGTGAACACCGACCGTTCCAGGTTTTTTCTCCAGTATCGCTTCGATCTCTTTATCAATCATCGAAGAGCAAGATGCCAGGCTAAGTATGTGATACACCGGGATGGAGAAGAAATGGCTCAGATAGAAGCCGAGATAGTCGTAGGCGAAATTGATAACCAGATCATGGTCTTTCTCAAGCCCTGCTATCGCTCTCCACATCGCAGTAAGAACGCTTTCCTTCTCGATTGATATCGAATCAGGATCATCTAGATTGAGAAGATTCTCCGGATAAGTGCCGTCAACCTCGATACATTTAACCGCGCCCGTCAATCCCGAGAGCCGCGACCCCCTGGGGGCCACTATTGAAATTGCATGTCCCCTGGCGCTAAGACCGGCAGCCAGAGAGAGCAAGGTACTCTCGACTCCTCCGCCTTTGCCTTCTCCTAGCGGACCAAGGGGTTGGGCAGCAAAAATTATTCTTTTCATGAGTTAAGGGTAGCAAAAAGGCACCGCCCGGGCAGTGCCTTTCTGATCAATCTAAATCGATTTATAGACCGAGTTGTTTTGCGATCACCAGTTTCTGGATCTCTGAGGTGCCTTCTCCGATTTCGCAAAGCTTGGCGTCTCTCAAGTAGCGCTCTGCCGGGAAATCCTCGATATAGCCATAGCCGCCATGAATCTGGACGGATTTGTTGCAAACATCGGAGGCCACTTCAGAAGCGTAGAGTTTGGCCTGGGAGCCTTCGAGGGTGACGCGTTTGCCGTGGTCCTTCAGGTAGGCTGCATGATAGAGCATCAGTCGTGCCGCTTCGAGCTGGGTCGACATGTCGGCAAGGTAGCCCTGAATGAACTGGAACTTGCCTATTGGTTTGCCAAAAGCCTCTCGCTGGTTTGCATAGGCCAGGGCTGCGTCGAATGCCGCCTGCCCGATACCGAGAGCGAGGGCGCCGATGGAGAGCCTGCCGCCTTCGAGGGTGGTGAGGGCTTGTTTATATCCTTCGCCTTCGAGGCCGATGATATTCTCCTTCGGAATCTTGCAATCTTCCATGGTGAGACTGGCTGTGGGAGAGCCTCTCATGCCCATTTTCTTCTCGACTTTGCTGACAAAGAATCCAGGAGTATCTTTCTCTACGATGAAAGCGGAGATTCCTCTACTGCCCTGAGCTTTGTCAGTCATAGCCATGATGATTGAAACATGGGCATCGGTGGCATTGGTGATGAATTGTTTGGTGCCGTTCAGAACCCAGTGGTCTCCATCGAGACGGGCTGTGGTGCTTTGAGCCGAGGCATCGGATCCGGTGCCCGGTTCGGTGAGGGCCCAGCAACCGATGTATTCACCGGCTGTCAACTTGGGCAAGTATTTCTCTTTCTGGGCTTTGGTGCCGAAGAGTTTAATGGGGTTGGTGCCCAGAGATACGTGGGCGGCATAGCTCAAACCTGTAGAACCACAGGCTCTGCCTATCTCTTCAACGGCGATTACATAGCTTCTGTAATCCATGCCGGCGCCGCCGTATTCTTCATCAATCGGCAGACCTAGATAACCTAGCTCTCCCAGTTTGTCGAATGTCTCTCTCGGAAATTTGGCTTCTCTGTCAACCTGTTGTGACCGGGGGGCGATCTCTTTGGTGGCGAAATCCCTTATCGATTCTCTGAGGTCAAAATGCTCGTCTTCGAGAAACGCGCTATATGGGCGGGCTTCAGTTTTTGTAGTCATGGTGCTCACCTTCTCTCTCCTTTCGCTAAGGTCACAGGCTGAACTCAAGCCTCTCAAGAGACTTGTAGTGCTCCTCTATCCCAGAAGCAATCTGACCATAATATCGCTTTACTGATAGATCCTTTGCATTCTTAACAGTTAGGAAACAGTTGACCTTTTAGCAGGTCAGGAGTTCGCGAAGTGTTTTTCGATAACCTGGACGATTTTACTGGCTGCTGAGCCGTCTCCGAAGGGATTTGCCGCTTTTGCCATGCCCCGGTATTCGTCCTGGTTGTCAATCAGTCGGGAGGCTCCTTGGAAGATGCCATCGGCTGTGACGCCTACCAGTTTGGCGGTGCCGGCTTGAATCGCTTCGGGTCTTTCGGTGTTGGTGCGCATCACCAGTACCGGTTTGCCCAGGGATGGGGCTTCCTCTTGGATACCGCCGGAGTCAGTGAGAATGAAGAAGCTTTTGCGCATAGCATAGACAAAAGGCACATAGTCCAGGGGTTCTACGTTGATGAGGCGCGGATGTCCCTCAAAAATCGGTGCTATAGATTCACGAACAATCGGATTCTTGTGAATCGGATAGAGAATCTGTACATCTTCGTATTTGTCGGCTATTGCTTTCAATCCCAGGGCAATCTGCTCCATGGAATCTCCCCAGTTCTCCCTTCTGTGGGCGGTAACAAGGAGCACTTTGTACTTATCGAAATCGGCTCTGCCGAACAGAGTTTGGTCCAATTCGAGTGAATCGAGTCTGGCTGAGGTGTCGACCAGGGCATCTATCACCGTATTGCCGGTCAAATAAACATTCTCGGTAATGTTTTCTGTTTTGAGATTCTCGACAGCCAGGGTTGTGGGCGCGAAGTGCAAAGTGGCCAGCCTGCTGGTCTGGCGCCTGGACATCTCTTCTGGAAAGGGATTGTAGCGATCTTCCGTTCGCAAGCCTGCTTCCACATGGCCGACCGGAACCTTGTGATAGAAGGCGGCCAGAGAGGCTGCCATGACTGTTATGGTGTCACCCTGAACCAGGAGCATGTCCGGCTTCGCTTCTGATAAAAGTTCATCCATGCCCTGTAAAACTCTTGCGGTCAATTCGGCCAGACTCTGTCCGTGTCGCATCACATTGAGGTCGTGGTCCGGTTTTACCTGGAACCACTTCAACATTTGATCCAACATCTCTCGATGTTGAGCTGTGAGCACCACTACGGGTTGCAGGAGTTCTGATTTTTCGAGGGCTCGGACCACAGGTGATAGCTTGACAGCTTCTGGTCTGGTTCCAAACACACACATAATGCGCTTTTTCATAGTGGCAAATTTTACCGCACTTTCGTAAGTAAATCTGCGCTTCCCTGCTCGGTATCCGGTTGGTATTGTGCCAGTGTTCGGTGCCACCATTCCCCGGGGATATCTGCTAGACTAGAGTGCCTGAGCCATAGGTTGTTAGTTACGATTTGCTGTAATCAGGTCTAGCATTAAGGCACCGGCGGTCCTGAATTTGTCGAGGTTATCGTGGACGTAATCATTGAAGGCAAGATAACTGCGGATGAAGGAATAGACGATATCCTTCGGACATGCGCTGAGATAAAGTCGGTGAAAACGCCGGTTCTTAGGATTAATGACAACAACTCGGATTTACAGGGAAGAATCGGTTTCTCCCAGGGCGGCTATATCGTCGGAGGCAAAATTGTGCCGACCGGTGAGAGCGGATACGAGGCCGTGCGCAGGCTCCTGTCTGTTTCTGAAGGAAACTATGCCATTCTCGATCCGATGCGAAAGCATGTAGCCGACGTGAATCAGTCACTCTGGATCAAGGTGGAAAAGATCGTTCCACTTTTGCCGGATCTGCCCGAGAGTCCGGAAGGTTTGATAGATCCTCATCCCCAGGATGCCATTCGTCAGACGGGGAATATGGAGATCCCGCCGAATCTGCAACCGGATGAAAAAAAAGATCTTTCAGTCGATGAAAGGGCGGAAGCCCCGAAGTCGGTGGTGGTAAATGCCGCCAGTAAATCAAGAAAGTTCGACCTGGGCTACTGGCGTTTCTTTCGGGCGGGGCTTTGCATAATCGCCGGATTTACCGTGGTTCTGTCAGTGTTCATGTATCACAATGAACTGTTGACGTTCTTCAACAACTTGCTTTTAAGCCAGAAATAGCCAATGGGACGGATTCTGTCATTGGTCGCTTTTCTGGTGGTAGTCCTGTTCCTCTCTCTCGGTTCATTTTCAATTCGTGCCGCCCGGGCTGCCGATGTCGATAATTTGATCGCCAGGGAAATGGTGCATGAAGGGGTGAAGCGGAAGTATTTTATCCACGCTCCGGCAAGTTATGATCCGGGGCGGCCTGTGCCTCTGGTGATGGTGTTTCATGATCGAGACCAGGATGCTGCCGAGATCAGTGAAATCACCGGATTCAACACTATATCCGATGGCGGAGCGTTTATTGTCGTCTATCCGGAAGCGGTCAAGGGTGTCTGGAATGACGGACGAAAAGGTAGTTGGGCTCATCTCTATGACGACATCGGCTTTGTAGAAAAACTGGTTGATCGCCTGGAGATCAAATGGAACATCGACACTAAGAGAGTCTATGCCTGTGGTCTTGGTGACGGCGGCTTTTTCTGCCAGTCTCTTGCGGTCAACAGGCCGAATAAAATAACGGCGGTGGCTTCCGTTTCGGCGACTCTGCCTGAAATCGTTTATCACAAACGAAAGCCCCTGGCACCGGTATCGGTTTTGTTTGTTGTCGGCATGAAAGACCCGATTGTCCCCTACGAAGGTGGCGCCATTGACCCGGGTAAGCTGAAGCACGGTCTCGGGCGAGTCGTATCGGCTTCTCAGGCAGTGGACTTCTGGGTCAAAGCCAATAAATGTGCCGGTCGCTATGAGCAAGGTTTGCTGCCTGACCTCGATCCGACCGATAGCACCAGGGTTCGCTGGGTTCAATATCGTGATTGTGCCGGGCAATCGGAGGTGGTGCTCATGGCTGTGGAGGAAGGCGGTCATGGTTGGCCTGGCAGCAAGAAAGAGCTGTCTTCCAGGAAGTTCGGGAGCACTTGTAAAGATTTCGATGGTGCCCAGGAAATCTGGAGATTCTTCTCTCGCCGCAAACTAGCGAACTCTCGCTAAGCATTTAATCTAGTAGTAATTAGATCTCCAGCTGATTTCTTTGGCTCTTTCCGCAAGGGTGGCATTAGCTCTGGGGCTGCTTCGGAAATGCCATAAATATAGATTATGAGAGACTAATTAAGTCGCGCTAACTTTTAAGAGATCAGATTTAATCGTAGATCTACGAAAAAACTACTCTTTTATGTAACTTCTGCCTTTAATGAATTGCCTGGCTGAATGCCTGGCTGGGTAACGCTTTGCAGCCCGGGGGCAGGCTTTTGTTGCCTGGTTTTGCAGGTTTTTGCGGGTCGCCCGAAAATGTCCCTCTATTGTCAAGAGGAGTCTTCTTTTATTAGGGTGGACTTATCAAATAGATAAACCCCCAGGAACACAGGACTGAAGAAAACCACAAACCCAGCTCAGTCAAACTAATTCGAACTTTTACCAGGCACGCACAGTGTCCCCGGGGCTTCCATCTGGCTAGTAGCAGGTTTACCTGCAATTAGTTGTCGGCAATTCGCGAAAGTCGGCACCATAAATGCGTCTCTTCGAAAAGGGCAGCTATGTCGAGTTCTCGACGTACCTTTCGGAGCGCGCTCAGTTGTTTCGATAACAAAAACCAGGTCGTTTGATGCGGAGTCGCGAACCGTATCTCTCGATCAAAAAAGGAGCAACGATTATGACTACGAACATCACCACTGCCCAGGAAACCTCTCAGAAGGTCCAATCCGAACTGCTGGCAGCTTTTGCCGATGGGCTCGACCAGAGCCTTTTCGCTGAAGCCTGCGAGGCTGGTCTCGATGTCGCCCTCTTCGCGGCGATGCTGGAACAGCGCATCGACTCCATGGAGGAGGTCAACACCATGTTGGAGCGTTTCATCGCGTCTCCGTCCACGGTGAAGATCGCCCCCGATGAGCTGGTCGCTTCCTTCAACCGTCTTCATCGCGAAGGCGGGTTCTGCAACTGCTGACGTTCCACGCATTAGCGCAACACGCTGAGTAGGAGAGGCTGCTGCCGCCTCTTCGCTCTGCGTTGCCCGTTAGTGCTTCTCGGTACGCCGGCTAAATCCCCCATCTGTGGTCGAGCCTCCAGGCTCAGCCATGGAAGGGCCGGGTCGCATGCGGTCCGGTGCGGGTCGGCTCTCGACATGCTCGAGAGTCGACAGGGGAAACAACCCCAATTTAAGTCATCAAACTAAACTGGAGAAAATCATGAATACACAAGTATCCCAAGTACAAGACGGGAAGGCGGTCCGTGGAAGGCCCCCGTTCAAACCCGTCAACAACCTCGGGGAGCGTTCGATTTCCTACTCGGATATTCGGACCTTCCAGATGTGCCAGCTCGCCTACCGGCTGATCAAGGAGGGTGCCGCCAAGGCAGCTCTCCGCGATGAGCAGGTGGTCGGCAACCTGACCCACGACGGCTCCGCCGTGACCGACGAGGGCAACAGGGAGCGCCTTCTGCAAGAAGGGCTGGCTGAACTGCCGGCGGAGAAGAGGGCCGAAGTCGAGTCCAAGGTTCGGAAGCTCATTCAAGTGGCTGATGAACTGGAAGACGAGCAGGCTTTCGACATCCGTCGGGAAAAACTGGTCCGTTGGCTGGACGAAGTCACCGGGTGGGAACTCGTCGCTAAACCCGACGAGGTCTCCATGACGGTGGGTGACAGGGGCTCGGAGATCATTCAGGTCGTCGACAAGAAAACCGGCGGCCGACTGCGCGACTCGCATGTCGACCAGATCTTCTTCTTTGGTCTGGTTGTCTACCTGACGCGTCGGGAAGAATTCTTCGGCTCCATCAAGCTCATCGTTCGCCTGCTCGGCGACTCCGAAAACCCGGACCGCGAGTTCTGGTTCTCGCGGGCGAAGGTCGATTTCAACCTCAGGAACGTTCGTGATGTCATCCGGCAGATCGAATTGGCCCTGGAGAAGAATCGGTTCAAGCCCACCCTGGGAGACCACTGCGAGCGGTGCTCGGTCAAGGAGCACTGTCGTGCCTATGCGCGCTGGAAGGAGAATGGTGGGGAAGGCGATAACGTCGCCAGCTTCCCGCCGGCCTCTCGCCAGCGTCTGAAGGTGCCGCAACTCGGCGGGGCGCGTCGCAGGACCGCCTGAAAAGCGTCGGATTCAATCTTAACCTGGAAGGAGGTATGTCATGTTTGACAGCCTGAATGACTCCAGCGGTCCCGACCTCGACATGAATGGTCCGGGGCTCTGCGGAGGAGACTATGACTTCTTCGATGGCGATGTCTGTTCGTACGACTTCGGAGACAGCTTCGATTCGGCGGACTACGGCGACTGTGTCAGCTCCAACGACAGCAAAGGTCCGGCGCGCTTCGCTCGGATCGGCTTCGATGAGCAGGCCGGTACCTATGCCGTGCACGTCGTCGGACACGGTAAACCGGATTTCCTGGGCTGGCTGGAGACTTTCACCGGCTCGGCGGATCTGGTTCGCGTTCCCTGGATCCGCACCGGCGGGCGCGACCTGAAAAGGCAGTACAAGGAGCTCATGCCGCTCTCGACCTGGTCTTCCAAGGCCGGCAAGGACAGCATGGGCGCCGGACACTATGGTGGTGCCACCGGTACCACCGACGTGCTCCGTCAGTACTACTGTGTCGGTGTGAAGAGCTTCGCTCTGACGCCGTGGGGTGGCCAGCTGCAGTGGGACCGAAACGCCAAGGCGTTCATCGAGGTCACTGCGGTCACCTGGCGGTATCGGGAGGCGGGCGACTACGAGAGCCGGATTCTGATTCGGGTGATCACATTGCCCGAGTATCGGGTTCACGAAGCTTGCTACCGGCAGGCCAAGTGCTCCCCGGTGGCCGCGCTCAATCGCAAGGCGAAGGAACTTCGCGGAAAGTTCTTCAGCGCCTTGAGGAGCTGTTCTCCTACGGCGGCTGCCCGGGTCTTTCGCGAGAACCCGGTGTCGGTCGTCGTCGATGACAACGAGACCGGCGTCGGCATCGACAACTGTGTCGCTGCCGCTGCCGAAACCGAAGACCGCCCGTATGGCATGGGTGTTGTTCTGATGCCGGTCTAACCGGTAGAAGACGACAACCATCTCTCTGGGCATCTGGAGGCAGTCACCAATGGCGGTGGCTGCCTCTACTTTCATCCGGGCGCAAGCCCACAACCATAGGAACTGAAATCTATGTTGGCTGAAACCACCCTTCTCACCAAAGTCGCGATGCTTCTCGCTTGCTGCATGCTGGTCGGCGCCGGAGGAACCTTCCTCGGCCGCAACGTGCGCTCGCTCGGGGCATTCATCGGTCTGGCGATTCTCTTCATCGCCGGCACCATCGCCGTCTACTTCGCCGCTGCGGTCTCCCCCGGCGTCGGCGTGGCCGTGCTGATGGTCTGGACCTTCATCTCCGGTCTCTTCATCGGACCGGCCGTCCAGGCCTACGCCGACCGCCTCGGTTGGCAGACGGTCTGTCTCGCCTATGCCGGCACCGCCGGTGTCATGGCAATCACTGGCGGCGTCGGGATGTTCTCCGGCGTCGACTTCAGTGGGATGGGCACCTACCTGATGTTCGGGCTCTTCGGTCTGATCATCGCGGGCGTCGTCGGTATCTTCGTTCGCATGTCGCGGACGGTGAACATCGTCTACTCCCTGATCGGCATGGTGGTCTTCGCAGGCTACTTCATCTTCGATTTCTTCCGGCTCAGCCAGTCGGTGAATACGTGGGAATCGGCCGTGCGTCTCACCATGACGATCTACCTCGACTTCATGAACTTCTTCCTGTACCTGCTGCAGTTCCTTGCGGCGGTCTCGGACAAGAGCTGAGTCGAGTCCTCTAACCCGGTGCCCGGTGGTCGCAAGACCTCCGGGCTGCCGCCTGGTTCATGGCGCTTATCACTGATGGTGGTGCCCCCTGTCCAGGTTTTTTTCAAAAGAAAACCTCCGCACATGCTCGCGGAGAGAAAATGGAGATTACTACAATGGCACTAACAAGATTAGGCGAAATCCTCCACGGAGAAGTGGTAGGACGCAACGAATGCAGACGCTCAGTCGTTCTCGAACTCGACTCGGGCGAAACTGCGTACCTTCCTGCAAGAAGGATGGTCACACCCTTCGAGAAACTCACCGACGGATGCGAGATTCGTGTCCTGGTGGTTTCGGAAAGGCAGGACAGGAGCTACCGCTCCACCTTCGTCGTCAGCGAAAATCTGAATGACGAGGTCGAGTATCCGGAGCCGGAAGAAGGCGAAGTCCCTGCGGGCGAGCCTTCTCCCGAACTGCTGCGGCAGTATCCGGCTGGCAAGCGTGTTTCCGGCAAGGTGAAAGGCGTTCGCGGTGATGCGATCCTCGTTTTGATCGACAGTCATCACGCACTGCTTCCTTTCTCCGAACTCGGCAACTGCAAGCCTGGTTCCTTCCGCTCCGGCATCACCGTCAAAGCCTTCGTGCTGATGGTCGATGCCGGTGGTTTGAAGCTGACCAAGCGCGAACCCGGGCAGCTGAACGCTGCCTGAGAAACAGGTGCGTAGCAGGGAGAGCAATCTCCCTGCTGCGTATCACAATCGGACAGCAGCGGTCTTTCAACAGAAGATACCGTGGCTGACGTTTCGTAGTAAGTAAAACAAACCCAAACAACCAGTTTCGTCGTCGGTGCTCTCCACCTGGAAGTATCGGCGGCATCACCGGGTGGCGGTTCCCTTCGTCGGGTCCGTCGCCCAACCCACGGGCTGCACCACAGGCAATGGCGCAGCCTTCTTGCTAAATCCTCACGAAAGGAGAAACTGCCATGACGACCAATAATGTTGAACTCGCTGTTGTTTCCACCGGTGCCCGCTCCGAGGGCTGGACTGCCGAGGCCATGGCCCTGGCGTCTCTGGCTCACACCATCGAAGGGTATCGCTTCGCATCCGAGACCGATGCCGTTCTGGCGCGTCACGAAGGCGATGAGGGCCTCGCTCTCTTCCCCTCGGTCGACGAGCTGATCGAAAGCGGCGTGGAGCTCCATGCTCTCGCGTCCGCTCTCAACAACGGCCTGACGGGTGAGGCGTTCGCGGATTGTCTCCGCAACCTGGACGTCGACACCCTGAACGGTGCCCTGGCGAACTTCGCCGAGGCCGCCGAGCTCCATGCGACGCATCCCGACCCGGTCGACCGGGCGATGCACCTGTGGGGTGAGTGCGGCTGCTGTGAAGGCAATGCCTGATCGGCAGTAGCCATCGCGGGGTCGGCGCTTCGGCGTCGACCCCGTTTTTTTCATCTTTGCGAGGAGCGCAAAAATGAGTGTCAACGGTTTTCAACCTGTCAGCAGCGAAAGCTGGCAAACTTCCATGTATGGCGAAGTCATGACCACCGGCTTCCGTCTCTTCGATTGCTTCGGCAATTGCGATGAAGAGACCGTCGTGGTCGAAGTGATGGAGCCGCGTGGGATGTGCATGACCGAGTGGTATCCGCGCGTCATCGGTTGCTATCCGATGAATCCGGCGACCATTCACTGACCTTCAACCCGAGAAACACGCCACCGCCGGTGGCGTAGTTCTCTTTCTTTTGCAACGAGGTCAGGCGGATGGTCCGGCTGCCCTGTCACAACTGAACCCCAGATACACATGGGATTGTTGCTATGATGACCAGTGCGACTATCGTGAATGTCCAGGACGCGCAGCGGACTGCCCTCATGGAAGTCCTGCCTGTGACCCGAGACCAGATCGAGAACCTGATGCTCAGGGACAACTCCATCTGCCTGGTGGCCGATTGTCGGTCCCAGGGTTTTGTCTCTCTCAGGCTTCTGGCTCCGGAGTATCTCGAAAAGCTCCGTCAGGCTGCCCGTGCTTCCCAGGCATGCAATGGCCGGCACGGTGTCTACTTCGTCGAGGGCGGCGAAACGGTGTTCATCGGTTTCGACGAACTCAAGTCGATTTCCGTGAACTGAGCCGCAGCGCGAAGTAGAGCATTGTACGCAAACTGGTGCGGGAAGCCAATCCGGGCTTCCCGGGAGTGAGAAGAATCGATTTGCTTGAAGTAGTTCGTACTGTCAAATCGATTTTTCTTTTACTGTAAACAACTATATTAAATAGTAACAAATGAGATATGGCAAATGAAGCCGGTTAGTGGTGTCAATCTGGGGGTGTTGGCAATATTGTTGGCGTTTGTATGTATATGCGGTGGTGGTCGTTTTGGATCTTTTGCAATGTAGAAGCTATAGATCCTGATATCTCAGAAACCTCTTGTCTACAGGGTTATGTGATCGTGCTTTTCTTTATTTCTGATCTATATCGAACCGCTAGTGATACCGGCTTAAGATGAGTGGCGGATAATGGTGTCGCCCATGCCACCAGCGGTGTATATCGATTCTCTATCTCTGTTTCCGAAGAAGCCTGAATATCATGGGTTTGGGCGATTGACTACTGCTTAGAGCCCGATGGGTATGCACCATATATGGGTGTGGTGCTTGATCGATCTCAGATTCTAATAATCTCGAAAAGACTGCAATAGTCAGGGTGTGCACGGATTGCCCGCAGAAAGTTTTAAATTTTTGTGTTGATTGAGGGCACTATCGGTAGTACATTAGTTGCAACGAAATTTTTTCGACTCAAACAAAAAAACAGTTTAAACGCGCTTAAGGAGAGCCGGACGGCTATTCTTACTAATTCCTTCCGCTTTCTTTTTGGTGCCTGATAAATCCTGGCTTTTGCTCTTTTAATCGAGCTGAAGCCGGTCCCCGTGCGTCTGCAACTCAGAAAGGAAATCACAGGAATGCTCAAAGTTCAGAATAACGAAAAGGTAGACTTCAGCCCGACCGAATCTTCATCGGGGTCGGTCGCTAAAGAAGATAGATCTTCGCAAGATTTCTCTAATCGTTATCTCGAATCTACTCAAGAGACCCTGGTCGGTCTTTATGCTCAAAGAGACTCCGGCGATGGTCAGCCGGTCGAAGATATAAATGGAATCATTCACAGGGTGGCTACATCAGTGGCGATCGCAGAGTTGAAGTATAAGCTTTCTCCTGAAGAGATAGTAAAGCTTTCTATGAAAGAGGCTCTGCGTCATGAAGATGTAACTCGCTGGCGTCAGGTGTTTGCTGATCACATCGGCAATCAGAAGTTCTGGGCTAACACTCCTGCCAATATCAATGCCGATCCGGAAGTGTCCTTGAACGTGCTCAAATACTGGGCTCACGGTAATCTCGCCGGCCTTAAAGAAGACCAAATTTGGTTACGTTCAGAGCACCTGCGCAAAGCTGTTCAAGTTAAAGAGACAAAAGGCTTGAACGAGCACGAGATCGAGATGGGTCGGTTGGCCGGTCAATTGCGTGGCAAAGGATGTCTGGCTGCCTGTGGTGTCACCTATGTAGAAGACAGCCTCGAAGGCATTCAGGAAGCGGCAAGAATCGAAGCGCTGGCAGCTAAAGCGGCTATGGGTATGGGGTTGAATACCTCTTCCCTGCGTCCATGGGCATCGATCATCTCTAATGGGGCAGCTGCTTCCGGTCCTGATCGCTTCTACGAAAAAACCATTGCCAAAGCTGTAGAAGCCGTCGCCCAGGGCGGCAGAAGAGGCGGTGCTTTGATCGAGCTTCGAAATTCGGATCACCCGGATATTCTTTTCTTTATCGACAAGAAAAAGCTCATCGCACCACCGACGATGTCATCAATCTATATGGAGGTCTCTCGTGAAGTCTCCCAGGATCCTGATGAAGACAATATGGCGTATAAAAAACGTCTGTTGCAAATGGCCGAGGCTCGTTACGGTCAGCTCTACACAGAATATCTTGAGCGTCAGAACTATCTGAAAAATACCAACGTGACCGTACTGGCGATGCCGGGTTTCATGGAAGCGGTTCGCGACAATGTTTTCTATCAGGCTACTTTCAATAACAATGCCTGGACAGGGTCTCTGTACGATCCAAGAAAGCCTGTTATAGACCCGAAAACCGGTGCAATCCAGGTAAACAGACTGACCAAAGAGCCTGTTTACGAAGAATATTCCGTAGACCTGGAAAAGTATCCTCAAGCGCTGGATGCTGCTCGCAGTCTAAAAAATGCCAATGTCGAGATCACCGATAAATATGTCCGGGTCAGAGGCCATTTCTTCGCACCGGAAGTTTTTCAGCGGATAGTCGAAGGCATGCGTGATTCGGGTGAACCCGGAATCGGCTTCTACGAAGCGATTAACGATGGCAATGCCAACAATCATGTCTATGACTTGAACACCTGCAACCCTTGCGGAGAACAGTTCTTGCCTGCCGGTCCCGGTAAAGACGGGCGGTTCTACATGGGCAATTGCAATCTCTCTTCCATGCACGCAGCGCATCCGGATTTTTGGAATCCTGATCACAGCTACAACATGAAGAGAATGGCTTCTGTTGCCCAGGTTCAGCAGCGCTTCATGGACAATGTCACCGATGTGAGCTGGTATCCGATTCCTGCCCAGAACATGACCGCAAGAATGGAGCGGCGCAATGGAGGCGGATTTGCCGGCATTGCCGAGTATCTCTCCAGGCTCGGTCTCACTTTCGGCAGCGAAGAGGCTTTGAAATCCGTAGAGGATCTATTCCGTCAGTACACACGAGCTTCTGTGGACGCATCGATAGAGCTAGCCAAAGAGAGAGGGGTCTATCCTTTGTGGGAAGGTAGCCGTTTCCACAAAAAAGGAATTCGGGTGCGCAATACCTGCATGACCAACAATGCCCCTACCGGAACCCTTGCCCAGGCGCTTCAGACAAGCTGGGGGGTCGATCCTCATAACGGTATCGTCTTCTCTAGAAAGGTCCGTTCTCGCTTCGTAGATTTCGTTGCTCCCGGCTTCAAAGATATGATGCAACGTTATGGTGCCTGGCCCAAGACCGAAGAGAAAGAACAAGAGTTGATGGGCAAAATCAGAGCCAATCACAAATCTGTTCAGGGTATTTCCGAGGTCCCCGAAGCGGTGCAGAAAGCATTTCCGATTCGGGTGGAAGTGGAGCCGGAAGCTTATATCAGGCATCTTGCCGCCATTCACAAAGGGGCTTCCGACTATCCCGAGGCTTTCAACTCTGTTTCGAATACCTGTTCGATTCCGCTGGATTCGGCAGAGCGTTCGGTGCAAGAAGCCACCATGCTTGCCTGGAAGCTGGGAGTAAAGGACATAACCTTTTATCCCGATGGCAGCAGACTGTCCCAGCCGGTTGAAAAAATAGCCAAAGAAGATTACGACCGTGATTCTGATCTCCTCACCCTGCTCGGTCATCAGGAGCGCCGCACAATCGATGTGGAAGAGACCAACGGTCAAACCTACAAAGTGCGAGTCGGTACTCCCGAAGGTGGCTCGACACTGCATGTCAGTCTCAATCACGAGGCTGAGCGCCCTGGAGAGTTGATCGAAGTCTACGCGAGGATGGGTAAACCTGGTGCGATTGAATCAGGTCTTTTCGAAGCTGTAGGCAGACTGGCATCAGCTTTCTTGCAATATGCCGCTGAATTCGGCGAAGAAGAGAGAGCCAAGGCCGAAACCACTGTGGTTCGGCAACTGGTCAATATCCAGTCCGGTTATCCGGCTTTCTACAAATTCGCCAACACTGATAAATCGGTGGTGGTTCAGTCTCCCTGCGACGGTCTGGCCAAAGCGATTCAGCAATACCGTCTCAACTACGGCAAGGAATGCACCGAGAAAGTAACAGTTGCTTCAACTGCGATATCCGGACCTAAATCAACATCGAAAGAAGAGAAAGCGGCCTACGGCCAGTCTGGAACAACTGCCGGTGGTGTAAGTACAAATTTGATCTGCTCCAAATGTGGTGGAGAATCCTGGCTCAAGATCGACGGATGTAATGTCTGTCAGTCCTGTGGCTATTCGAAATGCGGATAGCATTCGATAAGCCGAAAGGACTGAATAGCGGCAATCCTGCGATTTAGAGCGTGCAGCAAAAAGAGCCTCCCCAAGGAGGCTCTTTGAATATTAAAGTGGAACGTTACTAGGTAAGCCTGCCCTGTTTAATCTTCTAAATCTCGGTCTGAGTGCGACTGGATAATTAAATTTAGGGGTGTTTATAAGACGTCCCATCTTGCCAGATCGGCACTGAAGCGAGATTTGTGCCCTTAAGCCGGGTATGAAATATTTGCAGCCGTATGAATTAACTGTATTATTTTTACGGTGTCCCATAGTAAGGGATCTTAGTAAATAACTTGTTGCTATTCGCCTGACTCTGTCAGCACACTTATTCTTATGTCAGAAGAAACCCGAGCTCCAGCCCCGACCAAGACTCACAAGGATTATTACTATATCCTTGGCGTCAAGCCGAATGCGACCACCGACGAGATTCAAGACTCATACAACGAGCTCTATGAAAAATTCGGTCCTCATATCGCTGCCCATGCCATCGAGCCCGAAGTCCAGGCCCGTACTTATAAAGACATCTGTGACGCCTACGAAGTGCTCATGGACCCGCAGAAGCGCAAAGATTACGACAAGAATAGCGAAGTGGTCCGTCAAACCTCTGATGTGCGAGCTCTCTGGGGGAAAGTCACCAAAGGCAAGGTAGAGCAGAAGGAAAAAGCTCAAAATAAGCGAACCGAAGAATTTCAACAAGTTCAGATCCAGGCTCAGGCTCTGGAGATGGAAATTGAATGTACGCTCAAAGAAGCGGTTAAAGGGACCAGAAAGCAGATAATCATCACCGATCCTACCCCTTGCGAGGATTGCATCGAGAAAAAGCCTCTGGAGCGTATGCAGTGCGACAAATGTCGTGGTCTGGGTTATTTCAATGTGGATCGAACCATCGAACTGGAGCTTCCCAGCGGTTTGTACGACAATATGGAGATTCGACGCCCCGGTCAGGGACGCTGGGATCTTCGCGCTGGCAAGTACGGTGATCTGATCATCAAGATAAAGCTGAAAGAGCATCCCTGTTTAAGGGTGATCGATAAAGACATAGAATGCGTGGTTCCGGTCACCATATACGAGGCCATGCTCGGCGGCGAAATTCAGATTCCGACCGCTACCGGCAAAGTAGCTATGAAAATTCAGCCTCTGACCCAGCAAGGAAGAACTTATCGCCTTAAAGGCCTGGGGTTGGCAGGAAATGATATGCGGGTGGTAATTGATGTGGTCATCCCCAAGAAGCTGACCGGGGAAGAGGTAAAGCTCTATCGTCGTCTGCAGCAGCTATCTGAAGAGCAAAATCCCAGGCACAAACTTTTCGAGCGCCTTCAAGGGCTATCATAGCTTCGCGAACTGTCTAAAATCTAGACCGAACGGGCGTTTGCTTAGTTTCGCCTTAACTGGGGTGGGTGTAAAATGCGCCACTGACAAGGGCGATCCCGGAAACCCTCTATTTTCCAGGTTTGCGAACTTCGGCCAGTTGTTGTGTCGTATTGACAACCTCTTATATTATCGATGTTTCAAGTATTAGGCCTTAGTCATAATGTTGAACCATGGGCTCAATTACTAATAAGTTCAGGGTATATCGCTTTTCAGCTTTCCCTTTGGTGTCTATCTAAAACAACCAATTCGCTTAATTTCTGGCAGCTAACCACATGGCATTCTCAGTGCCGAAGCTGGTACGCCCATCGATTCGCAGTGAATCGTCAGGCAATAGCCCAGAAGTTCCCTGAACAATTAACCTAACCTCAAAGAATTCGCCCCGCTCAGTCGTCCAAACACATCAGGCTCCAGGTCGTAAGACATGGTGCCTTTTTCGGTCGGTCTTTGGCGGGGGTCTTCCACTAAGGAGTTAGTAACTATGACTACCAAGAAGAAGCCTTCTTCCAAGAGGAGTGTTACTAGACGGGTTGCCAAAAAGGTCAGCCAGGAAACTGGTGTCGACCCGAAGGTTGTGCGCGAAGCAATCAACAAAGAGATTCTCGCTCGCAACGCTGGCAAGTCGCTGGGGTATCTGTCTTTCGCAGGTATTCTCCCGGTCGACCTGCCTGACGGCACTCGTATTGCGGTTCTTCCGGACATTCACGTGCCCGCTCACGACAAGCTGTTGCTGTGGGCCGTGAAGAAGTTCCTGAAGGACTTCCAGCCGCACATCCTCATTTTTATCGGCGACGTCGCCGATGTTTTTGCGCTGTCGCGCTGGGGCCGTCCGCCTCGCGTTTCGGCTGACATGCAGTATGAGCTTGATGAGACCCGTCGCCTCGTCGACGAGCTCATGAAGATTTCCGGTTGCGTGCACACCTTCTACATCATGGGCAACCATGAAGACCGCATCATGCGGTACCTGAAGGACCCCGCCACCGGCGTCGCGAACATCCTCGACCCCAACACCCGCGAGCCGATCATGTCCTTCCACGGACTGATGGGCTACGGCAAGGGTGACCCCGTGACCTTCCTCTACGACCTCGATGAGCGCTCCGGCTACGGCGGCGCCATTGTCGTGAACGAAGACATGGAGTTCCACCACGGTTTCATCGTTCGTCCGAAGCCCGGCGCCAGCCCTCTGGCAGACGCCGACCGCACCGGTCGTTCGGTTTCCCACGGTCACACCCACCGGGCCGGCATGGTCTCTCGCGATATGGGTCACAAGACCCTTCGTGCTTACGAGTTCGGTCACCTCACCGACCCGACTCATCCGTATATGGGCTATGCCAACCTTCTCAACAACTGGCGTCAGGCTATCGGCGCTGGTGAGATTGTCGGCGGCAAGGTTCACTTGCAGCCCCTCGCGGTCAAACCGGTCAAGAGCACTGGTGGCAAGCTGGTGAACGCGCTCGTGTTCAACGGCCAGATCTACCGTGCCTCGGACCGCTAACGTAAATTAAGGAGAGTGCATCATGAGCACCAAAAATTCCAAGACTACGGGCGGTCGTGCTGGTCTGACCAAGACTCAGCGAGGTTGGCCGCCCAAGAGCATTCTGCAGCCGGAAGAGGGCCATCACTGGTCCCGGACGGTCGTTTTTGACCTGCATAACACGCTGGTCAACTGGACCAGCGCGTTTATCGAGTTCGCCAACACCATCTACGGTTACGACATGGACCCCTCCAAGCAGCGGTTCTACTCGTTCCAGATGGATCCGGACAACCCGTTGTCCAACGCCGAATTCGTCGACCTGTTCGTCGCCTTCGCCCGTCGCCACGACGGCGGCTATGGTGACCTGAAGCCCTACGAGGGCGCCATCGAGGCCATCAAGGCGATCAAGGCAGCAGGCATCGACGTGAAGGTCTGGACCTGGACTCCCGGCGCCGCCGAGAGCCGTTTGAATCACTCCGCCGGTTCCTACAACCACGGTGTGGCTCAGGGTGAGACCCGCAAACTGATCGCCAAGCTGGGTCTCGACCCGGACCGCGATCTGCGTTTCATCAGCCCGGGCTCCAAGAAGTACGAGATGGTTTCGGAGCACATCCCTCTGATTGTCGAAGACTCGCCCGAGACGGCGGTCGGCGTCGGTCAGATGGCTCACGCTGCCATCCTCGTGCCCGAGGAGTACACCAAGGGCGTCAAGGCACCGAACGTGCTTCGTCTCGATCACCGTAGTCAGCTTGCCCCCACCGTCATCCGCTTCTTCGAGGAGCTGGATGCGGCGGGCAAGCTGCTGTAACTTAGGAGGTAAGCCATGTCTAAGGCAACCAATTTTAAATCAGTAGTGGTGAAAGAGGACCAGAAGACGTCTCTGGCCGAAGCCGGCATCTACTCGATGCAGCTGGCAGACGGCATGCGTGTCGTCGCTCTCGGTCACGTCTACTTCCCTCACCACGATCGCAAGATTTTCGCGAAGGTTCTCGATTACCTGCGCGACACCAAGCCGGCAGTGGTTTTCCTGCTCGGCGGCATGGTCGATGAAGAGGTTTTCCGCTCTCTGGGTGAGGACAAGCAGCATCACCTGCACGACTGGCCCGATGTGGCGGAAGTGGTGGAAGCCAAGCAGGCCGGCGGCTTCGAGGACATGATCCTCAAGCTCGGCGAGCTCTGCGGCAAGTTCATCGAATCGATTCAGGAGGCCGCCGGTGGCAAGGTGGTCTACATCCCCAGCGCCACCCACCTCTCGATGTCGAACGAGATTCGCATCATGGAGTGGATCCAGCAGACCAAGCGTGTTCGTGACGGCTGGTCCTCGAAGAACCCGGAAGCATCCGATCTTCCTTCGGACCCGACCATCGAGCTGCCGCGGAAGCTGGAGGTCCTCTTCAACCTGCACAAGCACGAGATGATTCGCATCATCCGTTACGGTGCGGCTGTCGAGGTCAATGAAGACACCCTCTTCATGATCGGCGACTTCCGTCGTCGTCATCCGGGTGGTGCTTCGCTGGTGGAGTGGGAGCAGCGTCACAAGAACATCGTTCGCTCCTTCGACGGCAAGGTGTTCTCGGGCTATTTCTCCAGCCCGAAGCATACCCTGCCCAGCCTGCAGCTCAATCACTGGGAAACCCACGAAGTGGGCTATCTCTGGGATGCGAAGAAGATGGGTCAGCTCCGTGACTACGACCGCCGTGCCCAGGGTTTCTGGACCGGTATCGTGGTCGAAGGCGAGCTCTTCGGTCAGTCCGTGCCGATCGTCCGTGGTGACGATAACCGTCGTTCCTTCTGGGTCGACGGTAGCGGCTACATCGAGACCGAGCCCAACTGCTGCGCCACCGGTGATGTCATCACCGTCGGTCCTCGCAAGCTCGAGGTCTACGAGCATGACGATCCGCGTCGCCCCCTGGCTCCTCCGAATCCGCACGCGGATGAAGAGGGCGAAGAGGACGAAGACTGATTTACAAGCAGGAGGCCCGGCTTCGATGAATAATCGAAGCACGGGTCATGCCTGCCTTTGAGAGAGCGACATCCCCGAATCGGTAATCCAGCTTCAAACTGGAACCGATTCGGGGCTCTGTCACTCTCTCTCTTTTGGCAAGGAAACAACTATATCATGTAATAGAATGCCTGCTTAAAAAGAGAAGAACGGGGTTCTTCTCTAAAAACGGATTGGCGGTCAGTGATCAAAACTTAGCGATCAACCTTTGCCGGAGGAGATGAAATAGGTCAGGTACTCGATGGTCAGGAGGGCTGAAGCTGTTATATGAATGGCGCCGAGCAGGTTGCTCGTATACCAGTGATTGGCAGCCAGCGGTCCCCCGTGATTCACCGAATAGATGATCGTGAACACCATGGCGATCCAGGAAAACGCGGGCAACATCAAGTGAATGATGTACTTGCTGCGTTTCTGAATGCTTTTGATGTCGTTGCGGAGCATGTCTCCGAGCCGAAACCAGAGGGCAAAGCCCAGCGGGACGGCAAAGAAGAGAAGCACATTCCACAGAAAGTCCGGATTGTTTACGGTGAAGTAAGGACTTCCATGTCCGTTCACCGCATCATTTCCCCATCTCCATAGATTCACCGAAGGGAGGAAGACCAGTCTTCCTCCCTCGATGAACTGGGGAACTGTCAGAGCGGAGAGCACAAAGAGCATTCGAGCTGCTATCAGTCTCATACATAAGTTCCCGTTTTTTTGTTGTTATTGTTCTTGCCGGATGCCTCAGAGAAGCATCTGGATGACGATGTTGGCCACCGACATGGTCAGTGCCGCACCCAGGGCTGAGCCGAAGTTCTTCACGTAGAAGGCGTCGGACATCCCTCCGGCGATGCGGAAGGCCAGCGCATTGACCACCAGACCGACAAGGCCGAAGGTAGCCATCTGCACGATCAGAATCGTGCCGAGGGTGAGGATAGAGAGCAGCGGCCAGAGCGCCAGGTTGAGCAGACCGATGCTGAGCAGGATCAGAAGACCCCGGAAGAAACCGCCCTGGCGAACGGCGACATTGCCCGAGGTGACGGCCGGTACGACGACCAGCAGCACGACTACCTTGAGGACAAGAGCGATAAGGAATTCCAACATTTCAGGCTCCTTTGGATTTTGGTTGTTGAATGACGAAGGGTTCAGCCCTGGGGCGGGACGATCAAGTCGAAGGTTCGCTTGATCTCATGCACTTCCGCCAGGGTCAGATTCCTGTTTCGGTAGAGCGGTTCGCCCAGAATCAGGAGAATCTTGGTGACATGTTTGCGGAACGGATGCGCTTCGCCCAGGCGAGACGCGATTTCCGAGTAACCGGCGGTCTGCAGGTGGAAGAGTTCACGGATGATCAAAGCCACCTCGAGGAAGTTTGCTTCGGAGAATTCTCCAGCCACAATCTTCTCGTAGACAGCATCGAATCGTTTCCGGGCAATCTTCTTTCTGCTGTGGAAGTCTGCCGGCAGAGCCGCGATGAAGAACTTCCGCTTCAGATGTCGGTTCAGAAAGATCAGGGAGGTTGCCCCGATCACACCGAGTGCAACGTAGAGAAGAGTGTTGATCACCAGGGCGAGGCTGTTCAGGGAGGTGTCGCCTTCCTTTACTATGTCACGCCCGTCCCAGGTTTTCGAGGTGTGGGTCTCGAAGACCGGCAGGTCGAAGAGATGGTCTTCGTTCGTCTCCTCATCCCGATAGAGCATGTAGCTCTTCAGGTGGAGGCTATCCCCGACCGCCATGGATTGCAGATTCATCCGAATATGGATGTACCGCGTTCCATCTTCGAAGTCTTTGTACTCGAACTCCGGCACTCCGACGATGGTGAAATCGCCTTCTGTGGAGAGGCTGTAGACGTCGACTACTGTCCCGGGTTTCTGCTTGATGTAGAACTCTGCCGGTACGATGTCGCCGATTCGCCAGCCGAAATCCCTTGCCTGAAGCGTCACCACATCTGGTGCGTTGGCGGGGGCGCCTTCGGTTCTTTCGAAGGTCGGCCATTGTTCGTAGCTTGCCTTGTTGTACAGTCCGGCACCGAAGTAGATGCCGGTGACAAGCAGGGCAAGCCAGAAGAGGTATATGATTACTTTCTTCATGGTTTTTCCTTTGGATTTGAATCCAGGCTTATCACCGCATTGCTACTTCTTGCCGGCAGCCGTCTTCTTCGCTTTCCTGCTCTTGCTCGAGCGAGGAACGAGGATGGCTGCTAGAAGCAAGGCGAATGCGGTCATCAGGAAGTAGGGAAAGAGCTCTTCCTTCCCTTTCTTTTTCGTGACCTCCACGCCGGAGATCAAGCGACCAATCTGGAAGTCGCCGGGGTTGACCATGCGTACATAGCGAGCGCCGCCACGGTTGCGCATGATCAAGAGGCTGTTCTCGTCGAGCTTCGACGTGACCACCTGACCCTCATGCTCGTAGTTCTCCATGTCGCTGAAGCGATTCTGGTCGCCCTTGGACAGGAGCTTGATCGGGATCGGACTTGGAATCGGCTTGCCGCAGCCCACGATCATGAGTTCGATATCTCGCTTTTCGAGCTCGTTCATGATCTGGTGCAGCGAAGCGATATCCGCGTCATTACCGCCGTCGGTGAAGAGGACGACAATCTTTTTGTGATCAGGTGCCGAGTCCAGCTCGAACATGCGCAGGGCAAGATCGAAGGCTTCCACCATGTTGCTTCCCTCGCCGGGAGCACTGCCCATGGTGATGCCGTCTTTCAGAACCCATCGCATGGCGAGCATGTCATCGGTCAGGAAGGCGAGGGGATTCGCCTTGCCTGCGTAAGTGACCACTCCCAGCTTGTTGTAGTTCAGCGACGGAATGATGTCGTGCATGATCGTATGTCGGGCGATGTCGAGCCTGCGGCCATCGGGATACTCCGAGCCTTTGAGGGCTTTTTCATAGTCCGGTACGGCCATGCTGCGGCTGACGTCGACCATTGCGATCACGTCGATCTTTCCGTGAGGAAATTCAGTCCAGCCCTGTTCGCGGACCGGTCGGGCGATGGCAGTGATGAGGAAGACCAGACCGGCCGTCACCATCAAAGCTGACACCACGAACCTTCCGGCGGGCATGAACTCGGAGAACTTCCCGAAGAGGGGAGTCTCTCCAAAACGTTTCATCATGTCTTTGTCTCGGCGCCAGGCGAGCCACAGGAACATTCCTACGATGGGAGGAATGATGGGCATCAACCAGAGCGCCATGGGGTACTCGAAGTTCATAGTCTTGCTCCGTTAGATGCCTTTTTGCTTGTTGCCTGCCTGGTTGCCGCCCTGTTGGTCGGGCTTTTGCTTGCCCAGGTCAGGGAACTGGTTCTTGAGGCGCTCGAGATTGTACTTGCTCTCCAGGTTATTCGGATTCGCTTTCAGCGATTCTTCGTAAGCGGCGATGGCAAGTCGAAACTGTTTTTCGCTCTCGTTAACAACACCGATCATGTGTTGGATGCGGCTTGCCCTCTCCTCTTCACCCACGGGTACAAGGCCCGAATTGTGGGTGAGCTTGTTGTAGGCGTCAGAGAGGTAGAGCTTCGCCCTGTAAGTATCGCGCCGCTCCTTGAAGGAACGCAGTGCGTATCCGTACATGGCGTCGATCTCGTCACCGACCGGCGACTCGAGAGCGCTGTAGTAGTCCTTCTCCACCATGGGACCGGTGTAGAAGACCCACTTCAAAAGGCCGTAGCCGGCGAGCAGTAAACAGGCAAGGATGCCCACCCTGACCAGGTTGACCAGGATAAATCCTTGCACAGACAGGCTGCCTTTCTTGGTATTCATAGCTTGTTGCCTTTGTCTTGCTGGACCTACCTGTTCACCACGAGGGAGCGCAGGATGGTGCCGAGAAGGAGAAGAATGAGCGCCGGGATGGCGAACCAGTGGAAGAGCTCCTTGCGGCGCTCGTTCACTTCGACGGTAACCACCGACCGAGCCAGTTCGTCGATTTCTTGAAACGACTTGGTCAGGTCGCCAGGTCTGTCGACCCGGAAGGCTTTGCCGCCGGTGGCATCCGCCAGGCGAAGAATATCCGCATCGGCACCACGGGAGATTGACTCGCCGACACCGATTACGTAGAGCCGGACGTTGTTGTCCTGGCAGAGGTCCACCAATCGGTCGAAGGTGCGCCGGGGAATGGCGTCTTCACCGTCGGTGACCATGATGAAAACTCTGGTCTTGGATTTGCCCATCTCCTGGAAGTGCGCGATGGCAGCATCCAGAGGACCGGGCTCGACCCTGCCGAAGTTGGTACCACCGCCGACACCTTCGTCTGCGAAGTGAGCCTTGCGGAAGATCATCTTCAGGTCATGGGTGAGCGGCCAGGACCAGTACTGGTCGTCGTCGAACGTGAAAATGCCCACCCGGTCACCGGTGTTCATCTTGTACCGGTAACGGACGAAGTCCAGGACTGCGCCGATGGCGTGATCGATTCGGCGTTGACCTTTGGGGGCCCGGTAGCTGTATTGATCGTAATCTTCTTTGATCAGGATCTTGCCCGGCTTTCCAGGGAAGTCTTTGTCGAGATCGGTTTCGCCTACCACCGAGGGTGATGGCGGTCCGAAGGGGCTCTCCATTGAGCCTGACTTATCCAGCGAGATGATGATATCCCGCGATTGGAACGACTCGGTGGAGAGAACTTCACTGGCTTGCGGTCTGGCAAGGGCGATTGCCAGGGCGACAAATCCCAGTATCAGCATCAGGGTTGGCATTACGCTCAAAAAACGGCTGCCTTTTGTGTTCCGCTGGATTTCCAGGTTCGGAAATCCGACGTAGCCCTTCCTTCGCAGAAGGATCCAGGGCAGAGGCAGTAGAAGAAGGCTTAGTAGCCAAATAGGATTCGCTAAAACCATACTTGTCCTCTTTCTTAGGTATAGAACTGGATTGCCGGCAACAATCGGAACCGTCGCATCTCTTGGGGGATGCGTTGATACCGCTCAGCGTCGGGCAGAGCGTTTTATAGTGCTGGCAAGAAAGTCTTGTTATTCGTTTTGCAGGTAGATTCTGGAATCGAGAACTGGATGAAAGTACATGTTCTTTGAAAATAGAAACAGGAGGAGAACCGAAACAAGCAAGTCGGTTAAAGATCTAGTAAGCATAAAAGTGTGTTTATGACATCATCAAGCCATGCAAGTTTTCAATAGCGGGTTATAGCAAGGGTTTATGCGATTTCGTTATGCTGCATATCTGTTGTGCTAGCCGCGCTATAAACTACATGATCTGTGGCTAATGCTGCGGAGTTTCGGAATTTCAAAAACGAAATCCAGGCGATGATCCTCTTGGAAACCACTACTTACTCGATTCGTACTTTCTGCTTATGGGTAAAATTCTAGAGTTGGAGATTAGCTCTTTTACCATTCAATTTGTAGATGTCTTTCGAAGATAGCAATCCAGGCTCGACTGCCACCATAAAATTACAGAAACTGAGTCACATTCCTTCTTCCGGTGAACTCGCTTTTGCTCTTGATCAAGCACGCAAGACCCCTCTTGCTGTTATCGAGTTGCCCTGGAAAGCAGCCACCGGCCCGGCAACCTATGTCTTGAAGGTCTCGTGCGAGGAGAACATCAACGAAGCCAACTGGGTCCTTCACAGAGGCGAAACCCAGGATGCTGCCGTACTCTGGAGCTTCGACAGTGACGATCTCTCTTTGATCGAAAGTCTCATTGCCGCCGAATGTGACAGTACAAGAGACCTGGAAGTGGTCGGCGACCAGGCCCTCAATAGTGTTCCCTCTGCTGCTTCGCCGCCGCAAGTGCAGCAGGCTCCATCCGGTTTTTCTACCGGTAACCGTCCTGCGCTCCCTCCCGGAGTACCTCTGGACCTTGCGAATATTCAGGCAACAGGCAATCTTTTTAAAGAGCAGGGTACTGCTCTGACCCAGGAAAAATTTCTACTCTATTTTATGATGCGCGAGTTTGAACGTTTTCTGGCCGATGCAACCCCGTTTGCTCTGGTCCTGTTTCGTGTGCGGGTGGACTATGGTGACGGCAAGATAGGCTTTTTGCCAGAGCGAGCCGCCCAGGAAGCGATTCTTCGTTGCAGTAGAGTATTGCGCAGCATCGACATGATCGGCCATTATCAAGAAAACAAATACATGGTTCTCCTGCCTGGCGCATCGGCTAATGGAGGCGTTCAATGTGTTCAGGCTCTCGAAAGATCTTTCGGAGGCGAGCCCTTGCAGCCTGGCCTCGATGCTCATCAGCTTCGCTTCTCCGCAGGAATCGCGTCCATTCCGGATACCTGCGATAGGCTCGACGTACTTATTGCCGCAGCTCTGGATGCCTTGAAACAATCGGCAGAAGGCAGCAGTTCTCTGGTGGTCTTTCCCAGTGTGAGCCGCGCCATTTAGCAAGCTCTCAGATTTTTTTAGATCTTTTCAGAGCTTGAGTTGACCGTGGAAGCGTCCTTGCTCTTCTTTGATTCTCTCGATCAGCTCACTGACTTTGTCAGGTTGGGAATCGTTGGTGGCGGCTGCACCCCCGGAAATGGTCGCTGGTACCATATATGATGCGTGCACCTGTCCCAGCTCTTCGGGACCGGATGCGTTCAGAACCCGCATGGTGGCCATTACCGAATCAGCCAGGGCATGCGTATTATAGCCGCCTTCCAGCAAGCAGAGCACCCTGGTGTCCAGGGTGTCTCGCCAGTCTGCTACGCGCTGGCTCATCATGGCAAAGCCGACAGTACTCAGGTTCTGTCCGGCTATGAAGTCGTCTTTGTGGGCATCATAGCCGGCAGATACTATGATCATGTCCGGTTTATAGTCCAGGCAAATCGGTCCGACTATTTCGTCCAGACATTTGAGATATCCCACATCACCGGTACCTTCAGGAAGTGGGATATTGAGATTGAAGCCTTCGCCGTCTCTGTCGCCGAATTCGTCTCTGTATCCAGATCCTGGCGGCCAGAAAGGGTGCTGGTGTAATGAGGCAAAAAATACTGTCGGGTCATCATAGAAAAGCGCCTGGGTGCCGTTGCCGTGGTGAACATCCCAATCCAGAATAAAAATACGCTTGAAGCCTTTCGCCTTAGCCTGATTGGCAGCGATGGCGACATTGTTGAACAGGCAGAAACCCATCGCTCTGTCGGCCAGGGCGTGGTGTCCCGGCGGGCGTACCGCTACGAAACAACTGTCATGGGTTTGTTTTGCCAGACAGTCTACTCCTTCTAAAGCCGCTCCTACGGCTAGCTTTGCTGTGGTGTAGCTTTTCGGGCTCATGACCGTATCCGGATCAATCCCTATCAATGAGTCTGTGTTTTTGGCCACCTCGGCCATTTTGTGAAGGTCTTCTATATAGCCTGGAGAATGGGTGGATGCCAGCTCCTCTTCGGTGGCCTCTCTTGGTTCTAGATAGTCGAATTCCGATTCGAATCTCCGGACCAGATCGTTGATTGCGGAAATTCGCTCAGGGGACTCGGGATGACTTTCCGGGGTCTTGTGGTCTCCGAAACGCTTGTCCTTGATCACTGCCAGTCTGGAATTCTTCATGGGAAGCAATTCTCCTTCTTGTATGAAGGCATTCTACCTGAAATTTTGAAGCCTTTGTTCAAAACACTATAAAGGATAGTAAATAATGGATAGAAAAAGAGAAAGAGAGCTGTCGGGTTTGTGAGCCGTGACAATCTCTCTTTCTCCGGGGAGTTTACTTCTATGGTTTCCCCGTTAAATCTTACTTGAAGCTGATCGGCTTCATGATGTCATTGAACAGCCCATAGAGCATGAGCCAGATCAGGAGCATGAAGAAGATGCTCGAGAGCCGGTTGCGGGTCGCGATGCTGACAGGCTTGCCGCGAATCGCTTCTATCGAATAGAACATGATATGTCCACCATCGAGGAGCGGAATCGGCAGAATGTTCAGAATCGCCAGGTTGAGGCTGATCAGGGCGACGATGGAGAGGAAGGCGAAAGCGCCCTGACTGAATGCGTCCGCACCAATCTGGACAATGCCCACCACACCGTGCACATCGGTGGCGCCGTCCGGCAGGTTAGCCGGCGGTTCGACCAGACCGACCATCATGCCGATGCCTTTGACCATGCCCACGAGCTGAGCACCGGTCTGCTTGGCGCCGTTCGAGACCGACTCGCCGAAGCCCTGCTTGTGATAGGTGACCACCGAATCGACACCGAGTCCGATGCCGATCTGCCCATTGGCATTCGGGGTGACTTCTACCGTCAGGTTCTGACCGTTGCGGTCGACCGTGACGGCCACAGGCTGATTCTTGTGGGCCTGGAGCGAATTGATCAGGTCCTGCGGGTTGACGATCTTGACACCGTCAATGGTGACGAACTTGTCACCGGCCTGCAGTCCGGCATCTTCGGCGATGGTAACCTGTTGAGGGCTGACCGCCGTGATCTTCGTGCCGGTGATTTCGGCCGTCGGCTGCCCGATGAAGTAGAGCAGCGAGGCGAAGATGATGAAGGCGGTGATGATGTTCATCACCACGCCTGCCACGGCCACGAGCATGCGCTGCCAGACAGGGAAGACCTTCAGGTTCTGGGCTTCGGGAGAGTCCTTCATGAGTTCCTTGGCGGTGGTCTCGTCCTGAAGCTCAGGGATGGAGACATAGCCGCCCAGGAGAATCGGGCTCAGACGGAACTCGGTTTCCCAGAAGGTTCCGATCACCCAGGACCATTCCCGCTTGCCGAAGCCGATAGAGAAAACCGGCGTCTTGAAGCCGAACATTCTTGCAACGATCCAGTGCCCGAACTCGTGCACCAGAATCAGAAACATCAGCCCGAGAACCATGGCGGCAATCCCGGGAATACCAGATGTGGAAAGTAGATCCAGCATATTCGTTTACCTTTTACGCAGATAAGTTCTGAGTTGTTCTGTTGAAGGGGCTGGCGGCATGAAAAGACTTCATGCCGCCAGCGATTAAGTCAGAGTTCGGCTTACGCCTCGCCCCGACTGACAGCGCACTTCGACTTGTCGCGCAGCTCCTGGAATTCGGGACCGAGGATGGTCTCCTTCTCCATGAGAACGGCGCAGATCGAGTGGAAGCAGTCCTCGTCCTCCTGGAGGATCTTGAGGGTCTCGTCGTAGCACTCCTGAACGATCTTCATCCAGGCGGCGTCAATCTTGTCGGCCAGAGCCGGTCCGGCTTCCTGGTGCACAGCCATGCTGCGACCGAGGAAGGGGTTGGGACCGCCTTCACCGACAGAGATCGGACCGAGCTCGGACATGCCGAATTCGGTGACCATGCGATAGGCCATCGCCTTCGCCTGCTTGAAGTCGTTGGAGGCGCCGGTGTCGATCACCTTGAGGAAGTGTTCCTGAGCGGCTCGACCGCCCATGGCCATCATGATCCGGGCACGCAGGTTTTTGTCGGTGTAGTTGAACCGATCGCCTGCGGGCAGAGCCTGGGTATAACCCAGAGCCCGGGCACGGGGGATGATGGTGATCTTGGTGACCGGGTCACCGCCCTGGTTGAGTTCGTGCAGCTTCTGGGAGACCCAGGCATGTCCGAGCTCATGGTAGGCGGTGTTCTTCATGTCCTCCTCGGACATGCGCGAGGCGGCACCTTCTTTGGCCGGACCCATCTGAACGCGGTCGATGCCCTCGTCCAGGTCCGCCATTGTGATTGCCCGCACCACGCGCCGGTTGATCTCGTCTTCCGGCACGTTCTGGTTGCGCAGTTCGGCAACCTGATCTTCGATGCGCCGATTGGCGACAAGCGCCGCCTGGTCGGTGACACCTTCGAGCTGGGCACCGGAGAAACCGGGAGTGTTCACGGCGATGACGCCGAGGTCGACATCATCAGCCAGCCGCTTCTTGCGCGTGTGGATCTTGAGGATCTCTTCACGGCCGTGCTTGTCCGGCGCATCCACCAGGACCTGCATGTCGAACCGACCGGGCCGGGTGAGGGCGGGGTCGAGGACATCAGGGCGGTTGGTGGCGGCCATGAGCACCAGGGCGTCGTTGGCTACGAAGCCGTCCATCTCGACCAGGAGCTGGTTGAGGGTCTGTTCGCGTTCGTCGTGTCCGCCACCGATACCGGCACCACGCTGACGACCGACCGCATCGATTTCGTCGATGAAGATGATCGCAGGCTTGTTGGCGCGGGCGGTGTTGAAGAGATCGCGCACGCGGGCAGCACCCACGCCGACGAACATCTCCACGAACTGCGAGGCGGAAATCGAGAAGAACGCCGCGTCGGCTTCACCGGCCACTGCCTTGGCGAGCAAGGTCTTACCGTTGCCGGGGTCGCCGATGAGGAGCACGCCCTTCGGAGGCTTGCCGCCCAGATAGGCCAGCGAGCCGGGATTGCGCAGGTAGCGGACTACGTCGCGCATTTCGCGCTTCGCTTCTTCGGCACCGGCGATATCTGCAAAGGTCTTCTTGTCGGCCGAAGGCTCGAACTTCTTGGCGCCGGACTGGCCGATCTGGCCCATCCCGCCCATTCGTGACTGGGCGAACCGGCCCATGAGCCACATGATGACGAAGAAGATGAGAATGAACGGAACGATACTCAGGATCGCTCCGAAGATCTGCTCACCGGCGGTGGGCTTCTTCTCTTCTTGAATCAGCGAATCGACAGAGATGTGCTTCTGTTCCGACAGGGCGAGCAGGCGCTCGTTACCGGCTTCGCCAGGAACCTGGGCCTTGAGGGCCGGCTTGGTCTCGTCCTTGTAGAGGACCTGGACTTCCTGGACGCTGCCGAACTTGTCTTTGATCAGCACAACTTTGCTAATCGAATCGGAGCTTTCGCTCATGGACGTCTTCACTTCTTCGAACGACACCACCTGCGGTTGCACGGTGTTGGCGTCCGGGGTCGGCTCTTTGCCGCCCTGGAAGATGAGCATCATGAGAATGAAAGCACCGATAATCCAGATAAATGAACTTCGGTTATTCATGGGTTTGACTCCAGAGTTCAGCCTGCCTTCGGTCTTTCGACCTGGGCATGCTGTGACTGTAGGGGGAAGAGTTCATCTCCACCCGGGTTAGATCTCTTCGGATGAATCCGGCTTGGTCTTCGACCGGATGATGCCCCAGCGGACCATGTTGGAGAGAACGAAGTCGATGGCGTCAAGGTTGTTGTATTCCTTGGCGGCACGATGGCTTTCGAACTCACGGCGCTCGACCTCTTTGCCGATCTCTGCCCACGCGTCGATGGTGGTGGGATAGGCGGTGAGGACTTCTCCGTCGCGGGAGATGTGCGCTTCCTGGGTGATCACGTTGAGGGTGTAGAGAACCCTGGCTTCGGTTCTCTCGATCTGCTCTTTCGTGTAGCGCAGACCGATGAGGGCATGCCGGGCCGGCGCACCGATGGATGACCATTCCGTGAGGGACCGTTCGGTTCCTTCCACGGTCTGGTTGTCGCCAGCGGTGAAAATTCGCGCAGAAGCACCGTCGGTCGAAATCTCGTAGCGGTACTTCTGTTGGCTCACACGCGTTCCTTCAGCCAGCTCCAGGGCTTTGATGTAGGCTTTCAGGCCTTTGATGGCCTTTCCCTTGGTCTTCTGAAGAGCACGGGCGGTGTTTGTTGTTTTGTTCATTGGAGTGCTCCTTTGTTAGCAGTCTGTGGCCGCCGGAAAAAGATGTTCTCCGGCGTCCGATGGTTGATATAGATTTGGTCAGGCAGCCGAGCTACGATGAACGGTTTGTCATGCCGTCTGAGCAATGCTGAACCACCGCGTTCCACGCCACTACCGAGACTCTGAAGAGCACTCAGTACTGCATGTCTGGTCGAGAGTGTCGACCGTTGTATTTCTGGTGGTAAGGCTGCAGAAACTTCTGGTTCTGGTAAAGATCCCTGTCTACCTCCTCGCGCGTGGGCACGAGTTTTGATTGGTTTTCGCTTCTAAGAATTAAGAGGAAACGGCTTTGTCGGGGATCACAGACCAGATGTAAGCAAAATAGACTGTATGAATCTAAGAACTCATTCAGTACATATTCAAGCAACTGGGCAAGCTCACTAGATAACAAATAAGACATTAAACCGATTGCGCAAACCCGGGCTGTCAAGGGGCTTCGGGTTTCCCCGTATTTTCTGCCTTTTATGGCGCCTGGATCACCCTTTAGGAAATTCTTGATTGCCCTGTAAGCAATTAGCGCAAGTGGTGAAACGCTTGACATCAAGGCTGTCTCCGGTTCTCCGAAAAGCCTCTGTTTGTAAGGCTTTAGATGTCAAGAATGGTTATCGGTAGTCATTGGCTGCAAGCTAGTTGAGTGCCGCTGCCATAAAGGGAGAATTGGTAGATCTGATGCTTGAAAGTTTGTTCGGAGTACAGAAGCCGGTCATCGGAGTAATACATCTGATGCCATTGCCTGGCTCTTATGGATGGAACGGTGATCTCGAAGAGGTTATGTTGCGCGCCGAACAAGAGGCACTGGCTCTTGGGTCTGGTGGCGTCGATGGTATCATATTCGAAAACTTTTTCGATGCTCCTTTTGCTCGGGACAGAGTGGATGTTGCTACTGCTTGTGCAATGACTCTCTGCGGAAAACGCATCGTCGAGAGCTGTGACCTGCCTGTGGGAGTGAACGTGCTGCGAAATGATGCGCTGACTGCGCTTGCCGTAGCCACGGCTTGTGGAGCTCAGTTTGTCCGGGTCAATGTTCTCAGCGGAGCGATGCTCACCGATCAAGGGATAATCGAAGGAGACGCCAACGGGGTTCTAAACTACAGAAGGCGTCTGGTCGGTGATAACTCGATCAAGATTTTTGCCGACGTGATGGTCAAGCATGCTTATCCATTGTCCACTGCTCTGGAAATTGGTCAGGTTGCACAAGAGACCATGGAGCGAGCCCGGGCGGATAGTGTCATAGTCAGTGGGACAGGAACCGGCGCCAAACCGGATCTCAGTGATTTGAAAGCCGTCAAAGAAGCTGTTCCGGAGGCTCCTGTGCTGATAGGAAGCGGCTCCACCAGAGATAATGTGGCGGAGCTTCTTGAGCATGCAGATGGTATTATCGTGGGAACTTCGGTGAAGCGAAAAGGCAAGCTGGAGAACCCGGTAGATGTGGATCGAGTCAGGCAGCTGGTCGATGCGGTACGTGAGCTGAGAGACTGAGCAAGTAGATAAGCTTTATGGACGAGACTTCTAAAAAGAGCCCATCGAAAAAGAAGAAGAAAAAAGGTAAGGCCCCTGTTTACCTCTACCCTCTAATAGCAGGTCTGTTGATTCTTTTAATCGGAGTAGGCGTCTATTTCTATTTGCAGTGGCAGTCAGGACAGGAAGAGGATTTATCATCCAAGCCTATCCGAATACTCATGCTCGGCAACGACTATATGGTTACCAACGACATTCCGGATATGCTGAGGCAACTTTTCAAAGACGACACAGGTACAAGAAAGTTAGAGATAGTTTCCATCGCTATCCCGGACAGCAAGTATGATCTGGGGATGCACCTTGCTTCTGATGGATTCAAGAAGCTTTCGGGAAAAGAGAATGAATGGGATTTTGTGATCTTACAAGATGGACCTGAACAGATCCTAGAACATCCTTATGTCGTCCTCACCAATATCAGAAAAATAAAAGAGGCGGTAGAAAGTCCCCGAACCCGATTTGTCCTGCTGATGCCCTGGGCCAAGCCTGGCGAAAAAACCAGACAGGCGGTACTGAGTGCGGTGTCGAGGCGAATTGCAAGAAATCTCAGTTTGCGCGTGGCGCCTGCCGGCGATATCTTTTTTGAACTCAACGCAGCTTATCCGGATCTTTTGCTCTATCTGGACGACAATCGTCTGGCCAACATCAATGGTGCCTGGGTGGCGACGGCCGCTCTCTATAACGTTCTGCGGGGCGAGCAGCCCGGTCCTGAGAAACTTGCTGTGACCTATCGCTATGGCACAGAGTCTCGATCTGCGATAACTATTCCTGATGAAGACCTTCCGGATATCTGTCGTTTGATCGGTGCACAGGTCGAATTGAAGAATCGCGGCTATCGTCTTGGTTTGCGACCAGCCCGAAGAGAATCAGTCGGAATTATGAGTAAGGTGAAGATGCAAGCCGACTCTGCAGATAAGAATAGCAAAGGTTCGGACTAGCTTTCTCGCTCTTCTCCGTCTTCTGTTTTCTTGCGTTGTCTGGTATTGAGACCGAAGCTGTCTAGAGAAGAATTTTGAGTACTGTTCTCTTTTTGCAGAAAAGAGAGTCTGCCACCGGCTCCACCGATAAAAGAGCTGCTCAGGCGAAACGGGCTGGCGCTGCTGCTTCTCTGTGAGCCTGTCAGGTCGGATGTGCTGAAGATCGTATCGTATTTGGATTGAAGACCACTTTCGTCTCTGCTCTCTTCCGGGGGCAAAGGCGGCGGTTGGGCCGGGGCGAAATGAGCTGTCTCTATAGTGCTTTCAATCTCCTGAAAGGCTTCTGTGGTAAAAGCCTCGCTGGATAAGATGTCGTATATGGTGGCCAGGTTCTTTCTTGTTTCGTAAAACTCGGCGTCGGTCTGGTACATCCAGCACTTTACCCGATCTACCCAGATAACCATATTGACTATTGCCTGGGTCAAATCCGGATTGTCCTGTTTGAGACGAGCCACAACCCAGGTGGGTAAATTGAGGCTGTTCCCCTGTCCGCTTTGCGGCTCTACGAACTCTGCCAGCCCGTTTTCAAGCCATTCTGCCACGGTTCTGACATATTCGCGTCTGGACAACCTTTCTGAAGCGAGGGCTTCTTTCAGGGTTTTGCTACCGTCCAACCTGTTGATGTGTTTATATCCTTGCAGCAGTTTCGCCGTCGAGACCGCTGTTCCGGTGCTTTTAAGGATGGTCTCCGGATTGACGTTGAGTTCTTCTAGAAAGGTCTTTTGTTGGACATAGAGGATTCCGTCTTTGATCAAAGCTGAAAGATTGAGGTTTTCCGGCAGGGAGACTTTGCTGCCGTCCAATTTTTCTTCGTTAAAAGAGAAAGTACCGCTGGACCACAAGAAGAGCTCCATCAGTGCATCGGCTCCGGTGGCGCCTTCCAGCTCTACATGAACCGGATAGCCGTCCCTGACCAGAATGATGGCGTAGCGCACTCCCTGGGATATGGATAGTTTGCCTGTGAATCCGCCGGTTTTTACAAGCTGAAGCAGATTGGGCAGGTTTACCTTGGCTAGTTCTCCTGATAGTTGCACTTAATCTTTTCTTTGAACCCGTTCGACGTCTATGCAAGTATAGCTAAGGAAGCGAGAAACCGTAAAGAAGCTAAGTACAGCTTTCTTCTCGTAAAATTACACAAGGATAGACATTCTCTTGGTAATTATCTGGGTTATACTGGCTATCCTGAATTTGGCCCTCCTGCTTTTCAGGGGGTCTTGAGTCTTGCCACGGGAGTAGCGGTCAATGGAAGTCAAGGAAAATTTAAACGAGAGTGGAGCCGACGTCTTCGAGTATGAAGAGGCTGATTCCGATCGTTCTCGCTGGTATACGGATACCATCATCCAGTCTGAACTGGCAGACTATGCGCCGGTGAAAGGTTGCATGGTGATCAGACCCTACGGCTATGCCCTCTGGGAAAACATCAAGTCTGCCCTGGACGAAATGATCAAAGAGACCGGCCACGATAACGCTTACTTCCCTCTGTTCATCCCCGAGTCTTTCTTGAATAAAGAAAAAGAGCATGTGGAAGGCTTTGCTCCGGAGTGTGCAGTGGTTACCCATGGTGGCGGCAAGAAGCTCGAAGAGCCTCTTATAGTTCGGCCGACATCCGAGACCATCATCAATCATATGTTCAGCAAGTGGGTCCAGTCCTGGCGAGATCTACCTATTTTGATCAACCAGTGGGCCAACGTAGTCCGCTGGGAAATGCGCACCCGGCTGTTTTTGCGGACCGCTGAGTTTCTCTGGCAGGAAGGTCACACAGCCCATGCGACCGCCCAGGAAGCCGAAGACGAAGCTAGGCTGATGCTGGAGTGCTATCGAAAGCTTGCTGAAGACTGGATGGCTCTGCCGGTTCTCACCGGAGAGAAGACTGCTCGGGAGAGATTTGCCGGTGCCGATCGGACTTATTGTATCGAAGCGATGATGAGAGACGGAAAGGCTCTCCAGGCTGGAACATCTCACTTCCTCGGTCAGAATTTCGCCAAGGCATTCGATATTCAATTTCAGAACAAAGATGGAGAGCTCGATTATGCCTGGCAGACGAGCTGGGGTGTCTCTACCCGTCTGGTCGGTGCGATTGTGCTCGGCCACGGGGACGAGAAAGGGCTGATTCTGCCTCCTAAGATCGCTCCCCATCAGATAGTTATCGTTCCTATCTACAAAACCGATGAGGAACGCGAGAAAGTAGTCGAATACTCTCTGAAACTGAAAGAAGAGCTCAAAGAGAAATTCCGGGTTCAGTTCGACGACAGGGACAACCACACGCCAGGCTTCAAGTTCAACTACTGGGAGCAGAAGGGAGTGCCGATCAGGCTCAATGTCGGGCCCAAAGACGTGGCCAACAATGTTGTCGAGATCGCTCGGCGTGATACCGGTGAAAAAATCCGCAATGTCAGTCGCAATGGCTTGATCAACGAGCTCTCCGGTCTTATGGACCAGGTTCAGAAGAGTATCTTCCAGAGCGCGCTCAAATTCCGACAGGACAATACCGTCAAAGTCGAGACTTATGACCAGTTCAAAGAGACTCTCAAGGGACGGAATGTGTTCATCGAAGCATACTGGGACGGAAACGACGAAGAAGAAGGCCGGGTCAAAGCAGACACCAAAGCCACTGTCAGAGTTCTTCCTTTCAACCAGGAGGAGGAAGAGGGCAAATGTATGATGTCCGGCCGTCCTACCAGGCAGAAAGCCATCTTCGCAAGAGCTTATTAATCAAGCTCAAAATCGGAGCGGCTGAGCTTTGAATGAAATCATCTGGGGAGAGCAGCTCGATATAGCTGGCCCTGCCGGTCGTATTGCGGCGTCCATTCATCGCCCGGCAGAGAGCCGCGATAAAGGCGCGGTGATTTTTTTGCATGGTCTTGGCGGAAATCGTCATGAACATAATGGTATCTTTACCCGCATGGCGGCAAGGTTGGCTCAAGAAGGGGTTCTTGCTCTGCGCTTTGATTTTAGCGGTAATGGAGAGAGCGATCACGATCCAGAGTTCATGACCCTGGAGACGATGAAAGCCGATATCGATGCCGTTATAGAGTATCTAAAAAACCATGAAATCTCACCTCAAGAAGAGATCTCTTTGATCGGTTTGAGTCTCGGTGGACTTCTGGCTGCCTATGCAGTCTCTTATCGCCAGGATTTGAAAGCAGCAGCACTCTGGGAGCCGCCTTTCAATTTAGTGGCGACTTTAAAGCGTTTATACGGCCCAATGGCATTCGATCGGGTTCGGGTCAGGGGCTATCTGCAAGCCGGTTTGATGAAGCTGAGCGCCCAGTTTCTGGGTCAATTTCTCGAACTGGATGCAGCCGCTTTTGTGCCATTGATATCAAAACCGGTGCTTTTGATTCAGGGTGAAGCCGATCAGGTGGTGACCATGGAAGATGCAGCCAGATGGGAAAGTGCTTTTGACAAACACGCCGACTTCGACAGCTTCTATCTGGCCGGGGCTGATCATGCTTTTACTTCGGAGAGCGATGCTCTTTCTGTAATCGACCATACAATGTCCTGGTTCGCTCGACTCTGAGATTAACTATTCGTATTTGACATAGCAAAAATAGTAAAATTAGCTGGTTTCGACATTACCGACGGCACCGAATCGACAGGAATCTCATTAGTAAAATGGATCTATTAACAGGCTATGCCCTTGACGCGGCCATGGGAAGCGGCGCTGATTATGCCGATATACGCCAGGTCACAGAACAGAGTGAATTGATCAACACGAAGAATCTGGCAGTTTCAGGGCTGAATCAGTCGACCTCCCGGGGCATAGGCATTCGGGTATTGAAAGACGGGGGCTGGGGCTTCGCCGCCACCCAGAAATTGACCCGGGCGGCTGTGGCCAGGACTGCTCGGCTGGCGGTGGATCTTGCCAGGGCCAGCGCCGGCAGAATGAAAGTGCCGGTTAAGCTTGCTCCGGAGCCTATATATCAGGCTCAGTGGATATCTCCTCATTTAATCGATCCTTTTGGCGTATCCCTTGAAGACAAGCTGGAGATTCTATTCAAAGCGGCGCGCGAAATCCTTTCGGTCAAGGGCATTACGCTTGCCCAGGGCAAGATGGTCTTCGTCAAACAGTTAAAAGAGTTTCTCTCTTCGGAAGGCTCGGCTATAGAGCAGACTTTTATTCGTTCGGGCTGCGGTATAGAGGCTTTCGCTTCTAATGATTTCGAGAGGCAGAGACGTTCCTATCCCAAGCATATGGGGCAGCATGAGCTGGCCGGATTCGAAATGGTGCTCAATTGGGATCTGCCTGGTAATGCCCGAAGAATAGCCGAAGAAGCAGTCAGCCTGCTTTCGGCAGATCAGTGTCCTTCTGACAGAGTCGATCTGATTCTTGGTGCCTCGCAGCTCGGGCTGCAGATTCATGAATCCTGTGGTCATCCCAGCGAACTGGATCGAGCCCTCGGCCACGAAGTCAACTTTGCCGGCGCATCTTTTTTGACTCCGGATAGAATCGGCAACCTGCAATACGGCTCAGAGCGTGTCAATCTGGTGGCTGACGCCACCTGTCCAGGGGCGCTGGGCTCTTTCGGTTTTGATGATGAAGGGGTGGCTTCCCAGAAAGTATATCTGGTTAAAGATGGCTTGTTCAGCGGTTATTTGAGCTCTAGAGATACTGCGTCTCTGATCGGTCTGGAGCGATCGGGTGGGGCGATGAGAGCCGCTTCCTGGAATTTCGCACCGATTATTCGGATGACCAATATTTCGATGGAGCCTGGCACGGATGGGGTTCTAGAAGATTTGATAGCCTCCACGGACAATGGAATCTTGATGGAAACGAATAAATCCTGGTCTATAGATCAGATGCGCTACAACTTTCAGTTCTCCACCGAAATTGCCTGGGAAATCAAAGGGGGGCGCCGTACGCGTATTTTGAAAAATCCAAGTTATAGCGGAATAACCCCGGAGTTCTGGAATTCTTGTGATGCTGTATGTGGTGCCGACGAATGGGTGGCCTGGGGCGAGCCCAACTGTGGAAAAGGTCAACCGATGCAGACTATGTGGACCGGTCACGGGGCAAGCCCGGCGCGGTTCAAAAATATTCAGGTCGGAATCGCTCATAAATAGCCTTGATGGTAAGGAGTCTCTCTTGAACGAAAAAAGTGCAAAGAAGCTGATTGATACGGTGTTGGATGTGTCTGCCGGTCGATTTGACGGAGTCGAAGTCGCTCTTGCGGGTTCGGATGTGGCTACTTCACGTTTTGCCGAGAGTCAGATGACTCAGAATCAGGCACCGGAGTCGCATCGCCTGTCGGTGCGAGTATTGAAGGACGGGCGTCAGATTCGTCTGGAGACCAGCGATACCGGTCCGGCTGGAATAAAGGCTGTCCTGGACAACGCATTAGAGGCGGTAAAATACTCCGAGCCTGATCCTGATTTGCTCAGTATGATCTCGAAAGAAAGCTTCTCTTCAGCTTCCACCCCGAGGACAGACAGGCTGGATTCCAGGGTCAAAAAACTGGGCGGGCACGAACGAGCCGCCCATATAGGAAACATCATCGAACTGGGAGATGCAGCCGGTCTGACCAGTGCCGGCGTGGTTGCTTCCGGCACCAAATTCGAAGCGGTCGGCAACTCTGAAGGACTCTTTGATTATCATCAGGAGTCTCATCTGGAGTGTTCGGTAACCATGGTGGGCCCTGACTCTTCCGGCTGGGCCAAGAGCCAGAGTCCCCGACAGGAAGATGTCGACCCCCGAGCGCTGGGTGCCTCTGCGGTGGCGAAAGCGAAGGCAGCCGCCAGTCCCCGGGATATAGAGCCGGGTCGTTATGCCGCAATTCTTGAGCACAGTGCTGTTCTCGATCTGCTCAGTTTTCTGCTCTGGGATTTTGCTGCCACCAGTCACCGAGATCGGCAATCTTGCCTTCTGAACAAAGTGGGTGAGCAGGTCTTTGGAGAGAATATCAATATCGTGGATGATGTCTATCATCCACTGCAGGCAGGATCTCCCTTCGATGCTGAAGGATTGAGTCGCCAGCGCATCAATCTGGTCGAGAGAGGACGTCTGGTCGATCTTGTTTATGGAAGACGAAGCGCTCGCCTTGCCGGTCGGCAGGATGGCGGAACCGGACATTCTTTGCCGGAGCCCAGCATTATGGGTGAATATCCGATGAATCCTATAATGGCAGGAGGGGATCATAGTCTTGAAGAAATGATCGCCAGCACCAACAACGGTATCTTGCTTTCTAGAGTATGGTATGTGCGCACTGTGGACCCGGCAAGAAAGATTCTGACAGGAATGACCCGGGATGGTACATTCAAGATAGAAGGCGGAAGAATAGTCCACGGAGTCAAGAACCTGCGCTTCAATATCAGCCTTCTTGAACTGTTCAACAGGGTCGAGATGTTGAGCAAGTCTATGCGAGCCGCAGGAGAAGAAGGTTTTCCGGCGGTGGTGCCTGCGATTAAAGTGAGCGAATTCAACTTTACCGAAGTGACTCGTTTTTAACTGCAAACAAAAACCGAAGCCTGGGCTCCGGTTTCTGCAACTGATCACTAGACTGAGTTCTGCTTTTTTACTGTCTAAGACCTTCCATTGCCTGATGGGCATCGAAGTTGCGGTCTACAGAATAGCGCCGAGTCGTTTCGATGGTTCTGTGACCACCTATCTGGGCGACCAGGAGCAGGTCGTTGCCGTTGCGGACCAGATTGCTCAAGCAGGTATCGCGCAGGACCTGGGCAGATAGATTGAGATGGGCTTTATGGCCTATCTTTCTTACAATCAAGTCGACACCGACTGTGGAAAGCCTGTTGCCTTGCGGGTTCAAGAAAAGAGCCCGCTCGGTGGTTTCGCCGAACTTCTTGTGACGGTCGATCAGCCATTGAACCAGAGCGCGTCTGGCTACTGTGTTTAGAGGGACGACTCTTCCGTCTTTGACGGTGATTCTGCCTGTGTGGGCGGTGATATAGATGTCGTCGATGTCTAGCGCGACACACTCTCCTATCTTGATGCCGGTATAAAGCAGAATGCAGGCAATAGCTCTGTCTTTGCTGGATTTCGTTTTGAAGATAGCGTCGACAAAGCGCTCTTGCTCATCGCGAGATAGGCTTTTGGGAGTCGACTTGGGCCAGGTCTCTCTTTCTACGGCACCAATATCGATACCGGAGAAAGTCATCAAATCTTCTATGGCCGTCAGGCTATTGTTGATTGAGTTATGACTGGCCTGGTGTTCGTTCTTGAGGTGTTCTTTGTATCTTGTGATTATATCTGACCACTTGAAAGTGTCAGGAATGTTCAAGCTGATCATGCCTTCCGATTCATATAGATAGGAAAGAAACTTCTTGTTTCTGGATAGATAGGCTCTCTTTGTGTGCTGAGATAGCTCTTTCTCTGAGAGTTTTTGATCATATCTGGCTATTAGTTCTGAAAGTTGTGGGGGAAGTATTATTCTGACCATGGGAGTTCTCTATAGTTGCGGTTGAGGGATTGGGAAAGGTTGTGATATCGATACTTTTCACAAATTATTGGTTTTCTGTGACCAAAATGTACCGGCGGGGGGGAAACCACCACTTGACAAAAAACCAAAAAGTTATCAAAGAGAAATGCCTTTCAGGTGCGGGATTCCATTATCCACGCAGGTCGGTAGTAGAGTTCGGATAGAGAAGCCCTGTGGTTCTCTATATATAAGTACGATGTTAGTCGGCTGAACTTTTGCCAGGGCTTCCTATATGCCTGGTGTCATTTATGGTGTCACTCTTAATTGTCGATGGATCTGGTTGTAAATAACTATAGCATATAATAAATGCGCTCAAAAAAGTGATGCCGAGTTGCAGGGGGTCCTGAACTCGGCATCAACCGGCCTGGTGTCTCGCGACGCTAAGCCGGCGAATCAATCAGGAGGGAGTTTGTACTTTGTACTGACGCGCTCCATCCAGATTGATTACAGGAGCTCCTCCGGCAGCTCGAAGTCACCGCGAGCCATGGCGACGCGAAGCTTGAGCTTCTGCGCATGGCGGTCCTGACGAGACCTGCGGTGCGGGGGCGGGATGTCGTCGTCGTCGTTGTCGTGGTGATTCTTGGTGTCACCGCCGAAACGACCCTTGACCTGCTTGAGCTTGCCGCCGGGGATTTCCACGAAGTTCTTCATTATGGTTTTGGCTCCTGATTCTTTTGTGGTAACCAGGAGGAGGGACTGGTTTCCCGGTCCCCCCTCCTGTCTGCTTTACGAACGGTCGCCGCAGAAGTTACGACGACCGACTTCTTGAAACGCCACGTATCGTCAGTTGGGCTGCTCGACGTCGAACAGAATGTCGAGCAGAGTGGTGGCATAGGAACCACTGCGCAGCATGAACTTGAGCGTTGCCACTCCGTCCTTGCAATCGCTCCTGAACCCCTGGACGGAGACGAAGAGCGGCCGCCGAGGCGGCTTGCGGTGGTACTGCTTGGGCTTGCCGGTGTGGCGGTCCTTGCCGTCCACGAGGGTGCTCAGGAAAACCTCCTGCACGAGCGGGTCCATCCGGGGGAGCAATGCCTCGGGGCAATACTTCCCGTAGAACTTCGCCGACTTCGGGTTGTCCATGAAGAGCGGGATCTGCCGTTCACAGTCCTGGCAGTCCCCCTCGAGTACGACCTCGCCGGTGAGCACTTTGCTCAGGACCTGGTTGAACCAGAAGCCCTGATAGGCGCCCGTCCAGAGCGAGAAGATGGTGTAGTGCGCACGCAGGGTCCGCTCGTAGTCCCGGGTTTCCAGGAGTTTCGAGACGATCTTGTGCTCCCACACCATGTTGAACTGCTCACAGAACTTCGCCCCGTGGTGCCCGACGGGCTCCTCGAGGATTTCCAGCATGCCCTGGAGATGCAGCACCTGCCGGGCGACGGTGGAACCTTCCGCCTTCGCCTTGGCTTCCGCCGCCTCCCACTCCTGGGCGATCCGCCGCCGGGCTTCCTGGGCCTGGGGCTTCTCGTTGCCGCTCACTTCCGTGAGGAAGCGCTTGATGCCTGCCTCGGCGCCGTTGACGATGAACTCGTATCCGACACCGAAGAGGTTCTGTCTGCGGCCCAGACGCTGCCGACCGTAGGCGTTGGGGAAAAGGAAGCTCCCCTGCTGATTGCCGTTGGCGAAGGACAGCGCCTTGATACGCGGAGCGATGTACGATTCCAGAGCCGAAGACGACTGGCCCGGGGCGTACACCTTGATGGTGAAGTTGTTGCCGACCAGGTGCCCCATGCCCAGATGCTTGCGCACCCGAACGGGGTCCTTGATGAAGATGCCGCTGCCCCGCGAAGAGGTCAGCTCTTCCATGTCCGGCATGCAGTTGCGCAGGACTTCCTCGAAGGTGATGTCGCCCTCGATGACGACGCGCTGAGCAGTGATCGCCCAGCGGTCCTTCAGTCCGGCGTAGGAGACCCGCACCTGCCGAGGCGTCTTGCCGAGCAGGTCGAGCATGCGCTTGATGGCGTGCTCAGTGGTCAGCCTGCACTTCACCAGGGTAACAGCGATCATCTCGCCACTGCCGCTTTCGCAGTACGGCGAATCGAGGTCGCTCTTGGTGGTAATGTTGCACCGTAAACTAGGAGTCGATTGCTCCTCGACAATAAAATCAGATGGATCCTGTTTGATCCGAGCGCTGACACAGGGGACGTCCGCACCGAGGTATTCGATCACTCGCCTCGGCACAAAGCTGTTGCCCTCGTCGGACAGCGCAGTCTCTAGGATAGCGTTCATTGTCGCACCCTTCTTTGCTAGTGGCACCACCCGGCGAATGCTCTCCATTGAGCGAGCCCGGGGGATGTCGGTGAGATAGGTTAGGTTGCATTCAACAAAACTCGAGCCTTTCGCTTGCCAGCTTGAGACTCGTTTTTTGACTTCCATAAGCTGCCGCTTGAGGCGATTGGCTCAGGAAGCCAAGTTGAGCAGCGGAAGCATGCTGGTGAGGTCAGGCAGGTGGATGATGCCCATGGGCAGTTCCTCCTGCTTGTACAACCCTTCTCTGTCGATCAGGGCTGCCTGCATCCCCACTGAGCGTGCTCCGATGCAGTCGGCTTGAAGGTTGTCGCCAACCATCAAGACCTCTTCAGGTTTCAGGCCTGTACGCTCCAGACCATCGAGGAAGATTTCCGGTTCGGGCTTGCGGTGGCCGGACAGGAACGAGTAGACGCGATGGTCGGCTGGGAAGAAGTCTCCCAGACCGTGCGCTGACTCGAAGATGTACGGTACCGGGAATGCCCAGAGATTGCTGATGATGCCCAGGGGAATCCCTGCGGCTTTCAGCGCATCCAGCGTTTTTCGGACGTCGTAGAACTCGGCCACGCAACCCGATTCTGCATCGAGAACCTTGTTGATGGCAGCCATGCTCTCGTCGTCGAGCCTGCCGCCGAACTTGCTGGCAGCGTGCTCGGCGAACTGACGCCGGTCGGAAATATTGGTCGTGAGGCAGTGCCTCAAAAATGCGTCGTTGGGAACGAAGCCATCTCCGGCTCCTCCCTCAACGGTATGCGATACGCCGACACTGAGGGCTCTCTGCACGCTGTACACGGGCTCGCGACAGTGTGATGTGGTGAGAGTTTTCCACAGGTCGAAGAACACAAACTTTACCTTGTCCATAACGGCTCCAATATTCTTTTTGGGACCGCCGCCGTAGCGGAAGTCCATCGATTGATACTGAAGCAGCCCCCCTGAAGACCAGGGGAGCTGCCGCTACACAGGCTGACGAAGTGTCAGTCGAACCAGGTGAATTCGACGGTGACTCCGTCATAGGCGGTCTCGGTCGTGCTGTTGCGCATGAAGATACGCTTCAGCATCGAGTCGAGGTCGACCGCCACTGGAGAGAAGCCGAGCCGGAGCATTCCGCGCACCGCCTTGGCTCTCTCGGGGGACATGGCCGGATGGTTCAGCACCGCTTCCATGCTGGCCGGGTCGACAGGAGTCGTGCCCATCTTGGCCAGGTCGGAAGGCAGGTAGCTCACCTGAATCCGGTCGTTACGCAGTTTGGTGGAGAGCGAGAACAGGATGTTCATCCGCTCCGCCTCCGAGATGAGAACGTCGGCGTTGCCCTGGGCGACGGCGAAGGCTGCGCGGCGGTTGTCGTCATCGGTGGGCGGGTCCGAGAACAGACCCTTCTTGCCGATCCGATAGACGCGATAGGTACCGACCAGCGGTTCGTCTTTCGCGTAGGCGTGGCTCGTCAACTCGAGAACCAGCTTCTGAATCGCCTCGGGAAGCTCGAGGACGGGGCCTCTGAGCTCGTGGGGAATCTCGCTGGTAAACCGATTGCAGGCGATGCACAGAACCCGCTGGTCATCTCCGGGGAAGGAGTTGTAGGGTTCGTGGACACAGCCGAGAAACTTGAACATTGCTGCCGGGCACGATGTGAATCCGGCGAGCGTCTTGCCAGGTTTTTCATGCATACGATTATTGCTCCTTGTCCATTTTTGGTTCGAGGAAGGTCGAATCTGCGTGAGTCGACCTCTTGAGCAAATTTCTCCGGGCGATTACAACAACAACTCCGGGTTCCAGTTCGCACCGCAGCCGTAGAACTACCTCGGTCAGAGAGACCGGGGGATATGGCTTGGATTGATTACTGGAACTTCGGGTAGCTGTTGCTTTCGTCCTGAGAAAAGATGGGTATGAGTTATGCCTTCACCCTATAGATTGTGTTTCTTGACAAGCAAGCAAAGAGTTTGAACTGTTAACTCAAGAAATCCTAAGGGCAATTCGAGGAGGCAAATCTTGCAATGCTGCTACAGGTAAGGGTTTCCAGGGTTTGGGTGTCCTTGGCTGAGATCAAATTCATGGCCAATTCCAACTTCTATAACATTGGCTTCGGATCATATTTAATCTGTCTAATGGCGTAGCGGGGTTGCGCTAGGTTCTGAGTTTTGTTTAAGGTTGCTCGGTTTCAATGAGTCAATGCCCCGTATAATCGTGTTTTTGCTGGTTGAGTCAGGGCCCGGGGATTTTTTCTCTTCTGGCGAGAGGATTAAGTCCTTCATATATATAAGATAGGAACCTCAAGATAGAAGCTTTCATTAGATGATCCATATAGCTTCGCAAGGTACTAATTAATTGCTTTGCGAGGGTGCGCTAAGATTTACATAAAACTAGACTGAAGTGTGGGTATTTTTATTGTTGAAACTGCTGGTCTTTGATCTTGGACATGTGCTCATCGACTTCGAGTGGATGGAGGTTTGTTATGCCTTCTCCGAGCGCTGCGCAAGACCTACCCATGAAATTTTGGAAGCTTTTTCCAGAGTTGGGGAGCTGGGCTATGAAAAGGGCAAGATATCGACCCAGGAGTTTCTCGGTGAGCTGAATACGATGCTGAGCGCGGACATGAACGAAGCAGAATTCAGAGTTCTGTGGAACACCAGCTTCCGGGAGAATGAGGCGATGTCGATTATTTTAGAAGGTCTCAAGCGAAGCCACGAACTCTGTCTGCTTTCGAACACGAACCAGTGTCACTATGACTTTATTCAGCAGAGCTTTGACGTGGAGAGACATTTCGACAATGTGGTTCTCTCTTATGAGGTTGGTCATGCAAAGCCGGCGAGGGAGATTTATAGAGCTGTGGTAGAGCAAGTCGGGGTGCCGGCATCACAATGTCTTTTTGTCGATGATCTGGAAATCAATGTGAAAGCCGCTCTGGACTTCGGTATGAACGCCATTCTTTTTACCGATCCGGAAAAATTGCGACTTGATCTAACTGCCCATGGTATCAAAGTTTGATGGCTTAAACTGGCTGAATAACCAGTCTGGGGTTAAGGCTGGGATAAGGTCCAATGAAGATTATTTTAGTTGGGCTCGGGGTGCTACTGGATATGGTGCTGCTAATCAAGATCGTATTATCTGCGACAGTAATAAATGAATCCCTGAAAGTATCTGAAAATAAGGCATTAGCGTTGATCATTGATTTTGGGAAACAGCGTTTTCGCAAGCAGTCATAGTCGTCCAAGATTTTTTCTCTGACAGAGATTGAAGCAGCAAGTTAAAAAACCGAACAAAAGCTATCGAACAGCGCATTTTAGTAGTAGAAGACTATGTGCATATATGTCTAGGACTATATTCGGAAAGTGTCTATCGGTGCACGGAGAGCCGCTTTGCATTCGGGAACAGAGTGCTATACTGCATTTGACATGACTTGCCTTTCTCCCGGCGTCATCGTATCGGACAGGGAAGATAAAAGCAGTTAAGAGCTGATCTAGTGTCTTTGACCCAGTTCATCCGACAAAGCAAGAACCGCGATGTGGACCTCGACTCTCTAGTCTACAGGCTGTGTACCCAGAACGCTTTTGTCGGATCATCTCCTACCCTGCTTCGTAGTATCTTCGATTTGTCCGGTAGAGAGAAGGCTTCTTTTCATATGCCGGGGCATAAAGGAGTCTGTGATTTTTATTCTCCGGAAGGTCGGGAAAAGGCTCTTAGTGCTATTTCTGTATTTGAAATTGACACCACAGAGTTGAGCGGTCTTGATGACCTTACCTGCCCGGTTTCTTTGATCAAAAGCATAGAGTCCGGATTGGCCGAAGCTTATGGTGCCGAAGAGAGCTTTATCACTCTGGGAGGGGCTTCTCATGGTTTGCTCGCGGCTATGATGAGCGTAGCCGCCCCGGGTAAATTCGTGCTGGTGCCGCGGAATACGCACCGATCAGTGGTGAACGGACTTGTACTTTCCGGGATGGATCTGGTCTGGTATGACCCGGTTTTTGATTCTGAGTGGGGTATCTGGGGAGCCCTGGACCCATCCTCAATCGAAGCCAGGCTTTCGGATCTGGATATGACGGACTGTGCTGCTGTGGTTGTTGTCAGTCCCACCTATGGTGGCGCAGTTTCAGATATCGGAGCGCTTCGATCTATTGTACGCCGTAATAGTTCTAATTCGGTGCCACTGGTAGTGGACGAAGCCCATGGAGCCCATTTCCTGCCTGGTGTCGATGCCGAATTGCCGGTTTCGGCGGTGGCTCTAGGTGCCGATCTGGTTGTACATTCTTTGCACAAGTCCATGCCCGGTCTCACTCAGACCGGTGTTATTCACAGACCCCGGGGAAGTCTGGTAAAAGGCGAAAGTGTCAAAGCGGCTCTGCGCCTGGTCACATCATCCAGCCCCAGCTATCCGATGCTGGTGTCGATGGAGATTGTAGCCGGCTTGGCCCGACAGGATGAGTTTCTGGCAGGACTGAAGGATCTTGTCGAAGAATTGACCAGGCTGCGCAAGCGAATCAAGAACTTGCCAGGGTTGGCTCTGTATGAGCCTCAAGGGGGTTTTGATCCCTTGCACATTCTATTCAGATCAAAGTTCATATCATCAGGCAAAAATCTAGCAGACTCCTTGGAGTCGAAGGGGGTGTTCATTGAGGGAAGCTTAGGTAATGGTTGTCTGGCTCTAGCCGGAGTCGGGACTCGAAAAGGAGATCTCGAAATTCTGGAACAGGCTCTTCAGTCAATTTCAGAATCATCCGGAGAGTCCTTTGAAGAAGAGGCACAGGAGCCTATTCGGCTCAAGCAAGTGATGAATCCCCGGGAAGCTTTTTTCTCGGACTGCGAAATTGTCGAATACGACGCCGCAGTGGGAAGAATCTCCGCAGAGTGTGTTTCGCCCTGTCCGCCGGGAATTCCGGTACTTAGCCCCGGGTCCGAAGTGCCCCCTGGGCTCGAATCGTCCGAATCTGTTGTACGGAGTGTGAGAGTAGTTAAGTCATGAATGTAACTTCAAGTACTAATCCGAGTATCGTGGTATATGAATCGAATCGGAGTAACCTAATGATCAAAAAGCAAAATTCTGAAGATTTGAGTTGCTTCCTCGAGATTCTACCCAAGGATATCAGCGCTGAACTAGGCGAGAATACCGAAGGTTTATACGAGGTCGTGATGGATCTCGGTCGTCTGCCGGAAGCTCGTTACCAGAACAAAAATGCCGTCAAACTATCGGATAAGGTGATAACACAGGCGGATCTCGATGCAGCCATCAAGCAGATTGGCGAGTTCAGCGGTGACAACCGGGCTGGAATCGAGCGGACCCTGCACCGAATCTCTTGTATCAGAAATCGTACCGGTAAGATAATCGGTCTGACCTGTCGGGTCGGACGGGCTATAACCGGCACCATAACAATCATTCGCGACCTGGTCGAATCGAGCAAGTCTATTCTTATTCTCGGTCCGCCTGGAGTCGGCAAAACTACCAAGCTTCGTGAGATGGCTCGGGTTCTCTCAGACGAGTTGAACAAAAGGGTCGTTGTTATTGATACATCTAATGAAATTGCCGGTGATGGAGATGTCCCCCATCCTGCCATCGGTAACGCCAGAAGAATGCAGGTGCCTCATCCTGACCAGCAGCATGCGGTAATGATCGAAGCCGTCGAAAACCATACTCCTGAAGTAATCATCATCGATGAGATCGGAACTGAAGAAGAGGCGAGAGCAGCAAGAACCATCGCTGAAAGAGGTGTGATGCTTATCGGCACCGCCCACGGTAACGCCCTCGACAATTTGTTGAAAAACCCTGTTCTTGTGGACCTTGTCGGTGGAATCGAGACTGTTACCCTTGGTGATGACGAAGCCAGGCGGCGAGGAACCCAGAAAACAGTGCTTGAAAGAGCAAGCTCTCCGACTTTCGAAATCTGTGTTGAGATTCTCGATCGCTCCACCCTGGCTGTTCATCGCAATGTGGGCGAAGCAGTGGATCAGCTTCTACGTGGTTGGAAGATTCATCCTGAGATTCGTAAACGGGACGACGATACCGGAGAGGTATCGGTAGTTCAGAATCAGGAGCCTATCGCTGCCAATGCCGAAGGTTTGCAGCCCATCGCATCGGACTGGGCCGGTCCCCGGGAAACTCAGCTGAAAGTCTATCCTTATGCGGTGAGCAAAGGTTTGCTGGAGCGGGTGGTAAAGACTCTGCAATTGCCCGTTGAGGTCGTTAAATCTATCGACGAAGCAGACGCCATAGTGGCGCTCAAAAGCTATGCCAGAGCAGGGGCCAAAATCTACTCCCTGGCTGAAGCCAGACAAATTCCGGTCTATGTGGTGAAGAGCAATAATTTGCCTCAGATTCAGAAGATACTGCGCGAAGCTCTCCAGATGGATTCTGATGTTGGTGCTGTGGACATAGAAGGCGATATCGACGAAACGGAAGTCGCCCTTGAGGAAGCCCGTCAGGCTATCACCAAGGTGATGGATCGCCTGGAGCCGATTGAGTTGGCTCCGCGAAGAGCCTATATAAGACGGCTGCAGCATCAACTGGTGGAGAGGTTTAATCTGACCAGCCGCTCAATCGGCGATGAGCCGATGCGCAGACTCAGAATTTTGCCTCCGGCCGGTTCGCAGAAAAATGTCGGATATATCTAAGGCTGAATCTGGGATAAGTCACGGTTAGTGAGCTTTTCCATGTGTTTTTGAAGGGCGGCCAGTTCCTGGAGGTTTCTCTCCAGGGCTGCCTCTATCTCTTCGATGCTGCCGCTTTCGATAATAGCCCTGGTTTGCTCTTCCATTTTGGAAATATTTTCTGCCATGGCTTGTTCCATGCCTTTCGGATGGTTGATAAGTCTCTGGGAGTCCCAGTCCAGGTTTTGCTCGTTGCCGCTCTGGTTGTCGGGGCTTTCTTTGTCCGTCATGGGCGCAGTCCATCGTGCTGGGCGGGAAGACTAGTTCCCTATATACACTAATACCACAAGTAAGTCCAGTTTCATCGTCATCGAGGCGCCTGAAAAGACCACTTTCACTTTTTGCGTTTTGGAGGAGGTCCGCTACTCAGATCGTGTTTTTGAACGTCATCTTCCGGTTCATCCTGGTCATCTTCGTCTAATTCGTCGTCTTCTTCGGAGCCGTTTAAGAGAATCATGTCCGAGGGACGATTTTCATCAGTCTCGTTATTTTCGGCTTCTTCCGGCTCGTCCTCTTCTGAGCTTTCATCAATAGCCTCTTCAATGTCTTCTTCTTCAGCTTCTTCTTGAGCCGAATCTTGCTCTAACTCCGGGCTGCTATCCTGCTCTGAAGCGGGCGATTCTTCTTCTTCTCTGTTGTCTTCTTCGGGTATGGCTGTACTTTCCTGCACAACATCTTCTGGTTCTTCTGTCTCTTTTGAGACCTGTTGTTCAATGATTCTGGATTCCAGTTTTACAGTCTCACCGGATTTCATTACTTCAACCAGGTTCTCATCGAGAAGGTCTGCCAGAGGGTCATCTTCTGCAATGGCCATAACGCCCTTAACCTCCTCAATTTCTCCCAGGCGTGGTGAAATCGAGAATGCCCTGTCGGCCATCTCTTCCAGCTCATCGTGAGCTTCGTCGACGGCAGACAAGACCTCTTCGATTTGCGGTTGCTGAGGCTCTTCAATCTCCACCTTCGGTGATTCTTCTGCCGATGGTTGGATCTCCTCTTCTTCGGGGATTTCCGGAGAAAAGCTCTGGGTTGGAGTGCGCCAGATATTTTTCTCTTGTTCGTCCAGAGGGGTCGACTCGCTTCTAGATATGGTGGCGGATCCGGTATCGATGGTAATGGCGTGAGAGGTGGTTACGTCGGGTCGGAATTTAGTGCTGTTTTTAGTGTCGCTGGTGGTGTCGTCAGTGCTCTTTTTTCTAGAGGTTTTCGGCTCTTCCATGGTGGCGCCAGTAGAGTCGGTAAACTCTGGAAGTTCTGGTATCGATCCGAAGTTTTCTTTGATTTCAAAGGAATCTAGCGTCTCAAGCGGAAATTCTTCGTGGAGTTCTTCGGTCTCGCTGATGAAGACTTGAAGCTCTTGCTGCATTCTCATCAGATCGTCATCGACCTGTCTGATTTGATCGAGCAGTTCCTGGTCGACTATCAAGCGAGCTTCTTCCAGAGCGCTTTTGAGCTCTTCGGGATTGTCGATCAAAGACTCTACTCTCTCTCTGATATAGCTTGTGGCTGAGCGGAAGCCGGCATCCCTGGCTCTACGCTGAGCTTCGTCGAATCTATCTTTGCTTAGTTTAATTACAATCTGGTGGTCTGGCATCGAGGGTTTTGGCTCTGTCGGCTGTAAGCCGTTTGGGAAGTTGGCTGAAATCCGCCATTTGCATTATAACTCTCCGATTCGTTTTTTGTGATCTGCTATATAAAATAGTAAAATGAACAGAAAAACAAAAGGAAACCGCCGAAGCGGCCTCCTTTTGTCCTGGTGTATCGACCGATTGCCGATTAGCCGTGGTTGGCGAAGCCGCCTTCTCCGTGCAGGCGAACGAAGGCGCGAACGGTCGGGTCCGGGAGAAGCTTGGAGTCTTCGCCGGACTCGATGAAGTGCTCGAGCATGCCGTTCACCTCGTCCATGGAGTCGATCTTCTGGGCGAGCATGGCGCAGAAGTCGGCGACTCCCAGTCCGTGCTCGACCGCTTTGCCGAAGAGGTCCATGTCGAGACCATCGACGGCGGCTTCCAGCAGCACGACCAGGTCGGCGCCCATGCTCTCCAGCTCTTGCGAGTCGGGATAGCGCGCACCGGTGTCTTCGCCGTGAAGGGCGAGAACGGCTGCGGTGCGGTCGGGCTCTCCGGCTGCGTCGGTGTAGCGGTAGGCGTCGAGAGCCGTGGCCGCCATGGTCGATTTGACGTCATTCGGAGTCCAGCCGAGGCTTTCGTCCAGGTTGCCGTCTACCATCTTGATTGCTTGCATTGCGTCTTTCATGTTTGTTTTCCTTTGCGTTAGTAAATCGACGAGTTTCCTCGCCGGGTTGCCGAAATGGTTCCCCAGCCGGCTCCCATACCAGAGCCGACCAGCACCGGACCACGGTTCAAGTTAGAACCGCGACCCGGCCTCCTCCGCAGGATGGTGCGGATTCAGGATTGAGGTATCAGTCCTCGGTGTTGCCGAAGACCATCTCGCCTTTGCCCGGGAGATAGAAGGCGTTGGCATAACGATCCCCCGGGTTGCCGCTCATGTGGAACATGCCGCGGTCCGAGACGAGGCGCCCGAACGCTGCGGCGGGGAGGTCGGCGTCGCCATCGACACCGTCCAGACCTTCGACGAAGGTGGTGACCATCCCGTTCAGGCTTGCGATGTCGTCATCGTCGGCGGCGAGCTTGTCGCAGAAGCCGTCGATGTCGAATCCGAAGGCGATGGCGATACCGAGGTTCACCATGTCGAGACCACGGGATTCGAGCTCTCCGGCGCCGCAGTAGCGGGCTGCCGTTTGCTCCATGGGGAAGCTGAGTTCGACCGGGTTGCCGTCGGCGCCGAGAAAGCGGCGGCGGGTCAGGTCATGCTCTGCGTGGCTGCTCAACAGGATTTTGGTGAAGTCCGTCATTGAAGTGTTACCTCAAGTAGAGTTGAAGTACAGCTGCACCATTATGGTGCGGCTGCCAGTTTCCGTGGTCCGAAGACCATGGATTGACGTCAGGCGACGCGTCCGAAGATGCGACGCTCACGCTGCAGGTCCCAGGCCATCTCGCGGGCGGCCTCGAGGGTCCAGCCGGTGGCTTCGAAGAAGCGCTGGGCGTAGGACTTGCGGTTGGCGCGAGTGCTCTTGCGACCGCCGAAGCCGGAGCTGCGGTTGCCGAAGATGCGATTTTCGCGCTGGATGGTGGCGGCCTCGTCGACGGCGTCGCTCCAGGACCAGCCGGTCCGGGCTTCGAAGTCGGCGATTTCGCGTGCGGTGGTGTTTTCGATGGTGCTCATAGTGTTTGCTCCGTTTACGTTTAAGTTGGCGATTGTTGTCGCCGGGTTGCCAGATTTGGTTTCCCCAGCCGGCTCCCATACCAGAGCCGACCAGCACCGGACCACGGTTCAAGTTAGAACCGCGACCCGGCCTCCTCCGCAGGATGGTGCGGATTCAGGATTGACGTCAGGCGACGCGTCCGAAGATGCGGCGCTCACGCTGCAGGTCCCAGGCCATCTCGCGGGCGGCCTCGAGGGTCCAGCCGGTGGCTTCGAAGAAGCGCTGGGCGTAGGACTTGCGGTTGGCGCGAGTGCTCTTGCGACCGCCGAAGCCGGAGCTGCGGTTGCCGAAGATGCGATTTTCGCGCTGGATGGTGGCGGCCTCGTCGACGGCGTCGCTCCAGGACCAGCCGGTCCGGGCTTCGAAGTCAGCGATTTCGCGTGCGGTGGTGTTTTCGATGGTGCTCATAGTGTTTGCTCCGTTTACGTTTAAGTTGGCGATTGTTGTCGCCGGGTTGCCAGATTTGGTTTCCCCAGCCGGCTCCCATACCAGAGCCGACCAGCACCGGACCACGGTTCAAGTTAGAACCGCGACCCGGCCTCCTCCGCAGGATGGTGCGGATTCAGGATTGACGCATCAGGCGGCGAAGCGGTCGAAACCGCAGCCTTCGATGCGAGCGAAAGCGCGCACAGCGGGATCGGGCTCAGCGAGGGCTTCCTCGGAGGCGTCGATGAAGTGTTCGACGAGGCCGTTGAGCTCATCGATGCTGTGTTCGCCCCGGGCGATGATGTCGCTGAAGCCGCGGATGTCGAGACCGTGGGTCATGGCGATGCCGAGCATCTCCAGGTCGAGCCCGTTGGTTTCGAGGGTTTCCGAGTCATCGTAGCGGGCGCCTTCGCCTTCGTCGTAGCGAGCCAGGACGCGTTCGACCTGGTCGGTGTTGCCGTCGGCATCGAGGAACCGGTAGAGGTCCAGGTGATGGGCGGCGTTCTGTGCATGGGCAGTGATGTTGGTGGTCATGTTCATATCTCCAGTTCGGTTGAGTTAATTGGGAAGAATTTCCCCAGCCGGCTCCCATTGCCAGAGCCGACCAGCACCGGACCACGGTTCAAGTTAGAACCGCGACCCGGCCTCCTCCGCAGGATGGTGCGGATTCAGGATTGACGCATCAGGCGGCGAAGCGGTCGAAACCGCAGCCTTCGATGCGAGCGAAAGCGCGCACAGCGGGATCGGGCTCAGCGAGGGCTTCCTCGGAGGCGTCGATGAAGTGTTCGACGAGGCCGTTGAGCTCATCGATGCTGTGTTCGCCCCGGGCGATGATGTCGCTGAAGCCGCGGATGTCGAGACCGTGGGTCATGGCGATGCCGAGCATCTCCAGGTCGAGCCCGTTGGTTTCGAGGGTTTCCGAGTCATCGTAGCGGGCGCCTTCGCCTTCGTCGTAGCGAGCCAGGACGCGTTCGACCTGGTCGGTGTTGCCGTCGGCATCGAGGAACCGGTAGAGGTCCAGGTGATGGGCGGCGTTCTGTGCATGGGCAGTGATGTTGGTGGTCATGTTCATTTCTCCAGTTCGGTTGAGTTAATTGGGAAGGATTTCCCCAGCCGGCTCCCATTGCCAGAGTCGACCAGCACCGGACCACGGTTCAAGTTAGGACCGCGACCCGGCCTCCTCCGCAGGATGGTGCGGATTCAGGATTTTGTAGCTGTTAGTAAGATTTCGATCGAAAATAAGCCCGACAAATAGACATGCGGTGTTCTCTCATACACAAAAATGTATTTAAGGGGCTGGTTGAGTTAGTGCTGAGCGTCTTGTTTGTTGCTCTGGGTTTTATTTCCTTGGGTGAGAAAAGATCCGTTATTGGATAATTCGACCCTAGAGAAGCCAATAGATAAAGGGCAAGTTCTGGTTAATGATTCAGTAAATCTCTGCTATAAACTTGTTGCTGATCTCTTCAAAAGCTTCACTGATTTGGGTTTTGAAGTAATTTAGGGGTATTTAAACGGTGGCTTTGTCAGGGGGTTTTGTCTGGTTCCGGGTGCTCTGCCCATGGGAGTTTTACGTAGATCAGGCAAGGTCTTTTTGCCGTTAAGGGGTTAGCGCAGCTGATAAGCACCGTTTAATCTTTCTCTTTTCACCAAGATTAAACGAAAACCCGATTCTTTGGCCAACTTGCGCAGTCTTTGCTTGCCCCTATCTGTCGAGAGTTTCCGGAAATTACTAAAAAATATAGTATAAACGGAAGAAAAACAACTGGTTTTGAATCAGCTTCTGTTCCTGCGTACCAGTTGAAGAATATTGACTAGACTTTTAATCGACTGAGAGACTGAAGCAGGAAAAAGGGAAGAGAATCTCAAATTGCTTCAAGATTCTCCGCCCCTCTTCCTCTCCATTAAACAAGCTCCTGAAAGAGTCGGTGCTGTCGCCTCAGTCTTCAGCGGACTGTTGCTTCATCAACTCGAGGACTTGCTTCAAAACATCTTCTTTTCCGCCCTTGTTCGTCGATTTGATCACGAAGAGCCTGTTGTAGTCTCGATAAAATCGCACGAGTGGAGCGGTTTTCGAAGTGTATTCTTTGAGCCGATTTCGAATGGAATCTGGTTCGTCGTCCGGTCTGCGGATAAGTTCACTGCCACAGGAGTCGCAAATTCCTTCCGCGCGGGGAGGCTGGAAGCTCACATGGTAGGTATGACCGCAGCTGGTGTTCGAGCAAGTCAGGCGACCACCCAATCTTTCGATCAGGTCTTCTTCGCTGACTTCGATCATAACCACCAGAGGCAGGTCCAGTCCCCAATCGAAGAGCATCTGTTCAAGCAACTGAGCCTGCAAATCGGTGCGAGGGTATCCGTCTAGGATGGCGCCACGCCAGTTCTTCAACCGGATGAGCTCTCTTTTGAGCAGATAGAGCGTGATGCGATCTCCAGCGAAACCGCCGGATTTCATCACCTCTTCCACTTTTGCTCCGATCTCCGTTTTCCTGGCGACCTCTTTGCGAAGCAGGTTGCCGGTGGAGATGTGGGCCAGATTGAGCGCCGGGGAGAGGCTGGAGGAGAGGGTTCCTTTTCCTGCGCCAGGACCACCCATCACAATCAGAAAAGTCGGTTTGCGAAATCTCCAGACAAACTCGAGGAGCCTTTCGCAGAGCTTTTCCTTCCAAGTAAAATCGGGAACGGTAGTATTGTTCATAACTAGATCTCCGATAAGTTGGTCATAGCTTTTGCGTATCAAGAAGTTTCTCCGCCAGGGCAGTCGTTTTCTACCCACAGCATTGCTGTCGGTGAGAATGGATAAATGCCTGGCTGTTGCTGAATAGCTTTGGTGTGGAGAAATGACTTCCGGAAGAACAAAAATAAAACTCAAGACCAAAGAAATCTAAGTCTCAACAATGACTCAATTCAAGAAGTTCTATCTTAGAGAGTTTGTATGGAGTTCTTCTGCTCTCTTTAGCTGAGGTCTGAGCCGGCTGTTCTTTAAAGGCTATAGAAGATGAATTGCGTGGAAACAGGCAAGGTGTCAAGGGGGTGCCAGTCCGGAAGTCAAGAACAGGCTTGGTGTCAGCGTTTGTCAGTTAGCGTAGCTCGCCCAACAATGCTTATAGTTTGATACCGAAATCAGTACCACTATTGCGTTCTGTTATAAAATACTATAAGAGATCATAGAAAGCGATTTTAAAAGCAGACGGATGAGAGATCGGTTTTTGAGATCTCTCATCCATCGCATAATAAGCTGATTTTGCTGTTTCTACTGCGGGGATTCGGGTGGCTGACCGAGAAGCGCCAGTTTTTGGCAGGCTTCTTCAATCAGTTGTCGTTCCCGGGCAAAGCAGAAGCGCAGATAGCGGTCTCCCGATTTTTGTTCAGGAAAGAAAGGGGTTCCTGAAATCGTGAGAATTCCGGTCTTCTCCAGAAGAACATCCCGGGCGCTCAGTTGATCTGTGCGCAGATTGGAAGCATCGGCCAGGATGAAAGTGCCGCCCCGGGGTTTCACTGCTTTCATGCCAGCATCGACGATGGCTTGATGCAGGATGTCCAGATTGCCCTGGTAATAGGCGATGGAGCCGGGAGCTTCTGCGGCTTCTTCCTCGGTGTCTGCCGGTTCGAAAGCCAGTCGTGCCGCAACCTGGAGGGGTGTCGGCGCCGACAGACCGAAAGTGGAATGAACGATGCGAACAGCCTCGGTGCGCGCGGCAGAAGCGAGAACCCAGCCTATTCTCCAGCCGCTTACGTTGTAAGCTTTGGAGAGACCGTTGATCACCACTACCCGTTCGGGATCGACGGCACAGGACGCCAGAGGCGAGATATGCCGGTTCTCTCCGAAAATCAGGTTCGAGTAAATCTCATCGCTGATCAGAATGCCGTTGTTGACCTCGAGCAGGTCGAGCAGGTAGGAGATCTGGTCGGCGGTGAAGATCTGCCCGGTAGGGTTGTGCGGGCTGTTGAGAATTGCCGCTCTGGTCTTCGGCGTGAAGGCGTCTTCCAATCGGTCGAGACGAATGCTCCAGTCGTCCGGGTTGAGCGGAACGAATCTGGGTATTCCGCCTGCCATTTTGATTGCCGAGATATAGCTTTCGTAGCAGGGCTCGAAAACCAGCACTTCGTCACCTGGATTGATGGTCGCAAACAGGGTCGCAGCGAGGGCGGAAGAGCTGCCATTGGTAATGGTGATCTGCCTTTCCGGGTCGATCGCGCTTCCGGTTCCGTTTCCGCATACTTCCGAGGTGAATTCGGCGATCTTTTGCCGGAGGACAAGGTCTCCCCAGGGATTCCCGTACTGGTTCTGGTCTCCCATAATCGCGTCCACCGCACCGGCTTTCATCAGCACAGGGGTGGGGAAAAGCGGTGCTCCCGATGCCAGGTCGATGGCTGAAGTTCGGGATCCGGCGGCGGCAAGTTTGAGGCTCGAGGGAGCAAGGTCTTGCAGCCGCAGCGCGAACGGATAATTATCGGAACGCGCCGATTTGCTGTCTGATTTTGTCATGACAAGGGCCTCCGTTCGGATTGCTTGAGTAGGTCGGCTAATCCGTGAGAAGTTAAAAGTCTTGGACTGTTGCACCGGCTGGAACAGAGTTCTAGTCGGGCCTTGTTAACGTGTAATTCGAAGAAGCTTGTGGAAAAGTATTAGGAACCTTGTACACAAATGGAGAAAGTGCTATGAACTTATGGAAGATCTATCTCTCAGGTCAAGAGATATGACTTACTAGTTAACATTGATGTCAAGATAATGAACTATTCGGAAGCCATAGCTTACATACAGTCGTTCCCGGACATGGAACGAGCAACCTTCGGAGCCAGAGGACCGACCATGGGCCTGCCTTCCATGCGAGCGCTGCTCGAGCGCATGGGCAATCCCCAGCTTGGCAGAAAGACAATCCATGTGGCTGGTTCTAAAGGCAAGGGCAGTACTTCGGTTATGGTCTCGAGAATTCTCGACCAGGCCGGCTTCAAAACCGCTCTTTTCACCAGCCCTCATCTCCATGACTATTGCGAGCGTATTGCTTTTGGTGGAACACCGGTAACAAAAGACGAATTTGCTGCCGGAATTGCCGAAATAAAGTCAGCTATCGAAGCTGAGAAAGCTTCGGGAAATAACACAATTTCTACCTTCGGAATTCTTACCGCGCTTTTCTTCCACCTGGCAGCAAAAGAAGAACGCAACGTTGATTGGCAAATCGTCGAGGTCGGCCTCGGTGGCAGGTATGATGTCACCAATGTCTTCAACACCAAAGAGGTCGCGATTATTACTCCGGTCAGTCTGGAGCATGTGGAGATTTTAGGCTCTACCCAGACAGAGATTGCGACGAACAAAGCAGGCATAATTACTCCGGAATGTATGGCAATTCTTGCGCCACAGAAGGACAAAGGTGCCAGCACAGCGGTAGGTCGCCGTTGCCGGGAAGTGCACGCCAACTTCATCGACGTGAGCAGAAGCTATAAAACCAGAATTTTATCCCAGGACATCAATGGTCAGACTTTCGTCGTAGAGTCCGAGAAAGGCTCTAAAGAGTATTTCATTCCCTTGATCGGCGCCCACCAGGTCACCAATGCCACCACTGCCATAGCTGCTATTGACGCTATTTCCCTGCAAGGTAGTCCGATATCTGATGAGCAGATAGAGAAAGGTTTGCGCGAACTGGTTATTCCTGGTCGAATGCAAGTGCTCACATCTTCAACATCCGGTGCGCCGGCAATTGTTGTGGATGCTGCCCATAATCATGAATCAGCTCAAGTTCTTGCTGAGACGCTCAAATCCGCTTTTGGAGTCAAGTCTTGTGTTTTTGTTATTGGCTTGAACTCGGACAAAAATGTCAGCGCTATCTGGAAAGAGTTGAGCGGATTGAGCCGGATCTGTGTGGCAACCAGGTCCAACAACATTCGCTCGATGAAGCCGGAAGAGATAATTGACGTGATCACATTGCTTGGCACAAGAAGCGAAGATGTGGTTGCCTGTCAGAGCGTTTCTGAAGCGATTGAAAAAGCGTTTGAGATAGCGCAAGAGGATGAAATAATCTGTGTGACCGGTTCGATGTATGTGGTCGGAGAAGCCAGAGAATTTGTTTTGAAGGATAAAGCCTGGGAGCTGGTTTACAGTCTCTAAAGGGATTCAAATTCAAGATCTTTTCTGTTTTTGCATAAAATACTATGACATATAATAAAAAGGGTTTCTAAACAATACCGGCAGAATAGCAATGGATTTTGCCGGTGCCGGTATTGTGTGAAGCAGCAAGAACAGAGGTCCGACAGACTATCTGTCTACCGGACCTTCTGTTCGAGCCGAAATCAGCGTTTTCCGTGGCGAGCCAGGAGGCGATTTATCTCTGTTCGGGTCTGTCTGAATAGTTTCTTCGCACCAGCACGGGTGGCCGATACGGCAGTGAAACCGACTGCACCGGAGCGATTAACCGAGTCGAGCAGATGGAATAACACCCCTTCTCCCCTGGAGCGCCGGAACTTCAATCCGGTCTCGTCGAAGTGCTCCAGCAAAAGATAGATCGGCAGCGTTTTCAGGCGTGAATCCTTGAGCCCGTCGGTGCCCGCATAAAACATTTTGCGCCCCACTTCGTCCAGGAAGTCACCAGATCTGGCGTCAAATGTGGCTCCGGTGGACAACATCGCTTGGGCGCGCAGATGGGTGGTGCCGCCCTGCCGGAGATTGATCTCCAGGGCATAGCGTTTGCCGTCCACCATCAGAAAGTCCACTCCATAATAGGCTACGGCTCCTTCGTCCCGCAGGATTTCGCCCACTTTTATGGTGTCTCTGCCGATAGCACTCTTTTGAATTGCGGGGAAAAGAGCTCCATCGTAGACCATTCCGTCAGGTCCGGTGAGGATTTGCTCGTGAGTCGAAAGCAATTCCACAACGCCATCAGGGTGAAGAAAGCCCTGGCCGCTAGGCGAGGTCTTTTTCTTGCCCTCGAGAAACTCTTCGACGACACCACCAATCTTCTTCAATCTGGTCATGAAGAAGTCGTACTCTTGCAAGCTGGTCTGGAAGCTGAGATGCTCCAGGGCCTCTCTTAGCAGGACTCTGCGGGTACTGGGGCTGAGCTCGCGAGGGTCTTTGAAAGGCAGGCTGAGGACACCGTTTCCGAAGCCGGAGATACCCTCGTTTATCTTCACCACCAGACGGCGGCGTTCGGGACCCTTGAACCATAGCTCGTCAGCGGCCTCGATTATCTGCTTTTCGTCTTCGATATCTTCGAAACCCTCCGGAACAATGAGACTGGCTTTGCGGCAGACTTTTCTGCTACCGCTTTTGGTGCCTAGATAATTGAGCTCAAATGGGGTGGCAGCCACAGGAATACCCAGGATCTCTCCCAGATGGAATTCTCTGTCGGTTCCCATAAACGGCACCAGGACGACGTTTTTGTCGTCGGACTGAACCGTATGCTGCAAGCGTTTGAGCCAATCTTGACGAGCCAGAATCTTGTCTGCCAGGGGCAGCGGAGATGTGTCTTCCAGGCAGATGGTTTCTAGCGCAACATTGCCGTGGCTGCACGCTGCGGCACAGGCCAGAAGCTGGGAGGTTGCCGCGCGCGATGTGGGCAGTGCAGATACGAACACCACTCTTCTGCCGTTCTCTGCGCGATTGATCAACCAGAGTAGCCGGTGTTCATAGTCCACCAGCGCTCTTTGAATAAACTGGATCTCTTCGTGATCCACCGAAATCGATGGCACCACAAGGTAAGTTGTATCTGGTTGCTTCAGCGCTCTTTCGAGAGCATGTCTCTCTTTTGCGAGCCTGGAAACAACTTCATTCGGCAGATTGGTTATCCTGCCTGGCAACTCGCCGGTGGCTGCTATCCCTTTTGAAACATCTGAATATCTGTTCATGGCAACACCTCTCAGGTAGATGTTTGATCTGAAAAACGTTCTCCCGGTTGTCTCTAACTGCGTCGAGATCCTCTTCCAATGCTCGATTCCACCTCGATGACGAGGTGTCGGAACTGTTGAATTGGCTTCGAAATCGTTTCTGTGAGCTGGTCACCGACGGACAGTGAGAAAGGGAGAGATAACCTGGTCTACCAAGAGTTTCGAGTCCGAAACTACCTGTATAACAAATTGTTCGAACTAGCCATAAGTTTTTACCTGACGTTTATTAGGCTAACTGTAAAACATGCTTTACATGACTTGAAAGCATCGAATTTTGTCGCGTCCCCGCCCTTGCTTTCTTAAGGGATTGTGAATGTTCTCAATTTCTTAAGGTATCGACAGTGGTGCTATTTTGCTTGCGTGATACAGGTTTTTTTGGTGCCATCGTATATGGTGTCAAATAAATTTGGCGTTGAGATCAGGCGTTTTTGCTTCTGTTCAAAAATCATCTGCTCGATGTGATCGTCTTGTGATCCCTGTCTGCGTTGCGAATGCAGACATTGAACAGAATGTTTGAAAGCTTAAAAAAATGGAAGTGGAGTAATGGTTAAGTCGGTTGCGCACCTTCGCTAAGTCAGAGAAACAGTAGCCGGATCTCGGTGTGATGCTCGAAACGGTTTCAGTGTAAGGGGAGAGGGGCTGAAGAGCCCTCTTAGAAAAATCATGAAATTAGCCCGAGTTCATAACTGGTTATAGTTCTATGAGCGATTCCTTATCCGAATTTTTCCTGATTCTTTCTTGAACAATCTTCTATTTGATTAGAGAACGTCGGGTTTCATAGCATATAAGGCACATATCTTCTTTGATGTTCCAAGGGCTTTTAGTCACCGACAACTCCTAATCTAATAGCCACCCCACTCTCGACTGCAGTGTTCTTTGCACTGTTCGTGGTAGCACATCCTGCGAATCTGTTCATTGCCGCAGGATGACCCTTGGACTCAAGAAGATCTCATCTTCAACCAAACTCGCGATGGACTCTTTAGTAGACGTCCGAATCTTTTTGACGCGAGTAAATTTAGGAGGATACCATGCGTATTCTGGCTCCTGCGCACGATAAGCGCAAGGGCGCATTCGCCCGTGTTCTGCAGGGTTTGGGTCTCCTTGCCCTGGCAGGCTTTCTGTTTTTTGCTGCGGTCGGCGTTCAGATCGCGCAGATCTATCTCGCTCCCACTCCCTTGCAGCTCTACCATGCCGCCTGGGAAACCGTGCCGGAGATGCACCTGACCAAGGTCGATCCGGAGAAGTGGGCCGAATTCGAACACAAGTTCGACGACAAGATTCACTCCCGGGATGACGCGATCAAATTCGCCAACGAAATGATCGCCTCGCTCGATGACCCCTACACCCGGCTGCACAGCCCCAAAGAGGTGGAGGCGCTCAATCAAGAGGCCGCCGGCAACTTCGCCGGTGTGGGCATCGAGTTCCGCTTCCAGCAGAACCCGGACAAGAGCCCCGTGGTCGACGCCAAGGGAATTCCGTTCCCGCTGGTTGACGCCGATGGCTACCCGCTGGTGCACCGGGTCATCCCTGGTGGTCCGTCCGAGGCTGCCGGCATCAAAGACGGCGAGGCTCTGGTCAGTGCCGATGGCACGTCTTTCAAGGGCGTGAACATGGAGGCGCTGGTCACGAAGCTCAAGGACAAAGCCGGTTCCAAGGTGGCGCTGATCGTTCGTGACTCTTCCGGTCACGAGCGTTCGGTCACCGTCACTCGTGGCATTGTCGAGCTTCCCACCGTCACCTCGAAGACCTATGGCAAGGTCGGCTACATCGGACTGTCCGAGTTCATCCAGAACGACACTCTCGATGAGATGCGGGCTGCTTTCGATGAACACAAGGATGCCGAGGCGTTGATCCTCGACCTGCGCGGCAACCCGGGCGGTCGACTCGATTTCGCCTATAACATCGCTGCCATGTTCCTGGAGGAAGGTCCGATCATCAAGGTCGACACCCGTATGCCCGGAAGGGAACATGACGAGGTGATCAGCTTGCTGACTCCCGACAGTCTCCAGGAAGTGCGAGTGGTTGATGGCGCCAATGGTGCCAAGACCTTCGATGTCATCGACGAAGGACCGCGTCCGGAAGACCTTTCGCGTGGGCGACCGCTGGTTGTCCTCGTGGACGGTGGTTCGGCGTCGGCTTCCGAAGTCCTGACCGGCTCCCTTCAGGGCAATGACCGGGCTATCGTAGTCGGCACCCAGAGCTTCGGCAAGGGTATCGGCCAGACGATGATTCCTTTCGCCGGTCAGACGCTGCTTCGCATCACCACCTTCCGCTTCCTCTCGCCGGTCGCCGGCCAGCACGGCAAGTGGCACTGGGTAGGCGATGCTCACAAGAACCGGATCGGTATCACGCCCGACCACGTGGTCGAGCGGGGCAAGAACTTCGAGCCTCGTTCCGATACGGATAACCAGCTTCAGTATGCCATCGACCTGCTCAACAAGCAGATCTCGAGCGGCAACTGAGGCAGATTCGCTGGTTTGAGCGGAGGTCGGGAGTCTTCTCAGGCACCTGACCTTCGCTTGTCTCTTTCCTCCAAAAGCTGTGGCGGCAGATCGCGTTCGGCAAGCCGCAGCGAAAAATAGTGCACTCATCGCAGTGCGCGAGAAAATGGAGCAACCATTATGAAAAGTTCCAATAGTGAAATCAAAGCTCTCGGTTTCACCGCCGTTCAGGAGAAGGGCGGTGTTTCCGAGTTTCGTCTGGATTCCAATGGTCTGAAGGTGCTTCTGGCTGAAAGCCATGTCGCCCCTGTCGTGACCACGATGATCGTTTACCGTGTTGGCTCCCGTAACGAGGGTGTCGGCTTCACCGGTTCTACTCACTTCCTCGAGCACATGATGTTCAAGGGAACGAAGGAGCGGAACCCGAAGGACGGCAATGGCTTCGATGACATCATGAAGCCTATCGGTGCCCTCAACAACGCTACCACGTTCTACGATCGCACCAACTATTTCGAGGTCGTTCCGAAGGACAAGCTCGGGCTGACGCTGGCGGTCGAAGCCGACCGCATGCGTAACCTGGTGCTCACCGAGGACGATCGCAACTCCGAGATGACCGTTGTCCGCAACGAGTTCGAGCGTGGCGAGAACAATCCGGGCCAGGTCATGTTCAAGCTTCTGATGGCGACAGCCTACCAGGAGCACCCGTATCATCACCCGGTCATCGGCTGGCGCTCCGACGTGGAAGGTGTTCCCATGGAGCGCATGCGTGAGTTCTACGACACGTTCTACTGGCCGAACAACGCCACGGTCATCCTCTCCGGCGACTTCGAGACCCTCGAAGCGCTGGCTCTCATCGCCGAACACTTCGGCAAGATCCCGGCGTCGCCCCATCCGATCCCCCAGGTCTACACTGTGGAGCCTGGTCAGGAAGGTCAGCGTCGCTTCGAGATCAATCGCCCGAGCCAGGACCCGGTGAATGTCTCGATCGCATTCCGGTCTCCGGGTGCGGACCACGACGACATCCACGCCCTCGCCATGGCGGCAGATGTTCTCGGTCACAGCGGCAACAGCAATAGCCGTCTCTACAAGGCTCTGATCGAGTCGGGTAAGGCGGTGAGCGTCTCTTCGTACAGCCTGCAGCTGCGCGACCCCAGTATCTTCATGGTGGAAGCCGACTGCGCGCCGGGCGTCTCTGCCGAAGAGGTGGAGACGATTCTGGTTGCCGAGGTGGAGAAGCTCAAGAGCGAGCCGCCCACGGACGAAGAGCTGGCGATCGCCGTCAAGGCGAAGGCCAAGTCTGAGAAGTTGAAGCGGGATGACTCGATGCGCGTGGCAAACATGCTCATGGACGGTGAGGCTGTGGCCGACTGGACCTGGAGCGTGGACTATGCCGAGCGTTTCGCTGCAGTCACCGCCGACGATGTCGTTGGCGTGGCAAAGCGTTACTTCAATCGCAAGAGCAGCACGGTCGGTGTCTTCCTTCCCGAAGACCCCGTCGCCGGCGGCAGCGATGAAGCGGATGGTGCTGAGGGCAAGAGCGGATCCGGCTCACCGTCGGATACTGCCGAGAAGTCCTTCGCGTCCCGCATCAAGCGTTTTGTTCTCGATAACGGCTTGACTGTTCTTGCCATGGCGACGCCTGGCTCAGGGACTGTCAGCGTGTCGGGTTCTGTCCGCGCAGGCGACTTCTGTGCGCAGCCGGGCGGACATCTTCTTCCTACCCTGGCAAGCGACCTGATCACCTACGGTGCGAAGGGTTGGACCCAGGAGGAGATTGCTCGCGCCCTCAAGGGGATGAGCACAAACCTGCGCTTCAGCGCGCGTCTGTTCGATGTCAACTTCGGCTCCACCGTGGTCGTCGACGACATCGGCGATTACATGGCTCTGTTGTCGGCGCTGCTCACCAGCCCGGTATTCCCTCAGAAGGGTCTCGACACCCTGAAGCCGATGTACATCTCGCACTTCAAGAGCCTCAACTCCCAGACCGAAGAAGTGGCGAGCGCTGCTCTCAGCCGGGCCCTCTACCCGGAGGACTCGTATCTGTGGGAAGCTCCGTTCGACAAGATGGCGGCTGAAATTCCCGGTTTCACTACCGAGATGATGCATGCCTATCACCGCGACAACTTCTCTCCGGCACGGACCATCATCACCATCGTCGGTGATATCGACGCAGACAACGCGCTCGACCTGGTTCCGCAGGAGCTCAAGGACTGGAGTGGTGTCGAGGCGAAGCTGATTGTGCCGCCTGTCTTCACGATGCCTGAAAAGGCTTCGAGGGTGAACGTTCCGATGCCCGGCAAGGCCAACGTGGACATCGTCATCGGTGTACCTGCCAGCGTGCAGCGTATTTCGGACGACTACCAGGCCTTCAGCATCGCGAACGCCGCCCTGGGCAATGACACGATCAGTGCTCGCCTGGGTAAGGTCGTTCGGGTCAAGCATGGTCTCACCTACGGTATCTACTCGCGTCTGGGCAACTCCCAGATCAGCGGGTCGCCGTGGAAGATCACCGTTTCGGTCAACCCGGAGAACGTGGATCGCGCCCTTGAACTGATTCAAGAGGTCATGGCCGATTACCACTCCAATGGTATCACCGAGCGGGAGCTTGCCGACGAGAAGAGCCGAGTCTACGGTCAGTTCGTAGTCGGTTTGCGCAACACCATGGGTATCGCCAGCGCCATCGCCGGTCGTGAAGCCCTGGGTTTGCCGATGGAGTCCATGGACACCATCGAGACCGACTATGCCTCTCTGACCAAGGACGAGGTGGACGCTGCCATCAAGCGTCACATGCAGGTTGATCGTGCGGTCACCGTTGTGGCCGGCTCGATCTAACGTAAGGCGTATGTTTGAGAGCAGCCGGGGTAGTTCGCTATCCCGGTTGCTCACTTTTCTAAGACATTGCTGCAACCGGAATCTTGCCGCTCCAGGCGGTAAGATTTGTGGTTTAATCTACCCTCGGAGGTAGTTCATGAATAAAACGAAGAGAAAAGCGACAAGCTTTCGCAATAGCGATTTCAGCCGGCGACGCGGCGAATTTGCTGCCGCTCTTCATCCGAACAGCGCAGCGATTATCGTTAGCAATCCCGAACGGGTGCGCAGCAACGATACGGAATTTCCGTTCCGGCAGTCGTCCGACTTCATGTATCTGAGCGACTTCCCCGAGCCCGAAAGTGTGCTCGTGATTACCAATCTCCGGGGCTATCCCCAGAGCGTCCTGATTGTTCGCAAGAAGGACAAGTCTGCCGAAAAGTGGACCGGTATCCGAGAAGGCATCGAAGGCGCGGTCGAGAACTATGGTGTGAGCGTTGCATACGAAAACACCGAGTTCGAGAGCGTGATCGAGGACATCCTCGGTCGCTGCGAGAATGTCTATTACAAGTACGGCATCAACCCGGCCTTCGACGCTCGTTTCGAGAAGGTATGGCGTGAGAACACCGTGGCTTTGCATGACCCCACCGAAATTCTCTCTGAGATGCGTCAGATCAAGTCCGAGCGTGAGCTCGACGTGATGCGCTACTCGGCTGAGGTTTCGGCGGCGGCCCATGTGGAGGCCATGAGTCTCTGTCAGCCGGGTATGCATGAATACCAGCTTCAGGCGACCCTGGAAGCGGTCTTCGCTTTCAACGGTTGCCGGGCGCCGGCTTACGGTACCATTGTCGGTGGCGGCAAGAATGCCACCATCCTCCACTACATCACCAACGGTGATGTCCTACAGGATGGCGATCTGGTACTGATCGACGCCGGCAGCGAGTATCTCGGCTATGCGGCCGATATCACCAGAACCTTTCCGGTCAACGGAAAGTTCAGCGATGCTCAACTCGAGATCTACAATCTGGTGTTGGCTGCCCAGGAGGCTGCCATCAAGGCCGCTAAGCCCGGCAAGACCCTCAATCAGATCCATGAAATCGCTGCCAATCGCATGCGTCGTGGACTGGTCGAGCTCGGTATCTTGCCCGAGTCGATGAAGAACAAGTCCGGTGCTCGCAAGACCCTTGCCCAGGCCAAGAAAGAGGGAACCCTTGATTCGATGGCTCATCTGAGGCGTTTCTTCATGCACGGGACCAGCCACTGGCTCGGTCTCGATGTGCATGATGTGCCTCATGACCGCAGTTCGAGGGACGAACCTCTGGCGCCTGGCATGGTGTTCACAGTGGAGCCCGGTCTTTACTTCGACTTCGACGACGAGACCGTGCCGGCTCAATATCGCGGCATCGGCATTCGCATCGAAGATGACGTCGTTATTACCGAAGACGGCTGTGAAGTGCTTACCGCCTCGGTGCCCAAGAAGGCAGCCGAGATCGAGAAGCTCATGGCCGAAGCACAAGCTCGGTGGATTAAAGAGTAACCGCTGAGTTTCTGAATTCGGAATTTCTGGGGAAGCGAGTCTAAAAGACCCGCTTCCCTTTCTTCTTGCCCTCTAAGTCAGACCGGGCAGGAGGTGGAAAGCAGGCATCAATGGTGGTGCCTGCTTTTATTAACCTGGCTCAAGAGCGTGCGGTTCGCGCGCGTTTAACTCTTCTTGGGCATAAAGCTAGGAGATTTTCTATGTCGAATCTTATCGGAGTTATCGGCATTCTGGCTATTCTGGGAACGGCTTTCGCCCTCTCGAATAACCGGAAAGCGATCAGCTGGCGTCTGGTTCTTGTCGGACTTGGCGGCCAGCTCGTGCTTGCCTTGATGATTCTCAAGCTTCCCGGATTCACCGATCTTTTCGCCTTGATGGGCGAAGGCATCAAGAGCCTGCTCGATTTCTCGAAAGAGGGAGCGGCTTTCGTATTCGGGGAGGACCTGGCCAAAGGGAGATTCGTCTTCCTGATCGCGGTCGGTTCCTCAATTATCTTTATGAGCGCGCTCAGCTCACTTGCCTACTACTTCGGTATCATGCAGGTCGTGGTCAAAGCCCTGGCCTGGGTGATGCAACGCACCATGGGTGTTTCAGGAGCTGAAGCTCTGTCCTCTGCCTCGTCTATTTTCGTCGGGCAGGTGGAGAGTCAGTTTTTGATCAAGCCCTACATGAGCAAGCTCACTTCGTCCGAGCTCTTCTGCGCCATGACCGTCAATATGGCGACTATCGCCGGTACGGTTCTGGTGGCTTACACCGCCATGGGCATGAACGCCATCTATCTGATTGCAGCGAGCGTGATGTCGGCTCCCGCCGGCATTGTTATCGCCAAGATGATGGTGCCCGAGACCGACAAGCAAGCGGTCATGAATCAGGTCAGCCTGAACATCGAAAAGCAGGGCGAAAACGTCTTCGATGCTTTCGCTCACGGTGTGCAGGAAGGCGGCAAAGTGGCTGCCAATGTCATGATCATGGTGCTGGCAGCGGTGGCATTCATCGCATTCGCCAATTCGGTGCTCGGTGCAGGTCTTTCGGTCTTCGGTCTGAGCTTCCAGATTCAGGATATATTCGGGGTCTTCATGACACCGGTGGCATTCCTGATGGGAGTTCCGGCGAACGAGTGTTTCGAGGTCGGTCGAATGATGGCCACCGAGATTATCGTGAATGAGTTCGTCTCTTATGGCGATCTCGCTAACCATATCCAGAACGGAACTCTCACCCCCAAGACCCAGCTGATTGCCACGATCGCGCTTTGCGGCTTCGCCAATCTGAGCAGCATCGCCATCAACATCGGCGGTCTCTCAGCCATGGCACCGGAGCGTCGTGGAGAAATCGCCCGCATCGGTTTCAAGGCTCTGGTTGCCGCCAATATGGCTACCTGGCTGACCGCTGCTGTGGCCGGCATTCTGTTCTAAGCGACTGCTGTCTTGGATTCCGGTTGCGTGCAACCTGAATCTCGGCCTGCGAAGGTTCGCGATGAACAGTAATTTTTCGAAGAACCGGGATTGGACATTGTCCTTTCTCGGTTCTTCTTTTCTCTTCCTGCTCTATTCATACATATAGTATCCAAGCGGCAGCGAAGTCGAAATCAAAAGGTCTTTTAGTCTTTTCGGACTTTTTCTAGAGCAAATTACAGAGGAGTATCGGTGAAAAACACCGAGAATAGGAAATCTAGACAGGGTAAAACCAGCCTTTGAAAGAGGCGAGTGAGTTTGGATTGTTCTGTCCAGGCTGGTTTTACCCTGTTCCCCAGGCTCTGCGAAACTCTTCTTGCCAGGGATGATTTGACGAGAGCTTGAGGGAGATTCGCCGAACCGACTCGGTTACGAGAACACCCACTTTAATTAGCTGGAGACGGACAGTTTCGATGGTCGAATTTTTGAGCCCTGCTTTCATTTTCAGCTTCCAGAGAAGAATGTAGGCGAAGGTATGCAGCAAAAGACGAAGCTGATTTGCTTTGAATTCCTGGCAGCTAGTGCGATCACAACGCAGATAGTTTTTGAGATCTTTGATCCAGTTTTCGCATTGAGCCCGCTGACAGTATTTCTCGTAGATTTTTGCAGGTCTGTTTCTGCTCGAATTAGTTACAACGTAGCGGATATCAGCTTTTTCGGAATTGCGTTCGACTTTGCAGATAATTCTGCGTGCATGGGGCCACTCTTTCGCCTGGTATGGAAACTCTGTGTAATTGCGGATGTAGACTTGCTCGGCTTCGAAATTCTCTTGCATGCGTCCCTGCTCTTTCGTCTCGAACCGTTTGCGTTCCTCGTTCTGGCGCCAGGTCAGGGCGTTTTCAGGTTCAAGCTGGGAACACTCGTTGTACAGGTTCTCTACAGATTGAACAAATTGCTTTGATTTGCTTTTCAGGGCAGTGTTTCCGGCAATGGCAATGTAGTAGGTGATGTGGTTTTGCTCGCAATAGTTGTAGATATCGGGAGCTGCAAATGCGGCATCTGCAGTGAGTTCTATTCGAATTCCGGGCCAGCGTCTTCGAAGCTCATCGACCACAGGCTGCAGCATTCGCAAAGTCCCATCGTACCTTCCAGCATTGCCTGCTCGCAGCAAAGCAGCCAGAGGAAAGCCATCTTCGGTAAAAATGAAAAGTGGCGTGAAGCATGCGGTTCCGTAGAAGCCGTTGTAGAAAGAGAGTTGCTGGTAGCCATGGACTTCATCGCAGGTTGTATCGATGGCAAGTTTCAGAACCTTTGGTCGTTTCTTTGCCTGCTTGATGAATGCGGTGACTAAGAGTTTCTGCAAAGCTCCCAATCCAGCTTCGTCTACAGAGTTCTCCCAGCGGGAGAGTGTGGGTTGAGATGCGAGTGAAGCCTCATCGTTTGGCTTGATTCCGACCGATAGCTTGTGCATGCTGTCATTTTTGAGCCTGGCAGCATCGTTGCAATCTTCGTAGCCAGCAGCGATTCCGTAGATTCTCTGGCGCAGTAAGTTCAGTATGGGGTGTCGTAGTAGATCTGGTCTTCTCTGGTCGCCAAAGCAGTACTGAGCCATTTCTGTTAACTCTAGCTCTTGATCGACATTTCGAAGAAGTAGCAGTCCTCCGTCGCTTGAGATCTGCCCACCGTCAAAGTTTGCTCGAATTAACTTCCCGACCCCTAAATCCAGGGTCATTTGGCCTTGTTCTGTTGCACCTGCTGTTTTACACTGTGTCAAATCAAAAGCCTCGTTCTTTGCTGATATCTGGTTTGTGGTGAATTCAGATTCTGAGCCAAATGACAGGGCTTTTGTGCTTTTTGAAAATTAGATTAGTGTCACTCCCGTGAATAATTACGGTCTTGTTAATAAACTATATGCAGTAGTGAATAGGCAAAAAAAAGAAAAGCCGGTTTACTCCCCACAGGGAAGCGAACCGGCCCAGTTTGAATGCCGTGTCGATATATTTTTGTTATCGCCGTTCTCTGAACCATAGGCGATGCACTGAACACCAGAGTGCTCAGTGCATCGTCTACGATTTCAGTCGAGCCAGAGCAACGACATATTCCACAGTGCTGCAGACTGCGTTAAAAACGACATGTACAGCCATTGCCGCAATCAGTCCATAGGTAAGAAGCAGGAAGAAGAAGATCAATCCCATGAACCAGGAGTTTATCATGTTGAGGATTCCGTTTTGCCGATGCAGAAAGAAAAACACGGCGTTGCTCAAAACGATGCCTGCACCGATAGTCCAGTTCTCAGGATTGACCAGATAATCTTGCATGGTATCGAAGGACATGAAGTTGGTTGCCGGACCCAGCACTGTAAGCTGAATCTTCTCGATCAGAGGATGGTTGTACAGGTCCATCGATGCTTTGTTCGCGAGATTCGCGACAGTGATCGCAAGCAAAAATCCAGACCACCTGAAGAGGGCTTCTTCAAATATTCCGGACCGCAAGCTTGAGAGCAAGTTCTCTATGTAGGCTTCCTCAGGATTGTAGTCTTCGTCGTAGGTGCAGCGCAGGCAACCTGCAGTCGTACCGACAACGGCCCATATGAAGATGAACCAGATTGAGGCAAACCAGGCTGTGAAGTGACCTTTCGTATGCCAGAATTCGAAGAGTTCAAATTCCGCAAAGTTGCCGTATTTGTCTTGAACCTTGAGTACGAAGAGAAAGCAGACAGTGATCAGAAGGCTGAAGACAGTCGCCTGTTCGAAGAAAGAGGAATATGCGAGTTGCTTCCACTGAAGTGCCTTGAACTTGTTTGCGTAATTCATAACACGCATGAGGAGTTCCCTTCCTTGTTCTAGAGAGAATTCTCTGAAGGCTTGGAGCGAGCTATGGCGCATTCGCCACAACTGCCATATGAAAGTCATGCTCAAATTTCTTCGAAGAATCGGGGGCGGAAGCTCCGTCCCCCGATTTCGTAGGCAATTAGCGGTCAGCCGATCTGAGCGAGGCTCGCTTTCACGGCCGGGTCGTCTGCGGGCACGCGATAGTGCTCGTAGAGCGTCTTGATCGCTTCGGTAAGCCGAGGGTTGTCGACGGTTTTGTCGCCCAGTTGGAACCAGAGCAACCTGGACTGAGTCGGCTCTTCGTCGCTTCCATCCATGGCGGGCACGAGAAGGGAGCCTTCCCAGAACTGTCCGCCGACCTTGCGCCAGAAGCGTTCGCGCTTTTGTCTGTGCGCCCGGTCCTCTTCGTCGATGCCCGGCTGACGCGCATCCTCGATGTCGACGAAGATTGCGTCCACCCCGGAATATTCCCTTTTGAGGACATCCAGGAGTTTTGCCAGGTGGCGGGAGCCGATGCCGCGAGAGCGGAGGTTCTCCCGGGTGCCGAGATAGGCGAGGAGCAGATGACGCTCGTCGATGACATCGACGATAGAGAAACAGATGGTCTCTCCGTCCTGTTCCGTCTCCCAGATGCGGGCGTCGCCGTCGGCGAATTCGACCCGGTAGCCTTCGACCGGGAAGATTTCGTCCTCCGAGAGCATGCCCTCATAGATACGGGCCCAGTCTTCACCGGAGCCGTCGGTCTCGACACAAAGATTTTCTGTGAAATCGGCCATTTGAAAGTCCTTTCGAATCAAAGTGTAGTGTGCGTTCTTGAACCTCCTGGTTGGAATTCATCGGCACGTTTAGTTGCGAAGAGCGACACCGTTCTTGGTGCCGCTCTGCTAACAGATAGGTGTCGCTCAGAGAGCTTCCACCTCGGGCAGGTCCGTCGGGTAGACGGAGACTTCGAGCAAGAAGTACTTGCCGGCGACCAGGTCCCTGTTGGTGTACTCGAACTCGAGGCTGTCGGGCTGCTCCACCGGTTTTGCCACGGAGAAGTCGACTTGCATGCCCAGGTCGAGCGCCGCATCCAGGACCGCATCCATGATGTCGGCGCCGATATGCAGCGGCAGGTCGAGGGTCTTCGCCACCACCAGAGCATGCTTGAGCATGAGCTGATAGTTGTCGCTCCAGTACTCCCAGCCGGTAATTGCCGGCCAGTCGAACTGATTGAAGAGCATGGCGAAAGCCTTGTGATTGCCCTGTCCCAGAGCCTCATTCGCCCTGCGGATGGCGCTGTTGGCTCGGACGCGGTCGCTGTCGAAGTCGAAGGACTGCTCGAAGCGGGTGCGCTCGTAGTCCTTCTCGCCTTTCAGATCCCGAACGAAGATGCTGACGCCCTTGTCACCGCCGGGAAGTTCCAGAGAAAGAAACATGGTTTTCCTTTCCTAAGTTTCGAGAAAAGATATCAGGACAGAAGAGAACGTCTTCTGCCCCGACGGCCCGATTATGCGCTTCCCGCCAGTCAGCTCGTCTTGTACATCAGCACGAAGTTGAGCGGAATGTGCTTGAGGCGGTTGGCGATTCCGGCGATCAGAGCGTAGCCCTGAGAACCTTTGACCGTGCGGATGAGCCGATCACGGTCCGGGGTGCCGAGGCTGCTCATGCGCTTCGTCGGCGAGATGCCGCCTGCCATGAGCTGACCGAAGAGGTAGCCGGTATAGATGGCGCCCGTCTCCTCTCCAATCAGCGGGTCCGAGGAAAGGACCAGTTGGTAGAGAAGATACCAGAGCGCCAGGGTGACGAGGTTGACCACCACCACTGCGGCAAGCAGCAGCAGAGGAATTATCTGGATGATACTCATGGTTGAATCCTCCTTCGAGGCTGTCAGTTCAGATTTTGGTCTGACGGACAGCCTCAGAAGCTGTTGCCGTCAGCCGGTTCCATCCGCCTCCTGGTGGGAGAACGGGATGAGCTTGCCGGGCATGCGCGTCAGTTTGCGACGCTGGCGCATATGCTCGAACTCGGTCATCGGGACGATGACCCGCGGAGGAGCTACCTCCACGACCGGTTCTTCGTAGACGCCGGTATGGATGGTGAAGTCGAGGCTCCAGTGCGGGTCGAGCAGACCGGCGCTGGCTTTGACCCCTTCTTCGCAGCACCAGGCAGCGCCTTCCAGGTCGTTTTCGATCCGGATTGCAAGGCGCATCAGGTCCTGCCAGTCGGCACCGGGCAGCGGTTTGATGCCCCTGTCCTCGCATTCGTCCAGATAGCCGGCTCGCTTGACCAGCTCCTGATGAAGAGCCAGCGCTTTTTCCTGTGCCCAGGAGAATCGCGCTTTCATCTCTGCCACCGTGAGATGGTTGGGATACCATTCTCGGTGTGTCGTGGCAGACTCCTTCAGTTTCTGGATATAGGCGAGGGTCCTGGCTCGGTTGTAGGCGATGCGGATCAGGCGACGCCTCTCGATGGTGAGAGGAATCAGGGCAGCGATGGTCGCCACCATGATCAGTGCCGGCACGATGCCCAGGGCGCTGTCGATCAGCTTGAAGCAGATCGCGATGGCGGCTGCACCGACGGCCAGTTTCAGACCATCGAAGGATACGCTTCCATTCGTTTTCATGACTTGGTCCTTCTCTCAGGTGGCGTTGCGGTACTGGGAGACCCGGTGGACGAGGGCGTCGACATCGTCCTTGTGGATCATGTAGCTGTGGTAGTTGCCCGAATCGCCGTAGATGCGGAGCGGGTTGCCCAGGGCCGGGTCGCTGGCCAGGTCAGGGTACTCGTCGGGGAATGCCCCGTCGACGTAGCGGGAAGCGTACTGGCATTGCATGCCGAGTCTGCTGCGGGCGATGTCGCCAAAAGAAACGTACTGTTCCTGTTCGGCGGTGCTGGTCGGTTTCGGTTGAAGCATGTCTTTATTCCTCAGTTGATTTCGAATTACAAAAACTGGCTTCACTACACGGAGGGCGAACAGCTGACTCGTGCGTGGGTGCCAGGATGGCTGGTACTGCAGGTGGTGAAGAACCTCGGGCGTCAGATTTCACCTGATCGAAGATCAGTGAAAGGTTCCGTCCGAGGTTCCGCAGATAGTTCTTGCTGGTGACTTAACTCCCTGGAAGAGTTGAAATTGAAGTGATATTTATTGCTATCAAGAAAGGTGTGTCGATCCTAATCTCATGATTAAATGACCGAAATCAGCTCTTGTTTTGAAATCAAAGAGTACATAAAGGTTTCAGCGATTTTTCTTTTATTAGCGTCCTGAAATCGCTGCGCTATGCACTCCGCTATTCTTAGTAATAACCGCATTTTTCAAAGATTCGTGCAAATACGCTAGCCAGTTAATCTGAGCACTGCTGCATGCTGTAATCCACAACTCATAAGGGTTTTGATTGATTCTCTTTTGTTTTGACTAGCTCTGTTGTGATTGCAATGACTCAAAATGCGCAGATTAAATCGGTGCGCTAACCACGCTAACAAAATTAACCCGGGTTAATCACTGTTTTTGTCTGCTTCAGTCATGAGAATCACTACCCCTTTTTTAACAGTAGACGCTCGTGATACCCCTTCACTAGAAGATTTCAGCTTCCTTCGAAGGACTTTCTACCTCTTTCATGAAGCGCTTAGTAAAACCTTGCCTCTTGGCAACAAGCAATCCTAAGGTAAGTGCATCTTCTCGTTCCATATTCCACAGGGCTCAATCGCAACCATCTAAGCAGCTAAACACCAGTACTCATCCCAAATCAATCCGGCATATGCCCGGTAAGTAGCGCAGCTTTCTGCGACGGGGAGACTGGTTTTGCTGTGGCGATGTTTGCTCTTGCGCCACTGAGATGCGGCGAGAGGAACTTAGTTAACTATCGGGCGCACCCAGCATCGGGGGTCTGTGTGCACGATCAGCCCGGTCAACTACCCCCTGAATCTGACGGAAGGTAATCTATGATCTATCTACTCTTTGGACTTCTGGCAGCGGGATTGGCGTACGCCCTTTCTCGCTCGGTTGTGGGAACCGTGGTCAACGGCATCCTCGGCACCATCTTCGCATGGTTCGTCATGCCGACTCTGGCTTTCGGTTTCTGGGACAGCACCCTGCTGGTCACGGTCTTCGTGCTCGGCGGCTGGGCCTGGAATCTCCTCTATCTCGACTCCTATGACCGCCGCGGTAACACCGGCGGCAAGGCGCAGATCATCCAGGCGGTCGTCGCCATCGGATTCTCTGTCTTCGCGGTGATCCTCATCCCGATGTTCACCACCTGGGCGGCGTTCCACGACACCACCTACCACAGCCTCCTGGACGTCGAGGTGAAAGACTTCGACACCGAGCAGATGCTGCTCGACCAGAGCCAGGCTCGCTTCGTCGACCAGGCGCTCGCCAAGCGCTCCGCCGAAGAACTGCTGGGCAACCAGCAGGGACTGGGCAGCAAGGTCGATGTCGGCGAGATGTCTATCCAGTCCGTCAAGGGTCGCCTCTGGTGGGTCGCTCCCCTGGAGCACAAGGGCCTCTTCAAGTGGATGTCCAACAAGACCACCCCGGGCTATGTCATGGTTTCGGCCAATGACTACAGCGACTCGCGCATCGTCCTCGGCAAGTACGACCTGCGCATCGGCATGGGCGGTCACTTCGGTGACTATCTGCCCCGCTACATGTACCAGAATGGCTACGCCACTCGCGGCTACATGGACTACACCTTCGAGCTGAACGACGAGGGCGAGCCCCACTGGGTCGTCACCGTCTTCGACAAGAAGGTCGGCTATGGTGGTGAAGTCGCCACCGGCGTCGTGGTCATCAACCCGGTCAACGGGGAGATGAAGGAGTACGGCATCGCCGACGCGCCGGCCTGGATCGATCGCATCCAGCCGGAGAGCATTGTCGAAGACCGCATCTCCGACTGGGGCGTCTACGTCGAAGGCTGGCTCAACAGCTGGACTTCGGGCAACAACGTGATCAAGGCTTCCCAGGGCACCTCCCTGGTCTACACCGCCGACGGTCACAGCGCCTGGTACACCGGACTGCAGTCCAAGGGCTCTTCCGACCAGGGCACGATGGGTTTCATGCTCGTCGACACCCGCACGGGTAAGGCAAGCTTCTATCAGCGTGCCGGTATCACCGAGGCTGCTGCCAAGGAAGTCATCGAAGGTCAGGTCCAGGAAAAGGGTTACACCTCCACGTGGCCCATCCCGTACCTGGTCAACGGCGTCCCGACCTTCATCAGCGTCCTCAAGGACCAGGCCGGCAACACCCAGATGATCGGTATGGTCTCCTACAATGACCGCACCGTGATGGGCGTCGGCAAGGAACTGCGTACCACCCTGCGCGAGTACGGCGCCGCTCTCCGCTCCAAGGGGACGTCGCTGGCCATCGAAGGCGAAGTCGAACTCAAGTCCTTCGAAGGCACGATCATCCGCATCGGCCGGGAGCAGCTCAAGGAGACGACCATCGTTACCATCATGCTCGACACGGTGGGCAACAAGGCGTTCTCTGTTCCGAGCCACCTCTCGCCGGAAGTCCTCCTCACCAAGGAAGGCGACTCGGTCCGCGTTTCGGCGCTGGATACGGGCGGCGGTGTGATCGACGTCGACAAGTTCGACAACCTCGGCATCTCCCTCCAGAGGACCGAGGATCAAGCGACGGTCGATGCCCGCTATCAAGAAGCGCTCAAGGCTCGTGCGGAACGCAAGGACCGCCTCGATGCCGAGACCGTTCTCAAGGACATCGACCCCGATACGCTGAAGAAGCTCCTGGACGCCGCCCGCAAGCTGGAAGGCGAACAGAAGTAATCGACGGCGTGACGACGTGACTGCTTGAGCCGTGGGAAACTGCGGTTCAAGTGGTTGCTATATGTAGGTGGAAGGGCGGTGGCCTCTGGCTGCCGCCCTTCCTTTTCATCCACGTTAACCTGCGTTCGAGAAATCTGCGCATCTTAACGGCTGCAAGAAATTGGCAACAAACCGAAAGGAGATAGCCATGAAAGTTCTAGTAGTCGAAGATACCGCATACATGGCGAAAGCCGTGATCGGTCTCATCAAGAACCTCGGTCACGAGGTGGTCTGGGTTATCGGGTTCAAGGACCCGGAAGTCCCGGTCTGCATCGACCCCGATGGTGCCGAAGTCACGCTCGACGCGAAAGACTTCGACCTCGTCTTTATGGATGGTGATCTTGAAGGTCACGCCGAAGGCAAGGATCTGGTCCCCGTTTTCGCCAAGGCCGGTGTGCCTTGCGTGGGAACCAGCAGCACTGTCGACATGAACGAAGCCATGGTCGAAGCCGGTGCCGTCGGCTACGCGCTGAAGGTCACCTTCTTCCTGGCTCTGGTTCACAACCGTGTTTCCCCCGAGCAGTTCGCCTCGTTCACCGAGGAGACCGCTCAAGCGCTGGCATCCGTCGAAGCCCAAAGCCGGGCCGAAGACGGCAAGGAATTCCGCCAGGCGGGGGAGGTGCTTATTCGTGAGCACATGTAAAAGGAAACAGGACTGGTCTAAGATCCACCACAGAATGTGGATTGGACGAAGACCACGGAGAAGGGTCGCTTCCTAATGAAGGGAGTCATCCAGTCCTGTTTTCTTTTGGGATATACAACTATACATAATAGTAAAATGTCGGACTATTATATACTCGATTATTCGGCTCCGTTGAAACCGGTCTTCAATGTCCGGGTTGTTCTCTTTGTGCTCAGTAGCTTCCCTAGAGGCAAGTTCAGACAGGGAAAAACTCACCCTTAAAACTTTCCGGCCAGCGTACTAGATACTCTTCGACTTCCTGCTCGATGTTTTCGCGGATGGCTATGATTGCTCCTTCCAGGAGATTCTCCTCTCTCAGGCATTCAATGGTTGTTTTTGCTGCTATCTCCGGGTCGATTACATAGCTGAATATGTTTATGGTGCCGCTGCCGATATCACCGCCATCGCAGTGTCCATTCCCTGTCCAACCAAGGCATTCGTTCATCAGATCTTCTACTCTGTGTCGCTTCTCCAGATCTTCTGGGCTGCCCCAGTTCTCGCACTTATATTGAACGACCAGCTCGGCAACTGGTTCACGCTCCTCAAAGCCGTTTGCTCTGTGGGGTTTGCTCTCTCGTTCAATAAGCAGCTCTGCGTCCTCGCTGACGCTCAAGGGTATTTCTACCGTCACCCCGGTTTCGCCGAGGATGCCCCGGTGTGTGACGATCTTCTCTTCGTCTTCCCAGGCTTCCCAGTACTGAAGACCGGATGTTGTTTGCTTGTATAGCTTGAGCAAATTGCTTCCTCGGACCTCTTGCTAAGGAAGGGATTATAGACCAATTTCCGGTCTATCCTTAGGCATTTTCTGCCTCTTGTTCACCCTCGGATTCACCCACGGATTCTTTCCTGAAACGGTCAAGATTAAATTGGTTGTGGAGGTCCGCTAACCATATTGAAAAAACTGTTTCTGAGCAGCCTTTCTGTGAGCCTCTTTTAGTTATGACTCAAGAAGCCTGTAAACAGGCTTTCTAGAAGATTAGAGAGCATGATCATCTTCGCTAGGCCTTAATACTGTTTGTTTCGAACTTTCAGATTTAATTTGCTTGTCTTTCTTCTAAATACATAGGGTCTTGGTATCACTTGAAAACCCTATTCATTCAGCAGGTCGAATCTCCAAAACTCCCTGGTCAATTGCAAATACAGCAAATACCACATGCGCCTAGGCGCACAGGAGATTCGCGAGTCTGAGTGAAGTGGGAGCTTTCTGGTGGAGAGTCGGCGTTGCCGGCTATCTAACCATGGGTGGAGTCGGGACACGTTTCGTGCCCTGGCTTCGTGTCGGCCTTTCTGGTGATTGAGCCGATTTTTGACTCTCAACCGCTTCCAACCCATGAGAGCGGTCAACCTTACTAACGGAGATTAAGATCATGTCGAAGAACACCAACACCACCAACGAACTGGGCACCCTGGGCATCGCGCTGCAGGCTGCTCTCGTCAAGGCCGGCCGTGACCCCAACACCGGGGAGCCCGTGGCTGCCGTCGCGGACAAGGGAACCAAGGCCAAGGCCGCTCCCGCCGCCAACGTCGAAACCGATGACAAGGAGCGTGCGCTCCTCGTCGCCAAGGTCAAGGAGCTGAAGCTCCCGGGCTTCGGCATCTGCAGCCGCTGGACGATCGAGACCCTGCGCAGCAAGGTCGAGGCCGCCGGCGCTTCCATCACCACCACCGAAGAGGACACCAGCGTGACCGATTCCACCACCCCCGCCGTCGTCGAAACCCCCGAGGTCGCCGTCGAGACCCCCGCGGTCGTCGTCGAGACCCCCGAGGTCGTCGCCGAGGCTCCGAAGTCGAGCGAGATCACCGAGGTCGACGGCATCGTCGTCGGTCAGATCCTGCCGGCCACCGTCGCGAAGAAGCTGAACTTCGGCGTGCTCGTCAAGCTCGGCGACAACGGACCGACGGCGCTCTGCCACACCAAGGAGCTCCGCGGCGGCAGCCACCACAACCGCAAGGTTCGTTTCGAGAGCCTGAAGGACGGTGACGAAATCGCCGTCGAGGTCACCTCGATTCGTCCCCCGAAGGACGGCGACTCCAACAACCGCCATCGCATCTCGGTCTCCGAGAAGGTCATCCAGGACCGCGATGTCGTGGAGAACATCGTCTGCGGCACCGCCGACGAGAGCGGCACGATGGTGACGGGCACGGTCAAGGAAGTGCGGAGCGACTACGTCCTGGTGAACGTCACCGAGGGCATCGCCACCGGCTTCATCGGCCTGCTCCACGCCACCAAGGTGTCCGGGTCCAGCCGCGAAGAGCGCGACGCCAAGATCGCCAGCTACAAGCCCGGCGATGAGATCACGGCCGAGGCCATCGAGGTGAAGCCGCGCAAGAAGGGCGACCTCGAGATCAGCCTCTCCCTGGCTGCCACCGAACAGCGCGACAAGGTCCAGAGCATCCTCGCCCTGGCCGGCGCCGACGGCGAAGCCGGTGAGACCGTGACCGGTACGGTCGTGAGCAAGAAGGACTACGGCTTCTTCGTGAAGATCGCCGAAGGTCCGGCCGCGGGTCGCCACGCCCTGGTGCACGTCAGCCAGGCTCCGGGACGCAACCGCGAGGAGCGCGATGCCTACGTCGCCGACGTCGAGATTGGCACCGAGGTGGAAGCCGAGGTGGTCAAGACCGATGTCAACGGTGACGGCTACATCAACATCGGACTCAGCATGACGTCCGGTGCGCGCCGTCAGCGGGCCGAGGCCTTCTCCGACCTCGCCGCCGACACCGAGTCGGCCTACATGGCCACCGTCGTGAAGACCTTCGGCGACGGTGTCCTGGTCGAGTTCGGCACCCCGTTCGGCACCTTCAAGGGCAAGCTCCCGTCCGACCAGGCCCCCAACGGCCTGAAGCGGGATGACCACGTCCGCGTCAAGGTGTCGTCCGTGGACGGCAATCGCGTCACCCTCACCCGCCGCGGGCTCTAAGCCCAAGGCAGGATAGCTCGACCGGACTTCACATCCGCTAGAGCTATCTGACACCTGGAGAAGGGGCTGGCGCAAGCCAGTCCCTTTTCCTTCTTTGTTTTAAAACACTATATAAAATAGTAAAAGTGAGATAACCAGGTCGTTCAATCTGCAATGATGCTATCCTAATCGTAGTCTTTACTACGGTTCTTTGCTCGATGTCCGAAGTCAGTTTTTTAAGGGATCTATCCTTTGTCTGGTTATCAGCGTTAGTTGCAGGTTTCATCTTCCGGCAGATGAAGCAACCCATGATCACCGGATACATCCTGGCTGGACTTTTGATAGGACCTTACTTTCTAAAGCTTATCGACAGCAAGGTGCATGTCACCGATCTTGCCGAGCTTGGTGTTGCATTATTGCTCTTTACCCTTGGAGTAGAGCTATCTTTAAAGCAGATTTTTTCTGCCAATAAAAGGGTATTTCTGGTCGGTATAACCCAGGTGGTTTTGACCGTACTGTTCGGATTTTGTGCTGCGCAGGCCCTTGGTTTTGCCACCGGTGCAGCTGGTGCTCTTTTGCTCGGAGCAGTCTGCGCCCTCTCGAGTACTGTAGTTGTCACCAAAGTCCTGGGCGACCGTGGCGAGCTAAGCTCCTTGCATGGCTCAATATTGGTCGGTGTTTTGATTGTTCAGGATCTTGCTCTGGTGCCGATTATCTCTCTTCTGACGGCATTGAACTCCGGAGCAGAAAACATAGCCGCAGGACTTTTTCTGGCTGCCTTAAAAGCTTGCTTCCTTATTGGAATCGTTGTAATTGGTGCTACCCGACTTGTACCGCCCTTTCTTGGTAAAGCGGCACGCACAGGCTCTAGAGAGTTGTTTCAGCTTGCGGTCATGTCCATCTGTCTGCTCACAGCTATTCTCAGTAACAGTCTCGGAATGTCGGTGGAGCTTGGCGCTTTCCTTGCCGGAATCATGGTGAGCGAATCTGTATACGGCTATCAGGCGCTTGCAGACATTCACCCGATGAAGGATCTTTTCTCTACCATCTTTTTCGTTACCGTAGGAATGATGCTAAATCCTCAGTTTGTTTTGTCGAACTGGAGTCTGATTCTGATTTTTGTTCTGGTATTGCTGGTGGTGAAGGTGTTTATCGCCGCTCTTTCTGCTCGTCTTGCGGTCAGAGAGACACGAACAGCCCTTCTTGTAGGTATGGGGCTGGCTCAGATAGGAGAATTCTCTTTCGTGCTTGCTATGCTGGGTAAGAGTCTGGGCATAGTAGATGGTGCTCTTTATGACCTCTATATATCGGCTTCGGTTATCACTCTTGTCTTGTCTCCGTTTATCCTGGCTATCGCTCCGGTGCTGCTTGCCGCCCGCGATGAGAAAGAGGTCCTACAGGCTGGAGAGGATTCGCATAGAAAAGTAGAGATGGAAGGACATGTTGTTCTCTGCGGATTCGGAACTTCAGGCCATGGACTGGCGCATGTACTGGCACAGTATTCCATACCTTTTGTGGTGATTGAGTTCAACGCCGTACTTCTGGACGAACTTGATGCGGCAGGCTATCGCTATGTATATGGAGACGCTGCCAAAGGAATTATTTTGGAGAGTGCCGCCATTGCCTCGGCGAGGGCTCTGGTAGTATCAGTGCGAGATCATCTTACTGCCACAACTATTGTGGATAATGCTTTGAAGCTGAATCCAGACTTGAAAGTGATAGTGCGATCAGCTGACTTCGGACATATAGAATCTTTGAAAGCTGTCGGGGTTCATGCGGTGGTTAATCCGGAAATCGAAGCCGGCATGGAGCTTACCAGGCAGACTCTGCTGGGTCTTGAGGTGAATATTCCTGAGATAAAAGCAGCGCTGGATGATTTTGATAAGAGGCGATACAGCATCTTTAAGCCGGAGGTGGGTGCTACTGCTCTTCAAACTCCATTTTCCGATGCCGAGGACCTGACTGTCTGGATGAAGATCAACGATGAATCTATGGTTGGTCGTTCAATCGCTGATATTGAGTTTCGAAAACAGACCGGTTGTACTGTCGTTGCTGTAAAGAGAGATGGAAAACAGACCACATATCCAGAGCCGGAATTTGTGCTTGAGAAAGGTGACGCTATCTGCATCGTCGGTAAGCACGGTCACCTGGAGAAAGCAGAGACGATATTCGATATGGCTCGTTTCACACCGATTAACCTATTTGATTCCGAATCGATCCATGGTGACTCTGTGAAAGCGGAATAAAATCGAGGGCTTTCCATTAGATTGTTCCAGAATCAGTCGGTCCGGTTTTTTAAACACCACTCTCGTTCCCAGAGGATAGAGACTGTCGCCTTCTGCCAGCAGAGAGGTTATAACAGGCCAGGCAATACGATGCCCGAGGTCTGCGGTAACCAGTTCGGTCACGTCGTAGAGGCGACTGCGATTGCCGAATTCACTCTCTTTCGTGTAGCCGTTTTTCAGCCATTCTCCCACCTCCGGTGTATTCTCATCAGTGCTGTCCGGTGCCAGCATATCGACTGCTTCTTGTAAAAGCCCTTTCCAGAAGGACTGCTTGGGGGCTGTTGTGGTTCGATTTTGAGTAGAGATATTCGGTGGATCAAAGGGGCGACCCAGGCGCGGGGAGCCATGTAGTAGCTGGGAGGTGATTAAGGGACCATCCCTGTCCGAGACCATCACATAGACCATATCTCTGGTTATACTCTCGAGGAGATCTTTTTTCTGGAGAGCCATGTGATAGTCCATATCGGACGAGGAGAGTACGAGCTTGTCTATGGCGCGATCGGCATAAAGGCTGGCGCTGTCAGTTAGATCGAATGCCAAGCGACTGCCCAGGCTGTGTGCCACCAAATATAGTTTAGCGCTCGGATTTTTTATCCGTGCTATCTCTTCTATGAACTGTCTGAATGGGGCTTTGCTCCAATCCAGATTTGCCTCGTCAGCGGCATATTCAGTCGTCTTGTCTAGAGAAGGCCAGGAGAAAAGAACAGGCAGTACTTCGTTGCTTTTTTTGTCCAGCTCGCTGCCGACTATGGCTGTGTCCCTGAGGGAGTCATTGAAATTTTCATCATATCCATGGACGAAGATACAGATGATTCCTCTCCAGTTCCTGATGGTATTCTGAAAAGATTGTTTGTCCATGCCGGTTATATCCGATACGGCTGTGGTGCTCCAGGCTTGATCGTTTATTTTCAATCGAGCTTTGAATTCGGCGAAACTTCTTGAATCTTCTACGTTTTGGAGCAGTGCTGGACGTTTCAGTTTGGCAAAGCCATATTCTATCGAGCCGTGGCCAAGGTCTATATGGCGTTTTCCGTTATAGACTGGGTAGGTATTTGATCGACTTTCATTCAGTCTGGTGGTCGCGAAATAGACCTTGTAGTCGCGGGCGGAGGCAATGCGGAAGGGACCGGCGAAGGCTGCCTGGCAGGAGCAGAGATTCAAGGCGATAAGAAATAGCGCTATCAGAGGCAGGTAGTGGTTATGTATGGTAGGTCTGGCTGTCAATGCATGGGCTCCGGCTGGTTGATCTTCGGAATGGTATTTTAACCTATCGGTTTTATCTGTGAGAAAATTACTAAATTAAATAGTAGAAGCTTCGTTAACGAAGAAAGCCTCGAGCACAAACGGCTAGTCGAGACCATCTTCTTTATAAACTCAGGGCTAGCCTGTGGAAACAAGTCTGATCTGGGAATGAGCGACAAAAGCTGCCCAGGTATCCCACATAAACGGGTTCTCGGAATTGCATGCCTGAACGGCAATGTCAATTTCGCTCACCGGAAATTCTCTGGCGAGACCGTTCGCTGTGAAGACTACACAGGCATCCAGATTGACTCCGCAGAGTATGAATCTTGCGGTGTCGAAGGATGCTTCGTTACAGGCCTTCGCGATAAGATGAGAACCATCCTTTTCTGGTTTGACCAATAGAGTTTTTCGCGGATAGTTTTCGACCGCCTCCATAAGCTGTGGAAGCGTCGGTCCGTAGTCCTCGAAATCGTTCTTGATCTCCAGAAAAACAATTGCCCAGCGCATTTTGATGGCGAGGTCTATCAGAGCCTCGACTTCTGCGATGGTGCTTGAATCATTGGCTGCTTTTGACCGGGTCTGCATATCCACGACCACAAGCGTGGTGTCCGGATATGCCTCCAGCCCCAGCAAGGGAAGTGTGGATATGTCAGGTTGCATTTCAAACCCCCGATATCAGCAAGTAAAGCAGAGGCCTGGCTTCAGGCGCTCCACCTTACTCGCTCGTCAGTTAAAAGAACGCATCCGGTGTCAGAACGACATGCCCGGATAGGCGATCAGATTCGCTCCGTAGAGAGCCTCGACCTGGGACCAATCGGTAGTTTCGTTGGCCCAGGACGGCATCTCGCCGAAGAGGTTGCGGAAGCCGGTGACAGTGCCGTTCTCGAAGGTGACCTCAATCAGATAGTCGGACGAGCCGAACTTCATGAGAGGGGTCATCAGCACAGAGAAGGAAGTGTCACAGTCGCTCAGCAGTTTCACGTAGACGTCCTTGGGACCGGCGGAGGTGAATACCTTCCGCGTTTTGCCTTTGCGGTTGTCCAGGATTGCGCTTGCACGTTCGATCATTCAATTTCTCCTTGTTGATTTTGTTCGTGATTGAATTTATTGGTTGGTAACGGTTTGTCCGTTCAAACTCAAGGGTTGGGCGGCGCGTTCGTCAGACCGAAGTCGATGAAGGCGGAGAGTTCTCCGGCGGTCATGGCTCCGGAGTGTCTGTGGTAGGCGCTTTCTCCCTTGCGAAGCAAGATATAGGTCGGTGACTCTTTGACACCGTAAACGGTGGCATAGGGTGCGTTGCTATAGCTCGGATGTTGATAGGTGAGATCCAGCGAAGCGAACTTGACCTTGCCTTGATAGCTCTTTGCCAGGTCGGTGAAGAGCTTGAGCTGGTCGTTCTCCACTCCCGTACCCGGAAGGTAGATGATGACCAGGAGGGCGTCTTCTCCGTTCTGGAGTTTCCACTCCGGGGAGTAGGGCATCAGGGAGGTCACGGTCTTCTGGTATGCCGCGTTCTTGGCCGGAGTCACACTCTTTTGCCAGAGACTTCCGCCTACCAGCAAAGCAATCAAAGCGATTCCGATAAGGATAATTTTCGACTTTGTCATCTGGTCTCCTTACAGAAGATTTCATCGATGGGATGCCATCGCGATGCGCCTTGGACAGGCGATCGCGAGGCTCCCTCGGTGGTCAGGAATTCTTTGCAGAGCGGCTTCTTGCCCACTCTGCAATGATCTGAGCATGGGTTTCGAAGGCGATCTCCGGCAGTGCATCGAGAGGGAACACTTTCGCTTCCAGGGCATCGCTGTCAGCCACCGGAGACTCGTTCACCGGTTTGGCGAGATAGAAAACGATAGTCTGGTTGCAGTCCGGTGTGCCCATCACTGTGAGGAGGCGGTCGATCTCTACGACCAGACTGGTCTCCTCCAGCGCTTCGCGCACTGCTGTGTTGTGCGGACACTCATTCGGGTTGCCGAAGCCGCCCGGTAGAGCCCACATGCCTTTCTTGGGTGGATTGCCTCGTTTCACCAGAACGATTCCGTCACCACTCGGGATGACAATTACCCCAACTGTGATCGGGTTGTTCCAGTGTACGAAATCGCAACTCGGGCAAGCATCCAGCATGTTGCCGTCTATTTGTCTGCTCTCCAGCCTGGAAGAACAGTTCGGGCAATATCTGAAGCGAATCGGTCCGGACGGAGCTTTTCGCTTTGCCAGCGGAAAGAACAGACCGGAGCAGAAGCCCAGTGCCACTACCAGTAGCACCGTGACGGCTTTGTCCAGAGTTGGCGTGAGGCTCAAAAACCAGAGGCAAACAAAGATGATGCAGCCGATTATTGCGCGTCGAATTCCCAGGCGACTGTTGCCCAGGTAACCCAGAACGATTGCAGGAGCTGCTACCACTAAGATTTCTAAGGGGGTCACGACTATTACCTCATTAGTCATAGGCAGCTCACTCTGGTAAGAGTGAGCCAGGGTCGAAATCGGCATCAGACCCAACAGGCTTCCATGCCTGTGGGTCTGAGCCTCTGCGTAAGTCGAGGAAGCCCGAGTATTTACTGGAGCGAGTCCAGATACTGCTTCAGGGCTTCGTCGGAATCAAACTTCTTGGCGTCGAGGGTGTAGCCGTTCACCAGCACGAGCATCACGAAGGCGTGCTGCTCGTCACCCTTCCGGTTGACGGTGAAGAGCCAGAAGCGCTGGTCGCCTTTGGCGATCAGCTTCGGCTCCAGAGACGCGAAGTCAGGCCAGTCTGCCTGGTTGTCGGCTTTGTGGACGTTGGTCCGAGCCTGACGTGGTCCGTTCAGCACCCTGCCCTGCGAATCCTTCACTTCGAGCGAGCGAGCCGCTCCTGTGACACCGTCGAAGAAGAGCACCTCTTTCATGGCGGCGCTGGTCTTGCCGTTCGGCTCCATGGGGGCGATGAGCTGCAGACCGAGACCTTCAAACTCGATGTAGTGGGGCAGGTTGTTGCCACCGGTCTCTTCGGCCGGGAGGCTCGGGTCTTCGGACAGCATCAAGATGTCCTTCTGGGTGACGAAGTAGTTGAGCAGTCCGTGCTTGTATTTGGCGTAGGACTGGGCATACTTCCGTCCGAGCTCTTCTGGGAAGAGAGCGGCACCCGGAAACTTGGCAGCAGCATCTTCGACCGAATGGTTCGAGGGGATGCCGTACTGGCTGATCTCCATGACGCCGCCGATCTTGGGAATCATGACGCCGGCGATGGTCGGCTTGTAGGTCACGTAAGAGACGAGCAACGACCAGGAGCCGTCGTCGTTCTGCCAGTAGACCACTTCGGCAGGATCCGAGAGCGGATGGAACCAGGCGAACATCGCTTTGGCAACCCAGCTTTCGTCACCGAAGAGGAAGCCGCTGTTGTCCATGGTTTTGGCATCCTGGCCAGTGTCCGCCGCGTTGACGCGAACGATACCGCCGGTGGAGCCGAAGATCTCGCCGTACCAGACCGTGTAATGCAGGGGGACCTGCCAGTACATGGTGTCGGTCTTCAGGTCGGTGAGGATGTGGGGGCGACCGATTCTCAGCCGGTTATCCGAGTTGGAGTTCTCGGCATAGTGCAGCGCCGTTGGACGGGCGATGATCCGGTTGTTGATGGTCGTCGGCATCTTCGTGATTGCCTGGGGATGGATGAACGAGGCGATCTGGCTTTCGACGAACCAGCCGGTGAAGTTGCCGGCGGTCACTGCTCCTGTTGCCAGAATCGTCAGGATTACCATCGCGGTGCCGCATTTGCGCCAGTTGCGCCGCAGCAGGTAGATGCCGAACGGGATGCCGACGAGAGGCAGAACGATGAGCGGCATGACCGACCAGGCCATCACCAGGAGCGGTCGGGCGAAAGGCACCAGCACCACATAAGCCAGGACAAGAAGCAGCAGAGTCCGGAACCAGAACTTCAGCGATCGCCCGCGAAACCAGGCAAAACGCTTTTTCTTCGGCGTCTCGCTGGGCGAGGCGCCGGCATCGGTGGGTTGAGTTCCTTCAACGCCGTCGACGCGGTCTTCGTTTTCAGGTTGATCTGACATGGTTTTTCATTCCTCTGGTACAGAGTTATGGTTTATGACCGGAGGTGGTCGGGAAGAGAGACACCTGTAACTCTTCCGAAAACCTGTGCTTACTCCTTATGGACGTGAGACTTTCGCGCATATTAGATGCGTGTTCATGAGCTTTTGGTTTTGCTATGTTCTCAGGTCAGTTGAGGAGGAGCACTGTATAAAACGTCGGGAAACAATATTGGAAACTTCGTGCATTTCTTGTTCTGACTTCAAGACGAATTAAAGAGCTTAAACAACTTCTGACAGTCATAAAGTTCTGAAACCTGTCCTCAGACGCGAATTTGGTTGATTTTGATAGCTGTTTCTCCGTTGCTATCCCAGCTATGCGAGCTTCCTGTAAAGTTGTTCGCAACAGGGATGTCAAGCGTGTGCGGGGCAATAGGAACGAATCTCCTCTCTTTCCATTTTGTAGAAGCAATTTCTTGTGTCCGATTCAGGTTTGAACAAAAAGCTAATAACTATAAGAAGCAGTAGAAAGAGAAGGAAAAAAGAAACGCGGATACCAATCTGCCGATAGGCTGATGGCATCCGCGCTCCTAACAAAGTCAGTTCGGAATCAGTAGGGACCCCGATTGGGATTGTAGGGCACCTTCTGGGGAGGGTTCTCGTAGATCGGGAAAACCAGATATTCATCCGGCACTGTAACCCGAATGTTGTCCTTCGGAGTGAAGGTCTCCACTTTTCCAGAAATCGCTCCGCGCCAGGTCTTGGTCTCGGTCAGGAAGCCATTCTCGTCGAACTGGCGAAGCACTCGATCCCTTGCTGCCGGATCGCTCTCGTCGTAGAGAACATCGGAGGTCGGGATGGTGCTGCCGTTATCGAAGTAGATGTTGCGGAGGTCTTTGCCGTCTTTTCGATGCACCGAGATGTTCCAGATGCGGTATTGACCGTCCCGGAACATGAAGTATTGCTCGAACACTTCCTGCTCTTGCCCGTTGTAGCGCGTGACGATCAGCACACCGCTCTTGTCGATATCGCCGGCCCACTTCAGCTTGCGCTCGAGGGTGCCGTCTTCGCGATTCTCTTTGACCTCGGTGCCGTCGGCGGCTTGTTCCAGGTGGCGGCGAATCGTACTGCCGTCGGGATAAAGCCAGTCTTCCTTGTAGCGAGAGCTGTACTGATCCCAGGTGACAATCGACGTGACCTTGCCGGTTTCGTCGAAAGCTTTTGTGACCCGCGAGCCGTCTTCAAGAAGTGTGAACAGGCTTGTGAGCAAGCCCGCTTCGCTGAAGATTTTCTCTTCGGTCTTGACCCAGCCGACGCGCATCTTGCTCAGCTTTTGATCGCTTTGCAGAGCGCCGGATAGAGGGTAGAAAACCCTTCTTTCAGTGCGGTCTTCGCTGACCAGAACGGTCTCTTTCCATTTCGTTCCGTCGTCGAAGAACTCGACGTCGGACTGGTAGGTGACACCATCTGTGGCGACATGCGCTTCTCTGAGGAGATGCCGTTTGGCGGTCTCTTCGTCCGGCGCCGACAGGGTTTTCGCTTCGCGAACCTTGCCGTTATCATAGTACCAATACTCCGAGAGCTTGCCGTCCTTGTGGTCGGCAATGGCATGCATAGGAGTGAGTCCGTCCGGATAGTATTGCACATTCCGGACAGCCTCGTCTTCATGCAGCTCTACCCGAAATTCCAGCTTTTCAGGGAAGAACCGGGGCTTCGGTTTCTCGGAGTAGTCAATCAAGAAGAAAGCAGCGACGGCGCTCAAAGCAGCCACCGCCGACAGTGTTATCATCAATTTCCTCGATATCATGATGTCCTCTCAGGTTCGAGGAGGAGAACCGGGCAGACAGGCTGGCGCAGAGCCAGTACCTGACTGCCCGGGGTTAAGGCTCGCCGAGTCCTGCGTTTAGCCGCCGGTCACGGACATGATGCCGCTGAGGGCCAGTCCGATCAGCAGCATGACCAGGTTCGCGAAGGCGAAGTTGATCGCAGCCACGACCACTGCCGTGAAGAAGTTCTTCACGAAGACCAGGGCGGGCATCATCCGCGCCACCAGGAAGATGGCGACGGCGCTGAAGAGGATCTGCCAGACGAACATCAAGAACGGGTACGCCTGGAAGTAGACGATGCTGTGCGGCGCGACGCCGATCAGCAGCTTGGCTGCGGCGCTCGAGAGAAAGCTTCCGCCGAAGATGGCCAGTGCGATGACGGCGATGCTCGGCCAGAAGCCGCGATTGAAGGCAAAGCCCTTGCGGGTCACCGCTGGGGCGATGTACTTCATCGACACGAAAGCCGTCCCCAGAACGAGGACGAGCTGAATCAGAAGAGCGACGATTAGAGCGGTGCTATTCATGGTTTTGCTCCGTTTAGGTTTGATGGCGAAACGCAACTTATGTTTTGCTGCGAATCGCCGGGTTAGAGAATGGGGAAGAAACTCATCCAGAGTCGAAAGCTGTCAGTTGACGCTCGTCAGCCGGGTAGAATTCCTTCGCCTTGAGGAAGCATTCGGCTTGTCGTTAACGACTTCGAGCCGAACGAGGTTGCCCCGAGAAGTCTTTCGAACTCCCGGTGCGACCCAGGTGAAAGAACGGCGCCGGGATTGGCTCCGTTTCTGAGAATCAGCGGGAAGATTGGCGTCAGCGCTACCGGCACTGTTGCTCGGACGCACGAGAGCCTTTCCTTCCGCACGGAAACTGAACCAGGTGGCAGCGCAGAACGTCGAGACGAATACGCTGGCACCGAGGATGAGGTACAGGTTGTCCCCGAAGCTCAGAATCAGGATTATGAGCCCGACAATGAGCAGAAGCGGAAACAGCCCGAGCATGGGATGGTCGGTGCTGTCCAGCCTGTGGACAAGGTAGAGCCCGAGTCCTGCCGAAGCTGCTATTACCGCCATCAATATCATGGCACTCATTCTTACCTCTTAGATATTGTGGGGGGTCCAGGCGGCAGGTCCGAGACCCTCAAGGGGCCTCAGTACAGCTCGTCGGACTCTCCGGTTGAGGGAGGCTTACTCGAAAGCAAGCCAGCTGTGGGGCAGATGGATGCCCTGATAGCCGTAGCGCCTCGAGACGATGCGAGAGATCTCTTCGCGGCCAAGGTGACGTTCCACCTCGATCTCGGGTTTGCCTGCCACGGTGAGAATGATTACTTTGCGCATAAAATACCTTTGGAGTATGAAAAAATGGAATGTAAGAAGGTCGGCTGCAAGTGGTGAAACACCTCATTATCGCGACCCTCTCGCCTTTGACGAACCGTCAACCCATAGTCCTCTTCCAGAAGACTGTGTCAGGCCATCTGAACTAAATTCAGGCAATGGCTTATTGGAAGCAGTTAGACAACAGGTATCTGGTTCGTTTGTTGAATCAAGAACTTATTCAGGAAGATATCTATCTGTATCAAGAACAGGAGGTCCTTGACAATAGGTCTTTTGTAACAAGAGTACTGTACTCTCTCTTAACATAGTTACTGTGGCGGGGTTTTGCAGGCTTTCAAAGAGTTAGATTGGCAAAATTTATACTGGCGCAGTTCGATGGTTAGCGCTAGGTTTCAAAGCTATCTTTGCTTAATCAGGTTGACTTTGAAATTTGCCGAGAACTAAGGTAGCGATATCTTTCTTGCAATTATTCTTGAATTCAGAAACAACTCCAGTAACACAGCATATTTCTAGCCCCAAACTTCTACAGAGAACCTGATCCGGTTCTTCTGTCTGTTCGTGCGTGGCTGGATTTTGCTGGAGTTTGCCGGAGTTCGTTCCCTGTGGACAAACCTCAATGGTGAAGGAGGATTCTATGAAGACTCTTGTTCTGCTCAAGCTTCCGGACGAGAAAGGCAAGTACGCTACCTGTTCTCTCGAGACTCTCGGTGTCTTTCCGGAGCGCGGCATCTGCTACCTGATCATGGACCAGGTTTACGAAGTCACCCAGGTGATCAAGCCGATCAGCAGCGAAGGTGGCAATGCGCTCATCATCAAGCTGCTCAATCTCGATCAGCCGGATTCCGAGACGATCATGAACGCGGTCAGCTCGATGATCAACCTCGATGGTGATACTGGTCTGACCACCGGTCTCGATGAACCCGATTCTGTCGTTCTGGTTCGCCTGAAGAAGATTCGCAAGCAGCAGGTCCAACTCGGCAGCCTCGTCTTCGATGTTCAGGAGCTGCTCTCCCAGGCACGCGCCTCGGATACGGAGTCGGCTGCAGATTCGAGCGACGACTGATCTTGAAGCGTTCTTAGTCGAACGTTCAATGTTCAACGTTCAACGTCTAGTGCCCGGCATTTTACGTTGCTTCTGTTTTCGGAAGACCCTGCTCGTCGCGGTCTTCCTTCTTTTTCTCGGTAATAACTATAAGGAGCAGTAGAAAATAATTAGAACATTATCTGTTTGATCGAACCTGATCAAACAGATTAGCTACGCCAGAAGTTTTTCAAGCGAGACCACCAGGAGCTTTCGAGGTGATGCACACGACAGGAGAGCATATCTTGTTGTGATTTCACCCAGGTCAGCTCCTCATCCTTCTTCGCCAGTTCGGCTTCCATATCGGCCAGCCGGTTTCTCAGGCTCAGCTCTTTGTTTTTCATGATATCTATTTTGCAGCAGGCGGCGTGTAATTCGTCTTCCAGGGAAGCGATATTTCTATTGTCGAAGTTCTCTGGTATCACTTCGACGATTGATTCTGAACGTTCAATGTAATCTGTTTTCTCTATGTTCGTCTTTTCTCTGTTCTCCAGATAGACGATTTGCTCGTCAGCTTCTGCCTGCACAACGACAAGATGAACGATTTCTTTAAGCGCAGTCTTTTTCTTCTTCTTTTTTTCTTTTGACTCTCTTGTGGTTTCATGGCTGAAAACAGTACAGTCATTTGCTGTAAGCTTGCTGCCCAGACCATCTAGAAAAGAGCTGATCGCCTTTTTATTGGCTTTCAGTTTGAGACTACCGGATATCTCATCGAAGATGTTCTTTTCTGTCGATTGCAAATCAGAATTCGGCACCAGATTCGAATCTGAATTTGAACTCTGGTTTTGATCGGTGGATTGAAGCTCGAAGACTGCTTCAAGCCCTTCCAGTGAGATGTTGTCGTGAATCGACTTGTGTTTTCTCTGACCCATTACTATCTCATTACGTATATGGTGAAATAGATTATGACTGTTTTCAGAGGCTTCTGCAAAGACGACATATGCAATCTTTGCAGCCTGAATGTGCGCTCGATATGCGATCGACGCTTAATAAAAAACTCAGCTAGCTTTGCTTCATTCTTCCAGGCTGTTGTGCAACGACAGAACCATGGGGCGACAGAGCTTGGGAATTGAATAAGCAAAAGATAGGGCAGCGCCTACCTGGGGAAGTAGTTGATCCACGGTAAAGAAAGCTCTCTCGAGGCGCACAAAAGCTTCGTGGAGATCATCTAATTCGATAGCGTTCTTACCGCGGGATATCGCCAGAGATTTAGTGTAGAGAACAGCACAGAGAAACTTTGCCACCAGGCTGTTGTAGCCGCACAGAACCGAATAATTGGCTGCCACTGGGCCGAAATAAGTCTTGGCGAAGATTTTCATATAGATCCATCGATTGAATAGCTGGCTCATTTCTGGCGTGAACATGGCTATTTTGTGATGCAGCGCTTTCTTCAGATCGTGGGTTCCCACTCCGGGCAGGTCCGGTTTCTTGAAGAGTATGGCGGATACGCCGCTGCGAAACAGGTAGTTGAATCGTTTAACAACGGTGCCGAAATGTTTGGCGTCGAAGCTCTTGGTGGCAGGGAACCAGAGACTGGGATAGTGCTGTCGAATCGCCGGGAAAGAGAGCTGCAGGTAATAGACCATGGCGATAATCGAGTCGTTGATGCCGGATTCCGGTGCGTTTGTATTGAGATCGACTTTGGGCTGGTAATCGGTTATCGCTTCTAAAGACTGGCCGGCTTTAGCCAGTCTTACCGCTTCGAGCACAATCTCTTCGCCTTCAAGAACTGTCTGAAGAAAATAACGCTTCTCATTCATAGCGGATCGGAAGTGTTCTTGCAGCTTTTCGTCGAGATACAGATATTCTTTCCATGGTACGGTGGTATCGCCGGTGAGGGTAACAATGTCGAATGGATTAGAACTTTCGCCTTTCTGTCCTGGCGAGGGCAGATCGATATTCTTAGATTTTTCTTTCAGGTGATTGATGGTTCTCTGCCAGTGTTCTTCGAGCATCCCGATTTGATCTGAGAGCAGATCTCCCTGGTTCATGGTGGCTGCCCAACTGCTGTAGGCTACGCCTGCGTAAATTGCGGTGGGTGTTTCGATAAAAGAATAAGGAAAAATCTGGCAAGTTCCCGGTTTGGCTTCTGCGCCCAGTTTACTGTGAATGAAACAGAGGTCGTCTACCACGAAGGGGCAGCGACCGTTCGGTTTGGGGTTGGTGAAGTGGGGATAGGGGCTGTTGCCTTCTTTGTAGGCTTCTTCTCGATGTACGAAAAGATCGAGTCCTTCTAAGTCTGGATGGAGGCTGTTCCAATCGACGTCTTTGACTTTCTGCCAGTCGGCTTCGGTCATACCGATAGACCAGCCTCCGCAGCATTTACCGCATCCCGAGCAGTTGTATCTCAGGTCTTTCGGGACGATCAGGGGCTTCTCGCTGGAATTTTTATCAGTCTCTCTGGGGGCTTCTTGATCTGTCATCTGCTGATTCTAGTAAGGGTTTTCGATGGATGGAAGGCTCCGGACCGGCAATCGAATGCCGGAGGGACTCATTTATTCAGCCCGGCCGGACCTGGAATTAAACAGTATATTACGTTCTCGGTTGCCTTTCATAGCCGGGAATCGTCTGCAAAAATCAACTATGCCTAATAGTAAAAGCTGTATCAGGTAACAGGAAGCAAAGGCTTCCTGTTTTGCGGTGGTGTCGCTGGCGGTGCGGGTCTCGTAGGCGAAGGGCTGAATCGCAGTTTGTGGACCTCTTTATGCAGAGCGTTTATTGATGCTGGGGAAAGGAGTCAGCTTCGCTCGTTCGACTGTGCAGGTGGAGTCGCTTGAAACCTTACAATCGATGCCGGTTTTGACCTTGCAGTGGTTGGAGGCAAGAACCGTGCAATAGTTGCCGACTTCCAGATTCGCCGCAGAAAGGGCTACTACGACACAGTTGTGCCCGGCTTTCAGAGATACGCCGGGATGCACAACGATGAAGAGGTTGTCTCCAAACTTCTCCTCTTTCTCTCTGGCGAAAGCGAAGGGCGTATTGAAAGGATCAAAAGAGTTCAACTTCTGCTTCCTTACAAAGGCCATCTTGTAGGCCTCCACCTCTGAGCCTTCCTCGTAGAGCACGACTGAGCCGGGCAGAGCTAGAACATGACTGCCTTTCATGGCAATCACGAAAGAACAGCGGTCGGCTATCACCAGGGATTGATCGCCCGCGATTACAATAGAGCCATCCATAGCGATGATGCTCTCCCCGGGTTCGGTAAACACTCTCTGGTTGCGGTTTGCATAGGTGAAGTCTACGTTGGATATATCGATCATTTAAATATTCCTTTTAAAAAATGAGGGTAAAAAAGAGAAAAGACCGGCTCGCGCCGGTCTTTTCAAAGTTGTGTATTTATCAATGGTTTCGCAGCAGAGTTCTGCCTCTGCCTCGATTCTTTTCAGCTTTCATGCTCGGGTCGGCCCTGGCCTTTCGCCATATTGGCGATTTTGGGGCAGTCTGAGTGGATGTTTTACTTTCCTGGTAGGCTCTTTTGGCTCCTGAGAAAAAATCTGAATGGATAAGTTGATTCTACCGGCGGTGCCGACGTGAAACAATATCAACCCTTGACGAATCCAGGGTTTATGCCATAAGGCAGAACTTTAGACGTTCTGTTTCACAGAGAGCAAAGCTCTGCAATCTTGACGAAAAAGGGTGTTTAATCAAGCCAGCCTGGGGCTTTTCAAAACCATCAATTTAACCCTGCTCATCTCCTTGGCCGAATGGGAAATTCCACCCATCCCCAGACCTGAAGAGTCTCTGCCGCCAAAAGGCATCCAGTCGACCCGGAAAGCGGTGTGGTCATTGACCATAACGGCGCTGGCATTAATCCTCTGGACTGCATAGAGGGCATTGTCCAGGTTCTGGGTGAAGATAGAAGCCTGAAAAGCAAACTCCAGACTGTTTGCCGAAGTAATCGCATCATCCAGTTCTTTGTAGCCATAGATTGCCACCACCGGACCAAAAATTTCTTCACGCGAGATTTTCGATTCTAAGGATGGGTTGAGAAGGATTGTCGGCTCGAAGCAGTAGTCGCCTTTCTTAGATCCTCCACATACAAGAGTCGCACCCTGGGCTACCGCTTCGTTTACCCATTCGGATACCCTGGCGACCTCTCCTGGTCGAATCAGAGGACCGACAGCCGTTCCCCTGTCCATGGGATCACCTACGCTCATTTTGACCGCTTCTTTTTTGAGAGCTTCTGCAAGAGTCTCTGCCTGGTCTTCGGGCACATAGACTCTCTGGACCGAAACACAGACCTGACCGGCATGATAGAAAGCCCCTTTAGCCAGTGGTGTGGCTATGGAACCGAAGTCTTCTAGTCGGTCTAGAATCACCGGTGCGACTCCGCCGTGCTCCAGGGCACAGCGGGCGCCTCTGGCAAGCTTGGAGCGCAGGTACCAGCCTACCTTGGCTGACCCGATGAAAGAGAGATAACCTACACGCGCGTCGGTAGCCAGTTTTTCAGCGTTGACATTATCCGTGATCAAGACCTGGCACCATTCTTCTGGTAGTCCCGCTTCATGAATCAGTTTGACCATTTCAATACAAGAAAGGGGGGTGTCTGGGGCCGGTTTGACTATCACAGGGCAGCCGGCGGCGATGGCTGGAATGGTCTGGTGGACTATGAGATTGACCGGATGATTGAATGCACTCAGGGAGACTACGACTCCTATTGGTTCATAGAAAGTAAAGCCCATTCGGTTGACGGATGGAGCGGTGAGCCCCATGGGCACTTCCTCTCCATGTAGTTGATGAATGGCTGTGATGCCTAGTTTGACTCCTTGAATCGCCCGAGCTACTTCGATATCCGTATCTACGTAAGGCTTGCCGCCCTCTTTGACGGCGATTTCAATCAGGCGCTCACGATTTTTTTCTACGAGAGTGGCCAGTTTTTCGAGAATCTCTATTCTTTTGTATGGGGGAAGCCAGTGGTCCCGATTGAGAAAAGCTTTGTGAGCTTTATCCAGAGCCTTCTCTACGTCTGAAGCGCCGTTATAGTTCAGCTCTTCGATAACGGACTGATTGAAAGGGGAGAGTACAGCAAGTTTTTCTACGGCATTTACCACGATCTAACCCACCTTTTGATAACTGTTTTCGGGAATGATTTTTGGAATCATACTGGACCGGAGCTTTTAAAAAATGAAATCGCCTGTTGATATCTGTGGGCTCTTTTCTTCTGAGAAATAAACTATAGCAGATAATAGAATAGGTCTAAAATGAAAGCAGTTGATTTCTTCCCGGGTTGCTAACCTCAGGAATAATCAGCTGCTTTCAAGTTTTATCGGGATGTCATCTTCCCCGGCAGGAATACTTAGCTCCATTCGGACCTCTCTTTTAGTGACCGGAATTGATTTTGTCGACGATGATGTCGACCGCTCTGCTCATTTGATTGTCGGTCTTCTTCGACCGTGCAATCTCTTGATCAGGCGTCATTCCGACACCGTGGATACAGTTGCCATCCGGTTGGAAGATGTAAGCGACCGTGATCTTGATAGCGGTGCCGCCATCGAGACCGTAGGTGCGCTGCATGATTCCTTTGCCGAAAGTTTGGCTTCCGACGAGGATGGCATTGCGGTGGTAGCGCATTGCTCCGGCAAATGCTTCCGAAGCGCTGGCCGTGTTTCCGTTCACCAGAATGGTTACCGGTTTGTCTCCCGACAGGTTCGCGGGTCGGCTGCGGCTCTCACTGATGCTTCCGTCCGTGTATTCGACCATGGCGGTCTCGGTAAGCACGGAGCGGTCGGTGAAAGTCTTGCCGTCTTTGCGACCGTGATGGGACTCGTATTCACCCTTGTCGTTGAATAGCGCAAAGGTGGAAAACGCCTGGTTGACCAGTCCGCCTCCGTTGTTGCGAAGGTCGATGACATAGCCTTCGGCGCCGGCTTTGTTCAGCGCTTCCAGTGCCTTTTCGACCTCGGAGGCGGTGTTCTCGGAGCTGAAAGTGGTTATCTTGATGTAGCCGACATTGTCGGGCAGCATCTTCCAGGAGACCACGTTGACCTTGACCGCACGCTGTTTGCGCGTTACGTTCTCGGGTACGGTGTAATACCTGGTGTACTTGTCGTTCAGACCTTTGAGCATGGTATCGATTGCTTTGTGGGCGTCGTCCATGGTCTTCAGGCTGCCGGGTGGATCTTTGTGCTTATCCCAGTCGTCCAGTCGATCTTCGAAGAGGAAGTTCTCCTGAACTTTTGTCCAGCTGTCTCGATACTGCTCCTCCGGATTGGTGGAGACATGATCGACGACGGGGACTGAAATCAAAATAGCAAGAATGGCGGACAGGATGACGAGAGTCATAGCCAGTCCGCGGCTGTTTCTCGTACTCATGGTTCTTGTTTTTCTTTGGTTAAAGGTAAAAAAGGGACGCCACCGCGATTGGTGACGCCCCTTTCGTGAATGCAGAGCACTGAGCCGGTGAAAACGCTCTGGCGATAATCTACTGTCCTTGCAGCATCTTACAACCAGACCCTTCACAGTCCCTTGTGAAATCTCTCGAAATCTCTGTGCTCTTTACGCTACGGCTTCTCCGTCGTCGTCCTTGCCGCTGGCGTACTCGATGGTACGCTCCATCTCCGCTTTGGAGACAGCGTTGGTGGCGACATCGCCCATCCGAAGAATGGTCAGTCCTTCGTAGGCACCGGACGTACCTTCGACAGCCAGGTGGGAGCGCATGCGCGCCCAGGAAGCGGGGTCAGACAGGGTCCACCAGACGGCGTTTTCGCCCTTGATGGGAACTCCCTGCTTTTGCGCTTCCTGACCAACCCAGATAACCAGCGAACGGGCTACCGAGTTGGCCTTCTTGCCGCCTTCTCCATCCGCCATTTCCAGGCAGGTGAAGTGCAGCACCACACGACTGTGCGGGTTGTTCTGGAACTCGGCGACCATCTTGAGCAGAGGCCGGTAGCCTCGACCCTTGACGTTGCCGGCCCAGTCCTTGCCGCTGGTACGAATCAACCCGGCAGCCAGCTCAGCCAGCCGATCACCCAGGTGGACCCGGTCTCCGAATCGTTCGCCAGTGCGCCAGTGAATTCCCGGAACCTTCATGCCGATGTCGATACCCTTGAAGGCAGCGTCATCGGAGGCGAAGATCGCCAGGGCTCCGTTCATCAGCAAGCGTCCGTGGTCGAAGAGGGAGTCCGAGTACCAGTCGTGGAAATCCCGACCGTACTGGGTGTCGTGATGGTCGAACCGCTGGAAGAACTCCGGCAGGTTGGAGGGCGGGCGGACTGACTGTCCACCAGCGACATTGGTCCCCCATGCGCCGTCGATGCCCTCAGCGTTGCCGTACTTATCCATCGCCCACTGGCGGAAGGATGACACGGCCATGCTGGAGTAGCACTGGAGCGCACCGCGACTCGGGTAGTCCGTACCGTCGTCGTGGTTGTTGTAAGAGGGATACCGCAGTTCTCCAGCCGGACCCAGGCTGACGTTGATCTCAGCGATGTTGTCGGCAAGCGGAGCGAAGTGCTGCTGGAACTCGCCCATCACGCTCTCGTAGAGAGGCATGACGAACTTCGTTGCCCAGCCGCTGATGTACTCATCGCTCTCGTTGCCCTGTTCGCTGACGTAGCGGACGTCGCGGATGGAAGCAGCGCCGGACAGAACACGAGCCCGCTCCCAGACCCAGGTGGGTACAGGAACATTGGCAGTGTCGCCGATGTTGCCGCCGCAACGGTGGAAGCTCAGAATGGGAACCCACTTCAATCCTGCATCCAGGATTGCCCGGCTGAGCTTGTCGTAGTAAGCCCACTCGAAGGCGCCTTCGGCGGGTTCGATGAGCCCCCACCATACGTCGGTAGAGACTGCGTCGACCCCGATTCGAGCCATTTCCTTCAGGTGGTCGTTAAACTTGGACCAATCTTTGCGTGAAGACTCGCTGTCGATGTTGTGTGGGTCACCAACCACGAGCGGAGCCATCACGTTCACATAGATACGTGTGCTCATGATAGAACCTCTTTTCTCTGTTCAGTTGTTAATTTCGAAAACAGAAAAACCGCATACTCACTCGAGTGGCGGTTAGTGACCATCGGGGTCGAACCGACGGTATATTCAAAAACCCGGCGTCAATCCGCTGGCATGCCAGGCGAAGAGAATGTCGGGTGTTTCAGTCTGTTTGGTTAGTTAAGGCGTGTTGTTCCGGTTAAGGAATAAAGGGAATATGTACCTATGCTTAACATTAATGAGCGTCCTGAATAAAGTTCATGAGTTTTAAAGCTTTAGCTTTACCTGCGCTTCCAATTCTGTGCAGTTGGGGTTTTTCGGTTTATTAGGTACTGCGCAAAGCCTCTCGGAGCCCAATGTTCAAACATCTCACACCTAGCGCATCATCTAATGTTGCCAAGCAAGTTCCAGGTGCACTAATTGAAGGATTTCGGCAGGGAAACAATGGGGCCCTGTGACGAACTTGATATCCTGAAATATCCTCATAGTTTTGTTGTGTCGGCCTAGGGGATCCGGTGGTGGTGGAGGTAAAATTCTTATTTCACCAGCCCCGTTTAACAGGTACCTGAAATTGCAATTTTCCCGTTCGAGTGGAGTTATTCTGCATCCTACCTCCCTTCCCGGACCCTACGGCATAGGAGACCTTGGTAGCTCAGCCTATGCTTTTGCAGATTTTCTGAAAGCGTCCGGGCAGCACATATGGCAGATCCTGCCGCTGGTGCCGACAGGATATGGTGACTCTCCTTATTCCGGACTTTCGGCCCACGCCGGTAACACGCTGATGATCAGTCCTGAAAAACTGATGGCGGACAATCTTTTGCCGAAAGATATTCTCGAGCACACCACGCGATTTACCGCAGACAAGGTGAATTTCGGAAAGGTTATCGAATTCAAGAAAAAGATTTTGAAAGAGGCTTTTCAAAGATATAAGAAGAGCCCTGACACGAAACTGCAGACCGAGTTTCTTTCTTTCTGCCAGAAGCATGCCCACTGGCTCGAGGACTATGCTCTTTTCGTAGCTCTCAAAGACAGCCATGATGGAAAAGCCTGGGATGAATGGGAGCCCCGCTATGCTAAGTGCAAGGAAGAGACTCTGGAGAAAGCGCGAGATGAGCTCAGCGACGAGATTCTGGCAGAGCAGTTTTATCAATTTCTCTTCTTCAAACAATGGCATGAACTGAAACGCTACTGCAACGCCAGGAAAATTTCGATTATCGGTGATATGCCGATACTTGTCGCTTACGATTCCGTGGATGTCTGGAAGAACAACCACCTCTTCAAGCTGGACAAGGACGGTAAACCAACTGTGGTGGCAGGGGTGCCGCCGGACTATTTCAGCGCCACAGGACAGCTCTGGGGTAATCCGCTCTATGACTGGGAAGAGATGGCGAAAGATAATTTCCGCTGGTGGATAAAACGATTCGAGTCGATGCTCGAGAACGTGGATGTTATAAGGATCGATCACTTCAGAGGATTTGCCGGTCTCTGGGAGATTCCTGCTGGCCAGAAGACGGCAGAGAAAGGTAAGTGGGTCTCCACTCCGGGTGACGAGCTGTTCAAAGCACTGGTCGAGACTTTTGATGATCTGCCAATTATTGTCGAGGATCTCGGTGTGATTACACCGGATGTGGAAGAGTTGCGCGACAAGTACCACTTCCCCGGAATGCGCATTCTCCAGATGGCATTCGGTGGAGACTCCTGCAATATCGACTTGCCGCATAATTACATCAGGCACAGCGTGGTCTACACCGGCGGACACGATCACGACACGGTGGTCGGCTGGTTCCGCAGTAAAGAAGGTGCGGGCTCTACCCGGGGCGCAGAGCAGATTAAGGAAGAGAGACAGAAGTGTCTTCGCTATCTACGCTCCACTGGAAAAGAGATCCACTGGGATTTCATAGAAGCGGCCTACGCATCGGTCTCTTGTCTGGCGATAGTGCCTTTGCAAGATGTTCTTGGGCTGGGCTCTTCAGCGCGAATGAATTTGCCTGCCAGTATGGAAGGCAACTGGAACTGGCGCTACAGGCAGGAGCTGCTCAACGATGAGACCACAAAGCGGCTCGCTGAGATCACCGCCCTCTATGGTCGGGACAATCCTCTTTTCGAGGAGAATCTGTAGTAAGATTGGCTAATTCCAAGGAGAAGATGTGAGTAATGTCTGAAGGCGTTTATCATGAAGACCGGCCCTGGGGCTCTTTCGATATACTGGCCGACAAGCCGAATACTAAGATAAAAAGCCTGATTGTGAAACCTGGACAGAGGCTGAGTTTGCAAAGTCACAAGTTTCGGGATGAGCACTGGGTAGTGGTTCAAGGTACGGCCAGGGTTACTCTCGACGATGAGACCAAGGATTTTTCTTACGGTGATCACATCTTTGTCAAAAGAGGTGTCAAGCATCGTATAGCTTGCGCCGGTGAAGAACCGGTCGAAGTTATCGAGATTCAAACCGGCGAAGCATTTCCTGAAGAGGATATTGTTCGATATTCCGATGACTACAATCGGGTTTAAAAGAGGATCTCGGTAGCCAAGAAGGATGTCGATCGGCTTGACAATTACTGGATGCATGAAGGTGTCCGGTTGCTTCCGCTTTGCATCGTCTGTGGTATCACTCTCTTGGCAAAGGTATTGCGAAGCGGTGATATCTGCTAATTGATAATCCGGCAGAAAAACCAAACTCGATATATATTTTGGCTTGAAGAGTACCCCTCTAAATCTTCTATATTTTTGAATACATAACCTTTTTTTCTAATCCCAAAAGTTTGCCTTAAGAACAGACACCCTATCACCCGGGCGCAGTAAACAACTTTTTCTCTATTTCGAGAGAACAAGGCTGGTCTATGCACGGGTCAAATTCTCTAAAGAATCGAGGAGTTGTATATGCCTGATTCAGCATCCAGCTTCAATGCGCTCAACTATGTTTTGACAATTCGGCTCAGGGTTCAGAAGCCGAGCAATTCTCTTTCAAGGGCTTTGAATTCTATCTCGAAAGGCGGCGGAGACGTTGGCGCTATCGATGTTGTCAAAGTCGGCAGCGATCACGTTGTCCGCGACATCACAGTATCGCTTCGCGACGCGACCCATGCAGACGACATCGTCGCTCGCTTGAAGCGGGTGAAACAAGTCGAGGTCGTCTCAACCACCAATCCGATTCTCTCCAAGCATGAGAACGGCAAGATTGCTGTGGTGCCTAAATCGGAAGTGACAAACAATGCGGAGCTTGCTCAGGTCTACACCCCTGGAGTGGCCCAGGTTTGTTCCGAAATTCATGCCCGGCCGCAGATGGCTTTCACCCATACTATTAAGGGCAATACGGTGGCGGTTATTTCTGATGGCTCCAGGGTTCTCAGTCTGGGCAATATCGGCGCCCGGGCTGCCATGCCTGTTATGGAGGGCAAGGCGATGCTCTTCAAGCAGTTTGCGGGGGTGGATGCTTTTCCGATCTGCCTCGATACCCAGGACACCGACGAGATCGTTCGGACGATCATCAACATCTCACCCGCCTTTGGTGCCATCAACCTCGAGGACATCGCATCGCCGCGCTGTTACGAGATCGAGACCCGCTTGCAGAATGCCCTCGATATTCCTGTGTTCCACGATGACCAGCATGCTACTGCCATTGCGGTGCTGGCTGCTGCGATCAACGCCTGCAAGCTCGTAGGAAAGCCGCTCTCGACAATCAAACTGGTTGCCTCCGGAGTCGGTGCTGCGGGTCTGGCCTGCTTGAAGCTTCTGATGGCAGCCGGTGTCAAGAACGTCATCGGCTTCAATCTTGGTGGCGCAGTGCACCGTCAGCGTGAAGACCTGACCGAACAAGAACGCTGGCTTGCCGACCGCACCAACGAAGAGATTTTTGCCGGTACCATGAAAGAGGCTCTCGAAGGGGCGGATATGTTCCTCGGTCTTTCGGTGGGCAACATTCTCAAAGGCTCTGACTTAAAAGCAATGGCGAAGGATCCCATTATCTTCGCCCTGGCCAACCCTGTGCCTGAAGTCAGCCCTGAGAAGGCCGCCAAGTACGCCAGAGTTGTCGCCACCGGCGGCTCTAATTATCCAAACCAGATCAACAACGCTCTGGTCTTTCCCGGAATTTTCAGAGGAGCACTGAAAGCCAGAGTTCCGCAGATTACCGAAGAGATGAAAATGGCTGCCGCGTATGCTCTTGCCGGTGTGATAGCCGATCAAGAGATTCACGAAGATTACGTGATCCCGACTGTTTTTGATGAACGGGTCGCCACAAGCATTGCCGAGGCGGTGATCAAAGTTGCCGCCGCAACTGGTGCAGCGCGCAGCGAGTGTAATTGAGGACCTCGCTGATTCGTCAACAAACCTCCATATCAGGTGAGATATGCAAAAACAAGAACAAACTGCAAAAACGATTGACCGGGCGGCTGATGATAAGCGAAGTCGAAGTCGCCTGGATGTTTCGAGGCTGACTGAAGAAGAGTCGGCCTTCATGGCTTTTATCGACGAAAACATGGTCGGTCAGCCCGCCGCCAAGCGAGCTGCATTGCGTATTCATCGAGCCATTCACAATCCATTGAGGGATCCGAATCGGCCAATTTTTTCGGTGATTCTCGCCGGCGAATCAAGGACCGGAAAGACGCATCTGGTCAGGCTTCTGGCTCGCTGGTTCCACTCTGACGAAAAGGCTATGGTCAAGGTGAACGGAGGCGAGTTTCAAGAGCGCTATGCGCTCAATCGCCTGATCGGCTCCCCGCATGGATATATCGGCTTCAATGATGCCAACGATTCTTCACGGAAGCCGCCCGAAGGCAAGAAAGACACCAGCGCACTACTCTCCCAGTACAACCTCGATCAATCCCGACGCGGATCCAGTCGAGATGTCACTTTCGTTCTTTTCGACGAATGGGAGAAAATGCATGGCGACATGATCAACCTGCTCCTCGCCGGTCTCGACGATGGAGAGTTCACCCTCGCCAACAATGAGGACGTGAACTTTCGCAATGTGGTCGTGGTCATGACCTCGAACATGGGCATGAAAGAGCTCGAAGCTTCGATGTCCAGCATCGGTTTCAACAACGACCGTGCTTCCGGTCGCAAGCCCAGCGCGGTCGAAGTGGAGGCTTCGGTACAAAAGGCATATCGCCAGAAGAGTTCACCGGAGTTCCGCAACCGAATCGACATGCTGGTTGTCTACGAGAGCCTCTCTTCGGCTCAGCTCTCCGACATTATCAATCTGGAAATCGACCAGGTCCAGCGAAGGATCATGGCGGTGGCTCCGGATAGACTTTTCGTTCTGAAAGCCAGTGAGAGAGCCCGGGACTTTCTGCTCAATCAGGCTATTGCCTCAGAAGATGGCGGACTGGCCAATCTGAAGCGACAGCTCAACGAATGCTTGCTCGAACCTCTCGGGACCGCACTCAATCTCGGTATGGTCAAGATGGGTGACCTGGTAGAAATCGATGTGGAAGACGGAGAGCTTGTTTTTGACGTGCTCTCCGGCGGCATGGAGGTCGATGCTTTCTCGCGCATTCCCATCCTGGGTCAGGGAGAAGTGGACCTCTCCACCACAGAAGCCAGGCAAGCCTTCTTCTCTCCGGCGCATGTCTCTCTGGCGCCCGGGATGCCGTTGTCGGGATATGCAACCATCGGTGGTGCGCTATTGAATCTCAGCGAATTGATGTTCCTGCAGCGAGCAGTAGAACTCAAGGCGCTGGCAAGGTTTCAATCGCCATTCCTGGCTGACTACGAGATTCGTCTTTCCGATGCAGACAAGCTGGACCGACTTACCAGCCGGGCTTTTAGCCTGGTAAGAGACTTGACGGATTTGATGGGGGTCAAGGTGCTCGCCAGCGAGACCACCTATCAGCCACCTTATTCTGTCTCTTTGCGCGTTCGCGCTCTGCCCGGACAGGTCGACTTGCTGCGCCTGCGATATAGCGAAATCTCTATTGAGTTGATCAACTGATTTTTGAAAAACGGGGATGCTCTTGCCAATAGGCTCCCCGTTTTTCCTTTGGTTATGAAATACTATATTAAGCAGTAAAAAGCTCTATCGCTTTTTGGCTAAAAATGGGACGGGACTGAAGTTATTTAAAAACGAAGTGAGCGACTATCGATTTGCCCTTTTCGAAAGGAAGTTTAAAGTCTTCTTCCTTAACCGGTTTTACTTCGACACCGTTTTCTTGCGCCAGTACAAAAGCCACTTCTCCTCGGCTGCCTGATATAAACTTGCCGTCCTTGCCGTAGGCTCGTATCAAAAAGCTTGTCCCCTCTGCCATATCATCCTCTTGATCGAAAGGTCTGAGGGACATACATTCTATTAAGCCCGGATGCTCTTTGAGTTTGCCGTCGGGAGGAAAAAGCGCTTTGCCTGCTGCGAACTCTTCGAGAGTCTGCTCCAGTACTATCTGTCCTTCTTCTTTGTTGAATTGCCTCAATCTGACTAGAGGCTTCATGCCGCTGCCCAGGGGGTTGTCCAGATTGATGTTGGGGCCCATGCGGGAGAAATTGTCTCTTTTGGCCGGATACTTAGAGCCCCATGAAGTGTAATAGTATTTAGCCAGGTCGGCCAGTCGACTCATCTCTTTGACTATGACCAGATCAGGGGCTTCGCTCTCGTAGAGCACAGTTCCGTCTTCGTCGACAAAGCCCTGGGCGGTGCGCTTAAAAGAGTAACTCTTTGAATTGTTGAAAGTCTCTTTGATCTGAGAAATAAAGTCTGTTGCCGGTGCTCCTTCACGCCAGCTCAACGACCTTGTCTTGTTTCCGATTTTGTACTCGACTATGCCGTCTTCTCGGATTTTAATCGACTTCATCCCGTCGGCAGACGTAAATGTCTGTTCGAGAAAAGGCTTCATTCTCTTTGTTATGACAGGTTTTTCGAAAATCGGCTCTGGCGCTTTGGTCTCGCTTTCGGCCTTCTTCTGGTTCGTCTGGTAGAGGACATAGCCACCGCCGGCGATGCCTATAGTGGCTATCAGTGCCAGAGCCATGCCTATCGGTTTAAGTGCCATCCTGCCACGTCTGGATTCGCCGAAGTCCCTGTTGCTGGCTATTTTTCGGCGTGCCTGTCTCATCTGGCGCTGTTTCTCTATGTTGTCCAGATTGAAGCTTCCTGTCAGGTAGTTGACATGACTGGCAATTTCATCCGAGATATCTACTCTGCCGGCCGGTGCATTCTCGGCTTCTTTCATCCTGGCTTCGAAATTCTCGATTTCGCCCAGGGGAGCATTGGTCTTTTGAAGCAAACCGAGATGCATCCTGTATGCCACCGGTACCAGAGGATGTCCTGGATCAAGTAGCTCGTTCGCCAGGTTTATCGAATCTTCGCTGGCGTCTTTCGCCTCGGAGAAGCGTTGACCTTTTTCCAGAGCTTTGGCTAGTTTTTGTTGAATCAGAACTATGGTCTCCGGCGATACTTCCTCTATCGCTTCGATAATTCGATTGCATTCTCTATAGTGTTCGCAGGCTTCGTCATAGTCCCCTTTCTGGTAGCAGCATTCTCCCAGTTTCTGGTGGCAGGAGAGAGCTTCTATAGAGTCCCTTGCTCCGGATTCGGTGATTATAAGCAGAGCTTTGTTTAAAAGCGGCACGGCCACATTGAAGTTGTCGTTGCTCAAAGCGGATTCTGCTGTTCTTATGTGCGCTGCAGCCTGGCTCACATCGAGATCTTTGCCGGTTTCGGGCAGGCTCTCATCTTGATCGACCTGTTCTTGTTCCGGTTCTGCAGTTGTTTCCGGTACGGAAGCCTCTTGCGGCGGCGTGGGCGGAGCCGGCGGCATAGATGGCCTGGTGAGCTCTCGGGGTTCCGATAGCTCCTGACCTTCCACATCGTAGATTCTTTGAGGTGGTGCAGGGGCTTCATCCTGAGGAGAATGCTGCTGTGGCGGTTGAGTATATGCAGGTATCGGCGGAGGAGCGGCAGGAATCTGCGAAGCAGCAGGAACAGGCGGAACAGCAGGACTTTCGGCTTTTTCTAGTACGGGTTGATGCTCGGGCGCAGCAGCTGTGGGTGTGGCTCCTGGATCGGGGGTCCCTTCGCTAGTTTCTTTTGCAATCAGGCGAGGGTCGAGAGTCCTTGACTGATTCTCTCGGTTCGAGATCTCTTGATGCCCTGGTGCCGTAGAGCTATCCGAATCAGCACCGATGCGGGTGAATTGTGCTCTGGTTACCTCTTCCCTGTCACCTTCCGGACGTCCTGTGGAGGGCGGTTTATGACCGGCCTGACCGAAACTTTTGACTTTGGGAAGTGGCGACGCCATACTGGAATCAACTGGTCTGACTGGCTGCATCGGCTCTTCAGGCTTGCGGGAAACCACAGGATGAGGCTCAGTGGGTGGTTGTGGAGGCGCCGCATCGTTTCTTTCTTCCTCAATCAGCTGCATAGCCGCATCCGGGCGATGCCAGTCGGTAGAAGAGTAGAGTGGAAACTGGCCGGATCTCCCCTCAGCAGGCTGAGAGGCAGAGGATAATGATGGTGGCACAGGCGGTGGCAGCTCTTCTTGTGGCTTGATTCGAGCGTTTATATCGGGCGAAGAGCTGGTGTTGGTGCTGGTCCACTGGAACTGAGAAATTTCAGGCTCTGGTGGCGGTGCCACTGGAGAATGGGAAGCTACAGGGGTAGAAGTAGGGGCAGGAAAAGGAGTTTGGTCCTGCACTGGACCGGCTGAATTGGTCGGATTAGGCGGATTGGCTGGCGGATTTACTGGAGCGCTGGGTGGCAGGTTGACTGCAGGGATACCTTCGTGAGTGCGTCTGGGAGGCATCGGCGGAGGTGCCGATCTGGCAGGAGTTGCCGGTCCGGGACCAGGAGCTTGCAATGCCTGGAGACCTTCCTGAGTCCTGCGTGGAGGCGCAGGTGGCGGAGCCGGCATCTGCACCCTCGGGTCGGGCATAGGCGGCATTTCTCGGTGCTTGGTCTGTGGTTGAGGATGTTCCGGCGGTGCCTGCATGGCAGGAAGACCTTCCTGGGTGCGCCGAGACTGAACTCTTACGAATTTCGGTTTGTTATCCGACTGCGGCTGACCGTCCGCCACTCCGCCCTGGAATGGAGAGGGTGGAGCACCACCGAACTGAGCCTCGAAGGGCATTCCGGTGAACGCTGGTGGCACCTGAGAACCTGTTGGAGCGCCAGTGAAGTCCGGTGGACCAGGTGGTCCGGGCTGTGCAGGCTCAGGTGGTGTTGCCGGGTTGGTAATTGGAGATGGAGCAGGAGCAGGAGGAGGACCTTGAGCGGTTACTGGAGGCAATTGAGGCGCTCCGGGAGAAGAAACTTGAGCGTGACCGTGGCCGGGCTGAGGATGTGGCGCAGAAGGCTGCGGAGGACCAGGCTGCGGAGGGCCGGAGGCCGGCTGCTGACCAGGTGGTGTGTCTAACTTCCATATCCCTGTCTCCATCTGGGGCACTGCATTGGGAAGATTTGCAAAACCCTGGAACGGTTGTGGAGGAGCAGGCGCAGTATTAGAAGGCGCTACTGCCGGAGGAACAGGAGGAGAGGGTGGCGGGGAAGGCTGCGGCTGCTGGGACGGAGAGGATTTTTGCAGGATCAAGTGATCAGGCGGCAGGGCAAAGCCGCCTCTTCTATCGGCACTGGATTTCTTTTCCAGATCATCATCTTGCCGATTCTCGTTCTGATCTTGATCCTGATTCTGCAGAGTCTTCCCTCCGTTCCTTGCTAAGTTCTCCGCTAGGTTCTTCATACCCCGAAATTATCTCTATGAATTTCAAATATCAGGATATACGGTCTTTTTCTTCTCTCTATTCTAATAGGTGTTCAGAATCTCTCTTATTTATCGGAATTTCTATATCAACCGGACAGGTCTCAGCTACTCTAGCAACTTTGCCAAAAATGTTTTCGGAAAAGTCGCTTTGGTTTTCTTTGTGTATGAGCATTGAAATTTCCGAGAAAGAAAAGCGGAGTTCTGGAGCTTACTGTGCCATTAACGTATACGGAAAAGTCTTCACTTTGAAATTTCCCGAAAACGACAAATAATCAATCTTTTCGCGATTATATAAAGTGGGTTGTGGAGTGAGATGCTAGCTGGCGACTGGGGAAGTGGTTTCATATTTGGTGCATTCGAAAGTATGGCATTCTTATAGTCTAGACATATGCGCACATTCGAATGTATCGCTAGTCTCGCTATGGGTCTGCTGGCATGGGTTATCGAGATCTCTACTGGCAACTGTATCTAAAATCCTAAAAATCAGCATTTCGAGAAACCGAATAGTCTTGCCAGGGATTTCGTCTTGATCGGTTTTGTCCTCTTGGAAAGCCTGCTGATCGCGCTCGTTTTCCTTCTGCCATTGAGCTTTTCCGGCTTTTTCGCATCGTCACCGGTCAAGAGGAAAATCTGCGTCGATTTAACCAAATTGCTGTTTATCGGCACCAATCAAGGTGGCAGAATCACTGTCGCAAACGTCTTTGTTTTTTGCCCGGAGTCCCAGTTTCCACAGCACAGCTTTTCGACCCCGTCACAATCTCTACCCATCTTTTCTTCCCTGACAGGGCGAAGGGACTACCAGGCCATTCACCGAAAGGAAGATTGCCTAGTGAATCAACCTGAAACATCGTAACCCCACCTCATAGAGGAGTACACGACCATGATGACCCCGACGATTAACATGGACCGGATCGCCGAGGCCCTTCTTGATTCTTCTTACCGTCTTTTCGACGGTGTTCTCACCAACGCTGCCGCTTCCGACAAGCTCTGGGCTCACCGTCTCGAGACTTTCGAGCGCGTTACCCTGCTTGAATTCGTCACCCCTTCCGAGATCAAGGCGAAGCCGATTGACTTTGACCAGAGCAAGCTCGAAGATGCCCGCTACCGGCGTTATCTGATTCGTAAGCTCAAGGCACCTCGTCCTTCTAAGTGGGTTCGCCACAAGCTTCCGATTCACCGCGACCGGCTCGGCGACGACAAGTATCGCTCTGATATCGCCAAGGTCCTTGCCTACAAGTGGGTAAGCCTGCTGCAGCCTTTCAGCGATAACTACGAGATGTTTCTCCTGCTCAACGCCGGAGTGGATGAGCTCGAGTATCTCCTGGACGAAACCCGCCTCAACCTTGTCAGTGCTTCCTGGTGCTCCCAGGCTCTGATGCGTCGTCTCACTCATCGCCTCATCGATGAGAACGAGACTTTTAAGCGTGTCGAGCAGGAGATCCGCCGGGTCGGTGCTGAAGCAAGGAAGGAACTGAATCGGAGTCTCGAAGAGATTTCGATTCATGCGATGACCACTTTTGCTGCCAGCAGCGAAGAGATTCTCGCCGACGTCAACCGGCGGTGCGACCAGGCGATTGCTGAAATCCGTGCACGCTCCGAAGCAGCAGCTCTCCGCGCTCAAGAAGCTCTGGACCGGCACGGCCTCGACCCCAACGAGGACAGGGAGGCGACCTTCCGTCAGGCTATTCTGCAGAGGGAGGCTCAGATGAAGGCAGAGCGCAAGGCGAACTGGCGTAAGAAGCCTTTCTGGGTCCGGTGCATTCCCTATCTGACTTCGGCGGCGGCTTCTGCTGCTCTGTTCTTCGGAATGGAAGTGGAAGGCAAAACTCCTTACGAGTGGCTCTTGCTGTTCGCTGCTTGATGCGGCAAAAGCTAAGAGTGAATAGAAAGAAGGAACTAAAGAAATGACTACGATTCAGGACCTCAAGATTCAACGAGATTGTGCGTCCAATCCCTCTGCCGACGGCAAAGCCATGGCAGACCGGGAGCACACCTGCGAAGCGATTTACTTCGCCAGGGAGAACGAAGAGAAGATTGCCGCACTGGCCAAGAAGCTTGGTAAAAAGCCGAGGCAGTGTGAATGCGAGAATTGCAGTCCAACGAAGGAAGATAAGTCCTCCTGAGTCAGCTGATTCTCCAACTACGAAGAGCCGCTAAGGTTCCGGAAATAGAAGGTTGAAACCTTCCAACTAAAAGGGCTGAATCTGCTGAATAAGCAATTTCGGTCCCTTTTGTCTTGTTTTTAAACTACTATAAGAGGTAGTGATAATCTGGAAGAGTACTCAATAAATCAGCTATATCGGACGGTTTTCGAATTTGTGTTTCTCATAACTCATACAAACAGGCACTGCATCTAGTGACCAGGGCGGCACTTTTGATATTGATCTATCGTGGCAATATTCAAGGATTAGCTCCTTTGCCAAGAGATCTTAAGGAATGTTTATTTCGCCCGGCGCTCTCAAAATTTGCCATTATGATGGTCGAACGTAACATCGTATTCAGTGTAATCGAGAATAAAAAAATGACTGACAAAAGAGTGGACGGCGTGGATACGTCTTTCGCTTCGCCGAACGCGAATTCCCTGGCCGACAAAATAAGACAGAAGCTTGAAGGAGACGTCGAAATAGACGTCCTCAGTCCTGAGCCGGGTGTTAAGCGAAAGGATTCTGCTCAAGCTCGAAAAAGAACCGTCAAAGACTTGCCGGCGCTCGACGAGCATCAGACCAGAAGAATTACCCTCGACAGCAATGCCTCTTATGGCATGAAAGTGCGTAGACCACCCTCGGATGAGAGCGGTTCATACAGAGTTCTGAGCGCACCAGAAAAGAATGAAGCTCAGAATGGTGACAAAGAGTCTAAACCAGGATGTCCACACTGTGGCATCGAGTGCGACTTCACAAGATTGACTTGCTCCGGTTGTGGCAACTATCTGACCTCGACTGTGCAAGAATCCGCTTTTGAAAAAGGTCGGGATCGTGCCAAGAAAACCGGCGAGATGGCTGCTCTCAAGCTGGATGCCGAATTGACTCTTGGTCAGATTTTGATAAAAAGAAGCCTTGCTCGCACAATCGACCTCGCCATTCTGCTCAGCCCGATGGCGGTTTTGTTCATGGCTTATTTTTCTTATGCTCAAAAAGTGGTGGCACAAGATTCTTCTCTGGCAGGGCTCTTTCAGAATATGAATCTCTGCTTCTGGCCGGCGATTACTGTGCTCGCCCTGATCATATATAACGCTACTTTCGAAAGCTCGCTGGCCCAGGCCAGCCCCGGCAAAATTGCCATGGGTCTTTCGGTGGTAGACAAGGATGGTAAAGAGATTACCTTCTCCAGGGCTTTCATGAGAGCGATGATCATGTATCTGCCTCTGACACTAATGGTGATGACAGTCTGGTTCACCCGGCTACTTAACCCTGCACTGGAAAGCCTTTCTGTGGAGAGCTTTATGCAAGTATCCCAGGCAGTGCTTCTAGTTGGAGTGTTTGCCGGACTTACATATCTGGTTAATGTCGGAGCCTGTTTTGGCGACCGGCATATGAGAACGCTTTTTGATCTGCTTGCCGGAACCCGGGTGGTGAAGCGCTAAATATTATAGGCGGTAGTAGGATGCAATCGAAAAAAGAGAAAGAAAACCCCCTTGGATAGTGGGTAGGGGTCTTCTTCTCTTTTGAAACAGGTTACATCAGACTGATTCAGATCGAATCTGATCGTTCAGGCAGCGACTTCGCCTTCGCCCTGCTCAGTCAGCCAGTTGTAGAAGTCGCGGCAGATCTTCTTGCGATACGCCGTTCTCTCCTCTTCGTCGAAGAGTTCGTAGAGATACTTCCATTTGGCTTTCTTGTCGCCGGGCACGGCAGAGACTGCCATCACCTTCTCTTTGATCCGGTCAGCCTGGATCTGAATCTCGGCATCAAGGTCCGCGAAGCGATCCTCGAAAGTGTCGGTCATCAGCCTCTGCATCACGTAGAGCGGAGTGAGCTTGCCGGCGATCATCTTGGAGACGTAGCCGGCATGCTTGAGCTTGACCCGGAAACCGGAGGCGAAGCGAACGACGAAACCTTCCTTGTTCTTGTAGTTGGTTTCGGCGACCAGGGCGCGCAGCTCTTCGATGGAGTTGCCTTCCCAGGTCTCCGCCCGCGGGATTGCGAGCCGCTTTGCCAGCTTCTTCAGGGCAGGTTCGGCGTAGTCTTCCAGGGTGACGCGATTGAAGGCGCCGATCAGAATGAAGGCTTCTTCGCCATGATAGTCGACGATCACCTCGGTATCGGGGTGAATCACTTCGACCAGAACCGTGGTGTTGCGGGGGAAGCTGGTCTCCCAGCCTGACCCAATCGTCTCGAGCATGCCGTTGGCGAGGATCGCCGACTTGCTCTCGAACGAACCACGGGTGGTGGCGACGATCTTGCCCTGGAATTCGAAGATGATTCCCAGGTGCCCATCGTGCTTTTCGGTGGCGACGAAGGGTTCATCGGGCAGATTGCGAGTCTCTTCCATCTCCCCGTCGTTGAAGAACTTGGGGAAAGGCAGTGCCACGAGCTTGCCGCGACGGCTGAAGATGATGCCGCGGCACAGTCGAAGCGGACCGGTCCAGCCTGAAGGATACTGGTGCAAAACGTTGTGTGCGACCTGGGTGTAGTTGAGGCCGATCAGCGGAAGCTCCGGGTGAAAGAAGGGTTTCACCAGGTTGGTAATCGAAGGCATCTCTTCGAGCCTGGTGTAGCCGAAGAGTTCCTCCATGCGCTTCTCGTTCTCCTCCTTTTGCCGCCACCGGCGCCAGTCGGCGCTGTTGCGGACCCGGGAGCGCACAAGCAGTGATACGAACCTTTTGAGATTCGCGACATTTTCCGTAATTGGCATTGCTATCTCCGGAAAGTTTGAAAGTTCGGGTTTCAATCGCCGTTTCGGGCGTGACAATAAGGAGGTCGCCCGGAGAATTCCGGACGACCTCCCGTTGAAGCGTTATCTAGAGCGAAGCCCTGGGATGGCTCAGGCAGCCACTCCCGAAGGAACGCTCTCGGACTGGATGATCTCGATGCCTTCGGCTTCGAGCTCCTTGATGTAGCGCTCGTAGTCGCCTTCTTCGAAGACGATGGCGCGGGTGGCATCCTCGATCACGCGGACCGTGTACTGCTTGCCCTTGTACGACTCGCGGCGCGCGTCGAAGGCGCTGTACGAGACGCAATAGCCGAGAGCCAGACCGCAGACATCGACCTGGATCTCTTCGGCGCCGACCTTCTCGGCTTCGGCCACCAGGAACTCAGCGAGTCCGGTGGATTGACCGAGGAAGGGATACTTCGCCTTGAGCTCGTCGCTGGCGCTGCGGCCGTTGTCGTAGAAGGCGCTGTAGCTGTCGACCCGGGCGTCACAGCCCTTGGGGAAGACCTTGATGGTCCGGGACTGGTCGAAGTCGGGATGGAACTCCCAGCCCTTGGTGCCCTTCACACAGTGCTTCGGCCAGAAGCGCTGCTCGACACCGTTGAGGAGACCGACCGAGTATTCGGCGGCGCCTTCATGCTGTTCGGCGAAGGAGCCGTGGTCCTCGGGGTGCTCGTCCTGGGAGTCGACCACCAGGTCATAGTAGCCGCTGGCTGCGAGTTCGTTGAGCTTGTCGGTGATCTCGTCGCCGCCCGGGACCGCGAGGGCGCCCTTGGGGCGGAAATCGTTCTGGGCTGCGTCGACGCGCAGCAGGACGCGGAGCACTTTCTTCGTGGGGGTCTTGGATTTGGCCACTGTGGTTGTGTCCTCTGTGGTGGCGGCACCGTTGTTGCCGCCGTTGGAAAGGTGGAGATGGGAAGCTTCTCCTTCGTCAGCCCAGGTCTGCCACAGCGTCGCTTCCGCATCGCTGGGCATACGCCAGTCGCCGCGGGGCGAGAGGCTGATCGAGCCTACCTTCGGTCCGTCGGGCAGGCAGGAGCGCTTGAACTGGTTGTTGAAGAATCGAGAGATGAAGGTCTTGAGCCAGACTCGAATCTCTTCCTGGCTATAGTCCACGTCGAAGACCGCCTGGCTGGCCAGGTAGAGGATCTTCTCCGGGTTGGAGCCATAGCGCAGCATGTGGAAGAGGAAGAAGTCGTGCAGCTCGTAGGGACCGATCACCCCTTCGGTCTTCTGTGAAATCTGCCCGTCGGCTCCGACAGGCAAAAGCTCTGGCGAGATCTCGGTGGCGACCACATCCAGCATCAGCTCCCGGGCTTTGCCGTCGAACTGATTCTCGGCGGCCCATTTGACCAGGAATTTCACCAGGGTCTTGGGAATGCTGGCGTTGACGTTGTACATGCTCATGTGGTCACCGTTATAGGTGCACCACCCGATGGCGAGCTCAGAGAGGTCGCCGGTGCCGAGCACGAAACCGGAGTTCATCAGGATGCTGGTCCGCATCCGGGCCTGGGTGTTCTCGAACTTGAGGTCCTGGGAGCCCGGCGGCAGATGGCGAAGCATTTCGGTGAACTTTGCCACTACGGACGATTGCACTTCGAGCAGGCCGCGACCCTCATGTTGCTCTTCAGCGTAGAGGGCCTCGATGTCGATGCCGAAAGGCTTGTGCTTCATCAGCCGCATCTCTTCGAGACAGGCGGCGCGAATGTCGGCGACCTCCATGACGGTGATGCCGAGGCACTGCATTAAACCGATAGCGTTGTTCTTGGTACGGTCGGTGGTGCCGAAACCGGGCATCGTGTAGCCCCGGATGTTTTTCCGGGAGACGCCCAGGGTGTCCATGGTCTTGCAAGCCACCACCAGAGCCAGGGTGGAATCGAGTCCACCGGAGATGCCCTCGGTGAGCTTGTAGTTGCCGATGCGCTCGAGGCGCTTGGCGAGACCGGCTACCTGAATGCTGAAGATCTCCTCCAGTCGTTCGCTGAGAAGATGCGAATCTTCGGGAACGAATGGGTGAGCTTCGATGCGACGCCGCAACCGCGGGAACTGCTTCACCGGTTCGAGCCGGAAGCCGATGCGACGATAGGGTTTGTCCAGCTGCATGTAGAGCCGGGAATCGTTGAAGCTGTTGGTCCTCAGCCGGTCGATTCGGACGATGTCGAGATCGATGTCGGCGATGTCCAGAGCGGATTGGCGCTGGAAGCGCTCGGAGTCCATCAGCAGTTTGCCGTTCTCGGCAATCAGTCGATGTCCGCCGAAAACCACGTCGGTGGTCGATTCGTGCGGACCCGATGACGTATACAGATAAGCGGCGATGCAGCGAGCCGACTGGTTGCTGACCAGCTCACGCCGGTAGTTGGCTTTGCCGATCAGCTCGTTGGAGGCGGAGAGGTTGCCGATGATGGTGGCACCGTTGACCGCGTGGTAAGAGCTGGGCGGAACCGGCATCCAGAGATCTTCGCAGATCTCGACACCGACCACCAGACCGGGAAAGTTCTCGGCTTCGAAGAGCAAATCGGTCCCGAAGGGGACAGACTGGTCGAGAAGCTTGATCGTGGTGCTGCGGGCATTGGCTGCCGAGGCGAACCAGCGATCTTCGTAGAACTCTTTGTAGTTCGGGATGCAGGTCTTCGGAACCACGCCGAGGATGCTGCCCTGGCAGATGACCACCGCACAGTTGAAGAGCTGGTCGTCGATCTCCAGAGGCATGCCCACGGCAACCAGTCCCCGGAATTCGTGCTCGGAAGCAGCTCGGATGATCTCCAGCCCTTCCAGTGCGCCGTCCAGCAAAGGAGCTTGCTGGAAGAGGTCCGCGCAGGTGTAGCTGGTGATGCCGAGTTCCGGGAAAAACAGGACCTGAACATCTTCCGCCCGAGCCTTCCGCATCACGGAAGTGGTCTCTCGAGCGTTGAAAATGCAGTCCGCGACCTTCAGTTGAGGAGTCGCGGTGGCTACTCTGACGTAGCCGAAGCTCTTGTTTCTGATGTTATTTCTCATAGGGAGTCCTTATACTCTCAGAGAGCTTTTTATGCATTAACAGCCATATAGACAGATTTACCCAATCCGTCAGACTGTTATTGCCGGGAAGCTCGGAACTATGCAGATTTGTTGGTGCCGGCGCTTGGCGACTTCTTTTTACCAGTCACTAGGACCAGATTTTCGGTGAGAAGCTCGGCGCAGGACACGACCTGGAGAAACTCGGATTGCAGGTCGAGCACCCGGGGATGGCTGTCGGTGACAACCAGCCGGACGAACTGACCGCTGTCCTCGAGACGCTTGAGGGCGTCACCGGGGAAGATACCGTGGGTAGAGATGGCCGCCACATGGGCTGCCCCTTTGCGGCGATAGGCTTCGGCTGCCCGAATCAGGCTGCCGCCGGTGCGAATCATGTCATCGTAGATGATCACGATCTTGCCTTCCACATCGGCGCTGATGTCCAGCACCTCGGTGGAGCTGCCGCCCGAGCGCCGCTTGATGATGAAGGCGGGGTGCACAGGCAAGCCATGTGCCACCATATCCCGGGTCAGAGACTCCACCCACTTGGCTCTGCCGGTATCGGTGGAAGCCAGGCAGAACGGTTCTCCGACCAGCTTTTGCTTCTTGCGGGCTTCGGCCAGGGCCTTGTCCACATCCGGCGACATGCAGGTCTGGAGGTCGACTTTGAGACCATCCAGAGGTCCTTTGTCGCTGCCTTCATTCGCTTTCACCTGGCTGGCGATGTGGGCGGCAAGCTGATTGGCTGCCGAAATCACCAGGGGTTTGGCGTAGATATGGCTCGGAATCAGACCGCCCTCGAAGTAGTGGGGGATGCCCTCGGAGTGCAGGTCGAAGAGGAAGACCCGGTTGCCATTGGCGGCGCGCGGGATGGAAGAGATCATGCGGGCCCGATACTTGGCTTTGACCGCCTCATGGGGGAGGACGGAGCGCTCCTGGGTGGAGCAGCCGAAGTAGGGGATGACAATCTTCAGACGGGCCGCTGCGTTGTCCACCAGCATGTTGCCGATGTCGAGCAGCTCCATGGTCTCCCGGTCGTCGATGGTGCCTCCCAGGAGAATGACTTCCCGGTCGGTGACATCTTCGAGGAGAGCGTGATAGCGTTCGCCGTCCGGAAACGGGACATCCGCGGTCGAGGGTTGACCGGTGGAATCAATCGAGCGAGCAATCTTGCCAGCTTCGAATTTGCCAGTGCGGAGCATGGCATCTCGAAGAGGCTGATAACTGGAGGTTGAGAACAGAAGTTGTTTTCTGTATGCCATTGTTCGATACCTTTGCTAAACGCTGCTTCGAACGGTCCCCGGCGGCTTTGGAAGGCGCCGGGAGCATCGGGAAGATTCGACCCGGTCCGTTGTGACAGACCAGAGTCAATCTTCCCGATTTGACCGATTTCTAGGCAGTCTTGACGTTGTTGCGGCCGGCACCTTTGCGCGACCGTCTCCGGGGCTTCTTGCCGGTCAGACGTTGTCTGGCGGCTGCCACTTCCTGGGCGCGTTTCTCGGCGTAGGCGTCCTTCCAGGCCTGGACCTTGTCCGAGAGGACAAAGCCGCGATACTTGTCCCAGGTCGAATCAGCCCGGTCAGCCTGGAGCTCGAAGGATTCGTGGTGAACGATCCTGCCCTGGTCGACGAGCTTGACGAAAAGCGGGGTTCCCTCGATGGTCTCCGACGCGTCTGCCACTACCAGGAGGTCATCCTGGGCGTAAACGCGCAGGCGACCAGGCAGCGACTCCTTGCCGGGAGTGTTGGAGAACTTCAGGTTCGGATTGCCGTTGGTCGAGCTGCGTTTGAAGGCAGCAGACACCGTGTCGCGGTGAACCGAACGCCACCAGTAGCCGCCGGCTCCCGGGAAGAGCATTGTGGGCTCGATTCCAGTTCGCTTCTTGAAGTAGGCGTAGACCCGGCTGACGGTCTGGGGATTGACCTCATCTTCGAAGACGATGGTGCGGGGCTCGATGCCTCGTCCTTTCATCTGCTCGAAGTAGAGAGCGCACTGCTCCTCGATGTTGCCGGAGTCGACGCGGACACCGACCCTGGTTGTCTCCGTGTGTTCGGAGATGACACGCAGGGCGTTTTCGAGTCCGATGGTCTCGGCGTCGACCAGGTCGCAGAGCAGAGACGCGGTGCCCATTCTTGTAACGAAGCGGTCCATCATCTCGTACTCGGCCTGGGCAAGAGACTTGTCCAGGGTCTGGTTGGCGCACATCATCTCGTGACCGATGGTGCCGATTGACTTGAAGAGTTCCGGATAGAGGAACTCCGCCGTGTCGTTCGAGGTGAGACCGGCGCGGCTGCCGACATAGCGAGCCAGGAGCAGAATCAGATTGGCCTGCTCGTTGACCGCCGCCCGCAAGCCGAATTCGGCATCACGGTCGGTGGCAGCCTTCATCAGCCGTGCCTTGGTGGCCTGGATAATCGGAGCGAAGTAGCGGCACATCGCCGGCTCCAGATAAGAGATTGCTCCGCCGGGACCGTTCTCGAAGCTCAGGCAGGGCACACCCTTGATGAAGGTCTGTCCGCCCGGGAAGCCCCAGATGTCGATGGGAAGATGGATGTCTTCGCCCTCTTGTCCGGCGAGAATCGAGTCCCAGAGTTCGCTGGGAAAAGCCTTGACACTGGAGCGCGTCAGGGACCAGTGCCGGGAGAGTTCGATGTCGGTCCGCTTGAGCGGACGGTGGAACCACTGAGCCATCATGGCTTCGTGGCCCGCCATGATGAGCTGGTCACCGGCGCCTTCTTCATCGAGACCCTTGCGCAGGGTCAGATGATAGGCGGCATCGGCCAGCGCGAAATCAGGAACGGCTGCCCACATCGTCCTTTTGTAGGTGTCGGTGGCGCCGATAAATCCGCCCAGGGCAAACATGCGAGCGAAGAACTCCTCTCGCATGGCGATGCGCTTGGCGGCGAAGAAAGCTTCCATGTCCGTACCGGCTCCTTGCTCAGGAACGTGAAGAGCGGTGGCCTGGCCGGTTGGTCTACGTGCGGTTTCGGGTTTGCTCATAGTAAGATGCCTGTCTTCGGGGTTGTCGGCTGCGCACCGCCCGTAGTACTTCTCGGGTGGTGTCGCATCCTGTGGAAGATAATGCCGTTTGTCTCGGATGATGTGCCAGACTTCCGGCGTTACCATGTACCAGATTGACTGGAACTTGCTCACTCGCTCCCGGATCAGCGTGCTGGAAACCGGGGGAGTGGGGCATGTGAGAGACTGGATTCTCGCCTGGGGAATGTCTTTCGACCATTCCTCAATTTTGTCGAGCCCCATGTCGTCTCTCGGAAAAACCATCAAAGTCACAAGTTCGAGAAGCTCGTCGGCTCCTTTCCACCTGTCGATGCGCCAGGCATTCTCGGGGTCGAGATACTCAGCGCTAATCATCAGGTAGAGTTCAGCCGAATCTCCATACTTCTCCTTGAGTTCGCGGACGGTGAGAAGGGTGTAAGAGGGTCCTTCTCTTCGAAGCTCGATGTCGCAGGCTTCGAAATAGCAGTTCGGAGCGACGGCGGCTTCGACCATCTCGTGCCTCAGCTCAGCGTCCAGTACCCCGGTTTTCTTGTGGGGTGGGCTGGCGCTGGTGATGAACAAGACCTTGTCGAGACCGAAGTGCTCTCGGGTCCACTCCGCGCAGATCAAGTGTCCGATATGGATAGGGTCGAACTTCCCTCCGTAAATGCCAATTTTCATTGCCATGGGAAGGTCCTGGTTCGGTTGATAGAGACTAGTCCGACACTTTTGAGAACGCCGCAGAACTGTCGTGCACTTCCATCGCACCACGAGGTGGCGGAGGGAGGTGACGGGTGTTATGGGCGTATCGGTGGCTGGAACTAAATCTCGGAATTCAAAAAAAGAACAAAGTGACTTGACAAGACTATGAATTCAGTAGGGTTCTTTACAAGTATCGTTAAGCTTCCTTTTCGCAAAACCTGTGTAGAGTTTGATTTCACTGTCTTGTTTCAAGTGGATGTCAAGCGGAGTTGATGGTAATGTACGCAGAAGGTTTGAGCTTTGCTTCTCTTTGTAACCTTGAGACAGTCAAAACTAATTTCAGGTGTTCAACTAGTTAACGCGGCTAGCAGAGGTTTAGAATTGAGGTCTCTGCTGTTTTTTTAATAGGTTTTGATCAAGCGTTTTTTGCCGATTTTCTATGCCGTCCTTGCCCCGGTTATACCGGGCATTATGTTATTCGGCTCTTTCAAATATCTCAGTAAATTCAGCGATTTTCCAGAGTATTACACAGTCTCCTGGATGGTTACCCATGGATGCGGTGCTGATATTTATAATCTCAGTCGCTATGAAATGGCTCAAAATCAGTTTTTCCCTCAAATGAGCGAGCGAATTGTAGGGTTTTATCTGGCACCGATGGCGGTGCCATTGCTTCTTCCTGTCCATTTGCTTCCGCTTCAGCACTCGTTCTTCTTATGGTTCGTCTTTCTTTTAATCTGTACTCTAGCCAGTATTTTCCTCCTTGTAAAAGGACTTCAGCTAAGTCTGAAAAGCGCTCTTATGATCTGGGCTTTTACATGCATCAGTGGTCCTGTCTTCGAGTCCTTGAGAATAGGGCAAATTGGGCCGGTGCTGCTTCTAGGCTATTCTGCCTTCATTCTTTGTGAGCGTCTCAATCGTCCCTGGCTATCTGCAATCGCGCTGCTTCCCTTTCTATGCAAACCGCATCTGCTTTTGCCTCAAACAGCTTTTCTTGCCGGAGGGCGTCGCTATCGCGAACTGATTGTTCTTCTGTCGATGGCTGTGGTGCTTCTGTTGAGCGCCTTCTACATGATCGGCTTTGAGGGTCTAAACTCATACTATGGTCATGTACAGACAAATCTGATTGTCCAAGAACACATTACGCCGACCCTTCGGGACCAGATCCGTCTTTTGTTTCCGGCAGCATCTTCTTTGATGAATACCCTGTCGCTTCCTGTTTATCTGCTTGTGCTTCTTTATCTATTCAGACAGGCTAGAGTCGCCGGCGACAGCATATTTGAACGCTCGATACTAGTGTCTATTCCCGCAGCTCTTTTGTTCAGTCCGTATGTACATGTCTATGACTGGCTTCTTCTAACCCCTTCGGTTATCGTTTTTTTTGTAAAAGGCTATGCCGAAAAACTGCCTCGACCGGCCGTCATCTTTCTTTTTCTTGCCCTTGCGATACTGTTTCTGCCGGCTTTCAGCTTTATTCACCATTACTACCTGGTCAAAGGCGGCATTATCAATCCGTTCTTTTGGGTCGGGCTTTACTTCTGGATTTTGCTTTGCTGTCTCCCGCAAGAGGCGTCTGTTCGACAGAAAGATTAGTAGCTTTTGCTTTGAGATGCGTTCTAAGGCTGACCGCTCATCATATCGAAGGTCATCTAGTATAGGAGTTTTAGGCATTAGCAGCACGGTATATGTGGAACCTTTGAAGGTTGTATTCGGCGCTGGAATTGCGGCATAAGGATCCTTTTTGCTATCTATTTTGCTTGAGCTGAAGCCTGGAAGGGGAAGCAACAAAGATATGAAAACACTCAAGAGCAGAAACTTCATTTTTAGTGGTTCCTCGAATTCTAAATAGTGTTTTGCTATCAAAGATCTTCCGGACCAAAGGAGTTTGGCAGCAACTCATCCATGGTCCATTCTGTGACACCGCGAGCGGTGTCGGCAACAACATAGATTGTTGCGTTCTTTCCGAACTCTCTCATTACCTGGCGACAGAAGCCGCAAGGCGAGCTGCCCGGGCTTTCGGCGCAAACAACCGCTACGCTTTTGAGGTTCTTATAGCCTTCCAGAACGGCAGAGAATATGGCAGTGCGCTCAGCACAGACCGATCCACCGTAAGAAGCATTCTCGACATTGAATCCGCCGAACTGTTTCTCTTCTCCATCGGCATTGGCGGCCATTACTGCGGCGCCTACTGGGAATCGCGAGTAAGGACAGTAGGCTCTGGCGGCATAGTCATGCGCTGTATCGACCAGGCTCTGTATCTTTGGATCCAGTTCCTGATAAGGGATGACTTTCTTCTGAGATATGGCAGACATTTGGAAACGGTTCTCCTTAAGACGAACATTTTATAGCATGATTTTGGCGAGGTGAATATCTGCATTTGAGAAATCCTGTAGTGGGACTGTTCAAGGTGCAGGCCGATCTGGCATCGGACTTTGTAAGGGCGATAGAGTTGACGGACAAAAGGGACCATCTGAAAGACAGCCGGGAAGACATGGACAGGGCAGTAAAAGAGTTGGACGAGAAGATATCGAGAGCGGAGCACTGGGAGCTGGATCAGATGATCGGCTTTGAGAATGAGGGCACCAAGGCAGAAGAGAAGATGAAAGAGACCAGGGAGAAGCAGAAGCGAGAGCAGAAGGACCGGGACAACTTCGAGCGTGGCGGGTGGTACTATATGTGGGGCTAGTCCCGGTTGGTGTAAATATCGCTCTAGCCCCATAGTTGGCACTGTTCCGGCGATTATTCTGTTAAGAGTCTGGTGCGGGGATAAGTCCTGGTTGTCATATCAACCGCATGGGTCATGACACCGCCTGTAATGATCCTAAAAGGACAAGTTGATATGCCGAAATTTTACTTACTGTTGCGTTTTCAGCTTTTCTTCCGAATTGGCGATTGTTTGCTGTAGGAAGCTTCACTGGAATGAAGCTTCCTACTTTCTTGTTATTTGACAATAATCCAATTGTCCTGATTACATAATTCTGCACTTCTTATCTTGTATTTTTTCAATTTTTTATCTTTAAAAGCTAAGTCTAAATAATAGTAGGCTCTTTTGTGTCCGTGCAAAGGATGGCCAGATACTAATTTGTAAGTTACTTCCACGCTATCTGAACTTAAGTCGCTATTAGCTTTTTCATCTCCCCACAATATTTTTGCTTGCTCTAAAGTTATCTGATCGTTTTCCGGAATTGGGCCGTAGAGGATTTTGTCATGCCAACGTGGATTCAAAATAGATTGATTGCCTGAATTGACGTCAATCACTGCAACACAACGATTATCATCAATACGATTTAAAAATCGCAGTTTTCTAACCCGTTGCATTTGTTCCGATTTCTCTTGCATTCCAGGTTCATTTCCAGTGTACATTTTAAACGGTTGACTGGATAGTTTTTCAGATTGTGCAAAGTGGCTAGGTAAAATTGAAAGTGGGTAGCCTTTGAAAATGATATTGCACTTGCTTAGATCATTGCTTTGTCTATAAAAATCAACATCAATCCCCTTTTCTTTTCGCAATTTCATTCTCAAGTCAATTATTGCGAGGTTTTCCTTCGGGGTTAGATAATGCTTTAGAAAGTTTTGTTCAGTTGTAGATAGCACAGAGCCACTTTGGGATTTTTCGAACAACCTTGTTATCAACTCCAAACGTTGTTTGCCGGTCAAATTTTTATAGTTCGAATCATTTTCCACTGCTGCGACTGGATGGAATAGATTGGCGAAGCAAAGGACTACCCAAATTGTTGTTTTCTTCATTTTATACTGCATATCCTAGTACAAGTTTCTGTATTATTACTATGGGCCTCCCCAGATTTGGTAGACACGGTTTTGGACAGAGGATGCTCCTGATGTAAAATCACAAAGGAGAAAACCATGTCAAACAAAAAGAGCAAGAAGTATACGTATGCATTCAAGGAAGAGGCAGTCAGGTTAGCCAGTCTGCCAGGAAAGAGTGCCGCCTCGGTAGCGAGAGAGCTGGGTGTCCCTGCATGGAAGCTTCGCAACTGGATCAAAGAGTCAAACGAGAAACTAGAAAGAAGCTGGGAAATGGACGAAGTCCTGAAACTGCAGAAGGAAATCAAAGAGCTCAAAGAAGAGAACGAGATTTTAAAAAAGGCCGCGGCGTACTTTGCAAGGACCCTGCAGTAAGGTACGCCTTCATTGATGAAGAGCGGCAAAACTACAAAGTGAAAACACTTTGTAGAGTGCTAAAAGTAAGTCGCTCTGGATTCTACAAATGGAAAAATCGCAGGGAGAGCCAACGCGAGATCAGGCGCCAAGAGCTCTTAGAGAAGATACATGAGATTTTTGATGGTTCGAGAAAGACCTACGGCTCGCCCAGGGTGCATCAAAAGCTACTCAAATGTGGTATCAAGGTAAACAAAAAAACAGTCGAAAGGCTGATGAGTAAGAACAACATTGCTCCAAAGAGAAAACGTCGGTACAAATCAACCACCGATTCACGGCACAAGATGCCGGTATCAGCGAACGTACTGGACCGAAAATTTGAAGTAAGCAAGTCGAACGAAGCCTGGGTAGGCGACATCACGTATGTCGAAACTCAAGAAGGATGGCTGTATCTAGCTGTCTTTCTGGATTTGTTCTCCAGAATGGTTATTGGTTGGGCGATGGCAGATCGAATCGATGCTGAGCTTGTAGTCTCTGCATACGAAATGGGTCGGTCACGAAGGGGCTCAGAAGGCCCTGCCATCATTCACTCTGACCGCGGTTCACAGTATGCCAGCGAGTTGTTTCGAACTGCTATCAGCAAAGACGACTGCGAACAGAGCATGAGCAGAAAAGGCAATTGCTGGGATAATGCCGTGGCGGAGAGTTTCTTTGGTACGATCAAATCAGAGCTGATCTACCATCACAACTTCAAAACCCGAAAAGACGCGCAGTTGAGCATCTTCGAATTCATCGAGATCTTTTACAACAAACAGCGCCTTCATTCATCCCTGAATTATCTAACACCGGAGGAATTTGAGCTTAAAGGTAAAAAAGCGGCCTAGAGCGTTTCCGTCTAGACCGCTGTCCACCAAAAGTGGGGAAGGTCACTATAATATCGCTCAATTTTAGTTCTAGGCGCTGCTTGATTTTGCCATGTTTTCTAAAACTGCCTGATTATTGAGCAAGACTGAGAATAGTAAAGTAGGCCAATTCGAGGCAAAAATAATGTCTAACCTTAGTATTCTGCGCAAGTCTATTCCAACTTCCTTTGTCTTGCTCACGTTTGTCGCACTTCTATTTCTTGAATATGTGATTGCTTCTTCGAATATTAATGGGAGCCAGGAAAGGGTTTTACCCTGGTTTATCTGCATCACGACCAGCTTGGCAGTGGTCGGTTCAATTTTGTTTTCTATAAGCAACTATAGAAATTTGAAGAGCTTTTCGGTATTTCTGCTGATTGCATTTCCGTTTGTCATTTTTGAGATAGCAATCGTGATTCGAAATAACTTTGGAGGCTGCGCAGCTGGGTGGGGAGGCTAGTATCCTATCGTCAAGAGTTCGTGAACATTGTGCCTCTATTGATTAAGTACCGTATTTCACTTTTGATAAACCGGCCTCGGCTCTCGGAGGATGCCCCAAAATTATGAAATTGGACACTCGAAGCTGGAAATGCTGATTTCTACAGGGCTTGGACTGAAACATAACGGATTATATCTGCCACCACTTTCGGTTTTTTACTCCTTTTCATACAACTATAGAAGATAGTGAAAAAGGGACTACTACCTGCAAAACAATTTTGAAAACCTGCAAGATAATTCTGAAATTCACAACCCATCTCTCTGAAGGGCATATATCCCCTATGTCCGGCAAAGAGATCAACAAACCACAGGACCAGGTCGAACGCAATAACCAAGGCGACCGCGCATCCGAAGGCACCTCCAAAGACTCCGTCATCTCCGGCGACCGCAAAGACCACCAGGCAATGCACCAGGAAGCCTCTAAAGCCGGTTATACCTTTGACACCTTCTCCGACAACAACCACGACCAGAGTTTCAAAGCCATCCAGCCCGCAGCCTGTACCTTAAAAATACTATAAAAAATAATAGAAAGAGTGATTAAAAAGACAACGTGACAGGGGTTAGCCTGCCACGTTGTCGAAGGAGCGGTTCAGTCAAAGGGTTCGGTCAAGGGCAGAGCCCCGGCAAGACCTAGGTCTTACCGGGGATGCCCCATACCGCTCTGGTAAGAGTTAGCCCTCGAACTTGGCCCGCAGGGTCTTCATCATGCTCAGCGCGGTCTTGTTGACCTGCTTCGCAGACTCCACCGGATCGCCTCCCTTGGCCACCTTCTTCCAGTAGGCCACGATGGCGGCGGCGCCGATGTACGTGGCGTACACCGAGCCGACGTCCTCAGGGATGTCCGCCTTGCCGGCCACCAGCTGATCCGCGAGAGCCTGGACCTTTTCCTCGCGACGAGGGGTCCAGTTCACGAAATCTTCGGTGGCGCGATCGCCCAAGGACTTCAGCTTGTGGCTGATCAGCGTCTTGGCGATGACGGGCGCGGCCGCCTGGATGTCCGCCACCGGGATGCTGATGGTCATGTCGACCTGTTCTTCAGCATCGGTCCAGGTGATGAACTCAGGAACCTCGCCCACCGCGATGTCGGACAGCTCACGCAGCTGGTCGGCCTCCTCGGGGAAGCCGATGTGCCGGAGAGCAGCGCCGACGATGTGGGTGCGGATGTAGTCCGGCGGATGCGGCTCGAACCGCAGCGCCTTGCTGCCGTCCTCCTGCTCCTCCAGCTCGTAGACCGAGCTCGTGCGGAGCAGCTTGGTCGCCTCGGAGACCTTCGACCCGCGAATCATCATGGCCGGGAAGGACATGACCATCGCATAGAGGAAGGCCGGACCATTGAGCATGACACCACCGGAGATGTCGGCGTCGATCTCACCGATCGAATCCACCACCATCTTGGCGAGCAGCTCCCCGGCGGGAAGTTCCGATTCACCGAGCTTGACCGTGTCGTTGACGAGCTTGATCTCGCCGGACTCCACGGCATCGAGGATCGCCTGCTTGAGCGCCTCCGTCAGCTCCTCCGCCATCCCGGGGATGTCGTAGAAGATGTTGTGACGGAACTCGTGGGCGAAGAGCGGCAGCATGATGGTGAGCACGTCATGCATGTCGTAGGGGACCTGCAGCGCGTGGGCGCCGATCGGACCCTTGGACCCCGGGATGGTGCTCAGACCCATGCCGGTGAAGCGAGCCAGGAACACGTCGCCGACGTGGAAGGTGGACAGGTCGATCTGAGGTTCGACCTTGGTGATGTCCTCTTCCTCGGCCACATCGTTCGGGTTCAGCTTCTGGAAGAGCAGGAAAGCCTGCTCGTAGAAGAACGACACCGCGTCCAGCTCCGCCGAGAAGCGCTCATCCCGATACTGACCGAACGAGTCGGCGTAGACGTTCAGGATGAACAGGATCTGCGCCAGTTGCTGGTCCAGCAGCTTGACGGCATGCTGGAGCAGGGTCGGCACAGGGACCTCGGGGTTCTGCTTGATGAGCTGTTGCATCACCATGGGCAGTGCCTCGGCGTAGCGCTCCTTGAGGGCCTTGAGCTGCGTGAACAGGCTCACAGCGGCCTCGTGGTACTTGTCGGGCATGTGGTGCTTCGCCCAGTGCACGGCGCCGTAGATGTTGCCGAAGCGCGACTCGATGATGCCGTCGAACTGACGAGCCATCATGAGCTCCTGGATGCCGTCGGCGCCTTCGACCAGGGTGTGGCCGATGGTGCTGTCGGTGTCGGGGATGATCGCCTTGGGCTTGATGCCCAGGGTCTCACGCAGGTCGACCGGCTGCTTCATGAGCTTGGCCAGAACGACCTTGGTCTGCTTCTTGGCGCGGCTCTTCTTGGTCTTGCGGGTCTTCTTCTTCTTGGTCTCGGCGAGCTGCGCGTTCTTGAGCGCTTCCTTGACCAGGTCGGCGGCCGTCGGGAACGGATAGTTCTCTTCACCCTCACCGACAAGGATCTGGGTGCCGTGGTGGCCGCAAGTGGGGGCATTCTTGCCCGAGATGTTCTTAAGCGTGTACTTCGTCATGATAGTTACCTCTTTCGTTTTTGAGTTGGTTAACAAAGAAGCGAGAGGCATCGACGTGATGCCTCTCGCTGTTCAACGCCGGATCCGTTTGTGACGCGGACTAGCGGCCAGTGCGCAGCTGACGAGCGCGGTTCTTCTTCTCGAGAATCTCCGCTTCGACCTCTGCGGCTTCATCGAGCCGGGAAGCGGCCCGAAGAAGCGTTGCGTACTTCTCCTGTTCGGTTGCGTCTGCGAGGAGCGCCTTGGCCTCTCCCCAACAGCCGCCAGGGGTGGGAACGTTCGGGTCGAAGTCGTGATCTTCGGTGTTGTCCAGAACATCCCAGAACCATCCGTTGGCGCCGCGGAACTGCATTGCCATGCGGAGGTAGTTGACCGAAACCGTGCACCGCTCGAACTGGATCCAGGTGATACCGTTCTCCAGAGCGAATGCCATGATTGCACCGAGCCCCTCGAAGTTGAGGATGCGGCGGTCAGTGTTGGTCTCGGGTTCGGAAATCCGCAGCGTCTTTTCGCGCTTGCCGGAGAGCCGGTTGCGGCGCGAGAACGCTGAGTCGGGGCTGAAGTGCTTCTGCCCGTCGAATTCCCAGAAGTTGCCTTCCTTCAGATAGGTGATAACGTTTGCAGACATTTGCGTCTCCTGTTTGGATTTTTGTTGGAGAATCCCAAGCGGCTGCATTGCAGCTTGGGTCCTCGTTTTAGAAAGCAACGGAGAAGGAGCTTATTGCTCCCCCTTCTCCACGGTTTTGCTCTGGGCGGCGCCCAGAGAGATGACGAACTGGAGCGACTGCTCCATGGTCAGTCCTGACGGAGTCGTCTGGTCTTCAGGCACATCGTGGTAGATGCGACCCCCGAGGGGGTTGGGCGCCTGAATCGGGACGAAGACCGTCAGCAGCTTGATTCCGTCCTCAACTTTCTCGTTGCTGACGAAAGCAAGCTCGACACGACCGTCGGTGGTCAGCCAGACGGTGCGCGAGAAACGCGGTGCTCCGTCTTCCTGTCCGCCGACCATATCCAGGACATTGCGCACCGTTCGATAGATGCGGTTGATGCCCGGAATCCAGAGGATGAGACCGTCAATCAGCCTCAGCCCCCGTTTGCCGTAGTGAAACGATGCCACCATTCCGAAGAAGGCGGCTACCAGAATTGCGACCACCAGGCTGAGGTAGGGAAGCAGGAGTACGACAGTCTCGGACTTCATGGTGGCATCCGAGAAGAAGAGTCCTGCCACTGCCCGAACGAAAGTGCCGACGAAACTGTCAGCGGTATTCGCCAGGAAGTTGATCAGCCAGATGGTAAGAAGTGGGGCTCCGAGGAAGACCGCACCTCGCATGACGAGGACGGTGAATCCACCAGCCTTCTTCTTGATCAAATCCACTTGCATGTAGAATTTGCCTCCGGTTAATGTGTTTGTTCTTCAGCAAAAACAGAGGGCTGAAGCTTGCGCTCCAGCCCTCTGCACGGTTCGGCTACGAAGTGACGCGACTGGTCCTTACGGAGTCACGTCGACTTCGGTCTGGCCATCGCCGTCGACGGAGAAGGGCCCGTCGGTGCGAGGCGTGGTGCCGCAGGTGGGGTCGTTGCCGACGCCTGCGGTGCAGATCCGCCAGTGGATCCGAACCACACCGTGGTCGGACAGAGCCCGAGTGATCTTGGTGTTGTTCCAGAGGTTGAAGACGCGCATGCGCCCCACCGGCGTGCCGGTGTCCCTCTTGAAGAAGCCATCCAGGCGGCTGCCCATGGCGTGGGTGGCCGTCTTGTCATTCGGGTTGACCAGGGTGAAGCCCTCGTCCTCGAGCGGGTCGGTGTCGGTGCTGGAATCCAGGAAGGTGTTCCAGTCACCGCCGATGAAGATGGCGACCTTCGTGCCCATCAGGTTGTCCGCGATCTTGCGGCACTGCTGGCGGCGCACCGGAGCCGTCACCTTCGGTCCTCCGCGCATCGACTTCAGGTGGACGACCACCGCGGCGAATTCTTCACCGGTGGCGGTGTCTTCCAGGTCGAGGCGGAACGCCGGACGCAGGTTCGGGATGCCCTGAACCGTGCCGACGTCATCGTAGGAGATGGGCGACCCTTTGACTCGCAGCCGAGGATGCACCAGGAAGCCGACCGCCTGATTGCGGTTGTTCTCCACCGATGCATACGCCTTGTAGCCGATGGCGTTGGCGATCACGTCGAGCCCGGCCTGCGTGATTTCGCTGCAGGCGATGAGATGGCTCTGGGGCACGATGATCTCGTAGGTCTCCAGGAAGAACTTCGCCTTGGAGGCATCCAGGAACTCCATGTTCCAGGACGAGAGCACCAGATTGCCGGACTTGTCGACCGGCTTGATGTTGCCCATGATCGCTTGCACTTCAGCTGCGACTGCCTTAGGGTTTGGGAGCTTGCGGCTCCCCTGACCACCGCCGCCGCCCGAGCTCTTGCCTTTGCTGCGATCGCTCTTCTTGCTGCGCTGGTTGCGACGGTCGCGATTGCGACGCTTGCGGCTCGAGCCACGACCGTAGAGCATCTCGATCTCTTCCGGGTCGAAATCGACCTTTTCGGTGAAACCGAGCTTCTCCAGCGCCGGGGCGTCGAGATCCACATAATCCTCAGGGTCCGGGTACTCGACCCTGCTAGACATCACCTCGTTGGTGTGTGCTTCGTCGGCCTCGATGATGCGCTTCAGCCAGCCCTCAGGGACCTGCTCGCGAACCACCGAATTGCCTTTGATAGACTTCGACTTACTCATGTAAATCTCCTCATGTGTTAGCCGTGCTTGTCTGCCGTGCAGGGCAGGTCGCGCGGCCGTAGGTTAAAAGCTCCGGAAGAAATTCCCGGCGCCAAAAAATCACCTGTTCGTACGAGACGAAAGGCGAAACTGACATTCCTTCCCGGTCTGCCAACAAGAATTCGGTCCAACCTCAGGGGCTCTAAAGCCTGGTCCAAATGACGTGAATTGTCGTATTTATGGATGTTTAGAGAGGTTGTGAACGGTCCTGCTGGAAGTCAAGGTGGAATGTGACTTCAGACTAGGTCTTTCTATATATGAAAGGCAATAGAGTTTTCGCAGATATAACTTCAGTGTTTACCTCGAAACATGTCAAAGACGCTTTACTTCAGGCTGTATATCTCATGCGTATCCCGAACTTATATGAGCTTTTCATTCACTGAAGATTGAGCATCTGAAGCTATAGCCTCTAGATAAGATCTGGCTATTAAGGCTTAGCGCTGTTAACGAAGTATCTAATAAAGCAAAAGATTAAACGCGCCCGAATCATCGCGCGAATTGTAACAAACCCTTGGATATTGGTGTTGACATCGATTTGCTGGCTCCATCGAGAAGTTGCTAAGAACTCCGGAAGGATAAACAGATCATTAACAGGCACATTTTCCAAGAGTCGTTAAGGGAAATTTGCTTAATGCGAACCCGATCTGGTACCTATTCAGTGACAGCGGTCCCAAGCGAACTCTGTTCTATCCAAAAGATATGCAATCTAAATAAACCTTAGATGTGCCCTGAAAAATTGACCTTTGGAAAGATTGCCAGCCCCAGATCATCTGTCATTTTTAAAACTGAATAGATTTTTCTGGTGAGTTAGTGGAGACGCTTTTGCTGAGTTAATTTTTTCTTGGTGATACACTAAACGTGATAGTAAAAACTTCGATGTTTTTGAAACGGATCAACACCATTCCTGTCATATCTGCTCAGGTGATGTTGGCTCCGGTTTTCCTGGACCTGCGCTAGCTAAGAGAACAAATTCGGCACTCTGGGACGTGAAGATAGATGTCGAGCAATACTAGGTAGAGAGGCTCGAAACACTTGGTACACAAGAGTTTTAAGTTCTTTGTCAAGAGGTGGCTGATCATTCTTTTAGTTTTAAAGAGGTGATGAGAAGTCATAGAGTCTACCTGTTCTCTATCCCAGATTCCATCCAGGTAGCTTCTCCAGCAAATAACCTTTCCGTCAAGAAACTCTTACCCTCAGCTTCGGCAAACGCCGAAGCGAGGTTAACAGTTTCTTGATGGAGGCATCGGATAGATGAACCCACCGTTCTTACCTAACCCTTAACTGAAAGGAGGGTCAGCGATGTCAAATTCGTCGTTTTACGACAACGCCCCGTCTCTCTTTATTCAGAGCGGGGTAGATAAGTCTCAACTCTTCGGGTTGAACAGTGCTCGGGACGTAAGGCATTTTGTCTTGCGGGGCACTGGGGGGTGCGGTCTGATGTCTCCTCAGGACGCAGTCGGACTCCGCAACCTGGAGTTAGCTTTGACCGGTCGCACGGCAGAAGGTCAGACTGACCCGAGCCTGCCCCGGTTCTCCGGACTCTGTCTCTTCGGCGGTACTCGCATGGTTCGCAAAGACAATCCGGAAATCGTCATTCCTGGAATTACCGAGGTTTTTCCAGCCATCGAAAAGTATTGTGATAAAGCCGCTATGCTGGGGGTCATTGCCAAGGTAGGACATCTTCGCTATACCCAGCACGGCATTATCATCTCGGATGAACCGGACAGTGAATACTGCACGATCATTCATCCGACTCAGACCAGTTGTGTCCTCTTGCAGCCCAGCGCTGATATGCAGGCCTCCTGGGACGATGAATTCAAAGAATGCGTCAGAATCGTGCATTCGCTCATCCCGCTCTCCTGGAAGGGACTGCTGCTTGCTTACAATGGCGGCGGTGTCACCGAAAAGGAGATACGTACCTGGGCGATACATGGCCAGAGGAATCCGGCATGGAACGTGCTTCTTGTCAAAGGCAGCGGTCGCAAATGCGATGAGCTTGCTAATGACGATAAGTTCCTGGCGGACCATCCGACGGTTCATGTGTGCGAGAACGACATCGACCACATGCGAGAAAAGCTTATCGAGCTCGATGCTCTGGTTGAAGCTCAGCCCGAGCCCGAGAGCAAGTAAGGTGACAGCCTCTTTCCAGGGCTGCTCACCGGGCCCCCAGGAGTCTCCGGGACTGCTCCTGAGTGGGTCTTTTCATGTCCCGAACACCCTACCGAGGTAAAAATTTTGAGCAAGAACTACGGACCCCAGATCACCATCGACGGACGCGGCTGCCAGGTGCATGTCCTTTCCATCGGACAGGCCGTTCCTCCGGCTTTCGCCAACCTGGTCACCGTCGACCGTGGTGAAGGAATTCAGGCAGCGCGCGAAGTCGTTCGCATCGCCGGTGGCTGCAAGCACATCAGCCCCGAGATCGTCAGCGCGATGCCCGGCTATTTCCGTGAAGCGTTCCGTACCGTCGACGAAGACGGCAACACCGTGACCGAGTTTCGTGGCACGGCATTCTCCGGCGGCACCGCCAACCTCGATGGCGACGGCGTCGTCAACGACGGCATGGTGACCAACATGCCCGCGGTCCTGGCCAACGCCTACCCGTGCATCGCCATGTCCACCACTCCTCGTACCGACATCATGGCGCTCGATGGCCAGACCGGTGGTCTGATCGTCGACGCCTACGGCGGCCGCATCGACTTCCGTCAGCATGCCGCCATGGTGGTGCAGCAGGATCCCGCCGAAGTGCTCGACTGGGACGGAGACCTGGACATCTACCTGACCCTTCTCGAGGGCTGGCAGATGGCCGGCTTCAAGACCGCCATCATCGCCATGAACGGCGGCGGCGTCACCCGGGACGAGATCTACGGCGCCCTCAAGCGCGGCATTCCCGTGATCGCCGTGGAGGGCTCCCTGCGCGAGACCGACGCCTTCATCAAGGCTTGGCGTGACGGTGACTGGTCCGCCACGGACGAAGGCGTTCGCGAGAACTGCCAGGCGATCGTGGATGCGGCCGACGAGTCGCTCGTCAAGATCGTCACCATCAACAAGCCCGAGGAACTGCGGGCTGCCCTGGTCGAGCTCGGCTTCCTGAGCTGAGTCTCTCGGCCTGAAAAAACGAAGCGGGAGGAGGCGGAAGTCTCCTCTCGCTTCCGGTCGAGCAATGCGCCGTTTCGACCGACAAGAGTCGCTCTGGAGGGATAAGGACATCTTTGCAGAGCGGTTCGAGGCGCACAGATATTAGGAAAGGGACTCCTGATGTTGAATGCCTTCGACAACGAAAATGTTGCCATGCTTGTCCGCCTTGCCCGGAGCACCAAGATGCTCTCGGCCGAGGAGGAGGCCAAGCTGGCGACGGAGATGAAAGCCGGTGGTGCCCGTGGTCAGCGTGCCCGGGACAAGCTGGTCTTGAGCTATCTGCGCCTGGCGATTTCGGTCGCTAAGAAATTCAGCAAATCGGGCCTTCCCCTCGAAGATCTCATTCAGGAGGGGAATGTCGGTTTGCTGCAGGCAGCAGACAAGTTCGAGATCGAGAAGGGCTTTCGTTTCGGCACCTACGCTCGGTGGTGGGTTTTCCAGGCGGTCAAGCAATACGCCCAGGAAAAAGGACACGACATCCGTGTGCCGCCTTCCACCCAGAAGCACATCGTTCGCATGAACAAAGTGGTGAAAGAGCTCTCTGCTGATGGGCACACGCCCACCGACGAAGAGGTCGCCGCCGCCATGCAGGAGGATGTGGCCAAGGTTCGGCAGCTGGCTGTCTATGCCATGAAGCCTGTCTCCATCAACCTCCCGGTCGGCAAAGACGGCGAGGACACGGCGGAGCTCGGGGACTTCCTGGCGGACGACTCCTCTCCCGATGCCGAGGAGGTTGCCATCGCCAACGACACCACCGAGGCGGTTCAGGCTGCCCTCGGCTGCCTGAAAGACCGGGAGCGGCGGGTGATCATCCGTCGCTTCGATCTCGACGGCGAAGGGCAGGCGACCCTCGAAGACCTGTCGGTCGAGCTTGGTGTCACCCGGGAGAGGGTGCGCCAGATCGAAGTGAAGGCAAAAGAGAAGATGCTCAAAGCATCCGGAGGTAAGCTTCAGGGCTTGCTCTGAGGCGTTACTGAAACTGGCTGGGGAAGGCGGTTCTATCGTGGAATCGCCTTCCTCTTTTTTCTTTTTTATAGAAGGAGAACTATAGAATGTTCGATCCCAAAATGGTTATCGTCGTCCGCAAGGACCTCGGTATGCGAAAGGGTAAGCTCGCTGCCCAGGCTGCTCATGCGGCCCAGGAAGCGATTCTCGATCGCAGTGCCGAGACTCCGCGCTTGAAGGACAGTGCCGATATTCTTGCCTGGCTCGCAAACAACTATCGCAAGATCGTGGTGAGCGTCAACAGCGAAGCCGAGCTTCTCGACCTCGTTCGCCGGGCAGAAGAAGCCGGTATCAATCACCACCTGGTCAAAGACCTCGGTAAGACCGAATTCAACGGTGTCGAAACCTACACGGCACTGGCACTCGGTCCTGCAGATCCAACTGTTGTCGATTCTCTCAGCGGCAGCTTGCCTCTGATTTGAGCGGCTGCATAGAAAGAGGCTGGTAAGGATATCAGAGGAAAACAGCTGCAGTGGCGGCTCTTTTCCCTGGTATCTTTATTGAGCCCTTTTTTTTGTTTGATAAATATTAAAACATATAGTAAAAACCTTGTCGAAAAAAAGGAGATAGAGTTGAATTCTATCTCCAGGGTAATGCTGCCCCTCAATTCACCAGGCTAGTTAGAGAAGGATAGTTTCTCTGAGTAAGCTCCCAAGCCGAGGAAAAGGACTGACGCGACGACAAATGTGATGCTGCCGGTAGTCCATGCCTCAACGCTGCTGGTACCGTTGTTTAGGCTGCATGCCACCACCGTTAAGCTCAGTAGAAGCATACTGAACTCCAGGAAAAGAAGTCCTAGAGCAGCGGCCTTACCATGGTTCTCGATTCGAAAACGATCGCCAGGCCAGTCCGTGACGAAGGCGAATCCTAAAAAGGGGTAGAGAAAGGTCATGAAGCCGACGCAGGCAAGCTCGGTATAGAGTTGATTCTCCCCGCCGAAGGCGAACATTGACGAGAGGATCAGTCCGATTATCGAAAGGGAACCCAGCTGGGCAGCGCCTTCCTTTATGTGCTCGCCTGTCCAATGTTGGCGCCTTTCGCAGACCATACCGATAAAGATCAGCATAGTAACTGCCGCTGTTGCCAGTCCAGTCATTGTGATCAATGTCTCTTTCATTGCAATTTACCTTTTGATTAGTGATACCGAAAGTGATGGCGCGAGTCTCATGGTCTCTCTTGAAAGAGAGGCGAAAACCTGCAAGCAAAGAATGCGTATTGGCTTTGATACTGGTCCTGGTTGGTTGAAATGGTGACATCCCTGCCTAACATCCAGGCATGAAAAGGTCAAACCGTTCATTTCGGAAGAGTCTCCGTACTAACAGGAAAAAAGCTTCGATCTTGCCGGGTATCTGTTAGTAAACAGGATTCTTTTTCTCTCCCTCGCGAGATCTGCGCTAGCTAGATGCAATAGCTGATAGCCCTGCCTGATTATGAGAATTCGGCGCTGGACAGTTGCAAACAATGAGGATACAGACCCCATGAAAGTATTTCAGATTCAAGAAATTTCGAAATAACTGTTCATAGTCTTTGCCTGAGACGGACCTCAATTAGTAAGTTCTTGATAACTCTGATTTTCTGCTTTTTCTACCGGATAATTTCGCTCAGTTCCAAACACCTAACCGATTCCACAACTCGAATTTCCCGTTTTTCCGCTTCTGTTTCAAGCGGTCCATCGGGGTTTCTCGTATGTGCCTGAAACCCTCAACTCAACGATGTTCAAGATATCCAAAAGGTAAAACAGTAATGTCAAACGCTGAAAGTCCTTCCAATTCGCCCCAGCCTCCCAAGCATGTCAACCCGTTCTTGAAGGCGATCATGCTGGTCTTCGTCTTCATCGCCATGGCTTTTCACGAGCCTGCGAAGTACCTTCGCAAACGGGTCTACGACAGCTCTGCCGGCGGCTTCCTCGCTTTTCTCGGTGTGATCGCTTCGCTTGGTGCAGGCATCGGCGCCGGATACTATCTGGGCTGGATGGTCGAAGCACCGGTGGTCAAATGGCTGGGAGGTGGTGTGATCGCCTCTGTGCTGACCTGGTTCTACGTCTGGCCGACAATCTATTTGCTCGTCTTCCGCAAGGCATTCGAGCTTTCGGAAGAACTCTGGAAGCTGGTTCCTTCGCCGAAGTCCGGCAAGAGCAGCCGAACCGGTTGGTTCTCGGAGCTGCTGGTCGGTCTGGGCTATGTCGCCGCGGTCGGTGGCGCAGTGGTTCTCGGCTGGAATACCATGCACAACGTCCACGACTATCTTGACTGGGGCTTCTTCGGCTATGCTCCGGGCTTGATCGTCGGCGCTATCGCGGGCCTGATCGTCGGAGCCTTCGCCGTCTCGGCGGTCTCCTTCCTCGGCTTGTTCGTTGTCGCCCTGGCCTCGGGAGCAGCCCTCATCTACCTGGGTGCCCCCTGGACCGAGTCTGTGGTCACCGGTTTCGGTCTGACCGCGCCCTATGTTAAAGGGGCGTATGCCGTCGAGGGCGTGCTCTGGATGGCTTATATCTTCCCCCTGGCGCATCTCGTGATCGGCAACTGCTTCCGCTTCGTGGTCGATATCTTCGACCATCTCGAGAAGCTGCTCAACTCGGTCTACGAGGAGCAAAAGGGTGGCTACCGCGAGTTCGCCATGCAGGTATCGGCTATCGGTGCCGCCACCGGTATTGCCTACCACAGCCTGGCGGTCTGGGCGCTGGTCGGTGCTTCTTACAGCATCACCATCGTGCTTGCCTGTCTGCTCGGCTTTGCTGCCTATCTCATCCTCGGAAGCATCCTGAATCGCACCGGTGCGGTGGCTCTCGGTATTGCCAGTGCAGGTGGCTCCGGCTACCTTGCCTTCACCCTCTGGGGGCAGCACCAGCTCTGGCTCGGAGTCGTAGGTCAGGGTGCTGCTGCGGTAGTGTCTGCGGTGGCAGTCTTCTTCCTCGTCTTCCCCATTGCCTACGCCCTGGTGCGTCTGGTGGCGAAGCCGCTTCTGGCAAGTTGGCTGCGTGATCCGCTGGTCAAGCTCCACGAGGTTCTCTCCGAAGAGATCGGTCACGCCTTCTCGCGAACCTACTTGGATCAGACCGAGTATCGCGACCTCTTCTTGCACGCAACGAACATCGTCGCCGGTGTCGGGCTTGCCTATGCTGCCTATCTGCTTTCAGCAGCGCTGGGCTTTGGCGTGGCGATGACCGCCGGTACGGTGATTCTCACCGTCGGTCTGTCTTACATGCTGGTCGGCAAGCTGCTGCTCAAAGCAGGCAACTATCTGGTCGGTGTTCTGACCGGTCTTGCCGTGGGTGTTTTCGCTGGCACCATCGTCTATGCTGGGCAGTCCGCCGGACTGTATGCCGCCATCCCTGCCGGTTTGGTGGTGGCTGCCGCCGTATTCGGTATTGGCTTCCCGCTCGTCTATGTGGTGGTCCGAGCCGCGGCCAATTTCCTGGCGGCGACCCGCTGGCTCAAGCCGGTTCTGGTAACTGTCTATGAGTTCTTCTGGAATCTCTTCGCTGCGCTGTGGCGGGAGTTCCTCGAGACCTACAAGCGCGTTTACGATTCTATTAAGCCGTACTTCGGCAATTTCCGGCAGACCTGGGTCGACACCTGGGAGTCGGTGCGCCAGTCTTTCAGTAAGTGGCGTTAAGAGCGTCTCTGGCTGAATGAGCTGAGCCTTTGATTTTGAGCGTCTTCGATCTCCGGGTCGAAGACGCTTTCTTCTTTTGAGAAAAATACTAAAGCATATAGTGAAATAAAGGCAAAAAATCAAGGACGACCGGGCGTTTATTCCGGGCGACCTTTTTGTCGAAGCCGGGAAGGCTAGAGAGAAACATCACCTCTCCAATGCCTTCCCGGCTGACTTAATCAACAGATTGCGAAACGAGTCACCGGCACCCAGGTGTTCTTCCTGGTGCAGTAGGTGTACAGCTCGCCATTGAACTCCAGTCGGAACTGAAGACCGAGGTACCGAGCTGCCTTCAGACAAGCGTTGAAGCGCTCGCCGTACAGCTTGTAGACCAGGGACGGAGAGCAGACACGCTTGTCCATGTCGATCTTCAGAATGAGCTCATTCTCGTCGAAGACCAGGTCGGCATGCTTGATCGCATAGTTGGCCCGGTCATGGATGCCGCCTTTGCGAAGCGGGATCCAGGTGAGACCAAGGGGAGTCAGCAGCGAGAGGACGAACGCCCGGAAAGGACGAACTCGCTCTTCGTCGCCGACACACTTGTCTGCAATCACGACGATAGCCCAGGCCGGATCATTGAAATCGAGCTTGTGCACAGCGCTGGAGCGGTGACATGCGACAATCCGGCAGATGCGCTTGATCACATCCATCGGAAGTCCTTCGGAGTCGTCCTCAGAGAGGCGCAGCTCCTTGAGATAGTTCAAAGACCACTTGGCTCCAGCCTTGGCGTGATCTTCAACGTTGATGGCACGACCGATATCGTGCAGGAAAGCGGCGAGGGGGATGACCACCTCCCGCGTCCAATCGTCGAGCAGGTCCGGAAAACGGTTGTGGAGCTCCGCGGTGACCTTATTAGCCAGTTCCATGACCTGATTGGCATGGTCGATGTCGTGCTTGGTCTGGTGCCGGGAAAGCTCGTCGCCTTCTTCGTAGAGTCGCTCGATAACAGGGTCTGAGAGACACGCCGAAACGAGTCTCTTGGCCTTTTCTAGGTCCATATTGTTACCTTCTCTATTTTGAATTTAAAAACTTCAACGCTTACAACAAGCGCTGTTCTGGCACCGGTTCGTCTGTTGACTGCCGGTAATCAATTCATTCTTCTCAGCACAAATTTCGCGATCCCTCTCCTGGACGAAACTCCGACAGAGCTTCTTGACAATTAGGCTGTTGTTGATTATTAGACTGCCTGGAGTGATTGGGATACCTGATGGAGAGAAGACTGGAATCGATACCTAGACCTTGCCATAGAGATACTTATAAATAAAACCAAGACGAGGTTAAGAAGGAAAATAATGTTGTAAATATCTGTTGGCAACTCTCTGATCGGATTTGCTTCTCTTAACTAGAGTTCCTGACATAAGTGACCTTATAGCTTATTATTATTGCGTTTTGGCGATTCTGTCTGAACTGCTCAGGAAGCGCCCTGGTTGCGCTAGGTTAGCGCTAAGTGGCGCAGTCGCCCGAAAAATCGATGATCAAAGTGCATGAGGCGAGACGCGAAATTCCAAAAGCGAAAAACAACGAATCGCTTTCAATATTCGTTCCTTCTGAAGAAAACTATAGCAAATAGTAAAACAATTTCCTAAAGATAGAGACGGGTGGATGCCCGTCTCCAAAGCTATGTTCCCTAGAATTGTCTCAGTGGAGACTGTTACTTCTTGTCGGTGAGCGTCTCTTCTGCCGGCGGCAGTGCAAGCGGCTTGCTTTCGACGACCTCTGTCGCTTCGCCATCAATGGTGATACCATCGAATTTGTCGGCGGCAGCTTCGGCATCTGCTCTGGCGGCAGCTTCTTCGGCTTTGCGCTGCAGAATCTCGATCAGCTCTGCCAGTACCGGGTCTGCGACCTTGCTCAGCTCTTTGTAGTCGCCGCGATTGTAGGCCTCCTGGGCTGCTTGCAGGCTGGTTTCGACACGCTGGCGAAGGGCAAGCAAGTCTGCGTCATCGGCTCGTCCGGGCTCGGCCAGGGACTTGTCGATCTGAGTGATAGCCTCTTTCAGACCTTCGACCTTGAGCCAGGCTGCTGCGCTGACGAGCTTCGCTTTCACCTTGTAATAAGCGACCAGGCCGAGGACGGCGACGATGGCCAGGATGGAGAGCAGGATGGTGAGAAAGGTTGACATTGTCATTTGCTCCAGGGTGTGGTCGAGGCTGGTTGATCTGCCTCGACCGGGTTATAGGCGGCAGTTTCCTTATTGACCGAGTCGGAGGGGTTCGACTTAACGTCGACCCACATTGCTTTTCAGCATGAATCCGAGGGACAGGGAGACCACCATGAATGTCAGGATTACATAGATTTCCTGACCGACCAGTTGATTAGCGAGGGCGATTCCGCCGAGGAACACCAGGGCTGCTGCCAGAAACGCTTTGATGGAATCGGGTTTTCGATTGAGATGCCAGCCTAGAATGCCGGCAATCAGAATCGGTATGAGAACCAGGATACTGGGCATGTTTCACCTCCCGTAAAGCCTGTAAATTCAATCGTCCTGATAGCCACCACCTGGACCCGAGTCTTTCTTGGACAGAGTCAGCCTGATCCGAGTGATCAAACAAGCGGTGGAGAAGACGATCAGAAATGTGTAGGAAGCGCTGACCACAATGTTGGTCGCCAGCAGTCCCAGATATGGTGTCAGCAGTTGAAAGAGAACCTGAATCAGGGACTGTCCGAAGATGCCACCCAGAATGAGAATGGCAGAGGGGATCAGGTCGGTGTAGGGTACGTCATAGAACGCTTTCGCCAATCTGAATCCGACGAAATAAGCGATGATCGCTGCCAGTACAGAAACAGCAGCGCTGAGAAGAGTAAATTCGGCCAAGTCTGCGTTCTCTCATAGTTCGGGTTCGAAAACGGCGAACCGGTGTTCGTCGTGGAATGCTTTTGGATGCGAGTTTTATTGCTTTAGTCGAGCGATCAGAAACTGAAAAATAGGGAACGTAAGACAGCCATCTTTTAACACTATGTCGCGTCAGTAAACATCCTCTCTAGTTGAAAAAGTAGGAAAAGATTCTGGAATGAAAAGCGTTAAGACGGTCGAGAGGTCTTGCTGGGATTGACCTTTGCCTCCCTTGAAATACTTCTGACTTGCTTCTGCTAAGCTGCGCGAAGGTAGAGCCCTTGTTAACACAGCTGAATATGAATGTCTTTGTGTATAATTATAAGATATAGTAAAAATCAAATGAAAACAAAGAAGGGCGGAGAACTTGTCGCCGCCCTTCTTCCAGTTTTAATCGCCGAGCATTGAGCTGGCGGTGTCCTGGTTTGTCTCGCTTACTTCTTGCCGAAGAGAAGCCAGAGGATGAGCCCGATGAGGAGCAATCCGCCGAACTTCACGTTGGTGAGAAGAGCGATGATGACCAGGATCATGATGATGGTGAATCCGTCCATAGCGATACGGTTTAACCTCTCTTTCAAAGAACTGGGTGACATAGAGCAATGTCGCCGGATGCTTCGAAGAAGAAGCACCCGGACGACAGAGCTCTGGGTGGGGAATCAGGCGAGGTCGCGGGTGACCCGCTTACCGTCTCGCCTGTCCTTGCGCCGTTGCTGGCGCTTGTTGCCGCCGTGGGCGCCGGAACCGGAGCTGGGGTTGAGCCCGCTGTCGATCTGGCGCTGGCGGCGTGCGGCGCGTTCCATGCCGAGCTGGTCTTCGACGGTAATCGTCCCCACGTGGTAGGGATTCTTACCGGCCGTTTTGACCTGCACCGGCTGGGGGCGCTTGCCTTTCTTTCTGGCCATGGTTTACCTCCTGACCTGTTAGCTGTTAGTGAAAAGAACTAGCGGTCAGAAGAAATCTGACCTCCTCGTGCCGACGCGCCGAGGAAGCAAACGATGAACCCGGGACAGGGTCCCCTTTCGAAGACCCCATCCCGGGACAATGCTGCTTACCGCAACACGACGATCTTGGGCCCGCCCGAACCGGTGTCGGTCTTGTGGACCTTGCCGGCCATGTAGTCTCCGAAGTCCTCGAAGGACACCGTTCCGCCGACGAGGCGACGGAAGTAGGCGGACTTCTCGGCGAGGAGCTTCAGAGTGGACGGGAACTGCTGGCAGGACCGACGGACCGGCTGGAAGGACAGCTCGAAACGGCGCAGCATCGCGATGTCGAAGGAGACCGCATAGTGGCATCCCAGACCGATGATGGTACCGTTGGCGAGCAGGGCGCGGCTGTTGATCAGCGTCACGAGGAGACGCTCATCGCCGGTGCACTCGAAGACCGAGCTGATGAAGCCCGAGGCATGCTTCTGGGCAGCCTTGAACACATCGGTGTTCTCCTGCACGACGACTTCCTCGGCAGCCTTGCGGGCCGCTTCGTGAAGCTCGTTCAGGATGGTCTCGGTCTGGGCGCCACGGCTCCGGGCGGCGCGAACCGCTTCGAGAGCCGCTTCCATCGCCAGCTTGCCGGCCTTCGACTTCGCCGAAGGGAAGTCGCTTGCCGCGCTGTGGTCGAAGTGGTCGGTCGCCACCAGGTCAGCCAGTTCGTCCCGGACCGCCTGGGCGATCTTGTTGGGGTTGACCTGGCTGAGCGCGAAGCACTTGTCCGCACCATAGTCGGTGGCGAACTGAAGCGCTTCTTCGTTGCGTGCGATCACCATGACCTTCTCGTCGGGGCGGACCGCCTTGATGACGGCCAGCACGCCGAGGGCCATGGCACCGGTACCGGTGATCACCGTCCACTCGTCATCGTCCCGCTCGGGCACCATCTTGTTGCGGAGGTCCAGAGACTGCTTGCAGGCAGCCAGAGGTTCCGCCAGGCTGGCGAGAACGGGGTCGTTGGCGATGGCGTTCGGTACCACGTGGCACCATTTCGCCGGCCAGTAGAACTCGTCGGCGAGGCCACCGTTCTGCGGCGGGGTGGCCATGTAGAGCGTCTTCGGGCAGCAGTGATAGCGGCCTTTCTGACAGTGGGGGCAGGTGCCACAGGGAAGACCCGGTTCGACGGCGACGACGTCGCCCGCCTTCAGGGTCGTGACGCTGGAGCCGACGCGCTTGACCCGAGCGATGATCTCGTGTCCGAGCGTGAGCGGTTCGTGCGGTCCTTTGTGGCCGGAGTGCACCGCGCCGGTGCAGAACATATGCGTGTCGGAGCCGCAGACTCCGTTCGCGATGAACTCCAGGTGGGCTTCGCCAGCCTTGAGGCGGGGAAGCTTGTACTCGACTTGTTCGAGCTTGTGTTTGCCGGTGACATCCCAACGGCGGAGGGCTTGCTTACGTGCCATGCTGTATTTCCTTAATTTTTCGACCGCTCCAGAACCTTTCCTGAGGTGGGAGGGGTCAGGTTGAAGAAAAAAAACGAGGACCTCACCCGAGGTCCTCGCTGGATAGTTAGTAAGCCGGTTTTTTCAGGTCCGGCTGAGGGTGACTTCTCTGGTTAGAAGCCTCCCAGTCGAGCCTGCACCGCCCGGGTCACCTGACCGAAGTCGTCGTAGGTGAGCCAGGAGCCGGCCGATACGATGCTGCCTTCGTTCTGCTCGCACCAGGCGGTCAGACCACCGTCGCCGCAGGCCAGCACCAGACCGCCGAGCTTGGCGGTGGCTTCGGCCATGCAGACGTCACCCTTGGAGTCGCCGGCGCAGCCGATGACGCGGTATCCGTTGGCGGCGGCGATTTCTGCCAGTTCGCCTTTGCGGACACCGTCGTCTTCGTTGTGCACGAACTCCATCGCTTCGAACATGCCGTCGTCGCTGAAGCGCAACGAGTTGGCGATGATCGGCATTTCGACGCCGTGGAACTTCAGCATCGGAACAGCGATTTGCAGCGAACCGTTGGAGACGGCCACCGGGGTGACACCCATGCTGCGGAGGAAGGCAAGGAAGTTCTTGACGCCCGGAACGAGCTTGTGATTCTCCTTGAGCCAGGCGATCATCTCGTCGATGGTCTTGGCTTCGAGGAGGTCACGGTACTCGGCTTCCAGATGGGCGCCGTTGGTCATGGTGCCGTCAACCTTGAAGGCACGGTCATGCTTCTTCCACCGCTTCTCGCCGTCGGGGTCGACGGGGCCGAACTGTTCGTTCAGCACGACGAGAATGTCTCCCCAGACGGTGCCGTCCAGGTCGAGGAGGAAGAGGTCAGTGGAGCACCCGGCAAGCATTTTGAGCCAGGCGTCCTGTTGGGAAGTGGATGTATCGTTCATCGAGACTCCTTGTAATTTGTGGTGGTTATTCCACCGGGTTAAAAAAACAATTCAGGGGAAGCGATTGCCGACCCTGCTGACCAAACTTTTCCGCATCCATGGACGACAGGACCCTGAACTCCCTCCGGCGTGCAACCGGGGAGAAATTCAAAGCGTCATTAGTCGAGATGAAGACGTAGGTTAGATCTTGGCGTTCCGAGAGATCTGGAAAAGTATGCATTCACCATAGAGAAAGGCCTCGGCTGAAACAATGCCTTTTCGATGAAGATTCGCAAGTGACTTTCCCTTACGATTTGACTTCTCCGATGACAAGCAAGATGTTGGTATGCTGTAAATGCTCATGAGTTGAGCTTCTTAGAGATACAGACAGTAAGAACAGCACTTTTAGAGCTTTAATCTTGACATCTAGCGTAAGTTGTCATCCTGTCTAATATTCCATATGTCATGTCGCCTGGAGCTTGAGACTCGTAATCCATTGCAGAGCACTGCATAACACTGCTCCACACTGATCCTGTAATGGATGTTAGAGCTTAGCGAAGCATTTAATCTGCAAAAAAAGAGGGACGACCATGGTCATCCCTCTTCGATCATATTTCAACCTGTGATTTTTACCACTCGGTCATGACCTTAATCTGACTGCTGGCTTCTTTATGGGCGCAATCCATGGCATCTTTTACCTGCTCCCAGGGGAAGCGTTTGGTGATCAGCGGTTTTACGTCTATCTGCTTCGAAGAGATCAGGTCTATGGCGGTAGGATAGGTGTTTCTATAGCGGAACACACCTTTGAAGGTCAGCTCTTTCTGGGTGATAGCGTTGAGGTCCATCGGTACTTCCAGCTGACTGAAAAGACCTACAAAAACCAGTGTTCCGCCTGGTTTCAGCGCTTCAACCGCCATCTGGGCGGCCGGTCCGGCACCGGAACATTCGATTACAACGTCAAAACCGGTTCCATCGGTGATTGCGTGAACCTGTTCGAGTTGCTCTTTTCTGTCGAAGGTCTCGATGGAATGGGTGGCACCGCATTCTTTCGCCATCGATAGGCGGTTTTTGTGGGTTTCTACCACGGCGATAACGCCTGCTCCGGCCGCTCTGGCACAGAGAACGTTCACCAGGCCGATCGGGCCGGCGCCGGTGATCAAGACTCTGGAACCGAGCCCGACTGAACCCTGACGGTTTGCGTGAATGCCTACCGAAAGCGGTTCGCACATGGCGCCTTCTTCAAAAGAGACATTGTCCGGCAGTTTGAAGGCAAAGTTGGCATCATGGACGAAATATTCAGCGAAGGTGCCATGAATTGGGGGTGTTGCGAAGAACTCTATGGAAGGGCAGAGGTTGTAGAGTCCGCGTTTGACGAAGTCAGTACAGCCGCAGGGAACACCGGGCTCCAGAGCAACTCTGTCGCCTTCTTTCAGGTGGGTTACGTTCTTGCCTACCTTTGCGACTTCGCCGGCGGTCTCGTGACCTAGAATCAGGGGCTCATTGACGATATAGGGTCCGATCCGACCTTCCACGTAATAGTGAACGTCGGAGCCGCAGATGCCCACAGCTTTGGTCTTGATCAGGACTTCATTGGGTCCCGGGTCTTTGATCTCCACCTCTTTGATTCCAAAGACGTTTGCCTTTTCGAGAACACCAGCTTTGACTTTCATGCTTTGTCTAACCCCGTTTTGACGCGTTGAATTGTCTCTTTTGAGATGCCTGACAGGCGAGCTTCTCAGTCTGAGGATTATGTCTTACTTGACAATACAAGACAAGCCGGTGTGAAGCTAAAAAACGAGATTTTTGAAGATGCCAACAGGCGGCTTCCGGAGGAGTCGCTTGGAGGTCTTGTTGTAAAGATAATTCAGCTGTTGCAAGTGTGACCTATTATTTGCTTTTAGTAAAAGCCAGTTTTCCTAAGAAGTGTCAAGCATCCGATTGCTAGATTTATTTGTAACCCAATTTTTTGACTTTCAGAATTAGAAAACACCTTCAGACCCCCGGAACTCCAGAGCCTTTCAATATCGCTTAGTTCGACCGGCACGCTTTAGTAAGCGTCGGCGGTATGGGTCCTCTCGAAGGTGCTTCCGCTCTTTTTTAATCAGCATCTAGCAAGACAGGATGCAATCCAATGAACAAAACGAAGACCCCTCACCGAGCCCCGGTTGAGGATAAGCGGAGTTCGGACTCAGCTTCGAACTTCCATCTTGTGCTTGGCGCCGGCGGCTCTAAGGCGATTCTCGCCTCTACCGGTGCCATTGCTGCTTTCGAATTGTGCGGTTGGAACGATTGGGAGACGATCGGTGGTGTCAGTGGCGGTTCAGTACCTGCAGCTCTCTATGCTCACGGAACGCGAGCTAAGGAGTTGGTCTGGCTTGCCCACAGCACCGATTTCTCGGAACTGATCAAGCCCAAGGTCGGGTGGTTTCGCCGGATCTGGGCAATCTGCCGCAAGTATCGCTACGAGATTACGCTGCCGGAAAAGGGTATTTACGACCCTGAACCTCTTCGGCGCTTCATCAACATCTCCGTGCCACGCTGGCCGGACAATTTGTGGACCCTGAGCACGGACCGCCAGCTCAACCAGGTGGTCTTCACCGCTGAAGGTGCCCACCGCTATCTGGCAGAAGCCGCTTTCGGTCAGCCGATGATTCAGGAACCTTCCTGTGTCGGCTCGGCTGTCGCTGCCTCCTGTGCCATTCCCGGCATCGTCGATGCCACCCACTTCAACGAAGAGCCTCTCTTCGATGGAGCCCTCAGCCATGAAGGTCAGTGCGCGATCCTCCCTCCGCAGAGGCACTTCGGTGCTGAGCCGAACAGGATCATCGCTCTGGATGTGGGCGAGGAAGACATCAAGAAAAAGCCTTTCGTTCGGATGCTGCTGCGCCTCACCTGTGTGATCAGCGCTTGTGGTCCGGAGGAAGCCGCTCATCCTTCCGAGGAAGAGCACGGCATCATCCTGATCGAGCCTCGCATCCAGCGCTTTCACGGTCTGAAGTTTCTGCTCGACGACCTCGATAAGTGGACGGCTATCATCGCCGGTTTCAGTGCCACCATCGACACTCTCGAGCGTCATGGACTGGTCGACCGCGAGGGCAGCCCCCGGGCTTTTGAACTCTACGACCTGCTCAAGAAGATCCCCTTCGAAGACCAGAGTCGTGGTGATTGTGTCGAGTGCATCGAAGATCTGTTCAAGCAGTTCGACGTGTACTGATGCTGGATGGAGGAGCTTATGAAGCAGTCCAAATCTTCTTGGAGTGACAGCCTACTGAGGCTGGTGCTCTACCCGTTCTTTGCCCGGTATGTCAAAATGCCCGGCAAGAGCTACCGGGGTGCCTTTGCCACACTGGAGCCGGTTGAAGCTGAGATCGCCAGGCGGTCTCGCGAGCTGGTTACGGTGCTGGCAGACGGCATCGGGGAACGTTCGATCAATGCTGTCGATGGCCTGAATTCCGCTGCCGATTTCATCGAGGCGACCTTTTTCGACCTCGGATATTCGGTGGTGCGACAGGCCTTCGACTACCGCGGTATTCGAATGTACAACCTGATTGCCGAACTTCCTGGTTACGCTGCAGATGCAGCTGATTCAGAGAAAGTCCTGGTGCTGGGAGCTCACTATGACACCGTCATTGGTACTCCCGGCGCCGACGACAATGCTTCTGGAGTGGCTGCTCTTCTGGAGCTGGCTCGCCTTCTCAAAGGACGTCGGCTGGAACACACGGTTCGTTTCGTGGCCTTCGCCAACGAAGAGAACAACGGTGACGGACCGGAGCAGATGGGCAGCTATCACTACGCGCGCTCATGCTCTGAGGCAGGAGACGATGTTATCGGTATGATCTCGCTTGAGATGCTGGGATGTTACTCGAACGAGGAAGGCTCGCAAAAGTATCCTTTTCCGTTCAATCTCTTCTATCCCAGTCGAGGCAATTTCATCGGCTTTGTCGGCAACACTGACTCTCGCGATTTCGTTCATAGCGTAGTGGGAGGATTCAGGCAGGCAGTCGATTTTCCTGCCGAAGGGGTTGCCGCTCCGGATCGGTTTCGCGATATCAATCGCTCCGATCACTGGGCTTTCTGGCAGTTCGGTTATCCGGCTCTAATGGCCACCGATACTTCGAACTTCCGCTATGAGCACCTTCATACCGATTCTGACAGCACGGACCAGGTCGATTTCGAAAGAATGGCCAGAGTGGTCCATGGAATCATGAAGGTCTCCATCGAGCTCGCATCGAGCTGAGGAGCAGAATCATGGATTCGGCTGGACAGGGAGAGCAGTTTCGAAACCCTTGCTTGGGTTTCGGGATTGTTCTCTCTCTGTTTGTTTGAAGATAATACTAAAGTATATAGTGAAGATTGCCCAATTGAAAGTAGCGCTGTTCGGAATCAACCGAATGCAAGTGCGATTACGCCACCGAACATGATACCGGCTGCTATATAGCGTCTGGTCATCTCTCCTTCTTTAAGCAGCCTGGTGCCTAGATAAGCAGCGATCAGAATACTCATCTCTCTAAGGGGAGCAACGTAATAAACCGGAGAAGAGATCAAAACATAGAGCACTATCAAATAGCTGAGCGGACTGAGGACAGATACGCCGATGACATTTAGGCGATTGTCGCGCCATTCTTGCTTTAGTTTTTCTCTGTTTCTGAAGACATAGGGCAATAGCAGAAAGCTTATTGCCCCGGTGGCCATATAGTCGAGCAGCATTGGCGGAACACCGACATCGGCCACGGCATACTTGTCCCATAATGTATAGGCGGCTATACAGATGCCTGTTAACAGTCCGAATACTAGCGGCTTTTTGGCAGTCTGCCCAGAGAACAATCTGGCTCCGCCGCTGATTATGAACACCCCCAGAATTATCAGGGCAATGCCTGTAATAGCTAGAAAGCTTGGGGTTTCCTGGAGGAAATAGACTGCTCCCAGGGTAGCAAGCAGCGGGCCTGTTCCTCTTGCCACCGGATAGACCAGGGAATAATCGCCCACTTTATAGGCGGCCTGAAGACAGATAAAATAAACCAGGTGTAAGACGGTCGTACCTGCTAGAGCGACAAGCTCTACAGGACCGAAAGAGGGTTTTTCGGTTATCAGAGTAAAAATTGCAAGCGGTGCGTATATCGGCAAAATCAACGCCGAAGTGACCCAGACAAAGGTATTTCCGTCCAGGGCTTTTTTGGCCATCAGATTCCAACTCGCATGGATGAATGCGGAAGCGAGAATCATTAGCAGTGGCAGAGTGGTCATTTTCGAATATCCTACCTGCTCGACAGCGGCTTCGTCCGACTTTAGGTAGCCTTTCAGCTAAAGTATTTTTAGAGAACGACTTAGCAAAAACGGCAGGTTAGCGGACCTGCTCTAGCGACCTTAGAAGAGCCGTGGACAGAGCTATCGGCTTTTAAGTCGGTGTTTTAAGCGGGACTTTTTACACCTCTTTATTTAAAGAGTTACAGGCCTTCTTCTAAAAGGAAGCATCTTAAGTCACCTCACCACTGAATTTAAAAAGACACTACTCGCAGCCGGACATACCCCGAATCAAACCCTGAATAGCTCTTCGAATCAACCCTGGCGGTTGATTGAAGTGGGTACCGGCTCGGGTTCGCCAATTTTTCTAATGACGCGGGAGAATCGCATGCACGCAGAATTGCTTCAACCGGCGAATCTGTTTCTCGCCCTGGTAGTGGTGGCATCCATCACCGCTATCGTGGTTCGTTTTGTCAAAGTGCCCTACACTGTGGCGCTAGTCGTTGCCGGTCTGATTGTCAGCTCGCTTTCGGGATTGAAGGCTGAGATGACTCCGGATCTGGTACTGATCGTCTTCTTGCCGGCACTTCTTTTTGAAGCTTCCTGGAATGTGGACATAAAGGCATTTCAGAAAGACTGGATGCCGATAACCCTGATGGCTACCGCCGGTGTGGTGGTCTCCATCCTGCTTTCGGGGGGACTTCTCTATTTCTTCGGTGGCTTCGATATCAAGCTGGCAATGGTTTTTGCCGCCATGATCTCGGCGACCGATCCGGTATCGGTGGTAAGCATGTTCCGAAAACTGGGCGTTTCGAAGCGCCTGACCATGCTCATGGAAGGGGAGAGTCTTCTCAATGACGGCACTGCCGTTGTCGCCTTCAAGCTGGCCAGCACCATGGTGCTTACATCGGCGGCTTTCTCGGTCGGCAATACGGCTTATGATTTCGTCTTCAATGTGGCTGGCGGTCTGGCCCTTGGCTGTGCGCTCGGCTTTCTGATCTCTTTTGCCACGCGCTTCTTCGATGACCATTTTCTGGAGATCACTTTCACGGTGATTGCTGCCTATGGGACCTTCCTGCTCGGGGAGCACTTCCATGTCAGCCCGGTGATTGCCACGGTGACCACGGCAGTGATCATGGGCAATTACGGTAAGCACTATGGTATGAGTCCGACAACTCGGTTGGCGGTGCACGCCTTCTGGGAGAATGCCGCTTTCCTGGTGAACTCGGTGCTCTTCATCTTGATCGGCTCTACCATCGACCTTCCTGGTCTTCTCGACGACTGGAAGCTGATTCTCGTCAGTCTGCTTGCCGTTCTGGTCGGAAGGCTGGTGGTGGTTCTGGTCACTCCGTCGAAAGAGAAAATCTCCTGGCAGTGGCGAGTCATCCTTTTCTGGGGAGGCTTGCGTGGTGCGCTCAGCATGGCGCTTGCCCTCAGTCTGCCGGTCGATTTTCCGATGCGGCTCGAGATTCTGCACATGACCTTCGCGGTGGTGCTCTTCTCGCTGCTCGCCCAGGGTCTCACCATCGAGCCTCTGGTGAAGCGCCTCAAGATCAACATCATCGACGAACAGGAGAGTCGTTATCGCCTGTTGCGCGCCCGGGTTATGGCTCTGGTTTCGATGCAGAAGAACCTGGAAGCTATCCGGGGTCAGCGTCAGATTTCCGGTCAGACTCATCGCGCCCTCACTGCCAGCCTGGCAGGCGAACTCAAGCTCGTGGAAGACGAGATCGAAGCGCTCAAAGAAGCACACGGTCACATCGTTCAGTTCGAGATCGACGAGACCACCCGCGAGCTGATTATTTTGCAGAAAGACCAGTTCCGGCGTCTGGCAGGTTCTGGTTTCCTGGATGAAGAGCAGGTTGCTGAGTTGACTGCCGAGCTGGACGCGAAGCTGGATCAGCATTGATTATGTTGTATCGCTGATTTTATAGAGATCTCGAAGGCACTGCTTGTAGTGGCGCCTTCGAGATTCTCTTCTTTGAAAACAAACATACTAAAAGAAATAGTAATACAAAATAAAAGCTGGGCTATCGCCTCAACTCAGCATAACCCATGGGAAGGGCAAAACAAGCGGCTTTGAGCATACTGAACCAGATAGTCGCTTCGGAGTCTCTGCGATTCCATCGGAAGCAAAACTCAGCCAGGTAGCGGTCTAAGTACCTGGGACTTACACCATGATAAGTTCCCATCAATGAGCGTTTTAGAAGAGAAATGGCTCTGTGAACGATTGGAAGCTGCTTGCACGACTCTGGAGAACCGCTGAGCTTCAGCGCTTGCAGGTCATGACCGAGAGACTTCAAAACGTAGTGAGCCTGGAAGGCATCGGTCTTAAACATCTGCCGATTGGCTTCAACTCTCTCCTGCACGACCTCCCGAATTGCATCTCGAGTAGTTTTGAAGACCACACTCATTACCAGATTGCCCGCATGGAACCGCTCGCGCTCAACTAAAACTAAGACCTCTGTTTGGAATTTTTTTTTGATTTGGAGTTTCTACGACACCCCAAATTCTTTCGTTTAGGGAGTTTTTGAGACTTAATCGAACCACTGGGCCTACCTTCTTTTCGGGCATGAGGACCGATGATCGCTTCATCCAGCTCAATAAATCCCGCCAGCGAGATATTCTCATCGCGCCTGCTCATCGCGTGTTTGAGCTTTTGTAGAAGATTCCAGACGGTGGCTTGATGCATGCCAAGCTGCTTTGCTAGCCGAGAAGAGGACGCTCCTCCTTTGTCAGAAGCCAGACAAAATATCATCCAGAACCAGATTCTAAGCGGTGTTCTCGTCTTGTGAAAGATTGTTCCAGCAGTAACCGATGTTTGATGACGGCAGACAGAGCACTGAATTAGGGGTCTACACTCCAGACGATAACCATCATCGTGAAAGCAATTCGGGCAGATGAAACCTTTTGGCCATCGAAGTTCCTGAAGGAAGGAAAGACAATCTTCTTCTGTTTTAAATGTATCCTGAAATTCTGTAATAGTCTTAGGCATCTCCATTTGGGCTTTCTCCGATAAGGTATATACTGTACTCTATAGTTATATCTACCCCAAAAAAGATAGGGCTAATCGCTCTGCTGAGCAAATGCGATAGCCCTAAAATAAAAGGAGAGGAAGGCGGAGTGCTTGTTTTTCAACAGTGCCGCGATCCTCTCGGTAAATCGTAAATCAGTAAAACAGATAATCAGTCTCTCAGGAGTTCACCCTGGGGATGCTCTCCTCCCAGTTCGCCCGGGCATAAACTTTGCCGTTTCTGTGCAGCGTTCTTGTCACCCGAACATGGAAGAAGCTTTTGTCAGAATGGACAGAAATTCGAGTGGTCAGCTTCAGCTTGCGTTTATTGGAACGAATGACGGTCGTCATCTTGCCTTCATAGGCTGCCACTGCCGGATCTCGATCATGCACTTTCCAGATGTTTAGACCGGTGACATCGAAGCGTCGACCCTTGATTCTGTAAGCGCCATTAGAATGGTGCTCATAGGAGGTCTCTCCGGTGAGCATATCCTTGGTGGCCAGCTTCCTGAAATCGGAGCGTCCTCTGGGCAGTTCCAGATATTCGCCTTCTTTGCTTTCGGCTTTCTCCACCAGGGGTCTGAAGGGTGCAGGCGCCTCTCCTTCGGTGACAGAAACCGGTAGTGACAGAGCCGTTTTTGTCGACCCGGTCAGGAGCTTGCTCTTCATTTTAGATGGACTGGGCCAGGCCAGGGGAAACTGAGCATTGCCTACAGCAAGCCTTATTTTGTGCCCGCTCTTGTAAGTCCAGGTGGTGAAGTGCAGATCAATCTCGATTTCGTAGAACTTATCCGGAGTCAGGTCCGAGGGTTCGAGTCGGCCGCTGAAGTGTCTGCCGTTGACCAGGGCTCCGGTAACCAGGTTGACTCGACCGTCCGGATGGACATCTTCAAGCCTTACTGTCCAGTTGGCGCGGGTGGCTCCTGCTGAAACTTTGAGCTTTACTCTGGGAATGCCCAGAATTACCAGGTCTTCTTGAAGCGGCTCAGTATCGAAAGTAAGAGATCGTCCGTCATCGACAGACATATCACCGGTGGTATCACCCCACCATGTCCCTGTGCTTGCTCCGGCAGCAGGTAGATAGTCGAGGGTCCTCACCTCCTGCCGACATGGAGCGTTCAGGAGGTTGTCGGTGCCGTCGGGATAGAGCACTTTTGTGACGATGTTCGCCCGGGGCGGCCAGCTCTCCAGTCTCCACTTTCCCGGAATGTCTTTCAAGGATGGATCCGGTTCATGACCGCTTCTTACAAAGACAGTCAGCTTCCTCTCTTGCATCTCTTCGGCTATGCCGTTGTCGAAGCCTTTGAGATAGTGCTCGAACCAGCGAATTGCTTCGTCCTGCCATTCGTGCTGCGGGCCGATATCGCCATCGGGACAGGAATGGTCCCAGGGACCTAGTTCTGCTTTCACAGGAGCAGAAACGTTCTCGAGCATTCGCACCACGGTATCCCGGTAGCCGTCCATCAATCCACCGATGAGATAGGCCGGTATTTTCATCTGAGAATAGTCTCTCGATAGCGATTTTTCCGACCAGAATGCACCGTCCTTTTGCTGGCGCAGATAGGTGAACAGCCAGGGCTCACGTCTGAAGCGGTTCTTCAGAAATTTGCCGTCCAATCTGTATTCTGAAGTGGCCGGCAAGCCATTTTCGTGGTTGATGTAGAGATGATAGGGGTCCAGGTGAAGGACACCGTCGATGTAGTGCAGATCGTCTTTGTAGAGGTCGTCCGATGCATGCATGGCCAGAATGGCTTTTAGCTCATCCGGGTTGCGCATGGCGGTTTGAATCGCGTTGAAGCCGCTCCAGGATACGCCGAACATTCCGACCTTGCCGTTTGAGCGTGGGTGTCTGGCAAGCTGCCGGATCACCTCGATGATATCGTCGATTTCGGTATCGGAGTATTCTCTTTCGGGAAGCTCTCCTTCAGAACCACCGGTGCCGCGGATGTCGACCTTTACGGTGATGAAGCCGTGGCGGGCGAAATAGGCATAAGCCGGGTAGTCCATCAAAAGAAAGGTGTCGTCCTTGCGATAGGGCAATACTTCCAATAGAACCGGAAATCGCTCTTGCTCGGACTTTCGGTAAGGCATATAGATGGTGCAAGCCAGCCTGACGCCGTCGGGCATGGTCAGACTGGTGCGCTGCATCTTAAATCGATAGTTGTTTTGAGATAGGTACATAACAAATTCTCCCGAGCGCAAAGTGGCTCTCACTGCACACCGATATGGCATGGTAAGAACCTGTAAATGACTGGGGTTTGGATGGAGTTTGAAAAGAATGAATTAAAAAAACTGGTTCGAATTCAAAATAAGAACTGAGATAACCTATGAATTCAGAAACTCTAAAATCAAAAACTTGGCATCTTCCAGGACAGACCGAAATTGGCGGGGCGGAGCAAAAATGTCGAAAAGGGCTCTGGTGATTTAATCCTGGCTTTGTATATTGACAGCTGCGCTAATGCCGCTAACCGGCATTGCAGAGACCGAAAATGCTTGGCTCACCGGCTTGAGATATTCTCGATTATCCGTTCAATAGCTTTATTAATGTCATTTGACTAAATTTCTCTTGCTTAGTCGTCAATAGGTTTCTTAGATTCGGATTGTATATGCCAACACCTCATCTTCGTGAAACCGTAACGAATACCTGACTAGCCTCTCTAGTTAACGCTTTAGAAACTCCTTCGGTGCTCTTCGAGCCCCGGGGAGGAGACTACCAGTTGTTCGCTTACGGCGAATCGAGCTTGGGGTTGGCATATCGTCAATCACAAATCCATCTGAAAGGAACACGACTATGGCAGACAAGACCCCGAACACCGGCAATGCATCCGACGCAGCCAAGGCCGCCGAGGCAACCCGCAAGGGTCGCACCGACAAGGTCCTGGCGATGGCCTCCGACGAGGTCGGCACCGTTCATGGCAATGCCTCGGCCAAGGCTGTTTCCGTGACCGCAGCGCTCAACGTGGAAGAGACCGTCGGCGGCAAGACCGTCAAGGACGGAGCCAAGGCGACCGTCGCCCTGGAGACCACCCACGAGGAGAGCTGAGCTCAAGTCACACGTTTGTCGTAACTTCTCCTCCTGAAGCAAAGGCAATAGCTCCGGGAGGTGACTCTATCTAGGTAGGGTCTACGACTGGTCTCCGAGGTCTCGCCTTTGGACCTCGGAGATTTCTTCCTTTCACCAAATTCTCTTGGTTCCTTTTCCAACAAACCAAATTGGAGCAAATCATCATGGCAAAGTCCAAAGCTGACAAGACTCGCGAAGATCGTACCGGCAAGGTTCTCTCCCTGGCGACCGACGAGGCTCAGACCGTTCACGGCAACGCCTCCGCCAAGACCGTCTCGGTCACCGCTTCGCTGTCCGTTTCGGAGAGCGTAGGCGAAAAGACCGTCACCGACGGCGCCAAGGCCACTGTCTCCCTGGAGACCACCCACGAGGAGTCCTGATTCCAGGGCTTCATCACCGGAAGACTCGCATCAGGCGTTAATCCCGGTGTATAACCTGACTGTGCAGAATCGTTCAAGATTCGCACTCGGATTGACGCTTTACCAGGAGAGTTAAACTCTCGGCCACCGGATTTCGCCCAGCGACTTCCGGTGGTTTGACCTTCCCCACTTTTGGTGGACAGCGGTCTAGACGGAAACGCTCTAGGCCGCTTTTTTACCTTTAAGCTCAAATTCCTCCGGTGTTAGATAATTCAGGGATGAATGAAGGCGCTGTTTGTTGTAAAAGATCTCGATGAATTCGAAGATGCTCAACTGCGCGTCTTTTCGGGTTTTGAAGTTGTGATGGTAGATCAGCTCTGATTTGATCGTACCAAAGAAACTCTCCGCCACGGCATTATCCCAGCAATTGCCTTTTCTGCTCATGCTCTGTTCGCAGTCGTCTTTGCTGATAGCAGTTCGAAACAACTCGCTGGCATACTGTGAACCGCGGTCAGAGTGAATGATGGCAGGGCCTTCTGAGCCCCTTCGTGACCGACCCATTTCGTATGCAGAGACTACAAGCTCAGCATCGATTCGATCTGCCATCGCCCAACCAATAACCATTCTGGAGAACAAATCCAGAAAGACAGCTAGATACAGCCATCCTTCTTGAGTTTCGACATACGTGATGTCGCCTACCCAGGCTTCGTTCGACTTGCTTACTTCAAATTTTCGGTCCAGTACGTTCGCTGATACCGGCATCTTGTGCCGTGAATCGGTGGTTGATTTGTACCGACGTTTTCTCTTTGGAGCAATGTTGTTCTTACTCATCAGCCTTTCGACTGTTTTTTTGTTTACCTTGATACCACATTTGAGTAGCTTTTGATGCACCCTGGGCGAGCCGTAGGTCTTTCTCGAACCATCAAAAATCTCATGTATCTTCTCTAAGAGCTCTTGGCGCCTGATCTCGCGTTGGCTCTCCCTGCGATTTTTCCATTTGTAGAATCCAGAGCGACTTACTTTTAGCACTCTACAAAGTGTTTTCACTTTGTAGTTTTGCCGCTCTTCATCAATGAAGGCGTACCTTACTGCAGGGTCCTTGCAAAGTACGCCGCGGCCTTTTTTAAAATCTCGTTCTCTTCTTTGAGCTCTTTGATTTCCTTCTGCAGTTTCAGGACTTCGTCCATTTCCCAGCTTCTTTCTAGTTTCTCGTTTGACTCTTTGATCCAGTTGCGAAGCTTCCATGCAGGGACACCCAGCTCTCTCGCTACCGAGGCGGCACTCTTTCCTGGCAGACTGGCTAACCTGACTGCCTCTTCCTTGAATGCATACGTATACTTCTTGCTCTTTTTGTTTGACATGGTTTTCTCCTTTGTGATTTTACATCAGGAGCATCCTCTGTCCAAAACCGTGTCTACCAAATCTGGGGAGGCCCAGTTTTTTCTTTCGCTTCAATAAACTATAAAAGATAGTAGAAATAAAGAAAAGAAAAACATCGGAAGCCGGCTTCGTGATGAAGTGCGGCTTCCGATGTCGGAAAGTGCCATCCCACCCCCGGGCGTGTGAGCCTGGGGATGGGATGGATGCCGTGGGCGAGAATTTATATCTCGCTTACACGGCATGTCTTGCTGTTGGTGTTGTTACTGGACCTCGGGGTCCGTCGGCAGATACATGTTCCAGCCGCCCTTGCCGTCCAGCATGAGGACGCGATCGTGGTACTTCAGCAGGCTCTTGCGATGGCCGACGCTGATGTAGGTGGTACCGCTTTCCTGCAGGCGCTGATAGACATGCTCCTCGTTCTCGTCGTCGAGAGCACTGGAGGCTTCGTCGACGATGGCGTACTTGGGCTCTGCCAGCAGCAGACGGGCCATGGCGACACGCTGCTGTTCACCGCCGGAGAGGACTTCGTCCCACTTCAGTTCGGCGTCCAGTCCGCCCTCGGCCTTGAATCTTTCGACCAGGCTGCCGAGGTTGACCTCTTCCAGAACCGCCATGATCTCCGCGTCGGAGACGTTGGCGTCGGCGTTCGGATAGACGATCTGCCAGCGCAGCGAGCCGATGGGCAGGTACGCTTTCTGGGGCATGAACATCATGTCCTCGAGGTCAGGGGTGCTGACCGTACCTTCACCGGAACGCCAGAGACCGGCGACACCGCGAAGCAGGGAGCTCTTGCCCGAGCCGCTCGGACCCATCACCAGAACGCTCTCGCCCGCTTTGATCTCGATGGAGAGGTCGCGGATGAGGGTGTGCTCGTAGTTCGGAGTCATGAGCGTCAGGCCTTCGACATCGATGTCGTCGCCCTGGGCGCGCTTGATACGCGGACGACCGGGCATGTCTGCCGGGTCGGGACGGTCCAGCTCCTCGTCGAAGAGCACCAGTCGTTTGATGTTGGCAGCGAAGGCCGAAATCGACTCGAACTGGCTGATGAACAGGGACATGGCGGCGAGAACCTGGTTGAAGGCGGAGTTCGCCTGCTGAATCTCACCGAAAGAAGCCTGCCCCGCGAAGTAGAGCGGAGCGACGATGGCGATCGGCAGAATCACGACCAGGTAGTCATAGCCCTGGGAGAAGAAGCCCAGGTTACGCTGCCAGCGAATCAAGAAGTTGTAGTTGGCGATGGCGCCCTTGAGGCGATTGATCAGTCCGTCGGACTCCATCTCTTCGCCGCGGAAGAAGGCGATGGCTTCGGCGTTGTTACGCACGTGCACCGACTGGTAGCGGAAGTTCGCTTCCAGCTCTTCCTGGCGGAAGCGCAGGCCGATGAGGCGCTTGCCGATCAGAGCCATGACCACCGAGCCGAACAGGGCATAGCCGATGACGGTCCAGGTGAGCAGAGGCGAGATCGAGTAGAGCACCACGGCGAAAGCGGCCACCGTCAGGATCGAGTCCAGGATGACCAGGAGGAAGGACAGCGCGCCGCCGGTGAAGGCTTTGATGTCTTCCGAGATACGCTGATCGGGGTTATCGACGCTGCGCATCTGGGAGATCTGGTAGTACTTGCGGTTGTCCATGTAGCGCGTGATCATGCGCTCGGTGAGCCAGGCACGCCACTGCAGACCGAGTTTGTCCCGGACCCAGCGGTAGGGGATCACGATGAAGATGCCGATCACGAAGATGACACCGACGGTGATCAGAGCCTGCCAGAACTGGCCGACTTCCTTGCCCTGAAGAGCGTTCCACATGTCGCGCATGAGGTAGTTCAGCAGCACGTTGAAGCCGGTGACCGTGAAGAGCAGAGCCGTGAGGATGCCCAGCAGGCGCCAGCCTTCGTCCATGACCTTGCGCATGCCCCACATGAAGAAGGTGGGAGCGCCGAGGGCAAGAGGCACGCCGAGAATGGCGATCAGCATCTTGTGGTCGGCTGCGCCGGAGAGGTCAGGCAGCATCGCCGCGAGGTAGTGCGCCACCTTGCCGAAGATCGTGAGCGCCTCTCCATCCGGAGTTGGTCCGGCGATGAAAGGCACCACGGCTGCGATGGCGACTCCGACGATGCCCACAAAAGTATAGGGCTTCCAGAGCTTGCGGACGATCCCGGACTTGTAGCCGTAGACCAGTGCCAGAGAGACAGCCGTGCCGACGACCCAGGAGAGAGCCGAGGGCATCAGAGCGTCGAGGGGAACACCGACAGGCGTTCCATCGGGGCCCATGACCTGCTGGGTCATGAAGGCATAAATCGTAGACAGGACAGGAACTGTGAAGCCGCCGACGATCGCCAGGAACCAGGTCATGTACCAGGGCTGACGGGGGCCGGATGACACGAAGTAGGGGGTCATGACCTTCCAGAGGTCTTTGACAAGCTTCCAGTTAAATCTGAATTCGTTATCGTGAGGGTGGTTCATTTTGAACCTCCAGTTTCTTAGGGGTAAGAACCCGATTTCCATTGAGAAGACAGAATGTGCGGAGACGCGGAAAGGTCGCTTCCTTGGAAGCGGTATACGGTTCTGACAGACGTCGCCAGCCATGCCGAAGAAGTACTAGATACTCAACGAACTGATAAAACCCGCGGGACCGGAGTCTGTCTCTCTCGGTCGATGGGTCTCATCGGGGAAGTTCGTCGTGGCTTTTAATCTTCAGGTGGCTGGGTGGTATTAACGGGCCTTCAGATGCGTCTCGGAAACAGATACCTGAGCCTTATCACTTCTTCTTTTCTAGAACAACTAGAGAACCTCTCTAGATGACAAGAGAGGGATTTATAGTAGTTTATCTATGCTCAGTAACTCTGGAGCGTATCTCTAGATCGTGTGTATAGCTTCAATCATAGACATGACGTAATGGTTAGCGGAACCTAGCGCGCGAAGCCTGTTTTTGATTATAAGTGTGTCATCAAGACAGGTAACGAGATTTGAATCGCTCATGAACTCTCCGTTTATGTTTATAAACTATAGTAAATAGTATAAGCTCTTCAAAAGAAGAATCGCCTCGAAAGAGGCGATTCAAAATCCGTCGGCGATGTTCATAGCCGGAAGCGCAGACCTTGCACTCCCCAGCGTCCCCGGACTATCTGCGGTTTATCCAGCCATTTAGCCGGAGCGATGGTGATCTCGTCGCAGTTGTCCGGATTCTCCAGTCGATCGAATTCATCGACGGTGAGATGGAGCCAGCGCATGACGAAGATGCGGTGGGCAAGTCCATGTCCGACGATATAGACGGTTCGAGGAGTCCGTTTGCCGAAGAAGGGAAAGTAGAAGGCAGAGCGCTCTTTCTTCATGAAACGCCAGAGAGAGCCTATGAAGCCGGAAATCCGGTCATAGACATCTGCCGGACTTTCACCTCCGTCGAAGCGATAGTAGAAATAGCGGTGTAGCCTTCGTTTTTCGACCTGTTCGGCCAGAGGCGCATAGCCGGCTTCCATCTCACGCAAGAGCGGATCTTGATGGAGTTTCATTGCGGCGATTTCGGCGTCTGTGAATCCGGCACCACGGAGGATACCGATCAAAGTATCAACCGTTCGCCTGTAGGGAGACAGAAAGATAAAGGCATCAGTCAGGGCTTTCTTGCCAATAGCTGCGCCTCTTGCCCTGGCCTGGTCGTGACCGGTGGCTGTCAGTTCGATGGCCTGGTCGCCGACATCTTTCGAGTGCACTAAGCCTGCATTCTCCATGGACTGGCCGTGGCGAATCAGCTTGATGACGAAAAGATCTCTTTGACCGAAACAGCGGTGAAAGATCCAGCCCACAAACAGCAGCGGCAGGATCAAACTAAATATTGAGAGCATGCTCATGGTTTATCGTCCTGCGGTGGCAATCGCTTCGAAGAGCGACAGGCGTCTCCAGGAATCTTCCCGACCTTTTCGTGCGTAGAGCACAATGTAGGCGTTCGGGATGGAGACGCAGTGATACTGCCGAACCACCTCGCTGTCTTCGAGGCCTTCCAGCTCTCGAATCAGCGCCAAAAGAGAGGCGGAGTGACCGACAATCATCTGGTGGCCGGAACTGTTTTCGAGGTTCTCTCTGACGAATTCCTCGGTGCGCTCGAAAAGATCAAAGTAATTCTCGCCGCCTGGTGGGCGGTATTTGAGAGCGCCTAGATCTTTGTAGAGCTTGAACTGTTCGGGGTGAAGTTTTTCCACTCCGAGATAAGTCATATTCCAGAACTGCCCGTACTCTCTTTTGTTCAGGCGCGGATCGCATCTCAAAGCCGGCACATAGGGCAAGCTTTGAATGATGCGGCCGGCCGAGAGATCAGTCCGGTCGTATTCGGAGATCCAGACATCTTCGATCGGATTCTCCTCGGGAAATAGCATCGCCAGTAGTGCCGAAGCTCTATCGCATTGCTGTAAACCTCTCTCTGTAACTCCGACACTTTTGTCGGACCCTGAGAGCTTGTAATAATATCCGTCGGCAGGCTTTTCGGTCTCATCGTTTGCGAAGGAGTGACCGTGCCTGACGAGGGCGAGAATTTGGTCTCGGTGCGTCATAGGGGTTCTCTTCTATTACTAGCCCCACGGGAAGACCGGACGAGACGAACACTGAAAAATGTGCAGGTGTGCTACGTCGGGTCACCAAATGCGGTGGCTTGTTTGTTAATAATAAAGGTCAGTAGAAAACTTGAATTGGAGTGCTATGAAAGACTCATTCGGAATCGAGAAAGTAGACCTCAACAGTATAAGAACTCATGATCAAAGATCTCAAGCTGGCATGATCCCCCTTGTAAACCCTGCTGGCCTGCAAGCTGGCCCTGTATGGAGCGGATATGCAAGTTTTGTATTTTAGCTCTGCTAACTATGAATCGATCAATTGACACCGGGAAGCCAAGAGGGGTGCAGGCTTCTTAATAATGCGCCACAGAAGGTTACCTGGAATCGTCCTTGGCAACGAAGCGAAGGCCGGATGGAGCATTCGCGCTAATTCTGTCTCAGGCATTTTATTAAGCTTGAAGATTACCTACTGAACTCAATAACTTAGCTTGTTCTCTGTTTTTTTTCTGATTCTCAGAAATCTTATTCAAGCCGAAATCTAATAACCAACCTGCTTTTTCTCTCGAATTCCGATAACACCGGGAGGCAATCATGACCATTCCGAATTCACTCGGTGATTATAAAGTGGTATCAGATAAGGTGAAGGATGTATTGAGCAGGCGCATAGACGTCGTCAATCCATTTTTAGACGCCAGCAGATCAGACGCCTCAGGGCTCGAACCTTTCCGGAGCGTACTCGCATCCGGTCGAAAAACGCTGCCCAGGCGCTACCACACGCTTTATCTCGAAGTTCTGGAGGCGGCTCTCAATCAAGCAGAGAAGTCGATGACAGGCAAGTCGGCCCAGGCTGTGAAAAACGTTCGCGAACAACTCGCTGCGGTTTTCGGGACACTGTCGATGCCTATCGTCCAGCTCGAGCAAAAAGACCATAGCTTGAAAGCATACCTTTCGGTGATCAGCAATCTGTACAGGCGCTTTCTCGAAGACGAGAAGGTGGCTGAAAAACTGAAAGAGAGCGGTTATCTTACCGACCTCGATCCGCTCGGCTTCTTCGTCGATTCTGATGACGAGCCCTACACGATAGCACCCACCAGGGACATGCCTCTAGCCTTTATTGCCAAGCCGGTGCAATACGCCGATTTCGCCCCTCTGTACTTCATCGAAGGTCATGAGGTAGGCGGTCACGTGCTGCTCTCTAAAATCACCGGTTTTTCGACTGAGGTCAGAGAGTTGGTTCGTAAGAGTGTCCGTAAGACCCTTCGCGCCGGTACTCTGCCCTCAGGCTCTGCCCGGGTGAAAGTGCCGAAGAAACCGGGTCTCTTCCGGCGACCATACAAAGAAGTCGCCGTCAGTACCTTTCTGAGCGAGGTGTTCGCTACCTGGTCTCAAGAGCTTTTTTGCGATGCCTGTGGTGTCCTCAATCTGGGACCCGCTTTTGTCAACGGATTGATTCTGGTTCTCTCGCAAACAAATCGAAAGCGGAAGCTGTCCCGCACCAGCTCTTTCAGTCTGGTCAACGGTGTATCAGCTCACCCATTCGATGTCTTGAGAGTAATGTTCTCAATCGCTGTCTTGAAACGCCTCAATTGCTCCGACCGCTATATCGAAGAGCTCGAGGTACGCTTCAAGGAAGCCTGTGGTGGCAATCTACCGCAAGAGCTGATCTGGCTGAACGCCATAGACGAGCCGGCCATCACTATGGAGCTTGAAGACTTTCGAGCTCTGGTAGAAGAATCGGCAGCGCTCATTGTTGAGCAGCAGCTTAACAGCCTCAAGGACCGGTCTTTGAAAGACCTGTGCACCTGGGGTGAATCGGATGAGGCGACCACCAGTCAGCTTCTCAAAGAGCTACTCTCCGGAGAGCTCGACGAAGAGCTACCGGTGGAGGCTCGGCATGTGGTGGCTGCTTCCATGCTTGCCATGGAGCAACTGTCCGTTGATAATGCCACAGATTTTCAAAAGCAGTCCCAGCGAGTGAATGAACTCGCTCTGGGTCTTCTGGCGGAGCTTTATGAGGAGCAGTGTCTTCTCTGTGATACGCCTGCCTACAACAAAACCAGAAGGCAGGATCTTTTCAATCTGGAAAAGCTGGCCAGTCACGTGAGCCATCCGGACCGGTTCTAGCTGTTGTCGTTCAACTAAAGCCTAGAGGGCAAGTTATGAAGAAAATCCGCAAAGGCTGCCCTGCAATCCGCGTCGTTATGTTCCCCAAGGACATCAACGGTGCCGGCAACATCTTTGGTGGTGTCATCCTGAGCCACATCGATGTCGCCGGCGCGGTTGCAGCAAGAAAAATTTGCAGCCATCGAATCGTTACCGTCTCCGCCAAGGAGGTCGAGTTCAAGAAGCCGGTCCATGTGGGTGATATCCTCACCTGCTGGGCCGAAGTTACCGCCGTCGGTACCACTTCCATCACCACAAAAGTCTGGGTGGAGGCGGATCGTGACGGCAAGTTCGTTCCGGTCACCGAGGCCGAAGTGGTCTATGTGGCGGTGGACAAAGCCGGCAAATCGATTCCTGTCGCTTCCGGCCTCAGGGATGAAAAATGGCGCAAGAAGCTCGGTCTTTCCGACGGAGATAAGAGTGCCAAGAAATCGGGCAAAGCCAAAAGCAAAAGCAAAGGCAAGACTCGCCGCAAGTGTAAGTCCTGTGGCGCCTGATTTTGCAATCTAGCTTCTTGAGTTTTTGAAGAGATGGGTGGGTTCTGTTCCGGTCAATCTATAACCGGAGCCGAATCTGCTCGTCTTTTCTTTGCTTCTAAGATACTATAGAACATAGGAAAGAATCTAGATTAGAAAGGGTATAATTTGCCTTGTGCAGAAAAACCCTCATATTCTGGATTGAACCGGACCATGACCGAACCACTGTCAAAGCGAAAAATAACAGCTCAGATTCGGCACAAACTTGTGTTGAAACTGGATGAATATCCTATTCATGAAAGACAGAGATTGGAAAAGGCGCTCGCCTTTGCCGAAGATGCACACCAGGGAGAGTATAGAAGAGCCAGTTATGCCAGCGCCAAACGTGGTCTGCCTTATATAGTCCATCCAATGCGGGTGGCCATGATTATCCTGGAAGAGCTGGAGATGAAAGATCCGGTTACTGTTCTCGGCGCCATGCTTCATGACGTCATCGAAGCTAAAAGAGGCAGAATCGGGGTAGTCGAAATAGAAAGAGAGTTTGGACGTTCGGTGGCCATGTTGGTATCGGTGCTCACTGTGCCGGAAGCCGAGGTGGGGGAGAGCCCGGAGCAGAAGCAGTCGGCTAAAAATATCTATTATCAGAGAATCCGCCAGGCAAGCGTTGCATCCAAAATTGTCAAACTAGCAGACCGGCTGGACAGTGTTCGAGAAGCTGCCCTGTGGTTGGATCAGGATTTGAAGAAAGCTTATCTATCCGAATCACGCGAAATTTATCTGCCTATTGCCGAAGAGACCGATACTTATCTTCTCGAAGAGCTACATGACGCCTGCAATCAACTGGAAGAGGCGATCAAAAATCCACCGGAGCCCGAGCTGGAAGAAGATTATTTCCCTAAAAAATCGCTTTCTTAAATCCGTATTCCAGCGCTTCCAGATACTGATCTTCGCTGAAACCCCGGCATTGCTTGGTCAGGTCGTCCACGAAAATGCGATTCTCGTCCGGTAGTTCAAATACGGTTCCGGGCGGTTTGTCTGTGGACCATCGAAAAACAAGCTTACAGGCATTTTCAAAAAGGCTTATAACCCTCGTCCATGCCGATTTGTACTGTCTTTCCGAAAAACCCGGCACTGTCTCTTCGAGCTCTTTGATAGCCGATTCATTGCCATATCTCTCCGGATCTTGCTTGAAAAGATCGTAGGCAGCGTTCAATAAAGCTTCTTTGTCTTCAGTGGACTTTGGCATGGTTTATCTGGTAAGTGGAGCGTGAGGCTACTCAGAATTTTGAGCGGCGATACTATCTATATACATCATTTCGAAGAAGATTTGTCAAAGTCTGGATCTGCTCTCTGCCCGGTCTATTCATACATATAGTATCCAAGTGGAGAGAGAGCCGAAATCAAAAGGTTTTTTAGTCTTTTGGGACTTTTTCTGGAGAAAAATTCAGAGGAGTATCAGTGAAAAATATCGTGAACAGCGAACTTAGACAGGGTAAAACCAGCCTTTGAGAGGGGAGAATGTGTTTGGATTGTTCTGTCCAGGCTGGTTTTACCCTGTTTGCCAGGCTCTGCGAAACTCATCTTGCCAGGGATGATTGGACGAAAACTTGAGCGAGATTCGTCGGACCGACTCGGTTACCAGAACTCCCACTTTAATTAGATGGAGACGGACGGTTTCGATGGTCGAATTTTTCAGCCCTGCTTTCATTTTCAGCTTCCAGAGAAGAATGTAGGCGAAGGTATGTAGCAGAAGACGAAGCTGATTTGCTTTGAATTCCTGACAGCTAGTGCGATCACAACGCAGATAGTTTTTGAGATCTTTGATCCAGTTTTCGCATTGAGCCCGCTGGCAGTACTTTTCGTAAACCTTTGCCGGTCTATTCTTCTTCGAGTTGGTTACAACGTAGCGGATATCAGTTCCTTTGGAGGTTCGTTCAACTTTGCAAATGATTCTACGCTCGTGGGGCCACTCTTTTGCCTGGTATGGAAACTCTGTGTACCTGCGGATGTAGACTTGCTCGGCTTCGAAATTTTCTTGCATGCGTCCCTGTTCTTTCGTTTCGAACCGTGTGCGTTCCTCGTTCTGGCGCCATGTCAGAACGTTTTCAGGTTCAAGCTGAGAATACTCGTTGTACAGGTTCTCTACAGATTGAACAAAATTCTTCGATTTGCTTTTCAGGGCATTGTTTTCGGCAATGGCGATGTAGTAGGTGATGCGGTTTTCCTCGCAATAGTTGTAGATATCGGGAGCGGCAAATGCGGCGTCTGCAGTGAGTTCAATTCGAAGTCCAGGCCAGCGTCTGCGAAGTTCCTCAACCACAGGCCCTAGCATTCGCAACGTCCCGTCGTACTTCCCGGCATTGCCTGCTCGCAGCAAAGCCGCCAGGGGAAAGCCATCTTCGGTAAAAATGAAAAGTGGCGTGTAGCATGCGGTTCCGTAGAACCCGTTGTAGAAAGATAGTTGCTGATAGCCATGGACTTCGTCGCAGGTTGTGTCGACGGATAGCTTCAAAACCTTTGGTCGTTTCTTTACCTGCTTGATGAATGTTGTGACTAACAATTTCTGCAAAGCTCCCAATCCAGCTTTGTCTACAGAGTTCTCCCAGCGGGAGAGGGTGGGTTGAGATGCCAGAGAGGCCTCATCGTTTGGCTTGATTCCGACCGATAGCTTGTGCATGCTGTCATTTCTGAGCCTGGCAGCATCGTTGCAATCTTCGTAGCCAGCGGCGATTCCGTAGATTCTCTGGCGCAGTAAGTTCTGTATGGAGTGTCGTAGTAGATCTGGTCTTCTCCGGTCGCCAAAGCAATACTGAGCCATTTCTGTTAACTCTAGCTCCTGATCGGCATTTCGAAGAAGCAGCAATCCTCCGTCGCTTGAGATCTGCCCACCGTCAAAGTTTGCTCGAATTAACTTCCCCACCCCCAAATCCAGGGTCATTTGGCCTTGTTCTGTTGCGCCTGCTGTTTTACACTGTGTCAAATCAAAAGCCTCGTTCTTTGCTGATTTCTGGTGTGTGGTAACTTCAGATTTTGAGCCAAATGACAGGGCTTTTGTGCTTTTTGAAAATTAGATTAGTGTCACTCCCGTGAATAATTACGGTCTGGGTAGATAACTATAAACGATAGTAGAAAACCTTGCTAAAAGAACAGGCATGAATGATAGCGGTGCTACCTCCATGCCTGTCCATAACTCAGCTTCTTCAGTGTCTGTCTTTGCCCGGATTTGTCAGTCTCGTGTAGAGCATGTAGAGCAGGTAGAGCAAGGCTGAACCTGCCACCACCGCTGCACAGAGAGACAAAGTGGCGGTGACGCCGATTGACGAGCCAAGCGTGCCGGCGAGCATTGCTGCGAAGGGAGCGAAGCCGATCATGCAGGTGGAGTAGACACCCATGATTCTGCCTCGCATGGAATTGCTCACTGTGTGCTGCACGATGGACATTCCGCCCGAGAGCTGCATACTGACCGAAGCACCGGCCAGGGCGACAGCTGCAATGGAGAGCGTCAAGGAAGCCGACTGGCCAAGAGTGAAGATCGCCAGGGAGAGAACCAGACAGGCCAGACCTATGGTCGAGCGCAGGTGCTGGTTGTTCTTCGTGCCAGCCAGGGTCAGTGAACCCATAAGAGCTCCAAGCCCGGCTGCCGCCGAGAGAATGCCCAGGGTTTCGGCGCTGCCTTTCAGAATCTCATCGACAATCACAGGCATGAGAATGCCGTGGGTGAAGCCGAACGTGCTTGTGATCATCGAGAGCAGAAGCACGCTGAGAAGAGCTGGATTGAGCATCACTTGAAGAACGCTTTCGTTCTCCTTGCAAGGCTGGTCTGCTTCGCCGCAGGGCTCGTTCTCGTCTGCTTTCTTTGGCACCACTTTCAGTGCCATAAGAGTCCCCAGCGAAGCCAGGAAACTGAAAGCATTGATCCCGAAGCAAATTGATTCACCGAATAGACCGATGATAAGACCCGCGAGAGCCGGTCCAATCATTCTGGAAGAGTTCCAGATTGCTGAGTTTAGGGAAATGGCATTGGTGAGATTCTCTTTGCCGACGAGATCGGCTACGAAAGCCTGTCGCGAAGGGAGATCCAGTGCCGTAATACAACCGCTGAAAAGCGCAAGCGCTACCAGAAGGTAGATGCTGGTCAGTCCGTAAAAGGCGACAGCAAACAGCAGCACAGCCTGGACCATTGCCAGGGACTGCATCGTGATCAGCACCTTTTTCCTGTCGAACTTGTCCGCCAGGGTTCCACCGAAGTAGGTCAGCAGCAACAGTGGCAGGCTTCCTGCGAAGGAGACCATGCCCAGAGCTGAGGCTGACTTGGTGATGGTGTAGACCAGCCAGGGTAGCGCGGTAATCTGCATCCATGTCCCGATCAGCGAAATCAGCTGGCCGGTGGCATAGATTCGGAAGTTCCTCTCTTTCAAGGAAGCGAAGGTCTGCCTGAACCGTCCTGACTTGTTCTGGTCGGGTCCAGGGTCCTTTGCCGGTCCGGATTCTTTTTGATCCATGGTAACCAGGCTCCTATAGGTGAACTTACTCCGTCTCTCAGGCTCTGTTAGAACCGCAGGTTTCCTCGTCTTTCGAGAGAAAGGCGTGGTCTTGAAGGAGTGTCGGGCGGAGTTTTAAATATTTAGCCAGTGGCAAAAATCTTGAATTCAGAAAAAGACTGTCTGGAACTTATTTGATCTCAAGTCATCCACGCCAACCTTTTGACTTATTAATGGCTAAGGATAGAGATGTCATGAGTTAATAAGGTTAGCGAAGCTGACTGATGGTACTTTTCGGCAATCTTCTGTACTCGGGCGCAGACAGTTGCAAAGCAGCATTTTGTCCTGTGGCTTGAACGTAAGAAAAAATCTTGTTCTCGATAAAAGTTTTCCGAATAGTTTTACCGTTATCTGTTCTCATTCGCATCTGCAGACTTTTGAATATATGTCGCGCATATTCGAGGCTGGAAACAATAGTAAATGGTGGCACATGTGGTGCTGTCAAGGTGGGCTTGGTCTCTGTATACGTTGTGGAGAGATGGATGCACAGTTTTTGAATTTTGTTCTTTGCCTATTTCGATCAAGGTCATAAATGGAGCTTTTCCAGCTGTATAGCTGACTGACAGCGGGATATGAGCAAATGTGATCAAGTTGTGTTCGTGAATCGAAAGTTGTTAGGAAGGTCTGGTGAACTTCAATTCAAACTTTTCAGAGGAATCCCACAGACCAGTAAATTAGTAATTTCCCTAGAGTGATTTGCGCGCGGCGAAGAGGCTTTCGAGCCCTGGTCTCGCTCTACTTCGCTTCCGATCAACCAATTCGACCGGAGGAAGCGCGTTATGAAAACGTCGATCTTTCTTAAGCTCTTAAAACCTTTCAGGTTCTTCTCTCGTATGAGCGAGAGGTTTACCCGATTTCTTAGTGATTTACAGGATATGGCTCCCTACCACATCCGCATGATGGGTCAGTCATATAGTGGAAAAAACAGCCAGTTTGGCTCCGATTTCAGTCGCCGTGAGCATCTGATTTATTCGTGGCTTTCTATGGACCATGTTTACTTCGGCAAGGTCAGCAGCGAAGCTGCCAGGCACTGGATTGCCCTGGGCGACCTCCATTCTTCCGAGTTGTATCCGGCTTCCGGCCGTAGGTTCTTCGAGAAGGCCGTGGAGATTCTGCGTCAGATAAAGGATGCTGACGATCCGGTCTTGCTTGCGGCTCTAAAAAAGCTGGCCGACTGCTATGCATCTTGCACCAGGGATAGTGACGCTCTTGGTCTCTATCTCGAAATAGTCGAGCACACCGATGAAGATAGTGAGGCTCTTGATGCCGCGCTGTCAGATCTGAAGTGTGTTTACTTGCGACTCGGAGATTCGAGAAAAGCACTTGCAGTAAGCGCTACTCTTATTGAACGGGTAGAAGCGCGAGGCTTTGATAGTTGTTTGCTTTCAGCGCCTCTCTACAAAGAGATGGCGAATCTTCATGCGGCGGCAGGTGACAGCAGAGAGGCTGAATTCTATGCTTCATTGCATTCCAGTCTGGATTGGTACTCGATTATGGAGAAGAGTTGCGGAAAAGAATCCAGGCAATTGAAGCCCGAATTGGAGAAACTAGTAGAGTTTTACCATCGCAGCAAGCGGGTTGCCCTAGTCGATCATATAAACGCTCATCTCGAGATGATCGATCTTACTGCTCTTGTCTCAGGTCCGGAATATTCAGCCATTGAAAGTGATCTTCTTCGTCTTGCAGAGCTGCATGAATTGCGGGATGAAGGCGCTGATAAGACAGTGGCTTTCCATTACAGAGTAAAGGCCCGGCGCATTAAAGAGCGGCGTGAAGGGCGTACCAAACTCAAATCGATTCTTGCCGGTTTCTTCATCTCAATCAACTCTATCCAGGAGGCACTTTATGTGGTGGCTTACGAGTATGCTGCTGATATTGGGTTTGCTCTATCTGCATTCCTATAAGTTTCGCAATTCTCCGGCGTTTTTTCACCAGAGAATCAGGGAGCATCTGATTTATCTCGATCTTGCCCTGGGGCAGATTCGAATTATTCGCGAACACTGTTCTGAAGATTGCCGGTTCGACCGGACTGAAACGGATAGGCTGCTCGCAGAGTGCTATGAAGAGCAGCGAGAAATTCTTGCGCTCAACTATAAGAACATCGACGATCTTTCAGAGCTGTATGTATTACAGCAGCGACTTGAAGACCTGTTGATCAAAGTCAATCGCGCCCGTCGTCTGATGGGTGCCTGTATCGAGGATGAAGACAGTGAATAGCCCTTCTCTTTTCGAAAACATCCGGCATGTACCGGATCTTCCCGTCCAGTTCGTTTCTACCGTTTATGACGGTCCTTTTCTTTCTCTGATTGCCGGTTTCGTTCGACGTTACCTGAAAGAGGCGATGGGTCTCAAGCCAGTCGAGTTTCAGAGGCGCATAGAGTATCTCGAGAAGTTCGGATTGCTCGAGTTTACGGTGCCTCGTCAGGCGGATCTCAATTCGATCGAGATCGAAGTAAAAGACGGAGGCAGTGTTCGCAAGGTGCGGACAGCCAGAACGACTATCCAATACGGCTTTGATAAACTGAACTGGTGTGCGGACCGCGAGAGTCTCAATGATCCGAACTACTTGGAAGAGCTGAGCGGAATTGTCGCTTACAAGCTAGCCCTTGAACTGCTGCCTGCTTCGAATCCGGTTGAGCAGTTGATTTTGCTTCGGTTGGACTACTCCACCTTCTTCTCTTTCCTTAAGGACTGTCATCGCGGTCATCTCAAAGCCTCGATACTGGTACAGCGTATCGGCCTGGTCAACGTTGCTCCTTTAGTCAATGAGCTCGATGCCTTCCGAGTTTTTGATGAACTCGAAGGTCGTCTGGCTGCTGTCGCCGAAGTAAGCTACGGAGATTTCTCAAGGCGGCTCGGAAAGAGATTGGATGAAATGGTGGCGGAAAGCAAGCTCGACTGGAGTCAGGGAGCTATCGCGCCGGAGCCTCTTTCATCTGTCAAAGAGTCAGCCGCTAAGTCAGGGGACGGTAATATCGTTCGGATTCTGACCGCCCACAGACCAGACTGGACGACTGCCCATGTAGACCTGGCCGACCTGAATTGCAAACAGCATGAGTTTTGCGAGGGTCATTGCAAAAAGGATGAAAAGGACGAAAAGGACGAAAATCAATAATGAATAAATAGGTTTGCTACATTTCAGCGGAGCTGTCGTGGCTGCAGAGTTGGTGATAGCCGAATAAATCTGCTGCTTCGTTAGGACCGCCACGGTAGCATTTTAGTGAGAGCAATCAGCTCTCACTCTTTTTTCTCGATTGTAATATTATAGAAGATAGTAAAAATCCATGAAAAAAATGATGCCGGTATCTTGTTGAGGAGAAAGCCTCAAGATACCGGCATCGAAAAGACGTTTATTTAACTAACTGATTGACGGCTCACTCTTCTTCAACCGCTCGCTGATAAAGGGCGAGGGTTCGGGAGGAGATTGTCTGCCAGGAGTAGTGCTCGATCACGTGAGCGCGACCCTGTTTGCCGATGCGGGCGGCGACCTCCTGGTTGTTGAGCACCTGCAGCAGTCCCCAGGCAACGCTTTCGGGATTGCCTGCGTAGGTGGTCAGACCGTTGTTGAGGTGGTCGATGATGTCCATCAGACCGCCTGTGTCGGAGGTGACAGTGGGCACGCCCGCGGCCATGCCTTCGAGGGCGACGATGCCGAAAGGCTCGTAGAGACTGGGCACAGCCACGGCGTCAGCCATGGTGTACAGCTCGGAAAGAGCCGTGTCATCGGCGTGACCGAAGAATCGGACACTGCCGGCGATGCCCAGGGCAGAGGCTTTCTGCTCGAGCGCGCTCTGGTAGTAGCCGCTGCCCGCGATCACGAAGGTGGCATCGGGATGCTGTTCGAGGATACGAGGCGCTGCATCGAGCAGAACCTGAATCCCTTTTTCTTCAACGAGGCGACCGACGAACAGAGTGACGGGACCGTCACCGATGCCGTGCTTCGCACGGAGCTGTTCCTCGGAGGTCTGGCATTTGAAACGATCTGCATCGATGCCGTTGGGGATAATCTCCACCTTCTCGGCCGGAGTGCCGAAGTGATTCTTCACCTCGGCGAGCATGTGACGGCTGTTGACGATCACCTGCGCGGACTCCTGAATCAGCCGCCATTCCACCTGGTCGATGACCTTGCTGGTCTGGCTTGCAAGAGAGCCGCGGTTTCTGCCGAATTCGGTGGCGTGGATGGTGGAGACCACCGGAACACCGAAAGACTTCATGGTCCAGGCGGCGTCTGCCACCAGCCAATCATGGGCATGCACGACATCGAAAGGCGACTGCTGATGCAGCTTGATGGCGTGCTGAAGAATGCCGAAGTTGAGCCGGCTGATCCAGTTGATGAAGTCGACGGTGAGGGCTTCATTTCCATCCGGGCCGGTCTGGTTCTTGACCCGGTGGACGTGAACTCCTTCTTCGAATATGTATTCCGGAGTGCCCGGATGGTCGGCTGTGACGACGTGGACTTCACAGCCCTGGCTCGCCAGTTCTTTCGAAATCGCGTAGACAACGCGAGCCAGACCGCCGACAAGACGTGGCGGATATTCCCATGCAAGCATGAGTACTTTCAGTCCCATATGGTTCTGCTCCATTTTTAGGTTTGCGACAAACCCACTACCGACGCGGCAGCGGGTCAAAGAAATTGCTTCGAATATTTTTTGAAAGCGGAAATACTATTCAGTCTTCATCCAGTCGCTTCATCCCGGAAGCCCGAGGGCTCTTGAGTAGATCTTTGTTTTCTGGGAATCTTTCCTGGTTGTTAACGATCTCTCCGGGTGAATAGAAGCGAGGATGAATACCTTGAGCCTACTCTTTGAATCTTTTGATTCAGAAGAAGTTTGAAGTTTTTGATCCGGCTTGTGGCCTTTGATGACGCAGGGGCGAAAGGCTCAATGTCTTTCAGGGAAGGCTCACAGGTTGAGGGTTCTCTGCTGGTAGAGGGCTTTGTGGACAAGTTTTCTATGAAAATAAGGGTTATTCGTGTCGAAAACGTTTCAAAAAATCCTGCTAGCGCAACCTGTACAAGCGTTTAAGGAATGCTAAGCGCTGCACTTTGTTGTAGTGAGATAAACACTATAAAAAGTAGTAACAATCGAGAAAAAGAACATGGGTCTATGCCGAAGGCAAGACCCATATTCGAAAAATCGGCTATCAGATAGTCCCCTTGTCCTCTTCCGAAAGGATTCTGAAAGAGGGATCAGCCAGGAATCTCACCGGCATTATCGGATCGAGCAGTCCGGTGCCGAGACCGAAAAGACCGGTGCCATACTGGTTGGTCTTCATGCCCAGGCGATGGTAGAGCTCCAGGCAAAGACCGACACAGGTCCAGTGGTCGCTGTGCTTCTGGCCAATCAAAAGACCGGTCCAGTCATAGCCGGTAACCGGAAACTTTCGGATCAGCCACTGGCGCCAGGACTGGGGCAGGGGCAGATGATTGAGCCAGGCGCTGCGCCTTGCTTGCTTCGTCTCTTTGTAGAGTCGATTCTGCTCAATCAAGATTCTGGTCAGGGAGGGCACCGCCGCTCTCTGGTCGTCACTAAAGGAGACTGTCGGCCGGAGAACCACATAGTGGTTGTTTCTCAGGAGCTTTGCAGTTACCTCCTCGGCTCGGGCGAAGACCGTACCGGTCTCCATGTAAGAGCTCAGAAAATACAGCTCTCCGTCCTCCATGCGCACGGCTACTTCACCGTGTCCGACGCTCTCTCTCAAGCGACGGGCGATGTTGCCCGAGGTGAGGATGAGGTCGAATTCCTGAATAGCTTCCACCGGGGGATTGACCCAGGTGCCTCTGGGCAGCGGACCATGGCCCTGCTTGATGTAGCGCCTGCGATTGAGGCGGTACTTCACGTAGATGCCGAGCCAGAAGAGCAGCTCGACCCCTGCCACCACTTTCAGTGCCAGGGGCTCGCCGAACCAGGCTGCCAGACCGGACAGTGCCGTACCCAGCAGAATTGGAATCAACATCTTCAAACGTGAGAGGATGTCGAAGTAGGTCCTGAAAAGATGTCCGAGCTCGAAGGCGGTGAGAGCGAGCCACATGCCACTGACGATGGTGCAGCCGATGCTGAACGTCCAGTGGGTGTCGCCCTGGAACCACTGCCAGGTGAGCCAGATCAAAACAAGATATGCGCCTGTTGAGGCGATTTTACTCAGTCGGTAGATCATGATAATCAGCCTGCTTTCGTTTTGGAAATTAGACTCTGTTCCGCCAGGTAGAGGAAGATCCCCTGCAGAACAGCAGTGACAAACAGTCGCCCCAGAGAGCTGAGTTCCGGCTGCGGAGCGGTCGGCCTGTAGCCGCCGTCTGAAAAGCCGTTCAGAAACATGACCTGCAGCAGGTCTTCCGGTAGCTCCAGCTGGACGCCTTTCTTTCTGGCCAGATTGACGACATTCAGCTTGCTTCTGCCCTTGTATAGCGGCGGATCCGGATTGATCCAGAACCCTGCTTCTTTCAGGCAGATGTCGATCTGGCGCTTCAGTGGTTCATTCAACCCTCCGGTCCAGATCCTCCAGTTGTCGGTTTTGCCCATGCCGTGTATCGATACGGCGAACAGCGACCTTTTCAACATGGCGGTGAGGTCGTCGTCTCTGAATCTCGTCGAGGTAACATGCAGACGTTCCGGTCTCGATTTCAAAAGACCCTGGAAGTCGTACAGATTAAACGTTTGCCCCGCAATGGCCCTTGCCAGATGCGATGTGCCGGCTTCGATGAAACCGCCGTGGGGGGCAATTATAGAAGCTTTGCTCTGTCGATCGAGGAGGAGGATGCGGTAGTCGATACCTTCCCTCATCTTCATCTTCAGATCGGCCAGAGACTCAAAGATATCGGCATAATGTGCCATCTCGAGACCTCATGACTTTGTCCCCGGCATCTCCGCATTTATGGGCACAGAAAACCGATCGCTTCAGATAGCGATTGATTTGGACTTGGTCCTGATTCTGGCTGGGCGGTGAGAGGCGAGTCGGGGAGGGTTAAGCTTGGAGTAAAAAAATATAAAACACGCAGGAAACTACTAGTTCAGATGTTTCTTTTTCAAGAAAGCTACATTAAAGCTATAACAACGGGGAACCTCAGCTCCCTTTTTTCGTTTGTTTTATTTGGTAGCGCGGTTCGCGGAAGCCGGTATCAGTATCCTTATGGCATCAAGCTTTTTGACCGAGGTCAAAGAGGGATCGAGCAGGATCTGACGAATCAGGTGGATTCTGGTAGGGGTAAACTCCGCACCGGGAGCGCTGTCATCCTGGGTCAGACCCAGGGCTTTTGCCCAGGAGCGGGTCGAAGGGTCGGCCAGGGCGCTTGCCATATTGCCGTCATGGTGTTCGATCACGGTGCCGATGAATCCGTCAGCAATGGGAGCAGGAGTGGAGCTGCGAAAATCGAAACTTTTCTGGGGTTGGGGTGAAGCCGCCGGTCTTGGAGTGATTGGTGGTGCCACTGGTGGTAGTGTCTGGCTCTGTCCAGTCGGTTGACCTGTGGTTGTCGGTTGTCCCGGGATAGGAGCATAGAAAGGGTCTACGTTATTGCCCTGTTTCCAGGAAGCGTGAACGATCTGATCCTGGGTGAGGTTGCCGGCACGAACAGGACGGACTCTGTCTCTTGGATCGTAGATGGGCTCTTCGTCTTTGTAGTTTTGCAGATAGTAGGGCTGATAGTAGAGAGGGGCTGTCAGGGCTCTCTGGGCGCCTCTATTTAGATAGCTGCTGGCGGAATAAAGCGGGTTGGCGTTATAAGGTCCGCGGTTCAAGCCAAGCAGAGGAGAAGCCAGGTAGGGGATGGAATAAAGCAAATTGGTGCCGAAATAGCGTCCGCCGCCATAATAGTTCCAGTAATAAGCCTGGGCAGGTGCGGCTGAGATCAGCGTCAGACCAAGGCCAGCCAGAATCCCTTTTTTAAGCTTCTTATCTAAATAGAATCGCATAAAGAGTAGTATAGCCGGATTTTCGCCGTTGTCACGTTTTCAGGGTCTTTCAGCTTCTGGTGACTGGTTTCAAGCTTTTGAAAATGGTTGCTAGAGCGTTAATGGTCATGCCGATATCGCGGGGAAAAACATAGCCCATATGTCCGATTCGGAAGATTTTTCCTTTCAGATCTTCCTGGCCGTCGGCGACGATAATGGCATAATCGCCTTTTAGCCTTGCTCTGATGTCGGCTACGCTGACGCCTTCCGGAGGCCAAACCGAAGTGATGGTGGGAGAGGCATTGCCCTCCTCTACCACTGGTTTCAATCCCATCTCGATAAGGGCTTCTCGAAGCATGGTGCGCATTTCTATGTGGCGTTTTTGAATCGCTTCCCGTCCCTCTTCTTTCATCATCTCTAGTGACTTGACCAGGGTCATGACCAGAGAAACATTCGGTGTAAAAGGGGTTGTGTTTTTGTCCTGGGAAGTTTTGTAGCGTTTCAGATCAAGATAGAATCTGCCGTTATTGCATTGATCATAAGCCTTCCACGCCTCTTTGCCAAAATAAATCACGGCTAGACCAGGAGGCAACATAAGCGCTTTCTGGCTTCCGGCTATGACAACGTCGAGTTTCCATTTGTCTATGGGCAGATGAGCGGCACCAAGGCTGGTGACAGCATCGACCAGAATCAGCGCGCCATGGGCTTTGACCACTCTGGCTATCGACTCTAAATCATTGATCACACCGGTGGAGGTTTCGTTGTGGGTCACCGTAACGGCTTTGATCTCTTTGCCGGTATCGGCAGCCAGTGCTTTTTTGACTGACTCTATATCAATGGCCTGACCTGCTTCTACTGTCAGGCGTTCTACACTGGCGCCATAGGCTTCTGCGATTTTTGCGAAGCGTTCGCCGAAAACTCCGCAGACCAGGCTCAATACCCTGTCTCCCCGGTTGATGGTGTTCGCTACTGCAGCATCCATGGCTCCGGTTCCCGATGCGGTCAAAATCAAGGGATCGGATTCGGTCTCACCCAGCCATTTCAGTCCCTGCACGGCCAATTCGACCTGGCCCGAGAACTCGGTGCTGCGGTGTCCGAGGGGTTGTCTACCGTGGATCTCAAGAATCTCATCCGGTACCGGTGTCGGTCCGGGAATCATCAAAAACTCTTTTGGGCGGATGGCGGCCATGGCGTACTCCAGGTTGCGGGAACCTGATTATATACGCAGTTATTAGAGAGTGAAATTGTTCGTTAAGCTCCGCGCAATTCGGCAGGCTCTAAAATGGCGAACTCTTCTTCGTCGCCGCTCGGTTTATAGATTTCGACATCGGTAATACGATTGTTCTCGATTGTAATCAAGACCGTTTGAATGTCGGGAAAGCAATCCTGCCAGGAGGAGCATTTGATGTTGTCACAGTTGAAGTGGCCGAGTGTTTTGATAACTCGGGCATCAGGACGGGAAGGGGGACGGCATTGGTCGCCTTCCCAGGCTAGCTCGTCCCCCTTCTTGTATTGTCTCTGATTTAATTGTCCGAACCGGAAACCTACTCCGGATAATATCCTGGATTTGCAGTGCGGGCAATCAAGCTCACCGTAGATGGTGTTGAAGCTCAAATCAGTCCTCTCGATTTAGTTCAAAGAGGCGGCTGTCAGTTCGCTCATGATCTTGGTGTCGGTCATGAACTGGCTGCGAAATCCGAAACTGGTGTTCGGAGTCTGCTTGCGAGCTTCTTTCAGTCTCTTCTCTGCCAGAGCATCAGCAGCCTGGTGAGGCGGAACATGCTCTTTTTTGGAGTGTTCGAGAATGCTCTCGATAGTCGTGTAGATTTGAGAGACTTTGTTCAACACTTTCTCTTTGTTATAACCATCCAGTTCAGCGGCTACATTGATGAGACCGCCGGAGTTGATGGCATAATCCGGAGCATAGGTGATTCCTTTGGAGAAGAGGGTGAAACCGTCTTCGTCTTTTTCAAGCTGGTTGTTGGCGGAGCCGGCAACGATAGAGCACTTGAGTTGAGGAATGGTTCTCGAGTTGAGGATAGCACCAAGAGCGCAAGGAGCGAAGATATCGCAATCGACAGAGTAGATCTGGTCGGGAGCGACAACTTCAGCGCCGAATTCCTGCTCAACTTTTTTGACTTGGTTAGGATAGATATCGGTGATTATCAGCTTGGCACCGGCTGCGGAGAGATAGCTGCAGAGGTGGTAGCCCACATTGCCTACACCCTGGATGGCGACTTTGACGCCTTCCAGTTTTTCGCCCTGGCCGGATACTTTGAGGGCTGCTTTAATGCCCTGGAATACACCTAAAGCGGTCATGTCGGAAGGATCTCCGCTGCCGCCTTCGTTGCTTCCGCCCACGGCATGCCGGGTCACGGTTCTGATTGTGTCGATATCGGCTACTGTCATGCCGACATCTTCGGCGGTGATGTATCGGCCGCCGACGGCGTCGACAGCTCTACCGAAAGACTTGAGCAGGGCTTCGTTTTTGTCTGTGCGGGAATCAGCTACTACGACGGCTTTACCACCACCGAGATTGAGTCCTGCCACGGCAGCTTTGTAGGTCATGCCGCGGGAGAGTCTGAGTACGTCTCTCAAAGCTTCCTGATCGTCGGCATACTTCCACATGCGGCAGCCGCCGAGAGCCGGTCCTAAAACGGTACTGTGGATACCGATTATTGCCTTTAGGCCCGTCTCTTCATCATGGAAGAAGGAAACTTGCTCGTGGCCGTAATCTTTTAAATCGTCGAAGATTCCAGTCATCTCAGACACTCCTGTTTGTTAAGGCGCTTTGCTTTTTTCGGCAAAGCCGGGTTACGAATCAGTTTTACTACGATTTGTATAGCCTCTTGAAATTCATTATGATATCGCAACTATTGAGCCTTTTGGTCGTGAAAAGCCTTTCCCTGTCCGGTAAATGCCCGGTTGATCGAGTGGTGCTTTGAGGTGGCTAAGACGATTTTTAGGTGAAGCCTAAAGAAATTGTTGAATTTAATAGGATTTTTTGTTTTAGGGGATCTTTTTCGTTTGCTCAAAAATGTTCGTGCTATCGTTTGCAGCGCCATCATATAAGTGAGTGTATGTATGTCTGTAGATGCTGACCAGCCCAGATCGGTAGAGTTCTGGGACAACCTATATAAAGAAGGCCGCCTTCCCTGGGATTGCGGTGGCGTACCCGAGCGACTTCGACGATTCATCGAACTAGAGAATGGCGAGGGTAGGGTGGCCGGAAAATCCGTACTGATACCGGGTTGTGGTTCGGCCTATGAAGCGGCCTATCTGGCTTCCAGGGGGATGCAGGTAACTGCGATTGATGTGAGCGAGCCGGCTATTGAACGAGCCAGGTCTATTGTCGGTGATCTGCCAGTACGATTCGAAGTGTCGGACTTTTTTGAACTTGTTCAAAATGATTTTGACTTTGTCTATGAGCGAGCTTTTCTCTGTGCTATCCATCCCAGTTTTAGGGATCGGTTTCCGGCTGTTTTGCGTTCTTTATTGAAGGACGAAGGAAAGTTATTCGGATTCTTCTTCGTCGATACCGAACGCAAGAGTGGACCGCCGTATCCTATTGCCGAGGTCAATCTTTCTACGCTTATGACAGGCTTGTTTCAGCAAGAGGCAGACGAATCGACCGAAGACCAGCTTGCGGTGTTCGAAGGAAAAGAGCGCTGGCAGGTCTGGTCGAAAGTCCTCTGAGCCGGCTTAACCTGATACCTGATATGAGTTCAGGCGCTCAGCTTTCGGGCAAGATAGATGGTGGTTATATAACGCATGGTTATCTGCTCGGGGTTGGCTTTGTCCCGATGTTTTATGAATAGCTTTTTGAGCGAGGAGATCAGCTCTTCTTTCTCTGCTTCTTCTCTGGGCGCATAAGAGGTGGATATCGCTCTTCCGATTATCCCTTCTTCGTCAAGCACCTGGCTGTTGGCAAATTCTTTGACTGCAAGAGATTCGAAAATCGAGCTCAGCAGAAGCTTTTTGCCAGAGACACCGCGCTTTATTTCGTCTGAGCCTCTGGTGCTGTGTTCGTACATGGTTTCGCCGTATTCCCGGGTGAAAGGATCGGAATCGTCTCTCACGTTCCAGACCAGGGCACAGTGACCGCTTTTTTTGAGGATTCTGTGAAACTCTTCGAGGGCTTTTTCGGCATCGAACCAGTGAAATGCCTGGGCTGATACCACGGTGTCGATGCTGTCTCTGTCCAGGGTGGTGTCTTCGGCGGTGCCATTGATAAACTTAATGGTGTTATAGGTGGTATCGGATTCGCATTCTTCTCTGGCTGCTCTGAGCATGTCTAGATTGGGTTCGATCCCGATTATATTTTCGATGCCCTGGCTATGCAGAAGTCGAGAGAATATACCGGTGCCGCAGCCTATATCGGCAACTTTCGAGTTTGTGTCCAGTCGGCAGCGTTCTTTGAGAAAGCTTACCGCTTCTTTCGGATAGCCGGGACGAAACCTGGCATAGACATCAGCCAGTCCGGTGAATTTTTCTGTGTTGCCTGCCATGGATCCCTGCTGTTTTGCCACGGCTCTATCTTAGCTCAAATGCTGATAAAGGCAATTTCTCTTGATTTCCATGCGGTGGATCTTTATAAAAGCTTCGGGTGATAAACTATTGAAGCTGTGTATTACTTGGAGTTTAACGCATCCTATGGTTTGGGACGTCAGCAGTTTCGGCAATGAACAGGCTCAGGACTGGCTCAAGGATCTTACCGGATCTACCTCCGGCGATATGATCGAAGAGGCGCTTGCGAAGGTTGATAGATCGGATATGTTCATCGATGGACAGGATGCCGAGCGTGGCATTGCCGCCGCAGAAACCGTGGCGGCTTCCTGGCAGAAACCTTCTGAGAATCTGCCCCAGGAGTTGATTCTTTGGCTCAAGACCCATAGCTACAAAAGCTCTCCCGATACAGTGCGAGTTGCCGCCAGGGTAGTGGACAAAGTCGCTAAAAACTCAGAGTTGAGAGATCTCTGGGATGGCACGGATGCTTCTGTTTCCTGGCAGAGAACTATCTCTGACCTCAAAGAAAGGCTCGAAGCTATCGATTTCGAAGAAGAAAATGAGAGTGACGATACAGCCGACGAAGCGGTGCATACTAATGGACAGGCTGATGCGGTAGCTGCTCCTGTTGTTGAAAGTGCCACTGCTGCTGGTGCATTGCAGGGTGATCCCGAGGCTATCTTCAACGAGGCTGTCGAGCTGGTGGCCGCAGGTAATCACCGCGGTGCTGTCGGCAAATTCAACCATGCTCTGGAGCTGGATGATAGCTTTGTGCTCGGTTATATCGGCCGGGGCACTTCTTATCTTGCCACCGGTAAATTCGCCGAGGCGGTCAGCGATTTTAATTCTGCCATCGACCGAGAGCCGGATATTCCCGATGCCTATTATCTGAGAGCCCAGGCTTACTTTCAGCAGAGCAACTATGGCAGAGCAATAGCCGATTTATCGATCCTGGTCAGTATGGCTCCCAACAAGCTCGATGCCTATGTAATGCGCGGTATAGCTAATTTTTCTCTGGGTCGCGATAAGAAAGCTCTGGAAGACTTTACTCTGGTCATCAGTAAAGATGCTGGTATGGCTAATGCTTACTACCACAGGGCAAAGGTCTATGAGCGCGAAGGTCAATTTGATCTGGCCGGCAAAGACCGCAGCGAATACGAAAGACTGCTGAGCAAAGAAAAAGTCTGAGCGAGAATTTCTTTCTAAATCGGGTTTGTTATGCAGAGCTTCGCTATCGGCGAAAACGCCGTCTGCCGCCTGGTCTTGGCAAGCCGGGCGTTGTCGAGTGGTTTGTCTCAATCCTCTTTGTAAATCAGTGATATCGGTTCTCGTGCCTGCTTGGCAAGTCGAGTGCCATCATCGCGCAGTCGATCTTTGTGGTCGACAGGATATCTTTCTAATGCTTCTTGAGATTGAATCTCATGATAACCTCCAACTAACTTTTACTAGTCTTATTGTTTTCAGTTTTATTTTTACGTGAAAGCCTTCCAAAACAGGTAATTCACCTTCTCTTTCTTGCAGCTTCTTCTCACATCGAGTGAGGCGCTCACTGTCGACTATTAAATCACTCGCCATAAAGACAGTAAGGCGCTTTCTCGACTTTCTAAGTAAAGGAAGTAGCTATGGCACATACCGTAATTCCGCCGGATGACCCCAAGTATCCGGCTATCAAGCGACACATTTTTGTCAGCTGGCTTAAGACCCTCACCGGATACGGCTTGATGGGTCTCCTGATTTTCCTCGCCTTGTGGGGCTTCGGATTCACCTACGAGTTCAAGCTCAGCTTCGGCCTGGTCTGGATGCTCCTGCCCGTGGTCATGTGGTGGTTCAGCGCCAAGGTGGCTCTGACCATGACCAAGTCGGTCCCCGCCGACCCGAACAATCCTGAGCATCGGCGCCTGATCGAGATCGTCGACCGGGTCTATGCGAAGAGCGGACTGAAGTTCAAGCCGCCCGTCTACATCTCGGACAACCCTCTGCCCAATGCATTCGCCACTGGTCCGATCCATCGCAAGGCGGTGGTGGCAGCCACCCAGGGTCTGTTCAAGGCAGGCATGACCGACGACGAGATCGAGGCAATCTTCGCCCACGAACTCGCCCACGTGAAGAACTACGACGTGGCGGTCAACTCGTTTCTCTCTGTGCTCTCCATGATCTTCTTCATGATCACCGATGCCGGTGTTCGTATGGTCATGGGCAGCCTGAGCTGGTTCAAGAAGCGCCTCGGCATGAACCCCGAGCGCAAGGGCTTCTTCACCGGCATTCTCGAGTGGGTGATCATGTTCATCATCTTCCGCATCACCGGCTACCTCACCCGCGTCATCCAGATGTTCGTGGTGCGTTCCCGGGAGTCGCTCGCCGACGGCAGCGGCGCCATGATGACGGGCAAGCCCTGTGACCTCTCCATGGCGCTCCAGAAGCTGGTCGCCTATGTGGAGCAGCATCGCCCCAAGGGTCGGGAGAAGGAGCTTTATCGCGCCATTCGTCCGATCATGACCGTCGATCCCATTTTCGACCAGCTCGCCGAAGACAAGGCCGAGACCCTCTGGCAGCGTATCGTGCGCTGGTGGAAGTACCTGCAGCTCACCCATCCTCCGGTCTCGGAGCGGGTGGCCATGCTGGATCGTATGAACGGAGGCACCTGCCCCCGTCTTCCCCGCGACTGACCTGCCGGCCGGGACCATGTCCCCATCCAGGAGATTAAGTCCATGAACAGAACAAGAAAGTATTTCGGTTTCTTCGGTTCTCTGGTTCTCGCACTGGGAGTTCTCTCCCTGGCCGGCTGTGGCCCGGAGGATGGTAAGTCCAATCCTCCGGATGCCAATCCGCCGAAGCAGACCGAGCCAGCTCCGCCTGTCACCATCGACAAGGTTGAGCTTCAACCTGATTCTTCCGAAGAGTTTCAACGGATACACCGTTATCTTCCGAACGGCACCAAGGTGTCCATGCGCATAGACTATCGCGACGGCAGCTCGAAAGAGGAATTCTACCGACCCGACGGCACCGTCGGTGAGGTCAAGGAATTTCATGCCGTGGTCAACAAGCTCAAGTCGGTCACCAAATACGACCAGAAGGGCAAGCCTCTCTCCACGACCATGTACCGCGTCAGCGGTGTTCTGGAAGCAGAGGTGGAGTATCGTGCCGACGGCTCCCAGAAAATCACCATGTATCGCATCGACGGCAAGCGTCTCCACAGCATAACGGAGAGCCGCGCCGACGGGAGCAAGAGCACCGTCTACTACCAGAAGGACGGCACCACTCTCTGGGCTAAGGCCGAGTGGCCGAACAGCCGCGAGGTTGTGGTCGAGTACTTCGACAGTAACGGCGTCCATACCCAGACAAGGGAGAAGGACAGCAACAATCGCGATATCACTGTCTTCGACCCTTCCGGCAAAGCTCTCTACAAGCAGTACTGGGACGGTTACTGGAATCCGAACAGCACCTATTACTACTACCAGTCTTACCAACTGCAGACGGTAGAGGAGTTCGATTCGGACGGTACGACGATTAAGCGTCGACTTCATGTCGAGCGCTATTCAAATAACCGGGTTACCAAAATCGAATACTTCGACAAGGGTAATCCGGTCAAGGAGCAAGAGCTCAATCGAGATGGTTCGGTCAAGTCCGAGCGTACTCTTCAGGATGACGGAACCTGGCTGGATAACACCAATCCGCTCCAGAGTACGATGCCTGATCCCCCGGTGGACAGGTCGCATTTTGACGAGCCGGACTATCAAGATCCGCTCACCAACGCTCCCAACAACTTTCTGTAACTCCCCAGGGAGAAACACCCGCTATTCGCCGCGGCCGCACCGAAGTCGAGCAGAGACTCGAATGCAACGGTGCGGCCGCGCATCTTCCATTACTGCCGAATCCTGAGTTTTACAGGAGACGACTGATGAATTTCAGAAAAACTGTTATTTCGCTTTCCGCAATCGGGGCTGGAATTGTGGCTCTGATTCTGCTTTTGGGCTACTTCATGCCCAACAGCGTTTTCGATTTTGGTTTCGAGAGGATGCAGGTCTTACCTGACAGCACGGCTCCCATCGTGCGGTCGTCCAAGCTGGAAGGTCCGGCTGAAGACGGCGAGAAGATTCGGTTCCTGGTCGGTCTCAAGCTTCGCAACGAAGCTGAGCTCGACAAGTATATCGCCGAAGTCAACGACCCTGCCTCTCCGAACTATGGCAAATACCTGACGCCGACCGACATCCAGGCGCTCTATTCACCGGCTACCGACGATGTGGACGCCGTGATCGCTTTCTTGCAGGACCATCAGATGACGGTCCTCAACGTCTCGGACAACCGCACGCTCATCTATGTCGAGGGCACTGTCGCTCAAATCGAGTCGGCTTTCGATGTCGAGATGAATCGGTATTCCATCACCGACGCCACCGGACTGGTGACCTATACCAGCAACGCGGGCGACCCCAGCATTCCAGTGAGGCTCGAGCATACCATCGAAGGTATCATGGGTCTCAACACCTATGCACGTTTCCAGAGCAACGCTCTGGAGGGGACCCCTGAAAAGGAGCCGAAGGCACCGGCAGGACCCCGGGGTATGTCTCCCGAGGATGTTGCCACCGTATATGATTTCCCGAACGCCAACAACAAGAATGTCGGCACCGCCTATTCAGGTAAGGGTAAGAAGCTGGCTATTGCCACTGCTCACACCTATGACCCGGACGACATGAAAGAGTACTGGAAGCAGCACGGTATCGTGCGCACCGGTACCATCAAGAACATCTACATCAACGGCAAGAGCACCACGCTCAATTCCGAGACGACCCTCGACCTGCAGACCGCAGGCGGGCAGGCTCCCGGTGCCGATATCCTGATGTACATGGCTGTCGACCCCAAGTTCGTCAACTTCACCATGACCTTCAACCAGGTTGTGGTGGACAATGATGCCGACGTAATGTCGGTAAGCTGGGGACTCTGCGAGAGCTTCACTGGTAAGCGCCAGATGAAGCTGGAGCATACCATCTTCAAGCAGGCTGCCGCACAGGGCATGCCGGTTTTCGTCGCCAGTGGAGACTATGGCGCCTACGACTGCAAGATCCCGCCTGAGAAGGACGAGGACGGCAAGCTCGTGGCTCCTCCGCTCGACGTTGACTATCCTTCGTCCGATCCGCATATCACCGCGGTCGGTGGCACGACCCTCTTCGATTCCCAGGGCTCCCGAGCGCTGGAAATGGCCTGGAAGGGTTCGGGTGGCGGTGTTTCCGACTACTGGAAGCGTCCGTCCTGGCAGCATGGTCCGGGTGTTCCGACTTCTGAGAAGCGTAACACCGCTGATGTGGCACTCAATGCCGACCCCGCCACAGGCTACTCTTTCCGATTCGAAGGGAAGTGGGTGGTTTATGGCGGTACATCGGTGGCGGCTCCGGAATGGGCTGCCTTGTGGATCCTGATTGACGAGGCGGCTAACAAGCGCATCGGCAATGCCAACGAACTGATCTACGAGATGGGACGGTCGGCGGATTATGGCAAGGTCTTCTATGACATTACCCGCGGTGACAACGGTAATTACTGGGGACCGGGCTATAAGGCCGGCACGAACTGGGATCATCCCACCGGCTGGGGCGTGCCCAAGGGCGAAGCTTTGTTAGATTGGGTGGTCAAGTCTCAGAAGACCACCAGCCCCTAGGTATTGTCCTGGTGATGTTTTTTCGGGGCGGGAGCGATCTATTTAGATCTCTTCCGCCCCGTTTCTTTCTTTTTCTGGTACTACTATAGAGAGAAGTAAAATATTCAGTTGAGTTTGCCAAAAAATACCCTTGCCGCCGCCACATATGCAGTATTTGCAACGAATTTTCGAATTTCATTGCAAATACTGCATAAAACAGAGAAAGGCTCAGTTTCTATGCAAATCTCGCATATTTAAGCATTGGAAATATGCATCCCACGAATTTTGTACGTTTGAGTAGTGATAGAAAAAGCCTGAATCGTCCTTGAATGGAGGTGAGGACGGCTGCCAGCTTTTTAGGTTAGCAGGTTAGCAGGTCAATAGGTTGAGTAGACAGGAGAGCTAAAGATCCGCAACCAGGTCGATGACGTTCATTCCTTCTCTGGCTCTAGTCAGTCTCGCCCTTGCCGCTGCGTTGCGAAGCAATCGAGGATAGACCACCGGTTTGGTCACAAGTCCTCTTTTCATCAGCTCCTGAACCACCGGTATATGCTCGATGCCGAGCTTGCCGGTGAGAAGAATTTCGAGGTCGCCTCCGGCTTTTACATATTCTAGAATCCAGATCAAGCCCCGCAGATAGACTGCCGGTCTGGTCATGCCACCACCGCGAAAAACTCTTACGGTGTTGTCGAATGCGATTCGTTCTCCAAGTCCGAATTCTTCGGTCAACTCTTGAAATACTGCTACGAAGGATCTACCTTCCAGCATGCGCTGCACGGCTACCACCCGGGCAGCCAGGGTGCGCAGTCGGTTACGGGTCAGTCCACCCGCTAGATATTCGCTAAAGACAGCTAGACCTTCTTGAAGCTCTTCATAGCTCGATAGACCGCCGGAGAGAATGCTGAGAGGCTGCTGGCTGCCGTTCCAGAAGGTGACAAGGTGGACGCCGACTTCATGGGCAATGGTGGCTTCTGTGCGACAGCGGGGCACTCTTGCACTACTTCCTATGCTCAAGTTGCCTCCACTGACAAGAATACTGGAGAGTTGCTCATCCACCTGGACGGCGCTCTCTATGAAAGGATGTCGCTTTCTGTAGAGATTAATTTCTTTGCTTGCGCAGTCGGCAAACTCTTGCGCTTCCAGATAATCGTTTTTTAGCGGACCTTTGGATTTGCCTGGAAAGGCTTCCAGAATCGTAAATGCGGTTCTGGTCAGATTTTCGTCCGGGCTTCCATAAAGCTTGATGCTGTCTTGCAGGAATTTTGGAGAGCCTCTTTTGGAAAGCATAGAGATGGTTGTGACAATGGTGGCTCTTTCTGTCTGAAAGAGTTCTTTCAGAATCGGATCGTTCACCTTTGATAGCGGTAGAGCCATCAGGCGTTCCCGGAGTTTCTTCAGATAAGCAGGAGGTCTTCCATAACTGAATGTCGGTTCTTCTGTGGAGCGGTCAAGGAGAAAGCTTGTCTCAATTTCTTTGAGGTTATCGGGTTGAAGGAGATAGAGAAAGTCTATCGCTGCCGATATCTCGGCTAGCTCCTGGTCGACTTTTCGCTCCCAGCTAGTGAGCTGTGGCCGGGATGTCTCTTGTTTCCTCTGGGTCGCCTTCATGAACTAGGTCCTATATAGGGAGGTAATCTTTCATCAGGCTTTCAATCTACCCTGACCGTCTCAATTCCTATCCTGTTTGGCCAGGTCTGCCCGGATATTTAAGCTTCAGAGTGTCCATGCTCGTGAATTTTTATTTGTTTACACCTATCCCTTGTTTCCGGACTGCTTAGTTTAAGAGGGTTAGTCATCTTGTTTATGTTTGACTAAAAGGATTTTTCGGTTACTCGACAGTTTTATTCAGCACATTTATCCAGTATCAGGAGAAACTCGGCGGTTACGCATCGCGCGAGAATGAAACGAGTCTCTCTTTGTCTGGCTTCCTGGCTGATTGCACTGTTCGTGGAGCCATCACACTCAAAGCATGGAGGCTAAATGGCAAAACTAAGAGGATCTACCCCCAGTTCTACCCTCAGTCTGTTCAATGCCTATGTCGAGATCGTCACACGTCACCAATCCAAGTCTGGTGGCGAAGGAGTCTCGGTCATGGAACAGCGAATGACAAGGGTTGCCGAACTGATTCAAGAAGCTCTCGCCCGTTTCGACCAATACGAGAACTATCCGCAGGTTCGTTTGCCGGCAGATCTTGCCGATGCCGACGAAGCGCAGGTAGAGCTTGTGGTCATGCACGAGAATGCCAGGCTGCGCTTCAAGCAGAGCCTCGACAGACTCGGGAATGCACTTTCGGCGATGGGCTCGATGATTTCGGTGCCTGCTTCGGATAACCGTCCCAGCAGCTCGGCTGCCGCTTCTCTGGCTCTCCAGCTCAACTTCATCAACGAAGTGGAGGCTTACGATGCCGGCAAGAAGCTGCTGACGGAGATGTCTTCGAGGCTTCGTCCACCACCGCCGCGATTCGACGAGGTGGTCGCTATCCACAGCCGCAAACTGGCAGAATCCTGGGTCAACCGGGGTTAAGCCTGAGCGGTAAGTGGTTTTTGGAACAAGACAGGTCTGGTTCGGAGTTTCTCTTCGGTCTTTTCCTGTCTTGTTTCTTCTTTCTTTGGCCTGAGAATACTATAAGATATCGTATAATGAGCAGAGAAAAAAGCTGGTGACAAAGGCCAATCGGCCAATGTCACCAGCCCAGGATTACCCCAAGGTATTCAAACTTCTACAGCCTATCGAGCTGTTTTTGTCCTTCGAGAATCCCGGCTACAGGAGAGAACGACGCGAACGGAAAGTCTTCTCCCGGGGCTCACCGCAGTTTCTGCAGGTGGCGCGATCCTTGGGAAGATATCCGCCGCAGTTCTTGCAGCAGGTTTCACAATCGCCGGTGCTGGTCGCGATGTGCGGCTGGCGCGGGCGATGAGAACTCTCGTAGCGCTCGAATTGCTGAGCGAAGGACTGGTCGTCCAGGAGGGCGAACTCGAAAGTCGCAACCACCTGGTCAGAGCCGTCGGCGCGCCGGAAGACGACCTTGAAGAGCCGAGGGTAGTCGGCTTTCACAGGGGTCTGCAAGCGGTCGGTGAGGCTGTGACGGGGACGGGTCCAGATTCCGCGCTCAGTGGTGGGCTCGACCTTGCCGGATCCGAGGATCTGGGCGAGGGACCGTTCGTGAAAACCCTTGGGCAGGTTCTCGCGGTGAATGTCGATGTCATCGACAACCACCTTGAATTCGGACGGTTCGTCGAGCTTGAAAGAGAGGTAGGCTGAAGTTAAGTTCGAAACACAGGCGAAACGCGTGGTTTGATCCATGAAGTTGTCGGCGGCTCGCTTCCTGTTTGCCGATCCGATCACTATCTGGCAGTCGATCATATGAACTCCTCGTTGTTATATCCAAAGATTGATGTTTATGTCCCACCGCCTTCTGTCACGTCTGGCAGAGAGTTCAGGGCGGAAGGACACGACCTTGTTTAGGGTAAGCATCTCCTTGCGAATTCCGTTCTGCTCGATAGCGGCACGCGGCAGTCAGTGCAACATCCTCTCCAGCGAAGAAGAAGAAGGGCATTGATGCAATCGTGGGCTAGAAGTGTCTAAAAGCTACTTTTCCCGAGCAAAAGATGAAACAAGGAAATACGCCTTGAAACTAATGTCATGAGGAGGCTGGGAACAAGCAATAATACAGTTTGTGAGTTGAAGATATTATGAAGGTTTAGCGCGAGTTCACGCGAAGTCAAGAGGGCGTGTTAAGTCAGGCGTTGAAACCTTGGCAAGGCAAGAGATAGACAGATCGGCTTTGTTAAGTGAGGATCTGGAGCTGTTTTCCCTTAGCACAGAGTAATTTTTGCCAGGAGTTTTTGCACGCTTTATTCAGAGTTTTTGGATCACTCTCATCAGCAGCTTGTCCAATCTGAGCGATGCCGCTTTCGATTCTTGAAGCACCTCTTCGTGACCACCCATCTCGACATTTTCATTCCAGACATTTGTAATCACCGATATACCGGCTGCGGTGGTATCGGTGTTTTTGACTGTTTCCAGCTCCGGGGCGGTAGACATTCCTACTGCGTCCGCTTTCAATCGTCTCAGCATCTCGATTTCGGCGTGGGTTTCGTAGCTTGGTCCTAGAAGAGCGGCGTAACATCCGGTTCTCAGTGGTCTGAAATCTTTGTCGTCCCTGGCAAGGCTCTGGCCGACCTCAATTATTTTTCTGGTTAAATCATTGGTTGATGCTACCGGTTTGTTTTTCAGAGCAGGCAAAAGACCGGTCTCTTGAAACTCCGGATTGAGATGATCGCGATAGGATTCAATTACCATCAGGTCTCCCACCGAATACTCGCGATTAAGACCACCGGCCGCATTAGTGATTACAAAATTCGGTATCTTCCAACCGGCAACCAGCCGTGCCAGAAGGGTGACTGTCAGCCAGCCGTGGCCTTCATAAAGATGAAATCTGCCTCGGAAAACCGCTACGGTAGGAGCTGTTTCCATATTCTGCAATTTGCCTATCGTCAATGAGCCTGTGTGACCGTGGACGGTGGGCGCGATGCCGAAAAGTTTTTCGTAATCGAACGATTTTTCTTCGTAGAGATTGTTGCAGGCGGTTACACCGGAGCCCAGTACGATAGCCACCAGGGGGCGGGATACTTCAGCCGAGATTACCTCGATGGCGTTCTCTATGACACTGTCTTTCAAGCCTTGCAATTTCAATTCCTCTTCTCCTAGATCGAGTCGAATCTCTGTATCGGTCTCATTTTTGGCGGCATGATCAGGGCACAGACTTTTTTGCCTGCATGGGCTGCCACCAGAGTGGCAGGGACAAGATTGTAGCAGTAGAAGTCGGCTCCCAGAGAGTTAATCAGGGCTATCTCTTCATCGGATGGTACCACTCCCGGTTTCAATCCTGCTCCCACTCTTGTATCGAGTTTCGCCAGGCTGTCGCAGTTGGTCAGCTTTCCTGCTCCTGCTGCAAGCAGACCATCGGCGAAGGCATAGGCATCATTGATCACCGGAAAGCGCGCGCCGATCTCGTTATTCGGACCGACCAGCGGGTTGTTTCCCGTCAGGTTTAGATGGTCCGATGCTAAAAATGGCTTATCTAAATTGGCTGAGTATCCGGTATCTATGAAAACGAAAAGCTCACAACCTTTTTTAGCCCTGTCTCGAATTTCTTCGATCAGCTCTTCGTCCAGGCTATCTGCCTGGTGGCAGTCCAGCACCTTGCCGCTGAAATCTACCACGAAGGGTTCCATAGAATTTTCTTTTGCCATCGATTCGTCCTTTCAGATACTTGCAGTAGCTCTAGATTCTGATTCTGTCTCTTTGATGAATGAGCTGCCCGGACCGCGGTAGTCTACGGCGAGCCAGTCGGCAATGGAGGCGGCTACATCGCAGAAGCCTTTTCTGACACCAATGTCTTTGCCATTGTCTTTCATAGACGGAGAGTAAGCGAGAAGCGGCACATACTCTCTGGTGTGATCTGTTCCCGGGGCAGTGGGGTCGTTGCCGTGGTCCGAGGTAATCAGCAGCAGATCATCCTGATGAAGCGAATCGACTATCTTCTTGAGCCATAGATCTATCTCGTTTAGGGCTCCGGCATAACCGTCTACGTTGCGGCGATGGCCGTAAAGAGAATCGGTATCCACCAGGTTGGTGAATATAAGGCGCGCATCGTCGGGTGCTTCACCGGAAATTCTGTGATCTTTGAGAGGGTAGTCGCCATTCACCGCCGAGAGGGTGATTTCGAGTCCTTGTTTGTTAGAGCCGGTATGCACTGCGTGGGAGATACCATGACCAACGAAGATGTCCTCGATCTTTCCTACTCCAAAAACGGCTTGCTGACTTTCGGTCATTCTATCCAGCAAGGTTTTCTCCGGTGGTGGCACGGCGTAATCTCGGCGATCACCGCTGAGACGTTGATAGTTGCCCGGAGGCCCGTTGAAAGGTCTGGCGATAACCCGTCCGACCCGGTGGGGACCGTCCAGGATTTTTCTGGCTATTTCACAGATTTCGTACTGCCTCTTCAAGTCGATGGTATCTACATGGCAGGCAATCTGAAACACGCTGTCACCGGAAGTGTAGACAATAGGCTTGCCTGTTTTCTGGTGCTCCTCGCCCAACTCTTCTAGGATCTGGGTGCCTGAGGCGGGTTTATTGCAGAGAATGCCGGGGACACCGGTCTGTTTGATGAATTCGTTGATGATTTCATCGGGAAAGCCATTGGGATACATTGGAAAAGGCTGGTTGTTGATCACACCCATCATCTCCCAGTGGCCGGTCTGGGTATCTTTGCCACAGGAAGCTTCTTCGAGCTTGCCGTAGAGTCCGCGCGTTCTGAGGTGAGAGTCGACCCCTGGAATCGGGCTGAGATGACCAAGACCCATGGCGGCCATGGTTGGCACTATCAGTTTGCCTGACTCTCTGGCGACGTTGCCCAGGGTGTTGCAAGTATTGGAGTCGCCGAATTCGTGGGCATCGGGTGAGGCTCCTACTCCACAGCCATCGATGACGATGACGATGGCGCGTCTTTTGCTATCTTTTTTTGTTTCACTCATGACTTTATAAAAACTGACTTTCTTAACCAGGGTCTATGGCTTCGTTAAAGGTAGCACGCAGGGCCTGCCATATAGAGTTTCAGAAAGGGTTTATTAATGGCGACTTAAGATCTTACCGGCTAGCGCTAGCTGTAAAACATCGGTCTCGATTCTGTGTCGCCTTAATACGTGAAAGCCGCAAAACCTATTAGCTTTTGATATTGCTATATCTTCAGGACTCTTGCTAGGCTCATGATATCTCTTGTCAATTCTTTTCTACGAAGTCGTCTCTATCGAATCTCTCCAGTAAACGCCAGTAATGGATAACAAGCCCGGGTACCTCTTGCATGGTGCTCAGGCGGAGAGTTCGATGGAGATTTTTCTTTTCGCTTGTCTGGACCGAAAGGTAGTAAGTCCGGCTCAAGCGGAAGTATTTCAAACCGACCGGTCGGAGCTGGGATAGGAACTCTCCTGTTCTCGGTTTCGGTTGGTCACATCCTGGAGATAAAGCATGAGAAAGGTAGGAACAATCTTCGCTTTCGTATTCGGGCTGATTCTCTTCGCCTCCGGCTCCGCGAATGCTCAGGGGTTCTCGTACTCCCATTCGTCGGTCACTGTCGGTGGCAATGGTTTCGGCATCCACATCGAGGAAGGCAGCTACGGCTCCAGCTTCGGTGTCTACATCAACAACGGTCGGCGTGGCGGACCCAACATCGGTGTGCACATCCAGAACGGACATCGGCACAATCGTGGTCCGGTCTACCAACAGCCCCGCAATCGCTGCTGCCAGCAACAGCAACAGATCCAGACCATCCAGATTCAGGTCGTGGAAGTGGTGCAGGTTCAGCGTGAGATCATCGTCTACGACCGCAATGGCTATCCCTGCCGCACCGGTCGTTACCAGTGGGTGAACGAGGAGGTCCTGGTGACCAAGGTTGCCTACTGGGATCCTTACCAGGGCGCCTACATCTACACCGACCGCAACGGACGCAACTGTGTCTGGAACGGCGGCGGACAGCGCTGGAACAACGGTGGTCGCTGGCGGAATTGAGCCTTCGACCTTCGCTTTCCTGACTTAAATCTATTGAGTCTGAAAAAGCGATGACCTGGTGAGAGCAGGGGCGTTTTAGCACCTGTTCTCGCCTGAGGTACCGGAGAGTTGTGGCAGCATGCCCCGGCTTTTCGGTACCTCTTTTTTCTTGCCGTAAAATACTATAATAAGTAATAGATATAGCTGTGTCTGATATCTTCAGGCAGAGAATCGGGCGTACGCAGGGCAAACCTCTGTAATGTTGCTGACAGCAGACTTTTCTTCGAGGGCGGGGGTGAATGTTCGCTCTTTATCGGGCATAGTTTTAGCAAGCTAGCTTAGCTACGCTAGTCGGGGTATCTTATATAGGGTACGTTGTATACGTGGGTTATTCAGGAAGGTAATGTCGTATGGGATCACAAGACCTCATGTCTATCAACACCGTTGCTGCCAGGCTCGGTCTGTCGGTGCATCAGCTGCGCCGCTGGGAGCTCATGTTCGGCTTAGATATCAAACGGGGTCGGGGACAACAAAGACAATATCGGCCAGAAGATCTGACCGTCCTGGAGCGCATCAAAGAGCTGGTTGAACAGGGATGGCCCACATCTCAGATTCGCCCTCAGATAGAGGCGGAGGGGTTGATTACTCCCCGACTGATCGGTGTACCTCAGCAGCCGGGCAACCCGGAAGTCGTATTGGAATCTATCATCGGATTCAGGAATTTTGCCGAGCGGCGATTCATAGAAATTTCGAAGCAGATAGATGAACTCAGGCAGCTGGTTATTTCTATTACACTCAAGCAGGAACTTGCCGGTGAAGTAGATTCGCCCTGGAAGCCTGTCAGAGAAGAAGAGGAGGAGAGCATAGAGACTGATACCTCTCCGGTAGAGCCGCCTCCCCAGAGACCTGTGGAAGAGATTACTCTTGGCCCTCAAATTGCTGTATCAACAGACGTTCATTCCAGGCCTGTCTCGTCTACTCAGATTCCGCCCCAGCCCCAACCTGAGCCACAAATACAAACATCCGCCCCGGCTGCATCTGTGCCGTCATTCTCGACCGCAGGTATTTCGGCTGGAATAGCTACCGGCTCTACAGGTTCTACTGTTTCGGCAGAAGCAGAGGTAGCTTTCGAAGAGCCGGAAAGTTCGGCCCTCAGTGAACAGAGAGCTGAATTCTCAGAGGGCGCGTCTTCTCAAGAAAATGAATCCGAAGCGCGGGTAGAGACTGCTTCTCATGAGGCGCCATCGGTGGTAGGTCCGGCGGTGTCGAATGCGGTGCCTGCCGTTCCTGCCGCCACCGCAGCTGCGACTCCTCCGGCTGCGCCACCCCAGGCGGGAGCCGGACCCGACTATCATATTGACGAAGTCACCGATCAGAATTACCTTACAGTTCTGGGCAAAGCTCTCGACATAATCGGTTGGACAGACGAGCAAGCTGATGAATACGCTGAAAAAACTTTTCAGGTGCCGCATTGGGACGAGCTCGGAAGAAGTTATGCCGAAAAGATGGTGGCACATATCAGATCTTTGCTCTCCGGTGATTCGGGCGCCAGTGAGGCAGAAGTTGAATCAAAATCTGAATCATCACCGACGCCGCCACCAGCGCCAACTCCTGAACCAGCTCCACCAGCGCCCCCTGAAGTTGATGTCGATCATCAGTTGGTTGATGCAGGGACGGAAGCGGAAGCGGCATCGGCTCCTTCGGATGCCGGTCCATCCATATCGTCAGTGGTGTCATCCGCAAGTCATGGGCAGCCTTCTGTCCCCGGTTCCAACTTTGCTCCGGGCGCTGTTCAAAGTGGTGGAGAGGAAAACGATATTCCTCAGCCGATAATCAGACCTCTCGGTCAGGTTGATGATTCCCAGGGCACACCACCTTCGGCGCCGGCCCAGGAAGAAGATCAGGGTGGCGAAGAGCAGTCGTTCAATCCCTAGAAACCGGCCATAGCAGCTGTTTGGTCAAGACAACTTTCCTGGCCGTTTAATCTTCTTGCCACTTCTCGGGCTTTTGACGAATGCTGTAATCTTTTGCCTGTTAAGGCATTTGCGGATTGGTCCAAAGCTTCTTGAGAGCTGGCAATTAGATTCTGTAAGCTAGCTACGCTAATTCCCAAGACCTCAATCTACTTCAAAACGTCGTTAATATCTAAACTCTAATGTTCAAGTGTTTTGGCTCTCTAGTAATGCTTAAACTCCATGCCATAAGCTTTTAGTATCCCTGTTCACCTTCCGATGTTCTCCGGAGAAAAATCAATTTGGCAATCTAACCCAGAAAGTCTAGAAGCCTGAATTGCATACCGCAACACAAGAAGAAACCATACGTTCAAGTATGGCAGGGGAAGTCTTTTAACCAACCCAAGGGCTCGTCTCGCTGACGAGTCCTCGTATTTACTAGGAGTAGAATAATATGACCCTGCAAGAACTCATCGAGTTCAGGGACCGCATGTATCGGGATCCTGAACTCCTGGCTATTTACGAACAAGGCGATGCCAACTCACATTGGCAGACACGCCACGATTATCAGCACGGAGACGAAGTCACCGCCCTCGCTCGCGAGCTCACCGGACACATTCACCGAATCTTTCCGGAGCTTCTGGACGAAGTGACGCGCGAATTCGTCATTCCCTGTGCTGCCTGGCTCCACGATATCGGACGTGCCATCGACATCGACCGGCATGATATCGAGGGAGCACGACTGGTCAACCGTTACCTGAAGAAGCATGGCATTCCGCAAGATTTGGTCCAGCGCATCTCCAGGATCGTTGTTCATCATCGGTCCGGCTCTGTCATCAAGCGCGGTATCAAGAGCCCCGAACACGCCATCGTCGTCATCGCCGACAAGTGCATTGGCGACGAGAACCGGGTTCGCGAGGACAAGGCTTTCATGCTCAACATCCTCAAGCACATCGGCATCGGCAAGTTCTCTCTGGCTCGCCGGAACTTCTGGTACAACGCGCCCCATGACCGTGTGAACTACGCGATCAAAGAGGCGAACCTGCTGGTGGACGTTAACGAAGCCGACAAGGCTGGTCCGCCGTCCGGTGAAGTTGTGCTGAAGCTGCGCGTTGATGAGCGGGTCGCTCCCATCGAGGAGATTGTTACCCTCGATTGGTTCGCTGACTCGTTCTTCGCCTGCGGAAAAGCGTCGAAGTACTTCGGCTTCTCTTTCCGCCTCGAATTCAACGGCGTCCGTCATATGTGGGACAAGACCGCCCGCAAAGGACATGGTGGATGGGTTCCGATGCGGACCATGCACGTGCCGCGTGGCTGTGAATCTCACGAAGAAGGCTGTGATGAGAATCGGTCTTGACCGAATCCCATCCAGTCTCATCGCATCGCAGCAAGTGCTGAGTTGACCTGCTTTCCATCGACTGTGTGATGTACTGACCAGTCGGACCTCAAACTCCTGACTGCGTGGAAATCTGCGCAAGGAGGTCGGTCAATGATTTCGGTAAGACATACAATAACTGCCGCCCGGGATGGTACCAGTTGCTCTCTGCGACTGGCACCATTCTCCGGTGCGGATTTTCAGTTTGGTCCTTACCTTCTTTTTGGGGTTATAAAACTATATCAAATAGTAAAACAGTGATTTTAAAAATCAAAGGGCATTTTTCTTTTTCTCATTTCTGATTTGTGACTGATATTTATCGATGCTTATGCCATGGGAGCCATTCATTTAGGGGTTTTGAGAAGTTGGGGAATTTGAAATAATTTGGGGAACATGATCATTGAGGTAACTGATCTCTGGACTGAAGCGCTCGTTTGGTAGCAGAATTAGAGGTATAAATGACATTTGGCCTGACCGGTTGGCTAAAATCAAAGTATCCTGAGCTCGACTATGAGCTTCCTATCTGGTATCCGTCCAGGGACAAACTGGACAATCGAGAGTGGCTCGTAACGAATGGTCTTGGTGGATACAGTATGGGCACAGTTTCCGGAGCAAACCGGAGACGATATCACTCTGTGCTCGCTGCGGCGATTCCGCCACCGGTGAATCGTCATATCGTTCTTTCTAGAGTCGATGAAGTGCTTACGATAAACGGGCATTCCTATGAGCTTTCTACCAACCACTGGATGTCCGGAGTGGTCTCGCCTACAGGTTATAAGTTCATCGATTCTTTCACGATACTGCCTGTACCGACCTGGGTTTTTGAAATAAACGGCGATTATCTAGTCAGGCAGCTTGTGCACCCCTGGGGGCGAGATGAGGTAATCATCGGCTATCACTGGATTCCCGAGTCAAGCAACGAAGCCGATGATGTGAGAATTACCTGTAAGTTCCTCGTTGGTTATCGTTCGCACCATAACGAAGTGAGGGGCTCATCAGAGAAAACTTACTCGCAGTTCGTATCGCCTAATCAGAGCGTGATTATTCTTGATGAGATGGCTCACCGTCTCTGTCTGACCTGGAGCGACGGCTATTATGAATCCCATAAGCAGTGGTGGTGGGATTATCGCTGGCCGACCGAGTCTATTAGAGGCTTGCCGGAGACCGAAGATCTCTATCTGGTGGGCTCTGTCTCGGCAAATCTGAATGAGGACAAAGAGTTTACTGTCGGAGCCAGTTTCGAGAATCCGATTCATCAGCCTCAATGTTCTTCTGCGATCAAAGAAGTGGTAACCCGGCAGCGATCTCTGGTGGATGCTGCCAATCTGGATGATTCTCAACGTTCCAACATGCTGCTTATTTCTTGCGATCAGTTTCTGGTTTCAGACAGCCTGGAAGAGGAGATGCCATCACTGGTGGTGGAAGGCTATCCCTGGTATAACGATGGTGGTCGAGCCGCTCTCATCTCTTTGCCTGGTCTGGCGCTTTCTACCAGGCGTTTCGATGTGGCAAAAAATGTGTTGCGTCGCAGTTTGGACCTGATGCGAAACGGCATCATTCCCAATCATTCGCTAGATTATGACTTCCCGGAAGAGAAGCCTCGCCATGTGTATGAAGGTGCAGATATAACCCTGTGGTGGGCCTGGGCTCTTTACCACTACTGGCAGGTTGTGCGAGATCGCGAATTTGTCGAAGAGATTTTTGGACGGCTGGTTGAAGCAGGCAACATGTATATCTCTGGTGGCATATATGGTGTTTCTGTCGATCGCGTAGATGGGCTTTTACGCTGCGCGGACAAGAAGAAAGAGTTTACCTGGATGGACGCCAAAGTCGAGGGTATTCCGATTACTCCAAGACCGGGCAAAGCGGTGGAAATGTGTTCGTTGTGGTTCAACTTTCTGGAGACAATTCGCTATTTCAAAGATAAGTTCGAACTCGATGCACCGGGGCTCGAAGGGCTCATGGAAGTGTCTGATCTGGCAAGAGCTTCAATGTCGAAGTTCTGGAACGAGGACAGGAATTGTCTTTACGATGTGATCGAGACCGGGGTGGTACCAACCGGTAAAAATGACGATAGTGTTCGATGCAATCAGTTACTGGCGATATCGCTGCCTTTCAGAGCCCTGGACAAGGATAAAGAGCGAATGGTGCTGTCGGTGGTGGAAAGTGAGTTGCTCACTCCCATGGGAATCAGATCGCTTGAACCGTCAGATCCAAGCTATCAGGGAGTTTTTGGATGTGGACTGGCTCATCCTGATCAATATCATCGAGATCTTTCAAGGCACCAGGGCACGGCATGGCCATGGTTGTTGGGGCAATATTGCGATGCTTTGATAAACGTGTTCGGCCGGTCTCCTGAGACGGTCAATAGAGTCAAAGTGGCTATCAGACCGATGTTTGATCACTTCATGGAAGAAGATTGTCTTGGTTCTCTGTCGGAGATGTTCGATGGCAACCGTCCGCATATTCCCCGTGGCTGTCCTGTTTACAGCTTGTCCGTGGCCGAGGCGATGCGTTGGCATCGGTGGGTTCAGAAGCAGTAACCACCGAGGCAGTTATGGCTCTATCGAAAGCTCAGGAATGGAAACTTCCTGAAGAGACGATAGAGGAGAAACGCCAGAACATACCAGGCACCAAGGCAGTTACGGTTCTATCGAAAACTCAGGAATGGAAACCTCCTGAAGAGACGATAGAGCAGAGATCCGGTCTTGTCTATTGGTCGATTTTTGTACATAGAGTGATTTGAACTTCATCCGTAGTCCTGTCGTTTTTATATCAGGAGGGATGAAAAATGGAAGATCTCTACGTTCTTTTAGATAAGGCAGAAACTAACGAAGATTATCGTGTCATCCTGGAGAAACTGCGATGGGCGGATGGATTTACCTGTCCTCGATGTGGAGAGAGGAAGGCTTATAGAATCCACAGCCGTAAGCTCTTAGAGTGCAGTTCTTGCAGAGCACAAGTTTCAGCTACCTCTGGGACCTTCTTGCATGGGGTCAAGAATCTGGGCTCCTGGGTCAAGGCTATCCTTTCTTTCTTGCAGTCTGAGGGTAAGTCCACTGTGGTGATGGCAGGGCTTCTTAATCGAAGCTATGTTACCACCTGGTACATGATGCAAAAGATACGTATGGTGCTTGGAGAACGTTTAATCAGTCATACAGAAGAAGCTGTTTTGCTTCCGTGTTCTATATTGAAAGCCGCTCTGTTCAAAGCCAGTGCTGAAGAGGATCTTCTAGTTCCTGCTCCCAGCTTCTCCAGTGACGAGGGCTCTCTGAAGTGTGCCGCTTTTTTAGTAGGTTATCTTTTAGGTGTGTTTCAGGGTGTCAGCCGCAAGTATTCTCAACTCTATGCCTTCGAGCACAAACTGCGTAGGGAAAGTTACAAGCTAGAGGTCTTCTCTTTTCTGGCTTGCTTTCTTATAGGAAGAAAAGCTCTTCGCAGGGAGATTCTTGGTTACCGCGCACCATATATGATAGTTTCCTGATTTCTCTTTTAATGAAATACTATATAGAACAGTAATAAATGATTCAAGAAAGCTGGACGGAAAGTCCGGTAAGGGACTCTCCGCCAGCTAAGGGGTGGAGCACCGAATCCTTTATTTAGGAATCGAGTGCGTCCACCCCGAAAAGTTACTCAAGTGCTTCTGTGGGGACCCGACTTAGTCGTCGGAGTCGAATCCCTTACTTGGAGTCGCCGGAGCCGGTGAGGGCGTCGAGGGCTTCGCGGGCGGACTTCTTCGCCTGCTGCTTCTCGAACTCGGCGACTTCGCGGTCGGCGCGGCTGCCCTTGGAGAGCTCGTTGCGGGAACGGGCCTTCTCGAGCTCGTGGTCGATGGCGCGCGAGGCTTCGCCGGCGCGGGAGATCGACGACTTCATGGTGGCGGCCTGTTCGCGAGCCTCGGCGGCGACGTCCAGAGCCTTGGTGAGCTCGGCCTTGCCTTCGTCACGCTCGATCTTGTCGGCGAACTTCTTGAGGGCCTCGGTGGTCTCCTCGAGGGCGGAGATGGCCTCCTCCTCGGCGGAGTTCAGTTCCTCGGCGATGGCGCGCTTGGCGTCGACGTCGGCCTTGGACTCTTCCCACTCGGTGGCGTACTTGTCGAGGACCGTGTCGGGAGCGTTGGCGTCCTTGGCGGTCACGTACTTGTCCTGGAGCTCGGCGACGCGGGCTTCGGCGTCGGCCAGGGCCTTGTCGGCCTGGGTCGAGCGAGCCATGACGGAGCTGACGGCTTCACGCTGCTTGGGGAGCTTGGCGACGAGCTGCTTGTACTCGTCCTTCTCCTTCTCGATGGCAGTGCTCATGCCGTCGACGGCATCGTTCGAGCGAATGCGGATTAGCTGGCGGAACTTGGGCCAGAAAAGCATGCCGGCGGCGAAGAGGACGGCGACGATGATGAGGATGGTCGTGATCGACATAGTTTCATTACCTTTGTCTGGTGTAAGAAATGGTGAGTGCAACCGCGGCTTCAGCGCAGCGATTAGCGAAAACAGTAAGCACTTTAGTCCGGAGCCTTGCCCCTCCATGGGATGGAGTGTCGGGCCAGACTGCCGGCGCAAGCTGTCTATTGGAAGGCAGCTTGCGGCGGAAGTCTGCTTATAAGAAAAAGGAGCCGGCATGACCGAAATCACGCCGGCTCCTCAATGTCAGGTTCCTGCAGAGGTCTCTGAGCAAGGCTCAGGACCCCTGCAGTGCGGATGCTTTAGCCGAGGACTCGGCTTGGGCTCAGCCTTCGGCGCCGTCGGAAGCGGCGTCTTCGGTGGTCGAAGCCGGAGCGGCCGGGGCGCTGCCACCGCCGGTCAGGGCGTCGAGGGCTTCGCGGGCGGACTTCTTCGCCTGCTGCTTCTCGAACTCGGCGACTTCGCGGTCGGCGCGGCTGCCCTTGGAGAGCTCGTTGCGGGAACGGGCCTTCTCGAGCTCGTGGTCGATGGCGCGCGAGGCTTCGCCGGCGCGGGAGATCGACGACTTCATGGTGGCGGCCTGTTCGCGAGCCTCGGCGGCGACGTCCAGAGCCTTGGTGAGCTCGGCCTTGCCTTCGTCACGCTCGATCTTGTCGGCGAACTTCTTGAGGGCCTCGGTGGTCTCCTCGAGGGCGGAGATGGCCTCCTCCTCGGCGGAGTTCAGTTCCTCGGCGATGGCGCGCTTGGCGTCGACGTCGGCCTTGGACTCTTCCCACTCGGTGGCGTACTTGTCGAGGACCGTGTCGGGGGCGTTGGCGTCCTTGGCGGTCACGTACTTGTCCTGGAGCTCGGCGACGCGGGCTTCGGCGTCGGCCAGGGCCTTGTCGGCCTGGGTCGAGCGAGCCATGACGGAGCTGACGGCTTCACGCTGCTTGGGGAGCTTGGCGACGAGCTGCTTGTACTCGTCCTTCTCCTTCTCGATGGCAGTGCTCATGCCGTCGACCGCGTCGTTCGAGCGGATGCGGATGAGCTGGCGGAACTTGGGCCAGAAGAGCATGCCGGCGACGAAGAGGACGGCGACGATGATGAGGATGGTCGAGATTTCCATAGATCAGTACCTTTCGGTTGGGTTTAGAAGAATGTGAATGCCGAGCCCGAGCGTTTGCTCGAGCCCGGCAAAATCCGCAGTCACTTATACAGGCAATGGACCGGCGCCAGGGTTACTTGGCGTCGGCACCGCCGGTGAGGGCGTCGAGTGCTTCGCGGGCGGACTTCTTCGCCTGCTGCTTCTCGAACTCGGCGACTTCGCGGTCGGCGCGGCTGCCCTTGGAGAGCTCGTTGCGGGAACGGGCCTTCTCGAGCTCATGGTCGATGGCGCGCGAGGCTTCGCCGGCGCGGGAGATCGAGGACTTCATGGTCGACGCCTGTTCGCGAGCTTCGGCGGCGACGTCCAGGGCCTTGGTGAGCTCGGCCTTGCTCTCGTCGCGCTCGATCTTGCTGGCGAACTTCTTGAGGGCCTCGGTGGTCTCCTCGAGGGCGGCGATGGCCTCCTCTTCGGCTTCGTTCAGCTCGGCGGCGATGGTGCGCTTGGCGTCGACGTCGGCCTTGGACTCTTCCCACTCGGTGGCGTACTTGTCGAGGACCGTGTCGGGAGCATTGGCGTCCTTGGCGGTCACGTACTTGCCCTGCAGCTCGGTGACGCGGGCTTCGGCGTCGGCCAGGGCCTTGTCGGCCTGGGTCGAGCGAGCCATGACGGAGCTGACGGCTTCACGCTGCTTGGGGAGCTTGGCGACGAGCTGCTTGTACTCGTCCTTCTCCTTCTCGATGGCGGTGCTCATGCCGTCGACCGCGTCGTTGGAGCGGATGCGGACGAGCTGGCGGAACTTGGGCCAGAAGAGCATGCCGGCTGCGAAGAGGACGGCAACGATGATGAGGATGGTCGTGATGGACATAGTTCAGTACCTTTCGGTTGAGGTTTTCAGAAGTGGTTGTTTCTAACACAGGAGCGTCCCCGGACAGGACGCTCTATCAGGCTTTCCTCTGGTGAGGAGTTCCCCTTGTGGCGGGGAGTATCCGGAGCCTTCCTCACTATGAGAGCTTCCGGCTCTCTAAAGCAGCATCAGTAATCCTGGCCGCCGGCGCCGCCACCATAGTTGCCGCCGCCGCCGCCGCCACCGTAGTTGCCGCCACCGCCGAAGCCACCGCCTCCGAATCCGGAGTCGTTGTCGGAGGAGCGACGCGATGCGGCTGCCGCTGCAGCAGCAGCTGCTGCCACGGCATCGGCACGGTCCTTCTTGATCTTGCGGACCTTGCGCTTGGCCGCTTCGTCGGCATCGTCGGCTGCAGTGGCCGCCGAATCCGCCGAGGTCTTGGCGCTTTCGTAGTTGCTCGAGCTCATGTAGGACTCAGCGTCCCGCAGATGGCTCTTGGCGGAGCTGAGGTTGGCGCTGACGCCTTCCCCGTAGTGGTGGTAGCCGTAGGAGCTGATGCTGGACTCGGCGGTCGAGATCGCGTCCTTGGCCGCCTTGGCTTTCTTGACGTCGTCCTTCGCCTTCGTCTCTGCATCTTCCGCCAGTTTCTTGGCGGCGTCAGCCAGAGACTTGACGCGACTCCAGTCGGCCTTGGCGGTGCCGAGCAGGGTGCTTGCCGAAGCCAGCTTTTCGCGGGCAGAGGCATGCGCTTCTTCGGCGGGGTTGCGGACGTAGTCTTTGGCGACATAGGGAGCCGCCTGGGAAACAGCCGTCTCCGCCGAGTCGACCGCCGATGCGGCTGCCTGGTAGGCTGCCTTCTCGACGTCGATCTGCTTGTCGATCGCCTTGAGCTCCTGCTCGGCCTTTAGGGCCTCGCTGTCGAGAGCCGGCCAGTCGGCGACACGCTCGGCGGTAGCCTTGCGCAGCCGCTTCAGTTCGGCGTCGACTTTGTTGTGCCGGTCGTCGGTGGCACCGGCGGTGGTGAAGGAGTTCTGCTTGATCTTGGCGGTGAGAGCCGTGATCAGAGCATTGCAGCGTTCCACCGTTGCACGGCTGTCGGTCCGCTGCTTCCGCAGAGTGGCGAGCCATTCGTGAGTGTCACGGATGTCCTGCCGCGAGGAATCGATCTCGGACTGCTGACCGGTGAGCACCGCCCGGGCACGCAGGAAGTCCTGCGAGTCGTAGAGCGATTTCACGTTGGCCATGACCGAAGCATGCTTGTCGCGCACCGCTTCTGCGGTGGTGAGCTTTTCCGGATAGCCCTTGATGTTCTTGGGCAGGAAGTCCGACTTGAGCTCGGTGATCGCCTCGTTGCCGGCAGGAATCTCGCCCGCCAGTGCAGCCACGGTCTCATGGGCAGGAGTGACCTTCTGCTCCACGAATTCCTTGGCTTTGAGGGTATCGGAGATGAGCTTGTCGGCGCTTTCTCCGGAGTCCTTGGCGTTCTGGCGAGCCGTCTCTGCCTCGGTCAGCTTGCCTGCATAGACAAGCTCGCCGGCGTCGGCGTGGAAACGACGGGCTTTCGCCAGAATCGGGTCGGGGTTGCCACCTTCGGCCTCGAGCTTGAACGTCTCGTTTGCCGTTGCCGGTGCAGCTTCCGCATTGGAGAGCTGGTAGGCGTAGGTTGCGGACTTGCCGCGCAGCGTCGCCGTCCTGGTGGTGATGGTCTCAATGCGCTCGAGCACCGCCGGAAGCGAGCCCTTGATCTCGATGGCCCGGTTCAGGTCGGCTTTGAGCGATTCGGTATCCGCTTCAACTTCTTCCGAACTGCGGAAGGCTTTCAGCGGGTTGGAAGCGAGGATGGCCAGGAATTGTCCCTGACGTTCCTTGATCGATGCGAGGCGGCTTTCGTAGGGGTCGAAAACCAGCTCCGCTGCCGTCAGGCGAGGCGTGATCTCGTCGATGCTTGCCAGCAGCCGCTCGATGTCCTTGCGGTTCTGCTCGGCTCCTTTGAAGGCGTCGACGATGCCGGCGAGGGCCCGGTTGGTCTCGGTGAAGAGCTCATCCATGGCAGCCAGCAGCTGTTGCGGCGTGTAGTCCGTCTCCTCCACCAGACCGCCGAAGAGAGTCGCCTCCTCCAGCGGAATGTCGTCGCCGGTGACCTTCACCGTGTCTTCGGTGAGCGCTTTGACACAGGCGAGGAACTTGGAGACACCGGGGAAGATGCCGCCCTTGAGCAGCTTCTCGGCTTCTTGCTGTCGGGTGATGGCAGCCTTCAGCCGCGCCGAGAACATGGCGAACTTGGTCAGGGCCGCTTCGTACTGGGTTTTCGTTTCGCCCACGAAGCGCGTCTTCCAGTCGGCCTGGGCGCTGAGGAAGCCCATGTAGCTGCCGTGCAGTTTGACGTGCAGCTCGTTGGCCGAGTTGACCTTGGCGGTGAATTCAGCCAGGGCTTTCGCTGCGGCGGCTTTGCGCCGACGGAAGCGGACGACCAGGAAGATGAAGAGACCGAGGAGAAGGACGCCGGCGATGCCGCCGCCGATGTAGACCGGCAACTTCTGCTTGAACTTGGCGGCGGCGATGTCGTCGTTGACGTTCCGGGCGACCTGCGCTGCCAGACCCTTGGGGTCGGCGGGCATATAGCGCCGGATGTCACGACCGATCGGACCGCTGTTCCCGGAGAAGTAGGCCTCCTTCATGCCCATGCCCTTGAGGATGGTGCCGCCCACTGCGCCGACCGAACCCTTGTCGGGACGGTCCGCCTTGCGCACCCAGGCGATAATCAGGTAGTTGTCTTTGTTCAGCGCCGGGTTCGAAGCCCAGCGGCTCTGTACCTCGTTGAGGTAAATCGCGGACATCGAGGTCGAACCGCCGTAGGGCAGGTTGGCACCCTGCTCTGCTGCGATGAAGTAGATCTCGAGGCCCTGTTCTTTCCCCGCTTTGATCAGCTCAGCTTCCAGTCCGTCGAAGCTGACCGGGTAAGAACCGGTCTTGAGCTTCGAGTCGACATAGACATGCTGACCTGCTTCAAATTCGGGAAGCCAGGTGTTTCCGCTCTGGGCATACGCCGCCGTTCCCAACGTGGTCAGGAAGAGCATGAGCGCAGCCAAGAAGTAATTGAGATGGTACCGTTTCATCTGCAATTTAGCTCCCGTGTATGTTTGGAGTGAAGTACGAAACGACCTCTGTCAGACTTCCCTCGCTTCGACAAGTTGAAAGCCTCCCAGTTCCTGAGGGACCGGAAGGCGTATCGAAGTTGAGCTTGTGAGGTACTTACTGGGTCTTGAGAGATTCGTTCCGTGGAAACATTGAACAAATAAGGTATGTACTCAACCTAGACTCATAGACAGGGGAAGTAAAAGCATAATTTCGTGTTGTAAAGCATTGAGTATTGTTCAGCTTGTCACCGACAAGACCGGAACAATCTACTTGGCAACCATTTTCGGCTGCGATGTATTGCTGTGACAGGATTTGTTATTTACAAATCGAATCTTATTTAACATGTCAAGAGGGTTAGCGACGGTAGCGGAGGAATTGCTTGCGTGAGCCTCACTGTCTGGTGCCGAGCTGCTAACTAGTCCTTGAATGGCGGTCTTTGCCGAATCTTGCCAGAGCGGTAGTGGACTTCTCAACCCGTTCTATTCATACATATAGTATCCAAGTGGCAGGAAACTCGAAATCAAAAGGTCTTTCTGTCTTTTCGGCCTTTTTTTGGAGGAAATTTCAGAGGAGTATCAGTGAAAAGTATCGTGAACAGCGAACTTAGACAGGGTAAATCCAGCCTTTGAGAGGGGAGAATGTGTTTGGATTGTTCTGTCCAGGCTGGTTTTACCCTGTTTGCCAGGCTCTGCGAAACGCATCTTGCCAGGGATGATTGGACGAGAGCTTGAGCGAGATTCGTCTGACCGACTCGGTTACCAGAACTCCCACTTTAATTAGATGGAGACGGACGGTTTCGATGGTCGAATTTTTCAGCCCTGCTTTCATTTTCAGCTTCCAGAGAAGAATGTAGGCGAAGGTATGTAGCAGAAGACGAAGCTGATTTGCTTTGAATTCCTGGCAGCTAGTGCGATCACAACGCAGATAGTTTTTGAGATCTTTGATCCAGTTTTCGCATTGAGCCCGCTGGCAGTATTTCTCGTAGATTTTTGCAGGTCTGTTTCTGCTCGAATTAGTTACAACGTAGCGGATATCAGCTTTTTCGGAATTGCGTTCGACTTTGCAGATGATTCTGCGTGCATGAGACCACTCTTTCGCCTGGTATGGAAATTCTGTGTATTTGCGGATGTAGACTTGCTCGGCTTCGAAATTTTCTTGCATGCGTCCCTGTTCTTTCGTTTCGAACCGTGTGCGTTCCTCGTTCTGGCGCCATGTCAGAACGTTTTCAGGTTCAAGCTGGGAACACTCGTTGTACAGGTTCTCTACAGATTGAACAAAATTCTTCGATTTGCTTTTCAGGGAATTGTTTTCGGCAATGGCAATGTAGTAGGTGATGTGGTTTTGCTCGCAATAGTCGTAGATATCGGGAGCGGCAAATGCGGCGTCTGCAGTGAGTTCTATTCGAATTCCGGGCCAGCGTCTGCGAAGTTCCTCAACCACAGGCCCTAGCATTCGCAACGTCCCGTCGTACTTCCCGGCATTGCCTGCTCGCAGCAAAGACGCCAGGGGAAAGCCATCCTCGGTAAAAATGAAAAGAGGCGTGTAGCATGCGGTTCCGTAGAACCCGCTGTAGAAAGATAGTTGCTGATAGCCATGGACTTCGTCGCAAGTTGTGTCGACGGATAGCTTCAAAACCTTTGGTCGTTTCTTTTTCTGCTTGATGAATGCTGTGACTAACAATTTCTGCAAAGCTCCCAATCCAGCTTCGTCTACGGAGTTCTCCCAGCGGGAAAGGGTGGGTTGAGATGCCAGAGAGGCCTCATCGTTTGGCTTGATTCCGACCGATAGCTTGTGCATGCTGTCATTTTTGAGCCTGGCAGCATCGTTGCAATCTTCGTAGCCAGCAGCAATTCCGTAGATTCTCTGGCGCAGTAAATTTAGTATGGGGTGTCGTAGTAGATCTGGCCTTCTCTGGTCGCCAAAGCAGTACTGAGCCATTTCTGTTAACTCTAGCTCCTGATCTGCATTGCGAAGAAGCAGCAATCCTCCGTCGCTTGAGATCTGCCCACCGTCAAAGTTTGCTCGAATTAACTTCCCAACCCCCAAATCCAGGGTCATTTGGCCTTGTTCTGTTGCGCCTGCTGTTTTACACTGTGTCAAATCAAAAGCCTCGTTCTTTGCTGAGATTTGTGGTGTGGTAACTTCAGATTCTGAGCCAAATGACAGGGCTTTTGTGCTTTTTGAAAATTAGATTAGTGTCACTCCCGTGAATAATTACGGTCAATGGTCATAACTATAATAAATAGTAATTTGTGCCAATAAACAGATCCCGGAGCATCCATGCTCGGGGATCTTGTGTTGAAGAGTGAACAGACTGAACTGCCTGAAGCTCTCCTGGAGGCTTTAGTTCGGTTACCTCTGTTAGCTTTCGAGCTTCTCTGGGCCTGGGTCATTCAGCTTGCTATGTTTCGAGCCGTAGAAGACCCAGATCACGATACCCAATACCATCCAGCCCAGGAACCGAATCCAGCTTTGCAGGGGCAAGCTGGCCATCAGGGCGACACAACAAATAGCGCCGATGATGGGCAGCCATGGCATACCCGGACAGAGGAACTTTCTGGCCCGATCAGGTTCTTGATAGCGAAGAATTACCACACCCAGGCAAACGACTACAAAAGCAGCCAGGGTGCCGATGTTGCAGAGCTCGGCCAACTCTTCGATAGGCAGTAGCCCGGCGCAGACAGAGACCAGAATTCCAAGAAGCATAATCGATGTAACCGGAGTTCGAAAGCGATGGTTGATCTGACCGAGGGCTGAAGGCAAAAGACCGTCTTTCGACATGCGCATTAAGACTCGAGACTGACCGAGAAGTAGAACCAGCAGCGTGGAAGTCAGACCGGCGATTACCCCGACTGCAATTACGGGGATCGCCCAGTTAGAGCCGATATGTTTGAGCACTTCGGTCACCGGAGCTTCGGTGCCGAGCAGGGTGTAGTGAGCCGCTCCGGTCATGACCGCCGCCATCACCATGTAGAGAATGGTGCAGACCACAAGCGAACTGAGGATGCCCCGGGGCAGGTCACGCTGGGGGTCTTTGCATTCTTCTGCCAGGGTTGTCACCGAATCGAAGCCGATATAGGCGAAGAAAACAATCGCTGCTCCGGTCAATACTCCACCGAAGCCGAAGGGGAGAAAGTCAGAATAGTTTGCCGTATCGATATGGGGAGTACCCAGACCGATGAAGAGCACTATGACCATGGCCTGGAGAATGACCAGAACGAACGTCGCCCGGGCTGCCATCTTTACCCCCAGGACAAGGAGCACGTTGATGCTCATCACAATCAGAACCGCCAGCAAGTCGATGCTCTCGAGTTTCTGAAAGAGCGTGTCCACCGGCCAGAATGAGGCTATGGACAGAACGATTCCCAGAAAGGTGAAGTTGTGAGGGCATTGCCAGCCGGTATCGAACATGGTGGCGAAGCGAAGCTGATAGGCTCGGCGAAAAGACAAGAAAGCCCCACCGACCAGAAGAATGGTCAGCAAGAGGCTTCCCCAGGGGATAGAAGACGGAGCGTGAGAAAGTGCAGCCGGAAGGCTGATGCCGGCTTCTTTCAGGATGGCTTGTAGATATCCGCTCCATCCCACGGCTACACCGCTTGCGCCGACATTGTATTCGAGAATCAGATCCCAGCCGATCAACATCGAGATAAGCTCTCCAAGCGAAGCTCGGGCATAGGTATAAGCCGAACCCGCCACCGGAATCATCGATGCCAGTTCGGCGTAAGCCATGGCTACGAGGGCGCATAAGGCGCCAGCCAGGGCGAACGAGATGATGATGCCGGGACCGGCATGCTGAGCGGCGGCGACTCCTGTCAGGACGAAGATGCCGGCGCCGATGATACAGCCGAATCCAGCCACGAAGAGGTCCCAGGCCGAGAGCACCCGAGAAAGTTTCGGTCCATGCTCCTCTTGATTCTGGAGATTGGCGATGGAAGACCGTCGAATTGCTTTGCTCAGTAAATCTTTCATTTCTTTCCCTTCTCTTGGGGATTGATGGAACAAGCCACAGCCCGAAAAGTCGACGCGGAGAACGACTTTTCGATGCAAAAATGATTTCTATTCGGGTCTGTTTGGAGGTTTTGTCGAGAATACCTGCTTATGGGGTTAGTCATATTGGACAGTACGTTCAAAGATAAATTGAGACTATTTTTCCGAGTCTCAAACAATCAAGAACTGTTTATCGTTGTGTATTGAGGTTACAGAAAGTTAGAGTGCACTGATATTTTTGAATATCTTCCAGGTGCGCGGCAGAGGCTCTTTATCACAGCGTTTTGTCGCTGTTTGTGTTATTCTGGTCTTTTTTGAGCAGCAGAAGTCTAGCTGTGGCGATACCGCAAGCGGTGCAGCCGACAGACCCCAGGACGACCGGAACGGCATGGAGCAGACCTCCTGCCATCGCAGAAAGGAAAGCCAGAAACAGCCCCAGGCTCAGAGGACCGCTGTACTGAATTCTGGAGTACTCCGGCGTGGTAAGAAGGAAAGCCATACCAAAGACAATCGGCCCGGACAAGACCGTGATCATCAGGTCATCGGGTCCGAGCAAGCTGGCAGAGATCAATGCCGAAAAGATCAAAATGATTCCAGCCAGAAGGACTGCCTTGGACCTGCTTTTGCTTTGAAAGAATGATTCGATACGCGAGTTCATAGGCTTTATACCGTTGTCTATTTTGCTTGTGCGATGGTTTGATATGCCGAACACCGAGAATGGTTCGGAATATCGAAATCGATATATGGAGCCGATTTAGAAGGGATGAAGGTAAGAGACTTAAGCGGATCTACTTGCTTGGTTTGGAACAGGACTTACGGGTAACTAGATATTTTTTTGTAGCCGCTATATGGATTCTGATTCAAGTTCTTGCTCTACTGCATTGATAGGTAAAGTGAGAATACCGCAGAGTCATGTTTGTTGAGTGGCTATTTAGAACGGTTTTGGTTGTTTCGGGAAGAAATCGGCATAGTTCTGCATGCTGCAATTTGTAATACTATAAAGCACAGTAAAAAGCGTTCTAAAATCGAAATAGCCCGGGCTCGGATTTTATGATTTGAGCCCGGACTATTCGAAGAAAAACCGAGATACGCAGCTAATCGCCGGTTATCTCAAATGATATGCCGCCTTATTTGGTGGCATTGGGACTGGTGGCACCGGGGCTCGATTCACCAAGCGTCTTCGTGCAGGGGCGATAGCCGCGGCTCTTCACCGTGACTTTCACCTTCGACTCCTGACCGCAGCCGAACTGGCGCAGTGTGCGAATCTTGCTCATCAACGGACGCTCCTTCGACTCCACCGCTTCAGGCGCGCTCTTGTCGCGCTTGTACTGATTGAGGTTGAGGTGCATCCTGACCCAGTAGGTGTTCGTGTGGGTCACAGGCCAGCGAGCCGGCAGCTTCAGCTCCTTCGGAATGTAGCTTTCCGGCAGGTTCTGCAGAGCGACCAGCCAGGACATCTGAGGCCGGGTGAGCAAGCTCATGCCGGACTCTTCTTCGAAGTGGCGCAGACCTTCCGAGATGCCTTCATAGGTGAGGTCGTGCTCACCGTTGGTAAACTCGAAATTCCAGCCCTTGAAGAATTGAGCGACGTTGTACCAGCTTGGCACAGCATCGACCCGATGGTAGCCCAGCTCACGAAGCAGTTCGATGGCAGCATCCACAAAGTGATGGGGCACGCCTTTCATTGGACGAGCGGTCTGCCAGGGACCCCGGTTGATGTAGAAAGCCTGCTCCCAGAGGGGAAAGAAGACTTCGGGCTGGAAGTTCTTCCAGATGTAATAGTCAGGGTCGGCGATGAAGTGGCCGAGAGTGCCTTCCACGTCGAGACCGCCCAGGTAGGTATGGGGGTCCGACGAATAGATGGAGAGCTCGGCAGCCAGATAGTCCGGACCGGGCAAGCGGTTGCAAGCCGGGTCGTGGTTGGGGTACATGGTCAGAGGAGAGCTTGCTTCGGTGCCGTCAAGACGTCGGTCTCGCAGGGCACACATCAAAATGCGCTCCTCCTTGTACCATGCTTCAATCAAAACGCGGACTCCATCGTTTCGAACCAGAAGGCTTCCCTTTTTGCCCTTGTAAGTTGTGCTGGTCCAGTCTCCGTGGTCGGTGAGGTCTGGACTTTGCAGTGGAAAAGGGATGCCGGCGATTTCGAAAACCGAAGGATGAATAAGCCGCGATAAAAGCTGGTCCGTGAGGACCTTGGAGATGGGAGTTTCAATAGTCATCTCGGGTCTCCGTTGTTTATCTGTTTGTTTAAGGAGATGCTCAATCGACTCGATGAACTTTTCGCAGTTCAATTCAAGGCAACGGGCGTTGCTAGAAAAAAATGTCTATGTGCTTAAAACGAATAAACGAGTGGGGTTTTGCTCAAAGAAAGAATCTATGTAAAGGACTTTTTTCTTTTAGCAAAGCGACCCTGTTCGATTCAATCAACGCTTTGTTTGCCTGGTAGTCATGAGGTTTTGAGGGCTTTTCACTTGGCAGCTCTTCGCGCTTTCTTCGAGAGGCAATAGAGACTTTTGCTTTGATCCGGCCAGGTTCTTCGCGTTTTTTCGGGCAAATTTCATACATGCTGAATATTGCGCTCTTTTGCGCTCCTGTGACAACTGCGCTAGCTCGGGTGACCGCTTCTTGACAGCTGGTCTGTTACAGCTAAAACGCAGGTTGCGAGACACTTTAGCCGATTGTTGAGATTGATGTTCCGCATCAGTCCAACAAAGATCTTCAGATCATGGGTTTCGATGAAAAGCTATTAAGTGTTCATTTCTTGCTTCACTTTCCCTCTTTTCAATAGCTTAAGAGGTCATCTCCCAATAATCTCTTCCAGGAAACCTCTTCTTACAAAGATCCGGTTCATACGCACAATTGCTCCGTCTCTCCTTCGTCTCTCCGACGATAAGGTTGATCCTGGTTTGGGTAGATGTCATCCGTCCTGATTTCCACTTGGTCATTCAGGCAGGAATAAAACAGCCGGTTCGAAGCGGATTTGCCCAGTGCAGATGCCTCTTCCCCGGTTGATACCACCGAACTAAATTTCGAATAGTCTCTGGTGTCATTGGTGGTGACGCCCATGGAGACCTCTCAACTTGCCGTCCGGTTTTCGCAACTGGTCGGTAATCGCGGTAAATTAGGAAGGTGCCAACATCATGAAAGCGAAATTTTCTGTATCTGGAATTCTGACGGCCAAAGACGGATACGGAATTGAGAGAATCGAGACACCGATGCTCCTGGTCACGAAGTTCGCGGGGATGAATCTTTCCCGGGACTACACCGACCTCGAAGCTGCCACCGGTGATGCGCTCAACCGTGCTCTTCACAAGAACTCCTTCACCGGGGACCTTGGCGAGCACGTTGTGGTCAAGACGCCCGAGGGTTGTCTGCAGGAGCGCATTCTTCTGGTCGGTCTCGGTCGCGCGCAGCAATTCAGCTGTGCCGGCGTTCGCGAATTGATCAAGACTGCTGTGAACGCTGCTGTTCGCCGCAAGATCTCTCGCATCTCAGTTCCGGTTGTTCCGAATCGCACGACTCGTGGCAATCTCACGCTCAGTTCCACCGCGTACATCATGCGCTGCGTGGCTTCTGATGTGCTGGAGAAGAAGAAGGGCAATGGCGAACTCGAGATCGAGTTTGTCGCATCGCCCCAGGCCAAGCGTCATCTTCTGGCTGGTTTGCAAAGGCAGCGCCGGAAAACGGCCTGCGATCCCTGCGAGTAGATTTCACATCGTAGCTCTCTTCTGGGATCGAATTGCACTGCGATTCGATTCCGGAGCGGGGCTCTATGTATGTATTTCGATAACGCACTTCTGGAAAAATCAGAGCGCTTGCTAATGGCAAGCGTCTCTGATTTTTTCCTTCTTGTCACTTAGGGCTATCGCATTTGCTCAGCAGAGCGATTAGCCCTATCTTTTTTGGGGTAGATATAACTATAGAGTACAGTATATACCTCATCGGAGAAAGCCCAAATGGAGATGCCTAAGACTATTACAGAATTTCAGGATACATTTAAAACAGAAGAAGATTGTCTTTCCTACCTTCAGGAACTTCGATGGCCAAAAGGTTTCATCTGCCCGAATTGCTTTCATGATGATGGTTATCGTCTGGAGTGTAGACCCCTGATTCAGTGCTCTGTCTGCCGTCATCAAACATCGGTTACTGCTGGAACAATCTTTCACAAGACGAGAACACCGCTTAGAATCTGGTTCTGGATGATATTTTGTCTGGCTTCTGACAAAGGAGGAGCGTCCTCTTCTCGGCTAGCTAAGCAGCTTGGCATGCATCAAGCCACCGTCTGGAATCTCCTACAAAAGCTCAAGCACGCGATGAGTAGGCGCGATGAGAATATCTCGCTGGCGGGATTTATTGAGCTGGATGAAGCGATCATCGGTCCTCATGCCCGAAAAGAAGGTAGGCCCAGTGGTTCGATTAAGTCTCAAAAACTCCCTAAACGAAAGAATTTGGGGTGTCGTAGAAACTCCAAATCAAAAAAAAATTCCAAACAGAGGTCTTAGTTTTAGTTGAGCGCGAGCGGTTCCATGCGGGCAATCTGGTAATGAGTGTGGTCTTCAAAACCACTCGAGATGCAATTAGAGAGGTCGTGCAGGAAAGAGTTGAAGACAATCGACAGATGTTTAAGACCGATGCCTTCCAGTCTCACTACGTTTTGAAGTCTCTCGGTCATGACCTGCAAGCGCTGAAGCTCAGCGGTTCTCCAGAGTCGTGCAAGCAGCTTCCAATCGTTCACAGAGCCATTTCTCTTCTAAAACGCTCATTGATGGGAACTTATCATGGTGTAAGTCCAAGGTACTTAGACCGCTATCTGGCTGAGTTTTGCTTCCGATGGAATCGCAGAGACTCCGAGGAGACAATCTGGTTCAGTATGCTCAAAGCCGCTTGTTTTGCCCTTCCCATGGGTTATGCTGAGTTGAGGCGATAGCCCAGCTTGTCACTTATACTATTAAAACATATAGTAATACTTCTCTCGAAAAACAGATCTTGAGATTGCGGTCTGCCTCATCGTATGGGGCAATCGACTTTATAAATTGAACCATCTCGTGCTTTTCGTCTCCAGGGCCGGGCTTTATTCAACGCTGTGTCTAAAGCTGGGTCTTCTTCGTCGAGAACTCCGATAACAAGCTCGCTGTCGCCGTTGGGCTCGTGCCGAACCAGGCTCAGTCCGTTCGGTCCGATTAATCCACCAGGCAGTTCTTTGCTGGATTGCCCGGCGTTGGCCAGACCGATCCACAGATTGTTGCAGGCGGCATGACCACAGGCTTGAATCCAATGAACCGCATCACTGCTACTGGTGGCAAGCAGCACGCAGTCTACATCGAGTGCCTCGTATTGGGAGAAAATCTCGGGGAAGTTTACTTCTATGCAAAGAGCACAGCCAAACCGCCAGCCATCGATTTCAAAGCATACAGGCTCTTTTCCAGGACTATACCAGTCTGTTATCTCTGAATGAGAGAGGTATCTTTTGTGATAAGAAGAGATCACTTCGCCTTGATCAGAAATGATAAGCAGGCTGTTATAGGGTCTCAACCGAAGATTAAAAAGCTGATTGCAGCCCAGGGCGATGTGTATACCGTATTCGGTGGCATATTCTTTTACTAGATTGAGTTCGTTTTCGAGCGCAATCCAGTCGAAATTGGACCAGGACTTTATCTGGCTTTTGACATAGCCGGACAGGGCTCCTTCGGCAAAGAGAACCAGCCTCGCTCCCCGGGCAGAAGCATCTTTGGCCGCCTGGCAAATGCGTTCTCGATTGACTTTCGGATCGCTGTCCGTGGTGATATTGCTGACAGCAAGTTTAAACGGGTGTCTGGTCATCGGGTCAGTATAGCATCAGAAAATAGCAAGTTCTGTTTGTTCGTTTCGGAACAACTATATAAAGCAGTAAATAAACTTACAAGAAAACGGGATGATAGAAACTCGCTCTGGAAGCAGAATTTCTTCATCCCGCAGGAAAAGAAGGCGGGCACCACCAACTGTAAGTAGTGCCCGCCTTCGGGGTTGAATCAGCTAGGCTCAGCCGGCGAACCGGGTCTCGAGCTGCGCTTTGAACTGCCGGGTTCTGCTGAGCAGACCGGTGAGTTCGTCGGCGACCTTGATCGGATCCGAAGTCATCTCGGCATCGATGGCGGCTTTCGCCTGTTCCAGTTCGGTGTACTTCTCCTCGAAGGAGGCGAAGTCAGCACCTGCCCGGGCCTTGATGTCGTTGATCACCGCGAAGCTGTCCTTGAGCTGGCGCGACTTCTGCTGGGCATCTTCCATGGCCAGCTTGATCGCATTGAGCTGCCGGTTGGTCTGGGCGAAGAGCACGTCCATGGCGTTGAGCAGCTCATCGGGCTTGTACTCGCTGCGCTCCACCAGTCCGCCGAAGAGAGTCGCCTCTTCGATGGGCAGCTCCTTGCCTTCCACCACGATCACTGTGGAGGTCAGCATCGCCTTCGCCTCTGCCAGGTTACCCGGCGAGAAGACGCCGCCCTTTGCCGCTTTGGCGTTGGCCTCGGCGAAGACCGCGTTGGCTTTGGCCAGTCGGCTGGAGAAGTCGGCGAAGAGCTTCACCGCTTCGGTGAATTGCGCAAGGGTGGAGCCCTTGAGCATCTTCTTCCAGTCGGACTGCTGGCTGAGGAAGCCCATGTAGCCTTCGTGCAGGCGGACATGCAGGGCGTTGGCAGAGTCCATCATGGCCTGCCAGTTGCCCGCAACCTTGTCGTAGGCGGTCTTGAGTTCGTCGTAGCTCGCCTTGCGCTTCCGGTAGAAGAAGGCGCCGACGCCCAGAGCCACCAGACCGATCAGGATGAAGGGGCTGATGCTCCAGAAGAAGCGCTGGCTCTTCACCGATTCGATGCTGGAGTTGACGTTCTGAACGATAGCCACGAAGGCGCCGTTCGGGTCGTGGGGCATGTACTTCTTGATCGCCGCGTTGACCGGTCCGCTGGGGCTGTTCAGGTCGGAGCTGGTGAGGTTGTACTGCCTCAACTCGCTGCCGGCATTGACCGCCACCGAGCCCTGGCTGGGGTCATCGGCGTAGCGGAGCCAGAGGATGACCAGGAAGCGGTCGTGGGGAAAGTCGGCTTGCCCCTGCCACCGCAACACCAGGTCGTTGACCCTGCCCACAGCCGGTACAGCTCCGCCTTCGGTGGTGCGCTCGATGGCGACCACGTAGACCGAGACGCCGTGCTTGTCGCTCACCGTCTCGAGCTGTTTGGACAGCCCGGACAGGTTGACCGGGTAGGAGGCGTGGTTGGCGAGAGCCGGGTCGACATAGACATGCTGTCCTGCGTCGAACTTCGGCTGCCAGCCGGCGGCCTGAGCGGATGCCGGCAGTGCCATGAAGACCATCAGGACGAGAGCGACAAGGCCCAGTCCCAGTTGATTGATACATCTGGACATAAGATTCTCCTGAGTTCGAGAGAAGATTATTGAAAGGCGAGGTGCCGATTCGGGTCGACGAAGGCTTTCAGCCTCGGCGCGCCCGTGTCGATCACCACCTTCGCCCCGCGAGGAAAGGGGTGGCAGATGTGTTGCCCGTCGATGAAAACGAGACCTTCCATCATCTCCGAATGGACGACGACGGATTTGTCCGCCTCCACTTCCCCCTGTTCGTAGTAGGTCTTGCCGGGCTCCATGAAGGCAGCCAGGTTGTGGTATTTGAAGCCTCTTGCCGAGGTCTTCATCAAGGTCCCTTTCGCCGAGCGGTTCAGACCGGTGGTGCCGGCCGGAGAGGCGACGATGAGACCAGAAGACTTCTGGAGCACGGTGAAGGTCTGACCTTCTTTGTCCGCGAACTCCATCAGATAGCGAGTGGTGCCGGCGGGGCTGCGGTGCGAGATGAAGACTTCATTCAGCACCGGAACCGAAAGTTCGACCCCATCGAGCGTGACACGCAGTCGGGTCAACTCGATCGGCTTCTCTTTGCCGGCGAGGATGCGGTTGAGCAGCTTCTCGACAGAAGTCCGATTGACCCGGCAGAAGTTGCCGAAGCTCGATATCGGAGCCGAGTTGACGCCCAGGACCGGTACATCCGTGAGGATGGAATGCGAAGCATCGAGGAAGGTGCCGTCACCACCGACGGTGATGACGAGATCCTCCTTCACCTCGAAGTGTTCGCCGGGAGCGCGCTTGATGCAGCGAGCTTCCACGCCTTTGTCGAGGAGGATGCTGGCTACTTGTTCCAGGGTTTCTCGGTGGAGCCTGTCCGATTCCATAATCCGTTCGGCGCTGGGATTGCTCGGGTCCAGAGCCGAGAGCAGCCTTTCGTCCCCGGACTGTTCTGCCAGGGCGCGGAAAGTCTGCTTGACGATAATCAGGCAAGAGGAGATGCCGCCTGCCTTCTTGCAGTTCGCTGTCACTGTCATAGAAGAGGGTTTCCCGTATGGAAGTTCAGAAACGTTGCCGGTTCAGGTTATTTGGCAGCCTGAATGCGGCGACGGAACAGTGCACCGGAAGCGGTAAGAACAGCGCCAGGGTGTGGCTTCTGCTTCTGTACCGAGTCTCCGGTCGATACTCTCCGGGTTGGTCCGGAGGAGGTAATTCTTGAAAGTGCTTTCAGATTGGCTTTTAGGGCTCTTTTTCTTGAAACGAATAAGACGTGTTTTGTAGATGCCCCATGCTATGTAAGATACTGGTTGTCATGCAATACTTTCTGGCACCTGTTACCAAAACTTGAAATATATAAAGCTTCAGGAATCGGAAAACACCAACAGAACCATAGTATGAATTTATATTGACAACCTGGCGGGGCTAGCGGAGCACCCGGGAGGCTGGCTTAATGGAGGTGTTTTTCCCTCTCTCCTAATTTCTTCAATTCGATGGTCGAAATGCCGTCAGCCAATTGGGAGGAAGCAAAATCAAATTTGAGACAGGAGGCTGGTCAAATTGAGTGCACTGCTTTGGGCACGAGTTCGACCTCTTCTAGATGCAAAAGAATTCTCTGCGACAGGTCCGGATCCAGAATCTCCAGAGACATCGAACAGACTGCTTCTGAGATCGATGGAGGGGTAGGGGTTGGACGAACCAGGATTGAATCTCGGTCTAGCTCTTTCACCGACTTTTCGGCGGCAAGAAGCTTGTGCAATGTCTCAAAGGTCAGAAGGACTCTTGTCATCAACTGTACTGTCGGTTCAGGAAGTGTAAGACCTCTGCAAAAATAGCATGTCAGGAGGTTTTCGGTGGCGCTATATCGGGAAAGTTAGATATAGGTAAAATGTTGGGTAAAGCTAGCGCAATGCCTCCGAAACACGCTTCCACTCTTGGTTTTCCGTGTTATACTACTCGATAGAAAGAAGGGATTGAAATGCATTACTACCTATGTCCACGTTGTAATTTCAAGATCGCCGAGAAGAAGCGATTGTGTACTACGTGCGGCTATAGAATCCCTAAACCGGACAGCGTAGATCAAGCAGAATCCGGTTCTGGTGCTGCTAAGCGCAGCAACATCCTTTCGCGTTTCTTCGGAGCACGTGTCGAAGAGAACAAATCGGGCGAATCCGGGCAAGAAAAGCCGGCTCTGGGCTAATTCTTTTTCTTATTCAAATATAGAGTCTCGTAATTCCAGTAGTTCGAGAAAACTTTGCGCACATAGCCTCGTGTTTCGCGAAACGGAATGTTCTCGACGAAATAATCCATGTCATTGATTCCAGAGGCTTTATGCTTGATCATCCAGCGCTTCACAGCGTTCGGACCACCATTGTAAGAAGCCACAGCCAGCATGGCATTGCCCTCTTTTCCCCGCAGAACATAGCCTAAATATGCGCATCCCAGCTTGATATTTGTCTCGGGTTCGAAGATCTGTTCCGTTGAAGCCAGGGTGATACCATTGTGTTTTGCCACCCCATAGGCGGTGCCTTTCAACAATTGCATCAGTCCCATCGCGTTGGAGCGACTGCGGGCGTTCGGGTCATAGCGCGATTCCTGACGAATCAATCCGTGGGCGAGAAGCGGATCTACACCGTGCTTTCTGGCTTCTCTGTCTATGTCGGCAGAATAGGCCAGGGGATAGGCGAAGAACCAGAAAGGAGTTCTCTCTGGCTTACCCTTTAGTTTCCATGCCACCAGTCCCAGTCCCCTCAAAACCTGACCGTTCTGAACCATGAGCCAGCCGCGGAAGTATTTGGGAGCTGATGAAGGCAGCAAGGATAGCGCAGAATCATAATCTCCCAGCCATGCAAGCGCTGTGGGCAGAGTGCCTGCTTGCTTGCTCATCTGGCTCCAGCTGAAGAGTTTCGGTGGAGCGGGCCACTGCCAATTGGTGGCAGGGCTGTGACGCTGGGGATGGATATGCCACATCCGATCAGGAACTACTTTTGCTGAGGGGTCTTTGCTTTTGCGAAGCAGAGAGCTCAAATGATCTGCTCTATGTTTGGAGCGATAGCCGTAATAGCTTAGAGGATAGCGTTCGGTTGTTGTTCGGTAAATATTGATCGCTTCGGCACGGTGACCGGTTCTTTCATGTATTTTGCCGCTCCAGAAAGCATAGAGAGGAGCAAGCTCGCTGTTTGGGAATTTTTGTACACCGACAACGCAAAGCTTTGCTGCCTGGGTGAGATGGGCGCTGCGAGCTTTGCCTTTGGTATGGTAACTCGCGTCTATATGGTGCCATATGAGCCACCATAAAGCGTCGTCGACATGGCTCGAAGTCGGATAGCTGTCGACTATTTTTTTATAGGATGAATACTCTGCGGATTTGTCTCTTTTCCCGATATTCCATAGTATTTCGTCTTGCCCTTTGACCGGCAAGGGGGCGAGTGCCTTCCAGAGGGATAGAGCTTCGGCCTTGGTCAGCGGTTTTGCCAGTTCGGTGGCGGCATTGATTACAAGAGCGTTCTTAGGATCTGCTTTGACGATGGATAGATATTCATTGACGGCTTCTTGCTTGGCGCCGGTGCGTGCCATGCAGATGGGGCGCAAAATGTGACGATTGCCCGAAATTGCCCATTCATCCAGGGCCATCTTCCAGAGTGTGTGTCGATAACAGGCATAGGCCATCTGGTTGTGATCGCTGTCTGTGAGATTGATCTTTGCCTGGGTTTCGCCAGAGCCTGCTGCAGCTGTGGTGTCATTGCCGGTGCCATAACCGGCCAGCTCTTGCAAGGTTCGTACAATCTCTGGCGCAAATCTGCCCCCGGGGCTTTTCTTGAGATATTCACGAAATTGTGCAAACGCAGCACTATAATCTTTGTCCTGTTCCATAGCGATTCTGCCGAGGTAATAAGAAGAACCGGTGGCATAGGCAGTGGACGGGAAGTTTTTCTTGATTAAAGCAAGGGTCGAGCGGGCTCTGTCATAGTTCTGGGCGCGAAAATACGACTGGGCTAGAGCATAGAGAATACGGGCATCTATCTGCTGGTCTACGGATGACGGCTTTTGAGCAGCGATTCTTCTTTCTGTCGGTTCGAGAAAAGACTGGAGCTTCTCTTCATCATTCGATTTTTCTAGAAGTTCAGCGGCTTTAAGTCTGGCGAAGTTGCCCAGAACTTTGTTAGAGAAGGCGGCACTGTATAGATCGGCTGCCTGTCCTAGAATTTGAGGGTCTTTCTGATTTGTTTGACTTGTTAAATGCAAGGCGAGCAGATAAGAGGCAAGCTCCCGGTCTTCCTGGCTGGAGGCGGCTCCTTTCTTGATATCGGATAAAGCCTCGAGTGCCTCGGTTTCGCGACCACTGGCGAGCAGTCCCAGAGCGTTGCGCAGTGGGATCGAAGCATTGAATACACCGCTTTCCGGTGCAGCCAGAGTAGAGGCTGTCGGTGCATTGGCCGCGCCTGCAGGAGAGGCTGCCGGTGCATTTGTACAGGCTGTACTGGATGCGACAAGCAAACTTAGAGAAACTGCTAGATTGAGGAATTTACTCACTTATAGTATCGATAGAGCGTGGCGGTTCCGAAAAGTTGGAATCGGCTGGTAATTTTTTGGGCATGGAAGCTATGCTAGCATACCGTTCAGGCTAGAGCCCGGACAACCATGAAAATGCAAAAAATCAAAATCTATCTGGACAACGCCGCCACCAGTTTTCCCAAGCCCCGACCGGTCGTCGATGCCATGGTAGAGTATCTCGAGCATGCCGGGAATCCTGGCCGGGGTGCCCATGCCGCTTCTCTTTATGGAGCCAGAAGAATAATGGAGGCGCGGCAGGAGATTGCAGCATTCTTTGGAATAAAGACCGAGGAGCGCTTGATTTTTACCCCCGGCTGCACAGCCTCGCTGAATCAAGTAATCAAATCGGTTCTGGGTGATGCCGCCAGTGGTGACTGTGTAATCACAAGCGGCATGGAGCATAATGCGGTAACTCGTCCTATAGAACAGATGGTCGCTGCTCGGGGCATCGAACACATAGCCCTCAACCCTGATAAAAACGGTCTTTTAGACCTGTCGGAATTGAAGGATATCTTGGCTGAGAAGCATAAAAAGATTCGGCTTTGCGCCATAGTTGCCGCCAGCAATGTCACCGGGCTTGTACTCCCGTTCGAGGCGGCCGCCTCGCTGTGCAAAGAATACAATGTCCCCTGCCTGGTTGACGGAGCACAGATTGCTGGAAAGTTGCCTCTCAACCTTTCCGGCACTGATATCAGTTTCTTTTGTGCCTCCGGTCACAAGGGTTTGCCGGGTCCGCCCGGAGTCGGTCTTCTTTATATCGCTCCTGATTTTGATTTGCGGCCGCTCATTGCCGGAGGCACCGGTTCTGGTTCGGAAAGCTATGACATACCAGCTTTCTATCCGGATCGCCTCGAAGCAGGAACCATGCCAGGCCATGATATTCATGCTCTGGCCGCAGCGGTAAAGTGGCTACAAGAGAAAGACCCGGAGTCGCTTTTGAAGCAGGAGCTGGCTCTCTGTAACGCTTTCTTGGATTGGGCTCTAGGGCAAAACAATATTGAGATTGTCGGCATTTCTACTGGTGAGAATGCGGCTGGGGATTATCCCCTCCGTATGCCGTTGGTCTCATTTTCTGTTAATGAAATATCGCCGCAGATCCTGGCCGACCAACTGGATAGCCGGTATTCGATAGCGGTGCGAGCCGGTTTGCATTGTGCCGCCCAGGCTCATCGAAGCCTGGGTACAATTGATAGCGGCTTATGCAGAGTCAGTTTCGGTCCTCAGAATACCCTTTCTGATCTGGAAGCTTTGATAGAAGCGCTTCAAGCCATTATCGAGTCGGTATAATTGATACCGGAATCTAACATGCAAAGTAGAAAAGCTTCCGAGTTAGATAAGCTATACTGGCTCGGTACTAGGAATCGGTAAGAATCGGGAGAGCAAAATGAGTTCCACCGTAAAGAAGAAAAAGGTAGCCGAAAAGTCAGTCGAGACTTATACGAAAGAGGCGACTGAGAGAATAATCAGAGACTACCCTAAAGTAGATGCGGATCTTCTCCAGTCAATTATCAAGCCTAAACGACAGATCATCGTAGAAGTGCCCGTGCGGCTGGATGATGGAACCTACAAGACTTACCAGGGATATCGCGTGCAACATAACGACGCCCGGGGACCTTTTAAAGGAGGTCTTCGTTATCATCCTGATGTCGATCTGGAAGAAGTCAAAACCCTCGCTTACCTGATGACTTTGAAAACTGCAGTGGTGAATGTACCCTTTGGTGGTGGCAAAGGTGGTATCGCTGTGGACCCCCGTAAGATGAGCCCGAGAGAAGTAGAGATTCTTACCCGCAATTTTACCTATCTGCTGGGTACTACAATCGGTCCCGAGAAAGACATTCCGGCTCCTGACGTGAACACCGGCGGTCAGATCATGGCCTGGATAGTGGACGCTTATTGCCAGAAATATGGTCAGAAGCCAGGTGTGGTGACAGGCAAGCCGATTGAACTGGGCGGTAGTCTCGGCCGAGATGAAGCCACCGGTCGTGGTGCAGTATTGATGGCCCGGGAAGCGGCCAGAGAGATCGGTCTGAATCTATCTGGTGCCAGGGTTATCTTCCAGGGCTTCGGCAACCTCGCCTCTTTTGGTGCCAGAATTATTGAAGAGGAATACGGTTCGGTGGTGGTCGGAGTCAGTACCTCGAAAGGGGCTATCTACAATCCTAAAGGATTCAGCCTGGCTGAAGCCGAAGCCTATTATCACAAGAACGGCAATCTAAAAGGCTTTGCCGGAGCAGATTGGATGACCAACGAGGAGCTGCTCGAGCAGGATTGCGATATCCTCATTCCGGCTGCTCTGGAAAATGCCATCAACACCAGGAACGTAGACAAGATCAAAGCCAGGATTATTTCAGAAGGCGCCAACGACTGTACCCAGGCCGAAGCCGATAAGATTCTGAAAGAGAAAGGCGTTTTTGTTGTGCCGGATATTCTGGCCAATGCAGGCGGTGTGATCGTCTCTTATTTCGAATGGGTGCAAAACCTGCAGAACCATTACTGGGATCTTGAACGGGTTCGCTCTGAGCTCGAACAGATTATGGTTAAAGCCTACAGTCAGGTTTCTGCCCACTCTAAAGAGCATCAGACCAGCTATCGAGAGTCCGCTTATATGATCGCCCTGGATAGAGTAGCCAAAGCGATGGCGCTTCGAGGCGGGGTCTGATCTTCACGGTTCGCGTGAACTCTCGCACAATCTATTAAATAGAGGTGAGCCAGGTAGAAATGCTTCTATCCAGGAGATTTAATTCGTTCTCTTCTTGGACAAACGCTGAACGGTCTCTAGTCTGGAAGTATCAGTAACTCTTCAATTCATTCCGGACAAGAGAAGCAATTTATCCAACAAACGGCTGAAAGTAGGTAAAGGGGCGAAGTATGGCCGGCATCACGATGCTGAGCTATCGCTCGCCTTCACTTCACCAAAGCCGGCTCACAAAGGAGCAGTGCCATGAAAACCTTGATAAAGAAAGCAATACAGGTTTTAGATCGTAAACTAAGTCGTCGGCATTGGGCCAAAAGAACTCTGGTGGTCGGTCCCGAGCAACCGGTGGATGGAGACTCTGTTGCTTCAACCAGGGCGTTGATTCATTACCTTCGCAAAAGCGGCAAAGAAGCCTATACTTTGCCGACCCGCAGTATGTTCCGTACTCTAGACTGGATCCTGACTGAAGCAGAGCTGCATCCTTCTATGCTCAGTATTGTCGGCCCGGGTCTTACCTGTGACAATCTCGAAGTCGCCTATCAGACCCTGCTTTTGTCCTGGGTACCCGATGAGATCGTGGTGGTGGACGGCAGACCCGAGCGCATCGGTTTTAATCCGGGGGCGGTGCCTGTTTATACCATCGATCACCATGGCGATGAATTCAGGGATGACGACGAGGCTTATTTAAAAAGCGCCCCGTCGGCAGGTTGTCTCTTGATGGAGCGTTTCGGTATCTATGAGCCGATTCTGGCAGTCTCTATTCTTACCGATACTTACTGGCTGCGGCAAAATCAGCCGGCCAGGGCAGCCAGATATCTTGCCGCATTGACTGAGCACGGCTTGACCGATGAGCTTCTCGAGTACTATCAAGCTCGTCTTATAGACCATAAAGAGCCACGCAGTCTTTATGCTCTGAAGAATGCCGACATTCGCTTCAGCGAGGACGGAGAGCTGGCATTTGCCGTTCTTGCCGATGCCGACCCGGTTTTGCATCGGGCGGTTTCCGGCCAGCTTACCTATTACAGCCGGCATTCCTGCACGGTAAGAGGTGATGGTTATGTCTCTTTCCGTTCTTCCGATCCCTGTGTCGATTTAAGACCGCTGGCCAGGAAGTACGGCAAAGGTGGTCACCCCAGGCAGGCAGCCGGTCAGGTGGACCCGGGCGATCGCTCCTGCATGGAGAGGCTCTTTCAGGACTTTATCGAGCTGGTCGCTGATGACAGAAAACATTGTTCTTTAAAAATTGCCTGATTTTGCAAGGCTGGCAGTGTTTTCTTAGACGCTAGCGCTAGCTATAGGCAGGAAAAGATTTCGGCCAGTCTCCGGGCTGGAATCTTGTCGAAAAGACTGTCGTCCGGGCGGTAAACGGTTGTAAAGTGGATGCTTTTACAAGCCTTTATTGGCTCAGTAATAGAGTCCGTGTAAGAAGGAGATAGCTTTTCATCACCTTCTTATCGGAATCGACTCGAATCTGATCAAACCGCTCAAGACCTAGCAAATACAAGAGCCTCCGTCGCACTTCTCTGGAATATCTCCAGGCGGGGTCTCAGGTCTATGTGCGGTATACAAGAATTCGTGATGGAAAGCTTTCCAAAACCCAATCGTGGAGACACAACCGTGACCGACAACGCCACCGCCATGACCCTTGCCGAGATGCAGTCCAGCAACGATGCCATCGCGAGCCGTATCGAAGCGATTCAGACCGTTCTCAACGACAAGCTCGCCGAAGGACCGGCCGCTGCCCAGGCCGCCCGTCTGGTCGCCTTCGCCATGGCCAAGCAGGCCTACGCCATGGCCGAACAGCTGGGCGAGAGCCTGCAGTATCTCTCCAGGCCCGAAGTCGACGAATCCGATGACGCCGACTCCGACGCCGACGGCGCCGAAGGTGGCCTCTTCGAGGCTCTCATCGAGCTGGCCGAGGGCGTCGCCGAGATGATGGCCGAGCAGTTCGGCGTCGAGCCCGACGCGATTCAGCCCTTCATCTACGAGACCTGCACCACGATGATCCCGGTGATCGAAGGCCTTCTGGACAAAGCCGAGGCGAAGCTCGCCGACGCTGATCGGATCGCCGCCGAAGCCGCCTGAATGCTCTGATTGACGTCAACAGCCCGTCGGTTAAGGCCGTCGGACTGATGACGCCATGGAAATACGGCTGGAAGACTCGGGTTTCGACCCGAGCTCTTCCAGCTCGTTTCGTTTTTGTTGTCTACAAACTATAAAAGATAGTAAAATATGTGTTTTGAAAAAGAAAGAGAGGCTATGGTCATTCAAAAAAATGAGAAGAAGGTGGATCCCCGGTGAACTGAAATCAGTTAATACCGGGGACCACACCCTCATCTCGGCGAGCGAATCAAGTCAAAACGAATAGAATCAAATCGATTCGATTCGCTCTTCAATCAAAACATGCGGATCATTCCCAGGTATGCGGCTTGATGCACATGCAATCCCAGAGGATGCGCTGGCAGCCGCCGCAGCGAGCCTTGTAAGCCGGTTCGCATTCGAGGCAGATGTCCGTGTACTTCAAACCGCTCTTCAGTTCGGAGCCGCAATTGGGGCAGCTCTTCGCTTCGGAGTCGGTCCTGGTATCGGTATCGTTGTCGGCGCCGGAATCAGCATCGCCTTTTCTGCAGCAGGGATCGGCAGAGCAGGTGGTGGCATCACCGGTGCAACCAGTGGTGGAACAGCCTCCTGAACTTCCGCATGAACAGCCCATCAGAATGGTGTCTTCTGTCATACACACCTCGTATTGAGTTTGTTGGTGGTTGATAGAAATAGAATATTTCTTACGTGTGAGCTGGAGAGTTCCGCTCGATAAGCCGGTTCTCTCCCCTCGAATCTTCCCTGTCTCTAACCGGTAAGCTAACTCTTCCTGAAACAATCTCCTCGGGATCGCAATGGCGGTCTGCATTTAGCCTGGACGTAATCATCCGGAAGACATGGTCTTCTGGTGAATCGATGCGACAGGCGTAGGGATGAGGAATTGATTGCTCGGGTCGAGAAAAACTTGCCTTGGTTTGGAGACGGGATAGACAACTCTTTCTAATCTATTGAAATAATCAAGAGCAAGGGATATTGATTCTTAATATCTAAGGTTCTATGAGTTTCTAGATCTCTGAATCATAGCTCTTTGGACGAGTTTCGATTTTAGATGTCAGCTTCGGATGTCAGTAGGTTTGTGTGCCCGGCTTTTCGGCAACGTATTTCGATGCCGAAGAAATTTGGGAAGCTAGCGCAAGGCCTCTTATAAACTAGTTAATGAATCCTGGAAATCTGGTTTCGGCTGCCGAGTAAACTGGTTCCGGGTTGTGCTCCGTTGGGGCCATTTCTCCAGAGAACCCGGTTGTCATGACCTGTCACCGAGATATTGTTGACCAGGTCGAGAGTGGAAACATTGTCATGGCCGGTCACTGAAATCGAATTGCAAAAACCTGTGATATGCAGGTTGTTGTGGTGTCCGGTTATGACCAGATTCTGTCCTTTGAGATTCAAGCTTCTCTCTTGATACGAGCCGGTGACCGTGACAGTGTTACCGGTGGTGGCGCCGGAAGTATTGAAACCGGCAACGCCAAGTGCAGTTGAAGTGGCTGTCTGGGCGGTTCCCAGTGCCGAATTGACTGTGCCGCTAACCAGGTTGTTGATCGCCTGGCCCAAACTGCCATTCGGTGCCTGGCCTGTAAGCGAATTGATATCGATAGTGGTGGTGCTGCCGAATCCGGGAGTGCCCGAGTCACGCACCGAAATGCTGCCGGGGCTGATGTTGACGTCGGTGCGATTGACTCCGCTAGAGGATTGTTCCAGCACTCTAATACCGGTGGGTCCTATATGCACAGAGGAACTGCCGTCGCCGACGCTGCTGTTTGGAATGCCAGAATTGAAGCCGCTAGTGGCTCTTCTGGCTTCCAGCAACTGATCATCTTTTCTGGCTCCGGCGCTGAGCTGGGGGCTGCTTTTGCCGGTTGGTAGACTTTCAAAGGCGGTTAGAAGAGCCCGAGCCTTCAACAGAGCTATTCTGGCCTCGGTAAATTTTTTGATTGCTACTTTGCGGTCTCCGCTTGTCGCTTCTTGGCCGGCTGCTTTTGCCGCCGTCAGAGCTGCCTCGGCAGCACTATTTACTTGATCTGCCGAGAGAGAAGTGGGAGATGGTGTTTTGAACGATGTGCGAAAACTGTTTACTTCTGCCTGACTCTCGCTTCTTTCGCTTTCAGACATAGGAAATTCGAGCTTGCCGTCGAAATCGGAAAGGGCTGATTTTGTCCCTTCAATGGCGCTACTGGCCTGCAATGTCGCCTGGGCGAATACCGGTTTGACCAGGCATGGCGAGAGGCCTGCACTTGCCAGAAGAGCGAATGCCAGGGTCATTGATGTGATGGTTTTCTTGTTTTTATAGAGGTCCATGGTGATCAGCTCCTCAACCGTTAGAGAGGACTCAGCGCGAGTCGATTTTAGATCTTCCCAACTTGAGAACGAGGCGTCAACTCTTCTGCTTCGATTCGAATCGATTTGATTCAGGCCGGGTCTAGAAACTCTCTAAATATTTTGAAGACAAGCTCCGCGTCCTTCATCAGGTCTGATAGAGAGGATTCTTGCCATTTGGAAAGCATCCACTGGTCCGATGCCTGTCCCATGCCGAAGATCAGTCTCAGTAAATAATCCATAGGAATATCATCGCGAACTGCTCCCAGTTGTTGACCCTCGGAGATTACTCGTATAAACCACGAAGAAGAGAGCGCTTCCAGCTGTTCGTAAGTTCTAGAGAGGATCTCAGGATGTTTCATGGACATGGCCACCAGTCTTGCCGCCCTTGGATCCTCTTCGAAAAATGCCATGGACTGATAGAAAATCTCTTTGATCTGGGCCCAGAATTCGTCTTTATTTGAACAGTTTTTCCACTGGCCTATGTAATCGAGATAAGACTGATTAGCTTCGGAGAGAATGGTCTGAAATAGATCTAGCTTATCGTCAAAGTAGTAATACATTACTCCTTTGGAGAGTTTGCACTTTTCTATGATGGCGTTGTAAGAAGCGTTTTCGAAGCCGTGGGCGGCAAATTCTTCTGAAGCTACATCAAGGATGAGCTTCTGCTTCTCTTTATCCAGTTTTTTGAATCTCGGTCTCGGCATTTTGCAAGCAATTCGATTCCAGGGCTTTTTTCTGGAGCCTGTGCCATTCGGCAATACCCCGGTCAGCCCTGACCAGGTGACTGGACCCTGATCCGGAGGAGGAGGGACTACTTGATTTTAGCAGCCTGTAGTCATCAGGCTGGATAAGTTTCAAATCAAACTGCAGGGCAATCAGGTTGAATAACCGGTCAAAAAGTGGTATTCGGACATAAGATTGGCGATAGTAGACGGCGATCCAGGTTCGGTGCTGATCGATGGGGGTGCATGTGCCCAGCATCTCGAAACCGGATATGGTGTCATCGTCGATATCGGCTCCATTGCCCATGGCAATATGAAGCAGGCTGGGAAAGCCGACATTCATAAAGGCTTTGATGCCTCCTTTTTCTTCTTCTTTCCGGAGTATGCCCCGGGTATAGATCACTCCGTCTTCGACTCTTACTTTATAAGGGTCGAGCCTGGTCCAGCCAGGTGGAAACCAGGGGCGATGAGCGAAAGGCAGATGATGAAGGTCCATCATGCCTTCCATCACCCGGCTCAGGCTGATATCCCAGGTGAATTCACAGGTGAGAGCGTCTCTCCAGCCTCCGGTGATGCCTTTGATATGTGGGATCTGAGGACGATTCTTATTCTTTCCGTAGTAGAACCAGATGAAATCATCTTTCTCTTCAACCGGGATCATTTGCAGGTCGAGACTGTTTGGAATCTCTGCTCGGCTGCCTTCGCAGGGTGTTTTGGTACAGCGTCCGTTTCGGTCGAAACAAAAACCATGGTATTTGCATTGAAGCTCTCCGTTCTCAATTCGGCCCATACCGAGGTCGGCGCCTCGGTGGGGGCATGCCGCCGGGGCACAGCATGCTGCGCCACTTTCGTCTCGCCAGAGCACCAGGTCTTGACCAAGACGCCGCAGGCTCTGGGGCTTGTTCTTCAGGGAGGCGCTCAAGCAGATTGGATACCATTGCTCGGCAATCAGATCCAGGGTTGATGCCGAATTGATGTTCAAATTCGTTTCCGGCTTTTGTTTTGTTGTGTTTTTCATGCTCATCTGTTTTGTCTTCGACCGCAGGTTAGACCACTGGTTTAATAATAGCTTTTTTCGATCGTTCTGGCAAATAGCGCCAGGGTCCTGGTTTTTGACCTAAAATACTATAGGCAATAGTAAAATGTGAATAAAAAGAAGAGCCGCTCGGACCGGTAAGGTCTTGTGAGCGGCTCTCATAAACTCAGATCAAATTCAGATCAAATCTCTTGCTCGGAACCGGGTTTATCTACCGGCTCAGTTGAGCTGCCACTTGATCCGGTAGGTGATCGTGGTCTCGCCGGGCTCGTTCTCGTCGCCGCCGGGAACGGTCACTTCGAAGGCGCCGTTCTGGCTGGCTTCGCTGAAGCGCGAGAAGCCGGTGTCGTCGTGGAGGAATTCCGCGTTGAGCGGGATGTACTCGTGGACGAGGACCACGGCGACTTCGTCGCCATAGTTGAAGAGGCGCACCATGCGCTCTTCTTCCTGGAAGCGCGGCGCTTCGACCTTCTCGTCTTCCGTCGGCTCTTCGCCGGAGCCTTCGACGGCAGCGGTCATGGCCATGGTCGGCATGGCGACCGTGGGACGCACGGGATGCGGACCTTCGGCGACGGCGTCGTCCTCGGTCTTCTCCGGCTCCGGATCGATGTGCTGGAAGGTCAGCTCGCGCGTCGCCTTGATGTCGCGGGCGGGGTTGCCGAGCTCGAGCACGAACTTCTCGTTGCGGGAGATATGCCCGCGTACCGAAGAGCTGTCGGTCTTCTGGAGTTGACCGGAGCTATCGGGCTCGAGGATGCGGACCTGGCCGGGAGGCAGGGCGGTGCCCAGGTTGCTGGCGGCGTCGTTCTTGAGGCGCAGCTTCACCTTGACCGGCAGCTTGGGCAGGTCGTCTTCGCTGACCTGGCGGCGCGTGTTGTAGTAGCCGGCGTCCAGGTGATACTCGCGGGTGACCGGGATGTCACCGGCGAAGAGCAGAGCCGGGTTCTGGGTTTCGCCGTTCTCGAGGGTGATGCGGTCGGGCAGGGTGTACATCTTCTGCTCGCCCACCTTCTCGACATCGGCGGATTCATAGTCGAAGCTGGCGCCGCCGGCGGTGGCAGCCATCGGCATTGCCGATTCGAGGGCTGCCATGCGGACGCCGCGAGCCTTGGGCTGTGCGTTGACCGAATGGTTGACGCCGGCGATCAGCTTGATGCCAGCATCGCTGAAATCCGTTCCGCTTTCGTTGGTGAGTTCGACATAGCAGGCGAAGCGGGTGAGCTTGCCGGCCTTGTGGTCGTAGAACGCTTCGTACCAGGGGCGCCAGTTCAGGCCGCCGGCCTCGTAGAGGGTGTTCAGGGCATAATCGCCGCGGGCGGCGGCTTCGACGTCCATGACCAGAGAGGCGAGCGAGGAGAGCCCTTCGGGCAGACCGTCGGTGAGCTCGATCTTGTTGGTCAGGGGGACGAGGATCACGCCTTTGGCATCATCGCTCTCTTGCAGGACGGCGGTGCGACCGTCGACGATGTAGAGAAGCTTGCCGGTGTGATCGACGATGCCGCGATGGGTGTCTTCACGCAGGACCACGTGGCTGCCGACTGCCTTCGCGAGAATCGCCTGGACCGAGAGGTTGGCGTCCCGGAACGAAGTCGAGATCATCTTGAACTTGCCTTCGCCGGTGGCGGAGACCACGGTGAGGCTGCCCGGAACGAACTGGAGCGGCAGGCTGTCGAGCTGGAGCGTCGAACGTCCCTTGTCCAGAGAAACCTGGCGGCTCTCTCGAATCACGGCCGGGCCGTGCTGATAGGCGGTCAGTTCGATGGTGGACGGGGTTTCGGAGACGACGTGCTGTTCAGCTTTCGGTTTGCTTGACATTATAGATTTGTCCTCGATTTCAGATTACGGTTCGATTGGACTTCCGAGGTGGAAAGTCCGAAATTCCGGAGATACAAGCCAGAGCCCGAGCATTCCCTACCTGCATAATCAGGTGTGGATATTTCATGAACGGTTTTCGTAACTAAGGTTCTGGGCTTCGGCTTCTCAAAAATAAAAGACAGATAGGGTGCTTCGAGTCTATTAGGTGTGCTTACCTGTATTCCAATCTCGCTATTTCTCTCTTAATGAGGATGCTTCTTTGAATGTCTGTTGACGTCAAAGGTTTTCAGGAGAATGGCTGTCAGATTGTAAACATGAAGGTTAGATAAAGCCTCTTCAGTAAGCGGCTTTGCTCGCGCAGCTTAGCTAGAGCGGTATATTTGCTGGATATGCTTATAGAGAATCTTGGCAACCGGTCTCAAGCTTGCCCCACTTCATTGCATAGCTATCCAGTACCGAACTCAGATTCTTAAAAGCCTGATGAAATCCCAGGGCGAGCATCTCTTCCAAGGTGCTCTCGTAGGTCCAGTCCGAATACTTCAGGCGGTATAAACCGACCAGCAGACCGGTTCTGTCCATGCCATGCAGACAATGTATGAAGAACGGTTGGTGCTTCTTTTCGTGTATCAGAATCAGAAATTTTTCGATGCTCTCGGTGGTCGGGATATCAAAAGGCCTGAGCGGAATCGAGATGTAATGCAGACCGATAGACTGGACGTAGGCTCTTTCGGCTTCAATTGCGGTAGTCTCTTCGCGAAGATTGATTATGGTTGCTATGCCCTTTTGTTTGAGAAGATCGAGCCCTTCTTCCGACGGTTGACCGCCGCGAAAAATCTGCTCGGTTACCGAATGAAAGTTCGGTAGATAGTGACTCTCTTCATCTTGAAAGTGGTTTAAATTATGCACCGGTTCCACCATTGCCTCTTTTGTCGCCTGTCGCGCCTGTTATTAGAATAAGATTGTTGCCGAATTTACTCTTCAAGAACCCAGATTTTCCTTAATTAGCGGGATAATAGGAGCTGTTTTACTGGCTTGGCAGAGGGAGAGAGCTTGTGACATCCGCTCAAACTAAAGAGGGCTTGAAAAAGCTGCCGGACAACTGTCTTGAGGATAGTATAGCTATTCTTGATTTCGGTTCACAGTATTCTCAGTTGATTGCAAGAAGGGTTCGGGAGGCATCGACCTATTCCGAATTAATGCCCTTCAGCGTTTCAGCCGAAGAGCTGAAGCGTCTGAATCCCAAGGGAATAATTCTCTCCGGCGGTCCGAATAGCTGTTATGACGAAGGCGCGCCGCGCCTTGACAAAGATATCTGGACTCTGGGATTGCCGGTGCTGGGTGTCTGCTATGGCATGCAGTTGATGGCTCGGGATCTTGATGGTGATGTCACTCCTGCCAAAGAGAGTGAATATGGCAGAGCACTATTGACGGTGGTAGAACATGACACTTTGTTTGAAGGAGTCGAGCCTGCCATCAATAGCTGGATGAGTCATGGAGACAGTGTCTCTAAACTTCCTCCCGGTTTCAGGGTCAGTGCCAAGACCGCCAACACACCGGTGGCTGCTATTTCTGATGATGAGAGAGGCTATTATGGAGTGCAGTTCCATCCGGAAGTCGTGCACACCCAGGACGGGCAGAAGATCATCGAGAACTTCGTCAGTAAAGTTTGCAAGTGTTCCCAGTCCTGGACCATGGACAAATTCGTCGACCAGGCCATTCAAGAAGTCAGGGAGAGAGTTGGAGACAAACGTGTTCTTCTTGCGCTTTCCGGCGGTGTCGACAGCTCTACCCTGGCTTTCCTCTTGCACAAGGCTATTGGAGACAATCTGACCTGCATGTTCATCGACCAGGGTTTCATGCGTAAGAATGAACCTGAATGGCTGGTAGAAAAATTCGAGAACGAATTCAATATTCATGTGCATTTCATAAAAGCCCGGGATCGTTTTCTTGAAAAGCTCAAGGGTGTCACTGACCCCGAGGACAAAAGAAAGATCATCGGCAATGAATTCATCAGAGTTTTCGAAGAAGAGTCGACGCGTCTGGGACCTTTCGATTATCTTGCCCAGGGGACTCTTTATCCCGATGTGATCGAGTCCTCCGGTCATCAAATCGACCCCAAGACCGGCGAGCGCATCGCAGTGAAAATCAAATCGCACCACAATGTAGGCGGACTGCCGGAAGATTTGAAATTCAAGCTGGTGGAGCCTTTCAATAAATTATTCAAGGACGAAGTTCGCCTGGCGGCAAAAGAGCTTGGTGTTCCCGACGGTATCGTCAGGCGGCATCCTTTTCCGGGACCGGGTCTGGCTATTCGTGTCATCGGAGAAGTCACCAAAGAGCGTCTGGCCACCCTGCGTGAAGCCGACTGGATCATCCGTGAGGAATGCAAAAAGCACAAACTTTATCGCGAAATCTGGCAGGTTTTCGGAGTGCTTTTACCGGTAAAATCAGTAGGTGTTATGGGAGACAAACGCACCTATCAAAATCCGATAGTGATTCGGGCGGTGACCAGCGAAGACGGTATGACTGCCGACTGGGCGCGCCTTCCCTATGACTTTCTCGAGATTCTCTCCAGCCGGATCGTCAACGAAGTGCCTGGCATCAACAGAGTCGCCTACGACATTACCTCCAAGCCACCGTCCACTATCGAATGGGAATAGGTCTTTAGATTCGGGTTTTACCGCGGTACTCGAAGGAGCGCTAGATGTCCGATGGCGACAATTTACAGGGTGTAAAAGCTTCTTTAATAGCTCGCTTCTGCATGGCCATGCTGGTGCTCTTCTCGTTTATCTGTGGGGCTTTCGTCGCCGGAGTCTCTCTCCATGATCCGGACACCTGCTGGTTGCTTGCCCTGGGTAAGCAGATTATCGATGCTCGAAGCGTACCCTTCTCTGATCCCTTCTCTTATACTTTTGCCTGTCTGGGACCCAGCGGAGCTATTGACTATGCAGCTATTGTCGGGAAGGCAGCCACTGCCGGCGATGGCAGAGTCTTTATCGCTTATCAATGGCTTTCTGAAGTCGTTTTTTATCTCTCTTACATGGTCGGAGCCGGATACGGCCTGGTAGCAACCTGTTGTTTCGTGCTGGTATCAGCATTGATAGTCATGCCTTTGATTATCTATCAACGCTTGAAGAGTTCGATTATGGTCGGTGGGTTGATGACGGTTTTCGGCGTTGTGGCCTGCTGCTTCCATTTTCTGGCAAGACCTGAAGTCTTCTCTTATTTCTGGTGGGCACTGACTCTCTATATTCTGGCCGGGTACAGATATGTTTTCGAAACCACCAGAAATGCAAGCCCCTCAATCTTTCTGATTCCTTTAATTGTTCTTGTATGGGCCAACATGCATACCGGCTTCGCTTACGCTTTTCTGGGCCTGGGCATCTTTACCCTGGCAATCAGTCTGGAGTGTCTGATTCACCGAGAGAAGCCGGGTAAGTATGAGGCTTTTGCCTGGCTTTCTCTAATGTCCGCCTTCGGGATATCTCTAATCAATCCCCATGGCTTTGGGCTATGGGCCTATATGCCCGATCTGTTCTTCTCGCCTCTCAATCGTTATATCATCGAGCTTCAGCCAATCTCTGCCAAAGATTTGACCGAATGGACCTACTATCCATTTTTTATTGTCTCGGCAAGCGTCCTTGCTATTCTGGTCAGAAATATTCTTTTTTGGATCAAACGACGCCATCTACCGAGATCCTGGCTGTTCACGATCCTTGCCACTGTCACTGCTATTGGTGGCGGTATAGTCAGTCGACGGGTAATTCCTTTCGATACTCTATTTCTTGTCTGTGAAGCAGCCTGGCTCTTGAGGCACACAGGGGTGCCTTTCTGGGAAGCCGGCGAGCATCATGATGAGCACGATACCCTGCTGCACAAAGCCGACCACAAGCTGAGCGAGTTGATCAAAGGAGGCGCCTGGGCGACTCTCTGTCTGGGCTTTTCGCTTCTTGGAGTCTATCTCACCGCCGCTAGAATACAGCAGCCTGTTATTCCCCAGAAAAGTGGTGCGTTCTCATCACCCCAGAAATTGATCGCTTTTATAGGCTCACAAGAAAAGGATCTCGGCAGGGTTTTCAACGATCCACAGATAGGCGACATGATCATCTGGCATCTGCAGACCGATGCCCGTTCCTCTCTTGCTGAGGATCCCTGGCGCGTAGAAAAAGTGAACTACAGACCAAAAGTCTTCATCGATACTAGATATGACATGTATGGTGAGCCACTGGTCAGTGACTATTATCGTATGGCTAACTGTCAGTCTGGCTGGAGAGATCTTTTTGCAAAGTATGACTTTGACTGGGTGGTGCTCCGCAAGAAGCAGAATCTGCACAAAGCGCTAAAGAAAATGCCCGGGTGGAAAGAGGTTTATTCTGATTCGACCACGGTGCTCTATGTCCGCAATGAAGAGAATAGAGAAAAGAAAAGCGAGAATTAGGTCCGGGCTTAGATATTTCGGTATATCGTTAGAAGCAGCGACGCTAGTGGATTTGCGCTGTATTGAAGTGGACGCTATTCCGGCAGATTGCGGCAGATTTATCCTTTCCGGTGCTTTTAGATCTTAACTTCAGACCTTGTCTCAGCTTCTAAAACTGTTCATCTTCAAAGATACAGTCTTTTTTCTCTATCTTGAGGAAGCTATCTCTAACCCGATACCCATAGATACTGCAATTACGAAATTCTGATTTTTTGATGGGTGCTGAAGTTGCTCTTTCGACTGAGCAGAGCTGCTTCGGTGTTGCCGATTCTGTCCGTCTCCTTTAAATTACCGGAATCCAAAATGAAAATCGAAAAGCTCTTTCTCTCGTTCGCTGCGGTTCTTCATGCCCTGGTCACCCGACGAGTGGCTATCGAGGACCTCGAAAACGCCATCATCTGCTGCACCCAGGCCGAGATCAACGCTGCCAACCATATCGACGATCCGCTCCACAGTGCGGCTCTGATTGCGCTAGCCAGAGCCAAAGAGAAGGGCCGGTTGATACTGCAGACCGGCGAGGACCACAACAACCGCATCACTTTTGCCGAGATCAACCGCAGGCTCGACCAGTTCGGCAAGGCTCCCCTGACCGGCTCTGATCGCAGCAGCCTCTTCGAGATTCCGATGCGCTGCTGTGTGCCTGCCGCCAGTGATCGGTCTTACGAGGTTTACTGGGCGGAATGTCCGACCCGGGAGAAGAACTGGCGTCGTTCCTGGGACCTTGTCGGCGCCGCCGGCTGAGGTGAATTGATTCGATTCAATTAGATTTGATTTGTCCGGATACGAGAACGGGAGGTCGCCATCATGGATCGTTGATCCTTGATCGTGGCGTCTCCCGTTTTCTTTCCTTTGTAGAGAAATAACTATAAGGCGCAGTAAATTGCTAGAGCTCAGGAAATTTGAGACGAAATTCTTGAGCTGGGCGCGATTCAATGTTGGTCGAGTCAAGCCGAATGTTGGTTGGGTCATGGCTGATGTTTTGTCCTGAGCCTTCGAATTTAGGTTTGCAACAAAGAAGTTGCCAGCGATCAGGCAATGATCATGCATGTGATCAAAAGGCGAAAGACAAAAGACGAAAAACCAAAAGCCAAAAACTGATAGCGACCGGCGAATCACAAATCGCCAATTTTCCTGAGTGAGTAATAGAAGAAATTGGGCTTAGATTAAACGGGCTGGCCAACTTAGCGAGGACTTAATATTGGGGTAGTCTGGGGTGATTGTCCGGCTGGGTTTGTGCTAGCTTGTCAAGCGCCGCAATGGTTTTGCTGGTCAGCGAGGAGCAAGATTAAGCCGGTCTGCTAACTTCGCTAAATAGATCTTGATTCAAGATCCATATTGTTATCTAAATATAGCTTCTGGTAGCAAAAGGTATGTCTTTCAAAACCAAACGACACGGGAAGGGCAACCTTTAACCAAAACCAGCTTTCTGCTTCAATCAATGGCTTTTTCATCTGACCTTCCGGTCGGGTGAGTTGTGTCGTAGGCCAGATTCTTGATTGATAGGGAGCTAGCAAATCTTAGCTTAAGGAGATGAATCATGACTACGCTTAGAATTGCGACCTTTAACGTTGAGAACCTGGACATGCCGAAGGACCCGAACGCGCGCCCGACGCTCGCCGAGCGTATCGCCGTTCTCAGTCCTCAGCTTCACCGACTGCGGGCAGACGTGATCTGCCTCCAGGAGGTGCACGGGCAGAAGGTTGGTCGTTCGTACCAACTGGAAGCTCTCCGGGAACTCCTTAAGGGGACGCGCTACGAGAAGTTCCACATGGCCCACACCACGGCTTCGCCCAAGAGCAAGTCGGCCATGGTCTACCGCAACCTGGTGGTCCTTTCGAGGTTCCCCATCAAGTCCAGTCGGCAGATTCTGCACGACTACTTCCCTTCTCCGGTCTACCAGATGCAGACGGCCAACCCGCCGCAGGCAAAGGCAGAGCCGGTGACCTGGGAACGCCCGATCCTCCACGTGGAGATCGAGCTGCCCGACGGTCAGATCCTGAACGTGGTGAACGTCCATCTGAAGTCCAAGCTTCCCACGCCCATCCCGGGCGGGAAGGTTGACCGCTTCACCTGGGCGAACAACGCTGCTGCCGGCGAGGGCGCTTTCCTGTCCTCGATGAAGCGTGTCGGTCAGGCGGCCGAGACCCGTGCCTTCGTCGACACTCTGTTCGACAAGGACATCGAGTCTCTCGTGGTCGTCTGCGGCGACTTCAACGCTGACTTCGACGAGGTGCCCGTGAAGATGATTCGCGGCATGGTCGAAGAGCACGGCAACCCGGACCTTATCCCCCGGGAGCTCATCCCCTGCGAGACTTCGGTGGCCGGCGACGCGCGCTATTCCATCCTGCATCATGGGCAGGGGCGCATGTTCGACCACCTGATGATCTCCCAGGCTCTGCTCCACTACTACACCAACACCACCCATGTGCTCAACGAGACCCTCAAGGACGAGTCGATCGCCTTCGCGACGGACGACAAGTACCCGGGCTCGGACCATGCGGCGGTGGTGGCGGAGTTCATCCTGGATGAGCACTAAGCCTTCAGTGAAGCCGAAGCATAGCGAGGCTTGACTGCTGCGAGGGAAAGGGCTTAACCGCCTGCTTCCTCACCTTGATGGCTGCCCCCTCCGGGCAGCCATCATTTTTTTTGCTCGAAAAAACTATAACAGATAGTATAATGACGATTTAAAAAAAGATCCGGGGTCTGGAGAGTTCCAGTCCGGATCAAAAACACTCAGTTCACAGTCGAAGCGCTAGCTATCAGGAACGCTCCTGTATCTAGCGCTCCAGCTCTCCGCGCCACTTGCCGACGATGCGGGCGAAGTGGACCTGGCGAGCGATGTGATCTTCGATCTCTTCCTTGAGAAGCTCATCGACGGGTCCGTCATAGGACGAGACCGCCTCGGAAAGAACGGCAGCCTGATTCTCCAGCTCACCAGCCAGTGTCGTGAGCCGTGCCGTGTTGTCGGCGATCAGTTTCGGGGCGTTGGGAGTCTCGAAGCGCAGGCTGTTTTGATAGCGCCCGTGACAGAGAAGCTCCAGCGCCCTTGCTCCCTGCAAGACCAGCATCTCTGCCTTGCCCCGCAGTGCCAGAAGTTGGGTTCGTGCCGCTTCGGGGCTGGCTTGCGTTTCGTCGAGCTGCTCGCTCTGGTTCGCACTTTCAGTCATGCAATCTTCCGTTTCGTTGAGGTTGGATTTAGAGAGAATCGGGGCCGAATGAGTCCGGCAAAAGCTCGGCCAGACTGGTGTAAACTGTGTCGCCGAAGTCGTTGACCAGGGTGGTCGGGACGTTCGGGCCGAATTCTCGAAGCTTCTGCAGGCTCTCACCGTCGAGGGGATTGGGACCTTTCAAATCAGTCCCGCAGTTCACCATCAGACGTGCATCGTAGACATAACCGTTGCTTCTGGCCGCGGTCATTGCTGCTACTTCTGCACTGGTGGAGCCGCCGTAACTGGCGTTGTCGTCGGTAACACCATAAAAGTTTCGCCGCCGTCCGCCTTCATTGCAGGCGCTGAAGACAGCCGTGGCCACTTGACCGGAGTAGGGTGTGTGGCAGTGTCTTTTGCGGTCCAGAAGTTTGCGGATCAGCGTTCGCTCGGCCTTTTCCAGACCGGGATAGTTTCTGACCGGGCCAGGGGCTGCCGGCAGCAGGTCTTTGACCTGAAATCGTCGGACATTGAGATCGCTGTCGACCACGTTGTAGACGACCGCATCCAATCCCCATTCGGTCAGGACCTGCCGACAGAGTCCGCAGGAGTTTCCGCCGGGAATTTTCTTGCACGCGATCGCGACCTTGAGGATGCTGTTGTAACCACGGGCGATGGCAGTGGTCACGGCATTGCGCTCGGCACAAATTGTTGCAGGGAAGAAGCGATTCTCGACATTGCAGCCGGAGAAAATCTGGAAGCCGACGTTTTCTTTGTATGCCAGCACCGCAGATCCGACCGGAAAGTTGGAGCGATGGCAAGCAGCAAAGTCGGCGGCATTCCAGGCGGCCTGGACAAGTTCGAAGGCGTCATCTTCTGTCTTGAGTGACTCGACGGTCACGAGGGTCCCGAGGGGCTTTGTCATTATTATTGTTCTTCTTTCTTCAGGCTTCGGGAAAATGTGAGTCTTGCCCGGGTTCTCCAGAAAAGAGAACTCAGGACAATTCGAAAACGAGAAAATCAGAAGGAGGTTTTGGTTGTTACCGACAGAATCAGGGAAAAAGGGTATGACATCAACTTAGCTGTTCTATATTGCTCTTCGAAACCTCTGTTACGCAGTTCTTTTCATTTACTCTTCATGAACAATAAGAGTTCGTTACCTGTTACTTTGATGGAATCTCGGAAAGGCTCTCGGATTCGGCTTAATCTTGACTTTCTACTCCTGGCGATATCGCTGGGTGAAGCTGCGCTAGCTTCTTGATACCGCTGAGAGTATTAAATCTCAGTCTAGTGATATTGCTCTTGTCAGGCCGGAGTCTATAAATCCTTGCCTGTACTGACTTTTATTACTTTGCTGTTCTATAGAGACAAATATGTTCCGATTGCTTATCTTGAAGTTTTTTCTCTAGACTGAATTTATCTTTTCTCTTTTCGACTCTGAGGTCGATTTCCAGCAACAAACATCTGCATTGCTTTCAGTGCCGCTCCAAACAGACACCACGGTGTTTTGTTCTGGACCGGTTCGTCGAAAGTGTGCAGTGAAACTGGGAGGGAGAAGCTTTTTTGCCGAGTTCAAATCTCTGAAAGCGAGGTAGAAATGTTGCTCTACGAAGACTTGAGGTGGAGGCTCTCCCACCCCGACTTTGCCTCGTCCGCTCCATCGGTGATTGTCCCTGCAAAGGCGACTCTGGTGGTGGTGGACATGCAAGTGTTTTTTCCGGCTACTCGTCGAGAGACCACTGTCGACGGTGCTGTGCAGTTGCTGCGATGGGCTCTGGCTAACAACCTGGCGGTTGTCTTCCTGGAGCATCGTGGCTGGGGAGAGACTCTCCCTCGACTCATGCAAGTGGTCGAGGAAGCCGGTGCGGCTGGAGAGTCTCTCTGCTCTATTAAGAGCAAGCGCACCTGGGACGGCTCTGCCGAGGTAGAAGAGGTTGTTCGTCGTCGGGAACTTCCTGCCGGACGCTTCTTCGCCTGTGGGGTCAACACCCATGAATGTGTCCTTGATACTGTCACCGGGCTATCCAAGCGCTTCCCCGGCAGCAGCATCAATGTCGTTCGCGAGGCCTGTAACTGCGAAACCCACTTACCCTGGTCGCAGTTCCGTCAGAGCAAGGTCGTCAGGCACACCAGCCTGGATACCGTGCTCGCTAACTAACCTGTTCCTTACCACCGTTTCTCTCAGAAAGAAAGAACAATAATGAGCACTGAGAAATTTCAATCTTCGGATCTGGCTGCCACGGGCTGGTTTTCAGAATTGACCGGTCCCTGGGGGCGTGTTCCGGTGCAGTTCACTGCCACCCTTGCCGAAGGAGGAGAGTTCATCTACTTCCGGGGGCGAGGCAGCAAGGTGACTCTCGAGGTCTACCCGAGCCAGGAGGATGAGGAAAACGAGCGCAATCTGATTGCGCTCTACAGCATGGACTACCCGCGTAAGACCGACCTGGCCGAAGGCGAGGTCGATTTCGGTGCGGGTGTGATGGAGGTTTCGGAGGCGGAAGCCCTGATTCAGGAATGGGTCGGGACTTATCTTCGACACCGCAGGCAGGCGGCAGAGGTCTCGGCATTCGCCGATAGCCTCAGCTTCGCCTGATTCGATTCAGTTCAATCAACAGTCTGTACTCACAGAAAGCGAAGGAAAATCACTATGACCATGATCGCAAGCAACGAACCCCGGCAGATGTCCTGTGTTCTGCGTGACCTGGGCGACGGCACCGGCAAGCAGTATGTGCCGGTCAGCGAAGTGCCGCGGCTGAATGAAGGCGAGCAGCCGGTCACCGGCCTGTTCCATTGCCGCACCGAGCGTCATGGACCGAGCGGTTCGCACTCTCGCACGGTCTGCACCCCGGCTCGCATGACGGCACGCCCCGGTGTCCGGTCGGCGCGTCCGATGGCCTGTGTCCTGCGCGACCTCGGCGACGGAACCGGTGCTCAGTATGTGCCGGTGGACGAGGTCGTTTCGCTGGCTGACGGCGAGGTTCCCACCGAGGGCCTGTTCTTCAGCCAGGTGGAAAGTCACGGACCGAGCGGCTCGCATCGGCGCACCGTCTGCATGCCGGCCTGCTGATATCGGGTCCGCCACAACCAGGCAGAAGAGAGGGCAACCTCTCTTCTGCTTTTCTTCGATCGCGAAATACTATAATAAATAATAGAAGCTGAATTAAAAAAGGACGAGCCGGAGCTCGTCCTGAAAAGCGCTTGCAGAACTTTTGCTTAGTTAGCTATTGCCGTTACCGAAGAGATGAAATCCGTAGCCGTAGGCCTGGAAGCTAGCCAGATACCCCGGCATCGTTCGGACGTCAGTCTCTTTTGACCAGGCACCGTCGAGAACGGTTGTGAACTGGACTATCGAAACGGCAGCGCAAACTTTCTCCCTGACACGAAGAAGAGGGCAGTGGTTTACCACCTCTACTCCAACCACTTCGCGTCGACCGCTGAGCTGCAGGTGAAAAGTACCTGCCATGGCGGCAATCGGGTAGACGCTCTCCACCTCGAGGAAACCCTTCTGTGGATCCCCGTCGACATAGAGAGGTCTGTTAGTACCGGGCAGTGGATTCCACCGCAGTGCGTCCGGTTTTACAAGAAAGCCTTCGGTCATTTGCCTGGACCTTATCTGTGTCTTGTCTGTATCGGTAGCTGCTCAGGCTTCGGCCAGCGGCACCGCGTCGCGAGCCGGCGCGTTGGGCGGAAGCACGCGATAGGCCTCGAACTGACCGGCGGCGACGCTGTCGATCGGAACGAGGATGTCGCCGTTCACCATGGTGGTGCCGGCGGGCAGGCTGCGACCGACGACGCGCTCGGGCACATAGGGCTTGAGCTCGGCCGGGATGTCGTCGGAGTAACGCACGGTCTTGCCGGCGTCGGCCTTGGAGCGCCAGGTGCTGGCGAAGACGGTGTGGTCGAGTTCGACCTGGGCGTTGAGATCCGGCACGCCGCCGTCATGACCGTCGAGGGTGTAGATCATGAAGACGTCCGGATAGAGCGGCTGGTACTTGAAGGCGATCGGCTTCGATTCGCCCTGGTCATCGTCGGTGTTGAAGCAGGCCACCGCAAAGGGGCAGCCGTACCAGCTCTCCAGGGCGTCGAAAAGCTCCTGGTTGAGAGGCGGACGCTTGCGCGCTTCCACCGCCTTGACCGCATTCGGAATGGCGCTGGCATTTTCGGCACGGACGATGGTGTAGATATCGAACTGCTCGATCACGACAGCGCCCTTGGAGTCGGAGCCGAAGCTGCGCGAGCCCCGGCTGCGACGCTGAGGAGGCAACAGGGTACGGCGGATGTCCCGAAGCAGGTCCGGGGTCTCTGCGGTACCACGCAGGAGCTCCACGCTCCCGAAATCACCGGTGACCAGCGGGATCACCAGGGCATTGCCCCGGGCTTTGGAAGCCACCTGCCAGTTGCCGGGCAGGGCAGCGCCCTTGGCCGCAGAAGCAGAGCGGCGGCGACCACCACGGGTGGTGCTGGAGGCGGACTTTGCCGTCGGCGCTCCGACGACGTTCTGGTAGAAGACGACGTGGGAGCCGTCCTCCGCCTCATGCATGCCGGTGACGGTCTTGCCGAACTGGACTGGTGCGAGGGAAATGCACATGTGCTTGTTCTCCTAGTGGAAGATTTGAACTTGTCTTGTTTGCTGCTTGGCAAAGCTGCAGGAAATCGAAACCAGGGGCTGGTTTCAGAAAGCGCCTATCAATAGAAGGGTCTGGGCCCGGTTACAGCTGAGCGTTTCTGCTCTTCGCCCCGGTAATCATCGGCGATGCGGCTGGCGAAGATGAGGCGTCCTTTCATGGCATCGCCGCAAGTGTCACCGACCTCTTTCTGGACGGTGTCCACGGCTTCTGCAAGCAAGGCCGCCAGATCTTTGATCTTTTCGCGACGAGCGGCCAGCGCTGTCGAGAGGACTTCGACCTGGGCGTTGTACAGCTCGATCTCTTTCTCTCTTTCTGCCGTCTTGTCGAGAAATTCGGCATGGGCAGCGAGATAGGCTTCAAGATCGAAAGCGCCGCTTTCCGGTTTTGGAGAGCGAATCTCGTCGAAATAGCCGTTGTGCCGGTTGGCATCCGCCTTGGCTGCGGCGATGTTTTTCTGGGCAATGGCATAGCCGAGTTTGCGAGCCAGAGTCCAGAGCTGATCGGCGAGTTCGTCTTCGCGAGGGGTGGTCAGTGGTTTTTCGTCGGTGCCGTCGCTCTTTGCCTCCTGGTAGGATTTGGCTTTTTCCCGCCGACCGGAAACAGCTTCTTCGAGCTTGCCGACATAGGTCATACCTGCGGTATACAGGGCGAAAACCTCGGGTTCGGCGTTGTTCACGTCGATTTGAGGAAGCTTGAACCTGTGCACCTTTTGCAGTGCTACTTCCATTGCCTGCATTCTGGTGTTCACTATCTGGCGCTTGGCGTCGACCTCTCGCAGAAGAGGAAGACCCTGATCCGACCAGACTTGATAGAGCTTGAGGAAACGAATCACCTCTTCTTCGGTAGGCTTGGCCGGCTCCGGTCTGAATGTCTCGGATGTCCAGTTTCGATGAGAAGAGATGGAGCGTCCGCATTCATCCAGGATGGACGCTGCTTCGCGCTCTTTCACCATCGCATCTATCAAAGCTTCGAAGAACTCCTCCAGCTTCGGTCCCAACTTCGCCATTGTGTAGCGAGGCTTTTCCGGAGCGGTCAGATGCGGCTGGAAATTCATGCAGGATTCGGCGATGTCCTTTATCGGCTTGCGATAGAAGTCGCGAAGCTGCAAGGCAGCAGAGAGCAGCGGTCGCACCTCGGGTGGTGCATCGTCCAGCTCTTTGGCGGGCAGATTGGCGATGATCGCGGCCAGTCTCTCCCAGGCTTCCCGGGCGGGGTCGATAGACGCTTGCCGCTTTTCGGCGGCTTCGTTCTCATCTACCCTGGTCTGTTCCAGGTCTCGTACTTTGCCGACCTGGCTTTCCAGAGTCCGGCGAGAAGATTCGGGGTCATCGCTGCTAGGCCAGTTGCTGGACCAGCGAACCGAGCTTTCTCGATCGTCGCGACGACTGGCGATGCGTGCCAGTTCGTCCCGGGCGGTGAGAGCGGCTACAGCCGTCAAGCCAAGCTGCTCAATCGCTTTTCGAAGCGGCTCCAGTTGCTTACGCCACTGAGCCGTAAATTCAGGTACTTTGATCGCCTCGGTGGCAACCGGTGTTTCACCCTCCGAGTCCGAAGCCGATTCGGCTTCGTCGGCGGCTTTCACCTTTTCCACAAGGCTGTTGAAGCGGCGTTTCTCTTTCGAGCGTTCTCGCTTCAAAATCCAGTAGATAAACCCTGATACCAGGGCTAATACCAGTACAAAGAGCACCAGTGTCATTATCCTTCTCCTTTGCGAGAATGAAAATAAATGGGCGGACGCCTTCCCGCCTGGAACGGTCGGATGCTTCCAGCCAAACTCCTGTGGATGGGAATCTGCGGGAGCTGAACTCGTCAGTCCCTGTAATAAGAATCCCCCCGGAAATCGGAGCCGGCTGGTCCGAATTTGGTATTGAATATGGAGCCAGAGAAGCTCCACCCGGTCTCCCGTAGAAGTCATCACCCCATGACCGGCCCTGAATTCGAGATTCGGGATATAGTGAGGTGAGACTGAAAGTTCCAGGCGGTCGGGCAGTCCGACCACTATCTCTCTGTCCTTGTTCATGCACACGACTCCGACTCGGACGGAGTCTCGGTTCGATGGCATCCTGGTGTAAATGAGGATCCTTCGAACCACTTCATTGCTGAAGCGATGTTTGACCAACGATTTTTCTATTAGAAAGGTCTGGCCTTCCGGCAGGCCACCTTACGCCCAAGCCGCCACCGGCTTTCCAATCGAGGCTAGTTCGATCCACTTTTCTTCATCGCAATGCGCTTGAAACCGAAGTAGCTAGCACAATACACGAATCCGATCCGCTTTTCGCTTTCACCTGTTACGCCAGTGGCAAGGGATAGCCGTCCGGGCAATTGGGTGCTTACCCGGGCTGATCCGACGGCTATTTTGAATCTAAGGACAGAAGTCGATGATTATTAAGAGGGTTGTTTTGAGACCCTCACCATTGGAGACGACGAGTGCCTTGTGGCTGTCGTCCCCAATGGTGAGAGTCTCCTACCCCGGCATATCAGGATATCGCCGGAGTAAGAGACCTCGAAATCAGATATACGCTTTTATTCGGCTCGAAGAGCCAGAAGAGAAGACCGATCCGCTTGCCTTTGGTGTGGATCCTCCCCGAGACCTCCTGATGAGCGAGCAGCATGACCAGGTCGTGGTGCCCACTACAGCGTCTCTAACGAAACGCTTAGAGCGGAGGTTCGAGGTCCAGAGGTGGTATCGTTAACGGTGCAAAGAGCGCCGTCCGGCTCGACCATATAAAAGCCACTCCTGAGCCGGCTCCGGATACTAAATCCGAGAACGCTGAGAGTGACTTTAGAGGCAACTTTCTCTGCCTTCTCAACCGGTTTCTGCATTGTCCATTTATTGGTACTCCGGGTCCAGACGGAGTTTTAGCCCGGCGGCATCCTGTCGGAAATGAGGACCCGCCGGACCGACTTCGTAAGAAGCGATGGTTGAATCGACGATTCGTCTCGAAAGACAGGTCTGGCCTTTCTGGCTAGGCCACCTTGCGCCCAAACTATCACCGACTTTCCAATCAGGACTAGTTCGACTTGATCCGACGCAAATCGCAAGGAGCTTGAAACCGAAGTAGCTAGCCCCATACACGAACACGCCTTACCTTATCGCTTTCGTCCATTATGTCGATGAAGAGGGCTAACCGCGCGAGCAATTGGGTGCTTACCCACGTCGATCTTGCGGTTAGTTTTGATTTGGTCGGACAACTCAGAGTCCTTCGGCCAGGGACGCCAGGGTGCGTCCCATGGTCATGATAGCTTCTGCCATCGGCTGACCACAGAGGTCGGTGAAGTAGCGCTGGAAGGCCGGGTCGTCGATTTTGTCCAGGGCAAACTGCCAGGGAATCATACCTTCGCCTTCGAACTTGATCACCAGGTTGTTGAGGGAGCCCCAGGAACAGTCGGATGGTTGACCGTCCGAGAGCATGAAGAGAAGCTTGACGGTCTTGTCGCTGCGAGCCGCACTTTGACCCATATGCCAGAGCATGGCAGAGTCATTGTTGCCGCCTGCGCAGACCAGTCCGGAGATCCTGCCTTCACCGGCGGTGCCGCAGTCATAGATGGACGTGTCGGTGAAGCCCCAGAACCTGCCGGACATGCCGGGATGATTCTGGATAGCCATCTCGACCAGCAGGGCGAACTTCTTGGCCATATCGAACTTTTCTCCCTCTTTGAGAGTTTCGTTGGCCGAAAGCATAGAAGATGAACAGTCCACCGCCACCTCGACATGGAGGGAGGCTTTCTGCTCTTCTTCGTCGTCGACGAAGACCGCCGACTCGCCCATATGAAGCAGTTCGAGCTCCTCGATAAAGTCATAGCCGTCCGGCTGCCCGTCGTGGTCCTTCAGGCTGGAGCCGCAACGACTGAGTTGTCGCCTCAGCTGTCTTGCCAGAGGGAAGAGCTCTTCGGTGCAGGCGGCCAGATAGTCGTGGTCGGCTTGTACCGTTACGACGTTCTCGACCACGTTGAACTCGAGGGTCTCTTTGTCCATCTCCATGCGTACATGGAAGTTATAGGGAAAGCTCATGTCCTGACTGAATTCGCCCAGGAGGAAGTCTTTCAACTTCTCCCGGAAGAACCAGACCAGGGCGAGCATAGCCAGAAGCCAGATGGCCAGGATGACCACATAGACCCAGCTTATCTCGGCGGCGTGGGTGAAGACGCCCCAGAGCATGACCAGCCAGACCGCTGGAACTGTCGCTATCAGCACGATGCGGAAGTAGCGATTATCCCAGAGTTTGAACCAGCCTCTTTTGATGGCGCCGACGGTGGCAGAAATAATTCTTCCAAGAAAGCGGAAGAATGCTCCCAGCCACTTGCCGAGCCATGCCCAGATAGGCCAGCCTTTGAACGGACGAATCGCCCACCTGAAACAGGAGCCGAAGAATTCACCGACGGCATCTCTGGTGCTGACCAGCACCTTCTTGAGGAAACTGGGGGAGCGGATGTTGAGGCTGCGCTCGGCGGCGTTGTCCTGGATGCGACGCAGCATCGCCCGCAAGCCTATTAAGCCGCCTATGGTGAAGACGATGCCCACCACATACCAGAAGACCTCGTTCCAGAAGTCGGAGCCGCTCTGGACAAAGATCAATCCCCACAGCAAGACCGCCGCCGCCATAGCGACATAGGTCCATTTGCTGTGGAACAGTCCACGCCAGAAAGACTTGGTGAAGATGCCACCGGTCTCAGGACCTAGCTTTTCTCCGCCCTTAAGCGGCTCTTCTCCAGCCTCTTCTTCCTCCGTCTCCGGCTTTTCCCTTTTGGCAGGCTTCGGCAATTCAATGCCTTCCGCCAGGGTTTCGTGGATGCGGCGGGTCAGAGCGAGGAGGTCATCCTTGCTCAGGTCTTTGAAGTCGGCAGGTATCAGGGCGAGGGCTCTTATCACCTGATCCGTTTCGGGGTTGGGCATGTGACGCCGGAAGTGATAAGCGAATTCGTTCCAGCGTCGGGCGTAGGCCTCGTGCGCTTCGAGCCCTTCTGGCTTGCGCTCTTTGTCCGGAGCCTTGCCCTCGGCGTCACCGTCCTCGATACCGACATCGATGGTCCCGGCTTTCTTTCGACGGGAGGGGAAGATGTAGGCGCAGACAGTCTGGAAGCAGGCTCCCCATTTGGGGTCGAGAGCTCTGCCCCGGCGCTCGTTCTGCTCGTCGTCGACGAGGTTGAGGAGCGACATGAAGCCTTCTGCATTGGCTACTTTGTACTGAGCTTCGGCGGGCCAGAGATGGTGCGCGAGCTCATGAAATCCGATACCGCGGAGAATAGCGATGGCGCGACCTTTATGCCTTACCTTCTCGAGCTTGGAAGGATTGAGCACGATGTTGATCGAATGAAGCTTGTCCTCCGTGTTGAAGGTGTAGGCTATATGGTCGCCGCCGACAAGATGAATCCTGACAGGTCCTCTGGCATAGAAAGCCAGGTCCCGGACCAGTCGCTTCATCTCTGTCTCGAATTCTTCAGGAGACAGGGGGCCGAAGCCGGTCCTGGCTTGTTCTGCCATTTTTGAATCCTCCGTCTAAAAGTTGTATTAGAGAGGTCGACACGTTCCACCTTCCTTTTCGTTGGTCAGGCGGCGCGGAGCTGAGCCAGCTTTTCTTCGATGGCTTTGGCTACCACACCGGCTTCGGTGGTACGGTCGGAGGCGTTGCCGGAGAACTGGTTGGTCACAGCCGTTTCCAGTGCAATCTCCAGACTGACGCCGTTGGCGAGGAGCATCGCCACGTTTTCGGCGGCCCGGGTGGAAACCGCCTTGGAGAGCCGGGCACGAGCGTCGAAGCGGAGCTGGCGCAGAGAGTTGATGATGACGACAGCCATCTCGACTTCCTTGCGCGGGCTGCCTTCGTACTTACGCAGACAGTGAGCCACTTCTTCGGCCTGGGGCATGTAGTCGATCTTGATGATCACCCAGCGGTCTTTGGCAGCAGCGTCTTCACGCTTTACCGTAAAGCTCGCGCCGGCGTTGCCTGCCGCCATGAAGTGGACATTGGGCGGTACCGGAATGACATCGCCGTTGACCAGGCGCAGCTCCCGGACCTTGCCTTCGATGACGTCCAGGAGCGCGTCCCGGGCATCTTCGTCCATGCGGGTGTATTCATCGAACATTACGAGAAATTCGCGGTCGGGCTTGGCGTTGGCTTCCCGAAGCGATTCGGAGAGCTTGGAGTCGACCCAGGCGAATCCCATCCGGTCACCTTCTGCCTTGGGCAGGTAGCGACCATGCATGTAGATGAACTTCTTGATCAGTCCGCAGCTCACCAGGCGGAACTCCCAGCCGAGCTCTTTGGCGACGGCTCTGGAGATGGTTGATTTACCGCAGCCCTGATCGCCTTCGAGAAACAGGTTTTTCTCCCGGTTCTGGAGAACGATCGACATCAGCCTTGCCGTATCCGGCTTCACGAACACACCGGTGAAGGTGCATTCGATCTGGAGGGTGACCGGTTGGACGACGATGGTGCCGCGGGTCTCGGACTTCTTGTTGGAAATGCGGACGACACGGCAGGCCCAGGTCTCACCCGGCTTGGGTTTGAGACCGGTAATCTTGTTATCGGGAAGAACAATCTTGGAGACTTTCACTCCATTGATACGGTTGGCTTTGACCGATCCGTGTCCCTTGGGATTGGCTTCCCAGAGGACGACGACCGAGTCTCCAACATTGATCTGGTCAGGTTTGATCATGATCCTATCCTTCAGTTGTTAGACACAACCGACCGCTACCACTGACTCCGTCTGTTTCCATAAGGGCACAGGCGGCTTCTGGTTCCAGGCACCGGGTTCGAAATGCGGGGCTGGAAAGATTGAAGAGGTGGTGGCTTAAATCGGTAGGTTTCTCGGAAAAATGAAAGTAGACTTGAGACCCGTAGAGTCAATCAAAGTTCAGCTATTGGAAGCACTTAAAGTTGCAAAGGGTAAATTTGTATATTCTAGAGAAGTCTCGTTATTAGTAATCGTTCAGGCTCTCCTATCTCTCAACTAGACATAGATCTCTAGTGGTTCTGGATTCTTAAATGAGAAGATCGATCATGTTCTTATTTAAAGAGACCTCATGTTTTTCAGGCTTTCATAGCCGTGCTAACTTTGTAAAATGCTTCATTCTCGACCCTGTTCATTGATATTTGAGGCTCATACTCTGTGCGAAAACTATTGCTTATTCTCGGTCTTGTATTTTTCGCAGTGGGAACGACCGGTGTTACATCGACCCGGGCCAGTGACACGCCGGACGAAAGCCCCGGAGAGAAGATAAAGCGCCGCATCGAAAAGAAGCAGGAAGACTGCGTAGAGAAGGACTCGTCCACGGTCGGCATGAGGACCTGTGCGGAAGCTGCCTATGTCGAGTGGGACAGAGAAATGAATGTCGCTTACAAGGCGTTGATGAAAGAGCTGCCGGTCGAGGGGCAGAATGCTTTGCGAGAAGCCCAGCGAGAATGGATAAAGTACCGGGATAAAGAGTTCGAAGCAATCGACAGTGTCTACTCGCAGATGGAAGGAACCATGTGGATTCCTATTCGAATCGAATCGAGAGTGCGAGTGGTTCGGGAGCGGGTGCTCATGCTGCGGCACTATCTGGAGATTCTCTCTGAGCGTTAAATTTGAGTGTCTGTTCTATCAGCTCTTTGAGGGCAAAACTATAAAAAATAGTAGAAAAGGATTGGAAAATGAGAGCGGAGGCGCCGTATGATTTCCGACTGCTCCGCCCTACTTAATCCTACTGAATCCTTCGCCTATTCTTCGCGGAACTTCGCGTTGATGGACGTCTCGAGGGTCCTGAGATCGGTCCAGACATCGACGTTCGGACCTGACTTCATTGCGGTGATAATCTCGAGAAGGCGACCGGCTGAGGCGCTCAGCTCTTTGTCTTTGAGCGGCTTGGTGTCGGCCACCAGCGCCCGAGCAGCCATCGCTGCCTGGGTGAGCGCTTCATTGACGGCCATCATTGCATCTTTGACAGCGCGACGGTCTTCTGCCGCGTTTTTCAGAGTGTCGTTCTTCGCCATAATCGAATCCTTTCGTAGATGGCGGTTGCCCTTGAAGGAAGACGGGGAGGAGTCGAGCAAGCTCATCTCCTCCCCGTCGGCAAACTAAGCTATGGCAGCCTGATATCAGAGAGCGATCAGGCTACCTTGGTCTCCAGCTCGACCAGGCTGGCGTTGAGACTTGCCACCAGCATCTGCTTGAGGAAGTCGGCCAGCTCCGAAGGAGCGCGCACGTTATGGGATTGCGCCGAGACGCCGATGACCAGGTGCTCCACGCCGCGCACTTCCGAGACGAAGGGAGCGAAGAAGTGCTCCCGAAGGTTCGGGATGGTGGCGACCAGGGTGCACGGGTCATAGAGGTTGAAGGTCTGGACGATGTCCCAGATGCTGTCCGTGGCTTTGCGCTTCTTACCCTGACCGGCGCAGAAAGTGTTCAGGAACCAGTCCCGGTCACAACGCGCCGGCAGTCCCTGACGTTTCTCGTCGTCGGCGGGCAGGCAGGCGCGGCGCCAGAGCTCTTCGATGGCTTGCTTCTGGGCTTCGAGAAGACGGATGCCGACCGGATGTCCGGTGGCGGCCATCTCGTCATAGACCGAGCGAGGCACCTTGGCGGCCACAGCAGAGTGCCGGGTCACCGTGGTGATTGGGATCTGCATGTCCTGGAGCTGCCGATAGAGGAAGATGGCGGCGTCCTTGTCGAAGGCGTTGTTCTGCGCCGTGAGATCCGGCAGAACGCGTCCTTCTTCGTCGAGCACCGGCTGACCGTCTTTGACCTCGACACCACCCATGATGACCACGCGGCGGACCGCCTGGGAGAAGAGGTAGTGGTGTTCACGCAGGACGGCGGCACAGTCGGTGAGGCCGGAGATGAGGAGCAGGACGATGGACTTCGGCCGTGCTTCCTTCAGGGTGTTGTAGATCAGCTCTTTGCCGTCCGTGAGCTTGTCGTCCTCGGCCAGGTAGCCGACGGCGAACTGGTAGTCGAGACCATCGTCGTCTTTCTGGTTGCAACTCGTGCCGATGCCGACCGGAATCGTCCTCTGACCGAGGATGTCCAGGGAGCCTTTGGCAAGACGAGCACGCTGTTTGCTCGGGGCGAGGTTGGCGACGACGCCGAGCACGTTGAGAATCTCCAGCCGGATGAAGCGATTCAACCCGACCAGCACGTCCTCGTCATCCTGATCGCGACCGGGGTCCATGATGACGAACAGGTCGCGGAAAAGCGGGACGATGACAGGTAGATCTGTTTCGGTTTCACTTGTGGACATAGATTTCGGGGTTCCTCTGTGAAGGTAACTTGAGATGGAGTCAGACAGAAGTCAAACAGGAATCAGTCAGGAATCAGGCCGAGTAGCCCGGAATCTGATCGCCGAAGCGAACGAGGAGCGAGTGCGCGACGATGGTCTTGGCGTCGGGGACGGCGACCAGGTCGTCGACCTTGACCAGCTTGACCGTGATCTGCTCGTTCTCGTCCAGGGCGCCGGTGAGGCGACCGTTGATGTCGTCCAGCTCTTCCCGGCTGACCGACTTGCAGAAAGCGAAGAAGCGGATGGTCTCCTCGCAGGCGCCCGGCGACAGGTAGACACCGTCGGGATAGCCGGCCAGGGTGCTGAGGTCGGTGAGGTCGTCTTCGTCCAGTTCGATGCCGAGCTCCTCTTTGAGCTCTTTGGCAGCGACACCGGCGAAGTTGCCCGAACCGTCGAGCATGCCGGCGCAGACCTCGACGAATTCGAAGTCGCCGGTGGCCAGACGCGGTTGGACGGTGACCACGGCATGGTGCTCGCCTTCACATTCGAGGAGGGCAATCACCGCCACGGCGCCACCACGGGCGAAGATGATGCCGGGCAGGAACTTGCCCTGGCTGTCGGTGACGTCGCACTTGAACTTGACGAAGCCGACGCGCGGACCGAACATATCCATGGACTGGAAGTGAATCGAGGACACCGTGAAGCGGCTCGTGTCGACCGAAGCCAGCCAGTCGGTGAAAGGCTTGGCGGCCAGAGCCGTCTTGATGTCGATACCGGACTCGGCGGTCACAGGGATGCCGTTGACCGAATGCGCGGTTGCGTTGGACATAGAGTTTATCTCCAGGGTCTAGTAAGTTGGAAGACGAAGGGCGGAATTTCCCGAGCGACCGAGATTGCGGTGCGATGCCTGGGAACAGGTTATTCAGAACGCTAACAGGGGATAGCTCAGAAACTCCGCGGGAAAATCAAAGTCAGAGATAGGACTCCAGGTTATACTTTACTGGTTCTGACGCGCAGTAACTTTTCCTAATCGTATTTAAAACTTTAGAAGAGTTGGTTAGCGTAGCTTACGAGCTTTACGGTTCTCGTCAGTGGTGCCTGTCTCTAAAGTATTGCCAGTCTTTTGATAGTGGATGCTTAGGCGGTTTTTATAAAAAATGCTGTAACGAAAACGATGCTCTTCAAACAAGGTAGTTCGCCAGCGAACAAGAATCGAGCGGGTAGAGATATCGGTACTCTAATAAATTCAAATTGTGGACTTGTTCGTTAGAGCGCTTGTTTCTGAGCAGTCCGAAGCTGTTGATATGAGGCTCCAGAACTCGGTTTTCTGCTTCGCAGGGAACCCCGGTCAGGGCTCTTAGATTCGATTCCAGATTGTCGAATTGGGTTTGCTCAGGGGCGAAATAATAATGACCTGTAAGCCAGCCTCCGGTGAGCATGCACTTTCGAACTTTTTCCATGTACTCCAGCCTCTCTGTCACCAGCGATTCTTTTCGTTCAGAAATAGCGCTAACAGTTTCGAATGATTTTTGAATGGTCTCTTCGACGGCATAATTCTCATCGGCGAGCTTTTGATCCGGAATCGGTATCGCCAGGACTATCATGCCGAACTCGATATCAGAAAGGGGGCTGGGGCGCTTTCTGTTTTTCTCTCTCGAAAGCGATGGCAGACCGGCTAGCATGCCGCTCGATTTTAAAAGCGGTCGAACTACTTTTGAAACCAGCTGATTTGCCTCTATTGGCCCACTATTTTTTGGGGAACAGTGGAAGGCACTATCCAGGAGAGCCACCAGGGTTTCGTAGGTTGAGTCGCCGCTCAGTGAAGCGCCCAGATAATGTCGGAGCTCTTTTTCTTTGCCGGTGGTCACCAGGGCAATGTTTGCCTTTTGAGCATTGAGGTCGGCGATTACCTTCGAGAGAGGATCAACCATGGAAGCATCTGGGCTTTGATCAGATTGAAGATAAGCGTCGATCTGGACAAATACAAGGTCGGGTATGGGCCAGCTAAAAAGATCTGAGTCTCCATCATCGCCGGGTCCGTCGGTGCCGATGGTTGTGGGACTTCCGCCGGAGCCGTTGCCGGCTCGGCAAGGTTCGGTCTGGGTTTCTGGTTTTGGCTCGTCATTCGTCACAATCACTTACCTGCAATTCTGCTGCTTCTTTCATTGTACCGGCGACCGGGTCAGATTAACTGCCTGTGCGAAGCTGGCCAGCTTTAAAAGCGGTGATATTACGATTTGAAATCACGGGGAATTGTTTTCAAAAGTGAATGGAGTTCGAGTTTTGTGGTCTTTAGAATGGCATGCTGGCAAGGGTTTTGGGTGTGCTTATTTGGACCGGGCAGGCTCGACAACAAATTTAATCACTTGGATCCTGTTGATATTTTTTGCTAATAGTGAGGAGTCTTTTCGTTTTAGAAATTGGGAAACAGGCAAATACTCTCAATTACTTTGCTCTTGCACGATTTATGCAATTCTATCTCCGGTTGATGCCGGATGCGAACTGACACCATTATGGAATTTTGCCTGGATGGAGCCGAATTTTTCGACTACCCAGTGGTGAATGAGATGTGCTCGATATACTTTATTTGTGCTGCGATTGCTTTTGTCTCTTTCTGGTTGGCGCGTTTTGTACCCAACCAGATCAAGAACCTGATTGGTTTTCCTCTGGCTGCATCCCCTCTATTGGTGGAGATGTACCTGCCGGTGAACACCGATGTGGTCGCTGCATTTTGTTTTGTTGCTCCCATTGGTCTGGGCCTGATGGCGAGACGCTTCTGGCGCTTGAATTTAGAACGCCGTCGCTTGAGACTGAGTAACAATTTTTGATCAATCAATTACAGGACCAGGGAAGGTTCTCTTTTCGGAGAACTGAAATGAAAACTGAAACTACAAAACAAAACAAGAAACTGCTTCTTTACCTCACCCTCTTCGGATTTGCCGCCTATGCAGGTCTTTTCCTCTTAAGGATTTTGACCGTATATGGCGAATGGAGACGAAAAGCGGGCTAATGGGAAGTGCTTCTAGAATATTGATGATCGGTCCGGCGCAGGGATTGTGCTGGACTTTCAGCGCTGCTATTTTTTCCTTTTTTCTCTTTCTCCAAGGTACTATATCAAATAGTGTAAATTGAAACAGGCAGGCCGATTTTCACCAGTTTTTGAGGGACAGTAAAAGTCCCGGCCAGCTTTTGTTGATCGAATTAATCTCGCTAAAACGAGAATCGTTCCCGGACCAACTTTGAAGAATTCTCATTATTGCTTTTCTGAGCTGCATTTTGGCTATTGAAGGCGATTGCAGGGAGCTGCAAAAGTGGCAGCGCTGCCGTTGTCTGTTTTACCTAGCTTTTGATATCAAAAGTTATTGCTTTCGTTTACCGCATTTGTGAGCGACTAGAACCATTTAGCCCAAGCTGATTGAACTATATCGAATCGACCTTTCCCTGCATTCTGCCGGAAAGGGGATCTTACTTTGTGGAAAGCGCCTGCCTGGACTGTTTCAGTGGCGGCGACGAGAGCATTTTTTAAATCAATTATTCGGAGAATCGAAATGAGAAAAGTAGAAGCAGGTGAAATCTGTACAGGTGTGGTTGTCTCCAAAACCGCTTTCGGAATTTTTATCGACGTCGGAGCTGGTAAAGACGCATTGCTGCACAGAAGTAATCTGCGCGGCAACAACCGCAACTTGCGCGAACAGCGCTACGAGGAGATACAGGCCGGCGATGAATTGATGACTGAAGTTATCGAAGTAGAAAACGGTGGACGTCGAATTGAAGTGAGCGAGAAGGCCATCTTCGATGACATTGCCTACAGCCAGCTACCCCTGGGAGAAGTCTTGAGCGGTGTCGTATCCAATGTAAAAGAGTATGGTGCTTTCGTGGTATTGCCGCAATGGCATGTCTCAGGACTTTTGCATGTAACCAAATGCACCGGTGACAGCAAAGAAGGGAGAGAAGCATATATTCGTAGCCTCAGATCAGGAGATCTTGTCGAGATCTGTGTCGAGGAGATAGACCATGAAGCAGAAGAGCTGAGAGTCTCTTTCTTTCAGCAGTCATGAAAGAGCTTTGGCGGCGGCAATAGCTGGAGCACACTGAAAACAAGATCTATTGCCGGAAATTTCGCGACTATCATGGAAGCATAGTCTATTTAAAATGCCCGGGTTGCTATGGATAGCCGACTCTGGTAGTCACACTAGATTAGTGGTGATCGTCATGAAAACTAGAACTATCAAGCTGGGTTTTATAATCCGGCACAATGAAGCTTATCTGGAAAAAACTATTGCCAGCGCAGCCGGCAAAGCAGCAGTACAGATAGAGGTAAAAAAACAAGAAAGGACAAGGATTTTTGAAGGATCTGGTCCTTATCCCTTGCCCGATGCAACCATCAATGGATTCGATATAGAAGTGCGAGTTAGTGGTGAGAATGAAGGCTCTGTAGACGACTATTGTGATTTCTTCCTTGCTTCTATGGTGAGGGATGTGATTATCAGGTTGGATGTCGAGATCGCTTTTGCTACTTATGTTGCCCGAATCATGAACTGGTTGAGAGCCCAAAAGGAGGCAGAATGTTGTTGAGAAAAATCGGTAAGACCGGGAAACTTTAGCTGTTAGATCAACTGAAGCTTTCCCGGCGCTAAGTCCTTGTGCAAAAGATACTAGGCAAAATAGTAGAACGTCGGCTTTAAAAAAAGTCCAGGTCAAGCTTTGCTATTCAGTGGCCACGATAGTGATCTTGAGCGCGATTTTGGGATTGATTCTGACTGCCCCATCGGGATGCAGCGGAAGCAGGCTGAGCCCGAAATCCGAATGGTCGAGGCTGGAAGTTCCCGAAGCATTCAAAAATCGAGGACCGCCTTTTTTTGAAAGCACTAGTTTTGGTGGCTGATTCATAAATATCTGCACCGGCTTATTGAAGCCGTGCAGAGAAAGATTGCCTTCCAAAAGCAGTTTTCCGCTTTTTAAAACTTTCAATTTCTTAGACTGGAATGTTGCCGAGGGAAATTTTTGGCAGTCGAAGTACTTAGGTCCGATCAGATCGTTGTCGCGGACAGCCACTCCGCTATCCAGGCTGGTAATCGGAATCTTCGCGGTTACATTGCCGAGAGCAGGCTTGGCCTTATCAAACTTGATTGAGCCGGATATGCCGCTGAAGCTTCCCCGGGCACCGATGTTTTGACCACGCATAACGGTGAATTCGATTTTTGATTTCGAGCTGATTATCTTATAGGTTGAGGCTGATGCTGCGGCCGCCGTAAGAGGGTTCTGGGTTATCGCTAGCATAGCCATCACGGCTATCCGAATTCTTATGGTTGATCACCTGCTCGGGAAAGTTTCTAGATACAAGTTTCAAATTAGCATTCTTGATGACGACAGGCAACTTAGCCAGGATTCGAATTGAAACAAGCAGGTAAGTGATTCAAACCTGCTTGTTTCTCGAAACTCTAACCCTGCTTTCAGCTCCTGCAGAGATAGAGGGTTAGAAGCCACATGAGCGTTCCACCGAGAAGGGGCCAGAGCAAAAGAAGCAGGTCGAAACCGAGGCCCGGAAAAGTCGTTGTGATCAGGGGCTCTAGCAACGAGAGAATTGCTGCTACGAGGGCAATGTACTTTCTGGCGGATTTATCGAGCAATAAAGTGGCTATGAAGCCGGCGATTACGAGTAATAATGGAATGAGAATGTTCATCGGATTGCTCCTGGACCAGAGGTCTAGTTTGGAGAGAGAATCAGTAACGTCTTTGAATCGGCAAATTGAAAGCTCCGTCGATTTGCTTGAACTTCCCGGCATAGACGGCGTCAGCAAGTCTGTTTGCGTCCTTTCTGAATCTGGGGCATGGTCTCTTGCCGCTCAATCTGTTAACGAGCTCTCGTATTCTCAGATCGGCAGCTTTCAGGGTGACCTCGTCGCCGCTATTTTCTGAGGCATGTTGAGTGAGAACCAGAATAGTGATCAGGTCTTGCACCGGGGAAGAAATCTCTTCGGTGATGAACATTTGATGATCCGCAAGCTTGTGCTGGTATTTCAGAACAGCTCGGTAGATCAGCTTGCGCATCGAAAGCAGTTTCGCCATGGCGAAGTCCACATATTTACCCATGGAGGGATGCAAGGTGGCGTGGGAGGTTGCGTTATCGAAGGTGGCTTCGGTGTCGAGTACCCAGGCGGCCAGCTCTATCGCCGGTTTCCTCACGGCAAACAGATGATCAGGACGCCAGGCTTTGAATTGGCGCGGATCTATTGATGCTTTCTTCTGGGCGTCGAGCATAGGTTTTAGATAATCCAGTCCGAAACTTTTTACCAGGGTTTTGAAGAAAGCCAGTTTCAGGACATCGTTTTCGCCTTCATAGATGGTGGGAGCAAGGATGTCGTACAGGTCGTCGCCCACCGGATTGCCATCCAGGAAGGTTCTGCCTCCGTGGGTTTTCAGACCGATGGACAGGGCCAGATCGGCTAGATTGGTCGAGCCCCGGATTTTTGCCATCATGCACTCCAGCTCACCACGATGTCCCTGGTCGAGAAGGGAGGATGTCCAATCTCTCAAGGCTTCGGTTTCGACAATCAGTCCTGCTGCTCTTGCTACTCTCGCTTTAACCAGCTCTCTTTCTTTAATCGGCTGTCCATAGGTTTTGCGGTAATCGGCCCATCTGATGATGTTGCTCAGTAGATAGGACATCATGCCGGTGGCATTGGCTGCAATGGCTATACGTCCACGGTTCAGTCCATGATAGGCGATGGTCAGTCCGTCACCATAGGGTACTTCGATCAGATTCTCTTTCGGAATTACGAAATTGTCGAAGTGTAGTGCATGGTTGTAGAGGTGCTTCAGGGCATGGATTTTGTATTTTTCCAGCCGGAATGTTTCGGTGTCCTCACCGGGAAGCTCGGCGATCATGACCGAGGGCTTGCCATTCAGCATCACCACCAGGCCTAATATGCGCCCATAGTAACTGTTCGAGATGAACATTTTTTTGCCGGTGACGACATAGTGGTCTCCTTCTAGCCTGGCGGTGGTGCGGATCGCGGTCAGATCAGATCCGGCCGCAGGCTCGGTCAGGGCGAAGCCCGAGGTTGGTGTCCCCCGGGCAAGAAGCGGCAGGTAGCGCTCTTTTAGCTCTGGGCTGCCGAAATGGGTAATTGGATCCACTGCACCGATACACTGGTGAATGGATGCCAGACCGGCGACGCTGGCGTCGGCCTCTTTACCCATTTTTGTGAGGACGCGCATGAAGTCAAAAATGGTGGCATCAGCGCCGCCATATTCTTTCGGCACCAGCATGCCCCAGTAGCCACATTGACCGAGGGTATGGATGGATTCTTCAGTGAGTTTGCCTCGTTCATCGAAAAGTGTCGACAGCCACTTTGCGTTTTTGACGAAGTTCACCGCTGCGTCCGCCTGGCCGTGAAAGCTTTTGTCGGCTGTGGGGGATGTCATGCAGGCGAATTCGAATACTGGTGTTTTGTTTGTCCAGACTCCATGATGGATAGGGCTGTCTTCGGTTCGATATCCCCTGGCGAAGGTGTTTTCGAAGCTTTCGTCGGCTGCCTCTACCTTGCCGACCGAACTGGCTTCTTCTTTACTCTTGCCGCTTTGAAGCAGGATATCTTCGACAAGAGTTTTGTCGTTTTCAGTGTTGTTCGTGGTATTCATAAGGAATTTTTGGTTTCTGTTGAATGAAAGAAACCACCGGTGGCGAAGGCCGCATGCCGATGGTTTCTGGTTCTTTATTCGAGATTTAAGACAATCAGAGCTCTTGATCTAACTCCGGCAGATCTGCCGGGGCATCACATTTGCCGGCTCGGCTCATCATAAATCTCTGCACATCAGCAAGGTCGAAAATGGCTGATTGCAAGAGCGCTCCCTGTTCCAGAGAATCCGCGGTGGAGTGATCTCTGGCATAGTTGATACATCTTTTTGAGGACGATATCACTAGTGGTGCCATAGCCGCTATTCGCTCCGCCGTTTCGAACACTCCCTTTTCCAGCGTTTCGGCATCGTCATAGACCTTATTTATAAAGCCTATCTCGAATGCACGCTGGGCAGAGAGAGTTTCGCCTGAGAACGCCATTTCCTTGACCACCGCTTCGGGCATCAGTTTGGTCAGACGTTGAAGGCTGCCGAGGTCGGCCATTATTCCCACATTTGTCTCTTCTATACGAAAACTGGCTGTGTCCGTGCTGAAGCGTAGATCGCACGCCGACACTATGTCGAGACCAGCCCCCAGGCATCTGCCCTGAATTGCGGCAATCACAGGTACTCTACAGCGCTCTAGGGTCGAAATCGCATCTTGAATCAGGGCTATGAGATGGAAAATTCTCTCTCTCTGATAGGTAGAATCTGTATTCAGTTTGGGATTGGCTGCAAATACCGAAAGGTCCATGCCTGCGCAGAAATCAGCCCCTTCTCCCGACAGAATGATCGCCCGGCAACTGCCTTCGTCCGAGATCGATTTTATCTTTCGGGGAAACTCTTTCCAGAAGTCCGGCAGAAGAGCGTTCTTCTTGTCCGGACGATTCAGGATGACCTGGGCGATTTTTCCCCTGGTATTGAATTTGAAACCCTCAGTCATTTTGTACTTCGTGCGCCTCATATCGTCAGTCCAGGAATATGTCTCTTATTAACTCCAAATCAGGATTCACCGCGTAGGATGACAGGTTCTCCTGACCGTTGTTTTTTAGCACTTCGGAGTCGATGAAGAAGTTGCCGCTTACTTTACAGGCTTTCTGGCGCAGAATCCAGTGGGCCGCTTCCGCCATAATCTCAGGTTTGCGACTGTGCCTCTTCATTTCATCGCCGTTCGGCATATTGGCGATGGCTGCCGTATCGATTATGAATTCGGGCCACAGTGAGTTGACCGCTATACCGCAGCAAGACAGCTCTTTAGCCAGGCCGAGCGTACACATGCTCATGGTGTATTTCGATATGGTGTAGGCCAGATGCGAGCCGAACCACTGTGGATTGAGATTGAGCGGCGGCGAGAGTGTCAGAATATGGGGATTTTTTGAATTGCGCAAATGGGGAATGGCCAGTTTCGAGCAGAGATAGGTGCCTCTGCCGTTGACTGCCTGCATCAGATCAAATCTTTTCATATCGGTGTTGGTCGTATCGGTCAAACTGATGGCGCTGGCATTGTTTATGAGCACATCAATACCGTCGAACTCGCAGATGACCTGGGCAAATGCGTCGGCAACTTGTTTCTCGTCTCGAATGTCGCACTTAACAGGCAGGGGCTTGCCGCCTGCCTCTGCTATTGCCTTTGCGGCGGTAAATATGGTGCCCGGTAGTTTTGGATTCAACTGGTCTGTTTTGGCAAGAATGGCTATTTTAGCGCCATCTGCCGCCAGTCTAAGAGCAATCGCCAGACCGATACCTCTTGATCCGCCTGTGATTACGATGACTTTGTTCTTCAGCTTTTTCATGGATGATTCTCCTGGTCCTTTAATAGGTGGTCTATTCTGGGACTTGCTCTTCTGCTGTCCCAGATTTCGAAAAGTCTTGCGCTCAGGTCGGTCTTCGCTACCCTTTTAATAAAGACCGAATAGCGATGCTGGTGGTGGCAAGCAAAAGTTGTTTCGAGAGCTTTAGTAAGGCTGGCGATTATATTGAGCTGGCGAACAACCGGAATGTCGTGCTCTATGAATAGCTGCTGAGCAAGAGCATCGAAGAAGAGGATGCCTGCAGGATTGTCCTCACGAAAAATTGTCACCGGATGCCAGCCCTTGTGCATAAAGCAGGTTAGTATCCGTTTTATTTGTTCACTGTCGTCGGTATCCAGCGGGACATAGGCCCACCGCCTTTCTTGATACTGCCTTTCAATGGCTGCCATCCATTCGCTAGTAAATAGTTCGTCAATCGGGTTCTGTCTGAGGTTCAATTCCCCAGGGGATTTGATCTCTTTAGTCATGATAAATTCTCCAAAATAAATAGAGACTCCAGGTTCATTACCTGGAGTCTCTGACTTGGTCAGGGATGTTTTACTGTGTTTTTCTAAATTACCAGGACAGGTCAGCTGCTGTTGGGTTGAGGTCGGGTTTAGAGTCAGGTTCCGTTTGCTTTCGGAAGTAATAGAGTTTGCCCCTGGCACCACTATAGGTGACTTCGGTAATGGTGCAGTCTTCTCTGGCGAGCTCTCGGCGCTCTACTTCATGGAAGCCTTTGTGGCATCGCTCTTTTCTGGTTCGAAGCGTCTTTGCTTTGCATCTTTCCATCTTCCACCTCCCGGTGCCCTTGGTGAGTGTGCCGGTATCATGGGTCAGCATCGCAGCTATGTAAAGCGACACTTTTGCCGGAGGGGAGAGGGCCAGTTGGGAGGGGCTGATGAAAACCGAGACAGAATAAGGGTTAAGAACCTGTCTCGGGCAAGGCAAATTTATTTGTCTAGCAGGAAGAAAGACCTTTTTTCTTTCTCCAATTTCTGCTTCAGGGTCGCAACGGACCGGGTTTTTTCTATCAGAGATTTTGCTTGTGCTACCGCCTGATTGAGCTGTTCATCACCGTCCTGAGAAGGATCGTCTTTGACGATAAGATCCGGAATCACGCCTACTTTATCAATGCTCTGTCCGCGAGGAAGAAATTCCAGCTCGGTAACATGTAGCTCTCGACCGTAAGGTAGCGGATGCAGACCCTGACCGACACCTTTGCCTAGTGTAGGTTGTCCGACCAGAGTGGCACGATCTTTTAATATGCCGGATAGCAGTTCACTGCCGCTGGCAGACCTTTCGTTGATCAGCACCACAATCGGAGTGTCCGCAGCTATTTCGGCCAGGTGCTGACGGTCCTGGGTGACGGCTTGCGGTATGCCAAGCGGGTAATGTTTCAAGACTTTATCGTCTACACCTTCTTTGACATATTCGATGGTGGCCATGAATCCTTCATATAAAGCTATGTCGGAGCGGGATAGACCGTCGCCTTCTCTGGCGTTGACCACCACTAAGTTGCCTTGATTCAACAAAAAGCTTGCGATCATGATGACGCTATCGAAGTTGCCGCCGGGATTGTTTCTCAGGTCTATGATTACCGCGTTAGCCTTGTTAGCTCTTTCCAGAGCGTCGTGGAACTCTTTTACGGCATATTTAGACATGAAGTCGCGGAGCTGGATATAGGCAATGTTGCCATCTAGAGCGTGTTCGCTCACTACCTTCATGGTGATGTTGCCGCGAATAACTTTCACCGGCTCTTCTTGTCTTTCGATCGTCAACAAAACCGGTGTACCTGCTTTGCCGCGAATTCTCTTATAGACCACATCTTCCAGGTCGAGACCGACAAGCGGGATGCCATTGACAGCGGTGATAATGTCACCTTCTTGCAGAATGCCCTCTGAAGGTCCGCCTTCCAGTACTCGTTTGATCAGGAGCCTGTTGGTGTTGGAAAGTTTCGTGGCTTCTTTCAGGGGAGCTGTCAGGCTTATCTCGGCGCCGATTCCGCTCAGGGTCGGATCTATCTGCTCCTTGCTTGCTTCCACTGCCTGGGGTAACAGATAAGTATCGAATCGTTGGTTCAGCGAAGCAAGCATAGCGGCGATCGCCCTGTCCGTCTTCTCTTCTGTGGAGAGCTCCGATGGGCTGTATTTGTTTTCCCATTCCTTTTTAAACGCTTTCATACTTGCTGAATCGGCCAGCTTCAAGTGTCCGTTGCAGATCGCTGCAAAAGCGTGCCGATAGAGGATCTTGCCGTCGAAACTATTGCCGGGGGCGGGAAGCTTTTTCTCATCTACGCAGGAAGCTGTGTGCTTCTCCTGAACCGCGGTTGTCTGTGGAATCTGCTTGTCGTCTTCACCCAGATTGAAGAGAATTAGGGTTAGCACTAAGAATCCGGCCAGATAGAGAATGTGATTGAATTTGATTGGTCCTTTCATTTTGTCTACTCAATTTATTTTGTTGAATTTGCTTTCAGTCGTTGTCTTTGAGAATTCCGAACCAGCAATGGGCAATGCCAATCTGTCGATAGCCGAATCTGCTGGCTACTGCCTTTCTGACCAGAGCAGGAGTTGATCCTGCCGGCATCGAAAAGGACGCTTGCTTTTCGAGGCTGGTTACGGTAATTAAGAGTGTTTGCATTTTTCCTCCTGGTTAGTTGAGCATCTCCAGTCTGGTGGGCCGCTCATTCTCATCCACTGCTACGAAAATGCAGCGGGCTGAAGCGACTTTCCTCGCTTTTGTGCCGGTGAAAAGGGCGAAAACTTCCAGCTCTATGGTCAAAGAGGTATGACCTACTTTTGCCACCGAGCCGTAGAAGTAAACGGAATCGCCCACATGAATAGGGGCTTCGAAGAGGATATTCTCGAATGCTCTGGTCACAATCGTGCTGCAACAGACTTTTCTTGCCGCATTCAAGGCGGCCATGTCCATATAGTGCATTAGGACTCCTCCGAACACATTTTTTCCTGTGCCGTTAGTGTCCTTCGGTAGCATGTTGATGATCAGATCGGGAATCCGAACAGCTTTCCGGTTTTGGGATGGCATGGTGTGCTCTCCCGTGTTTCAACCTTTCTCGCCGGATTGCGAGTCTTTGCGGTGGCGCCAGCGTCCGAAGCCGTAGCCGGTAAACAGCGCGATAACCATCCACAGGAAGGCGACCAGACCGAAGGCAGATGTGATGAAGCCGATTGCCATACTGATGGCGATCACGATAGCTATAAATTGTCCTTTGCCGATGGTTTCGAGATGGGTTGCGATGGCGAAGCCTGAGGTCATTAAGCCGAAAATGGCGATGTCTACGATAGTCATGGTATTTCTCCAGTTGAGTTGATTTGTGTTTATTTAGATCAAGATCTAGTTGATAAGCCCTTTTATGGCTACATAGATCCGTTCGGTGATCTCTTCGGCAGAGTTCTCTGCGGAGATCGATAGGTGTTTGCCCACGGTAAGGTTGGCACCGTAGGTGAGGTCACCAAAAAAGCGGCGAGCATCATCCAGACCCGCAACAGAGAGAACTCTATGGAACCAGGTCATGGCAGCCGGGTCTCTTATATACTTGATTCCGACCGGTAGGATGGAGACTTCTTGACCGAGCGAAGCCGCATGCAGAGCGAGTAGTGCCGCTCCCGGTCTGAACTGGTCTCGTGTAATAATGTTATCCGGGTGGAGATTGCCCTGGGGGAAGATGAGAAAGTCGGTGTCCAGTTCATCGGCTCTTTCCATCATTCGCTTTGAGGTTTTGAGCGCTATGGAGCCACCTTCCTCCGACTTGAAGTCTACGATGATGGCACCGGTCCAGGCGGCTAGAGGGGCTCTCCAGCCGGCGGTCTGATATTTTGCTATCATGTATCTGTAGTTGCGGGTTCCGAGAAGGTTACCCATCAAAAGAGTGTCTTTTTCAGTTTGATGATTTGCAACTACAATCTGCCGTGTTCCAGAAGGAATTTGCTCGTGACCGCTGATGGTCACTTTGCCTACAAACAGGCTCGAAAGGAGCTTCAGGAGGGCAGCCCGGGTGAATCTCGCCGGTAAAGATATCCTTGGTGTAAGATGACCCGGCGTTCTCAGGATCTGTCCTTCCTTGTACCAGTAGGTGAATTTGAATGTCAGGTAGTTAACCAGTACAAAGAGCGTTGCAGGCAGGAGCCAGCGAGCTGAAGAAAGTGGATATGCCAGATGCGAGAAGGAAAGAGAGTTTTCATTTTGAAAGTATCCAAGCCGGTGCAGTAAGTAGAGCAAGAAGGTCTGGATGGGCTCTCGATAGAGATAGGCAGCTGCGATTGCCGCGGCCGCTGTTAATATGATCACTACCAGACCGATCCTGCCCGTGATGGTCAACAGTGAGTACTTATTCTTGCTGTTGTCTGCCAGAGTGGCCTGGCAGTCTCCGAACAGGTCACGGTCGGTGGCACGTTTTAAGGCTGATCCATTTATAAAAAGCATAGTCGGCTTTCCATCCAGGATAGCTGGAATGAGCGATTCAATATTTTGATGGGGGGCGCCATCGGTTAGATGGATGTGAATGCTTTCGCGATAGCATTTGACACTCTCGAAGTCCACATCCGCTTCCCTGAGCATCTCTTGCACAGTCTTCTCGAGCTCGGCCAGTTTATCTGTCGGTTTTCTGCTTCTCATGGCAGGCTCTTATTCAAAGTAGACCTGAAAGCTCTGCTGCTGTCACCCAGAGCATCAGTCCGATTAGAAAGAAGGCCGATAAGCCGAACAAGATTTGTTGAATCTTGCTGTTTACAGGACCGCCTATGACCGCTTCGATTCCATAGAGTAGGATTCTTCCACCGTCCAGGACTGGCAGCGGTAGCAGGTTTATAATGCCGAGGTTTACACTGATAACCATGAGGAAGTACCAGTAGGAGTAACCACCGGATCTGAAAGCTTCGATGCCTATTTGAAAAATGCCCACCGGTCCGCTGAGCTCCAGATCGCCATCATTGCTGGTGGCAGGGTCGGAGTCTGACGGAAAAAGTTTCATGAACAGCTGTCCGAAGGCAACGGTCACATCTTTCATCATTGCCATATTGTCCTGAACGGATTTTTTCAGGGCTTCAAATGCGGTCAGGTTTTCGAATCTACGTTTGAAGACAGGCTTTAGTTGAACTCCCAGCTTTCCTTCTTGCGATGGTGAAATCGTGAGGGACATTTCTTTGCCGTTGCGAGTTATCTCTATCGACACCGACTCACCGTGATTACCTGATAGAGAGCTGGCGAGATCCATGGGAGAGCGTATTTGATAGCCGTTTACACTCACGATTCTGTCACCGGTTTCAAGACCGGCGACTTTCGCTGCAGAGTTTGCCTGGCTGAATCCCTGTATCAAAAGGTGTTGAAAGTCCAGTTCGACTTTGCCGTACCAGCCGAATATAGCCCAACCTATAGCGATTGCCAGCAGTATATTGAACAAAGGACCGGCGAGGGCAACCATAGCTCTTTGTCCTACCGGTTTCCTCGGCTCTGATTCGCTCTGAGAAGACACATCATCCATGGCAGGAATAGCGACGTATCCGCCGAAGGGGATGGCGCTAAGGCGGAATTCGGTATCGAATTTCTTGCCCAGAGTTAGATAAGGCTTTCCGAAGCCCACTGAAAAGATCGGGGTCTTGAACTTGTAGTATCTGGCCAGAAGCCAGTGACCCAGTTCGTGAACAGTAATCAGGAATATGAAGCCCAGAAGTATAAACAGGAATCCCTGTATCGAAAGTAACGTATTCATATGATTTCTCCGTTTTATAAATCGTTCAATTTGCTGTTGCGCTTGCCGTAGCTGAAATAAATGACTATTGCGACCACCATCCATATGATGAATCGCAACCAGGTGACAAGCGGTAGGTGAAACATCAGATAGAGACAGCCGATTAAGCCAAGCGCCGGAGTGACAGGTGCGCCGGGACAGCGGAAATGTCTTTCTCTATCTGGTTCGGAATATCTGAGAATAATCACACCGCCGCAGACCAGCACAAATGCGGCCAGGGTGCCTATGCTGACCAGTTCAGCCAACTCGGTTATTGGAAGCAGTGCTGCCGGCAGAGCGACAAAGAAGCCTATGACCGCTATGGCACGGAAAGGTGTCTTGTAGTGTTCATCTATGACTGAGAGGTAAGGAGTGATTAACCCGTCTTGAGAAAGTTTCATGGTGATTCTCGATTGCCCATAGAGAAGGACTATGAGAACAGAGGTCAGACCGGCAAGAGCTCCAATGGAAGCGACCATCACAGCCCAGGTCTGACCGATGGCACCGAGCACAGTGGCAACCGGTGCGGCGGTGCCGAGTTCTGAGTAGGCTACGGTTCCTGTCATAACCAGCGACATCAACACATAAAGAACGGTACAGACAGCAAGGCTGCCCAGCATACCCCGGGGCAGATCTCTTTGTGGATCTATGCATTCTTCTGCCATCGTTGGAACGGCATCGAAGCCGATGTATGCGAAGAAGACTATGGAGGCTCCGGTTACTACTCCGCTCCAGCCGTGGGGCAGGAAAGGAGTCCAGTGGTCCCCGACACCTTCTACAGCTATGTGGTAGCCGCCCACAGCTAGCACCAGGGCGATCACCGCAAGTTTTATCGCCACCATTATCGCAGTGTATTTTGCTGTCTCTTTGACGCCACGAGTCAGACCCCAGCTGATCGAGAGCAAAATTGCTGCTGCCGGAAGGTTTATGCTCTCCAGTTCTCGAGCTGCAGAATAGCTTGCATAGCAACCTGCCAGTACGAAGCTGCCGACCATAATCGCAGCGGCGATGGCAGGCAGTTTTTCTTCTAGTTTGAGTTTGTCAAAGTTGAAGAAGAGACTTTTGGTTTTTTCGAAGAGGAAAAATCCGCATCCGAAGGCGAAAACGGCCAAGGCAATTAGAGGCCAGGGGACGTTGCCGTCGGCGGGTGCGATGGTTAGAGATCGCGGAAGAGGCATACTGAGAGCTTCTAGAATATGACCAAGGTATTCGCTCCAGCCGACTGCCACTGCTGACGCTCCCAGGGCGTATTCAAGTATAAGGTCCCAGGCGATTATGAAGGCTATGAACTCACCCATGGTGGCATAGGTGTATGAATATGCGCTACCGGATATCGGTATCATGCTTGCCATTTCAGCATAGGCCAGACCCACCAGAGCGCAGACCAGGGCTGCCAGTACGAAAGATACCGAGATGCCGGGTCCGGCACCAACGGCAGCCTGGCCGGTAAGCACAAAAATTCCTGCTCCTACTATTGCTGCAATACCAAAGAGAAATATGTCAAAAGCTGTGAAGTGTCGGTACAGATGCTCGCCTGCAATAAGGCTCTCCAGTGGTTTTTTGCGGATGAGAAGATTCGATTTCATCCAGAAAAGAGCCGCTTTTAGTTTCGAGTAGGCACTATCTTTGTTCATATTTGTCTCCTGTTAACCTGTTGAATTGAATGTTTCCTCAATACGATGCCGTGCTGCTGCGATGCTCCAATAAGGAGCTATGGAGGGCTTTTAGTGTGTTGAGGCGGAGGTTTTCCGGGTTCTTCTGTGAAGCTCTCAGGGGAGAAGACCTAAGTTGATATGCTTCTCTTCTAACAAAGTGGATGGGGCAGAAGCCAAAGAATATTTGTGACAACTGTCAGCTTTTCTTGTTGTCACAGAGGTGGGCCGCTTATCGGTAGAAACTGGCGGCCTGTTTTAAGAGCAAGTTGTCTTGCAAGGTGAAAGCAGTCCTGGTGCGTAAATTGAGTGTTTTTGCGATGTCGCATCTTAGAAAGTAGCGCTCATTGAAACAGAACACTTATAGTGGTTTTTCGAGAATCACTTTGAGGCAAGCAATCTCAAGTCCGTCGGTTTTTAGCCATTAGTAAATCTTGTCTTCGGCCTCTTTCGCCAGACCCGGTCTAGCTAAAGGCAGCTTATTTCTCGTTTGCGTTCACAACATAATATTTGTATGTGAGGTTGTGGCTCGAGGTGAATTTGACGAACATTACATATGCACCGTCATTTTTTTTGAGCGCAGGCAATCGATAAGACAAAACAGCTGGGCAGGTTCTCTCTCTCAAATATCGAATCCGCAAGTAACTGATGGTTGCTAAATCCAATCCGGGTCCGGGTCCGGGCGCTCATTTTCAAACGAATCAATGATTCGAAATTTTTGCAATTAGGAGAAAACAATGAAGCAACAACCTGAAAACGTTAATCAGGGCAATTCGAGATTTAGAAAGGTGGTTATGTACTTTCTTTTGTTTCTGGTCTCTCTTGGGGTTTATGTGACCGCGGCACCATTTGTGCATCCTTACATGATCGCTGCTATGAAGTATCTGCCTGCGGCGATCTTTGTCGGTCTGACTGTGTTGGCACTGCTTATGGTGCTACGGAATAAAGGAGAGAAAAGGCAAGTGATAATCTGGTCGGCTCTGGCCTGTCTCTTTCCGGCACTAGCTGTGACGACCTATTTCACGAACACCAATAGAATGCTTGTGGAATGGCAGCTAGGACAGGCTGTTGATCCGTTGCCTCTCCAGAGTATCCCCGAGACGGTGAACAGCAGGCTTGTGGCCCGTGCCACTGCCAGGATGTTTCTAGAGAATGCCACCGGAGACAACCGTGTCCAGGTAGGTAAGCCGCATCTGGCCTTGATTAATACCAGTGCAGGTAAAAAGCTGGTCTGGCGTGCGGGTCTCGAAGGAACAGTGTATTACTACAAATGGTTCGATTCCGTCACCGGCGTGGTTAGCATCGATGCCGGACAAACTCAGCAGAGTATCGTGCAGAAAGCAGTCGGTGGAAAAGCCTTCTTTGTAATGGGCCACAACTCTCCTGCCGTAGATACTATCTTGAAGATTCGCCATCCTCTATCCGAACGCGGAAATACAGTCTACTGGCAGAAAGATAACGGTGATTGGGTTTTTTTGATCAGCTACTGGTCTTATCGTCCCACCTTGCTTGGCACCATGGTTCCATATCTGGCCGGTGTGATGGAGTTCTCTACCATGGGAACATTCTGGAGCCACAGTGCCTCTGATGCCGCCGAGGAGTTTCCCGGTGCGGCTCTTTATCCCACTGAATTGATGGAGATCTACAGCAGCGCGTATGCCAGTTATCACAAAGGACTTTGGAATTTTTATGTTGCCCAGACCGATCTTCTTGAAGTGGCAAAAGAAGCTCGCGATGGAAACTCTATCAAGAATCAATTTCCTTTCTATCAGGAGTTCAAGAACCTGGGCTTGCAGCTGGTTATGCCTTTCGAACCTCAAGGAATGGGTCGAAACGCCCTGGAGCGCATACTTTTCTTCGATGCGATAACCGGTGAAGCGAGGGTCTATGTGGTGCCTGACGGTAAAGAGCTGAATTCGCCCCGAATCGCCATTGCCAACGCGAACAACGCTGCTCCCGATGCCGACTGGAATCACTATGATATAGAAGAACCTGTTCTTTCGCATGGTGCAGCCGGCACCTTCTGGGTGATGAAAGTGATCATCCACGATGACCACAACCCCGCCTCGGTCTTTATTGTCGCGGTTAAGGCAGACCAGCCTGATGCATTGACGGCGATTGCGTTTAAGACGCGAAAAGAGCTAGATAACTTTATGAAGGATCATCAGAGCGTCAAGACCGTCAAGGAGAATATAAAAGGGCGCGAGTCCAATTGAAAGTTTTTTTGCCCGGGAACACTTTGTATTGCTATCCGGGGGCCACTTTCAATTCACAATATCATTATAGATGGGCAACTTCTGAATCCCTCAGGGCTTTCGCCTGCCTCTTAAGTTTTTTTGTGCCATCTTAGGCTTGTCTTTATCTTTGTGCTTGAGGCAGCATCGAGACATACATTTGTTCTGTCCCAACTCAATCGGAATACATTCAAACAAGCCACCAGTAATCTTCGACACATCCTCAATTTAGCCGATAGAGAAGCAGAATCCATCTGCTTCTCTATCATTACCTCTAACATTTTTAGCGGAGATCATCATGATAGAAAAATCTTCCGTGGACTGGCCTGCTTATATAGTGGGCACGATTGCTTTTCTGAACTTGATTGTTTTCGGTTATCTGCAGTTTCATCCGGAGAGTCTCGTCAATTTAGCTTATTTCCCTTCCGAGGCTGCAGATAAGCTGCTGCGGGGTGAATTCAAAGAAGTGCTGTTCCGATATATGACCAGCCTTTTCACTCACCAGGAGATGTCGCACTTTCTGGGCAACATTATTCCTTTGTATTTTGTCGGGGTTGATGTATCCAGAAGAAAAGGTCTGCCTTTGTTCTTCTGTGTCTACTTTCTCGGGGGTATATTTGCAAATCTATCCCAGACCGTTTTCGGCTTCTGGATAGACTACCCTGCTATCGGAGCCAGCGGAGCGGTGGCTGCTCTGTTCGGATATTACTTCTATATCGCTCTCAGCGAAATGGACGCTACGGTCATACACAGAATTTGGATTGTTCCTTCTTTTGCAAGTGCTCTATTAATTGTAGCCGGGATATTTAACTCGAATCTCGAGTTGTTTCCCCAGGCGGCGTCCTTATTGTGCGCGATTCTTTTCGTTAGCGGAATGTTCCAGCAGCCGCGCTTCTACTTCTGGTGCACGGGCATTATTCTGTGGTTGGAGATGAATCTCTATGATCTGTTCATGACCACCATCGACATCTATCAATCAGGCTCGGCGCATGTTGCCCATATATTCGGGGTGATTGCCGGGCTTTCTATCGCTTACCTGCTCAAGAAGCAGTTCGACTTGAAAAACACTGCCTGAGCACCTCGGGGGTGGATTTCTAATTCGCATTTGTCGATCGCATATCGATCGACCGTTCGCTGCTGACTTATGTGGCGAGCTTCTTTCAACGAAAACATGAGGAATACTTATGGATAAAAAACGCATTGGCTATGTGGCACTCGTAGTGGCAAGCATCTGGATGCTGCTTCTTCTAACCGCGCCACCGATGCCCGTAAACACATCCCATCAGCCTGTCGGCTCTAATGATTTCATTGGTGAGGGCACCAAATATACCACCAAGTACAGCGAAATCAGGACGATGCTGCTGGAGCATCCTGATACCATTAAGTCCATACAGGTAACAAAAAATCTGATCAACGAGCCCGATACGATCACTGTGGTCGTCGTCACTCCGGAGGAAGGACGTCGGCTGCTTTATGCGGTTTTGCCAAGTTCGGCTGCCGAAGCGGAGTTACGCGATGCGGCTTCTAAGTACAGTATCGACTATTCTGCTCTCAATACGCCGGTGCCCCGGGAGATCAAACCAGGACCTTCTGAAGTCGGAGGCGGCTTCTTCGGCTTGAGTCTGGGCAACATCATCATGATCGCCATCTTTGGCACCATGCTCTATTTGATGTGGCAACAGTACAAAAACGGACCGGGCGGTGGCGGTGCCAATAAATTCGGCAAATCCAAACATAAAAAGTTCGAACCTGAAAAAGGGGTGGTTAAATTTGCCGATGTGGCTGGTCTGGATGAGACCCAGGAAGACCTGGAGCTTTTAGTGGAATTTCTAAAAGACCCCAGCGAAGTCAAAGGTCTGGGCGGCAAAATCGCTAAAGCGACTCTGCTTGTTGGACCTCCCGGAACAGGTAAGACCTTGATTGCCAAGGCTGTAGCCGGTGAAGCCGGGGTCCCTGCCTTTTATATCAACGCGGCAGAGTTCGTAGAGATGTATGTCGGTGTCGGTGCTGCCCGGGTCAGGGACATGTTCGAGGAGATTCGCAAGACTCTGCCATGTATCCTTATCATCGATGAGCTGGATGCTGTGGCTCAACACCGTGGTACCGGTATTGGCGGCGGCAACGACGAACGTCAGCAAACTATCAACCAGCTGCTTTCCGAGATGGACGGCTTTGAAGACAACGAGGGCTTAATTGTATTTGGTCTTACCAACAGACCTGATGTTCTCGACCCTGCTATCGTTCGTTCCGGTCGTTTCGGCGACAGACGTGCCATTGTAGGCTTGCCCGACAAGAAAGCGCGGCGTGAAATCATCGATGTGCATGCCCGTGGTCTTTCTCTTGATACTTCAGTGGATCTGGATTATCTGGCTCAAGCGACCAGCGGTTTGTCCGGTGCCGATATCGCTGCCATTCTGAAAGTGCATGGACCGCATTTTGCCATCAAACGTACCAGGGATGCGCTGGGTAAAGGTGCCAAAGCCAAGACTATTTTGATGGAGGATCTGGATCAAGGTATTGCTCAGATCCACATGGGCGGTGGTGCCACCAACAAGAAATCCAAAAGGCTATCCGATGGGGTCAAAAAGCTGTTGGCTTACCATGAACTCGGTCATGCCCTGGTCGGTGAATATCTGCACCGCGCCAATGGCGGATGGGCTGATTCCTGGCATGATCCGGCCCAGAAGGTGACGATCATAGGTGCTGGCGGTGCCGGCGGCTATACTCTCTTTCAGGGTGAAGAAGATCCGTTCTGCATGACCAGAGAACAATTACTGGGTCAGATTACCTCTCTGGTGGCAGCCAATCGTGCTGAGCAGAAGTACTTAGGCACCACATCCACCGGTGCGCAGAACGACATCGAGCGAGCCTATGACCTGGCTAAGAAGATGGTGACCAAGTGGGGAATGAGTCCGCTCGGCATGATCTGTGTAGGGGGCGACGACGGCAGTCCGTTCCTGGGCAAAGCGATGTCTAATGCCGGTGCCTATGGTCTGGGGCCAAAGTCTTCCAACCAGATCGACCATCAGATTCGCCGTATCGAAGAAGGCTGCATCCTGCGTGCTGAGAAGATTCTGGATGCGGTAGAGAGTGCAATTCACTTTATGGCTCCGATTCTAATTAACGAGGAGACCTTCTTGAGAGACCGCTTTTTAGAATTGTGGAGTGAATGCGGCATCGAAGTGGATTCTAGAATCCTTGTAGTCGAGCTGAATATAGAAGAAGACAAATATAGCGAGTAGTTCGATTTAGTATAAATTCCGGAACCTGGATCCCAGGGATGATCGATTCGGTTCCGGTTTGTTTACTTCTTGCTGAGGAAATACTATAAAGAGTAGCAGTAATTTCCAGAAGCAGAAAAAAGAAAAGGAGGAGCGAATTTTAAAAATTCGCTCCTTCCTTTTGTCTATTCGCTGCCGTTGAAAAACTATGTGTTATCTAGCGCTTACTGTCTTGAGGCGATAGGGGCTATCCAGTCCGAAGCTTTGTGGTTCGAGCAAGATAGGCTCAGCTTCGGCGAGTTCTGCGCCCTCGGATGATTTGTCGGCAAAATAAAGAATGGTCAGTTTTATACTGAGCAAGCAAAATCCTGCAGTAAATATATAGAGAAAAGTTTTTGAAAATCCTGATTTCATTCTGGTTGTCCTGCTGTAGAAAGGTTAACCATAATCGATGGATCGTTACTCTAGATTTGACCGGTTGACCTGTCAAATATTTCTGATGAAAGTTAAGGAAGATATGCAGATGTAGCGCCACGTATAGCCTGCTCTGTAAGAGAATACGAGAATCAGGCCGGTTCCGGTCAGTTTAAAGAGACAGTTATGTTGGCACCTTATATAGTGTGTGGTGCCAGATTGGTTTTAGATCTTTCGCACCGCTGGTTGATTCTTAATCCTGCGAGCTTTGTCCCTGTCTTTCTTCGAAAGGGCAGGTTTGCCTGATTTTAAATAGGCGGCGCTTCTCGCCAGGTAATAGCTGCTTATCTCGGGTGATAGCTCTATCGCTTCAGAGTAGGCCTTAATAGCCTCGACAAGATTGCCTGAGATCATATAAACATCTCCCAGCTTTTTAACGGCATCATCATCCAAAGGATTGCGGGCGATGATCTCTTTGTAGTCGGCGATAGCCCGGGGGTATTTCTTCAGTTTGACGGCTACTTCGGCTCTTCTGTATTTGAGTCGATAGTCTTTTGGTGCTAGTTCGGCAGCCATGTTGTAATCGGCATAGGCTTCTTCGAATCGATTTTGCTGGGCATAGAGATTGCCCCGTTTCTTCCAGCTGGCCGGTTGTTTGCGGTCAAGCTCGATTAACTGACTGAAATCTTTGATGGCTTGTTCAATCTGGCCTGATTCCGACAATGACATTGCTCTGTACATAAGCAGTTTATCGTTATGTGGAGAGAAGCTGAGACCTTTACTCAGTACCCTGGCGGCTTCGTCATAATGCTTGTTTGCCATGAGCCAGACACCTTTGTACTGGTAGCCGTCGGGATCCCGGGGATTGAGCTGAATAGCGGTTCCCAGATCTCGCAGACCTTTTTCTCGATAGGTTGGGTCTTTGGCAAGCATGAAAAAGGTCAGAGTATAGTAAGCACGAGCACGAAGCAGATAGGCTCGCGAAAGTTTCGAATCAATTTTGATGGCATTGGTGGCATCTTCTAGAACGGCCTTGGGATTTTTTAAAGAATCGTGAATTTCAGCTCGAGTCATCCAGAAGCCAGCGTCGTCAGGGTTTGATTTGAGGGCGCGGTTTATTTCGTCCAGCGCTGCATAGTTCTTGTTCTGAAGGTGAAGGCTTTTCGCTTTGATTGCGCGCATCTTCACGCACATGGCTCCGGCTCGACTTGCTTGATTTACAAGGGCTTGCAAGCGCCCATAGTTATTGGCTTTTAGAGCTTTTCCCGCCGGTTGGCAATAAGCACAGGCGAGCGCCTCTGGCAAAAAAGAGGGCATTGTCATAGAGGCCATGGCGAGTGATAAAGCGAATCTTTTCAATGGTTCAATGGTTCAATGTTTCAACGGAAAATCTCATTCACATTGTAGAGTCTCGGCTATTAAAACATACTTTGCTATCTGGGTGACTTTGTTATTCTCTCAATCCAGGCGAGGACAACGGCTGAGATAACGAAAACCAGATGAGTGGCCATTACTTTTACCATATGAATCAAGTCATGCTCTCGGGCTTCGACAAACGCTTCTAGAAGATGAATACTGGAGATTCCAACCAGAGATAGTCCTAACTTGGTTTTCAAAGCGAATGCGTCGACATGACTGAGCCAGGAAAGTTGTACTTGATTCTCTGGAAAGTTGAGGGCTCTTATGAATGAAACGAAGCCGCCTATCATTATCATAATAATAAGATTTGCCACCAGAACAGAGTCGAGTATATGCAGTATGGCCAGCATGAGTTGCGCATCAGAATAATTCCAGAGTTCTTCGAAAATTTTGTAGAGTTTTGCAAAATAGCGGATCAGAAACATAATCAAGACAGGGATCAGGCCTGCATAGAAGGGCCAGAGAATCCACCTGCTGTAATAAAGGATATCGGCTGATGAGATGTTTAGTTTTTTCATCGTTTGGTTCAGATCCATGTTGTGTCCGGTTTGAAAAGTAGATGGTGGCGTTGTATAAAGGCGGGTCTTCTGCCGGAAGAGCTCTGGTATCGCAAATAGTACTGGGGACGTATGTTCTTGGTCGAATCGAAATTCCTGATAAATAAGCAGAAGAACCCGGGCTATTTGATTGGTAACACTTATTCAGGTTGCCCGGGCTGGCCGGGTTAAGAGATCTATCCTTTGCGAAGCCGAGCACTTATACGGCACCTGACAGGGTTTTTCAAACAGAGTTTCGATGGTCGAGTATTCAGCCGTTCAAAAAATGGACCTGCTATATGGCTTGCGGAGATGAAACTGTCCCCTTTGGCTTTGCCCGGAGCGGCCTGCCGAATTGACACCCCTCCTGGGCGGTGCTTTTGATACAATCTTCTGCATGGATTTTGCCCTAGAGCTCGAATATAAGCCTTATGTGCCTCTTTACCGAAGAATCTCGGACGGATTGCGCAAAGCTATTTTTGATGGACGTTTGCGCCCCGGTGAGCCGATGCCATCAATTCGAGATCTCTCCGAAACCCTTCATATCTCGCGTTCTACAGTGCTAAAAGCATTCGAGGATCTTACCAGTCAGGGTCTGGTGGAATCTGTTCAGGGAGCTGGCACTTTTGTGGCTGCGGTGTTGCCAGGAGCTTTCGGTAACACGATTCTGGAGCCTGTAGCGCCTTCCAGTGTAGGGCGACAGGATAATCGAGAGCTTTCGCTTGGATATCTGGGCAGCCGTCTGGCTATGAATATCGACAATCTGGAATCAGTGCATTCTCCTCAGATCAATTTTGGAGGGGTTCCTATTGAACTAGCCCCGTTAAAGATTTGGAAGCAGCTCTTATTGAAATATGCCAGGGAAGAGAATCTCCCTGCCAGGGAGAGTTTTGATCCTTTCGGTTATATACCTCTGAGAGAAGCGCTATCCAGCTATTTAAATCGAACTCGTTCTGTCCAGGCAGATGCGTCTCGGGTTGTTCTCTTTGGAACGAAGCAAGGGAGACTGGACCTGGTCAGCCGATTGATTATCGACCCCGGTGACAATGTTGCATACGAGAATCCGGGTTATCCCGAGTCCAGGCAGGTGCTGTCCTGGTATGGTGCCAATATTGTGCCTATATCGGTGGATAGCGATGGGCTTTGCGTGGACGAAGTTATCTCTTCGTCGCTTCAGTTCAAAGCGGTCTATGTTACTCCTTCGCACCAGGACCCAGTGGGTGTCAGTCTTTCAATGGATCGAAGAATGCGTTTATTAGAATGGGCCAAGAGACGCAATGTTTTGATTATAGAAGATGACTATGATAGCGAATATCGCTACGGTACTGCTTCTTTGCCATCTTTGCAGGGACTCGATACCGGAGATAGAGTCATTTTTCTCTCCTCTTTCTGGAAAGTTCTTTATCAATCGGTGCGGCTTGGTTATATGGTCATACCAGATTGTCTGACAAATGTTATGAAAAGGGCCAAGACCCATACGGAAAAACTTTTGCCGTTGCCGGAGCAACTCGCGCTTGCCGATTTTGTCAACGACGGTCATCTGGAGCGATTTTTACACAAATCCCAGTCTCTTTATGCAATCCACCGGCAACGTCTGTTTCTTTCACTGACCAGGCATATGCGTGATTATCTCGAAATCGCTCCGGTGTCCGGAGGCACCCATACTTTAGTTACTATCTCTTCAAGGCTTTCTGATGACGAGCTGGTGAAACTGGCTGCTAAAGCCGATGTTCAGATAATGAGCACCGAGTCTTACTATATCGACGGCCAGGGTCGAAAGGGCGAATTCATGATGCCGTTTGTGGTATCGGATTCCGAAGAGATAGAAGAGAAGATCAAGAACTGGTCTTACCTTATTCGTCACAGTGATATTCTGAATTGAGGTACAGGTCACCATGCTTCTTAAGAATTTCATAGAAGCTCTGGAGCTTCATCTGGAGATCGATACTGAATCCGAGCTTTCGGTACATGGACAGATTGCTTCGGCGCTGAAGAGAAGCATTCTGGATGGGCATATCAGACCGGGTCAAAAACTGCCTTCTGTTCGTACTCTGGCTGCCAATTTGAATGTTGCCAGATCCACGGTTTTGCGCAGTCTCGATGATCTGGCCAGTCAGGGCTATATAGAGACTGTGCATGGTTCAGGCTGCTTTGTGAAGAGCACGACACCGGGCGATGTGACTCGATTCAGATTGCGAACCGGCGGGGGCGAAGCCGAGCCGCTCGATCTCAAGTGTGTGCTGTCTGACTATGGCAAGGCGCTGACCTCGATGGACAGCAAGAACTTCGAGATGGCTTTGACCTATTACGGAGGACCGGAGCCGTCTATCGCACCTTATGATATCTGGCGCGAGTTGCAGCAAAAGCACTGTCGTTTTCGAGACCTATCCAAGTTGGAATTCGAAGAAGAATCTTTCGGTTTCAGACCGTTGCGAGAAGCCTATCTATCTTATCTGGTCAAGACGCGCGCGGTGAGGGCAGATGCATCTCAGATAGCGGTTTTCAGTGCCCGCGAATTGCGTTTTGATCTGATCTGCCGACTCTTGCTCAAGTCCGGTGATATAGTTTGTCTGGAGAATCCCGGCTATCCCGGACTGAGAAGCAAAATTGTAGCCCAGGGAGCTGAAATAGTGCCGGTTAGGGTCGACAGTGAAGGGATAGTAGTGGATGAAATCTTCGCCTTGAAAGAGATTCCTCGGCTGGTTTATATCTCGCCATCGCACCACGAACCCAGTGGAGCTGTTCTATCTCTGGCTCGTCGGGAGCGTTTACTGGCATGGGCAGATCGTCACGGTGTCTTCATCGTTGAGGATGATTATGACAGTGAGTTTCGCTATCGTGGTCGTTCTCTTCCTTCCCTTCAAGGAATGGATCAGGGTGGTTGGGTGATTCATCTCTCCTGTCTGTGGAAGGTGTTGTCGCCTTTGCTTACTCTTGGATTTTTGGTGGTGCCAAATCGAATTCTGGGTCTGATGAACACCGCTAAAGCTCTGATCGAGCGTGATCTGCCAATCATTGATCAATTCGCTTTGACGGATTTCATTAACGAAGGACACCTGGATAGACATACTAGAAAAGCAAGGCGACTTTATTCTCAGAGGCATGACCGATTGATCGAAGCCATAGACAGGAATGGCAGGGGCAAAATCGTGGTTGCGCCAGAAAGCGCCGGTATGGATTTGCTGATCAAAATCAACAGCGCTGTGGACAGTGAAGGTATTCTTGAACTTGCTCGGTCAGCCGATCTAGATCTCTATTCGACTCGCGACTATTATTTGGAAGACCCTCCGGAGCGTGAGTTCATAATTCCTTTTGCTTATATGGACGAGAATTCGATAGAGGAGAAGACCGCACAATTTTGCAGTCGATTATGAGCTCCCGGCCACTTCTGGATCAATTTTGATGGACAGTTTTAGCCATGCCGCCCCTTTCTTGTCACACAAGATGCTTGTCGGGGATATATGGCTTGCACTGACTTGTTCTTGCTTGCTAGGTTGAGAAATCAGATTTCTTTATTTCTACGCGGAGCGGTGTCTAAATCAGCCCGGACCACTTGCAATCAGTCTCTATCTGGTTTTCTCTTTTCACCACTGAGTGAATCAGGGCTGATGGATCTCTTGCTTCGGTTTTTGCCTTTTAAAATTTCTGGAGAAATTCATGGAAACAATCATCAACCTTCTGGTTATCGCGCTTATGTGGGGTGGATTTATTCTTCTTAGAAAACGTCCCGAGATTAACAAAAATGAGTTCTATGTCTATCTGGCTGCGATGATCTTCGTGTGTCTGCTGACCGGTTTTTATTATTCGTTTTACCAGTTCCTGTGGACCGGCTTTGCTCTGGCTACCGGTGCGGTTTTCGGCGTCGGTTGGAACCGCCATATCGAAGAACAATAGAATTCAATTCAAAATCTCGACCCGGGAAAGCATGCAAGTATTTCATCTCACCATCAAGTCATCAATCGTCTATGTAATTCAGCGCGCCAGACAGCTATTCGCCATGCTCGGCTCGCTTCTAAACTGGGTAGTCCGTCAAAATTCTCTCTCAAATTCCGATCTGGAACAGCTGATACTTGTTCTAGAAAATGGAAAGTTGATTGCCGAGGATCTGATCGCTGCAATAGAAACTATTACCAGGGCTGTCCGACGACAGCTCGAATCACAAAAATCGGTCTCTAGTGGATCTGGAGACTGCCCGAAGCCAGGGGACGGTTTGATAACGGATACAAATCCAAAAACAAGAGAGTAAAACTATTGAAAAAAGTAACTGGCATCACCCTCAAAATCGCAATCGTAGTCGCAATGTTAATCGGGCTGGCTGGAATGAGCGGATGCGCTACTCCTCTGGGTCAGCAATATGGAACCATTGGCGCTGCCGGTGGTGCTCTTCTGGGAGGCGCTCTGGGGGGCTGGGAAGGCGCTGCCGCCGGCGCAGCTGCGGGAGGAATGGCCGGTGGCGCCTATGGGGATCATGAATATCGTGAACAAGAGCGGTCTTTTCGCAATCAACCGCGTTTTGAAAATCATCAGGGCGGTCCGTCCGGCAATTGGAATGGCTATGTTCGTCCGTGCCGCCGGGTCTACCAGCCTATCTATGACCGCTTTGGCAACGTGGTAGGACAGAGACCGGTCTGTCAGTAAATTTGTAATCTTGATTTGACAATCTGGCCAGGGACGGCTTGATTGACTTTGTATCGGAGATAGCTATGAATACTCAAGTGATTGTTGTCTTTTGTCTTCTGTTTGCGGCCGGCTCGGTGCTGGCAGATTCTTCTGTCGAAAGTGTAACCAGGCATCTAGAAAAGGGAAATGGAAGTATTCTCGAAAAAGAGCTCGATAAACATTGCCTGGAAGACCGAATCGTCTATCTGAAAGAGGTCGATCTCCTCAATTTAAAGCATCGAGAAGCCGATTCTAAAACGCCAGATCTTGTTGTTAGAATTAGCACCACTAAGGTTGGGTCTGTTCGATTCGAAGTGGAGAGAAAACTTCCTGGTTTTGCTGCCGATCGAAAGACAAAATGAGCCGGGGGTGTAACTATCTATCTGGAGACTATGGATCTCTATCTGCTGGATAGGAAGGTATATTCAAAAGAAGACCGACGATGAACCAGGTAAAAGGGGCCGCTGTCAGGTTAGATACTTTGTACTGGTGGCTCCGATTTTTTTTGTTTTCTAAATACTAAAATAAATAGTAGCAATGAGTGAAGTTGAAATTTTGGTCCACGAAGGCTTGAAAGCTACTGGCATGCTAGACTATGCATCGGCAATTACCATTAAGTTACTGCGTCCTTCGATGAAACTCCCGCCAGGCTGGTACGCAATTCTGAGCTCTGATGAGCTTACTCCCTACAAACCGCTCGGTGTCGAGCGTTTTGGTCAGGCGCTTGTGCTCTGGCGAGATGAAAGTGGAGCGCCGGTGGTGATGAGAGATCTCTGTCCCCATCGCTCGGCAAAACTCAGTCTGGGAAAGTTGAAAGACAACCGTGTCCAGTGTCCATTTCATGGCTTCGAATTTGATACCACAGGCAGTTGTCGCTATGTTCCTGAAACTGAAAAGCCCGCTGAGAATCTTTGTGTCGATGTTTTTCCGGTGCAAGAGGTTCATAACCTGATCTGGGTCTGGTACGGATCTTCTGATAAGCCTTCTTCAGACCCGCCCTGGTTTGCCGAGCTGGAAGAAGGGCTTCTCTACTGCCAGTTCACAGATTTGTGGCCCTGTCATATCACGCGCTGTATCGAAAATCAGCTTGACTATGCTCATCTTCCCTTCGTGCATGCCAGTACGATAGGGCGATTCGCAAGTATTTCAGCCAAACCGGAGGTCGAGCTGGCCGATGAGCGTATCAAGTTTCGTCCCAATGCCGAGAAGAACAAAGTCGCTTTCATAGAATACCGCTTTCCCAATATCTGGCAGAATTACATAAAAGACGGCTTCATGATTTTTCTGGCTTTTGCGCCGGTAAACGAAACCAGCACCAATCTCTATCTGCGGACTTACTATCGTGGAGTGGCCGTGCCCATATTAAAAGACTTAGTAGACTGGTTCTTCAACATCACAAACGGCATCATTCTTGGTCAGGACCGAAGCGTAGTCTTGTCCCAGGGCAGCGCCTCTTCGCTGGAAGCGTCCGAAGAGCGCCTGTTCCTGTCGGATATTCCCATACGCCATTTTCGCAAGCGCTGGCAAGAGACCCAGAGCTAGATTAAGTACGAATTTTGCATTCCAAAAAAGAGTGCCAGGTGGGGCCGGTTTAGGTTAGGTAGACCGAATAAGGCACCGACCTTTCGAAGTGAATTCGCCACCTAGCATTTCTATTATGCACGTTCTCAAGGTTCTTTTTATCCTCCACCTGACCTACTGTTTCATTTTGCAGATTAATTTCGCCGTCTGCAAAAATAAGGTTTCGAATATTTCCTTTGTATTCTTTAGCGCAATCTTTGTGGGCTTTAATGAACTCGATCTGCCATAATTCCGAAGGTCCGAATTTACTAAGGAGAAAAGTGATGGGCACATGGGGCGCCGGCGTCTTCGAGAATGATGATGCTCTGGATTTTGTGGCGGATATGATGGATGACCTGTTCAAGACCATCGAGACGTTTTTTGCCGGTGAAGAGCCAAGCTTTATCGAAGAGGGCGAAGGCGAGATAATTCCTCGCATCAAAATGATGTCGATGTTAGCCCGGCTCGGCCGCGAATCCGGAGACCCGATTATTCGCTGTGCTCCGCCGGAGCAGGCCACTATCGAGCAGTGGAGAACCTCTTATCTGGCAGGGTTTGAAGAAGAGATTGATGATTACGATCCCGATGATGAATATCGCGATGCACGCCGTGCCGAGATCGAGGCTGTTTTTGACGAATTGATTCAAGAAGCCGACCTGCTCGATGAAATGATGGCTGAAGCCGAAAAAGAGCAGGTAAAGCAAGAAGACGAGTTTCTTGCCATGGCAGAAGGGCTGGACGATGATAGCGAAGTTCTTTTGCGTAGTGCCGAAATCTATACCGGTCGCCAGGAATGGAAAAAGGCGGTAGATAGATATCAACGAGCGCTGGAGCTGGGGCTGGAAGATGAAGAGCTGGGCTTTGCCTACAACAATCTGGCCTGGTCCCTGGCTCAACTGGAAGAGTACAAAGAAGCAGAAGACTATGCCCGCAAAGCAATTGATTCTGAGTCTTCTTTTCCCTACTTCTATGGCACTCTGGGTTATGTCTTCTATCGCACCGGCAAGATGGAAGAGGCGCTCGCTCAGTACGACAGGGCTCTTTCTGAGCATGACAATGCCGAAGGAGAGGATGCCCTATTCGACCCGTCTCTTGCCGAGACCCACTACTGGCGCTCCAGAGTCCATGATGATCTGGGCAACGAAGAAGCCTGCGAGAAAGATTTGATGATGATCAAACTCCTGGGCTGCAAGCCCCCTGACGAAGAGTGAGCATTCACTTTAAGCTCAGTCCATTGCCTGAAGGCGGATTTCTATTTCGAGTCCGCCTTCTTTGCGATTGCGACAGCTGAAGCTGCCTTTGCAAGATTCGATACAGGTTTTGACTATAGCTAGCCCCAGACCGACCCCGCCGGCGTCTCTGCTTCGAGCGGCATCAGGACGATAAAATGGTTCACCTAAATGTGCTACCGCCTCTTCCGGCACTCCGGGACCATGGTCGGTCACTTTCAAGAGAAAGAGGTCATTCTCTCTTACAACTTCGATATGAATAGGACCACTGGCTGCGGCATATTTGACGGCGTTGCGCAGGATATTGCCCAGGGCGCGATCGAGCAAAAGACCGTCACCCAGGCAGTTTGCTTTGGTCGGCAGATTTAGCTCGAACTCGCAGTCCTGGTGGAATTTCTCAGAGATCCTCTCGATAAGCTCATTAAGATCCACTTTTTCTAGTCTGTTCTCTCGACCGCTCACAGCTGCTTTCGAAAATGCCAGCAATTCGTTAATGAGAGCACTCATATGCTCGGCTTCTTCTTTGATGTCGGCGATCAGTGCCTGTTCATCCGGGCCGCTCTTCTCTTCGAGGAGGGCGAGAGCGACCTGCTGTCTTGCCACCGGGGAGGATAATTCGTGGGCTATGTCGCCAAGAAAGCGCTTCTGTCCGTTGACATAGAGATTCAGTTTGCCGGACATCTTTTCTATGGCCGATGATAGTTGACCGATTTCGTCGGCTCGATTGATGCCGATTACGGTATCAAAGTCTCCTTCGGCGATTTTCTTTGTGGTGTCTGTGAGCTTTGCCAGCGCTACGGTGATGCCACGAATGAAGGGCAGCCAGAGGAGAAGAGAGAGAATAAACAGAATAATCACTACCAGAGAGATGTACTGAAAGTCCACAGTCAATCTGGTGGACCATAGATTGTCGGTTTCAGCCACAAGAAAACCCGGTTTGAATTCTTGATCTTCTAGCGGAAATAGCGCTCCGACCCAGTATCTATTGGGATTATCGGTATGCACGAGAAAGCCGGGCGGTCTTGGATGTTTACCCGGAGGCGGTCCAAGCATCATCAATCCGGAATTCGGATGGGGCGGAGGCGGAGGTGGCGGTTGTGAAGGCAGAGGCACCATATGGGGTGCCGGTTTGAAATGGGGCGGTGGTGGCATCTGTGAATGCGGCAGCGACCTGTGTTCCTTTAGCTTCGCCAGTACCTGAGCCGGAAGAGTTGTTTTCTTGCCCGCTATCTGATTGCCTTTGTTGTCAAAAATATAGAGATTTACTCCATAGTACTTGCCTGATTCTGCCAGGGAAGCACCCCAGCTTTCTTTGGGCAAATTCTTGAGCTGGTGATGCATACCGAATGAAAGACCCTGCAGTCGGTCGCAGATTGGAGTATAGAAAAGCGAATCCCAACCCAAATTGACCGGACCCTGCAAAATAAGAAGGCGCAAGACCAGCAAGAATGCGATATTCAGCGCTACTAATAAGGCAATCTGAATGTAGAGTGGAAATCTCAGTTTCACGTTTTGTCGCGCTCTCCGCTCCAGGGGGTCAACATATATCCGGAGCCTCTCACTGTGCGAATGAAGCGGGGTTGTTTAGGATCGTCTCCCAGCTTCTTGCGCAGAGCCGAGATATGAACATCGATGGAGCGATCGAAGGCATCATAGTTACGATCACTGATTTCATTGAGCAGCTCTTCTCTGGTTTTTACTCTTCCTTTCGAGGCCACCAGCACCGTCAGCAAGTCGTACTCCACCGGTGTCAGGGGCAGGGGCTCACCATCTAAAAGGGCAAGCCTGGCTGATGTTATGACACTGAGCGGACCTACACAAATCTCTTCTTCTTGTCGCTTATCCAGTTCATCGCGCCGAGTGTAATCGGCTCGCCTGAGCAGGGCTCTAAGGCGGGCGAGAAGCTCGCGAGGAGAAGCGGTCTTGGGAAGATAGTCATCGGCTCCCAGCTCCAGTCCGACTATGCGGTCCGACTCCGCTCCCAGGGCGGTTAGCATCAAAACGGGCAAGGTCGAGGTCTCGCGGATTCTTTTTAAGACTTCAAAACCATCGATGCCCGGTAGCATGATGTCGAGGATGAGAGCTGACCAGGGTTTTTCCAGGGCGGCTTTCACACCATCGGCTCCATTGTGCACCGCCGCCACGTCGTAGCCGAAACCGGACAGATACTCGTTGATGAGCCGACAGTATTTCATATCGTCATCAATAAGGAGAATGCTGGTTGTTTCTGAGGGATTGTCCATGGCGCGGTCTTGATCAGTTGCCCTGTATTGCAAAGATCATAGCATCCGGATAGGGAAGCACATTTACAAGAGCTTTACAGTGCGGCGCCTTTACAAATAAATGCTTTACAGGAACTGTTGATAATAGTTTTGTCTTCTCGGTAGAGAGGGCGATGTAGTGGCGCCAGTGGTGCGGTTAGTAGGTCTCCTCTTGTGAATCAGTTCGGTAGTTCTCTCTGTCTAGCCATAGCATTTACCCTTTTATTGGTACTGCCGTCTTCGGCTCGTGCCGCCAAAAAAGTCGATGATGGTTATCGCCCGATATCGAGCGATGACGTTTACAACTCAGGTAAAAATGCCAGGGTTCTATATATGCAGGCTCAGATGGCCATGCGCAATCATGATCTGGAGAGGGCGGTCAAGCTATCGAAACGGGCGGTGGAAGTCGACCCTGACGATATGGATGCTCGGGTGGCTTATGGAGAGGCTCTATACAAGAAGTATCTGGCTTTGAAGGGAAGCGAGGCTTCCCAGCCTGCTTTATACAATGAATGTGTGAAGACGTGGCTCGTAATACATCGCAGTGTTGTCGGTCTGGAGTCGGACGAGTCATACAAAGGAATAAGCATTCCTCTGGCTAACAAGTTTTTCGCCGATGACAACAGGGGCATTCTGGCTAAGAAGCGCCTGGAGTCTCTGTGCGGTCGCTTGCCCAAGTTCTGGGAAACTAATAACCGCTATCTGAAAAAAGTTCTGAAACCGGAATCCCACGTCGAGGGAAGTGTTATCGGTTCTGATTCAGCGGTCTTGACTCCTTCTGGTCGGAGAGACAGCCAATGAAAATAGCGTGCCGTCAATCTGGTCTTTCACATTTACAAACCGCTTACGGAAGCACATAAGTGCTGAATACAAGGCGCCCATACTAGGTTTGAAACCCTTGAGTTTGAACGGGAGAATTAGTCAGTATGAATAAAAGCAAGCGTTTAGGTTCTTTGATCGCTACCGGCATTTTTGCCCTGAGCGGCTGTGCTGCTGCTGCTCAAGAAGGCGCTTCTTCGGCAGATTCGGCAAAGGCGACAGTTCCATTGATAATGGCTGAAGATGTGGTAATAGACAATTATCTTAGTTATTCGCCGGACAAGAAAAATATCGGGAGGGGCTCTATGCATGGATTTCCAGGAGATATTAGGGGGCTCAAGCTGACAGACGAGCAGATGGAGAAAGCTGTGGAAGCCCGGATAAAAGCGGCTAAGAAGGCAGCTCTTCTGAAAGTCGAATTGATGGAATTAAAGCATGAACTTACCAAAGTAATGGCTGCTGAATCTATCGATACAGCGAAAGCAAAGGAACTGCACGGTTTGATCTCTGAAAAGATGCAGGCACTCGGGGAGATTCACTTCGAGGTGATGCTCGATATGGCTTCGAACCTGACTGCCGATCAGAAAAAGAAAATGAAGCACAAAATATTGTTGCATGAATTCCTATCGCCGTTTCCGGGAGTTGCTGGACCCCCCGGATTCCCCGGCGGGCCCGGACGAGTGCCGCCTCCCTTTATGGGACCTCCTGGAGGACCCATGGGAATGCCGCCGCCTCCTCCGGGCCCCGGTCCCGGGGCATGTCTTCCTGGAACGGGTCCTGGTCCTGGAGCCGGACCTGACACAGGACCTGACTCTGACTATTCATGACGCAAGCTGACGGACAGTGGAAAGGAGGTGCTCTCATGATGCACCTCCTTTCGCGCGGATTCGCGCGCACTCTTTCTCGAATGCTGCCTATGCCGTTGCAACTTTTTTGTTGCCGTTTCAAATTCGTCTGCTCATTGACCGATGTTCGTAATGCCCTATGAATACTCGGTTTCCAGAGGCGGGCACCTCGACAGATACAATTTAAATTGCAACTTCTGTGTTGCCAGAACATAGGCAGCTATGAAGAGACATCGGGCATAGGCAACAGTATTAGTAAGAACACTCTGTATTACACACTGTGGTTCGCGTTTTTTTGAGGAGGACCGAGCCCAACGTCCTTGTGTTCTTGATATACGATAAAAGATAGTATAAAACGGAGAATTGAAAAATAATTGAAGTCGATATGCAGAAGTGAAGAGTCTAAGACTGAGGCTGAGAGCGCGAACTCGTTCTTGGGGCTTGCGCACCGGGGCGCGCAAGCTGTTTTTATGGCATCTGGAAAGATGATGCTTTATGGGTGTAGAAGCTTAAGGTTGCGCTAGAAGAAGACGTCGCTTCCGCCACTACGAGCGCATTCTTGAGCCCCTTGCCTGGATGAGCTTCGTGGGCTGACATAATAGCGATTGCCGCTCCACTGCCCGATGTACCAGCCTCGGTCCTGGAGAATCTTTTCGGTCCTGGTCCAGACATCGTGGTGAATCGGATACGGCGGGCTGACGATGATATGGTCGTCGGGCGCCTCGTCGAACTTGCGGGCGAATTCCTGGACACACCAGAGGGCGAATTCTTCCGCCTTGTGCATTCTGGGTATGGTCACCTTCTCGCGAATCGCCTGGGCTGCGGCATCTGGCGGCGGAATTTGGTCCAGGACTGCTTGATTCGGAATGTATGGAATGGCTTTCTCCGCTTTCACTCTTGCAGCCGAATTGGGACTGATGGTGAATGTGGTGAAAGAATCCATTTTGAAGTACCAGCCCTTTGCCTGGAGAAGATCTTCGAGCCTTTGCCAGCTCTGGTGCGATACTTCAAAGGGTGGCGTTACATCTATGTACTCCCGCGGTTCGATTGCGAACTGTCGGATGAACTCCTCGATACACCAGAGGGCTATCTCCTCCTCCTGGTGAAGCCGTTTGAGAACGACTTCTTCGCGCACGCGGGCGGCCATCTCTTCGGCCGAGGGAATGCGGTCAGTCATGGCCAGAATCCGAACGTCCGTCGAGCAATGCAGGAATGTCCGCCTTGAAGACGATGGCGGCGACTCCGATGACCACGCCGACCAGGGGCATGAAGATGCATACGATGCCGAGGAACGGGGAATTGGAGCGGAATGACAGGATCAGTCCTTTGACCCAGCAGAGGAAAAGAACGATGACGAAAACCAGCTCGACAAGCGAGCTCAGGGTTATGGGATCGGATACAGCGTCCATGCTGCACTCCTTTCTTCGAAGAATTTACAGTTTCAGTGAAGAGTGGTCCAGGGAGGTCGCCTCCGACCTCCCTGGACAGAAGACTATTCGCTTTGCGCGAGGGTTTCGGGCATGTAGAACTGCTTCCAGAGCCTCTCGAGGCCCTGGCTGAACAGTTTCACCATACCTTCTGCCTCCCGACCGGCATCGACCGCTTGCTGCACCGCTGCCTTGACCTCATCGGCCGAGCCGTCCTCGATGGCGAGGATCTGCTCCAGCTTCAAGAAGTAGAGACCGCGGGAGCGCCGCTCGTCATCGAGACCGCTGCGGATCGCCGTGAAGCAGTAGAGATTGGCGAGCTCTTTCGGCAGGATGGCGAGATTGTCGATGTGCGCCTGGTAGAGGCTGGCGCCGCAGCGCATGCCGAGCGCCGAGCCGAATGCGAAGCTGAGCGGTCCGTAGGCGGTAGCACCGTTCGGGACCTGCAGGCAGGCCGGACCGAGCAGCTCTACTGCTTGTTTCCAGCTCTCTTCGATCAACTTCAGGATGCTGTCGAGATCAGAGGGCTCGACCGGTCGGCTTTGCCACTCCGCCTGAAGTTGGTCTTCGATAGACCCAGTAGACATGGGTTTGACTCCTGTTGACTGTTACAGTTTGATTCGCGGCGCTTCAGACTTCTTTGAAGCGCTCCACGATAAGCTGCGCCAGGTCCACACCGGCGAACCACTTCACCAGGCCGAAGATGAGATAGGCCGGCGAGATGAAGAAGCAGATGATGCCGAGGATGATGCTGGCGCGGAAGGCCAGGACCAGCCCGTGGATGGTGGCGGCGAGGCAGCCGATGATCAGGGCTGCGTAAAAGATGAAGACCAGAATTGCAATGCCTTCCATTTCGATTTCCTTCTTGTCGGGGCAGGGCACCGTTATTGGTGCCCTGGTTTGATTTTGTTATTGGCTTGCGCCGAAAACTTTCAGGCGACGGCGAGCTGGATCTCTTGCCGGAACTTGCCTTCGATGTCCTCGACCACGAAACGAACGTGGGGGAAGATCGCCTTCATGAACTGACCGGCTTTGATCAGCTGCTCTTGCGAAGGTTGGAAAGTTCCCGAGTTCGGATTGAGGTGGATGACGCCGTCGACGTCTTTCCAGACTTCACCGGCGAAGCGATCGTCGTGGGAATAGCCCGAGACGATCACATGCTTGCTGAGCAGCCAGTCGATGACCTTGACCGCTACCGACGTCGAAGCGATGGTGATTGTCTTCGAGGTCATGACGATGTTGTATTTCATGGGCTGCTCGTCACTGTGGGTGACCAGCATGTCGTAGATCTCTTGTTCGGACTTCGGTCCGACGCTGGCGAAGGCCGGTGCCAGAATCTGGCGAATCAGCCATACGACAGGCGGCGAGATCAGAATGCGCTTTTTAATTCGGGTCAGAAGCGAAGGATTCTTCTGGGGGAAGGGTGGAAGAATCCCGGGTAGATACTGCTCGATGTCGACCCGTTTCTGGCTCGCCTGGAAGAGCGTGTGCGCCCCCCAGAGCATGCGCAGAATCACCCCGGCTTTGGAAGCGCGGGAGAGGCTGATCGAGATGTCGTCGAGGTAGTCGACACCATCGGGCAGTGCCGGAGCCGCCTGGTAGACAGTCTTCTTCTTCGGCTTGCGCCCCAGGATATTCCGGGCGAAGCCGCGCTTGAAGTCGGTGACCCGATCGCTCACCCACTGCAGGGCAGTGGACTGGCGCTGGGCATGCCGACACATGGTCAGATATTCAGCCATCTTGATCTGGAAGCTGAAACGCTCCATGTTCGCCGGCGTCGTCCGAATCACTTCGAATTTCACCGCCTTGCCCTCGTAGCAGATGCCGTCCCGCAGCAGATTGCCGAGTTGCCGGAAAGGCATGTAGCGGCTGGTGAGGGACTTCTTGCCCGAGGTGAAGCCTGCGTCATGCAGGATGGTCATGATGGCGTTGACACAGGTCCAGAACTTCTTGCCGTGGTGCTTGACCATGGCTGCCTGGATGCGAGGGATGGCCTCGCAGGGCAGTCCCTTGAGGCGGATGAGAATGCCGGATTGGACGATGCCGCGGGTGGGCTGGATGATCGAAGGCGCCCGCCGCAGCGACTTGCCGTAGAACTTCTGATAGCCGCCTTCCGGGTCAGGACAGACGAGGTAGGCGTTGGGTTTGCCGAAGCCGATGAAGACCTCGTCCGGACCCGTGAAGACATCGGCGATTTCGATCACATGCAGATCTTTCACCGGGCGCTGCTTGATGCAGGACGCGTCGATGACCTGGTCTACAAGGGTGCCGAACAGATACTCGGGGCGCCGCTCGAAGCGACCGGCATAGCCCTGCGGGTTGCAACGCCGCTCATTTGCTTGATCTGTCTCTACTGTCATTTTGACTCCCGATATTTCGGTTAAGATTTCTGGTTCAGTTTCAGGTCAGATTGCGCCGTGAGAACTTGCGCAGGCCGGAGAGCATGGTGACCAGTCCACAGAGGGCGAGGGCACCGAGCAAGAATCTGACGGAGGCGTAGTCACCATCTGCGTTGATGAAGACCGCTGTCAGAACAATCGACAGACCGCCGACGACACGACCGAGACCACGAATGCCCTCGGTTTTGAAGAACAGCGAAATCGAACCAAGACCGGCCAGGATAACCAGGGCGGTCAGAAGATATGCTTGACTCATTGGCGTACTCCGGTAGAGTTTCAGAGTTGACTATTACCGGTCTCAAAAAAGCGCGAAGGCAGCTGCAAGAGCTGTTCGTGCCGCACCAGCCAGAATTTTTTCTGGAGCTTGATGCGCAAAGACTGGACCGGCTGTACGTTCTTTAGTTCGGGTTGTGCTTTGAGTACCTGAATTAGGTCGAAGAATATAGTTCGAATTATCCAGATTCAGGTACACAACCACAAAAAGCTTTTGTAAACAGAAACTACTTCACAGTGAATTACATAGAGGTGTACTGAACGATTCAGCGGTTCGGATTGCCGCGCCGAACGGAGCCAAGACATGTGAGATGGCTCTAAGGCCGGCTTTACTAAGCTTTTCGAAGATAAGTACATTTGCTCAGGGTGCCTGGCCGAGCTAAGTGAGCAAGAAGAGGCTTCAGAAATAATTCGGTTTTGTTGGTATTGGAAATGCTCTGAAAATGGGCATAAATATCTAGCAGTATCTTTTAGAGCACGCTCTGCCTGGTGTGAGGATTCCTTACCGTGAATAGAATGAAACAGGCATTGAAGCGGTTGTTAACCAGGGATTACCAGGGGGCTCCGATAACCGACTGGCTCGATCTGTACGCCGGTGCGCTCTTTCTCGGGTTCGTGGGTCTGATGATTCTTTCTCTGGCCGGATTCTTTCTGCTTCCGGCTGAGGCGGTGGTGGCGTCACTTCTGACGGCATTCTCTTGTTTTTGTATGGGTCTCTGGTGTTCCTATCTCTCTGAATGGGCTAACGATGCGCCGGATCATGATGCCCTCAAAGCCGGTGGTGCTATTCTCAGCTCGGTGTTCTTTATAGTCTGTGTTTTTATCGGTGTGCCGGAAAGCTGGACCAGTTTCTGTCTTCCTACCCGGGACATACTCGTATGGTGCATAATCACTGTGGGTATTCTGGTTGCTCAATGGCCCGATGCCAGCCCGGAGTAGTTGCGATACTTAATTTGGTGCCAGTTGCCTGGTGCCAGTTGTATTTTGTCTGTTGTTTCTGTTGCTGATTGGCGCAGGCAAAACTAAAGACAGGCAAAAAACTCGCACAAGCTGCGCTAAGCGGGTGAAGCGCCGGCTCTGGCGTTGGGAACCTTTGTGCGTTATTGCTTCATGGGATTCTAATTACTTTAGAAACCTATCGATGAGATCTGTATAAGTAATATAGGCAAAAATGAGGTTATTTGATGGTCAATAATCTCGGAGATCTTATTCGTTCTTACCTCCCGAGTTTTTCTGATCCCAATCTAACTTAGAAACCTTTAGCACCACTTTCTACAAACATCAACCAGGGTCGATCAGACCTTCGAGTTACCTGAACAATCGGTAGCTGTCGAAGGACCGGTCGACTTTCTTTTGCGATAAAACGCATGTCTGTCATGCGCGAGGAGTTGAAGATGAAGATTGCTGAAATCTGCGTTTTCTATGAGCATTCCCGCAGGGGACGAAACTCTATGAAAATCGCCTCGGTCCTGAAGCGCCTGCTCAGTTCCGGGAAACTGAAAGTTTTCACACCGTTTTCTCCGTCTGTACCCGAAGCGATGAATCTTCTACAGCAAGAGCGTATCTTGCAGGAGGTTCTTTCGATTACCGGGCTGGAGTCGTCCGAAGTGATTGTCGAGGAGCAACTCGACACGATTCCCGTTGCGTTTTCTGACGAATTGTTCGTGACGCCGAACAGTCTGGAAGGTTGCGAATTTGCCAACCAGCTGGTGATTTTCGACCAGGGGCAACTCAGCCTGGAAGAGAATGCGCCGCTCAAGATGCTGCTTCCTTTCGGTAGCGGTGAATCGGGTCTCCATGCCGCCGGCTATGCTCTGGCTTTTGCCGCTGCCTGTCGGATGGAGGTGGTTTTCTACCATACGACCTGGCGTCGCAATTCGGTCACGGAAGACGACCCTGCTCTGCACATGTGCGATGCGGCCAAGTCTGTGCTCGCCAGTCTTGAGCAAAGCGCCCGCGCTCACGGTCTTACTACCCGGACGATTGTCGAATGTGCCGACGATGTCGTCGAAGGTTTGATCCAGTGCGCTCTGCGGGAGAACCTGTCGATTATCGCCATGGCCAGGGGCAAGACCACCGGTCGAGATGGAAGCTATGTCACCCACGCTCTGGCTCAGTCACCGCTTCCTCTGATGATCTGCGGGAGACTACAGGAGGTAACGCTATGGGCAAGCTGATGCAAGCGCGCTTCTGGCGCGACCCTTTCTTCGTCATGGGCGTAGTTCTTGTAATGTACGCCTTCAAAGTTTTCGGCAAGATCGTGGTGGGAGAGATGATCCACTCTCCGGTAATCTCCGGCGATGGGTTCCACAACATCTCGGACCTGTTCGAGGCGATGGCGGTGATGCTGGTGGTCTATCTGGCGCGCCGCAGCCCCAATGCTGAGTATCCTTTCGGTCTCAAACAGATCGAGTATCTCACCTCTCTCGTGATTGGCGCTGCCCTTACCGTGGTCGCGTTCAATTTCTTTGTCGACTCTTTCGTCGGCTTGCTGGCGCAGGTTCCCGCTGCTGACGCTGCTGTTCGACAGATTATCCCGGCTCTGCCACCCTTCAACCCGCTGGTGATGAGCACCGATGCCCTGCCCTGGATTTTGATAGTCACCGGTGGCAGTGCCCTGTTGTCGCTCTTTGTCAGCCGCTATCAGATTTCGGTTGGCAAAGCGACCGGGCACCAGAGCTTGATCGCCGATGGCTCCGAAACCTGGAGCGACGGACGCATCGAGCTTGTGGTGCTTGCCGGTGTTCTGTGCGAGTATCTCTTCCATGCCGCCTGGCTGGAATATCCTCTCGGTATCTATGTCTCATACCTGGTGGTCCATACCGCCTGGTCCCTGATCAAAACGGGATGGAGCGCGCTTCTTCTGCGCACCATCGGCAAAGAGCATGAGGACGAGATCACGCGTATCTGTCTTGCCACCGCCGGTGTGGTCGCCGTAGAGAGCCTCAAAACTTTCCGGGTTGGTCACTCTGCGGTCTGCATGTTGACGGTGCGCGTGCGCGGTCAGTTCGCCAAGAGCGAGCATATCAAGTATGCCCTGGAGAACGCTATCATCGGTCATCTGGAGAAAGAAGACTTCAAGGGCGTGGAGTTGCAGCTCAAGTTCGTCGGTCCCGATCCGGAAAGACATCGCATTGCACTGGCGGTGGTGGCTTTCGAAGGACAGCCGATTCTGGCTGATACTCTGGAGCAGTGCAGCCATCTGCTGGTCTGCGATATGGAAAACGGGGCGGTAGTGCGAACCAAGCTTGTGGAGAAAGGCGCTGATCCAATCGCCATTCTTCAACGCAAGCGAGTGCGGTCGATCTATCTCTATCAGCCCACCGAAGCCTGCGTGAAGCTGGCGGGTCTGATTGAAGTAACAACCGCACCGACCTATTCGCTCTCCGCACTAGGGGTAAAGAGCGTCGTCTAGTGGATGTCTGCCGCATCAGGCTTGGCTAAAAGATTAGGCAACCGGGGGAATTCCAGACCATGGATTTCTCCCGGTTCTTCTTCTGCTGAAAAAAATACTAAACAAAATAGTAAAGCAGCATTGAAATCGCTGATTCGATAGTTTTGTCATCAACGAGTAATCGTTGCCTAGAAGCTGGCAACATATTTGTTGCCACGTAAAATTTGAGCGCTCACGGCGCACTGCTCGAAAAGCCCATATATTCTGGATTTTCAGAGGGCTTAATCCCTGGCTTCGAAATTTATTCTGCAACTCTGCAGTTGCATCAGCATAGGCAGCTTTTAGAAAACATGGGGCAAGGCTAAGATGTATCGAAGCAAGCTTCTTTTGAAGCGTTTTTCCGTTTCCACTCTTGGTGCCGTTCTCGATTTTTGTATGAGCCTCACAATACTATATGAGGTCGTATGAAAAGCGTGAAAATATCGGGCAGAGAGCAACGCTGGTTGCAATCGCCCGAAAGTAAAGAGCATTGAAGAGAGCCCGTTTTAAGGGGCTCTCTCCGCTCTTCAAATCTTTGGTTTATTTCGTCTCTTCCGTGTACCGGTTTTTCAGCCGGATGTCGGAGTTGACGAAGGGACCCTGGCGGAAGCCATAGAACTCCAGCCTGGCATTGACGCCTTTCTGGGCGGCTATGCGAGCGGACTCGCGATAGTCCTGATTGTGTTTGCCGAGCAGCTCGAAGACCTGCTCGGTCAGGGCGTCGACTTCTGCCTGTGCCGGAGCATCCACTCCGTCGACCAGTTCGATGGCGACGGTGAGATGCTTGTTGTGTTCGGCATCCTCGGCGGTGATCATCCGGAACGAGTTGTAAATCCGCGCCAGCTCCGGAATTTCGAAGACGATCTTCTCGATGTCCGTGGGCGGAATTTTGCAGCCATAGTAAGAAGCCGCCAGATCCGACCTTCCGTAATGGAGCATCAAGGGCAGGTCGGCGATGGCAGGCGGCAGTTTGCCGACGTCCACGCCTTCTGCAGCCAGAAGAGCTGCCAGTTCACGGTGGGTGATCACGAAGCCGTTGTCGTGGATGTTGTAGCGCACCCGGGGCGATACATTGGATGCCCTGCCGACGGTGATCATCAGCTCGCCCTGGTCATTGGTCTCGACCACATAGTCCAGCTGGTTGTACTGGAAGATATGGGGAAGCGCGTCTTGCAGGCGCTCGAGACCGGGCAGAGTCGAGAGGCGCGCATTGATGCGGCGACGCAGGCTTTCGTTCGCGGCCATCAGGCGGCGAACTTCGACGGTGAAGGCGTTCTCGGCGGCGATGTTGATCTCGAGATCCGAGGCGCCGTAGTCTCCATAGACTTCAGAGAAGGCTTCGAGCAGGTAGCTGCGCATGCCTTCCGACATGCCCTCGCCGCCGTAGAAGGCGAGCGATTCATACTGCGACCAGTCGATTCTGCCGGAGTCCACCAGCATCTTGAGGAAGGGCGGATAGCCGGCGATGACATAGAGAAAATCTTCGGAGCCGAAGTCCTCCATCACACCCACGATCTTGTCCACATCGGGACCGACCGAGATCAGCAGGCATTCATCCGAAATCGAGTAGCTGACGCTCATGCCGGTGGCCCAGGGCCCCAGCGCGAAGGCGTTGACGAACAGGATCTGCTTGTTGCCGACATGCTCGCGCAGGGCGAGCTGCATGATGCGTGCCACGGCTTTGCGCTCGTCGGGACCTCGCACCCAGCTGGTCGGTTTGCCGGTCGAGCCCGAGGACTGGTCGATGACCGCGCCGCGCACCGGCAGTTTGCCGCCGTAGCACCGCGAAGCCATGCTGTAGACCTTGATGAAGTTGGCCTTGTCCATGGGCGGGATGGTGGAGAGATCCGGAATCCAGCCCTTGAGGCGGACTTTCGTGAAGCCGTTGGCTTTCAGAAATTCGGCATAGGCCGGGCATTCACGCCGGGCTTTTTCGAAGACGTACCACGCCTTCCAGAGCCCGATCACGGTGCGCATATTGTCGGCACCGGGCGTGAAGAGAAGCTTGTAGGCGACGTCGCTGCGCATGATCAGTTTGCGGACCAGTGCTGCCATTACGACGAATGCGAAGATTATGGTTCTGCGCATTGTGTTCTTCCTTCTTGTAATTTCGGTTTCAGTTGGAAGTATTCAGTCGACCAGGAGCTGGTCGAGGGTCATGCGCCATGCCTTCGGAGGCAGGTCGCTGTGACCGAGACGGACGAGCATCCAGAGGTCATGCTGGCGCTTTTGCGCGGAGTCGGAGAAGTGATCGACCATGAGCTTGTGAGCTTTGCCGTTGGTGATCACCGAGCCGAACGGATGCAGGTAGACACCGTGGCTGGTCATGGTGAGCCAGAGACGGGCCATCATGCGTCCGGTGTTCTCCCAGTCTTCGTGGACGGCGAAAGGACCGGAGATCCATGCCACGGTCCGGGTGCCCCGCATGCTGGCGATGTAGACCGCCCGGGTGAATTGATAGACGCCCGGGATGCGGAAAAGCCAGTTGTGTTTGACGAAAAGACCCATGAGCCAGCCGGGAAAGTTCATGGCATAGGCGGCAAGACCATCGGCCTTGCGCCTGGCCTCGGCCCGGCTGTAGCGGATCCAGGAGCCGACCTCGTTGCGGGAAAGGGGCTCGGACATGTCGAAGAACATCGTCTCGGCGTTGAGCCGAACTATCCAGGCGACGTCTTTCGGGTCGCTGGAGAATTCGAGCAGATGTCCATACGAGGCCGCCACAGCGGAAAGCTTTGCCAGCACTGGAGCTGCCACGGGTCGGTCGTCATAGGGCAGGCGCGATGTGCGCCGGTCCAGAATGAGCTGCCGGTCGAAGCTCTCTTTCTCGGCTTCGTCGCGCTGCACCAGACGCAAGCGCGCCAGGGGCTGCAGCCCGACTTTCTTCGGGTCAAGATAGGTATCTTCGAATTCGTAGCTTGCCACCACTTTCAGTCCATGGGGGCTGGCGGCGATGGAGAGAAGCTCCAGCAGAATGCCGAAGCCGACCATGCAGAACCGACCGCTGGGGTCGGTATCGGGCAGCAGTCGCTCCGGGTCATAGAGGAGGGTGACAGTGGTGGCATCTTCGATGCGAAAACGCCACGACTGGATGTTGTGAGGGGAAGGCGCCCAGCGCCCGTACTCGAGAATCTCTTTCCAGAGACTGTCGGATGTCATCTTTTTGACTCCTGTAACTTCTTTGAATTGCGTAGTTTATTCAGGTGGTCAGGCGGTCAGGACCTCAGGGCTGCGCATTCGCTTTCATGAAGCGGTACATGCGGCGCCAGTTGTCGAGGAATTTGCGAGCGCGCTTCTTCGACTTGATGAAATCCAGCTCGTTGGCTTGATGGTTAGCCGAGTTCGAGAAGTTCCAGCTACCGCTGTAGACCCAGATCCGGTCTATGACGGTGTATTTGTGGTGCATGAGCTGACCGTGGGACTCAGACTTGCCCGCGATCACCTCGATACCGGCTTTTCTCAGGCGTTCTATCTGAGCCATTTCGTATTTGTTGTGGCTCTGGGAGAGATCGACCAGAATATGCACCTCCACTTTGCGCTTTGTCTTAAGCTCAATTAGCTTGTCGACGACGGCGGACTGGGTGAAGGAGTAGGCGGCGATATGGACCGAACTCTCGGCTCGGTCGAGAAACTCCAGGTAGTGTTCCAGCCCGTCTTCATATGGAGTGAAGACCGACTCGATATAGTCCTGGGGGTCGATATAGCTTCGGGGAAGCTCGTACCCGGTCCAGGTTCCGGCTCCGAACGCGATAGTCAGCGTCAGCAGCCATATCCCGAACCATTTGAGCTTCCCTCGCCAGTTCAATCTGTCTGAAAGGCTCATCGGACTAAACTTTTCTTCGGGTTGAAGTTGAACAGAGTTGATGAAGGCAGGCTCGATTCGGCGGTGCAGTCTATTTCGGTGGTGACCGAAATAAAAAGTCTTGAATAGTTAAACCGAATGAGCTGTGTCTTGCTTCTAAAACGAAAAAATAGAGGGTTCTCTCTTGATAACAGACGCGAGCCCGGAATCTCACGATAAGTTCTCTAAAGCTGGTCGAATTCTCTGCTCTCTAAATCTATAGCGCCCGGCCGGCCTTAGATAAGCCCGGCTGGAGATTGGCTCCGCTAGTTCTGCCAGCGGACGCCCTGTTATTGTTTCGGTTTACTTCGTAATGTTGCTGATTGATATAACGCTATTTAAATCAGAGATCGGGGTCGATGATTTCGATTTTGAATTCTCCCTTGCTCTCCGCTCTGGGCAGAGGCTCTTTGAAGGCTCTCCAGGCATTTTGAAAGCGTTTATGCAGATCGCTCTTGTAGTAATTCTTGACGCCTTTCCCGATACTACGGCCGGTGAACTGGCAGGCTTTTCCGTAGGTCTTCAGTACTGAGCGGGTGGCGGAGCAATTTCGGTTTCTGGTGGCGATATCGAAGCTGGCAGCCAAAATGATCGGCATCGAGAGGGTGAAGGATACCCCGGACATGAAATCTGAAACAGGGTTTAAATTGTGATTTCCCTGTCGTCGCGGGTCAAAGTCTGAATTGACCCGGGGATAATAATAGGGGTCTCTGGAGCTGATTGCAGAATCTTGTATTCTTATCACCTCAGGCTCGGGCTTGAGAAATTTGTCGTCATTGCCCAGGGCTCGGAGAATATCCAGGGGGCGCTGATCGCTCATGTCGTTCGGGTTATAAGCTTTGCATTCAAAATTCTCAGGCATAATTTATTGATCCTTTGTTCCTTTGCGCCGTTGCTCCGTGTCTCAGTATCACTTTTCGCCTCCCCAAAATCACTGTGGATTTGCGCAGACTTCGATGTGGCAGGAGCTTTCCTTTTAAATCCGATTCAGAATTTGTCTTTGTCCTGATAAGACCTTGCCGAGAGGCTAAAATAGTCGATGCAGTTGATTCGAAAAGTTCAGAATAAGTGTTTCAGGAGAAGTCTCAATGAGCCAACCCCAGTCTCTGCTGGAGATTTTACAAGCTCCCGGTCAAGCCGCCCATCTGTCAGATAGCGCCCTTGTCATAGTCGATGCCCAGAGAGAGTATCTTGAAGGGCGTCTGAAGCTGACCGGCATCGAGGAGGCTTTAGCGCAAATAGAGAAATTGCTCGTCAGGGCAAGGAAGGCAGGCACTCCTATCTTTCATATCGTGCATCATGCACCGGTCGGTGCCCCGATATTCGACCCCCAGGGACCGATGGCGGAGATTGCTTCTCAAGTTAAGCCTCTGGATGGAGAGCCGGTAATCGCCAAGAATCTGCCGAGCGGCTTTGTCGGGACTGATTTGAATGAGCGTTTGCAAGAGACGGGCAAGAAGAATTTGATCGTAACAGGCTTTATGACCCATATGTGTGTCAATGCCACTACTCGCAGTGCTCTTGATCTGGGCTATAGTCCGACCATCATAGACTCTTGTTGTGCCACCCGGGATCTTCCTCTTCCGGGGCAGGAAGACAAATTTGTCGCCGCTGCTGTGGTCCATGCCTCGAACCTTGCGTCGCTTGCAGATTTAGTCTCGGCGATTGTGCCTGATGTCGATTCGATTTCGGATTGAAGAATAAATTCGCAATGCTGGGCATACGAATATAGTAGATGAGTCCGGTCTCGGAGTAGATGGTGAGCGAGAAAGAGAAGCTCTTGAAAGAGCTCAAGGCAAAAGAGAAAAGTGACGGAAAAGAGGCGGCTTCATTAGTGCCTCTTTTAGAGAAACTTGCTTATCATCACCATAGCGAAGGAGCCTATGGTGAAGCCGAGGTCTGCTACCGTCGATCACTGAAGATTCGAGTCGATGAGCTCGAAGAGGATGAAGATGGACTGCTCTTTGTCTATCACTCCCTGGGTATGTTGCTTCGCATCCAGAACAAATTCGAAGAGTCCGAGTTCTACTATCGCAAAGCGCTGGAGCTCACCCGAGATATGTTCGGAGAAAATCATGTGGAGACAGCCACCAGGCAGAATTATCTCGCTGGTCTTTTCTATGCTTCCGGTAAGCTGGGTGATGCCGAGGAGCTGGTTCACGATTCTCTCAAGATCTACAAGAAGCATCTGGGAGGAGAGCACCGTATCGTCGGTGTGACCATGATGGCGCTTGGCATAATCATGGCTCGCTCAGGAAAAGTCGATGACGCCAAAGACTATTACCGGCAGGCTAGCTCGCTTATCTCTCCGGTGAAGCAAGGGGCGGTGGTGGCGGATTTCGAGGATCTCTCCGACAGTCTGCTCGATCTCTCCAGGCACAAATTCGGTCAGAATCAGCTTGAAGAAGCCGAGACCCTTTTTCGATATTCTTTGCTGACCGAAGCAGAACAAATCTGGCCCGGTCATCCGCTGGTGGCTGAGAATGTACAACTGCTCGGCGACCTCTATAGAAATCAGCAGATGCCGTCGGAGGCAGAGTTTCTCTATCGGAAGGCTCTTGAGATCCGGCGTCAGGTCTTCGGCGATGCTCACCTTGATGTGGCGGTCAGTGCCCATGCTCTGGGCTGTCTGATGAATCAAACCAGGAAGTTTCAAGAGGCAAAAGAGTATCTGGAGCTGGCTGTTGAAATTCGCTCCAGATCAGGTTTTCCGCCCGCTCTGGCGAGCTCTCTCAATGAATATGCCATCTGTCTGGAGAAGCTCAATCTCTCTGAAGAAGCGGCTCAGGCCAGGCAGCGCAGCGAAAAGATACTGGCAGATTATCGCCCCCAGGGCATTCTCTAGTTAGCTGAGCGAAGTTTGCTCATCTGTAATAGCTTCGGAATCTCGCATTTACATCTGTGCGTAACATCCGAAACGTTGATGAATCGCCGGTTTTCATGACAACTTGTCGGTCTGAATATAGAGCCTCTGAGGACGGAAGACAAGAGACCATAATATAGAGTTACTTACTATCTCTGGTCATGAGATCCTCTAGCTAATAGTGCTAAGTAAAAGCATCATGCCCATCAATATCACTATCGAGGTTTATTCCGCTCTCAAATAATCCAAGCGAAGAACGGAGCCTCTTAACCACCCGGACATCCTGCTGTTTCCTACAGGAGTAGACGTCTGCCGACAGTGGTTGGTGATCACGATGGTCCATGAATTCCATTATCGGAAAGGAAAAAAATTTGAAACCCATGAACCGCATCCAGTGGACGGAGTCCCTGCGCAACCGCCGCACCTACCGGGTTTCCGAGCGTCTGCTTGGTGACAAGGCCGGCTTTGACGCTCGTACTCCGGTTATCTCCCGCGGCGCGGATATGTCCGAGCTGCCGGTGCGCACCCGTATCGTCGCCGAGAACCTGCTTGCCAACGAGCACATCGAGTCCGTCGAGATTTCGCACTTCGACATCAAGGTCAAGGTCGGCGACTTCTCTTTCGGGCGTCATGCCATCCACATGCACTGTCTGGCGACGCTGCATCAGTATCTCTGGGGACAGGACGCCGATGTTCTCGTTACCCAGGAGTCTTTCCTCGGCTGAGCCGAGTAACTTTGCGAGCATATAGCACTGCTCTTCCAGAAAGTATCTGCAACTTTTACCTCCCCACAGGAGGGTGTTATGTGGAATGATTCAACCGGCTCCATCGCCGAGATGCTCGGCTATACGCCAATTGCCGCCGTACCCGATCAGGTGATCTGGGACCTGGCGGTGAGCCCTATGGTCAAAGCGACCCTGGGCAAGCTCGGAGATGGTGTGGTTTTTACTCGTGATACCGTGGAAGGTGACTTTCCCGGTGACGAGGTTTTCAATCTCAATCGGCATCAAATCAAAGGTGACGCCGATCGTGAGAAAGTTCGATTTCCGTATCTCTGCTCCCGCTACCGGACAGAGTATGGGCTTTTCATCATCAAGCGAGATGGGGTCAAAATCGAGGCTTCCGGCTGGTTCGGTAACCCTGAGAAAGGCCGCCTCGAGATGATCTATCGCTTCGGTCTGCGGGACCGTCGTTATGACGGCACGCCCCGGGCCAATGATTCTTGCCTGGTGGCATTTCCCTATGACCATCCGGAGAATCACCGGGTCTTCGAAATCGAGGGCAAGCCTGCTGACCTGAGTTCGCTCGAAACCAGCCTCTACAGCTTCTATCCCGGCACCCGTCTTGGTGTTTCCCTGGGAGAGCCGGAGCTGGAGAAGTTTGTCGGTAAGCCGCTTACCTTTGTCGATAAGCCCGATCTGTTCATGGAGCACTTCCGCCGGGTCTGGGCCATGGGGCGCTTCCCCGGTCAGATCGGCGCGACTTTTCCGGATGTCGGAAAGCTTGGTCACAAGAGCTTCGACGACATCGCGCGCTATGCCGGCTACGACATGGTCGAGACCTGTCCCAGCCATCTGCATGTGGTGCGCTGGAATCTGAACGACGGGTACAGCTTCGTCTATCCTGAACAAGAAGCGGTCTATCGCGATATCGAAGCGGCTCTTGCTTCGTTTTCGGGCCAAAAACTGAGCCCGCCGCAGCAAGCCTGGCTCTGTTATCTGCAATGTCTCAAGGCGGAGAGTCTGCCGGAAGACTTTGCTCCCCTGCATTTTGGTATCCCCTGGCCCCATCAGCCGGTGGCGCCCGACTATCGTTATCTCTGGTTGGTGAAACCATTGAGCGACAAAGCCCAAGGGCTTATTTCAGAGAAGGAAATTGAGAAAGGTAAAAGCAATGCCGCGTAAACGCAAGAAAAGCGCCGCCGCCGAGCACCTCTTCGGTATCGATGTCTCCCGTCATCAGGGCACAATCGACTGGGGCAAGGTGAAGGCTGCCGGTGTCAACTATTGCTTCATCAAGTCTTCCGAAGGTTCGACCTGGAAAGACAACAAGTTCGATTTCAACTGGGCCGAGGCCAAGAAGCATGGCATCATCCGTGGTGCTTACCACTTCTTCCGCCCCAATGCTCCGGTGAGTAACCAGGTGAACAACATCGTCTCGGTGGTCGGCAAGCTGGAGAAAGGAGACCTTCCTCCGGTACTCGATGCCGAGGTTCCCCAGAGTTGGAAACGTTTCTCGCTTCAGAAGCGCATCGGCATGATTCAGGACTGGATGAAAGGGGTGGAAGACGGTCTGGGAATCCAGCCGATTATCTATCTCAGCCCGTCCTTCGCCGACGAGATTCTCCAGGGCGCCGAAGAGATGGCCGAGTACAAGCTCTGGCTGGCGCACTACACCAGCCGCTCCAGCCCGAGGGTTCCGCGTCCCTGGAGCGACTGGACTTTCTGGCAGTACTCTGAAACCGGCAAGGTCGATGGTATCAATACCGGTTCTGTCGATCTGAATCGCTTTCAGGGTAATTTGGATGATTTGAAACGGCTCACCGTTTAACTTTCAGTTCAGATCAAAGCCGATTTTTCTTCCCGCACTAGAGGGCACTACCATGACTGACTTGAGGGAAAATCTGCCGGAGCAGGACGGTGAAGGGGGGCAAAATCCTCTTCCCGAGCCGACACCGGTACTGGTTTCGTATTTCGAGAAAATCGTCCGGCATATCCCTGCCACCATCAACGCCGCCTATGTAGCCTCCCTCGGTCTTCTGGCCGAGGCTGGCCCCAATCCGGCCTGGTTGCACTGGACGGTCTTTCTTGTGCTCTGGGCGCTGGTTCCTTTCTACGTTCTCTACATTCCGGGACAGATTCCGGATAAGAGCGTCAGCAAGAGATACTGCGTTCTTGCCAGCACGATAAGTTTTCTCGTCTGGGTTTATGCCATTGATGGCGGTCCCATAGCAATCTCCTTTCCGGAGTTCTATACACCGCTTTATGGCTCGCTGTTGCTTATTCTCACCACTCTCATCCTTCCGGTACTGGAAGTGGTGCTGAAGAAGTTCCGGTATTTCAGGCCGGAGTAAAGTAAAGTTTCTGCCGGTCGGGGAGGCTGTTCTCAGCCTTCCTGACCGCTTTTCTTTTTCTGTAGTTAAACTACTATACTTGAGCGTAAAAACAAAAGCTGCTGTTATATCGAGATTTCCTTATAAGCCCCGAACCGCAGTGTGTTTTTATCAATACCTACAGCCAGCCATAACCGATGTCTTTTCAAAGCTGCCTAGGTTCTGGCAACACCGGAGTTGCATTATATATTTCATCTGTCGAGGTGGTTGCCTCTGGAAACCCAGTATTCATAAGGCATTGTGGATATTGGTCGATGAAGTGACGATTCTAAATTTTGCAACTAAAAAGTTGCAACAGCCTAGGCAGCTTTAAGGGGAACCCCATAGTTTGGAGTAGGACAATCTGTCTGCCTTGTTGTGGGGGAGCGGTGCTCCCTGAAATTCCTAGAGTTCCGAGAGCAGCTCGAAATAACGGACAAAGGCTTTCATACCGCCTTCGGCCTGGCCCCAGTCGAAGTTTTCGTTCACCGAATGATAGCCATGCTCCGGCAGGGACAGCCCCATGAAGACTATCGGGCGCTTGAGGATCTCGGCAAGGGCGATGACGGCACCGATGCTGCCGCCTTCTCTAACCAGTGCCGGTTTCTTTCCGAAGGCTTCTTCCACCGCCTGGCAGGCGGCGTCCAGATATTTGCCTTCTCTGCTGCCTAAATAAGCCTTGAGCTGACCCACAGCTTCTACTTCGGCATCAGGAATATGCTCTTTGACGTAGGCAGTTAAATTGTCCATCAATTTTTCCGGATCCTGACCAGGTACAAGCCGCATGCTCACTTTGGCTTCGGCTTTGCAGGGAATGATGGTCTTCACTCCGGCTGCGGTGTAGCCGCCGGAGATGCCGTGGATTTCGAAGGTCGGTTTAGACCATATGTGTGCGGCGACCTTTTTGTCGTCTTCAAAGCGCAGAGATTTCAGTTTATGCGCTCTGGCGAAATTCTCGGCGGTGAAGCCTGCTTCTATAAAGCCATTGAGCTCTTCGGGACCGGGCTCCTCGACACCGTCATAGAATCCGGGCACTTTCACCAGACCGGTTCTGCCGTCTACGCAACGGGCAAGGAAGTCTACCAGCTCTGTATAGGGGTTGCGGGCGCCGCCACCGGTCAGACCGGAGTGAGTGTCGATTTCGCCGGTTCTTAGTTTAATCAGAACACATTGCAGTCCGCGGAAGCCCAGGGGCAGTGCCGGTTTGTCTCGTGAGATCCACACAGTGTCCGACACCACGACAGAATCTGTGGCCACCACATCGCCGTGCTCTTCGAGAAATTGAAAAAAGTTGGTGCTGCCAATCTCTTCTTCCAGTTCCCAGACGATTTTTATATTGATGGGCAGTTTGTTCTCTCTTGCGAAACGAGCGGCATAGAGTGCTGTCAGTGCCGGTCCTTTGTCGTCGGTGGTGCCTCGTCCCAGGTATTTGTCACCGTCCACTTTCATGTCGAATGGAGGCGAGAGCCACTCTTCTGGGTCGGCGGGCTGGACGTCCATGTGGTTATAGATGAGGACGGTAGGATGGGATTTGTCAGAATGAAACTCGGCAGTGATTACTGGGTTGCCTTTGGTCTCGTAAATTTCTGCCCTGGCACCGAATTCGGTCAGGAGCGCTTTTGTAGTATCGGCAAGCTTGCGGATGTCGGCTTTGTTCTCCGGCAGCATGCTGACGCTCGGAATATCCACCAGTTTTTTGAGATTGGCTTCGAAGGCTTTCTTCGAATCGGCTATGTACGTTTCCAGATTCTTACTGTCCAGTGTAAGGGCCATGATTAGCTCACCTCTTGAGATTCCCGGGGATTTTAGAGGGTGAAAGGTTAGCACAAATTCGCTCTTGTCATGATCTCTGGCACAAGTACGATAAGAAATAGTATAAAAGTGAAAAAGCAAGAAAAGGCAGAACCGCCATCTCGAAATCTATCGAGATGGCGGTTCCGGAATTCAATTCAGTTCAAATCAGAACAGATCTGATCGTGTCAGACCTGGCTGCTTCAGCTCTTACTTCGAGCCGTCGCCGTCGTCCTTGTTTTCTTCTTTCTTGGAACGATTGCTCGTTCCCATGAACATGCCGGCGATGCCGCTGGCCGCTCCCAGACCGATGGCGAGCATGAATGCGATGCTGCCCGCTTCGGTGGGGATGAAGCCGAACTGGTAGCCGATGTTGACGAAGAGCATGGCGATCAGAGCACCGCCGAGCAATGCGAAGAAGCCGCCCCGGGGTGTGCCGAAGTCGCCACTGCGATTGGTGGCGGCATAGGCCGACTTGTTGAAGCGGTAGGAGATGTAGAAACCGCCGACGCCCGCGATGAGGGCGACGATGATATAGACGAGAATGGGACTGAGCATGTTACTTGTTCCTTCTGCTAGGGCTTGTTTGCCCGAGAGTGGACTTTTCTTTGTCCAGATCGAATCAATCGGATTACTCCGATAAATCCGGTTATTCTGGGAGGGCGAATTCTTCCAGGGCGGCGACGATCCGAGCGCGGTCGGCGCCGGTGACCGTGCCCACCATGGTGATGGTCTTGGAGTCAGCGTCGTTCTTGGGATGCTGCCATTTGATGCCGGAGATACGCTCGAGCTTGCCGCGCAGTCCGCCCTTCTTCTTGAACTGGGCGCCGGTCGTTTCCTTGACCGTGACGGTCACTCGGGTGGCGCCATCGCCAGTGGTGTCGAACAGGTAGGTGGTGTTCAACGCTTCTCGCCAGCTTTTCGGCACCGGGTAGACCTGGGTGAGACCACCGGTGCTGCCGGAAGGCGCCGCTTGACGCCGCCGCGCTGCCGGCTTGGGAAGGTCGGGCTCCTTCTCGAGAGGAATCGGAACACCTGCCGTGGCGAAGCCTGCCACCAGAGAGACGACGAAGCCGACGGCGACGGACACGGCCGCATGAACAGCGGTCAGAATGCCCGCGGCGCCCGCGTCACCGCTGGACGAAACGAGGCTTTGACCCAGATCCGGCGCCAGGTAGGTGATGCCGACATAGGTCGCGATGGAGGCGGCCAGGAAGATCCCGATTGAAACGAGCCGATTCGATTTGTGAGCCATTGCTTACTCCGATTGTAAGTACGGTTTGCGTTTAGATTTGGGGAAAGGGGTGTTCTTTTGAAACACCCCTTCAATCATGCGAGTAAAGAGCGGAACGACAGCCGGTCTTCAGTCGCAGTGCTGGCATCCGCAGCGAGGCCCGGAGTAGTTCTCGAGCTTCGTGTCAGCTCCTTCGAAGACCTCCTCGGTGAGGATGGTCACAACGACAGGATGGACATCTGCCCAGGCGGCTTTTTCGAGCATCACGAAGATCTCGTGTTCTCGAACGATCAGGTGGGTCAGACCGGGGATTTCGTGCAGCCTTGAGACAGCCGCAGCGGTACGGTCATTGATCCTGCCCTGAGCGCATAGAGCTGCGACCTGGGTTTTGTCCATGGCGGGAGTGGTGACGATGGTCTCGCCCGGGGAGGCGAGTGCCCTGCTCGGGACATAGCATCGAACCACTGAGCCCGGTGAATTGGCGAAACGGATGCGGTTTGCGGAATGCATGGGATGTCCTTTCGAAAGAAAGGCTTCTGATTATGAGAGGGAAGATTTTACTCTTCCGACCCTTCGGATTTGCGCTTCTGCTCTTCGTCTTGAAGAGCCTTCGCCTTGCGGGCGTTACTGGAGAAGCGCATCTGGAGCAGGTCTACGACGAAGGCGAAAGCCATCGCTGCGTAGATATAGCCCTTTTCGACATGCTCGCCGAAACCTTCCATGAAGAGCACGAAGCCGATCAGAATCAGGAAGGAGAGAGCGAGAATCTTGAGGGCTGGATGCCGGTCGATGAAGTTCGCCACCGGTGTGGCTGCGACCATCATGATTCCGACCGAGATGACCACCGCAGTGATCATCACCCAGACGTCTTTAGCCATGCCGACAGCGGTGATGACGCTGTCGATGGAGAAAACAATGTCGAGGACCATGATGTTGGCGATTACCGCAGCAAAGCTGACAGCGGCGCCGCCAGAGGACTGTTTGTCGTGACCGCCCTCCACTTTTTCGTAGATTTCTCGGATGCTTTTCACCACGAGAATGCCACCCCCGACGACGAGGATGATGTCTCGCCAGGAAAAGTCGTGGTTCATCAAAGAGAAGACGGTCTGGGTCAGACCCATGATCCATGAGAGCCCGAGCAGCATCGAAATTCGAATTCCCATCGCTCCCAGAAGACCCCAGCGCCTCGCCGCTTCGCGACGGTGTGCCGGTAGCTTGTTGGAGAGGATGGCGATGAAGATGATGTTGTCGATGCCCAGGACTATCTCGAGTGCCGTCAACGCGAGAAGCGCAGCAAGCGCTTCTCCGGTAAAGAATTCCATGCAGGACTCCTTTTCACTGGTTAAAGGCTGATTTCAGTTGCAGTGCACCCACAGGAGCTAAGCAAAGTCGGCCAGTCCAATACGCGTCCCGGGCGGGAAGGTCTCGGTCTGATTTCGTCTTTACTTATTTCCGGTTCTCGGGGTTTTTCCAGAGGCTTATTGAGGGTGATGCAATGCCGGTATAGTTACATAAGCTCTAAAAGAAAAGTATGAAGCTATCTATCAGCTAGTTCATTCAAACTCAGTAACATGACAGTTCAAATTCAAAACTGACAGGGGTTCCCGGAGATTTACAGATGGATATTCTGAATCAAGCTCAATCAAGATTAGTAAATGACAACCTGGCAGAGCTGGCGCAGCCGAGTCGTTATGTCTGCTCCCTTTTCGTGCTCAATTTGCTAAGCTGTTCTGCTATCTGCTTGCTTCGAAGCGGATATTTGAGATTGTAGTTAGTATTACAGGCGGTAGTAATAAGAGCGATGAACAGCCAGATCAAAACCGAATTCCTGGATTACACAGACGGCGGCGAGACCTTCGAGGCTTATGCCGCTTATGATGCGGCAGCGATAGAAAAGAATGAGAAGCGTCCCTGTATTCTCGTCAGCCATGCCTGGGGCGGGCAGAGTGATTTTGAGCGGGAGAAGGCGGAAAAACTGGCTGGTCTTGGCTATGTAGGTTTTGCTCTCGATATCTACGGCAAGGGCAAGCGCGGCTCCACCATGGATGAGAACGCCAAGCTCATGCAGCCCTATGTCGACGACCGCAAGCTTTTGCTTTCAAGATTGAACGCCGCCCTTGCTGCCGCCGCCAAACATCCGGCTGTCGATTCCAGTCGTATCGGAGCAATAGGTTTTTGTTTTGGTGGTCTCTGTGTGCTGGACCTGGCCAGGAGTGCCGCTGAGAACGTCCAGGGTGTGGTCAGTTTTCACGGGCTTTTCAGCCCACCAGAAATCGGAGAGCAGAAGGCTATAACGGCTAAAGTGCTCATTCTGCACGGTTATGACGATCCGATGGCTACTCCTGAGAATATGGTCGGCATCGCCAATGAGCTGACCGCTGCATCTTGTGACTGGCAGATTCATGCCTATGGCAAGACTATGCATGCTTTCTCTAATCCCGGCGCCAACATGCCTGAAAACGGTATCCTCTACAATGAGAATGCCGATAAACGCTCGGATCGTGCCATGGTCAACTTCTTCGAAGAGATTTTTGCCTGAGGCACAATGCCCTTGCAGGGTATATAGAGCATGGAGGAAAATGCCATGCCTGAAAGTGATTTGTATAAACCTTTGCCGCCCTATCACCACGGTCAGCGATTGCGCTGCATACCCGATGCCGCCCTGGGCAAAAGCGATATGCCGCCTGGCTTCAAGTATGCGGTGGCGATTCCGGGCGACAGGCGACGCGGACAGCTCATCAGCGCCGATAGCAATCTGCCCCTGGGTGTTGAGCTGGAGGCGAGCTTTGTTTCTCATGACGGTGCCGGTTTGATGCTTACTGGCTTTTCGGGGATTGAGCTGGAGCGATCTGCATCTGACCCGGATATCAAACTGATGTCATTTCCTGTTCAGGGCAGTCTGGTCTCGGTTACCGTGGTCGAGAAGAATGCCGGGGGCTATATTGCCGAATACAAAGATTTCTGGGGAGAAGGACTGAGAGGGACACTGGTATCAGAAGCGGTGCATCAAGTGGGCGACTGTCTTGATGCGGCCGTCTCGGGGTGGTCTCCTCAGGAAGTCGACTTTGTGGCTGTTGCTGAGATCGAGAAAGAGATGGATCGAATGCGTGAGCGCCAAGTTTATCTCTCTGGAAGAGAGCCGAATAGTTTAGAACTCGAGATGGACTGGACAGGAGCAGTTATGCGACTGACGGCTTCAATGAAACCGGCAGAGCCTGAGGATATGTTCCAGGGAATGAGAGAAGATGCAGAGGACCTGATTGCGCGGCTGCAGGCGGAGGGTCTCAAGCTGCACTGGGAGGATACTGTAAAGGCGCTCAAATTCTTCGCTTATCCTAAAGAGCATGATGAGGTCTCGCTTATTCTCAAAAGCTTCTATGAAAAGTATCCCGAGGAGGAGCTTATAGACTTTCTCAGTTATCGTCTGCATCCTGATAAAGATTGTCCGCTTACACCGCTTACAAAAGAGATCTGCGGAGCTCTATCATCTTCTTTTTCGGCCAGGTCGGAAGCTTGATTAGGCTGGACTTCGCCCGGAAGCAACTATCGGCAATAGTAGAAAATAAATAAAAACGATAGAGCGGCGCCGGCAGGCGCGTCTACTCTATCGCTGAACAGGGTTAGAAGCCCAGTAAGTCGGTGCATTTTGCAAGATCCTTCTCGATCCGGATTAAATCCGGCGCCACTTTTACGTACCATTCTTTGCCGATACAGACTGCCTTTTCGAAGTATTCTCGGGCTTCGCTGTAGCGACCTTCTCGATAGCTGAGATGCCCGAGCCAGGCCAGGGCATGAACGGCGTACCAGTGGTCTCGACCAAGATTGCGGTCTGTCTTGCGCAAAGCCGACCTGGCATAGGCTTCTGCGTCTTCCCATCGCTCTTCTTCTTCGGCTCGCTGACAGGCTGCCAGGACATTGTCGATCTCGTTCATGAAACGACGTTCGAAGAAGCTGAAATCGGCGTGGGATCTGGATTGTGACTGACTGCCTCCCTGTCCGTCGTAGAACGAATACTCATCCTGAACTTCGGCCGGGTAGTAAGCCAGTCCGGGATGGTAGTAATAATCTTGCTTGCGCCGGGAGCGAATGACTTTGAAGATAAGCAGGAGCGCACCGGCGGCGATGGCGACGTAGTACCAGAAATAGTCATGATGCATGATCGAGGTTCCTCTGGAGGGCGAATCGAAATTGACAGAACAGTTGAAAATCCTGGTCCGGGACATACCGCTTAAACAGAAGAGGTTTGTCCTGGAAGAGACTGAATCTAGTTTGGAGACAGTGTTTGTTTGGGAGTTTGGAAGAGATCCGAAGAAAGTTGAAAGGGGAATATATAATTTCAACCTTAGGAGAATCAAAAGCCAAAAACAACAGAAATAGAGACTTTCGAGTCCTTAAATCTCAAGCTTCTTTTTCTTTGATATTGAAAATGGTGTTCTGTATCAAACAGATTGATACCATCGGAAGTATTATGATATTGAGACGCTCGGGTGACGCTCAGCTGGAACAGACGTTGCTCGTTGCTTTTTTAGCCTTGTGCAAGCGCCAGTTGGCCAGGTCGAGAAGCTCGTCGACAGTTTTTCCGTCCTCTGGAAAATGAGCTATGCCGGCGCAAACTCTGACGTTCTTATCTAGATTGGGGATTTTGATCAGCGAGAAATCGAGCACCGCGTTTTTGATCTCGGACTCGGCTTCTTCTTTCAGACCCTTCACCACGATTACGATTTCGTCTCCGGCCCAGCGGCAGACCAGAGCCGACTTATGATTCAGTCTCTGGTGCAGGAAAGAGCTCAAGGTGACCAGCACTCTGTCGCCGGCGCTGTGGCCATAGGTGTCGTTAATTGCTTTCAGTTTGGCGATATCGAGCCAGGCAAAGGTCAGATTGGTGGTGACGCTGTCCGGGTCTTCGAGCTGGGGGATGTACTTGTCATAGAGTCGGTCGCGCAGACACAGACCGGTAAGAAAGTCGCGACCGGCAGCCTCGGCGGTGGCGCGGGTGCGTTTTCCTATGGCTTTAGCTTTATCGCCGATGGAATCTCCCTCGGAATCCAGCGAAAGAGCGTCGTCGGCTCCCCACTGAGCCACTTTTTCGTGGTCGATGTCTTTGCCCTTAGAGCTGAAGAGAAGGATGGCCATATTGTCCCAGCGAGAAGAGTTTCTCAGATTTTTGCAGAGGTCATTGGGGTTGATCGCAAACAGTTCTGTATCAACCAGCAGCATATCGGGCTCGAAGTCGTAGAGAAATTCCAGTACTCGCTGGGGGCGCAACACAAACTTCGATTCTATATTGGCGCGCTCCAGACGGCTTGCCAGCCTGGCTGTCGACTGGGGCGATTCGGACACGACCAGGGCGCGATATTGTTCGAATGAATCCGAAATCAGGGTTCCTATGGCATTGGCCAGCTTATCGAGACCAATTGGTTTCTGCAGAATCAAGGCGCCGTTTACCTTTTCTGCTTTGATCTTGGCAGTTTTCATGCCTTCGTCCAGTACGAATAGAGCTGGAATATTCTTGTTGGTTGATAGACTGCGAACTTCGTTAAGAAAGGAGATCGCCTTGCTTTCACCTTCTTCGGAGACACCAAGGATCAGTCCGCTGAACTCTTTTCTGGAGGCTTCCAGCAGGATCTTCGATTTCTCTTTCGTGGTGACGAATTCACAAAGCATATTCTGACCGCTGGCAGCTATCCATTCGAGAAAAGCCTTGTCTTTATCGCAAACCAGAAGTCTCGGTTTTTTGTAGATCTCCTGGGTGGTTAAAGATTCATACTTTTCGTCCGAAATGGCTCGTTCGGTCATGCCACGAATACCTGCTTTGTTTTTGTTAGATACCGGATGAAAGCTGCTTTGCCTGCGGCTGTCTATCTACTAAATACCCTGTGGACAGAATAATTGTTTCCTACTGGCAATTAAAATGCCAGCTATGGCCAGGAAAGGTAAAGTCTCTGGGGAAATACTATAAGAAAGAGTAGAAAGCCGTAAAAAAACAGAGGAATTCAGTTCGAAGCTCCGAAGAGATTCGAACCGAAGTCCCCAGTAGTAGCGATTGTTCATCGAGTTTCAGCCTCCAGGCAGTGGAAAGATGCAGACCAGTCGGCAGCTCAGGCTCAGGCAAAGAGGCCCTCGAGATGCTGCCAGAGGGCTTCGAGGCCCTTGTCGTTCCGGTCGCGCAGCGCCGCTTCGAAGTCGGCGTATTCTTCCTTGTACATGGAGAACTTCTTCTCGTTGTTGGTCTTCTTCGAGTGCTCCACATTCGCGATGCGATCACAGAGCTTGACGAGGATAGCCGACCGCTTGGTGGCGATCTTGACGAGGGTTTTCTCCTTGCGCTCTTTGCGCGTGGCACCCTCTTCGTCGGAGACCAGAGAGACATCTTCGACGACGTCTTCCGGGAAGCCGACGTTGCGCATGTCGTCTTCGGTCTTGTCGGTGTCCTCGATGACGTCGTGGCCGTAGCACTTCATCAGGGTCAGGTCATCACCGAAGCCGAATCGTACGGCGACTTCAGCAACGCGGTCGAGATGGAACTCGTAGGGATGGCTTCCGTAAGTCTGGTCGCCATGAGCTTCGATGCACCATCGTTTGGCTTGTTCGAGCGTGATAGTTTTCATGGCATTCACCTTTTAGTTCGGGCTCTCGCTTGTGGCTTGAGCAAATCATTGAGTTGAAAGTCAGCTCTCCGTTTCGATTTCGAGGGTAAAGAACGAACGCTCCGGCAAGCACTGGAAGCTCTGGGGCTTCTGGATGCTTCTTCTTGGTAGTGATGAATGCTTACCGGAGAGTTATTCTGGCTCGAAATGAGAAGGAGAACAAATGTCTCTACAGGTTATCAAGATCCAATATCGATACCCAATATCTAAATGTAACCAAATGCGCCTCGATTCCTCTGGTCTTGCCGGTTTTTGAGGAGCAATCCATCACTGATTCGGATTATGCACGGATTTAACGACCTGGTACCGGGAGCTCGGTCACTTAGCGCTAGCCTCTAAGAATTGGCTTGCACAAGATCCGCTTTCCTTTAGACTGCTGGTCTAAGCCTGCGTCACTGCTTCTAGGGGATTCTTTCATCCCTTAAAGAGAGTCCTTTGTAAATGACTTTCTGAGCTGCGCTAGGTCGGGCTTATTGCTGCAAATCCATGCTTGCTAATGGTTGCAGGGATCGGTGCCCGGATGGGAGGGGCGCAAGTGTGTCGTAAACCCTTTTATTTACAGGGATTCGGCCCCTGCTTACTGCTAAAACCAGGCTGTTCTTTTCATTCCGTTTTTTCAGGTATCCCATTCCAATCTAATCAGGCTCCCCAGGCAATTCCAAAACAGTAGATCCAGATCCCGATCTGAATATCGGAGGTCGCCTTCTTACAAATGCCTGGTGAGACCAAAAGCTCGGAAATCCAACCAGAAAAGGAGAATCCTTTGGCCAAAGGAAGTAATCCGGGTTTCGCTCTCGGTTTTGTGCTCAGACATCCCCAGATGCATCGATGGGTTCATGTCGGCACCGTTCCATCGGATGTTGCATTGAACTGGGCTCGAACTGTTCAGCCGACCATCGAGTTGGAGAGCTGGGAGCCCAGGACCGGCATCTATGTGAGCCAGGTCGACATGTTGATGCTCTACAAAGACGAGGGTGGCATCAGGCTTTTGCGCTGGAGAAAACCGGACTAGCTGAACTCTACAGAACAAGAAGATGTGGGCTTCCATCCGATTCCCTCTCCGTCAACCCCAACCGAAAGGAAGCTGCTGAACATGCAAAACATCCCAAGTCCGGAAATGCTTTTTGGTGAAGTCGAAGCCGTGGTGCCCGACAACGCCGTTTTTGACGACATCGTCGCTTTTCTCTGTCGTTCTCTTGAGGAGCACAAAGAGGTGCTTCATCGGGGTCAGACCTTGCGGGTGATGGTCTCGTGCGAAACCTCCCGTACTGATATCGAGACTATCTGTCGTCTTTTCTGGTGTCGAGGGTGGCAGACCTCTTTCCTGAGCTGCCCGCCCCATCCGCATCAGCTCTGTTTCACCCGACCGCAGTTCTACGGAATGCCCGGGCGTTACGGATCGATTCACTGATTTAAGCAGTGAGTTTTCTGAAGGAAGCAGAGACCGAAAAGGTCTTCGCTTCCTTCGTTTTTTGATTCGATAATACTATAAAGACTAATAGAATTTATCATTAAAAAGAAAAGACAGAAGCCGGAGACCGGCTTCTGTCCAGTTGAAACATTATCGCGACCTTTGATGAAGACCCGGACTCAGTTGCCCTGGATGATGGAGAAAGCGCCCTCGATCTGGTTCACCAGGAACTCACGGGCACGCGAGCGGGATTCCTTGAAGGAGCCGCCGGCGATGTTGAGGGCGAGGTTGCGAATGCGCGCCGGTTCGTCGAAGCCATGCTGGTGCACCACGTCGCGGCCGAAGTTGCCGTAGGCGCTCTTGAGCGAACGGGTGTAGCTGGCCCAGACGGTCTGCAGGTATTCGGGCATGAATTCGTCGGCGGAAATGGCGCTCTCGAGCTCGGTCACCTTCTTGTCCATGTCATCGACGGCCTCGTAGCCGGAGACCGCTTCCTGGAACCAGTGGAAAAGATCGGTGATGGCGTTCAAGAAAACAGCGTGAGAAGAGCTCGCCTTCGCGACCTTGGAGATCTGAGCGGCGTCGGTGGTCATGGCAGTTGCGTTGGTCATCTTAGAGTCCTTGTGGCTCGACTTGGTTTTAGTGGCAGGAGGCCCCCGGGGCTGTGAATCCTTGCCACGGCTACTTTCCGATTGTCTTTCCATCCGGAACACAGAAGCTCTAAAGTCCCTTCATTCCTCCCAAATCCGCAGCTCGTTTTCGACTCCTCTGCTTGAAGGCAGGGGAGAGAGCGCTGAAAGTCGACGGGGGAAGGGATTCGAGTGGTATTTAAAAGAGCTTCCGTGAGATGAAATAGAACAATTGGATAACCAGAAGCTAGCAATCTCCCGGAAACCAAGTCATGGAAACATTTGTGAACCTGTTACATTTACTTCTCTACATAATTGTCAAGCGGTTCTTCGCTTAGCTCGCGCCTCTTTTGGTCGAATGTTCATACTGAATGCAATAGTAAAAAATCGCACAAATATGAATCTGGTGAAAGTTGTTCGAGTTCTAGAAAATGCCGGGAAGGACCCAATCCGAATCCGTTTAGGACGGATAGATCCTTCCCGAGCAATTTGAATCAGGCTAAGTCAACTTGAAGGCGGAGCTTCAGTCGCAGCTTGCCGAGCAGTTCCAGGTGGCTTTGTAGCCGCCTTCCACTTCCTGGCAATGGAAGTCGAAGAAGTCGTAGCCCAGGGGATGATAGCCGGCATCGGCCTGGGCCTGGTAAGCATCGTCGTAGGTGATCTTTTCCGGGGAGACAGTGGACTCCCAGTAGATACGAGAACTGACGCCGATGCCGGTCTTCTTTTGCATGACAGCGCGGATTTTCTGGGTCTGGACCCCAGAATCGTTTTGAATCTCAGCAGACATGGACCTCTCCTTTTCTCAAAGATTCGGTTTTAGATTGGATTGGATTGAGCCGGAGCCTTATTACTTCAGACCGGTCTTCAAGCCGGCTTCAGCCGCCTCTCTGCTCTGAGCAATCTGGCTTTTCAGCTCGGTAATCATCAGGGTGAAGGTCTTGCTGTCGACCCGGGCATTGGCCACAGTCGGCTCGGAGTTGATTTTCTCCAGAGCCTGCGGGCTGGCCACCCGGTCGATAGTGGCAAGGTTCTCTTTCAGCCTGGCAAACTTGACCTCGGCGTCGGCCAGTTGGGCCGAGGCTTCGTCGAGATATTTGACGGAGTTTCGCAGGCTGGCGCTGGCAGTGGCGCTCTGGCTGGCGCTTTTGAGCGGATCTGAATCAGCCAGCTCTTTTGCCTTCTGGGCTTGAAAGGCTGCGTTATCGAGAGCCATTCGGGCGAAGCCGAGGCTGCCTTCGGTTCGAGAGAGCAGGCGCTGGGTCTCGTCTTGCAGCGGTGAAAGTCCTTTAACCACATGAAGCTCTTTGAGAGCGTCGTACTCGTAGGGAGCACCGGCATCGATGGTATAGTCCAGCGGCAATTCGGGATTGGATTTGAGCATCGCCGTCAGGGCGAAGCCGCCTCCAAGCACAAGAATAGCCACAAGAATTCCAAGCCGTCGTCGCCAGACGCCGGCAGCATTCTTTGTTTTGGGATCGTTCATAAGTTCTCTTAGATTCGGGTTGGAATCCGGGGTGAGATTGGTTCTCCATGTTCTTGCAAACGAAAAGCAGAAACAGCTCCGGTCACCACGGCAATCCCAGGGGATCCCAGGGGATCTTGGAACATGCCGATGAAGCTTAGAGGGGGCTGTTCTTAGAAGAGTGTTGGCTGTATATAAAAAACTCGTTTGCAGAGATTTGGAGAACGAAGAAATAATTTCAGGTCTAAGGCTCTATACTCAACCAGGATAAAGTTAAGTATTGTTTTTGGCACGCCTGACCTGAGCCTGGGCAAGTTCAGGCAACCTAGCGCAGCTACCTGAGATGGTGCTGTTTCAGTGCGGTTTGTGATTTGCTGCTTATAATGGTCCGGTCAGGTGTCCTGGAATAATCAAGTTTTGCTCTACGCCCCCAATACAGATCGGCTTTTGAATGCAGCAATGGCCTTGCGCTGTTTGATTGGGCTCAATCTATCCTGGGTCGGTCCCTTGATACCGGTGATTGCCCGGGCTCAAACTGCCTCACTTGCTGAAGCGGGTTTTCTGGTGAGTTCCTACTACCTGGGAGCGATTCCGCCCATGGTGACCGGTCGGTGGTTCCTTGCAAAATTCGGCATGAGGGGCTGTCTCACCATGGCTTCAGCCCTTATGGCTCTTGGCCTTGCCACTGTTGCTCTGGGAACGGGAATGCCGATGCTCTGGAGCGGATCGCTTATATTTGGTACCGGAGCAGGGCTGGCGGTGATATCAGGGAGTGTATATGCTCTCAGTTGCGGCAGAGACAACCCGGCCTCTTTATTAAATAAGCTTGCCATGTTCTATGGTGTGGGAGCTCTCTCCGGTCCTCTGGTAGCCTGGGCCGGTACTAATACCGCCTGGAGCTATCATGCTGTCTATGCCTTCGGTACTCTGTATGCAGTCTGTGCCGGTTTCTTCTTGTGGCGGAGCGCGGCGCAGACGGCGGTTGAAGATCTTCAGACAGAACGCTATTCGGGAGAGAGGCAAGCGCATAAGTATGCCGATGTCTGGATGTGCTCGCTACTGCTATTGCTCTACATCGGGGTCGAAATCGGTGCCACTGCCTGGCTTTATACTTATTTGACCAGGGCGGGCGGCCATGGCGATGGTGCCGGAGCCCTCGGGGTGTCTTTCCTTTGTGTGGGTTTGACCTTTGGACGATTTGTCGGTATTCATCTCTGTCGGCGCTTCAGTCTCGACCGGATAACCAGCATTTTTATGTTGATCGCAACCGGCAGCCTGACTGCGCTGTCAATCTTTCCAAAAATGGGGCTGGTGGCACTGGCGGTGTCGGCTCTTTGTGGGATGGGGTTCGGTCCGGTGTATCCGAATATTCTGGCGGCCGTCAATGCCAGGCATCCTGACGAGGTGGATCGCGTGACACCGATAGTGGTGTCGGTGTCTTTTGTGGGAGGCATTTTTATGCCATTTCTAATCGCCCTTGTCTTCGAGCATGTCGGCTTGCAAGAGGGGATGGGTTTAGTGGCCCTGACCAGCGCCCTTGTCTTTGTTTTCTATCTTTTTGTTCGAGCGCGTTATCTGCGTAAGACTGCCTGACTGCTATCGGGCTTATTCGATAATAACCGGCTTGCTTCCCTTTTCTTTGGGAATGAAGGGAATGTAGGCAGGACTTTCTTCGTATTTGAAGACTCTTCTTCTTCGAAATCCTGCCGAAGCGTTAGATGGACGAGCCTGCGACGGAGCCTGGGTGTTGGTACCTGATTTGCCGGTGGTCTGGGCAGAGGCATTGTTCGCTGTTTGGTCTTCGAGTGGATCGCCTTCCATCGGGGGTAGCTCTTCATCTCCATTCTGGGCCGAGGCTTCTTGAGAGCCGCCTTTTAAAATCGAGCTGAGATTAATCGAATGGGTTCGATAGGCTTCTTGTATGGTTTCCCAGTTGAGGATGCTGTAGGTGGCGATCAGGACCAGAAGCATGGTTCCGCCCACATAGGTGATCATCAGCTTCATCGCCGCTTTGCGCGGAGATTGCCTTGGCCCGGATTTGGCGAGCGCATCAGAGAACTTCATCATCACGGTCTCTTCTTGCTCTACTTGATGGCGCCGTAGTGCGACCAGATTGTGGACCGTGGTTTTTAAATCGCCCTTGGAAGCTTTCATGCTCTCCACGTCGTCTACGGTCAGCTCTTCTCGACTGCTTGAAATAGGCGCGCTTTTCGGCTCGGCCGCAAGCCATGCTTTAATCTCGTTTCTGAATTCGCTTACCTTCTGGATGCGCCAGTCTCTGTCAGAATCAAGAGTTTCGAAAAGCAGTTTCTCGAGATCTTCCACATTGTGGAAGTCTTTCCGTATTTTGACGAGGCTTTTGGGGCGAATGTTGTCTCGGGTATGGCTATCTAGTAGCTCGTTTTCAGACTCGCCTTCGTATGGCGCCTTGCCGGTCAGAAGAAAGTAGGCGATCAAACCAAGCTGATAGAGATCGCTTGCCTGGACAAGCTCTTCTTTTCTGGCATGTTCCGGGCTATAGAACTGAAGCTCGGTATTGGGAAGCGCTGCATTGCCTATGTGTTCGTAGACCGCTTTCTTCAATTCTAGTAAGCCGAAATCGCTCAGCAGAATGCTTACTTTGCCTTCCGATTCGACCAGGTGAATACAGGATGGTCTGAGGTTGCCGTGCAGAATGTCCTCAGAATGGGCATGTTCCAGAGCGATGCAGATCTGATCTACGATGTCGGCGAACTCGTTTGGAGTTGAAATGCAGACGACCTCGTCGAGAAGGTCGTCGAGGGCAACAGCCATCACTCTTCTGAATATCAAATAGGGTCTGCCGTCTTTGGCTTCAAGGTATTCTAGATACTCTGTAATATGGTCTTGCTTGAGAGCCAGGTTCTTTTCGGCATAGCTTTTGAAGGCGGCGCAGATTTCGTCGGTGACATAAAGTGGTGTCTTGAGATAGACTTTGTCTCGATTTTCTAAATTGCGCGCTTTGTAGGTGATGGTGCAGTCAGTTTTTTCGACCACTCCGGAGATGCCATACTTGCCGAAAAGTACCTGGCCGACCAGGCTGTCTGTGGTTTTACCAGCGGTGCTCGTAGACTCTTCTTCTGCCGAGGGTTTCAAAACAAGGTCGGACAGGGTGCTTTTGATGGCATTCTTTACCCTGGATTTTCTGGCTGCAAGTACCTGTTTCTCGGTGGGGGTAAGCTCTTCTTTCGCTTTTATATCCGCATCAACATCGCCGGAGCTTTTTAGCTCCGGAATATCTTCACCACTGGTTGATTGTTGTTTCAGGGACATGAACAGTTAAGCTAGCAAACAGTAACGATCTTGTACCACGTCGTCGGTGAAGCGAAGCTAAAGAGCCGGAATAGTTCTTGCATTTGGTTATTCTAGAATATAGCTGATAAATGGAGAAAGGATAAAATCAGGAGATCGGTGCCTTACAGGGGTACATAAAATCAGTTAGAGGCTTTATCAGTGAGGGCGTCTTGAAAGCCGAAGTCGGTCTGATATCGTTAATTACCCTGGCTATTATCGGCATGACCTACACAGTTATGTCGGAGCCGGAAGGTGTTTCGGTGAAGAAAGCTGAATCCAAGCTTGAGGTCAAGCGTTTCGATCCGGACAATCCTCCTCCGGCGGTGAGCAAGACTTTTCACGGCGTCACCAAGTGGAAGTTCGAGTGCACCTGTGAGGTTCGCTATAAAATTCTAGAACAGTTCGATGACCAGGGGGGCTGTTTCGTTCGAATAAAAGTTACCGGCATAGACGCCGGTCTGGCGCTGCCTATCACCATGTGGATGCCGGATAATCCACCCGAAGGTCTGCGCCAGCACGAGGACGGGCATGCCGAGATCTGTCGTCGGGTCTATGCCGATGCTGAGGAGTCCGCCAAAAAAATTGCGCAGAGTATGATCGGCAAAGAATATTCAGGTACCGGTTCTTCGATCGTCGAAGCTTCCAAATTTGCCTCCGGAATCGCAGTTGTAGATTACTCTAACGAGTTCGAGGCGGAAGTGGCGAAAAAGTGCCAGGACATCTCGGAGATTTACGATTATCTTGCGTCCTATACCAGTACTGATAAAGCCAAGCTGGTGGACGAAGCATTCTCTGTCTATGAACGTGGTAAACCCAGGCAAATACCCCTCGGAGAGCAGGCAAAAAGCCAGTGAGGCATAGCTTATTTTCGAAGATCCGGATCGAGAAGATAGTTCAAAAGACATCGCCGGGGATGTTCAAATCGCTCTGGGCAGAGCGCTTCCCAAAATTTTTATCGGTCTGGTCTTTGTATCTTTAGGTCTTGCCTGGCTGCATCATTCTTTCTGGTGCTACGGCATCGACAAGAATAATATTCCAGCCTCCTTCTTCGACCTCGATTCCGAATCGACCATAGGTTCCTGGTTCGCATCGATTCAATGGTTCTCGATAGCGCTTTCTGCTGTTTTCGTTTATTTCCTGGAAGGTTTATCTACTAATGGCAATCAAAGCCGATATCGGTATCGATTCTGGTGGCTTGTGAACTCTTTCGTTTTTCTGGTTGCATCCGCCGATGAGATCTCGATGATCCATGAAACTGCCGGTGAGCTGCTCGGTCCGTGGTTTATGTCTAAAGGCATCGGCGGCGGAATCTGGTCTTGTTTTAGAGAATCTCCCTGGCTGGTGTTCTACGCAATTCCCCTGGGGGGATTCATTTTATTTACTCTCTGGTTTTTGTCCGACCGCTTGAAAGAGGTGGCGAAAAGCCTTTATTTATGCGCATTTGGTTTCGCCTTTTTTATCTTTGCCCTCGTGATCGAGTTTGTTCAGGGTCTGCCATCAGAAAAGTTGCTTCCGGTGGCTATGTTTTTTCAGACTACCTGCGCTGGTTTCTATGCCGGTTCGGTTCTAGTGGAGGAAACCCTGGAAAATCTTGGTTCTACCTTGATACTGGTCGCTTTTTTGACCTATTGCCATTATCTTCTCGGAGCAATTCGCAACGAATGCAAAGCAGCTCATAAAGAAGAGCCAGATGAGGTCCCGGGAGAATGAATCGGGATCGTCTGTTGCTTCTTACCTGCGGTGCCATATTGATGTTGACACAATATATCTGTGTCCGAGAGATAGGCTCGACCTTTTTCTCCACCGAAATAGTCACCCTGCTTTCTGTGATCATGATTTTGATCGGACCGAGTATCGCCTATTCTATGAGCGAGCGGGTTTCTCAGCGGGGTCTTTTGCTATGGGCCGCTCTTTCTTTTGTCGCTTTGATGCTGGTACCATTCGGCATCCGTATGGCTGTTACCATGATGAAAATCTGGCATCTGGAGCTGCTTGCCATGGTGGCAGTATTGATTTTCGGCAGTCTCTTCTTCTCTGCTTTTTTCGCCGTTTTTCTGCCCCGACTGGCCTCCGGCGAAGAGAACTTTCGTCTGCTCTATTCGTTAGAGCTTCTGGGCTCTGTGCTCGCTCTTTTGTTGCTTACTGTAATTGGCTCCTGGCAGAATCTGGTTACGGCATTTTATCTTCTTTTGGTTCTGTGCCTGCATCTTGCTTTCGGCAAGAAGCTCCTGACGGGCACAGCTTTGATTCTTGCCCTGGTAGGTGCCTATTACTATCCGTCTCTTGATGCCGCGGCTGCGACGCGCTATTACCAGGTCTACTGGGACAAAGAAAATCCTAGAATTCTCGAAACCCATTATTCTCCTTATCAGAGAGTAGATGTGGTAGAAGATGACCGCGGCAAAGCTCTGTATCTGGATGGGGTGCCTTATTACGAATGGGGCGACCTGCACTGGTTCAACTATTATATTGCCGAATTGCCCGGAAGACTGGTCAGCCATGATAGCAAGGCAAGAGCTCTGGTAGTCGGCTCCGGTACTCTGTCTTCGAGTGGTTATCTTGTCCGTCAGGGCTATCAAGTAACCACTGTCGATATTGATAGAGTGGTGGCTGATTTAGGACTCAAGTATTTCGGGGAACTCAATCAGCTCAATCAATTTAAACATGGTGACAGTAAGAAGTTCGAGCTTGTTATCGATGACGCCAGACGATATATTCGCTCTGTTCCCGACCGGTCCTGCGACCTTATCGTTCTCGATATTCCTGCTCCCTATCATATTCAGACAGCACTTCTCTATGTGCCATCATTTCTCAAAGAGCTCAAGCGTTGTCTGAAGCCTGGCGGTATAGTCAGCATCAATACCTGCAGCTATCAGCTGGATGACAGAATCGCCGCCTCCATCGCCCGTGGTGCCACTGAGGTCTTTGAGGACGTTAGTTCTATTCAAGGAGACAGTCTTGGTCTGACCATTCTTTATTGTTCTGATCGTCTACCTTTTTCCATGCGCTCTTTAAGAAGCGAAGCTTCAAAATCAGAGAAAGATCGCTTTTCTATTATGGATAATCAGGCGCTGCGCTTTGCTGTCCGGGGGGTAAAGGCCCATACCGAAGAGAATCTCTGTGCTCTTTTGTTGCTTTCTCGCTATGAGTTTCCGGAGTTGAAAAAATGGCTGTAGGCGAAAGCAATCAGAAAGCAAGAGCGGCGGCAGACTACTTTGCTGCCGGTTTCTGGCTGGGGGTCAGCCAGGTCGCACTGGGATTCCATCTGCTTTACAGTCAGGGAGCTGCGGTTATCTACTATTTTGCGCTGGTTTCGGTCTGGTTAGCGGGCTCGGTGATTGCGCTGGTTGCAATAAAGTCTAAGGTCAATGGGTTCTACCTTGGCTGTGGCTGCCTGCTTGTTTTGATGGCCGCATTTATTGCGGCTCGCCTCGAGCCTTTCGGCTCTCTGTCACTTTTGGTTTTACTATTGTCGGGGTTGGTTCAGGGAGTATTTGCCGGCTGGTTTTTGAAATCGCGTATCGCCTGTGGCGGTTCGGTATCGTCGGTAATGCTCCATGAGAACAATGGTTTCATTTTCGGCTATGCAGCGGCCGGGGCGCTCTTATTCTTCTCAATCAGCAGCCTGGATCTGCTCGCTTTGGGTTCGGGGGTTCTATGGGTGCTGGTGGAAGCTCTGGCGAAGAGGGGTTCGGAAAAGCCGTAGGATATTGTATTCCATGTCAACTACCCGATTCTTCGACAGCGCCATAACTACGCTACATCGCACTTACTATTGCCATCGAACTCAAGAGTGTCAAGAATTCTAGAATCTTGTAATTCCCGAAGAATGTTCTTCTCAAACCATGGCGACAAAGCAATGAACTTTTTGTCAATTTCAACAGCAACAGGCGCAGGCCAACTGGTGCTGATGTATCCAAAAACTTCTCTGCGATCGCCTATCAGATTATTGAATTTAGAAACAAGTGAGGAAGGTAGTTTTGTCGAATAAAGTATTCGATCAGGAAAATCTGGAAGCCGCAAGCATAGAAAGCCGTCCTCGATGGAGGCTACTAGTGATTTTCGACAGTCTAATGAGAGTCCTTCTTCACACCGTTGCTTCCAGGTTGACCAGTCTTTTGTTCTCATAATCAGCAAGACTGCGAAGCTTGCAAGTATTGAGAACATCCCAATAAATATTGGCAATGCTACCACAAATGGTTTCATGAGAATCACAAGAAGGATTCCAGAACCAGCCAATAATCGGTAAAGGTGAATTCTAGTCTTAGCCTTTCTGATCTCATTCTTCCGAAAATTTTCCAACTCTATCGACATGTACTTATCTCCAGAAAGAATTCGATTTTACCGTCGCTGCTTGACATCTCGAACAAACAAGCAGAATCTATTAATATTCTAGCCTTCCAGTCTGAGCTAACACCCAGAGGGTCGGTAGCCGTTAGGGTATAAGGACAAAATAAAAGGAGAGCGGTAAATTCCGATCTCCTTTTATCTCAATCAAGGTGCAATGCCCTCAGGGAAGCTGTACTCCGACTTCACCTACGTAGCCCGTGTTACCGAGCGCACCGTTGAGTTTCTCCACATCGATCTGGCGGCGGAGTTTGAAGTCCACGGCCGTTCCGGTGGTCATATAGGTCGGCCGCATGGGCTGACCGCTGGGTAGTGGTGGCACCATAGGAGGTGCCGGGACCATGCCGTCGGCAAAGTCGTCTTGTGGGGCGACAAAGGGCGGGAACCCTGTATCGCTGCCCTGGACACCAGAGGTGCCTTTGCCCTTACCTTTGCCTTTGCCGGCACTGGCACCGTAACCGTAATAGTTAAGGTCTCGGGCGATGAGCTTGCCGCCTTTCTGGTCGTTGTCGGCAATCAGGCGGCTCTGATCTGTTCTGAGGAAAGCCACCGCCGGTTTGCCCAGGGGCTCTCCAGCATGTTTGCCGCCATAAGTATTGTAGGGGGTGGGAGGCGAGGGGGTCGGTCTGCTGACCACACCGCGATTGCGAACTTCGTCGCGGATATAGGCATCCCAGTCATCTTCGAAGACAACATCTTTGGGATTTGTCGGGTCCGAAGGCAGCGCGATGGATACGGTGAACTTACCGCTGCTTGATTTATCCAGCGCTACCATGGTCTCGGAGTAGAGCTGTCTGTGGCTGGATACATAGACGGGATAGGGGGTCAGAGGTCTGTACTGGTAGGATATCGTTCCGTTGGGCTGCCACTTGTAGATGTGGATGATGCCGGCTGGAATGGTGCCGAGGTTCTGGGGGGCGCCACCTTGAACTAAAGGTGCGACCCAGTTGATGGAGGCCGGGCTCGGGGCAGCGAGGGCAAGGGTTTCCATATTGACCGCGGAGCTGATATTGGCTTTGGTGCCGGCTCTTCTTATCCAGTCGTGTAATGCGACTCTCCAGATGTCTGCTGTTGGATGCATGCTGTTGGAGCTGTCCAGGGGCCATACAAGATTGGTCATGCGGCTGCCGGCATCAAGCGGGTAATCTCCTATTTCTGCGGTGAGAAGATCTGCCGGATCTGTACCAGGATCGTTCATTTTTGGATTGAGGTAGATATCGCCGGGCTTGGTGAGCTCCGGTATCGGTCCGTCAGGAAGGCTGATGGACAGTGCTCCCGGTCGAGGCAGTGGGTCGAAGACGCTGGCTGGTTGGGCGCAGGCGACGGCTCTGACGCGCTCTCCGTTGGGATGCTGGACGTCTTTTATAAGTTGCTGAGCTTCTGCTCTGATGATGGTCGGGAAGTCATAGGGTGCCGAGGGCAGGGTGGCTACCCACTTCTTATGATCAACTATTTTAATGGTGTTGCCGATGCCGCCGAACATGAAGCGGGTAGTAACACCGCCGGCAGTGACCGGAATGTTGACATAGGATTTGTAGTTGTTGCCGATTTTGCTATTAGAAGGAACAGGTGCCATGGCCTGGGGTTCTGGAACCGGGATATTGGTGGCTGTGCCGTCGGTGAGACTGCCCAGGCTGAGGGTTAGTGAGTTGGCCACATAGTTGGAGTTGCCGGTCATGCGGATTTGGTTTTGTTTGTAGGCATTTTCGGCACTTTGATAAGGTCTTACCGCATTGCCGTCTTTGTCCTGACCGGAGCCTCCGGGGGCAATCGCTGCTCTCAGCGCTGTGACCAACTGGTCTTTAGCGCTCAGGGTGTCCTGCAGGTCGACTCTGGAAAGCTCTCGCATGATATCTTCGTCGAGGCGGTCGGCGATGATGAGATCGATGCGGGCCGTTCCGATAAGGCTGTTGATACTGCGCACGGGCAGAGCGTAACCATCAGGGGCAGTGGTTCTGGAGCCGTTGGGGACATAGTCGGAAAGAGACACCCAGCCGACTTCTGCCGTGGGGATGCATATCCGCGTACAGTCTCTGGCTGCAGCCAGTGCCGCCGCTTCGATAGCGGTCCTCTGTTCTTGACTGGTTCCGAGCAGTCGGACAAAGCCCAGTCCGAAGATCAAGAGACCGATCATGATTCCGACGATGGCCGCCGTGATCAAAATCAGCATATTGCCTCGCCGGGCTCGTGATTTTTTGTTGATTCTGTCTACTTTTAGCATTCTCGTTCCCCCGCCTGAGTAACGGATTCGAAGCTCTGGTCTGTTTGTTGTAAGTCTTCTCGCCGGATACCCGGAAAGAAGTCGGCCAGCTTAAATTTCGATTGTTAGTAAAAGCCATACTCTATTATGATCATTTTATAACATATTGCGAATAAGGGGATAATTATGGGGTAGGCAATCGGCAGGTTGAAGGACGCCTGAAGATTAAAATTTGGGGTTTTCTCAGAACTTTCTGCGGTGCTTGATTTCGTCACCCTTTTGAGGGACTAGTCTCCTATCCCTTTAGGTGCCTTGCTTTTGGCCGACCGAAGCTGCTGTCCTCTGTTTTTAGCCCTTGAGAAATTCTGATAATTGGTTTCTATGGTACTCAAAGTGGATTTTTTCAAAGAAGGACAGGCTTCGGCTATTTTGAGGGCACGCCTGAAATATCGGTCTGCTTCGCTCTTGCGTTTCAGCCTCGCCAGACAGAGGGCGTAATCTGCATAGATCGTGGCCAGCGGGGCTTTGTCTTGATCTCGATGCAGAATTCTCTCTAGCTTAATCGAGCTTTTTTCAAATCGTTTTGCTGCTTCTCTGTATTTAGTGCGTTTCATGTCTACCAGAGCTTGATCGATGTCGAGCATGGCTAGTTTTATCTGATTCGCATCGCTTCTTGCTTCACCCCTATTAATCAGCCTCTCCATCTGCCTGATTCTATAAATCAGACTTTCCGCCTTGTCTATTTCGCCATGGGCTAAATAAAGTCTGGTCAGCCTGTCGACCACGGTAAATTCGTAGTCGTCACTGAACTGATCGCGGTTTATAACCTTCGAATAAAAAGACGGACCGGGAAGCAATGATAAGTACAGGGCATCGGCAAGCAGATAGTCACTGTCAGCGGTGGCGCTATCGGCTGCTTCTAGAATCGCTTTCTTCCTTATAGCAATGCGATGCGCTTTCAAGATGCTGCTCATCTGTGGGGTGTAAGCAGGAGTCAGGAGAAGGCGTCCGATGGTTGTGGCCTTATCTTCGAAACCGAACTTGCGATAAACGTTTGCCATCTCTTTCAAAACGATTCTGAGGTTCTCTGAACTGCCTGCTTTCGTATCGTTCAATGCAATATGCAGAGCTGTCATTGCTTTACTGCGATCGTCTTTTTGTACGGCTTCATAGGCTTTTTCTATCTGGAGGCGCCAATCTGTGTTCGCGGTCACTGTATCGGATCTAGATTCGCAGCGACTTTCAGGAGGCACCGAAGACGCTAAGATCAGTAAGAGGAAGACTGACTTCAGCATAGATGATCTGGACAGGCTGGAAAGATAAAACAGGTCTGGCATGAACTCAATTGTAGTGCATGCCAGGCCTGTTTCACCTGTCCAGCTCTTTTAGAGCCTCATTCTGTTTTTCTCTCTGGCGGCGTCTGTCTATGAGTTCGTTCTGAATTGCTACCATTGTGCTTTCGTATTTGCCCGGGTCATCGCCGGGGTCGTTTATTCGGGCATTGATCGAGTTTATATTGGCGATCAAGTCGTCATCCAGACAATGCTGGTGAGCAGTGTCATAGTAGTATCTGCCTGCATGATAATTGACCTTGGCGCCGAGGCGCTGGGATTTTTCTTGAATTCTTGCCCTGTCCTTCTCGTAGGGGTCGGCATCATCTTCTTGACCTGGTCGGCGGTGCCCTCCCAGGGCCGGGAATATCCAGCAAAGAAAGAAAAACAGAGAGGCTGCGCCATAGACAAGACCGGTGACAATCAATAAGACCAGCCGGTAGGTCACATAGAGATACTCTTTCAATTCTTCGGTAAGTCTGTTGCTTGAGCAAACCAGTTCATAGCAACAGTGCTCGCAGACCTGCGAGCGAATCGCTTCGTTCGTTTTCATAGGTTATTGAAATACTTCTTCTGAGCCAACTGAGCTTTTACATAATGAACAAACCGCAGAGTGATTTGAATGTGCAAATGCACAGTGTTGATCCTCTGACTTACTGGGATTTCGTGGTGGCTCGTGGTATCTTTAGAGCTTCTTTCTGAGTGCCTCTTTTACTATCAAATGAACATCAGTAGTCTTTTGCAGCAGATTAGCGGTATGGTCTGGGGGACACCGTCGATGGTACTCCTGGTAGGGACCGGCTTGTATCTGACGGTCCGTTTCGGACTGGTGCAGTTTCGCGGTTTCAAACATGCTCTGGAGATTGTTTCAGGCAAATATGACCGAGAAGATGATCCTGGAGAGATCAGCCATTTTCGTGCCCTTTGCACCGCGCTTTCCGGCACTGTAGGAACCGGCAACATCATCGGTGTGGCGGCAGCCGTTCTGATGGGAGGACCTGGAGCCGTCTTCTGGATGTGGGTGACGGCGGCGGTGGGCATGGCTACGAAGTTTACCAGCTGCACCCTGGCGGTTCACTTTCGCAAAGTCGATGAACGGGGCGAGGTCCACGGCGGACCGATGCACTTTATCGAGATGGGAATGGGTGAAAAATTCAAATGGCTGGCGGTGCTCTATGCTGCTTTCACCGCCATCGCCAGCTTCGGCATCGGCAATATGTTCCAGGTCAACAGCATGGTTGGTGCGGTCAATGGATTGCTGTACGGACATGAAAGCGATCCTGAATTTGCGGTGCGCCTGGGGGTCGGTCTGGTCACCGCCGCCATCGTGGCCTTTGTTATCATCGGTGGTATCAAGCGGATAGCTTCATGGTCAGGCAAGATAGTTCCTTTCATGTGCACCTTTTATGTCGGTGGTGCGCTTTTTATCCTGCTGACCCACGCCGATAGGATTTTGCCTGGTTTCGGTTTGATTCTCAGCCAGGCTTTCAGTGCTCCTGAATCGGTCTCTGGTGGCTTGCTTGGTGGGGTGATACGCTCTGGGGTTTCCCGGGGGCTTTTCTCGAACGAGGCCGGTCTGGGCAGTGCTGCCATGGCCCATAGCGCCGCCAAAACTGATCAACCGGTGCGGGAAGGGCTGGTGGCGATGCTTGAGCCTTTTATCGACACCCTCGTGATCTGTTCTATCACGGCACTGGTAATCATTTGTACCGGAGCGTATACCGAAGTGACCAACAAAGCTCTGGTGACAAGCCATGCCTTCAACATGGGCTTGCCAGGCTCGGGCTGGTTGGTGTCGGTCGCCATTTTGTTCTTTGCATTTTCTACGCTTATCGCCTGGTCTTACTATGGAGACCGGGCTGTGGACTATCTCTTCGGGCACCGGGCGGTTGTGGTCTATCGCTGGCTCTATGTCATTTTTATAGTTGTAGGAGCCTTGCATTCTCTGGATGATGTGATCAACTTCTGTGATACAGCCAATGGTCTTATGGCTTTTCCGAATCTTATTGCACTTCTTGTGCTCTCGCCGGTGGTTTATAAATTGACCCGAGATTATTTCGACCAGCTCAAAACCGCCAGGACTTCCAAGACATAGTAAGTCTGGAATAGTCCTTATTTTTTAGGTTGTCTTTTAGCTTGCAAGATCCTTTCAAGTCCTTTAATATTGTCGTTATGATTCTTTCAATGCGGCGTCCCTGACCAGACATATACAACGCCAGGATCTCCGGTCTATTGCGACCGGAAGATTTGTGCCTGCCTTAATTCATAAAGAACCGAGCAAAGAGTTGCACGAGGTAGAAGGAAATTTATGCAAATGACCATAACCAGAGATCGAAAAACAAAAAAGCAAACTGATATACAGATAAAGTCTATCGCTGATGAACACCGGGGCTGGCTTCGGTCGCGGGTGCAAGAGATCTGGCAGGGTCGTTATGTCTATACTCGTGGTATCGCCCATGAACCGGCAGATTTACCGGGTTTTCTTGCCATGAGAGATGGTGAGGTGCTCGGTGTCGCCACCTACCACATCAAAGATGCAGAGTGCGAGCTGGTCACCATCGATGCTTTTGAACAGTGGAGTGGTGTCGGTTCGGCATTGATAGACGCTGTCGAGGAAGAGGCACGCAAGTTGGAATGCGGACGCATGTGGATGGTGACTACCAACGATAATATCGATGGTTTGCGCTTCTACCAGCGCCGCGGCTATTTCATTTGCGATGTTCATCCAGGAGCCGTGGAAGAGAGTCGTAAGCAAGATCCGTCCATTCCTCTTATCGGCAACTACGGCATTGATATAAGGGACGAAGTAGAGCTGGAGAAGAATCTCTACTGTTGGGTTGGCTGGTAGCAGATCCAGCATTATAAAGATACGCGCCAGTATCAATAGATCAATGCGCGCTAAGCAAGGAATCGCAATGGTTGTAGATATTTGATGATCTTCTATCGATGACCGTTCTAAACTAGAGTCATGATTATGTCTCTGGTCTTTTCTTCAAATAGAGAATCTTTGACCTAAAACACCAGTACTCTGAACTAAATTTCTGATTACACCGTTGTGCTGCTAGCGCTCAGAGCATTTCGGTTTCATCGTCTGTCGAGACAAAAGAAAGCCACAACAATGGAGATTGCATCCAACGCGTCGATTGGTCTGATTGATCGTGCCGATTCCACCGGAGCCCATCAATTACAGCTCTGGATCGAGTCATCGGGTCACGGATATCGTTATTTAATCCGGTCGGCGTATATGCCCGGGGGCAGGCTTGTACGCTCCTGTGTTCTCGATTCGGGTCCCTGTGATCGAAACTATAAAACGGTGCGTGGGGCGGGTGAATCAGCCTTCGCTCTGCTTAGCGCATCTCAGTGTCCGAATCAGAACCCGAGCGAGAATCTGGATTCGAATTCAGGCGCATGACCTGCGGGTTTCAGCCGTCCCATACAAGAGGGGTAAACATGTTTCTATTCAACCTGATCGTATTCTTGCTGGCCTTGATTTTAGGAATAGCCATCCTTGAGAAAGTTCGTATCGCCTTTGTTTTTCTCGGTTTGAGCCTCAGTCTGGCATGCCATTCTTCGGGAATAGAATGGTTGAGTCTTGCCGCCACTTTCTGGTTCCTCGGATTCGGTCTGGGTCTCATGCTCTCCGATTCACCCGTCTTCGAGAGAACCTTTAATGCATCGGCGGCTGCTTCTGTCAAAGATCAGCTTTCTGAGCCGGTCTTCAATTATGGCCCATTGATGGAGCTGATTCTGGAGCAGACCCGACCGGCAGAAGATCGACCATTTCACTCCTGGAATGATCGACTGGGAGCGCTTATGCATGAGAATTACCCGGACCTGGTTGCGGAAGTGCCATGGAGCACCAATCCGTCCTATGTCTGTTTTTGCATGGTAGAAACTGTCGATCGCCATTGTGGCTACGATGGTCTCACTCGTCTGGAGGAAGCTTTGAGGAAGGCGTAGAGCAAGTGCGCCTCCGCAATTTAGATAGGGCGTCCGGCATTCAGTTTTTGAATGCCGGATGTCTTTTCTCTTCTCTTTTCGTTCTCTTGCTTTTGAATAGCTCACTCAATTTCTTTAATCCTGCTCTATTCATACATATAGTATCCAAGCGGCAGCGAAGTCGAAATCAAAAGGTCTTTTAGTCTTTTCGGACTTTTTCTAGAGCAAATTACAGAGGAGTATCGGTGAAAAACACCGAGAATAGGAAATCTAGACAGGGTAAAACCAGCCTTTGAAAGAGGCGAGTGAGTTTGAATTGTTTTGCTTGGGCTGGTTTTACCCTGTTCCCCAGGCTCTTCGAAACTCTTCTTGCCAGGGATGATTGGACGAGAGCTTGAGCGAGATTCGCCGAACCGACTCGGTTACGAGAACACCCACTTTAATTAGCTGGAGACGGACAGTTTCGATGGTCGAATTTTTGAGCACTGCTTTCATTTTCAGCTTCCAGAGAAGAATGTAGGCGAAGGTATGCAGCAAAAGACGAAGTTGATTTGCATTGAATTCCTGACAGCTAGTGCGATCACAACGCAGATAGTTTTTGAGGTCTTTGATCCAGTTTTCACATTGAGCCCGCTGACAGTATTTCTCGTAGATTTTTGCAGGTCTGTTTCTGCTCGAATTAGTTACAACGTAGCGGATATCAGCTTTTTCGGAATTGCGTTCGACTTTGCAGATGATTCTGCGTGCATGAGACCACTCTTTCGCCTGGTATGGAAACTCTGTGTAATTGCGGAGGTAGACTTGCTCGGCTTCGAAATTCTCTTGCATGCGTCCCTGCTCTTTCGTCTCGAACCGTTTGCGTTCCTCGTTCTGGCGCCAGGTCAGGGCGTTTTCAGGTTCAAGCTGGGAACACTCGTTGTACAGGTTCTCTACAGATTGAACAAATTGCTTTGATTTGCTTTTCAGGGCGGTGTTTCCGGCAATGGCAATGTAGTAGGTGATGTGGTTTTGCTCGCAATAGTTGTAGATATCGGGAGCTGCAAATGCGGCATCTGCAGTGAGTTCTATTCGAATTCCGGGCCAGCGTCTGCGAAGTTCCTCAACCACAGGCCCTAGCATTCGCAACGTCCCGTCGTACTTCCCAGCATTGCCTGCTCGCAGCAAAGCAGCCAGGGGAAAGCCATCTTCGGTAAAAATGAAAAGTGGCGTGAAGCATGCGGTTCCGTAGAAGCCGTTGTAGAAAGAGAGTTGCTGGTAGCCATGGACTTCATCGCAGGTTGTATCGATGGCAAGTTTCAGAACCTTTGGTCGTTTCTTTGCCTGCTTGATGAATGCGGTGACTAACAATTTCTGCAAAGCTCCCAATCCAGCTTCGTCTACGGAGTTCTCCCAGCGGGAAAGGGTGGGTTGAGATGCCAGAGAGGCCTCATCGTTTGGCTTGATTCCGACCGATAGCTTGTGCATGCTGTCATTTTTGAGCCTGGCAGCATCGTTGCAATCTTCGTAGCCAGCAGCGATTCCGTAGATTCTCTGGCGCAGTAAGTTCAGTATGGGGTGTCGTAGTAGATCTGGTCTTCTCTGGTCGCCAAAGCAGTACTGAGCCATTTCTGTTAACTCTAGCTCTTGATCGACATTTCGAAGAAGTAGCAGTCCTCCGTCGCTTGAGATCTGCCCACCGTCAAAGTTTGCTCGAATTAACTTCCCGACCCCTAAATCCAGGGTCATTTGGCCTTGTTCTGTTGCGCCTGCTGTTTTACACTGTGTCAAATCAAAAGCCTCGTTCTTTGCTGATATCTGGTTTGTGGTGAATTCAGATTCTGAGCCAAATGACAGGGCTTTTGTGCTTTTTGAAAATTAGATTAGTGTCACTCCCGTGAATAATTACGGTAATGGAGCAATACTATAGAGAAGAGTAGAAAATGGAGATTTTTCAAAATTCGATAGCATGCTTGATCATCTCCTAAGAGCTGGCAACTAGAAAGTTGCAATGCTAATTAGATTGGCTCGTCGTCCAATACTCAAAAGGCTTTTAAATAGAGGCTTTGTGCAGCCATGGATCTCATGCGATGAATTTACCCGGCAACTAAAAAGTTGCTTTAGCATAGGACGCGTTGAAGAGCCAGATGGCATGGCCGGAAAATCTCGAACCGATTCCGGTAAATACTATAGAAAGTAACAGAAAGAGTTGAAAGAAAAACACACCGGAGATTCAACATAAGTCGAATCCCCGGTGTGCAACAAATCAGTTCAGCCGATTATAAGGTCGGTTGGCTCATGCGATTAATATAGCTCGGCTCAGGCGCTCAGGAGGTCAGCTTCTAGCGCAGTCCAAGCCAGGTGAGCACCTTGCAGAGCCAGCGAGCCAGGAAGAACTTGCCCTGGCAATCATCGGCTTTCGATTCTGCGTTTTCAGTCGTCGCTTCCTCTGGAGAGTTGCGACGGCAGCGTCCACTGGTGTCGCCGATCATGCAGCATTCGCCTTCTTCTGTCGCACCGCAGCAACCATCAGGATGGGCTTCGGTGGCTTCGGGCTCGGGCACCGGTTCCACGACAGGTTCGGGTGCCGGTTCTGCTACAGGTTCTGCTTCTTGCGAAGGCTCTTCGGTCTGACGCACCTTGCGAATATAATTCAGCGCCGAGCCTTCTTTGAACCATTCGATCTGCTCGGCCGTCATAGTGTGACGCGCTTCAATCGAATCGGTGCTGCCATCGGCGTGGCGAAGCACGACCGTCACATCCTTGCCCGGGGCAAGGTCGGCAAGACCGGTGACGGCGATGCGGTCATCGGACCGAACCAGGTCATAGTCAGCCGAGTTTGCGAAGGTCAGAGCGAGCACACCTTGCTGCTTCAGGTTGGTTTCGTGAATGCGTGCAAAACTGCGCGCGATCACGACCCGGCAGCCCAGATGTCTGGGGGACATGGCCGCATGTTCACGGCTGGAGCCTTCGCCATAGTTCTCGTCGCCGACAGACACCCAACCTCGACCGGCAGCTTTGTACTGACGGGCGACGGTGGTGAGTTTGCCGGTTTCTCCGGTCAGGACGTTGACGCCATGACCGGCAGTTTCGGAGAACATGTTGTTGGCGCCCAGGAACATGTTGTCGCTGATCTTATCGAGATGACCTCGGAAGCGCAGCCAGGCGCCGGCAGGCGAGATGTGGTCGGTGGTGCATTTGCCTTCTGCTTTGAGCAGAACGAGGAGATCGTCGAGATCTTCACCGTTCCAGCTTGCAAAAGGTGTCAACACCGAAAGCCGCTCGCTATCGGGCTTGAAGTCCACAGTCACTGCGGCGCGCTCAGCTTCGTCCGACGGCGGTTCGATATAGCCTTCAGTTGTGGTGCTGAAGCCAAGCTGGGGCAGACCGGCGGGTGTCGGTGGCTTGAGCATGAATTCGGTGCCGTCGGCAGCACGAATCGGGTCGGTCAGCGGGTTGAAGGCCAGGTCGCCGGCAAGGGCGAAAGCCGTCACCACTTCAGGGCTGGCGATGAAAGAGAGGGTCTCGGCATTGCCGTCATTGCGCCGCCTGAAGTTGCGGTTGAATGAGGTGATGATCGAGTTGGCTTCGCCATCCTCGATATCGCTCCGCTTCCATTGTCCTATGCAGGGACCGCAGGCGTTGGCCAGGACCTGGGCATCGATAGCCTGGAAGGCTTCCATCTGCCCGTCTCGTTCGATGGTGAGCCGCACTTGTTCTGAGCCCGGGGTGACAAGAAAGCCCGTGCCGGCTTTGATACCGTGCGCCCGAGCCTGATTGGCGACGGCTGCGGCCCGGGTCATGTCCTCGTAAGAGGAGTTGGTGCAGCTTCCGATCAGGGCATAGCGCAGCTTCGTCGGATAGCCTTCCTTGAGGACCGCTTCTTTAAACTCTGAGATGGGCCGGGCCAGGTCCGGGGTGTGGGGACCGACGATGTGCGGCTCGAGCTTGTCGAGGTCGATCTCAATCACACGGTCGAAGTACATCTCGGGTGCTTCCTCGACCTCGGGGTCGGCGTTGAGGAAGGGGATGTAGTGGTCGGCGAGGGCGGCAATAGCCTCCCTGCCGGTATGCCTGAGATAAGCCAGGGTGTGCTTGTCACAGGGAAAGACCGACGTGGTCGCACCCAGTTCGGCGCCCATATTGGTGATGGTCGCTTTGCCTGTGGCGCTGATGGTTCTGGCACCGGGTCCGAAATATTCGATGATCGCTCCGGTGCCGCCCTTCACCGACAGGATGCCCGCCAGCTTCAGGATGACGTCTTTGGGCGAAGCCCAGCCGGAGAGGGAGCCGGTCAGTTTGACACCGATTAACTTCGGCCAGCGTACACCCCAGGGTTCGCCTGCCATGGTGAACGTGGCATCGGCTCCACCGACGCCGATGGCGAGCATGCCCAGACCGCCGGCATTCGGGGTGTGGGAGTCGGTGCCGATCATGAGAGCGCCGGGAAAGGCGTACTGTTCGAGCACTACCTGGTGAATGATGCCGGCGCCGGGGTTCCAGAAACCGATGTCGTATTTGGTGCTCATGGAGCGGAGCGCATCATAGACTTCGTTGTTGGTGCGCAATGCTGCATCGAGGTCCAGTTGGGCGCCCAGTCGGGCTTGAATGAGGTGGTCGCAGTGCACCGTCGTGGGAACGGCGACCCGGTTCATGCCGACCTGCATGAACTGCAAAAGAGCCATCTGGGCCGTGGCGTCTTGCATGGCGACACGATCCGGCTTCAGGAAAGCGTAGGTCTCGCCCCTGGTTGGAACTGCTTCGCCGGATTCGGTGGATACCAGATGGGCGGATAGAATTTTCTCGGCCAGAGTAAGAGGCCGATTGAAGCGAATCCTCGCTTCACGATACTTGCCGGGTAATTCTCTGTAGATGCGAACAACATCTTCAAAAGACACTTTTCTTTGAGTCATAGATTCCACCACCTATGGTTATGTGTTTGAAAAGGCGGAGGCGACAGCACCTCTTTCGAAGTCCGTCGCCCCCGCGGGTAGTTTCAGGAAAAGCTAACAGTTCGATCAGCCGATCCTGATGATCGCCTGGTACGCCGGACTGGACTCTTCCAGTCGCAGCAGGCAGGCTTTCATGTCCCCGGGTTCGACGTTCTTGAAGAACGCCCTGGCCCGCTCCAGCGCTTCATCGCTCTTCTTGTGCCGGGTCTCTTCGGACCATTCTTTGCACTGAACACCGCGCACCCGCCACTTCGGACCGAGAACTCGGCTGAAGATGAACTTTGCTCTTTCCATGTGGAAAGGCGAGGTGACGATGTAGAGCGTTCCTGGCGTTTCGTTCTGCAGGAAGTAGAAGGCTGTGAGAATGGCATTCCCCAGGGTGTTGAAGGAATCTTCTTCGAGCATACAGGGAGTTTCAATTCCCTGCTCTCGAACAATCTTGAGCATCGCCTCGGCTTCGCTTGTGCCGTGGGCTCCATTGTCGTCGATGGAACGATGACCGGAGAGAATCAGAGGCATCGGATGCTTGGAGACGAACTTAGCCGCTTTCAGGGCTCTCAGGCGGGTCACCGGGCTGGCTGTGCCATCCGGCATAACTCCGCTGCCGAGAACCACCGCGATCTTGTTTCGGTCGCTCATGGGTATGTACTCTTTCTAGAGAACAAGCGCCACCGCATTTAATGCACTGGTGACGCTTCTGCTTTCAAAAATTCGGAAGTACTGGTGAATTTCGAGACAGTGTTATCGAAACGTACTCTTCTCCATGCACTGTGGGGTGCAAGTAATCGTCTTGATTGAAGGAGGAGATATACGGTTCGAGTTCTAAATTCCGAATTAAAAACTGAAAAAAGCAAATTCAGGATATTCTGAATGCTTAACTGTCTTCCAGAGAGATAAGTACGTATTTAGGGCTTGGCAGCCTGGCTGTTGTCGAGAGATGGGGGGTTGTCAAAATTTGTTTTGGTCCATTCCAAAGGCTTCCAGGTTGCTTAAGCCTCTCTTGACAGCGCGGGCGTGCTTAGATTAGACCGTTCGCAGAGCTGCCACATCATGACAAGATCCGGGTAGCGCCATTATTTTCGATAATCAAATCCGCCAGCTCCATCGGTTTGCATGTATCAAGATAGAGGCGCTGGCCCGGGAAGTATCGTCTTTGATATTTTTCGACAATAACCTCTTCTTTGCCAAGCAATTCCAGATCTCGCTTTAGGGCTCGTTTTAAACTGGTGTCAAATGTGATATCAACAAATACTTTTAGATCCCAGTAATTCACAAGCTCTTTTCTAAAGAGAAAAACTCCATCGAAAACCAGCACTGTATCCTCCGTTGCCGTCGCAAGAGAATCTGCTCGATCGGTTGCAGAATCTGTTTTGAAATCGAAGCTGCTTGTTCTCACTTCGGTGGAGGCAGTCCAGTTCTTGAGCGGATTGAGCAAGACATCCTTAACCAGTTCATAGTCGAAAGAGTCATGATAATAGCCTTCGGGGCTGAATTCTCCCCGGGCATATCTCAGGTCTCTACTTTGATGAAACCCATCTATAGAGGCTTTCAGCGTGTTGACCGAGCGATGCTTCAGTGCAGAAGCCAGTTCATCGGCCAGGGTTGTTTTGCCGGCGCAGTCTATTCCATCGATTCCGACGAGGAAAGGGCGATTGCTTTTTTCGACGATGATTCGATCGGTTATTTGAGCTATGAGCCGATCTTCATGGTTCTTCAATTTTAATAGCTTTCGAGAACATTGCGAAGCGTCATTATAGCTGAGGATTTTGCGATTTCGTTAAGGCAGCCTGACGTCGCCGAACTCAATGACCAGGGAGTGGCTGCCTACAGAAAGAAAGACTACCGAGAAGCTGAGCGCATTTTGCTAGCCGCTCTGGACAAAGCGGATAAAGAGAATCAGGAACGTCTCGAGATTTTGAATAATCTCTGGGTCAATTAAGAGTTCGAGACGATTTTCTTGAAAGGCATAGGTCCTGAAACCTCCAAGAGTTTTGAGAAGGCTATCGATATCGAGAGCAAGACTGCCAAGCCGGTTATGGCGACTGTGATCAAGATAAATAGCCTGGATTTCGATAGTTTCGACATGTATAAGCCCATGCGCAAGAGCAAATAGCCCGGGCTTCCCCCATTATTGCTCAGTCCAAATGTGATGAAACTGTGATGGAGCTAGCTCTTTCGGTTCTTAACTATGGGAAAATCACGGTAGATTTCCAGGCGGCACTTAAGTATTATTAACTGGTATCCGACAGGTTTTGAATTACCATAGGATGTCAGGGGTGGACTAAAAGCTTTTTAGGCAAGCGGTCATCAGTTTCTCAGGACCATGCAACAAGAGCTTTAAAGGAAGAACCGAGATGAGCAAGAAATCGACCAGAAATAGAAAACTCGAAACTATGTGCGGCGTGGCTTTAGCAGTAGCGCTCTTCGGTTTCTCAAGTGCCGTGCCGGCCCAGGCAGAATCTATGTCCGGCGGTATTTTCGGCGGTTCCTGTGCGTCCAACTCCGGCGGTCCGGAGAATTCTTCGGCATTCTCCAATGCTTCGTCTCTGGGGCACACTATGGGCGCTACTAAACAGCATTCGAACACCAATGGTATCGGACCATCCCATACCTACTCCGGTGGAACCTACGCTGCTCCCGGCACCCCCGGCACCGGGTTCAGCACCCATCAAAGCTATTACACCGGCCACAATAACCCCAGTTCGACCCCCACAAGCAACGCCCAGGGACCGGCCAATCCGACTCCTGCCGCCAGCTATCAGCCGACGGTGCGTAACTATATCGGGCAGAACACCAGTAGCACCAGTGCAACCACCACATATTCCTGGGGCATAAACAGCAGGCTTCTGAAGACCAATACGATTCATCGCTGAGGCAAATCGTACAGACAGGTCGAAAGAGCCGGACAAAGCAGTTTGAAGCCCACTTTCCTCGAAGGTGGGTTTCTTGTCTGGAGACACAGTAGATATGGACAAAAATGCAGAATTGCGTCTTCTTTCAGCGAAGGACGCAGAAGTTTATTCAGTACTCAGGTTGAGGGCTTTAAAAGAAGAGCCCGAGGCATTTGGCGGCTCTTATGAAGAGTCGAAAAATCTGTCTCTCGAAGAAGTCCGGGAGCGAATCAAGAATGATGAGAATGCTTTTGTTTTCGGCGCGTTTCAGAAGGATTCTGGCGATATGGCAGGCATGGCAGGATTCTTCCGTCGTCGTGGCATTAAAATGCGACATAAAGGAGAGATCTGGGGCATGTACACCGCGCCGGAAGCAAGAGGCAAGGGGTTGGGTCGGGCTCTTTTGAATGCCGTGATTGAACGAGCTTCTGCTATGCCTGATCTGGAGGAGATACTGATCACTGTGGTGGTTGGCAATAAAGAAGCAGCAAAGCTCTATGAGTCTGTCGGTTTTGTACAGTACGGTATTGAGCCAAGGGCTCTTAAGCTCAAAGAAGAGAACAAAGTCAATTATTTCGATGAGAGTCTCATGTTGCTAAAGCTTTAAAGTTGTGCTCGGCTTGATTTTGACGATCTCTTGAAAACCGGGGTAAACCCGGTTGATTTCAATCGTCAGCGCAATAGACTGGAGAGAGTTTCATTGCGTTGGTCCGTAGGTCCGTTGGTGCGTTATTTATTTAGATTGAGGTTCTTTTATGACTCTAGATCATAGCGGCGCCCTGTCTCGTCGAATCGAGATGGGGGTGCGGCTGCCCTTTGGTGTCAGCGGCGGTGCCCGTGATCCTGTCCTGGTCCGACATCGTGACGGTAATCTGGGCAGGGTCCTGGAAATAAGCGGTTTGTCCGCAGAGGATTTTTTGACAAAGCTGCGACGGCAGCAGGTAGCCGGCGCCCTGGGGACCGTTTTAAAGCTATGTCAGCTTGATATGAAGCTGGTTTTCAGGCCTGATCATACTGGTAGATTCGGCAACGGCATGATGCTGGTCAGTCTCTGTCGTTCGTCCAGAGAGCTTGATCGCGGGCGCAAAGAACGCGTGGACATCCTTGATGAAAGGCTTTTGAAATTGCGGCGGTATTTAGACCGAATGGCCGCCTATAGTCGTCCTGTTTCCACAACAGAATTTTTAAAAGAGACCAGAAAAGAGATCGCACCATTTTTGGTGCAAGATGCGGAGCCGCTAGAAAGAGCGGGTTTTCTTTCTGTTTCTGGTATGGCGACCCGGGAGCTTGATCGGGCAAATATGGCGCAAATAGGCAATAGCTTCGTTTCGACAAGGGTTCACAATGACTCGGGTCAGGGGAGATTTTGTCTCGTCAGCGAAGTAGGTTACAGTTCGGTAGTGGTCGCAATTCAATCGCTCGAATCTGAAGCGGATTGTTTGAGCTTGAGCTCCTCTTCTAATCGCAAGGGGGCTAGAGAGAACCGTCTGATCCAGGCTCTGGCCAGGAGCCTCGGACAGGGATTTAATAATGCTTTCTGTGCAACTGTCTATCTACAGACCCAGGCAGATTCAAAAGAATCGCTATCGATGAAACAGAAAGATCTGGACAATTGTTGTGATTATAAATCGACGCAGAGGCTCATGAATCACCAGGTATCGGCCTGGAAAGCTTCTTTGCTTGGCTCGCCTGCCCTGCCGCCCGAGCTGGTTGGAATAGAGCCGATGCCGCCTATCGACCTGGAAGAGCTGCCTTTATTAGATGCCGCTTCTGATCTCGATGCGGGACCATCACCGGTATTGCTTGGCAGAGGCGCCTTCTGGAACAAAGAGGTGAAATTCAATCCTTTCTTGAAGGGGCGATATCGCTCTATTCTTGCGATGCCTGCCACCGCATTGAGTCCGTTTGCAGGGGCAAGCTCGGCTTCGGCGGTGATGCCGTATACGGTGTTGTCTCTTGTGGCCGGATCCGGCATTGACGGAGATTGCGGCGGTGACAGTGCAGTCCTGTTCGACCCCCTTTCTTGTGCTGAGCGTGCCGTGGTCAATCCCTGTGATCTGGTCGGGGAATTCAACGGTAATAGTTATCCTTCTCCGGATAAGGGTAAGCTTAAGTTTTTAGTCAATTTGATAGAGCAGATACTTTCTGCCGGTCGGCTCCGAAAAAGTGGAGTCTCTTCTGGTGCTATCGAGAACAGCATCAAACGAGCTTATGGCAGAGCCGCAAAAGAGAAGCGATTTCCCTGTTTGTCTGAGTTGCTGCACTATTTGCCGGAGCCGCTTCCGGAGCCTCTTCTGGCTGAGTTTCGGGCGTTTTTTGAAGCGGATTCAGGGGGTGTCGGCAGATGTTTCAATGGAGAGACTACACTGTCTTTGAAGTCGATGCGCCGCAATACAGTATTATTGCCCGATCTACTGCGCTCTCAAAAAAGACTTCTGATCGAGATGATCATGATCGACTATGTCTCTCGTCTTAGAACCAGTTCGGGTTTGATCTGTCTAATTCCCTCTATCGATAATCTAGCCTGTTTCGAAGCCGGTCGGGATCTGCTTCTTAAGACGCTTGTGAATGCAGCCGGTGGAGATGTCTTCTGGGCGCTGTCTCTGGATGACGCATTCGGAACGCTCAGCCGTCTGGGAGCACCGGAGATTCTCTCTTCTCTGGGAACTGTTCTTGTCGGGCCGACCGAGAAGTATGAAGAACTATGCGAAATACTCACTCTGACCAGGGCAGAGCAGCGCGCCCTGGTCGGCGGCAATGGCATTTTGAGAACCCTTGGCTCCAGTACCGTGGTCTCTTGTGTTCAGGAGGTCGGACTTTCCAGCTCGAGCTCTGCTAAGCTTTCGTGGGTCAATAACTCTTCTACGCTTTTGAAGCGCGCTTGAGCATCAGGGGCGGTGGCGCGAGCGACCAGATCATCTGTGGCGCTACTGATCTCTCCTTTGATGCTTCTGGGATGGGAGGCGGTGATAGGTTCCGGATCCTCTGCGGTGAGAAGCCAGTGCAGGGTGCAGCCCAGGGCGTAGATGTCGCTCTGCACTGTTGCTTTGCCTCGAAATTGTTCGGGTGGAATATAAGAATGTTTGCCCACCACGGTGGAAGTCTCGAAACCTTCTCTTTGCTCGGCCACATTGAAGTCGATGAGTACCAGTTTGCCGTCCGGTTTTAGAATGAGATTGTCGGGAGTGAAGTCACGGTGCAGAAGCGGTGGGGACTGACTGTGGAGATAGCCCAGGATATCAACCATCTGACCAGCCAGCATAAGCAAGCGGGCTTCTTCTATGGGGCCGGTTTCTGCAATTAGTTTGCGTAGTGAGAAGCCGTCGATATAATCCAGGCAAATATAGGCTTTATGTCCCTCACTGAACACATCGAAACAGCTCACTATCTGTTCGTGGTCGAGCTTCTGAAGCAGTTCGGCTTCTCGTTTGACATTCTCCAGCGCCCGCTTTCGAATTTGTGCTCCGCCTGCCACCGGCAGAACTATCTCTTTGAGAGCGATTGTTTTTGAAGATGAGCTTTTGTCCGTGTCTGTGGTCTCGCCTTTGTATGTTACGGCGTGACCGCCGGCGGCGAGAATCTCTGTCACCTTGTACTTGCCTCCACCAACTATACTGCCTGGCGGTAACGGCTCTAGCAGCTGAGAGGCCCGGGTGCTGTCGAATTGCTCCAGCCAGATTTCGGTGTAGCTTCTGTCGCCGCCCTCGGTCATCTTTTCGCTGATACTTTTGTCAAATCGCTCTTGCGGCAGAAAATGCTGCATCGATGCGACAAATGCGGGGATGTCGTCCGGGTTTATAAAAGAGCCAAGGTCCAGTCTTATGGTGCGGCTGTGACTGGTCGGTTTTTTGTGATGGAGACCGAAGAGCCGCATTTTTGCTATGAAATCCTTGAGCTCTTTTTCAGAGTTGGAGACATCCACGGTGATGTCCAGAGAGGTGCTGGGGTCCATGCCATAGAATTTCATCGAAAGAGAATGATAGATATCCGAGCTGGCGTAGTCTATGTTATGCCAGGGTATCCAGGGACTGGAGTAGGTTTTGAAGAAGTGTGCCCAGTGCAGCCTTAATCCTTGCTTGCCTGTTTGAATGGCGGTCGGTCCCAGGTAGCGTATGAGCCTTGCTATTAATAGCGGTAAAAGGGCAAAGTATAGGATAAAAATTGATATATTGGCGCTCCTCACTCCCATGAATTTTTCGATTGCAAACATCAACGTTAATACGACAGCGTAATAGCCAAGCAACTGCAAGAAGAGTTTCTTTCGATTTTTTCGAGTTGCTTCCCTACCTTTATTCTTTTCCGAGCGATAGGCGCTGTAGAGCGCGAGTACCTCGTGCTCTCCTTTTTCAGGTTGTGGTAAGCCCTCCGGGGTCGGTAGCGCTGGCAGAAATTTCACTGGCTACTACCCTCGCTCAAAAATACCAGGGCTTCTTCGGCACCGGCGAAGCGTTTCTCTGGCTCGAATTCGGTGCAGCGTTCTATAAAACTGTTCAGAATCTCTTTATTGCCGGTGTCAGCGTCTGCGCTTTGCGGTAGTGAAGAACGGGAAAGCGGTATTGGATCCTCGCCGGTGAGAAGATAATATGCGGTAGCACCCAGGCTGTAGAGGTCGCTTGTCGGCTCTGCTTTGCCGCGGAATTGTTCCGGGGCTATGTAAGACTGTTTGCCTACCATTGTTCCGGTTACGCCACGCATAAATTCGTTGGCTGCCCCGAAATCTATGATCGCCACACCGCCATCTTTTCTCATTACAATGTTATCGGGAGAGATATCGCGGTGGATGACCGGGGGCTCGAGGTTGTGCAGAAAGCTCAGGGTGCTTAGAACCTGTGTGAGCACCGCTTCTACCTGACCTGTCTCTCTTGGTCCCTTCTGTTTGACCTCTTGTCTGAGGGTGCTGCCTGGAATATATTCGAGGACCAGATAGACGCGGTTGTTCTCGATGAAGCTATCTATGACGTTGGCAATATCGGGATGATTGAGTTTGGACAGAATCGCTGTCTCTCGATCGAACATCTCTCTGGCTTTGGTCATGGCACTGTCGCTGGTGGCGAAGTTGGCGTTGAGCTCTTTTAGCACCACATTCTTGCCGGCAGTGTCTCTGCCCAGATATACAGCAGTCTGTCCTCTGGTGGAGAGGATGGAGAGCACCTGAAAGGCGCCATCTCTCAAGCGATGACCCGAAGACAGCGGAACGAAATTAGTAATTGCATAGCGCTGTTCTAAATCCTCCATCCATATGTCCGTAAAGGATTCATTGGTGGTTTCGGCAATGATGGCATGCTTTAGTTTGATAGTCTCTCTCGATAATTTACTCTGATCTACATAGTTCTCCAGACCGAGAAAGAGGCAGCGGCACTGTTCTCGATTCAAGCGGCTGAGGACGATACTGGCGTTGCCTCCTGATTTGTAGTCGAATTGCAGCATCAGGTTGGTATCGAGTCTTCCGTCCTTGCTCCATTTTAGCTGTTCAACACTGGATCGCTTCTGAAACATCGGTCCGACCCACTTGTTGTGATAGATATTCTCTTCCATCTGCACCGAATGGATGTCGTTCCAGGGACGGAAGTATCTTTTGTGCAGCTCGAACCTCCAGGCGTCGGAGAATTTTATGCCACCATCAGTGATTAGAAAGTTGCAGTGGTTGTTCGCTTTGCCGACATATTTCAAAAAGGCGAAAAGGGCTGTGAATACTGCAAAAACAAAGAGCAAAGTGAACAGCCGCTTGGGTTCCAGGGCATAGTCCAGTCCGTACTTCGTGATCACCTTAAACTCAATCGAGCCGAGTAAAATCATCATCAGGATATAGGTCAGATTCTCGACCTTGCCGGATGCGGCTGAGCGCAGAGTGTATTCAAGGCGATAGGCATGCTCGCTGAAGTCCGCCGGCAGCATGAAGTCATAGTCGACTTTCTCTGCGATGACAATCGTCTCTGCTTCTTTCTCTACAAAATCAGGCAGATTGTCCTTGGGCTCATTTTTCAGGGCGGGAATCTCTTCCATGGCATTGCTGGTGAATAAAGGGTCTTGTCTGTCTCTTTTTTCATTCCCTGACGGAGCAATTGCAAACGAAATTGATTGTATGATGGTTCTATAGAATCTTGAATTCCAGTACCTGAATAGGGTTCGTGCTATGAAAAGAAGGGCGTCTATACTTGCTGCTAGTGGACTGGTTATAGTCGCCTGTTGCATAGCCGGGTTCTGTTTTAATCCGGTCAAGAAAGCCTCTGCGCCAATTGCTTCGCCTCCGTCGACGAAATCTGCTAAGCCCTTAAGTGACAGAGATGTGGATTTTGGTCCATATATGGCGAGACTGCAGAGAACCATAAAACGGGCCTGGTTCCCTCCTAAAGGGAAAGAAACTTGCAGAGTCGCGGTCCTTTTTAAAGTGCATGATAATGGTTCGATGAGCAATCTCAAATTGGCGAAAAGCTCTGGCTCGGCTCTGGCTGATCAGGCTGCCTTGAAAGCCGTTGCCAATGCAGCCCCATTCAAAGCGCTGCCGGAGGGCGCTCCTGAGAATGTGGATATTCAGTTCACCTTCGATTACAACGTTTTCAAAGGCCCGATCAAGAATCCGCCTAAGAGTCCTTGAAGCCTGTCGGAGTAAAGCCTATCTCGCTCGAGCCAAGCAGGCTCTTGGTCAGGGTCCCACCTACCACCAGAAGTTCATGCATGGCCTCGTCCATGTGATTGTCTTTGACCACAATCGGCTCTCCGTCGGCGGCGGCGAAGAGCGCCGCTTTTCGCATGATCTCGGCGATGAATGCACCGCTAGCTCCCTGGGTCCTTTTTATATAGGGGTCCATATCGGCGACTTCGACCTGCAATCCTTTGATGTAGAGGTCGAAGAGCCGCTTGCGGCAGTCTTTGTCGGGCAGAGGAATTTCATAGGCCTGGTCGACCCGGCCCGGTCTGGCTGCCAGAGCGGGTTCCAGCACTTCGGGGCGGTTAGTGGTCAAGAAAAATAGTACGTCAACGTCGTCCGAGAGCCCGTCCATCTCGTTGAGCAATTCCAGCAAGATTGCCGTGTTGCAACCCTGTTGTGTGGCTCTATCTTCGGCAATGAGGTCGACATCTTCGATAACCACCATGGACGGCTCCAGCCATCGGGCAAAACGACAGGAGCTTTCTATCGCGCCCTGACCTCGGCCGGTCATTAAAATAACCGTTCTCTCCTTCATCTCGGATGCCAGATACATGGCGGTCAGGGTCTTGCCGGTGCCGGGTCTGCCGTGCAGCAGAATGCCGCGCTTAAGTTTGCGATTGGCTTTCTTCAGGGCTTCGCTGTGCTTGCCCGCTTCTATGGTCTGGCGCTCTATTCTTTTCAATAGTCCGTCGGGCAGGATAATGCGATCTCTGGTCACCGGCGGCAGATCATGAAATTTCAATCCGCCACCTTCATTGGAGGTGGAGAGGATTTTGCCCCGGTATACGTTTTTCAGTCTGATGTTTTTCTGGATGTTCTGAACAAACTTCTCTGCCGTGGTGCGCTCTTTAGCCATCACATCGAGGTTGATGGCTGATTGACCGGCAAAGTCCATCATCGAGTTCTGGCGCAGAAGAACCACCATGTTCTCCTTGCCTTTCTCGGCAATTAGATAAAGCGCGCCCTGGACGCAGGCAAGTTTCTGACCGTTGCCTATGTCCATATTGAGATACTGAACCGAGCCTTCTTTGACGCCGCCGAGTCCGACCATAGAGGCGAAAGACTGGGGCGAGATAATGTCTTTCAGGCTGGTGCCAGTGATATTGTTCACAAACCCGGATTGAAGACCCAGCACTGTGACCTGGTTGTCTTTGTTTTCACTGATTTCGTTCAGGGCAAGCTGCAAATTGGGATGATTGTACTTTTCGAACTGTTCGCTGACGATGGTCAGAGTCGATGGGTCGACACCCATATGGTCATAGACTTTCTGGCGTAAGTCTTTTGGCATCAAGTCTTTCGGCAAGAGATCCCGGGGATTGAAGTCTCCCATGTTGAAGGTGTTCGGCGCCATGGACTTACCTCTAGTAGCGTTGGTAGCGTGATTTTGTCGTCCTTATATATTTACCCCGGGGGCGGTAACGAATAAGTCACCGAGAAATGCAATAATCGAGATCTTGCTCGCCTCAGTTTTTTTATGGTCCCTGCACGTGTTAGTAGACTCTACCCAGCTACCTGATCGATACAAAGGCGTCTCTGAGCTTGGCCGAGGCGCTATGGGCGCAGTCTATAAAGCCAGGGATACCAGACTGAAACGCAATGTGGCCATAAAGATAATGAACCGAGCCCGGATCTCGGACGAGCAGATTCAGCGCTTTCACCGAGAGGCCAAGGCGGCGGGCAGTCTCAGTCACGACAATCTGGTCACTGTCTACGATTTCGGGCTCAATGATCGCTCCGAGCCCTATCTGGTAATGGAGCTGGTGGAAGGCTCGACCATAAGTGACTGCATCAAGAGATACGGCAGGCTCTCGTATGAGTCGGTCATCGATATCGCTGTGCAGATTGCGCAGGGTATGGCATACGCTCATGAGAATGGCGTTATTCACAGGGACTTGAAGTCTTCTAATATTGTCCTGACCTCGCCGCTTACCGGAGAGCGCAATCAGGTTAAAATCATCGATTTCGGCATCGCGCGTATGCTCTCCGATGAAGAAGGCGGCGGCAAGCTGACCAGCACCAATGCGATCATGGGCTCTCCTGCCTACCTCAGTCCGGAGCAGGCTCAGGGCGGTGGCGGTGACGAGGTTTCCGATATCTATTCTCTGGGATGTATTTTGTTCGAGGCTTTGACCGGTGAGCTTCCTTTTGCAGGCGATAACTTCCTTGAAGTGATGAAGCAGAAGACCACCTCTGACCCGCCGCATTTTTCTTCGGTCAGCGATGCGGAAATTCCAGGTGGACTGAAGCGTATAGTTTATCGATGCTTGAAACGAAAGCCCGAAGAGCGCTATCAGTCGATGAAGGATCTGCTTGTCGATCTGGAGATGACCGAGCAGCTTATTCTGGACGATACTCTTATTCTGCCGTCCGACGAGGCCAGATCAAGGGTCGAGAAAGCCAGGAGCGAGGGACGCCTGGGGACTGTTATCGCCATCGGCGCCACATTGCTGGTTGGCGTCCTGGGTGTGGCGACCTCTTTGTATTTTTATCTGAATCGAAGCGAAGGCAGCGAATATCAGGCGGCTGCTACCCACAAAGCCACACTTACTGAGCCTTTCACAGATACGACCAAATTTTTTCAGTCGGAGGAAGAAGAGAAGGAGCTACGCAAAGATCCTGCCGGGGACGGTACTTTTCATGTCAAAGGACGTGGAGCCATCACAGATAAAGATATTGAGCTGCTAAAAGGTGAAAAGGTAGTTCATCTGGATATCCAGGGACGAAAGGTAACCGATGCGGTTATGCCCGTCATCGCTTCGTTTCCGGCAGAGGTTCTGGAATTGCAACAGACCGACATTACCGGAAAGTCTCTTGGTCTTCTGAACAAAAGCCGGACTTTGCATGATTTGCGTTTTCGATACAACAAAGTCGAGGACAAAGACCTGACCTCGATCAAGGACGTACACTTAAAGAGTTTGCGTGTGACCAGCTGTCCTGGTATCACCGATGAAGGCATGAAGATTATTTATAGACAGTGGCCTGATCTGGAAGTCCTGCATTTTGCGGGTACATCTGTAGGCAAAGAAGGTTTTGCCATTCTGCCGCGGTTCAAGAATATAAGAGAGATGGATGTCAGTTTTGAACTTTCCGGCGAGGAAGGCTTGAATTCGGTGGCGAAGATGCCTGCCTTGAAGAGCCTTTATGTCGCTCGATGTGTAATCACCAAGCCTATGCTGGAAAAATTTGCCACCATGAAAAATCTAGCTATGGTCAAATTCGTTGGCTGTCGCGGTCTCGAGGAGAAGGACTACCTCTACCTCAAAAAGATGTTGCCTGAATGTAATGTGCGCAGCTCCTATTTATGAGCCTTTTCGAAGATCATTTTTATCGAGACTGAGATTGAGAATTTTCGTTGACCTGGTAGAATGGCGCCGGTACACTTTCTTCTTGCGCTCCGCTTAGAAAGGCTCCAATACCAGTGTAGTACTTAAAAGTTTTGTCAATGACCGATGTACAAGACCATGAAAAAAATAAGCTATATCGGGGTTTCGGCCCTGATTTGTTCGATGTTGCTGGCGACTTTTTATTGTCAGAGTGTTTTCGCCGGAATAGCGCCACCGCCTCCGGCGATACCGGGAGCTCCAGAGATCAATCCTTCTGTTCTATCCTTTGTCGGAACCGCTTTGACTTTCTTTGGATACAAGTTCTGGACCGCAAAGAACAAGTAATTCCTTCTCTTTACTTCTGTCTAATTAACTGAGTGCTTCTATAAAGTAGTATTGGTCAGCCTTTTGTGAGCTGTTCGATGTATACATTCAATTGGCTAGTGAGCAGAAAAGTAGATCTGGCAGTATTCTTCTTGCCATTTTTTTTCGGCGTGCTTGCCCTCTGGTTGCTACAGCAACCGAATACAGCGGCTTCTGTGGCAGTGTTTTTCTTGGTTTCGCAATTCTTTGGTGTTGGTCCCTTGCATCTGGGACCGGCCTGGAAGCTCTTGAGTGAGCCCAGAATCTATGAATGTGTTGTAGGTACGGGACGCAGAAGAATATTCGCGTTGTCCCTTTTATTCGGGATTCTTCTGGGTGTACCTATTGCGTATGCCTTTTATCCTGCCTTTGTTCTGGCCGTTTTTATCGCTTTTACAATCCATCATCTCACCGCTCAGAATATGGGCATTCTCCGCCTTTATTACAACCATGGCGCAGAAGTCGTGCCTGAAAGGGGTCTGGAAGTTGCGACTGTTCAGTGGGCAGCCTGGTTTTTCTCCTCGGTTTTCGTCTACCGAACCGCTCTATTGACAGGACTTGAAGGACTAGTCCTTTTGCTTTTTGCTGCGGTGGCTCTGATTAACTGTTTGATCTCATCGATCAGATACTTCCAAGACATGACGGCAAAAGCCAGAAGCAAAGACCTGCCGATTAATAGAGCGGCAATACTATTCTGGTGTGTCTCTCTTCTGTTTCTGGCTCCGCTAGCTTTCTGGGGCAAGAGCTATGAAGAGGGGATAATGATACCGCTGGTGATGCATTGGGCTCAATATCTCGGTTTGAACTGGATACTCGCGTGTCGCAAACAAAAGGGTTCTGTAGAGGAACATGGACACACAAGCAAGTTACTTGTCTATGGCATCGGGATTGCATGCTTGTTCATGACAATTGGATGTGTTGGCGCTCTGGGCTATGAATATGGCGCTTTCGGGCAGTACGGCAAAGCTGTTTATGACCTTGTATTTGGAGTCATTCTGGCGTTCTCATTTGTGCATTATCTTCAAGACGCTTTTGTCTGGAAGTTCTCCGAACCGGTTCTGAGGCAAGAGATTCTCGCCTATTTAAAAGAGTCGCCGTCTTCGAAATCTGCCAGCCCTGTCGAAGAACCGGGGGTTTGCCATGTCAGATAAAGTGACGACTGCATTATTGCCGCCAGGTGCCACTGAACTTGATGGCAACAGAGGTCTGCCCGATCAGAGCCGGTCTGAGAAGTTGATGGCGCTATTGTGGACAGTATGCGCGCTGGGGACGGGCAGCCTGCTTTTGGCGCCGTGGTTGACCTTGATTGCCAAAAGAGACCTGCTAGACAATGCCGGTATTTTTCTGGCGCTGGTGATTCTAGCTATCGCTTATCGACACTATCGGAAAAAGGCTCCAACTGCTCCTGCGGAGTCGAGTCTGTTTGGGGCGGGTTTTCTCTGTCTGGCCAGTGTCCTGGTCTCTTTCGGGATCTACTTTCATTTCACCCGAATAGCCTGGGTTTCTGGATTGTCCATGGTCGCTGCCTCTATTTGGGCACTTTCAGGCTATCGAAAGTTGCTCTACTGGCGACCGGTGCTTTTGTTCGGGCTGACAATTTTTCCGTTCGATGATAGTGGCGTGTTCTCTCATCTGAGCGTTGTTCTAAGGGAGGCTTCCCAGAGGATTTCGACCCTCCTGACCGGAATTTTTATGCAACTGCAGATAAAAGGTAATGTGATAGCCATAGACGGCAAATTTGTAGAGATAACCGGTGCTTGCAGCGGACTTGCAATATTTTCGAGTCTGATTTTTCTTGTATTGTTGTGGCAGCTCATCAAGCCCATGAAAATGCTGGCGCTTTTGTCGCTTTGTGCAGGCGCTTGTTTAATTGCGGTTCTCACCAATAGCATCAGACTTTTTCTGACCTTTATAGCGATGAAATATTCTTCTTTAGAGTTTGCTCTGGCTATCCACTCGAACCTGGAGATTTTGCTTCTTCCGGGCGCCATGTACTGTCTGTGGCTGGGTGCAAGGAGGCTTACCACCCAGTGAAAAGTAGGAAAAGAGTCTGGTTGTTCAATCTTCTGCTTACCATCGCTCTGGTGGCACCGGTTCTAGTCGGATACTGTTTCTTGCCGGTGGATACAGAACGCCCGGAATCAGAATTCCCCATGAAAATCGGCCACTGGAGCGGCAGGGAGTTGACGGTTGGTGCCGATGTGCTCAAGAACTATAAACCCCTGGACAATAAAATGACCTGGCGGCGCTATAGCAGTAAAGGCGGCGATAAAGATGCGTTTGTCGAGTGCATCATTCAGGAAGCTACTAATCGAGAGAATCTACATGACCTTTTTATGTGTCTGGTCTACTCGAAGACGACACCCGAGAGGCTTTCTATCGTTTCAACTCCTGGCAAAGAGGACGAACAGGCAGCGCTTCTTAAATTCGATAAGGATGGCAGGGCTTTCTATACAATGTTCTGCTATCAGACCAGAGCGGGCTATGCTATCTATCCGCCACTCAGTTTCGAAGAGCGTCTGCGTATGTTGGTCCTGGGGCGTAAACCCTGCCGCCTTGTGGAGATCGCCTCGCCGGTAGTCCCTGGCCGACAGGCTGCTACACTTGAACGGATAAGAGAAGTTGCCGCCGGTATCTGCGGAACACCGTTGTAAAACTCTAGTGTTGCTCGAGGAGACTGACCGTGGAGACAGATTGGAATCAACGTTACATAGATGAGAGCACCCCCTGGGACAGTGGTGAGCCATCGAAAGAGCTGACGCGTGCATTAGATCAAAAGCTGATAGAGCCATGTCGTGTGCTGGAGCTGGGATGCGGGACCGGAACCAACGCCATCTTTCTTGCCCGAGCTGGGTTTAGTGTTACGGCGGTAGATCTGTCGGAAGAGGCTCTGCGCCAGGCGCGCAGCAAAGCAGAAGCAGCCGGTGTCGATATCGAGTTCATCCAGGCTGATGTAACGGCTCTTCCTGATCTTGGCGAGGCCTTCCCCTTCGTTTTTGATCGGGGCACCTATCATGTGGTTAGAGAGATCAATCTTGCTGGGTTTATTGAAACGATATCGAAAGTGGTGGCACCAGGCGGCATCTATCTGGTCATGACCGGCAACGCCAATGAGCGAGTGCATAAAGAGGACGGACCGCCCAAAGTGCGTGCCCATGAGCTTTGCCGAGAGCTAGAGGGCGAGAGCTTCGACCTGTTGCGCATGGAAGAGACGGTCTTTCACAAAGTCCAAATAGATGGTCGCGTTTTCGAGCCCCTGGCCTGGGTGGCGGTCTTTCGTCGCCGCGAGAGCCCGCGAATCTAGAGGCGCTCTAAACGAAACGCTACTGTTATGTTTTCTTCTTCTTTCTGAAGCGGTATACGGATTTGAATGTCTGTCAGACCGGCTGTATCGAATTGTGGTTTTGCCAGGCTGATTGTTTTTGTTCGGAATATACCGTCGGCAGGCGAGACTATCCGCATGGACAGTCGCTTGCCGTTTTTGTGACTTAGTAAGATCTCTTTTCCGTCCGAGGAGACTTCTACCTTTTGTTCAGTGTGTATGTGCCAGATATATGACACCGGTTTCAGTGCTTTTAAAATGTCGGTGATCACGACACTTTCGTCTTTGCCGTCTTTGCGGCGCACTGCAAAAGTTCTTTTTGCACTGGCGAGTTTCTTTGGATAGGTTTTCGATAGATCTACTTCGGCGAAGAATTTGTCTTCTTTGTCCGTCAGGCAGGTAATCTTTGCCGTGGCTCGGGTTTTCTGACTGCCATCATCGATGGTGAAGACATTCTGTCCTTCTGTTTTAAGTCTGTAGTAGCTAAAGCGCTGGTCGCCGAAATAGCCGGGCAGCATATAGTTATCCGGTCCCAGTTCACAGGCCCAGCGTATTCCTGCCCAGTCCAAAACAAAAGTGCCGAGATCAAGATTGGCATGGCTGGCTCGATTGTCTCCGCCTTTGAAGCCTAGATAGAGAGCATTCTTTTGCGACCAGTCGGATCTATAGAAACCCAGCTCAGCTCCTTTGAACAGGGCAGATCTTGCCAGGGACGCTCTTTCTGGCTGTTTGAAGCTTTCTGGATAAAAGAGAAGATGAAAGATTGTCGTATGACGCAAGGCCGTGGCGGATTCTGCTCCGGCATACAAAGGCTGTTTGAATTCCCGGCTCATCCAGTACATCTGAGGGGCGCGTCTTTCTTCGGCAGATGAGTCGGCGAAGTTGAAATATTCGCCGGTGGGGCTGCTGTAGTGAATTCGATAGAGCCCTGTATTTGCAAAACCTGGACTGCTCATCCAGCCAAAGTCCGTGCCCATCGCCGATTTGAGGCTGGAGAGCATGAGCATGGCGTATTTTGTGGTGTAGCACCAGTAGCCGGGACCTTCTGCCCAGCCGCCATCGGGAGAAAAGGATGCCATCGCATATGGTATGGATATTCGTGCGCAATTTATGATTCGATTGGCTTCATCCGGGTGTTTGTCGCCTATGGCCAGGGCACCGACTATAAGCCCACCGTTACAGACAATGTTCCAGTTGAAGGCTGAAAAAGTCCACCATTTGTGCTCTGTGTATTGCTTCAGTCCCTGGTTCAGACCCAGTTCGAGGATGGCAGCGCGAAATTGCTCCTCTTCTTCTTTTGTCAGGCTGTCATAGAGCCAGTCATAGCCAAGGGCGAGAGCTGTGGTCATCTCTGCGACATCGAGAAAGTGTGCCGGATTCCAGTCTGACATGGAGGCAATAGCTTTCATCTCTTCTTTGGCGCGCTTAAGATAGGCTTGGGTTCCTTCGATTAAATACAGTCCCGCCAGGGTGACTATCCGCTTTTGCGCCAGGCGGCTAATCTCAAGCATATTGTTCTCTGCGGATTTTGTTTGCGCCACAGGAGCTTCTTTCAGCATCGCATCACCTTTCTCTTTTAAATTATTCAAAAGAGCGGCGGCGTCTTTGTCTTCTGTCAGTTTTTGTCTTAGCCGTTCGAGCATCGACGCAGATATGATCAAGCGGGGGTGGCGGGGTTTTAGATTTGATAGTTCGTTTGCATCAGTTTTCGTTGAGGCATCTTGAAGTGAAAGCACCCAGCTTTTCGCTTGCTCCCAGCTTTTGAACACCGGCGGCAACTCTTTTCCTTCTACCGATTCGCTGGATCCGGCAAAAACAGGTACCTGGCTGGTGGCAGGAAGCATTAAAAGAGCAATGATAATGGTAAGGGCGGACCTGGGCGAAAGCATGGGAATATAGTACATTATCCGGCGCGGCAGCCATTATGCGTTTGCCTGGGCTACTTCAGGCATTATTTCAAAGAATTCGAATGAACAGATTGGTAAAGTTGTCCATTATTGTAAGTCTTTTTACTATCCAAATCGGTCTTGGGTTGTCGGTAGATAGCAAAGAGCACCTTAATAAAGCATGCAAAGAGAATGCGTCGAACAGAATAGCAGAGAAGCCCAAAAAGGAGTTTTGGACTAGCAAGCGAACCCGGCAGTATTTGCGGCATGTCCCGGAAGTTATGATTAGAGCAAAGGGGCCTTACTTGTTCCAATATCCACCAGGAAAGGATGGAACCTTTTTGGTACCTGGAGATATTAATCTATTCCACATTGCAAGGAAGATTCCGGATGTAAGCGAGTTCCAAGACTATGTTAGTGTCGCGGAAGTCGCTTCTCCGTTTTGCGGTTTTCAAATTTGCAGGTTTAGTTCTTCTGCCGATGCAGAAAAATACAATAGCCTCTTAAGTCTAATGGCTGAAAAAAGATTGACCATTGATGGCAAAGTTGTATTTGTCGTCCCAGACAAAGGCAATAGTTCCTACTGGGATTACAAAACACAGCAGCAGAGCTCCAGACTGTACTATTGTTTGCTCGATGCCGAGACGATTATGGCTGCTACCAGTCCTGGATACTTCGAGCTACAGAATGAGTCGGAGCAGAAACTGGCATTGCCGGTGGTGGTAGGTAAAACTGAAAAGCTGAAGTTTTTTGATATCAGTACAGAGACCTCTGCAAGGAATGTTGTGGCAGAGCGAGTATTCTCTCCAGAGTCTTTCTTTTTGAACAAATCTGTACCGCAGAAAGTTCGTGCAATCAGATTTGAAGAGCCTGATGCAAGGGCAGGCTCAAAATCCACCGAATTTCACGTGCTGGTTGTTGCCCGGAGCGGAGAGGAGGACGCTCTTTTGATAAAAGATGAACTTTGCCTCAACGGTGGCAAGCTCAAATCAATAAGAAAAGTCGGACCCTGTGCCTATGAATTGACTATTCTTGATGATCCGGAGCATTTTTATTTTGGATTGGCAGCGCTTCTGGGAAGCGGTATCCCGAGGTGACTGCCCATTAGTCTGAAGATTCTGATATCATCGGCGAGGTCTATTTGGAAATTCGTCTAGAAACCAAGGAGTTATCGATATGCCCGGCACTGTCAGTTTTCATAGGGTTCTTACCACCTACCCAGAAAAAGTTTACCGGGCTTTTCTAGAGCCGGACGCGCTTGCACAGTGGTTGCCGCCCTTTGGCTTTGTCTGCACGGTGCAGCAGCTCGATGCAAAAGTAGGTGGCAAGCATAGAGCTTCTTTTCGAAATTTCACTACCGGTGAGAGTCATTCTTTTGGAGGGGAGTATTTAGAGCTTATCCCAAATGAAAAGATTGTCTACACAGACAGTTTCGATGACCCGAACTTGCCTGGTATGATGCAGATAACGGTTACCCTGAAGAAAGTTTCGGTGGGAACCGATCTGCATATAACTCAAGAAGGTATCCCGGATTTGATTCCGACAGAAGCTTGCAACCTCGGCTGGCAGGAGTCTTTGCACAAATTGGCAAGACTGGTTGAGCCAGAGATAAAGCAGTAAATGATCCAGAAAAATGCGATTACAGCGACAGGGGCGAAGTATTCTCGGCCTGGGCTTTTAGTTTGCCTACAGCATCGTCCAGAGAGAGCTTTCCTGTGCGCACCAGGGTCTGCATGCGTAGAGCATAGAGCACCAGATCCGGTGTGAAGTGTTTTTGTCTGATTAAAATTTGCCCAATCGGAATCTCCTGAAGCTGGCTCATAGTCAGGCATAGCTCCAGGTCCTCTTCCGAAATAAGCTCCGCGTCGATGAACAATTTGCCTACCCTGGCCAGATGTGCCGGCTCACTTACCAGAGACATCTCTTTGAGCTGGTCCTCCAGGGTGACGATATCCAGTGTCCCCTCGGCGATATCGCGGACATAAGGATTGTCATCCTCCATCAAGCATTCCAATAAGTGTCTGGGTAGATTGGGTTCATGGGCCAGTTCCAGGCGGACATTTATGTCTTCGTCGGCCACCAGCTGCTCTAGCATTATCTGGTTGGCGCGGGGGTTTCTGCATATAGCAGCGCGCACCTCGCCTTCTGTATCAGCAATCAACTCTTTGAGCATATCGTCAGGAATGCTGGGATTCTCAGCCAGTCGAACTCTGATTCTGGAGCAATCCAGATAGTACAGCTTCCAGAGTTGGTCGGCGGTCTGACCGGGGTCGCCTGCTTTCACGTAGTCTGCAATTTTTGCCATTTAAGATCCTTCCTCCCACATACTCTATGGGGTGTTCAATTTGATTTGACTTGGTCATAAGGGCGGGCTGAGTCTTACCGTATTTTTGAGACTTCAATGCCGCTAACAGAGAGAGTTGATGCCCTTGCCAGAAAGAGGTGGTATTTTAGTGATTGCCCAAATACGATCGTCCCATAACTGCGGCTATACGGCATCACCCACCGGTGTAAACTTTGTTTCCAGGTTGTTCAATTATTACTGAATTCGGTTTAAACCTCAGCCATAAGGGGGGTGTGCGGTGTGAGATAGCCCCACGCATTCGAGTTACCCTCTATAATGCTTTAGTTCAATCGATTGCAAACAAATTCGGAATCTCATGGCGATCCTCACCAACTGCCAGTCTCTTTCAAAGAGTTACAGCTCAAGACCGGTCTTCACCGACCTCACTTTCGGTGTGGAAGAAGGCGACAGGATAGGTCTTATTGGACCGAATGGCTCCGGTAAATCAAGTCTGCTCAAAATCATCGCTGGTTTAGTAGAGCCCGATGGCGATGGGGGAGAAGTTGTCTCTCGGCGTAATCTGAGAACCGCTTATGTCCCTCAAGAAGACCGCTTCGATGCTGAGAAAACCGTCGAAGAGATCGTCAGTGAGGCGGCATCGGCAGTTCAGTTCGAAGATCATGAGCGGGCGGCTTCTATAGATTCTTGTTTGAAGCTGTTCAAATTTCCGGACCGCAGCCAGAAAGTGGGCGCTCTTTCCGGCGGTTGGCGTAAGAAGCTGGCTCTGGCTGCAGGATTGTCCACCGCTCCTGATCTGCTGTTGTTAGATGAACCCACCAACCATCTTGATCTCGAGAGTATCTTCTGGTTGGAAGAGTATCTTCAGAGCGCGCGCTTTTCGTTTATCTTAATCAGCCACGATAGGGCATTTCTACAGAATGTCTCGAACCGGGTTATCGAGCTCAATCCGGCTTATCCCCAGGGCTATCTAAATGTCTCAGGCGACTATCAGACATTTCTCACTCTCAAAGAAGAGAAGCTCTCGGAGCAGAAAAATCTGGAGAAGTCCCTGGCAAGCAAAGTGCGGAGGGAGATAGCCTGGCTGTCGAGGGGGGCGAGGGCGCGCTCGACTAAATCCGTAGCACGCATAGAAGAAGCGGGTCGGCTCATGGAAGAGCTGGACGCTACCAAGCAGCGAAACAGAAGCCGTACTGCCATCGATGCAGGCTTTCAGGCTTCCAGTCGTCGCACCAAAGAGCTGATAGTGGCAGAGTCCATATCGAAGAGCTTCGGCGAAAGGAAGTTGTTGAAGGATTTCGACTGTTTGATCACACCGGGTACAAGGCTTGGCCTGGTCGGGCGCAATGGCTCTGGTAAGACCACTTTATTGAAGCTTTTAATAGGTGAGCTTTCGCCTGACGGCGGCAAACTGAAGCGGGCTGACGAGCTTAAGGTGGTCTGGTTCGAGCAAGACCGCTCCAGTCTTGATCTCGATAAAACCCTCAGAGATTCTTTCAATCATGATGGCGACTATGTCATTTATTCTGGCAGCAAAGTCCATGTGGCGACCTGGGCGCGGAAATTCGCATTTAAAGACGAACAGCTGAATATGCCGATCAGCTATCTTTCTGGCGGCGAACAATCGAGAATTCTAATCGCCAATCTGATGTTGCAGGTGGCGGATCTGCTTATATTAGACGAACCTACAAACGACCTCGATATCGAAACCCTCGAGACTCTCGAAGACTGTATCTCTGAATTTCCCGGGGCGGTGGTGCTGGTTTCGCACGACCGGATGATGCTGGATACGGTCTCTGATGAAATTCTTGTCCTCAGTGGCGATGGGGACTATGCCTATTGTGCTGATTTCTCTCAATGTGAAACGGTGCTCGCTTTTTATGAAGACCGAAGGAAGAAGGCAGCAAAAGCAGAAAAGCAGAGTCGTCAGGAAAAGACATCCGGAGGATCGAGAAAGGGTCGGGAGAGGGCCGGGCTGACAGCGCCGGAGAAGCGTGCTTTAAAAGAGCTGCCTCTCAAAATAGAGCAGGCGGAAGGCGCTCTGGCTGAGCTGCAAGAGCGAATGGCCTCTCCTGAATATGCCTCTGATTTCGGCAAGCTGGAGGCTCTCATGCAGGAAGAAGGAAGCATGAAGCTAGAGTTGGAGCAGCTCTACGAACGCTGGCAGACGCTTGAAGAGAAAGCCTCGGTAGAGGCTTGATAGAGCCATTTTAAAAGGCTCTAGACCCAGGTCCACTGCATTCTGGAGGGGATGTAGATTGATGAGTGCTCACTGAGCGATTCGAGACTGCTGTCGCTTTCGAAGCATTCTTTCAAGAGCTTGACCGCATTGGTCCGGGAGACATAGCCAAGACGCAGGGCGGTCTGCAGTCGAAGCGCTTTGTAGAGCATCGCTTCACTGAGGATTTTTGACTTGAGCAGCAGGCTACCCACTTTGACGGCGCTATTAGATTGATTGCTCAGAGCGCTCTCTATGTTGTCCTTCTGGCACATGCCCGAGTCGACAAGAAGATCACCCAGTCTGGAGTCGGAGTTTTCTTGTGAGGCTTTCAACTCTGCCAGGCAGGCATAGATGTTCTTGTCCTCTTGCACCACCTCGCGCAGAGCAACGGCTGCTTGATAAGGCAGCAACTCTTCGTTGGAGATAGATGAGAGCAGGCTGACGGCACAGTGCAGTTGTTCTGTGGTGGCAAGACCTCTTTCGAGCAAAATTTGTCCGAATTGTTTTTCTTTGAACAGCTCGATCTCTAAACATTCGGCAAGGGCGGCTTTGCTCATCAAATCAGCCATGACGAAGAGTTCGCCGATTCTGGTCGTTTTCGAGTCGGGATGGACGAAAAGACCTAGTTCGAAGAGGGCTTGCTCCAGGCTAATGTCCTGGCGGTAGGCATGTTTCAGACCCTTGATGGCGGTCTCTTTGCTGATCGCCTCTTCACGAATCATCAGTATGGCGTTGAGCACAGAAAGCAGGTTTTCAGAAGAGATTACTTTGTTCAGGGTCATGACCTGACCGATCATCACTGAGGATTCGTGAGATAGAACCAGAAGGGGTCCAAGGGCATCTTTGGTGAGCATCCCTGATTCCAGCATCAACTCGGTGAGGAGGTTGGTGGCGGATACAACTACCTGGGTTTTTTGATGAAGTTTCCTGGCTTGGTCGACAGCGGCCGGAAAGCTCATTCTTCCCTGGACGGCGATGCGCAAGGCGCGAATGGCAAGGTCCGGTGTTATCTCCTGGGCAAGAACCTGGCACTGGGCTTCATTCGAAAGGGCCAGGCCAAAATCGGTAACCAGACCGGAGCTTTTGATAGCCTGGGTGACTGAAATCTGCAGGTCCTTCGAGATGCATTTATAGTCGGCCAGGTCGTCTTTACTGACCAAGCCGCTGCCTTCCCAGAGGCTCAATAAGACTTGATCCGCTTCGGATTTTGTTTGCATATCCAGGCCTCCAGTAGACAACTCCGGTAGCTATGTGTGGTTCAAGGCGGAGGAGTGTTTGAGCGGGCAAGGCCCCGCTATAAATATCTAACCACGTACTATCATCCTTATCACGTTTACAGAACTGTTTTATTGGAAATCACTTGAAATAGGTATGGAATGGCTTCACAGTTGTTCAGATTGTCCCTTGAAAGTGGGATTGCAGATCTGGGTATAAAGTCTGCGATATACGGAGCCGATAATGGTGGCATATACGCACCACTAAATGTCGCGTATAAAATCAGGCCGCTGCTTCACAAAGAACAGCGTTTCTGCTCTGTTTTTTGTGGTGCTCGCCGTTGCCGATGCTCTCGAAGGTGTTCTGATTCACCCAGCCGACTTTCTCTAGAAAGGCGTCGATATCCAGACCGGTGAGGGTGCTCATATGCAGTACGATCAGAGCTTGCTCTATCGATAGTACGGAGTGTTTCATCAAGTAGGTAAGGCGCACACTTGCCCGGGTCAGGTCGTTGCCCACCTGCTCCGCCAGTCGGCTCTGTTGATTTCTTTGGGGCAAACCGCTGTTGGCGATGAACTCGAGCTGTAGCCATTTTTCCGGCAAGACATCGGTAAGCAAGAGAAACTCGGCAGGGCTCAGGCTTGGACTTTCTGCCGACAGCGTGTTGACGGTATTCAGGGCTTCTTGAACGGTGACATTGTTCAGATAGATATGATTGAGAGCCTGGCTGGCGCCGGCGAATTTAATGCTTCCTGTATGCAGGAGGCGTTGCAAATGCAGAGCCGAGTCTAGCATTCCGTCCCCTAACAAGGCGAATATCTTCAGCACTTCGCCCAGGGGTTTGCCGTTGATTCTGGATACTTCGAGGGCGTCGTCCACATTCTTGCGGCTTAGGATGCCCGAATTGACCAGCAATTGTCCGAGAGGCACAATAAGCTTCTGGCTGGGAGCGCGATAGCGAATCAGACCTCTATTAATGCGCTGCAGTCCGGCGATCGCTTGATACTCTGAGATAAGACCATAGCGCAGCAGCTTCTGGGATTCTAGCGAAGCCGAGAGCATATTTTCTGAGACCTGGGCACGGTCTTTCAGTAATTCGCCCAGTCTCACCCCGACCCTTCTACTGACGTCCAGGTTGTTTTCCAGGGTCGTCCGGTCGACACAGCCCGAAGCCACCAGAAGCTGTCCCAGGCGTTTTGAATAATCTACCCGGGCGATGTTGTCTCCGGGGACAACCCAGGGCAGAGCGTTCTCCAGAGATACCCTGTACCAGGAGCTGAATGCCAGAGCTCTTTTGGCGTAGGGCAGACTGATATGCTGGTCTCTCAGCAGTGCCTGGGCCTCAATCAGGTTGCGCAGCTCTTCGGGTGAAATATAAGAGTGTTGAAGCAGAATCCTGCCCAGGGGTTGATTGCTCTCTTCGGCAATCGTTGCCAGATCCTCTAATTTTGAGACCGGTATCCAGCCGAGTTCTGTGACTAGCTGGCCAATACAGCAGTTGTCCTGGTTCATTCTCATCGATTGTTTACTAAGGTGGTCCTGGGAAGAAAACCTTATTCTGAACCGGTGCCACCTGGATGTCAATAGGTTTTTTTTATCATGACGCGAGTCCGCAATCCCTGGTTCTGTTAGGGATATGTCAAAGATCAGGATAAACTGAGAAATTCTGATTCTGCACAATTAATAATTCGACAGACAGATGTGTCGGCGGCCGGTGATACCGCCAGTGGTGCCGGTTGGTCTTGGCTGATCGGAGAACTGCAAGCGAGGACTAGCTCTGCTGTGCTGTTGTTGAGTTGACAGGTGGTTCGGATGCAGTCAGAATTTATATTCTAAGCATTTTTGTTTCGAAGCTACCGGAGCCTGAGTTTAATATGAAGAAGCTGATTGTACTGTCGCTGGCTTTGCTGGCCGCTCTGCCCTGTAACATTGCTCGGGCCAAGGGTAGCGAGTCTGAGCCTGAGTATTTTAAAAGGGGCCGGCAATACTATGCCGCAGGTCAATACGACTATGCCCGAAAGTGTCTGGAGTACACCAGCAAGAAGGACCCTGCTCACTGGCAATCACACTATCATCTGGCCAACACGTACATGAAGCTGGGAATGAAGCCCGAGGCTCGTGAATCTTATGATGAATGCATTAAGAATATGCCGGATTTTGAGACTTGTAAGCGCTGTCAGGCGGCTATCAAGGCGATAGACCAGGAGACCGGGGCCAGAGACGCTGCCAGCCTGGCTGTTGAGCCGAAAGTCGAGGCGAAAGAGAAAGAGAAGTCGGTAGAGGAACGGCTGGCAGAGGATCGTAATGAGCACCTTCGCAAGAAGATAAAAGAGCTCAAAGCCAGGAAAGAGGCGATTCTTGAAGAAGGTCGTCGTGAAGCGGCTGCTATACGGGCTGAAGCCGAGAGGCAGATTCATGATGTTGCCCGAAACACCAATCAGTTTATTCAAAATTCTCGCACCGGTGAGGTTCGTCTCGGTATTACCACCAGTCAGGCCAATGCGATACGAGCAGAAGCAGAGATTCGCGCTCGCCAGGTTATGAGCACCGCCGAGATAAGGGCCCGGGGTATTCAGATACCGAGAGATCCAGATTAACTAAGCTTCGGTCCGGTGAAGTTGGAAAGAGAATCGAGCACCGCCGCCCTGTTTGTAGAAATTGTTGGGGTCTCCGGCAGCGCTGGATTCGGTATTTCTATGGGAAATATTACCGGCGCCGATACGAGCTGCCAGTTTCAGTTCTGTACCATTGCCGTCTCCGGTGACAAAAGAGAAAGCGAGATTGGATTTGGATCTCTCCTGATCGCCAAGATAATCAGTCAGGCGAGCACTGCCGACATCGTCCGACGGCACTTTCGAGCCTTTGTCCCCTGCGGTTGTCGATTTAGAAAGTTCGGAGAGAAATGCTTCTGCCGCTACTCTTTCTTGATTGTCCCCGGGATCCGCCTGGTCGCTAGCCGAAGAGAAATTCGAATCACCAAGATGAAAGTTCATGTTTACGAGGACCTTGTACAGAAGTTTCTTACTCTAATATATTGTACCCAGTAAAATCGTCCTTATTCGCACACAAGTATGGGATGCTTTTAAGGCTCGGACAGACGCAGTTATCGAATTCTGTGAGAGAGGAGGAAATTGTTTTGGGGCAAGACTTTCGGAAATCTGCCAGAAGTCAGAAGATCCAGAAAATTCAAAAGTTCAAGTTTACACCTCCGCAAACAGGCAATCTGGACGAACTGGAGAGACTTGAAGGATTCGAGCCCCTGGACGAGGATTCTTATGACAGAATTCTGCTCGAGAAATTGGTCGCCGGACCAATCTCAGTTCGGCATTTGACTGTAGAAAATTCGGTTTTTGATCATGTCAATCTGGCCAGTTCGACCCTGGAGGAAGGGGCGCTGCGTGACATCGCATTTGATACCTGTGATTTTGCCAATCTGCAAGCTGTAGAAGCCAGAGTTCGGCGCTGTCATTTCAAAGGAGTCCGCCTGACCGGTGCCAATTTTTCTGGCGCTAAATTCGATGGAGTCTTCTTCGAAGCCTGTCGAATCGACATAGCGAGCTTCTTTAATGCAGAGATGATTTCGGTAGGATTTAAAAGTTGTGACCTGACCGACAGCGATTTCCGTGAGGCCGATCTTGCCGGTTGCCTTTTCGAAGATTGCAAACTAGATGGAGTCCAGTTCTTCGGCAGTCGGCTGAAAGGAGCGCGTTTTGTCGATTGTAATCTGGAAGGAGCCAGAATTGGTGCTTCGGATTTAAAAGGCGTGATTATGGCGCCGAATCAGGTGATCGACCAGAGTCTTTTTATGGCTCGATTGCTTGAGATAGAGATAGAAAAAGAAGACTGATTCGCTGCTGTACTGCAGAGCCAGGAATGCTCTTATTTGCCTGCTCTCGGGGCGATAAAAGTACAGACTGTAGAATAAACTTCTGGACCGCTTTCGTCTGCGCTCTCCGCTTTCAGGCTTTCAAGGCAGTTTACTAGCGCTTGATACTGCTGATTTGTCAGGTCCGCCGCTTGATTGTCCGGATAATAATGGAAAGCAAGGCGGAAACCGACCCGTTTTTTGCCTCCTGGAAGAGTGCCGAAAGGAGCGGCATTGTTTATGCTCGCCACCACCGATCTGTCGACGCTTCCGATGCTGCCGGATTTCACGATGCTGACCGGCTTTTTCAGCGCACCGGAATGATCGAGTTCGAAATAGACAACTCCCCAGCTGCTCTTATTAAGGCTCGGAGGACGCCAGTTCGAGGCGATGTTCATTTTGAGATTTGAAAGATATGGTGCCATCGCAGGATGCTTCGGTCCGCATAAGCTGGACTGAGAAGATTGCTTGTTCTTTGTCGCCCTGGCTGCTTGAGCCGGTTTGACTGATGCGAATAAACTGTGACTGAGTGTCAGGGCGCAGATAGCGCCCAGGAAGATCCTGCGTAATTTCATGTTCTTTCTTTGGATAACCTGCGGGACTCTAGAGATAGTGGGATATCTGCTCTATTTCGATTGTGCCATTCGGCTTCCTGCCTGTACATAGGTAAAACCCTTAAATTAATACTTCGGACCAGCCGGCATTAGGGGGAACTGTTTAGAAAGGGTACAAAGAACTGGCAGAGAGCACTGAATAGCAAGAAAAATTGTTTCTATGGGCGAATCCGAAATTACTCCTTTATCCATTGAGCGAACCGGGCTAGCTGAGCCGACCTCAATAGCCGGCCGCTATACAGTTATAGAAAAACTGGGTCAGGGTGGCATGGGCAGAGTCTACAGTGCGCATGATTCTGTTCTTGATCGCACAGTCGCCATCAAAATTCTGTTTGGAACGAATATTCCCCAGGACTACTGGAAGCGATTTCAAATGGAGGCTAGAGCGGCAAGCAAGCTGAAGCATCCTGCCATTGTTCAGGTGCTTGATTTTGGTGTTTTCAACGATGACCAGCCCTTCCTGGTTATGGAGCACATGAAAGGGGGAACCCTCGAAGATTTATTGGCCAGGGAAGGTCGCTTGCCAATGAAAGACGCTATTTCAATAATCGAGCAGATTTGCATCGGCATGGAACATGCGCACAACCAGCAGGTATTGCACAGAGATTTGAAGCCTTCGAACATCATTATCTCGAGAGTTGGAGAGGGATATCGTGCCCATATCCTCGATTTTGGCGTGGCAAAAGTTGTGGATCTGGTAAGCCCTGAAGAGACGCTTACCAGAACCGGTCAGATTGTGGGCAGCCCCCGCTGTATGAGTCCGGAGCAGGCGTCAGGAGAGGTGTTGGATAGAAGGAGCGACATCTATTCTCTTGGTTGTGTGGCCTTCGAGTTGCTATCTGGTAAGCCACCATATCTGGGGCGGACAGCGCTCGAGACCATCGCACAGCACATGTTCGATCCGGTGCCGTCGATAGATCCGGACGGACTCTTAGGCGTGCCTGAATATCTTGCTGCGGCGGTTGAACGGGCACTGGCGAAGTCTCCTGCTGATCGCTACGGTACTATGGCTGAATTTGCTCAGGAGATTGCCGGATGTGCCGCACTTATAAATGAAGCCGAGCGTCTGAAACAACTCGAAGAGGAAGATTCAAATGACGAAGCTTCTACTGTTGATTCGGAGCGCCCGAAGCTGCCGGCGCCTCTGGTGATATCTTCTGTGCTGGTTTTGACAGCCATTTTTCTGGTGGGTACCTGGTACACTTTGACTCCTAAAGTGAGCAACAGTAAGAGGATAAAAGCTGCTAAGGTCAGAATCAAAAAGCAGAAGCGAGAAAAAATGCATGATCTCGGTCATGTGATGGCTAATTTCAAGGCTGAAGATAAGCTTTTCAGCAATCCTAAAGTAGTCCTTTCCTCCTGGGTTTCTCTCTCTCCTGGCACTACAGAGACCGAAAAAGAGACAATTTTAAAAGAAAAGCCCGAGGCCGATACTTTCAACATCAATAGTTTCCCTGTTGACGAAAAGCTGGTCGATTATATGTCTCAGTTCCCCAAGTTTCGCAAATTGCGGCTGGCTGAGACGACTATCAGTCCGGGGGCGTTGAAGAAACTTTCAAAAATTAAGCGTTTTGGTCAGATTCAGTTTTTAAAGTGCGATTTGCCGGTGGCAGTACTTAAACAGATTACCGGTATGCCTAATATGGAGATTTTGGAGTTTCAGAAAATGCCGTTTACCAGGGCGCATATGCAAGCACTTTCTCGAGCAAAGCAATTGAAAGTAATTCGTTTCAAGTTTATGTCCGATCTTGATGCCGATGATTTTATTTTTTTGAAAGATCTGAAGAATACCCATGTCGAGCTGGCTGATTGCAAAGGTTTGAACAATTACGAAATAGAGCATATTCAGTTGAAATACGGTCTCAAGAATGTTCAGTCTTCAAATCTATTCGAATTGGAACAGTAGTGCTGCATGTGGTGGCGTCTAAAACATTGTCTCAGCCGCGCTTGTAGAGCGGGTTTGCCATGTCCATCTCGGTTATCCTTATAGCTTGTTTGTCGGTCAACTCGCGGACAAGATGACATAGAATCGTCTCTATGCGGATGCAGCCGACCAGGCGATTATTTTGTTTGTTGTCGACCACAGGCAGGGTCTTCAGCCCATGTTCGCGCATGGTCAGTACTGCCACTTCGGTCGATTCAGTCTTGGTTATGGAAATTGGCTCGTGGTGCATTATGTGTCCGACCCTGATTATCTCGTCTTCTTTTTCAGAGAGGGCAGATGCCATCTCTATGGTTCTGATCAGATCCGAGCGGGTAACGACCCCTTCAAGCTTCTTGTCGCCGTTCAGTACACAACAGAAGTCGAGGTTTCGATTTTGAAACTGCTCTAGAATACCGACAATAAGATCATCGGCAGCGAGGATGTCGCCTGGAACGGGTTCGATAATTTTGCTCAGGGGCATGTTCATGAGCAGGCTCTGAACTTCAGGAATATTCTGCCATACATTGGTCCTGCGCCGACCTGCTTGAACCATGGCATCCTTAAGCGGAGTGAGATGGCTTGACATCTCGGTAAATAAATTGCTGCCTATTTTAACCACCATCAAATCTTCTCTGGCTCTCACCGAGGCATTTCTGGGTCGGTCGGCAATTAATGCCGCTTCTCCGAAGAAGTCTCCTTTGCCCAGCACAGCCACCAGTTCATCGCTCTGTTTTTTCTCGTTCCAGACAAGAATATCGACCTTGCCCTGCTGTATTACAAAGAAGTCCGTGGCGGGACTGCCTTCTCTGAATACATAGTCACCGGCAGAGTAAAATGCCCGGGAAATGCTCTTGGTTCTGTCCACTTTGACATAGCCGAGGTCGCGCGGAAAAATAAGATCACATGCCCATTCTATACCGACTTTGATCTTCTGGGATAAGGACGGCAGCTTCATCAAATAAATAGTTCGCCAGAGGTACCAGGCAGGAAATCCCGATATGTGTATGCCCCCGATTTCTGCCACTGCGTTTAGTCCGCCGATGGCACAGAGATGACCGAGAGAGGAATGGGAAAAAGGTTTTGTGTTCCCACCCTTCAATCGAGCAGCGATATTTTCGGCCAGTTGTTTGCCCTGTCTTTCGGCGAATTGTCCTATAGGAGGCGACAGCTCTCCGCCGGCGGCTGCATTGGGTACAGCGGCACAGTCTCCTATGGCCCAGGCGTTGGTAAAACCAGGTATGGACATGTCTGCTTCGGTCATGATCCTGCCCCGGTTCTTCTTCACTGCCAACCGTTCTACTAAGGGCAAAGGTGTAGTGCCGATGGTACAGACCACCGTCTCACCGCAGACACAGGTGTCGTCCGTCAGAAAGACACCTTCCGGGGTGGCACGGGTTGCCTTTTGACCGAGGTAGAAGTTTATTCCCCGGGCTTCCATTTTCTTGCGGGCGAACTCTCGTAAAGAGGGGCTCACCTCGGGCAGAATCTGAGAATGTCCGTGGATGAGGTTGACGGTTACTTCGTTTTTGTTGATGCTTTCATAGTAGCGAGCGCTCTCTTTGACAAATTCATTCAGTTCGCCCGCTATTTCACAGCCGCTGAAACCGCCACCAACTACGGTGAATGAGAGATGCTTTTTCTTCAAATCAGGATCGTCGCAGACCTCTGCCTTTTCCATCTGCTCGATGACGTGGGACTGAAGATAGAGGGCGTCTCCTACGCTCTTCAAGGGGATGGCGTGCTCATTCATGCCCGGAACGGTGGCAAAATTAGTGGTGTTGCCGCAGGCGATCACCAGATGATCATAGTCCATGCGGCGCCTGGTCAGATCGAAACCTTCGTATTCAATGAAGCTTTCGTCGAGATTAACGCTGAGCACCTCTTCGGTTCGGCATTTGACTCCATTCAGCAGTTGTCGCAGGGGGGCAGCCACGTCTTTAGCTTTGATGGCTGCGCTGGCAACCTCGGCCAGCAGGGGTGAGAAAACCATATGGTTCTCTTTGTTGAACAGAACTATCTTGTATTCGGCTCCGGGAAGCAGCTTTTGCAGAGTCCGGGCACATTGTACTCCGGCAAATCCTCCCCCCAGAATAATTATCCGCTGGTCGGGCATTGGATGTAATTGGTCCTCTAGAATCTAGTGAATCTGTTGAATTTTTGGAACTATTAGCCAGGGACTCTATGATCTTACCCCATTGCCGGGGGCTTAGATCAGCTGGCAAAAGCTCCGTTCGAAAAACCTTGCTATGATATATCCGCTATGGCTTTCAAAACTCCGGGATATCTTCAAAGACTTATGGCGGTTGCGTTTCTTTTATTAGAAATCGGACCGGCTTCGGCCCAGGGGATGAGCAAAGAAGATATAGCCGATACCCGGGCATCGATTATAGTCATGAACGCCATTATCGATGCCGACCCCAATGATGCCTGCCTCTATTTCGAGCGTGGTCTCTATCATAAGAAACTGGGCAATTACCAGGCAGCCAGTCGGGATTTCAAAGCGGTGGATTTGCTGGGCTATCCTTATTACAAGCTCGAATTATATAGCGTGAAGGGCTTTTGTGATTCGATGAATCACGACTGGTACAAAGCAGTCGAAGATTATAACTTTGCCCTCAGAGTCTATAACCGTGCAGACTATCTCTATGCTAATCGGGCGGAGGCTTTTTTACGGATTAAGCGTTATAAGTTGGCTTTATTAGATTGTCTACAGGCAATCAAGCTGGACTCTCATCCTGGTGCCGCATTCAGTACCGCCGGAGAAGCCTATTATCGCACCGGTCAATATAAATATGCTGTCGATTATTTGAACAAAGCGATTCAGCGCAATGCCGGGGATGCAAGAGCCTTCTACTTTCGCGGACTCGCTTTGAGAAAGCTGGGGCAGAAATTTCCCGGTGATCTCGATATCGGCCGGGCGCGCGCGCTGGGAATGAAGTCCAGCCCTTGAAATTATTTGCTGATGTCAGTCACAGTAAAGTAACGCATGGATCGTATCCTTTATCATGATCACGTTACTACCCTCTCGTATCAGGTGAGGAAAAGCATATGAACGTTCTATCCGGATTGGCGATGGTGGGATCGCTTTGTTTGATTTACTATGCGATGTACCGACTGGTGGCTCGCTGAGAAATTCGAAAAGATACTGAATATGGTGTTATGCGACCTGGCTGTATCAATTCTGGTTTGATTCGGTCTAGTCTAACTCTTTCAGTTTCTTATCTGTTTCTGCCATGGTGTCGCTCTTGCCGAGGGCTTTCAGGACGATTTGATAATTCATAATAAACTTGCGCAGTAACTCTTTCGGCGTGCCGTGCTTCTCGGCTGTCTCTATGGAATCTTTGAACATCGAGAGTGCCGCTGCGTCTTTTCCACTCTTGTAATTCTCGACGGCCTGCATATTGAGGGCAATGGCAAGGTTTTGAAAAGCGACGGTCAGCTGCGGATTGAGTTCTGTCGCTTCTCGGTATTTTTTGATCGCCCCATTATAGTCTTTGTTCTTTTGCAGCAGTTCGGTGCCTTCCTGGCAGACTTTGAAGGATCTCGATTTTGAAGATTCGGCGAGACTGAAGCGCTGATTATCCTCCAGGTGGAGTGTGAGAGGGCGAGGTGGAAGCTTATAGAGCGCTTTAAGAGTGGCAATGTCCCGGGGCGACAGGTTGTGCATCTCGTGGCTGACCGAGGCGAACATGATATCGCTGGCACTGTCGCTGTGACCGGCCAGGCCCAGGGCGTGGCCGATTTCATGCAGGGCGATGGCGCGTAAAAAGTCATCAGAGTTGACTTTACCGTCGGCACCTTTGATCAGAATGACGATTTCGGCGCTTACTCTGCCTCCTGTGCTATCGACAAAAATAGTATGGCCGCCTTCGATAACCACAGGTACTCTGGTCAGATCGTTGGTGAAGTGGCATTCTATGTCTGCCTTTTTTGCATCCTCGACATAACTGAAACGGACCACCTCTGCCGATTCTTTTTGCCAGGTACTGAAGCTATCTTCCAGAATATGTCTACAGGCAGGTCTGAATCCCTCGAGACCAGCACCGGAGCCGATGAAGACTTTCAGTGGCATGCGCTCTTCGGTAAAGCGTCTGACGCCGCTTATGGTAGCAAGACCAAGATAGGTCCCCGGCGGACTCTTGCCGCTTGCAGAGGCGATATCGGATTTCTGTCTGGTAATCGCCTTGATCTGTGCTTCGATAAGAGTTTTAACCGAGCTGTCCGGTTTTAGCTTTAGATAAGTTCTAAGCGCTTTTAGAGAATCATCGAATCTACCCAGTCTGGCTGCGACATTGCCGAGATGCAAGTAGGGTTCTGCTCTATCCGGTTTGATTCTGATTGATTTTTCAAGCTCACCAAAGGCCGCAGCATACTTGCCTCTCTCCATCAGAACCCTGCCATACTGCCAGTGCAGGATAGAGACATCAGGATGCTGCTCGACCAGCTTTTTTATGGTCGGCTCCATCTCTTCAAAGCGCGATTGCCTGGCAAGGTCAACGGTGTGGTTATATTCTTTCACCGCTTCATAGGGCACAGAGACACCGTCTAAAAGTCTGTTGCCTTCTTGCTGCGCCAGAGCTGTGCCAGGGGTCAGGCTGGTCACAATCGCTATGGTTAAAGCTGAGAGCGCAAAGGGGCTTTTCGGTGCTGTCGAAGACAGAAAGTCTTTTGTCATTGCAGTTTTATGCCCGATTCGAACAATTCAATCTTGTTATCGAATCGAGAAAGTGTATATCAGCTGCCCGTCCTGATTGACGTCTATGCGACAGATTCCTCTAGCGCTCATTTGATTGAGAATGGTCTCTGTCTGAGATATTCTAAGACCGCATCCCAGTGAGACTTCAGGAATGCTGACCGCGCCCGGACCGCTCTGCTGTGCGAAATATAGAATAGACTGCTCCAGGGCAAGCTCTTTGGCCTGGCGGTGGCGATTGATAAAAGATTGGATGTGTAGCGAGAAGGCAAAGCTCAATATGAGAAAAATTGGGATATAGCTCACGGCATCGTGCATGGACAGGTCGCCTCTGATAGCGCTTGCCACCAGCATGGCCGCTAGTGAAGAGAAAGTCAGCGCACCTAATACGCTACCACTAAGACAGATTCCTTGAAAGACCTTCACCCAGTCTATTGCTGGGGTGCGATTAAGCTTTAATCTGGGCAAGTCTCTCATAATATCTGTCATTATGGTTCAGTCCCAGCTCTTGAGCCACCGTGTTATCCCCCATGCGGTCGCTGGCCCGGCTTCGAGGGCATAATTAACCCTATTTGGAAAATGGCTATGCTATGTTGATTGAGGTAGAATGCCTGGGTTATGAAAAGGTTCTGGGACTAAGCAGGGACTAAGCTTTTATGACTTTATACAGAAAAAGCCAGGGCTGTCTTTCGGATAGAATTGCGGCGGTGCTCAGCTCTATAATCGCGCTCTCCATGCTGGGGCAGTCGGCTACGGCTGTCGGTGATGCCGAGAACTATGATGACTGGGAGCCAGACGTCAGGGTCTCGGCCGAACCTGCCACCCAGAAGACGGTCCCACTGCCTGGCTTCAAAGAGTTCAGCGCTGCAGTCAGGAATTTGTCCAGCCCTGTAGGCAGCGCCACAGAGAAGGCTGAGTTCTATTTGAATCGTGCCGGAAAGTTGATGGACTATGGTCTTTATCAGGAAGCGGCGAAGGATTTGAAGACTGCCGCTCCTTTGCTGCCGCCCGGAGACCACCGGGCGATGGTTATGCTGGCGCGCTGCTATTTTTGCTTGCACGACTACTCCCAGACCCTCTGGACCGCTGCAAAGATTTTAGCCAAGAACAAGAATTCGCCCGAAGGTCATGCGTTGAGAGCGCTGGGGCATTTCGACCAGCCGGAAAGGGCTCTTAAAGAATGTGACCGAGCCATCTCGCTTTCTGATGACAAAGCCTGGTTCTATGTGGCCAGGGCGAGGATTAATCAGGGCAATAATCAAGGTTGGAAAGAATCTATTGAAGATTGCAGCAAAGCGCTCTCTCTAGATAAAGATAGTCTCGAAGCCCGCCTTTTTCGGGCGAGGGGCTATCTCGAAGAGTCTAAATATGACCAGGCTCTGGCTGATTTGAATTTTATACTTTCTCGGGAGCCTCTGTATTTCGAGGCTTACCATGTCCGGGCGGCGGTGCACAAAAAATTGAACAGAACTCAATTCGCCAACAATGACGAATATCTATATCGTACCTGTCGAAGCAGGATGAAGCAGATAGTGAAGGAGAATCAGTCATGATCCTTGATTTCGCCGCTCCGGATCTGACTCAGGCTCGGTCTCGGTCACTTTCTAGGTTGCGCCAGACTTCAATTTTGCTGGCAGCGCTTCTTGCGCTGGTGCCGAATACGGTGCAGGCTGAAGCGTCCAAGCAGCATCTGCCCGCAGAGACCTATGTGGGTTCGATATCCTGGGCGCCCGGCGGCAAAAAGCTGGTGGTCGGTTATAGAAAGCATGTGGCGGCAATTATGGACGCTGTCTCCGGCGATGTCTTGATGGAGTTAGATCCTCGAAAAGAATCGGTGGTTGATCGTCGCTTCACTATAAAAGCCGACACTAATATGCTCCGAGACAACTGGTGTCCTGTATCCTGGTCTCCTGACGGCAAATATGTGGCTGTCTGTCACTATCTCAACGTTTTTATTTTTGATGCGACCAGTGGCAAGCTGGTGAAGATGCGCAGCAGCGAGCGAGGCAAAGACTTCGATCCTGAAAGGCGCTGGAATCCCATCCTGCCTCGGGATGCCGCTGGAAACACCGGCTCGGACGGCTGGCGAGAGGTGCTCTCTTATGTGACCGGTCTGGTCTGGAGCAAAGACAGCAAGAAGCTTGCCATTGCAGATGCCAACGGTGTTCATGTGGTCGATATTGGCAGCGGCAAAGAGCTGTATACCTATGAACCGATGCGCCACAAAACATACTCGGTAAGTTGGAGTTCGGATGGCTCTAAACTGGCGGCGATCAGTTTCAATTTTTCAGAAAAATTTAAATCGCTGCACATTTGGAACGCTGAGACAGGCAAGACTATTCGCGAACTCAAAGGTATCAAGCATGCCGTCTGGTCTCCGGACAGTAAATACCTGGCTATTGATCGCCATCATGGCATAGAGATTTATGATCCGGTATCAGATAAGGTGCGCAATACAATAGAGACCGGTGATGATTTTCCTGTTTTCTACTGGTCTCCGGATGGTAAAAGACTGGCAGTCAGCGATAGCGCGGATATCGTCGTTATTGTCGATGCTTCAAGCGGCAAGCGGGTGACCAGCTATCGCGCCGAGAAAGGAAAAGAGTTTGAAGACGTCTTCCCGGCAGTATTCTCATGGTCTCCCGATGGACGCAGCATCGCCCTCGGCTTAGAAGACTATACTGTCGGTTTCTGGAAGCCTTCTGTCAAATAGCTTCGTCGATAAAGGTCGGCAGGTTCGGGATGAAATTCTGGCTGAAGCCCACCGATACTGTTCCGCAGATAAAGAGAAAAACTATGAGATTGACCGAGATATCTTTCATCGAATAGTTGTGGATGCATCGCTTCGCCAACCTGAACTCGAGCCAGCTCAGAGGCAGGGCGAAGACCAGAAAAATGCCCAGGGCAAGAAGATTGAAGGTTAGGGCGCTGGCTGTCAGTCCGCCGGTGATAAGCATTCCGGATACTGTGATATAGGACAGATAGAGGAACCAGGCCCACAGTAAAAAGACCAGGGGCAGGAGAAACAGGCTAAACTGAATTCTGGCTACGTTTTTTAGTCTGTCGCTCAAGAGTTAGCTCCTTGTTTATTTTCGACGGACCCTTTTGGGATCCTGGACTAACAACTCTATTCTACTTCCAAGTCAGAATATTTAGCGAGCCGAATTTCAAGGGTATGTTATTGCCAGGTAAGGATGTTATATTTTCCTGTGTCTTCAATAGATGAAATTCAGTTTTGTGATGCCATTGAGCGCCAGGGCTACTGTATTGTGCCCGGCGTGTTCGAAGCTATTTCGCTGGAGCTATTAAAAAGTCAGCTGAGCTCCTCTCGAAATCATCAGTCCGTACACAGCCGTAAACACAAGGGAGAGAGTTTTGCCCTGCGCAATATTCTGCATTTTGTCCCCGAGGTTTCTGAATTTGCCAGGCAGAAGGAGCTGATCTCGATGGTGGAGTCAGTACTGGGAACAGGAGCCAGGGCGACCAAAGCGATTCTTTTCGACAAGACTTCGACTGTGAACTGGCATCTGCGCTGGCATCAGGATTTGACCATCTCGGTGAAAGAGAAGATAGATTTGCCGGACTATGGACCATGGTCTTTGAAGGCTGGCATTAATCATGTGCAACCGCCGGTGGAGGTAATGCAGTCCATTCTTGCTGCTCGGGTTCATCTTGACGCCTGCGGAGCGGATAATGCCGCCCTCGAGGTGCTGCCTGGCAGTCACAGTGCAGGGAAGCTCTCGGAAGAAGAGATCAATCTCTGGAAAAGTCGGGGAGAGAGCCAACTATGTGAGTGTCAGGTAGGTGATGTTCTCTTTATGAGGCCGCTTTTGCTTCATTGTTCGGGTAAAGCCAGGAAGCCGGATCATAGAAGGGTCCTTCACATAGAGTATTCTGCTCTGGATCTGCCCGGCGGTCTGGAATGGGGTGGTTGAAATACTAGAAGGAATTGCCAAAATACTAAAAGGGATAGTATAGGTTTTTTTTTAAAGACATGTTCCGGGAAGTATCTTTGCCTTGCCAGGTGTTTCCACAGCACTGCCTATGCTGATGCAACAAAGAAGTTGCCCGGCAAAACAAAGCTTCGAGAATTAATACCTCTGTAGATCCATAATTCATAGGCTTTTCGGGTAGTCGGCTATGCGTGTGCAAAATTTACACGGCAACAAAAAAGTTGCCAGCTCTTAGGGAGCCGGGGAGTATGAGTGCCGTCGTCGGGCGAAGCAATTGAAGAAAAGACGAATCGTGAGAATTCCGGGGCTGGAAGAGAGAAATTTCCAGCGCCCGGAGAGACGGTTTTAGTTACGATCACACTGGAGTAGATCATTCATGGCTGACAAAGGGCCGGCCTCGAGCTTGTACGCTTTTGCATGGCTTTTCAGGGCTTGATGAGCCGCTTCTATTTGCAGGGCGAGGCTGAGCCATTTGCCGGTGCCTTTGTTCACTCGATTGACCAGAGTCATGGACTGCTGTTCTTTGGACAGTCCAGCAATCTGGGCATCGAACTGAGTGAACTGAATTTGATTGCGTTCCAACATCGCAAGAAATTCGGCTGTGTTGCGGCTCAAGTCTTTTCCTTCGCTGTCGGCGGCGCAGCTTGCTATTGCGATGAAGCGGGCAAGGTCAGTTCGAAAACCTTCGAAGGCATCGAGGGCTCGGGTTCGCATTTTGTCGAAGTCGAAGATAAATCTGAGGGCTATAAGAAATCCTCCCACTGCAAGAATTGCGACGAAGGGGAGAATTTGACGAATAACCGAAATAATGAAAGCTTCCATGGCGATTCCTTTCTTATCTGGTTTTATTTGATTTGGCTGGGGCTTCAAGAAGCTTGGTTCCTGGTTCCTGGTTCGTGGTTCGTGGTTCGTGCATCTACACTGCTCTTACAGCGAGAGCCTGGGAGCGCGGATACTTGAATAGAGAAGAGGATACGAGTGCTGCGGTGGTGACAGGTCTCCTTGCTAGAGAAGTGGCTTCTTGAAGAACGTTTTGATAATAGCTGAAGCCCAAATGAAAAGCGAAATCAAAGCGAGGTCAGGGTCTTAGCAAAGCAGTTCCATTTTTGAATGTCGAACATCAGCGGAAAAGCTGCTATGCTCTCGGTCTTCCTCAGTTCTTTTAAATTGTTATGGGGTTCGCGCCAGTTGGGATAGGTCGCTTGCAGTTGCCTTCGCCATCTCTTTTCGGTTCTTATTCTTCGAAATCTTCTGCCAGACTGAGCACTGCTTCAGCCAGCACCGCCGCTCCAAGATGAATCTGCGAGTCATCAGCGTCAAAGCCGCCAGTATGATGCACCCGGGGCGGGCCGGGTAGCTGACCTCCCATTAGCGCCATCGCCGCAGGCAGACGTCCGGAATAGACAGAAAAATCTTCGCTCCAGGTTTTTCTTTTCAACGCTTCCACCCTGTCCTCGCCCAGCACTTTCAGACCGGCTTCATAGAGCCGATTCACTACCCTGGAATCCAGGCTGGTAGAGCCTCCCTGTTCAAATTCAAGGTCGTATCGGCAGTCTCCCGCACCGGCTGATTCAGAAGAAGACTTGCAGGCAGATTGAATAAGAGCGCGGATCGCAGAAAACATATCGCGACTTTTGTATTCCAGGCTACCTGCCAGAGTAGCAGTGTTTTCAGAGAGATCTTCGGCTACCAGAGATTCGAAGGAGATACAGTTTTTATCCAGTTCGCCTTTACTCAAAGCCTCATCTATGCGGCTGATTAACGCTGCGCCGATGACCATTGCTTTGGCGCCAGGGGCTTTCTTTGATGCTTCAAGAGTAATTCGAAAGTTCTCTGACCTTACCTGAAGCGGCTCTTTAATAATGCCGATGGTGCCGCTTCTCAGGGTGCTGTCCACATGTATGCCAAGAATGGCTCCAACGCCTTCTAGAACGCCTTCTTCTATCATTTTCTCGGCACCGGATTTCATCGATTCGTCCGAGGATATTTCAGAAGCCGGCTGCATGATAATGCGGATTCTACATTCGGGCTTGAGCTCTGCAAGAATTCTTGCCGCAGTCAAAACACAAGCCATGTTGACGTCGTGACCGCAGGCATGACTCAGTCCACTTTCTCTAGATGAGTACGGAGTCTGGGTGGTCTCGGCTATGGCGATGCCGTCTAATTCTGCCCTCAGGGCAATAATCGGTCCGATTGAGCCAAGGTCGGCGACAACGCCGGTTCCTGCCAGTCCGCGCTTTATCTGATAGCCGAATTGCTGCAATAAGCCTGCCACATAGTCTGCGGTCTTCTCTTCTTTGAAGGCAATCTCGGGAATGGAATGGAGATGGCGGCGCCATTCGATAGTATCTTTGGAAAAGCTTTCGGCAAGCTCCAGGGCGCTTTCTGTTTCGGGGGTCAATATTTGAATCTCCTGGCTGGTTCTAAAAACCAGGATATAGCGAGCTTCTCGCTATGCCAAGGGAAAATATTCTCGTCTTTTTCATGATTCGCGCGAACTATACATAGCCAGGTGGAGGCGCCTCGCGCCAGAGGATAATTCTTGCTTTTGGGGGCAAATTTTTGCTTTTCGAAGGCTTTTCTGTTTTGGCGTGAATGCTGTTATGCCTGGTGTATCAAGGCAATCGGGCGATCGAAGAGCAGGATTTGGCAATTTGGAATCGAGGAAGCGATTCGCTAAATTCAGGTTGTGGATGCGGCAACAGCGATTGACCAATAGGTGCAAGACATGTGGGATTCATTTATATCAATCACTGATTTCATAGCTGTTGTCTCGGTATTCTCTGCAGCGCTAATGATAGTTACTTATAAAAGCGATCCGAATATCTAGCAGCATCCAGACAGTTTGACCCGATGAAAGTAGACGCCAACCATCAGGGATTAGAGATAAAAGAAGCGATTCTGAATTTCTAATCCCTGTGGTTTGTAAGCCAAATACTATATACCGTAGCATTAATTGCATTCAACTGATATTGCTTTGCGTGACCTGGCAAAGCTCTGTCCGGTTGCGATACCGCCCGGGTACTATTGATATTTCTTCAGCCGGTCGCATCTGGCTGCGAATTTTGGTAAAGCTGTAATTCACTTCTCTTGAAAAGCCTGCCAGTGGATTCTTAGTATCGAGGCACCCTTTTCGCGTTCCACTTTCAGGCACTAAAACACTCTTTCAGACCCGACAAACCTGAACAATCAGTATTTTCTCAAAGCGCTTTTGCGTTCAGGTAAGAATGGCTATTGCTCGAGCTGTCGTTCTTCGGGGTCTGCAAATGTCTCTGTTTTTCCGCCCGGTTATTTTCCGGGGGGTCAAATTCGAATTTCGAAAAACAATAATTACAAGGAAAGAAATTACTATGGCAGGACTTATCATAACCATCGTCTGCGTTGTCGTCGGCTTGATCGTGCTTCTCACGCTCGCTTTCGGGACGTTCTTCACCGTTCAGCAACAGACCCTCGCCGCTGTCGAACGCTTCGGCAAGTTCAAGCGCATTGCGCCTGCCGGTCTGGGCATCAAGTGCCCGCTGATCGACAGTGCTTCTCGTCGGCTATCGCTGCGTATCCAACAGCTTCCGGTGTCTGTCGAGACGATTACCAAGGACAAGGTGAGCGTCAAGGTCGAGGTCACCATTCAGTACCAGGTCCTCGAAAGTCGTGCGGAGCAGGCGTTCTATCGTCTGAGCAACCCGGAAGGTCAGATCAAGTCTTACGTCTTTGATCAAGTTCGCGCCGAGGTGCCCGAGATCGATCTCGACGATGTCTTCACCAACAAAGAGCGCATCGCAGGCGCGGTCAAGGAACAGCTTGCCGGCTCCATGGACGACTTCGGCTATCAGATCATCAACGTCCAGGTCACCGACGTCGATCCTGACCAGAAGGTCAAGGCTTCGATGAACGAGATCAACGCTGCTCGTCGTGAGCGCGTCGCCGCCGAAGAGCGTGGTGAAGCCGAGAAGATCTTGGCGGTCAAGAAGGCGGAAGCGGAAGCCGAGAGCAAGAAGCTCCAGGGTCAGGGTATCGCCGATCAGCGTGAAGCCATTGTCAAAGGTCTCCAGAAGTCGGTCTCTGAGTTTCAGGAAGCGCTCAACGGTCAGGTCGACGCCGGCGAGGTCATGGATCTGGTTCTCATGACCCAGTACTTCGACACCCTCAAGGACGTCGCCGCCTCTGGTCATTCTAAGGTCATCATGGTGCCCCACTCGCCTGGCGGGGTGCACGACCTGAAGTCTCAACTGCGCGATGGTATCATCACCGGCAACGAGATTTCTAAGGGACCTGGCGCCGCTGCCGAGCAAGCCTAACCCTGGTAGAGTTCGCTCAATAGCGATGCTTCCGGGTTGAGCCTGGATGCGAGCTTGAGTAAATAACTGCTTTCTTGTTTTGTGCGGGTGGAGACCGGGTTCTCCATCCGCACGCTTTTTTCTCGGAGTTATAATACTATGTAAGATAGTAATATATGGAATGGTGTGGGACTGGGCAGCGGATTCGGAAGTCTATAATGGTTTTATGCTTGTCCCTGATATTGAGAAAAACTCTAGTAAGGTTTGTGTAGGATGCGGTGAGATACTGCTCCCTCACGTGATTATTTGTGCTGGTTGTAAGACAGTAAATAGGGTAGATGAGCGCGGATTTTGGAGTGACTATAACACCCTGGAAAGCGAAGACGGTATTGTAATCAAAGGTCTGTTCAGGAAAGGGAACCAAGAAGCTCTAGAGATCCACGAAGAAGCCCTTGAGGCAGACGAAGAAGGCTTTGAACATGAGCATTCATTGCTTGAGTACACGCCTGCGTGGAAGCAGCTCAGATTCGATTACGTACGAAGAATCGGTTCCGCAATTCTTTTACTGGTTCTCGTTTTCAGTCTGTTTTGTGTATTTATTCACTGATTGGATTCGTTAGAGTGTCGTGCTTTGGTAAGCATCGCTGACACGACCAGAGACCATTGCACTCTCAACGCTTCAGCGCCAGAGCCAGGGGATTTGGTGTCGGCTCGCCGATTTTTTTCAGGGTATGGGTATCGGTATGATGAAATGGCTCATCCTTGCCATGGACATCCATTACTGTGTCTTCGTTATAGCTCCAGGTACCATCATCATTGATGGTCACTTCGATGCGAAATTTGACTGTTTTAAATGCTTTGTCTAAGAAAGGATTTGAGCAGATACCGTTGGTTTGTGAACCCAGTTCGGCGACCAGCTCGAAGGATTTTGCGTCCGCTGCCGCTGTTCCCATCGCCATGGCGACCATTCCGCGCGGAATCGTAAGGGTATGAATGATGGTGCCGGTCGCCGGTTCCCAGAGCCAGTATCCGACCTGATCGTGAAAGGTCTCTACTTCATCCGGTTTTGTCACATGGGTATGATATCTAAGTCCGTAGAAAAGCTGCGGTCCGTTTGTCTGGGGATCAATCGGCTGTAGCTCCATCCTTTCTATATACACATCGGCTTCCTGTCCCTCTGCCACAGGGTGAACATCCAGCCCTGTTTCGCCGGTCCAAATGCCTGCCATTTTCGTCAGAGGACCGAGATTGTTCAATGTGTCGACGTCGGCATCCGATGGCTCTGTGTAGATATCTTTCAGGTTTTCACTCATGCTTTAATCCTATTTTCTTCGTTGTTGTATGACATCATTGGTAGTGCGGTCTCAGCTTCCAGATTCGCTGAAATCTCCTTTGAGAATGGCCAGCGCTTCATCTGCCCGGTCCGAGGGAACGAAGAGATGGTCGTGATAGTAAGCCGAGAAAGCATTGACCGAAATGCCTCGCTCTGCAAGGGCTGTAGCCATGGCGGCCAGAAAGCCGACGGCGTTCAGATCTGAGTTTATCGTACAGGTTATGAGCGACCAGGGTCCATTGCCTGAAAGTCCCGCTTTTGCAGCTCTGGCCGCTTCGACCACCAGGGTGAGAGCCTCTTTCTCTCTAAAGGTCGCTATCGGCTCTAGTTCTGAGTCTGGGGTCATTCCAGAATTCAGGACATTGTTATCGTCCCCTGGAAGTGTGCAGAAGAGGTATTCTCCAGGTGCAAGTTCCGGGTTGATATTGGCGAGTAGCTTTTTCAGATTCTTTTCAGGCATAGCTTTCTTTCTTTACGTTTGCGGTGGCGGCAGCTTTACTGACGCGATGATACACTGTCTTGAAACCAGTGTTCTTGATTTTTCAGGGTGTTCTGGGACAAAATGTACTTTGTGGTCTAAAAGGAGCGTCCGATGTCCGAAAGAGAAAACCCTGAATTGCAGTTTCCTGAGGAGCCCCAGCAGTATCAGGCAGGAGCCGAGTCCGGGTCAGAGTCTCAATCTCATGCTCAACACGCTCAACGTGATCAATATGAATACGGCTCGGAATCCGCTGATTCTCTGACACCCAGAGCGCCCAAGCCTGTCAAAGAGAAGAAGAATCAGAAAGAGCAGGAGAACTCAGAAAGTCTTATTGGCGAGGCGATTCGCACCCTGATCCTCGGATTCGTTCTCTGTATCTTCCTCAAAGGTACTGTCGCCGAAGCACGCTTCATCCCGTCGGGTTCCATGAAACCGACCCTCATGATCGACGATAGAATTTTAGTACAGAAAGTAACACGCTATATAGGCGATGGGTTTAAACGGGGCGATATCGTTGTTTTTTATCCGCCTTCTGTGGAGACCGAGGTTTATGAGGATAGTATTCTTGGACGATTTATTCCGTTCTTCCCAGAGAATCCTCCCGCTTTTGTCAAAAGAGTCATAGGCCTGCCCGGCGATCAAATCATCATCCGCCGGGGCGAAGGGGTTTATGTCAATGGTCAGTTACTCGAAGAGCCCTATGTCAAAGAGCCTGCCAACTACGACAGATACAACATGGAAAGTATCTCGGGCGTGAATGCCAGAGGCAATTTTATTCGTCCCTACCAGGGCAATGGCGCACCGATAGTGGTGCCAGAAGGGAAGCTCTTCGTTCTGGGCGACAATCGAAACGCCAGCGCCGATAGCCATGTCTGGGGCTTTGCCGACCAGAGTCGGGTAGTAGGCAAAGTCTGCCTGATCTTCTTCAAGAAGCAATGGTTCGGCGGTTTGCTCGGTGGAGAGGACAGCTAGGGACCAATCGCTTCGCTGGTGAATGTATCGCCAAAATTCTCCGATTCAAGTTGTTGTTTATTGTAGGTAAGTGGCTCATTTTCCAGGATGGTCTCTGGTCGGCCGCCGTGCCATGTGCTCCGCAAAATTTCAGGTTCCAGGGTCTTGAACTGGTCGTTTTCGTTGCGAAGCATATGAATTTTGGCACGCATCGCCACATCGAAAATAGTCTCTTCATTCAGTGAGATAGAATACTTACGATTCTTCTCTATCAGATTCTCTTTGCACTTATCCATCAGCGAAATAAGTTTGTCGAACCTTCCTGTCATATACAACGTGCCCAAATATTGGTCAAAGATTGGATCTCGATAGGTTTGATAGAGCATTTGTTCTTCGATATCTGACAAAGCAAAGTATTTCTGCGCGTCCTCATAGAAGCCGTTTTCGAGATAAATTTTGGCCAGATCTCTACAGTGAAATTGTGCTGGATATGGCACGGATTTAAATACTTCATTTTCGAATTTGATCAGTTTTTTCAAATGAGGAACTGCTTTCATCGAGGTTCTGTCTGCCAAACGATAACGCTGGTTCGCCAATTTGTTTTGCAATTCGACCAGATGCTTTCTTAGTGTTTCATTGTTTTGAAGAGCGAGAGCCGCGTGCAGTTCAAGAGCTGCCGCCGCCAGATCTCCTCTAGCCTCTGCTTCCCGAGACAATAGCAATCTTGTATTGAAAGATTGTGGATCTTTGCCGCTGGCTTTGATAAATCGAGAAAGCTGGTCAAAGCGCAGTTTCTCATGAATCCTGCAATCTGTAAGACATAGAGCTTTCTCCATCAGGGCAAGAGACTGATTGGGCGGAGCATTCAGCATTGAAAGCTCTGAGTAGATGTTGCTCAATAGAATTCTGTCATTCAGGGATTGGGCTCCCAGGTCTCTGGCTTTTTCCATCAGAGTTCTTGCTTCGAGCAGCTTGCCGGTGTCCATTGCGGCTCGTGATTTTTCTTTCAATGTTTCGGCTCTGCTGCGGAATTCTCTGGGATAGTATTTGGGTTCTTCGATTCTGAAAGAGCGGCTCATAGAGTCTGCCAGAGAGCGAAGAATAGGAAGCTTCTCTTCGGTGGTGAGACCAACATTTTTTATTAGATTCCAAGCCTGTCTATACTCTTTGTGTCCTTCTCCGAATCTCTGAGGATCTTTTTCGTATTCATTTCGATATCGTGCCATACCTGCTCTATGTAGCAAAAGCGCCTGTACATAGTTGCTTTTGCCCATTTTTTTTGCTGTCGCATAGGCTTGCATCCACTTCTCATAAGAGTCGCCATTTAGTGAATCCAGGCTGTTGGCGGTCGCGACCAGTTTATTGAAGCGGTCATTTTGTTGTCTATCGGCAAATAGCTGTACTGCCAGGGTCGTGACCGCAAAAGTCACTGTCAGGCTTATAAAAGCTGCTTTGCCGTGGCGGTAGAGGAAGCGACCGAGGCGTGCTTTTTTGCAGTTGGATAACAGGCGCTTTTTGCCATAGTCGTCTTTAGAAAAGCGCACACTGTCGAGGTCGACACTGAGAGCGGCGGCAGAGGCGTAGCGCAGCCCTGGGTCTTTTTCGAGACATTTAAAGATGATCTGCTCTAATAAGTTGAGATGCTCTGTGTTTCCATCTTCTCTTTTGATAGAAGCCGGGTTCTCGTTGAGGTGTTTCATGATGGTAGCAATGGCGTTGCCTCCTAAAAATGGAGGAGCACCGCTGAGCGCTTCATACATAACAACACCGAGAGAATAGATATCCGAGCTCTGCTTGAAGCTATCGCTATTGCCTTCGGTGCACTGCTCCGGACTCATGTAAACGGGGCTGCCGATTAGCTCTCCGGTTTTGGTGACTTGTTGTTCGGATAGTTCGGAGTCTTGCAAAAAGCGCGATATGCCGAAGTCCAGAAGCTTCACCGTCAGGCTGTCTGCGCTGTCACGGTGCACCATTATGTTGGAAGGTTTGATGTCACGATGGAGAATCGAGGCTTTGTGCGCATAAGAAAGGGCGTTTGCCACCCTTGTGAAGATCTCGATGAAATCATGGGTTTTTAAGGCACCCTCTCTGGCCAGGATAGCGGCAAGGCTTTCGCCCTCGGCTTTTTCCATCACTATATAAGGAACACCGGCAGGAGTTATACCCGAATCATAGGTGGTGACTATATAAGGAGAGCTGAGAGATTTACAGGCTTTGGCTTCTAGTTCGAAGCGTTTGCGACTGGCGTTATCTTTGAGCAACTCTTTGCGCAGTACTTTGATGGCGTATTCAGTGCCCAGCTTTTTATGCCTGGCTCGAAACACTTCTCCCATGCCCCCTTCGCCGAGGGATTCGAGAATATCGTATTCCGATATATCTATAGAGTGAGCAGTTTTTGAAGATAACCCATCTGGTTCTTCGTCTTCTTCGGTCAATTCTGTCGAATGCATGCAAAAGGAAGCCGATTCTTCCTCGGAAAAAACGCTGTTCATGGTTAGTAAGCCCGTTATCGTGGTGTTAAACCAACATAATTGCGAAGGTAGAAAAAATACAGGGGAAAAACCCTGATCTGATTTTTCAGGACTGTGCAAATGCACATTGTTCCTGTTCGCCAGATCTCTAAGATAGAGTCATGCAAATCGAACCGCAAATTGCACACTGCGAGCCCCGTATCCCTTATCTAAACAACAGCACAGGAAGGTACTAGCATGATTCGTTTTTATCTGATCGCTTTTTTTGTTTTATTGGGTCTTCTTGCCTGCAGCCCCGCCGGTGCTGAATCTCTGGCGCCCGAGGCAAGCACCGAGGCTTATATCGCATACTGTTGCCGCTCTATAGATCGCCGAACAGAAGAGCTGGTAGCCATGGAGAAGAAAGGCTTTGTAGAGACGAATGAGAAGTATATCGAGTCTATTAATCATCTTGTTGCCGCGCTCATTCAAGTCGGCTTATCAGATAAGGCGAAGAAAGAACAGTGTTTCAAGCAGGCGGCAGAGATCTGTGCTTTCGAAAAGTCTCTTCTGGGACGCTTTTATGAAGGCGATGGCGAATTTGCCAGTCGGGCAAAAGTATTGATCTCGGTCTACGAATCCACTATAGCCGATGCGATGCCAGGCGCAAGCGCATCTCAAGATTTCAGGATAACCTGTCGGTTTTTTACAAAGCGTGCCAGTGCCCTTGCGATTCTGGCTCCCACGAGAGAAAACAGGCTGGCTGTCAACCAGAGCTCTAGTCTTCGGTTCAGGCAGTAAAGACAAAAAAAGAGCTGGTAAATCGTCAGGGCGTGATCTCACAAGTGGGGATCACGCCCTTTTCGCATGCCCTTCGCAGGAAAACATTCAAACCTTTAACTAACCGGATTCTGGACTTAAATATCCTTCTTTCAAGCGGAGATTGACAGGTATCTCACGGTCCTTGCATTTTTCAAAGAGCCCGGCGGTTGAACGCGTCTGCGCATGCTCCTTGGATTCCATACCTTAGAATTTCAACCACCTCCCTTTCCTTCCGAGGTCACTATTACTATGACTCTTTATCAGGTTTTGGACATCATGCTAAAGATTTATTTTGCAACTGTATATAGTGCTTTATCCAGCCCTTGTTATCAATCGCAGTGATTAGAAAGATCGGTAATCATTCAATAGAGCAGTTCGGTTCTATGCAAGACCCCCGGGGCAACAGCCGGGATGTCTTAGATTGGCAGCTGCAATCATATGTGGTTTCATGTTTTACCCGGATCTTAAAGGGAAGATTCAGGAAATCGATGTTTTGATTCTGGTTGTCATATGATGGAAATATGTATGTAACTAGAATTATTAGCAAGGATACTATCGCGCACTGGCAGGAGTCTCACTGCCAGACCAGTGCTGTGATTCATACGGTTCTCAGCCACTGGTTCGGACCGGCAACGGCGCTCACCCTGGCTGCTTTGTTTGGTTTGAAAGCACTGATCTACTTTTATGCGGTTTATATTCCGGCAGCAACGATCTTTTCGATCGCTGTCCTGATTATGATAAGCGACTTTGGCGACCACAGGCTTAATGTGATCGACAGGCTTAGAGCGTTTAGAGTCGGTCCATTCTGGCTGATAGCAAGCTTCTTGATGGTCTATTTCACTATGATAGGCCTGCTCTGGCATCTACATTAGCCGCGCTTACTTGAGCAGATATTTCTCCCGGGCTCGTATCGCTTCTATATTGAGTTCATGTCTTGGCTCAAAGCTATCCGGCTTGGGTAGAGGGTATTGTGAGAGGTCATTATCCAGCTTTTCTTTTAGACTTTCATCCACAGCGAAGAAAGATACTTCGCCTACCCCGTTATAGGGCGGTGTATGCCATTCGCCTGCCTTATACCAGGATTTGGGAATGCCTTGAATACGCCAGAAATACTCTTGCAAGACTGCTATGTCAGCTTTGCGTTCTTTGCCGTATTGAAGTAAGAAATCCTCGTTGAGACGATGATCGGCTCTGGCGAGGGCTACCTCTAGAGAAGCCAGCCCCCATAGATCAAGTAGTTTTATATTCGGTGCGAAGTAGCATATGGCGCCTATGTCATTCGCCATGATGGTCGATTCCGGAAAGTTCTTCCGAATGAAATTTGCCATCTCGAGATGCTGGTAGCGAACGCCCTTTGCGTGGTGCGGAGTTATAAAAGTAGATAGCGTAGTGCGAATCAAAATACCAAAAGCCAGTACGCTCAGGGCGCAGATCATGGCTGTTCTGGCGGTTCTGGAGATCTTGTCGACTTTGGATTGGCTGAAGAAAAATTGGCGCAGTATAGGAACAAAGCTGAGACAGGCCATGCTCAATAGATAGGCCTCATAACGGAAGAGCCAGCCGAAGCGGGCGGTGAACAGGTGGGTGACCATGGCAAGGACAGTCAGATCAAAGAGCAGAGAGTAGCTGCTATCTAGAGAGTTGTCTTTAGTCCGTGCTGTTTTTATAAGATGAACCAGGGCCAGGATGCCCGTGGCGCCTGTGGTAAGAAAGATGATTTCGGCACATACCGGACGTACCGGTTTGAAAAGCTCTTGTACCGAAGGTCCCATGCTTTTGACTAGAGGCAGAGCATCTTGAATGCCCAGCACTGCGGCAGCCACCATGGTGAAAGCGAGCAGACCCAGGCTCGTTGCGGCTTTTTTAGATGACGCCTTCATGCGGACCACGCAGTACATTATCATCGAGCCTACCAGCCAGAGCTGTTTGAGTGCGGTGTCTCCGACTTCGACTTGTTTGGTCAATATTCCTTCTATAGGATTGGCAAAGCCGACACGACCTTTCAATAGAATGGTATTAGGAAAGAATAGGTTGCCGTGGGCCATAGAATAGAGACCATAGGCCAGCACCGGTAGAAGCGCTGCTGCTAAGATCACAAACATATCCACAAAACGACGGCGAAGTAAAAGAACAAGCAGCAGGGGCGCAACCAGATATAGTGCTTCATAACGGCAGGCACAGAGCAATGCCGTGGCGATGGAGGACCCTGCCAGCAGTCCGGTACCGGTCTTTTCGTCAGCGGCCAGTTGCAACAGCTTAATAGCCGCCCAGCCGTAGCACAGAGTCAGCAGGCAGAGCAGCACTGTCTCCATGCCGATAACGGTCATCTGGGATGGATAGACACAGAAAGTGAAGACGGCTGTGGCAGCCAGTAAAGTCTTTGAATTGAAGCCCAGATCATCGGCAGCTAAAACCAGCACCACGAACGAAGCAATACCGAAGATTATGTTCAGAACCAGTGGCGCTATTTCAGAGACCCCGGTCAGTTTGTAGGCAGCGCCCAGGAAAATGATCCAGATATGACTGCTGGATGTACCGGCGAAGCCTTCGTTAGTAACACCCCAGATGCCGCTTTCGGCAAGGTTCCTGGCCATAGCCATATAGATATAGGCGTCATCCAGGGCATAGACCATCTTGCCACCGTCGTGAAACGGCATCATCGAGACCATGAAAGCGGTGAGCAACCCATAGAACAGGACACCAACCGCCAGGGCGGTGATTTTTGCTTTTTTAGATAACCGCATAGTCCCGGGGCTTACTAAAAGGAAAACTTGTCCTATTATAGACCCGATTTCATAAATTCCAGGCGGTCGGCAGAAGGTAGCTTGAACCGGCTGAGGTCCTCTTTCAGTTTTCTGGCGAACTCTTCGTCCATGGCATAGAAAGAGACCGATTCGATGCCGTTATAAGCCGGTGGCGTGTGCCAGACCGCCACTTTGTCCCAGCTCTGGGGCAAGCCATGGGGTTTGAAGAAGGGCTCTTGCAAAACGCCTATCTCTGCCCGTTCTTTGCGGGCGAAGCGCACCAGAAATTCGGGCACCAGAGCCTGTTTGGCCCTGGCTCTAGCCACCTCGAGCGAATCGAGTCCCCAGAGGTCTAATAACGTTATGTCTTTGCAGAAGTAAGTGATGGCGCCTATATCTATGGCCAGGATTCTTCCTCTGGGGAAGTATTCTTGAATGAATTTTGCCATCTCAAGATGCTGATATCTTATCCCCCAGGCATGTTTTGGGGTTATATAGCTGCCCAGACAAAATCTTACTGAAAGGCCGAATAAAAGCAGGGCAAGACCAGATATAACTGCTGCCTGGCAAGCTCTACCCAGCTCTTTTCTGGCAACCAGAATCGGACTGAGAAGAGGGATGTAAAGCATACTCATCACCGTCAGCAAATAAGCTTCATAGCGAAACAGCCAGCCGAAGCGGGCAGCGAAAAGATGCGCCATGCTTGCAAGGATAAGAATATCGAAGAGAGGCCTCTCGTACTCTTTGTCTTTTATAGAATGGCGCAGTTTGGCAAGTGCCAGAAGGGCGGCACCAAGGGCGAGGCCGAATACAGTTTCGCAAGTTACTGTCTCGAGTATGACTCTGGCTTCTGACGATAGGCTTTCTCCGACTAGATTAAGAACCGGTTCGATTCCCAGTATTGTGGCGATGGTGGTAAGCCCGGCCAGGGCCAGATAGATATTTCTTCTGGTGGCACCAGCTGCGGTTTTTATAGCGCTGTATGCGAAGTAGAGCACCATGGTGCCCATCAGCCAGAGCTGCTTGATGGCGGTTTTGCCGACATCTATCTGTTGTAGAAAGACTCCCTGTATAGGATCTGTGAAGCCGACCCGTCCTTTTAGAAGGATGGTGTTAGGAAAAAACAGGCCACTATGGGCAATAGAATAGACGCCGTACAAAACAATCGGCAGTGAAGCGCTGGCTAGTATCAACAGAGAATTGAGGCGTTGTTTTTTCAAGAACAGGGAGAGCACCACAGGACCGATTAGAAAGAGACTTTCATAACGACAGCCTGCCAGAAGCATGGTGCTCAAAGAAGACCAGATGATAAGCCTTTTCGAAGGCTTCTCTGCTTCCTTCAGGCTCAGAAGGCGGACACTCGACCAGATGAAGCCTATGGTGAGTAGACAGCTCAATACGGTCTCCATGCCTATTACAGTGAGCTGCGAAGGATAGACGCCAAAAAGAAAAGCAAAGATAACCGCCGCCAGTTGTGCTCTATTCAAGCGCATATCCCGGGCGGCAAGCGCCAGACAGACGAAAGAGGCGATGCCGCAGCCTATATTCATCACCAGGGGAAGCACTTCTTGAGCGCCGAACAGTTTATACGCCAGAGCCAGGAAAAGAACCCAGATATGGGCGCTGGAGGTGCCGGAGAAATTGTGAGGGGTGACCCCCCAGACCCCGAAGTCGGCGATGTTTCTTGCCATCGACATATAGATGTAGGCATCGTCCAGAGGATAGACGACTGCTGCCCCACCCTCTCGAAACGGCATAAAGTGAAGCATCGCTCCGGTGAGGATGACATAGATAAGAACCCCGGTCACTGCTCCCAGAATTCTGTTCTGGTTCGATGATGGTTGTCCGGTCTCCAGGGTCATTTCTAGAATTTGAGGACGATTTTGCCGAAGTGTTTTCCGGCTTTCATATAGTCTATCGCTTCGGCTACTTGTTCGACAGAGAAGGTCTTTTCAATAATCGGCTTGATCTCATTGGCTGCCAGAGCCGCGTTCATGTTCTCGAACATCTCTCTAGAGCCGACAAATATGCCCTGTAAACGAATCGCTTTCATCAGCAGTTTTATTGGGTCGACACCGCCCATGCCGGAGAGCACGCCGATCATGCTTATATGACCACCGTAGCGCACCGCTTTGATTGATTTCTCTACGGTGCCCGCACCGCCCACTTCGACCACATAGTCCACACCTACGCCATCTGTAGCCTCTAGAACCGGTTTTTCCCAATCTAGAATCTCTTTGTAGTTGATCACATAATCTGCGCCCAGCTCTTTGACCCGCTTCAGTTTATCGTCAGAGCTGGAAGTGGCGAATACGGTGGCGCCGGCTGCTTTGGCCAGTTGAAGCGCAAAGATAGAGACACCGCCGGTACCGAGCACCAGTACTTTGTCTCCCGGTTTCAGATTACCGGCTTCGAAGAGCGCATTCCAGGCAGTAAGGGCGGCACAGGGCAGAGTGGCAGCTTGCTCGGCGGTATAGCCAGCCGGCGCTTTCACCAGGCCATGCTCAGGAAAAATGCGCTCCGCTTGTAAAACACCGCCAATTTCTCCGCCCAGGGCGCTGCTTGCCGCAGCCTGGCTTATTGAGCCGGAGCACCAGTCCTGAAAAAAGGTCGATGAGACCAGATCGCCTTCTTTGAAGCGTTTTACTTTATCGCCGACCTTTGTGACAATACCGGCGCCATCGGAGAGCGGCACTAAAGGAAGCTTCAGGTTCGGGTTGTAATAACCCTGGGAGATAAGGAAATCCCGATAGTTCAGAGAAGCCGCTTTCATCTCGACCAGAACATCATGGTGACCCACCTCGCCCAGCTCTACCGGAGCCTGGCTTATTTTGTGATAATCGAATTCGGTCAACTGAAAGGCTCGGGTTTTGGTGCTTACCGTCATGGGCGTTCTCCTTTTGCGGATCGTCGGATCATAGCTCATGGGTTGTGGCGGTTCAATCTGAAGACAAGGTGTCAAAAACTATTATAAAAGATAATAGATAGCCGTTAAAAAGAAAAACCGGATGCTCCCTCGAAAGAGGAAGAAATCGGTTTTTCAGAAACTCAGAGCTATCCTTTACACAGTCACCGGGCACAGCTTCCGGCGAACGGAGACAACATCAAGTTCAGGCTCTTCGGTCAGCCAGGCAGCAATTTCTGCCACGACTTCCGGAAGGCGGAAGCTGACAGGACCACTGCCTGCAAGCAAAACTTCAGGCTTGGCGTTGCTCTCTGTCTGGTCCGACGAATAGCGACCGGCTGCCAGGCCCACTGCTATCACCCCGGGAAAGACTGCCGGTTCGGCAATCAGATGAGGGTCTGCGTGGCTGGTAAAGACCGCATCGTCCTGGTGATTGATCCACAGGTCAAATCGGGTTGCCTCCGGGGAGTGCATTCTGAATTTGACAGAGCCTTCTCCGGATACTGTGAAAGTCAGTTGCTTTCGGTCGTTCCAGAAGTTGGCCGCCAGCTCTGCTCCTTCGAAGTGAGCGCTCTTTCGTTCGTTCAGGAAGACTTCCAGCGTCCAGCTTTCTGAGACAGGACCACCGAGACCTGCCCAGAGGTTATAGGTGGTAGGTCCAGTCTGGCGGGCGTTGATGTCGGTGAAGCTCCCGCCATCGTTGAGACAGGAGGCATGAATCGCTCTACCGTCACCGGAGCCGGCGCCGGCGACCAGGATATGACCTGCTTTGCCCGGTCCGATATGTTGTCCCAGGCGAAATGCCTCCCAGCCGCTGCCGTCCATGGCGTGGGTGTAGCCGCCAAAAGAGCAGTTGGTGACCGAGTTGTATCCGCGCTTCTTGCAAAGCGAGACCGCCCAGTCGAATGCTTCGGTCCAGCCCGGCGATTTGATTTCGCCATTTTCGAAACCAGTTCGGATAAGCCGTACCTGAATCGAATAGGCTCTGACGAGAATCACCGGAATATCCGAATCGATGGCGGTCAGGGCGCGAAGCACCAGAGAGCCATGGTTCAGTGGGTCGCCGGCAAAGTCAGAGAGACTTTCTGTGTTCAGTGCAGGTTCGCCTTCACGAAGCAGCCCGGTAGAAAGGTCGCAAACTGCCAGAATTCTGGAAGCTGTCATCATGGCATCCAGGGAGAAGCCTGTGTCGATGATGATTACTGCCGTCTCTTTTCTCATGGTTCCTCTTTTCGGGTTTTGTTCAAGAGAGAAGTTCCAGGCGTTTTCTATGACATCGTTATGTCTGCGAAATTACCTGGGGAAGCTTGTGGATGTTGGTCTAGAGAGAAAAAACTCGGGGAAAAGTAGAATCGGAATATACCTCCAATCTAGAAAGTGAGGATATTGAATTGCAATCTTATTTGGGTCTTCCTTACTTCTTCTTACAGATTTCTTTTGTTCGGTGCCGTTGCCAGGTCGCGCTAAGGGCAGGGGGTCTCTCGAATGTGC